>NZ_CP046036.1:0-51521 GCF_000156995.2 Pseudomonas coronafaciens pv. oryzae str. 1_6 | reverse complement strand
GCTTCACCGCCTTGGCCAACGCGGTGAAAGGGTGTGACGCAAGGGGCCAACTGGGAGGGCAGGGTGCTGTCATCAAGGACGCGCAGCCGCTGAAGAATCTTTTCCATAAGTCCACCGTTCAGCGGTGAACTGAAGGCTTCACTTTTGACGGCTTGCACAAAACCGTAGTGAACGCCATAATCAGCTCACGTTATGTGTGTTGAACAGGTACTCCGCAACCAAACGGCCTGTTCAAGTTTTTCCAAAAAGCCCCGGCGCCAACCGGGGCTTTTTGGTTTCTGCTATTTGGCTAAATCGTTAGAAATTTTCCCGTCTACGCTCATTCGAGCATGAAAAATGTGGCATGCCAGCAACAGTGGGCAGGCAAAGTGCGTGAACACTACCACCCGGGTTCTCCATCCGCAATGAAAATGCCATTTTTTACAGCTGATATTGCACAGATTTTTATCATAGTGCGAATGGCTATAGGCCTTGCGGCACGTGGCTCTCAGCAATACAAATGAAGTAATTTATGCAACTGAAATAACTTACGTAAGTTAAGACACTTACTCGTCTTCCGTAAAATCGGTAATGGGTTCAGCATTCGATGCATTCTCTAGCAACGCAATCAGATCAGCCTTATCCAGCTCCTGGAGGGCCATGATCCCAGCCCGAATTACATCGGATCGAGATATGCGGAAGGTCCGTGGCAATAGAGAAATCTTATCTATCTGCCTGTTGACGTCTTTGGAAAGGGAAAAAGTAGTACGCACGAACGTAGAAGCTTTCTTACGCTTACGCTTAGGCTCGGGGGTGGCACTAACAGGTGCAGCAGATATAAATGCCAGTGCTGCTTCGTCGTTGGTCTCCGAAGACGGGGAGACCTGCTCTGGCTTACGAATCAAATCTTTCAATCCCATTTTGCAGCCCCCCAAAGCTCTGCTGCCAGCGTCTCTATTTCTTCTTTAGCACGTGCGTCAGAGTTGCTTTCCAAGACCGAACATCCGTCTTCATCCGCATCGTCGTAGACATTGCGAGCTGTAGTAATAGCGTCAAGAGGTTGAATGCCGAAGGAGCGGCATGCTTCTTTGGCATCCAATATCCGTTGTATCTGGCTAGGAAGGGCAGGGCATTGGGTGATCACTGCACGCACGTTCAATGCTGGGTTCACTGCAGTAGCCAATCGTGCCAGGTTGTCGACCTTTGGAAGGGTCTTAAGATCTCGTCGCTTGGGCCGGAAAGGGATCAACATATGAGTTGCTACCGTCATAGCTGACCGCAGTGCCTCCGAATCAGATCCTCCAGCATCGACCACAATTTGCCTGTACCGGCCCCGAAGGTCTGTCAGCGTTTGACGAATATTGCCGTGTGCTTGCACAACAGGAATCGCAGGGAGGTCTCCCTGTGCAGAGCGTTCAGCAGCCCAGTCTGCGGTTGTGCCCTGAGGGTCGGCATCTAGAAGCAGGACGTCACCTCCGCGAGCCTGCAGCCAGACGGCCAGGTTTTGAGCCAGACAGCTTTTACCGCTGCCGCCTTTTTCACCACCTAAAAGTAAGATCATGAACTGCCCTTGAGACTGATTATTGAAGTGACATAACTTACATAAGTTATGAAATATTTGCTACGAGGAATCTGCTGAGTCGCCTGGAAAGGACCCACCTCCATACAAGGAGGTGGGTTTTCACTCGGTTCAATCCACACTCATACCATCATCTTCATCAGGGGATGACAGCTCCGGTGTACCTGCTGCTGCGGCCTGCCCCTTGGGCGTGGTCTCGGCCACTTCCCGTTCAGGCGCGACCGGCTGCGCTGACCATTCGCGGCGGTTGACCGTTTTGTCCGTGACAGTGCCGTTCTCTTCGATGACCTGCACCACGACCGGCTGGGTGCCCAGGTCTTCCAAACGGACCTGGTCGCCTTGTTTCAGATCTGCTTCGCTCATGGCCTCTGCCAGCCCTACGCCCCACACCGTGCGAGGCTTACTGCCCTCTGGCTTGAGAGTCACGAAGTAGCTCATCTGGTTGTCGTCATTGTGCTGATACGGTGCTTCCCCATGCTCGATAAGCGTGCCCTCGATGATCTTGTTCGTGGACTCGGATGAAGCTTGAGGGGCCGGGTACAAGCGGTCTTCCACCTCATTGACTATCTGGGCAGCCATCGCCGTGAGGTGGTCCAAGTCATCGACCAACTTAGGCGAGTTTTCGACTTGCTTGTAAGCAGCGACAATGCTGGCTTTGAACGCTTCGCGGTAGCTGTCGTTTTCCATGTAAGCCGTCAGCATGGCAGCGGCCTCAGGCGTCTTGTCATTCGTCGCAATGATCCAGACGGCATGGTCTTCACCTCGCAAGCCCATGACCGTGTCAGAGGCCCTGACATCCGCTTCGGACATCGGGAAATCCCGACGCCATTGCGCTTCAAGCCTGACCAGCTCGCTGGGGCTTTGAAGGGCCGGGTCGTTGGCCAGAGTAGGCATCTCAGCTTCTGGGCTCATCGGTTCGGGCGCAGCGTCTGAAGGCATTGGCACAGCGGTCTGCATTTCTGTTGTAGCCGTTGCTGCGGAATCCGCTGCAGGCTGCGCGCGCTGCGACTGCCATTGGGCAAATGCCTGGTCGCCCTTGGGCTCGCCACGCTCTGGAATGGCCAGAGTGATCGCCACCGTCTCCACAAACGCAATGCGCTCCGGCTCGGGAACAGTGTCGAGCTGGGTGGCCAGCGCCTGGCTAACCTGGTCAGCCGTTTTTCCTTGGCCATACATCGCTTCGATAGGCACGGTAACGCCTAGGCGATCCGCCTGGTCCCGCACGTCCCGTGTGGCGTCATCAACGTGCCGAGGCAAGTCGGTGGCAGGACCAATGCTCTGGCCACCGCGCTCGATGTCCAGCTCTGCACGGCGATCCGCCAGGCTTTGGTTCATGGCCTTGTCGGTGAAATGCACGTCCAGGCCATTCTTGGCCACCGCCTCAATCACCAACTTCTTGAATTCGGCAGTGCCGTTGATCGTCAGTGTGCTGCCAAACCTTTCCCGGGCCAGCTGAAGGGCTACGGACACCCCGGCTTCGGTGATGCCCGTGCGGCGCATGGAAATGGTGGTACCCGTGTCGACAAACAAAGTCTTGTCGGTCTGTTTGTCCAGGTAATGCACGTTCTGACTGAACTTGGCCTTGCGCGTGTAAAGATCCTTGGCGCTGAGGTCGCGAGCCCGCTCACTGGCGGCGACTGGATCAACCTGCTTGGCGAAGCGATCCATGATCCGCTTCACCTGGTCACGCACGCCTTCACGGCCTGGGCCCCTCGCGCCGCTGATGCTGAAGCCTGGGTCTTCTTTTTCATCATCTAGTAGATTGCGTATGGCTGCACTGCCCATGAGATTTACCTCGATATTGGGTTGGGATTTGTGGAACTGTTCACGTGCTTTGAGCCGTTCGAAGGTCAGCACGGAAACCAGCTGCGCCTTGTCCTGGCGGGTTAAGCGTTGATCGGAGAACACGGCGCGCCTGAGCGCGAAATACTGCTGATCGATCCGGCGTATGGCCCGGCGGTGGGCCGGAGCGATCTGGTTGTGCTGCGCCTGCCGCGTGAAATACGCGGCCACCGTGGAGGCGTGTTTGTTAACGGTCAGGGCCTTGATCGAAGCCCGCTTGAACACCAGCGCCTTGTCTGCAGGTCGCTTGAGCGGATCGAACAGCATCCGGGCGCGCTGCTCGATGTCAGCCACCGTCGCGACCCGGTGCGGGTTCTTGGCGTAAGGCGGGACAGCACCAGGCCGCCATTGACGGGGAGGGCGGGGCTTGCCTGAACTCCGGGGCCTGCGTCCGGCAGTAGATTGGACAGGCGTTGTCGTCGCAGCCGTCGCCCGGGGCAACTGGTCGGCCACCTGTGGGTGGCTGGATGATCGATAGAACACCAGCGCGTTGTCAGAAGGCCACTTGAGCGGGTCAAACAGGCGTCGGCCCCGCTCCTCGATGTCAGCGATGGTGGCGACACGGTGGGGGTTCTGGGCATAAGGCGGGACTACACGTCCAGCTCGTACTCGGGTGTTTCGGGGTTTTCCAGCTCCGGCTCGTCGTCGGCCTGTTGCGCCTGCAGGCGTTGCTGTTCCCTTTGTTTCTTGAGAAACGGCGGCAGGTTGGCTTCCTCCTCTTCCTCGCTCAGCTGTGGACCCGACCCGCCTTCCTCGTCCTCCTCCTGGTACAGATGATCGCAATCCAGAATCTCCTCCTGGTTGCGACTGTCCCACGTGAACGTGTGCATCACTGGGCAGTAACAACGCACCGTCACGGCTTCGGGTCGGTCCGGCTTGCCTGTGATCTGCCACATCGCTGACGGACAGGTCTTGCAAGCCATCGGCAGGTGCCGCAGTGCGTCGCCCTGTAGTTTCAGCAGGACTTCGCTGGTTATCTCTCTGTCGTTGCCAGGTGTGTACGGATTCATAATCATCTCCATGTGCTCGGTAGAAATTGGTTTCGCGCTCGGCCAATAGCCGAACACGCTCTTCAGGGGAAGCTTGGGAATACTGTTTGCGAAACTTGGGGGTGGCCTTGTTGACGTACTTGATTTCCCTTGCGCGCTGCGGCCAAGCAAGCAAGCGCTCCTGGATCACACTGGCTTCAAGCGGTGGTTTTTTCAGTTCACGCCGGACAATGAAGGCATCCTGAAAGATGGTGTCTTTCAGGTTCGTGCCCTTTGCGTCACCCGGCAATTTGACCGAAATGTATTCGTTGTCCTTGCCTTCATTACGGATGCGCGTTTCACCGTGCTCAGCTACCAGGGCATAAAAATCGGCGCGTGAAGTTACGCCGCGCTCAATGACCTGCTTAACCAGCTGCTGTTTGAACTGGCGGTTCTTGCCGTAAAAGTCGTCGCCCTTGTAACGTGACAAAACACTGGCCGCATCGGTAATGTCCGCACGCACATTCTCACGCGGTGAAGACAGACCGTACTTCTGGTTAATGTGCTCCTGAAAAGCTTCAAAATACTTCTCATGATTCTTATAAACATCGACCGGATTGGCCTCGTTGCCGCTCAGCAAGTTGATACGCGGAATGATGATATGAATGTGTGGCTTGCGGTCAATCACCTCGCCGGTTTTCCTATCAGTGACCGTCTTCATTTTTGGCAAGTGCGCTTCGGCATACAGATTGAATTCTTCAGGCTTGTACGCATGCATAAAGAAGTTCTTGAAGTCGGTCGTCACTGCCTTGAGCAATTCAGGTGACACCGTGTCCTCTTTGAAGCTTAGCGTGAACGTAAGGTAGCGATCTTGGCCATGGTCCGGGATACTTTCGTAGATAGCTCTAGTAACACTGAGCTGCCCCTCAATGATCAAACGATGGTCCAATTCATCACGTGTAAACTCCCGGCCTGACTTGTTACCTTGTTCTAAATACTCCTGCGCCCCAGTGTTATAGCCACTGACTCTAATCAGCATATTCTATACCTGCTAATAAAATCGTCTCGATGACTACCAGCGCTTCATACCATTTGTCTCTCACACTGTCGGTAATGAGGCCCCTGTCACTGGCTGATTTAGCGATATAAGCCAACTGCGAAATGTTGTTACCGGCTTTGTTGACGATGAATACTATTCTTCTCCTAAACCCGGTAAACTCTTTGAATACTGGAGTTGGATTTAAAATCAGCTCTCGAAAAAAGGTTGATGCAGAACAGCCCGCCCGTTTGATCATGTCATCGAACTGGGTCATTTCGTCTTGGGTGAGTCGAAACCGAATGATATGAACTTTTTTGCCAGATACGTTAGGTGAACCACGGTTGCCGTTATGGACTGGCTTTGCCGATTTTGGCGGGTCAGCATCGGACAACACGGTGAGCAACAGTTGTTGAATAGCATTCAGCTTATTAAGCCAGTGGAGATACTGCTTTTGATAAACGGTGCCGTTGTAAGGTGCCGAGTTTGCGGAGTAGGCAACTCGGTTTAGAGCAAGTCCGGACTTTTCGAATACCTGCTGCATCCGCTTTTTGTCGATTGCGGACCGCTCGAAGGTAGGCGAACGGCTGATCACCAGGTCACGAAAGAATCGGGCTGGCTTCAAGCCGGATTGAGCTATGTCCTCGGCAAACCGAGCGAACTGTTCATCCGTGAAACGGCATGACACGGGGCACGACTTGTTCACTTTTTCGGCCACAAGATCACCTCCTGGGGGCACCTGGAATGACGACAACCAACAACGACAACAACGACGCTTTCCCGCCCTGCGGGGTTTCAAAGGGGTATCCCCTTTGGCACGTCGATTGGCTACGAAAAAGGCGAAGCTCTTTTTTGTAGACAATCGGTAACGTGCCTGTTTAGCGAATTCGAGATAGGGGGTCAGCAGGATGAACCCACGGTTACATCAGAATTGCATCAGAAATGCTCGGGATTACGTCAGAATTACTTTGCATTGCGTTTTTCTACATCAGTGTTACGCTCGAATACGACAGATTTACATCACATTTACATCACTTTGTACGCAGCAAGGGGCAAATCGTGGCTCAAGAAACCGAAAACCGGCGTGATGCGTTGGCAGAACTAGCCCAGGACAGCAAAGCCAGGTCGTACACTGCGCAAATTCGCGACCTGTATGACGTGATCGAAAACGCTCTGAACTCAGGTGTAAGCAGGACGGTGATTCACCAGAAACTGGTGGATACTGGACTCGCAATCAGCCTTCGTCACTTCGACCAGGCGCTGTACAGAATTCGTAAAAGCCACAAACGAGCCGGACAGGTTAAATACCCCCTACCTGAAAAAAGCGACAGCGCAGCGGTCAGCAAACCCGCATTGCTGAATGGCGAGAAGACCAGGCCACAAGCTAACTTCAGGCAAAACATGAAGCAAATCAGGGAGGAGGTGGAAAACACGAATTGGGCCGAAGTCATCAGTGACGCGAACAGAACTTCCAAGCCATGACCGTTATATATTAGCTCAGTGGTTACTGCGCAAACTGTTTTTTAATGGCAGACGGTAGCGTATCAATGACAGCCTGCTGTTTTTTGTATTCGTGATAAAACCATCGATTGGTTTCATTAACGTCCTGAGCCTTTATCGCTACCCACCCCATTGCACACACCACCGCGATACTCACGGCAACAAATCCCGACAGGACAATATAGTTGAACCGTGAGGCTTGGGTGTCACGAAAATTGCCGGATAAAGCGCTGACTCGCTTTTCCAAGTCATCGATTTTTATCGCTGCGCGCTGCAAAGCAGGTTCGAACACTCGCTCTAAACTCTGGTGAATGGCCGTGGACATTTCCAAAGCAACGTCCACACCAGCTTTGGCGGCAGTCGCTTGAATAACTTCCTTTGTCGATTCTTGCAAAAGCAACGCAGTGTCTTCCGCATCCTCTACTGCGTCGGCCACAATATCCAGTGAATCCCTCATGGATATCTCAAGCAGCTTCGGAATGCGTTTAACCTCATCGTGCAAACGGCCTACGTCGCTCAACAACTCAATAATCAGAGCATCACGTGCAGTAGAGGGAATAGTTTCATGTTCGCTCATTTGATCACCTCAAGGTCAAACAACGCTGCGAAAACTCGATCAAGCTTGCGATTGACGCCTTTACACAAGAGCGTCAGGCCGAACATATCAGACCAACGATCACGCTCTTGTGCGCTGGCATCTTTATTCTTGAGGAGTGTTTTGTAGTCGGTGTCATCGTCCATTACGGTTTGCATTGAGATACGGTGGATAGACAAGGCATCAAACAATGCAGATTCGAACACGGCACAGTCAGGATTCAGCGTGAAGGCACCGGCGCGCTGGTGATAAGCAAAGATAATCGGAAACTCTGTTTTCACATCTTTTTTGACACGATTGAACAATACAAGAATCTTTTCAGGAGGTACGCCAAGAGAGGACAGGCTGCCAATCATGCTGACGGTTTCCTTTTGCTCCTTGGTACCCGAGGTGACCGGGACCACGAAGTAATCAACTTCCTCATGGGCTTCGTCAAACTCCTCCAGGTTGGCCATAAAATCTTCAACGTTGGACGCTCCAACGTCGATAATCGCCTGATCCTCCAGCATGAGTCGCTTGAACAGCTCGCGGAACGCGTCGCCGCGCAGCTTCTCAACATCCAAGCCAAGGTTCTCAGCCGTTTCGTTGATTGACTCAATGGCATAGAGCGGCGCACCGCCCATACGTGGCCACAGCAAGTTGGCCGCGATGGTAGTTTTGCCAACGGTGCCGGTGTAATTGATGACCACAACTTTCTTTTTGATGAATTTCATCTGGGTAATCCTTGAATAGAGGGGTTCGCACCGGGTAAACACCACCCGGTGTGCTTGATCTGAAATTGTTGATGCCGGGCGGTTTGAACACCAAGGGCGCGGCCCTTGTCATCTCGCAACGGCCGCGTTGACCTCGGGAGCGCGGGGTGGTGAAGCTACCCCACACTCCCAAGGTGAGCCTTTTTTGAAAGAGGTAGCGTCAAGTGTGCGCTGCGCCCGTGCTTCCGTTCGCCGCGACGATAAAGCGCGTCACGACGAGCCGGGAGCGCGGCACCTGACGTGGGCAAGATCGCTGTGCGGATGGGTCAGACCAGCATCCAGTTGAACCGATAGGGGTCCATGAACGGGATTTTGTCATCACTGCCGTCAAAATCCCCAGCGGGTTGCGGTTCGGGCACTTTGGCCTGTGCCTGCTTGCCTGATGCACGTGGCGGTTTTGATGCGGCTTTGCCTTTGCCGGACGATTTTTCAGGCGCCGCTTGTTGGGGGGCTTGCTGCCGAGGAGGTTCCTGGTGATCACTGCCGCCGCTGCCGTGGCCGGTCTGCCCTTGTTGGTAGTCGCCCTGTGGACGGCCACCCAGCAACTGCATCGTGCCCTGCATGTCCACGACGATTTCCGTGGTGTAGCGCTTGATACCGTCTTTCTCCCATTCGCGGGTTTGCAGCTTGCCCTCGATGTAGACCTGCGAGCCCTTGCGTAGGTATTCACCGGCGATTTCAGCGACCTTGCCAAACAGCGACACGCGGTGCCATTCGGTCTTTTCGACCTTCTGCCCGCTCTGCTTGTCAGTCCACTGCTCGCTGGTGGCCAGGCTCAGGTTGGTCACCGCAGTGCCGTTGGGAAGGTAACGACAGTCAGGGTCTTGTCCGCAGGTGCCTACCAGGATCACTTTATTGATGCCACGCGCCATGATTGCGCTCCTTCTTCAATGAGTGCTTAAAGGGATGTGAGGGGGTGTTACGAGACCTATGGACTTACCAAAAGGCGTCCATGGCGATACGTTCGAAGCCTGCCAATTGCGCTTCGTGTTCCTCATGAAAACGCTCGTAGCGATCCATGTGTTCTTCGCAGAACCGCTCCAGGGCGTCGGGCTGAAGGCGTGGCGAATAGATCAGCGCCGGTTCGGCGTCATCGTCCACGAACTGCTCGGTGCCATCGGGAAACATCAGACGGCCCACACCACCAAGCAAGATCTCAACGGCAGTGGTGTAGGGGGCGTTTTTGCTGGCGTCGGGATCAAAATGGATTGTCGTGTTCAACAGCTCGCGGCCCCGGGCCGAAGACTGCGCAGCAGGGGCCAATATCAAGGCAGTTGTGCCGTTTGCCGACAACTCAAACTCGGCGAAACAGGTGTCGCAATCCACTGGACGCCAAGTCATTTCCCACTTTCTGACGTTGGCGATATCGACAGTTGCGGGGGTTTCGCAGTTGGGGCAGTGCGCAGTCATCGTGTCACCAGGTGGCCACTGAGCAACACGTTCGGTAAAGGTCTGTGCAAGCCAATCAGCGTCTGCGGTCAGGATGGTGACTTCGTCGAATGGGGCTATCAGCAGCGCCTTGATGATCTTGGCCACCCAATTCGGATGTTTCGCCATTTGTGCCTGAGCGTCCGCAAGTGCCTTGCGGCCCAATGCCAAGGCTTCAGGATCATTGCCTGGAATCGTTGCTGTTACTGCTACAGCCTGGGCCTGAAGCGCTTCAAGGGCGGCATAGGCTCCCTTGGGAAGTTTTGCGTCTGGCATAGCCAAAGCCTCCTTTGTAGAGGGGGTCATGCGCGGGTTGGTTTGCGGCTGAATACGAATTCCAACTTGGCTTCGTGGTTGAGCTTCAGGGCCGCATCAAAGGACTTGCCGGTTTTCTTGCTGTGAAAACCCTTCAGTACGCCGGTCTTGCCATTCGTCAGCAGCGCCTCGATCTGGCCAGGCGACAACATCTTGCCGCTGACTTCCGGATGGAACTTGAAGGCGCAGGCTCGGCACCCGATCACTCGCGGGGTGACGGCCAGTTCACCCCCACACATGGGGCACTGGGCGTTCAGGCTGTCCAGCACCGGCTTACCGTCGCCTTGCACGTTGCCCAGGTCGATGTTCTGCACCTGGTCTGCAATGAAGGCCTCCAGTTCGTCCAGGAACGCGTCGACGGTCAGTTCACCGGCCTCGATCATCTGCTGCTGTTCATGCCACAGCGCAGTCATGTCCGGCGTGGTCGCAATCGCTGGCAACGCGGCGATGAACTCAAGCCCCAACGCGGTGGGAATCAGTTTTTTCTTCTCTACCGCGTAGAAACCACGCTCCTGCAACTTGGCCAGCACCGCGCCACGGGTCGCCGGGGTGCCGATGCCGCCGTTCTCGCCTTTCTTGCCCTGGTCACGGTCGATCAGCAGCTGCTTGATGCGCGGGTCTTTCACATACTTGGCGACCCGCCGTAGGTCCTTTAGCAGCTCTGCTTCGGTGTAGAGCGGCAGCGGCTTGGTCTTTTCCTTGGCCACCGTGATGCCGTCGCACACTCCGGCGTCACCGACTTTCAGATCCGCCAGTGCATCGAAGGGGCTTGCGACCTCGGCGGCGTCCGACGCATCTTCGTCTTGCTCGTTTTCTTCAGTGACCTGCGCCGTCCAACCGGGCTGCGTCACTTTGGTGGAGCGCGCAACGAAGGTGTGGCCGTTCACGCCAAAACGCACTTCGGCACTGAGGTAGCGCTTCTCGGGCAAGAACTGCGCGACGTAACGTTTGACGATGGCCATGTACACGGCGCGCTCATCGTCACTGAGCTGGGCAATGTCGATCTTCACTGCCGTTGGGATGATCGCGGTGTGCGCCGAGACCTTGCTGTCGTCGAAAGCCCGGCTTTTGCGTTCCGAATTCACCTCGGCAAACATCCCGACCAGGTCAGGCAGGGCTTCGCTGAGCAGGCTCAAGGTCTGCGGGGCCTCGGCAAATTGTTCGTCGGACAGGTAACTGCAATCGGACCGGTTGTAGGTGATGGCCTTGTACTTCTCGCGCAGCGCCTGGGTCAGGGCCAGGGTTTTCTCCGCATCGATGCTGTGGGTCTTGCTCATGTACACCTGCAGGTCCAGCAACGCGAACGGCAAAGGTGCGGGCGTTTGCTTCTCCTCCACACGGGCCTCGATCACGTTCGCTGGTTTCTGCCGGCACGCGTCGGCTACCTGCGTGGCATACGCCTCGTCGATGATGCGGTGCTTGTCATCAATCGGGGCATCCGCGGCCACCACGAGGCGGGCCTGGGGACGACTGCCACAAACGGCCAGGCTTGCCGCAACCGTGTAGTAAAACGCACTGGCGTGACTCTTGTTGGCCAGGTAGCGATTCACGATCAGCCCCAGGATCGGGGTCTGCACGCGGCCCACTGACAACACGCTTTTGACGCCCTTGGCCCTACCGGCCAGGGTGCAGGCGCGGGTCATGTTGAAGCCGTACAACTGATCACCGATGCTGCGGGCCAGGGCCTTCTGGAACAGGCCGAAAAACTCGGTGTTGTCGCGCAGGCCGTCCAACGCTTTACGGGCAGCATTGGCGTTCATGTCGTTGATCAGGATGCGTTTGACCGGCGCGGTGTTGCCGAAATGCACTAGGACTTCGTCGACCAGCAGTTGGCCTTCGTCGTCCGGGTCTCCGGCGTGGACGATTTCCGAAGCGCGACCGATCAGCTGCTGGACGATGCTCAGCTGGTCCTTGGTGCGTGCGATGGGCTGGTACTTGGCCGGACGCAGCTTCAGGGGCAGGTCGGCCTGAACCCAGTTTTTATAATCGGGGTTGTGCACCTCGGGCGGGGCCAGTTCGAGCAGATGGCCCACGCACCAGGTGACGATATCGTTGCTGCCGCACTCGAAATAGCCGTCCTTGCGTATGACGGTGCCCAGCGCTTCGGCAATGACTTGGCCCAGGGCGGGCTTTTCCGCAATGAATACTCGCATGGTGTTCTCCTTGTCAGGATCTGGGGCTTAGCCCCGGACCTTGCCGAACTTGTCGTTGATTTTTTGGGTGTAGCTCTGATCAGCACCGGGGCAGCTGTTGAGGTAGTCCTGGCGCGCCGTGGCGGTCTGGCTCCATTTGATGTTCCCGTGCTTCTTGACCAGGATGCTGAAGTAGTCTTGTTCGGCGCTGCGGCACTCGCTGCCACCACTGTTGCCGGTGAACTTGCCGTAGAGGCAAAGCACGGACTTGCACGGGTCACCGGCGAACGCTGAGCTGCTGCCCAGCAGGCACACTGCGAACAGCGCGCAGACCCGCGTTTTGCCGCGACCAGGCACGGCGTTGCCAGCGGCCTGACCCTGGCGGTCAGCCGTTTTGCTGTAGGTATTCATGTTTTGCTCCTGCAGGCGCTGGGTGCGCCGGTGGGGGGACTACATCGGTTCGGAGGTGTCGTCAGCCTGCACAGGCTCTGGATCAGGCTCGACCTCAACTGGCTGTGCCTTGTCCGCTTCGGCCTGAGCCACTTCGGACGCTTTTTCTTTGGGATTCCAGCGCTGCCGTTGTTCGGCCTGCATGGGCTTGGCGTCTGCCACTGCCACCTTGGCTTCGATGGTGCGCACCGGCACGGTGAGCGCGTCGATTTTTGATGCATCACCGACAGGCAAGGGCGGCGGCGGCAGCTTTTCTCGCGACCTGAACACCTCTTCCTCGTAGTAAAAAATCTTGCGAGCCAAAATCTTCAGGGCGGGCGTGGTTTTGGTCCCCTGTACAAAGATTAACTGTTTGTCATAAGGCAGCTCGTTGATGTCTTGGGGCAGCATCAAGGGCCGGGGCTGTTCGCTGTAGCTGTCTGTTTGCCCTTGAGCCCCAACCTGATGCTTCTGCCTGTTCAATGACTGGTTATGGACGCGCACGGTGGTATTACCCAAGCGCCTGCTGTACTCCTCAGCCAGCTTAATATCACCAGGGGCGAACACGATTTCATTGTGAATCGCCTTCATGATGGCGTTGGCAGCTTCCTCACCATAGATAGCTCGCAGCTGATCCTTACCCTGGAAAATGAAGAAGAACCTCAGCCCCGCGCCTCGGGTCAAGGCGGGCGCAGTCTCCAAGATTTCAATACGGCCCATGATGGCCAGCTCATCCATCAATAGGGCCAGCTGGTACTTGTACCGTAGCGTGCCGTCTGCACAGTGCCCGCCTTGCTCGGGAATGACCTTGGAATTGAGCCGTATGGCCTGTGTGAAGAACAGATTCATCAGCGGGCCATACTTCTTCAGCGAACCCTCGGTGACGCTGAAGTACGCGGTCATCTTTTCTTCTCGGGCTTTCGACAGGTCGATGTCATCTCCCGACACTGCCCATGCCACCGTCTTCTCGGCATACACCGACAACACGTCACGCACGATATCCACGGTGGTGGACCAACCACTGCTCTTGTTTTTCGAGGCCTCGAATACACCATTAAGCTCGCGAAGGGCTTCAAAGGAGAGCGCATTAGGGCCGGTGCTGCGCAGCTCGATGATCTGTTGCGCCCACGTACCCATACCTGTACCCAAAGACCCAATTTCGTAGGCCTGAGGCAACGTGAAAGGCATTTCCGGCGTTTCCATCAGAAACAGCAGTACGGCGGTGAAGACGTTGCCTGCCTTGTTGTACCACTCCTGGTTCTTTGGGTTGTCGGAGACAAACAGCACCCTGGCAATCGTGCGAATTTCCCCCAACCGGTAGAGCGGATCGCGGTTTATAGCGCTCAGTGGATTCCAGCGGTGCGTCTCCAGGCGTTCAGGGGAAAAGCGATAGACCTTGTGCCCGGCGGCAGCGCGAAAACCCGAGGTGATTTCCCAGTTTTCAAATTTCGGATCGTTGACCACCATTGAATCGGGGTAGCTGAGGAGGTTGGGGATCACAGCCCCGACACCTTTTCCGGTGCCTGGTGGTGCGGCCAGCATCACGAACTGTTGCCCGTAGCTGGCCAGAAACGAATCCTCCGTGGGGTGTTTGCCCAAGAGGAACGCGGGATACTCATCGATCCGTTTTTGTGGGTTGGTCGGGCTGATGGGTTTGGATTTAGCTCTGGCCATCAGCGGACACCTGCTCGACGCTCAATCGCCTGGGCTTCGAGGCTTTGTTGTAGGGCGATGGCCACCTGCTGATTGGCTTGGATCTGCCTGAGCGATGCACTGATCTCATCGAGCTTTGCGAGTGCGATATAAATTCCCCAAGCTGCAAAGACAACGCCCAGCGCAATGGGCAAGGGCAAACCCAAAAAGAGAAGGGGTTTCGATTTTTTTGATTGTTCCATTGGGACTCTCCTGCAAGGTGCTTCCGGACACAGATCGGCCCCAGGCGGCTGATAGCCGTCTGCGTGGCGGTGCAAGGAAATGGTTTGAAAATTCGGGAGTATCAGGCGGCGATGCGGGTGTAAGGCCTACTTGCTGGTGTTCTTGTATTCGCCCTGGTACTCGAACTGGCGCAGCTCACGGTTGTTTGCAAAGCGGGCATCACCGTGCAACGAGGTCTTGGGCTTCAAACGCACGAAAAGGGCCATCAGCGTTATGCCGACCGGCAAGAAGGTGAGGGCAGCGGTCACACACCATGACCAGGGCACGTACAGCATCCGCCGGTCGTTCCAGGCCAGGTTGCGGGTCTCCCATAGCGTGTCCCAGGCCAAGCCCGCGAAGTGACCTTGGGTCAGGTGCAGATACATAGCCCCCCCTGCGTACAGCCCGATCACGAAGCACGCAACCATCATGAATACGATTGATAACGAGACTTTCCACCACATGGCATTCTCCTAGGCAGCGCGTTGACGCTGGCCATTGAGCAAGGCCAGCTTGTGTTCGGGTTCGTAATGCACTTCCTCGATGTAGGTGTTTTCCATGTACACCACCACGTCGAATGAGGTGCGCACCAGTCGTTCGATGTACGCGTAATCCAGGCCAAGGCCGATTGGTGACTGCTTCACCAGACCGCACACACGGGCGTAGCCTGCTTCACTGTCATTGGCGTGCGCAGTGGTCACGGTGCCCTTGGTGCCGGTGTTCAGAATCTCGATGTAATGCCACACCTCATCACCGGTCAGCTCGGCCAAAAACAGGTGGTCAGGCTTCATCCGCATCGCGCTGGCCACCAGGGCTTTGGGCGTCACCACATGGCCATAGAGCAAATGCACATGGTTAGGATGGAAAGGCATGGGGTCCTCCAGTATTTCCTGGATCGTGATCATGCGACGGTTAACCGGAAACATGTCGATCAGCGACTTGCCGTAAGTGGTTTTACCCGACCCTGGCCCGCCAAAAATGATGATGTTCTGGCGATTAGCGATGGCGATTTCCATGAATCGATGCCACTCGCCGGCTGCGTGGGCTTCCTGCATGTCGCGCTGCCAGGCTTTCAGGGTCAGTATCGGTGAAGCGATGGCCCTGGCTCGGTCATAGCGGCCACTGTTGACGTAATCCATATGGGTGAAGCGATCCAAAGAGGGTTTTCGAAACGTCATCGACAGGGTGCCCTCTTCGCACGCCGGGGCCATGACGATCTGGCCCCGCTCCCCGCCAGGTAATTTCACAGTGTGAATCGGTGAGTGAGGAGCCAGTACGCGGTATCTCAGCGCACAGAGCGCATTGGCCAGCCGCCAGCACAGGTTGTAGGTGAGCCAAGGCGCTTCTTCGTGTTCCCAGCCGTTTGGACCGTCCACCCACAGCTCGTAAGGTCGGTTGATGGCCACGTCCTTGGTGCCCTGACGATTAAGGCGCTCGGTGGCACCTGCCTGGTCGAGGAAGTCCAGGACCAGCGTGTCTTCGGTAAGTCCTTGCTCTTCAGTCATGAATACTCCTTAGCGGTTCTCGAAAACCGATGAAAAGTCGATGTCGCGGGCCACGATGACGGTGATAACGGTGCCAGGCAGCAGTTTCCCGGTGTCCGGAATGTTGATGGTGCTGTCCAACGCCTTGTTGGCCATGCTCTCGACGTTCTGCTCGCTGTTGTTCACCGTGTAACCTCCAGACCCCGAGCTTTTCTGCGTCGTGTTGGACGCGGCCTGAAGCGCGTCCTGGATGAACGACAACATCACCGCACCGCCAAAGCGCTGCATGTAGTGACGATCGATCCAGGCTTCGGTCCCGCTGGCTCCCATGGGACCTGCACCCAAGCTGTCAATCTTGGCCCGCACACCCGCTTCGGTTTCGATTTCGGTCCAGGTGGTGAACACGCTGGTTTCGCCTGGCCCAACCTCAACCGTCTGTTCACCGGTGAGCTTGTCACCTGCTGCCGCAATCACCGTGGAGCCATCAGCGGAATACAGCGGATCGGTCAGACGACAATCCACCATCCCTGGGTGTGTACTGATGATTTCGGTGTACAGCGCGCAGCGCGTGTAGGTGTTGTGGCTGACCAGGTACTTGCGGTTCGGTGCCAGGTAAGCCTTAGCCGGGGTAAAGGTGGTGCCGCCCAGATTGCTCAGGCTGCTGCGTTTTCGGGTGGACGATTCACCACCCAGACCGCTGCTCGATCCGCCCTGAATGTCGGCCAGCATTGAAGGCGGCAGGGATGGCTGCTCGCTGGACGGCTGTTGCGGCTGAGTATTCCCGGCACCAGTACCCTGCGCGTCTTCCGAGGTGACCAACATTTCACGTCCCAGTTTGCGTTGCCGGGGGGTCTGTTCCACGGGCGGGTTCTGGCCAGGAGAGCCGGGTGGTGGCGGCGCACTACCGGCATGGTCCTGACCGGTTTTTCCGCGTTCGGCATCCTCCTTATCCTTTTGCTCCTTGGCCAATCGCTCTCTTTCCGCTCGGGCTCGCCTTTCTTCATCGGCTTTGTCAGCAGCCAGCTTGGCCTCCCGCGCCTTTTTCATGCTGTCGTCACTGCCCAGATTCACGTCCAGGGTCGCGTCTTTCTTGACGTTGGTTTCATCGACCTCGGAGCCGGTGGTTTTCATCTGGGAAATGGTGAAGTACCAGAGTACGCCTATCCCCAGCAGACCAACCAACACCAGCCCGACCAGGCCCAGGTAAAGCATTCTCTTGTTTTGGGCATCACCTGATCGTTTGGCCCGCACGTCAAAGGCCCCACGGGCCTGGGTGCTAGAAGGCTCGGAGACCGGGGCCGGTTCCGGAGCAGCTGCTGTGGACGCTGCTGCTTCGGGCGGCCCGATGTTGTCCGGCCCTTGAGTGTTCTCCGGAGCCTGGTCGTTGTCATTGTTCTGCATGCTTGAGCTCCCGAATCTCGCCGGTGGTGGTCCCGTTGAAGTTGTACCCCGTGTTCACCTGGGCAGTAGGCCGGGCCTCTACAAGCAGACCGTTCAGGCGAAACCGAAACAATCGGCTGACCCCATGCACCACGACCACGTTCTGTTCGTTGTGCATGTCGGCCACCGTTTCGGTGCCGTCTGGTAGAACCTGGTACAGCACCGGGCGCGGCCCGTTGCCGGTAAAGCGGAAGCAGGTCAGCATGCCGTTGTCCCAGCCCTCATAGGGCGCTATGGATCGACTCTCTTCGTTCGAGCGCTTTTGGTAGGGGCCGTTTTGTACCGGGCCGTCACAGGGATTGCCGGGATCACGGCGGGTTGCGCCGGACTTTTTCGGCGGCTCGGGGTAGGTGAAGCGCAGCAGATAGGTTGAGTCTTCGGTGTGCTCGACCAACTTCAGCTCAATCAGATAGGTACGCCTATTGGTGTTGATGGTCAGGTTTGTATCGGGCTCTTTATCGGTAACCGGCTTGAGCGAAACCATATTGCCCGCTTTGTTTGGACCAATAGACCAAGCTTTCGGATCGCCCGATACCATCAGCCCGGTGTCTTGATTGATCGTCTCGTTTGATTGAAGCTGGACGAGCGCTCCACGGCCCACCGTCGCTTGAATCCTGTACACCTCGTCAGGCGAATAAATGGCCGTCTGCACGCGCCGGTCCAGTGCCGAGCCAGTGCCCATGCTCTCGGCAAAGGCAGGCAGACCGAATGTCATGAGTAACAAGGCCGTGAGGCCTGAGGCGGCTTTATTTGCCATTGGACACCCCAACTTCCTGAGTCATTGTGTAGGCCTTGATCCCGAAGCCACGGGGGTTCAGCCACTGGTCACCGGCTTTTTTCGCAGGGTTTTTGTAGTCGTAGGTCACTGTGGCCACCCAGGTGACCGGGTGCAGCTGGGGATCGGGGACGCCGTTGCGGTCCAGCACGGTTTTGGTGATCCGCACCTGGGCGGTGCCTTCCCGATCTTTACGATCAAGGAAATTGATATTGTTGATATCCGTGCGTATTTGCCGGTTGGTCCCCAGCACTTCCAGATAGCCCTTGGAGGACAATTGGAAGTTGCGGTACTCGGTAAAGGTCTCGTCATAGGACATCAACTTGACCATGGCGTAATTGGCATCGTTACTCGAAAAGTTGTAGCTCTCGCGGAAACGCGTGTACGCGGAAAGCCAGAACTCGTCATCGATCTGCTCCTGTGGCTTGCCTTTATCGTCGGCCCACACCACATCCGTGTAACCGGAGTTTCTGTCGACCCGTACCAAGCCAAGTTGCACGGTCTTGAGCGGGGTCAAGCCCATCACGGCAGCAACTGACATGACGGCAATAGCCCCGAACACATAATTCAACCGCGTTGCTCGTTTGGTCTTGGCCTTTTCATCGGCGGCGATGCTCTTTTCAAAGTACCGCGCTGCATGAATCCAAGCCTGTTCAACCAGGCTGATTTCTTGTGCGGTGGCCGCGTCGATGCTGGTACGGGCGGCCAGTTGCCGCTCCTGCTCGATCACATCCTCTTTGGATTTGCGAAGCTTCTTCATAAGTCACCTAAACCTGGACAAACACGTGCTGCGCGGATCAGTTCGCGGAGCATTTGGAATCGTTGGGCGGGGCCTCGGCAGGCTTTGCCGGGGAGGCGGTTGCCGAACGCTTTGGACTGGTGGTCTTGAGCGACTGCGCCTTGGGCGCAGGGCTCGCTGCTGGCAGCACCCTGCCAGGCACGGGTGCAGGCGTTGTCACGGGGGCAGCGCGAGGCACAGGGGCATGGGTGAAGGGCATGTCTTCCCATTGCCCTTCCGGTTCGGACAGTTTGGGTGCAGAGCCACACCCTGACAGCAGGGCAGCCGAAAGCAGCCCGCTCAAAGCAAGTTTGAAATTCATAGTGGAGTACCTGAGAAAAGCGAGGGTGTTGCGAGTGGGGAGAGGGCGTAGCAGATGAAGCGGTGTTTTATTTGATGTTGTTGCGTCCCCTCCGCAGTCTTGAAATGCCGGCGGCGACACCGCGTGTCATGCCTTTTGCTGCACCAAACCCTGAAATGCGGCTTACCATTCCGCCTCCGGAGGGACCGCCACCCATGATGGAGGCCGCTTGCGAAGGCAGTTCGATGACAAGTGCTGTAAACGTGCCAAAGACAAGCAGGATGATGAAATTACCCGCCAGAGAGGTGTTTAAAGAACCATCTTTGATCATCGCAGTGTTGATAAAGCCAATCTCGATAGCAAGCACGACCGTAATCAGTACCTGAGCCAACATAAAGCCTCCGATGGCTGATGCCCAACCCCAGAAATACTGTTTGGTCTGATCAAACAACAGAAATGCAATGAATAGAGGCCCCACGGACACAATAGCCGTTGTCGACACCTTCAGCACAAAAAGCGTGGCAACGGCGGCGAGCAAGAACGGGATACCTCCGAGCACATAAAACACCACGCCTTGAATACCCAACCAAACATTAGCAACACTGGTAGTTAGGATATTGAAGTTCATGGCACTTATAAGCGCTTGCAGGTTTTCGATATACGCAACAATCAAACTGTCAATCTGGTTGGTTTGCATGCCCTCCTGGCCGGACATGATCCCCCCCATCCAATTAGGGAGGCCGGTGACAAAGGGCACGATTGTCTTTACGTACCACTCCAGGTTGAATGCACACGCGGTGATAAAAGCCATTTTTGCAATTTCTTTCGGCACTTCTTCAAAGGCGACGTTCATGCCACGGTACAGCCATTGAATGTTTCGAAGCGTGAAGTCGATCAACCATATGGTTCCGAAGAGCGCTCCAAGCCCCAGCATCACCTTTGCCATGCCGGTGACCAAAGCGCTTTGCAGAGCGGCATCAACGAAATCGAACAACGTCTGGGCTATTTTTGTTACGTCCATGCCGCCTCCGTCATTTTGATCGGGTATAGGTTGTGTTGTCGAAATAGATGACGTTACCTTCCATACGCATGGTTGCAAGACCACCAGCCATGCTTAGAACACTATCCGACTCTGCCTTGGCTTCCAGTCGCTGCAGAGCTTTTTCCTTTTTTCCATACCCCACAAGATCAGCCGTGGTTTCAAGGTTTACGTGGAAGACTTCTCCATCCTTTGATATATCCATCACATAAGTTGGCTTGCCCATTCTGGTTTTGTTTTCTCCGGTCCATCGCCCAACAAACCCTTGTCCTTTGTCATCACCGCAACCAGACAGTGCAAATGCACACAGCACCAAACAAATCACAGCACTCATTTTTTTAAACATAGGTCATATTCCCTTGTGAACTGAGTCGTTAATCATTCGTAGCTAGGCCGCACGCTCGTTTTACCCTTCATGTAATCACTGAACGCTTGTGCCCGCTTTTCATTTTCCATTTTATCTTGCTGCTGCTGAAGTATCTGCATATTGGCCAGCCGCATCTGCTGGTTTTGCTGCTCGATCAGCTCCTGCTGGTAACGCAGCTGTAAATCCTCCTTCTGCTGTGGGGTCGTCACCTCGTTCAACCGAGCCCGTAGCAGCTCGGCGTTCTTGACCCGTTCAGTGCTGGCGTTGTAATTGCGCTCCAGCGCATCGGCAACCGACATCATCTGGTCGAATTTCGCCTGCACGCTGGCATTATCCGAGGTCAAGCCGTAGCGGTCACGCAAACTGGCGATGTCCCGGCCCGTGCTGTAAACATCAGCCCAATCCCCCATGGGCATGACATTGTTCAAGGCGGGGTCATTCAGGAACCCACCCAACATGTCATTGCCGGTGATGATGCTTTTGTAATGGTTGTATTGCTGCGCGGTCTGGGTGATGGCGTCCTTGGCCGTGGTAAGCGCGTCCATCGCCTGCTTGGCCTGGGCCAGCGCATTCGCTTTCAGCACAAGCAGGTTGGACGGATCCAGGACCGGAATGCCTGGTACTGCCGCATGCGCAGCAGGCAGGGCGGTGGTGAATATGAGCGCGCTCAGCGCACAAGCAATCGCGTGTTTTTTCATGACGAAACCTCGACTTCATTCTGTTCCTGAAGGGCTTTCCAGGCTTTTTGAAAAGCAGGCATCCAGCGCTGTGCATCCCGCGTGTTCATGGACTGGCGTAAGTCCTCGGCATAGTTAAACGCAGGCAGCCACACGGCGGGATCGTCGGTGTTCAACCATTGGCGCACTGCCTCGGCCACCAGGAACGCATCGACCCACACCGTGGGATCGGTCGTGCCCAGGTGTTGCCGAATACGCTCGGCCACCGCCAGGTTCTTTTGGGTGGCAGATAACAGCGGCAACCAATACTTGAGCGGGCCGTCCAGCTCCATTTTCAGCTTCACCGTCTGGTTACCCTGCTGTACCACCATTTCCCGGCTCAGCGGCCCCATATCACGCACGGCCTCGAACAACTTGCCCGTGACGCCAAACTTCGCGTAACTCTCAGCCTGGGCTTTTTTGTTGGGCAGCCAGATGGGGGTCGTCACTTGCTGAATGACTGCCGCAGCGTAAGGCGTTGCCAGCGCTTGCTCGGGGTACTGGGTGTCCATGATCAGGATTTCCCCGCGCATGCGTCCGCTCTGCAGGACCTCCTTGATTGCATCCGCTGTGCTTTTGAACGACAACGGTGCCCAGTACTCGGCCACCACGTTCAGCAGCAGGTTGCCGGGGCGGGCCTGGTGCATTTCGCGCTTCATGTAGAAAAGCGTGTTCAGAAACGCTTCCATGACCTCTGGGTGCTTCTGGGCGTAGTCGTTGTTAAGCAGCTGCGTGCAATCGAAGGCCAGACGCCGGTAGGTCTGCGCATTGAACTGGTTGACCGGCGAGTCCAGCACCCAGGCGTACTGGCCTTCGCGGCCTTCACCCGCCAGGCGGCACCATTTCGATAGCCGGGTCCGCAAGCAGTTTTCGCCTTGCTCAGGGATGTTTCGCAGCAGCAATGACATGCTGCGATTGCGCACGTTGGTGTGCTCCATGACAGCCTCGATCGAGTCCTTGATCCTTTTCTGGTCAGCGTCATTGCTCTTATCAGGTCCACCGGCGCAGCACAGCACCAGGTCAAACAGCATTTGCCGCAACCCCGGACTGTCGTGAAACTGAAACGGGTTGACGCCGGTGAAGTGCCCAGGCTGCACGGTGTAATACTCGGCCCCCAATCCACACAGCAGGTGCCTCAACGACTCGTTGTAGTCGATGCCGAAAATCAGCGGATCGAAGCGGCTGAGAAAGGTCAACAGGATGGCCTCATTGGTGGTTTTACCGACCCCTGTTTGGCCTGTGTAAACCGCATGACCTGGCAGCATTTCACCGAGGTTGTTCTGGCCGGGCGGGCTGTCATGCACGTTGAGCACATATAACGCCTTGTTGACCGTTTGCACGGGCATCACACCCGTTCCGTCGCCAATGGGGTTGCCCTTGACCTTACCCGTCGGGGTGGAGTGCAGTGAAAAGCTGTCCGC
This sequence comes from Pseudomonas coronafaciens pv. oryzae str. 1_6, assembly GCF_000156995.2. Lineage (NCBI taxonomy): Bacteria > Pseudomonadati > Pseudomonadota > Gammaproteobacteria > Pseudomonadales > Pseudomonadaceae > Pseudomonas > Pseudomonas coronafaciens. The sequence goes on along the minus strand of NZ_CP046036.1, from coordinate 28,731 downwards.
CAGATTCTCGGTCGATTTCATCATGGGGTACATGGCCTCGGTCACACCTGGGAACTGCGTGTACCAGGTATCGACGTTGCTCATGGTCGAACGCACAAAGGTCGCGTCACGCACCGTAAACACCGACGTCATTTTCGTGCCGTTCTCGATGGCCTGGTCCGGGGTCTTGCCGTAGACGATCAGGGAGGCGTGATAACGACCGAACGCCTTGTCACCCAGGGTGATGTCTTCGATGGCTTTTTCAAGCTCCTTGATTTGATGGGAGTCGTTTTCGACGGAGCCCAGATCCGCCTTGTGCTTTTTGAATTTGTCCTTGGCCTTGTTGCGATCCTCGAACAGAAACGTTTGCACCAGGGTGAACTCGAATTGCTGCTCGTTGGCTTCATCCCACATGCCGGGGTAAGTCCCACCACTGGGGTAGTCGCGCAGGTCAAAGGTGGTCGCGAAACGCTGACCGCCTCGGTTGGGCCGGTTCTCCACAAAATCGTAGTTTTCAAAGTTGGTGACGCTATCAATGATCGCGTCACCCAAGCGGGTGTCGCTAACCAGCACGTCTTTTTCGTGCCCGTTGATCAGCAGGCTGTAGTAGCGCCCGATCTGCGAGAACAATGCGCCGTGTTCGTTCTCCTCCAGGCCCATGATCGCTGGGTCATATTCGGCCAGTAGGGTTCTGGTCAGTGACAACAGGTCGTTCATGCGCTGGATTCCGTCATCCAGCTCGCGGTACTTGAGAACCAGGGCAAGGCCGTAGCCCACCTGGTAGAAGGTGCCGTTGCGAAACGGTTCGGTATAAGCGTCTACGAAGTCCTGCAGGGCAGGTAGCGGCATCGTGTACTGCGTGTCCAGCTCGATGCCTGTCTTGGTGGTGTAGGTGTGCACCAACAGGTTTTTCCCTTCTTTCTTGCCCAACGCCAGAAAGTAGCGGTTGCGGGTCTCGCACAGGCGGATCAGTTCTTCATCACTGCGAGTCTCAGGGGAGACGCCCTTGAGCTGGATCAGGCTCACCAGGCGATTGCCTGACAGGGTTGTCATGAGCTCGTCTACCGGATAGCCCATCAGCGGCACTTTGTCCTCCGCTGGCATAACGCTTTTGTGAAAATCGTGCGCCATAGAATTTGCTCCATTGCGGATTAATGGGGGTCAGCAACAACGGCTTGCCGTACTTGAGGTTCAGCCGGAGACGCCGCAGTGCAAAGCGGACGCGGCGTAAATATTGAGGATCGATCAGGCCAACAACCCTCAAGGCGATGAGGGCAATCAGGAATGGGGAGGCAACGACCAGGCCCCACACCCAGGACAGCAGAAACGTCGTGGCAACACCGAAGACCAAGCCGCCCATCAACAATCCCACCATCGGCATGATGGGGATGTTCCAGAACATCGCGGGCCGACTCATCGCGTTGTAGCTTGGGGAAACCTCTTTTTTGAGCACTTCGTTACCGGCCATAAGCGCTCCTGGTCAACCCGGCACGCCGGTGCCGAACACCTGCCAAGCCGCGGTGCCGAGGAGCACAGATCCACCAACGACCAGCAGCACACCCACCTGCTCCAGGTAGTCCATGAAGGTGTGCGAGCGGTCGCCAGTGGAGCGAGCAATCAGCCATTGGGCACCTGACCAGATCAGGCTAATCAGGCCCAGGGTTCCCGCCAGGGTGTAAAGGCCCAGGCGGATATTGCTGCCCCACTGGTTCAGCGTGGTGAGCCAGTCAGCGGAGGCGATACCGGGCAGGTAGGCAAGAGCCACCAGCAGAATGCCCAGCTCGCCTTTGTTGGGCACAAGGGTACGTTTGATCATCATTGATCCTCTTTAGGGGTGGTTGAGGGTTGTTCTGGGGGTGGAGCGGGAACAGCTGGTGAAGCCGATGGCGCAGAAACAGGCGGTGGCGCAGGTGGCAGATAGCGCGGGTACTGGCGCAGCACATCCCAGCTTTCATAAGTCGGCTCAACGGTGGACGCCGTGGCCTGAGCGCGCTGGAGCTGGTTTGGCTCAGCTGAGCCGCCTTCTAGCGCCGGGACAGTGACGCTGGTAACGCCTGCATTGGCCAACACACGTTGCACGTGGCTGCTGCCACCAAATTCGGCCTCGGCCTTGAAGCCACGTTTGGGGTTGCCGCTGTAGTAACAGGAAATGGCTTTGTGCAAAGCGCTTTGCACATCAGGATCGGTTTTCCTGACCTTTACGTAGCAGGCCTGTAGCTCTCGCGCTGCCATGCGCAGGTTGGTGCAGGGTTCGAATACAGGTTCAGGTCGGCTGACATCGAAATGCTGCCGGTTGATTTGGCCCAGGCCGATGCTGAAGTCAGCGCCCTCTGCGACCAGCTTTTTCACCGCCAATACGGCTTCATCCAGGGTTTGCGGTTGACGCGGCAACACTCTGCCGACCACGCCAATGGCATAGGGATTGAAGGAGGATTCTGTCTTGACGATGGGAGTCAGCGTGTCTGGGTGTATCGAGGGAGCGCATTGCATAGCCAGGGCCAGAAAGGCACTGGTGGTGAGCATTGCAAATTCCTTCTAGTCGGTAGTAGTGAGAGGTTTCCCAGAAGACCGCCCTTGAGATTCTTCAATCAGCTTCTCGACGGCCTTTTCAAGAAAGTTATCGATCAGATACCGAGCGAGGTCAGAAGGCGAAATCTGCCTGGAGCTGTTGGTTTCATAACTCACGCGTATCGCGGCTTTATTCAGTGCTTCCACCCTGATCGGTCGGATATATACGCTTGATGTCTTGGTGGTTGCTTCATCTTCGGATGACGCCATGGGAACTCCTAAGGGCTGTGAGAACGCAAAAAAACACCGTCAGGCAAGACCTGGCGGTGAAATGGGAAATCGTGGAAATAGGTAATGCCTAGGCGGCATTCACCGTCGAATAGAAAACGGTCCCAGATCGCCCGACAAGGCGTTCCAGCGCGGCGTTCTGCGACAGAAGCGCGAAGAAAGCCGCCCTGCGGGCAGCTTCAGATTTCATGTCGATGATCAGACGGAGCGTTTTTTCTAGATCTGTCGGCACATTGCGAAACTCGATGCAATCGAGTGAACGGTTAGATCGAATCAGCGCAGCAGCCTTCAATTCCTCTACCGTAGAGTCCTGCAAAACACAGGTTCGACCGCCGAACTGAACAAACCCATGGGCACCATTCAACGCTGTGATGGTTGTGGTGTGTGTCACCTCGGGGTCGAACCGTAGCAGCAGATAGCCAGGAAACAAACGAACCTCCTTTTCTATCGACGAAGGGCGATCCGTACGTTTGCGAGAGGTGATTCTGACGGGGGAATACACCTCAACGTCTAACCGTTCTATCAATGTCATAAGTGACTGATAAACGGCAGAATTGTGCATCAAAACGTGCCAGTTTTTCATAATCAGAACCTTTCGATCAGGCGCGCTTTCGAATTCCGGAACCGCTGGGCCCAGGGGAGAATTGAGCCATAGAGAGCCGGCTCTATCCGCTTCTGACTCGAAGGAGCTCAATCAGGGAACGGATTTCTAGGAAACAAAATAGATGGAACAGAAAAAAAAGTAAACACTTTTATACCTAATAAACACATTTGTGACTTTGTGAAGGCGCAAGCAGATGAAATTATTGGTTTTTTTTGGAGACACTGTGGACACTCTCAGGAGCGTGGTAGGAGCAAAAATCAAAGCCCTTCGGAAGTCTTCTACGTTGAGCCAAGCGGACTTGGCGGAAAAGATTGGCTGCGACGCTCCGCTGATAGGACGTTACGAACGAGGCATAAACCTGCCTGGCATCGAGCAGCTGATAAGAATCGCAACCGTTTTCAACGTCGCTCCAGGAGAGCTGCTACCTGGTGGCCAAGATGTTCTCCGCACGCGATTGATATCGCTTCGACAAGAACTTTCAGAAAAAATCAACCAGGTCGATTCTCCTGAAAGTCTGGAGGAAATCATCCGTCTCACCGATAAATTCATCGCATACAATAACCCGCCCAAAAAAATACAGTCTGAATAGATGAAAACTCGTTAAATCAGGCCATATTTTTGAGATAATTCCTTTATACGACTTTTTCTCTGGAAGTTATATATACTCGATTGCACATCGATAGGTAAGAAACCATCTGCAACCAACGCAGCATATTTCTCATCCATTCTAACGAGTTGCACCAGCTCCTTGATTTCATCTCGGTGTGGTTTTTCTAGTACAGCGACTGAAGTAGTCATAGCTGATTCTGTCCTCGAATCTATACCATCACTTGAGCACGTCCACTTAGACAAATCTACGCAAAACGCGCTCAATATTCACGGCAAAAATTTCCGGATTAAATACCACTCTTCACTTTGACCCAAGCGCGTGTGCGAATTCGCTCAAGTTTCAAAGGAAGGGGCTCCAAAGGGAAAAGCCTACTAATAGTATCTTTATCCAAATAAACCGAAGAGTTATCTCTGAGTTTGGGATCAACAAACTGCTTTGCATCTTTATTAGCACTAGGATAAAGGGTGTGATTTGAAGTTTTGGCGATCACTTCAGGGCGCAACATGTAGTTTATAAACGCCATGCCTTCTTGAGGATGAGGGGCATCCTTCAACAACACCATATTCTCTGACCATACCAAAGCGCCTTCGCGAGGGATGGAATATGCTATTCGACGTCCAGTTTTGTTTTTCTCATTCAACTCTTGCGCTGCAAGCGCCCCATTTGCCCATCCTACAACCATACAAATATTACCATCAGCCAGATCAGCATCAATCTTAGATGAGTCAAAATAGCGTACATAAGGACGAATCTTGAGCAATAAGTCTTGAGCTTTCTGATAGTCGTCTGGGTTTTTGCTGTTGTGAGGCAGACCAAGGTAGTGCAAGGCAATCGAAATAATTTCACTTGGAGAGTCGAGCATTGCTACACCGCACTGCTGGAGCTTACTAATGTTTTCTTCCTTGAACACCAAATCCCAACTATTCACCGGAGCGTCATCACCTAGTGCGGACTTTATCTTATCGACATCATATCCGATTCCGGTAGTACCCCAAAGGTAGGGGACTGCGTACCGGTTTCCAGGGTCATTAATAGAAACCTTAGCCAGTATTTCGGAATCAAGGTGCGACCAGTTGCCGAGCTGGCTGCGATCCAGAGGTTGGAGCACTCCTGCAGTAATCAAGCTCGGCAACACGTTTGAGGTAGCTACCACTACGTCATATCCTGTGCGCCCAGCCATGACCTTACTCTGCATGATCTCGGCACTGTCAAAGGAATCAATGAGCAGTTGGCTGCCGGTTTCGTGCTCGAATTCTTTAGGGGTATCTGGTGCGATGAAGGCATACCAGTTGTATAGATGCACGCTGGGTGGGCTCGCAACCGCAATATTTAGCCCAGCGCTGAACAAAGAGGCAGTAATGATGGTCAACATACGAACGCTTTTCATAGGCTTACTCCATGCCATTGGTCAGTCCCCATTGGCAGGTACCGAATCCATGAGGGCGCAATATAAACGTATCAAGTCAGGTTTTAAATAACCCAATAGGGGTAGACGATGCCAAACCAGCTCCAGGGCCAAATTTGGCACAGATCGATAGCGAAACTAATCGAGAAGCTCAACCGACCTGAGTTTTGGAATTCGCTAGTCAGGTTGCTGAAGGAATATGCACCAGTCGACAACTGGGTTGTGCTGATGTTTGGCAGCGAAGGGGTACAGGCAATTTGCTATCCTGATACCGCTGACGAGGAAGAAATAGATGGGCTGCTCAACCGATATGTCAAAGGGCTATACATGCTTGACCCCTTCTACATAGCTAATCGAGAAAATCAGCAAAGCGGTTTCTTTCATCTCTTGGATATTGCACCAACTCACTTTCTAGAAACAGAGTACTATCATCTTTATTTTGAACAATTTGTATCAGTAGATGAAGTTCAGTATAACGTTCAGCTTGACTCTGAAAGAACACTTTGCTTATCCATGGGTAGCAAAAGTCGGTTTACTCAGGAGCATATTGCTATATTCGACTTAATCAAACCATGGGTATTGGCTTTGATGAAGCAACGTATAGCTTCTGATATTGAAGAAAAAGAAAGCTCTCGACCCCAGCAATGGCAGGACAAGATTTTAGAGCTTGCTCCACAACTCACGGGTCGTGAAATTGAAGTTTTAAAACTGGCTTTGAGTGGTTTTTCAAATAGCGAAATTGCTGGAAAGCTATCAGTATCCCCAGAGACAGTGAAAGTACATCGAAGAAACTTTTATGGTAAGCTCAATATAAAATCTCAATCAGAACTTTTTGCTTATTTCTTCCAAAGCACTATAAGTTAACATATGCGACGTTATCATAAAGGGAGTGCGAATCTACGCGCATTCCCTTTTATGATATGGATGCTATGAGAGACTAGACTGGAGCGGATAGCATAAGCGTGTCTAAATAGCCTGAAGAAGGCAGTAGCGGATCAATGCCTGTTCAACGCTTTGTTTACCGCCCAATACGAGCGATATAACAATTTCGTCGATGTCAACTGACTGCATCACCTCGTAAAAAATTCGGTAGCCGTCAGTGTTCAACTCACGATAGTGCAGTACGCCTAGCTCGCTCAATTGAGGACTGACCGGGTAGCCCAACGGGGTGGACAGGAGCTTGTCCTGGATGGCATCGATAAGGGTATCTATGCGTTGAGCAGCTGATGAGAATCCCTGAGTGATAGCCAGGTGCTCGACCTGATCTTCAATGCTCTGCTGGGCAACCTCGGTAAAGCGTAGTGCAAACGTATTCATTTATGCTCCTATTTATTTGTGGGCAAACCTCCTGCTCAATCGGGCTTTAAGTTCGTCAGTGGAACAGTGCTTGCCTTGGGAGTATTCGCGGGAGCTGATTGCCAGGAGCTTCACCAAGGCAATTGACTCATCGCGGCGCTTACGATCTGCGTAAGACTCCACCACATAGGCCGGGACACCGTTTTGCGTGACGACCAGTGGCTCATCGAGAGGCAGGTCGGCTGCGTTGCGTTTCAGATAACTTATTGTTTCAACTCGCATGAGTTGAGATCTCCTTCATAATGGCACCGAGAAACAGATGCCTAACTTGGCTGCTTTGACTGCGCTTCTTGCCTAAGCTTCAAACCTCAAGCCTAAATATAGACCACATACGGTCTTTTTGCAACCTTCATGTTTTCCAGCGCGTCAAGAGATTTAACAGGCATGGCTGAATTGCCTGGACATCCGACTTATCCAGAATAAGTGGTGATAAAATACGTTATCACCACTTATTGCCGCTTATCGGTTTCGGCAACAGCGGGAGCATTTGCCGTTGCTTTCGTGACTGGATGAACGGCAAATGATTCGAACGCGATCCAACGATGAGAAGCTTATGCAGGAACTGACGAAATCCCAGCAGAATGATCAGCGCCGACTCACATCGGTCGAATTCCAGACGCTGGCCCAAGTTCCGGCCGCGGTCGAGTGGTTTGCCAACCTCGACAACCCTCGCACACGACGCGCCTACCAGAATGACCTGGAAGACTTCTGTGGGTTTGTCGGATTGGCTTCAGCGGATGAGTTTCGTGTGGTCACCCGATCACACGTTCTGGCCTGGCGTGCCCAGCTCGAGCATCGCGGTTTGGCGGGCGCCACGATCCGGCGCAAATTGGCCGCGCTGGCAAGCCTCTTTGATCACCTCCTGGAGAGCAATGCAATCGCCGGCGGCAATCCAGTACACGGGGTAAAACGTCCCAAGATAGAAAGCAACGAAGGCAAGACGCCGGCACTGGGCGATCACCAGGCAAAGGCGCTGCTCGAGGCGCCCGACGAAACCAGCCTGAAAGGGCTGCGGGACCGGGCGCTACTGGCTGTTCTTCTCTATCACGGGCTGCGCCGCGAAGAAGCGGCGCTGCTGCAGGTGAGCGATATACAGGAGCGACGTGGGATCCAGCATCTGAAGGTGCATGGCAAAGGCGGCAAGGTGCGATATCTGCCGATGCACCCGGTCGCGGCCGGGCGCATTCATCAGTACCTGGAAAGCTCGGGGCATCATCTGGCCAACAGGAAGGTGCCACTTTTCATCCCGCTGCGAGGCAAGCTGACCGGCACCGGCATCACGGCCAACGGCATCTATACCGTCGTGACGGCCTACGCGAAAAAGGCCGAAATTGAGGTCGACGGCCTGGGCGTGCATGGACTCAGAGCCACCGCAGCTACCAATGCCCTAGAGCATGAAGCCGATATTGCCAAGGTCCAGCTCTGGCTGGGGCATGCCAATATCAGCACGACCAAGATCTATGACCGGCGGGAGAACCGGCCTGAAGATTCACCGACCTATAAGGTGAAGTATTAACCATCTGGCCTGTCCTGAAATCGCGTGTAGATGCTTAACACCATCCGCACTGCATTTCGATGTGATCGCGGACAGCTCGACCGCTGTACATGACCAGCTTTCAGACTGGTTGAATCGGCTCATACCTGACACCTTGACCAAACTGAGGCGTGTTCTCTACGTACAAATCATGCCGTCCGACAATAACACCCAGCACTGGCCTGCCGTCCTTCCTTTTGGATGCCAATGCATGCCATTCACGCAGGTCTATACCAGATGGTGAGGGATTGTTCTCAGGGTGTGTATGCCACTCGCCCAAGGAGCGTATTTTTCCTTCACTATGCTCCCACCGTTTGTGCGCTATCGCGTCGTGCAGGTCTCGCACCCATCCCATCCATAGGACTGGCTGCATGGACGAAGCAGCACGATTCACGTTTATGAAAAGATTTCTTTTTATGAATTGGAGCGTAACGAAAGGCTAATTTCTCGGCTTAGTCTGTCGCTGACGATCTTGGGCGTATTACTTTCATTTTTAACTACATGCTGGGTAACGCGCCAAGTGCAGGCGACGGCTTCGCAGCGAATTCATTTTGGATCATCGCAGCGGTAAGCCAGCGGTCGGTGTGGCGCGATATTACGCTGCACAGCAAGCATTTTTTCGCGCCTAGGTTCCTTGGCGGGTGTTTGGTCGGGACACTCTGGCCGGACATACCAGACGGATTCGGTCCCAGTTTTAGAGTGCAGAGCTTGCCGCAGGCAAATTTCCATCGCGGATACGTTAGCTCAGCTACCCGACTTATACTGAAGAGGTTTTCAGGTTTGCCTGGGCCCAGTTCTCAGCGGTCGTGACTTGAATCGACTGCTGCTCGTTGAAGGTGCCTGCCTTAGGCCATGACACACCTTTGCCCTGAGCAAACACAGCACGGTACTTCTTGATGTGATGGGTGGGGTCTTTTTCCAATTCTTGAAGCAGGTACGGAACAGTCCATACGTTACGTTTGAATGGGCGACCCAATACGCGTTCGAGGAGGCTGGCGACTTCTCCGTACGTCACAGTGTCTCCCGATAGATACACAATTTCATTGCGAAAGCGGGGTTCAAAGTAAACGATTTCCGCTGTCAAGGCGCCGATGTCGTCTGGAGTCGTAAGCGTCACGCTAGTCTCAAGGCTGCCCAGTGCGTTCACGGTGTCGTTTTCGAAATCGACAACCTCGAATACAGGCTCGAACAGAAAGCTGGTGAACATCCCAGTCGATATGATTACCCATTCAGTTTTATCCTGGGCACGAAGCAACTCGCGTACATCAAGCTGAGCGTCGAACAGATCTTGAGGACTTCCCCGACCAATTACCTCGAAGTCGACACCGAACTGCCAGGGAAAGTATCGCTTCACACCGGACTTAAGGGCAGCAGTAGCCAGCTTCATTGGGGTTTCCCGGCCTGCAACCATGCCTGCACAACCGATTACGGTATCGAAGCGTGCGAATACCTCAGCCAACTGATCAATCGAGTCATTCACGAGGTCTGCGGCTACCATCTGGATGCCCAGGGTCCGAAGCTCATCGATTTCAACCTTTTTCTCAGAAATTTGAGTGTTGATGGTCGAGTCCCTGAGGAGGACGCTGATTGTGGAACCTGGCGCACGCTTTGCTACCCGCGCCAGGTTGCGCAAAACCGGCAGTCCTAGCTCACCGGCGCCTAGAACGAGAATGGATTGGGGGGAAAGCTGGGTCACTTCGGTCATGATTTCTCCTGAGACCTGTTGCCTGTAAGATGAACAAATGCTTGCACGATTAGGCAACGCTTGTAAGAAGGCACACCTGTGATACCAGACAACGAAATGTCCAGTCAGGAGGCTCTCAGCCAGGCTGAGACAATCTGCCGAACTCTTAGAGAAGACGATGATGGCGTTAGACGGGAAGTGCTTGCTCACGCAGGCAGTCGCTGGTCATTAGGCATCCTGCATGCCCTAGGGGTGTACGGCACAATGCGCCATGCCGAAATAAAACGGCAGATGACCGGGGTGACTCAGCGGATGTTGACCAAGACGTTGCGCGCCATGGAGCGGGATGGATTAGTGAGTCGGCGGGAGTTTGGTGAAATCCCCCCACGTGTCGAGTATGAGCTGACGCCGCTGGGTATGGAACTGTTGATCCGCATGTCCCCCATCTGGACGTGGGTTGTCGAAAACGTTGAGGATTTCCGCAAGGCACGGCGTAATTTCGACAGTCAGAATGATAAAAAGCCTGAATGGCAGATACCCACATCGACCCCATTAGGCTCAGAAGCGTCTGACTGATTGACACACTGCGCATCAGAAGCGCGGTGCCGAAGAATGGCGTAGTAACTGGTCAATCGCACCGACGCCCTGAGTTGGGCCCTCAGCATTAAGCATGCGACCATGCTTTGCACATAGCGACACCAGCTCAGGCGACGCCTGCGCTGGCTGTTAATGTTGGGCACAAATGCTGCTCAGTCGACACTACAAGGCCAAAGCATCGAAAAAATCAATAGTCTGATTAATTGCCAATAGATTGACTCGATTAGTCTCAGCAGGGTTATCTTCGCAGATGAAGCTGTGCCCTACTTCCTCATATATATATAAAAAATTTGGCACACCCACACGATCAAGCGCGTCCTTCATTTGCACGCTTTGAAAATATGGAACCTTCCGATCCTTTTTCCCGGCTAAAATCAGCATCGGCGAAGTTCGACACGTGGGGTGAAAAGCGGGACTGGCTGAGCGAAAACGAGCAGTGCGATCCTGGCCAGGCTCTGCCCCTATAAGCCTCCACTCCGGCGCATCATCTGGAATGTCAATTCCCAGCTGTAGCGCTTGATCTCCAAGAGTGGTGAAGTCGAAAACTCCATACCAAGCCGCTACGCCATGAACGCTTGCCGTGGCAGGACAATGCTGATCTTGACTACTTACCGATTCAGTTGGATTGCCCAGCGAGGCAGCCAACTGAGCTCCGGCTGATACCCCCCAAGCGTAGACTCTTTGCGGATCTATACCGAATGCATCAGCTTGATTCAGCAGAAAACTGATGGCAGTTCGGACATCGTCGATTTGCGCTGGCCATTTCGCCTCTGAACTAAGTCGATAATTCACTGCTGCAACAACGTAACCTCTGCTCGCAACATCGCCCAATAATCTGGGAAAGTCAGTGAAAACGCCGCACCGATGACTGTCACCACGCCTCCAACCTCCTCCGTGGATATAGACCAGCAGGGGTAACTGCCTTGGGTGAGGCGGCCCTTTCTTCGACGGGGAGTAGAGGTCGAGCGTCAGGGGACGGTAGCCATCAATTCTATGATATTGCAGCCCCCCGAGAAGCGTAACGCCGTTCGCAAGCACTGTCTCCATTACAGGGAAAAGATCTTTATAGACCATTGAAGATTCAGTCTCGGGGTTCAGCCAAGTTGTTGATCTGAGCAATTAGATACATCCTCGGGTAGCGGGTCGGCAATTCGTAAGCGTCTGGAAGGCACTTCTTGTCAGCAAAATGATGGCTGCGTACATCAGCAGATTACACACAAAGGCTCAGGTGTAAGTGACCTCCTGCCACAGCACATCCATTCCTCGCTGGAAAGCAGCGCTCGCTCATAGCTTTAGAAAGTCACGCACGAAAAAAACGCTTGCCTCACTCGGGACAGTGTTCATACCTCGAAACGTACATTCCGTTCACCCTGCGTAGGGCCTTCCACAGACATTAGTGTGCTTGAATGCGAGTTCAAAAGCCTGCCCCTTGTGCGTCATGACCAGCTTTGACCTGGACGGATCGCCGGACCAAGTCATCCATGATTGGTACCAGCGACACCTCCAAGCAGCTCCTTTCTGAAATCGACCTGGTTGCACCAAGCGACGTCACGGTACTGATAACAGGTCAGACGGGGGTCGGTAAGGAACTGGTGGCGCAGCGTCTGCATGATTTATCGGCCAGAGCAGACAAACCTTACATAACCGTAAACTGCGCGGCTCTTCCCGAGCACTTAGTTGAAAGCGAGCTTTTTGGCCACGTCAAAGGGGCCTTTTCAGATGCAATAGAAAACAGGTTTGGCAAATTTGAAGTAGCAAGTACGGGAACGCTTTTTCTAGATGATATCGGCGAGCTGCCATTGGCAGTGCAGGCCACAATGCTTCGCGTGCTTCAAGGCGGCCAGCTTCAAAGGGTCGGCTCTGACAAAGCGCTCGTAGTCGATATGAATCGCCCCGGATTCTCTAGACACCTTGCAAGCTCATTGCGTAACGTTTTTCAAACTCTACCGGTGACAGCTGATTGTTGAAACCATGGCGGCGTTTTGGGTTGTAGAACATCTCGATGTAATCGAACACATCACTACGAGCATCTTGCCGTGAGGTGTAGATTTTCCGCTTGATTCGTTCCCGTTTCAGAAGCTGGAAAAAGCTCTCAGCCACGGCGTTGTCATGACAATTGCCTCGGCGGCTCATGCTGGCAACCAAATTGTTTGCCTTCAAAAAACTGCGCCAATCGGAGCTGCTGTACTGGCTGCTCTGGTCGGAGTGTACCATCACCTCTTGTTTCGGTTTTCGCCTCCAAACCGCCATCAATAACGCATCAATGGCCAAATCACTGGTCATCTGCGACTTCATTGACCAGCCAACGACCTGACGAGAAAACAGGTCCAGCACCACCGCCAAATACAGCCAGCCTTCATACGTACGAATGTAGGTGATGTCGGTGACCCAAACCTTGTTGGGTTCCACGACATCGAACTCGCGCTTCAGTAAATTGGGTGAGGCGACCGCTGGCTTACCTCCGTACTTTCCAGGGCGACGTCGATACCCTGTCTGAGAGCGCAGACCTTCAAGACGCATCAACCTCGCCACACGATGCCGACCACAATCTTCACCGACCTCGCGCAGGTCGTCATGGATTTTGCGATAGCCATAAACTCCGCCGCTCTCCAGCCACGAGTGCTTGATCAAACCCAGCAATCGCTGGTCGTCTTTAGCGCGTGCAGATTGCGGCTCAGACAACCAAGCGTAATAACCACTGGGATGGACTTTCAGCGTCAGGCAAAGCCGTCGAATGGAGTAGTCGCCCGCGCGCTGCTTGATAAAGGCGTACTTCAGCCGCACTCCTTGGCAAAGTACGCGGCGGCCTTTTTTAAGATGTCCCGCTCTTCAGTGACCCGCTTGAGTTCCGCTCGCAGACGACGCAGTTCAGCGTGCTGATCATCGTCTTGCTGCCGTTCTGCCTGAGGTTTGCTGTAGCGCTTTATCCAGGCATAGAGGCTATGCGTCGACACGCCAAGACGCGCCGCCACATCAGCGACAGGCAGCTTCTTTTCGGTCACTTGATTGACCGCTTGGATTTTGAATTCTTCGGGATAACGTGGGTTGCTCATGGCACCTCCTGATTGGCCTCAGTTTAAGGCATGGAGGCGTCTAGAGAATCCGGGGCGATTCAACCCTCACAGAATTTTACTCTGATAGTCCACTGAAGCTTCTATTGCTCCAGCCGATACGCTCTTTATAACGACGGAAACCGTCATAAATGTGCGATGGAGCCTCTTAGACAAGCCTAGGAAGGCATGCACTGATGCTTGAGTGATCGAGACCCCAATGAATTTATTTGCCCCTGCCCTGTACGTCACTAACCGTGTTCGATTCCCCATTAAGTTCGTCATCCTAGGAGTGATTGTCCTTATTCCTCTGCTGCTGCTAGGCACGCGGGTGATGCTTTCACTCAACACGAGCATTACAGGCATCAAGCATGAACAGGTAGGTCAACAATACTTGTTGGCTGTCACCCCTATCCTGCGTCTAACCATGATTCAACGGGCGCTGACCCACGGCATGCTCAGTGGTGATACCAACGCCGTCGCCAATGCAGCGCGAAACGCCGAAAAGCTGAACGATGCATATGCAGCTCTGGCGGCGCAGGACGCAAAATTCAGCACTCAACTGGAAACAGCAGATCGCGTTCAGAAGCTGCGTACAGCTAGCTTGCAACTGATTGAACGCGGGAAAGCAGGCGAAACACCTTTGGTGATCTTTGCTGCGTGGAACGACCAGCTAACCGACTTAATGAATTTCGTTTACTACATTACGGCCACTTCCGGCATGATTTTGGACGAAGAAGCCGGTTCGTTGTACCTCATCGATCTAAGCTCTATACGTCTCCCTCGGCAAATAAATCTGGTCGGACAGCTTCGCGGTCTGGCCAGCGGCTTTAGCGCTGACCGTCCTCTGGACGAGACAACTCGAATTTTTGCGCAGACGTTGTTGAAACAGGAGCTTCTAATACGTCAAGAGTTGCAGCAGAGCCTTTTCCTGCTTCGCCGCGAAAAGCCGGAACTCTTTGGCGTGGTTGAGCCGTCTGTAACAACCGCCATTACCGACCTGGAAAGCCTACGTAAAGACCTAGCTGACTACCTTGACCCAAGCAAGCGCTCTAGCGTAAATGCCAACACCTTGGGCGAGCGCGGAAATGCCGTCGTTGCTCAGTTCTACAAAGCTCAGGATCAGATGCAGGAATCGCTACGTATTCGAATTGATGAGCGTCTGAATACGCTGCGTAATGAGCGTACCTTCGGCATTGAGCTGTTTACCGTCATCGCGATACTGCTGCTCTACGCGTTCGTCGGCATCTACAAGGCCCTGCGCTTAGGCGTTGATGAGCTTCTAGCTGTGACCGCACGTATTGCCCAAGGCGATCTGAGCGCGCGAGTTCGAATTAACAGCCACGATGAAATCGGTGATGTAGGCGAGGGACTTAACCGCATGGTAACGGCCTTCTCGGGCTCACTGAGCCAGGTGGAGCGCAGCTCGCACTCAGTCTCCGATGCGGCGAAGCGGCTAGAGATTTCTATCGGCCAAGCTAAAGCCTCAATGAGCTCACAACAGGCTGAAACTGAGCAGGTTGCCACTGCTATCAACGAAATGACCGCGAGCGTTTCCGACGTGGCCCAGAACACCGAGGGCGCAGCACGTGCCGCTGAATCTGCAAGCAATGCGTCTAACGACGGCCTGAAAGTTATGATTGAAACAAGTGCTGCTATTGAGGCTCTGGCCAACGAAGTAGAGCTCAGCGCACGCAAAGTCGAAGCGCTGGCGACACACAGCAAAGAAATCGGTGGTGTGATCGAAGTCATCAGCACCATCGCGGACCAGACTAACCTTCTGGCCCTTAACGCGGCCATTGAGGCTGCGCGAGCTGGCGAGCAAGGCCGTGGTTTTGCCGTTGTGGCTGACGAAGTGCGAACTCTTGCCTCGCGCACACAAAATTCCACAGAGGAAATTCGACGGATCATTCAACAGTTGCAAGGCGCTACTGATGCCGCTGTGCAGCAGATGAAGGCCGGACAAACGCGAGCACGGGAGTGCATCGAGGCGGCGAGCCAAGCGTCTGGAAGCCTGAATCAGATCAATGAAGCAGTGGACGGCATCGTGGGGATGAACACTCAGATCGCCAGTGCTGCAGTGCAACAGCACTCGGTTTCAGAGGATATCAACCGTAACGTCATCGGCATTCGAAATAGCAGTTTGATCGTCATGGAAGGCGTAGAGGACAACGCCGTGACGGCTGACGAGCTTTCATTGCTGGCTAACGAACTTCGCAGCGTGGTCGGTAAGTTCAAGTTATCCGGCAATGCGTGAAAGGAATAGCAAACAGCTCAATTGTTGAAAGCGGGATAACGTGTCTTGATCAGGTCTGACTGGGTAATGATGCCCACCAGTACCTGATCGGCGTTTTGGGTCAGCACGTTACCATTTTGATTTTTTTGGAGATAATGCGCCCTAACGAGCAGCCGCAGGCTTAGAGCGTGCTCAAGTGCCATGCCACACGCAACCAGGGCGACCTCATGGCGTATAACTGGGAACGCTCTTGCATCCTGCAGCACCACTAGAATCTCGGTATGCAGACCGTCAGAGCTGTTCAATAGTTCATCCATGCGTTTTTTTCCTAGGATCAATTCATTTCCGATAAACTTTGTTCGTCACTGACCGTCAATTTTTAGAGGCAGGTATGCAAACCGATCGACATTATCCAAAAAATCCTGCTCCCGTTGGTACAGTTCTGCTGACTTCCTATGAATCATTCGCGCATGAAAACGAGATACCTAAATCTCGTGCTGCCGACGCATTAAGAATGGGCAAAGAGCTCGCCGATGGCTTTGATGATGAGGCGCATCATTTAGGCGCTATGATGCTGATGATTTCTGACGTTCCAGCAGATCCGCTGCTGAAAGCATCTGCTGCTCAGAAAGGTTCTGTGCTGGGACTTGCTTCGCTTGGCTACCTGTTATCCTATGGATCTACTGGTGAAAAAGCTAAGCGCATCATCGAAGCAGGTGGTGGTGTTTTTCTCATCAGACTGAGTGGTGATATTGAAAACCCTAGAGCAGATATCAAGGTTTTTAGCTCCTGGTCTGAGTACCAGAAATTCCTTGAACCCATTTTGAAGACCGGTGGCTTTTTTCCAGGGAAAACATCGTCTTTTTCCTAATAGCAGCTCTTGGGGACTGGCTTTGAAAATGACCACTTAGGTCCCCAAGGTTGGGTTAGGGCGCAACTGGGCGCTTTCCTACTGTCCGTCAGGATCAACCGCGACCCACGCTTTCGCGCCGTTGTAGTCATCACCGCCTTGTGCCATGTAGACCAGCCCAGCCATGTCCACGGCGTATGCGCCTGGTCGTTCACTTTCTGGATCACGCAGTTCGTTTTTCCAGCCATACACTTCGCCTTCCCACACCAGCACAACACCAGCGGGGTGTTCCTGGTTGCTTGCCCGCCACTTTGTGGCGGTTGCACGTAGCGCCTCGATCACCTGTTTCATGGGCAATTTTTTCCTGCTATTCAAAGAGTGCTTGGACGCGGGCCAGCACATCGTCAATCACCACCTCGGGAACAGACTCTATACGCTTGGCGCCTCGGGCCTCAAGGTCAACAGTGCGGATCTGGTTAGACAGAACAACACCCTGAGTCTCGGTGCCTGAACCGCTCAACGGCACCGCAAAACCCGCATATCGGGCAAAGTCGCCGCCTTGTGTGATCGGTGCAATCACTGCGAGCCCCGAGGCGTTGTACGCCGCTGGCGTGAGAACCAGTGCCGGACGAAAATCGCCCTGCTGCTCACGGCCGGACGTTGGGTTCAGATTCAAACGGACAATATCGGCCCGAGCGTACTTCGCTCTCTTCACACCTCACGCCCCACCGGCTGCATAGCGTTCCAGGCGGCAAGCTCTGCTGGTTCCTGCGCGTTCAGGTCGCACTGAGACATTAGGTCGGCCAGCTTGTAATGTGGTTTGGCCTTCGCAGGTTTCAGCGTCATTAATTCAGGCGTGAAATCGAGGCTCAGCACATACCCAACAGCCAAACTCATTTGCTTGAGCACGTCAGATGGCAAGCGAATCGCAGCGCTGTTGCCCCACTTTTGAATTTTTACTTCCATCATAAGCACCCTTAATGTAGATCTACCGTAGATACACTCTCAAAAAAAGCAAGCAATATGTTTATACAATGTGTCTACAATGCCAGCTCAAAGGCGCGTCGTAAAGTGCCTTGATCTACCGTGAGATACGGCTTCGTGTGACTGAGACAAGCATGGCCGAGGAGCATCTGGACTATCTCCACATCGCCGGTTGCGGCGAGTACTTCGCTGCTAACGTGCGGCGACCGCTGTGTGACGATCCTCCCTTGATTCCCGCTTGACGATAAAGGCGACTGAAAGTCTGTTGCAGGGTGTCACAGCACCGGTATACCTCCGGACCGCTGTCGAGCATGCGATGCTTGAACGCAAGCTCGAACGCTTCACCCTTATGGCTGAGAATGAGTTTTGAGTTTGGGCGTAGGCCGAGAAAATCGTCAGATCCAGCCCCCCCCAGCCACGCTGCAATCGCACATCCATCCAACGCTCTAGGGCATCGATGCACTTGGTATGCGTGAGGTAGACGTTCTTGGCACGCGACCCTTTTGTGATCGTAGAAGATAGGTGCACTTCAGAGCGCACGGCTCCAGATGGGTGTAGCACGCTCGATGTTTCAAGCTGGGCCAGCTCTGTGACGCGCAGGCCGGTTGTGTGAGAGTGAGTCAAAGCAGCAGCACGTCCCGCTCTGGCATGCGACCTGTCACCTAAGCGACTCTTATGAGGTGTTTGAATTGTCCAGGTCGAAGGGATGTTGCACGACGGATCTTGGCTGTCATGGGACTCTCTATCAGGATTGGCGGAAATTCGCTGTCGTTCCAAAGAGTGTCAGCAGTGGGCCTCCGGGAAAGCCTACCACCAGTGTTTATGCGGTGTTATAGGAAAATGCTAAAGCACCTGCAGCAGGGTGCCGGACACAGCCAGCACAACGCCTCACCCTGCCCTGCTCCAGGTAAAGCCCATCACATGGACACGGTCAACCGATCTGCCGGGTACTGGTTCATGAACGCTGCGCTCTGCTCCGGACCCGCCGTCAACCAGTCCGCATACGAGCCCTTGGGCAAAATCACTACCATGCGCTTTTCATCCTGGGGCTTGTGGTACGCCTTCATGAAGTCGTGATCATCTGCATTCACGGTCAGCATGGTGTAGCTGTGCAGGATCTGGTCGGTGGACGGATCGCGCCACCGCTCCCAAAGGCCCGCAATGCCAAGCAGCTCGCCGTCTGCACGGGCTATACGCGTGGCAATTGCCTTGCCTGATCGCCAGTCCGGCTCGTAGATGGCCACCGCAGGGATAATGCAGTGTTGCGCCTGGCGCCATGCATGTCGGAACGACGGTTTCTCGGCCACGGTCTCTGATCGAGCATTGTACGTGCGTTTGGCAAACTTGCTGTCCTTACTCCAGGACGGGATCAACCCAAAGGAGCCGGTCAGCACTTCCATGGTTGCGGGAGAATCGTTGTCATCTGCCCTGCCGTCTGGGCGGCGCAGGAATGGGTCGATGTAGCCAGGCCACAGATCGAGCCTGCCCTGGTCGAACAGTGCGACCCCAAACGCTTCAGCGACCTGGTGGGGTGACGGTGCTTCATAATGGCTGCACATAGAGCCTCGCAGGCAGGTGTGGATGTCTGCATGTGAGATGCCCACCTGCCCCGCCGTTCCATTGGTTTTGATTGGCTGTGCACCCCACGCTTCGCCGGGGCAGGTTTAATTGTGCTGCAAACCCCTTACACTCCGCGTTCAACAAGGAGTCCTGCGTGGTCGACCAGCCTTATTTCCCCGAACTGCTCATAGACGGCCAGAGCATTGACCTGGCACATCTTGAGCCCTTCACATTTGTCATCCACAGTGAAAAAGCCAAGCGCGAGCTGCGTGTGCATGTGACGTTCTCCACGCATTGTTTCAGCATCAGCTACCTGCAGGAGAACCATCCCGCAGGGCAACCCGTCATTGATGCCGCTTCGGCCAGGCCACGCACCTTCTGTCCAATCCGATATCGACTGTCCCACCAGCTGCCCGCACTCATCCAGAGCCTCAACCATCCGAAAGCCAAGGTGTGGGAGACAGCGACAGAGCGCAACTGGTGTTATTCGATCACCATTGATGACCCGAAAGGCCCATACCACGTGTTTTTCGAAGTGCGTCGCGCTACGGGTGAGCGTCGGCAATGGCAGGATCTGAATTTGGTGGTGGAAAGCGCGTATCACGAGGCCGATGGTGGCGGGCCGAGGCTCAAAGGCTCGATGGCCTTTCCGCTGCTATGCGGCAAAATCTATTTGCGGGAGCCAACGTCTACAAAACGCTAACGCCAGAAACGAAAAAGGGTGCCATAGGCACCCTCTTCGTATTCGGTGTAGCAGGTCCGGACACCACTCGGCTTTCGCCTCGGTTCGCCTTGCGCGAACACCCTTGCGGGCTAGGGAACGTTCTATCTCATCCGGTCAGTCGTTCCGCATTTGCAGGGCTATATTCAACTATTTGTTGATTAGGTTCAAGGTCTGCTGATCATTTTTGATCAATGGACCTTGCTGTCTGCCCAGTTTCAGCGCGCCCGCCAAGTGTAGTAGGCGATTGCATACCCACCTATCAGCAGAACGGCGAAACCGCCCCACTGGGTGTACCCGTTCGCCCACCATTCCACGTCTTGCTGCTCGATCGGCAAGCCCGGGAAGTACAGTGACTTCGTTCCCCAATACTGCATTGCCGGCCACATACCACTCCAAACAGTCGATAGCGCAAGGGGCAATAGGGCTCTCATGCCAAGGAATCCATCCGTCAACTCATTCCACGCTGCGTAGCCTATGAGGCCCACACAAAGCACGATGCTGAACAGCAGACGTCCTCCCGCGGAAACATCCAGCCCGACCTGGTCAGAGAACGCCTTCGCAAGTGCATAACCGACCAGCGCTATCCCCGCGGCCAAAGCGACCATTTCTGCAAAGTGGTTTATACGGTCATCCATACGAAGCACCTCCATAGCTAGCTCGTTTTCCAGATCATAATTGCAACCCAATAAATCAGCCACCCGCCACACAGTTGGGATGATGAAATACCATAAGGATGCCTTTACAACATCAAAGGGATTGACATCGGATACCGAAAGGATATCCTTTCGGTATCTAAAAAACGTCAGGAAACCCGCATGGCAATTTTCGTGGTTGGAAATAGTAAAGGTGGTGTAGGCAAGTCGACGCTCACTGTTCAAATAGGAATGGGGCGCGCGCTGCAAGGCAGGGATGTGCTCGTCGTAAACAGCGACCGCCAGTCCTCGTCGTCTAAAGCAATTGATCGTAGGGATGCAGCCGGACTAACGCCCAGCCTCACATTAGTCGCGTACCCCGAAGGAGAGCAACTGCGGACTCAAGTCCTCAGGCAGCTCGAAAAGTACGACGATATCATCATCGATGCTGGTGGTCGGGATAGCTCTGCATTTCGTCACGCCATGATGATTGCAGATGTAATGCTTGTACCAATCGCACCTGGTAACTTTGAGCTCGACGCCTTGGAGGACGAGTTGGTGCCATTGATTCGTGAAATTCAAGCCTCTCGCGCAGACAATCCGCTGCCGATTTATGCCTTCCTCAACATGGCCGAACCCAAGAAGTACTCCAGTGACAACATCAGTACGCGTAAGTCGATTGCGGCTTTTCCCGAACTGCAGTTGATTGACCTTACGATCACACGTCGAAAATCTATCGCTGCGGCCTCAACTCTCGGCATGGCCGTCTCGGAAATGAAGCCGAAGGACATTAAAGCGTGCAAAGAGATTGATGGATTAATCAAAGCCCTGTTCGACTGATAAAAGGGCACTCAAATAGTGTCCCATGGATACATCTATGATATCCTAAGGATATCCCAAAAGTACCTTTTTAGATGGTGATCACATGGCAGTCATACAACGAGCCCCCAAACCAGCAAGTGCTGATCCTGCAGCGACGACGGCTGCCGCAAAGGTTGCAGCAACAGCTCCAGACAGCAAAGCGAAGAAAAACATGCGTGGCAATCGAGAGATGTTCTCCGTTGGGTTCGAGCCAGATCTGCTCGCGGAGTTTGATGCTGCTCGTAACAAGCTTGGGTTATCCAGGCCAGCGCTGATCAAAATCGCTGTGCGTCGCTTGCTGGACGCAGGGGTATAGATATCTCCCCTGCAAACGCTTTCACCTGCGAGGGCATTGAGTTGATCCAATGCGATGTCCTTGAATTATCAAATTCTCGACCTCAAGAATTCCAATGAAGGCCCCTTAAGACACCTAATAGATACCAATATAGTACTAGTTAGATATTTATTAGATACCTTAAGGATATCCCAGCCCGTAGCCATGTAATTTCTACCCCAGCGTGCCTGCTTCTGCACTGTAGTGACAGTGAAGAACTGTGCGACACGGGTAGTACGCTAGAAGCGGGCTAGGCGCCCCAGTGTAAGAACCAGGCAGCTGCCGCCGACAGAGCGACCGGAAGATGATAACCATATTTTGCGTCAGAGTTCTGCTGGCCCGATTCGGCTATAAAAATATTCATACAATACTCTAAAGGACCTAATTAGATACTAAAAGGATATCTAATTGGTATCCTTTTAGTTGCGCCGGAAGCGTTCTTTATTTCGCTTTTACAACCCACAACTGGTCAAGCCGCGTCGTAAAACTCTGGCTCATCTGATCGCGCCTCATACCCCAATCAGGCGTTACTGGTACTGATCCTGTACGCAGCGTGCCACGGCCCCACTTGTGATTGATCAGGTCCAACGCAGCCATGAGACGATTGGAGCTCAATGGCTGCACGGCAGAGAACAGGTCATCGGTAAACTCGCCTGGCTGGCATATGTCCATCAGCAGCACTTCTGCTTTGCTGTACCTGAACCCGGGCCGGTAGATACGCGTGACAGCATCCGTCGCGTATTTGGTCAACAGTCGGACATCATTGGTAGGGTAGGGCAGCTGGACAAGTGCGCCATTCAAATACTTGGCCTCGTCAGGATTGAACATGCCGGTGCGGATGCTGACCCTGATCTTTTTGCACACAGATCCTTGGGCACGCAGCTTCTCCGAAGCACGCATCATGTAGGTGGCCACCGCCTCTTTGATCGGACCCAGCTCAGTCGGTCGCTTGCCGAACATTCTGCTGCAGCAAATCTCCTGCCGGGGCGGTTCGACTTCGTCAAGCTCCAGGCACGCAGTACCAGCCAGCTCGCGTGACGTTTTCTCGATCACAACACTGAATGTTTTGCGCAGCATCCAAGGATCGGCCATGGCCAGGTCCTTGGCCGACAGGATCTGCATGCCCTCCAGGTGCGCTTTCATCTTTCGACCGATGCCCCACACCTCACCGACAGAGGTATTGCGCAGTACCCAATCACGTTTCATTGGGTCGCAGATGTCCACGACCCCGCCTGTGTGCACCTGGAGACGCTTCGCAGTGTGATTGGCCAGCTTGGCCAGGGTCTTGGTCGGTGCAATGCCCACACCCACGGGAATGCCGGTGCAGCGGTAGACTTTGGATCGAATCGATCTTCCCAACTCGGTCATGTTGCCTGGCACACCGGTAAGGTCTAAAAATGCTTCGTCGATGTAAAGGAAAGAAGAACAGCCATGGACATGGCTTCAGCCCAGAAATTCCGCTACTCACTCTCCGATGTCGAATGTCCATAGAAAAAAGCTCTTTTCTAGGAAATTGAGGCTTGAAGTCCATACCGGAAGACTGCTCACCACATCGCTTGCATCGGTAGTAGCTTCTGCAGTTTCACCATCTCACCGCTAAACAGCACTTTTCCGGTAGCGGACTTAGCTAGCTTGGTACTGCTCAGCATCCAGAACCTCTGTCCATGCAGCATCACGCCTGACAAGCTACTAGGGCGGCGGTCAGTAGGCGGGCAAACGGAACGCGACAAAGCATCTCGCAGGCAATGGCCACTTGCGATCCAACTTAGCCCGGCCTTTAATCGACGGATCTGAAAAGGAGACGGATATGCCATTGTTGGACGCGATTATCGGGTGGGCAGGCGGACTTCGACCCTGGCAGCAGGAAGCACTGCGCCGGATATTTGCCCAGGCCGAACTAACTCAAGATGACATCGAGACCATTCTGCGAATGGTTCGCGAGCAAGAGCGGGAAGAAGCAACTACTGGGCAAACCCAGCCATTCACGTTAGACGACGTACCAGGCGCCGGAAGTGGCTCAACCGTGCGGCTAGTAGGTGTTTCGGGGCTAGACCAGGTGAACGGCTTCCCATCCGGTCGTGCCTTTGACCTCGCACCGGAGGGCATGACCATTTTCTTTGGTCATAACGGCGCCGGCAAATCCGGGTACGCCCGCGTCTTCAAGAACGCCTGCAAAGCTCGGCATCGGGTGGATGTTCTACCCCACGCCTTTGAGGCGGCAACCCCAGCTAGACCGCCATCAGCAGATTTTGCCATTTTGGTGGATGGCACTCCGGAAACCGCACGTTGGGTCCAGAACGGGCCAGCCCATTTGCATTTGAGCTCGGTCTCAGTCTACGACGCGGCTTGTGCCAATGACTACATTGATGCGGAAGGAACCCCTGCATTTCAGCCCTATGGACTCACTCACCTAACGCGTCTAGTCCTACTTCAGCGTGATTTGCAGGTACGGATTGGGACCGAACGCAATGCCTTGATCCTGGACCCCCGACAATTCGAACCGCTTAAGGGTGACACCGAAGTCGGTCGCTACATTGCCAAATTAGGGGGGGACTCGGACCGCGCCGTGCTTGCTCGATTAGGGGCGGTCAGTGACGATGAACTCCGGCGCCTGGAGTTCCTGAAGCGGACATTGCTGGAAACCGATCCTGTGCCGCAGGCGCTGGCATTGGAACGTTTGGCGACACGCTTAGAACAGGCTCAGCGCAGAGCCGAGGAAACCCAGCGTTGGGTGAGTGATCGTGCCGTAGCACGGGCAAAGGAACTGATTACAAAGCAAAAAACTGCGCATCTCGCCATGCAACTGGCGCAAGCGCGTCTTCAAGGTCAAGACGTACTGAACGCCATGGAGCCGCAGGTAACGTCCTCACCCACCGCTACACTGCTGGAAGGTACAGGGGATGAACTCTGGCAAACAATGTACCGAGCCGCTGAAGCTTTCTCTCAGCAGACGGCATACCCTGAACATCCCTTCCCGCACTTGGAACCCGACGCTTACTGTGTACTCTGCCAACAATCTTATTCAACGGATGCCTCGGATCGCATGCGGCGTTTCGCGGCATTTGTCGCCGACAATGCCACGGCGGATGCTGAAGCCGCCAAGCTTGCGCGCACAAACGCTTTAAAGAAGGTGCAGGCTGTCGATCTAAACATTCTGGATGTGCCAACACGAGCTGACGTGGAGGAGCGACTGCCCGACCTACATGCTGCCATCACCGCAGCGGCATTGATCTGGGCCGCTCGGCATACTTGGGTCAGCCAAACCCTGCAAAATGGCCACTGGTCCCTAGAGTCCGAGTCGCTTCCTATCGAAGCAAACCTCGATAACCTCTTCTCTGCCAAAGCTGCTTCACTCCGAGTTGACGCCAATACCCTGCGTACCTCTGTCGATCCCGCCGTACGCTTGGCGCTGATCCAAGAACTGGCAGAGCTAGAAGCCCGACAACGCCTCGCCAACCAGCTTGGCGCGGTGGAGCGCTTCGTTCAGGACAGTCAGACCAATACCACGTTGAGCCGTTGCCATGCCGCTCTTAACCCAGCGGCCGTGTCACGCAAACTGACGTCCCTGGCGGCGACGTATGTTACTGAGTCTCTGGCCGCCTCCATGAATGCTGAGTTGAAAGCCTTGGGCTATAAGCGACGCGTGCAACCCGACCTAAGCGGGCGCACAGAGCTGGGAGTGACTAAAGTCACGCTGCGCTTGCAGGAAATTGCTGCGAAAGCCTCCAAGGTGCTGTCGGAGGGGGAACAGCGCGCGTTAGGTATGGCTATGTTCCTCGCCGAGCTCGAATCACTGCCACATAATTCGACCGTCATTTTCGACGATCCATCTACGTCGCTGGATCACGTATATCGTCGGGCCATAGCTAGGCGTTTAGTAGCGCTGGCTGAGATCCGTCAAGTACTGGTGTTCACCCATGATGCGGTTTTCCTGACCGAGCTAGCGATGGCGCTTCAGCGCGCTGATCGTTCGGCCAGCTACAAGACCATCGGTTGGGACGAGTCGCCAGGACTGGTGAGCGAAGGGCTGACATGGGCAACGATGGACACCAAGGCACGTCTAGGCGATCTTGAAAATCGTGCAAAAGCGCTGAACGTTCCAGTCGGCAGCGACCCAGACGACGAACTTGAACGTCAAATTGCATCGGGATATTCAAGCCTCCGAGGCACTGTCGAACGCGCAATCCGCGAAGTTTTTCTGAACAATACCGTCCAGCCGTTCAGCGATGTCGTGAGCGTAGAAGCATTTGGTGCTGTCATTGGCCACCCCGCAGAGGAATGGGAGCAGTTGCTGGCAGTGTATGCGCGGGCCTGCGAAGCGACTGAGGCCCACGACACCCCAGGCGAACGCCAACTGCCGCTCCCCGCGCGTGAAGAACTTCTCAGGGATATTGCCCAGGTCCTAGAATTGATTAAAAACGCGGCTAAACGCCGAACTGCCTACGAGAATTCACGTCGGGATCGGACTATGCAACGCAAGAACCTCTTCGGCAGCTAGATCGACATATTGTACCGGCTGGTCGGATATGGTCGTATTCCTTTCAAATATTTCGAGCTGACAGGCCCTCGCTGGACGAGGGGCTGTTACTGCGAGAGTAGGTGACGGCGTCCAGCTGGTGCGCCAGGTGGTGGGGAACGAGAAGAATCCGTTCTAACGTCGCCATTCAATGCCTCAGAAAGAAACAAGAATGTCCATGGGTGCACTATCTAACTTTGGGTGTCCACAGTACGTATCTTATTCTTATCGATGCTGTATACCTCGACGGCAGGGACCATGGATTCAATGATGGCCATCACGCGCTGGCTTATGTCGCCGTAGAGTGCAAAATTACTGCTGAACGACTGGATTCCGTGTCGACGCAAAACATCCTTGATCTGGAAATAAGGCGCGCCCATTTTCACGTAGGGTTTTGCATCGTAGCTGCGGGCAATAACGCAGCCATCGTTATTGCTGAGCACCACAATAGGCACCTCGGCCAAGTCAGGTCGGAAAACGCGCTCACAGCTGGCGTAGAACGAATTGCAATCGACCAGGCGCAAATACCGGCGCTGGCTTGTTACTCAAAGCTTGTGACGCCATGTCGCACAACGCCCCATATCGACAGCTCTTCACCTTCCAGGATATGCCGAGGCGGATAGGCGGGGTTGGCTGACTTCAACACCACATGATCGCCCTGCAGGATAAGGATTTTGCACAGCGGCTCGTTGTTCAGTGCCGCAATCACAATGCTGCCACTGGACGGCTTTCGCGAACGATCTACGACGACCAGGCTGTCATGAAAAATCTTCGCACCCTCCATGCTGTCGCCATCGATCTTGGCCACGTAGATGTGAGGCGCACGCAAATCCATCAGCCGGTCGAATGAAAAGTCCTGCTCGATGTGATCCGCTGCTGGGTTAGGAAAACCAGCAGGGATTTTAAAGGAGTAGAGCGGGATGACCTTTCCGGACTCGCACAACCGACCAAGTATTTTGACGTTCATGACGCGAACCTGACTGAGAACAGAGTTTACTGTATGGGCGTACAGTTAACGGCGCGCTGCGGATTCCCGTCAACTCAAGCCGACCAACAGCACATAAGCCGTTCTCTTATCGCACCAAACTCATTCAACCACGCCCCATCATGAGCAATCGTCATGTTCTTTTTTTAAGGGCTCTCCGGCTTGCGGCCCCTGCGGGACCGCAGATATCTGATGTACACCGGATTGCACACCCGGAGCACTGCGATTAGCAGCCCGAGCCGGAGCGGGTTGGGGGGTAGTTGAATCGACTTGGCCAGGTGCACCAGACGCAGCCATAGCAGGCTGACGGGTGACCCTGAGAACGCTCACAGTGGATGGTTGAGAGACTTCAGTGAGAATGTGCGTGTAGCTGGCCACCGTTCTCACCGAAACGCCGGCGACTGTCGCAATGGCAGAACGTACCAATGCCTTGCCCTGGTCTTGAAGCTGCCTGCACGCAGCACGGATCTTCGATTCAGTGGCTTTGTGCCGCAGCTCATTGGTGCGCTTCGCAGCCAGGCTCTGCCGCTCGGTGAGCGACAAGCTGCCATCGAGCTGCATTGCACCTCGATGGCAACGACGATCACCGGTGTACCGATCCCACGTCCAGCGACCTACGGATTTGACCGTGGCGCGTATCGACGACAGCGGCAAGTTTTCCGAAAAACCCTGTTTTAGAAAGCTGTTGTGGTTGTACGCATACGCATCGAGCGAACGCATGAAAGACTCAAACGACCCCAGCTCGCGCTCGCGATTGACGATGCTGTACGCAAAATAACGCAGCTGCTCGAACAGGATGCAGTGCCGCGAATGGCTGACCTGGTCAAGCTTGGGACCTGTGGCCCAGGGTTTGACGGTCAGTTCTACCGCGCTCGCCAGTTCACCCAGTTCATAGACGTGGCTGTGGAATTCGGTCGTCTCCCACCAGGGGTGACCGGGTGTTTTGGCCACTGGGCCACCGTGGTAGTCCACGTCCGCGTCGAGGCGAGCGGCAAACGCGGCATAGATCGCTTTCATGTACTGAATCGGCTTGGCCCGTGCGTTCTCGGTGGTGCACACGGACGGCACGGCATAGAACAACTGGGAATGGCCGCTTTTTCGGTTACGCACCATCAGGTTCGGCGCGGGCAACCCGGCATCGTCCCAGGCCAGGGCATTGACGTGGTCCAGGTCGAACACCAGCCAGGACACCATGCCAGGACGATTGACCTGCATGTAGGGGTAACGCAGCGCGTATTCACGAGGACGAACGCGGGTCGCGGTTTTGTCGTCGCTGCACCGCGCCAGGTACGGCGCTTCCAGCAACAACCGGTTGAGCGCAGTGCCGTCTTCGAAGAAACGGGCCGGTGGCATGTGGGTGCTGGTGGCCAGCGGATCGGCGTTGGCCGTGGGTGAGGTCGCGAGGGCAAGAGTGATCGCGTTGTCGTGGCTCAT
>NZ_CP046035.1:5410000-5662937 GCF_000156995.2 Pseudomonas coronafaciens pv. oryzae str. 1_6 | reverse complement strand
GGCGGTAAGAGGGGTCGTCTGCGAAAAAGGTCGGGCATTTTAACAGGCCCACAGGTTTGTGCAGCGATCATCGCGACGGGCAGTGACCGCTATCTAATTTTTCTGGTTTTGTTACATTTGCGCCGCGACGCGACGATACGTGTATCTGTTGGGCTCCCGCGAGAGCGTGGCCACCGGTTTTTCCTTTGTGCTTAGGAAGTTAGATTGCCTACACCTGTCGAACCCCTGCGATTGCTTTTATTGGCACACGAGCCTTTCTGGCAGGCGCTCCTGAACGGTTGCGTCGCCGCACCGAGCGGTAACATCACACTGCTGCATGGCGCGAACTGGGACGTTTTCAGTGCCCGGTACGGTGATGAACGCAATACCGTCCTGCTGACCACCCCCGACCTGCAGCCCAGAACCGGCGCTTGCCTGCTACCCACCGTAGTGCTGCTGGAAGAGGAACCGCTGGTCGCGCCGAGCGGTGTCTGCGACTGGCTGGTGCGCGACACGCTGACCGGCGATGTACTGCGCCGTTGCCTGCGTTATGTGCATGAGCGCAGCAGCCTGGAAGACACTTTGCGTCGCCTGGCAGGTCAGGACCCCTTGACCGGCATCGCCAACCGCCAGGGTTTTCAGGCCCAGCTGGCCACCCGTCTGGCCGAGGGTGGCAACCTGGCGATGGGGCATCTGGACCTGGACAACTTCCGCCGCGCCAACGACTCGCTGGGGCATCAGGCCGGTGACCGGCTGATTCTGCAAGTGGTGGCGCGCCTGAAAAACCAGCTGGACGCCGGTGATCAGATCGCCCGACTCGGCGGCGACGAATTCGCTCTGCTGATCGATACCCAAGCCACACCCGCACGCGCCCTGCAACTGGCCGAACGCATTACCGACGTTCTGGCAGAGCCTTACTGGATCGATGGCGAAAGCCTGCTGCTGGGTTGCAGCCTGGGCATTGCCCACTCGCAGAGCCGTCTCGAAGCCGACCCGCTGATGTGGCACGCACATATTGCGATGCGTCAGGCCAAGAGCATCCAGGGCTGCACGTTCCACCTGTTCGACGAGCGCATCAACCGCAACGCTCGCAGCCTCGCCGACCTGGAAGGCGAGCTGCGTCGTGCCTTGCGCCGTGACGAGATGGAGCTGCATTACCAACCGCGACTGTGCCTGAGCAGCGGCCGCGTGGTCGGCCTGGAAGCGCTGGTGCGCTGGCGTCACCAGGAGCGCGGGCTGCTGGCGCCCAGCGAGTTCGTGCCGCTGGCCGAGCAGAGCGGCCTGATCGTGCCGCTCGGTTACTGGGTTATCTTGCGCGCCCTGCGCGACATGCAGACGTTGCGCGAGCAGGGCTTTGCGCCGCTGCACATGGCGATCAACCTGTCGTTCAGGCAGTTTCAGGACAGCCAGTTATTGCCGACATTGAGCCGCCTCATAGAGCAACACAGTGTTGACGCGCGCTGGCTGGAATTCGAGCTGACCGAAACCGCAATCATGCGGCGCAGTGACCAGGTCAGACAGACCATGGAAGCATTGCGACGGCTGGGCGTGCGGTTCTCGCTGGACGACTTCGGCACTGGCTATTCATCGTTCATGCACCTCAACAGCCTGCCCATCGCGCTGCTCAAGATCGACATGGGTTTTGTCAGCCAGATGGAAACACGCGAAGAAAACCGCAAGCTGGTCAACGCGATGATCAATCTGGCGCACAACCTGAACCTGGAAGTGGTTGCCGAAGGCGTCGAAACCGTCGGGCAACTGGAGTTGCTGCGCAGTTTCGGTTGCGATCAGGTGCAGGGCTATTTGCTGAGCAGGCCACTGCCGCTGGATGAACTGATGACCTATCTGTACTCGGAAGCCTCACACACAGAAGCTTTGACCTCCGCCTGAGCAGGCGCCAGGTCAGCCCGACACAAGCAGACCTGCGGCCTGCCGCCGCAACAGGCGGGCGGTCTTCCATTCAAACGCATACGTCAGCGCCACTGCCGAACAGAACAGGCCCAGCGCCAGCCCCCACCAGACGCCTGATGCGCCAGCGTCGGTAGAGAAGCCGAGTACCCAGGCGGCAGGCGCGGCGATCAGCCAGTAACAGCCCAGACCGATCAGAAAGGTCGTGCGTGCATCCTTGAGCCCGCGAATCGCGCCCATAGCAATCGTCTGGGTGCCGTCGAAGAACTCGAACAACGCTGCAATGGCCAGCAGTTTGGCGGCCAGCACGACAATCTCAGCGAACGCCGGGTCATCGATATCCAGAAACAGGCCGATGACCAGATGCGGTGCCAGCCAGAACAGCATCCCGAACATCAGCATCACGGCACCGCCAAAACCGATGCCCAGACGGCCAGCCATGCGCACCATCTCCAG
Source organism: Pseudomonas coronafaciens pv. oryzae str. 1_6 (assembly GCF_000156995.2). Lineage (NCBI taxonomy): Bacteria > Pseudomonadati > Pseudomonadota > Gammaproteobacteria > Pseudomonadales > Pseudomonadaceae > Pseudomonas > Pseudomonas coronafaciens. The sequence goes on along the minus strand of NZ_CP046035.1, from coordinate 5,660,594 downwards.
GTTGCCTGCACCGTAATGCTGGCCGATACGCATGGTCACCGCGTAAGACATTCCCACTGGAACCATGAACGCCATCGACACCGTTTGCAGGGCGATCTGGTGCGCTGCCATCTGCGTGCTGCCCATCGCGCCCATGCAGAACGCTGCAAATGTGAATAGGCCGACTTCCACCGCGTATGTCCCGCCAATCGGCAGGCCCAGACGCCACAGCTCTTTCAGGTGACTGCGCGACAGTTTCGAGAGCCCTTTGCTGATCGGGTAAGCCGCGTAGGCCGGATGCCTTTTGATATGCAGGGCCAGGGCCAGCGCCATGCAGTTGGTCACGATGGCTGTAACCAGCCCGATCCCCATCAGCCCCAGATTGGGCAGGCCGAGCCATTGATGGATCATCGCGTAATTGAGAACGAAGTTTGCTGCCGCGCCAGCCAGGCTGATGGCCATGACCGGCCCTGCACGCCCCAGAGCGCTTGTGAAACCACGCAAGGCCATGAAGCTGAGCAAGCCGGGCAGGGCGAAGGGCAGGGTGATCAAAAATTGAGCTGCCATATGCACATTGGCTTCGGCCTGCCCGAATTGCAAAAGGATCGGCTCAAGGTTCCACAGCAACAACGCAGCGATCAGCGCCATGCCCCAGGCCAGCCACAATCCGGCCTGGGTCAGGCGGGTCGCGCCTTCTGCATCGCCGGCACCATGCCGAATCGAAACCAGCGTACCGACCGCAGCCATCACGCCGACGCAGAAAAACGACACGAAGCTGTACGTGGCAGCGCCCAGCCCGCCGCCCGCCAGCGCTTCCGGTCCGATCTTGCCCATCATCACCGTGTCGGTGAACACCATCAGCATGTGCGCCATTTGCGATGCGATCAGCGGCCCGGCCAGGCGCAGGATGATCCAGAGTTCTTTGAGGGCGGGATGCTGCATGGTGGCAATGCTCTACGGCGGAGTTCAGATGGACGCCTATTCTGGGTGGATACGCGCGCAAGCACAAAACGATAAATGCGATGCTCAGCATGACTAAAACTCATGCGAGATGATTTGCGTTACAGTGAGTGCCCATCGCCGGCAGGACGCTATGCATGTCCCGTAATCTTCCTCCTCTTTACGCACTAAGGGCATTTGAAGCTGCCGCACGACATACCTCGTTCACGCGCGCGGCTGAAGAACTATCAATTACCCAAAGTGCAGTAAGCCGTCATATACGCACCTTGGAAGAGCATTTCGCCTGCCGTCTTTTTCAGCGTAATGGCCGCAACTTGCAACTTACCGAGTCGGCACGTGCCTTGTTGCCCGGTGTACGCGATGGCTTCCTGGCGCTGGAGCGGGCCTGCAGCACCCTGCAGACCGAAGAGGGCATTCTGCGCATGAAAGCGCCCTCTACGCTGACCATGCGCTGGCTGCTGGCCCGTCTGAGTCGCTTTCGTCATCTGCAGGTGGGCAACGAGGTGCAATTGACCAGCGCCTGGATGGACATCGATGCCGTGGACTTCGCCCAAGAGCCGTTCGACTGCGCGATCCTGCTCAGTCATGGGCACTTCCCATCGGATTGGGAAGCTACCCTGCTGTTCCCGGAGCTGTTGATCCCAGTGGGTGCGCCGACGTTGCTGCAAGATCCGCCATGGGACGTCGAGCGTCTGGCCAAGGCGGAGTTGCTGCACCCCACGCCCGACCGACGTGACTGGCGCACCTGGCTGAACCGCATGGGCCTGACAGACCAGGTATCGCTCAAGGGCGGGCAAGTGTTCGACACCCTCGAGCTGGGAATGATTGCCGCAGCACGCGGCTATGGCGTGTCGATGGGTGATCTGCTGATGGTCGCCGAAGACGTGGCGCAATCGCGCTTGAGTATTCCTTGGCGCACAGCTGTGTTTAGTGGCGAAAACTATTATCTGGTGTGGCCGCGCACAAGGCCCGGTGCAGAGAGGTTGCGGCGCCTCAGTGATTTTCTTCAGTCGGAAGTGAAAGCCATGGAGTTGCCGTTAGTTGAAATACTGAAATGAAAATTTGTTTAGTATTGAACTGCCATCATTTGTTAATGTCTCGCCTCGCGCTCAAGTAACGATCTTGCTAGCCGAAGCATTTCCTGACGACTGCCCCTGCGGCGGCTTAAAACCTTAACTTAATTCAGCTGAATGGTAAGCCACGGACCCGGCGACTCCAATCATTTGGCGTGGAGTCTCTATGTCCAAGCCCCGTACCCGAATTGCCTCGCAACTCGGTATTGCTCTGGCAGTGATCCTGGCAGTTGTCATCAGCGGCAGTACGCTATTTGCCTTGAGGTCTCTGGACGCATCCAATCTGGTCATTCGCGAAGAACACATGTCGAGCGAAGCCAGACTGCTGGCCGATCAGCTCAACACGTTCCACAGCACGCTGCGCGACAGTACCCAGCGCTTGAGCGGATTGTTCGAGAAGCGCTTCGCCGGAGGCCTGAGTTTGCAGGCTGACAAGCCGGTTAACGTAGCGGGCACGCAGACCCCCGGCCTGTATTCCGGTGATACCGCGCTGAACAATGACTTTGCCGAAGTCGACGAATTTCGCTCGATGACCGCAGGCGTGGCCACGATCTTCGTGCGCAGCGGCGACGACTTCATCCGCATCAGCACCTCCCTGAGCAAGCAGGATGGCACTCGCGCCATCGGCACCGTGCTTGATCGCAAGGGCGCAGCGTATGAGCGCTTGATGGCCGGCCAGAGCTACGTCGGCAAAGCGGTCCTGTTCGATCGCTATTACATGACCCAGTACAGCCCGGTTCGCGACAGCAGCGGCAAAATCATTGCGGCACTGTTCGTGGGTTTCGATTACACCGATGCGCAGAAAACCCAGTTCGACAACCTGAAGAGTTTCCGTATCGGCTCCACCGGTTCGCTGGCCCTGCTGGACGACAAGGGCACTTGGCTGGTTCCGCCTGCGGGCGTCAAATCTCCGGAAGGCGCCGCAAAAGCCGTTGCGGACCTGGCCAGCAAACCAGGCAAGGCGCAGTTCTGGGATGAAGGTGGCGATGACTATTACAGCGTAGGCCAACCGTTTGCCGGTGGCCCCTGGACAGTCATTGCCAGCATGCCACGCAATGAAATCAGCGAAGTGACCTGGAGCGTGGGCACCCAGTTGGCTATAGGCAGTCTGCTGGCCATGCTGATCGCAGTCATCAGCGCCATCTGGCTGCTGCGCAGCAAGCTGCGGCCGCTGTCGGAACTGGTCCGTCAGGCAGATGCCCTGGGCGCCGGCGACCTGAGCGTTCGCCTCAACGTCACCAGCAATGATGAAATCGGGCAGTTGTCCGGCAGCTTCAACAAGATGAGTGAAGCACTGTCGTCGATGGTGTCGCACATCCGCATCGCCGCGCAGGAAGTCAGCAGCCGTGCCAACGCACTGTCCGGTCTGTCCGGTGGCGCTTTCGAGGGCATGGAGCAACAGTCCGGCGAGATCACCAGCATGGCTGGTGCCGTCGAGGAGTTCAGTGCCACGTCGATGAACATTGCCGACAACATGGGCAATACCGAGCGTCTGGCGCAGGAAAATGCGCAACAGACCCGAATCGGTCGGACCTCGATGGACGAAGCGTCTTCATCGCTGCAACAGATCGCGACCTCTCTCGGCAGCACGGCGAAGGTCATCGACACACTGGGCCAGCGCTCACAGGAAATCGGCAGTATCGTCGGGGTGATTACCTCGATTGCCGACCAGACCAACCTGCTCGCCCTCAACGCCGCCATCGAGGCTGCACGTGCCGGTGAACAAGGCCGCGGCTTTGCCGTGGTGGCGGATGAAGTTCGCAGCCTGGCGTCACGGACGCGCGAAGCCACTGACGAAATCTCCGGCATGATCGCCAGCATCCAGCAGGAAACCGGCAACGCGATCAGCACCATGCAACAGGGCAACACCCTGATGCAGGAAGGCCTGGCGCTTAACTCCAAAGTGGCCTCTGCGCTGGCGCAGATCGACGAACAGAGCCGCTCGGCAGGCCATCAGTTCGCAGCCATCACCACCGCGACCCAGGAGCAAAGCAGCACAGCGACCATGCTCAGCAGCAACTTGCAAAGCATCGCCATGGCCAACAGCGAACAACGCCAGGTGATGTCCAACCTCGCGATCACCGCTCAGGAACTGAACGGCCTGGCGACTGAGTTGCGCAATGAGGTTGACCGGTTTCGTTGAGTGCTCATATCTGATCAGCATGCCAATGCTCAGCACTGGAGTGCGACCAGTACGGAGTAAACCGGGTTCAGGGTGCAATGGGCGGCCGTATTGCGGTCGCCGACATGAGCGCCCGCTCGCCTGGATATCAATGGTCGGTGTTAACAGGGCGGCCATTGCCGAGCGGCAGGCAGCCTGGGTGTCTGAGTTGCCATAGTCGCCTCTGCTGATAAGTGATTTGTCACCATGTATCTCAAATGAGACACAAGCAACGCCTCGCGTCATCAGCCCTTATTTCGCCAAGTGAGTTCGAGTTGAGCTCAGGTTAGCGCTTTCACGAAATTGAATAGTCAGCCGATAACCCGCTGTATCAGCGGATATTTCCGATAACCCCGCATCACCAGACGCCGACTCTATGAAAGCCCCTACACTGTCTTGACTGATGCCTGAACCCGACGCGGATGTTTCAGCAGAATCCCCGGAATACCTCATCCAGCCCACCGCAATTACCCCGTCAAGGATTCCGACCATGAAGCAATATGTTGAAAACTATCAGCCCACCGAAGGCTTTCCCCCTGCAACGGGCTATGTAGAAGGTGATTCGGTCTCTCCAAAGGCGATGATTTTCCATATCCTGAAAGACCCGGGCGCCGAGGTTGAAGTGCTGGATATCGGGTTTGGCTCCGGTACGCTGGGGGCTTTGATCAAATCAAACCCGGACACTGCACACTGGTCGGTGGACGGCATCGATGGCTGGGAAGCCAATTGCCAGAATTCGCAGCTGTATGAAAACGCCACCTACCGCAATATCTGGCATGGCCTGGCTCAGGAATTGTCATCCGAGCGACTGGCCCAGTACCGGATAATCTGCCTGCTGGACGTGGTCGAGCACCTGACGGCTGACACTGCCCGGTGGCTGGTGCGGACGCTGCTGTCCAGTCTGGGGCCTGATTCCTACCTGTTTATCAGCACCCCTTTGTGGTTCTACCCGCAAGATGCTCAGCAGGACGGCGATCTTGAGGAACATCTGATCGGCGTACCGGCTTCGTCGATGATGGCGCTGTGTCCGCACCTTTATGCGGTCAATCAGCCGCTGATTGGCGGTTTCGTTTTCAGCCGCCGCAGCCTGGATTTCATCGAGTTTTTTCAGCCCACTGCGGATAAATCCTTTTCGTATGAGAAGGGCATGACCGTCGCCAAGGCTGTCGGGATGAAATTCGACCCCAACGTCGCGTTCACAATGGATTGACCCGGCAATCGGCTTGCCTCCCTTGGGCGGCAGGCGCGCATTGGCATGAACAATTCGTGGCGTATCTACGTCAGGTGCCAGTACGCGACATCAAAATACTGATTTATGACACTTTTATTTCAATGAAACCCGCCCTGTGCGATGCTGGCGCCAAGGCCAAAGGCCGACTAAAGCTTAGTGGAGCGCTACAAACCCATCCCCGCTCGCTACACGCTGCATCTTTAATTTTATCGCCTGAATGGGCAAAACTCAGGGGGCTTTCTGCATGCTGACCCTGCTCGATTTGTTGTCTGCCGTCGCCCTGCTTATCTGGGGCACGCATATCGTGCGCACTGGCATCCTTCGTGTTTACGGAGCGCAACTGCGCCGTCTGCTCAGCCAGAACATGTCCAGACGACCACTGGCCTTCATTGCCGGCATTCTGGTCACAGCCCTGGTACAGAGCAGCAACGCCACGGCCATGCTGGTGACGTCTTTCGTGGGCCAGGGCCTGATGACGCTGACGCCAGCGCTGGTGATCATGCTCGGGGCCGATGTAGGTACGGCGCTGATGTCGCGCGTGCTGACGTTCGACCTTTCATGGCTGTCACCGCTGCTGATTTTCCTTGGCGTGGTGTTTTTTCTGTCGCGCAAGCAGACCCGTGCCGGGCAGTTGGGTCGGGTCGGTATCGGTCTGGGCCTGATCGTGCTGGCGCTGCAATTGATCGTTGCAGCCGCTGCGCCCATCACTCAGGCGGCGGGGGTCAAAGTGCTGTTTGCCTCGCTGACCGGCGACCTGCTGCTGGATGCGCTGGTGGGCGCCATGTTCGCATTGATTTCCTATTCCAGCCTGGCAGCGGTGCTGCTCACCGCCACGCTGGCAGGCACCGAAGTCATTGGCTTGCCGGTCGCGATCGGCCTGGTGATCGGCGCCAATATCGGCAGCGGTCTGTTGGCTTTTCTCAGCACCAGCATGCAGAACGTCCCGGGCCGGCAGGTTGCGTTGGGCAGCCTGCTGTACAAACTGCTCGGCCTGCTGCTGATCATCCCGGTGCTTGACCCGCTGGTTGAATGGATCGACACGCTGGGCTTCCGGCCACAGGAGCTGGTCATCGGCTTTCACTTGATCTACAACACCACGCGTTGCCTGATCATGCTGCCCACGGTGGGGCCAATGGCGCACCTGTGTGCAGCCTTGCTGCCGCAGCAGAACGAGGTCGGCGGCCTGGCCAAACCTCGTCATCTGGACCTGGCCGCGCTGGCGACGCCCAGCCTTGCTCTGGCCAACGCCGTACGCGAAACGCTGCGTATGGGCGATCTGATCGAGAGCATGCTCGGCTCAATGTTGGCGGTGCTGCGCGGTACGCAAACGGCAGTCACACAGGAAGTACGCCGCCTGAATGATGATGTCGAAGCGCTCTACAGCGCGATCAAGCTGTACCTGGCGCAGATGCCGCGTGAAGACCTCGGCGAGCACGATAATCGTCGATGGGCCGAGATTATCGAGCTGACCATCAACCTCGAACTGGCCAGCGGCCTGATCGAACGTATGCTGCGCAAGATTCAGCAGCAGAAGACCGCGCATCGTCGTTCGTTCTCCGAGGTCGGCCTGGAAGAGCTGGCCGACCTGCAGATCCAGTTGCAGTCAAACCTGCGTCTGGGGCTTTCGGTATTCCTCAGCGGCGACCCGGAAAGCGCACGGCAGCTGTTGCGCGAGAAACGCCGTTTTCGCGCGCAGGAGCGACGCCTGGCACATGCCCATGTCAGCCGCCTGCGGCAGAAGGTCGTGCAAAGTATCGAGACCAGCTCGCTGCACCTGGAACTGATCGCCGATATGAAGCGCCTGAACTCGCTGTTCTGCAGCAGCGCCTACGCAGTGCTCGAAACCGCTGACACTGGCGCCCTGTCCAGCGAGGACGAGCCAGAGCGATCACTGTGAACGTAAGGGCCGGGGTGAAGTCTGTTACACATACCGGCCCGCCAGGAAAGCTGTTTTATGCGTTGCCTGCTGTTCGCTTGTCTGCTCCTCGGCTCATTCCCTTCGTTTGCCCTTGACCGTCTTCAGGTCGAGGGCTATCTGCTGCCCAACGGTTTGCAAGTCCTTCTCAAACCCGGATACGAAAAAGGCCATGTCGCGATTCGGCTGGTCGTCGGCATCGGTTTCGATGACTTCCCGTGCCAGGACAAAGAGCTGCCGCACTTGCTTGAACACCTGCTGTTCAGCGGGGTTGATGACAGTGGCGAAGGCGGGCTAGAGGAGCGTATGCAGGCACTCGGCGGCGAGTGGAACGCCTTCACCAGCAATGCCGACACCACATTTGTGATCGAGGCGCACGCACGCAATCAGCGCAAGGTGCTGGACCTGCTGCTGGAAATCATGACCCGCACAGAACTCAGCCAGGCGCATCTGGATGGCGTCAAACGTGTCGTCGAGCGCGAAGACGGCGGGCACTCTTCACACTTGCAGCGCCTGCTGGACCGGCGCGATTCGGGCCGCAGCGCCAGCAGCCAACTGGCAGTAGAACTGGGTCTGAAATGCGCCGAGCGGCCAGAAGTGGGTGGCATCAAGCTTGAGCACATCGAAGAGGTATTCGCCAATTGGTACGCCCCCAACAACATGACCCTGATTGTGGTCGGCGACCTGGACAAGCTGCTGCCAGCGTATCTGGAACGCACTTACGGCAAACTGGCGCCTACCGACCCGATCGATCATCCCCCGCTGGCGCAAAGCAACGGTTCCGCCGAGCCGCGCCGTGAGCTGCAACGCGGCGGACTGGGTGACAGCGCAAAGCTGCACCTGATCTACCCCGAGCCACAACTGGACGAGCAGCACGACGAAACCTGGGACCTGGTCAAGGGCTATCTGGACTGGGCGCTCTATACCGAGCTGCGCCTGAAGCGCAATCTGTCCTATGGTCCTTCGGCGGAGCGAGAAGTGTTCGGTGACAGCGGATTTTTGAGCCTGAACGCCGATGTAGAGCGCGACGATGTCACAGAAGCCGAGCAGGATATTCGGGCGCTGGTCGAGACCCTGCAGAAAGACGGCATGCAGCCCGCCATGTTTGCGCGCTTGCAGCAGCTCGCCATTGACCGCCAATCGTGGGCCACACAAGGCAACAGTGCGTTGGCCGACTACTATTGGAGTGCGCTCAACGATTACGAGAAAGGCCGCTTTGAAGATCCGGCCAAACGCATCAAGGCCGTCAGTCTGGAAACAGCCAATCTAGCCATGCGGCAGTTGCTTGCTCAGCCGGGTTATATGCGAATTGAAAAACCGCTGCTCAGCTATGAAAGCCTGTATGGCTTGATTGCCGGGGTGCTGAGCCTGATCGTTGCCTTGGGCATCTGGCGCTGGCGAACACGACACAAATAGCATTGCGACGCCGAACTGCACGTGGGGTGCAGTCATCGCGCAGCGTTTGTTACGCTGCGCGTTTTTTTGTATGAACAGAACCGAGTGAACAACCGACATGCTTGACGTGAACCGCTATGTGACACCCGTGCTCAACTTGATGCAGCGCTATCCGGGGCTCATTGCGGCATTTGGTTTCGTCTCCGGCATCGCCAGTTTCATTCTGGTTGATCGCCAGGCGGGTCTGGCGACCTGGATTGCCGTGGTGATGCTGATCAGCTGGCTGTGGCTGATGGTCGAAAACACCATGGTCGGGCTGCTCAACAAGGCACTGGGCCGCGAGATTCCACAAGGCCTGCTGCGTTACGGCACGCAGATGATCCACCAGGAAAGCCTGTTCTTCGTGTTGCCGTTCTTTTTCATCACCACCACCTGGAACAGCGGTCAGGCTGTGTTTACCGCAGCCTTGGGCGCCGCCGGGCTGATCTCGATCATCGATCCGCTGTATTACAAATGGCTGGCCCCGAAACGCTGGCTGTTCATGACGCTGCATACGCTGACCCTTTTTGCTGCCTTGCTCACGGCGCTGCCGATCATCCTGCATCTGACCACTGCCGAGAGCTACAAACTGGCGCTCGGCGTCGCCATGCTGTTATCGGCTCCCAGCCTGATGTCGAGCTTTGCGCTGAACACCTGGCGTAGCGCGCTGACCGTGTTCGCGATGATCCTCGCCATCGGCGCTGCGGGATGGCTGCTGCGCTCGTGGGTGCCACCTGCCACGCTGTGGCTGACCGAAGTGGCGGTCAGCCCGGATTTCGACAACAAAAACCGTACACCAGGCGACAGCATCTCGCTGATCAGCGCCAAACAGTTGCGCAACGGCGGCTTGTACGCGTACACCGCCATCAACGCACCGCGTGGCCTGGACGAGCGCATCTACCATGTGTGGTGGCACGAAGGTAAAGAGATGGACCGCATCGCCCTGGATATCCACGGCGGGCGCAAGGAAGGCTACCGCGCCTGGACGCGCAAGCAGAACTTCCCCGAGGACGTTACCGGCCGCTGGCAGGTGAGGGTGCTGACCGAGGACGGACAGATGATCGGTGTGCTGCGCTTCGTGGTGACGGACAACGATCAACCGACAGAAAAGCGCCCGACCGGTCGAATCATCAAGCTCAAGCCAGGAGGCGACTCGGCGGAAGAGGCAACGCCTGAGGCTGCCCCCGAAAAGCCTCAGGCCAGCGAGCCTAAGGCGGATGACCCGGCTGCCGGTTCGACGCCAACCGAGCCCGCGCCGGCTGAATCGACGCCCGCCGAGCCGGCGCCTTGATGTCTTAGCTGGCGGTGGCGCCGAAGAACCAATAGCAGACGAAGATGGCCGCCACCACGCCGGAAAACTCGGCCAGCAGCGCGCAACCTACCGCATGGCGGGCGCGCTGAATGCCCACGGCACCAAAGTACACCGCCAGTACATAGAACGTGGTTTCGGTACTGCCCTGAATGGTCGCTGCCGCCAAAGCGGCGAAGCTGTCCACGCCTTGGGTCTGCATGGTTTCGATCAGCAAGGCGCGCGCGGCACTGCCGGAAAAGGGTTTGACCATTGCAGTTGGCAGCGCATCGACAAAGCGCGTGTCCAGCCCCAGCCACTCCACCAGATGCCGAATACCTTCAAGGCCGAAATCCAGCGCGCCGGATGCCCGCAACACGCCCACCGCGCAGAGCATGGCGACCAGATAAGGCAGCAGGCTCTTGGCAACATCGAAGCCTTCCTTGGCCCCTTCCACGAAAGCCTCGTAAACCAGCACCTTGCGTAGCGTGCCGATGAGCAGAAACATCATGATCAGGCCGAACAGCGTGAGGTTGCCCAGAATGGACGACAAGCCCGCCAGTGCTGCCGCAGACAGTGTGCCAAGGAATGCCATGAACGTGCCCAGCAGCAGCGCACCGGGAATCAGGTAGGCAAGCACCACCGGGTCCCAGAGACGCAGGCGCTGCATGAACGCGACCGATAGCAGGCCGACGATCGTCGAGACGCTGGTGGCGAGCAGGATCGGCAGAAATACCAGGGTCGGATCGGGCGCACCCTGCTGGGCGCGGTACATGAAGATCGTCACCGGCAACAGCGTCAGGGACGACGCATTGAGCACCAGAAACAGGATCTGCGCGTTACTGGCGGCAGTCTTGCTCGGGTTGAGTTCCTGCAACGAACGCATGGCCTTCAGGCCGATAGGCGTAGCCGCATTGTCTAGCCCAAGTGCATTGGCGGCAAAGTTGAGGGTTATCAGACCCAGCGCCGGGTGGCCTGGCGGGACTTCCGGCATCAGGCGCAAAAACAGTGGCCCGAGGACTTTGGCCAACCAATCGACAATACCGGCCTTCTCGGCGATACGCAGAAAACCAAGCCACAAGGTCAGCGTACCGAACAACAGCACCATGACCTCGACCGAGAGCTTTGCCATGGCAAAGATGCTTTCGACCATCGCCGCAAAAATCCCCGCATTGCCGCCCACCAGCCATTGCACCAGTGCGGAAATCGTCGCCACGACAAAAAAACCAAGCCACAGGCCATTGAGCATCGGATAAGTCCCTCACAAGATGCGGGGATGATAACGGCGGGGTGCGCTGGAGGGAAATCGAGTGCTGCTGCGCCACGCATTCAGGATTGGACGCAGAGCGTCCAGAAAGGCATGCCGACGCGGAGCATCGGCACGATAGTTGTGGGCACAATAGTTGGGATTATCGTTCCTCACGCTCTCTTTGGCTGTATTCAGCGCCCGGCCAGTAACTCCTGGCCACGAACCACGGCGGCGCGGACCTGTTCAGGTGCGGTGCCGCCGATGTGGTTGCGGGCGTTGACCGAGCCTTCCAGGGTCAGTACGGCAAACACGTCCTGCTCGATCTGGTTGCTGAATTGACGCAGCTCTTCGAGGCTCATTTCCGCCAGATCCTTGCCGGTTTCCACTCCATATTTCACGGCATGACCGACGATTTCATGGCAATCACGGAACGGCAGGCCACGGCGTACCAGATAGTCGGCCAGGTCAGTCGCGGTCGAGAACCCGCGCAGAGCCGCTTCGCGCATGATCGCGTGCTTCGGTTTGATCGCAGGGATCATGTCGGCAAACGCACGCAGCGAATCGCGCAGGGTGTCGGCTGCGTCGAACAGCGGCTCCTTGTCTTCCTGATTGTCCTTGTTGTAAGCCAGAGGCTGGCCTTTCATCAGGGTCAACAAGCCCATCAGCGCACCGAATACGCGGCCGCTTTTGCCACGCACCAGTTCAGGCACGTCAGGGTTTTTCTTCTGCGGCATGATCGAACTGCCCGTGCAGAAGCGATCCGGCAGGTCAATGAACTGGAATTGCGCACTGGTCCAGAGCACCAGTTCTTCGGAAAAGCGCGACAGGTGCATCATGGCGATGGACGCTGCCGAGCAGAATTCGATGGCGAAATCGCGATCCGATACGCCGTCCAGCGAGTTGCCACCCACCACGTCGAAACCCAGCAGTTTGCAGGTCAGTTCACGATCGATCGGGTAGGTAGTGCCTGCCAGCGCAGCGCTGCCCAGTGGCATGCGGTTCAGACGCTTGCGGCAGTCCACCAGACGCTCGTAGTCGCGGCTGAGCATTTCGAACCAAGCCAGCATATGGTGGCCGAAGGTCACCGGCTGCGCCGTCTGCAAATGCGTGAAACCGGGCATGATGGTTTCGGCTTCGCGTTCCGCCTGGCCCAGCAGGCCTTTCTGCAGGCGTGTTATTTCGCTCAGGATCAGGTCGATTTCGTCACGCAACCACAGGCGGATGTCAGTGGCCACCTGATCGTTGCGACTGCGCCCGGTATGCAGCTTCTTGCCGGTGATGCCAATGCGATCGGTCAGGCGTGCTTCGATGTTCATGTGCACGTCTTCCAGATCGACGCGCCATTCGAAGCTGCCAGCCTCGATCTCGGCCTGGATGGTGTTCAGGCCCTCGACGATGGTATCGCGCTCGGCGTCGGTCAGAACGCCCACCTTGGCCAGCATGGTGGCGTGGGCGATGGAGCCCATGATGTCGTGGCGATACAAACGTTGATCGAAGGTGACGGAGGCAGTGAAACGCGCTACAAACGCGTCGACGGGTTCACTGAAGCGGCCGCCCCAGGACTGGTTGGTCTTGTCGGTGCTCATGGATTCACTCGTTGCTCAACAGAAAATGGCATGCCCGATACCTGGCACAAGGGCGGTAGCGATGATAACAGGGTTAATGCTTTTTTATCCCCGGAGCGCTTGCCGCTGACGAGGCCAAGGCCGAGACTGGAGCCATGCGAACCCAACCTGTGAAGCACGACGCTGGCCCCACCCCCGGCAAAGACTTTTTCCTCCCCGAACTGTGCCTGCCCCAGGCATTGCTGGTGCTCGTCGTTCTGTCCGAGCTGCTGGTGGTGGTGCTGGTCCTGGTCGAGCCAATGCGTGCAGGCTTCGACTGGGTACGCCTGGCACTGATGTCGCTGTTCGTGCAATGGATCGTGCTGCTGTCGGCTGCGTTGCTTTGTGGTCTGCGACCCTGGCTGGCGCGCCTTACGCCGGGGCTGGCGGGCATGCTCAGTTGCCTGCTGGTGGTCGGTCTCACTCTTTTATGCACCGCCGTGACAGATGTGTGTCAGCTTACTGGCAGGATCTCGGTCAGTGGGATGGTTGAACGCTACCTGCGTTATTCGACCATTGCGCTGATCATGTCGGCCCTGATGCTGCGCTACTTCTACCTGCAGAGTCAGTGGCGCAAACAGCAGCAGGGCGAGCTGCGGGCGAGGATCGAATCGCTGCAGGCGCGCATCCGCCCGCACTTTCTGTTCAACACCCTCAACAGTATCGCGAGCCTGGTTGCCAGTAACCCGGTCAAGGCCGAGCAGGCGGTACTGGACCTTTCAGACCTTTTTCGTGCCAGTCTGGCCAAGCCGGGCAGCCTGATTACGTGGAGCGAAGAGCTCGCATTGGCAAAACGATATTTATCGATTGAGCAATATCGTCTTGGCGAGCGTCTACAGTTGGACTGGAGGGTGAGTGCAATTCCTGATGACTTGCCGATTCCCCAGCTAACCTTGCAGCCATTATTGGAAAACGCTTTGATTTATGGCATTGCTCCGCGTGTCGACGGGGGCGTTGTAACAGTCGAAGCGCACTATGAACGGGGGGAGTTCATGTTGATCGTCAGCAATCCCTATGAAGAAGTTGCCAACCGGCAGACTTCCAACGGTACTCAGCAGGCCCTGACAAACATCGGCGCACGTATTGCGGCACTTTTTGGTCCGCACGCCAGTCTGAGCGTGGAGCGCCGTGACGGTCGTCACTACACCTGTCTACGCTATCCTTGTGCGAGACTCACGCAGGAAGCCAGAGCTATATGAATGTCCTGATCGTTGATGACGAACCCCTGGCCCGCGAGCGACTGAGCCGCATGGTCAATGAAATAGAGGGTTATCGAGTACTGGAACCCAGCGCCGCCAATGGTGAAGAAGCCCTGGCGCTGATCGAAAGCCATAAACCCGATGTCGTACTGCTTGATATCCGTATGCCGGGCCTCGACGGCCTGCAGGTCGCTGCCAAACTGTGCGAGCGGGAAGCACCGCCCGCGGTGGTGTTCTGCACTGCCCATGACGAATTCGCCCTGGAAGCCTTTCAGGTCAGTGCGGTCGGCTATCTGGTCAAGCCTGTGCGCCCCGAGCACCTGCTTGAAGCACTGAAAAAAGCTGAACGTCCAAACCGTGTACAGCTGGCAGCCTTGACCCGGCCAGCCGCCGAAACAGGTTCAGGGCCGCGCAGCCATATCAGTGCTCGCACCCGTAAAGGCATCGAACTGATTCCGCTGGACCAGGTGATCTACTTCATCGCCGACCACAAGTACGTCACGCTGCGCCATGAAGGTGGAGAGGTGCTGCTGGACGAGCCGCTGAAGGCGCTGGAAGACGAGTTCGGCGACCGATTCGTGCGTATCCATCGCAATGCATTGGTGGCGCGTGAGCGAATCGAACGCTTGCAACGTACCCCGCTGGGGCATTTTCAATTGTTCCTCAAGGGTCTCAATGGCGATGCCTTGATCGTCAGCCGCCGGCATGTAGCAGGTGTTCGCAAAATGATGCAGCAGCTCTAGGGCCCCGACAGGGAAGCCGCCCGAGAGCCCGGAACGCCGAGACCGAGTCACAAAACTGATCGACATGTCAGGTCTGTGTGTTTTCCGGCCACTCGGTCCTCAACCCTCCTTGTCAGCCCTTCCAGCCACTGGCCGATTCGCCAATCGGAATCAGTGCGCTGCCGCGCGTTTTCAGTCAACGCTGAAGCTGTACCGGCTGAGCTGTTATTATCCGTGGCATCTACTCAGTACGGATTGTTCAATGTCCACTCGCGAAATCCGCATCGCCACCCGTCAGAGCGCGCTGGCGCTTTGGCAGGCCGAATACGTCAAGAGCCGCCTTGAACAGGCGCACCCCGGCCTGCTCGTCACGCTGGTGCCTATGGTCAGCCGCGGCGACAAGCTGCTTGATTCGCCTCTGTCGAAGATCGGCGGCAAGGGTCTGTTCGTCAAAGAGCTGGAAACAGCGCTGCTGGAAGACCGGGCCGACATCGCCGTTCACTCCATGAAAGACGTGCCGATGGACTTCCCCCAGGGGCTGGGCCTGTTTTGCATCTGCGAGCGTGAAGACCCGCGTGATGCGTTTGTGTCCAATACCTTCGACAGCCTGCAGGCGCTGCCAGCCGGAAGCGTCGTCGGCACCTCAAGCCTGCGTCGCCAGGCCCAATTGCTGGCACGTCGGCCCGACCTGCAGATCCGCTTCCTGCGTGGCAACGTCAATACCCGTCTGGCCAAGCTGGATGCCGGTGAATACGATGCAATCATCCTCGCCGCTGCTGGCCTTATCCGCCTCGGCTTCGAAGACCGGATCACTTCGGCGATCAGTGTTGAAGACAGCTTGCCCGCAGGGGGGCAGGGCGCAGTAGGCATCGAATGCCGCAGCGTCGATGCCGAAATCCACGCCCTGCTGGCGCCCCTGCATCACGAAGACACTGCTGTGCGGGTGATTGCCGAGCGCTCGCTGAACAAGCACCTCAATGGCGGCTGCCAGGTGCCGATCGCCTGTTACGCCATTCTGGAAGGCGACGATGTCTGGTTACGCGGGCTTGTCGGCGACCCTTCCGGCAGTGTGCTGCTGCATGCCGAGGCCCGCGCCCCGCAGACATCAGCGCAGGCGCTGGGTGTAGAAGTCGCCGAAGCCCTGCTGGCCCAGGGCGCCGCCAAGATCCTCAAGGCTGTCTACGGCGAGGCCAACAACGAATGAGCACCTGGCGCCTGCTGCTGACCCGTCCCGCCGAGGAATCGGCTGCACTGGCAACCGTGCTGGCCGAGGTCGGCATTTTCAGCAGCAGTCTGCCCTTGCTTGAAACCGAGCCTTTACCCTTGACGCCCGCGCAGCGTTCGATCATTTTCGACCTGCTCAATTATTGTGCGGTGATCGTGGTCAGCAAACCCGCAGCGCGGCTGGCCATCGAAATGATTGATGAAGTGTGGCCGCAGCCGCCCATGCAACCATGGTTCAGCGTGGGTTCAGCGACAGGACAGATACTGATCGACTACGGCCTTGATGCGAGTTGGCCAGCACAGGGCGACGACAGCGAAGCCTTGCTAGGGCTGCCGCGCCTGAAACAGGCGATTGCCGTACCGGGAAGTCGCGTGCTGATAATGCGCGGTGACGAAGGCCGCGAGCTGCTGGCCGAACAACTGCGTGAGCAAGGGGTGGGGGTTGACTACCTGCCGCTGTATCGCCGGTACCTGCCGCAGTACGCGCCTGAAGCGCTGGCGCAACGTGTGAGGGTGGAACGCTTGAACGGGCTGGTGGTCAGCAGTGGGCAGGGTTTTGAACATTTGCTTCAACTGGCCGGTGATTCATGGCCGGACCTGGCCGGTTTACCGTTGTTTGTTCCGAGCCCCAGAGTTGCCGGCATCGCCCGTGCAGCGGGTGCCCGGACAGTTATTGATTGCCGTGGCGCCAGCGCCGCGGCATTGCTGGCAGCGTTACGGGATCAACCCGAGCCTGCCGTCAAGGCGTATTGATCGACACCTGTCGTTTACGCTATTACGCCAAAATGCAAAGGATGGGATACGTGAGCGAAACAGCCTTGCCTAAAGACGAAGAATCGGTGTTGAAAACGCCTGCCTCCACGCCTGATCCGGTGCGCGTCGAGCGGACCGGAGCCCGCAGCAGCGGGCTGGTCTTCCTCGCATTATTGCTGGGCATCGCCGGTATCGCTGTGGCGGGTTGGGGCGTCTGGCAATTGCGCATGCTCCAGGCCGGACACCAGCAGCAGCGCGGCCAGGTCGAAGACATCGCCGAACAGACACTGGTGCTGGCTCAGAATGACCAGCAACTGAGTGCGCGTCTTGCGCAGCTTCCTCCTGCCGATCAACTGGAAGACAGCCGTCGCCTGGTCGCGCAATTGCAGGGTGATCAGCAGCGTCTCAGCCAGCGTCTCGAAACCGTTCTCGGGGCAAGCCGCAAGGACTGGCGCCTGGCCGAAGCCGAGCATTTGTTGCGTCTGGCCAGCCTGCGCCTCTCGGCGCTTCAGGATATAAACAGCGCCAAGGCGCTGGTTCAGGGCGCCGATGAAATTCTGCGCGAACAAGACGATCCGGGATCTTTTGCTGCCCGCGAGCAATTGGCCAAAAGCCTTGCTGCACTGCACAGCATCGAACAGCCAGACCGTACAGGGCTGTTCCTGCAACTGGCTGCCTTGCGCGATCAGGTCACGCAGCTCAACAAGCTGGCCCCCGAGTATGAAGACAAGGGCGAGTCGCTTCTGGGCCTGACCTCGGACAAGACCGAGCAAAGCCGCTGGTCGCAATGGTGGGATCAGATTTCCCGTTATTTCCGTGTCGACTTCAACGCCGACAAAGACATTCGTCCGATATTGGCAGGGCAGAGCCTGGCGCAGGTTCGTCTGGCCCTGAGCCTGGCGCTGGAGCAGGCACAATGGGCAGCGCTTAATGGCGAGCCTGAGGTGTACAGCAAAGCCATCACAGAGGCGCAGAGTGTCCTGAAAGCCAACTTCGATCAGGACGACCCGCAAGGCAAGGCACTCGTTCAGGGCCTTGATGCACTGGCCAGCCAGCCGGTATCGGTCAAGACTCCTGATCTGGCACCAAGCCTGAGTGCGGTTCAGGCTTACCTTGAACGCCGCCACGCCGCCGGCAAACCAGCCGAGGCGCAGCAAGGGGCCAGCCGATGAAGCGCTTCTATGTGCTGTTATTTATCGCTATCGTCGCTGCGGCGCTGATCGGTGTCGCAGTCGCTGAACATTCCGGCTACGTGCTGATCGCCTATCAGAACTTCCGCTACGAATCGAGCCTGTGGGCGACGCTGGCGCTGCTGGTCGCCGTTCTGCTGGTGATAGCCGCCATCAGGTTGGTGATAACGCTGCTGACGACATCGGGAGGCGTGGTCAACCCGTGGTCGCGCCGTAACCGCAGCCGTCGAGTGCAGCTGGCGATCGAACAAGGTCAGATGGACCTGGCTGAAGGCCGCTGGTCCAGCGCACAGCGTCATCTGCAACGTGCGGCTGAAGCTGATGCTCACCCTCTGCTCTACTACATCGGTGCTGCTCGCGCAGCCAACGAACAGGGTCGCTACGAAGACTGCGACGCTCTGCTGGAGCGCGCCCTGGAGCGTCAGCCGCAGGCAGAGCTGGCCATCGCCCTGAACCACGCGCAGTTGCAGCAGGACCGTGGCGATACCGATGGCGCGCTCACTACGCTGCAGGCGATGCACCAGCGTCATCCGCATAACCCTCAGGTTCTTCGCCAGTTACAGCGCCTGTATCAGCAGCGCGGCGAGTGGTCCGATCTGATTCGCCTGATGCCCGAGCTGCGCAAGGACAAGGTCCTGCCGCCCAAGGAGCTGGCGGAACTGGAGCGCCGCGCCTGGGGCGAAAACCTCACGCTCGCCGCTTACCGCGACGACACCGATGGCGCACTAACGGGCCTGCCTTCGCTGGAAAAAGCCTGGCAAGGCCTTAGCGCAGCGCAGCGTCAGGAACCGCAACTGGTGCAAGCGTATGCCGATCAGTTGCGTCGTCTGGGCGCCGAAGCTCAGGCTGAAGAAGTGCTGCGCGTTGCGCTCAAACGTGAATATCACAGCCCCCTTGCACGACTATACGGGCTGGTACGCGGCGGCGATCCGTTGAAGCAGTTGCAGGTCGCGGAAGGCTGGCTCAAACATCACCCTGCCGATCCAAGCCTGCTGTTGAGCCTGGGGCGCATCTGCCTGCAAGGCCGACTGTGGGGCAAGGCAAGGGATTATCTGGAAAGCAGCCTGCGTCTCGAACGAAACCCGGAAACCTGCGCGGAGCTGGCTCGCCTGCTGGCGCAACTGGGTGAAACGGACAGAAGCAATAAACTGTTTCAGGAAGGTTTGGGTCTGCTCGACGAACGTCTTCTGTCACGGACGTTGCCCACGCTGACCAAGGCATAAAGATGCCCGAGGGCCCTGTTCAAGGGCTCTTTTTACCTGCCCTGCAACCTTGCGCACTGGCACGCAGGAACCTTCCTACGTCGATGAGTAAAATAACCGCATTGCAGCGTGATTGTTTTCCTCGGTAAACAGCGACGCATCCGTACGCAGCCACCTTGAAAGCGCCGAGGCCTTTCCTCTACCGTAATCGCCTCGTCCTTTGTTACGGATTTGCCATGTATCTGGCTCGTTCACGCTTTCTGTTTTTTCTGGCATCCCTGGCATGTGCATTGATCATCGGAACCGCTGTTTTTCTCCAGCAAGCCTTTGGTCTTGAGCATTGTGTGCTGTGCGTCGTACAGCGGGCCTTGTTTGTCGCCTGCGGTCTTCTGGCACTGGCAGCCGCCTGCCACGCGCCAGGCTGCAAAGGCTGGCGCCGCTACAGCTTCTGGCTGTTGCTGATCGCCCTCGCGGGTGCATGCACGGCAGGTGCTCAGGTCTGGCTGCAAACGGCTTCAGCCGATCAACTGATCCCGTTCATTGCCAGGCTGGAATACGTACTGGGCCTGCTTTCCCTGGACACGTGCGTTGACCGCCTGCGACATGACGCAATGCTCTGCGCAGAGGTTACCTGGTCACTGTTCGGTATCAGCCTGCCCGAGTGGAGCCTGCTGGCGTTCACAGGCCTGGTTCTGCTGCCTCTGTACCCTCTTTTCAGCGAATTCAGTCACTGGCTGAAAGACCAGGGGCAGGGCGCGCATTAAACGCTTGTATGAACTTTATCTCCTGCGTACCTTGATGGGCTAGTCGAGCGGGCATAATCTGGGCCGCACGCGTCACTGGAAACAGGCTGTCCTGACGCCCCGTCAGGCGAAAGCCTGATCAACAGGCTGGTACAGGACCGCACGCCCTAAAGGGAAGAGAGAAGACCATGCTGGAAAGTTGTCAGAATGCGCAGGAACGCTGGGGCGGGGTCAATAAGCTGATTGATCGCTGGCTACAAAGCCGCCTCGAACTGATCGAAGCCTACGACGCACTGGGTGACACACCCGAAGCATTGGCAGCCGATCGTGAAGGTCTGCAGAATTTTTGCGGCATCCTTGTCGACTACGTCTCGGCCGGGCACTTTGAAGTGTATGAGCAACTGGGTGACGAGGCCCGGGCGTTCAATGATGAGCGCGGGCTTGAGCTGGCGGATACGATCTACCCCCGCCTGGACGTGATCACCAAGTTTGCATTGACGTTCAATGACCGTTGCGACAAGGGCGATTGCTCGGACGCTGCTGTGGTGGCCAAGGAGTTCAACCAACTGGGGCGCCTGCTGCACGAACGCTTCGAACTCGAAGACTGCCTGATCGAAGTGCTGCACACGTCTCACAAAGAAGACATCGCCGCTCAGGTCTGAACGATCACTGCGCCGACATTCCAGAGAAATACCGTTGCCAAAGGGTGCGTTCGCACCCTTTTTGCATTTTTGAACGCCAGCTGGCTGATTACTGTGAAACCGCGACCAGTTCTATTTCGAACACCAGCGGCGTGAACGGATCAATCAGGTCACCTGCGCCCTCGGCGCCATAGGCTTGGTCCGACGGTATTACCAGCCGCCACTTCGCACCAGTCGGCATATTCTGCAGGGCGCTGGTCCAGCCGCTGATCACGCTGTCGAGCCTGAACCATTGAGGTTGAGTGCTCTGATCGAAAATCGTGCCGTCCGGCAGGCGACCCACATAACGCACTTCAACCCGGCCGTTCACATCCGGCTTGGGGCCTGTGCCCGGGGTCAGCTCAGTCATGAGAATGCCATCGGCCAGTACCTTCACGCCCGGTTTGGCCTTCTCGCTTTCCATGAAACGCCGCTCCGCGCCCAATGCCGCTTCAGTCGGCGCATCCGTACCTGCAGTCTCGGCTTGCGCAACCGCTGCATCGTGCTCGCGCAGAATCTGGTCGATGCGCTCTTGCTTGAGCGCCAGCGGTTTGCCCTGATAGGCCTGCTTCAGGCCTTCGACCAGCGCCTTGAGATCAAGATCGGGGACTTCCTGGTGCAGACGCTCGCCAAGACTGGCTCCCAGACTGTATGCAAGATCATGGCTGTCATTGGCCGATGGTGCTTCGGCGGCCTGGGCCAAGGGTAGCAAGAGGAACAACGACGTTAACAGGTAGCGCGACATTAATGCTCTCCGGCCTGGGAAGTCAGCGATTATGCCAGCGCCAGGGCGTGTAGTGACGAGTGTTGCGAAGTGAATTTCACAATGCCTGCGCATCGTATCGAGCAATCATTTTTTGCAGTATGCAACAGCGCATCGTTAGTGGTGTCAAGATGCCCTAGCGGCGATGCGCGCAGAAGCCTAGTATGAGCCGCAATTTCGTCACCCAGGAGGTAAGTCATGTCGGCCAAAAAGAAGCCAGTAAATACTCCGTTGCATTTGCTCCAACAATTATCGGGCAGCTTGCTTGAACATCTGGAAGACGCCTGTTCCCAAGCTTTGGCTGATGCTGAAAAACTGCTCGCCAAGCTTGAGAAACAACGCGGCAAGGCGCAGGAGAAACTGCACAATTCCCGCATCAAGCTGCAGGATGCTGCCTCCGCCGGAAAATCCAAGGCACAGACCAAGGCGAAAGACGCCGTGTCTGAACTTGAAGAACTGCTCGATGCACTCAAAGAGCGCCAGACTGAAACACGCACCTACATTCTGCACCTCAAGCGCGACGCTCAAGAAAGCCTCAAGCTGGCACAGGGTATTGGTCGTGTGAAAGAAGCCGTCAGTAAAATCCTGACCACTCGCAGCGCCAAGCCTGCCACGCCAAAAGTCGCTGCCAAGGCACCGGCCGCAAAAGCGCCGGCAAAAGCACCAGCCAAGGCAGCTGTAAAGGCACCGGCTAAAACTGCCGCTGCCAAGCCCGTCGCCAAAGCAGCTGCCAAGCCTTCAGCAGTTGCGAAACCGGCTGCAAAACCAGTAACCAAACCAGCAGCAGTCAAGGCGCCAGTGAAAGCGGCGGCCAAGCCTGCTACCCGGACTGCCGCAGCAGCCAAGCCCGCTGTCGCTAAAGCAACTGCCGCCAAACCAGTTGCTGCCGCCAAGCCTGCCGCTGCCAAACCCGCAGCCAGAAGCGCCGCAAGCAAAGCGCCCGCGACCAAAACTACTGCCAGCACTGCAGCCAAACCAGCCGCCGCCAAGCCAGTTGCCAAAGCGCCGGTAAAAGCACCTGCGAAAGCAGCAGCCAAGCCTGCTGCGGCGAAACCGGCGGCACCTGCCGCTGCCAAGCCAGCATCTGCGCCGGCTGCTCCAGCCGCTGCACCGGCAATACCTGCCGACAGCGTGACGCCAACCAGCGCTTCCTAAGCCTGGTCGTCGGTTCGACCCACCGCAATGCGCAGCACATGCAGCGCATTGCGGTTTTCTTCTGTTGGCCCGGTTGCATCACTGTCGACAAGCCCGATCAGCCACTCCTCCGCATCCCTTGCTTCGCCAGCCGGCCAGTCCCCCGTCAGCCCCTCGAGCTTCAGCATCAGACTCTGCTCGGCTTCAAGTTCCAGTGCCTTGACCTTCGCCCGCAGCCCGCCAAGCGCAGCGTCCTCAAGCGCCGCATTTCGCCATTCATTGCGCAAATCCCGCAGCGGACGCACCACATCGTCGTGCCAAGGCGTCGCCAGTTGTCTTATTTGCAGCAATCTTTGCGCGTTGCAGGCTACTTCACGCGTGCCAAGCCAGACCCCGCAAAGCACCATGCACACGTTGCCCCCGTTGGCTTGCAGCGTCAGACAAGCCTGCTCCACACCCGGTCGGGTGTAGAAATCGAGGGTGAAACTCCAGAGCGCTGAAGGCATAGTGATCCACCTGTTCAGGACGAAGCTGGTAGACTCCGCCGCCATTATGATTCGACTTCAAAGCCTTACCTTACAGCGTGGTCCGCAACGTCTGCTAGAAGACGCCGAGCTGACCCTGCACGCCGGCCATAAAGCCGGTCTGATCGGTGCCAATGGCGCCGGTAAATCCAGCCTGTTTGCCTTGCTGCGCGGCGAGCTGACGCCCGACGCCGGCGATTGCCTGTTGCCCGCCGACTGGCGCATCGCTCACATGCGCCAGGAGGTCGATACCCTTGAGCGCATGGCGGTGGACTACGTGCTTGATGGCGATGAGCGTCTGCGCGAAGTGCAGGGTTCGCTGGCCGAAGCCGAGGCGGCTCAGGACGGGGCGGCTCAGGCGCGTCTGCATTCGGAGCTCGACAGCGCCGACGGCTACACCGCTGATGCGCGCGCGCGCAAGCTGCTGGCCGGTCTGGGGTTCACCAACGAACAGATGGAACGACAAGTCGGCAGTTTCTCCGGCGGCTGGCGGATGCGCCTGAACCTGGCGCAGGCACTGATGTGCCCTTCGGACCTGCTGCTGCTCGACGAACCGACCAACCACCTGGACCTCGACGCCATTCTGTGGCTTGAGGACTGGCTCAAGAGTTATCCCGGCACCTTGCTGCTGATTTCCCACGACCGGGACTTTCTCGATGCCGTGGTCGATCACATCGCCCACGTCGAGCAGCGCAAGATCACTCTGTATCGTGGTGGCTACAGCGCCTTTGAACGGGCCCGCGCCGAACGTCTCGCTCAGCAGCAGCAAGCGTACGAGAAGCAGCAGGTGCAACGTGCGCACATGGAGAAGTACATTGCGCGCTTCAAGGCCCAGGCCACCAAGGCCCGTCAGGCCCAGAGCCGCATAAAGGCGCTGGAGCGCATGGAGGAGTTATCCGCCGCGCACGTCGATTCGCCGTTCAACTTCGTCTTCCGTGAGTCCGACAAGATCTCCAGCCCCTTGCTGGACCTGTCCGACGCGCGTCTGGGTTACGGCGACAAGACCGTACTGGAGAAGGTCAAACTGCAACTGACGCCTGGCGCGCGCATCGGCCTGCTCGGTCCCAACGGAGCGGGCAAGTCGACGCTGATCAAGAACCTCGCAGGCGAGCTTGAGCCGCAGAGTGGGCGACTGGTCCGCGGCGAAAACCTCACCGTCGGTTACTTTGCCCAGCATCAACTCGACTCACTGGACGCCAAGGCCACGCCATTGCTGCACTTGCAGCGTCTGGCGCCCACTGAACGCGAGCAGACACTGCGCGACTTCCTCGGCGGCTTCGACTTTCGGGGCGCGCGTCTGGACGAACCGGTGCTGAATTTTTCCGGTGGCGAAAAAGCCCGACTGGCGCTGGCACTGATTGCCTGGGAAAAACCCAACCTGTTGCTGCTCGACGAACCGACCAACCACCTGGACCTGGAAATGCGCCTGGCGCTGACCATGGCCCTGCAGGAGTTTGGGGGCGCGGTACTGGTGGTGTCTCACGATCGACACTTGCTGAAAAGCACCACCGATGACTTTCTGCTGGTGGCCGACGGCCGCGTGCAGGAGTTCGATGGCGATCTGGACGACTACACGCGCTGGCTGGCGGATTACCGTTTGCGTAACGCGCCGGTCAGCACCACGCCGGTCAACGCCGACAAGACCGACAAGAAAGCCCAGCGCCAGCAAGCTGCGGCGTTGCGTCAGCAACTGGCCCCGCACAAGCGTGAAGCCGACAAGCTGGAACGCGACTTGGGGTTGGTGAACGAAAAGCTCGCCAAAGTCGAAGAGGCACTGGCCGACAGCGCCAACTACGACGCTGCCAACAAGGACAAACTACGCGATCTGCTGGCCGAGCAAGCGAAGCTGAAAGTGCGCGAGTCCGAACTGGAGGACGCGTGGATGCAGGCGCTGGAACTGCTTGAGTCCATGCAGGCAGAACTGGAAGCACTGTCGTGAGCGAGGCAAGGGATTGATGGAGGTCTTGGGGTTGCAGATATCCGCCTACTGGATTGAGCCTGTGCTGATCGGCGTGCAAATTCTGCTGATCCTGCTGGCCGGTTATGTTTTGCAGCGGGTCGTGGGTGGTTTTCTCACCGGCCTGGGAGAGCGTTATCCATTGCCGCCAGAGCTGCTGGTGCCGGTTCGCGGAGGGCTGCGCTGGCTGATCATGGGCAGCGCATTTGTGTTCGTGCTGGGCAGGCTAGGGGTTTCAGCCACAGTACTGTGGACGGCGCTTTCCGGCTTCGTGGCCGTGGCGGCGGTTGCGTTCTTCGCAATGTGGAGCGTGCTGTCGAACCTGCTCTGCGCCATTCTGATCTTCACCATCGGGCCGTTCCGCATCGGCGACATGGTTGAGCTGGTCGACACACTGGACAAGCCCGGCGTGAAAGGCCGGGTCGTCGCCATCAACCTGATGTTCACCACGCTTATCGAGACGCCAGAAGCCGGCGGCGCGCTGGTTCAGGTGCCCAATAGCCAGTTCTTCCAGAAGTCGGTGCGTCGCTGGCGCGGCAGCGACCTGTTTCCGCAGATGGTGGTCGCAAAGCAGCCGGATGAGCAGGATTGAAAACAGTTAGCCTTCCCAAGCATTAACCACTAATTTATCGGGCATTCGACTTTGCTTGAGGTGCGTCATGGCGCTTGAAACGTGGCTGGGCTTTTTCGCGGCCTGCTGGATCATCAGTCTTTCTCCCGGCGCAGGCGCTATCGCCTCGATGTCCTGCGGCCTGCAATACGGCTTCTGGCGTGGCTACTGGAATGCCTTGGGCCTGCAGATCGCACTGGTGGCCCAAATAGCGATTGTCGCGGCAGGGCTTGGCGCGATATTGGCAGCCTCCGAGATGGCGTTCACACTGATCAAGTGGTTTGGCGTGGCGTACCTGGTCTATCTGGGCATCAAGCAGTGGCGTGCGCTGCCCACCGACCTTGGCGGCGAATCTGCCGTGCGCCCCGTCGGCAAACCTATGACACTGGTAATGCGCGGCTTTCTGGTCAATATCAGCAACCCCAAAGCAATGGTTTTCATATTGGCGATTCTGCCGCAATTCATTGATCCGGCTGCGCCATTGCTGATCCAGTACGTGATCATCGCCGCAACCATGGTCGTGGTCGACCTGATCGTCATGGCGGGCTACACCGGGCTGGCGTCGAAAGTGTTGCGCCTGCTCAAGACACCTCGCCAGCAACGCCGCCTGAACCGCACCTTTGCAAGCCTGTTCGTGGGCGCGGCGGGCTTCCTGGCGACGTTGCATCGCGGCACGGCGTAGCCACTTATTCTGCGCTCATGAAAGCTCATTGTTGCGCGCTTGCGCCCTCAGGGGAGAAGCGTGCGGTGGGCAAATGAACATTCCATAACATTCAACTTTTTAAGGCGTTTCCTACAAGAAAAAGGGACATGTTCTCTTTTTGTCTGTGCAAATCAGGAACAAGATCTGTTCGGGTTGATGGCTGGCTACGTAAAACGTGCGCTTCTAAAGTGGCCTCTCACCTCACCCACAGGATTCGCCAACATGTTTTCAAATACCCTGATCGCCTTTACTCAGCCCGCTACTCGCTGGTTTGGCAAGCCTCTCAAACTGTTGATGGCAGGTCTCGGACTGCTCGGTGCCAGCCTTTCCGTTGCTGCATCCAGTGAAGGCAATACACACCCCACCTTGCGCGCCTTGTCGGGCGTCTCGCCTGTCGATCATTTGCAGGCAGCGACCACAGCGTTGGTGGTCATCGACTTCCAGAACGAGTACTTCACCGGCAAGTTACCAATCCCGGATGGCATACAGGCGCTCGACAACGCCCGACGCCTGATCAACTTTGCCGATCAGTCGGGCATCCCGGTGTTTCATGTCCAGCACGTAGCGCCGAAAGACTCACCGCTGTTTGCCGAAGGGAGTCACGAAGCGCAATTCCATCCCTTGATGCAACCCCGTGCTCAAGACCAACATGTACAGAAGAACACCGTAAGCGTGTTCGCCAGTACCGACCTGGACAGTCAGCTGAAAGCCCGCGGAATCAAGACCGTTATTCTGGCGGGCCTCATGACTCATGCGTGCGTCGCCGGAGCCGCCAGAGATGCAACCCCGCTGGGCTACACTGTAGTGGTAGCCGCAGATGCATCGGCCACTCGGGCGATAACCCGGTTTGATGGCAACTCCGTGACCAGCCAGCAACTGCATCAGGCAGCCCTGACTGAAATTGAAGACACCTTCGGGGATGTGCTGTCGACAGACCGCATCACAGCGTTGTCTCTGCGCTAGGCACATCGGGGGAAGGCTCTTGAACCAGTTGCACGCCATCAAGGCTTTTCGCAGCCTCGTCGAGGCCGGGAGTTTTTCCTTGGCAGCAGAACGTCTGAACACCACACATTCGACGATCTCCAGGCACTTGCAGCAACTGGAACACGTCTTGGGTGCGCAACTGGTAAACAGGACCACTCGCCATCTGAGTGTGACCAGTGCCGGAGAACACTATTATCTGGCCTGTATCGACATACTCGACCGTCTGGATCAGGCAGCGCTGTCAGTCTCGTGTGCCGGCCAAAAGCTTGGCGGATCCCTGCGAATCAGTGTACCGATGGTCATCGGCACTCTGGAGCTGGCCAGTTGGTTGCCTGCTTTTCAGAAGCGCTACCCGGAGATACGTCTCGAGTTGAGTTGTAGCGACCGGTTTGTCGATCTGGTCGCGGGAGGGTTTGATCTGGCCTTGCGTATCGCAGAGTCTTTGACAGATACCACCCTTGCAGCAAGGCTTCTCGCCGTATCGGAGGTTCGTCTGGTGGCGTCACCTGGCTATATCGCTCGCCATGGCCTGCCACGCACAGCAAACGACTTGCAGCATCATCAGTTGTTGGGGTTCTCTGGTAGCCATGCAGAATGGCTACTGACCTCGGCCACGGGTCAGCCTGAGCGCATAAGGCCAGCAGGCATGCTACGCAGCGATTCGATTGCAGCCTTGCACGCTGCTGCACTGGCAGGTTCGGGCATTGCTGCCTTCACTGACATCACTGTCAGACAACCATTGGCACAAGGGCAGCTCGTGACAATTCTGCCCGACTGGAGCCTTGGGCAGCGTCGCTATCATGCGCTTTACCCGCAAACCCGCTACGTATCTCCATGGGTACGCGCTTTCATCGACTTCATGGTTGAGCATTACCGAGGCGCGTCTGGCTGACCTGGGTTGCTCTTGCACTGCTAGCGCAAGATTCGCGGTGCTTCATCTCTCGGCAGGCTATTTTGTGGCTCGCGTCGTTCGGTGAACCCGATCTCGCCACGCAACTGCTCACGTAACTGACGAGTGACGTCTTCACCGATGGACCTTGAGACTTCCCGAACAACCAGACCGCGATTGTGCGAGACCTTGATGTCACGCCCGTTCACCAGCTTTGTGTCCTGCCCCTCGCCCATAGCGGTGAAGGCCGAGGTGACCTCGAAAGTACGTGTGTTTATCAGGCTGAAATCGGCAACAAGGGTTAGTCCAAGAATCGCCGAATGACTATTGGTGTTGGCTATTTCGCCGACGTCCTCGCGAAAGTCGATGTCCGAGACAGTCCCGAACAACACATAGTCTGCGCCTTTGAAGTGGCCGTCCTTGATACGCTTGATAACGTCGTAGACATCTTCCTTGGAGCCAGTGGTGTAAGGCGTACCCTGCACCAACTGGAACATCCCGGACTTTAGAATCTCGCCCTTGATGTCACCACTGAATTTGCGCAGCTCACTTTGCTCGATATAGCTGGTCCGCGACTCGTATTCGTCATAACTGGACGACGCTCGGGTACTGTAGTAATCCGCGCTCAGGGTGGAGCGTGCAGAAACGGTATGGATGTATTGCTCCACACGCTCCTGAAATGCCATATCCGTCACTGCCACCTTCGGGGCCGCCTGCGCCCCTATGGCGCAGACCAAGCTGATAATTCCGATCCATGTGCGCATTGATTAACGCTCCGTGGTTTTACGAATTTCTTTTTCATCCATCCACTCTGCAAGACCGCTTTCGACGTCAACCAATTGCAGGCTGAACTTGTAGAAGACGTCCTTGTAGTCGGCGCTGCGCTTGACGATGGAACTGATCGAGCCTTCCAGGCGATATTTGGCGGCGATCATATTGCCGGTCTTGGCAACAGTGGCTTTCTTGTACAGACCGCTCTGGTTTTGCAGCTTGAGCTGATCGACCTGGTTCTGCATCTGGTTGTCATCACTGGCAAAACGGGCTGTGCCGCTTTTCATCAACTGGGTCTTGATCGACGTTGTGATTTCACGGGTGTCGATATACTCGCTGGTCTTGTTCTTCACATCGTAGACCTGGACAACCGGGCGCCCTTGCAGGATGCCTGACTGGGCCAGAGAGCGAGTCATGCTTTCCGCGATCATTTGCAGATCGGTAGAGCCGAACTCATTGGTGATTGTCTCGACAGCCTTGGTGTCGCCGTAACTGATGTTCTTGCTGCCCAGACCCGGTGAGGTATTGGCACAGCCGTTAATCAGCAGTGCAGCGGCAGCGATGAAGCAAAAACGTTTGAACAGCATTGTTTGATTCTCCAGAACCGAAAAATGGGCTATGAGCTCAAGGCGTATTGATTTCGATGCGGAAATCGGTCGCGCGCGGGACCGGCGCAATGGCTGGCAGCACGGCGCTTTGCGAGCCATACAGCGTCATGCTTTTCCAGCTTTCTTCATCGGCAACAGGGAAGCCATCGTTGCCCAACCAGGCGAAGCGGTAATACATCATCTTGTTGCGGCTGCTGATGTTGGTCAGTTGTGCCTTGACCGTCAGGAAGCCGTTTTCGCGTGCAACGCGCATGGCCCCGACTTCAATATTTTTCATGTTACCCATCACTACTACCTTGCTGGCAGCACTGCCCGGAGCGGGCGGCGGGGTAGCGCAGCCAGCCAGCAGGGCGAGCGCCAGCACGCCGAAATACTTCATGCACATGGAAAGTCTCCGTTCAGGGTTATTTGGCGGTGGCTATGGCCTGCGGCACGTTCGACGGATTGACCTGCGCCGCGAGACTGCCCGCAAACACCTGACTGCCCAAGGCACGCAAGGAAACCACCTGGTAGCGTTGATCGACCTTGACCCGCACGTGGGAACCGCCCAGTGAGTTGGGCAGGATGATCTGATGCTCGCCATGCGTCAGACGCAAACGAGCGACGAGCGTATTGTCCGGCAACGTGCGCCAGGTACGTGTGTCGGCACCTTCGGTAACGGCCGAAGCAATTCCCACCGCAAGACCTGCCAGCGGGTTGACGTCGTTGAGTTGCTTTTGCGCAACACCACGGGTGATGGCGCGCACCGTGGTCCGCAGGATGATGCCCGGCATGTCGTCACGCAGCGCACGGCGTGACATGGTTGTGGTGCTGTTGAGCAGAGTGAGATTGAGTGGCTGGCCGTCCAGCACGATCTGGTTGAACGTCGGCGTGGTGGTATCCGCGGTTATGACCGGGAAAGACAACGGCGTGATGACCAGATTTCCGCTGATCGGCAGCGGCAATGGAATGCTCACCGAACCACGGGCAGGGGCAAAGCCACTCTGCACAATGATCAGCACCTCACTGTTACCGTCCTTGCTGGCAGCGGCGTCGAGATCCTTGATGGCCTGTTCCAGCAATGGTGTGTTGGGCCGTAGTTCGGCCGCTTTGCGATAGCCCGGCGCAGCGAGGCCCTTTTCGCCCAGCGCTTCATAGACAAAGCCCGCCAGATAATGACTGAACGCGCTCTGGTAGCTGTTTTTCAGGCTGATGACTTCCGGGGCGTCAAGCAAGGCCACCGGATAGCCACGCAGCTCCTTGAATTGGGTTTTAACGCCTTGATTCTCGGCTTCGTGCTCGCTTTTCAGGTACTGCTTGTCACGCAGTTCGGCAATGACCGCTTCGCGTTCGTGAGTTTTCTTTATCTCGGTCCGGGCACCTTCGAAGTCGTTGCGAGCCAGCAGGTTGAGCGCCATCTGGGTGGTCAACATGACTTTTTCGTAGTCGTAGCCTTCGTAGCGACGCACCTTGTCGTTCACCAGAAAGCTGCCGAAGCTGGCCAGATACTTGTCGGTATCGAGCTTGACTGACTCCTCCCACTTGAACACCGTCCGATCAGCCGTGCGCCATGCGATCTGGCTGCCGCTGAAATCGCCTTTGGCGCGTAGCAGCTCGCCTTTCTCAAAGTAGTAGAGAAGGTCTTTATCTTCGCCCGTATTGTTTTTCTCCAGCGAACCCAGTGCAGCGTCAACATTGCCGCTGGCCAGCTGCTGGCTGGTTTCCTTCAGTTCTGCGTCGTAGCTACGAAAAGCAGAGCAGCCTGCCAATTGCGTCGCAATGATCAATACGAGCGCGGTCAAGGCACGAGGAGAAGACATGGTGCGTTCTATTCCCTTAGTGATTGCAGAGGCGAGAGGCGCCTGCCATGCAGTCCATGATCAAACAGCAGTGCTGTCTGAGTGTCGTTTACACAACCAAATCAAGGTGGTGGCGAAAGCGCGGGAGTATAAACTGCGAAACGCTTAAAGCAATGGCATTTTGATATCTCACATGTCTTTCAGACTTTTCCCACTTCCAACCCACCTGTTGTCGGCAACGTGACTGGGTTTTCCAGCGTTTCCTGAAAAATTCAGTAACAAAAACCTGTCATCACTCTTGAGTAGCGCTCTGGCTGAGTTAACAATGCAACGCATCGCATTCTTACCGAGATTCTGCAATGCCCCTCCGTTCTCGTTTCCTTGCCTGGCTGTTAGTGCCGTTACTGACGCTGTGCAGCCTCGGCGTGCTGGCCGACCCCGTCGAGGGCGCAGCTCAGGCATTGCATCTGCTGGACTATCTCAGCGCCGATTACCCTTCATCGGTGGCAGATGGCGAGGTTGTGGCCGAAACCGGCTATCAACGGCAGACCGATGCCCTGACCACGCTACAGGCGCTGATCCTGACGCTGCCAAAGCGTGCCGAGCGTGCGGAACTGGAGCAAGGCATCGCTGAGCTGGCACGTGCAGTCAGTGATCGGCAGGACGGCGCTCGCGTCGCCCGTCAGGCCCGGCAACTGGCCGCGAAACTGGCGGCGGCCTATGAAGTCAGCCAGGCACCGGCCATCACGCCGGACCCTGAGCGTGGCGCGCCCTTGTATGCCCAACATTGTTCGGTCTGTCACGGCGATACAGGGGCCGGTGATGGCCCTGCAGGCATCGGCCTGGAGCCGGCACCTTCTAACCTGCGTGATACGGCGCGCCTGGACCGCCTGAGCCTGTACGACCTCTACAGCTCGCTCGGGCTGGGCATCGCAGGCACCGACATGCCTGCGTTCGCTGATCAGCTGGACGATCGTCAGCGCTGGGACATTGCCACCTATATCGCCAGTTTCAGCGCGCAACCGGTGGCCAACGCCACAAAAACCTTCAACATTGCCGACCTGGCGCGTCAGACCCCGGCAGAAGTCCTGGCAGCCGAAGGCTCCGATGCTGCAGCGACTTTTCGTGCTCAACGCGCACAGCCACCACAAGTGCAGCGCGGTCCGGCGCAATTGCTCGACTACACCAGCGTAACGCTGGACAAAAGCCTGGCCGCTTATCAGGCAGGTGACCGCGAGCAGGCCTACGACTTGTCAGTAGCGGCTTATCTGGAAGGCTTCGAGCTGGTCGAAAGCTCGCTGGACAACGTGGACGCTAACGTTCGCAAGGACACTGAAAAGAGCCTGATGGCTTACCGGCAGTCGCTGCAGGACAGCTTGCCGCTCCCGCAGGTCGTACAAAAACTGGAGGTCGCCAAAGCCAGACTCAAGCAATCGGCGGGGCTGTTGGGCAGCGATGGCCTGAGCCTGTCGCTGAGCTATATTTCGGGCCTGTTGATCCTGCTGCGTGAAGGGCTGGAAGCGATTCTGGTGCTGGCAGCGATTCTGGCGTTCCTGCGCAACACCGGGCAACAGTCTGCGGTGCGCAGCGTCAATGTGGGCTGGGGCCTGGCGTTGCTGGCCGGCCTGGGTACCTGGGCGCTGGCGGCTTATGTCATTGATGTCAGTGGTGCACAGCGCGAGTTGCTGGAGGGCGCCACGGCGCTGTTTGCCAGCGTGATGGTGCTCTGGCTAGGCGTGTGGATGCACGACCGTCGTCACGCTGACGCCTGGCAGGATTACATCAAAAGCAGCCTGGTCGGCGGCGGCGGCCGTTTCGGGTTCGCGGTGCTGGCCTTCTTCTCGGTATACCGGGAGCTGTTCGAAGTCATCCTGTTCTACGAAACCCTATGGTTGCAGGCAGGCCCGGCCGGTCACGATGCAGTATTGGCGGGTGGTGCCACAGCGTTGGTGCTGCTGGTGGGTCTGGCGTGGATCATCTTGCGCGGCTCGGCAAAACTGCCCCTTTCGATGTTCTTCGGCATCAACGCCGCGTTGCTCTGCGCACTGTCGGTGGTCTTCGCCGGGCATGGCGTGAAGGCGTTGCAGGAAGCGGGCATATTCGGCACCCGTCCGGTTCCGTTCTTCGAATTCGACTGGCTGGGCATTCACGCCGACCTGTACTCGCTTGGCGCACAGGCCGTCGCCCTGACAGCCATCGCTATTCTGTACGGACGAAGCCGCCTGGCCGACAAATGCAGGCATCGGGCAGCAGACTGAACTTACACATGCTCAAGGGCAAGCGGCGTCCGCCGCTTGTCCGGACAGTATTCATACTTGCGATCAACGCCCCGCGTCAGATGTTATGCACACTGTACAAAGAACCACCTGTCAGTTCTGTCAGTAGACGCACTTTTTCTTCAGGCCTAGTGTAGCGGGACGCCAACTCGGCTATCGGGTACTGGCGCATTTACCTGAGAACGAGGTGGGTGATGGCCAAGTACGAGATACGGTTGTGGGCTGAAGATATCGAGCAACACGACCATCCTGAAATAGCCATCCAGTTTTTCGAGGACGACGACCTGCAAGAACAGGCCTGGGTGAGGTTGCATCCCCACGGCACACACCATATTCGCGGTGAACTGGGAAGGGATGAGGAAGTGCTGACTGTTCTGGCACTGGCCTTCAGGAAAAAGGTTTCTGAATTGGCAGATTGGTAAAGCCTGGTTAGCGCTTGTAATAACACCTGACTTACACAGGTGCCGGAGAAGCGGGCAGTACTGGCATCTCAATCAATAAAAGAGGATTGAGAAGATGGCTAATTATGAAATAAAGTTATCGACCGATGAATTGATGGGCGACAGCAGTCCTGAAGTCATGGTGGAATTCTGGAACACCAAGCTCAATGCTGGAAAGGGAGATGTCGAATTTATAAGCTTCGTTACATCCTCCGGTCAAGGCAAGGGTTATGACACTGTACGAAGCCAGGCAGATGCTGATGGCGATGGCATTCTGGATGCTCGAGACAACACGTTATTGATCGCATTGGCCAACGCGTTTGTGGGGATAGACACGTTGATAAAAAAGAAAAAAGTAAAGAAACCGAATTGATCGTTACATAAAAAGGGGCGCATTAGCGCCCCTGAACACATGGATCGTCACTGAAGTCAGCTCGGATCAACCGGCTTCTTCAACTTCGGATTCGGGAAAAACTGCACGCCCTGAACCTTTGGGTCAGCCGGTTTTACCGCAGCCTTGTTGACGCGCGTGCCCAACTCCTTAGGGATCGAAATCCCTTGGGCATTAAGCGTATCGCTGTAGCCACACCCCACGCACTCGCGGTGCGGCACGTCGTCTTCGCTCCACATCATCAGCTTGTCAGGCTCGCTGCACGCCGGGCAGACAGCCCCGGCGATGAAGCGTTTCTTGGTAACAATTACCGGTGTATCGGTCATGCTGCCGCATCCTCACTCAAGCCACTGTGACGCAACAATGCGTCAATCGACGGCTCGCGTCCGCGGAAGTCGACGAACAGCACCATCGGCGCCTGTGAGCCGCCACGCGCCAGAATCGCTTCGCGGAAGGCGCGACCGGTTTCGGCATTGAGCACGCCATCTTCCTCGAACTTCGAGAACGCGTCGGCAGACAGCACTTCGGCCCACTTGTAGCTGTAATAACCGGCTGCATAGCCGCCTGCGAAGATGTGCGCGAAGCTGTTCGGGAAGCGGTTGTAGGCGGGCGGACGCATCACCGAGACTTCGTCACGAACGCCCTCCAGAACTTCAAGCACGCTGCGGCCATCACCGTGAGTAGCGTGCAGCTCGAAGTCGAACATCGAGAATTCCAGCTGACGCACCATCATCAGACCGGACTGGAAGTTCTTGGCTGCGAGCATCTTCTCCAGCAAGTCCTGCGGCAATGGTTCGCCGGTTTCGTAATGACCGGAAATCAGTGCCAGACCTTCAGGCTCCCAGCACCAGTTTTCCATGAACTGGCTCGGCAACTCGACCGCGTCCCAGGCCACGCCATTGATACCGGACACACCGGCATGCTCGACACGGGTCAACAAGTGGTGCAGGCCGTGACCGAACTCGTGGAACAGGGTGGTGACTTCATCGTGGGTCAGCAGTGCAGGCTTGCCGGCAACGGCCGGTGTGAAGTTGCACACCAGATTGGCCACCGGGCTTTGCAGCGTGCCTTCAGCCGTGCGGCGACGGTCACGAGCGCCGTCCATCCAGGCACCGCCACGCTTGTTGGCGCGGGCATACAGATCGAAAAAGAAACGCCCGACGTGCTGGCCGTTTTCCTTGATCTCGAACAGACGAACGTCCGGGTGCCAGGTATCGAAGCCTTTCTGCTCGGCGATCTCGATGCCGTAAAGACGCTGGACGATAGCGAACAGGCCGCCGAGCACTTTGTCGATGGGGAAGTAGGCGCGCAGGATTTCTTGAGAAACGCTGTAACGCTGCTCACGCAGCTTCTCGCCGTAGAAACCGCTGTCCCAGCTTTGCAGATCCGGGCAGCCCTGTTCGGCGGCGTAAGCCTTGAGCTGCTCCAGGTCCTGAGCGGCGAAGGGCTTGCTGCGCTTGGCCAGATCGCGCAGGAAACTCAGCACCTGATCGCTGGACTCGGCCATCTTGGTCGCCAGGCTCAGCTCGGCGAAATTCGCATAACCCAGCAACTGCGCCAGCTCCTGACGCAGATCGAGAATCTGCTCCATGACCGGAGTATTGTCGTTCTTGCCAGCGTTCGGGCCTTGATCCGAGGCGCGAGTGCAGTAGGCCGCGTAGACTTCTTCGCGCAGCGCGCGGTCTTCGGCGTAGGTCATCACCGCGTAGTAGCTCGGGAATTCCAGGGTGATCAAATAGCCTTCGAGATCCTTGGCCTTGGCGGCGGCAGCCATCTGTTGCTTGGCAGAATCGGTCAGACCAGCGAGGGCGGACTCGTCAGCGACCAGCTTGGTCCAGGCCTGAGTGGCATCGAGCAACTGATTGGAAAACTGACTGCCCAGCTCCGACAGCTTGCTCTGTACTTCGGCGTAACGCTTCTGCTGCTCGGGCGGCAGATCGATACCGGAAAGACGGAAGTCGCGCAGCGCCTGTTCCAGGATGGTCTTCTGACCGACGTCAAAGCCTGCGGCCTCAGGGCCGTTGGCCAGCGCTTCATACGCCTGGAACAACGCGCGGTTCTGACCCATCTCGGTGGAGTAAGCACTCAACGCCGGCAGGCACGATTCGTAGGCTTCACGCAGTTGCGCGCTGTTGCACACGGCATTCAAGTGGCTGACCGGACTCCATGCCGCGCCCAGGCGGTCATTCAATTCGTCCATGGTCAGCACTAGCCCGGCCCAGGTCGGTGTAGAACCCTGTTTGGCGAGGATGTCAGCAATCGCGGCACGGTTGTCGGCCAGGATCTGTTCAATAGCAGGTTTGACATGTTCGGCACGAATCGCCGAAAAGGGTGGCAGGTCGTACGATTGCAGAAGAGGGTTGTTCGCGCTCACGGTTTTGCACCTTGCCTTGAAGAAACACTCAGCCATCTTAATTACAATCGACGCCGACCGCAGCAACCAAACCTGTTCTGCACGCCTATCACTGTCAAAGAAGGAGCCTATCGTGGCTATCCGCACGTTTCAGGAGCACACCCCAGCCCTCGGCGAACGGGCCTTTGTCGATCATTCGGCGATCGTCATCGGCGATGTCGAAATTGGCGCCGACAGTTCAGTCTGGCCGCTGACGGTCGTACGCGGCGACATGCACCGCATCCGCATCGGCGCACGCACCAGCGTGCAGGATGGCAGCGTGCTGCATATCACCCACGCCGGCCCTTTCAACCCGGACGGCTTCCCGCTGCTGATCGGCGACGAAGTAACCATCGGCCACAAGGCCATGCTGCACGGCTGCACATTGGGTAACCGCATCCTGGTCGGCATGGGCACCACCATCATGGACGGCGCCGTTGTCGAAGACGAAGTGATCATCGGCGCAGGCAGCCTGGTGCCACCGGGCAAAGTGCTGGAAAGCGGCTTTTTGTACGTTGGCCGTCCAGTCAAACAAGTGCGCGCACTCACCGAAAAGGAAATCGCCTTTTTCCCTTACAGCGCTACGAACTACGTGAAGCTCAAGGACCAGCATCTGACGGAGGGGTTTGATAAGCCGTAACTATCGTTCCTACGCTCCAGCGTAGGAATATCTCCCGTGACGAATTCTGCGCCGCGCCACGTCCTCAGGGTCGGACGCAGAGCGTCCAGAAAGGCATTACCACGCGGAGCGTCGTAACGATAATCGGGTGCTCAAGGCATCAATGCTCGTAGCGCCGCCTTGCGCGCCTCAACCGGCATCCCGCCCAACTTTTCCACAGCCCGATAAAACGCCTGCCAATCCCCGTTCTCCTGCCTGAACAACGCCGCAAACGCTGGCACCCATTGATCATAAAGCCCGAATGGCAGCAGTTTGGCGTTGTTCATCGGACCTTTGATCCAGCCATCAAAACGCTTGTCGCCCGCCCATTGCTCGTCACGTACCTTCCGATAATCCCGCCGCAGCCGCTCGAACTCCTCAGCCTTGCGCATGCGCATCACCTCAGCCGACAGCGGCTGACGATAAAGCGCCTTGAGCCGCTCGCGGGTATCCAGCACCAGCTGAATAAACTGATCACGCCGCGCCGACTGCGAAACATTCTCGGGCGGCAAACCGCGCGCAGCGCGCCACTGCCGCGTACCTTCCTGCTCGACGAAACTGGCGTAGGACTCATTGAACTCAGTGTCGTCCTTCACATAAAAACGCTGATGCGCCAGCTCATGAAAGATCAGCGTCGCCAAACGCTCGTCGCCCCAGCCCAGCATCGAGCTGAGGATCGGATCATCAAACCAGCCCAACGTCGAATACGCCTCGACGCCACTCAGATACACATCCTTGCCCGCCTGCCGCTGCAACGCCGCCTCGCCACGCGCTCCGCCAGGGCTGTAATAACCGCGATACGCCACACACCCGGCAATCGGAAAACAGTGCGTGACAGGCTCCAGCGAAAACTCA
Organism: Pseudomonas coronafaciens pv. oryzae str. 1_6; assembly: GCF_000156995.2. NCBI lineage: Bacteria > Pseudomonadati > Pseudomonadota > Gammaproteobacteria > Pseudomonadales > Pseudomonadaceae > Pseudomonas > Pseudomonas coronafaciens. Next base: position 5,622,254 of record NZ_CP046035.1, on the reverse strand, counting down.
TCCGTCGCAAACACATTCCACACCACATAAGGCCGCCCCAAATCCGCATACAGGCGATAGCTCTTGTTATCCGGCAGGTGCAAATGCTCGCTGGCAAACGTCCGCGCCAGTTGCGACCGGGCCAGATGGTCGCGTAAACCGGCGTCCCGCGCCGGGTCAGCGATAATCTTGTCCACAGGCTCACGCGCCTGCAGCAACTGCCACTGCCCCTGCGCCAACTGTCCATAGTAGGAAACGCTGGAGCAACCGGAGACCAGCGTAAAGGCCATGAGTGCTAAAAGGTTGCTAAGGCGTGAAGCGGAAGGCGTGGGCATGGAGGGCAGGGCTTTGGTGGTGTGGATACGGTGATGTTATGCCGGACGGGTGTGCGGGTGTGCAAGTGTTGTGAGGGTATGAAACGGCGCATTGCGCTGCTTGTTAACCGTATCCAATTGACAGACTCCGGCCGGTTCACTGTAATGGCCGGCGCTACGGACAACGCAAGGGACCTGCCATGACCAAAACACCCACTTCCGGCCGAGGCGATCTGCCCCGCGCGCTGATTTTCATCCCGCTGGGCCTGTGCCTGCTCTACCTTACTGTTTGCCTGGTCGTTGACCGGATTAACTTCCTGGCCCAGGCGCAACACGCTGAAGGGCATGTCAGCGCCCTGAATGCGGGCGGCAGCCACCCACAAGTGGACTTCACCGATACTGCGGGCAAAGCGGTCAGCTACCCCCAAGGCGGCTTTATATTCGGCTATTCGGTGGGCGACCCGGTGACGGTGCTCTACCTCGTCGAGGCCCCCTCCCGCACCGCGATCATTGAAGACCAGGGTGCGCTATGGGGCGCGAGCCTGCTGACGGGCCTGTTCGCGATTGTGTTTACCTCAGGAGGCGGTTGCCACATGGCTGCATGGATTCGCAGGCGCCGGATGTCACGGCTACTTTAAGGACCGAATGCCCATTGTCATTCGCAGGCGCTAGAAGCCTGCCGGCATAGGCGGGTTTGGCTTGAACACACTCAAGGGGTCGCCTTACACGTTCGCTGTGGTTCGGTCAGGGCTGGCTTGGTTATCGACACGAGATTACCGCAGTCAGGCAAGATCAACGTAAAAACGAGAGCTATTACGGTCATCAATAATTACAGCTGAGCCCATACGCTTATCCAGTCAACACACATTGGAGGCATGGTAATAGCGCAATATTCCTGTTGCTCATCATCCTGATAGTTAGCCTTCCTAGAGGCTTACCTAGCTTAAAATCTTCCATAACAATGTTAATCGCCATAAAAATTTTCAGCTTTTCTAGAGACGACTTTATCTGGATAAAAGTCGAAGATATGGGCAACACAGTTTCAATTCGCCCGAGAAACCGACGACAGGTACTGTTAGCTGTTATTCGCCAACCACGCATCAAAAACCTCCGAATGCTGAGCGGTTAGCAGCCTTTCAAAAAGATCTTTCTCGCCTAGATATAAACAGTGCCTAATCACCGTATATGGGTCAAATTTATAGCTCGGATAATTTTTTTCAAAAAACTCTTTATACCTTTTTACTTTCGATATATTTTCTCGCATGTAAAAATTAAACTTCCCTCGACTTAAGTCCGGCTTAAGAGAAACAACCTCTTCCGTAAAGCCATCAACTTTCCGCGCCTCAAACTCGAACTCGTTAAAAAAGTGATGTGCGATTTTCAAGAAACTGAAAGCATTGAGAGATGAAGGAGTAATCTTGGGATACAATTCTCCCGATTCAATTTGATCAGACTCCCTACTAATTTGCTCTTGCGGAATATCCTCGGCCTTCATACCCTCAACAGTAGCATTGCGGATTTCTCGAAACTCCCGATCGGCCACCTCAAATAGCGCAGCCAAGGAGTTAATTCTACGCTTAAGATTAATAGGTATAGATTTTTTATACTTTATTTTGTGATCCAGTACACTCCACGAGTCCTGAATTATGGTACGGACTTGAACCTCAAAACCAAGGTTAACGAATTGCGAATACTCGGGTAACTCTTTGCGCTTTTCGTTTAACTCCAAGTCTAAATGCAAGCCTTTATAACCGAATGAATTCTCGGTATTTTCAATCTGCGCGATTTTATCAGTAATATCTATGACCTTAAAGTGATCACTAAGAAGCTCCTTAATTTTTTCTATATCATCTTCGTATAGACAAACTACACGCACACCTATAAGGTCAGTAATATGATCTAGTATTTGGTAGTCTTGAGAGCTGGACTCAAGTCCTATCTTGTACTTTTCAATGAATTTTTTTACACACTCATCCCTGTCTTTGACGCGACCTTCTATTTTCGACAGCGCTATATCGCTTGAACTTCTGATTAGAGAGTTAACTAACGTTATAAACGAGTTTTTCGCGCCATCTAACAGCCCATGGTTCCCATTGTAATAATCACAGAAGTTTTGTTTTTCAACCTCAAAATCCATAGATGGCATTTTTTCTCCCTGGAACCATTAACTGTTAGTTGGCACAAATGGCTTGTATCTAAACCAATGATTGTCTGTCAATCATCCTTATCAGTGCTCGACGCTCTGAATCTGAGGGTCGAGCAAGAGCTAGAACCAAAGCCGCAGGGCATATGAGTACGCTACTGATGAGTTTAATTGCGTCCTTTAGTCTAATTATGGCTGATAGTCGCACGCCTATCTTATTATGTGAGAGCGATCAACTAAAAACTTACTCAACCGTTAAACTTCGCGAACCTATAGCCTCTGCCAATTACTCAGTAGTTATATCTTCTTTCAGGTTCAGACGAAAAGTGTCACGAGCGGTTTTTCCAACGTAGGAGGTAAGTGCATAGTTCGCTGTTCCGCCCACGATGACGCCAATCCCGAACGGAATAATTTTTGCTGCGGCTTTCTGAGTGAAAGAAATACCGATCTTTGCAAACAATTCCTTGATGATCTGAAGCGTAGGCCCCTTCAAATACTGTCGTACCATCCGCACACCAGCCTTGCTAGCTATCTTGGTGGCGCCAGCAGACCCCATCTGCTCCAAGGAGCCGTAAAGCGCAATGATATATGACATATGCTTGGCATCTTCGTTAGACATCTTGCCGTTGATTGCCACTGCCAAGCACATGGTCATATCGATCTGCAACTTCATACATACAGATATATCCGCCAAACCGCCGCCAACAGCACTCACCGCAGTACCAATACCGGGAATGACACCAGGAAGAGCGGTGACGGCACCAGACGTAGCAGCCAGCTTTGAATAGCGGCTTATGATTTTATCGACAACCGCGCCCTGAATTTTTTCGTCTGTAGCGGATGGAGACGAGCTGCGTGCTTGGTTTTCGTACTGGGCAACCAAATCACGCGCATCCTGAGGGCTAATGGAAATGGCCTCTACCATCTTCATCAGTGAGGAACTGCTTTCGTCTTTTTGAGTGGTCATGCCAGATTCCGTTCTTGAGATAATCTATCCACAGCCTGTTATAGGCCGAGTGCTTACGGTTAGAGTGCCATAACCAATATCAAAACAACATCACCCAAGTGACCTTACGTCGCGAATTGATCAACTTTTTGAACCGGTACTTTCTGACGCCAGACGCAAAAGCATCACTACTCGGCGTTCCTATTGCCCCCCCTGAACCTTCCCATCCCTTAACACTCACTTCTACATACCCTTCCTCAACGCCAACCGCCGAAAGGATTCCGCATGTCTACAGCCCCAACCCCGCAAATTCCCCCCGTCCAACGCGAACTCAGCCTGCGTGCCGTCGTTACCGGCGTCATCCTCGGCATCCTGCTTACCCCCTCCAACGTCTACGCAGGCCTGAAGATCGGTTGGTCGTTCAACATGTCGATCATTGCGCTGCTGATCGGTTACGCCATCTGGCAGGGCCTGGCCAAACGCTCGTCCGATCAGCTGCCGTGGACGTTGCACGAGAGCAATATCAATCAAACGGTAGCGTCGGCGGCGGCGTCGATTATTTCCGGTGGATTGGTGGCGCCGATTCCGGCTTATACCTTGTTGACGGGGCAGCAGCTGGATGCGATTCCGATGATGGCGTGGGTGTTTTCGGTGAGTTTTCTGGGGATCTGGATTGCGTGGTATTTGCGGCCTTCGTTGCTCAATGACACCTCGCTGAAGTTTCCCGAGGGCATGGCGACGCTGGAGACCCTGTTGCATATTTACAACCACGGACGGGAGGCGACGACGCGGTTGAAGGTGTTGCTCAGCGCGGCGTTGCTGTCTGCGCTGGCGAAGTGGGTGGATACGTTTGTGTGGGCGTTTCCGCGCTGGTCGCCGAGTGCGCAGCTGGAGCGTTTGACGTTCACCGCAGACCCTTCGCTGCTGTTGGTGGGGTTCGGTGCAATCATCGGCATTCGTGTCGGTATGACGCTCTTGCTGGGTGCCTTGCTGGCGTGGGGCGGGCTGGCGCCGTGGTTATTGGCGCAAGGGCTGGTGACGTTACCGGCCGGCAGCAGTGGCCCGCAGTTCGCGGCGCTGGTGGAGTGGTTGCTGTGGCCGGGTGTGAGTTTGATGGTCTGCTCGACGCTGGCGTCGCTGACGATTCGGTTGTGGGCATTGCACAAGTCCACAAAGGCAGGTAGCGGCACGATTTGGGCAGTGCCCAAAGCGGGACCTGCGCTTGGTCTGATGCTGTCGATCATTCTGGTGGTGAGCCTGCAGGCGCTGTTGTTCGGGATCAATCTGTGGATGGCGTTATTGACCATTCCTCTGGCGGTCTGCCTTGCGGCAGTGGCTGCGCGGGTTGTCGGTGCAACCGGCATTCCGCCTATCGGTGCGATCGGGCAGTTGTCGCAGTTGAGCTTTGGCATCGTCGCGCCAGGTCAGGTCACGATCAATTTAATGAGCGCCAACACGGCGGGCGGGGCGGCAGGACAATGCACGGACCTGATGAACGACTTCAAGGTGGGTAAGGCGATTGGTGCAACGCCACGCAAGCAACTGGTCGCACAAACGCTGGGGATTTTCGTCGGCAGTATCGTCGGGGTGCTGGCCTATATGGCGCTGATCCCGGACCCGCAGACCATGCTGCTCACCGAAGAGTGGCCAGCTCCGGCCGTTGCTACCTGGAGGGCTGTGGCGCAAACCCTGACCCACGGGCTGGACTCGTTGTCGGAGAGCATCCGCTGGGCTATTTTCATTGCGGGCCTGGTAGGTGTATTGCTGGGTGTCCTCGACAGCACGTTGCCAACCCGTCGCGCCCGATACTTGCCAAGCGCTGCCGCCCTGGGTCTTGCGTTTGTGCTTCCGGCGTCAGTGTCGTTGATGATGGCCCTCGGCGCGGTGCTCACGTGGGTGGTGAGCTGCCGCTGGGCGAGCCTCACCGAGCGCTTCGCGATTACTGCAGCAGCAGGGCTGATTGCGGGGGAGAGCATCACCGGGGTGGGGGCGTCGTTGTGGCAGATGTTTGGTAACGGGTAACCAGGAAGGTAAAACCTTCGAATACTTATGGCAGGGTATGCGTCAAGCAACACCTCAATCCACGTAGCCTGGAACTACCAAAATGCGCCTGTTCCCCCTGATAACCGCCTTCACCCTCGCGACTCTCGCTGGCTGCGCCGGTCCGTTGCCAGCCGTCGACCCGAACATGGCGTGGGTCGACATGCGCACTATCACCGGTCAGTTGATCATGGCCGACAAGCTGGATGGCGAAAACACTTACGACGGGCGCTATTTTCAGGTGACGCCGGGCAGCCACGAGCTGCAAGTGCGTTATGACTACGAGTACCGGTCGGGCGGGATGGGGATGATTGGTGACGAGTACACAGAGATTACCTGCTACGTCAGCGTTCGGTACGACCACTTCGTCGCAGGGCAGCGCTATGTGCTGGAGGTGCGCTCACTGGCTAACAGTGTAGACGCCTGGCTATACGATGCAGAGCGCAAGGTGGTGGCCGAGGAGGAACAAGAGGGCGGCGTTCATTGCATCTGAACAGCCGGTCCAGTCAGCGATCGTTACGCTGATAGATAATCTTTTTAGTGCCGTTATCGCAGGTGCCTACGACCATATTGGGATCGGTAGCCTCTTCGTTGGCAACGATTTCCAGGGTGTAGGACGTCACGTTATTGGCCTGGATCTTGGCTTCGATTTCATCCTTGAGTTCTTCACAGGATTTAGGCGCTGCCAAGGCGCTGGTGGCCAGCACGGTACAGGTCACAGCCAGAATAAAACGTTTCATGCTCGACTCCTGATCAAAATCAAACCACACGCCGATAGACGCGCGACTGATGAAGCAAGCCAGCTTTATACAGGAGATACAGGAGCGCACAAGGCGCTCCCGCAAGGCTCTCCGTGGATCAGCTCACTAATGTGGCGTCCAGGGTGATCTTGGCGTTCAACACTTTTGAAACCGGGCAGCCTTCTTTGGCCTGCTTGGTCAATTCGTCGAACTTCTCTTGTGTTGCACCCGGCACTTTGGCTTTGAGGGTCAAATGCACAGCGCTGATGGCGAAACCGCCTTCAACCTGGTCCAGCGTTACGTCAGCTTGCGTGTCGATGCTGTCGGCGGTCAGGCCGGCGTTGCCCAGAATCATGGACAGGGCCATCGAGAAACAGCCTGCATGGGCTGCACCGATCAGCTCTTCCGGGTTGGTGCCTTTGCCACCTTCAAAACGTGCCTTGAAGCCATAAGGTGCTTCACGCAACACGCCGGTTTCCGTGGAGATGCTGCCGATACCGCTTTTCAGATCACCTTCCCAGTGGGCGGATGCTTTCTTGACGATGCTCATGGTGGCTCCTTTTGGAATGAATTTGGATCATTGCTGTTACAAGGTTCTGAGGATAGACGACTCTGGAAAGTTCAACCGTCGGAAAGACCTACCGTTTAAGTAGGTTTTTGCCCGCGTGCCATTGAAAAGCAAGACTTGCGCCCGCACTGCTGTTTCATCATGGGCAGCTCCAGCAGCCAGCCCATCTCAATTCGAGGAGCTTCCCCGGCCTATGAAACGTCTGGCAGATGTAAAAATTTCGACTCTTGATCTGGTTCCTGTGCGTCATGACAGGGGGCCAGCGGAGTCCTTGCGCAACTCTCTGAACCTGGCTCAACACGTTGAAAAACTGGGCTACAACCGCTTCTGGGTGGCGGAACACCACAACATGGACGGTATCGCCAGTTCAGCGACCTCTGTGCTGCTGGCGTACCTGGCCGGTGGTACGTCGACCATTCGCGTGGGCGCTGGCGGGATCATGCTGCCCAACCACGCGCCGCTGGTGGTGGCCGAGCAGTTCGGCACCCTGGCAAGCCTTTATCCCGACCGGATCGACCTGGGCCTGGGCCGCGCACCAGGTTCCGATCAAATGACCGCACGTGCGCTTCGTCGCGAGCGCTCCGGCAGCGCCGAGGATTTCCCGGATGATGTCACCGAGCTGATGGAATATCTGGGGCCGCGCACGGCTGATCAAAAAGTGATCGCTGTACCAGGCTCGGGCACCAATGTACCGATCTGGTTGCTGGGGTCGAGCCTGTTCAGCGCTCAACTGGCCGGCATGCGCGGGCTACCGTATGCCTTCGCTTCGCACTTCGCGCCGCGCTACATGCACGAGGCGATTCGTGTTTATCGCAATCATTTCCAGCCATCCGCAGTGCTCGACAAGCCGTACGTGATGCTCGGCGTTCCGCTTTCTGCGGCACACACCGACGAACAGGCCGAGTACCTGGCGACCTCGGTCTACCAGCGCATTCTGGCGTTGATGCGCGGGCACAGCCTGATGCAGCGGCCACCGGTCGAATCGATGGACGGCCTGTGGCTGCCACATGAGCGTGAAGCAGTAGCGAGTTTTCTGGGGCTGGCAATGGTCGGCGGTCCGGACAAGATCCGCGCCAAGCTGGATGTGCTGCTCGAGCAGACCGATGCCGATGAACTGCTCTTCACCTGCGACATGTATGAGCATCAGGATCGACTGCGCTCATACGAGATTCTGGCGCAGGTTGCACACGGCTAGGCGATTTTCCGAATCGGAAATAATCGACCGCAAACACAATCGCCCCGGACAGAGAACACTCGGTCCGGGGCGATTCTGTTCATCTACCCCGCAAACGGGATTAACCGACGGCCCGACCTGAATCAGGCTCGACCGGTAATCAACCGCGCTGGTAGACAATTTCCTTGGCGCCGCCTTCACAGGTGCCGACGACTTGCTTGTCGGACGAAGCACTGCCTTTCTCGACGACTTCCAGCGTGTAGGACGTTACGCCCTTCGCTTGCAGTCTGGCGTCGATTTCACTTTTCAGTTCTTCACAGGGTTTGCCTGCCGCGAGGGCAGTGCCTGCGATGCTCAACAAGCCTACAGCCAACAAAAACTTCTTCATGGGTGATCCCTCTCGTCCGGCCATATACAGACGCCATCGGAACAGGCGCCCACTCAACATCCCACGCTCATACCCCTCCCGTGACGGGTAACAGGGTATGTAGCGCAGATTATGGCAATCGGCCAGCCAAAAGGTTCAGCGGTGCTTAGCTGTGGGTGATACGGAAGCCGACTTTCAGGGTGACCTGAAAATGCGCCACTTTGCCATCTTGGATATGACCACGTGTTTCGGTCACTTCAAACCATTCCATAAGCTCAAGGCTTTTGCTGGCTTCGGCCAGGGCGTTATGGATTGCATCTTCGATGGTGGTGGTGGAAGAGCCGACGATTTCGACTTTTTTGTACGTGTGGTGATCGGTCATGGCAGTTCTCCTGGGGTCTGAAAAAGGCGCGATATAAAGCGCGCTCCCTGCTTCTGTCAGGGGAACGCGCGCAAAAGTTCAGCGCTTTATACAAATCGCATCGCACTTTCCAAAAAGCCCGCAGTCCGAAACAACACGCTCACTCATCATTGCAGGAGAAACACCATGGCTACTACTTCACTTCGTAAGGCCTCGTTGCAGAGTATGGAAGCTGAGATCGAGAGCCTCTTGAAGTCGCTCGAAGGCCTGAAAGCCGATGCTACCGACGAGTCGCGCAAGACCCTGAAAACATTGAAAGCCAATGCGGAAAGCGCATTGAGCCATTCGCGCAGCCTGCTCAGCGATGTCTACGAAGACGTCAAAGAGAAGACCCGCGAAAACGCGCTGGCTACCCGTGACTACGCTCAGGAACACCCATGGACTACCGCCGGTGTTGCCGTCGGTGCTATCGGCCTGATCGCAGCCTACATGCTGTTCAAGCGCGGCAACTGATCAGATTTTGATCGGGTCTCCAGACTGCCTTAGCTCATTTTTTAACCACTGAGCCAACTGTTGCGCCCGACCATCGGCCGCACGTCTGGGTACCCAAAGCGCCAGCTGCGCCGGGGTTTCGCTGAAACCCCATGGCGCAGCCAGGCGTCCGGCCTTCAGGTCATCGATGACCAGCGGCTCCGGTGCAATCGCAATCCCCAGGCCAGCCACGGCTGCCTCCAGCAAATAATACAAATGCTCGAACCCCTGACCATAGCGCAGCGTCTGCGGATCGATCCCGTTTTGTTGCGCCCAACTCGGCCATGCCTGAGGCCTTGAAGTCGTTTGCAACAAAGACTCCTCCAGCAATACATCGGCAGGTGCTTCACGCAGGCTGTCGAATCGTGCGAAGCGGGGGCTCAATACCGGTCCTATTCTCTCGCTGGCCAGTTCGAATACCTGCATGTCAGCCGGCCACGGTGGCTCGGCAAATACCAACAATGCATCCAGCCCCGGACGACGCGGATCAAGATCGCCTTCGCCAGCCGACAGATGCAAGCGCAGGTCAGGCAACTCAGCATTCAAACGGCTCAGACGCGGAATGAACCAGCGCGCCAGCAGGCTCCCGGAGCAGCCCAGTACGAAGGGCGCATCGGCGCTTACCTTGCTCAGTTCGACGCAGACACCACGCAACCGATCAAACGCTTCGCCACTGACATCGCGCAGCCGAATACCCGCATCTGTGAGTTTCAGGCCACGTCCGTCTTTGCTGAACAGGCTCACGCCCAGATGCTCCTCAAGCACCTTGAGCTGACGACTGACAGCGCCATGCGTAACGCTTAGCTGTTCAGCAGCCTGGCTGACGCTGCCCAGTCGGGCAGTGCTTTCGAAGGCGCGCAGGGCGTTGAGGGGAGGGAGGTCACGGCTCATGATCTGTGAGTTTTCCTGACAGGTTTCTGCGATCTTATCGGTTTTCTTTCGGGTATGTGATGGTTAAAGTGGACTCATTGCCGATCCGGCTCACTCAATTCGCATAACACTGCAACTGGAGTATTTCATGACCCAGACCAACTTCCGCAGCGGCCCTGACACCAACGGCCTGTTCGGCTCATTCGGCGGCCGCTACGTGGCAGAAACCCTCATGCCGCTGGTGCTTGACCTCAACCGCGAGTACGAAGCGGCCAAGGCAGACCCGGAATTCGCCAAAGAGATGGCTTACTTTCAGCGCGATTACGTGGGCCGCCCGAACCCGCTGTACTTCGCCGAGCGCCTGACCGAGTTCTGTGGCGGCGCAAAAATCTATTTCAAGCGTGAAGAGCTCAATCACACTGGCGCGCACAAGATCAACAACTGCATTGGTCAGGTGCTGTTGGCCAAGCGCATGGGCAAAAAACGCCTGATCGCGGAAACCGGTGCCGGCATGCACGGTGTGGCCACTGCGACTGTTGCAGCACGTTTCGGCCTGCCCTGCGTGATCTACATGGGCGCCACCGACATCGAGCGCCAACAGGCCAACGTGTTCCGTATGAAGCTGCTGGGCGCTGAAATCGTCCCGGTCACTTCCGGCACCGGCACCCTGAAAGACGCGATGAACGAAGCCCTGCGTGACTGGGTGACCAACGTCGACGACACCTTCTACCTGATCGGTACGGTGGCAGGCCCGCACCCATACCCAGCGATGGTCCGTGACTTCCAGGCCATCATCGGCAGAGAAACCCGAGAGCAGATGCAGGAGAAGGAAGGCCGCCTGCCCGACAGCCTGATTGCCTGCGTTGGCGGTGGCTCCAACGCCATGGGCCTGTTCCATCCGTTCCTCAATGACGCCAGCGTTGAAATCATTGGCGTCGAGGCTGGTGGTCACGGCGTGAGTACCGACAAACATGCAGCCAGCCTGAACGGCGGCGTTCCGGGCGTACTGCACGGCAACCGCACGTACTTGCTGCAGGATGGCGACGGGCAAATCACCGACGCGCATTCGATTTCTGCCGGTCTGGACTACCCGGGCATCGGCCCGGAGCACGCCTTCCTGCACGAAGTGAAGCGCGTCGAATACGTCAGCATCACCGACGACGAAGCACTGGACGCTTTCCACCAGTGCTGCCTGCTCGAAGGCATCATTCCGGCACTGGAAACCGCTCACGCCCTGGCCGAGGCCATGAAGCGTGCGACCAACCTGCGTGACGATCACTTGATGGTCGTGTGCCTGTCCGGGCGCGGTGACAAAGACATGCAAACCGTCATGACCCACATGGCAGCCGCCGAACAAACCAAGGAGATGCTGGTATGAGCCGTCTAGAGCAACGTTTCGACCAGCTGAAAACTGAGGGCCGTGCTGCGCTGGTCACCTTCATTACCGCCGGCGATCCTGGCTACGACACCTCATTGAAAGTCCTGAAAGGGCTGCCTGCTGCGGGCGCTGATGTGATCGAACTGGGCATGCCGTTCACTGATCCGATGGCCGATGGTGTGGCCATTCAGCTGGCGACGCTGCGTGCGCTGGACGCGGGCCAGACCCTTCAGAAGACCTTGCAGATGGTCAGCGAGTTTCGGGTCGACGATCAGACCACACCGATCGTGTTGATGGGCTACTACAACCCGATCCACCGTTTTGGCGTTGAAGCATTCGTGGCGCAGGCCAAGGAAGCGGGCGTTGATGGTCTGATCATCGTTGACCTGCCGCCTGAACACGATGCGGAGCTGGCAACCCCGGCACAAGCGTCCGGTATCGACTTCATCCGTCTGACCACGCCAACCACCGACGACGCGCGCCTGCCGCGCGTGCTGGAGCGCAGTTCCGGTTTCGTCTACTACGTTTCGGTTGCCGGTGTGACCGGCGCTGGCTCGGCAACCACCGAGCACGTCACTGAAGCCATTGCGCGTCTGCGTCGTCACACAAGCCTGCCGATCAGCGTGGGCTTCGGTATCCGCACTCCCGAGCAGGCAGCCGCCATTGCTCGTCTGGCGGAAGGCGTGGTGGTGGGCTCGGCATTCGTCGACAAGATCGCCAATGCCGAGTCGCCGGAGCAGGCAATCGATGACGTGCTGACGTTGTGCGCCGCACTGGCCGAAGGCGTACGTAACGCACGGGTCAACCGGGGCTAAAGTTTCTGCCGTTGAATAAAAGGGGTTCATGACCAAGTCATGAACCCCTTTTTTGCTGCATCGGACAAAGCCGAATTCTGCCCCCATGAACTGCCAAAACGACGAGTTTCCGAGGATATACCACCCTCTTCGCGGACAAGTCCGCTCCCACAGAAAGCCCCTCTCTACCTGAGGTCGAGGCGCGACGCAGAGCCTGGCCAGGCTCAATCCTGCTTTTGATTAACCCGCGCCAAAAATGTCATCAATGCCCCTGACACAAAATCAGGGTTTTCCAGATTAGCGATATGACCCGCCTCGGGCACCAGTACATAAGGGCAGCCAATCAGGCCGGCCATCTCACGGGTTTCCTCAGGCGGGCGCGGGATGTCCGCATCGCCACACATCACCAGCGTGGTGTCGGCATTCAGTTGTTCGATCAACCCCAGCCGGTCGTCACGACCAAAAATCATTCGCCCCAATGGCGCAATGGTCTGGCGCAACTGCTCTGCATTCATGCCTGCCAGCGCCGCCCGAAAGACCTGATACACAGGCGACTGCGGATCAATACCAGGACGGAAAAAAATCGGCACCACGATATCCAGCAACGGCGCAGGAAAAGCACCGGTTTCTTCCAGTTTGTCGATCAACGAGAAGTAATAGGCCTTCGTGGCTTCGGTTTCCTTGCCCAGGTAAGTATCCATCAACACCAGCCCGGTGATGCGCTCAGGTGCCAACAGCGCAGCAATGGCACCCCACATACCGCCTACCGACAACCCTACGATACTGCAACGCTCGATGTTCAAATGATCCAGCAGCGCCAGCGCATGACGGGCCAGATCATCGAGATTACGAGTGCCTTCCGGAAAGCCATCAGACTCACCATGCCCCCAAAGGTCCGGCACAATCACCCGATACTGACTCGCCAGGGTATCAAGCTGCGCGCTCCACATGCCTTTGTCCCAGAGATAACTGTGACCCAGCAGGACAACCGGACCGGTGCCTTGGTCCGAGTAGTGAAGAGCCTTGCCATCGATGAGTAGATTCGGCATTTCTGATGATCCTGTGTTCTGGTCTTTCAGCATTCAGTTCAAGCGCCCGTGGCAGGCTACTTATTATTTTGAAACGTATGCATGACCCTTTTATTGAAGTTCGCGTCGCAACGGACCGAGCGGTCATTTTTCAGCCAGGCAATATTACACCGCAATCGAAGGTAACGGCCTGCCAGCCAGCGACACGCCGCTCAACGCCTGCTCACTCGCCAGCCAATCCATGAACTGCTGGACGATCTGCACGCGCCGTTTGCGCTGGGGTAACACTACGTAATAACCGTGGCCAGAGATTGCTGAGCCAGCGATGGGCCGGCAGAGCAGGCCCTGGTCGAGGAGGTCGTCGACCAGGTGTTTCCAGCCGATGGCGATGCCTTGTCCGCCGATGGCGGCCTGGATCAGCAGTGTGTAGTTATCGAAGCGCAACTGGCCGGGGGCGGGGGCTTGGGGAATGTCGAGGGCACGGAATACACCCGCCCAGTCGAACCAGTTGTTGATGCTTTCGCCGCGCAGGTGCAACAGCGGGAAGCCGCGCAGTGCCTCATTGGGCAGCGGTGTCTGGCGACCGGCAATCAGTTGCGGGCTGCACACCGGAAAGACTTCTTCGCTGAACAGCCAGTGGCTTTCGCCCTGTTTGAAGCGCCCGTCACCGAATAGCACAGCGACGTCGATATCGGCGCGGAGCATGCTGTGGGTACGCTCACTGGTGACCAGGCTGACGTCCACGTCGGGGTTGACCTTGTGGAATCGGTGCAGGCGCGGCATCAGCCAGTAGGCAGCGAAGGCAAAGTCGGTCGCGACCTGTAACACTTCATGCTGGCGCTGTTCGGTGATCGCTATCAGCCCGCTGTCGATGGACTGCAAGCCCGCCTGAACATGGCTGAACAATATTTCACCGGCCTCGGTAAGCTCGATACCGCGATAGATGCGGTCGAACAGACGAGTTGCCAATTTCTCTTCAAGGCGCTTTATCTGCTGACTGACAGCAGGCTGGGTGGTGCCCAGTTCGATAGCCGCAGCGGTAAAGCTGCGCAGCCGGGCCGCGACTTCAAAAGCACGCAGCAGGTCGAGGGACATGTCGCCAAACGATTTAAACATTAGCTGGGCTTATCCTAGGCATTGCCTGGCATGGGCTTTACCATAAAACACTAGGGTATCATCCTCGTACTTAGCAATTTCGCATAACTTTTCACAATGGGATGCAGCGATTACATGAAGCGCAAAAATATTCTGTTCATCATGGCCGATCAAATGGCCGCGCCAATGTTGCCGTTCTACGCCCAATCGCCAATTCTGATGCCGAACCTGAGCCGCATTGCTGACAACGGTGTGGTGTTCGATTCAGCGTATTGCAACAGCCCTCTGTGCGCGCCATCGCGTTTCACCCTGGTCAGCGGTCAGTTGCCGAGCAAGATCGGCGCATACGACAACGCAGCTGATTTCCCGGCGGATATCCCGACCTACGCTCACTATCTGCGCGCGCTGGGCTACAAGACCGCTCTGGCAGGCAAGATGCATTTCTGCGGGCCGGACCAACTGCACGGTTACGAAGAGCGCCTGACCAGTGACATCTACCCGGCCGACTACGGCTGGTCGGTCAACTGGGACGAGCCGGATGTGCGCCCGAGCTGGTATCACAACATGTCGTCGGTATTGCAGGCCGGCCCGTGCATTCGTACCAACCAGCTGGATTTCGACGAAGAAGTGCTGTTCAAGTCCCAGCAATATCTCTATGACCACGTACGCCAGGACGGTGATGCGCCGTTCTGCCTGACCGTTTCCATGACTCACCCTCACGACCCGTACACCATCCCCAAGCCGTTCTGGGACCTGTACGCCGACGAAGAAATTCCGATGCCGCCGCCGCACGCCAATCAGGCAGCGCTGGACCCGCACTCACAACGGCTGCTCAAGGTGTATGACCTGTGGGACAAGCCGATGCCGACAGACAAGATTCGTGATGCACGGCGTGCCTACTTCGGCGCCTGCAGCTATATCGACCTGAACGTCGGCAAGCTGATGCAGACGCTTGATGAAGTGGGTCTGGCGCAAGACACCATCGTGGTGTTCTCCGGTGATCACGGCGACATGCTTGGCGAGAAAGGCCTCTGGTACAAGATGCATTGGTTCGAAATGGCTGCTCGCGTACCGCTGGTGGTTTACTCACCGGGGCAGTTCGAGCCGGGGCGCGTGAGTGCCTCGGTATCGACTGCCGATCTGCTGCCGACTTTTGTCGAAATGGCCAACGGCAAACTCGACAAAGGCATGCCGCTGGACGGGCGCTCGTTGATGCCGCACCTGAAACGCAAAGGCGGTCATGACGAGGTGTTTGGCGAGTACATGGCCGAAGGCACCACCAGCCCGTTGATGATGATCCGTCGCGGCGCTTACAAATTCATCTATTCGGAACAGGACCCGTGCCTGTTGTTCGATGTGAAGAACGACCCGAAAGAGCAGAAGGACCTGAGCCAGTCGTCAGCCCATGAAAAGCTGTTCAATGACTTCCTGGCTGAAGCTCGGGCCAAATGGGACATTCCGGCGATACACCAACAGGTGCTCGCCAGCCAGCGCAGAAGACGCTTCGTCGCTAAATCGCTGGCAACCGGCAAGCTGAAGAGTTGGGATCACCAGCCACTGGTCGACGCCAGTCAGCAGTACATGCGCAACCATATTGATCTGGACGATCTGGAGCGCAAGGCACGTTTTCCGCAACCTTGACCCTGCCCACACCAAAAAAATCAAAAGGGGTACATCAATGATGAAGTTAACCACAGCCGCAGCGGTCACGGTCATGACGCTCACCAGCCTTGCGGCGCAGGCCGAGGACGCGAGTTGCAGCACCGTGAAGATGGCCGACCCGGGCTGGAGCGACATCGCGACCACCAACGCAATTACCAGCACAGTGCTCGAGGGCCTGGGCTACAAGCCCAAGGTTGACACGCTGGCGGTGCCAATCGCCTATGGCGGCTTGAAAGACGGCAAGCTGGATGTGTTTCTGGGTAACTGGATGCCGGCGCAACAGGGCTTTTACGACAAGTTCGTGGCGACCGGCGATGTGACGCAACTGGCCAGGAACCTTGAGGGCACAGAATTCACGCTGGCCGTGCCGGATTACGTCTGGGACGCAGGCGTGCATGATTTCGCCGACCTGAGCAAGTTCGCCGACAAGTTCGACAAGAAGATCTACGGCATTGGCTCTGGCGCACCGGCCAACCTGTCGCTACAGGAGATCATCAAGAAGAACGAGTTCGACCTAGGCAAGTGGAAGCTGGTTGAGTCGAGCGAGCAGGCGATGCTCGCCGAGGTTAATCGCAACGTGAAAAAGAAGGCGTTCGTGGTCTTCCTTGGCTGGACGCCACACCCCATGAACGTGCAGATCAAGGGCATGCACTACCTCAAGGGTGGCGAAAAATATTTTGGTGACACGGGCTCGGTCTTCACCCTGACCCGCAAGGGTTACGCTGAAGCCTGCCCGAATGTGGGCAAGCTGCTGACCAACCTGAGCTTCACCCTGGACATGGAAAACAGCATCATGGCCGAGGTGACCAACAAGAAGGTCAGCAACAGTGAAGCAGCAAAAGCCTGGATCAAGGCCAACCCGGCGGTACTGGACAAGTGGCTGGATGGGGTGAAAACCGTCGATGGCAAAGACGGCCTGGCGGCGGTGAAAGCGAAGTTGTAGGCGTAAGATTCCGAGTACGCAGCGTGGCGCATATTTGTGACGCGGAGCGTCACCCAGGGCATTCCCACGCGGAGCGTGAGGAACGATAGTTCTATAACTATCGTGCCCATGCTCTGCGTGGGCATGCAGTTCCGGGACGCTCTGCGTCCTCTACGTTCAATTCACCCGAGGGACCGATGCGCTGGCTCAATCGCCATAAATTTCTACCGTTCCTCGCCTGGTTGCCCCAGCAGACTCGCAACAGCATCGGGCGGGATGCGCTGGTAGGTTTGAGCGGGGCCATTCTGGCGCTGCCGCAGTCCATCGCTTACGCACTCATCGCCGGGTTGCCGCCGGAGTACGGCCTGTACGCAGCCATTGTTCCCGTCATCATCGCCTGTCTGTGGGGCTCGTCCTGGCACCTGATCTGCGGGCCGACTGCGGCTATTTCCATCGTTCTGTATGCCAGTGTCAGTCCGCTTGCCATGCCAGCCAGTCAGGACTACATAATGCTGATCCTGCTGCTGACATTCATCGCCGGAGCCTTCCAGCTGTTGCTGGGGATGATGCGTTTCGGCGCGCTGGTAAATTTCGTTTCGCACTCGGTGGTGCTCGGCTTCACGTTGGGCGCCGCCATCGTGATCGCCCTTGGACAGATGCCAAACCTGCTGGGCCTCGATCTGCCGAGCCAAACCACTGCCCTCAATAGCCTGAACGCGATACTCGAGCATCGCGGCGACGTCGACATGCCTTCACTGATACTCGGATTGCTGACCTTGGCACTGGGTATCGGCCTGAAAGCTCTGGTGCCGCGCTGGCCGACATTGCTGATCGCATTGGTGGCGAGCAGTCTGTTGGTGTGGCTATGGCCGGCGATGTTCGGTCAAGTGCGGGTGGTCAGCACCTTCCTCGGGCATCTTCCGCCTTTCAGCCCGCTGCCGATGGACCTCGAGCTGATCCTCAAACTACTGCCGACCGCAGTGGCGGTGGGCATGCTCGGGCTGGTCAACAGCCTGTCGATTGCCCGCTCGCTGTCAGCTCGTTCGCAGCAGATGCTCAACGCCAATCAGGAAGTGCGTGCCCAAGGCCTGTCGAACATGGTCGGCTCACTGTTTTCCGGCTATCTGTCAGCGGGCTCGTTCACCCGTGCAGCGCTGAGTTACGAGGCGGGCGCTCGCTCGCCGTTGGCCGGGGTGTTTTCAGCGCTGTGGGTGGCACTGTTCGCCGTCGCCGGAGCCTCGTTGATCTCGCATATTCCGATCCCGGCCATGGCGGCTTCAATCCTGCTGATCTGCTGGGGCCTGGTGGATCGTCGCGGCATTCGCGCACTGTTCCGCGTCAGCCGCGCCGAGTTTTTCGTGATGGCGCTGACCTGCCTGGCCACGCTGCTGCTTGAGCTGCAAACTGCGATTTATGCAGGCGTGCTGGCCTCACTATTCTTCTACCTCAAGCGCACCTCACAACCGCGCGTGCAGCAATGGCGCGAAGGAGACGAGGATGTGCTGCGGGTCGGCGGGTCGATCTTCTTCGGCGCCAGCCATTACCTGCAAACCCGACTGCAACGCACTGAAGGGCTGCGTGTGGTCATCGATGCGCAGCAGATCAACTTCATTGATTACTCGGGCGTGGAAATGCTCCATCAGGAAGCACGACGCCTGGGTCAAAAAGGGCGAGTATTAGTCCTGCGCAATGCCAGACCACAAGTGATAGAGGAACTGCGCAAGCTGGAAGGACCAGAGAACTGCCCGATTCTGTTTGAGGATTGAGTTGTAACTCATCGTCGCGACGCTCTGCGTTCAGTGTTATACGCAAGTCCGCTTTTGATTCTGGCCGAAGGCCGTGGAAGCGAAGCGTCGCCCGGTCCGCTTCCACGGCCTCCGGGCAGAAGCCAAATCTACGGGCTTATCAGGGCTTGCGTATAACGCAGAGCATTGGCACGACAGTCATTGCGCCAGCAACCTGCGCAACTCCGCCAGCACCGGTGCCGAATCCGGCCGCACGCCACGCCACAACAGGAAGGCTTCTGCCGCCTGCTCAACCAGCATCCCCAGCCCATCAACCGACTGCGCTGCGCCATGTTCGCTAGCCCAGCGGCAGAAAGCGGTAGGCTCTTTGCCATACATCATGTCGTAGCAAAAGGTCGCGCCGGGCTGGACAAGGTTCGGGGAAACAGGCGGCAGCTCCCCGGCCAAGCTGGCGGATGTAGCGTTGATGATCAGGTCCACCGGCTCTTCCAGCCAGTCAAAGCTGCTGGCAAACACCGGACCGAGATCAGCAAACTCCTCAGCCAGTCGCTCGGCTTTCTCGACGGTACGATTGGCGATCACCAGCACAGCGGGCTGTTCCGCCAGCAACGGCTCCAGCGCCCCACGAACGGCGCCGCCAGCGCCAAGCAACAGAACGCGCCGACCGCGCAGCTCAACTCCACAATTTACTGTCAGATCACGCACCAACCCGGCGCCGTCGGTGTTGTCACCCAGCAGCGTGCCGTCATCGAGTTTGCTCAGTGTATTGACCGCTCCCGCACGCTGGCCTCGCTCGGTCAGGCTGTCGGCCAGACGATACGCCTCTTCCTTGAACGGCACCGTCACATTGGCGCCGCGCCCGATCTGGAAAAACGCCTTGGCGAACACGGTGAAATCATCCAGCGGCGCCAGCGAAGCGCGGTAATCCAGCGATTGTCCGGTTTGCTCAGCAAACAAACGGTGGATCAAAGGCGACTTGCTGTGACCGATTGGATGACCGAAGACGACGTACTGGTCCATCAGTTTTCTGCCAACCAGTCGCGATCAGTCAGGAAATACTCGGTCAGGCGCGCCTCTTCGCTGCCCGGCGCGGCTTTCCAGTCATAGCCCCAGCGAACCTGCGGCGGCAGAGACATCAGGATCGATTCGGTACGGCCACCCGATTGCAGACCGAACAACGTGCCGCGGTCATACACCAGGTTGAACTCGACGTAGCGCCCGCGACGGAACTCCTGAAACTCGCGTTGCTGCACGGTATAAGCCGCAGCCTTGCGACGCCGCACAATCGGCAGGTAGGCATTGATAAATGCATCACCGATGGCGCGAATGAACGCGAAGCTGGTGTCGAAATCCCACTGGTTCACGTCATCGAAAAACAGACCGCCAATACCCCTTGGCTCGTCGCGATGCTTGAGGTGGAAGTAGCTGTCGCACCATGCTTTGTAGCGCGGGTAGACATCATCGCCGAAGGGCGCACAGGCACGCTCGGCAACCCGGTGCCAATGCACGCAATCTTCCTCGACGCCGTAGTAAGGCGTCAGGTCGAAACCGCCACCGAACCACCAAACGGCCTCTTCACCTTCTTTCTCGGCAATGAAAAACCGCACGTTGGCGTGAGAGGTGGGCACATGCGGGTTATGCGGATGGATCACCAGCGACACGCCCAGTGCCTCGAAACCACGCCCGGCCAGCTCTGGCCGATGCGCACTTGCCGACGGCGGCAGGTTGCTGCCAAATACATGGGAAAAGTTGACGCCGCCTTTCTCGATGACCGCGCCATTCTCGATCACTCGCGTGCGACCACCGCCGCCTGCCGGACGTGTCCAGGCATCTTCCACAAAGTGTGCATTGCCATCTTCCTGTTCAAGCGCGGTGCAGATACGGTCTTGCAGGTCGAGCAGGTAGGCTTTTACGGCCTCGGTACGGGTACTCATGAGGATCCCTTACGGCTGACGTCAAACGGCTGGCCCCGGAACAGAAGGGGCGCAGGCAATTGGCGCGTAGCATACCATCGGCAGCGCGGGCTGGCAGTTGACGAAGGCCGGGGGAAAGAGTCCGATGGGTGCCTTGGCAGCCTTTTAACCATCAAGGAGAGAGCACATGGCAAAGCGTATCCAGTTCAGCACGGTCGGAGGACCCGAGGTTCTTGAATATGTCGATTTCGAGCCGGAGGCTCCGGGGCCACAGGCGGTCGTTGTGCGCAACAAGGCGATTGGCCTGAATTTTATCGATACCTATTACCGCAGCGGGCTTTATCCGGCGCCGTTTCTGCCATCCGGTCTTGGTGCCGAAGGGGCCGGGGTGGTCGAGGCAGTGGGCGATGAAGTAACGCGCTTCAAAGCAGGTGACCGGGTTGCCTATGGCACCGGGCCTCTGGGCGCGTACAGCGAAGTGCATGTGCTGCCCGAGGCGAATCTGGTCAAGCTGGCCGACTCGGTGAGTTTCGAGCAGGCCGCTGCGCTGATGCTCAAGGGCCTGACCGTGCAATACCTGTTGCGCCAGACGTATCAGGTGAAGCCGGGCGAGATCATTCTGTTTCATGCCGCCGCAGGCGGAGTCGGCTCGCTGGCCTGCCAATGGGCCAAGGCGTTGGGCGCCAAGCTGATCGGCACGGTCAGTTCGCCGGAGAAGGCTGCACACGCCAAGGCGCTCGGTGCCTGGGCGACTATCGATTACAGCCATGAAGATGTCGCCAAGCGCGTGCTGGAGCTGACCGACGGCAAGAAATGCCCGGTGGTCTACGACGGCGTGGGGCAGGACACTTGGCTGACGTCGCTCGACAGCGTGGCACCGCGAGGCCTGGTGGTGAGTTTCGGCAATGCATCAGGGCCGGTATCCGGCGTGAATCTGGGCATTCTGGCGCAGAAGGGCTCGGTGTACGTGACCCGCCCTACATTGGCCACCTACGCCAACAATGCGCAGAACCTGCAGACCATGGCTGACGAGCTGTTCGACATGCTCGCCAGCGGCAAGCTCAAGGTCGATGACATTCAGCAGTATGCGTTGAAGGATGCCGCCAAGGCACAGACCGAGCTCTCGGCGCGGCGCACCACTGGCTCGACCATCCTGATTCCTTGAACGAGCGTCAGCCAGCGCGCATCACCTGGCCGGTTGCGATATCACGGATCACGCTGGGGTTTCGGCGGCCGCCCAGGCTGCCGCCGAGTACGCCGTCGATCTGCCCGCGAAAGTACTGCTCGACGCGCAACCGCGAACGCGCAGCCGGGCGACCTGCCGGGTTGGCCGATGTGGAAATCAGCGGGCCGACCAACGCACACAACTCGCGCACGGTAGGGTGATCGGTGACACGCAGCGCCACGGTTTCGTGAATGCCGGTAATCCACTCGGGTAGCAGGTTCTGATGCGGCACCAGCCATGTATTGGGCCCCGGCCATGTACTGGCCATGCGGTCGAGCCACAGTTCGGGAAAGTCTTCGAACAGAAAGTCGAACTGACGAATGTTGTCCGCGATCAGGATCAGGCCCTTTTCCACAGGCCGCGACTTGATCGCCAACAGACGATAAACCGCTTCCTCATCCCAAGGATCACACCCCAGCCCCCAGACTGCTTCGGTCGGGTAGGCAATCACGGCACCGGCTCGAATATCCTGAGCGGCTTGTTGCACGCGCCAACTGCTGACCATTGTTTGTCTCTC
Organism: Pseudomonas coronafaciens pv. oryzae str. 1_6; assembly: GCF_000156995.2. NCBI lineage: Bacteria > Pseudomonadati > Pseudomonadota > Gammaproteobacteria > Pseudomonadales > Pseudomonadaceae > Pseudomonas > Pseudomonas coronafaciens. Next base: position 5,599,942 of record NZ_CP046035.1, on the reverse strand, counting down.
CGCTAGATCCTGGCAGCAGTTTAACCTCAGGGCGCTCTGGCGAACCATCGTCCCGCTTCACTGCTTATCCTTCCGTCCAGTTCCAGTTCGGTCAGGCCCGCCAAGACCTTGGGCAACGGCCAGCCGCTGGACACCGACAGCCCTTCGCTGGTGTGTGGCGCGGCATGCAGCAGGGCCAGCAATGGATGGTTGCAGGGCGCTGCTCTAACAGGCTCGGGGGCAACACTGGGCGCCATGCTCCTCCAGTGTTGCAAGCCTTCAAGTATGTGGTCGACAGTCTCGACCAGCGTTGCGCCATCGCGTATCAATTGATGGCAACCCTTCGCGCCCGGATGGTGGATCGAGCCCGGAATCGCATAAACCTCTCGGCCATGCTCGGCTGCCAGTCGTGCGGTAATCAACGAACCGCTGGCTAGGCTGGCCTCGACTACCAGCACGCCGAGCGACAGGCCGCTGATGATCCGGTTGCGCCGCGGGAAGTTGCTGGCCTGCGGTTGGGCGTCCAGCGGGAACTCGGAAATCACTGCGCCGCCCTGCGCTGCCATCCGGTCTGCAAGCGCACGATGCTGCTGTGGATAAAGTTTCTCGAGCCCTGTGCCGAGCACACCGATTGTAAGCCCACCGACATCCAGCGCGCCCTGATGCGCGGCGCCGTCAATGCCGCGAGCCAGACCGCTGGTGATCACAAAACCGGCGCCCGCGAGGCTGCGTGCAAAAGCCGTGGCGGTGTCCAGTCCGGGCCGCGATGCGCGGCGACTGCCGACCATACCCAGCTGCGGGCGCTCCAGGATCGAAGGGTCGCCGGCGACGAAGATCAGCGGCGGCGGGTCGGCGATCTCGGCCAGTAAGGCGGGGTAGCAAGGGTCGTCCCACATCAGTAAATGCTGGCCCGGACGCTCTAGCCAGGCCAAAGCTGCACTGGCGCCGTCACGCACCGTGGCATCACGACGGGCCTCGGCACACGCGCTCGGTATACCCAACGCCCGCCACGCGCTGGCGGGCGCGCTCAAGGCCGAGGAGGCCGAGCCGAATGCATCGATGAGCCTGGAAAAGCGCTTCGGCCCTACCTCAGGCAGGCGGTGTATACGCAAACGGGCTTCCAGCTCTGCGGGCGAAGAGAGGGCGTTTTCGAACAATGGCATGAGATCGTCCCTGATCCATTGTGCATCTCAGATGATGCACAAACCTGTGGATAACTCTGTTGACAACAATTTGATAAGTACCTGGTTCGTCAGGCAAATACGTGTCGATACTGAACACGGCTTTACGGGTTGCGAACCTTGTCCATGATGGCCAAAGATCGATTGGCTTGCAGGACCAAGGCGTAACTAAGCTTGTCGTACGTGCGGAAAACCATCAGCAGGCCCGCCCGTTCGTCGGGGATTTTCACGAGATCGCCTGTGATTCGGTCGCGTACCGTTTCGCTGGTCTTGTAGATCGCGAGTACGTTGCCTTCAGTCAGGCCGTCAAGTTTGCCTTTGTTGAGGGTGACGACATCCAGCACGCCGACCTGGGTCACGCCGCGCGGCACATCCAGAATCAAACCATCTATGGGGGTCTGCGGGGCGCTGGGCAGAAACGTCGAGTTGATCGAACGTTCTTCGCTGGCAAACAGGCGGTCACCCAGACGCACTTCCTGAGTGGAACGCTGCAAGGTCAGGGTCGAGATGTCGCCTTCAGTGGCAACTACTTCGGCGCTGCCGACGTCGTCGGCGTTGATCCCCAGCACTTCCTTGGTCTGCGGGTCGGTGTAGATCTTGCCCTGCCGAAAGATGCCATAAACGCTATGCGACGGGTCCAGCCAGCCGCGCGCATACGCTCGATCACCGGCGCCGCTGAGCACGCGCTCGGCATTGCCTGCGACGATGTAGGGTGCCTTATCGAACTGCTCGGCACTGTCGACGATGCGGTTGCTGATCAAAAAAGCGTTGATCGCGCCCAAGGGTATGCTCGGAATGGCCTGGACCATCGGCGTGCTGCGTACATGCGGTGACAATTTGATAGTGCCGCGCGACTCGCCGCGATTGAGCGTTACCCGTGGCTGACCGTCCACCCAGGTCAGTGCCAGGGTATCGCCTGGATAGATAAGGTCAGGGTCGCGAACCTGTGGGTTGGCCCGCCAGATCTCGCGCCATTGCCACGGTTGGCGCAAGAACTTGCCGGAAATATCCCAAAGCGTGTCCCCGGCCACGACAGTGTAGCTCTGCGGATAGCCTTCCCTGAGTTGCACTTGCGCCTGCGCAAGACCGCTGGCGGTCAGCAGCAGCAGGGCGAGTAGTGATTTCCTCATGCGGTGAATCCCTTTATCATGTTGCCTCACGCGAACCCTAGAGTCCTGTCCTGGGCTGCCCGCCTTGAATTCCCGAGCCTGGCACCCGACATCGACTTTACCTTAACAGTGCAGCTCTTACGTATATGGCCATCCTAAACATCCTCGAATTTCCCGATTCGCGCCTGCGCACCCTCGCCAAACCTGTAGCGATGGTAGACGAAGGCATTCGCCAGTTGGTCGACGACATGTTTGAAACCATGTACGAAGCGCCTGGCATCGGCCTCGCGGCCACGCAGGTCAACGTTCACAAACGTGTGGTTGTGATGGACCTGAGTGAAGACCGCAGCGAACCGATGGTCTTCATCAACCCTGAAATCGAAAAACTGACCGACGAAATGGATCAGTATCAGGAAGGCTGCCTGTCAGTGCCGGGTTTCTACGAAAACGTCGACCGTCCGCAGAAAGTCCGCGTCAAGGCCCTTGACCGCGACGGCAAGCCTTATGAAATGGTTGCTGAAGGCCTGCTTGCCATCTGTATCCAGCACGAGTGTGATCACCTGAACGGCAAGCTGTTCGTCGATTACCTCTCCAACCTCAAGCGTGACCGGATCAAGAAAAAGCTCGAAAAACAGCACAAGCTCAACGCTTGATCCGTTGTTACCCCTAAAAGGCCTGTAGAGGCCTTTTTGTTTTCAAGAACGAGAACTCCATGACTGAGCCACTGCGCATCGTCTTCGCCGGCACTCCGGAATTTGCCGCCGAACACCTCAAGGCCCTGCTCGACAGCGCTCACCAGATCGTGGCCGTGTACACCCAGCCCGATCGCCCGGCCGGTCGCGGACAAAAGCTGATGCCAAGCCCGGTCAAGCAACTGGCGCTGCAACATGACATCCCCGTGATGCAACCGCCTACCCTGCGCGATCCTGCAGCACAGGCCGAGCTGGCAGCGCTCAGCCCTGACCTGATGGTGGTGGTCGCCTACGGTTTGATCCTGCCGCAGGTGGTGCTGGATATTCCGCGTCTGGGTTGCATCAACAGCCATGCGTCGCTGCTGCCACGCTGGCGCGGCGCGGCGCCGATCCAGCGCGCCGTGCAGGCTGGTGATGCCGAGAGTGGCGTGACCGTGATGCGCATGGAAGCTGGCCTGGACACCGGGCCAATGCTGCTCAAGGCAGTGACGCCAATCACTGCACAGGACACCGGCGGCACGTTGCATGACCGCCTGGCCGAACTGGGCCCGCCAGCTGTATTGCAGGCTATTTCCGGCTTGGCGGAAGGTTCGCTGATCGGGGAGGTTCAGGACGACAGCCTGGCCAACTATGCTCATAAGTTGAACAAGGACGAAGCCCGTATCGACTGGAGCCGTCCAGCCGATGAACTGGAACGTCTGGTGCGAGCCTTCAACCCTTGGCCGATCTGCCACAGCACCCTGAACGAAGAAACCTTGAAAGTACTGGCGGCCGATCTGGCTGAAGGGCGGGGCGCGCCGGGGACGATCCTCAGCGCCAGCAAGGAAGGCCTGATTGTCGCGTGCGGCCAGAACGCGCTGCGCCTCACTCGTCTGCAACTGCCGGGTGGCAAGCCTCTGAACTTCACTGATCTGTTCAATAGCCGCCGCGAGAAGTTCGCCATCGGTACGGTACTCGGCCAATGAATCCGCGTCTGGCCGCCGCCAAGGCCCTGGCTGCCGTACTCAGCGGCAAGGCGTCGCTGAACAGCTCGCTGCCGACCCAACTGGACAAGGTCGAACTGCGTGATCGCGGCCTGACCCAGGATCTGGCGTTCGGTACAGCGCGCTGGCAACCGCGCCTGTCGGCACTGGCAGCCAAATTGTTGCAAAAGCCGTTCAAGGCAGCCGACGCCGACGTTGAGGCGTTATTGCTGGTCGGCCTTTATCAGCTGTTCTACAGCCGCATCCCGCCCCATGCCGCCATTGGCGAAACCGTGGGCTGCGCAGACAAATTGAAAAAGCCTTGGGCCAAAGGCCTGCTCAATGCCGTACTGCGCAATGCTCAACGTGATGGCGAAGCACTGCTGATAGAGCTGGAACACGACCCGGTGGTGCGCACCGCTCACCCGCGCTGGCTGCAAAAAGCCTTGAAAGCGGCATGGCCGGAACAGTGGGAAGCCATTTGCGCGGCCAACAACGCCCATCCGCCGATGATCCTGAGGGTCAACCGCCGCCATGACAGTCGGGACCACTACCTCGAGCGGCTGAGGACAGCCGGCCTGGAAGCGAGCGCGTGTACGTTCAGCCAGGACGGCATTGTGCTGGCAGAGCCATGTGACGTGCGCTCACTGCCAGGTTTTGCCGAAGGCTGGATCAGTGTTCAGGATGAAGCCGCGCAATTGGCTGCCGACTTGCTGGAGCTGGCACCCGGCCAACGGGTGCTCGACGCTTGCTGCGCGCCCGGCGGCAAGACCTGTCACTTGCTTGAAGCCCAGCCGCAACTGGGCGGCGTGGTGGCAGTGGACCTTGAGGCCAAGCGTCTGGTGCGCGTGCGTGAAAACCTCGACCGCCTGGGCCTGAACGCCGAACTGATCGCTGCCGACGCCCGTGACACTGCAACCTGGTGGGATGGCAAACCGTTCCAGCGCATTCTGCTCGACGCCCCTTGTTCGGCCACCGGCGTTATCCGCCGCCACCCGGACATCAAACTCACTCGGCAACTCGACGATATCGCCGCGCTCGCCTCCTTGCAGGGCGAACTGCTCGACGCGTTGTGGCCTACGCTGCAGGTAGGCGGCATGTTGGTATACGCGACCTGCTCGACGCTGCCGACTGAAAACACCGAGGTCATCGAGGCGTTTCTGGCCCGTACATCCGGGGCCAGGGAACTCGACATCGCGGGGCAGGCTGGGCAGCCGCCTGCCGGCATCAAGCAACCGCACGGTCGCCAGTTGCTGGCCCAACAGGGTGGTCATGACGGTTTCTACTACGCCAAACTGATCAAGATCGCAGCGTCGCGGGAGTGAACAGTTGAAAATCATCATTCTGGGTGCAGGTCAGGTAGGCGGTACGCTGGCCGAGCACCTGGCGGGCGAAGCCAACGACATCACTGTGGTCGACATCGACGGCGACCGGTTGCGCGCGCTGGGCGACCGCCTGGACATCCGCACGGTGCAGGGCAAAGGCTCGTATCCCGCAGTGCTGCGCCAGGCCGGTGCGGATGACGCCGACATGCTGGTCGCGGTGACCAGCAGCGACGAAGCCAACATGATCGCCTGTCAGGTGGCCCACACACTGTTTCAAACGCCGACCAAGATCGCCCGAATCCGCGAAGCGGCTTACCTGACGCGTGCCGACCTGTTCGATAAAAAGGCGATTCCGGTCGACGTGCTGATCAGTCCGGAACAAGTGGTTACCAACTACATCAAACGCCTGATCGAATACCCCAGTGCGCTGCAGGTCATCGACTTTGCCGGCGGCAAGGCGCAGCTGGTAGCGGTCAAAGCCTATTACGGCGGGCCACTGGTCGGGCAGCAACTGCGCCAATTGCGGGCGCATATGCCTGACGTCGATACACGGATCGCCGCTATTTACCGACGTGATCGTGCCATTCTGCCTAGGGGCGATACGGTCATCGAAGCCGACGACGAAGTGTTTTTCATCGCCGCCAAAGCTCATATTCGTGCCGTAATGGGCGAATTGCGGCGCCTCGACGAAAACTACAAACGCATTGTCATCGCAGGCGGCGGCAATATCGGCGAGCGTCTGGCCGAAGCCATTGAAAGCCGCTACCAGGTCAAGATCATCGAAGTGAACCCGGCGCGTTGTCGCTACCTGTCGGAGAACCTCGACAGCACTGTGGTGCTACAGGGCAGTTCCTCGGATCGCGACTTGCTGCTGGAAGAAAACATCGCCAACACCGATCTGTTCCTGGCCCTGACCAACGACGATGAAGCCAACATCATGTCGTCGCTGCTGGCCAAGCGAATGGGCGCGCGCAAAGTAATGACGCTGATCAACAACGCCGCTTATGTCGACCTGGTACAAGGCGGCGAGATCGACGTTGCGATCAGCCCGCAACTGGCAACCATCGGCACGCTGCTGGCCCACGTGCGACGCGGCGATATCGTCAGCGTCCACTCGCTGCGCCGCGGCGCGGCAGAGGCCATCGAGATTGTCGCGCATGGTGATACCAGTTCCAGCAAGGTGGTCGGTCGCGCCATCAGGGACATCAACCTGCCGACCGGTACTGCAATCGGTGCAGTCATCCGCGATGATCAGGTGTTGATCGCTCACGATGTCACCGTGATCGAGTCAGGCGACCACGTCATCATGTTTCTTGTGGATAAAAAGTGCATTCGTGATGTAGAGCGGCTGTTCCAGGTGGGCCTGAGTTTTTTCTGAACAGCTTGCCATCCTGACTGAACCTCCTGCCGATGCGTCTGGTCGGTGACGCTCGTCGATCAAGGCGAATTCTCTCTGGGCGCGTGCATCACAGACACACGCGCACAATGCCTTCACTGGCCTTCATCAGGGAGAAAACACGCTCAATGTCTCAATCCAAAGATTCCCAGGCCCCGCTTCAAGGCTCACAGACCGACGGCTCTGCCGCTGGCGGCTGGCCTGCGCTCAGTGCAGTCAACAAACACCTGTTGCACCAACATGTTTTGCTCAAGGGCAACCGAACGCTGCTGTCCATGAACAAACCTGGTGGCTTTGATTGCCCCAGCTGTTCCTGGCCGGATCCGAAGAAACCGCACACGTTTGAATACTGTGAGAACGGTGCCAAGGCACTGGCCTGGGAAACGACCAAAAAACGTGTCACACCAGACTTTTTCGCTCTGCATACGGTTAGCGAACTGGCCACATGGAGCGACCACGACCTGGAGAAACAAGGCCGTATTGCTCAGCCGATGCGCTACGACGCCGCCAGTGACAAATACCTGCCTGTCAGTTGGGACGAAGCGTTCGCCGAGATCGGCGAAGAGCTGCGCCATCTGAGCGACCCTTGGAAATTGGAGCTGTACACCTCGGGACGCACGTCGAATGAAGCCGCATTTCTCTATCAGCTGTTTGGCCGCCTGTATGGCATGGCCAATTTCCCTGACTGCTCGAACATGTGCCATGAGACCACCACGTCGGCGCTGCCCGAATCGATCGGAGTTGGCAAAGGCACCACAACGCTGGAAGACTTCGAGAGCGCCGACGCCATTTTCATCATTGGTCAGAACCCCGGGACCAACAGTCCGCGCATGATGTCCGAGCTGCACGCCGCCGCACGCCGTGGCGCGAGCATCATCTCGTTCAACCCCTTGCGCGAAAAAGCCCTGGTGCGTTTTGCAGCACCACAGGACCCGCGCGACATGCTCAGTCGCGGCGGAGTGAAGATCAGCTCTCAATACCATCAGGTCAGAATCGGCGGCGACATGATTGCCCTGCAGGGCGTCTGCAAATTGGTTATCGAAGCGGACGATGCGGCTCAGCGTAAAGGGCTGCCACGTGTGCTTGACGTAGCTTTCATTGAAGAACACACCCACGGCCTTGAGCATTTCGCCGATTACTGCCGACAGCTGCCGTGGGAAATCATCGAGCGTCATTCGGGCCTGACGCGTCAGGCCCTGGAGGATGTGGCGGCGGTCTACATGCGTTCGGAGCGGGTAATCTGTTGCTGGGGCATGGGCATCACTCAGCACAAGCGCGGTGGCGACGCGATGCAGCAGATCATCAATTTGCTGCTGTTACGCGGCAACATCGGCAAGCTGGGCGCAGGCGCTTGTCCCATTCGCGGCCACTCCAATGTGCAGGGCGACCGGACCATGGGCATCTTCGAAAAAGCCGGCGAACCGTTTCTGGCCAGCATGAGCAAGGTATTCGGTTTCGAAGCATCCCGAAAAAAAGGGCACGCTGTGGCCGATACCTGCGAGGCCTTGTTGCGTGGCGAAGTGGAAGCGTTCATTTCCATGGGCGGCAACTTCTTCCGTGCCATTCCGGACACCGATGTCATCTGCCCGACCGTCAGCCGCTTGAAAATGACCGTGCTGGTCAACACCAAACTCAACCGCAGTGCAACGGTACATGGCCGCAAAGCGTTTCTGCTGCCGTGCGTAGCCCGCTCGGAACTGGACATGCAGAGCGGCGTGGCGCAAACCATTACGGTCGAAGACTCGATGTCGATGGTGCACGGCTCGACCGGCATGCTGGAACCTGCCTCGAAAGACCTGATTTCTGAAGTGGCGATCATCGCGGGTATTGCCAAGGCGACGCTTGCACCCAACCCCAAGGTGGATTGGGACAGCTATGTGAACGATTACGCCCGTATTCGCGACAAGATCGAAGAAGTGCTGCCCGAGCAGTTTTATGACTTCAACCAGCGCATCCTCGAGCCCGGCGGCTTCCGCTTGCCCAATGACGCCAGCGAGCACAAGTGGAACACCGAGTCAGGCAAGGCCAACTTCCTCTTTCCTGAAGGAGTTTACGATGAGGACGACACACCACCGGGCGCTGATCATCTGCAGTTGATGACGATCCGCAGCCATGACCAGTTCAACACCACGGTGTATTCCAACGATGATCGTTACCGGGATATATACGGCGACCGCATGGTGGTGATGCTCAATCCACAGGACATCGAGCGCCTTGGCCTCAAGGCAGGGGATTATGTCGAATTCCAGACCGCCCTCGACCCGATCACGCCACGCAGTGCAGCTGGCTTCAAGGTCATCCCGTACGATGTGCCGCAGGGTTGCTGCGCGGCGTACTACCCCGAAACCAATGGCCTGCTGCCGCTGGCGAATCGGGACAGACACGGCAATACACCCGCAGCCAAATCCATCCCGGTAAACCTGGTGCGGATGAACCCGGAAAACACTCAGATTGCGCTGGAACGACGCGGCTTGATTGCGGCGGCCAGCTAAGGCCGCAAGGAAGGCACTATCGCGCCCATGCCCTGCGTCCCTGTCTTCCTAATACCAGCGCGCTTCGCCTGCCGGGCGTTTCTTGAAGCGTTTCATGGTCCACATGTACTGGCTCGGGTACGCCCGCACATATTTCTCGACTACTTTGCTCATCGCCGCTGCGGAGGTTTCGGTGTCGGTGCTATACATGGCCTCGGGAGCCGCTTCGAGCACTACCTTGTAACCGGAACCGTCCGACAGGCGCATGGCGTGGAGGAATACGCCAACAGCCTTGCCACCGGCCAGCATGTTCGGCACAAACTTGCTGGTCAGGGCCATAGTGCCGCAGAAGGGTACGAAGATACCGGCCGATTCTGCCGGCTCAGGATCGGCCGGGATGCCTACCGAACCACCTTTGCGTACTTCCTTGATGACGCTGAGAATGCCTTCCTTGGTCGACGCAGCCACGCGGTTGCCTAGCTGTACGCGTTGCTTGCGCAACAGATCATCCACAGCCTTCAACTTCGGTGGGCGATAGAAAATGATCGGCTTGCACTGGCTGCAATAGAAGTGGTTGAGCACTTCCCAGTTGCCCAGGTGGCTGGTGATGCCGACCACGCCTTTACCAGACGCCAGCGCGTCCTTGAGCACGTCGAGCCCTTCGACTTCACGCACCAGGTTGATCGATTTCTGCGCAGGCCAGATCCACGCGCAGGCACTTTCAGTGAGCGTCTTGCCGATGTCCATCAGGCTGCGGCCGACGAGTTTTTCCAGCTCGGGCTCGCTCAGCTCGGGGAAACACTTGGACAGATTGATCCGCGCCACTTCCCGCGAGCGGTTGGGCAGTTTCCACATCAGCCAGCCGATGGCAGTGCCGACCCATTGCACGGCTCGCCACGGCAACAGCGCAAACAATCGCAACGCCCCGACCATTACGGCGCCTTTGAACTTATCCACAGATGACTCCCAGATTCTCGAGGCGGGTAGTGTAACGTCAGCGGCTCAATATCGCGTATCGATCACAATCGACCGTGTGGTCCATGACCATGCCGCTGGCCTGCATGTAGGCATAACAGATGGTCGGGCCGACAAACGTGAAGCCGGATTTTTTCAGGGCCTTGCTCATTGCTTCGGCTTCGACGGTAATCGCCGGTACTTCGCTGCGGTCCTTGAAATGATTGATCTTCGGCGCGCCACCGACAAACGACCAAAGCAGGCCGACCGGGTCTTCGAGCGCCAGCCAGGCGCGCGCATTGGTGCGCACGGCCTTGAGCTTGAGGCGGTTGCGAATGATGCTCGGATCAAGCATCAACGCTTCGATTTCAGCGTCGCTCAACTGCGCCAGCCGTTCTACATCGAAGCCATGCAAGACCTCGCGATAACGAGCCCGACGCTTGAGAATCGTGATCCACGACAGACCCGCCTGGAACCCTTCGAGCAAAAGCAACTCGAAGAGCTTCTGCGCATCGCGCAGCGGCACTCCCCACTCCTGATCGTGATAAGCGATGTACAGGGGGTCTTCGTTGCACCAAAAGCAGCGTGTCATAGGGCTCCCAGGAGTGGACGTGCGGCCGAATCGGGTATACTCCCGCTCTTTGAATCGCAGCCCAGCACAGGTGAAATTTGTGAGCCAGCCTACGCCAGCCGTGCGTACCTTCCAAGACTTGATCCTCGCCCTCCAGCAATACTGGGCAGAACAAGGTTGCGTGGTACTTCAGCCCTACGATATGGAAGTAGGCGCCGGCACGTTCCACACTGCCACGTTTCTGCGCGCCGTAGGCCCGGAAACCTGGAATGCCGCTTACGTACAGCCAAGCCGTCGCCCGACTGACGGCCGCTATGGCGAAAACCCGAACCGCCTGCAGCATTACTATCAGTTTCAGGTGATTCTCAAGCCGAACCCGGACAACTTCCAGGAGCTGTACCTGGGCTCGCTCAAGCACATCGGCCTCGACCCGCTGGTGCATGACGTGCGTTTCGTCGAAGACAACTGGGAATCGCCGACGCTGGGCGCCTGGGGTCTGGGCTGGGAAATCTGGCTCAACGGCATGGAAGTCTCGCAGTTCACCTACTTCCAGCAGGTCGGCGGCATCGAGTGCTACCCGGTTACCGGCGAAATCACCTACGGCCTCGAACGTCTGGCGATGTACCAGCAAGGCGTGGATTCGGTTTACGACCTGGTCTGGGCTGACGGCCCGTTCGGCAAAGTGACCTACGGCGACGTGTTCCACCAAAACGAAGTGGAACAGTCGACCTACAACTTCGAACACGCCAACGTCGACAAACTGTTCGAGCTGTTCGATTTCTACGAAAGCGAAGCCGCGCGCCTGATCGAGCTGGAGCTGCCGTTGCCGGGCTACGAAATGGTGCTCAAGGCTTCGCACACCTTCAACCTGCTGGATGCCCGTCGCGCTATTTCCGTGACCGCGCGTCAGCAATACATTCTGCGCGTACGCACGCTGGCTCGCTCGGTGGCTCAGGCCTACCTGCAAGCCCGGGCCCGTCTCGGCTTCCCGATGGCGCCGCCCGATCTACGCGATGAAGTGTTGGCCAAGCTGGAGGCAGCGCAATGAGTGCTCAAGATTTTCTGGTCGAACTGGGCACTGAAGAACTGCCACCCAAGACCCTGGTTTCCCTGGCTGAGGCGTTTCTGGCCGGCATTGAAAAAGGCTTGCAGGGCGCAGGCCTGACGTACAGCGCCAAACAGGTCTACGCCGCACCGCGTCGCCTGGCGGTGCTGATCACCGCGCTGTCCACGCAACAACCGGACCGCAGCGTCAACCTCGACGGTCCACCACGTCAGGCAGCGTTCGACGCCGACGGCAACCCGACTCAGGCAGCCCTGGGCTTTGCCAAGAAGTGTGGCGTCGACCTGAACGAAATCGATCAAAGCGGCCCGAAACTGCGTTATAGCCAGACCATCCTCGGCAAGCCGACGATGTCTCTGCTGCCGACCATTGTCGAAGATTCGCTGAACGACCTGCCGATTGCCAAGCGCATGCGCTGGGGCGCTCGCAAGGAAGAGTTCGTGCGGCCGACCCAATGGCTGGTGATGCTGTTCGGCGATCAGGTCGTTGATTGCACGATCCTCGCCCAGAGCGCCGGGCGTCATTCTCGCGGCCATCGCTTCCACCACCCGGAAGACGTGCGGATTTCCTCGCCTGCCGGCTACCTCAGTGACCTGCGCGCCGCTCATGTACTGGCCGACTTCAACGAACGTCGCCAGATCATCAGCAAGCGCATCGAAGAACTGGCAACCCAACAGGAAGGCACCGCCATCGTGCCGCCAAGCCTGCTGGATGAAGTGGCCGGTCTGGTCGAGTGGCCAGTGCCGCTGGTGTGTTCGTTCGAAGAGCGCTTCCTTGATGTGCCTCAGGAAGCCCTGATCACCACCATGCAGGACAACCAGAAGTACTTCTGCCTGCTGGATGTCGATGGCAAGCTGCTGCCGCGCTTCATTACGGTTGCCAACATCGAGAGCAAGGACCCTGCGCAGATCATCGCCGGTAACGAGAAGGTGGTTCGTCCACGCCTGACCGATGCCGAGTTCTTCTTCAAGCAGGACAAAAAGCAGAAGCTGGAAACCTTCAACGATCGCCTGAAAAACGTCGTGTTTCAGGCCCAACTGGGCAGCGTCTACGACAAGGCCGAGCGCGTTTCGAAGCTGGCGGCTTACATCGCACCACGCATTGGCGGCGATGCGCAGCGCGCAGCGCGGGCTGGCCTGTTGTCCAAGTGCGACCTGTCGAGTGAGATGGTCGGCGAGTTCCCGGAAATGCAGGGCATTGCCGGTTTCTACTACGCCAAAGCCGATGGCGAACCGGAAGACGTCGCGCTGGCGCTCAACGAGCAGTACATGCCTCGCGGTGCAGGTGCCGAACTGCCGACTACGCTGACCGGCGCTGCCGTCGCCATCGCCGACAAACTGGATACGCTGGTCGGTATTTTCGGTATCGGCATGCTACCCACCGGCAGCAAGGACCCGTATGCACTGCGTCGCGCGGCACTGGGCATCCTGCGTATCCTGATCGAGAAGAAGCTCGACCTGAACCTGGTCGACACCGTGAAATTCGCGGTCACGCAATTCGGTACGAAGATCAAGCCAGCAGGATTAGCGGAACAGGTACTCGACTTCATCTTCGACCGCCTGCGTGCGCGTTACGAAGACGAAGGCGTCGATGTGGCGGTGTACCTCTCGGTGCGTGCCCTGCAACCTGCCTCGGCGCTGGATTTCGATCAGCGTGTCCAGGCGGTTCAGGCGTTCCGCAAACTGCCGCAAGCTGCTGCGCTGGCCGCTGTGAACAAGCGCGTCTCGAACCTGCTGAGCAAGGCCGAGGGCAACATTGCCCAGACCGTCGAGCCCAAGTACTTCGACAACGCCAACGAGTTCTCGCTGTACTCGGCAATTCAGCAGGCAGACCATGCGGTTCAACCAATGGCAGCAGAGCGTCAGTACAGCGAATCGCTGGCGCGTCTGGCCATGCTGCGTGAGCCTGTCGATGCGTTCTTTGAAGCAGTGATGGTCAACGCGGAAGACGCCAAAGTGCGCGCTAACCGTTATGCCTTGCTGTCGCGTCTGCGCGGGTTGTTCCTCGGCGTTGCCGATATCTCGCTGCTGGGCTGACAAGGGGTCGACGTTGAAGCTGCTGATACTCGACCGGGACGGTGTGATCAATCACGATTCCGACGCTTACATAAAGTCGGTGGAGGAGTGGTTGCCGATTCCGGGTTCGATCAAGGCTATCGCAGATCTGAGCAAAGCCGGCTGGACAGTGGCAGTCGCCACCAACCAGTCCGGCATTGCCCGAGGTTATTACGACCTGGCCACCCTCGACGCCATGCACGCGCGCTTGCGCGAACTGGTGGCCGAGCAGGGGGGCGAGGTAGGTCTGATCGTCTACTGCCCACACGGGCCGGACGAGGGCTGTGAATGCCGCAAACCCAAGCCCGGCATGCTGAAGACCATTGCTCGCCATTACGCAGCAGACCTCAAGGGCCTGTGGTTTGTGGGCGACAGCAAAGGTGACCTGCAGGCCGCACTGGCCGTCGATTCTCAGCCTGTGTTGGTCAAGACCGGCAAAGGCCATAGAACTATGGACGGCGACGTGCCTGAAGGCACGCTGATTTTTGACGATCTGGCGGCGGTTGCCGCAGAACTTATCCACACCAGCGCTTCACTGAACAGCTGACCTGTCAGGTTCAGGACGCTCAATGAGCGGGCACCTGCCCGTACGGTAAACGTAACTATGTCGATCATGCAGGCAATCAGGACTTTCTTCTTTTACCTGTTGCTGGGCACCAGCTCGCTACTGTGGTGCACATTGAGCTTTGTCATTGCGCCTTTTCTGCCGTTCAAAGCCCGCTATCGGTTCATCAACGTCTACTGGTGCCGCTGCGCGCTCTGGCTGACCCGCGTATTTCTGAACATCAAGGTTGAAGTGACCGGAGCAGAAAACGTACCGAAGACACCCTGCGTGATCATTTCCAACCATCAGAGCACATGGGAAACCTTCTTTCTGTCGGCGTATTTCGAGCCGCTGAGCCAGGTTCTCAAGCGAGAACTTCTCTATGTACCTTTCTTCGGCTGGGCAATGGCGATGCTGCGCCCCATTGCGATTGACCGCGACAACCCGAAGGCTGCACTCAGGGAAATAGCCAAGAAGGGTGACGAACTGCTCAAGGACGGTGTATGGGTACTGATCTTCCCCGAAGGCACACGTGTCCCTTATGGCCAGGTCGGCAAATTCTCGCGCGGCGGCACGGCATTGGCGGTCAATGCCGATCTGCCGGTTCTGCCAGTTGCCCACAATGCAGGCAAATACTGGCCTCGAGACGGCTGGGCAAAGAAGCCCGGCACCATCCAGGTGGTTATCGGCGAACCGATGTACGCAGAAGGTACCGGCCCACGCGCGATAGCAGCCTTGAATGACCGTGTGCAGGCCTGGAACGAAGACACACAACGAGCAATGGGCTCGCCCGTCACACCCGCGACGAACACAGAAAAGGTGCCTGCGTGATTTTGTGGATAACCTGTGTACCGTTTTTTTGAAAACACGTGAAATAACCATCTAACTCGCTAATTTATATGCATATTTTTTCAAGCTATAAAAACCGGAAAAACGTGCATAAGTTTTAGTGATGTACCAGAAACCGACCAGAACAGGTCGGTTTTTTTGTGGGTTGAGGCTACGTCCCAGGCACAATCCGCTCATGACTGCATGCCTGCAAACACGCCTCATACGACGTCACCGCGTCAATGAGAACATCAGTGTGCCGTATCCGAGCTGGTCGTAACCTCCGCTGTTGGGGCTGTAGTCACCGCCGCCACCCTCGACCCTGACACGACTGGCAAACGCCTCAACGTTGGGCGCCTTGATGCGTTTCAACACAACATAATGGTTGTAAAGCAACTCCCAGATCGGACGCTCATCGCCTCGAAATTTCTCGGAGATAACGTTTTGCGTGCCTATGCTGTTGGTATACGGCGTGAAGGGTACGTCATGGTCAAGGTTATAACGGGCCACGTATTCAGCGCCTGCCAGCACACGATTATTGTCATAGCCAAACAGGTCGTCTCCTTGATTCCAGGCCATCTGGCAAAATGATCCGAGCAACGCGATGTCCAGCATAGTGTGGGCCTGGTCCCTGCCACTTTCCTGCACCTGACCGAGTAAAGGGTTATAGAGGTGCCAGACGGCATGACCGATGGAGCCATTGCCAGCACCCGTCTTGAAATAATTGACAGCCTCATCGTAAATGTCGCGCCGATCCGTCAAAACGCCGATCGCCAGCATGGCGTTCATGTTCGCGAGGTCCCAGTTGGCCCAGTGATGGTCGACCAGAGCGTTATCGTGATGGACCAGAAAATCGTGGTTCATCGGATAGAACTTCGTCAGCATCATGCTCTGGAAACGCCGAAAATCCGCCGGTGCCCAATGAGGATAATCACGCAGAATTTCTGCCGCATTTGCCAACTGATAACCATACAGACCAGAGGCAAGATAACGGTCGCCCGAGCCTTCGATCGATGTCAGAGTCGAAGACCATTGATTCAGGATGTCGACTGCCTTGGCTCCGTAGGCATCGTCATGCGAGATCCTCCAGCGCAAGGCCAGCGCGTAGGCGGCTGCGACATCATTGAATAACGCGCTGTAGTTTTCCTTGTGCTGGTGGTCCATTCCCCGATAAACCACAGCCTGAGGGTTCGGCTTCCAGCCGAGTGACGCATGACCGTTGTCGATAAGCTTTTGCCAGCCGGCACGCCAGGGTTGGTCATTTTGGGCGACCTTGGTTCGCACGCGCTCCAGGTCGGACTTCGAGTGCAGCAAACCCGGGTGTATGAACGGCTGGGTATCCATTTGCGCTGCACTGCAGTGCGCAGCGACAGACAGCAGAACGCCCAGTAACAAACCGCTCGAACCTGACTGTTTTTTCAGCTTGATACTGCATGATATTTTCAATGATATACCCGTCCACAATCGATTTCAGTTGATGTAATCGGTGCAAACCATCCCGGTGACGTTCAGTTATCAGGCGACTGCCGATAGGCACTGAGTTTTTCCATGATCGCTCCGGCAGCTTCCAGTTGCTGGCGCTCCTCGTCGGTCAGGCAAGCTTCAATGGCTTCGCCAAGCCACTGATCGCGCTGGTCTCGGCTGGTCTGCAAAATCGCTTTGCCTTTTTCTGAAAGACCAATCCATGTACGGCGTTTGTCCTGCGTGTCCGGGCTGCGTGTGATCAGCTCGCGAGCGTCCAGTTCTCTCAGTAGGGAGGCCAGATTCGACGATTGCATGTTCTCGGCTTCGGCGATTTTTGAGGGCGTTGCAGTGCCGTTCATACGGTCAATGGCGCTCAGGACCAACATTTGTGACCAGCTTTCCGGATGATTCTGTGCCTCTTGACGAAGACGTTTGCTCAGCCGGGTCAACTGTTCACGTAATAACGAAATGCTCATTGGCAAACTCCAGATAGCGATAAAGCTGGTGATCAGGCAATACGTCTTTTCATTTCTGCAAGCGCGTCGTCATGTGTGCGTTCAAACTTCAAGGGGGTTGCAGTGATATGCCCAGCCGCCAGCCCGGCTGTTTCAGTACCTGGCTGGTCACACGTTCGGTGTCGTTCCAGACTCAGCCAATAGTATTCAATGCCCCTGGGGTCACGCGCTGAACTGACGGCCACGCCGTCCATGCGACCCGCACCCTGGCATGTCAGCTTCAAAGGGCGCACGGCGTTCAATGGATGATCCGGGAAATTGACGTTCAGGCAGACATCGCCTGGCCAACTCATGTCCATCAGCTGGGTAATGACGCCTGGACCATATCGGGCTGCGACTTCCCAGGCGATGGGCATATTCTTGGTGGTTGCCTGACTTAGCGCGATAGAGGGAATATCGAACAAAAGACCTGTCATGGCCGCTCCGACGGTCCCCGAAAAAACTGTTTCGACGCCAAGATTAGCGCCCTTGTTGACCCCTGATAAAATCACGTCAGGCCTGTCGTGGCTAAGCAAATGACCTAATGCCATAGCCACGCAGTCGCCGGGAGTGCCCGTCACCGCGAAACGCCGCTTGCCGTGGAAGCTGAGCCGCAGAGGCGTGTGCAGGCTCAACGAATGCGAAGTACCGCTCTGATCAAGCAACGGAGCTACTACCCACACCTCTTCAGCGAGCTGACAGGCAATGCGTTCCAGAATTTCGAGGCCCGGCGCGTTGATACCATCGTCATTTGTAAGAAGAATCCGTTTGAATCTAGGGGTGCAGGCAGGCATGAGTCTTCTCCCATCGATCGCTATTTGAAAAAGCACAACGCTCCTTTATTTGCCTATATTTACATAGCTAAAAACACATAGGTATCCTTACACGGAAATTTCATGTTCCGTCCAACGAGCAGGCTCGGACAAACGCGGGAGGGGTGAGGCAAAAAAGAGTATCGACCTCTATGGAAATCGAAGCAGCCGACGTCAGAAACGCTGCTGAAAACTGCAAATCTCTTTGAGCGCGTTTTTTAAAAGGCTCGAGACTTCTCGGATTCGAGAGCGACGCATGCCATGATCGCCACGTCAGGATCTATCCGGAATCAGGCTGTGAAGCTCAAACTGCTAACCATGCACGTATTTCGTTTCGGCCCAGGAAGATCCGCACTATGGCTAAAGACATTACGCAAAAAGTCAAAACACTGATTATCAGTGCAAAGGCAAAAGGTCATTTTGTAGTAGAGGCCACTGCGGCTCGCTTACTCGATGACCCCACTTCACTTGATTATCAGATCAATCTCATCGGTGCTTTACACGAAGTCCAAGCCTTGAGGAATGTCCTGAAACCATACTGGCAGATGCTGCGAGTGGATGAGGAGGGGTGGGCACTTCAATGCCTGTCACGTCTACTTGCTTATGACCACGATGGCTGGGCCTTAGCTGCGCTGCTGGGGCTATCACATGATGTGGCGGTCAGCAGCGCTAAAAAACTGGGTCTTCAAGTCATCACCATGAGAAGGTCAGATCAGTGGGACCAGTCGCCTTTGCATATCGCCAGCATGACCCTGCCGGTAAAACCAGGTTGCGAGAAAATGCTGACACCATTGCTGGAGCTGGGCTGGAACTCCAAAACCGATGAGCTTGTGGATTGTGTTCGGGCTCGCGCGGTATTGCTCGCAGAGCAGTCCACACATGAAGGTTCTCTAATAGGGAAAGGGAAAATTTCTTATTTCTGCCGCGCGTCGCTCACTTACGGCGTGTGGCGTTCACTGTCTAGTTCGTTTGAAATCAATAGAGAAGAAATTCTGCCTAATCATCAACATGTGGTTAGTTGTGACGATGTCGGAGTGATCCAGATGCCAATGCAGGACTGATCCATTCGATACTCAGGAACCCTCAGGGAAAACGGCAGGCTGATCGATTTGGTGCACAGCACCGGATCTTAGGGCCGGACGGAAGCGATCTCACGAAGCCGCTAGGTATGTACTATTCAGTGCACCCGCTACCTGGATACTTCACTCAATACTGAGGAAAGGCCTGGAATTTTGAGATCTTGATGTGTTCCACGTGGAACACGTGCCATAGATGAAAAAGTCCGCAGTGCGCTATCTCAAACATGTTACAACCCTGAGTACCCCACTATCTAAGAACAAGCACACTGGCGACGCGTTTGCATTTCATAAACTGGGCTTTGGACTTAAGCATCTCTCGGTTGTTCCGGTGTGCGAATCCAACTAAGGCGCTTTCAACCGACGAATAAAAAACATCGAAATAGAGCCCTTCATCACTGCTAGTTTTTCGCCTCAGCGCGCAGGTTGAGAAGAAGTGTATTGGCAGGGAAGCTACCGAACAAATGCAAAAAAGCCAATGCCCGAAGGCATTGGCTTTTTGTGTGTGCGGTGTGGCTCGGCAACGATCGAAAAATCTCATTTCTGAGAGTCAACAATCGCTATCAGAAGTCCAGGTTAGACACCGCCAACGCGTTACTCTCGATGAAGTCACGGCGTGGTTCGACCGCATCACCCATCAGGGTGTTGAAGATCTGGTCAGCGCCGATGGCGTCTTCGATAGTGACTTTAAGCATGCGCCGCACGCTTGGGTCCATGGTAGTTTCCCACAGTTGATCCGGGTTCATTTCACCCAGCCCTTTATAGCGCTGGATGGTATGGCGCTTGGTACTTTCAGCCATCAGCCAGGCGAGGGCTTCCTTGAACTCGTTGACAGGCTTCTTGCGCTCGCCACGTTGCACGTAGGCGCCTTCTTCCAGAAGCGTGCTGATCTGCAGCCCCAGAGCTGTAACGGTTTTGTAGTCGTTGCTGCCGAAGAAGTCGCGGTTGAAGGTGACGTAGTTCGACAGGCCGTGGGAGATCAGTTCGACCTCGGGCAGCCAGACATTACGTTCACGGTCTTCGCGCAGGCTGGCCTTGTAGACCAGACCCGACTTCTCACCGGTACGCAGACGCGCGTCAAACAGTGCCAGCCAGGCTTGCATGCCTTCATGGTCGGACAGCTGCTCGAGAGTGATCGGCGGCAGATAGACAAAGTGCTCGGTCAGTTCCTGAGGGTACAGACGTGACAAACGCTTGAGGGTCTTCATGACCATGCGGAAGTCATTGACCAGCTTCTCCAGCGCCGGTCCGGAAATGCCCGGTGCCGATTCGCTGAGGTGCAGGCTGGCGTCTTCGAGAGCCGACTGGGTCATGTACTCTTCCATGGCCTCGTCGTCCTTGATGTACTGCTCTTGCTTGCCCTTCTTGACCTTATAAAGCGGTGGTTGAGCGATGTAGATGTAGCCACGCTCGATCAGCTCAGGCAACTGACGGAAGAAGAAGGTCAGCAGCAGGGTACGGATGTGAGAGCCGTCGACGTCAGCATCGGTCATGATGATGATGTTGTGATAACGCAACTTGTCGATGTTGTACTCTTCACGGCCAATACCACAGCCCAGCGCGGTGATCAAAGTGCCTACTTCCTGAGAAGAGATCATCTTGTCGAAACGCGCTTTTTCAACGTTCAGGATCTTGCCCTTGAGCGGCAGGATGGCTTGGGTTCTACGGTTACGCCCCTGCTTGGCTGATCCACCAGCAGAGTCCCCTTCCACTAAATACAGTTCGGAGAGGGCAGGGTCTTTCTCTTGGCAGTCGGCCAGTTTGCCCGGCAGACCGGCAATGTCCAGCGCACCCTTGCGACGGGTCATCTCACGAGCCTTGCGTGCAGCTTCACGAGCGCGAGCCGCGTCGATCATTTTGCCGACAACCGCTTTGGCTTCGTTCGGGTTTTCCAGGAGGAAATCGGAGAAGTATTTGCCCATTTCCTGTTCAACAGCGGTTTTTACTTCAGACGAAACCAGCTTGTCTTTAGTCTGCGAGCTGAACTTGGGATCAGGCACTTTAACCGAGATAATTGCCGTTAGACCTTCACGCGCATCGTCACCGGTGGTCGCGACCTTGTGCTTCTTGGCCAGACCTTCCTGTTCGATGTAGTTGTTCAGGTTACGTGTCAGTGCAGAACGGAAACCCACCAGGTGAGTACCACCATCGCGCTGCGGAATGTTGTTGGTGAAGCACAACAGGTTCTCGTTGAAGCTGTCGTTCCACTGCAAGGCAATCTCAACACCGATACCGTCATCGCGCTGGATATTGAAGTGGAACACTTCGTTGACCGGCGTCTTGTTGGTGTTCAGGTATTCCACGAAAGCACGCAGCCCACCTTCATATTTGAACAGCTCTTCCTTGCCGCTGCGCTCATCCTTGAGAACGATCCCGACACCGGAGTTCAGAAACGAGAGTTCACGAATACGCTTGGCCAGGATGTCCCAGCTAAAGTGGATGTTCTTGAACGTGTCAGCAGACGGTTTGAAGTGGATCTGAGTACCGGTGCTGTCGCTCTCGCCGACGATTTTCATCGGTTCCTGAGGAACACCGTGAATATATGTCTGTTCCCATATCTTGCCGCTGCGACGAACTGTCAGCAGCAAAAGCTCCGACAATGCGTTAACAACCGACACACCTACACCGTGCAAACCGCCGGATACTTTGTAGGAGTTGTCATCGAACTTACCACCTGCGTGGAGCACGGTCATGATGACCTCGGCTGCCGACACGCCTTCTTCTTTATGCACGTCTACCGGAATACCGCGGCCGTTGTCGCGCACGGTAATAGATTCGTCTGGATGGATGATGATACTGATGTCGTCGCAATGGCCTGCCAAAGCTTCGTCAATCGAGTTATCAACCACCTCAAACACCATGTGGTGCAGACCGCTGCCATCGTCTGTATCACCGATGTACATTCCGGGACGCTTGCGTACGGCATCAAGTCCTTTCAGCACTTTAATGCTGGACGAGTCGTACGTTTGGTTTTCGCTCATGCAATCACTCCCGATGGTCTTGGGTCTGGGTGATACGGCCATGTTCCACGTGGAACAAAGCAACTGGCGTATCCGTCTGCCAGCCTTCCCTCAAAAATTCTTGATCTACACAGGTTATAAATACCTGGCAGCGTAATTCTTCCAGCAAGCGGCAAAGTGCCTGACGATGATGCTCATCCAGCTCGGAAGGCAAATCATCCACCAGATAGATGCACTGACCGCGGCGGACCTGGCTGACTAAATGGCCCTGTGCAATACGCAATGCACAGACCACTAGTTTTTGCTGACCACGAGACAGGATATCTGCCGCATTGTGCGCGCCTAATCTAAGGCGTAAATCCGCACGCTGTGGTCCAGCCTGGGTATGGCCCATTTGTTGATCCCGATGCAGGGAGGAGGCGAGCACAGTGCTCAGCTCTTTTTCCTTGTCCCAGCCTCGGTAGTAACTCAGGGTCAGACCTTCAAGCTCGACAAGCTCACTTAACGTCTGCTCGAATACCGGCTTCAAGGCCTTGATATACGCTCGACGAAACTCATCGATCTCATCGCTTGCCTGACACAGCTCTCGGTCCCACGCCGCCTGCGAAGCGACGTCAAGTGTACCATGCCGCAGCCACGAGTTTCGCTGCTTGAGGGCCTTCTGAAGGCGCTGCCAGGTCGCCATGAAACGAGGTTCCACGTGGAACACTCCCCAGTCCAGAAACTGCCTGCGGATCTTGGGAGCACCTTCGAGTAAACGAAAGCTGTCTGGATTGATCAGCTGTAACGGCAAGATCTCGGCAAGCTGCGCCGCGCTTCGTGCATTTTGACCATCGATACGGATCTGAAAATCGCCTTGTCTGTCACGAGCCACGCCAAGATTGCTGTGGCCGCCCTGTGCAAGGTCGACTTGTCCAAAAACCGTGCAAGAGGGCTGATCGTACTGGATAACAGGTAACAGCCGACTGCTGCGAAACGATCGGGCAATCCCCAGCAAGTGGATAGCTTCCAGCACGCTGGTTTTGCCGCTGCCGTTGGCACCGTAGAGGATATTGATACGCGGGGAGGGGGAGAGGGTCACCGGGTGCAGATTGCGCACACCGGTGACCGATACGCGACTAAGAGACATCTAGGTTGCGCTGGACATGATGTTACAGACGCATCGGCATGACGACGTAGGCGGAATCGTCGTTATCCGACTCCTGCACGAGAGCACTGCTGTTCGAATCGGACAGAATCAGGCGTACCTGCTCGGTGGTCATGACACCCAGTACGTCGAGCAGGTAGCTAACGTTGAAGCCGATTTCCAGCGAGTCGCCGCTGTACTCGACGCTGATTTCTTCTTCTGCTTCTTCCTGCTCAGGGTTATTGGCCTGAATCTTCAATTGGCCGCTGGCCAGCTGCAGACGGATGCCGCGGTACTTCTCGTTGGAAAGAATCGCGGTACGGCTGAACGCTTCACGCAAAGCCTGCCGATCACCCATTACCAGCTTGTCTCCGCCTTTTGGCAGAACACGCTCATAGTCCGGGAATTTGCCGTCTACCAGTTTAGAGGTAAAGGTGAATTCGCCAGTGGTCGCACGGATGTGGTGCTGACCCAGAACAATACTGACTGTACCGTCCTGCTCGGTCAGCAAGCGCGCCATCTCGAGGATACCCTTGCGCGGCACGATGACCTGATGACGGTCGGCGTGTTCGATATCAGCAGACATCGAGCACATTGCCAGGCGGTGACCATCGGTAGCGACAGCTCGCAGAATGCCTGCGCTGACTTCCAGCAGCATGCCGTTCAGGTAATAGCGAACGTCCTGCTGAGCCATCGCGAAGCTGGTGCGCTCGATCAAACGACGCAGTTTGCTTTGCACCAGATTGAAGGTCAGGGAACCAGGGCCTTCTTCGACGGTAGGAAAGTCGTTGGCAGGCAAGGTGGACAACGTGAAACGGCTACGGCCTGCCTTGACGATGAGCTTGGAATCATCAAGTTTGATATCGATCAGCGCATCGTTGGACAGGCTTTTACAAATGTCCATCAGCTTGCGGGCCGGAACTGTGATTTCCCCAGGCTCTGCTGGCTCTTCCAGTTGTACACGGCCAACCAGCTCTACTTCCAGGTCAGTACCGGTCAGGGAGAGTTGCTGACCTTGTACGACCAGAAGCACATTGGAAAGAACCGGCAAGGTCTGGCGGCGTTCTACCACGCCGGCGACCAATTGCAGGGGTTTCAACAGGGCTTCGCGTTGAATGGTGAAATGCATGGTCTAGTCCCTTGCCTTAATAAGCTGCACTGGCGTCATCACGTGGTCAGAGTGCGCAGCAGGTTCTTGTAGTCCTCACGGATATCCGCATCGGATTCCTTGAGTTCGTTGATCTTTCGGCACGCGTGCAAAACAGTTGTATGGTCCCGGCCACCGAACACGTCACCGATTTCCGGCAAGCTGTGGTTGGTGAGCTCCTTGGAAAGCGCCATGGCCACCTGGCGTGGCCGCGCTACCGAACGGGAGCGGCGCTTGGACAGCAGATCGGAAATCTTGATCTTGTAGTACTCGGCCACAGTGCGCTGAATGTTATCCACACTGACCAGCTTGTCCTGCAACGCCAGCAAGTCTTTCAGCGACTCGCGAATCAGCTCGATGGTGATGTCGCGGCCCATGAAGTGAGAGTGCGCAATGACTCGCTTGAGCGCGCCCTCGAGCTCACGAACGTTGGAGCGAATGCGCTGCGCGATGAAAAACGCCGCATCATGGGGCAGATCGACTTTAGCCTGATCTGCCTTCTTCATGAGAATGGCTACACGCGTTTCCAGCTCCGGCGGTTCGACAGCAACTGTAAGTCCCCAGCCGAAACGCGATTTTAGTCGCTCTTCCAGGCCTTCGATTTCTTTGGGATAACGATCGCTGGTCAGAATGACCTGCTGACCGCCTTCCAGCAATGCATTGAACGTGTGGAAGAACTCTTCCTGCGAACGCTCCTTGCGAGCAAAGAACTGAATGTCATCGATCAGCAGCGCATCGACCGAACGATAAAAGCGTTTGAACTCGTTGATTGCGTTGAGCTGCAGGGCCTTGACCATGTCCGCTACAAAGCGCTCCGAGTGCAGGTAGACAACCTTGGCGTTCGGGTTCTTCTTTAGCAGGTGGTTACCCACCGCGTGCATCAAGTGCGTTTTACCCAGACCTACACCGCCATACAGAAACAGCGGGTTATAGCCATGCTTGGGGTTATCGGCGACCTGCCAGGCCGCAGCGCGTGCCAGCTGGTTGGACTTGCCTTCGACAAAATTCTCGAAGGTAAACGTGCGGTTCAGGTAACTGGTGTGCTTGAGCGCGCCCTCGACCTGCACGGTGCGCTGCTCGGCACGTGCGGGAGCCTGTTGAGAGCTGGCACCGGCCATTGGGTCGAAACTGTCACGTGAAGGCTCGTCGTGACTGGCAACGTTATTGACAGGAGCAGGCGTCGACATAGCGGGAGCCGGCGCAGACGTAACCGGAGCTGAAGCCGAAACACTGCTGACCGAGTTGGCCGACAGCGCCTGGGATGCAGCAGCAGCTAATGGCGCATTGGGCGCCGCGCGCGGCGCCGAACTGCGCTTGCTTCCTATTAATAAGGAAAGAGAAGGAGCCATACCTTGACCATGCTCACCCAGAAGTTCGAGCAAGCGACCGAGGTATTTTTCATTGACCCAATCTAGAACAAAACGATTCGGTGCATAGACACGCAACTCGTCGCCTTCGGCTTCGACCTGTAGTGGACGGATCCAGGTGTTGAATTGCTGGGCAGGCAGCTCATCGCGCAAAAGCTCCACGCACTGCTGCCAAAGTTCCACTGACACGGATATCCCCTGAGTTGAAAGCCGGTGAGGCAAAAACAGCCGCCATTGTAACGACCCGAAGGCGACTTATCCACATGTAGGTTGCTGACAGAGGGCTATAAATCAATGATTTATGCAGAGGGCAGGCGACAGACGGTCAGGACCTGAGCTCTGTGGATAACCCTCATTCAGCCCATTGCATAAGTGAGGGCTAAAGTCTGTGCATAACTCACCTGTGGATAAGATGGCGTTTCATGCACAGCTTTTCCGAGGTCGCGGCACAGGTAGAGCACCGTTTCTCGACAACCTTTTGAAACGCTGTACAGACCGTATATCATGGCCTGCAGAATGTTATCCACAGATATCCGCGACGTAAGAGTTATAAGCTTTATAAAGAAGCTTTAAATACTCTCTTTCTTTTTATTTCTATAACTGACTTGCCTTGGCATGCTCAGGAGACGGCTGCAGAGGGTTTTGTCGGTAAAAAGGCATATATGAAGAAAAGCTGGTTGGAAATTGACCTGCGGGCCTGCTTTCTCTAGAATCCCCGGTCTCTTAAAACGGGGGCCATTCCGGCCCGTAGTGGACGAACCAGGTAACACGCCATGAAACGTACTTTCCAACCCAGCACTATCAAGCGCGCCCGCACCCACGGTTTCCGTGCACGCATGGCCACCAAAAACGGCCGCGCAGTCCTTTCGCGTCGTCGTGCCAAAGGCCGTAAGCGTCTGGCAGTTTGATAAATCGGCACAGGAGGTGAGTCGAGACTTCAGTCGGGAAAAGCGTTTGCTGACCCCCCGCCATTTCAAGGCAGTCTTTGACTCCCCTACCGGCAAGGTTCCGGGGAAAAATCTCCTGCTCCTTGCGCGCAACAACGACCTTGATCATCCCCGTCTGGGGCTGGTTATAGGTAAAAAGAGCGTGAAGCTCTCCGTCGAGCGCAATCGTTTGAAACGCCTGATGCGCGAATCGTTTCGCCAACACCAAGACAGTTTGGTCGGTTGGGATATCGTTATAGTCGCGCGCAAAGGTTTGGGTGACGTAGAAAACCCGGAACTGATTCAGCATTTCGGCAAGCTCTGGAAACGTCTGGCGCGTAGCCGACCTGCTCCAGAAACCAAACCCGAACCTGCAGGGGTAGACAGTCCAGATGCGTAAACTGGCACTCGTTCCGATCCAGTTCTATCGCTATGCCATTAGCCCGCTGATGGCCAGCCACTGTCGTTTCTACCCCAGTTGCTCCTGCTACGCGTATGAAGCCATTGAAAATCATGGCCTTTTACGCGGCGGCTGGCTGTCAATTCGTCGCCTGGGTCGCTGTCATCCTTGGAATCCCGGTGGTTATGACCCGGTTCCAGCTGTCCCCACCTCCCGTTCTTCTTCGATGGCCGAGTAATCATGGATATTAAACGTACGATCCTGATCGTCGCCCTGGCAATCGTGACCTATGTCGGGGTCCTGAAATGGAACCAGGACTACGGTCAGGCTGCCATGCCTACCCAGAATGTTGCAGCCAGCACCCCCGCACCGGGCATACCGGATACGGCTGCTGGAACCAATGGTTCTGCAAGTGCCGATGTTCCAAGCGCAACTGCCAATACCACGGCTGCAGCGCCTCTTGAAACTCCGGCCGTAGCCAGCAAAGACCTTATCCACGTCAAGACCGACGTGCTGGATCTGGCGATCGATCCGGTAGGTGGTGACGTCGTTCAGCTTCGTCTGCCTCTGTATCCACGTCGTCAGGATCGTCCTGACGTGCCTTTCCAGCTGTTCGATAATGGCGGCGAACGTACTTTTCTGGCACAAAGCGGCCTGACAGGTACGAACGGCCCTGATGCCAGAGCAGCCGGTCGTCCGGTTTACTCCTCCGCGCAAAAGACTTATCAACTGGCTGATGGCCAGGATTCGATGGTCGTGGAGCTGAAATTCTCGGAAAACGGCGTCAATTACATCAAGCGCTTTACGTTCAAGCGTGGTTTGTACGATCTGGTCATGACTTATGTTGTGGATAACCAGAGTGCGCAACCGTGGGCAGGTAACCTGTTCGCACAATTGAAGCGTGATGCCAGCTCCGATCCTTCGTCCACCACTGCTACAGGTACCGCAACCTA
The DNA here is from genome assembly GCF_000156995.2 of Pseudomonas coronafaciens pv. oryzae str. 1_6. Classification (NCBI taxonomy): domain Bacteria; kingdom Pseudomonadati; phylum Pseudomonadota; class Gammaproteobacteria; order Pseudomonadales; family Pseudomonadaceae; genus Pseudomonas; species Pseudomonas coronafaciens. The sequence continues at coordinate 5,572,088 of NZ_CP046035.1, read as the reverse complement.
CCTGGGTGCAGCACTCTGGACTGCAGCTGAACCGTACAAAAAAGTGTCGATGAAAGATATCGACAAGGGTCAGATCAAAGAAACCGTGCAGGGCGGATGGGTTGCCTGGCTGCAACACTACTTTGTGACCGCGTGGATTCCTGATCACAATGCCACCAACAGTGTTCAGACCCGTAAAGACAGCCAAGGCAATTACATCATTGGCTTTACCAGCCCGACTCTGACGGTTGCGCCTGGCGCGCAAGGTGAAACCAGCGCCACGCTGTACGCAGGTCCAAAAAGCCAGGCGGTACTCAAAGAGTTATCCCCAGGCTTGGAGCTGACAGTCGATTACGGATTCCTGTGGTTCATTGCCCAGCCGATCTTTTGGTTGCTGCAACATATCCACGCAATTCTCGGCAACTGGGGCTGGTCGATCATCGTCCTGACCATGCTGATCAAAGGCCTGTTCTTCCCACTGTCTGCTGCAAGCTACAAGTCGATGGCGCGTATGCGTGCCGTTGCTCCGAAGCTGGCAGTGCTCAAGGAACAACATGGCGATGATCGTCAGAAGATGTCCCAGGCGATGATGGAGTTGTACAAGAAGGAAAAGATCAACCCGCTGGGTGGTTGCTTGCCGATTCTTGTGCAGATGCCGGTTTTCCTTTCGCTTTACTGGGTACTTCTGGAAAGCGTCGAGATGCGCCAGGCACCGTGGATCCTGTGGATAACCGACCTGTCCATCAAGGACCCGTTCTTTATCCTGCCGATCATCATGGGCGCAACCATGTTTATCCAGCAGCGTCTTAACCCGACTCCGCCGGACCCGATGCAGGCCAAGGTCATGAAACTGATGCCAATCATTTTCACGTTCTTCTTCCTGTGGTTCCCTGCTGGCCTGGTCCTCTACTGGGTTGTGAACAACACCCTTTCGATCGCACAGCAGGCATACATCACTCGCAAGATAGAAGCGGCTACCAAGAAAGCTGCTGCCTGATCTAACCTGTGAACACGTTGTACAAGACGCCCCCTAGTGGGGCGTTTTGCTATCTGTCATTTGTCCCGGAGCCGGAATGAACGTTCCTCGTGAAACCATTGCTGCCATTGCCACCGCCCAAGGACGAGGAGGTGTGGGTATCGTGCGTGTGTCAGGACCTCTGGCCAGCAAGACCGCATACGCCATCGCCGGTCGTACACTCAAACCGAGGTATGCCCATTACGGGCCTTTTTCCGACGGTACCGGCCAAGTGCTGGACGAAGGGATCGCACTGTATTTCCCGGGGCCCAATTCGTTTACCGGCGAGGACGTACTGGAGCTTCAGGGCCACGGCGGCCCGATCGTTCTGGACATGCTTTTGCAACGTTGCCTGCAATTGGGCAGTCGACTGGCGCGTCCGGGTGAATTCAGCGAGCGGGCATTTTTGAATGACAAGCTCGATCTGGCTCAGGCCGAAGCCATAGCGGACCTGATCGAGGCAAGTTCTGCACAGGCAGCGCGCAACGCATTGCGCTCGTTGCAGGGGGCTTTCTCCCAACGTGTGGATAACTTGACCGAAAAATTGATCAGTTTGCGTATCTACGTCGAGGCGGCGATCGACTTTCCCGAGGAGGAAATAGACTTTCTCGCCGATGGCCATGTTCTTGGCATGCTGGATGACGTGCGCCTTGAGTTATCCACAGTATTGCGTGAAGCAGGGCAGGGAGCATTGTTGCGCGACGGTATGACCGTGGTGATAGCAGGGCGTCCAAATGCCGGCAAATCAAGCCTGCTCAATGCGCTAGCAGGTAGGGAAGCGGCGATTGTGACTGAGATTGCCGGCACGACTCGCGATGTACTGCGCGAACATATCCACATCGACGGCATGCCGTTGCACGTCGTCGATACCGCCGGGCTGCGTGATACGCAGGACCAGGTCGAGATGATTGGCGTACAGCGTGCCCTCAAAGCAATAGGCGAGGCCGACAGAATTCTGCTGGTAGTAGACGCCACCGCGCCTGAGGCCATGGATCCGTTTGCCCTGTGGCCGGAATTCCTTGAGCAGCGTCCGGACCCATCGAAGGTTACGCTGATTCGCAACAAGGCGGACTTGAGCGGTGACAGCGTAGGTCTGCAAACAAGTGAAGATGGCCATGTCACGATCAGCTTGAGTGCAAGGTCTGGTGGTGAAGGGCTTGAACTGTTACGTGAGCACCTCAAGTCCTGTATGGGCTATGAGCAGACTTCCGAAAGCAGCTTCAGCGCTCGCCGACGCCACCTTGAAGCGCTGCGCCATGCAAGTGACTCACTCGAGCACGGCAGGGCTCAGCTGACGCTGGCAGGTGCCGGTGAGCTGCTGGCAGAAGATCTGCGCCAGGCTCAGCAGGCACTCGGCGAAATCACCGGTGCATTCAGTTCCGATGACCTGCTAGGCAGGATCTTCTCCAGCTTCTGCATCGGCAAATAACCACCGTTTCCTCCCGCCAGACCTGTTAAGGCATGACTTATTCAGGTCATGCCAAGGCCTTTTTGTGAGCACCCGGGGTTCAACCGGGTCGTTCACGAGTACCTTTTTAATCTTATCCACCGATTCAGCCGGACAGAACTCGGCATCGGAAAGACTTTTTGCGTCTTTTTTTTAGCAATCACCAGGTTTTCTGTGGATTAAACCCTGTGAATAACCGCCCTTCAGCTCGGTGGGTAAGCGGGGTGTAAACCTGATGATAAATAGCCCTGTGGACAAGTGACTATCTTATCAACAGGCTCCGGATGGTTATCCCAACCCCTCAGTGGCACCTGAACACAGACTTTTGAATCTCTGTACACAAAGTAAATAAAGGCTTGTAGCGTTCTATCCACAGAAAAGGTGCTCAGTAAGAATAAACATAAAAACAAGGCTTTATAAACTTTCTTTCCTTTTTATTTTCTTTATTCGCGAGTTTTCCACAGCTGGTTAAATTTTGTCCAACGGGTTTCATTCAGGTGAGGTAAGTCCCTATACTTGTCAGCTATCCCAATTTCTCATCGACAACAGGCACGAGGTGCGTGGTGGATTTCCCTTCCCGTTTTGAAGTGATCGTCATCGGTGGCGGTCATGCCGGTACCGAGGCCGCACTGGCGTCGGCACGCATGGGTGTCAAAACCCTGCTGTTGACGCACAACGTGGAAACGCTCGGCCAGATGAGCTGCAACCCTGCCATTGGTGGCATCGGTAAAAGCCACTTGGTCAAGGAAATCGACGCGCTTGGCGGCGCCATGGCAATAGCTACCGACAAGGGTGGCATCCAGTTTCGCGTGCTCAACAGCCGTAAAGGCCCGGCAGTACGAGCCACTCGTGCTCAGGCAGACCGTGTGTTGTACAAGGCCGCTATTCGCGAAACCCTCGAGAACCAGCCCAACCTGTGGATATTTCAGCAGGCCTGTGATGACTTGATCGTCGAACAGGATCAGGTTCGTGGTGTGGTGACCCAGATGGGCATGCGCATCTTCGCCGACTCGGTGGTTTTGACGACCGGTACGTTCCTTGGTGGACTTATCCACATCGGTATGCAGAATTATTCAGGCGGTCGGGCAGGCGATCCGCCTTCGATCGCACTTGCTCATCGCTTGCGTGAATTACCTCTGCGTGTAGGCCGATTGAAAACCGGAACCCCGCCGCGCATTGACGGCCGTTCTGTGGATTTCTCGGTCATGACCGAGCAACCGGGTGATACGCCGATCCCGGTGATGTCGTTCCTGGGCTCCAAGGAGCAACACCCAAAGCAGGTCAGTTGCTGGATTACCCACACCAACGCACGCACTCACGAAATTATCGCGTCCAATCTGGATCGTTCACCGATGTATTCCGGTGTGATCGAAGGCATTGGCCCGCGCTATTGCCCGTCGATCGAAGACAAGATCCATCGCTTTGCCGACAAGGAAAGCCATCAGGTCTTCATCGAACCGGAAGGCCTGACCACCCACGAGCTGTACCCCAACGGTATATCCACGTCGTTGCCGTTCGACGTTCAGCTGCAGATCGTGCAATCGATTCGCGGGATGGAAAACGCACACATTGTTCGCCCCGGATACGCCATCGAATACGACTATTTCGACCCGCGTGATCTGAAATACAGCCTCGAAACCAAGGTTATTGGCGGTTTGTTCTTTGCAGGACAGATCAACGGCACCACCGGTTACGAAGAAGCCGGAGCACAAGGCCTGCTCGCCGGGGCCAACGCCGCATTGCGTGCGCAGGGCCGGGACAGCTGGTGCCCGCGTCGCGATGAAGCTTACATCGGCGTGCTGGTCGACGATCTGATTACCCTCGGAACGCAAGAGCCTTACCGGATGTTCACATCCCGTGCCGAATACCGGCTGATTCTGCGTGAGGACAACGCAGACCTTCGCCTGACCGAAAAAGGTCGTGAGCTGGGTCTCGTCGACGACGCTCGCTGGGCGGCGTTTTGCACCAAGCGCGAGAGTATCGAGCAGGAAGAGCAGCGCCTGAAAAGTACATGGGTTCGTCCCGGTACCGAACAGGGCGATGCGATTGCCGCGCACTTTGGTACGCCGCTGACTCACGAATACAACTTGCTCAATTTGCTCACTCGTCCGGAAATCGACTACGCCAGCCTGATCAACATCACAGGCCAGGGCTGTATCGATCCGCAAGTGGCCGAGCAGGTCGAAATCAAGACAAAATACGCCGGTTACATTGACCGCCAGCAGGATGAAATCGCCCGGCTTCGCGCCAGTGAGGACACCCGATTGCCAGAAGACATCGATTACGCCGGCATATCCGGCCTGTCAAAAGAAATTCAGAGCAAGCTGGGGATAACTCGTCCGGAAACACTGGGTCAGGCATCGCGCATCCCAGGTGTCACACCAGCCGCAATTTCCCTGTTGATGATCCATTTGAAAAAACGCGGCGCGGGCCGTCAGTTGGAGCAAAGCGCTTGAGTTCTATGGTCACCCCGCAGCATGCCGAAGAGTTATCCACCGGTGCCAAAAAGCTGGGGATCGAACTGACCCAGTCTCAACACGAGCAATTGCTGGCGTATCTGGCCCTGTTGATCAAATGGAACAAGGCCTACAACCTGACCGCAGTGCGCGATCCTGACGAAATGGTATCCAGACATCTGCTCGACAGCCTCAGCGTGGTGCCCTTCATCGAGGGGACGCGCTGGATGGATGTCGGCAGCGGCGGTGGGATGCCTGGCATTCCCATGGCCATCCTGTTTCCGGAGCGAAAAGTTTCGTTGCTGGACAGCAATGGCAAGAAAACCCGGTTTCAGACACAGGTCAAACTGGAGCTGAAACTGGATAATCTTGAAGTTATCCACAGCCGTGCAGAAAATTATCAGCCTGATGCGCCGTTCGACGGGATCATCTCCCGTGCATTCAGCAGCCTTGAAGACTTCGCTGGCTGGACGCGTCACATGGGCGACGTCAATACACGCTGGCTGGCGATGAAAGGTCTGCATCCTGTCGACGAACTGGTAGCATTGCCCTCGGATTTTCACCTCGATAGCGCACAAGCCTTGACCGTTCCGGGTTGCCAAGGCCAACGCCATCTGCTGATACTGCGCCGCACGGCATGACTGGGAACACAAGCAAGAATGGCTAAGGTATTCGCGATAGCGAACCAGAAAGGTGGGGTCGGCAAGACCACCACATGTATCAACCTCGCCGCGTCGCTGGTCGCGACCAAGCGCCGTGTGCTGTTGATCGATCTCGATCCCCAGGGCAATGCGACCATGGGCAGCGGTGTGGATAAACACAACCTTGAGAACTCGGTCTATGACCTGTTGATCGGCGAATGCGATCTGGGCGAGGCCATGCAGTTTTCAGAGCACGGTGGTTATCAACTGCTCCCGGCTAACCGCGATCTGACGGCGGGCGAAGTGGTCCTGCTCGAAATGCAGATGAAGGAAAGCCGCTTGCGCAATGCGCTGGCGCCTATTCGCGAGAATTACGATTACATCCTGATCGACTGTCCGCCGTCGCTGTCGATGCTGACGTTGAACGCGCTGGTTGCGGCAGATGGTGTAATTATCCCCATGCAGTGCGAGTACTTCGCGCTCGAAGGTCTCAGCGACCTTGTGGATAACATTAAGCGCATCGGCGAGTTGCTGAACCCGCAGTTGAAAATCGAAGGCCTGCTGCGCACGATGTATGATCCGCGCCTGAGCCTGATCAACGATGTATCGGCGCAGCTCAAGGAACACTTCGGCGAGCAGCTGTACGACACGGTGATCCCGAGAAACATCAGGCTGGCCGAGGCGCCGAGTTTCGGTATGCCGGTGCTGGCGTATGACAAATCGTCTCGAGGAGCGCTGGCCTACCTGGCCTTGGCAAGTGAACTGGTTCGTCGTCAACGTCGCGGCGCAAAAACCGCTCAGCCAACCTAAGGAATTCCCATGGCCGTCAAGAAACGAGGTCTCGGACGTGGGTTGGACGCACTTCTGAGCAGTCCAACCGTCAGTTCGCTGGAAGAACAGGCCGTCAAGGCCCCTCCAAGTGAGTTGCAGCATGTGCCGCTCGACCTGATCCAGCGTGGCAAATATCAGCCGCGCCGCGATATGGACCCGCAAGCGCTTGAAGAACTCGCGCAATCGATCAAATCGCAGGGCGTGATGCAGCCGATTGTGGTTCGTCCTATCGGCGATAACCGCTTCGAGATCATTGCCGGTGAACGTCGCTGGCGCGCGAGTCAGCAGGCGGGTGTCGGAACGATCCCGGCGATGGTTCGTGATGTACCGGACGAAACAGCGATTGCGATGGCGTTGATCGAGAATATTCAGCGCGAAGACCTGAATCCGATCGAAGAAGCCATGGCGCTGCAGCGCTTGCAGCAGGAGTTTCAGCTGACCCAGCAGCAGGTGGCAGATGCCGTGGGCAAGTCGCGTGTCAGCGTGGCCAACCTGTTACGCCTGATTGCCTTGCCTGAAGTCATCAAGACCATGCTGTCCCACGGCGACCTCGAGATGGGCCATGCCCGTGCGTTGCTCGGTCTGGGCGAAGACAGGCAGGTAGAAGGGGCGCGACACGTTGTCGCACGAGGGCTGACTGTACGCCAGACCGAAGCGTTGGTCAGGCAGTGGCTGAGTGGCAAGCCGGAGGCAGCAGAACCGGCCAAGACCGATCCGGATATCAGCCGACTCGAACAGCGTCTGGCCGAGCGTTTGGGCTCTGCGGTGCAAATTCGCCACGGACAGAAGGGCAAAGGGCAACTGGTGATCCGTTATAACTCGCTGGACGAGCTCCAAGGGGTGCTTGCCCACATCCGCTGAAACAATTGCTCTGTAGCGTATAGTCGGAAATCACTACCCGACTGTTGAATAGGGGCTGAACCGCCCCTATACTCTGCGCGCATTTTGTCGGCACAAATTATGCCAAGTTATTGATTATGGCGACCGACATCAAAGGAGCAGTTGCGATGGAATCCCGCATGCCAGACCGCTTGCCGTTCTATCGCCTGGCGGTTTTTCCGTTATTGCTGGCTCAATTGATCGTCCTGCTCATCGCCGCTTTGGTGCTGTGGCAGTGGCAGGGAGTCGTGGCGGGATATTCGGGACTCTGCGGAGGCCTGATCGCCTGGCTACCCAATTTATACTTTGCTCACAAGGCATTCCGGTTTTCCGGGGCCAGAGCAGCGCAAGCCATTGTCCGGTCGTTCTACGCCGGCGAGGCAGGCAAACTGATTTTCACGGCAGTGCTTTTTGCATTGACGTTCGCAGGTGTGAAGCCATTGGCGCCGCTGGCTGTATTCGGCGTGTTCATGTTGATCCAGGTGGTCAACTGGTTCGCTCCCCTGCTTACGAGAACAAGACTTTCGAGACCTTAGGGCGTTTGAGGCAACCATGGCAGAGCAAACAGCTTCGGGCTATATCCAGCACCACTTGCAGAACCTGACATTCGGGCACCTGCCCAATGGCGAATGGGGCTTTGCCCACACCGCAGCAGAAGCCAAAGAAATGGGTTTCTGGGCTTTCCACGTCGATACTCTCGGCTGGTCGGTTGCGTTGGGTCTGATCTTCGTTCTGATCTTCCGCATGGCGGCCAAGAAGGCAACTTCCGGTCAGCCAGGCGCTCTGCAGAACTTCGTAGAAGTCCTGGTCGAGTTCGTCGACGGCAGCGTGAAAGACAGTTTTCACGGTCGCAGCGCGGTTATCGCGCCGCTGGCGCTGACCATTTTCGTCTGGGTATTCCTGATGAACGCGGTCGACCTGGTGCCGGTTGACTGGATTCCACAACTGGCGATGCTGATCTCTGGCGACGAGCACATCCCGTTCCGCGCCGTACCGACCACTGACCCGAACGCTACCCTGGGCATGGCCCTTTCGGTATTTGCGTTGATCATTTTCTACAGCATCAAGGTCAAAGGTATCGGCGGCTTCATCGGCGAGCTGACCCTTCACCCGTTCGCGAGCAAGAACATCCTCGTGCAGGCGCTGTTGATCCCGGTCAACTTCCTGCTGGAATTCGTGACGCTGATCGCCAAGCCTATTTCTCTTGCCCTGCGTCTTTTCGGCAACATGTATGCTGGCGAGCTGGTCTTCATTCTGATCGCCGTGATGTTCGGCAGCGGTCTGTTGTGGCTCAGCGGTCTGGGTGTCGTGCTGCAGTGGGCGTGGGCTGTGTTCCACATCCTGATCATCACCCTGCAAGCGTTCATCTTCATGATGCTGACCATCGTCTACCTGTCGATGGCTCACGAAGATAACCATTGAGATTCGTCTCAGGACGTATCTGATGACCGTTCCGCCATTGGCGGGGCGGTGCCCGCAAGGGCTGATGTAAAAATGATTTTGTTTTACCGCTTCAATTAATAAAACCTAACCAATACGACGTAAAAGTCGGGAGGAAAGATGGAAACTGTAGTTGGTCTAACCGCTATCGCTGTTGCACTGTTGATCGGCCTGGGCGCACTGGGTACTGCAATCGGTTTCGGCCTGTTGGGCGGCAAATTCCTGGAAGGCGCTGCGCGTCAACCGGAAATGGTTCCAATGCTGCAAGTTAAAATGTTCATCGTTGCGGGCCTGCTCGACGCCGTGACCATGATCGGTGTCGGTATCGCTCTGTTCTTCACCTTTGCGAACCCCTTCGTTGGTCAACTCGCTGGCTGATCACTCGAATTTTCGAGTTGATTGGTGTGATGGACAACGAACGAGCGAGGTGTTGGCGTGAACATTAATGCAACCCTGATTGGCCAGTCCGTTGCGTTCTTCATTTTTGTGATTTTCTGCATGAAGTTCGTGTGGCCTCCGGTCATCGCGGCTTTGCACGAACGTCAGAAGAAGATCGCGGATGGACTGGACGCTGCTTCCCGAGCAGCTCGCGACCTGGAGCTGGCCCAAGAAAAAGCGGGTCAACAACTGCGCGAAGCTAAAGCTCAAGCAGCCGAGATCATTGAGCAAGCCAAGAAACGCGGTACTCAGATTGTCGACGAGGCCCGTGAAACGGCACGCGTTGAAGCTGACCGTGTGAAGGCTCAGGCTCTGGCCGAGATCGAGCAGGAACTGAACGGTGTCAAAGACGCCTTGCGCGCCCAATTGGGTAGCCTGGCAGTCAATGGCGCAGAGAAGATTCTGGGTGCCACAATCGATCAAAACGCGCACGCGGAGCTGGTTAACAAACTGGCTGCTGAAATTTAAGCGAGGGCGATCATGGCAGAACTGACCACGTTGGCCCGACCTTACGCGAAGGCGGCCTTCGAGCACGCACAGGCCCATCAGCAGCTGGCCAATTGGTCAGCCATGCTCGGCCTGGCTGCTGCGGTGTCGCAAGACGACACCATGCAGCGCATGCTCAAGGCCCCGCGACTGACGAGCGCACAAAAGGCCACCACTTTTATCGAAGTGTGTGGCGAAAAGTTCGATGCCAAGGCACAGAATTTCATTCACGTCGTTGCTGAAAACGACCGCCTCCCGCTTTTGCCGGAGATCGCCGAACTGTTCGACCTGTACAAGGCCGAGCAGGAAAAATCGGTCGATGTGGATGTCACCAGTGCTTTTGCATTGAACCAAGAACAGCAAGACAAACTCGCCAAGGTTCTCAGTGCACGGCTCGGCCGGGAAGTGCGCCTGCATGCTGCGGAGGATGCCTCTCTTATTGGGGGTGTCGTCATCCGCGCCGGCGACCTGGTTATCGATGGCTCAGTTCGTGGCAAGATCGCGAAACTAGCCGAAGCATTGAAATCTTGAGTTTGAAGGGGCAGCAGAGCAATGCAGCAACTCAATCCTTCCGAAATAAGTGAAATCATCAAGGGTCGCATCGACAAGCTCGATGTAACCTCCCAAGCCCGTAACGAAGGCACAGTCGTCAGCGTGTCTGACGGTATCGTGCGGATTCACGGTCTGGCCGACGTAATGTACGGCGAGATGATCGAGTTTCCGGGCGGCGTCTACGGTATGGCGCTGAACCTTGAGCAAGACTCCGTAGGTGCCGTTGTACTGGGCGCCTACACGACTCTGGCTGAAGGCATGAGCGCCAAGTGCACTGGCCGCATCCTTGAAGTTCCTGTTGGTAAGGAACTGCTGGGTCGCGTGGTCGATGCACTGGGTAACCCAGTTGACGGCAAAGGTCCGCTGAACAACACCGAGACCGATGCGGTCGAGAAAGTTGCTCCAGGTGTGATCTGGCGTAAGTCGGTAGACCAGCCTGTACAGACGGGCTACAAGGCTGTCGATGCCATGATTCCTGTCGGCCGTGGCCAGCGTGAGCTGATCATCGGTGACCGTCAGATCGGTAAAACCGCTCTGGCCATCGACGCAATCATCAACCAGAAGAACAGCGGCATCTTCTGCGTCTACGTAGCAATCGGTCAGAAGCAATCGACCATCGCCAACGTTGTTCGCAAGCTCGAAGAAAACGGCGCACTGGCTAACACCATCGTCGTGGCTGCAAGTGCTTCCGAATCCGCTGCGCTGCAATTCCTTGCACCGTACTCGGGTTGCACCATGGGTGAATTCTTCCGCGACCGCGGTGAAGACGCGCTGATCGTTTATGACGATCTGTCCAAGCAAGCAGTGGCTTACCGCCAGATTTCCCTGCTGCTGCGCCGTCCACCAGGCCGTGAAGCTTACCCAGGCGACGTGTTCTATCTCCACTCCCGTCTGCTGGAGCGCGCTTCGCGTGTTTCCGAAGAGTACGTAGAGAAGTTCACCAATGGCGCAGTGACCGGCAAAACCGGCTCCCTGACCGCACTGCCGATCATCGAAACCCAGGCTGGCGACGTTTCCGCGTTCGTTCCGACCAACGTGATTTCCATCACCGACGGTCAGATCTTCCTGGAATCGGCCATGTTCAACTCCGGCATCCGCCCGGCTGTGAACGCCGGTGTTTCGGTATCCCGTGTGGGTGGTGCCGCTCAGACCAAGATCATCAAGAAGCTTTCCGGTGGTATCCGTACCGCTCTGGCTCAGTACCGTGAACTGGCAGCATTCGCCCAGTTCGCTTCTGACCTGGACGAGGCGACCCGCAAGCAACTTGAGCATGGTCAGCGCGTTACCGAGCTGATGAAGCAGAAGCAATACGCACCAATGTCGATCGCTGACATGGCGCTGTCGCTGTATGCCGCTGAGCGTGGGTTCCTGACTGACGTCGAAATCGCCAAGATCGGCAGCTTTGAACAAGCGCTGATTGCTTACTTCAACCGCGATCACGCCGATTTGATGGCGAAGATCAACGTGAAGGGTGACTTCAATGACGAAATCGACGCTGGCATGAAAGCCGGTATCGAGAAGTTCAAGGCCACCCAAACCTGGTAAGCCGCAGCGGGGGCCGCAAGGCTCCCGCTTGCTAACCTGATAGGTGTTACATGGCAGGCGCAAAAGAGATTCGCAGCAAGATTGCGAGCATCAAAAGCACGCAAAAGATCACCAGCGCCATGGAAAAAGTGGCGGTCAGCAAAATGCGCAAGGCTCAAATGCGCATGGCTGCTAGCCGTCCTTACGCGGAGCGCATTCGTCAGGTGATTGGTCACCTGGCAAACGCCAACCCGGAGTACCGCCACCCGTTCATGATCGAGCGCCCTTTGAAGCGCGTCGGTTATGTCGTAGTGAGCAGTGACCGTGGTCTGTGTGGTGGCTTGAATACCAACCTGTTCAAGACTTTGGTCAAGGACATGGCGGTGAACCGTGAAAACGGTGTAGAGATCGATCTGTGCGTGGTCGGCAGCAAAGGTGCGGCATTTTTCCGCAACTTCGGCGGTAACGTCGTCGCTGCGATCAGCCACCTGGGCGAAGAGCCGTCGATCAATGACCTGATCGGCAGCGTCAAGGTGATGCTGGATGCCTATCTGGATGGCCGTATTGATCGCCTGTCCGTGGTATCCAACAAGTTCATCAACACCATGACCCAGAAACCAACAGTGGAACAATTGATTCCGCTGGTGGCAACCCCGGATCAAGGGCTCAAGCACCACTGGGACTATCTCTACGAACCCGACGCCAAAGAGCTGCTAGACGGCCTGATGGTTCGCTACGTGGAATCGCAGGTGTACCAGGCGGTGGTCGAGAACAACGCAGCTGAACAAGCAGCGCGGATGATCGCGATGAAGAACGCCACAGACAACGCCGGTGATTTGATCAGCGATTTGCAGCTGATCTACAACAAGGCGCGTCAGGCAGCGATCACCCAAGAGATCTCGGAAATCGTCGGCGGCGCTGCCGCGGTTTAACGGTTCAAATATTAGAGGAACCAGCTAATGAGTAGCGGACGTATCGTTCAAATCATCGGCGCCGTGATCGACGTGGAATTCCCACGCGATAGCGTACCGAGCATCTACAACGCGCTGGAAGTTCAAAGCGCGGCAGGAACCACCCTGGAAGTTCAGCAGCAGCTGGGCGACGGCGTGGTTCGTACCATTGCGATGGGCTCCACCGAGGGCTTGAAGCGTGGTCTGGAAGTAACAGACTCTGGCGCAGCCATCTCCGTACCGGTCGGTAAAGCGACTCTGGGCCGGATCATGGACGTGCTGGGCAACCCGATCGACGAAGCTGGCCCGATTGCCACCGAAGAGCGCTGGGGCATTCACCGTCCTGCACCGTCCTTCGCTGAACAAGCTGGCGGCAACGACCTTCTGGAAACCGGCATCAAGGTTATTGACCTGGTCTGCCCGTTCGCCAAAGGCGGTAAAGTCGGTCTGTTCGGTGGTGCCGGTGTCGGCAAGACCGTAAACATGATGGAACTGATCCGTAACATCGCCATCGAGCACAGCGGTTATTCCGTGTTCGCCGGTGTGGGTGAGCGTACTCGTGAGGGTAACGACTTCTACCACGAGATGAAGGACTCCAACGTTCTGGACAAAGTGGCACTGGTCTACGGTCAGATGAACGAGCCGCCGGGTAACCGTCTGCGCGTAGCACTGACCGGCCTGACCATGGCCGAGAAGTTCCGTGACGAAGGTAACGATGTTCTGCTGTTCGTCGACAACATCTATCGTTACACCCTGGCCGGTACTGAAGTATCCGCACTGCTGGGCCGTATGCCTTCCGCAGTAGGTTACCAGCCGACTCTGGCTGAAGAGATGGGCACGCTGCAAGAGCGCATCACTTCGACCAAGAACGGTTCGATCACTTCGATCCAGGCCGTATACGTACCAGCGGACGACTTGACTGACCCGTCGCCAGCGACCACGTTTGCCCACTTGGACGCCACTGTCGTTCTGTCCCGTGACATCGCTTCCCTGGGTATCTACCCGGCGGTAGACCCACTGGATTCGACTTCGCGCCAGCTGGACCCGAACGTCATCGGCCAGGAACACTACGACACCGCTCGCGGCGTTCAGTACGTGTTGCAGCGTTACAAAGAGCTGAAAGACATCATCGCGATCTTGGGTATGGACGAGCTGTCGGAGACCGACAAGCAGTTGGTCAACCGTGCTCGTAAGATCCAGCGCTTCCTGTCCCAGCCTTTCTTCGTGGCAGAAGTCTTCACCGGTGCTTCGGGTAAATACGTTTCCCTGAAAGACACCATTGCTGGCTTCAAAGGCATCCTCAACGGTGACTACGACCACCTGCCAGAACAAGCGTTCTACATGGTCGGCGGCATCGAAGAAGCGATCGAGAAAGCCAAGAAACTGTAATCCCGGCGCCTGGCAACGGGCGCTAATTAGGTTGAGGCAAGCAAATGGCTATGACAGTCCATTGCGACATCGTCAGCGCGGAAGGGGAAATCTTCTCCGGTCTGGTCGAGATGGTGATTGCGCACGGCAACCTGGGTGATATCGGTATCGCTCCAGGCCACGCGCCGCTGATCACCGATCTGAAGCCAGGCCCGATCCGCTTGATCAAGCAGGGTGGGGAAGCCGAGGTGTTTTACATCTCCGGTGGTTTCCTTGAGGTTCAGCCGAACATGGTCAAGGTGCTTGCCGACACTGTGCAACGTGCTGCCGACCTGGACGAAGCTTCTGCTCAGGCTGCTGTATTGGCTGCCGAGAAGGCCCTGAACGAAAAAGGCGCAGATTTCGATTACGGATCTGCAACTGCTCGTCTGGCCGAGGCTGCAGCTCAGCTGCGCACTGTTCAGCAAATTCGCAAGAAGTTCGGCGGCTAACCCCGCTGGCTCCTGTGCGCGATTGAGAAAAAGGGTAGCTTCGGCTACCCTTTTTCTTTTTTCAGATTTCCTCTTTCAAGACAGCCTGCCCTTGGCCCGGTTGCCGCTCAGTTGGTAGTCCTATCATGTCTCTCGATATCGTTATTCTTGCTGCTGGTCAGGGGACCCGGATGCGTTCCGCCCTGCCGAAGGTCCTGCATCCTGTCGCGGGCAATTCCATGCTCGGTCATGTTATCCACAGTGCTCGTCAGTTATCCCCAGTTGGAATACATGTAGTGATCGGTCACGGCGCTGATGTCGTACGTGATCGTCTGGCCGCCGATGACCTGAATTTCGTGATGCAGGACAAGCAATTGGGCACTGGCCACGCTGTGGCCCAGGCATTGCCTGCGCTGACGGCTGAAACCGTACTGATCCTTTATGGTGACGTGCCGTTGATCGAGGTAGAAACCCTGCAGCGTCTGCTCAAGCTTGTCACGCCGCGGCAGCTCGGCCTGCTGACCGTGACGCTGGACGATCCTGCTGGCTATGGCCGTATTGTTCGCGACGATCAGCAGCAGGTATGTGCCATCGTCGAGCACAAGGATGCTACTGACGCGCAGAAGGCTATCAACGAAGGTAATACCGGCATTCTTGCGGTCCCTGCCATCCATCTTGAAGACTGGCTTGGCCGTCTTTCCAACAACAACGCGCAGGGCGAGTATTACCTGACCGACGTCATTGCCATGGCAGTGAACGACGGCCTGGTGGTTGCCACCGAACAGCCGTACGACGCAATGGAAGTGCAGGGCGCCAACGACCGCAAACAGCTCTCGGAGCTGGAGCGTCATTATCAGTTGCGTGAGGCACGGCGTCTGATGGCGGCGGGTGTCACGCTGCGTGACCCTTCGCGGTTCGATGTGCGCGGCGAAGTCAGCGTCGGTCGGGACGTGTTGATCGACATCAACGTGATCCTTGAAGGCAAGGTGATCATTGAAGATAACGTGGTGATCGGGCCTAACTGCGTTATCAAGGACAGTACCCTGCGCAAGGGCGTTGTCGTCAAAGCCAATAGTCATATTGATGGCGCAGTACTGGGCGAGGGCAGTGATGCAGGCCCGTTTGCACGCTTGCGGCCTGGCAGTGTGTTGGGCGCCAAGGCCCATGTGGGTAACTTTGTCGAGCTCAAGAATGCGAACCTGGGCGAGGGCGCGAAGGTCGGGCACCTGACTTATCTGGGTGACGCTGAGGTCGGTGCGCGCACCAACGTAGGCGCAGGCACCATTACCTGCAACTACGATGGTGCGAACAAGCACAAGACGACATTGGGTGCTGACGTATTCATCGGCTCGAACAATTCGCTGGTTGCCCCTGTGGATATCTTTGACGGGGCCACCACTGCAGCGGGTTCGACCATTACTCAGAACGTGCCAGCCGAACAGCTTGGCGTGGCTCGCGCCCGCCAGCGCAATATCGAAGGCTGGAAACGTCCGGTGAAGATCAAGAAGGACTGAGTTATCCACAGCTGCTGATAACTCACGTGCCAATGCTCGGCATTGGCACGCGTCCATAATGCTCCGTCCTCGACACTCGAGACAGGACGCAGAACGTCCAGAACTGCATCCCTACGCAGAGCATGGGTACGAACAGCGTGCGCACAGACACCTCCCGTTCCTCACGCTCCCCGTCACATAGCTGCGCATCACCATGTTCAAAAGCCGGTATCACGAGTATCCGATAGAAATTACTCCGCTCCATTCCCATACCTTGACCAAACCCAAAAAATAGGTTTTGATTGCCTTCGTTATCTTTCGAATCGAAACTTAAGGCTGTCATGTCGAAGCGCAATACACCACAACGCCGTCACAACGTACTTTCCTTGCTCAATGAGCAGGGCGAGGTGAGTGTCGATGATCTGGCCAGACGTTTTGAAACTTCCGAAGTTACGATTCGAAAGGATCTCGCTGCACTCGAATCCAACGGTCTTTTGCTTCGCCGCTACGGCGGTGCAGTGCCTCTTCCTCAAGAATTGATCGGTGAAAGCAGCCAGCCGGTATCCCGGTATAAGCAGGCCATCGCTCGTGCTGCGGTCGCAAGAATTCGTGAACACGCCAGAATTATCGTCGACAGCGGCAGCACCACTGCCGCATTGATTCCTGAATTGGGTCGACAGCCTGGTCTGGTCGTCATGACTAATTCCCTGCATGTCGCGCGTGCCCTCACTGATCTGGAACACGAGCCTGTGCTGCTGATGACTGGCGGAACATGGGACCCGCATTCCGAATCCTTTCAAGGACAGGTCGCCGAACAGGTGCTGCGGTCCTACGACTTTGACCAACTGTTCATCGGTGCCGACGGCATCGATCTGGCGCGCGGCACCACGACCTTCAACGAGCTGTTGGGCTTGAGTCGGGTCATGGCCGAAGTCGCCCGGGAAGTTGTGGTCATGGTCGAAGCCGACAAGGTCGGTCGCAAGATCCCCAACCTGGAGCTGCCCTGGAGCAGCGTCCACACCCTTATCACAGATGATCGCCTGCCCCTCGAGGCGCGCGAACAGATACAAGCCCGCGGCATTACATTGATTTGTGCCGCTGTCAGCTAGGAGAAAACCATGTGTGGAATAGTCGGCGCCGTCGCTGAACGTAACATCACCGCTATCTTGCTCGAAGGCCTCAAACGTCTCGAGTACCGAGGTTATGACAGCGCAGGCGTGGCTGTTTTCACCAACGAAGGCACCCTGGAGCGCCGTCGTCGTTCCGGTAAGGTCAGTGAACTGGATCAGGCGCTGGCAGGCGAGCCGTTGACGGGGCGTCTGGGCATTGCTCACACCCGCTGGGCCACTCATGGTGCGCCGTGCGAGCGCAATGCTCATCCTCATTTCTCGGCTGACAAGCTGGCAGTTGTCCACAACGGCATTATCGAGAACCACGAAGCCCTGCGCGAACAGCTCAAGGCCTTGGGTTATGCATTCGTCTCCGATACCGACACTGAAGTCATCGTTCACCTGCTGCACCACAAGCTCAAGGACACGCCTGACCTGGCAATCGCACTGAAGGCTGCCGTTAAAGAGCTTCACGGTGCCTACGGTCTGGCCGTTATCAGTGCTGCTCAACCAGATCGTCTGCTGGCCGCCCGCAGTGGCAGCCCCTTGGTGATCGGTATGGGCCTGGGTGAAAACTTCCTTGCTTCCGACCAACTGGCGCTGCGTCAGGTAACCGACCGCTTCATGTACCTGGAAGAGGGCGATATCGCCGAGATCCGTCGTGACAGCGTGCAGATCTGGAACGTCGACGGCCTGCCGGTCGAACGTGAAGTGGTGCAATACCATGAAGGCGCCGAAGCTGCCGACAAGGGCGAATATCGCCACTTCATGCTCAAGGAAATCCACGAACAGCCCAAGGTTGTGCAACGCACCCTCGAAGGTCGTCTGGGTCAGCAACAGGTTCTGGTTCACGCCTTTGGTCCACAGGCAGCCGAGCTGTTTGCCAAGGTACGTAATGTTCAGATTGTCGCGTGCGGCACCAGCTACCACGCCGGCATGGTCGCGCGTTACTGGCTTGAAGGCCTGGCAGGCATCCCGTGCCAGGTAGAAGTGGCCAGCGAATTCCGTTACCGCAAGGTCGTGGTCCAGCCGGACACCCTGTTCGTTTCGATCTCGCAGTCGGGCGAAACAGCAGACACCCTGGCGGCGTTGCGCAATGCCAAAGAACTGGGCTTCCTGGCCAGCCTGGCGATCTGCAACGTCGGCATCAGCTCACTGGTTCGCGAATCCGACCTGACCCTGCTCACCCAGGCCGGACCGGAAATCGGTGTGGCATCGACCAAAGCGTTCACCACCCAACTGGTTGCCTTGCTGCTGCTGACCTTGTCACTGGGCCAGGTCAAAGGCTCGCTGGAGGAGGGCGTCGAAGCACAACTGGTCGAAGAACTGCGCCGCCTGCCGACCCGTTTGGGCGAAGCCCTGGCAATGGACGGCACCATCGAGAAAGTTGCCGAGCTGTTCGCCGAAAAACACCACACTCTGTTCTTGGGGCGTGGCGCGCAATTCCCGGTGGCGATGGAGGGCGCACTCAAGCTCAAGGAAATCTCCTACATCCACGCCGAAGCCTACCCGGCCGGCGAACTCAAGCACGGCCCGCTGGCGCTGGTCGATGCCGACATGCCGGTCGTCACCGTCGCGCCGAACAACGAACTGCTGGAAAAACTCAAATCCAACCTGCAGGAAGTCCGCGCACGCGGCGGCGAGCTGATCGTATTCGCCGATGAACAGGCCGGTTTGAAGAACGGCGAAGGCACCCACGTCATCGCGATGCCGCACATCATCGATGCACTGGCACCGATTCTCTACACAATCCCGTTGCAGTTGCTTTCGTATTACGTGGCAGTGCTGAAGGGGACAGACGTTGATCAGCCACGCAATCTGGCGAAGTCGGTGACGGTGGAGTGAGTTATCCACAGGGCTGAAATGTTGAAGCTACGAAATAAAGTCTGTCGGAAATAAATAAAGTCTGTCGCTGGCGCCTTCGAACCCCCCGATTGAGGAGCCGGTGACGATTTTCCGGGCCACCGTGCTCGGAAAGTACTTCAAGGTTTTGACGAGCAAATGATCTTAGCTATTCAGCCTGAGGAGACGGTGCGTTCCTTTGTGGCGAGAACTCTTCTAATTAAAGGAAAAAATTCCTCCGAAGATGTATTTCGGAAGTTTCCCAGAAACAGCCTCTTTGGCGCGGATATCTTGTTAATCGCCGGAATGCACGGATGGAATGGTTGCTACGGTTTCAACAAAATACTTCATAAACATACTGAGTACCCGTTAAGAGAAGTTTTTAAAAACATTCAAGATATCTCCTACTCTAGGGACGAATACATAAGTAGTTCAAGTGTCTATGGTTCCGATAGTACCTCGGCCGGGTTTTGTCCCGTTTGTGTTGCCGAAGATATTGAACGCTTAGGATTCTCCTTTTGGCGACGTGCTCACTGTTGTGAGCTGAAAGTCTGCGCTGAGCACAATGTAGAGTTAGTCAAACACTGCCCATACTGTGACAAGCCGTTCCGCCATGGTGGCCATGATCTGAATGTGATGTGGACTACCTGTGAGGGACAGCAGCTTAAAGATAGCTCAGTGATGTTGAACGCAGACCAATTTGAGCTGAAGAAAGCTCAATTCTTTGCAGAGATTCTGTCAGCCACCCATCACCTCTCTGAAGAGGCTGTTCTTGCGGTCTTGGATGAGAAAGTCCATCAAAATGAAAACCTAAAGCTTAGAATTTGGGACTCCAGATACAACCAGCCTCTAGGATATACAATCAAACGGCGGCTAGAGATCGTCCAAGAGGCGAGGTTTATGAACAGGCTACCACATGGAGAAACTACTGATTTTATTATTCAGGCTATATTGGGAGTCTATGAAAGATTTTCTGATTTTTTCATTGACGTGAAGGCATATGGGGACGAAGTTCGCCCAGTGGAAAAACTATGGTCTACTTATATCGCAGGACATCAAGAATCAACACATTACGTCGAAGAAGATTATGACCAAGGTGTTGGTGTCTGGTGTTGTCCGTTCCCTGCTAGGGACTTTTTACGGATGTGGGATTGGCGGCCTGTGTATTACCCCTGCTGTAGTTTTGAGCGACCAAAAAGAAAAGGTCCTCAACCTCGACCCGAGCTAGTCAAGAAAGCGCCGCCGGGTATTTACAGGCAGAAATAGGTTCCCGCGCTAACCCGCTGGCCAGACCGCATTGCCCCGTTGTCGTAGAGAACCGCACGTTTTGAGGTGCAGAACCGTGGATAAGTATGCTCTCGACATAGCGTATCGGTCCCGATTTTCCAAGCAAGACGAGAGCATGGGAATCCTGGCGTACAGCTCGGCCTTGGTGACCGGGCCCCGCTGCAGTTCAGTGATCGCCTCGCACGCCGTTCGTATCATGCTGAGCAGCCGAGAATCTCGAGCCTCCCAGTCAATGAGGTATTTTTCCACTTTGGCCGGTTTCACGAAGGTCTGCTCTTTGGCCATCAACCATACTTTGTCGTTTCTATAAAGCCACGCATAGATAGAAGGAATGGTGTTTCTCAAAGCCTGGACCCCTAGCTCAGGATGCAAATTGTGTAGGTCTTGCCACTGCGCTCTGTGCTCAGCTAGCTCCCGGCTGTTCGTGGCAGCAATAGCCAGTGCATTGGTATCTGGATGGGCGCGCAACAACCTGTTGATCGTCGAGACCGAGATCTGAAACTCTTCACAAAGCTCCTGTTTCGGAATGCCCTTGCCCAGTTTTGAGAGCAGAACCTCTTTAAGCTGGCCTTTTAATCGTTTGGGCCTTGGAGTGTTTTTGGCTGGAGTCGCAGCGTTTGAAAGCGAGACACGCCCATCAGGTTTCTGCGATGGAGTGCTTGCGACTTGCTGGGCTACTCTGGTCACTTCAGCGCCGTAGGCCTTGAGAAACGACTGCAAGTCATCGAATAGCCAATCAATAAGCACCAGATGCTTCAGAGGGTGAATGCTTCTGCGGGGGGAACGGGTAAGCTGGTCCATAAATGACTCAGTGCTTTTCTCGTCTTGCGGCAAGGATTCAAACAGATGAAAGCGGCGAAGAGGCTCTATGCGATCAAGAAGCGATGCAGATCTGTCTCCTTGGAGTAGAGCTGTTCGATAGGTCGCAGCGACGGTGCAAGGGTCAAAAGACGTAACTCGACCTATGGTCGCGAGATAGATGACATTGTTCGCCAAGGCCATAAAAGCTGCGCGGGACCAACGTTTCTGTGATGACGCCTGTTGTATTAGGCAGTTCTTGGTAGGTAGCGACCATTCGAACCGTCCCGACCACCGTCTACTTTTGGTGGATGCCATGAGCCAAGCTTGATGGTGTGGACATATCATCACACCCGGATATTGGTGTGTGAGGTGCCAGTACGCTACGCCATGATCATATACATCTTCACGCATGCAGCACGGGCATGCCTTCAACGGGTGTTCAGCGCCGAAGCCACTTGATACTAAGCCTAGTCGATATTTAAGCGAATCAATCCGATCGCTTTTTATAGTTAATATTGCATCTTCAATTTTATTTTGATTTTGAAAGGGAATAAATAGTGAAAATATTGTGTGATATAAGAGAATCGATTCCGCGCTTCCCCAGTAGTGAAATCCAGTTTGCTCTAAAGCCGCTATTCCGCAAGGAATATCATGTTTTATAAATTTCTCAGATAGGCCCAGCACGGCAGTCGATGTGGTCGCATGGTCTAGGTTTCCCATTACCAGGTGCTGTCGACTGCACAAGCTGAATAAGGTTTCGTCGGGTAGCCAGTCCAGTCGAGGGAATGGCTCGATCACACATTTCTGAGCTGATGCGGCGCTCATGGTACCTCCGAGTCGAATCAGAGGAGACGAGTGTAGCGGCTGGAAATCAGTCCTACGGATCGATTTCGCCTAAACAGGCGGCGGGTTATTCGCGAATCTTTGGTCTCATAACTGGTGGAATTTAGCATTCATTTTTTATCACCTGGCCATCTATGAACGCCGGTTTTTGGCCTTCAAAGCACCGAATACACTGAAAAGGCAGCACGAATGCGCCGGCGGAGGCGCAACTTAGCTGCTTTATTCTAGTTGTCAACTGCCATTTTTCGGCGGTACCATGCATCGTTAAACGGCGTTACTGAGGGCAATACTGAAAACTGAAAGTGTATTACCAACAGCCGATGCAAGTTTTGCCTTATGGGAGTAGTGGCTCCTATAAAAGTGCAGCTAGCTGAAACGATATAGTTTGCTGGCCTATTACTTAGGCCTGAGGAAAAAATCATGGAATCTGGTTAGAAAACCCAGGAGCCAGACAGACAAAGGCCCAAGTGTGACCTTGGGCCTTTGAGGATAAGTCAGCTTTCGACTCCTGACGAATCCATTGTCTATCCCCTCGCGTAGGGCGTCAAGCCCTGCACGGCTCCGCTCGTCTCCAGAAAAGTATACTGCGCGTGGTGTAGTCATGGCCATGCCCGCGCTATTGGATGGCTTATTCATCCGATGTAGGTGGGCTGGTATGCGTCGCCTGCTATGGATTGAATGGATGGTAGATAAGATAAGTGGATCTAAAAAAATCGTTACTCCGCATAACAGGTCGACAAGGCTGCTTCGAATGGGGAGATAACTACTTAGCCGGAATTTATGCAGTCCCTGGTGAAGCGCCCAAGGGCTCTCGTATATGCCGGCTTAATAGCAGGAAGCTTGGACGAGCACTGCATCTTCTTTCTACCCCTGAAAGAATCTTCGCACAACTGGCTCTTTATAATCCCGACGTGTTCGAGTTACATGAGCAGAAAATTCTCAGCCCAATTCCGGAAGTTCACCCTCTTCAAGGTAACCCATTAGCTGCTGGACTGAAACTTCTGCCAGTGAAGGGAACATCATTGGTGGCAGAGGAAATCGGTCTTAAGCACGCTACTGCAGTCATGACCTACGATGATGGTAGGCGCGAGAGGGTTCCCCACCCCTACTTGGGCGATCTGCTTCTGTACATCCACCCGCAGGGCTCGGCCCCCTATGCTGTGAACTGGACAGTAAAGTTGAGTGCAATGGATTTTGATGAGGTCGCTCGGGGAAGTTTAAAGAGCTTGGCGAAACAGAAAGAAAACCGCGAGAAGGCTCGCTTGCGCCATGCCTTGGAAGAGGTTTATTACCACAGTGCAGGCATCAGGACTGTGAGAGTATCCAGGGATATGCTGGATCCAGTGCTAGTGGCCAACTTAGATCTTCTGTATGGCTACCATGATCGCGAGATCAGCCTCGAATCGAATGTTCTCGAGGATTTCTCACACGATATAGAAGACTGTGTCGCTCATGGGAGACCAGTAGCTTCCGTTGCCTTGATGTACGGACAGCGGTGGGGACGGCGTGATCTGTTTCTGACGAAGATCTACAAAGACATATGGGAGCGCAAGCTTCCGGTCAGCTTGTTTGACCCGGTCCTTATTGATCATCCATTGGTGACGGATGCACCGGATGTCCTGCAGGTCTATAGCTCACTTTTTGCCGGTTTGCCCGAATGATCACCGGTTCCAGGCTGAAAGCGCCTGAAGGATTCAAAGGGCTTAAAAAGGATGTCGAATACTATTTCCTTGCAAGTGACGGCAGGGCAAACAGGGCACGCCTTGTATTCTTTGATGATGAAGGAACCACTGCAAGTTTGCTAACGCTTTCCCGGCCTGAATTTGATTTGGCTCTGACCAATGGTGATCTCGTGGAACATGGTAGTGACGCCACACCTCCTTGGTTGAAGGCGATCAGGGATATTTCAGTAGATCAATTGGAAAAAGATCGGGTAAGGGCAACGAAAAGCTATGATGAAATGGTTAACAAGCGTTACCTCGCCATAGCCGATTTGGTAGACGATGCCGAGGAGATACTGTCTAGCGAAAATCCCGAATCGATCATCAACGCCCATGCTGTCAATCAGTCACCCTCTCAGAATGCAGTCCGGTTGAGATTTTGGTTTTTTAGCTACCTGGTGTTCGGTCGCTCGAAGTGGGCGCTTATGCCCAAGTTTGACCGCTGCGGGAGAGGAAAGAGAGAGCAGACTGCAGACGGGAAAATTTTGGGAAGACCGCCTAAGTCAGGACGTAAATCCCGATTTCCGGCTACGCCCGAAATGCAGGCTTCGATACTGGATGGCTTCATCAAATACAATGATAAAACCAAATCTGACGCTGAGATCTTTGGTGCTGTGCTGGTGCGTGAATTCGGGTGTGTTCCTTTTACAGCATCGACAGGTAAAAAGAAGTTCTATCATCCCGAAGGTAAGCCTTTCCCCACCAAAGGACAGTACGATTATTACCTAGGTCAGTCGATAAGCACGAAGTCGTATAGGAAGGCACGTAGGGGGCCCAGCGGAGCTAGAGCTAAGTCCGGGTTTTTTGGAAGTTTTGCTCAACATTTGGTTAATGTAAACCAACTGGTTGAGTTTGACGGCTATAATCCAAAAAATAAGATATCTGGCTTGCTCGAAGGATCCGCTATGGATTCGGCCTGCATAGTTCGAGGTGTGTGTGGCCAGTCTGGTGCTGTAGTCGCCTTGGGTTTTTCCGAAAACAAAGAAAACATGGAAGCCTACCGCATGGCCCTGTTCTCGATGGCCGTTAGCAAGGTCAAATTTGCGTCGTTGTTCGGCCTGACGATCAGAAAAGAAGACTGGCCCACTTACGGTCTGCCGCAAAACATCGTGTTCGACCGTGGGCCAGGCTCTACCATGGGCGTACCGATTCGTTCAGAAGCAGTGGCCCGTGGCGAAATGATGAGCTGGTTATCCAGGCTTGAGTTAACTCCTACTCACTCGGGTCAGTCGAAAGCAACGGTTGAGTCGTCACATCCTAGGACCAAATCTGACAATGATCAGCCAACACACTTTCATAGCTCGCTCAACTTTGTAGAGATATGCAAGCGGCATATTCTGCAAGCTATTTACGATAATCATGTTTCAGATGCTGAAGGAAGGATGACACCTGAGATGCTGGAGGTGGGCTTCAGTCCCACCCCACATAATATTTACAAGTTCTATAGTGATCTTGGTTACGATTCCGGCACGGAGGTAAGCTTTGACTACGCCGTGAGAGAATTCCTGACACCTCATCCGGCGCACATCAAAAGGAGTGGGGTTTATTTTTATGGTCGTAAATACAATTCATCAAAGCTGATTGACACCGAGGTTTTTGACCGTATCGCGCTTAATGGCCAGATACCGGTCACAGCTTATGTGATGACCATGTGTGTCAGACATATCTGGATTGAATTAGAAGGCGTTTTGTACGAGTTGGACTTTGTAAAGCCGGCGAGCGTACATCCCAGCAGCGTCGACATTTCGCTGTCGGATCTTCAAGTGCTCAATGAGAATCGGCTGCGCGGCAATGCCCAGCGTCGTGAAGAGAAGCCCGTAATCCTTCAGGATCGCAATGCGCAATTTCTTCATGCCACAGGCAAAGCTTGGGACAGTGGTACTCGCAAGCCTGGGCGTCCTGCGAAGGACGGAGCGGCTGAGCGTGATGCCGCCGACCAGAAGCGGTTGATGGGGAAAGGCAATGACTAACATCTTTTCTGCGCGCTTTGATGGATTGGATACGCTGGCTGATATTCGGCGTTTGATTACAGCGCAACCTGATCCGGTGACCGGACTTGAGGATTTGAGTCCAGCGTTGGCTGCTGAGCGTTTGTCAGAGGTACTGAAGACGATTTTCCTTCCCAATCAGTTTTCTTTGGATTTCATCAAAGACTGCGTTGATCGTGCACGCAGCTTTTCAACTGAGAGTTTCTCCTCGGACCAGCAATATCAGAGGCGGCTGTACCATCCCCCGGAAAATGAGGCATTTCCTATATGCCTCACCGGGCTCGCTGGCGTTGGTAAGAGCCAAACTATCAGTGCGCTGATGAAGGTGATGCCTGGACCTGCACTCTACACATCTGCCCATTACCATGAGCCACATAATCTCGTTTCGTATTGGTACGCCAGCGCAAGGGGGAAGGCTGGCGGTAGACAGTTGTTGGAAGACTTCCTTGGCGGCGACGCAACAGGGGTGAGAGCGAACACGTCCAAGCTTCTGACCGAGTGCCGGCGTAGGGTCAATCGTGATGGTGTATCACTGATGGTGCTCGAAGAAATGCAGCATCAGACCACTGGGCAAGGCGTAGTCCGGGTGACGGACATATTGCTCACCATGGCCGGGCTTGGGGTTCCTATGATCTATGTGGCCAACTACAGCCTGGGTCACAAATTGCTGACAAGGAACAGTGAGGACAAGCAACGGCTTCTCTCTGAACCCCGTGTAATGCTACCGGACCATCCTGACTCGAAGGCCTGGAAGGATTACGTTCTAGAATGCATACGGGTAAGCGGGCGGCGCGTATCTGCAGATCCGAGTGCCTTGGTACATGAGCTGTATCGCTGGACGTTCGGTATAAAGCGCCTGGCGGTTCAACTGATCAAGGTGGCGTATCTTGAAGCCCGTGCAGCCCGTCGCCATACGATTACTTTGGAGGACGTCAACAAAGCATACCTTTCAGCCGCTTACTCCAGCAGTAGGGACGACGTTGAAGAGCTAATTCGCCTCAGCGTTCATAAGAACAAAACCAGGGTCAGGCCTGACCTTCGTTGCCCGTTCCCGGTGCCATCAAACGTCTTGAGCTTTGCCAAGGACGATCGTGCTTTACGTGTGAGCGAGAAGGTTTTTGTTTCATCCCTTACAGCCGAGGAGCGCAAGACTTTCGAGCAGCTCCATCCACCTGGTTCACCGTCCAATCTCCCTTCGAAGCCTAAGCGAGAGAAGAAACCAGCATTGCCCGCGCAAACTCGGGAAGGGTTAGAGGATGCTTACAGCCGACTGCTCTCAGAGTCCAAAGGTTTGCCTAAGCCAAGAGGGCCAGCAAAGTAAGCGCTACGAAAACGGTCGCGTGTCCACCCAAGACATTTTCAGTCCTATGAAGATTGTCTGGTCTGCAGCAGCGCGGGCAACACTTGCTCGGCTGAGCCTATGAGCATCAGCTCGTTTGGAGCCCCTAGGCAGACGTCCGCAGTGTTTACGTGGATGACCGTCGCACCAGATGTCGACGCGATTTCAGGAATATCCGCCGCAGGCCTGACGACTCCTGAAGTCCCGACGGAGATCAGAACGTCGCAATTTTTGACGTCAGCCAATGCTGCTTTCCAAGCTCCGGAAGGCAGATCCTCTCCGAACCACACAACTCCAGGTCGGAGTTTCCCATTGCACCGAGTACACCGCGGCGGCTCTACCCATTGTCCCTCTGCAGAAACCTGAAATTGATCAGTCGTGAGTACCGCCGTACGCTTGCAGGCAAAGCAGATCGGATTGATCAAACTGCCATGCAAATGCACGACGTTCTGAGATCCCGCGCGCTCGTGCAGGTCATCAATATTCTGAGTGATAACTGAAACCTGTATGCCGGTGCTCGCCAGGTGGCTAATCGAAAGATGAGCGGCGTTTGGTTGGGCTTGGCCAGCTTGGGAGCGCCGCCACAGGTACCAACCCCAAACCAGTTGGGGGTTCTCTCGAAAAGCCCGTGCCGTTTCCAGCTTTTCAGGGTCGAGTTTCTCCCAAAAGCCTGTGAGCTTGTCGCGAAATGTTGGAATCCCACTTGCAGCAGAGACGCCGGCGCCGGTGAAAAATACGACCTTTCGAGCGGCGGACAGAGCTGTGATGGCTCTATTCCAGTCATTCATCTGGAGATTTTCGGGTCTGCAGCGTAAACGATCGGAGAGTGATAGCTGCTTTCGGTAGAAGAGCTGAAAACCGGACCCATTGGGGACACGTCAGGACCTGACGCCTCTTCGATCCGACCCGCCAGCAGCATCTGAAACGGATTTGGATAGTGACGCAGGAGAGATTTGGCGTCACGGCGTATTCGTTCTGGTAACGAGGAATCTCGAGATAGCTCGAGCAGAAACTCTCCCGTTTGGATGACAGCCCGGGTACGTTCATTTGGCATGGTCATATTGAGGCCCTCTGAAACATGGCGCAGCGGCTCCTGCCCCGCAGATCTTCAGTTTAGCTCTCTAAGGAGGTCTAAGAGCAAAACAGGCCGATCGGCATTTTGCTCCCTCGATGGAAAGGCGACATTCATCGGGCCACCTGTCGGCCCGTCACCCGGCTCCAGGCTTCTAAAGCAACGCCTTTAAGGAGTCCCAGATTCGACTATTGTGACATTATCCTGATTTTCCGCTGACTCGGCCCCATTCACCCTTGTGAATTAGGCCTTCCATAGAATACAAACAGCATACAGAACGGCACTTGTTTACAAGTTATATAAATAGCGCTGTGTGACATTGGCATGACGGAGGCAAAATGGCGCAGGATGCGATAGCGAAAATTCTGGCCAAGAACGGCCCGATGCTGAGCAGTGAGCTCGCGAAGATTCTGGAATCTCAATACAACCTGGCTCCTACGGCCGCTCGCAAGCGGGTCGAGCGGGGCTGTGAAGATATGAGAAAGCTGAGCCACCTGATCTTTCCTCACCGTGCTCGCTTTGTGTATCTACGATCCGATTACGGCTCGCCGAAGTTTTTTTCCAATCTGATTGATGCTCTTCAGAAGACGAATAGCGCCTACTACTCAGCCCTCCAAGCCTTGAAAATGCGCTCCAACTTCATGCTGCGGTCTCATTTCCTTATCGCCTGTGGAGCGCCGGTTGCTCAGTTGAAACACGTCTCGGCCGAAAGCCTGCTTGAACGGTTGATCAGCGCGAGTCTGGTCAAGGAAGTAGCACTGCCGGGAGGGGATACATGCGTCGTGAGGTGCGATCAAGAAATGCCTCTCCAGGACGGGAACACGCTGGCCAAACTCAAGGCTCGAAACATTGCAGAGCGATTGGCGCTGATCGCGGTAAAGGACTGGGCACGAAAATTGGGGCTGGTGAGCTACGAGGCCGTCAAAACCCGTGAGGACGATGGGTTAGAGAAGATGCCTCAGGTAGGTACGTTTCAATGGGATATGGCGGGTCCATCATTTCTGTTTCCGATGCGTTCGTATTCTGAGGCTGCCGGCGTTAAGGGCGGATTTTTTGTCTGCGATATTGCTTTGGATGGACGGGTAACTGCGGAGGAACTCAGTGCATTCGTCAAAAAATGTGTGACGCTGCGAAGCCTTTCAAAGGTAAGCCGCTGTCTGCAGGTATTTGTAGCTGAGGAGTTTTCCACCGAAGCATTCTCGCTCCTAAAAGCAGAGGGCATTATTCCTGCCACTACTGAAAGCCTTTTCGGCCTGGAGGTAGCCAGAGCCCTGAAAAGCCTGTGCTCATTACTCGAAAACACGGCCAAGCTCTTGGACAGCCCTGAGTCACTGGATCAAGTTTTCAACGTGCTTTCGCGAATAGAGGGCGCCGGGTCCACTTTGCGAGGAAGTTTGTTTGAGTTCGCAGTTGCTCACATTGCCAAGTCCACGTTCCCGGGCGGCGATCCTGAAGTGAACCGGAAGGTTAAGGACAGCCTTGGCCGGCAGGCCGAAATTGACGTCTTAGTAGTCAGGAGGCATCGAGACGTGGTGTTCATTGAGTGCAAAGGAGTACATCCCCTGGGAAATGTTGATGACGCAGAAGTCGCCAAATGGCTCGACAAGCGCATTCCTGTACTCCGCGAAGTGGCTAAGCATCATTCTGAATGGGGATATCTGCCGCAACGGTTTGAAATCTGGAGCAGCGGTAATTTCACTCCAGAGGCGCTGCTACTGATTTCAAATAGAAACCTTGAAACCGATAAGTACGAAATCGTCGCCAGGAACGCGGATTACGTTTTCGAGCAGGTTATGGCAAGTCACGATGCTGGACTGATCCGTACCTACGAACAGCACTTCATCAACCATCCCATGAGAGAGGTTGAGTTGAGCAGGGGCCGAGCTGCAAGAAAAGCCGAACGAGAGAGAAAGCGAGCCCGCGTGGAACAGAGGTCATTCGGGGCGGCCGATCAGCCATCGTAAGCTGATTGGAACCACATTGCTGATCAAAGGCCTTGAGTATGATCACGCCGTCATTCTTGATGCCGACTCGCTTGATGCGAAGGATTTGCACGTCGCGATGACCCGAGGAGCGAAATTTCTAACCATCATCGGGACAGCTCGGCATCTACCTGCTTGAATACCTATTCAGTTTTGAACATTTTGAATCGGTCACCAATATCCATCGTTCAGTACCTGCACAGGAGCAATATTCTATATGGAAGGCGAGATGAATGAATTGGAACTGAGGCCGCGGGTGTTCGTCTCCGACCTCATCCAGCTCGGCGATATTGTCCTGACAACCACGCCCGACCCCATGAGCAAAACGATCCGTAAGGCCATTGGTGCGGACATCTCTCACGCTATGATTTGTGTGGGGAAGTCGAGTGTGATCGATTCTACTGGTGACGGTGTACATGCACGCAATCTCGAGCGTCTGATACTTGAGCCAGGCTGCGCTGGTCATGTTCTTCGTCCGGTTGCGCCCCTGACTGCTGACCAACTGCACTCTATTATCGCCTTCGCCAGAGCTGCGGTTGGTACTCGATACACCAAGATCGGCGCCGCCAAGAGTGTATTGGCTGGTTTTGTGGCCGGTCGGAGGCAGTTCTGCTCGCGATTGGTCGCGCAGGCTTATCACAGGGCCGGGGCAAACCTAGTACCGGATGCTGACTTTTGCCATCCAGGGGAGTTACTGAATAGCGCGGCGCTTTTTGAGGTTCCGAATGTACTGAGAGATCTCAATGCGGAAGAAGAGGCTGGCTGGCGTGAAAATGTTGACCACGTGCAGGTTATGCGGGATTCAACCAATGCCTTGCTTCGGGAAGCCCGAATGCTGTCCTCTGAGATTGAATCACTCAACGACATCGATTTATACCTAGTGGACCATCAGGAGGCAGATGATCACCTAGTAAAAGCTCTGAGAGCTTCAAGGTATCTGGAACTGTGGAAGGATGAGTTTGAAAGGAATGCTTGGCAGTATCACGTCGCCTTCATGGAGGGATACGAAAGCTCGGCGGAGCACAAGCAGAGATACTGTGAAGAGCTGCTGGCAAGCGAGAAGTTAGGGCAAAACCGTTTTGTCCTGAACCATGCGGGCTACGTGACCTTGAACGCATTGCATCCGCGCCAATATTTCGCTTTGAAGATAAAGCTTTACGAGCTGTTGACACAGCTACATGATCGTCGCATTAGGGCGGCAACTAATTGGCTTGAGCGTAAGGGGCTGCTTAAGCCGGAGCCTCGCACGCTGCTTCGTCCGCACACGCCGGAATGGTTCGCTTCGCTGCGCGAGTGGGACCCAAAGCAGGCTGCGATGACGGAAGCGGCCATCCGGGTAGCCGGAAGTTTGGATGTGTGCACAGTCTGTGCAGACGATCCAGTCTGCGATTATGTCCTCTTGAGTACTCCACCTGCTGGACCTGGGACGTGTCGACTTTGCGATGACTGCTTTCATATCCGCTCCATTGACGAACCAATGAGGACTTTCTAGTCGTGGGGCAGTTTCATGTCATCACGTGGGCCAGTTTTCAATCAACGCCAACAGAAGAAGATACTCAAACAAGCTCAAGAGCGGGAATATGGAAATTTTTAGCGTGATAGCCGGTACTTTGGGTCGAGTTTTCGGAAAAATAGCTACACCTTACATAAAAAGCATTTGGTATCGGATCAGAGGCGAAAAATTTTGTAAGCGAGGTAAGCCTAAATACGAAGGTGTTATATCCTCCATTGCTGACTACAAAAAGCTTTCGAATTTCATAGCCGGCAACGATGAAGGCATCGTGTTCCTTGACCTCACGATGGATGACAACAGTTTTCGAGGCGACACTGAAAGTACGGCCCCTTACTTTGTAGCTTTTGAAGATTGCTTTGAAGAACTTGAGGAAGGAGAAAAACCTTCAATTTTCAAATGCACCGGAACGCAGTTTAACGTCCACATATCCCACGTAGAAGGAAGCTGTTTTTTTTACTCGCAGCGAGGGTTTATAAAACTGAGGGGTTACTTCGTGATAACAGGCTATTCCGGACCTTATCAAGGCCTAATGGATTGCAACCTTAGAGGCGTAAGACATGAAGATATAAAAGTTTAGTTTTAGTAAGCAGTCAATACCAACTACCTTTGCCATTTAACCAGTGCTGAGAGCGTTGGCAGGTATCCGACTGGACTGGGCCGATAGTCCCTGCCAGCGCGCTTAGCCCTTTCTACCTTCCAAGCCGTTCTTTCACAAAATTATCGGCTTGAAGAACCCGCTCGGACACATGGCGCTCAAATTGCTGTATAGCGTAGCGCATCTCTTTTTTACCCCAACGCTGCTCCAGCTCCATTTGACGTTTCCGTGCCTCAGGTGATCCTAGGATCGATCTCGAATCTATGAGCAATATCTCTCCCTCAGTAGATTCTTGCGTTCTGGTACTCATCGCGACTTGAGAGCAGTGAGTGCCAACCACGCTAAACCCCATACGCTCGTAAAACTCTACATTCGAGACTGAGCAAGTCAATTCGGCATGAGGATAGCGATCAAGCATCGCGACTACCAGGTTTTTCCCAATCCCACGCCCTTGATGAGTACTCTTCACAGCCATGTAGCAAACACCGCAAGAGTCAGTCTGCCTAATCACCGGAATGTAGAGTAGAAACCCAACGACCTCATCTCGCGTCAATTCGTCAAAGGCCAAGAGCAGTTCGACTGGGGCATTAGTATTTCCGATTCGCTCGATGTACAAATCGACCTCACGTACGAGCGCCCACTGGTAAAGGGTATAGAAGGCGTTGCTGGCAGGAATCGCGTCAAGCCTCAGATCAGTACAAAAAGATGCAACCAGTTTCAAAACCTGATCAACGGCGGACTTGCCTGGGCCTATTTGGTAATACAAAATGATGGACATCTTATTCCTTTAAGATCTTTTGGATGCGGCTTCAGATGGGGTCAGTATCGTCGGACTGTCTTCGACACCTTGAGCCAGTCGCTCAAGCCCTGCTCGATTGAACGGAAGCTCCACCCCCTGAAAAGCTTCAACCAGACGGCGCTGCAGGTCGGCTATAGTCGGAAGCTCTTGGTACCTCGTGCCAATTCCCCAGCTACCGTCCAAGTTCGCGAAATATGTCGTCAACTCTTCGTCGTAACCTACGACGCCATGAGCCTGCCAATCGAAGAATCCGTACCCTTTCTGATCTTCGATCTCGTCGTCATCCAGTGTCGTGAAAATGCTGCCAAAAGCGAATCGAGACATGACTGCTCCATTTCAGTACCTAGACAGCTGGCCGATTAGTCATCGCTGTCTTGTTTTAAAAGAGACAGCCTACAACATGACCTTGCGATGGTGCTATGAATCGGTAGGCGCCCTTGCAGGCCGTGGCCGTAAAAAATGTTGAGTCAGAAACACTAGACGATCTACCTGACCAACTGATACACAGGATGGCTTTTTGAAATCATCGTAAACAGAAACGCAGTCGTGCGGTGTAGAACTAGGCTTATTACAACGACAAAGGATAGCGCTTGAATCAGTACCAGATGGATCTTGCAACGACGCCAAATGAGGTCAATGGCCATGAGATTGCACACGAGAGCTTGGTGTTGGGACCTAGCGACTGCGATCGTGCTGAACTGCATGTACACATGAACGGAGCCATCCCGATATCGACGATCCAAGACATCTTTAAGGATGAATTAACAGAGCTGCCGTCTGGTTTCCTTATTGAGCGGGACATGTTGCGACACACACCGTGTCAGTCGCTGGCGTCATACCTGACCCCTTGGCAGGTGTTGCGGCTCTTCCCCAAAAGACGCGAGAACCTGGATCGCCTTTCCTTGGCGGTCGTCGCGAACCTCGCGCAGAACAACGTGCGCTTTGTAGAACTCCGAAGCAGCGTTTTATACCTTGCCGCTCTGCAAAATTGCTCGCCCGCTCAAGCCTTGGAGCGCCTTTTAGAATCGTATAGAGCTGTATCCGTCCGCTTCGGTATGCGTCTCGGCTTGGTCCTCACGGTTACACGCGGCAATTACAGTTCGGTTGGCCTTGCTACCCTCCTACAGGCCTACCAAGACCTCGGTGAACCGGATGATGTGGTGGGGCTGGATCTGGCGGGCGATGAGGAGATTGCGTATCCAGCCGAATTACCGTCGCTATTTCGGAAGGCGAAGGATCGATTCGGACTCGGGATCACCATTCATGCGGGCGAAACTGGTCGCGTGGAAAACATTCGGTCAGCCGTGGAGTTGTTTGGCGCTGATCGTATTGGCCATGGAACAGCTGCTAGCAAGGACCCTCACTTGCTAGACCTCTTAGCACGACAAGATATCTGCATCGAAGTATGCCCCATCAGCAACAGGCTCACCGGAGCTGTTCCTGTCAACGAGGCCCATCCTCTGTTGGAGTTTCGGCGCCACCAGGTTCCTTTTGTAATTTGCTCGGACAACCCGGCGATTCATCAGCGAGGCCTAGCAGATGATCATGCGATGGCGATGACCGAGGGACTCTCCGCCAGTGATATTTCCGAACAGTTCGACGTCGCCAAGCGGTACTCATTCATAGAGGGTCTAGATTGAAAATCCGATTCATGTCCGGAAATCAGCACAAGGTCAACGAGGTGCAGCGAATTCTTGCCCCTGTCGGAGTGGAAGTCGTGTCGGTATCACGGAAAATTGAAGAATTGCAAACCGAGGATGTCCACCGCTTGGTGCGGGACAAGTTGACCAAGGCATTTGAGGCTATAGGTCGCCCGCTTTTCGTCGAGCACACAGGGCTCTACCTGAGCGGTCTCAATGGACTTCCTGCGGGTCTAACCCAGATATTCTGGGACAAGCTTGAGGCAGAGCGATTCGTTAAGCTTGTAGCGGGTCTCGAAGATGCAGCAGTGACCGCAAAAACAGTGCTCGGGTATTGTGATGGGCGCCAGATTCACCTGTTCGAAGGCTCCATCGAGGGAACTGTACCTCTTGTACCGGCCGGTCCAACTGACTTTCAATGGGACTGCGTTTTCGTCCCGAACGGGCACACCCAAACTTTCGCTGAGATGGGACCGGCCAAGGACGCTATTTCCATGCGCCGCAAAGCACTCGATCAGTTCGCCGAATATCTGAAAACTTGTGAGGGCGTAAAATGAACGCTGAGTTGCTACGCGCGCACCGCACCGGCAAGCTGATGCTTTTTGTAGGTGCTGGGGTGTCTGCCAATCTAAGCCTGCCTACTTGGGGCGAGCTTATCGCACGCATCGCTCAGGAATTGGGATACGATCCGAAAATCTTCTCCACTTATGGAACACCGCTTGCACTTGCGGAGTACTACAAGAGGAAGAAAGGTACTCTTGGGCCGCTTCGGAGCTGGATGGATCGCGAATGGCACAAGCACAGTACAGATATCTCCACGTCCGAAATCCATCGGCTGATTACCCTTGGACAATTTTCACGGATCTACACCACCAACTATGATCGATGGCTGGAAATGGCCCACGATAAATTTGAGGTACCGTACGACAAAATCGCAAGCGTCGCTGACCTCGTATCTGCTACTGAGGGCCGGCGTCAGATTGTGAAATTCCATGGGGACTTTGATGACGAAACATCAATCGTTCTCGACGAAAGCAGTTACTTTCAGCGATTGAATTATGAATCTCCACTAGATATCAAGCTCAGCAACGATGTCTTAGGGAGCTCTGTTCTCTTCATCGGATACAGTATTTCAGACATCAACATTAGGCTCCTTTTCTATCGACTGACGGAGATGTGGGGGCGCTCGGTATTGCCATCCGCCAGACCAAAGTCATATGTATTCACGAATCGACCGAACCCTGTTGCTCAGGAAGTGCTGGGGCAATGGGGAATAGAGATGATCGTTTCGGAAGAGGATGATCCAAAGAAAGCGCTCACGGATTTTCTTCAGGAATTGGTGAGCTAAGAGAGCGGTCCCACGTCTGATCGCTATCGAAGAACAATCGCTTTTGAACCTCATCCCATGGATAGGTGGTCAATGGACCACCAACTCATCACGATAAGCGCCTTGGCAGACTCTGGCTTTGATCAGCGCGTCTTTTCCTGTTTCATTCAGCGCGGTGCTACCGAGACCGTAGTCCGGAACGAAAGAGCTTATAGAGGCTGGCTCAGCTTCGAAGGGCGCCCGCCCTGTTTCTGACTTAAGCCATTCAGCTAAGAATGCCTGCAGTGCTGCCTCTCCCAGCATTCCTAGATCGATACCGTAGTGAATGTCCGAAATGCCGGTATGTCGGTGTCGGGGAAACTCGCTCATGTCATCGTTGTGAAAATACTGCTCGTCCCCCCGATCACGCCGTCAATCTTGCTTCAAATAGGTCAGGCAATCGTTCGTCTATGACCATCCAGCTAACACTTCCTGCGTAAAGACTGCGCTTCGCGGCAAGATCCCGCTCGCCACGACGTTTTCCAGGGTGGTCGCCGGATCGGCGACAAAGAACGTTAGCACCAGCCCCCGCTGGGCGCGAGTGCAGCAGACGTAAAGCAGTCGCAGCGTTCGACTCCAAGTATTTTCATCACCGCCCAGTGCTCGTGCACGATCTGCAGCACGGGCCTCAGCACTCGCGAAGACACGCTCGTAGTTGTACGTTCGGTAGTCGCTTTCTTCCTCGTCCATCACCACCATGACGCGTTCGAACTGCGCTCCCTTCACACCGTGCTGCGTGGCATAGGGGGAGCCTTCTGAGACATAGCGTTCATAGGACAAAAGCTCTTGTGCAGAGCACTTGAAGAACTTGGCCATTGCCGCGTCCGAGGATATGGGTGATGAGCAACATCATCGTAAGGATTGCGCGAGGTTTGGATGCAGTAGCCATCCGGCAGTCCATGCACCGCTGGATGGGAATACTGTGATTTCGTTTGAGCTTGAGCCGCCTTCAGTCGAATAGATGGTCAAGCGGATGGAGGCGACTCTGCCGAATTACCCGTAGTTGGTTACTGTGCGAGACGACCAGGTCGCTGGCTCTGCACACGTCAGAAGCGCATCGTAGCGAAGTCGGTCGAGCATGGTATGACGTGTTGCTGGCGATATTGAGGACGCAAGGTTTTCACACAGCTTATGCCGGATCGTGTTGCCGAACAAAGGCAGCGTGGGGCTGCACAAAGCACTTGTGCCTCTCTCACATAGGCACGCATCCAGAGGTGGGATTCAAGCATGGTGCGTGGCAGGACGTTGGTTATTGCCGCACTGCGCTGGATGTCACGCATCCGCCAAAATCGCCCGAGCCGTTCAGTGGGATCAATACGCAGATTTAGTCACTACAGATCATGAAAGTAGCTAATCTTCGGCTTTGGGCTCATGTAGCCGTGCTGCTGCGCCCAATCAATGCTGGAAGGTGACCTACCAGCAAGCAGAGGGTAGAGCCAGGACGCCTCACTGCAATGCTTGAAACCAAAGTAGTAGTTGGGGTGGTGGTCCCACATCATCGAATTATCAATCGGCGCCGTGCAGTTGTATTCGCTGAACTGCAAGTTTCTATTCTCGTTTAGAAAATTGACAAAATTTGCCAGGCTGCCATGGCCGCCACCACCCATACGATCATTTAAATAAAAGCGACCGCTATACCCCGAGGCAATGTTTAGTTTGTCGTCCTTGCATCTGAACATCAGCAAGGTACCGTCATGTGGGCCTGGATTGCCGTCGGAATCCTCAACGGTGCAGAGCCTGACCAGCTTGATACTGACACCGCTGCCTCTGACTGCGGGCTCGAAAAACTCGTGATAGTCCCCGCCAACTTCTGGATATGGAAACATAGAGCTTGAGCCGTTGATTAGCCACTCCAGACTGCAACTGTAGCGGTCAGCGATACGCTTGGCCAGATCAAAGGGCAGCGCTTCACGACCGTCGATGCAGTTCATCAGAGTTGCCGGCGACGTTTCCCCTAAAGCCAAGGCTAGGTGAGGCAAGTCGCTGCGCTCGCTCCAGGAAAAGACGTCGTCTTCGCGCAAGCGCGTAAATAGCTTTTGCAAACGCTGGCCGGTAGAGCGCTGCCAAGATTCACACAACGACGCTGTCTCAGGCTGAGGCGCTTCGAGAGATTCAAGATAACGCGCCAGTCCAAACCTGGTTTCCCCTTCTAGTGAACGTTCATGCCTGGCAGCTGCCTGTAGCAGCAGTTGGTGCAAGTTATCAGGAAAGTCGCGAACGCTTAATCTGGCCATGCAAGATACTCGCTGTCAATTTGAGGGCATTATGACTATTGGTAGGCATAATAGCGACAAAACGACGGCAAGTGCTATCTGTTGCGGGTTGATTTGGATAAGTCACCTTGCTCAGCCGAGCAGCAGATTCACTAAATGGGCAGGCTTGCATCTCCCGGCATGTTGTTGAGACCTATGCCAAATTGACCTGCTTGCCGGCAATGGGCTGCCTCGCGTGCAAGTTGGGGCAGGGCCTGAGACCGCAATCTGTACAAAAGTCACGTCAGCTTTTGGGTCAATCAGGGTAAGCGCCAATACACAGACGCAAGTGGGTCCCAATGGCATGGAGACTACTCGCGGCTGAACATGATCATTATTTGACCAATGTCAGATATAGACTCATACTTCTGACATTAAAGTGATTAGAGCAGCTTGAGCCTATGAAGACCCTTCCTGAATCGATACTGGAACACAGCCGGCGTTTGCCTGAGGGTGGCTTAGTAAGTCCCAAAGAATTTTTGCATTTAGGAAGCCGGGCCGCAGTAGATCAGGCCTTTTCACGACTGGCGAAGGGCGGGCAACTCATCCGTGCGGCTCGTGGGCTCTATCTAGCCTCTATTAAGGATCAGTACAAGCAAGCAACGCCATTGCTGGATAAGGTTGTCAGCTCCCTCGCTTCGAAGAATCAGGAAGAGATCGTCTTTGATGGACTGCGTTCTGCAGAGATACTAGGCCTGTCGCCGCAAGTTCCGGATGGGCAGGTGTTTCTCACCACTGGGCGCACTCGGACTCTTACAGTAGGAGGCGTAACGGCCAAGATTAGACACGCCCCCCGCTGGATGCTAGCGCTTGGTTCGACGACCGGCGGTGCTGTAATTCGAGCCTTGGCTTGGTTGGGAGAGCGGCGTATAGGTGAGGTGATGGAAACGCTGCGTAAACAGCTGACTCCCATCGACTGGCAGGCGTTGAGCTCGGTGCGGTCGCTACTGCCATCCTGGATGGCTCTTGCAATCGGTCGAGAGGTGGGGTGACAGATTGCAGCTCGGCGGAATTTCGGGAGGGGCCATTTAAGACCACTCCAACATGAACTAGGCTACGCCGCAATGCCAGCTGCCCGGCTCCAAAGGATTAGCACGTGTGTGCACAGATGTTGAGTTGGGAATGGAGTGCCTGATCATGAAAACTAAAATGCGAGAAAAGTTATTGGAAATTATGTAGTGCGACAAGGTTGTCGAAGACCTACATAGTTCTAGAAATCAATAACTTAGAAGGTGGTGATTATGGCTAATGGAAAAATTCTACGTCAGTTGTTCCGGGCAGGTACTGCTGGCGATGCCGATGCGTTTCGTCTTGCCTCTAAAGCGGTCATTGAGGAGGAGCGGCAGAAGCAGCATCATCTTCTGGCCAACGATCTCGAGCAGATCCTCTACGGCAGCGATTTGAATCTCAAGGTTTCCAATACGGCCCGAGTTCACTACGACGTTCCCGTAGACAAGGAGCGCGGTCTACCGCTGCTTGATATAAGAACTCCAAAACGGTCCCTTGATGAAGTGATACTTCCTCCTAGCAGTTCAGCTGCATTGGAGGAGATCCTTGAGGAGAACCGGCGGGCTGATGTGCTGCGCAGCTACGGGATGAAACCCGCTGGCAAGGTGATTTTCTTCGGCCCACCCGGCTGCGGAAAGACGCTGGCTGCAGAGGTCGTGGCCTTCGAGCTTGATCGACCTTTAGCTATCGTCCGCTTGGATGCATTAATGTCCTCGTTCTTGGGCGAAACGGCAGCCAACCTTCGCAAGGTCTTCGATTTTATTGCCCAGCATCCGTTTGTGGTTCTCTTTGATGAGTTCGATGCCATCGGTAAAGAACGTGGTGATGGTAGCGATCATGGCGAGCTTAGACGAGTTGTGAACGCCGTCCTGCAAATGATGGACTCATACGAAGGTCGCAGTTTGATCCTGGCGGCTACCAACCATGAGAGAATTTTAGATTCCGCCATTTGGCGACGATTCGATGAGTCGATTGAGTTCCCACTGCCGGATGAAAAGCAGCTGAAGGAAATTTTGTCGCTGAAGCTACGAGGAATACGTCGTCAATTCGAGATTGACGACAAAGAGATATTGAAGGAGTTTAAAGGTAAGAGCGGCGCAGATATTGAGCGCGTTATTCGCCGCGCCGCCAAGCGGATGATCCTGCGAGAGCAAGAGTTTCTGACCATCAAGGAGCTTAAAAGCGCTCTTTTGCGGGAGGACCTCAGAAAGTCCTAAAACATAAATTTTCAAGGAAGAATCCGTGGCAACCTACAAGCACCTGAGCATTACACGTGAAGTTCTGGATAACTCGCGTCGAACCAAAAGCCCCCCTCACTTCGTCACCCGTGAAGATCGGCTTGGTCACGGCCAAAAGCTCAACGGTTACTTCGCCACAGCGCAAGGCCTGGCCAAGAAGCAAATCGGCTCTTCAGAAAAATCTCCTTACGTTCTGAAGCTGGAGTATGAGGGCGCATTGACCTTCGCCAACCTCAATACGCATGGGTTGGAGTTTATCAGCCAAGAAGGCAAGCAACTTTGCGTAGTGTTCGCGAGCGAAGAGGGTTTGGCCAAATTTACTGCCCATCTGCAAAAGCTGGGTGTCATGGACGCTAATTTGACCCATCGCCAGATTCTCGAGGCTATTGCGGGTGTAGATGCCTGGTCCGCAGAAGATCGGAAGAGTTGGGCTCTTAAGAATATCGGGTTGCCAGACAGCCCCACTTTCAAGCTCGATGTCGAACTTTGGCCTGTTCAGGTTGCGCATCACCCAAGCCGTGTTCAGCTCTCGACCTCTTTTGAGACCTGGCTAGCCGCCGAGCACATCAAGAGGCTCGACAGAATCAATCTGGACAGCCTGCTCATGTACCGGGTCGAGGTCACTCCCGAGCAAGCACAGTTGCTGCTCAACCAGCGCGACGTTCGTCTGGTGGATCTCATCCCAGCCACTGGCATTAGCATTCAACAGCTGAACCGAGACATCAATGAGTTGCCTCTCAACATCCCGCCACCCCCTAATGACGCAGCCCGCGTTTGCATTCTAGACAGCGGCATTAACGGGAATCATCCCCTCCTGAAGCCTGCAATGGCTGAGAGCGCCTCGTTTGTCGATGAGGAGGGGGATGCAGATGAAGCGGGGCACGGCACCGCTGTGGCCGGGGTTGCCCTGTATGGCGACGTCGAGGGTTGTAACAATTCGAATTTCTGGAAGCCGGAGTTCTGGCTCTTCAATGGAAAAGTGATGAAGAAATGTCCGCATACAGGTAATGCGGTCTACGACGAACTCACACTCGAGGTATCGCTGACGAAGGCTGTAGAGCATTTCGTCGAACTCGGCTGCCGGATCTTCAACCTATCGCTGGGCAACAATAATGCTCCCTACGATGGTGCGCATGTCAGAGGGCTAGCCTATATCCTGGATGTACTTTCCCGGCGGTACAACATCTTGTTCGTAGTCTCCACGGGCAATTTCTGTGGCTCAGAAAGCCCGCTAGTCCCAATCAACAGTTGGCGCGACGAGTACCCGGAGTACCTAATCGCTGCCCAGAGCGCCATCATCGACCCTGCACCTGCAATGATGGTGTTGACGGTGGGGAGCATCTCCCGACACAACTCTACGATTGATAGCCAGAAGTATCCGGAGATTTACCACCTTTCACCTGCATCGGAAAACCAACCATCTCCCTTCACTCGGCACGGCCCGTCGGTAAAAGGGGCGATCAAGCCCGAGCTCGTTGCGGCTGGCGGCAATCTCGCCAGCCCTATGAGGCAAGCAAACGCGCAATGGGCGCCACACATGCGCGGATTGGGTGTGTTAACGCTTAATCATCAGTGGAGAGGGAATACCGTCTTCAAGGAAATCAGCGGGACGAGCTTGGCGGCACCGTACATCACTCACCTAGCCGGGCGTTTGCTGAATGCGTACCCGACGGCATCTGCGAACATGCTTCGTGCAATGCTGGTCAATCATGCTTATCTGCCGAATGCGGTCACCTCGACATTTTCCAAGGAGTTCAGGAAGAGTTACAAGACGTCGAAGGCCACTTGGAACCGAGACGTTGAAAGGGATGTTGCTGGCTACGGAGTCGTGAGTGAATCTGATCTTTTCAGGTCTTCCGATAACGTCGTGGTATTGATGTCGGAGGAAACCATCGAGAACGACGGATGCCAATTCTTTGAACTGCCATTGCCAGAGGACTATTTGCGCTCCGCTCGAGGGACGCGAGAGCTCTCAATAACACTGGCTTACTCGCCAGTAGTCCGGACTACCCGGATTGAATATCTGGCTACCCAGATCTATTACCGCTTGGTCACGGGCACCTCGCTGGAGGAGGTACAGAAACACTTTAGCCAGGAGATGAAAAAGACGACGGAGGTACTCAAAGAGGCTAGGGACAACAATCGCGACATTCCCGCCCAAATGAGAAACCACGGCACGGTTCAGTCTTCTCGCTGGACGTTCAAACAAGGGAAACCCGGAGAGAAGTGGTTTGTGGTCGTGGTCAGGCAGGATCGTGACTGGAATCCCTCTGCCGCAGAAAAGGAACAGTATTCTCTGGTGGTTACGGTGGCCGACCGCGACAACGAGCGGGCTCAGCTCTACACCCAAATCCAGACCCGGATAAATGAGCAGGCTGTGGTCAGGGAGCAGCAAAAGGCCAAGATGACTGCTGTTCGATTGCAGAATTGAGAGTGATCAACATTCGCTGTGATTCCTCTCCAGTAGGTATCCCTAGGCCTTCGGGGTAATGCGATCTTCGACGCATTCGTACGGCGAGTTCCCCGGCTCGCTGGATGTCATCTATGATGGGTAAGGCGAATGGCCACTCCTCCAGCTTTCCTTGACCCACGGCAGACAACGCGAATTGAGGCTGTCCATCGTGGCTTCCTTTACCAACACCTGTACGCTGTTGGCTGTCTTCTGCTTGCAGAAAAGCACGAGGTAACTTCTGTTTCAGTTGAGCGCGACGAAGACATCGAGCTCCTACATGGGGGGCGGACTTACGGCCAGGTAACAATGATCGAAGCGGCACTACAGCATGGAGGTCTAACTCGTGAGCATTCGTTTTTCTGCCGAAGGCCCTGCATTTCCTGAAACACTGGTAGATGCTCTGCTTGCTGGGGAGGTCGTCTTTTTGTGCGGGGCAGGTGTAAGCGCGCCACAATTGCCAGGCTTCGGCGATTTAGTCCAACAATGCTTTGACCGACTTAATTTGGTGCAGAGCGGGTCTGAGCTCGCATCATCCGAAGCTGGTCGCTTCGAAGAGGTTCTAGGTTCTCTTAGCCGTCGAATCGTCAACCCACGTGATATGACCCGCGCGCTGGTTGATCTCCTGCAGGCACCCACGCCCCCCGATTTCACCAATCACAACACGATCTTGCGATTATCACGAGACCTCGATA
The DNA here is from genome assembly GCF_000156995.2 of Pseudomonas coronafaciens pv. oryzae str. 1_6. Classification (NCBI taxonomy): domain Bacteria; kingdom Pseudomonadati; phylum Pseudomonadota; class Gammaproteobacteria; order Pseudomonadales; family Pseudomonadaceae; genus Pseudomonas; species Pseudomonas coronafaciens. The sequence continues at coordinate 5,528,580 of NZ_CP046035.1, read as the reverse complement.
ACCATCCGTTGATAGTCACCACCAACTTCGACACGATGCTTGAGAAAGCACTTCATAGCGCTGATAGCGTCGTAAACGTTCAGGGACTTAGCTTTGCTGGGCAGGATCTACCCGCTCCAGGTAGCGCTGATTTTCGTGGAATCATCCACCTCCACGGACGGATTGCCGACGATACGATCGGTCTGCACCAGACTCCTCTCGTCGTAACGAGTGCTGATTATGGCGATGCCTACATGCGATCAGGATGGGCGTCGCGCTTTCTGTTCGACCTTTGTCGCTGCAAGACGGTTGTCCTAGTAGGTTATAGCGCTGGGGATGCACCAGTGCGTTACTTTCTGAACGTCTTGGAAGCAGACCGCGAACGTTTTCCAGACTTACGTCCCGTTTATGCTGTAGACGCGATTGAAGCCCGAGACGCTCCGGACGCACGCTGGGAAGCGCTCGCCGTCGAACCTATAGGCTACGAAAAAACTGTGGATGCTGTGACAGGTCGCCGCGGTCATCGAGCGCTATGGGACGACCTCGCCCAGCTGGCGGAGCTTGTAGAACGCCCCCGTTCGACGAGACAGGCGTGGGCATCGGCAATTCTTTCCCAACCTTACGCATCCATGTCTCCTGCGGAGCTCGACAAGGTTTGCTGGCTGTTCAATGGTAAAAATGATCTGTCATCGATTGCGATCACCTCAATTCAAGACTCTGCATGGATCGACTTTTTCCTTGAACGCAAGCTTTGGAGCGACGATCAAGCACCTTGGATACTGGCCGCGTGGCTTGCTCTAGATCTCCAGTCTCGAGATCGATACTTGCTAGGTCTCAAATGGATGAAGAAGATTGGCAAGTCTCTCGCAACCGCGTTAGCAAATCGTGTAGATCACGTAAATGGATTACATGATCTTTGGACGCGTGCGTGGCGCCTCCTAGTGTCCAATTCGGCGTGTACTGATCGTATGGAGGCAGAGCTCCAAATCTACAGCCTGCAAAAGAGGCTCGGCGGCACAGTCATTCTCCATTCCGACCTCCTCGCAGCAGTTGATTTAATTACCCCTGTGCTAACCCTCAATGGAGCGCGTGCATTTCTGTCAAACCAGGAAAGCGCCGACGCGCCTGAACAAATCACAGATCTGATTCGCCCCAGTTTTGAACTGCGAGATTCTAGCGGCGCTGCCGAGTTGGTGGATGCTTTGCTGACGCACTCACAGCCAGCGCTAATAATGAAGCTAGCGACCTCAAAGCTTCAGGATCTTGTCGCGTCAACCGTCGATTGCGGAGCGCTTGAAGCAGACTATGACATCAATGATGCCTCAGTGCCCTCGGTGGAACCTCACGCACAGAATGAGCATCATGACGGGCCGATGCTCCTCGTTAAGTTGATCGCGAGTCTTTTGCCAAAGATTGCCGCAACGGATCCAGATACTGCTCGGCATTTTGTTGATGAGTGGCGGCGTGTGCCAGGAATGTTAGCCGTAAGACTATGGCTTCATGGGCATCGTAATGCAGCAATCTACACTGCAGACGAGGCCATTCGTGGCCTCAACGCTCTGTCACTTACCCAGTTTTGGCAGGTGAAACGTGAACTTCTCCTGGTGATGCGAGAACGCCTTGCTGAGGCCAGTCAGATGTTGGTCTTAGAACTTGAGCGGAGGGTGCTGACTGAGGGCGAAGAGTTCTTCGCACGCTACACCATCAATAGTGGCCAAACTGATTGGAGAGGCCATGCTCGTGACTCCGACGTATGGCTGCGCCTGAAGATGTTCGAAGCTGCTGGAGCCTTGTCCGTAGCAGGGGCCCAAGAGCTCGCCTCAATCTTATTACGGCGCGATTACCTAGATCGCGACGTAGAAGAGCGAGACTTTTTTAGATCTTATTCAAGCGGTGTCCGAACGATCATTGGTGATGCACGGCCAATTATGGCCGCCGCTAGTGACCAACGTCTCGAGATCGCGCAAGCGGTCATGCAGAGCTTCGACATCGAGAAAAGAATGGGATGGAGTGCCTACTGTGGTGATGATCCAGAGGGTGCGTTCGACACACTTAAAAACGCTCCCCTTGAGGAAGTGAATGCACCGTTGTGGAACGACTTGCTAGGAGCTTTGACATTTCCCCCAAGTACCAGCGTTGGGACGACCTCAGAACTCATTATCCAAGTTTTTCAACGCATGGAGCATGCCGAATCTGGATTTCTGGCGCTTGTCATCGAGCGCTTGGCAACTCTTTATGCATTCGTTCCTCGGCAGCCCAGTAATGATGTATCAACATGTTGGCAAAGGTTATTTGCGATAGCCGTTGAACAAGACGTAGAGCTTCTCGAGAACGGGGAGCGACTGTATGAGCGAGCGATCAACTCACCTGCGGGCAGATTAGCTGAAGCCTTGCTCTCCGATATCGAGGCCGCCCGACAATCGTTCGGTTCGATTAACGAGAATCATCTCAGGGCAATGGTTTTTGCTGCTCGCGCAGAAGGAAAGCAAGGCGCGTTTGCGCGGGCGATTTTTGTCAACTCGCTCGCATTTGTACTGAGCGTGGCGAACGATGAAATTTGTACCTGCCTTGATGCTGGCCTTGGCGAGACAACCGCTGCGGGGCATGGATTGCGAGCAGTCTTGGTAAACCAACGGCGTACCTATATCTCTGTCTCGAGGGCATTCTCCGGTCACATTTTGAGAGGGCTGTTGGAGGTTGACGCATCGAATCACGAAAATACAGCCGCAGCAGCAAAGATTGTAGCGCCTGCATTGGCAATTATTCGTGAAGACAGTGACGTCGAGGCTTGGGGCATCACCCTTACGGATATCGCTCATACACTTCGCAACTGTTCAGCCGCATTGCGAGAAGGCGTTGTGGAGCTCCTCGCTCAGTGGATTTCGGAAATTGAAGGTGGTCCGGCAGAAGCGTGGCGTACAAGCGTCGGCCCTCTTCTTGAAAGAGTATGGCCGCGAGAGCGCGTGGTGCGCGAAAGCGTGTTGACCCGCCCTTTCACCAATCTGGTAATAAAGTCAGGAGAGGCTTTCCCCGAAGCACTTGTTCAACTGCTTCCCTATATCACGCAGGTTCAAGGGCGAGAAAGAATACCGGCTCTAGAGCGTTCAGAATGTCCGGAGAGTTTTCCAGATGAAACCCTGACACTGCTATGGCGTCTCTACGGTCCGGGTAGCACTCACAATCTCTACGGAATTCCCAAAATCTTGGACCGCTTGATCGCAACCCAGCCGACGATTGAGTTCGATAGACGGCTTCAGTCTCTGCATTTTAGGGCCGAGAGATATGACTAGCTGTTGCCGCTGATGCGATTTTGACCCAGGCTGCCGGAATTCATTGACCTACCCAAACTCACAGTGAACGAAGTATCTGCGCGGGATTTCGGATGCAGCATATAAGGTCACTCAAAATCAGCAGTCTGGGTCAAAACCGCATCAGCGCCAACATGCAAGTCCCTACGCAGGGGAAGTAGCTCAATCGAAAGGCGGCCCACTGTTCAAAATCGCGCCTAGGGACTCCCTTACATGGCCGATATAAGAACCTAGACCTGCTTTTACGCTTTCTGCTGAGGCCGCCGATGATATTCCGAACACCATGTCCAAGGCCTTATCCACTGCTGGATTTGAACGCACCGCATGTTGGGTTGCGTCTGCATCAAGAGCAACGAATCCTTGGACTAGAGCCTCAAGGGTGATGACCTTTTTAATCAGCTGAGGTCCGACGTGCTCAAGGTGCTGATCTGAAAGTCCCGCTAGTGCACGCTTGTCTCCCGTCAGGACTCGGCCCTCCGTACCTTTTGCGGCGGCGGCAAACAGCAAAGCCTCGCCGGCATCGATCCCTGGCGTAGCGTATAACCGCTCCAGTACATCGATATCTACATTTGCAGGCGCCAAGCTCGTTGCTTGTTCGAGAAAGGCTTCGATACACAAGGCTGCTGCTTCCGTTTTGCACAGCTCGGTTCGATTCCGCTTTGGAAGCAGTTTGTAGCGTGCAGAGTCCAATGCGAACAGGTGAGTCTCTCCGTGGTGGTTTGGAAATAACTTGGTCAGATGCTCAAGGATTCCGTATTGAGCAAGCTTCAAGATGACGTCGTTATCTACGAAAAGATTGAGCGCCATGCGAAAGTCCTATTCGGCTGGTGCCACACGGCGGAGCAGGTCGATCGTGTCATCAGGAAGAACACCTTGATGCACCCGCCGCCAAAGCAGTTCGTTAACGATGCGACCGGCAGGCTTAAAGCCAGCCTGCAACTCATTGATCGCCGCCATTCCTAGGGCCCAAGCGTTGTTGTGCTTCGCAAAATTAAGCACTACATGGCCTGGGTCGATTTTATTTGCCGTTCCATAGGCCATGGCAGCATCTGCTAGACCGCGCGCAGACATCCTGCCCGCTTCATGGCCATACGTAGCATCCTCTCTGCCATTGAGCAGTGCGATAGCAAACCGATCTGCAGCTTGTTCATCTTCGTCAGGATCATCGAGGGCATATGACTGCTCACCTAACGACTCGTCAATGAGAATTTCGTCAGCTTCAATGTGTCCAAGCGCGCAATGGCCGATTTCGTGGGCGATGATGAATAATTGCCAAGCCCATGATGTACTCTTCTTGGAGAGAACGATTACTGGACGTCCTTCGAATATGGTTACCATGCCATCCATCTTTGGAAGGCCATCACCGACGTGGTCCAAGTAGATCACCGGAACTCCGTGTCGCCAGCAAGCCTGAAGCAGGTTGCGAAGCCCCAGCCATTTCCCACCTTCAGTACCGAGGACTTCGGTTCTGAACTGAAGCGGATCCTGGGGGAACGGGGTATAGGCATGAGGTGTGGCGTACGCGACCGACTCTGCCACAAACATCGCCAAGGATGTCGCGGCGCTGAGGTTCTTCGATCTGTTAGGTATCGATCTTTTATACTTTGTGTCTCTCCGTCGAAGCTCCTCGAGCCCCGGCTGGTCGGAGAACAACGGTGCCACCCTCAGACCGAGGCGCTTTGCCAAAATTGAGGCCACCTCAAGCGTAGCGCCCTCATCCTGCAACATCTCACCAGTCACCCATCCGGGTAGCAACGAATGCTGAAACTCTCGCGGATAGCCTGCGGACTCCAACGCGCCGAATATTCGATCAATTTGTGTGGTCGGCATCGCGACCTCCTTCAGCAATAAGCTGGGCAGATTGACCATGGATAGTTGGTGCAAGCCCTTTGAGGCTACGAAGTACTTTGATCAGCGCCCGGGCATGAGCATCAGAGCCGTCCCATATTGACATTATCGCATCCTTCAACGCGCTCTCCAATGAAGCTTCGGGCATTGTAGGTTTCAATTCAGTAACGCCGTAAAAAGAACATAGCTTGCTGAATTGAGAGCTAGTCCGCGCCCTTTGTTGCCCACCGTTGCGGAGACGCCACACGGTAGGCTGTGACACCCCGCTTTTGCGCGCTATTTCTGCGTCGCTGCGGAGATCTTGCCTTAGGTAATCGGTGAGTTGGCCATAGAGGGCCCGAGTTTTTTCACTATTCATAATATTCAATATAGGCGAATTTTCTTCTAAAATGAATAGAAAATTGGTATGCTTGTGTCTGTCAACGTAACCCCGGACCGTTTAGTAATGATTCCCTCTACCTTCTGCTGGACTAAAATGGGTGTCGAATCAGGCGAAGACTTGGCCCTGATCATTCGTCGCAAGGAGTGGGAGAGGCAGTTGGGCGACGGCCTTTTTTTCTGGGGAATTGGCCAGTCTCTGGGTGAAAATGCCCGCGATGCGGCTGCGTCTATCGATCAGGAGATGAAAGTGTTGTTCTCCCCGATGTCCAGTAAGGCCAAAGATATCGACGTGACTCCTGGGGACGTGTTCGTTTGGAACAGCTGGATCGATAGCCGGGGTAATACTGTTCCGCTCCCGCAACATGTATTGATTACTAGCCGCGCAGACCTGCCGTCAGGACGTCGGAAGTCAAGTCACTACGCGCTTGTCTGTAAATCCGCTGATTGTTTGGGGAAAGGAACAAACTTTGAGGTAACGGCGGCATTTCTGAGAAACTTCTCCAGCGACAAACCTCTTGGAGCGTCGCAGGTCACTGCCGTGGTCAAAAACGCTGAGTACGCCATTAGCGGCAACGTCGCGAAAAAGTATGCAGTAAGCTTCGTCGCAACCATGGAAGCTCCCTATTCGGTCCAGCTCTCCGACCCTGAGTTGCTTATGCCGCGTGACCTGCAGGCCATCAGTGAGGTAACAGCGGCCGGGGACGTTGCCGCTTGGAATCGGCTGGTTTCAAGACTCCGCACTAGACGCAAGCCAGAGCCTTGCGCGCTTTTCACCCTTGATCTATTTGGTGCCGATCACGGGTCAGCTGCTGCGGTCTGAGATTGTGATTCGAGATACCTGTACGAAGTTCTCCAATACTTCAAAACAAGGCTTTGAAGCGTCTAGATAGTATAAGGAAGCCCCTGTCTCGAATGCATACAGAGAGGCAATCTCGCATTGCAAGCCCACATGCCGATCTAGCTCGTTTGCCGGCGGCAGAGGCCTCCCTTCAGGGGTTGCCGTAATACGTGAAGCAAGTGTTGTTGCGTCAGCATATAGGCAAACAATCACGTCCGGCGCTAGGTCCTGCAGCAGCGCTTTGGAGAATGGGGTAACCCTGAAGCCAAAACTCTCAATAGTCACGGGGTGTGAATCAATCACAAGGTAGCCGTCTGTTTGCCTGAACCGGCTGCTATCTGAACCAGTTCCTTGTCAACCAGCCTAACATCCTCCCGAGTGATCAGTCTGGCCGATTTCTCTCGCATATCAGCCTGGCTGATTGGCCCCACTCGGGTAGAAATAACCCTAGCGAGCTCTTTACTGTAAGTGAAGACAGTAATCCGGGATGACAACTCCGCAAGACGCTCGGTCAGCGTGGACTTACCCGTCGCCGGTGCGCCCGTGAGGTAGATTATTTTCCCCATATGTAGCCACTCCGTTCAGTTTTTGAGAAACACGGCGTATGGAGGCTTCACTCTCGCGATAAGTCCTATCTGCTTGATCACCCGTTGCTCAGGTGGCGGAGGAATATGCAGCTCGTGGTAGATCAAGCAGCCCTTATCATTCTGTCCTTTCAAGTAGTCAGAAGCGACTTTGCCTCGGGATTGGCCTAAGCCCACCTCAAATTCATTGAGGTTGACTTCAAACTCCTCGACCCGAAGCTCATCAAGGACAAGCGCAAACCGAGAACCTCGCACTTCTATGCCTTTTGGAACGGCTTCCCAGTCGACACCATCTTCAGAGTAATGGGAGGCGGCAACCGGGGGGGCGGTGTGCTTAGAGTTCATCTCGTTCATGATGATAAGAAGATGTTTGCCCTCTTCCTGCATCGACTTCCCAAATGGCTGCACCATCGTACGAGGATGGCACGAACTACCGCCATAGCCCCAAAAAATTGCCCCCGCTGCTTCAAACTCCTGCTGCTTTCTTTTTACGATATCTTCGAGGGTTTCTGAGGCATGCAATCCGACCTTCATAAAGATCACACCTTGCCCATTTTCAATTGGATTAGGCATCGCGAAACTCCTCGTAATGCTCAAGGGAATAGCGCTGGTCGGCCTCTCGGTTGACATTGAGGTCGGGCGTTTCACGCACATATTTGTAGGTTAGCGGATTGTTTTTACCGTAGAAGTTTCTTAGCCGATCCGCTGACAATTTGTCGGAGCTATTCTCCATCAAGCTGGGAACCACTCGCCGAAATAGGCAGGAGCAGGAGCGTAAATCCGGTGCGTCATCTAAATGATAAAGGTGAAGCTGGGGGAGCATCTCTGATACGACATATCCCAGTTCGATAGCTCGTTTTTGTGTATCCCTGAGCACTTCCTGAGTCCACGGCAGATTTGGGTCATCGGCGATGACTACGATCCCCAACCCTCTCGCGTTCGTGGCCTGACTTCCACGCTCTAGAAATGCTGTGACACTCTGGCCACCGTTACTTGCCCCCCACGGTGGGTTGATATGAAAGCCATCGTAGACGCCGAAGTGACCCAAAGGTAAAGGGTCCGCGACGTTGTACAAGTGGGCAGTAATTTCGACCTTAGGGGCGAGTTTCTCGCCGAATCTCAGAACAGAGTTCACGATGCGTTCGTCGAAATCGAGCAACGTAATCGAGGATGGGCCGTAATCAATCACGTCTTGGGCCTTCAGATGTGCTGCGGACAGCGCGATGCCATCGCCGTCGCCTACGAATACGACCTTTTTTCCATTGAAGACCCTAGCTACGTATTCAGCCTGGATGACCATATCGGCCACCTTCATGTATATCTGGTCGAACTCACGGAGCGGCGCAGGTCGATTCATCACGACATCTGAGATGCTGTTGATCGCATTCCTTAGATCGAATTTCACTTTCAACCTTCCTGTGTTTCGAGTGAATCCCTAGCGGTAGAGGGGGTGATAGCTAAGGGCTTGCTTGAGAATAGTCTTGGATCCAACCAGAGTGGAAGCCTCACGTATCTCTATTTCGACAGACGGGTGGTGTACCTGTCAGCGCCAATGCTTAATTGATCCGAGTGCTGACGTTAGACCAACCCACCTTGAAATCAACACGAATCCAGTAAAGGTAGTGGTGGGCGAGGAGTCTGACTGGGTCAGTGATACCCCGGTAATGGAATCAATACGGCATAGGCGCCAATACATCAGGAGGCAGACGCTTACCTTAAGCAAGCACTGCGAACCTCGAGGTATCTGGATCTATGGCGAGATGAGCTTGAGAGGAGTGCCTGGCAGTATCAGGTCGCTATTATGGAGGCATACGAGCTTTCAACCCGTCTCCCAACCGAGCCCATCCAAGGGAAGGGCCAGTTTTCTAAATTGGCTACCTGCCTGCGTAGGGCTCTCTCTGATTTGGGCGGATGCGCTCAACGCTTTCTCAGGCACCCAGAGTGACGAATATGTTCGGTACTATATCGCTTGGGTGGGCCGTCGATTTACCCGTCAGCAATGATTCAAGGCACACTCTTCTCTTTTTCTCTGGGCGCCATTCATTTGTTATGGCGGCATCCTTCCCGCTTTTTACGTACAAAGGCCAGATGTGACGAATCTTGATGATTTTATGAACCCCACGGCTAACCAGCATTTCATTTCTCAATCCGAGCAGCGATTGAACTCATGCTCAGACCCGAGTGCCAAAAAGCCTGAAATCTATCGATTTTCAATCGTCGATAGAAAAACGCCGACCATGCAGCTGAAAGGTAAGATTCCAATCTGGAAAAACCTCGGGTTTCAGGATCTTTTCACGCTCATGAGGACAACCGACAACAGTCGGTTGAATTTTGAGCATTTGTTCGAACGTTACGAAGGGCCGTACCCCCAGCATGTGTCTAGCTTACTTGCGATGATCAACGATGTCAGAAATAGCCTGTATGGCCAGTCTCCGATTCATTTGCGTGATGTAAAGGGATTCGATTTCGAGAGGTTTCTGGACCACGTCAAATTCATTTATACTTACAAAACAATGAACTGGCTGAGAAATCCACACAAAATCAAGGAGGTGTTAAAGCAGTTTGATACCTTTTTAGACCACGTTCTTGATAAGCCTGGCGCGATGGCGCTGTATGTGGCGTTAGCTGAAAAAAATCCCGCTGAAGAAAATTATATCTGCAAGACCTATGACGTTTCGTCGAAAGAGTACAAACAGTGGATCCGGCTGTTGCTTCTATTCCTCTATATTGACAAAGATGAGGACTCATCCGTATTGGATAGCTTTATTCACGAATTTTTCATAGCTCCAGAGTTTGCCACAACTATATTCGTCGCAGTGTTCGATGAGCATTGCGCGCTGCTCACGGATACTGGGGTGGTTAAAGACTCTGGAAATGGACCGCTCACCTACATGAACGTGGCCAAAAACTGCATTATCGCACTTGAACACGCGCGTCTTGATGTCACGTTGGACAAGCTGATAAAGGGAAAGGCCATTGATAAGCCTTTAATAGAGGAGCTCAGGGCTAGGATAGCCACGGATGTGAACGCAGTGCTTATGGTAAATGACTACGATATTCTTCATGGTTATAACCAGATTTGCGTTCGGGCGACTGCAAAGGAAGTTTTTTGCGCAGCACCGGACGTCCATGGCGTTCACGTTCTTCCACCCGAGCAGGATAGAACTTAGATCGCTGCCTCGGTTGCCAAGCAGTCGTTTTGCGAAGACTGGCCGATGCATTTGTAGGACGAGAAGGTGATTCCCGAAAAGGAGCGCCCTCAGGCTTTAAAGCACTGCAAGAAGCGGCACCTAGTCCTTTGCAAAACTTGTCTCATATCAGCAAATGCTCGACCCAGCTCACTGAACTCAAGACGGGAAAATTTATTTTTAATCGCGGCGGCAGGTGCACACCATTGGCCATCTGGCAGTTGCCGCTGATGCAGAATTGACCCAGCTGTCGAAATTTCGCCGACCCAAGCGTCTACTTCGTAAAGCATTAGCAGGTCTGACTTTGGGCTGAATACTTATGTGACAATGCCAAGTAGGCAGATGGGTCAATTCTGCATCAGCGATACCAAGCGGTTACGCAGCCAGGGAGTCGACGGCTGCAGCGGACTGTTGCTAAAGGGGTTTTTCCAGGCTACGAATATTCAGCAATATGCTCGAACCATGCCGCATAAAGTGCTGCCAGCCGTAGCAGGTTACGCAGGTTGCCATGCAGGTGGGAAATTGCACGGACTTGCTCACCCATCTGCATTCCACCTGACCAGTCATTTCCATCGGATATGACCAGTACGATTCGTAAGCATGACGGCAGAGATCTACCCTTTGCGGCCGTTCACTTCCGTCGCTATTCGACCCATCGCGGTCGGTCAGCAGCGTAAGATATCGGTTAAAAGCAGCTATTTAGGGAGCCGTAGACGACGAATAATTTTTCGCAACGAATCGAGCGTGAACATTTAATGAGTAGCGATGCGTGCGAAGTGGTTGCAATGCGTGTCAGTTATCTGTAAATCGAACCGTTGATTGAGGTCAAAATGTGTTTTGACCTAAAAATACTCCTTCAAGGATGGATGCCGAATGGCTCAGATGGATGTGTTTGTAAGCGTTGGTGGCACAGCTACCGCAGAGCAGGAAGCGTTCGTGCATGCCGTCGAGCAACGGCTACGTAGCGAAGGATTGATACCTCATACACTAGGCCGAAATGCTTTTGGCTCAGAAGCACCGCTTAAGACTATTAGTGACATGATGGGAAAATGCGTCGGGACTGTAGTCATCGCGCTGGAGCGCACATGGTTCGCGCAGGGCCTGGAGAGGCGTAATGGGCCTAAAGAGCGGCAACTTAAAAATGTTAGCTATCCCACACCATGGAATCAGATCGAAGCTGCCCTTTCGTACAGTCGAGGCCTTCCGCTCCTAGTTATTTTGGACGAGAGTGTCCAAAGTGAAGGCTTGCTCGAGCCAGGTTATGACTGGTACGTGCAGAAAATACTCCCAACCCCCAGCTCCCTTATCTCTTCAGAATTTAATGGCGTGCTCGCGAGTTGGAAGCAGAAACTAGCTGATCAATCGTCTAAACCCAAGCTATATAAAAACCCGGCAGAAATGACCATCAAAGAGCTGCTTGCTGCACTCAAGCCTAGTGATCTCTGGAAGGTGCTCGGAGCCTTGATAGTCATAGTCGGTGCGGCTAGTACCGCTGCCGTTGCATTGAGCAAGCTAGCGTCCTAAGTTCTGTGCGTGGTAGCTGGTTGATAGAGCGGATCCTTTAAGGGCGCCTGCTCTCGGTTCGGACAACGTAAACTGTTCAGCCCCAAGACGGGATCCTAGGCAGATCAGCTACTTCGAGTCGATTTCGGTGTTTCGTAACCGGCAGCTACCTGCTTGGTATGGACGTCTTCGACCCCTCTCTTCAATCACTCGGGGCTGCATTCGGCAGTCCCTTAACTAGGAAATTTAGTCATGCTGCTACTAGTTCGAAAAACCGGTTGGGGTGAGGTAACAGCTGAAGAAATACAAAACCTGCTGACTGACGTTACCAAACAACTCCTCCAGCACGTTCAGGTAGAGCAGGATGTGAAAATCAACATCGAGCCAGGCAAAGATGACTATCCTGAGGTCAGGTATCGAAATGTCTCTTCAGATCCATACTTAGTACTTCTCTCTGCTCGGAACCGCAAATGGAGCCAGTATTCTTACCAGTTCGCGCATGAGCTTTGCCACATTCTATCTAACTACGAACGGCTGAGGTTGCCCCAAAATAAATGGTTCCATGAATGTCTATGTGAACTAGCTTCCATTTTCGTACTTCGGCAAATGGCGGTCACATGGCAGGCTTCCCCGCCGTACTGGAACTGGGCATCCTACTCAGCCGCCTTGGCTAGCTACGCAGCAGACATTCTCGCACAACCTGCAACCACTCTACCGAGTGGGCAATCTTTTCAAGACTGGCTAGGACTCAACGAGCCTAGGCTCCGAGCTGATCCCTATCAACGTACGCTAAATCGCTTGGTTGCGGTGCGGCTATTGCCCAGTTTCGAGCAAACTCCTGGTATATGGCGAACCATCCCATTCCTACCGAACTCCACGGCGAACTTGCAGCTCTATCTCGAGGAGTGGGCCTCGGCATGTCCCGAGAGTGATCGCATCTATGTTCAGGAGGTCAAAGCTGCTCTCTTCGATTTGGGCGCTATCTAACAGTAGCTTAAATCACTGACTTCATTTGCATGGGCGCTTAACGCTACCCTGTAACCATTCTGCGGTCGATGCTTGAGCATTGCCACCTGGGTCTCAACCAAACGGCTCTTCCCTGTACTGCGCTCGCCTGATATCAACAGCGGCACACCAGGCAAGCGTGCGAAACGAAATCGGTTATCGAGTGCGAATTTCTTTACCAAAGTTCATATAAATCAGTTGGTTACATGTGTCCGACAGACTTTATTTGGTAGATATTGTCGCAGAGTCCGCAAAAACCGGTATAGCGACAGACTTTATTTCTGATTCGTCCACTTGCTACCCCATGAATTTGCTGGGATCGATCCGACAGACTTTATTCCGTAGGATCAATGTGAAGTGAAGCTAAGAAATAAAGTCTGTCGGAAATAAACAAAGTCTGTCGCTGGCGCCTCCGAACCCTGCGGTCGAGTAGCCGGTGACGCTTTTTCCGGGCCACTGTGCTCGGGACGTACCACAAGGTTTTGACGAGCGAATGGTCTTAACTGCCGATTGATAGAGCAACATCGCAATCTTTCGCTGTCAGCTCAGACCGCTGTCGGCAGGTCCTCACCGAACCACACGACACCCAGGTCGGAGTTTGCAGTTTCAGCTTGGGCAGTGTGGCCGCTCGATTCTGCGCTGGCGGTAACAGAGTGAGGCATTTCTCGGCCGTCATAGCCCTATTGTGCTTGCACTGGGTACATTTGCTGGTTTTATTGAAAATCATTTTTTAACCAATAGCTTACATGTCCCCGACAGACTTTATTCCGTGGGATCAGACCTGCGAGATCCAAAACTGCCGCAGGCTTATCAAAAAATCAGCCCTCACCTGCATTAAATAATCCCCCCGCCCTCTCTGTTCTGATTGATACAAACCCCAATCCCCAGTTCTGGAACCAGACTGATCCCGCTGACCACTCATCAAAAATACATGGCTGCCGGTTAGCAGTATGCGAGAGATTTTCCAGGCAGTGCCCTGTACAAGGCATCCACATCGACGAACAAATGCCGTCGCCAGGTTATTCCAAGTCAGGGTAAGTTTGTTGTCCCTACAAAAGAGTTGTTGAATAAGGAGTTTTCATGAAAGGTTCTGCGACGTTGGGTCTTTTGGTCGCCGCGCTGTTTTCCTCCGTCTCCCAAGCCGCTGACGTCAAGTCATGCAGCGATCTGGCGGGGCGGTGGGAGACAGCAGCGGGCGGTCAGCATGTCGTGATGGACATATCCCCATCAGCAGAGGCGTGCGGGACTGACTGTGTGACGCTGGAGTTAAAGTACAACCTTGATGAGACGCGCGTTAACAAAGCCTACTGTCACGAAGGGGTTGAGGGCGTCAAAGGGCAGGGGCCAATGGTCATCTCGTTTGAGGGGGCCTACGGTGGGCATTCCATAGGGACATACAATCGAAAACTGAACGTGCTGTGGGCCGGCGTCATACCGAAAGACAGCAAAGGGAACTGGGAAACAAAAATGGACAATTACTGGTTCAAGCGAGTGGGCAACTAAGCATCCGGCTGTTTATCAAGTGTGGCCGGAGCAGCCTCAATCCCGCTTCATCATGAAAATGAAAAACATCCCGCCCAATAGCGCTGTCGCGATACCTATAGGCAAGTCCTCAGGCGCGATCAGCGTGCGGGAGACGACATCCACCCAGATCATCAGTAACCCGCCCAGCAGGGTGGCGACGGGCAACAGTCTTCGGTGCTCCGAACCCACCAGGCGTCTGGCGATGTGCGGCACCATCAGGCCGACAAAGCCGATGGAGCCACACAGGGCGACCAGTACGCCAGTCATCAGTGAAGCGATCAGGAAGACCAGCAGGCGCACGTTGCGCACTTGCAGGCCGAGGCTTGTGGCGGTTTGATCGCCGCCCATCAAGGCGTTCAGGGAGCGACCCAGCCCTTGCAACAGCACCCAGCCGGACAGGATCGTGATCAGTGGCACGGTCAGCAGTTCCCAGCGCGCAAGCCCCAGCCCGCCGAGCATCCAGAACAGCACTGAGGAGCTGGCGCGGTGGTCGCCCAGAAACAACGACAGGTTGGCGATCGCCATCATCACGAAGGACACGGCTACTCCGCCGAGCAGCAGACGCTGGCTGTCCAGGCGGCCTTTATGGCTGGCCAGCCACAGCACCAGGCACAGGCTGACCAGCGAGCCGACAAATGCGGCCAGTGGCAACGTCAGCATGCCGAACACTTCCCCTACGTGCATGACCACGATCACCGCGCCGAGCGTCGCGCCGGAGGTTGCTCCCAGCAAATGCGGGTCGGCGAGAGGGTTGCGGGTTGCTGCTTGCAGGACGCTGCCGATCAGCGCCAGCCCCGCACCTGCCAGCACGCCCAGTAACACACGTGGTGTGCGTATCAGCCAGACGATGGTTTCCTGTCCCGCTGTCCAGAGCTGGGGGTTTTCGTTAATGCCGAACAGTTTGAACATCAGGATACCCATCACCCGGTTCAACGGCACAGGCGCTGCGCCGAAGGTGATGCACACCACGCAGGACGTCAGCAGCAATAGTGTCAGGGCGATCAGTAAACCGGTGTAACGGCTTGGGCGCTCGGTCAGCCACTGCGCCAGGGTCATCGCTTCACGTCGTGAAATGCTGCTGCAAGTGTTTCGATGGCCGTGACGTTGTCGAGCCCGGGCGTCACTGCTAAGTAAGGCAGTACCACATAGCGTCGGTTGCGGATCGCGTCGATGGACTGCAGGGCCGGGTTGCTTTCGAGGAAGTGCTGTTTCTGCGCAGCGCTGACTTCGCCATAGTCGACGATCACGATCACCTCGGGATTGCTTTGCACCACCGACTCCCAGTTGACGTGGGTCCAGCTGGCGTCCACGTCGCCCATCACATTGTGCCCGCCAGCGGCGCTGATCAGTGCCTGGGGGATAGCCAGGCGGCCGGCGGTCATGGGCCGGTCTTCGCCGCTGTCATACAGAAAAACCCTGGGCTGCGATTTGCCTGCAACGCTTGCCTCGACGTCACTCACGCTGCGGCGCATTTGTGCAACCAGCGTTTCTGCACGGTTTTGCACGTCGAATATCCGGCCCAGATTAAGCAGGTCGTTATAGACATCCTCCAGTGTCGCCTCGGCGCGCGGCATTATCTGCGCGCAGGACTCGGTCAGCTCGTAGGCTTTGATGCCCAAGGGTGCCAGGCTCTGCGGCGTGACGTCGCCGCCCACCCGCATGCCATAGTTCCAGCCGGCAAAATAGAAGTCGGCGTTGGCGTTGAGCAGTGTTTCCAGAGACGGGTATTTGCTGGCCAACTCGGGCAGTTTGCCAAGATCGCGCAACAGAGCCTGATCAGGTTTGTTCCAGCCGGTGATGCCGCTGTAGCCCACCATGTTTGATTGCAAACCCAGCGCGACCATCATTTTGGTGAGGTTCACATCGTTGCTGACCGCACGCTGCGGCGCAGCCGTGAACGTTACCGAGCGGTCGCAGCTTTGCACGGTGACGGGGTAGGCAGTGGGGTCGGCTTGCGCCATCGGGCTGCACAGCAATGTGAGCAAAGTCAGCCGGGCGAACAGGGCATTCATCTCAGGGGATCCAGGTAATGCGCGGGTAGTCGCGCAAAGGATGATTGTCGACCAGCGCCTTGGCGCCGAAGACGTTGAGCAGCATTTCCGGGGTCAGCACTTCCCGAGGTGTGCCTTGGGCGATGAGCCGGCCGTGATGAATGACACACAGACGATCACAGAATGCTGCCGCCAGGTTCAGGTCGTGAATGCTGGCCAGCGTCGCGACGCCAAGCTGTTTGACCATCCCCAGCAGTTCCAGCTGATGACGCGGGTCCAGGTGGTTGGTCGGCTCGTCCAGCACCATCAGCCTGGGTTCTTGCACCAGTGCCCGTGCCAGCAGGCAGCGCTGCTTCTCACCACCGGACAGCGTGTCGAAGCGGTGCTGTTCATAGCCTGCCAGGCCCACGGCAGTCAGGGCTTTTTGCACTATGGCGCGGTCGTGCGCACTGTCAGGGGCGAAGAAACCCTGATGCGGCGCGCGACCCATGCTCGTGACGTCCAGCAGCGTCAGGCCGAATGCGTCGGGAAACTCCTGGGCAACCACTGCAACGTGCCGGGCGCACCAGCGTGGGCTGCGCGACCAGATATCGTGAGCGCTGATGGCGACCTTGCCGCTGTGCGGACGACTGAAGCGGAACGCGCAACGCAGCAGGCTGGTCTTGCCGCTGCCATTGGGACCGATCAGGCCGACGAACTCGCCAGTGTCGATCTGCAGGTCGATATCCTTCAGGGCGAAGTGCTCGTGCGCACAGACTGACGCCTGTTCCGGTGCCCACGCGAGGCGCTCTATCGCAAGCATCAGAAACTCAGGTCCGCAGTCACGTACAGCGAGCGAGGCTCACCGAGAATCCATTGCTGGCCGCCGTTGTACTGGCTTGCTGCGTATTGGCGATCAAACAGGTTGCGCGCCTGCAAGCCGAGTGTGGTATTGCGCAGTGCCTTCCAGGACAGGCTTGCATCGGCGACGGTGTAGGCGGGCAGTTTGCTGGTGTTGGCGATATCAGCGTACCGGCTGTCGACATAGCGCAGCCCGCCGCCGATCTGCACAGAACTGCCGAGCTGCTTGTCGAGCCACAGGTTGGCCGTGCGCTTTGGCACATCGACGGGCGTGTTACCGTCGCGCGATACAGCTACGCCCGATACGCTCTGGTCAAATTGGTCATAGCGGGCGCGAACGAAGGCTGCGTTGGCGGTCAGCGCCCAATCCTGCGGCAGTTGCAGTTTCAGGCTCGCCTCAAGCCCGTCGGAAGACTGCTGGCCTACCTGCTGGGTGAGGTCAGGATTACCGGCATCGGTGGTGAGCAGCTTCTTCTTGACGATATGGTAGGCCGCCAGCGTCCACTCCAGACGCTTATCCCAGAGCATTTGCTTGAAGCCCAGCTCCGATTGCCTGGCAGTAGCCAGGTCGAATTGTTGCTGCGTGGGGTTGAGCGAGACAAGGCTGCCCACGCCATCGGTGCTGGTCGAATATTGAGCGTAGGCGGAGCTGTCCGGCGTCAGCGCGTAAACCAGGCCAACCTTCCAGTTGTTGCCGATCAGGTCTTTTTCAGTGCGGCTGTCATCACGCAGGTTGTTGCGTTCGATATCCACGTAGTCACGCCGCACGCCGGTTATAACCGAGAGTTGGTCGCTCAGTTGCGTACGGTTTTCGCCGAACACGGACAGTTGTCGGGTCGTGCTTTTGAAAAGCTCCGAATAGGGTGACGCACTCTGAAAACGACCCGCTGCGGGGTTCTCGATATCGACCGGGTCGCCCGCCGGGTTTACATCGTCGTAGGGCGAATTGTTGGTCAGCTTGAAGCGGATGCGGTTGACATCCATGCCCAGCACACTCTGGCTGTCCAGCCCGGCGAGGCTGTGTTTGAAGGTAAACGTCTGGCGATCGCCGGCCTGTTCCTGATTGTGCTTGATGCTGAAATAGCCGCTGCGCGACAGTTGCTGAGTGGCGGCGTCCCAGTTGTAATTTTCGGCGTTCTGCCAGCGTCGGTGCGAGGTCAGGTAGTAAAGCTCGTTGGATGAGGCTACCTGATCGGAGATCTGCCAGTCGGTGGTCAACCGGGTCCATTGATCGTCGTAATGCTGCTTGTCGTTCTCGATGTTGTAGTTCTTGTCGCGCAGGCCTTCGTGGTAGCGGCCGTTGATCATCGGCACGCCGAAGTAGTTCATGGGCCGCTGATTGCCACCGTCATGGGCGAGGGTGAACGACAGGTCTTCGCTGGCCTGCCAGTGCAGAGCGCCACTGACGAACGTGCTTTGCGAGTCGCCGTTATCGATCCAGCCATTGCTGTGCAGCTGATTCAGGTTCAGGCGATAGCTCAGTTGATCGGTTAACGAGCCGCCACTGTCGAGCGCTGTCTGCCGGTTATCGTAAGAGCCGTAGCCAAGGCGCAGGTGGTTCTCGATATCGCCTTCGAAGGGTTTCTTGGGGATCACATTGATCACCGCGCCCGTCGCACCTTCGCCATACAGCACAGAGGCCGGGCCGCGTAACACATCAATGCGGTCGATTGCCCAGGTGTCAACGGGCATGGTGACGGTACCCATCGCGCTGTACATACGGCTGCCGTCATACAGTTGCATCACCGACCCCTGGCCTGTGAAACCACGCGCAGACAGGGCAGTGCCTCCGTCGCCGGGTGTACCGACAGCCGTGATGCCGGGGCTGCGTGCCACGGCTTGCTGCACGTTGGCGTCACCGCGACTGCGCACTTCGTCCCCATCGAGCGAACTGGTGCTCGCCGGAGTCTGTAACGCCGTCAGCGGCAGGCGAGAGCCAGCGCTGCTGACGGAGTCGAGATGTTCTACGTCTTGCGACCGGGCTGTGGCTTTTATCGAGGACGGAGCAAGCTCGACCTGTTCTGAAGCATTTGCATAACCCACACTGCTGGTCAGCAGACAGAACGTTGTGACTAGACGACGGGAGCGGAAAAGGGGGCTGATCATGGAGTTGAGGATCGCTTCGGAAGGCTGCGTTTGATAACCGGCAAGTGTTATAACATAACATTTGAGAGTCGGCATACACGCTTCTCGATCAGCCCAGCAGGCGTCAGAATTCTCTGTTCAGTCACATGCCTTGCTCTGTCGGCACTGCGCTCAGTAGATCGCCCAGCAGCCTGGCGTCAGCAGCTCAAGCAGATTCTCATCAGGGTCGCGGAAATAAATGCTCGAGCCGCCTCTGGGCCACTCGGTGCGGCCTTCGATGGCTACTTCGGCCCGAGCAAGTCTGTCAGTCCAGGGTTGCATCTGGTCGGCATCGATGGCGAAGCACACATGGATGCGTCCCTGCGCATCATGAGGGGGAATTTCGCCGCCGCTGAGGTGTTGCGTCTCTAGTGATGCACCGCGTTTGAACAGCAAAAGCGTGCTCGAACCTCCGACGTTGAAAGCCACCAGTGTCGGGCTTTCAAACATGATCTCCAGTTCAAGGGTGTCGGAGTAAAAGCTTCTGGCTGCGACAAGGTCGTCTACGTAGAGCGCGGTCTCGATGATCCTGTTGAGTCGTGGCATGCGTCGTCATCCTTTTCGTACTTGCGATAAATCAGCCTGATCAACAAGGGGCGTCGATCAAGGGCTTATGGCAAGTCTTGCAGAGACGCAGACAGGCTGGCCAATTCCGATTTTCTGGATGCGCGATCCAAGCGATCTATCGACAGATAACGGCAGCCAGCTTCCTGCCCTTTTTCACGCGCGGCGAGTCACTATCAGTTCGACCGCCGCAATACGGTCTACGTCCTCGTATCCGTCTTCCAGCAGTTCTTCGCCGAACACATCCGGATCAAGTTCTCGATAGGTCCAAGCCAACGCAGAGTGACTGATATCGCCTCGCACCGACTCCAGAAACGGATCATGTTCGCCCACCATTGCTACGCCGGTGTACAGCACCAGCGAGCCGCCAGGTGTCAGCCGATCCAGTGACTCGCGCACGATACGCACCGACAGGTCTGCCCCCAGTGCATCACCGCCGTGGCGATAGGCCCGGCGTTTGGCGTCTTTCATGTAAGGCGGGTTGGCGACTATCAGGTCGAACGTACCGGTGACGCCCGAAAGGATATCGCTCTGGCAGCACTCAACGTTTTCCAGCCCGGCCAACGCGGCATTGGTCTGGGCAAAGTGCAGCGCTTTGGGGTTGATGTCGACGGCAAATACCTGCGCGTCGGGGCGTGCAACGGCGATCAGCAAACCTCCGGCACCGGTGCCACAGCCGATGTCTACAGCGCGGCTGATCACCTGCGATGTGTCTTGCAGGTGACGATTAATGGATTGAGCAAAACGGTAGGTATCAGGGCCGAAGAATACCGAGTCCTCATCCGACGTCGGGAAAGCCGAATGCATCAGCAGCAAGTCATCCAGGCTTGAAAACCTCACCCGGCTCTTCAAACCGTCGTCGCTGCGTTCAAGCACACCGGCTTCCAGCAGGCCTTGCGCTTCCTCGGCAGGCAGCATTGACTCCGGGATCTGACGGCTCCAGCCGAACACATCTCGCAATGATGCAGCAGTGCGATTTTCCGGGCGCTGATTCACACGCTCGTGGGTCAACGGAGTGGGCGTGATGAAGTGGTAGCCGTTGGTCTTCAGGCGTTCTGCCAGAGCGATCAATGCATTACGGTCAGGCAGCGGGTGGCTCATGCGTGTGCTCCAGTCATTCGTTCCGTCATGCTGCTGACAAACAGGCGCGTGGCGTGCAGTCCGGCGGCCGTTGCATGACGCGCTGGCGACATGCTTTCGATCAGGGTAGACATCTTTTCAGTGGCCGACGCTGACTCCAGCTTCATGTGCAGTTCGCGTACATCCGGATCGGTTTCCTGAGCAGTGCTTGCCAGCGCCGGCGCTGGTTGAGCGCCGGTTTGAACGTTGCGAAAGCGCGAACGAAATGCCTCGGGCAACCGCTTGCCGGTCGATGGCTGGGCGCTGCCGTCCGGCAGCCAATCGCCAGCAATCCAGTCATGCACCAGCTGTTTTTCGTAGCCGTTGAACACGCCGAACATCGGCGCACCAGCGCCTTCGAACAACTTCCAGAAACGGCTGTGAATAGGGTCTTCGTGACGCTTGATCCAGCCCCGGTTCTCCAGCACAGCAAGAAACTCCGGAATCTGATCCGGCTCGGCCAGCCACTCATTGACTGTTTTTCCATCCAGACGGCAGTAGTCGGAATGCATATGCTGACCGAACGTGCGCTTGCGCTCGAGCATGGCCACAACTTCCTGCTCGAGATCGAACGACTGAATGACCTCGCGGGAGCCCATGCCCAGCTCGTTCAAGCGATAACCATTGGCGACACGTCGATAAAACTCGTCGCGCTCCTGACCTACCGGCATCAACTCGAGGACGCTCTGCGCCGCTTTGCGGGCATGCCCGGTACTGGCGTTATCGATGGTGACGTGCAGAGTAAAGTAATAAGGATCGATCCCCAGCTCGTTCAGCTCGAACGAGGTAATCAACAAATGCAGCGGCAGTTGTTCATAGCCCAAATTGTAGCCAATGACTTCAGGAAGGTACTGATCACTCAACTGGCCCAGCGAAAGCTGGATGGCCGCTTGCAGGTACGCTTCATCCGGCAGCGGGGCGCTAGTGTCGCAATCGAGATCGGCCAGCAGTTTGCGATACAGCGACACGTGGTTCTGCGCCTGCTCACCATCCCCCAGCTCTTCCAGGTACGTGCGAATCAGGCCGTGAAACCGGTAGTCCGCCCAGTGTGGCAACAGCCCGTACAGCCAGGACCCATCCACTAGCTTGACCGGCGCAACGTGCTGAATGAAATACATCGCTTGCGACTTGTTCTTGAAAAAACGCCGTGGCTCACCATTACGGCGCTGTTCCAGATAGCGCGCATATTGATCTGCAACGACGCCAACGTTGTGCTCCATCCACTGCTCCAGTACTTCCGGTTGCGTCGGAAGATCACTGTTTTCTCGCTCTGCGCGGGCAAGGCAGTGGTTCAGAAAGGTGACCGCATCATGTTGATGTTCTGGAGCTCGATCATTCATCCATGAGTGGTAGATGGTTTTTGAACGGGCTTCTTCAACGACGGTTTTGACGACGGCTGTGCCGTTCATCACTTGAAGAGACGTCATGAAAATCGTACCTCGGCAGTTGAAAATCACATAGACGCGGTCACGCAGGACTTTCTGTTTTCTATAAAGCGTAGAGAAGGGAGTGTGCAGACAGCCAGAAATTCAGCGCATTTTGCAGAGGACCGATAGGTGGCCCTCCAGGCATACGGCGTTATGCCAAGAAGGCAAATATCGGGATGGAAATCGGAATTCAGGTTGTATGGACAGGGCACGAGCAGCGCTCGGCAAGCATGGCAAGAAGGAATGAAAAAACTCGGAACGCAGGTTTTTGAGGCAGGTCCGAATCTGTATGCCGTCGATAACGACAGCATGTTTACTCCACAAAAGCTTGCCAAAAAGGATGACCGAAAATGACCAACTATTTTCGTATAAGCGCCATTGCCGCTGTACTTACCCTGGGTTCCCAGATGGCCGTTGCTGCCCAGGACCCTGATGACTTTGTAGAAGACGCGTCTGCCAAAGGCATCGCGGAAGTTCAGGTAGGCAAATTGGCCCAGGATGAAAAAGGCGTAGCTGCGGACGTAAAAGAGTTTGCTCAGCAGATGGTCAAAGATCACACGGCTGCCAATGGGAAACTGGACGCGATTGCCAAGAAAAAGTCGATCGAAGTGTCCACTGACCCTATGTTGATGGACAAGGCCAAAGCGATGATTCTGGAAATGCGCGGAAAGTCGTTTGATCAAGCCTATGCGAACAACCAGGTTGTTGCGCACGAAGAAGCCATCAAGCTGTACAAAGAAGAAGCCGAGAATGGCAAGGACGCAGAGTTGAAAGCCTTCGCCAAAGAAACTCTTCCTACCCTGGAAAAGCATCTGGAGCACGCCAAAAAGCTGGCTGCTGCGCACGGCGGCATCGCTGCCAAGCAATAATGTGACTGGATGTAAATTCAGATAGACCGCCTGGCCTGAACTGTTTTGCTCAGGTCAGGTGGTTACATATACGTTCACTACTTATCTGCTTGAAACTATTTACTTGAAGTGGCTGCCTGATTGCCGCCCTGTTCGGCGATAGCCGTCAGCTTCTCGTCAGCGCCTTTCTCTTCGGCCAATGTGGCACTGAGCAGTTTCACTGCCTCTTTCATCCCCAAGTGTTTGGCCATTGCGATGAGCGTGCCGTAACTGGCGATCTCGTAATGCTCGACCTTCTGGCAAGCGCCGATCAATCCTGCGTCCAAAACTTCGCCTTTTTCGATCTCGTCCAGCAGCTCCTTGCTCTCTTCGATCAAGCCTTCCATCGCCACGCATTTCATGCGCTTGAGTTTCAGGCCTTCGGCTTCCACCAACTGATCGATTCGCTCGATCTGCCCATTGGTCTCTTCCAGGTGAGCCTTGAATGCTTCGGCCAACAGCGGATTAGTGGATGCACGAGCCAGCCGCGGGAGAGCCTTGGTGATCTGCTTCTCAGCGCTGTACACGTCAGAAAGTTCGTGAATAAACAGGTCTTTTATCGTAGTACGAGCCATGCAGATGATCCTTTTTTGCACATGAAGTTATCCACAAGCGAGGCTAAAAGTCAGCCTCGCTTGTGGGGTTGCAACAGGTTGAAAAGTGCAGCTGAAGACGGGTTGATCAGCGTCTGGGCAGGTTGTTGTCCAGCAACGTTCCGACGCCGAAGACTTTGGCAGCCATGACCACCTGAAACCCCCTGCGTGCCAGAAGCGCCTGTGCCTCAAAGGCACGAAGCCCATTCACGAATACCGCATCTGTCAGTGCATTCCCGAGTTCGCCATCAGGCGAAAAGTGCTTGCTGGAGCGTGTTTGCTTCATGATCCTTTCTCCTGATCGCGGTATCAGAGCTCTCTTTTATAAGTCAGCTTCTTTAAGAAGCAGTCCTCAAAGATCTTTGCCCTGAACAAAGCCCGACCCAAGGTCAGCACCAGTAATGGGGTTGGATGTCGGGTCGGACATGGTCCGTTCCTTCATCATTTCCAGAACCTCTGCGTCTTTGGCATCCAGGGTTACAGAGGCAGAACCATCACCACCGTCGACCGCTGGCTGAGGCGACTCGACGAACTCCCACTCGCCGCCCTGATTCCAGGGGCCACGTACATTCGGCTCACCGGACATGTTGAAGTACTTGTTGGTAAATTCCGGCATGCCCGGCAGTTTGCCTTGTGGGAAGTTAGGCTGAATGGCGTGCAGGGCTTTTTCGAATGACAACTGGTGAGCGATCTCACGGGTCATCAGGAAGCCCAGTGCTTCTTTTACGCCTGGGTCATCGGTAACGTTCATCAACCGCTCGTAAACGATCTTGGCGCGTGCTTCGGCGGCGACGTTGGAGCGGAAGTCAGCAGTCGGCTCACCAATGGTGTCGATATAAGCAGCGGTCCACGGCACACCGGCCGAGTTGGTCAAAGGCGCACCGGCACCGTACAACAGGCTGGTGATGTGTGAGTCATTGCCATTGCCGTTGATAGCGCGGTACAGCTCACCTTCTTCTTCGATGCCTTCAGCCAGTTGGCCTTTGGCACCTTTGTTCAGCATGACGATAATCGAGCCTACGATTTCGAGGTGGCTGAGTTCCTCGGTAGCGATGCTCATCAACAGGTCTTTACGGCCTGGATCATCTTCGCTCAGCCCTTGTGTGAAGTAGCGTCCCGCAGCTGCCAATTCACCTTGTGCGCCGCCGAACTGCTCCAGTAGCAGATTGGCGAGTCCAGGGTTAGGGCGTGCTACACGAACGGTATATTGAAGTCGTTTGTTATGAATGAACATGTCGTTTCCTCAGGCTTTGTTTCTTGGGAAGCGTTAACCCATATGAATGGGCCGATTCAACGCAGTCATTGGTTATGAAAAGAGAGGCCTGTAAACGTTGCTCATAACTTTCAATTCATGGGATGAACGGTGTCAAATAACGAGTTCAATAGAATTTAGTTATCTTGGTTGTCCTACAGGATCGACGCGTAAGTCACTGAACACCGGGCGCAGCGGGGCGCTCAGCGAAGGGGGCTCGACGGGTGAAATATTTCAAAAACAGTGCTTATAAGAAAAGACTATTAGTTGATTAAAGTCTTCGTCCGGGTCTTGCCCAAGCTCTTTAAGGTGGCTACATGCTATCACTTACATGATGGTGTTAATATTTTGAATTTTTCGAAAACGCCGCGATCTGTTTTTCGAGTCGACAAAGCAGGAGCTGCACAATGGCTGAAAAACACTACCGTATTGATTACCTGCTCCATGGCAGTTACAAAACGTTCTATGTAAGAGCAGGTGTCATGGACAACAGAGAAGCCTGGCATTGGGCATCAGTGGATGCGGGATTCGGTGCGATTCCCAAATACCGTTCTGATCCAGTACCAAAGCTGAGCAAACCCCAGGCTGAAAAGCTCGGGCTTTCAAATGTGGAGTGGGCCCAGGCGTGAAGCGCCTCAGGTTCACTACAGCATGATGCACACCGTCGTGCGGCACGATGCCGCATGACGGCGTGCAGCCACGTCAGTCATTGATCGACTTGAAACGTTTTATTTATGCATTTTGATCTGAAAACACTCTTTTTGATCAGTATCTACGAATGATACGCAGGTGCTTGACCTCCTTTTGTCCCCCCTTCCGTTTTTATCCTGTTCACGTTTGACGCTGCTTCGCCGATAGCCCGGTATCAGATGACGGCCATCATTGAACTTCCTATGGAGGCTTAGCTCTGAAGTGATATCACATTGCCTTCATCTGGGTGGGCGTCCCTACTCAGCTTGGTTAAACATGGCTTTTGGCACCTGTCGAGATACGAAGAAAGGAGTTCTTTTAGCCGTATCAGGCCTCCCTATCTAAAAGAGAACAACATGAAGATTCTGTCGCCGGGCATCTACCTCACCAATCGCTTGCGCTTCCCTGCCAAATTCGCCGTTCTGGCCATCATCATCGCCATACCGTTAATCGTCCTCGGGCTGCGCGTTTTCGACAGCCTGAACACCAGCATCGACTCTATTTCGCAAGAACGCACCGGTCGTGAATATCTGCAGGTCGTGACACCCATCCTGCGACTTTCAATGCTGCAGCGAGCGCACACTAACCGTCTGCTCTCTGGTGATGCCTCTGCCGCGCAGGACCTGAGCACCAACCGGACACAACTCGACGCCGCCTTCAACAACCTCGCTGATGTGGATGCTCGCCAAGGCGCCGCGCTGGAAACAGAGAGTCGCGTGCAGCGTCTTCGTGACGGCGCTCGATCTCTGATGGATAGCGTCAAGCCGGGCGCAGCCCCGGACGAGCTGTTCGCGCAGTGGAATGATCAACTGGCCCAGACGCTGAACTTTATCTACTACGTTTCGGCAACGTCGGGCCTGGTGTTGGACGAAGATTACGCATCGTTGTTCTTGATCGATCTGAGCACCATCCGTATGCCCCGAGAAATCAACGTCGCCGGGCAGATCCGCGGGCTTACTGCAGGGCTGAGTACCGGCCAGGGCCTGAGCCCGACAATGCGTGGTTCGCTTGAGGGCCTGTTGAAGAACGAACTGCAATTTCGTGGTGAGCTGGAGCAAAGTATCCGGCTGCTGAAGCGTCGCGCTCCAGAACTTGCCAGCCATGTCGGTGAGTCCATCGCGGTTGCCACTACCACGATGGACAGTTTTCGCAGCGATTTGCAGGCTTATGTAAAGGGCACAAATTTCTCGGCAGAGCAGGGCCTGGCACTGAGTGCGCGCGGCAACGTCGCAGTGTCGGGCCTCTATAAAGCTCAGGACGATATTCAGATTGCGCTGAAAAATGAATTGGACTCGCGTTACGACGCATTGCTGTTGCAGCGCGAAGTCGTGATCGGCATGTGCGTAGTGATGGGGCTGCTGTTGTTCTACGCGTTCCTCAGCATCTACCGCGCTCTGCGTCTGGCCATCGACAGCCTGCTGGGTGTCACCCGCCGCTTGGCCGACGGTGATCTGAGCGCTCGCGTTCAGGTGGTCAGCAAGGACGAAGTCGCTGATATCGGTAATGGTCTCAACCTGATGGCAGAGGCGTTTGCCAGCTCCATCTCGCACATGGATCGTACGTCGTATGAACTGTCCGATGTGGCCGCACGATTGGGTACTTCAATCGGCCTGGCCAAGCAGTCGATGAACGCCCAGCAGGCCGAAACCGAGCAGGTGGCCACAGCCATCAACGAGATGACCGCAAGCGTTGCCGATGTGGCGCAGAACACCGAAGGTGCAGCGCTGGCTGCGGATGAGGCGAACACAGCCTCGCGGAACGGCCTGCGCATCATGCATCAGGCCCACTCGACCATCCAGGCGCTGGCCGAAGAGGTTGAAGTCAGTGCTCAGAAGGTTCAAGCGCTGGCCCTGCACAGCCAGTCGATTGGCGGCGTCATCCAGGTCATCAGCACCATTGCCGACCAGACCAACCTGTTGGCGCTCAACGCTGCCATCGAAGCAGCGCGTGCCGGTGAGCAGGGGCGCGGCTTTGCGGTCGTCGCCGATGAGGTTCGCACGCTGGCATCGCGCACTCAGGCATCCACCGAAGAAATCCGCACCATCATTCAGCAATTGCAGGCTGCAACCGACGCTGCTGTTCAGCAAATGCAGGCCGGCCAACACAAGGCTCAAGCGTGCATCAGCGCTGCCAGCGAAGCCTCCGGCAGCCTGTCGAGTATCAGTCAGGGCGTCGAGCGGATCGTCGAGATGAACACGCAGATCGCCAGCGCCGCCGTGCAGCAGCATGCTGTTTCCGAGGACATAAACCGTAACGTTATGGAGATCCGTAACAGCTCCGGGACGTTGATGATGGGTATCGATAACAACGCCGTGACTGCCGAAGAGCTGGCACGTGTGGCGCACGACATGCGCAATGTGGTTGCGCGCTTCAAGCTGAATGCTTGATATGACCGGGGGGCTCACAGCCCCCCTGTCTTCACCTGAATCAACGGCCGAACGTTGATTCTTTTTTTTGATCAAGTTTTGCTTGTCTGCGGCCGATAGCTCTGGCGCGCGGGTTTGCTGTCCATAAAAACAAATCTTCAGCTCCTTCAGTGCGCATAAAAAAGCATATTCAGGAGATGTTATGAACAGCAGATTTGCCAATATCAGCGTCAACATGAAGTTGGCTCTGGGCTTTGGGACCGTTCTTTTTTTTACTGCCGTCCTCGCTTTCGTCGGCTGGACCAGCCTCGACAAACTCATCTACCGCACCGACAGAATCGGTGACATCACTCAACTTGGGGATAACCTGACCTCGTTGCGGGTCGCGCGTCTGCAATACATGCTCACCGATGGCGATGAAACCGCCGCCCAGAACATGCAGAGCAAACTGGACGTTTTCAAGACGCAACAACAATCGCTTCTGAAAAGATTCAGCAACCCGCTCAACCTCAAACCTCTGGGCGAGCTGGCTGATGTCACACGCGATTACGAAGCCTCGCTCACCCGCATGCGTGCGGCTTATCAGGCCGGTTCCAAGGTTCGGACCGAGATGGCAGTCAATGCGGCAGCTGCAGCGCAGACGATTGAATCGCTGAACACCGCCGTGATACAGACGGACCCTTCGGAGCCGACGCGTTTCGATCAGATCCTGTTGGTTAATACGGCCCGGCAGGACCTGCTTCTGGTGGGTAACGAAGTTCGCAGCTATACCGTGAAACCGGATGAGAAGTCTGAGAAAGCGGTCTTCCAGCAACTGGATACTGCGATCGGCCACCTGGACGCACTCAAATCCACTTTTGACGCGACCAATCGCGAGCAGATAGTACGGCTGGAAACGGCCCTGCGCAGTTATCGCGGCTCGGTCGAAGCGTTCAAGGTGACGACCCAGACAGCCGGCGCGGTCCGTAAAGACCTGACCGCTCAAGGCGCGGCCATCGTCCAGCTTGGCGAGCAGCTGTATGGCATTCAGATGCAGCTTGCCAAGGAGGATGCCGCACGAGCGCGGAACCTGCAGCTGGGCTGCGTATTGCTGGTTATGCTGCTGGGCATTCTCGCTGCTGTCGTGATCACGCGTCAGATCACCCGTCCGTTGCGCGATACGCTGGCAATTGTCGAGCGCATTGCTTCCGGCGACCTGACACACACCGACGCCATCACCCGACGCGATGAGCTGGGCGTGTTGCAACAGGGCATTCAGCGCATGGGCACCACCCTGCGCGAGCTGATTTCCGGTATTCGCGATGGCGTCACGCAGATTGCCAGCGCGGCCGAGGAACTGTCGGCGGTCACCGAGCAGACCAGCGCCGGGGTCAATAGCCAGAAGGTGGAAACCGATCAGGTCGCCACAGCAATGCAAGAGATGTCCGCGACCGTCCATGAAGTGGCACGCAATGCCGAGCAGGCTTCCGTAGCCGCCTCTGATGCCGACAAGCAGGCTCGCGAGGGTGACAGGGTGGTCGGCGAAGCCATTGACCAGATCGAACGACTGGCCGCTGAAGTGGCTCGTTCATCCGATGCCATGAATGTCCTGGAGCAGGAAAGCGACAAGATCGGCAAGGTCATGGACGTGATCAAGGCGGTTGCCGAGCAGACCAACCTGCTTGCGCTCAATGCGGCTATCGAGGCTGCGCGTGCCGGCGAGGCGGGTCGTGGTTTTGCTGTAGTTGCCGATGAAGTTCGCGGTCTTGCTCAGCGTACCCAGCAGTCTACCGAGGAGATCGAAGGCCTGGTCGCTGCCCTGCAGAACGGCACCCGCCAGGTGTCGGGCATCATGCTGGGCAGCCGCACGTTGACCGACAGCAGTGTCGAGCTGACCCGCAAGGCTGGTACTTCACTGGAAAGCATCACCAGGACCGTGTCGAGCATTCAGGCGATGAACCAGCAGATCGCGGCAGCGGCCGAGCAGCAAAGCTCGGTTGCAGACGAAATCAGCCGCAGCATCGTCAACGTACGCGACGTATCCGAACAGACAGCAGAAGCCAGCGAAGAAACAGCCGCGTCCAGCGTTGAACTGGCCCGCCTGGGCGGCCAGTTGCAGATGATGGTCAGCCACTTCCGCGTTTGATCCAGCCAACGCGAAGCTGCAGAACGCATTTCGTGACGCTCCGCGCCGCACCTCTGACCCGAGGTCGGACGCGGAGCGTCCAGAAATGCATACCCACGCGGAGCATGGGCACGATGGTGTTCTTCCAGTCGCCTATCGTTCCCGCGCTCCAGCGTGGTAACGCATTTCTGAAGCTGTGCGCCACACCTCTGCGCCACGCCGCTGACTCAAGGTCTGATTATCAGCACAGGCATGAACACACTTATTAGATAACTATACGTTCGTATATATAGCGCATACAGACGGATCAACATGACCTACTTTTGCAGGTTTTAACAGTTGTTCGAAACTCTATAAGCTTGTCCTCATTATCCGGCAACCACTATTGCCCTTTATTTGTAATCGCTGAGAGCCCGTCTGCTTATAAAGCTGGCCGGGCCGTGCCTGTGCAGCCGATTCGAGGTGAGCTATGCATTCAATATTTGAATTCGGTAAAAGCCTGCGAGCGCCCCGTTTTATCAAACACGGTGCGCGTAATACGTATTGGGCCGATGGTGTCTGTCTGGTCCTGCTGGCGGTGTTTGTCGGGCTGTTGCTGTATGGCGCAGGCCAGATGCTGCAGCCAATTGACGTACTGACTTCAAGCCCGGTAAGCCTCGACCCCGCGCGGTTGCCCGAGTATGCCTGGCGTACCACTTTGCGCATGTTTATCGCGCTGGCGGCTTCGTTGGTGTTTACCTTTGTGGTGGCCACGCTGGCGGCAAAGAGTCGCAAGGCTGAACAGGTGATTATTCCGGCGCTGGATATTCTTCAGTCGGTTCCGGTGCTGGGGTTTCTGACGTTTACCGTCACGTTTTTCATGGGCCTGTTTCCCGGTCGGCAACTGGGCGTCGAGTGCGCCGCCATCTTCGCTATTTTTACTAGCCAAGCGTGGAATATTGCATTCAGTTTTTATCAGTCGTTGCGCACCGTACCGAGTGACCTGAGCGAAGTCAGCCGCCAGTTCGGCCTGTCGCCCGTGCTTCGTTTTACCCGGCTGGAGCTGCCGTTCGCCATTCCCGGGCTGGTCTGGAACATGATGATGTCGATGTCCGGAGGCTGGTTTTTCGTGGTGGCCTGCGAGGCGATTTCGGTGGGCGATACCACCGTCAATCTGCCGGGCATCGGTTCGTGGCTGGCGTTGGCCATCGAGCAGAAAAACCTCATGGCCATTGCATGGGCAGTGGGCGCAATGGCGCTGGTGATCCTCGCCTACGACCAATTGCTGTTCCGTCCGATTGTCGCCTGGGCGGACAAATTCCGCTTCGAGCAGACGGCGTCGTCGAAGCGTCCGCGCTCCTGGATGTACAGCCTGCTGCGTCGCTCTCGTCTGGCGCCCATGCTCGGCGCGCTGCTGGCCGCCCCGTGGAAGGGCCTGATGCTGATCGACTGGCGCGTGCTGTCGAACGTCTGGAAGGTCAGGCCCACGCCCGCCGTGTCGCGGTTGATCGATTATCTGTGGCTGGGGCTGGTCATGGCCGGTTGCCTGGCCGGTGGTACGTACCTGTTCCGGTTCATCGAGGCCTCGCTGGGCCTGAGCGACATGGCCACGGCGTTTGGTCTGGGTCTTGCGACCATGTTGCGGGTGATTGTGTTGATCATCATCGCCAGCCTGATCTGGGTGCCGATCGGGGTGTGGATTGGTCTGCGTCCAGTGTGGGCCGAGCGGTTGCAGCCAGTTGCGCAATTCATGGCGGCGTTTCCGGCCAACGTCCTGTTCCCGTTTGCAGTGATCGCAATTGCCGGCTTGCACCTGAATCCAGACATCTGGCTCTCGCCGCTGATGGTCCTCGGTACCCAGTGGTACATCCTGTTCAACGTGATCGCCGGGGCCAGTGCCTTGCCGACCGATCTGCGTGAAGCGGCCAGCATGTTCAACATGCGCGGCTGGCAGTGGTGGCGCCGTGTGGCCCTGCCGGGCGTGTTCCCCTACTACGTCACTGGGGCGTTGACCGCTTCGGGCGGTTCGTGGAACGCCAGCATTGTCGCCGAAGCGGTGTCATGGGGCGATCAGCATCTGCAGGCGGCAGGGCTGGGTTCGTACATCGCCAACGCGACACAGGCGGGGGATTTTCCGCGCGTCGCACTGGGTATCGTCGTGATGTCGGTCTTCGTGATTGCTTTCAACCGGTTGTTGTGGCGCCCGCTGTACGGGTTTGCCGAGCGACGTCTGAGTCTTGTGTGACCTTGGGTCATCTTGTTTAAGGGAGGGCGCCATCATGATGGCTGTCGAAACGCGTTGCCTGGTTGATGTTCAGAAAGTTCGACACGTGTACGGCACAGGCAGCAAAGAGCGCCTGGTGCTGGAAGACGTAACACTGCAACTTAACGAGAACGAAATCGTCGGTCTGCTGGGCCGGTCGGGCTCTGGCAAGTCCACGCTGCTGCGCTCCATTGCCGGGCTGGTGGTGCCGACCGAGGGCGAAGTCAACTTCCCTCGCCGGGCGCAAGGGCGGGCGATGTCAGTGGGCATGGTGTTCCAGAGTTTCGCTCTGTTTCCTTGGCTGACCGTACTGGAAAACGTCGAAGTCGGGCTTGAAGCGCAGCGTGTGCCCGCGGCTGTCCGGCGCAAGCGCGCGCTGGCAGCTATCGACCTGATCGGCCTGGACGGATTCGAGAGCGCCTACCCCAAGGAGCTTTCCGGGGGCATGCGCCAGCGAGTGGGCATGGCACGGGCGCTGGTGATCGACCCTGACGTGCTGCTGATGGACGAGCCTTTTTCCGCGCTCGACGTGCTAACCGCCGAGACCCTGCGCACCGATCTGCTGGACATGTGGAGCGAAGGGCGCATGCCCATCAAGTCGATCCTGATGGTGACGCACAACATTGCCGAGGCTGTGCTGATGTGTGACCGCATCCTGCTGTTCTCCTCCAATCCGGGGCGAGTCATCAGCGAGATCAAGGTCGACCTGCCGCAGCCGCGCAATCGCCAGGACCCGATCTTCCGGGCGCTGGTCGAAGAAATCTATGTACTGATGACGCAGGACAACGACGCAAGCGAAATCCGTCAGGGTGTATTCCCCGGCACTGGTCTGGGTATGGTCTTGCCACAGGTCTCGACTAATGCGCTGGCGGGTCTGATTGAAGCGATCCATGCGCCGCCTTACAGCCTCAAGGCTGACCTGCCGGAGCTGGCCAGCGCGCTGCATTACAACGCCGACGAATTGTTTCCGATTGCCGAGGTGCTGCAACTGTTGCGCTTTGCCGAGCTGAAAGGCGGTGACATCCGTCTGTTGCCTGCGGCGAATCGCTACGCACTGGCCGACGTGGATGAACGCAAGCAACTGTTCGCTCAGCATTTGCTGAGTTTCGTGCCACTGGTGGCGCACATTCGACGGGTGCTGGATGATCGCCCCACGCACACGGCACCCGCGCGGCGTTTTCGCGATCAGCTGGAAGACTTCATGTCTGAAAGCGATGCCATGCAGACCCTGAACGCGGTGACTCAATGGGGCCGTTACGCCGAGCTTTTTGCCTACGACGAACTGGCCGATCAGTTCAGTCTGGATAACCCGTCGTGAGGTTTGTACGACATACTCTGCGGGCCTTTTGAAGAGCGAGATGGTGCAGATGGACGAGCCGCAATCCTGCAGCACGGCTGCGATGGCAGTCAGGTGGGTCGCTTTGCTGGCGTTGGCGCTGGTCATTGCGATTGCCGACACGTTGACCGATCTGGAGATCGCCGTGGGGGTATTCCAGATCGCGGTGGTGCTGCTGGCTGTCAGACTGTTGCCGGTCAGGGGCGTTATTGCTGTCGCGGTGGTGTGCATGGTGCTGACGGTGGTCAGTTACGAGATGACCACCTCCAGGGGCAGCGAGGCATCCGGGCTGATCAATTGCGTTATCAGTCTGTCCGCCATCGCCATCACGACCTGGCTGGCATTGCGCATGGCCCGGGCGATCAGCACAGTTCATGAAGCGCGCTCACAACTGGCCCGGATTGCCCGAGTCAATCAGTTGGGCGAGCTTACGGCGTCCATCGCCCATGAGGTCAATCAACCGCTGTCCGCCATCGTCATTAGCGGCAATGCCTGCCAGCGCTGGCTGGCCGCCGAGCCGGTCAATCTGGACAAGGCACGTCAGGCGGTCGAGCGCATGATGAGTGATGCGAACCGTGCCGGCGATATCATCGTGCGGGTGCGCGCCCTGGCAAAGCGCTCCTCGACGCACAAAGAGTGGATCAGCGTGGCTGACACCGTGGCTGAAATCGTGGCCCTGGCGCACAGCGAGATAGACGGGCAGGGCGTCGCGCTGACGGTCGAGGTTCCGGAAGGCCTGCCGCCGTTGCTGGCTGACCGGGTGCAGATCCAGCAGGTGCTGCTGAACCTGATGCTCAACGGTGTGGATGCGATGAAAAAGGTCGCGCCGGATCAGGCGCAACTGGAGGTTCGGGTGGATTGGCGCGAGGGCGGCGATATCGGATTTTCGGTGCATGACAATGGCGTCGGCGTGCCGCCGGAACACGTTCATCAGCTGTTTGATGCGTT
The DNA here is from genome assembly GCF_000156995.2 of Pseudomonas coronafaciens pv. oryzae str. 1_6. NCBI lineage: Bacteria > Pseudomonadati > Pseudomonadota > Gammaproteobacteria > Pseudomonadales > Pseudomonadaceae > Pseudomonas > Pseudomonas coronafaciens. Next base: position 5,493,939 of record NZ_CP046035.1, on the reverse strand, counting down.
CTACACCACCAAGGAGGAAGGCATGGGGATCGGCCTGGCGATCAGCCGGTCGATCATCGAGGCCCACGGCGGGCGTATCTGGGTCACACCCAACCCGACAATGGGTGCTACGTTTCACTTCACGCTGCCCACTGGAAAGATGGAAACCTGATGATTACACCCACCGCAGACCCGCAGGCCGCCGAGCCGATCATCTACGTTATCGATGATGACCTCTCGGTGCGCTCTTCACTGGAAGACCTGCTGGCCTCGGTGGGTTTGCGCAGCCTGCTGTTCGGCTCGACACGGGAGTTCATGGAGGCTTCGCGCCCTGATGCGCCGGGCTGCCTGATTCTGGACATCCGCATGCCTGGCATGAGCGGCCTCGACTTTCAGGAGCATATGGCCAGGTCAGGTATCTTCCTGCCCGTCATCTTTATCACCGGGCACGGCGACATTCCTATGTCGGTGAGGGCGATGAAAGCCGGAGCCGTGGAGTTTCTGACCAAGCCCTTTCGCGAGCAGGACTTGCTGGATGCCATCCAGCAAGGGTTGGCTCAGGACCGCAATCGCCGCCAGAACGACGCAGTCGAAAGCGAATTGCAGCGCCGTTATCTTAGCCTCAATCAGGGTGAGAAGCAGGTGATGGACCTTGTGGTCAGCGGCTTGTTGAACAAACAGATTGCCGCTCGACTGAATGTCAGTGAAATCACCGTCAAGGTCCGACGCGGCTCGGTCATGCGCAAGATGGAAGCCGACTCGCTGGCTGATCTGGTCAAGTTTGCCGAGCGTCTCAAAGAGCTTCACTGAGCCTCTACGGGTTCATCAACTGCGGCAGCACGTAGTTGCGCACGACGTACAGCGAGCCTTCAGCACTCAGGTGCCCCGAGTCGATCTGCAAAAGCGAATTGCTGTCTTCCGGGCGCACCCGACAGGCATCGGCAATGCACAGTTTGTCGATCAGCGAGACGAAGCGGATGCCTGCCGAAGCAGCCAGCTGGCGGGCGGTCTGATCGGTTGCCATGATGCTGCGGTCCAGTGCCGGGTCGTTGATATATGGCTCGGTCAGCCCCCAATGGCGGTTGACGATGACACTTGGCAGCGATGGGTTCCACTGTGGCAGCGGGCCGATCAGCACAACATGTCTGACGCCAAAGCCTTTGAGTCGAATTGCTATGCGGCGCCAGTCAGTCTTGTCGTGGCCGTCTTTCTGCGCAATGACCACGGTATCCGGACGCAGCCTCTCAATACTTTGCAGGGCCGTTCTGTTGGAGTAGTCACAGGCCCGGCTGGTGGCCGATGCCCGTCCGGCGTGGTCGAGCAGATCAGGCAGGCAACTGGCCGATGCCACCTGATAGAACGGCGTATTGCGCGCCAGTAACGTGCGCAGCCCAAGTGACAGCGCCTGCGCGTGGGAGTCGCCCCACAGGAATACTCCGCCTGCGCCCTGCTGATGCGTGCAGGCCTCGTCGATCCCGGTCTGCCCGCGCTGGGTCATGGCGGAAAAGGCGTCGCACTTCAGCCAATAGGGTTCATACAGGTGGTGCTGGCGATCGACGTATTCTTCGATAAACAGCGCTTTGTCCGAAACACTGATTGCACGCAGCGGCGTTATCACGCCTCGGTTCATGCTCACCAGCGCGCCTGCGACGAAAACCAGAGCGGTCAGCGAGGCAAATTTCCAACGGCCGACGCGCGCAGGCTTGCTGACAGGCTGTTCGATCAGTCGCCACGAGACCAGGCCCAGTGTCAGCGCCAGCAGCATGCCCGGCAATATCGTACGCATTTCGCCCAGCCAGCCGGCGTAGCTCATCCACACCACCAACGGCCAGTGCCAGAGATACAGCGAATACGACAGTTTGCCCAACCACTGCGACAGCGGATTGCCGGTCAGCGACGAGTCATTGCGTGCCGCCGTGATCACCGCAAAAGTCCCCAGCACTGGCAGCGCCACCAGATACCCCGGCCAGGTGTCCTGCACCGAGAGCAGAAAGAAGCCGGCCACTATCATTGCCAGCCCGAGCGCTTCCAGAGCCCGCTGCTGCAGCGCCCTTAACTGAAACGGAAACACACACGCCACGCCACCCGACAGCAGTTCCCACGCGCGAGCCGGCAGCAGGTAAAACGCAGCTTCTGGCGCTTGCCACGATGCCACGATGCACAAACCAAAACCGGTCATGCATCCACCAAGCACCCACCAGCGCAGGTTGTGCAGCGCAACGACGCGGCTGAGGAGCAGCAGCGTAATCGGGTAGAGCAGGTAAAACTGCCATTCGACCGACAGCGACCACGTGTGCAGCAACCATTTTTCATGGGCGCTGGCGGTGAAGTAACCAGCCTCGCGCCAGTAGACGACATTGGAAACGAACCCCAGGCTGCTCGCCACATGGCTGCCCAGCGCGCTGTAGTCCAGTGGCAGCAGATAAAACCAGCCCAGCAGCAAGAGGCAGAAACACAACACCGCCAGTGCCGGAACGATGCGTCTGGCCCTGGAAGCGTAAAACGTCACCAGCCTGAATGTGCCGTTTTTCAGCCCGCGCATGATGATCCCGGTGATCAGATACCCCGAGATAACGAAAAAAACATCTACCCCCGCAAAACCGCCCGGCAGCCAGGCGGGGTGGAAGTGGAACAGCACTACGGCAACCACCGCTATGGCACGCAGTCCGTTGATGTCTTTTCGGAAGGCCGTGGGTACGCCGGATGTCGGAGGAGCGGCAGGGGCTGGCGCGACTGTGCTGCAGTCGCCTTGGCGATTCATCACTGGCTGCCAAGGGCGGGTGCCGGTGTTCTGGCAGTGATTGCATAACCGATGGCCAGGCCAGCAAACAGGTTTGCGACCGCGACCTCGAACATGTCGGTAGTCCAGCTGATCAGGCACCAGCAAAAAACGACCGTCAGCAGCATTCGGCCGACGCGGGTCTTGTCGTCGATCAACCTGAAAAACAGCGGAATCTGCAGCGCATACAGCAGTAGCCCGAGCACACCCAGCATCGTCCACAGGTACAGGGCGGAGCTGTCCATGCCGAGAAATATCCCTGCGCCCTCGACCGGAAATATCCCCATGGTGCTGCCGACCATGCCGAAGCCTGCTCCCGTGATCATCCAGCCTTCACGGCGCATGGCATCAATCAGATTGGGCCACGTGTTGATCTGCCGGTCATACAGCGAGGCCATCGAGCTGCCGTTGCTGACCTCGTACGCATCAAGGTTCAACACCAGCCCCAGCGTTGGCAGCAGCAAACCGACAAACACCGCCACCACACCGATAACCCGACAGGTCCAGCTCATCCGCTGGATCATCAACAGGCCGATGGTGGCGGCGAATGCGGCGGCGGGGGCTTTGCTGGTGGTCATCACGATGGCGTAAAGCGCCACGGCGCCCAGCATTGCCATGAGCAGGCGCGAGCGCAGGAACATGAACAGGTACAACGTGTAAAAAGCGATCATGATCGACAGCACGTTGGACACTCTGGCAAAGCCTGCGAGGCGGTCCGATTCGTCAGCGCTCCATGTGGTGTTGGCGCTCAGTTCGGTTCCGCCGACGTTGTAGCTGTAACCCTTCCATGGCACCGAGAGAAACCTGTCCAGCGCAATCCCCAGCAAGGACGCCAGCAGGCAGAACACGATGGCCTGGCAAAACAGCTTGCGACGGTGCAACAGGTGTTTCCCGCAGACAAGGCCAAACAGCAAGGGGCTGAGGGCGAATAAGCTGAACGCCAGGTTGTGAACGCTGGCGCGATGCAGCATGGCCAGCAGGCCTGAGATCAGCCACAGGACCACAAACGTCCAGAACAGCGGCCCTGCCTTGAACGTGCGCAGTTCAAGCACAGCCAGCAGAATGCAGGCTGCCTTTGGCAAGTAGAGCAGGGGGCCTGTGCCGGCCTGATCGAAGTAGAAGCGCAAGGCTCCGGAGAAAGTCTCGACCAGAATCAGGCTGATGGCGACCCACACCATTACCGTCGACTTATCAAAGGACATGATCGACGCGCGCGCGTCGGCGCGGCTCACAGGGTTGAACGCCATGCTGAGTGCCTTCTGAAATGCATCAGGGGAATTGCGCAGACAAAGCTACCGCCCGACGCTGCGGAGCGCGCCGACAGGGCTGAGCTTTGAGGAGGTGGTGCAAGTCTGGAGCGAATGCTCGCAACGGCGTGACACGACGTATATCAGTCGCAGTTCGGGAAACTGTCAACTAATTAGTCAGGATTTGTGCGTAACGGGGCGCAGAGCGCGGGGCGAGAGGTGTCGGACCCTGCGCCCCGCTATTTCGGGTGTGAAGACTCAGCGCATCAAGGGTATTTGCGCTTGTCAGGTGCTGGCGGGAAGTACTGATACAACCAGGTCTCGCTCAGCGTGCGGTCTGCGGTGCGGATGAACATGCGCATTTCAACCGGCTCGACCGAATCGCTGTCCGGTACCCAGTCAAAGGTGACGCGATAGCCTTTGATGTCCGGCAACACAAGGATATTGAAGTCCTGAACCTTGCCGTGAGTGACCGTGACAATAGGCTCGATGCCTGTGCCTTCCGGCAGACGATCCAGACCGCCACCATTGAAGTCCACTGCAAAGCGACGTGCCCAAGTGGTCGGGTAGTGCTCGCCCGGTGCCCAGCCTTCCAGGAATCCGCCCATGCCCGAGCGCGTAGCGTGGACCTGAGCCAATGGGGTGCTGACCGGTGGCAATGGGCTCCAGAACAGCTTGTAGCCATAGTTCATCGAGTCCCCGGCCTTGACTGGCGTCTTTGGGGTCCAGAACACCACGATGTTATCCATCGTCTCACCGGTGGTCGGCAATTCCAGCAGGCTGACTTCGCCTTCACCCCACGCCGTAATGGGTTCGACCCACAGGCTTGGACGGCGGCTGTACCAGACCACGGTGTCCTGGTAGCTGGAAAACTCGTGATCGCTCTGCACCAGACCGAAACCTTTCGGGTCCGTGTCTGAAAATGCGCTGAATTGCGGTTTGACCGGGTTGTTCAACGGACGGCAGATCCACTCGCCGTTGCCGCGCCACATGGACAGACGATCCGAGTCGTGAATTTGCGGGTGGATGGTGTCGCACATGCGGCGCTCGTGAGTGCCGCAGCTGAACATGCTGGTCATCGGCGAGATGCCCAGTTGGAGGATATCGGTACGGGCGTTGACGTGTGCGTCGATTTCCATGACCACCTGACCGGCCTGGCAGTCGATGTCGAAACGGTAGGCACCGGTCGCGCTGGGTGAGTCGAGCAGCGCGTACACCACAAAGCGGGTCGCATTCTTGTCCGGGGTTTCAAACCAGAACTTGGTGAAGTCGGGAAATTCTTCCTGACGCTTGGCGTAGCTGTCGATTGCCAGACCGCGTGCCGACAGCCCGTACTGCTTGTTGCTGTCCACAGCCCGAAAGTAGCTGGCGCCGAGGAACGAGACGACATCGTTGATGGCGATTTCTGGCGCCTTGAACAATTTGAAGCCGGCAAAACCCAGGTCGCCCTTGACCAGATTCTTGTCGATGCCGCTGCTTTCGTAATTGAACAGGTCATGGCGGAAATGCACTTCCCGCGCCTGTTTGTTTTTCGGGTCTACGCTGTACATCCGCACCGGCGTCTTGAAGCCCATGCCGACGTGGAAAAAATGCACGTCCAGCTGACCGTTGACGTCTTTCCACAGCGAGTGGTTCGGGTCGTAGCGAATGGCATTGAATTGCAGCGGCGTCATGTTCGCCAACACCGGTGGCAGGACTTGCTTGTTGCTCACATAGCCTTTACTCGCGAGCTTCTTGGCATGAGCTTGCAGCTCTGCAAAATCGAAATGCTCGATCTCGCCATCGGCCGCTGCGGCTAACGCTCGAGCGGCGAAAAGCCCTGAAGCCGACACGCTGCTGTAAGCGGCCAACGCCATGGACGCTTTCAGGAGATTTCTGCGATTCATAAGGGTGAAGCCTCTGAGTAATTCTGTGCGTCCTGCACAAAAAATGGCGCGCCAACGACTCCTTGCCGAACGCAAACTACCCACAACAGATAACAAAGACGAGATACGGTTCGGAAATCGGCCAAAAAAAAATGCCGATCATGCGCAATGATTACGGTGCTACGCTGCAAAAGAAGACGATATCAAGGCCCACCGGAATCGCCCATCGCCACGTAGCTCAAGGCCTCCAGACCAGCCGTGTATAACTGTCCGACCGCCGAGGTACTTACACCACCATCAACAATTCATTCCGCCAAGCAATATTCAGCAACGATTTTAGTGGCGCACGGGTGGTCGAAAAGGGTGCTGCCGGGCTCTTTGGGACAAGTTTCAGACAGTGCGCTGCGGCTATATCGCATTCGTTCAGCTAATAGTCCTGACGAAAGTTTCACTCTGCGTGTTATATCGTAACGCTATGATGCGCAGGCATTCTCATGCCAATGCATGGGTCTGTCACAGGGCAATAATCAGCGGGTTCCGGGGTAGTTGATGCGGGTTGATCTGGATGAGCATGCAGGCCTGGAAGGTCTGCCGCGGTTTCAAATGGCGATGCAGCAGGTCAAGCGTTTTGGACGGCTGATGTACCTGACCGGCGGGGCAGGCGCCTTCGGGCTGTTGCTGGCGTTTTCCATCGACCTGTTTTCCCCTGGCTCCCTGTGGATGGCCGTGCTCGGCAACGTGTCGGCAGCGCTGCTGCTACTGACCGCTGGCCTGCAATCTGCGAAACATGTGGCACTGTGGCGCGCTCGTGCGTTGGGCGCTTTCGACGCTGGAGTGCTTTCCGAAACACCCGTGACCCTGGATGAAAGCGGCTGGTACGAGCGTCTGCTGACCCGACTCAGTGACTCGGGTGAGTCGCTGATCAGGCACATCGGTGCATCGACTCTGTGGCTGGCCGGTTGGGCTGTGCTGGCATTGATCGTTATCCGTACCTTCTGGAATCTGGTGTTGCTCGGCACGGACCTCTCGGCGACGAGCAGCCTGGCCGGTAGTGTGATGCTGCTGCTTGCATTCGGGTTGCTGGTCATCGAGCGTCAATTGAGCAGCGAGCCCGATGGCCAGGCCCCGGAAGCAGGGCCGCTGGCGCAACTGGTCCGCATGACCATTGCCGTGATGCTGATCGGTGCGCTGTGCCTGTTTTTCTCCAGTGCCGACAGGGTCTGGCCTGTGCGTCTGGCCGTTTTGATCGGCCTGCTGCCGATGGGTGTCGCATTCGAGTTCCTGCTGCGCGCGGGCTTGTCGGTCTTCAGCCCGCGCAACCCTCGCGTCGAGCCGCGTCTGCTGGCCAGCAGCTTTATCGCTGACCTGCTGCGCTGGCCACCGCGCCCGCTGATGGCCTTGCAGCACGAACTGCACAATCGTTTTGGTATTGATCTGCGCCAGATCTGGGCCTTCACCTACATGCGCCGCGCCTTTATGCCGGTACTGGCGGCGGTGGCTGCGTTGGGCTGGGCGTTGAGTGGCGTGCATGAAATACCCATGCAGGGACGAGGCATCTACGAGCGTTTCGGCAAACCGGTCGAGGTCTTCGGCCCAGGGCTGCATGCAGGGCTGCCTTGGCCATTCGGGCGTGTTCTGGCGGTGGAGAACGGCGTGATTCATGAGCTGGCGACCAGTGTTTCCGCAGCCGACGCTGCCGAGCAGATACTGGACCCTGCCGAAGGCCCGCCGCCGAACAGCGCCAACCGTCTGTGGGATGCCAGCCACATCAATGAAAAATCCCAGGTCATTGCCAGCAGTACCGGCGACAAGCAAAGCTTTCAAATCGTCAATATGGACGTACGCTTCGTCTATCGCATCGGCCTGACGGACTCGGCAGCGATGGCCTCTACCTACAACAGCGCTGATATCCCGGCCCTTATCCGCAGCACGGCCAGCCGCGTGCTGGTACATGACTTCGCGTCGCGCACGCTGGACGAGCTGCTTGGCGAGCAGCGCAGCGGCCTGGCCGACGATATCGGCAAGGCAGTGCAGGCTGACCTGAAGCGCTTGGACAGCGGCGTCGAGTTGCTCGCCACGGTGGTCGAAGCGATCCATCCGCCAGCCGGCGCGGCCAATGCATACCATGCTGTGCAGGCTGCGCAGATCGGCGCGCAGGCATTGATTGCCCGCGAGCGCGGGGCTGCCAGCGACAAGGCTAATCAGGCCCAGCTCAACGCCAGTGTCGCCCGCGACCAGGCCACTGGCGCTGCCCGCGAAGTGATGGCCACAGCACAAGGGGCGGACCTGCGCTTCAGTGCCGAGCGGCAGGCTTACGCCAAGGCAGGGCAGGCGTTTCTGCTCGAGCAATACCTGGCGCAGCTTACCGAAGGGCTGGGCAACGCCAAACTGCTGATACTCGACCACCGTTTGGGCGGCGATAACGCGCCGACCATAGACCTGCGATCTTTCACCCCACCGGCAGACCCAACGGCGCCGCGTAAAGCCGTTCAGTAAGGAGTCGTCCCTTGAGTCTGTTTCATCATCATCACGATCACAGTGACCACGAAAGCCACGACACACATGGGCATGGTGGTCATGGGCATCACCACCACCATCATCATGCTGCGGGTCCGGCGAGCTTCCCGTGGCGACGGGCAAGTCTGGCGGCGCTGCTGATTGCATTCGCCGTCGCGGCGGCCAGCCTGGTACAGGTGCGCTCGGGGGAGGCCACGGTGGTGACGCGTTTCGGCAACCCGTCGCGCGTGCTGCTCGAGCCAGGTTTGAACTGGCGCTGGCCTGCGCCGTTCGAAGCGACCATCCCGGTGGATCTGCGGCTACGCACCACCTCCAGCGGCTTGCAGGATGTCGGCACCCGCGACGGCTTGCGCATCATCGTTCAGGCCTATGTGGCCTGGCAGGTGCAAGGCGATGCGGCCAATGTGCAGCGTTTCATGCGCGCAGTACAGAACCAGCCTGACGAGGCCGCGCGGCAAATCCGTACCTTCGTCGGCTCTGCGCTGGAGACCACTGCGAGCAGCTTCGACCTGTCCAGCCTGGTCAATACCGACGCCAGCAAAGTGAACATCACTGCCTTTGAAAACCAGCTGCGTCAGCAGATCGATCAGCAACTGCTGGCAACCTATGGCGTGCGCGTGCTGCAAGTGGGCGTCGAGCGACTTACATTGCCATCGGTAACACTCAACGCCACCGTGGACCGCATGCGCGCCGAGCGGGAAACCATCGCCACCGAGCGCACCGCAGTGGGCAAGCGCGAGGCGGCCCAGATACGCTCGGCAGCCGAGCGTGATGCGCGCATTGTCGAAGCGGATGCGACGGTCAAGGCCGCCGATATCGAGGCGCAGTCCCGGGTCGAGGCGGCGCAGATCTACGGTCGTGCCTACGCTGGCTCACCGCAGCTGTACAACCTGCTGCGCTCGCTGGACACACTGGGCACTATCGTGACGCCAGGTACGCGCCTGATTCTGCGCACCGACGCCGCGCCGTTCCGGGTGCTGGTGGATGGCCCGCCGACGCTGGACGGCAAGAGCGGAACGCAGCCATGAGCGAGCCTGTGGCGCAACGGCCGCCTGTTAACAGCCCTTGGTTGCAGGCCAGTCGTCTGGCGTTCATCGGGCTATATGGCGTTACCCTGCTGGCAGCGCTTGGCTGGATGACGTCAAACGTGCGCGAAATCGACCCGCAGAACCGTGCGGTGGTGATGCGTTTCGGCGCGCTCGAGCGGGTTCAGAACGCAGGCTTGCTGACTGCCTGGCCGCAACCGTTTGAGCAGGTGGTGCTGCTGCCGTCGGCTGATCGAGTGATAGAGCGCCGGGTAGAAACCTTGCTGCGCTCGCCTGCGGCCTTGAAAGCCGATGAGATCGCGACCTTGTCGGCGCCCATGAGCGATGCATTGGCAGGCTCGGGTTTTTTGCTGACTGGCGACGCGGGCGTCGTGCAACTGGATGTGACCGTGTTCTATAAAGTGATCGACCCCAGGTCCTTCGTTCTGCAGGGTGACCATGTGTTGCCTGCGCTGGACCGGCTGGTCAATCGCAGCGCCGTGGCGCTGACTGCCGCGCGCGACCTGGACACCATTCTGGTGGCCCGGCCCGAGCTGATCAGCGCCGACAGTAAAGCCGCCGAACGCCGAGAACGGCTGCGCGGTGATCTGGTGCGCGGCATCAACCAGCGTCTGGCAGAGCTTGATGCGACCGGCATGGGCATCGGCATCGAGGTTGCACGGGTCGATGTGCAGTCGAGCCTGCCCACCTCGGCGGTCAATGCGTTCAATGCCGTACTGACAGCCAGTCAGCAGGCTGATCAGGCCGTGGCTAACGCGCGCACGGACGCCGAGAAACTGACCCAGAACGCCAACCAGCAGGCTGACCGGACCCTGCAAGTGGCGCACGCCCAGGCGTCGGAGAGGCTGGCCAAGGCTCAGGCCGACACTGCTACCGTAGCCAGTCTGTCGGAGTCGGCGCGAAGCGGCAGCGATCCTGGCCTGATGCAGCGACTGTACCGAGAACGCGTGCCGGGCATTCTGCGCCAGGCCGGTTCGGTCACCACCGTCGACCCCAAAGACGATTCCCGCCTGATCATCCAGGGAGCACCGCAATGAGTGGCGAAGCCGTTCACACCCATGACGCCGCCACAGTCGAGGCGCCCGGCAGCCTGTTGAGCAGCGCGGAGCAGCGGAGCGCTGCCAGGCAACTGACTCTGGCGATGCTGGCGTTGGGCTTGCTGGGTCTTGGGCTGATCTGGCGCTTTTTCTCCCCGGAGCAGACCGGCGTCAGCCAACTGCTGCTGGGCGCAGCCTCGCTGCTGGTAGCGATCCCGGTGATCAGCGCGGGCTGGCACAGCTTGCGGCATCCGAGCCTGCATGGCATCACCGATCAACTTATCGCACTGGCCATGCTGGGCGCCTGGGCTACGGGTGACCTGATGACCGCTGCGTTGCTGCCGATTATCATGATCTTCGGGCATGTGCTGGAAGAGCGCAGCGTGATCGGCTCTCAGGAAGCCATTGAGGCGCTGGGCCGCCTGACACGCAGCCAGGCGCGTTTGCTGGAGGCCGATGGCAGTATTCACGAGGTCGATAACTCCACACTCAAGGCCGGCGATCAGGTTGAAGTGCGTGCAGGCGACCGGGTACCGGCGGATGGTCGGGTGCTGTCCGGGCAAGCGAGCCTCGATACGTCATCCATTACCGGCGAGTCGGTGCCGCTGGAAGCGAGTATCGGCGTTGAGGTGTTTGGTGGTGCGATCAACCTGGATGGCCTGCTGCGCATCGAAGTGACTCGTATCGGCGATCAGTCCACGCTGGGCAAGGTGATTGCGCTGATGCAAAGCGCCGAACGCTCTAAGCCACCGATCACCCGCCTTCTGGAGCGCTACGCAGGCAGCTACATGGTGCTGGTGTTGCTGATTGCAGCGCTGACATGGTTCATCACCCAGGATGCGCAGGCAATGCTGGCGGTGCTGGTGGCTGCCTGTCCATGTGCGCTGGTGCTCTCGGCGCCAGCCACTGCCATCGCCGGCATTGCCGTGGCGGCGCGCCACGGGATTCTGATCCGCAGCTCGGCGTTTCTCGAAGAGCTGGCGGACCTGACCTCGCTGGTGGTGGACAAGACCGGCACGCTGACATTCGGGCGTCTGCGTCTGCAAACGGTGCAGGCAGAAGGTCCGGAACATCCCCAATTGCTGGAGTTGGCGGCGAGCCTGGGTTCGGCCAGCAGCCACCCAGTCAGCCGTGCATTGGCCGGGCTTGTGGATAACCATCAATTGCTGCCACTGACCGATACTCGTGAACGCCAAGGGCTGGGTGTCGTGGCATCAACCGAGCATGGCGAAGCGGCCTTGGGTCGGCCCGAGCTTTTCGAACAGCTCGGCATTGCCACGCCTGCTGTACCGGCCCATGACGGCCCGTTGGCCGGGCTGTCTCTGGACGGTGTATTTCTGGCCTGGCTGCTGCTGGCCGACAGCGTCAAACCGGAAGCACAAGCTGCCTTGCTCGAGTTGCGCGAACTGGGAATGGGAAGGCAATTGCTGCTGACCGGCGACCGGCAGAGCGTGGCCGACAGCCTGGCTCGGGAAATCGGCATCGCTGATGTTCAGGCGCAGGCGCTGCCTGAAGATAAGCTCAACCGCGTCATGGGCGAAATTGCCAGTGGTTTCCGGCCGATGGTGGTGGGCGACGGCGTTAACGATTCGTTGGCCCTCAAGGCGGGTGTGGTGGGCGTTGCGATGGGGGCGGGCGGGGCGGACATCGCCCTGGCCTCTGCCGACATCGTGCTGATCGGCAGCGATCTGCGTCGACTGGGCACATGCGTGCGACTGAGCCGCCAGTGCCGCCAGACATTGCAGGTCAACGTCATCATTGGCCTGGGCTGGACCCTGGCGATCGTTGCGCTGGCGGCCTTTGGTCTGCTTGGCGCAGCAGGCGCCATGGTCGCGGCTATCCTGCACAATCTCAGCACGCTGCTGGTGTTAGGCAATGCCGGGCGTTTGCTGCGCTTTCAGGAGCCTCTGCTCAAGCTTTAAGCATGTTATGCGCTGTGCCAAGGCTCTAGCCGACGAACCTGATCAGGTTTGAAAATGGCTTGAGCTTTGAAGCGTTCTGTTACAAATTAAGCGCTAGTCTTCAATGCGTGATCCGAATTCAGGCTGTTACCCGGCTCGAATCAGTGGGCACAAGGCTGTTCCCCCGAAGTCGATTCATCGCAGTTATGCCGTCGCCGATAGCCTTTACTGGCCCTTTAGCAGGGGCCTCGCTGGATTACTCTTTTTTGAGTTTCTGGATAAAGGGGTGATTTTGAATGCATACGCAACTTCCAACGGCTTTTCAAAACCTGCATTTACCGTTGCGGCTCAAGCTGTGGGACGGCTATCAGATGGATCTCGGCCCTGCGCCGAGCGTCACCATCGTGATAAAGGATCCGCAATTGGTGGCCGATTTCACGCACCCCAGCCTGGGCTTGCTGGGCAGCGCATTTGTCGAAGGACGTCTGGAACTCGAAGGCTCGATCAGCGAAGTCGTGCGCGTTTGCGATGAGCTGACGCACGCGCTGGTAGAGGATGACGACAGCGACGGTTCTCCGTCACGGGTTCGCCATGACAAGGACACCGATGCTGCGTCGATCGCCTACCATTACGACGTGTCCAACGACTTCTATCAGCTCTGGCTTGACCGGGAGATGGTCTATTCCTGCGCGTATTTCAAGACCGGCAGTGAGACTCTGGAACAGGCGCAGCGGGACAAATTCCATCATCTGTGCCGCAAGCTGCGCCTCAAACCAGGCGAGCACTTGCTGGACGTCGGCTGTGGCTGGGGCGGGCTGGCACGGTTTGCCGCTCGCGAATACGGTGTGAAGGTGTTCGGTATCACCCTCAGTCAGCAGCAGCTTGCGCTTGCCCGCGAGAGAGTGTGTGCCGAAGGGCTGCAGGATCAGGTTGATCTGCAACTGCTTGATTACCGCGATCTGCCGCAGGACGCGCGCTTCGACAAGGTCGTCAGTGTTGGCATGTTCGAGCATGTCGGGCACGCCAACCTGTCGCTGTACACGCAATGCCTGTTCGGCGCGGTAAAGGCGGGCGGGCTGGTGATGAATCACGGTATCACTGCACTGCATACCGATGGCCGCCCGGTGGGGCGCGGTGCAGGAGAGTTCATTGACCGCTACGTGTTCCCCAACGGCGAGCTGCCGCACCTGGCGATGATGACTGCCCACATCAGCGACGCCGGGCTGGAAGTGGTCGACGTCGAGAGTCTGCGTCCGCACTATGCCAAGACGCTGGAACACTGGAGCGCGCGTCTTGAAGAGCGGCTCAGTGAAGCCTCTGACATCGTTCCCGCACATACCCTGCGCATCTGGCGTCTGTACCTGGCGGGGTGTGCCTACGGCTTCACCAAAGGCTGGATCAACCTGCATCAGATACTTGCCGTGAAACCTTTCGCCGATGGGTCTACGGGGCTTCCTCTGACGCGCGAGGACATTTATCGCTGACCTGCAACGCGGGCTCCAGGCACCTCACAAGATCGGCGAAATGAGCCTCGCCACGCGCATGCCAAGCTGGTGCAGGCGTCGGGTTTCGTGGCTTTCCTGCAAGGATATTTCCCGCGCCACGGCAAAGTCGGCGACGAGCATGGCCTCGACCTGACTGGAGAAGTCGCTGTCCACTGTCAACAGCATCAGTTCGAAGTTGAGGCGGAACGAGCGGTTGTCGAGGTTGGCACTGCCGATGGCGGTGATTTCGTTATCCACCAGTACCACCTTCTGATGCAGAAAACCCGGGCCGTAGCGGAATACTCTGACGCCTGCACGCACGGCATCGAACGCGTAAAGGCTGGAGGCCGCGTAAACCACGTAATGGTCAGGGCGCGAAGGCAGCAGTAGTCGCACGTCGACGCCGCGCAGTACCGCGAGGGTCAGCGCTGCTGTAACCGCTTCATCGGGGATGAAATAGGGGCTGGTGATCCACACGCGCTCTTCGGCAGCGTGGATAGCTTCGACGAAGAACAACGAACAGGTTTCCTGCGGGTCTGCCGGGCCTGTGGTCAGCAACTGGCAGAGTACGCCATCTTCGGGAAATTCGTCGGGCAGGCTCAGTGGCGGCAACTCACGGGTGGCCCAGAACCAGTCTTCGGCAAAGGATTCCTGCAGACAGGCGACCACCGGCCCGATGGCTTCCACATGAGTATCTCGCCACGGTGCCAGCGGCGGTTTCAAGCCCATGTACTCGTCGCCGACGTTGTGCCCGCCCATATAGCCCTTGAGACCATCCACAACCACTATCTTGCGGTGATTACGGAAGTTGATCTGGAAACGGTTAAGCCAGCCACTGCGCGTGGCGAATGCCTTGACCTGTACGCCGCCGTTGCGCAACTTCTCGATATAGGACCACGGCAGCGCATGGCTGCCGATGCGGTCATACAGCACAAAGATCGCCACGCCCTGGGCGGCCTTTTCAAGCAACAGTGTTTGCAATTGCCGACCGAGCTTGTCGTCATGAATGATGAAGAACTGAATCAGAATAGTTTGTTTCGCCTCGCGGATCGCCTGAAAAATCGCTCCGAAGGTTTCTTCGCCATTGATCAACAACCTGACCTTGTTGTTGGCCAACGCAGGCATGTTCCCCAGCTTGGGCATCGCGCGCAGCTTCTCGTAGGCATCCGACCGACGCGCTGCCACGGCTTCTTCGATCCACGGCCGCCAATTGAGATTGCCGATAGCTGCACGCATCTCTTTGTTGGCCTCACGGCGCGCCTTGATGTAGGCGTCGAATGAACTGCGTCCGAATATCAGATAGGGCAGCAAAGTGAAGTAGGGAATGAACAGCAACGGCATCGCCCAGGCAATCGCGCCTTGGGAGGTGCGTACGGTCAACAAGGCGTGAATGGCGGCAATTGTGCCCAGCAGGTGTATGAAGCCAATGACATAACCGAAAAAATACGGGTCGTGATAATCCATGTGGAACAATGCTCCTCGCCTTGATCGCCTAAAAGACCACAGCTGGGCGGGAATGTCGCTATTTTATTAGCCGTGCAACTGGACGACGCTTGTGTCGTCTAAGGCTTATCTTTCGGCTGGTTTGCTCCGGCCTTGTCCGCACTTGCAAATGCCTGATCAGGAAACTTGAAATGAACAAACGCATGTTGGCTTGGATGTTTTGCCTGGCGACCCCGTTGGCTCAGGCGCAAATGCTGCAGCCGGGCCTTTGGGAACTGACCTCTAGCAATATGAAGGTGGATGGCCAGCAATTGCCGGACATGCAATTGATGCTGGGGCAGTTGCAGAACCTGCCACCTGAGCAGCGTGCCATGATGGAACAGATGATGAAAAAGCAGGGTGTCACGCTCGGCGGTAAAGGCGTGCGTGCCTGCCTGACTCAAGCTCAGGTGCAGGCGGACGACATTCCGCTGACCGATCCTGCTTCAGGCTGCACGCAGAAGATCACCGCTCGCAACGGCAAGACCTGGAATTTCCAGTTCTCGTGTCCTAAAGCGCAAGGTACAGGGCAAGCGCAGTTCCTTAGCGACCGTGAGTTCACGACCAAAGTGGTCGGTACTTTCAATGCGACTGGCCAGCAACAGAACGGCAGCATGGACACCCGTGCGGTCTGGCTAGGCCCGCAATGCGGCAACGTTGCGCCGCGTACCTGATCAAATTCATAGAGTTATGTTCCACGTGGAACACAGTTCATGAAAACGATGAGATTTTGTCGTTATCTACCTGTGTTTCATGACGGAATCTTCATGAAGGGCTTCATCTTTCACGCGTAACTGCATGTTATATTGTTACTAATAATGTGGATGAACCCTTCGTGAGCCGGGATGCTCGATTTGCTCTTTGAGACATTCCATGCACCGACGCCAAGTATTGCTCAATATGCTGCTGGCCAGCGCCGCCCTGACGCTGCCGTTGGGCGCCTATGCCACGCAAATCAGCAATGCACGCCTGTGGCGTACCAATGACAAGCTGCGGCTGGTACTCGACCTCAGCGGCCCCGTGCAATACAAGACTTTCACGCTCACTGCACCTGACCGGCTGATCATTGATGTCAGCGGTTCTCGGCTGACCGGCGACTTCAGTCAGTTAGCGCTAGATCGCACAGTTATCAAATCGATTCGCTCCGGGCACTACGGTACAGGCGATGACACGCGCATTGTTCTGGACCTGACCGCTCCTGTGCAGCTCAACAGCTTCCTGCTCGGCCCGGAAGGTGCGCAGGGTCATCGGTTGGTGCTGGACATGAGTTCCACCGCGCGCGCCCCCGTACAGATGGCCGAATTGCCGCCACCCGTGCCGGTTCCGATTCAGAGCAGCAAGGCGCACACCGGCCGCGACATCATGGTCGTGGTCGACGCCGGTCATGGCGGCAAGGACCCTGGCGCAGTCGGTTCTCGTGGCGAACGCGAGAAAGATGTCGTGCTGTCCATCGCTCAGTTGCTGGCTAGACGCCTGAAACGCGAGAAGGGCTTCGATGTGCGCCTGGTGCGCAACGATGATTTCTTCGTGCCGCTGCGCAAGCGCGTCGAGTTCGCGCATAAATCCAACGCCGACATGTTCATCTCGGTGCATGCCGACGCTGCGCCTCGTCTGACTGCTTCGGGGGCTTCGGTGTTTGCCTTGTCCGAAGGCGGAGCAACGTCGGCGACTGCGCGCTTCATGGCGCAGCGCGAGAACGGCGCAGACTTGCTGGGGGCGTCTTCGCTGCTCAACCTCAAGGACAAGGACCCGATGCTGGCGGGGGTCATTCTCGATATGTCGATGAACGCTACCATCGCTGCCAGTCTGCAACTGGGCCATACCGTTCTGGGCAGCCTGGAAGGCATCACCACGCTGCACCAGAAGCGCGTTGAACAAGCAGGCTTTGCGGTGCTCAAGTCGCCTGACGTGCCGTCGATTCTGGTCGAGACCGGGTTCATCTCCAACAGCCGCGACAGCCAGCGCCTTGTCACAGCGCGCCATCAGCAAGCCGTTGCCGACGGGTTGTTCGAGGGGCTGCAACGTTACTTCCAGCGCAACCCGCCTGTGGATTCGCACATGGCCTGGGTGCAGGCGCAGAAGCGCGAACAGCAAGCCTGACTTTATCAGCGGCAGCCGTTCAACCGGCTGCAGGTGATTTTGCTGCGCGTGCCGCTTGAGCTAGATACCCGCGTGATCGTCGTCCAGCCCACACGCTGCACGCTGCCAACCCAGGCTTCGCCATTCGAGGCCAACCCGGTAAAAAACGTCAGTTGCCCATAGCGGCTATTGGTCTGAGCCCAGCGGCGGTTGTCTATCCGCTCGTAGCCCCTCAACCAGGTTGTCGACCCGGCTGTCACCACGCTGTAGCTGTTGCCCAGCGCGTCGTGGCAGGCCAGCACCGTTGCGCTGCGCGTACAGCGTGCGAGGTCTGGGGCAGCCGCCATCGCGGCTGTACTGCTCAGTGTCACAAGCATGATCAAGCCCATTGCCAGTTCTTTCATGAAAAACCCGTCATCAAGGCTGATAGCTATTTTGTGTTGTTATACTATAACATCGCAAAGTGATTAGAGTCGGTTGCTTCAGGGGTTCGTTGCAGCCGACATGAACAAGGCCCGAGCCTTGCACCGCCTGGAGAATCCTGATGCCCAACCGCCTTCCTGTGACCGTTCTTTCCGGTTTTCTCGGTGCCGGTAAAAGCACTTTACTGAATTACATACTGCGCAATCGTGAAAATCTGCGCGTGGCCGTCATCGTCAATGACATGAGCGAGATCAACATTGATGGCAGCGAAGTTCAGCGTGATGTCAGCCTGAACCGCGCAGAAGAAAAACTGATCGAGATGAGCAATGGCTGCATCTGCTGCACCTTGCGCGAGGACCTGCTTGAGGAGGTCAGCAGACTCGCTCAGGACGGTCGTTTTGACTACTTATTGATCGAGTCCACCGGCATTTCCGAGCCGCTGCCCGTCGCGGAAACCTTCACCTTCCGCGACGAAGCCGGCCAGAGTCTTACCGACCTGGCGCGGCTGGACACGATGGTCACCGTGGTCGACGGAGTGAACTTCCTGCTTGATTACGAGGCTGCAGAAGGCCTTGCCTCGCGCGGTGAAACTCTTGGCGAGGACGACGACCGCTCGATTACCGACCTGTTGATAGAGCAGATCGAGTTTGCCGATGTGCTTCTGCTCAGCAAAATCGACCTGATCAGCTCCAGCGAGCGTGAGGAGTTGATGGCGATTCTGAAACGCCTGAATCCCGATGCCGAAATTGTACCGATGGTCATGGGTCAGGTGCCTCTGACGAAGATCCTCAATACCGGGCGTTTCAACTTCGAGCGTGCTTCCCAGGCCCCGGGCTGGCTGAAGGAAATGCGTGGTGAGCACGTAGCGGAAACCGAGGAGTACGGTATCGCTTCGACGGCTTATCGCGCTCGTCGCCCCTTTCATCCGCAACGCTTCTTCGATTTCATCAATCGCCCATGGACCAACGGCAAACTGCTGCGCTCCAAAGGGTTCTTCTGGCTGGCCAGCAAATACAAGGACGCGGGCAGCTGGTCACAGGCGGGCGGGCTGATGCGGCATGGTTTTGCCGGGCGCTGGTGGCGCTTTGTGGGCCGTGACAGTTGGCCTCAGGACAAGGAAAGCGTTGCTTCGATTCTTGAAAACTGGTCCGCCGAAACCGGAGACTGCCGTCAGGAGCTGGTGTTCATCGGGCAAAACATTGATTTTGCGCTGCTGACCTCCGAGCTGGACGGGTGCCTGCTCAGCGACGCCGAAATGGCAGATAGCGTCGAGTCCTGGAGCCAGCTGGAGGATCCGTTCGGGTCGTGGCACATGGAAGAGGTGGCTGCCTGATGCTCGCGCCTCTTCTGAACTTTCAGTCATCCGTGCGTCAGGTTCAGGGCGATACGCCCGGCGTGTTGAGCGAGGTACTGGAGAACGATGTCAATCTTGCGGTCTGGCAACGCCGCCTGCCTGCGCACATCGAGGACTTCAGCGCTTTGCTGCTGTCGATGAACGAGCCGCTTGCCGAATCAATGACCCTTGAGGTGAAGGGCGGCGACGTCGAGCCGAATCTGAGCATGCTTGCACCGGGATATGCCGACCTGCATGGCTATCAGGGCTTCATCGCTGACGTTTCCTGGCTGGTGAGCGCCTACGCCTGCCTGTTGGGGGCCGAATGTGTCGGGCTGCGTCTCAGGGTGCTCGACAAGGCCATGTGCCCGCGCTTCCATGTCGATCATGTGCCGGTGCGCCTGATTACCACCTATGGCGGTGTGGGCAGTCAGTGGCTGCACGAGGATGTGATGGACCGCACGCAGCTCGGTCGTCCTGAAGCCGAGCCGAACGATGCCGCCATCATCCAGCAGGTGGGCAGCGGCGACGTGGCGCTGCTCAAGGGGGAGCGCTGGCATGGCAATGAAGGCTTCGGTCTTATCCACCGTTCGCCGCCGCTGGCGAATAACGAGCGCAGGCTTATTCTGACCCTTGACTGGCTGGCGTAAGGCGCTTTACGGCGTTACCCACTGGCCTTTGCTCTGGCCTTCGCAAAAGGGCTTGAGGTACAGCGAATCACTGGCGACGCCGTAATAGTGAATGTTCTCGCGGTAAGGCATGTTGGCGACCTGCGCATTGCGGCAGATGCCGAACGCACCGCTCGGGCATTGCGCAGAGTAGGTCGTCTCAGTCTTCTGCCCGGCCAGTTGTGGCTGGCAGAAGCTGTCTTTGAACAGGTTGGCCGGGATATTGATATTTTCCTGGCAAACTTTGATGTCGAGCCGTTCTGCCTGGCTGTGTACCAGGCAGGCTTGCGCCCACGCCTGGCCCGAAGACATCGCCAGCAGCATCACTGCCAGGCGAGCACGCCGTATTACTTGCATCGTAACCTTCCCTTGCTCTTCAATGACCCACGCATTCGTCAAAAGTGATCTCATGCTGCAGAACATCCCCACGCACGTCATCGCAGGCCCGTTGGGTGCCGGCAAAACCACACTGATCAAACGCCTGCTGGCGCAGAAGCCTGCCAATGAGCGCTGGGCCATACTGGTTAACGAGTTCGGTCAGATCGGCCTGGATGCCGCATTGTTGAACACCGCCGCCGATGGTATCGCACTTGGCGAAGTGGCTGGCGGCTGCCTGTGTTGCGTCAACGGTGTGCCTTTTCAGATCGGTCTGGGACGATTGTTGCGTCAGGCCCGACCTGATCGCTTGTTGATCGAGCCCTCAGGCCTTGGGCACCCGGCGCAACTGATGGCGCAACTGCGCGAAGCGCCTTGGCGTGGCGTGCTTTCGGTTCAGCGCAGCGTGATGGTGCTGGACTCGGAAGCAATGGCTGCGGGGCTCCCGTTACCTGCCACGCAACGCGAGGCGCTGGTTGAGGCAGGCCTGGTGGTGATGAACAAATCCGAACAACTGGACCTGCCGTCGCGTCAGTCACTGACCGCGCAACTCAAGCCGCATGCCTTGCTGTGGACCCGCCACGGCGAACTGCCGCTGCACTGCTTGCCAGGGTTTGTCGACGGTTCGGCTGTGGATAAACAGTCTGTGGATAACCTTGCCTTACCCGAAAGCGTTGGCCAGCTGCCTGCGCTCTGGGCCAACCCGCGTGTGCCGATATGCCTGAGTCAGAGCAGCCCTGACGGCTGGAGCGTCGGCTGGCGCTGGCATTCGTCGCAACAGTTCGATCTGCAACGGCTGATGCATTGGCTGGAAAGCCTGACCTGGCAAAGGGCGAAGATGGTTATCCACAGTGAGGGCGGCTGGTATTCCGGCAACGTCGCAAACGGCGCGCCGATTGCCTGGCAGGTCAGCGAATGGCGCAAGGACTCACGCCTGGAATTGATCTTCTCGGTGCCCCAGGATGTGGATAAGTTGCAGGCGCAGATGGCGGAGTGTCTGGTGTGATGCGCGCTCAGCACAAAGCTGCACGCTAGCGCCGAGTGGCACCAGCAAGTCCTGAAACACCTGCAAAATGAGTTTTCGTCGGAGCGGGCTTGTCTGCGATGACGCTGCGCGCTGGCTCACGCTCATCCAGACGTCAAAGCTGAATAGCCCGCTACTGCTTCCACTTCTGATGCGATTGACGCCATTCGCTCATCTGAATGACTTCTGCGCTGGGCGGTGGTGTCTTGATTTCGAACGGGTAGGGCGCCAGTTCGATGTGCGCGGTGTGCGCGCCGAACATGGTGATCGTACCGGGGTGGCGTTGTTCGCCTGTGACGGTGAACTCAAAGCCATACACCCGAGCCAGGCGCTTGCGGCCCTGAGCGTCGGGGGCAAAGGTCAGGCGGCGCAGGGCAACGGCATCGTCGAGCAACTGGAGCTCGAGGCGTGCGCAATGCTGCTTCACACGTGCCAGCGCTTTTTCTCGCAAACCGTGGGCGTGCCACCACCAGGCCGCGGCGCTCGCGAACAGCATCAGCACGAAAATGTTTCCCAGGGTCAGCATGACGGAGTGCTCCAACAAAGGAGTGACCAGCTTAACTGCCCGGAGGGATTTACAGCCATACTGCGCGACTTATATTTATCATTACTGCACTTGCATCGTGTTCAGGATTCTACCCGCCATGAAACGTACGCCCCACTTGCTCGCCATTCAGTCCCATGTGGTATTCGGCCACGCCGGGAACAGCGCAGCGGTGTTCCCGATGCAGCGTATCGGGGTCAATGTCTGGCCGCTCAACACGGTTCAGTTCTCCAACCACACCCAGTACAAGCAGTGGACGGGTGAGGTGCTGGCCCCGCAGCAGATCCCCGCACTGATCGACGGTATCGCTGCGATCGGCGAACTGGGCAACTGCGATGCCGTCTTGTCGGGTTATCTGGGCAGTGCGGCGCAGGGCAGGGCCATTCTGACCGGTGTGGCGCGTATCAAGGCCGCCAACCCCAAGGCGCTGTACTTGTGCGACCCGGTGATGGGCCATCCGGAAAAAGGCTGCATCGTTGCGCCGGAAGTCGGTGACTTTCTGCTCCAGGAAGCCGCCGCCATGGCGGACTTCATGTGCCCCAACCAGCTGGAGCTGGACAGCTTCTCGGGCCGCAAACCGGAGTCCCTGCTCGATTGCCTCGCAATGGCCCGCGCGCTGCTGGCAAGAGGCCCAGAAGCCGTGGTGGTCAAGCACCTGGATTATCCCGGCAAGGCCGCCGACGGCTTTGAAATGCTGCTGGTGACTGCCGAGGCAAGCTGGCATCTGCGCCGTCCGCTGCTGGCGTTCCCTCGTCAGCCGGTCGGCGTGGGCGACCTTACGTCCGGGCTGTTTCTGGCACGGGTCCTATTGGGTGACGACCTGGTTGAAGCGTTCGAATTCGCCGCGGCAGCCGTCCATGAAGTACTGCTGGAGACCCAGGCCTGCGGCAGCTACGAGCTGGAACTGGTGCGCGCTCAGGATCGTATCGCTCACCCCAGGGTCAGGTTTGAAGCAGTAAAGCTCTGAGCCCGGCGCGTTGTCAGTGGCTTGGGCATCCTTGCCTGAGCCCGCTGATCAAAGCGCTTCTTCTTTGATGTCCTGATAACGCTTTTCCAGTTCCTGGCGAATCTGGCGGCGTTGCTGCGCCTGGATATAACGACGCTTAGCATCGGCAGATTCAGGTTCCAGAGGCGGCACGCTGGCGGGTTTGCGGTTGTCGTCCACGGCGACCATGGTGAAGAAGCAACTGTTGGAATGACGAACCGAGCGCTCACGAATATTTTCGGTGACCACCTTGATACCGACCTCCATCGAGGTGTTGCCGGTGTAGTTGACCGAGGCCAGAAAGGTCACCAGCTCGCCGACGTGTACCGGCTCGCGAAAAATCACCTGGTCCACCGACAGCGTTACCACATAGCGGCCGGCGTAGCGGCTCGCGCACGCGTAGGCCACTTCGTCCAGGTATTTGAGCAGCGTGCCGCCGTGTACGTTGCCAGAGAAGTTGGCCATGTCCGGGGTCATCAATACAGTCATCGACAGCTGGGCGTTTCCGGGTTCCATAGCGTACTCACACGGTCAAGTTGTTCAAGGGACGCCTATGCTGGCGCTCAGAAGGGCTTGCAACAGTTATCGGGACGCTGGCCAGCAGGTGACCGTCACGCACCATAACTATCTGTTTCCATATATTGCACCGGCTTTATGTCGAAGGGGGCAGTGATAACCTGCAAAAAACCGCGGATCGGGTTTTTTCTTACGTTTTAATCGGATTTCGATGACGAACCGGGTGGCTCACGCCTTACAAGGTGTGGCGATGTCGGTTGCGAACGTCATCACCAAAAAGGAGCTTCGCCACCATGCATGCCATCAATTTCATTCAAGACCTGGCAGTGATCATGCTGGTGGCGGGCGTGGTGACCATTCTCTTTCATCGCCTTCGTCAGCCGGTGGTGCTCGGTTATATCGTCGCCGGCTTCATCATCGGCCCGCACACGCCTCCGGTCAGCCTGATCCACGATGAGGACACCATCAAGATCCTGGCCGAGCTGGGGGTGATCTTCCTGATGTTCTGCCTGGGGCTGGAGTTCAGCCTGCGCAAGCTGTTCAAAGTCGGTGCCACGGCCTTCATCGCAGCGTTTCTCGAAATAGCCCTGATGATCTGGATCGGCTATGAAATTGGCCAGTATTTTGGCTGGAAGACGATGGATTCGTTATTCCTCGGCGCAATTCTGGCGATCTCCTCGACCACCATCATCGTCAAGGCGCTCAACGACCTGAAGATGAAGAACCAGCATTTTGCCCAACTGATTTTCGGCGTGCTGATCGTCGAAGACATCCTGGGCATCGGCATCATTGCGCTGCTGTCCGGTATTGCGGTCAGCGGCTCGGTCAGTTCGGGCGAGGTCTTTTCCACCGTCGGCAAGTTGTCGCTGTTCATGATCGTGGCGTTGGTCGTGGGTATTCTGCTGGTCCCGCGATTGCTGTCCTATGTCGCCAGATTCGAAAGCAACGAGATGCTCCTGATCACTGTGCTGGGCTTGTGTTTCGGCTTCTGCCTGTTGGTGGTCAAGCTGGAATACAGCATGGTGCTGGGGGCGTTCCTGATCGGCGCAATCATGGCCGAGTCGCGTGAACTGCTGAAGATCGAGCGCTTGATCGAGCCGATTCGTGATCTGTTCAGTGCAATATTCTTCGTCGCCATCGGGTTGATGATCGACCCGAAAATCCTGCTGGAATATGCCTGGCCGATTGCGGTCATCACCGTCGCAGTGGTGTTGGGCAAGATGATTTCCTGCGGCCTCGGGGCCTTTATCGCAGGCAATGATGGCCGCACCTCACTGCGCGTGGGCATGGGGCTGTCACAGATTGGCGAGTTTTCCTTCATCATCGCAGCGCTAGGCATGACCCTGCAGGTCACCAGCGACTTCCTGTACCCGGTGGCCGTTGCCGTATCGGCGATCACCACGTTGTTGACGCCGTACCTCATTCGCGGCGCCGACCCTCTCTCGCTCAGACTGGCCGCGATCATGCCCGGACGCGTGGCGCGGGTATTCGGTATGTACGGCGAATGGTTACGCAGCATTCAGCCACAAGGACAGGGCGCAGTGCTTGCCGCGATGATCCGGCGGATCCTGCTGCAGGTGGGCGTCAACCTGGCACTGGTGATGGCGATCTTCTTCAGCGGCGGCTACTTCGCTGAACGTCTCGGCGGGTATATGAACCAATGGGTGGGTGACCCCAGCCACCAGAAAGCCTGGATCTGCGGCGCGGCATTGTTGCTGTCGTTGCCTTTTCTGATCGCGGCGTACCGCAAGCTCAAGGCGCTGTCGATGTTGCTGGCAGAGATGGGAGTCAAACCTGAAATGGCGGGTCGACACACCGTACGGGTGCGCAAGGTGGTGGCGGAGGTGATTCCGCTGCTGTCGCTGGTGGTGATTTTCATCATGCTGGCGGCGTTGTCGGCGAGTATTCTACCGGCCAACGAATTGCTGCTGGTGGTTGCTCTGGTTGCTGCGCTTGTCGCTGCATTGCTGTGGCGCTGGCTTATCCGCGTGCATACGCGAATGCAGATCGCCCTGCTCGAAACCCTCGGAAACAATCAGGAATCATCCGGGCATTGAGCCCGGCGATTCTCAGACTGCGCAGCAAGGTGTCTCAGCTTTCCAGCCAGACATCCCGAGCCCAGTGCCAGACCGATTCCCAGCTGTCTTCGGTGACCAGTTCTTCTTCGGCGGACCACAGCAATACAGTGCCGTCTTCCTCGACGCAGTAGTAGTCGTCACCGTCCTGGCAGATAGGGATCAGCTCGCGCGGCACGCCCAGATCCCAGGCAGTTGCACACACTTCGGGAAGGTAGGTGTGTGACTGCGGATCGGTAACGGTGACAGGCTCCAGGCTGCCATACACCACATCGCTGACCGTCAGGAGGAACTCCTTGAAGACGAACGGGATGTTGATGAACAGCTGCTCCTCGATCTCGACCAGCAGGTCTTCGTCAGGCAACTCGAGCGGAACAGGGACCGGCTCGTTAGCTTCACGCAATTGTTCGATGACTTCTTCCACGACACGGATCCTCTCACTTGATGGCGCGGGTTATACAGTAGCGTAAAGCCTTTCTCAAAATAACTATCCGAACGGATAAACAAAAACCCCGGACATGTCCGGGGTTCTGAACGCGAGAACGGTATCTGGTTCAACCGTTCTGGCGAATTCCTGCTACCAGCCAAGGCTGGTTATCGCCTTGCAGTCGCTCCATGTTCCAGCTTTCGCTGAACACTTCGCCCTGATCAAAGCGTGACGTCTTGGAGACGCCGGAGAACGTCAGCGTGGCGATAGTCTTGTCGGCACGATCATCGACACCGTCCAGCTGAACATTGAGGTTCTCGATGTAGGTCGACTGGAAGCCGTCGCCCAGGTCGGCACGTTCTTTTTTCAGGAACTGAAGCATTTGCGGAGTGACGAACTCGGCAATCTTGTCCATCTCGTTGGCGTCCCAATGCTGCTGCAATGACTGGAAGTGACCGCGAGCGGCTTCCAGAAAACGTTCTTCATTGAACCAGGCCGGTGCATTGATCGCTGGTGGGGCAGAAGCCGGCGACGAACTGCCGAAAATCGGGTTCTGTGTCGGCTGGCTGGTTTCACGCTGGTATGGCGCACCGGCAGGAGCCATTTTAGGCTGTTGCTGCTGACGACGGCGCGCGATGAAGCGGAAGATCAGGAAGGCGATCAGGCCCATGATCAGGATGTCGAACAGCTGCAGGCCGTTGAAGCCGTCGCCCATAAACATCGACGCCAGCAGGCCACCGGCAGCGATACCGGCCAATGGGCCTAGCCAGCGGGAGGCGCCGCTTGCGGCAGGGGCAGGGCGGCCAGCAGCGTTAGGTGCAGCGGCCGGAGCCGCCGGTGCGGTCTGGCGTGCCTGATGCGTAGGCGCCGAGCCCATACTCTTGCCGCCACCGAAGCGCGCGGCATTCACATCCAGGCTCATGGTGAGCCCGATGCAAAGCGCCATCGCGATGCTTAGAAAACGTTGCATAAGGGTATTCCCGTTTTGTGATTGCATGCGCGCCATGTTGCACAGCAGAGGCCTGTGTGACCAGCGCGTTAGTGTTTCGGACTTTTACACAAATAGCGTAGGACTTTTCAGCGCGCTTCGTAAGATGTGCATGAGGGTTATCGTTCATCACTTCAGCGTGGGAATGCGTTGGGTGACGCTTCGCGTCATAAATCTGCGTTGCACCGCGCATTCCAGCCCTAAGCAGAGCGTCTGGAACTGCATTACCACGCTGAGTGGGAACGATATTCACGTCCATGCCGTTCGGCCTACAACGGCACCAGCTTCGCATACCCCATCATCAGCCACTTGCTGCCTTCGGAGAAGTTGACCTGCACGCGCGCCTGAGCGCCTGCGCCTTCGAAGTTGAGGATCACGCCTTCGCCAAACACCGCGTGCTGCACACGCTGGCCCATGGTGAACTCGGTTTCCGGAATGCCGGTGCCGTTGAACAGGCTGCTGCTGTTGAACTTCGGCGTGCCACCGAACGGACGGTTGACGCTGTTGGACAAGCGCACTTCCTGAATCAGCGCAGGTGGAATCTCCCGCACGAATCGCGAGACCTTGTTGTAGGTCTCGCTGCCGTACAGACGACGCGTTTCGGCGTAGGTCATCACCAGCTGTTTCATCGCGCGGGTAATGCCCACGTAGGCCAGACGGCGTTCTTCTTCCAGGCGACCCGGTTCTTCCAGGCTCATCTTGTGCGGGAACAGCCCTTCTTCCATGCCCACCAGAAACACATGCGGGAATTCCAGACCCTTGGCGCTGTGCAAGGTCATCAACTGAATACTGTCTTCGTGTTCCTGCGCCTGCGTATCGCCAGCTTCCAGTGACGCATGGCCCAGGAAGGCCGCCAATGGTGTCAGATCTTCTTCGCTCTCGTGGTTCTCGAAGGCCCGTGCAGCGCTGACCAGTTCCTCAAGGTTTTCTACGCGAGCCTGGCCTTTCTCGCCTTTTTCCTGTTCGTGATACGCGATCAGCCCGGACTGTTCGATGACCGTCTGGGTCATCAGGTGCAGCGGCATTTCCATGACCTTGGCGGACAGGTTCTCGATGAGTTCGATAAACCCGCCCAGCGCAGTGGCCGCGCGGCCGGTCAGGCCCTTGTTGGCGACCAGCAGACGCATGGCTTCCCACATGGAAACGTCGGCATGACGCGCATGCTCGCGAATGGCTTCGACGGTTTTCTCACCGATGCCGCGCGCCGGTACGTTGATCACCCGCTCCAGCGCCGCATCGTTACCGCGGCCTTCCAGCAGGCGCATGTACGCCATCGCGTTCTTGATCTCGGCGCGTTCGAAGAAGCGCTGTCCGCCATAGATCCGGTATGGAATGCGCTCGCGCAGCAGTGCTTCTTCCAGCACTCGCGACTGGGCGTTGGAGCGGTAGAGAATGGCGATATCGTTGCGCGATATACCGGTTTTCAATGCGCTTTCAATGGTCTCGACCACGTAGCGCGCTTCGTCGTGCTCGTTGAAGGCGGCGTACAGATTGATCAGCTCACCATCACCGACATCGGTCCACAGCTCTTTGCCCAAACGACCGCTGTTGTTGATGATCAAGCCATTGGCGGCCTTGAGAATGCTCGCTGTGGAACGGTAGTTCTGCTCCAGACGTATGACTTCTGTGTCCGGGAAATCGGATGAATATTGGTGGATATTCTCGATCTTCGCGCCGCGCCAGCCGTAAATGGACTGATCATCGTCGCCGACCACCATCAGGCTGTCGCCACCTTGGGCCAGCAGACGCAACCAGGCGTACTGCACGGCGTTGGTGTCCTGGAATTCGTCGACCAATACGTGGCGGAAGCGACGCTGATAGTGCGCGAGCAGGCCCGGATTGTCGCGCCACAGGTCGAGCGCTCTCAGCAGCAGTTCGGAGAAGTCGATGACGCCGGCCCGCTGGCAGGCGGCTTCGTAGGCTTCGTAGACGCTTTTCATGGTGGTCAGGAAAAGGTCGCCGCTGGCCTGAATGTGCTTGGGGCGCAGACCCTCGTCTTTCTGACCGTTGATGAACCACTGGGCCTGACGCGCGGGCCAGCGTTGCTCATCCAGGCCAAGCTCGCGCATCACACGTTTGACCAAGCGTTGCTGGTCATCGCTGTCGAGAATCTGGAAGGTCTGCACCAGCCCGGCTTCCTGCCAGTGCGCACGCAACAGGCGGTGTGCCAGGCCGTGAAAGGTGCCCACCCACATGCCGGCCGGGCTGATGCCCATCAGCTGTTCGATGCGGTGACGCATCTCGGCAGCCGCCTTGTTGGTGAACGTCACCGACAGCACCGAATGCGGCGAGGCTTGCTCGACCTGCATCAGCCAGGCGATGCGATGCACCAGCACACGGGTTTTGCCGGAGCCTGCACCGGCCAGGACCAACTGACGACCCAATGAGGCGGCTACGGCCTGACGTTGGGCATCGTTGAGAGAATTAAGAAGAAGAGAGAGATCATCGCGCATCGGCGCATTCTAGGGTGCTGCGCCAAGGTCGGCAAACCATGCTTTGCGTCAGACAACAAAAAACAGACGGTGCAGACGACCGGTCATCGCCTGCGGTGCGCGTCGGATGTGCCCCGGCTACTTTTACTTATCGAGCAGCCCGCCAGGTGGGTTCGTCCTTTCCCATGATGTAGGATTATTCCCACATTTTTTTGCGAATTATCCTTTCAAAGCCTGTGCAGTGCGTCTCAGCGTCGTTTAACTGGGCGGTTTGCAGGTCATGTAGTATAACTACAAGAAAGCTACACCCAGCCCATAATCCTCTTGCCGAGTCTGCCTCTTGAATCTGCTGCAACACATCGCCCAGTCACGTGATCTGCTTCGCAAATCGGAGCTCAAGGTAGCCGACCATGTGCTGCTTGACCCTGCGGCCGTGATGCACAGTTCCATGGCTGATCTGGCGCACAGCGTCGGGATCAGCGAGCCGACCATTGTGCGGTTCTGCCGCGCCATCGGTTGCACCGGGTTTCAGGACCTCAAGCTCAAGCTGGCCCAGAGCCTGGCGGCGGGTGCCAGTTTTGGGCAGTTCGCGATTCATGAAGACGATTCGGTCGCTGACTACAGCCTGAAGATTTTCGACACCACGCTGCACACGCTGATGGAGGTGCGTGAAAACCTTGACCCTCACGCGCTGCAACTGGCCGTGACAGCGATGGCCGGTGCCAACCGGGTCGAGTTCTACGGTTTCGGTGCCTCTGGCGCGGTGGCTGCCGATGCGCAGCACAAGTTCTTCCGCTTATTGCTGACGGCAGCGGCCTATTCCGACCCGCACATGCAGGCCATGTCGGCCGTTACGCTCAAGCCCACCGATGTAGCCGTGTGTATCTCCCAGTCGGGGCGTTCCAAGGATTTGCTGATCACGGCCAATCTGGTTCGCGAGAGCGGTGCAACCCTGATCACGTTGTGCCCCAGCCAGACGCCGCTGGCAGAACTGTCCTCGGTCAATCTGGCCATCGACGTGCATGAAGACACCGAAATCTACACGCCGTTGACTTCCCGCATTGCGCATCTGGTGGTCATCGATGTGCTTGCGATGGGTGTCGCCATGGCGCGGGGCCCGAGCCTGGTCAATCACCTGAAGAGCGTAAAGCGCAGCCTGCGCGGCTTGCGCCTGTCGCCGAAGTCGATCAAGACCCACGAAGACTGATTACCGCTGACAGAGCAGAATTCATCGATTTGTCACCTGCGTGCCGCCTGACTGTCACTCGTGCGCCTCATTCTGATGCTCCCGTAAAACGTATTGGGAGACAGGACATGGCTCGGCATTACGATGATTTACCCAACAGCACCGTGAAAACCCGCCGTCAGCAGGAAGATCAGCGTCGCATGGAGTTTCGTCGGGCAATTGAGAGCTACAGTGAAGCGCGTCAGCTCAATCAGGAGCTTTGCGACTATATGGAAGGCATGCACAGCGCCGTCTGGCAGACTATCAAGTTGCCTGCGGTCGACCGTCGAAGCGCTCGACAAGCTGGGTGATCTGCGCACGTTCGGTGCGGATGAACGCCAGAAACGCATTCGCGACAGGCGAAAGGCGTTTGTCTCTGGCCTGAACCACGCACCAGCTTCGGTATAACGGCAGCTCCGCCACGGGCAGCTCCACGAGCGTGCCGGTGGCGAGTTCGTGGCAGACTGCGTGCCGCGTCAGCATGGCCAGGCCCAGGCCAGCCACCACGCATTCGCGTTGGGCCTCACTGGACGACACCTCAAGCGTCTGGGCGAAATGCACGTGTTTCTCTTTGAAGTATTCCTCGCAGGCTCTACGGGTGCCCGAGCCTGTTTCCCGGGTCAGCAGTGGCCACGGCTCGAGATCCCTCAAGTTCAGTGTTTCACGACTGCTCAGCGGATGATCCGGTGGCGCGATGGCGACTATCGGGTTATTCAGGAACGGCAGAAACTCTAGTCCCATGTCTAGTGGAACTGCTGACATCACTACCAGATCGTCGCGGTTATCCGACAATCGCCTGATGATCTGCGCACGATTGACCACCATCAAGCTGAGACTGACTTCCGGGTAGCGACGTTTGAACGCGGCGAACAGGTGCGGGATGAAATACTTGCAGCTCGACTCTACGGCCAGCTTCAGTTGGCCTTGCAGCGATCCCTGCATGTCCGACAGCTGCATGTCCAGATTTTCCAGGCGCCCGAAAATATCCCGGCTGGCCAGCTGCAGTGCTTCGGCCGCCTCGGTCAGGTAGAGCTTCTTGCCGACGTATTCGAACAGCGGCTGGCCGATCAGCTCTTCAAGCTGCTTTATCTGCAAGCTGACGGCAGGCTGGGTCAGCGACATTTCTTCGGCTGCGCGGCTGTATGAGCGCAGATCGCACACTTCGTTGAAAATGCGCAGCTGACGCAATGTCATGCGCATCAAGGACTTACGCATTCAAAAAGCCTTTTTGATCGTGTAGGAAAAGCAACTATAAGCTTTTACTTATGTACGACCCAATTTTTACTCATTTTTGTTAATCCCTGATCCGGACTAGGGTGTGCCTGCGACATCGAGTCACATGCCAGGTTACAAAAAAGTGCGGGTACAGCGCTTGCCTGGATGTGCTGACCGGTTTGGTCTTTAGGGTCGAGGAATCATCAGTGATAACAAAAATTCTGATCGCCAACCGCGGAGAGATCGCCGTCCGCATCGTGCGCGCGTGTGCCGAAATGGGCATTCGCTCGGTGGCGATATTCTCCGATGCTGACCGGCATGCCTTGCACGTCAAGCGTGCGGACGAAGCCTACAGCATTGGTGCCGAACCGCTGGCGGGCTACCTGAACCCGCGCAAGCTGGTCAATCTGGCCGTGGAAACCGGGTGCGATGCGCTTCACCCCGGTTATGGTTTTCTGTCTGAAAACGCCGAACTGGCTGATATCTGCGCCGAACGCGGCATCAAGTTCATCGGCCCTTCGGCGGAAGTGATACGGCGCATGGGCGACAAGACCGAAGCGCGGCGCAGCATGATCAAGGCCGGGGTGCCGGTAACGCCCGGCACCGAGGGCAATGTGGCCGACATTCAGGAAGCATTGGTCGAAGGCGAACGCATTGGCTATCCGGTCATGCTCAAGGCCACTTCCGGCGGTGGCGGGCGCGGCATCCGGCGTTGCAACAGCCGTGAGGAGCTGGAGCAGGCGTTCCCCCGGGTGATTTCCGAGGCGACCAAAGCCTTTGGCTCGGCAGAAGTCTTTCTGGAAAAGTGCATCGTCAACCCCAAGCACATCGAAGCGCAGATTCTGGGCGACAGCTTCGGCAATGTGGTGCATCTGTTCGAGCGCGACTGCTCGATACAACGTCGTAACCAGAAGCTGATCGAGATCGCTCCCAGCCCTCAATTAACGCCTGAACAGCGCGCCTACATCGGCGATCTTTCGGTGCGTGCCGCCAAGGCTGTCGGTTACGAAAACGCTGGCACTGTGGAGTTTCTGCTCGCCGAGGGCGAGGTGTACTTCATGGAGATGAACACCCGTGTGCAGGTCGAGCACACCATTACCGAAGAAATCACCGGTATCGACATTGTCCGCGAGCAGATCCGCATCGCGTCCGGACTGCCTCTGTCGGTCAAGCAGGAGGACATTATCCACCGCGGTTTTGCTTTGCAGTTCCGAATCAACGCCGAGGACCCGAAGAACAACTTCCTGCCCAGTTTCGGCAAGATCACTCGTTATTACGCGCCCGGCGGGCCTGGTGTGCGTACCGACACGGCTATTTATACCGGCTACACCATTCCGCCGTTCTACGACTCGATGTGCCTGAAGCTGATCGTCTGGGCGCTGACCTGGGAAGAAGCAATGGATCGCGGCCTGCGCGCTCTGGACGACATGCGCCTGCAAGGGGTGAAGACCACGGCGGCGTATTACCAGGAAATCCTGCGCAACCCGGAATTTCGCAGTGGTGAGTTCAACACCAGTTTTGTCGAGAGCCACCCCGAGCTGACCAATTACTCGATCAAGCGCAAACCCGAAGAGCTGGCTCTGGCCATTGCCGCCGCCATTGCCGCACACGCCGGTCTGTAAGGAATATTGAAATGTCCAAGAAGATTTTCGTAACCGATACCATCCTGCGTGACGCTCACCAATCGCTGCTGGCGACCCGCATGCGCACTGAAGACATGCTGCCGATCTGCGGCAAGCTCGACAAGGTCGGCTACTGGTCGCTGGAGGTCTGGGGCGGGGCAACGTTCGATGCCTGCGTGCGCTTTCTCAAGGAAGACCCTTGGGAGCGCCTGCGTCAGCTGCGCGCGGCGTTGCCCAATACGCGTCTGCAAATGCTCCTGCGCGGTCAGAACCTTCTCGGTTATCGGCATTACAGCGATGACGTGGTCAAGGCGTTCGTGGCCAAGGCGGCGGTGAATGGTATCGACGTGTTCCGGATTTTCGATGCGATGAACGACGTGCGTAACCTGCGCGTTGCCATCGAGGCGGTGAAAGCCGCCGGCAAGCATGCGCAGGGCACAATCGCGTACACCACCAGCCCTGTGCACACGATCGAGGCGTTCGTTGCGCAGGCCCGGCAGATGGAGGCGATGGGTTGCGACTCGGTGGCGATCAAGGACATGGCCGGCCTGTTGACGCCTTATGCCACGGGCGAGTTGGTCAGGGCGCTGAAAAGCGAGCAGTCGCTGCCGGTGTTCATTCACTCGCATGACACGGCCGGTCTGGCCGCGATGTGTCAGCTCAAGGCGATCGAAAGCGGCGCCGACCATATCGATACCGCAATCTCCAGCTTCGCTTGGGGCACCAGCCACCCTGGCACCGAATCGATGGTTGCGGCCCTCAAGGGCAGCGAGTTCGATACCGGTCTGGACCTGGAGTTGCTGCAGGAAATCGGTCTGTATTTCTATGCAGTGCGTAAGAAGTATCACCAGTTCGAAAGCGAATTCACGGCAGTGGACACCCGTGTGCAGGTCAATCAGGTGCCTGGCGGGATGATTTCCAACCTGGCCAACCAGCTCAAAGAGCAGGGCGCGCTCAATCGCATGAGCGAAGTGCTGGCGGAAATCCCCAGGGTGCGTAAAGACCTGGGTTACCCACCGCTGGTGACGCCGACCTCGCAAATCGTCGGCACTCAGGCGTTCTTCAATGTGCTGGCTGGCGAGCGTTACAAGACCATCACCAATGAAGTGAAACTCTATCTTCAAGGCGGGTATGGCAAGGCGCCGGGGCAAGTCGACGAGAAGCTGCGTCGTCAGGCGATTGGCAATGAAGAACTGATTGATGTTCGTCCCGCCGACCTGCTCCGGCCGGAGATGACCAAGCTGCGCGCCGACGTTGGCGCGCTGGCCAAATCCGAAGAGGACGTGCTGACCTTCGCGATGTTCCCGGACATTGGCCGAAAGTTTCTTGAAGATCGCGCGGCCGGAACGCTGACGCCGGAAGTGTTGCTGCCGATTCCCGAGGCCGGCAGCGTTGCCAAAGCGGGCGGCGAGGGTGTGCCGACCGAGTTCGTCATTGATGTACACGGTGAAACCTACCGGGTCGACATCACCGGTGTGGGCGTCAAGGCCGAGGGCAAGCGTCATTTCTACCTGACCATCGATGGCATGCCGGAAGAAGTGGTGTTCGAACCCCTCAATGAATTTGTCGGCGGTGGCGCCAGCAAGCGCAAGCAGGCCAACGCCCCTGGTCACGTCAGCACCGCCATGCCGGGCAACATCGTGGATGTGTTGGTCAAGGAGGGCGACATGGTCAAGGCCGGTCAGGCTGTGCTGATCACTGAGGCCATGAAGATGGAAACCGAAGTCCAGGCATCCGTCGCGGGCAAGGTCGCGGCAATCCATGTTGCGAAGGGCGACCGCGTCAATCCGGGCGAGATACTGGTCGAGATCGAAAGCTGATCAGCCGCCTCGGCTAATTCAACCGTTTACCTCAGGGAAGCACTCGTGGCTTCCCTTTTTTTTCTACAGGCGGGCTCAGCCGCAAAGGGGATGCAGAGTACCGGCACGATAGTCGAGATTCTCGTTCCGCACGCTCCAGCGTGGGAATGCAGTTCTTGACGCTCTGCGTCGCACGATAGTTGATGCCCGCAGGGCGTGGGAGTTTCAGGAGGTTACGATGGGCTGCGAAGCTGCCCTGAAACTGCCCGGTCGCTTGCTTCATCGAAACGCTTCAAGACCCTTGATCTGCTGCCCATTCGCAAAGTTATCCACAGCCAGCCAACTTTCAAATGCCCGTTGCATGGCTGGCCATTCGCTGTCGATTATCGAGTACCAGTTCGTGTCTCTGCTCTGTCCCTTCACCACCATGTGCTGGCGGAAGGTGCCTTCGTAGCTGAAGCCGAACCGTTCGGCAGCGCGTCTGGAGCGGGCGTTGTTGGCGTTGCATTTCCATTCCAGGCGTCGATTACCCAGCGCAAAGGCTTCTTTGGCCAGCAGGTAAATGGCCTCGGTGCCTTTTGGTGTGCGCTGCATGGCTGCGCTGAAGGTGACATGGCCTATTTCGATCCGGCCGTGCGCCGCCACGATCGACATCAGGCTGATGACGCCTTGCGCCTTGTCGGTATGTTGATCGACGATGGCATAAAACCAGGGGTCGCTGGTGGCCTGGTGCCCGGTCAGCCATGCATCAAACGCATCGCGGTCGATAAAAGGGCCACAAGGCAGATAGTCCCAAAGCTTCGGGTCGGCTCCCGGTCCTTGAAGCGCGGCCCACACGTCATCCCCGTGACGCGCAACATCGAGTTTTTCCAGGCGAATGAAACGGCCTTTCAGTGTTTGCGGTGTCGGCAGTGTGGCGGCCTGCCAGTCGAGCAGCGTGTCAGACATGGATTACTTCCCGTTTCAGAGCGCTTTGCGAAATTGGATTAGGCCAGGCCGCTCGGCAATCCGCTCGTACAACTGAATGGCCGTAGCGTTGCTTTCATGGGTCAGCCAATGCACCTTGTCGCAGCCATCGGCCTTGGCGGTGGCGTAGACGAACTCGATCAACTGCCTGCCGACGCCCGTACCACGATGCTCCGGGGCGACGAACAGGTCCTGCAGGTAGCACGCATTGTGGATGCTCCAGTTGGAGCGGTGATAGATGAAGTTCACCATACCCACCGCCTTGCCATCCAGCCATGCCAGCGCCGAATGGGTGGCTTCGTTCGGGTCGATCATGCGTGCCCAGGTCACTTCGCTCACGCCAGCAGCGAGTTCGGTCTTGTAAAAGCTCAGGTAGGCCTGCCAAAGGGGTAGCCAGGCCTGATGATGCTCGGCAGCGACGGGGCGGATGCGTATATCTTTCATGAATTTCTCCTTTCAGCTCATCCAGCGAGCGATTTGCTGGTCGTTTGCATGCTCGCTGGCAGCGAGGCCATCGCGCACGCCGGCAAGGTCCCGGGCATTGCGGTTCTGGCTGAGTTTGCGTTTGCCCTGCAGGCGCTGCACGGGAAGGGCAAACCCGACGATTGCGCCGAGCATTTTGGCGATGTAGTCCGCAGGCGCATCAGTGATCGACCATGGCTGTTTACGATCAGACTCGTGCCGATCGGTCAGGTCGCTCAACAATCGGTGCAGGCGTTCCGGGTCATTGAAGCCGCTGGCGTGACCGTAAGCGTGTACGGCCAGGTAGTTCCAGGTAGGTACGACCTTTCCGTGTTCAGCCTTGCTCGGGTAGAACGACGGGCTGACGTAAGCATCATCTCCCGGGAAGATCACCATCGCTTCGACGCCGGCGCTCAGTTGCTGCGATTGCGGGTTGGTCTTGGCCAGATGCCCGTAAAGAGTGCCATGAAGGCCTTCGCTACGCCGCAATAGCAGCGGCAGGTGGGTCGCATGCAGACCGTCCTTACCCTGCGTCACGAGAATCGCCAAGCGGGTTTGGTCCATTTGCTCATGCAGGTTGAGCGTTTCGTTTTCCTGGAAAGCATTCGGTATATACATGGTGATTTTCCTTGGCAGACCGGGGCCATCCTAGGCAAGGTATTGGTTCGTTGTAAGATCCACTTTCAGTCTATTTGATAGAGCCAATCGGATGCCCGCAGACCACGTTGTATTCCCGTCTACCCTCATCGGTGTGCAGCTGGACCCGCGCCAGGGGTTGAGTAAACAGCTTTATGCGGTTCTGCGTGAGCGCATCCTCGACGGCCGCTTGAGCGGTGCAACGCGGTTGCCGGCCAGCCGAGACCTGGCGAAGTCATTGGCTATTTCTCGCAACAGCGTGATGCGTGCATACGATCAGCTCTACGCGGAAGGTTTCATCGAGGGGCGGGTGGGCGATGGTACTTACGTTGCGCAGCTTTCCAGCAGCCGTCCTGCGCTTCAGGACAACCCTGGCAGAAAACTATCCACCAACTTGTCCACAGGTTTGCCCACAGGCTTATGCACAGCCTTGTCCACAGAAAGCGCAGAAAATCCTGCGGATATTGGCGAACAAGTTATCCACAGCCGGGCAATGAAGTTGATCGAAAGCCATCAGTTGCGCGACCCGTCAGGCGAAGGTCCCAAGGCGTTCAGGGTGGGCGTTCCGGCGTTCGATCTGTTCCCGTTTGCGCTGTGGGGCAGGCTGTATGCGGCTTTCTGGCGTAGGCCTGATCTTCACCAGTTAGGCTATGGCGCTGCTGCGGGAGAGTGGCATTTGCGAGAGCTGATTGCAGTCTATCTGCGTTCTTCGCGAGGGCTGCACTGTCGTGCTGAGCAAATTGTGATCACCAGCGGCGCGCAACATGCCATAAGCCTTTGTGCACAATTGCTGTTGGCGCCGGGGGAGGCTGTCGCCGTCGAGAATCCGGGCTACCGCGCTGCCGGTCATGCGTTCGCCGTGGCTGGTGCCCGATTGCAGGGTGTGGCTGTCGATGCTGAGGGTATGCGCTGCGCCGATCTAGACCAGTCGGATTGCAGGCTGGCGTATGTCACGCCTTCGCATCAATACCCCACAGGCGTGGTCATGAGTCTGGCGCGCCGGCTGGAACTGCTGGCTTGGGCCGAAAAGAACCAGAGCTGGATCGTCGAAGATGATTACGACGGTGAGTACCGTTACAGCGGCGCACCTTTGGCGCCGCTGGCTGCACTCGATCAGACGGGCCGTGTGCTGTATGTCGGCACGTTTGGCAAAATTGCTTTTCCGGCTTTGCGCCTTGGGTATCTGGTTCTCCCTGCAGCCCTGGTTCAGCCGTTCAGCCAGCGTAAGGCTGTGGACATGCGCCATACCGAAATCAGTGTTCAGGCGGTCATGGCTCAGTTCATGGCAGCTGGGCATTTTCAACGACACATCCGCCGCATGCGTCGTGCAGCGCTCAGTCGTCGAGATGCGCTGCTGGCCGGCTGGCCTGAGAATATTGCCGGCTGCCAGGCGATGCCCAGAGTCGTGGCGGGCCTGCATGTGATGATCAAAGTGGACAGCGTCGCGCGTGAGCAAGCGCTGATTGCCAAGGCCATGAGCGTCGGTGTCGAAATGAACGCCTTAAGTGAATACTGGCTACCCGACTCCTGCGAGCCTATGGATAACCGTGCCGGGTTGGTGCTGGGTTTCGCCGCAGTGCCGGAACCCGCGATTGCGGATGCATTGAACAGGCTACGCGTGGCTTGGTCGGAGTAGGTCGGCAGTACCCGTATACTCCGCACTTTCTGCTACCTGTCTTCGAGATACCCATGAACAACTCTCTTACTGCAACACCCGGACGCAAGTTCGGCGCGCCGCTGGCTGCGTTGTTCCTGCTGCTGATGGGCGCCCAGTTTCTGCTGCTCAGCGTTGGCACTCGCCAAGTCATGCTATGGATCGTGGGCGCCGCGCTGGGGATTGCGCTTTACCACGCAGCATTCGGTTTCACGTCGGCATGGCGGGTTTTCATCCGTGAACGGCGTGGCGCCGGCTTGCGTGCGCAAATGGTGATGCTGGCCGTCGCCGTAGTGCTGTTTTTTCCAGCGCTGGGCGCGGGCACACTGTTTGGCCAGCCTGTTACCGGTCTTGTCGCGCCGGTCGGCGTGTCGGTCGTGGTTGGTGCGTTTATTTTCGGCATCGGCATGCAACTAGGCGGTGGCTGTGCGTCCGGCACGTTGTTCACCGCAGGTGGCGGCAATGCGCGAATGCTGGTGACGCTGCTGTTTTTCATCCTGGGCTCGCTGATTGCCACCCATCATGTGGACTGGTGGTTTGCCTTGCCGTCGTTGCCGCCGATTTCAGTGGTCAAGACCTTCGGCGTACTGCCGGCGCTGATCGCCAATCTGGCGCTGTTTGCCTTGATCGCTCTGGTGACCATCAAGCTGGAAAAGCGCCGTCATGGTCAGCTCGAAGCGCCGGTCACCACTGAACATCGTGGTTTCTCTCGTGTGTTTCGCGGGCCGTGGGTTCTGATTTGGGGCGCCGTGGCGCTGGCGATTCTGAATTACGCGACGCTGGCACTGGCGGGGCGTCCTTGGGGCATCACCTCGGCATTCGCCCTGTGGGGCGCGAAAGCAGCCAGCGGTCTGGGCGTCGATGTCGGCAGTTGGGTGTTCTGGCAGAGCGCTGCGAATGCCAAGGCTCTGGCCGCGCCTGTGTGGGAAGACATCACCAGTGTGATGGACATCGGCATTATGCTGGGCGCCTTGCTGGCAGCCGGACTGGCCGGACGTTTTGCGCCTAGCCTGGATATCCCTGTGCGGTCGCTGGTTGCCGCGGTTGTCGGTGGGCTGCTGCTGGGTTACGGCTCCCGACTGGCTTACGGTTGCAACATTGGCGCCTATTTCAGCGGTATTGCGTCCGGCAGCCTGCACGGCTGGCTGTGGCTGATCGCTGCCTACATCGGCAACGTGGTCGGTGTCCGGTTGCGTCCGTTTTTCTTTACCGGAGAGCGGCCGCAAGTAGCATTGACTGGCTGCTGAAACGTTTCATACCCCGAGATAAAGCGGGCCGTTTGCGAACCATCTGCCGAATTGGCATTCAAACGCCAGGCAATAGCGATTCGAATGCGCGCTCGCTTAATCATCAATGGGGTAGTCCTGTGCAGCAAACGATCATTTCGAAAGTACGTTTTCTCGGCAAGACCATTGGTTACGTAGGTTGGTCGCTTTTTTGGCTGCTGATCTGGGATGTCATTGTCACTGTTGATTTCATGCTGTTTTTCGATCGAAAGATCAACCTGCCTTCGTTACCCCTGACCTTGCTCGGCTCAGCGCTGGTGGTGCTGACCAGCTTTCGTAATTCCAGTGCCTACAACCGCTGGTGGGAAGCGCGAACGCTGTGGGGCGCAATGGTCAACAGCTCGCGCAGCTTTGCTCGTCAGGTCTTGACGCTGGTCGAGGACGATGACGGTATCAACCCGGTCAAGCCTATTCTGCTGCGCCGCCACGTGGCCTACGTGAAGTGTCTGTCGGCACATTTGAAAGGTGTCGAGTGTGGCGAAGAGATCCAGCAACTGATCCCCCGCGAGGAATTCGAGCGCCGCCACGACACCAACAACTTTCCCAACGACGTGCTCAATGTGTCAGCTGCACTGTTGGCGAAGGAGTACCAGGCGGGGCGTCTGGACAGCATTCGGCTGGCGCGTCTGGAGTCGACCATGGTGGACCTTTCCAATTGCCAGGGCGGCATGGAGCGTATTGCCAACACGCCTTTGCCTTATCCGTACGTGGCATTCCCAAGGCTGTTCATCACGCTGTTCTGCGTGATCGTACCGATCGGTCTGGTGGAAACACTGGGCTGGTTCACGCCGCTGGCGTCCACCGTGGTGGGCTTCATGCTGTTGGCTATCGAGAAGATCGGCACCGACCTGCAAAGCCCGTTTCGTGCCAGTGAACACGTAATTCAGACGAATGCGCTGTGCAACAACATCGAACGCAACCTCGATTCGATGCTCAGATGCGCGCAGGAAGAAAGCAAGGCTTCGTAAGGAGGATGAGGCGTTCCGCATGTGCGGGACGCCTCGGACAAAGCAGGGCCGCTACAGCGGCTTAACGCAACTCGCCACACAGATCCAGTTCGACCAGGCGGCGAACGTCCTCGGTCGACAGGCCTGCGCCAAGCAATGCATGCAACTTGCCCAGCGCCGCCTCACGGGTCATGCCACCCCCGGAAAGCACGCCTGCGCTGCGCAGGCGGCTACCCGCTTCATACACGTCCAGCTCGACACCGCCTTCGTGGCATTGAGTGATCGCGACAACGCAGATGCCGTGCGCGCGCGCGTTTTCCAGACTGGCAATGAATTGCGGATCGTCGCTCGGCCCTGTGCCGTTGCCGAAGCATTCGAGCACCAGGCCCTGAATACCGCTGTTGATCAGGCCGTCGAGCTGCGCGGCGCCAATCCCGGGGAATAATGGCAGCACCGCGACATTGCCCAGCGTTCTGGGCTGACGGTAATCCAGCGCATCCGGTAGCGAAACGGCGGAGAAACCACCGCGCGAGCGTTGCAGGGGCGCAAACGGCTGACGCCCGAAGCTGCGGATTTTCGCGCAGCGGGTGGGCGCCATCAGTTGTCCGTGGAAGTACAGCTGCACGCCGGAAACCAGGCCTGAGCCCAGCGCGAGCAGGGCGCCATTGACGTTTTCCCAAGCATCGCTGTCCTGCACACCGGCAGGCAGCATCGAACCCGTGAACACCACCGGGGCGTCGAACCCCAGCAGCTGGAAGCACATGGCCGCAGCGCTGTAGGCCAGGGTGTCGGTGCCGTGCAGTACCAGCACCGCATCGCAACCGTCGACATCCACCGCCTCGATCACCGCGTCCCGCAGGCGCAGCCAGTAGGCTGGCGTCATGTTGGCGCTGTCGATCAGTGGCGACATCTCGCGAAAGTGCCACTGCGGTACGACCAGTTCAGGGTGCTCTGCCAGTTGCCCGGCCATCCGCGCCTCGAACCCCGAGGCGGGAGCCAGGCCGTTGGCGCTGGCTTGCATGCCGATGGTGCCGCCGGTGTAAAGAACCATCACGCGTCGAGCGGGTTTATGTGCATCAAGAGTCATGGTTCTTCTCCGGCGTAACGTCGCGTTTTATCGTGCTTCAGGCGCCGGCTTGGCGGCCATTTCGGCGTCGTGTGTCGACTGGCGAGTCGGGTTGGCCGGCCATGCGTTGCGGTCCAGGTCCAGGTCCGGGAACTGACTGGAGTCGAACACCGGCGTCTTGACGCCCGCACGGCGCTGAGCATCGTAGTCGTTGAGGATGCGCTTGACCACTTTGAACAGCATGGCCAACGCAATCAGGTTGACGAACGCCAGCATGGTCATGGTGATGTCTGCAAAGGCCAGCACGTCTTTCAGATCGACCACGGCACCCCACAGGATCAGTGCCAGAACCGCGATACGGTAAAGCACGATGGCCTTGAGCTTCTCGCCAAACAAAAACCGCAGGCTGTTTTCGCCCAGGTAGTAGTTGTAGAGAATCGAGGTGAAGACGAACAGCGCCAGCGCCACGCTGATGAAGATTCGACCCCAGTCACCGACCACGGCGGCCAGCGAGTTTTGCGCCAGTACGATGCCGTTGCCGTCGTAACCGATGTCGTAGATACCCGACAGCAGGATCAGCAGGGCGGTGCAGGTGCAGATGACGAAAGTGTCGAGGAATACGCTGAACGCCTGAACCACACCCTGCGCCACTGGGTGTTCTACGTGCGCCACAGCAGCTACGTTGGGCGCGCTGCCCAGGCCAGCTTCGTTGGCGAAGACGCCGCGCTTGACGCCCATCACGATCGCGCTGCCGATCAGGCCGCCAAACACTGGATCAATGCCGAAGGCGCTTCGGACGATGGTCATCAGCATGGCTGGAACGTGATCGATCTGCAGAACGATGACGTAGATGGTGACTGCGATGTAGATCAGGGTCTTGACCGGAACCAGCAGATCGGAAATAGCCGCGATACGCTTGATGCCGCCGATGAAGGCCAGGCCGAGCAGCACAACCAGGCACAGGCCGGTGGTCGTGGTGTCGATATTGAATGCGCTTTTCAACGAGTCCGTCACTGCGTGGGATTGCAGGCCGTTGAAGGCGAAACCGAATGTCACCAGCAGCAATACTGCCATGACCATACCCAGCCAGCGT
Source organism: Pseudomonas coronafaciens pv. oryzae str. 1_6 (assembly GCF_000156995.2). NCBI lineage: Bacteria > Pseudomonadati > Pseudomonadota > Gammaproteobacteria > Pseudomonadales > Pseudomonadaceae > Pseudomonas > Pseudomonas coronafaciens. The sequence continues at coordinate 5,450,762 of NZ_CP046035.1, read as the reverse complement.
TTACCCAGGCCGTGCTGGATGTAATACGCCGGACCGCCACGAAACTGGCCCTCGGAATCCTTGCGCTTGTAGAGCTGCGCAAGCGAACACTCGATGAAGCTGCTGGACATGCCGACCAATGCGGTGACCCACATCCAGAACACAGCACCCGGGCCACCGAGCGTCACGGCAATGCCGACGCCTGCAATGTTGCCCGCACCGACGCGGCCCGCAAGGCTGAGCATCAGGGCCTGAAACGAACTCAGCTGGCCGGCGCTACTGCGCAGACTGTCGCGAAAAACCGAGAACATGTGGAAAAAGTGTCGAAACTGGACGAAACGCGAGCGGATCGTGAAGTAACTACCCAGGCCAACGATAAGTACGATCAGTACCTTACCGGAGAGAAAGTCGTTAATCATTTCCAACATTTTTGTTATTCCTCGCTACTTTTGAGGGGGCGCACTATACCGGTGCAAAGTTTTTACGTCTGTAGTCGCGTTCTTGTGAGGCTGATTCTTCATTCGCGACACTGAATGAATATTCCTGCGAATGATGCCGCAGAAATAAGGGGCCTAAGGCTCTGGATCCAATATCTGAGTCCTGTGCCGGAGGCAAAAAAAAGGGCCTGGAGAATCACTTCCAGACCCTCAAAAAATTGAGGGGTGTCTAGGCCCTCAATCTGGTGAGCAGGTTGCGCAGCTCATTCCTGTCAGGCCTTCAACGGGGCCAGACGAGGGGCGATCATGTTTTCCGGACGCAGGATGTCGTCGAGCATGGCATCGTCGAGCAGGCCTTCTTCGCGGACCAGTTCGAGTACGCCACGGCCGGTTTCCAGCGCAATACGGGCGATACGGGTCGAGTTTTCATAACCGATGTATGGGTTAAGCGCGGTGACCAGACCAATCGAGTGCTCGACCAGTTCGCGGCAGCGCTGTTCGTTGGCGGTAATACCGACGATGCAATGCTCGCGCAGCATGTCCATGGCGCGTTGCAGCAGGCGGATCGAATCGAAAATCTTGTAGGCGATCAGCGGCTCCATGACGTTGAGCTGCAACTGGCCACCTTCGGCTGCCATGGTCAGCGACAGGTCGTTGCCGATGATCTCGAAGGCCACCTGATTGACTGCTTCCGGAATCACCGGGTTGACCTTGCCGGGCATGATCGAGCTGCCGGGTTGACGCGCTGGCAGGTTGATTTCGTTGATGCCGGTGCGCGGGCCACTGGACAGCAGGCGCAGGTCGTTGCAGATCTTCGACAGCTTGACTGCGGTGCGCTTGAGCATGCCGGAGAACAGCACGAACGCGCCCATGTCGGAAGTCGCTTCGATCAGGTCGGCAGCCGGCACCAGCGGCTGGCCGCTGATCAGCGCCAGACGGTCGACAGCGAGTTTCTGGTAGCCAGGGTCTGCATTGATGCCGGTGCCGATGGCGGTGCCGCCGAGGTTGACCTCAGTCAGCAGCTCGGGTGCCAGGCTGCGCAGGCGATTGAGGTCTTCTGTCAGGGTGGTGGCGAAGGCGCGGAATTCCTGACCCAGGGTCATCGGAACTGCGTCCTGCAACTGGGTGCGACCCATTTTCAGCACATGGTTGAATTCTTCGCCCTTGGCGGCAAACGCTTGAATCAGGCTGGAAAGGCTGGCAAGCAGCGCGTCGTGGCCCAGCAGCAGGCCCAGGCGGATCGCGGTCGGGTAGGCGTCGTTGGTCGATTGCGCCATGTTCACGTCGTTGTTCGGGTGCAGGTGTTTGTATTCACCCTTCTCGAAACCCATGGTTTCCAGCGCAATATTGGCGATGACTTCGTTGGCATTCATGTTGGTGGAAGTGCCGGCGCCGCCTTGAATCATGTCGACCACGAACTGATCGTGGAAGTCGCCGCGAATCAGACGGGCACAGGCCTCGCTGATGGCCGCATGCTTGGCGTCATTGAGGTGTCCCAGCTGATGGTTTGCATCCGCTGCAGCCTGTTTGACCATGGCCAGCGCCACCACCAGTTTCGGGTAATGCGACAGCGGCACACCCGAAAGGTGGAAGTTGTTCACTGCCCGCAGAGTCTGAATGCCGTAATAAGCGTTGGCAGGTACTTCGAGAACACCAAGCAGGTCTTTTTCGATGCGCGATGATGCAGGCGAGGACATGATAAGAAGAGTCTCAAAAAAGGCACGGACAATGCCGGAACGCCACGAATATTGGGCCTGCCGTTCCGGCTTGACCAATGCTGTTAAACGCTGGCCTATGCAATAACGGCATAATGGGTGTGTGACCTGGATTCCTCTCGTAGCGTAAAGAGGGCAAAATGTCGCACCTGGTTTGCGGTTCAATGTCGTCGGGTGATGGTCAGGTCATGTATCTGCACTGCGTTACCGGACGTCCCATCGAGGTCGCTTCAAACCGGTGCTTGCAGGGCATGCGCAGTCGCCTGTCGAGGCAGTCATCCATTGTCCGGGAGGACCTGATGAATCTGGAAAGCAAATGGCTGGAGGATTTCAGCGCCCTGGCGGCCACTCGCAGCTTTTCCCAGGCGGCCGATCGCCGCTTCGTGACCCAGCCCGCGTTCAGTCGACGTATCCGCAGTCTCGAGGCTGCGCTGGGGCTCACGCTGGTCAACCGCACACGCACACCGATCGAGTTGACTGCAGCCGGGCAGCTGTTTCTGGTCACGGCGCGTACGGTAATCGAGCAACTGGGCGAAGTGGTGCGCCACCTGCATCATCTTGAGGGTGGTCAGGGCGAAGTCATGCAGGTGGCGGCAGCTCACTCCCTGGCGCTCGGATTCTTCCCGCGCTGGATCGCCCAGTTGCGCAACGAAGGCCTGAACATTGCGACGCGACTGGTCGCCACCAATGTCGGGGACGCCGTGCATGCGTTGCGCGAAGGGGGATGCGACCTGATGCTGGCATTCTACGACCCCGACGCGGCGCTGCAGATGGACGCTGAGATCTTCCCTTCGCTGCATCTGGGGCATACCGAAATGCTGCCGGTGTGTGCCGCCGATGCCAATGGCCGGCCCTTGTTCGATATGGAAGGCGAGGCGAGCGTGCCGCTGCTCGCCTACAGCGCGGGAGCCTTTCTCGGGCGCTCGGTGAATCTGTTGCTGCGCCAGCGCAATCTGCGCTTCACGACGGTGTATGAGACGGCGATGGCAGACAGCCTGAAAAGCATGGCGCTTGAAGGGCTGGGCATCGCCTGGGTGCCGCACCTGAGTGTGCGCGCCGAGCTCGCACGCGGTGAGCTGGTGGTGTGTGGCGGACCGCAATGGCATGTGCCGCTGGAGATCAGGCTTTACCGTTGCGCACTGGTGCGCAAGGCCAATGTTCGCCTGCTGTGGCGCAAGCTGGAAAGCGCCGCTTCTTCTGAATGAGGCATGAGGGGGCTGGCGCGGTACTTCACGCCAGGCCGATTGCCTAGCGAACAGCCAGCTTGGCTACATAACTGCGAATCAGCGCCTTGTTGGCTTTGCTGAAGTAATGACAGGGGATGATCGAGGTGCTGGCGTTCCCCCACATGATGGTCTGGCAGGGGAAACCCGTTGCATCTTCATGTTCAGCGCCAAACAGGTGGCCTACCTCGTGCGCCAGCGTGTTGTCGTCTTTAAGGGACGTCACGGCGACGTGATAGTTTGTTGCCGCGACGCCATGTGTCACGCCATTGATTTTATTGGACGTCACCAGCACGTATTTATGCCGCTCCGAGGGGCGCGGCAGGTTCTTGGCGTTCGCGTATTCGATGCTCGCCTGGAACAACGTGTAGAGCAGTTTTTCCAGGTTGTCCCCGCGATAGTGGAAGTTTGTAAGGCCGGGCTCATCCTTGATAAATGTGACGGTCGTCCTGCGGCCGGTGATGTCGTGTAATTGGGCGAGCAGGGAGGGCAGGTAGCTTTCTTTCAGTTCGGCGCGTTCACGCTGTGTCAGCTGATCGTGCATGATCACGAAGAGGCCCAGATTGGGTTCATCCGCGCTGGCAAACGGCAGGTAAAGAAAGATTGCCAGGGTCAGCAAGATGTTCAGATTTTTTTGCATGTGTACGTTCTCATCCTTGAGAGTCAGGTCAAAAAGGCGACTTCAATGTCGTGGAAACAGTTAAACAAACGCTGACCAGCGCTGACAGTCGCACAGGCTGCTTCGATAAGCAGGACAAGGATTCTCGTGATGTAAGACGCAACGCCTGCGCGACGAATCTTCGGTTTCACCCTGGTAGTTATCAGGCTCGCATACCGACTGCAGCCAATGCTTGCGCCCCTGCCCGGCATTGCCGCTGACGGAAGGTGATCCGAGGTGCTTTAAACGCACCACTTTGCGGTATACTGCGCGGCCTTTGGCCGGCTAAATCGGTCATTATTCGTACAACAAGCCACGCCGGTTCCCCCGCGTGGCTTGTTGTTTTAAGACGCGCCTGCGGGCGCCCGATGAGAGGCACGACGATGAGCGCACTGGTTGGCGTGATCATGGGCTCCAAGTCCGATTGGTCCACCCTTAGCCACACCGCCGATATGCTGGAAAAGCTCGGCATCCCTTACGAAGTCAAAGTGGTGTCAGCCCACCGCACGCCGGACCTGCTGTTCCAGTACGCCGACGAAGCGGAAAGCCGAGGCATTGAAGTGATCATCGCAGGTGCCGGTGGTGCCGCTCACTTGCCGGGCATGTGCGCGGCCAAGACTCACCTGCCGGTGCTGGGCGTTCCGGTGCAGTCTTCCATGCTATCGGGTGTCGATTCACTGTTGTCCATCGTGCAGATGCCAGCCGGCATTCCGGTGGCTACGCTGGCCATCGGCAAAGCGGGCGCGATCAACGCGGCACTGCTGTCGGCGAGCATCCTTGGTGCAAAGCATCCTCAATTCCACGCAGCGCTGAAGAAATTCCGCACTGAGCAGACAGACAGCGTCCTGGACAATCCAGACCCGCGCCACGCCTGAGGTTTTTCCATGAAGATCGGTGTAATCGGTGGCGGCCAGCTCGGCCGCATGTTGGCCCTGGCAGGTACGCCACTGGGCATGAACTTCGCCTTTCTCGATCCTGCTCCGGATGCCTGTGCAGCTGCGCTGGGCGAGCATCTGCGTGCCGATTACGGCGATCTGGATCATCTGCGTCAACTGGCTGATGAAGTCGATCTGGTGACGTTTGAATTTGAAAGCGTCCCGGCTGAAACGGTCGCGTTCCTGTCGCAGTTCGTGCCGGTCTATCCGAGCGCCGAAGCGTTGCGTATCGCGCGCGACCGCTGGTTCGAGAAAAGCATGTTCAAGGATCTGGGCATTCCGACACCGGCATTTGCTGACATCCAGTCGCAGGCTGATCTGGATGCCGCAGTTGCCAGTATCGGGCTGCCAGCCGTTCTGAAAACCCGTACCCTGGGCTATGACGGCAAGGGCCAGAAGGTTCTGCGTTCTGCAGCCGATGTGGTCGGTACATTCGCGGAACTGGGCAGCGTACCTTGCCTGCTGGAAGGCTTCGTGCCGTTCACGGGGGAAGTGTCGTTGATCGCCGTTCGCGCGCGCGATGGCGAGACCCGTTTCTACCCGCTGGTTCACAACACGCATGACAACGGCATCCTGCGTCTCTCCGTTGCCAGCACCAATCACCCGTTGCAAGCCCTTGCCGAAGACTACGCTGGTCGAGTCCTGAAGCAGCTGGATTACGTCGGTGTGCTGGCCTTCGAATTCTTCGAGGTCGACGGTGGCCTGAAAGCCAACGAGATTGCACCCCGTGTGCACAACTCCGGCCACTGGACAACCGAAGGCGCCGAGTGCAGCCAGTTCGAAAACCACCTGCGGGCGGTTGCCGGCTTGCCGCTGGGTTCGACGGCCAAGGTCGGCGAGAGCGCCATGCTCAACTTCATCGGCGAAGTGCCGGCGGTGGAAAAGGTCATTGCTGTCGAGGATTGTCACCTGCACCACTACGGCAAGGCGTTCAAGGCTGGCCGCAAAGTGGGTCACGCCACTGTTCGCAGTGCCGACCGTGCCACGCTGGATCGGCAGGTGAAACAGGTCGAAGCGCTGATCAAACCATAACGCTCGTGCCGATGCTCTGCGTCCCCTTGCGACGCAGAGCATCGTGAACTGCATTCCCACGCTGGAGCATGCGGAACGAGTTTTTTAACTGTCGTGCCAACCCTTTGCGTTCAGCTTTTGATCGGTTCAGCCCCACCATTCATGAAGAATTTTCCACCTCGACCCCAACTCGCGATTTCGCCGGAACCATTCCCTGTCACTGTTCTCAGATAGCATTAGGTCAGGGCTGCTTTAGGCTCTGGCATGTTCACTTAATACAGAGGGAAATGGCATGGGTATCATTGGAACCATCTTTATCGGCCTGATCGTTGGTCTGTTGGCTCGCTTCCTGAAGCCGGGCGATGACAGCATGGGCTGGATCATGACCATCGTACTGGGTATCGCCGGTTCACTCGCAGCCACCTATGGCGGCCAGGCACTGGGTATCTACCATGCAGGCGAGGGCGCAGGTTTCCTGGGCGCGCTGGTCGGCGCAATCATCCTGCTGGTTATCTACGGCATGATCAAAAAGAAATAACGTTTAATGTTCAGCCCTCTGTTCTGCACAGCGCAGAGGGCTAGAATGCGCGGCAACTCTTTCCCCATTGCCGAGCTTTATCATGCGTTGCTATCTGTTGATGACTCTTCTGCTGGTATCCGGGCTTGCACACGCGCAATTGCCGGAGACAGACTGGCTTGAGCTGATGCCCAAGTCGGATCAAAAAGCCCTCGAAGCCATGCCCGAGATTGACCATAACTCTCCGGAAGCCATGGGCACGTTCGACAGCAAGGGTGGCTTGAAACAAAGCAAAGGTTTGCCTGCGGTCATGTATTCGACCAAGACCGTCCCTGCCATGAATAACAAGGCCATTCGCCTTGGCGGTTATCCTGTCCCCCTCGAAACCGACGCCAAAGGGCACAGCACGTTGTTTTTCCTTGTGCCTTATCCAGGTGCCTGCATCCACGTTCCGCCACCGCCGCCCAACCAGCTGGTACTGGTGCGTTACCCCAAGGGGCTGAAGCTGGATGACATCTACACCCCGCTGTGGGTCGAAGGCACGCTGAAGATCGAGAAGGTCAATAACGACCTGGCCGACGCTGCGTACGCGATGGATGCATCAAAGGTCCGCGTGGTGGTCGAGTCGGACCTTTGATGGCCAGGTTTTGATCAGAGCGCCTCGCTCCAGATACTCACACCCAGTACATGCATCTGGTCCGGCGCAAGCGTCACTACGTCGTCCAGTACGTTGGCGGTTTCAACGCAGACCATGCGCTGCCAGCCGTCCGCCGCCATGTCGGTGAACCTGGCGGTTTTCTCGACCCACGGGTTCCACACAATGGCTGATTTCGAACCAAGGCTGCGAACATGGATGCGTCGCTGCCACTCTGGGTCGAAGATGCTGAGCACGCCCGGCGTGTCCTTGTAGATGCGGTCGGTTTCGCCTGTGAATGTCAGGTCTCCGGCTTGTTCGCGCTCTTCCCAGTTTTCCAGAGTGTCGACGTAGTTCAGGCCGTCCAGCCCTTCGACGCTGACCTGGCGTATGTCGCTGATGGCGAAGTAGGTGTGCAGCGCCTGGCTGAGGGTGACGGGCTCTGTGCCGCAGTTATAGCTGACCAGGCTGACATTCAGGGCGTGGTCGAGGCGGATGCTCAGTTTGAGGGCGACGTTGTGCGGCCAGCCCGGCAGGTGGCCTTCGGCTTCGGGCAGGACAAACTCCACCAGCAGCGCATCGCCATCTTCGCCAATACCCAGCAGTTGCCAATCCAGCGCGCGTACTTCGCCGTGGGCCTTGGCGGGCTCGCTGCTGTCGCGCATGGCCTGCACGCTTTGCGGGTTGCGTTCGAGATTGCCGAACCACGGCCAGCAGATGGGCATGCCTGCGCGAATCGGTTTGCCTTTCTTGAACACAGCTTCTTCATTCAGCCACACCAGCGGCGGCTGTCCGGCCACTTGATAGCTGAGAATATGTGCGCCTTGCTGAGCGACCAGCAGTTCAGCTTCACCGTGGCGGATGCGCCAGCAATTAAGCTCATCGTACTGAACGGATTCAACAGAGGGTTCAACGGGGGATGTTGGCATGCAAAGTTCTCACTCAAGGACCGTGACGAAAATAGACCGCTCCACGTTCGATGAGTTTACCCGTGCAGCCAATCTCTAGCCGAACGATGATTTACCGCCGCGCGGGAACCGAGCGTGTCCGGCCGCTGGCGTCTATGGCCACAAACACGAAGGCTGCCTCTGTTACCTTGCGCCACTCGCTGGTGACTGGGTCATCGCTCCACACTTCGACCATCATCTTGATCGAGGTACGCCCCACTTCAAGGGTGCGGGTGTAAAAGGACAGTTGCTCGCCGACAGCCACAGGCACCAGAAACGCCATGCGGTCAATCGCAACGGTGGCGACACGCCCTCCAGCCACTTTGCTGGCCATTGCGGTGCCTGCCAGGTCCATCTGAGACACCAGCCAGCCGCCGAAGATGTCGCCAAAGCCATTGGTTTCGCGGGGAAGGGCGGTAATTTGCAGTGCAAGGTCACCTTGCGGAGTTGGATCTTCTTGTTCGAGCTCGATCATGCCTAGGGTGCCTCTGACCCATGACTCTCATTATTGTATGCCGCGGTTAACAGGGGGCCATTCAACACCCCGAGCATGAACATTGTGTGTTCAGCACGGGTGTGGCCTTTAAGGGAAACTCTGCGAAACCCCCTGATTCAGGCGTTTTCGCACAACTTCCCAGAGCGGCTGACGACCCGGGAGTATATCGGGCGTAGCGTCATAGAACGACTACCGGGTTTTCATTTCGTACTTGAACCGTTCTTGCCATGTGTTTTTCGAATCAATTTGCTATCGTGCTGGACCTCTACAGGTAACAAGACTGCCTGTACACGCAATTTTGGTGCCTATCTGCACAATTGCTCCGGACAATCGCTTCTGCACGCCACCCCGCAGCAGCCAGCGCAGCTGTCGCATGCCCTATCAAAGAACAAGCAAAGAGAAGCCTTGTCATGTCCCCTGTTCCTCCAAGTTCCACGCAACCTGCGCGGCCATTGACCCGCAGTGATTATAAAACCCTGTCGCTGTCTGCTCTGGGTGGCGCGCTGGAGTTTTACGACTTCATCATTTTCGTGTTTTTCGCGGCGGTGGTCGGGAAGCTGTTTTTCCCGGTGGACATGCCTGACTGGCTGCGCATGATGCAGACGTTCGGCATTTTTGCCGCCGGTTATCTGGCAAGGCCGCTGGGCGGCATTATCATGGCGCACTTCGGCGATCTGCTGGGGCGCAAAAAGATGTTCACCCTGAGCATTTTCATGATGGCCGTGCCTACTCTGATCATGGGCTTGCTGCCGACCTACGCGCAGATCGGCATGTGGGCACCCATCCTGCTGCTGTTGATGCGGGTCATTCAGGGCGCTGCCATCGGTGGTGAAGTACCGGGCGCCTGGGTATTTGTGTCCGAACATGTGCCGTCCCGTCGCGTCGGCTATGCCTGCGGCACGCTGACTGCCGGCCTGACGGCGGGCATCTTGCTGGGCTCGCTGGTGGCTACCGCGATCAACAGCATCTATACCCCGGTTGAAGTGTCCGACTACGCATGGCGTATTCCTTTTCTGCTGGGCGGGGTCTTCGGCCTGATGTCGGTTTACCTGCGCCGCCTGCTGCACGAGACACCGGTATTTGCCGAACTGCAACTGCGCAAGGCTCTGGCCGAAGAGGTGCCGCTCAAGGCGGTTTTGCGTGATCATCGCGGTGCCGTAGCACTGTCGATGTTGATGACCTGGCTGCTGTCGGCCGGCATCATCGTTGTGATCCTGATGACGCCGACCATCCTGCAGACCATTTATGGCTTTCCGGCGGCCACCGCATTAAAGGCCAACAGCCTGGCAATCGTCTTCCTCAGCATTGGCTGCATCGCGGCGGGCGCACTGGCGGATCGCTTCGGGGCCGGCTGGGTGTTTCTGCTGGGCAGTGCCGGGCTGCTGGTCAGCTCCTGGACGTTCTATCACGTCCTCGGCAGTCACCCTGAGGTGCTGTTTCCGCTGTACGCAGTGACCGGCCTGTTTGTCGGCACCATTGGTGCAGTGCCCTACGTGATGGTCAAGGCCTTCCCGCCGGTTGTGCGCTTTTCCGGGTTGTCGTTCTCCTACAACCTTGCTTATGCCATTTTCGGTGGCCTGACGCCGATGGTCGTGACGTTCATGCTTAAAAGCAGCCCGATGGGGCCGGCCTGGTATGTCGCGATTCTGTGTGGCCTGGGCATGGCCATCGGCGTGTTCCTGCTGGTCAGAAAGCGTTGATTGTACCGGTCTGAAATAACGGCCTGCGTGGCAATACAGAAAAGGCTGTCCCTTTGTTGAGGGGACGGCCTTTTCATCTTTTTGTCATAATCAATTCATACAGTAGTCACACGCTGGCCGGCGAGGCTGGTGGGCACCGACACACCCTGCCAGGAGCGCAAGGCATGACATTCAAGCGTTTGATGACAGCACTGACACTGGTGACCGCCGCAGTATCGGCAGCCAATGCGTTCGCTGCCGTCGATCCTGCCATCAAGGGTTATACCAAGACCTCCGGTGTGTCGGGCAACCTGTCCAGTGTCGGCTCGGACACTCTGGCCAACCTCATGACCCTGTGGGCCGAGGCCTACAAGAAAGAATACCCGAGCGTGAATATCCAGATTCAGGCGGCTGGCTCCTCTACGGCCCCGCCTGCATTGACCGAAGGCACCGCCAATCTAGGGCCGATGAGCCGCAAGATGAAAGACGGAGAGCTGTCGGCTTTCGAGCAGAAACACGGCTACAAACCGACGGCCATCCCGGTCGCGGTGGATGCACTTGCAGTGTTCGTCCACAAGGACAACCCCATAAAGGGCCTGACCCTGGAGCAAGTGGACGCGATTTTCTCTGTAACCCGGCTGTGTGGGGCAAGAGCTGATGCGAAGACCTGGGGTGACGTGGGGGTGACCGGCGATCTGGCAGGCAAGCCGATCCAGCTGTTTGGTCGCAATTCGGTGTCAGGCACTTACGGTTATTTCAAGGAAGAAGCCCTGTGCAAGGGCGACTTCAAAGCCAACGTCAATGAACAGCCCGGCTCGGCTTCGGTGGTCAGCTCCATCAGCAATTCGCTTAATAGCATTGGCTACTCGGGTATCGGCTACAAGACTTCCAACGTCAGAACCGTACCCTTGGCGAGGAAGGAGGGTGGCGAGTTTGTCGAAGACAACGAAGCCAATACCCTGAACGGCACTTATCCGCTGTCGCGCTTTCTGTACGTCTATGTGAACAAGGCGCCCAACCAGCCTTTGGCGCCACTGGAGGCAGAATTTATCAAACTGGTGCTGTCCAGGCAGGGCCAGGAAGTGGTGATGAAAGACGGCTACATCCCGCTGCCTGCCCGAGTGGTGGAAAGGACCATGACCGAACTCGGTCTGTCGCAAGGTACGAGTGATGTGATGGCCAGATAATCCTGATTCAGCGAGGCTAAATGGACTGGCCTGCGCACAATTTGAACAGTCCGCTGCCGGTTTTATCGGGCAGCGGGCTTTCTTGCGTCACCTTGCTGTAATGTTTTTGTCATACAAGGCGGTTACGGTGTGTGCGCATGAATGAGCTGTTCAAATCCTCGATGAATCAGAGTTCGCCTCCCGAGCGGATCGATTTCAACACGCCTGCGATGCTGCGCAAGCGTCGTGTTCGTGCATTCAAGGATCGCCTGACCCACTGGTATGTCGCTATTGGCGGCCTGGCCGTGCTGGCAGCCATCACCCTGATCTTCTTCTATCTGGCCTACGTCGTTGCGCCGCTGTTCAAGGGTGCAAGCCTGACCACCGAGCCTGCACTTAATGCTGGCTGGATGCAGGACGCCGGCAAGCCGCTGTTGATCACGATTGAAGAGCAGAACCTGATCGGTATGCGCATCTCCGACAAGGGCGAGGTGGTCTTCTTCAATATCAAGGACGGCACCGAACTGCATCGCGTGGCCTTGCCGCTCCCTGCCGGCGTGTCCGTCGCTTCCATCGGCAAGGATCAGCCGGGTGCGCCGCTGATCGCCTTGGGCCTGTCCAACGGGCAGGTGCTGATATTCAGGCATTCTTATCTGACCACCTACCCGGACAATCAGAAAACCATCACCCCGAGCATCGCCTGGCCCTACGGCGAGGCGCCGCTGGTGCTGGATGAGGCGGGGCGTGCGGTAGAGCATGTGACGGTCAGCGCGGATGCGGACAGCCTGAAAGTGGCAGGTTCCACCGGCACTCAGTTGCATGTCATGTCGCTCGCGCAAAAAGAAAACCTGATGACCGGCGAGATGACCCGCGAGCAGACGCGCATCGAGTTGCCGCAGACCTCCGCTGTCATCAAGGCGATCTATATCGATCCACGCCAGCATTGGCTGTATGTCATCAATGGCCGGGCGCAGGCCGATGTGTTCAGTCTGCGGGATCATTCCCTCAACGGTCGTTACAAGTTGCTGGAAGACGGTACTGCCGAGATCACTGCCAGTGCCCAGTTGGTGGGCGGCATTTCGCTGATCATCGGCGACTCCAGAGGCCGCATGGCCCAGTGGTTCATGGCCCGTGATACGGATGGCGAACAGCGCCTCATGCGCATCCGTGATTTCAAGATGAGTAGCGCCCCAATCGATCAGATCAAGGCCGAGCAGCGTCGCAAAGGGTTTATCGCGCTGGACACCTCGGGCAGGCTGGGCGTGTTCCACAGCACGGCTCACCGCACACTGCTGGTCGAAAAGGTCGCAGAGGGCCCCGGAATTCTGGCGATGTCGCCACGCGCCAATCATATTCTGATCGAAAGCTCGGGCAAGCTTTTGCCGCTGGCGCTGGATAACCCGCACCCCGAAGTGTCGTGGAGTTCACTGTGGGGCAAGGTCTGGTACGAGAATTACGACGAGCCCAAATACGTCTGGCAATCCACCGCGTCCAATTCCGATTTCGAGCCCAAGCTGAGCCTGGCGCCGTTGACCTACGGCACCCTGAAAGCTGCGTTCTACGCCATGTTGCTGGCCGCGCCTCTGGCCGTTGCAGCGGCCATCTACACCGCCTACTTCATGGCCCCGGGCATGCGCCGCAAGGTCAAGCCGGTGATCGAGCTGATGGAGGCGATGCCGACTGTGATTCTCGGCTTTTTCGCCGGACTGTTTCTGGCGCCTTATCTGGAAGGCCACCTGCCGGGGATTTTCAGCCTGCTGCTGCTTACGCCGATAGGGATTCTGCTGGCAGGGTTTTGCTGGGCCCGTCTGCCTGACTCCATTCGTCTGGGTGTTCCAGATGGCTGGGAAGGCGCGATTCTGATCCCGGTGGTGCTGTTGGTCGGCTGGTTCTCGCTGAGCATGAGCCCGCATCTGGAAAGCTGGTTTTTCGGCGGCGACATGAGCATGTGGATTCGCGAGGAACTGGGCATCACTTACGATCAGCGCAATGCGCTGGTGGTGGGTATCGCGATGGGCTTCGCGGTCATCCCGAACATCTACTCGATTGCCGAAGACGCCGTGTTCAGTGTGCCTCGCAGCCTGACCCTGGGTTCTCTGGCGCTAGGCGCGACACCTTGGCAGACACTCACGCGGGTGGTGATCCTGACTGCCAGCCCGGGTATTTTCTCGGCGTTGATGATCGGCATGGGGCGGGCAGTAGGCGAAACCATGATTGTGCTGATGGCCACCGGCAACACCCCGATCATGGACATGAACCTGTTTGAAGGCATGCGTACCCTCGCCGCCAACGTCGCAGTGGAGATGCCGGAGTCGGAAGTCGGCGGCAGTCATTATCGGGTGCTGTTTCTGGCGGCGTTGGTGCTGCTGATGTTCACCTTTGTGATGAACACCCTCGCAGAGCTGATTCGTCAGCGCCTGCGCAAGCAATACTCGTCGCTGTAAAGGAAGGTAGAAGTTCGTGAAACGGAACTCCCTCAAGAACTGGTTCAAAAGCGGCGCCCCCGGCGTCTGGATGAGCGCGGGTGCCGTTGCCATTGCTGTCATCATGACCATTGGCCTGCTGGCGGTGATTGCCGTGCGTGGCCTGGGGCACTTCTGGCCTTCCGATCTGATAGCCGCGCAATACGCGGTGCCTGGTCAGCAAGCCCATGTTCTGGTCGGTGAGCGCGTCGAGCAAGAGCAAGTGCCGCGTGCCCGACTGAAAAGCGCAGGCCTGCCGGTGCCTGATCAAGGGCCGGAGTTCATGACCCGCCAACTGCTCAAGGTCGGCAACCGTGACCTCAACCCCAGTGACTTCACCTGGGTAATCGGGGAGTGGCTGACCGAACAAAGCCGCCCCGTAACATTGATGACACTGGAGCGCCGCGAGTGGGGCAACTTCTACGGCTACCTGGTCAATGTCAAGGAGGACGGCAGGGTCGTGGCTGAGGGCGAAGCAGCCTGGCCGACTCTGCAGGAGCGGATCAAGCGCGTCGAAAAGCTCGCCGACGAGCTGTATAGCCTCGAAAAGAAAGACATTGGCGCCATCAACCACGGCATTGAGCGCTTGAGATTGCGCGCCCGCAAACTCGAACTGGCCGGCAGCCTTGATGCCGCTGCTCAGGCTGACATGGCAGCAGAGCGCGCCGAGCTGGATGCGCGTTACAACGTTATCGAAGAGCGTCTTGAGGGGCTGCATAAAGCCTTTGATCGCGACAGCCTGACCGCGCGCGATGCCAACGGGAAAACAATTGAAATCAGCCTGGGCAAGGTGGTGCACGCCTACCAGCCCAACGCGATGGACACCCAGGCCAAGCTGGGTTTCTACTTCCAGAAACTCTGGGAATTTCTCAGCGAAGACCCCCGCGAAGCCAATACCGAAGGCGGCATCTTCCCGGCGATCTTCGGTACGGTGATGATGACCTTGATCATGGCCGTGATCGTGACGCCGTTTGGCGTGCTGGCGGCGGTCTACCTGCGCGAGTACGCACGTCAGGGGCCGGTTACCCGGCTGATCCGCATTGCGGTGAACAACCTCGCCGGTGTGCCTGCGATTGTGTATGGCGTGTTCGGACTCGGCTTTTTTGTCTATGTGCTGGGCGGCTCGGTGGACCGTCTGTTCTTTCCCGAAGCACTGCCGGCGCCCACCTTTGGTACGCCAGGGCTGTTGTGGGCATCGCTGACACTGGCGCTGCTGGCGGTCCCGGTGGTGATCGTGGCGACCGAGGAAGGGCTGGCGCGGATTCCGCTGTCATTGCGCGAAGGCTCACTGGCGCTGGGAGCGACCAAGGCCGAGACGCTGTGGAAGATTGTGTTGCCGATGGCCAGCCCGGCGATGATGACCGGCCTGATACTGGCAGTGGCCCGTGCAGCCGGTGAGGTCGCGCCGTTGATGCTGGTCGGTGTGGTCAAGCTGGCACCGTCGCTGCCGCTGGATGGCAACTATCCTTACCTGCACCTCGATCAGAAGATCATGCATTTGGGGTTTCATATTTACGACGTGGGCTTTCAAAGCCCTAATGTCGAGGCGGCGCGTCCGCTGGTCTATGCCACTGCATTGCTGCTGGTGCTGGTGATCGCCTTGCTCAACCTGTCGGCGGTCAGCATCCGTAATCACTTGCGGGAAAAGTACAAGGCGCTCGACAACTGATCCGTGTGCCCCCTCTCAAGGAGGGTGGCCCGATGAACGAATGGTTCGCACAGGAGCAATCCATGCAACACGAAAGCCCGACCCGCGGCATGAGCATGTCGGCCCTGAGGCGTCACAAACAAGGCCTGGATCTGGCCGACGAAACCGTGGCCATCGAAGTGCCCGGTCTCAATCTGTTTTACGGCGACAAGCAGGCGCTGTTTGATATCGCCCTGAACATCCCGAAGCAGAAAGTGACCTCGTTCATTGGGCCGTCCGGTTGTGGCAAATCAACGTTGCTACGCAGCTTCAATCGCATGAACGACCTGGTCGATGGCTGTCGTGTTGAAGGCGCGATCAACCTGTACGGTCACAACATCTACACCAAGGGCGAGGAAGTTGCTGAATTGCGCCGCCGCGTCGGCATGGTGTTCCAGAAGCCGAATCCGTTCCCCAAGACGATTTATGAAAACGTGGTCTATGGGCTGCGTATCCAGGGGATCAACAAGAAGCGCGTGCTCGACGAAGCTGTCGAGTGGGCTTTGAAGGCCGCTGCATTGTGGGATGAAGTCAAGGACCGGCTGCATGAGTCGGCACTGGGCTTGTCCGGCGGCCAGCAACAGCGTCTGGTGATCGCCCGAACCATCGCCGTGGAGCCGGAAGTTCTGCTGCTCGACGAGCCTTGTTCGGCACTCGACCCGATTTCGACCCTTAAAGTCGAAGAACTGATCTACGAACTGAAATCCAAATACACCATTGTGATCGTTACCCACAACATGCAGCAGGCGGCTCGGGTGTCGGATTACACCGCATTTATGTACATGGGCAAGCTGGTCGAGTTCGGTGATACAGATACCTTGTTCACCAACCCGGCCAAAAAACAGACTGAAGACTACATCACCGGTCGTTACGGCTAGGACGTGCTTCGTCAGACCTGAACCACCGCTGCGTTTTCGCAATTAAACCGGACGTTCCAAGGACACCCAGCATGATCCACAAAGACAGCCATACGCATCACATATCCCAGCAGTTCAACGCTGAACTCGAAGACGTTCGCAGCCATTTGCTCGAAATGGGTGGCCTGGTCGAGAAGCAGGTAAACGATTCGGTCACGGCACTGATCGAGGCTGATTCCGGCCTGGCGCAGCGCGTTCGCGAGGTCGACGACCGGATCAACCAGATGGAGCGCAATATCGACGAAGAATGCCTGCGCATTCTGGCTCGTCGTCAGCCTGCGGCTTCCGACCTGCGTCTGATCATCAGCATTTCCAAGTCGGTGATCGATCTGGAGCGCATCGGTGACGAGGCTACCAAAATTGCCCGTCGTGCGATTCAGCTCTGTGAGGAGGGCGAGGCGCCACGCGGCTACGTGGAGGTGCGTCATATCGGTGATCAGGTGCGCAACATGGTGCGCGATGCTCTGGACTCGTTTGCGCGCTTCGACGCCGAGTTGGCCTTGTCGGTCGCGCAATACGACAAGATCATCGACCGCGAGTACAAAACCGCCCTGCGCGAGCTGGCGACCTACATGATGGAAGATCCACGCTCGATCTCCCGCGTGCTGAATGTGATCTGGGTGCTACGCTCTCTGGAGCGCATCGGCGATCACGCCCGCAACATTTCCGAGCTGGTGATCTATCTGGTGCGCGGTACCGACGTGCGACACATGGGTCTCAAGCGCATGAAGGAAGAAGTGCAGGGTATCTCGAGCGAAACCGCTAATGTTCCGGGCGCCGCTGACGATAAGTAAGATTGCCTGCGAGAAAAACGCCCAGCACGCGCTGGGCGTTTTTCATTGTGCAGCGCAATATTTCCGTCGCCTGCGGGTTAAAAAGTCGCGGCGCAGTCAATCAATATGGCTGTTGGCTATCAGTCAACGCTATGCTTGCCGAAACAAAGGGCGTGTTGGCATATCGCAGTTCGCCCTCAGGTGAACACGCCCGCAGGAGCGTCGATGAGTAAAGTCAGTGTATTGGTGGTGGATGACGCGACTTTCATTCGCGACTTGGTCAAGAAAGGGCTGCGCAATTATTTCCCCGGGATCCATACCGAGGATGCAGTCAACGGGCGCAAGGCTCAGGTTTTATTGAACAAAGAAGAGTTCGATCTGATCCTGTGCGACTGGGAAATGCCCGAGATGTCGGGCCTTGAGCTGTTGGCATGGTGCCGTGAGCAAGACAACTACCTGAAGACCGTCCCTTTCATCATGGTGACCAGCCGTGGCGACAAGGAGAACGTCGTGCAGGCGATTCAAGCGGGTGTGACCGATTTTGTCGGCAAGCCGTTTACCAACGAACAGTTGCTGACCAAGGTCAAGAAAGCGCTGGCCAAGGTCGGCAAGCTGGACGCGGTCATGTCCACCGCGCCGGCGCGCATGAATTCGCCGCTCAATGACTCCTTGAGCGCACTGACCGGTGGCAAGGCTGAAGTGGTTCGCTCTGCTTCAGCTGCAGCGCCTGCAAGCGCGCCCAAAGCCGCGCCTGCTGCGATCAAGTCGGCAGCGCCCACTGGCCGCGGGCAAGGCCAGCTGCGCCTGCCAAGTGGCACACAGCCCTGCGTGATCAAGGCGCTGACGCTCAAGGAAGCAACGCTGGTAGTGCGTCACAGCGACAACCTGCCGCAGGTCCTTGAAAGTGCTGTTCTGGACCTGGAGCAGGGCGAGAGCAATGAAGTGGCGCGTCTGAATGGTTATCTGCATTCGGTTGCGGCCTTCGAGCAGAAACCCGACAGCGAATGGCTGCAAGTGTCCTTCCGCTTTGTGGATCAGGATGCGCAGAAGCTTGACTACCTGTCGCGCCTGATTGCACGCGGTACGGCGCAGAAGCACTTCATTCCGGGCGCCTGATACCCGCGTCAGTCTGAAGATAGGTGACTTATCGTCATCGACAGGTCCTGTAGAGCCTTGGGTACGAGGCTCTCAGGCCTGGTCCTGCAAGGTGTGAGGGAAGGCTGCGTTGCAAATGACGAGTTTTTGTTGCGCCAGGACGACACCCCGCGTCGGCTTTTCCCGCATCTTTGGTGCGCATGTTCCGCTATCGCCGTAACTCGCCGTTCTATTTAGTTTTTCCAGTCGCATGAAAATGCAAATAACCACTGGAAAACACTTCAATGCCCCCAATAGCGCTTCAATCAGCCAGCAACACCGCCTCCGATCAGCCAGCCCCCGTCACCGACATACGCTCTGATCTGGGTCTTTTCTGCCAGGCCCTTGGCAGGCTGACGCCACCTGCCGAGTACCGTGACAAAGCCCTGTCGAGTTCGCTCACCCGACAACTGGCTTCGCCTGACGTGCAAGCGTCGATTGCACTCGGACTGGCAGCGATTCCCCGACACGAATGGGCCGACAGCGATTTGCAGGTTGATCCGGCAACTGCCATGGCAGCCGCGAACCGAGCCGAGTACCTGCGCAGCATGGCGACCCGCATCGTCAACCCGGGCAATGCCCCCTGGCTCAAGACGGCGATTCACAATGCAACCGAAGTGTCGGGGATGCGTGTGCTTTCGCTGGCCATCAGCCTCAGGCATGAGCACTCGATATTATCGTTCGAGTCCCTGATTGCGCTTGCTGCCGTATTGCTCATGCCTGTGCTGGATTCGAGCACCGAGGCGAACCAGCCGCTGCCCACTGCGCAGAGCCTGAATGTTGATGTCCCACGACTGGACATCTGGGGCACCGTTCATGATGTAGGCGCTTTGCTTCAGCAATCGGGCATTGAACTGCTGTGTGAACCCGGCACTCATGGCAGCGCGTTACGGTTCAGTGCCCAAGAGACATGGCATGCGCTGAGCCAGACGGCACAGTTCAAGTCCGCCTTTGCTCCGCTGCTCGATTACATGGGTTGGTACGGCGGTCAGGGTGATGAACAGACTTCATGGTTCATCACCCAGGCACTGGCCGGACGAGTGATCGCCGATCACCTGGCAGGCGCTGTGCAGATCGCCGGCCAGCCACTCGAAAAGGCTCTGCGCGGTGGCTGGGTCTGTGATTACAGCCATACGCAGTTGCACGACATGCTGGTGAAGCTGACGCACACCGGCTTTCCCGATGCTACGTCCAGCACGCTCGACATCATGTGCTACCTGTTCCTGCGCGAGGCGATGCCAGAGTTGCTGGTAGGCGGCGTTCCTGATCACCTTCAATACGGTCGTTCGTTGCAGAGTGTGGCTCTCCTTCAAGGCGTTGCACTGGCCGAGGCGCTGTCTCCGGGCCTTTCGCAGATCACTCCCTACGATGAGCTGATCAAGGTCAGCGTTGATCTGGGCCAATCCAGCGATGCTAATGTCCAGGCCCTGTGGACCAGAACGCTGATTGTCCCGGCGTTGCGTTACGCGATTACGCAGGGCGTCGTTCAGCAGCCGGTTAATGACGATATTCATCAGGCTGGTGCCGAGCAGGTCAGCCAGGCGCTGGCTTATCTGCACGCGCAGCAGGCGGCGCATGCTCGCGAGCTGAACAGCCTGCTTGGGTCCAGCCCTCCGGACCGCAAGCGTCTGGCACAGCACATGTTGAAAGAGGCGGGTGTCGACTGGCGGCTTTGGGACAAGAGCATTCGCATCGAGCACTGGCCGATATTGCAGGAGCACGGGTTCACGGTTGCAGCTTCATACTCCATCGACCGCTTGCTGGCTGCGGGTAGACCACAGGCGTCGGTTATCGAACTGGTGATGATGGGTGAGGTGTATATCGAGGGGCAGCCTGCGGTTCCTGAAGCCTATGCCAGTGCTTTCGATCTTTTTCAGGGGGCTATGGTCAGCGCGCAAGCTGGCATCATCGAACGATTGCTATCGGAAATGCAGCCGCGAGACCGGGCTGACCTGTTGAATTCGACATGCGAACTGAGTCGGGTCCGGTTCGGGTCGCAAGAAGGCACGCAGGGACTTTTTGTCCGGTGTCAGCGAGGCGACCACCTCAATGATTTTCAGGGCCACTCTGTGGTAGAGCGTTTTTTCCAGCTGATCCCGGCAGCGGGCGTCGCCGGTGAAGTCCATCAGGCGTTCACCTATGAAGTCGAGGACGTCACGTGGTCTGGCACTGTTTCGATCATCGAGGCGTTCCACCTTAAAGATGCACATCAGCGACGTATCGAAGAGGCCCGGGTCACGCCACTGCTTCCAATGGACAGCGACGCCTACCTTTCGGGTTCTGTTTCCCGCTCCACGCGGGCTTACCACAGGCCACAGCAAGGCATGCTCGTACCTTCTGCCGAACTGGTCTACTTCACCCAGGCTGATGAGCCGGGTAATTTGCAGGCCCTGGCGAACAAAGCGGCGTTACATTTGCTGGCTGACTTCCTTGAGCAAAGCAAAGTGCTGCATCTGCACGAGACCGAATGGGAAAAGACCTGGGCCAAGGAGCGCGAGTACGCTGACCTCGCTGCTCGTCTGGTCATTCCGTTCTACGGGTGCATCAAGGATCTTTCCGCCGGTGGCCGCTCAGGCGGGCTGATCATAAGCTGTGTGATGGATGCTGCCTTCTTGCTCATTCCTTTGGGGCAGTTTGCCGGATCGACTGCCCGAATCATCCTGCGGGCCGGTGAAATGAGTGTGGAATCAGTCGCCAGAGTTGCCGCTACTGCGGTCAAAACGCTGATCACCGGGCTGGCAAAACAGAGCGCGATATTCGCCCTGCACGACCTTGGCAAGGCGGGCCTGAGAATAGGCGCGCGAAGCTGGGCTGCTTTGCTGGACGAGCTGCCGTCTCTGCGTGACGTGTTTGCATCGCAGTCCGCACTTGAAGCCGGTATGCATCTCGACAAGGGGATGTACAGGCTTGCCGAAAACGCAGAGCAACTGCTGCCGGATGTCGCGGCTTCAGACCTGCTTGTGAAGGTGGATGGCAAGTCCGGTGTGGTCGTACGCAATGCCGGTACGCCGGAGCAGCCTGATTTCAGGTTATCCGATCCGCTGTCTGATGCGCCGTTCGGGAAAAGGCTGACGCCTGTGTCCGGTCACGATCTCAGCGAATTTTCGGTTTTTTCAGCGCAGGAGCGCATTGGCCCTGACCATTACCCGGCTATCGCCCCGCTTATTGAAGTTGAGGATGGTTTTTACGAGGTCTGTATTGCCGAAGACAGCCACGTGCTTGCAAGCGAAAGAGACGCGGGTGTTTTCCAGATACGTGTCGATGATCACCTCTACCGCCTGGACGCGTATGCGCCCGATGCTGCGCTGCGCAAGCTCACGGCCGAGAAACTTTCACAACGCTCGGAATGGTTGCTTGAGGCCGAAAACGTCTGCCGGGTCCGACGCGATCTGATCTCGCTGCCGTGTACCGATGGTGTAAGGCTGAAAACACCAACACCGGAGCCTGTAAGAGATGGCTCGACTTCACCCAAACGTACCGGCAAATACCCCAGCAACGCCATGGACGCTCGCGAGTTCAGGCTGGACAGGCTGAAGTCTGGTAACGAGTCCATTGATGTATTTGTCAACGAAGGCAAGATCTGCAAATGGGCCGATGCCGGAGAAGTGGTCGCTTCTACTTCAACGCAAGCGCCTGCCGGGAAAGTGGTCATGCCGCTTGCCGATGCTGAGCGGGCGCTGTTTGCCCTGCCGGAAGCGCCTGTGTACCTGCCCGAACTTGCAGGCGTGCTTGCAAGCGAAGGATTGCTGGGGCTGCCGGAGAATTTCGTCGTTTCTGATGCGCAATGGATCTATGAGCACATGCCGGTTGTCGAGGTTGGCCCCATCGCTTCCGGCATCAACGATGCCCGTACATTGCGCGGCATCCGTTTCGACACCGATGGGATGCCCTGGATTTTCATCGAACCTGACAGCGGGGTGTTCTACAAGGCGCCAGTCGTTGTCGAGGGTTCGACCGAGCTGAAGTTTTCTCGCGTGACCGTTGCTGAGGAGATTAGCGAATACCTTCGCCTATCCGAACAGTACCGACTGGTCCGTGACTTTCCACATGCCGAACAAGATCAGGAAAACATTGCGCGGCTGCTGTTTGATCTTCTGGACGACGCCGGGCGAGAAGCATGGAGCGTTGCCTGGGGGAAACAGATCACCCGCTACGAGGAGTACGCTGAGTGGTGTACCGCCAATCAGCAAAAAAACAGGCTTATGGGGTACGCCGCCAATATCCTCTCTGGCGAGCTCATTCAGAAACGATTCGTGGAGCTGACCAGAGACAGCATTCCGGACTTTCAGAAAGTCATCCAAAGAAGCTTGCCGGAACAGCAGCATATTGTGGAGGTCCTGAACCATCTGCTGCCTGCACAGGGCTCGCCGGTCCGATGGGAGAGGTTGGGCCTGGAGAGCATTGTGAAGCCCAAGGCAGCACGCAGCATCATGAATCAGGTCAAGGGAGCCAACCTTTCTTTCCTGCAGGCGCATACCGAGGCCGGTGAGCGGATCGTGTATTACGCGCTTTCCGGGGGGCGCAGAGCGAAAAGCCTCAAGCTTAAGCTCGATCTTGTCGATGAGACCGAGCGGGTCATTGACGGTGTGATCTATCGAGATGCGCGGGCCCGGATGGCGGGACGCGCGCCGGATCCGGGTTTCACCAGCCTGCCAGTGATACGCGATGCTGGTCGACTGGTGGTCAGTAAATTCGAGCGTCACCTTGATTCAGAGCGTCTTATCGCAACCATTTTCAAGGAAGACATGGCGTCTACCCGTCTGACGCATATCAAAGTGTTCACTGTGATGGACACGTGCCGCTCCTGTGGCGGATTCGTTTTACCTCGCTTGAAGCTGGACTTTCCGGAGGCACAGTTTTCCGTCACCTACCTGAAGGACTACCAGGGCAGTTGATCGCTGGCGCGGCTTTGTTGACGCGTTATTCATGTCCGATTGATACCGCCGAGTCCTATTCTGCCGGCAAGGCTGATAGGCTTGGCGTTCAGTGCCCATGAACCCGACCCTCACCGATGCTTGAACGCCTGCTCGTCCTGTTTGCCCTGACGTTGACTGTCCAGTCGGCGGGTGCTGTCACGATTTATAAATTTACCGATGCGGGTGGTGTGGTGTCGTTTTCGGACCGCCCTACGCCAGGTGCATCGGTGATGGTGTTTCGCGACCGCATGGTCGAGCGTATCGATCAGCAGGTGCATTTGAGTGTCAGACGCGACCGGGGCATACACAGCCTGTATGTTCGCAACGACCTGTATGCACCGGTCGAAGTGGAGGTCAGGCTCTCCAGTGTGACCAACGTGCTGGGCGTCGCTGGCTCTTCAACGACATTGCGTCGTACGATTCCGGCACGCAGCAACCAGCGGGTTGTGGTGCTGAGCCCCAAAGTGGCAAGCAAACCAATGAATTACGCGTCGATGCTGACCTCGACGCTGGGCGACCCGAAAGGCAGGGTACAGGCCTATAAATACCCACTGCCCTGGATTGGCGGTCCATTCCGTCTGACCCAGGGACCGAATGGCAAATACAGTCATTTCGGGATCAAGGGTCGTTACGCGATGGACATCGCCATGCCTGAAGGCACGCCGATCATCGCGGCGCGTGGCGGCACGGTGGTGAAGATCGAAAATAGCCAGTCTGGGCGTGGCTCGAATCCGTCGGGCAATTTTGTGCGGATCCTGCATGAAGACGGCACGATGGGCGTTTATCTGCACCTGATGCAGGGTTCTGTGAGCGTCCGTGAAGGTCAGCGGGTCAATGTGGGCACTGCGCTGGCACGCTCAGGCAATACCGGCAACAGCACCGGCCCGCACCTGCACTTTGTCGTACAGCGCAATAACGGCAGTGAACTGGTATCGATCCCCTACGAATTCGCCACCCCGGTGCAGAGCCTGCCCAACTTTGCGGTGGGCGGGAATTAGCCGCAGAGCTGCCTGCACTCACATAACTCTGCGTCCTAAATATGCCCTCACGCACGTTCAAGGTCGGACGCAGAGCGCGTCCAGAACGGCATTCCCACGCTGGAGCGTGCGGAGCGATAGGTGTTAGAACCCTATCGTGCCAATGCTCCGCGTTGGCATGCAGTTCATGACGCTCTGCGTCATATAGATATGTGCCGCGCTGCACACCAGAATGTGAAACTCTCACGCTCTGTGTATCAATCCAGTTTCAGCACTTTGGCCAGGACAATTTTCGGGCCTCTCATCTTCTTGATGATGATGCGCAGGCCTTCGACTTCCATCTGCTCTTCTTCTTCCGGCACCCGCTTGAGGGTTTCGTAGATCAGGCCTGCCAGTGTTTCGGCTTCGATGTGGTCCAGGTCAATGCCCAGCAAGCGTTCGATCTTGAACAGCGGCGTGTCACCACGCACCAGCAGCTTGCCCGGCTGATAGGCCAGAATGCCCCGCTCTACCTTGCGGTGCTCGTCCTGAATATCGCCGACCAGCACTTCGAGCACGTCTTCCATGGTCAGATAACCCACGATCTTGCCGTCAGCCTCTTCGACCACGGCAAAGTGTGCTCCACCTTTGCGGAACTGCTCCAGCAACTGCGACAGCGGCATGTGCCGCGAAACGCGCTCCAGCGGACGAGTCAGCTCCGCCAGGTTGAAGGACTCTGGAATATGATCCAGCGCCGCCAGCTCCAGCAGCAGGTCCTTGATGTGCAATAGCCCGACAAACTCGCCGCGTTCGGCGTCGTACAGCGGATAACGGCTGAATTTGTGGCGACGGAACAGGGCGAGGATTTCCTTGAGCGGCGCATTGAAATCCAGCGAGACCATGTCTTCGCGGGAGTTGGCCCAGTCGACCACTTCCAGCTCGCCCATTTCGACCGCTGAAGCCAGCACGCGCATGCCCTGATCGCTGGGGTCCTGGCCACGGCTGGAGTGCAGAATCAGTTTCAGTTCATCACGGCTGTAGCTGTGTTCATGATGCGGGCCGGGCTCACCCTGGCCAGCGATGCGCAGAATGGCATTGGCGCTGGCGTTGAGCAGGTAGATTGCCGGGTACATAAGCCAGTAGAAGAAGTACAACGGAGCCGCCGTCCACAACGACAGCAGCTCTGGCTTGCGGATGGCCCAGGATTTGGGGGCCAGCTCACCGATGACGATGTGCAGATAGGAGATGATGAAGAAGGCGGTGAAGAACGACACGCCCTTGATCAGTTCCGGAGTGTCCACGCCCAATGCAGCGAGCAATGGCTCCAGCAGGTGTGCAAAGGCCGGCTCGCCGACCCAGCCCAATCCGAGCGAGGCGAGAGTGATCCCCAGTTGGCAAGCTGACAGGTAGGCATCCAGCTGGCCGTGAACCTTGCGCAGAATGTGTCCGCGCCAGCCGTTCTTGTCGGCGATGGCTTCAACCTTGGTCGAGCGCAGTTTGACCATGGCGAACTCTGCCGCAACGAAAAAGCCGTTGAGCAGGACCAGAAACAGCGCAAAAAGAATCATGCCGAAGTCGGCGAAGAGTGAAGACAGGTTAAAACTAGGGGAAGGGTCCATGATGGGGTTTTGCAGGGTCCGTATTGACAGGAAGAGGGTATTGTCGCGTCACAAGACGCCATGAACCCGGCAATGTAGCGGCTGAAAGCACGATTGCCTAGTCGTCGTTCGAGGGTTTGGACAATTGGCCGCTGGCAAAGTGACAAGTAAATACGCTGCCCTTGCCAAGAACGCTGTTGATCTCGAGATTGCCGCGGTGGCGCAGCAACACATGTTTGACGATGGCCAGGCCAAGTCCGGTGCCGCCAGTGTTGGAAGCGCGGCTGGTATCGACGCGATAAAAGCGTTCAGTAAGGCGCGGCAAATGTTTGGTTTCGATGCCGATCCCGGAATCCTGCACGCTCAGGTGCGCGCCACGTTCGTCGGCCCACCAGCGGATATGGATGACGCCCTCTGCCGGGGTGTATTTGACCGCGTTGAAAATCAGATTTGAAAACGCGCTGCGCAACTCGCTTTCACTGCCTTTGAGGCGCATGTCGCTTTCGAGGCTGAGGTGGATCTGCTGGTTCTTGCTGCCTGACAGGGCGTTGGCGTCAGCCGTGATGGTCTTGAGCAGCGTCTTGACGATTACCGGATTGTTGTCCGAAGGGTAATCCGTGGCTTCCAGCTTGGCGAGCAACAGCAGGTCGTTGAGCAGCGTCTGCATGCGCCCGCCTTGCTGGTGCATCTGTTGCAGCGCACGAACCCAGCGTGGGTTCACTTCTTCCACGTTATCGAGGAGTGTTTCCAGGTAGCCGAAGATAACGGTCAGTGGCGTGCGCAACTCGTGGGAAACGTTGGCGACGAAGTCTTTGCGCATCTGCTCCAGTTGATGGATGCGGGTGACATCGCGTACCAGCATCAAGTGTTCGTTATTGCCGTAACGGGTAATCAGCAACTGGATGCGCAGACGGTCGTTGGTTGGCGAAGGTATTTCCAGAGGCTCGCTGTAGTCGCCCAGCGCAAAATACTCTTTGAAGCGTGGGTGCCGCACCAGATTGGTGACGGGCTGGCCACTGTCCTGCGGTGTTTTCAGGCCTAGCAGGGTTTCGGCTGCGCGGTTCCACCATTCCAGGTTGCCATCGCTGTCGAGCATGATGACAGCGTCGCGCAGGGCCGCCGTCGATTCCTGAACCCGGTCGATGACCGCCTGCAGGCGCCCGCGTACACGCTGGTCGCGGCGCTGCAGGTGATAGATGCTGTCGAACACTTCACCCCACAACCCGTAACCGTCCGGAGGCGGCTCGTCTGCTTTGTGGCTGCTCAGCCAGTCGTGCAGGCGCAGAAGCTGTTTGAGGGTCCAGGCCAGATACAGGCCCAGCCCGGTGGCCAGGCTCCAGCCATATTGCCCACTGATCAGACCGACTATCAGGCAGGCAGTGACCAGTAACAACATGTGGCGTATCAGAGTGCCGTGCCAATTTTGATTCAATTAAGGGTAAATCCTTGTCTGATCCGCACTGCCCACATTGCCTGCGCCGACAAAGCAGCTGTCAGCTTTTCGTGGAAAAGCGATAGCCTGTGCCGCGCACGGTCTGCACCAGATTTTCATAGGCATCGCCCAAGGCCTTGCGCAGGCGACGGATGTGGACATCAACGGTGCGTTCTTCGACATACACGTTGCCGCCCCAAACCTGATCCAGCAGCTGACCACGGGTGTAGGCGCGCTCCTGATGGGTCATGAAAAATTGCAGCAAGCGGTATTCGGTGGGGCCCATTTCTGCCGGCTTGCCATCGATCGTCACACGGTGGCTGATCGGGTCAAGCAGTAGACCGCCGACTTCTATCGGCGCTTCACCATCCGTTGGGCCTGCGCGGCGCAGTACGGCCTTGAGGCGCGCAACCAGCTCGCGAGGAGAGAAGGGCTTGGTGATGTAATCGTCAGCGCCTACTTCCAGGCCCTGGATCTTGTTGTCCTCTTCGCCCTTGGCAGTGAGCATGATGATCGGGATATCCCCGGTCAGTTCGTCACGCTTGAGGCGGCGAGCCAGTTCGATACCGGACGTGCCTGGCAACATCCAGTCGAGCAGAATCAGGTCCGGCTTGCGGTCGACGATGATCGCGTGGGCCTGCTGAGAGTTTTCGGCTTCAATACAGTCATAGCCGGCCATTTCCAACGCAACGGCGATCATTTCGCGAATAGGCGCTTCGTCGTCAACGATCAGAATGCTCCTGCCAACCATGCTTGAACCTCTTGTCATTTAACTGTCTTGGGGCGCATTAGATAACGGAATTATTGCAGTCGTGTGACAGGTTTGAATGAGGCTAGCACGCTAGGCGTACAATGAGGTCGGCATGGCTTTCTTATTCACGTTTAGCAGCAGATGACACCGGCTGCCTCAGCGCACTGCGTAGTCGGCCACGATGCCGAGAAATATGGCCAGTCCGGCCCAGTGATTGTGCAAGAAAGCCTTGAAGCAGGCATCCCGTTCGCGCAAGCGGGTACTCCAGAACTCCCAGGCGAAGCACCCCGCGGCGGTCAGCAACCCCAGATAGAAGCAGGCGCCCAGTTCGAAACGCGTGCCGGCCAGCAACAGACAGCCCAGCGCCAGACCCTGCAGCGTCGCAATGATCACGCGATCAGCGTCACCGAACAGTACAGCGGTGGATTTCACGCCGATTTTCAGGTCATCGTCGCGATCCACCATGGCGTAGTAGGTGTCGTAGCCCACCGTCCAGAGCACGTTGGCGATATACAGCAGCCATGCGGCGGCAGGCAGGTCGCCGGTCTCGGCGGTGAACGCCATTGGCATGCCCCACGAGAACGCCGCGCCCAGCACCACCTGTGGGTAATAGGTGTAACGCTTCATGAACGGGTAAGTGGCGGCGAGGGCCAGGCCGCCGAATGACAGCCAGATGGTGGTCGGATTGGTGAACAGCACCAGCACAAAGCTCGTAACGACCAGCACTGCAAACAGCGCCAGCGCTTCGCGAGCGCTGATTTTGCCGCTGACCAAGGGGCGTTGCTCTGTACGTTTGACGTGACCGTCTACCTTGCGATCGGCGAAGTCATTGATCACGCAGCCAGCCGCTCTCATCAGGAACGCGCCGACCACGAATATCACGACGGTCTTCAGTGAGGGCGAGCCTTTACCTGCGATCCAGATGGCCCAGAGGGTGGGCCACAGCAGCAGGTAAAAGCCGATGGGCCTGTCGATGCGCGTCAACTGAATGAAGTCCCAAGCCCGTGGGCTCAGGCGATTGAGTGATTTGAGCAGTGACAGGTACATCAGACGCAATCCTTGTTTTGAAGCTTGTTGCACAGGGCGGGTAGAAAGACTTCGGCGACCAGCACGCTCAGCGCGCCGCGACTGAACACCGAGCGGCGTGCCCATAGCGCTGGTGTCATTTGCGAGGCGGCGTCGGCAGGGGGCAGACCGCCTTCAGGGTAATGACACACCTCAAGCATGCCACGCGTGAACGCGGGGTCGCTGAACAGCAACTCGCCCAGCGAACGCGTGCCCAACCGGTCCATCTGCAAGCCGTCATCCTCCAAGGCGCTGCGAGCGGCTACGCTACGAGCGAACACCCAGTTGCAGCCATTGCCGCGCAGATACACTTCGCGCACCCAGCCTTCTCTGGCGAGTGGCAGGTTCAGGGCCAGGCATTCGTCGTTGCGTAAAGGCTGCCAACCCTCAAACAGCGGCAGCACACTGAAACCGCCGTCGGACAGACGGTCAAGCCTGCGCGTGAGCGAGTCCGGATGGAACAGCCAGTCGAGAATCTCAGGCTCGGGCGCATCGATCAATTGCTCTCGCGAAAGCCAGATCGGGCTAATGGATACGGGAGAATGCTGGGTCACGGTAAGTCATTTTCGACGGCCAACGAGGTCGCGAGCTTAGCATGATTGACAGCCTTCACCGACGACCGGTCGAACAGCTCGTTATAGATTCAGGCTTGCATACTGGACTGCCGATCAGTACAACGCCCCTTCAGACGGCGAACGACCGTCATATAACTTTCAGCCTGATGGAAAAGAGAACCTGATATGAAGAAGTGGCAGTGCATCGTTTGCGGCTTGATCTATAACGAAGCCGACGGCTGGCCGGACGACGGGATCGCGCCTGGCACGCTTTGGCAGGACGTACCCGAAGACTGGCTGTGCCCGGACTGCGGCGTGGGCAAGATGGACTTCGAAATGATCGAAATCGGCTGATTGTGCCTGAAGATCAGGCGTGGCAATGAATAGGAAAGAACAATGAACGCACCTGTCGTCATCATCGGCACCGGCCTAGCGGGCTATAACCTTGCGCGCGAATTTCGCAAGCTGGACGGCGACACACCGTTGCTGCTGATTACTGCCGATGACGGCCGTTCCTATTCCAAGCCGATGCTTTCCACCGGTTTCGGCAAGAACAAGGAGGCCGATGCATTGAGCATGGCCGAGCCGGGCGCGATGGCCGATCAGCTCAAGGCCGAGGTCCGCACGCACACGCGGATCAGCGGTATTGATCCCGGTCACAAACGCCTGTGGGTCGGTGAGGAAGCGGTGTACTACCGCGACCTGATACTGGCGTGGGGTGCCGAAGCAATACGAGTGCCGGTGGAAGGCGACGCAGGCGATGCGATTTTCCCGATCAACGACCTTCAGGATTACGCCCGTTTCCGCACTGCGGCGGCCGGCAAGCGTAGGGTCTTGATTCTGGGGGCAGGGCTGATCGGCTGCGAATTCGCCAATGACTTGATCCTGGGCGGCTATGAGGTTGACCTCGTGGCACCCTGCGAGCAGGTCATGCCGACCCTGCTGCCGCTCGCTGCGGCAACGGCGGTGCAGACCGGCCTCGAGAGTCTGGGCGCGCGTTTTCACCTGGGCCCGGTGCTGACTCGACTGCAGCGCAGTGGTGACGCACTACAAGCGAATTTGTCCGATGGACAGATCATCGACTGCGATCTGGTGGTGTCTGCGATCGGGCTGCGTCCGCGCATCGAACTGGCGGCTGCCGCTGGCTTGCAAACGGGCCGTGGCATTCTTGTCGACCGTCACCTGCAGACTTCCCACGCCAATATCCACGCGCTGGGCGACTGCGCTGAAGTCGATGGTCTCAACCTGCTGTACGTGATGCCATTGATGAGCTGCGCCCGTGCACTGGCCCAGACGCTGACCGGCACACCGACTGCCGTGAAGTACGGGCCTATGCCTATCACGGTAAAGACCCCGGCGTGCCCGCTGGTGGTTTCGCCACCACCCCGCGGAAAAGAAGGCCACTGGCATATCGAGGGGCAGGGGAGCGACATCAAAGCGCTTTGTCATGACGCCGAAGGCAATCTGCTGGGCTACGCGCTGACTGGAGCGGCCGTTATGGAAAAACTCGCACTGAACAAGGTTTTACCTGCGTTATTGGCATGATTTCGACGCATTTTGTCGGATAGTCGCCATATTTTCGCCAAAAAACGTCTTCGATGCACTGGCGCGGCTCAGTCCAGCATGCCATTCTCGTTACCGTCGGCCGCGACGTAGAGCCGTCGCAGCGCCTTGTAGCCGTTTTTGACAGCGGCGCGGGACATAAAAACAAAAACCGTAAAAAGAGGCTTCATATGCGTAAACCAGAAGTTGCAGCCGCTATTGCTGAAAAGGCGGATATCACCAAAGACCAGGCCAAGAAAGTCCTGGATGCCATTCTTGAAGAGATCACCGGCGCACTGCACCGCAAGGAAAGCGTGACGCTGGTCGGCTTCGGAACGTTTCTGCAACGCCATCGCGGCGCACGCACCGGTAAAAACCCACAAACCGGGGAGCCGGTAAAAATCAAGGCTAGCAACACTGTCGCCTTCAAACCGGGCAAATCCCTGAAAGACAGCGTCAACCCTTGATACCCTGTTGCGCGCCTCTCGCAGGTGCGCTTCTCGAAAACGGGCACACCAATCAGATTGGGTGCCCGTTTTTGTATGCGTCATGTGGTACCGATTACGCGCCTGCACTGCCTGCGAGAATTGTCCTACTCGTTTTCGTATCAATACCTTCCTGAAACCCAGCTCTGCCTGACTTCTTCTTGTTGCGCTTTCCCCTAGAGTGCGGCCTTTGCTGCACCCCTTAAAACCACTCTTGGGAAATCTCAAATGAAAACGCTTTCGAAGTTTGCTGCTGTTGCGGCCCTGATCGCTACGACCAGCGGCTGTGTCAGCTACAACGTCAGCCAGCCAAGCGTCCCGCTTGAAGGCAGTGTCAAGACTGACCTGAAGGCGGACGTCAAGGTCGGCGGCACCATCAGCGGCGAGTCCTCCACCAATGTGCTGTTCAATTTCCTGAGCTTTGGCGGCGATAGCCAGTTTGCCGATGGCGTCACTTATGGTGGCTCGAGTGGCGGCGGCCTGGGTCTTTCCCTGCCTGATCCTGTCTCGAGCGCCAAGGCAGCTGCTGCGTACAAGGCTGTCAAATCTTCGGGTGCCGATCTGATCGTTGCGCCGCGCTACGAAGTCAGCGTTCAGGACTACTTCATCTTCAAGAAGGTCAACGTGAAAGTGACCGGCAGCAAAGGCAGCATCAACAGCATTCGCTGATGCAGTCGCGGTGCTGCTTCCCACGTGAAGCAGCATCCGGATATAAGAAAAGGTTTAATGTGCCGATCTCCGTCGAAATAGATGTTTTTATGCAGGGTTTTGTGGGTAAACCGCTACACTGTCATGAATCTCCAGTATCCGGACAACCGGACCTGGTCTGAGCCGAGGCCTGTATGAAATTTCGCTTTCTTCTTTGGATGTTGGGCCGGCTTATGGCCCGCGCCAGTCGAGACAATCCCGATTTCCAGCAGCAGTTGGCTGGCAAGAACCTGACCTTCCAGTTACAGACTACAGATGGCAAGGTCGCACGCCACTTCGTGGTAGAGGACCAGCGTATTCGCAGTGCGAGCGGTATGGTCGCCGATCCTGACTTTGCCATTGCGTTTCGTGATTCAGCGTATGGCTTCGCTACGCTGCAGGCAAAAAACAAGCAGTTGGCTTTCATGAGGGGAATTCAGGACAAGGACATCCAGATCAAGGGCAGCCCGGCCCTGGTGATCTGGTTCCAGGGCCTGACCAAATACCTCAAGCCCAGGAAGAAAGAAGCCTGATCATGGCAGTTGCAGGCCACCCGCTGCCTTATGCAACGCGCGAAGGTGTTCGCCCATCTGTTTTAGGTTAGCTTCGTTGGCCGTAATTTCTTTGGCTCGGTCGGGCTCCAGCAATGCGCGTACTTCCTTGTCTAGATCACCTGTCAGGCGCTTGAGCTGTTTTTGCCGCTGGCTGCTTTCCGCTTCCAGACGCTGCCATTCGCTCGCCTGTGGCAAGCCGTAGCCGCCGCTGCCCAGAAGTTCTGCCGGACGACTCAGGAACCCGCTGTTGGCAAGAATCTCCTGTAGCGTCGTGGTCGCCTTGGAGACTCTGCCATCCTTCAGTTCTCGCGCACCTAGGTAGCGTTGCTTCACTTCATCCTGAGCCAGCAGCAGTTGTCGGCGCAGGCTGGCCTGTTCCAGCAAAAGGATAGCGGCACTGGTTTGCAGGTCAGCCTTGTCAAACCACTGGCTGCGTTCGCTTGCCGGTAGCGTCAGCCACTCTTCCACCGTGTCCTGTTTGATCGGTAAATGTTTCTTCAGTACTTCGAACATCGCCTGATAGCGATCACGGTAGGAATCGAATCGATAGCCCAGACGCAGAGCTTCTTTGGGATCGTCCAGCACGCTGGTGTCGGCCAGGCCTCGGCCTTTCAGAACTTCCAGCAAGCCGTTGGGCAGAATGCTGTCCAGACCGACGAGCTTGGGGTTGTGGGTACCGCTACGCAGCAGCTTGAGGTTTTCAACGGCGCAATTATTCGACAGGAAGTAGTAGTTACCGTCGTAGCTCCAGTGCATCTCGGCTGCATGCTGGACCAGCCCTTCGATTTCCGGGCGTGACAACTTGATCGGCACCGACGCAAGGCTGCGCAACTCGGTCTTGGTGTATTCGTCGATGACCTGAGCCAGCGGAAGCACAAAAAGCCGTGAGGGGTAGGCGCCCATCAGGCCATCCCAGCTCGAAAGCTGCACGTCGCCCACAAACGCCCGGTAAGACAACACCAGGTGCTGGTCCAGGTCGAGGCGGCAATCCGGGCCGCGTGGACGGCCGGGTTTGCAGATCACCAGGCGCAACATGCTGTGGCCCCAACGGCTGGCCCAGTTCTGATTGGCCTCGGCCAGCAGGTAGTCCACTGCATAGACGCGTTCCGGGTCCAGCTTGCCGAGCGGTTCTCGGCCGAAGTCGTTACCGGCATTCAGATACGGGTAGAACGTAGGGCACTCGGCTCGTGCGGCAGGCGCCCAGCCAAAGCGCTCCTTGTAATAGGCATAGAGCGCCGGGCGACGGCAGGCGTAAGCCGGGTCGAGCAAGAAATACTCCATGTTGACCGCCACAAATTCCAGCGGGCTGGTGGTCTCGTAGATATCGGGACTGCGTGCAACCTGGCCGTTATGTGCCTCGCGATCACCGCGCCGTCCGACATATTGCTGCCAGCCTGCAAGGTCCAGCAGGCGCGGGTCATCGCTCAGGGTAAAGCGCCGCTCGGTCTGGCCGCGGCAGTTGTCCGGGAGGCCGACCTTGCCCAGTGAGCTGCCGCGCGATGCGCAACGAAACAAGACCGTCCGTTCTGCCGCTGACCATAGGCGAGCGCGGTCATATACGTGCGTCAGCTCATGCAGGACGGTGGCGAGAAGTTCGCGGCGAACGGTGCCGTGGGGCCTTCCTGTCTGGGCGGTGGCGGCGGAGCCGTCGGTCAAGGAAGCCAGCAGATGGCTATTGAGGTACAGCTGATAAGGACCGGCAGCCTGGCCATAGGCATTTTGCGGCATGTCGCCGGACCAGGTGACTTCGACGGTTCTGTCCAGGGCCTCGACGAAGCTGGGCGGCAATGCCTGCATGGCTTCGTCGAGTAGCGTCTGGCTGGCTTGCTGTTGGGCGGCGTCAAGGCCATCGGTGTGCAGTTCCAGCTTCAGGCTGGCGAAAGCATGCGTTGTGGCCAGCGACAATGCGCCAGCAAGCAGCCAGGCGCGAAGTCGCCTCACAATGCGAGGATTGCTTCAGCCAGGGTCTGGTCGCTGGCACCACGTGCTTCCGGCACGCGGGTACGCAGCGTATCGAAGGCTGCGTCGAGTTGCGCGCCGTGGATATCGCCACCGCTGGCCACGTAGCTGGCGGCGTCGTCCTTGGCCTGGATCACAACCTTGGAGTCACGGATCGATGTAGTGGTGTCGGAAGTGAAGTCGATGGTACGGCCGAACGCACGAACAATGATGTTGCTTGTGGCGACCACAGTCTGGGCCTGAGCAAGATCGGCCAGCAACAGCAGGCCAAGGGAAGCAGCAATCAGCGGGGTACGCATGTAGTGACGTCTCCAGTTACGCAAAGAGGGGAAAGTGGCTATTGGACGAGGATTGCCTGCGCCAGTTCAAGGTCGCTGGCGTGAAGTTTTGCGTCCGCTTGGCGCAGGGTGTGCAAGGCCGCCTCGAGCCTCGCGCCGCGCATGTGTCCGTCGCTTGCAACAAACACGGCAGCGTCATCCCGGGCAGCCATGATCAGTTTGTTATCAAACGGCGCCGTCGTGATCTGACTGGTGGCATAGCCAGTCTTTACCAGCCCTTGAGTGGTTGTATCGAACGCCTGAACCTGACCGACAAACATCAGGCTGGCAAGCGCTGCAATAGGCAGAAGATGCAGTAAGCGCATGGCTTTCACGGAGCGAAAAAACAAGCGTCAAGGCTAGCGCAATGCTCCGGCCAGAGCTACCCCGGCCGGATCACCGATAGCTTCGAGAAGTTTCTCAGATGGTCAGGATGGCCTGTGCCAACTGGTCGTCGGTGGCTTGCAGTTCAGGAAGCTGCTGGCGAATGTGCTGCAGTGCGCTTTCCAGTTGCGCCCCACGAATTTCGCCGGAGCTGGCCACGAAGCTGGCTGCATCCCCACGCGCGGCCTGAACAATTTTGTCGTCTTTCAATGAGGAGGACAAATTGGACGTGGCGCGGGTCGATGCGTTGAATGCATCGACCAATGCATCGGTGGTCACGATGAAGCTGGAGGCGTGGGCGCCTGCCGCAGCGGTCAACAGAAGGGCAGCGCCAAGGTTACGTAGCAGAGACATGATCGAATTCCATTGTGGACAAAAGGGCACAGGCTGCTTGCGAAGCCAAAGGGCTGATATAGAGCGCTAGACTATCCCACCGATACAGCACTTGTCATAACTGTCAGTGACGCTCTATCGACTGATCGTCGAGAGTAGGCGTCTGTACTGTTGTTTTATAGGCTTTTTTGAAACTGTACCGGTATTGGTGTATTGGCTTGATCTCTTTCATAAACGACAAAACCCGCCTCGATTTCCCGAGACGGGTTTTGTGTGAAGCAATTCGGGGTGCTGGTGGGAGACCTTTGAAGGCCTGGGACCAGCGAGCGCTAAGTTAGCGCCAGAACGGCTTGCTCAGCTCTTCGTAACGCTGCGATTCGCTGATACCGGCGTCAGCCAGCAAGCGTGAATCCAGACGAGCCAGTTGATGGCGGCTGGACAGGCGACGCTGCCAGAGCATCAGATTGGCGAATACGCGCAGAGGCAAAGAAGCTTTTGCGGAGTTGACGGTGCTTTCGCTGAACAGATCGGAACTGAGTGTACGTTCCATGGTGTGACTTCCTTCCGCTTGTGGCGGCATAAGTGAGTTGCTTGACTGGTGCCCATTTTCCTCGCACGCGTCCAGATTCCATAGGCACAGTTCACTTGTATTGTGCTGGTTCAGTTAACTGTTAAAGAGCACTGTTTTGTTCATAAATGGGGCAACTGTACCGGTCGGCACGCTTATGGTGCGTTTTGTGGGCCATTGTGGTGAATATCGCCTTTTCTGGCAGTTTTATGACCGGTACAGAAGTACAGTTTTAGTGAAAGCGCAGCAGGTCAGTTAGCGGGTGGTACAGAAAAGCGTGTATTCACTTCAAACTGTCCTGCCTATACCGGCAGCATTCGTCCTGTCTCCTCAAGGTTGATGTGCCAACTCAGTGCTTCGCGCAGAATGTGTGGCGTGTGCCCACCGAGTGCGCACGCTGCGCTGAAATAAGCGTCGAGGGCCTCCCTGAAGTCCGGATGCACGCAGTTGTCAATGATCACTCTGGCGCGTTCGCGTGGTGCCAGGCCGCGCAGATCTGCCAGGCCTTGTTCGGTGACCAGAATGTCGACATCGTGCTCGGTATGATCAACGTGACTGACCATCGGCACCACGCTGGAAATCGCGCCGCCCTTGGCAATCGATTTGGTGACGAAGATCGCCAGATGCGCATTGCGAGAGAAGTCACCGGAACCGCCGATCCCGTTCATCATTCGCGTTCCGCAAATGTGAGTGGAATTGACGTTGCCGTACAGGTCAAATTCCAGCGCGGTGTTAATTCCGATGATCCCCAGGCGACGAATGACCTCCGGGTGATTGGAAATTTCCTGAGGTCGCAGCACCAGTCTCGATTTGTAACGGTTGAAGTCGGCAAAGACTTCAGCATGTTTGGCGGCCGACAGAGTCATGGAGCTTCCTGAAGCGAAGGTCAGTTTGCCGGCGTCGAACAGGTCGAACGTTGAATCCTGCAGCACTTCCGAGTACATGGTCAGGTCGTTGAAAGGCGATGCCAGCAGGCCGTGCATAACAGCGTTGGCGATATTGCCGATGCCGGCCTGCAGTGGCATCAGCTTGTCGGTCAGCCGGTCCTCGCGCACTTCTTTCTTGAAGAACTCGACCAGGTGATTGGCGATCGCCTGAGTGTCAGCGTCCGGTGGCGTGACGGTGGAGGGTGAGTCGGGCTGGTTGCTGATGACGATGCCGACAATCTTCGCCGGGTCGATCTTCACCGCATGACTGCCGATACGCGAGTCTGCCTCAAGCACCGGGATGGGCAGGCGAGTGGGGCGGTAGCTGGGGATGTAGATGTCGTGCAGGCCTTCCAGCTCAAGAGGCTGGGAAAGGTTGATTTCCACGATGACCTGTTTGGCGAGGATGGCGAAGCTGGCCGAGTTGCCCACGGAGGTGCTGAGCACCAGATGCCCTTCTTCGGTGATCGCGACGCACTCGATGACCGCCAGGTCCACAGCCTTGATCTGCCGGTTGCGCAGCATTTCAACGGTGTCCGACAAATGCTGGTCAATGAACATCACAGTGCCGTTGTTGATGGCTTTGCGCAGGGTGCTGTCGACCTGAAAGGGCATGCGTCGGGAAAGTACACCGGACTCAGTCAGTTGCTTGTCCAGGTCGTTGCCCAGACTGGCGCCGGTCATCAGGCTGATTTTCAGCGGTGTCACTTTGGCGCGCTCGGCCAGTGCGTGAGGCACTGCTTTGGCTTCGCCTGCGCGGGTGAAGCCGCTCATGCCGACGGTCATGCCATCTTCAATCAGCGCGGCAGCGTCGGCTGCGCTCATGACCTTGCTCATCAGGGAGGGCAGGCGGATACGGTCAGGGTACATGGGGTCTGTCTCTGGGTGGCAGCAAAGCGACAAGTCTAGAGCGTCGGGCGGGATTCGTCCTGCTACCAAGGTCGCATTGGAGGCCTCTAATTAAAGGCTTCCAGCACAAAACACTGTTACCTGAAATGCAAAAGGCTGCGCGTGGAGCGGCCTGACCTCGCAGTTGCCGGCAGCGCTATGTCCTCTTGAGCGGCTTGATGTTGTCCTTGGGCAGCT
Organism: Pseudomonas coronafaciens pv. oryzae str. 1_6; assembly: GCF_000156995.2. Lineage (NCBI taxonomy): Bacteria > Pseudomonadati > Pseudomonadota > Gammaproteobacteria > Pseudomonadales > Pseudomonadaceae > Pseudomonas > Pseudomonas coronafaciens. Next base: position 5,412,279 of record NZ_CP046035.1, on the reverse strand, counting down.
GATAGTTGCGGGCCTGCCCGACCAGCCAGTCTCGAAACGCGGAGAGGGACGCTGACTCGACTTTGCGTTCTGGAATCATGAGGTGATAAGCCTTGGTGTCGGGCAGTGACCGAGGATTGGCGATTACCAGGCGCTGTTCGTGCAATTCGCGCTGGATCAGAAAGGGCGGGATCAGCGCTACGCCCATGTCGTGCATCGCCGCCTGCGCGAGCATCGAGAACAGCTCGTAACGAGGCCCTGTCATGTCGCGTGCCACATCCTGGTTTTGCGCGTTGAACCACTGGCGCCATGCGTAGGGTCGGGTCGTTTGCTGAAGCAGCGGGAGCTCGGCCAGTTCAGTTGCCGCCAGGCTGTCCCGCCCGTTCAGAAACGACGGGCTGCACACGGGCATGGAGTTTTCGCCCATCAATCGGTGCGACTCGGTGCCTGACCAGTCGGCATCGCCAAAGTAGATCGCAGCATCGAAGTCAGTGTCAGCGAAAAGGAAAGGGCGCGTACGGTTGGTCAGGTGAACCGTAACGTCAGGGTGCTTGTGCTGGAAATCTTTAAGGCGCGGCAACAACCATTGAGTACCGAAGGTGGGAACTACCGCCAGCTCGATTGCATTGGCGCCCTGCTGACCCATGACCGATAGCGTGTCTCGCTCGACGGCGTCCAACTGCTGGGCAACGCGTCTGCTGTATGAAAGCCCTGCTTCTGTCAGCTTTACGCCTCGTCGAGAGCGTCGAAACAGCTCGATGCCAAGATACGCTTCCAGCCCGCCGATCTGCCGACACACAGCGCCTTGGGTCAGGGACAGCTCGTGCGCCGCCTTGGTGAAGCTCTCGTGCCGCGCTGCTGCCTCGAAACTCACCAGTGCGGTAGTGCTGGGTATCTTGCGTCTCATGTACTTTCTTCTCACTGGTATTTTCAGAAAAGCGCTTTAATAACGGCTTCGGAGTGAGAAATTAGCACAACACCTTGATAAAACCTCGTTTGTCGCGGGACTGAACCGGGTCTAGGATCGTTACAAGACTTTTCGACTGGATACGAGGAACGGGCATGAGCGGCAAGGCAAGCTTCAACTGGATCGATCCATTGCTTCTGGATCAGCAGCTCACCGAAGAAGAGCGCATGGTTCGCGACACTGCAGAGCAATTCGCCCAGAGCAAGCTGGCCCCGCGCGTGCTGGAAGCGTTTCGTCACGAGAAGACCGACCCGGCGATTTTTCGCGAAATGGGCGAAGTGGGCCTGTTAGGCGCGACGATCCCTGAAGAATTCGGCGGCAGCGGTTTGAATTATGTCTGTTACGGGCTGATCGCTCGTGAGGTAGAGCGTGTCGATTCGGGCTATCGATCGATGATGAGCGTTCAGTCCTCGCTGGTGATGGTGCCGATCAATGAGTTTGGTACTCAAGCCCAGAAAGAGAAGTACCTGCCCAAACTGGCATCGGGCGAGTGGATTGGGTGTTTCGGTCTGACCGAGCCGGATCACGGCTCCGACCCAGGCGCGATGATCACTCGAGCGCGCAGTGTCGAGGGCGGCTATCGCTTGAGCGGCAGCAAGATGTGGATCACTAACAGCCCGATAGCGGATGTGTTTGTGGTGTGGGCCAAAGACGATGCAGGCGACATTCGCGGTTTCGTTCTCGAGAAAGGCTGGGCCGGGCTGAGCGCTCCTGCCATTCATGGCAAGGTCGGTTTGCGTGCGTCGATCACTGGCGAGATCGTCATGGATAACGTATTTGTGCCCGAAGAGAACATCTTCCCGGACGTGCGCGGGCTCAAAGGGCCTTTTACCTGCCTCAACTCAGCGCGTTATGGCATTTCCTGGGGGGCGTTGGGGGCGGCGGAGTTCTGCTGGCACACTGCTCGGCAGTACACGCTTGACCGCCAACAATTCGGACGGCCGCTGGCAGCTAATCAGCTGATTCAGAAAAAGCTCGCGGACATGCAGACCGAAATCACACTGGCGCTGCAAGGCTGCTTGCGCCTGGGCCGGATGAAAGATGAAGGCTCGGCTGCTGTGGAAATTACCTCGATCATGAAGCGCAACTCCTGCGGCAAATCGCTGGATATCGCGCGTTTGGCTCGTGACATGCTGGGCGGTAACGGCATCTCGGACGAGTTTGGTATTGCAAGGCATCTGGTCAACCTTGAGGTGGTGAATACTTATGAAGGGACGCATGACGTGCATGCGTTGATTCTGGGGCGTGCGCAGACCGGTATTCAGGCCTTCTATTAAGGAGGGCCGATCATGGGTGCGCTTTCACATATAAGGGTGCTTGACCTGTCACGTGT
>NZ_CP046035.1:4882500-5405000 GCF_000156995.2 Pseudomonas coronafaciens pv. oryzae str. 1_6 | reverse complement strand
AGCTACGGGTATCATCTTTTGATGATGCGGTAGAGGAGCGTTCTGTAAGCCTGTGAAGGTGAGTTGAGAAGCTTGCTGGAGGTATCAGAAGTGCGAATGCTGACATGAGTAACGACAATGGGTGTGAAAAACACCCACGCCGAAAGACCAAGGTTTCCTGCGCAACGTTAATCGACGCAGGGTTAGTCGGTCCCTAAGGCGAGGCTGAAAAGCGTAGTCGATGGAAAACAGGTTAATATTCCTGTACTTCTGGTTATTGCGATGGAGGGACGGAGAAGGCTAGGCCAGCCTGGCGTTGGTTGTCCAGGTTTAAGGTGGTAGGCTGAGATCTTAGGTAAATCCGGGATCTTAAGGCCGAGAGCTGATGACGAGTGTTCTTTTAGAACACGAAGTGGTTGATGCCATGCTTCCAAGAAAAGCTTCTAAGCTTCAGGTAACCAGGAACCGTACCCCAAACCGACACAGGTGGTTGGGTAGAGAATACCAAGGCGCTTGAGAGAACTCGGGTGAAGGAACTAGGCAAAATGGCACCGTAACTTCGGGAGAAGGTGCGCCGGTGAGGGTGAAGCATTTACTGCGTAAGCCCACGCCGGTCGAAGATACCAGGCCGCTGCGACTGTTTATTAAAAACACAGCACTCTGCAAACACGAAAGTGGACGTATAGGGTGTGACGCCTGCCCGGTGCCGGAAGGTTAATTGATGGGGTTAGCGCAAGCGAAGCTCTTGATCGAAGCCCCGGTAAACGGCGGCCGTAACTATAACGGTCCTAAGGTAGCGAAATTCCTTGTCGGGTAAGTTCCGACCTGCACGAATGGCGTAACGATGGCGGCGCTGTCTCCACCCGAGACTCAGTGAAATTGAAATCGCTGTGAAGATGCAGTGTATCCGCGGCTAGACGGAAAGACCCCGTGAACCTTTACTATAGCTTTGCACTGGACTTTGAATTTGCTTGTGTAGGATAGGTGGGAGGCTTTGAAGCGTGGACGCCAGTTCGCGTGGAGCCAACCTTGAAATACCACCCTGGCAACTTTGAGGTTCTAACTCAGGTCCGTTATCCGGATCGAGGACAGTGTATGGTGGGTAGTTTGACTGGGGCGGTCTCCTCCTAAAGAGTAACGGAGGAGTACGAAGGTGCGCTCAGACCGGTCGGAAATCGGTCGTAGAGTATAAAGGCAAAAGCGCGCTTGACTGCGAGACAGACACGTCGAGCAGGTACGAAAGTAGGTCTTAGTGATCCGGTGGTTCTGTATGGAAGGGCCATCGCTCAACGGATAAAAGGTACTCCGGGGATAACAGGCTGATACCGCCCAAGAGTTCATATCGACGGCGGTGTTTGGCACCTCGATGTCGGCTCATCACATCCTGGGGCTGAAGCCGGTCCCAAGGGTATGGCTGTTCGCCATTTAAAGTGGTACGCGAGCTGGGTTTAGAACGTCGTGAGACAGTTCGGTCCCTATCTGCCGTGGACGTTTGAGATTTGAGAGGGGCTGCTCCTAGTACGAGAGGACCGGAGTGGACGAACCTCTGGTGTTCCGGTTGTCACGCCAGTGGCATTGCCGGGTAGCTATGTTCGGAAAAGATAACCGCTGAAAGCATCTAAGCGGGAAACTTGCCTCAAGATGAGATCTCACTGGAACCTTGAGTTCCCTGAAGGGCCGTCGAAGACTACGACGTTGATAGGTTGGGTGTGTAAGCGCTGTGAGGCGTTGAGCTAACCAATACTAATTGCCCGTGAGGCTTGACCATATAACACCCAAGCAATTTGCGTCGAATGACCAGATTGCGGTGACTGTGAAGATGACACGAACCGAAAGTTTGCGTCACAAGCGACACCTGAATAACTGACTGTCACATACCCGATTTGCTGAAGCGCGCCGTATGGCACGACTCGGTACCCGAATTTCTTGACGACCATAGAGCATTGGAACCACCTGATCCCATCCCGAACTCAGTAGTGAAACGATGTATCGCCGATGGTAGTGTGGGGTTTCCCCATGTGAGAGTAGGTCATCGTCAAGATTGAATTCCAGAAACCCTCATCGCTTACGCGTTGAGGGTTTTTGTTTAAGTAGAAGTCACCAAAATTCGCTGGAACGTTACCTGATAACGGGTCAGTAACAGAATTTCTTGACGACAATAGAGCATTGGAACCACCTGATCCCATCCCGAACTCAGTAGTGAAACGATGTATCGCCGATGGTAGTGTGGGGTTTCCCCATGTGAGAGTAGGTCATCGTCAAGATTGAATTCCGAAACCCCTCATCGCTCACGCGATGAGGGGTTTTGTCGTTATGGGCCAGCACTAAGCCTGAGAAGCCATTCCGGCCTTCCTGCTTAGAGGCCTGTTTTCAGGCAAACAGATTGCGCACGTTGCCCATTGCCCCTTCAGCAAAGCCCTGGAGAAACTCTTGAAAGGCTTCGCCCTCTGGCCCCCCCTGAACAGGATCGGCAATAATCGTCCAACTCGCCACGCATGTTTTTTCACCATCAGCCTCAACAGTCATTGCCGCCCATAGATTGCTGACCGGCAGACTGGTGTGGATCAGCGACCAGGTCATGTACATCGCATCATCATCACGAGTGTTCAACTGCTCAATGGCCACATTGCCATCCTTGAACAGCTTCCTGCGAACCGAGCCTGCTCCTGCGCCCGTAACCTCGGTACTGTCCAGCGCCGTTATGAATGCTTGAAACCCGCCGAAATTACCCACGATTGCCCATACGTCATGCGCATCGCCAGCGACATTCACTGCGCATACCACGCGGCATATGTGTGGGTTTTTGATCAGGGTGTCCGGCTTCAGATGGCTGTGAAATGTATGCATGTCGTTCTCCATTTATTACGTCAGGGTGCTATTGCTCAGATGAAGTTGATTTCTTTCAGGTAATCGCAACCCCTGCGCAGCAGTGTCGGGGTCTTCCGTGGGTAGCGCTCGCCCATGAGGCGGATGCCTTTCAAGGCGTTCTGATACTCGATCATCGAAATGTCGCCGATGTCCTCTTCAAAGCCGTCGAGGTAAAAACCCAGCACGCCAAATAACGCGTTCTGACTGTCGACTCTGCTGAGCTGGGCCTGCCACTGCGCTACGCTGACCAACTCGTATGAGCGCCCCGCTTCGCGGAAGGCTTCCACGTAACAGCTCCAGCTCAAGGGCTCGGGGTTATGCAAGTTGAAGACAGCACATTCGGGCTCATGGCGACTGGCATGGAAACTGATGAACCGCGCCAGAAAGTCCACCGGCATCAGATCGAAATGGATGTCGAACGCCGGGACCTGGCCCAGCTGCAAAGAGCCCTTGAGCATCAGCATCAAACGGTTCTTCTGTGGCTGGCATACACCGGTGCTGCTGTTGAAGGCGATGTTCCCGGGTCTAAAGATGTTTACCCACGCGCCTTGATCCTTGGCACGCTGCAGGAGCCGCTCAGCCACCCATTTCGAAAGGTTGTAGCCGTTCTTGATGTAGATCGGCGGTGTATCGGCTGCAGGCTGCTCAAGCACCTTGCCGGTCGCATCGACAGCACTCGATGCGGACAACGTCGAAACGAAGTTGAAGATCTTCTTGCTGCGTCCTTCACACAGCTTCAGGCACTCGAATATGGGGGCGACGTTGTCTCTGGCCAGTGCTTCATAGTCCTGAACATGGTTTACATTGGCTGCGTTGTGTATCAGCGCCCCGAACTCACGGTCCAGTCGTTCATACACCTCCTCACTGAGGCCCAGTTCGGGCAGCGTGATATCCGCTGCGTAAACGCGCACACGGCTCAGGTCCAGGTGTTCCAGCCGGTTTTCCCGGAGTGAATGCTCAAAGCGCTGCTGCGCGTTTTGCCCCGGAGCCTCACGCACCAGGCAGGCGATTTCAGTCGCCCCCCAATTCAACAGCGCTTCGACGATATGCACACCGAGAAAGCCGTTGGCACCGGTAACGATCACTTTATGAACATCGCCCAGCTTGCTGACAGGCAATGCCGCCAGGGTGATGCTCCTGTTTGCATCCTCCAGCGCCTGAGGGCTCACTGTGTGGGCTGACGCACCGTCGCTGGCTAGCAGGCTGGCCAGTGTCAGTACAGTCGGTGCTTCAATAAAGCGGTTGATCGGGATACTGCGCCCGAACCGCTCACGAACCCCGAGCAACAAGCGTGAGAGCAGAATCGAATGGCCGCCCAGATTGAAAAAGCTCTCGTCCGTCGAGATATCACCCGGCGGCAACTCCAACAGCTCGGCCCATAAATCCACCAGCGTCTGTTCCTGCTCGCTGGCAGGCAGGCGAAGGCGGTGCTGCTCTGTAAAACTCAGCGGTATTTCCAGCAGTGCCTTGCGATCGACCTTACCGTTGGCGGAGAACGGCATGCCGGGCAACAGGGTGTACGCAGCCGGGTGCATATACTCCGGCAGCAGGCGTTGCACATGTGCTCTCAACGCCTGTTCATCGTGCGCAGCGTAGGGTTGCGCGAGAAACGCCAGAATTCGACGCTGACCGTCGACCACGACCGCGACTTGCCTGTACAACTGACTGGCGCGCAGACAATGTTCTATCTCTTCGGGCTCGACCCGAAAGCCGCGGATTTTCACCTGATTGTCACGGCGGCCAACCAAAGCGATGCCGTCTGCCGTCCACCTGGCGATATCGCCGGTACGATAGGCGCGTAACTGTTGCCCGTCCGGCAGCGTAAGCCACACATAGCGCTCGGCTGTAAGCTCGGGGTTGTTCACGTAACCCAGACACACACCCGGCCCCACGATGTACAGCTCACCCTGAGTCTGCTCGGCGACAGGCTGCAACTGCTCGTCGAGAATCCACACCTGGCTGTTGGCAATCGGTCTCCCCAGTTGCCGATTGCTGCTGGAAGACCCGAACTCACAGGCCGTGACCAATACTGTGGCTTCAGTCGGGCCGTACAGATTGTGGAAACGACACTGCCCGCTGAGCTGCTCGATAACGTGCGGTTCACAGACGTCTCCGCCAGTCACCACATGCTCAAGCCCCAGCGGCTGATCCAGCGGCAGGATGCTCAGCAGCGCCGGCGGCAGAAACGCGTGAGTGATGCCTGCCTGCAGTACCTCCATCAGTTGTGACGGATCGCGGCGCTGATCTTCATTCGGCACCACCAGTTCGGCGCCACTCAGCCAGGCAGGGAAGATATCGATGACCGACGAATCAAAGCTCAGCGTCGAAAATTGCAGCACCCGGCTGTGCTCGCTCAGGCTCACGTACTCGGCATACCAGGCAGTGAAATGGCTGAGGTTGCGTTGGCTGAGCAATACGCCTTTCGGTTGCCCGGTGGTGCCTGAGGTGTACAGCGCCATACACGGGGTATCCGGACCCGGCCGGACGACTTTCGGCGTCGAAGCCACATCGGCCAGGCTGAGGGCACTGATGTTCAGCGCAGGAAATTCAGCCGCCGCCAGCGGATGCGAGCCATCGTGCAGCAACAGCATCGCACCCGAATTTTCCAGGATGTACTGCTGCCGTTGCAGGGGCTGACCAGGATCAAGCGGAAGGTAAACCGCACCGCAGGCAAGAATGGCCAGGATGCCTGCGTACAGTTCAGGTGACTTGGGCAGACAAATGCCGATGACCGGGGGTGTATCGGCAGTAGCAGGCACGAGCGCCGGCAGCAAAATGCGTTGGATGGCGACGCTCTGCGCATGCAGCTCTCGATAGCTGAACGTCTGATTCTGAATCGACAGTGCAGGGCGTTCAGCAAACCTCCGCAATGCCTGTTCCAGCCGCACGTTGACCGGGGTTTCGGCGAGTTTCAACAAGTGCGGCTGCGCCGTTTGATTCAGGCGATGCTCGAACAGCAACTGATCCACTGCCTGCAAATCCTCCTGCCGTGCATATGAGGCAAGTTGCGCAGTCGGCAGGGTGTTGAAGTAATTTTCGTCTCTGGAAAAGCGGCTGACCTGCAGTGCCGCCAGGTCCACCATTCTTGCCACCGCTTCATCACGCAGCATGCGCCCGTTACCGGACGGCTCGACCGGCAGGCACTCGCAAGCAATCAATCGTCTGGCGTCAGCAGGGCCTTCCCAACACAACAGCTCCAGTCGAGGTTGCGCGTGTTCCCGAGGCCGGCTGAACCCGACTCTGAGGCTAAGCTGCACAGGCCTGTCATCGCTTTGCGGAGCCTCATCCGACGTCAGGCTGCCATCGTTGATCAGGATCGATGCGTCAGATATCGATAAGCCCGGCAGCGCGTACCGGTCAGGCAGATGACGCACGCCATGACCATGATTCAGCAGCTCGGCATGCAGTTCGCTCAGGGTCGAGCTATGACCGATGAGCACAATCTCCAGGCGCTTCATTGCACCGTGCTCTGGGCAGGGAGGTAGTCCGCAAGCGCACGCTGCACGCAAGGATCTTCCAGCATCGAACTGCTCTTGAAGAAGCGCACGATGTTGCCGACCAGCGGGTGATGGCGATTGACCGGGAAATCCATCGCCGTTGTTTCAGCCCTGAGAGCTTGTTTGACCGGCTCAGGCACTTCGAGGTGATCAATTAGAGCGAAATCGAAGCCGCTCTGAATATCATTGGTCAAATATTGAGCAATGAACACCGGCATGATGAGGGCGATACACTCACGGTCCTGTTCGGCCGCCGTGTGCCAGTAAATACGCACCAGCCGCGCCCAGAACCCCGAGTGCCTTCCCTCGTCCAGCAAGTGATCCGCCATCAGGCCCTTGATCGACTGTTTGACCGAGTCGTCCTTGGCGAACGCTGCTACGTCGTTGGTGACGGTATTTTCCGCAATGGCGACGCAGATCAGCTCCACCGCACTGCGCAGATGCTCCGGAGCCAGGGCGAGGGCTGCGGGAATGGCACGGCTGAGCTCGATCTCTTCAGGCAGCCGAATGGGCTTGATGCCAGTCAGGGCGATGGTTTGCTGCATGAAGTCCATCGCCACCAATGCGTGATAATCCTCATCGACTACCACCGTCATCGCGTCATAGCGGCAGGCAAACGGAAAGCGGATGGTGAAGTTGTCCTTGGCGATGCTGCGCGCCGTTTTGTCGACGATCTCTGTTTCAAAGATCACCACATCGTTGATGAACTTGTAGAGACTTTGCACCAGCGCGTAATCGCGCAAATGCGCGCACTCCCGGCTAAATGTGTCGCTGAGCACCAACGGTTGGCGGCTGAGGGGATAGATCAGTTTTTCATCGTTTTCGACAATTCTGCGTGGGCGGGTACGAATGGTCGCGCGGCTTTCCCACGCATCGATGAACGACGTGTAGTCTTCTGCTCTCATGATGACTTCCTTCTAAGGGGTCAGAGTGTTGCAACCGAGCTGGCCTGCACCAGTGGTGCCTGCATGCTGATGCGCAGCGTGTCCCACAGCCGGACCCTGCTTTTCACGGCTGCGATAGCCGCCTGGTAAACCTCTTTTTCCCGTTGCGCGTCGTCGCCAACCAGGCGCGCCAGCAAGTGCTCTGCAGCAGGACCGTGGTCTTCGGAGTCCACTTCGATATGGCGCTCCAAGTAATAGCGAAAAGTCGGTGCCTGATCGACGGTGATGCCCCAGTCATCAAGAATGCTCTGGAACATCTGCGGGATAACGCTCTCGCGACCATGCAAAAATGCCGCAGCAACGCTGTGTGCGGGGGCGTGCAGGGCTGTTTCGAGCGTGTGTGTCACGAAGGCCGAGGCCGCCTGACCGGCATTGACCTGCTGCAGCGCCGTCGAGTAGTGGACGCCTTGCCGTTGCAGCTCGATGAAGCGCTCGATCTGCGCGGTGCTTGCGCCGATTTCGCGCATGGCGTCCAGATAGAGTTCGAAATGGCTGTAGTGGCCATGCCCCGGTTTGTCGTCGGACTCTTCTCCCAGCACGATCTCATTGATCAGACGGGCAGCGGAGGCGTCCATCGGTGGCAGCCAGGGCAGGCGCGTGCAGGTCAATTCCTGCTGCAGACGCTTGGTCAAAGACATGAAGTCCCACACCGCGAATACATGGGTCTCCATAAAACGCCTCAGCACAGGCAATGTGGTGATTTCTGCAAAGATCGGGTGACGGCTTAGTGCTGCTTTTTGATAAGCGAGTAGCGTTTTCTCACAAGACATGGCGATATCCTTTTGGTCATGTTAGTTGTTTGAAGTGGCGCAGTTTTTCTTTGGTGCGTGGCGGTTGGTGGTTATAAATAAGGCCGAAACTTACCGGCTGGCAGGCGAAAGACGTCCTGCTGTTCAAAGCATTAGTTCACAGTGGGCCCACAGTTCTGTGTGGGTTTTGTCGTCAGTTAAAGACGCTGCTGGGTTGCTGAAGGCCATGATGGCCTAGCGGTGCAGCAACAAGGTGGTTGGCTGCGTAGAAAACTTAAAACAAATTTAATCAGGCATGCAATCAATTTTTAATAATATTTAATTGATGCTTTTTTAAAGTAAAGCGGGTGGCTATAAAACATTCTTTCAATGTTTTATTTAGGCGCAGACAACCCTTCCGACTGAAGAGGGTCAGAATAATTACTAATGAGCGAATGCCTCGCTCAGCGTTGTCGTTAAGCCGTCTAATCAGAGTGATGGGTTTTTATGGGCGATCATTGGAAATGACTTCCAATAGGTGTGTGCCCCGTTCAGCAACTCCTTATCCATTGAGTTCAGATGAACAGAGAACTGCCCCGATGCTGCGCGGACAGCTCCAGCCGTCTCCATGGAATACCCTCCGGTTGGGTTCCCTGGGACCACGACCGAGTTTGCCTCATTCCAGTGTCAGGCCACCCGCGATCAGTAAAATAGATATGAAAGTGCCATGCCAGGTGCCGAGACTGCGAGGAGGAGGGGGCAGAGAAGGGCGGTCGGTCAATCTGCCAGCTATGTTTCAACGCCGGCAGATCAACGCTTCGCTTGTTCAGGCGGGTTTTTTCTTCGATGCGCGGGCAGGCTTTGCGTTGATAGCCTTGTTGCTGTTCAGGTATTCAGTTACCGCCTTGACGCCGCGGTTGAGATGCAGCTTCAAGGCTTCCACACAGGGCTCGACGGCCCTTTGCTCGGCCAGCCGCAGCAGCTCCCAGTGATCATCCTGAGAAAGCTTGCCCAGCCCCATGGCCGAAAGATTGAAGCGCAGAAAACGCTCTTCTTCGTTCAGGCCTTCTTCAACAAGGCGCATCAGGCGCTTGTTGCGTGTCTTGGCGTACAACGACAAGTGGAACAATCGATTGAGCTTGCCGATCTGGCCGAAGTCAGTCTCTACCTCAAGCTGTTCGATACAACGTGCGGCGACGGCCAGGTCCTCTGCATCCAGTAACGGAATGGACAGGCGCAACGCCTCGGACTCCAAGAGGATCCGCAGGGCATAGGCGTCTACAGCGTCTTCGGTGATCAATGGCGCTACCACCGCGCCCTTGTGCGTTTCGACGCGCAATAGAGACTGCGCCTCTAGTTGGCGTAATGCCTCACGCACAGGCATCCGGCTGACACCGAACAGCGTTGCCAGCTCCTGCTGACGCAAGGCCGTGCCGCTCGGCAAGCTGCCATCGATGATGGCGTTTCGCAGTTTTTCTTCAATAACTGATCGGGCAAGGTGCGCCGGAGGCTGCTCATTGCCCAGTACGGAGCCCAGAAAGGCTTCTCTATCTGATTTACGCATCGGCCTACTTCTTCATCAACCTGACTGGACAGGGTCCACTTAATCGCGGGGCTGCTGACAGACTAGCCAAGCCTTGCCTGCACGTCGCGAAAATAGAAACTTCATTGTGTGTTGTTGCATGATCCGGGGCGGCATTCCCAGCCTCCGGTGGTCAATAAATGCACACCTATCTTAACGCTCATCCGGCCTCAGCACCGAACGAGCGCTCAAAAGCACCAGGTTTCGACCTCGTTTTTTTGCGCCAAAGCACCTGGAACAGCCGTTTCAGCGCGCCATGCTGCTGCCCTTCGCGGCATAAGGCCGCAGGTGAGACGCGCCTCAGCGAACCAGGCGGCCGGACACAAAGTGCTGAACATCATTGAAACCGGGTGTGGAGGCATGTCCGGGTGTGACCAGCGAGTCGATGAAGGCCTCATCTTCAGGCGTGATCTTCACCGCCAGCGCTTTTGTGTAGCCGTCCCACTGCTGTTCGGTCCTGGGTCCGACAATCGCCGAAGTCACCGCCTGATTGTTGAGCACCCAGGCAATGGCAAACTCGACGATGCCGACACCTTTGTCCTGCACGTACTCCTGAACCCGCTGCGCGATACGCAACGACTCCACGCGCCATTCGGTTTCCAGCAGCCGCTTGTCCTGACGCCCGGCCCGGCTTTCGCTGTCCGGAGCGATGTCCGGGGCGTACTTGCCACTGAGCACTCCACGCGCCAGCGGGCTGAACGGCACCACACCCAGCCCGTGATAGGCCGCAGCAGTGATCTGCTCGACTTCGGCCTGACGGTTGACGATGTTGTACAACGGCTGGCTGATGACCGGCTTGTCGACACCCAGACGTTGCGCGACGTTGACGATTTCCGCGATACGCCAGCCGCGGAAGTTCGACACGCCCCAGTGGCGAATCTTGCCCTGACGGATCAGGTCGCCAATCGCCGAGACCGTTACTTCCAGCGGAGTGTTCTGATCTTCCTTGTGCAGGTAATAGATATCCACATAGTCGGTATCCAGTCGCCGCAAGCTGTTCTCGATGGCGTTGAAGATATGCTTGCGGTTCAGGCCTGCCCGGTTGGGCAGGCCGTCTGCAGGACCGATGGCGACTTTGGTGGCCAACACCCAGTCGCTGCGCTGCGCCGCAATGGCCCGGCCGACGATTTCTTCCGAGCGACCGCCGTTGTAGACATCCGCAGTGTCGATGAAATTGATGCCCTGATCCCTGGCCTTGTCGATGATACGCAGTGACTCTTCGGCACCGGTCTGCTCGCCGAACATCATCGAGCCGAGGGTCAATGTAGAAACCTTGAGGCCTGACTGGCCGAGGGTTCGATAATCCATGCTCATCATCTCCTTGTCATTCAATCGAGTTCAGGCAACCCCCACGCCTTGAGCGGGAAGTCGGCCAATGAGGCAAGCAGCAGATCTGCGTGCTCGTATTGCTCGACCGGCATGTGCGAGTCCGGCACTGCCACAGCGTACATGCCGGCAGCCTTGGCTGCGGTGACACCGAACGGCGAGTCTTCGAAGACCAGGCAATCTGCCGGGGCAACACCGAGACGGCGTGCGGCGACCAGAAAGATATCCGGCGCCGGTTTGGCCGCGCCCACTTCAGGGTCATCGGCGGTCACGACCGTGTCGAACAGCTCGAACCATGCGCGGTGCAGGGTCGTCTTGGCCTGGAAGTAATGCACCGACGAACTGGTGCCCACCGCAATGGGAATATTGTGGGCAGCCAGATGCCGCACCAGCGCCTCGGCGCCGGGCATTGCCGCAGCGCGTGGGAAACGCTCTTCGAGCATGGGCTCCCGAACCTCGAGAAACTCGTCTATCGACATCGGCAGTTCAAGCGCCTTGATCACGTAATCCGAGAAATCTCGTGCGCCACGGCCAATGGTGTGTTGTTTGACAGACCAGTCGAAGGTTCGGCCATGTCGGCTGGCAATCAGGTGCGTGACTTCCGTGTAGACACCCTCGGTGTCCAGCAACAGACCATCCATATCGAAGATGACGGCCTTGATCGGGCCTCGTTCGTTGTGCTGTTCGCTCATGTGATCCCGTCCGGTTTTCGAATTCGGTTTTCAGCCTAACGTTTCCATGAACACCGTGGCTACCCTGTGTTTCTGATAATCTTTCGCGGTTTTCGGGCTGTGCTACCGGTCCCGGTACGACTTCCCCATCATCAGAACGGATATCTTCAGGTCACTATGAATAAATCAGCAGGTATAGCGATTGGCGTCATTGTCGTAGCGGGCGCATTGGTTACGGGAGGTGCCTGGTACACAGGCAATCAGCTGGAGGGCGCGCTGAACGATTCCATCAGCAAGGCCAATCAGGAGCTTTCCAAATCATTCAACGGCACTGACACCAGCGTCAAACTGGAAATGGTCTCGCTGGAAAAGCACTTCTTCAGCAGCACGGCGCATTATCGTGTCGACATCCAGAACCTGTCCGATAGCACCCAGGGTGGCCAGTTCCTGTTTGTTGACCAGATCGAGCACGGCCCCATACCGCTGTCGCGCCTGAAAACCCTGAACCTGCTGCCGGTCATGGCCCTGAGCAATTTCCAGATGGAAAAAAGCCCTGACGCCGACAAATGGTTTGCGATGAGCAAGGGCGTCCCGCCGCTGAAAGGGCAGGCCAGCATCAGCTATGACCGCGCCACCCGGGGCACGCTGCAAATGGCTCCGCTGGAAATGACCGATGTGGACGGGACGTTCAGCTTCTCGGGGCTGGACCTGAACGTCGAGTCGTCCGCTGATGCCGAGAAATTCAGCCTCGCCGGCAACATGGATAACCTGCAACTCAACGTCGCGTCAGCTGAAGGTCCGGTGAGCATCGAAGTCAAGGGCATGACCTTCGACACTGGCGGCACCAAGGGCAAGTCCGGCTTCTATCTGGGCCACACCAACATGAAAGTCCAGAATGCGGGTTTCCAGTTGGTGGGCAAACCAAAGGTGCAGATCAAGGACTTCACCAACACCAACCTGGCGCAGGAAGACGCCGGTAATCTGGCCGCGCAGGTCAATTACGATGCGGGCATGATTTCCTATGGCGGCAAGGAAGTGGGTGCCGGGCACATGGGCTTCAAGATCGCCAATTTCGATGTGATGGCCACGCAGGCGCTGTATCAGTTGTATCAGGAAAAAATCCTGCCTCAACAACAAGCAGCAGCGCTGGAGAAGCGTCCTTTCCGTCTGGAGCTGAACGCTGCCGATCAAGAACTGATGAACACCCAGATGAAGAAGCTGCTGACTGCCAAGCCGCATATCGAGCTGGAAAAGCTGTCGCTCAAGACCAGCAACGGTGAAAGCCACATGCGCATCGCGGTGGACCTGACCGATCCAGGGGCGCTTGATCAGCCATCTGATGCGCTGCTCTTGAAAACCCTCGGCGAGGTCAACGCTAAAGTCGTCTTGTCCAGGCCGATGATTCGCGACCTTGCGACACAGCAGGCCATACGCGAAGGCCAGACCGACCTCAAGGTCATCGCAGAACAGGCCAAGGCTGCCAGCGACATGGCCAGCGTCATGGCCGAGATGATGCAACTGGCCAAGGTCGACGGCGACAACATCGTCTCCGACCTGCACTATGCCAACGAAATGGTCGACTTCAACGGCCAGAAAATGACCGTTCAACAGTTCATGAGCAACGTCATGGGCAAGGTCGGCGCACTGGGCGGCCAGTAAGCTGCGGCTGTTTGCTCGGGCTGCGCGATGCGTGTCCCCGAGCGCTTTCAAGCTGATGCGGGCATTTCCTGCATCAGCGTGCTAATCACGCCCAGCGCCCGACGAATGAACTTCGACTGGGGCTACTCAGTATATTGACTACGGAGTGCCTTCAATAGCGTTGGTAGCTGAATGGGCCGTGGACTACTGGTCGCATACGTTGAATTCATGTTCTGTTTTTTGGCACGTAGTCAAAGATACTTTGTAAGGTATTGAGCTTGGCAGTATCTTTGTCCGGGATGCTGAAGCCAAGCGCATCTTCTAGAGCCAAAAACGCGTCAGCGACATCCAGCTTTAAATCTTCGTAAAACCTGTCTGTCGGTTTTATGTCTTATTTTGATATGCCAAGTGCGTTGGCCCAAATTTCTGTCACTTTTTCTGTTATCTCGCTCGTGATCGCGCGCTCCTTTCATGCGGGTAAACGTGCTATGAGGGGAAATATTAGGCCGTAGCAGAAGAGCTGTCTGCTGGTAGAAATAACAAGTGTTCTCAAGATCATGGAGCACGATGCTTACAACTGCCGCACTCAGAGGTAATCCGAGAATATTACGGTCCGAACATGTCTGAGCTGCTACGGATTTTCATACCTTACAGGTAAATACCGTAGTACCTACGCTGGTGAATCAGGAGCAATCAGCATCTAGCCTTTTCGCTATAAGGCCTGACGAGAAATCGCTAGACTCGGCATCTTCCGATAATGACCCAAGGACCTGGCATGCCGCTCTCTTCTGACACCCTGCGCCGTACGCTGGTGGCGTGGTTATACGCCGTCGCCGGGGCTCACGTGCTGGGCAGTCTCGTGTTCACCTGGGCAGGCTTTGCCGGTTTGCTCGATGGCTACCTGACAACGCTCGAACAGGCGTTCTGGACCGATGCGGTTCCCGCTGCTGCGCGTACGCAACAGGTCTGGTGGATGGCGTTGTTCGGCGCCACGCTGCAAACCTATTCGGTGTACATGCTGGCGCTTGTGCATTTGGGCAATCGCCTGAAAAGCGCCATGCCTTGGGGTTGGCTGATCGCCGGTCTTCTGCTCTGGGCGCCTCAGGACATATGGATCTCCGTGCGCGGCGGTGTCTGGTCGCACGTATGGCTGGACATGGCGGCGCTGCTGGCATTGCTGCCGCCGCTGATCTGGCTCTATCGCCATGACCGGTGCGCTGCGGCTGCCGATGTGTCGAGAGGGCGTAGTCATGTCTGACTTGCCGCTCATGTACCTGCTGGCGGGCAACGGCAGCAGTGCCGAATGGTGGGACGATGTTCTTCCGCATTTTCAGCGCTATCGGGTTGTACCCCTGGAATTGCCCGGCTTCGGCAGTAACCCGCAGCCGCCGTGCGCTGACATTGCTGGCTACGCCGATGCGTTACTGGCGGCGACGGAGCGGGGCAGCGCAATCATGGCGGTGGGCGTCAACGCCCTGTTGGTCATGCACGCGCTACAGCGCCAGCCGGGGCATTTCTGCAGAAGCGTGCTGTTGGCACCCGTGGGCGCTTTCCTGTGGCAGCGGCGCTTGCCCGCATTGATGTCGCCGCTGCCCATTCGCAAGAGTATTCACTGGCTGCTGGCCAACAAGCCCACGCTGTTTGCGAAGAAGTTTTCCAGACAAACCTGGCCTGCGGCGCATTACCAACGCATGGGAGCTGGCTATGCTCGCTGCCGTGCCTTCGTGCCGTATTGGGACCTGGTGCGCGCCGACACCGCGTTGCCGCTACTGGAGTGGGTCCAGGACCCGATCGAACTGGTTTGGGGCGATCAGGACAAGGTGCTGGGTATCGAGCAGGCCGCCGCATGGTCGGCCATTCTGGCGCGTGCCGACCTGACCATCAGCCTCATACCGGGTTGGGGGCATTACCCGTGGATCGATTCGCCAGCCGAATTCGCCCACTGGCTGGAATCCGCTGAGCGCGGCTTCGTTGCACACACCAAGGGCGGGCGCCTGCGTCTGGCAGCCATCGCCGGCCAGCCAGTGCCAGCGGCGTTGTCACTTGAGCAGGGTAATGACTCGGCGTTGCCTGCGTTTCTGGCCAATCAGCCTGACGCTATCTGGGCAGTGCGCTCGTCCAGCTTCGGCGAGGATCAGGCCGATGCGGCAAATGCCGGTCTGAGCACCACCTTTCTTCGCGAGCCTGCCCATAACGTGCCTGCGCGCATTGCAGAGCTGCACAGCGCCGGGGTCGAAGAGGTTGTGGTGCAGCGCTTCATTACGCCGGTGCTTTCCGGTATCGCGTTTGTGCGTCACCTGTCGATCGAGCTGGAGTGGGTCGAAGGCCATCTGGAGTCGCTGGCCGATGGTCAGGCGAGCCCCGAGCGAGCGATCATCTCGCGCCTCGGCGACGCCTGGAGCAGCGGCAGCTTCAGGCCCATTCATGGATTGACTCAGGAGATGCTCTGGGACTTCCTGCAAGGTGTTCTGCGAGTTTTCCATTACGTGCCAGGCGACGTCGAGTGGGCTTGGGACGGCAGCCAGCTATGGCTGCTGCAGTATCGCCCCATCAGTGATTATGGCTGGCGCAGGCACCTGACCGCCGCCAACATTGCCGAGATCCTGCCGCCTCAGCCCAGCCGCTTTGTGGAATACGCTCAGCGACGAGCTGCAAGCAGCATCCCGGCAATCATGGCGCGCTGGGACCCACGCATATTGCAGGACAACGAGCCGTTCACGGCACTGTTCGGTGCGGCGTCCTACATCAACAACGACTTGTTTCTTGCGCGGCTGGCAGACTGGGGCATTGCGTCCAGCAGCTATGCCGGTGAAGTCGGCGGAGCGACCCCGCACCTGCCTTGGCGGCCACTGCGCGTGCTGCGGTCGCTGCCCTTGTTTCTGCGCATGCAGCGCATTGCACGTGGCCATCTGCTGACCCTGGAGCAGCAACTGCATCGGTTTGACCGGGAGCTGCATACGCTGACCGCCCAAGGCACAGACGGCAAACAACTCGCCGACTGGTTCACCCGTTTCTACGTATTCGTCGTGCAGGGCAACCTGTGCATCGCCACCTCGCTGGCGAGCAGCGGCGGTGATCTGCTGGGACGTCCGCCAACCGCGTACGACGACCTCGAACACTGCCCGCATCGGCTGCCCTGGGAAACCGACCCGGCGACGCCGCGCCCGGCTTCCACGGACCTGCCATTGCAGGCATTTCCGGCCTGGCCAGGTTTCATTCGCGTAGCACACCGCGCAGGTCTGCCGGGCATGCGCGGTTACTACCTGCAAGTGCGCGAGTGGTACCGCGACAACCTGATGCGTCTGTTCTTCCGCCTGCACCACGCCATGCCCATTGCGGATCGAGAGCACTGGTTTGCACCTCATCCAGACATTCGCAGCCGTGATGGCAGCTTCTGGCAGGACGGGCGCGAAGGCGCAGAACAGGCCACCGGTTTCATGATCTACCCAGGGCAGGTGCAGGGTATTCTGGGCGAGGACATTCTGCTGGAAGACACCCTTGATCCAGGACGCCACGCGCACTACCAGAACGCACGCGCCGTGATCGCGCGCATGGGCGGGCGGCTTTCCTACGGGTCTACTTTGCTGCGCGAACTGCGCAAGCCTTCTGCGGTGCTGCCGAACGTCGATATGGCGTGGGTGGGAAGGGAAGTGCGATACGCGGATGGGGAATTGAGATTGGTCGAGGGGCAATGACAACGCCTGGTGGCCACTTATCCACAGCGAACCCGCGACCTCATCGAGAGGTGCGGGTGCGCTATTGACTCACCTCCTGTGAGAGCGGCCCCAAGCGCATTCAGTTGGCTACATCTTCAGGTCAGAGACGCATGCCTTTGAACGGGTTCCAGCCTTGCTCGCCTTTTACTTCCTTGAGGTAGTAGGAGTAATTAGCCGTCAGGGAGTACATCAAGGAAAACACGATGTTCAAGCCTGTGCCCAATGCTTTTGGAACCTCCATTCCGAGGATCCCGAAAAGCACACTCAGCACGATGTTGACCACGATGATGATGCCGATCAGCGCCAGGTTTTTCTTCCACAACCCCAGCACGAAGAAATAAATCGGGCCGAAGAAAAACGCGATGATATTGGCGCAAACAAGCAGCTTCTTCTTGAAGTCAGGCAGCGCGTTTACCGCCGGCTTGAAGCGTGGGTCGTTCGGCGCACCGTAAGTCTCGAAAAAGTTGAAGCGCTCCTGCCACTTGGCGCTGTACTTGCCAGTGCTTTGAGTCTGATCTGCTGTGCTCATGGATCTACTCCTCATGTTCCGTTGGGATGACGTGTTCTTCCGGGAAATCCTGTGTTTCTGGCTTACTCTTTTACATCGTGCGCGGGCGATTGTATGGACTTTAATGACGGCTTACTACGCCGTTACCGTTTGTTTCTTGCCCCTGAGAAAGAACACGGTATAGCGAAAGGCTTACACGCGCTGGAGGAAGTCGGCTATATCCGAGACCACGCAAGGTCAGTAGCATTGGATCCATCAACTGGTGAACAGGAGTTCACCAGGGTCAAGGATGACCGACCATTGCCTGGGAGGCAGCCGACAGGGAGTCGGGATGGTCTTGGAAAAACCCGCTTCGGCGGGTTTTTTGTTGGGCGCGAGAAAGTCTCGAGAGAACCCTGATCATTTGCGGAGCGCTTTTCTCTTGCGCAGGTTTTCACGATGTTTCTCAAGATCCTTGCGGCGACGCATTTCCTGGCGAATCTCTTTGCGCTCGGCTCGAATAATTCTCCATTGCACGCGCAATTCCCGCCCGCGCTGGCTGTTGAGCGACAAAAGGCCCAGCAGCGGGAAAAGCAGCCCCAGTGCGTAAAACATCAGCTCAAAGCGCCGCCAATGCGCAGGCGCAGTCGGCAACACAGCCAAAAAGCAGCCCACCAGAATGGCCGCCAATATCCAAACCCCGCAGGCGTGCCCGCGACTCATCATGATGCCGCCGAAACTCAAGACCAGTGTCACCCCCATCAAGAGCATCACCGACTGGCCCGTTCGCTCCAGATCATTCGGAAAGTACGCATCCACCACAATGCCCGCGGTGATGGCGAGGGAGAATATGCCCATGAAGATCGGTGTCAGAAAGGACATCAGATAACGCGAGCGGAAAGCAGCGACGTGGCTGCGGTACATCGCCATGGGCTCCAGATAAGCCGGCTTGCTGCGAGATTGTTTACCCATTGTTCTTCCTTGGTGGGTTTGTGGTGGGGCGGTTGTCTTCTTGGTAGATGGGGTTGTCGCTTCACTTCGTTTGCGGAGTGATATTACCCGCCTTAGTAAACCTTGTTCCCTGTCTCGCCTTCCTTTCGATCCACATGGGCCAGCGGCGCGTAGCTGCCGGGTTCGTAGAGGTACAGGCTGCTCTGGCCGGGACTTTCTTCGCGCAGCATGCGCAGGCCTTGCCAGAGGAAGTGTTTGTGTTCGGTCTGGCGTTTGATCTCGGACTGTTTTCCTACGCGTCGGCCCAGGCTGTCGTACTGATAACTGCTTGTGCTTTCTACCTGCGTGTCAGCCATCGTCTCGGTTTTGACCAGGCGGTTTTCGCAGTCGTAGGTGAAGGTTTGCCAGCGCACGATGCCGACGGTTTTTTCAATCAGGTTGCCCCAGGCGTCGTACTTGTACTCCTGGTTCGCCCACTGTTTGAGGCGGTTGTCTTTGACGTGATCGAAGCGGCTGGTGTTGAAGTTGAGGCGGTTGGCCGCAGCGTCGTAGCGGAATTCTTCGCCATCGACGACTCGACCGGTGTTGCGCGCCAGCAATTGGCCATTGGCTTCGTATTCGTAACGGGTTTCGCCGCGCAGTTTGTCGAGGGTGCGGCTCAGTTCGCCTGCCGGGTCGTATTCGTAGCGGCGGTGAATCGGGTTGTAGGCGTGTTCGACGTAGCGCTCTGGTTTTATGAGCGGGTTCTGGATCTGTGACAGTTTCTCAGCGGGCAGGGTGGTCGCGTACTGCCACGCCTTGCGCCCCATGCTGTCGTAGCCGAAGCAACTGGTGAGCGTGCCCTGGGTGCGATAGATCTCGCGGTGCAGGTCGTCACGCTCCATGTCGCTGATCAGTTGGCCATCGAGGTTCAATTGGTGCAGGTGACCGCTGCCGTAATACAGGTGGTTCAGGTGCTGACCTGTGGGAAGAGTCAGCGTGGTCAGGTTACTGAGTGGATCGTACTCGTAGGCCAGTGCGCCCTGCGGGGTGGTCTCTTTGACGAGACGGCCTAGCAGGTCGTAGGCAAATTCGAGTTTCTCAGCGCTGACGCCGAGCTTTCTGCCGGTGTCCGTCGGCTTACGCTTGAGTAACAGTGTAGGTAGTGATCGTCATGCCGCTAATTTAAGAGTATGTATGTTGCCATGATGTCAAACTGGGAAGGAGATTGAGACGCTTTCAATCGCTCTCCTTCCAGAAAATAGCGAATAAGAAATTTTTAAAGAACTTTAACTGGTTCAGGTTGGTTGTACGGTTAGCTTCTGGGGTGAAGGTTGTATTAACGGTATGTCAAGAATTCTTATGGCTTTATAAGTCAGTCCAAGACGTTGAGTCCTTTCTCAAAACTTTCAAAGTCATCAAATACTTTCTGCATCTCATCTTCCTCCTGAAGCCAAAGATATATATTGCCATAGTCGTCGGGTCTTAGCGATAATAGGTAACTGTTGCCACCTTCATCAAATGCAAATGGGATTAATCCGGTAAATGATTCGTCATTTTCGACAAGGTCTAGATATGCAGTCTCGACTCCTGGGTTGCCACCCTTAATTGATTCAAACCCATGAATGCTGTAAACATATTCATCGCCGTACAGCTTTTTGTTTTCTATGTATCCTCCGTTATTTTCCAAGTAGAATTTTTTAAACGACTGAGGCAGTTTGCCTCCAGCCAGATTTTCTAGTTCAGGAAAATCCCCGAGATTAATTTTCACTCCAGAATCTTCAAGGCTTAACATGCATACCTCGTATTTTTTTAGATGAGTGGTTTGAGCGTCCAAGGTGTACAGCTTCCCAGTAGCGATTTTATACCGCAACACACCATCGACACGGGGGGTAAATGGCGCAAAGTCATAATTTTGACTTTTATGATTTTTTTGCTAGCTCTGCTCGATTTATTGCTATGGGTGTCCGGTCTAGCCTTTCTACTAAGTCTCTTCAATAAATTCTGGAGAGCCGCCTATGCACTTCAAGATTAAGTTATAAAACTCATCGAAACTTGAAGCAATAAAAAACAGATTCCCGCAGTCGTTGACTTCCACAATATCACAATTGTTTTTCATGTCGGACTCATGTAGGTGTGTGCGATCCCAATAGTAAATACCCTCACGACTTGCTTTGCTTTCTCCAATCATTACGTAAGGATTTCCTCCTCCATCTTCACCTATAATAATGGCGCCACTAAGGAAGTTAAGCTCGGAGGAGAACTCACTATTAAACTCGACTATATCATTGCATTCTTCTAACGGTATTAAACCAAAAAGTCGATCAAAGCTGACCGCGCCGTCATCAACCGCTGTTAGAGGTATTTGGACGTAGTCAGGCGCCGTTAGATAAAAACCATTCATTTTATTTAAGAAGGTTTTGTAATCTGAGGGCAAAACTCTGTTGAGACTTGATTCTATACGATTCAAGTCAGTTTTTTGAAGTCCTTTTTTATAAATAATTGGCATGTTGTATCCGTCTTAGCATGTGGATTTTATGTTTTTCACTCCGCCCGAGTGAGTGAATCTATTATGGATTTTCTTGGGGACTTCTTGCATTTTTATTTTATTTTCGTGGTGATGCCAAGTGTTTTTTGTATAGTCAGCTGGCCCCTTTGGAGCAAGTGCATCAGCTTTTCCAAAGTCGCCCCCCGGATTTTTTCCATGATTCCCTTTAAGATCTGGAACGTCCACCTGCTGACGTTCGAAGGGTGTGAAATCAGGGTGACCGTTAGGATATCTGACACTATTAGCTTCCCAATCGGTGTAAACCCATGTTCGGCCATCAATCTCGGAGTGAACAGATCCGCCCTTTTCCAACCATTTCGATATATCTGGAGAGTGAGAAGGTTTTGCACTCCATCCCCATGGATCAACCCATGCAACAGAGTTGGGCGCATATTGATATAAATTAAACCCACCCAGCAACCCAATCGGGTCCTGCGTAGTAAACCGCCCAATCTCCGGGTCATAATACCGAAACGTATTGTAGTGCAGCCCCGTCTCGACATCAAAATACTGCCCCTGAAACCTCAGGTTCTGTTCAACCTCGTTCACCACCAGCTTTTCAACCGCACCCCACGCCCGGTACTTCGCTTGCCAGACGATCTGCCCTTCAGCTTCGGTCATTTCCAGCGGTGTGCCGATCTGGTCGGTGTGGAAGTAGTAAACCTTGTTCTCGGCTTCGCCTTCCTTCTGATCCACGCGGGCCAGCGGCGCGTAGCTGCCGTGCTCGTAGAGGTACAGGCGCTCTGGCCGGGACTTTCTTCGCGCAGCATGCGCAGGCCTTGCCAGAGGAAGCGTTTGTGTTCGGTCTGGCCTTTGATCTCGGACTGTTTCCCTACGCGTCGGCCCAGGCTGTCGTACTGATAACTGCTGGTGCTTTCCACCTGCGTGTCAGCCATGGTCTCGGTCTTGACCAGGCGGTTTTCGCAGTCAGACTACCGATTAAAACAAGAGGGGCTGGTATATAGTTTACAGCCCCTCTTATCGACCAAAATTTTAAATAGCCTATATGGTTTAGAAAAATTTGGCGCCATCATGGCAAAAACGGAAACCAATGTTGTGGATGCTAAGCAAAGCCCCCAGCCAGTGTCTTTCCCTTTATCCCACCCCATGGATCATCCATAAGATATTTTGCATCAAATTCATCTGTAGAGGGCACAAAAGTAAACTTATAAAAAATTTCATCACCTTCACAAACTTCGTAGTAAAGAGCATATCGACGCTCTTCGACATCTAGAAAAACTTTGGCTTTTTCAGCCGCAGATGCAACCTCTAATTCGTTTCTTTTTGAAACAAAAAATGGTACCACTATGCAGCGTTGAGTTCGCGTGTCTAAATTAAATTCTGTGTCTAAAGTCAAGATTATGTTTGCACCAAATGCGACATCTGGCAGGGGGTCAAATATTACATAATCTTTATGTAATACAGCGCCTTGATCAATATTTAATTTCCCCCATTGGCTCAAGGCTTCGTCATACGGACGTGACCTCATCTGAATTTGACTATGAGATATGAGTAAATCTACTACTTGATTAGAATTTGCCATTAGAAAACCTCTACTTTAATCTTGGTCCCATTTGGAAGTTCGGAAAGCACATTACCAATACTAGATCCTGCTCCTCGATTGTCGCTAGGATTTATGTGTCTAACACTTGCACCGCTTCCTCCTTCTTTAAATATGGCCATAGGCCATTCATCGCGATCTTTTGACTTCATTGTTTTAACGTCTTTGAGGCTTGTCTTTCTATTTAATTTTGCTGCGTCTCTCTGGATGGTCACAATGTACGGTTGCCCGCCATTGATTGCGTCTTGTATGTGACCAAAGGTTTCGGGATATTCGGAACGTTTTAATTTTAAAATGTAGTCGTGATCAACCGCATCTGCCTTAATCAAGGTGCATCCGGCTAGACCCGTTGCGTCAATCCAGCGAATTGGATTTATATTGTACTGGTATAGGTTATAGCCCCCAGCCAACCCAACCGAATCCTGCGTGATGCCGTTACCATTGAACACCTCGGCGAGCTTGTTGTTGCTGTCGGTATTACAGTTTGATGTGGTGTAAGCGATAGCACATTACTACCTCAAGAGAAAGTGGCAGCTGACGGAGACACAGTTGGCAGTCATGCCGCAGCATACCTTATTAAAGAGCAATATGTGGGGTAGGTAGCAAATGCATCCTTACGACGCATAAATTATTTCTTACGCTTGCGATATCCGTGCCTTTCGAACTAATAACTAGCCATGCATAAAAATGCTGGCTAGATTATTTTGTTTTAGAGTTGTTTGTGGTTTTTCTAGATTTTAAAGATTTTAAATGCATCATTTTCATAGTAAAACTTAAACGCATCGAAGTAGTTCTCGACGCTTGGTTGAGATAATTGTTCATCAACATTTGATATTATATCTTCGATGATAGGCGTTTCTAGGGTCTCCTTCCAACCTTCACTTAATGCTTGCGGAGGTAAGTAGTCTGTGGAGTCGGGCGGGAAATCGCGACTATCTAGTGAAAATGCCCCTTTGGTATCCAATGTCCATGGGGTGTCAGGAAGATAAAACCATGAGTCTGGCATCTCTGATATGTTTAAGATAACTTCTCTAATGCTATAAGTTTTCATCTTCACCTCAACATGCTGAGCTTTGCAGCTTTTTAAATCCACCCTGCTGGTTAGGGTGGAGGCTGTTCTGTACGGGGCCTGGAGCCTTATGTTGCGCTCTAGGCATCAACTCAATATCTTTAGGGCTTTGAGCATTATGATGCCACGAATGGTTTGGAGGGCTTCTATCACTGAAACCTCCTCTAGGACCAGGTTGAATGTGCTCTACTACTTCTGGAGGAAGAGCTGATTTTAGTTCGGGATTTTTTAATGTTCTATTATATAACTCCTCGTTAGCGTACTTGAAGTGGGTGCTGCGCCCAGATCCGTGAATTTCTGTAGGCATTTCTACGCTACTCCATACGCTGTATTGACTACTTGAAAGAGGGCGGCCGCTTGCATCTAGCCCAGTCCATCCAAGCGGGTCAATCCATCCGTTGGTATTAGGGGCATACTGATAAAGATTAAACCCACCCAACAACCCAATCGGATCCTGCGTAGTAAACCGCCCAATCTCCGGGTCATAATACCGAAACGTGTTGTAGTGCAGCCCCGTTTCGGCATCAAAATACTGCCCCTGAAACCTCAGGTTCTGCTCAACCTCGTTCACCACCAGCTTTTCAACAGCACCCCACGCCCGGTACTTGGCCTGCCAGACGATTTGCCCTTCGGCGTCGGTCATTTCCAGTGGTGTGCCGATCTGGTCGGTGTGGAAGTAGTAAACCTTGTTCTCGGCTTCGCCTTCCTTCTGATCCACGCGGGCCAGCGGCGCGTAGCTGCCGTGCTCGTAGAGGTACAGGCTGCTCTGGCCGGGGCTTTCTTCGCGCAGCATGCGCAGGCCTTGCCAGAGGAAGTGTTTGTGTTCGGTCTGGCCTTTGATCTCGGACTGTTTCCCTACGCGTCGACCCAGGCTGTCGTACTGATAACTGCTGGTGCTTTCCACCTGCGTGTCAGCCATCGTCTCGGTTTTGACCAGGCGGTTTTCGCAGTCGTAGGTGAAGGTTTGCCAGCGCACGATGCCGACGGTTTTTTCAATCAGGTTGCCCCAGGCGTCGTACTTGTACTCCTGGTTCGCCCACTGTTTGAGGCGGTTGTCTTTGACGTGGTCGAAGCGGCTGGTGTTGAAGTTGAGGCGGTTGGCCGCAGCGTCGTAGCGGAACTCTTCGCCATCGACGACTCGACCGGTGTTGCGCGCCAGCAATTGGCCATTGGCTTCGTATTCGTAACGGGTTTCGCCGCGCAGTTTGTCGAGGGTGCGGCTCAGTTCGCCTGCCGGGTCGTATTCGTAGCGGCGGTGAATCGGGTTGTAGGCATGTTCGACGTAGCGCTCAGGCTTTATGAGCGGGTTCTGGATCTGTGACAGTTTCTCAGCGGGCAGGGTTGTGGCGTACTGCCAAGCCTTGCGCCCCATGCTGTCGTAGCCGAAGCAACTGGTGAGCGTGCCCTGGGTGCGATAGATCTCGCGGTGCAGGTCGTCACGCTCCATGTCGCTGATCAGTTGGCCATCAAGGTTCAACTGGTGCAGGTGACCGCTGCCGTAATACAGGTGGTTCAGGTGCTGGCCGGTGGGAAGCGTCAGCGTGGTCAGGTTACTGAGTGGATCGTACTCGTAGGCCAGTGCGCCCTGCGGGGTGGTCTCTTTGACGAGACGGCCTAGCAGGTCGTAGGCAAATTCGAGTTTCTCAGCGCTGACGCCGAGCTTTCTGCCGGTGTCCGTCGGCTTGCGCTCGATTGACAGCAGTCGGTCGCCGTCGTCGTATGCGTAGTCCTGACGCGCATCGTCGTTGAGTTTGGCCAGCAGGCGCCCAATCGGGTCGCGCTCCAGATGGGTACTGCGCCGTGGCTGTTCGCCTTTCTCGCCGTAGCCGATTTCCTCGACCTGTGTCAGGTGCCCGCCAAGGTTGTAGCTGAAACGGCGGGTGAGGTTGTCGATGCGCTTTTCTTCGATCAGGCGGTCTGCGTTGTCGTAGGCAAAGCGGTAGGTCGCATCGTTTTCGTTGGTCAGTGCGACAAGGCGGATGGCCTTGTCGTATTCGTAGGTGATGGTCTGGCCTTTGGCATCCTGTCGCCATTTGGGCAGGCCACGGCCGTTGCGCAGCAGTTGGGTGGTCTGGCCCTTGCCATCGGTGTGCGTCAGGACCTGGCCCAGTTCGTTGTAGGTAAAAGTCTCGCTGGTGCCATCCGGGTGGTTGATACGCAGCACTTCGCCGTCGGGTTTGCGTTCCAGCGTGGTGGTGTTGTTCAGGGCATCGGTGACGGCCACCAGGTGGTGGCGCTCGTCATAGCGGTAATAAGTGCTTTTGCCCGAACAGTCCTGAAAGCGCTGCACTTGCGCCAGACCATTCCACCACAGGTATATGTAGATTATAAACCGCATTAACTAGAAAGAGGCTAACAAATGTTAATAGCCTCCTCTGTCAGCTCGATTTTTAAAGAGCTTTAAACTATAAATGGGTATCAGGCTTCATGTTTTGATTTTTTATATCCGAACAGGGACTTTTATAAAATTATATTTGTCTGATGTCTGCTCAAAGTAAAGCTCTATTACATTTCCTGAGCGAGCAAACTTCATGCTGTAGTAGCCAGGGCGAAATTTAAGGTTTCTCCTTCTATTACATCAGACCCATCTGGTTCAAGGTCGCCTCCAGACGTGTCCTCTCCCGCCCCAACAAAAACGTTGCCTGATGGGAAGTGTAGATTTAGTGTGCCTGTTTCACCTTCAATAGCTTCCAACACTTTAATAGTATAGTCACCATCATCTCCTAAACCAAGAAAAGCGATGTTGCCCTTGTTTACTTCAAGGATCTCATCCTCCACGATGCTCCACCAGTCAAGAGAATCTGGAACTCTATGCTTAATCGCATCAATGTCAAATACTAAAATAGTTGCGGTATTAGTTAAAATAGAAAATTCTTTTAACATATATACCTAACTTGAATATGCATCTCTCGGCTCAATAATTATACATGGCTCCAATTTTTTCTATCGCTTTTTCTTGAGGAAAAGATTGGAAGGCGCAGTAAAAATAAAGTTTACTGCTTTTCCTGGCTTCTGATGAAGGTAGTGATAAGCTAGGAATTTAGAGCCCCCCTTTAAGGGGGGCAAATAGTAGGTGATGATGGTGTATAAGTTATAAGCCTAAAAGTTGGGATCGTTGTTAGTTGTTGTAGAGGTCATGCAGGTTGGCATCACCATTCAGTTTTGTCGTCATATTTCCTTCGTAGATAAGGGATAATTCCCCCTTACGTCCAGAATCTTCAATCGCGCGCACTCCATCTAATACGCAGAAGAAGCCGAAAACAGCTTCCTCTACTGATTTTTTTATTATTTCTTCAATATATTTTTTTTCAGCTGTACCTTGTTGATTGTAAAATTCGGAAATTTCTACCAGTTTTTTATCTGGTTTCCTTCCCGGAGGCGAAGATATGACATCTATAGTGTCAGATATAGCAGCATCACTAACAACAAGTCTAATAACGTCAACAAATTCTTGAGGAGTCATTTTATCAGTCCTACTTCAGGAAGGCTTCTGGGAACATCTCTTTATTCAGATCAATGAGTTTTCTAATCGCTGATGGAGGTGTGTTGGTATAGTTCCTAAGGTCCTGAACGTCTTTTGCCAACAAACTTCTTGGCGTGCCGGTAAACTCTCCTTTAATAGTTGGGATTAGTTTATGCTCTGCTCTAGGCAAAGCTATCGACGGAGCCGTTTTTGGATTGTAATCTGGAATCACTTGACTTGCTGGGTGCTTTTGTGCGGCGTGATGGATATCTAGACCATCACCTACCGAGGACTTTTTCTGTAACTTATCGAATGGGCCTACTTCGTATTTTTTTGTTGGCTGGCAACTGAGTCCCCACGAATCAATCCACCCGGTAGTGTTAGGCGCATACTGATAAAGATTCTCCCCACCCAACAACCCAATCGGGTCCTGCGTAGTAAACCGCCCAATCTCCGGG
Source organism: Pseudomonas coronafaciens pv. oryzae str. 1_6 (assembly GCF_000156995.2). NCBI lineage: Bacteria > Pseudomonadati > Pseudomonadota > Gammaproteobacteria > Pseudomonadales > Pseudomonadaceae > Pseudomonas > Pseudomonas coronafaciens. The sequence goes on along the minus strand of NZ_CP046035.1, from coordinate 5,377,535 downwards.
TCATAATACCGAAACGTGTTGTAGTGCAGCCCCGTCTCGACATCAAAATACTGCCCCTGAAACCTCAGGTTCTGCTCAATCTCGTTCACGACCAGCTTTTCAACAGCACCCCACGCCCGATACTTGGCCTGCCAGACGATTTGCCCTTCGGCATCTGTCATTTCCAGCGGCGTACCAATCTGGTCGGTGTGGTAGTAGTAAACCTTGTTCTCGGCTTCGCCTTCCTTCTGATCCACGCGGGCCAGCGGCGCGTAGCTGCCAGGTTCGTAGAGGTACAGGCTGTTCTGGCCGGGGCTTTCTTCGCGCAGCATGCGCAGGCCTTGCCAGAGGAAGTGTTTGTGTTCGGTCTGGCCTTTGATCTCGGACTGTTTCCCTACGCGTCGGCCCAGGCTGTCGTACTGATAACTGCTGGTGCTTTCCACCTGCGTGTCAGCCATGGTCTCGGTCTTGACCAAGCGGTTTTCGCAGTCGTAGGTGAAGGTTTGCCAGCGCACGATGCCGACGGTTTTTTCAATCAGGTTGCCCCAGGCGTCGTACTTGTACTCCTGGTTCGCCCACTGTTTGAGGCGGTTGTCTTTGACGTGATCGAAGCGGCTGGTGTTGAAGTTGAGGCGGTTGGCCGCAGCGTCGTAGCGGAATTCTTCGCCATCGACGACTCGACCGGTGTTGCGCGCCAGCAACTGGCCATTGGCTTCGTATTCGTAACGGGTTTCGCCGCGCAGTTTGTCGAGGGTGCGGCTCAGTTCGCCTGCCGGGTCGTATTCGTAGCGGCGGTGAATCGGGTTGTAGGCATGTTCGACGTAGCGCTCAGGCTTTATGAGCGGGTTCTGGATCTGTGACAGTTTCTCAGCGGGCAGGGTTGTGGCGTACTGCCAAGCCTTGCGCCCCATGCTGTCGTAGCCGAAGCAACTGGTGAGCGTGCCCTGGGTGCGATAGATCTCGCGGTGCAGGTCGTCACGCTCCATGTCGCTGATCAGTTGGCCATCAAGGTTCAACTGGTGCAGGTGACCGCTGCCGTAATACAGGTGGTTCAGGTGCTGGCCGGTGGGAAGCGTCAGCGTGGTCAGGTTACTGAGTGGATCGTACTCGTAGGCCAGTGCGCCCTGCGGGGTGGTCTCTTTGACGAGACGGCCTAGCAGGTCGTAGGCAAATTCCAGTTTCTCAGCGCTGACGCCGAGCTTTCTGCCGGTGTCCGTCGGCTTGCGCTCGATTGACAGCAGTCGGTCGCCGTCATCGTATGCGTAGTCCTGACGCGCATCGTCGTTGAGTTTGGCCAGCAGGCGCCCAATCGGATCGCGCTCCAGATGGGTGCTACGGCGTGGCTGTTCGCCTTTCTCGCCGTAGCCGATTTCCTCGACCTGTGTCAGGTGCCCGCCAAGGTTGTAGCTGAAACGGCGGGTGAGGTTGTCGATACGCTTTTCTTCGATCAGGCGGTCGGAGTTGTCGTAGGCAAAGGTGTAGGTGGCGTTGTTTTCGTTGGTCAGTGCTGTGAGACGGATGGCCTTGTCGTACTGATAGGCAACGGCTTCGCCTTTGGCGTCTTCGCGTCGGGTGGGCAGGCCACGCGCGTTGCGGGACAGCCGGGTGATCTGGCCTTTGCCATCGGTATGCGAAAGTACCTGACCGAGGGCGTTGTAGGTGAAGGACTCTACGCTGCCGTCTGGATGGGCGATGCGTAGCACTTCACCGTCGGGTTTTCGCTCTAGCGTTGTGGTGTTGTTCAGGGCATCCGAAACGGCGATCAGGTGGCCGCGGTCATCATAGCGATAGTAAGTATCTTTACCTGAGCAGTCCTGGAAGCGCACGACTTGAGCGAGGCTATTCCACCACATGTATTTGGACTTGTAGGTCGCATCAATAATGGTGTGCGGTAGGCCATCTTCGCTGTTGAGGTACTCGGTTTTTTGCCCCAGTGCGTCAATCTCGATCAGAAGATTGCCTCTGGAGTCGTAGCGGTTCTCCCACGTGCTGCCATCTGGGAAAGTCGTCTTGGTCACCAGCGTGGTCGCCAGATGATGTTTGTAGGTGATCTTGCGCCCTAGCGGGTCGGTCTCTTCAACCAGCCGCGAGAGGTGGTCGTATTTGAAGGTCAGCGTATTGTCATCGGGCAGTACGAGCCCTGTTATATTGCCGCTTTCGTCTATATCGATGGTGTAGTGTTCGCCACCGTAATCACGGCCGGAAGTGACGCGACGGTCTTCGTTGTAATGAACTTCCAGTTCACGGCCCAGCACATCGACGGCCCACGAGGTGCGCTGTTTAAAGTCATACCGGTAATGGAAATGCTCGCCATCGCTGGTCCAGTGCTCGACCACGCGAGGTTCGTCATCAATCGTTTCCCAACGGTAGTAGCAGTTCAGACCCAGTGCATTACTGTGGCGGGTCATCAGGCCGTCGGTGTAGGAGAAGCTGCGAATGGAATCGCCATTGCGGTTGTAGACGTCGCTGAGTTGGCCGTTGTCGTCATAGTGATAACGAGCGAGCGTTTCAACGGCTTCCCTATCGACAATCCGCTTAACCGAGGTCAACCGCCCTAGCGGGTGTTCGTACTGCAAATGCACATGAACATCACCGGGGGCGCTGATGTCGGTCAGAGTACCTTCCTTGGTACGGCTGAAATGCAGGTAATGACCCAATGCGTTTTCGATGCGTTGCAGCGGGACAGGTTTGTTGTCGTTCGGCACTTCCCCAAAGTAGAAGAAAATGTTGTCCCGAGTCTGCAGCAGGTAGTGGCCGCCTTGCGTGCGTACCAGGTGCATCTGCTCGTAAGGGTTGTAAATGCTTTGCCCGGGCTCGACATTGACGAAGGGCACACTACGGCCCTGATTGTCGATGAGGTAAACGAAACTGCCGTTTCTGCGCAGGCTCTGCTCCCACGGCAATACCCAGCCCTTGCCCAAGACGCCGTCAACGTTCAGGTCACTGGCGTAAAAGCGCGACCACTCGATGGGCATAAGTCCCGGCAGGGCAAAGTCGGTTTCATCCGATTCAAACAGCAATTTGCGACCGCTGGTGAGGTCAACGGGGTTGCCGCTGTAGCCACCTATAACTCCGCTTATTACAGGTCCAGCTACATAGTGGCCGAATAGATACGACCCCGCCACTGTGGCGGCAAACCCTAGAGCGCAAGGTGCAACTGCCTTGAGGCCACCGGCAAGCCCCTTTGCCAGCATAGGCAAGCCCGCACGCCCCATAGAGGCGACGATGATTGCGATATCAACGCCGACGCGAAGCGCTTCAGGGACTTCCTCGTTGACTTTCAAATAGCGCTTTGTGCCACCGCCAATAAAAACGTTGTCGGACCCGGTGCCAATTTTTGCACCACATGTGACCTTGTCGCCCTTGCGCGCAGCGGGATGACCATTGATGAAAACGTTGGCAGAGCCGTCTGCAATGAGAATAGGCGCAGGATGATTTTCGCACTTGGCGGTGCTTTGAGTGGCAAGAGCAGCATTACGGCCATTGATAAAGACGTTGGGCGAACATCCGGTCTGCATGATATCGCCTGCCGGCGTTGTTCGCGCTGTGCCCAAGCTTTCACCTATCGCCGGGGCGGCCCCCGCGCCGACTGACAACACAACGCCCAGAAGAATGGCACCGAGTCCTGCGGTGCAGACAAGCAGGGCCGCGCCAGCCACGGCCATCGCGATACCGATGACAGCGCCAGCCAGAAGCCCACCTAGTGCGCCAGTGTGCTCAATTCCATCGTGCAAACGTGCGGCTTCGAACATGGTTTATTCCTGTTCGGTGCGGGTAAGCTCAACGTCATTCAGACGTGGCTGAAAACTGGCCAGCAATTGCAACCAGTCTTCGTCCTGCGTGGCGCTGAAGTCAGTCTGACTGGTTGCCGAAAACACCAGTATACGTCCAGGGGTGATTTCAAAAGCCGCTTGGCGCTGGTAAACCGGTCTGCCTTCGTGCATGTAGTAGGCGTCTACCTGTATGCCAGACATTTGCTGCCCTGTAGACAGCAAGGCTGGTGTCTTGCCAACCAGGGTATAGCCGCGAAGCTGATTCGCGATGAGCTTTACCTGTCGGCTTATGTAAGTGCTCAGGTCTTCTGCGGGAAGCATGTCATCACGAGAAATCGTGATATTCAGAGGCGCAGGGACGCTGTTACCGAAAGCGAACATATTCACGGTCCGATCCTTGAACCCGTCCGGTAATGCGATTGATCCTTCGTGAAGCTGATAATCCATTGTGAATATCCTGAGAGGCGGAAAAGAGAAATCAGTGAGCGATAATTGCTTCAAGCACCGCATCGAAATCGATCAACCAATCTGCTAGCTCAGCCGTGTCGGGATCGATCATCGTGGAGATACAAAGCCATTGCTTGTCCCCGTTCTCGGCGGTAGTGATCGCGTTGATGGCACGGCCATGACGAAGGTCACGCCCGGCACTCAGTACGTAGTCCAGCACCACAGCAGCATTGCCCGCCAGCAGGCAATCTCGCTGGCGCAATATGTCGATATCAGGGTGAGCCTGACGCAGATTTGTCACATAGAGGTCTGCATAGCGATTCAACGCTAGATCATCCCGGACAGGCCGACGCTTTATGGAGAGCGTGACAGGATGCCCGTCTTTTTCGAGAGTAATACTGACTTCCTGAAAGTTTACCCGTTGCGGCATAACCAGTTTTAGCCCGGCAATCGTTATCTCGTTGCAGGTCAATTCAAGCGGCAAAACCGGCACGGGTTCAGGCTCGGGAATGATCGGCGGAGCATTTGCTACGCGCAACGCCTCCTCGCGCGCCAAAGCCTCGTCAGCCAGGCGCTTCGCCGAAATACGGTCGTAAAGACTGGGCCTGTTCATGTCAGGACTTCTCTATGTTGATATCGACACGGTCGCCTTCAACAAAGGTGTTTGTGCCGAGAATTTTTATCTCGTCGCCTTTGATCTCAATGCTTTTTGGCTTAAGGGTGATGCTGCTGGACCCTACCGTCAGTGTGATTTCAGTCATGGCGGAGATATTAACCAATTGCTTGTCGACGGTAATCTTCAGCGAGCCTTGCTCAATTTTGATTAACGTATCGCCTTGGATGATTTCCGTATTGGTACCGCCGACAGTCACCTTGCGGTTATTTCCGACCTGATGTGTTTCATCCAGCTCAACCTCGGTGTCCATGTTGCGTTCGGCATGCACGATCACTTGTTCGGCACCGGCCTTGTCTTCAAAGCGGAAGAAGTTGGCTGTGCCGCCATCGCCCTTGGCCGAACGTGTCAGGAAGCCACTCTGGGTCTTGTTGGCCGGCAGTGACCACGGCGGTGTGTTCTGGCTGTTGTACAGGCTGCCCATGACGAGCGGGCGGTCAGGGTTGCCATCAAGAAACACAACCACCACTTCGTCGCCGACGCGTGGGATCTGAATACTGCCAAAGCCGCCGCTGGCGCCGGACTGAGCGACACGGACCCAGCAGGAGCTCTTGTCGTCAAACTTGCCATAGCGGTCCCAGTGGAACTGTACTTTTACGCGGCCCATCTCGTCGGTGTAGATCTCTTCGCCTGGCGGGCCGACGACGATTGCGGTTTGGGGGCCGCCTATCAAAGCTCGTGGTGTGGTCAGCGGAGGCTTGAACGGAATTTTGCGGCGAATGCAAATAAACTGGTTCTGGTAAAACGCTTCTCCTGAGCCGGAGTAGTTGTTTCGGCCTGAATGTTTTACGCTTAACAATAGAAACTGCCGGTCTTCAACAGACCCATTGTCGTGATCATAGTGTTGAGTAAGTTCGAAATAATAGCCCGGCTGCATCGCACGACAGTTACTCCTACCTTGAAAGGTTTTGCCCAGAACTTCCATGGCTTCAAGCCGATTGCGAGCAATCTGTTGCCCATGCTGTGGATCTGAATAACCGTAAAGTCCCTCATATTCAAAAACTTCGTACTCTCCAATATCCCCCTGCTTGGCTAAGGTCTCAAGCTGTACCTGGTTGGAAAACCTAGGCTGTTTGTAGTCGAATGATTTTAACGATAGCCGTGTCGAGTGAAGGGCTCGCTGGGATGACCATTCAGTGATAGAGTCAGATTCTTCAGTTACCGATGCTGTATGATAACGTATTGACGGCTGCCCCGGCAGTGGCTCGAAATTCAGGCTATCGTCAAAGACAACTAATTTGTGCCCATCCTTACGATGCTCAAAATTGAAGAAGAGTCCTTCCTGTTGAAGAAGTCTGAGTACAAAATTAAGGTCCGACTCTTGGTATTGCGTACAATAGCTAATTGGCTTCAATGATCGACTTAGGCGAAACTCATAGTCGGCTAAAGAAAGGTAATAGGCAAATACTTCTCTGATTATATCTTCGACAGATTTGTCTTGAAAGATACGTGAGTCTCGTCGACGACTGAGTATCCACAACCAAGGTACTACGGTCGCTGCATAATTAGCGATCCCGCCATTGGCGCCAGCATGGTTGAAATGCGAGCAGTGTCCACTGATCACCTTCGTACCACCATCAGCCAAAGTTATTTCCATCGAGACTTTTTTGCCAATTAACTTTTTAAGCTCGATTTTCGCATCGCTGGATAGCAATTGAAGCTCATACTCGAACAGGATTGAAAGCCCTTCTTCGCCACTGAAGCTTTCAAGAACAAGCTCCTGCTCAGGAGGCAGAGGGGAGTCGAATGTGATGAGTCTATTATTCTGAGCTGTAAATTGCCCAATGAGATCCGAAATCACTAGCTGCCTCCTGCAAAATTGGCATTAAATCCAAGATGGAACCTGCTTGAAAGTCATTTGTCAAGTCACGTCATCCGATCAATGATGGCCTTATGCTCATTTGATTTTATTTTCCTCTCGGTGCACCCTCAGTGTCTGATGCTACCCCGGCGGGAGCTAACAGCCATAGATACAGGGAGTAAGCCATGAGCTTGAGTGATACCCAGCTCGATCAGCTAGGTCACGAGGTAGATCAAAATCAGCGTGAGATGGTTGTGTTAGGCATAGAGCACGCCAACATGCTGGTAATGGAGCGTAATGCTTCCTATGGCCTCGGCACGCAGCAACCACAGGTTTGCCCACGAACTCAGCCTAGTATGTTGGATGGCCTACGAGGGGGCACTCAGTCTATATACAATGCAACATTACATCCTTTAGTCAATACGACTTGGGCAGTGCCTTCCGCTCTGGGAGCGTATGATGCTTACAATATAACTCGCTTGCTAAGTGATATCGGCGGGTTTGGGACCAAGGTGCGCATTTCGGTAAAGAATGGAAAGGAATATGTCGTAATTACCGGTTATCCAGGCCTTAGAAGACGACTGAATGGAACACGCTACGGGATACGGAATGCTCAGCTTGTCGAGATGGGCATAGGTAGGTACGGCTTACAAAAAGGTGTAATCAAGGGGTTTAAAATATCTTGCTATGTAGCCGTTATTATTGAGGTACTAGAGTGGGTATTCAACGATGAGCGCGTATGGTCTGATTTGTTCGCCGGAGTCGGTGTCGAACTTATAAAGGCGGGTATAGCGACTGCGATAGGATATGCCGCTGGAGTGGCGGCCGGAGCCTTCTTCGTAACAGCAGCACTGCCCGTGGTAACGGTAGCCATAGTTGTATTGGTCGTTGGGATTGGCTTAAATGAATTGGATAACCGGTATAATATAAAAAGTAGTGTGAAGTCGGGGATGCGCTACGCAGTGGATAACGTAGCTGAGCTCCACGAGAAGCTCTCAAGAATAAGCGCGAAAGATTTGCAGGTTTATACAGAAGAGTTGGCGACGAGCATTATACAGAAATTGATGGATACGGCAGTCGACGAGACTAAATCGTGGATTCTAAAAAAAATTCAGCCTGGCGAGTTACCTCTTCCAAATTGGCCCAATGCTCCTGAATTGCCTAATTTTTCAAATTTCAAACTTCCAAGGTTTTAGAATTTTTATGAGTAATGATTTAAATGTGGAGGTGCGTTCTGTGTCACCTATTTTGTTCAGAGTGGGGGCGGCGATATTCGTTTTTTTTATGTCGTTGGTCGGTGTTTTTTCAATTTACTGGATTTGGGAACATGTGCTGCCTTTGTATGGGCGCCTATACAGAAATGCACCTGTCGTAGAAACTCCTTACCTTGCCTTTGCCCTGCTAATGGTTCCGCCGACCGTGTTGCTCATCACTGTCGGAGGCGCTATAGCAATATGGACAGGAAAGAAATTTGACCCTCCCAGCAACTCTTTCTTGCATCGATTTCAAAGCTTGATGCTCTACCTTTCTGTCAAGATAATAATCTATGTTGTGCCCGCTATAATTATACTAACCACGATCATGCTACTTGCTAAAGACTACACGCCTTGTCCTAAACTACTTATTTCTGGCTCGGCATGGCAATTGTTTTGGGTGAACGATGAGCGGGTTTGCTTCAAGCCTACGCGTTATATCAATGATCATTGGCCTTGCAAAATGGTTGGCGATCAAGAGTACTGTGTACAGGTGGATGGGCGGTAAAGTTTGAATTGTGGCGCGCTTTTAACTGGTGGTTAAATTATTTGGACTGGTTTACCTTCGGTGTTTGGTAAGCCCTGGTACCAAGCTTGGCTCGTTGGGATAATTGAAAGCTGGGTGAGTAATGAACGTCGATGCTTTAAAGTCAGCAGCAGAAAAGCTTCGGAAGCTAATTGAGTTTTACAGGGGTATTGATGCAGCGGCATCAATATTGCTGTCTGAGCTTGGCGGTCTGCTTGATCTCGCGGAACGCGGCCAAATTACAAAGCTTGTTGAGCCACGAGATATTCCAGGTTACAAGCTTTTCACTGAGACACGCTTACAGTCATATAAGGATCTAGAGGCTGCGTACACGGATTTCTATATAGAACTCATAGAGGGGCGAGAAACTGAAGCTTACAAGATGTTGGCGGCTAAGATGGCTAAGGACTGAAAGGCTTATCGGAAATATATTTTTTGTGTGCCAAGTTTTCGATCGGTTCAGATTGATTGGTATGGGGCGTTTATGAAGTTCGAAACTTCTATGGGGTTTATAGATCACGCTATCGCCCTAATCAAAGAGCGTACAGCCCGCTATCCTGCGTTTACAGTCTATGCGGCAGTTCTAAATCAGCTTCTCTATATAAAATCCGTTTTTGAGGGTGTTGAAAAGGACAAGTCCAGACTTCATAAGCTTTCCATCGGTGCCCTTGCAGCCAAGGAATTCGAAGGGACAGATGACGAGCTGGCGCGAGCTTTGATGGATGTTTATTACATCGCGAATCAGTCAGCAAATGGGCTGAAAATTCAGCTTCCTGAAGGTCTGTGGCGTCCTTGAACAATCGGGTCAGGATGCCTTTCATAAGCACTGATGACGTTGCGCGAGTCGCTCGCAAGGCGGCTACTGATTCAGGCTACGGAGCGCTTAGTATGGGGTCGACTGGCGGAGAGACTCCATTGCTTTGCCCTCTGAAAAAGGATTGGTCCATGTCAATACGGCACGCTGAAGACGATTTCAAGAGGTGGTATGAGATTTAACGACAGTTTCGTAAGTCGCGAGCTTAAGTTCTCTTTAGGTATCGAGGAACCCTCTGGCCATTTGTACATATCTTTCCCGGTGAGCAACAGAATGGTCGATTACGAGGAGTATTACGAAATCGACCAAGCCAGCTTTGATCTTTTCCATAGAGACCTCGATGCAGCGGAGGCATTTGTCATGGATTGCCGTAGAAGAGAGCGGGATGATCTTTTGATTGTGCAGCCAGGAACAAACCGTGGAACGGCTATTTAGTCGTTATCAAGCGGTATAGAATCGCCGAAAGGCAGCGACTTTTATCACGACTCTGCACTTTGAGAAATTACTCTGGAAGGACCCATGATTGACTTGAGAAGCTCCAACGATACTCTCCATCGATACGTTGAGCGCTACCGTCACTTGCTGCCGCCGCCCTCTGCGCGGTTGCCGATAGAAAGGTCCGACTGGATAGCCTCAAGGGCATGCGCCTTGACCGAAGGACAAGCGCTGGACCGTGCCAAAGGATGCTTGCTTGGACTGGCCATCGGTGATGCCGTGGGCACAACACTGGAATTTTTGCCTCGTGATCGTAGCCATGTCCATGACATGGTGGGTGGCGGCCCTTTCAATCTTAAAGCTGGTGAGTGGACAGATGATACGAGCCTGGCTCTGTGCTTGGCGGAAAGCTGCCTTACACGACCCACGTAGCGATGGTTGCCAACGAGTTGATCTTTGCCCATCGCGAAGAGTCCGTGGGTGCGTTTGAAGTCGCGCTGCCTGCTGCGTTGCTGCACGATGTGCTCGAAGACACGCCGGTAACTCAGGATGAGCTGGCCGAGGCATTCGGTGCCGAGGTGGCTTCAACGGTGGCGTGCCCGAGCAAGAACCTGATCGTGCCGTTTTCCGAAGCGCTTTACTTCGCAGGGATAGCCAGCCACTCCAAAGAAGCAGCGTCGGTCAAGTTGTGCGATCGCATCACCAATCTCCAGTCAGCGCCGTCTACCTGGGCGAAGACAAAACGAGCGTCGTATCTGGTTGAATCCGCACAGATCCTGGCAGCCTTGGGGCATGCGAACGGGTATCTGCGGCAGCGGCTCAGCGACACGATGGCACGTTACGAGGCGCTGTATGTAGAGGGGGTTGAAGGCTGAGTGATGAGTTCGCATCATTGCCGGATCGTGGACGGGGAACTCTGGATAGAGAATCGGCGTGTCTGTATGCCTTATCCAGTGGATACGTTTCTGCTGTCGGGCGGCAACGTATTAGTCCGACTTGAGCCTTCGGCGGGAACGATCTTCAACCGGAATATCTTCGCTGTGTCGAAGACTGGCGAGGTGCTCTGGCAAATCGATGAAAGCTCACACGGCACACAGGCTGACAAGCCGTTCATGAGTCTTTACCGCGATGAAAATGATCAGGTTGTCGTGGGCTGCTGGAATGGTGTGACCTACGCAGTGGATGTCGAGAATGGCGAAATCCGGGTTATCCACTTCGATAGATAGCGGCGTTGCCGGGTCGTCAGGTGGCGATCATCGAATATCAGGCACCTGACGATTTTCCCCAAGACGCGATCCACTTGAACAGCCTGCTCAGCCACCAGCGATTACGAGCCGCTCGAATCTCGTCGATTTGCATGAACGTGTAGGGGGTGGGCATGGTTTTTTGTTGAATGCGAAGCGTGCGCAGGCCTCTGATTATGTGACGTGCATGGAATAGCAACCCTATGGAAAAAGCCGTTAGCCCAAACATTGCAACCGCTCCAGCAGTAAGAGCCCCGGCTACTTTGATAAAAATACTGGCTGCCAACGTGGTTACGCCAGCCAGTAAAAGAGGGCTGTAGGCAGTGGATTTCTTTAGCTTTTTTTGCGGACGTGGCTGGACCTTGATTCCATCATATTCAAATGGATGAAATGATGGCTTTCCATTGACCAAAATCAGATACGTCAACGACGTCAGCACCGCTGGAACCAGCCCCGCCATGAGTGCAGCAGCACTTGCTTTGCCCCAGAATCTTGCGGCAACCAGATAGGCTGAGAGGGAAGCAACAAAACAGAAGAAGATCACTACTGCAACTAAGACTGAAATCGTATATAGAGTAAATCTTTCACACGCATAGACAAGATACAAAGTCCACATTAGTACGCACAGAAAAATGGTGATGTATACAGGTCCGTAATACCTAATGCTTGAAAGCCCCAAAGCCATTATGGAAACTAAAAAAACAAATAGAAACCAGGTAAATTTTTTCAGTTTGGTGGAGTCAATCATTACGGCCTCTCAATGTCGAGGAGTTCCCCGATCTTCTTGTCAATTCCGAATTCAGCCAGCGCCCACTGCACCGCTAGACCCGCGCGGGAGCTAACGCCTACGTCAACTCCTGACTTTGCTCGCTGAGGCGACCCGCTTGAACAGCCTGCCCAGCAGTCATGCCTCCGACCCCGGATTACTCAATTGGTCGTAGGCATTACGGAACAGGCTGCGATTGTCGCGCGGGTTTACATCGGGGTGCGACGCGTTTTCGTGGCGGTGAAGCCCGCGGTTGGCCAGCTCTGCATTTTTGGCGTCGCCTTTGTAATCGCCCGCCACTGGCAGGTCGTAACTGACGCCGTTACTCAGGTCAATCTTGTACTGGCTGGTGGTGACGTGATGGTCGATGGCGATCTGTCCCGTGGCGTCCATCACGCCTTTTTTGACTTCGGCGCCGTCGCCGAGAATGGTGTACGGCTGACCTGTCCACGCTGCATAGCCCGCCGCACTACTAAGCCCTGCATAGGCCGTAAGCTTCTGTTTGATCGCGTCGGTTGGCCACGCCGGGTTGTCCCGGTTGAGTTGCGCAGGGCCGTTGAAGGTCTTTTTCACGCCTTTTACATCAATGGTTCCGGGGGCATGAATTTCGATATTGCCGCCCTTGATGCGGATATACGCCGCGCCGCTGGTCAGCAGGATTTCTTCCTGTGCGGCGATCTCGATGGTGCGGGCCGTCGAGGTGATGCGCACGCTTTCCTTTGCGGTCAGCTCGATGCTGTCGTTCTGAGCCTGTATTTCAATCTTGCCCTTTGCTGCAAATAGCTTGGCGCCTGCCGACTGGGCGAACAGGCTGATGCTTTGCGCAACGCTCACCAACAGTGACTTGCCGCTGGCCAGGTTGGTGTCCTCGCCGGTCGAGAGGGTCAACTGTTTGCCGCTGTGAATGTGGGTATTTTGTGGCGTGACGGTCACGATGTCGGCGGGCGAGGAGGCGACCAGTAAGGGCTTTTTATAGCCCGAAGTCTGGCCCCGACCGCCGCTCATGATCGCCGCCTTGGTGTCACCGCCATTACGCTGTTGTGGGCCACTACTGACCTGGCTTTCGCCGCCACTGCCGTAATTGGCCTGTGTGTCGGCGTTGAGCTGCTCGAGGCTTGTGATACCGCCCGGCATCGGCAGCGCGTTGTGCTGCTCGGCAATATCCGACATCGCCTTGACCCGTGCCTGAGCGTTGCTCAGATGCTGCTGAGCTTCCTGCGTGTCGATCTGCCCGCCCAGCGCTTTGTTGCGCGGCCATGTGCTCAAGTACAGCCCCTGCTGAGCACGCAAGGCGCCGTAGGCGTCAGTGCGCAGTTCAAACCCGGCACCGCGCAGCGCACCTCGCGAATTGCCCTGCTGATCGATCAGGTAACCAAGGTTTAGCTGGCTGTGCCCATGACTGCTGTGGATCTGGGTCCTGACCTGGCCGGTGGAATCATCCATCACCCACTGGTTATAACCGCTCCCCTGAATCTCCTGACTTTTATAGCCACTCATCAAACCACTGGAATGCCACGCAGGCTTATGCCCGCCGTAGACCTGCCCCATGATCAGCGGACGGTCGATATCGTTATCAAGAAAGGTAACGACGACTTCTTCGCCTGCGCGCGGCACGTTGACGCTGCCCCAGTCCTGGCCGCTGCTCGACTGCATCATGCGCAACCAGCACGAGCCCAGCTCGCCGTCTTTCATCAGCCGATCCCAATGAAAGCGCACGCAAACCCGGTTCAGGTTGTCAGTGAAAACTTCATGCCCTGTGGGCGTCACGACAACGGCCGTCTGCGGGCCGGGATGGGCCGGTTTCTGGTGGGTGAACGCGCTGCGATAGGGGATATCCAGACGCTGTGTTTCAAAGCGATTCAGGTAGAAGCCTTCATCGCCAACCGGCAGCGATGAACGAGCCTGCACGGCGTCCAGCTGTGTTTTCAGACTGCCAGGCGGGCTTGGTCGCGTCTTGCCGATCGGCAGGTTGCTCTGCACAAAAAACTCTACGGCGACGATCAGAAACTGACGGTCCTTGAGCGTCTTGAGCTCGTAAAGCGGGTGTTGGGTCAGTTCAAACCCATGACCCGGCTGCATCTGCCGTACACCGCCCTGGCCCTGAATACGACGAGCTGCCGACTCATCCTGTTCGATCTGCACGCGGGCGAGCCATTCGCCCCGGCTGAGGTTCTGCCATGCGTACTGGCCACGGTATTGATAACGTTCAAGGTCTGGCGGCGCCGATGCGGCAGGCAATGCCATTGAGTGGGTAACCTGCGGCTGCGCATGACTGCGGTATTCGCTGCTGCTCCATTGCACCAGGCCATTGAGCAGGCGTGCACCGGGGCTCCACTGGGTGATGCTGTCGGTCAGGTCGGCGGCTTGCTGAGTGTGGAAACGCAGCTTCTCGGGAGTCAGGGTGGGCAGCGACATGATGTTGTCGGTGAACACGATGCAATGACTGTCGTCCTTGTGTTCCACGTACCAGAAAAGGCCTTCCTGCTCGCACCAGCGCTGTACGAAGTTGGCGTCAGTCTCGTTGAACTGTGTCACGTAGGACAGCAGCGGGTAATCGCGCTGCAGGTCGAAGCGGTAGTTGGCCTGGGCCTGGCTGTAGCGTTGAAACACCTGAGCAAGGATGTCCGGCAAGCTCATCTCCTGCCAGATCCGGCAATCAATGCGGTATTCCAGCAGGCTGAACCACGGCGCGAACACCAGTTGCCAGTCCTCAAGCCCGCCATCGCTGCCGAGATAACGCAAACTCTCGACCCAGCCATGCCGAGGGCTCAGGCTGCCGTCGTCGAGGCGGATGCTCAGTTGCACCGCCTGACCGATCAGTTTCTCCGGATCAAAGCTGTTGGTCTGATTGATCACATCGACCGTGTAGCGGGCCACGTGGCTCAGACGCTCCACGGCATGTGCACGCAGCGCAAACAGTTCCTGACCTTGTGGCGTCTTCAATTCCAGCAGGCGACCGGCCTGACTGAGCGGCCCGCTGAAAGCGTTCATGGCGGCGTCGAGTATCGAGTTCATAGGTGCATTCCTTTCTTACAATTCCTTGGGTGGTCAGCCGATCAGCCAGCCCTGAGTCTGATCCGCGCAACCACGGTCCAGTATCCATGCGGCACTGCCCGGTTCTGCGCTGGCAGCCAGCCACGCAAGCCCGATCTGCGTCCATTGTTCAGTAGCAGTCCCGACCCGGGCGCCCAGCGTGTTCAGGCGGATCTGGCGTTCCAGATCGAGATCAGGCAAAGAGGCCCGAGCGTAATGATGAAGCTGCTGCAAACGCTGCCCATCGAACGCGCCATCGCCGATCAACACCTTGATTCGGTTTGCGTCCAGGCCGGTTTGAGTGCCCAGCACGGCGATCAGGCTTTCCAGCACCGTCGTGTCGGTGCGGGTCTGTGAGTAGCGGCTGGCGTGGCGTTCAGTGATAGGCGCATACAGTTTAAGAGCGCTTTCGCGCAGCGGTTCAGGCGGGCTGGACTCGCGTTGCAGCAGGACCGCGCTGACCGCTTCCCCTGCCATTTCGTCGAGAGCACCGACTTTCATCTGCTCCTTGCAGGCCCAGGTGTCCAGGCTCAGGCACAACAGATAGGGCGCGCCATAGCTTTGCCCCAAGGCCTCGGGCAACCACTGCGCCACTGACTGCATGGTGACGTCAAACGCGTAATAAGGCAGTTGATCGCGAGGCCACAGCCGGCACACGGCGGCCAGCCAGTCCAGTTCACTGAGCGCCGTCGGTGTAAACAACATGACCTGAGTGTTCGACCAGTCAACCTGTGAACAAAACGCCTCATCCCACTGAGCAAACATCGCCTTGAGAATCTCGACAGCCCGCCCAGCCGCATTGACAGCGGGCGAGCGGACCTGCGGCGTATCCAGTCGGCGCAGGGGCCGTCGCAAACTGCGCGAGTCCACCAGGCGCGGGTCATGATCAAAATCCGCACGGCGCAGCGCAAGCTCATCAGCCGAGAGCGGTGTATCAAATACACCACAGGGCAACCACACCCAGGCATTCACCACCGCCACAGAGCCGGACGTGAAATTACCCTTCGGCAACTGCGCCTCAATGACGCGCTGCCGCTCAAGATCGGCCAGTCGCTTTTCAGACAGCCGATCGTAAATATTCCTGCGAGGAGGGAGCATTTCTTTTCCTTAAGAGAGAGAGCGAGGTTTTGAAGGTCGCGCTGTCGTGTATCAAGCAGGCATGACGCGCCTGATTGAACTGCATTCGGTTTATCCGGTGATGCGCAGCACGCCGCTTAACGGGCCTGATACTTTTGCATCAGACTTTTAAGGACTGGAAGCACTGTGAGTGCCAGCGCAATACACAGGCTTATTATGCTGGTAAGCTCCATTGTATCCAGTAACGAGCGCGAGTCATCTGGTACTCCAGACCCACTAACAGCACCGGCTCGCGCTGCAATATTGACAAACCCCAGCCCCACGCCAACAAGGAAAAAAGCGCCCGCTGTTTTGAACAGCCTACGAGCAGTGAACACCTTTGAGAACCCATCCCGCTTAACTGCCCTGGACAGTTTTGGATAAATGATGATCAGCAAGATTATTGCGATAATGCATGTTGTCATGGTGATGCTCCTGTACACGATAAAAAGAAATGCAGTCCCTCGCAGTGTTTTGCCAGCTAATCGGTCTGGCTATTTTTTGGTCAAAGGCATGCCTGTAGCAGGGTCAAGTTCTTTCGCCTGACTGAGCGTTCGGATCATGTCTTCCGAGGGCTTTTCAGCAGGGGGCGTGGACTCACGTTTTTTCAGCCATTCGAACGTGCCATCCCAATCCGGAAGTTTGGCCGGGGGGAGGGGGACGATTTGGTCGACGTCTGGGACTTTTGGTCCGAGGTATTGATTGTCTGTAAGGAATTTGCGTACTTTCTCCAGACGCTCCACACGTTCCTCATCTCGTTGCAAGGCCATGTAGTAAAGCTCTTCGGATGGTGGCGGGCCTTTAAACGCGCGTTCCAAGTTGCGTGCTGCATCGTAGTCACCGTTTCGAATTGCGGTGTGAAAGCCGGTAACCGCATCCGCATAACGGCCAACAACTTTTGAATAGCTTGCGTAATGAACGCCTGCTGGCCCATTACCTTGCTCCATCGCGCATTTGTACATTGATTGCATTACATCGGCTGTGTCAGGGATTTTGGAAAGTAGCCGGGCGACATAATATTGTGCATCGGGATTGCCTTGGTCGGCAGCTTTGCGAAAGTAGGCGTTGGCGCTACTCGTATCTCGCTTCACGCCATAGCCTATTTCCAGATAATGGCCCATATCATAATAGCCGCCCGGAATACCTCGTGCTATCAGATCCTTTACGATATCAATCACTTCCTTACTGCGACTGGCACTTTCAACAACGCCTTGAGCGATCAAGCCGTGCAGATTGGTTGCCGCTCTATAGTTACCTGCTGCATAAGCCAGACGGTAGTATCTGCCTATTTGCAGATAGTCTTTGGTGCCTTTTTTCGATTCCAGAAATAGGGCATAGCGATACAGCACCTGAGCATCCTCGCTTATCGCGGGCAAGTGGTCTGCTTCGTGAGTGCAGACAAACGAAAGCCTCTCCATGGCCTTGGCCATGTCTTCATCAGTAACGCTGTCATGGCCTTCCTTTTCGCAAGCGCAGAGGCTTGTGATAAGAATTGCCAGAAAAACCAGCCTCTTTAACATTTCCACTCCCTTGTGTGCCTATTTGCGGGGCAAGACTCCCGGAATTGGAGTCCTTTCCTTTGCGTATGCACCGGGTATGACCCCGCGCATGCCTTCTTCACTTCGATACAGGTAGCGGAATACCTGTTTTAGGATCGAGATTTTTTTCTGTCGCCATCCGTTGAATCAGCTCCTCGGACGGAGGTGCAGGTGGTGCGGAAGAGTCGCGATCACGCTTCCATTTGAACGTGCCGTCCCACTCCGGTAATGGTGCTGGTGGAAGTGGGACAATGTCATCCAGGTCAGGGATTTTAGCGCCTAAGTGTTCGTGATGAACTAAGAAGTCGCTGATTTTATCGTATCTTGCGGCTCGTACTTCATCTCTTTCTAGCGCTAAATAGTAAAGTCTGTCAGTAGGTATTCTATCTTCAAAACCGCGTGCCAGACGATGAGCACTAATGTTGTCGCCACCTTTAACTGAGAACTGGTAACCAGCTACGGCATCTTTGTAGTCGTGTATTGCTGAAGCATAGTTGGAATATTTTCTTGCCGCCTGCGAATGGCCTTGCTCCATTGCACATTTATACATTGACTGCATTATGTCCGCAGTGTTAGGGATCTCGCCTATCAACTGGGCTATATAATATTGCGCGTCCGGATTGCCTAAGTCAGCTGCTCTCCGAAGATAGGCGCGAGAGCCAGGTATGTCTTTCTTCACTCCGTAGCCTATCTCCAAATAGTGCCCCATATCATAGTAAGCCCCAGGCACGTTTTTAGATATGTAGTATTTTGCTAAATTGATGACTTCTTTTTGGGCTCCTACGGAGTTGACAAGACTGGTTGAAAGTAAATTTTGTAAGTTTGTAGCGGCCTTGTAATGGTCGTGTGCGGCGGCTATACGATAAAATATTACAGCTTGGTTGTACGCCTCCTTATTCTCTTGGTTCTCAAGAAAAAGCCCGTACTTATAAAGAATATCAGCGTCTTCATTTAGTTTTTGTAGAACGTCAGCTTCGTATGCGCACTGGAATTTTAACCGCTCATACGCGAAATCTATCTGTGACTGACTAGGCATCTCATCGTCCTTTTTAGAGCAGGCTGTTAATAGTAACAATATACATAAATTGATTATTGCTTTTTTCATTGTCAGTCCCAGTTTTTTCTGGATTTGGTTTCCTGTAAAAACTCAACTAATGAGGCGACTGGGCCTTGTAGTTTCACTGCGTCGTTTTTTTGCTTGTTTAATATTCTGTTCGTTTTGTTTGTTTCTATGATGGCTTGCCATTGCTGATAGATACTGGCTATGCCAGGCTCCGTTTTTGTCTCGCCGGTGTGTATGTCAAACAAATGTTCGCGCAGCGGCTTAGTCACTGTCGGATCTTCAACGCAAATGTTCAGCTCGGTATCAACCTGCATGCTTCTTGTATTAATATTAGCCGATCCAATAGTTGTAAATACGTCATCAATAATCATCAGTTTGCTGTGTATATAGACATCCATCCAGTCGTCTGGAGGAGAGTCAGGTGCTACTAACGTGCATATGTGCATCTTGAGCCCTCGGATTTCTGAAGGCGTTATAGGCTCTGCGTCTTTTCCAGGCATTTCCTGCTCCAGCCTTTCGACCTTTGCGCGAGCTTCTGCCAGCTTGGTTTTCAACGGTTCGTAAATGCGGGCGGCTCGCTCTGTATGATCAATCCCGTGGATCTGATTGAAAGCCGCAGCTTTCTGTGTGGCCAATAGCTCTTCCTGCTTAGCGGCATATAATTCATCCATCAGTTCGTCATGCCGCTCGGCCTGCGCGACTCCCGGCAGCAGCTCCGGGCGGCCCAAGTGCTTGAGCATGCGGAATGTGTTGACTGACCCGTCGCCCATTCCCTCTTCAGAAGAGTTCGTCACGACGAAGAGATAGATAGGCCCATGTTTTTTGAGGTCGCGACCACCGTCCAGAAGGTTTTGCACAACGCTTTTGATCTTTTCCGCTAGCGGTGGCCAGCGGAAATACTGATTTTCGATGTAGATGAACTGAGACGTATTGTTCACCGCTTTTAGGTAAAGCTTTTCAATATCCCTCACGTTGCTTTGGCTGTGGGTTCTGAGTATCTGCGCCATAAGTGGCGTGCCATATTCCCGGCGACCCTTTAGCTTATCTGCAATATGCTTGCGAGCTGTGAGCAGATCGACCTTGGTTTCTTTTTCCCAGGCTTCACAGAAATTCTGATTCAGATATTCAAGAATGGGGCCGGTGACACGGCTCGAAATATCCTGTCGAGGCGTCGTTCCGTTGCGGCCTTTTTGCGCGGTCTGGCGCTCATAGGCGTGGTCGTCCTTGTCCCAGTACGCATCCAGCGTGTTGTGCCCCATCACGAAGCCGACCGCAAGGTCAGGCTGTTCGTAATCCACCAGCACCATTTTCTGGTGGTGAGTCGGTGCGAGAAACATAGCCCCTGTACTCATCACTTTATTTTTTGTACTGCGATCTTGATCAAGCGCTTGCATCGCTAATCGCCATGCAGTTTCCACTCGGTCAGTGACAGAGAAGTCGCGTGTGACGAACTGTAATCTCGTGTCTTTGATGGATTCTTCGTCGCCCCATCCCATCACGCGAAAAAAGCGTTGACCTAATTCGATAACGCCGGTTTCAGCGCCTGTGTAGGCGAGGCGAACCTGGCGATACCACAACTTGTCGATCTCGATTTGGTCCTTGTCGCGATCCTGTGCGCCTTTAGCGCGAAACTCTTCAAGCTTTCTGGTAGTGCTATCAAAGCCTAACCCCTTTGAAATAGAGGTGGCGTGGAAAAAATCATCAAGGCCGGGAATCCAATTGCTGACGTTGTCGCCGGGCGTCGTGTTTTCCATAGCTTGGGCCATGTGAGTCGAATCAGACCAGCAGAGGACTTTGACTTGAACCCCTTCTTGGGCTTTAAGTGCCAGAAGCTCACCGATACACAATGAGCAGGTATCGCCACGCTTGAAATACATCGAGGGCTGAAACCCCCAGCAAGCGATTTCAACGCTGTGCTTGGCAGCCATGATCGCGTCGTACACGGCGCCGAATGCGCGCTCTCCGTTGACCAAAGGCTCAAAAGTAGCTTCGGCCGGGCAATACTCGGTGCCCTGCACAAACCAGGGAAGGTTGATGTTGCACGACATGTTCTTGCTGGTAGCGACCGGAGTGGTGATTGAAGGTGTGGTCATGGTCAAGCTCCCTGTGCGTGGATGCTGAGCGTTGTGTTCATCTCTGTTCCTTAGAGGTCCACGGTGTCCTGCTGCGTTGCCATCAGCCGCGCACCACAGGAGATAAAATCACCTTCCCGGGCAACCGGGCGGCCATCCACCAGCAGGGTTTCATCTCCGCTGACGATGGTCCCGATACCATGCGGGCAGGACACTCGGTCACCGACCCGTGCCACGGCCAAACCGTTTATGAACATGCTGGGCGATCCCTCAAGGACCTGACCTGCATCTGAGGTAGGATCGTTGACAACGATGATTGGACGCATACTGGCTTCCTTGTGAGTAATGGCTCCATGCCTGTCCAAATGAGAGGTGGGGTTTAAAAACGGCAGACTTCAAGTGAGTGAGGCGAACGCCAAGCAGCTACAAAAACCTATCAAGCCTTGAGCGTCCTCTGGTTTTAATCATTAGTATCGCCATCGTTATTGCCTGTAAAAAAAGATAGGCTGATAACCATAAAAACGTTTCGGTCTGGTCCGAATCAAGGAAGGCACCGACGAATGCATAGCCTGCCGCGGTTAATGATAAGCACGTCGACATGGCGTAAGAAAACCGTGAAACACGGTCAAGAGGATTGTCACGCCTAATCAACGAGGCAATGGTTTTAATCGGCGCGTAGACAGTAAAAAATCCCAGCGCTAAAAAGAACAGCAATACTGCTGTAATGGCCACAGGCTCAAACATTTAAATCTCCCTGAAATAGAATCCATGTGCTCGTATTACCAGCGCAACCCCTCAAACGGATTCCAACTCTGCTTGCCTTTCACTTCATTGAGGTAGTAGGCATAGTTTGTCAGCTGCCCGTAAAGCGCGTTAAACACAAATCCGAGTGCAGAGCTGGCCTCCCTGGCGTATCGAAACCCATACTTTTCCATCACGATGTCTGATGCGATAGACACCACTATCATAATCGCGATGAAGGACAGGTTCTTCTTCCACAAACCCATGATGAATAAATAAATAGGCCCAAAAAAGAACGCGAAGAAGTTGAAATTTATTTTCACTTTTTTCAGAAAAGGCAGTTGCTTAAGCGCGGGCTTGAACCCCGGAGCATTCGGTCCGCCGTGCGCTTCAAAAAAGGCGAAGCGTTCTTTCCATTTATCGCTGTATTGGTTTGATGCTTTTTCTGGTTCTGATGTGTTCATTCTCTTATCCGTGATGTGTGCGAATATTGCTCGTGCCCGAGGCGGAGCGTTTGGTGCGATCAAAAAGACAGGGCGGCCTGCGTGCGGCGATCTGCCAATTATCCAGATCAATAACGGCTATGTTAGTCATGCACGCAGACTCACCCTGTGGCGCCTTTCCGAAAGGTCTGTACGCACGTTCATACAGACCGATCCTACGAACTGCCCTTACTGCTTCGGCTCTTTCGTACCCAGCACATCGCGAATGCTGTCCACGACGTTGCTGTCTTTAATAACGTCGTTGAGCCAGCCTTCCAGCGGCATGTTGCCCCACTTGATGGCGCGCTCGATCAGGTATGGGACGGGGCTTTGCGGCTCGGTGTTTTTGAAGAACTGCGCGATGCCGGCGAGCATGGTGAAGGCTTCGTCGCGGGTGGTCGGTGTGGTGCGCAGTGGTGCGGAGGCGCTTTCCTGGGTGGTGTGGGTCATCGCGGCACCTGCGGATTGGTCGACGGCGATTTCGGGGGCGGCCTGCGTCGCGGCAGCGGGGGCCGGGCTCAGTTCTATGCCACGGTCCTTGAGCAGCTTTTCAGTCAGTTGCCCGGCGCGTTGCAGGATGTCGCTGAGGGTGACAAGGCTCGGCGCGTCGCGGCCGAACAGGGTGTCGGCGGTGGCCTGGAGCTGCTGGCAGGCGTACAGGCTGGCGGCGATTTCGCTGGCCTTGAGGCGCAGGTGGTCCGAGTCGGTCAGCACGACCGAGCGCTGGAAGATTTCGGCGTTGATCTTGCCTTCTTCAACAGCGGCGTGCATGGCCTTGGGGTTTTGCAGGGCGAGGTTTTCGACGTGGCGTGACTCGTCGTAGCGCAGCAGGCCAAAGTTCTGCCCCTGCGTGATCGGCAACCCGCCCACGACTTCGGTGAGTGTGGTTTTCAGCCAGGCCAGACGGGCGGCGCGTTCTTCCACGCCGTCTTCCAGAGACGGGTATAGGTCGTCCCAGAAATTTTGCAGGATCCGTTCGGCCACGGTCAGGCCGAAGGTGATGCCGACAAAGTGGTATTTGTGCGCCAGGGCTTCACTGAGCCAGGCGACGAGCATCAGGTCCTTGCTTTGTTCGGCGAGGCCCTGCGCGGCCAACGTGATGGTCTGATCCCAGTCAGAGGACTTGAGATCGGTTTGCCAGTCACCTTGGGTAAGGTAGTCGGGGTCTGCTCGACGAGCTTCCTTGACCTGATCGAACAGGGTGGAAAAGCTCAGGTCCTCGCCACTTCCCCCGTTGATGGGTGCCGTCAGATCGGCAAGCGAAAGGTCGTTGAGAAATTCAGACATAGTCAACTCTGATCAGAGGAGAAAAAAACACCGCGTCTGGACAGACACGGTGTTGAAGACGGGCCGCTTGCGCGACCCGATGTGTCACAGACTTATGCGAAGACTTTGTTCGCAGTGCGGTCCCAGCCGCCGGTTACGTTACCGCCACCCTGGCCATCGGAACGGCTCTGTTGGGTGTAGGTGGTCTTGATGCGAGCGAAGTTGAAGCTGATTTCTTCGATCGGCAGATCGCTGACGGCGTTGTCTTCGCCTTTCTGATTGCCACCTGCAACAGCCTTGACGGAAGACACGACCACTTCTTCCAGGTTGATGGTCAGGTAGGTCAGCTTGTCGCCGCCTGCACGGTTTACGTTCAGCTGGATCTTGGCGATGTGAGTGCCTTTGCAGCACGCTTCGAACAGCTTGGCAGAAGCCTTGTCCACAGATTTGCGGATGCTGAAGTCGCTCAGTGCAACGCGCTCGGACGAAGCACCGCCCGAGGAGCTGGCGGTAGCCGAGGTGGCTTGGGTAGCGCCGAACTCGTAACCCAGTACCTCGATCCAGTCCTTGTGCTTGTCGTCCAGAACTTCGCCCGGGATGCCGTCGATTTGGATATATGCGTCAAATGCCATTTTCTGCTTCTCCTTTCTCATTTAAAACCGTGACGTCCACGGACAGAACACGGTCCTTTTGATTAACCTTTCTGAAACAATCAAGAAAGGTTCTCTTGCCACGGCCCCGGTTTCGTATGGACAACCCGGGCTTCGGTTTACTTGCCGGCACGCACTCAGTTGAGTGCGCGTACTTCGATCTCTACGCGCCGGTTTGGCTCCAGGCACTGAATCAACTGAGCCCTGGGCTGCTGCATGTCGCATTTGACCAGAGGCTTCTCGCTGCCTTCACCCACCGCGTCCACCAGCTCGGCGGGTACACCTTTGCCGACCAGGTAAGTCTTGATGGTCTGCGCCCGCTGTTTGGACACCTGCATGTTGCTCTGCGGGTCACCCAACTGGTCCGCGTGACCTGCGATCACGATCTTGCCGATGTTCGGCGTGCTCAGCAGCTTGCCGGCAATCGCGCTCAACTGGTTTTGACCTTCGGTTTTCAGGCTCTGGAAATCCGCACGACCGAAGGCGAACAGCGTGTCCGACTCCAGCGTAATCGTCTCGATGGCCTTCAACGACTGCGTCAGCAGGCTATTGATGTAATTACGCGAACTGGATGTCAGAAATGCGTTGTCGAGAATCCGTGGCACATCCAGTTCGTGAATCTGATCGCTGTAGAAGTTGATCTGGCGGCTGGCGTACTCGTAATCCTGATTCGAGCCTGGCTCGGCATTCGTGTTGATGGTCTTGCCGGTCTGACGTGCGATGGCCGGGTACCAGTAATCAGGCATCTTCGCTTTCAGGAAAGCCGGGTCGGCCTTCTCGCGCTGTGCTCGCGACAGCATCACGTACGTGTCCAGCGTTGCCTTGCCGAAGGCCGCGATGGACTGCGCACGGTTGTCGGGCGGCAGGGCCTTGGGCTCGACACTGTCTACGCCAGTGACCGGCATCAGGTCCTTGGCATTGCGCTGGTAGACCTTGATGGTGGTCAGCAGGTACAGCGAGCGCGTCAGGTTGTCTGCGGTCGGCTTGAGCATCACCGTTTCCAGGCGATTGAAGTAGCGCGTGCGCAACAGCGGCTCGATGTCATAGCCCCTGTAGAGTCCCAGACGCATGCGCAATGGCACACCTTCATCGTGATGACGGCCGTAATAGAGCGCTGTCCAGAAGCGCATGCGATCCAGTGTCTGCCATTCGGTGTATTGCCCGGTGGCCTTGCTGTCATCCGCTACGGCTTGGGCCAGTTCATTGGAAATCGACTGAATGTTGTCCTTGTTGTTCCAGTACGACCAACCCCACAGGCTGCAGATCAACAGGGCAACCAGGCTGGCGCCGCCAATCCAGGCGGCCTTGCGACGCCGCTCGCGGTGGTTGGTGGTGTACAGCGCCACCAGGTGCTGGTCGGGGATGATCACTTTACGGAACAGGCTGTTGATGAACAGCGGGTGCGGTTGCGCATTGCCGTCCACCACATCCTGCTCGCTTTCCAGCTGGAATCGCTCAGTGACCTGGCGAGTGTGCCCACCCATTTCCGGCTGATCGGCGTCCAGTGCGCTGGTGAAGTAGAAACCGCGCAGCATCTCGGCGCTCTGATATGGGTTGGCGCGCAGCAGGGCATCAACGAACAGCCGCAAGCGCGGTTTCAGCGCTTCCAGCTCCAGCGGGAAGCGATACACCGCCGTGTCCTGGCGGGTGATCTGTATGTCCTGCAGTACCAACTGCTGATTCGCCACCTCTTTCCAGTAGCTGATCAGCTCGTCCATCGCCACGCCGAAGCGCTGGCCCCAGTCGGCCTGCTCGTAGCCTTTGTGCGGGAAGGTCTTGCCCATTACCTCGCCACGCGCCATGTCGTCCAGCTGACGGTAGAACGGCACAAAGCCCGGTACCAGATCGCACTTGGTGAACACCAGATACACCGGCAGGCGTACTTCCAGCAGGGCGTGAGTTTCCTGGATTCGTTCGCGCAGACGCTTGGCAATGCGCTCCTGATCCTCGACCGAAGCTTGCAGGATGTCGTGGATGCTGACCGTCACGATCAGGCCATTGAGCGGTCTGCGCTGGCGATGCTGACGCAGCAACTGCAAAAACGCCCGCCATTTGCCGGCTTCTTCCTGATCGTTCATGTAACGGCCAGCGGTGTCCAGCAGCACGGCTTCGGAGCTGAAAAACCAGTCGCAATTGCGCGTGCCGCCCAGCCCGGCGACACGTGCGCCTTCACGTTCGGCGTAAGGGAAGTTGAGACCCGACTGATACAGCATGGTGCTCTTGCCTGCTGCGGGCTGGCCGACGACCAGATACCAGGGCAGGGCATAGAGCGCGTCCTTGGCATTGGAGCCGTTCGGTTTGTTGCTCTGCAGGCGCTCGATGCTTTGCAGCAGACGCTCACGCAGCATGCTGACCTCTTCGCGATCTGCCGGGCTTGCGTTGAGCACGGCCTGATCGGCGTCGTCGCGCAACAGCCCCTCAAGGTTCTGATGCTGAGACACACCGCGATACAGCAGCAGAACATAAGCGGCTGACAGCAACAGGAACAGGCCGATACCGGTCAGCAGGCTATTCATCGAGCTGAAGCCAAGGGCTCGACCGATGCTCCAGACGATAAATATCGCCAGGAAAAAGCAGACCCCTAGTATGTAGGGCTGGTAGCGCAGGAAGTAATACTTGATTTTGTTCATACGGACTTCAAATCCAGCACATCGACAAAACGGTCGATAACGTCATAAAGAGGGCGGTTTATGTCTGGAAACACATGGCCTCGGTGGTGTTCGTCGAACGCGTCGAAAGGGGCCAGCACGTCATAGTTCTCCGAATGCTCACCCACGCCCGTCACCACGCGGTACACGCCTGTGGTATTGCGGGACGGAAAACAGAACAGCCTGGGGCGCATGAAGTCGTCCGCCAGAATGCTGATCTGTGGCACAGCGTTGTTTGCGTTGAGGCGCGACAACCAGTTGACCCAAAGATCTGCAGTCGGGTTCTTCAAGCCCCGTTCGGCAGGTAGCGGCAGGGAAATCCCGACCGGCGCCTTGTGTGACGGTCGGCTCAACGCTTGCAGCCTGGTGAGCACGGCATTGCTGATGAACTCGGGGTAAGAACTCTCCAGCGACTTGGCGATGTCACGCAGCGTGAAGTTCACCAGAAACTTTTCATGCACACGCCGGAACAGCTCGAAGTCCTGCCCTTGCAACGGGCGCAAGGCCCTTATGCGCTCGAACAGCACCGCAGTGCCTTCCGCCTGCGCCGCCATGTGCAACAACGGCTTGATCTGCCCGGCGAACAGTTCGCTCAGGGTGAACGGGTTCACAAACACGCCGGCATCGCTGGCCTTCACCGTTTGAAAGATGAAGAACGGATAACGTCGCGCACTGGAGTCCCGTGAGCTGATCAAACCGCCCACCAGCCAATTGCCGTTGCGTGCCCGGTAGCTGAAGAAACACACTGGCAACCGGTCGAAAAGCGTGCGCCAGTCTTCGCGGTGCTGCATGTCGGCCAGCGCGCCCTGCAGCCAGGCGTCGAACTCGCAGGCTTCTTCGCTGGCGCCATGCAGGCTGACGAAGTCTGCGCTCGCGGGCACTTTTCCGAAGCAGCCAATCATCTGCTGCCCTCCAGATCCGCCATGCTCATCCTCACTTGGTCCGTCCATCAGTTGCATTCAAGGCACTCAGCGCCTTGACGTTCGCCAGGTCGGTCAGTTTTACGCCGCCATAGTTGCGAACCACGAGGCTGACCGGACCTTTGGCGGTGTTCCAGCTGAAACGCTGCTGGATGCCGTCGAGGTCGGCAACATGCGCACTGTCGTTCATGCGCAGCAGGCCCCAACGCCCTGTGTAGTCGAACACGGTAATGCGTTCGCCCGACAGCGTCACTACGTCCAGGCGTGCGCCCGGTGCGGTGGTAGTGCCTGGCCAGGAGAAGCGGCTCCAGCTGGTTTTGCCGTTGCGGTAATGTTGTTCCTGGCCATCCAGCGTGAAGATGATGTCAGTGAAGTAGGCCGACGGCTCGAGCATGATCTCGAAGCCATTGTCGCGGTCCGACAGGCTGGCGATGACTTCGCCCAGCGAGCTGGCCTTGTCGATATTGCTGACCAGTTTCGGATTGACCAGCGGTGCCTTGCTGCCGCTGCTCATGCCCAGACCTTCTCCATCGGACAGGTTGCCGATTTCGTTGCGTTTGAAATTCGGCAGCAAGCCTGATTCCGGATCGACGAAGCGTTGCAGATCTTTCACCGATGCCTCGTTGCGGCTGTCGGGAGCGATCGGGTAACGATGCGCCATGACCTGGTCCCAAGGCTTGGCAACCTGTTTGGCCCAGGCTTTAGCGATTTGCTCGCCAGCCGGGTCACGCAGGGTTTCCCAGGCGAACTGGATCGGCAGGCTGAACAGGCTTTGCAGCGACGTGGAAAGCCCGCCCTGGCTGGTATCGACCGTGGTTTCAACGTAGTTGCGCACGTTGGTGACTTCGCTCGGCTGGCCTTCCAGGGTTTCACTGATCAACTGCTTGCTGCTTTTACCGACATCCTGCGAACGCTGGATATTGCTCATCCGGACCTTGAGCTTGCGCAACGCAGCAAGGTAGCGGTCCATGATTGTGCTGTCGGCGCCTTCGGCGTTCTGCGCTGCGAAGACCCGCGAAACAGGCTCGAAACGCTTGGCCAGGCTGCCGTCATCGACCGCGGGCAGTGGCGAGGTCAGCACACTGGCTGCAGCTTCCTTGTTGTCGAAGATACCGCCGACCTTGCCCCAGAAACCGTCATCGCGCTTGACCCCGGTCTGCTGTGCTTCACGCGGTGCAGGTACGTCCCACTGGGTGTTTTCGTTGACCGCCGACAGCAGAAGTTTTACTGGTGAGTTACGCACATCGCTGAGCAACGACAACTGTTGCGTGGCATTGGCCATATCGCTGAAGCGACGCACACCGATGCTGTCGATCATGGTGTACCAGACCTGCGTGTAGTCACGTTTGTAACGGGTCATGAACTCGCGGACGAAATTGGCTTTCTGTACGACGCTGTCACCGCCCTCGCCATCAAGTACCCAGTCCGTCTCGTTACGCAGATTGCCCGACACCAGTTTGATCAACTCGGGTTTGACGAACTCATCCCAGCCTTGGCGGGTGAAAATCGCAGGTACCGCTTCCGAGCCATACAGCAACTGGCGGCCGGGCATCGGCACCAGGTCATTCAGGCCGATGGCCGGGAACTGACGGCTCGATTCAAGTTGCAGGCGCAGGTATTCACGGTCCACCAGCGAGCTGGAAATCATGAAGAACTTAAGGCTCTTGCGAGTTTCATCGATCAACTGTTCATTGCGTGGCATGGCCGGCGCGTCGCCATTCTTGAGCAGTTGCACGTAAACCGGCGAGTTGTCCTCGATCACGTTGTCGCTGATCGGGTTGGCATCGCTGGAAATACCTGTCCAGGCCACCGGCAGCGCCACACCGACAAACTCGGTTTCCGGATGCGCGGTGGGCTGAGTCAGTATCAGATAAAGCTTGAGGGCGTTGTATGACTCGATGATGGACGCGACCTGCCGTTCATCGAGTCGGCCGAGCATTTCTTCCGACAACGACAAACCGCCTGTCGTCGCCGACAGCTCGGCCGCATCGTTGGCGGTCGCCGGATTGCGCAGAGCGGCAATCGCCTCGCTGCGTGTCTGGCTGGCTGTGCCACGGGCGGCGCCAGTCAGGCGATTGGCAACATCGCCTGTGCTGCGCGGGATACTGCCCAGGCTGGTCGGACGGCCTGCTGCGAGGTTGCGAGTGCCGCGGTCCAGCAGTTTCTGGCCCTGAGCGCGTGCCTTGCCTGTTTTGGTGCCAGAGCCAGCGGTTGCAGCGCCGAAGCCATACTGCGGGTCCATGGTTTTTGCGAACTCGTTGAATTCGCGCATCTGCAATTGCAGCTTCAGTGTGATTGGCTCCAGCGCCTGGGTACGCAACTGCTGCAAGTAAGCGGTCTGTGTGGCGAGATAGATATCACTACCGCGATACAGGCCACCACTGAGTTGCAGCGGTACGCCCTTGGTGCGGTATTTCTCGATGATCGCCAACTGATTGCGCAGCAATTCCAGCCCTTGGCCGGAAGCGAGGCGTTGCGCGCGGTCCGGGGATTGTTCCAGCTCGGTCAGTTGCTGGCTGATAGAAGCCAGCCACTGCCGGTTGTTCTGGAACGACAGGGTTTGCCAGCCGATGAAGGCCAGCCCGGCGAGCAGCGCCACCCCAATGGCAATCGGGCCGATTGATCTGTCCCGGCCGTGGCGTGACTGGTACAGCGTCAGGTCGCGGTCAGGGAAGATGACGCGGCGGAAGGTGTCGGTGATGAAATAGCTGCGATCACCGGTTTTGCGGTTTTGCTCCTGCTCCAGCGCAGCGGCTTCGGAGGCCGGCAGCAAGGCGAAAGACTCTGCAAGGTCATCTTCATAGACCGGCGTCAGCTGTTTTTCGGTTTGCAGAGCGCTGGTGAAGTACAGGCCGCGCAACAACAGCGGGTTACCGTTGACGTTACTGCGCGCAAAGTGCTGCAGAAACTCTTCGAGAACGGTCGACAGTTCAGCAAAGTAGCTGGGGAAGTTCAGCAGCGCACTGTTGGCGTTGGCACCCAGCGCGGTTATCTGCGAGTCGACGTGACGACTGACATGCGCCTGCAGATTTGCCAACTTGGTTTTGAGCACCGAGCGCAGGCTTTGGGTGTTGATCTCGTTCAGACCGAAGGTCATGCCCAGCGGCTGTTGGCGCTCGTGCAGGTCCAGACCTTCAAATGCCTGATTGAAGCCCGGCAACTGGTCGGTCTTGGTCAACATCAAGTAGATAGGCGGGTTGGCATCCAGGCAATCGGTGTATTCCTCGATGCGCGATACCAAGCGCGCGCCCATCTCGTTACGCTCTGCGGCAGAGGCAGCTAACAGTTCCGGCAGGCTGACCACCAGCACCAGGCCGTTGACAGCCGCTTTACTGCGTTGCTTCTTGAGCATGCGCAGGAACGCAGCGAACTCGCTGGCCGACTGGTCGTCGCGAAGGTAACGGCCAGCGGTATCGATCATCACCGCTTCAGGGCTGAAGTACCAATCGCAGTGCTGGGTGCCGCTTTCCGTGTCGTTGGCGCTGCTGGCAATACTGGCCGACAGGCCCGAGCGCGTCAGCAACGAGGTCTTGCCCGCCGCCGACATGCCGATGACCAGATACCACGGCAGGTCGTAGAGCGCCGATGAGCCGCCGCCACCCGCCGAACGATCGGTACGCAACATGGCGATGGCATGCTTGAGACGGTCGCGAAGCACTTGCTGATCGCGGAACTCGCCGGTCGATTTCAGCGAACGGTCAACTTCGATCTGGACCAGATTCTCGAGGTTGTGTTCGGTACGGATCCGCCGGTATTGACGCAGCACGATCAGCAGCAGATAGAAGGCGCTGATGATCGCCATCGCTTCGAGCATGTAGCCTTGCAGCCAGCTGATTCTGGGGGCGAAAAACCAGCACACGGCGAGGCTCGCCAGCCACAGTATCGGGACCAGAAACCAGAAACTTTTTAACAGACGCAATAATGTCTTCATGTCTTCCTGACTCGGTTACCTGAGCGGGGCTCAAGCATTGAACAGTTGGCTGATTTGTTCGGCCAACGCGGCCACGTCTTTGCCCAGCAACCAGTCGAGTGTCAGATAGACAGCCAGGCACACGAGCGCAATGAGCACCAGATAGAGCCAGACCGGCACTTCATGACGAAGCATCTGTGAAACCTGATCAGGCAACGCCCAGTCCGGCGACAGTGCCTTGGGCGTCTTGCGATGCCGCGCAATGTCCTGACCCAGGGTGTTGGCCAGATAGCGCAGCTGGTCTTTCTGGCCGAGGCCGAACTTGCCTTCGAAACCCAGCGCCAGACACAGGTGGTACACCTCGAGCACATCGAGGTTTTTCTTCACGTCGGCGCGCAGCAGCTCAATCTTCTCGAAGAAGCCCTCACCCGCGAGGTGAACCCCGAAATAACGGAACTGCAACGGCTCCATTTCGAAGTGGCGACGCATGTCGTTATCGCCTGAGCGCAGCACGCTTTCATCAAGGAATGCGCACAGTGCGTACTGGGCGTCCTTGACCTGTTCGACGCTGTAATTGGCGCTGCGCGCCTGGCGCTCGAGGTTAGCGAAAAAGGTATCGACGCTGGCTTCGAACGCAGTGACCGAGGTCGACTGGCGACCGCGACGCACGATCAGCGCCATGGTGATGAAGTCCCGTACCAGGTCTTTGAGCGTAGGCTTTTCGGTTGCGGCCGTAGCGGCACCTTGCATCACGGCATCATTCATTTAAGCACCGCCAACAGTTCAAGCTTGAGATTGGTAAACGCGCTGGGCGCGTAGAAGGAAATGGCCTGGGCTTCCATCATTCGCTCATACACCCGGCCATGCGGCTCGATGGAGAAATAATGGTTGTCCAGGCGCACCGGAATGGCGTTCGGCAGACGTGTCGAGTGGTTCAGTGTGACACCAGGCATGGCGCTGTTGACGACCACTTCGATGTCTTCCGGCGAGCCCACCTTGAACGCGCGCGGCACCAGTTCCAGTAGGCTGGAGCCAGGCATGTCGGCGTGTACCGAGATATAGAAGTCGGCTTCGGTGAGGCGCGGGTCCAGCAACTGGCCTTGCCAGTACGACGGTCTGACCTGGCTCAGGTTGATGACGATGCACTGGTTCGGGATCACGTTCTCGAGCAACAGACGAACCAGTTCGTCAAGCTTTACCAGCGAGGCGGCCGGGTCCTGATGATCGTAATCCGGAATGTCGGTGAGCTGGGTGTCCAGCGAGAAGGTCAGCAAACCGCCTGCCAGTTCGGCAAGAAACAGGTACAGACGCTCTGGATGCAGGCGTGGATGGGCCAGTAGGTGTGCCAGTTGCGGATAAGCCCGGTTGACGGTGTTCAGCAGCCAGAACAGCGTCACGTCGCTGGAACCAAACTCGGCGATCTGGTCCGCACGTTCGCGACGGCGACCGGAAAGCGCTTTGCTCTTGGCTTGCAACACGCTGATCAGGCGCCTGCCGAGGCCGATCAGTGTCTCGTGAGTGCCCACGTGCAGGGTCGGATGCACAAAGTGAGCATCAAGGTTGAAGCCACCGATGTTGTTGCGCGCCAGTCGGGCAATCGGGCAGTAGCTGTAACCGTCCAGACTGTCGCCATCGACCAGCATCACGACGTTCAGCCGCAGGCTGGTGATCTCGTTTTCCAGATCGCCTTCGTTGAGGTCCGGCAGCGTGTCGAACTGTTTGCGGAAACGCCGGGCACTCTTCTGTTCCTGACCGTCTTCGACGTAGTTCAGGCCAAACGGTTCAGGCAGTTTAAGCGCTGCGTAAACCTTGATTTCGCCACCTTTGATGAGGTTCTTCAGGTCGCGTGCAGCAGGCAGCGGATCGTGCTGTGGGGCGTCGTAAAGGCTGCCGTCCGGGAACACCAGCTTCAGGCGCTTCAGCTGCAGCGAGCCGGTCGCCAGTGCCTCTACATCGACCTCAAGGGTTTGCACACCCCAGTGGAAGGGGGTGTTGCGCAGGGTCGACTCAGCAAGCTGATGCTGATGAAACTCATCCTGGTATTGGAAATGTTGTGGCAAAAGGAACATGCCTTCCGACCACATCACGCGGCTTTGTTTGCTCATTTGGCGCCTTCCAACAAAGAATTGAATTGTGAGTCCGCCGCTTTTTTAGCGGAGCTGCTGGCAGAGTCCTGAACTTGCTGAACTGCCGCGTCCTGCGCACGATCGGTCAAGGTCTTTTCTGCAGGTTTTACCGGCAATGCATTGGATTTGTTGAACTGCTCTTCGGTCTTGAGTCTGTTCAGCACATCCACACCGCGGGCGGCGAGGATGTAGTTGTTGTCCACCAGCACGCGAACACCGTCGGACGAGAACCAGATACCGTCCTTGCGCAACGTATTGGCGTCGAACGCCACTTTCCAGCGGCTGTTCTCGTCAGTCCGAAAGAACGCCGCGATGCCCACGTACGAAGCGTTGGGGTTCAGCGGCCATTGATCGGTCTGGCCCATGCCCGGCAGCAGAATCAGCTCCTTGCTTTCGACCAGCGTGTTGCCCAACGCCTTTTGTGGATTATCCCAGAGGCTGTCGGCGTCGATGGACTCGAAGCGCTCCAGCGAGGACAGTTGATAAACGCGCACCACTACCGAGAGCGGCTTGCCGTACTCATCGGGGTTGAGCTGGTTGCCACCGTCGGTCGTCAGGATCACTTTCTCGTTGTCACCGAACATCATGTCGCCAGCCCAGGTGTCATCCATGCGCTTGGCGACACGGTCTGTCACGCCACAGGCGGACAGCGCCATCATCACTGCCAGAACAGCCAGGCACCTTGCCAAGGCTGGCTTCGAGGAACTTTTGCCTTGAAGTCTTTTATTCATCACGTGCTACCTATGGGTGATCGATCAGGTCAGGGTGTAGGCGAAATCGCCGTCGCTGCCCAGGTCGATGCTCAGACTTTGAATCGGTTTGTCCTGCGCCATCCGCTCGAGCACCCGCTGGGCGAGTTCCGGCATGAGGGTCTTGGACAGAATGTTGTCGATGTTACGTGCGCCGCTGTCCACTTCAGTGCAGCGCGAAGCGATGGCTTTGATCAGCGCCTGGTCGTAACTCAGCACCGCCTGATGATTGCGCTCGAAACGCTTGCGAATGCGCTCCAGCTTCAGTCCGACGATGCGCTCCAGGATGGCGTCCTGCACCGGGTAGTACGGCACGATAGTCAGACGACCCAGGAACGCAGGCTTGAACACTTGGTTCAGCTCGTCGCGCAGGCCTTCCACGATGTCATCGGGAGTCGGCTTCTGCTCGGTGTTCAGGCACCACTGCATGATGCGGTCGGTGCCTGTGTTGGACGTGAGGATAATCACGGTATTGCGGAAATTGATCTCGCGACCTTCGCCGTCGTCCAGAACACCCTTGTCGAATACCTGGAAAAACAGCTCGAGCACGTCCGGGTGGGCTTTCTCCACCTCGTCGAGCAACACCACGCTGTAGGGCTTGCGGCGCACGGCTTCGGTCAGCACGCCGCCTTCGCCGTAACCGACGTAGCCAGGCGGGGAGCCCTTGAGGCTGGAGACCGTGTGCGCTTCCTGGTATTCGGACATGTTGATGGTGATGACGTTACGCTCGCCGCCATACAGCGTGTCAGCCAGCGCCAGCGCGGTTTCGGTCTTGCCGACGCCGCTTGGACCCAGCAGCAGAAATACACCGATAGGCTTGTTCGGGTCTTCCATGCGCGCTCGGGAGATCTTGATGCGCTTGCCGATTTCTTCAAGCGCGTGATCCTGACCCAGTACGCGTTCACCCAGCAGCGCAGGCAGACTTTGCACGGTGTCGATCTCGTCGCGCAGCATCTTTCCCAGCGGGATGCCGGTCCAGCCGGAGATCACTTCGCCAATCGTGCCGCCGTCCACCAATGCATGGACCAGCGGCTGCTCGCCCTGAACGCTGGCCAGTTCGGCGCGAACTGCGGCAATTTGCTCGGCATCAGGCTCGCCGCGTTCCGGAACGCTGAGTGCGCCGAGTTTCTCGACCAGTTCCAGCTCGCGCTTCCACTGTTGTTCCAGCGACTCGCGGGTGGCCTGTTCGGCTTTTAGCTCTTCGTGCAGGGCGGTCAGGCGGCGTGCGTGATCACTGCCCTTGGCGGTTTCCTGCTCTAGCACAGCGATTTCTGCGTTGAGGTTATCGATGTGACGCTTGCAGTCTTCCAGTGCGCCTGGCTGCGCCGATTGACCCAGCGCGACGCGGGCGCAAGCGGTGTCGAGCACGCTGACCGCTTTGTCCGGCAGCTGGCGACCCGTGATGTAGCGGTTGGATAGTCGCACGGCCTGCACCAGCGCTTCGTCCATCACGGTGACCTTGTGGTGTTCCTGCATCTTCGCCAGCAGCCCGCGAAGCATATGGATGGCCTTGTCTTCGTCAGGCTCTTCGACTTTCACGACCTGGAAGCGACGCGCCAGCGCGGCATCTTTTTCGAAATACTTTTTATACTCCGCCCAAGTGGTAGCGGCGATAGTGCGCAGCTCACCACGAGCCAGCGCAGGTTTGAGCAGGTTGGCGGCATCGTTCTGCCCGGCCTGGCCGCCCGAACCGATCAACGTGTGAGCTTCGTCGATGAACAGAATGATCGGGTGCAGGCTGCGCTTGGTTTCTTCGATGACTGACTTGAGGCGGTTCTCGAACTCGCCCTTGACCCCGGCACCGGCTTGCAGCAAGCCCAGGTCCAACGTGTGAATGGCGACGTCTTTGAGCACCGATGGAACGTCACCCTGGACGATACGCAGCGCCAGACCTTCCACGACCGCTGTTTTACCCACGCCGGCTTCACCGGTCAGGATCGGGTTGTTCTGACGGCGGCGGGTCAGGATATCGACCATCTGCCGTACTTCGAATTCGCGTCCCAATACCGGGTCGATACGACCGTCGCGAGCGCTCTGGGTGAGGTTGACGGTGTACTGGTCCAGCGCCGGAGTCTTGCCGTTGCCCTTGGTGGTGGCGCCTGTGCTTGCGTCAGCGTTCGCCAGCGGCTTGCTCAGTTTGGTCTCGGGGCTGCCCTCGACCAGCGCGCTCAGGTTGAGACGCAGGTCGTCGGCGTTGATTTTTTCCAGTTCCGGGGCCGAACCGATGACCACGCGACGCAGTGCATCGTCGTCCAGCAGGGCCTGAATCAGGTGCCCGGTGCGAATCTGCGACTGACCGAACTCGATCGACGCCAGCACCCAGGCCTGTTCGATCATGCGGGTGATGTGCGGCGAGAGGGCCGGTGTACGTGTGTTGCCCTTCTTGAAGGTCCCCAGCGCCGTTACCAGCTGCGCTTGCAGGCGATCAGGCACCACATCGTAGTGACGCAGGATCACTGGCAGATCGTTCTCGTTGCTGTCGAGCAATTGCAAAAGCAAATGCTCGACCTCTACGTCGTAATGGTTCTCCGACAGGCACAGCGCTGCAGCGCTCTCAGTGGCGGTACGGCTCGTTTCGTTCAGCTTGGCGAACAGGGACTTCAGGTTCACAGGGAGACCCCATCAAAAGGAATGTGAAAAAGGGCGCAACGTGAAGGCTCCACGTCGACACCGGGGCGTTTGAGCCAGCCAAGCCAGCCCAGAGATACGTTGCCTTGGCGGCCCAGTCGGGCCACGGGTACAGCTTCGGGTTTGAGCTTCGGCGCAATCTGGAAGTCCAGTTCGGCACCGATATAAAAACGCACCAGTTCAACCAGCTTCTGGTAATCCACAGCGCCCGGCTGGAAACGCTGGTAATCGACCAGCTCCAGCGGACCCATTTCGATACGCACGCACGACTGGTAATCCCAGACGCGATTGCCGGCCACGGCGCTTTGCCCGAGCACGGCATTTTTGCGACCCAGTTGCGTGCACTGGCTGCTGTCGAGCTTCAGCCAGCGTCCGGCAAACTGCTGGACCTTGAACGGCAGCGAGAAATAAAAACTCAGCATGACCTCCAGGTTCAGGGCATTACGGGGCTTCTGGGCAAACATTCCCGAGAAATAACTAAACAGTTCGCGACGCAGTGGCGACTCGTCCTTGTCGAATTTGCGTTTCAGCGCCTCAGGACCGAAGCCCACAAGGTTGAGCAAATAACGATCAAAGTTCGATGTGCCGCTGCGCTCGTACTCGATGTAAAACTTGTACTTCTGCCAGGCTTCGTAAAACAGCGTGGTCATGCGGTGCGAAAAAACATCCAGAAACGCATGCGCAGCGTCATCCCGATACTGGATGTGCCGATCGATAAGCAGCTCGGTGTAAGGGCGCGGCAATACGCCAGACGGCCCGACCAGCCCCATGAACGTGACTTGCACCTCGGACAGCGGCAAACCTGCGGCCGATACCTTGCCCTCGCGTTCGAACTGCAGATCACTGACTTCACTGGCCGGGAAGTTGAGTGACAGCTGCGAACGAAAACGCAGGGGGTCTTCATGCGGCCTGGTTTCCAGGTCCATGCGCCCGTTTCTGCTGTAGTGCAGGCGAAGCAAACGCACCAACTGAAAAAATTCGAATCGGTGCGGCTCAGCCCTTGCCTGGTCAATCAGACCAGGGGTTGATCGCCTGTTCGCGGGGGCCATTGGACCACTCTCTTTTCGCGCTGCAAGGTGCGAAGGGTTAATTGGGTAAAGCTGTTCATCGAGCAGTACTGGCCGAAGAAGTGGTCAAGCACCATGCCGAACAGAAATACGCCGCTGCCGGTGTACTGGCTTTCATCGAATTTCAGCGTGATGCCGACGCCGCGAACAAAGTTCGGGCGTGGATGGCCGATACGCGCCACCACCGGTTCGCTGGTCACCGAAACAATGCCGTTGATCTGCTTGCGGATCGCCGACACGTTGCGGTAGTTGTAAAGCGACAGCAGCTCGAGCAGCACTTCGCGCCCCTTCGAAACCAGCGACATGTGGTTGAGCGACAGGTGGGAAATCAAACGCCAGATGACCCCGTTGCCCAGCGGTACTCGGACCGTCGCGGTGGGCTTGCGCAGGCAGCGAATGTCTTTGATCACCGAGTTGGACGGAATATTGAAATCTCCGCGCTCGCCGCCAAATGGCAGCATCAGCGGCAGGTCGCGGTTGCTGCACGTCAGGCGGATACTCAGCGTGTCGTTATTGGAGTCAAGCAGCTCCAGATCACGGTCCACAACCCGGATGAACATGTTCGAGCCATCGCTTTGCCGGCTTTGCGTAGGGCGCCGCCGGGCTATCCAAAAACTTTGCCCAGGGCCTTGATCACCGCGAGGCTCAAAGAACGGATGGCAGGTGCCGACCTGGTCGTTGCCGTTGATTTTCTTCACGCGGCGCACGCGGTCGATCGATACCACTTCGGCGGAGCTTTGCAGGCGCACGTCCGGCGTTACGGCGTATTCATGCTGCACGTGGGTCAGCTTGATCGGCTCGGCCTGTTGGCGGAACAGGTTGATTATCGGGGTGCAGTTGAGCTTGAAATTGTTACGGCCGATGTTCTGGGTCAGGCGTGCCAAGCGATCTGTCAGGTCGTAATCGGAAAAGTAGAAATTGATTTCGACTTTGGCGATCTCTTTGCCCGCCAGGATGCGCGCAAAGCCCGACAGGTCGAAGAACATGAACTTGTCCGGGAACGTGAAGTACTCGTGCAGCAGTCGATAACCCAGAAACGAGCGCTCCGAGTAATCTACCAGGCCTTCATCCAGGCCATAGCCCACGGACTTCAACGCACCAGCTGGCAGTACCACCTCGCGAATCCGTCCTTCGTCTTCGAACGACAATGTGGCCTTGGCCAGGTTGTTGAACAGCAGCTCGTACAACTGATGCATGAGCGTGCTTTCGCCATCGAGGAAAAAGCGCAGGCGGTCCAGTTCCATCTTGCCAAACAGGACATCGGAAGTAGCGGCCAGACCGATGCGCAGGCGTGCAATCAGGTCTGCACTGTGGCCGTTGAACGCCGAGCGCTCCATTTCAATGAAAGAAGCGCTTTGCACTGCAACCGGCCACATCTCGACCGGGTAGCACGTACGAAACTTGCACACGATGCCGTCCACCGCATTGGCGTGCAGCTCTGTGTGGCGGGCCACTCGATAGGACTCGGTGACCTTTTCCTGCTTGCCCATGTTGAACTCGACGATGGACATCGAGGGGGTAGGGCGCAGGTAATGCGGGTACAGCACCTCCAGAAACGACTCGACGATTTCCGGAAACTCGTCATCGAGTTTCTTGTGTACGCGCGCAGAAAGGAACGAGAACGCCTCGATCAGGCGCTCGGTGTGCGGGTCCTCGCAATTGTCGCCTTCGATCAGAAGCCGCGACGCGATCTTCGGATATTGAGCGGCGAATTCCTGGCCCAGAAAGCGCAGGTGCGAGAGTTCTTTCTCGTAGTAGGGCAGCAGATCGTCGAGCATCAGTTGAGGTTCTGCACTTTGTATTCCTGAGTGTTGACCTGCAGCACAGCGTCAAAAGAAACCTGACGCGAAATGTCCTGCAGGCGCAGTACTGCGTCCACACGAAAAGTCAGCATGCGTTGGCCGGTCTGTTGTGCAAGCAACTGGACTTTCACGCTACGAAAGCGTCGGTCGCCCACGGTGATCGCCTTTTCCAGCTGACGCTGGATCAGCAGACGATCCTGTGGGTCGAGCACGCTCCGACTGGTGAAGTCGGGCATACCGTAATCGAGAATGGTACCGCTCAGATTGGCGAAGCCTTCCAGCTCGCCAGCGACCAGAGACTGGCGAGTGTTCACCAGAATCTCCAGGTCCCGAACGATGCTGGCCTTGTAATCGGCCAGCGAGCAAAGACGTTGCGATGATGCTTCCATGGACTGATGCGGACGATCGTCGAGCAATCGATCCAGCAATGAAGGCAACAGCTTGTGTTGGCTACTCATGTTGCCTCCCTGGCCACGTAATGGATGTTGTTAGCCGCGAGTTGATTGCGGCAATTCGGCGACCAGACGCAACGAAGCTGTCAGTTCATCCAGTTGGTAATGCGGACGCAGGTAAGTCACAGCCTTGTAGACGCCCGGTTTGCCAGGCACTTCGAAGACTTCGGCCCGCGCTTCGCGCAACGGGAACTTGGCCTTGGCTTCCTGGCTGGCGGTATCGTCCAGCAACACATAGCTCGACAGCCACTTGTTGAGGAACAGCTCGACGTCCTTACGGGACGCAAAACTACCGATCTTGTCGCGCATGATCGCTTTCATGTAGTGAGCGATACGCGAGGTCGCGAAGATGTACTGCAGCTGCGCCGAAAGACGGGCGTTGGCGTTGGCGATATCGGTGTTGTACTGCTTCTGCTTCTGGGTCGACTGAGTGCCGAAGAACGCGGCGTAGTCAGTGCCTTTGCAATGCACCAGAGGGATGAACCCCAGGTCCGACAGCTCTTTCTCGCGACGGTCGGTGATAGCAATTTCAGTCGGGCATTTGAGCGCGATTTCGCCGTCATCGGTCTTGAAGGTGTGAGTCGGCAGGCCTTCGACCAGACCACCGCCTTCCACGCCACGGATCGCCACGCACCAGCCGTAGCGGGAGAATGCGTCGGTCACGCGAGTGCCCAGTGCGTAGGCAGCGTTCATCCACAGGTATTTGTTGTGGTCACGGCCATCGACGCTTTCGACAAAGTTGAATTCTTCGACTGGCGTGGTATCCGGGCCATACGGCAGGCGACCGAGCACGTGCGGCAGGGTCAGGCCGACGTAACGGGAGTCTTCGGAGGCGCGGAACGACTTCCACTTGGCGTATTCAACGGTGTCGAAGATTTTCGCCAGGTCGCGAGGACCGGCCATGTCGGTGAACGAGTCCCAGCCGAACAGCTCTGCCGAGGCTGCCGAAATGAACGGCGCGTGGGCAGCGGCCGCAACGTGGGAGATTTCTTCCAGCAGATACATGTCTTCCGGGCTGCGGTTGAACTCGTAGTCACCCAGCAACATGCCGAACGGCGCACCACCGAAGGTGCCGTACTCTTCTTCGTAGATCTTCTTGAACAGCGCGCTCTGGTCGAATTCGGAGGAAGCCTTGAGGTCACGGACCAGGTCTTTTTTCGATGCGTTGAGCAGATGAATCTTCAGCGTGGTGCTGGTCTCGGTCTGGTCAACCTGGTATTTCAGGCCGCGCCAGGAGGCTTCGAGCTGTTGGAACTCACGAGCATGCATAATCTCGTTCATCTGCTCGGAAAGCATCGAATCGATTTCAGCGATGCGTGCATCGAGCACGGCGATCAGGTCCTTGCTCGGCGTCATCTCGCCTTCCAGCACCTGGGCCACGAGTTCGCCGATCAGGTCGCGGGTACGGGAACGCTCGGTTTCGGAGCGTGCAACGCGGCTTTCGGAAATGATGCTGTCGAGCAAGGAAGATTGCGGGGCGAAGTTTTCAACTTCAACCAGAGCGCCGTCCTGCTGAGTCGCGGTTTGCTTATCGGTCATCGTCAGGCTCCTCCTTACTCTTTGCTATCGGTGGCTGGAACGGCTGCTTCGCGACCGAATTCCTTGCCCAGGGTTTTGAGCTTTTCAGTGTTCTGCAACACATCCATCAGCAGCTCTTCAAGCTTGTCGTTGCCACCCATCTTGTTGCGCAGGTCGGCCAGCTTGTTGCGTACTTCCAGCAGCTTGCGCAGCGGCTCGACCTGACGCACGACGTTCTGCGGCTCGAAGTCTTCAAGCGCATTGAAGTTCAACTCGACGCCGAGCTGAGTACCGTCTT
Source organism: Pseudomonas coronafaciens pv. oryzae str. 1_6 (assembly GCF_000156995.2). Classification (NCBI taxonomy): domain Bacteria; kingdom Pseudomonadati; phylum Pseudomonadota; class Gammaproteobacteria; order Pseudomonadales; family Pseudomonadaceae; genus Pseudomonas; species Pseudomonas coronafaciens. The sequence goes on along the minus strand of NZ_CP046035.1, from coordinate 5,335,745 downwards.
TGGCCAGCGTATTGTCGACGCGATAGGCCAGGCGCGGCTTGATGCCCTTGAGAACGCCGTTGAAGTTGTCTCGATCAATGAAGATGAACTTGCGATCCTTCAGCTTGGGCAGCGGCTCCAGCGGGTTGCCGGAGAAATCCCCCAAAACGCCTACGACGAATGGCAGCTCTTTCTTTTCCTGAGCATCGCCGATATCGACGTCGTAGGTAATGTGGACCCGAGGCGCGCGAACGCGGTCAAGCTTGTGCTGGGTACTTTCCTTCTTCGCCATCGTCATCTCCTGTGCGAGCAACTCGCTGCAAGTCGTTTGCGTACCGGGCCTGCTGCAGGCCAGGCGCGATTAGAGTCCTTCAATCGTCAGCAAAAGGCGCTGACGGATTTCATCGTTCATTTCCAGAATATTTTCGTGCCCGACCAACTCTTCGAAGCTTGTATTACCTGCGATCTGCGTGCTGTTGCGGATGACCGATTCATCCGGCAGCTCGGAGCGCACAGGTGAACTGATCACACAAAACGGCAGATCGCCGAAGTCTTTCAAACGCTCGAAACTGACCGGAAAGCGCAGCCCTTCGAACAGGCGGCTCATGCCCGGCGACTTGCTCAGGCAATAGAACAGCACCAGATAATGCACAACGTAGCGATACAGCTCTGCGCTGCTGCGATTCGGGTCCTTGATCACTTTGCGAAACTGCGCCAGCTCGAACGAGTTGAAGCCCACCACCCAGCGAACCGGGCTGGTGATGCGAATGGTCTGCCCGCTTTGTGACAGCACCATGTCGTATTCAAGCGGGAACAGCTCAGGCGTCGTGCTGATCAGGTTCAGTGGCACTTCCAGTTCGTTGACCAGCTTGAACGGCTCTGCCGATGCAATGCGGTCATAGAGCTCCTTGAGCTCTTTGAAGTGGTGCTGTGTCTCGCGACCACTGCTACGTTGTGCGCCCTGCAGGTATTCACCGAAGAATGTCTGCGGGCGTATCAGCAACGCCAGGGTCGACAGATAGTCGGACGCCTGCACCTTGAGCGCGTCGGAAATAGCGCGCGTCTGTTTGCGCAGCTTGATCAATGCTTCTATATCGAACGTCTGAGTCATCGGTACATCGTCCTTGAACCCTTCACGACCGCTTCCCGGATCAGACCGGGGACGGGGAGGGGCTGCGAGTTTCTCGACTGCACACCTGCTCACGAAGTGGTTTTGAAATGAATCACTGCAAAACGCACGGACATAATGAGGAAGGATCTTGTACTGGCATATAGGAATCGTATAGCCAGCAATGTGGTCTATGGCAGTACTTTTGGTAGGAAAGTTCCTACAGACGGTAGATATTTTCTCGGTTTTGTTACACTAAGCAATGATGTCCATATGCTATCACGGTATTAGATTGCGCCCTGCATATAAGCTCAGGCTTTGATTTCAAAGGGTTTAGGCCGTGTGCTCGTATGCTTTTCCGGCGTCAAATTAAGCTTAAAAAGATGAACCGATTAAGCGACGAAGGATTAGTTTTCGGGGTTTAACGCTGACACGGTGAAAATCGAAATGAATTGTCGCGAAGAAAAATGATGGCACCTCGAGTCTTTTTTCGTCCCGAGCGTGACTCAGTGCACAGCCGTGAGAAGCGCGGTTGATCGGTTGCGCGACGTTGTTACATCTTCGCGTGGATCGCGGTATAACGCCGTCAGCGCAATCCCCTTCTGCAGTGATGCAAGGTAGATGCGCCTGTACGCATGCGCCAGTGGCGCTTTGTCTCATGGACCTGTGCTCGCCAAGGATAGCCAGCAGCGACGCACCTCTTGAGCCTGCCTCATGAAAATCTACAAGCTTATTGCTGTACTCATTTTGCTGCCCCTGGGCCTGAATCTGGTGGGCGTCTGGCAGTTACAGCGCAGTCTCGACAACACTCAGCGGCTGACCGAGATCCAGGCTGACCTGTTGCATGCTCGTCCCTCTCTCGAAAAACTTGCCAGATCGCCCAGCGCGCTTACCCGGACTATCGAGATAGACGGAGAAAATCTCAGTATCTCGATGGCGCTGTCTCGTCTCGAAGAGGCACAAGAGGGGCTCGGCACTGTGCTGGTGCTGGGCAACGTAACCACCTGGCTGGCCCGGGCTGTCATTGTCCTTGGCCTGCTGGCTGCTCTGGTCGGCGCTGTCGGGCTGGCAGGGCTTAAATGGGCCGGCTCGCGCGCACTCCATTCCCGCGAGCGATTGCTGCATACCTTCAGCCGGGTCAGTCGTGTTATGCCTTTTGTATTGGTGGGGCACATCGTTGCGATGGGCGCGGCAGTCTCTGCCATCCTCAGCTTTGAAGCCCTTGGGATGTGGCACTTGGGGCGTATGTCGGCGGGCGAGCTCAAATTGATCATCGTGGTAATGATGGTGGTCGCTGCGTGCCTGTATTCGATCTGGCACATGGGTAAGCAGCTGCGCGTCATGCTGCGCATGTTCGAACCTGTCGCGATGCAGGTTCTGGGGCGGCAAGTCACGGCCGACGAAGCGCCGGTACTTTGGACGTATGTTCGCGAACTGGCTGAGCGGCTCGGCGCGTTGTCGCCGGATCACATCGTGCTGGGCATGGCTGAAGGCTTTTACGTCACATCGAGCGACGTCTCTCTTCTTCCGTCCGAAGTGGTGCTCAAGGGGCGAACCCTGCATGTGCCAATCATGTACCTGGGGCTGCTCGATGCCGCCGAGACCAGTGCGGTGATTGGTCATGAGCTGGCACACTTTGCTGGCGAGGACACCGAGTACAGCCTGCGCTTTCTGCCGATTTACGACGGCATCGGTCGCAGCCTGGGCGTGATTGCAGAAACCATGCTGGTCAGCGATTTACTGCCGCGCACGCTTTTGCGGCCGGCATTCACGCTGGGCCTCTACTTGATGGAAAGCTTCGATCACGCCGTCAACCACTGGAGCCGCGTCCGCGAGCTGGCTGCCGATGCTGCGGGTGCGAGCCTGGCCGGTACTGCGCCAGCGGCCTCGGCGCTGGTGCGTATCTCGGCCATTGATCCGCTGTTGCAGGAGCGCATCTACGCGCACATTGCGCGTGCCACCAACCCCAGGCGCGGTGAAGTATTCACCAAGGATCTGCCAGACAGCGTGTTGCACGGGCTGGCCGACAAAGCATTCACGCTGCCTGACGAAGAAATGGCCGTACAGCTCCCGCATCCCTCGGACACGCACCCTTCAAACGGCGAGCGTATCGCCGCACTGCAGGTTGCTGCCGACGAGGCGATCCGCAACGGCACCCGGCCTGTCGTGGCAGCCCAGGCCCGCGCCGCAATGGACCATTACTTCACCAATCCTCAGGCACTGCGCACTCGTCTTACCGAGGACTTCATCAAGCATCATGTGGCAAATGATGCTGAGGTGGTGACCGAACTGCGTGCCCGAGCGAGCACTGTCACCGGTGACGTTGCTTTGCATGAAGGCGCGCTTCTGCGGGGTGCGCTTCTCAGCGTATTCCTTGGTTCTCTGCTGGTGCTGGGCATTTTTTTGATGGTCAAATCGCTGTCATTGCCAGAGACGATTACAGACAAACGAAATCATATGCTGATTGCCGGGGGCATCTTGACGCTGTTCATGCTCATTCTGCTGCCAGCCTTGCTGCGTCTGTGCCTGCGAGCCGACAAGACCGCCCTGGTGCTTACTCCTGATCACTTTGTGTTCGCGAACCTTAAGTCCCCCGTCCCGGTCCACCACATCGCTGATTTCGGTCTGCATGTCGCCTATGGGACCATTCTGACCCTTTATCTGGAAGACGATGCGCCCTTGCCCGAGCGCGCGTCACGTTCGTTCTCTATGCCGAATGCGAAAGTCCACGCGAAAAAGCGTCAGATCATTCTGATGCTGGCGCAGTTCTGCTGTGACGGCAAAAAGCTCAAGCCCGACGAGCTGGGCCAACTGCTCGCGGATTACGTCAACGCGGGTACTGCGCGACATTTGCTGCAGCAGCGCTTCAAGCAGGGCAAGCGATAAGCTGTGAGCGGGGTGACATAAAGCGCGGGGGCTTTTCTGCAGGCAATAAAAAACCCGCCGAAGCGGGTTTTTCCAAGACCATCCCGACTCCCTGTCGGCTGCCTCCGAGGCGATGGTCGATCATCCTTGATCGTGGTGAACTCCTGTTCACCACTTGATGGATCCAATATTACGAGGCTTGGGAAGGGTCGGAAATAGCCAACTTCCTCCAGCGCGTGTAAGCCTTTCGCTATACCTCGTCGGGTCGGCCTCAAGAGAGGGGACGAGAGGCAGGGCATTTGACGTCAGGAAAAATCTTTGCACATGCCGATCGTTCGCAGGCAAAAATCGCAGGCAATAAAAAACCCGCCGAAGCGGGTTTGTACCAAGACCATTCCAACTCCCTGTCGGCTGCCTTCCCGGCGATGGTCGATCGTCCCTGATCCTGGCGAACTCCTTGTTCACCAGTTGTTGGATCCAATCTTACGGTTCTGACAGCAGGTGTAAAATAGCCATTCGCTTCATTGCGTGTAAGCCTTTGGCTATACATGTGTACGTTTTTGCAGATTATCAGGTGCCCGGCCATCCACCGGAAATTAGCAAATACCGGCAAAACTACTGTGGCAGAGCGTCGCAGGCTTGTTTTTCAGGGTGAGAAAGTCGCAGTCACTTCACAATAGCGCTGCTGGGCTTTTTTACTGTCCTCGTCGCGATTTCTGACGGCGCGCTTGGTCCACTCGCGGCACTCTTCCCTGAAGTTGACCTCTGCCGCCTTGCGACACTCACGTCGTTCGAATGAACGAATGGCGAAGTTTTCGCAAACGCTGTCAGCATCTATCGTGTTGCCGTACACCCGCCACTGCGCGCGGTAGCGGTTTCTGCCGTCCGCTTCGCGAATGGAGGCCGTCGCTACGTTGTAAGGCCTGGACGAGCGCGTGGAATTGCGTGAAGCATCTGCCTTGAAATCGGCCATATAGCCTGCAGACACCATGCCTTTTGCCGGTTCTGCCTGAGCGGGGCGAGGAAGCTGGCCGAATCGACAGTTCGCCACCGCCTCATCGATGACGTTGCCGTTTTTCATGCAGTCATCCAGAGGTTGCACAGGGGCGGGGGGCGCCAAAGTGGCCGCGATTGGCACAAGCTCTGCGGTTTTTCGAATGTGCGAGGGCGCAGTATTGGCGGCCAAGGGCTGCGTCTCGGCCTCGGCTGTCTCGGTTTCAGGTATGGACTGCACCACAGGCGTTACTGCCAGCGCTTTTGGACTTCGCGTATGTGAGGCGACCAGGCCGGCGACGCAAGCGGCAGCTATAAAACACGCCAACCACAGGCCATAGGGGCGTGAACGGCGAGGCGTATCGACGCGCATGCGACGTGGATGGGAGCCCAGCACCACATCGACCTGACCGGGCACGAGGCGCTGAATGTGGATGATCCCATCGTCTTCGGGTTGTTGTAGGGAATCCATTCCTGCTCCTGATCAAGCGATGTTCGGTCGTGATATTACAATGATATCGGCCGGTGGGTAGAGTTTCTGCAACGTTTTGGCGCTATGTGCATCGAGCGCTGGCGCGCTAAGGTTGTGACCGTTTTGTTGACTGATGAAAGGACCACGAATGCGCCAGCGTCTTGAACAGGTTTTTGGGTACACCCAGTTCCGACCGGGGCAGGAGGCAGCCATTAGTGCAGTGCTGGCGGGGCGTTCGGCGGCGGCCATCTTTCCGACCGGCTCAGGCAAGTCGCTATGTTACCAATTGCCCGCGCTGATGTTGCCGCATTTGACGCTTGTGGTGTCGCCTTTGCTGGCGCTTATTCAGGATCAACTGGCCTTTTTGCATCGTCACGGCATTTCGGCAGCAAGTATCGATTCGGCGCAGAGTCGTGATGATGTCGCTGACGTGATGGCAAGGGCGCGTTCCGGGGAGCTGAAAATCCTGATGATTTCGGTCGAGCGCCTCAAGAATGAGCGCTTCCGGAATTTTATCGCTCAAGTGCCGATTTCCTTGCTGGTGGTCGACGAGGCGCATTGTATATCGGAATGGGGGCATAACTTCCGGCCCGACTACTTGAAACTGCCGGACTATCAGCGCGAATTCAATATCCCTCAGACCTTGTTGCTTACCGCGACTGCCACGCCGCAAGTCATTATCGATATGCAGGACAAATTCGCCATTGCCCCGGACGACGTGGTCACCACCGGCTTCTACCGCGCCAACCTGCATTTGTGGGTCAAGCCAGTCAGCGGGCGTGACAAAAGACGACGTCTGGTCGAATGGCTCAACGAGCGACAGGGGCAACCCACCATTGTTTACGTGACCCTGCAAAAGACCGCTGAGCACATCGCTGCACATCTTGAGCAGAACGGGCTACCCGCCAGCGCCTACCATGCCGGATTGCCCAACGATCAGCGCGAGTCGATCCAGAAACGCTTCATGGACGGCAGCCTCAACTGCATCGTGGCCACCATCGCGTTCGGGATGGGCATCGACAAAAGTGACATTCGCAATGTGGTGCATTTCGATCTGCCCAAATCCATCGAAAACTACAGCCAGGAAATCGGCCGGGCAGGGCGCGATGGTGCCGCGTCCGATTGTCTGGTGCTGGCTAATCGCGACAGCCTCAACGTGCTGGAAAACTTCGTGTATGGCGACACGCCAGAGCGTGAGGGTATTGCGCGTGTGCTGGAGGATCTACTCAATGCGCGCCAGGACGGCCAATGGGAATTTCTGCTCGGGCCGCTGGCAGATCTCAGCAACATTCGTCAGTTGCCGCTGAAGACACTGCTGGTACAACTTGAGCTGCGCGGGATCATCGCACCGCGATACGCGTACTTTGCGGAATACCGTTTCAAGTTCCTGCTACAACCCAATGACCTGATGGCGCGCTTCGAAGGGGAGCGGCAACAGTTCGTGCAGGCGCTGATCGACACATCCAGCAGGGCGCGGACCTGGGCCACGGTGAACTTTGACGCGATGTATCAGCAATACGGCGCCGAGCGCGCGCGTGTGGTCAAGGCATTGGACTACTTTCAGGAAAAGGGCTGGATCGAGCTTGAAAGCAAACAGATGACCGAGGTGTACAGCCTGCTGCGCAGCGATTTCGATCCGCAGGCGCTGAGCACCGAGCTTCACGACTATTTCGTCCATCACGAAGCCACCGAAGTGGCGCGCATTCACGCAATGCTTGATGTGTTCTCGAGCGATCAGTGCCTGACCCATCGACTGGCCCGCTATTTCGGCGACCACAAGGCACCTGAGCGCTGTGGGCATTGTTCGGTCTGCCACGGTGAAGTTGCCCACCTGCCCGAGCCGCCGGCATTGGAGCCGTTGCCGAACCGTGATTTTCAGCAACTGTGCGGAGATTTTATCCACAAGCACCAGGATTACACTGGCCACCCGCCGAGTACTGAATGCCTGACGCGTTTCCTCTGCGGTATCAGTGTGCCGCTGTTCACTAAGCTGAAAGCCCGCGCGACCGCAGGTTTTGCCGTGCTGGAAGATTACCCTTATGCGCAGGTAAGGGCGTGGGTGCAGACGACGGCTGAAAGCTGAGACCAGCCAGAACGACAACCGGCCGCTCGAGAGCGGCCGGTTGTTGATGCACCAACGTTCAGGCGATCAGGTCAGTCGCGATAGCGACCACGATGACCGTGGTGTTTGGGGCGATGACCATTACCACGGTATTCACGACGGTCGTCGCTGCGGCTTTTGTTGCCCATGTAGTTGCCCGCCATGGCACCGCCACCGCCACCTACCGCTGAACCGACCAGGCTGCCGGTACTGCCGCCGACGCTGCGGCCCAGAACGTTACCGCCTGCTGCGCCCAGACCACCGCCGATAGCGGCTTCTGTACGATTGCGACGGTCTGCGCCGACTGCGCCACCGGCTGCACCGCCAACGCCAGCGCCAATCGCTGAACCGGTGTTGCCGCCGAGCTGTTGACCGACGGCTGAACCGAGTACCCCACCCAATGCTCCGCCTACGCCTGACTCGAGATTGCCTGCAGAGGCTGCACCGCCGATCAGGGTAAGAGACAACAACAGTATCGAGGAATACTTCATGTGTGGAATCTCATAGGGATGACGGCGCGATATTGGTGTCAAGTGAAGAATGTAGCAATTCAAATCCGACGAGTAACACGTTTGCCACAAATAAGCCTAAGTTACTGTTTTAGTTAAGGAACTAAAATCAGAAAACGCAGTCTCAGGTTACTTGCAAAAGGCCCGTTTCAATTGAAACGGGCCTTTTTTGTGGGCGGATTCAAACGACCCTGTGCGTTAGATAATCCGTGCCGACTCTGCTGAACGCTCAAGTCGTATCGCGACAAACTTCGATGTCGGCGTGCTGCTGCCTTCACCGACGCTTTCCAGCGGCACCAATGGGTTGACCTCTGGGTAGTAAGCCGCAGCCTGACCGGCTGGAATGTCAAACGGCAACAGGGTGAAGCCTTTCACGCGGCGCTCGCGGTTGTCGCCCCAGATTGAGATCAGGTCGGCTTTCTGGCCTGGCTGGAAGCCCAGGCGAATAATGTCCGCCTCGTTGACGAACAGCACATCACGCTGACCTTTTACACCGCGATAACGGTCATCAAGGCCGTAGATCGTAGTGTTGTACTGATCGTGGGAACGCATCGACTGCATGATCAGGTCCGGAACCTCGCCGGTCGAACTGATGCCTTCATGGATCAGCTTCAACGGCAGGGCGTTGGGCTTGAAGTTGGCGCGGGTCGACGCAGTGTTCCAGCGGCGCGCACCGGCGGCGTTACCCAGGTAGAAGCCGCCCGGATGCTTGAGGCGCTCGTTGAAGTCCTTGAAACCCGGAATGGTGTCGGCAATCAGATCACGAATACGGTTGTAGTCCTGCACCAGCCACAGCCAGTCCACCGGCTTTTTGCCGAGTGTGGCGTGGGCGATGCCGGCAATGATCGCTGGCTCCGAACGCATCTGCTTCGACAGTGGCTGCAACTGACCGTTGGACGCATGCACCATGCTGAACGAGTCTTCCACTGTGACCGCTTGTGGGCCTTCGCCCTGCATGTCGATATCGGTTCGACCGAAGCATGGCAGGATCAGCGCGTCCTTGCCGTGGAACAGGTGGCTGCGGTTGAGCTTCGTGCTGATTTGCACCGTCAGGTCGCATTTGCTGAGTGCTTCGGCGGTGCGATGGCTGTCCGGGGTTGCCTGTGCGAAGTTGCCGCCCAGCGCGATGAACACCTTGGAGCGCCCTTCGGCCATGGCGTGAATCGCTTCGACGACGTTATGGCCGTTGTCGCGCGGTACCTGGAACTGGAAGCGTTTTTCCAGTGCATCAAGGAAGAACGCCGGTGGACGTTCGTTGATGCCCATAGTGCGGTCGCCCTGCACGTTGCTGTGGCCACGAACCGGGCACAGACCGGCACCCGGACGGCCAATGTTGCCGCGCAGCAGCATCAGGTTGGAAATTTCCTGGATGGTCGCGACCGAGTGGCGATGCTGGGTGATACCCATCGCCCAGCACATGATGACGTTCTTGCCTTTGGCGTACATGCGCGCCGACTGTTCGATGTCAGTCAGAGGCAGGCCGGACTGCTCGACGATCTCGTCCCATGACGTGTCATCAATAGCTGCCAGATAGTCCAGCACACCTTCGGTGTGTTCGTTGAGGAAGGCGTGGTCAAACACCGATGCCTCGTTTGCCAGCTGCGCTTCGCGCTCCCAGCTCAGCAGGAACTTGGCCATGCCGCGCAGCAATGCCATGTCGCCACCCAGTGCAGGACGGAAGTAAGCGGTGTTGGTTGGACGGTCACCGTTGGTGAGCATCTCGACCGGGTGCTGCGGATGCTGGAAACGCTCCAGACCGCGCTCCTTGAGGGGGTTGACACATACCACCTGAGCGCCGCGCTGTACTGCTTCACGCAGCGGTTCAAGCATGCGCGGGTGGTTGGTGCCAGGGTTCTGGCCGAGGACGAAAATGGCGTCGGCGTGTTCGAAGTCTTCGAACGTCACAGTGCCTTTGCCCACACCCACGCTTTGCGACAACGCAACGCCACTGGCTTCGTGGCACATGTTCGAGCAGTCAGGGAAGTTGTTGGTACCGAAGGCGCGCACGAACAGCTGGTACAGGTACGCGGCTTCGTTGCTGGCCCGGCCCGACGTGTAGAACTCGGCCATGTTCGGGCTGGGCAGGTTATTCAGGTGTTTGGCGATCAGCGAGAAGGCGTTGTCCCAGCTGACAGGCTTGTAACGGTCGGTTTCTGCGTCGTAAACCATCGGCTCGGTCAAACGGCCCTGATACTCAAGCCAGTAGTCGCTTTGCTCCATCAGGGAGCTGACGCTGTGACGGGCGAAGAAGGCCGGATCGACGCGGCGTTTGGTGGCCTCCCAGTTGACGGCCTTTGCGCCGTTCTCGCAGAACTTGACCATGCCGCTTTCCGGCGAATCGCCCCACGCGCAGCCCGGGCAGTCGAAACCGCCGTTCTGGTTGGTCTTGAGCATCATGCGCAGGTTCTTCAGCGCGTTGTCACTGCCCAGCCAGTGTTGCGTCACGCTGATCAGTGCGCCCCAACCGCCTGCCGCACCTTTGTATGGCTTGTAGCGGGGGATAGGAGTCTTGTCGGCTTGGTGATGAGTGCTCACGGTTGAATCTCCATCGCAGGGCTATAGACCCGCGGCGCACTGTGCTGCGGCAGGTGAATTAAATTGAGGTTGTGACGGCGAGCCCATTGCAGGGCAAGGCCGGTGGGCGACGACAGGCTGACCAGTGTCTGGATGCCGGCGCGCAATACTTTCTGAATCAGTTCCAGGCTGCAGCGGCTGGTCACGATGGCCACGCCGCCTTGCACAGGGATGTCCTGGCGGATGAGTGCGCCGATCAGCTTGTCCAGCGCATTGTGTCGGCCGATGTCTTCACGGCCCAGCAGCAACTGGCCGGCGCCGTCCATGAACACTGCCGCATGCACGGCACCGCAATGCCGGCCAAGGGGCTGGAACTCGCCGATACGCTGGCGCAGGCCTTCCAGCCATTCAATCGGCGGCAGAGGCGCACCGGGCAAGACGTTCAGTTCAGGCAGTGCCTGCTCGACCGCTTCGACGCCGCACAGCCCGCAACCGCTGGTGCCAGCCAGTTGCCTGCGCTGCTGCTTGAGTTCCCAGAAGGCGCGGCTGGATATCTCGACATCGGCCTGCATCGCCGAGCCGCATCCGCTGAGTTTGAAGTCGTAGATTTCATCACGCGCGGCAATGATCCCGCTGCCCAGGCTGAAACCGACGATGAAGTCTTCGAGGTCGGTCGGGCTGACCAGCATGACGGCCTGGCTGATGCCGTTGTAGGCGATGGCCAATGCCACTTCTTCGGCGAGCGCATTGCGTGCAGCGTCCCGCCCCTCGAGGTTCGAGTAGCTGTAGGTCTGACTTGCTTCAGGGGCTGGCGCAGCAACGGGCGCCGAGCTGGCCTTGCGCGTGACGTGCATGGGCTTAAGTACCGGCAGATTGACATCTGCAAGACTAGGCGTCTTATTGGCTATCGTCTAATCGCTAATGCCGATATGCCGATAGATGACGTCGATCAGCACGTCAGCGAGGGATTTCTGCTACCAGTGCAAAACAGGCTTCTGCCAGCGCCGAGCGCGGCGCACTGCGGCGCATGATCAGGCCCAGCCGGGCCAATGTCCGTGCGTCGGCAATCGGGTGCAGACGCAGGTGCTCGGTGAGCGTTTCCAGACCGCCATCCAGCGGCATGATTGCGCAGCAGAAGCCGCCATGTACCGCCTGAAGCAACTGATGAACGGCATCGGTCTGGATCAGCGGGTGAGGTTGCAGGTTGCGGCTGTGGAAGTTGTGGTCGATCGATTGCCGAAAATGCATGCCGCTGGTCAGCATGCCCAGTGGCAGCTCGACAAGGTCCGCCCAGCTCAGCGGATCTTCACCGAATGAAAAATGCCGACGGTCATACAGCAGGCCCATGTGCGTGTCGTCCAGGGTCAGCGAGTCGAAACGTTCACTGTCCAGTCGCTCCAGATAGGAGACGCCCAGATCGATACGATTGCTTGCCAGTTGTTCCAGCACCTGTTCGGAGCTGAGTGAAGACAATTCAAAACGCAGGTTGGGGTGCAGCTGATGCAATCGGTGCAACAAAGGCAGCGGATCGAAACTCGATAATGGCACCACGCCCAGGCGCAGCGTACCGACAAGATGCCCTCGACAGGCAGCGGCTTCGGCCTGCAAGCCATCGTAAGCGGCCAGCACCGTGCGCGCCCATGCCAGCACCCGTTCGCCAGGCGCTGTGAAACCTTCAAAACGCTGGCCCCGGTTGACCAGTGGCAAGCCAAGCTCTTCTTCCAGATTGCGCAGGCGCATCGACAAGGTCGGCTGGGTGATATTGCAGCGCGCAGCCGCTTGGCCGAAGTGCCTTGTTTCGTCGAGGGCGATCAGAAATTTAAGTTGCTTGATGTCCATGTTCCCTCCGGTGGGCAGTCCAGGCCGTCGATTCTACTCGCTCAGGCTGAGGGTTGGTCGAGCAACCTGGTTCGCAAGCCTGCAGCCCGCGAGTTGCGAGGGCTGAAGCTGTCGGCGTTATAACCCTTTGATCAGCTCCCGATAATCTTCCACGGCGGCAAATTCCTCAGTGTCTTTCGGCCCTTTATGGCTATTGGGCTGGCTGACGGCCAGCAACTGCGCAACGCCGAATTGGCGGGCGCTGCGCAGGACCGGCAGGGTGTCGTCGATGAACAGGCTGCGTGCCGGATCAAAGTCGGTCTCAGCCTGCAGGGCATCCCAGAATTGCTGGTTTTCTTTGGGAAAGCCGTAATCATGAGAGCTGATCATGCGTTCGAAATAGGGCGCCAGTTCGATGCGCTCCATCTTCAATGACAACGAATCACGATGTGCGTTGGTGATCATGATCACCCGCTTGCCGGCTTGCTTGATGGCCGCCAGAAAAGTCTCGGCATCCGGGCGAAGCGCAATCATGTGCGCAATTTCCCGTTTCAGGTCACGAACCGACAGCTTCAGTTCAGTACTCCAGAAATCCAGACAGTACCAGTTGAGCGTGCCGGCGTTATTCTCGAACAGCGGCTTCAGCTCGAGCCACGCCATGGCGAAACTGATACCGTGAAGTTCGGCGTAACGTTGTGGCAAATGCTGCATCCAGAAGTGTTCGTCGTAATGCAGGTCGAGCAACGTACCGTCCATATCCAGCAGGACGGTATCGATTTCGCTCCAGGGCATGGAAAGCATTCTGGCCTCGTCAGGGGTTGATATCGGTTAAGCATATCCGACACAGACATCGGGAAAAGCTCGGTATAGTACCTCGTTCATGTAAAGGAGCCTGTCATGCGTCAGAAACCTACCGTACTCGCCCGCGCAATCGTCGCCAGCAGTCGTCTGTTCCGCGTTGAAGAGCTGCAATTGCGCTTTGCCAATGGCGTCGAGCGGACTTACGAGCGTCTGGCCAGCAGGGGCACAGGCCCTGGCGCGGTGATGATCGTGGCAATGCTCGATGCCGACCACGCCGTATTGATCGAAGAGTATTGCGGCGGCACGGATGAATACGAGCTGTCCTTGCCCAAGGGTTTGATCGAGCCTGGCGAAGATGTGCTGGCGGCTGCCAACCGCGAGCTCAAGGAAGAAGCCGGGTTTGGTGCCCGACAACTGGAGCTGCTCACCGAACTGTCGTTGTCGCCTGGTTACATGAGCCAGAAGATTCAGGTGGTGCTGGCTACCGAGCTTTATGAAGAGCGGCTGGAGGGCGACGAGCCTGAGCCGATCCGGGTTGACCGGATCAACCTGCGGGAGCTGTCGAGCCTGGCGCAGAACGCGCAGTTCAGCGAAGGTCGTGCACTGGCCGCGTTGTACCTCACCCGTGACCTGTTGACCCAGCGTGGACTGTTCCAGCCATGACCGATTCGTTGCAAAAGCTGCCCCATCCATTGCTTGCTCCCGTAATAGAACTGGCTCGACTGGCGGGCGAGGTGATCCTGCCGTTCTGGCGTGCCAACGTCACCGTGACCACCAAAGCGGATGACTCACCGGTGACGGCCGCCGATATGGCCGCGCATCAGGTGCTGGTCGAGGGCTTGCAGGCGCTTGATCCGAGCATTCATGTGCTCTCCGAAGAGGACGCCGATATCCCACTCGGCGAACGGGAGAACTGGGAGCGCTGGTGGCTGGTCGATCCGCTGGACGGCACCAAGGAATTCATCTCCGGCAGTGAAGAGTTCACCGTCAATATCGCACTGATCGAGCGTGGCCAGGTGGTATTCGGTGTGGTCTCGATGCCCACCAACAACCGCTGTTATTTCGGTGGCGCCGGGCTCGGTGCATGGCGCAGCGATGACATCGATCACTGCGAGCCGATTGCCGTGCGCAACCAGCCTGGTGACGGACAGACCTTTACTGTGGTCGCCAGCCGCCGCCATTCCAGCCCTGAGCAGGAGCACTTGCTGGCCGGTCTGGCCAGCGGGCTTGGACCTTTGCAACTGACCAATATCGGCAGCTCGTTGAAATTCTGCCTGCTGGCCGAAGGCGCTGCCGATTGCTACCCCAGGCTGGCCCCGACTTCGCAATGGGACACCGCTGCGGCGCAAGGCGTGCTTGAGGGTGCCGGAGGCGCCGTGCTGCAGCTGGACGGCAAGCCGTTCAGCTACCCGCCCCGCGAATCGCTGCTCAACCCGTTCTTCCTGGCGCTACCCGCCAACGCCACATGGCGCGACAAGCTGCTGGTGCTGGCGCAGTCCTGAAGCCGGCGCGCTCTTGTGTGAGCGAGCCGAGCGACGCTTGGCTATCGTGCCAATGCGGAGCGTGGGGACGACTTTGATAAGCTCCCGCACACATCACCTGTGCAACACAAACTGTCCCACAAAACGCACCGCCTGTTCTTCGCTGTCCTGCTCTGTAATGCAGGTGTGCAGCGTCAGGCGAGCGCGGCCTCGGCGTTGGTAGGTGGCGATGAATCTGTCCCACTGCGCAGCGTCTGGCGCGTCGCAACGGGCGATGGCGTCGTTGCGTACCGGCAATGGGTAGCTGATTTGCCCATCCTGAATCACGATGTGCCCGTCGCCGATTCCCGCCTCGCGCAACCGCAGGTGCAGCCAGCCCCAGCCAGCCAGCACTGCACCGCAATACAGGCTGCCGCCGAACAGCGTGCTCTTGTGATTGACGTTGGGGGCCAGCGGCAGGTGCAGGCGTAGCGTGTGATGCTGCCAGTCAATCACCTGCATGCCCATTTCGCGGGTCAGCGGAATGTCGTGGTGCAGGACCTTTTCCAGCTCGCGGGCTGCACTTTCTTCAGGCTCAATCTGCGTCATCGGCGCCTCCGCTGTTATCGCCAAAATTCAGGCCGTGTTTGCGCAGTTTGTCGTGCAGGGTCTTGCGTGGCACACCCAGCGCTTCCGCCAGGCTGCGCACCGAGCTGTGTGGGCGGGCCAGTTCTGCGGCAATCAGGGCCCGCTCGAAGCTCTCTACCTGATCACTCAGGCCACCGCTCGGCGGGGGCGCCTGATCGGCATCACCGCCTTCCAGCTCCAGTTCCAGCCCAAGCGCGAAGCGTTCGGCGGCGTTCTGCAGCTCGCGGACATTACCCGGCCAGTTGTGGCGCAGCAGCAATGCTCTCTGCCCCGGCTTGAGCTCCTGCTTGGGAATGCCGTGGCGCATGCTGGCCGCGTCGGCGTAATGCTCGAACAGCAGCAGTGCGTCTTCGCCACGTTCGCGCAGCGGTGGTATCCGCAACGAGGCCACGTTCAGCCGATAATACAAGTCGGCCCGGAAACGGCCCTGATCGGCCGCCTGGCGCAGGTCTTCCTTGGTGGCGGCGATGATGCGGATGTCCAGCGGGATCTGTTGATTGCTGCCCATCCGTTCCACCACGCGCTCTTGCAACAGACGCAGCAGCTTGACCTGCACATCCAGGCTCATGCTTTCGATTTCATCGAGGAACAGCGTACCGCCGTTGGCAAACTCGAACTTGCCGATGCGTCGCTTTTGCGCGCCGGTAAATGCGCCGGATTCATGACCGAACAGCTCGCTTTCGACCACCGATTCAGCCAGCGCCCCAGCATTGATCGCCACGAACGGGCCGCTGCGGCGATTGGAAAGGTCGTGCAGGGCGCGGGCGACCACCTCTTTGCCGGCGCCTGTTTCGCCAAGAATCAACACGTCGGCACGCGTCCCGGCCAGTGCGCCTATCTGCTCGCGCAAGCGCAGAATCGGCGGTGACTGGCCAATCAGGCGCGTGCTCAATTGCTGACGGTCGCTCAGGGCCAGGCGCAGGCTGCGGTTGTCCAGCACTAGCCGACGCAGCGCCAGAGCGCGGCGCACGCTGTCGAGCATCGCATCACTGGCGAAGGGTTTTTCCAGAAAATCGTAAGCCCCGGCGCGCATGGCTTTGACCGCCAGAGGTACGTCGCCATGACCGGTGATGAGTAACACCGGCAGGTCAGGGTCCTGCTGGTGGAGTTGGTCGAGTAGTTCCAGGCCATCCATGCCCTGCATGCGGATGTCGCTGACCACCACGCCTGGCCAGTCACGCTCGATGCGCTCGGCAAGGCCCGAAGCCTGGGGCAGCGACAGAACATTCAGACCGGCCAGGTCCAGCGTCTGGCGCAGGGCCTGACGCAGGTGCGAGTCGTCGTCGATCAGCACCACCTGGATCTGGCTGTCGATGGCTGTGTCGGAACTCATGCGGAAAGGTCCTCTGGCGGTTGAAGGTTAGCCCCGGAAGCGCCGGCACACAGGCGCAGGGTAAGCACCGCGCCCCCGCTGGGATGGTTGGCGAACAACAGCTCTCCGCCCAGCGCGCGCATCAGCGTATCGCAAATTGCCAGCCCCAGCCCAAGGCCCTGAGTGCGGGTCTTGGTGGTAAAGAATGGCTCGCGCGCGCGCGCCAGCGCTTCCTCGGAAAAGCCGGGGCCGTTATCACGAATGTACAGATTGACGCCCTGAGCGGTTTGCTCGGCACTTATCCACAGCCTGCGCGGCGGGCCTTTTTCGGTAAGTGCGTCCAGCGCGTTGGCCAGCAGGTTGCCCAGCACTTGTCGCAAGCGGGTTTCGCCAGCCTGCACCCAAAGTGTCGCATCGGGCAGGTCGCGGATCAGCTCGACTTCCATAGCACGCCGACGTTTGGCCAGCAATGCGAGTGCATCATCCAGCGCCGGTTGCAGCGCAACACTTTCAGGTGCGTGGCGGTCGCGTCGGGCGAAGGCGCGCAGGTGAGCGATGATCGAGGCCATGCGCCCGGTCAGCTCGCTGATCAGCTTGAGGTTGCCGCGTGCCTCTTCAGTGCGCTGGTGATCAAGCAGCACTTCAGCGTTTTCCGCGTAGCTGCGGATGGCGGCCAAGGGCTGATTCAGTTCGTGACTGATGCTCGCCGACATGGTGCCCAGTGCCGTGAGCTTGCTGGTCTGGACTAGTTCGTCCTGAGCCTGCACCAGTTCCTGCTGCGCCTGTTCGCGCTCCAGCACTTCCTGACGCAGGCGGCTGTTGAGGCCTTCAAGGTCGCTGGTGCGCTCGATCACACGCATTTCCAGTTCGCGTCGCGCCTTGGCCTCGAAAGCGATGCGATCCAGGTAATGACGCCGACGCTGCATCATCAAGCCCAGCAACAGCATCAACACCAGAAGCGCAGCACCGCCAATCGCTACCACTGTGCGCACCTGCCGGTCGAGCAGCGCACGCGGGGCCAGAATATTCACGTTCCAGCCGGTCTCGTCGATGGCCTGGGTCTGGGTCAGCCAGGCGTTTTCATCAATCCTCAAAGGGCGCGGATCGCGGGTCGGGTAGGACTGGATCGACACGATGGCCTTTTTCTCGTCATCGGTCAGGTCGCGGGTTGCCCGAAAGCGCCACTCGGGGTTGGACGTCAGGATCACCACGCCGCTCTGATCGGTCAGCAGCAGTTGCTCAGGCGTCTTGCCCCACAGGGTTTCGGTGTGGTCCAGATCGACCTTGACCACCAGCACGCCGATGACTCGCTCGCCATCGCTTACCGGCCCCGCGAAGAAGTAGCCTCGCTTGGCCGACGTGGTCCCCAGGCCGAAGAAACGACCGGTTCTGCCTGCCAGTGCGTCAATGAAATATGGGCGGAACGAGAAGTTGCGACCAATGAAACTGTCTTTGTGCTCTGAGTTGGAGGCGGCCAGGGTCAGGCCGTTGGCGTCCATCAGGTACATCACGTCGGCGCCGGTCTGACGGGTAATGTCGCTCAGCAGATGGTTGGCTTTTTCCAGCGTGGCGGCATCTTTCGGATCCGCCAGTGCGCCGCGCAAGGCAGGCAGGTTGCCGAGAATCTGAGGCAGGGTTTCGTAGCGGTGCAAGGTGCCGAGCAGGTTGGCGACATAAAGGTCGAGGGTCTGGCGGTTCTGGTTGGCCAGTACATTGCGGTAATAGCGCTCGGCCAGATGCTCCAGCGGCCACAGCAACGGCGCCAGGCAGATCGCCAGAAGGGCAAGGCTGCGCCAGCGAGGGCGGGGCGGCAGAGCAGGGGTCATTGTCATCGATTGTGCGTCGCCGAGTGGTTGACGATGCCTGCGGGCAACATGGCCGCGACAGGCAACAGAAACACCCGGTCGATCCTGACATGGGCATCAGGCGCGTATTATGCCCGCCACCGACTTGTCAGGCACCCCGACAATTGGCCGGGCTGCCTTATGGCACAGGTTCAGGGGAACAGGTCGGCTTCTTTCAGGCTTTTGCCTTGCTGATCCTTGGCCGACAGGCTGGGTTGGCCGTCGAACTGCCAGTCAATGGCCAGGTCCGGGTCGTTCCAGGCAATGCAACGCTCGGCCGAAGGCGTGTAGTAATCGGTGGTCTTGTAGAGGAACTCGGCCTGCTCGCTGAGTACCACGAAGCCATGCGCGAAACCTTCCGGAACCCAAAGCTGGCAGGCGTTTTCGGCAGACAGCTCGACGGCGACCCATTGGCCGAAGTTCGGCGAGCTGCGGCGAATGTCCACTGCAACGTCCAGCACTTTGCCAGCGGTGACTCGCACCAGTTTGCCCTGCGCGTTTTCGATCTGGTAATGCAGGCCGCGCAGCACGCCTTGCTGCGAGCGCGAGTGGTTGTCCTGCACGAAATGCCGGGTCAGGCCGGTGGCTTCCTGAAAAGCCTGGGCGTTGAAGCTTTCATAGAAGAAGCCTCGTTCATCACCGAATACTCTGGGTTCCAGAATCACGACTTCCGGCAATTTTGTTGCGACTACGTTCACGTGGCTTCCCCTGCGATGTTCAATAAATGGTGGCGGCTCGACAATCTGCACTGCGGCGCGCCTGTCGAGAAGAGTAAGGCTCAGGCAATCAAGTCTCTGGGTTCAGTGAAACCCAGGCGCTCGCCCTGATAACTGCCGTCCTGAACCCGGCGGCACCAGTCCAGATTGTCCAGATACCACTGCACGGTCTTGCGTAGCCCGGACTCGAAGGTTTCTTCGGGTGTCCAGCCCAGTTCGTTGTCGATCTTGCTGGCATTGATTGCGTAACGCTGATCGTGGCCCGGCCGGTCGGTCACGTAGGTGATCAGGTCGCTGTACTGTTGCACACCGTCCGGATGCTGCGGCGCGAGTTCATCCAGCAGGGTGCAGATGCCACGCACGACGTCGATGTTCTTCTGCTCGTTGTGACCGCCGATGTTGTACGTCTCACCGACCTTACCTTCGGTCACGACCTTGAGCAGCGCCCGCGCGTGATCCTCGACATACAGCCAGTCCCGCACTTGCAGACCATTGCCGTACACCGGCAGCGGTTTGCCCGCCAAGGCATTGAGAATGACCAGCGGGATCAGCTTTTCGGGGAAGTGAAACGGCCCGTAGTTGTTTGAGCAGTTGGTCACCACCACCGGCAGGCCGTACGTGCGATGCCAGGCACGAACCAGATGATCGGACGCGGCCTTGCTCGCCGAATAGGGCGAGCTGGGCGCATAAGGCGTGGTTTCGGTGAACAGATCATCGACACCGTGCAGGTCGCCGTACACCTCGTCGGTGGAGATATGGTGAAAGCGGAACGCCTGACGCTCGGCTTCCGGCAGCTTCAGCCAGTAGGCGCGCGTGGCCTCCAGCAGGCTGTAAGTGCCGACGATGTTGGTCTGTACGAACTCGGCAGGGCCATCGATGGAGCGGTCTACGTGCGACTCGGCCGCCAGGTGCATAATTGCCTGGGGCGCAAACCGCTCCAGCACCGCGCTGACTCTGGACTGATCACAGATATCCGCTTGCACGAACTCATAGCGCGTGTCGGTGGCAATGGGCTGTAACGATTCGAGATTGCCTGCGTAGGTCAATTTGTCGAAGTTAAGCACGTCATGTGCGGTGTTGTTTATCAGATGACGGATCAGTGCAGAGCCGATGAAACCTGCGCCCCCGGTAACCAGAATTCGCATGAACTGACCTTCTTGTGTGTTTTGAAGTAATGCAGCATAGCGTCTCACCGCCTGAGACAGGACCCGGTCATCACACTTGAGTCGGGAATCGTGCAAAACGGCGCTCATCTCTTCGGGGTGCGGAGGCCGTTCGAAGGGGATGTGCGCCGATGCCCTATAGTGGGCTGGCTACCCTTGCACCTACAGCCCTTCAATACTCACAGGTTCTTACAGACATTGAGGTCATGATGCCGCTCGCCACGCTTATCCGCCGTTCCAGCCTGCCTTGCCCTGAGGTCAGTCTTGATCAGGCGCTTCAATTGCTCGAACGTCATTACGCTTTGAGCGGCACCTTGAAGGCGCTGGGCAGCCAGCAGGATCGCAACTTTCTGCTCGAAACAGGCACGCGTCGCTACGTGCTGAAAATTTGTCACGGCGCCTATTCTCCGGCAGAGCTGAACGCTCAGCATGCAGCGCTGGAGCATTTGGCCAGCCACCTTGCAGTCAGCGTACCGGGGGTGATCCGCACCAGTGACGGCCAGTCGTTGTTGTCCATCGAGATCGACGGCAAGGCGGTGCATGCCCGCCTGCTGGAGTTCATCGACGGGCAGTCCCTGGGCCACGTCGGTCATTTGAGCCACGAGGTGGTGACGGCGTTAGGTGAGCTGTGCGCCCACTTAGACCTGTCGCTGGCTGATTTCGAGCATCCCGGCCTGGAGCGCATTCTGCAATGGGACCCGCGCCACGCCCATGCGCTGATCAAGCACCTGCTGCCGGTGATCAAGGATGCCGACGCCCGCGCCTGTGTGGCCGAGGCGGGGGATAAGGCCCATCGCCGTCTTCTGCCATTGATCCCGGCTCTGCCGATACAGGCCGTGCACCTGGACATCACTGAGCACAATGTCGTCTGGCAGCACAATAGCCATCGTCAATGGCAAATGCAGGGGCTGATTGATTTCGGGGATCTGGTCAGGACCTGGCGGGTGGCCGACCTGTCGGTGACCTGCGCCGCCCTGCTACACCATGCCGAGGGCGATCCGTTGTACATCCTGCCGGCAATCCGCGCCTACCATGCGCTTAACCCGCTGAAGGCCGAGGAGTTGCAGGCGCTCTGGCCGTTGATTGTCGCGCGTTCTGCGGTGCTGGTGCTCAGCAGCGAGCAACAGGCCAGTGTCGAGCCAGGCAATGCGTACATTCAGGCCAACCTTGCGGGCGAATGGAATATCTTCGACGTCGCTACTTCGGTGCCGATGGCGCTGATGGAAGCGGCGATTCTGCAGGCAGTGGGCATGGATTTCCCCGCTGTCGATCAGCCAGTTTATCAGCCGCTGCTGCCCGCTCTGCAGGGGCTCAGGCCGACAGTGGTCGACTTGGGCGTGCTCAGTGAACATTTCGTCGCAGGCAACTGGGAGCAGAGCGGTATCGATGAATACCTGCTCTCGCAAGCGGCGGGTGACGATGGCCTGGCCGCCAGTCGTTTCGGCGAATACCGGCTGTCGCGCACCCTGCCTGACTGCGCGAAAGAGCCCGAGACTTTCGCCCTGCATGTCGAACTGCACGTGCCCGCCGACACCGCGCTGCATGCGCCATTCGATGCGACGTTGCGTCTGACCGCCGACGCTGCGTTGTTACTGATCGGGGATGGAATCAATCTGAAACTGTGGGGCGTGCTGCCAGCTGCGGCGCTGCCTGAGCGGGTTGAGGCTGGCGCATTGCTTGGGCGCGGCGCTGGCTCGCTGCTGGTGCAACTGTGTAGCGCCGCAGACCTTAACCCGCCGCTGTTCACCACGCCTTCCCGGGCGGCAGCCTGGCGCAGCTTCTGTCTATCGCCCTCGGCCTTGCTCGGTTTCGACTGCGACGCACCAGCGCTTCAGGACCCGACCGCATTGCTGGCGCGCCGTGACGCCAGCTTCGCCCGGTCGCAAAAACACTACTATCAGGCACCGCCCCAGATCGAGCGTGGCTGGCGCAATCACCTGATCGACATGCAGGGCCGCTCTTATCTGGACATGCTCAATAACGTCGCCGTCCTCGGCCACGGTCACCCGCGTATGGCGCATGAAGCCGCTCGACAGTGGTCGCTGCTCAACACCAACTCGCGTTTTCACTACGCGGCAATCGCCGAGTTTTCCGAGCGCCTGCTCAAGCTGGCCCCTAATGGCATGGATCGCGTATTTCTGGTCAACAGCGGCACCGAGGCCAATGACCTGGCGATCAGGCTGGCCTGGGCCTACAGTGGCGGGCGCGACATCCTCAGTGTGCTGGAGGCGTATCACGGCTGGTCGGTGGCGACCGATGCCATTTCAACGTCGATCGCCGACAACCCGCAGGCGCTCAGTACGCGACCGGACTGGGTGCATCCGATGACTGCACCCAACACCTACCGCGGGCCGTTTCGCGGCGCGGACAGCGCGCCCGAGTACGTGCGCAGCGTCGATCAGGCGCTGACCACGCTGGCTGAGCAGCAACGGCAGGTGGCAGGCTTTATCTGCGAGCCGGTGTATGGCAACGCAGGCGGGATCTCCTTGCCACCAGGTTATCTGCAGCAGGTGTATCAAAAGGTTCGCGCTGCGGGTGGCGTATGCATTGCCGATGAAGTGCAGGTGGGGTATGGCCGCCTGGGTCATTATTTCTGGGGGTTCGAAGAGCAGGGCGTGGTGCCGGACATCATCAGCATGGCCAAAGGCATGGGCAACGGTCACCCGCTGGGGGCAGTCATCACCCGCCGTGAGGTTGCCGAGGCGCTGGAGGCCGAAGGGTATTTCTTTTCGTCGTCCGGCGGCAGCCCGGTCAGTTGCCGGATCGGCATGGCGGTGCTGGACGTCATGGAAGAAGAACAACTCTGGGACAACGCGCGGGAGGTAGGCGACCACTTCAAGGTGCGGTTGCAGGCGCTTGCCGACCAGCACCCGCTGGTAGGCGCAGTGCATGGCATGGGCTTTTATCTGGGCGTGGAACTGGTCCGCGACCGCCAAACTCTGGAGCCCGCTACAGAAGAAACCACACAGCTCTGCGAACGCCTGCGCGAACTGGGCATCTTCATGCAGCCGACTGGCGACTACCTGAACATCCTGAAAATCAAACCCCCGATGTGCACCACCCGCCAGAGCGTGGATTTTTTTGTCGATAACGTGTCGAAAGTGCTGCACGAGCTCGAATAGAGGACGCAGAGCGTCCAGAACGGCATGCCCACGCGGAGCATGGGCACGATAGAGCTGGCCGGACGCTATCGTTCCGCACGCTCCAGCGTGGGAATGCCTTGGGTTAGGCTCCGCGTCACACCCGGCCCACGGAAATGAGCGTAGTTATGAGTGGTAAGCAGATTAATATCGGCAAAATGTAAAAATATATCCAAGATATTCCAATTTTACGCTTTTAATGCCGATTTGTATCCGTTATAAAGGCGTTCATAATCGTCATTGCTCGTCTGCTATGGTGTTAAGTCCTTTGCAACCGCCCCTGGAGATATTTTCATGAGCCGTATCGTTTCTGTCGCTGCTACCCAGATGGCCTGCTCCTGGGATCTGGAAGCCAACATCGAGACCGCTGAAAAGCTGGTGCGCGAAGCTGCCGCCAAGGGCGCCCAGATCATCCTGATTCAAGAGCTGTTCGAGACCCCGTACTTCTGCCAGAAGCCGAACCCGGACTACCTGCAGTTGGCGACTACTCTTGAGTCCAACGTCGCGATCAAGCATTTCCAGAAGATCGCCAAAGAACTGCAAGTCGTGCTGCCGATCAGCTTTTTCGAACTGGCGGGGCGTGCGCGTTTCAACAGCATTGCGATCATCGACGCAGACGGCACCAATCTGGGCATCTACCGCAAGAGCCACATTCCGGACGGCCCTGGGTATCACGAAAAGTACTACTTCAACCCAGGCGACACCGGCTTCAAGGTCTGGCAGACCCGCTACGCGAAAATCGGCGTCGGCATCTGCTGGGACCAGTGGTTCCCGGAGTGCGCGCGCAGCATGGCGTTGCAGGGTGCGGAAATCCTTTTCTATCCGACCGCCATCGGCAGCGAGCCGCATGACAAGACCATCAGCTCCCGCGACCACTGGCAGCGTGTGCAACAGGGCCATGCCGGCGCGAACCTGATGCCGCTGATCGCCAGCAACCGCATCGGCAACGAAGAGCAGGACGGCTACGACATCACCTTCTATGGCTCGTCGTTCATCGCCAACCAGTTCGGCGAGAAAGTCGCCGAGCTCAATGAAGCCGAAGAAGGCGTCTTGGTCCACAGTTTCGATCTGGACGAGCTGGAGCACATTCGCAGCGCCTGGGGCACCTTCCGTGATCGTCGTCCGAACCTGTACGGCGCGGTCAAGACCCTCGACGGTTCGCTGGAGTCCTGATCGCCATGACCACGCTCAATAGCACGCCACGCGCCGATGGTTTCCACATGCCGGCCGAATGGGCGCCGCAAACCCAGGTATGGATGGTCTGGCCCGAGCGCCCGGACAACTGGCGCTTGGGCGGCAAGCCCGCCCAGGCTGCACACGTTGCCGTCGCCAAGGCCATCGCCCGCTTCGAGCCGGTGACGGTCGCGGTGTCTGCAGGGCAGTACGACAATGCCCGTGCGCGTCTGGACATGCCGAACATTCGTGTCGTGGAAATGAGCAGCAACGACGCCTGGGTGCGCGACAGCGGTCCGACTTTCGTCATCAATGACCGCGGCGAAGTGCGTGGCGTGAATTGGGAGTTCAATGCCTGGGGCGGTTTCGACGGCGGGCTTTACGCGCCGTGGAATCTCGACTCGCAACTGGGCAGCAAGGTGCTGGAAATCGAGCGCTGCCCACGTTACGCCACCGAAGGCTTCGTGCTGGAAGGCGGTTCGATTCACGTCGATGGTGAAGGCACGCTGATCACCACCGAAGAATGCCTGCTCAATCGCAACCGCAATCCTCACCTGACTCGTGAACAGATCGAAGCGGTGCTGAGCGATTACTTGGCTGTGGATAAGACCATCTGGCTGCCCTATGGCCTTTTCAACGACGAAACCGATGGGCATGTGGATAACTTCTGCTGCTACATCCGTCCGGGTGAGGTGTTACTGGCCTGGACCGATGATCCCGAAGACCCCAACTACTCACGTTGTCACGCAGCGATGAGTATTTTTGAAAACACTCAGGATGCTCAGGGGCGTTCGTTTATCGTTCATAAAATGCCGATTCCCGGTCCACTGTTCGCTACAGAAGGAGAGTGTGCTGGCGTTGATCAGGTGCATGGTAGTCAGGAGCGCAACCCATCGGTGCGTCTGGCCGGGTCTTACGTGAACTTTCTGATCGTCAACGGCGGCATCATCGCGCCGAGTTTCGATGACCCTATGGATAAGAAGGCTCGTGACATCCTGCAAACGCTGTTTCCAGAGCATGAAATAGTCATGGTGCCGGGCCGGGAATTGCTGCTCGGTGGCGGCAATATTCACTGCCTGACGCAGCAGCAGCCTGCTCCTCGTCACGGGTAATACTTCGTAACTAGTTGTATCTGGCACTAACCAACTGGTCCCGATATTGCTCTACTAAGCCCATCATCTGATGGGCTTTTTTTTGCGTTACTTAGTAACGCTGCTCATCAGATTTATCGGCAGTGGCAGTAAATCCGGCTGGCGAAATACCGTTTTATTAGCTTGACTGTCACATGGCATCAGTAGCTTTAGCCCCTCACGAATCAAGAGGTTTTCGTTATGAACGCAGGTATTAACGCGCAGTACGCACGTGGTTTGTCTGCTTCCCCGAGTAACGAGGCCCGCCAGTTGCTGGCGGATTGGTTAAAGAGAACCAAGCCTGCCAAAGCCAGGCCTGACGTACGCGCAATGCTGTTGCAGCGCTACCCGGCAGGACTGTTGAACGACGCGGAATTTGAAGCACTTTTCCGCGTGCTGACGGATTAGCCAATACGCAGTACGAGCGCTCTGGCCCGGCCATCTGCGCGTTTGACACCTTCAGGCGTCGGGACTAGGATTCGCGCCCCACTGCCTGTGGCTTGACCCCTTCTACGTGCATCAGTAGTCCACTGCGATTCTCGCGCGGCTTTCTATACTGCTTGTTCTGAGGCTGGAAGCCAGGACGCCCACCGGGCGTCGTCACAGCGTGTGTCAATTCGCAGATAAGGAAGACAAAATGCTGACCAAACGTATGGGCGTGCTTGCCTTGGGCATCATCAGCGCCAGTCAGGCCATGGCCGAAGGGCAGGCAGATTCAAAAGGTTTCGTCGAAGACAGCGGGCTGACCGCCCACCTGCGTAACGCTTATATCAACCGCGATTACAGGAACGACCGGGAAGACAAGTCCGAATGGGGCCAGGCTTTCATGGGCAGTTTTGCGTCCGGTTTCACCCAAGGCACAGTCGGGGTGGGCGTCGACGCGTTTGCGCTGTACGGCATCCGCCTGGATGGCGGCAAAGGGCGCAGCGGCAATGGTGGCATCGACTTCTTCAAGCAGGGCGACAGCGGCGCTGCAGCCGATGACCTGTCGCGCGCAGGTGCTGCGGTCAAAGCACGCTTCTCCAATACCGTCATCAAATACGGCGACCAGATGCCGCAATTGCCGGTGCTGAGTTACGACAATTCCCGTCTGCTGCCAGAGAGCTACACCGGCACCCTGATCACCTCCAAAGAGATCGCCGGGCTTGAAGTGGTTGCAGGACGTTTCACTCAGGAAGCGCGCAAGAGCGCCGAAGCTCGTGACAGCGGTGATCTGAAAAGCATCAACGTCTACGGCGCCAGCTACAAATTCACCGATGAATTCAGTGCTGCGTTTTACGCCTCCGACAACGAAGACGTGCTCAAGAAACAGTACGTCAACCTGAACTACGTCTTTGCCCTGCCGCAGGATCAGTCCCTGACCTTCGACTTCAACGGCTACAAGACCAAGCTGGATAAAGACTTCACCACCAGCGACGCGCGTGACAACAAGATCTGGAGCCTGGCCGCGACCTGGGCCGTGGGCATCCACTCCTTCACCCTCGCGCACCAGCGCAGCACCGGTGACATGGGCTACGCCTACGGCGGTTATCGCAACGATGGTGGTTTTGGTGACGGCGGTAACACCATCTACCTCGCCAACTCCTACTGGTCCGACTTCAACGGCAAGGACGAGCGTTCGTGGCAAGCAGCCTATGGCGTCGACCTCTCCGGGCTGGTCCTGTCCGGCCTGAGCTACAAGGCTGCCTACGTGCGCGGTGACAACATTGACGACGGCACAGCGGGCAGCGGCGACGGCACCGAGCGCGAGATATTCAGTCAGTTGACCTACGTGGTACAGAGCGGCCCGGCCAAAGACCTGTCGATCCGCCTGCGCAACTCATTCCTGCGTGTCTCCGACGACGCACAGGCGTACAACAGCGAGGGCAATGAAACGCGTATTTTCGTGGATTACCCGATCAACGTTTTCTGATGTGAGGGCGGCGCCTGACTCAGTCCGCAACCAACTGCACGAACACCGCAAAACCACCGAGGAAGATCCAGAAAAAGCTGAACAGCCAAGGACTGCGCTTGGAGAATAGCAAGGACTTTTTCGGCCCGGTTTCGCTGGACTCCCAATCGCTGAACAGCGGCGAGTCGTCATAGGTCAGCCCGATGACCGGTTCGCTGAGCAGCAGTTGCGCCTGCTTGTGATGCCAGTGCTGGATGATGTCGCAAGCCGCCCTAATGCCTGGCCAGGCGAACAGTGTGCTGAGCAGACCCAGCAAGGCCAGCATGGCCGGCACCACCAGCGTGAACATCGCACCCCAGGCGGGGTTCATGTTTGCCATCGAGGATGCGTAAGCGATCACCAGAAAAGACTGGGCCGACAAATAGGCGTTGGTACGGTTGGACAGATTGGTGGTTTCGTAATGAATTTCGCGCCGATAAAAGTCTAGCCGTTCCTTGGGCGAGCCAAATAATTTGACCTGCTGCTCATCCACCACACTTTGGGGTGTCTGATCCGTAATGATTCTGGGCACTGGGGTTTCCGATGTGTGAAAGATGATGGGTAGACCTGCTTCGGCCTCAAGCAGTTCGACTTAAAACCCCTGCATAATGGACCGTTCATCCTGTGAACACTGCTCAACGGAAAGGGCCATCGTCATGACAATCACCCCCACGCTGCACACAGATCGCCTTCTGCTGACGCCGCTGCAACTGGCGGATGCGTCAGCCGTTCAGCAGCTTTTCCCGTTATGGGACATCGTGCGATACCTGAACAACCGCGTCCCTTGGCCTTACCCGCAAGACGGCGCGCTGCGTTACATCCAGGACGTTGCACTACCAGCCATTGCGCGCGGCACGGAGTGGCACTGGATGATCCGCCTGCAGACCGCGCCCGACCAGATCATCGGCAGCATTACCCTCATGACCCACGCCGGCAACAACCGCGGTTTCTGGTTACACCCGGACTGGCAAGGCAACGGCTACATGAAAGAGGCTTGCTGTGCAGTCAATTGGCATTGGTTCGACACATTGGGCATGCCCCTGATGCAGGTGCCCAAAGCTGCGCCCAACGAAGCCTCACGGCGTATTTCGATCAATGAGGGCATGCGCAAGGTGAGCACGCACGAGGGTGAGTTCGTCGGCGGGCGATTTGACGTGGAGGTCTGGGAGATGACGCGGGATGAGTGGCTGGCGCGGGCGCTGTAGGCAGGCACGTTTGAACACATGGCCCCGCAGTTTCCCGAAGGTCGGAGGTGTATGGACCTGTTGTTTAAAACCCTGGGCCTACGTGATATTTACCCTGTGAATGGAGCGAAACGAATGTCGCTGATCCGCAAGACCGAGCCCGACATCATCCTGACAACGGTTCATCCCGGAGACTTTGACGCCCTGGTCGCAATGCGTATCGAAGCCATGCGCGACAGCCTGGAGCGCATTGGCCGGTTCGATCCGGTGCGCGCCCGAGAGCGTTTTCGGGAAGGCTTTTCAGCGCCAGATACCCGCTATATCGAGGTCGCCGAGAGCAGGGTCGGCTTCGTCGTCGTCAAGGCGCTCGCCGACAGCCTGTTGCTGGATCACCTGTACATCAAGCCCGGTGCGCAAGGGCAGGGCATAGGCTCAGCGGTGCTTCGCCAAGTATTCGCTGAAGCAGACGCAATGGCGTCAGCATTACGAGTAGGCGCGCTGAAAGAAAGCGACTCAAACCGGTTCTACATCCGCCACGGTTTTCAGCTCGTCGGGAGCGGCGAGTTCGACAATTACTACGTCCGCCCGCAACGTCTGCCAAGCCGCTGAGCAGTTGTGATCAACCCGCTGTTCCAGCCTTTTCAGCTGCACGCGCAGCAAGCATGGCTGCTTCCGTTTCTTGAGTGTGCAGCACGCCTTTGTAGGCCAGTTGATTGAAGAACATGCCATCCGACTGTTCTTTCGACGGCGTGGACGTCTTGGGAATAAACAGCGCGCCCAGGTCCAGCGAATCTGCGAAGTTTTCCTTGGTCAGGTTATAGCGGCCCAGATAACTCCCGCTCCAGGGCGAGTCGGCATCGACCATATCAATGGCCGTCTGCCGATAAGTGGCCGCTGCCGCTTTCAGCCCACTTGAAGCGTTCAGCAGTGTGTTCAACTGCTTGGTGTCCGCCTCACTCAACTCACCCGAACTGTTGGTCGCTTTCAGGTTGCCGTTCGCCTCAATCGTAAAGCCAAACTTCTTGCTGGCCAGATCAGGATATACAGACGCCAGCGTCGATTTGAACGCTTCATACGAAGTCTTCAGCGCCTCAGTCGAAGTCCTGTGTTCCGCCGCCTTCTGCGGGAGATCAGGCGCCTGAGAACGGCCAACCCAAGTATCGATCGCCACCATCGGCTCAGTAGCCGGAGCTTCAGTGCTGGGGTGATAAACAACAGCAGGCGTGGTGACAGGCGTATTGGCTGCGGCGTTCTTCAGCGCTTCTTTCTGCGCGTCAGTGAGCGGCTGCGGAGTAAGCGTCACGCCAGAGTTGGGCAGGGTGACGGCTGGATAGGTGTTGTTGCCGGGGGTTAGTGAGATAACCATTTCATCGATCCATGATTGCGGGGTTGTATGGAGGGTATCGACGGAGGTGGGGGTAGCTTTAGTGGCTATCAACTGGACGACGCAATCAAGCGCAGCGTAGAGCGACAATTCCCTGAACTCACTGGCGTCTATTACTTGCAGCGCCTCGCCCAGCTCGCTGCACACACTCATGGACCAACGCCTGTGACCGCCAACGCAGTTGCGACCAAAGCAGCGTTACTGGCAGCGAAGCTCAAGCCAGTAACGCTCTGAAAGGGTCTATTGCTCTGTTTTGTTGCCCAGAGTGCGACCCCGTCCTTTACCAGCAAATAGAGCCATCGCTGGTGCAATCACGAGGTCTTTTGCCGTTGTTTCGTGCTTGTAAAGGAAGCGCCTTGGAGCTGACGGCTCGGTACTTGTCTGCTCCCTGGACGGCTGTAGAAAGCGCAGCGTGTTTTGCTTCTGTTGCAAACGCAGTGCCTTGAAGGGTGATGACTGCGAAAGTTGTCAGTGCTAGCGCTTTCAACGCTGATTTTTTTGTGACGCTGTTCATAGTATTTCCTCTGCAGGGCGGAAGGTAAGCATTCAGTACGACTATGTTGCGTGTGGTGAATGGCGACTCATATGTCGCATGAATAACCCTACGGAGGTTTTGATAGTAAGGCCATTAGATGAAAAGAATTTCACTTAGGCAGCTTATTAATAGGCTGCCACCTTTAGTTTTTGGCAAGTAGTCAGCTGCAAATCACCGGAACAACAGCAGGCGCTTGAAGGATCGATTCCGGGTCAATCTTGGAAAATCAACTCTTTAAGCCCTACCGCTAACAAGTATCCTGCATGCGGACCAGTCAACCAGCTTTCCAGCCAATTCGCGGGGTACAGCCTGGCCTCATCTCAATCAGGACTCGCTTAGCGTTTCCAGGCTTTGCAGGCGAAGTCGAAGGACAAGTCATAGCGGCCGTGGAGCTGTATCAGGCGCGTATTTCACCAAAATCCAAGGTTTTAGAGTCCCCTACGAAAGTCGGATAGGGTGGTGGAACCGAATGTACCCCAAGCGCCACTTACCGCCGTCGACATACTTCATCTTAAGAGGTTCTATATAAATGGGAAATATGTGTGTAACTCGATCCGGTATGGCTAATCAGGTACATTCTCCAGACCGAGCCAGTAGCAGCTCAGGTGGCAACAATGGCATAACACCCGATCAATTAATTAGCGCAAGACATGCACTGAGTGAAGTGGCAGGCCTGCCCAGAGATGTACACAGCTTCATTAGTAGCCACAGTGCACCTGCGGATCTAAGAGATCGCCATAATACCCTCTTTCGAAATACAAGAACGGTACTCGACGCAGTAGATATTCATGATAGGAGCGTGAGGGGAGACATATCAGCCATATCAGACACCACCTCAGATCAACTGATGAGTAGCATTCAAAGCCTGAGATCCAAATGGGATGGATTACGTGCGGAATTACAGCGGGCCATGCCAGCGCGTGCCTCCTCAGGACAATATCGCGTAGCGGTACAACCAGGCGGGGCAAGGCAATTGTCGTCACTTACCCCTAGCCCTTATAGAAATTAATTATAAATCGAAGCCGTGGCCATCGACCGTGCGCATACGATGCCGTCAAGGCCCCGGCCCCTCAAACGTCGACGGAATCATGCGGAGCACAGAAGCTCCAACCTAAACTACTAAAGCGCGTAGCTGCTGCTGAAGGCCATGATCCCTGTCTACGCCGTACCGAACGATCCCCTAAGGTCTCGCGCTTTTGTTCATAAACGTGGGCAGCTGCGATTGATCTCGACGTTGGGGGGCACGTAAGGCAGGCTCGTTTGCTGGCCTTGTTACGTGGCGTGTTACGTATTGCGGACAAACAAAAGGCCTGCATCGCTGCAAGCCTTTGTTTTGTATGGTGCCGGCACCAGGAGTCGAACCCGGGACCAGATGTCACGTAAATCATTGGTTTTTAGGAATAAAGCTGTTTGATTGTAGGAGAAGTTTGTAGGAGGGGAAATGGAAGCCATCTCCTGCGCTGCGTTGCGTCACGGATGTCATCAGAACTGGACCTCCTAGAAAGGGCCGAAGCCTGTGAAAGCATTGGACGCGTTGTTTGCCGGCTGCCAGCGCCAATCCTTACACATGAATAAATCTAGTCATTTTGCTGTGGGGTCCTGCTTGGCTAGGCACCGGGATCTTCATTAATAGGTTGATTGGAAATGTCATCTTTGGTATAAATTTCCTACTCAGTGCTCTATCGGCACCCACACGTTCGGGCACTGTTTCAAAGCTGTGGAGACGCAGCGGACCCTAGAAGCACGACGTAGGGGTCATCGGTGGAGATGCCCAAGGCAGCTGAGACCGAGTCGAGCGCAATGCCATTAGAAACCTGAGACGTCTTATATTGGTGATTGTGAAAGCTCAGCTACAGACGTCAGAGAAACTCTATACGGATGGCGATACCATTCGGTGGATCTGAAGGAAAACTCCCTAACCTGTTCGTCTGAACGGGGTTAGGGGGGATACAACCTTCTCTACCGGATGGCTCACTCAAATCAAAAGCTATACGTCAGAAACGTGTAGCTTTTTTCGTTTCTAGAGTGACAATTTTTGATGCCATCAAAGGCGACTGTAGCCCATGAAAAATAAGGGCTTCAGCCAAATCCGTGAGTCGTCTTTTGAAACGAAACGCTACCGTCACGCACAGGTTTTGAGGGTTTATTCGTTTCAGAATCAACTCCCCTCAAAAGTGCTAGCGAGATCGACCTTTAGCGGGTTTCAGCTTCCGCCAATGAACTGCTGATACCAGTCCCCAATTTCCTGAAACGTTCGGGCGACGCCATTTGGCGACTGGCATTTTTCTAAGATGCGCCAGCGCTTCTTCAAATGAGCCAAGCCGAAGCTCGGCAGATTTTTCGCCAACCCGAAATGAGCCGTCTCGCGGACTGGCTAGTCCCGGGTTGAAACAAGTTCCATCCTCGGCATAAGGGACCTCTACGGCGTCGTATGAAGTCGCTGGTTCAACGATCTCAAAAAGCGCGCCCGCATCTACCCCTAAGGCCTCCGCGAGCACCTGAATCGCGTCGAGAGAAGGGTTAGCCCCTCCGCGCTCAATGCGACTCATGTAGCTGCGTGCGATTGAGGCATGGTCAGCGAAAGCCTCTTGGCTCATTCCAGAAGCAATCCGGAGTTCTCTGACTCTCAATCCAAAACGTTTGCGCAGGGAAGTTTTCATCCCGCAGATTTGGCGGCGATGTAGACTGATAGGCCACGCTCTAATCGGAACTTTTCAAACCTAGCGGGGGCGTTGCCTGTCTTGGTTATGGCTAAGCAGGCGCTCAAAGGATGCAGTCGTGTTGCCGGTTAGGCAGTCAAAAATAGGGAGATGGGTTATGCAGTTCTTGATGAAGCTTGCTGGCATTGTTGGTTTTATCATTGTCGTAGGGAATTCGATAACGAGGTGTTCTGACGATGGGGACGTATCCAGGATTCCCGCCGCTGACGTGCCTGCTCCCGCCGTGAGTGACGCTCCGGTATACGCAGCTGTGTCGCCTGATATGACGGAAGCTTTGCCCGTGACCCCAGAGGAGGAGAACGATTGCTACACAGACGTATCTCCACCACTGAGAGCGTTAATAAACGATATTGGTGCTTGCGATTTGGAAACAGCTTTGCGTCGGCACAACAGTTCAGTGCTCTCGGTTATTCCAGCGAAAGGATTCAAGGAAGGGGTGGCAGGAGTATTTAAGAAGTATCACTTGCATGTGAATCAGAATGCGGATGTCGAATGCTCGGACTTGCCTTTGGTGAAAATCGAGCCAAGGCCCGGGTGCGTGATTCTTATCCATGTCAGTCGCGTGCGAGATTCGGGCAAATACTCCGAATTGGCTGGATGGTCCGCCTTGTGGTTCCGAGGCGTTGGTGATTCTGCATTTAAACCTATCAGCCCTTTCGCAGAGCACCTTTCGACCTCCAATGACTCGATGTTAAAGGTCGGCGGTTTCATGGAAGCATCTGATCGACCCTGACTCCCGCTATAGTCGCTCGTGAGACCCCGTATAACTTCGATAGGGCGCTAACACTGGCGCCCTTGCTCAGCGCGGCTGTGATTTCCGAACGTTGCTTAGGCGTCAGCTTAGGCGGTCTGCCAAGCACTCTCCCTTCTGACCGTGCCCGGGATAGTCCGGCTTGAGTCCGTTCAATCAGTAAGTCCCGTTCCATTTCCGCCACCGCTGCAAGCATTGACAGCAACAGCTTCCCAGCTGGTGAGGTTAAGTCAGTTGAGCCCAACTGATGGACCACTACCTTGATGTTTCTAGTCCCCAGATCTCTGACAGTTTGCAGCACATCTATTGCGTCCCGACCGAGTCGGTCCAGCTTTGCTACAAGCAAGGTCTCTCCGTCACGAATCTTGGAAAGCAAATCCTTGAACGCTGGCCGCTGACTGGACGCTGACTTACCGCTGATGGTGTCTGCAAACCAGTAGTCAATTGCCCAACCGGCACCGGCGAGCTCTAGTCGCTGGTTCTCTGAGTCCTGCGATGACGTTGAGACACGTCCGTAACCAAAAGTGGCCATCTGCCTATTTCTCCTGTAGGAATACGATGTCGAAAATAGGATGGCCTGTCAGAAAAGCCAAGGCTAATTTCCTGACAGGGAAGGGCGCCCCCCGTTAGACGTGCCGGAAAACGGTCGTTTTCTGTCGTTTGCGCGGAAGAGCACTCTAATTATGTAGTTGAATTTCTCGGAGCAGGGATGTGCTAAAACGAATATCAAAAATACAGAACGTAGGCCGTTTTCGAAACTGCACCTCTGGTCGAGTAGAGTTTAACAAAATCGCCATAATGTTTGGTTTGAATACATACGGTAAGTCTACGCTAAGCGATATATTTACCAGTCTGAAAGCTGGGCACTCAGGACCTATAAAGAAGAGGTTATCAATTCCTCTTGATCAGGCTGATCAGGAGGTTGCACTCAGCTTCCAAGAGGAGGGGCAAAGGGAAGTCGCTGTAATATACAAGAATGGTAACTGGCAGGCTCAGCTCCCTGCGTCGTTACGACTACATGTTTTTGATGATGGCTTTTATCATCAAAATCTATTTGCAGCCAGAGCGTTTACCCGACAAACAAAGGAGCAATTCAGTTCTTTTGTCCTCGGCGCGGAGGGCGTGGAGAAGGCTAACTTAATTGCTGAGAAAAATAAAGCAAAGGGGGAGGCGCTTAGAGCCAGAAACAAGCTCACAAAAGATGCGTTCAGTGATGTTGCTGACATACATAAATTCATTGCTCTCAAAGTGCATGAAGGCAAAGACCAGCTCGAGATTAATAGAGATCAACTGCGAGATGAATGGTCTTCCATATCGAAACAGAAAAAACAGATTGAACAAATTCTCGCACGGGAAATTTTAAAGCCATTGCGGAGTGACAATACTCTGAGTGTGAGCTTTGATGAACTGAATGATGTGCTTGTAAGGACTCACGAAGGTGTTCATGAGGAAGCTAAAAAAGCTGTATCTCATCACATCGAGAAATGCTTTAAGGAAGTGCAGGGAGCAGAGGCTTGGATACGCCAAGGGTTAAATCAGGCTCAAGGTGAAGAGTGTTTGTTTTGTGGGCAAGCGCTCGGTGATTCGGCAAATAATTTAATAGATTTTTACAGGCTTAGTTTTGATGCGGGCTTTAGGTCGCATCAAGAGTCTGTGTCGCGCATACTTGATCTTAATGGCGGAAAAATTAATAGCTTTGAGCTTTCCGGAATAAGGCTGCTCATTGAGCAAAATGCTAAGGTTAGATTGTCATATCCGGAATTGGCCGAGCAGCCGTTGTTTCAACAATACTCCGAAGCAGTTCGTCAAGAAGAGGAAAGTTTAAATTCCATTGTAGACGGTTGGGTAGAAGGTTACGCCCGCACTCTCTCATTGGTTAACAGCCTTATCGAACAGAAGAAGGCAGCTCCTCAATTAGCGCTCGAAATGGTGGATTTTGGTGATTGGAAAGAAACTCTTGAATCTCTAGGCTCAGCCGTAGAAAGATACAACTCATCGACGAAGCTTGTTCACGAGGTCATTCGTCAGTTCAGAGATGGACTAAGTCATGAGTCTCTTTCAGAAAAACTGACGAAGCTAAAAGCCTCCGGTGACGATGTTAACCTGAAAATAAAAAGACTGGAAAGAGTCGTGCAGTGTGATGAATGGCTGCGACTTAATAAGGAGGATAGCGATTTAGGGGAGGAGCTTCCCGAAGCTTCTTGAGCAGCTTAGACGCGAACAAAGCGACTTCATTGACTCATTCTTTGATCGAGTGGATAAGTGCTTTGTCGATTTTGGCAGTAAAGACTTTAAGTTAGTGAAAGGTATAGATAACAGAGGGAATACCCCTATCTACTTTCTTAAGGTTTTGTTTAAAAATAACTTGATCGCAGAATCTAATATTGACAGGGTCTTTAGTGAGTCAGACCGTAGAGCGCTTGCCTTATCGGTTTTTTGGGCTTCTTTGATAGGTCAGACCGATGCTGAGCTGGCCGGATCTATTGTAGTATTCGATGACCCTGTAACCTCTTTTGACTCCAATCGAGTTGGGTCAGTCCATCGAGGCATTATCAATCTTGCCACTGAAGTTCGGCAGGTAATAGTTCTGAGTCACTATGAGCAGGGAGTGGCAGACTTATTGGTTAAACATAAGAAAAATAAGCCGCTCAGTTTCTGTATGATTGAAAATATTGGGAGCGAGTCGTCAATATGCATAGCCGATATAGAAGATTTCATTAAAACGGATCATCAAAAGAAGCGAGACGAGATTTTTAGATTCATTGAGGCAATTGCACCTGGGTGCGGCTCAGGAGATTTGAGGGTGTTCTTGGAGTATGAGCTTGATCACCGGTTTGCTAAGCAAATGTCGGAATACAAACTAGGCATTCTTCCTCTCGGGGAGCGTATTGACGGTTTATTTGATCATGGATGTGTTTCATCTGATGTAAAGGATGCGTTACATGCTTGGCGAGAGGATCTAAACCCAGCTCACCACCTTTGGACTGGAAACAATATTGAAGATCAGAGAGAGGCAGCAAGCCGATTTATGACCTTTGTATATCATGGTCTAAACGGGCTGTAGTGTTAACTTCAGTTGGGAGCATACCCTGATTCCAGTATTTTATTGTTCTGACATAGCGAGCTGGCCTGTTCAGGGCTCAGCTCGAATCGATGTCCGGTCGCCTGGCACTGGTAAATATGCTGAAAGGTTTTTTCAGATCTTGGTAGAACTCTAGGTCAGTCAGCTCCCCTCTCTCGAGAGCCAACGCAGCTTGAAGAAAATACTACTGCCGTGACCACTAGATTCAGGTCTGCTGAATAGCGATTTTTTCTTTTATAAATAAAGCATCGCGAACAGCGTCAAGACCGTCCTGAACCACAAATTTTTTGATGGGTGGGAGCGCAAAAAATAACGGGTCTATATATTGTTTTAACTGATCAGCGTCCCGGTCTTTTCTATAGCGGTTTGCTGTTTCCGTTATTCCTCTTACATGGCCGGCGAGCTGAGCCTGAATAGTCGGCGGAGTATCGAGCTCGTCAAGCGCCGTAATGAATCCATGGCGGAAGCTATGGAAGCTAAGTTTTCCATCACGGGGGATTTTAAGCTTCTGTCCAAGAAAGCGCTCGTTGAACCGAGTGCCAGCAGGTTTCCCATAACCCTTGATTGCATTGTGGGCGAGTTCGGGAAATAGGCGGTCATAACCAGAGTCTTCAAGGGCAGCCACATATTTGGGCAAACCTAAATCTACAAGGTGAGGGTGCATGGGGACAGTCCGCTTCGAGTTTCTATTTTTAAGCATTTTGTCAGGCGTTTTTTTCTCAGCAGTAACGATGGTTTTTCCTTCAGAAACTTCCAGTGTTATATCGAAATAGTAAACACCGGAATCACTTATTTTAATATCATCTAAAGTAAGTTGTGCGATTTCATTGAGTCGAGCGCCAGTGTAAATTCCCAGCAGTGGTAGCCAATAATGATGCGGTCTAAAGTGATGGAACCGCCCCTGCTTGTTCCTTTCACCGGTGCCTGTTAAGAACCAACTGGCCGAAAATATTTTAGTAAGATGTTCTATCTCGAACCGTGAGCGTTGGTCTTGGTCCCGTATTACACTAGTCGGTCGTTCTAATATGTTCTTCGCGGGATTGTGGGTAAGAATCATTTCGTCCTTGGCCCAAGTAAACATGCTCGACAGCGACTTCATATAGTCGTTTACGCTTGTTAGCGATAGCCGGACTTCGTCGTTCTGCTCTGCCAATATTAGTAATTGGTTTGCGTCACTTGTGCCGTGGCGAATGCTAGCGGCGTTCCGGTCGGCGGGCATGTTTTTTAGCTTCCGCGTGTATTCCCGAACCAGCTCTCGGCTCAGCGCTCCCAGTAATGGATCTTTCATAAGTTCCACAAAAGTCCGGCAGTGGCCCGCCATCTTGTTCTGTTGCCCCAGCCCCCAGCGCACCTTCTTGGATTCTAGAAACATCGCCATCAATGACGACGTTGTTTGCATTGCCCTTTTTGGTCCGCAGCACTCGGGTGGCAGGCTCGCCGTAATTGCTGACTCTGACGCAGTAAAGCCAAGTGGTCGAGCGATGCCCCCAGTTGATTCTAGAGCCGCCGAAATTGGGCCAGTTATCAGTCTCTGTGCCTGCATCTTCGACATCAATACGTTGCTTGCGGTGAGGCGAATACCGGGGAGGTCAAAAAAAGCTGCTGCTCTACTTCGATTTGGTATACGGAAGACCTCTTCATCGCAGAAACCACTTTCGATAATGCCAAGAATCACCCGGCGAGCAGAAAACGGTCTCAGAAAGCGGTTGAAGGTGTGGACCTCCCCAATCTCCATTGCGTTGTCCAGAACAAAACCGCCGGTGTCAGCTTCTCGTTCGACTCCAAGAAAGTCATGAACAAGAAATCCTGGTTGTGAGTTCGCTGCATATGCGACTGGCAGGTTACTATTTAATATTTCCCTCAGCAGGAAACTAACCTCTAATCCTGATCCCGCGCTTAGCTCACTAATGCTGATCACTCCTTTGCCAGTCAGGAGAGTGCCGATGTCAACAAGCTTATGGTTATCCACTTCCAACTCGCTAAGGCAAGCGTGCCAATCACGCTGGAACCGGCATGCTACAGCCTTCGCCGCGCTCCGATCAGTAGCACGTGTAGAAATATGAATTTCGTTTTGCCCGATTTGCTCCCGGTAGCGAATCGGCACGATGATGCGAAGGACGTAGATGCCGCTTTGTCTGCGGTAAAGGTTGTCACGTTGAGACACGTCGTAGCCCTGTGTAGGACCTACGTGACCCAAAAACAAAAAATCACCGAAATCCGCAAGGAAATCAGTGATTTATGTAGTAATGGTGCCGGCACCAGGAGTCGAACCCGGGACCTACTGATTACAAGTCAGTTGCTCTACCAACTGAGCTATACCGGCGTAATGGGCTGCGAGTATATAGCTTCTGATGCGCTTGTAAACCCTAGCTGTCTGATTCAGTTGAAAAAAATCGACCATTGGTGCTTTGAGTGGGACTTGGGCGCAGCGCGACGCAGGACGTTTCCTTTGGTTTATGGGGATTGGTCTGTTTGGTGCGTGTGAGCGCTGTGGTATTGGGCGCGATTTTGTCGCTCTTTATTGAGGACTTCGGCGCTGACGGGTGGGGGATTTTAACCTGGCTGGGCAGACCGATGCGTGCGGCGCTGATGGCTATCTGGCGCATCAACAGATCATGATCAGGATTGCCCGTTTTCAGGCTGTTGCGCGGGATGGGGGCTTTGCATAGGCTTGTTCTCAACGGCCCGGGCTACTGAGTCAGTAGTGCAGGTCGTTGGCTTTTCAGCCAGCAGATAAAGGATTATCTGATGAGTGATGCGATGGATCGTAACCAGGCTTGGGGTGTTGTTTGCCACACGCGGGTCATTCGCTGAAGGGTTGTTGAAGGATATTTGTATCAGTGTCTGGCCCTTTCGGGCTGTGCGCAAGGTGGGGCTGAGGATGGGGGTCTGAATCGCATGAATGTGCGTCTGGATGCTCGCGAAGGCTCCATCAATGTCAGGGAATGCCCGGGTCCTGTGGATCCGGGTATTTTTCTGTGTGGTGCTTTCGTTTGTGGGGCGCGGGTGTGGCATTTTTGCTGGAGTTTGGGTTTTTGTGGCCGATACAGTTGTATCAAAAATGGCAGTCGGCCATGGACAGCAAGTGCAATGCAGAGAACGCCCACGCATTACGAGCTGCTGAGTGTTGCTCGCGATGCCTCTCCTGAGCAGATCAAGAAGGCTTATCGCAAGCTGGCGCAGAAGCTGCACCCGGACAGGAATTCCGATCCCTATGCCTCGGACATGATGGGCGTCGTCAATGCGTCCCATGATGTGCTATCGCATGCGGGCAAGCGTGCGGCGTATGACGCGCAGCTGGCTGCCGATGAGTACAAGGCTCGTGCTGACGCTGCTCGTCGCAGGCAGGCGCAGGCAGTCAAAGGGCAGACTGTGCATGTTTATGGCTCGGCGGCTGCGCATGGCTCTGTTGCGCCTCAGCGCACGGTTCAGCCTGGGGCGGCTGGCAAGGCTGCTCTTTCTTCTAAATCCCCCTCTAGTGGCAAGCGTCGCCGTCATGTGTTGCGTTGGGCCTTGCTGTTCGTGGTGTTTTGCGCAGGTGGGGCGTGGATGGGGTATGACCCTGATGCGGGCAAGTCATTTG
The DNA here is from genome assembly GCF_000156995.2 of Pseudomonas coronafaciens pv. oryzae str. 1_6. Lineage (NCBI taxonomy): Bacteria > Pseudomonadati > Pseudomonadota > Gammaproteobacteria > Pseudomonadales > Pseudomonadaceae > Pseudomonas > Pseudomonas coronafaciens. Next base: position 5,294,830 of record NZ_CP046035.1, on the reverse strand, counting down.
CGCCGCCTGAGCCTGTGCCGGTTGCGCAGACGTGGGTCAAGCCTTTGCCTGCTGTTGCCGTTGAGCCATCTGTGGCCAGCCCGGTAAAGACGGTTGATCCTGTGGCCTCCGAATGTGAGTTACCTCGGCTGGATCCGATGGGCGAGCCTTGGCCGGACAAACCGGGGTATCTGAAGGGTATGCCGTTGCTCAAGGACAACGGCTGGTCGCAGATCACTGTGGATAACTCGGCCGGGGATTCGGCGGTGTATGCCAAGGTCACGGATGCGGTGGGGCGCAGGGCGTTTCGGCATGCGTATGTGCCTGCCGGGGCGGTGTTCAGTTTCGCCAAGATGGACCCTGGGCTGTACCTGCTCAAGTACCGGATGCTGAATACGGGCTGCGCGTTTGCGTCGGGGCGTATTTTGCTGGAGGAAACGCCGATGGGCAGCCAGATCAAGTCCAGTGCCTACAAGCTGACGTTGCGCAAGTTGCAGAACCGCAGTGTGCCGTTTACGCGTTTGAAGGATGATCAGTTTTAAAGGGCATTGCCCGTTCGGTGTCTGATGGACGCGGCTTGGTGCGTCTATTTACCTTACTGTCGGTTCCCGACAGATCGTGGACAAGTCCACTCCTGTTGCCTTCAGCCAGGATTCCGGGCGTTGTGTGCTGATGTCATCCGCTCAGTCTTCGTGAAGAAGTTCGCTCCCACAGCGTTTTGCGCACGTGGTCTGAGATCATCTTTTGCAATGCTTCAGGCGGGTTTTTGCAGGTTTGGTCTCTTTCTTTTGAAGGACATTTCCGAGAGAATCCCCGACCGCTTGCGCCTCTCGATCTGTGCTTCTACTCTCCGTCCGTCGCCGCACATCAGCGATCGGGTTTAGTCGCCCGGATTTGAGTTAAGGCGTATCGCGTCGCTGTCACGTACAGGTTTTCTTCCTGCACTCTATGGCGGCTGTGCGTAAGGGCGCCTTCGGGTGCGCCGGTCTTAGCTCCCGGTCGACTAACCTTCGTACAGCTGCCACCTCAATCGTTTAGTCGCGACCAAGTGGCAGTTTCCATTGAGGAGAGAGCTAAGCATGGTCAAAGTAACCCCCGATCCGCCCAACAGGCCGCTCAGTAATGCGCCTGTCATGGACAAAGCTGTCGTCAAGCGTGCCATGGCATGTTACCTGCCGACTTCCCGGCCAGCCAAAGAACCGCACGACGGCAAATTTGACTTTATAAGCCTGGAAGCGACATTGATTCATGCACTGGACTTTCTCCGATGTGCGTCGGCCACTGCTCACGAACTTGGCGATGAAATGGAAGGCTCGCAGCGGGATCTGGCGTTCGCCTCCGTGCACATGATGGAAATGGCCAAAGTCATGGTCGAGCGTTCGCTGGAGTGCGTGGAAGAGGCCTGACACATCCTGTCAAAATGATCGTGTGCAGGCTGCAACCTGTACACGATTCAGCCCTGCTACAAGCCTGTGCCAGAGCCTTTACCAAATCTTTATGCACAATTGGCCTATAAAGATTTGCGTGCGTGGCCAGATATGTGCAAGAGCATTGAAAGTGCCGCAAAGCACTGTTTTTGCGGGCATTGAGAAGTATGGCGAGAAAAAATCAGGGGCTTGATTAACTGGCGCGCCAAGCTTTAACGCGCTCATCCACATTTTCATCAACAGACTTATCCACAGGTTACTCGCGTGTTTTGCCTTACGATTTTCTTGCCAGAATCAGCAGGTTGCGAGGGGTAAGCTGGCTGTCACAGAAAGCGCCAACGCTGACGCTATAACCCTGTTCTTGCACATACATCGCCCTGTCCAGCACCAACCAGACTTCCAGTGGACGCCGAAACAGGTTTCGCAGCAGCTCCAGGTTGCGCACTTCGGCCAGTCTTTTCCAGCCAGCAGCTTCCAGGCAGGCCCAGTCCTGCTTGCCTGGGGTCGGCACATGCTTGAGCCTGGCCAAATGACCGCAATAATCAGCGTAAGACTCGTCCAGCCATGATGCAGGCAGCGACGGCGTGGGCAGGTACTCATCAACGCCACGCAAGCTGCGCTGTAGCAGGTCGAAGCCCAGGCGACGGGCCATCGATGTATCACGCTGGCGGCGCACGCGAGCGCCTGCCGTGACGGTTTCACTCAAGGGCAGGCCCAGTTCGTCTCGCGACAGTTTCAGCCCTGACGCCTTGCCCTCGCTGGACAGCGGCTGATAGTGCTCCTGCTGGGTGCGGTTGTAACAGCACGGCGCGATTGCGATATGCCGGCAACCGGTCTGGCTGGCCAGCTCCATCAATTGAATGTGCAGGTCACCGCAGGCGTGCAACGCGACTGGCGTGTGATGCGGTTGCAGGCAGCGCCAGGCGTCATCGGCCATCACGTCCTGCAACACATGACGCGCCTCGATGCCTTGTCGGGCGCTGAGGGCAAGGCCCGCCTTGATCAGCGCCGGGTCTTGCTCCAGGCAGGTCAGGCTCTGGCCGTGCCCAGTCAGGCGCCGGCCCAGATGGCCTTTGCCTGCGCACCAGTCCAGCCAATGGGTCGCGCTGTCGCGCATGTCGAGATGGCTGGCGAAGGCTTCGATCTGCTGCCATTTGCGCCCCGGCACATCGACGCTCATGCGCGCATCGACCGACGCCAGCGGGTAAACCGGTAGCTCGGCGACGTGGCTAAGCGCAACAGCTTCGCCAGCCAGTTGCGCGAACGGGAAGGGCGCGTCGAGCCGCTCCGGGTGATTGTGTGCGGCGTCGGCCTGTTCCAGTGTGCGTTGCCGCAGCCACTGCGCCAGCTTGGGGTATTTGCTTTCCCACGGGAGGCGCAGGTGGGTGAACGGCTTGGGTCGCCACAGGGCCTGATGCGCGAACAGGAAGCTGTCCAGCGCACCGAAGTGGCTGCCGAGGTGTTCATCCTGCAAGCTTGGGGTTGCTGGCATATCGATAGTTTCGCGTGACAAGGTGCTGGTTGGGTCAACGCCAGCACCTTTCATATCAGCGTCCCTGGGTTGCGTCTACGCGCAATAGCTTTTCCAGCAGGCGAAAGCCTTGCACCAGCACGAAGGTCATGACGAGGTAGAACATCCCGGCGGCGAAGAAAATCTCCACCGGCATGTAGGTGCGGGCGATGATGGTGCGCGCCATACCGGTCAGTTCCAGCAGCGTAACGGTGCTGGCCAGGGCGCTGGCCTTGAGCATCAGGATCACTTCGTTGCTGTAGGCGGGCAGGCCTATGCGGGTGGCGCGGGGCAGGACGATATAGAACAGCGCCTTCCATTTCGACATGCCCAGCGCTCGCGCGGCTTCGACTTCACCTACCGGCACGGCCTGAATGGCGCCGCGCAGGATTTCCGCGATGTAGGCGGCGGTGTGCAGGGTCATGGTGATCACGGCACACCAGAACGGGTCGCGCAGGTAAGGCCACAGCGGCCCCTGACGTACCACATCGAACTGTGCAAGGCCGTAATAGACCAGAAACAGCTGCACCAGCAGCGGGGTACCGCGGAAGAAAAAGATATAGGCGTAGGGCAGGGCGCGCACCGACCAGAGCCGGGACGCGCGGGCGATGCCCAGCGGGATGGCGAGAACAAGCCCGGCAATGACAGCAATGGCCACGAGCTCCAGGGTCAGGGTCGCGCCCTGCGCCAGCCGTGGCAGCCACTTGATGATGACTTCCCAGTTCATGTCGCACTCCTAAGAAAGCCGCGCCCGGCGCGTTTTTCAAGGAAGTACATACCGATCATGGCCAGTACGGTCAGGCACAGGTACATGACGGCGGCAACCATATAGAACGTGAATGCCTCTCTGGTAAAGCCGACGGCGATCTGTGCGTGACGCATGATTTCCTCAAGGCCGATCACCGAAACCAGCGCGGTGTCCTTCATCAGGATCATGAACAGGTTGCCGAGACCGGGCAGCGCAATGCGCCACATTTGCGGCAGGACCAGTTTGAACAGGATGCGCGAGCGTGACATGCCCAGCGCCAGTCCTGCTTCTCGGTGGCCTTTGGGTATCGCCAGAATCGCGCCGCGAAACACTTCGGTCGCGTAGGCGCCAAAGCATATGCCAAGGGCAATTACCCCGGCAGCGAAAGCGTTCAGGGCCAGGTCCGGTATGCCGAACAATTCGCCCAAGGCGCGCATGCCGTTGACGGTGCCGAAGTAAATCAGCAACACCCAGAGCAGTTCTGGAACGCCGCGTACTAGCGTGGAATAAGTACCGCCCAGCCATCGCAGCGACGCGTAGGGCGAAGTTTTGGCCAGGGCGCCGAGCAGCCCGAGTATCAGGCCCAGGCACAGGGCTGCGAGTGCAAGCTGGACAGTCAGCAGCGCGCCAGCCGCAAGGGCCGGGCCGAATCCGTGGAGATCAATGTTCATGGGCAGGCTTTATCGGGACCGGTCGCCGCGCTTCGGCTTGAAGCGGCGGCGACGCTGTCAGGTGAATCAGAGAATGCTGAAAGGGAAATACTTGTCGTTGATCTTTTTATAGGTGCCGTCAGCGATGATTTCTTTCAGGGCAACATTCAGACGCTCGCGCAACTCATCATTGCCCTTGCGCACGGCGATGCCGATTTTGTCGTTTTCCACAACAGGCTCGCCCTTGAACTCGAAGTTCTGACCGGCCTCGCTTTTCAGCCACTCGTAGCTGGCGTACTTGTCGGCCAGCATGGCGTCCATACGACCAGCCACCAGGTCAAAGAACGCGTTTTCCTGAGTGTCGTAAAGTTTGGCGTCCATGATGCCGAGCGTGTCTTCCAGCCATGTGCTGGCCAGTGTCGAGCGCTGTGCGCCCACTGATTTGCCGGTCAGGCTTTCCTTGGCTTTTTCAATGGACGAAACATCAATGGATGACGTCTTGGGGGCCACGAACTGCAGCTTGTTGGAGTAGTACGGGGTGGTGAAATCAACCATTTTCTCGCGCTCTTTGGTGATCGACAGCGACGAGATCAGGAAGTCGAACTTTTGGGCATTGAGGGCCGGAATGATGCCGTCCCAATCCGACGTCACGACCTCGCACTCGACCTTCATCTTGGCGCACAGGGCGTCACCGATCTCGCGATCAAAGCCGACAACTTGTCCGCTGGCGTCCTTGTTGTTGAAGGGCGGGTAAGCGCCTTCGATGCCCATTTTCATTTTTTCGGCGAGTACACTGCCGCTGAAGGCAAGAGTGGCTGCCGCGATCATCAAGATCTTTTTATACATCTGCATGGGGTGTTGCTCCGTTAGCAGTGACTCGACATGAATTGTTTGCACCGTGCCGACAGCGGGTTTTCGAACACTTGCTGTGGTGTGCCCTGTTCTTCGACCATTCCCTGATGCAAAAACACCACTTCACTTGATACCTGACGCGCAAAATTCATTTCATGGGTCACCAGCAGCATGGTCCGGCCTTCTTCAGCCAGTGCGCGAATGACGTTGAGCACTTCCTGAACCATCTCTGGATCGAGTGCCGAGGTCGGTTCATCGAACAGGATAACCTTTGGCTGCATGGCCAGTGTGCGTGCAATGGCAGCCCGTTGCTGCTGGCCCCCGGAGAGTTGAGCGGGGTAGACGTGACGCTTGTCGGCGATCCCGACCTTGGCCAGCAGCGCTTCTGCCACCTCGATGGCTTCGGCCTTGCTCTGACCGAGGACGCGACGCGGGGCTTCGATGATGTTATCGAGCACGCTCATGTGCGGCCACAGGTTGAAGTTCTGAAACACAAAACCGATCTGGCTGCGCAGGCGGTTGATCTGCCGGTTATCGGCAGCAACCAGTTGGCCATTGCGCGCTGGCTTGAGTTTCAGCTCTTCGCCCGCCACCAGAATCTGGCCCTGATGGGGGTTTTCCAGCAGATTGATGCAGCGCAGCAACGTGGACTTGCCGGAGCCGGAAGAGCCGAGGATCGAAATGACGTCGCCATCGCGTGCCGTCAGCGAGATGCCTTTAAGCACCTCAAGCTGATCGTAGCGCTTGTGCAGGTTGCGTATTTCCAGGGCGGGCGTGGCCTCGGCCATGTGGGGACCTCATTGAAGTGTGCGCTCTTGCTGCGCGCGAACGCCAAGCTAGCACAGCGGTTGAAGCGCAACCATCGGCATGTCATTGCCTTGGTGAAGGCATTCGCCGGGGTATCGCGTCGCAGCAGCAGACTGTCGAAAAGCGGCATGCACGATGCCGGGTTCAGGCGGTCGTGCGCGAAAAAGGCGCGATGTTGCCAGCTTTGGCCGGGGGTTGGAAGCAGCTTTTGCTTAGCGGCAACGCGCAGGCTGCACCATATGCGAGCCGTCGGTAGCGGGTGGCGCACTTTTAGTGCGCATATGTAGACGAATCTGAGGCAATCGGTAACAAATCCTACACACGGCGTATATAAGTCGTCTTCGGTTTCACTTGGCGGTTCACGCCACAGGCCGCATATTCTGTGAGCGACGTCGTTTTCGAAATATTTTGGCGCAATTCTTGCGTCAAATATAAAGAACGGCACCGTAGGTTTCTCTTTACGTAACGCTTCGGTGTGTCTCGCTCGTCTTGCACAGGTGGTTTTATGAGCAATCCCGCTAACTCTTCCGAGCTCGAACAAGGGCTGAAACCTCGACACATCACGATGCTGTCGATCGCTGGCGTGATAGGCGCCGGTTTGTTCGTAGGCTCCGGCCACGCGATTGCAGAAGCCGGGCCTGCCGTGCTGCTGGCGTATGCCGCGGCGGGTACGCTGGTGGTATTGGTGATGCGCATGCTGGCCGAAATGGCCGTGGCCTCGCCGGACACCGGTTCGTTTTCGACCTATGCCGATCGTGCCATCGGGCATTGGGCCGGTTTTACCATCGGCTGGCTGTACTGGTGGTTCTGGGTGCTGGTGATCCCGCTGGAGGCCAACGCTGCTGCAACTATTCTGCATGCATGGTTCCCGAACATCGCTATCTGGATGTTTACGCTGGTCATTACCCTGCTGCTGACCGCAACCAACCTGTTCAGTGTGAAAAACTACGGTGAATTCGAGTTCTGGTTCGCGCTGATCAAGGTCGTGGCGATCATCGCGTTCGTGGTGCTGGGTGTGGCGGCGATCTTCGGCCTGTTGCCAACCAGCAACGTCAGTGGCGTCAGCCATTTGTTCGACACCGGTGGCTTCCTGCCCAACGGTATGGGCGCGGTACTGGCGGCGATGCTGACCACCATGTTCTCGTTCATGGGCACCGAGATCGTGACCATCGCAGCGGCTGAGTCCAAAAACCCGGGCAAGCAGATCACCAAGGCCACCAACTCGGTGATCTGGCGGATCTTCCTGTTCTATCTGGTTTCGATCTTCATCGTTGTTTCGCTGGTGCCGTGGAACGATCCGCGTCTGGCTGAGGTGGGTTCGTACCAGACCGTACTTGATGCAATGGGTATTCCGAACGCCAAGCTGATTGTCGATCTTGTAGTACTGGTGGCAGTAACCAGTTGCCTGAACTCGGCGCTGTATACCGCCTCGCGCATGCTGTTTTCGTTGGGCAAACGCGGCGATGCACCGGCATTGTCAAAGCGTACCAGCAAGGGCGGCACGCCACACTGGGCGGTGATCATGTCGACGGCGGCGGCGTTCCTGACCGTATTCGCCAACTACATCGCACCGGCTGCCGTGTTCGACTTCCTGCTCGCCAGCTCCGGCGCCATCGCGCTGCTGGTGTATCTGGTGATCGCCGTCTCGCAACTGCGGATGCGTCAGAAGCGTATTGCGGCGGGTGAGGCCATCGACTTCAAGATGTGGCTGTTCCCGTGGCTGACCTGGTTGGTGATTGCGTTCATCGTTGCAGTGCTGACGATCATGCTGATCCAGGAAGAACACCGCATCGAAATCATCGCCACCGGTGTGCTTAGCCTGCTGGTGATCGGTGCCGGCCTGCTCGTCTCGCGCCGTCGCAAGGACGGACGTGTGGGCGCCGCTGCGCTAGGCTGATCAGGCGCTTTGCGAGCTGACTGTCGTGCTGACGCCATGCGTCGGCACGATCTCGATCAGCGTGCAGCTTTGGTATCTCTCTTCATCAGCAGGTCCGACGCCAGGGTGTAGTCCTTCTGGAAGGCCGGGCTTTCGATCCATTCGATTGCGGTGTCCTCGTCTTCATCGTGGTACATGGCGCGGTACACAATCAGCAAGCCCATCATGAAGTCCGTGGCCGGGTCTTCTTCCTCTTCGGAGACGACCAGTGCCAGCACCGGATACTGCAGGAAGACCACGCACAGCGCGAGTTGGCTGATGTCTTCGGCGGCTTTCATCGCCAGAAACAGGTCGTCATAGTCGGCCGGGTCGAAACCATTCTCGACGATGTCGCTGAAGTCGAAGGTATTGAGGTCGAGTTCAACGTCATCGAACGGCTGATTGACCAAGGCAGAAGCAAATACCGGGTGGACGAGGCTGGTTGTGCCCTTGCCCGAACGGTTCTGTTTGGCCTTGATCTTTGCGCGCTTGGCGCGTTTTTGCTGTTTGTCTGGCGAGGCCATGAACGTTCCTTTGGCTGGCTGTTAAGTGCAATGGCCGCTATTGAAGCGCAGACCGGCCCGATAACCAAGCTGCTGGCCAAACACAGTGCAGCCGCCAGGCAATAAAAAACCCGCCGAGCGCGGGTTTCTTATGGTTGGCGATTAACGATGCGTCATCGTTTGCCCGGCTCGGCGAACGCTTCAGCCTCGTCCATGCGATTGGCGAACATGTTCACGGCTTCGACCGCATCGCTCGCGCCGTCACGGATCTGGACGATGACCTGTCCGGCCTGGTCGGCCAGTGTCACACCTCGAATGGCACCTTCCTGAGTAGCGTCCATGCTCGCCACGGCGTCGCGCGTTTCGGCGAGGATCTTGCCGATCATTTCAGCGATCTCTGCGGTGGAGCCGCTGGTGCGGCCTGCCAGTTGCCTGACTTCGTCGGCGACTACGGCAAAGCCGCGACCCTGATCGCCGGCACGCGCTGCTTCGATTGCTGCGTTGAGCGCCAGCAGGTTGGTCTGATCGGCAATGCCCCGAATGGTGTTGACGATGGCGGTGATCTGCTCGGAGCGTTCCCCCAACTGGCTCACCAGCTTGGCCGACGCACCGATGTTTTCAGCGATCTGGCGCATTTCCCGGGCGGTTTCCTGAATGACCAGAGTTCCCTGTTCAGCCACTTTCTCGGTTTCTGCCGAGATATGGTAAGCGCGCGAGGCACCGTGGGCGTCGGCTTCCTGCTTTTCGACCCGGTGCGTGATGTCGCTGGCAAACTTGACGATCTTGTAGAGCTTGCCGTCTACATCGAAAACCGGGTTATAAGTTGCTTCAAGCCAGACGACCCGGCCATGTTTTCCGAGGCGCTTGAACTGGTCGCCGATGAACTCGCCGTGGTTCAACTTGCGCCAGAACTCGGAGTACTCGGGGCTGTTGGCCAATGTCGGTTCACAGAACGACCTGTGGTGTTTGCCTTTGATTTCCGCCAGCGCATAACCCATGACGTTAAGGAAGTTGTTGTTGGCAGTGATGACGTTGCCATTGGGCTCGAATTCGCAGATGGCCATGGCCCGGTCTACCGCTGCGAGCTTGCTGTTGGTTTCGTTCTCGAGCATTACGCGCTCTGTCACGTCCAGAGCGTACTTGACCACTTTGAACACATTGCCTTGCGCATCGACAACCGGGTTGTAGCTGGCTTCAAGCCAGACACTGTGGCCGTTCTTGTTGAGGCGTTTGAATGTCCCGGAGATAAACTTGCCGGCCTTCAAAGACGTCCATAGGTCAGTGTATTCGCGGCTGCGGAGCAGTGTCGGGTCGCAGAAGTCACGGTGTGTCTTGGTTATCAGCTCTTCAGCCCGATAGCCCATCGTCGCCAGAAATTTATCGTTGGCACGCAGCACCTTGCCGTCGAGGCCAAGCTCGACCACCGCCATTGATTTTTCCAGCGCATTTGTCAGTCCTTTGAGTCCATCTACCTCGGCCTTCATGGCTGTCAGTTCAGCTTTGTTCTTGTTCCCGAACATAACCTGCCCCTTGGTGTATTTGTGGACTTGCGTGAAAGGGTATCGACACAAAAGGTTGCGACATTAATCAGCCAAGGCGAGTCTTCAGGGGAAATATGGTGAGAAATTTTGGCGTCAAAAAAGACAGATGCGTTCGAGCGGTGAACGCTTCGCTTTACGAGGGATGGAAGGCCTCTGCCGAATGGCCATGCAGGCCTGCAATTGCCAAACGCCAGGCAAAGAAAAGCCCGCGATGGGGGAGCGGGCTTAAGGATTCACACTTGGGAGCAGCTCTACAATGACCTGTCGCCTGTGAAAAGTTTGTGAAGAGTTTTCACTGTTTTCACTTTTTTTCCGGCTGAATGGTGTTGGTCACTTCAGAGGTCGGCACGAAGGTCTTCGACTCTTCGGCGGCAGCTTCCTTGGACGCAGCTTTGTCCTTGGCAGCTTCGGTATTCTCTTTGGCAGCCTCGTTCACCTTGTCCTGAGCAGATTCCATCTTCTCCTGGGATTTTTCCTGATGGGCCTGAGCGTCTTGTGCTTTCTGCTCGGACTTGCTGTCGCAGGCAGCCAGACTCAGAGTGGCGGCGATGATGAGGGCAGAGGCAGTTAACTTGAGCACGTCGTGTTCCTTGTGAAAGCAAATGTATGGCTTCGAGGGCGGACGGGGAAAATTAGTTCAATGGGATGGAAGTGCTCACAGCTCTGGATGGCGCGTCTCGGTGCCGAATTTAGTCTCGATCAGAGGCCTAATGGCTGTTCGGAAAGCATGTGGATTCAAACGATGATGGTGTGAGGGTAGGCGTGCATGGCGCTCTCATGCGTGACCAGAGTAATACCCTCTGCAAGTGCCTGAGCAACCATAATTCGGTCAAATGGATCGCGATGATGGTTTGGCAGGCTGGCAACGGCCAGCCCGTGAGTAGAGGTGATGGGTAGCTCCAGATAACCTGCGTCTATAAGTTCTTTGCGCAGCAGTGCGGGGTTCACGCCTTTGCGCTCTGCACCTTTTATCGTCAGTTCCCATATGCTCGCTGCACTGAAATATAAGGTGTTGGCCTCATCGTCAATAAGTTGGGCGGCCGCCGCGGAGAGCTTGGTATTGCAGGTTGCAGCCCATATTAGAATGTGCGTATCGAGCAGCAGCTTCATTCCTTGCCCTTAAAAAGCTCTGTAATTTCTGCGTCCATGGCATCCGAGGCTTCTGCGTCAAACGTCACGTGGCTTAACATTCCTCTGCGCTTGGGTGCAGAGATGGGCACCAGCTTGGCAACCGGTATGCCTGCTTTGGCGATAATAATGGTTTCGCCACTCGCTGCTGCGTCGACCAGCTGCGAGAAGTGGGTTTTGGCTGCATGGATGTTATGGGTTTGCATGGTATAGCCTCCCGTTACGTAGGGGCTTATCTTGGTCCAGTAGGTGGACTAAGTGAAGAGCGTTACATCCGAAGGTTAGGCAATGCTTTATCGATTGGGGGCAGTCGCGTCAAAGAAGATTGCAGGGCTTAGCCCCAGACAGCAAAAAGCCCGCACGAGGCGGGCTTTTTGTGTGCTTTCAGGTGTGCTTGGCATCACCCGAAAACGGAAAGTGGTGCCCAGAGACGGAATCGAACCGCCGACACGGGGATTTTCAATCCCCTGCTCTACCGACTGAGCTATCTGGGCAACGGGGCGCATTAGACGTGTTTTTCAGGAGGTCGTCAAGCGTGTTTTTTAAAAAATTTGAATTATTACCGACGCTTACGACCTTCACTGGGTGAAACGCTTTATTTTTCGGGGGGTACGTAGCCTTCGGCCTGAGCGTATTCTTCGCCCGAGAGAAACTTGTCCATCTCGGTCTGGAGGAATTTGCGGTCTTCGGCGTTCATCATGTTCAGACGACGTTCGTTGATCAGCAGGGTCTGGTGTTTCTGCCAGTCGGCCCAGGCTTTCTGCGAGACGTGGTTGAAGATATCTTCGCCTTTGGCGCCTGGGTACGGGGCGCGCTCCAGGCCGGGCAATTCTTCTTTGTATTTGCGGCACATTACGGTACGGGTCATGACGACTCTCCTGCGTTCAATACGTCGGCTGCGCGTTTGAGCAGCTTTTTCACCGGGGCAGCAAGGCCCAGGCGTGGCGGGGTGGCGAGGTTATACCAGAGCCAGTCGGCCTCGGCCACGTGATGGGCCGACTCCTGGACATTGATCAGCCAAGGTTCGATGCTCAACTGGAAATGACTGAAGGTGTGGATCAGCTCCGGCAGTGCGTGATGTTCTCCCAGCTCCAGGGCGTGCTGCGTGGCCAGATGTTGCAGGTCGGCGAAGTCATCCAGCTCCGGCAGGCTCCACAGGCCGCCCCACAAGCCGCTGGAAGGGCGGCGATAGAGCAGAATCGCGCCGTCGCCATTGGCGAGCATCGGCATGAGCGTGCGTTTCTGCGGGACGGTCTTGCGCGGTTTGGGGATCGGGTAGCGGGTCTCCAGGCCGAGCATGTGCGCCTCGCAACTGCGCTCCAGCGGGCAGAGCAGGCAACTGGGCTTGCTGCGTGTACACAGCGTTGCGCCGAGGTCCATCATTGCCTGGGTGTAGTTGTTGACGCGGCTGTGCGGTGTAAAGCGTTCGGCGGTGGCCCAGAGCTGTTTGGCCACCTTGGGTTCGCCGGGGTAGCCCTCTTGCGCAGTGAAACGCGCCAGCACGCGTTTCACGTTGCCGTCGAGAATCGGCGCGCGTATACCCATGCTCAGGCTGGCGATGGCGCCTGCGGTGGACAAGCCGATACCCGGAAGCAGGATCAGTTTTTCAACGTCACGGGGGAACTCGCCCTCGTGATCGGCAACCACGATTTTTGCGGTCTTCTGCAGGTTACGGGCGCGGGTGTAATAGCCCAGCCCGGTCCACAGGTGCAGTACTTCGTCCTCGGGGGCTTCGGCCAGCGCCTGCACGGTCGGCAAGGCCTCCATGAAACGGTCGAAGTAGTTCAGGACGGTGCTGACCTGCGTCTGCTGCAGCATGATTTCCGATACCCATACCCGATAGGGCGTGATGCCTTGTTGCCAGGGCAGGTCATGCCGGCCATGGCGGTCGTACCAGTCCAGCACGGCGCTGGAGAATTGTTCGGGTTGCATGGCCGGGTTGGCTCTCGTTGTCGGGGTGTGAAGAGGGTTGCCAATGCAGCGGAGCGCCAGAGGATGGCGCTCCTGCACTGCTGGCTGTGGCTCAGCGTTTGAACAATCCCTTGAGCGCGTCCTTGAATTCCGGGCTGACCTTGTCGCCCAGTTTCTCGTTCAGCTTGTCTTCAAGCTTTTCGCTGATCCGGTCGCCGGCCAGTTTTGCGGCGATCTGGCCGACGCCGTCCTTGTCCAGTCGGCAAGCCTTGGCGCCTAGTTCCAGCGGGCCACGGCACTGCACCGGCCATTCGATGCCGACGAAGCGCGGGTTGATCTCGCAAGCGGGGTCCGGCATGTCGCTCTTGTCGCCTTCGACGATGATGCCGACGCGGTAGTTCATGCCCAGCACGCGCAGGTCCACATCGCCATTGCCGTTGACGGTCATGCCGGGAATCCGGACCTTGAGGTCAGGGTTGCTGGCCACGCCGTTGCGCACCACCAGATTGCCGTTCAGCTGCTGGAAGGGCGTGTCCTTGGCGCGCGGTTCGCCGGTCAGTGGCTTGCGATTCAGGGTCGAAATGCCCTTGCACAGCTGCTGCTCGAGGTTGGCATTGACCAGCACGCCATTGTGGAGGGCAAAGCTGGCGGTGCCGTTCAGGCTGTCGATCAGGGCTTTTTCACTGTTGCCCGTGCCGGTCAGGTTGCTGTCCAGGGTCAGCAGGCCGCGTACCGGCGGCGTCTGGCCCTGGCTTTCCAGTACCCGCTCGACCGGCACTTTGGCAATGTGCGTCTGCACACTGGCGACGGGAATGTCGGGCCGGGCGTCCAGGTTGCCTTTGACCTCGAAGTTGCCGTTGTAAAGATCGCCGCTCAACGTATCAAGCTTGATCACGCCACCGCTGGCCTGGGTCTTGAAAGCGGCGTTATCGATGGGCAGCTTGTTCAGCGTGAGCTTGCCGAAGCTCAGCTCAGCCTCGACGTCCAGCGTGCGCAAGCGCTCCAGTGGCAGCAGCTTTGTGGTGCTCCAGGCGGTCTTGGTCGGTTGCTCCGGCAGTGGCGAGTCGCCAGCTACGGCGGCAGCTTCGCCCGACTGGACTTCGGCTTTGCGGGCGGCCTTGGTGCCTTTGCTTTCTTCGCTTTCGGCGGGGCGATAGCGGTCGGCATTGAAGGTATCGCCCTTGAGCTGGACGCGCAGCGCCTGCTTGGCGAAGTCATCGACGGCGATGCGCCCGGTGAAGCTGCTGTCGTCTACTTTCAGGTTGAGGTTTTCCAGCGCAAGGCTGGTAGGCGTACCAGCGAGCCTGGTGACCATCTCGACCTTGCTCAGTGCGCCGTCGGTCATGGCCGGAAGCGGCTGGCCGATGCTGTCGAGGAAGGTGCGCAGATCAAGCTGGGCAATGGACAGGCCACCACTGATCTGTGGGGTTTTATCCAGATCGCGGGCGCGCAGTTCGCCCAGCGCGCGCAGCTGGTTGGCTGACACTTTCAGGCTGTTCCATTCGGCAATGTTCGCGGCGAGATCTACCAGCAACTGGCCTTGGGCAGAGAAGGTGACGGTTTTGCCTTGCAGCGGCTCGCCTGCAACTTCGCCGGAAAGGCGCATGTCTTCGAATTGATAACGTTTGAGCACGCGATCCATGCGCAGTTGGCCGACCAGTTCGGTCTTGGTGCGCACGACGGGCTGGTTGGTGCTGAGGAACGCGGTGAGTTTGATCGGTATATCAGAGGCTTCACGAATCGGGCCGGTGCTCAGCTGGATACTTTCAGCTGTGAAGGTGCGGCCTTTTCTGGCATCGCTGTAGTCCACGCGTGCGTTGTTGACCGTCAGGCTGTCGATGTCGAGCCTGATTGGCTGGGCAGGGCGATCCGTTTTAGGTGCGTCTGGTGCTGGCGCGGGTGTCGAGTCGTCAGATGCTGCGGTAGCCGCGACAGCGGGCTTGCCGATGTCTTCCCAGTTGCCATGACCGTTTTCATCACGGTGCAGCATCAGGTTCAGGCCTTCGACACGGATATCGCTCATCTGCACCTGGCGGCGAAGCAACGGCAGGACTCGGACCGACAGGCCGAGCATCTGCACATCGGCAAATGGCTGGTCGGGAGCGGTCAGGGTCGCTACATGGGCGTCGTTCAATTCCAGGCCGAGCCAGGGGAACAGGCTCCAGCCGATATCGCCATTGAGCGTCAGCTCGACGTTGGCCTTGTCGCGTGCCAGTTGTCGAATCTCGTCTTTATAGTCGTTGGGATCAAACAGGTGGGTCAGGGCGAAGCCGAGAGCCACGATGATCAGCAACAACCCGAGAATAAACAGCCCCAGGATTTTGCCGAACGCTTTCATGGGCGAGTCCTTGTGTCGATGTTCAAAAATTAGCCCGAGAGTATACCGCTCCGGGGAGCATCCCGGGCCCCGGATGCCGTTATTGCCCTTCAGCGCCCTGCTCGAAAAATGGCGCACCCTTGCTGCACGCACTGGGTGTACGGGAAAACCAAGAGGGCGGTGCCGCGTGATGGATCTGCCGGGTATTTTTCATGTATCGGGCAGATCGGCAAGTTAGTTGCCCCACTAACGTTTGAGCAGGCTATCTGTACCGGTTAATTGAGGGCATCTATGGGGTAATAGACTGCATGGATTAAGGTGCTGATATTGTTGATAAAAAGCATGTAAGAAGATGCTCTTTTGCCATCAGAGAGTGATAGTCTCCGTTTTTGTTGGGTTGGGTGCGTCTTTTTGTCACGTATCTGAATAACCTGCCGATAAAACAGACATGGCCGCTCGGCATGGAGTCTGTGGCGGACCAGCGGACCATCTGCGAGCTTCACACATTGGGGTAATTATAATGAGCACAAGCACAGCCTTGGGCGGCGAAGCCGTTCAGCCTGCGTTCTTGTCCAAAGAGCGCATTATCGCCAAGCCCGGGTTCAACCGTTGGCTTGTTCCACCAGCAGCACTGGCAATCCATCTTTGCATCGGTATGGCCTATGGCTTCTCGGTGTTCTGGTTGCCGCTGTCCAAAGCAGTCGGTGTTAGCGCACCTGTTGCCTGCACCCCGGACATGGGTTTCTTCGCGCAGATGTTTGCGTCGACCTGTGACTGGCAGATCTCCATGCTGGGCTGGATCTACACGCTGTTCTTTATCTTCCTGGGTTGCTCGGCTGCCATTTGGGGTGGCTGGCTTGAGCACGCAGGTCCACGCAAGGCCGGTGTTGTTTCGGCACTGTGCTGGTGTGGTGGTCTGCTGATTTCTGCGTTGGGTATTTACACGCACCAGATCTGGCTGATGTGGCTGGGGTCGGGTGTAATCGGCGGTATTGGTCTGGGGTTGGGTTATATCTCTCCGGTATCGACCCTGATCAAGTGGTTCCCGGACAAGCGTGGCATGGCTACCGGTATGGCGATCATGGGCTTTGGTGGTGGCGCGATGGTGGGCGCTCCTCTGGCCACTGCGCTGATGGGCCACTTTGCATCGGCTGAAAGTGTGGGCGTCTGGCAGAGCTTCGTGGTGATGGCGGCGATCTACTTTGTCTTCATGATCGGTGGCGCTCTGGGCTACCGCGTTCCGCCTACCGGCTGGAAACCAGAAGGCTGGACCGCTCCGGCCGCCAAGGCCAAGAACTCGATGATCACCAACCGTCACGTGCATGTCAGCGTGGCCTGGAAAACTCCGCAGTTCCGTCTGGTGTGGCTGGTGCTGTGCCTGAACGTATCGGCCGGTATCGGCATCCTGGGCATGGCTTCGCCGCTGTTGCAGGAAGTGTTCGCCGGTAAGCTGCTGGGCAACGATCTGACATTCAGCCAGCTCAATGCCGATCAACTGAAAGCCATTGCTGCGATTGCTGCGGGTTTCACTGGTCTGTTGAGTCTGTTCAACATTGGCGGTCGTTTCTTCTGGGCTTCGTGCTCGGACTACATCGGTCGCAAGGCAACTTACTTTGTGTTCTTCGCGCTGGGCTTCCTGCTTTACGCGTCGGTTCCGACCCTGGGTCATATGGGCAGCATCGCGCTGTTCGTTGCGGCTTTCTGTGTGGTGCTGTCGATGTACGGCGGCGGTTTCGCGACTGTTCCGGCGTATCTGGCTGACCTGTTTGGTACGCAGATGGTCGGCGCGATCCACGGGCGTCTGCTGACTGCATGGGCGGCGGCGGGCGTACTGGGTCCGGTATTGGTCAACTACCTGCGTGAGTACCAACTCAGCCACGGTGTTGCGCGTGCCGATGCTTACGACATCACGCTGTACATCCTCTCGGGTCTGCTGGTGATAGGCTTTATCTGCAACCTGCTGATTCGTCCGGTTGCCGACAAGTACTTCATGACCGACGCCGAACTGGCTGTTGAACAAGCCATCGGCCACGACAAGGGCGCCAACGCCAGCACTTCGCTGGAGTGGAAAGCATCCGACAGCAGCAAGCCACTGGTCATCGCGGCCTGGCTGGCCGTCGGTATCCCGTTGGCGTGGGGCGTCTGGATCACCCTGCAAAAGACCGCAGTGCTGTTCCACTAAAAGCCTGCCGGTAACAGAAAAGCGCTTGCACCTCGGTGCCGGCGCTTTTTTTTTTGCGGACGCAGAGCGTCCAGAACGGCATGCCCACGCGGAGCATGGGCACGATAGTGATCTGACTGACGACTCTCGTTCCGCACGTTCCAGCGTGGGAATGCCTTGCGTGACGCTCTGCGTCACCCATCTGCGGCTCAATGTGCTCGAAGCTCTGCCCGTTCCCTTGCAGACGCTGCTACATTAGCAACCCCTGATTTATTGCCTGAAGGAGTTGTTTGCATGCTAGCCCACGTGGAGTCATACGCCGGTGATCCGATCCTTTCGCTGATGGAAACCTTTGGCAAGGATTCGCGTGCGGACAAGGTCAATCTGAGCATCGGTCTGTATTACGACGCCCAGGGTCGTATCCCGCAGTTGGCATGTGTAGCAGCGGCGCAACAGCAACTGGCCCAAGGCGAGCAGGTGGCTTCGGTGTATCTGCCGATGGAAGGCCTGGCCGCTTATCGGCAGGCGGTGCAAACCCTGCTGTTTGGTGCTGATCACCCGCTGGTGCAGGCTGGCCGTGTGGCCACTATCCAGACCGTGGGTGGTTCGGGCGCGTTGAAGGTGGGGGCTGATTTCCTCAAGTATGCGTTCCCGAACTCTCAAGTCTGGGTCAGTGATCCGACCTGGGAAAACCACTTGGCGCTGTTCGGCGGGGCGGGCTTCAAGGTCAACACCTACCCGTACTTCGACGCGCAGACCGGCGGAGTCAGGTTCGAGGCCATGCTCGACACCGTGCAAAGCCTGCCCGCGCAGAGCATCCTGTTACTGCACCCTTGCTGCCACAACCCGACCGGCGCCGACCTGTCGGTTGCGCAGTGGGATCAGTTGATCGAAGTAGTCAAGGAGCGTCAGCTCATCGCGTTTCTGGACATCGCCTATCAGGGCTTCGGCAAGGGCATGGACGAAGACGCCTATGCGATCCGTGCAATGGCCGATGCGGGTGTCACCACGCTGGTCAGCAACTCGTTCTCGAAAATCTTTTCGCTGTATGGCGAGCGTGTCGGCGGGCTGTCGGTGGTCTGCGAAGACACCTCGTCGGCTGCCAACGTATTCGGCCAGCTCAAGGCGACTGTGCGCCGCAACTATTCCAGCCCGCCTGCACATGGCGCATTTCTGGCTTCCAAAGTGCTCAACACACCGCATTTGCGTGACCAATGGCTGAGCGAAGTCGAAGCCATGCGTCTGCGTATCATCGACATGCGCACGCGGCTGGTCTCGGCACTGGCGCAGAAAGTCCCCGGGCGTGATTTCAGCTTTATCCTCAGGCAGAGCGGGATGTTCAGCTACACCGGGTTGACACCGCAGCAGGTCGACGAGCTGAAAGACGTTCACGGCATTTACATGCTGCGCAGCGGCCGAGTGTGCATGGCGGGTCTGAATGAAGGCAATGTCGACAAGGTGTGTGACGCCATCGCGAGCCTGTTCACTCACTAAAATGCCCTGCTGGTCGTCTGTTTGCTTCATGGCGAGCGCTTCTGGGCCTATAATGCTCGCCTTTTTTCGCCCAATGATTTTGCGGAGCTGGTGATGGTCGAACGTAAGGCGTACGTCGAGCGCAATACTCTGGAAACCCAGATTAAAGCCTCGATCAACCTGGATGGCACCGGAAAGGCCCGATTCGATATCGGCGTGCCTTTTCTTGAGCACATGCTCGACCAGATCGCCCGGCACGGGCTGATCGACCTGGACATCGAGTGCAAGGGTGACCTGGCAATCGATGACCATCACACGGTCGAAGACGTCGGGATCACCGTGGGTCAGGCTTTCAGCCAGGCCATCGGCGACAAGAAGGGCATTCGTCGTTATGGCCACGCCTACGTGCCGCTCGATGAAGCGCTGTCGCGTGTGGTCATCGACTTTTCCGGGCGTCCGGGCCTGCAAATGCATGTGCCGTATACCCGCGCCACGGTTGGCGGCTTTGATGTGGACCTGTTTCAGGAGTTCTTCCAGGGCTTCGTGAACCATGCCAACGTGACGCTGCACATCGACAACCTGCGCGGCACCAACACCCATCACCAGATCGAAACCGTGTTCAAGGCCTTTGGCCGTGCGCTGCGCATGGCGGTCGAGCTGGATGAGCGTATGGCCGGGCAAATGCCATCCACCAAGGGTGTGCTCTGATGCAGACGGTTGCGGTCATCGATTACGGCATGGGCAACCTGCACTCTGTCGCCAAGGCGCTGGAGCATGTGGGTGCCGGTCGTGTGCTGATTACCAGTGACGCCCAAGTGATTCGTGAAGCCGACCGTGTCGTATTTCCGGGCGTCGGCGCGATTCGCGACTGCATGGCCGAGATCCGCCGTCTGGGCTTCGATTCTCTGGTCAGGGAAGTTAGCCAGGACCGCCCGTTTCTCGGTATCTGCGTAGGTATGCAGGCGTTGCTCGACAGAAGCGAAGAGAGTGGTGGCGTGGACTGCATCGGCCTGTTCCCCGGCCAGGTGAAGTTCTTCGGCAAGGACCTGCATGAAGAGGGCGAACACCTGAAAGTGCCGCACATGGGCTGGAACCAGGTGGCGCAAGCCGTGGATCACCCGCTGTGGCACGACATCCCGGACCTGGCGCGTTTCTACTTCGTACACAGTTTTTACATTGATGCCGCCAACCAGCGTCAAGTGGTCGGGCGCGGCCACTACGGTCTCGATTTCGCCGCAGCACTGGCCGATGGTTCGCGTTTCGCGGTGCAGTTCCACCCTGAGAAGAGCCATACCCACGGCCTGCAATTGCTGCAGAACTTCGCCGCCTGGGATGGTCGCTGGTAAGCGTATGAACAAAGCAAAGGGCAAGCCGCCGATCCTGACCCTGTCGCCTGAGCATGAGCAGCAGGCAATCGACAAGCTCAAGCGCCTGTTTGCCGATCGCTTCGAGCTGGAACTCGGCTCTTTTGAAGTGGCGGAAGTGCTTGAGCTGTTCACGCGCGAGATCGCTCCGCATTACTACAATCGCGCCATTTTCGATGTTCAGCAGCACCTTAAAGAGCGGTTCGAGAGCATCGAAAGTGATCTCTGGGCACTCGAAAAAAATTGAATAGAAGCGGCTTCGAGCTTCCCGCCCCAGGCCGCAAGAATCAATGAGTACGCATACTTGCAGCTAATCGCTTGCAGCTTGCCGCTCTTTTTGACCAAGGAAAAAGCATGCTGATTATCCCTGCTATCGACCTCAAAGATGGCGCCTGCGTACGTTTGCGTCAGGGCCGTATGGAAGATTCCACGGTCTTCTCTGATGACCCGGTGGCGATGGCTGCCAAGTGGGTCGACGGCGGCTGCCGCCGTCTGCATCTGGTCGACCTGAACGGTGCGTTCGAAGGTCAGCCGGTCAACGGCGATGTGGTTACTGCCATCGCCAGACGCTACCCGAACCTGCCGATCCAGATCGGCGGCGGTATTCGTTCGCTGGAAACCATCGAGCATTACATCAAGGCCGGCGTGAGCTACGTCATCATCGGCACCAAGGCCGTCAAAGAGCCCGAGTTCGTGGCCGAAGCCTGCCGTGCGTTCCCCGGCAAGGTGATTGTCGGTCTGGATGCCAAGGATGGTTTCGTCGCCACCGACGGCTGGGCTGAAGTCAGCACCGTGCAGGTCATCGACCTGGCCAAGCGCTTTGAGGCCAATGGTGTAGCGGCGATCGTGTACACCGACATCGCCAAAGACGGCATGATGCAGGGCTGCAATATCCCGTTCACTGCTGCATTGGCAGCCGCCACGAGAATCCCGGTCATCGCGTCGGGCGGCATTCACAACCTGGGCGACATCCAGGCGCTGCTGAACGCCAAGGCTCCGGGCATCATTGGTGCCATCACCGGTCGTGCGATTTACGAAGGCACGCTGGATGTGGCCGAAGCGCAAGCGCTCTGTGACCGCGAACAACGCTGAATAGCTGGAGATTGACCCTGTGGCCCTAGCCAAACGCATCATTCCTTGCCTGGACGTCGACAACGGTCGAGTGGTCAAGGGCGTCAAGTTCGAGAACATTCGCGACGCTGGTGACCCGGTGGAAATTGCTCGCCGTTATGACGAGCAGGGTGCTGACGAAATCACCTTTCTCGACATCACTGCCAGCGTCGATGGTCGTGACACCACGCTGCATACGGTCGAGCGCATGGCCAGTCAGGTGTTCATTCCGCTGACCGTGGGCGGTGGCGTGCGTACTGTGCAGGACATTCGCAACCTGCTCAATGCAGGCGCGGATAAAGTCTCCATCAATACCGCTGCCGTGTTCACGCCCGAATTTGTCGGTGAGGCCGCCGCGCGTTTCGGCTCGCAGTGCATCGTGGTTGCCATCGATGCCAAGAAGGTCTCCGGCCCGGGCGAAACTCCGCGCTGGGAAATCTTCACCCACGGCGGACGCAAGCCTACCGGGCTCGATGCCGTGCTTTGGGCGAAAAAGATGGAAGAGCTGGGCGCCGGCGAAATTCTGCTGACCAGCATGGATCAGGACGGCATGAAAAACGGCTTCGACTTGGGTGTTTCCCGCGCCATCAGCGACGCGCTGGGGATACCGGTCATCGCTTCGGGCGGTGTCGGCAACCTGGAGCATCTGGCTGCCGGTGTGATCGAAGGCCATGCCAGTGCAGTACTGGCTGCCAGTATTTTTCACTTCGGCGAATACACCGTTCCCGAGGCCAAGGCTTATATGGCCAGCCGCGGTATCGTCGTGCGGTAGGCAATTGCGGCCATAAAGCGAGCGTCGCGTGTTTCAGACCTGGTTTGAAAGATTCGGCGCTCGTTTCATTTCGGTCCTTTGCGGCGCGGGTTATTGCTTGCAAGCGACATCGCAGAGTACCGGGCTAGACAGTGCACCGGGTTACCGGCACTCTGCATGCGTCGTTCACGATCGAGTGCCGGAACATGTTCAAACGTCTATTTCTTGCCCTGATCGGGGTCGGCGCCTTGCTGAGTGAGGGGGCTCGGGCCGACCCGTCACCGCCTTATTCAATGGTGCTGCTGACCGAGAACTTTCCGCCATTCAACATGGCGATCGATGGCAAGAATTTCGCGCAGGAAAACAACATCGACGGTATCGCCGCCGAAGTGGTGCGCGAGATGTTCAAGCGCGCGAACATCGGTTACAGCATGACCCTGCGCTTCCCCTGGGATCGCGTTTACAAGCTTGCTCGCGATAAGCCGGGCTACGGCGTATTTTCCACCACTCGCCTGCCCGAGCGGGAGAAGCTGTTCAAATGGGTCGGCCCGGTGGGCTCCTACGACTGGATAATGCTTGCGCGTGGCGACAGCCCCATCACCCTGACTTCACTGGAGCAGGTCCGCGATTACAAAGTGGGTGCCTACAAGGGCGACGCCATTGGCGAGCGTCTGAACGCCATGGGCCTGAATCCGATCCTTATGCTGCGTGACCGGGACAACGTCAAGAAGCTGGCCAACGGGCAAATCGACCTGTGGGCGGTGGGCGATCCTGTAGGGCGCTATCTGGCGAAGCTCGAAGGCGTTACCGGGTTCAAGACGGCGTTGCGTTTCAACAGCGCCGAGTTGTACCTGGCCGTGAACAAAAGCACGCCTGACGAAATCGTCACTCGGCTGCAAAAGGCCCTCGATCAGATGCGCGCCGAAGGCTGGGTTAATGCCGTCAAGGCGCGCTATCAGTAACCGCTCAGCCTGCGGCAGGCACCAGATCTTCACGTAAAGCGGAAGGCTGTCTGTTGATGCCGTGGGCGTAGGTGCATATTTTCATCGGCAGCGACTTTGCGCGGAACGTCAGATTGCTTAGTTGGGTCTTTTAGCCCCTAGCCCTGACGCTCACGACAATCAGGAAAACGCACAGACGCGTTTCATGATTCGCAGAATCAGCGATACACCCCGTTCTTGCCATGCCCCGCACTTGCGTGATTGCCCCGTTCGCCGATCATGCTGCGCAGATCGATCCATTCCACGCCTTGGGCCTTGAGTTTGGGCAGCTCGCGCTCGAGTACGTCCAGCGTGACAGGGTAGGGGTGACCAATCACAACGACCGAGCCCTGTTTGTGAGCCAGTTCGATTGCCGTCTGTAATTGCCGGGTAATGGCTTCGGCCGTGCGCTCATCGTCCAGAAATACGTCGCGAGACACGCTGGCCAGACCGATACGCTGCGCTTCGGCGGCGGCCACTGTTTTTGCGCTGGTGCGGCTGTCCACAAAAAACAGATGACGCCGCTGCAACTCGGCCATCAACCAGGCCATGGCGACTGGTTCGGCGGTCATGCGGCTGCCCATGTGGTTATTGATGCCGGCAGCATAAGGCACCTTCAGCAGCGCCGCATTGAGACGGCTTTCCAGTTCGGGCAATGGCAGTTCCGGGTGCCAGGCATATGGCCCGGTGGCTGGGTCCATCGGCATGTGCAGCATCACCGTCTTGCCTGCGCGATGTACCTGGCGGGCAAAGTCAGTGGCGTGCGGCGTATCAGGCATGATCGCCAGCGTTACCGGGCCGGGAAGCGCCAGCGTCCTGCTGTCGCGATCTGCATTTTGTCCCAGGTCATCGATGATCAGGCTGAGGTACGCTTTTGAGGGTTTGTCAGCCTGCGCGACTGACGCTGCGTGGGCAGCGCCAGTGATCGAGAGTGCCAACAACAAAGAGCCGAGTAAGCGCATCCGTCAATTGCCGCGGGTGATGCTCAGCCCCTTCAGCAGGCTGAGCGCCTGGCTGAGCTGGAAGTCGTCATCCTGCGGACGCGCCTTGGCTGCTGCACTGCCTTTAACGGTCGGCTTGTCGGCGCCGCCATTGCCGTTGCCCAAGTGACCCATCAGGTCGGCTTCCTTGTAGTTCTCGCCGTCCGCTTCGCTGGTGACCTTGGCCCGACGTACCACGATGTCCGGGTTGATACCTTGAGCCTGAATCGAGCGGCCGTTCGGCGTGTAATACAGCGCCGTGGTGATTTTCAAGGCGCGGTCGTTGTTCAGCGGCAGCACGGTTTGCACCGAGCCTTTGCCGAACGTGTCGGTGCCCATCAGGATGCCGCGTTTCTGGTCTTGCAGGGCGCCGGCGACGATTTCCGATGCAGAGGCGCTGCCGCCGTTGATCAGCACCACCAGTGGCACGCCTTCGCTGGCGTCTGCCGGGTCTGCCGAGAAACGCAGCTCAGAGTTGGCGATGCGGCCTTTGGTGTAGACGATCAGACCTTTGGTGAGGAAGTGATCCGCCACTTGCACCGCCGACTGCAGCACGCCGCCCGGGTTATTGCGCAGGTCGAGAATCAGGCCGCTCATCTTCTTGCCATTGTCCTTGCGGAATTTGGCCAGCGCCTTGCCGACTTCGTCACCGGTCTTGACCTGGAACTGAGTGATGCGGATGTACCCGTAGCCGTTCTCCAGCATCTGCGCCTTGACGCTCTTGACCTGAATGGTCGCCCGCGCCAGCGTCACGTCAAACGGCGTGCCGCCGTCGCGCACCAGCGTCAGGGTGATCTTTTCGCCGATCTTGCCGCGCATCTTGTCGACCGCTTCCTGCATGTTCTGGCCTTGGGTCGGCGTGCCATTGATCTTCACGATCAGGTCGCCTGCCTCGATGCCAGCCTTGGAAGCAGGGGTATCGTCGATGGGCGAGACCACTTTGACGAGACCGTCCTCGACGCCCACTTCGATGCCCAGGCCGCCGAATTCGCCGCTGGTGCTTTCCTGCAGCTCCTGGAAATCTTCCGGGCCGAGGTAGGCAGAGTGCGGATCAAGGTTGCTGAGCATGCCCTTGATAGCGTTTTCCAGCAGTGTCTTGTCGTCCACCGGCTCGACATAGGCCGCCTTGACCCGGTCCATGACCTCCGCAAAGGTACGCAGCTCGTCCAGCGGCAGCGGCGGCTTGGCAGTGGCATTGGTTTTGGCGGGCGTGACTGCTGCAGGCGTGGCTGGCGCGGTCTTTTCGGCAGCTTGCGCCAGAGGCGCGCCGATAACGATGGCAATCGCCAGGGCCAGCGAGGTGAGGCGGGACAAATGCAGCATGTCTAACGAACTCCTACAGATATTGACGCCGACTTATCCTTGAGTGCGGCACCATTGGGCCGGATCGCTGGGGCGACCCTGCTGACGAATAGCAAAGTACAACGCTGCCGTGTCCTGACCGCCACTATTGCCGACCGTGGAAATCGCTTCACCGGCTTTTACAATGTCACCTGCCGACTTGAGCAGGCTCTGGTTGTGCCCGTATAGGGTCAAATAGCCATTGCCATGATCGAGAATGACCAGAAGCCCTGCGCCGCGCAACCAGTCAGCGAACACCACTCGTCCGCCGTGTACTGCATGCACCTGGCTTCCGGCTGTTGCGCTGATCATGACGCCGTCCCATTTGGTCCGTTCGTCATCACCGCGGGCTTCACCGAAGCGTGCCAGCAGTCGACCATTGACAGGCCATGGAAGTTTTCCACGGGCTTCGGCAAACGGGCCGCCGTAAGAAACACCTGCACTGGAAACGACTGCGCCGGGGGCTTTGACCGGGCGGCGCGGCGCGGGTTCATCATCGGTTTTGGTGCTGTCATTGCTTTTGCTGTTATTGCGGGCGACGGCTTGCGCTTCGCGCTGACGTTTTTCTTCGGCCTCGCGAGCAGCGACCAGTGCCTTCTGGCGGGCTTCTTCGGCTTCGCGGGCCTGACGTGCAAGGGTTTCTTCGATGGTCTTGAGGACTTTGGCGAGGTCGGCTTGATCCTGCTGGCGGGCCTGGAGCTTTTGATCGCGGGCCTTGTAATCCTGATTGAGCTTGGCCAGCGCTTGCTGGCGTTCCTGACGGACCTTGGCCAGTTCTTCGCTCTGGCTGTCCAGAGTGCTCTTCTGCACCAGCAGTTGGGCTTGTTGCAGGTCGATGTCTTTTTCGACATTGGCCAGTTGGCGCAGGGTTTCATTGAAGTTGCGTAACTGCGCCAGACGCGCCTGGCTCAGGTAATCGTAATAGGTGAGGGTGCGGGCGAACTTCTCGGGGTGCTGCTGATTGAGCAGCAGCTTCAGGTATTCCTGGCGGCCACTCTGGTAGGCGGCGCGGGCCTGGATAGCAATCAGGCGTTGCTGTTCAACGCGGGCGCTGTTTAATTTTTTTTTCTCACCGTCGAGCTTTTGCAGCTCGGTTTCCGTCTTTTTTAGTTCCTTTTGCAGGACCTCGACCTGCTTTTCCAACTTGCCCATTTCGGTTTCAGTGGTGCGCAGGTCCTTCTGGACGCCTGTACGTTCTTCCTGAAGCTTGCCCAGGACTTTTTGCAGCTCCGTCACATCCTGACGCGCAGCATCTATCTGTTTTTGGGTTTGCACACGCTCATCTTCGGCAAACGCCGGATTGAGCAGGCAGATCAGAGCAAGGGCAATCAAGGCGCGGAGCATGTGGGTGGGCGATACCGAGGAATTGTGAGAAAAAATGTCAGGCCTAGTATGCCCGCCATGCGCTGCAAAAAAAACGCCCCGCAGCCATTGCTTTAGGGCTTGAAACATAAAAACCCGGCCTGGCCTGATGGCTATAGGCCGGTTTTCAGCGGTTTACTCTGCCACAAGTATCGAGTGGCCAGTCATCTCTTGCGGTTTCTCCATGCCCAGCAGGTGCAGCATGGTCGGTGCCACATCAGCCAGAACGCCACCTTCGCGGACCTTCAGCGGACGTTTGCCAACGTACACAAAAGGCACCGGCTCGGATGTGTGAGCTGTATGTGCCTGGCCTGTGGAGTCATCAGTCATCTGCTCGACGTTGCCGTGGTCGGCCGTTATCAGTGCTTCGCCGCCGACTTTTTCCAGCGCTGCGGTAATACGGCCAACGCAGACATCCAGGCATTCCACAGCCTTGATCGCCGCTTCCATGATCCCGCTGTGGCCGACCATGTCACCGTTGGCGTAATTGACGACGATCACGTCATAACGCTGGTGCTCGATGGCATCCACGATCCTGTCGGTAACTTCCGGCGCGCTCATTTCAGGCTGCAGGTCGTAGGTGGCGACTTTTGGCGATGGAATCAGAATGCGCTCCTCACCCGGGAACGGTTCTTCACGACCACCGGAGAAGAAGAAGGTCACGTGCGCATATTTTTCGGTTTCGGCAATGCGCAATTGCGTCTTGCCATTGTCTGCCAGGTACTCACCCAGCACGTTTTTCAGGCTGCCAGCGGCAAATGCCGAGGGCGCCGGAATGCTCGCTGCGTACTGAGTCAGCATGACGTAATTGACCTTGGGCTGACGAGCGCGCTCGAAGTCCTTGAAGTCATCTTCGACGAATACGCGGGTCAGTTCACGGGCGCGGTCGGCGCGGAAGTTCATGAACACCACAGCGTCGCCATCTTCCACCCGGGCAGGTTCGCCAATACGCGTGGCTTTGACGAACTCGTCGTTCTCGTCGCGTGCATAGGCCGCTTCAAGGCCGGCAACGCCGCTGTCTGCGTGGAATTGAGCGGTGCTGTCGACGATCAGGTTATAGGCAGATGAGACCCGGTCCCAACGGTTGTCACGGTCCATGGCGAAATAGCGGCCGATGATCGTGGCCGTGCGGCCCTTGCCGAGGCGGGCAAAGGTCTGATCCATCAGCTCTAGGGATTTTTTCGCACTGCGTGGTGGCGTGTCGCGACCGTCGAGAAACGCATGCAGGTATATTTTTTCGGCGCCGCGTTTGACGGCCAGTTCGGCCATGGCGACCAGATGGTCCTGGTGGCTGTGAACGCCGCCATCCGACAGCAGGCCCATGATATGAACAGCCTTGCCGGCGCTCACGGCTTTATCTACCGCAGCGCAGATGGTCGGGTTTTCGAAAAACTCGCCGTCTCGAATCGCTTTGGTCACGCGAGTGAAGTCCTGATACACCACACGGCCAGCGCCGAGGTTCATGTGCCCGACTTCGGAATTGCCCATTTGCCCGTCCGGCAGACCGACATCCATGCCAGACCCTGAAATCAGGCCGTTGGGCATGGTCTGGTAGAGGCGATCCATGACGGGCATCTTCGCCGCCAGGATGGCATTGCCTTCGTGGCTTTCGCTGTGTCCGAAGCCATCCAGGATGATAAGAACCAGAGGTTTTGGCGTGGCAGTCATAGAACCCACTCGATGCTGGTTGGATAAAGTACAAGGGAACGGCATTTTAAGGACAAGTTCAAACGGCGTCACTGCCGTACGGACTTTGGCCGACCTTGGCTGCTGTGTATACTGGCCGACATTTTAACGCCCTGGAACCTACTGATGGTTGCTCACCTGCTTGAATTCGCCACTAACCACTATTTGATCACCGGCGCCTTCGTCATTCTGCTGGCACTGCTGATTGCCTACGAACTGAGCAAAGGCGGTGCCAGCCTGAGTACGCGCGAGCTGACTGCGATGGTCAACCGCGATGAGGCTGTGGTCATCGACGTGCGCTCGAAAAAGGACTTCACTGCAGGCCACATCGTTGGTTCCCTGAATTTTCCGCAGGACAAGGTGCTGACGCGCACCGCTGAACTGCAGAAATACAAGGACAAGACGTTGATCATCGTTGATGCAATGGGGCAGCATGCGGGCACTACCGCCCGTGAGCTGCTCAAATCCGGCTTCAAGGCCGCCAAATTGTCCGGCGGCATTTCCAGCTGGCGCGGCGAAAACCTTCCTTTGGTGAAGTAAAAATGGCTCAAGTCATCGTCTATTCCAGCGACTACTGCCCCTATTGCATACGTGCCAAACAGCTGTTGCAGAGCAAAAGCGTGGCCTTCGAGGAAATCAGGGTCGACGGCAAGCCGCAGCTTCGCGCCGAGATGACGAAGAAGGCCGGCCGCACATCTGTTCCGCAGATCTGGATCGGTTCGACCCACGTGGGCGGCTGCGATGAACTGTTTGCTCTGGAGCGTGCCGGCAAGCTTGATGCGCTGCTGGCCTGATTCCCTTTAATCTTTCAGCCCTATCTGACAAGGATCCGAGATGACCGATCAACCGAACACCGGCGCTGTTGAAAACGAAGAAAACGGCCCACAATTTTCTCTGCAGCGTATCTACGTCCGCGACCTGTCGTTCGAAGCGCCAAAAAGCCCGGCCATCTTCCGCCAGGAATGGACCCCGACCGTCAGCCTTGACCTCAACACCCGTCAAAAGCAGCTGGAAGGCGATTTCTACGAAGTCGTGTTGACCCTGTCCGTGACCGTCAACAACGGCGACGAAGTTGCGTTCATCGTTGAAGTGCAACAGGCCGGTATCTTCCTGATCAAGGGCCTGGACGACGGCGCGATGAGCCACACGCTGGGCGCGTTCTGCCCGAACATCCTGTTCCCGTATGCGCGCGAAGCCATCGATAACCTCGTGGTACGTGGCTCGTTCCCTGCGTTGATGCTTGCTCCGGTGAACTTCGATGCACTGTATGCGCAAGAGCTTCAGCGTATGCAGGAAGCTGGCGAAACGCCGACCGTTCAGTAAGCGTTATCGCAGCAAGCAAAAAGCGCCTTTCGGGGCGCTTTTTTGTGTTTGCCAAATCACCCGATGCAGGCGCGATCGTTATCAGGCAAACCCATGCTGGCGCCAGGCTTCGTAAACAGCGACGGCAACGGTGTTGGACAGGTTAAGGCTGCGGCAGCCTTCGCGCATGGGCAGTCGCAGGCGCTGGTCGCTGCTCAGCGAGTCGAGAATATCGGCGGGCAGGCCACGGCTTTCAGGGCCGAACAAAAACGCATCACCCGGCTCGAAGCTCGCATCGTGAAAAGGGCGCGAGCCTTTAGTGGTAAACGCGAATAGCCTGGGGTTGCCGATCTTCTCCAGGCAGGTTGCCAGGTCAGCGTGCGTCTGCAGCGTGGCATACTCGTGGTAATCGAGGCCGGCACGCCGCAGGCGCTTGTCGTCCAGCTCGAAACCCAAGGGTTCGATCAAGTGCAGGGTGCAGCCACTGTTGGCGCATAACCTGATGACGTTGCCGGTATTCGGCGGAATTTCTGGTTGAAAAAGGATGACGTGAAACATGCACGGCTCCGAACGAAAGGACGGGAGGCATTCTACCCCCGAAGAGGACCCGAGACCGAAGCTATGGCCGCGTGTTCTGGGTTCGATGGCGATTGTCGGCTTTACCGTGGGCACAATAATCGGTCGCTTGCAGCAACCGGACCCTGTCGAGCTCGAACAGATTGAAGAGTTGCCTGCGGGCCTTGCGCTCTGGTTCAACGAAGAACCTATGTATCAGGGCGCAACAGTCGATGGGGCGGTTGTGCTTAACGTCGCAGCGTCCGGACGACCATGGAACGGTCAGCTGAGGTTCGACAACAAGGTGGCGCGCTGGAAGGTGGAGCGAGGAGAGAGGGGCTTGGTGCTTACTCTCCTGGCAGCCCGTCCGCTTCATGGCGACTGGCGCACTGAGAAAGTGGACGGGCGCTGGAGACTGGAGGTCAGTCTCCGGGAGGAATAAAAGAGGGGAATCCCCGGCCTGCCTGTACCAAGGTCCCCAAAACTGGTGATGTAATACCTATTGCAGAGGGCATGCCAGTTTTGACAATTAAGAAAAAAGAACGCGTGTATTGAGCCATGTCGGATTAAATACTGCCTGTGTTCGGTCGGCTTTTGCTTCATAAGCTTTTGATTAATATTATTTTATTTTTCTCGACTATCTTTGCTCGCCTTTTTCAACGTCCCCCCGGCACTTCTGCTGTCACACCGCCTCCTCTCGGGGAGGGCAGTGTTCTCCCGATCTCCCAGCCTTGGTGGGTGCACTCAATTTGCGCACAGCGGCGATGCAAAACCCATACTGATGCATTTAATGGGCTGCCCGTGCCAGCGCAACGGTGTGGTTATGACGTCGGCCCCATTGTCGAAATTTGCGCCAGCACTGTTTGAGTCGGTAGCTTTCTTGTAGGCGTTATCCGCCTGTGCAGAACGAGGGCGACACCCGAATTGCACTTTTGTTCATATGGACTACAGTCAACGAGGCGTCATAACCCTTGAAAAAGGTTCTTAAAGCAGTCTGAAAGGCGATATTCCGAATTTTTTTCACGACCAGGGAGTGGTTGGCGTCAAAGTGGTGACAACTGTCACATTTAGTCACTAATCTCCCCGAAGTGCCCGTTTTACAAGGCTTTTGCTGGCAGGCTAATTGCGCGCTGTCGCGGGTGACTGTGATCGGTTGAGGGACATTTGATCGATCTGAGGCATTAAAACAACAGATCTGACGAACGGTACCAAAATAAATTTTGGGAAATGCTCAGTGAGGTCGATACACTCCGTGACGTCCGGGCTGACACGAGTTGTGACATATACCTGAATGTTCTGAAAAAGCTGCCGCATCGGGCTTTATGGATATTAAGGTTTCACACGGGTGCGGCCTACGACATGCGCGGTCTAGTCAAAGTCGGGGTAGACAGAATCCATTGACCTTCAGGTCGGGACTGTCGCCTTTCGCGAAATCCTTGGGTCAGAGCAACGCTCGGCACCAAGGACATAAAAAATTAGATTCACGAGGAGCGTAGTTAATGAAGAAGTCCACCCTGGCCTTGGCCGTAACCGTCGGTGTATTGGCCCAGCAGGCCGGTGCAGCTGGTTTCCTTGAAGACAGCAAAGCGTCCGTTAGTTCTCGTACTCTGTATTTCAACAACGATCTTCGTGAAGGCGTTCGCGCTTCCGACCAGCGTGAAACCGCTACCGGTCTGAAATTCGACTACCTCTCTGGCTTTACTCAGGGCACCGTCGGTTTCGGTCTTGATGCACAAGCCCTGATCGGGTTGCACTTGGGTGGCGGCATTGATCACCATAATGCCAACACAGCTAACACCGTTGTTCCGACCGACACCGATGGCTCTTCCGTCAGCGACTGGTCCCGTATCGGAGCCAACGCAAAGGTGCGCTTCTCCAAAACCGAATTGAAACTCGGTAACGCGTTGGCCCCGAACCTGCCGATTTTGGTCAGCAACGATGGTCGTTTGCTGCCTCAGGCGTTTGCAGGCGGCATCGTGACCTCGAAGGAACTGGATAACGTTACCTTTACCGCGGGTCAATTGAACAAATCTATCGGCCGTGCGTCGTCGGACTGGGGCGATCTCTCGGTCAATGGCGCAACCGAAGGCAGTGATCAATTCCGCTTTGGTGGTGCTGACTGGAAAGTCACCAAAGACCTGACCTTGCAGTACTACTACGCCAATCTGGAAGATTTCTACAAGCAGCACTTCCTTGGTCTGGTCCACGTTTATCAGATTGACGCTAACCAGTCCTTCAAGACTGACCTGCGTTACTTCAATAGCAGCTCTGACGGCAAGAACAGCAGCGGCGCTTCAGGTTATGCCTTCAACAACAACAGCGGCTATGCCAAGACGCCTGGTGAAGTTGACAACCAAACCTGGTCTGCCATGTTCACCTACTCTCTGGGCAGTCACGCCTTCATGGTCGGTCATCAGCAAGTTGGTGATGACGGTGGTTTCGTGAACTTGAACCAAGGCTCCTTGCGTAACGGTAACAATCGTCCAGAAGGCAACGGCGGCGCCAGCTTCTACTTGTTCACTGACTCGATGATCAACAGCTTCAACCGTGCTGGCGAGAACACCACGTTCGGTCAGTATTCATATGACTTCGCCAAGCTTGGCGTTCCAGGCCTGAAAACAGCTATTGCCTACCTGCATGCTGACGATATCAAGGGCGCACGTGGAACCACCTCGTTCGGTAAAGAGTATTCCGAGTGGGAACGCGACATGCGTGTTGACTACGTCGTTCAAAGCGGTGTGTTGAAAGGTTTCGGTACCAGCGTCCGCTACGGTACTTACCGTGCTGATGACGGTCTGAACAACTCTTCGAACGCCGACCAGGCTCGCGTGATCTTTAACTACACCTACAACTTCATGTAAGTGTACTGAAGCTCAAAGGAACCCCGCCCCGTGCGGGGTTTCTTTTGCCCGTTTTTTGATATTCCTGGCAGGTCTATGAGCCACATTATTTATTCTTTTTAACTTCTCCGGGCAGGGCGCACAGTACTGCCATACCAAGGCTTACCCGATACAGACAAGGAGTAACACCATGACTCTGCGACTTGGCGACATCGCCCCTGACTTCGAACAGGAATCCAGCGAGGGTCGTATCCGTTTTCATGAATGGCTCGGCGACAGCTGGGGTGTCTTATTTTCTCATCCGGCTGACTTCACGCCGGTGTGTACCACCGAGCTGGGTTTCACTGCCAAATTGAAAGACGAGTTTGCCAGGCGCGGCGTGAAGGCTATTGCGCTGTCGGTGGACCCGGTTGATTCGCACATCAAATGGATCGACGACATCAATACGACGCAAAACACGCTGGTCAACTTCCCGATCCTGGCCGACGCTGATCGTAAGGTCTCTGACCTGTATGACCTGATTCACCCCAATGCCAACGACACACTGACTGTGCGCTCGCTGTTCGTGATTGATCCGAACAAGAAGGTGCGTTTGACGATTACCTATCCGGCCAGTACCGGACGTAATTTCCACGAGATTCTGCGTGTTATCGACTCGCTGCAATTGACTGACAACTACAAGGTCGCCACGCCCGCCAACTGGGTGGACGGCGACGACGTAGTTATTGTGCCGTCAATAAAGGATGAAGCCGAAATCAAGGAGCGCTTTCCCAAGGGCTACAAAGCAGTCACGCCCTATCTACGCCTGACACCACAGCCAAACCGCTGATTTTCGATCTACCAAGCGTGGGGTTATTCGGGCCGATTTATCGGCCCTTTTTTATGCCCATAGCCACCTGCTCCGCCAACCGCTCCGGCGTCACAGGTCCGCGGCATGCAATCTACGAATCTTTACTTATATTCATTTATGGAATAACTAAATGAATAAATAAGATTTATGGATATAAAAAAGGGCTGTTAATGTCGTGCCTATTCCCACCTCGTTCCATCGTCACCGGTCGAGCATGGGGCCACCCCAATAGGTAAAGGAGCGCATATGCGCACTGTCATTTTGCGTCGAGGCCTTGTTGCGCTGGTTGCTGCTGTGGTTGCGCTCGGTGCCGCCATGCAGGCCCAGGCTGAAGACCTGCGCATCGGTTACCAGAAATACGGCACGCTGGTGCTGCTCAAAGCCAAGGGCTCGCTGGAAAAGCGTCTGGCCGAGCAGGGCGTGAAGGTTCAGTGGACTGAGTTCCCCGGTGGCCCGCAGTTGCTTGAAGGTTTGAACGTAGGCTCCATCGACTTTGGCGTCACCGGCGAAACGCCACCGGTCTTCGCGCAGGCAGCGGGCGCGGATCTTTTGTACGTGGCTTACGAGCCGCCAGCACCGACCAGTGAAGCTATCCTAGTGCCCAAGGATTCGCCGATCACGTCTGTAAAAGATCTGAAAGGTAAAAAAGTCGTCCTCAACAAGGGCTCAAACGTCCATTACCTGCTGGTCAAGGCGCTGGAAGATGCGGGCCTGAAATATACCGATATCCAGACAGTCTTCCTGCCCCCAGCCGATGCACGTGCTGCATTCGAGCGCGGCAGTGTGGATGCCTGGGTTATCTGGGACCCCTATCAGGCCGCGGCTGAAAAACAATTGCAGGCACGTACGCTGAGAGACGGAACCGGCATCGTCGACAATCACCAGTTCTATCTGGCAACCAAACCATATGCGAAGAAGAACCCGAAGGTGATTCAGGCTCTGATCGAAGAGGTCCGTGCGGTGGGCGAGTGGTCCAAGGCCCATCCCGATGAGGTGACCACGCAGGTCGCGCCGTTGCTGGGTCTGCCTGCCGACATCACGCTGACTTCGGTAAAACGCCAAGGCTACGGCGCACTGTTCATGACACCGCCGGTTGTTGCAGCGCAGCAAAAAATTGCTGACACCTTCTATCAGCTCAAACTGATTCCCAAGCCGCTCAGTATCGCTGATGTGGTCTGGACGCCTCCAGCAACTGTTGCTCAAGCACAGTGATCTTCAGGCCCTTCGAGGAGAACACTCCATGAGCCTCAGTGCTTCCCAACGCATCATTCACCGACT
The DNA here is from genome assembly GCF_000156995.2 of Pseudomonas coronafaciens pv. oryzae str. 1_6. NCBI lineage: Bacteria > Pseudomonadati > Pseudomonadota > Gammaproteobacteria > Pseudomonadales > Pseudomonadaceae > Pseudomonas > Pseudomonas coronafaciens. Next base: position 5,259,509 of record NZ_CP046035.1, on the reverse strand, counting down.
GGCGCCCTGGGCACTTCCAGTTTTGCTGCTGGCGGTCTGGCAACTGTCAGTCAGCGCTGGCTGGCTGTCCACACGCATCCTGCCAGCGCCCAGCGCAGTCATTGAAGCCGGGATCAATCTGGTCGCCAGTGGCGAGATATGGACTCACCTGGCCATCAGCGGCTGGCGCGCCGGAATCGGCTTTGCCATCGGTGGCGGCATTGGCCTGGCACTGGGTTTTATTACCGGCCTGAGCAAATGGGGCGAGCGCCTGCTGGACAGTTCGGTGCAGATGATCCGCAACGTTCCGCACCTGGCGCTTATTCCACTGGTCATCCTGTGGTTCGGCATCGACGAGACCGCGAAAATATTTTTGGTCGCGCTGGGCACGCTGTTCCCGATTTACCTGAACACCTACCACGGCATCCGTAACATCGATCCGGCACTGGTAGAAATGTCCCGCAGCTACGGCTTGTCCGGCTTCAGCCTGTTTCGTCATGTGATTCTGCCGGGCGCCATGCCTTCGATTCTGGTCGGCGTGCGATTCGCGCTGGGCTTCATGTGGCTGACGCTGATCGTGGCGGAAACCATTTCGGCCAGCTCCGGTATTGGCTACCTGGCAATGAATGCAAGGGAGTTTTTGCAAACCGACATCGTGGTACTGGCCATCGTCTTGTATGCGGTCCTCGGCAAGCTGGCCGATCTGGCAGCACGAGGCCTGGAACGCGTCTGCCTGCGCTGGCATCCGGCCTATCAAACGAGTAAAGGCGGTGCCGCATGACCAGTCTCAAACAACAGCAGCCTTCCCATTTACTGCGTGGTATCCCGCTGGCGGTGCAAAGCCTGAAAAAGGCCTTTGGCTCCCGCGAAGTGCTCAAGGACATCGACCTGCACGTCCCGGCCGGCCAGTTTGTCGCCATTGTCGGCCGTAGTGGCTGCGGCAAAAGCACCTTGCTGCGGCTGCTCGCCGGTCTCGACAAGCCGACGCAAGGCCAGCTTCTGGCGGGCTCTTCATCGCTGGACGATGCCCGCGAAGATACACGACTGATGTTCCAGGAAGCGCGCCTGCTGCCCTGGAAGAAAATCATCGACAATGTCGGTCTTGGTCTGAGTGGCGACTGGCGTGCGCAGGCACTTGAAGCGCTCGAGGCTGTGGGCCTTGCCGAGCGGGCCAACGAATGGCCGGCTGCTTTGTCCGGCGGCCAGAAGCAACGCGTTGCCCTGGCCCGCGCGCTGATTCACAAGCCGCGTCTGTTGCTGCTCGACGAGCCACTGGGGGCGCTGGATGCCCTGACCCGGATCGAAATGCAGCAACTGATCGAGAAACTGTGGGGCCAGTATGGCTTTACGGTTCTGCTGGTTACTCACGATGTCAGCGAGGCTGTTGCCATTGCTGACAGGGTGATTCTGATCGAAGAGGGGCAGATCGGCCTCGATCTGCTCATCGATCTGCCTCGCCCACGTGTCCGCGGCTCGCATCGTCTTGCCGCGCTGGAAGCTGAAGTCCTCAACCGCGTGCTGGCAATCCCCGGCTCGCCACCCGACCCTGAGCCTTTTTCGCCACTGCCTACGCAACTGCGCTGGGCAAATTAACCCTGATCCCCAAAGGAAGACACGCCATGACTATCAAAGCCATCAACGTTCGCAACCAGTTCAAAGGCACCATCAAGGAAATTGTCCACGGCGACGTACTGTCGGAAATCGACGTGCAGACCGCATCGGGCGTCGTAACTTCAGTCATCACCACCCGCTCTGTAAAAGAGCTGGAGCTGGTCGTCGGCAGCGAAGTTATTGCTTTCGTGAAGTCGACAGAAGTCTCCATTGCCAAGTTGTAAACAATGTACAAAAACACCCCGGACGGTTGCAGCCCTCCGGGGTGTTTTGCTTTTTTACCTAGCAGTTTTGCGAGGTAGGCAGCTTTCCGGTTTTGCCGGATGCTGAACGCTGGTTCCTTTTGATGCATCCAGCCATGACCTCTTCCACTAAAGCAGTGCTGTGCCGCTATCGCTATGACCCACTGGACCGACTGATATCCAGCACGCCAGCCGGCCAGGACGGTACTAAACGTTTCTATCAGAGAAACCGTCTGGCGACCGAGATCCAGGGTGCGGTACAACGTTCTGTCTTTCAACATGAAGACCTGTTGTTGGCTCAGCAGCGTCGGGTTGATGGAGTGGTGGATACAACACTATTGGCAACCAACCTGCAGCGCTCTGTACTGCAGCTTGTGGATAAGGCTGGAGCCGAGCCCGTGACATACAGCCCTTATGGCCATCATCCCGCAGAAAGTGGTCTGACCAGTCTATTGGGGTTCAATGGCGAACGACGCGATCCGGTGACCGGACATTATCTGCTGGGGAATGGGTATCGGGCTTATAACCCGGTGTTGATGCGGTTTAACAGCCCGGACAGTTTGAGCCCGTTTGGTGAGGGTGGGTTGAATGCGTATGGGTATGTGGGTGGGGATCCGGTTGGGTTTGGGGATGAGACGGGGCATATAAAGTTACGCATTATAGTTGATATTGCAAGGCGTAATTCAAACAGATCTCTGGAGCGTGTGATCAAGCGGACACCCATAATGAAAGGTCCGCCAAAACTCGTCGCATCAATGCCTTCAATTAGTGAACTTAGTTACACCCGCCCATTGCCCCCCGTTACGCGTGTACAGCCCTCTTTTGATAAATCAGGATCTGTTGGCTGGTCAGGCGGTGAAATAACCACTGCGTCAACATCTGGGGCAAGGCACGCGGTCCTTGATTCTTCGCCTTCAAAGCTTCTGAGTAATAAAGGGTTGGTTCACCATCGATATGTGCAAGGAAAACCTATACATATGTTCGATGAGCATGGGCTTCCTGTATCAGCGCAACGTATAAAAAATGCTTACAAGGAAAAATTTGAATCTGCGAGAGCTATGCAGGGTCATTATCAGATGAACTATAAAAAAAATGAGCGCATGCGTGACAAGTTTTTCAAATATACTGGACTGGCTGATGGGTACCAGCGTGAATATGATTCGTTAGCGGACTCCGTATTAATTGTCAGAGGCCCCGTGGGTGGATCTTGATAAGTTATAAATAACCCTCAATATTCCTTTTGAAATTTCTATCATGATTCCTTCAAATCAGACGGTATTTTGCAAGTATCGCTACGACCCACTGGACCGACTGGCTTCCAGCATGCCGACTGGCCAGGCGGACATTCTGCGTTTCTATCAGAAGAGCCGCCTGACGATCGAGATTCAGGGCGCGTTACGACGCACGGTCTTTCAGCATGACGACCTGTTATTGGCCCAGCAACGGCGTATTGAGGGTGTGATCGAAACCACGCTGCTGGCGACCGATCAGCAGCGTTCTGTTTTGCAGCTTGTGGACAAGGCTGGCACTCAGCCTATTGCTTACAGTCCCTACGGTCACCATCCGGCTGAAAGCGGCTTGACCAGTTTGCTGGGGTTCAATGGCGAGCGACGCGATCCGGTGACGGGGCATTATCTGCTGGGGAATGGGTATCGGGCTTATAACCCGGTGTTGATGCGGTTTAACCGCCCGGACAGTTTGAGCCCGTTTGGTGAGGGTGGGTTGAATGCGTATGGGTATGTGGGTGGGGATCCGGTCGGGTTTGGAGATGAGACGGGGCATATGCCGTTTGACCTCTCGAATAACCTACGAAAGTTCGCGACACACAATTCCACGGCCCGTGGAGGAAGTATTGAACTTTATAGATTTTGGAACGCTCCGATCATGCGCAACGTCAAGGCGCTCAATCGAAATACGCCAAGCCCATTAGTAAATGAGCTGGCAGCGACAACAGCACATACCTCAGCAGGCCCTGACTCTCCTATTGCTTCAACCTCAAGATACAGAGCGGGCGCAAGCTCTCCAAGGGGCGCGTCATTATCCGAACAGGAATTGAAGAAAACTCGGGCTAGACTGAGATATAGTCTGGTCGGTGGTGTGTCTGACAGTGAGCATACTGCAAAAAATACTTTAACAATTCATCAGAACAGAGTGGCGGATGCTAAAAAAATAAAAGAATATTACCGCGGCTCTGACATTAAAATTTTTAAGCGCTTCAAAGAGGTTTTAAAGCGCGAGAGGCATGATTTAAAAGCTTACAGCGAAGCTCTTTATGTCAGTCATCCCAATTTCATACGAAACCCTGACCCACCTGATTCGGGGTCAGCTACATAAGTACGATAGATCACGCTTTGGCGATGACCAGTCTCTTCCCCAAAAATACCGGCAAATACAACCCCAAGTAAGCATCAAACACTCGCATCCCTTCCTCAGCCATGCGCGGTGTAATCTCGTCATGCAACTGCACCGAACGCGCATACACCCGGTCGCCCAGTTCCATTGCCAAGGCAAACACGTCTACATCGTCTGGCAGCGCAGGCAGCTGGAAGTGGCGGTCAAAGACCTCAAGCATCAAGTGCCCCAGTTCAATGTCGTGCTGGCGGTCGGCCTGGTTGATTTCGGTCAGGCCGTGCTGGGCGAGGATCAACTGGCGGGCGGCGGCGTCGGCGTTGTAGATGGCCAGCATGCGCAGCTCGACGATGCGTGACAGGTCGCGCCATGTGATGAGCTGGTCGTGATCGATGGGCGCTTGCAGCGATGCGCGGAAGGCCGCGTGGATGTCGGCGGTCAGTGCTTCGAGCAGCGCCGGTACGCTGGCGAAGAAGTGATACACCGACGACGGCGGAATGCCAGCGCGCTCCGCAACGCTATAGATCGACAGGCTGGCCACACCTTGTTCGGCAAGCAACGTACGGGCGGCGACGAGAATCGAATCGATTCTGGCCTGGCTGCGTGCTTGAGGTTTGCGAGGGGCGGCGGCGCGTGTCATGGGCGTGGCTCTTGATTGGGCTGGCGGCATTGTAAGGGATTCTGACTGGAGGAATCGCTGTCGTCGCTCTTGAGCGTGCGCCCACACGTTTACGGCTCCCACGCTGGAGTGAGGAACGATAGATGTTCGGGAATGCACTCAAAACAAAAACGCCGCAAAGCTCAAGGCTTTGCGGCGTTGTGTGTTGCCCAGCCTCAATCAGACCGTATGCAGGTACCAGTTGTACTCAAGGTCGGAGATGGAGTGTTCGAATTCTTCCAGCTCGCTTTCCTTACAGGCGACAAAGATGTCGATGTATTTCGGATCGATGTACTTGGCCATGACCGGGTTGTCGTCCAGCTCGCGCAAGGCGTCACGCAGGTTGTTCGGCAGGCTCTGTTCATGCTGTTCGTAGGAGTTGCCTTCAACCGGGGCGCCCGGCTCGACCTTGTTGACGAGGCCGTGATGCACGCCCGCCAGAACAGAGGCCATCACCAGATACGGGTTGGCATCGGCACCGGCAACGCGGTGTTCGATACGTACGGCATCAGCCGACCCGGTCGGGACGCGAACCGCGACCGTGCGGTTATCAAGGCCCCAGGTCGGTGAATTGGGTACATAGAACTGGGCACCAAACCGGCGGTACGAGTTGACGTTCGGACACAGGAACGCCATTTGTGCCGGCAGGGTCTCGAGCACACCGCCGATCGCGTGACGCAATGCGGCGTTCTGCTCGGGATCCTCGCTAGTGAAGATGTTCTTGCCATCGCGATCCAGAATCGAGATGTGAACGTGCAGACCGTTACCTGCCTGACCCGGATAGGGCTTGGCCATGAAGGTGGTGTCCATCTCATGGTCGTAGGCGATGTTCTTGATCAGACGCTTGAGCAGAACGGCGTAGTCGCACGCCTTGATGGCATCGGCGACATGGTGCAGGTTGACTTCGAACTGCGCAGGGGCGCTTTCCTTGACGATGGCGTCAGCAGGAATGCCTTGCTCCTTGGCACCTTCAAGAATGTCCTGAAGGCAGTCGACGTATTCGTCGAGATCGTCGATCAGGTAGACCTGAGTCGAATGCGGGCGCTTGCCGGAGATCGGGGAGCGGGGCGGTTGCGGCCGACCGTTCACGTTTTCCTGATCGATCAGGTAGAACTCAAGCTCGAATGCGGCGCAGATGGTCAGGCCCATTTCATCGAATTTGGCGACTACCTGGCGCAGGACTTCACGCGGGTCGGCGAAAAACGGGTCGCCTTCGAGTTCGTGCATGGTCATCAGCAATTGCGCGGTAGGGCGCTTCTGCCAGGGCTCGTTGCACAGCGTGTCGGGGATGGGATAGCAGATTCGGTCAGCATCGCCGATGTCCAGGCCCAGGCCGGTGCTTTCCACCGTCGAGCCATTGATATCCAGAGCAAATAAAGAGGCCGGCAGGTTGATACCTTTCTCGTAAACCTTATGGAGGCTGGTGCGTTCGATGCGTTTGCCACGCACCACACCATTCATATCTGCAATCAGAAGGTCAACGTACAGAACCTCAGGATGTTCCTTAAGGAACGCGTTCGCTTCGTTAAGCTGAACGGCACGCGGGGGTACCGACATGATGCAACACCTTTGTTGTTAAAAATATCAATCATCAATGATTGCGGATCTCAGTCAATCCGAAAGCCATGATGAAGTCAATAGAGCCTTTTTTGCCCTAAAACTGCGCCAGATGGCCTTTTTTGCTGCTATTTAGGGCGTTTTATCGTGTTTCTGGCCAATGTCGAATATGGGCTAAAGCGGCCCTTCTTCTATATATGACGGGCTGTTGTATAAAAAAATGAACGAGGCTAAGCTCGATCGCAACCCATATGGAAACAGTAGCAGCGGGTGTTCAACGCCTCACCGCTTTTTGCCTGGCGTCCGTCAGTGAGCCTGCACGGTGGTCATCATGCCTGTGATATCGGTGTTCGTGGTGGATTGACGCACATTGCGCCATCCTCCGACGGCCATCAAGGCCCTACTGTCCTACGCTCAAGGCCGGACATTACCACTTTAACGGCGTCGCCAGTGTGACCGTCGCCGTCTGGAAATCCGGCTCTACAGGTGTCACCTTACCCCTAATCGGCGCCTGCCGAAACGAGTTGTACACCGTGACGCCGACGCGTCGAAAAAACGCCTGATCACGATCAGGACAAGAAAACCCTGAGGTATTTATGAGTACCAACCTCGACCAGCTCACCGATTGGTTGAAAGAACACAAGATTACCGAAGTCGAATGCATGGTATCCGACCTCACTGGTATCACCCGCGGCAAGATCTCGCCGACCAACAAGTTCATTGCCGAAAAAGGCATGCGTCTGCCCGAGAGCGTGTTGCTGCAGACAGTGACCGGCGACTACGTGGAGGATGACATCTACTACGAGCTGCTCGACCCGGCAGACATCGACATGATCTGCCGCCCCGACCAGAACGCGGTGTATCTGGTGCCTTGGGCCGTCGAGCCAACTGCGCAGGTGATCCACGACACCTACGACAAGCAGGGCAACCCCATCGAGCTGTCGCCGCGCAACGTGTTGAAGAAGGTGCTCAAGCTCTACGCCGATCAAGGCTGGCAGCCTATCGTGGCGCCTGAGATGGAGTTTTACCTGACCAAGCGCAGCGACGACCCGGATTACCCGCTGCAACCGCCAGTCGGTCGCTCCGGGCGTCCGGAGACCGGGCGTCAATCGTTCTCGATCGAGGCTGCCAACGAATTCGATCCGTTGTTCGAAGACGTCTATGACTGGTGCGAACTGCAGAATCTGGACCTGGATACGCTGATTCACGAAGACGGCACGGCACAGATGGAAATCAACTTCCGTCACGGCGATGCCCTGTCGCTGGCCGATCAGATTCTGGTGTTCAAGCGCACCATGCGCGAGGCGGCTCTCAAGCACGACGTTGCTGCCACCTTCATGGCCAAACCGATGACCGGCGAACCGGGCAGCGCCATGCACTTGCACCAGAGCATCATCGACATCGAGACCGGCAAGAACATCTTCTCCAACGACGACGGGACCATGAGCGAGCTGTTTCTGAACCACGTTGGTGGTCTGCAGAAGTTCATCCCCGAGCTGTTGCCGCTGTTCGCGCCCAACGTCAATTCATTCCGGCGTTTTCTGCCCGACACCTCGGCACCCGTTAACGTCGAATGGGGCGAAGAAAACCGCACTGTCGGCCTGCGCGTGCCGGATTCGGTGCCGCAGAACCGCCGCGTTGAAAACCGCTTGCCGGGTGCCGATGCCAACCCTTATCTGGCCATCGCCGCCAGCCTGTTGTGCGGCTTCATCGGTATGGTTGAAGTCATCAACCCGAGTGCGCCGGTGGTAGGACGCGGTTACGAGCGCCGCAATCTGCGCTTGCCGTTGACCATCGAAGACGCGCTGGAGCGTATGGAAAACAGCAAGACCATCGAGAAGTACCTGGGCAAGAAGTTCATCATCGGCTACGTCGCGGTCAAGCGTGCCGAGCATGAAAACTTCAAGCGCGTGATCAGCTCGTGGGAGCGGGAATTCCTGCTCTTTGCCGTCTGATTACGCAGAGCGCCGCCGCAGGTCGTTGCGCGGCGCTCTGATAACTGACCTTAATCAAGGAAGTGCTGCATGAGTGCCGACAAAAACCCGCAAACCCTCGAATGGCAGGCCTTGAGCAGCGAGCACCACCTGGCACCGTTCAGCGACTACAAGCAACTCAAGGAAAACGGCCCGCGCATCATTACTCGCGCCGAGGGCGTTTATCTGTGGGACAGCGAGGGCCATAAAATCCTCGATGGCATGTCCGGCCTGTGGTGTGTGGCTATTGGTTACGGGCGCGAAGAGCTGGCCGATGCTGCCAGCAAGCAGATGCGCGAGCTGCCTTACTACAACCTGTTCTTCCAGACCGCCCACCCGCCAGTACTGGAGTTGGCCAAGGTCATTGCCGAGATCGCTCCCCAAGGCATGAACCACGTGTTCTTCACCGGTTCAGGCTCTGAAGGCAATGACACGATGCTGCGCATGGTTCGTCATTACTGGGCACTGAAAGGCCAGCCGAACAAGAAAACCATCATCAGTCGCATCAACGGCTATCACGGCTCCACTGTGGCCGGCGCGAGCCTGGGCGGCATGACCTATATGCACGAGCAGGGTGACCTGCCGATTCCGGGTATTGCGCACATCCCGCAGCCTTACTGGTTTGGTGAAGGCGGCGACATGACGCCCGACGAATTCGGGGTGTGGGCTGCCGAGCAACTGGAAAAGAAGATTCTCGAACTGGGTGTCGAGAACGTCGGCGCTTTCATTGCCGAGCCGATCCAGGGTGCTGGTGGCGTGATTGTTCCGCCTGATTCCTACTGGCCGAAAATCAGGGAGATTCTGTCGCGCTACGACATCCTGTTCGCCGCCGATGAGGTGATCTGTGGTTTCGGGCGTACCGGTGAGTGGTTCGGTAGCGATTTCTATGGCCTCAAGCCCGACATGATGACCATCGCCAAAGGGCTGACTTCCGGTTACGTGCCGATGGGTGGCCTGATCGTGCGTGATGAAATTGTCGCTGTGCTCAATGAGGGCGGCGATTTCAATCACGGATTCACCTATTCCGGGCATCCCGTGGCTGCAGCGGTCGCGCTGGAGAATATTCGTATCCTGCGTCAGGAAAGAATCGTCGAACGGGTCCGGTCGGAAACGGCACCGTATTTGCAAAAGCGTCTGCGTGAGCTGAGTGACCATCCTCTGGTGGGCGAAGTCCGCGGTGTCGGGCTGCTGGGTGCCATTGAACTGGTGAAGGACAAGACCACCCGCGAGCGCTATACCGACAAGGGCGCGGGAATGATCTGTCGAACCTTCTGCTTCGAGAATGGCCTGATCATGCGTGCTGTAGGCGACACCATGATCATCGCGCCGCCGCTGGTCATCAGTTTTGCGGAAATCGACGAACTGATGAGCAAGGCTCGCAAATGCCTGGATCTGACGCTGGCTGCCTTGCAGGGCTGAATCCGCAAAAAAGCGCGGGATGTGCGTTGTTTAACAAGGGGCAGCTTGAAAGCCTGCCCTCGAACTTGCCAGACTAATGGCTACAAGCCGCTAACCGACGGTCAGTGATAAAAAAACACATTGGAGCTACGCATGAAAAAATTTGGCAAGACCCTTCTCGCGCTGTCCCTGATGGGCGTCGTGGCCACTGCTGCGCAGGCCGATGACAAAGTGCTGCACGTCTACAACTGGTCCGATTACATCGCGCCGGACACCGTTGCCAAGTTCGAGAAAGAATCGGGCATCAAGGTGGTCTACGACGTTTTTGACAGCAACGAGACGCTGGAAGCCAAATTGCTGGCCGGCAAGTCCGGTTATGACATCGTCGTACCGTCCAACAACTTCCTCGCCAAGCAGATCAAGGCTGGCGTCTATCAGGAACTGGACAAGTCCAAACTGCCGAACTGGAAGAACCTGAACGAATCGCTACTCAAGGCCGTGTCGGTCAGCGACCCGGAAAACAAGCACGCCTTCCCGTACATGTGGGGTTCGATCGGTATCGGCATCAACCCGGACAAGGTCAAGGCCGCGCTGGGTGCTGACGCGCCAGTCAACTCGTGGGACTTGCTGTTCAAGCCGGAAAACGCTGCCAAGCTGAAGTCGTGCGGTATCAGCTTCCTCGATTCGCCAACCGAGATGCTGCCAATTGCGCTGCATTACCTCGGTTACCCGACCGATTCTCAGGACAAGAAGCAGCTCGCCGAAGCCGAAGCGTTGTTCATGAAGATTCGTCCGTCGATTGGTTATTTCCACTCGTCCAAGTACATCTCGGACCTGGCCAACGGCAACATATGCGTCGCGGTCGGCTACTCGGGTGATATCTATCAGGCCAAGTCGCGCGCTGCCGAGGCCGGTGGCAAGGTCAAAGTGGCTTACAACATTCCCAAAGAAGGCGCTGGCAGCTTCTATGATATGGTCGCCATCCCCAAGGATGCCGAAAACGTCGAGGGTGCCTACAAGTTCATGACCTTCCTGATGAAGCCGGAAATCATGGCTGAAATCACCAATGCGGTGCGCTTCCCGAACGGTAACGCGGCGGCCACGGCGCTGGTCGACAAGGAAATCACCAGCGATCCTGGCGTTTACCCGCCAGCCGACGTACAGGCCAAGCTGTATGCCATTGCCGACTTGCCAGCGGCTACCCAGCGCATCATGACCCGCAGCTGGACCAAGATAAAGTCAGGTAAATAAGCCTGTCATGAAACCTGTGGATGCTGCGTAGCTTTGGCTGCGCAGCATCCAGCAGACAGGAATATTGTCTGACACTTTGCTGGTTTGGCTCATAGACGGTAAGTTGCGCGCCGGTTTTGTTTTCCGATCGCCCTCCGGCGCTCAGGCACCTCTGTTTAAAAGGATGCGTTCTTTGTCTATTTCTATCTTGTCCAAAGCCTTGCTGGTGGCTGTCGGGCTGACACTGACGGTCAGTGCTCAGGCTGAATCCACTGTGCATATTTATAACTGGTCCGATTACATCGGCAAGACCACCCTGGCGGACTTCGAAGCCGCCACCGGCATCAAGCCGATGTACGACGTGTTCGACTCCAATGAAACCCTCGAAGCCAAGCTGTTGGCAGGGCGTACCGGCTATGACGTGGTCGTGCCGTCCAATCACTTCCTCGGCAAGCAGATCAAGGCGGGTGCGTTCCAGAAGCTCGACAAGTCGCTGTTGCCCAACTACAAAAACCTCGACCCTGCTTTGCTCAAGCGTCTGGAGAAGAACGATCCGGGTAACCAGTACGCTGTGCCGTACCTGTGGGGCACCAACGGCATCGGTTACAACGTCGACAAGGTCAAGGCAGTGCTCGGCGTCGACAAGATCGACTCCTGGTCCGTGCTGTTCGAGCCCGAGAACATCAAGAAGCTGTCCAGCTGCGGCGTAGCGTTTCTCGACTCCGCCGATGAGATGCTGCCAGCCATGCTCAATTACCTCGGGCTGGACCCCAACAGCACCAAGGAAGCCGACTATAAGAAGGCCGAAGCCAAGCTGATGGCGATTCGTCCTTACGTGACCTATTTCCACTCGTCCAAATACATCACCGACCTGGCCAACGGCGATATCTGCGTTGCAGCCGGTTTCTCGGGGGATGTGTTCCAGGCCAAGGCGCGGGCCGAAGAGGCAGGCAAGGGCGTGAAACTCGCCTACAGCATTCCGAAGGAAGGCGGCAACCTGTGGTTCGACATGCTCGCTATCCCCGCGGACTCGCAGAACGTCAAGGCGGCCAGTGCCTTCATCAACTACATGCTCGACCCCAAGGTGATCGCCAAGGTCAGCGATGAAGTCGGCTATGCCAACCCCAATCCTGCCGCCGGCGAGTTCATGGATCAGAGTATCCGTACTGACGAAGCGGTCTATCCACCTCAGGAAGTGCTGGACCGGCTGTTCGTGAACAGCGAGTTGCCGCCCAAGGTGCAACGTCTCATGACCCGCAGCTGGACCAAGGTCAAGTCGGGCAAATAACTATTCAGCACCCGGTCGTTTTGGCCGGGTTGCCTACCTGTTGGGAGTTTCACCCATGGCAGTTGCCTCCGGCGCCTACAAGAAAGCCATCGAAGGCGGTCAGCAACCCAAAGAGGTGCTGGTCCGGATCGATCGGGTCACCAAGAAGTTCGACGAGACGATCGCAGTGGACGACGTGTCCCTGCAGATCAACAAGGGCGAGATCTTCGCCCTGCTCGGCGGCTCGGGCTCCGGCAAGTCCACGCTGCTGCGCATGCTGGCCGGTTTCGAGCGTCCGACCGAGGGGCGTATCTACCTCGATGGCGTCGACATCACCGACATGCCGCCGTATGAACGCCCGATCAACATGATGTTCCAGTCCTACGCGCTGTTCCCGCACATGACCGTGGCGGACAACATTGCCTTCGGCCTCAAGCAGGACAAGCTGGCCAAGCCGGAAGTCGAAGCTCGCGTGGCTGAAATGCTCAAACTGGTGCAGATGACCCAGTACGCCAAACGCAAGCCGCATCAGCTCTCGGGCGGGCAGCGCCAGCGTGTCGCTCTGGCCCGCTCGCTGGCCAAGAAACCCAAGTTGCTGCTGCTCGACGAACCGATGGGCGCGCTGGACAAGAAACTGCGCTCGCAGATGCAGCTGGAGCTGGTGGAAATCATCGAGCGCGTGGGCGTGACCTGCGTGATGGTGACTCACGATCAGGAAGAGGCCATGACCATGGCCGAGCGCATCGCCATCATGCACCTGGGCTGGATCGCGCAGATCGGCAGCCCGATCGACATCTATGAAACCCCGACCAGCCGCCTGGTCTGCGAATTCATCGGCAGCGTCAACCTGTTCGAAGGTGACGTGATCGAGGACATGGAAGCCCACGCGCTGATCCGCAGCCCCGAGCTGGAGCGCAATATTTATGTCGGCCACGGCGTCAGTACGTCGGTGGAAGACAAGCACATCACCTACGCGCTACGCCCGGAGAAACTGCTGATCACCACGGAACAGCCGGGTTTCGAATACAACTGGTCACGCGGCAAGGTTCACGACATCGCGTACCTGGGCGGCCATTCGGTTTTCTACGTCGAGCTGCCGGGCGGCAAGCTGGTGCAGTCGTTTGTCGCCAACGCCGAACGTCAGGGCGCGCGACCTACCTGGGGCGATGAAGTCTACGTCTGGTGGGAAGACGACAGCGGCGTGGTACTGCGCTCATGAAAATCCGCAAGATCAAGCGCGCTTTCGAGCGCATAAAGCCCAACGGGCGGCAGATGGTCATCGGCGTGCCGTTCCTCTGGCTGTTCCTGTTCTTCGCGCTGCCGTTCCTGATCGTGCTGAAGATCAGCTTCGCCGAAGCAGACGTTGCGATCCCGCCGTATACCGAGATTTTCAGCTACGCCGACGAAAAGCTGCAGATGGTCCTTAATTTCGCCAACTACACCTTGCTCAGTGGCGATGACCTGTACGTTTCAGCGTACCTTGGCTCGCTGAAAATGGCCTTCATCAGCACCTTGCTGTGCCTGCTGATCGGTTACCCGATGGCCTATGCCATTGCCAGCGCCCGCAAGGACCTGCAAACCGTGCTGTTACTGCTGATCATGATGCCGACCTGGACGGCGATCCTGATTCGCGTCTATGCCTGGATGGGTATTCTCAGCAACAACGGCCTGCTCAATGCCTTCCTGATGTGGCTGGGCCTGATCGACTCGCCGTTGCAGATTCTCAACACCAACCTGGCGGTGTACATCGGCGTGGTCTATTCCTACCTGCCGTTCATGATTTTGCCGCTGTATGCCAACCTCGTGAAGCATGACACCAGCCTGCTGGAGGCTGCGTCCGACCTGGGTTCCAGCACTTTCAACAGCTTCTGGAAAATCACCGTGCCGCTGTCCAAGAACGGTGTGATTGCCGGCTGCATGCTGGTGTTCATTCCGGTGGTGGGCGAATTCGTGATTCCCGAGCTGCTGGGTGGCCCGGAAACCTTGATGATCGGCCGTGTGCTGTGGCAGGAATTCTTCAACAACCGCGACTGGCCGGTGGCTTCGGCGCTGGCGGTCATCATGCTGCTGGTGCTCATCGTGCCGATTATCCTGTTCAACCGCAGTCAGGCCAAAGAACTGGAGGGCAAGGCATGAACCGCTTTCGATTCTCGAACCTGATGCTGGTCCTGGGTTTGCTGTTTATCTATGCGCCGATGGTGATTCTGGTCATCTACTCGTTCAACGCCTCGCAACTGGTGACGGTCTGGGGTGGCTGGTCGGTGAAATGGTACGCCGGCCTGCTGGACAACTCGCAACTGATGGGTTCAGTGATGCGCTCGCTGGAAATCGCCTGTTACACAGCTGTTGCAGCGGTGGCGCTGGGGACGATGGCTGCGTTTGTTCTGACCCGGATCAGCCGCTTCAAGGGCCGTACATTCTTCGGCGGGCTGGTTACCGCGCCATTGGTGATGCCGGAAGTGATCACCGGTCTGTCGCTGCTGCTGTTGTTCGTGGCGATGGCGCAGATGATCGGCTGGCCGCAGGAACGCGGCATCATGACCATCTGGATCGCCCACACGACGTTCTGCGCGGCCTACGTGGCGGTTGTGGTCTCGGCGCGGTTGCGTGAGCTGGACCTGTCGATCGAAGAAGCGGCGATGGACCTGGGCGCGCGTCCGTGGAAGGTGTTCTTGCTGATCACTATCCCGATGATCGCGCCGTCGCTGGCAGCCGGGGGCATGATGTCCTTTGCCCTGTCGCTGGACGATCTGGTACTCGCCAGCTTCGTCTCCGGGCCTGGTTCGACGACGCTGCCGATGGAAGTGTTCTCTGCTGTGCGTCTGGGTGTGAAGCCGGAAATAAATGCCGTCGCGAGCCTGATCCTATTGGCCGTTTCACTGGCGACGTTTCTGGTCTGGTTCTTTACCCGCCGCGCCGAAAACAACCGCAAGCGTGCGATTCAGCAGGCCATCGAAGAAAGCGCGGCAGACGCCTGGAAGCAACCCGACCCAAGGCGCGCGCCTGCAGCGTGAGGACCTTCGTGCGCGGTACGCAAGTCCGCTCTTGATTCTGCCCGCAGGGCGTGGGGGCGAGCTTGCTCGGTTTCACTGTTGGTTCCCGACAGTTCGCGTACAACTCCGCTCCCACGCCCTAAGGGCAGAAGCCTCATTTCCGGGTTCGGCGCAGAGGGTGATCGGATCGCTACTCCCCCGGTACTAGCCGTAAAACCCCTTCCGTATGCTCCGCCACATCGTCTTCGCTAAAACGCTGAGGCATGTATTCGCCCTTCACAAATGCCTTGGCCTGATCCGAATAATGCTTGTCGAACGGCACGCCGCTTTGTCCTACCGGGTTGATTCCCAGGCTGTGGGCAGGGTCGGCGAAGTCGATCAGGCGGCGGGTCGAGGGGCCATAGCCGACCGGCCACGGGGCAGGGCGGATGCTCGATGACAGGTTGTTCGGCACCTCATGGGTGCCTGGCGCTGCATACGGACCCACGTTGAAGATCCTGTCCAGCGGCGGCTGCGAGCCCAGCGGGTGACCCTGAGTCAGGGTGTGCGCCTTGCCCCATACCCATTCGTCCGGGTTGGTGCCGTACAGCGACCTCAAGTGTGAAACGCTGGCCCGCCAGGCCACCTTGACGGTGTTGGCGCGGCTCTCTTCGTGTGGCGAATTGCGGTTGTTCCACCACGGCGAATCCGCATCGGCAGCCAGTCGCGGCAGCGCGGAGTCCAGTGCGCGGGTCGATAGCAGCGTTTCAAACAGCGCATCGCCCAGCTCGTCGTGAAAGGTCTCTTCAGTCAAATCGAACAGGAACTGGTTGAACAGCGTGGCGCCGACCGAGTCGACCGGGTAATCACCCTTCCAGCTTGCCAGCCGTTCCACCAGCGCCAGCTCCTCGGGGTCGCTGATCACACTGCGCAATACCGGAATCAACGGCTTGAGAATGCTCGGTGCGTAATCGGTCTGCGTGCTCAATTGCAGTGCCTTGCTGGCCGTCAGGTCCCACTTGATGGTGGTATCGCTCAGTTGCCGGTTCAGTTCCTGGCCGCGCTCAGGTGGGTTGTAGTAGCCGGGAATCTGCATCCCGCTCGGCGACAGCGGCTGGAAGTTGGCCGACACAATGTAGCCACGGGCCGGGTTTTCTTCCTGAGGGTTGGCGCTGAACGGGTAGAAACCGAGTTTATCAGCCTGCGCGGTGCTGCCATCCAGAATGAAGGCCGGGTTGACACCTTCAGGACGGATCGGCAATTGCGCCGCTGCCCACCAGCCGATATCGCCCTTGGCATTGGCCCAGACAATATTGAGCCCCGGCGACTGGATCTTCTCGGCGGCGCTGCGCATTTTTTCCAGTGTGTCAGCGCGATTGGCCTCGTAGAAGCCATCCATCACCGGGTTGGCGGACACCAGAAAGGACCACCACATGGCAATCGGTGTCTGGCCGGCATTCTTGCCCATCACGTTATTGACGATGGGGCCGTGCGGCGATTCAAGCAGGGACAGGGTGACGGGCGGCTGACCTTTGACCGCAATTTGCTGTTCGGTGCGGGTCATGTCGACCCATTGTCCGTGGTACCAGACCTGATTCGGGTTGTCGGGGTTGGTCTTTTCCGCAATCAGGTCCACGTCGTCGTTCTGGAACATGGTCAGGCTCCAGCCGAAGTCCATGTTGTGCCCCAGGAACGCGAACGGATTGAGTGCCGGAAAATGGCCGTACAGCTCGAAACCGGGCGCTGACAGCTGCGCCTCGTACCATATGGAAGGCACCGAAAAACGAATGTGCGGATCGCCCGCCAACAGCGGCTTGCCGCTTTGCGTGCGGTTGCCGGAGATCACCCAGGCGTTGCTGCCCTCGAACTGCGGCAGGCCGGCGTCCTCAAGCGCCTTGTGGCTGATCTGGGCCAGCTCGCCCAGGCTTTTCCAGTCGGCGCTGGCGAGGGCAGGTTTAGAGTTCAGTACGCCGTCCGGGTGCCAATCCAGGTCGAAGACTTTCAAGTACTGCGGACCCAGCTGGTCGCGCACATACGTCAGCAGTGGCTCGGTCCTGAACGCTGCCGCGAAGCTGTAAGCCAGGTAGCCACCTATGCTCATCGTGTCTTCGGTAGTGAAGCGCCGTTTGGGGATGCCCAATACGTCGAACTCCATCGGCCTTGCGTGGCTGTCCTGATATTGGTTTATGCCATCAATGTAGGCTTCCAGCGCCTGCCACGTCGGCGTGTTCTTGTCCTGGTGAGCGACGTAGGCATCGGCATGTTCACGAATGCGCAGGCTGCGAAACAGTTTGTCGGTTTCGACGAGGTTCGGTCCCAGTATCTCCGCCAGCTCGCCACGCGCCAGGCGGCGCAGCATTTCCATCTGGAACAGCCGGTCCTGCGCGTGGGCGTATCCCAAGGCGCGGTACAGGTCTGCTTCGTTTTCGGCGTGAATATGCGGCACGCCGCGCTCGTCGTAACGCAGCGTGACGGGCGCTTGAAGACGGCTCATGGCGATCTCGCCATCCCGGACTGGCTGCTTGCTGTTTATGTACCAGCCAGCGCCGCCAGCAAGAATGGCAATAATGATGGCAAGAATGACGAGACTGCGTTTCATCCGGGTTCTCTGTAAATGGCGTTAGGCGTGGGTGAGGGTCAAGGTTGTGCAACAGGCAGCAGGCTGATACACAGCTCGACCGGACAGAGCACGAAAGCCTACCGTGATCGAGTGCAAAGCAGGCATCAAGATACTGGACGCCATCGTGCAGGCCCGTAGTGGCGTACTGATCTCATGCCTGAGGGCTGCGATTACAGCGGCACAGCTTGCCATGCCGAAGCATACAGAAGAATATCGTTACACAACTTTACGAGCCTTCCGCCGGAATCTAAATACATGTCCGTCACGTTCGACCCCGACAACCTGAGAGCCAGCCTGCTGCCGCTGAACGTCATTGATCCGCTTTCAATGCACGGCCAGGCCTATCAGCGCTTCTACGGCCTTGCCGGCCTGGGCGGTGAGCAGGGCGTGCGCAGCTGGCTGGGGCGTCTCGACGTCGACGGGTACGAGGTTGTCGGGCAGGTGTGGTTGCCGGAAAGTCCGGTGGCGACGCTGTTCCTGTTCCACGGTTTCTATGACCACATGGGGCTGTACCGACATGTGGTCGAGTGGGCGCTGGCCCAAGGGTTTGCGGTGATCTCCTGCGACTTGCCGGGGCACGGGTTGTCCAGTGGCAGTCGTGCCAGCATTCGTGATTTCTCCGAGTACCAGACCGTCTTGCAGCGCCTGCTGCTGGAAGCCGAGGGCCTGCGGCTGCCGCAGCCCTGGCACCTGTGCGGGCAAAGCATGGGCGGCGCAATTGTGATCGACCACCTGCTGCATCAGGGCGCTGACTCCCCGGCACAGGGCGAGGTCATTCTGCTGGCTCCGCTGGTTCGGCCGCGCGCCTGGGGCTGGTCGCGCCTGAGTTATCACGCACTCAGGCCGTTTGTGAAGGGTATCGCCCGGCGCTTCACGGAAAACTCCAACGCCCCGGCTTTTCTGCCTTTTCTGCTGGCAGACCCGTTGCAGCCCAATCGCCTGCCGACCGCATGGGTCGGTGCGCTGGCGAAGTGGATCACGCGCATCGAACGCGCGCCCCGCAGCCGACGCAGTCCGATCATCATTCAAGGCGAGGCAGACATGACCGTCGACTGGTCGCATAACCTGACGGTCCTGAAAGATAAATTCAGTCAGCCGCAAATCCTCATGCTCGGCCATGCCCGGCATCATTTGGCCAACGAAACGCCGGAAATGCGCGAGCGGTATCTGGACTTTCTTTCCGCGCGCATGGCTTAAGCTTTTTTAGCCGCGCCAGCCTGTAACGCCTTCACCTGGCGACGCAGGCGGAAATTGTCAGTGCATATCACGACTACCATCAGCGATCCGAGAACAACAAAAGCATCCGGCCCCAGAGTGCTCCAGAACAGCCAGGCGAAAACGCCATGACGACCGCAGTGACGAGCAGGGCGATAGAGTCTTTCATAAAGTGCGTCCATTCCTTTGGCCTCAGGCGCACGCTGGCCTGAGCCGGGTTCATTGTCCGGGGTTCAAACTCGACGCACTTTGCCCGACGGCCAGCCCTGCGCGAATCGCGTCCAGCGCAGCCTGATAGTAGGCTTTGCCTTCCGGCGACTCTGCGAAGGTCGAGAACTCTTCAAGCTCCGGGTCTGACAGGTCGCGGTAGACGTACAGCAGCGTGTTGTTCAAGTCGGCGCTGATCTGCGCCATCAGACGTTCGCGCTGGCCCTCCAGCATGCCCTGCGCCTGACCGCCGCCCAGCAGGCCGGGGATCATCTGGCTCAGGCTGTCGGCTGCAACGCCCGCGATGGCGAGGCTGACTTCGGCACCGGCCTGTTTGGCGGGCAGTGCCTGGGCGAGATGGCCGATCAGCAATTGACGTGTGGCGTCCGCCTGAATGTGAGGCAGGCCCTGCGCGTGTTTGGCCAACTGATCGGCGCGGGTTGCGGTCAGCTCGGCATTGACGATCTTGCGTCCCAGCGGCGATTGAAAGAATTGCAGCGCAGGGGCCGGGTCCTTGAGGCTTTCACGCAGACGTTTCGCGGCACGTTGATCCATGGCCTGTGGGGCGAAACGCTGATTGCTGTTATTCACCAGTGCTTGATAAACCGCAGGCGGCAGGTTGTTGCTGTAGCGCTGTTGCGCAGCCTTGAGGGCATCGTTGAAATGCGCGCGCTGGTCCGGCCAGCCTGCAGCCTTGTACAACTGATCGTAGTTGTCTGCCCAGGCAGGTATGGTGCAGAACATCAACAGCAAAACAAACAAACGACGCATTGGGGACTCCTGTCGGCAGGCCGCTATTCTCCGGGTGTTCGCGTGGATTTGTCGAGTTATGACTGCCCTCGGCGAATGAAATCTCACGCCTTTGATGGCATGCCTAAACGCCACTGTCGGATTTCAGGGCTTATGGATACTATGCACGCCATGCGCATACCCTCTGACCACCCATTGCTGTTGCGAATCGTCGACGACCTGGCCGCCAATGGCTGGTCGCAGCAGAATATTTTCCTGCCCGAAGCTCTGACCCTCGAGCTGGAGCAGGAGTGCCGCAAGCGCGCTGCCGAAGGCGAACTTGAGCCTGCCGGCGTCGGCAAGGGGCCGGCACTGGAAGTGCGCGAAGGTATCCGTGGTGATCGCATTCAGTGGCTGGAAGCCGGTCAGGTGCAGTGCTGCGACAGCTATCTGGAGTTGATGGACAGCTTGCGCGAGGCGCTCAACCGCGGGCTGTTTCTGGGGCTCGATGATTACGAAAGCCACTTTGCCTTATACCCGCCGGGGGCCTTCTATTTAAGGCATGTGGACCGCTTTCGCGACGATGACAAGCGCGTGGTGTCCGCAGTGCTTTACCTTAATAACGCCTGGCTGCCGGAGCATGGCGGTCAGTTGCGTATGTACCTCAAGGATGACCTGGCGTATGACGTCCAGCCCACGGGCGGCTGTCTGGTGGTCTTCCTGTCCGGCGATATCCCCCACGAAGTCATGCCTGCAACCCGCGACCGGCTTTCATTGACCGGCTGGTTCCGGCGTCGCGGTAACGAGCTGTTCCAGTAATGCCGTTATGCCTCATGAAAACTGTTTCATGAATGCAGTGAGCCATTGAGCCCTGCGGCGGTCTATCGTGAGCATTCCTGAGACGACGGATCGTCGTGTGCAGGGTCGGACTTACGTCAACTGGATCTGGAGCAATCATGAAATCCTTATTTTCTGGAACGGCAGTGGCGGGCCTGTTGCTGAGCGCATCCATGCTGGTCAGCGCCGCCGACATGCCGCGCACTGCATCACCCGAAGGTGCTGAGGTGTACATTATCTCGCCCAAGGATGGTGAAACCGTCACCTCTCCGTTTACCGTGCAATTCGGTCTCAAGGGCATGGGCGTTGCGCCTGCGGGTGTGGATGTTCCTGACACCGGTCACCATCATCTGCTGATCGACGTCAAAAACCAGCCTGCACTGGACGCTCCGTTGCCGGTCAGCGACAACGTACGTCACTTCGGCAAAGGCCAGACCGAAACCGAAATCAACCTGCCGCCAGGCCAGCACACCCTGCAATTGATGATGGGCGACAAAGGCCACATGCCTCTGAACCCGCCGGTCGAGTCGAAAAAGATCACCATCAATGTGAAGTAGGGCTGTCAGCGTAGGTATGACGCAGAGCGTCACGAACGGCGCTCTGGCCCGGCAACACTATCGTGCCCATGCTCCAGCGTGGGCATGCCGTTCTGGACGCTCTGCGTATGGTTTTGAGAGGGGATGTCACAGCCAGAAGGCGAGCCCACGCATGGCATGGGCTCGCTGATCAGCGCGATCGGATCAGAACAACACGCGGCTGCGGATGGTGCCTTTGATCTGTTGCAGCTTGGCCTGCGCCAGGTCGGAGTATTCGGCGTCGACGTCGATGACCACGTAACCGACTTTCTCGTTGGTCTGCAAAAACTGACCAGAAATGTTGATGCCGTTTTCGGCGAAGACCTTGTTGATCTCGCTGAGCACGCCCGGGATGTTTTCGTGAATGTGCAGCAGGCGGTGCTTGCCAGGATGGGCAGGCAGGGCTACTTCCGGGAAGTTGACCGAGGACACCGACGTACCGTTGTCGCTGTACTTGACCAGTTTTTCCGCAACTTCCAGACCGATGTTGGCCTGTGCTTCAGCCGTCGAGCCACCGATGTGCGGGGTCAGGATCACATTGTCCAGGCCACGCAGCGGGCTTTCGAAGATGTCGTCGTTTGAGCGCGGCTCGACCGGGAATACGTCGATGGCAGCGCCGATCAGGTGCTTGTCCTTGATCGCGTCGGCCAGGGCGTCCAGCTCGACGACTGTGCCGCGAGCGGCGTTGATCAGAATGCTGCCCTTTTTCATCGCGCGGATTTCTTTCTCGCCGATCATCCACTGGGTTTCTGTGGTTTCCGGAACGTGCAGGGTCACGATGTCGGACATGCCCAGCAGCTCGGTCAGGCTGGACACCTGAGTGGCGTTGCCTAGTGGCAGCTTGGTCAGCGTGTCGTAAAAGTAGACCTGCATGCCCAGGCCCTCAGCCAGTACCGACAGCTGGGTACCGATCGAGCCGTAGCCGATGATGCCCAGCTTCTTGCCGCGGATCTCGAAAGAGTTGGCCGCGCTCTTGATCCAGCCGCCTCGGTGGCAGGAGGCGTTCTTCTCGGGGATACCGCGCAGCAGCAGGATCGCCTCGGCCAGCACCAGTTCGGCGACCGAACGAGTATTGGAGTAGGGCGCGTTGAATACTGCGATACCGCGCTCGCGTGCTGCGTTCAGATCAACCTGGTTGGTGCCGATGCAGAAGCAGCCGACCGCGACCAGCTTCTTGGCGCAATCGAACAGCTCTTCGGTCAACTGGGTGCGGGAGCGGATACCGATGAAATGAGCGTCGGCGATCTTTTCCTTCAGTTCGGCTTCCGGCAGAGACTTGGTGTGGTACTCGATGCTGGTGTAGCCGGCTGCCTTGAGGACATCGACAGCGGATTGATGAACGCCTTCGAGAAGAAGGAACTTGATCTTGCTCTTGTCGAGGGAAGTCTTGCTCATCTGCGTAAACCTGTGTCCCGGAGAAAATGGCAGGGGGCCGGATCGGCGCTGGGCACGATTCGCGGGGGGCATATGCTAGCATACGAGCCCCGCTAAACCCCATTCCAGAACGTGAACCGTTCTCAGGATGCCCATGAATTGTTCGAGAGTTGAGTCCATGACCGATCCCGCTTTGATTGATGAGCTCAAGACCTTGGTCGACCCCGGCAAAGTGCTGACTGACAGCGGTTCTCTGGAAACCTACGGCAAGGACTGGACCAAGCAGTTTACCCCTGCGCCGCTGGCCATCGTGTTCCCCAAAACTACCGAACAGGTCCAAGCCATCGTGCGCTGGGCCAATGAGCGACGCGTGGCGTTGGTGCCGTCAGGTGGACGCACCGGGTTGTCTGCGGCAGCAGTGGCAGCCAATGGCGAAGTGGTGGTGT
Source organism: Pseudomonas coronafaciens pv. oryzae str. 1_6 (assembly GCF_000156995.2). Classification (NCBI taxonomy): domain Bacteria; kingdom Pseudomonadati; phylum Pseudomonadota; class Gammaproteobacteria; order Pseudomonadales; family Pseudomonadaceae; genus Pseudomonas; species Pseudomonas coronafaciens. Next base: position 5,236,270 of record NZ_CP046035.1, on the reverse strand, counting down.
CATTCGATTACATGAATCAGGTGTTGGAGCTGAACCTCACTGACCGCACGGCAGTCTGCCAGCCAGGCGTGATCACGCGTCAGTTGCAGGCACTGGCCGAAGAAAGCGGCCTCTATTACCCGGTGGACTTCGCTTCGTCGGGGTCCAGTCAGATCGGCGGTAATATCGGCACCAATGCAGGCGGGATCAAGGTCATTCGCTACGGCATGACCCGCAATTGGGTGGCTGGCCTCAAGGTGGTCACTGGCAAGGGCGACCTGCTGGAACTCAACAAGGACCTGATCAAGAACGCCACCGGTTACGACCTGCGACAGCTGTTCATTGGCGCCGAGGGCACACTGGGCTTTGTGGTCGAGGCCACCATGCGTCTGGATCGGGCGCCGAAAAATCTTACCGCGATGGTGTTGGGCACCTCTGACTTCAACTCGATCATGCCCGTGCTGCACGCCTTCCACGGCAAGCTTGATCTGACCGCCTTCGAGTTTTTCTCCGACAAGTCCTTCGCCCGGGTCATGGCCCGAGGTGATGTGCCGTCACCTTTTGATACGCCATGCCCGTTCTATGTGCTGCTGGAGTTCGAAGCGACCACTGAAGACCTCGCTGATCAGGCGCTGGCAACCTTCGAACACTGCGTCGATCAGGGCTGGGTGCTTGACGGCGTGATGAGTCAGAGCGAGCAGCAGTTGCGCAACTTGTGGAAGTTGCGCGAATACATCTCCGAAACCATCTCGCACTTCACACCCTATAAAAACGACATCTCGGTCACGGTCTCGAAAGTGCCGGAGTTCCTGGCGGAAATCGACGCCATCGTAGCCGAGCATTACCCTGACTTCGAAGTGCTGTGGTACGGCCATATTGGCGACGGCAACCTGCACCTGAACATCCTCAAGCCCGAAAATCTCGACAAGGACGAGTTCTTCGTCAAGTGCGCGCGGGTCAACAAGTGGGTGTTCGAGACCGTAGAGAAGTACAACGGCTCGATTTCTGCCGAACACGGGGTAGGGATGACCAAGCGTGACTACCTGACGTACAGTCGTTCGCCGGTCGAAATCGAATACATGAAGGCGCTTAAGGCGGTCTTCGACCCGAACGGCATCATGAACCCCGGAAAAATATTCGCGGTCTGAGTTCCTGTCGTACCGTGCATCGCCACGCCAACACTGCCACGCCACACTAATCAGACTCAGGAGACGTCATGAGCTACCAGCACAAATATGTTGATGGAACGAGCATTCACTTTCCGCTGGGCAAAGTGGTATGCATCGGTCGCAACTACGCCGAGCATGCCAAGGAACTGGGCAACCCGGTGCCTGCCGAGCCGTTGCTGTTCATGAAACCGGGCAGTGCGGTGGTTGCGCTGGAAGGCGGGTTCGCTATACCGGCAGATCGCGGTTCAGTGCATTACGAGGCTGAAATCGTGGTACTGATCGGCAAGCCTCTGAGCAAGAATCCGTCCCGTGAAGAAGTGCTGGACGCAATCAGCGGTTTCGCACCGGGGCTGGACCTTACTCTGCGTGACGTCCAGTCGCGTCTGCGCGAGAAAGGTCTGCCTTGGGAACTGGCCAAGTGTTTCGACGGCGCCGCAGTGATTCCGCCATTCGTTCCGGCGGGCACCTTTACCGACCTCACCGATATCGGCATTCGCCTGACCATCAACGGCAAGGTCGTGCAGGATGGCAACAGCAGCCTGATGCTCAACCCTATCGTGCCGATGATCCAGCACATGGCGACCAACTTTTCGCTGCAGGCCGGTGACATCATCATGACAGGCACGCCTGCGGGTGTCGGCCCGTTTCAAGCCGGTGATGAAATCGTTCTGGAGCTGGTCGGGCAAGCGCCGTTCAGCAGCGTCGTTCGCTAAGCGAACAGCCGCCTGACGTTTCAGCCAACGCCACGCGGGGTCATTCCCGGGTGGCTTTTGTTTACCCGGTAGTTGATAGTTCCTGCGGTTTTGCGTTTTTTTCACGCCTGGTCTGGATAATCCCGCCGAGCTTCGCGGGCATGAACTCGCCGGCTCACAGTCGTCACGACATCTCATCTGCTCAGGAACACGTTAATGGCCATTCCTGCCCAAACGCCGCCTCGCGCCGAAAAACGCTTCGCTTTCGTTCGAAACATGCGCTGGTATTCATGGCTGTTGCTGGTTGCCCTGATGGGGTATGGCCTGGCATTTGCGATGCATTGGGATGACCGCGCGCTGCTCTGGTTTCAGGAGCGCTTCGAGACCAAGGCCGGCCGCCACGCCAGTATCTGGCTGCCGGACTATCACGTGGACATCGATGCCAAGGCGTTGCCGGGCATGGAAAAGGACGAAGCATCGGACCTGTCCTACAACCCGGTGAGCAAAACGCTGTTCGCAGTCATGGGCAAGAACGCATTTCTGGTCGAATTGACGCTCACAGGCGACGTTCTGCGCAAGATCCCGTTGGTGGGCTGGAGCAATCCGGAAGGTGTTGCGGTCATGAACGATGGCCTGATTGCCATCACCGATGAGCGCCAGCACAAGCTGACCGTCGTGAAGGTCTCGGCAGATACCAAGACCCTCAATATCGCGGATTTCCCTCAGTACGAGCTGGGCAAATCGGATAATCAGAACAAGGGTTTCGAGGGCATTGCCTGGGATCCGCTTCGTCAGCAATTGATATTGGGTGAAGAGCGGCCACCTGCCCTGTACACCTGGAAAAGTAACGGCAGTGATGTACTGCAAGGCGACAAGCAGAAGCTTCCCAGTCGTTCGCTGGACATGCGCAACTTGTCCTCGTTGAGCATCGACCCGCGTACCGGGCACATGCTGGCGCTTTCGGCAGACTCTCATTTGCTGCTGGAAGTGGACGAGCAAGGCGAGCAGGTGAGCTTCATGACCCTGCTGGGCGGCATGAATGGGCTCAAGGACACGATCCCCCGAGCAGAAGGGGTGGCCCTGGACGAGGCCGGGACGCTGTACATGGTGAGCGAGCCAAACCTGTTTTATTCGTTTCGCAAGCACTGAGCCAGGACGGCAGATAAAAGATGGCCGATATATGATCGGCAAACAAATAGCACCGTGCCATTAAGCTTGCTTTCAGAATGGCGTGGTATCAAGTCCGCCCGCTCAATCCGTCCGAGTCACCCGAATGCGCCGTTCTACCCGCTCTTTACTCCTGCTCCTCGCGCTTGTGCCGCTGGTTGCGATATTCATGCTCGCCAATCAACGGTATCGCTACGTAGAGAGCGCCCTGTTCGACTGGCAAATGTTCTGGCAATCCGAATCGCTTCAGGCCATTGGCCTTGATCAGTATCGCGTCGTGACAGAAGGGCAGGTTATTACAGGGCTGGAAGATGATGTTTCGGGTCTCAGTTACGACCCGGATCGCAAGAGCCTGTTCACAGTGACCAACCAGAATGCCGAGCTGGTCGAGCTGAGCCTCGATGGCCGCGTGCTGCGGCGCATTCCGTTGGTGGGCTTTGGCGATGCTGAAGCTGTTGAATACATCAGCCCCGGCCTGTATGTCATCAGCGACGAGCGTCGGCTGCGGCTGATTCAGATTCACGTCGATGACAACACAAAAAGCCTCAACGCCGCCGACGCCGAGCAACTGACGCTGGGGATCAACGCGGGCGGCAACAAAGGTTACGAGGGGCTAGCCTATGACTCGGTGGGCAAGCGCCTGTTCGTTGCCAGAGAACGCGACCCGGTGCAGATCATCGAGGTGCGCGGCTTTCCAAAGACCAACCACGACGCCCCCGGCGATCTCCAGGTAATTTCCAACAGCAAGCGCGATGGCCGGTTGTCCGTTCGTGATTTGTCCAGCCTGCAATTCGACGAGACCAGCGGCCACCTGCTGGCATTGTCCGATGAATCGAAGCGTATTCTGGAACTCGACACCAGTGGGCATCCGATTGGCAGCGGCTCGCTGGCAAAAGGCTCGATGGGGCTGAGCAAAGGTGTGCCGCAGGCAGAGGGTATGGCGATGGACGCGGAAGGGACGTTGTACCTGGTGAGCGAGCCGAACCTTTTTTACGTTTTTCGCAAGCCCTGAGCCGCTGCCGGCCATGCCCACCTTGCGTGGGCATGGCCGGGTGTATCAGCGCTTCAGAGTCTTCACGCCTTCATCGGTGCCCAGCAGCAATAAGTCTGCTGGACGGGCTGCGAACAGACCGTTGGTGACCACGCCGACGATGGCATTGATGCTGGCTTCCAGCTCCACCGGGTTGGTAATGCTCATGTTGTGGACGTCGATGATGATATTGCCATTGTCAGTCAGCACGCCTTCCCGGTAAACCGGATCACCGCCCAGTTTCACCAGTTGCCGAGCGACGTGGCTGCGGGCCATCGGAATGACTTCGACCGGCAGCGGGAATGCGCCCAGCACTGGCACCAGCTTGCTGCCATCGGCGATGCAGATGAAGGTTTTGGCCACCGCCGCGACAATTTTCTCGCGAGTCAGCGCCGCGCCGCCGCCCTTGATCAGGTTCAGATGCTCATCGCTCTCATCGGCACCGTCGACGTAGAACTCCAGATCACTCACAGTGTTCAGTTCATAAACCGGAATACCATGGCCCTTGAGGCGCGCAGCGGTAGCTTCCGAGCTCGCAACCGCGCCGTCGAACGCTGCCTTGTGCTTTGCCAGCGCATCGATGAAGCAGTTGGCCGTGGAGCCGGTGCCGACGCCCACGATACTTTTGTCGTCGAGCTTTGGAAGGATGAAATCGACAGCGGCTTGGGCGACTGCCTGTTTGAGTTGATCCTGGGTCATGCGGGCTCCACGATGCCTGATGTAAGTAGATAAGAGGTAGGGATGAGCAAAAAGGCCCGCATTATAGCGGTGACTGCGCTGTAAAGCCCCGTCATTCGTGTGGTCGTCCTCGGGTACGCAGGGTAGACTTCCCGGCCTTGCCCGCTTCGTCAGTGATGCCGCCCCGATGCTTGAACAGTACGTCAAGAAGATCCTCACCTCCCGCGTCTACGACGTTGCCATCGAAACGCCGCTGCAAGGCGCTCGCCAGCTGTCCGAGCGGCTGAACAATCAGGTGCTGCTCAAGCGCGAGGACCTGCAGCCAGTGTTCTCTTTCAAGATTCGTGGCGCGTACAACAAGCTGGCGCAACTGAGCGCAGAAGAAACGGCACGCGGCGTAGTCACGGCCTCGGCGGGCAACCATGCGCAAGGCCTTGCGCTGGCGGCACGCGAACTGGGCATTCTGGCAACCATTGTCATGCCGCGCACCACGCCGGAGATCAAGGTGGAAGGCGTGCGCTCGCGCGGGGCCACCGTCGTTTTGCATGGCGATTCATTTCCGGAGGCGCTGGCGTACTCGCTGAAACTGGTCGATGAACAAGGGTTTGTGTACATCCACCCGTACGACGACCCCGACACCATTGCCGGGCAAGGCACAGTGGCGATGGAGATTCTTCGCCAGCAACCGGGCCAGCTGGACGCGATTTTCGTGCCGGTGGGCGGCGGCGGTCTGATCGCGGGAATCGCGGCTTACGTGAAGTACCTGCGCCCGGAAATCAGGGTGATCGGCGTCGAGCCGGACGACTCCAACTGCCTGCAGGCGGCTATGGCGGCTGGCGAGCGCGTGGTGCTGAGCCAGGTCGGCTTGTTTGCCGATGGCGTGGCAGTCGCGCAGATCGGTTATCACACCTTTGAAGTGTGTCGTCATTATGTCGATGAAGTGATCACCGTCAGCACCGATGAGATATGCGCTGCGATCAAGGACATCTACGACGACACCCGCTCCATCACCGAGCCATCAGGCGCGCTGGGCGTGGCGGGGATCAAGAAGTACGTCGAACAACGCGGCGTGAAAGGGCAGACGCTGGTAGCGATCGATTCAGGCGCCAACGTAAACTTCGACCGCTTGCGCCATGTGGCCGAACGCGCCGAACTGGGCGAAGGCCGCGAGGCGATCATCGCCGTGACCATCCCCGAACAGCCAGGCAGCTTCAAGGCCTTCTGCGAAGCGATCGGCAAACGACAGATCACCGAATTCAACTACCGCTACCACACTGCCCGCGAAGCACACATCTTCGTAGGCGTGCAGACTCATCCGGAAAACGATCCGCGCAGCGCATTGATCGCCAGCCTCACCGGGCAGGGCTTTCCGGTGCTTGACCTGACTGACAACGAACTGGCCAAACTGCACATTCGGCATATGGTCGGCGGGCATGCCGAGCGCGTCGACGATGAAGTGGTGCTGCGCTTCGAATTCCCGGAACGGCCGGGCGCGTTGTTCAACTTCCTCAACCGCCTGGGCGGCCGCTGGACCATTTCGATGTTCCACTACCGCAACCACGGCGCGGCAGATGGCCGGGTGGTGGCTGGTTTGGTGGTGCCAGAAGAAGAACGGCATCTGGTAGGCGCGGCGCTGGACGAGATCGGCTACCCGTACTGGGACGAGAGCGAAAACCCGGCGTATCGGTTGTTTTTGGGCTGATGCCGTGGATATCTCTCGTTCCTCACGACGCTCTGCGTGCGATTTTGCGTGTGGTGCGGCGCAGATTTGCAACGCAGAGCGTCACCCAAGGCATTCCTTAGCTTGAACGTGAGGAACGATAGGTGTTTCAGGGCACGAATCCTGTGTCCGCGCTGCTAAACTCACTCAAGCCCGATTCCAGAGGAACACCGCGTCATGGAACCCATCACCACCCTCAATACCCTGCACATCGTTGCCCTGACGTTATTGCTGATCAGCGCGTTGGTATTGGCCAGCGGGGTCGTCAAGGTTCGTCTTGAAGGCGATACGACCATCCAGAATCGTCTGCTCAAGCGGCCTTTGGTGTTTTTCTGGCTGCTGATGGCCGCGTGTCTGGCGACGTTGCCGTTCAGTGGTTGGTGGTTGGTGCATCTGAAAGGGTTATCGCTGGGCCAGACATGGGTTCTGGGTAGCAGTCTGCTCTACACGCTGGGGCTGTGCAGCTGGATCTGGCTGGTTATCAGGCTCAACCGGCTGCGCCTCGGTGCCAAGGGTGCCAAACGAGGGTTTACCCTTGCGCTTACTGTGATCAGCGTCGTGTGCTTTGTGGCGATGGCCGGTCTGATGGGCTTCAAACCGGCCTGAGCCTCAGTGCGGCTTAGCTGCGCAAGGTAATGACAGGCCAGCCGCGCCGCTCGGCTTCCGCGCGCAAATTGGCGTCCGGGTCCACTGCAACCGGGTTGGCAACTTGCTCCAGCAGCGGCAGGTCGTTCATCGAATCGCTGTAGAAATAGCTGTCCTCTAGACTGAACGCGTTGTCCTCCAGCCACTGATTGAGTCGTGTCACCTTGCCCTCGCGGAAGCAGGGGATATCAGTCGTGCGGCCCGTGTAACGCCCATCGAGCATCTCGCACTCCGTCGCCAGCAGCGTATCGATACCCAGGCGCGCTACGATCGGCGCAGTCACAAAGCGATTGGTCGCGGTGATGACCACCAGTTTGTCGCCTGCCTCCCGATGCTTGCCGATAAGCTCAAGCGCTTTGGGCAGGATCATGGGCTCGATACAGTCACGCATGAACTCGCGGTGCCATTCCTCAAGCTGAGCCATGTCAGTGTTGCCCAGAATCTCCAGCGTAAAATTAAGGTACTCGGTCATGTTCAGGGTGCCAGCCAGGTAATCCTGATAAAACTCGTCGTTGCGGGTCTTGTAGGTGGCGGCATCAAGGATCCCGCGCTGGCACAGGTAATCGCCCCAGGCGTGATCGCTGTCACCGCCCAGAAGCGTGTTGTCGAGGTCGAATAAAGCCAGGCGCATAGGGTTACTCGCTGAAATAGTTGAAAAAAGAGCCCCAGAATACGAGGTTTTCACAAGTCTTCACATAAGGTGATAAGCCTCGTTGCTGGTTTGATCGCCTTTGTGGAACAATGCGGCGACATGCGTTTGCGAGGTTGTTGCCGTGATCGACCCCGATGGTTTCCGTCCTAATGTCGGGATTATTCTGACAAACGATGCTGGTCAGGTCCTATGGGCTCGGCGTATTAACCAGGATGCCTGGCAGTTTCCTCAGGGGGGTATCAACCCGCAGGAAACGCCGGAAGACGCGCTTTATCGTGAATTGAACGAAGAAGTCGGGCTTGAGCGACATGATGTGCAAATACTTGCCTGCACTCGGGGCTGGTTGCGCTATCGTCTGCCGCAACGTCTGGTCCGCACACACAGCCAGCCGCTGTGTATCGGCCAGAAGCAAAAATGGTTTCTCCTGCGCCTGATCTCCAACGAGCAGCGGGTGCGGATGGATTTGACCGGCAAACCGGAGTTCGATGGCTGGCGCTGGGTCAGCTATTGGTACCCGTTAGGCCAGGTGGTGACATTCAAGCGCGAGGTGTATCGACGCGCACTCAAAGAGCTTGCCCCGCGCCTGTTATCGCGCGACTGACACGGAGTTCGACCCCGAGCCATGCTCAATACGCTGCGCAAGATCGTCCAGGAAGTTAACTCCGCCAAGGATCTCAAGGCGGCGTTGGGCATTATTGTGTTGCGCGTGAAGGAGGCCATGGGCAGCCAGGTCTGCTCGGTCTACCTGCTTGATGCCGAAGTGAACCGTTTCGTTCTGATGGCCTCCGAAGGCCTCAACAAGCGCTCCATCGGCAAAGTCAGCATGGCCCCGAATGAAGGCCTCGTCGGTCTTGTCGGTACGCGCGAAGAACCACTTAACCTCGAAAACGCTGCAGGTCACCCTCGCTATCGCTACTTTGCCGAAACCGGTGAAGAGCGCTACGCCTCGTTTCTGGGCGCGCCGATCATCCACCATCGTCGGGTAGTCGGTGTACTGGTCATCCAGCAAAAGGAGCGCCGTCAGTTCGACGAGGGCGAAGAAGCCTTCCTTGTCACCATGAGTGCGCAACTGGCAGGCGTTATTGCGCATGCCGAGGCCACTGGCTCGATCCGCGGTCTGGGTCGCCAGGGCAAGGGCATCCAGGAAGCCAAGTTCGTCGGCGTTGCCGGTTCGCCGGGTGCGGCAGTCGGTGTAGCGGTGGTCATGCTCCCGCCTGCCGATCTTGAGGTGGTGCCGGACAAGACCGTCACTGATATCGCCGCCGAGCTGGCGCTGTTCCAGAATGCACTGGAAGGCGTGCGCAATGACATGCGCACCCTGTCCGCCAAACTCGCCACTCAATTACGCCCCGAAGAGCGCGCGCTGTTCGACGTCTACCTGATGATGCTCGACGATGCCTCGCTGGGCAGCGAGGTGACCGACGTCATCAAGACCGGCCAATGGGCGCAAGGCGCCTTGCGCTCGGTGGTCAGTGAGCACGTCAAACGTTTCGAGCTGATGGACGATGCTTACCTGCGTGAGCGCGCGTCGGACGTCAAGGACCTCGGCCGCCGGTTGCTGGCCTACCTTCAGGAAGCTCGGCAACAGGCGCTGGTCTACCCCGACAACACGATTCTGGTCAGCGAAGAGCTGACCCCGGCGATGCTCGGCGAAGTGCCGGAAGGCAAACTGGTCGGTCTGGTGTCGGTACAGGGCTCCGGCAACTCCCACGTTGCGATTCTGGCGCGGGCGATGGGCATCCCGACGGTCATGGGCCTGGTGGACTTCCCGTACTCCAAGGTCGATGGCATTGATCTGGTGGTCGACGGCTATCACGGCGAAGTCTTCACCAACCCCAGCGAAATCATGCGCAAGCAGTTCGGCAAGGTGGTGGAGGAGGAGCGTCAGCTTTCTCAAGGCCTGGATGCGTTACGCGAGCTGCCCTGCGTCACGCTCGACGGGCACCGCATGCCGCTGTGGGTCAATACCGGCCTGCTGGCTGATGTAGCCCGCGCCCAGCAGCGTGGTGCCGAAGGTGTCGGTCTGTATCGCACCGAAGTGCCGTTCATGATCAACCAGCGCTTTCCGAGTGAAAAGGAACAGCTGGCGATCTATCGCGAGCAGTTGGCTGCATTCCACCCGTTACCGGTGACCATGCGCAGCCTGGACATCGGCGGTGACAAGTCGCTGTCTTACTTCCCTATCAAGGAAGACAACCCGTTTCTCGGCTGGCGCGGTATTCGCGTCACCCTCGACCACCCGGAAATCTTCCTGGTACAGACCCGCGCCATGCTCAAGGCCAGCGAAGGTCTGAACAACCTGCGCATTCTGTTGCCGATGATTTCCAGCACCCATGAAGTTGAAGAGGCGCTGCACCTGATCCACCGTGCCTGGGGCGAAGTGCGCGACGAAGGCACCGATGTGCCTATGCCGCCTGTCGGCGTGATGATCGAAGTACCCGCTGCGGTTTACCAGACTCGTGACTTGGCGCGGCAGGTGGACTTCCTCTCGGTGGGCTCCAACGACCTTACCCAGTACCTGCTGGCAGTCGACCGCAACAACCCGCGTGTGGCCGATCTCTACGATTACCTGCACCCGGCGGTGCTTCAGGCGCTGCAAAGTGTGGTGCGTGATGCCCACGCCGAGGGCAAGCCGGTGAGCATCTGCGGCGAAATGGCCGGCGACCCGGCAGCGGCGGTGTTGCTGATGGCAATGGGCTTCGACAGCCTGTCGATGAACGCCACCAACCTGCCGAAAGTGAAGTGGATGCTGCGCCAGATCAATCTTAGTAAAGCCAAGGAACTGCTGGCGCAACTGATGACTAACGACAACCCGCAAGTCATCAGCAGCTCCCTGCAACTGGCGCTGAAAAACCTCGGCCTGTCGCGAATGATCAACCCGAGTTCGGTCAAAGGGCACTAAGCGCCACGACAGTCAGAGAATATCGTTCCTCACGCTCAAGCGTGGGAATGCCGTGGGCGACGCTCCGCATCAAAAATCTGCGCCGCGCCGCACATTCAGGGCCGGACGCAGAGTTTCCACAACTGCATGCCGATGTGGAGCGTCGCACGATAGTCGGGATTATCGCTCTGCCACGCAGACCGTGGGAGCGATAACCGCGCGGTCAGACACATCAGGTGCGCTTTTTTCACTTCGTTCAGCCAGCTTCCTTCGGTCGCCGCTAGAGCATCCCGCCGGGGTCCGGTAACATGCGCGCCTGATTCAGTCGCTCGCGAGGGCGTTCCAATTAAGGAGTCGCAATGCTGCCTTACCCGCAGATTGACCCGGTAGCCGTCGCTATCGGCCCGCTGCAAATTCACTGGTACGGTTTGATGTATTTGGTCGGTATCGGTGGTGCCTGGCTGCTTGCGTCGCGTCGCCTGAACAAGTTCGACCCGACCTGGACCAAGGAAAAACTCTCCGACCTGATTTTCTGGCTGGCCATGGGCGTGATCGTCGGCGGACGACTGGGCTATGTGCTGTTTTACGACCTGTCGGCCTACATCGCCAATCCTCTACTGATCTTCGAAGTCTGGAAGGGCGGCATGGCGTTCCATGGCGGCTTTGTCGGTGTGATGATCGCGGCCTGGTGGTTCGGCAAGCGTAACGGCAAAAGCTTCTTCCAGCTGATGGACTTTGTGGCCCCGCTGGTGCCAATCGGCCTGGGCGCCGGGCGGATCGGCAACTTCATCAACGCCGAGCTGTGGGGCAAACCGACTGATGTGCCGTGGGCAATGGTCTTCCCGCCGTTCAGCGACCCCGCGCAACTGGCGCGACATCCTTCGCAGCTGTATCAATTCGCACTGGAAGGCGTCGCGCTGTTCATCATCCTCAATCTATACGCTCGCAAGCCGCGCCCGACCATGGCTGTTTCCGGCATGTTTGCACTGTTCTACGGCATCTTCCGCTTTGTGGTCGAATTCGTCCGCGTTCCGGATGCCCAACTGGGCTATCTGGCGTGGGGCTGGGTCACCATGGGTCAAGTTCTCAGCCTGCCGATGATCATCGCCGGCCTGTTCCTGATCTGGCTGGCCTACAAGCGCGACCCGGCTGCCAGCAAGGCAGCGGCTTAATACCGAAACGCCGGGTGCCAGCGCCCGGCGCGTTCAACAACGCAGGTGATTTATGAAGCAATATCTGGAACTGGTCGCCCACGTGATCAAGCACGGCACCTTGCAAGCCAACCGTACCGGCGTGAACACCATCAGCTTTCCGGGTGCCATGCTGCGTTACGACTTGCAGGAAGGTTTTCCGGCGATCACCACACGGCGCATGGCGTTCAAATCGGCTATCGGCGAGATGGTCGGCTTTCTGCGTGGCGTGAGCAATGCCGCCGAATTCCGCGAGCTGGGTTGCAAGGTCTGGGACCAGAACGCCAACGAAAACGCCCAGTGGCTGAACAACCCGTTCCGCAAGGGCGAAGACGATCTGGGTGAAATCTACGGTGTGCAATGGCGCAAATGGCCAGCGTACAAGCGTATCGACACGGGCAACGTCGCCGCCATCGAACTGGCACTCGGTCAGGGTTATCGCCAGATTGCCGAATCGGAAGAAGACGGCCAGTCGTTCGTGGTGCTGTACAAGGCCATCGACCAGATCCGTCAGTGCGTCGACACCATCATTAATGACCCAGGCAGCCGCCGCATCCTGTTCCACGGCTGGAACTGCGCCCAGCTCGATGAAATGGCTCTGCCGCCGTGCCACCTGCTGTACCAGCTGCACCCGAACCCGCAGACCCGCGAAATTTCCCTGACGCTGTACATCCGCTCCAACGATCTGGGCCTCGGTACGCCGTTCAACCTTACCGAAGGCGCTGCGCTGCTCAGCCTGATCGGCCGCCTGACCGGCTACACGCCGCGCTGGTTCACCTACTTCATCGGCGATGCCCATGTGTATGAAAACCACTTGGACATGCTCAACGAGCAGATGACACGCGAGCCGTACCCGATGCCGAAACTGGTGATCTCCGACCGCGTGCCGGAATTCGCCAAAACCGGCGTCTACCAGCCTGAATGGCTGGAGCTGATCGAACCTTCGGATTTCACCCTGGAAGGCTATCAGCACCACCCGGCGATGACTGCGCCGATGGCGGTTTGAGCGCATATTCGCTTGTTCCGACGCTTATCTTTACAGGCAGCTTGTGAAGAATCTGGAAAACGCGCTACTGCCCGAAGGGCGTGGGAGCGAACTTGTTCGCGAAGACGGGCGCTCAGACAACGCTGAGCACCCCTGAATGGAAGCTCTATTAAACCCGCCTCAATGCCCGTGACTCCTCCCGACATGCGAGGCCTCGCCCTCTGGAGCTGATACAGCGCCCGTCACTTCTAGCCTCTCCAGTATCGCGCAGTGGTCCGCCACACCATCGCTGCAGCGGCGGCGCAGGTCGAGCAATTGCTCCTGAAGCGCTTGCAGACTCGCCACGCGGGCGTTGACGTGTTCGATGTGCTCGTCGATCAGGGCGTTGACGCTTTCGCACTGGTCCTGCGGGCTGTCGCGCAAGTTCAGCAGGTTGCGGATTTCTTCCAGGGTCATGTCCAGGCTGCGGCAATTGCGGATGAACGACAGGCGTTCCATATGTGCCTGGGTGTATAGCCTGTAGTTGCCGTCACTACGGGCGGGGGCCGGCAGCAGGCCTTCACGCTCGTAATAACGGATAGTTTCGACCTGAGTGTCGGTCAGTTTTGCCAGTTCGCCGATTTTCATGGGGACTCGTCTTGATTGAGCGCTTGACCCTATAGTGGCTACAGGGTGTTCACTTGGCAACAAGCAGAATCCTGGAGCACGCAGAATGGGCACGACGATCAAGACTTCCCCCGCACACGAGCATGATCACGACGATGATCACTCGCAACACAAGCACGAGCCTGCAGCGCATGCACACTCCTGCTGTGCCAGCGATGCACAGCCCGCTGTGGTGACATTCTCTGAAGCGTCGGCGTCCAGCAGTCGCCTGAGCAGTTTCCGTATCGAAGCGATGGACTGTCCGACCGAGCAGACTCTGATCCAGAACAAGCTCGGCAAACTCGCGGGTGTGCAGAAGCTTGAGTTCAACCTGATCAATCGAATGCTGGATGTCTGGCACGATCTGCCGTCCACTGATCCGATCCGCGAGGCCATCGGCGCGCTGGGTATGCAGGCCGAGCCGGTCGAAGAGGGCGCCGAGCCTGTAGCGTCGGCTGCAGCGCCTGCGAAACACTGGTGGCCATTGGCATTGTCCGGCGTGACTGCGCTGGGCGCCGAAGTGGTCCATTTGGCGTCGCTTGGCCCTACCTGGGTCGTTGCCGTTTTGGCCCTGGTGTCGATCTTCAGTTGCGGGCTGACTACCTACAAGAAGGGCTGGATAGCGCTCAAGAATTTCAACCTGAACATCAATGCCCTGATGAGCATTGCAGTGACCGGTGCGATCCTGATCGGTCAGTGGCCGGAAGCGGCGATGGTGATGTTTCTGTTCACCATTGCTGAATTGATCGAAGCCAAGTCTCTGGATCGTGCCCGCAATGCAATCAGTGGCCTGATGCAGCTGACGCCCGAACTTGCAACGGTCAGGCAGGCGGATGGCAGCTGGAAGGAGATTGAAGCCAAAAGCGTCGAACTGGACGCGATTGTCAGGATAAAGCCCGGCGAGCGCGTGGGCCTGGACGGTGAGGTGGTGTCCGGCAATTCGACCATCGATCAGGCATCCATTACCGGCGAAAGCCTGCCGATCGAGAAAACCGTTGGCGATAAAGTCTTCGCGGGCACGATCAATCAGTCAGGATCGCTGGAATACCGTGTCACCGCTGCTGCGAATAACTCCACTCTGGCGCGGATCATTCACGCGGTGGAAGCAGCGCAGGGCTCACGCGCGCCGACTCAACGCTTCGTCGACAGTTTCTCGCGCATCTATACGCCGGTCGTGTTCATTGTCGCTTTGGCGATGGCTCTGGTTGCGCCTCTGTTCTTTGACGGCGAATGGTATGACTGGATTTACCGGGCGCTGGTGCTGCTGGTAGTGGCGTGCCCGTGCGCGTTGGTCATCTCCACGCCGGTGACCATCGTCAGCGGTCTGGCGGCTGCTGCGCGCAAGGGCATCCTGATCAAGGGCGGCGTTTACCTGGAAATGGGCGAAAAGCTCGACTATCTGGCCCTCGACAAGACCGGCACGCTGACCCACGGCAAGCCTGTGCAGACCGACTACGTGCCGTTGAACGCGACCACCGCAGAGACTGCGCCTGCTATCGCCGCAAGCCTGGCCGGTCGCTCCGATCACCCGGTTTCTCAGGCTATTGCCAAAGCCGCTGATGAGGGTCTGATGCTGCATGAGGTGACTGCATTCGAAGCCTTGAGCGGACGGGGCGTGAAGGGTG
The DNA here is from genome assembly GCF_000156995.2 of Pseudomonas coronafaciens pv. oryzae str. 1_6. NCBI lineage: Bacteria > Pseudomonadati > Pseudomonadota > Gammaproteobacteria > Pseudomonadales > Pseudomonadaceae > Pseudomonas > Pseudomonas coronafaciens. Next base: position 5,221,212 of record NZ_CP046035.1, on the reverse strand, counting down.
AAGTGAACGGCCAGATGTATCACTTGGGCAACCATCGTCTGGTTGAAGAACTGGGTCTGTGCTCGCCCGCGCTGGAAGCGAAGCTGGATGCACTGGAAATGCAGGGCAAGACCGTGGTCTTGTTGCTGGATGCGTCGGGCCCGATTGCGCTGTTTGCGGTGGCCGATACCGTCAAGGAGACCAGCCGTGAGGCCATCGTTCAACTGCATGCGCTGGGTATCAAGACTGTCATGCTGACTGGCGACAATCCGCACACCGCCAAGGCGATTGCCGATCAGGTCGGGATTGATGAGGCGCAAGGCAATCTGCTGCCGGCCGACAAGCTGAGTGCTATCGAAGCGCTTTACGCTCGCGACCATCGAGTGGGCATGGTGGGCGACGGCATCAACGATGCACCGGCACTGGCTCGTGCCGAAATCGGTTTTGCGATGGCCGCTGCGGGTACGGATACGGCTATCGAAACGGCAGATGTCGCCCTGATGGACGATGATCTACGCAAGATTCCGACGTTTATCCGACTGTCCCGCCAGACTTCGGCGGTGCTCAAGCAGAACATTACATTGGCGATCGCGACCAAAGTGCTATTCATCGGCGTTACCTTTGCAGGCATGGCGACCATGTGGATGGCCGTGTTTGCCGACATGGGCGTGAGCCTGCTGGTGGTGTTCAACGGGCTGCGTTTGCTCAAGAAGTGATCAGGCACTTTGCATCAGGTCGAACGTTCTTCAACAAGATTGAGCGAAGCGTCTAACGTTTGTCAGGTGGTGAACGGTCGTGCGCACCCCGGTTGTTTTCCGGAACTGCACAGCTGTCGCCCCGACAGCGAGCACTGCCATCAGGATGAGGCAGCCACGCCAAATGCGGACGCCAGCGGCAAAACAGACGGTAAACAATATTAAGGAGCGGCCTGGCCCACCGCCATGATAACGGCGCAGCCCAGAAACCCAGGCCCGCCGCTCGCCAGCTCCAGAGCGTCGCGTCCAGGCCGGTTACCCATGTCCCATCGTCAAATTTCGCATGCAATGACGACTCCATCTGCGCCAGCGTGAACCCCACAGCTTCAGCATCAAAAGCTTTATCACTGATATCAACAAAACCAAGGCGATCAGGTGCGGCACGCGCACGTAGAATCTTGACTTCTCGAGCGCAGAGCGGGCATTCACCGTCAAAATAGAGCGTCAGTGGCCAATGTGTTTTCTGGTACATGTGTGAGCCCCCGTATCGACCTGACAAGATATGCCCAATGACCCAGGCCCACAATGGGGCGATCAGCCAAACCGCTTCTGCCCCCAGGCAATGAAGGTTTCCAGCAACGGTTTAAGTACGGCGCGGGTCGGTTCGGCCAGGTCCGGGCGATAGTGGAAGGGTACGAACTCGTCCATGTAAGTGCTTTGCGCCAGCTCCAGTTGCACGGCGTGGATGTTGTTGGCAGGGTCGCCGTAATGGCGGGTGATGTGACCACCCTTGAAGCGCCCGTTCAGCACATGGCTGTAATCCTTGGCCGCTGCGCAGACCTGCTCCATTCGGCTGGCCAGTTCCGGGTCGCAACTTGCGCCATTGAAAGTGCCCAGATTGAAATCCGGCAAGCGACCCTCGAACAGGTGCGGAATGTGCCCGCGAATCGAGTGGGCGTCGAACAGCAGCGCATAGCCAAACTCATCGCGCATCCGCTGCAGCTCCTGCTCCAGCGTCTGGTGATAGGGCGTCCAGATCTGCTGCAGATACCGAGCACGTTCTTCGGCACTCGGCGTCTGGCCTTCCTTGAACAGCGGCACGCCGTCAAACAGGATCGACGGGAACAAGCCGGTGGTTGCGCCCACGTACATCGGCTTGTCGTCTGATGGCCGATTGAGATCAATGACAAAACGCGAATACTCGGCGGCCAGGGTGCCCGCGCCCAGTTCGGCAGCAAAGTCATACAGGCGCGGGATGTGCCAGTCGGTGTCCGGCAGGCTAAGCGCCTCGTCCACCAGCGCCGCCTCGACGACCGGCGTCAGCTTCAGGCCGGCATGCGGCATGCTGATCAGCAACGGAATGCGACCGCGATTGAATGTCAGAACGTTGTCCACAGGGCTCTCCTTCAGATCGATGTTTCGACGCCGTGGCGCACGATGCGTTTGTCCAGATCGCCGCCCAGCCAGTAGGCCAGATCAGCCGGTCGTTCGATGTTCCACGCCACAAAGTCCGCCACCTTGCCGACTTCCAGCGAGCCATGTGTCGCGCTCATCCCCAGTGCCTTGGCGGCATTGAACGTGACTCCGGCCAGCGCTTCTTCGGGCGTCATGCGAAACAGCGTGCAGGCCATGTTGAGCATCAGGCGCAGCGAAAGCCCGGGTGAAGTGCCGGGGTTCAGGTCGGTGGCAATGGCAATCGGCACGCCATGCTTGCGCAGCGCGTCCATCGGCGGCAGTTGAGTTTCCCGCAGGAAATAAAACGCCCCCGGTAGCAGCACCGCGACGGTCCCGGCAGCGGCCATGACAATGGCGTCGTCTTCGGTCATGAACTCCAGATGATCTGCCGACAGCGCTTTGTAGCGCGCTGCCAGGCTCGAGCCGCCCAGCGAAGAAAGCTGCTCGGCATGCAATTTCACTGGCAGTGCCAATTGCCCTGCCGTGATGAAAACCTGCTCGACCTGCGCAGGCGAAAACGCCAGGTACTCACAGAAAGCATCCACCGCATCCACCAGACCTTCGGCAGCCAGCGTCGGAAGCATCTCGTTGCAGATGTGGTTGATGTAGTCGTCAGCGCGATCGGTGTATTCCGGTGGCAGCGCATGGGCGGCCAGGCAGGTGGCGCGCACGGTGACCGGCTGGGTATTGCCCAGACGGCGGATCACGCGGAGGATCTTGCGCTCGTTTTCCAGGTCCAGCCCGTAGCCTGATTTCATCTCGACGGTGGTGACGCCGTCCTTGAGCAAGTGCCGCAAACGCCGCTCGGCGCTGGCGTATAGTTCATCCTCGCTGGCGGCACGCGTGGCCCGTACCGTGCTGGCGATACCGCCGCCTGCTGCAGCAATCTCGGCATAGCTCACGCCCTGCAAACGCTGCTCGAATTCGCCACTGCGATTGCCGCCGAAGACCGTGTGTGTGTGGCAGTCGATCAGGCCGGGCGTCACCCACGCGCCGCCCAGATCGATGCAGTTGTCATGTTCTGACCCAGCCAGCTTGGCCTGAGGCCCGATCCACTCGATGAGTGCTCCGGAGGTCACGATGGCGGCATTTTCGATGATCGAGTATTTGCCGTGAGCCATGCTTGCGATGTGACAGTTTTTCCAGAGCATTTTCATTCCGGGCCTCTTTGATCAATGGGGGTTGTTGAGCGCCTTCGGCTTGACCCACACCGCGTAGGCGATGAGCAGCAGCACAATCCAGACTGCACCGACGATCAGGGCTGCACGGTTGTCCGGGAAATAGCCCAGAACGCCGAAGATGAACAGCATGAAGACGATGGCGGCGGCAGGCCCGTAAGGCCAGAACGGCACCGCAAACTTGAGCTGTGTGACCTCTTCGCGGCTCATCGAGCGACGCATGGCGACCTGAGTCAGCAGGATCATCAGCCAGACCCAGACCGTGGCGAAGGTTGCCAGCGACGCGATCAGCAGGAACACGTCTTTGGGGATCAGGTAGTTGAGCAGCACGCCACCGAGCAGCGTCACGCCCATCACCAGCACGGTCATCCACGGCACGCCCTGACGCGACAGGCGCGCAAAGCTCGCCGGCGCCTGACCGTCGCGGGCCAGGCCGTACATCATGCGGCCTGCGCCGAAGATGTCGCTGTTGATAGCTGACACCGCCGCCGAGATCACCACGATGTTGAGAATGGTCGCCGCCGAGGCAATGCCCAAATTGTCGAAAATCTGCACGAACGGGCTGCCTTGGGTGCCGATTTGCGGCCACGGATAAATACACATCAGCACAAACAGGGTCAGCACGTAGAACAGCAGAATACGCAGCGGCACCGCGTTGATTGCCTGCGGCAGGCTGCGTTGCGGGTCCTTTGCCTCACCGGCCGTGATGCCGATGATCTCGATGCCGCCGAACGCAAACATCACCACGGCAAACGAAGCGATCAGGCCAGCCACGCCGTTGGGCATGAAGCCGCCATGCGCCCACAGGTTGCTGATGCCGATTTCAGTGCCGCTGGTCGAGCTGCCGATGCCGAAGATCATGATGCCGAAGCCTGCAACGATCATCGCCACGATGGCGCTGACCTTGAGGATCGACAGCCAGAATTCGGTTTCGCCGAAAACTTTGACGTTGCACAGGTTGAGCGCGCCGATCAGGAACACGATGCCCAGCACCCAGATCCAGCGCGGCACTTCCGGAAACCAGAAGCCCATGTAAATGCCGAAGGCGGTCACGTCGGCCAGACAGACGATGATCATCTCGAACGCGTAGGTCCAGCCCAGCACGAAACCGGCCAGCGGCCCCATGTAGCGCGTGGCGTAATGGCTGAACGAACCGGGCACGGGGTCGTGAACGGCCATTTCGCCCAGTGCGCGCATCACCATGTACACCGCCGCGCCGCCAATCAGGTACGCCAGTAATACAGCGGGACCGGCCTGTTGAATCGCCGAGGCCGAGCCGTAGAACAACCCTGTGCCGATGGCAGAGCCCAAGGCCATGAAGCGGATGTGGCGGGCGGATAACCCGCGTTTCAAACCATCTTGTGACGTCATTTCAGGTCCATTTCATTACAGGTATGGCAAAAGCCGCGAGAACGCCTGCATCCGGCTTCCCGCAGCAATGACCAAAGCGAGCCCTGCCAGGCTCGCGGTGCATCACAGACTCGGTAGCAGACGTGCAGGAACCAGCGGGTTCAGGCAAGTGGAGGACAACAGCTGACTGGCAGCTTCGATGTCCGGTGCAAAAAAGCGGTCCTTTTCATAGAACGGGACCTTGCTGCGCAACAGGCTGCGGGCTTGCTCCAGCTTCGGAGAGGTTTTCAGGCCCTCGCGCAAGTCCAGCCCCTGGCAGGCAGCCAACCATTCTACGGCAAGAATCCCGCGAACGTTTTCCGCCATTTCCCATAACCGCTTGCCGGCGGCCGGGGCCATCGACACATGGTCTTCCTGATTGGCCGAAGTTGGCAGGCTGTCGACGCTGTGCGGATGGGCCAGCGCCTTGTTTTCACTGGCCAGCGCGGCGGCTGTGACCTGCGCGATCATGAAGCCGGAATTGACGCCGCCGTTGGCCACCAGGAAGGGCGGCAGTTGCGACATGTGCTTGTCCATCATCAGCGAAATGCGGCGCTCGCTGAGCGAGCCGATCTCGGCGATGGCCAGCGCCAGATTGTCCGCTGCCATCGCGACCGGCTCTGCGTGAAAATTGCCACCGGATATGACGTCGTTCTCGGCGGCGAACACCAGCGGGTTATCGGACACCGCATTCGATTCGATTTCCAGCACCTCGGCGGCCTGACGCAGCTGCGTCAGGCATGCGCCCATGACCTGTGGCTGGCAGCGCAGCGAGTAAGGGTCCTGAACCTTGTCGCAGTTGCGATGCGACTCCGACACACCGCTGCTTTCGCCCAGCAAATCGCGATAGCAGGCCGCCGCATCGATCTGCCCGTGCTGACCGCGCGCGGCATGAATACGTGCGTCGAACGGCGAGCGTGAGCCGAGTACCGCTTCGACCGTCAGCGAGCCGCAGGTGAGCGCGGCGGCGAACAGGTCTTCGCCCTCGAACAGCCCGCGCAGTGCGTAAGCGGTCGACACTTGAGTGCCGTTGAGCAGCGCCAGCCCTTCCTTGGCGGCCAGCGTCAGCGGCTGCAGGCCTGCGACAGCCAACGCATCGACAGCATTCAGCCATTCGCCCTTGTGACGTGCCTTGCCTTCGCCCAGCAGCACCAGCGACATATGCGCCAGCGGGGCCAGATCGCCGGAGGCACCGACCGAGCCCTTGAGCGGAATGTGCGGGTAGACCTCGGCATTGATCAGCGCGATCAACGCGTCGATCACCACCCGCCGAATGCCCGAGAAACCGCGGCTAAGGCTGTTGACCTTGAGCACCATGATCAGCCGTACCAGATCATCGCTGATCGGCTGGCCGACACCGGCCGCATGCGACAGCACCAGCGAACGCTGCAGGTTCTCCAGGTCCTCACTGGCGATTCGGGTCGAGGCCAGCAAGCCGAAACCGGTGTTGATGCCATAGGCGGTGCGGTTCTCGGCCAGAATGCGCTCGACACAGGCGACGCTGTCGTCGATCTGCTGGTTGGCGCTGCTGTCCAGCGTCAGGCTGACTGGCTGCTGATGAATGGCGCGCAATTGCGCCAGGGTCAGTTGGCCGGGGATCAGGTTCAGCGTCTTGGCAGATAAGGTGGTCACGATGCTGCTACTCCTTGATGGATGTCGGCAACGGCTGGTGGCCGTCAGCCGCCTCTACAGGTTTGCCGCATGATTGCGGCAGTGCCGGAAAACCCTTTCCAGCGATGTTTCGTCTTTGAGCAGGGCAGCGCTGCTGGCGATGTCAGGGGCCAGCCAGCGGTCTTCGTCGTAGGCCGCAACCTGTTCGCGCAGCAACCGCCAGGCCATGTCGGTACCGACGCCGAAGCGCTGCGTCTTGAGAAACTCGAATGCCTGCGCGGCGAGCAAATACTCGATGGCGAGAATCTGTGTGACATTGGCCAACACCTTGTGCAGCTTGAGTGCGGCGCTGGTGCCCAGGCTCAGGTGATCTTCCTGCAGGCCTGAGGTTACGTAGTTATCGACCACTGCCGGCTGTGCCAACTGGCGGTTTTCTGCGCACAGCGAAGCGGCGACGTACTGGACGATCATCATTCCCGAGTTGACTCCGGGCTGACTGACCAGAAAAGCCGGCAGGCCGCTGACCATCGGGTTGACCAGGCGGTCCAGTCGCCGCTCGGCAATGGAGCCCAGTTCGGCCATCGCCATGCACAGCAAATCCGCCGCCATCGCCACCGACTGGCCATGCGGGTTGGCTTGGGACACCACGCGCCAGGCGTCCGGCGTGCCGAGCAGCATCGGGTTATCGGTGACCGAGTTCAGTTCGGTCTCGATCTGGCGAATGGCATGGGCCAACTGGTCGCGGGTTGCGCCATGCACCTGAGGAATCGAGCGAATGCTCAGTGCATCCTGGGTACGAATGCCCTGGCTGCTGGCCAGCACTTCGCTGCCTGACAACAAGCTGCGCAGGTTCTTGCCTACCTGCTGCATGCCTGGGTGAGGCTTGAGAGCGAGAATGCTTTCATCGAACGCGTCCAGCTGGCCGCGCAGGGCCTCGAAGGTCATCGCCCCGATCACGTCGGCCCATTGGCTCAGACGCTCGGCATCGGCGATGGCCAGGCAGCTCAGGCCGGTCATGCACGGCGTACCGTTGACCAGGCACAAGCCGTCTTTGGCGCCGAGTATTACCGGTGCCAGACCTTCTTCGTCCAGCGCCTGCTGCGCAGCGACGATCTGCCCGCGATAACTGACCTGACCAGCGCCCAGCAGTGCAATGCCGACGTGCGCCATGTGGGTCAGATAACCCACTGAGCCCTGTGACGGTACTTGCGGCGTGATGCCTCGATTAAGCAACGCCAGCAGCGCCTCGACCACCTGACGATGGATGCCGGATTTGCCCTGACTGTAGTTGAGGATCGCGGCGCAGATGATTGCGCGAGTCTGTTCATCGGCCAATGGCGTGCCCACCCCGCACGCGTGGCTGAGCAGGGTATTGCGCGACAAACGACTGAGCTGTTCGCCTTGCAGCGATACATTGCACAGCGCGCCGAGCCCGGTATTCACGCCATACGCGCGCTCGCCGCTGACGACGATGCGTTGCACGATGGCCTGCGCATTATCGATCCGCGCCCAGGCGGCATCCGACAAGGCCAGTTGCGCGCCATGTCGGGCCACGGCGACTACATCCTGCCAGCCCACCGGGGCTTCACCGATGACGATCTGTTCTGCTCGCGACATCTGCAACAGTCCTTAAAGGGTGGCCACGCGACGCTGAACGAAACGGTCCACGTAATCGTCGGCAGGCGAATGAAGGATTTCTTTCGGCGTACCGACCTGAATCAATCGCCCGTCCTTAAGGATTGCGATGCGGTTGCCGATGCGCACGGCTTCGTCCAGATCGTGGGTGATGAACACGATGGTCTTGTGCAGGCTGGCTTGCAGCTCCAGCAACTGGTCCTGCATCTCGGCACGAATCAACGGGTCGAGGGCGCTGAACGCCTCGTCCATCAGGATGATGTCCGTGTCCGCTGCCAAGGCTCGCGCCAGGCCGACGCGCTGACGCATGCCGCCGGAAAGCTGGTGCGGGTATTTGTTCTCGTAGCCTTTCAGGCCAACTGTGGTGACCCAGTGCTGCGCGCGTTCCTGACACAGCGCCTTGCTCTCGCCGCGCACTTTCAGGCCGTACGCGACGTTGGCCAGCACGGTCTTGTGCGGCAACAGGCCGAAGCTCTGGAACACCATGCTGATCTTGTGCCGCCGAAACTCGCGCAGAGCCTCCATGTCGTAACGCAGTATGTCTTCGCCGTCGATCAGGATTTCGCCGCTGGTAGGGTCGATCAACCGGTTGAAGTGGCGCACCAGCGTCGATTTTCCCGAGCCGGACAGGCCCATGATGACGAATATTTCGCCGCTGCCGATCGACAGCGACAAGTCGTTGACCCCGACCACGCAACCGGTCTGCGCAAGCACCTGATCCTTGCTTTGGTTCTGCTTGATCAGCGCCAGGGCGTCTTTGGCGCGATTGCCGAAAATCTTGAACACGTTTTTGACAACGATCTTGTTCGGTTCCACGCTGCTCATTTGTTCGCCTCATGACGTGGGCGGCCATAGGCCTGCGTGATACGGTCGATGACGACCGCGAGGATGACAATGGCCAGGCCCGCTTCCAGCCCGCGCCCGACGTTGAGCGTCTGAATGCCCACCAGTACGTCTTCGCCCAGCCCGCGTGCGCCGATCATCGAGGCAATCACCACCATCGACAGCGCCATCATGGTGGTCTGGTTGATCCCGGCCATGATGCTCGGCATCGCCAGTGGCAGTTGCACGCCGAATAATTGTTGCCAGCGGTTGGCCCCGAAGGCGTTGATCGCTTCCATCACTTCGCCATCGACCTGACGAATGCCCAGATCAGTCAGACGAATCAGCGGTGGTGCGGCGTAGATAACCGTGGCGAAGATCGCCGGGACCTTGCCCAGGCCGAACAGCATCAGCACAGGGATCAGGTAAACGAAGCTGGGCATGGTCTGCATGATGTCCAGCAACGGCATCAGCACCGAGCGCAGACGATTGCTGCGCGCCGAGAGAATGCCCAGCGGAATGCCGATCAGCACTGCAATGATCGTGGCAACCAGCATCAGCGCCAAGGTCTGCATCAGCTTGTCCCACAACCCGACCGCGCCGACCAGAAACAGCAGGCCGACGATCACCAGCGTGGTGATGATTTTGCGCGTCGCGTGCCAGGCGATACCGCCGACGATGATCAGCATCAGCCACCACGGGGCCATGCGCAGCAGGCCTTCGAGGTTGACGATGGCCCACAGCAGGGTCTCGGAGATGTGCCGGAACACGTCGCCATACTGAGTCACCAGCGAGTCGACCCCGTCGTTGACCCAGTTGGCGATCGAGAAAGTGAAGCTTTCAGGAAACATAAGCGGCTCTCAAATGAGGTGTGTCGGGTCAACGGCCGGGCTGCCGAACCTTTCAGTCCGGCAGCCCGGTCGTTTACAGCGAAGCGTCCACCTTTTTCGCGGCGTCTTCACTGACCCATTTGTGCCAGATTTCAGGGTGCTCTTTCAGGAAAATCTTCGCCAGTTTCGGCGATTCGATGCGTTCCTTGGCCATGCGTCCCAGGTTCTGGTTAAGCAGGTCGATCGGCAGATTGACCTTCTCCAGCACCGCGACCAGTTCAGGGGCCTCGTCGTGGAACACTTTGGACACGCCGACCTTGATATCGATCGTCTTGTTGACGCCGGGTTTCTCTTCCAGTCGCACCAGGTCTACCTGGCCCATTAATGGCGTTGGCGACCAGTAGTAGGTGAGGATTGGCTCGCCACGTTTGTAGCTGGAGAGAATAGCCGCGTCCAGCGCCGGGCCGGTGCCAGGGCGGAAGTTGGTGTACTTGCCTTCCAGGCCGTAGCTCTTGAGCATTTCGCTGTTTTCCAGCTCACAGGTCCAGCCGGCCGGGCAGTTGTAGAAGCGGCCTTTGCCGGGCTCTTCCTGATCCTTGAACACTGCAGAATACTGAGCCAGATCGCTGATGGATTTGAGGTTGGGTGCCTTGGCTTCCAGCTTACGTTTGGCGTCGCCTTCGATCACATAGCGCGGTACGTACCAGCCTTCCACTGCGCCGACTATCGGCGCGCCGACACCGACGACTTTCCCCGCTGCGGCGGCCTTGTTCCAGACTTCACTACGGCCGACCCATTCTTCGGCAAAGATCTGTATGTCGTTGGTGCCAAGGGCGTTTTCCATGGCAATGGAGTTGCCGGGCAGGGCGTCCACAGTGCAGCCGTAGCCCTTGTCCAGCACGACCTGCAGGATGTCGGTCAGCAGCATCGCGCTTTCCCAGTTCAGCCCGGCGAACTTCACCGGTTTGCCTGATTCGCACCAGCCCGCAGCCTGACTTGCGCCTGCGCTGGCTAGAAGGCCAGCGGATACCAATGTGGTCAACAGGGCCTTTTTCATTTTCATTGTCGATGCTCCTAAGCCTGAAATGGATGACGGCAGCTTCAATCAGGCATCCGGCCCATGGGCATGCTCATGCCCGTTCCCCAAGTCTGTCGGTTCGATAACCGCAGGCTCTTAACGTCCAATCATCGGCAGGTTCAAGCCCTGCTCTTTGGCACAGTCGATGGCGATGTCATAACCTGCATCGGCATGGCGCATCACTCCGGTGGCCGGGTCGTTGTGCAGTACGCGGGCAATTCGCTCGGCGGCTTCATCGGTGCCGTCACAGACGATCACCATGCCGGAATGCTGCGAAAAGCCCATGCCGACGCCGCCGCCGTGGTGCAGCGATACCCAGGTCGCACCGCTGGCGGTGTTGAGCAGGGCGTTGAGCAGTGGCCAGTCGGAAACCGCATCCGAGCCGTCACGCATGGATTCGGTTTCACGGTTGGGGCTGGCGACCGAGCCGGAGTCCAGATGGTCGCGACCGATCACCACCGGTGCCGACAGTTCACCACTGCGGACCATCTCGTTGAATGCCAGACCCAACTTGGCGCGCTGGCCCAGACCAACCCAGCAGATACGCGCCGGCAGGCCCTGAAAGCTGATGCGCTCGCGGGCCATGTCCAGCCAGTTGTGCAGGTGGTCGTCGTCCGGGATCAGCTCTTTGACCTTGGCGTCAGTCTTGTAGATGTCCTGCGGGTCACCCGACAGCGCGGCCCAGCGGAACGGCCCGATGCCGCGGCAGAACAGAGGGCGGATATAGGCGGGGACAAAGCCTGGGAAATCGAAGGCATTGGCGACGCCGACTTCCTTGGCCATCTGGCGAATATTGTTGCCGTAGTCAAAGGTCGGAATGCCCGCTTGCTGAAACGCCAGCATGGCTTCGACGTGTTCGGCCATCGACTGCTTGGCAGCCTTGACCACATTGGCCGGCTCGCTAACCGAACGGGCGCGGTACTCGTCCCAGGTCCAGCCTTTGGGCAGGTAGCCATTGAGCGGGTCGTGGGCGCTGGTCTGGTCGGTGACCATGTCCGGACGCACACCGCGACGGACCATTTCCGGCAGAATATCTGCCGCGTTGCCGCACAGGGCGATGGAAATGGCCTTGCCTTCGGCGGTGTACTTGGCGATGCGCGCCAGTGCGTCATCCAGGTCAGCCGCTTGCTCGTCGACGTAGCGGGTCTTGATGCGAAAATCGATACGGCTTTGCTGGCATTCGATGTTCAGCGAGCAGGCCCCGGCCAGCGTGGCTGCCAGCGGCTGTGCGCCGCCCATGCCACCGAGCCCTGCGGTCAGCACCCAGCGGCCTTTGAGGTTGCCGTCATAGTGCTGGCGGCCGGCTTCGACGAAGGTTTCGTAAGTGCCCTGAACGATGCCCTGGCTGCCGATGTAGATCCAGCTGCCAGCTGTCATCTGGCCATACATCGCCAGACCCTTGGCATCCAGCTCGTTGAAATGCTCCCAACTGGCCCAGTGCGGCACTAGGTTAGAGTTGGCGATCAGTACGCGAGGGGCATTGCTGTGGGTCTTGAACACGCCGACCGGCTTGCCGGACTGCACCAGCAGGGTTTCGTCATCGTTGAGCTGGGTGAGGCTTTCGACGATCTTGTCGTAGCATTCCCAGTTGCGTGCCGCGCGACCAATGCCACCATAAACCACCAACTCATTGGGGTTTTCGGCGACTTCCGGGTCGAGGTTGTTCATCAACATGCGCAGCGGTGCTTCGGTCATCCAGCTTTTGGCAGTCAATCGAGTGCCGCGTGCAGCCCGTACCACGCCTTCGCGGTGGCGGGTCCAGTCCTGCTTCAGGTCTTGATTATTCTCGGTCACAAAAGAATCCTCGGCGATCAATCCAAACCAGCCCGATTAAAGGGCGAGCAGTGCCTGGCGAAGCAGGCTGATTCAGTCCAGTGGAGAGCAGAATGTGTAGCCTGTCTCTACTTGTACATACAAGCATATGCAATCAAAGGACCAACTTCGTCCGCACCCCGGCTAATTGATCGTTTGATGGGTATGCCATCCAGTGTTTTTGCGGGTTGGCAGCCTCTCTCACAGCGATTTGAGGCTTTGTGCAACGAGACCGACAGCGTTACCTGAAACGTGATTTGCGCGTTTTTGGGGCGGCAGGTAACAGAACGGTGCGTGAAATGTGTGCGAGGCCAGGCTCATGTTGGACAGTTGATCCATGTCTGCAAATACCTCCATCTGGAGGGCCTGAATTGCGTGGCTGGACGATTGGAACGATCCCGCCCGGGCGTGCGTCATACCGTGGCCTGAGCCAGCGCTTACCGGCCTGCGATTAGTATTTGCGGGTACTTTCATGTTTAAATTGAACGCTCGTTCAAGTTAAACCGGTGGTTCGCTGCCCGCTCACAACAGGAGGCTAACCCTTGCCGTATCCGTTTTTTGCAGTTGGTTTTATCAGTCCGGAGGCGTTCATACGATGAGTTCTCCGAGTACTTCTTCAAGCGGCATGGTCCGCATGAACGCCCCAGTGTTCTACTTCGCTGCGAGCTTCATCCTCATCTTCGGCATCATTGTCATCGCCTTCCCGCAAGCCAGCGGCGAATGGCTGCTGGCTGCGCAGAACTGGGCTGCCAATACGGTCGGCTGGTACTACATGATGGTCATGACTCTGTACCTGGTCTTCGTGGTGGTCACCGCCTTGTCGGGCTTTGGCAAGATCAAGCTCGGTGCCGACCACGACGAGCCCGAGTTCAGTTACCTGTCATGGGCCGGGATGCTGTTCGCTGCCGGGATCAGCATCACGTTGTTCTTCTTCTGTGTCTCGGAACCGCTGACGCACTTGCTGCAACCGCCACAGGGCGAGGGCGGCACCGCTGAGGCTGCACGTCAGGGCATGCAGTTGCTGTTTCTGCACTGGGGCCTGCATGGCTGGGGCGTCTTTGCTTTCGTCGGCATGGCGCTGGCCTACTTCGCCTATCGACACAATCTGCCGCTGGCCTTGCGTTCGGCGCTGTACCCGCTGATCGGCAAGCGCATCAATGGCCCTATCGGCTATGCCGTCGATGGTTTCGGCATCATCGCGACCATTTTCGGGCTGGGCGCAGACATGGGTTTTGGCGTGCTGCACCTTAACTCCGGTCTGGATTACCTGTTTGGTGTGGCGCATACCCACTGGATTCAGGTCGGTCTGATCACTCTGATGATGGGCGCAGCGATTCTGGTGGCGATTGCCGGTGTCGACAAAGGCGTGCGCCTCATGTCCGACATCAACATGCTACTGGCCTGTGCGCTGTTGCTGTTCGTGCTGTTTGCCGGCCCTACACAGCATTTGCTCAATACCCTGGTGCAGAACATCGGTGACTATCTGGGGGCGCTGCCAAGCAAGAGTTTCGATGTCTACGCCTACAACGAGCCGAGTGACTGGCTGGGCGGCTGGACCGTGTTTTATTGGGCCTGGTGGATTGCCTGGTCGCCGTTCGTGGGCCTGTTCATCGCACGTATTTCTCGTGGCCGGACCATCCGTGAATTCGTTTTCGGCGTGCTGCTGATTCCGCTTGGCTTCACCCTGGCGTGGATGTCGATCTTCGGCAACAGCGCCATCGACCAGGTGCTCAACCACGGCATGGTCGCGTTGGGCCAATCGGCTATCGATGATCCGTCGATGACCCTGTATCTGCTGCTGGAAACCTACCCGTGGAGCAAGACGGTCATCGCGGTGACGGTGTTCATCAGCTTCGTGTTCTTCGTCACTTCGGCCGATTCGGGCACGGTGGTGCTGTCGACGCTTTCCGCCAAAGGTGGCAACCCTGACGAAGACGGGCCGAAATGGCTGCGCGTCTTCTGGGGTGTCGCCACTGCGCTGATCACCAGCGGCCTGCTGTTTTCAGGCAGTATCGATGCGCTGAAGTCGGCGGTGGTCCTGACCTCGCTGCCGTTTTCGCTGATTCTGCTGCTGATGATGTGGGGCCTGCACAAGGCATTCGTCATGGAGTCACAGCGCAAGATCGCGCAACTGTACTCGCTGGCTCCTGTGTCCGGTTCACGACGCGGCGGCTGGCGTCAGCGCCTGAGTCAGGCCGTGCATTACCCGTCGCGGGATGAGGTGTATCGCTTCCTCGACCAGACCGTGCGCCCGGCGATTGATGAAGTAACGGCAGTATTCGTCGAGAAGGGCTTGAGCGTGGTCAACGTGCCTGACCCGTCCAACGACTCCGTGACCCTGGAAATCGGTCACGGCGAAGAGCGTCCATTCATCTACCAGGTGCAGATGAAAGGCTTCTTCACGCCTTCGTTTGCGCGCGGTGGCATGGGCTCCAAACAGTTGAACAACCGCCGCTATTACCGCGCCGAGGTTCACCTGAGCGAAGGCAGCCAGGACTATGACTTGGTGGGTTACACCAAGGAGCAGGTGATCAACGACGTGCTCGACCAGTACGAACGGCATATGCAGTTCCTGCATCTGGTGCGTTGATCAGGGCTTGGGAGCACCTATCGTTCCGCACGCTCCCGCATGGGCACGCGATTGCGTCGGGCTCAGGTACTCTCCCGCTCCACCAATTTGCACTCCAGCAGATTCAAACGCTGTATTTCCCCACGCACTGGCAGTACCCCGAGGCTTTCGAGCACCCGCGTCGCAGCCATTACGCCGATTTCCAGGGCCGGCGGTTTGATGGTGGTGAGGCTGGGTAGCATCATTTCTGCGAAGGCGTAATCGCCAAAGCCCATGACGGCGCAGTCCTGCGGAATGCTCAGGCCTGCGCGCTGGCTGGCGAGCAGGGCGCCTGCGGCCAGGTTGTCGTTGGCGAAGAAGACGGCGTCGGGGCGTGGCTGCTGGTTCATCAGCGTTTCCATCGCCTGTTTGCCTGCTTCGAATGGCGCTCTCCCGGCGTCCGGGACGAATACCCTCGGCGTGATGCCGAGCCCTTCCAGGGTTACGACATAACCGTCGCGGCGCTCCAGTGCGCTGAAGTCACCTGCAATGCTGTTCTGCACGAACGCAATGCGGCGATAGCCCTTGTCGTACAGATATCGAGCGGCAGTAACACCGACGTCATAGTGAGAAAAGCCGATCTGGATCGGGCTGCGTTCAGGCTGGTGGTCCCAGGTTTCGATCACCGGGATATCGGTCTGCTCGATCATCTTTTCAGTCGCGGGGCTGTGGAAGCGACTGGTCAGCACCAGTGCCGCCGGGGACCAGCCGAGAAACGCCCGCACGGCGCTTTCTTCCTGCCCGGCGGAAAAGTAGCTGGAAGCCAGCAGCAACTGAAAACCATGCCGGCTCAGCGTGTCACTGAAGCCTTGGATGGTGTTGGCAAATATGGGCCCGGAGATATTGGGAATCACCATCGCCACCACTTTGTTGCGCGCCGACGCCAGACCGCCGGCCACCAGATTAGGCACATAGCCCAGCGTATTGACCACAGCGGCAATGCGCTCGCGCAGTTCGTTCGACACTTGCTCCGGCTGGTTGAAATAGCGCGACACGGTGATGGCCGAAACTCCCGCCTGGCGTGCGACGGCGGTGATAGTCACTCGACCTGCGCCTCGGCGTTTGCGTGTCGCAGGTTTCTCGTCGGCCATGCTCTATCGCTTCGTATAAAAGTAAAAAGAATATAAAACTAATTTTTCAGTATTGGACGATCTATACGGTGTTTCCAGATACTGCCGATGTTAGCGCTAACAAAGATGGTTGTCTGCTACTCGTCACCGCGAATGCTCGGACCCGCTTTAGCCAGCAACGATAAGCGCCAGCGCGCATTGCACTGGCGTATCAGGGGCATATTTCAGGCAGGCACGCAGATGCACACAACACGCGGGGATGGGGTCAAACACACACTTCTGGCACAGGCCATTGGGCAGGTTCATGCGGGGCGGGGGCGTCAATACGGCTGGCTGTTGATGGGGCTTGCCGCCTTGCCGTGGGGAGCAGCCCTGGCTGATACCGAGGCCGCTGAGAATACGCAAACCATATCGCTGGAATCGGTCACTGTAACGGCCACGCGCCGCGAAGAATCGCTGCAAAAGGTGCCGGTCGCGGTGTCGGTGATTCAGGGCGAACAGCTGGAGCGGGACAACCGTACCGGCGTTGCCAGCATCGTGCAGCAAGTGCCGTCGCTGAATTTCCGCACCGGCGCTTCCAACAAGGACACCTCACTGTTCATTCGCGGTGTCGGCACCATTTCTACATCACCGGGCGTCGAGCCGACAGTGGCTACCGTGATCGATGGTGTGGTGTATGCGCGTCCGGGGCAGGCCACGCTGGACTTGCTCGATCTTGAACGCATCGAAGTGCTGCGCGGTCCGCAAGGTACGCTGTTCGGCAAAAATGCATCGGCTGGTGTGCTCAACGTCACCACCAAGGCGCCGACCGAAGAGACCCACGGTTATATCGATCAGTCGTACTACAGCGGCAACGAAAGCCGCACCCGTTTCGGCATTGGCGGCAGTCTGATTCCGCAGACCCTCAAGGGCTCGATCACCACGCTGTTCGGCAGCTACGACGGCAACGTCGACAACACGCTCAATGGTCATGAAGTCAACGGTTACAACCGCAAGGGCGGGCGCGGAAAGCTGGAGTTCACGCCCAACGACGAGATCACTTTCACCCTCGCCGCAGACTACATGCAGTCGCATGACGACGCGCCGAATGGCGTGGTGAGCAAGGCGCTGACGCCAGCGTTCGCCAGTGCGTTGTCACCGGTACGTGCCGACAGCAACAACCGCAACGTGGTCAGCGATTACCGCAGCCATGTCGAGGACGTCAATAAAGGCCTGTCCGGCCAGCTCGACTGGCAACTGGGCGATTACACCCTCACGTCCATTACTGCCTGGCGCGGCTGGGACAACACCCAGTATCAGGACGGCGACCGCCTGGGCACCGTCAGCGCTGCCTTTCCCGGTACCGAAGACAAGGGCGATCTGGAGTTCAACCAGTACTCGCAGGAGTTACGGTTGGCATCGCCCAAGGGGCAGTTCGTCGAGTACGTCGGCGGGTTGTTCTATATGCACGGCAAGAGCGACGAAACCTATAGGCGCACGCTGATCACGCCAACGACTCAGGATCGCGGCATCGCCGATTACAGCACCTCCACCGACAGCTACTCGGTGTTTGGCGAAACCACGTTCAATTTCACGCCGGACTTTCGCGCCATTGCGGGGGCGCGCTGGACCCACGACGATTTGGAATACGATCACCGCCGCCTCTCGACATCGGCTACCACGGTAAGCGGCATTCAGCCTGCGACCAGCAGTTCCGGGTCGGTGGACGAGGACGGCAAGTCGGGGCGTCTTGGCCTGCAGTACGACCTGAGCGACAGCGTGATGACGTATATCACTTACTCGCGCGGCTACAAAGGCCCGGCCTACAACGTGTTTTTCAACATGCAGCCGCGCGACACCGAAGCCCTCAAGCCAGAAACCTCCAACACCTGGGAAGTCGGCCTCAAGGCCACCACCTGGGACAATCGCCTGACCACCAATCTGGCGGTGTTCCACAGCGAGTACGACAACTATCAGGCGAACTTCTTCGACAGTGTTGCCGGGCAGGTCGTGACGCGCCTGATCAACGCCGGCACTGTCAGCTCTGAAGGCATCGAGTTGGATTACGCCCTGCAGGCCACTCAAAACCTGAAATTTTCCGGCGCGCTGTCCTATACCCGCGCGCGCATCGACAGTTTCGGCTGCCCAGCGGGCGCGGCGGCGTCGTGCGACGTCGATGGCAAGACCCTGCCGTACAGCCCGGACTGGAAAAGCTACGTTCGCGCTGATTACACCATCCCGCTGGACAACGGCCTGGATATCGAGCTGGGCACCGATTACAGCTGGCAGAGCGAAGTGCAGTACGACATCAGCCAGAACCCGGACACCAGGCAGGGCGCTTACGGCATCTGGAATGCCAGCGTGGCGCTGGCTGATTACAACAGTGGCTGGCGCGTGGCACTGCTCGGCAAGAACCTGGCAGACAAGTCTTATTCGCCGATGCTGGCCACTGGCGGCAACTACGTTTACCGATCCGTGCCGCGTGATGACGAACGTTATTTCGGCGTGCAATTGCGCAAGGATTTTTGAGCCGTCGCCCGCAGTCACACAGTAAGGAGAGAGAAATGAGCACGACTGCTCGACAGATGAAGCTGGGTGCGTTCCTGATGGCCACCGGGCATCACGTTGCTGCCTGGCGACACCCTGAAGTGCCTGCGGACGCAGGGCTTGATTTCAAGCACTACCGGCACTTGGCCCAAGTCGCGGAAGCGGCGAAATTCGATGCGCTGTTTGTGGCGGACAGTGTGGCTGCTGCGACTGGCGATATAGCCAGCCGCATGGCGCGCTCCGATCATTTCGAGCCACTGACGCTGCTCTCGGCGCTGAGCGCGGTAACTGATCACATCGGCCTGATTGCAACCGCAACCACCACCTACAACGAGCCCTATCACGTGGCCCGCAAGTTCGCCTCGCTGGATCATCTGTCTGGTGGGCGAGCAGGCTGGAATCTGGTGACCTCGGATGCCGCCGCCGAAGCGCAGAACTTCGGTCGCGCCGAACATGTCGCGCATGCCGAGCGTTACAGCCGCGCACGGGAGTTTCATCAGGTGGTTACCGGCCTGTGGGACAGCTGGGCAGACGACGCTTTTACCCGCGACAAGGCCAGCGGTGAATATTACGACCCGGCTAAGGTGCATGTGCTCAATCACGTGGGCGAGCACTTCAGCGTCAAAGGTCCACTGAACGTGGCGCGTTCGCCGCAGGGGCAGCCCGTGGTGGTGCAGGCCGGTTCCTCGGAGGTTGGTCGCGATCTGGCAGCGCAGACGGCGGAAGTGGTGTTTACCGCACAGACCTCGCTGGCCAGTGCCCAGGCCTTTTACGCGGACATCAAAGGGCGTTTGAGCGCTTACGGGCGTGGCGTAGATTCGCTGAAAGTAATGCCCGGCGTGTTCATCGTCGTGGCAGAAACCGAGGCGCTGGCGAACGCAAGATTCGAGTCGTTTCAGGCGCTGGTCGAGCCTCGGGTAGGCGTCGCCCTACTGGGGCGCATGCTGGGCAATTTCGACCTGTCGGGTTACCCGCTGGATGGTCCGCTACCGGAACTGCCGTTGACCGACAGCGGCCAGCGCAGCCGACAGAAACTGCTTACCGAACTGGCCGATCGGGAAAACCTGACGTTGGCGCAATTGGGTCGCCGGATTGCCGGCGGGCGAGGGCACTACAGCCTGATCGGCACACCTGAGCAGATCGCCGACGAGCTGCAAGTCTGGTTCGAGCAAGGCGCAGCGGATGGCTTCAACGTACTGGTGCCTCACCTGCCCGGTGGGCTTGAGGATGTCGCCCGGTTGCTGGTGCCGGAGCTACAGCGGCGTGGGCTGTTTCGTATTGAATACGAAGGCACGACCTTGCGCGAGAACCTTGGATTGCAGCGGCCTGCTTACAGGTTTTGAGTGTTTCCTCTTACTGGACGTTACATGCAAGTCCTGAAGAGCGCAGAAAACGGGGCTTCTGCTCGCAGGGCGTGGGAGCGAACTTGTTCGCGAAGACGTTCGATCCCACGGCCTCCGGCCAGAATCCAGGGCGGATTTTTATACAGAATTAAAGGATTACCCATGAAAAGATTCACCTTTATTGCCACCATCCTTGCCTTCAGCGGGTTGCTCAATACAGCCTCTGCCGACGAACCCGACACGCTGCGCATGGGCTACCAGAAAGGCTCGATCACGTTGGTGCTGGCCAAAGAGCACGGCCTGCTGGAGAAGCGCTTCCCGCAAACGCAGATCAAATGGATCGAATTCCCGGCTGGGCCGCAGATGCTGGAGGCGCTGAACATCGGCAGCCTGGACATCGCTTCGACCGGTGATATACCGCCGATCTTCGCTCAGGTCGCTGGTGCCGATCTGGTCTACATCGCCGCAGAACCGGCCAAGCCTCAAGCCGAAACCATACTGGTGCGCAACGAAAGCCCGCTGCACAGCGTTGCGGAGCTTAAAGGCCGCAAGGTCGCACTTCAGAAAGGCTCAAGCTCGCATAACCTGGTGCTGCGTTTGCTGAACAAGGCAGGCCTGACGTTCAAGGACATTCAGCCTGTTTACCTGACGCCGGCCGATGCACGCGCTGCCTTTGAAAACGGTAGCGTCGATGCATGGGCTACCTGGGACCCGTACTCCTCCATCGCCATTAACGAAGGCCATAGCCGGCTGCTGGCCAATGGCGAAGGGCTGGGTTTGGCCGGGTCGTTTTACACCGCACGCCGTGCGTTTGCCGAGAAAAATGGCGCGTTCGTGCAGCAGGTTCTCGACCAACTGACTGTCGCCGATGGCCTTTCCCGCACCCAGCGCGCCGAGAGCATCCAGATTCTGTCGCGCAGCATGGGGTTGTCCGAAGCGGTCATCACTCAGTATCTTGATCATCGACCTGAATCGCCCAGTCTGCCGATCACGCCGCAGATCGTAGGTGCGCAGCAAGCGACCGCCGATCTGTTTTACGACAACCACCTGATACCCAAGCGGGTCGATATTCAGCAGGTTGTCTGGCAAAAGCCATGATGCCTGCGTGGCGAGCAGACGTTTCAGGCTCGCGAGCGCATGGCAAGACGCCTCGAATATCCCCCAGACAAGAGAGGATTCAATGACCTACATCGCTGCCGAAAATCGTTACAACGACATGCCTTATCGCCGTACCGGTCGCAGCGGGCTGGTACTTCCGGCGCTGTCCCTGGGCTTGTGGCACAACTTCGGTGACAGCACGCCGATCGACACCCAGCGCGCCATGCTGCGTACCGCATTCGATCTGGGTATCAACCATTTCGACCTGGCCAACAACTATGGCCCGCCGTACGGCAGTGCCGAGATCAACTTTGGTCGTTTGCTGCGCGAAGACTTCAAGCACTACCGTGACGAGTTGATCATCTCCAGCAAGGCCGGTTGGGACATGTGGCCGGGGCCATACGGGCAGGGCGGTGGCTCACGTAAATACGTACTCGCCAGCCTTGATCAGAGCCTGCAACGCATGGGCCTCGATTACGTCGATATTTTCTATTCCCACCGCTTTGACCCCGACACTCCGCTGGAAGAAACCGCCAGCGCGCTGGCCACTGCGGTGCAGCAGGGCAAGGCGCTGTACATCGGTATCTCCTCGTATTCCGGCGCCAAGACCCGCGAAATCGCCGCGTTGCTGAAAGAGTGGAAAGTGCCGCTGCTGATTCATCAGCCGGCTTATAACCTGCTCAATCGCTGGGTCGAGAAAGACCTGCTGGACGCTACCGAAGAGCTGGGTGCCGGCGTGATCGCCTTCACTGCACTGGCTCAAGGGCTGTTGTCCGACAAGTACCTCAATGGCGTGCCCAAGGATGCTCGAGTCAATCGTCCGGGTGGCGGCTCGCTGCAGGCTTCGCACTTGTCCGAGCAGAACATTGCCCATGTGCGCGCCCTCAACGAAATCGCCCAGCGGCGCGGTCAGAGCCTGGCGCAAATGGCCCTGGCCTGGACCCTGCGTGACCCTCGCGTGACGTCCGCGCTGATCGGTGCCAGCCGTCCCGAGCAAATCATCGAAAACGTCGCTGCGCTGAAGAACCTGGCGTTCAGCCCCGAAGAGCTGACCGAGATCGACAGCTTCGCGGTGGAAGGTGGGATCAACTTGTGGGAAAAGCCATCGCTGGCCGAGTGATGTGCTGCCGCCCATGACTGAGTTCCCACGCTCGCGTGGGAACTCAGTTCCGCACTAGGGCTCGCCAGACTGAAGATTTGTGACGCAGAGCGTCACGAACTGCAGGCCAACGCGGAGCATTGGCACGATAATCGTTCTTGAGATGACTATCGTTCCCGCGCTCTGCGTCCTGCGTTGAGTGGTCGTTCATGCCAACGCAGGGCATGGCCGACCATCATATAACTACTCAGCCCTCATCGGCCTCGTCGTCATCTCCGCCATCGACCTTCATGCCCAGTTCCTTGATCTTGCGGGTCAAGGTGTTGCGGCCCCATCCCAACAGCACGGCAGCATCGCGGCGGCGTCCGGCGGTGTGTTTCAAGGCGGTTTCAATCATGATTCGTTCAAAGGTTGGCACCGCGCTGTCCAGCAGGCTGGACTGACCACGCGACAACGCCTGATCGGCCCACTGGCGCAACGCCTGCTCCCAGTTGGTAACCGGCGCGGCGTCCTGCGGCAGGCTCAGCAGTTCCGGCGGCAGGTCGCTGATGTGCACCTCACGGCCCGAGGCCATCACCGTGATCCAGCGGCAAGTGTTCTCCAGTTGACGAACGTTGCCCGGCCACGGCAGATGCTTGAGGTATTCCTCGGTCTCGGCCTTGAGCAGCTTTGGTTCCACGGAAAGCTCTTGCGCAGCGCGGCTCAGAAAGTGCCTGGCCAGGGTCGGAATGTCTTCGCGACGGTCCGACATGCGTGGGATATGGATACGGATCACGTTCAGGCGATGAAACAAGTCCTCACGGAACTTGCCGGCCTGCACCAGGGTTTCCAGGTTTTGGTGAGTGGCGGCAATGATCCGCACGTCGACCTTGACCGGCGTATGACCGCCCACCCTGTAAAACTCGCCATCCGCCAGCACGCGCAGCAGACGGGTCTGGGTGTCGGCGGGCATGTCACCGATTTCATCGAGGAACAACGTGCCGCCGTCAGCCTGCTCAAACCGACCGCGGCGCAGGTTGGCCGCACCGGTGAACGCGCCTTTTTCATGGCCGAACAGTTCTGATTCCATCAGATCCTTGGGAATCGCCGCCATGTTCAGCGCGATGAACGGCGAGGCCGAACGCGGGCTGTGGCGGTGCAAGGCGTGGGCAACCAGTTCCTTGCCGGTTCCCGACTCACCGTTGATCAACACGGTGATATTGGAGTGGCTCAAACGCCCGATGGCGCGAAACACTTCCTGCATGGCGGGCGCTTCGCCAATGATTTCAGGCGTACGGGTCAACGTCGGTGCGACGTCCAGGCCCTGTTGCTCCTGCGCGTGCTGGTTGGCGCGTTTGACCAGCGAGACGGCTTCGTCGACGTCGAATGGCTTGGGCAGGTACTCGAAAGCGCCGCCCTGGTAAGAGGCCACAGCGCTGTCCAGGTCTGAATGGGCGGTCATGATGATGACCGGCAGGCGAGGATGCTGTTCGCGAATCCGTGCCAGCAAATCCAGCCCGCTGGCACCGGGCATGCGGATGTCGGAAATGATCACGTCCGGTTGCTGACGGGCCAGACGGCTCATCACTCCGTCGGCGCTGTCGAAGCTTTGCGTGGTCATGCCTTCCTGTTGCAAGGCTTTTTCCAGTACCCAGCGGATGGAACGATCGTCGTCTACGATCCAGACAGTTTCACTACGGCTCATGTCGAAGCTGCTCCTTGTTCCAGCGGCAGGAAGATCGAGAACGTGGTGTGGCCGGGATGGCTGTCACACTCGATCAGGCCCTGGTGCTGGCTGATGATGTTCTGGGTAATGGCGAGACCGAGCCCTGTGCCGTCCGGGCGGCCACTGACCATCGGATAGAAAATGGTTTCCTGAAGCTCGGCCGGGATGCCTGGGCCGTTGTCGATGATTTCGATCTTGCTCACCAGTCGGTGGCGTACGTGCCCGATAGTGAACTGGCGCATGGCGCGGGTGCGCAGGGTGATCCGGCCCAGACGCAGTTCGTTCTGGCCGCTGATGGCTTGCATGGCGTTACGCACGATATTGAGCACTGCCTGAATCATCTGCTCACGGTCGATCAAAACGTCGGGAATGCTTGGGTCATAGTCACGCACCAAGGTGATGCAGCCCTGGCTCTCGGCCTCGACCAGGCTGCACACGCGCTCGAGCACTTCGTGCACGTTGGTCATGGCCAGCGACGGCAGCTTGTTGGAGCCCAGCATGCGGTCAACCAGATTACGCAGGCGGTCGGCCTCTTCGATGATGACGTTGGTGTAGTCCTTGAGGCTTTCTTCCGGCAGCTCGCGGGCCAGCAACTGTGCGGCCCCGCGAATCCCGCCCAGCGGGTTCTTTATTTCGTGGGCCAGGCCGCGCACCAGCATCTTGGTGGTTTCCTGCTTGGACAGCTGGGCTTCTTCCTTGGTAATACGCAGCAGCCGGTCACGGGGGTGTACTTCCAGCAGCAATAAGGTATCGCCCTTGCTGAGGATCGGCGTCACCGCGTAGTCGACGGTCAGGGTCTGGCCGGTCAGTGCGGTGAGCATCGCTTCGCGCTTGGTAAAAGGGTGTGCCTGCTCCACCGCCTGACGCAGTGAACTCAGGGCTTCAGTCGATTCGGTGAACAGTTCGCTGATGAATTGCCCATGGCTACGCTGCCCGCTGATGGCCAGCAGCATTTCCGCCGCCGGGTTCATGTACTCAAGTCGCAGGTCGGCGTTGAGCAGAATGGTGGCAGTCGTCAGGTTATCCAGTAACAGTCTGTGCAGCGCATCGCTTATAGTCATGAATCGTGTTGACCTCTTTTGGCACATTGCAGTCGCGCAATGCTGGTGCTGGTTGGTCTGCGCCAGCAGGAGCAAAGCCACCAATACGGTGCTGTGCAAGTGAAGTTGCAAAAAACAAACCAAGGCTCCGAAAAGAAGCGTTTTATCTGAAAAAGCGTGTCATTTTTTGCACACGTGCCCGCATACGGCGCCACTTGGGTAGCATTCCTGAACCAATCTGGGCTGTATTGTTGCGCTAGTGACTGATTTTCGCACCAAAAAGGTGCTTGTGTTTTGTCTGAGGTCAGAGGAAGGGGATGATGCTTTTCGGCTTGGGCTTATCTTTGAGCGGGCACTCCGGGCGCACGCCGAAATCATCGTCCTTGCAGGGCCGCGTCGCGCGCTTTTGCGCCAGCGACATACGTTGCAGGTGAAAGGGCTGGTTCGGCGTCTTTTCCAGGACCCGGCCAAGCTCGTCGAAAACCTCCACGGAAAGCTGATGGGTACCGCGGTCCACATTGCTCAGCGGGAAAACCGGACTGCGCCCCGGCTCACCCACGGGAACGCCGTCCAGCAACAACCGATAACTGTGGCCCGGCTGCAACGCGGGATCGCTGGTGACGGTAACAATCAGGTCTCCGCTGGGGATACTGAGCGACGCATCCGGTTCCGGAACCAGAATTCTCAATAGCTGATAATGGAACATCGGTTGCGCCACAGATTTGGCAGGGCGAGCTTTCAAAGTGCGGGTGGGCGGTGTGCCGGTCATGTTGTTGCTGGGCTGGATGTCTACGCGTTTCGCGTTCTTGTGCGGCTGATCGGTGAACACCCGGTTGCCCTGTGCATCGATGTAGGTGTAGACGTCTGCCATCACGGGCAGCGCCGACAGCCCCAGCAGGCAGATCAACAGGCCGTGCAGAGTGAGCCTGTTCATGGTCTGCCAAGGCTGACGCGTTGTACGGTCAGGGTGATCGTCTCGCTTTGCTGAATGATCCGCTCGCCATCCTTCACCACCACGGCAAAGCTGTGTTCGCCGCGATCGATATTGACCACCTGAAAGCGCGGCAGGTTGGTGTCTTGTCCATACAGGTTGCCGTCCAGCAGCAACTGCAGGCGATGGTTCTGTTGCAGCCGAGGCTGGATCTTCACGCCAATGATGAACGTACCGTTGTTGGCGCGTAACGCCTCATCGGCCGGCAGGTCGGTCAATTCCAGCACATCGTAGGCTGTCTGTGGCCTTTGCTGCGCAGGTGCCGAAGGCGACGAGGATTGCGGAGCGCTGTTTATCACGGGCCTCGGTGGCGCCTGGGTTTCGATGCTGTTGAGCGGCGGCAACTCGACCACTTCGGTTTTGGTACCGTTGGGTGGCTGATTGCTGAAGGCGGTGTTGCCGTTCGCATCGGTGTACTTATAAATCTGCGCCAAGGCAGGCAGGCTGATCAACAGCAGCAGGCAAATCAGGCTTTGACGCATGAGACTCTCGACGACAAGGGGCACGAATGGCCGTCAGCATAGAACACATCGTCCTGTGCTGCGCTATCCGCCTGATGTGTCAGAGCTTTGCCGAGCACAGATCCGCAGTGGCCATGATCAGCGCCTGATCATGAATCGGGTCGGTCTGGTAGCGCTTCAGCGCGGCGTCCAGCTGGAGCTTGCAGTTTTCACTCTTGCGCAGCGGCTGGAAGTCCGCGTAGGCCTGCAACAGTTGAGTCTGCAGCCGGTCGAGTTTCGGGCGGATGTCATCCACCAGGCTGAGCCTGACGGTGTCAGGGGCTTTGCCCGCTGCGTGCCACTGTGCGAGCAGGGCGTTCTGCACCTGTTTGTTGGCTTCTATCTGCGCGCGGAACAGGCGTTGAACGTCATTGGGGTCCAGCTTGAACTCCGCAGCGCGAGCCTGCGCGGCGCTGATCACTTGCAGCTCGCGGGGCGGGTCCTCGACAGCCTTGCCGCTGTCCCATTTGCTCAGGGCGACCTGATCGGCAATGGTCAGGCGTTCGCTGATGGCTTGCAGCAGCGGCTCGATGACAGAAGGTTTCTGCTCGGCGGCGAACGCAAAGCAGGAGGACATGCATGTCAGGGTCAGCAGGGAAGTGGCCAGAAGCAGGCGCATGGCGGTTCCATCTCGGGTCTATTGGGAAGACGCAGATTTAACTCCAGGTCGCTTACCAGAGCCAGCGTTACGGTGTGAACAAAAATTCACGCTGTGAATGTCAGGCAAAAAAAAGACCTCCCGAAGGAGGTCTTTTGTCACACCATCAATGCTGGCGTGGCTGGATCAGCAGCTGTAGTACAGCTCGTATTCCAGTGGGTGTACGAAGGTGCGAACGCGGATTTCTTCTTCGCTTTTCAGCTCGATGTAGGCATCGATGAAGTCGTCGCTGAACACGCCGCCCTTGGTCAAGAACGCACGGCCCTTGTCCAGTTCTTCGAGGGCTTCTTTCAGGCTGCCACAAACTTGCGGGATCTCTTTGGCCTCTTCAGGCGGCAGGTCATACAGGTTTTTGTCAGCGGCGTCGCCAGGGTGGATCTTGTTCTGGATGCCGTCCAGGCCAGCCATCAACAGTGCGGCGAACGCCAGGTACGGGTTGGCTGCCGGGTCCGGGAAGCGTGCTTCGATACGACGGCCGCGTGGGCTGGAGACGTAAGGAATACGGATCGATGCGGAGCGGTTACGGGCCGAGTAGGCCAGCATGACCGGAGCTTCGAAGCCCGGGACCAGACGCTTGTAGGAGTTGGTCGACGGGTTGGTGAAGCCGTTCAGGGCCTTGCCGTGCTTGATGATGCCGCCGATGAAGAACAGGGCAGTGTCGGACAGACCGGCATAGCCTTCGCCTGCGAAGGTGTTCTTGCCATCCTTGGAGATGGACATGTGTACGTGCATACCCGAACCGTTGTCACCGTACAGTGGCTTCGGCATGAAGGTAGCAGTACGACCGTAGGCGTCGGCCACGTTGTGTACGCAGTACTTGAGGGTCTGAACTTCGTCAGCCTTCTTGACCAGCGTATTGAATTTCACGCCGATTTCGTTCTGGCCGGCAGTGGCAACTTCGTGGTGGTGAACTTCCACGATCTGGCCCATTTCTTCCAGGGCGTTGCACATTGCGGTACGAATTTCGTGGTCGTGGTCGACCGGTGGCAGCGGGAAGTAGCCGCCTTTGACGCCAGGACGGTGGCCCTTGTTGCCGCCATCGACGTCGCCGTCAGTCATCCACGAAGCCTGTTCGGAGAAGATCTTGAACATCGAGCCGGAGATGTCGGACTTGAACTTTACTTCGTCGAATACGAAGAATTCTGGCTCGGGACCCACGAAAACGGTGTCGCCGATACCGGTGGACTTCAGGTATTCCTCGGCACGGTGAGCGATGGCGCGCGGGTCACGGTCATAGCCTTGCATGGTCGAAGGTTCGATGACGTCGCAGACCAGGATCAGGGTCGGCTCTTCGGTGAACGGGTCGAGAACGGCAGTTTCGTCATCCGGCAGCAGAATCATGTCGGAGGCTTCGATGCCTTTCCAGCCAGCAATGGAGGAACCGTCGAACATTTTGCCGACTTCGAAGAAGTCGTCTTCCAGTGCATCGCGCGCAGGCATCGTGACGTGCTGCTGCTTGCCCTTGGTGTCTGTGAAGCGCAGATCAATCCATTTAACGTCATGATCTTTGATGAGTTGAACCGACTTCGACATGGTGTCCTCCGGGTGGCTAGGGACCGACTTGGTAGAGTTGTGGCCCCTTGAAATGTGGTGGTGCCGGCGCGAATACTCTGCCAAGGCAACCTGCCTCACAAGGGAGCAATTTGCATGCCAGTGCCCCGTGTTGGGTTTTTTGCCTCAAGTGCAGCCTTTCAGGGGGCGAAAACGCGTCAGACGAGAAAAGTACGCACCTTAATGGCGCTTCAAAATGGTGCGGCGTCTCTTTTTGGTGCGCGAATGATCGGGTGTACGATAACTGGTTAAACGCTGAGCAATTTCCGCTATAATCCGCGCCCCCCTTTTTTGGTCGGCACCTCACCCACTGTTTCCATGAAACTAATCGTTAAAGTTTTTCCAGAAATCACCATCAAAAGCCCGCCGGTGCGCAAGAAATTCATCCGGCAGCTGGGCAAGAACATTCGTACCGTGCTCCGTGAACTGGACGCGGACATTGTCGTGGGTGGCGTATGGGACAACCTCGAGGTCGAAACCCGCCTGACCGACCCCAAAGTACTGCAGGGCATAAGGGATCGGCTGAGCTGCATGCCGGGTATCGCCAACTATCTGCAAGTGGCCGAGTACCCGCTGGGCGATCTGGATGACATCGTTGCCAAGTGCAAACTGCACTATGCCGACCTGCTGCCGGGCAAGATGTTTTCAGTGCGTTGCAAGCGTGCCGGAAAACACGATTTCAGCTCGATGGACGTCGAGAAATACGTCGGCAGCAAGCTGCGCATGCAGTGCGGCGCCGCCGGAATCGAGCTGAAAAAGCCTGATCTGGTCGTGCGGATGGAAATTCGCGACCAACGGTTGTTTGTGGTTCATGACCAGCATAAAGGCATGGGCGGCTACCCGCTCGGCGCGCTGGAGCAGACCCTGGTATTGATGTCCGGCGGTTTCGATTCGACCGTTGCGGCCTACCAGATCATGCGTCGCGGCCTGATGGCGCACTTCTGCTTCTTCAATCTGGGCGGACGTGCCCATGAACTGGGCGTGATGGAAGTTGCGCACTTTATCTGGAAAAAGTACGGCAGCTCGCAGCGCGTGCTGTTTGTCAGCGTACCGTTCGAGGAAGTTCTCGGAGAAATTCTGCAGAAAGTCGATAACAGTCATATGGGTGTAGTTTTGAAGCGTATGATGTTACGCGCTGCATCTGCCGTGGCTGATCGTCTTGAAATCGACGTGCTGGTCACCGGCGAAGCGATTTCCCAGGTTGCCAGCCAGACGCTGCCCAACCTGTCGCTGATTGACGCGGCGACCGACAAGCTGGTCCTGCGGCCGCTGGTTGCTACTCACAAGCAGGACATCGTGGACCTGGCGACTGAAATCGGCACCGCTGATTTTGCCCGGCACATGCCTGAGTATTGCGGGGTGATCTCGGTCAACCCCAAGACCAACGCCAAGCGTAACCGCGTTGAGTACGAAGAAAAACAGTTCGACATGGCGATCCTCGAGCAAGCGCTCGAGCGCGCGAAGCTGGTTTCGATCGATCGGGTCATCGACGATCTGAGCCGCAATGTCGACATTGAAGAAGTCAGCCAGGCGCTGGCCGGTCAGGTCATCATCGACATCCGTCACCCGGATGCCCAGGAAGACCAGCCGCTGCAAGTGCCCGGCGTGGAGATACAGACGTTGCCGTTCTACGCATTGAACAGCCGCTTCAAGGCACTGGATGACACACGCCAGTACCTGTTGTATTGCGACAAAGGCGTCATGAGTCGCCTGCATGCCCACCATTTGCTCAGTGAGGGGCATGCCAATGTGCGCGTTTATCGACCGAGCTAAGTGCCCGGGGCTGTTTGCCTGTGGCTTGCGTCACCGGCCCCCCGACACCAGTCGTCATGCCGTTACGGCTTTTGCCGGCTCGAAATAGTAATCGCTGTCCTTAACAGTCAGCAGACCGAATCCTCTGATCGAGATACACAAGTGATCGAAAATCTACGTAACATCGCCATCATTGCTCACGTTGACCATGGTAAGACCACCCTGGTAGACAAACTCCTGCGTCAATCCGGCACTCTGGAGCGCGGCGAGCTCAACGACGAGCGCGTGATGGACTCCAACGACCAGGAGAAAGAACGCGGTATTACCATTCTCGCGAAGAACACCGCGATCAACTGGAATGGCTACCACATCAACATCGTGGACACCCCGGGCCACGCCGACTTCGGTGGTGAAGTAGAGCGCGTGATGTCGATGGTCGACTCCGTGCTGCTGCTGGTCGATGCCCAGGACGGCCCTATGCCACAAACCCGCTTTGTGACCAAAAAGGCTTTCGAAGCCGGCCTGCGTCCAATCGTGGTCATCAACAAGGTCGACCGTCCAGGCGCGCGTCCGGACTGGGTTCTGGATCAGATCTTCGACCTGTTCGACAACCTGGGTGCCACCGAAGAACAGCTGGACTTCAAAGTCGTCTACGCCTCGGCCCTGAACGGCATTGCCGGTCTGGAACACACCGACATGGCTGAAGACATGACCCCGCTGTACCAGTCCATCGTCGACAACGTTCCGGCACCTGCCGTTGACCGTGACGGCCCGTTCCAGATGCAGATCTCGGCACTGGACTACAACAGCTTCCTCGGCATTATCGGCGTTGGCCGTATTGCTCGCGGCAAGGTCAAGCCAAACACCCAGGTTGTGGCTATCGACGCCAACGGCAAGCGCCGTAACGGTCGTATCCTGAAACTGATGGGTCACCACGGTCTGCACCGTGTAGACGTCGAAGAAGCAGCTGCCGGCGACATCGTCTGCATCAGCGGCTTCGAAGAGCTGTTCATCTCCGACACTCTGTGCGACCCACAGAACGTTGAGGCGATGAAGCCGCTGACCGTTGACGAACCTACCGTTTCGATGACGTTCCAGGTAAACGACTCGCCTTTCTGCGGTAAAGAAGGCAAGTTCGTCACCAGCCGTAACATCAAGGAGCGTCTGGACAAGGAACTGCTGTACAACGTTGCCCTGCGCGTTGAAGAAGGCGACACCGCTGACAAGTTCAAGGTCTCCGGCCGTGGTGAGCTGCACCTCTCGGTACTGATCGAAACCATGCGTCGCGAAGGCTTCGAAATGGGTGTCGGTCGTCCTGAAGTGATCATCCGCATGGTTGATGGCGTCAAGCACGAACCGTTCGAAAACGTCACCATCGACCTGCCGGAAGAATCCCAGGGTTCGATCATGGAACAGATCGGTATCCGTAAGGGCGACCTGACCAACATGGTTCCGGATGGCAAGGGCCGTGTTCGTCTCGAATACAACATCCCTGCTCGTGGCCTGATCGGTTTCCGTAACGAATTCCTGACCCTGACTTCCGGCGCAGGCATCCTCACCAGCATCTTCGACCGTTACGACGTGATGAAGTCTGGCGACATGTCCGGCCGTCAGAACGGCGTTCTGGTTTCGGTTGCTACCGGCAAGGCGCTGACCTACTCCCTGGAAACACTGCAAGCCCGTGGCAAGCTGTTCCTGGGTCATGGCGAAGACGTGTACGAAGGTCAGATCGTCGGCATCAACAGCCGCGACAACGACCTGGGTGTAAACCCAACCAAAGGCAAGAAGCTCGACAACATGCGTGCTTCCGGTAAAGACGAAACCATCGCTCTGGTTCCGCCTATCCGCTTCACTCTGGAACAAGCGCTGGAATTCGTACAAGAAGACGAACTCTGCGAAGTGACTCCAAAGTCGATCCGCCTGCGTAAGAAAATCCTTGGCGAAAGCGAGCGTACCCGCGCTGCCAAGAAGTCGGGCAACTGAGTGATCAGTTAGTCGGCTAGACACAAAAAACCCGGTCGCGAGACCGGGTTTTTTTATGCCTGCTATTTGTGCCATCCGGCATCAGCGTGCTTGTCGGCAAGCTATTTTGTGCGATTGCCCACTGGGGCCAGCAGCAGCTCGATGCGCTGTTTGCGAATGCCGTCGGCGGCGGCTTCGGCCAAGGCTGCGTCGGTAATGATGGTGTCGAACTGCTCGAGTCCAGCCACCTTGTACATGCCGAAAGTGCCGTATTTGGAGCTGGTGGCGATCAGCACGGTTTGCGACGCTGATTGCATCGCGGCCTGCTTGACCTCGACCTTCAGTGCCGAAGGCGTGGTGGTACCGCGTTGCAGGTCCCACGAACTGGTGGACATGAACGCCACGTCGGTTGCCAGTTGTCGCAACGTTGCGGCAGCCAGGCCGCCGACGCTGGAGCGATTCGGGTGATCGAGCAGCCCGCCGGTGTGGATTACATCCACATGCGCCGCATCAGCCAGTGCATTGACCACGCCGAAGTCATTGGTCACAACCGTCATGCCCGACAGGGCAACGATATGCGGCACGATTTCCAGCGTGCTGGTGCCCGCGTCCAGGTAGATCGTCATGTCGGGGTGCAGCAGGCCTGCCGCGAGTCGCGCCATGCCCTGCTTGTGCGGCAGTTCGATCACCGCCTTTGACTGGTGGCTGGGCTCGCTGTGTACCTGGCTGGCAATACGCACACCGCCAGTGACCGAGTAGGCGCGGCCTTCCTGTTCCAGCTGAGCGATATCACGACGGATGGTCATGTGCGAGCAATCGAACATCTCCATCAACTGATGAACGCTGAGCACCTGATGCTTGCGCAACTGGCGCAGCATCAGCTCCCGGCGCTGATCGGGAATCATAGGTGTACCGCCGGAAATGGCGATCTCCTCTTCAATGGACATTCGTGCTCCTGTGCATCAATGAGCCGCCTCGGCCAGCAGGCGGTCCGCGCATCTTAGCCAATCGCCTCGGCAATGGAAGCGGTGTCCGGGCTTTTTTGCGCAGTCCGGCTCATCGCTGCAACAGTCGGTGCTCAGCTCATCCAGTTGCCACCGTCGACGTTATAGGTCTGGGCGACCACGTAATCACTGTCCGGTGAAGCCAGAAAAATGGCCATGCCGGTCAGGTCCTCTGCCGTGCCCATCCGCCCGTAGGGCACCTGCTCGCCCACCAGTTTTTTCTTCTCGCCCAAAGGCCGGTTCTCGTAGCGGGCGAACATCGCATCGACGCCATCCCAGTGCTCGCCATCTACCACGCCCGGCGCGATGGCGTTCACGTTTATGCCGTGTTTGATGAGGTCCAGGCCGGCCGATTGCGTCAGGCTGATCACAGCGGCCTTGGTCGCGCAATACACCGCCACCAAGGCCTCGCCACGCCGTCCCGCCTGGCTGGCCATGTTGATGATCTTGCCGCCGTGACCCTGCGCAATCATCTGCTTTGCAGCAGCCTGCAAGGTGAACAGCGTGCCTGCGAGGTTGATCGAAAACAGTCGCTCGTAGCTTTCGCGGGTGATATCGACAATTGGCGCCAGGTCGAACAGCGCGGCGTTGTTGATCAGAATGTCCAGCTTGCCGGTCTGCACGACCACTGCAGCGATGGCATCATCGATGGACGCCTGATCCGTCACGTCCATGCTGACCGCATAGGCGTTCGGTCCCAGTTCAGTGGCCGTGGCCTGCGCGCGCTGCAGATCAATGTCGGCAATCGCCACGCTGGCTCCTTCGCGAATATATGCCTGCGCAAAAGTCCGCCCGATACCTCGCGCGGATCCGGTGATCAGCGCGCTTTTACCTTCAAGTCGTTTCATGGGTTCATCATCCGTCGAATACATGTGGGGGCTGCCGGTCTACTTCGGGTAACCGGCACGTTTCATCTCGCGCCCGGTGACAGCCTGTGCGGCGGTGAGCGCCTGCTCAGTAGTGGTCTGCCCGGTCACAGCGGCAGAGAACAGCTTGCCGACCGAGGTGCCGATGGCCTGAAATTCCGGAATGGTCACGTACTGGATGCCCACGTAAGGCACCGGCTTGGCCGAGGGGTGTGCAGGGTCAGCGTGCTGCATCATCTGCAACGTGACCTTGGCGAACGGCGCAGCCTTGAGGTAGGCCTCGCTGTAGGTGGAGGTCCGGGTGCCGGGCGGCACGTTGGAGATGCCATCGGTCCTGGCGACCAGGTCGATATACTCTTTAGAGGTCGCCCAGGTGATGAATGCCTTGGCTGCGTCCTTATGCTTGGAGGTGGCCGGTATCGCCAGCGACCAGGCATACAGCCATGACGACCCCTTGTCAGTGACCTCAACCGGCGCCGGCGCGAAGCCGACGCTGTCGACCACCTTGCTTTGCTCCTTGTCGGTAGTGAAGGAGCCGGCCACGCTGGCGTCCACCCACAACGCGCATTTACCGCTGTTGAACAACGCAAGTGTTTCGTTGAAACCGTTGCTCGACACGCCCGGCGGGCCGTAGTTTTTCAGGGTGTTGACGTAGAAGTTTGCGGCATTGGCCCATTCCGGGCTGTTTAATTCAGGCTTCCACTGCTCATCGAACCAGCGCGCGCCGAAGGCATTGGCCATGGTGCTGAGCAGCGCGATGTTCTCGCCCCAACCGGCCTTGCCACGCAGGCACATGCCGTATACACCCTTGTCAGGTTGATGCAGCTTTGCCGCGAACTCGCCCAACTGTGTCCAGGTCGGGTGCTCGGGCATGCTCAGGCCGGCCTGCCTGAACAGATCGGTGCGGTAATAGGTGATTGTGCTTTCGCCATAGAAGGGCAGGGCATAGAGGGTGTTGTTGACCGACAGCCCCTGACGCACCGACGGAAATATATCTTCCAAATCGTATTCCGCGGGAAGGGCCGTGACCGGTTCAAGCCACTGCTTGGCGCCCCACAGCGGGGTTTCGTAAGTGCCGATGGTCAACACGTCGAACTGGCCGCCTTGGGTGGCAATGTCGGTGGTCAGGCGTTGGCGCAACACGTTCTCTTCCAGCACCACCCAGTTGAGCTTGATCTCGGGGTGCTGCTGTTCAAAGGTTTTCGACAGGCGCTGCATGCGGATCATGTCGCCATTGTTCACCGTGGCGATGGTCACGGTTTCGGCCGCCTGAACGGCCGCGCCGAGAAGGGTGACAGACACGCCTGCGGACAGGAAAAGTGCTTTCTGAATATTCATCGTAGTGCTCTCCACTCCGCGCCTTGGGGCGGGAGTTATTGTTCTTGTTGTTGACCACGGCTGAGCGGCCTTAGTGGACGATTCGATTACAGCAGCCCGCGCGAGGTCGGACAAACGCATCGGGAGCCCCTGACTGATACTTTTTTAACCGAGCAGTGGCCGACCGTCCGAAAGCAAAAAAGTATCGGCGTCGACCTGAACCCGCGCTAGCACTGGTCGCGCGCAAGGGCGTATGTTTGGGTGTCCATAGAGCGTTCATAACGATAAAAAGGGGCATCCAGTGCCTGACAGCCGAGCCGCCTTGTTCGAGCATCGTCCTGCCGAGCTTGAGGTCATTCTCCCGCAACCCGACCACTGTTTTCGCTGGTACGAGCACGACTATCCCTACGCGTTAGCGCGCTGGAACCACCATCCGGAATTCGAAATCCATCTGATCCGTCAGGGCAGCGGCAAGCTGGTGGCCGGGGATTACATCGGTGAATTCAGTGCCGGGCACGTGGCACTGATGGGCCCGGATCTGCCCCACGACTGGATCGGTGACCTGGCCGCTGGAGAGCATCTAGCGGGGCGCGACGTGGTACTGCAGTTCGATGGCGCTGCGCTTCTGGCATTGCGCGGTACGCTGCCTGAAATGGGTGACCTGCAGCACCTGTTCGAGCGGGCACGTCGCGGGCTGGAGTTCTCCGGCGCTACCGCGAAGCAGGCTGCAGAGTTGCTGGAGAAAATCGGGCCCGCGCAAGGGCTGGAGCGGCTGATTCTGTTCCTACAACTGGTCAATACGCTGATGAAAGCGCCATCGCAGGAGGCTCGTCAGTTGGCCAGCGCCTGGTATGCCCCGACCCTGGATGCGCGCAGCTCGGAACGGATCAACAAGGCGTTTGATTACCTGCTCACGGAATTGACCAGCGATATTCGGCTGTCGGTCATCGCGCAGCGGCTGGACATGAGTGATCCGGGCTTCTCGCGCTTCTTCAAACGTACCACCGGCCACTGTTTCATTGACCTGATGCGCAAACTGCGGGTCCAGCGCGCGTGCCGGTTGCTGCTGCACAGCGAGATGTCGGTGTCGGACATCTGCTTTGAAGTCGGCTACGCCAACCTATCCAACTTCAACCGGCACTTCCGGGTGGAAATGCAGCAGACGCCCAGTGAATACCGACGCGCTGCTGCACTGGCCTGATCAGTGTTCTGCAGGGTCTTTCGCCTGCGGTGAACGGGTGACGGCATGCACCAGCTTGCCGATGGTCAGGCCCTGCAAAAGGATCGACAGCAACACCACGATGTAGGTGATGCTCAGCAGCAGGTCGCGTTCCGGCCCGGTGGGCAGCGCCAGTGCCAATGCCACCGAGACGCCGCCGCGCAAGCCGCCCCAGGTCAGAATGCGGATCGTGCCGTGCGGCACATTGCGCCAGCGACGCAGCAGCAGAATCGCCGGTGCCACGGTCACGAAGCGCGACAGCAGAATCGCCACGGCCAGCAGGCTGGCAGCAATCAGGTGCTGCCACGAGAACGGCAACAGCAACAACTCCATGCCGATCAGCGCGAACAGCAGCGCGTTGAGCATGTCATCCAGCAACTCCCAGAAACCGTCCATGTAACGACGGGTCATGTCGTTCATCGCCAGATTACGTCCCAGGTTGCCGATGATCAGCCCGGCCACGACCATCGCGATAGGGCCTGAAACATGCAGTTCGGAAGCCATCGCCGAGCCGCCGATGACCAGCGCCAGAGTCAGCATGACCTCGATCTGATACTGCTCGATGCTCTTGATCATCAGGTACACGGCGTAACCGATCAGGCCGCCAAACAGCACGCCGCCGACCGCTTCATGGACAAACAACAGCGCAGTTTCTCCGACCGTGGGCGTTTCCCCCAGTTGCGCAATGCCCAGCAATACGGTGAACACCACTACCGCCGTGCCGTCGTTGAACAGCGATTCACCGACGATAGTTGTCTTGAGCGGCTTGGACGCATTGGCAGTCCGCAACACGCCGAGCACCGCGATCGGGTCGGTGGGCGAGATCAATGCGCCAAACAGCAAGCAGTACAGCGGGCTGACGTGCCAGCCGAACAGGGCGAAGATCCAGTAGGCCAGTGCGCCGATCACGGTCGTGGCAATCAGCACGCCAAACGTCGCCAACAGGCCGATGGGCCAGCGGTAACTTCGCAAATCGCCAAGGTTGACGTGCAGTGCCCCGGCAAACAGCAGGAAGGACAGCATCCAGTTCATCAACAGGTCGCCGAAGTCAATCTGGCCGATCAGTTGCTGCACGCGATCTTCCAGGCCGGGATAGCCCAGAAAGCTCAACCCCTGCAGCAGCAACGAGAACATCAGCGCAGTCACCATCACGCCGATGGTGGGGGGCAGA
This sequence comes from Pseudomonas coronafaciens pv. oryzae str. 1_6, assembly GCF_000156995.2. NCBI lineage: Bacteria > Pseudomonadati > Pseudomonadota > Gammaproteobacteria > Pseudomonadales > Pseudomonadaceae > Pseudomonas > Pseudomonas coronafaciens. Next base: position 5,183,248 of record NZ_CP046035.1, on the reverse strand, counting down.
CCGATAAAGCGATAGTTCACATAGGTCAGCAGTGCAGTGAGGCAGATAAAACCAGCAGCGAGTTCAAGCATCCGTCATTCCAAAATCCGTGAGTGCAGTTTCTCGATCGCCATAACCGAGACTGTGTTGGATGGACCTGATCGTCTTCCAGACACATGGCGATACGACATACGGGTCTGCGTTGACCACTTAAAGACGGTGATGTTGCAAAAAAGGCAGGAATAAACAGTCAGGCGCGCTGTAGGAGGGGGCTTTGTGACGAGTGACAAATGCAAAAGAGTCAGCCCGGATGACGGTCCGGGCTGAGGGGGGATGCAGCGGTGGGTGGCCTCCCTGGCAGGTTCAGAATCATTGGCTGTTTCTGCACCCGCCCAGGACCTGATACTGCACGGTGTTCAGCTTGCCTTTGGAGTCCTCGTAGGTCATCAGCTTCGGCATAACCGCACACGTCTGCAGGTCCGGTGACTTGCGAATGAGCTTGGCGACGTCGAGCTTCATTCCGTATTTGTATTCCTTGATCTCCGGCATGGGTTTGTTATGGACGGCGGCATATTTCTCCACGCTCGCCTGGTGTTCCTTGATCACTGTGGTGGCTTTGACTTCATCAGTGGTGTAAGCAAAAGCACTCAGGGGTGAAAGAATAACCAGAGCAAGTAACAACGATTTGGCGGTGCGCATTTTCTTTTGTCTCCGTTTGAATGTGGCTCAACCTTAACAAGCGCACACTAACCAGAAAGTGGCTGAAACATTACAAATCGGTTATCTCGTAACTGTCAGTTTTCTAACAGTATTGTCATTGTTCGCTCACCTTCCTGTTAGCCAGTGCGGCGTAGCCTTGTTTCATCCCTGACGAGCACTGAGCTTTTAAGGAACTCCTTACACACCGAAAGAGGTAATGATGATGAAACTGATCAAGTCGATGGTTTTCGCGGTAGCTGCCCTGTCCGCCACCGCAGCCTTCGCCGACGACGGCAACGAATACGCCAGCCCGGCTGCCGACAAGATGCGCCTTGCACAGGAGCTGCGCTTCAAGGAACAGACCAGCAGCAACAAGGCCGAGCGCTACGTCAATGCAGACGACAACGCCAAGACCGAGCGGTCGACCAAGTCCGAGGGCTGATGCCGTTGATGCCTAAACCGCTGCACCCCCATTCGCCCTGCGGCAGCTCCCTGCTCCTTTGGTCGGGGCGAATCTTCAAGCGCCCTTCGGGGCGTTTTTTTATTCCCGCAAAAATGTCGACGAGAAGCGTTCTCTTTGTCACCTATCGTTCCGCACGCTCTGCTTGGGAATGCAGTTCTGGACGCTCTACGGCCTGTCTTGAATATCGGTTGACGTCTGCTCGTTCTGAACGTGTTGTAGTGAAGCCTGTCTCGACATCGAAATACTGACCCTGAAACCTCAGGTTCTGCTCGACCTCGTTCACCACCAGCTTATCGATCATCCCCCACGGCTTGTATTTGGCCTGCCAGACGATCTGCCCTTCGGCATCGGTCATCTCCAGCGGGGTGCCGATCTGGTCGGTGTGGAAGTAGTAAACCTTGTTTTCTGCCTCGCCTTCGCGTTGATCGACGCGGGCCAGCGGCGCGTAGCTGCCAGGCTCATAGAGGTAAAGGCTGCTCTGCTCCGGGCTTTCTTCGCGCAGCATGCGCAGCCCCTGCCAGAGAAAGCGTTTCTGGTCGGTCTGGCCTTTGATGTCTGAGTGTTTGGCGACGCGTCGACCCAAGCTGTCGTACTGGTAGCTGCTGGTGCTTTCTATCTGGCTGTCGGCCATGGTCTCGGTTTTGACCAGACGGTTTTCGCAGTTGTAGGTGAAGGTCTGCCAACGCACGATGCCGACGATTTTCTCGACCAGGTTGCCCCAGGCGTCGTATGTGTATTCGTGGTTGCTCCACTGCTTGAGCCGGTTGTCTTTGACGCGGTCGAAGCGGCTGGTGTTGAAGTTCAGGCGGTTGCCAGCTGCGTCATAGCGGAATGCTTCGCCCTCGAAGCGTTTTTCGGGGTTGTGCTCGAGCAGTCGGCCGTTGGCTTCGTATTCATAGCTGACTTCGCCGCGCAGCTTGTCGAGGGTGCGGCTCAGTTCGCCAGCCAGGTCATATTTGTAATTATTAGATGCTCTTTAAGTACTATCTGGTTTTTGTAGTCATCTTTATTGCTGCTAATTTTAGTTTAAATGTAAGTAGTTATCCATTTTCCCTCATCATTAAACTTACGGTTTTGGATCATCAGTTTGCCGTTAGCTTCGATAAGGTTTAAGCGATACTGCTCGAAGGATCCGGAGTTTTTTTCAAACACAATAGTGGCCGTATTTTTTTTTGTGATAGATACTTCAACCGATTTTTCGTTTATATGATATTCAGGATTTGCTCCGCAAACTAGGTTTTCTAGGCGATCGTAATTCCTGCCTTTATCTATCACATGCGCAGAAAAAATAGTCAGCAGATCAGCACGCCCTTTTTCGAGTAGCGTTGATCTACATCCATTACCATCTAGAGTTTCTAGCCTTTTTTTATAGAAATCCTTTTCCCAGTTGTACATTGCGGCTGCAAATGCAGAAAACATATTTCGGGCAGTCTCAGCCGTTAAGGCCGCTGTGGTTTTAGTTTGTGAATACTCGTCCATCGATTAATACCCCTTCTCTATAATAGTTATAAATAATGTCAGTTGGTCGTGTTCCGCCATTAGCATATTTGAAAGCTATGTCTATATTGACTGGTCCGTTGTCTCGTACATCTTTAGCGATGATTTTTTCATAGTTACGAAACAGCCCTCGGTTAACTTTTGATAACTGCGGAAACACCCCGTCCTTGCCTCCCGAGCCGCCTAGAAGCTTAGCGATTATGTGCCCAGCATCATCATTTGCATTACCAAGGCTTCTCGCCCAGCTTCGTGATGAAGCGTTTGTAGCAGTACCGCCTTTTTTGATGTCATCCTTAGTAATTGTGGCCGTCGCTCGCAACGGCTGTCCTGCAGGTCCTCGCGTAACACTCGCGTTGACGCACCAGCCTAACGGATCAACCCACCCATAAGGGTTAGGCGCATACAGGTAGAGATTATCCCCACCACTCAGCCCAATCGGATCTTGCGTTGCAAACCGGCCGATCTCTGGATCGTAATACCGAAATGTATTGTAGTGAAGCCCTGTCTCGACATCGAAATACTGACCCTGAAACCTCAGGTTCTGCTCGACCTCGTTCACCACCAGCTTCTCGATCATCCCCCACGGCTTGTATTTGGCCTGCCAGACGATCTGCCCTTCGGCATCGGTCATCTCCAGCGGGGTGCCGATCTGGTCGGTGTGGAAGTAGTAAACCTTGTTTTCTGCCTCGCCTTCGCGTTGATCGACGCGGGCCAGCGGCGCGTAGCTGCCAGGCTCATAGAGGTAAAGGCTGCTCTGCTCCGGGCTTTCTTCGCGCAGCATGCGCAGCCCCTGCCAGAGAAAGCGTTTCTGGTCGGTCTGGCCTTTGATGTCTGAGTGTTTGGCGACGCGTCGACCCAGGCTGTCGTACTGGTAGCTGCTGGTGCTTTCTATCTGGCTGTTGGCCATGGTCTCGGTTTTGACCAGACGGTTTTCGCAGTCGTAGGTGAAGGTCTGCCAACGCACGATGCCGACGATTTTCTCGACCAGGTTGCCCCAGGCGTCGTATGTGTATTCGTGGTTGCTCCACTGCTTGAGCCGGTTGTCTTTGACGCGGTCGAAGCGGCTGGTGTTGAAGTTCAGGCGGTTGCCGGCAGCGTCATAGCGGAATGCTTCGCCCTCGAAACGTTTTTCGGGGTTGTGCTCGAGCAGTCGGCCGTTAGCTTCGTATTCATAGCTGACTTCGCCGCGCAGCTTGTCGAGGGTGCGGCTTAGCTCGCCAGCCAGGTCATATTCGTAACGGCGGTGGATTGAGTTGTAGGCGTGTTCGACGTAGCGCTCTGGCTTTATGAGCGGGTTCTGGATCTGCGACAGTTTTTCGGCGGGCAGAGTGGTCGCGTACTGCCAGGCCTTGCGACCTAATGCGTCGTAGCCAAAGCAACTGGTGAGTTTGCCTTGGGTGCGGTAGATCTCGCGGTGCAGGTCGTCGCGCTCGATGTCGCTGATCAGTTGGCCGTCGAGGTTCAGTTGGTGCAGGTGGCCGCTTCCGTAATACAGGTGGTTCAGGTGTTGACCGGTCGGAAGTGTCAGCGTGGTCAGGTTGCCGAGCGGGTCGTACTCGTAGTCCAACGCACCCTGCGGTGAGGTTTCCTGCGTCAGGCGGCCCAGTATGTCGTAGGCAAATTCCAGTTTTTCAGCTGCGACCCCGAGTTTTCTGCCGCCATCGGTGGGCGTGCGTTGAATGGAGCGCAAGCGGTCGCTGTCGTCGTACTCGAAATCCTGACGTGCATCGTCGTTGAGTCTGGCCAGCAGACGGCCAATCGAATCGCGCTCGAACCAGGTACTGCGTTGTGGTCGTTCGCCTTTTTCGCTGTAGCCGGTTTCTTCAACCTGGGTCAGATGACCGCCAAGGTTATATCTGAAACGCCGGGTCAACTGGTCGATGCGCTTTTCTTCGATCAGCCGGTCGGCGCTGTCGTAGGCGAAGGTGTAGGTTGCATCGTTTTCATTGGTCAGTGCCACCAGGCGCAGGGCCTCGTCGTACTGGTATGCGACCATCAGACCCTTGGGGTCCTGACGGCGGATCGGCAGGCCGCGTGCGTTACGTGCCAGATGAGTGGTCTGATCCTTGCCATTGGTGTGCGTCAGTACCTGACCGTGGGCGTTATAGGTAAAGCTTTCGTGGCTGCCGTCCGGGTGGTGGATGCGCAGCACTTCGCCGCCGGGTTTGCGTTCCAGCGTTGTTGTGTTGTTCAGGGCATCCGTGACAGCGACCAGTTGCTGGTGCGCGTCATACCGGTAATACGTGCTCTTGCCTGAACAGTCCTGAAAGCGTTCGACCTGCGCCAGATTGTTCCACCACAGGTTTTTTGATTTATGGGTCGCGTCGATGATGGTGTGCGGCAGGCCGTCTTCGCCGTTGAGGTATTCGGTCTTATGGCCCAATGCGTCGATTTCAGCGACAAGGTTGCCCCTGTCGTCGTAATGAGCTTTCCAGATGGCCCCGTCCGGGTAGGTGACCTGTTTGACCAGTGTGGTCTTGTAGTGATGCCGATAGCGCGTGGTTCGGCCCAGCGGGTCGGTCTCTGCGGTGAGGCGCGACAGCTCGTCGTACTCAAAGCCCAACTGGTTGCCGTCGGGCAATGTCAGGCCGGTGATGTTGCCGGTGTCGTCCAGCGCGATGTGGTAGTGCTCGCCACCGAAGTCGGTGCTGGCTACCACGTGGCGATCCTTGTTGTAGGTCACTTCGGCATGGCGGCCCAATACATCCGTCACCCGCGTCTGATGCGCCACCAGATCGTAATCGAAATGGAAGTGCTCGCCGTCGCTGGTCCAGTGTTCGACCACCCGCGGTTTGTCGCCGATAACTTCCCAGCGATACTCGCAAGCAAGCCCCAGTGCGTTGGCGTGTCGGTTCATCAGCCCGTCGGTGTAACTGAAGTTGCGTACTGAATCGCCGTTGCGGTTGTACACGCTGTTCAACTGGCCGTTTTTGTCATAGCCGTAACGCACCAGCGTTTCGACTGCCTGATCGCCAACGATGCGTTTGACGGTGCTCAGGCGGTTGGTCACTTCGTCGTAATGCAGGTGTATGCGCTGCCCGCCGGTAGAGCAGATATCGGTCAGAACGCCGTCTTCGCTGCGCACAAAATGCAGAAAATGACCCAGTGCGTTTTCGATGCGTTGCAGGGGAACGGGCTGGTTGTCGTCGGGGACTTCGCCGAAGTAATAGAAGATGTTGTCCAGCGTTTGTAACAGGTAATGACCGCCGACAGTGCGTACCAGATACAGTTGTTCCTGTGCGTTGTAGATGCGCTCGTTGTAGCCCAGTGTCACAAACGGCACGCTGCGTCCCTGATTGTCGCTGACGTACAGGAAACTGCCCTTGCAGCGCAGGCTTTGTTCCCAGGGCAGCACCCAGCCCTTGCCCAGCACGCTGTCGACGTTGAGGTCGCTGGCGTAGAAGCGCGTCCACTCGATGGGCATAAGGCCCGGCAGGCTGAAGTCGGACTCATCGATCAGCAGTTTGCGCCCGGTGGTGGAGTCGACCGGGTTGCCGTGCAGGCCTCCCAGCACTTTTTCGGCCAGCGGGGCGACGCCGAAACGAACGATTGCGTCGCTGAGAAAGACACCGCCCATAAAGCGCAGTGCGCAAGGCCCTGCAGCTTTCAGGCCGGCCTGCAGGCCCAGCTTGGCAATGCTGCCGACCGCTTTAGCGCCGCCTGCCACCACCATCAGAATGTCCACGGTGTAGCGGACTATCGTCGGCACCTCATCATGGACTGCCAGGTAGCGATGGGTGCCGCCGCCGATGAAGACGTTGGGGGAGCCCGTGCCGATTTTTGCGCCGCAGGTCAGTTTGTCGCCTTTGCGCGCTGCCGGTTGACCGTTGATGAAGACGTTGCTGGAGCCTTCTGCAACCTTGACGATAGGCGAGTGCTTGTCACACACAGCTGTGCTTTCGATGGCAAATGCAGCCGGCCGACCATTGATGAACACGTTGGGCGAGGCAGAATCGATCTGCCCCGCCGGAGAGCTGAAGGCACTGCCTATGCTTTCCCCGATACTGGCAAGGGCGTTACCCGCCAGTCCGACAGCCAGGCCCAGTAAAATCGCGCCCAAGCCACATGTAGCGAAGGCGAACGATACATACGCCACCGCCGCGATGCCCACCACTGCTCCGAGCACAAAGCCGGTCAGCGCACCGGTGTGCTCGATTTCATCCATTAACCGGGCTGCCTCGAACATCGCCGTTATTCCTGCATGCAGCGGGCTGTGGAGGTCTGATCACCCGGAGAAGCGCTGACGCTCAGCAACTGATAGTCCATTAAACCTGTCCTGTTGGCAGTGGGTGCAGTCTAGCTGGATGCGAGACCTTCGAGCATGACGTCGAAGTCCAGCAGCCAGAGTTTTAGCGCCTGTTTTTCTGAGTCAATCACGCAACCTGCGCTCAGCCACTGACGTTGGTTATGATCGACGGCCGGCACCAAGGCGCCGATCAGGCGACCGTGGCGCTCTTCGAAACCTTCGCGAAAATGGAAGTCCAGCGCCAGTGCCGCATTGCCCGCCAGGACTGTTTCATAATGGCGAATGACCTGTATTGCTCCATGAAGCGGCTGTAGCGCTTTGACGGCTTCGGAGAATACTTCGGCGAGGGTTGCCTCTTCAGGTACATCGCGACGCTGAATAGAGACCACTACAGGCTCTCCGCCGACTTCGACGGTCGCCTCGATTGCGCTGCACCTGAACCCTTCCGGGAAGCTGAACTGGAACCCGCCGAAGTTGAAGCTGCACGGCGCATTGAGCAAGGGCTGTGGTACGGGAATGGCCACTTCGATGAGTTCCCGTTCCCGTTGCGCGGCAGCACGTACAGCTTCCTCACGCGCCAGCGCCTCGTCAGCCAGTCGGCGCTCGGAAATACGGTCGTAAAGACTGGTACGCCTCATATGCCATGAACCTTGTTCATCAACCTCTACATCTCCTTATGCAGGACGCTGCCCATCAATGCTTTGCCGGACAGCCCATTTGTGAGTAGACGATAAGCACTTTAAAGCGGCGAGGTTATAGCCAGTGGCCGACTGATGGCCCGGAAAAGCCTGAGAATCCTGTGGGACCGAGACTACGGATAACTTCTACTGGCAAAAGCGAAGGTCTCGACCTTCCTTTGAGTGAAAGTTCATTGCGGGCAAATGAAAGTGTCAGGACACTCTGTCTGGAGCCTCCTGACGCCGATGTGCCCACAGCACGGCCACATCTAACCAAGCGATGAAGCCCGCGCCAGCGGCTACCAACACATGAGTTATCACTGGGATTACTGGAAAATTACGATTCTGTTATCCAGCGAGAAGGGCGTTTCTTTTCAGTACACTGCACGGCATCGTCATTACCCGTTCATCAAACAGGAAGCCCCTTATGCGAATCCTTGTCGTAGAGGACGAGCCGAAAACTGCCGAGTATATGCATCAGGGTTTGACCGAAAGTGGCTATATCGTCGATATCGCTGCCACCGGGCTTGATGGGCTCTACCTCGCGCAGCATCAGGCTTACGATGTGGTGATACTGGATGTGAACCTGCCTGAGATGGACGGCTGGGAGGTGCTGACCCGCCTGAGGAAAACCGTCAACACGCGCATCATGATGGTCACTGCGCGCGGTCGTCTGGAGGAGAAGGTCAAAGGTCTGGAAATGGGCGCTGATGACTATCTGGTCAAGCCGTTCGAATTTCCCGAACTGCTCGCGCGGGTTCGGACCCTCATGCGCCGCAGCGAGCAGACCACCACGGCCAAGGTGTTGCAGGTCGGCGACCTGGAGCTCGATCAGGGTCGTCACCGCGCTTTTCGCGGCAAGCAACGCATTGACCTGACCACCAAAGAGTTCGCGCTTCTGCACCTGTTGATGCGTCATAGCGGCGAGGTCATGTCGCGTACTCAGATCATCTCACTGGTCTGGGACATGAACTTCGATTGCGACACCAACGTGGTGGAAGTATCGATCCGTCGCTTGCGGGCGAAGATCGACGACCCGTTCGAGACCAAGCTGATTCACACGTTGCGCGGCGTGGGCTATGTGCTGGAAGTGCGCGAATGATCCCGACACGTCTCTCGACGCGCCTGGGGCTGATGGTGACGGCGTTGATCGCCACTCTGGTACTGGTGATGGAAACGTTCGCGTACGCCGCCATTTCCCATCAGTTGGACTTGCGCGCCGAAGATGCTCTGAAAGACAGGTTCGCGCAGATCGAGCACAGCCTGAGCGAGGGGTTTCTGAGTGTCGAGGACATCGTTCAATACCCTCATACGCTGCGTGACCAGATCGTCGGGAATGACAGCTTCGCGCTGACCATTCTCGATTCGGGCAACCCTCGTCAGCAACTGATGAGTGTCGGCAATGAAGAGGGGCGCAATCTGCCGGTTCTGAATGCTGGTGACCCGCCGCAGGGTTTTCAGGAACTGGCTTCGGCCCAGGGCCACAAGATTCTGCTGAGCTACAAGAAAATACGCCTGAAGACGGATCAGGACATTGTGGTCAGGCTGTCGGTGGACAGAGAGAGCGATACCGAACTGCTGAACGCCTACATGAAGTCGACTTTTCTGATGCTGCCGGTAGTGCTGCTGCTGATTGGCGTCGGTGTCTGGTGGGCGGTGCGTCGTGGCCTCAGGCCGTTGAGTGCGTTTCGCAAAGTGACTGCGCTGATCTCGGCCCGCGATCTGTCACACCGCATGAAGGTCAATGGGCTGCCCGACGAGTTGCGGGATCTGGCTCATGCGGTCAATTTCATGCTTCACCGGCTGGATGGTGATGTGCAGCAGCTTGCGCAGTTTTCAGACGATCTGGCCCATGAATTGCGCTCGCCCATGAACAACCTGATGGGCAAGGCGCAGGTCACGCTGTCCAGGCCGCGCCCTTCGGAGGAATACAAGCAGGCGTTGGAATCCTGCACCGAGGAGCTGGAGCGAATGTCGCGGATGATCAGCCAGATGTTGTTTCTGGCCAGCGTGAGTCAGCCTGCTGCGCCGCTGCCGGTCGATGTGATTGATCTGCGTGAGGAGGCGGACAAGGTCGCCGAGCTGTTTTCGTCTTCGGCTGAAGAGCGCGACATCGCCCTGCAGGTTCAGGGCAGCGCAAAGGTCACGGGCGACAGGCTGATGATTCAGCGAGCGATTTCAAACCTGCTGTCCAACGCCATCCGCCACGGCCTTTCCGGCAGTGTCGTCACGATAACGCTCACTGTCCTCAAGGATGAAGTGGTGCTTGCCGTGCGCAATGCAGGCGATGGTATCGATGCCGAACATCTGCCACGCCTGTTCGACCGTTTTTATCGGGTCCACGTCAGCCGCGCGCGGCAGCAGGGCGGTACAGGGCTTGGGCTTGCGATCGTGCGTTCGATCATGAGCCTGCATGAAGGGCAGGTGACGGTACACAGCGAGCCGGAAAAATTCACCACGTTCAGTCTGATCTTTCCTAAACTTGTGTAGATGCGTCAGGTGTTGGTCGTTCTTCAAGAACCTTTCGCGGATCGCCTGGCTCATAGTGTGTGAGCGGGCCTGGCCCGAATGCTTCTGATGAAGCCAAAACGATAAGGATGGACGTATGACAGTTGCTTTCTGGTGCGTGCTGGTCGCGATATTGCTGCCGATTGTCTGTGCCGGCATTGCCAAGTTCGGCAGCGGCAAATTCGGCAGTGGTCACAACCATGATCCGCGTGCTTTTCTCGATAAGCTTGAAGGGTTTCCGCGACGTGCCCATGCTGCGCAGCTCAACAGTTTTGAGGTGACCCCGGCGTTCGCCGCTGCCGTCATCATTGCGCACATTGCCGGCAATGCTTCGTTGGTCACCATTGATGTGCTGGCGGTGCTGTTTATCACCAGTCGTCTGCTGTACATCATTTTCTATCTGGCCGACCTGGCCGCGCTGCGTTCGCTGGCGTGGCTGGTCGGCATGGGTCTGATCATCGCGCTGTTCGGCGTTTCGGCCTTTCCTGCTGCGGCCTGACGGTAGGAGTGCGACGCTGTCTGTGATGGACAGTGTCGCTGGCGCGTCGATCACTCGTCCGGCTGCACTTTCTCCAGATCGGTCTGGGCTTCCTGCAGCTCCTTGCGCGACTCGGCGAGTTTGTCCTTACGCTTGTTGATTTTCTCCGGGTCGCCTTTGTCCATTGCTTTGTTCAGCTCGGTCTGACGGCGGCTGACCTCGCGTTTGGCGTCCAGCACCTTTTGCTCGCGCTGTTTGAGCAGTGACGTTTCCGTGCAGTTCGCGTTGACCTCAGCGAGCGCTTTTTCCAGCCCGGTCTGCTCGGCCTTGTTGCCTTCGGTTTTGGCGTCCTGAACCTTGCTGCTGATTTCCTGGCTTTTGATCAGGCATTCTGAGGGGGCGGTCGCCTGTTCGTCCGCCAGCAATGCGGTTGCCAGCAGCGTGCAGCTGGTGAAAAGAATCAAGGGTGACAAAAACTTCATATGAACTCCGTTTGAAGATGACGATGTCCGGACGAGAAAATGAAAGTCCGCTGCTTAAAAACCTGAAATACCGTGCGCCTGCAATTGCTGGCTCATGGCTTTTACGTGCGGGTCCTGAAAAAAGGCCCTGAGTTTTGCCGACCGGCTCGCGCCGACACCCGGTTCAGCCTGCCATTGCTCGACGCTGCGTGTTGTCAGGTCGTGCCAGTTATCAGGCAGCTTCGCGTCACCTGTGGGCGGCATTCCGATGGCCTTGAGCCATGCCAGAAACGGCTTTGCACGGGCTGTTTGCAGGCTGTCGAGCAGTTTAGCGCTGCTGCGCTCGGCAAGGCCGGGAATGTTAGCAAGCTCAGCATGATTAAGCGTCATCCAATCGAGCAAGCCGCTGATCTGGCCACTTTCAATGAGCTTGTCCCAGGTTCCCGGACCGACGCCCGGCAGCGCGAGCCCCTTCTTGCCGCTGAGCCATATCAGCCTGGCGCGGAACTGACTTTCACAGCCCGGTGTTGCTTGCCAGCAGCTCAGTTCATGAAAATCACTGGCATGCGGGATGGTCATGCTCACTCGTTCGGCAGCGCGCGCAACTACGCCGTCTAGTCGAGGAATCGTCAGCCCGGCCAGACTCACGGCAATCTGATCGCCAGGCCTTATATCCAGAGTCTGCCAGCGCTGCAGTGAACCCGTGCTGATACGACTGACAGTGCGGTCGTCGAGGCGCACCGGTTTCAGCTCCAGCACCGGCGTGATCCTGCCACTGCGACCGATATTGAAATTGACCTTGCGCACTTCGGCCAGGGCTTGGGCATAGGGGTGCTTCCATGCTGCAATCCAGTAAGGCGCACTGGCCTGCCAGCGCTGTGCCGGTGGGCGCTGACCCTGGCGAATGATCACGCCGTCGGTGGCAAACGGCAGCGGGTTGCGATACCAGTGCTCACGCCACTGTGAGGCCTGAGCGTGGTTTTCCAGCCTATGCGTGTAAGTCGCGCTGTCTTCGAAGCCTTGTGCTTGCAGGCCTGCGAGCCTCTGAGGCATGTCGGCAGGCCCGTTCGGCCAATCCCAGACGAGCAGCCCGATGGCGTCGGCCTGTTGCGGGCTGATTGTCCGCCGGGCCAGCAGCCCCGCGACCTTGCTGCGGGCATTGATGCTGCCGGATATGGCCTGAATGTGATCGTCCAGTCGCCAGTAAAGCTCGCCTTGCAGGACGAGATATTCAGCGTGGGGCAACTGCTGAGGGATTGCCTTGATCAACCGGGCTTGCGGGGTCCAGTCCTTACCTTTTTTCCCGTCACCGCGACTGATCGCCTGCACCAGTCTGCCTCCCTCGTAGACCAGCGTGACCGCTACCCCATCGACCTTGGGTTGAATCCAGACGTCGGTGCGGCCCCTGAGCCAGGCTGTGACGCTTTTCTCGTCCGCGAGCTTGTTCACGCCGGTGTGCGGGATGGGGTGGGCAAGCGGACCGGTAGCGGTTTTAAGTGGGTTGTCTGCGACCGTCGAGACCCTGAAGCACGACCGCCAGACCTTCAGCTTCAGCCGGGACTGATCGTAAAGTTCGTCAGGGATCTGCGATACGCCTTGCCGGTGGTAACTGTCGTCCCATTCGGCGATTTGCTTTTGCAGTGCGGTTATTTCGTTGTTTGCCCTGGCGGCAGACCAGTCAGGGCACTGGCTGGCGTAGCCGAGGCCGGGAAGAAAAAAGACCAAAGCGAACGTCATCAGGCGGATGGTGGGCAACATCGAAGCATCCTTGCTTTAGGGATAGGCCCGATGAGGCTAGTTGCTGGTGTGCTTTACAGGGGAATGGTCTGGTTACCGGGTTTTTCCGGAGTTCCTCGCCGATAGTTCCAGAACAGTTTGAGGCGTATGTCCGCATACGTGAGGAGGGGACCGGTTCTGCCTCGATCGTTCGGGGAAAGACCTGTAGTTTCCCCCAAAGTGACTTATCGATCTCGCGTCCTCGCGGGCAAGTCCGCTCCCACAAAAGCCTGATTCTCTAGGTGCCTGCTACAAAAACGCGGTTTTCCGGGTGTCTTTTGAGAGCGGCCTGGACGATACGGTCATGGCCGAACTCATCGCGCAACTGTGTCTTGATCATTCATAAAATGAAGTCAGACTGGATAGCGATCTATTTTCAGGGACTGATGCCAATGGATATCTCGATGCTCGCTGTCTTCATCCCCGCCTGCTTTGCGCTGAACATGGCGCCGGGCCCGAACAATCTTCTGTCGATCAGCAACGCTACTCGCTATGGCTTCGTCCAGTCATGTGTGGGTGGTATTGGGCGCTTGCTGGCGTTTGTCATCATGATTACGTTGGCAGCGACCGGGCTCACGGTTGTGCTGCATACGTCTGAATGGATGTTTCATGTGATCAAGGTCATAGGCACGGCTTATTTGCTCTATCTCGCGGTGCAGCTATGGCGTGCCGACCCGAATGGACAGGATCAGGCATGCTTTGCGACAGCAAAAAAAGGCAGCTTGGCGCGTCAGGAGTTTCTGGTGGCTATTGGCAATCCGAAAGCGATCCTGCTGTTTACGGCTTTCCTTCCACAGTTTGTTGATCGCGAAGGTGATGTTTCGGTTCAGTTCGCAGTGTTGGGCGGTTTGTTTCTGGTGCTGGAGTGCGTAGCGATTGCGTTGTACGCCGCTATAGGTATCCATGCTCGTCGTCTGCTGGCCAAGCCCAGTGGCAAGCGGTTGTTCAACAGGCTATGCGCAGGGCTGTTGGCGGGGGCTGCGTCTGTGTTGCTGGTGTCGCGGCGGGCGTAAAAAGTGGCTGCTGAAGAGCTGTGCATGCAGGCGAAAAAAAGCCCCGAACGACTTGGTCGTCCGGGGCTTTTCTGCGGGTTTTTACAGACCGGCAGCGGCGCGCAGAGCGTCGGCGCGGTCGGTTTTTTCCCAGGTGAAGGCGGTAAAAGTGTCATCGCCAACGGTCATTTCGACCGGGGTACGACCGAAGTGGCCGTAGGCCGCAGTGGCCTGGTACATCGGGTGCAGCAGGTCGAGCATGGTGGTGATGGCGTATGGACGCAGGTCGAAGTTGTCGCGGACCAGCTTGATGATCTTGTCGTCGGACAGCTTGCCGGTGCCGAAGGTGTTCAGCGAGATCGACGTAGGCTGGGCGACGCCGATGGCGTAGGACACCTGAATTTCGCAGCGCTCGGCCAGGCCAGCAGCAACGATGTTCTTGGCAACGTAGCGGCCGGCGTAGGCAGCCGAACGGTCAACCTTCGATGGGTCTTTGCCGGAGAATGCACCACCACCGTGACGGGCCATGCCGCCGTAGGTGTCAACGATGATCTTGCGGCCGGTCAGGCCACAGTCACCCACCGGGCCACCGATGATGAAGTTGCCGGTAGGGTTGATGTGGAACTGGGTGTCCTTGTGCAGCAGGTGCGCAGGGATGACGTGCTTGACGATCAGCTCCATCACGCCTTCGCGCAGGTCTTTGTAGGACACGTCCGGGTTGTGCTGGGTCGACAGCACGATGGCGTCGACGCCGACCACTTTGCCATTCTCGTAACGGCAGGTGACCTGGGATTTGGCATCCGGGCGCAGCCACGGCAGCAGGCCGGACTTGCGGGCTTCGGCCTGACGATGCACCAACTGGTGCGAGAAGGTGATCGGTGCAGGCATCAGCACGTCGGTTTCGTTGCTGGCATAGCCGAACATCAGGCCTTGGTCGCCAGCGCCCTGATCTTCAGGCTTGCTGCGGTCAACGCCCTGGGCGATGTCTACCGACTGCTTGCCGATGATGTTCATCACGCCGCAGGTTGCGCCGTCGAAACCGACGTCGGAGCTGTTGTAGCCGATGTCGAGGATGACGTTACGCACGATGTCTTCCAGATCGACCCAGGCCGAAGTGGACACTTCGCCAGCGATGATCGCCACACCAGTCTTGACCAGTGTTTCGCACGCCACACGGGCGTATTTGTCTTCAGCGATGATGGCGTCCAGAACCGCGTCGGAAATCTGGTCGGCGATCTTGTCCGGATGTCCTTCGGACACGGACTCGGAGGTGAAAAGTGAGTATTCGCTCATCTCTACGGGTTTCCTTCATTTTACCGATGGTGAGTGTCGCCAGCCGGTCGCTGAAAATGGCGAACCTGGATCTGGAAACCATTACGTAAGCCTACATAAAGGCTTTCCCCGGGAACTAGCCCCGCAGCGATGGCCCAATGGGCCAGGTCTTCCTGCTCGAAACCTAACCAGAGATCGCCACAGGCCTCCCTGGCCCAGCTCTGGTCATGACTACACAATTCTGTTACCAGCAAGCTACCGCCGGGTTTTACGTGTTCGGCCAGTTGCCTCAAGGCGTCTGCCGGTGCAGCGAAGTGATGCAGCACCATGTTGAGGACGACACAGTCTGCGCTGACTTTACTGTCGGTCAGTGCATCGGCCAGTCTCAGCTCAACGTTAGCCAGCGCGCGGCGCTCGCAGACGCCACGTGCCAGGTCGAGCATGACCGGGCTGTTGTCCATTGCAATGACCTGGCCGAAGCGCCGGGACAGTTCTGGCAGGAAGCCGCCGTCACCGGGGCCTACTTCCAGCGCGGTTGCCTGCGTGCCGAAGCTCAGTTTGTCGAGCAGCGTCAGCAGGCTTTCGCTGTACTGCGCGAGGCCGGCGATCAGATCCTGCTGGGCGCGAAACTTTTCGGCAGTCCGGGCAAAAAAGTCCTGACTGGCCAATGCGCGCTGCCGATGGACCAGGCCGATGCGGCCCTGAACATCATCTGGCAAATCCAGCGTGTCGACCTCTTCAAGCAGTGCCGCGTGCAGCCTGCCGCCCGGCAATGCGGTATGGGGCAGGGCACGGCGATAGAAAATCGCGTTGCCTTCGCGGCGGGTCGCTACCAGATCGGCCTGCGCCAGCACCTTCAGGTGGTGGCTCATGCCTGACTGGCCAATCGCGAAAATCTGCGCCAGTTCGAGCACACCGAACGAGTCGTTGGTCAGTGCGCGTAATACATTCAGCCGTAACGGATCGCCGCCGGCCTTGCACAGGGCAGAGAGGTCGTCGCATGCGTCGTGGCGGATTGCTGGTACGCGCAGGTTCATAGGCATCGCAGTCTAGAGAGCGATTCCTGACCCTGCAAGGGCAATATCAAAAAGTTTTGATATTGCCCGGCGGATGGCGCTGGTCAGCCTTCATGAACTTGTCATGCGCACAGGTGATCCAGTCTTTACCGGCTAAATAATGTCCGTTATTCAGGAAAAAAGCCTATGGTCGTCTATCTGTGATTGCCCCCGGCCTGTCCGTGAGGGAAAATGACCCCCTTTTTTCCAGTCCTATTTCTCAATTCCCAGGAGATCAGCGATGCCAAGCCGTCGTGAGCGTGCAAATGCTATTCGTGCCTTAAGCATGGATGCCGTGCAAAAAGCCAACAGCGGCCATCCGGGTGCCCCGATGGGCATGGCGGATATCGCCGAGGTACTGTGGCGTGACTACCTGAAGCACAGCCCGAAAAACCCGTCGTTCGCCGACCGTGACCGCTTCATCATGTCCAACGGTCATGGTTCGATGCTGGTCTATTCGTTACTGCACCTGACCGGCTATGACCTGTCCATCGACGACATCAAGAACTTCCGCCAGCTGCACAGCCGCACCCCGGGCCACCCGGAATTCGGCTACACCCCGGGCGTTGAGACCACCACCGGTCCGCTGGGCCAGGGCTTCGCCAACGCAGTCGGCTTTGCTGCTGCCGAGAAAACCCTCGCTGCGCAGTTCAACCGCCCAGGTCATACCATCGTTGATCACAATACCTACGTGTTCATGGGCGATGGCTGCATGATGGAGGGTATATCGCACGAGGTCGCTTCGCTGGCCGGCACGCTGCAACTGAGCAAGCTGATCGCGTTCTACGACGACAACGGTATTTCCATCGACGGTGAAGTCGAAGGCTGGTTCACCGACGACACGCCGAAGCGCTTCGAGGCGTACGGCTGGCTGGTCATTCGCAACGTCGATGGTCATGACCCTGAAGAAATCAAGACGGCCATCGACACAGCTCGCAAGAGCGATCAACCTACCTTGATCTGCTGCAAGACCACCATCGGTTTCGGTTCGCCGAACAAGCAGGGCAAGGAAGAGTCCCACGGTGCGCCGCTGGGTGCCGACGAAATCGCCCTGACCCGTGCCGCGCTGAAATGGACCCACGGTCCTTTCGAAATCCCGGCTGATATTTACGCCGAATGGGACGCCAAGGAAAAAGGCCTGGCAGTCGAAGCCGAGTGGGACCAGCGTTTTGCTGCGTACTCCGCCGAGTTTCCAGAGCTGGCCAATGATTTTATCCGCCGCATGAGTGGCGAACTGCCTGCTGACTTCGCGGAAAAATCGGCTGCCTATGTTGCCGAAGTCAACGCCAAGGGCGAAACCATCGCCAGCCGCAAGGCCAGCCAGAACGCCCTGAGCGCTCTCGGCCCGTTGCTGCCTGAGATTCTCGGCGGTTCGGCCGACCTGGCTGGCTCCAACCTGACCATCTGGAAGGGCTGCAAGAGCATCACCGGCGAAGACCCTAACGGCAACTACTTGCATTACGGCGTTCGCGAGTTCGGCATGGCCGCGATGATGAACGGTATAGCTTTGCACGGTGGCTTCGTGCCTTACGGCGCAACCTTCCTGATCTTCATGGAATACGCTCGCAATGCCGTGCGTATGGCCTCGTTGATGAAGAAGCGTGTTATCTACGTATTTACCCACGACTCCATCGGTCTTGGTGAAGACGGTCCGACTCACCAGCCGATCGAGCAATTGACCAGCCTGCGCACCACGCCGAACCTCGACACCTGGCGCCCGGCGGATGCCGTTGAGTCGGCAGTGGCCTGGAAATATGCGCTGGAGCGTAATGACGGTCCTTCGGCACTTATCTTCTCTCGCCAGAACCTGACTCATCAGGCGCGTGACGACAAGCAGCTGGATGCCATCACCCGTGGCGGCTACGTGCTGCGCGACTGTGCTGCGGAACCTGAACTGATCCTGATCGCTACCGGTTCGGAAGTCGGTCTGGCTGTAGAGGCATACGACAAGCTGACCGCTCAGGGCCGCAACGTGCGTGTGGTCTCCATGCCGTGCACCAGCGTCTTCGAAGCTCAGGACGCAGGCTACAAGCAAGCCGTTCTGCCGCTTCAGGTCAGCGCGCGTATCGCCATCGAGGCTGCTCATGCAGATTACTGGTACAAGTACGTCGGCCTGGAAGGTCGCGTGATCGGCATGACCACCTTCGGCGAGTCGGCCCCGGCGCCGTTGCTGTTCGAAGAGTTCGGTTTCACGCTGGAAAACGTCCTGAGCATTGCTGACGAGCTGCTGGAAGACTGATCACCTGCTTGATGGTTTGTGTTTGATTTTGTGGGAGCGGACCGGGCGACGGTCCGCTCCCACATCGTTATCTTCCTCTGGCGAAAATTTCATGCCCCAGCCCCGCCCTTACAAAGTTGCTCTGAACGGTTACGGCCGTATTGGCCGTTGTGTTGTACGCGCGTTGTGCGAGCGAGGGGCCAAGGCCGGGTTTGAAGTGGTCGCCATCAACGATCTGGCCGATATGGCCAGTCTCGAATACCTCACGCGCTTTGACTCGACTCATGGCCGGTTCCCCGGCGAAGTGCGGGTCGAAGGGCAATATCTGCACATCAATGATCACCGCATCAAGGTCTCGCGCAGCCCTACGCCGGAAGGTGTCGACTGGGCCGGTCTCGAGGTCGATCTGGTGCTCGAATGTTCCGGTGTCTACAACACTCGTGAAGACGGCCAGCGTTTTCTGGACGCCGGTGCTCCGCGCGTGCTGTTTTCCCAGCCGATGGCCAGCGAGCGGGATGTCGATGCCACCGTGGTGTTCGGCATCAACCAGCACCGGCTAACCGGCCGCGAGCTGCTGGTTTCTGCGGCGTCGTGTACCACCAACTGCAGTGTGCCTCTGCTGCGTTTGCTGGATCAGGCGATTGGCCTCGAGTACATCACCATCACCACGATTCATTCGGCGATGAATGATCAGCCGGTGATCGATGCTTATCACCACGAGGATCTGCGCCGCACACGCTCGGCGTTCCAGTCGATCATTCCGGTGTCCACCGGTCTGGCGCGAGGAATCGAGCGGCTGCTTCCGGAACTTGCCGGCCGAATTCAGGCCAAAGCTGTTCGTGTGCCGACCGTCAATGTGTCGTGTCTGGACATTACGCTGCAGATGTCGCGCGACACCGATGCCGTGGAGATCAACCGCCTTCTGCGTGAGGCCGCCACTAGCGGCCCGCTCAAGGGATTGCTGGCCTACACTGAGCTGCCGCACGCCAGCTGCGATTTCAATCATGACCCGCATTCGGCCATCGTCGATGCGAGTCAGACCCGCGTTTCCGGTCCCCGGCTGGTCAATGTGCTGGCCTGGTTCGATAACGAATGGGGTTTTGCAAACCGAATGCTCGACGTCGCCGATCACTTTCTGCGCGTCGCTGACCAATAACAGTAAAAAACAGGAATGCTCATGACCGTGTTGAAGATGACCGACCTCGATCTGCAGGGTAAACGTGTACTGATCCGCGAAGACCTCAACGTCCCGGTCAAAGACGGCGTTGTCAGCAGTGACGCACGCATCCTCGCATC
This sequence comes from Pseudomonas coronafaciens pv. oryzae str. 1_6, assembly GCF_000156995.2. Classification (NCBI taxonomy): domain Bacteria; kingdom Pseudomonadati; phylum Pseudomonadota; class Gammaproteobacteria; order Pseudomonadales; family Pseudomonadaceae; genus Pseudomonas; species Pseudomonas coronafaciens. The sequence continues at coordinate 5,163,631 of NZ_CP046035.1, read as the reverse complement.
GCTGCCGACCATCAAGCTGGCGCTGGAGAAAGGTGCCGCGGTCATGATCTGCTCGCACCTGGGTCGTCCGACCGAGGGTGAGTTTTCTGCCGAAAACAGCCTCAAGCCGGTTGCCGATTACCTGAGCAAGGCGTTGGGTCTTGATGTTCCGCTGATCGCTGATTACCTGGACGGCGTTGACGTCAAGCCCGGCAACGTCGTGCTGTTCGAAAACGTTCGCTTCAACAAGGGCGAGAAAAAGAACGCCGATGAGCTGGCGCAGAAATACGCAGCGCTCTGCGACGTGTTCGTGATGGACGCCTTTGGCACCGCTCACCGCGCAGAGGGGTCGACCCACGGTGTGGCCAAATTTGCCAAGGTTGCAGCTGCAGGCCCGTTGCTGGCGGCAGAGCTCGAAGCGCTGGGCAAGGCGCTGGGCGCTCCGGCACAGCCAATGGCTGCCATCGTGGCTGGCTCAAAGGTTTCCACCAAGCTGGACGTGCTCAATAGCCTGAGCGCGATCTGCGATCAGCTTATTGTCGGCGGTGGCATCGCCAATACCTTTCTGGCCGCAGCCGGTCACAAGGTTGGCAAATCGCTGTACGAACCTGATCTGCTCGACACTGCTCGCGCCATCGCTGCCAAGGTCAGCGTGCCTTTGCCGACTGACGTGGTGGTTGCCAAGGAGTTCGCCGAAAGCGCGACTGCAACCGTCAAGCTGATTGCCGACGTCGCCGATGACGACATGATTCTCGACATCGGCCCACAAACTGCAGCGCACTTCGCCGAACTGTTGAAATCTTCCGGGACTATCCTGTGGAACGGCCCTGTCGGCGTGTTTGAATTCGACCAGTTTGGCGAAGGCACCAAGACGCTCGCCAAGGCCATTGCCGAAAGCAAGGCGTTCTCCATCGCAGGCGGTGGTGACACACTGGCGGCCATCGACAAGTATGGTGTGGCAGAACAGATTTCCTATATCTCGACAGGCGGCGGTGCGTTCCTCGAATTCGTGGAAGGCAAGGTTCTGCCAGCGGTCGAAATGCTCGAACAACGTGCCAAGGCCTGAATGATGCCCTTGGACAAGGAGTGGTCAATGGTCAGGGCGTTACCGTGGTTTCTTGTCGCGGGTTTGCTGGCCGGTTGTGCCGGCAAACCTGTGGCTGAGGAAGTGGAGGGTGACTCCCCGACTCAACCGCTCCAGTTGAGCTGCTATCAGGCAGGTTGGCAGGCCGAGACAGTGCCGGTGATTTACAAACGTGGCGGTCAGGAGGTCTGGGATCGGTACGAGTTCATGCCCAAGGCGACAGGCGGCATTGGTTGCCTGTAGTCCGGGCCTGAAAAACACTCGGCACCATTGAGGGGGCTCGGCGGTCTTTATTGAGTGGATGTCTTTTCCGAGGAAGGAGTTTCGCCATGAAGATCGCTGCCCTGGCTCTGATGAGTGTTGTTGCACTGGCTGGCTGTACCGGTTCTGGTTCGCATGCCAAGACGTGTCAAGTATTGAGCCCGGCCTCTGTGAATGTGCCTACGACCGAAAACGCTCAGCGGGTCGAAGCACACGTCACGGGTGAACCGGCCGACGATAGTAAACAGGAACAGAACTGCCCTTGATATTGCGGTTTGACGGGGGCAGGCAGGAGACGTGATGAAAGGCTTGTTTGCCCTCGTGGCTTTGGCAGTGCTCGGCGGTTGTTCGAGCATGGGCACTCCGCAGCAGAATGACCCGTGGAATCGCTGGGTCTGCGACAGTAACGCTGAGGTTCACTGGCGTTACATCGACTCGTCCCAGAAGGAGGTCGATGTGCGCCTGAACCAGAGCGAGCAGGTGTTCAGGCTCAAGGCCGAACCCGGTGCCGCCAGCGGCACCCTTTATAGCAACAACGTGTTGGCATTCGTCAACAAGGGTAGCGAAGGCCTGGTTTACTGGGACGCTACCAACGATCTGATCGGTCGCGGCTGCAAGGCCCGATAAGTCGGATCACGCACACACGCATGGCTTTCGTGGCCGATGCTTATAACTTGAATAGCAGCCGCCACTACGGCAGGCTTGCACGATAACGACCCTACCGGGAGAGAGACAGACAATGGCACTTATCAGCATGCGCCAGATGTTGGACCACGCAGCCGAGTTCGGCTACGGCGTTCCAGCTTTCAACGTAAACAACCTGGAACAGATGCGCGCCATTATGGAAGCGGCCGACAAGACCGACTCCCCGGTGATCGTTCAGGCCTCGGCTGGTGCCCGCAAATACGCAGGTGCGCCGTTTCTGCGTCACTTGATTCTCGCGGCAATCGAAGAGTTTCCGCACATCCCGGTGGTCATGCACCAGGATCACGGCACCAGCCCTGACATCTGCCAGCGTTCGATCCAGCTGGGCTTCAGCTCGGTGATGATGGACGGTTCGCTGCGCGAAGACGGCAAGTCCCCGGCTGACTACGACTACAACGTCGACGTCACTCGTCGCGTGGTGTCCTTTGCTCATGCCTGCGGTGTTTCCGTGGAAGGTGAGCTAGGCGTGCTGGGTTCGCTTGAAACCGGCATGGCCGGTGAAGAAGATGGCGTCGGCGCGGAAGGCGTTCTGGATCACAGCCAGATGCTGACTGACCCGGAAGAAGCGGCTGACTTCGTCAAGCGCACTCAGGTCGATGCCCTGGCCATTGCCATCGGCACCAGCCACGGCGCTTACAAGTTCACCAAGCCGCCTACCGGTGACATTCTGGCGATCGAGCGCATCAAAGAGATCCACAAGCGCATCCCGAACACTCACTTGGTCATGCACGGTTCTTCGTCGGTTCCTCAGGAATGGCTGAAGATCATCAACGAGTTCGGCGGCGACATCAAAGAAACCTACGGCGTGCCGGTCGAAGAAATCGTTGAAGGCATCAAGCACGGCGTGCGCAAGGTCAACATCGATACCGACCTGCGTCTGGCCTCTACTGGTGCCATCCGCGAATTCATGGCTAAAAACCCGAGCGAGTTCGACCCGCGCAAGTACTTGGCCAAAACCGTAGTCGCCATGCGCGACGTATGTATCGCGCGTTACGAAGCTTTCGGTACCGCTGGCAACGCCTCGAAGATCAAACCGATCTCCCTGGACGCCATGTTCGAACGCTACGCCCGTGGCGAGCTGGATGCCAAGGTCAACTAAGTTGATCAAGCATTGAAGAAACCCGCAGAAATGCGGGTTTTTTTATGTCTGGCCAAAACTGGCTGCGTCAGCGCGAATGTGACGCAGAGCGTCACGCAAGGTATTCCCACGCTGGGCGTGAGGAACGATGAGCGCCCGGAAAGCAGCTATCGTCCCCGTGGAAGACACCTATCGTGCCCATGCTCCGCGTGGGCATGCAGTTCAAGACGCTCTGCGTCCGCTCTTGATGTTGGGCTTAAACGCTTTTCATCAGTCCTGCACACGCCGTCTTGTAAGCCTCGTGCTGGTATTTGTTCAGCGTGTCGGGCAGGGCGAAGGTGTGTTTCTTGTTCTGCGCGTTGATGGTTTGCGGTGAGATCAGGGCTACGTTGCAATCGGCCATCAATTGAAAGATGGTTTCAATCTTGAACGTGGTCGGCCCGCCGGCGAATTCGCCTTTCTTGCTGCGCTTTTTGATGGCGATGTGGCTGACGCCGTTCTCGCGCACGAAGCTGGCCAGATGCGCAGCGAAAGCCTTGACGTTGGCGGGCTCCTCATCGTCCTCCAGCGCAATTTTTTTCGTGGCTAACGGCAAATGGGCGAGGCCGTTGTTCTGCCGTGTGGCAAGCGCGAAAATGGCTTCGCTGCCTTTGATTTCTACACCGCAAATAATCATGAGAAAACCTGATGAGCTCGTTCATATAAAAGACGCAGGTTATCTCATCGTAGACGTTATTCCTGAGCTATCGACTCCAGATATTCCGAGCGTTCGTCGCTCATGCGCGCGATGCAGTCGTTCTCACTAATACTGAAGGCTTTGCTGCCTGCTGCAGAAGGGAAGACTTCAACGGCACAGTCGGCGTCGCGCAGCTTCTCCCAGGCTTGCTGGGCGGTCTTGAGTTTGCTCGTAAAATCGTTGAACTGCGTCTTGTTGGCGACGAACTGCGATTGAACGCGTTTGAGCAGGTTGTCGAAGTTTTCCTTGAGCAACTGTTCGGCGGTCGTGCGGCTGTAGGCCGAACATTCCAGTGTCTGCTTGTCATCGTCGACACCGTCGCAAGGCGTGGCGTCAGGGTTCTGAGCAGCCTGTACGCCTGTCACAGCCGTTGCCATAAGGGCCAGGGTCAGCAAAAACGTTTTCATCGAGTCGCTCCGATCCATTGATACGCTGAATTCTGTCTCAAGCGCGAGACAATGAACAGGTTTGCAACACCGACAGGCGACACGCTGTCACCCTTTGTCGCATCTTGACGCTTTCGGCAAACCCCCTGTCGTTTTTGCACCCGGCTCTCAGGACCCTCCGGCATATGCTGACCCCATTAGCGCCGACAGCCGATTCGGTGCGCCGGAACCAAAAAAGGGGACAGCCTGATGAGCCCAGCCGAACTGCACGCCGACAGCATCGTCATTGACGGGCTGATCATCGCCAAGTGGAATCGCGAGCTGTTTGAAGACATGCGCAAGGGCGGCCTGACCATGGCCAATTGCACGGTGTCGGTATGGGAAGGCTTTCAGGCCACCATCAACAGTATCTGCACCAGCCAGAAGCTGATGCGCGAGAACAGCGACCTGGTGATGCCCGTGCACACCACCGCCGACATTCGCAAGGCCAAGGAACTGGGCAAGACCGGCATCCTTTTCGGTTTCCAGAACGCGCATGCCTACGAGGACCAGATCGGTTACGTCGAGATCTTCAAGCAGCTCGGCGTCGGTATCGTACAGATGTGCTACAACACGCAGAACCTGGTCGGCACCGGTTGCTACGAGCGTGACGGCGGGCTGTCGGGTTTCGGGCGTGAAATCGTCACCGAAATGAACCGCGTCGGGGTGATGTGCGACCTGTCTCACGTCGGCTCGAAAACCTCGGAAGAGGTCATTCTCGAATCCAAAAAACCGGTGTGCTACTCCCATTGCCTGCCTTCCGGCCTCAAGGAACACCCGCGCAACAAATCCGATGCCGAGCTGAAGTTCATCGCCGACCACGGCGGCTTTGTCGGCGTGACCATGTTCGCGCCGTTTCTGGCCAAGGGCATCGAGTCGACCATCGACGATTATGCCGAAGCCATCGAATACGTGATGAACATCGTGGGCGAAGACGCCATCGGTATCGGCACCGACTTCACCCAGGGGCACGGTCAGGACTTTTTTGAGTACCTGACCCACGACAAGGGCTATGCCCGCCGCCTGACCAGCTTCGGCAAGATCATCAACCCGCTGGGCATTCGTACCGTGGGCGAGTTTCCCAACCTGACCGAGACCTTGCTCAAGCGCGGCCATTCCGAGCGCGTGGTGCGCAAGATCATGGGTGAGAACTGGGTCAACGTTCTGGCCGATGTCTGGGGCGAGTAACCCGCCAGCCATACCTTATTGAATTGAACGCCCGCGGCCCTGACGGCGGTGGGTGTAACCCGAATCATCTGGAGTTTGTCCCCCATGGCTAAAATCGCCCCGCAACTGCCCATCGAAGTCGACAGCGAAACAGGCGTCTGGACCTCCGATGCGTTGCCGATGCTCTACGTGCCCCGGCACTTTTTCGTCAACAACCACATGGGGATCGAGGAAGTACTGGGCGCTGATGCCTACGCCGATATTCTCTACAAGGCCGGTTACAAATCCGCTTGGCACTGGTGTGAGAAAGAGGCTGAATGCCACGGTCTGCAAGGCGTTGCGGTGTTCGAACACTACATGAAGCGCCTGTCACAGCGTGGCTGGGGCCTGTTCAGTATTGAAGACATCGATATCGAGAAAGGCACAGCCAGCGTCAAGCTTGAGCACTCCTGCTTCGTTTACGTCTATGGCAAGGTCGGGCGCAAGGTCGATTACATGTTCACCGGCTGGTTCGCCGGTGCGATGGACCAGATTCTCGCCGCCAGTGGCAGTTCGATCCGTACCGTTGCCGAGCAGGTGTACGGCGGCTCCGAAGATGGTCACGACGACGGGCTGTTTGTCGTCAAGCCGCTGTAAATCGAGGATCGGGTTATGGCTTTCGAAGCGATGTTCCAGCCGATCCAGATCGGCAAACTGACGATCCGCAACCGTGTGCTCAGCACCGCGCACGCCGAGGTCTATGCCACTGATGGCGGGATGACCACAGACCGCTACGTGAAGTACTACGAAGAAAAGGCCAAGGGCGGCATTGGTCTGGCGATTTGCGGCGGCTCGTCCAGCGTAGCCATCGACAGCCCGCAGGGCTGGTGGAAGTCGGTCAATCTGGCGACCGACAGGATCATCCCGCACTTCCAGAACCTCGCCGACGCCATGCACAAGCACGGCGCCAAGATCATGATCCAGATTACCCACATGGGCCGACGCTCGCGCTGGGACGGTGATCACTGGCCGACCCTGCTGTCGCCCTCGGGCATCCGTGAGCCTGTACACCGGGCGACCTGCAAGACCATCGAGCCAGAAGAAATCTGGCGGGTGATCGGCAACTACGCCAGCGCTGCGGCCCGCGCCAAGGCCGGCGGGCTCGACGGTGTCGAGCTGTCAGCCGTACACCAGCACATGATCGATCAGTTCTGGAGCCCGCGCGTCAACAAGCGTACCGATGAATGGGGCGGCAGTTTCGAGAACCGCATGCGCTTCGGCCTGGAGGTCATCAAGGCAGTGCGCAAGGAAGTCGGCCCCGACTTTTGCGTCGGGCTGCGCCTCTGCGGCGACGAGTTTCACCCCGATGGCCTGAGCCATGAAGACATGAAACAGATCGCCAAATATTACGACGACACCGGCATGATCGATTTCATAGGTGTAGTGGGCTCGGGGTGCGACACCCACAACACACTGGCCAACGTCATTCCGAACATGAGTTACCCGCCTGAGCCATTCCTGCATCTGGCGGCCGGGATCAAGGAAGTGGTCAAGGCCCCTGTCCTGCACGCGCAAAACATCAAGGACCCGAATCAGGCGACGAGGATTCTGGAAGGTGGCTATGTCGACATGGTCGGCATGACCCGCGCGCACATCGCCGACCCGCACCTGATCGCCAAGATCAAGATGGGGCAGATCGACCAGATCAAACAGTGCGTGGGCGCCAACTATTGCATCGACCGCCAGTATCAGGGCCTCGATGTGCTCTGTATCCAGAACGCCGCCACGTCCCGCGAATACATGGGCGTGCCGCACATTATCGAAAAATCCACCGGGCCGAAGCGCAAGGTCGTGGTAGTCGGTGCCGGTCCGGCCGGGATGGAAGCGGCGCGGGTATCCGCCGAGCGCGGCCATGACGTGACGCTGTTCGAGAAGAAGGACTTCATCGGCGGGCAGATCACCACTGCATCCAAGGCACCGCAACGTGATCAGATCGCCGGTATCACGCGCTGGTTTCAGCTGGAGCTGGCGCGCCTGAAAGTGGACCTGCGTCTTGGTACTGCGGCCGATGCGGCAACCATCCTCGACCTGCGCCCGGACATCGTGGTGCTGGCGGTGGGCGGTCACCCTTTTGTGGAGCAGAACGAACACTGGGGCGCTGCCGAGGGCCTGATAGTCAGCAGCTGGGACGTGCTGGACGGCAAGGTCGCGCCAGGCAAGAACGTACTGGTCTACGACACCATCTGCGAGTTCACCGGCATGTCGGTGGCTGACTTCCTGGCCGACAAGGGCTGCCAGGTCGAGATCGTTACCGATGACATCAAGCCAGGTGTGGCGATCGGTGGTACGTCGTTCCCGACCTACTACCGCAGCATGTACCCCAAGGAAGTGATCATGACCGGCGACATGATGCTGGAAAAGGTCTACCGCGAGGGCGACAAGCTGGTTGCCGTGCTGGAAAACGAATACACCGGCGCCAAGGAAGAGCGAGTTGTCGATCAGGTGGTTGTGGAGAACGGCGTGCGTCCGGACGAAGCGATCTATTACGCGCTCAAGGAAGGCTCGCGCAACAAGGGCCAGATTGATATCGACGCGCTGTTCGCCATTCAGCCACAACCTTCGTTGAGCGAGCCGGGTGATGGTTACCTGCTGTTCCGTATCGGCGACTGTGTAGCGCAGCGCAACACACATGCGGCGATCTATGACGGCCTGCGGCTGTGCAAGGATTTCTGAAGCCGTCTGTCTTTGGTTCTGGCCGCAGACCTGCAAGATCGCCTGGTCCTTGGAGCTTTAGATGCTAGACATTCTTCTTCCCATCCTGCTGTTCAGCGCTCTGGCCCTCGCGGTACTGGGCGCCTTGCGCAGGGCCGGCATGTGGCGCAATGGACGATCTTCGAAAGTCGACGTGCTTGGCGGGTTACTGGCCATGCCCAAGCGCTACATGGTGGACTTGCACCACGTAGTCGCGCGCGACAAGTACATCGCCAATACCCACGTGGCCACGGCGGGCGGGGCGGTCGCATCCATTGTGCTGGCTATTTTGGTGCATGGTTTCGGCCTGCATAACCGTGTGCTCGGTTACGCGCTGTTGTTGATGACGGCGGTGATGTTTGTCGGCGCAGTGTTTGTCTATCGCCGTCGCCTCAACCCGCCTGCGCGCCTGTCGAAAGGGCCGTGGATGCGACTGCCGAAAAGCTTGATGGCGTTCTCTGCAAGCTTCTTTCTGGTCACTCTGCCAGTGGCAGGCATTCTTCCCGAGCATTTCGGCGGCTGGGTGCTGGTCGTGATTCTCGGACTGGGCGTGTTGTGGGGCGTGAGCGAACTTTTTTTCGGCATGACCTGGGGCGGGCCGATGAAGCACGCCTTCGCCGGAGCCCTGCACTTGGCCTGGCATCGCCGCCCTGAGCGTTTCGGCGGCGGACGCTCCACCGGTCTGAAACCGCTCGACCTGAACGATCGTACTGCGCCGCTGGGCGTCGAGAAGCCCGAAGACTTCACCTGGAATCAGCTGTTGGGCTTTGACGCCTGTGTGCAGTGCGGCAAATGTGAAGCAGCGTGCCCGGCGTTTGCTGCAGGCCAGCCGCTGAACCCCAAGAAACTGATTCAAGACATGGTCGTCGGCCTTGCCGGCGGCACCGACGCAAAATTCGCCGGTAGCCCGTACCCATCGCTGGATGGCCATGGCAAGCCGCTCGGTAAACATGGTGGCAACCCGCATCAGCCTATCGTCAACGGGCTGGTGGATGCCGAGACGCTGTGGTCCTGCACGACCTGCCGCGCATGTGTCGAAGAGTGCCCGATGATGATCGAGCATGTTGATGCCATCGTCGACATGCGCCGTTACCTGACCCTCGAAAAAGGCGCAACCCCGAACAAGGGCGCCGAAGTACTGGATAACCTGATCGCCACCGATAACCCCGGCGGTTTCGCACCGGGCGGGCGTATGAACTGGGCGGCGGATCTGAACCTGAACCTGCTCAGCGACAGAAAGACCGTGGACGTGTTGTTCTGGGTTGGCGATGGCGCGTTCGACATGCGCAATCAACGCACGCTGCGTGCTTTTGTCAAAGTTCTCAAAGCTGCCAAGGTGGATTTCGCCGTGCTGGGCCTTGAAGAGCGCGATAGCGGGGACGTGGCACGGCGTCTGGGCGATGAGGCGACTTTTCAGATGCTTGCCCGCCGCAACATTCAGACCCTGGCCAGCTACAGCTTCAAACGCATCGTCACCTGCGACCCGCACAGTTTTCATGTACTGAAAAACGAATACGGCGCGTTTGGCGGCGACTACCAGGTGCAGCACCACAGCACGTTCATGGCCGAACTGGTACAGAGCGGCGCACTGAATCTGAATCAGCACAAAGGCGCCAGCGTCACGTATCACGACCCGTGTTATCTGGGCCGCTATAACGGCGAATACGAGGCGCCGCGTGAAGTGCTGCGTGCGCTGGGTATCGAGGTCAGAGAGATGCAGCGTTCCGGCTTTCGTTCTCGCTGCTGCGGTGGCGGTGGCGGCGCGCCTATTACCGACATCCCAGGCAAACAGCGGATTCCCGACATGCGCATGGACGACATCCGCGAAACTGCGGCTGAAGTCGTCGCAGTAGGTTGTCCACAATGCACGGCCATGCTCGAAGGCGTTGTCGAACCTCGACCGTTGATCAAGGACATCGCCGAGCTGGTGGCTGATGCGCTGATCGAAGAAGTTATCCCCAGCCCGGCTGTTCCCGCGAAACGTGAACCTGCGGAGGTGCATTGATGAGCGACATTATCCGCCGCGATCCTCGTGCCGAATGGATCGCCCGCAACCGCCTGCACCCGCTGCATGCGGCCATGCAGCCTGCACAAAGCAGCTGGATGGGACCCAACGGTCTGATGCGCAAGAACGTGCATGGTTTGGGTTTTATCGGCCCCAATGGCATCAAGCGTATCGATCGTAGTGGCGCGCAGCAGGGCGGCACGAGCAAGCGCTCGATGGCGTCCGACGTCCAGCTGCCGCTGCATGTGGTCGCTGCGCCAGCGTTCTATATCAACGTTGTTCCTGACATGGTGGGCGGTCGCTTGAGCAGCCATGATCGAGACCTGCTAGGGCTTGCGCGTCAGCTGGCAGGTGCCGAAGGCGCGGTACTGGCGGTGGTGTTTGGTGAGCATAAAGAGACTGCGTTTCATACCGCGGGCGTGGACCGTGTCTTGATGCTTGAGGGTAATAAGTTCAGCGGTTATTCCCCTGAGCAGCGCTTGCACGGACTGCGTGCTGTGGATAACCAGTTGAGCCCCCATCATTGGTTATTCCCTGACAGCCGTACGGGTGGAGGCGAACTCGGACGGCGCTTCGCAGCCAGCCTCGGCGAGCGCCCTGCGACGCGGGTGTGGCAGGTCAAGGATGGCCAGTGCATAAGTCGCGCAGGGGCAGGGCGTGAAGATCTGGTTCGCGCTGTGCCGCGCTTGATTCTGGCCACGGCCGAATGCGCCGAGCCTGTCAGCGAAACTCGACACGAAGCATCGCCTGTCGAATTATCCACAGGTGTGGCGCGCAGTCTTTCGCGCATAGAGGACCTGGGGGCCGTTGCCGTCGATCCTGCAGTTATCCCCATGGCTGAAGCCGAATTCATTTTGTCTGGCGGCAATGGCGTCCAGGATTGGGATCTTTTCCATCGTGCCGCTGCGGCTCTGGGCGCAACTGAAGGTGCTTCACGGGTGGCGGTGGACGATGGCTTCATGGGGCGCGAGCGTCAGGTGGGTGCCAGTGGAACCTGGGTCACGGCGCGGGTTTATATGGCTGTGGGTATCTCTGGCGCAATTCAGCACCTGCAAGGTATCGGCGCCTGCGACAAGGTGATTGCGATCAACCTGGATGCGGGCTGCGACATGATCAAGCGCGCTGATCTTTCGATAATCGGTGAGAGCGCAGAGATCCTTACGGCGTTGATCGCAGCGGTCGACGCCTGGCGCAACGGGGAGAAGCGTGATGCGGCTTGATAAACAAAAAGCATCTGTGGATAAGCCTGCCCTGCACATTATCAGCCTTGTTTCCGTAGGTGCTCACCCGACCTCAGGCCGTGCACGCCGTGCCGATCAGGACGCGCGAGCAGTGGAGCTTGGTTTGCAACTGGCTGGGGATAACTTGCAGGTGTTGCATGCCGGCGATCCCCAGGAGCCTGTCTTGCGAGCCTATCTGGGGATGGGCTTGAATGAGCTGCACGTTCTGGAGCAGCCGCAAGGTGCGGATGCGATGCCAGCGTTGGCCGCTCATATTAGTGACTCTGCTGCACAGATCGTGTTGACCGGCAGTCAGGCTGAAACAGGCGAGGGTTCGGGCATGTTGCCGTTTCTGCTGGCTGAGCATCTTGGATGGCCACTGGTAACAGGGTTGGTGGACATTGAGTCGCTGCAGGGCGGCACCGCATTTGTCCTTCAGGCTTTGCCTCGCGGCCAGCGCCGTCGCCTGAAACTACGCCTGCCATTCGTCGCCACTGTGGATAACTCAGCCCCCAGCCCCCGGCAGAGCGCCTATGGGCCTGCACAACGCGGTGTGTTTGATATCGACGAAGTTGCAGCAGTCGCCGATGAGTTATTCACAGCCCAATCCTTGCAATCTGCCAAACCGCGACCCAAACGTCTGAAAGTGATCAAGGCCAAGAGCGGCGCAGAGCGCATGAAGGCTGCCACCGCCAAGGCCAGTGGCGGCGGCGGGCAAGTGTTGAAAGGCGTGACCCCTGAGGAGGGAGCCGCCGCAATCCTGAAGCTGTTGGTGGACGAGGGGGTTGTGAGATAAAACTGGCCACCTCTGGTGGTTGAGATCAGTACAGAACTTGATACGACGCAAAGTCCTGAAAGAAATTCTGGGCGGGTAGCTGTCGTCCAGATACTGGCAAAACTGCCAAGTTTGCCCTGCAGCATCCTCGTGCACGTACTTACACACAATCCCTGTGTGTGCGCCTGTGGGTAAAGTGTTTGCAGATTGCTGAAGCACTTGTAACGCGGGGCTTGCAGGTAAGTGTTTGAAAAATGATCAATTAAAGCTTTGGTTTCACTGACGCTGCCTGTGTACAACATCATGAAGCTGCTAGCCGAACCTGCCTGTTGTGCACAATCTCTGTTGGCGTCTCTGTGGATAAGTTGTTCGTGAATGTCTGCTAGCCTCTGAATTCGGGCTCTCCAGAGCTTTGTATAAAAAATAATCAATCACGCTCGGATTAATACACGAGATGTGAATGCCGTATCTGATTCAACGGTAGCGAAGTTTTCCACAAGGTCGGTGCTATTTAATCAAGGTTATGCCCAGAGTCTGTTGGCGCTTCTGTGGATAAGTTGTTGGCGCTTGGCTGCAGCCCTTCAGGTACGCGGGTATCGGTCCTCTGATCAAAAAACACACAGCGGTGTTGGGCTATTCTTGATTAGTGCAGAATTTTACAAGTTCGTTGTCGACTGAGTGTTTGTTACCTGACGACCGCGCCATCTGTGGATAAACGGCTTGCTCATTCGGGCGGGCTTTTGGTCACCGCGGAGCGGAGCCCGCTCCGCGGTGATGGCGCGTGCAGGCGCCGAGTAAGCTATCGTTCTATAGACCTGCTGGCCCCAGCAGCAGCCACAAAGATTCCGAGCCAGGAATATCGGGTGCCCACTGTGGGATTGAGGTATGGGGCTGACGGCACTTATACGTAAAACTGTGATGGTTCACTTCTTGATTCAGCGCGTAGGCGACACCTGCTTTCCAGTCTTCAATACCGTTGCCGTCCTCAGGTGTGGTACTGACGTGCAGAGGTTCGCTTTCTCTGGATAAACCGCCCTCTACATCCCGGGCTCCGATGCTGTAACTAATGGCTGTATTGGGCGTCAGTCCGGTGTCGGTATAATGGGTATCTGGCGGGTAAACCCTGAATTCCTGATTGCGATTTCGGAAAACCCGATAATAGGCGATGAGATGAGGTCCGGTAGAGGCTTTCCAGGCGAGCGTGACACTGCTTGAGGTAACTTCGACCTCTCTAAAATTGCCAGGTGTTGATGGCGGTTGTTCGTGAAACATGTATACCTTCAGCACTTGGGACAAGTCCGACGTGTTCCCTTCAATGTCAGTTGCGCTGATCCGATAGTCGTATATAGCGCCAGGCGAAACAGCTGTATCGATAAAAGGCGGCGCCGTTGTAGTACCTACAGGTCTGCCGTCCCGGAACAAATTATAGATGCGCACCGGGTGTGCACCTTCAGAGAGCCGCCATATCAGTGTTACCGAGTTCTCTGTCTGCCCCGACAATGTAAGGTCAGCAGGTATTGACGGTTTCCCTGGCACAGGCGTCTCACCACTGGTGAGATAACCATAGCGTTTCACGAACTCCCAATCGTATTCCTTGCCGTGCTTGTCCTTACCGGCATCCCAGTTGACCGACCATGTCATCAGGCCGCGAATCGGGCTGCCAGCGTCTGCCAGTTCCTGCAGTGCGCCTTTGACGTCCTGTGGGTCAACCGCATAACCAGTAGCGGCACCATCATTATTGCTGGGCAGCCCGATCACCAGCCTGTCTGCCGGAATTGATGCGTAACCTCGTGTGCCGTGGATCAGGCTATCGGTCAGGTAATAAAGAAATGCTTTCTTTTGAGTGTCGTTGTTTTGAGTAACCCATAGGTTCAACTCATCGACCCATATGCCATCGCCGCCCTGGTTGTAGTACTGAGGCGCGATAAAGTCGTACAGGTCTTCCAGGGCGTTGATGTAGGCGAGGTAGGAACCCGCTGCTCTCAGGTATGGAAACTCCGGCGCCATACTAATAATGAAGTGCTTTCCTTCTGCCTCGTAATGTTTACGCACCAGCCGCAGCGCCGCCGGTAATACGGTACGGTTATCTGCGAATGTAATGGCGGCCTGCTCAAGATCAATATCCAGCCCGTCAAAACCATAGATTTCAACCAGCCGAATGATTTCATAGACCAGCGCCTGCTCCTGGCCTGCATGCAGCTCGATATGAGCATCCGCTCCACCCAGTGAAATCAGTACCGCACGGCCTTGCGCATTCAGTGTTGCCACTTGGGCGCGAAACTCGTCATCACTGAGGTTATAAGGCTTGAAGGTAGGAATGCCGGCACCCTTCATGAAGGCCACTGCCACGACGTTATAAGCCTCGGGGATATCTGTCAGTTGCATCTCTTTGAAAAGGCCCTGCTTGTACCCCTGACCGGGTTCGGAAGGCCAGTTATGCCAGAAACCCATGAGGATATTTTTTCCTCGTATATCCGTCATGGCCGAGGCTGCGTCGGTTTTTGTATTTTTATATTGATTGACGATTTTCGGGTTGAGCATGGTCCGTGTCTCCGTCCGTTGGATTGACTTCAACTGGAGTGGACCACGAAGGGGTTTTTCACGTAACTGTCAGAAATGACGGTATCGACGCAAGGGCAGTTGTGCCGAGGATTGCCGACTTGAGAGGGGGGCCTGAGGGGTTGGCAAACCCACTTCAGGAGTGAAGTGAGTTTGCACTGGCATCGATGAATTAAAGCGCCGCGTCAGCGGGGTTAACGCCCTATTCGTGATTTACCGCCACACCTTTCAAATACGCTGCTGGCTCGGCCCCGAGGTTTTCCAGCATGCGCGAGCTGTACCAGTCTACGAAATTGACCACGCCGAACTCGTAGGTTTTCGAGTAAGGGCCTGGCTGGTAGGCGGAGGAATTGATGCCACGCTGGTTCTCTTCGGCCAGGCGACGGTCCTGATCATTGGTGGCGTCCCAGACCTGGCGCATGCGCTCCACGTCGTAATCCACACCCTCGACCGCATCCTTGTGGACAATCCACTTGGTGCTGACCATGGTTTCCTGTGCGCTGATGGGCCACACGGTGAACACGATGATGTGATCGCCCATGCAGTGATTCCAGGAGTGCGGCAGGTGCAGGATGCGCATCGAGCCCAGTTCCGGGTTCTGGATGCGGCCCATCAGTTTCTTGCAGCCGACCTTGCCGTCCAGAGTCATCGAGACAGTGCCCTTGAGCAACGGCATGCGCACTATGCGGTTGCGCAGCCCGAAGCTGGCGTGAGCGTAGGGGATCTTCTCTGCATCCCAGGCAGCGGCGGATGCGGCGACATGGTCCTTGAACGCCTGATCTGCACGCGGGTCTGTGACGTCGTCCCATTCCAGCAGGGTTTTCAGCAGCTCGGGATGAGAGCCGCTGCAGTGATAGCACTCGCGGTTGTTCTCCAGAACCAGCTTCCAGTTGGCTTTTTCCATCAAGGTGGTCTGCACCGCCACCTTGGTGTTTTCCATGTCGTAGGGTTCCATGTAGTGGCGCAGGGTCGACAGGAACTCGTCAATGGCCGGCGGATTCTCCGCCAGACTGATGAAAATGTAACCGCCTGCGGTCTTCACATGGACGGGCTTGAGGCCGAACTGCTTCATGTCGAAGTCGTCGCCCATTTCGGTGCCAGCATAAAGCAGGCGTCCGTCCAGCTCGTAGGTCCATTGATGGTAGTGGCAAACCAGCTTGGCGACCTTGCCTTTTTCGGCGGTACACAGGCGCGAGCCGCGATGGCGACACACGTTATGAAACGCGTTGACCGCGCCGTCCGGGCCGCGCACCACGAGGATCGGGTTCTTGCCGATCTGCAATGTCAGGTAGTTGCCCTTGGTCGGGATTTCGCAGGTCATCCCTGCGATCAGCCACTCTTTATGAAAGATTTCCTGCATATCGATTTCAAACAGCCTTTCATCACTGTAGAAAGGCTGCGGCAGCGAGTAAGTGCGCTCGCGATTCTGCAGCATCTCGGCAGTGGCCTTGCGTGCAGGTTCCAGCGGATCGCCCAGGCTCAAGGTTGCGGTGACGTCCATCGTTAAATCCCTCATGACCGCGTCATGGGCGGCCTGCGAATGTGGCTGATACGGTTGTGGGCGCGTTGCACGCAAGACAATAAATCAGTCGTTCATGCCGATAATCCCTGTTGGCGAGTGTGGAGCGGGGCGCTTGGCGAACCATATCCATGGGCGACATGGCCGCATCCGTTCCCGACGCGACAGCCCTTGTACACCGGGGCTGGTCGCGGTAAGTACGTGAATGTCGTTGATAGGTAAATGGTCGTCTCGCGCGTTACGCAGAATCCGCACTATGAGAGGCCGACAGTCGGCCGTGGAGATCACGTATGTCCCAAAGTTTCCTGAGCCCGGTTACCACCCAGACATGGGCCAACGGGCGCCACCTGGTACGAGTCGTCAAAGTCATCCAGGAAACCTGGGACGTTCGCACTTTCTGCTTCATGGCCGATCAGCCGATCATGTTCTTTTTCAAGCCTGGGCAATTCGTGACCCTGGAGCTGGAGATCGACGGTCTGCCGATCATGCGCTCGTACACCATCTCAAGTTCTCCCTCGGTGCCCTACAGCTTTTCGATTACCGTCAAGCGCGTGCCTGGTGGCAGGGTTTCCAATTACCTGCACGACACGTTGAGCGAAGGGCAGGAGCTGGCAGTGCATGGCCCGGTCGGGTTGTTCAATGCCATCGATTTCCCGAACCCGAAAATCCTCTACCTCAGTGGCGGTGTGGGCATTACGCCGGTCATGTCGATGGCACGCTGGTTCTATGACACCAACGCCAACGTCGACATGGTGTTCGTGCACAGCGCCCGCTCGCCCAAGGACATCATCTACCATCGCGAGCTGGAGCACATGGCGTCGCGGATCGACAACTTCAGCCTGCATCTGGTCTGCGAAAAGCACGGGCTGGGCGATCCGTGGGCGGGCTATCGCGGTTACCTGAATCAGAAAATGCTTGAACTGATGGCGCCGGACTTCATGGAGCGCGAAGTGTTCTGCTGCGGGCCGACGCCCTACATGACAGCGGTCAAGCGCCTGTTGCTGGAAAATGGCTTCAACATGGCGCAATACCATGAAGAATCCTTCGGCGCGACACCCGCCGAAGCCCGTGCCGATGCCGTCGAACAGGCAGAAATCGCCGCCGACGCGCCCGATATCGACGCGGCTGACCTGCACCAGGTCGAGTTCACCGAGACCGGTAAAAGCATCCGCGTTGGACCGGGAGAAACCGTACACGCAGCCGCAGCCAAACTCGGCCTGATGATCCCCAAGGCCTGCGGCATGGGCATCTGCGGAACGTGCAAGGTCATGAAAACAAGTGGCGAAGTGGAGATGGAACACAACGGCGGCATTACCGATGAAGATGTTGCAGAGGGCTACATCCTGTCCTGCTGCAGCGTGCCGAAGGGTGATGTGCGGATTGAGTATTGAGCACGCCTGAAACTATGTGACGCAAAGCGTCACAAGTTTTCGCCGCGACGCTAACAGGGGCAATGGCTTTTTATCTCAGCCGTTGACACGAATCATCGGTAATCAGACTGAAACGCTCGAGTGCCTTCTCAACAAGCCCCGACTCATGCTGAATCAAGATCACGATCTTATTGATCAGCTCGTAATCAACGAGCTCATGATCCACTGTGGCTCTGCTTATAAGCCGCCAGCGCAGGCAGCAACTGCTGGTCGATGGCCTGGCGGACGGCGGGGAGGAGGGTTGCGCTGCCGGTCAGGAGTTGCTCTATCAGACGTCGAAGGGCCTTCGCGCGTTCTGCGTTGAGGCCGCATACGGCGTGTGCGCAGGCTTGTTCGGCCGTGGCGCCGCTGGGCGTTTCGAATCCTAATGCTCTCAGCTGGCCGAGCAGGTCTTCCTGGTCTATCAAGTCCGCGTGCATCATGGCGTCTGTTCCTTTGATCGGGCTGTTTCCGATTCTGGTAGGACAGCTGGCTGCGAGCAACCCTTGCAGGGTGCGGATGGCAGGATTGACTACAGGTGCGTCGTTTTCAGTTCAGATTGTGGTCATTCGGTTTGCAGGTTTTCTATCGTGTTGTCGACCATGACCTTTGCCATGTCCACCAGGTGCATGATCGTGAGCGTCATGTCTCGCTGTGCGCCGCTCATGCTGTCGCTGAATTCGTAGGCGCTGGTTGCGGCGCAGCGCAGCAGGTCACTGGCATATAGAAGGGCATCTTCGTGGCTGACCTTTGGGCGGGCGCTGAAGAAGGGCGGGTCGGGGACGATTTTTAGCATGTGAGACTCCTAATCAATAATCAGTAGGTCGTCACTTCGGCTACTAATCGAAGGTGGCGGCCGCACGCAGGTAGTAGCCCGGTGATTAGGAACCGGTGCATCCGGAGACGCCCCACGCACGGCCACCATAAAGATGCAGCCCGTAAACAAGCGCCTTGCACAAGGTGGCGCATTGCGCCTAATCACACCGAGGGCTACTAATCCTCATCGCTGATATGCAGCGACGGGCGCAGAGTAGTGATCGAAATGGGCAGGCACAAGGGGCTGGGAGTTTCTCGGAAATTTCCTTCAAGTGATACAGACGAGTCCCGCAAATTCGTTACAAATTCTTGTTCGCGGCTCAGGTTTGCTAAACTGCGCGGCCTGCCAGGAGCTGCCATGAATTACCGTCACGCCTACCACGCCGGCAACCACGCCGACGTGTTCAAACACCTTACTCTGACTCGCCTGATCGCCCTCATGGCGCGCAAGGAGCAGCCGTTCGCCTATCTCGACACCCATGCCGGGCTCGGGCTGTACGACCTAAAAGGTGATCAGGCCTCTCGCACCGGCGAGTGGCTCGAAGGCATTGGTCGTCTGTGGGATACCCCGGACTTGCCAGCGCTGACGGCTGATTACCTGCAAGTGCTGCATGACATGAACCCTGATGGCGAGTTGCGATACTACCCCGGCTCGCCGGAGCTGGCCCGCCGCCTGACTCGCGAGCGCGAGCGGGTGTTGCTCAATGAAAAACACCCTGAAGACGGGCGCCTGCTCAAGGAAAACATGAAGGGCGACCGCCGCGTCGCGGTGCATCTGGGAGAGGGCTGGCACGTGCCACGCGCACTGCTGCCCGTCGCTGAAAAGCGTGCCGTGATGCTGATCGACCCGCCGTTCGAGCAACTGGATGAAATGAAACGTTGCGCAGTGGCGCTCAAGGAAACCATCGGGCGCATGCGCCAGACGGTCGCCGCCATCTGGTACCCGATCAAAGACCCGCGCCTGCTGCGACGTTTCTATCAGGACCTGGCAGAAACCGGCGCGCCCAAGTTGCTGCGCGTCGAGCTGTATGTCCATCCGCTGGACACCCCGGCGAGTCTCAACGGTTCAGGTCTGGCTATCGCCAACCCGCCGTGGGGCCTTGAAGAAGAGCTGCGCGAACTGATGCCTTACCTGGCCGACAAACTGGGCCAGACTCAGGGCGGCTGGAAGATGGACTGGTTGATCGCCGAGTAAGCGAGCGTAAGTTCGCGCAGGGTTGCGCGGTCAAGGGCGGACGCAAAGCTTCCAGGCCTGCATACCCACGCGGAGCATGGGCACGATAGAGGTCGGTTTGGAAGCTCATCGTGTAGGGATAGCCTCAGAAGTAGCCCGGGGCCTATCGTTCCTCACGCTCCAGCGCGGGGATGCCTTTCGTGACGCTTTGCGTAACAAGCCCCACTGCAGGCGTCAGGCAGGACGCAGGATGACGGAGGTTTGAGCCCCCGTCGGTCCCTCAGGCAGGCAGACAAACCCCTGTGCCGCCCAGGCCGCAATAGCCTTGCGTGTTCTTGGCCAGGTACTGCTGGTGATACGCCTCGGCGAAGTACACTGTCGGCGCTTCTTCGATTTCAGTGGTGATCCCGCCCAGACCTGCCTTGCTCAGTTCCGCCTGAAACGCTTCGGCGCTGGCTTTGGCTGCGGCGAGCTGTTCAGGCCGCGTGCAATAGATGACCGAACGGTACTGCGTGCCGATGTCATTGCCCTGACGCATGCCCTGAGTCGGGTTATGGGCTTCCCAGAACACCTTGAGCAACGATTCGTAGCTGATCTTCTCAGGCTCGTAAACGACTAGTACCACTTCGGTGTGCCCGGTCAGGCCTGAGCAGACTTCTTCGTAGGTCGGGTTAGGCGTGAACCCACCCGCGTAACCGACAACGGTGCTGACAACACCTTCCTGTTGCCACAGGCGACGTTCTGCACCCCAGAAGCAGCCCATGCCGAAAATAGCGAATTCTACGTTGCTCGAGAATGGCCCCAGCAGCGGGTTACCGTTGACGAAGTGATCTTCCGGAAGCGCCATCGGTGTTTCACGACCTGGGAGAGCTTGTTCGGCGGTAGGCAATACGTTTTTGTTCACAAGAATTTCCGAGCGCAGAGTCATGAACCATATCCTCTCGTTGTGAGACGGCAGCAGGTAACAGGACGGGTTAATACAATGACATAGGTCCCGTTACACGCAGAAACAAGGGCTGCCGTGTAATAACAGAGCAACAGTGTGCCCGAGAGAGCAGGGTGCAGGGAAGGTGCTCAGGCCGATGGGCGACGGGTGTAGCGCTTCAGCTTCTCGACCAGCTCTTCGCCGGGAATGGGCCTGTCGAACAGATAACCCTGACCGACATCACAGCGATGGCGACGCAAAAACGCCAGCTGGGCAGCGGTTTCGATGCCTTCGGCAACCACTTTGAGCTTGAGGTTGTGCGCCATGGCGATGACCGCCGAGGTGATCTCCATGTCGTCTTCATCATCCGGAATATCACGGATGAAACTGCGATCAATCTTGATCACGTCGATGGGGAATTTTTTCAGATAGCTGAAAGAGGAATAGCCTGTTCCGAAGTCATCCATCGCCAGTGACAGGCCAAGCTTCTTCAGCGAGTCGAGTTGCTGACGTGTGTCTTCTGTGGCTTCCAGCAGCAGGCCTTCGGTCAGTTCCAGTTCCAGCAACGACGGGTCAAGCTCTTCCTCTTTGAGGATCGAGGCAATCGATGACACCAGCTCGGGATCGGAAAACTGTTTCGGCGATACGTTGATCGCCACCTGAAGGTGCCCGAAACCCGCTGCGGTAAGGTCTTTGCTCATGCGGCACGACTGGCGCGCGACCCATTTGCCAATGGGGATAATCAAACCGGTCTCTTCGGCAACGCTGATGAACTGGTCCGGTCGGATCATGCCTTTTTCGGGATGGTTCCAGCGCAGCAGCGCTTCCATGCCCAGCAGGCGGCCGGTCAGGAGGCAGAGTTTGGGTTGATAGAACACTTCCAGTTCGTTCTGGGTCAACGCGCGGCGCAGGTTGTTCTCGACGAAAAGCTTGTAGCTGGCCTCGGCATTCAGCGCTTCTGTAAACACCTGAACCTGATGCTTGCCATTGGCTTTGGCCTTGTGCAGGGCCAGACCGGCATTTTTCATCAGGGTCTGCGGATCACGACCGTGAATCGGCGCGCAGGCCAGGCCTACCGAGCCGGTGACGCTGATCAACTGGTTGTCGACAAACATCGGTTTGTCCAGAGTGGCCAGGACCTGGCTGGCGATGGCCTGCCCGGCCTCTTGATCGGTGTCGTCCAGCAACACGGCAAATTCGTTGCTGGCGAAGCGTGCCAGCACATCCGAAGGGCTCAACGTGTTGCGCAGGCGGCGTGCCAGGCTGATCAGCAGTTTGTCGCCGGTCTGGTGACCCAGGCTGTCGTTGATGCGCTTGAAGTTGTCGATGTCGACCAGCAACAGGCTCATGGGCGTGTCGGTGTCGCGGGCAAAGCGCTCATCCAGATTGCGAATGAACGCCGGACGGTTGCCCAGGTTGGTCAGGTTGTCGGTGTAGGCCAGGCGCTCGATGCGCTGCTGGGCCAACTTGCTCTGGGTGATGTCCTCGTAGATACCGATGTAGTGCGTCAGCTCACGATTGTCGCCATACACCTTGGAAATCGACAACTGCCCCCAGTAGGGTTCGAGGTTCTTGCGTCGGCTTTTGAATTCGCCCTGCCAGCTATTGCTGTTGGTCAGGCTGGAGTTGGCTTCCAGCAGCAGCTGGTTGAGATTTTCCAGCGCCGGCAGTTCCGAGAGCTTGCGCCCGGAGACCTCGTCGGAACTGTACTGGGTGATCGCCGTGAAGCTCGGGTTGACGTACTCGACCACCCCATTGCAGTTGACCAGCAGAAACGCGTTGGCGCTTTGTTCGACCGCGCGCTGGAACAGGTGCAATGCAATGGTCGCGGCGCGCCGATTGTGATTGTTGATGACCTGGGCAAACTGGTCGGCCAGTTCGCCGGCGAAGGCAATCTCGTCGGACTGCCAGTCGCGCGTCGCGCCGGTCTGTTCAAGACACAGCACACCCACGACCTGCCCGTCGATACGAATACTGGCATCCAGGACCGCCCGGGTTTCACCTGGCCTGAGGCTTTCTGCCATCTCGCGGGTGCGCGGGTCTTTCTGGATGTCGCTGGCGTCGATTGCGCGGCTGGTGTTCAGCGCCTGCAAGTAAGTGGGGTAAGGGCTGATGTCGATCGGTGAGAGGGTTTGATAGTTGCCGCTTTCCCGGTGGTAGTCGGTGATCGGCTCCAGGCGCTTTTCGTTGAGGTTCCAGATACTGGCATGGTCCAGATCATAGATATCGCAGGCACTTCTGGTGATCAGCTCTGCCGCTTCCAGCATCGTGTTGGCGGTTGTGTAGCGGTGGCGCGTGAGGCGCAGGATCAGGTCCTGCTGAGCACGTACGCGTTCCAGGTGGGCAAACTGGTCACGCTGGGCACGCTGGTTGAGTTCCAGCGCAATCTGCAGCCTGAGGTTGCGGGTTTCGAGATCGGAGTCTGTGGCTTGCTCGTTGTCTACGACAAGCCCCTCGACGATCAGAAAGTAGCCCCGCAGAAGATGCCGGTTGTGCTGCCTGTAGCCTTCGCCGATTTCCAGCAGGCCAAGCGGCCCCTTAGGGCTGT
Organism: Pseudomonas coronafaciens pv. oryzae str. 1_6; assembly: GCF_000156995.2. NCBI lineage: Bacteria > Pseudomonadati > Pseudomonadota > Gammaproteobacteria > Pseudomonadales > Pseudomonadaceae > Pseudomonas > Pseudomonas coronafaciens. The sequence goes on along the minus strand of NZ_CP046035.1, from coordinate 5,140,516 downwards.
GCAGGGTGTAGCGGATCAGGTAATTCGGAGAAGAGGCCAGTTGCAGCTGTATGTCATCGTGAAGTTGATAACGTGCTTCCGGCTCCATGAGACTGGCATAAGGGGATCCAATCAGAGCGCAAAGGTCAACCGCGGGCAGCCCTAACTGCTTTTCACAGTTTGGATCGAGAAACAGCAGCGCCCAATTGGCTTCATTAAGCCTCTCGAAACGCAGCATGCCCAGGCGAGAAGGCACTGGCAATTGCGTCACTACCTCGGCTGCGGATCTACCGGCAGCATCGGTTTGGCTTTTCATGAACAAACTCGCTTCCAGAATACTAGTCGCGACGGGCGTAAACCCGCTTTTCGCGTACGGCAAGGTTGCATCATGCGGCCCATGCTTACAAGAGACCACGGTGGCTTAGTGCTATAAATGTGTCGGCCGATTGTCCCGGTTCTGCAATGTATCTGGTCAGTTACTTAAAATACCCTGTTTTTTCAGGTTAAAGCCCCTGTTTTCAGCTATATGGGTCAGTTTTCTTTCACCTCATCGTTGAGCATTGTGGCCTTGCCGGAGCGTATTTCTGCGGCCTTGACGGGCAGCTGAAGGAAAATCCCGGCCGCGAACATCGCGAGCACTCCGACGCTCAGAAACGTCATTTGAAAGGCTCCCAGCATACTGCTGACTTCGCCGGTGGCTACTTCTTCACTGAAACCGCCCAGCAATGCTGCAGCGCTGGCAACTCCAAGGCTCAGCGACAGCTGCGCGACCACTGAAAGCAGGCTGTTGCCGCTCGCGGCGCTGGCGTCGTCGAGGTCGATCAGCGTCACAGTATTCATCGCCGTGAACTGCAACGAATTCACCGCGCCGAGCAGCGCCAGTTGTATCAGCAGCACCCAATAAGGGGTCTCCATGTCCACCAGCGCAAGGCTGGCCAGCAGGATCCCCAGCAGCAGCGTATTGCCGGTAAGAATGTGTCGATAACCCAGGTGTTCGATCAGCCAGCGCGCCACCGTCTTGGCGAACATGCCTGCGGCGGCCAGCGGCAGCATGCTCATGCCCGCCTGAGAAGGTGAATAGCCAAGCGCCACTTGCAGCAACAACGGCACCAGGAACGGCAGGGCGCCGCTGCCGAGGCGAGCAAACAGGTTGCCCATGATGCCTACTGCGAAGGTCCGGGTGCGGAACAACGAAGGCGCGAACAGCGGCGACTCGATATGCCCAGCGCGCAGCCAATATGCTGCCAGGCAACCCATCCCGGCAAACAGCAGCAGCACCACACGCATGTGCGGCAGGTGCAATTCGCCCAGGCCTTCCAAAGCGATGGTGATCAGCACCATCGCTGCGCCGAAGAGGATGAACCCGATGCCGTCAAAGTGCGTGCGGCCACCTCCCGCAAGGTCAGGAATGAAGTGCTTGACCGCGTAGCAACCTAAAAGCCCGACCGGAATATTGATCAGGAAGATCCAGTGCCAGCTCAGGTACTCGACCATCCAGCCGCCCAGTGTCGGGCCCAGTAATGGCCCGAGCAAGCCGGGCACGGTGATGAAGCCCATGATCCGCACCAGTTCCGAGCGGGGGTAGGCGCGCAGTACGATCAGCCGACCGATGGGCACCATCAGTGCGCCCCCCAACCCCTGAATCACGCGTGCTGCCACCAGTACGTCGAGCGACCAGGACAGCGCGCACAGCAGTGAGCCGAAGCTGAACAGCAGAATGGCGCTGAAAAAAATGCGTTTGATTCCGAACCGGTCAGCGATCCAGCCTGACGCCGGAATCAACAGCGCAATGGTCAGCATGTAGGCAATCACCACCGACTGCATGCGCAGCGGGTCTTCTGCCAACGAGCGGGCCATGGACGGCAGCGCAGTATTGAGGATCGTGCCGTCCAGGCTTTGCATGAAGAACGCGATGGCAATGACCCACGGCATCCAGCGCAGGGTCTTTTCGTCCATGATCGGCGCTGAGTTCTGCATAGGCTCCTTTTACAGCGTAAGAGTAAGTTGGCTGATCAGCGCGCCCGGCAAGTGGGTGGAACCGGTCTGGCGCTGACTGTAGGTGCTCGATTGCAGGATCAGCTCCCGCTCTCGAGTCAGGTCCTCCAGCGCACTGCCCAGCAGGCTGTAGGCGCTGTCATCGAAGCGCATGGTGCTGACCGGCGCAACGATCCTTCCGTCTTCGACCCAGAACGTTGCAAAACGTGTCATGCCAGTCAGGCGTGCCGCCGCGCGGTCCGAGAAGTTCAAGTACCACAGGTTGCTGATGTAAAGACCTGTCCCGAGCTTTTCAAGCACCTGGTCCATCTCCAGCGAACCGCCCGCCATCTCCAGCGCGCTCGGCCCTTCACCGTAATCGGCGCCATTGGCCGGCAGGTCATATTCGGCAGCGCTGCTTGAGTCCACCAATCGCTCACGGGCCTGCCCGTCGACGATCAGGGCGAGGTCCTTGCGCGGATAACCTTCTCTCGAAAAGGCTGGCGAGAATGAGCCGCTGACGTGCTCGTCGATGCTCACCAGCGGGCTGAACCGGGTATCCCCGTCATACAGACGCTGCAGCGGGCTGCGTTTACTGGCCAGCGCCTGGGCGGAAAACCCGCCCCAAGTGAGCATGCTGATCACTTCATCGACCGCCGCAGGGGCCAGATAGGCTCGGTATTGGCCAGGTGCAAGGGTGTGCAGCGGGCGCCCGAGAAACTCCAGTTGCTCACGTGCCTGCTCGAAACGCCGGGCAAAGGCCTCGCTGTTCCAGTCGTGACCGGCATAGTTTGCCTTTACCGCCTGGCCGTTCTCGTGAAACAGGCTCCAGTCGAAATTGAAGCTGTTGGCCTGATGCCAGCCCAGCGCTCCCCAGGAACTTGCAAAACCGCGGTACAGCGGCCCCGCAGCGTAGAAACCCACCAGGTCCAGACCACTCGACAACGCGCAGATCTGTGCAACGACCTGGGCGCTGTCCGGCAGCGGCGCGTCTTGTACATTACCGGTTCGCCAAGCCTCGGTATTGGGCAGCAGATACGGGTCCTCTGACAACGATGGCAGCGTTTCGCGCAGTTGCTGCAAAGCGTCGGTCAGGCGTTGGGTGTCTGTCTCGGCGTCGCCGGAAAGCGTCAGCTCCAGATTGGCGTGGCGGCCGCTGTCGATCAGTTTGAAGACGGCGACCGCCTGCTGAACCTGCCCGGCCTGACGTACCTGGCCGTGATTGAAGCGAATGAAATCCGACACCTCGGCGTCGTACGCCAGGGTGAACTGTTCGGTGGGGTTGATGGCCGATTTGAGCGCGGCGACCAGTGTTTCGAATTGCTGTTGGTGCGTCATTAGGCAGCCCCTCCAAATACATCGACATCGGCAAACACACAGGCCGGAGACGCATGGCCGACACAGATCGCCTGATTGGGTTCGCCCTTGCCGCAGTTGGGCGTGCCCAGAACCTTGAAGGTGCTGGCGTCGCCCACGGCGCTGAGGCTTTTCCAGAACTGCGCGGATATCGCCCGGTAGTTAGGGTTCTTCACCACGCCTTTCAATTCACCATTTTCAATCAACTGGCCCCATTCGCAGCCGAACTGGAATTTATTGCGTGCATCGTCGATGGACCAGGAACGGTTACTCGACATCAGGATGCCGTGTTCGATGTTGCCGATGAGGTCGTTCATGGACCGGTCGCCCGGTTCGATGTTCAGGTTGGCCATGCGATCGATCGGTGCGCGATTCCAGTTGCAGGCGCGGCTGTTGGCGACACCTTGCATGGCGCTGCGGTGTTGCGACAGCGCGCCGCCGAGCGGGCGTTGCAGCACGCCTTCGCGAATCAGAAACTGCTTGCTCGCTGGCGTGCCGTCATCATCGTGCGCGTAACTTGCCAACTGCTCGGGAATGTCCGGGTCGAACGTGACGTTCAACAGACTGGAGCCATACTGCAGCGTGCCGAAATCCGACATTTTCACGAAGCTGGTGCCTGCGTAGTTACGTTCGTCGCCGAGAATCCGGTCCAGCTCCAGCGGGTGACCGATTGCCTCGTGAATCTGCAGCACCATCTGGTCCGGCATCAACAGCAGGTCGCGCGGGCCGGATGGCGTGTTGGGCGCAAGAATCAGTTGCAAGGCCTGATCGGCGACGCTGGCAGCGGAGCCGATCAGCCCGCAACTGCTCAACACTTCAAGACCGCCCTGTTGACCAAAATTATGGCCGCCCAGCGTACGGGTCTGGCTGTCATGTCCGTTGTACGCCGTCACGCTCATGCCGGGGAAAACAAAGCGTTGCGCCTGACGAAGCTCGGCGCCCGCAGTGTTCAAATAGAACTGCTCGACAGTTTCCAGCCCCAGAATGGCCTGCCAGTTGACCAGCCGCTCGTCCTTCGGAACTGCGCTGGATTCGGCCATCAGCAGGCCGATACAGTCGCTCAGCGGCGGGAAGGCCTGATCCATGTTCGGTGACAGATAGTCAGCCCTGGCGGTTGAAACGGCCTGCTCGCTCAGGTCTAGCAGCGTATGTGGTGCCAGACGGCGCGCCAGTGCCTCGGCCTGTTGCAGGGCGGCCTGCAAACCCGCCCGTGACGTATCGTTGGTAGCAGCGTAGGCCTCGACGCCGTTCAGGCGCACGGTCAGCATGGCGCCTTCGTCGCTGGTCAGTGACGGTGGTTCGGCCACGTTTTTACGCACGCACAAATGCTGGCCTGTGCGCCTTACATAACGTAACGAAAAGAATTGCGCTTCACTCTGCAGAGCAGCGAAGTGCTGCTTGAGCCGGGCGGAGAAATCGAACATGCAGACAAGCTCCTTCTTGAGGGCGGTCGGTGAAGTCCGTACGGCGTCTTGAGCCGATTGCCTTTCAGAAGGAGATTACCCCGTAGATCGTCAAGCTGCACCTGCAAGCTTGAGATAGACGCTTCAGCCCTGCATCACCAGCCTGATATCGGCAGCCAGTTCACGCACGCGCTCTTCTTCGGTATCCCATGAACACATGAAGCGAGCGCCACCATTACCGATGAAGGTATAGAAACGCCAGCCCCTTGCTGTCAGGGCTGCAATCGCCGGCTCCGACAGTTGCAGAAACACGCCATTGGCCTGCACCGGAAACATCAGTTCCACACCCTGGATGTCCTCGACCAGTTCAGCCAGCAACTGTGCGCAACTGTTGGCGTGGCGCGCATGCTTGAGCCAAGCGTCGTTTTCCAGCAAGCCGACCCACGGCGCTGACAGGAAACGCATTTTCGACGCCAGTTGCCCGGCCTGCTTGCAGCGGTAATCAAAGTCTTCGGCCAGATCATGGTTGAAGAACAGGATGGCTTCGCCTACCGCCATGCCGTTTTTGGTGCCGCCAAAGCACAGCACATCGACGCCGGATTTCCAGGTCAGCTCGGCCGGCGATGCGTTCAGAAAGGCACAGGCATTGGAGAACCGTGCGCCGTCCATGTGCAGATGCAGGCCCAGCTCCTTGCAGGTCGCGCTGATCGCTTTGAGTTCTTCAATCTGATAGACACCACCCACTTCAGTGGCTTGGGTCAAGGTCACGACCCGTGGCTTGGGGTAATGAATGTCCTGACGTTTGAGTGCCACTTCACGAATCGATTCGGGCGTCAGCTTGCCGCCAGCGCTACGAGCCGTCAGCAGTTTCGAGCCATTGGAGAAGAACTCCGGTGCGCCGCATTCATCGGTTTCGACGTGAGCCGTTTCCGAACAGATGACACTGTGGTAACTCTGGCACAACGAGGACAGCGCCAGAGAGTTGGCGGCCGTGCCGTTGAACGCAAAGAACACTTCGCAGTCGGTTTCGAACAAACGACGGAAATCATCCGACGCGCGCGCAGTCCATTGATCGTCCCCATAGGCGCGTTGGTGCCCTTTGTTCGCCTGTTCCATTGCCGCCCAGGCTTCGGGGCAGATACCGGAATAATTGTCGCTGGCGAACTGTTGGCTTTGGTCTGTCATGGCCGATTCCTTATGGGCGATTATGGTGCGCACTGTAGCGACAATAGTGAGTGCGGTCATGTGTTGACTGCTGGACCGACTTACCCGATCTGGAGTGATATGGATCTATCCAACCCGCCTTTTCTGCCAGGACGCAACAAGGCGCTGGACCTGCTCAAGTGGCTGGCGATGTTGAGCATGGTGCTCGATCATCTGCGCTATGTGGGTTGGTCAGTCGATTTTCTTTACGTGCCGGGGCGTTTCGCCTTTCCTTGGTTCTGTCTGGCAATCGCCGTGAATCTCTCAAGACGCAGCGCAGCCATTGTGGCGCCGCGTGTGCAATGGCGCTACCTGGGTTGGTTGCTGGCATTTGCGGCGTTATCCGAGATTCCGTATCGGCTGTTCATGGAGGATGCCACTGTATTGAACGTCATGCCGACGCTGCTACTGGGCTTGCTGATTGCTCAGGGTTGGCAGCATCGCAACCCGGCAACCCGAGTGATGGCCGTTGTCGCGCTGCTGCTCACAGCGATCTTTCAGAAATACCTGATGTTTGGCTTTGCCGGAGTGTTGCTGCCGCTGGTCTTCGTACTGGTGCTGGAAAGGCGCCTTTGGTACGCAGTGTTTCCGGCTGTTTTCTGCCTGGCAGGCAACGCCTGGCCACAGATGTTCGCGGGCGCGGGTTGGGGTGATCCGATTTCCGTAGGGTCTATCGTCGCGTGCGTGTTGGCACCTGTGCTGGGCATGGCATTGCTGCGGACAAAGCCTGAGTTCGCAGTGATCCCGATGCGGCGCTGGGCCTATGCGATTTACCCGCTGCATTTCCTGGTGTTGCTGGGGTTGCGGGGGGCGTTGGAGCGGGTTTGAGAATCGCAGCTATCGTGCGACGCAAAGCTGCCCTTCAGGCATCAGATACAACTATCGTGCGGCGCTCTGCGTCGCATGCCGTTCTGGAGGCTCTGCGTCCTTGCGATGCAGAGCCTCCATTCGGGCGTTAGCTGTTCGGCAGTAGTCGGCAGGTGATGCTCTTGATGTAGCGCGTTTCGGCGATGGCGGGGTGGACCGGGTGGTCGGGGCCCTGGCCGCCGCGCTCGAGCAGCTGGATGTTGCGGTCCAGATGGCGAGCGCTGGTCAGAAGAATGTTCTGCAGGTCGTCTTCCGGCAGGTGCATCGAGCACGAGGCGCTGACCAGGATGCCGTCCTTGCTGAGCAGGCGCATGGCCTGTTCGTTCAGGCGACGGTAGGCGCCCTCGCCATTCTTCATGTCTTTCTTGCGTTTGATGAACGCAGGCGGGTCGGCAACGATGACGTCGAAACGCTCTTCACCGGCTTTCAGCTCTTTCAGAGCTTCGAACACATCGCCTTCGATGCAGGTCATTTTTTCTGCAAAACCGTTCAGGGCTGCGTTGCGCTCCACGCCGTCAAGGGCGAAGGACGATGCGTCGACACAGGTCACGTCGCTGGCGCCGAAGGCCGCGGCCTGAATACCCCAGCCGCCGATGTAGCTGTACAGGTCCAGCACACGCTTGCCTTTGACGTAAGGGGCGATGCGCGCACGGTTCATGCGATGGTCATAGAACCAGCCGGTCTTTTGCCCGGCCATGACCGGAGCTTCGAACTTCACGCCGTTCTCTTCCAGGGCAACCCATTCAGGGACCAGGCCGAACACAGTCTCGACATAGCGATTCAGGCCTTCCGCGTCGCGCGCTGCCGAATCGTTCTTGAACAGGATGCCGCTTGGTTTGATGACCTGTACCAGCGCCGCGACGATGTCTTCCTTGTGGTTTTCCATCGTTGCCGAGGCCAACTGAACCACCAGAACGTCACCGAAGCGATCAACCACCAGGCCCGGCAGCAGGTCGGAATCGCCGTAGACCAGACGATAAAAAGGCTTGTCGAACAGGCGTTCACGCAACGACAGCGCTACATTGATGCGATGCACGAGCAGCGACTTGTCGAGTGGCAGCTTGATGTCGCGCGATACCAGACGTGCGCAAATCAGGTTGTTGGGGCTCATGGCGACGATGCCCAGCGGCTTGCCGCCCGCTGCTTCGAGGATGGCCTGGTCACCGGCTGCAAAGCCATGCAGCGGCGTGACGGCTACATCGATCTCGTTGCTGTAGACCCACAGGTGACCGGCGCGCAGTCGGCGGTCGGCGTTGGCTTTGAGGCGCAAGCTAGGCAGGGACATGACGTCGCTCCTGAAAAAAGAGCGGGATTATAGCGCGTCATCCCGGTCATGCGCCGGGATGACGGCAATTAACTGACCCAGCTGGTCAGTTGATCAGCTTGAGTGATCAGGCAGACAGCGCTTCAATCAGTTTGCTGTTGAAGGCCGGGATGTCGTCTGGCTGGCGGCTGCTGATCAACGTGCCGTCGACGACCACTTCCTGATCAACCCATTTTGCACCGGCATTGACCAGGTCATCTTTCAGCGTCTCGAAGCTGGTCAGGGTTTTACCTTTGACCAGGCCTGCCGATATCAATAACCAGCCGCCGTGGCAAATGACTGCAACAGGCTTGCCTGCGGCCTCGATGCCCTTGACGATCTTCTGTGCGTCGGTGTCTATGCGGATGGTGTCGGAGTTCTGGACTCCGCCCGGTAACACAACGCCATGATAATCGCTGGCGTTGGCTGCCTTGAACGTACGGTCGATCTTGAAATCATCGGCAGGTTTGTCGTGATTCCAGCCTTTGACCTGGCCTTCTTCAGCAGAAAGGATTTCAACGGTAGCGCCTGCTTGCTCCAGCGCTTCCTTTGGACCGGTCAGTTCGACCTGCTCGAAACCGTCGGTTACAAGAATTGCGATGCGTTTGCCAGTCAGTGCTTTAGACATGGGATCCTCCAGTGTCAGGCTTTTGGAATAGCGGCTGGCGGGCCGTTTTGGGGCCGTCATGCACGCCGTCAACACAAGGTCCGAAGCCTCGCGTTCGGCAAAGTTCCAAGAATATCTTCGATCTGGACGATGGACCGTTGCCTTGCAAGGGGGCAGAATCCAGTCATTACCGTGAGTAAATTGCTATGTCCGAAGAGCTGAGCCAAGAGCAGATCCAGCAAGCGTTGCAGGGCATCAGTGTGCCTCCGCAGCCGCAGATCATGGTGGATCTGCAGATGGAACAATACATGCCCGACCCGGACCTTGGAGCCATTGCGCGACTGATTGCGCAGGACCCTGGCTTGTCGGGTGCGTTGCTGAAGATCGTCAACTCGCCGCACTATGGCCTGTCCAACAAGATTGCCTCGATTGACAAGGCTGTGGTGCTGTTGGGCAGTCGTACGGTCATCAATCTGATCAATGCACAGTCGATCAGGGGCGAGATGACCGATGAAACCATCGTTGCGCTCAACCGCTTCTGGGACACAGCACAGGATGTCGCGATGACCAGCATGACGCTGGCCAAGCGCATAGGCTCGCAAACTGTGGATGAATCCTACGCGCTGGGTCTGTTTCACGATTGCGGGATTCCATTGATGCTCAAGCGGTTCCCCAACTACATGCCCGTGCTTGAAGACGCCTATGCCAGTGCAGGACCCGATTGCCGTATCGTCGACACAGAAAACAGCGTCTTCCATACCAATCATTCGGTCGTCGGTTACTACACGGCCAAATCATGGCGTTTGCCTGCGCACGTTACAGACGCGATCGCCAATCATCACAACGCATCAGCGATTTTTCAGGACGATACCAGTCGTAATGCCACGCTCAAGAACCTTCTGGCGCCACTGAAAATGGCTGAGCATATCTGCCAGTCCTATCAGGTATTGGGCAATCAGAACGAAGACCACGAATGGGAATGCGTTGGTCCTCTGGTGCTCGATTACGTGGGTCTGTCCGGATATGACTTTGAATACCTGAGGGAAAGCATCCGCGAGCTGGGCGCGCGCTGATCCTGCGCAGCGCCAGCTTGTCCTTTCTGCACGACCGAGTTATCCATGCCTGAATTACCCGAAGTCGAAACCACCCGCCGCGGCATTGCGCCGCATCTTGAAGGGCAGCGCGTCAGCCGTGTGATCGTACGCGACAGCCGTTTGCGCTGGCCCATCCCCGAAGATCTGGACGTCCGCCTGTCCGGGCAGCGCATCGTGCAGGTGGATCGGCGCGCCAAGTACCTGCTGATCCAGGCCGAAGTGGGTACGTTGATAAGTCACCTGGGCATGTCAGGCAACCTGCGTCTGGTCGAAGCCGGCCTTCCTGCGCTCAAGCACGAGCATGTCGATATCGAGCTGGAGTCCGGGCTGGCATTGCGCTACACAGACCCGCGTCGGTTCGGCGCCATGCTCTGGAGCCTTGATCCACATAACCACGAATTGCTGATTCGCCTCGGACCGGAGCCACTGACGGATCTGTTCGACGGCGAGCGCCTTTACGAGCGCTCGCGTGGCAAGTCGATCGCGGTCAAACCGTTTGTCATGGACAACGCGGTTGTGGTTGGGGTGGGGAATATCTATGCGACCGAAGCACTGTTCGCGGCGGGCATCGATCCGCGCCGCGAAGCCGGGGGTATCTCCCGGGCGCGTTATCTGAAGCTGGCGATAGAGATCAAGCGCATTCTGGCCTACGCCATCGAGCGTGGCGGCACGACTTTGCGCGACTTCATCGGCGGCGATGGCAAGCCAGGGTATTTTCAGCAGGAACTGTTTGTCTACGGGCGTGGCGGTCTGCCGTGCAAGGTCTGCGGCACATTGTTGCGCGAGATCAAGCTGGGTCAGCGTGCCAGCGTCTACTGCCCGAAGTGTCAACGCTGAACTAACCGTTGAGTGCCTGCGTGGCGCACTTGCTTAACACCCATCCGCGTTTATAGTGATGGCATCTTAATTTGCTACGCCTGAAGGACCACGCCATGAACCCGTTTCGCATTCTCGCTGCCACGCTGGCGTTGTTCCTCGGCCTGCAGGTAACGCCTGCAATTGCTGCCGATGTCACCGAAGGCAGTGGCGATCCGGTCTACACCATTCAGAACCCGCCAGCCTTTGCGATGATCGGCGACCTGCTCATCGCACGACCGCTGCTGATCGCGGCCACTATCATCGGCGCCGGTCTTTTCGTGATTGCCTCGCCTTTCGCTGCGGCAGGCGGCAATCTCGGCGCTACCGGCAAGGCGTTAGTAGTAGACCCGGGCAAGGCTGCGTTTGTACGTTGCCTGGGTTGCACTGGCGACGGGTATGGCAAGCAGCAGTAAAGCCGGGGTCAGACTTTACTGGTGATGATCCGGTACTTGTCCATCAATTGCTCTTTGCTCTCGACATGATTTTCGTCGAGCGGGATGCAGTCTACCGGGCAGACCTGCTGGCATTGTGGCTCGTCGTAATGGCCCACGCATTCGGTACACAGGTTCGGATTGATCACGTAGATCTCTTCACCTTGTGAAATCGCCTCGTTCGGGCACTCAGGTTCGCAGACGTCGCAGTTAATGCAATCGTCAGTGATGATAAGGGACATGAATTGCTCCTGCCGCGGCCGACGCCGGGGCACATGAAAACCAATGCGGCGAATTGTGCCGCATTAGGCTCCGGGATGCACCTTCACATGCAGCGCAGTCAACGCTTGAAGCGTTCTGTCAGCGCTTCGGCGACAGCCGGGTGGACGAATTTGGTGATATCACCGCCCAACGCCGCGATTTCTCGCACTAACGTCGAGGAAATGAACGAGTAACGCTCTGAAGGCGTGAGGAACAGACTTTCGACGTCCGGCGCCAACTGGCGGTTCATGTTGGCCAGTTGAAACTCGTACTCGAAGTCCGATACGGCACGAAGGCCGCGCAGAAAGACGTTGGTGTTCTGTTCCTTGGCGAAATGCGCGAGCAGCGTGGAAAAACCGACGACCTCCACGTTGGGCAAGTGCTTGGTGACCTCTCGGGCCAGCTCGACGCGTTGCTCCAGCGGGAACAGCGGGTTTTTCTTCGGGCTGGCGGCAACCGCAATGACCACTTGGTCGAACAGGCGCGAGGCGCGCTCGACCAGATCTCCATGGCCCTTGGTAATCGGGTCGAAGGTGCCTGGGTACAACACTCGGTTCATCGCGTCGTCCTGGTCGGAGTCCGTTGTGGGACTCGGATGGTATCGCAGCCTTCCCGATGGGCCAAGCCGCTCGACAGGTCGCAAAGACTGTATTGCGCCGATTATCGGTCATCTTTTGCGCGAAATGCCCTGAATAGGGGGCTATTTTCGCCACGAGATTGATGCGGTCATCGTTCGAAAAGTTTGCCTGTCATGCGCAAAACCGTGCAGCTGACCTTACCGTTCTTCAGGCATCAACCGCGTTTCGATCGCAGGCCAGGTGTATCCCGCTGCGCAAACGCTTGCGTTAATATCGCCATTACCTCATCAGCAACCGAGAGGCCTGATCCAGCATGGCGGCCCGTACCAAAACCCGTGAGCGGATTGTGCAAACCAGCCTGGAGCTGTTCAACCAGCAAGGCGAACGCAGCGTTACCACCAACCATATCGCTGCGCACATGGGCATATCGCCCGGCAACCTCTATTACCACTTCGCCAACAAGCAGGTCATCATCGCTGAACTGTTCAGTGCTTATGAGCTGCTGATAGGCAGTTTCCTGACGCTGCCGGCCACCCGATCGCCGACGATCGAGGACAAGCGCGATTACTTCCTGGCGATCATCGACGCCATGTGGCGCTACCGTTTTCTGCACCGCGATCTAGAGCACCTGCTGACGTCGGATGCAGAACTGGCCCGACGCTATCGGCGTTTCTCTTACCGCTGCCTGATGCAGGCAATGGACATCTATCGAGGGTTCATCAAGGCTGACATTCTGAAAATGGATGAATCGCAGATCGAATTTACCAGCCTCAATACCTGGATCGTTCTGACCTCATGGGTGCGTTTTCTGTGCACAAACCGCGAGAACTCCACGCAGGTGAGCGAATCAGCCATTCGACGTGGGGTCTATCAAGTGCTTATGCTTGAGTCAGGCTTTGTCGCCCCGCAGGCCCGTGAAGCATTTGACGCGTTGTGTGGGACGTTTCATTCGTCGCTGCCCGACGTTCTGGCATGAATGCCAGGCGCGGTGAGCGGCCCGGTCATCCGGTTTTTTGCCACAGGAGAGTGTCATGTCCATCGCGCAACTGATCAGTCCCGAACAACTGGCTGCACGCCAGGAAAAACCTGGTCTGGTGATTCTCGATTGTCGTTTTTCACTGGAAGATCCTGATTATGGTCAGCGCAGTTACGCTCAGGGTCATATTGAAGGCGCGTCCTTCGCCGATCTGAAGCGTGACCTCAGCGGACCGGCGATCAAGGGCAAGACAGGGCGTCATCCGTTACCGGAGCCAGCCGCCTTGTTGCACTGCATTCAAGCCTGGGGCATCCACCCGCACAGCGAGATCGTGCTGTATGACGATGGCCCCGGCATGTATGCCGCGCGAGCGTGGTGGCTGTTGGCCTGGATGGGTAAGCGCGAGGGCGTTTATCTGCTGGATGGCGGCTTGAAAGCCTGGCATTTAGCAGGCCTGCCGCTGAGTCTGGATGAACCGAATCATGAGCCGGGCAGTTTTCAGGGCGAGCCGGACATGTCGATGCTACTGAGCGGCAGTCGATTGCAAGGCCGTCTCGGGCGTCCGGAAATGACCCTGATCGATGCTCGTGCCGAAGCCCGTTTCCGCGGTGACATAGAGCCGCTCGACCCTGTCGCCGGCCATATTCCCGGCGCGCAGTGTTTGCCTTGCAGTGTCAATCTCGGCTCCGATGGACGTTTTCTGCCGCCTGAGCAGCTCAGGCAGAGGTTTGCTGAAACGCTGCAAGGCCGCCCTCCGGAAAACCTCGTGTCGTACTGCGGTTCAGGCGTGACGGCCTGCCTCAATCTGTTCGCATTGTGCCTGGCGGGGTATCCCCTCGGCACTCTGTATGCGGGCTCCTGGAGCGAATGGATCAACGATCCGACCCGAGAAGTCGCCACCGGCGCCGTTTGATCCGCACTCATTCGCTGCTGGCGTGGTGCTCATGGCCGCCGTTGCGCTCGTGAGCGGCGCACAGCCACAGCGGAATGCGGCGCTCGAGGTAATACTCTGGGTTGCGCAGCGAGCCTTCGACAAATCCGACATGCCCGCCTTTGGCGTGCAGTTCAAATTCAGTGCATGACGACAGTTCGCCTGGCTCGGGCAGGCTGTGCGGAAAGACAAACGGGTCATCGCTGGCCTGGATAATCAGCGTCGGGGTTTGAATCCGGCCCAAGTAATAGCGGCTGGAGGCGCTGCGGTAGTAGTCCGTGGCGTCGGCATAGCCGTGCAGCGGCGCGGTTACCCGGCCATCGAAATCCCAGAATGTGCGCATGTTCTCCAGCGAGCCCAAGGCTGCCAGCTCAGCAAGCCCCTCGGTCAGCCCTTCATGCTGAAAGCGCTGCTGCTTGTCGCGCACATAGGCAAGCATCGCGCGCATGAAGTGCCGTTGATAAACCCTGGAAAACCCTTGGCCGATGCGGTCAGCGCATTCATCCAGCCGAAAGGGCACAGACACGGCAACGGCGCCCAGCAACTTGCTTTCAGTGCCGGACTCGCCCAGGTATTTGAGCAATACATTACCGCCGAGCGAATACCCTGCGGCATAGAGCGGAGCCTGTGGACGCTTCACCTTCAAGTGCGCGATGACCTCGGCCAGATCCTCGCTGGCCCCCGAGTGATAACTGCGCGACAGCAGATTCGGCTCGCCCGAACAGCCACGCCAGTTCAGTGCCACGCTGGCCCAGCCGCGTGCGGCCATTGCCTTCTGCAGCCCTGCGACGTAAGGCGAATTGGACGAGCCGGTCAGACCGTGCAGAACCAGCACCAGCGGTGCATCGACTTCGTCCGGCCCATGCCAGTCCATGTCCAGAAAATCCCCGTCCTTCAGCCACAGCCGCTCACGCGTTCGCGCCAACAGCGTCGGCTTGCGCAACAGTGGTCCCCACAACGTCTGCAGGTGCGGATTGCCCATGCCAATGGCGGGCACGAAAGGGTTTTCATGGGGCAGAAAGGTGAGGCGTGTAGGCACGGTCTTGCTCGACGATCATTTCAAGGGCTGGTGCTGTACGGTGCCACTAAGTGGGCAAGGATGTAAGTGGCCTGACAGTGATCGGGGCATAAACTTCACGACGTTCCGCGTTGCAAAGAGGACGCGGAACGTCGAGAGCTGCATGCCAACGCCGAGCGATTGGCACGATGGATGTCAGCCCTGCCCGCGCTGCCACAGCGCGTAGTAGACCTGTCCGGCCTTCTTCTCGCGATGCAAGCGCCAGCTACCGGGCAATCCGGTGGTCGACGGTGGTGTTTCGCTTTCGGTGTAGATCAACGCGGTGTCGGCCAGCCAGCCTCGGGTTTCCAGCAGGTTGCAGGCCGAGGCGAGCAGGCCCTGGTGGAAAGGCGGGTCGAGGAAGATCACGTCGAACGGCGATGCCACTGAGGTTTCCAGATGACGCAGGGCGTCAGTCTGGGAAACCTGGCCGCTGGTGCAGTTCAAGGCATTCAGGTTCTGGCGCAGGCTGGCTATGGCGGCTGCGTTGCTGTCTAGCGCCAGGCCCATGCTAGCGCCACGGGACAGGGCCTCGAAGAATAGCGCGCCACTGCCAGTGAAGACGTCCAGCACCCTGGCGCCTGCGATGTACGGCGCGAGCCAGTTGAACAGGGTTTCGCGTACGCGATCCGGTGTCGGACGCAGGCCGGGCGCGTCGGGAAAGGTCAGGCGACGGCTGCCCCATTCGCCCCCGATGATACGAAGCTGACCCAGGCCGTTATGGCCCTTCGGACGTGGATTGGCCATCAGTGTTCCGGTACCCCTACAGGTTGGCGGGCGGGTTTGTCGGTCGGTGCAGGCAACGGCTTCTGCTCTACTGTCGGGCCCACCGAGACGATGACCATCTTGTCGGCGCTCAAATGCTTGCTCATGGCAGCCTTGACCTGCTCGACCGTCACGCTCTGGGCTGCGGCCATGTAGTCTTCCAGATAGGTCAGCGGCAGATCATAGAAGCCGATGGCGCCTAATTGGCCGACGATTGCCGAATTGCTGGCGGCGGACAGCGGGAAGCTGCCGGTCAGTTCGCGCTTCACGTCGTCGAGTTCTTTCTGGGTCGGACCATTTGCAAGGAAATCACGGACGATGTCCTGGACCAGCTTGAGCGTGTTCTCGCTCATTTCTGCGCGGGTCTGCAGGCTGATCATGAACGGCCCGGCAACCTGCATGGCGGTGAAGCCGGAAGTAACACCGTAGGTGAGGCCACGTTTCTCACGCACCTCGGTCATCAGCCGGCTGCCGAAACCGCCGCCCCCGAGTACCGAATTACCGACCGTCAGAGCCGCGTAGTCCGGGTCATTACGGTCGATGCCCAGTTGCGCGAGCATCAGATGGGTCTGGTTGGAGGCAAACTCGATGTGTGTCGGGCCAGCCTTGGGCTCTACCGGGGCCGCGACTTTGGCCAGCGCCGGGCCTTTTGGCAGTGAGGCGGAAACCTGCGCAGCGATGGCTTGCGCCTCGTCCCGTGACAGGTCGCCGACCAGTGCAATTACCGCGTTGCCAGCAGCATAGCCCTTGGCATGAAAAGCCTTGAGCTGGGCCAGCGTAATGGCGTTGATGCTTTTGACATCGCCTTCGCTCGGATGAGCGTAGGGATGATCGCCGTACAGGCGCTTGAATAGTTCATTGTTGCCAAGAGCTGCCGGGCTCTGTTTCTGGCTTTCGAGGCTGTCGATCAACTGGTTCTTTATGCGCGCTAGCGAGTCGGCCGGGAAGGTCGGTTTGCCGACGACTTCACCGAACAGCTTCAAGGCCTTATCACGCTTGTCGACCGCGCTCAGGCTGCGCAGCGATGCTACGGCCATGTCGCGGTAAGAACCGTTGCCGAAATCAGCACCCAACCCTTCGAAGCCTTGGGCGATGGCGCTGACGTCCTTGCCCTTGACGCCCTCATTGAGCATGGCGTTGGTGAGCAGAGCGATACCAGGGGATTTCTGGTCCTGGCTACTGCCAGCAGCAAAGATCAGGCGCATGTCGAACATTGGCAATTCGCGGGACTCGACGAACAGCACCTTGGCGCCCTCTGCCGTGTTCCAGGTCTGGATGTTCAGCGCGCGGCGGGCGGGTGCCTTGCCGTCCAGTTCTTTCAGGGTTTGCAGATTGCTGCCCAAGGCGGGCGTGGCCTGAGTTGTCGGGTTTGACTCGGCAGCTGCGGCGTTGTCGGCCAGCGCCGGCAGGGCTGCAAAAGCACCCAGCGAAGCGGCCAGGATCAGGCCGAGCAGCGCATGACGTGGAGCATGGCGCTTGATCATTTGGCTTTCTCCTCAGGCAGAACGTGCGCAACGCTGAGGCGCTCACGGGTGAAATAGGTGTTGGCGGCTTTCTGAATGTCCTGTGGCGTTATGCTCTGCAGGGCTTCCAGCTCGTTGTCCATCAGCTTCCAGGACAGACCGACGGTTTCCAGCTCGCCGATCATGGTCGCCTGGCTGGTGATCGAGTCGCGCTCATAAACCACGCCGGCAATGACCTGAGCCCTCACGCGCTCCAGCTCTTCAGCCGACGGCGCCTTGGTTTTCAGGTCATCGAGCAAACGCCAGATACCAGCTTCTACATCGGCCAGCGTCTTCTTCTTTTGCGTGTTCGGTGTGGCACTGATCATGAACAGGCTGTCACCACGAGCAAAGGCGTCGTAACGCGAGGACGCGCCAGACACCAGTTCTTCGCCGCGCTCCAGGCGTGCCGGAATGCGGGCACTGTAGCCACCGTCCAGAAGGGCGGCGATAAGACGCAGCGCGTTGGCCGAACGTGGGTCTTCAACGGTTGCCACGCTGGGTACGTTGAAACCGTAGATCAGGCTCGGCAATTGGGTTTTGACGTAAAGGGTGATCTTGCGCTCACCGGGTTCGGCGAGTTCAAGCGGCTTTTTCGAGGGCGGAACGTCGCGGCGCGGGATCGGGCCGAAGAAACGCTCAGCCAGCGCCTTGACCTCATCTGGCTGCACGTCACCGACCACCACCAGGGTGGCATTGTTCGGTGTGTACCAGGACTCGTACCAGTGACGCAGTTCCTCGACCTTCATGCGCTCCAGGTCAGCCATCCAGCCGATGGTCGGCGTGTGGTAGCCACTGGCAGGGTAGGCCATTGCCTTGAAGCGCTCGAAGGCCTTGCCCATTGGTTTGTCATCGGTGCGCAGACGGCGCTCTTCCTTGATGACTTCGATCTCGCGGCTGAATTCGTCAGGCGGCAGCTTGAGCGTCGCCATGCGATCGGCTTCCAGCTCCAGCGCGACACTCAGGCGATCACGCGCCATCACCTGATAGTAAGCGGTGTAATCATCGCTGGTGAACGCGTTCTCTTCAGCCCCCAGATCGCGCAGGATCAGTGAGGATTCTCCCGGCCCGGTCTTGCTGCTGCCCTTGAACATCATGTGTTCCAGCGCATGGGACAGACCCGTCTGGCCCGGCGTCTCGTAGCTGGAGCCGACCTTGTACCAGATCTGGGAAACCACCACCGGGGCGCGGTGGTCTTCGCGCACAACAACTTTCAGGCCGTTGTCGAGGGTGAATTCGTGGGTCGGTTGCGGATCGGCAGCCAATGCTGTCAGAGGCAGACAAATTGTGCTGAGCAGCAGGCCTGCGGCGCGGCGGGCTAAAGCATTCATTCGTTGTTTGAACCTGTAGGACGGGCCGCGTGAACTTAGCGTCAGCGGGCACGGGGGTGTTAGGATACTGATCCGTTTGCTTCAGAGACAGCCTTCACTGGCCGATTGCGAGTGAAACCTGTTTGAAACGCAGGTAAAGGTAGCTGTTCAAGCGGGCGATGAGTGAACAAGAAGTCCTAAACGCAGTCTGTTTTGCATGTCAGAATTTTTCCGGGCCGCCCTCTGGCGTCCCGCAACCTTGAGATAGCCGTCCTCCATGTTTGGTTCCAACGACGACAAGAAGACCCCAGCTGCGGCTGGCGAGAAGAAAGGCCTGTTCGGATGGCTGCGCAAGAAGCCGCAGCAAGTCGAGCCAACGCCACCAGAATCAACCCCGACCCAACCCGATCCGATACCCGATCAGGCTGTCGTGACGCCGCCCCAGGTTCAGCCTCTTGCTGCCCCGCAAGCCGCGCCCGAAACAGCCACGCCCGAGCTTCAGCCTGAAGCCGCCGTGCCTGTGTCGCCACAAGTTCCCGTCCAGCCTGGCGCGCCGTCGCCGCAGCCCTGGCTGACGTTGCCGGTGACCGAAGAGCCGGTAGCCTTGAGCGACGAGCTTGAGCCGCACATTACGCCGCTGATTCCCGAGCATAGCCACGCGCATGCAGAACCAGAGCCTGTGGTGCCCAAGCCCTCGCTGCCTGAGCCGTCTGCAGAGCCGGTTACCGACCTTATGCCGCGCAGTGCTCCCGAGCCACTTTTTAATGCCCCCGCGCATGAGCCCGCGCCACAATCGGTGGTAGTGCTGACTCCGCCGCCTGCTCAGCCTCCTGTGTCTGTTCAGAACGCAGCGCCTGTTCCCGCACCCGCGCAAGAATCTGAAGCCGGCAAGGTCGGTTTCTTTGCTCGTCTCAAGCAAGGCCTGTCGAAAACCAGCGCCAGCATTGGCGAGGGCATGGCCAGCCTGTTCCTGGGCAAGAAGGCGATTGACGATGATCTGCTTGAAGAGATCGAGACCCGGTTGTTGACGGCCGATGTCGGTGTCGAGGCCACTTCGGTCATCATCAAGAGCCTGACCCAGAAAGTCGCTCGCAAGCAGTTGACCGACGCGCAGGCGTTGTACACCTCGTTACAGGGTGAGCTAGCTGCGATGCTCAAGCCGGTCGAGCAACCGCTGGTGATCAAGTCGGAGCACAAGCCGTTCGTGATCCTGGTTGTAGGCGTCAATGGCGCCGGCAAGACCACGACCATCGGCAAGCTGGCCAAGAAGCTGCAGCTGGAAGGCAAGAAGGTCATGCTGGCAGCGGGTGATACGTTCCGCGCCGCCGCCGTCGAGCAATTGCAGGTCTGGGGCGAGCGCAATCACATACCGGTCATTGCCCAGCACACGGGTGCAGACTCTGCCTCGGTCATCTTCGATGCCGTGCAGGCTGCCAAGGCACGCGGTATCGATGTGCTGATCGCCGATACGGCGGGCCGGCTGCATACCAAGGACAACCTGATGGAGGAGTTGAAGAAGGTGCGCCGGGTAATCGGCAAACTGGATGCCGACGCTCCGCACGAAGTCCTTCTGGTCCTCGATGCGGGTACCGGGCAGAACGCCATCAATCAGGCCAAGCAATTCAACCAGACCGTCACGCTGACCGGGCTGGCACTCACTAAACTGGATGGTACCGCCAAGGGCGGCGTCATTTTTGCGTTGGCCAAGCAGTTCGGGCTGCCTATCCGGTATATCGGCGTAGGTGAGGGCATCGATGATTTGCGTACCTTCGAAGCCGAACCCTTTGTTCAGGCTCTGTTTGCGGAGCGGGAGCGTTCATGATTCGATTCGAGCAGGTCGGTAAGCGCTACCCGAATGGACACGTCGGGTTGCATGAGCTGAGCTTTCGAGTACGTCGCGGCGAGTTTCTGTTTGTCACCGGTCATTCCGGTGCCGGCAAAAGCACGTTGCTGCGCCTGTTGCTGGCCATGGAGCGTCCTACAACCGGCAAACTGATGCTGGCTGGTCAGGACCTTGGGCAAATCAGCAACGCGCAGATTCCTTTTTTGCGTCGGCAGATCGGCGTAGTGTTTCAGAATCACCAGTTGCTGTTTGATCGCACGGTGTTCAACAACATTGCGTTGCCCCTGCAGATCCTCGGTCTTTCCAAGCCGGAGATTGCCAAGCGGGTCGATTCGGCGCTTGATCGCGTGGCGCTTTCCGACAAGGCCGAGCTGTATCCGGGGGATCTTTCCACCGGTCAGCAGCAGCGCGTCGGTATTGCCCGTGCCATCGTCCATCGTCCGGCCCTGTTGCTGGCGGATGAGCCGACCGGCAACCTCGATCCACGCCTGGCTGCGGAAATCATGGGTGTATTCGAAGATATCAACCGATTGGGGACCAGCGTGCTGATCGCCAGTCACGATCTGGCGTTGATCGCTCGCATGCGTCATCGCATGCTGACGCTGCAGCGCGGTCGTCTTATCGGTGACGGGGAGGCTGGAGTATGAGTGCCACACGTAGCCCCAAGGTCTCGGAACGCGTTGCGCCCAAAGCCGCTGATCCGTTACCGCCGAAACAAAAAAAGCAACGCCACGATCACGATGACGACGGCCCGGATTTCAGCGCATTGCTGTCTGCCTGGCTGGAAAGCCATCGGTCTAGCCTGGTCGACAGCCTGCGTCGTCTGGCCAAGCAACCGATCGGCAGCTTCTTTACCTGCCTGGTCATGGCCATTGCCCTGAGCCTGCCGATGGGCTTGTCGTTGCTGCTGAGCAATGTCGAGCGCCTGGGAGGTTCGTGGCAGCGAGCGGCGCAGATTTCCATCTACCTGAAGCTGGACGCCAGCACTGATGATGGCACGCGCATGCGCGACGAGATCAAGGCCATGCCTGGCGTGGCTGATGCCGAGTACATCAGCAGCGAGCAGGCGCTGGGCGAGTTCAAGCAACAGTCCGGTCTGGGCGAGGCGCTGAAGGAATTGCCGGATAACCCGCTGCCGGGCGTGGTGCTGGTCACTCCGGATGAAGTGGACAAGCCTGCGCTGGAAGCCTTGCGCACCCGGCTTGCCGAACTGCCGAAGGTAGAGCAGGCCCAGCTGGACCTGGTCTGGGTCGAGAGGCTGGCAGCGATCCTCAAATTGGGTGATCGGTTTGTTTTTGGCTTGACGGTTCTGCTGGTCTCGGCTTTGCTGTTGGTTATCGGCAACACAATACGTTTACACATCGAAAATCGTCGCACCGAAATCGAAGTGATCAAGCTGGTGGGCGGCACCGACAGTTATGTGCGCAGACCCTTCCTTTATATGGGCGCGCTGTACGGTTTCGGGGCGGGTATCCTGTCCTGGGGCGTTCTGGCCTACGGCTTGAACTGGCTGAACGGTGCGGTTGTAGGGCTTGCCGGGCTGTACGGAAGCGACTTTGCTTTGGCTGGCGTGCCGATGGGTGATGGTCTTTCGCTCTTGCTTGGAGCGATTCTGTTAGGGTATATCGGTGCCTGGATTGCGGTCGCTCGTCACTTGCGTGAGTTGGCGCCCCGGTAGAGGCAAATTTTCGTTCACCCGATTGGCTTCTGAAAATCAAGGAACTTGGTTAGCGGTTCCGGGTCAATCTGGCTAGTGCTTGAACTGCACATCATATGTGCGCTGGAGGTTTTTTCGTATGACCACTTCTTTGCAACCTGCTTATGCTTTAGTCCCGGGTGCGAACCTTGAGGCCTATGTGCAGACGGTCAACAGCATCCCCTTGCTGACGCCCGAGCGGGAGCGTGAACTGGCTGAGAGTCTCTACTATGAGCAGGATCTGGACGCGGCCCGACAGATGGTCCTCGCCCACCTGCGCTTTGTCGTGCACATCGCTCGCAGTTATTCGGGTTACGGTCTGGCACAAGCTGACCTGATCCAGGAAGGCAATGTCGGCCTGATGAAGGCCGTGAAGCGTTTCAACCCTGAAATGGGCGTACGTCTGGTGTCCTTTGCCGTTCACTGGATCAAGGCCGAAATTCACGAGTTCATCCTGCGCAACTGGCGCATCGTCAAGGTCGCCACGACCAAGGCGCAACGCAAGCTGTTCTTCAATCTGCGCAGCCAGAAGAAGCGTCTGGCGTGGCTGAATAACGACGAAGTGCATCGCGTCGCGGAAAGCCTGGGTGTCGAACCGCGTGAAGTTCGCGAAATGGAAAGCCGCCTGACGGGTCACGATATGGCCTTTGACCCTGCCGCCGAAGCCGACGACGACAGCGCTTTTCAGTCGCCAGCCAACTATCTGGAAGACCACCGGTATGATCCGGCGCGTCAGCTGGAAGACTCTGACTGGACCGACAATTCCACCGCTAACCTGCATCAGGCGCTGGACGTGCTCGACGAGCGCAGCCGCGACATCCTCTACCAGCGTTGGCTGGCAGAAGAAAAAGCCACGCTGCACGACCTGGCGCAGAAGTACAACGTCTCTGCCGAGCGTATTCGTCAGCTGGAAAAAAGCGCGATGAACAAGCTGAAGACGTCGATAGCTGCCTAAGGCCATCTTGCAACGAAAAACGCCCCGATCTGATCGGGGCGTTTTTGTTTTTGGGGTGTCAGCGACAACTATCGTGCTGATGCTCCAGCGTGGAGCGCGCGTTCAGCCATCACCACCGACGGCTGCTGTTCAAGCCCTGCAAGTACTCATCCCCACCCAGCTGACGCATTTGCTGACGAATCCAGCCGGCGCGGCGTGAAACGTAGCCGCTCGGGTGGCTCGCGCTCCACTGACGCGGGTTAGGCAGAACGGCGGCGAGGTAGCTGGCCTGCTGGATGGAGAGGGCGCTGGCATTGGTGTGGAAATGGTGCTGTGCGGCAGCCTGCGCGCCAAATACCCCTTCGTCCCATTCGGCACTGTTCAGGTACACCTCAAGGATGCGCTCCTTGGGCCACATCAGTTCGATCAGCATGGTGAACCAGGCTTCAAGACCTTTGCGCAGGTAACTGCGGCCAGACCACAAGAACAGATTCTTCGACACCTGCTGGCTGAGCGTACTTGCGCCCCGGATCGAGCCGCCCAGCTCGTTGTGCTGGATCGCGGCCTGAATGGCATCGACGTCAAACCCCCAGTGCTCGGCGAACTTCTGGTCTTCGCCGGCAATGACGGCGATTTTAAGGTTGTCGGAGATTTTGTCCCACGGTTCCCAGTCACGTTGCAGGTCGATGGGCTCGCCATCAAACCACGACTCGACCTTGCGCTCGACCATCAGCGCGGTGCCTGGCGGGGGTATCCAGCGCAGGACCAGAACCACAAGAAAGCTGCCCGCAGCGAAACACAGCAGGGCTTTGACGACGCGACGAAGGATAATTTGCAGCATAGAGATGGCTTGGCCGAACCCGTTGAGCGGGCCATTATACAGACCGTGCGCCTTTCGACGATTTTTCACTGGAGTTCCTGATGCTTCGTAGCTTTTTAATGTTGGCCGCATTCTTCGGTTTTACCGGCGTGGCGCTGGGCGCGTTTGCGGCTCATGGCCTGAAAGAGCGCCTGAGTGCCGAATACCTGGCGGTGTTTCACACCGGTGTGCTGTATCAACTGGTCCACGCGCTGGCCTTGCTCGGCGTAGCGGTATTGGCGACGCAGGTCCCCGGTCGCCTTGTCACCTGGGCCGGGGTTTCGTTCGCAGTGGGTATTCTGCTGTTCTCCGGCAGCTTGTATGCACTGACCCTGACCGGCATCGGCAAGCTCGGCATCATCACGCCGTTCGGCGGCCTGGCGTTTCTGTTTGGCTGGTCGATGCTCGGGCTGGCGGCCTGGCGCCTCGGGTCCCCACCATGATCGGCAGGCTGCGCTTGAGACGAATGGCGTGGCTTTGCCTTGGTCATACCGGTTGATCGGGCTAGAATGCTCGCCCCCTAAAATGATGGCTGCTGTCGCATGCACATTCAGTTGAACGGTGAACCCTTTGAATTGCCCGATGGCGAGACCGTCGCGGCGCTATTGACCCGCCTGGATCTGGCCGGACGCCGGGTTGCGGTGGAACTGAACCTCGACATCGTGCCGCGTAGCCAGCATGACGCCACGGTCTTGCGCGAAGGCGATCAGGTCGAAGTGGTTCATGCCATCGGCGGTGGCTAGTTCGCACTCGCACTGCACCGACCCCAATCTGCACTTCATAGAGGATTCCCGATGAGCAATGTTCGCAGCGACAAGCCTTTCGTCCTGGCCGGTCGGACTTTCGAGTCGCGCCTGCTGGTGGGCACCGGCAAATACATCGATATGGAGCAGACCCGGCTGGCCATCGAAGCCTCGGGTGCCGAGATCGTCACCGTTGCAGTGCGCCGCACCAACCTGGGCCAGAACCCGGGCGAGCCGAATCTGCTCGATGTTCTGCCGCCTGATCGCTATACCATTCTGCCGAACACCGCTGGCTGCTTCGATGCTGTCGAGGCCGTGCGCACCTGTCGCCTGTCTCGCGAGCTGCTCGACGGTCGTAATCTGGTCAAGCTGGAAGTGCTGGCAGACCAGAAAACCCTGTTCCCGAACGTGATCGAAACGCTCAAGGCCGCTGAAATACTGGTCAAGGACGGTTTCGACGTCATGGTTTACACCAGTGACGACCCGATCATCGCTCGCCAGCTGGCTGAAATCGGCTGTATCGCAATTATGCCGCTGGCGGGTCTGATCGGCAGTGGTCTGGGGATCTGTAACCCGTACAACCTGCAGATCATCCTTGAAGAAACCAAAGTGCCGGTGCTGGTCGATGCCGGTGTCGGAACTGCGTCCGACGCCACCATCGCGATGGAGCTGGGTTGCGAGGCGGTACTGATGAATTCGGCCATCGCCCACGCTCAGCAGCCGGTCATGATGGCCGAAGCCATGAAGCACGCTGTAATTGCCGGTCGTCTGGCCTACCTCGCCGGGCGCATGCCACGAAAACTCTATGCCAGCGCGTCTTCGCCGCTGGATGGCCTGATCAAGTAAGAGCCCGTTGATGACTGATACACACGTTCCGCACCCCGAGTCGCCTGTTACCGAAGAAGGCGAAGAGCGCCCGCACCGCCGCATCAAGAGTTTCGTGATGCGTGCCGGACGCATGACCGAAGGCCAGCAGCGCGGTCTGGATCAGGGGCGCCCGCTGTTCGGCCTGTCGTTGACTGACACGCCGGTGGATTTCGATCAGGTGTTTGGTCGTTCGGCGCCGCGCACCCTGGAAATCGGCTTCGGCATGGGGCAATCGTTGCTGGAAATGGCCGCGGCGGCGCCCGAGCAGGACTTCATCGGTGTCGAAGTGCATTCGCCGGGTGTGGGCTCGCTGCTCAATGGGGTGCTGACCCAAGGGCTGACCAATGTGCGCGTCTACGATTGCGACGCCATCGAAGTGCTGAACCGTTGCATTGCGGACAACAGCCTTGATCGCCTGATGCTGTTTTTCCCGGACCCGTGGCACAAGAGTCGCCACCACAAGCGTCGCATCGTGCAGCCCGAGTTCGCCGCACTGGTGCGCAGCAAGCTGAAAGTGGGTGGGGTCTTCCATATGGCCACTGACTGGGGGCCCTATGCGGAATACATGCTCGAAGTCATGAGCGTGGCGCCCGGCTATCGCAATCAGGCCGAAGACGACCAGTACGTGCCGCGCCCTGCCGAACGTCCAGTCACCAAGTTCGAACGCCGCGGCGAGAAACTCGGGCACGGTGTCTGGGATCTGAAGTTCGAGAAAATCGACTGAATGCGCTGACCGTGCCCGTCACCCGGGCACGATCCAGGCGCATGCAGCCTGTCCCGCCGCTTACTGAATCTCGTCCGGCTTGACGATCACCCAGTTCTTATCCGCCGTGACCGGCAGCTTTTCCTTGGCCTGAGCCTCGGCATTGTCCTTGATCATGCCGTTGAGCTGGGTCATGTACTTGTCCTTGCGGTTGATCCACAGGTGGACGCCGCCCTTGCTGACATCGACGCTGTGAAACAGCATGTAGCCGTCGCTGGTCGGAGTGTCGCCGCCGACCAGCACCGGTTTTTTCCACTGATCGATGTAGGTCAGAATCGCAGCCTGCTTGCCAGCCATCCAGGTTGCCGGGGTCCACAGGTAAGGCGTCAGCTCAAGGCCCATATTGCTTTTCGGATCGTATTTGCCAGCAGTGATCTGCTTGCGTGCGGTGGTCAGCTCGCCTGTCTTGCGGTCCTTCAGCAGCGTGCTGACGCCGATCACGTTCTGCGGTTTGACGTTGTAACCGTACTTGGGATCTGCGGCGACCATGCGCACCAGCTCTTCCGAGGCTGCGGTCATTACGTAGACCTCGATGCCGTTTTCCATCAGCTTGTTGTACAGCTCGGTCTGCCCGGTAAACACGCGTGGCGGTTCGACATCAAGCTGCTTGACTGTGTCGCCGTCGTAGTAGGTCGCAGGGATCGGCTTTTTCAGGGCCATCAACTCATCGACATAGCCTTTTAGCTCCTGAAGCGTGAAACCGGAAAACACCTGCGCGACCCACGGGTAGCAGACCATGTCGTCTATTTCGCAAAGGCGATAGTAGTAGCTGAACAAGCTTTCCTTATGGCCGGCGGTGTCTTTGAAAGGGATCAGTTTCAAGGAGGGGTCAAGCGTGTCGCGGGTGATCAGGCCCTTGTTTTCCATGTACGGCAGCAGCGCTTCTTCGAGGTCGAAGCGGTAGCTGGTGTTGTCCATGTCGAAGACCGCGTAATTACCCTTGTTGGCATTCGCGGCAATCATCGCGTCGAGCGCTTTGGCGGCAGGCTCGGGCCAATGCTTCAATTCGGTGGCTGCGATGGCCTGGCTGGCCAGCCCGAGGCAGACGGCGGCAGCCAGCAGTTTTGGCACGAGTTTCATAGGTGATTACCCCTTGTCGAAAAAGCGAAGGGGCAGACCGTAACAAAATATTATGAAAGCTAAAGTACGTCAGCGACCCGAGAAACGCTAAAAAACGCCGTTTGCCCCTTTATTTGCGACGCCGAAACTGAAAGCGACACTTTTGTTACGTTTTTTTGATCGAGCCCGAAATGAGTTCAAAAACAACGTTCAGACGCGCTCCCACACCTCAAAGCTGTAAGCAGGCTTGTCATCGGCGGCAGCGTTTTCAGTGTTGGACACCAGCGCCCATTGCGTCGTATCGAACTCCGGAAACCACGCATCGCCCTCAGGGCTTAAAGCCACGCGAGTCAGATACAGACGATCTGCCTGTGCGAGGCCTTGCGCATAAAGCTGCGCGCCGCCTATCAGCATCACCTCATCGACGCCCTGTTCCTGCGCCCATTGCTCGGCGCGCACCACTGCGGCGTCCAGCGAAGGGAAGACTTCCGCGCCTTCCAGTTGCAGGTCGGTCTGGCGGCTGACCACCAGATTGAGGCGGCCGGGGAGGGGCCGGCCCAGCGAATCCCAGGTCTTGCGACCCATGATGATCGGCTTGCCGAGGGTCGTGGCCTTGAAGTATTTGAAATCCCCCGGCAAATGCCAGGGCATGGAGTTGTCGACGCCGATCACTCGGTTTTCACCAAGGGCGGCAATCAGGCTGAGCGGGAGATGAGTTTTCATGGGCGCGAGGATATCAGAGGTCGCAGGGCGGGCGAATGAACTGATACGTGCCGTGCTCAGTCCGATGACAGCGGTTATGCTCACCGCAGAATTCAATCCCGCAGTATCCATTCAAGAGACGCCGTGTGACTGCACTCACTCCCCTCGATACCCTGTGGCTGACCGAAGCCGTGCGCCTGCGTGAGCAACAGGCTGGCGCACTGGATGATCAGGAAGCCAACCGCCTTGCCCGCGCAGCCAGCGGTGACCTGACTGCACGCATTACACACCGCGCCCTCGGGCTGGCGGAACGCGACGGCATGCTGGCGGCACTGCAGCGCTGGAAGCAGGGCGCCCGGCTGGCGCTGATGGCAATGGCGCTCCTTTGCATCATCAGTGGCGCGGGGCTGGCCTTCGCGGCGATGGGTGACGGGCAGACCCCGGTCAACGTGTTTTGGGCGCTGGGCAGTCTGCTTGGGCTGAACCTGGTGATGTTGGTCAGTTGGGCCTTGGGTTTGGCCTTCGCCGGGCGCAGCAACACCGGGCTGGGTCGTTTGTGGCTGTGGTTGAGTGAAAAGCTGGCGCGCGACGCTCAGGCTATGCAACTCGCGCCTGCGCTGGTTCTGCTGTTGCAGCGTAAACGGCTCAATCGCTGGGTGCTGGGGCTGGTGGTTCACAGCCTGTGGCTGCTGGCCTTGCTCAGCGCAATGTTCGTGCTGTTGATGCTGATGGCGACCCGACGCTACGGTTTTGTCTGGGAAACCACCATTCTGAGCAGCGACACGTTTGTCAGCCTCACCCAGTCCCTGAGCACCATTCCGGCCTGGCTGGGTTTCAGCGTGCCGGACGAAACCATGATTCGCGCCAGTGGTAACGGCGCGTCTAGCATCGAAAGTGCGCGTCAGGCCTGGGCAGCGTGGCTGGTAGGCGTTTTGCTGGTGTTCGGCATTCTGCCGCGCCTGCTGCTGGCTGCGTTCTGTCTGTGGCGCTGGAAGCGCGGGCGGGCGGCGCTGCGGCTTGATCTCGAGCTGCCTGAATACCTTGAGCTGCGCGAGCAACTGATGCCAAGCAGCGAGCGATTGGGCGTCAACGATGCCGAGCCTGCTGCGCTGCATCAGGTGCAATCCGGTCTTGGCGCCGTTAAAAGCGCAGGTGCTTTGCTGGTGGCAATCGAGCTGGATGATCAACAGCTCTGGCCGCCGGCATTGCCTGTTGGCGTGGCCGATGCGGGTATTCTTGACAGCCGCGAATCACGGCAGAAGCTGCTAGAACAACTCACTCAGTACCCGCCTGCGCGCCTGTTGGTCGCCTGCGACCCGCGCCGCTCGCCGGATCGCGGCAGTCTGGCGCTGATTGCCGAACTGTCGCGCTGTGCCGGGGCGACACGTATCTGGCTGTTGTCTGCGCCTGCCGGGCAGACGCTGGACCCCGAGCGTCTGGACGACTGGCATGTGGCGCTGGATCAACTGCAGTTGCCATACACCGACAACGCGCCGTTGAACTGGCTGGAGACAGGCCATGAGTGAAGCAGACAACCCCCGCGCCATCAGGCTCGCGGTGGTCGGCCATACCAACGTCGGCAAGACCTCGCTGCTGCGCACGCTGACCGGCGATGTAAGCTTTGGCGAAGTCTCCCATCGGCCCAGCACCACTCGCCATGTGGAGGGTGCGCGTCTTTCTGTGGACGGTCAGGCAATGGTCGAGTTGTACGACACGCCCGGCCTGGAAGACGCCATTGCGCTGCTCGATTATCTGGAGCGACTGGACCGTCCCGGTGAACGGCTGGACGGTCCGGCGCGTTTGGGGCGTTTTCTGGAAGGCAGCGAGGCGCGACAACGTTTCGAGCAGGAAGCCAAGGTCTTGCGCCAGTTGCTCGACTCGGACGCAGGGCTGTACGTGATCGATGCGCGTGAGCCGGTGCTGGCCAAGTATCGCGACGAACTGGCGGTGCTGGCCAGTTGCGGCAAGCCGTTGCTGCCGGTGCTGAACTTCGTCAATGCAGCACAGCACCGCGAGCCGGAATGGCGTGAGGCTCTTTCGCGTTTGGGCCTGCATGCGCTGGTGCGCTTTGACAGTGTGGCACCCCCGGAAGACGGTGGGCGCCGCCTGTATGAAAGTCTTGCGCTGCTGCTGGAAAGCGCCCGGCCTCGACTGGAGCGTCTGATTGATGATCAGGAAAAACAGCGCGTAGCCAGGCGCCACAGTGCCGCACGTCTGATTGCGGAAATGTTGATCGATTGTGCCGCGTGTCGGCGCAGCGTCGAGACGACCCCCGATCAGGAACAGCAAGCCGTGGAAGCATTGCGCAAGGCTGTTCGCCTGCGCGAGCAAAACTGCGTCGAAGCGCTGCTCAAACTGCACGCGTTTCGCAAGGACGACGTGTCCGCCAGTGATTTGCCGTTGATGGACGGGCGCTGGGGTGATGACCTGTTCAATCCGGAAACGCTCAAGTTGATGGGCGTACGGGTTGGCGGCGGCGTGGCAGCAGGCGCTGCAGCCGGTGCAGGAGTGGATTTGATGGTCGGCGGCGTGACCCTTGGCGCAGCGGCCCTGGTCGGTGCGATTGCGGGTGGGGCGTTATTGACAGCGCGCAGCTATGGCGGGCGGTTGTTGGGCAAGTTCAAGGGGCGCAGAGAGCTGACCGTGGACGATGCAGTGCTGCGCCTGCTGGCACTGCGACAGCGCCACTTGTTGCTGGCGCTGGGCGTGAGAGGGCATGCGGCCATGCACAGCATTGAGTTGACCACACCGCAGGACAAGACCTGGCGCAAAGGCAAAATCCCCGAACCGCTTTCCCGCGCCCGCGCCCATCCGCAGTGGTCCACGCTCAACCTGCATCCCAAACCGAATCAGGGCGAGAGGCAGGAAGCGATCGATGAACTGGCGAGTGTGGTATTGCAGGATTGAGCTGTTCCGGCGCTGAAGCCTGGACGCAGAGCGTCCAGAACTGCATGCGACGCGGAGCGTCGCACGATAGTTGAGGTCATCGTTCCTCACGCTCCAGCGTGGAAATGCCTTTCGTGACGCTCCGTTTCACAAATCTGCGCCTTGACGCATCCCCCAGCACGCCCGCATTCAGGCACTTTTAAGCTCACCGCTTGCTGCCAAAAACTCACCTCCGATTTTTTATTGATTGATCGTTCAATAAAAAATCTTTAGACTGGCCCTGTCATTTCGATACAACGATCACTGCAGACAACCGGGAGATTCGCGCCAATGCCCAAGGTCGGTATGCAACCCATACGCCGCCAACAGCTGATCCAGGCCACACTGACTGCGGTCGATCAAGTTGGTATGGGCGATGCCAGCATTGCCTTGATAGCCCGATTGGCAGGCGTTTCCAACGGCATCATCAGTCACTATTTTCAGGACAAGAACGGCCTGATCGCCGCCACGATGCGGCATCTGATGAACGCCTTGATCCATAACGTCCGCGAACGCCGACAGGCGCTGAGCGACGACAGCCCCAGAGCACACCTGCAAGTGATCATCGAGGGTAACTTCGACGCCAGTCAGGTCAACGGCCCGGCCATGAAAACCTGGCTGGCCTTCTGGGCGACCAGCATGCACCACCCGTCGCTGCACCGATTGCAGCGCATCAACGACCATCGTCTGTATTCGAACCTGTGCTGCCAGTTCCGTCGCACGTTGCCACTGGAACAGGCACGCAACGCCGCCCGCGGTCTGGCTGCCCTGATTGACGGGTTGTGGCTGCGAGGCGCGCTTTCAGGTGATGCATTCGACACCGAGCAAGCGCAACGGATTGCTTACGAGTACATGGATTTCCAATTGGCGAAATCGGCGAGCTGAGGCTTTCGAAGCCCCTCACCACACGACTGCACAGCCCTGTTGCCGAGCAAACCCGGCGCACTGAAATCAGTCATCGCCTGCCCCCACTGAATTTGCGAGGACTTTATGGCCCGTTTTGAACTGCAGAAACTCTACATTGACGGCGGTTATGTCGACGCCACCAACCCCGATACTTTCGACTCCATCAACCCGGCGAACGGCGAAGTACTGGCGCACATTCAGCGTGCCGGTAAAGACGATGTCGAGCGTGCAGTCGTAGCTGCTGAAAAAGGCCAGAAGATCTGGGCCGCCATGACCGCAGTCGAGCGTTCGCGCATCCTGCGTCGTGCCGTCGACATCCTGCGTGAGCGCAACGATGAGCTGGCGGCACTTGAAACCCTGGACACCGGCAAGGCCATTTCCGAAACCCGCTACGTGGACATCGTGACCGGTGCCGATGTACTGGAATACTACGCAGGCCTGGTGCCCGCCATCGAAGGCGAGCAGATCCCGCTGCGTGATTCGTCGTTCGTCTACACCCGCCGCGAACCGCTGGGCGTGGTCGCTGGTATCGGCGCGTGGAACTACCCGATCCAGATCGCTCTGTGGAAATCCGCCCCGGCCTTGGCTGCGGGCAACGCGATGATCTTCAAGCCAAGCGAGGTCACGTCGCTGACTACGCTGAAACTGGCAGAAATCTACACCGAAGCAGGCGTGCCGAACGGCGTGTTCAACGTGTTGACCGGCAGCGGCCGTGAAGTCGGCACCTGGATCACCGAGCATCCGCGCATCGAAAAAGTCTCGTTCACCGGTGGCACCGATACCGGCAAGAAAGTCATGGCCAGTGCTTCGAGCTCGTCGCTCAAGGAAGTGACCATGGAACTGGGCGGCAAGTCGCCACTGATCGTGTTCGACGATGCTGACCTGGATCGTGCCGCTGATATCGCGATGATGGCCAACTTCTACAGTTCCGGTCAGGTCTGCACCAACGGTACGCGTGTGTTTGTACCCAATGCGCTGAAAGCCGAATTCGAAGCAAAAATCCTCGAGCGCGTTAAGCGTATTCGTGCCGGTAACCCGGAAGACGAGAACATCAACTTCGGCCCGCTGGTCAGCTTTGAACACATGGAAAGCGTGCTGGGCTACATCGCCAAAGGCAAAGAACAGGGCGCTCGCCTGCTGTGCGGCGGCGACCGCCTGACTGGTGGCGTGTTCGACAAGGGCGCCTTCGTTGCGCCAACCGTGTTCACCGACTGCACCGACGAAATGACCATCGTGCGTGAAGAAATCTTCGGCCCGGTGATGAGCATTCTCGGTTACGACACCGAAGACGAAGTGGTCCGCCGTGCCAACGACACCGACTTCGGTCTGGCTGCCGGCATCGTGACCCGCGACCTGAACCGCGCGCACCGCGTGATTCATTTGCTGGAAGCCGGTATCTGCTGGATCAACGCCTGGGGCGAGTCGGCGGCACAGATGCCGGTCGGCGGTTACAAGCAGTCGGGCGTCGGTCGTGAAAACGGCATCAGCTCGCTGGCCCAGTACACGCGCATCAAGTCAGTCCAGATCGAACTGGGCGACTACGCCTCGGTTTTCTAAACATCGTTTCAAGTGGCACACGGCAGGCCTCAAGCAGACGCAATCAAAAGCTGCTTGCCGCACCCCATTCTCACAAGTATCGCCTCGCTGCTTCTGCTTGCAGCCGAGGCTTGAGACTTGCAGCTCTATGAGGGAGCCTCTATGACGACTCAATCCGAATACGACTACATCATTATTGGTGCTGGCTCGGCCGGTAATACCCTGGCAGCCCGTCTTACCGAAGACGCTGGCGTCACTGTTCTGCTGCTGGAAGCCGGTGGCCCTGATTACCGTCTGGACTTCCGTACCCAGATGCCTGCCGCCCTGGCGTTCCCGTTGCAGGGCCGTCGTTACAACTGGGCGTACGAGACCGAGCCAGAGCCGCACATGGACAACCGCCGTATGGAATGCGGTCGCGGCAAGGGCCTTGGCGGCTCGTCGCTGATCAACGGCATGTGCTACATCCGCGGCAACGCAATGGACTACGACGGCTGGGCCAAAGAGCCAGGCCTCGAAGACTGGAGCTACCTCGATTGCCTGCCGTACTTCCGCAAGGCCGAAACCCGTGACATCGGCCCGAACGATTACCACGGCGGCGAAGGCCCGGTCAGCGTGACCACCCCTAAAGCGGGCAATAACCCACTGTTCCATGCGATGGTCGAGGCGGGCGTGCAGGCCGGTTTCCCGCGTACTGACGACCTCAACGGTTATCAGCAGGAAGGTTTTGGTCCGATGGACCGCACCGTGACCCCTAATGGTCGTCGCGCCAGTACCGCTCGTGGTTATCTGGACGAAGCGAAAAAGCGTGACACGCTGAGCATCGTCACCCACGCGCTGACCGACCGTATCCTGTTCGAAGGCAAGCGCGCTGTGGGTGTGGCTTATCTGGTCGGCGACAGCGACACACGCATCGAAGCCCGCGCCCGCAAGGAAGTGCTGTTGTGCGGTGGCGCGATTGCTTCGCCTCAGATCCTGCAACGTTCCGGTGTCGGCCCTGCGCAACTGCTGAACTCGCTGGATATCCCGGTGGTTCACGATCTGCCGGGCGTTGGCCAGAACCTGCAGGATCACCTGGAGATGTACCTGCAATACGCCTGCACCCAACCCGTATCGCTCTACCCTTCGCTGAAGTGGTGGAACCAGCCTGCGATCGGTGCGGAATGGATGTTCCTCGGCACTGGTATCGGCGCAAGCAATCAATTCGAAGCGGGCGGTTTCATTCGCTCCAGCGAAGCGTTCGAATGGCCGAACATTCAGTATCACTTCCTGCCGGTCGCGATTAACTACAACGGCACCAAGGGCGTTCAGGAGCATGGTTTTCAAGCGCACGTCGGCTCGATGCGTTCGCCAAGCCGTGGTCGCGTACACGTCAAGTCCAAGGACCCGCGCGAGTACCCGAGCATCCTGTTCAATTACATGGCATCGGATCAGGACTGGCAGGAATTTCGTGACGGCATCCGTCTGACACGCGAAATCATGCAGCAGCCAGCGCTCGACCCGTACCGTGGTCGTGAAATCAGCCCGGGTATCGACGTGCAGTCCGATGAGGCGCTGGACCAGTTTGTGCGGGAACATGCCGAAACGGCGTATCACCCGTCCTGTTCCTGCAAGATGGGCACCGACGAGATGGCAGTGGTCGATGGTCAAGGCCGTGTGCACGGCATGCAAAGCCTGCGCGTGGTCGACGCCTCGATCATGCCGATCATCACCACTGGCAACCTGAACGCACCGACCATCATGATCGCCGAGAAAATCGCCGACAAGATTCGTGGTCGTCAGCCTCTGCCTCGCAGCACCGCCGACTACTTCGTCGCAGGCGACAAGCCTGCTCGTGGTAAGCCACTGCGCGAGATCAGCCACCAGGGTTGATCCGCAAGCCTGTCGCTCCCGACCACCGGGAGCGACAGGCGCAGGCCGCTCGCTGTTCACGCTTGTGTGTGGGGCGATAAGCCTGAAGCTGCTCCCGTTACATCGCCCCGCCCCGCCAATTGGCGCAACCCCCACGCTTCTGTCACAATCGCGAACGATTCTCTTTAGTCAGATAGTTTCTATCGCGTTCCCTCTAGTCGCCAGCTCCAGACGCTCATTACAAGAGCGTTGCTATAGCGTGCGCAAGACCTGAGTCAGGACATATTCGTACGCCAGCCAGGTCGTTTTTCGCCTGTGGATCAATCATGAAAAGTCAAACCGTGCGTCGCTGGTCGGTCGTCCATACCTGGAGCAGCCTGATCTGCACCGTGTTCCTGCTGATGCTTGCCGTCACAGGCCTGCCGCTGATCTTTCATCATGAAATCGATCACCTGCTCGGTGATGCGCCGCAGTACAGGGAAATGCCGCCCGACACGCCGCATCTGGATCTGGAGCAACTGGCACGTGCGGCCGAAGCGCATCGGCCCGGTGAGGTGATGCAGTATTTTGGCTGGGATGACGAGGACCCCAATGGCGTGATGGCAATCACCGCTGCAACGGCGGGCACCGAACCCAATTCGTCCCACACCTTTGCGCTGGATGCGCGCACGGGCGAGGCACTGGAAATGCCGTCGGCCAATGGCGGCTTCATGATGGTCATGCTGCGTCTGCATGTGGACATGTATGCCGAACTGCCGGGCAAGCTGTTGCTGGCCTTCATGGGGCTGATGTTCGTGGTGGCGATTATTTCCGGGACGGTGCTGTACTCGCCGTTCATGCGCAAACTGGAGTTCGGCCAGGTGCGTGTCAACAAGTCCACCCGTACTCGCTGGCTGGATTTGCATAACCTGATCGGTGTCGTGACCCTGACGTGGGCGCTGGTGGTGGGGGTGACGGGGGTGATCAGCGCCTGCGCCGATCTGCTGATCGCCTCATGGCGCAACGATGCGCTGGCGACGATGATTGCCCCTTACAAGAATGCGCCGCCGCTGCCCTGGCGCGGTCCAGCGACGCGGTTGCTGGAGATCGCCGAATCTGCTGCGCCCGGCATGCAGGCCGACTTCATCGCGTTCCCCGGTACGCGGTTTTCCAGTGAGCATCATTACGCCGTATTTCTCAAAGGTAACACCCAACTGACTGCGCATCTTGCCACGCCGGTCCTGATAGACGCGCAGACCTTGCAGGTCACCGCAGTGGTCGAGCGCCCTTGGTACATGGACGCGCTGGGCATGTCGCAACCCCTGCATTTTGGCGACTACGGCGGCATGCCGATGAAGATTCTCTGGGCAGCGCTGGATGTGCTGACCATCATCGTACTGGGCAGCGGGGTTTACCTGTGGTGGGTCAGACGTCGTGCAGCCCGCTCGGCGAGCGCTGCCAGTGCGCAGGTGGCGCAATGAGCGCTCGACCCTCTCGCTTCTGGAAAACGTTCGCCATGCCGAGTGTGGTCGCACTGTTGACCGCAGCAGGGCTTTTCTCCGCGCTGCTGGGCGATGGCTGGTGGGACACACTGGCCTGGCTGGGGATGGGCAGCGCTGCGGCCTTCAGTGTTCGGGGTCTGTTGAGGCGGCGAAGTTAGGCGGCATTGCATGTCGATTGCGAACCTCCTGTACGCTGGCTAGTCTGGAAGCCTGTCTCATTCGAGGAACACCTATGTCAGCCCCCACGATGACGTTGTACTTCAACGCAGCTTCGCCCTTTGCTCGTAAAGTGATGGTGATGCTCCACGAAACCGGACAACTCGACCGTGTGCAGCTGCAGCCCACTGTGCTGACGCCAGTGAGCCCGTCGGCGGAACTCAATGATGACAACCCCGCAGGCAAGCTTCCGGCCTTGCGTCTGGCCGATGGCAATGTCATTCATGACAGCCGGGTCATTCTCGATTATCTGGACCATCAGCATGTCGGCATTGCGCTTATCCCTCGCGAAGGTTCGTCACGCTGGAGGCGCCTGACCCTCGCGTCGCTGGCCGATGCGGTGCTCGATGCTGCCGTATTGATTCGCTATGAAAGGGCTTTGCGCCCACAAGAAAAGCATTGGGACCAGTGGCTGGATAATCAGCAGCAGAAGATCGAGCGCTCGCTGAATTATTTCGAAGGGGATGCAATGACCGAACTCAGCTCGTCTTTCGACGTTGCCTCGATCAGTGTGGCCGCCGCATTGGGTTATCTGGACTTTCGCCAGCCGGATTTGCTCTGGCGCAACACCTGCCCGAGGCTGGCGAGCTGGTATCTGGAGGTCAGCAAGCGTCCGTCGATGCTGGCAACCCAGCCGCCGGCGTGACTCGTACGCTGCCTTCAGAAGCGCTCGGCGTTACACGCACGGCCTGAACATCCCTCACAATGGTTCTGTGTGAGAGATCACAAGCAATGTTGTTTTTGTGGGAGCGGACTCGTCCGCGAAGGCAATCGGTCAAACGACAAATGCCCAGAGAATATACCGACCCTATCCCAGACGCGTGACAAACAAGAGGTGTTCTGGCGAACACCTCTACAGCCTGGTGCGTATCAGCAATCAGGCTCGTCGGCGGTGTAGCGGCGCGCCGGGTTGACCGCCGCATCGAACTCGCGCAACGCCTTGGCACCGATCAGTAGCGGGAAGTTGAAATGGCTGCGATCCACCAGATTGACTTCGACCGTACGTTTCTTGTTGCCCAGGCACAGCTCCATATCCACGACCGGG
This sequence comes from Pseudomonas coronafaciens pv. oryzae str. 1_6, assembly GCF_000156995.2. Taxonomy (NCBI): domain Bacteria; kingdom Pseudomonadati; phylum Pseudomonadota; class Gammaproteobacteria; order Pseudomonadales; family Pseudomonadaceae; genus Pseudomonas; species Pseudomonas coronafaciens. The sequence continues at coordinate 5,102,638 of NZ_CP046035.1, read as the reverse complement.
CGCTTGGCTGCACTTGCAACGTCGTCATCTTCGTCATCGCCTTCGGCGCGACCCTTGATCTTGCTGATCCGGGACACCTTGTGCTCATACACCTTGTCGTCGGCGCCTTTGGTCGCCAGACGGAAGCGCACCCAGTCATCGCCATCACGCTTGAACAGTTCGATGTCCTTGGCCGACAGCGAAGCGGTGAGCGCGCCGGTGTCCATCTTGGCTTTGAAGGTCTGGCCTATCTCCAGAACCTTGATGTTTTCGTAACGGCCGTACAACGTGGGTTCAGCAGCCATGACCGGCAAAGCCAGCAGGGACAACAGCGCCAGGATCGGTTTCACGTAAAAGGTTCCTCGCAATGGGCTACGCCAGAATGGCGCCCGGTTTTAGACAGCGAACAGTGGGTTGGTTCGGCAGCATAAATGTAGACCCAGCCTACAGGCCAGCACGTGAAACATTTGTAACTGCCTGCCGGATTGGCGTAAAACGCGAGGGTCTTTATTATTGCCACCCCTGAACCCTCAAGAGTCTGCTATGCGCCGTCTGCTCACCGGCTGTTTCGTTACCTTACTCCTGCTGATCAACACCCTGGTGCTGATCGGCCCGCTTCTGGTTTTTGCCCTGCTCAAACTGCTATGCAGAGGCCGGATGCGTGATCGCTGCTCGAAAGCTGTCATGTGGATCGCCGAAACGTGGGCCGAAGTCGACAAACTCATTTTCGCCGCCTTCATCCCCACACAGTGGGACATACGCGGTGACCAGGGCCTTCGCAGCGATACGTCGTATCTGGTCATCAGCAACCACCAGTCTTGGGTGGACATTCCCGCGCTGATTCAGGCGTTTAACAGGCGCACGCCGTTCTTCAAGTTCTTCCTGAAAAAAGAGCTGATCTGGATACCGCTGCTGGGCCTGGCGTGGTGGGGGCTGGATTACCCGTTCATGAAGCGCTACAGCAAGGCTTTTCTGGCAAAGCACCCGGAACTCAAAGGCAAGGACCTGGAAATCACCAAGGCCGCCTGCGAGCTGTTCAAGCGGCAACCGGTGACTATCGTCAATTACCTGGAAGGCACGCGCTTTACGCCGGCCAAGCATGCTGCGCAGGCGTCACCTTATGACTACCTGCTCAAGCCCAAGGCCGGTGGCGTCGCTTTTGTGCTGGCAGCGATGGGCGAACAGCTGGACGCCATCCTGGATGTCACCGTGGTGTACCCGGGCAAAGGCATTCCGGGTTTCTGGGACATGCTGTGCGGGCGTGTTCCCAAGGTGATCGTCGATATCAAGACCCGTGAGCTAGACCCCGCATTGTGGCAGGGAGACTATGAAAACGACCCGCTGTTTCGCGAAAAAGTGCAGGGCTGGGTCAATCAGCTCTGGGTTGAGAAAGATGCGCGTATTGCGGCGTTGCGACTGGAGTTGTCCGGGTACTGATATTTCTGACAGCTAGACGGGGCGCAGCAGGAGGATGAGAGTGGTCTTTGATTCTGTGAGAGGCCACTTTCATGTCATCGCCCGAGGTTTTACAACTTGGTTTATACCGTTACGACGCACTGGATCGGCTGGCGAGCGTTGTGCCAGCGGGTCAGGAAGTGGTCAGGCGATTCTATCTAGAAAACCGCCTGACTACAGCGATACAGGGTATTTCCCAGAATTCTATTGTTCAGGCAAAGCATCTTTTACTGGCAGTGCGCCGGGCAGAAGCAAACAAGGTTCTGTTCGATTTGCTCGCCACAGATCAAGCCAGCTCGGTGCTGCATAAGCTTGAGTCTAAACGACATCAGGCGTTTGCCTACAGTCCTTATGGCACGCGATCCTCGTCAACATCCTCAGCTGGCTTACCTGGTTTCAAGGGGAATACGATTGATCCGGTCACCGGCCATTATTTGCTGGGAAACGGAGCACGCGCATTCAGCCCCACGCTGATGCGCTTCAACAGTCCGGATACGCTGAGTCCATTTAAAGCGGGAGGGTTGAACAGCTACGCCTACTGCATTGGGGACCCTGTGAACTATAGCGATCCGACTGGGCACATCCCTGTCTCGGGGTTTTTGGTGATGGCGTTTACGCACGCCAAACGTCTTCGCGTACCTGGGGCATTGAATATCAATATAGGCGAAGTAATAGGAGCTGCTCGTCAGGCCATGACGAGGAATACAGGTTTTTCGGGGAAGATGACGGGGGGCAGGAAGTTTCTCGATGAAGGCCTTAATGGGCTTGATAAGAACCATGCCTTCGTTAATAAACTGTACTCCGTCAATAAAAACCTTGCTAGCCATGGTGATAATGGCCTTTCAATGTTGCAGGCCAGCCACTATTTGCATCTGGCACGCAGTGTAAATGCCGGAAAAATGAGCAATGCTGGAGCCCACGCAGCGGCGGCTGCGACTTGGGTACCGCAAATTCTTGATCCACGCACCCGCTCGAACGGTATCGTAGGCGCGGTTTTCAATGCTTTTGGCGCTTTTGGCGAGGGAGTGAACGATCACGGACTGTTGAAAAGAGGATTGGCATTATCCAACAGCCCGCCCCGCATGGCCCGAAATATCAGATCAGCTCCCCGCACCCCATAACCCGCTCAAGCTCTGCAACGCCGAACCGCTGGCACCTTGCTGCCCGAGGTATTGAAGAATCAGCGGGGCAAACTGGCTGACCATGCTGCTGTCCATGCCCAGTGCCTTGAAGGCAGTGTTCACGTCGCCCATGTTCTGCACATTGCCCAGCGCGCTGTTGAGCATCGAGTTGTTACCGGACTTTCCACCGAGCAGGCTGTCCAGCCCGTTTGCGCCGCTCAGACTTTCAAGCGCCGACGTTCCGGACAATTGCTCCAGTCCAGGGACCGACTTGCTCAATTGCGAGTAATCAGCGCCGGTCAGCTTGTTCTTGGCCAGCCCCAACAATGCGCCCGTCCCGCCGACAGCTTGCTCAGGTGTGACATTCAATTGGCTACCCAGCATATTGAGCAAGCCAGCCGCTTCGGGTGCCGCCGTGGCTTTCTGATTGCCATTCGTGGCATTGGCGACCGCATTCGCGGCGTCATTCAGATTGAAGGCAAACGCCGGGCTTGCCGCGATCGCCATCAACGTTACCAAAGCCATACCACGTGCAGTTTTCATCGGGTCACCCTTATCAACCTGAACCGCTCGTGAGTGAGCGGTAAAGCAGACGATTTGACTGGAGGAACCGGGGCTTGTTCCCAAGACGCCGAAGACAGCCAGTTATTTCATGCGGTCGGAACCGACTCAGGCAGGCGAGGATACGGGCCTAGCATTTCTGCCAGCTTTGCAGCTAGAGATAAGACGCCCAGAATCAGTAGTAATCATTGATCTCCGTGGGTGACTCTTATGCCTTCTGCCCGTCTTGTCGTGCTCTGCACGTACAGTTATGACGCAACTGACCGCTTGGCCAGCTGCTCGCCCGCAGTGCAGGGCGACACCCGGTTTTTCTATCAGAAGAATCGTCTGGCGGCGCAAATCCAGGGACAGATCCAGCACACGCTTCTGCGCACGGACCAGCATTTGCTGGCGCAACGGCGTACGGAAAACAACCTGAGCGATTGCGCATTGCTGGCGACTGATCAACAGCTGTCCGTGATTGCTGCTCAGGGCGTGGCGTTTGCTTACACGCCTTATGGACAACGTCACCCTTCAGCAGGGCCTATGAACCTGCCTGGCTTTACAGGCCAGCGGGTTGATCCGGTGACTGGGCACTACTTGTTGGGCAATGGCTATCGGGCGTTCAATCCGGTATTGATGAGGTTTAATAGTCCGGACAGTCTGAGCCCGTTTGGCGAGGGTGGGTTGAATGCTTATGCGTATTGTGCGGGGGATCCGGTTAACAGGGTTGATCCGAGTGGGCACTGGCCCAGGTTTTTAAGGAATATATTTAAAAAAAGACGTGGTGAGCGAAGTCCGTTACTTGCTAGATCAACTAGCCAAACGTCGTTATTTTTCTCGGGTGGTGATTCTGCCATGAGTCCCGTGCCCCTAAAAGCTACTACTTCAGGTGCCTCGGGGATGGGCATGCATGTGCCTAATTATAATACTAACTTGCCCCTTGGTGCCCCACCACCCCTTCCTCCCAAGAGAGGCCTGCCGAGCAATGTTCCACCGCCCATCCCCCCTAAAAAAAGACAACCCAGTAATGCCTCACCACCCATTCCTGCTCGAGAAAAGTACCTGAGGATAGAAGGTGAAGATGTAAATATTCACGAAGTTAATAAACGGCTTGATGAACTGTTGCTGACAAATGAATTCTATACTCGCAATGGTAATCCTGTGCCGTATGTAGTAAGTAATAATCTTGCCTATTATAGAAGGGCGGTTGAAAATCTTAGAGGTGGCAATGGCACCTTCGAGAAGCGAGTGGACGTGCCAACTTGATTTCTATGATGGCCAACTACTCAGTGGATTAAAGGGTTGCACTAAAGGAATGACACCGTGACTATTTCTGATCGATCCGTACTTTGTGCCTATCGCTACGATCCATTGGACCGCTTGGCTGCCGGCTCACGCGCAGTGCAGGGCGACACCCGGTTTTTCTATCAGAAGAATCGTCTGGCGGCGCAAATCCAGGGACAGATCCAGCACACGCTTCTGCGCACGGACGAGTATTTGCTGGCGCAGCGACGTATGGAAAACAACCTGAGCGATTGCGCATTGCTGGCGACTGATCAACAGCTGTCCGTGATTGCTGCCCAGGGCGTGGCGTTTGCTTACACGCCTTATGGACAACGTCACCCTTCAGCAGGGCCTATGAACCTGCCTGGCTTTGCAGGCCAGCGGGTTGATCCGGTGACGGGTCACTATTTGCTGGGGAATGGGTATAGGGCGTTCAATCCGGTATTGATGAGGTTTAATAGTCCGGACAGTCTGAGCCCGTTTGGCGAGGGTGGGTTGAATGCTTATGCGTATTGCGGTGGGGATCCGGTTAATCGGGTTGATTCAAGTGGGCATATGTTCAGTCGACTTAGAAGGCCTAGAAGCCAAGCATTAATTTCAGCCCCAGCCCCAGCCCCAGCCCCAGCCACTGCGCGAAGTAGGAAGGGTACTATGAAAACGAGACTTGATGAACCACCGACATATGAAGCTGCAACAACGGAAAATTGGGATGCAAATTGGCATGAATATGTAGGATTAAAGTTTGAAGTAAAGTACGTAGAGGAAAAAGTACGAACACTGAAAGCGCAGGGTATTACTCCATCTCCCGAGTACCTGCGTAGGCAAAGTCGCCTTAAGGGCCAGTTGTCTAGTGCCGAAAGCGCTTTGGAGTCGGCCGCGCCGCCTAGTTACGATTATGTTCAATCCACAGCCCCGCCCCGTGCCCGCCTCAGCCCCAGCCCCAGCCCCAGCCCTGCTTTGGTCAGAGTGAGCAAAGAAATCCGAAGACAGCGGGAACGCGGCGTGTGGGATTAATGAAGCTCAGTTATTAGTGTTAAAGGTGAGGTGTTGGACAAACCTACACCCCACCAAACAACCCATGCGGATCAATCACAAATTTCTTCGGCACGCCCGAATCGAACTCCCCATAACCACGTGGTGCGTCATCCAGGCTGATCACTTCGACACCGACGACATCGGCGATCTTGATGCGGTCCCACATGATCGCCTGCATCAATTGGCGGTTGTATTTCATGACCGGGGTCTGGCCGGTATGGAAGCTGTGGGATTTGGCCCAGCCCAGGCCTAACCGAATGCTCAGGCTGCCCATTTTTGCTGCGGCGTCCACGGCACCTGGGTCTTCGGTCACGTACAGGCCGGGAATGCCGATCTTGCCTGCGACTCTTACCACGCCCATCAACGAGTTCAGAACCGTGGCGGGTGCTTCAGCCTGTGCGCCTGCATGACCGTGACCACGCGCCTCGAAGCCTACTGCGTCGATGGCGCAATCCACTTCGGGTTCGCCCAGCAGGGCGGCGATCTGCTCGTGCAGAGGCGTGTCCTGAAACAGGTCGGCAATCTCGAAGCCCTGAGCCTTGGCGTGGATCAGACGAGTCGGGTTGACGTCGCCAACGATCACCACCGCAGCACCCAGCAGGCGCGCGGAAGCAGCAGCGGCAAGGCCGACCGGGCCAGCGCCTGCGACGTATACCGTGCTGCCAGGGCCCACACCAGCGGTCACTGCGCCATGATAGCCAGTGGGCAGGATGTCGGACAGGCAGGTCAGGTCGCGAATCTTCTCCATCGCTGCATCGCGGTCCGGGAGTTTGAGCAGGTTGAAGTCTGCATAAGGCACCAGAACGTACTCGGCCTGACCGCCGACCCAGTCGCCCATGTCGACATAACCGTAAGCGCCACCGGGGCGGGCAGGGTTGACTGTCAGGCAGACGCCGGTGTTCTGCTCCTTGCAACTGCGGCAGCGGCCGCACGCCACGTTGAACGGAACGGAAACCAGATCACCGACATTGAGGTGCTCAACGTCGCGTCCGGCTTCCAGCACTTCGCCGGTGATTTCATGGCCTAGCACCAGCCCGGTCTGCGCTGTCGTGCGACCGCGAACCATGTGCTGATCAGAGCCGCAGATATTGGTGGAGATCACACGCAGGATGACGCCGTGCTCGATGCGTTTGCCGCGTGGGTCTTCCATTTTCGGGAAGGGGATGGACTGCACCTCGACCTTGCCAGCGCCGAGATAAACTACACCGCGATTACCAGACATACATGTCGCCTCGCTTTTATTGTGGTGAAAGAGGGAAAAACAGTTGCAGCTACAAAACCACCGTCCTGTTGGCGTTGAGGAATACTCGCCGTTCGATGTGATAACCCACCGCGCGCGCCAGCGTCAGCCCTTCGATGTCTCGGCCCTTGGCGATCAGGTCTTCGGGGTAATGGCTGTGATCGACCACTTCCACCCCTTGGGCAATGATCGGGCCTTCGTCCAGATCGTTGTTGATGTAATGCGCGGTCGCACCGACCAGCTTCACGCCCTTGTTATAGGCCTGATGGTAAGGCTTGGCGCCTTTGAAACCTGGCAGCAACGAGTGATGAATATTGATCGCCTTGCCGTCCAGCTTGCGACACAGGTCAGGTGACAGCACCTGCATGTAGCGGGCGAGAATTACCAGCTCTGCGCCGGACTCCTCGATCACGCCCCAGACCTTGGCTTCCTGTGCAGGTTTGTCGTTCGGGTCCAGAGGGAAATGGTAGTACGGAATTCCGTGCCAGCCAGCCAACGGTTCAAGATCAGGGTGATTGGACACCACAGCGACCACGTCCATTGAAAGCTGATTGATACGCTGGCGGTAGAGCAGATCATTGAGACAGTGATCTGCTTTCGAGACCATGATCACCACCTTTGGCCGATAGTTGGGCGCAGTCAGCTCGAAGATCATGCCGAACGCTTCGCCCCGTTCGCTTAATCCTGCCTTGAACGCCTGTACGTCGAATGCTTCGGGCTGACGAAACTCCACGCGAATGAAGAAGCGCCCGGACAGGCGATCATCGAACGAGTGGTGCTCTGTCACGTAGCAGCCCTGCTCAAAGAGAAAGCGGGTCACCGCGTCCACCGTGCCCAGTACGCTGGGGCAATCGGCGGTCAAAATCCATGTGTCTGGGGCGCGGCTCATTCAATCAGTGCTCCTGAATATTCGTTGTCCACAAACCGACAGGCAATCGTGCAAAACCGCACGTTCAGGCCTGGACGCTTTGCGTCCCTTGATTCTCGTTCCCACGCTCCGCGTGGTAATGCATTTTGTGGCGCTGTGCGTCACGAACTGCATGCCAAGGCGGAGCATTGGCACAATAGTCATCTCAAGACTTGTGTGTAGCCATGAGCGCGAAAGCCGATGAGGTTTCAGCACGGTTTCTCGTGCTGATCATGCCTGAATGCTCAACCCATACTCGGCGCTCGCATCCTGCAGCCACAGCCACCAGTAATCCGCGAAGCTGCGGCGGATCAGCAGTTCCCAGGTTTCTTCACCGGTACGCCGGATGACCAGTTGCGATTTGGCGAACACCGTGCCGACTGCCTTGCCCACCGGGAAGTTGTCCGGGTGTACGTCGTAGCTGGTGGACTTCATCAGAACCTGTCTAACCTTCGGGCCGGTCAGTTCAAGGATCGACTGGCCACCGCTGACATTGACGATGGAAATATGCAGGCCAGCCAGCGCCTCTCGCAGCTTCTGCTCTGCTGCGAGCTCTTCGCCGCTGGGCACGATCAGCAGCCACTCGTCCGGCCCCAGCCATTGCAATGAGCTTTCACCGCTGGTTACCAGCATCAGTGCCGCTGGCAGTTCCATGCCCAGCGCCTTGTGTACGCCAGCGGCGAAGGCCGGATCATGCGCATCGCCGCGAACGGTAAGGTGGCCCAATAGCTTCTTTTCGCGCAGGAACACACCGGGGTTGGCGCGCCCTTTGCCGATCAGGCTGTCGAGGTTTGCATGAAACAGTGGCGACTCGGCCTTGACGTCGGTGGTCGGGCGCTGCTGGTAAACGTTTGCTGTGGTCATGAGTTACCTGCCTTGAATTCTGCTTGCTGCGGTTGATCGGCGCACCACGTTTCATTCGACATTCTGCTGCTCGCCCTTAGGGTCGAAGAACACCGAAGAAACGATCTCGGCTTCGATCACGCTGCCGTCTGCCAGCGGCGCGAACACTCGCTCGCCCATGCTGCTCAGGCCGCCCTTGACCACGCCCATCGCAAACGAGTAGCCCAGCGAGTTGTGCGCGTAACTGGAGGTCACGTGGCCAACCATGCTCATCGGGATTGTCTGCTTGGTGTCGAACACCAGTTGCGCGCCTTCCGGCAGCCACTTGGTCGGGTCGACGGGTTTGAGGCCAACCAGTTGCTTGCGCTGCTCACGCACGCAGTCTTCGCGATTCATGCCGCGCCAGCCGATCCAGGAAAACGGTTTGGTCCTGCCGACACACCAGCCCATGTTCAGGTCGTCCGGCGTCATCGAGCCATCGGTGTCCTGACCGACGATGATGAAACCTTTCTCGGCCCGCAATACGTGCATGGTTTCGGTGCCGTAAGGCGTCAGGTTGTACTGCTTGCCTGCTTCGGCGATCTTTTCCAGAACACCCAACGCGTAATCGGCCTGAATGTTGACTTCGTACGACAGCTCGCCTGTGAACGAGATGCGGAACACCCGCGCCGGCACACCTGCGACCAGGCCTTCCTTCCAGGTCATGAACGGGAACGCTTCACGGCCCAGATCGATATCGGTGACTTCGCTCAGCAGCTTGCGGCTATTGGGGCCGGACAGCGTCAGGGTCGCCCAGTGATCGGTCACGGAGGTGAAGTACACCTTCAGGTCCGGCCATTCGGTCTGCTGATAGATTTCCAGCCATTGCAGGACGCGCGCAGCACCGCCTGTGGTAGTGGTCATCAGGAAATGGTTGTCGGCGAGGCAGGCGGTCACGCCGTCGTCGAAGACCATGCCGTCTTCCTTGCACATCAGGCCATAACGCGCCTTGCCTACATCCAGCTTGGTCCAGGCGTTGGTGTAGATGCGGTTGAGAAACTCGCGTGCATCCGGGCCTTGAATGTCGATCTTGCCCAGGGTCGATGCGTCCAGCAGGCCGACGCTGTCACGCACAGCCTTGCATTCGCGGGCAACAGCGGCGTGCAGGTCTTCACCGTTCTTCGGGAAGTACCAAGGGCGTTTCCACTGACCCACGTCCTCGAACTCCGCACCATTTCTGACGTGCCACGCGTGCAGTGCAGTGAAACGCACCGGCTCGAAAATATGTTTGCAGTGTCGCCCCGCGATAGCGCCGAATGTTACCGGCGTGTAGTTGGGGCGAAACATGGTCGTGCCCATTTCCGGGATCGACACGCTAAGCGAGCGAGCAGCGATGGCCAGGCCGTTGACATTGCCCAGCTTGCCCTGGTCAGTGCCGAAGCCCAGCGCGGTGTAGCGTTTGACGTGCTCGACCGACTCGAAACCCTCGCGGGTTGCGAGTTCGATGGCAGCGGCGGTCACGTCGTTTTGAAAATCGACGAATTGCTTGGGTGCTCGCGCAGTGCCTTTTTCATGTGGCACCTGAAACAACGCCAGCGTCGGTTCTTCGGCACGGCTGAGGGCTTTGGGCATCACGCCCTCGACAACCTTGAAACCTGCTTCGCTGGCAGCGCGAACGCCGCCTTCAAAGCCATCTGCCAGGCTGTCAGCCAGACTGTAGACGCCATTCACTCCGCCCACGCAGATGCGTTTCTGTGGTGCTTCGCCGGGTACGAAACCGAGGATGTCCTCGCGCCAGACCGGTTTGCCACCCAAGTGCGAGGCCAGATGCACGATCGGGCTGTAGCCGCCCGAACTGGCGACCAGATCGCAATCAAGCCATTCGCCAGGGCTGGTGACGCTGTGCGCCTTGACGTCGATGGCCGCAACACGCGCAGCGGTAACATGTTTACTGCCGCGTGCTTCGATCACCGCGCTGCCGGTCAGGATGCGAACGCCTTTGGCCCGCGCTTCTTCCACCAGCGGGCCGCGGGGATTGTGCCGCGCATCGGCAATGGCGACCACCTGCAGGCTGGCGTCGAGCCAGTCCAGCGCCACGCGGTAGGCGTGATCGTTGTTGGTGGACAGCACGAGTTTTTTACCCGGCGCCACGCCGTAGCGACGAACGTATGTCGAAACCGCGCCGGCCAGCATGTTGCCCGGCACGTCGTTGTTGCCATAGACCAATGGCCGCTCATGAGTACCGGCGGCCAGTACCACGCGTTTGGCACGCACGCGGTGCATACGCTGGCGAACCATGCCGATGGGCGCGCGATCACCGAGGTGATCGGTCAGGCGCTCGTGAATGGTCAGGAAGTTGTGGTCGTGATAGCCGTTGACTGTGGCGCGGGGCAGCAGCGTCACGTTGCGCAGGCTCTTCAGCTCGGCAATCACGCCTGTCACCCATTCTGCGGCCGGTTTGCCATCCAGGCTTTCACGGCTGTCGAGCAGGCTGCCGCCAAACTCTTCCTGCTCGTCGGCAAGAATCACCCGGGCGCCGCTGCGACCTGCTGCCAGCGCAGCCGCCAGACCGGCAGGGCCTGCGCCAACGATCAGCACGTCGCAGTGCTGGTTCATCGCGTCGTAGCTGTCCGGGTCGTTCTCGGTCGGCGAGCGGCCCAGGCCTGCAGCCTTGCGGATGTACTTTTCGTACGTCATCCAGAACGACTGCGGATACATGAAGGTTTTGTAGTAGAAACCCGGCGGCATCAGCTTGCCGCCGACTTTGCCCAGAATGCCCATCAGGTCGGTGTTTACGTTCGGCCAGCCGTTGGTGCTGGTCGCTACCAGGCCGGAATAGAGCGCTTGCTGAGTGGCACGCACGTTGGGGATCTGCGTTGCTTCGGTCGCGCCGATCTGCAACACGGCGTTGGGTTCTTCCGAACCCGCCGCGAAGATCCCGCGTGGCCGGGAATACTTGAAGCTGCGACCGATGATGTCGACGCCATTGGCCAGCAGAGCAGAAGCCAGCGAGTCGCCTTCAAAGCCCTGATAGGTCTGGCCGTTGAAGGTGAAGTTGAGCACCTTACTGCGATTGATGCGACCGCCATTGGGTAAACGATGGGTCTGGCTCATGCCTTGTCTCCCTGATCCGTGAACTGCGGCTTCGTACCAATCGGATAGGTTTCGAGAATCTCGTAGGTCACCGTGTTACGCGTCATGTTGAAGTACTGGCGGCAACCGGCGGCGTGAATCCACAACTCGTGATGGAGGCCACGCGGGTTGTCGCGGAAGAACATGTAGTCGCCCCACTGCTCATCGGTGCAGGCTGCGGGGTCCAGCGGGCGCGGGATGTGCGCCTGACCGGCGGGATGGAATTCCTCTTCGGAGCGCAGTTCGCCACAGTGAGGACAGAAGATATAAAGCATGGACGGGTTCTCCTGTTAGTGGGCGACGGCTGCTGCGCCGTGCTCGTCGATGAGTGCGCCGTTGTGGAAACGGTCGATGGAGAACGGCTTGGCCAACGGGTGCATTTCGCCTTTCGCCAGGCTGGCCGCAAACACATTGCCCGAGCCGGGCGTGGCCTTGAAACCGCCGGTGCCCCAACCGCAGTTGAAGAACATGTTCGGTACGGGCGTCTTGGAAATGATCGGGCAGGCGTCTGGTGTGGTGTCGACGATGCCGCCCCATTGGCGGTTCATGCGCACGCGGGACAGGACTGGGAACATCTCGACGATCGCCTGAACCGTGTGTTCGATCACCGGGTACGAGCCGCGCTGGCCGTAACCGACCCAACTGTCGATGCCGGCGCCGATCACCAGGTCGCCCTTGTCGGACTGGCTGATGTAACCGTGTACGGCGTTGGACATGATGACGCTGTCGATAATCGGCTTGATCGGTTCGGAGACCAGTGCCTGCAACGGGTGTGATTCGATTGGCAGACGGAAGCCAGCGAGCTTTGCCATGTGCCCCGAGTTACCGGCCGTCACGACGCCGACACGTTTGGCACCAATGAAGCCCTTGTTGGTTTCGACGCCGACACACACGCCGTTTTCCTTGCGAAAGCCGATGACTTCAGTCTGCTGGATCAGGTCCACACCCAAGGCGTCGGCAGCACGCGCAAAGCCCCAAGCCACCGCGTCGTGTCGGGCCACGCCGCCACGGCGTTGAACCGTTGCGCCGATGATGGGGTAGCGGGTGTTGTTCGAGCAGTCCAGGTACGGAATTTCCTCAGCGACCTGCTTGCCGTTGAGCAACTCGCCGTCCACACCGTTGAGGCGGTTGGCGCTGACGCGGCGCTCCGAGTCGCGCATGTCCTGCAGGGTGTGACACAGGTTGTAGACACCGCGCTGAGAGAACATGACGTTGTAGTTCAGGTCTTGAGACAGTCCTTCCCACAGCTTCATTGCGTGCTCATAAAGATGAGCCGACTCGTCCCACAGGTAGTTGGAGCGCACGATGGTCGTGTTGCGAGCCGTGTTGCCGCCGCCCAGCCAGCCTTTCTCGACCACCGCTACGTTGGTGATGCCGTGCTCTTTAGCCAAGTAGTAAGCCGTCGCCAGACCATGACCGCCACCGCCGACGATGACCACGTCGTAGACCTTTTTCGGCGTCGGCGTGCGCCACATGCGCTGCCAGTTTTCGTGATGGCTGAGGGAATGCTTGAGAAGGCCGAAGCCTGAGTAATGCTGCATGTGAGGCTACTCCTGACTCAGCGATAAACCGGGAATTCGGTGCACAGGGTTGCGACCTGAATGGCGACGTTGGCCTCGACATCGGCGTCGCCGAGGTTGTCGAGGATGTCGCAGATCCAGCCTGCCAGTTCAATGCACTGGGTCACCTTGAAGCCGCGGGTGGTGACGGCCGGTGTGCCGATGCGCAGGCCCGAGGTCACGAAGGGCGACTGTGGGTCATTGGGCACCGAGTTCTTGTTGACGGTGATGTGCGCACGACCCAGCGCAGCGTCGGCGTCCTTGCCGGTCAGGCCCTGACGGATCAGGCTGACCAGAAACAGGTGGTTGTCGGTGCCACCGGAAACCACGTCGAAGCCACGTTCGATGAATACCTGTGCCATTGCTTGTGCGTTATCGATGACCTGTTGCTGATAAGCCTTGAAGCCGGGCTCCATCGCCTCCTTGAAACACACTGCCTTGGCGGCGATTACGTGCATCAGCGGGCCACCCTGACCACCGGGGAAGACGGCGGAATTGAATTTCTTCTCCAGCTCTTCGTTGGCCTTGGCCAGAATCAGGCCGCCGCGTGGGCCGCGCAGGGTCTTGTGCGTGGTGGTGGTGACCACATCGGCATAGGGCAGCGGGTTTGGATAAAGCCCTGCGGCGACCAGCCCTGCGACGTGGGCCATGTCGACGAACAGGTAAGCGCCCACCTTGTCGGCGATTGCGCGGAAACGTGGGAAATCGAGCGTTTTTGAATAGGCCGAGAAGCCGGCGATGATCATTTTCGGCTGGCTTTCGACAGCGATGCGCTCGACCTCGTCGTAATCGATCAGCCCTGTCGTGGTGTCGATGCCGTACTGCACGGCGTTATAGAGTTTGCCCGAAAAGCTGACCTTGGCGCCGTGGGTCAGGTGACCGCCGTGCGCCAGGCTCATGCCCAGTACGGTGTCGCCCGCCTGAAGCAGCGCCAGATAGACCGCAGCGTTGGCCTGGCTGCCGGAGTGCGGCTGTACGTTGGCGTAGTCGGCACCAAACAACTGCTTGGCGCGCTCGATGGCCAGTTGCTCGACCTTGTCGACATGCTCGCAACCGCCGTAGTAACGCTTGCCGGGATAACCTTCGGCGTATTTGTTGGTTAGGCCGCTGCCCTGAGCCTGCATAACGCGTTTGCTGGTGTAGTTCTCCGAGGCGATCAGCTCGATATGGTCTTCCTGACGCTGCTCTTCGGCATTCATCGCCGACAGCAGTGCATCGTCATAACCCTGAATCTGGTCTTGCTTGCTGAACATCGCGGATCTCCCAGCGGCGGCACGGCGCCTGACTTGTCGTTAGGGCCGAACAGAGCCCTCTGAGAGCGATGGTAGGGCCGGACAGATGTCGTCAAATGCCTATGGACGCCACACAAAGGTGCGTTTACGACATAGGGGAGGAGGGAGTGAAAATAGCGGGAGGGTAGGCGGGATGACGCTGTGCTGGACGAAGACAAGCCCGCTCCCGGCTGGAGTCGTTCCAGCGCAGGGGAGTGGGCCTGTCGGTTTCAGGCGTTAACCGTGGTTCTTGCCCAGCAATGCGTGATACAGCTCGGTATCACCCAGAATGCCGACCACTTTGTTGCCGTCCTGCAAGACCAGCTTATTGCCGGTCTGGTAGCGGATCTGCAAGGCTTCGCGCATGCCGATATTGGAGTGCACAAGAGTAGGGCGTCGTTCCAGGGCGCTCACGTCCTGGCCGGGCGTCCAGTTTTGCAGATCAAGCGGCGCGGCACCCTGGCGTGCGCCTTTGATCACATTGCCGTCGGCCAGGTCGAGCCATGAGTCGACGCTCGGGTCCAGGCATACCGAGCCGTTGACATGAGTGCACTCATCGACCGTGCGCATCAGGCTGCGACCGCACAGCACATTCAACGGATTGGTGTGCGCAACAAAGGTGCGCACATACTCATCGGCAGGATTGAGAACAATCTGCTCCGGCACGCTGTACTGAACGATGCGGCCGTCTTTCATGATGGCGATGCGGCTGCCGAGTTTCAGGGCCTCGTCCAGATCGTGGCTGACGAAAACGATGGTCTTGCTCAGCTTGCTTTGCAGGGTGAGCAGTTCGTCCTGCAGACCCTGACGGATCAGCGGGTCGAGTGCCGAGAACGGTTCGTCCATCAGCAGGATGTCGGCATCCATCGCCAGCGCACGCGCCAGACCGACGCGTTGCTGCATGCCACCAGAGAGTTCGTCGGGTTTTTTGTTGCGCCACTGGGTCAGGCCTACCAGCTCAAGCTTCTCGTCCACCAGCTTGCGGCGTTCCTTTTCAGGACGGCCCTGCATTTCCAGGCCGAAGCTGATGTTTTCGCGCACTGTCAGCCAAGGCATCAGGGCGAACTTCTGGAACACCATCGCAATGCGTTTGGTGCGCATCATTTTCAGTTCGGCTGCGCTGCAACTGGCGATGTTGATCTGCGAACCTTCGTGTTCAACGAACAACGAGCCACGGCTGACAGTGTTGAGGCCGTTGATGCAGCGCAACAAGCTGGATTTTCCTGAGCCGGAAAGGCCCATCAGGACACAGATTTCACCTTTTTCGATATCCAGGCTGGCGCTTTCTACGCCGACGATCTGCCCGGTTTTCTTGAGGATCTGGTCACGCGTGAGGCCTTCGTCCAGCAGCTTGAGAGCTTCACGCGGGTCCTTGGCGAAGATGACGTCTACCTTGTCGAATTTGATGGTACTCATGCGTCGGACCCTTTCTTGGCTTCGGGTTGTTTGCAGATGCGGTCGAGCATGATTGCCAGCAATACGATTGCCAGACCGGCTTCGAAACCGAGGGCGATATCGGCGGTGTTCAGTGCGTTGACCACAGGTTTGCCCAGACCGTCGGCACCGACCAGTGCGGCAATTACTACCATCGACAGTGACAGCATGATGCACTGGGTGATACCGGCGGCTATGGAAGGCATTGCGTATGGCAGCTCGATCCGGGTCAGCAACTGGCGACGCGACGAGCCGAAGGCCTTGCCGGCGTCCAGCAGTTCCTGAGGCACGTCACGGATGCCCAGGTACGTCAGGCGTATCGGCGCAGCAATCGCGAAGACCACTGTGGAGATCAGCCCGGGAACGACACCGAGGCCGAACAGCGTGAGCGTCGGGATCAGGTAAACGAAGGTGGGAACTGTCTGCATGAGGTCCAGCAGCGGCCGGATGATGGTGTAGAACAGCGGCTTGTGCGCGGCAATGATGCCCAGCGGCACACCGATGACGACACAGACCAGGGTCGCGAACAGGACCTGGGCCAGGGTTTCCATGGTTTCCTGCCAGTAGTGCAGGTTCAGGATCAACAGAAACGAAAGAATCACGAAAACCGTCAGGCCCCACTTGCGCTGGATGAAGTGCGCGAGCGCGGCGATCAGGCCGATCAATACCAGTGGGTTGAACCAGGTCAGCGCGAACGTGAACCCGTGGATCATCATTTCCAGTGTCGAGGCAATCGCGTCGAAGTAGTCGGCGCCGTTGAGCGTCAACCAGTCGACAAATGCGGCGATGTACTCGCCCAGAGGGATTTTTTGATCTATCAGCATGGTATCGGGTATCCGCTTGCGGAAGGTGAAGAGGACAGCAGGCGGGCCAGACCCGCCTGCTTTCGGCTTACTGGGTCAGCTTGGCCTTGGCTGCCTCCAGGCCAGGTTTGCCATCAACCGTGGTCACGCCGGCGAGCCAGGTATCGAGCACTTGCGGGTTTTTCTTGATCCACGCCTTGGCAGCGGCGTCAGGCTTCATCTTGTCGTCCAGAACATTGCCCATCAGGGTGCTTTCCATGTCCAGCGTGAAGGACAGGTTTTTGAGCAACTGACCTACGTTGCTGCATTCCTGACTGTAACCTTTGCGAGTGTTGGTGTAGATGGTCGCCTGGCCATAGTTGGGGCCGAAAAAGTCATCACCACCTGTAAGGTATTTCATCTTGAAGCGGGTGTTCATCGGATGTGGTTCCCAGCCCAGGAACACAACGTCGTTTTTGCGTTTAACCGCGCGGTCGACCTGCGAGAGCATTGCGGCTTCACTGGACTCGACGACCTTGAAGCCTGCGTCTTTCAGGCCGAAGGCGTTCTTGTCGATCATGCTCTGGATCAGGCGGTTACCGTCGTTGCCAGGCTCGATGCCGTAGATCTTGCCGCCCAGTTCTTTCTTGAATTTGACGATGTCGGCGAAGTCGTGCAGGCCTTTGTCGTAGAGCTCTTGCGGAACGGCCAGAGTGTATTTGGCGTTTTCGAGGTTGGCGCGTACGGTTTCGACAGTCCCGGCTTCGCGGTAAGGCTTGATGTCGTTTTCCATGGTCGGCATCCAGTTGCCGAGGAAAACGTCCATGTTCTTGCCGTCTGCCAGCGACTTGTAGGTCACGGGTACGGAAATCATGGTGGTCTTGGTCTTATAGCCCAGCGATTCGAGTACGGCGCTGGTCACCGCAGTGGTGACGGTGATGTCAGTCCAGCCTACGTCGGAGAAGTTGACCGTATGACAGGCCTCTGGCTCGGCTGCCTGAGCAAGCACCGGCATACATAGCGTTGCGGCCAAGAGCAGCGATTTGGAACCTTTCATTGGGTGGACTCCTGTGAGTTTCTTGTGGTCATCAGCAGGTGAACGCTGACGCGGCTTATGGGTCGGCAAGGCTTTTCGCGAAGCTCCATCACTGCGCCTGGCGATCGAGTCGGATCCGATCATGTAACAGGGGAAATCAAACGCCTACAGGGGGCGTCGTATCCAGTGCAGGCGGCGTCGTATCCAGTGCGCGCAAGGTCGCTTACAGATTCTTTGCATCGTACACGCGCCTGGTTGCAGTGTTGGAACTGCTGAAAAGCGGCCAGTACGTCACGCAATCGCTGCGCATATCGGCAGCGTCGGTTGGCAGGTCGGTGCCTGCGCGAACGCGGTGCTTTTGAGGGGGGTAACGCCGACAAGTTCACTATCGGGTGTACTTTTGCCTTCTGATCCAGGTGCCTGACCGACATTTTGGCGCGCTGCGCGGTTTTCGACCACGGGCCTTTTCGGCCGCCACCTTTTGGCGCGCACAGCTATCAAGTTCTCTGGTTCGTCCACATGTGCGTTGAGTAGCACTCCCTGTGTACGCGGCGCCTGGCACTTGGCTGGAGTGCTACCGAATTGCTCATCGAATGCCGCAGTCGGCGGGCTCTGGCGTCGCAAACAGACACAGGGGTCGCTGCTGATTAGACGCTTCGCGACGTCGTTTTCAAACGTTATTGAATGGCCGATCAATTTTCGGCATGGGATTTGCGATGTCCTTCTCAGGCCCTGTAATGGAAAGGGCTATAAGAAGAGCCCGTCTTGAGGCCAACCACAGCCACGTGAGAGGAGATAGTGTGATGACATCGTTCAATCCAGGGACCCAACCCCAGAACCGCGCGCCGCAATCCATCGGCTTTCTGCTGTTGGACAACTTCACTCTGATCTCTCTCGCATCGGCGGTAGAACCCCTTCGCATGGCCAATCAGTTGTCGGGTCGCGAGCTGTATCGCTGGACGACGCTGAGCCTTGACGGTGGGCAGGTCTGGGCCAGCGACGGCTTGCAGATCACCCCGGACGCCGCCATGAACAAGGCGCCAGCGCTCGATACCGTCATTGTTTGTGGTGGCGTCGGCATTCAGCGTGCCGTCACCCGCGAACACGTAAGCTGGTTGCAGAGCCAGGCGCGTCAGTCGCGTCGTCTCGGCGCTGTGTGTACGGGCAGTTGGGCGCTGGCATGCGCCGGGTTGCTGGACGGTTTTGATTGCAGCGTGCATTGGGAATGCCTGGCGGCGATGCAGGAAGCCTTTCCGCGTGTGTCCATGAGCACACGGTTGTTCACGCTCGACCGCAACCGTTTCACCAGCTCCGGTGGTACAGCGCCACTGGATATGATGCTGCACCTGATCAGTCGTGATCATGGCCGCGAATTGTCGGCCGCTATTTCCGAGATGTTCGTCTACGAACGTATCCGTAACGAACAAGACCATCAGCGCGTTCCGCTCAAGCACATGCTC
Organism: Pseudomonas coronafaciens pv. oryzae str. 1_6; assembly: GCF_000156995.2. Classification (NCBI taxonomy): domain Bacteria; kingdom Pseudomonadati; phylum Pseudomonadota; class Gammaproteobacteria; order Pseudomonadales; family Pseudomonadaceae; genus Pseudomonas; species Pseudomonas coronafaciens. The sequence goes on along the minus strand of NZ_CP046035.1, from coordinate 5,083,578 downwards.
GGCACCAATCAGCCCAAATTGCAGGAGATTGTGGCGCTGATGGAAGCCAACCTTGAAGAACCGATCGACCTCGACGAGCTGGCGGTGTATGTCGCCGTCTCGCGCAGGCAGCTGGAGCGACTGTTCCAGAAATACCTGCACTGCTCGCCGTCGCGTTACTACCTGAAGCTGCGCCTGATTCGCGCACGGCAACTGCTCAAGCAGACACCGATGTCGATAATCGAAGTGGCGTCTGTGTGCGGCTTCGTTTCGACACCGCACTTCTCCAAGTGCTACCGCGAATATTTCGGCATCCCGCCGCGCGACGAGCGCGTGGGCTCCAACACTGCGCAACAGGTTGCCATGATGCCAATCCCGCATGCGCTGGTACTCGCCCCCTTGTCAGGTCCGCTCTCGGCTTTGAGTCAGGCGCGCAATGAGTCGACGTTTGCGAGTGTGAGGCTGTAGTTGCGCTGATCGATGCGTGAAGCTCCGGCATGCCGACGCGGAGCATCGGCACGATCATGGCTCAACGGGCGCTCACACCTGCCGCCGGATCAAAGCGCGAAGCGCGATACCATGCTGTTGAGGTCCACGGCCAGGCGTGACAGCTCTGTGCTGGCTGCGCTGGTCTGGTTGGCGCCGGTGGTGGATTGTGCCGACAGGTCGCGGATGTTCACCAGGTTGCGGTCCACTTCGCGTGCAACCTGAGCCTGTTCTTCAGCAGCGCTGGCGATGACCATGTTGCGCTCGTTGATCTCTTCGACCGCGACATTGATGGTGTTCAGCGCCAGGCCTGCACCTTTGGCGATGCTTAATGTGGACTCAGCGCGTTCCGTACTGTTGCGCATCGAACTGACCGCCTGCTCGGTGCCGCTCTGAATACTGCCGATCATCCGTTCGATTTCGCTGGTGGATTGCTGCGTGCGGTGCGCCAGAGCACGAACTTCATCGGCCACGACTGCAAAGCCGCGGCCTGCTTCGCCCGCACGCGCTGCTTCGATAGCCGCGTTGAGGGCCAGCAGGTTGGTCTGGTCGGCCAGACTGCGAATCACGTCCAGTACTTTGCCGATATCGCGTGACTCGTTAGCCAGGTTGATGATCAGTTCGGCGGTGCCTTTGACATCGCCGCTCATGCGCTCGATGGCACTGACGGTTTCCTGCACCAAGTCACGACCATCGCCAGCCGAGGTCGCAGCATTGCGCGACGCTTGCGAAGTGCTGACGGCATTGCGGGCAACTTCTTCTACAGCGCTGGTCATTTCGTTGACTGCGGTGGCAGCCTGTTCGATTTCATTGTTCTGCTGCACCAGTCCGCGTGCGCTTTCATCGGTAACCGCATTCAGCTCTTCAGCCGCCGAAGCCAGCTGCGTGGCCGAGCCGGAGATACCCTGCAACGTGTCGCGCAACTTATCCTGCATGGTTTTCATGGCCAGCAACAAGCGACCTGCTTCGTCGGTGCCGTCGATCGCGATTGGCTGGGTCAGGTTGCCTTTGGCGATGGTTTCCGCCGCATGAAGAGCAGTGGCAATCGGCGTGGTGATGCTTTTGATCAGCATCCAGGCAAACACGATGGTCAGCAATGTGGCAGCAATCAGCAGGCCGATCACCAGTTGCAGCGCCGAATCGTACTCGCTGGAGGCATCTGTCTTGACCTTGTTCAACTGCGCGGTGTTGTTCTCTACCAGCTTGCTGAGCACTGTGTTCATCTGGTCTGAGTTGCTGACCATCTCGTTGTTGAGCAGGTTCTGCAGCTCATCGAGCCTGTTGGCGCGCGTCAGGGTCTTCAGGCGTTCTTCAAGCTGTCGATACTGTCCCAGCAGTTGCACGTACTGGCCATAGAGATCGCGCTCGCTCGGGTCGCTGATGAGCTTTTCGTAGACAGCCTGAGCGTCAGTGATCTGCTTGTTGCGCATCGCCAGCAGGTCGATGGTCTTCTGCTGGGTTTCCGGGTCGCGGTTGACCAGCAACCGGTAAGACAAAACACGCAAGCGAATGCTGACTTCAGCAAAGCGATCCAGGCTCTTGATGCTGGGCACATTGCTGTCGGCCAGCACTTCGGTAGCGCTACGGATCTTGCTCATTTGTGACAATGCAAAAACACCCAGTATCAGCATGAGTGTGCCAATGATGGCGAATCCAAGAAACGCTCGGGGCGCTATGTTCATATTTCGCAGGGACATAGAAAGTTTCCAGGGTTATGTACGCGTTCCATGCGATTCAACGGGTGCAGGGGATGAAGTGAATGGCTGCCTATCGGTCATGCGACTGAAGTCTTGAGCCCGCAGGCACTTAATGCGCGCATCCACTCAATATCCATCAGCCGGGAGTCGTCTCGACAGACGGCGCAAGCTGTTGAAAAGGCTGAGATACAGGGCTTTTCGGTGATTTCAGGCTGCCCGCAAGCTGCGCGCATTTGTCGCACCCTTATGTGGCCTGACGAACAGCGGGAACCGCAACCGGATTATGCAGTCACAAGCCCCCCATGCGTTTGCGTTATCGACGTGTCCATGCCGTGACAGGTCAGTATTCAAACCCTGAGCGCTGGCATGCGCAGTGACTTTTCTTTATCGTGTGCGCCCGTTGAAATTTGCTCGAGAAATCAAAATGTTGGAAGCCTCCCTTAGCCAATTGGAACAGCTTGTCGGTGATCTGGTGCAACAGAATCAGGCCCTTCAGGACACAAATGCACAGCTCAACGCAGAGCTGGCAAAAGCCAAGGACGAGAACGAGAACTTGCAACTGAGTCTGATGGAGCAGGAAGAAAAACAGGGCAGCACCGCGGCCCGCATCCAGGCACTGGTTGACCGCGCTACCAGCGCAAGCGCTGTCGGCGCATGAACGTCGACGGCAGCGGTGTAACCGTTCTTTCAATTCTGGGTAACGAGTATTCGGTCAAGGCTCCGGCTGGTGAAGACCTCACGCTCATGAAGGCCGCCGCGATGCTCAATGCGTCGCTGGCCGACACCAAGCGCAAGTACCCGACCCTGATCGGTGATCGCTTGCTGGTTCTGGCAGCCTTGAACCTCTGCTCGCAGCAGATCGAGCTTGAGCAACTGCACAAGGTCGAGCTGAAACGTTACCGGGAGAAGGTCGATGCGACGGTAGATGTGATCGCCAAGACCATTTCCCAGGGCTGAACTCGGGTCGCATTCAAAACGAATGCGATTGCGTGCGTCTGCGCCATTGCCCCAGTCGTTCGTCGAGCAGCAGAGGGCTGTCGATCTGCTTTCTGCGGGCATGGCTGAACAGAATCAGCGCGAGCTCCGCCGTGACCAGTGCGTCGGCGCTGGCGTGGTGTCGCTCTTCTGCTTGCAGACCAAAGAAGCGGGTCCAGTCGTCCAGCCCTGCGTGACGCAGGTTGGCTTGTTCACACAGCATCGGTGCGAGTTCAGCGATGTCGAAGAACGGATGCTGCAAGCGATAGCCAAGGCTCTCTTTCAACGCGCGCGACAACATGTGCTGATCGAACGGCGCATGGAAGCCGAGAACCGGGCTGTCGCCGATGAACGCCATCAGATCCAGTAACGCCTCGACCGGCTCGCTGCCCGCTGCAATCGCGCTGGGTGCCAACCCGTGAATCAGCACGGCGGGACTGACCTTGTGATCGACACGCAACAGCGTGCGCTCGAACTGCTGGCCCAGGTCGATGGCGCCGTCTTCAATCACCACTGCGCCGATGGACAGCACCTGATCGCGGCTCATGTTCAGGCCGCTGGTTTCAAGGTCCAGCACCACCCAGCGTTGCTGGCGCAACGGCTTGTCGCTGAGCCTGGCGCAAGCTGGCAGTTGTTTGAGCCGGTCCAGGTGGGAGGCGTCCAGATGGGTTGTCTTCGGCCGCGGTTTCAGCCATTCGAACAGGTTCATAGTTGGTAACGCAGTGTCAGGCTGGTTTGCAGTCGCTGCGCCTGACGAAACGATTCGCGCAGAATGCGTCGGTCCAGATGGTTGAGCGTGTCTGGGTCAATGCGGTTTGAATACGCCAGGTTCTGGCGACTCTGCAACTGATGCTGCTGCATGCGAGTCTGTTGAATGAAGTGATAAGCCTCCTGGTACGCGGCACCATCCAGAGGGTCGATGACTTCACGCTCCACCAGTTGCCGCAGACGCTCCTGCGTGCTGTTGACGGCAATACCGTTGGCCAGCGCCAACAGCCGGGCGCCGTCTACAAAAGGCGTCAGACCTTCGGTCTTGAGGTCCAGAGTGTCTTTTTCATTGCCCTTGCGAGCCACGACGAAATCCTTGAAGCGGCCCACCGGCGGGCGCTGGCGCAAGGCGTTATCGGCCATCATGCGCTGGAATAACTGATTATCCGCGACCTGGTCAAGAATGCCGCGCCGCAATTGCTCGCAGCCGTTTTCATCACCCCAGACCACACGCAGATCGAAGTAGATACTCGACGCCAGCAGATTATCTGGAGTGGCTTCGCGGATGAAAGCTGAAAAACGATGTGACCATTCCTGCCGTGACAGGCACAAGTCAGGGTTGCCGGCCATGATATTGCCTTTGCACAGCGCGAAGCCGCACTGCGCCAGGCTCTGATTGATGCGTTCGGCAATCGGCAGCAGCAACCTCCGGGTCTGTTCTGCCTCTGCTGCATCGCGCGCCTCGAACAAAATGCCGTTGTCCTGATCGGTATGCAGGGTCTGTTCGCGTCGGCCTTCACTGCCGAAGCACAGCCAGCTGAAGGCAACCCCGGGGTCGCCTTTCTCCGCAAGCGTCAGTTCGATCACCCGGCAGACCGTATGGTCGTTGAGCAGGGTAATGATCTGGGTAATCTGGGTCGACGAAGCGCCGTGGGCCAACATGCGGTCGACCAACTGAACGATATCGCCCCGCAACCCGGCAAGCGCTTCAATGCGCGGCGCTGTGCGAATGGTGCGCGCCAGATGCACAAGGTCTACGCGCTGCAGGGAGAAAAGATCTCGCTCCGACACAACTCCGCACAATCTTCCGTCCTTGACCAGGCACACATGCGCAATGTGGCGCTCGGTCATGGCAATGGCCGCATCGAAAGCGCTGGCGTCCGGGCTCAGGTGAAAGGGCGACGGGCTCATGCTGTGACTGACGGGAGCGCTGAAGTCCACATTCACATCGGCAACCGCCTCGCGCAGGTCGCGCAGGGTAAAGATGCCCAGCGGCGCTTGCTGTTCGTCGACGATCACGATACTGCCCACCTGCTGCTCATGCATCAGCTTCACTGCATCGCGCATCGGCGTGTCAGGGTTGCATATCACCGGATGACGCATGGCCAGGTCGCCCAGGCGGGTGTTCAGGGAATATTGTGTACCGAGTGTTTCGGCGGCGCGCTGTTGAACCTGCTGATTGACCTGATCCAACAGGCTGCTGACCCCGCGCAAGGCGAAGTCGCGAAACGTCGTGGACAGTGCAAACAGCTTGATGAACGCCTGCTTGTTCAACTGCAGGCAAAACGTATCTTCGGCGGCCAGGTGCTCGGTGCGCGTCGCGCGTTCGCCCAGCAAAGCGGCCAGCGGGAAGCATTCGCCGGTAGTGATCTCAAACGTTGTCTCTGTGCCGCCTTTTGCAGAATGCGGCCGTTCGCCGACGATTCGTCCCTGTTTGACGATGTAAAAATGCTCTACTGGCCCATCGCCAGGCTTGATGATGCTTTCGTCAGCGGCGTAGAAACGGAGCTGACACTGCTCGACAAGGTAGGCCAGATGAGCGTTTTCCATCTGGTTGAACGGCGGGAATTTTTGCAGGAACTGCATGGTGCCGTGTATGTTCTGCAGCACGGCAGTCTTGCCTGCCTGGTTGAAAGCATCTGCCTTGCTCATGGCCCGGTCCGCGTTCTTGTTATTGGTGCTCATGGTCGGCCGCTTGCCGCCAGGTGCCCATTGGACGTAAGTCTTACGCCAGAATGATTGCTCGGCCAGGGTAATTGCCGGATAACTGATAGACAAACGCAATGGATTGCGCGCTGCGCCTGGCCAGGATGCCGACGAAATACATCGCAGATTGACCTGAATCTGTTGTCGGATAAGTCCAGGGAATGATGAGACTGCAATGATTGACCACGATATTCTGAGCGACGATGAGCGCAATGCCCTCAATGAGGTCATGCTCACGCCTGAACGCGACGCCCCGCAACGGGTCCTGATCGTTGATGACGACAGTGACGCGAGAGAACTGCTGGCAGAAATTCTGAGTCTCAACGACATCAGCTGCATGACCGCGCCCGGTGGCGACATCGCGCTGCGCATGCTCGAAACCCGTCAGTCCATTGGCCTGCTGATCACTGACCTGCGAATGGCCCCATTCGACGGGCTGCAACTGATCCGCAAGATTCGCGAATCGGATCGCGCGGATTTGCCGATCATCATCGTGTCCGGGGACGCCAATGTGCGTGACGCCATTGACGCCATGCACCTCGACGTTGTGGATTTTCTGCTTAAACCGCTGAACACCAAACAGCTGGTGAAGCTCGTCAAGCGCGAGTTGGGCGTGGGTTGAGGCCTTGCCAAACCTGGCTGGCTAGCGTGCCAATGCTTGCGCTGGCACGCTGAACCCCCCTGTTCAAGGCGGTGGAAACTGCGCTGCGGTGCGCTGACCGTCGACATTGGAGAGCTTCTGCCAGCGCAGCAGGTTGCGCCAGCCGACGACGGTCGAGTCCCGCGCCCGCTCGCGGACTATCAACACCAGTGGCCGCCACGTCTCTTTGGTCAACAAAATATCGTCAATGGCCTGTCTGGCCTTTTCCGCCGCCTGCGCGTCTCCGCGCTGCAATGCCAGGGTCTGAATGCCTCGATACCCGTCTATCTCGGCCCCGGCCCGACCTTTCATCGAGTAGTTGACGTTGTATTGGCAATACTTGCTGTCCTTGCTCAGACGCTTGATCGTCGCCTCGAAAGCATCAAGATGCATGGCTGCCCGCAGACGGTTGTCCGGGGTGTTTTTATTGCCGGTCTCATCCGGCTCCAGCGTTTCGATACAGCGCAGCAACCACAGGTCGCGGTTGGCGGTGATCTCGGCCTGCATATCGCGCGGCGTGGAATAGTGTCGGTCAAGATCGGCGTCCTGTTTGTCGCCGATCAGAAAGGGCGATATTTCGTTTTTTTCCAGCGCCCAAGCCAGATCGCGTGACATTCCCAGCTGCAAACCCAGCCCCTGACCCTGAACACCATAGTCAGCGTCTTTTTTTGCTGGCGTGGCCGAGCTGGCTATCGGCGCGAAGTTCAGGTTGGCAGTGACCCCCGCACGTTGCTGGGCGGTGTCAGCCTTGGCGCCTACGACGCTGATGAATCCTCCTGTTTCGGTGCGTTGCTCTTTTATTCGATCAGCTTCGGCGTACAGCGAGGGTTCCAGCGTCAATGTCTGCGATGCACCACTGGAGCCATCCTTGAAGCGTGCAGCCGGCGCGCGTAATGCCACACGCGCTGCTACGTTGCGGGTACTGGAAGTCGCATCGATCTGGCTCACAGAGACCTCAGGGCTACGCGCCAGTATGGATTCCAGCGGCCCGGAATAACGTTGGCCCTGTGTGGGCTCGATGATGTCCCAGCGCACCATGCTGTCCAGAGCGGTAAGCATGTTGCCGCGCATTTCATCGTCTTTGTGGCGAGTGCGGAAAAAACGCATGAGGGTCGAGCTGGTCTGGGTTTGCTGGGCGCTAAAACGGCCAGTGAACGCAGCCTGTATCGCCACCCCTTCTGCAACCGCGCCGCCGACGGCCACACCGATGGTCGCCTCGGCGGCCTCGGTTCGGGCCCTGCCGAAGGACATTTCCATTCCCAGAATCGGCATGAACAACTGGGCAAACGCTTCGTCACTGCGCGACTTTTCTGCCGAGAAGATCGGCGACACTGTGGGCGATATCAAGCCATAGGGCAGAGACGGCAGGCCTAACCCAAGGGTACCGCCACCGCCCAGGCGCAGTCGGTCGCGCAGGCGGCTTTCAAGAATGAACGGTTTGAAAAACGTCACGATGTCGCTTTTCTCGCTCAGGTGCCGGGTTTTCAACAGTTTTATCGCTGCGCTCAGGTCTTGATCAAGCACCTCGTCAACAGATTGAGCGGGTTGCAGCGCTGGCGGCAAAATCTCGCGCAGGTGCTCATCGACACGATTGATTGCCTCGTAAACTGACAATTTGCTGCTCGCAAGTTCGCTGTAAAGCGGCGGAAGTTCAATGTGTTGAGCTTTTTGCAGAACGTTGGCTGCACGCTTGCCGTTCGCGTCCGGCTTATCCCAGATCTGCGACAGCCGCTGCTGGTGGACGCGAGCCTTCAGCAGGCTTTGCATCGATTTGCCATCACGCTTTTTCAGCGTCGCTTGCGACAGATGAGTGCCTTTCTTTTCCAGTGTTTTCAGGTGGTCGAGCATGGCGTGGGCTGCCGAAATCTCAAGTTGCAGTTCCGGTGCGCCGCGGCAGTTTTTCAGGGTTTCTTCCAGCTGCTTTATTCGCGCTGTAATAACCTGATCAACTTGTCTTCTGGGCGATTGCAGCCCCATGCTTTCGCCCACCGTGTAGGCGCGATCCAGCGTCGATTTGGCAAAAGGTGTCTTGTTCAGCGTTGGGGCGAGGCGGCGTGGCAACGAGCTTTTCGCTGGGGCAGTTGCCGTGGTCTGCTCTGGAGTATTGGCTGCAACGGCGCGCATGACCCATTCCATCGTGGCTTTTTTCAGGCGTTGGTCATGTTGCGCATACGGCGTGCCGGGAGCATTGCTGTAATAGCCGTTACGAACCGCATTGAAGGCGGCGTGATCGACATCGTCGAACGACTTCTCGCTGCCATCCAGCTTATGACGTGCCACCTGTTTGGCCGTTTGCAGCCATGCCTTTACCTTGCCATCGGGCTCTTTTTGCTGCGCCTCGTCGGCGTTCCAGAACACCCTCAAAGGCTTGGCCCGTTCGGCCATTATCGGTTTAGTACCTTCGCTGGAGAGCAACTGAAGCATTTCCATGCCACGCGGAACACTTGCCAGTTTTCGACAAAAGTCGAGGGTGTCCCTCTGGACACTGTTGTTGTTTGCGCTACGCGTCCTGACCGACCTGGACAACTCCTCTGCAATGCGCGGCCAATGTTCCGGGGGATGCAGGTTCAGCAGGTCGAGTACGCGGTTGGCGCGTGCAGCGTCATTGCCCGTCAGTTCTGCCAGCGCCGACGTAACGATCTCGATAACCGCAAAGGGCGGAATCGGTGTTGGCGGGGGCGTAGCTTGCAGGCGGCCGGCAATGCGTTGCAGTGACGCTTTAATCTCGTCCGCGCCTGTCGTTGCAAAAGCATGCGCTTCACTGATCTGACTGGAGAGGTACTGTTCGCGGATGTTGTTGAGGGCGGTTTTGTTGTCTCTTTCTTGCGTTTCCCCCTCTGCAGGCGCTGTTACCTGTGTTGATTCGGGCAGCTTCTGTTCAAGTGTCTTGAGTGCAGAACGTTCGTTACTGGCGACAGCCAGCCGCTGGTGAAGCTCGCCCAGTTCGGCGTTCAAACGCGCAACATCGGCATCGACGCGCACCAGTCTTTTTGCCAGTTGCTCATGCGTTTGCATGGCCTGCGAACGCGTTGTGAGCGTTTGTTCGATGACACTGTCCAGCCTTTCGGCTTCGGCTGAACCGTCTGGCGTTGCCTGTCGCTGGGTACGCAAGGCAGAGAGCTGTGCGTTGGCCTGCGCGGCCGTTTGCTCGGCGGCGGTCATGTCATGGTCGAGCGAAATCAGCTCGCGGGTTTCCGCTACCTTGAGTTTCAACTCGATTGCGATAGCGGCGTGCCGATCACCGAAACGGGCATCTACCGTCTGCATACGTGTGCGCAGTTCACTGAGCCATTTCTGAGAAAACTCGGTTTTCTGTGCAGCCTGCTCCTGCCCCTCGCTCAACGCGCCCAGTTGCAACACCTCTGTACCCTGAATCAGCTCACGAAGTTGCTGGCTGGCGAGGCGGGTGGTGGTGTCGGCTTGTTGAACACGAACCCTGGCCTGATCCAGTCGCCCGGTCGACGAGGGTAATGTGGCCTGTTCAAGTGATTCAAGATGTTCGCGTGCCGCGACCAGCGCATGGGTCGCTGTGGCGAGAACCTTACTCTGCTGATCCAGTCGAGCGCTCAGCTCTTTGACGGTCGCTGCAATGGCTGTAGCACTCTGCTGCGAGTTAGCGCCCTTGGTCCTGGCTGCGCTGTCACTGCTGACAACCTCACGCAAAGGGGCAGGTTTGAGCCACGGAATAATCCTGGTGGTGATGCGCCTGACCGTTGAAGGCGCAGGACGCTCCCAGAGAGGCGTCGGCGCTGCCTTCAGGCTGTTCAGCGCCGACTCGGTCAGGCGCTGCAGTTCATGCGCCTCTTTGAGCAACGGATCGTGATCTTCATTGCTCGACGTATGCTCACCTTCCTCTGGAATCCCGCTGCGCAGCGGCCGGTTAAGCGTGCGACCGGTGCCAGGAATACCGAGACTGAAGTTGGTCTGGCGCTCTGAAAGTTTTCCAGCCAGGCGCGTTCTCAAACCATGTGCTTGCTGAACGCCCGGCGCTGACCGTGGCGCTGCGGGGTTTGCCACGGGAGTAGGTTCATGCACGTTGACGGGGGCGGGAGGTGGTGTTGGCTGCGATGTAGATCCTGTTTCGAGAGGTACAACCGGATTGGTAGAACGAGTATCGATTCTTAAGTTCATGAGCAGCTCCATCAGCTCAGGTATCAAGTTCGACAGATCAATACAGGTGGTGGTAGTAATCGACACTGCACGTTAGGTGGTGCGTGAAAGGTGTTCGAAGGGCTATCGCCATGACGCCTGAGCGTTGCATGCGACACTTCTTCAAATTGCCAAGGCGGCACGGGGAGGCGTGTTTGCTCGAGGGTGGGGCTAAGAGCTGACTCGCGGTTTGCGTCCTTTAGTGGGTCAGCTGGGGCAGGTGCCTGAAACCGCTCCTTCCTGGGCGGGTGGTTTTCGGACCTGTCTGGATGGGTGGCCGGTATGTGGATTCGGTTCCGGGTTTTTTATTTTGATGAAAGCGGAAGGGTGATGAGCGGGGCTGAAAGTTCAAGGCATGGCCGACTGATCGCCCATACAGTCAGAGGCGTTCGGGCCGATGGGGATCATTCCTGCGTAGACGAAACCCGACTCTTCTCCCCAATCTATTCCCCATCCTGCTGTTTCAAGGTCATAAATCTTGTTTTCTGAAATCAGTTCACCGTTGCGATTGTCATACAGCCGATAGAAGCCAGGGTAGCCCCACAACGGGAACCATTTTGGCGGTACGTCTTCGTCAGGATGAGGCTTGCGATGAAACATATTCGGCAGTACCCAGAATGGTTTAAATGTTTCGAGTCTGTAGCAGCCATCAGGGCTGACGATCGGGTCACCTGACCTTTCCGCCAAGCCTTTTTCCCACCATTGCGACGCGGTCCATAGGCTGAGTGCGATGGTGATGCAGGTTGCAAGAAAGATGATGCGTGTCGATGGCGGCTTCATTCTTGAGACGCACCACGTGCGGTGGGCCGATCCCCCATACAGTCAGGGACATTCGGCCCGATGGGGATCATTCCGGCATGGACCATTCCTGACCCACCGCCCCAAGACATTGGCCCGCCTGCCGACTCCAGATCATGAATCTCGGTTTCCGAGATCAATTCGCCAGTGCGATGATCGTAGAGACGGAAAAATGCAGGGTAGCCCCACCAAGGGAGCCATTCCCGAGGTACACCTTCGTTCGGGTCGGGCATTGTGTGAAACATCATGGGCAAAACCCAAAATGGCTTGAATAGCTCTACGCGATAACAACCGCCAGGGCTGATATAGGGTTCACTCAAGCGTTCGGCCAAGCCTATTTCCCACCACTCCGACGCAGCCCACAGGCTTAGGGCGACGGCGGTGTAGGCTGTTAGAAAGGAAATGCGCCTTCGAAGGTCTTTCATTCTTCTGGTGTCAGCTGTGTGGGTAGGTCGCCGATGCAATCGGGGGCATTCGGGCCGATATAGATCATTCCTTCGTATACGCCGGGTCGCAGTCGGTCACCCCAGAAAGTACCGCCGCCGCCCGTACGTCCAAAATCATACACTTCGCTTTCCCCCAGAAAAGCGTTGGTACGGTGGTCATATAGCCGGTCAAAGCCTGGAGCTATCCATTGAACAAACCACTGAGGTTTCTCAACTTTATCGGGAGTTCCCCATGGATGTAACCATGTAGGAAGCAGCCATGCTGGCGTATAGCTTTCGATTCTGTAACATTTGTTGGGGCTAATGATGATTTGATTTTCCTTTGTGGCTAAGCCCTTTTCCCACCACTCTGAAGCGGTCCAGGCGCCTGTTGAAATTGTAATGTAGGAAAATAAAAATAATAAGCGTCGCCCCAGAATATTCATGTCCAATCGCCGAGATCAATGCATTTTTCAATTGTTTTCCATAGTACGTCTGAGTAGATAATAAAGTCGCCACCTTTATGGCGCGCAGCTCTGTAGTCGCGAAAGTTTTCGTTTGTGACCGCTGCAAAAGGACCATCTTTGAGTCTGATGATTAGATTTCCTTGCGGGGTAAGAGCGATTACTGTCTCTGTTTTTGTGAGCAGCCGATCTTCTGTCTATGTTCCAAGGTACTGAAGCCCATTGAAGTCATAATGGTCGCGGATGTAAAAACCTGCCTTATGAATGTTGAAAAAAAGCGAGGTTTCTCATCTGATCTGTTTTTTATTTCTACTGCTTCTCCAATTACGCCAACTTTCAGTGTGGCGGATCCTAGGGCGCCGTACATATCATCAGCTACGTCCCACGTACTACCGAAGTTTTTTATGTTTATTTGAGATGATTTATCTATTTGTCTTGCCCCTAGATTTTCGTGTCCCAAGCGGAATGACCCCCTTCCATCCCAGCCAGCGTGCTTTAATCTTTCTTTCAGGAGGCCTATGGCAGGGACGCTGGTTAGTCTGGACTCAGCCGAGGCGACGGCCTCTCGGCATCGCTCAAATGTCATTGCCCATTCCATCTTTACTATGTCTTCGTCGCATTGCTCTGGCATTAATGCGGCAGGCTCAGGTCTGGTTTCTTTTTTTTTCCAATCCGCCGGCATCTCCTACCCCGGGCTATCAAACCATCGTTGCATCAACGCCGCAGCGGTATCCCAGCCCATGTTGCGCATGGCGCCCGGGATGCGGGACAGGGCGAGGTTTTCGATGATGACTTGCTTGGGTGGCGTGTCCAAGGGTGCATAGGTGCGTGACACACCCTGTGGCAGGGCGAAGTAGGTATCGGGACCGACGGCATTGGTGCGCTGGAAATAATTCAGGGACATGTTCAGTTACTCCATTACAGGCCAAGGGGCGGAGGCGGCAAACTGCAGGGTCGAGGGGCTTGAACTGCCATGTTTGCGGCTGTGGCCGTGCTCATCGAGGGTGCCGCGAGCCGTGCATTGGTTATGTTCCAGCAGCACGTAATCCAGATGCCCAAGGCGATTGCGTTGGTGGGTGAGCATTTGAAAATGCTCGTCATACACGATTCGGTTTTGTTTAGACGTCGGCGCAGTGTAGGACTGAGCAAGTACGACGGGGGTATATGCCCGTTTTCTTGGTGAGGGGAGCCTGTCATGACGTGTCCTCCATGATCGGTCATATCACCTACAACAATTGCCAGTCGGTTCATGCAACTCTCCTTGAGCAGAACTGAAGTCATGGCCACTCTCAATGCTCATCAGTTTAAACGACGTTGTTTAAGATGTATGACTTTTGTTAATGCAACAGGAAGAGAGATAGCACTGTGTGTCGTGCGCGGGAATACCTTGTGGTTACGTTTTTATAATTTAAGACTCGACTTACTATATTGATCAGGCGTCTTACGCGGGGGATAACTTTTTCCCACAAACGGGATGAAGTTTGTTTTGCTTCTATGATGTGTCGAGTTGGAAAGTATCTGGGTCGTTCAAACGAAAAAACGCGATGTTTACTCATCACCTTCCCGAAGAGGCAGCAAGCCGCCTCTCCGGTCCGGTGACTGGAATCCTTACACTCCGTTCTTGGTTTTGAACTCACGACGACGACGATGCAGCACCGGCTCGGTGTATCCGTTCGGCTGTTTTGTGCCTTCGATTACCAGCTCGACGGCCGCCTGGAAGGCGATGTTGCTGTCGAAGTCTGGCGCGAGTGGGCGGTACAGTGGGTCGTTGGCGTTCTGGCGGTCCACGACGGGTGCCATGCGCTTCAAGCTTTCCAGGACCTGAGCTTCAGTGACCACGCCATGACGCAGCCAGTTGGCCATGTGCTGGCTGGAGATGCGCAGCGTGGCGCGGTCTTCCATGAGGCCGATGTCGTTGATGTCCGGCACTTTCGAGCAACCTACGCCCTGATCGATCCAGCGCACCACGTAGCCAAGAATACCCTGGGCGTTGTTGTCCAGTTCGTTCTGGATTTCTTCCGGCGTCCAGTTGGTGTTCGGTGCAAGCGGGATGGTCAGGATGTCGTCTACCGAAGCCTGTTCGCGTTGCGCCAGCTCTGCCTGACGGGCAAACACGTCAACCTTGTGATAGTGCAGGGCGTGCAGCGCAGCAGCGGTAGGTGAGGGCACCCAGGCCGTGTTCGCACCAGCCAGTGGATGAGCGATTTTCTGCTCCAGCATGGCGGCCATCAGATCGGGCATGGCCCACATACCCTTGCCGATCTGCGCACGACCTTGCAGGCCGCATTTCAGGCCGATATCGACGTTGGAGTTTTCGTAGGCCGAGATCCATTTTTCAGCTTTCATCTGAGCCTTGCGCACTACCGCGCCTGCTTCCATCGATGTATGGATTTCATCGCCGGTACGGTCCAGGAAGCCAGTGTTGATGAACACCACTCGCTCACTCGCTGCCTGAATGCAGGCCTTGAGGTTGACCGTCGTGCGGCGCTCTTCGTCCATAATCCCGACTTTCAGCGTGTTGCGCGGCAAGCCCAGTACCTGTTCGATACGTCCGAACAGTTCGTTGGTAAACGCGGCTTCTTCCGGCCCGTGCATCTTCGGTTTGACGATGTACATCGAGCCGCTGCGGCTGTTGCTGCGCGAGTTGTTGCCGTTGAGGTTATGAATTGCCGCAAGGCTGGTCAGCAGGCCGTCGAGAATACCCTCGGGCACTTCATTGCCATGCTTGTCGAGGATCGCATCGATGGTCATCAAGTGACCGACATTGCGGATGAACAGCAAAGAGCGGCCATGCAGTGTGACCTCGCCGCCTTGCGGTGTGGTGTAGACGCGGTCGGGATTCATGGTGCGGGTGAAGGTTTCACCGCCCTTGGACACCGACTCCGCCAGATCACCCTTCATCAGGCCCAGCCAGTTGCGGTAAACGACCACTTTGTCATCTGCATCTACAGCCGCGATGGAGTCTTCGCAGTCCATGATGGTGGTCAGCGCGGCTTCCATGACGATGTCTTTCACGCCTGCCGGATCGGTCTGACCGACCGGGCTGGCAGGGTCGATCTGTAATTCGAAATGCAGGCCGTTGTGTCTGAACAGCACGGCGAAAGGCGCCGAGGCATCGCCCTGCAAACCAACCAGTTGTGCGTCGTCACGCAGGCCGGTGTTGCTGCCGCCCTTGAGGCTGATGACCAGTTTGCCGTCGATCATTTTGTAAGCAGTCGAGTCAACGTGCGAGCCTGCCGCCAATGGCGCAGCCTGATCCAGAAACGCTCGGGCGAAGGCGATGACCTTGTCGCCACGCACCTTGTTGTAGCCCTTACCCTTTTCGGCTCCGCCTTCTTCACTGATCGCGTCGGTGCCGTAGAGGGCGTCATACAGCGAGCCCCAGCGTGCGTTAGACGCATTGAGGGCGAAACGCGCGTTCATCACCGGCACCACCAGTTGGGGGCCGGCCATGCTGGCTATTTCTTCATCGACGTTTTGTGTGGTGATCTGGAAGTCTGCTGCTTCTGGCAACAGATAGCCGATTTCCTGCAGGAAAGCCTTGTAGGCTGAGGCATCGTGAGACTGCCCCGCGCGGGACCGGTGCCAGGCATCGATTTGTGCCTGTAATTCATCGCGCTTGGCGAGCAGTGCCTTGTTCTTTGGCGCCAGGTCGTGGATTAGTTGATCCGCACCGGCCCAAAACGCCGCAGCATCGACGCCGGTTCCAGGGATGGCTTCGTTCTGCACGAAGTCGAACAGGACTCTGGCGACTTGCAGGCCACCGACTTGAACGTATTCAGTCATTACACTTGCCTCACTCTGCTCAGCAGGGGCGAACGCACTCGGAGAGCGCTCTGTTATTGATCTTTTGCCATGTAGTGCGTGACCGGGGATGCTACATGAGCGGCAATCGCGTGGAAACGTTGCTGAACATGTCAGTAAACGACTGAACACTCATGCCGGGTCACGCTATTTCACTGTGCGCTCGAAAGCGCTCGGGATTGTTCCACAAAGCGTGCCAGACGGTACACGATTTGCCATGCATGAGTTGCCCTTCAAGCACGCCTATACTCGTGGGAATATCGAAGTGTCCAAATCATCTGCACTGCAAGAGGAATAGACCGTGGATCATCTCGTCGTAACGCTGGTTGCTCCCGACAAACCCGGGCAGGTCGAACGCATTGCCCAGTGCATTGCTGAGCATGGCGGTAACTGGCTGGAAAGCCGCATGTCACGCATGGCCGGGCAGTTCGCCGGGATACTCAAGGTTGGTGTCGAAACAGAAAAGTACGACGACCTGATCAAGGCCCTGAACGAATTGTCGGTGCATGGCATCCGCATGCTGCTGGCCGAAAGCGTTGTCGAAACCAGTGGCACCACTCGGCCGATCAGCATGGAACTGGTCGGCAACGACCGCCCTGGCATCGTGCGCGATATCACCCGTTTGCTGGCCGGGCAGGGCGTCAATGTTGAGCACCTGATTACCGACGTCACCCCGGCTCCCATGAGCAGCGAACTGCTGTTCCATGCCAACGCAGTGCTGGGCGTGCCAGCGGGCTTGTCGCTGGATGATCTGCAGGCAGGGCTTGAGACGCTGGCTGATGATTTGATGGTGGAGTTGGTGTTGGGTGGAGAAGAGTGATTCGAGTCTTCAGGTTATCCAGTTTAACCGTGCACCTGCCTGTGGATAAGCTGGGGGAATAGCCTTGCGCGCCAAGTCCACTGTGGCCTGTAGAGAACTGATCAAAAATCCAACAGTTTCAAGGGTTTGTGCACAGATAAGGTCAGCCTGCCTGTGGATAACCCTTGGAGAACCCTCTGCAGGCCCCGTTTTGAAAGGCCTGCGTGGCGTTGTATGTTTTTTGATCAGCGACGGCCGCGGGATTTCAGCCAGATATCCACACTGTAGATCGCCAGCCCGGCCCAGATGAAGGCAAAGGTGATGAGGGTGCTGGTGGTCAGCTGTTCGCCATACAGCAATACCGCGAGCAGCAGGACCAGGGTTGGCGCGACGTATTGCAGGAAGCCCAGTGTGGTAAATGGCAAGTGGCGGGCCGCTGCGTTGAAGCACACCAAGGGGATCAGCGTGACCGGGCCAGCGGCGGCGAGCCATATGGCTTGGGTCGTCGTCCAGAACTCGGCTTGTGTGCTGACGGCCGTGGGGTTGAGGACCAGCCAGATCAACGCCAGCGGTACCAGCATCCAGGTCTCGACGACCAGACCGGGCAGGGCAGCGACCGGGGCCTTTTTGCGGATCAGGCCGTAGAAAGCGAACGTCAGTGGCAGTGCCAGTGACACCCACGGCAAGCTGCCGACATGCCAGACCTGTTGGGCGACGCCTGTCGCCGCCAAAGCGACCGCGACCCATTGCAGACGCCTTAGCCGCTCACCCAGCAGCACCATGCCGAGCAGCACATTGACCAGCGGGTTGATGTAATAGCCAAGACTGGCTTCAAGCATGCGCCCGTTGTTCACAGCCCATACGTAGACGATCCAGTTGGCGGCGATCAGGGTGCCGCTCAGCGCCAGTACGGCGAGTCGTTGCGGGTTGTTGCGCAGGTCGCTCCACCAGCCGGGATGCTTCCAGAGCATCAGCACAATCGAGCCGAAGAGCGCCGACCAGAGCGCGCGGTGGATGATGATTTCGATGGCCGGAACGGCGGCGATGGCTTTGAAATAGAGAGGGAACAGGCCCCAGATGATGTAGGCACACAGGCCCAGGATGTATCCACGACGTGGATTGGCAGCTTGCATGGAGCGTCCCTTTAATACAGAAGATTCCAGTTTTATTGTGGGGTGATGCGGATGATGGCTGTGATCGTACACACGCTGGAGCGCTTATCGTCATACACAAGCGCTCTTTATGATGTTGAAGGCTATCAATCCATCAAAACAGCTTCAGTGGCTCCTCGTTCAGCGCAGCCATCTGCTCGCGCAGTGCCAGTATGTGGTCGCCCCAGTAACGTTCGGTGCCGAACCACGGAAAGCTGTGAGGGAAAGCCGGATCGTCCCAGCGACGCGCCAGCCAGGCGCTGTAGTGCATCAAACGCAGCGCGCGCAATGGCTCGATGAGAGCCAGCTCGCGAGGATCGAAATCGTGGAATTCGTTGTAGCCGTCCATCAACTCGGATAACTGACCCAGGCGTTCCTGACGATCGCCAGCCAGCATCATCCAGATGTCCTGAACGGCCGGGCCAAGACGGCAATCATCGAGATCGACGATGTGGAACATCTCGTCGCGGCACATCATGTTGCCAGGGTGGCAGTCGCCATGCATGCGGATATTGGTGTGCGGCGTGGCGGAGTAGACGTCTTCGACACGCTTGAGCAGGTCACGGGCTACCGACTCGTAAGCCGGAAGCAGGCCACGCGGGATGCAGTCGTTTTCCAGCAGGTAATTGACTGAATCGTTGCCGAAGTTCTTTACGCCCAGTGCTTCTCGATGTGCGAACGGTTTGGTCGAGCCGACTGCATGAAGGCGCCCCAACAACTGGCCGAGACGATACAGCTGGTCAAGATTGCCCGGCTCTGGCGCGCGTCCACCGCGGCGCGGGAACAGCGTGAAGCGAAAGCCGGCGTGTTCGAACAGGGTTTCGCCGTTATGCACCATCGGCGCAACAACCGGCACTTCGACCTCGACCAGTTCTGCAGTGAAGCTGTGTTCTTCGAGGATGGCTTCGTTGGTCCAGCGCTGTGGGCGGTAGAACTTGGCGATCAGCGGCTGGCCGTCTTCGATACCGACCTGATACACGCGGTTTTCGTAACTGTTGAGCGCCAGGATGCGGGCGTCGCTGAGAAAACCGATGCTTTCGACAGCATCCAGGACCAGATCGGGAGTAAGTGTTGCAAACGGGTGAGCCATGACTACTCCTGCGCGCAGCAGGTTGCCGCGTCGGACCGGTGATGGTAACGCAGACCGGTCCCGCTTCGCCAAACCCATCGGATTAAAGTGCTCAAGGGTCGGACTGTCACTAAACGGTCATCCCTCGTTCGCCATTCAGCCATGTTGAGCGCATAGAGTCGCCGTCAATGAGATCGATCTCAAGCGAGCGACAATGACTGATCTGAAAGAGGTTGCAAGCCTGGCCGGCGTTTCCCGGGCCACCGCTGCACGTGCGTTTGCCAGCCCTGATGTGGTGCGTTCCGAAACCCGTGACCGAGTATTCGCCGCAGCCCGTACGCTGGGTTTTCGCCCTAACCGGCTGGGCAGACAGTTGCGTCTGCAAACCACCAACCTGATCGGCGTCGTGGTGCCTAACCTGCTCAATCCAGTGTTTGCCGAACAATTTCAGGCCATGGAGCGAGCGGCCCGGGCGCGCGGCTATACCTTGTTGCTGGCTACCACCGACTACAGCGCCGAGCGGGAAAGCGCCGTGGTTGAAGAGCTGCTGCGCCAGCGAGTCGACGGCCTGGTGCTGACCGTAACCGACGCCGAGCACAATCGTGTTCTGGAAAGTCTGGCCAGTGAGGACGCTCCGTTCGTGCTGGCCTATCACCAGGCCGGCAATGTGGATTACAGCGCTGTGTCTGTGGATAACCGCGCAGGCATGGCGCTGGCGACCCAATACCTGATCGACGCTGGCCATCAGCGTATCGCCATGGTTGCAGGCCCGGTCATGCAGTCCGACCGCGCCCGCCTGCGCTATGAAGGCTATCGCGATGCCATGAACGAAGGTGGCCTTGAGGCGCGCCCCGTGATTGAAATGCCGGATCACACCCGCGCCGACTTTGCAGCGCTCGAGCCCTTGTTGCGCAGTCAAGGCGCACCGAGCGCCCTGGTCTGCTCCAACGATCTGCTGGCCATCAGTCTGATTGCCGAATTGCGACGCAATGGCTGGGGCGTTCCCGAACGCCTGTCGGTCATCGGCTTCGACGGCATTGCGCTGGGCACCCAGATGCACCCGACGCTGTGCAGTGTGGTGCAGCCCATCGCCGAGCTCGCCCACCTGCTCATCGACCAACTGCTGGCCCGGATTGCCGGGTCGGCAGCGGTTTCTCATTGTCTGCCGTGCCACATCCGGCCCGGCGAAAGCACCCAGCCCTACCAGGAGATGCTTCATGCTCAGCCTCAGTAAAACCCTTGCGGCACTGCTGTTATGCGGTGCGGCCAGCCTCGCCCAGGCCGCCGAAACCGCCATCTGCTACAACTGCCCACCTGAATGGGCTGACTGGGGGACTCAGCTAAAGGCCATTGCCGACAGCACGGGTGTTCAAGTGCCGCTGGACAACAAGAACTCCGGGCAGGCGCTGGCGCAGATTGTCGCCGAGCAGGCAGCCCCGGTCGCCGACGTGGTGTATTACGGCGTGACTTTCGGCCTGCAGGCGCAAAAAGCGGGTGTGGTCGATACCTATAAACCCAAGCACTGGGACGACATTCCAGCCGGTTTGAAAGACCCGCAAGGGCACTGGTTCGCCATTCACTCAGGCACCCTCGGCATCATGGTCAACGTCGATGCACTGGGCGGTCTGCCAGTGCCGCAGAGCTGGGCTGATCTGCTGAAACCCGAATACAAGGGCATGGTCGGTTACCTTGATCCTTCCAGCGCCTTCGTCGGCTACGTTTCCGCTGTAGCGATCAATCAGGCGATGGGCGGCACCCTGGATAACTTCGGTCCGGCCATCGATTTCTTCCAGAAACTGGCGAAGAACTCGCCCATCGTGCCCAAGCAAACTGCCTATGCCCGCGTGCTGTCCGGCGAGCTGCCGATTCTGGTCGACTACGACTTCAACGCTTACCGCGCCCGCTACAAGGACAAGGCCAACGTCGCCTTCGTGATCCCCAAAGAAGGCACCATCGGTGTGCCTTACGTGATGAGCATGGTCGCCAAGGCGCCGCATCGCGCCAACGCCGAGAAGGTGCTGGATTTCGTGTTGTCCGATGAAGGGCAGGCACTGTGGGCCAAGGCCTATCTTCGCCCGGTGCGCTCGACGATGCCGGCCGACGTGGCTGCGCAGTTCCTGCCGGACAGTGATTATGCCCGCGCCGGCGTGGTGGATTACCAGCACATGGCAGCCGTGCAGGAAGCCTTCGCCGCTCGTTATCTGCGTGAGGTGAAGTAATGTCAGCCTCGTCGGGACAAGCGCCGGCTTTGCGCAAGGGCGGATTTCTCAGGCTGCGGCTACGCCCGACCGCTGCGGTGGCGCTGGCCCCGGCGATGGCGGTATTGCTGGCCTTCTGGCTGCTGCCACTGACCCACCTGATCATGCTCGGTACGCAAGATCCGGATGGCAATGGCAGCGGTTACTGGCAGGTATTGAGCAGCGCTCAGTACCTCGGCAGCCTGCTGCAAACCTGCGTGCTGGCGCTGGTGGTGACGCTGGCGGCATTGCTGGTCGGTGGCATCAGCGGAGTGTTTCTGGCCCGCAACCACTTCTTCGGACGCTCTGCACTGGTGGCGTTGCTGACCTTTCCACTGGCGTTTCCCGGCGTGGTGGTCGGCTTTCTGGTGATTCTGCTGGCCGGTCGACAAGGGATCTTCGCTGCCCTCGGTCTGGAGCTGGCCGGTGAACGATGGGTGTTTGCCTATTCCCTCACCGGGCTGTTCATCGGCTACCTTTATTTCTCTATACCGCGTGTGATCCTCACCGTCATGGCTGCCTGCGAAAGCCTGGACCGGAGTCTTGAAGAGGCTGCTCATTCGCTGGGTGCCGGTCATTGGCGTGTGGTGTGCGACGTGATCATTCCTGGGCTGACACCTGCATTGGTGTCCTGCGGTGCAATTTGCTTCGCCACCTCGATGGGCGCATTCGGCACTGCTTTCACCTTGGGCACGCGCTTGAACGTTACCCCGGTGGCGATCTACAACGTGTTCACCAATTACGCCAATTTCACCGTGGCTGCCGCGCTGTCGGTGATCCTTGGGCTGGTGACCTGGGCGGTGCTGTTGCTGGCCCGCCGCATGGTCGGCAAGTCGGGAGTCGCCCTGTGAAACGTTCGCCATTGTTTGCTGCGCAGCTGGCCTTCACGCTGTTGGTCTGCGCATTCATGCTGGTGCCGGTCGTGCTGTCGCTGCTGGCCGGCCTGACCCGCAATTATTTTCTCGGACTGTCGAGCGGCCTGACCTTCGACTGGCTGATACAGGTCTGGCAGGCCTATTCGCCGACCGTCTGGCTGTCGCTGCAACTAGCTGTGGCCTGTGCGATTTGCGTATGCGTGGTCGGTGTTCCGGCGGCGTATGCGCTGGTGCGCATGAACAATCGCTTCAGCCGTGCGTTTGAAGAGCTGATGGTCCTGCCGGTCGCCATGCCCGGTCTGGCAAGTGCTTTGGCGTTGTTGCTGACCTACGGCCAGTTCGGCAGCTTTCGCAGCAGCTGGCTGTTCATTCTGGTCGGCCATGTGCTGTTTACGTTGCCGTTTCTGGTACGACCGGTCATGGCCGTCATGCAGCGTCAACAATTGCCGGTGCTCGAGGAGGCTGCTGCCAGCCTGGGTGCCGGACCGATCAAGCGCTTCTTCAGCGTGGTGGTGCCTAACTGCAGGGCCGGGATTCTTGCCGGCGTGCTGATGGTCGTCACCCTGTCGCTGGGTGAATTCAACCTGACCTGGATGCTGCACACGCCGATGACCAAGACCCTGCCGGTCGGTCTGGCCGACAGCTACGCCTCGGCCCGGCTGGAAGTTGCCAGCGCCTACACCCTTCTTTTTCTGTTGCTGATTGTGCCGCTGCTGATTGCGTTGCAGGCCATCAGCGCGCGTCTTGCCCGTGGAGAGAGCCGATGAGCGGAACCACCATTCGCCTGAAGGGCTGCCGCAAGGCATTTGCCGATGGCACCGTTGCTGTACAGGATCTGCACCTGACCATCGAGCCCGGCGAAACGCTGGCGATTCTCGGCCCGTCCGGTTGCGGCAAAACCACCACCTTGCGGTTGATCGCCGGCCTTGAACGCCTGGATGTCGGTCAGGTGCTGTTCGATGATCAGGACGTCACCCGGCTGCCTATCGAGCGACGCGATGTCGGCATGGTGTTTCAGAATTACGCGCTGTTTCCGAACCTTGATGTGGCAGGCAACATTGTCTATGGCCTGAAGATTCGAGGGCTGTCGGCTGCCGAGCGCAATAAACGTTGTGATGAGTTGCTGGAGCTGGTCGGCCTGACCGGTCATGGCAATCGTCGCGTCAACGAGCTGTCTGGCGGCCAGCGGCAACGGGTCGCGCTGGCCCGTGCCCTCGCGCCGCGTCCTCGGGTGCTGTTGCTTGACGAACCGCTTGCCGCGCTGGACGCGCAGTTGCGTGAGCGCCTGCGTAGCGAGCTTGATCAGTTGCTGCGCGGGCTGGGTATTACGTCGGTCTTCGTCACCCACGATCAGGGCGAAGCGATGGCGTTGGGCGACCGGATTCTGGTTATGGAAAAAGGCTGTGTGTCGCAGCTGGCGACACCGAGGGAAATCTATCAACAACCCGCCAACGCATTTGTCGCCGGGTTTGTCGGCAATCTGAACGCATTCAGCGTGGTCGAGCGCACATCTGGCGGTCTCAAGGTAAGCGGCGGCGAGCTGCCGTGGCGCGGTGCCGATGTGCCGTCTACAGTCTACTGCCGTCCCGAGCACTTGCAGCCGATGTCAGGCGGCGGGCAGCTTCATGGGCGTCTGGTCGGGCAGTTTTTTCAGGGGGCGCAAAGCCGTTTGCTGGTGGATGTGGGCGCAGCTCAGCCGTTGCTGGTGGACAGCACCGACAACGTAATTTATGCCGCACATGCTGTCATCGCCCTGAGCGTCGAACCGCAAATGCTGTTCACACTGCATTCGTGAAACCGTTTTCTGTCGAGAGATTATTGTGAACCGTTCGTTTCTTATTGCTCAGATCAGCGACCTGCACCTGAAAGCCGATGGTCGTCTGACCTACGGCGTGGTCGATACGCTGGGGGCGTTACGCCGCGCCGTCGCTCATATCAACGCCAGCAAACAGCGGCCTGACATAGTCGTGATCAGCGGTGACCTTGTGGACTTCGGTCGTGAGGATGAATATGCCGTGCTGAAGCCAGAGCTTGAGCGTCTGCAAATGCCGTTCTACCTGGTGCCTGGCAATCACGACAACCGGGAGAACCTGCTGGCTGCGTTTGCCGACCAGGTGTATCTGCCCTTTTCGGCCAGCGGGCCTCTGGACTGGGTGGTGGAACAGTATCCAGTACGCCTGATCGGAATGGACACCACGATTCCCGGCGAACATGGCGGGCAACTGGATTACTGCCAACTGGACTGGCTGCATGCCCAACTGTCGCGACGCCCTTATGTGCCGACCTTGATCATTCTGCATCACCCGCCGTTTATTACCGGGATTGGCCACATGGACCGCGAACCCTTCGGCAATGCGTCGGCGCTGGAGCGTGTGATCGCGCAGCATCCGCAGGTAGAGCGCCTGTTGTGTGGCCATCTGCATCGACCGATGCAGCGCCGTTTTGGTGGCAGTTTGGCGAGTATCTGTCCCGGCACCTCGCACCAGATCGTGCTGGACCTGGATGAGGCCGCTCCTGCACATTTCAACCTTGAACCGGCAGGCTACGTACTGCACCGCTGGGTTCCCGAGCAAGGTTTGGTGAGCCACAACGCGGTGTTCGGCGACTATGAAGGACCGTATCCGTTTTACGATGTGAACGGGCTGATCGATTGACGTCCGAGTGATGATCGCTCCCACAAAGGCCCTATCTCCTGAGAGTTCGGGCCTTGCATGTAAGGCAGAGCGCTTTGCGTGCTCCTTGCTCAGCGCTCCGCCGATCAGGCGCCGATAACGCCGCCGTCTTCACGCGTGATCACCATCACCGATGAGCGTGGCTTGCCATTGGGCAGGTGTTCGGGGAAGGTGGAGCCACCGTTTTCGCCAGGGTGCTGGATGCCGATGAACATTGTCTTGTAGTCAGGCGCAAAGCTGATTCCGGTGATTTCGCAGCCGACCGGGCCGACCAGAAAACGACGAATCTCGCCGCTGGCCGGGTCTGCGCAAAGCATCTGGTTGTTGCCCATTCCTGCGAAGTCGCCCTTGTTGCTGGAGTCTCCGTCGGTCTGGATCCACAGGCGACCTGCCTGGTCGAAGCTCAAGCCATCCGGGCTGTTGAACATGTTTTGCGGGTTGATGTTGCTCGACCCGGCCTGGGGTGTTCCAGCATGCACGGCAGGGTTGCCCGCCACCACAAACAGATCCCACTCGAAGTCCATCGCCGAAGGATTGCTGTCTTCTTCGCTCCAGCGCAGGATCTGCCCGTACTGGTTTTTGGCGCGCGGGTTCGGCCCGCCGACAGGCTGCCCCTCGTCACCACGCTTGATGTTGTTGGTCAGGGTGCAATAGACCTGGCCGTCCTTGGGGCTGACCACGATCCATTCCGGGCGGTCCATGCGTGTGGCCTGGACGACGCTGGCGGCCAGACGCGCATGAATCAACACTTCTGCCTGATTATTGAAGCCGGCGGCTGCGTCCAGTCCATTTTTGCCGTGAGTCAGTTCGAGCCACTGGCCTTTACCTTTCGGATGATCCGGATTGCTATCGCCCGCGTCGAACTGCGCCACGTACAAGGTGCCGTGGTCCAGCAGATTCCGATTGGCTTTCGGGTCCTGGTGATCGATCTTGTCGCGGCTGATGAACTTGTAG
This sequence comes from Pseudomonas coronafaciens pv. oryzae str. 1_6, assembly GCF_000156995.2. NCBI lineage: Bacteria > Pseudomonadati > Pseudomonadota > Gammaproteobacteria > Pseudomonadales > Pseudomonadaceae > Pseudomonas > Pseudomonas coronafaciens. The sequence continues at coordinate 5,057,710 of NZ_CP046035.1, read as the reverse complement.
ATGAATTCGCCACGCTCGTCATCGCCCATGTACACCACAGCGCGCCCACCCTTGGTTTGCGTGAAGGCAGCGTTTTCGTGCTTGAAGCGTCCGAGTGCAGTGCGCTTGACCGGTGTCGATTTGGGGTCGAACGGGTCGATCTCGACCACCCAGCCGTGGCGGTTCACTTCATTGGGATTTTTCGCGATATCGAAGCGCGGATCGTGCGGGTGCCAGTTGATCTCCTTGCTGGCGGCCACGACGCCGTAGCGCTTCATGCCTGCGTCGAACTTCTGCTCGGGGTTGCTGCTGCCAAAGCAATCAGTGAAGTTCTCCTCGCACGTCAGGTAGGTGCCCCACGGCGTCTGACCGCTGGAGCAGTTCTGAAAGGTCCCCAAAGCGTGTGTGCCGGTCTTGTCGGCGTCGGTCTTGAGCCAGTCGTGACCGGCTGCGGGGCCGCTCAGGTCGATCGGGGTATTGCCATGCACGCGACGGTTGTAGTGCGAGTCCTGGACGAACTGCCATTTGCCGTCTTTCTGCCGCACCTCGATTATTGAAACGCCTTCTGCAGCGAGTGCCTTCTGCACTTCTTCAGCCGATTGCGGCTCTTTGCCGTGATCGAAGAGGTAACGGTAGTTGGTGTATTCGTTGTTGATCGCCATCAGGGCGCGATCAGTGTGCCCCGGCATAGGGAACAGGAACATACCGTCGTTGTTGTCGCCGAATTGCTCTTCCTGAGCCTTGGCAGTGCCCTTGCCGCTTGGATCGAAGGCCGGGCCGCCCACGTGCAGCGGCTGGCCCCAACTGATCAGAACGGATGACGTGTAGCCTTTTGGCAAGCTGATGCTGTCGGCGGTTGCGGCAGCGATGCTGTCAAAACCCAGCAAGGCGCCGGACGCTGCCTTGACGCTGTCTGCCAGCACGGTGCGGCTCAGCAGGTTGCCGCCCAGAAACATCGCAGCACCGCACAACGCCCCGGCGCTGATGAAACCTCGGCGGGTAAGGCCGGCCTTGGTAGTGGCGACCATGCTTTCCAGATCGGTGGTCTGATTTTCTTCTAATAGTTTCATCATCACGGCTCCCTCGAATATGGCAGCCACCTTAGTGGGCACATATGACGAAATTGTGTCGCAGTGATGACGCGCCTGGGCTTACAGCGGTATACCCAGCAGCACGAACGAAGCTGCGAATCTTGCCTGCACGCTGGCGCCGGTTTTCAACTGCTGCGCGTGCAGCTGCGAAGGTGTCGCGAGGGCGCACAGCGTCTGGCCGCTGGGCAATGCGATGCGCACTTCGCTGGGGCCGTTTTCGGCGTCGATGACGCTTTCGATATGACCGGTCAAGCAATTGTTTCCATTTGTTTCTTCGGCGCCCGGCGCGTGTAATTCCAGCCATCCCGCCTTGATCAGTGCAACAGCGTCCGTGCCGATTTCCAGGCCCAGACTCAGCGTGCTGTCGTGCGTCACCTGCGCATCGATAAACACCTCATCGGCCAATTGCAGGCGCACCTGATCGTTATGCCCTTGCTGAGTGATGCTCACGATCCGCCCCAGCAACTGGTTGCGCGCGCTGGTGCGCAGGGTCAGGCGATTGAGCAGGTCGAGGTCGCTACTGTGTTCGGCAGCCTCCAGCACCTGAGCCTGCAAGGCTTGCACCCGCTGATACAGACGCAGCACTCGCTCGCCCTCGACCGACAGTCTGGCGCCGCCACCGCCACGCCCGCCGACATTGCGCTCTACCAGTGGTTTTTGCGCCAGGTTGTTGAGTTCGTCGATGGCGTCCCAGGCGGCCTTGTAACTCAAGCCTGCGCTTTTCGCGGCACGGGTGATCGAACCCTGTTCGGCAATATGCTGCAACAGCGCAATGCGTTGCGGGCGACGGACCATGTATTGCGTGAGCAAGGGGGGCAGGGACATGGTGATCCGGGCGGGTTGGGGAAGAGAGGGCAGTATGATCGTTCTTGTGCGTGACGTCGAAAGCCGGACGCGGAGCGTCCAGAAGGGCGTTACCACGCTGGAGCGTGGGAACGATAATCGCCAGACTTACCTGAGTCACCTACTACCTGGCTTGGGTGTTCTTGCCAGGCAGTAGACGTCCACCCGTCGCGCACCGGCGTCGTTCAATAGGCGAGCAATAACCTCTGCCGTCGAGCCGGTGGTCAGGACGTCGTCGACCAATGCAAGGTGCTTGTCTCGCACCCAGTCGGCATCAATCAGGGTGAAGGCGCCGTGCAGGTTCTGCTTGCGGGTTTTGGCGTCCAGGCCTTGTTGCGCTGCGGTCTCCCGGCTGCGCAGCAGATGGTGTTCGTCGACAGGCAATTGCAGCTTTTTGCCCAGCCATCCAGCGAGCATTGCCGCCTGGTTGTAGCCGCGCTGACGCAGGCGTTTGACGGCTAAAGGCACTGGCAAGAGGTAATCCGGGCGCGGCACACCTTCATCGAAGCGGTGCTGAAGAAATTGCCCGCACAGGTCGGCCAGTAAATGCCCCATCGGCAACTTGCCGTTGTGTTTGAAGCGGGTGATCAGGCTGTCGACCGGAAAGTCATACCGCCACGGCGCGATAACCTGGCTGAAGGCCGGCGGACGCTTGCTACAAAGGCCGCAGCTCAGGCCGGCGCCGGGCAAGGGCAGTGCGCAACACTCGCATTGCGCGCCAAGCCAAGGCAACTCGGCTTCGCAGGGCACACAGATGGGGGTTGGCACCTCGCTGCGTTCATCGCACAACAGGCAGATTTGTTTGTTTTTTAACCAGATGTAAACCTGATGGTAGTGCCTGGGTTGACACTGCATGGCTCTTCCTTAAATATGCCCGACATCCGTGTTGCGTGTGTGGTCTTTTTCGCCCCTCGCGCATTGCCCAGAAATACCAAGGAGCCGCCCGATGAGCGCCAGCACCACCGCCACTTTGCGTCACGACTGGACTTTAGCCGAGGTCAGGGCGTTGTTTGTACAGCCATTCAATGACTTGCTGTTTCAGGCGCAAACGGTGCATCGCGCTCACTTCGACGCCAACCGTGTTCAAGTCTCCACCCTGTTGTCGATCAAGACCGGCGCCTGCCCTGAAGACTGCAAGTACTGCCCGCAGTCCGGTCATTACAACACCGGGCTTGAAAAGGAAAAACTGCTGGAAGTGCAGAAGGTCCTCGAAGAAGCCGCGCGTGCCAAGGCCATCGGTTCGACCCGTTTCTGCATGGGCGCAGCCTGGAAACATCCGTCTGCCAAAGACATGCCGTATGTGCTGGAAATGGTCAAAGGCGTTAAGGCAATGGGCCTGGAAACCTGCATGACCCTGGGCCGTCTCGACCAGGAGCAGACCGAGGCGTTGGCCACCGCAGGGCTGGATTACTACAACCACAACCTGGACACCTCGCCGGAATTTTACGGCAGCATCATTACCACCCGTACATATGGCGAGCGCCTGCAAACCCTTGCTTATGTTCGCGATGCGGGAGTGAAGATTTGCTCTGGCGGCATTTTGGGCATGGGCGAGTCGCTTGATGACCGCGCCGGTTTACTGATCCAGCTGGCCAATCTGCCGGAGCATCCGGAGTCTGTGCCGATCAACATGCTGGTCAAGGTCGCTGGTACGCCGCTGGAAAACGCTGAAGACGTCGACCCTTTCGACTTCATTCGCATGCTGGCCGTGGCGCGTATTCTGATGCCCAAATCCCACGTGCGCCTGTCTGCCGGCCGCGAAGCGATGAACGAACAAATGCAAGCCTTGGCGTTTTTTGCTGGCGCCAACTCGATTTTCTACGGTGACAAACTGCTGACCACCGCCAACCCGCAAGCCGACAAAGACATGCTGCTGTTCTCGCGCTTGGGCATCAAGCCTGAAGCGGGCGAGGGGCATGCCGACGAAGTGCATCAGGCTGCCATCGAGCAGGCGCTGGTCGAGCAGCAAAGCAGTTCGATGTTTTACGACGCAGCTTCTGCCTGACGCCTGAAACGGGCCGGTCTTTATCGGCCCGTTTTGAATAGCTACCTTCCGGACCGGGGCCTGCATGTCTTTCGATCTCCGCACACGCCTTGATGCCCGTCGCGCGCAGCATCTGTATCGTCAGCGCCCGCTGCTGCAAAGCCCGCAAGGCCCGCAGGTCATCGTCGATGGTCAGCCGCTGCTGGCGTTCTGCAACAACGATTACATGGGCCTCGCCAATCATCCCGACGTGATCGCCGCATGGCAGTCAGGCGCCGAGCGCTGGGGCGTGGGTGGCGGCGCGTCGCATCTGGTAATCGGCCATAGCGCACCGCATCACGAACTGGAAGAAGCCCTTGCCGACCTGACCGGACGACCGCGCGCGCTGCTGTTCTCCAACGGTTACATGGCTAACCTCGGTGCAGTGACGGCCCTGGTCGGGCAGGGTGATACCGTACTGGAAGACCGCCTCAATCACGCTTCGCTGCTGGATGCAGGTTTGCTCAGCGGCGCACGGTTTTCCCGCTATCTGCACAACGACGTCAACAGCCTGAGCTCGCGGCTGGAAAAATCCGTCGGCGATACGCTGGTGGTGACCGACGGCGTGTTCAGCATGGATGGTGACATCGCCGACCTGCCTGCGCTCGCAAAGGCTGCAAAGGCCCGCGGCGCCTGGCTGATGGTCGACGACGCGCATGGTTTCGGGTCGCTGGGCGCGAACGGGGCGGGCATTGTCGAGCATTTCGGCTTGAGTATGGATGATGTGCCGGTGCTGGTCGGCACGCTCGGCAAGTCGTTCGGCACCTCTGGCGCATTTGTGGCAGGCAGTGAAGAGCTGATCGAAACCCTGATCCAGTTTGCCCGGCCTTACATCTACACCACCAGTCAACCGCCTGCGCTGGCCTGCGCGACGCTGAAAAGCCTGCAACTGCTGCGCACCGAGCACTGGCGTCGCGAGCATCTGGCCCGTCTGATTCAGCAATTTCGGCGCGGTGCCGAGCAGCTCGGCCTGCAACTGATGGACAGCTTCACGCCGATCCAGCCGATCATGATCGGCGACGCCGGTCGCGCGCTGCGCTTGTCGCAGTTGCTGCGAGAGCGTGGCTTGCTGGTGACCGCCATACGCCCACCCACTGTGCCTGCCGGCAGTGCCCGGCTGCGCGTGACGTTATCTGCTGCCCACAGCGAGGCGGACGTGCAACTGTTATTAGAGGCGCTGGAGCAGTGCTACCCGCTGCTGGATGCACGTCAATCTACGGAGCCTGTGCATGCGTGATCGTCTGATTCTATTGCCGGGCTGGGGCCTTGGTGTGTCTCCTCTGCAACCGCTTGCCGACGCATTGTGCGGGCTGGACGAGCGTTTGCGAGTCGAGATCGAGCCACTGCCGGACATCGACAGCTGCGATCTGTCGGACTGGCTCGACGAACTGGACAGCAACCTGCCGGATGATGCCTGGCTGGGCGGATGGTCGTTGGGCGGTATGCTGGCTGCCGAGCTGGCAGCGCGGCGTGGTGAGGGTTGCTGCGGCTTGTTGACCCTGGCCAGCAATGCCTGTTTCGTTACTCGCGGCGCATGGCCGAATGCGATGCCTGCACTGGATTTCGATGTGTTTCTGGCAGGCTGTTGCGCAGACCCGGAGGCGACGCTCAAGCGCTTCAGCCTGTTGTGTACACAAGGTGCAGAAGACCCTCGCGGTCTGGCGCGCCTGCTCAAGGCCGGTGCGCCGTACACTTCGAGTACCGCGCTGGTCGATGGCCTGAAAATACTTCAACAACTGGATACCCGCAGCGCGCTGCAAACCTATCGTGGGCCGCAATTGCACTTGTTCGCCGGGCTGGATGCCTTCGTGCCAGCCGAGGCCGCAGGTGATCTGCTGGCCTTGTTGCCGGATGTAGAAGTAGGCGTCATCGAGCAAGCCAGTCACGCGTTTCTTCTGGAAAACCCTCATGGGGTGGCGGCGGCAATCCAGGCTTTTCTACATGAGTCGGGCGATGACTGATCTTTCCCATCCCAAGCCGCCCTCTGTGCTGCCCGATAAGCGCCAGGTCGCGGCGTCTTTCTCCCGGGCAGCGGGCAGCTACGACAGCGTCGCTGAATTGCAGCGTAGCGTCGGCAACCATTTGCTGACCTGTCTTCCTGCCGGATTCACGCCTGCGCGCTGGCTGGACCTTGGCTGTGGCACCGGTTATTTCAGCCGGGCGCTGGGGCAAGCGTTCAATAGCAGCGAAGGCATCGCGCTGGATATCGCCGAAGGTATGTTGCGTCACGCACAGCCGCTTGGTGGAGCAGAGCATTTTATTGCGGGGGATGCCGAGCATCTGCCGTTGCGCGATCAAAGCTGCGGGCTGATTTTCTCCAGCCTCGCCGTCCAGTGGTGTGCTGATTTCAAGGCTGTGCTGAGTGAGGCTCATCGTGTATTGCAGCCCGGCGGCGTGTTTGCCTTTGCCAGCCTGTGCGTGGGCACGCTGTATGAGCTGCGCGACAGTTGGCAAGCGGTTGACGGCCAGGTGCATGTGAATCGCTTCCGTCGCGAGGATGACTACCGCCAGCTGTGTGCCGCCAGTGGTCTGCGGGTGCGCAGCCTGGACGTTCGCCCACACGTGTTGCACTACCCGGATGTGCGCAGCCTGACCCACGAGTTGAAGGCCCTCGGAGCGCACAATCTCAATCCGGGGCGACCCAGCGGCCTGACTGGACGCGAGCGAATGCTGGGCATGGTCAAGGCCTATGAGCGCTTTCGCCTGGAGGCGGGGCTGCCTGCCACGTATCAAGTGGTGTACGCGGTGCTGGAAAAAGCTGATGGCTGAGTGTGATGAAGGAAAGGTTTCCAGGATGAGTGTTGCTTATTTTGTAACCGGAACAGACACCGATGCGGGTAAAACCACAGTGGCAGCGGGTCTGCTGTGCGCTGCCCGGCTGAGTGGCCTGAGTACGGCTGCGGGCAAGCCTGTCGCGTCCGGCTGTGTGAAGAGCGCGCAGGGGCTGCGCAATTCCGACGCGCTGGCGTTGCAGGCCGAGTGTTCGCTTGCGCTGGATTACGATGAGGTCAACCCGCTGGCGCTGGAGCCAGCGATTGCTCCACATCTGGCCGCACGCGAGGCGGGCGTTACACTGACCGTTGATTCCTTGTTAACGCCGATGCGCCACATTCTCGATAAACAGGCTGACTTCACCTTGATTGAAGGTGCAGGTGGCTGGCGTGTTCCGCTGGATGGGCAGAGCAATCTTTCCGATCTGGCCATTGCGTTGGGTTTGCCGGTAATTCTGGTGGTGGGCGTGCGTCTGGGCTGTATCAATCATGCCGTACTGACCGCCGAAGCCATTGCCCGCGACGGTCTGCATCTCGCGGGCTGGGTGGCTAATATCATCGACCCTGAGACGGCGCGGCTTGAGGAAAACCTTGTCACGCTGGTCGAGCGCTTGCCCGCTCCGTGCCTGGGGCGTGTCCCTCGTCTGGACACGGCCAGCGCCGAAAACGTGGCGCTATATCTTGATATCGGGAGGCTCTGCTGACAGCGTTGCTATGTTCCTGACAGACAAGGGTCTTTTCCGATTTCAAGGCTCAGTCTATCGTGAGGCCTAGTGCCATTAGTCTGTTTGTCGAGTATTCCTGAGCAAATGCTGGTTCAATGCAGATGTTCATTTTTTTGAACTGAGGATCGGCTTATGCAAATCACCATGAACAACACCCTCTACCCAGGCTTGAGCGCCATGCAGGTCGGGCAGGGACGTGTGGATCAGGCGGCCACCCAGATCGCCAGCATCAATGTCGAAGTGGCGGGCCGAAGCCAGTCATCGGACTTCCAGCTCGAAAACCTTCGTTCTGTTGATCGCAGCCAGCGCTCGGATCTGCCTGGCAATATTGTCGAGCTCGCAGCAGGCAAAAATCAGTTCGAGGCCGGCCTTGCAGCTCAAAGAGCAAGCAACGAAGCGCTCGGTACGCTGATCGACACTTACGCTTAATATTCCGCTCAAAGAACCCGCGTGGTACCTACACCGCGCGGCGTCATCGGCTGAATCCCCCGCTATCACCAAGCTGTATCGCCTGCGCTGTTCTCTTCGCCCCAACTAACCTCTCGTTACGCTTTTTTCTGCGCCGCATGCCTGTGCCTGCGCGGTCGGTCAATGCCTTGGACGAATGGTGCGTGGTTCGCTATTGACAAGGTTTAGGCGTAAACGTATGTTTCAAACACCTGTTTGACCGCAAGGCATGCGAGATTGTCTGGTGCTTGAGGCTCTGTTCTCGGCGACCGTCCGGTCATTCGTTCCAGGATTCATCAGCAGAGGTTTATCGCTATGCCTGACTACAAGGCCCCCTTGCGTGATATTCGTTTCGTCCGCGACGAGCTGCTCGGTTATGAAGCGCACTATCAAAGCCTGCCCGCTTGCCACGACGCCACGCCGGACATGGTCGACGCCATTCTTGAAGAGGGCGCCAAGTTCTGTGAGCAGGTGCTGGCCCCGCTGAACCGCGTGGGTGATACCGAAGGCTGCACCTGGAGCGAGTCGGGCGTGAAGACGCCGTCCGGTTTCAAGCAGGCCTACAAGCAGTTTGTCGAGGGCGGCTGGCCGAGTCTGGCACACGATCTGGCGCACGGTGGCCAGGGTCTGCCGGAGTCTCTCGGTCTTGCAGTCAGCGAGATGGTCGGCGAAGCCAACTGGTCGTGGGGAATGTACCCGGGGCTGTCTCATGGCGCGATGAACACGATCTCGGAGCACGGCACCCCCGAGCAGCAGGAGGCCTATCTGACCAAGCTGGTGTCCGGCGAATGGACCGGCACCATGTGCCTGACCGAGTCGCATTGCGGCACCGACCTGGGCATGTTGCGCACCAGGGCCGAGCCACAGGCGGACGGCACCTATAAGGTCACCGGCACCAAGATCTTCATTTCCGCCGGTGAGCACGACATGGCCGATAACATCGTCCACATCGTGCTGGCCCGTCTGCCGGATGCACCGGCTGGCACCAAAGGCATTTCGTTGTTCATCGTGCCCAAGTTCATCTCGGCTGCCGATGGCGGCATCGGCGAGCGCAACGCAGTCAATTGCGGTTCGATCGAACACAAGATGGGCATCCACGGCAACGCAACCTGCGTGATGAACTTCGACGGTGCTACCGGCTACCTGATCGGCCCGCCGAACAAGGGCCTGAACTGCATGTTCACGTTCATGAACACCGCGCGTCTGGGCACCGCCTTGCAAGGCCTGGCGCATGCCGAAGTGGCTTTTCAGGGCGGCCTGAAATACGCCCGTGACCGTCTGCAAATGCGTTCCCTGACCGGCCCGAAAGCGCCGGAAAAGTCGGCTGACCCGATCATCGTCCACCCTGACGTGCGGCGCATGCTGCTGACCATGAAAGCCTTCGCCGAGGGCACCCGCGCGATGGTGTACTTCACCGCCAAGCAGGTCGACATCGTCAAGTACAGCGAAGACCCCGAGCAGAAGAAAGCCGCCGACGCGCTGCTGGCGTTCATGACGCCGATTGCCAAGGCATTCATGACTGAAGTGGGCTTTGAAGCCGCCAACCATGGCGTGCAGATCTACGGTGGTCACGGCTTCATCGCCGAGTGGGGCATGGAACAGAACGTTCGCGACAGCCGTATTTCGATGCTGTACGAAGGCACCACGGGTATCCAGGCACTCGATTTGCTGGGCCGCAAGGTGCTGATGACCCAAGGCGAAGCACTGAAGGGTTTCACCAAAATCGTACACAAGTTCTGCCAGGGCAATGAAGGCAACGAAGCCGTTCAGGAATTCGTCACCCCGTTGGCTGCGCTGAACAAGGAGTGGGGCGACCTGACTCTGAAAGTGGGCATGGCTGCAATGAAGGACCGTGAAGAAGTGGGCGCTGCTTCGGTGGATTACATCATGTATTCCGGTTATGCCTGCCTGGCGTACTTCTGGGCCGACATGGCGCGTCTGGCCGCCGAGAAGCTCGCAGCCGGTACGTCGGACGAGGCGTTCTACCGCGCCAAGATCCAGACTGCACGCTTCTACTTCCAGCGCATCCTGCCGCGCACCCGTACCCACGTTGCCGCCATCCTGTCGGGCGCCGGTAACCTGATGGACATGAAGGAAGAAGACTTCGGTCTGGCTTACTGAGCCCTCCGTCAGTCAACCAAGCCGCCTGATCGCTGATCAGGCGGCTTTTTTTTGGGCTGCGTTTGTAGCGGCTAATGCGACTCAGCGGACTCGTTCCACGGGCTCCTTTGTGGGAACGCTCTGCGTGCGGTCTTGAGTTGTGGTGCGGCGCAGAGGTGCGGCGGTAGAGCGCCAAGAAGCGCGTTAGAGGATCACGCAATAAACATTTCCACTCTCCTGCCGTTACAGAAGTAGCTCGTTTGTTGATCCTGCTGAATGCATTGTTCGCCGGATGAAGGCACAATGACATCGATTCGTCCTTGGGCAGGAGATTGTTTTTTGTTGCGTCCATCAGCTGCACGCCTGAGTCATTTTCTGCCCTCACTGGCATTGCTGGTGGCGGGGCTTGCGGCTGCGTATGTAAAGGACCTGAACGTCTTCTTCACCTCTCTGTTCAATGTGCTGCCCACTCTGGTTCTGCTGTTGGGCGGTGCGTATTGCTGTGTCTATCGTCGGCAGCGCGAGCTGTTCCTGATGCTCACCGTCTACATCGCCTATTACCTGCTTGACACCCAGACCGACTTCTACCGCGACAACGGCAAGGTCCGTGACGATGCCGCAGTCATCTTCCATCTGGTGTGCCTGCTGTTGCCGGTGCTGTTCGGGCTTTACGCGGCGTGGGAGGAACGCACTCATCTGTTTCAGGACATGGTCGCGCGTCTCGCGGTAATGGTGGCCCTGGGCGGCGTGGCAGTGGGGCTTGAGCAAAGTTATCCGGTCGAACTGCAAGCCTGGCTGGCGGACATCCGCTGGCCTGCATTGCATGGCTCGTGGATGAGTCTGATCCAGTTGTCCTACGCGATGTTTCTAATGTCGTTCGCGGTGCTGATCTGGCAGTACCTGGAAAAACCGCGACCGCTGCACGCCGCGCAGATCGTCGGTCTGCTGGGGCTGTTCTGGGCGCTGCCCAAGACCTTCATTCTGCCGTTCACGCTGAATATTCTTTGCAGTCAGGTCATGCTGATGATTGCTGCTGCCGTCGCTCACGAGGCTTATCAGATGGCCTTCCGCGACGAACTCACGGGGCTGCCAGGCCGTCGGGCACTCAATGAGCGCATGCAGCGTCTGGGGCGCAATTATGTTCTGGCAATGAGCGACGTCGATCACTTCAAGAAATTCAACGACACACATGGTCACGATGTAGGAGATCAGGTGTTGCGGCTGGTGGCCAGCAAACTGTCGAAAATCACCAATGGCGGCGGCAAGGCCTATCGCTATGGCGGGGAAGAGTTCGCCATTGTCTTTGCGGCCAAAACCATTGAGGAGTGCCTGCCGCACCTGGAAGCCATTCGCGAAGCCATTGCCACTTACGAGATCCAGTTGCGCAACAAGGACAGCCGTCCTCAGGACGATCAGCAAGGCCGCCAGCGACGCAGCGGTGCTCAGGCAGGCAGTGTGTCGGTAACGGTCAGTATCGGTGTTGCCGAACGCCAACCCGAACATCGCACGCCCGAAGAGGTGCTCAAATGCGCTGACCAGGCGCTTTACGCGGCCAAGGGGGCGGGGCGCAACTGTGTCGTCTCCCATGAACACCTGAATCGACGCGGCGCCGTGCGTACTCCGAGTGCAACCAACTGATCAACACCTTATAAAGCCGTGACCTGTTATGACCATCGAGTCATGACACGACCCTATGTGTCTGAAATGTTGTTCGGGTAGACTCGTGAAACCCGGTAGCTGATCGTCATGTTTGCACGCATCGACCAGCCTCCCACTGTTTCTCGTTACGTGTTCACGAGGTTTGCCATGGCTGACTACAAAGCGCCACTGCGCGATATGCGCTTCGTCCTCAATGAAGTGTTCGAGGTCTCCAGACTCTGGGCACAGCTGCCCGAGCTGGCTGAAACAGTCGACGCGGAAACGGTCGACGCCATTCTCGAAGAAGCCGGCAAAGTCACCAGCAAGACCATTGCCCCGCTGAGCCGCAACGGCGACGAGGAGGGCTGTCACTGGAATGACACCGTCGTGACTACGCCGGCGGGGTATCCGCAAGCCTATCGGACCTATGCCGAAGGTGGCTGGGTCGGCGTTGGCGGAAACCCCGCGTTCGGCGGCATGGGCATGCCCAAGGTGGTCTCGGCTCAGGTCGAGGAAATGATCAACTCCGCCAGTCTTGCCTTTGGTCTGTACGCGATGTTGACCTCCGGGGCGTGCGTGTCGATCGACACCCATGCCACCGAAGCACTCAAGGCCAAATTCCTGCCCAACATGTATTCGGGCGCCTGGGCCGGCTCCATGTGCCTGACCGAGGCACATGCAGGCACAGACCTCGGCATGATCCGCACCAGAGCCGAGCCACAAGCGGACGGCACCTACACGATCACCGGCAGCAAGATTTTCATTACAGGTGGTGAACACGACCTGACCGAGAACATCATCCATCTCGTGCTGGCCAAGCTGCCTGACGCTCCGGCTGGCCCTAAAGGTATCTCGTTGTTTCTGGTGCCCAAGTTCATGGTGGGTGACGATGGCAGCGTCGGTTCGCGCAACACCGTCAGTTGTGGCTCCATCGAACACAAGATGGGTATTCAGGCGTCTGCGACCTGCGTGATGAACTTCGACGACGCCGTCGGTTACCTGATCGGTGAGCCCAACAAGGGCCTGGCGGCAATGTTCACCATGATGAATTACGAGCGTCTCGGTGTGGGCATTCAAGGCCTGGCGTCTGGCGTGCAGTCTTATCAGAACGCTGTCGAATACGCCCTTGATCGCCTGCAGAGCCGTGCGCCGACCGGCGCGCAAAACAAGGAAAAAGCTGCTGACCCGATCATCGTCCACCCGGATGTGCGACGCATGCTGCTGACGATGAAGGCGTTCAACGAAGGTGGTCGGGCGTTCTCCAGCTATGTTGCCCTGCAACTGGATATCGCCAAGTTCAGCCCGGACGAAGTTGCGCGCAAGCGTGCCGACGATCTGGTGGCGCTGCTGACTCCGGTCGCCAAAGCCTTTTTGAGCGATATCGGCTTGGAAACCACGGTCCACGGCCAGCAGGTATTCGGCGGTCACGGTTATATTCGGGAATGGGGGCAGGAGCAACTGGTGCGCGATGTGCGCATCACGCAGATCTACGAAGGCACCAACGGCATCCAGGCGCTGGACTTGGTCGGTCGCAAGATTGTCGGGTCGAACGGCGCGTTCTATCAGGTCTTCTCGGATGAAGTGCGTCAGTTCATCGATAGCTCCGAGAGCTCGCTCGGCGAGTTTGTCCGGCCTTTGACGTCTGCGCTGAACATGCTGGACGAGCTGACCGCCTGGGTGCTGGACCGCTCGCGCAGTAACCCCAATGAAATCGGCGCCGCGTCTGTCGAATACCTGCATCTGTTCGGCTACACCGCCTACGCCTACATGTGGGCAATGATGGCCAAGGCAGCCTTGGGTAAAGAACAGCAGGAAGCGTTTTACGCGAGCAAACTGGGCACCGCACGCTTCTATTTTGCGCGCCTGCTGCCGCGTATTCATTCGCTCGATGCATCGGTACGTGCAGGCAGCGACTCCCTGTTTCTGCTGGAAGCATCACAATTCTGACTGAGAAATGAGTGTAAGCATTTGCTTACACTACGTGTCGCCAATTAGCCTCTTCCCACGAAAGGGATCCAAAGTTAATCTTTGTTCATGGACGTAGCGCAGGACGCGCAACAAGACATAACAGGGACACGTAGGGAAGCCTGCCAGGACGGTGGGGTGAAAAGGAAATCAGGGAAACAGTCTGGAAAACCTCGCTTCGGCGGGGTTTTCTTTGTCTGCGTTTTATAGGCTGGCGCAGGCTTCTTTTACAGCCATTGGGTATACACAGGGCTGATCGCAGTAAAACACTCCTGAAAACAATGGCGTCTTGCCAGAGCCGGTTGAACCCTCACCGATGGCCAGGGCCGATTAGCTGTATGGCCATTTAGAGCCAATCACTCAGGAGCATTTCATGGACATCATTCGTATAATCTTCGCTATTCTGCTGCCGCCGGTCGGCGTGTTCATGCAGGTCGGCTTTGCTGGCGCTTTCTGGCTGAATATCCTGCTGACCCTGCTGGGTTACATCCCGGGCATCATCCACGCGATCTACATCATCGTCTCGCGTAAATAACACCCCCGGCGCATGGGTTGATCGTTCCTTCAGCAGGAGCGATCAATCGGCTCCATCAAGTACATCCCGGTAAAACTTCCATTCCTTCTCCAGCGCATCTGCCAGGTTAGCCGCCTTGCGGAAACCATGATGCTCGTCCGGATAAAAATGCCCCTCAGCCTTCAAGCCATTGTCCTGCAAGGCCTTGAGCATGGCTCGGGTCTGCTCCGGTACAACCACCGCATCCAGTTCGCCTTGAAAGAAAATGACGGGCACACTGATGTTGTCCGCGTGTAACAACGGTGTGCGGGCTTCATAGCGCTCGATGTCCTTTTCCGGATCGCCAATCAGCCAGTCCAGGTAATCACCCTCGAACTTATGCGTGGCCTTGGCCAGTGCCACAGGGTCGCTGACCCCGTAAAGGCTTGCCCCGGCACGAAACACATCCCGAAAGGCCAGTGCGCACAGGGTTGTGTAACCGCCCGCGCTGCCGCCGCGTATGAATGCCTTCTGCGGGTCGATCAAGCCACGTTCGGCAAGGTGTGCGACCACTGCGCAGGCATCTTCCACATCGGCCACCCCCCAGTTCAGGTGCAGGCTCTGCCGATAGTCACGGCCATAGCCACTGCTGCCGCGGTAGTTCAGGTCTGCAACGGCGAAACCGCGATGTGCCCAGTACTGAATGCGTGGGTCCAGCACCGGGTAACAGGCCGAAGTAGGGCCGCCGTGGATGAACACCACCAGCGGGGGATGTTCGACGCCGTTCATGGCCGGGTAAAAGTAACCGTAAGCTTCAGAACCGCCGCTGGGGTAGCGCAGCGCTTGCGGGTGACTGATCTGTTCGGCAGGCAAGGGAGACCCACCCCCCGCGAGAACCTGCACGCTGGCGTCGCTACGCGATATTGCCAGCACCGCCGATGTGCTGAGCGCCGAAGCGGCAATGCAATAAATGAACTCTTCGTCCACGGCCAGGCTGCGGAAGCGGCTGTAGCCGGCGCTGAAATCAGCGCATGAACCGTCAGCCTCACACAGCCCCAATACCCAAGAGCCGTCCTGCGCCCAACTGGCCAGATAACCTTCGTTGATCGGCAGCCAAGTGCAGCTGCCCAGTTGCCAAGGCGCGGAAGCATGATCGGCCGACACGGCAGGCAGCGCTGTAAATCCTGAAGGCGACTCGCTCCACGGCTGCCAGAAGCCGGCACGGTCAGTCAGGCAATGCAGGTGGCCTTGCGCATCAAAGCGTGGCTGCTGCAAGGACTCTTCAGCGCCTTCACCAGCGACACACAAGGGGCTGGCCCAGTGGCCGTCGTCCTGCTTCTCTGCGCACATCAGTCGGGTACGAGTCCACGGCTGGTGCGGGCGCTGCCATTCGACCCAGGCCAGGCGCTGGCCATCGGCGCTTATGAGCGGTGACGAGTAGAAGTCAGCGCCCTCGGCCAGCAAATGACGCTGCCCGTCAGCGAGGTCAATGGCGACCAATCGGTGGGTGTTGTGGTCTTCTTCGACGGCGAGGATCTGCCCGTTGCCGAAGAACAGGCCGCCGTAGCGCTTATCGCCCTGGGTCAGCGCCACCGGCTCGCTCGCGTCCAGCGCCTGTCGATACAGCTGCTGATCGCGTTCATTGACGAACACAACGGTGTCGTCAGCCAGACAGAACGAGCCGCCGCCATATTCGTAGACCCGGCTGCGAACGCTGAAGCCTTGTGGCGTCAGGCAGCGTTTGCTGTTCGCGTACCAGTGCCAGATGCGGCTGGCGCCGTCTTCGGGGCGATATTCGTTCCAGAACAGACCGGCCGAACTGACGTCCAGCTCGGCGAAGTCGATACCCGCTGCAACCGCTTGAGCAGCGGTCAGGGGTTCAAGAGGATTTTGCGATGAGTCGTGAGTTTCGGTCATTGCGAAAGGCCAGCTCTTCAATGGTTTGAGTAGCGGTTTCCGACTCGTCGCGAGCCTGAGTGATGATCCCGTGGTGATAGGATTTGCTGCACACCGGGTCGGCATTGGCAGCATCCCCGGTCAGCATGAAGGCTTGGCAGCGACAGCCGCCGAAGTCCTTTTCCTTCTCGTCGCACGAGCGGCATGGCTCGGGCATCCAGTCGTAGCCGCGAAAGCGGTTGAAGCCGAACGAGTCGTACCAGATGTGCTGCATGCTGTGATCGCGCACATTGGGAAACTGGATCGGCATCTGCCGCGCGCCATGACACGGCAGGGCGGTGCCATCTGGCGTCACTGTCAGGAAAATATTGCCCCAGCCGTTCATGCAGGCTTTGGGACGCTCTTCGTAATAGTCGGGGGTGACGAAGATCAGCTTGCACGGATGGTTTTGCGCAGCCAGTTGGTCACGGTATTGGTTAGTGACCGCTTCAGCGCGTACCAGTTGATCCCTGGTCGGCAGCAGGCCGACACGGTTCAAATGCGCCCAGCCGTAAAACTGACAGGTCGCCAGTTCGACGAAGTCAGCCTCCAGTGCCAGACACAGCTCGATTATTTTGTCGATCCGGTCGATGTTGTGCCGGTGGGTCACGAAGTTCAGGACCATCGGGTAGCCGTGCTTTTTCACTGCCTTGGCCATTTCCAGCTTCTGGGCGAAGGCTTTCTTCGAGCCGGCGAGCATGTTGTTCACCTGCTCGTCACTGGCCTGAAAGCTGATCTGGATATGGTCCAGGCCAGCCTCCTTGAAAGCGATGATCTTTTCTTCTGTCAGGCCGATGCCCGAGGTGATCAGATTGGTATAGAAACCAAGACGTCGGGCTTCGGCGATCAGCTCGGCAAGGTCCTGACGCACCAGCGGCTCGCCCCCGGAAAAGCC
Source organism: Pseudomonas coronafaciens pv. oryzae str. 1_6 (assembly GCF_000156995.2). Classification (NCBI taxonomy): domain Bacteria; kingdom Pseudomonadati; phylum Pseudomonadota; class Gammaproteobacteria; order Pseudomonadales; family Pseudomonadaceae; genus Pseudomonas; species Pseudomonas coronafaciens. The sequence goes on along the minus strand of NZ_CP046035.1, from coordinate 5,040,805 downwards.
GATTTGCGCCGCGCCCATTTCTCGTGCTTCCTGCATGACCTTGAACCACTGCTCGGTGGTCAACTCCTGGCCCTGTTTTGCGAAGTCCAGCGGGTTGGAGCAATACGGGCATTGCAGCGGGCAGCGATAGGTCAGCTCGGCGAGCAGCCACAGCGGCAGGCCGACCTCGGGCGTGGGCGGTATGTAGGGGCTGTTCATCACATGCACGATGTCAGACAAGATCGATCCAGTTTTTCTTTCTGGCGCCTTCCATGAACTCGTCGACGTCCATTCCCAACTCGGGGACATTGGGGAATTGCTGATGAAGCTCATCAATGATGACGGCGGTCGTTCGCTGTCCATCGATCAGCCCGGCGATCAGCGCCGCGCTTTCATTGAGCTTGATCATGCCTTCCGGATAAAGCACCACATGCGCTTTTTGCGCTGGCTCGTACTGAAAACGATAGCCTTGGTGCCACTTCGGAGTAAGGGCTCGAAAAGCCGGATCGTGCTTCATGGCGTAATCCCCTTATGCCAGACCCTTTGGTCTGTGACGCTGTGATACGGCGGGCGATTCAATTCGTAGGCCATGGACATGGCATCGAGCATGCTCCACAGAATGTCGAGTTTGAACTGCAGGATTTCCAGCATGCGCTGCTGGCCTTCATAGGTAGTGTAGTGCTGTAACGTGATGGCGAGGCCATGTTCCACATCGCGCCGGGCCTGACCCAGGCGGGTGCGGAAATATTCATAGCCTGTCGGATCAATCCACGGGTAATGCTGCGGCCAGCTGTCCAGTCGCGACTGGTGGATCTGCGGCGCGAACAGTTCGGTCAGCGAGCTGCTGGCGGCCTCCTGCCAGTTGGTTCGGCGGGCGAAGTTCACGTAGGCATCGACGGCAAAGCGCACGCCTGGCAGCACCAGCTCTTGAGAGCGCAATTGATCCGGGTCCAGGCCGACGGCCTCACCGAGGCGCAGCCAGGCTTCGATGCCACCATCTTCACCGGGGGCGCCGTCGTGATCGAGCAGGCGCTGAATCCACTCGCGACGAATCTCGCGATCCGGGCAGTTGGCCAGAATCGCCGCGTCCTTGAGCGGGATGTTCACCTGATAGTAGAAGCGGTTGGCAACCCAGCCCTGAATCTGCTCACGGGTGGCGCGGCCTTCGTACATCGCCACATGAAACGGGTGATAAATGTGGTAATACGCGCCTTTGGCACGCAGGGCCTGTTCGAATTCAGCAGGGGACAGTGCAGTCGTCTGGCTCATGTCGGTTCCTAAAGCTCGATGCTCATGCCGTCGTAGGCGACTTCGACGTTGCGACGAACCAGTTCGGCGCGCTGCGGGGAGTCTTCGTCGAGAATCGGGTTGGTGTTGTTGATGTGGATAAGCACCTTGCGCTGCTGCGGGAAGCCTTCCAGCACTTCGAGCATGCCGCCAGGGCCGCTCTGCGCCAGATGGCCCATCTCCCGGCCTGTGCGCGTGCCGACGCCACGGCGTTGCATTTCATCGTCGTCCCACATCGTGCCGTCGACCAGCAGGCAGTCTGCGTCGCGCATTTTATCGGCCAGCGCTTCGTCGACCTTGCCTAGCCCCGGTGCGTAGAACAGCTTGCCGCCAGTGCGCGTGTCTTCGACCAGCAAGCCGATGTTATCGCCTGGATGCGGGTCGAAACGGTGCGGCGAATAGGGTGGCGCGGCGCTACGCAGCGGGAAGGGCGTGAAGTGCAGGTTCGGGCAGGCCGGGATCACGAAGCTGCCGTGCAGCTCGATGCGGTTCCAGTCCAGGCCGCCGTTCCAGTGCTTGAGCATCTCGAACAACGGGAAACCGGTGCTCAGGTCCTCGTGCACCATTTCGGTACACCACACCTGATGCGGACAGCCCTCGCGCAGGCTGAGCAGGCCAGTAGTGTGATCGATCTGGCTGTCCATCAGCACGATGGCGCTGATGCCGGTATCGCGCAGCGCTCGTCCAGGTTGCATGGGCGCAAAGCCCTGCAGTTGCGCACGAATGTCAGGGGAGGCATTGCACAGCACCCAGTTCACGCCGTCGTCGGACAGCGCAATGGACGACTGGGTCCGCGCCTGTGCCCGCAGGCTACCGTCACGGAAACCTGCGCAATTGACGCAGTTGCAGTTCCATTGAGGGAACCCGCCGCCCGCAGCGGAACCTAGAATCTGGATGTACATGTCAGCTCCCTGGTACACAAAAATAAAAAACAGCCATAACCATAAAAAAAGCCCCGGCGAACCGAGGCTTCACAGCGCGCTGAAATCAACGGCTTGCGAAGTACATGGTGACTTCGAAACCGATACGCAGATCAGTGTAAGCAGGTTTAGTCCACGACATAAAAATCTCCTCGGATAAGTGCGGCGGTGTGTGACTACATCTTAGTGCGTGGCTGACGCCATACGTTCAGATGCTTAGGGAGCTATCTTACTCATTTTCACAATTAAGCAGGGCCGGAATATTCACCAAAGACCCTTACTGTTCAGGTAAGGATCGAGCAACGACCTCGGAAACAGGGCTGTTGGCCACAATGAGCCAGCCGCCGACAGCGTGTTTCAATTGTTTTGCGGCAGCCAGCAACAAGTGTGTATCCAGATTTGACAGCGCACTTTGCAATGCGCTCAGGTGATCGCCCTCATGCCCGGCGAGGCATGCGTGCCATTGCATGTCTGCCTGCTGCTGGTCGGGCATGCTCGATGAGTCGAATTGCGCTGACAGAGCCTGGACCTGCGCAGGCAGTTCGATGCTGCGAATCAGCTCCGTCAGCCCATCGATGAAGGCTTCTATGTGCTGAACAAGCTGTTCGGCGCTGCAGGTGGGCGACTGTACACCGAACAGCAATCCAGTCCTTGCCGCGATCTGCCTGACGCTACTGAACACGGCGTAGCCCAGCTGCAATTCGACCCGCAATCGCTGATAGAACGGGGCTTGCAGCAGGTGCGCAAGCAGGCGCCATGCGGCTTCATCTTCAATGGACGCCGTTGGTGCAGGGCAGAACACCAGCACCGCGGCTTCGGGCGAAGGGCATGCCTCGGCGACCCAGCGCTTGCCGGCGGTGACGGCTGGCAACGCCACTGACCCATCTTGACGACTGCCTGGCGCGTTACTCAGCTCGACGTTCACCGGCGGCAGGCTGGACGGGCAGAACCCGCTGACGAAACTGATCCAGCGTGAGTGTGCCCAGATGGTTTTGAGGTCGTGTGCCGGCTGCGCTGTGTCGCTGTTCAGGTAATGATCGGCAAGCCGCTTGAGCAACTGGCGAACCGGAATCTGTGCGGGCTCCTCATATTGCTTTGCCGAAGCCAGCGTCTCGTCGTCTAAAGGATGCAGTCGGCGCAGGCAGTGTTCGATTACCGCCGCCATTGGTTCCCGCAACCCGTTGAGCTGGAGCTGCCAAAAGGGGCCGTAAGCGCTGAATGTCAAAAGCACACCGGCTTGTCGTGCGTCCTCGGTCAGTCGTTTTAGCCGGGCATCGAGCATTCGCCACAGCGCAGGCTGCTGGGACGGCAACGTCCAACGCAGGTAAACCGCGGCCTCGGCATTGTCGTTTGGCGTTGGCCCGAGGAATGGGTTGGGTGTCGGCAGTTGCCACCGCAGCGCTGCATCTTTCAGGATTTCCAGCACCGCCACGTTGACCTGCGCAGTGGCGCTGAGTTGGTCCAGCAATACGCTCAAGGCTGCCGCGCCTTGCTCGCTCAGCCGGCAAGGGGTTTCGCGGCAGTAATGATGCGCCAGCGCCAATGCACTGTCTGTTTGCAGACGCCGCTGCTGAACGCTTTGATATTCCTCGACCAATGCAGGCCAGTGGACGCTGAAGAATTCAAGCCAGCTGAAAAACAGCGCGTTGCGGGCAGCGGCGTCTGCCTCAGCGCCCTTGAACTCGATGTCGAGTAAGAGTTGGTCACCAAACTGATAGAGCACGGTGGCACTTAGTGAGTCAGCCAGACCTCGTTTGACCAGTTCGGCGGCAAGCCCGCCCTCTTGCGCGACGTTCAGCCAATGGCAGAGGAACGCAGCTGCCTCGTCAGCCTTGTCCGGCAGAGCCTCGCAGGCGAACAGCAGATGTTTTTCAATTTCGACCTGTCGAGGGTTCGCCGAAGGGGCGATCAACGTCGGCGGCGGCAGTCGAGGGGCCTGTTCGCCGCTCGCGAACATTGCGCCGCAGGTTCGTGCCAGCGCCTCCAGTTCATCCACAGATTGCGGCCCGCTCAGGCATAAGGTCATCTGCCCGGCCTGATAAAAGCGCTGGAAAAAATCCTTGAGGGCGCTCTGAAATGAGGGGTTGGGGACCGACAGGCTGTAGCGATTGCCGGCATGAAAGCCGCGCAAAGGATGTTGAGGGTTGAGCGTCGACAGCAGGTTTATTTGACCGCGTGCTTCGGCATCACCCACCCAGGCGATGAACTCTGCGTGCAGCACTTCGCGCTCGCGGCGCTGATCAGCCATCGCCATGCGCGGCTTGGCAAGCATGTCACACAGGCGCTCCAGGCCTTGGGCAAAGCGTGCTTGCGGCAGCTCGAAGAAAAAATCGGTAGTGCGCTCGCGGGTGCTGGCGTTGACCTGCCCGCCGTGTCGCTGCACGAACGTCATCAGGTTTTCCCCCTGCGGAAAACGCTCGGTGCCGAGAAAGAGCAGGTGTTCCAGAAAGTGCGCCAGCCCCGGCCACGCCTGTGGCACATCGTGGCTGCCGGCCGCCACACGCAACGAAGCCGCACTGCGTTTGAGCCGCGCCTCATGACACAGCACCACGTTCAGGCCGTTGGCCAGCGTTAGGCGTCTTATGTCAGCGGGGTTGGGGGCAGGCATGAGAAGGTCCGGAAAAGCGTGAAAATCTGCGCATCATGCTAGCGGATTAACGACCGGTTTCGCGAGCGTGCTGCTCAGACACGCCAAAGATCGGACGTAGAGCGTCGCAGGCTTGTGCCGCAACGCAAGCATCAGGTTCGAGTCAGTGGCGCATAGAGCTCGGGCCTTCGATCAACAAAATAGTCATTCACGGTTCTGGCCTGGCTCAGCAGTGCCCGGTCCAGCGTGCCGACCAGCAGCGCTTCGTCCTGGCCTGCCAATACCGGCCGGCTACCGTCCGGGGCGCAGAGGCTGCTGAGTCCGCAGTAACGAATCTCGCCTTCGCTGCCGCAATAGTTGGCGTACACCACGTAACAGTGATTCTCGAACGCCCGTGCCCGCACGGTCACGTCACAGACAAAGTCGTAAGGCGCCATGTTTGCTGTCGGCACCAGAATCAGTTCGGCACCCGCCAGCGCCAGACGACGGGTGTTTTCGGGAAATTCGACGTCGTAGCAAATCAGCAGGCCCAGTCGCCAGCCGTTCAGCTCAACCACCGGACAGTGATCATCGCCCGCCGAGAACATCGACCTGTCCAGCTCGCTGAACAGGTGCGTCTTGCGGTAGTTGCACAGCCTGACGCCATGGCTGTCGATCAGTTGCACAGCGTTGTAGAACTGTTCATTTGCACCGCGCTCCGGGTACCCATACAGAATCGCGATGCCGTTTGCCTGAGCGATGGCGGCAATACGCGTTGCGGCCAAACCATCAGAAGGTTGTGCCAGCTCGCCGACTGCCCGTGCGCCGATGTTATAGCCGGTCAGAAACATCTCCGGACAAATCAACACCTGCGCGCCTTGGCTGGCTGCGGCAATGGCCTGTTGTTCAAGCCTGTTAAGGTTGCCGCTGATGTCCAGCGGCAAGGGTGGGCACTGATACAGCGCAATGCGCATGACGTTTCCTTTTGTCAGTCAGCCAGCTTGATCGGGCCGATTTCGTTGAACACATCGCCCGGGCCGGGGTTGTCCTTGTGGGTCTTGCCGCCGAAGTGGTTCATAATGCCCCATACCGCGTTCAGCGAAGTCTGTACCGCGCCTTCCACCCAGGCCGGTGTCCAGGACACGTCGTCACCGGCGATGAACATCCCACGCTGTTCGCTGGGCATGTCCTGCTGCATGAAGTGCGCGTACATGCGCTGGTTATAGCGGTAATGGCCCGGCAGCGCACCTTTGAAGGCGCCCAGGAAGTGTGGGTCTGCCTCCCACGAAACGGTAATCGGGTCGCCAATGATCCGCGCGGCGATGTCCACTTTCGGGTAGATCTTCTTCAGTGCATCAAGCGCAAGCTTTACGCGCTTTTCGACAGGCTGCGGCAACATCTTCAGCGCATCGCTCATCCACGAATAAGACAGGCAGATCACACCCGGTTTGTCATCGCCGTTATCGAACAGGTACGTGCCACGGGTCAGGCGATCCGTCAGGGTCATGCTCATCAGGTCGCGCCCGGTTTCCGGGTCCTTGTCCTTCCAGAACGGGCGGTCGACCATGACGAAAGTCTTGGAGGACTGCATGTAGCGTGTGCGGTCCAGTGCCATCCACATCTTCTGCGAGAACAGCGTTTCCTCGCATTCGATCTGCGTGGTCAGCAGCCAGCTCTGGCAGGTGGTCAGCACGGCGGCGTATTGCCGGGTGTCACCCCAGTTGTCGGTAACGCTGAAGCTCCCGTCCTCGGCCCGCGCGATGCGTTTCACGCCGGGACGCGGTGCGCCGCGATGCAGCGACGACAGGCTGGTGCCTTTCGGCCAGTGAGCGCAATGCTCAGGCACATGGCTCCACAACCCGACCGGCACTTGCTGCACCCCGCCGACGATCAGGTGCTGGTGCTCGTCGCAGTTGGTCATCACCACGCGAAATATTTCCAGCATCGAATTGGGGAAATCCGAATCCCAGCCGCCTGTACCGAACCCGACCTGACCGAACACCTCACGGTGAAAGAACGACAGTTTGGCGAACGCTTTGGACGTTGCGACGAAGTCATAGAAGGTGCGGTCGTCCCAGAGAGGGACCAGCTTGTTCCACAGTTCCTTGAGACGCGGCACGTCACGGTCACGGATTGCCTGCTGGATATCGCCAAACTGCGAGCCGCTTTCCAGTGCATCGGCCCATGCATCGGCGACTTCCTGAAACAGCGCGGGCAGGTCCGAGAGCATCTGGGCGTAATACGTGGTGCCTTCCAGGTCGATGACCGTGCTGCCTGACGCGGCAGTCAGCGGGTTGGGGAAGGGCCGGGACTCAAGGCCCAACTTGTCGACGTAGTGAAAGAACGCTGTCGATGACACCGGAAAGCGCATGCCGCCCAATTCGGCAACGATGCCTTTGGCGCCTTCGAACTCCTGCGAGCGCAGGCGGCCGCCCATTTTGGAGGCCTCGTACACCACAGGCTTGAGGCCCATCTTCATCAACTCGTAAGCCGCTACCAGACCGGCGATACCCGCGCCGATAATCGCGACTTCTGCGCCGTGGTTTTCGCTGGGGATGCTGCCCAATCCTTTCGGATGCTCGATCCAGTCATCGAAGGCAAACGGAAAATCAGGGCCGAACATCGTGATCGGCTTTTTGCCGTTGGCGGGGTGACGGTTGGTTTTCATGACGGACCTTGGTGGGCAACGGCGAAAACGACAGTCTAGAGAAGGGCGCGCACGTTAATAAGACGCAAAGTGTCGTCGAAATGCTGTTTGTTTGTGCTAAACGACGAGGCTGCTGGTTATTTTGATTGGTCGAACAGGCTCAACTGATGTTCAGACCGGTTGCCCACGGTCTATCTTGCTGCTGAGAATGATCGATGTAGTGGTTTTCTCAACGCCGTCCACGCTGCCAATCAGGTCCAGCAATTGATCCAGTTGCTCCGGAGACTCGGTGCGCAACCAGGCCACGTAGTCGAACTCGCCGCTGACCGCACACAGCTGCTGAACCTGAGCCATGGCGCTCAGCCGACGCAGCACTTCCTTGCCGGAGCGCGGTTGCACAGTGATGCCGACATACGCCTGCAAGCCACCATCCACCACACGCTGACCAAGGCGCACGCCATAGCCGGTAATCACTTTGCTGCTTTCCAGTCGAGCCAGCCGCGACGTCACGGTGGTGCGGGCGATACCCAACTGGCGGGCCAGCGTGGCGACGCTTTCGCGGGCATTGATCTGCAGCGCAGCGATCAGTTTTCGATCGATCTCATCCAGTGTTGGCTGACGGCTGTCGGGCACGGGCATTTCCTTCAGAACTTCCAGCGTCTGGCGGTCTTCGCCAGGCGCGCTTGCAAGCCGTCCAGGTTCTGCGCCAGCTGTTGGGTCATCAAGTGATAGCCCATCAGCTCGGCAGGAGGTATGACGGGTTGTGCAAGGGAGGTTTCCGAGGTGCGTTCCAGGCGTTCAGTGGCGCCCGTTTGCAGCGCCCGCGCCATGCCGATCAACTGGCGGCGAATCTGGCGGTAATCGTTGTCCAGCGAGGTCTTGAAGGATTCGCCTGCGACCTGATCCAGGTTGGCCGGGCGTATGTTGGCCAGAATTTCGAGTGTGCTCAGGCACATGCGGAAATGGCCCTGAATCGCATCCAGCTCGACCATCGACATCTTCACTTCCTTGGAAACCGACGGCAGCAGCGAACGCAGTTGCAGCATCGTGCCGTTAAGCCTGGCCGTGAGCTTCAGGTGTTCGTCAGCGGCCACCGGCTGGCCTTGCACGATGCGCCCATACACCTTGGCACAATCGCGCAGGCCGCTGGCCAGGTTGTAGCGCCAGGAGAACACTGCATAAAGGGGCAGGGCGAAGGAAAACGCCAGCGCCAGCGCGATACCGATCAGGATGTCCACGGTTCGCCACAGGCCGTCGCTGATCGGGTTGTAACCATGCCCGGCCACGATAAACAGCGTGATCGCTGACAGCAGCGCGGTGTAGCCACCTTTGCCGATGGCGTGGTACGCAAAGAAACCGCACATCACCGACATCATGGCGTAGGTCAGCAGCGGCATTTCCAGATAGCCCTGCTGCACCACGACGATCAAACCCAGCCCGGCCCCGATCAGGGTCCCGTAGGCACGCTCGACCGACTTCTTGCCGATGTTGCCGTGGTGCTGCAAGCCACCGATCACGATCAGCATCGTGACCGACGCCCATTCGCCGTGCGGCAGATTGAGGCCTGTGGTCAACAGGATGGTCACCAGCAACCCCACCGCGATTCGCGCAGCGTGGATCAGTCGCGCATGCCGATAACGGCGATACGGGTCCAGCAAAGGACGCAGAACAGGGCGAAGCCAGGAGGGTATGAAAGCAGAGCGCGAGTTCGTCATGCGTAAAGAGACCGCGAGGGTAGGGAAGAAATCCCTGATTGGATGATGATGAAGTCAAGTAAGCCACATTTGACAGGAAATGGGTGGTGTTTGTTGTCGGCAAACAGGCGCAGCATTAGCCGCTTTTGGGGTGGAAGCAGCACCATGAGTATTCGAACACGTCGTTTAATGGAAATTTAAGGTATCTCAAGATGATGCTTTACTCGGTATAAAGTATCATTAAGTGCTCTCTTATTTATTCATTCATGTCCTTGTATGTGCTACTTTGTGCATCCATGATTCTCGCGCCTGCTCGCTGGTAACTGCTGATGAAGGCCTTTTTCCCTGTTCAATGCACCGACACGCTTTTGCGAATTGCCTTGCTGGTAAAGCAGGCCAGGCTGCAGCAGGACGTTCGTCAAACCGATCTTGTCGAGCGTCTGGGCATTTCCTTGCGTACGCTTCGCCGCATTGAGGCGGGCAGCGCCGACGGCGTATCGCTGCGCGACTTCATGCTGGTGGTCTGGAGCCTGGGTGTGTCAGAGCGCCTCTTTCAGGGGCTGCGTGATGACGAGTCGTTCACCGTCGAACAGCTTGAAGCTGCTGATCGCAAGCGCGTCCGCCTGCCCCGGAACAAGCCGGAGGACTTCTGATGGCTCAGGCTTACATCTATATGGAGTGCCCTGTCAGCGGACAAACACTTACGCTGGGCAAACTGACGATTCAGGCCGGGGTCGGGACTTTTCAGTATTCACCTGATGCGGTGCAGGAGAAAATCTGGGTGCCCGATGCTGTAAGGTATCCACTGTCCGCGCGTTCTTATACGGTGACGAAAAACGGCGGCGTTCCCGGCTTTATTGACGACGCAATGCCTGATGGCTGGGGGGAGCGGCTGTTGCATCGGGTCGAAAAAGGCCCACTGGACTCGATCCAGCTTCTGCTCAAGTCCCCCAATGGTGACAGAGCGGGCAACATTATGGCCGGCACGGCACGCGTGCCGCAGGACGGACTGGGCCATACGCCTTCCAAGGCTCTGCATGCCAAAGGTCTTGATCACTTCATCGACGCTTGCGAAGCGATTTACGACAGCCAGTTGGGTGCTGAACAGCTTAAGGCCCTGAAGGTCAGGGCTCAGCGATCTTCGGCAGGTGGCGCTCGTCCAAAGCGCACTTATCTGTTCGACAAGAAGCTGATCCTTGCCAAGCCGCGCGACAAATTCGATCACTATGATCTGCCGTCTGTGGAACATGCCTGCATGACGTTCGCAGGGCTCAAAGGGCTAGAAACTGCCAGAACATCGCTGTATCGCAGCGAAAGAATCAATACGCTTCTGGTCGAACGCTTTGATCGGGCATTTGATGAGCTGACGGGTCGTTTCCGGCGCCTGCCGATGCTCAGCGGGCTTACCCTGCTGGATGCAGAGTGGAAGGCACGCAGTCACCCGGACTGGCAGTATGCGGCGCTCGCCGACGAGCTTTATCGTCGAGGCGCCCCGGATCAGGACAGGCAGAGTTGTATCGGCGCATGGCCTACAACGTATTAGTCGGTAACGCCGATGACCACCCTCGCAACCATGCCGTTATCTGGATAGGCGGAGCATGGCGCCTGTCGCCCATGTACGACGTGCTGCCGATTCTGGACGGAGGCCCCGCAAAATCGCTGGCCATGTCTGTGGGTATCGAAGGGCCGCGTCTCAATCGAGGCAACCTGTTGAGCCAGCACCTCCACTTCGCGCTGACCAAGTCAGAGGCGGAAGCGGTATTGGATGAAGTGGCCGGTTGGGAAGCCGAGCTGCATGACTACTACAGTCAGTTTCTTGTTGGCGCGGAACTGGATGCTGCGGTACAGGCGACCAGTGGGACACGTCTCTTGCAACAATGACGTCGAACGGTTGTGCATGGGGACATAACGATCAGGGAGGCCCCGATGACGTTTGAACTGCGTCTGTTGCAAGACTGCGATCTGCCGGATTTGATACGTATTTCGGCGCAGGCCCGTGTTCGCTATAAAACCATTCCTTCGCTGGCGTACGTCGCCGATACGCCTGCGCTAAGCGCAGACAGATTCAAAGCCTGCCGTGTCGTGGTTGCTGTGGACCGGGAATGTCAGCAGGTTATCGGCTTTGCGGCCATGCGGCCTCTCGACGAACTTTTGTATCTGGACAATATCTCTGTTGATCCGCGTGCCTCAGGCCACGGCGTGGGCACGGCTTTGCTGGAGGCTGTCCAGGCCTGGGCGCAGGTCCTTCAGGTGCAGGCACTAAGCCTGACCACCTTCCGCGCACCTCTCTGGAATGGACCCTGGTTTCGAAAGCACGGCTTCGTCCCTATGCCTGAGGCCCAAATGGGCGCGGGGCTGAAGGCTGTTGTAGAGCGTCAGTCGCTGATGCTCGATCCGGCGACGCGTGAAACCCTCTGGCGCTGCTGTCATCACTGATCAGCCATTTGCCTTCGGTCCATTGTTCAACATTTGTACAGCCAGCCTTTGCCATATTCGTTTTGCCAGCCCGTTCTTTCGCTTCGGTGAGAGCTGCGATGCTCCAGTCAAAATGTATCCAGACAGAAATATTGTGGACGCTTTGCCACTACACACTGCATGCCACTCGCTGATGGACCGGCTCTGAACCCATAACGAAAAAATATCAGGCTTCTCCTTTCTGACGAGCGACTATTTGCTGCCATGAATAACCTGAACCTGCTCCAGCCTTACCGGAACGAACCGTCGGCGAATGTGATTTACGGTCCGATTCAACCCCAATTGTTACGTGAAGAAGTATTGGCCGACCTGCTGGAAGCCAGCGCGCAACGCGATCCTGAACACGTGGCATTGATCTTTGGCGAGCGACATGTCAGTTACAGAGAGCTTGATCGACAGGCAGATCAGGTAGCGTCCGCCCTGATTGAAGCCGGCGTGCGGCCGGGGCAGATCGTCGGTCTGTGGTTGCCGCGCGGCATCGAACTTCTGGTCATGCAGGCCGGCATTGCCAAGACCGGCGCGGCCTGGCTGCCACTGGATCAGGATACGCCGGTCGAACGTCTGCAGATTTGTCTGGAAGACGCCGATGCAGTGGGTGTGGTGTGCTGTGAAACGCTGAGACCGCTGCTGGCGCATACCGGGCTGACGGTCTGGACCGCCGAAGTGCTGTTGATGCAGAGCTATACGGCCCCTGTTCGCCGCAGCGGTGTTTCGCCGGATCATCCTGCCTACGTGATCTACACCTCGGGTTCGACCGGCAAGCCCAAGGGCATCGTGATTTCTCAGCGCAGCATCTGCCATTTTCTGCGCAGCGAAAACGCGATCCTGGGAATACGTTCCAGCGACCGGATTTATCAGGGCTTTTCGGTCGCGTTCGACATGTCCTTCGAAGAAATCTGGATCGCCTATCTGGTAGGGGCTACGCTGTGGATCGGCCCGAAGGAAACCAGTGGCGACCCCGAAACCCTGCCGCGACTGCTGAACGAGCAGCGAATCAGCGTGTTGCACGCGGTGCCCACCTTGCTGGCGCTGTTCAGTGAAGATGTGCCGAGTTTGCGCCTGATCAATCTGGGCGGCGAAATGTGCCCCGACTCGCTGGTCGAGCGCTGGGCCACGCCAGAGCGGCAGATGTTCAATACATACGGACCTACGGAAGCCACGGTGTCGGCCAGTCTGGCGCCGTTGTCGCGTGGCAGGCCGGTGACCATCGGTACGCCGCTGCCCAATTACGGGCTGCTGGTGATCGCCAATGACCCCGCTGTCGGGAGCCAGGTGGCGCCCACTCTTCTGCCGCTTGGCGAAGTGGGCGAGCTGTGCATCATTGGCCCCGGCGTGGCCGAAGGTTATCTTGGCCGACCTGACCTGACCCAAGAGAAATTTCTGCCTAACCCGTGGTCCACCGGTTATCACGACGCACGCCTGTACCGCACCGGCGACCTGGCGCGCATCGACGCCGATGGGCAGGTGCAATGCCTCGGACGCGCGGACGATCAGGTGAAGATTCGTGGCTTTCGTGTGGAGCTGGGCGAGATCGAAGCCTTGCTGGCGCAACAGCCCGGTGTCGGCACCACTGCCGTGCTGCTGCGTCACGAAAACGGCGTCGATCAACTGATTGCCTACCTGGTATGCGACAGCGAAGTTACTCCCGCTTTCACGAGCCAGCTGCGCAAGGTTTTGCAAAAGCAACTGCCGCCCTACATGGTGCCGGGGCATTTTGAAGTGCTCGACAGCATGCCGCGCCTGACCTCTGGCAAAATCGACCGCAAGGCGCTCAAGTCCCGCCCGCTTGCGCTCAGTGTCGGCAGTGCCGAATCCGATGTGCCGGAAACTGAAGGCGAAGCCGCCCTGTTCGAAGCCTTGGCGACGCTCTTTCCAGGCATGCCGATCCGCCGTGACGCCGATTTTTTTACCGATCTGGGCGGGCACTCTTTCTTCGCTGCACGTCTGGCGTCGGCCTTGCGTGCCAATCCTCGTTTCGATCAGATCACTGTGCGCGACATCTACCAGCAACGGCGTGTCGGCGCGATTGCCGAGGTGCTTGATCTGGCGCGCCAGGAAACGCCTGCTGCGGACGACTGGACACCGCCTTCAGCCTGGCGGCGCTGGCGTTGCGGCGTTGTGCAGGCGCTGGCGTTGCCGGTAATGGTCAGCCTGCGAATGACCCAGTGGCTTGCACCCTTTTTTACCTATCACTTGCTCACCGGCTCGCCCGGAGACTCCATTGCGCTGGCGACCATCGCGTCTGTTTCGGTATTCCTGTTCGCCACCGTGCTGCAATTTTTTATCGCAATTGCGGGCAAATGGCTGATTGCCGGACGTTTGAAACCCGGCGTTTATCCGTTGTGGGGCGTCACCTACTTCCGCTGGTGGGCCGCCGACCGCGTGGTCGAGTCAGCACCGGTCTATCTGCTGAGTGGTTCTTCGCTTTATCCCATGTGGCTAAGGGCCTTGGGCGCGAAGATCGGGCAGGAAGTGGTGATCGGCGGCACTACGGTCAGGGCTCCTGACCTTCTACAGATAGGCGACAACGTCAGCATCGGCAACGGTGTCAGCCTCGAGAGCGCGCGCGTCGAGCGGGGCGAGCTGCACTTGGGGAATATCGCGTTACAAGACAACGCATGCGTCGGCTCTTACGTGATCATGGAGGGCAATACCGCTGTCGCGCCGTGGGGGCATCTGGAAGCCCAGTCTGCGTTGGCGGAAGGTCGCGAAGTCCCGGCCGGCCGCATCTGGCAGGGTTCGCCTGCACGGGATGTCGGTGCCTTTGATATTCGCAGTCAGCCTGCACGCCCTGTGGTCAGCCGTGCGCGCCTGCGTACAGAAAAGCTGTTCTTCTGCCTGGGCGTTTTGTTGATCGCCACGCTGTTTTTCATTCCGGTGTTCCCGACCTTTTTCCTGATTGACTGGTTCGATGCCCAACACGTTCTGCCTGGGTTCGAGGGGAGCGGGGTGGCGGGGCAACTCGCCCGCTATTTCCTCCTCGCCTTCCCGGCCAGTGCCGTGTTGATCGTCGCTACCGTGCTGGCCTCTGCCGCCTTGCGCTGGGCTGTTTTCCCACGTCTCCTGCCTGGCCGTTACGCCGTCCACAGCAACACCTATTGCGCCAAGTGGCTGATCAGCCAGATCCAGGAGGCGAGCCTGAACGTGCTGTCCGGCATTTACGCCACGGTGTATTCGCCATTCTGGTACAGGCTGCTGGGCGCGAAAGTCGGCCGCGACGCGGAGATTTCCAGCGCTCAGGGCGTCATCCCCGACATGCTCACGCTGGGTGACGAAACCTTTATCGCTGATGCGGTGATGCTCGGTGACGAGCGTATCGATGGCGGCTGGATGACCTTGCAGCCGACGTCCATTTCCAATCGCAGCTTTGTCGGCAATGGCAGTTACATCCCGGACGGCACGGTACTGCCAGAAAACGTCCTGATCGGCGTTCACTCCTGCGCGCCGCGCAACGACGAAATTACCGACGGCGATACCTGGCTGGGCTCGCCACCGATCAATCTGCCTGCCCGGGAACAGTCAAGCGGTGCGCCAGAATCGCTGACCTTCAAACCGTCGACATTGCGCCGTCTGGCCCGAGGCCTGGTCGAAGCCGTGCGCATCGTCACCCCGCACGCAGTGGTCATCGCAGTCGGCTACACCGTCATGCTCGACCTCATGCCGCTTGCCGAAGACGACCGCTGGGGTGCCGTGCTGGGCTACCTGGCGCTGATTGGCCTGAGCTACAGCGCGGGTAACTTTCTGTTCATCGCCGCGATGAAATGGCTGGTCATCGGTCGCTACCGCAAACGCGCAGATCCGATGTGGACACCTTTTGTGTGGTTTTCAGAAGGCATCACCAGCCTCTATGAGGGCATGGCCGCGCCGAATTTCATGCGCTACCTGCGTGGCACGCCCTGGTTGCCACTGGCCTTCAACATGCTCGGCTGCAAGATTGGCCGCGGTGTGTACATGGACACCACCGACATCACCGAATTTGACTGCGTGCGCATCGGCGCGCACAGCGAACTGAACGCCGGGGCCTGCCCGCAAACCCACCTGTTCGAAGACCGAATAATGAAAATTGACCAGGTGATCATCGGCGAACGCGTCTACATGGGGCCACGCAGCTCCGTGCTCTACAGTGCCGCAGTGGGCGACGATGCGCACCTCGGCTCGCTGACCCTGGTCATGAAAGGCGAACACATCCCCGCTGCCAGCCGCTGGGCCGGATGCCCTGCTGCACCTGACAGGGCATGAGCCTCGGGGCGATCTGGGCATTCGACGAGGATGGCCGGCTCGCCATTCGCAAGCCATTCCCGCATGAGGGGATATTACTGGTCAGCTGCGCAATCAGAACGGGCACCACCAGAGCCGAGGCGCGAGATAGCATTCGCAGCTGCGTGCGTAACGCCGTAACTCACTGGCTCGGCTTGCCAGCCGAGGCAATTACGTTCATCAGCGCCCCAGGTGTCGCACCTCGATTGCTTATCGACAGGCTGTCAGAGCCTGGTTTTTCCATCAGCCATGAAGCTGGATTCTCGCTGGCTGCCGTCAATCTCCGTGGCGCAGTGGGCGTGGACGTGATGCAGGTCCAGGCTGTGCCGGACTGGCATGTTGTCGCGCAGGATTATCTGGGGGCTGATGTTGCCAGTGTGCTGTCAGGCATGCCCGAGTCGACGCGTCCGGTGGCCTTTGCCAAGGCATGGTGCAGGCGCGAAGCGTTCTTGAAGTTGCATGGATTGGCGCTTGAGGAATGGACGGCAGTGGATGGGTTGCAGGGAGTGGGGGCCGAGGTTGAGTTGGGGGACGGGTTGGTTGGCGTGGTGGCGTTGAGTCCGGTTTGATGGAATACCTGAATCAGCTGAGCGGCGCACGCCACCTTGATTGATGCCTGCTGCCAATCGAAGATGAGTACACGAATGTTCTAGACTCACCTCCTGACGTCAGCGATAACCAATCGCTTTCATCGATTCAGGTGTTTTTTGCCTTCCACACACTGGATAGACCTCGCTCGCGACCTTGATACAGGCATCGAGACCCTGCACGCGCACTTTCAAGGCCATGCTTACGATCCCCACTGGCATGACAGCTATCTGGTAGGCGTTACCCGGCAAGGTGTTCAGCAGTTCAATTGCCGCCGTCAGCGTCATGCCAGCACGCTTGGGCAGGTGTTCACACTGGAGCCGGGTGAAATCCATGATGGCAATGCTCCGTGCGCCGAAGGCTTTACCTATCAGATGCTGCCTCGATCACACCCGGCCCCACCAATATCCTGGTATTAAGCAACAGTGCCCGCTTCGGCTGGCGCGCCGTCGTACCTTTGATTCTGGGCACCTGCACCGGTGCTGCACTGTTGGTGCTGCTCGTCGGCATGGGTCTCGGCCACTCATTTGGCAGCGTGGATCGGTTTTATGGACAGTGTGTGAAAGTGGGGGGTGGGGGGGCTTGGGTAAGCGCCGGTTGGCAGTGACATACGAGGAGTCGGCTTCATTTCAAAGCCGATCGTGTCGAGCAGCCAGCAGCTCTTTGTTCTATGAGTTTTTTCGCTCTGCGATCGTCATCTCTTATCGTCGCAGAGCCTGTAGGGCGTCAGATTATTCCGGGTTTTGCGCGCCACTGGTGCTGGACAGCTCAGCAGGCCGGTTTGCCGCATTGAAAAAGGCCAAATGATAGGCCAGGCCGACGAACACCGCGCCGCCCACTGCGTTACCCAAAAATACCGGAACGAAATTGTCGCCGAACTGTGCCCAGCTAAGGGCTCCGGCAAAGATCGCCGCAGGGATGACGAACATGTTGGCGACGATGTGCTGAAAGCCGATTGCGACGAATGCCATCACCGGAAACCACATGCCGACCACTTTACCGATCACGTCCTTGCTCGCGTAGCTGAGCCACACCGCCAGGCAAACCAGCCAATTGCAGCCAACGCCGGAGATAAAAGCCTGTTCGAAACTGGCCCCGACCTTGGCATTGGCGATGGCCACGGTCTTGGCCATGAAGGCGCCTTCAGTCAGGCCCACCACATGGCCGAAACAATAGGCGACGAACAGTGCGCCAATCAGGTTGGCCAAGGTCACCAGCAGCCAGTTACGCACCAACTGACCCAGGCCGATACGCCCGGCAAACAGCGCCATTGGCAGGCTCATCATATTGCCAGTCAGCAACTCGCCGCCGGCCAGCACCACCAGAATCAGCCCGACCGGGAATACCACGGCGCCAAGCAGATTGCCCAGCGAAGCCCACTCGTGAGGGATCATGGTGCTGACATGAATATCGAGAAGAAACCCGAGGGCAATGAAAGCCCCCGCCAGAAAGCCCAGGATCATTAACGACGACAAGCTCAAGTGAGCCTTCTTGACGCCGCTTTCGACGGCAATTTCAGCGATTTGCTGCGGGGTGTTCAAAGACATGTTCGGCTCGTACGTGGTCGTGGGCTGAGCATGCGGACTAAAAGCTCAGGCGGTGCGCGCATCTGTCGCACCGGCCCATGACGTTACGGAATGTTTCGGAAAATGGCTAATCGGATGTTTTGATCGGCTGATTGAGAGGGTCAATGAGGCAGGAGGGTTCTGTTGGGCTTAGGCTCACGGTGAGGTTCGGTAGTTTCTGTCTCGAGTGCGCAATAGCCTGAGTCATTCGGAAAGCCAATTGATTTCGCTTCAGTGGCCACAGCCTGGATGAGCGGACCTGCTTGGGAGGAACCAACCCGGACCAGGTGACGACTTAGCGAACATGGTTAAAGTATTCGATTCGTTGAGGGTGAAATGAAAATCCATAACGCTGGCGTAACCGGTCCTTTGCCGAGCATCTCGAATGAAGGCGCTGGAAAGGCGGCGCAATCATCATCGACTCAACCTCAGAGCCAGCCAGAATCTCATGGTCCAACACCGGAAAGCTCTGAGGCTCACCCTGTCAGGGTGCGTACGAACTACCCTTACTCATCAGTAAAAACAAGATTGCCGCCCGTTGCTTCTGCAGGCAGAGCGCTGCCTGAAGCACTGTCTTCACTGCCCGGCTACTTACTGTTGCGAAGGCTGGACCATCGCCCTGTGGACCAAGAAGGTATTAACAGTCTGATCCCGGCAGACAAGGCTGTGACTGAAGCGCGCCGTGCATTGCCCTTTGGAAGAGGCAATATTGATGTGGATGCGCAACTTACCAATCAGGAAAGTAGAGCCCGCACAGTTGCAGCACGGCGCTTGAGAAAAGATGCTGAGGCCGCCGGTCATGAGCCTATGCCTGCGAATGCGCCAATGAACTGGCATGTTCTTGTTGCGATGTCAGGCCAGGTGTTCGGCGCGGGCAACTGTGGCGAGCATGCGCATATAGCAAGCTTCGCCTATGGAGCTTTGGCCCAGGAAAACGGACGGCCTGAAGATGAAAACATTCACTTGGCTGCATCCACTGAGGAAGATCATGTGTGGGCTGAAACCGACGAATCTCGGTCTGGCACCTCAACGATTGTCATGGACCCGTGGTCAAACGGTCCCGCCATATTTGCGGAAGACAGCAGGTTTGCGAAAAATCGAAATGCTGTAGAGCGTACAGATACGTTTAAACTTTCAACCGCCGCCGAAGCGGGCAACATTACGCGTGAAATAGCGGAGAAGGCTTTGACGCAGGCCACACCCCGTCTGCAGCAGCGTCTGGCGGATCAACAGGCGCAAGTCTTGCCCATCAGAAGTGGTCGCTATCGACAAGAACAATCGGTACTTGATGATGCGTTTGTCCGCAGAGTGAGCGGCAAGTTAACCACTCCCGATCCGCAGCGTGCGCTGCAGGTGGAAATGGAGGCGGTCGGCGTCGCAATGTCGCTCGGCGCCAAGGACGTCAAGGAAGTTACTCGAAAAGCCCGACCTCTGGTTGAGCTGGCAGAAAAAGTCGCCTCTCCCCGAGGCTTGTCGCGACGAGATGTTTGAACCCTGAATGGACCTCGCCGGTTTCTAATTGCATGCGCACCATTGCGAATGGCCCTAATGTATAGGAACTGGACGGGCTGACTTCACGCATATGACGCAGCAGGGCATTCTCAGGTGTCATGCGCTCGGAGTGGATGTACACGTCTCTGACCATTTCGTCTTCGATACGCTGTGACCAGTGCTCTGCATCACGCTCGGTGCGGAAAGTTTTCGCTACTATTGGCCAGCCGATTTTATGCCTTTGAACGATAGGACTCTATCAGCTGAGAACCACCCAGAAACGCGAAAGCCGCGCAGTGCGCGGCTTTGAGTATGGTGGGCCCACACGGACTCGAACCATTATGGGGGGAGACGAAGGGGGTTAGAAAAGAAAACCTAGCTGATACAGAGAGTTAAAGCCAGACCAAAGATGCCCATAATGGACAGATTTAAAGGACGTATTTGAAGGTAAGAAAAGTCGAAAGCAGCTTTCATCTCCGCTGTTACAGATTGGAACCTAGGTCAGGCAGATGCCAAGCCGCCCCTACCGCCTCAGAGGGGATTCATTTCAGTCCCCCTGCCTATAAACCAGTCGGCGGCAGTCGAAAGGTATCCGGCGATGGCAGCTCATTTCCAACCTTGAGATCCGAAAAGACCTGATCTGGATCTGCTTGACACCAATATCTGAACAGTAAGCGAGGCTCGATATTTTCGAAATGTCGATCCACGATGCTCTCGGGGGGCACGGTCAATTTAGGTTCTGGCCAATGCTGTGCTAAAAAAACCTAATGGTTTGCCAGACGAATAAATAACCCAAGTGGCCTTATTGACCTATTAGCGCTGATACGACTTTGACCCAGGTTGCTGATTTTGCCTGACCCATATGCGGCCTTTGAAACCCTGCGTAAAGACCTTATTCGCTGAATATTTGGCTAGGTAAATGAGTTCCGGCAGCCTGGGTCAAAATCGCATCAGCGGCAACAATTCGGGATCAAACATCAGGAAGTAGATGTGAGAATCCCGGCTTTCTACTCAGCCTGCGAATTTTCATCGGTCGTCCGATTCTGAAGGTAGATAGACACTAAATTTTGGTCTGCTACGACTCGCATTGCTTTGGAGATTGCATAAGGCCTGATGACCTGTGCTCCTTCTAGAGCCAAGATATCTTCGCTCGCAGCCAAAAGTCGGTCTATGAGCTGGCAGAGCTTCATGGTAGCTAAAGTTTCGCCAGAATCTACCGCAAGGGACTTGGGGGTTAGTTGAGGGCGCAAATTTTGAGATATAAAATTTTCAAGGACTTTTATCCGTTCTTTAAGTTGGGATATCTCCAGTTCATGTTTGACACGCTGGATGCCCTGGGAGATGGAAGAGGTCTGATCATTCTTTGAAAGAAAATCTTCCAACTGAGTGCGATAGTGAGCATTTTTTCTGAGTGTGGCAGCGGAGACGTGAGCCTGCCCCCTGTTGTTAATTATTGATGCGGCGTAATTGGATATTGAAGTGACTGAGTCGAATTTCAGCATGGATTTTTTCGCGATTATGAGTGCCGCTCCTAAACCTTCCATGATTAAAGATCTACGCTCCTCTTGAAAGGCTTCGAATCGATTGGTGCCTTTTTTTGCGCCACGAGCCATATGTGCCCCCTAATCCAGGCCAATCAAAAAATTATTTGAAGGAAAATTCGGATTGCTTAATTTTTCGCATATTTCTGTGTGGTCCATACCTGTGTTGATCGAAAGATGGCGTATGAGTCCCCGGAATTCGTCAACCGGATCAGATTCTGGAAGCATATCGAAAATTCGTTGAAAGCCACTTTCTGACTTTAGAAGGCGGGCGCGCCATTTGAGAATATCGACCTTTAGTTCTGCATTGTTTAATTCGGCATAAGATACCGCTTCGTTCGACTCGATAAGCAGTCTTAGCGCAGATGAGGAGTCACCAGCGACGCTTTTTACTTCCGCTCTAAGAACGTCCGGTTGATTGACTAATACACGGTTTTTTAGTTTTTCAAGGTTTTGGATAAGCGTGTTTGCTGTATGCATCCACGCTGCAAGTTCATCCGTTTCAGACATTAGTTTGCGTTCTATTGTCTCAAGTGTTATGTCCGATGCGTTTTTATTGGAGCTGTCAATGAGCTGCTTGTGCAGATGATCGCACTCTCTGGCTAACGACCTACATTTGGCAAGGATCCTGGGGAGGTGATCAACGGTTTTTACACTGTAAGGGCATTGTCCGCAGCGTTTAGGGCCGATTGTTGTAATTATACTTGCCGTGCACTCACCACCAATGACGCAGATGTTAGTTGGTAAGCTTACGTTGTTAGCAGAGTCTGTAGCGATGATGCTTAGACCGCTGACGGGATTATCTTTATTTGCTTGGTCTGAGCTATAAGATATGGCGCCAAAGTCTGAAATGAAGTTCTTAATAGAGCCTCCGCGCAATACGTGAGAAACTGCGGACTCCCCAGATTCAGTACAGTTGTGTAACGCATGGAAACTCAAATCATTAAAAGGTTCACCTCTCGAATTTGCTTTGCGCAGCGCTTCTCTATAACTAGGGTCCAGCACCATATAGTGTATGACAGTCTGCTCGTTGGTTTGACCGGTAACGTGTTTACCTATGAACATAGGAGGCAAGAACGGACTATATTGAGACACAACTGAAGCGCGCGTGCTATGAGGAGTATGAGCCGATTTGAAATCATCGCGATAATCATACGCCGTGAAGAAGTCTGTGATGCTTTTGAAACTTAGCCCAGCCACTTGGGCTGGCATAGCCTCCGTTACAGGCATGCCTAATGAGGTTTTTATTTGGCACATGAAGTACATTAGATGGTTGAAAAATTTGGAATACTGGTGTGCACCATAATTTTTCGGACCTTCATAAGTCATGAATATTGGGCAGATCTTTTGAAAGCGTGAATGTTCATGATCGTCGTAGTACAAAGTTTCTTCAAAGTGCTGTTCTTTGACATAATTTTGAGCGAGTACGACCTTGTTCAGCGCCTCATATACCTCTGGAGCTGAAACACGTACCCAAGGATCGGTTACCTTGTCCGTATTTACTAGTAGCTCGAAAACTCCATTCTCCGAGTCAGGGGGGGAGTAGATCCAAGAATGCTTATCTAACCAGCGAATATGTATATGTCTCAAGCCTGTCTCTAGGGCTACGATGGTTTGCGCAAGGGGATGTATGCGTGGAAAATTTTCCATTGTGCCAGTCGATTTCATTCTTGCATGCGAGACTGGTATCAAACTAATGGGGATAAACTCAAGTGGATGCTCTATGGTGCGACCATCCAGCGTAGTGTATCTGAGAACTGGAATGTACCCAAAATCGCTCGTAAGCAAAACTCCGCCAGTGTTGCGATTGTTCACTCGCCCCAGCATTCCTTCCCAGCTGCTGGGGATTTTACCTTCTCCGATTGTTTCAATTAGGTGCCATGTAAAGTCAAATATACACTTTGTTAATGTGTACAAAAGTAGAAAGTCGTTGGCGCGGAATGTGGCTTTGTTTGTTTGTGCTCTGGCTGAGGCTTGCGGTTTATCAAAAGAGAGAATCGGGTTGCTAAAACCCCGCGCGAGGGGCTCCGATTTCAGGGTAGATAACTCTTCGATGAAGTCAAAAAATGAAACTAGAGCATACCAGTGCCAGTTTTTGTCTAAGCTATCGCTTAGGCGGGGGTAATTTGGGTGATCGATGAAACGTCGATCAAATTCACAGGGCATAGGCGGTGTTATGCCCTGTGTCGGTAGCACGTCGAAAAGATACTTATTGAAAAGGCCTAGCTGTAACGCAGTTTGTCGGTGGGATTTAAGTTTTTTGACAGTCTTGCGATTTTGCAAATACCGTTGCTGAAGGGAAACCCACGCTTCTACCTGATCAGGATATGAAGTGGCTAGTGTAGTGTTAGAAAGTTCCAATGCTAAATAGCCCGCAGGCAAGCTGCGTCTGGTCCAGATATCAGCAGTCTGCGATAGGTTAAAATTGCATTCATCAGGTATTGTTTTTTTGAGCGGCGCCAGCAGCATTGCTGGACTAATCGCGTACCCCTTCGCTGTATTAGAGAACTCGGATCCTACGCCTTGCTTTCGTTGACCCTGGATTCTCTTGCGAATCTCTAGAAAAATAGCTTTGATATCTTCGTCGTTGATGTCTTGGACGCTGTACCAAGTCGACGCGAGAAATACACGCCACGAGACATTGCCAAAATGGGCCAAGGAATCTGGGTTAATGCTTTTTTTTATGTCAACGCTGGTTATTTTTTCAGAAATAAACGGCTGGCGTATGATTTTGAGTGCTTCGGGGTATAAGGAACGAAGGTAGTCACCTCTCTTTTTGCTTCTGGGAAGAGAGTAGGAAAGCGTGAGCAATGCGTTTCTTTGAGCCCAAAGGTTGAAAAAAAATATTCTAAAACCGTTGTATAAAGAGCTTGCTAGACCATAAGATATTGGGCTGGAAAAGCCTATTTGGTACTTCAGAGTGTCGATGGCTTTGGCGAAACTCTCAGCACTGTATTCGTTTATAATTTTGTAGGTGCTGGTAAGCCATTCTGAATTTTTGCTTTTGTGAATGAGGGGGAAGAATTTTAAGAAGCTTAAGTCTCTTACACTGTTGCTGGAACTGATATGTATATGAGACCCATCGGTATGTGCATCTTGAGGACGATGAGTCTTGAGAAGTATCTTGATAGTTTCTTCTGCGGCTTTATCTACAGCACTAGCGAGTTCATTGTCATTGCAAAGTAGAACTAAATCATCACCTGTATTTATCAATCTTTTATTCCTTATTTCTTTGATGAAGAGAATCGCGAATAGCGTCGTTTTCGCTTTTCTTTGAAGCTTCAATATGCAACTCACGATTGAAATCTAATTCTCTATGTATTCGCTTGCTATCTGCCTTAGCGTAAATTCGTGTGGAGTTTAGATGTGCTTGCGCGAGCATTTTGTTGACTTGTACTAAACTGAAGCCTCGACCCCCGTCGCTAATTGGATGGTCATTTAAACAGTACATTGCAAATCCATGCCTCAAAGAGTGGATCGACACATTCTTTGGTAGAGGAACTCCTGCTTTTTCAGACCTCTCCTTAAAAGCGCGGGTTCGAGAGGCGCGGTCTGATGTAAAGTATGGGCGTCCCCGATTAGGGCCACTCAAGATTTGGAAGACGAAATCATGTCCGGTGTCTGGGATGTACTCAATATCCAGATATTTTCTCAAGTTACTCCAGAAAATATCACTCCACGGATAAATCATAAAAGTTTCGTAGTGTGTGCGGCCTTTCCAGCGGAGTTGTCGGAACTCTTCATCAGTAATTCCACTGTTCAAACGACTAAATGGATCAACTAAATAAGCTTCATGTTTCGAAGGGCTTAGATCGGACCAAGTAAGCTGCATTGCTTCAAATGAGCGACAGCCTGATGATGCGAGAAAAGCGTAAAGCGCTTTATCACGATAAGACGAGCAACAATCGATAAGGCTGACGATGCTGTCGATCGGAAACGCTCGATCCCCGATGGGTTTGTGCGTACTGTTATGGGCACGTGATGATTTGGTAGATCTGAAAATGCCTTCTCCAGCAGCCCTACGCTTTTGGGGGCCGCCTCTGACGAGACCGGCCAATTTGCTGGACATCTTAAGCCGCGAAGCTTGGCCGGATGAAATCGGTTCAACAGTGTTGGGCGCATAAAAAGTGAACAGCTTCTCGTTATTTCCTTTACGCGCCTTTTGATCGCTAAAGCGCAGAAAAAGCTTGATAGCGGCTTCAATCACGGGCAGCGAACTGGGGCTCGTAGGGGCGGATTTGCCTGTCAGCCTAGCGATTTCATAAACTACTGATATTGAGCTTTGGGTGCCGAAAAGTAAGTAGTCTTCATAATGGTCAAGCAACACTTGGAGATTGTCATATGTTGGGGAAGTCCCAAGAAGCCACGCTGTATAAATATACTCGTGAAACCGAGCAATGTGGCCTAGGTAACATTCCGCTGTCCCGACTGACATGGACTTGCGACGACGCAAGCTTTCCTTCATTGCCTCATAAGATTCAAGTATCAGGCCATCTGGAGTACACAAAGTAGAAGACAAGCCGGGCCCGCCAACTAAAATTAGCTGTTTCATTGGATAGCCGAAAAAGTGGGTGTGCGTTCATCCTAACTACCTTCCTTTGTGTCGACAATCCCCTAGCTTAGTGGGTAAAAACGCACTTTTGGTAAAATGTTTATGTGATTGACAAAAACGATTCAAAACAGGCTTTTTGTAAATGTGATTGACATAAACGTGCAAGTAATTCGATTTTTGAATGTTTTAGGTACTGACCTTATCGAAAATTAAGGAGTTTTAATTTGCTCGCTTATTCTTTTTTGTTATGAGTGTGGGTGGTGTACTGTTGTTCTGCTTCTAATTAGCGCTGGCTAAGATATGCGCATAGCAGATTGATGAGCGTATAGGGGGGCTTATGCAGTGGGAAAAAATGTTTAGCATGAGTCCCGGTACTGGCGATCTTTAGTGTGCAGCTAGAAAGGGGAGCCTAGTGAGCCCACCATGGACAAGATCTGACGTCAGATCAGGGCACGTAGGTCGGTGGGATCATCCTGACAAATTATGATCGCTACGTGGTGACACGTATGCAACTAGAGAATCTGCTAGGCACTTAACGTTGACTACCTAGAGAGCGACTGGATATGTCAGGAGGGGCGTATGGCCTGGATAAGCTCCATCAGCTCGACTAGCGCCTGTTTTGCAATCACATCAGCCCCTGTTCCTTCGGACTCAGCTTCGACCAAAGCAACCAGCGATACGGCGCCTATGCCCAGGACTTTCGCCAATTCCACAATTGTTGAAAGAGATGGCGAATACTGGCCTTTTTCGAGCATGCGGATGTACCGCTCGCTAACCACAGAGGAGAAATCCTCCTGGGTCATCCCCTTCAAGTGCCGAAGGCGCTTGAAGGCGATGCCGAAAGCCAGATTGTTCTCCATTTTCGCGTGCTCAAAATAGAGCATTCAACACCTTGCGCGTCCACTGGAACAGGAAGTATGCTTCCGGTTATCGATACCGGAAGTATGCTTCCGGTTGCGCCTGGACGCTGGTAGGCCGCGTCACTGGTGCTTCGACCGATCTCTGGGGGTGTTCCAAGGCTCAGGCTGGGACGCAGTTTGATGATCCATTCGAGATGTCACCAAGGAGCAGGTTTTGGAAAAACGCTTAGAGGATGACCTGATAAATCGCTATCCGGAGCTGTTTCGGCAGAGCAAGCAAAATCCTGTAGGGGTTCCCTATTGGGGACTTCAATGTGGCGTAGGCTGGCTTCCCCTTGTCGATAAGATGTGCTCGGCGATCCAAGCCAGGATTAATAATATGCAATCCTCACAAGTGACAATCATACAAATCAAAGAGAAAGATGGAAGTCTTAGAATTAGCCATTTCGGTGGTGATGACTACACTGATGGTCTGATTGATATGACGCAGGAGTTATCAAGTTGTATTTGTGAAATATGTGGTTTGCCAGGAATCAGGAAGAAATTATTGCTTAACTGGGTCAAAACGATCTGTGAGGCCTGCGAGAAAAAATTGAATGAGGGGATATGAGATATGCTCCTAACACATCCGTCTGCGCAAAAAAAATCGCTAATGGGCGATAAAAAATTTCACGAATGGCGGTTCGTTATTTTAGGACACAACAGTCCTTGGATTCATTTGACCCAGACTATTCTGAGGCGGGGCAAACCAATAGAGAGAAAAACGCTGATAGTAAGTGAGTCCTCCGAGCTGCATAACATGCAAATGAATGATAATGCAGATGTATGCTATGAGGAGGCTTACCTTGTTACCCCTTCACATATCAATCAGTCGTGGGGGTGCAATCAGAGTCTGCTGAAGCAAATAGACAGAGTTGTCGAGCACAAAAAAGACCACATTAACATTTATCATGTCTACAGCGTAGATCATGGCAGAAAAATGCTGTCAAGCGCTCCACTCGTGGAGCCGGACAGCAGAGACATCACGACTATCTATAAAGCACCTGATGAGATCGCGCGTCGCAGCGTTCAACAAGAAATGACGTGCAAGATTCGCCGGCTAGAAATACTGCGCGCTGCGACAGTATTGCACGATGGGAATCCAGAGCTTGGGTTTTGCTGGACCTTTGAAAGTATCCAAGGCTTGGAGGGCCAACTTCCGATTGATATGACCACGGATCACCAATTCGAAAGAGTAATTAATTACTTAAACGACCTTATTATGAATAAGCAAGTGGCTCATCCATAGATCACCAAAAGGAGTAGGCATGCAAGCTCCGCAGTTAGTTCTTGCAAACCATGAACACGTCGTTCAAATAGCTAAAGAAAGACTCAGCAAGCTGTGGAAAGTGCGGGATCAGTCTCCACTATTTATGCTTCGCAGCATCATATCATCGCCTAGGCTCGCCGATGTATACGTTAGGGGCTTTGAAGTTGGTGGACTTCGAAGGGTTGCTGATAGCTACCTTAGTGATCATACTCTTCTGGGTGATCTCCATCACGCAACCATCGGGATTGAGTTGAAAAGTTGGCGGGATAAGAACTGGCCGACATTGCAAACTAAAGATATACGAAGCCACCACAGCGATATCATACGATTGCAGGTCTGGCCATTCGACCCCAACGACTTAGATGAAAATCAAATGCGCTTGGCAATCGCTGTAAGCTTCACTGATCTTGAGCTTTTTGAGGAGCCTAGGCTGTCTGGCGCGTTGGACGACCTCCTTGAGAACTTTAACATTGATAGTGAATTCAAATATAGCTCGCGCCGATAAGAGTTTCTAGAGTAATGCCGGCCACAATTTTGCTCCGAATATGTAATATTTTAATGCTTTACCATAAGTGAAAGGCTGATAGTATCTCGGGAGATACTATCAAGCCTTTTATTAGACGTTACTTTCAGAAATCTTAATAAGTAGGAAGTCTAGATCCGCAGACCCTGACCCATCCGAAAATCTTTCACACAGTTTTTTTGTATCATCCATTGTCAAACGCATAGATCCAATCCACAAAGCCATTAAGAACTCTAATGCAGCCTCGCCTTGATCGATCGCATGATGTTCTACAATAGATATTATTACGCCCAACATTTTGTGACTAAAATCATCACTAATTGAGTAATCAAGTTCGGTCGGGTTCGATGAGCGAAGTAGAGCTGCTTGAATTACTCCGTCATTATAGCGATCAAAGCATGCTGGACTGATTACAGTTGAGTGATAAAAGTTATCGAGTCCCTCTCTTCCGACTTTACATCTTAGATCATGTATCAACGCCTGAATTGTCCAATAGACATCAGCCTGAGTTGCTTGATCCGTATCCAAATCTAACTGGTGCCAAAAAGCGAATGTTGGACGTAGTTTTAATTCTCTCCCATTAGTGGCAGGAAGAAATAGGTTATCTGGATTTACACCTCGCGAGTTTAATCTAAGAGCGAGGAGATGGGGCAATGCTTCGGAACTTCCTAGTGGATCTTCACCTCCAGCTTCGAGTAGATTATCGTATTCGATGTCCCAAGATGTTTTGGTGTTTTCAGTCACGCGAGGCATAGGCACTGGTTGTAGTACCACTAATTCATGCCCGCCCTGCTCAAGATCCTTCCTAACTTGTTCGAGTGAAGCGGTGTCGGGTAGCTTTGAGAATCCTACGAAATATAAGATAGAAGCGGTGGGTTGCATATTCCTCAGCCGTCTAGACATATCCAGCAACTTTCCGCCTGACGTTATTGCACCGGCTACGACAACTACGGACCCCACATTTAACAAGGTGTTCGACCCAAGCTCTGATACTGAGCACCATGTAACATTATCGGCAGCTGCCCCGATTTGAGATCTTATAGCTTCAGAAAACTCTTTAGAGCCAGAGTCATTTAGTGATACAACAAGCTCTACATCCACCGCGAAATGCTTCCTTACTTTTCGCTTGAACGCCTCGCGGAAATCAGGAGAAGGCTCGCTCAGTACGCGCTCAATGTCTATATAATATAACTCTTTTGTTGCAGAAGACAAACTAGAGGTTCGAGACCAGCAAAGTATATTCTTTGTCGCAAATTCTTTGAAAAAATTTCCGCGAGCCTTGCTGAAATCCATCCTTTTAATCATCAATTGCTCATAAGTAGGGGTTTCCGGCAAGAACTGGTCACCCACAATTCTAATTAATCTCGAACCTCTTTTACATAGCGGGCAATTATTAGCGCGGAAGGAAGACTCGTGACCTGTTAGCGCGCCGGATATATCATAAAGTCCGACCATCTCACTTGGAAGTGCGCTGTAAAATATGTTGCTTACCAAAGCAGCGTCGAAACCGCTATTTTCAACCAGCTTTTCCGCTAGCCCCCCGCTCGTGGTCGCAGAAATAAACACAAGACTTTCAGCGTCTGCTATGAAGTCATAATCCTTGTTAAATACCGCGTAGGATTCGAAACTCTCAATCAGCGGTAACGTGGTGCCGTACTTTCCAGACATATTCAATGCCTGGCTCACCAAATAAGAGATTGACGACGTATCAACATAAATTCGCTTCAGCCCAACTGAAAATAATGGCAGAAGACCGATTGCTAAAAATGAAACTTCTACGCTTGATACTAGGAGATTTGATGCGCGTATGAATGCATTGCAATGATCTCCTGACGGCTTCAAGAAGTGGTAGTTGGACTGTGAGGCAATTACTCCGCATCGGCGCTGAAAAATGTCGATTACACCACACTGAAGTATTTCCTTCTGAAGATATGACGATACGGAACTTGAGCTGGCATGTAGCGAAATATTACCTTCGCGAGAAAAATACAAGCACTTAAGTTTCTCTTCGGCTTCGCCAACAAATGACTCGATCTCCTCCTTCAACGCAAGATCAGCTGTCAGTTCGGACAGCGATTGACGCTGGCCGTCTGAAGCTAATATATAAACATTCGCGGGAACTAAGTTTTTTTCGACATCGGCCTTAACTACCTTGGCAACAACATCACTAGAAACCTCTCCAGAGAAGAACAAGAGGAGGCTTTTTCGGATATCATTCGACTCGTTAAATCGAAAAGAAAAACATCCGTTCATTCACTCATCTCCAATGGAATTAGAAAAGTAATCGCAACTCCTGTTACAGGCGCCATTTCAGTCTTTGCGCCGCTTTTTTGTGTCTCCCAATCTAAAAACTCGCAAAGGTCTCCACTTTTAAAAGGATCGTTAACAAAATCCCGAAACAGTGACAGCCTTCCGCTGCGTACTCTCATGAAAGCTTTTAGCTTAGTAAGTCGTTCCATTACTATTGGCAATCCATGGCCCTTTGAGCTTTTTCCAGATGAGGTTTGTCGAAAAGTAAAACACTTTTTGAATATATCGTACTCTGAATCCAGGCTGGACAGGCTTGCTTCTGATTCTATGTGTGGCTGATCGGCGCGCCATCGGCCCTCATATCCAAGGCCTGAGTCAACGACGCTTATTTCAATAAACCTTCGCCTTTCTGATGGAAGCTCATCAATAGCCGAAAAATAATTAGTCATCGCCCCGCTTGCGGCTGCCCTTGCATCTACGCTAGACGCAATCAGATTAACTCCATTAGTGTAAATCACGCGCATGCCAGGTTTGAGCCATGTTTCCTTCTCGATGCCACGGCTCCCATGCTCATGTGTATTAAGAAACAGCTCGTAAAAAGCTCTACCTAAGTAATCGCTTTCCTCATCGCTAAGCGGTTGCGCTCCTCCCATCGTATTCGTCGACTTATCAACCATTGCTGATATCACAGATCTAAATTGGAGCAGTCCTCTTACTGCTGGTTTTCTGTCATGACTATGAAGATAAAAGTTGCGATCAAATCCTTTTGTACTATGATCAACTAAGGCAAACCAGCATAACCCCCCTCGTTGTTGTCCAAACTTTGTCTTCCCCTGTCGCTCAACGATATCACGTGCAGCGCTATTAACCAGCGGACGAAGGCTCTGCATATCACCGTCAACATATATGTTTCTTGCAATCATAGAGAGACAGAATTTATGAGGCTTGCTTAGAAGCTCGTCAATTCGATCTGGAACTAGTGCTCCGGTAGCTTTAATATATACATCTCTACTGCTACTGATTCGAGCCCAAGTATTAATGGCTTGGATGGCAGCTGCATAACTTCCGAAAGCAATATTTTTTGTGCCTTCAGGTATCAAAATATCATCCACAGAGTCAGCAGCTGCAAGTTGATTTAAAAAGTGCTCGCAACTTTCTATAGATAAGTTAGTAGGAAAATCCAGATTCATCTACCCCTCCCTAAGCCTAAATATCTAACAATCTAATTCCGTAATTCCCAAGTTTGGCGCTAAGCCATAACCTAGTCTCAAGCACATAGGCTATCTATGCGAAAAGGGCCCTCAATAGGTGACCATTCTCCGACCGCTGGCCAACGATAGCACTCATCAGATACTTTCCATCTGCGCTTTTTGCTTCCTGCCCCTACCGCGCAGAATCGAGATAGTCGGCGGGGTCACCCCCGCCTTCGATCCCGCCCGCGCCGGGTACGTAACAAGAAGTCATGACTCACTGGTCACCGAAGCGGAAACCAACTCCTTCAATATTTTTCAGCGAGGTGCAGAAATGTCCAAGCCACGGGTCCTGATGCAGATGTGGAAGCCATACAGGGAGTTTCTGATCCAGCAGCATCGTTTCTACGTAAATGAGGCCAGTACTCGGCTCATGAGCCAGTTCGACAACATCAATGCAGATGCGGACAAGGCAGCCGAAGCGTGGCTAGAGCGCCGAAGCGAGTTTTTTGATCCGGATCGGGATGATGAGGGCTCGATCTATGAAGAAGCCGAGAGCGTTGCCATCGAGTTCTATCGCCAGCTGGATGAAATGCGGGAGCAAACCAGGCTCAGCATCGTGTCCGGGATGTTCCATGAGTGGGAAAAGAGCCTTAAAAAGTGGATAGTGGATGAGCTACGCCGCTGGGGGCTTGGTCCCCAAACAATCAGAGTGGTGTGGTGGGCAGATTTCCCCAAGATAATCGAGCTGCTGGTCAGTCTAGGCTGGCCTGTACAGGGCCAAAGCTACTTGGCGGTCTTAAACCAATGCCGCTGCGTCGTAAACGTCTTCAAGCATGGGGATGGAAAATCGCTTGCTGAATTGAAACGTGATTTCCCGAAATATCTGATTGATCCCATCGATACAAAATTCGGCCTGCCAGCTACGGAGATCGAATGGCTGAACCACAGTCATTTGCATGTGACCGAAGCTCAGGTTCAGGAGTTTTCAAATGCCATCACGGAGTTCTGGAACGGGATTCCAGAGAACCTCTATGAAAAAGGAGGAGGCGAGCTGCCCGCGTGGTTCATGAGAGCTGTTAAACAGGATCTGAAAGCCAGTGACGGCTAAACGCCGGGGATTCCGCTCCATCCCCGGCCCGGAACCCGTTGGTGCGGGTCCAGATTAGAGCAGTTTCGCCCAAGCAGGCCAGGGGTTAAGCGTCCCCATTATTATCTTTGTCTAACGCCCTATAAACAGTTGCCCGGTGCACTCCGAACAGTTTCGAAATCTCGGCGATGGGTTTCCCTGCACTTGATAACTCCCGCGCGTGTGCTATTTGCGTCGAGGTCAGTGAAGGCTTTGGACCAAAACGTACGCCTCGGGCTTTGGCAGCCTCTCGGCCAGCAGAGGTCCTTTCGGTAATCAGGGAGCGTTCAAAGTCAGCGATTCCAGCGAACACTGTGAGAATCATTCTTCCTGCTGGTGTAGTCGTATCCGCCCATGGTTCAGCCAGCGACCTGAGTCCGGCACCTTTCACTCGCAGGAGTTCTGCTATTTGCAGGAGGTCTGTAGTAGACCGAGCAAGGCGGTCGAGCCGTGAGACAACGACCACATCTCCAGAGCGGAGGTGATCGAGCATGCGTGTAAGCTCAGGCCTATCACGCCTTGCACCACTCATCTTTTCTTCGAAGATTCGGGCGCAGTTCAGCGCGGTGAGCCGCGCACGCTGCTGTTCGAGGTTTTGGCCTTGTGTAGACACCCTTGCGTACCCAATAAGGTGAGTCATGAATAATCCGTCGCAGGTTATGTCGCAAGTGTATCACGATCTGCGACAGACTTATGCGACTGGCAGAAGGGTGATTTCCAGGAAATTTGTCCCTGTCGCATAACTTAGAAGATATGCGACGGTAGGTGTATGGCATGGGGACTGTCTGAAGGTGGTTGAAACTCATTTCATCAGTGCCCCTCTATCGATATAGCCCCTTTATCCCTGGCAAGCTAAGAAACTGAGAGGGACTGCCTTTTTTAACGTTATCTTCGGAGTTTATTCTCTGAGTGCTCGTCATCAAAACACACCACTTCTTAGCTCTAGTGATACCTACAAAGTGAAGGTTCAGGTCTTGGTCCCAGTCCGTAAAAACTTCCTCATTAAAATTTCCAGTGTACGTTCTAGTGGGGAATACCCAGTCATAGAGGTCTAGATGTATAACTAGGTCAAACTCCAGTCCTTTCGATTTGTGGAGTGTCATCACTTGAATTTCGCCTGGTTGCACCGCTTTGTAGTGTAATATGTCCTCTGAAGATGAAATGGTCTGTAGAAGTGCATCGGCCTCAGTTTTGTTGGCCGCAGAAAAATTGAACAACTTCGCAATTTTTATGAATTCATCTGGAAGCCTATTCAATTCAAAATTTCGCAGGTCATGTATCGATTTTCTAAGATCTCTGAGCCCGGCAGGCGTCCTTTTGGTTAGCAAAAAGTCATTAAGGATCTGCTGTGCCAGCTTACGCTCGTCGAAATAAAAGGTAAGCAGAACAGAGAAGAAGCGGCTCAGTGGGCTGGCGATTTTTGATAACGAATCGTCTCTATAAAATCTTGCAGGTAGAGTGAGATGTCTTTGTAGGCGATCAATTGAGCCGTTCCATCTCACTAATACGGCAACCTCACTCAGATCCTCCATTTTCAATGCGCGAACTGATTTCTCTATCCAATTATTAAGGCCGCTAGCAACCGCCTCCTGCGTCCCGTCGAAGCTACGGTGATAAACACGTATGTCATTAGCAGCAACCGGAATTAGTTGGCACTGAGAGGAGTAGATGCGTTTGGAGTAATTAATTATTGAGGGGTGACAGCGGTGATTGATGTCAATTATGTGATGTTCGAAATTGACCGCGTCAGCTACGAGTGCCAGAAGGTGGCGAGGATCACTTCCTCGGAAGGCAAATATAGATTGTTGGGTATCACCAACCGCTACAGCTTTCAGGCCCAGTGAATGTAAGGTGCAAAAAAGGGCGTGTTGAGGCTCAGATGTGTCCTGATATTCATCTATGTAAACTGAGCGATACTTGGATTTGATATAACGCCTGCAAGCTTCGGACTTTTCCAAAACCTTACAAGCAATTATTGTGACGGCCTCTAGAAGAACGAAGCCTTGCCGGTAGTGCTCCATAAATTCCGATTCGTAGAAGTCGTAGTCGTCCGTGCTTAAATTGATATCTGATTTTGAAAGGTCGGGGAGATGAGCTTTGTATTCGTCTTTTAATTGGCTGAATTGCACGCATGAGATTTCTTGTTTGCTGACTCCGTAAACCCGAGCAAGGAATGGGAATATAATCTCAGCAAGGCAAAAGTTGTCGATGGTTCCAAAGAAGCTCGCTCTGGTATTGGCTCCGTTCTTTTTGCATTTGTCACCAAGTTCTTTGCTGGATTTTATGGTGAAGGATATTCCTATGATCCCTTGGTGTGGCTTGAGATTATCAAATTCCTGGCGGATCTTCTCCACCATTACTGTTGTTTTTCCACTTCCAGGGCAGGCCGTGATAACCATGCTGCCAGCACAATCAATAGCCGTCTTCTGCGCATCGCTATAACTGAATTTAGTAGGCATACCTAGGCCTCAGCCAGAGCTTTCGCATGGAATAGAGGTTTCGCCAAAAAACCATTTTTGATTAGAGGAAGGCTAACCGAAATCTGAGCGAGCAACTCCCTCATGCGGATAGCTTTCTTACCCTGTAAATACTTGATCGCACCTGTAGCGTCTAAAGTTCGTTTCTTCAACTTTTTACACGCATAAGCAACCACTTCAGACTCCATCTCTTCCGTCAAGTCATGCTCAAGATCGACGCGAGACAGATAGGCGCCTTTTGGGTTCGTCTCGTTTGAGGTATTTTTCCAAGTGCCATCGGCCAGCAACGATTGAGTGGTCGTGCCGAGTGGAGAATGTGACATAGGACTTAAACCAATCGCTGCGCGACAGCGGTTAATCCCAGCCAAATGACGCAGCGGCACCTTTTTTACTTTTATATCCGAGACATCATTGTCTGTTCTCATTACCCATGGTATCTCCATGGCGTCTAAAATCTTTACATAAACGCTAAATTGAATTCCGTCGACAGACAAAATGGAAATATTATAGAAATCTAAGTCGATGGATAGTTGCTTTGAAAGTTCACTAAAAAATAAAATCTCTGAGGGGCCCTCTACAAGCAAAACACATTTAGCAAAAAAGGCTTCAGCGGGTAGAATGCTCATTCTATACCCTAAGTGATCCCATGCTTTGCTGATGCAGTTACTGCAACCATTGCTCGCTGCTCTGGTCTTTCCGCTGGTTACCTTGAGGTGGACTATTGAGGAGGGTATGTAGCGAGCCGTAATCTGGGGTGAGTGACTAGTAATAAGCGTTTGGCCAGGCAGGTCATTAATTAAATAATCAGCCAGTTTTCTTTGCTGATGCGGATGGAGGTGTGCTTCAGGTTCTTCAACGCAGTAAAACACTACCTCGCTATCCGGATCATGCTCGCGTTGGCTTTTAGCTTTCCACAAGGCCATAAGAATCTGGTTATTACGTCCGTCGCCGCCAAGCATTACTGATGCTCCAGATGTAGATGCGCCCAAGCGAAGGCTATCAATAAATTGCTGCACCTGAATTGCACCTGAATCGAGCTTTACTTCGTACTCACTAAAGTCGTGAGCAAGCTTTTGTAGCTCCTCATTTACAGAATCTGTCGCTCCTTTTACGTAATGCAGGTTTCGGATTTTATCGTTAATCGCTTCTAATGCTTTTCCAATTCTGGCCATCTCGCGATGATCGGACTTCGATTCGGTTACGCTACGATTCTCCAAAGATAACTTTAAAAGCTGTCTCTTTTCCGTATTAATATATTTTTCAAGATCCCTTCGGGATTTCACGTATCTCAGATTTATATGCTTTAGATAATATCTTGAGGGGATTTCTACAAGCGAAGACCTTGTGGCACCAATTTTAATATCATAGGTGAGGCTCCGCCTGTCAGCAGTATATTGAAGGGCAAAGCACGAATCATCTGTAATGTTTCCCTTCAGGCTCGCGAGCACAGCGTCTTCTGTTACCTCAGAGAAATACACCGTTATTGACAGCGTGTCCGAAATTTTTCCAGCGCCTGAGATATGGAAATCAGACTCCATGGGCTCAATCTCGGCGTCTGAAAGACTCTTGTCTAATAGCAGCCGCAAAGCATAAACCAGATTCGTTTTGCCAACATTGTTCGCACCAATAATCAGCGTGTTACGCTCAAGGTTGATTGTGGCATCCGCGAAATTTCGAAAACCTTTTAAAACCACTTTGGTGATCAGCATTTTCTTCCTTGGGTTTAGCTTTTCGTAAGATTTGGAGCTTCGGGCTGAACGGCTATGGTGTCAATAGGGCATTAGTAACGGCACAAGCTTCCGATGCTGAGCGGTAGGTGCTCGCGGCTCGGGTGCGGGCTGGATGCAGTGGGCAGCGTGCATGGCACGTTCACACGATATGGCCGATAGCGGCGACTCTACAAAGCGTCAGCGCTCTAACGGCGGCAATTGAGTCTCTTAGGATTTCCTGAAGAGCCGATGCTGGGATGGAAAACCAGTGTTTCGCATCTTCGACAGATTCATTTTCCGTAAGCTATTTCGCAGCTTGCTCTTCAGCTTCCAAATGATCGCCCACGGCAAAAAGTAGTCTCTCTCCAAATTTTAAGAGGAAGCAGCGCTCTTCAGTCGTCAGGGGTCTCATTGGTTCGATGTTGAGGCCGTTGTGGCGCCCCCCCTCAACTGCTTGATCATTGAGGATCAACCCAAATCGCTTCCATTCGTTATTGCTGAAGCCAAGTTTTTTCTGAGCACCGTCGACAGCTTTGTTTGCAGCCTCACGCAGATCGTATATGTGACTCATCGCGTGGGCATCATCGCCACGGGCCAGTCGATAGCTTTCCCAGGCCCTACGGAAAGCCGGATTGCCCAAGAGCTTTACGTATTTTACAAGGTTTTGGACTTCTATCTTGGCAGCCCCACGATCTTTCAAAGCTTGCTCTCGATCATGCGTCTCTTGAGCTATTTGAGCATCAAAAATAACATTCCCTTTCGCATCAATTGTTTGGACATTTTGGACGCCGACGCAGATTCCGATTTTGAACGGCTTGATCGAGCCAGTCCGGCCGTCGTGCACATAGTCCTCAAACCACATGGTGAAATTTAGTGTTTCTCTCATCCGAGCTTGCCTAATGGCAGCTAATACGTTCAGAGCTTGATCCAAGGCGGGTCGTTTGGCGTGAAGCGTGGCCTCCCACTCTCCAGGCTC
Organism: Pseudomonas coronafaciens pv. oryzae str. 1_6; assembly: GCF_000156995.2. NCBI lineage: Bacteria > Pseudomonadati > Pseudomonadota > Gammaproteobacteria > Pseudomonadales > Pseudomonadaceae > Pseudomonas > Pseudomonas coronafaciens. The sequence continues at coordinate 5,002,820 of NZ_CP046035.1, read as the reverse complement.
GGACTCAGTTTCGGCGTATAGCCAGCGACTGATAACCTCAACGTCAGGGCCATCTGGGGTCGGCATAAAATCTGGGATTTGATATCGGGTGAAGCGCCAGCCGTTTAGCTCGTAACCCTCATCTGGAATGACCTCATCAAAGAAGTCGGCGGGCTTCGCGCTTGCTCGGATGCGGATGAAGCTGTTCATGGTAAGTCCAGTGGAGGAAAGCTTAACGAGCTGAGACTTTACTGGCAGTGAGGCTCAGGGCTCAAGAGGCGGCAATTAGGTTTCTCGGGATTTCTTACAGAGCCTCGTGCGGGCAGCGATAATAAAAAACCTTTCAGGATCTAGCCCGGCAGCCCCTGCCTCATCGTGCGCACAAGATTGGCCAGCCGAAGTGCAAGCGCCACATGGTTTCTAGCCGCTCCGCAAGAGACAAATACTGAATGCTCTCCTGGTGTTCAATTTCTGACCATAAGACATATGAGTAACGCCACTTGGTGAGATCGTCCAGCGACGTGTCGCAGATTGCGAGGGAACCAGTTCCATTCCCGCCTCGGAATTCCTGAAGAATTCGCTCTCTAAGCCCGCCATGCCCCTTAAGACCGATACCGCCAATGCCGTTATAGACAACCCGGAAGTCATCCACCGTCCGACCGCAGATCATCCCTAAATTCTCACGATGCGCAGCAAGAATATTGATAGCAACTGAGCCCCTTTTTTGGCTTGGAGCGGCAGAACGGATTTCGGCATCCGAGTAGCTGGTATAAAGCCAGTACAAACCATCCGATTTCGAAGGTGGCCCACTTACCAGTTGGAGTCGATTGGACGCCTTCGTGACGCAGCTGAGGCGGCGCTCTTGGATGAGGTTCAGGGCTTCTAAGGTGAGATGAAACATATCTGTATCCTACCGTCGATGTTTAAGGCCATTTTGGCCGATATCTGCCTGTCGCGAGGGCCGTAATAGACCCAGAGCAGAGGCCCATACATTCAAACCAAACGAGTAGATAATCGACTGCTATCCCAGCCATTTCCAGTGTGTATGAACAACGAATCTTCCCAACGCGAATCTACCGGCAGTACCGCATATAACTTTGCGCAGGCCCACGGTGCCCGGCCCCTGTCCGTTGATGGCTATCATCAAGCGGTAGAACTGTGCGGTCGCGTCGCCTGCGGCTGGCTGTTCCGCTACAGGATCATTTGCAGCTTGGACATCCCAGCGCATGACCAAGAGTCATTCGCTGGCGCTGTAGGTTGCTTGGTTGCTGACGACGGAGAGATACGTGATCTCTCAGGTCCGATGCTCATGGACATGCTTCACTTGCTGGCATAGCTCGCTGGACCACCATGGCAGACCTCTGCCGGTCATGATGGGCGGGAGTCGGCCAGAAGCAGTCATAGAGTGACTAGGAAATTAGGGGCTATTCATTCTGATATTTGCGATTTCCAGAGATGGCCCTATTGATCTGCCAGCTCGTGCAAACCATCCTGTCGAGGGCCCCGAGAAGGCCACTTCATAATCCCAATATGCCGAAATGAATAACGGAAATTCGACCATGAGTGAAGAGTGGATTCTCCAGACCAAGGAAACCCGCAGGGTATTTTCTAACGCGGCGTGGGTTCCTTTAAGAGCTTCAGTTGAGAGCAAGAAAGGGGATCTAAAAGAGGTAGGCCATGTCAGTGAATATTTCGGTTGTGGCTCCGTAGCATTCCCGCCAGAGCATCGCCAGCGGGTTGAGGAGCGTCTTGGATGGGGCGACATAGGCATTGGGCACACGGTGGCGCCTTATGCTTACGAAGATGGATATTATGCGTCTATTGACCAATATCAATACAACGATAAAGAGCCAATAGGTGTCAATCTAGTTTACGAACACCCGCAACCTGTTGTCGGTGGCAGAAAGTGGATACTAAGCCCTGACCTAGTAATCGCGCTGCACTTGGTTAAAGAGGGCAACAACTGGGTCAGACCTGAAGAAAATTTCGTTGTGGTAGCTCGCGAGACAGTGAGTGAAGATGGCGAGCATCGTCAGATAGAAATAAAAAGAGAATTTTTACTTGACTATCTAGCGGCCAGAAACCTGTCGCTCCGCCTTGCATACTACAGACAGAGGATCGAAAACGTCACCGTCTTCGAGGAAAGCGCATATTCAAATTTGCTGCCCCACAATGAGGAAAGAGATAACGGAAAATTCTCCCTAATCATTCGCAAGCTTGATGACGTATTCGGGGGAAGCTGGGCGATGTTTCGAGCCTGGCGAACGGATGTAGATGAGGATGAGGACGCCCCTGTGATGGGCCCTGAGAATGATTCGAACACTGACCATGAAAGTTCAAAAGGGCATCGTGGAGGCTATACAGGTGTGCGGGTAGAGGGGGAGTTTTGGCGTGAGGAATGGATAGACCACCAGTCAAAAAGCCTACGCGTTCGTGGAGATGCAGATCCGAACCTCCCGCATTTCATTGTGGAAACCGATGGAGCGCGAATGAGATCAGCAGAGCTTGATAACGAGGACATAGGCCGCTGGCTATGGTTTCGAGCCAGCGTTGTAAATGAGCTTCTGAATAGCCGGGGATTCAAGTTAGTGTGGTACACGGCTGAAACTGGAGCTATTAATTCGACGTCAGGATATAAAACTCATTTCGGGATAAACAGTTCGGACCTTATCACCGTATATGCTTATGACATCGCACGACTCGCCCCATGGGAGCAGCATGTTTGGGCGGGGCATAATATTGTTCCTGAAGGAAAGGTTTCAAGTGAACTGCTGGACGCACAGATGAGGGCGAAACCGGCATCAACATATGCAGTTGAAGAAATTTTTTTCGGAAGCATGAGGCTTTTGGCCGACGGCTTCAGGCATAAATACGGAATATCTCTTTTCACCCATGATATTGATGACGCCGAAGCGGGGCAGCAGATATCTAGGTTTGCAAGCAAAGACAGAGCGTCCCTACTCAGATTGGCCAAGGACATCATTCGCGTATTCTCGGACAGGCTCAACATAACCGAGCTACGCAAGCTTTCTGCACACCAAGAAAAAGGCAAACTCGGCTCAAACAAATTACTCCAAAGTATTTTGGCTGAGAAAATTGGAGACGACAAAGCTAGGCAAGTATTTGCTGAGATTGCCGGTGCTTATGATATGCGAGTGGGAGATGCACACCCTACTGGCTCAAAGGTTACAGACGCGATCAAGCTCGCTGGCGTCGATGAAGACGACTCGCCATTGCGGCAAGGAGAGCAACTTATCCACAACGTTGGGCGGTCGATTTGGAACACAGGGAAATTCTTGTTCGGCGAGACTGATGACTCGGACGAACAGCAATGACTGCTTCTGGCTGCTAGCCGTCCCTGGTGGATCTCCGCTTTCGGCCAAAAGCATACGCCCAAAAAAGACCTTAAGCATGCCGTACACAGGCTCAGTTATGGGAAGTGCACGTTCTCTTGACATCAACACCATTTGTCTAGCAAAACTGTTGAGTGGGCTCGTCTACGAGCTGAAAGAAGCGAAAATAATTTTTCGAGCATGCTGATATGGCTCACGTTCGTTGACAACTCTGGTTAAGAGGCGATTCCCTTGAATAAGCAAAAACAACCAAGCGAGTTCGATATTCAAGCAGCTCTCCAAGAAGTCTGTACAGCAGATGACGTAAAGAACGCATTTGATCTGTTTAAGTCGAATTTACAGCTATTAGGCGATTGGCGAATCGTTTACGCATGCCAAGACATGCGAGGAGCATTCAAAGTCCCGCGACTAGAATTTGGTAACTCAGGAGTAATCTCTTCCGCTATGGGCGGGCAATCATTAATTGTACTGGATAAAGAGTTCATAAATTCCAAAGGGCCTACTCGGTATGAAATTGGCCATGGGTTATATGCTGATTCAAACGTAGCCTCCTACTTTAGAAGGCTCTCATACAATTCCAGCTCTACAGACAATTTTGAAACGTATAAAAACAATCTCAGAAAAGCGATTGGTGTTGATGGTCTTCAAAGGCTCAACCCATTTTATTACATCTGGGAGTGCCAGAGAAACTGGAATGAAAAGACCCGCGAGGCATGTGTAGAGACTGTCGCTGCGATTTTGGCTTTTCATATGGATTCTGATCCGCTGGGCCCAGGCTGGAATGATAGATTCATGAATCTTTATCGAGAGACCTGCGAACAGCAGGCGGTGAGTATGATCGATGAGCTTCTGACCGATGCATTGAGCGAAGAAACAACCAATCGTTTGGCGCTCATTGAAGCCATGATCCTACGTACAAAACTCATCGACCTCGGATCCAAGAAATCCGCTCCGCACAAACTTGAGCAATTAATTAGATTTATGTATGAAGAACTCCAAGTTGTGATGGCAAGAGAGCTTGTGATTTGCGCTGAAATTCTTTATCGGGGAAAAACCAGTCTGACAAATAAGCTGAATTCATTCGAGAGGAGCGAAAACGCAATCGATATTGTAAGAAATGCTGCCTGGGATATTTTCATGCTCAGGATTATGGATGCAATGGTGACCCCTAAAGGTCTTCCACGCGGCGAGGTTTATTTGCCCGTTCTAATCTCCACTGACAAGGACGTACGGGATCTGATCAAGCTGACGGAATTGAAAGCCATTGCGGTCTGCCGAACCTCTGGTCGAACGTTTCCATTCATCGACCTTGATTTATTCGAGTGGCTCAATACTCGCTTGGGAGCTAAACGTGTGGAGAACTTAGCCCCTTTGTTTGGACAGGAAGGATTTGAAGCGCGTGCAAAGGGGCGCAGCTTGATTGCGGTAAAGGAGACGTTAGCTGCCGATCAGGTTCGGCTTCGAGAGTATCAAAAGTAGGCATCTTTTAGGCCACAGGATGTGTGGCTGGTCTGAGGTCACTCAATCCATGCGAGCCAGCGACGTGCGCGCTTGTTATGCTGATGAATAGCAAGATGCAAAATTTGCACATTAGACACGCCTGTCACCAGCCTAGACATGGTTATCTCAGCTATGGTGATGTCGTTGGTGATCCTAGATGGCTGCGCAGTCTGATCGCGACACAGCTGTTGATCTGTGTGCTTGTGATGGCCGGCTTCGTGCCGTCGGTGGAATCCAGAGGTGGAAGGCGGGATGCCGACACGTCGCTGAGCCCCGCTCCAGACAGCGAATAGTTATGGGAGCGTCTCTCCCAAAAAAAGACCGCAACAGAGTGCGGTCTTTTATTTGAATGGTGGGCCTCCCCGGAGTCGAACCGGGCACCAACGGATTATGCATACCACTTCAGCTTTCGCTGCCCCTTTCGGGTTCGTGGTCTGGACTGTCTCTTGCCTTTACGGCTCGCCCGTACAGTCTCTACACCTTCCTTGAGGTCTCTCAAGGCTTGGCTCGGGATTACCACGCAGACGCAGAGGCTTCCCCGAATTTGAGCGATTCTACAAAAGGGCAGAGCTAACTTACCCTAAAGCAACCCATTTGCTCATCACCATGCCCTGTGAAGGGGGTAGGCTCTGAACCGTTAAGTCCGCTGCTCTAACCAACATGAGCTAGAGGCCCAAAGTCTTTCACATCAACAGTTTACCAGACTACGCATCACGTACAAATGTGCACCTGCTGAGCACCCTACATAAGAACCGTGGACCAAAGGATTATGAGTCCTCTGCTCTAACCAACTGAGCTATGGGCCCTCAGTAGGTCGCGGATTATAACGGCGGTTTCGCGGCTGTGCTATCCGAAAAGTCCGAAACATTCATAAGAAGAAATTTCGTGCTGAATTCGTCGGGGTTGAGGGGCAGGCTGATGATGTAGCCCTGGATCTGTTCGCAGCCTTCGTCGGTGAGGAATTTCTGCTGTTCGCTGTTTTCGACGCCCTCGGCGATTACGGTCAGTTGCATGCTGCGGCCGAGTGCGATGATGGCGCGGACGATGGCGGCGTCGTGGGTGTCTTCCGGGAGGCCGCGTATGAAGGACTGGTCGATCTTGAGGATGTCTAGCGGCAGCCGCTTGAGGTAGCTCAGTGAGGAGTAGCCGGTTCCGAAGTCGTCGATGGCCAGCTGGACGCCAAGGTTTTTCAGTTTGTGCAGCACGGCCAGCGCTTCCTGGGTCTGGCTCATAATGAAGTTTTCGGTGATTTCCAGTTGCAGGCAGTTAGGAACCAAGCCGTTGTCGGCAAGCAGTTGCTCGATGCGTTCGACCAGGTTTGGCTGGCGCAGTTGGGCGCCGGCCAGATTGACCGATACCGGCCCGAACGGTTTGAAGGCCTTGCGCCATTTGCCCATTTTCAGGCACGCCTGCTCCAGCACCCAATCGCCAATCTGCAGGATCATGCCGTTTTCTTCCGCAAGCGGAATGAAATGTTCGGGCGGGACTTCGCCGAGGGTAGGGTGGCTCCAGCGGATCAGTGCCTCTGCGCCTACCAGTGTGCCGTCGAGCAGGCTGATCTTGGGCTGGAAGGCCAGGCTCAGCTGATTGCGGTCCAGTGCTCTTCTCAATTCCTGCTCGAGCGCTATGCGCTCGCTGGCCTGTTCGGTGAGGTCGCGGGTGTAGCACTCGACCCGGTTGCGGCCCTGTGCCTTGGAGCGGTACATGGCGGCGTCGGCATTTTTGACCAGGGTAGCTACATCGGTGCCATCGGTGGGGAACACGCAGCTGCCGATGCTCGAGCTGATATACAGCTCGTGCTCACCTAACTCGAACGGCGTGCTGAAACAGGCCAGCAGTTTGGTGGCGATGGCTTTGGCGTCGCTGGCGTGCAGCAGGCCAGGCAGCAGGACGATGAACTCGTCGCCGCCTAGGCGCGCCACGGTATCGATGTCGCGCAGGGTTTCCTTGAGCCGATGGGCGATGCCTTTGAGCAACAGATCGCCCACCGGGTGGCCCAGGCTGTCATTGATGTGTTTGAAGCGATCCAGGTCAAGGAACAGAACGGCGCCAAGGCTGCCGGACTCTTCGCTGTGCAGTAACGCTGACTGAAGGCGACTCTCGAACAGGGTGCGGTTGGGCAGGCCGGTGAGCGGGTCGTGGTGGGCCTGGTAGTCCAGGCGCGCCTGGGCCTGCTTGAGGCTGGAAATGTCTGCAAACACTGCGACGAAGTGAGTGAGCAGGTTTTCTTTGTTATGTACGGCGCTGATCGTCAGCCAGCTTGGGTACAGCTCGCCGTTCTTGCGCCGGTTGCTGATCTCGCCTTGCCAATGGCCTTCTGCCGTCAATTGATGCCACATGGAGGCGTAGAAGGCGCTGTCATGCTGGCCTGAAGCAAGCAAGCGAGGTGTTTGGCCGATGGCGTCGCTTTCGCTGTACCCGGTTATTTCAGTAAAGGCGCGGTTGACGGCACTGATACGCTGGAAGGTGTCGGTGATCAGTACGCCTTCGGCCGTGCTCTCGAAAACCGTTGCGGCCAGCAGCAGCTTTTCCTGCATTTGCTGACTTTGGGTAATGTCCCGCGAAATGGTCAGCAGGCACTCTTCGCCAGCAATGATCAGCGGTTGCGAGGACAGCTCGCACAGCTTGATAGCACCGCTGGCAGTGCGCAGCCGGGCGCGGAAGTCCCGGACCGAGCCATTACGTTTCATTTGTTCGATGAGTTGATAACGCTCGTTCAGATCAGCCCAGATGCCCAGATCGAACGTCGAGTGCTCAAGGCAGTAATGTTCGTCATACCCGGTGATCTGGCAGAAACCTTCATTGACCTCCAGCATCATTCCGTCCAGTTGGCGGGTGATGCCTAGCCCGTCGGGCGAAGCATGGAACGCCTTGGCGAACTTCTCTTCGGACATTTGCAATTGCTGTTGCGCCAGTTTGAGCTGGGTGATGTCTCGAACGACCACCAGCACCGCTTTCGTGGAACCCTGATCAAGCGGTTGCGCTGACATGAGCCCTGAAAAGGTTTCGCCGTTATGGCGACGGAAGGGGATCTCAAGATTGTGGATATCGCCGGTTTGCAGTTGCTGAAGAATCTTCGGCCCCATCCCGGGCACCGCCCATAGGTCCAGCTCGGTGGGGGTTTTGCCGATCACGTCATCTATGGCAAGCCCCGTCTGTTCGACGAACGCCTCGTTGGCATCCATGATGTGCCCATCAATGAGGCTGGCTATGATCATTGCGTCCGGGCATTGGGCGAAGACCGTCGCAAACCTGCCTTCTGACAGACGCAGGGCTTCCCGGTCGCTAATGTCGATCATTGGTCCACGCATAAGTGGTTCACTTCCGTGTCTGATCATTACTGAGATGTTGTGGCGCGGCCTTGGGCCAAGTGTCGAACCAGTGCCTACCCCGAAAGCGCTGTATCCGGGTAGATACATAGTTGTAGGTCAATTCGCCGAGGCCTGCAATTAGACCGATGGCTGACAGCGCGTAATGTCGACCAGGTTGCATATCGGTCAGTCTGGAGGGGATTCTGGTTCGCCAGAAACGCAAAACCCCCGACAGGCCGGGGGTTTTGGTGACGCGCTGGTGCGATTACTCGTCGAGGAACGAGCGCAGATGCTCGCTTCGGGTCGGGTGACGCAGTTTGCGCAGTGCCTTGGCTTCGATCTGACGAATCCGCTCGCGGGTCACGTCAAACTGCTTACCGACCTCCTCAAGCGTGTGGTCGGTATTCATATCGATGCCGAAACGCATGCGCAGAACCTTGGCTTCACGGGCGGTGAGGCCCGACAGCACTTCGCGTGTCGCTTCTTTCAGGCTTTCAACAGTGGCGACATCGATTGGCGACTGCATGGTCGAGTCTTCGATGAAGTCACCCAGGTGCGAATCTTCGTCGTCACCGATCGGGGTTTCCATGGAGATCGGCTCTTTGGCGATCTTCAGTACCTTGCGGATTTTGTCCTCAGGCATTTCCATGCGTTCGCCCAGCTCTTCCGGGGTCGGTTCACGACCCATTTCCTGCAGCATCTGGCGGGAAATACGGTTGAGCTTGTTGATCGTCTCGATCATGTGCACCGGAATACGAATGGTGCGTGCCTGGTCGGCAATCGAGCGAGTGATCGCCTGACGGATCCACCATGTGGCATACGTCGAGAACTTGTAACCACGACGGTATTCGAACTTGTCCACAGCCTTCATCAAGCCGATGTTGCCTTCCTGGATCAGATCGAGGAATTGCAGGCCACGGTTGGTGTACTTCTTGGCGATGGAGATCACCAGACGCAAGTTCGCTTCAACCATCTCTTTCTTCGCGCGGCGGGCCTTGGCCTCACCGATCGACATGCGACGATTGATGTCCTTGATCTCGGCGATTTTCAGGCCGGTCTCTTCTTCCAGTGCAGACAGCTTCTGCTGGCAACGCTGGATATCAGGTTGCAGACGAGCGATGGCTTCGGCGTACTTGCTCTTGCCTTTGGCCAGTGCGTCAGTCCAGCTTTCGTCAACTTCGTTGCCCGGGAACTGGCGCAGGAAGTCGGCGCGCGGCATACGTGCATCACGTACACACAGCTGCATGATGGCGCGTTCCTGGGCACGAAGGCGCTCTAGGGCGCCACGCACACGCTCTACCAAGCCTTCAAACTGTTTTGGGACCAGTTTGATCGGCATGAACAGTTCGGCAAGTGCAACCATTTCGGCAATGGCGTGCTTGTCGTCGCGGCCAAGCTTCTTCAGTGCCTTGCGGGTGATTTCCATCTGATCGGAAACCGCACCGAAGCGCTGCTGGGCGATGACCGGATCAGGGCCGCTCTCGACCTCGTCTTCTTCATCGCTGGCGTCTGCCGACTCTTCCTCTTCGTCGTCACCTTCTGCCTTGGCGGCTTTGGGGTCGACGGGCGGAGGCACTTCGGCAGGCGGCGCAATGCCGTCGTCCGGGTCGATATAACCGCTCAATACATCGGAGAGGCGACCGCCTTCGCTGGTGACACGTGTGTACTCGGAAAGAATATGGTCAACCGTGCCAGGGAAGTGCGCGATTGCGCCCATCACTTCACGAATGCCTTCTTCGATACGTTTGGCGATTTCGATTTCGCCTTCACGGGTCAGAAGCTCAACGGTGCCCATTTCACGCATGTACATACGAACGGGATCGGTGGTGCGCCCGATGTCGGTCTCGACCGCTGCCAATGCTGCGGCCGCTTCTTCAGCGGCTGCCTCATCGGTATCGGCGTCGGCCAGCATCAAGGCGTCCGCATCCGGAGCACTCTCGTGTACCGGGATCCCCATGTCGTTGATCATGCGGATGATGTCTTCCACCTGCTCGGGATCTGAAATATCCTCGGGCAAGTGGTCGTTGACCTCTGCGTAAGTCAGATACTTCTGCTCACGACCCAGGGTGATCAACTCTTTGATACGAGATTGCTGTTGCGCTTTTCCGGACATAACACCCTATCCACTGAAGGTCTTGGCGGGCAAAAAACAAGCCGAGGATTATACCCGAGCTATGACCTCACGCGCCAGTTGAGGTCGGGTTTTGTGCAGAATCATTACGACTGAGCAGCTTTACAAGCTGCGCTTTCTCTTCGGCCGTCAGGCCGGTGTCACGATCTTTTCTGATCAATTGATCAATATTTCGCGAACGTTGGTCCGCCGATAGCTTAGTTATAGTGTCGAAAAACTGTTGTTCAAGGTTATCGGCCTCAATCAGCCACTCCTTTTCGGCCAGGGCACGCAACAAGCGGCCCTGCTCGGTCCCATGCCATCGTGCTATCAACTGTAACGACCGCAGGTTGGGATTCTTTTGCCTCGCTTCGATGAGCGCGACAAGTAATTGTGCGATTGACTGGTCTTCTGCCGCGAAATGGCTGGCATTTTCGACCTTTTCGGCGAGTTCCGGGTGGTGCAGCAGTGTCCGCAAGGCGGCCTGCATCGGCGGCTCGACCGCTGTGGGGACGCGTGGCGTGCGCGGTTCGAAGTCCTGGCGCTTGCCTTTTTTGCCCCAAGGCTTGTTGTCCCATTTTTTTTGATTTGGGCTGCCGGTTTTCTTCGCCGTCCATTCCTGCGGCTGTTCGTAGCCGCCCTGTGGCTGATAGTCGGCGAAGTCAGGCATCGCATCGTAATCGACATACGGGTTGTAGCTTGGTGGCGCATCAGCGGGTGCGCTTTGCACCAGCTGGCTGACGGCCTCGCCAGTGAGCCCGGTTATTTCGGTCAGGCGCTGACGCATCAGAATACGCAGGTTGGCGCCTGGCACTTTATCGATCAATGGTGCTGCGAGCGTGGCCATGTGCGCTTTGCCCTCAAGCGAGCGCGGGTCGGATTCTTTGGTCAGTTGCTCGAAAAAATAGTCGGCCAGCGGCTGGGCATGTTGATTGATGCGCGCCTTGAACGCGTCGGTGCCTTCGGAGCGCACCAGTGTGTCTGGGTCTTCGCCTTCAGGCAGGAACAGAAAGCGCGCTCGCCGACCGTCCTGAAGGTTCGACAGGGTGGCCTCAAGCGCTCGCCATGCTGCGTTGCGCCCGGCCTGGTCGCCGTCGAAACAGAACAAGACGTTCGGCACGACCCTGAACAAGCGTTTCAGATGCTCTTCGCTGGTGGCGGTGCCCAGCGTGGCCACGGCATTGCGCAAGCCTTGCTGGGCCAGGGCGATCACGTCCATGTAGCCTTCAACGACAATGATTTCATCGAGGTTGCGATTGAATTTGCGCGCTTCGAACAGCCCGTAGAGCTCCTGGCCCTTGTGGAAAACAGGTGTTTCCGGGGAGTTCAGGTACTTGGGTTTGTCATCACCCAGCACGCGCCCGCCAAAGGCGATGACCCGGCCTCGGGAGTCGCGGATCGGAAACATGACCCGGTCGCGGAAGCGGTCATAACGTTTGCCGGTTTCGGCGTTCTCGATCAGCAGGCCTGCGTCGATCATGACCTTTTGCTGTAACGAATCGCTGCTCAGGTGCTTGTAAAGGTTGTCCCAGCCAGGCGGCGCGAAGCCCAGGCCGAAATCCCGGGCTATTTCACCGGAAAGGCCACGGCCCTTGAGGTAATCCACCGCTGCCTTGCGCGATGGATGGCTTTTCAGGGCTTGACGATAGAACTCTGCGGCAGCGGTCAGCAGCGGGTAAAGCGGAGAATCGGTCGGCTGACGGGGCTTCTGACCCTTGACGCCCTGTTCGCGGGGCACTTCCATGCCGGCGGCTTTGGCGAGGTCTTCGACAGCCTGGGGGAAATCCAGGTTGTCGTGGTCCATGATGAAGCCGAGTGCGTTGCCGCCTGCGCCGCAGCCAAAGCAGTAGTAAAACTGTTTGTCCGGACTGACGCTGAAAGAGGGTGTCTTCTCTTTGTGGAAAGGGCAGCACGCGCTGTAGTTCTTGCCGGATTTCTTGAGCTGCACGCGCGAACTGACAACATCGACAATGTCGGTGCGGTTCAGAAGGTCGTCGATAAAGCTCTGGGGGATCAGCCCGGCCATGGCGTTCTCGTCATTCAAGCGTGTTGCAGAAGTATCGGGAGACTCTACGAGCGTTCCGTCAGCCTGTCAGCCGTCTTTTTGCATTGAAAAGGCAACAAGCGGGCACGTCTTTGCATCCGAAGGTCGGTGCTGTGTTCTTGAATAAAAGGGGACAAGTGATTGTGCAGACAGGTCATCGAGCCAAAGGCTTGAATGCGCATTCCAGTTGCCTGAAACGACGCTGCCTTGGCTGAGCTTCTTGCGAAGTCATCAAGGCATACTCGTCTTGTCATTGGTCGATCTGCTGCCCGAGTGGGCGTGACCAATGCTGCCTGTGAACAGGCTGGACGTGCTTGACTGGATGTATGGGTCGCATCGGCGGCCTGGACAGTTCAATCAATCTAGCTAACGCAAAACAGCAAAGCTTTAACTGCCGACAGCCCGGCTGTGTGGCCGGGCAAGGCAGAAGCTTGCGACGAAAGTCTGTAAATTAATACAGACGAACGGCGCGGCGCTGTTCGCGCTGGACTTTCTTGGCGTGGCGTTTGACAGCAGCTGCTGCCTTGCGCTTACGCTCCGAAGTCGGCTTCTCGTAAAATTCGCGGCTACGAACTTCAGCCAGAACACCGGCTTTTTCGCAGGAGCGCTTGAAACGACGCAGAGCTACGTCGAAGGGTTCGTTCTCTTTAACTTTGACGGCTGGCATCCAGAGCTACCTTCATTCATTACCGGGGTCAACGCTTAGTGCAAACACTGCACAAAAGTACGTCGGTTTTTAAGGGTTGCGGATGTTAACCCCTCATTGAGAGGAATGCAAAGCCTCTGATCGAAAACCGCTGGTCGGCACCTCGGGTGGCGACTATTATGCGCGCCTTCAAACCTGCCCCCAACAAGGCGCAACCCATGCTAGTACTGGGATTAGAAACCTCCTGCGACGAAACCGGCGTCGCGTTATATGACAGCGAACGCGGTTTGCTGGCAGACGCATTATTCAGTCAAATCGACCTGCACCGCGCTTACGGCGGGGTAGTGCCGGAGCTTGCCTCGCGTGATCACGTCAAGCGCATGCTGCCCCTGATCCGCCAGACACTGGCCGAAGCCGACTGTGTTGCCACGGATATCGACGCTATTGCATACACCGCCGGTCCTGGCCTGGTGGGTGCGTTGCTGGTCGGTGCGTCGTGCGCTCAGGCGCTGGCATTTGCGTGGGATATTCCCGCGCTGGGTGTGCACCACATGGAGGGCCATTTGCTGGCCCCGATGCTGGAAGAGAACCCGCCGCAGTTTCCGTTCGTCGCTCTGCTGGTGTCCGGTGGTCATACCCAGCTGGTGCGTGTCGACGGCATCGGCCAGTACGAGCTGCTGGGCGAGACGCTGGATGATGCCGCAGGCGAAGCGTTCGACAAGACCGCGAAGATGATGGGCATGCAGTATCCAGGTGGCCCGGAGATCTCGAAGGCGGCCATGAAGGGTGTGCCGGGGCGTTTTGTCTTCCCCAGGCCGATGACTGATCGCCCGGGGTTGGAATTCAGCTTCAGCGGGTTGAAAACCTCTGCGCTCAATACCTGGCAGCAGCGCCAGAGTGCTGGAGACGACAGTGAGCAAACCCGCTGCGACATCGCGCTGGCCTTCCAGCAGGCGGTGGTGGAGACTTTGACCATCAAGTGCAAGCGCGCGCTTAAGCAGACCGGGCTCAAGAGTCTGGTCATCGCTGGCGGCGTCAGTGCCAACAAGGCGCTGCGGGTTTCGCTGGAGAGCATGCTTGGCGACCTGCGTGGGCATGTTTATTACGCCCGGCCGGAATTCTGCACTGACAACGGCGCGATGATCGCCTTTGCCGGCTGCCAGCGTCTGCAGGCAGGGCAGAAGGAAGATTTGAGCATCAGTGTGCAGGCGCGCTGGCCTATGGAGCAGTTGTCGGGAATCTGAACGTGCGTGAGGGTGGCGTTTTTGCACTGTCGCTCAGAAATGCCGTTCGCGCCCGGCGAGCAGGTCGCGTAGATTGCCGCGATGGCGCCAGACGATGAGCAGGGTCAGCACGCTCATTGGCAGCAAGGCGTGAGGTTCCTGCCAGGCCAGTAACGGCAGCGTCAGGGGCGTGGCGATCAGCGCCGCAAGCGAGCTGGTTCGGGTCAGGTAGAAGGTCAGCAGCCAGGCGACTATCGCCAGTGCTGCTGCAGGTGGATATAGCCCGAGCAATACGCCGGCAGCAGTTGCCACGCCTTTGCCGCCGCGAAACCTGAAGTACAGCGGGAACAGGTGGCCGAGCACGGCGCAGACGCCGAGCCAGCCTTGTTGCGATGGATCAAGGCCCCAGGCGCCGGCGAGAAGTACCGGAACCATGCCCTTGCAGAGGTCGCCGAGCAGAGTAAGGATGGCCAGTTTCTTTCCGGCCAGACGCAACATGTTGGTGGCGCCGGCATTGCCGGAACCGCTGGCGCGCGGGTCCGGGCTGCCACTGAGACGGCTGAGCAGGATGGCAAAGGACAGTGAGCCGAGCAGGTAGGCGAAAGTCGCCAGTAACCAAAACATGCTAACCATTCCGGGCGAGGATGCCCTGATTCTAACGGCGCATCGCGCCCTTGTCGTGCAGTGGAGAGTAGTGCTTGGACAGAGTTTTCATTGAGGGCCTTGAGGTCGATACCGTCATCGGCGCGTATGACTGGGAGCGCGGCATTCGTCAGTGCCTGCGTCTGGACCTCGTTTTTGCCTGGGACAATCGCCCTGCCGCTGCGGGTGACGACCTGAGCAAGGCGCTCGACTACGCCAGTGTTTCAGCACGCATTCAGGCGTTTGCCGAGCAGGCGCAGTTTCAACTGGTCGAGACCTTCGCCGAACGTCTGGCTGAAGTGCTGATGAACGAATTCAATATCCCTTGGCTGCGTCTGAAAGTGACCAAGCCGGGCGCCGTTGCTGCCGCCTCCGGCGTCGGCGTGGAGATCGAGCGCGGATGTCGCTGACCCGGATTTTCCTCGGTCTGGGGAGCAACATCGAGCGTGAGCGGCACCTGCAGGCGGGGCTTGAGGCGCTGGATGGTTTTTTGACCGACATGACTTGCTCGCCGGTGTTCGAGAGCCATGCAGTGGGCATCAAGAGCGGGCCATTCTTCAATCTGGTGGTTTCGGCGCTGACCGAGCTGCCGCTGACCGAGCTCGACCGCCGCCTGAAGTTCATCGAGGCGGACAACGGTCGATATGCGCCTGATCGTGTGGGCCTGCCGCTGGATATCGACGTGCTGCTGTACGGCGAACAGGTTGGCAATTTCGACGGGCTGATACTGCCGAGGGCTGAGATCCTCAAGAACGCCTTCGTTTTGCGCCCACTTGCATTGATTGCCCCCGGACGTGAGCATCCGGGAGTGGGTGTCTCGTTTGGCAAATTATGGGCTGATGCGCAGATAGATCAGCAGCTCTGGCCTGTTGCGTTTGAGTGGCGTGGTGTGGGGCTGACGCCTGAAGGTTTGCTGCGTAGCTGAGGTTGCTTGGGGTTCAGGGAAGACGCTTCTCGTGCGATGCAGGTAGTGAGGCTTCGTCGTCCATTAGGGGCTGAAGATCGGGCGCGGAGCGTCCAGGGCTGCGCTACCACGCTGGAGCGTGGAAGCGATAGACAGACGTTCAGCGCTGGGAGCGATAAGGTGAGCGAGTCAGTCAGGCGGCATGCTCGGCCTTGTAGATTTTCAGTGCCTTCAAGCGCTCGTTCTTCAGTGCATCACCCAGTTCCTTGCCTTTGAGGCCCTGTTCCAGCAGTGGCTGTACTGAAACCGTGCGTGCAGCCTCGGCTGCGCCGCGCAGGTAGTCGGCCTGTGGATAACTGCGTTGCTCGAAACCCTGACGGCCTCGTGCGTCCATTTCGCAGGCGGCAATGAATTCCTCGAATCGCTGCGGGCGGCGATAGACGTCGAAGCTGTGCAGCAGGTCCAGCAAGGTCGAGGGTTTCAGTTCCAGCGCGCGGTGCCCATGAGTGTGGTACTGGCCAACCAGCAGCGCCAGTTCCTGACAGTCCTTGGGTACCCGAAAACGTTCGCTGACTGCTTTTATCGGGCGTAGGCCGGTGTGCTCGTGGGCAATATGGCGGGGCCACTCGGATTCGGGCGTCAAGCCTTTGCCCAGGTCGTGCAGCAGGCAGGCCCAGCGTACGGTCAGCGGATGCTGATGACGGGCAGACTGCTCAAGCACGCTCAGTACATGCACGCCGGTGTCTATTTCCGGATGGTGCGCAGCCGGCTGCGGAACGCCGAACAGCGCTTCGACCTCCGGCATCAATTCTCCGAGCGCACCGCAGTCGTGCAGTACCTGGATGAATACCTGGGGCTGTTCTTCCATCAGCGCGCGCGAGATTTCTTTCCAGCTTCGCTCGGCGGTCAGGGCCTTGAGTTCGCCTGACTCACTAAGCTGCCGCATTAGGTCCATCGTTTCGGGGGCGATGCTGAAACCGTAGCCGGCATAACGCGCGGCGAATCGGGCAACGCGCAGAACTCTGAGCGGATCTTCGGCGAAAGCGGGCGAAACGTGACGCAAGATACGCGCTTCCAGGTCTCGCTGGCCATTGTAGGGGTCGGTCAGATTGCCGTCCTTGTCCTCGGCCATCGCATTGATGGTCAGGTCGCGACGGATCAGGTCTTGCTCAAGCGTGACCTCAGGGCTAGCGTGAAAAACAAAGCCGCCATAACCCACGCCGCTTTTGCGCTCGGTGCGCGCCAGCGCATATTCCTCGTTGGTCAGCGGGTGCAGGAACACCGGGAAGTCTGTGCCGACCGGGCGATAGCCCTTGACCAGCATTTCCTCGGTACTCGCGCCCACCACTACCCAATCGATGTCCGTGACGGGTTGCCCCAGCAGGCGGTCGCGTACTGCACCGCCAACTTTATAAATCTGCATAAAAAACCTCCGTAAGCGCGACAGGATAAACCCTGTGTCGCACTCGCGGAGGCCAAACCGATGGCATGGCGGATAATTAATCGTTACCGCTTGCCAGCCTAGAGGTGTACGACCGCCAAATCACGCCGGGGAAACTCACTGTCGGCGTTTTCGCTTCTTGGCGGTACATGGTGTGTCTTGACGACTTCGTCGTCTTGAACCGTCTCCAGATGGATGTCGAAACCCCATAACCGATGCAAGTGCTTCAGCACTTCGTCCGTCGAGTCGCCCAGCGGTTTGCGGTTGTGCTGCTGGTGGCGCAGGGTCAGCGAGCGATCGCCGCGTCGATCAATGCTGTAGATCTGTATGTTGGGCTCACGGTTGCCGAGGTTGTACTGGGCGGCGAGGATTTCGCGGATTGTCCGATAGCCGTTTTCATCGTGAATGGCAGGAACGACCAAGTCTTCTTTCTGATCGTCGTCCATGATGCTGAACAGCTTGAGGTCACGAATGACCTTCGGCGACAGGTATTGGAGGATGAAACTCTCATCCTTGAAGCTGCTCATTGCGAACTTGATCGCTGTCAGCCAGTCGGTTCCGGCGATTTCCGGAAACCACTGGCGGTCCTCATCCGTGGGGTGCTCGCACATCCGTCGGATGTCCTGATACATCGCGAAACCCAGAGTGTATGGGTTGATGCCGCTGTAGTAAGGGCTGTCGAAGCCAGGCTGGTAGATCACACTGGTGTGTGACTGCAGGAACTCCATCATGAAGCCGTCAGTGACAAGGCCTTCGTCGTACAGGTCGTTCATCAACGTGTAGTGCCAGAAGGTCGCCCAGCCTTCATTCATCACTTGGGTCTGGCGTTGCGGATAGAAGTATTGAGCAATCTTGCGCACGATCCGCACCACTTCACGCTGCCAGGGCTCCAGCAACGGCGCGTGCTTCTCGATGAAATAAAGAATGTTCTCCTGCGGTTCTGCAGGGAAGCGGGCATTGTCTTCCTTGCTGCTTTTGTCGGCGTTCTTCGGAATGGTGCGCCAAAGATCGTTGATCTGCCGTTGCAGATGTTCTTCACGATCTTTCTGTCGACGTCGCTCTTCTTCGGCAGAAATCGGGTACGGACGCTTGTAGCGGTCCACCCCGTAGTTCATCAGTGCATGGCAGGAGTCGAGCAGGTCCTCCACGGCATCGATCCCGTGGCGTTCTTCGCATTGCATGATGTACTGCTTGGCGAACACCAGATAATCAATAATCGAACTGGCGTCGGTCCAGGTACGGAACAGGTAATTGCCTTTGAAAAAGCTGTTGTGCCCATAGCAGGCGTGAGCGACGACCAGCGCCTGCATGCAGATGGTGTTCTCTTCCATCAGATAGGCGATGCAAGGGTCCGAGTTGATCACGATCTCGTAGGCCAGCCCCATTTGGCCCCGCGAGTAGGATTTTTCGGTGCTGAGGAAGTGTTTGCCGTAGGACCAGTGGTGATAGCCAAGTGGCATACCCACCGAGGCATAGGCGTCCATCATTTGCTCGGCGGTAATCACCTCGATCTGATTGGGATAGGTATCCAGGGCGTACCGCTCGGCAATTCTGCCGATTTCCCGGTCGTAGGCCCGGATCAGTTCGAACGTCCACTCTGACCCGATGGAGAGGGGTTGGCGTTTCTGCTCTCTGGCGCTCATGACACTAACCTTCGCTGGAAGAGTTCGCGGAATACCGGATAGATATCGCCGGCAGAGACCAGCTGCTGCTGGGCGAACGTATCGGCGAACTCGTCACTGATACGCTCGTATTCGTACCACAAGGCCTGATGTTCACGCGGCGTGATTTCCACGTACGTGTAGTACTGCACGAAGGGCATGATCTGCTTGGTCAGGATCTCGCGGCAGATGGGAGAGTCGTCGTTCCAGTTGTCGCCGTCCGAAGCCTGGGCTGCGTAAATGTTCCAGTCACTGGCCGGGTAGCGCGCAGCCATGATTTCCTGCATCAGTTTCAGAGCGCTTGAAACGATGGTGCCGCCTGTTTCCCGGGAGTAAAAAAACTCTTCTTCGTCCACTTCGCGGGCACTGGTGTGGTGACGAATGAACACGACGTCGATTTTGTCGTAATTACGCTTGAGGAACAGGTACAGCAGGATGAAGAACCGTTTGGCGATGTCTTTGGTAGCTTGGGTCATGGAGCCGGAAACGTCCATCAGGCAGAACATGACGGCCTTGGAACTTGGGTTGGGCTGTTTGACCAGCAGGTTGTATTTGAGGTCGAACGTGTCCAGGTAAGGCACGCGACGAATGCGCGCCTTGAGTTTCTCGATATCGGTTTCCAGCAACTGAATGTCGCCGAAATTGTCGGGCTCCTCGCGTTTCAAGCGCTCAAGTTCGCTGGTCGCTTCGCGGAGTTTTGCCCGGCTGCTGCCTGACAGTGCGATGCGTCGTGCGTGGGCCGAGCGCAGTGTGCGGATGATGTTGATGCGCGACGGATTGCCTTCGTTACTGATCCCGGCCCTTATCGTCTTGAACGTGTCTGTGCCGGTCAGGTTGCGTTTGACCAGATTGGGCAGCTCGAGGTCTTCGAACATGAACTCGAGAAACTCTTCCTGAGTGATCTGAAACGAAAACTCGTCCATGCCTTCGCCGGAATTACCTGCCTTGCCTGGCCCTTTGCCTCCGCCGCCACCTTGCGGGCGGGCGATATGTTCGCCGGTGGTGAATTCCTTGTTGCCAGGGTGAACGACCGTCTGCTTGCCGCCACGACCGTGGTGCAGAACCGGCTCGTCGATGTCGCGCCCGGGAATACTGATCTGCTCGCCGTGTTCCATGTCCGTGATGGAGCGCCGGCTGACCGCTTCCTCGACCGCCTTCTTGATATGGTCACGGTAACGACGGAGAAACCTCTGCCGGTTTACCGTGCTCTTGTTCTTGCCGTTGAGACGTCGGTCGATTACATAGCTCATATGCCCCTCCGGGGAGCTTCAAGTTTTAAGCTTCAAGCTGCAGGCGAGTGCTTTGTCAGCCTGGAGTCCGGGCCTGACTGCTGCTCGCGTGCAGCCAATAGCTTGAAGCTTGCACCTGCCTTATTGCGACTTGCGCACGCGCAGATACCATTCGGAAAGCAGGCGAACCTGTTTGTCCGTATAGCCCCTCTCGACCATTCGAGTGACGAAGTCGTTGTGCTTCTGCTGATCCTCTTTGCTGGCTTTGGCGTTGAAGCTGATGACCGGCAGGAGGTCCTCGGTGTTGGAGAACATTTTCTTCTCGATCACCACCCGCAGCTTTTCGTAGCTGAGCCAGGTCGGGTTCTTGCCGTTGTTGTTGGCACGGGCGCGCAGCACGAAATTGACGATCTCGTTACGGAAATCTTTCGGGTTGCTGATACCCGCCGGTTTTTCGATCTTTTCCAGTTCTTCGTTCAGGGCCACGCGGTTGAGAATTTCGCCGGTTTCGGGGTCACGGTATTCCTGATCCTGAATCCAGAAGTCCGCGTACAGCACATAGCGATCGAAGATGTTCTGCCCGTATTCGCTGTAGGACTCCAGGTACGCAGTCTGGATTTCCTTGCCGATGAACTCGATGTAACGCGGTGCCAGGTACTCCTTGATGAACCGCAGGTAGCGCTCGCGGGTTTCAGCGGGGAATTGTTCCTGTTCGATCTGCTGTTCCAGCACATAAAGCAGGTGAACCGGGTTAGCGGCGATTTCGTGTGGGTCGAAGTTGAAGACCTTGGACAGAATCTTGAACGCAAAGCGGGTAGACAGGCCGTTCATGCCTTCGTCGACGCCTGCGCTGTCGCGGTACTCCTGTATCGACTTGGCCTTGGGGTCGGTGTCTTTCAGGTTCTCACCGTCATACACGCGCATCTTGGAGTAGATATTGGAATTATCCGGCTCCTTGAGACGAGAGAGGGTGGTGAACTGGGCAAGCATCTTCAGGGTGTCGGGTGCGCAGTGCGCTTTGGCCAGCGAGCTGTTGAACAGCAACTTGTCGTAGATCTTGATCTCGTCGCTGACACGCAGGCAATAAGGCACCTTCACGATGTAGATACGGTCGATGAAGGCTTCATTGTTCTTGTTGTTGCGGAAGCTGTGCCATTCCGATTCGTTGGAGTGCGCCAGCAGGATACCGGTGAACGGGATCGCCCCCAGGCCTTCGGTACTGTTGTAGTTACCTTCCTGAGTCGCCGTCAGTAAAGGGTGCAGGACCTTGATGGGCGCCTTGAACATCTCGACGAATTCCATCATCCCCTGGTTGGCGCGGCACAGTGCGCCGGAGTAACTGTAAGCGTCGGCGTCGTTCTGTGGGTACTCTTCCAGTTTGCGGATATCGACCTTGCCGACCAGCGCGGAAATATCCTGGTTGTTCTCGTCGCCCGGCTCGGTTTTCGCCACAGCGATCTGATTGAGGATAGAAGGGTAGAGCTTGACCACCTTGAACTGGCTGATGTCGCCCCCGAACTCGGCCAGACGCTTGGTCGCCCACGGCGACATGATGGTGCTCAGGTAGCGACGCGGAATTCCGAAATCCTCTTCCAGAATCGCGCCGTCCTCAGTGGCGTTGAAAAGACCCAGCGGCGATTCGAAGACTGGCGAGCCTTTGATCGCATAGAACGGGACCTTCTCGATCAGTTGCTTGAGCTTTTCAGCCAGGGACGACTTGCCACCGCCCACCGGGCCGAGCAGATAGAGGATTTGTTTCTTCTCTTCCAGGCCTTGGGCGGCATGGCGGAAATACGAGACGATCTGGTCGATGCATTCTTCCATCCCGTGGAAGTCGGCGAAGGCCGGATAGCGGCGTATGACCTTGTTGGAGAATATTCGCGATAACCGGGAATTGGCGGATGTGTCCACCAGTTCGGGTTCGCCTATGGCCAGCAGCAGACGTTCTGCGGCTGAGGCGTAGGCGCTGCGATCCTGTTTGCAGAGCTCTAGATACTCCTGTAGCGAGAGCTCTTCCTGTCGTGTGCTTTCAAAGCGGTCTTTGAAGTGGCTGAATATGCTCATGACGTCACCTCGCTCGATACGTAGAGCCGGCGGCGGATCTCAGTCGATGCTGGCAGTAGCCGGTTTACCCGGTCACTGTTTACCCCCCAGAACACCTTAAAAGTAACTACCGATGACCCACGCGCCGGTGTACCGGCTCTCCCCTGAATACGGATGGCCTGGGCTAAGGATAGTTCGGATTCGGAAAGATAAAGAAGGGATGCGCGAGAAGAGGGGGTGACCGTTCGTCAGATGAAGCGCGAGCCCGCGTAGGACGCGGGATCAGCTGTCATAAAAATATTTTGTATCAGCCTTGTGCGGTTTCTGACGGATAAGTGGCGCGCCAGAGCTCGAAACCACCGTCCACGCTGTACACGTCCGAGAAACCCTGGCCCACCAGATAGGCTGCGGCGCTCTGGCTGGAATTGCCGTGATAGCAGACTACTACCAGCGGTTTGTCCAGGTCGGCCTCGCGGATGAAGTCGGCTATGGACTGGTTATCCAGATGCAGGGAATCAGGAATGTGATTGCTCTGAAAGGCCTGAGCATCACGAACATCGACCAGCACGGCGCCTTGTTCGCGCAGTGCCTGAGCCTGTTCAGGCGGGATACGTTTGAATTCGGTCATTGCTGGGGCTCCTGAGCCTGGGGTTGCTGGGTTTGCGCGGTGCCGGGCTGCGTGCGGACAATCGGTCCGGTGGCAGCGTTGCCGACAGCATCGCAATTGCACAGATGGCGTTCAAGTGTATCGACGTTGAGCAGAGTCATGGCCCCGCCCCAGACACAGCCACTGTCGAGCGCAAAGACACCGGGTTCGTCGCAATGGCCTTCCAGTGCTGCCCAGTGGCCGAAGATGATTTTCACCTCGCGAGTCTTTCGGCTCTTGTGGTCGAACCAAGGAGCGTAGCCAGGCATGGCGGTTCCGACGCCTTCCTTGCTCTTCAGGTCGAGCTTGCCATCGCTGGTGCAGAAGCGCATGCGCGTGAAGTAGTTGGTGATCACTCGCAAACGTGCCACGCCTTTCAGGCTGCTGTGCCATTTTGCCGGTTCGTTACCGTACATGCCGTCGAGGAAGACGCCACAGGACTGATCGTCTTGCAGCGTCTGCTCCACTTCGGCGGCGCACTTCAGGGCCTTATTGAGCGACCACTGCGGGGCTATGCCGGCATGCACCAGAGCAACGTTACGTTTTTCATCGTAATGCATGAGTTTCTGCCGGCGCAGCCAGCCCAGCAATTCGTCGCGATCCGGGGCTTCAAGGATCTCACGCAGCGTGTCGCCTTTTTTCAGGCGCTCAGCGTTGCGCGCAGCGGCAAGCAGGTGCAGGTCATGGTTACCCAGTACGCAGACCAGCGATTCGCGGATGCTATAGAGGTAACGCAGGGTTTCCAGCGACTGGGGACCGCGGTTGACCAGATCGCCGACCAGCCAGAGCTGATCCTGATCCGGATCGAACTGAACATGCTCCAGCAGGCATTTCAGGGGTTCGAGGCAACCTTGCAGGTCGCCTGCCGCGTAAATCGCCATCAGTGCAGCGAGCCCGGAACGGCCAGGCGGAATGGCGCGATCACCGCATCGAAGCGTTTGCCGTCTTCGGCCAGCATCTGATAAGTACCCTGCATTATACCCACCTTGGTGGTCATGACTGTGCCGCTGCTGTAGGTATGGCTTTGCCCGACCTTGATCAGCGGCTGTTGTCCCACAACACCTTCGCCACGAACTTCCTCGACATGGCCGTCACCATCAGTAATGACCCAATGGCGTGACAGCAGCTTGGCGGGCAGTTCGCCGTTGTTCTGCACCGTGATGGTGTAGGCGAAGGCGAAGCGGTTCTGCTCGGGTTGCGATTGTTCTGCGAGAAAGCGCGTGATGACGCTGACGTCGACCTGATAACGAGAATCTGACATGCAGTAGGCCTTGAAATCCATTGCGAAAAAACGCGCGTGTGCGGCAGATAGAAGAGCTTAGGACAAGTAGCCGGAAAGGGACGACGGTATAGTCGTCTACCTGTCCCGAAAGGTTACTCCGTCACAACCTTTTCACTGAGTGTGTCAGCCAGTCGAACAAACGCGGCCAGGTCCAGTTGCTCGGGACGCAGGCTGCCGTCCACCCCGGAAGCCGTGATCTCGTCGCTGCTGAGCAACAGTTTGAGCGTGTTGCGCAAGGTCTTGCGGCGCTGGTTGAACGCTTCGCGCACGACCCGCTCCAGTACGCGGTGATCCTTGGCCTGGTGTGGCAGTGTTTCATGTGGGACCAGGCGGACGATGGCCGAGTCCACTTTCGGCGGCGGATTGAAAGCCCCCGGTCCGACATTGAACAAGTGTTCGACGCGGCAATGGTACTGAACCATGATCGACAGGCGGCCCCAGTCACCACCGCCAGGCCCGGCAGCCATGCGTTCGACCACCTCTTTCTGCAACATGAAGTGCATGTCGCGAATAAGGCTGGCGTTTTGCAGCAGGTGAAAGATCAGCGGTGTAGAGATGTTGTAAGGCAGGTTGCCGACCACGCGCAAGCTGCGAGGCTCTGCACCCAGACTGTTGAAATCGAATTTCAGGGCATCGCCTTGATGCAGGCTGAAGTTCGGCTTGCCGGCGAACTGGCTGTTGAGGGTCGGGATCAGGTCCTTGTCGAGCTCGACCACGTCCAGCTGGGCACCGCTGTTGAGCAGCCCCTCGGTCAGCGCGCCCTGGCCCGGGCCGATTTCCAGCAGGCGTTCTTCGGATTTGGCGCGAATGGCACGCAGGATCTTGTCGATAACGCCTGCATCGTGCAGGAAGTTCTGTCCGAAACGCTTGCGCGCCCGGTGTTGGTATTGCTCGGTCATGAATAGGTCTCGGCCATCTGGTAGGCGGTTTGCAGCGCAACGTGCAGGCTGCCGGTGTCGATGTTCGCACTGCCGGCCAGATCCAGCGCCGTGCCGTGGTCGACAGAGGTGCGGATGATCGGCAGGCCAAGCGTCACATTGACGGCTGCGCCGAAACCTTTGTATTTCAGCACGGGCAAGCCTTGGTCGTGGTACATCGCCAGCACTGCATCGCAGTGCTCCAGATATTTTGGGGTAAACAGAGTGTCGGCAGGCAGCGGGCCGCGTAGGTCCAGCCCTTCGCTGCGCAGGCGCTCCAGAGTCGGTTCGATAATGTCGATTTCCTCACGGCCCAGATGCCCGCTTTCGCCAGCATGGGGGTTGAGGCCGCAGACCAGAATGCGCGGTTTCGCGATGCCGAACTTGTTGACCAGATCGGCGTGCAGGATGCGCGTAACGCGTTCCAGCCGGTCGGGTGTGATAGCGTCGGCCACCTCGCGCAGGGGCAGGTGAGTGGTCACCAGCGCGACACGTAGATCGCCGGTTGCCAGCATCATCACCACCTGTTCGGTGTGGGTCAGTTCGGCGAGGAATTCGGTGTGCCCGGAAAAAGCGATGCCACCGTCGTTGATGACACCCTTGTGCACGGGCGCGGTGATCATGCCACTGAAAAGCCCGTCGAGGCAGCCTTGCCCGGCACGGGTCAGGGTCTGCAGCACGAACGCGGCGTTGGCCTTGTTCAGTACGCCTGTTTGTACAGGTTCCGCCAATGGCGTGTCCCAGACATACAAGCTCCCTGCTGGAGCAGGCAGATCGGGGAGGGTGTCAGGCGTGACGTCGAGCAGACTGACCGCCACACCCAGCTGCGCGGCCCGCTCAAGAAGCAGGTCACGGCTGGTAATGGCAATCAGGGGATAGGGCTGAGGCTGAGTGGCGAGCAGCAGGCAGAGGTCAGGACCTATGCCGGCCGGCTCACCGGGTGTCAGAGCGAAACGCTTTGGTTTCACTGTTCAGCCTGAGTCGCGCCAGGGAGTTTGATCTCGACGTAGGCTTCGTCACGAATCTGACGCAGCCAGGTTTGCAGCTCTTCGTCGTACTTGCGATTGCGCAGCACGCTCAACGCTTGCTGCTCACGCGCCTGACCGGTTGCATCTGTGGCACGACGGCCAAGCACTTCCAGTACATGCCAGCCGTAAGCGGTCTTGAACGGTTTGGACAACGTGCCCTGCGGCGTGCTGTTCATGACTTCGCGGAACTCCGGAACCAGAGAGTTCGGGTCAACCCAGTTCAGATCGCCGCCGTTAAGCGCCGAGCCCGGGTCTTCCGAGAAGCTTTTGGCCAGCGCCGCGAAGTCTTCGCCATTCTCGATGCGTTCGTAGATTTTTTGTGCAAGCAGCTTGGTCGCTTCTTCGCTGCGGATTTCACTTGGCTTGATCAGGATATGACGCACATGCACTTCATCGCGCATCTGTGCCTGGCCTTGGCCGCCACGTTTTTCCAGCAGTTTGAGAATAATGAAGCCACCCGGCGTACGTGCTGGAGGCGTCACATCACCAATAGGCATCGAACTGAGCATGTCTCCGAACGGCGGCGGCAGTTGAGCGGCTTTACGCCAGCCCATGTCGCCACCTTCCAGTGCGTTTTCGCTGGAGGAAGTGGTGGCGGCGAGCTTGGCAAAGTCAGCACCTTTCTTCGCCTGATCATAGATGCTCTTTGCCTTGAGGGCTGCAGCCTGAATGACATCCGAAGATGCGCTGTCAGGCGTGGCGATCAGGATGTTGGCAAGGTGAAACTCTTCAGACAATTGAGCCTTGCCCTGGTCGGAGGCGAGGAAGTTTTTGACTTCCTGCTCGGAGACCTGAATACGCTCGGCCACCCGGCGCTGACGCACCCGGCTGATGATCATTTCCCGACGAACCTGCTCGCGAGCATCGTCGTAGGACACGCCATCATGGATCAGCGCGGCGCGGAACTGCTCCACGCTCATGTTGTTGCGCTGGGCAATGGAGGCGATTGCCTGGTTCAGTTCGTCATCGCTGACACGAATGCCGGATCGCTCGCCCATCTGCAATTGCAGGTTTTCCAGAATCAGACGATCCAGAACCTGCTTTTGCAGTGCTTCGGCCGGAGGAACGCCAGAGCCGCGCTTGGCGATGGTTTGCTGAACCTCATGAACCCGCTGGTCCACCTGGCTTTTCATGATCACGTCGTTATCGACGATGGCCGCAACACTGTCCAGGGGCTGAACCGCTGCATGCACAGCACCGCTCAGGAGTAACGCGCCCAGCATCAGCGGGCGCAGACAATCAGAAAGCTTGGTCTTCACGTTCACGATAACCTTGAATGCCTTTGTCGAGGAAGCTGTCTACTTTGGCGCCAGTTACACCGCCGAGCCCCTTCAACACGATTTGTAGGAATATGCCGCGGTCGCCTTTCTCGTTCTGAGGTGCAGCCTGGCTGAACTCGTCATAGTCGATCCAGTAGCGGTTGACCAGACGCATCTTCCAGCAGCAGTTGTCGTACTCGAACCCGCCGAATGCTTCGATGGTGCGCGCACGGTTGTAGTCATACTGCCAGCGGCTGATCACGCTCCACTGCGGCACGATAGGCCAGATGACCGAGAAATCGTGCTGTTGAATCTTGTAGTAGTCCTTCACGTAGTTCGGTGAGCCAGGCGTGCCGTAGTCGCCACCCCCTACGATCCAGCGACCAGTGCTTTCGTCGTAACGAATCTGGTCGTTGCGATAGCGATAGCCCAGGTTGACGATTTTGTTGGGTTCGGCTTCAGGCTGGTAATGGAACATCGCGCTGCCCGAACGGGTGCTCTTGCTGTCCGGATCCCAGTTGAAATCGGAGTTGAAGCGCCAGTCGCGGTTGAAGCGGTATTCGTATTCCAGAGCGTAAGGCGAAACGTTGGCACGCGCGTCATCACGATCTGCAAACTGAACGCCAGGCAGTTGCACCTTGCGGTCTTCGAAATAGACGGCCTGACCAATGCTGAAGCGTTGACGTTCGAAACCGTTGTCTTCGATCCAGCGGTTGGTGATGCCCAGCGACAGCTTGTTCTCGTCGCCGATGCGATCGGAACCGGTAAAGCGGTTATCGCGGAACAGAGATGCGTAGCTGAAGGTGCTCTCGCCTGTGTCGAATACCGGAATGTCAGTCTGGTCTTTCTCTGGAACATAGAGATAGAACAGGCGAGGTTCCAGTGTCTGGCGATAATCCTTGCCGAACCAGTTGGTATTGCGGTCGAAGTACAGGCCGCTATCGACGCTGAAGATCGGCACGCTGCGGCTTTGGCTGCTGTTGTATTGTTCATCAGCCAGCAACGAGGCTTTGCCCTGGCTGTCCAGATCCAGATCGTACTGGGTGTAGACATACTTGAGCTTCGGCGTCAGGAAACCGTAGGACCAGTTCATCGGCAGACTAACGGATGGCGCCAGGTTCAGGCGATCGCCGTTGGCGCGAGCAAGGCCCGTGATGTTGTTGTCGAGACGTGTTTCCGGGTTACCGTCTTCATCGATGAACGATCCGCTGCGCAGATCACGCTCAAAACGTACAGCCTCAGTCTGATAATCGAACTTCAGGCCGCCCGGGTTATAAGGCAACGTACCGTTCAGTGTCAGCTGTGGCAAACGGTTGTAAGGGGTAACGTTCGCAACCGTCGCCAGCTTGTAGGCCTGAGCGTTGAGCACTGCCGAGTAGCTATCGCCACGGTAGGTCAGGGAGCCTTGCTGGTTGATGTAGTCAGTGCGTTTAACGCCGATCTGATCGGTTTCCAGGTCCTGAAAGTAATACGGGTCGCTGATGTCGGTGTAATCAACCTGGGTCAGCCAGCGTGTATCAAGCCCGCCCTTGTGCTGCCAGTTGATCATCCAGCGAGTCTTGTCGTAGTCCGACTGCTGTTTGCGTTCGTCGTTTTCGTCGTTCAGGTACGCGCCGCCGAACTGGCCTTCGCTGCCTTTGGTCAGGTAGCGGAACTCGCCTTCCATCAGCAAGCCGCGGTCAGCCATGTAGCGCGGGTACAACGTCGCGTCGTAGTTCGGCGCCAGGTTGAAGTAGTAAGGCGTGACGAGCGTGAAGCCGTTGTCGCCGCCTGCCGCAATAGTCGGCGGCAGGAAGCCGGACTGGCGACGGTCGTCGATCGGGAAATAGATATAGGGCGTGTAAAGGACCGGAATGTCCTTGACCCGCAGGGTAACGTTGGTCGCCGTACCGAAGCCGGTGGCCGGGTTCAGCGTAATGTTGTTGCCCTTTAGCGTCCAGGCGTTGCTGTTCGGTTCGCACGTGGTGTACGTACCGTCCTTGAGCCGGATGATCGCGTTCTCGGCACGCTTGGCGTACAGAGCGTTACCGCGAATGTTGGACTTGTGCAGGACGTATTCGGCGTTGTCGACACGGGCTTCGCCGGTATCGAGCTGCAGCTCGGCCTTGTCGCCGACGATCAGTGCACCGTTGTCGCGCAGACGGACATCGCCGTTCAGCTCGCCACGGTTTT
This sequence comes from Pseudomonas coronafaciens pv. oryzae str. 1_6, assembly GCF_000156995.2. Lineage (NCBI taxonomy): Bacteria > Pseudomonadati > Pseudomonadota > Gammaproteobacteria > Pseudomonadales > Pseudomonadaceae > Pseudomonas > Pseudomonas coronafaciens. Next base: position 4,973,430 of record NZ_CP046035.1, on the reverse strand, counting down.
CTGCCTGATGCAGGGCGGCCTCCTGGGCCTGGACCTGCATGCTGCCCTGACGCATGACGACATCACCGGCGAGGGTCGCGACCTGTGCTTCCTGCTCGTAACGCGAAGCCTTGGCTCCCACGAACATCGGCGCGTCTTTCATCGGCGTCTTGTCGTCCATGCCAGGACGGATCGGCTCGACATAGGCACCCGAGCAATACGGGCCGGTCTCGGCCAGTTGCGCTGCGGTGAGCTTTTCGCGAGGAACCCAATCGAGGTGGCTGTAGTCAGCACTACGCGACTTCAGACCTTTGCCCTTGGCTTCTGTGACCAGCTGCGTACCCGCAGACTGACCGCTCGAAGAGGTACTCTCCGAGGAAACCGTGCCGTTGGAACTGACCGACGCCGTGTCATGCACGGGGCGCGGAGGCAGATCTACAGCTGCAGTGTTGGATTTCGGCGCACAGTTCCAGGCACCCGAAGCAGAGACTGAGCAGTCATACTGTTCCGCGGCGACCACGAACTGAGTGGCCAGAGGTTGCATCGCCAGCAGACTGCCGGTTACGAGCAACGGAAATTTTTTACGAAACGCGGGGGATTTCAATGCCATCTTATTAGTCCGGGCTTCCTGCGCGCCATCTGCCCGCGGGGGGGCCGCACGCCTCTCGATGGGCTGAAAAAGATTCCGGATAATAAAGCATGACCCGCTTGACGGCTAGCGCCGTCGGAGACCCTTGTAATGTCAGATCAAGATATACGCCTGCAATCCCTGAAAGTTTGGCTCGATGAGCAGTTGCCAGCGCTCTTTGCGGCGCACAATTGGGGCGCCGTTCCCCCGGCCACGTTGACTGCCGCCAGCAGTGACGCAAGTTTCCGCCGTTATTTTCGCTGGGAGGGTGCCGGTCGAACTTTTATTGTCATGGATGCGCCTCCACCCCAGGAAAACTGCAAACCGTTTGTAGAAATCGCTCATTTATTGGCCAGGTCGGGCATTAATGTTCCAAAAATATATGCCGAAGACCTGACGCAAGGCTTTTTGCTGCTCAACGATCTGGGTCGCAAGACTTATCTTGATGTGATCAATGATGCCAATGCCGATGCATTCTTCGCCAAAGCCATTGAGGCACTGTTGGCGTTCCAGCAACTGCCGATGGACACGCCGCTGCCGAGTTATGACGAAGCCTTGCTCCGACGCGAGCTGGAGCTGTTTCCGGAGTGGTACGTGAAGCGCCATCTGGGGATCGAGATGGATGAGGAGCAACAGGCTGAGTGGCAGCAGATCAGCGCGCTCCTGATCAACAGTGCGCTGGCGCAGCCCAAGGTACTGGTGCATCGTGATTACATGCCCCGCAACCTGATGGTCAGCGAACCCGGTCCCGGTGTACTGGACTTCCAGGATGCTGTGTATGGCCCGGTGACCTATGACGTGACCTGCCTGTTCAAGGATGCCTTCCTGAGCTGGCCGCAGGAACGTGTCAGCCAATGGCTGAACACGTACTGGGACAAGGCGCGTGCGCTCGGCATTCCGGTGCAGGAAGATTTTGCGTCATTCGAGCGCGCCAGTGATCTGATGGGCGTGCAGCGTCATTTGAAGGTCATCGGGATCTTCGCGCGAATCTGCCATCGCGACGGCAAGCCTCGTTATCTGGACGATGTCCCGCGCTTCTTCGCCTATATCGAAGCGGTTCTTTCGAAAAGGCCCGAACTGGCGCAATTGGGACAGTTGCTCACCAGCCTGCAACACCCTGTAACTACTTCAGTCTGATCGAACAGATGAACGCCAACTTGAAACAACAGACATTGATTGATTTGAAGAGGACTGCATGAAAGCGATGATTCTCGCTGCCGGAAAGGGCGAGCGTATGCGACCGTTGACCCTGCACACGCCTAAACCGCTGGTGCGTGCCGGGGGAGTGCCTCTGATCGAATACCATTTGAATGCCTTGCGCGAGGCAGGCTTTCACCAGTTGGTCATCAACCATGCCTGGCTGGGCCAGCAGATAGAGGATTATCTGGGGGACGGTCAGCGTTTTGACCTGAGCATCCGTTATTCCCCCGAAGGCATGCCGCTGGAAACAGGCGGGGGCATTCATCGTGCGCTGCCGTTGCTGGGCAGCGAGCCTTTTGTCGTGGTCAATGGTGATGTCTGGACCGACTACGATTTCAACGCTTTGCGCACGCCGATATCTGGCCTGGCCCATCTGGTGCTGATCGACAACCCGGCGCATCACCCGACCGGCGACTTTTCACTGGTCGACGGTCAGGTGCGTGATGACGACTCGGCCGGGCAGAGGCTGACGTATAGCGGCATCGCCATTCTGCATCCGCGTCTTTTTGCCGAGTGCGATCCCGGTGCGTTCAAGCTGGCACCGTTGCTGCGCGAAGCCATGCACCAGGGTCTGGTTACGGGTGAGCACTTCAGGGGCCGTTGGGTGGATGTCGGCACTCATGAGCGTCTGGCCGAAGTCGAGCAGTTGCTTGCGGAGACTCGCTGAATGCTCTGGCCCGGCACACTGGTCGGCGCTGGAGCCGGTTATGCAATTGCCAGCATTCCGGGCGCCATGCTCGGCGCGTTGTTGGGGCAGGCGCTGGACCGGCGACTGAAGATTCAGAGCTGGGCGCACCTGCGCGAACGTCTGGGCGGGCGTGCGGCGATACCTGGCGACGATCTGTTGTTCGTGCTGCTGGGCCGGCTGGCCAAGAGTGAAGGGCGCGTGGTGGCCAGTCACATCCATCAGGCGCGTACCGAGATGCGCCGTCTGAACCTGAACGAGGCTGAGCAATTACGCGCCATCAACGCCTTCAAGCGCGGCAGGGATGGTGCCGATGGTTTGCGCAGCTATTTGCGCGGTTTGCAGGGTCAGGCTGAGCTGACGGAGGCCTTGTTGCGTGCGTGCTGGCGTATGGCCTGGGCGGACGGCAAGGCTTCCCGGGTCGAGCGCGAACTGATCGGCATGTGGGGCATGTGGCTGGGTTGGTCGCAGCAGCAGGTCGAGTCTCTGGCTGGCGAGCATGATCCCATGCGGCGTGCGCCGATCAGTACAGGTGATGACTACAAGGGGGCGATGGCCCTGCTCGGTATAAAGCCTGACACCGACCCTTTGAGCATCAAGCGCGCTTATCGGCGCTTGCTCAGTCGGCACCACCCGGACAAGATCGCCGGCTCGGGCGCCGATGCCCAACAGGTGCGTGTGGCCACCGAGAAAACCAGCGCATTGCACAACGCCTATCGGGTCGTGAAAAACCGGCGCGGCTTCACCTGAAGCTGCGCCTGTAACGCGCTGCGTTCGTGGCGTCTACTTTTCCTCTTTGGCCTCTATCCAGCCGCGAACGCGCCTGAACAGCTGATCTTGCTCGGTGCTTTCATTGCCGATGATGTTGATCAGGGCAATTTGGGTAAACCCCGGCCCCTTAGCGCGTTTACTGGCCTGCAAGCGCGCCTTGGCGGCCAGGTCCACAGGGTTCTTGTAAACGAAGTCAGCGGTCTTGATTTTAAGCGAGGGCACCATTTCCAGTAGCGTAGGTGCGGGATTGACGGGCTCGCGAGCAGCGATCATCACCAGTTTCTGCACGACAGGCGAGGTCCGCTCATTGAGGAACCTGGCCGCCCAGTACGCCCCACTGCTATGGCCGACCAGCACTATGCTGTGTGCCTTGTTCTGCTGCGCGAAGCTGATCGCGCTTTCTATGCGGGCAAAAATACGCTCGGCCTGAGCCTTGTTGCGTTCTTCATCGGCTGCGGCCTTGGCGGTTGCAGCGGCGGCCTGAGCTTCAGCCTCAGCCGCCGGGTCTGGCGTTTTCTCCGCTGTATCCTTGGGCGTTTCCTTCGGTTTTTCGGCGTTGGCATCTGCAGCCGCGGTGTCGGGCTCACGCGCTGTCAAGGTCGTGTCCTGAGCGTCCGGCAGGGTGATGCTCAGGCTCGACCAGCCGACATCCGGGAACTTGCGTCGCAACGGCCCGACGGCGTCCGGCCAGTCGGGAGACTCGTCGTCGCCCGGGACGATGATGACGGCGCCCTGAGGTGCTTCGCTGTTTGCGGGCTTCCAGAGTGCTAGAAAGCTTTCGTCCCCGGCCTTCAGTTGCTGTTGGTCCTCGCGAGGCAACTGACGCTCCAGCGCCAGTTCGTCTTCCTGAGCGCGACTGAGCAGTGGTGCCCGCTCGACAGGTGCTTCGGCAGCGTCCTTCGCTGGCGTCGGGTCGGCCGCTGTCGCAGGCAGGGCGCAAGGAAGCATCAATGAGAGAAACACTGCGGGAAGCATTGCGCGAAAGGGGTAGGACATCGGATATTCCAAGCCGGTAACTGTCCCGGCAGCCTAATGGGTTGATCGGCTTTTGTCAGGCATGAGCCTGCGCGGCACATGACCGCCATGCGAACACACGAGAGCGACACATTGATCATTCGTCTTCTGCGCACCGGCTTTATCGGCTGCCTGGCTTTGCTCTTGATGGTTGAGATGGCGAGTACCCAGGCTGAAGAGCCTGAAACATCTGCCGCTGCTCAGTTGAGTCCTGCACAGCGTAGCTGGCTTGATCAGCATGGTCCTTTGCGGGTCGGTCTGGTGTTGCGTGCGCCCTATGCTCAGTTCGACCAGCGTTTACAGCAGTTGTCTGGTGCCAATGTCGACCTGATGAATGCACTGGCGGCCACCCTGCCGGCCGAGTTGCTGTGGCGAAACTTTGCCGATCAGGCGTCACTGGAAAAAGCCCTGAGCAATGGTGAAATCGACGTCGCCCCCGGTTTGATGCAAACCCCTGCGGGGCTGCGTCTGTGGGTGTTTTCCGATCCGTATCTGCGGGTGTCGCAGCTGTTGATCGGCGAACGTGATGGCGGTACCGCCGTGGAACTGGAAAAACTCGACAGTCTTTCCAGGGTGGCGGTGCGTATGCCGAGCGCTACTGCCGATTACCTGCGTAGCAATTTTCCGCATTTGAACCTGCAAGGCGTGCCATTGGAGCGTCAGGCGCTGCAATTGCTGCTCAGTCAGCAGGCACGTTACGCGGTGGTGGATGAGGCGCAACTGAGTCGCCTGCTGCGTGAGCCGGAGTTCGCCGGGCTGGCGGTAGTGGGAGATATCGGCCTCCCGCAACTGCTGCGTGTGGCTTCACGGCGCGACGCGCCCGAGCTGGCAGCTATCGTCAGCGAAGCCTTGCGGGCGATTCCTGCCAGGCAGCTGGAACAACTGCATGCTCGCTGGATGCCACTCACCCCGTCGCACCTCAGTGAATCGACAAAACTCTGGAAAAACCTGTGCATCCTGCTGCTGGTGATGCTGCTGGCCTGTTTTGCCATCGTGATCTGGCAACGTCGCCAGCAGCAGGCGCTGGAGCGGGAGGTGCTCGGCGGGCGTGAAGACCTTGCCCGCCACGTCGCCAGTGAAGAGGCGCTGCGTCTAGCGCAATTTTCCATTGATCAGAGCACCGTCGGTATTCTCTGGGTCAACTGGGACAGCCGCGTGCGCTATGCCAACCGGGCGGCGGAGTCCATGCTGGGCTATGCGCCGGGGCATGTGGTTGAGCGTCCGCTGATCGATTTCGATCCCGGGCTGCACATGGATCGCTGGCTTCATCTGTGGAAGAGCGCACGTTCCAGTGAGGGCAGTCCGCAGGTGTTTGAGACCCATTGCCTGCGCGCCGATGGCAGTTTTCTGCCGGTTGACGTCTCGCTGAGCTTCCTGCGTTTTTGTGAAGCCGAATACCTGGTGGTGTTCCTCAGTGATGTCAGCGAACGCCGCCGCGCCCACGATCAGCTACGCGAATTGTCCGCGCACCTGGAAAGCGTGCGCGAGGAGGAAAAAGGCCGTATTGCCAGGGAAGTTCATGACGAGTTGGGCCAGATGTTGACGGTCTTGAAGCTGGAGACGTCGATGTGCGAGCTGGCGTATGCCAGTCTCGACCCTGGCTTGAGTGAGCGGCTGGACAGCATGAAGCGCCTCATTGCCCAGTTGTTTCAGCTGGTGCGTGATGTCGCCACTGCGCTACGGCCGCCGATTCTCGACGCCGGCATTGCCTCGGCGATCGAATGGCAGGCACGCCGTTTCGAGGCGCGTACGCAGATTCCCTGTCTGGTGCAGGTGCCTGACAATCTTCCGTTGCTCAGTGATACCAAGGCTACCGGCATGTTCCGGATTCTTCAGGAGGCGTTGACCAACGTCATGCGTCATGCCGAGGCGCATACGGTGGACATCAGCCTGACGCTGCAAGACCAGATGCTATGCATGACCATCGCCGATGACGGAAAGGGCTTTGTCATCGAGTCGGGCAGGGCGGTTTCATTCGGTCTGGTCGGGATGCGCGAGCGTGTGCTGATGCTCGGCGGCAGACTGGAGCTAGACAGCGAGCCAGGAGAGGGCACAACCTTGCGCGCGTTCATCCCGCTGGACCCCACCGCTCAGGAGCGACAACCGTGATTCGTGTTTTGGTAGCTGAAGATCACACTATCGTGCGTGAAGGGATCAAGCAGCTGATTGGCCTGGCCAGGGATCTGCAAGTGGTGGGCGAGGCCAGCAATGGCGAGCAGTTGCTTGAGACCCTGCGCCATGTGGCCTGTGAAGTGGTATTGCTGGATATTTCCATGCCAGGCGTTAACGGCCTGGAGGCGATTCCGCGGATTCGTGCACTGGTCAATCCGCCAGCGATCCTGGTGTTGTCAATGCACAACGAGGCGCAAATGGCAGCGCGCGCCTTGAAAGTCGGCGCCGCAGGTTATGCAACCAAAGACAGCGACCCTGCACTGCTGCTGACGGCTATTCGCCGGGTCGCGGCAGGCGGGCGTTATATTGACCCCGATCTTGCCGATCGCATGGTCTTCGAAGTGGGCCTTACCGATAACCGGCCTTTGCATTCGCTACTGTCGGAGCGCGAGTTTTCGGTGTTCGAGCGGCTGGCTCAGGGCGCCAATGTCAACGACATCGCCCAGCAACTGGCCCTGAGCAGCAAGACCATCAGCACCCACAAGGCGCGGTTGATGCAGAAAATGAAGCTCAACTCGCTGGCCGACCTCGTCAAATACGCGATGGAGCACAAACTGCTCTGAGTCTGAAAACGACACCTCAGCAGAGTGTCGGGCCGATGCTCTGATCATCGCTATGCATGCGCCCTGAAGAGCCTGGAATCTGAGCTTCTGCCCAAAGGGCGTGGGGGCTTCAGGAGGTTACGACGGCTGCGATGGGCTGCGAAGCGGCCCCAAAACCGGCTATCGTGATTAATCTGACCTAGTGAGGTCGCCGGTCTTGCTTCCGGTCCCCGGCAGTTCGCGGACAAGTCCGCTACCACACTGCCCTCTTAGTGGATAACGATGGTCTCAACTAGCTCAATCGCGCCATCTCTGTAGGGCAATTCCTACGCCTAGCCTTCCAGCTTGCCTGGGTGATTCTCTCTCGGCCCCCGATTTGCGGGGGATGCAGGCTGCTCTAGTCTTGGGCCTACGCAGACAAAACAAAGGTGTGGGTGATGAGCGACGTCGATACAAGCGCTGGGGCAAATGATGTTCTGGTCAGCTTTCGTGGTGTGCAAAAGAGCTACGACGGCGAAGCACTGATCGTCAAAGACCTTAACCTGGATATTCGCAAAGGCGAATTCCTGACCCTGCTTGGCCCGTCCGGCTCTGGCAAGACCACCAGCCTGATGATGCTGGCCGGCTTCGAAACGCCGACGGCGGGCGAAATCCTCCTGGGTGGTCGTGCCATTAACAACGTGCCACCGCACAAGCGCGATATCGGCATGGTGTTTCAGAACTACGCCCTGTTCCCGCACATGACGGTTGCCGAGAACCTCGCGTTCCCGCTGACGGTGCGCGGCATGAGCAAAACGGATGTCGGCGAGAAGGTCAAAAAAGCATTGGGCATGGTCCAGCTGGACACGTTCGCGCATCGCTACCCTGCGCAGTTGTCCGGCGGTCAGCAGCAGCGTGTGGCTTTGGCGCGTGCGCTGGTGTTCGAACCGCAACTGGTGCTGATGGACGAACCGCTCGGCGCGCTCGACAAGCAACTGCGTGAGCACATGCAGATGGAGATCAAACACCTGCATCAGCGCCTAGGCGTGACCGTGGTCTATGTGACCCACGACCAGGGTGAAGCCCTGACCATGTCAGACCGGGTTGCGGTGTTCCATCAGGGCGAGATCCAGCAGATCGCGCCGCCGCGCAGCCTGTACGAGGAACCGAAAAATACCTTTGTGGCCAACTTCATCGGCGAGAACAACCGGCTCAACGGGCGGCTGGTCAGCCAGGACGGCGACCGCTGCGTGGTCGAGCTGGAGCGCGGTGAGAAAATACACGCGCTGGCAATCAACGTCGGCCAGCCGGGTGGCCCGGTGACGCTGTCCATCAGGCCCGAGCGCATCCATCTCAACGGCCGGAGCGAAAGCTGTGCCAACCGTTTTTCCGGTCGTGTGGCCGAGTTCATTTACCTCGGTGATCACGTTCGTGTGCGTCTGGAAGTAGCAGGCAAGACCGACTTCTTCGTTAAACAGCCTATCGCCGAACTGGACTCGACACTGAACGTTGGCGACGTGGTGCCCATCGGCTGGCAAGTCGAGCATGTGCGTGCGCTCGATCCCTTGCAGCAAGTGCATTGATCTACCGACAAAAGCAATAACAGAGGCGACCTGATCGCCCATCCCAATCGCTTACCAACACTGCTCGTGGAGAAAAGAATCTATGTTGAAGTCTTTGAAGTTCACCGCCATCACGTTGGGCATGATGTGCGCTGCGCAAGCCATGGCCGCGACCGACCTGACCGTCATTTCCTTTGGCGGCGCCAACAAGGCCGCGCAGGAAAAAGCGTTCTACGCGCCTTGGGAGAAGGTCGGTAACGGCAAGATCATCGCCGGTGAGTACAACGGCGAAATGGCCAAGGTCAAAACCATGGTCGACACCAAGAGCGTTTCCTGGGACCTGGTAGAAGTCGAATCTCCAGAACTGGCTCGCGGCTGCGACGAAGACATGTTCGAGGAACTCGACCCGAAACTGCTCGGCAATGCCGCTGATTTCGTTCCCGGCGCCATCACCACCTGTGGCGCAGGCTTCTTCGTCTGGTCCACTGTGCTGGCCTACAACGCCGACAAGGTTGCAAGTGCTCCGAGCGGCTGGGTCGATTTCTGGGACACCAAGAAATTCCCCGGCAAGCGCGGCCTGCGCAAAGGCGCCAAGTACACACTGGAATTCGCACTGATGGCTGATGGCGTTGCACCAAAGGACGTCTACAAAGTACTGGCCAGCAAAGACGGTCAGGACCGCGCGTTCAAGAAACTCGATGAACTCAAGCCGAACATCCAGTGGTGGGAAGCGGGCGCGCAGCCACCGCAGTACCTTGCTTCCGGTGACGTGGTGATGAGTTCGGCCTACAACGGCCGTATCGCTGCCGTGCAAAAAGAAAGCAACCTGAAAGTGGTCTGGACCGGTGGGGTGTATGACTTCGACGCCTGGGCGATTCCAAAGGGCTCGAAAAACGCCGATGCAGCGAAGAAGTTCATCGCCTTCATGCTGAGCCCCGAGCAACAGAAGGTCTACTCGCAGAACATCGCCTACGGCCCGGCAAACACCCAGGCGGTCAAGCTGCTGGACAAAGAGACCCTGCAAAACATGCCGACCACACCTGAGAACATCAAGGATCAGGTGCAGATGGATGTGGCGTTCTGGACCGACAACGGCGAGTCCCTTGAGCAGCGTTTCACTGCCTGGGCCGCCAAGTAACCCGGTTGTGTGAGTCAGATCCGGGCGCTCCTGTTGCTGGGGGCGCCCCCTTGTTGAAAGATTCCGGAGTTCGCTATGGCCATCGCCGTGCCCTTGACTGAAGGCGCCAGCCCCACTTTGAAGCAACGCCTCGCTCGCGCCGAGCGGGTCAACCGCTGGAAGGCTCAGGCATTGATCGCGCCGTTGGTGATTTTCCTGTTGTTGGTGTTTCTGGTGCCCATCGCCGCGCTGCTCTACAAGAGTGTCGGCAACCCTGAGGTCGTGACTGCATTGCCGACCACCGTGGTAGAAGTGCAGAAATGGGACGGTAAAGGGCTGCCGCCCGAGTCGGTCTACAAGGCGCTGAGCCTGGAGCTGGCTGAAACGCGCAAGAATTCCACGCTGGGTGACCTGTCCAAGCGTCTGAACATGGAGCTGGCCGGTTATCGCAGCCTGCTCAGCAAGACCGCCCGCGCGCTACCGTTCAAGACCGAACCGGCTTCCTATAAAGAAGCGCTGGAGGCACTGGATGAACGTTGGGGCGACCCCGCCTACTGGCAGGCGGTGCGCCGCAACACCAGCAGCGTCACGCCGTATTACCTGTTGGCGGCGTTGGACCATCGCATCGATGATCTGGGCGAAGTGGCCCCCGCGACCCCGGACCAGGCGATCTATCTGGATATATTCGCCCGCACCTTCTGGATGGGCCTGGTGATCACCGCGATCTGTCTGGTGCTGGCCTATCCGCTGGCGTACCTGCTGGCCAACCTGCCGGCACGGCAAAGCAACCTGCTGATGATCCTGGTGCTGCTGCCGTTCTGGACCTCGATTCTGGTGCGTGTGGCGGCCTGGATCGTGCTGCTGCAATCGAGCGGGCTGATCAACAGCGCGCTGCTGGCGATGGGCATTATCGACAAGCCGCTGGAACTGGTCTTCAACCGGGTCGGCGTGTACATCTCGATGGTGCACATCATGCTGCCGTTCATGATCCTGCCGATCTACAGCGTGATGAAAAACATCTCCCCGACCTACATGCGTGCTGCCATTTCGCTGGGCTGCCACCCGTTTGCCAGCTTCTGGCGCGTGTACTTCCCGCAGACCTACGCGGGGATAGGCGCCGGCTGCCTGCTGGTGTTCATTCTGTCGATCGGCTACTACATCACCCCGGCCTTGCTGGGCAGCCCGAATGACCAGATGGTCAGTTATTTCGTGGCTTTCTACACCAACACCAGCATCAATTGGGGCATGGCAACCGCGCTTGGCGGGTTGCTGTTGTTGGCAACCATCGTGCTTTACCTGATTTATAGCTGGCTGGTCGGCGCCAGCCGCCTGCGATTGAGCTGAGGAGCGCCACCATGTTGAATCCATACACATCGCCGATCGAGCGCATCTGGTATTACGCCTTGCGCATCCTCTGCGCGCTGATCCTGCTCTTTCTCGTGCTGCCGGTGCTGGTCATCGTGCCGCTGTCATTCAACTCAGGCAGCTTTCTGGTCTACCCGCTGCAAGGCTTCTCGTTGCAGTGGTATCAGGATTTCTTCCATTCTGCGGAATGGATGCGCGCCTTGAAAAACAGCATGATAGTCGCCCCGGCGGCGACATTGCTGGCGATGGGCTTCGGCACGCTGGCGGCGATTGGCCTGACACGCGGCAACTTTCCCGGCAAGGCGCTGGTCATGGCCCTGGTGATTTCGCCGATGGTGGTGCCGGTGGTGATCGTCGGTGTCGCCAGTTACCTGTTCTTCGCGCCTCTGGGCCTGGGCAACAGCTACACCTCGCTGATTCTGGTCCATGCCGTATTGGGTGTGCCGTTCGTCATCATTACCGTTTCAGCGACATTGCAGGGCTTCAATCACAACCTGGTGCGCGCCGCTGCGAGCCTTGGCGCATCGCCGCTGACAGCCTTCCGCCGCGTGACCCTGCCATTGATCGCGCCGGGTGTGATCTCCGGTGCGCTGTTTGCTTTCGCCACCTCGTTCGACGAAGTGGTCGTCACGCTGTTTCTGGCCGGGCCGGAGCAGGCAACCTTGCCCCGGCAGATGTTCAGCGGCATCCGCGAAAACCTCAGCCCGACCATCGCTGCCGCAGCGACTCTGCTGATCGGCTTTTCGGTGTTACTGCTGCTGGTGCTGGAGTGGTTGAGGGGGCGTAGCGAAAAGCTGAGAACGGCTCAGTAATCGGGAGGCCGCCAGGCGCGGCAGGTTTCGGGTTGCACGCTGAAGCAAATCCATAGGCATGCAGCTTGAGGCTTACCGCTCCAGGCCCCGGTTGGCATACAATGCGCACCACCGTGATTCTGCTCAAACAGGTGCGTCATGCAGCCCTTCGTTATTGCCCCATCGATCCTTTCCGCTGACTTCGCCCGTCTGGGTGAGGAAGTCGACAACGTGCTGTCCTGCGGCGCTGATTTCGTTCACTTCGATGTCATGGACAATCATTACGTCCCGAACCTCACTATCGGCCCGATGGTGTGCAGCGCGCTGCGCAAATATGGCGTCACTGCACCGATTGACGTGCACCTGATGGTCAGCCCGGTGGATCGCATCATCGGCGATTTCATCGAAGCCGGTGCCACCTACATCACCTTTCACCCGGAAGCGACCCAGCATATCGACCGTTCGCTGCAGTTGATCCACGAAGGCGGCTGCAAGGCCGGTCTGGTGTTTAACCCTGCAACGCCGTTGAACCTGCTGGAGTACGTGATGGACAAGGTCGACATGATCCTGCTCATGAGCGTCAACCCGGGTTTCGGCGGACAGAAGTTCATCCCCGGTACGCTCAACAAGCTGCGCGAAGCACGAGCGCTGATCGATGCGTCGGGCCGCGATATCCGTCTGGAAATCGACGGTGGCGTCAATGTCAATAACATCCGCGAAATCGCGGCGGCAGGTGCCGATACCTTCGTCGCAGGCTCGGCGATTTTCAACGCCCCTGACTATCGCGAAGTGATCGACAAGATGCGCGTAGAACTGGCGTCTGCCCGCGCATGAGCGGCTTTGAAAAGCTGTTTGCAGGCCAACTGCCCAAGCTGATCATGTTCGACCTGGACGGCACTCTGGTGGACTCGGTTCCCGACCTCGCTGTTGCAGTCGACAAAATGCTGGCTGAGCTGGGTCGGCCACCTGCAGGTCTGGAGTCGGTTCGTGGCTGGGTCGGCAACGGTGCGCCAGTGCTGGTGCGCCGTGCGCTTGCCAATAACCTCGAGCACAGCAGTGTCGACGATGCGCTGGCCGAACGGGGGCTGGATATCTTCATGCGCGCCTATGCCGAAAAGCACGAGTTCACTGTGGTGTATCCGGGCGTGCGCGAAACCTTGAAGTGGTTGCAGAAGATGGGCGTCGAGATGGCCCTGATCACCAACAAGCCGGAGCGCTTCGTTGCGCCACTGCTGGATGAAATGAAGCTAGGGCGCTTTTTTCGCTGGATCATCGGCGGCGATACCATGCCGCAGAAAAAACCCGACCCTGCCGCGTTGTTTTTCGTGATGAAGATGGCCGGTGTTCCTGCCTCGCAGTCACTGTTTGTCGGCGATTCGCGCAGTGATGTGCTGGCTGCGAAGGGTGCCGGTGTAGCCTGCGTTGCATTGAGCTATGGCTACAACCACGGCAGGCCGATTGCCGAGGAAAACCCGGCGATGGTCATTGATGATCTGCGCAGATTGATTCCCGGTTGCCTGGATCTGGACGCTGAGATACTGTTGCCCAACGTCAAACGTCCCTCCTCAAGAGAATCCATCGTGGTGGTCACTCGCAAACTCTGGATGAAAGTCATCAAGGCCCTGGCCCGCTGGCGTTGGCGCGCCTGACTTGATTCTGGCCGGCCCGCCGGCACGTTTGCCTACCTGACCGTTTTGTCCTCAAACCACGAGGTTGCTCATGAACCGTGAAGAATTCCTGCGTTTGGCTGCACAAGGCTATAACCGCATCCCGCTTGCCCGCGAAACCCTGGCTGACTTCGACACACCTTTGTCGATCTATCTGAAGCTGGCCGATCAGCCCAACTCCTACTTGCTGGAGTCGGTGCAGGGCGGCGAGAAATGGGGCCGTTATTCGATCATCGGCCTGCCATGCCGTACCGTGATGCGTGTTCATGGCCATCATGTCAGCGTGACTCAGGAAGGTGTCGAGGTCGAAAGCCTCGATGTCGAAGACCCGCTGGACTTCGTCGAGACCTTTAAAGCGCGCTACAACGTGCCCACCATTGCAGGGCTGCCGCGTTTCAATGGCGGGCTGGTCGGCTACTTTGGTTATGACTGCGTACGTTACGTCGAAAAGCGCCTGGCCAATTGTCCAAACCCGGACCCGTTAGGCGTGCCGGATATCCTGTTGATGGTGTCCGATGCTGTAGTGGTGTTCGACAACCTCGCAGGCAAGATGCACGCCATCGTGCTGGCTGATCCTGCGCACCAGGACGCTTATGCCAGTGGCGTTGCGCAGCTTGACGAGCTGATGAACAAATTGCGTCAACCGATCACGCCGCGTCGTGGTCTGGATCTCGACAGGCCGCCAGCGGCCGATCCTGTGTTCCGCTCCAGCTTTACCCAGGATAACTACGAGGCTTCGGTCGACACGATCAAGCAGTACATCCTCGCAGGCGACGTCATGCAGGTTGTGCCATCACAACGTATGTCCATCGACTTCACCGCGGCGCCTATCGATCTGTACCGGGCGCTGCGTTGCTTCAACCCGACGCCTTACATGTACTTCTTCAACTTCGGCGACTTCCATGTGGTTGGCAGTTCGCCGGAAGTGCTGGTGCGGGTCGAGGATAATCTGATCACAGTGCGTCCCATCGCCGGAACCCGCCCTCGCGGCGCGACCGAAGAGGAGGATATTGCGCTGGAAGAAGACCTGCTCTCCGACCATAAGGAAATCGCCGAGCACTTGATGCTCATCGATCTGGGGCGCAATGACGTCGGTCGGGTGTCCGAGACAGGCACGGTGAAACTGACCGAGAAGATGGTGATCGAGCGTTACTCCAACGTGATGCACATTGTGTCCAACGTCACCGGCCAGCTGAAAAGTGGACTGACGGCGATGGATGCGTTGCGGGCGATTCTGCCGGCCGGGACGTTGTCCGGCGCGCCGAAAATCCGCGCCATGGAAATCATCGACGAGCTGGAGCCGGTGAAACGTGGCGTCTACGGCGGCGCTGTAGGTTATATGGCGTGGAACGGCAACATGGACACCGCCATCGCGATCCGTACTGCAGTGATCAAGGACGGTGAACTGCATGTGCAAGCCGGGGGCGGCATCGTTGCCGACTCGGTGCCAGCATTGGAATGGGAAGAAACCCTGAACAAACGTCGCGCCATGTTCCGCGCTGTCGCCTTGGCCTCGCAGACCGCCAAGGACTGAGCCGGCTGGATGCACACGCTGGAGCATGGGCACGATAGTTCAAGGATTATCGTTCCTCACGCTCCAGCGTCTTTTTTAGAAACTCAGACTCAACGCGACATTCACCCCTTGCTGCGTCACGTCGTCGTTCTTGCGCCAGTTGTAGTTGCCGCGCAGTGTCAGGTCCTGGGTGAGTTTCTGGCTCACGCCCAGCGTCGCCCGGTTCAGGTCACGTTGCGGTGTGTAGCCCTCCAGGGTGAAGTCGACTGACTGTACGCTGTTGAGTGACATGGTCACGTTCTGCTGATCGGTCTCGAACTCCCGCTCACGCGCTACTTCTCCCCACACTTGCGTCGTCGGGGTGACCTGGAACTTGCCTTGCAGGCCCACGCCTGCGCGTTTGGATTTTCGGGTCTGATCGCTGAAGGTCAGTGCTGTAGAGCGGTCGCCTTTTTCGGAATACCCATCAACATCGATATGCGCGTAATCGGCGCTGACGAACGGCGACAGGTGCCAACGACTGGCAGCACCCGCTATGTCGAAACCGACTCGTCCGCTGACGGCCCACATTTCGCCATCGGTATCGCCTTTTTCCTGGCCTTCGCTGACGCCCAAGGCAAACTTGCGCTCGGCACTCTCGTAGTCAAGCTTGCCGCCCGAGGCTGCCAGATCGCCCCACCAGTGGTTGGCCTGATACTGCAGAAACGCAGTGGCAATGTAGCTGTTGAGCTTGTAATCGGAGTCCTTTGGACCGGCTTCCAGACTCTGTCGATACGCCCCTACAACAACCCCCGTGCGCCAGTTTTCGGCAAAACGGTAGCTGCCGCCAATGGTCAGGTTGTAGCCTCGACCGTCAGCGTCGGCCGAGCTGTCCTGTGCATCAAAGTCCATCTTCTGGCCGCCTGCCGAAAGCATGCTCTGCCACTGCCCGACACCTTGCCAGTTACCCCAGTCGCTGAGCCATTGCGCACGAATTTCGTCCTGATGCATGCGTAGCGCCCCATTGGCCATTTCCGGCAGCAAGGTGATTTCCCAAGGGGCCGAGAGCAGCGAATAGGCGTAGTCGGCCAGCAACCGCTGACCGGCTTCGGTAGGGTGGACGCGGTCATTGAAAAACACCCGGTTTGGGTTCGGCGTCGCGCTGGACCTGCCGTTGGTCGCACTTTCTCTGCAACTGTCGCCGTTGAAGCATGTGGCAATCAGATTCTCATTAGGATCGAAACCAAATCTCGACGGTTCAGCCAGCGTCTCGGAGATCAGCAGCGGCACGTTGAGCGGGATGATCTGCGCATTGATCTGTGCCAGACGGCTGACCAGTTGTTGATTGAAGGCAGCGCTGAGAGCCGACGTGGCGGACGCCAATGGCGTGCTGCTAAGGGCGGGCGTTTTGCCGATGTCCGGCAGCAACCAGACCATGATGTAGCGCGCTCCGGCTTGTTGCAGCGCTTGCGCACTGTCGGCGAGGCGGTTGGCGGCTTGCCCTGCGCTGTTGGCACTCAGCACTCGACCTTGCAGAAAATCGTTTCCGCCGCCGGTCAGGTAATACAGGGCATTGGGGTCAGCGCGAAAGTTGTTGGCCGGCAGGTAGCCAGTCCGGTTGCGTAGCAGCGTGCCAGAGTTGGGGTCGACGACCGTGGACTGCGAGTTTATCGAATCAAGGATCTGGTCCGTTCGATAGCCACCGACCGCCCAGTTATTGCCGTCCGGCTGACCCACTGCGGCATTGACCGGCGATGTCGACGCTGCCAGATCGGCCGCCGAGACGTTGAGCATTCTGCCGATCAGTGTCGATGAGTTCAGATTGAACACTTCACCGCTGCCGTCCTGATACGTCGGGCCCACGCGATTGGTAAAGCGCAGCGTGGATCCTGCCGGGCCAGCAGTGTCCGGGAATTGACCGGCGTCTGCCAGGCTGTCGCCGAAGACCACCATGGTCGAATAGGGCGCCGCAGTGGCGGCGCCACAAGCCAGCGATAACAGGCACGCCGCGAAGGGCCAGCGCCTTGACGTCTTGGTCATGAGAGGATCCCGGTTGTTGTTATTTTGTAGCGCGAACGTACCAAGATTTTTCAAGACTGCAAAGGTCGGCAAGAGCGCTTTCATCTTTTGCGGCGTTTTTTTGAATTCACGCGGCCCTGTTGGTCACGATGTCGCTCAAGTAATCAGCCAGATCGTGCAAATACACGAACGGATGGCCCTGACGCGTGCCTCCGGTGCGGCTGACTTTAAGGGCAATACGGCCTGCGTTGATCTTGCGCAGCAGATTGCGATCATTCGACAGGTGCGAAAAATAACGCTCTCTGACGGCGCTCAACGAAGGGCATGGTGTGGCGAATTCTTTGCGAAGTTGATCCAGTATCTCGTTCATTCCATGACTCCCTGTGGTTTGCATGGTTGAGTACTCCCGAAATGGGGTGCAAACAAACAATACGATATGTAGTGAAGGATGACAATACAGTTTGTATTTTAAATACGATCTGTAGCATTTTTTTACAGCGAGTCGATGTACCAGCAGACGTGTGCTGTGCCGGTATCCGGGTTGCGAGTCACGGAAACCCCTTCTGCCTCGCCGATCTGTTCCAGAATCCGTTCCCAGTGTTCATGCGCTTCCCCAGGCTCTCTGACCAGCAGCACCTGATGCTCGATCTGAGCCTTGTCGCTGGCAATAGCGTCTTGAATACGTTGCGCCAAGGCCAGGTAAGCGTCGTGTTGTGATGTGTCGAGGGTCTGTTTCAACATGCGTGAACTCCTTTTTACTGTATGTGCATACAGTAATTGAGGGGTGTTTCCCACGCAAGCTACAAATTTTTCCTACATGAGTGTCGGCCAGAACTGGAAGATCGCGCATAAAAAAGCCCCAATGATCGGGGCCTGGATGCTCGGCAAAACGTTAAAGGCGCATCGTCATTTGCCTGATAACCCCGATCAGCTTGCACTCTTCGGTCACCGGAAGGGTCGGGTAGGCGGGGTTCAGTGGTTTGAGGAAATAGCGACCGGCGTCTTCGACCAGCTTTTTGAACGTGGCTTCGTTGCTCTCCGGAAGCTTGGCGATGACCAGCTTGCCGGCAGTGGGCTCGATTCCGGTATCCACCAGAATCAGCATGCCTTCGGGAATACTCTGGCCGGCGGGAGCTGTCATCGAGTCGCCACGGACGACCAGCCAGAAGGCGCGGCCCTTGGCTTTATAGTCACTGATCTCGAAGGTGTCGGTGTATCCGGCAGGGTAAGGCTCGACCGCCTCGCTCCAGCCACCGGCCTCGACCCAGCTGATCACTGGGTATCGATAGAAACGCGAAGGCTGCACCGTTTGCGCCACGTTGTTCATGCCAGGTTCGTCGGATGGAAGGGCGGTCGCGAGGATCGGCAAGCCCAGCTCGGCCAGAAATCGATTGATGACCTCGATCTTCGGTTCGCGCTTGCCATTGAGCCAATGCCCCACGGCGCCGGGCGTTACGCCCATCCGCTCAGCCATTTCTTCCTGGCTGATGTCCTGGGTTTCCATGACGTGTCTTGCGACTTCATACCATTTTCTGTTCATGGGTCGAATCATACAGGCTGTAGGGTGATCGGCAATATACATATTGTAAATGCTGGTTGTCTCTAAAAAATACAGATTGTATTGTCTGTCGTTCAAGCTTCGTGACGGGTTCGTTCGCGAGGCAGTTCAGCAAGCTCAGACAGGAAACAGACAATGATCGAGAAAGTGGAAGCGGTGATGCAGCATTGGGGCGAGCAACGCATGCGTGTCGGACTGGGCGGCGGGCTCAGCAGCCCGATGGCCGGAATAATGGAATGGGGTGCCTATATTCCCCGCCGTACACCCGGTTCGCGTGCACTGATCGGTAACGGCAGCGGCATGGACTATATAAGCAGTGAAGTCGAGGCGGCGATTGCGCAACTGGCGCGCAGCCCTGCGAAGGGGCGCGGGCCTGAATTGGCCCAGCTCGCGACGTTGCGTTACGTTGAGGCGTTGCCGGTGCGCGAACAGATGCGCCTGGTCGGTATCAATGAAGGTGCGGACCGCACCTATCGCAACTGGATCAACAAGCTTCATCAGCAAGTGCTGGCCATTCTTGCCGAGCGCAGCGCTTCCAGAAGCAATGGGACGGCCACAAGCAAGGCAGGATAAAGGCGGATGAAAACGGTATCCGATACCGTTTATCCGGGCCGATTGCACAGCTGTGGTCGAACTCGTGTTGAACTCAGGTCAAACTCGACCAACCCCGAAATTGGCCCTTCCCAGCCTTTCCGGAGGGGGGTAAAAAGGCACCACGATATGCGATTTGCGCCTCAGGGCTGCAGCTGGAAACAGGATTTCAGACAGCGAAAACCGGTCAATCGCGACCCACCTCAGACCCCGCCCATGCGGGGTTTTTTATTCCCGGAGTACCCATGGACCCAACCGACCTAGGCCCAGGCACAGCTACCTGGCTGGGCGGCACGGGCACGATTCTGCTTGGCGGCTTTTTGTGGCTGCGCAAGTTTCTTTCAAGAGATGCAACAGACCGGGCGATGGACAACGCTGATATCGGCACGGTTCGCCGCCTCAATGAGCTGCTCGACTCTGAGCGACAGGCTCGTAAAGACGCCGAAGCGCGGGCTGATCAGTTCGCCAGGGAGCGTAACGAACTCGCGGCGGCGGTTGGCCGGATGGAGGGCAAGATCGAAGCCCTCACCAGCCACATCGTTCAGCTCACCGACAAGGTCACCACGCAGAGTGCCGAAATTGCCCGGCTGCGATCCCAGCTTGGAGGTGTCAACGATGCACAGATGTGCAATTGATTTTATCGCTCGCCACTGGTGGCGGCGGCTGGAGATCTGGTTGATCGCCGTGCTGCTGCTCGCCGGCTGCCTGATGCTTGGCTTTCAGGCCGGGCAGTGGTCGGCCAGTGCCGAGCACACCCGGCAACTGGCCGAGGTTCGGATTGCTTACGACGCAGCACTGGGCAAGCGCGATCGCCGTCTGGTCAGGCTTGCCGAAACGACGATTCAGGTGGCAGACAAGGTCGAAACCGCTGCATCTATCGCCAGCCAGGCTGCGCATGCGGCCACTCGCGCTGCGGACAAGGCGGATGAAGCGCTGGACAAGGCAAGCCAATAGGCCTTCGTCATACCTGACCAACCTTCAACACACGCGGAACCCTTATGAAAATCACCCCGATAGTTGCCCATTTGCAGGCGACCTGCCCGAGCTTTGCCGCTCGGGTCAGCGCTGGCATCGACTGGGCTGCGGTTGCTCTTGGCGACCAGCTTGCGCACCCCTCGGCTTATGTCATCGCCAGCGGCGATTCGGCCACGGCCAATGATCTGCAAAACGTCATCCGGCAGAGCATCACCGACCAGATCGACATCGTTGTGGTGCTTGAAGGCGATGACAAGCGCGGGCAGCAAGCCAACGATCATCTGCATGCAATTCGCGCCGAATTGTGGCGCTCGCTGGTGGGCTGGAACGCTGATCGCGATTACGACGCGATGCAATACACAGGCGGTGCGCTGGTGCAGATAAGCGGTGCGCGCGTGACCTATCGCTTCGGGTTTGCCGCGCAGTTTCAGCTGGGCCGCAGCGCTGCAGATCAGCCCGCCGAAACCTGGCATGAAGCCTGGCTGGACGGTTTGCCCGGTTTCACTGGCGCCACTATCGAGATGGACTGCATCGACCCTGCAGATCCGAATCTGAAATCCCCCGGCCCTGATGGCCGTATCGAAGCGAAGTTCACAGGAGAGGTAACGCCATGACTCAACGCATCACTGTAATACCGGCCGAGGGCCGCGCTGTGCCGGATCCGGAAGCGGGCGATCTGCTGCCCGTGGAAGGTCGGCAGGTCACCTTCAACGCCTGGTGGCAGCGTCGTCAGAACGACGGAGATATCACCGTTCAAACCGAGCAATCCCCCATCACTCATCAAGCCTTCACGGCCTAACCAAGAGGAAGCCAAACAATGGCTATCAGCTTTAACAACATTCCATCCGATGTCCGCGTGCCGCTGTTTTATGCGGAAATGGACAACTCTGCCGCCAACAGCGCGTCGGCCAGCATGCGCCGTCTGATTGTTGCCCAGGTCAATGACGATGTCTCCGGGCCTGAGCTCGGCTCGCTGGTGCTGGTGCCCAGCGTTGCACTGGCGAAAAACATCGGCGGTCAAGGCTCCATGCTGGCCGCCATGTACGAAACCTGGCGCAAGGCCGACCCCACCGGGGAAGTCTGGTGCCTGCCGCTGCTCAATACCGAAGGCGTCAAAGCTTCTGCAACCGTTACGCTCACGGGCGCAGCGACCGAACCTGGCCTGTTGAATCTGTATGTCGGCGGTGTGCGGGTGCAGGCGACTGTCGTCAATGGCGCTACCGCTGCGCAAGCCGCGACGGCGCTGTCGGTGAAGATCAATGCCACCCCTGACCTGCCGGTAATGGCCGCAGTCGATGCGGGTGTACTGACCCTTTCCTGCAAATGGAGCGGGGCAAGCGGCAACGACATTCATCTGGAACTCAACCGCCTGGGTAAAACCAATGGCGAAGTCATTCCAGCAGGCTTGACTGCCGCAGTGATTGCCATGACCGGTGGCGTGGGTACGCCCGATCAACTCAAGGCGCTGGCTGCGCTGGGCGACGAGCCCTTCGAGTTTTTGTGCATGCCGTGGACCGACACCAGCACGCTGGATGCCTGGAAAGCAGCAATGGACGACAGCACCGGTCGCTGGAGCTGGTCGCGTCAACTGTATGGCCATGTGTACAGCGCCAAGCGCGGTACGGTCGGCACGCTGGTGGCTGCTGGCCAACTGCGCAACGATCAGCACATCACGCTTCAGGGCGTGGAAAACGGTGTTCCACAGCCAGTCTGGCTGCAGGCCGCTGCCCTGGCTGCGCGCACCGCAGTGTTCATTTCTGCCGATGCCAGCCGTCCGACCCAGAGCGGCACCATGCCCGGCCTGGACCCGGCACCCGCCAGTCAGCGCTTCACCCTGACCGAGCGTGAATCGCTGCTGCGTTATGGCATCGCCACGGCTTACTACGAAGGTGGTTACGTACGTATTCAGCGCTCGATCACTACCTATCAGAAGAACGCTTACGGCCAGGCAGATAATTCGTACCTGGACAGCGAAACCATGCACCAGTCGGCGTTCATCATTCGTCGTCTGCAAGGCATCATCACCAGCAAGTACGGTCGCCATAAGCTGGCCAGCGATGGCACGCGCTTCGGCGCCGGTCAGCCGATCATCACGCCGAGCACCATTCGTGGCGAGTTGATTGCGCAGTACGCGCGTCTTGAAGAAGAAGGCCATGTGGAGAACGCCGAAGTGTTCGCCCAGCACCTGATCGTCGAGCGTGACGGCAATGATCCAAGCCGCGTGAACGTGATGTTCCCGCCGGATTACATCAACGGCCTGCGCGTGTTCGCGCTGCTCAACCAGTTCCGCTTGCAGTACGACGAAGCGGCATAAACCTTACCAACCCTTTTCAAGCCCGCCTCGTGCGGGTTTTTTCATTCTGGAGATAAACAACATGGGTCAGAAAGTTGCGGGTACCTGCTACATCAAAGTGGATGGCACCCAATTGACCATCATTGGCGGCGGCGAAGCCCCTCTGATGAACATCAAGCGCGAAACCGTATTGCCGGGTTACTACAAGGAAGTCGACAAGACTGCCTGGTTGAAATTTCAGGCGCTGCACACCGCAGATCTGCCGCTCAAGCTGCTTACTACCGGTGTGGACATGACCATCACCTGTGAATTCAGCAACGGCAAGACCTACGTTCTGTCCGGCGCCTACCTGGTTGAAGAACCGTCCAGCAAGGCGGATGACGGTGCCATCGATCT
Organism: Pseudomonas coronafaciens pv. oryzae str. 1_6; assembly: GCF_000156995.2. NCBI lineage: Bacteria > Pseudomonadati > Pseudomonadota > Gammaproteobacteria > Pseudomonadales > Pseudomonadaceae > Pseudomonas > Pseudomonas coronafaciens. The sequence goes on along the minus strand of NZ_CP046035.1, from coordinate 4,950,634 downwards.
TAAATTCGAAGGCAGTCAGGGGAGCTGGCAATGAGTGAAGTCATCGACCTGGTCAGCCCGATCGAAGCACACGGGGAAACCCTTTCGCAGGTGACGTTCCGGCGTCCTACCGCGCAGGAAGCGCGAGCCATCAAGGCCCTGCCGTACAAGATCGACAAGAACGAAGACGTGTCGCTGGACCTGGACGTGGCGGCGAAGTACATCGCCGTCTGCGCCGGTATTCCGCCTTCGTCGGTCAATCAGATGGACCTGTGCGACATCAACACGTTGAGCTGGAAAGTCGCGAGTTTTTTCATGGCAGCGGCATCAGCGACCTCGAAAGACTGATCGCCGTCGTTTACGACCTCGCGTATTTCTGGAAGACCGATCCGGAGCTGATGATGTCCAGGGAGCTGGACGTCATCACTGAATCGATCTTGCAGGCACAGCGCATCAACCAGATCCTGCAGGGGGAGTGATGGCAGACACTATCAGAACGCTGATTACCGGCGTCGACCAGCTGTCTCCAACGCTGGCAACTATCCGCACCAACGTCAAAGGCTTCCAGGAAAGGCTCGGCAACTCGGGTCTTGGGAAAATAAACGTTGGCGAGATGATCAAGGGCAATGCTTTTACCGAGCCCTTGATTGCCGGGGTAAAGGCAGCGATCGGTTTCGAGACCAGCATGGCAGGCGTGAAACGGTCAGTCAGCTTTGATACACCGCAACAGTTTCAGCAGATGGGGTCCGACATTCTGGACCTCAGTGAACGGCTGCCGGAAAGTGCCAACGGTATCGCGGCGATTGTTGCCGCAGGTGCCAAGGCCAATGTACCGCGTCAAGAACTGACCGGGTTCGCCAGCGATGCTGTGAAAATGGGTATCGCATTCGATCAGACGGCGGCTGAATCTGGCGACATGATGGCCTCATGGCGATCTTCGTTCCAGATGACTCAACCGCAAGTCGCGGCGCTGTCCGAGAAGATCAACGTGCTCGGCGGCAACAACCTGGAAAAGAAAATCGCCACCATGGTCACCGCAATGGGCCCGCTCGGGCCCGTTGCGGGGCTTGCCTCCGGGCAACTGGCGGCGATGGGCGCCACCCTGGCCAGTGTCGATGTGCCGGCCGATGTTGCGGCCAGCGGCATGACGCGATTCATGCAGTCGTTGACCGAAGGCGGCGCGGCTAAGGCCGGCGCGTTCGAAGCGCTGCAACTCGACGTCAATCAACTGACCAAAGGCATGCAGAGTGACCCGTCCGGGACTATTGAAAAGGTCCTGACGGCGGTTTCCAGTGTTGATCCCGGCAAACAGTCGGATGTCATCACGCAGCTGTTCGGTGCGCAATCACTGGGCGCGATCACGCCGCTGCTGGCCAACCTCGACGTGCTCAGGTCCAACCTGGCCGAGGTCGGCGAGGGCGTGCAGAGCAGTGGGACCATCGAGAAGGAATTCGCCGACAACTCCCAAACCACGGCCTCGGCCATCAAAGAGATGACCAACCGTGTCGATCATCTGGGCATCAACATTGGCAGCATGTTCCTGCCTGCGATGAACGAAGCAATGGCCGTGATCGGGCCGATGATTTCTCAGGTCGCTGCACTGGCGGCCGAGCACCCTGGCGTGATCAAGGGTGTGGTGGGCGCCGCAGTTGCGTTCGGCATTCTGCAAGTCGCGGTTCTTGCTGCAACGACGGCTGCCCGGTTGCTGAACGCGGTAATGGGCATGTCACCGTTGGGCCTGATCGTACTCGGCCTTGCACTGGCGGCAGGTCTGCTGATCGCTAACTGGTCGACCGTTGCCCCTTATTTTGAAGCGGTCTGGGAAGCGATTCGCGGGCCGGCCATGGCGCTGTGGGACGTACTGAAGGCGGTATTTGCCTGGACGCCGCTCGGCATGATCGCTGACAACTGGCAGCCGTTATCCGAATTCTTTGCCGCGCTGTGGGGCGTGATCACGGCCTTGGCCACGCCGTTTTTCGACTTCCTGCAGACGCTGTTCGCCTTGTCGCCGCTGGGCATGGTCGTGACCAACTGGCAGCCACTCTCGGAGTACTTTGCCGGGTTGTGGGAAACCATCAAGTCCGTGGCGCAGCCCTTTACCGAGGTGTTGGCGACGCTGTTCAGTTTCTCGCCGCTGGGCATGGTCATCGAGAAGTGGCAGCCGATCAAAACCTGGTTTGCGGGTTTATGGGCGGACATCAAGCCCTTCATCGAACCGATCACGAGCTGGTTTGGCGGCGACGGTAATAAATCCTTACTGCAAAGGGCGACGGAAAAGGTCAATCAGTTCGCTGAAGAGCAACGGCTGAGCAACGCTGGACCGGGCGGCGGAACCGGAGCGTTTCTAGCGGCGAATGCGGTCGAGACCAGTCGCCTGAATCAGCAGCAGCTCAATCAGGCCACTGGCGTGCCGCCGACCAGTCAATTGCTCAGTGTGCCGAACGTTCCAGCCCCCGGCAGCCTGTTGCTGCAACAGGGCGCTGCGGGGAGCGGTTCGCGACTTGAAGGCGAGCTCAACATTCGTTTTGAAAACGCGCCGCCGGGCATGCGTCCTGGGCTTGTACAGACCAATCAGCCGGGTTTGACGATTTCGCCAAACGTCGGTTATCGAACCCTCGGCGCAGGAGCCGGATCATGAGTACATGGCGTGACAGCCTGCTGCCAGCGTCTTTCCGTGGCGTCGGTTTTTTCATTGAAAAAGCCGTCGTCCCGGTGGGTCGCAAGGGGCAGTTGCATGAATTTCCACAGCGCGACGAACCGTACTTCGAGTCGTTGGGCAAGCAGTCGCAGATTCACACGCTGACGGCTTTCATTGTCGGTCGCGACTGTTTCGAACAACGCGACAGATTGCTTCAGGCGCTGGAGCAGGAGGAGGCTGGCGAGCTGGTGCATCCGTGGCTGGGGCGCCTACAGGTGCAGGTCGGGGAGTGCAGCGTCACGCACAATCTGAACGAAGGCGGGCTTGTCCGCCTGGATCTGAAGTTCTATCCCGCCAACCCGCTCAAGTTTCCTGTGTCGACGCTCAACACTCGGCGCCAGTTGCTGGGCGCGTCCGAGAGCCTGCTGGACTCGGCACTCAGGCGCTACCGCATGGTGATGGCCACCGTGGATGCCGTGCGCATCAATGTTCAGGCGCTGCGCAGTGCGCTGTCTGGGGTATTCGCAACCATTCAGCGGCAGTTTGCGCCGTTCATGACGATCTATTCGGATGTTACCGCGCTGGTGCATTCACTGGTCAATGCGCCGCTGACCATCAGCACGCTTTTCTCCACGTTCTTCGCCAGTTTCGACGGCGACAGTCGTCGTTCCCGAAGGGCGAACGGCACCAGCAGTATCGGTGGCGCCAGCACCGGCACAGGTTCTGGTAGTTCAATTGGCAGCTCCGTTGGCAGTTCAGCCGGAGGTGCCTCTGGCGGTTCGGCGGGAAGCAGCTCCGGCGGCGGCTCCATGAACGGCAGCAGCGGCACGGCTATCGGTCAGACCGCCAGGTCCGCCATGAATGGCGGGGCATCCTCGGTTGAAACGGTGCAGTACCGGTCGGTGATTTCCGAGGCCACACAACAGGCGGAGGCGGTGTCCGCTATCAATCTGGTCAACCAGGGCAGCGGTCTCGACACTGGGGCGACTGCTCAAGCTACCGCCAACCTGGTTCAGGATGCGCTGTTGGTCAAGGTCGCCAGAATCGTCGCCAGCATGCCGGTTGCGACAGCGGTTGCGCCACTTACGGTGGTGCCTTCGCTGGATCAGCAGGTCACGCAACCGCTGCAACGCGTGGATGTGCCGGTTGCCGATGATGTGATCGAGCTGCGCGACACGCTCAGTTCGGCGATCTGGGACGCGTCGCTGAAGGCCGACCCCGAACATTACCTGGCACTGAACACATTACGTCAGGCACTGGTCAGGCACCTCAATGCGGTGGCGGCGTCTGGCGTGCGTCTGGTGGACATGAAGGTGTCCGAACCGCTGCCTGCGCTGGTGCTGGCCTATCGGCGATTCGGTGATGCCAGCCGGGCGCTGGAGTTAGTGCAGCGCAACCGGCTGGCCCACCCGGGTTTCGTGCCTCCCGGCACGCTGAAGATCGCTCAGGAGTAACCCATGATCGACCCTAACGTTGTCACCCTGACGGTTGACCAGCACGACTACGCCGGTTGGAAATCGGTGGAAATCTCTGCCGGGATCGAGCGTCAGGCACGCAGCTTTGACGTGAGCATTACCTGGCAGTGGCCGGGCACTGAAATATCGCATCCGATCACGCCCGGCGCAGCCTGCGAAGTGCGTATCGGCGGCGAGCTGATTCTGACCGGCTGGGTGTTTGCCGCGCCGATTACCTATGACGGCAAGCAAGTCACGCTAACGATTTCCGGACGCTCGAAAACGGCTGACCTGATTGACTGCTCTGCCATCAACAAGCCCAGCCAGTGGACGGGCGTGGGTGTGCTGACCATTGTTCAGGCGCTGGCTGCGCCTTACGAATTGAAGGTGATCAGCGAAATACCGGAAACCTCGAAGCTGGCCAAACACAACATCGAGCCGGGTGAAAGCGTGTTCAAGTCCATCGACCGGCTGTTGACCCTGTTCCGGATTTTCTCCACCGATGACGAATACGGCAATGTGGTATTGGCCAGGCCGGGGAGTCGGGGGCAGAGCGCAGACGCGCTTGAGCTCGGCAAGAATGTGCTGAGCGCGAAGATCGCGCGGGATTTTTCCGGGATTTTTTCCGAGTACCGGGTTATTGGCCAACAAACGGGTAACGACAAGACGTTCGGCAAAGAGGCTTCAGAGGTTTCGGCCGAAGTCACCGATACGCGGCATGACGATCCCGGTCGCAAAAAGCGTCTTCGCGTGTTGATCGTTCATGAGGACGCGCCGATCACCCCCACGCTCGCCCTGAGTCGCGCCAATTGGGAGCGGGGTCAACGGGCAGGCAAAGCGCTGCTCACCACCTACAAGGTCCAGGGCTGGCGACAGTCAAACGGCGCACTGTGGCGACACAACACCATGGTGCGCGTGGTGGATCCGGTTATCGGCTTTGCGGGCAGAAATATGCTGATTTCAGCCGTGACCTACTCGCTGACTGATCAAGGCACGATCACCACGCTAGTGGTCGGTCCGCCTGAAGGTTTCCAGAGCGAGCCCGGCGACCCCAACAAGCGCAGCAAGGTACAAGTCAATCAGGACGCGTACTCCTGGCTGCTGCCCATCGACGAGGAAACAACCGCATGAGCTTACTAAATCGCATGCTGGTGCGCGGCACGGTCGTGCTCGCCAGGGCCAGCAGCAAGATGCAGGCGCTGCAAATGCGCCTTACCGCCGGAGAGGTCAAGGACGACATGGAACATTTCGAACCCTACGGCTTCACCAGTCACCCGCTGGCCGGCGCTGAAGGTATCGCCGCGTTTATTGGCGGCGATCGTTCTCACGGTCTGCTGCTGGTGGTGGCCGACCGGCGCTATCGCCTCAAGGGCCTGGAGTCCGGCGAAGTGGCGATCTATACCGACGAGGGCGACAAGATCCACCTCAAGCGCGGCAAGGTCATCGACATCGAAACCGGCACCCTGAACATCAAGGCGTCAAAGGCAGTAAACGTCGACACACCGCAGATCAACCAGACCGGAAAGATCGTGTCCCAGGGCGACCAGATTGCCGGCGGCATCAGCCAGATCAGCCATCTGCATGGCAACGTGCAGGCCGGTAACGGTCAGAGCGGGCCGCCTGTTGGAGGTGCCGGATGATCATTGAAGGCTCCCTGCAGGCTTCCTTGCTGCGTTCAGTGGTGATCAGCCTGTTCACCTGGCGGCGCGCCGAAGCGGACGACCCGTATGACGATGCCGAACGCTTCGGCTGGTGGGGCGATACCTACCCGGCGCAGGCCAATGACCGTATCGGCTCCAGGCTGTGGTTGCTACGCCGGGTTCGACTTACCGCGCAGACCCGGCGTGATGCCGAGTTCTATGCGCGCGAAGCGCTTACCTGGCTGATCGACGATGGCCAGGTCAGCAACATCAACATCATTACCGAACAGGTTCAGAGCAATCGCCTGAACCTGGGCGTCGAGCTGGTCGTTTCGGACGGTCAGGTCGTGCGCTTCAACCCTTCTGAACAGTGGCAGGTGATTTATGCCGTTTGAAACGCCTACGTTACCGGCGCTGATCAACCGAACCCAGGTCGACCTCGCCGACGACGCGCTGCGTCAGTCCGATGCTCGGGTGCTGTCGCGCGCACACAGCGGTGCGGCCTATGGGCTGTATGGCTATCAGGACTGGATCGCCGACCAGATTCTGCCGGACACCGCCGATGAGGAAACACTCGAACGGCAAGCCATCCTGCGCTTGCGCCAGCCGCGCAAGGTCGCGCAGTCCGCACGCGGTTCGGTGCGCTTCACCGCGGCGGCCGGTGCGGTGCTGGATGCCGACACCGTGCTGCAATTCAGCGACGGACGCTTTTACCGGGTGACCAAAGGTGTCACCACGGTCGCGGGCAACAACACCACGACGGTCGAGGCCGTGGATGCAGGCAGTCTCGGCAACGCCGATGCCGGGATGGTGATGACCGTCGTGCAACCTGTCGAAGGGATCGACAGTACGTTTACCGTGATCGAGGACGGTCTGTCTGGCGGTATTGCTCAGGAAAGCATCGAGTCGCTGCGGGCCAGGGTCGTGCGCTCTTACCGGATCATTCCGCATGGCGGCAATCAGGATGATTATGTGACCTGGGCGCTTGAAGTGCCGGGCGTGACACGGGCCTGGTGCGTGCGTCGCTATCTGGGGCCGGGCACTGTCGCGGTGTTCTTCATGCGTGACGATGAGCTTGACCCGATTCCCGATGCCGAGCAACTGGCTGAAATGGCGGCGTACATCGAGCCGTTGCGCCCGGTCACTGCCGATGTCTATGTGCTGGCGCCGGTGCAGAAGCCGGTGGTCTACACCATCAGACTGACGCCTGACACTTCTGCGGTTCGCGCAGCAGTGGAGACGCAACTGCTGGACTTGCACAACCGCGAGGGCGGACTGGGTGAAACCCTGTTGCTGACGCACATCGCCGAAGCGATCAGCCGCGCGACCGGCGAAACCGATCATGTGCTGGTTGCGCCGGTCGCCAACGTCACGGCGGCCGCCAATCAGTTGCTGACCTTCGGAGGAATATTATGGTCGTCATAAGAACTGCCGAGCACTACGCCGAGCAACTCCAGGCACTGCTGCCACCCGGCCCTGCCTGGGATCCTGAGCGAGTGCCGGAAGTGCAGCACGTCATTACCGGGCTGTCCCGCGAATTCGCCCGTATCGATGGCCGCGCTTTCGATCTGCTCAACGAGATGGACCCGGCCAACGTCAGCGAGCTGGTGCCGGACTGGGAGCGGGTCATGAACCTGCCCGACCCGTGCCTCGGGCTCAAACCCTTTTTCGCAGACCGGCGCCTGTCAGTGCGACAGCGGCTTGTTGCGACAGGAGGGCAGAACGCAGGGTTCTACATCGACATTGCCATCAGCCAGGGCTACCCCGACGCCACCGTGACCGAACACCGAACGCCCCGTATGGGGCGTTCGCGTTTTGGTCAGGCGCACTTCGGCACCTGGAACGCGCAATTCATGTGGACCCTGAACACCGGCGGGCGCCAGCGTCTGGGGCGCCGCTTCGGGGCCAGCTATTGGGGCGAGCGGTTCGGGGTCAACCCCGGCGTCGCCATCGAGTGTCTGATCCGCCGAGCTGCACCGGCGCACAGCGTCGAATTCGTTAATTTCAACTGAGGAACACAACATGGATTATCCCAAGAGTGTGCCAAGCGTAGGCTTGGTCAGCGGCAAGTTTGTAGATGAAAACCCGGCCACCGGAACACCCGGCTCGCTGATCCCGGCGGCGTGGGGGAACTCGGTGACGCAGGAGATTTTGAATGCGATGGCTGCTGGTGGCGAGCTGCCCGACGAAACCAAAACAGATCAACTGGCAACGGCAATTACCCAGATTGGCTCGCAGGTCAGGCAGGCTTATAAAGGTGCCGGGTTTGGTTACACAGCTTCTGAAACTCTTTTATCTGGAGCAGCGGGGCATTGGCACAGAGTCAATGTCGCGGGGATCACGCTGACATTACCTCCCAAGGCGAGTGTAAGTGTGGGTAAATCCATTACCTTTCATAACGCATCGCCAGGAGCGGCAACTATCAAGGCCAACGGTGCTGAGGTTATATCGCTATACGGTGCCGGCAGTAATACGTTGAAGCTCAGTGCTGAAGAGTGGGTAGAGCTGGTTTTTAATACTGATGCGATCTACATCACCAAGCGCGGAAAAATTACCGAGGTCGTGGGGGTCGACTCGCAAAAGGTATTCTCGTTCAGCGCTGATACGGCGTTTACGAAGGACCAGATGGGGTTTCTTCTACTGGATGCCACTGGGGCCAATCGGTCGTTCTCTTTGCCATCTTCAAATGCTGCGCTTGGCGTCAGGGATGTCGTCGTTCGCCGAGTCGACAATAGTGGAAACCGACTGGTGATCAATGCCGCAGCAGGAGAGAAAATAAGGTTTCACACTCATCTAAACGCCGCTGGTTATTCCTTTCTGGTTTTGATGGGGGCCGGCGACTGGTGGCAACTACGTAGCGATGGTGCTGGAAGCTGGTGGCCGATAGGGCGATATGACAACACGCCTTTGGGGAGGCCGGTTTTCGAAACAACGACGCTGTTCAGCCCAGGCGGATATGGCGCGCTCAACGGCGCGCTGCTTAGCCGCGCCGAATGGCCTTGGCTTTGGGATCATGCGCAAAAATCCGGGATGGTCTACACGGAAGCAGCTCGTACCGGCAAGGAAGGTGGATGGACCAGTGGCGACGGTGCTCAGACCTTTCGTGGGCCTGAGGGACGAGGCGAGTTTTTGCGGGTACTGGACGAGTCCCGTGGCGTCGATACATCGCGTGTCGCTGGCTCTTGGCAGGACGGTACTTGGCTGAGGACAGTGGCTCAGGAGTGGAGCGGCTCAGACGTAGAGACTGGCAGCTATCTGCTGGGCAACGGCCATGCGCAGGCAGACGGGCGTCTGAGTTCCACAGGTCCCGGGGGGCTGTTGCCGCCAGGCGCATTAGTCCCTGCCGGCGGTTCCGCATACCTCCCAGAGACGACAGACAATGGCGTTATGGCAACTGTTATGAGAGACCAGCAACCGATGAATAACTGGATTCGTTTTCGTAGTCGCAACATGGCCTATCCGGGCCGTATCAAACTGATCTGAGGACACTATGCCTACTTACTTGATAGACGACTCTGGGGCCCTGATGGGGCCCGTTGAATTACCGGTGGTTCCTGGGCTAGGCGAGCAAACTCCCAGCAACGCTGTAAGCATCAACGAAGTACTCAACGAGCCAAATACAGGGTTTGCCTGGACGTTGGTCGATGGTGAGCTGCGGCAGGTTATAGATCTGCGCGGCTCGATGTATCGAATAACCGATGGCTCGGTAGAGGAGTGGAACGGCCTCGGTTTGCCGCCTGAACGGCTTACCGCCAAACAATGGCCTGGCAAATATTACGTTTGGCGAGAGGGTGATTGGTCTCTTGATACAGAAGCGCAGAAGATCGCATTGGCTTCGGCTGCTTTGATCCTTCGTGACCAGCGTTTACAGGAAGCTGCCACACGTATCGCTCCGTTGCAGTATGCCAAGGATCTGGGAGATGCCACCGAGGCGGAGAATGCAAGTTTGCTGGAGTGGAAACGCTATAGCGTGGAACTGAACAGGATCGAGCAACACCCGGATTACCCTTTCCAGATCAAGTGGCCTTCACCGCCTTCGGATGCAGCTCCCCTCTAAACACCACCGCGAAAGCGGTTTTTTTATGCCCGGCTTTCGAGGTCTTCACGTGCGGTTTGAGCATGTGCGAACTCCTCAAAGACCCTGCCCACGAAAGGAGGGATACCTTATGAAAGCTTGATTCATAACGCTACACAGCACCGGTCGCATTAAGGATAGCTCAGGATTTTCTGTAGAGAATCTGGGGCGCACCTAAACGGCCATCCAGTAATAACAGCACTCTCTCAATACTCAACACAAAGGAATTAACTATGAACATCGTCCCCATCACTCGTAACCCTCAATGGGCCGATCAGGCTCACACCTCCATGACGCTCTGGGTGATCGTCAGTGAACCCGGCTATATGGATCGGCAGGACGCCATATCGGTCTCTGCCAATCATCCGGATCCGCAATATGTAGCGTTTTACAACCGGGCAATCGCTGGAGAGTTTGGTGAGATTCTTGAGCCAAGCGAACAGACGATTCTTATGAACATCAATGCGCAGCGTGGCGTCTACCTGGACAACGCTACCAAGCGAATCAACGAGCTGGATTTTCAACTGACCATTGTGCAAAACGCCATTGCATCGGGTTCGGCTACCGTCGCGCAAATCGAGTCCCGGCCTGCGCTGCAAGCCGAGCTTGATGCGTATTCGCTTTACCGGGCACAGCTCTCCAATCTGAGTTCGCTGCCAGGGTTCCCCCTGTCTTTTGTCTGGCCTGTTCCACCTGCAACTCCCTTCGTTTACGTAAAGCCGTCGGATGTGCCTACGCCTTCTACAGGCGTGAGCGAAGATGAACTGCCTTGGATCATGAGCAGCATTCGTAACCCTCGCTGGGTCAATCAGGCTCATACCGCTATCGTGCTTCTGGTCGTTTTTGAGAAAACCAAATATACGAAAGGCGAGGAGGCCGTCACTGTTTCTGCCAACGCACTCAAGCCGCAAGCCAGAGAACTCTTCAATCGTGCCTTTAACGGCGAGTTTGGCGTGATTCTCGAGCCGATCACGGAAGCGGGAACGGGCGATGTCATGACTCAGCGCGACGGATACTCGGCCCTGGCCACTGCGAAAGTCGATTCGTTGATCAGCAGGTTGAGCACCGTGCAAAGTGCCATTGAAGCCCAGTTGAAAACCCTGCCTGCACTACAAGCCGAGCTCAATGCTTACTGGCTATACAGGGTGCAGCTCGCCCAACTCGATGCGCAGCCGGGCTTTCCAGGGTCGTTTGTATGGCCCGTAGCGCCCGCATCGCCATTCGTGTACGTAAAGTCGGTTGAACAGCCAGCACCTTTTATAGGCGTAAGTGCAGACGAGCTACCCAAGTAATCACGCCCCGCACTGACGGGGCGTTGTTTTATCCGCAGTGCGCGTCGTTCTGGAAAAAGTAGTACTTCATCGACGCGTGATGCCAGCAAGCTATTTAGGAGGAATCCATGCTTATCAACCAGCAACAACTACTGCAAATCCTCCCCGACGCCGGCCCTAAAGCCGGCGTTTTTGTGTCTGCTCTCAACGTCGCCATGACTCGTTACAACATCAATACCCGGCTGCGCATTGCTGGATTCATTGCCCAGATCGGGCATGAATCCGGGCAGTTTCGCTATGTGCGGGAGCTGGGCAGCGACAGCTACCTGGCGAAGTACGACACCGGGCAGTTGGCACTGCGTCTGGGCAACACGCCAGAGGCGGACGGCGATGGCCAGCTTTATCGCGGTCGGGGGCTGATTCAGGTGACAGGGCGGGCGAATTACGAAGCGTGCGGGGAAGCGCTGGGGCTGGACCTGTTGAGTCAGCCGCAGTTGCTCGAACAACCAGAGCACGCCGCGATGTCGGCGGCGTGGTTCTGGGACCGGGCAAACCTCAACGCACTGGCAGACAAGGGTGATTTTCTGATGATCACCCGCCGCATCAACGGCGGCACCAATGGCCTGGCGGATCGACAGGCGCTTTACCAGCGGGCCTTGGAGGTACTGCCGTGAAAATGCTGGATGTGCGATTCCTGATCCTCGCATTCGTGCTGGGGTCGGGGCTGGGTACATGGGTCGCCTGGAAGTGGCAGGCGGCCCGCTATGGTCTGCAACTGTCGGCGCAACAACTGGCCTGGCAGCACGAACGCGAGCAGGCGGCATCCGCTGTCATCGAGTGGCAGGCTGCCGAACAGTCACGACGGCGGGCATTGGAAGTCCGTCTGCAAAACAACGATACAAACCTTCACAAGGAGTTGAGCGATGCACAGACCTCTCAAGCTCGTTTGCGCGACCGTCTGGCCACTGCTGATCTGCGGCTGTCAGTCCTCCTCGCCAGCCCTGCCGCTGGTGACGGAATGTCAGCCACCACCGATGCCGGCAGCCTGGTTCATGGAGGCCCGCGAGGCGAACTTGACCCAGCGGCTGCTGGACGAATTGTCGCCATTACCGACGACGGCGATCAGGGATTGATCGCCTTGAAGGCCTGCCAAGCCTACGTGCGTGAGATTGCGCACTGATGTTCCTTTCGGCTCCCCACCCTCGGCCATCGTGCCCCTGCCTGAATCCCGCCTCCGTCAGGAGGCGCGGCCTTTTTTCCCTCCTTAATAGTCCGTTCAGTCTGCCTTGCCTGGTACATTCATATTGCACCGGCCCATTCGGTACGCTAATGTCCCGAAACGTACCGATGAGACCCCTTCCGTGACGACAGTCAGCAAGCTTTTGATGCGCGTAATCAAGGCTCACGCCCGTTGGCGTTGGCGCGCCTGACTATTTCCTTGCCGGCCCTGCCGGACCCGTACCTGCATGCCTTCGATTTGTAATGCTTTCTGCCCCGGTTCCCCCACGCTTTGCGGCTGAGAGGGGAGGCTTGAGCGAAGCAGAATCCGGAAGGCTCGAATCAAGTCAGTAAATCAAAAGGTTGATAGCAAAATGTTGCTGATGATCGATAACTATGATGTCAGTCCGATTACGTCTGCCGTTGTCCACTAAATCCCAATAAGGCCCTGAATTTTTTGTAATTTGTCCGCCCTTGTCCGGGCTGGAACGAAGACATCCAGAAAAAATGCGGGTATGGTTGAGGGTATAAACCATTTGGTGTCTAATTACCCTCATGCCTCTGACAGCTGTCAAAATCCGCCATGCAAAGCCAGGCCCTGCCCCGATCAAACTCACTGACAGCGGTGGCCTGTTTTTGGAGGTTACCCCCGGTGGCAACAAGCTGTGGCGCTACCGTTTCCGCTTGGCCGGAAAAGAAAACACTTACGCAATTGGCTCCTATCCAGACCTGTCGCTAAGCGATGCACGGGCGGAACGCGATGCAGCACGCGAGCTGGTTAAGTTGGGGCGCAATCCGGCACATGTTAGGCAAACAGTGAAGGCTCAACAGCTTAGCGAGAACAGCAATACGTTCAAGGTGGTCGCTGAAGAGTGGATTGAGAAACGTTTGGCAAACCGCACGCTCAAGTACCGTGATCAGATCAGGCGGGCTTTCGTGAATGATGTCTACCCCAAGATCGGCCGCTTTCCGCTACGAGAAATCACCGCAGCGCAGATTCTAGTGATCATCACTCAGATGGACAAACGCGATGCGACCACCTTGGCGCTGATGGTGCGGCAGTGGATCTCCTCGGTATTTTGCTACGGCGTTGTGACTTTGCGTGCAGACTCGGACCCGGCGGCGGCGGTTCGAGGTGCAATCTCACGCAAGGATGTTAATCACAGCCGTCCCATGAATCTCGAAGAGTTAGCTGAATACTTCTTGGCCGTAGGAAAGTATGGAGGTCATCGTGGGACTGTAATCGCGCTTTATCTGCTCCCTCTGCTATTTGTACGTACAGTTGAGTTGCGACTGGCTGAGTGGTCAGAGTTTGATCTAGACAAAGCTATTTGGATAATCCCCTCTGGCCGCATGAAGCGTAAAAGGCCTCATATGGTCCCGCTGCCAGAAAGGGCTATCGCCTTGTTGCGGGAGCTGCGTAGCCTTACTGCAGGTAACCTGCTGTTTCCTGGAATGAAACACCCCAGCCAACCGATCAGCGCGACTACGTTGAATCGCGCTCTAGAGTACATGGATCTGAGGGGCTGGCACTGTCATGACTTCCGAGCAACTGCATCGACGCACTTGTATGAGTCGCAATTGTGGAGATCTGAAGCCATAGAGATGCAGCTTTCGCACAAGGAAAGCGACAAAACTAAAGCCGCTTATAACCATGCCAAATATTGGGATGAGCGCAGTAAGATGATGGTTTGGTGGGGGCACAGGTTAGAGCCGTTAATTGCAGTTGACGAATAAGCGCTTTTTGCACCCCTATTTCTAAGGCCCATGAGAGAGACGATTAGATATCCTGTGGTTTAAAGTACAAACTAACTCCGATGTGCTTGACCCCAAATGCCAACCCCGTCCGCACAAGTTTATGCGAAGAATCGAACGCAAGGCCTGGTCTATCTTTACAAGGCAGAATAGTTAAATCCTCTAGTTCATAGGTTACAAGTCGCTCTTGCCAATTACGAATAACCTGAGCGGAGTTCGCATTCTTGATGTATATGATTAAAGCTCCGCGATTTTGCTGCGCATCACCGGTTGCGTATCTAGTGCAAAGTTGTTGAAATCCTTGGAATAGATAGTCGTACGCACCGTGGATCTTTGCTTCGCCGATCCAAAGGTAGTTGTTCTTTCCTTTAACCGAAAGGTCAGTATGTCCGCCAATTTTTGTTTCGTGAGCGGCATTATATCCCATCGCTCTCAATATATTTACTATTTCCATAGTCAGCCGATCTTCGCCATCTTTGGCTCGGACTTCAGGGTTTTCTTGTATGCGTTTGATGACATCATCTAAATCGGAATGCAACGTGTCGACGAATTGATCGTAAGTACTTGCAGTTGCACGCCTGATTGATCCTGTTATGCCCGATAGTCCTAGCTCTTCGGCAAAAAGCTTCAACTGGCCAATGGTGAGGTTGTCGAATGTACTTCCACTCATGTCACCCATTGTCAACTTCCGGAGAAACTATAAAGTAGGGGTATACATAGCGGTCATAATTGTCCACGGCTATTCCTGTCTCCGGGTGTATCAACTCCCCACTTGTCTCGGCATGATATATAGTCTCGTCGTCAAGAGGGGTTATTTCATTGTCTATTATTAGTTCAAACTTCATTTCAAGAAGTTTGGTCCGCTCGCCTATCAGGTACTGTGTCAGCTTTAAAAGCTGCTCGGGCAGTTGCACCTGAGCCAATTGCGCGATCGCTGAATAACTTAAGTGCTTAATTTCTGATTTGTGCGCGAAAATGTGTTCGGCAACCCGACACACTGCCTCCCGATCTTCGGCAGGGTTGATGTCAGAGGCAATGACCCCAAGCGCATGCTCAAGGTTCATGGCTGGAGCGAGGCTAATAATTTCGTCATCAGGAAATTATAATCGTTATCGGACGCACATGACAGCAGGTAGGCTATGTCAATGGTCGGATCGGCAGCGCTGGTGAGCGCTACCGTGCCAGGGATGACGAGCTGGACATTCCCATGTTTAGAAGGGCTGTCCCAGCACTTGCTTAGCATGTGGGCGTTCAGAGAAGCTACGGTTGCAGCTCCTCCGACATGGTATTGGTCTTGGCGAAAATCTAACTGTCTGGTACGCATCTTGCCCGTGTGCACGCCAGCGCTAGTAGTTGTGTGGCCGATTTCAGCGACTCGCCCATCAGGGTTGTCATATAATTTCTTGATTGCAGGGAAGAAATTCAATGGCCCTTCAAAGTTTTTGGCTAAGTCAATTTTCTTTTCTAATGAGCGAAACGTTTTTTCATCCAGATATTTGAGGCGCTTCTCTATATCTTTAATTCTCTGAATGTCTAAGCCGTCCATGCGGATCTGGACCGTTTTGTTTATTTTGTTTATAGATATTACGTCAAACAGCTGAACCGCGCGATTGCGCACGCCGATCACTTCGTCAAACTCTCCGAAGTCATTAATGACTTTGTCGGTTATCGAGTTGAGTGGTAGTGTCTCACGTTCTGTTATGTATTGTTTGGAGCAGAATACGAACGAGATTTCATCATCACTTTCGTAGTAGTTTACGCAGTGAATCTTCAGAGGAGCCGTAACGAGTTTGTCGTGCTCAAGGGGTAAGGGGAAGCGCTTGTCATATATCGTACCCTTTTCGAGAATTTCACTTTTGAAAAGATCAATTATGGTGTTGTAATCCCCTAAAAGTTTGTAGATGCGCACCATCTTATTGCCGTGAAGTGTCAGATCGATGTACACATCTCTGAGTCCATCACTATATGCTTTACTAGTTTTCGGAGAGATTAAATACGTTGCAAGTTTGTCGATGGACTTCTCCCAACCCATCGACGCGCTCAAGTCGTTTTGATGCAATGCACTGCGAAATAACGCAAACGATACTTTTCTTTCGTTCAATCCATCGGCGTAATCAATTGCGCTCATTTATAAAAAGCTCTCCTTGCCTCGGTCGATCGCACAGTTAAGCGTCTCAATTAATCTGTGCGTGTAGTAGTCTCATCTGTTCAAGATACTATTTCGCCATTAGGCTGTCTAGCTCGTTGGCATGCCGTCTTCAGCACTTCAGTCAATCGACGAGCCGAAATACCATGGGCGTATTATGGACGTTTGCCTCGTCTCGATTCGCAGACGGGGCCGCGCATGAGGCCGGAACGAAAAGATCACTCGTTCAGTATCCGCCCTCAATGCGCCAGGAGGCGATAATTAGCTTTCGGGCGTTGGGTTGGTTTGGGAGTATGCGGAACAGAGCCTCAGGCTGCTTTACGTGCCGCCTTTTGCTTTTCGATCCATCTCTGCACCTCCTTTTGAGACCACCGCGAGTATCTGCCCAGCTTGGTAGGGGCTGGAAAAGCATGTCCTGCAATCAGCTCGTAGATTGTCGACTTGCCGAAGCCAGCTTGCCGACATACCTCTGGGAGTTTGATTAATATATCGATGTCGTTCTCGCTCATGCGATCTCCCCGATGTTCACCAGCTTGAACTCTATTACCCAAACCATCGGGTTGGCATTCCAGTTCTCGTGCCCGTTGAGTGAGACCCACAGGATTGAGAACAGCTCCTCTTCCGAGTAACCAATGCCGTCTGGGTCCAGATGGTCGCGGCAGCTCAATACGCCCTCTGCAAATGCTTGTTCCGGCGTGATGTCTTGCAGCCGTTCGATGCGTACATCTGTTATTTCCAACAGAATCCGAGACGCCCAGCGCGGCATGTGGATGCTGGGCCGCCATTTAAAACCGTAGGAGTAACCAGTTGCATCTATCCGGTAGATGCAGTGCCTCGGTTTGCGAAGGGCTGCTGGAACATCGCAGATTTTTTTGCCTGCCCTCACCCACGCTGAGTAGCTCAAGGTGTGGTTGCTCCAAGACTCATGACCTGCGTCTGGGCAGGGTAACCATGTCTCGCGTACCCAAAGCCTGTCACCTGGTTGGCCGTAGGGGCATTCGGCCAGATGTACATCTGCCGTTTGCGCCCCACTTCCCTCGGCAAGCTTCTTGTGTGGAGTAGGGAGAGACGTTTCCACTAACCGGCGCGTGACTGTCTTTTGGCCTGCCAGTAATGCGTGCGTCATCAGCCCGTTGAATAGTATGGGGCGCTCTTTAGCCATCGCTATGTTGGGCGTGGCCATATTACTGGGCCCGCTCTGAACCCGTCTGGTTGGAATTGTGCTGAGCATCGCGTTATAGGCGAATGTCAGTTCCCGAGGGTGGGCATCGCGCTGATGTAGCATCATCGCAAAGTTGGCGATGTCCTCGAAGTTGCCAGGGTTTCCCTTGGGAATATGCCCGACCAACATCTCTGCCAGCGTTCTATCCTGCACCCTGGTTTCACTCCAGCCACGAAGACCTTTAGCGCGAGCTTCAGCCAGCTTTGTTTTCATGGCTGCAGCGAAGTTGTCGACGGCCAAATTATCGGGGTGTTGGTGTACTTGGCCAGGAAAGAGACGGGCACAAAAGGCATCCAAATCTGCAAGGTATTGAGTTGCAGCTGGAGTGCCGACATTCTCGACCAGTGTGCGTGACTTACCGAGCAGGGCCACGCTGTCGGTCAGCACCGCGATGGTCTCGGTAAGTTGCCTGCGAGCTTTGTCACGCGCTCCCGTGCGGCTCATGGCTTCACCTCATTCGCGACCGTTGCGCTGGCCTGCAGGCCACACTTCGTGCATCTCAGCCCAATGTCTGAAAGGCTGGGTTCATGATGGTTGAGGAAGCGGTACAGCTCTTCCACGGGGCAATCAGACTGGAACGGCCTGTTACAGATCTGCGACAGGGCCTTACCCCCCACCACATGCTGCGCGGGCAGGCGATTTTGAGCGATTAGCGTTGCATCATGAGTGGCTGCCTCGCGCAGCTTTTCGGGGGGTACAGGCGCTTCGGTGGTGCTGCTGGGAAGAGCAGTAATGCCTGCTGCTGTGCAGCAGAGACAGTTTGTTTTTTGTGTGGTGCTCCAGCTGCTGTTGCGGAGAAAAGCGGCTTGAGCCTGAAGGTCAGTCTGTGAGTAATCACTGCCGCTTTCCTCCGATGCTTGGTTGCAAGTTGATTCATCAGGCGCTTCTGGTTTTGTGCTGACGACGTAAAGCGCGTGCGTCTGGTCATTCTCCTCGACCAGATCGGCCAGCAGCAGCGCGTTTTCGATGTCCTTGTGCAGAGTGCGTAAGACGTCAGGTCCGATCATCGACCTCAGTCGATTGTTCAGCTCTTTGTTGAAGCGGGCCGTAGCACGGAGTTCGGCAATAGCTTTGTTGTGCTGCTGGTGCAGGTCGCCAGCAGCTTGCGGGCTGAGCCGCAGCAAGGGGGTAGATCGGTTCATGCTGCGTTCACCTGCTGGGCTGATACGCCGAGCGCTTCAGCCATTTGCAACGCCTGCTGCCGGAGTGCCAGACAATCGCGTTCCAGCTTTTTGCCGGTACGAAACGCGCTGAAAGTCTCAGCAGCGATTCTCAGTTTCTCGGCTATATCGATCAGCACATCTCTTTCTTGCGCACCAAACGCCATGCCTTTCTGAAGCCTTTGGCAGTGTCGCGCCAACTGCTCATGGTCAGTGCGGATCAGCCTGAGTGATGCTTCAAGCTCATTTATCGCCACGACGTCTTGTTCGCGGGGTGTTTGCTCGCCGGTCGTGGTGCCAACTTTGATGCCGTCGCTGCGGCCCATCATGTAGCCAAACCATAAAAGCAGGCCGGCTGAAATGATGAGTCCGATCAGCGCGCAGATTTGAATTGTCGTCATGTGGTGTGCTCCTGATGAGGTTGCTCGGCTGGTGGTGGCAGCCGTTTTGGTTATGTCGGTAAGTCCGCTTCGGCTTGGGAATTGCCCATCTCTTCATCGGCTTTGTATGCGCGGATGTCGATCAGTGCTGCGACATGCCGAATGTGCGCGAACTTCGGTGCTTTGCGGCTTGTGTCCAAAGTGGTGATCGGGAGCGGGATTCGCCCGTTCTCAATCTCGGCAACAAACGACCGTTCGTTGAGGTTTCGGAAGTACTGCTCGCGCAGCTTGTCTAGGGGGATCAGCACATCTCCGAAGGTTCGATACAGCAGTTCAACGGTGGCCGCTTCCGGTGCTGGCATCAGACGTAGCGGATTCTGGTTGTGGTCCTTCATGCTGCAGCTTCTTTGGGTGGGGGAATGTAGTCGTACATGTCCATGAGCGCTTCTTGTGCTGTACGTCCGCGCCCAAATACGTACCCTGCGCAAGGTCGACGCATCGTGAGGGTGAGAGGGATCCATTGGGGTTCAGTGATGCTGAGGTCGAGCGTGACGTGGGCATCGATCATTTGAAGTTCGCATGCCAAAAATTCAGCGATGGCCAGCAACTTGATTTGCTCATGCTGCAATGGCGTTGCCGCAACAGCTTCAAGTAGTGCGGCTGAGTTCATGCCAGCAATGACAGCGGCAACGTCGTTCTGAGTGCGCTGTTCTGGCGGAATGCGCAGCAAGTCGATCAGCAAATGGTCAATCGCTTCTTGGTTCATTCGGTCTTCTCCGCTTAGGGTGGTTCCAGCTGTTCAGGCAGTGCCGTTTGGTGAGCTCGCGCAGGTGTTCAGGAACCTCAAGAAGCGCTGCATTGCGTTCCTCCCGCGTATGCAGCGCGACGATCTGGCGAGCGTATTCCCTAGGCCACGTCACGTTTGTCGGCCGGTATTTCAGGCACAGCCAGCCCCAGTTGTTCAGCGAGCCAGCGTATGCCGGGCTGCTTTACCCTGGTTGACTGGCTGTACTGCATGCCCAACTGGTGATGGAACCAGCTGCTGTCTTTGACACGCATGTACTCGCTGTCCCGTGTTGGATAGGCGGGAAGGTTCCGTTCATTGAGTAGTGCCTTTTCCCGCATCATGGCGATGAGCTTTGGTCTGCTGATGCCAAGTTGCTTGGCGGTCTGAGCTAAGGTGCGTTCCATTACTCCTCCTAGGCCGCGTGCATAGCGGGAGTCGCAATGCTGGCCAGGTGATTGATGGACTCAACGACCTTTTCATGGATTTCGGCATCTGGACCGGACAACGTGAAGCACTTGGTCCGAGGTTGTCTTACTCCGATAGTCATAAGGGTTGTAGCTGCTGTCCGGGTTCTGTTGCGATGAATCGAGACATGAATCGGCTGTTCTAGGCCAACGTCCAGGCTGAGCATGCCGCCCCGGCGAACCAGATCAAAAACTTGCAGACTCAGTTGCTCATCGAGAACGCTGTATTTTCCATCGATGCGCTTTGCCGTGGATGTACCCAAATCGAGCGCGCCGTTAGCTATCTCTTCGATGAAAGCTCCCAACTGGAGGTGCATCGTCGGGGCGTTTTGCAGAGTCAGGGAGTGGCGTTGGTTACCTACCTCTACCCTAAAGTGCGTTTCCGCTGAGGCGTGTTCGACCTTGAGGCGAAAGGGCAGGGCACCGCTCTTTGCAGAGCGAATGACGTGGTTGAACGTTTCTGTCAGCTTGGTCTGCGCTTTGAGTAAGGCCAGTGTGTTGGCGTCGAGCTTGTATTTGCTCATGCTGCCCGCCCTCCGTCGTTTGGGTCGAAGGGAAGTGGTTTCGTAACGGCTCTGAGTTTCGGCTTGCTTGGAATGAAAGTGCAGCCATGGACTACAGCCAGATGGCGAACCTCAAAAACGCGAAGGGGGTCGGTGACTCTAGGGTGGACGTGAATGGTGGTGGCTGTGGTGTGCATGGTGTTGCCTCGCTCTGTGGTGGAAGAGTGAGGCAAGTAAACAATCTGTTTGCTTTTCGGTCAACACATTTTGTTTGTCTTTAGATAAGTGACGGTCCTTTGAGGGGGCGGATGGATGACCACCAGAAAATGCGTCCAAGAATCACAATTCTTTGCGCCAATATGTCGTCAAACTCATAGTCCTCGTCAGCGTATTCGGAGGAATTGAAGCTCTTCATCCTGATCCCTGCTGGCAAGCGTTGCAAAAATTTGATGCGGAAATGCCCGTCATGGTCAATTGCGTAAATCTCTCCGTCGATTATCCGAGTCATGCCGGTATCGATACCAACAGTAGCGCCAGAAAGGATCAGTGGATGGTTGCTATCGCCATTGTTTGTTGCGAACACGGCGTTCGACGGATCCACGCCGCAGGTTCGCATAGTTGCCCTGGAGAATCTGAGCTTCGGTCCAGAGACCTCTTGGACTTCGGTACGAGCAACCTTGCCTGGTCCCGATGAAAGCTCGACCTCCTTGTAAAGCCTCAATTCAACCTCATCGTTTTCAAGTGGCGTATCGGAATCCCAAGGGGCTAGAGGCTCCAGTACGTAGAGGGGGGGCTCATTAGCAGCTGCGCGCGTCGGGTTGCGTGCCGTGGTATCGGTGCGCATGGGCACATCCTTACCTTCAAGCCAGTCACGCTCCACGACCAAGGTACGGGCAACTTCTCCAGCCATGTAGGCTGGCACGCCCCTAGACTTCCAGTTCGTGATGTTTTGCTCATTTTCTAGGTCCAGCACGCGCGCAAATTCCGCGCCTGTTAGCCCCGAATCTGCCAGTGCTTGCCGGAAGCGTTGCCCTTTGAGGAATAGCGGTTGTTTGCTCATAAACAGAATGTTACAGCGCTTGCATCAAAATGATAACAAACGTATTGTTTGCATGTTCCTTTCATTTTGTTTGAAGTGGGTAACCTCATGAGTACGCCTGATCAGATCTTTGATTTGATACTGCGGGTAGCGGAAGAAGCCGGTAAGAGCCCATCGCAGCTCGCACGCGAATGCGAGATTAGCCCGCAGCGGTTGTTTAACTGGCGTCATAGAGGCGTGCCAGTGGCTCAGGTTCGGCCGCTCGCCAAAGCACTTTCTGGCGCTATTTTGCCGCATGAGCTGCGACCTGATTTACCTGAGATATTTCCTGCACCTGAAAGCATTGATGTCGTTAAAGCTGCATAGAAAAAAGGCGACCCAAAGGTCGCCCAGTTTCCCCCAGCACGCGCCACCACAGCGGAGCCGGGCCGCGATTAAGGTTGACGGGCACACCACATGCAATCCGTCGGTCTTCATCGCGTTTTCAAGGCACGGATGCCTTGAGTTGCTGCCTCTTCCACCACAGAGCAGGCAGCTGTTGCGCCAGAGGTAAACGATGGATCGTTTGCCTCGGCACGGTGCCGGTATGACCGGCGTGTGGACCCTTTCAAGCCACGCGGCAAATGTATCACCACTACATGCTGCGCGGCACTGGCAACTTACAAGGATTAATGCCATGAGCCGAATTGCTCTGAGTTGTGTTGAACGGGCGCAGCGGGAGATCCTGCCGCTCGACCTGGCGCTTTACCATGCCGCGAGGGACTACCCTGGCGGCGCTGCTGCAATTGCCGCCACCACCGGCAGAAACCCCACTACCCTGCAACACAAGCTTTCACCAACCCACCCAAGCCACACAGTCAACATTCAGGAGTTCGGCGAGATCCTGGAGCTGACCAAGGACCGCCGCATTCTGGACGCCGTGCATGCCTTGGTCGGTGATACGACTTGGCAGGAGTTGGCAGAGGCTTATACCAACGACATGCCGGAGACGTTGACCACTGGCATTGCAGAATACTTCCATCAGGTCGCGAACCTTGCCGAGACGTGGGCTAAGAGTATCGGCGACGGTGTTGTGAGCGATCAGGAACTGGCTGAGATCCGTCTGCAGGTGTTTCGCAGCATTCAGGGCTTGCTCGGGTTGTTCAACCGCGCCTCCTACGTCAATCAGACGACGCGGGGTACTGATCATGGCTGACATTGCCGACTTTGCTAACGACCTGGTGCAGGAGCGCATAGACCAAGCCCTCGCTGCTCGGCGTGCGGCCAAACCTGCACTCGCGCTTCACTCGTTTCTTTTTTGCGAAACCTGTGAAGAGGCCATTCCCGACGCACGACGTATGGCTTTGCCCGGCTGCACGCAATGCCTGACCTGCCAATCCCTGCTGGAATTGCGTGAGGCCCGTCATGCTCGATGAGGTGTTAGGGCAATTCGCTGACTATGGCCTTGAGCCTGCTCAACCGTTGGTGTTCGGCAAGTTGACCCGTTGCAAGACATCCCAGGACAAGGGAAAGGAAAAGAACGGTTGGTACGTCATTCACGAGCATAGGACCGAAAAGAACGAGTCGCTGATCTTCGGCAGTTTTGGCGACTGGCGTTCGGGTGAGACGCAAAAGATCAAGGTGAAAGCGGGTCGAATGTCGCCCGAAGAGCGTGAGGTCATGCGCGCTCGTCAGGAGGACGCGAAGCGCCGCGCAGCTGAGGTCGCTGCCAATGCTGCCCGCCGTGCGGCCAGTCGGGCTGCCGGTATGTTCAAACGCATGCCTGATAAAGGCAAAAGCGCCTACCTGGATCGCAAGCAGATCGTCGGGTTTCGTGTTCGCTACGCACCGCGTTCAGGCGCTGTGCTGGTCCCGATGAGCAACACCCGTGATCAGATAGTCGGGCTGCAAGTCATTTACCCGGAAAAGCAACAGGATACCGGACGTGACAAGTCCTACTGGCCCTACGGTATGTCAAAGGAGGGCGCGTTTCATTTGATCGGCCCCGAGCCTGAGCCGGGTGAACCATTACTGATCTGCGAGGGGTACGCCACCGGCGCTAGCCTGCACATGGCGACTTCTTACGGAGTCGCCATTGCTTTTGATGCAGGCAACCTGCTGGCGGTCGCGAAGCTGATGCGTGACCGTCTCCCTGGTCGACCAATCATCATCTGCCGCGACGATGACTGGAAGACCAAACGCCCGAATGGACAGCCTTGGAACCCTGGCGAGGAAAAGGCCACCAACGCGGCTCTGATCGTTGGTGGTCAGGTGGTTGCGCCTATCTTCTCGGTTGAGCGTCATGACAAATGGACTGACTTCAATGATCTGCATGTCGCCGAGGGTTTGGAGGCCGTCCGCCGTCAGGTGTTAGCGGTCGTCAGGCCCCCTGCAGCAGGTGGTTGGAAAGACCAGTTGGCACGCAGTGAAAACGGCGCGCTCATTGCCCATATGCAGAATATCGAGCTGATACTCGGCAACGACGAACGCTGGGCTGGTGTCATCAGCTTCAGCGCATTCAGCTCCAAGATCGTCAAGTTGCGGGCCGCGCCTTATGGCGGTGGGACTGGCGACTGGGCTGATATCGATGATATGCGGGTCATGAAGTGGCTGGCTCAGGTCTACAACCTTCGGGTCAAAGCTTCCAGCGTCATCGAGGCGGTGAGCATAGTTGCTCACGACCACGCCTTTCACCCAGTGCGTGAGTACCTGCAGAAGCTTGAGTGGGACCAAGTGCCGCGACTGGAGCAATGGCTCATAGATGTCATGGGGGTTGAACCCTCTGAATACGTCAAAAAGGTCGGCAAGCGGTGGATGATCTCGGCGGTCGCAAGGGTAATGCGGCCTGGCTGTAAGGCTGACTCGGTGCTGATTCTTGAAGGCGCACAGGGCGCTGGTAAGTCCACTGCCATGAGCATCCTCGGGGGCGATTGGTTCATGGACACCCCCTTTGCGCTCGGCGACAAGGATGGCTTTCAGGCGATCCGTGGCAAGTGGATTGTCGAACTGGGCGAGCTGGACAGCTTCAACAAGGCCGAGAGTACCAAGGCCAAGCAGTTCTTTTCTGCCTCCACAGACACCTACCGAGAAAGCTATGGCCGGAGAACAAACGACGTGCCACGCCAGTGTGTTTTCGTGGGTACGACCAACCAAGAAGAATACCTGAAGGACGCGACCGGCAACCGACGCTACTGGCCGGTCGCGTGTACGAAGGTCGAACTTGAGCAGCTGCGTGAAATGCGTGATCAGTTATGGGCTGAGGCGATGTTTTGCTTCCAGGCAGGCGAGATCTGGTGGGTCAATCGTGACGAATCGTCCATGTTCGCCGAGGCGCAGGACGAGCGCTTTGTGGTCGACGAGTGGGAAGGGCTGATTCTGAACTGGCTGGAAGAGTCGCAGATCGGTGAAACCACCAGCGGCAACGAGTTGCTGGGCACCGCTTTGAAACTGGATGCAGGGCATTGGGGCAAGCCCGAACAGATGCGCGTCGGCGCAATCATGCACCGCCTAGGATGGAAGCGGGCGCGATCCTCTGTGCTGTCGAAAAGCGGCTTGCGGCAATGGGTCTACAAGAAACCGGCAGCGTGGGGCCGATCATCAGATCTGGTTGTCGAGAAGTTCGATGAGCCTTGCTTCAATGATTAAACGAATTGATGCGATGTTGAAACTTTGGGCCGAAGACCTGCATTCGCCTTCGCGGGGCGGAACCGCTTCGGGTGGGAACATGATCGCCATGCTGATGGAGTGCAAAGGGGAGCTGATACGCGGCACGCGGGGCAGCCGTGTGCTGCTGGATGAGTCTGCCGACATAGAGCTGATCGTCAACAAGCACCTGGCACCCGAGCTGGCGTTGGTGGTGCGTGAGCATTACTGCAACAGCGACAGCTTCCTGCATCAGAAAATCACCCACTGCGGTTGCAGTCGGCAGACCTACTACGACCGGCTGCATCAAGCACACCTGAGCATTCAAGGGCTGCTGTGGGGTAAGGCTGCTTGAGGGAGCTCGCTATTTCCCGCTTGTCCTACCTCGTCCCACTGCCTATCTACGCGGTGGGACGGGTTTTAGCCCCGTCTGCGTTGCTCCGTCCCACCGTCCCACCTTTAACCAGCATTCCCACATGTAGCGTAGCGGGCACCATCACGCGCTATGCGCGCGTCAGCGTGCGTTTAAATACTCTCTCTTTACACGGAGAAATAACAATAAAGGTAGGACAGTGGGACAACGCTTTGTTTTCGAGGGCTTCTGGCGTCCCACCTGTCTCCAGCCTAGTGGGACAGTGGGACAGGGGCAAAAAAGCGAATGGCCGATTGAGGGTATTCGTCTACATTGCCGGGGCGTTGGTGCTGTGTTGACTACATATTCGTCGGTGGCATTAATACTGGCTTGCTGCCACCGGAATCCACCTGTAAAAAGTAGTCATCTTCGATAGGTGCGACCGCATAGCGGCACACGCACTACACCACCAAACCCGGCCCTTGCGCCGGGTTTTTTGTTTTTAGCTCACCCCGAAGGGTGGTAACCGGATGCGCACCATGCCCGAAAAGAACCCCGACTTATGGGCGCACGTCTGGATGGCCCTTTCCAATCCACTATGGCAGGGCGCGATCATGGCAATCATCGTCTCTCTACTGCGCATCCTCTACGACGCCAAAGAAACCAGTAAGCGTCGGATCTTTTTTGAAGCGCTGATCTGCGGGTCGTTAAGCCTGGTCGCGTCCAGCCTGATTGAATGGATGACCTGGCCGCCCAGCCTCTCGGTGGCTGCAGGTGGAACGATTGGTTTTCTCGGTGTCACGGCCATTCGCGAGTTGGTTACCCGATTCATTGGCCGCAAGGTGGACATCACATGAAAGCCATCGCTGCTGCAATCATCATCACGCTGGTGGGCTTGTTGCTCGTTGGCATCCAGCAGAGCCAGATCGTCGCATTGCGCGGCGCGGTGGAAGTTGAGTCCACAGCCAAGAAGAAAGCGCTCGACGCCAACCTTGAAAGCGAGGCCACCATTACCACGCTTCGGGCTGAGGCCCAACGTAACGCCGCCTATCTGAAGGATCTGAATCAACGGATCAAGGCCAGCGAAAACAAAGCCAAACAGGCGAGGAAAGAATTTGAAGACCTCAAGCGCAACAGCAAGCCCGTTCGTGATTGGGCTTCTCAGCCTTTGCCTGACGGCCTGCGCGGCAAAGCCGGTGGTGGTCACAAAAACGTCAGCGGTCCGAATCGAGCCCCCTGAGCTGATTCCTTGCGAGCGTATCAACACCGATGAGGCAGATCTTCGTTCGAACGGTGACGTGTGGGAGTTGAAGGATCAGGCCATCAAGCTGCTCGACACCTGCGCCGATCAGGTCGACGCGCAGATCCTGCGCAGCCAGAGCAATTAGGCCGCACCAAAATATCAGACACTGCCATTTCTTGTTCTTGGCTCTGAGTGATCATGAATAGTGAAGTCCATCTGGTTCAGACAAGCAGGAAGGGGAATGCTCGGGCCACGAAAGTGGTGATCATGAGCGCCTTTTGAAAACCCGATTGGAATTGACCTCCAATCGGGTTGCGTTGGTTAGATAGAGCTATTGAAGAGACATGGAACTATGGGTTGGCCTACTGCAGAGCATTCACTACTCCTATCGTAAAGCGGCTGCATCATGCTTCCAATAATGAACCCAAAAATAGCGGCTATGACCAAATAGGCCTTGGCTCGCTCTTTCGGGCGATCAGTGTTGTCCATCCAAGCGCCAAAAGTCCGTAATTGACGTCCAGCTAGATACAGGAGGCAAAAAGCCAGTGGTAGGGCGAAGCTCAAGATTCCTATGTCGAAGCCTGGTTTCATGTGTAATTCCTCTTGGTTGGATCCAATCTTATAAACAATCTTTTTTTGTCTTACAACCCATAGCCTCATGATCAGGCCGAACTGCACAGTGGAGTGGAGCATGATCAGCGCCAAGGCGTTGAGGTTTGCAACGACCATTCCTCGCCCGCAATCAAGCACTGACACCCTGTAAATCCCAAAGTGGCGGGGACCCTGGGGTATTTCGGGGTATACGGGGCTGCGGACTCGCGGGACTCGGTTAGCGGACAGTTCACCAGCTTAGTGAACTGCGGTGAACAGGTGAACACCCCGTATTCATTGGGTGAACAGGACATTTCAGTATGACAGTGATCAGCAAGTCGGACTTCGCAGCACGGCGCGGCTGGGCCAAATCCTACGTTTCCAAACTGGCAAAGCAGGAACGCTTGGTTCTCACGCCGGACGGGAAGGTGGAACTGGAAGCAACCGAAGCGCTGCTGGCCGACTCTGCCGATCCGAGCAAAGCCGCTGTCGCGGCCCGCCATGAAGAGGGTCGCATTGATCGCGGTGTCTACAGCGAGCTTTTGCCGAGCGCCGAAACACCTGCGGTGCAGCCCCCGAGTAAAGGCCCGGACTTTCAGAAGTCCAGAGCGCATCGCGAGTACTACCTCGGGCGGCTGGCCGAGTCTGAGTTTCATAAGGTCCAAGGCAATCTGGTTTTGCGGGAAGCGGTTTCAAAAGCCGCCTTCACCGCTGGCCGCACCGTGCGCGACCTCATGTTCGGCCTCTCTCCTCAATTGGCCCCCGAGCTGGCTGCAATGACCGACCCGTGGCAAATCGAAAAACACCTGACGGGAGCATTCCGCCGCGTCTTTGAGGATGCTATTCGCATGACCACCGCTGACCTTGAACATGCCATGACCGAGAAATAGACCTATGCCCACTGGATATGCAGACGGTGCCGAGGTTTACCGCGAAGCGTATTGCCGTGGGCTTGAGCCCGACCCGGAACTCTGGGTCGATGAATGGGCCGATGAGTACATGCGCATCCCGCGTAACACCGGCGCAGCAGAGCCTGGCCAATACCGGACGGCCCGCACGCCGTATGCGCGTGAGCCAATGCGATGTCTGTCACCGGCTCACCCGTGCAAGCGGGTGGTTACCATGGTGGCGTCGCAGTTGATGAAAACCCAGATTGCGCTGAACTGGATCGGCGCGCTGATCCACCTGTCGCCATCGAACATCCTGGCATTGCTCCCCAGCCTCTTTCTGGCAAAGCGTGTGTCATCGCGGATCAGCAAAACCATCAAAGCGACTCCCGTTCTGCGCGAGCGTGTGGCTTCACCGCGGTCGCGGGACGCTCGCAATACGATGGACACCAAAGAGTTCGAAGGCGGATCTTTGTACGCCACCACAGCCGGTTCTGCAGCCAACCTTTCCGAAGTTTCGGCACGGTTTGTTTACGGTGATGAGGTGGATCGCTGGGACGTGGATGTCGATCAAGAGGGTGATCCGATAGAACTGGCCGAAACGCGGGGCAGTACCTTCGGGCGCAACGCCAAGTTCTACTTCTCCAGCTCGCCGACCATTAAAGGCGCTTCGCGTATCGATGACCTGTTCTCGACCAGCGACCAGCGCTACTACTACGTGCCATGCCCAACATGTGGGCACATGCAAACGCTGGAGTGGGAGCGCCTGCTGTACTCGCCGGACTTCAGCACCGTTCATTACCAGTGCGCCGGTCCTGGCTGCGACGTCCTGATCGAGGAGTTTCACAAGGGGGACATGCTCGCCCGTGGCGAATGGCGCTCACATGCCCAGGGCGACGGGGAGACCGTCGGTTTTCATCTCAATGCGCTGTATGCACCACTCGGTTGGACGAGTTGGGTCACGCTCGCGAAGCAATATGAAAAGGCCAAAAAGGCTCAGGACCGTGGCGACCTTGAACCGATGCAGGTGTTCTACAACACCCGTCTCGCCAAGGTCTGGGACAGCGCTCAGGAGCAGACCAAAGCAGCCGTGCTGCAAGCCCGAGCCCTGCAGGAAAACTACGTGCTGGGCTCTATGCCCGCTGGTGTTCTGTCGCTTACAGCCTCTGTCGACGTGCAGGCCAACCGTCTGGAAATGATGGTGGTTGGCTGGGGCGAAGGCATGGAGCGCTGGATCGTTGACTTCCAAGTGATCATGGGCGATCCCTCCGATGATCGCACCTGGCTAGTGCTGGATGAAAAGCTCAAAGAGCGCTACCGCCACCCGTGTGGCGTGAGCTTGGCGATCTTGGCAACGGGTGTCGACTCAGGGGGGCACCACACTCACGAGGTGTATCAGTTCTGTCGCGTTCGACGCTGGCGCAATGTCTTCGCCATCAAAGGCGCAAGCAAACCCGGCAAACCGGTGATCGCTCAACGGCCCTCACTGGTAGACGTCACATGGAAAGGTCAGACCGAGCGCAACGGTGCGGAGCTGTGGATGGTCGGCACCGACACGGCAAAGGACTGGATCTACAACCGCTACCACCTGGAAAGCGGGCCGGGCGCGCTGCACTTTCCAAGGGATTTACCCGATGACTTCTTCGCCCAATGCGTGGCCGAGCGCAAGGTTACTCGCTACGTCAAAGGCTTCAAGCGCATCGAGTGGGTGAAGGGCAAGGCAGAACGCAACGAAGCGTTGGACCTGCTGGTGTACAGCCTCGCGATGGCGCATTACCTGGGGCTGCATCGCTACGGGGAACACAACTGGGCCAGGCTCAAAAATGCCTTGGCGCAAGCCGGTCTATTCGACGACACCGGTCACGCAAAAGCCCCTGTGACAGAGCGTCTGAGTGTCGAGCAAAAACCTGAGCCGAGGCCGGAACCTCGACCCCAGCCTGTGGCTGCTGCCGTTCAAGCGCCAGATCGTCCGACTCCGCAACCCCAGCAACCCACGCAACGCCGCGCCTCCACCAGCGGCTATTTGAAGAGACGTTGATATGGCTTACACCCAGAAGCACCTTGATGCCGTCGAGGCAGCGATAGGGCGTGGTGAAAAGATCGTGCGTTACGCAGATCGGACGGTCGAGTACCGCTCGGTTGATGAGCTGATCCAGGCTCGCGATCTGATCCGCACCAGCCTGACCAACGCTGCCGGTCCACGCTCGCGGGTTGTCCGCCTATACCACGGAGGCAAAGGCCTGTGAGCACTCGTTACCCTACGCTGTCGCGCTCAGGCTTTCTGGTGCCGGAGCGCATCAAGGCCAGCTATGAAGGCGCTGCCGACGGTCGCCGATCTGCCACCTGGGACGCACCTGATACAGGCGTCAACAGCCTGATCATGCCCGCGCTGCGCAACTTGCGCTCCCGCTCCAGAGCCGCAGTGCGCAATGACCCTTATGCGGCCAATGCCATTGATCGTAGGGTCAGCAACCTGATCGGCACCGGCATCACTCCGCAGCCCAGGATCGCGGACAAGGAGTTGCGCCGTATCTTTCAGGAGACGTGGGAGGACTGGGTAGACGAATCCGATGCCGATCAACTGACCGATTTTTACGGCCAGCAAGCCTTGATCGCCCGGACGGTCGAGCAGTCGGGCGAATGCTTCGTCCGGTTGCGACCCAGGCGCATGGACGACGGCCTGGCAGTGCCCTTTCAGTTGCAATGCCTGGCACCCGAGTTCGTTCCGCATGACAAGTTTGAGGTGACCAGTACCGGCAACATTATCCGCGCCGGGATCGAATTTAACGGATTCGGCAAGCGGGTGGCCTACTGGTGTTATCGATCGCACCCGAGTGACATGACCTCTATTAACGCCGGATACAACATGCTGGTGCGTATCCCGGCCAGCCAGATGCTGCACATCTTTGAGCCGGTGGAGCCCGGCCAGCTTCGTGGTGTGCCTCGACTGGCACCGGTGCTGAAGCGCCTGCGCAGTCTGGACAACTACGACGATGCTGTCCTGTTCCGTCAGGAGGTGGCCAACCTGTTCGCGGGCTTCATTCGCAAGCCTGCTACTGACGGTCCGCCCATGCTTGACCCGTTGACGGGCGCGCCCATCAAGGTCGGGGGCGATGGCTTCACGCCGATGGTTGCGCTGGAGCCTGGCACGATGCAGGAGCTGCTGCCGGGGGAGGAGGTCGAGTTCTCGACACCGCCCGATGGCGGCAACAACTACCCCGACTTCATGCGGCAGCAACTAATGGCTGCTGCTGCCGGTGCTGGGTTGCCCTATGAGTTGATGACCGGCGACATGCGGGGCGTCAACGACCGCACCATCCGCGTGGTGCTCAATGAGTTTCGTCGGCGTCTGGAGCAGCTGCAGTTCAGCGTGTATGTCCACCAACTGTGCCGTCCCGTGCGGGCGGCATGGATGGACATGGCGGTGTTGTCGGGTGCTTTGCAACTGGACGACTACGCGGCACGCCGCCGTGAATACCTGCGCACGCGCTGGGTGCCGCAAGGCTGGTCCTACATTCACCCGGTGCAGGACGTGCAATCAAGAACGATGGAAATCAACGCGGGGCTCGCCTCGCGCAGCGAGATGTGCCTGCGCACCGGCACTGATGCCGAGATCGTGGACGAAGAAAACGCCGCTGACGCGGCTCGTGCCCGTGGACTGGGCCTCAACTACAGCACCTTGTCGGCGTTCGATGAGGACCCCGACGAGAAGGAGAACCCATGAAACCGCTGTTGCCGTTTCGCATTTTCAACAAGGCTCCGGTTGCCTTGGCGGTCGAGGACCAGAACTGGTACCGCATCAAGGCTGAAACCCAGGCCGAGCAGACCACCATCGAGATCTACATCTACGGTGAGATCGGCGGCTGGGGCATCACGGCCAACCAGTTCATTCAGGACCTAAAAGCCATTGATGACGGCGTGTCGCCCATCATTGCGGCGTTCAACACCATCGGTGGTGATCTGTTCGACGGGCTGGCGATTCACAACGCGTTGAACCGCTTGGGCGAGCGCTGCACGGCGCGGATTGATGCGTTGGCAGCGAGTGCCGGGAGTGTTGCAGCGTGTGGCGCACACCGCATGGTCATGGCGTCCAACGCCATGTTGATGATCCACAACCCGTGGACCTACACAGCCGGTGATGCCGAGGACCTGCGCAAGGTCGCCGATGTGCTGGACCAGACGCTGGAAGCCATCATCGCGGCGTATAAGGCCAAGTCGCCGAACATCGACGAGGTCGAGCTGCGGCGCATGGTCAACGCTGAAACCTGGCTCACCGCGCCGGAAGCACTGGCACTTGGCCTGGCCGATGAGATCGGGGCCGGG
This sequence comes from Pseudomonas coronafaciens pv. oryzae str. 1_6, assembly GCF_000156995.2. NCBI lineage: Bacteria > Pseudomonadati > Pseudomonadota > Gammaproteobacteria > Pseudomonadales > Pseudomonadaceae > Pseudomonas > Pseudomonas coronafaciens. Next base: position 4,917,886 of record NZ_CP046035.1, on the reverse strand, counting down.
GTAGAGGTCAAAGCCTGCCTGGGGCAGGGCGCTGCCATACAGCGTTTCCGCCAGACACCGAAGGCCCTGCTGGATCAGCTCAATGCCGCAGAACCTGAGCCTGAAGAGGACGACCTGCCAACTGATCCTGAACCGGCTGATGCATCCGCCTTGGCGCTGATGATTACGAAAGCCTGCGGCGCGGCGGGCATCAACAACCTGATTGAGCCTTTGATTGCGTCCACCAAGCTTGCCGATCAAGCAACGGTGCAGGCGGCGATCACCCAGGCCAAGGATGTGCGCGACCTGTGTGTTGCGGCTCGCTTGCCGGAGCTGACTGCCGAATTCGTCAGCGCAGGTCTGGACAAGCAGGCCGTGCAGGCGCGTCTGTTTGAGAAGCTGGTCAGCAGCGGCAAGGGCTTTGAAATCGATAACAGCCTGCCGCTGCAGGACGATCCACCGGCCAAGGTCCAGGCCAAACAACCCGATCACCACGACATCTACGCGGCCCGCAGGGCGGCGCAGGGTGGCAAGAAACCGACCGCTACAGGAGCACGTCCATGACCATCAAAATGGAGCCTATCCATGCCGGTGAATTCCTTCTTTCCGAAGGTCCCGGAAACATCTCGCGAGAGTCGATCAACGTGGCAGCCAGTGGGGCCCTGAATGCGGGCCAGTTGCTGGGTCTGGTTGCAGCCTCCGGCGAGTTCGCGCCCTATGATCCGACCGCCGAAGACGGCAGCGAGATCGCCACAGCGATCCTTTTCGCACCGCTTCCTGAGTCCGATATCGTTCGCCGTGGTCGCGCCGTCGTGCGACTGGCCGAGGTCGCAGAGACGCTGCTGACCGGTCTGGATCTGGACGCTGAAAAGGCGCTGGCCAAGCAGTTCATCTTCCTTCGCTGATCGATTTATCGGCCACAAAACCCTGATTCACTTTCGTTTATCCGACCCCGCCATTTGCGGGGTTTCGTTTTTCTGGAGAATACCCCCATGGCCGATATCGCCATTTTCGACGACGAAGCATTCAGCGTCGCCACGCTCACCGCTGCCATCAACGAACAACCGTACTTGCCCGGTCGCATCAGCAGCCTTGGCCTGTTTCAGGAAGAGGGCATCGCGACCTTGACCGTGCAGATCGAAAAGGACGGCGACACCCTGGCGCTGGTCCCGGCCGGTGAGCGTGGCAGCTCTGGTCTTGTGGTCACTGGCACGAAGCGTCGCATGATTCCATTCAACACCGTCCACCTGCCGGAGCGCTTCACGATCCGGGCGGATGAGATTCAAGGCATCCGCGCATTCGGTTCCCGCACTGAACTGCAGGCCGTGCAGGATGTGATCAACACCCGGCTGGCTCGTGCCCGCCGTCAGCTCGACGCCACTCACGAGTTCCAGCGCATGGGCGCACTGAATGGCCAAGTGCTGGATGCAGACGGCATAACCGTGCTGCTGGACATCTACGCGGCCTTTGGCGTGCAGCGTCAGAGCCTGTCCATGGGCCTGAACGACGAGAAAACGGAACTGCGCGTCAAAGCAGGCGAGGCGCTGGATATGCAGGAGGATGCGCTGGGCAGCGTAACCACCAGTGGTTCGCGGGCATTCTGCGGCAAGCACTTCTGGAACAAGATGATCGTTCACACGTCGGTCAAAGAGACCTACCTCAACTCGGCGCAGGCGTCCGAGTTGCGTGGCGATGCTCGCGAAAGTTTCGAGTTCGGTGGGATCGTTTGGGAACGCTACCGTGGCAAGGTCGCCGGTATCGCTTTCGTGAATGACGACGAGGCGCTTCTGGTGCCCGAGGGTGTCCCGGACCTGTACATCTCGGCCTTCGCTCCAGCGGACTACATGGAAACAGTCAACACGCAGGGCATCCCGTACTACAGCAAGCTGGAAACGCTGCCGTTCGGCAAGGGCGTGGCGGGTGAAGCACAGTCCAACCCGCTGCATCTTTGCACCCGACCTCGGGCGCAGATCCGCCTGACGCTGTAGTCATGGCGTTCCGTGACTTGATCGAAACCCTGGATGACGCCGTGTTCGATGTCCTTAGCGACACGGCGTTCATTGAGGGGCGCGAGGTGTCGGGCATGTTCTCGGCACCTTGGCTGCAACCCAAGCTGGGCCGCATCAATACCGGGCTGCGCGAACCACACCTGGTCATTCGGGTAGCCGACGCGCAGGGCATTGTCGAGCGGCAGCAGGTACGTATCGATCTGCCCGTGCAGGACGGCGGTGGTACGTACACGCTGGTCCGTCAGGAGCCGGGTGGCGATGCGTTGATCACGTTGATTCTGAGGATTAACCCATGAGCGTAGGCAGCTTCTACAAGCAGTCGGCCAAGGATGGCATGATCACCCTGCAGCCATCTTCGGCTGATCTGGAAGCGTTCAAGGACTTTGCAGCGGCGGTTCCCAAAGCAGCAGCAGCGGCCCAGCGGCGCGCCATCAACAAGACGCTCCGTTGGTTGCGCACGCACATCGCAAGAGCGGTGGGGCGCCAGGAACGCATCGCCGTCGCAGCTGTGCGGCAACGCCTCCGGGCTTACCCGGTGAGCGGTGGCACGATGCGCGGCAAGCTCTGGTTTGGTCTGGATGCCATTTCTGCCAGTCGTATCGGCCGTGCGCGGCAGAGCCGTACCGGCGTATCCGTTGCCGGTCGCCGTTATCAGGGGGCGTTCTTCAAAACGGTTTATGGCGGCAGTCCTGATATCTGGATCCGGACCGCGAGCAAGCATTTCGACTCAGGCGCGTACGCCGAAACGCGGCAAGGCAAACGCCGCTCCGGGTTCATCGAAGAAAATGGCAGCCGCTTTCCGTTGGCCAAAGCCAAGGTATCGCTTGAAGAGGCGAGGCCACATTTTGATAACTGGGTGAAACGTGCTGATGAGCGCCTGCTGGAGATCCTCAAGCAGGAATTCAATTACGAGCTGCAGAAGTACCTGAAAGGAACTGCCCGTGCCTGACCAAGCGTTCAATCTTGATTCACTGTACGAAGCCATTGAACGACACATCAGGGCCGCGATTCCCGGTCTTGAGTACGTCGGCACCATGCCGGATATGCTTCAGCAGATCCTCGTCCCGGCCGTGCTGATCGAGCTGGTGGAGTTTGAGCCCGGCATTGATCAGGGCACCGGGGAAACGGCCCTGATTGCCCGGTTCGAAGCACGGGTGATCGTGGGGTCCGAACGCGAGCAATGCCAGCAGCAGGCCGCCTTTGCAGCCACTCAGTTGGCAGTATTGTTGAGGCTGCAAACCTGGGGGCTTGAGGTCGAGCCCGCCGAGTTCGTGAGAGCCGCACAAGACTGGTCGCGTCCTGAACTGGACGGTTACGCGGTCTGGGTCGTCGAATGGACCCAAGGGATCTACCTCGGCGAGGAGGAATGGCCTTGGCCTAATGAGCCGCCTGGCACTCTGGTGTTTGCCTTCAGTCCGGACACCGGACGTGGTAACGAAGATCAGTACCAGTCGCCTGAGGACATGTGATGAGTTTCGCGTTGGCTGAACATGACCGCATGCTGGCTGGTGTGGTGAAGGACTGCTATGTCGTTGCGCTGGACCTTGCCGCGTCACCTCCGGTATGCCGTGTTTCGGATGGTGACTGGGTCAGCGCCTGGGTGCGCTGGCACAGCGTGGCGGCAGGGAAGGCAAGGCACTGGCGGGCACCGACCCTTGGTGAACAGGGCACGTTGCTCAGTGCCAGCGGTGACGTGTCGCAAGGCACGTTCATTCCGGGGCTGTATGGCAATGCCGGTGCCCAGCCTGACAATCGCGATCATGTGGAAGTCTGGCGCTTCGACGACGGCGGTTCCCTGATCTACGACTGGCAGACCAACACTTACACGATTGATCTGCCTACCGGGACGGTGACTGTCACCGTCGGAGCCAGCTCGGCCGTTGTGACTGACGACTCTATCAGCGCGACCTCCGGAACGATCACCGCCAAGGCAGCCACGATCACGCTGGACGGAAACGTCACGATCAGCGGAACGCTCGCCGTCGCCGGTGATATTCGCGGCGGTGGCCAGATCATCGACACCGGTGGCAACACCCCGAACCACAAGCACTGACCCGGCCCGCACTGCGGGCTTTTTAATGTCTGGAGATAACCCATGGCGACCGTAAAAATCGATAAGACTTCTGGTGACCAACCGGCAGCCCCAACAGGCCAGGTCACCCCCACGGCGATATCAGCTACTGACGCCTTGCCTCATCCCGCGCCCGCTGTAGCGGTGCGGATGTATCGAGACACGCTGTTCACCTCGCGCACGCTGATTCTGCCGGATGACCGCACCCTTGCTGTCGCCAAGGGCATTGCCACGGCGCAGGTCGATGACACCGTCGCGCTGGAGTACCTGCGTGCACACCCGGACCTTAAACCGCTGGAGTAACTCATGATCGGAATGGATCGCCGTACCGGTCAGTCTGTCTCCGGCCTGACGCACCTGCGGCAGTCCATCGAAGACATTCTGGGCACTCCTGTGGGCAGCCGCCGAATGCGCCCGGAGTACGGCAGCAAGATCCGGCGCTTTGTCGATCTGCCTGTGAACGAGGGCTGGAAAAGCGCGGTGCAGGCCGAGGTGGCCAAATCGCTAGGCCGTTGGGAACCTCGCCTGAGACTTGAGCGTGTCAGGGTGATTGCGGTCCTGAACGGCCAGGTCACCTTGGAATTGCAGGGGACGTATCTGGGTGACAATGCGGTGTTGGAGGTGACGGCATGAGCTTGATTGAACTGTCGGCGCTGCCCGCGCCGCAAGTGCTTGAGGACCTGGACTTTGAAGAAGAATATCAGGGGGAGCTAGCCGCCTTTCGCGAATACATGGGCGACAACTGGAGCGCTTTGCTGGAAAGCGACCCGGTCACCAAGTTGCTCGAACTGGGGGCTTACAGACGGCTTCAGAACCGTGCGCGTGTCAACGACGCGGCAAAGTCATTGATGCTGGCATATGCCCAGAAAGCCGATCTTGATCAGTTGGCAGCCAACGTCAACCTCAAACGTCTGGAGATCCAGGCAGCAGACCCTGTTGCAGTGCCTCCCACTGCAGCTGTCATGGAAGAAGACGATGCGCTTCGGGAGCGTGTCCAGCTTGCCTACGAGGGACTGACCACGGCGGGGCCACGAAACAGCTACATCCTTCACGCACGCAACGCCTCAGGTTTGGTGGCCGACGCCACTGCGGAAAGCCCATCACCGGCAGCCGTGGTGGTTACGGTACTAGCGTTGGAAGGCAGTGGTGTAGCTGGAGCGGATCTGCTGGAGACGGTTCGGCTCAACCTCAGTGACGAGGATGTGCGTCCCTTGGGGGATCGCTTGACCGTTCAGAGCGCTGAGATTTTGCCTTACCGCATCAATGCTGTCGTCCACATGGTGGGGAGCGGGCCTGAAACTGAGGCTACTCTGGCTGAATGCAAGAACCGGCTGGGGGCCTGGATCAACCCCAGGAGACGTCTGGGCCTTGAGGTGGCTCGATCCGGCATTGACGCGCAGCTGCACATCAGCGGCGTCAGTCGGGTTGATCTTCAGGACTGGAAGGACATCCGCCCGACCAAGGCGCAGGCCGCCTGGTGTGAAGCATTCACCGTGACGCGGGGTAGTTGAGATGTCCAGCTTGCTCCCCCTCAACAGTTCCCCGCTTGAGCGCGCCATTGAGGTTGCCACGGATGAAGTCCCGAAGATTCCCTTGCGCACGCTGTACAACCCGCAGACCTGTCCCGCGCACTTGCTCTATCACCTGGCGTGGGCCTGGTCGGTGGACCGCTGGGATGAAGCATGGTCTGAGCCGGTAAAGCGTGCAGCCATTGCCGCGTCGTTCTTCATCCATGAACGCAAGGGGACCATTGGTGCGATACGCCGAGTGGTTGAACCGCTTGGCTATCTCATTGATGTCCTGGAGTGGTGGCAGACCGTACCTGAGGGAATCCCCGGTACTTTTGCCCTCAAGGTGGGTGTGCTGGACACCGGCATCACCGAGGAGATGTATCAGGAACTGACAGCCCTGATCGATGACGCCAAGCCTGTCAGCCGTCACATGCTGGAACTGGCCATCAGCCTTGAAACGACCGGCCGTTTCTACCTAGCCGCTTCGGTCTCCGAAGGCGACGAAATCGACGTCTATCCACCTGTACCGCGTGACATTGAAGTCTCGGGGCATATGGGGCTGGGTGGGCGTGAAACCACTATCGATACTCTGGATGTCTTCGCATGATCGATCAGACTTCGCAATTCTTTGCCACCCTGACCAATATCGGTGCGGCCAAGCAGGCCAATGCCGATGCCCTCGGCGTGCCTTGGAAAATAGCTCAAATGGGTGTGGGTGATGCCAATGGCACCGATCCGGTGCCCGATGCTTCACAGAAAAAACTGATCAACGAGCGCCGCCGTGCCCCGCTCAATCAGCTCAAGGTTGATCCAGCCAACAACGCGATCATCATCGCCGAGCAGGTTATCCCGGCAGAGGTGGGCGGCTTCTGGATTCGTGAAATTGGCTTGTACGATACGGAAGGGGATCTGGTGGCGGTTGCGAACTGCGCGCCGTCCTTCAAACCATTGCTGGCTCAAGGTTCTGGACGCACGCAGATCGTGCGCATCAACCTGCTGGTCAGCAATACCAGCAACGTCGAGCTGCGCATTGACCCAACGGTTGTGCTGGCCACACGTTCCTTCGTGGATCTGCGGATTCAGGAGGAGCTTTCCAAACTCGACAACAAGCAATCTGTTCGTGCTGCCACCACCGGCCCGATTGTCCTTGCTGGCATTCAGACGGTCGATGGCATTGCGCTTGTCGCAGGTGACCGGGTACTGGTGAAAAATCAGGCCAGCGGTAAAGACAATGGCCTGTACTCAGTCGTCGCAGGTAATGCCTGGTTGCGCGTTGTTGACGCGGATGCAAGCGCCGAGGTGACGCCCAACCTGATGGTCAGCGTCGAGCAGGGTGACACGTTGTTCGACACGCTCTGGCAGTTGACGACAAACGCGCCAATTACCCTGGGTACGACTGCGCTGGTGTTCGAGCAAGTGGCAGGTCCAACTGGCGTTTTGCCCGGTACTTACAACCGGGTTACGGTAGACCGACGCGGCCTGGTGATGGCCGGTTTCAACCCGACCACACTGGGCGGGTACGGCATTGCCGATGCCTACAGCAAGACCGAGATCGATACGCGGGTTGCGGCGTTACAACCCAAGCTGGGGTTTACCGCTGTGCAACAAGGCACCGGTGCGGGCCAATTGGACAACGCGGTGAAGATCGGATGGAGCGGGACTGACCTGAAAGCGACTGTTGATAAGACAGATCTTGGAAAGCTCTGGTATTCAAGCAACTTTAACCCCGACAAAAAAGCGGATCGTGCTGAAACCCTCTCCGGCTACGGTATTAATGACGCTTATACGTCAGCAGAAGTTGATCGGCGTGTGTCTGAGCGTGCCTTGAAGACGGAGGTTTATTCGAAGGCTGATACGTATACAAGAGCTGAGGTTGATACTCGGGACGCGCAGCGCTACACCAAAGAGGAAACCGATCTAAGACTGTCGGGCAAGGCGACTGGGGACGGCATTACGGTTGTCGGGTTTGCGGGCAATGATGTCAAATATCCCTATATGCGTCGATCCACTGATGGCGGCGTTTACCACCTGCAGACAAGGCTGGGGTATGTTCCTGTTCAAGCGGGCACGGGAGTCGGGCAGCAAAGCAACCTGATAAAAATAGGTCATTCCGCTGTTGGCGTTAAAATCACAGTTGACGAAACAGACTTTGGCAATCTCTGGTACTCGGGCAATTTTGACCCCAGTAGTAAAGCGAACGTAGGCTCCACGCTTGCTGCCTACGGGATTAACAATGCGTATACCAAGGCTGAGGTCGATGCACGCGACTCGTCTCGCGCAATTGCTGATTCAATCACCCACGTAGGGTTTGCCAGCGGTGATGTTGCTTTTCCCTACATGCGGCGGTCGTCCGACGGCGGAATATTTTACCTGCAGACCCGTCTAGGCTTCTCCCCTGTAGAGCAGGGTGGCGGCGCAAATATGGGTAATTTCAAACTGAGGCTAGGTTACAACAATGCCGGCAGTGTCCGTTTTTCAGTAGATGGCGCTGATTACGGCGATCTGATAAGCGATATTAACCTGGCGACGAAAGTTGCGGGACTTGGACTGACTGGCATTGGTCAGTATGCATTCGCACGAGTAATCAATACATATGGTAATTCTATAAACCAAGGTACATCGATTCCCGGCAACAACCTTCTTTACAGCTCTACAGCTGCAGGCGACGGCGCAAGTAGTAACTCGGGAACCATTGGCATAGGGACCTGGCGTGCTCATGGCGCGTTTAACGGTACTGAGCGCACGCTCTTTCAACGAATCAATTAGGTTAACTATGAGAACAGTATTAAGCGCCCGCGATCCTCGCTGGTCCGATCAGGCTCATTCGTCCATCGTTCTGATGGTGGCGTTCAAAGAAGTGTTCGAGATCTATGGAGAGACGCCGTTCGCGGCTTCTCCCCACGATACCGAGCCTCATGGTGTAGAGCTGTTTGAACGTGCGCTGGCCGGTGAGTTTGGTGAGGTCCAAGAGCCGACGCTCCAGACGGTGCAGGTACAGGTCATGTGCGAGCGTGGCGGACTTTCTGCTGCAGCTACGGCGCGAATCAACGAGTTGGTCGTCGAGCTGGAAACGTTGCAAGACGCCGTTGATCTGGGCGTCGCGACGCCCGAGCAGCAAACGGCGCTGCCTGCTATCAGCGCCGAGATTAAGGCGCAGCGGTTATACCGCGTCGAACTCGCGCAGCTCGACACGAAGCCTGGCTATCCGCTGGACTTTGAATGGCCGGTGCCGCCTGCCGATCCATTCGTTTACGAGCCGCCCAAGCCGGAAGCTCCTGCGCAGAACGTCAGCGACGACGATCAGCAAAGCACCTGACGCCCCGCACTGATGGGGCGTTTTCTTACCCGCTATTCGCATTCCACCACCAACCCCCCTGATCGGGGTTTTTTCGTTTCTGGAGATCGTCTTATGAGTTTCTTCCACGGCGTGACCATGACAAACGTCGACACGGGCGCACGTACCATTTCGCTGCCCACGTCCTCAATCATCGGTCTGGTCGATACGTTCACCGAGGCCCCGGCGTACAGCGCCAAGGCCAATGACCTGGTGCTGATCACGTCCGAGCGCGAAGCCATTGCAGCGTTTGGTCCTGACTCGGCGATCACCAAAGCCTGTCAGGCGGTGTACGTGCGGGCCAAGGCGGTGATCGTTGCTTGTGGCGTTGCCAAACTGGACGATGCTGCCCTGCAAACTTCCGCCATCATCGGCGGTGTCAAAGCTGATGGCACGCGCACCGGGCTCCAGGCACTGCTCGACGGCAAGAGCCGCTTCAACGCCCAGCCGCGACTGCTGATCGCGCCCAAGCACAGCTCGATTCTGGCGGTCGGCACCGCCATGGCTGCACTGGCAGACAAACTGCGGGCGCTGCCGATCTTCGATGGCCCCAACACCACAGACGAAGCGGTCATGGCGTATGCCAAGAACTTCGGCGGCAAGCGCTCCTTCATGGTCGACCCCGGTGTCCAGTACTGGGATACAGCGACCAGCAAGACAATAGATGCGCCGGGCTCTGCCTGGGTGGCGGGTCTGTTCGCCTGGACCGACGCGGAGTATGGCTTCTGGGCCTCGCCGTCGAATAAAGAGTTCGCCGGGATCACCGGCACCACCCGGCCCATCGAGTTTCTGGACGGCGACGAAACCTGCCGCGCCAACCTGCTCAACAACGCGAACATCGCCACCATCATCCGTGATGACGGTTATCGCCTGTGGGGCAACCGCACCCTGAGCAGCGACCCCAAGTGGGCGTTCGTCACCCGTGTCCGCACCATGGACATCGTCATGGACGCGATCCTCTACGGGCACAAGTGGGCGGTCGACCGTTCGATCACTGCGACCTACATCAAGGACGTGACCGAGGGCCTGCAGGCGTTCATGCGTGACCTGAAAAATCAGGGCGCAATCATCAACTTTGAAGTGTTCGCGGACACCGAACTGAACACGGCCAGCCAGCTGGAGCAGGGCAAGGTGTTCTGGAACATCCGATTCACCGACGTTCCACCTGCCGAAAACCCCAACTTCCGCGTCGAAGTCACCAATCAATGGTTGACCGAAGTGCTCGACTCTGCCGCTTAAGGAACTGCAACGATGGCGATGATTCCCGAAACACTGAGCAACCTGAACCTGTTCGTCGACGGCGTCAGCTTCCAAGGCGATGTTCCAAGCCTGACGCTGCCCAAGTTGACGATCAAGACGGAAGAGCACCGGGCTGGAGGCATGGATGCTCCAGTTGAGCTGGATATGGGCATGGAGAAGCAGGAAGCCAACTTCACAACAACGGGCGTGCGCCGGGAGTCGTTGAAGTTTTTCGGCCTGGCTGATGGCACTGCCTTCAACAGCGTTTTCCGAGGCGCGTTCAAGGGCCTGAAAGGCAAGATCACCCCAGTCGTGGTCACCCTTCGCGGTCGGCTCAAAGAGGTCGACATGGGTGACTGGAAGCCGGGTGACAAGTCCGAGATCAAACACTCGGTCGCGGTCACCTACTACAAGCTGGAAGTGGATGGCCGTCTGATTTACGAGATCGATGCGCTGGGCATGAAACGCGTCATCAACGGTGTCGACCAACTCGCTGCAGAACGTTCAGCCCTCGGCCTCTGATAAAAGGAAATTCCTGTGTCTCAAGCAAATACCCAACCAAGCTGGATGACTCTGACGGCCGAGAGTGTTTCGGTGAAGCTGTCCAAGCCTGCCGAAGTCAACAGCGTTCAGGTGGATACTCTGACCTTGCGTGCTCCGACCGTGCGAGATGTGCGTGCTGCGCAAGCGGCCTCAAATGGTGATGCCGAACAGCGCGAGATCAACCTCTTCGCATCGCTCGCCGAAGTGGGCGGTGGTGATCTGGAAAGGCTACCGCTCAAAGACTACAACCGCCTGCAGGCGGGCTATTTTCGTCTGGTGCAAGACGACGAGCTTTGATCCTGCACTTCAGAAGCTGGCGGCAAAGCGACTTGCAAAAGAGCTGGGCTTCTCGTCGGTGGAAATCATGTCCATGTCTTTCTCGGACATGATCTGGTGGCTCACGGACTGAGCCCATCCCAACATCTGAGGTGAGTGATGGCGAACAATCTGGCATTGGGGCTGGTGATTGGCGGCTCTGTCAGTTCCACCCTGGGTTCGGCCTTCAGTACCGTCGAAGGCCGTATCAAGAAGCTGGAGCAAAAGGGTAGTCAGGCCAAGGTGTTGAGAAACACCATTGGCGAAACCATGCGCCTGCGTGATGAGTGGAAGAAAGCGCACGACAGTGGTGCTGCATCGGCCTCTGGTCTGCTGCGCAAGCTTGAGACCAACCTCGACACGCTGCGTAAACAGGGTGTTCAGGTCGGCAAGCTCAGGCAGGAATATCAGTCCCTTGACCGTGTGGCCAGAAGCATGGACCTCAAGGTCAAGGGGCACCAACAGATCGAGCAGGGCAAGGCCGGACTCAAGTCCGGGATCGGCACCGCTGTCGCGGGTGTCGGCGCACTGGCAGTACCGACCAAGATCAGTGCGGACTATCAGGCGATCATCCGGGACATCGCGATCAAGGCGGGGGTGGCCAACAAGCCACAGGAAGCGGAACTGACCACCTCGGTGATCAAGACTTCTCAAGACACGGGCATGGCACGCAACGATGTGGCTGACCTGGTCAACAAGCTGGTCGGTGCGGGCATGAGCCTGGACAAGGCGCTGTCCTACGCGCCGGTGGCGGCGAAGTTTGCGGTCGGGCAGGGGGCCAGCGGCACCGATACGGCCAACATGATTCAGGCACTGCAGCAGAACGCCAAAATCACCGACCCGAAGATGATGGAAAAAGCCCTTGAGGCCGTCGCCATGCAAGGGCAGGCAGGTAGTTTTGAAGCCAGCGACATGGCGAAGTGGTTTCCGCAACTGCTTGCGGGCATGGGCAAGCTGGGTGTGACCGGCATGGATTCGGTGAGCCAGCTCGGCGCAATGCTGCAGGTGCAGATGAAAACAGCCGGCGGCTCGGATGAGGCGGCCAACAACCTGAAAAACTGGATGGAGAAGATCGGCTCCACCGACGTGGTGAAGTCATACAAAGACGTTGGTATCGACTATCAGGGTTCTCTCAACACAGGCATCCAGAAGGGAATGTCGACCCTGGAGTCCAGCTTTGCGCTGGCCCAGCACTACATCGAAAAGACCGATCCGGCCAAAGCCAAAAAAATGAAGGAGGCCACGGAGAAGATCAGTAAGGAAGCTGATCCGAAAAAGGCGAAAGAGATGCTGGATTCGCTGGAGCAGGCGCTGCGCACTGGCGATCTGTTCGCCGACATGCAGGTCAAGGCTGCGCTGACGGCGTACTCGCAAAACCGTGGCATGTATGAGCAACTGAAAAAGGACGCTCAGAACGCTTCAGGGATTCTGGACAAGAACCTGGCCGAGCGGCGTGGCGCTTCGTCGCAGATCTGGGCAGAGACGTTTCAGGCCGTCAACGACTCGATGCGTAGCATCGGCGACGCCATTCGCCCGGTCACTGACGCAGTCGCCAAAGGTATCACTGCAACAGCCAAAGAATTCACCACGCTTTCTGATAACGCCAAGCCTGTGGTTCTGGCCATCGCGTTACTCGGTGGCGGGTTGGTAGCCCTCAAGTCGGCTGCCGGTGCATTCAAAATCGGCAAGGGGTTGCTCAACCTCGGTCGCGGTGCGTTAGGCGGCAGCCCGAACAAGGTTCAGAAGGTCTTCGTCACGAACTCTGGCGATAGCGATGGCAAGCCCGAGGGCAAAGTCGGTGCGGTCAAAGGGCTGCTGGAGACTGGTCTCAAAGCCTTCAAGGGCAAGGATAAAGCCAAGGGCAAGAACAAAAGCAAGACCCAGGACGGTGACAAGGAACAGGTTGACGGTGACGACGATGAGTCTGAGGAAGGCGGCAAGACAGGTTTTGATCCTGTCGAAACCGGCCTCAAGATCCTCGATCTGTTCGGCGAAGGCAGTAGCGACGGCGATAGTGGCAAAGGTGGCGGCAGCAGCTCGGAGCCGCAGAAAGTCTTTGTGGTCAATGCCAATGCTTTCGGCGGTGGTTCAGATGCACCGGGTGACCAGCGTCGGTCTCGACGTGGTCGACGGCGAGGCGCAGCGGGTGGTGCCGGTGGTCGTCGTGGTGGTCCTCCTATGCCGCCAAGGCCACCTGTTCCATCTCCACCCCCTCCGGTGCCCGCTGGTCGACTGGCGCGTATGGCCGGGGCTGCCGGGAAGTTGGGCGGTCTTGCCAAGGTGGTTCCGGGTGCCAAGTTTCTCGATGCAGGCATGCTGGCGTTGGATACGTACCAGAATGCCGAAACCCAGGACGAGAAAGCCGAAGGCTACGGCGGCGCTGCCGGGGGATTGGCTGGCGCGTTGGCGGGTGGTGCGGCAGGTGCAGCCATTGGCTCCATTGTGCCCGTTGTCGGCACGGCCATCGGCGGGCTGGTGGGCGCATTTCTCGGAGGCATGGGCGGGCAGGACGTCGGTGGCTTTCTGGGCAAAGCGCTGTTTGGCTCAGACGAAAAAGCCGAGGCTGTTGCTGAAAAGCCAGGCGATACCAAGCCGTCTGCTGCGCCTGGCGATGTGGTCAAAGCGATGGCGGCGGTTGGTCCACCCCAGGCGTTGCCTGCTGTCATCAAGGCCGCCGAGCAAAGCAAGGCCGAGCCGGCGAAGATAGATCAGCAACTCACCTTCTCGCCGAACATGCCTGTCAGCGTACAGGGAGATGTGAAGGATCCGGCACAACTGGCACGAGAGATCGCGCCGTTTCTTCAGCGTCAATTTGAAGAGTTCAGTCGACAGGCGGCAGCCCGTCAATTGTTTGATGCCCCAGATGTGGGGTAAGGAAAGGTTATGGCCTATGCAGAGCAACTGCAGTCGTCGTTGAAGTACTTGATTACAGCGGGGGAGGTAGGGCGTCGAAGTCTGGATGACATGGTTGGCCCCTTGAATGGGGCCATCGGCGACATAACAGGGGCAGCATCAGAGCTGGAGAACATCCCTTTCATCGGTCCTGCCGTAGGCGCGAAGTTGCAGCGCACCATGCGTGGCATCAATGTCGCCCAGTCAAAGGTGGGCCAGGTGGTGGCGATGTACGGGCAGGCGACCAGTGCGGCGGCGCAGGTGCAAGAGCGTATGGGCACACTGAAAGAGCAAGCGTCCAAGGCGAGTGCTGCAATCAATCGGGTTGCCGGGAAGATTAGCCCGTCTCTGGGCAACATCGTACCCACCGGTAGTTTTGCCTCTCAGACCACGCCAGCCCCGGAAGCAGTAAAACCGTTTCCGCACTTGCTGATTATTCAGCCACTCAAGCCCGAGGCGCAGCCTTACTACTTCAACCTGGACACGGCTGCGTTCGATGAACTGCGCAGACAGACCGCGTTCCGTTGGGCCGGGCAAGAGCGTTTGACCCGCAGCATTGCGCAACAGGCGGTTGGGTTCGGCGACGACAAGCTGAGTTTGAAAGGGTCCATCTTTCCAGGCTTCAAAGGCGGACTTAAGCAACTGAACACGTTGCGCAGCATGGGTCGCAATCTGCAACCCCTCAGCCTGACAACAGGCTACGGAGAGGTTCTAGGCAACTGGTGTCTGCTTAGTGTGGATGAAGAACAGAGCAACCTGCTGGCCGGGGGTATTCCCCGCAAGCAGGGCTTTTCATTGGAGTTTGTGAGCTATGGCGACGATCTGCAGAACGTCTAACGGGGATCTGCTCGACACTCTGTGTCAGCACTACTACGGGCACCTGAATGGCAGCGTTGAGGCGGTGCTGGATGCCAATCAGGGCCTGGCAGATGAGCCGCAACCGTACCGGGCTGGCGTGCAGATCCTGCTACCGGATCTGCAGGTCACAAGCGAAGAAGCCATTCAGCTCTGGGGCTAGGGCCAGCCGGTTCACATCCACCTTTTATCAACGCTTGGCGGCGGATTCTGGTGAATCTGCCATGTCTTGCCATGGCTATCAAAGAAGGTCCCATGAAGCCTGCATTCCGAATCGTTGCGGATCGCACCGATATCACGGCCTTGATCAATGACCGTTTGTTATTGCTCCGGACAAGTGACAAGCCAGGCATGGAGTCTGATGAGTTTGAGCTGCGTATCGATGATCGGGACGGAGCCGTTGCCCTGCCGTCGCGAGGCGCGGACATCGAGATTTACCTGGGTTACGAAGGACAGCCACTGACGCGGCTGGGGCTTTACACCGTGGATGACATAGAGTCGTCCGGGCCTCCCGATACCTTGGTCATTCGCGGCAAGGCCAGCGATATGCGTGGCAGCGGCAGGACCACTCGTTCCGGTAGCTGGGAAGATGTCACGCTGCAGCAGATCGTGAACGACGTCGCGACACGTAATAGTTGGAAGCCTGTCTGTAACGTCGCAACGAAGGTACCCCGCGCTGATCAGCTTGACGAGTCGGACTATAACTTCATTACCCGGCTGGCCAAGAAGCATGACTGCACTGCCAAAGTCGCAGACGGCAAGTTGTTGGTGCTGCCACGCCAAGGCGGCGAGAGCGCAAGCGGTAAGGCGTTGGGCGTTGTGAGGATTCAACGCAATGACGTGGCGCGCTGGCAGTTTCGTCTCAGTGACAAGACGACGCAAAGAGCCGTGCAGACCAAGCATCAGGACAAGAAAACGGGAAAACTGAAGGTGGTTGAGCTGACCAACGATCAGTCACCTGACGGCCTGCCGCCCGTTCACACCGACCGCCACATCTACCCGAACAAATCTGCTGCAGAGCAGGCAGCGAAGGCGCGCCTTGCCGCATTCAATCGCAGCACCGCTGGCGTTCGGCTGGAAATGGCCGGGCGCACCGATCTATTCGCCGAGCGGATGGTCGACGCCCAGGGCTTCAAGGTCGGCCTGGATGGTGAGTACCTAGTCGACTCGGTTGAACAGGTATTCACCCAGTCCGGCTGGACCACCACGGTGGAGTGCAACGGCGGAAAATCCGGCAAGGCCAAAGCGAAGGGCAAGAAAAAGAAAGAGAAGAAACCGGTCAAGGTCGTACAGCTTTAACTGGCCAGATCAGCACCCACTTATTAGGAGAACCACGCATGTCAATTACCACGCAGCAGTTGTTGCAGATACTTCCCAACGCCAGCTCCCGAGCTGGCGTTTTTGTTCCTGTCTTAAACGTTGCAATGAGCAAGTACGCCATCGTCACCAGATTGCGCATTGCCGCATTCATCGCCCAGGTCGGCCATGAGTCTGGCCAGTTGCGCTACGTTCGCGAACTGGGCAGCGATGACTACCTCGACAAGTACGACACTGGACGCCTGGCTGAACGCTTGGGCAACACGCCCGAGGATGATGATGACGGCCAATTGTATAGGGGCAGGGGGCTGATTCAGGTCACCGGCAAAGCGAACTACGCGGAGTGTGGCGAAGCGCTTGGGCTGGATCTGCTCAAGCACCCCGAACTCTTGGAGCGTCCAGAGCATGCAGCCATGTCGGCAGGTTGGTTCTGGCACCGAGCTGGACTCAATACCTTGGCGGATAAAGGGGACTTCCTGGCGATCACCAGACGCATCAATGGCGGCACCAATGGCATGGCAGATCGGCAAAGGCTTTACGAGCGTGCTTTGAAGATGCTTGCTTGATACTGTCTTCTGATGAAGATATGTGCATGGGGCGTGTGCGTCAATCTCTCGTAGTCGTATCTTGCTGACTTAACGTTATGCGATAGCTCTTCAGCGTCTCACCTTCAGTCAGGTATTGCTTACTAAAGTAACGGTATACAGCGCCTTTTATCTCGATCCCAACACCGTTTTCTGTGTCACGTATTTTTACATCCTTAACAGCGCTATCCGTGACCATGAAAAGGTTGGCTTTGTTTAGCTCTTTCAGCACCTCTTTATCGTTGCCGCTTAAGGGTTTGCTAATGTAAAAGCGAAGCGTGTTCAGGTCGGTGGCGGGCGCGAAATATTCGGTGACGTACAACCATGCGCCGTCAGAAAGCTCACGTTTTATAACGACTTCATCAGCATCACCCCGGCCAAAAAGGAAACCGTCAAAAATAAATCTTAACGCTATTATGATAACTAGCGTCCAGAAGAAAAATTTGTAATTTAATTTAAGCTCAATAGCCTTTGAGTTCTGCATAGCGAATCCCTCTTTCTATCCATGTCTGATCTTTGGGATCGTCACCATAAGGTGCACGCCAAAACCAGTGGCCCCAGTCAATCTCAGGATCCTGAGTGTCTGCTTCCTTTTGAGCGAAACCGGCAGCTCTTAATAAAAGCTGTTCGGATAACTGGCCAGCTCTACCAACTGCACCATAGTGGAAGTTGCCAAAGTTTTCCCATTTGTGATTTTGCTGCTTGTAATCCCAAGGTCCGTGACCACGAACCTTTTGGTAGAACCAGCTCATAAATGCGCCAGTTGCAGGGTCGCGTTTCCAACGGTCATTGGTAAGTTTCATGTGGACGTCGACACTAACGTGAGGAGGTATAACAGCAGGTATGATGATATTCATGATTTTTCCTTGATCTTAAATAGAAAAATTACGAATAGATTTTGTTGCTGATCGCGTCCCAGCCGCCAGCAATTTGTCCTGCGCTTTGCCCGGTTTTCCGACTTTGCTTAGAGTATACGAGCTGGATACGGCCGTAGTTTAAGGCAATTAGTTCGCTAGGAAAGGCACCGACTTGATTGCCATTACCCGTCAAGGTAAATGAACTAATAATAACCTCTTCTAGTTTTATCTCTAAATATTTGACTTTCGGATCTCCGGCGCGAAAAACGTGCACAGATACTTGTTTAAAATGCTTACCGCTGCAGCAAGCTTCATGAAGCTTCGGCGTGGCGTTATCTACGGCTTTCCGGACAAGCATGTCACTCATGTACGCACGCCCTGAGGTCGCGCCACCCGACGAGGTAGACGTCGCAGATGCTGTCTGGTTTGCAGAGAGGTCGAAATCCTGTAATTCGATCCAGTTCTCGTAGCCCTCGGAGAGGGTTTCGCCTGGTACACCTTCAATTTGGAGATATGCTTCAAATGACATAGTTAATTCCTTTTAGTGAACTCATCATCTCACGATCATACACAAAATGATTTTTCAGTGGTACGCCTACCAGCTTCGGTTACGAGTCAATCAACCGCCGCCCTAAGTTGAAAAAGAGCGACCAGTCGTGATGCGCCAACACCACGCCCGGTCGCCGTCCCCGCAGATTACCCCTGCAAGTCCAGCCAAGGCTCTCGCTTCGTGCACAAAGCGAAGCGAGCCTAGCACCTGTCTATATATACAGTAAAGGTCTTGCTTTCTATGTCCACACCCATCATCCCTTGGATGGGCGGCAAACGCCGCCTTGCCGACCGTCTCATCCCGCTGTTCCCACCCCACGAATGCTATGTCGAAGTGTTCGCAGGCGGTGCGGCCCTCTACTTCATGCGTCCTCAGGCCGCCCCGGTTGAGGTCTTGAACGACATCAACGGAGACTTGGTCACGCTGTATCGCGTCGTCCAAAACCACCTTGAAGAATTTGTCCGCCAGTTCAAATGGGCGCTCAGCTCGCGCCAGGTATTTGAGTGGCAGAAGATGACCCGCCCCGAAACGCTTACCGACATCCAGCGCGCGGCCCGATTCTTCTATCTTCAGCATCATGCCTTTGCGGGGAAGGTCAGCGGACAGACGTTCGGGACCGCAACGACGGGACCAGCCATCAACCTGCTACGGATCGAGGAGAACCTTTCTGCGGCCTGGCAGCGTTTGTCAGGTACATATGTGGAGAACCTGCCGTGGCTCGAATGTGCCGAGCGTTACGACCGGCCTCACACCTTCCATTATATGGACCCGCCTTACTGGCAGACTGCCGGGTACGGTGTGGATTTCCCATTCGAGAATTATGAGCGGATGGCTGATTTCATGCGCAGGTGCAAAGGGAAAGTGATGGTCAGTATCAATGACCATCCAGACATAAGGCGAGTGTTCGACGGGTTCCATTTTGAGATGCTGGATATCCGATACACGACGACCAATCAACGGCATGGAACTTCTGCCGTCGCCGGTGAGCTTATAGTCATGAATTGGGAACCAAAGTTAATGAATGGATTATTTTAACTTGGTCTATCTGGACCCAAAATTCGTATGGTTTCTAAAAGCCTGGTATCTCACGCCACGCTTTTTCAGGTGGCAAAGCTTGGAATCTCCAGCCGTTCGAATGGGAAAGCCTCTTCTATTCCAGACGATAGCTCGTAGAGATCAGAGAAACCGTGTCGGCGGCCTAGCTTTGGTGTCCAATATCTACCATGCGCAAGCCAGTGCCTGTATTTTTGGGCGGTCCTTAGCTTTTCAATATATGGTGCTGACGAAGGAACATGATTTTTCCAAGCAGCTAAAATGTCGTCGAACCTCATCTCTAGTTTGTGCTTTCCGTATAGCTTTCGGAATGCACGACTGAGAGGGTCTTTCAACTTTTTATCAACCCTTGCGAGATAATCTATCCTAAACCGCGCCTCAAGCGCTGCGAGTACAGTTAGGCAAGTTGATGTCTCGAACTCGTCAGACTCTCGCTTGTAGGCATCAATTACTTGTTCAGGAGTGGAGAATGCGTATTTGTCGATATAGGCATCGCTTCCGCCTAGATAAAATGTACCTATTGCAGTTCGGACGCCTTCATAATAATCAGCTATGTCTGAGTATTTTAAATGCAATCCGGATGGCTGAAATACGATTCTCCTCATGCCATATCCATTATCAGTTCTTGGAAGTTTTCCTTGTTCCACTCAGAGTATTTGTACGGAGGTTTGGCAGATAGTATGACCCAGCGCCATGGAAGCTCTTCTTGGCCACTATTTGGCTGCGGTTTACGAATTGGTTTCTCGTCACCAATTGTGACTGTTACAGTGACTTTAGGGCCTGTACCTTTTATCAGGGCAACGCTTCTTGTTCCCTTTGGGCCTACGATGTCGACACGGCCTTTTGAGCCAATAAGCATGGTTCCTACCGGTGAAAATATGTACTTAATGTTACCTATTCTTAATACTGCGCTTTCAACCTGATAGATGCCCAGTGATTCCTCGCGAATCATGATCGGATGAAGGGTAAGCTCTGTAGAACCTTCGGTGATGAAAGGCGTTAGAAAAGTACGAACCTCTGTGTAGAGATCGTCGAGTAGTTTGCGCCATTCCTCGATCTGCTCTTGTGGGTCAAATTTTTGAGACGAAGGAGATTTTTTCTCATTCACAAAGTCACTAAAACTTTTTTTGGTCAAGGGGGATCTCCGATAGGTAAGTGGGTGGAGGTGCTGGGATGTCTGACAGCTCCAGAGCTTTGAATGGTATGCCGTATATCTATGCATACGGTAGTTGAAAACCTGTCAGAGGCGATAGAGCAGCGTTTACATTGATGCCGCCTGAGGGGTGGTCTTTAGCTAATCTGTGTGCATCCACTCGTCTTTTTCTATCGTACAATGATATTGCACCGTGTTCCTCGGTAAGCTACTGTCCCGAATCAACCAGATGAGCATCCTTCCGTGACGACTGTCAGCAAACTCTTGATGCGTGTGATCAAGGCCCACGCCCGCTGGCGTTGGCGCGCCTGACTCTTTCTTTTGCCGGATTTCCGGCTCTGCAGAACCAAGCCAAATACCGCAATTCATGCCGACAGCCGGGCTGAATACAGCTCAATAAAAAGCGGGTATTAAAGCGGGTTTAGTTTTTAGATTTCTTGGTAAAAGATCAGTAAATTCAATAGGTTGGGTAAGAAATGCTACTGATGATCGATAACTACGACTCCTTTACCTACAACGTTGTGCAGTACCTCGGTGAGCTGGGAGCAGACGTCAAAGTCATTCGCAATGACGAACTGACCATTGCCCAGATCGAAGCCCTGAACCCCGAGCGCATCGTGGTATCGCCCGGTCCGTGTACGCCCAACGAAGCAGGCGTATCGCTTGAGGTGATCAACCACTTCGCCGGCAAATTGCCGATTCTGGGTGTCTGCCTTGGGCATCAGTCCATTGGCCAGGCATTCGGGGGCGAGGTGGTGCGTGCGCGTCAGGTAATGCATGGCAAGACCAGCCCGGTGGTACACGAAGACGGTGGCGTGTTCGAAGGCCTTAATCATCCATTGGTGGTAACCCGCTACCACTCGCTGGTGGTCAAGCGCGACACGTTACCCGAGTGCCTGGAAGTGACGGCATGGACGTCGCTTGAAGATGGCTCTGTTGACGAGATCATGGGCCTGCGCCACAAGACATTGAACATCGAGGGCGTACAGTTTCATCCCGAGTCGATCCTGACCGAGCAAGGTCACGAGTTGTTCGCCAATTTCCTCAAACAGAGCGGCGGCCATCGTCAGGTCTAAGGACTTCTTATGAGTACCCCCATGAATATCAAAGGTGCGCTGAATCGCGTGGTCAATCAGCTGGACCTGACCACTGAAGAGATGAGCGACGTCATGCGCGAAATCATGACCGGGCAATGCACCGAAGCGCAGATCGGCTCTTTTCTGATGGGCATGCGCATGAAGAGCGAAACCATCGACGAGATTGTCGGTGCGGTTTCGGTCATGCGCGAGCTGGCCGACAAGGTCGAACTGAAAACCCTTGATGGCGTTGTCGACATCGTCGGCACTGGTGGCGACGGCGCGAATATTTTCAACGTGTCCACCGCGTCGGCATTTGTTATTGCCGCCGCTGGCTGCACGGTGGCCAAGCACGGCAACCGTGCCGTTTCCGGCAAAAGTGGCAGTGCCGATTTGCTGGAAGCGGCGGGTGTATACCTCAATCTGACGCCTGTTCAGGTGGCTCGATGCATTGACAGCGTCGGTATCGGCTTCATGTTCGCGCAGTCTCATCACCGCGCCATGAAACACACTGCCGGCCCTCGCCGGGAGTTGGGGCTGCGTACATTGTTCAATATGCTTGGCCCGCTGACGAACCCGGCCGGCGTGCGTCATCAAATCGTCGGCGTGTTCAATCAGGCGCTATGCCGCCCGCTGGCCGAGGTGCTGTTGCGTCTGGGCAGCAAGCACGTACTGGTGGTGCATTCGCAGGATGGGCTGGACGAGTTCAGTCTGGCCGCGCCCACCTTCGTAGCCGAATTGAAGAATGGCGAAGTGACAGAGTACTGGGTTCAGCCTGAAGATCTGGGCATCAAGAGTCAGAGTCTTTATGGCCTTGCAGTGGAAAGCCCCGCCGCTTCCCTGGAACTGATTCGTGATGCGCTGGGCCGTCGCAAGACCGAGAACGGGCAGAAAGCTGCGGAGATGATCGTGCTCAATGCCGGTGCTGCGCTTTATGCCGCTGACCACGCCACAAGTCTGAAAGAGGGTGTGGCACTGGCGCACGATGCTTTGCACACCGGTCTGGCTCGGGAAAAACTGGAAGAGTTGGGTGCTTTCACGGCTGTATTCAAACAGGAGAACGAAGGATGAGCTTGCCCACTGTACTGGAAAAAATTCTTGATCGAAAAGCTGATGAAATCTCTGCCCGTCGTGCGGTCGTTAGCCTGACTGACCTCGAGCAAGAGATCGCGAAGGCTGATGCACCCCGTGGTTTTGCCAATGCGCTGATCACCCAGGCCAGGCTGAAGCAGCCCGCCGTCATTGCGGAAATCAAGAAGGCGTCGCCGAGCAAGGGCGTTATCCGGGAAAACTTTCTGCCCGCCGATATTGCCAGAAGCTATCAAGCGGGGGGCGCGACCTGTTTGTCCGTATTGACCGATGTTGATTTCTTTCAGGGCTCCGATGCCTACCTGCAACAGGCGCGCGCAGCCTGCAATTTGCCGGTTATCCGCAAGGATTTCATGATTGACCCGTATCAGGTGTACGAGGCGCGAGCCATTGGTGCGGACTGTATTCTGCTGATCGTATCGGCACTGGACGACGGGCGTATGGCTGAGCTGGCTGCCGTCGCCAAGAGTGTCGGGCTGGACGTGCTGGTTGAAGTGCATGACGGCGCCGAACTGGATCGCGCGCTCAAGGTGCTCGATACGCCGCTGGTGGGGGTCAACAATCGCAACCTCCACACTTTCGAGGTCAGCCTCGAAACCACGCTGGATCTGCTGCACCGTATCCCGCAGGATCGTCTGCTTGTCACTGAAAGCGGCATTCTCAACCGCGCGGATGTCGAGTTGATGGAAATCAACAGTATTTATTCATTCCTGGTGGGCGAAGCCTTCATGCGTGCCGTCCATCCGGGCGATGAACTGCAGCGGCTGTTCTTTCCTGAGCGCAAATCAGTCGTGAGTGGTTCTTCCACCCATTAACCGCATCTACTGCGCGCGCTGAGGGCTGGCATGCAAGACTCGATCATCGACATCTGTGTCGAACAAGGCTTGCAAGCCGAGCAGGAGCTATTGGCTAGCGTGTGTGCAGGCGAGGCAGACCACGGTTTGCTGCTCTGGCGACCCACCGATCAAGCGCTGGTGATACCGCGACGCATGAGCCGCCTCCCAGGTTTTATCGAAGCCAGCGAGACAATGACGGATAACGGCTGGCCTGTTCTGTTGCGCGAAACCGGTGGTGAGCCGGTTCCGCAGTCTTGCGCCACTGTCAATATCGCACTGGTCTATGCCCAGCCTGCGGCGGACTCTGATCGGGATCGCATCGAAACTGCTTATCTGCGCCTGTGCCAGCCGATTCTCGACCTGCTGCTCGCATTGGGCGGTCAGGCTTCGCTGGGTGAAGTGGCCGGCGCCTTCTGCGACGGTCGTTTCAACGTCAATCTAGATGGTCGAAAAATGGTCGGCACGGCTCAGCGCTGGCGCCAGAGTCAGGGCGGAACACGTCCCGTTGTGTTGGCTCACGGTGCGTTGCTGCTGGATGACCAGCGCGCGCAGATGGTGGCAGCAGTCAATCGTTTCAATGAACTATGTGAGCTTGATCAGCGTGTACGTGCCGAGAGTCACATTGCCCTGCACGAAGCGTTTCCCGATGCGCAGGTTCTCGAGCATCTGGCACAGCGTTACCGGCGCATGCTGGCCGAGCTCTGATCGCCAGCGCATCAGCGTGTGCCGTAGACCACCATGGTTTTGCCTTTGACGTTGACCAGGCTTTGTTCTTCCAGAGCCTTCAGCACGCGGCCGACCATCTCCCTCGAACAGCCCACGATGCGGCCGATCTCCTGGCGGGTGATCTTGATCTGCATGCCGTCCGGATGGGTCATGGCGTCTGGCTGTTTGCACAAGTCCAGCAACGTGCGCGCCACGCGTCCGGTCACGTCGAGAAACGCCAGGTCACCCACCTTGCGCGTGGTGTTGCGCAGGCGTTCGGCCATCTGGCTGCCGAGTGCGTAGAGAATTTCCGGATCCTGCCTGACTAGCTCGCGGAAGGTGTCGTAGGAGATTTCGGCGACCTCGCACTCGGTCTTGGCTCGTACCCATGCACTGCGCACGGATTCACGCCCCGGTTGCTCGAACAGACCCAACTCGCCGAAGAAATCGCCGTTGTTCAGATAGGCAACTATCATTTCCCTGCGCTCGTCATCCTCAATCAGCACAGTGACCGAGCCTTTGAGAATCAGAAACAACGACTCGGAATGATCGCCTGCGTTGATGATGTTGCTTTTCGCTGCATAGCGACGACGTTCCGCATGAGCGAGTAGCTTGTCCAGCCTGCTGGCTTGAGGTGTAAAGGTTATTGCGACCATGCGGTACTTCCGAAATAGAGACTATGGCCAAATGGCATACCTATAGGTATCGGCTGCACCTGGGTTCTCAGCAGCTTTTCAAGGCGTAACGGGTGCTATTTGCGAATGTTCCTACACGTTTCCTGCAAAAAGCATTTTTTCTGAGTGTTCGGTCAGGGTTTGGCGCTGTGCTAAGCTTGCGTCCCCCTTTTTTACAATGCAGTTTTAGAATGGAGTCCTGGCGATGAAGGCACGCATCCAATGGGCCGGCGAGTCCATGTTTCTCGGAGAGTCCGGCAGCGGTCATGTAGTGGTAATGGACGGTCCGCCTGAAAGCGGTGGGCGCAATCTGGGTGTTCGGCCAATGGAAATGGTGCTGTTGGGCCTGGGCGGCTGCAGCAGCTTTGACGTGGTCAGCATCCTCAAGAAGTCGCGTCAGCCTGTCGAAAGCTGCGAAGCCTTTCTTGAAGCCGAGCGCGCAGACGAAGAGCCGAAAATATTCACAAAAATTCATCTGCACTTCGTTGTGAAGGGCCGCGGGCTCAAGGAGACTCAGGTCAAGCGTGCCATTGAGCTGTCTGCAGAGAAGTATTGCTCGGCCTCGATCATGCTCGTAAACGGGGGTGTAAAGATCACTCACGATTATGAAATTGTCGAACTGGGCTGAACGTCAGACATCCAACGATCATAAAAACGGCGCACACTCTGGCAGACGGCTTCGGACGTCTGCATAATGCGCCACTTTTTCAGGGCGCAGCGTGCATTGGTTTTTCTGCTGGCAGCCCGAACAGATAACCAAAATCGCCAACGCGAAGAGGTGTTAACCGTCCTACGCAGATGAGCCGGGCTCACCTGACGGGCATGCTTGATCACGCGGCTGGCGCCGCACCCATATAGAGAGTTTTTAACGGTGAAAAGCAAACTCAAGCTCCACGGGTTCAATAACCTGACAAAGACCTTGAGCTTCAACATTTATGACATCTGCTATGCGGAAACCCCGCAAGACCAGCAGGCGTATGTCGAGTACATCAACAGTGTGTACGACGCAGAACGCCTCACGCGGATTCTGACTGATGTTGTCGATATCATTGGTGCCAACATCCTGAACATTGCGCGTCAGGATTACGATCCACAAGGTGCCAGTGTGACCATTCTGATCTCCGAGCAGCCGGTGACGCCTACCGAAAGCCAGATCGAAGAGTCGCCAGGTCCATTGCCGGAAACTATCCTGGCGCACCTGGACAAGAGCCACATCACGGTTCACACCTACCCTGAAATTCACCCGGTAGATGGCATTGCCACGTTCCGGGTGGATATCGACGTGTCGACCTGTGGCGTCATTTCACCGCTAAAGGCGCTGAATTATCTGATTCACAAGTTCGAGTCGGACATCGTGACCGTCGATTATCGCGTGCGCGGCTTTACCCGCGACGTGGAAGGCAAGAAGCACTTCATCGATCACGAAATCAACTCGATCCAGAACTACCTGTCCGAAGACACACGCAACGGTTACCAGATGACCGACGTGAACGTGTATCAGGAAAACCTGTTCCACACCAAGATGCTGCTCAAGCAGTTCGAACTGGATAACTACCTGTTCGGCGACGCTACCAGCAACCTGTCTGTCGAGCAGCGCGAGCAAGTGACAGCGAAGGTCAAACACGAAATGCTGGAAATCTTTTACGGCCGTAACGTAGCCGTATAAGCCGGATTTCGGAAATGAAAAAGGCGCCTCTTGCAGGCGCCTTTTTTCGTGGGGCTTTGGTCAGATGCGATAAGTCGACTTGGTCATGACCTTGGCCAGCACACTCATGCCGAACTTGACCGGGGCAGGGAAGCGGAAGCCGCCTGCCTCCAAGGCAGATTCGGCGTGGTGTTCTTCATCGCTGAGCATCTGTTCAAGAATCGCCCGGGACTTGCCGTCTTCGCTCGGCAGTTGGACCAGGTGCTCGCTCAAGTGCTTGCAAACCTGATCCTCTGTCGCCGCCACAAAGCCCAGGCTGACCCGGTCACTGATAATGCCGGCTACTGCGCCCATGCCGAATGACAGGCTGTAGAACAGCGGGTTCAGCACGCTGGTGTGGCTGCCAAGTTGACGAATGCGCTGCTCGCACCAGACCAGGTGATCGATCTCTTCTTCGGCGGCGTGCTCCATCGCCTTGCGTACCTTGGGCAACTTTGCGGTCAGCGCCTGACCCTGATACAGCGCCTGGGCACAGACTTCTCCGGTGTGGTTGATACGCATGAGGCCCGCCACGTGACGCGTGTCGACGTCACTCATCTTGTGGTCTGGCTGGACGACTGCGGGAGAAGGGCGTCGGGCGTGAGCGCTGGACGGCAGCAATGTGCGCATTGCGCTATCGGCTTGAAGTAACAGACGGTCGAGTGGGGAGTATTGACGTTCGGTAGCCATGGGCACCTCCGGAAGATCATGCGGGCAGTTTACCCCAATCAGCCGGAGGTGGCAGGGCCTGTCTCGTGTGGTCAGCGATCATCTGCTTCGCTGGTCGCGATCATGCCTGCAAACGCTGGATCAACCCGGAGGCCAATTCATCTGACGCTGACCCAGCACGTGCATATGAATGTGATAAACGGTCTGTCCGCCCAGCTCGTTGCAGTTCATTACCACCCGAAAGCCTTCTTCGCAGCCCAGCTCGATGGCCAGACGCTGCGCAGTGAACAGGATATGTCCTGCCAGGCTTTTGTCCTCTTCGGTTAGATCGCTCAGGGTGCGAATGGGTTTTTTCGGGATAACCAGAAAATGCACAGGTGCCTGAGGGGCAATGTCGTGAAAGGCCAGAACCTGATCATCTTCGTAGATGATCTTTGCCGGAATTTCCCGGTTGATGATCTTGGTAAACAAAGTTTCCACAGCCGTTGCTCCTTGTCGGTTGATGGGCGTAGCAGGGTATTGCCATGCAGCAACGAGCCCGAGTGTACTGAGCGAGGTACGAGTAGCCCAGTCGTTTGTCGTCAGCGCGGGCAGAATTTCTTGTTGATGTAGCCGCTGATCTGCCGCGCCAGCCAGCGCGAAACCAGGCGCGGGCTGAGCGTCCAGAACCTGTTGCTGAAACCTGGAATGATGACTGCACGGTTTTTTCCCAGCGCACGCACGGTGTACAGCGCAACTTCTTCAGGGCTCATCAGGTTGTCGACGTTCACCTGTAGCTGCGCGGTGCGGAAAAAAGCCGTTCTGGTTGGCCCCGGGCACAATACCGAGACCTTGACCCCGGCCTTCTTCACCTCTTCGCGCAGCCCTTCGGAGAAGTGCAGCACGTAGGCCTTGCTCGCGTAGTAGGTGCTCATCCACGGCCCAGGCTGGAAAGCCGCCACCGAAGCGACATTGAGTATTTGCCCACCGCCCTGAATAGCCATGAGGTTGCCAACGGTATGGCACAGGCGCGTGAGGGCCAGAATATTAAGGTCGATCAGGTCTTGTTCGGCGCCCCAGTCCTGCGCCAGAAAGGGGCCGCAAGTACCAATGCCGGCGGCATTGACCAGCAAGTCGATCTGATGCGCGCCGTCTTCCAGCTCCAGCAGAAAACCTGACAGTCTTAGCGGCTCGCCCAGGTCGCATGCGCGAAACAGTACTTCGACGCCAAAGCGCTGGGTCAGCTCCAGAGCAATCGTTTCCAGAAGATCGCGTTGGCGTGCGACCAGGATCAAGCTGCGACCACGGCGTGCCAGCGCCTCGGCCATCGCCAGGCCTATACCGCTGGAAGCACCGGTGATCAGGGCGTAACGGGTCATGCATTTCTCCATTGAGCGTGTTGCGCCCGGCGTTGCGCCGAACCGTGGGCCGTCTGTTACTGGCTGCTGTTGTCTTTGGGCTCTTGGTAGACATCCGCCGGCGCCGTCAAGGCACTGTCCTTGTCCTCTTCATCGTCGTAGGGCAGGGATTGCTCATACTCATCGGTCTGCAGCGCCAGTTCCGCCTGAGCGAGTTTGCCGATGCTGTAATAGATACTGGCCACCGAAATAATCGGGATCATGACAATCCAGATAATGCCCAGCACCTTGACGCCCCGCGTGTTGGGCGGCGGCGGCGGACCAAACTGATTTGGGCCTCGTGTGCCGGGCAGCAGCATCATCAGGAAGGGGAACAACGTGCCTACAAAGGGCACCAGATTCAACAGCAAGAGCCAGCCTGACCAGCCAAGATCGTGCAGCCTCTGTACGCCTATCATCACGCCGATTGTCATGAACACCACCACC
This sequence comes from Pseudomonas coronafaciens pv. oryzae str. 1_6, assembly GCF_000156995.2. Lineage (NCBI taxonomy): Bacteria > Pseudomonadati > Pseudomonadota > Gammaproteobacteria > Pseudomonadales > Pseudomonadaceae > Pseudomonas > Pseudomonas coronafaciens. Next base: position 4,889,068 of record NZ_CP046035.1, on the reverse strand, counting down.
AGGACCGCGATCAGCAAGCCTCCGCCGACCAGCGACCAGTTCAGGACCATCAGGGCAAGCGCCATCAACGCTACCAGGGTGACGCACTGAACCATGCTCCATGCCAGAAACCGCAGGCGGCCGATGCGCCCGTGAGTGGTGAAGACCTTGAGCGTCGAATGCCCATACTGCTCATTGACGACCTGCGCCTTGGGTGGCGCATACGGAGAGGCGTCCGCGGGCGCCTGTCTGGCGGGCGACCAGGGCGTGGCCTGAGTGGAGACTTCATCGAGATTGAGGCTGATCGCCTCATCGGGCTCGAGATAGGCTTCAACACCCGCGTTTTTCAGAGCGTCGATGTAACGTTCGGCCTCCGCCCGGACCAAGCCGCGTTTGAGCGCTACAGGTTCACCGTTAAACAGCTTTTGAACAGCCGCCGTTTCGCTCTTGAACAGTCCGGCCAGGTTGGCCTGTGCAGTTTCTGGCTCTACGCCGTCACGCACCTTCCCTGCAAACATGATCTTGAAAAGGGTTTCGGTCATACAGGGCTTCCTTGTCTTGAGTTAGGAGCATTCGAGGATTGCTCTGCCCATGCAGAGCGTCCTTTCATGGTCCGAATACGCACGGTGTGATAACCGATCAGAACGGTCGGACGATAACCAGAATGACCACGGCGATCAGGACCAGTACCGGAATTTCATTGAACCAGCGATAAAACACATGGCTGCGGCCATTCTCGCCACGGGCGAAACGCTTGATCTGCGCGCCGCACACATGGTGGTAACCGATCAACAGCACCACCAGCGCCAGCTTCGCGTGCATCCAGCCCTGGCTGAAGTAGCCGCTGGGGTTGAAGCTGATCAACCAGCCGCCGAAAATCAGCGTGGCAATCATTGCTGGCCCCATGATGCCGCGGTACAGCTTGCGTTCCATTACCTCGAAACGCTCACGGCTGACAGCGTCTTCACTCATCGAGTGATAAACGAACAGCCTTGGCAGGTAGAAGAGGCCTGCAAACCAGCAGACCATTGAAATAATGTGCAGCGCTTTGATCCATAGATAGAGCATTTTTAGTTATTCCCAGGTTCACGGTGGCCGAATAGTAGTGTCTTGTGCATCCATACGTCACGTTGTCGGTTGTCGCAGACGCCATAGGCTCCTATTATCGACCGCTTTCCAGTTGTTTCGTTGAGGGCAGGTTATGGTCAAGGTCGGTATCGTCGGCGGCACGGGTTACACCGGTGTCGAGCTGCTGCGTCTGTTGGCACAGCATCCGCAGGCAGAAGTGGTGGTTATTACCTCTCGCTCGGAGGCCGGTCTTCCAGTCGCCGACATGTACCCGAACCTGCGAGGCCATTACGACGGCCTGGCGTTCAGCGTGCCTGACGTTAAAACCCTGGGCGCTTGTGACGTCGTGTTCTTTGCCACGCCTCATGGCGTAGCCCATGCCCTGGCAGGTGAGCTGCTTGCCGCAGGCACCAGGGTCATTGACCTGTCTGCCGACTTCCGTCTGCAGGACTCGGAGGAGTGGGCCAAGTGGTACGGCCAGCCCCATGGTGCGCCGGAGCTGCTGAAGGACGCGGTTTACGGGCTGCCTGAAGTCAATCGCGAGCAGATAAAAAGCGCGCGCCTGATCGCCGTGCCGGGTTGCTATCCGACTGCTACCCAACTGGGCTTCCTGCCGTTGCTTGAAGCAGGCATTGCCGATAACACTCGCCTGATTGCCGACTGCAAATCAGGTGTGAGTGGCGCTGGTCGCGGGTTGAGCATTGGCTCTCTGTACTCCGAGGCCAACGAGAGCTTCAAGGCTTATGCTGTAAAAGGCCACCGTCACTTGCCTGAAATCACTCAGGGCTTGCGCCGCGCCGCAGGTGGGGATGTCGGCCTGACCTTCGTTCCGCACCTGGTGCCGATGATTCGGGGCATTCACTCCACGCTGTATGCGACGGTCACTGATCGCTCCGTAGACCTGCAGGCGCTTTTCGAAAAGCGCTACGCCGACGAGCCTTTCGTGGATGTCATGCCGGCGGGCAGTCATCCAGAGACTCGTAGCGTACGCGGCGCCAACGTTTGCCGTATCGCCGTGCACCGTCCGCAGGGCGGCGATCTGGTTGTGGTGCTTTCGGTCATCGACAATCTGGTCAAGGGTGCGTCGGGTCAGGCGGTTCAGAACATGAACATCATGTTTGGCCTGGATGAGCGTGCAGGGCTGTCCCATGCGGGAATGATGCCTTGAAGGGGTCGCTGAGGCGTTGCCGCGCAAATAGTTGACCGATTTTCTAGGAGAAGCGGATAATGCCGTCATTACGCATTACGACGGCTGATGCCGGGAGATATCTGACATGAGTGTTGAATCCTTCACGCCTACGGCTTTGGAATTCACCCCAAATGCAGCGCACAAGGTGAAAACCCTGGTCGACGAAGAGGGTAATGACCGCCTTAAACTGCGTGTATTCGTTACAGGTGGCGGTTGCTCGGGCTTTCAGTACGGCTTCACGTTTGATGAAGACGTGGCAGACGACGATACAATCGTCGAGCGAGAAGGCGTCAGCCTGGTGGTCGATCCGATGAGTTTCCAGTATCTGGCTGGCGCGGAAGTCGATTATCAGGAAGGGCTTGAGGGTTCGCGATTCGTTATCAAGAACCCGAATGCATCGACTACCTGTGGTTGCGGCTCTTCGTTCTCGATCTGACGGGGCCAGCTGTAACAAAAACGCCGCTCATACGAGCGGCGTTTTGCGTTTTGCTTTCAGGATTCAGGCCGGATAGATTGCGCCGAGAACCCTGCGGCCCTTGGCGCCGGTGACCGTTGGCCGGTTGGCAGGTACGCCTTCAAGGCAGCAATGAGCGAGCCAGGCAAACGCCATCGCCTCTACCCAGTCAGGGTCGACGCCAAACTTCTGAGTGCTGTTGACCTCGGTATCAGGCAACAGCTCGGCGATACGTTGCATCAAGGCCGCGTTGTGCGCGCCGCCACCGCAGACCAGCAGTTGCGTGGTGGTCGCTTGTGCGGATTGCAGGGATTCAGTAATCGTCAGCGCCGTCAGTTCCAGTAGTGTGGCTTGTACATCTTCCGGTGCCAGCGTAGGTAGCTGGAACAGATGATGATGCACCCAGCCCAGATTGAATACTTCCCGGCCTGTGCTTTTAGGGCCCTTGGTCAGGAAGAATTGATCGCTGAGTAGTTTTTTGAGCAGGTCCGGGTTGACCTTGCCGCTCGCGGCCCACGCGCCGTCCTTGTCATAGCTTTCGTGGCGCTGCGACTGTATCCACGCATCGAGCAACACGTTGCCCGGACCGCTGTCGAAACCCTCGACCGGTCGATCAGACTCAATCAGGCTCAGGTTGCTGAAGCCGCCGATATTCAGCACAGCGCGGTGATTTTTGTTGTCATCGAACAGCGCTTCGTGAAAGGCAGGCACCAGCGGTGCGCCCTGACCTCCAGCAGCAATGTCGCGACGACGGAAGTCGCTTACCACTGTTATTTCGGTCAGTTCGGCCAAGAGGGCGGGGTTGCCGATCTGGATGCTGTAGCCGCGAGCAGGCTCGTGCCGAATCGTCTGGCCGTGGCTGCCAATGGCGCGTATCTGACCAGCGACCATGTTCTGCTCTTTAAGCAAAGCCAGAACACCCTCTGCGACCAGGCGGCACCACTTCTGTTCCGCAATGGCTGCGCGAGCGAGCTCATCCGCGCCGCTTGAGCAAAGCGCGAGTAATTCCGCATGCAGGTCTTCCGGCATTGGAATGTAGTGAGTTGCCAGCAGTTTTGATCGGTCATCCTGCTCCAGCAGGGCGATATCAATCCCATCAAGGCTGCTGCCGGACATCACACCTATATAGAAGTAGGCCATGGATTACCTTTTATTCGAGGCCAGCGTGGTGGCCTTTTCCTGATCCATGCGCGCCATCAACGGTTGGCTTTGCTGCATGAACCGCTGTTTTTCGGATTTGGCGATCGGATCCGCCATCGGAAGCTTCTGACCCAATGGGTCTACGTGTACGCCATTGACCTGAAATTCATAGTGCAAGTGCGGGCCAGTCGACAGACCGGTCGTTCCAATATAGCCGATCACTTGGCCTTGCTTGACGGAACTGCCCGTTTGCACGCCTTTGGCGAAGCCCTGCATGTGACCATACAGCGTGCGATAGGTGTCGCCGTGCTGGATAATTACGGTATTGCCGTAGCCCCCGCGACGGCCTGCCAGCAGTACCTTGCCATCGCCTGTGGCCTTGATTGGTGTGCCGCGTGGCGCTGCATAATCGACACCTTTGTGTGCACGGATCTTGTTCAGGATCGGGTGTTTGCGGCCCATCGAGAACATCGAGCTGATGCGGGCGAAATCAACCGGGGTGCGGATGAAAGCCTTGCGCATGCTGTTGCCGTCGGCGGTGTAGTAATTGGTAGTACCTTGCTTGCTGGTGTAGCGAACCGCAGTGTAAGTCTTGCCCCGATTCGTGAAGCGCGCGGCCAGAATGTTGCCGGTGCCGACGCTCTTGCCGTTCACCACTTTCTGCTCGTACACCACGTCAAACTGGTCGCCCTTGCGGATGTCCTGAGCGAAATCGACGTCGTAGCCAAAGATATTGGCCATGTCCATCGTCATGCTATGGGTCAGGCCTGCACGCTGGGCTGACTGGGACAGGGAGCTGTTGATGACGCCGTGTACATAGACATTGCGCACATTGGGCTTGCTGATTTCACGGTTGAACGCAAACCCTGTGGCCGTTTTCGAGAGGCTGATGGTCTCGAGTTCGCTGAGTTTGGTATGCAGCTGCTTGAGCTGGCCGTCCGGCGTAAGCTCGAACTGCAGAGTCTGACCGTTCTGCAGCTTGCTGAATTGCTTGGCCTGTTTGTCGCTGGCCAGGGCTTCATGGACTGCCGCGGCCGGCAGACCAACCTTCTCAAACAGAGTCGAAAGGGTATCGCCTTTACTGACAGTGACTTCCCGGTGAAGCGGATCCTTGGCAACTGGAGCCTGTTTTTCGGCTTCAGCCTGCGCGGTTTCAGTGTCTGGTGCCTGTTCGGCGGCGTTGTCGATTTGAGCGAATGGCGATTCGGTGGTTTCAGGTGTGGCTTGAGTGGCTTCTGGAGCGTCTTGGTCTTGTACGTCCTGATCCGGCATCTCCAGATCAAGGGCAAGGTTCGTTCGTTTGGCTTCCACTTCGCTTGAAGGGAAAACCAGGAGAGCCAGGCTCAACAATGCGGCGATGCCGCTTGCAGCGAGCAGGTGACTCTTCGGATAAAGCGGGGGCGCTTTAGGCGGTGTGTCTTTCATAGGTAATTTGACTTTGAAAAAGGTGAAATGGAAAAGATGAATGACATGATGAAGATGAAATAACTGTATAAAATATAACCAAAACCTGCTCGAAGCAACCCTTGCCGCGTATCAGTCACCGATATGCAGGTGAAGGCTGGGCAAAACTTGTAATTGGGCTCTGATCTTGTAAGGTTGAGCCCCTTTGAATTGGGGGCTGAAATGAAGTCGGTTGAAGAACAGCTGGCGCTTATAAAGCGCGGTGCAGATGAACTCCTGGTCGAGGCCGAGCTGGTCGAAAAGCTCAAGCGTGGTCAGCCACTGCGTATCAAGGCCGGGTTCGACCCGACAGCACCTGATCTGCACCTGGGGCACACCGTCCTTATTAACAAGCTGCGCCAGTTTCAGGATCTGGGGCACCAGGTCATATTTCTGATCGGCGACTTCACCGGCATGATCGGCGACCCTAGCGGCAAAAGTGCCACGCGCCCGCCGCTCACGCGTGAGCAGGTTCTCGATTACGCAGAGACTTACAAATCTCAGGTTTTCAAGATCCTTGACCCCGCGAAGACCGAGGTGGCCTTCAATTCGACGTGGATGGATAAACTCAGCCCGGCTGATTTTATTCGTCTGTCTTCGCAATACACGGTTGCGCGGATGCTTGAGCGTGACGATTTCGACAAGCGCTATAAGAGCAATCAATCCATTGCCATCCACGAGTTTCTTTACCCGCTGGTGCAGGGGTATGACTCGGTAGCCTTGAAGGCTGACGTCGAGCTGGGCGGCACCGATCAGAAATTCAACCTGTTGATGGGGCGTGAGCTTCAGCGTTCGTACGGGCAAGAGCCGCAGTGCATTCTGACCATGCCTTTGCTGGAAGGGCTGGATGGCGTGAAGAAGATGTCCAAGTCTCTGGGCAACTATGTCGGCATTCAGGAAGCGCCAGGCATTATGTACAGCAAGCTGGTATCGATCCCGGATTCATTGATGTGGCGCTACTTTGAGCTGTTGAGCTTTCGCTCCATGGAAGAGATCAATGGTTTCAAAGCCGATTGCGAGGCGGGCGCCAATCCGCGGGACATCAAAATCAAGCTGGCTGAAGAGCTGGTTGCGCGTTTTCATGGAGAAGAAGCGGCAGCCAGTGCGCATCGTTCTGCCGGTAACCGTATGAAGGAAGGCGAGCTGCCGGAAGACCTGCCGGAGATATCGGTAGCTGCCGCTGAGGATATGCCTATCTCGGCCGTCCTTAATAAGGCGGGGCTGGTTAAGAATGCTGCAGTTGCTCGTGATCTGCTGGCGTCCGGCGGCGTACGTATAGATGGTGAAGTGGTAGA
>NZ_CP046035.1:4722500-4877500 GCF_000156995.2 Pseudomonas coronafaciens pv. oryzae str. 1_6 | reverse complement strand
CAAAAGCGCGCTTGACTGCGAGACAGACACGTCGAGCAGGTACGAAAGTAGGTCTTAGTGATCCGGTGGTTCTGTATGGAAGGGCCATCGCTCAACGGATAAAAGGTACTCCGGGGATAACAGGCTGATACCGCCCAAGAGTTCATATCGACGGCGGTGTTTGGCACCTCGATGTCGGCTCATCACATCCTGGGGCTGAAGCCGGTCCCAAGGGTATGGCTGTTCGCCATTTAAAGTGGTACGCGAGCTGGGTTTAGAACGTCGTGAGACAGTTCGGTCCCTATCTGCCGTGGACGTTTGAGATTTGAGAGGGGCTGCTCCTAGTACGAGAGGACCGGAGTGGACGAACCTCTGGTGTTCCGGTTGTCACGCCAGTGGCATTGCCGGGTAGCTATGTTCGGAAAAGATAACCGCTGAAAGCATCTAAGCGGGAAACTTGCCTCAAGATGAGATCTCACTGGAACCTTGAGTTCCCTGAAGGGCCGTCGAAGACTACGACGTTGATAGGTTGGGTGTGTAAGCGCTGTGAGGCGTTGAGCTAACCAATACTAATTGCCCGTGAGGCTTGACCATATAACACCCAAGCAATTTGCGTCGAACGACCAGATTGCGGTGACTGTGAAGATGACACGAACCGAAAGTTTGCGTCACAAGCGACACCTGAATAACCGACTGTCACATACCCGATTTGCTGAAGCGCGCCGTATGGCACGACTCGGTACCCGAATTTCTTGACGACCATAGAGCATTGGAACCACCTGATCCCATCCCGAACTCAGCAGTGAAACGATGTATCGCCGATGGTAGTGTGGGGTTTCCCCATGTGAGAGTAGGTCATCGTCAAGATTGAATTCCAAAAACCCTCATCGCTTATGCGTTGAGGGTTTTTGTTTTTATGGCGTTCGCCATTTCTGCTTTGAAAACACGTTTTCGTTTCTATGCATCATGCCATTGCGTGGCTATGATGCGTGCCTTACTGCCGGGCGAATTTAAATGCTGACTTTGTTAACGCTTCTTGCTGATGGTGCATTTCATTCCGGCCAGGCTCTGGGCAAGACCTTGGGGGTGAGTCGCAGCGCCGTCTGGAAGCAACTGCAGCAGGTTGAGGCCGATCTCGGTATTGCAGTTCACAAGGTGCGAGGCCGTGGGTATCGACTTGCGGCGCCCATCTCTCTTCTTAGTCCCTCAGCCATAGAGAAAGCGGGCCTCCCTGCCGACTGGTCTGTCCGGACTTATGACTCAATTGACTCCACCAATGCCGAAGCAGTAAGGCTGATTGGTCAAGACGTTTCCATGCCCTTGCTTGTTCTTGCGGAACGGCAGACCTCCGGAAGGGGGCGGCGAGGCCGCAAATGGGTAAGTCCATTTGCTGAAAATCTATACTACAGCCTGGTCTTGCGAATTGACGGTGGTATGCGCCAGCTTGAAGGCCTCAGCTTGCTGGTAGGGCTCGCTGTGATGAATGTGCTGCGTGACATTGGAGTTCATGGTGCCGGCCTCAAATGGCCTAACGATGTGCTTGTGGGAAGACAAAAGATAGCCGGCATACTTCTAGAACTTATCGGTGACCCGGCAGATGTGTGTCACGTGGTCATCGGCATAGGGGTCAACGTCAATATGCGGGCTTCTGCCGAGGTTGATCAGCAGTGGACATCTGTACGGTTGGAGACAGGGCACTTTGTAGATCGAAACGATATTGCCGCTCGAATAAGCAGCCAATTGAATGCGCTGCTGGCTGTGCATCGTAAAGAGGGTTTTGCTGCTTTCCGGGAGGAGTGGGAGCAAGGTCATCTCTGGCAGGGCGCCAAGGTCACATTGCTCTCTGGCGTGGGGGCCGTTGAGGGGGTGGTATTGGGAATCGACTCGCTTGGAGCATTGCGCTTGGAAGTCAGTGGTATAGAAAAAAGCTTTAGCGGTGGCGAGCTCAGTCTGAGGTTGCGTGATGATTCTTGAGCTCGATTGCGGCAACAGCTTCATCAAATGGCGGATAACGACCAGTGATCACGCAGTGATGGTCGGTGGTGGTGTAGTGGACTCGGACGCTGCCTTGCTTGAGAGTCTCGGCAAGCTTCCTGGGGTGCCGTTCAATCAGTGCCGCCTGGTCAGTGTTCGTAGCGCAGACGAAACGGCGAAGCTTGTTGCGCTGCTGATCGATGCCTTCTCGGTAACGCCCGTGTGCGCTGCTCCGGCGCGCCAGCTTGCGGGTGTGATCAACGGCTATGAAGATTTCGGGCGTCTGGGTCTGGATCGCTGGTTAGCTTTGGTGGGCGCCTATCATCTCGTTCGTCGCGCATGCCTGGTGATTGATCTGGGGACTGCAGTGACCTCTGATTTCGTCGATGCTACAGGAGGCCATCTTGGCGGGTTCATCTGCCCAGGCATGCCTCTGATGCGCAATCAATTGCGTACGCATACTCGCCGTATCCGCTATTACGATGTCGAGGCCGAAAAGGCTCTCGCTCATAGGGTGCCCGGACGTGCCACAGCGGAAGCGGTGGAGCGCGGTTGTTCTCTGATGCTCCGAGGGTTCGCTTTGACGCAGATCGAAATCGCACGCGGCTACTGGGGGGCTGACTTTGTTATCTTCGTGACTGGAGGTGATGCTGCGCTGGTTGCAGATGTGTTGCCAGAGGCTCGAATTGTTCCGGATCTGGTGTTTGTTGGCCTGGCTCTCGCTTGCCCTTTGCGCTGAGGTACTTATGCGTTGGTTATTTCTTCTCCTTTTGATGCTAAACGGCCTTTATTACGTATGGCACCAGCAAGAGGCTCCTCTCAGGGCAAAAGAGGTCATGCCCTTATCATTGCATAGCGCCCCACGGCAGGATATTCGACTACTGAGTGAGTCGGAGGGAGGCAAGGCAGTAGGTAGTCCCGAAGCAAAATGTCTGTATGTGGGTGGCTTCGCCAGGCAGGAAGAGGCTCGTCTGGTCGAGCAGCGACTGAATAGCCTTGATATTCAATCGCAGTTTCGGCCCGTTCAGTCGGGTGGTTCTACGGTGTACTGGTTAAAAATCACCCCGGAAAGTCGGCGTCTTGTAGAGGCAGATACAATCAGCCGGTTGAGCCAGGATTTTCCCCTGTTAAAAAATCAAATAATGTCATGTGAGGGCATTGCAACTGCTGAGTAGTTTGCATAGAATGGCGCCCGCTTCGCAGTGAGGTGAAAGTCTCATTAACGAAGCTGCAGTAGTTAACGCATGTAACCTCAGGTTTTTACTGAGAAAAAGGTTGACAGAAGGGCGGCATGAGTTGAGAATGCTGCCTCGCTTAGGAGGGGTTCCCGAGCGGCCAAAGGGATCAGACTGTAAATCTGACGTCTACGACTTCGAAGGTTCGAATCCTTCCCCCTCCACCAGATTTAGCGCAAGCTGCAAATTGCGCGGGTATAGTTTAGTGGTAGAACCTCAGCCTTCCAAGCTGATGATGCGGGTTCGATTCCCGCTACCCGCTCCAAGCTTGCAGCTTATGCATTGTGATTTGCTCTTGTAGCTCAGTTGGTAGAGCACACCCTTGGTAAGGGTGAGGTCAGCGGTTCGAATCCGCTCAAGAGCTCCATTGCTAAAGGCAGATATGAAAATATCTGCCTTTGTTTTAGGTGGTTCGGTTGTGTTGGTCCGCCTGATGTCTTGTTTGGATTCTGCTTTTGGGGCAGGTTAATCCTGAATAAGGCATTGAAAAACTCTCGTCAGGTCAGCATAATGTTCGGCCTGATTTTGCTTTTAGGTCAGTAGCTCAATTGGCAGAGCGACGGTCTCCAAAACCGTAGGTTGGGGGTTCGATTCCCTCCTGACCTGCCAGATTTCCTAGATGTAATCTGGCTTTCTTTTCACAGGATCTCCGTAGATGAATCCCAAGGCTGAAGCATCAGACTCTCGCTTTGACTTGCTGAAGTGGCTCCTGGTAGTCGTTTTGGTTGTCGTGGGTGTTGTCGGTAATCAGTACTACTCTGCTGAGCCGATCCTGTACCGCGTTCTTGCTCTCCTTGTGATTGCCGCTGCTGCTGCTTTTGTAGCGCTGCAGACTGGCAAAGGTAAGGCTTTCTTCGTTTTGGCGAAAGAAGCCCGTGCAGAGATCCGTAAAGTCGTTTGGCCTACTCGCCAAGAAACCACGCAAACCACGTTGATCGTTGTGGCTGTTGTGCTGGTTATGGCGTTGCTGCTGTGGGGGCTAGATTCCCTGCTCGGCTGGCTTGTTTCCTTGATAGTTGGCTAAGGGTGTCCCGTGGCTAAGCGTTGGTACGTAGTGCATGCTTACTCGGGTTACGAGAAGCATGTCATGCGCTCGTTGGTCGAGCGTGTGAAGCTGGCAGGCATGGAAGATGGCTTCGGCGAAATTCTGGTTCCCACTGAAGAAGTGGTTGAAATGCGTAATGGCCAGAAGCGCAAAAGCGAACGCAAGTTCTTCCCTGGTTATGTGCTTGTACAGATGGATATGAATGAGGGTACTTGGCACTTGGTCAAGGACACTCCTCGTGTCATGGGTTTCATCGGCGGTACTGCTGATAAACCAGCACCGATCACCGACAAGGAAGCGGAAGCGATTCTGCGTCGTGTCGCTGACGGTAGCGACAAGCCGAAGCCGAAAACGCTGTTCGAGCCGGGTGAGGTTGTTCGCGTCACCGACGGTCCGTTCGCCGATTTCAACGGTACGGTTGAAGAAGTTAACTACGAAAAGAGCCGTATTCAGGTGGCGGTGCTCATTTTCGGACGCTCTACTCCGGTAGAGCTAGAGTTTAGCCAGGTCGAAAAGGTCTAGCTGAGCTGAAATCCCATACCCCGCAGCTTATAGGCTGTGGGGTTTTTTCGTCACTGGGATATACGTGTAAGTAACCGGGGAGCCTTTTTGGCGCTTGAACCCGTAATTGGAGTGCCTCATGGCCAAGAAGATAACCGCGTACATCAAGCTGCAAGTGAAAGCCGCTCAGGCTAACCCAAGCCCGCCAGTTGGTCCTGCTTTGGGTCAGCACGGTGTGAACATCATGGAATTCTGCAAAGCGTTCAACGCCCGTACCCAGGGTATCGAGCCAGGCTTGCCGACTCCAGTGATCATCACTGTATACAGCGACCGTAGCTTCACTTTCGAAACAAAAAGTACCCCTGCATCGGTTCTGCTGAAGAAAGCTGCAGGCTTGACCAGCGGCTCGGCTCGCCCGAACACCGTTAAAGTTGGCACCGTGACTCGTGCTCAGCTGGAAGATATCGCTAAAGCAAAAAATGCGGATCTGACTGCAGCTGACATGGAAGCGGCCGTGCGTACCATCGCCGGTTCCGCTCGTAGCATGGGCCTTAACGTGGAGGGTGTGTAATGGCTAAGCTGACCAAGCGTCAAAAGGCAATCGCCGAAAAAATCGAAGCTGGCAAGTCTTACAATTTCGTAGACGCCGCTGCGCTGCTCACTGAGCTGTCGACTGTCAAGTTCAGCGAGTCCATCGACGTCGCTGTCAACCTGGGTGTTGATCCTCGTAAATCCGACCAGGTTGTTCGTAGCGCTACCGTCCTGCCGCACGGCACCGGTAAAACTGTACGCGTTGCAGTTTTCACCCAGGGCCCGGCTGCTGAAGCTGCTCTGGCTGCAGGCGCTGATCGCGTTGGTATGGACGATCTGGCTGCTGAAATGAAAGCGGGCGATCTGAACTACGACGTCGTTATTGCTTCTCCTGATGCAATGCGTGTTGTTGGCCAGCTGGGTCAGGTTCTCGGTCCTCGTGGCCTGATGCCTAACCCTAAAGTCGGCACCGTTACTCCTGACGTCGCTAACGCCGTCAAGAACGCCAAGGCCGGTCAGGTTCGTTATCGCACCGACAAAAACGGCATCATCCACACTTCGGTTGGCAAGGTCGGTTTCGACGCTGTCAAGCTGAAGGAAAACGTTGAAGCCCTGATCGCTGATCTGAAGCGTATCAAGCCTGCTTCCTCGAAAGGTATTTACGTCAAGCGCATCACCCTGAGCACCACCATGGGCCCAGGCCTGGTCATCGACCAAGGTTCTCTGGAAGCGTAAGACAGAATGGCGCGGTGTTGTTTGCCGCGCTGTTTGAAAGATTGGGGTCCCTGCATGGCGGGGGCTATCCAAGACCGTAGGCGACGCAAGTCTTAAACCACAAGCCTACGCAGATGGTGCTCCCGGTTCCTTACCGAATCAGACACCAAAACGACATCTGGCTTCGGTCGGATGAAACGGTAACAAGCAGGAGTTAAACCCGTGGCAATTAAACTCGAAGACAAGAAGGCCATCGTCGCTGAAGTCAACGAGGCTGCCAAAGCTGGTCTGTCCGCTGTCGTGGCTGATGCCCGTGGTGTGACGGTTAGCGCAATGACCGGACTCCGTAAAGAGGCTCGTGAAGCTGGCGTTTACGTACGCGTTGTACGTAACACCCTGCTCAAGCGCGCTGTTGCTGACACTGAATTCAGTGTCCTCAACGACGTGTTCACCGGCCCGACCTTGATCGCGTTCTCCAACGAACATCCTGGCGCTGCTGCCCGTTTGTTCAAGGAATTCGCGAAAGGTCAGGACAAGTTCGAGATCAAGGCAGCTGCGTTCGAGGGCAAGTTCCTCGCAGCTAATCAGATCGACGTACTGGCAACCTTGCCGACCCGTAACGAAGCAATTTCTCAGCTGATGAGCGTGATTCAAGGCGCTACCAGCAAATTGGCTCGTACTCTGGCGGCTGTTCGCGACCAAAAAGAAGCAGCTGCAGCTTAAGGCTGAGTCAGATCTTTTCGCGTATTTTTGTTTATTTTGATGGTCGCGTAGGCCGTCCCCCAATTCAGGAAATTGAGTCATGTCTATCTCTCAAGACGATATCCTTAACGCCGTAGCTGAAATGTCCGTAATTCAGGTTGTAGAACTGATCAAGGCATTCGAAGAGAAGTTCGGCGTTACTGCTGCTGCCGGTTCTGCTGGTCCAGCCGCTGCTGCTGCTGTTGTTGAAGAACAAACTGAATTCAACGTCATGCTGCTGGAAGCTGGCGAGAAGAAAGTTAACGTGATCAAGGCAGTACGTGAGCTGACCGGTCTGGGCCTGAAAGAAGCCAAGGCAGTCGTTGACGGCGCTCCAGGCATCGTTCTGGAAGCTGTTGCCAAAGACGCAGCTGACAAAGCCAAAGCTACTCTGGAAGAAGCAGGCGCTAAAGTCGAGCTGAAATAAGCATCGATTTTGAGTGTCCAGCCCACGCGTTTAGCGAAAGGCTGATGGCTGGTGGCTTTTGCCACCGGCCTTTTTCCGTTATAGACGATTGGCGCGGTCAACGTTTATAGCGTGTGGTATCCACCAATGGCGGTGGCGCAAACCAAGGGGTTTGCAAGATTTTCTGGCTGCTTCCGTCGGGAGGGAGCCAAACAAGCAGGTGACCAAGCTGGGGAACGCTGATGGCTTACTCATATACTGAGAAAAAACGTATCCGCAAGGACTTTAGCAAGTTGCCGGACGTAATGGATGTGCCGTATCTCTTGGCCATCCAGCTGGATTCGTATCGCGAATTCCTGCAGGCGGGAGCGACCAAAGATCAGTTCCGCGACGTCGGTCTGCATGCAGCCTTCAAATCCGTTTTCCCGATCATCAGCTACTCCGGCAATGCTGCGCTGGAGTATGTAGGTTATCGCTTGGGCGAACCGGCATTTGATGTCAAGGAATGCGTGCTGCGCGGTGTGACTTACGCTGTACCTCTGCGAGTCAAGGTCCGTCTGATCATTTTCGACAAAGAATCGTCGAACAAAGCGATCAAGGACATCAAAGAGCAAGAAGTCTACATGGGTGAAATTCCCCTGATGACTGAAAACGGTACCTTTGTAATCAACGGCACCGAGCGCGTTATCGTGTCTCAGCTTCACCGTTCGCCTGGCGTATTCTTCGACCACGACCGTGGCAAGACTCACAGCTCCGGTAAGCTGCTTTACTCCGCGCGTATCATTCCTTACCGCGGTTCGTGGCTGGACTTCGAGTTCGATCCGAAAGACTGCGTATTCGTCCGTATCGACCGTCGTCGCAAGCTGCCTGCGTCCGTACTTCTGCGCGCTCTGGGTTACACCACCGAGCAAGTGCTCGATGCTTTCTATACCACCAACGTATTCCATGTGCGCGGTGAAAACCTCAGCCTGGAGCTGGTGCCTCAGCGCCTGCGTGGTGAAATTGCCGTTCTGGATATCCTGGACGACAAAGGCAAGGTCATTGTCGAGCAGGGGCGCCGTATCACTGCCCGTCACATCAATCAGCTGGAAAAAGCCGGGATCAAAGAGCTGGAAGTACCTCTGGACTACGTCCTGGGTCGTACGACTGCCAAGGTCATTGTGCATCCGGCCACTGGTGAGATCATTGCTGAATGCAACACCGAGCTGAACACTGAAATCCTGGGCAAGATCGCCAAGGCTCAGGTTGTCCGTATCGAGACGTTGTACACCAACGACATCGACTGTGGTCCGTTCGTCTCCGACACATTGAAGATCGACTCCACCAGCAACCAGCTGGAAGCCCTGGTCGAGATCTATCGCATGATGCGTCCTGGCGAGCCGCCTACCAAGGATGCAGCTGAAACGCTGTTCAACAACCTGTTCTTCAGCCCTGAGCGTTATGACCTGTCTGCTGTAGGTCGTATGAAGTTCAACCGTCGTATCGGTCGCACCGAAATCGAAGGTTCGGGCGTGCTGTGCAAGGAAGACATCGTTGCGGTCCTCAAGACCCTCGTTGACATCCGTAACGGCAAAGGCATCGTCGATGACATCGACCACCTCGGTAACCGTCGTGTTCGTTGCGTAGGCGAGATGGCCGAAAACCAGTTCCGCGTAGGTCTGGTCCGTGTCGAGCGTGCGGTTAAAGAACGTCTGTCTATGGCAGAAAGCGAAGGCCTGATGCCTCAGGACCTGATCAACGCCAAACCGGTTGCGGCAGCGGTCAAGGAATTCTTTGGTTCCAGCCAGCTTTCCCAGTTCATGGACCAGAACAACCCGCTTTCCGAGATCACCCACAAACGCCGTGTTTCTGCACTCGGCCCTGGTGGTTTGACTCGTGAGCGTGCTGGTTTTGAAGTTCGAGACGTTCACCCGACTCACTACGGTCGCGTGTGCCCTATCGAAACGCTGGAAGGTCCGAACATCGGCCTGATCAACTCCCTGGCGGCCTATGCCCGCACCAACCAGTACGGCTTCCTTGAAAGCCCGTACCGTGTGGTCAAGGAAGGTCTGGTCACCGAAGAGATCGTTTTCCTTTCAGCGATCGAAGAAGCTGACCACGTCATTGCACAGGCTTCGGCCGCAATGAACGACAAGCAAGAGCTGATCGACGAGCTGGTTGCCGTGCGTCACTTGAACGAGTTCACCGTCAAGGCGCCAGCCGATGTCACCCTGATGGACGTTTCGCCCAAGCAGGTTGTTTCGGTAGCCGCTTCGTTGATTCCGTTCCTCGAGCACGATGACGCCAACCGTGCGTTGATGGGTTCGAACATGCAGCGTCAGGCTGTACCGACCTTGCGTGCCGACAAGCCGCTGGTTGGTACTGGCATGGAGCGCAACGTTGCACGCGACTCCGGCGTTTGCGTCGTGGCTCGTCGTGGTGGTGTGATCGATTCGGTTGATGCCAGTCGTATCGTGGTTCGCGTTGCCGATGACGAAGTTGAAACAGGTGAGGCGGGTGTAGACATCTACAACCTGACCAAATACACCCGCTCCAACCAGAACACCTGCATCAACCAGCGTCCGCTGGTCAGCAAGGGCGATCGCGTTCAGCGTAGCGACATCATGGCTGACGGCCCGTCCACCGATATGGGTGAACTGGCGCTGGGTCAGAACATGCGCATCGCGTTCATGGCCTGGAACGGTTTCAACTTCGAAGACTCCATCTGTCTTTCCGAGCGCGTTGTTCAGGAAGACCGCTTCACCACGATCCACATTCAGGAACTGACCTGTGTGGCTCGTGACACCAAGCTTGGGCCTGAGGAAATCACAGCTGACATCCCTAACGTGGGTGAAGCTGCTCTGAACAAGCTGGATGAAGCAGGTATCGTTTACGTAGGTGCCGAAGTTGGCGCTGGCGACATCCTGGTCGGTAAAGTCACTCCGAAAGGCGAGACCCAGCTGACTCCGGAAGAAAAACTGTTGCGCGCGATCTTCGGTGAGAAGGCCAGCGACGTTAAAGACACTTCCCTGCGCGTGCCAACCGGCACCAAAGGTACAGTCATTGACGTTCAGGTCTTCACCCGAGATGGCGTTGAGCGTGATGCACGTGCCCTGTCCATCGAGAAGTCGCAACTCGACGAGATCCGCAAGGACCTGAACGAAGAGTTCCGTATTGTCGAAGGCGCTACTTTCGAGCGTCTGCGTTCTGCGCTGGTGGGTCGTGTAGCGGAAGGCGGTGCTGGCCTCAAGAAAGGTCAGGAAATCACTAACGAAGTACTCGATGGTCTTGAGCATGGTCAGTGGTTCAAACTGCGCATGGCTGAAGATGCTCTGAACGAGCAGCTTGAAAAGGCTCAGGCCTACATCGTTGATCGTCGCCGTCTTCTGGATGACAAGTTCGAAGACAAGAAACGCAAACTGCAGCAGGGCGATGACCTGGCTCCAGGCGTTCTGAAAATCGTCAAGGTCTATCTGGCAATCCGTCGTCGCATCCAGCCGGGCGACAAGATGGCCGGTCGTCACGGTAACAAGGGTGTGGTCTCTGTGATCATGCCGGTTGAAGACATGCCGCACGATGCCAATGGCACGCCGGTGGACATCGTCCTCAACCCGCTGGGCGTACCTTCGCGTATGAACGTTGGTCAGATTCTCGAAACTCACCTTGGCCTCGCGGCCAAAGGTCTGGGCGAGAAGATCAACCGCATGCTCGAAGAGCAGCGTAAAGTGGCTGAGCTGCGCAAGTTCCTTAACGAGATCTATAACGAAATCGGCGGTCGTCAGGAAACCCTGGAAGACCTCACCGACAACGAGATTCTGGACCTCGCGAAGAACCTGCGTAACGGCGTACCGATGGCTACCCCGGTTTTCGACGGTGCCAAGGAAAGCGAAATCAAGGCAATGCTCAAACTGGCAGATATGCCGGAAAGCGGCCAGATGCAGCTGTTCGACGGTCGTACTGGCAACAAGTTTGAGCGCCCGGTAACGGTCGGCTACATGTACATGCTGAAGCTGAACCACTTGGTGGACGACAAGATGCACGCGCGTTCCACTGGTTCTTACAGCCTGGTTACCCAGCAGCCGCTGGGTGGTAAGGCACAGTTCGGTGGTCAGCGTTTCGGGGAGATGGAAGTGTGGGCGCTGGAAGCATACGGCGCGGCGTACACTCTGCAAGAAATGCTCACAGTGAAGTCGGACGATGTGAACGGTCGTACCAAGATGTACAAAAACATCGTGGACGGCGATCACCGTATGGAGCCGGGCATGCCCGAGTCTTTCAACGTGTTGATCAAAGAAATTCGTTCGCTCGGTATCGATATCGATCTGGAAACCGAATAACACGTGACGCGAATCGGGGGCAGGGCGGTATTGCCTGCTCCCCTGCTCCGCCAGGAGGAAAGCCTTGAAAGACCTACTGAATTTGCTGAAAAACCAGGGTCAAGTCGAAGAGTTCGACGCAATCCGTATCGGACTTGCATCGCCTGAGATGATCCGCTCTTGGTCGTTCGGTGAAGTTAAAAAGCCGGAAACCATCAACTACCGTACGTTCAAGCCTGAGCGTGATGGTCTGTTCTGCGCCAAAATCTTTGGCCCGGTAAAAGATTACGAGTGCCTGTGCGGTAAGTACAAGCGCCTGAAGCACCGTGGTGTCATCTGCGAAAAATGCGGTGTTGAAGTGGCCTTGGCCAAGGTTCGTCGTGAGCGCATGGCCCACATCGAACTGGCTTCGCCAGTTGCCCACATCTGGTTCCTGAAATCGCTGCCGTCCCGTATCGGCTTGCTGATGGACATGACCCTGCGTGATATCGAACGCGTTCTCTACTTCGAGAGCTATGTCGTTATCGATCCAGGCATGACCACCCTCGAAAAGGGTCAGCTGCTGAACGACGAGCAGTATTTCGAAGCGCTCGAAGAGTTCGGTGATGATTTCGACGCCCGTATGGGTGCCGAAGCTGTCCGCGAACTGCTGCACGCTATCGATCTTGAGCACGAAATCGGCCGTCTGCGTGAAGAAATTCCGCAAACCAATTCCGAGACCAAGATCAAGAAGCTGTCCAAGCGTCTGAAGCTGATGGAAGCGTTCCAGGGTTCCGGCAACCTTCCTGAATGGATGGTGCTGACCGTTCTGCCGGTTCTGCCGCCAGATCTGCGTCCTCTGGTTCCGCTTGACGGTGGTCGTTTCGCGACCTCCGACCTCAACGATCTGTATCGTCGAGTGATCAACCGTAACAACCGTCTAAAGCGTCTGCTGGATCTGTCTGCTCCTGACATCATCGTGCGCAACGAAAAGCGTATGTTGCAGGAAGCAGTCGATGCACTGCTCGACAACGGTCGTCGTGGTCGTGCAATCACCGGTTCTAACAAGCGCCCTCTGAAATCCCTGGCTGACATGATCAAGGGTAAGCAGGGTCGTTTCCGTCAGAACTTGCTCGGTAAGCGTGTTGACTACTCGGGTCGTTCGGTAATTACCGTAGGTCCGACCCTGCGTCTGCACCAGTGCGGTCTGCCGAAGAAAATGGCTCTCGAGCTGTTCAAGCCGTTCATTTTCGGCAAGCTGGAAATGCGTGGCCTCGCCACGACCATCAAAGCTGCCAAGAAAATGGTCGAGCGCGAGCTGCCAGAGGTCTGGGACGTTCTTGCTGAAGTCATTCGCGAACACCCGGTGCTTCTGAACCGTGCGCCTACGCTTCACCGTCTGGGCATCCAGGCATTTGAACCGGTTCTGATCGAAGGTAAGGCTATTCAGCTGCACCCGCTGGTCTGTGCTGCGTACAACGCCGACTTCGACGGCGACCAGATGGCTGTTCACGTGCCTTTGACGCTGGAAGCTCAGCTCGAAGCGCGCGCGCTCATGATGTCGACCAACAACATCCTGTCGCCAGCCAACGGTGAGCCAATCATCGTTCCTTCGCAGGACGTTGTACTGGGTCTGTATTACATGACTCGCGAAGCGATCAACGCCAAGGGCGAAGGTCGTGTGTTTGCGGATCTGCAGGAAGTCGACCGCGTATTCCGCGCCGGCGAAGCGGCCCTGCACGCCAAGGTCAAGGTTCGTATCCACGAAACGGTCAACGACCGTGATGGTGGCAGCGTCAAGAACACTCGTATCGTCGACACTACTGTTGGCCGTGCGCTGCTGTTCCAGGTGGTTCCGGCCGGCCTGTCCTACGACGTCGTCAACCAGCCTATGAAGAAAAAGGCGATCTCCAAACTGATCAACCAGTGCTACCGCGTGGTTGGTTTGAAAGAGACCGTTATCTTCGCTGACCAGTTGATGTACACCGGTTTTGCCTACTCGACCATTTCGGGTGTTTCCATCGGCGTTAACGACTTCGTTATCCCTGATGAGAAAGCTCGCATCATCGACGCGGCCACCGAAGAAGTTAAAGAGATCGAAAGCCAGTACGCATCGGGCCTGGTTACTCAGGGCGAGAAGTACAACAAGGTAATCGACCTTTGGTCCAAGGCGAACGACGAAGTCTCGAAAGCGATGATGTCGAACCTGTCCAAAGAGCGTGTTATCGATCGTCACGGCGTCGAAGTTGATCAGGAATCCTTCAACTCGATGTACATGATGGCTGACTCCGGCGCGCGTGGTTCTGCTGCACAGATTCGTCAGCTGGCCGGTATGCGTGGTTTGATGGCCAAGCCTGATGGCTCCATCATCGAAACGCCGATTACTGCGAACTTCCGTGAAGGTTTGAGCGTACTTCAGTACTTCATCTCCACTCACGGTGCTCGTAAGGGTCTTGCGGATACTGCATTGAAAACCGCTAACTCCGGTTATCTGACTCGCCGTCTGGTAGACGTGGCTCAGGATCTGGTCGTTACCGAAGTGGATTGCGGTACCGAGCATGGCTTGCTGATGACTCCGCATATTGAAGGCGGGGACGTTGTAGAGCCGCTGGGTGAACGCGTATTGGGTCGAGTGATCGCCCGCGACGTATTCAAGCCGGGTACCGAAGAAGTCATCGTGCCTGCAGGTACGCTGGTCGACGAGAAGTGGGTCGAATTCATCGAGCTGAACAGCATCGACGAAGTGATCGTTCGTTCGCCAATCAGTTGTGAAACCCGCTACGGCATCTGCGCCAAGTGCTACGGTCGCGACCTGGCTCGTGGTCACCAGGTCAACATTGGTGAAGCTGTCGGCGTAATTGCTGCACAGTCCATCGGTGAGCCGGGTACACAGCTGACAATGCGTACGTTCCACATTGGTGGTGCGGCAAGCCGGACTTCGGCAGCCGACAGCGTTCAGGTCAAGAATGGCGGTACCGTCCGTCTTCACAACCTGAAGCACGTCGAGCGTGTCGACGGTCATCTGGTAGCGGTATCCCGCTCTGGTGAGCTGGCAATCGCCGATGACTTCGGTCGCGAGCGCGAACGTTACAAACTGCCTTACGGTGCAGTGATTTCGGTGAAGGAAGGCGACAAGGTCGACGCTGGTTCGATCGTGGCCAAGTGGGATCCGCACACCCACCCAATCGTCACCGAGATGAAAGGTACTGTTACCTACGTTGGCATGGAAGAGGGCATCACGATCAAGCGTCAGACAGACGAATTGACCGGTATGACCAACATCGAAGTGCTCGACGCAAAAGACCGCCCGGCCGCTGGCAAGGACATTCGTCCTGCTGTGAAGATGGTAGGTCTGGATGGCAAGGATCTGCTGCTGCCAGGTACTGACGTACCGGCTCAGTACTTCCTGCCGGCTAACGCCCTGGTTGGTGTAGCTGACGGTGCGCAGATCGCGATCGGTGATGTTATCGCTCGTATTCCGCAAGAGACTTCGAAGACCCGTGACATCACCGGTGGTCTGCCACGTGTTGCCGACCTTTTCGAAGCGCGTCGTCCGAAAGAGGCGTCGATCCTTGCAGAAGTCAGCGGTACCATCGCATTCGGTAAAGAGACCAAAGGCAAGCGTCGTCTGGTCATTACCCCGAACGACGGTAGCGATCCGTACGAAGAGCTGATTCCGAAGTGGCGTCATCTGAACGTCTTCGAAGGCGAACAAGTGAACCGCGGCGAAGTTATCTCCGACGGTCCTAGCGATCCACACGATATCCTGCGTTTGCTGGGTGTCAGTGCGCTGGCCAAGTACATCGTCAACGAGATTCAAGACGTATACCGTCTGCAAGGCGTGAAGATCAACGACAAGCACATCGAGACCATTCTGCGTCAGATGTTGCGTAAAGTTGAGATTGCCGAGTCTGGCGATTCCAGTTTCATCAAGGGCGACCAGATGGAATTGACTCACGTCCTGGTAGAAAACGAGCGTTTGGGCGCAGACGACAAGTTTGTTTCCAAATTCACTCGCGTGTTGCTGGGTATCACCAAGGCATCGTTGTCCACCGAGTCGTTCATCTCCGCGGCCTCCTTCCAGGAGACAACCCGCGTACTGACCGAAGCGGCTGTGACAGGCAAGCGCGACTACCTGCGTGGCCTGAAAGAAAACGTGGTTGTGGGTCGTCTGATCCCGGCCGGTACCGGTCTGGCTTATCACAGCGAGCGCAAGCGTCGTCGTGAAATGGACAAACCGACCCGAGTCAGTGCAAGTGAAGTTGAAGCTGCCCTGACGGAAGCGTTGAACTCCAGCGGTAACTAAGACCAAAGCCTCGGCATTTTCTTCCGGCAACCCGCACATTTCTTGCGGGTTGCCGGGCGGGGCGGCCGGGGCTTTGTCTTGACTGGGCACAGGATCCTCTTTAGACTCTTGTACCCCTAAATTTGGCGGGGCGTTTGTCTCGTCAATTGCTTTTCTTGTAAGACAATAGCGTCGCAAGACAACAGTGGAGCTAGTAGATGGCAACTATCAACCAGCTGGTACGTCAGCCGCGTAAGCGTATCGTCGAGAAATCCGACGTGCCTGCGCTGCAGAACTGCCCGCAACGTCGCGGTGTTTGCACTCGTGTGTATACCACCACGCCGAAAAAACCTAACTCGGCATTGCGTAAAGTCTGCCGTGTTCGCCTGACCAACGGTTTCGAGGTTTCCTCGTACATCGGTGGTGAAGGTCACAACCTGCAAGAACACAGCGTGGTACTGATCCGTGGCGGTCGTGTAAAAGACTTGCCAGGTGTTCGTTATCACACCGTTCGTGGTTCTCTGGATACTTCCGGCGTTAAAGGCCGTAACCAGGGTCGCTCGAAATACGGTACCAAGAAGCCTAAGTAGTATTTGGCTTCTGTTTGAAATTGCAGATTTCTATTTTTCTGAGTCGATAAGAGTAAGGTCGGGCGCATCCTTTGTTGGATGGTGGTCCCGAGCTAACCTGAAGACCGTTTGAGGGCTTATCCATGCCAAGAAGACGCGTAGCAGCCAAGCGCGAAGTGCTTGACGATCCAAAATACGGCAGCCAGATCCTGGCCAAGTTCATGAACCACGTAATGGAAAGCGGCAAAAAAGCCGTTGCCGAGCGTATCGTTTATGGCGCGCTGGAAAAGGTTAAAGAACGCAAGAACAGCGACCCCCTGGAAATCTTCGAGAAAGCTCTCGACGCCATCGCTCCGCTGGTCGAAGTGAAGTCGCGCCGTGTAGGCGGTGCTACTTACCAGGTTCCTGTCGAAGTTCGTCCGTCCCGTCGTAATGCTCTGGCAATGCGTTGGCTGGTAGACTTCGCGCGCAAGCGCGGTGAGAAGTCTATGGCTCTGCGTTTGGCTGGCGAACTGATGGACGCCGCCGAAGGTAAAGGTGCTGCGGTCAAGAAGCGTGAAGACGTGCACCGTATGGCCGAGGCCAACAAGGCTTTCTCGCACTACCGCTTCTAATTTCAGCGTCACTATATTTGCGAGGGCTTTATGGCTCGTACTACTCCGATTAGCCGTTACCGTAACATCGGTATCGTCGCTCACGTGGATGCTGGTAAAACCACCACCACCGAGCGCGTCCTTTTTTACACCGGCAAAAGCCACAAAATGGGCGAGGTGCATGACGGCGCCGCGACCACGGACTGGATGGTTCAGGAGCAGGAGCGTGGTATTACCATTACTTCTGCTGCTATCACTGCCTTCTGGCAGGGTTCCGAGAAGCAACACAAAGACCAATACCGTTTCAACGTTATTGACACCCCGGGCCACGTAGACTTCACCATTGAAGTTGAGCGTTCCCTGCGTGTACTCGACGGCGCGGTCGTTGTGTTCTGCGGTACTTCCGGTGTAGAGCCTCAGTCCGAAACCGTATGGCGTCAAGCCAACAAATACGGCGTTCCACGTATCGTCTACGTGAACAAGATGGACCGTGCCGGTGCTAACTTTCTGCGCGTAATTGCTCAGATCAAGCAGCGTCTGGGTCACACTCCGGTGCCTATTCAGTTGGCCATCGGTGCTGAAGACAACTTCCAGGGTCAAATCGACCTGATGGCTATGGAAGCTGTTTACTGGAATGACGCTGACAAAGGCATGGTTCCTGTTCGCAAGCCTATCCCTGCTGAATTGCAGGAGCTGGCTGATGAATGGCGCGGCAATATGGTAGAGGCTGCAGCCGAAGCCAACGAAGAGCTGATGAACAAGTACCTTGAAGGTGAAGAACTCACCAACGAGGAAATCAAGGCCGCTCTGCGTCAGCGTACTATCGCTGGTGAGATCGTTCTTGCTGTTTGCGGTTCTTCCTTCAAGAACAAGGGTGTTCCCCTGGTTCTCGACGCCGTGATCGACTACTTGCCGGCTCCAATTGACATTCCTGCTATCAAGGGTACCGACCCTGATAACGAAGAAATTCAGATGGAGCGTCATGCGGACGACAGCGAGCCGTTCTCGGCTTTGGCGTTCAAGATCGCTACCGACCCATTCGTGGGTACTTTGACCTTTGTCCGTGTTTACTCGGGCGTGTTGGCATCCGGCGACGGCGTGATCAACTCGGTCAAAGGCAAAAAAGAGCGCGTGGGTCGTATGGTGCAGATGCACGCAAACGCTCGCGAAGAGATCAAGGAAGTACGCGCTGGCGACATCGCGGCCCTGATCGGCATGAAGGACGTCACCACTGGTGAAACCTTGTGCAACGCTGACAAGCCAATCATCCTGGTTCGCATGGACTTCCCGGAACCGGTTATTTCGGTCGCCGTTGAGCCGAAGACCAAGGATGACCAGGAAAAAATGGGTATTGCACTGGGCAAACTTGCTCAGGAAGACCCGTCTTTCCGCGTCAAGACTGATGAAGAGACTGGTCAAACGATCATCTCTGGCATGGGCGAGCTCCACTTGGACATCCTGGTTGACCGGATGCGCCGTGAGTTCAACGTCGAAGCCAACATCGGCAAGCCTCAGGTTTCCTATCGTGAGCGCATCACGAAGAATTGTGAAATCGAAGGCAAGTTCGTTCGTCAATCCGGCGGTCGTGGCCAGTTTGGTCATTGCTGGATCCGTTTTGCGCCTGCTGACGAAGGTCAGGAAGGTCTGCAATTCGTAAACGAAGTGGTAGGTGGTGTTGTTCCGAAGGAATACATCCCGGCTATCCAGAAGGGTATCGAAGAGCAGATGAAGAACGGTGTTGTTGCCGGTTATCCGCTGATCGGCCTGAAGGCTACCGTGTTTGATGGTTCCTACCATGACGTCGACTCGAACGAGATGGCGTTTAAGGTGGCTGCTTCCATGGCGACCAAGCAACTGGCCCAGAAGGGCGGTGGTGAGTTGCTTGAGCCGATCATGGCGGTAGAGGTTGTTACGCCTGAAGACTATATGGGTGACGTGATGGGCGACCTTAACCGTCGTCGCGGCATGATCTTGGGTATGGAAGATACGGTTTCCGGTAAAGTGATTCGTGCCGAGGTTCCGTTGGGTGAGATGTTCGGTTATGCGACCGACGTTCGCTCCATGTCCCAGGGTCGCGCAAGCTACTCTATGGAATTCAAAAAATACAATGCAGCTCCGTCGCACATCGTCGATGCTGTAACCAAAAAACAAGGCTGATTCAGCGCCTTAGGCTAGGAGTTATTTGTCGTGGCTAAAGAAAAATTTGATCGTTCCCTTCCGCACGTCAACGTTGGCACTATCGGTCACGTTGACCACGGTAAAACTACACTGACTGCTGCTCTGACTCGCGTTTGCTCCGAAATTTTCGGTTCTGCAGTCGTCGATTTCGATAAAATCGACAGCGCACCAGAAGAAAAAGCTCGTGGTATCACCATCAACACCGCGCACGTTGAATACAACTCGCTGATCCGTCACTACGCTCACGTTGACTGCCCAGGTCACGCTGACTATGTGAAGAACATGATCACCGGTGCTGCCCAGATGGACGGCGCGATCCTGGTTTGCTCGGCCGCTGATGGTCCGATGCCGCAAACCCGTGAGCACATCCTGCTGTCCCGTCAGGTAGGTGTACCGTACATCGTTGTCTACCTGAACAAGGCTGACCTGGTAGACGACGCTGAGCTGCTGGAACTGGTTGAGATGGAAGTGCGCGATCTGCTGAGCACTTACGACTTCCCAGGTGACGACACTCCGATCATCATCGGTTCTGCTCGTATGGCTCTGGAAGGCAAAGACGATAACGAAATGGGCACCACGTCCGTTCGTAAACTGGTTGAGACTCTGGACAGCTACATTCCAGATCCAGTCCGTGTTATCGACAAGCCGTTCCTGATGCCAATCGAAGACGTATTCTCGATCTCCGGTCGCGGTACTGTTGTAACTGGTCGTATCGAGCGCGGTATCGTCAAGGTTCAAGATCCACTGGAAATCGTTGGTCTGCGTGACACTACCGTCACCACCTGCACCGGTGTTGAAATGTTCCGTAAGCTGCTCGACGAAGGTCGTGCTGGCGAGAACTGCGGCGTTCTGCTGCGTGGTACCAAGCGTGACGACGTTGAGCGTGGCCAGGTTCTGGTTAAGCCAGGTTCGGTTAAGCCGCACACCAAGTTCGAAGCTGAAGTGTACGTGCTGAGCAAAGAAGAAGGCGGTCGTCACACTCCGTTCTTCAAAGGCTACCGTCCACAGTTCTACTTCCGTACTACCGACGTAACTGGTAACTGCGAACTGCCGGAAGGCGTAGAAATGGTAATGCCAGGCGACAACATCAAAATGGTTGTCACCCTGATCAAAACCATCGCGATGGAAGACGGTCTGCGCTTCGCAATCCGTGAAGGCGGCCGTACCGTTGGTGCTGGCGTTGTAGCTAAAATCCTCGAGTAAGCTCTTTTTTGAGTGACCTTTAGTGTTTTGAAGGGGCCCCCGCTTAGCGGGGGCCTTTTTTATTGGGTTGACACCCTGTTAGGTCGTCTATAGAATTGCGCCTCCTTTTAACGGGCGTATTGCGCTCGGTGGGAACAGCAATCTGGAGTCTGAATCCAATGCAAAACCAGCAAATCCGTATCAGGTTGAAGGCTTTTGACCATCGCCTGATCGACCAATCAACCCAGGAAATCGTGGAAACCGCGAAACGTACTGGTGCACAGGTGCGTGGTCCGATTCCACTGCCGACTCGTAAAGAGCGGTTCACCGTTCTGGTTTCTCCGCACGTCAACAAAGACGCGCGCGACCAGTATGAGATCCGTACTCATAAACGCGTTCTGGACATTGTTCAGCCAACGGAAAAAACCGTTGATGCGCTTATGAAGCTTGATCTTGCGGCCGGTGTGGAAGTTCAGATCAGCCTCGGCTAAGACTTGGGTCTTAGTCGTGTAACGCTCTGAAATGGGCGGCCATAGCGGGTGAAAGCCCCGTACACTCATGAGGTTTACAACATGACTATTGGTGTAGTCGGTCGTAAATGCGGTATGACCCGTATTTTCACCGAAGAAGGTGTCTCCATTCCGGTCACGGTCATTGAGATCGAGCCGAATCGCGTCACTCAGTTCAAAACCGAAGAAACCGATGGCTATCGTGCAGTGCAAGTCACTGTCGGCGAGCGTCGTGCTTCGCGTGTTACAGCCGCTCAGGCTGGTCACTTCGCTAAAGCGAACGTAGCCGCCGGTCGTACCGTCATGGAGTTCCGTCTTGAAGAAGGCGACTACCAGACTGGCGATCAGATCAACGCTGAAATCTTCGCCGCTGGTCAACTGGTCGATGTGACCGGTCAGTCCAAAGGTAAGGGCTTCCAGGGTACGATCAAGCGTTGGAATTTCCGTGGTCAGGACAATACCCACGGTAACTCCGTCTCCCACCGCGTCCCGGGCTCTATCGGCCAGTGCCAGACTCCTGGTCGTGTATTCAAGGGCAAAAAAATGTCCGGTCATATGGGCGCTGAGCGCGTGACCGTGCAGTCCCTCGAAGTAGTGCGCGTGGACGCTGAACGCAATCTGTTGTTGGTCAAGGGTGCTGTTCCTGGCGCTACTGGCGGCAACCTGGTTGTACGTCCGGCAGCCAAGGCTCGCGGTTAAGGGGAAGCTGACATGCAATTAAATGTAAATGACGCTCAGGCAATCGAAGTTTCCGAACTGACATTTGGCGGCGAATTCAACGAGACGCTGGTTCACCAGGCAGTCGTGGCCTACATGGCTGGCGGTCGTCAGGGTAGCAAGCAGCAAAAGACCCGTTCCGACGTTCGTGGTGGCGGTAAGCGCCCTTGGCGTCAGAAAGGTACTGGCCGTGCTCGTGCCGGTACTATCCGTAGCCCAATCTGGCGTGGCGGCGGTACCACTTTCGCAGCTCGTCCTCAGGATCACACTCAGAAGCTCAACAAGAAGATGTACCGCGCAGCTCTGCGCTCCATTCTTGCTGAACTGGTCCGTACTGATCGTCTGGTCGTGGTTCAGGACTTCGCTGTTGAAGCACCGAAAACCAAAGATTTGCTGAACAAGCTGACTGGCATGGGCCTGACTGACGTCCTGATCGTGTCTGACGCTGTTGACCAAAATCTGTACCTGGCTGCTCGTAACCTGCCTCACGTCGATGTGCGTGATGTTCAAGGTTCCGATCCAGTTAGTCTGATCGCATACGATAAAGTGTTGATCACTGTGTCGGCCGTGAAGAAATTCGAGGAGCTGCTGGGATGAACCAGGAACGCGTATTTAAAGTTCTGCTTGGCCCGCACGTTTCCGAGAAGGCTACGGTTCTGGCAGACAAGAAAGGTCAGTTCGTTTTCAAGGTTGCTACTGACGCAACCAAGCTGGAAATCAAGAAGGCCGTCGAAAGCCTGTTCAGCGTGAAAGTAGAGCGTGTTACTACCCTGAATGTTCTGGGTAAGAGCAAGCGCACTGCTCGCGGTCTGGGCAAGCGTAATGACTGGAAGAAGGCAGTTATCTCCCTTCAGCCAGGCCAAGATCTCGATTTCAGCAGCAGTGCTGAGTAAGGAAGGGGTGCATCATGGCAATCGTTAAATGCAAACCGACTTCCCCTGGCCGCCGTTTTGTGGTCAAGGTGGTCAACAAGGAGCTCCATAAAGGCGCTCCTCACGCACCGCTGCTCGAGAAAAAATCGAAGTCTGGTGGTCGTAACAACAATGGTCGCATTACTACCCGTCATATCGGTGGTGGCGCTAAACAGCATTATCGTCTGGTCGACTTCCGTCGCAACGACAAGGATGGCATCGCTGCCACCGTCGAGCGTATCGAATACGATCCAAACCGTACTGCACACATTGCCCTGCTGCTTTATGCAGACGGCGAGCGCCGCTACATCATCGCCCCTAAAGGCGTGAGTGCTGGCGACCAGCTGGTTGCAGGTGCTTTGGCACCAATCAAGCCAGGCAACGCTCTTCAACTGCGCAACATTCCAGTTGGTAGCACCGTACACGGCATCGAATTGAAGCCAGGTAAAGGCGCACAGATCGCTCGTTCCGCTGGTGCTTCGGCACAGTTGATCGCTCGTGAAGGTGTGTACGTTACCCTGCGTCTTCGCTCCGGTGAGATGCGTAAAGTATTGGCTGAGTGCCGTGCGACGCTGGGCGAAGTCTCGAACTCCGAGCACAGCCTTCGTTCGCTGGGTAAAGCTGGTGCCAAACGCTGGCGTGGCGTTCGCCCAACCGTTCGTGGTGTTGCCATGAACCCGGTTGACCACCCACATGGTGGTGGTGAAGGTCGTACCTCTGGTGGTCGTCATCCGGTATCGCCGTGGGGCTTCCCGACTAAGGGCGCGAAGACTCGTGGTAATAAGCGTACCGACAAAATGATCGTCCGTCGTCGCAAGTAAATAGAGGGATACGACAGTGCCACGTTCTCTGAAAAAAGGTCCTTTTATTGATCTTCACCTACTGAAGAAGATCGAAGTGGCGGCGGAAAAGAACGATCGCAAACCAGTTAAAACCTGGTCGCGTCGTTCGATGATCCTGCCACAAATGGTCGGTTTGACCATTGCAGTGCATAACGGTCGTCAACATGTTCCAGTTCTCGTGAACGAAGACATGGTCGGCCATAAACTAGGCGAGTTTGCCGGTACCCGCACATATCGTGGGCACGTGGCAGACAAGAAAGCCAAGCGTTAAGGGGTAAGGAACGATGGAAGTAGCCGCTAAGTTGTCGGGCGCTCGAATCTCCGCCCAGAAAGCCCGCTTGGTCGCCGACCAGATCCGCGGGAAGAAGGTGGGCGAAGCGCTCAACCTGTTGGCTTTCAGCAGTAAGAAAGCCGCCGAGATCCTGAAGAAAGTGCTGGAGTCGGCTGTAGCCAACGCCGAGCATAACGAAGGCGCAGACGTTGATGACCTTAAGGTCTCCACCGTTTTCGTCAACGAAGGGCGTTCGCTGAAGCGCATCATGCCACGTGCTAAAGGCCGTGCTGATCGCATCGTCAAGCGGTCTTGCCATATAACTGTCAAGGTTGCTGACAAGTAACGGAGTCGAAGAGATGGGTCAGAAAGTACATCCCATTGGCATTCGCCTGGGAATCGTCAAGGAGCACACCTCCGTCTGGTACGCAGACGGTCGGACTTATGCGGACTATTTGTTCGCTGATCTGAAAGTGCGTGAGTACCTCCAAGACAAATTAAAAAGCGCGTCCGTCAGCCGTATCGATATCCATCGTCCGGCTCAGACAGCACGTATCACCATCCACACCGCTCGTCCCGGCATTGTTATCGGGAAGAAAGGTGAAGATGTTGAGAAACTGCGTCAGGACCTGACCAAGCAAATGGGTGTGCCTGTGCACATCAATATCGAAGAGATCCGCAAGCCGGAGCTTGACGGTATGCTGGTTGCGCAGAGCGTAGCTCAGCAGCTGGAGCGTCGTGTAATGTTCCGTCGCGCGATGAAGCGCGCTGTTCAGAACGCCATGCGCATTGGTGCCAAAGGCATCAAAATCCAAGTGAGCGGTCGTCTCGGCGGTGCTGAAATCGCACGTACTGAATGGTATCGCGAAGGTCGTGTGCCACTGCACACCCTGCGTGCCGACATCGACTATGCCAACTACGAAGCTCACACCACTTACGGTGTGATCGGTGTAAAGGTTTGGATCTTTAAAGGCGAAGTAATTGGTGGTCGCCAAGAAGAACTGAAACCACAAGCACCAGCGCCTCGTAAAAAAGCTGCTAAGTAAGGGGTACGCCAAATGTTGCAACCAAAGCGTACGAAGTTCCGCAAGCAGATGACCGGCCACAACCGTGGTCTGGCGCTGCGCGGTAGCAAAGTCAGCTTCGGCGAGTTCGCGCTGAAGTCTGTAGCTCGTGGTCGTCTCACCGCTCGTCAGATCGAGTCAGCGCGTCGTGCACTGACCCGTCACGTTAAACGTGGCGGCAAGATCTGGATCCGTGTATTCCCGGACAAGCCTGTCACCAAGAAGCCACTCGAAGTTCGGATGGGTAAAGGTAAGGGTAACGTGGAGTACTGGGTTGCCCAGATTCAGCCAGGCAAAGTCCTGTATGAAATCGAGGGTGTTACTGAAGAGCTGGCGCGTGAGGCTTTCGCCCTGGCTGCTGCAAAGCTGCCGCTCGCCACCTCCTTTGTTAAGCGGACGGTGATGTGATGAAAGCGAATGAACTTCGTGAAAAATCAGCACAGCAGCTGAACGAGCAACTGCTCGGCCTGCTGCGCGACCAGTTCAATCTGCGTATGCAGAAAGCAACTGGCCAGTTGGGGCAGTCTCATCTGCTCTCGCAAGTTAAGCGTGACATCGCTCGCGTGAAAACTGTGCTCAACCAGCAGGCAGGTAAGTAATCATGGCTGAAGCCGAAAAAACTGTCCGTACGCTGACTGGCCGTGTTGTCAGCGACAAGATGGACAAGACCATCACCGTTCTGATCGAGCGTCGCGTTAAGCACCCGATCTACGGTAAATACGTTAAGCGTTCGACTAAGCTGCACGCACACGACGAAACCAATCAATGCCATATCGGCGACAAGGTCACTATTCGTGAAACCCGTCCCGTAGCCAAGACCAAGTCTTGGGCATTGGTTGATATCCTCGAACGCGCTGTGGAAGTCTAAGGGCTAGGGGTCGGAGAAATTATATGATTCAGACTCAATCCATGCTCGATGTGGCCGATAACAGCGGCGCTCGCCGTGTTATGTGCATCAAGGTGCTGGGTGGCTCCCATCGTCGTTACGCTGGTATCGGTGACATCATCAAAGTGACCGTCAAGGAAGCAATTCCGCGCGGCAAGGTGAAAAAAGGCCAAGTGATGACTGCTGTCGTAGTCCGCACTCGCCATGGTGTTCGTCGTGCAGACGGCTCCATCATCCGCTTCGATGGTAACGCTGCTGTTCTGTTGAACAACAAGCAAGAGCCGATCGGTACCCGTATCTTTGGGCCAGTGACCCGTGAACTTCGTACTGAGAAGTTCATGAAGATCGTCTCGCTCGCCCCTGAAGTGCTTTAAGGAGATCCGACATGCAAAAGATTCGTCGTGACGACGAGATCATCGTGATCGCCGGCAAAGACAAAGGTAAGCGCGGTAAGGTGCTCAAGGTTCTCGCTGATGACCGTTTGGTCGTTGGTGGGGTCAACCTGGTGAAGCGTCATACCAAGCCAAACCCGATGTCGGGCGTACAGGGCGGTATCGTCGAGAAAGAAGCGCCACTGCACGCTTCCAACGTCGCCATTTTCAACGGCGCAACCAACAAGGCTGACCGCGTTGGT
This sequence comes from Pseudomonas coronafaciens pv. oryzae str. 1_6, assembly GCF_000156995.2. Lineage (NCBI taxonomy): Bacteria > Pseudomonadati > Pseudomonadota > Gammaproteobacteria > Pseudomonadales > Pseudomonadaceae > Pseudomonas > Pseudomonas coronafaciens. Next base: position 4,851,459 of record NZ_CP046035.1, on the reverse strand, counting down.
TTCAAAGTTGAAGACGGCAAGAAAATTCGTGTCTTCAAGTCGACCCAAAAAGCGGTTGATGCTTGAACACTGCTAGGTAGAAGACCATGGCACGACTAAAAGAGATTTACCGGAAGGAAATCGCTCCGAAACTTAAGGAAGAACTTAAGCTTTCGAACGTGATGGAAGTTCCGCGCGTTACCAAAATCACCCTGAACATGGGTCTGGGCGAAGCGATCGGTGATAAGAAAATCATCGAGCACGCTGTTGCTGACCTGGAAAAGATCACCGGTCAGAAAGTCGTTGTGACTTACGCTCGGAAATCCATCGCTGGCTTTAAAGTCCGCGAAGGCTGGCCGATCGGCGTCAAAGTGACTCTGCGCCGCGATCGTATGTATGAATTCCTGGATCGTCTGCTGTCGATCTCCCTGCCTCGGGTTCGCGACTTCCGCGGCCTGAATGCCAAGTCCTTCGATGGTCGTGGTAACTACAGCATGGGCGTAAAAGAGCAGATCATTTTCCCGGAAATCGATTACGACAAGATCGATGCTCTCCGCGGTCTGGACATTACCCTGACCACCACTGCCAAGAACGATGACGAAGGCCGCGCATTGCTGCGTGCTTTCAAATTCCCGTTCCGCAACTGATTGGAGTAGGACTATGGCCAAGAAGAGCATGAAAAACCGTGAGCTGAAGCGTCAGCTCACCGTTGCCAAGTACGCCAAGAAGCGTGCAGAGCTGAAAGCTATCATCGTTGATCTGAACGCAAGTCCAGAAGCGCGTTGGGAAGCTACCGTAGCCCTGCAGAAGCAACCACGTGACGCAAGCGCTGCGCGCATGCGTAACCGTTGCCGCATCACTGGTCGTCCACACGGCGTCTATCGCAAGTTCGGCCTCGGCCGTAACAAGCTGCGTGAAGCAGCAATGCGAGGCGACGTTCCAGGTCTGGTCAAAGCCAGCTGGTAAGGCGCACCTCTCGTTTCGGCCCGGCTGGTTACGAAAGTCACCGGTCGGGACGGAGCCTGAATTTGAATCAAGCCCCTTTTGGGGCTTGATTCATTTCCGGGGTAGGACTAGAATTGCCGGCTCGCCTGAGCCCGTGTTTTTACTTGCCCGGAAGTTCTCGGCGATCAAGCTGTAGCCGCAAGGCTAATTATTTTGTTTTAGGAGCGTCTAGCCCATGAGTATGCAGGACCCGTTAGCGGACATGCTAACTCGTATCCGTAATGCCCAGATGGCTGAAAAGCCCGTCGTAAGCATGCCATCTTCCACGTTGAAGGTTGCTGTAGCAAAAGTCCTGAAGGACGAAGGTTACATTGCGGGTTATCAGATCAGCAGCGAAGTTAAATCCTCGCTGTCCATCGAGCTTAAGTACTTCGAAGGCCGTCCGGTCATTGAAGAGGTTAAGCGCGTCAGCCGCCCAGGCTTGCGTCAGTACAAGTCCTCCGATGATCTGCCGAAAGTTCGTGGCGGTCTTGGTGTGTCTATCGTCTCCACCAGTAAAGGTGTGATGACGGATCGTGCTGCGCGCGCTGCCGGTGTCGGTGGCGAAGTGCTTTGCACTGTGTTCTAAGGGGGGATAAGCATGTCACGCGTAGCTAAGAACCCCGTTAAGTTGCCATCCGGCGTCGAAGTCAAACTCGTCGGCCAGCAACTTTCGGTGAAGGGTGCCAAGGGCACTCTAGAACTGAACATCCATTCGTCCGTTGAGATTGTTGAAGAAGCTGGTGAGCTGCGTTTCGCTGCTCGCAATGGCGATCAACAAACCCGCGCAATGGCAGGCACCACTCGTGCACTGGTTAACAACATGGTCCAGGGCGTAAGCCAAGGCTTCGAGCGTAAGCTCCAGCTGGTCGGTGTTGGTTACAAGGCGCAAGCAAAAGGCACGGTCCTGAACCTTGCACTTGGCTTCTCGCACCCGGTGGACTATGAATTGCCGAATGGCATCACCGCTGAGACCCCCAGCCAGACCGATATCCTGATTCGCGGTATCGATAAGCAGTTGGTTGGTCAAGTGGCCGCTGAGATCCGCGACTTCCGCCGTCCTGAGCCTTACAAAGGCAAAGGTGTGCGTTACGCGGACGAAGTCGTCCGCCGTAAAGAAGCCAAGAAGAAGTAGGGCATAGCAAATGACCGTCAAAAAAGTTACCCGACTGCGTCGCGCTCGCAAAGCACGCCTGAAAATGCACGAGCTAGAAGTCGTGCGTCTCTGCGTGCACCGCTCTTCGCAGCACATTTATGCCCAGGTCATCTCGGCCGACGGCAGCAAAGTTTTGGCAAGCGCCTCGACTTTGGACAAAGAACTGCGTGATGGCGCCACTGGCAACATCGACGCGGCCACTAAGGTTGGCAAGCTGGTCGCCGAGCGCGCGAAAGCCGCGGGCGTATCGCAAGTCGCTTTCGACCGTTCTGGCTTCAAGTACCACGGCCGTGTCAAAGCGCTGGCTGATGCTGCTCGTGAAGGCGGGCTGGAGTTCTAAGTTATGTCAAATCACGACCAAAAACGCGACGAAGGCTACATCGAGAAACTGGTTCAAGTTAACCGCGTGGCCAAAACCGTAAAAGGCGGCCGTATCTTCACTTTCACTGCGTTGACCGTAGTGGGTGATGGTAAAGGGCGCGTTGGCTTCGGCCGTGGCAAGTCACGTGAAGTGCCTGCTGCGATCCAGAAAGCGATGGAAGCTGCTCGCCGCAACATGATTCAGGTTGATCTGAACGGCACTACCCTGCAGTACGCAATGAAGTCTGCTCATGGCGCCTCCAAGGTGTACATGCAGCCTGCTTCCGAAGGTACCGGTATCATCGCTGGCGGCGCAATGCGCGCAGTGCTGGAAGTTGCTGGTGTCCAGAACGTATTGGCCAAGTGCTATGGCTCGACAAACCCTGTAAACGTGGTTCACGCCACATTCAAGGGTTTGAAAGGCATGCAGTCTCCTGAGTCGATCGCTGCCAAACGTGGCAAGCGTGTTGAGGAGATCATCTGATCATGGCTACCGTTAAAGTAACGCTGATCAAAAGCATGACCGGCCGCATCCCTAATCACAGATTGTGCATTAAGGGTTTGGGTCTGCGTCGCATCGGTCACACTGTAGAAGTCCTGGATACTCCCGAAAATCGCGGGATGATCAACAAGGCTTACTACATGCTGCGAGTCGAGGGTTAATCGATGAAACTCAATGATCTGAGTCCAGCGCCGGGTTCCCGTCGCGAAAAGCATCGTCCGGGCCGTGGTATCGGTAGTGGTTTGGGCAAGACCGGTGGCCGTGGCCACAAAGGTCAAAGCTCCCGCTCCGGTGGCACAATTGCTCCGGGCTTTGAGGGCGGCCAACAGCCGCTGCATCGTCGCCTGCCAAAATTCGGTTTCGTTTCCCTGAAAGCCATGGACCGCGCAGAAGTGCGTTTGTCCGAGCTGGCCAAAGTGGAAGGCGACATCGTAACTGTGCAGTCCCTGAAAGATGCCAACGTGATTAACCAGAACGTTCAGCGTGTGAAAATCATGCTGTCGGGCGAAGTTACTCGCGCTGTCACTATCAAAGGTATCGCTGCCACCAAAGGTGCGCGTGCGGCTATCGAAGCAGCTGGCGGCAAGTTCGAGGAATAAATGGCTAAGCAAGGTGCTCTCTCTGCGCTCGGCAAGGGCGGTATGTCTGAACTCTGGGCTCGTCTGCGTTTTCTGTTCCTGGCGATTATCGTCTACCGAATAGGCGCACACATCCCGGTTCCAGGTATCAACCCTGATCGACTCGCAGAACTGTTTCGACAGAATGAGGGGACCATTCTTAGCTTGTTCAACATGTTTTCCGGTGGCGCGCTGGAGCGGATGAGCATCTTTGCACTGGGGATCATGCCTTACATTTCGGCATCGATCATCATGCAGCTGATGACAGTCGTAAGCCCGCAACTGGAGCAGTTGAAGAAGGAAGGTGAAGCTGGCCGTCGCAAGATAAGCCAGTACACCCGCTATGGCACCGTTGTCCTGGCTCTGGTCCAAGCTATCGGCATGTCCGTTGGTCTGGCGAGTCAGGGCGTCGCGTTTTCTGGGGACCTGGGTTTCCATTTTGTCGCCGTAACCACCTTCGTGGCAGGTGCGATGTTCATGATGTGGCTGGGCGAGCAGATTACCGAGCGCGGTGTCGGCAACGGTATCTCGATGTTGATCTTCGCAGGTATCGTCGCCGGTCTTCCGAGAGCAATAGGGCAGTCTTTCGAGTCTGCACGTCAGGGTGATATCAATATCTTCGCTCTGGTTGCTATCGGTTTGCTGGCAGTAGCGATCATCGGTTTTGTGGTGTTCATTGAGCGTGGTCAGCGTCGTATTGCTGTTCACTACGCCAAGCGTCAGCAGGGCCGCAAGGTCTTTGCTGCACAGACAAGCCACTTGCCGCTGAAAGTGAACATGGCTGGTGTAATCCCAGCCATTTTCGCAAGCAGCATTTTGCTGTTCCCGGCTTCGTTGGGGTCCTGGTTTGGTCAGTCTGAAGGTTTGGGCTGGTTGCAGGACATCTCGCAGTCGATTGCTCCTGGTCAGCCGTTGAATATTCTGCTGTTTAGTGCAGGGATTATTTTCTTCTGCTTCTTCTATACGGCGTTGATGTTCAATCCGAAAGACGTAGCGGAAAACCTGAAGAAGTCCGGTGCCTTTATTCCGGGTATTCGTCCAGGCGAGCAGTCAGCGCGCTATATTGATGGCGTTTTGACTCGCTTGACCATGTTCGGTGCTCTCTATATGACGGCCGTGTGTCTGCTTCCCCAGTTTCTGGTGGTCGCAGCAAACGTACCGTTCTACCTTGGCGGGACCTCGTTGCTGATCGTGGTCGTGGTTGTGATGGACTTTATGTCGCAAGTGCAATCTCACCTCGTTTCGCACCAGTATGAATCCCTGATGAAGAAAGCCAACCTGAAGGGCTACGGTGGCAGCGGCGGTATGCTGCGCTGAAGCACCCCTAAGGTTCGAGGAGTTGGTGATGAAAGTTCGTGCATCGGTGAAAAAGCTGTGCCGTAACTGCAAGATTATTCGCCGCGAAGGTGTTGTTCGAGTAATTTGCAGCGCGGAACCACGTCATAAGCAGCGCCAAGGCTGATTGTGATTTGTGCTTAAGCCCAGCAGCTAGTGCGCTGCTGGGTTGATTATTTGTTACTACAGCGATATTATCTCGCGCCCTATTTCTTGGCTTCCGGGGCGTAGGTAGCTGTCAATTGGAGTCCCACTGAATGGCCCGTATTGCAGGCGTTAACATTCCAGATAACAAGCATACTGTTATCTCGCTGACCTACATCTATGGTGTTGGTCGCACCACTGCACAGAAAATTTGTGCAACCACCGGGGTTAACCCGGCGGTGAAAATCAAAGATCTGAGCGACGAGCAGATTGAACAGCTGCGTGGCGAAGTGGCGAAGTTCACCACTGAAGGTGACCTGCGTCGCGAAATCAACATGAAAATCAAGCGCTTGATGGACTTGGGCTGCTACCGCGGTCTGCGTCATCGTCGGGGTCTTCCAGTACGCGGTCAGCGTACCAAGACCAACGCGCGTACTCGCAAAGGTCCGCGTAAGCCGATCCGCAAGTAATCGCACCAGCGCAACGACAGGAATTTAGTCATGGCAAAACCTGCTGCTCGTCCTCGTAAAAAAGTTAAAAAGACAGTGGTTGATGGCATCGCCCACATCCACGCGTCGTTTAACAACACAATCGTCACCATTACCGATCGTCAAGGTAACGCTCTTTCGTGGGCTACCTCCGGCGGTTCGGGTTTCCGTGGTTCGCGCAAGTCCACCCCGTTCGCTGCTCAAGTAGCTGCTGAACGTGCTGGTCAAGCTGCGCTGGAGTACGGTCTGAAGAACCTCGACGTCAATGTCAAGGGTCCAGGCCCAGGTCGTGAATCCGCTGTCCGTGCATTGAACGGCTGTGGCTATAAGATCGCCAGCATCACCGACGTGACGCCAATCCCGCACAACGGGTGCCGTCCGCCGAAGAAGCGCCGCGTGTAATCCAGGAGACTGTAAGAAATGGCTCGTTACATTGGTCCAAAATGCAAACTTGCTCGTCGTGAAGGCACCGATCTCTTTTTGAAGAGCGGCGTTCGCGCTATCGAATCCAAGTGCAACATCGAAGCAGCTCCAGGTATCCACGGCCAACGCCGCGGTCGCCAGTCCGATTACGGTACTCAGCTGCGTGAAAAGCAAAAAGTCCGTCGTATCTACGGCGTTCTCGAGCGTCAGTTCAGCGGCTACTACAAAGAAGCCGCCGGCAAGAAAGGTGCAACAGGCGAGAACCTGCTGCAACTGCTCGAATGCCGTCTGGACAACGTTGTATACCGCATGGGCTTCGGCTCGACGCGTGCCGAATCCCGTCAATTGGTTTCGCACAAGTCGGTCAGCGTAAACGGCAAAACCGTTAACGTTCCTTCTTATCAGGTTCGTGCTGGCGACGTTGTTGCTATCCGCGAAAAAGCTAAGAATCAGCTGCGTATTGTCCAGGCTCTCGATCTGTGTGCCCAACGTGGCCGCGTAGAATGGGTAGAAGTAGACACTGAGAAGAAATCGGGCGTTTTCAAGAACGTACCAGCTCGCAGTGATCTGTCCGCCGACATCAACGAAAGCCTGATTGTCGAGCTCTACTCCAAGTAAGGGCTAGAAAATAGGTGCATCCATGCAGATTTCGGTAAATGAGTTCCTGACACCCCGCCATATTGATGTGCAGGTTGTCAGTCCAACCCGCGCCAAAATCACTCTCGAGCCTCTCGAGCGTGGTTTCGGCCATACCCTGGGCAACGCGCTTCGCCGCATTTTGTTGTCCTCCATGCCCGGCTGTGCAGTAGTCGAGGCCGAGATTGACGGTGTGCTCCATGAGTACAGCGCCATCGAAGGTGTACAGGAAGACGTCATTGAAATCCTGTTGAACCTTAAAGGTCTGGCTATCAAGCTGCACGGTCGAGACGAAGTTACGCTGACCTTGTCGAAGAAGGGTTCGGGGGTGGTTACCGCTGCCGATATTCAGCTGGATCATGATGTCGAGATCGTTAACCCCGATCACGTAATCGCTAACCTGGCGTCTAACGGCGTCTTGAACATGAAGCTCACCGTAGCTCGTGGTCGTGGTTATGAACCGGCAGACTCGCGTCAAAGCGATGAAGATGAAAGCCGCAGCATTGGTCGCTTGCAGCTCGATTCCTCGTTCAGCCCGGTTCGCCGTATCGCATACGTGGTGGAAAACGCCCGTGTCGAGCAGCGCACTAACCTGGACAAGCTGGTTATTGATCTGGAAACCAACGGTACTCTGGACCCTGAAGAGGCAATCCGTCGCGCTGCAACCATTCTGCAACAGCAGTTGGCTGCGTTCGTCGACCTCAAAGGCGACAGCGAACCAGTGGTTATCGAACAGGAAGACGAGATCGATCCGATCCTGCTTCGTCCGGTTGACGATTTGGAACTGACCGTGCGTTCGGCCAACTGCCTTAAGGCGGAGAACATCTACTACATCGGCGACCTGATTCAGCGTACCGAAGTAGAGTTGTTGAAGACTCCGAACCTGGGCAAGAAATCCTTGACCGAGATCAAGGACGTTCTGGCTTCTCGTGGTCTCTCCCTCGGCATGCGCCTCGACAACTGGCCGCCGGCAAGTCTTAAGAAGGACGACAAGGCTACGGCCTGATCGTCGTAATCACCGAACGCGAGTTTGGTAAGGAATGAACCATGCGTCATCGTAAAAGTGGACGTCACCTGAGCCGTACCAGCTCTCACCGCAAAGCCATGTTTCAAAACATGGCGGTGTCGCTGTTCCAGCACGAGTTGATCAAAACTACCCTGCCGAAAGCCAAGGAACTGCGCCGCGTTGCCGAGCCGCTGATCACCCTGGCCAAGGAAGACAGCGTTGCCAACCGCCGTCTGGCTTTCGACCGTACTCGTTCGAAAGAAATCGTCGGCAAGCTGTTCAACGATCTGGGCAAACGCTATGCAACCCGTCAGGGCGGCTACCTGCGTATCCTTAAGTGCGGTTTCCGCGCTGGCGACAACGCGCCTATGGCGTACGTCGAGTTGGTTGATCGTCCTGTCGGTGGCTCTGTAGAAGCCGCTGAATAAGACACCAGTTTGAACAGAAGACCGGGCCCAGTGCCCGGTTTTTTGTTATCTGCATTTCAGTAAAGCCAAATGTCAGTGCCAATCATCCGTATTGCCATTCTCGGATTGAGTCGAAGTGAGAAACAGAACCGCCCTCATTTAGGCGGTTTTTCGCTTCTGAACGGCGTAGTTTCCCCGCTTTTTGTCGGTTTATTGCGTTTTTTCGGATGACCTCGTGCGGCGCTTGGTTCAAACTATCGGCTTTGAAGCAGGAGTTCGTTGCGATGTTAGGCCACCCGGAAGTAATCGATTATCTCAACACGTTGCTCACGGGCGAATTGGCGGCTCGTGACCAATATTTCGTTCACTCGCGCATGTACGAAGACTGGGGCTTTTCCAAGCTCTACGAGCGCATCAATCATGAGATGGAAGAAGAGGCACAACACGCTGATGCGTTGATGCGTCGTATCCTGATGCTGGAAGGTACGCCGCGCATGCGTCCGGATGATCTGGATGTGGGCACGACGGTCCCTGAGATGCTCGCCAGCGACCTTCGTCTGGAATACAAGGTACGTGCCGCCCTGTGCAAGGGTATCGAGCTCTGTGAGCTTCACGGCGACTATGTCACCCGTGAAATCCTGCGCGTGCAGTTGGCGGACACCGAAGAAGACCATACCTACTGGCTCGAACAGCAAATGGGTCTGATCAAGTCCATAGGTCTGCAGAATTACCTGCAATCCCAGTTCTGATTCAACGCCCCATAAAAAAGCTCCTGCACGCATGTGACAGGAGCTTTTTTGTTTCCGGTGTCCCGTCCTGAATAAGGTTTACACCTTCTGAACTTTCCTCAGGAGGACTCAATGGATTCGGGTAAAAGGCGCAGCCAGCGCGATTACACGCTAGCCTTTAAATTATCGGTCGTAGATCAGGTTGAAAAAGGCGAGTTGAGTTATAAAGAAGCCCAACGACGCTATGGCATCCAAGGCCGGTCGACGGTGCTGGTCTGGTTACGAAAGCACGGTCGACAGGATTGGAGCCAAGGCGCATCAATTCGAGAGCAGAGGAGCAGGTCCATGACCGAACCAACCCTCCCGCCGACACCCGAGCAGCGGATTAAAGAGCTTGAAGAACAGCTGGCGCTGAGCAACCAGAAGGCTCAGTTCTTTGAGGCCGTCGTCAACGTTCTGAAAAATGACTACGGCGTTTCTGTCGTAAAAAAGCGACCCGGCAAGTCCTCTCGCAAGGGCAAATCCAAGACCTGAGCATTATCAGGGCTTGCCTGTTCATGGGTATTTCGCGCCAAGCGTATTACAAGCGTAATCGCGCTTTTGACGCGAGGGTCTGCCAAGACCAGAGGTGGTGGATTTCGTCCTGGAAAAGCGGCGTCGCCAGCCCAGGCTGGGAACGCGCAAGCTGCACTACTTGATGAGCGTCGAAGCTCCTGCGTCGTTGTGCGTGGGTAGAGATCGTATGTTTACCATCCTTCGTGATGCGCGCGAGCTGGTTCCGCGCAAACGGGCTTATCACAAGACCACTCATAGCCATCATCGCTTCCGTCGCCACCCCAACCTGCTCAAAGAAGGTCCGCAACAAGTCGTGGCCCATGGACCCGAACAGGTCTGGGTTGCAGACATAACTTACCTGCCTACGCAGGAAAGCGTGGCCTACGTGAGCCTTGTAACAGATGCGTACTCACGCAAGATCGTTGGCCATCACGTGCATGAAAGCCTGCATACCCAATCGGTGATAAAGGCACTGGAAAAAGCGGTAGGAGAGCGAAAAACCGATCAGATGCTGATTCATCATTCAGATCGCGGCGTCCAGTACTGTTCCGATCTCTATCAGCAGCTGCATACCAGGCATGGAATCCGGTGCTCGATGACGGATGGCTATGACTGCTATCAGAACGCTATGGCCGAGCGAGTAAACGGGATTTTGAAGAACGAGTTTCTACTCCAACGCCCTAAAGACTTGGCAGATGCAGTGAAAATGGTTGATGAATCAGTGCAGATCTACAATGGGGAGCGGCCACACTTAGCTCTGAAATACAAAACGCCCGATGCGGTGCATCGGGCGTTTTGAGCGTGAAACAGGTGTAAACCTATTTTAGGACTAGACACGGACCTGAATGAACCCAGGTCCTTCATTAGCGTATTCGCTACGCTTTGTCTCGGGTCAACAGAGGCTTGAGGTAGTGCCCTGTGTATGACTGCTTCATCTCGGCAACCTGTTCAGGCGTGCCGGTTGCGATGATCTGGCCACCTCTCGAGCCACCTTCCGGACCGAGGTCCACCAGCCAGTCTGCTGTTTTGATGACATCCAGGTTGTGTTCGATCACCACCACCGTGTTGCCGTGGTCGCGCAGACGATGCAGCACATCGAGCAACTGCTGAATATCGGCAAAGTGCAGCCCTGTCGTCGGCTCGTCGAGGATGTACAGCGTCTTGCCCGTGTCACGCTTGGAAAGCTCGCGTGACAGCTTGACGCGCTGCGCCTCGCCACCCGACAGCGTCGTCGCCGACTGCCCCAGCTTGATGTAGGAAAGCCCTACATCCATCAAGGTTTGCAGTTTGCGAGCCAGCGCAGGGACCGCATCGAAGAATTCACGCGCTTCTTCGATGGTCATTTCCAGCACTTCGTGGATGTTCTTGCCCTTGTATTTGACCTCAAGCGTTTCGCGGTTGTATCGCTTGCTCTTGCACACGTCACACGGCACATAAATGTCCGGCAAAAAGTGCATCTCTACCTTGATCAGGCCGTCGCCCTGGCACGCTTCGCAACGCCCGCCCTTGACGTTGAACGAGAAGCGACCCGGACCATAGCCTCGCGAGCGAGATTCCGGCACGCCGGCGAACAGCTCACGAATAGGCGTGAACAACCCGGTATAGGTCGCCGGGTTAGAGCGCGGCGTACGACCGATCGGGCTTTGGTCGATGTCCACGACCTTGTCCAGATGCTGCAGGCCATTAATGCTGTCGTGAGTAGCCGCTTCAAGCGTTGTTGCCCCGTTAAGGGCTGTCGCGCTGAGCGGGAACAGCGTGTTGTTGATCAGCGTCGATTTGCCCGAACCGGAAACGCCCGTCACGCAGGTCAGCAAGCCAATTGGGATTTCCAGATTGACGTTCTGCAGGTTATTGCCGCGCGCGCCCTTGAGGGTCAACGAGAGCTTCTTGTTGCGCGGCGTGCGTTTGGCTGGCACTGCAATTTTCACGCGGCCTGACAGGTATTTGCCTGTCAGAGAATCCGGGTGAGCCATCACTTCGTCCGGCGTACCTTGTGCAACGATATGGCCGCCATGCACGCCGGCGCCAGGGCCGATATCGACCACGTAATCGGCCAGACGAATCGCATCTTCGTCATGCTCGACCACAATCACCGTATTACCGATATCACGCAGGTGCTTGAGCGTACCGAGCAGTCGGTCATTGTCGCGCTGATGCAGGCCAATAGAAGGCTCATCGAGGATGTACATCACCCCGACCAGGCCCGCACCGATCTGGCTGGCCAGACGGATACGCTGGGCTTCGCCGCCAGACAGCGTGTCCGCGCTGCGATCCAGGGTCAGATAGTCCAGCCCGACGTTGACCAGAAACTGCAGGCGCTCGCGAATTTCCTTGAGGATCTTGTCGGCAATTTCGCCGCGTCGTCCGGTCAGTTTCAAAGTGTCGAAATAATGCGTGGCATCGCCAATCGGCAGACTGGTGACTGCGGGCAAGGTCTTTTCACCTACCCACACATGACGCGCCTCGCGACGCAGACGAGTGCCGCGGCAGTCAGGGCAGGGCTGGGTGCCGAGAAACTTGGCCAGCTCCTCGCGCACGGTCGCCGATTCGGTTTCGCGGTAGCGACGTTCCAGATTCGGCACGATGCCTTCGAACGGGTGCGCACGTTTGACGATATCGCCGCGATCATTCAGATAGCGGAAGTCGACACTCTGCGAGCCGCTGCCGTTAAGCAGAACCTTCTGCATGTCGGCCGGGATTTCCTTGAACGGCACTTCCAGGCTGAAACCGTAGTGCTTGGACAGCGAGCCGAGCATCTGGAAGTAATAGACATTACGCCTGTCCCAACCCCGTATTGCGCCCTCGGCCAGCGTCAGTTCGGCGTTGACCAGTCGCTTAATGTCGAAGAACTGCTTCACGCCAAGACCATCACAGGTCGGGCATGCGCCAGCCGGGTTGTTGAAGGAGAACAGCTTGGGTTCAAGCTCGCTGATCGCATGGCCACAGATCGGGCAGGCGAAGCGGGCGGAGAAAATTACTTCTTCGCCTGGCTCGTCCATCGGTGCGACCAGCGCAATGCCGTCTGCCAGCTTCAATGCCGTCTCGAAAGACTCGGCCAGACGCTGCTGCAGATCTGCGCGGACCTTGAAGCGGTCCACCACCACATCGATGGAGTGCTTCTTCTGCTTGTCGAGCTTGGGCAGCTCATCCAGCTCACACAACTTGCCGTTGACCCGAGCGCGAACAAACCCTTGCGCGCGAAGTTCTTCGAAGACTGAAAGGTGTTCACCTTTGCGCTCGCGAATGACCGGGGCCAGCAGCATCAGCTTGCTGCCCTCCGGCTGGGTAAGCACCAGGTCAACCATCTGGCTGACAGTCTGGGCTTCCAGCGGAATATCGTGATCCGGGCAGCGAGGCTGTCCGACCCGCGCGTACAGAAGACGCAGGTAGTCGTAAATCTCGGTAATGGTGCCCACGGTCGAACGCGGGTTGTGCGACGTGGACTTCTGCTCGATGGAAATAGCGGGCGACAAACCTTCGATCGTATCGACGTCCGGTTTTTCCATCATCGACAGAAACTGCCGGGCGTAGGCCGACAGCGACTCGACGTAGCGGCGTTGCCCTTCGGCGTACAGCGTATCGAAAGCCAGTGAAGACTTGCCTGAGCCGGAGAGCCCGGTAATAACGATCAGTTTGTCGCGGGGAAGTGTCAGGTCAATATTTTTCAGGTTGTGGGTTCGTGCCCCACGTATCAGGATCTTGTCCACTGCGGCCTCGCTTGGCGGGCATAAACGACGGAGTATAAGGCTCCGAGCCATTACGCGGCAAAGCGTCGCGTATGTGCTGTACAACGATGGGACTGGTAGAATCGCCGCCGGTTCACACGAGGTTATTCCATGCACGACACCCACAGCGAGCGTATGAGTAGCGGCGAGACCCGCGCAGCAGGCGGTCTGGCCCTGGTGTTCGCGTTCCGCATGCTTGGCATGTTCATGGTTTTGCCGGTTCTGGCAACCTATGGCATGGACCTGGCGGGCGCGAGTCCTGCACTGATTGGTCTGGCAATTGGCGCCTATGGCCTGACCCAGGCGGTGCTGCAGATCCCGTTCGGAATACTTTCCGACAGGATCGGCCGACGACCGATCATTTATTTCGGGCTGATCATCTTCGCGATCGGCAGCGTGGTGGCGGCCAATGCCGACTCCATCTGGGGGATTATCGCCGGGCGCGTCCTGCAGGGCGCAGGCGCGATCTCTGCCGCAGTCATGGCGTTGCTTTCTGACCTGACTCGCGAGCAGCATCGTACCAAGGCAATGGCCACTATCGGCATGACCATCGGTCTGTCTTTTGCCATCGCGATGGTCGTTGGCCCGGTGATCACCGGCGCATTCGGTTTATCGGGACTGTTCCTGGCAACCGGTGGCATGGCGCTGCTGGGTATCCTGATCGTCGCCTTCGTTGTGCCCAAGGCCAATGGTCCCTTGCTCCACCGAGAGTCCGGGGTTGCGAAGCAGGCTCTGGGGGCAACCTTGCGTCATCCAGACCTGCTGCGTCTGGATTTGGGTATCTTCGTGTTGCACGCCATGCTCATGTCCAGCTTCGTGGCGTTGCCGCTGGCTTTGGTCGAAAAAGCCGGTTTGCCCAAGGAGGAGCACTGGTGGGTGTACCTGACCGCCTTGCTGGTTTCTTTCTTCGCCATGATCCCGTTCATCATCTATGGCGAAAAGAAACGTCAAATGAAGCGTGTTCTGCTCGGCGCCGTGACAGTTTTGATGCTGGCTGAGCTATTCTTCTGGGCATTCGGAGACACGTTGCGGGCACTGGTCATCGGAACAGTGGTATTCTTCACGGCATTTAATTTGCTGGAAGCGTCCTTGCCGTCGCTGATCAGCAAGGTTTCACCGGCCGGCGGAAAAGGCACGGCGATGGGGGTATATTCCACCAGCCAGTTTCTTGGTTCGGCCGCAGGTGGGATACTGGGCGGCTGGTTGTTCCAGCACGGTGGTCTGGATGTGGTGTTCCTTGGCGGTGCAGCCATGGCCGCCGTCTGGCTCGTCTTCGCAGTCACCATGCGAGAACCGCCTTACGTGACCAGCCTACGTCTGCCGTTGTCGCCGCAAGCGCAGCGTGAAGCAGGCCTGGCAGAGCGTTTGATGTCCGTAGCCGGCGTGACAGATGCAGTGGTGGTTGCTGAAGAGGCAGCCATCTACATAAAACTAGACACAAAATTATTGGATCGCGCCTCTCTCGAGAAGCTGGTCAACCCAGCATCAGAAGCGTGCGAAGCCTAGGAGAACGTTATGGCCCGTGGGGTTAACAAAGTCATATTGGTCGGTACATGCGGCCAGGATCCCGAAGTTCGCTACTTGCCTAACGGTAACGCCGTGACCAACCTGAGTCTGGCAACCAGCGAACAATGGACTGACAAGCAGACCGGCCAGAAGGTCGAAAAGACCGAATGGCACCGTGTTTCGATGTTCGGCAAGGTTGCCGAAATCGCCGGCGAATACCTGCGCAAGGGTTCGCAGGTGTACATCGAAGGCAAGCTGCAAACCCGCGAGTGGGAAAAAGACGGCATCAAGCGCTACACCACTGAAATCGTCGTAGACATGCAAGGCACCATGCAGCTGCTGGGTGGCCGTCCACAGGGCGACGCTCAACAGGGCCAGGGTGGCGGCAACTACAACCAGTCTGCACCTCGTCCACAGCCGTCGCGCCCCCAGCAATCGGCGCCGCAGCAGTCCGCACCTCAGCAAAACTACAACCAGCAGCCGCCACAGCAACGCGACTCGCGTCCCGCGCCGCAACAGCAAGCGCCGCAGCCAGCTGCCGATTTCGACAGCTTTGATGACGATATTCCGTTCTAGCCTACATAAAAGTAAAGCGTAAAGGCGATGGATTGTCTGGCAGGAAAAGCCTGAATAATCACCTTTACTCATTAAAAAACCCTCTTCGCCGTAAAGCCAAGAGGGTTTTTTTGACCTGTGCAAGCTACCAAGCGGTAGGCCCAGAACGATTATTGATGGGTGTCGACTTTCTCGGCCGGGTAAAATTCGCCCTCTCGGCCCATTTCTGCCAAACGCTCGCGCACGATAACTTCGGCGCTGGCCACGGCGGCTTTGTCGTCAGGGTTTACCAGTTGCAGGCACAGGCGCCGCGTATTCTGATCGTGGGTGCCTTCGCTGAGCATGTCGTGGGTGAAGACCTGTTCACCACGCCACAGGCATAACTGGGTATGCGTCCCTCCGAGCCATATTTCGTTGATTGAATCGAGGTCGGTGGTGGCCAGTTGGTCCACGGTGATCGTCTTGTCCATTACGCTGTACCTTTCAGTGAGTCGATAAGGGTCTGACGTGCAGGCGCAGCGGGTCGTTCCCGGCATCGGCTGTTTGATCGCGCCAACGGTGGCCGATCAATCAGAAACAGGCAGCGCTCGCTCCAGACAATGCTCAACCACCCAACTCGCGGGCTGTCCCATACGCCCCAGGCAATGACGGTAGATACAGACCGCGTGGCAAGGATCAGGTCGAGATACCGTTTGTAGGTTCCTGCAACCGAGTTATCACGGTCTGCGACAGAGCCGGTGAGTCGGCTGTCATCCACGTCCAGTTCGGTGACGTGGACCGATAAGCCCATATCCCGAACTGCCAGGATGAAGCGCGACAGGCCCGGACCAAATGTGTCTCCAGCACGTAGGTGTGACTGGATGCCAAGACCATGCACCGGTACGCCGCGCTGCTTGAGCCCACGCAGCATGGCGAGTACCGCTGCGCGTCTGCCTTCACCGTAGGGCGTGTCCTTTTCCAGTCCATAGTCGTTGTAGCAAAGCAGGGCGTCCGGATCGGCTTTGTGCGCTGCTTGAAAAGCGATATCCAGATAGCGGGGGCCGAGTTGCTGATACCAGAATGAGTTGCGTAGCCCGCCTGGCTGGCCGTCTTCTGGCTGGATGGCTTCATTGACAACGTCCCACGCGCTGATCAGGCCGCGGTAATGACTGGCGACAGTCGTGATGTGCGCAGTCAGCACATCTTCCGCATTGGTTGATGTAACTGTCCTATGAACCCAGTCGGGCAGAGATCGATGCCAACAGAATGCATGCCCGCGCATGCGCTGATCATGCGCTTTCGCAAAAGCTGCAATGGTGTCGGCAGGCGTGAAGTCATAGCGCTCCGGCTCTGGATGGATCGAGTTCCATTTCAAGGCATTCTCGGGCACCAGGATATTGGCTTGGCGGGCGACCAGATCACGGTAGACCGCATCGTCTTTCAGCTTTGCCGGATCAACAGCGAAACCTGTCCATATGCCTTTTTTGGCTGCGAGCTCACGCAAGGGGGTCAGGGTTTCAGCAGCAGACAGCAGCCTGCTGCCCACGAACGGCGCGCAGGCCAGCAGGCGCAGAAATACTGTCAGAAAACTACGTCGGGTAGGGCGCACTACGCACCAAAAATCCCCATCAACTCTTCATGCCCGACCATTACGGTCATCGAGCCTTGCTTCTGTTCGCCCTCGATTTCACACAGCAACCCGGCCTCACGACAAATTACCGCACCCGCGGCGATGTCCCACAGGCTGGTGAATTTCTCCATGTACCCATCCGTCTGCCCCAATGCGGCAAAGGCCAGGCCGATGGTAGCGCAGCGATAGCCTGCGAGCCCCCAGCCTTGTTGGCGCAAGGTCAGTTGTAGTCGGCCCAGTTCTTCAGCGTCCCAGCGGGTGTTTTCGCCTATGCCGGCAATGCGCAGGTGCTCTGGTGGTTGTGGTCGCACGAAAGGGACGCCGTTGCGCAGCAGGCCATCGCCAGTGCGGGCTGCCAGTGTGTAACCCAGCGCCGGGTAGGCGACAACGCCGATTTCCGGCACGCCGGCCGACATGTACGCGACTGCGATGCCCCACAGCGGTGTGCCGCGCAGGTAGTTGCCGGTGCCGTCGATGGGGTCGATGACCCAGCCGTCGGTGATGAATTCGCCGCCCATTTCTTCGCCGAGGATTGCGTCGTCCGGGAAATGCTTGCTCAGTTCTGCGCGAAGCAACTGTTCCACTTCAAAGTCGGCACGGGAGACAAGGTCTTGCGGGCTTTTGGTGGTGACGTCTAGCGTATGGCGGTCGTTGAAGTAAGCCATGGCCAGGCCAGTGGCCTTTTCTACGGCTTGCATGGCGACGCTGAGTCGGTTGTTCATTGCAGACGGTCTCCGTTTGGCAGGCTCAGCAGGTCCGGGTAGTCGCTGAGTATTGACTGCGCGCCGTGTTCAAGCAGGTAGCGCGCGCGTTCCGGGCTGTTGATGGTCGCAACGGCGAACTCGATGCCGCTGCTTTTCAGGCGCTCAAGGTGATGGTCATCGAGCATGTCGTCAAGTACATGAAGTATTCGACAGTCATATTCGGCGAGCAGGGCGACTGGATCGGCCGGCGCCACTACCGAAGCTATGGCCAGTGGCACGTCGGCCCATAAACGGCGAGCAGCCGTGAGCGAGCGTACTGAAAAACTGGAAACAAATAGTGCTTCGTTGTCGGCTGGCCACAGTCTTTTGAGAATGGGCATGACAACTTCCGCTGTCTCGACGTCATCACCGATGGTCGGTTTGAGTTCAACCTGCAGGCCAAGCTTCAAGCGCAAGGCGCAGTTCACGACCTCTTCAAAAGTGGGGACCTGCAAGCCAGCGAATTCAGGTGCGAACCAGCTGCCTGCATCGAGTTGGCGGATGGCATTCAGGTCATGCAGCACCACAGCGCCGCGACCGTTGGTGGTTCTGTCCAGCAGGTCGTCATGAATGACAACGGGCTGACCGTCGCGCGTCAGTTTGACATCGATCTCGACCCAGCGAGCGCCGCGTTGCGCAGCTGTCTCAAGGGCCAATAAAGTGTTTTCCGGCGCGTAGGCCTTGGCACCGCGGTGAGCGATCAGCGGCGAGCGGACGAGGGGAGCGTGTTTGGGCATGGACGATCACTTGGCGGGTTGGGAAAAGGAGACGAGCTGGCGCTTGCCACTCTCGACATCGAACAGCAAGGGTGTGGCATTGAGCCCCAGTCGGACTTGGGTGCCAGGCATCAGCTGCTGACGCCCGGCAAGGCTGACAACGCAGCGTGTCCCGGCCAGTTGGCAATAGAGCAGGCTGTGGCTGCCGAGGTTTTCAGAGGACTCGACCGTCGCAGTCACACCTTCCTGGTTCAGCGTGAGTGTTTCAGGCCGCAGCCCGAGCAGCCATTTGCCCACGTGGTTGGTGGCAAAGCCGAGTTTGACGGGCAGGCGTTGCCCGTCTGCGAGCATCAGCACGTTGTCTTCCTGACAGGTCACGGGCAGCAGATTCATGGGCGGCGTACCGATGAAACCGGCGACAAAGGTGCTGGCCGGCTGGTCGTAAATATCGGCGGGCGTGCCCACCTGCTCGACGTGCCCCCGGTTGAGAATCATCACGCGATCTGCGAGCGTCATGGCTTCGGTCTGGTCGTGAGTGACATAAAGGATCGTGGCACCGGTCTGTTGATGCACGTTACGGATCAACAGACGTGTTTCGTGACGCAAGGCGCTGTCCAGATTGCACAGTGGCTCGTCGAACAGCAGCACCGGCGGCTTGCGAATCAACGCCCGTCCTATGGCTACACGCTGGCGCTGGCCCCCTGAAAGCTCTCCGGGCTTGCGTTGCAGCAGGTCCAGCAACCCCAGCGAAGCGGCGCAGGCTTGAATGCGCTCATCCCGGTCCTTGCGTGAAACGCCTTCAAGCTTCAGCGCGTAGCCTATGTTCTGGGCCACGCTCATGTGCGGGTAAAGCGCGTAGTTCTGAAAAACCATCGCGCAGCGGCGTTCTTTGGGCGCAAGCCGGGTGACATCGCGGCCACCCATCATGACCTGCCCTTGGCTAACCTCTTCCAGACCGGCAATCAGGCGCAGCAGTGTGGACTTGCCGCAGCCGGACGGGCCAAGAATGACGCTCAGTTCACCCGCCTTGAAGGTCAGGTCCAGACCGTGAAGAACAGGCTCCGCACCGTATGTCTTATGCAGGCCGCTGAGAACGATAGCCGGAGCGCATGCAATGGGGGTGAGGGCGGTCATTTACCGACTCCAATCAAGCCTTTGACGAACCATCGCTGCATGATCGCGATGACGAGGACTGGTGGCAGCATGCTGACTACAGCGGCGGCCATCAGCAGGTTCCATTCGGGGATTTGCGTATTGTCGGTTGGCAGGAAGCTGGCGACACCCAGTACCAGTGTGCGCATGTCCTCACGATTGGTCGCGACCAGCGGCCACAGGTAGTCTTTCCAGGCACCGATAAACACCAGCGTGCCCAGCGCTGCGAAGTTGGTCTTGGACAGTGGCAGCAGAATGTCGATGAAAAAACGCCACGGCCCTGCGCCATCCATTCGTGCGGCTTCGACCAGTTCGGCGGGCAGCGTCTGGTAGAACTGTCGAAACAGAAAGGTACCGGTAGCCGATGCAATCAGCGGCAGCGCCAGGCCGGGGTAGCTGTCCAGCAGATTGATGGTCGGCACCGGGAGCCACTGGATGCCCAGCCATTGCAATACGCTGCGCACTGGGCCGAGCAAATCACTGGCGACCGAGTAAGTCGGAATGATGCGCACCTCCAGCGGCAGCAACAACGCGCCCAGTACGGCGAAGAAAATCACCGAGGTGTAGCGGCTGCGAAAGTACACCACCGCAAAGGCGGTCAGCGCCGAGAGCGTCAGCTTGCCGATTACCACGAGTGTGGCGACCAGCAGGCTGTTGCCGAGCAAACGCAGCAAGTCCAGCCGCTGTGTCACTTGCGCAAGATTTGTCAGCAATTGGTCGCCAGGTATCACTGCCAGCCCTTGGCTGAACAATTGCGAATTGCTGACCGTCGCCGAGCAGAACGCCAGGTACAGAGGCCCCAGCGCGAATATCAGCCCCAGAATCAGCAGCAGGTAGGCGCCTGCGTCGAGCAGTCGGTTGCGCTCGTTCATGTTTTCACCCCGCGTCGCTTGAGGCGCGTCATGAGCTTGAACTGGGCAACGCTCAGCCCTACGACCGTCAACAGCATGAGCACCGAAAGCGTGGATGAACCTGCCAGGTCCAGCCCCATGAAACCGTCGGTGTAAATCTTGTAAGCCAGCACGTTGGTGGCATCGCCAGGCCCACCGTGGGTAAGGGTGTCGACCAGGCCGAAGCTGTTGGACAGGCTTTCCAGCAGGTCGATGACGAACACGAACAGCAGATAGGGCGCTATCAGTGGCAACTGAATATCGAGCATGCGCCGGAACGGGCCTGCACCGTCCAGTGCCGCAGCGGCAAGGTAATCGTCGGGTACTGATTTCAGGCTTGCGACCAGCATCACGAAATTGAACGGCACCAGGCACCACGCATAGGCCACGATCAACAACAGCATGCTTTGCACCGGGCTGGCGTAGGGCGCCCAAGTGCCGGGAGCAATTGCGTTGAGCCAGGCAAAAATGCCCATCACCGGGTTGGCCAGCACGTGAAAGACAATGCCGATGGTGGCGCCCGACACTGCGTAGGGCCAGATCAGCAGGTTACGAAACACAGCGTTGCCGCGCAGTTTCAGCTCAAGGCACAGCGCAAGCACCAACGCGATGAGGATCGAAAGCACCACACTCGACAGGCTGAACACCAGCGTCGAGCCCAACGACGCGAGCACGCCGGGGTCTTTCAGTACACGCCAATAATTGCTCAGGCCGACAAATACCTCGTTGCCTCCGAAGGGCGGTACAAGGTGAAACGACCACCAGACCGCCTGCACCGCAGGCCAGTAGAAAAACAGCCCGAGCGCCAGCAGTTGAGGCAGGGCAAACAGCAGCGCTGTACGTGGCTGAGGAAAGTGTGCGGTCGGCTTCATGGCGTCGCCTCGTCAGTCAGTTGGCTGGCCTGGCTCTGGTGCATCTGTTGAAACAGACTGAGCAACTCGTTGGCGCGCAGGGTTGACTGGTGCAGCGCGTGATCAACGCTTTGTCGGCCTGCGAGTGCGTTTTCCATCTCCTGCGACCAGATCAGGCGCATCAGCGTGATGAAGCCGCAGCGCAGCGGGGTAGATGGCTGGCCATCAATGTCATTGAGTGCAGCCAGGCCGACCGTCACCGCCGACGGTTGCTGCGCAGTGGATTGCAGCGTCGCCGCTGCAGCCTGAGTGACTGGCAAGTAGCCGGTCCGGGCGCTGAACATCAATTGGTTTTCCGGTTGCAGTAAGAACGTCAGGAATTGCGCTACCAATTGGTCATCCTGAACAGAATGCCCACGCATCACCCACAACGAGGAACCTCCGGGAACGTTGGCGCGCCTCTGGCTATTCGCATAGATCGGTAGTGCTGTGACGTCGATATCGGATTTGAGCGTGCTGCTTACAACATTCCAGGCGCCGGTGGAATCAATCAGCATGGCGCAATCGTCAGTGGCGAACGCCAGCGCCTGCTGGCCACTACGGGTTGAGTCCTCGTATCTAACCAGCCCTTCGGCAGCCCATTGAGCAAGGTCATTCATCAGGCGCAAATGCGTGCCTTTATCGAACTGGTAACGATCCGTTCCGTCGACACGTATCGCGACATCAGTACCCTGCGCTGCGCTGGTTTGCTCCAGCCAGATCCACGACGCGAACTCGGTGGCGACAGGGCAGGCATGACCATTTTTCTTCAGGGCACGCAGGGCCGTGGCAAATGCTTCCCAAGTGGCGGGCGGCTGTTGAATGCCTGCTGCGGCCAACGCGTGGCGATGGGTGTACAGCACGGCGGTCGACACAGCGAAAGGCTGTGCTGCCAGAGCGCCGCTATCGTCTGCGTAGTAGCGGCGCAGCGCAGGCAGGAACGTGTCGGTCGAATAGGCTCTCTGATGTTCGGCCATCATGGTTTCGACAGGCTGCGTGGCGCCACCCAGCAGCATGTCCGGCGTGGCTACGTCATAAATCTCCACCAGAGCGGGACCAATGCCCGCTCGATAAGCCGCTACTGTTTTTTGTAACGTCTGCTCGTAGGTTCCCTGGCGGATACAGTGCAGGCTATCGCCTTCTTCATGCTGTGCATTGAAACGTTTGCACAGGTCAGCGATGGCGCTACCGGCCGCACCACCGTGGCTGTACCAGAACTCGGCTGGCGCAGCACAGGTCTGGGCGGCGAGGGGCAGCAGAGCCAGCACGGACAGAATTTTATGGATGAAAGGCATGAGGACACTCACAGGATCTGAGTGTTATTTAATACAGGTAGTGTGTAGTATTTGTGACCTGCGTGGTTTTTATTAAATTTTCATGATTGAGGCGTGTAATCGGCGACGAGCGATACACTGCCCCACACGCATACAGTTTTAACCCTCTTCTGACACGTTGACCCTCATGCCCCTCGACCTTCAAACGCAGCCGCACCCGCTATTGAGCCTCAACGAGCGCAAGTTGCTGGACATCCTTCGGCGGCGTGGCGCCATCACCCGCGCTATCGTATCGACCGAAATGGATCTGGCTCAGCAGTCGGTTCATCGTCTGATCGAAGAACTGATCAGCCGAGGTCTGCTGCGCAGTGGCGAGCGTGTGAAGAACGGTCGCGGCCAGCCCAGCCCGCGTATCGAACTGGTCAATGAAGCGGTGTACGCAATCGGCGTGTCGATCAACACTGACTCGGCGGTGGTCTGCGTTGCCGATCTTGGCTGCAACGTCCTGGAGCAAGTCACCCTGCGTACGCCGCCGTTGAGCCGCAACAGCACGCTGGATTCGCTGGAAAAAACCATCGAGCGCATGCTGCAACGCAATGGTATCGACGCTGAGCGTGTCATCGGAATTGGCTTTGCCATCGCCGGTTTCTTCCTCCAGAACCGCCAGGTCAATGCCCCCGAACCGCTGCGCGACTGGTCATTGATAGACTTGCAGCCAGTCCTCGAAGAGCGCTTCGGCATGCCGGTCTGGCTGGAAAACAACGCCACTACAGCGGCCATCGGCGAAAGCCTCGTGGGGGCAGGGGCCTGGGCGTCCAACTTCATCTACCTGTCGTTCAACTTCGGCTTCGGCGCGGGCGTGGTCATCAACGGCAAACCGTATTTTGGCAGTCACGGCAACGCAGGGGAGATCACCCTGTACAACGATGAAGAGTCGGTAAACCGCCCGGCGTTGCGCTACCTGTTGGAAGAGCTGCACCAGAACGGCGTGCAGGTCGACTCAATCGAAGACCTGCGCTTGCGCTTCGATCCCTACTGGCCAGGCGTGGACAACTGGCTGAAACGCATCCAGCCAACCCTCGACCGTCTGGTCAACGCACTGGCAGGGCTGTTTGACCCTCAGGCCGTGGTGTTTGGCGGGCAGTTGCCACCTGAACTGGGCAGGCGCCTGATTGCCGCTACAACGTTCTGGGGCACCCACCGCTACAACTCGCCACCGCCTCGGCCGCAGTTATTGCTGAGTGAGACCAATGGAGATGCAGCGGCTATTGGTGCGGCGCTAGTGCCGTTGAAAGAGCGTTTTTTTGTTTGATCAAGTGGTACGCGCTCGGGTCTGTTAAGCGGCTTGCAGATAGTCGACGACTACCGGACCTCGATCTCTGCGTGATCAGCGCCGTCGCTTTTTTACCACCAGCGTCATAGAACACGCGCAGAAATGCCTGGTCCGCAAGCTCATGCCGGCCATGCGACTGGCGCAAAGCGTTACCGCTTATGAGTCAAAACGCATATTACGAACGTGTGCTGAAAGTCGTGCTTTTCCTTTTCCAGTTTCTAGCTATGGCAATACTTTTGACAAAGCCTGAATAACATCCGCTGCCATCTTTTCAGCACTGCTCAACCCATCAACTCTAACAATTGGAACTGTTTGCCTGGACAGCCACGCCTCGTGCCACGCCCTGTTGCGTCCTGAAAAAGTCGGGTCGTCATACTTCGATGCCCATTCCCGGAAGGCCAGATGAATCTCATGCATGTCGCCACCTGGCGCGATCCGGTCTCCAAAGCGCTTCTTTTCACGCGCTGCTAATCTTTCAAGGCGAACGGGTGTTGGCGTTGCGACAAACACAATCACGTCGGCGTTGTTAATTAATGCATCTCCCCAACCCATACAGGATCCGGTCAGTACCCAGTTGTCGTCCTCTTGGCTTTGCTGAATCAGGGCCACGCGCTCACTGGGCGCGCGTTTGGTTGTAAAAGGTGGGTCGGTAGGCAGCCAATAGAAGTCATCCACGTCTAGATGACGAAGGCTGAGCAAGGAGGCGAGGGTATGACCCAACGTCGTCACGCCGGCACATGAGGCACCTGTGATGTAGGTCCGCAATTTTTTACTCCATAAGTAACTGCCAGCGTTGAGCAGTCTGCTGTTAATACCATCCAAAGTCGTACATTTTTGTGGATCATCGATTACAGCTTTAGCCGATTTTGTAAAAAATCACTCACTCAGGTCTGAATTTAAGGCGCCTGAAACAGACAGCAAGCATTCGTGAATGCGGTCTGACGAAGTCGCCGCGTCGCTTTCGGTCAGCGGCAGACTTCCAGATATCTCCGCATTACCACCGGGAACATCAGCGACCGCCTGATGGACTAAATTAAGTTACTTCTGCGGCTGTCCCCCAACAGGAATGAAATCGATGCATATTCTTCACATCGCCAGTTCTCCACGCGGGGAGCGCTCAGCCTCCCTGAAATTGGCCTCGCGCTATCTTGAGACGCTAACCTCGCTTCATCCCGGCGCTACCATAGATGTTCTGGATGTCTGGACGACAGAGCTGTTGCCGTTCGACGGTCCTGCCCTGAATGCGAAGTACGCGGACCTCCAAGGCTTGCAAATGAGCCCTGAACAACAGGCGGTGTGGAAGCAGATACATGCATTGAGCGAGCGTTTCCATCTGGCCGACGTCATCCTCTTTAGCGTGCCTATGTGGAATTTCGGTATCCCTTACCGGCTCAAGCATTTGATTGACGTAGTTTCCCAGCGTGGCGTGCTGTTCGAGTTCGACGCCCAAGGCATGCGAGGTCTTCTTAAAGGCAAGAAGGTAGTGGTGTTCGCCACCCGCGGTGTGGCGCTTGGGGAAGACTTCCCTACTGAAGCTTACGATCATCAGGTCGCGTACATCAGAACCTGGGCGCGGATGGTGGGCATCACGACCATTGATGCGGTCCTGTCAGAAGCAACGCTTGCGGATCCTGCAACGGCAGATGCCAATTTTGCTGCAGCGCTGACAGAGGCGTCTAAGCTGGCTACAAGCGTTGTATGAAACGTCAGCGTCTAATGTCGATGGGCAGGGCGCTCTGACCGGGGCGAAAGCACTCGCTGCTACCTAACAAATGTTAGGTAGCCTATTGACGCAGGCCACTTGTCATCCTATGGTTTACCTACCTAACAACCGTTAGGTAGATTTTTCTCACTCCAAGGTATGCCCATGAATTCGAAATTGCAGCTGTTTACGTCCCCTTCGGCTTTCCCCAATCCCCAGCGGCTGCGCTTATTCATTCATGAAAAAGGCATCGCCGACCAGTTTGATGAAATCATCTATGACATGGCCCCGGGAGGCGAGCAGCGCGGCTGGCGTCACCTGAACATGAATCCATGGGGTGAAACACCAACTCTCCAGCTGGCCGATGGTGGCTATATTTCCGAAACCCCGGCAATCGCTCGTTTTCTCGATCAGTCCTACCCTGGTCGCAAGATCATGGGCGATGGGGCTCTTGAGCAGGGACTCGACAATATGTGGGATAACCGCATATGGGTGCATATCCTCTATCGGATTGTTACGGCTTTCCACGTATTGCACACAGGACTCGGATTCAAGCTCGAACTGACCAAGAATGAGGCGTGGGGTGAGCACTGCCGCAAGGAGGCGCTTACACACGCGGCACTGGTTAATCGTCATTTGTCTGATGGTCGCGAATGGCTGCTCGGCGGCACTGAGCCCACGTTTTCCGATATAACGCTGGCTACCGCCATCGCATTCTCCAAGTTCCCCGTCAACGCTACCCCTCTGGATGAGCGTTTCGAACATCTGGACGCTTACTGGAAACGCTGGCAGAAACGGCCAGGCTTTCAGGCTGCTTATGCTGATCGCAGCAGCGGTATACCAGAACTGGATTCGCCCACTGTGTAATGTCCGCTCGTTAAACACTGAGCAATCGTCGAGACAGCGGCTGGATGGCAGTCTCGGCGTAAATACCTTGGGCGCGCTCGACGTTTGCCAGCCATGCAGACGTCAGGTAGATACTTTTTGCAGCCCGATCTTGCCTACCTGACAAATGTTAGTTTTTTTGCTTTACCATGCCCGGCTTCCTCGAAACTCGCCCGAAGTGCGAAAGGCACGACAATGAGCACCAACGCCCGAGAGGCCATACTCATGGCCGCCAGGAACATCGCCCAGTCACAGGGTTACAACGGACTGAATTTTCGCGATCTTGCTCATGAGGTCGGCATTAAGCCAGCCAGTATTTATTACCACTTTTCCAGCAAGGCCGATTTGGGTGTCGCTGTTGCCAAACGGTACTGGGAAGACGGCGCAGCTGCGCTCGAAACTATCTCTGAGCAAACCCCGAATCCTGTCGAAGCACTTCATCGTTTCCCCGAAATTTTTCGGCGCTCGCTTGAAGCTGGAAATCGCCTGTGCCTGTGCAGTTTCGTGGGGGCTGAAACCGATAATTTACCCACCGAAATGTCCCAAGAGATACAAGCGTTCACAGAGGTCAATGTTGACTGGTTGAGTAAGCTACTTGTCGCCGCACACGTCTGCGAGCCAGTTGATAGCGACGCGCGCGCGCGAGCTATTTTTTCTGCCGTGGCGGGCGCCCAGCTCATCGCAAGAAGCAGGTCAGACATCTCGCTTTTCGATACCCTGATCGACGCCTACCGAATGCATGGGCCGCTCCCGGCATAATTTAAAACCATCCGCCGGGTACCTCGGCAAGAGTCCGCATTCGTTCGAGACACTCTGCTCTGAAGATTTGGCATGCCGGAAGAAGCGGCGTCTGTAGCCCAATAAATTCGTTCATCGGCATACTCCGCGCGTTCCGATTCAACTTTGCGGATCTACGATCCTGAGCCAAGGCCAGCGAGCTTGATAACTTTTCGCCTTCTGATCGAACATATCCGGCTTGGGATTCTTTGGATTGATACGAAGTAGCCCTTGCTCGGTGTCTGCCAGGCCATTGGGAGCATAGATTTCGCCAGTTTCAACTTCCCAACCAATGCAGGTACCGGCAATCAGGTAGCGATCAATCCCTTCTTTAGCAGAATGAAGCTGGGGATAATCCCCGCCAAACCGCTGGTTGTACCACAGGTGAACGCGAGCCTGATTCTTGATCTCAATGTTAACTTCGAGATCCTGGAAGAGACGCTGAACAGAGCCGATGACCTTATTCTCGGCCTCCCAGGACAGATCATTGTCGAAGTAAAAAACGTCGTAATCCTTCACCCCCAGGCTGACGGCAGGCGAGCCTGATGATTCCAGAATGCTTGGAACAGGCAGCCAGCGGTGAGCATGCATTGATTCAAACCGAGTGAAGGCAAGCGTGAGATGATTTCAGCATTTATCGGATTGGCCATTGCTACCCTGGCAAACCTCTCGACAGTCAACGTCATTTTCATCCTTTTGGAATCAATCTAATCCTGGCGACCGGCAATACATCTTGGCCTTGTAAAACTCCGCCAAGGACAGCCTTTTTACACACTATGACTATGGGCCAAAACAGCCGCTCAAATAGGCAGGTCAGGCCGGCAGCGATCCTGTTTTCGCGAGCGACATAAGTCACCAGACAATAGGTTTGTCGTCCCACGCCCAGAAGGACCCGCTGTCGGCTGGTCCATGTACTCCTACCAGCTCAATAATGCGATCCGCCGAGAACGCCGGTTCGAACAGTTGGCCATCAGGCACGTTCGCCTGGAATGGCTGAGACAGATCCGTGTCCGTCGTGCCTGGGTGTATTGCCAGAACAGTGGAGGCAGGATTCAGGCGTTTCAATTCGATACTGGCTGTGTGCAGCAACTGGTTGAGCGCTGCTTTGCTGGCTCTGTAGCTGTACCAGCCGCCCAATCGATTATCGCCGATAGAGCCGACTCTGGCAGAGAGCGCCGCGAAGGTAGAAGGTTGTTTGCGCAATAACGGGAGCATGTATTTGAGCAAAAGGATTGGAGCAAACGTATTGGTCACAAAGCTTGCTTGCATGCCCGCAAGGGTCAACTGTGCCAGACCCTTTTCTGCTCTTGCGCCGTCCTGATGAAGAATGCCTAGCGTACTAATGACAAGGTGCAGATGATCACATCCTTCAAGTATCTCGCTCGCGAGTGCTTCAAGGGATTGCTCATTGCGCGCGTCGCAGTTGACCCGTTTCAGGCGGTCGCCATATTGCTCTGCAAGCTTTGCCAGTTCCAGGGAAGTGCTGGCTTCTCGCGCTACCGCCCATACCTGAGCCACATCATCGCGAGCAAGCAAAGCCGCGCAGAGTGCCAAACCGATACCTCGGCTGGCTCCGCATATCAGCACGTGAGCTTCGCTGTTCAGTTCGGGTATCAAACTCATAAGGCACCTTGAGGAGCGTGGTTACGCTGGTTGCTTTGTCACGATAAGCAGCATTTAGTCCAGAGACCGCAGAGAGTAGCAGTCGAAGCAAATGATGGGCAGCTTCTGGCTGATTGCTGTCTGTCGTAATGGGCAGTTATCGACCCGTTACAGCCATTCGTGCGGCAGTGTTCAAGTTTCGCTGTCATCCAATACCACTGGCGTCGCTGCCGACCCTGCCAGCAGACCTCCATCAATGTTGAACTCACTGCCGGTAATGTATGTAGCCTCATCGGTGGCCAATAACAGGGCCACAGCCGCCACTTCTTCGGGCATGCCAAATCTTCTGAGTGGAGTGTGTCGAACGAGTGCAGCCATTCGCTCTTCACGACCCGCATCAGCACCCAGCATGGGCTCCCACATGGGGGTGAGGATGGCGGCCGGGTGGATAGAGTTGCATCGAACTTTCAATCCTTGCTCGGCGCAGTAAAGCGCCACCGTCTTGGATGTCTTGCGTGATGCTGCCGCTAGGGGATGTCACAGGATTACCCCGCACTTGCAGAGAATCCTGACCTGCCGCGGCGCTGACCTGAGTCTGACGGATCGGTTGAAGGGGAGGGTTTTACTTGAGCTTCTGGACGTTATCGAAACTTGACTCGTAACGCGTCATGGTCACGCCACAGCCTTGCATCAACAGTGCAAGCAACGCAACCACCAGTAGGCTTCCTTTCACTGCGTTTCCTTGCTTGAGTTATTTGAGGGCGTGATTATCAGAAACCTCAAATTCAAGGGCAATGCTTGATGGCAGGCGTGACCTACATCCTCAGCGCGATAGCCTCGGCCACAAGGCACTCCAGTGCAAACTGCTCGGTATAGGTCATCTGAATCGGCGTGGTTTCGCCCTTGACGGTCCTTTCACCATCAAGAATGTAGCGAATACGTTTGTCAGTCACACCGATACGCTTGGCGATCCACAAGGGGGTTTGCCCGATGCGCGAGATCAGTTTGTCGGCGTATTCGGTTGAAGGGTTATAGAGTTCTGCGTTGGGTGTCATGGGGTGTCCAGATATAAGTCGGCGCTATGTAGATGGGGAGTATGCAGCACCGTGCGCTATTCGTCGCCAGTCGCCCGGCTCACTCCCGCAAGCAAGTGAGCAGCAGGCCGGGCAACACACGTCCACCATCAGCAACAATTACAACTTCACCCCCAATGTCACAAACGCACTACGTGGCGTCCCCACTTGAAGAATCTGCAAGTTGCCTGACGGGTCGGCAGCGGCGCTGGCGTCGGTGTTAAGGGTAGAGATGTAGCGCTTGTCGAACAGGTTGACCATGTTCAGCGAAACGGTGGTGTCCTTGAGGGCGCCGAGTTTGCCGAAGTCGTAACCCAGGTTGGCGTTTGCCAGCCAGTAGCCGCTGACGCTGGAGTCGTTGGTGTAGGTGTAATAGCGTTTGCTGACGTAATTGCCTTGCAGGCCGGCGTTCCAGTGTTCCCAGTTCCAGTCCAGGTTGCTTGAATACATCAGCTTCGGCGAGTCGACCACGGTTTTGTCTTTGACATGCACGGTGCTGCCTCCGCTGGAGTAATCATCATCGTAAGTGCTGCGGTTATAGGACATGGAGTTGCTCCAGCGCCAGTGTTCGTCGGGTGTCAGGCCGAATGACAGCTCCAGCCCTCGACTGGTGACCGAGCCGACGTTGGCCACGCCGTTCTGGCAGATCACGATCCCGGTGCAATTGGTGATAGCGACCAGGCGATTGTCGAACTTCGTGCTGTATACCGCCGCCGATGCCGAATACAGCTTCGTGCTGCGACGCAGGCCCAGTTCGACGGTTTTCGAGGTTTCGGGTTTCAGGTCCTTGAAGCCATTTTGCGCGTCTACGGCAGTCTGGGTGGTGAAGAACGGGCTGTAACCGCCGCTCGGAAAGGCTGCCATGTTTTCCGAGTAGGAAGTGAAGACCTCGTCGTCTTCGTCGAGCTTATAGGTCGCGCCCACCTGCGGCAGGAAGCGGTCCCGGGCTTCCAGTGAGCCATTGGCGTAACCGCCACCCTTGCCTTCGGCGGTAGATGTGGTGACCGTATTTTTCGCGCCGAACTCGAGTTTGAGGCGGTCATCGAGCAGAGTGTAGGTATCACGCAAGTAGAACTGTCGGGTCAGGTCGTTGTAACTCTGGTCCAGCACAGTAGCCGCCAGCGGCAGGCCGTTGGTTTTGACGATGTGGTTCTGCGGTGTCGCATTGGTGGTGTCGAACAGGTAACGAGCAATGTCGTTCTTGTTGGACTGAATCCAGAACCCGCCCTGAATTTCATGCTGGCCCAGATAGTAGGTCAGCGAGCTCTGGAACCCGGTTCTATCAATGCCGTACTGCGTGCTGCGAATCGAGTTGCTGGGCACCGTGTTAGCGCCGGTGGTGTAGATGAACGGATAATAAGAGTTGCCCCGGCCCGAGTCGTGATGGTGATAGACAGTGGCGTCGAGGACCAGATCATCGGTCAGCGAGAAGTTGCCATTGAGAATATCCAGCTCGTCGTCGCGCAGGCTGCTGGCGTTGTAGGTTGCATCGCCTGCGCTGGTTACACCACCGGTATAAATGCCGTTGGCAGCGTTGACTGCGCGGGGCCAGTCGGGTGTGTAATAGCTCCAGTTGTAGCCCAGTCGCTGGATAATGCTTTGCGACATGTTCGGCAAGTTGGCTTCGTCATGCGACGAGGTGCTGTGAAAGAAACTCACGCGGTTGTCGCCGAAGTTGTAATTGACCTTGGCGTTCACAGCATCGGACTTTTGCGGGTTGTTGTGGCCTTTCCAAGCGTCGGCATCGTATTTTTCTCCCGACACGTAAGCCGACAGGCCGTTGTATTCCCCTGTGTCGACCCGCATGAACGTGCGCGAAGTGTCGTAGCTGCCCATGGTCTGCGACAGCCGCGCGCCGAACTCTTTATCGGGGTTGGAACTGGTGAACTGGATAGTGCCGCCCAGGTCACTGTTTGACGCCGTGCCGAGCGAACCGATGCCGGGAGCCACTTCGCTGGCTGCAATGTTTTCCGCAATGATCGCTCGGGTAATGCTCAGGCCGTTGAAGTTGCCGAAGCTCATGTTGCCGAGTGTGACGCCGTCCAGTGTATAGCCCAGGTGGTGCATGTCGAAGCCGCGCAGGCTGATGCGCTGGCTGCCTTCTTCACGGCCCAGCGGGTCGCCGGACTGGAAGTTGACTCCCGGCAGGCGCTGCAGAACCTTCAGCGGGCTGGTGCCTGCGGAATAAGCCTTCACGTCTTTTTGTGTGACGCGTTGCACCTGACGGGTTTCGCCCTGGCCGATCACCGAGACGGTGCCCAGCGTCGTGGCTGTGGCATCGTCGCTGGCTGGCGGCGTGACAGCCACTGGCACATTGTCGTCGGCCCGAATGAACGGGCTGATCAGGCACAGTGAATTCAATGAAATCAGCAGCGCAAGACGCGTTACTGGAAATCGAGAGGCGCGCGGTATCGATCGAGTGTTCATGAAAGGTTTTCCTGGGGCGTCAGGGGGCCGCACTGGCGGCATGTGTCATTAGGGAGCGGCAGGTTTTATGTCAGGGGCTTTCGGTTACGACCGACAGGCGACTGATCCCGGCTTTCTGGACATCGGCCAACACCTGAGCGACTCGGCCATAGCCCGTCGCCTGGTCGGCGCGCAGGTTGATCGCGACGTCCGGATCCTTGTCGTGAAGGTTTTGCAGCGCGTCCGGCAGTTGTTCCAGCGCTACCGCTTCACTGTCGATAAACACGCCACCGCTGGCATCGACGCTCACCACTACCGGGCTGGCCTGATCCTGTGAGGGCGTGGCGACCGTTTGTGGCAGATCCAGCGGAATGGAATTATTGAGCAGCGGCGCGGTGATGATGAACGTCACCAGCAGCACCAGCATCACGTCCACCAGCGGCGTGATGTTGATGTCGCTGATTGCATCGTCATCACTGGAAGTTGAAAAGGACATGTCAGATCACTCCTTTCAGGTTGGGGACTGCCTTGTCGCGCTTCCCGGGTTGCAGCCGGAACGCGTTGCGTTGCGAGAGGTTGAGAAAGTCCACGGCGAACTCGTCCAGATCCGCGATCACCAGTTTCATGCGTCGTCCGAAAAAGTTGTAAGCCAGCACCGCAGGCACGGCGACTGCTATGCCGACGCCGGTCGCGACCAAGGCTTCGCCGATAGGCCCGGCGACCACAGCGATGCTGGCAGACTTGGCCTGGCTTATCGCAGTGAGCGCATGAATGATTCCGAACACGGTGCCGAACAAACCAATGAACGGCGCGGTGCTGCCGATAGAGGCGAGCAGGATCATGCCGCTTTCAAGATGACGTCGTTCCTTGTGGATCTGCTGGCGCAGGCTGCGCTCCAGCAGGTCCTGGCGATTCCAGCTGTGGCCAAGGTCTGGCGAGTCATGAGGCGCGGCGAGGGCTTGTGCGCCAGCATCGGTCAGGCGCGCCAGGCTGCCTTCGCCGTGGGGCAGCTGCAGTGCATTTTGCAAGTCGCGTGCGGCCCAGAACTGCGTGGCGTAACGTCGATTCTGCCGCGACAGTCGCCAGTGCTGGAACGTCTTGCCAAGCAACAGCGCCCAGGTCACCAGCGAGAAGATCACCAGCAGGATCATCGAGGTCTGGGTAATGATTACGGAGTAAGCGGTGTTCATGACGTAAGCCTCAGGGTGCGAGTTTGAAAGCCAGGGGCACGTTGACCCAGCCTTCGACCGGGGTGTCGCCGCGTTTGGCGGGAATAAAGGTCCACTGCCGAACAGCCGCTTGCGCGGCTTCATCCAGCGCTGGCACGCCGCTCGATTGCTGCACCTGTACCTGGTCGGCACGTCCGTTGGGCAGCACGTGGACGCGCAGCAGCGTCGTGCCTTCCTGGTGTCGGCGTGCGGCGGCGGGCGGGTACACCGGCGGCGGGTTATTCAGGTAACCCGCCCGGCCAATTGGCGCGGTAGTTGACTGCGTCGCAGCCGCGGCAGGCGCTGGCGCCGCTTTAGTCGCCGCAGGTGCGGGTGGCGCTGCGGAAGGGGCTTGCGCAACCGGTTTGGCCACGGCTTTTATCGGCGGTGATTTTGCTTGGGCCTTGGGCCTTGGCAGCTCGGCTGGCGCAGGTTTGGGAGGCGGCGTGGGCGCAGGGCGCGGCGCTTCTGGCTGAGCTACAGGTTCGGGCGGCTGCGGTGTCGGCTGGGCTGACGGCGGAG
Organism: Pseudomonas coronafaciens pv. oryzae str. 1_6; assembly: GCF_000156995.2. Taxonomy (NCBI): domain Bacteria; kingdom Pseudomonadati; phylum Pseudomonadota; class Gammaproteobacteria; order Pseudomonadales; family Pseudomonadaceae; genus Pseudomonas; species Pseudomonas coronafaciens. The sequence continues at coordinate 4,817,571 of NZ_CP046035.1, read as the reverse complement.
CAGGCGGAGTAGGCGGCGGCACCCATTGCACGGTGATCGGCATCGGTGGAGTCGGTTCGGGCGCTTGCGGATGATCGGCCGTCAGCCACAGCACCAGTGCCGCATGCAGCCCGAGCGCTGCCAGAATCGCCGATGTATTGCCCAGCCACGCTTTCGGAACGTTGCCTCCATGAGGCGGGACGAACAGCGAAGATGGCGCCACACAGCGCGTGCCGACAGGCGGTTCAGGCCAGGAGCGGCATTCATGCGGCGGCAGTCGGCGGGGCAGGATCAGCGTTGACATGGAATCGGCTCACCATCGAAAGAGTACGAACCCGCGACGTAACAATGCGGGCTCGTTTCAACTGGTGAGGATATTAATACTCATTGTGTGTATTAATTATGACCGCCTCCGTTCGATCCAATTTTCTTTCGCTTAATGCGAATGCCTTGGCGGCCCATTGCGGGCGATGATTCTCATGTGCAGGGTGGCCGGTTCCAGACAGCCGCCGGTGGACAACTGCCCGACCAACTGTCGGTAGAGTTCCTGCCAGGGCGTTTGTGACGGCGCCATTGACGGTGTCCAGGCTTGTCGACGTACTGCAAGTTCCTCGTCGTCTACCAGCAGGTTCACCGAACGGGCATTGAGGTCCACCCGCAAACGATCATTGGTGCGCAGCAATGCAAGGCCGCCACCGATGGCGGCCTCCGGAGACATGTTGAGTATTGACGGGCTTGCCGAGGTGCCGCTCTGGCGCCCATCACCCAGACAGGGCAGCGAGTCGATGCCGCGTTTGATCAGTGCGGCGGGTGGGTCCATGTTCACCACTTCAGCGCTGCCAGGGTAGCCGACGGGGCCTGCGCCACGGATTACCAGAATGCAGCGCTCGTCGATATCCAGCGTCGGATCATCAATGCGCGCGCGGTAATCCTCGGGCCCCTCGAACACGATAGCGCGCGCTTCAAAGCTGTTTTCGGCTCCGGGTTCGGACAGATAGGTTTTGCGGAAGGCCTCGCCGACGACTGACATTTTCATGATCGCGCTGTCGAAAAAGTTGCCGCTGAGCACGATAAACCCGGCACCGTATTTGAGCGGTTTGTCGTAGGGCAGGATGACTTCGGTGTTGCTGGTGACTGCCGTGCGGACAATGTCGCCTATGGATCGGCCGCTGACCGTGGCGCAGTCTTCATGCAGGCGCCCGGCTTTTTGCAGTTCGTGCATCACGGCAGGTACACCGCCTGCATGGTGAAAACCCTCGCCAAGGTATTTGCCGGCCGGCATGCAGTTGACCAGCAAGGGGACATCGACGCCGATACGCTGCCAGTCTTCCAGGCTCAGTTCGACGCCCATATGGCGGGCGATGGCGATCAGATGTGGCGGACAGTTGCTCGACGCACCCAGTGCCGAAGCGACAGCAATAGCGTTTTCGAACGCTTCTCGGGTCATGATCTGCGAAGGGCGGACGTCTTCCATTACCAGTTCACAAATGCGTTTGCCGGTGGCGTAGGCCATCTGCCCGCGTTCGCGATAAGGTGCAGGAATACTCGCGCAGCCGGGCAACGACATGCCCAAGGCTTCAGCGATCGCGTTCATCGACAGGGCGGTGCCCATAGTGTTGCAGTGGCCGATCGAAGGCGAGGCGGCGGTGGTCATTTCCATGAAGCCTTCGTAGTCGATCTCCTGAGTCGCCAGCAGCTTGCGCGCATGCCAAAGCACTGTGCCGGAGCCGATCAATTCGCCTTTGTGATGGCCGTCGAGCATCGGCCCGCCGGACAGCACAATGGACGGCAGGTCGGTAGTCGCGGCGGCCATCAGGCACGCGGGCGTTGTCTTGTCGCAACCGGTAGTCAGCACGACCCCGTCCAGCGGGTAGCCATGCAGAATCTCCACCAGCCCCAGGTACGCCAGGTTGCGATCCAGCGCAGCAGTCGGGCGACGGCTCTGTTCGGCAATCGGATGCACCGGGAACTCCATCGGGATGCCGCCCGCATCGCGAATGCCGGCCTTGACCCGTTGGGCCAGTTCGATGTGATGGCGATTACAGGGCGTCAGGTCGCTGCCGGTCTGGGCGATCCCGATGATCGGACGACCCGATTGCAGCTCACTGCGTGTCAATCCGTAATTCATGTAGCGCTCGACATACAGCGCAGTCAGGTCGGCATGCTCAGGGTCGTCGAACCATTGCTGGCTGCGCAGAGAGCGTTTGGGTGGCAGGCTCATGGGCGTGTTCTCTTGTTATGTGGTGAAGCCGGAATAGTGCGCAACGTCGCTTAGCGTTTCAGAAGGCCTCGGGCTGACAGGTTATGAAACAGCGCGCCGATCCCGAACGTCCACGGCGCGGCGGCATTGCTGTACGTCACCTCGTTGTGCAGGCTGCCGAGAAACGGGCTGCTGATGCGCACCAGATCGCCGGATTTGTGAGTGAAGCCAGCGCCAGGGTGATCGCGATCCTGGGTCGGGGCGAACAGCGTGCCAAGGAATAGCACCAGGCCGTCCGGGTACTGGTGACAGCCATTGAGGGTCTGCGCCACGATATCCAGCGGGTCGCGACTGATCTGATCCATCGAACTGGCCCCTTGCAGCCGGTAAGCATCGGTCCCCTCAACCGTCAGGTCGATCACGCAGTGGCGCACGTCATCAAGGCTGAAATGCTCGTCAAACAGCCGAATAAACGGGCCGATGGCGCATGAGGCGTTGTTGTCCTTGGCCTTGCCCAGCAACAGCGCGCTTCGTCCTTCGAAGTCACGAAGGTTCACGTCATTGCCCAGCGTCGCGCCTACAACATGACCGCGACTGTTGACCGCGAGCACCACTTCGGGCTCGGGGTTATTCCAGTGCGAATCCGGGTGAATGCCGATCGGGCTGGCGCTGCCAACGGCTGAAAGCACAGGGGCCTTGGTGAAAATCTCTGCGTCGGGGCCTATCCCGACTTCCAGGTATTGCGACCACATGCCTTTTTCGAGCAGCACCGCCTTCAGCAGCATAGCCTGCTCGGAGCCAGGCTTGACCGCGCGCAGGTTGTCGCCGATGACCTTGCGCACCGTCTCGCGGACACTGTCGGCAAGCGTTGCGTCGCCTCCGGCTTTTTCCTCGATGACTCGTTCGATCATGCTGGCGGCGAAGGTCACGCCGGCGGCCTTGATCACCTGTAAATCCAGTGGCGCCAGCAAGCTGGGGCGGTCACGGTTGGTGTGTACGCCACTGTTCGCCAGCAGCGCCGCAATGCTTGCGACAAAAGTACCCGAAGCGTTGCGCACAGCCTCGACTGGGGAGTCCTGCTCCAGCAATTCGCTGACCGTGGCGAAGTGCGCCGACAGGTCGAACACCCCATCAGCGCGCAGTACCACAGGCGAGGGGCCAGCCACATTGCCGGGGATCCAGGCGCGTCCGATAAGGGTGGCAGGCGAGCCATCGGTTGGCAGGGTGTTTTCAGGCGTAAGACGGATGGGCATAGCGAACGCTTCCTGGTCCATAAAAACTGCACGCTAGGTGGCTGCCTGGATAAACTCCAATGGCAAATATTCACTTATCGATAACCTGGCGTTATTGCTGCGCAGAGGGAACCCATGTCGGACCTGTCGTTTTCGAGCTTCTGTAACTGGTTGAAATATCGCCATCTGATTCTGATCGACACCCTCGGGCGTACCCAGAACATGCACCTTGCTGCGCAGCAGATGAACCTCAGCCAGCCTGCGCTGAGCAAGATGCTCAAGGAAATAGAGAGTCTGCTGGGTTTCGCGATTTTCGAGCGTTTGCCGCGCAGCATGGTGCCGACTTCACTGGGCGTGCAGGTGGTGCGTTACGCCCAGCTTGCCTTGAACGATGCGCGTACGTTCGTCGAACAGATCAACAACCTCAGCGCCGGTGGCCATGGACACCTCAAGGTCGGCGGCATCTTCGCTGCCACGGCGGTGGTGCTGCCCGAGGCCATCGTGCAGATCAAGGAACGGTGGCCGTTGCTGTCCATCGAGGTGGTCGAGCAGACCAGCGATCACCTGATGGAAATGCTGGAAGAGCGAACACTCGACTTGGCCATCGGCCGATTCACCGAAAAGGGCCAGCAGCAGCGTTATGATTTTCAGGCACTGGCGCCCGAACCGTTCAGTATCGTGGTCAACAGCCGTCATCCGTTGTGCGATGCAGGGCCGATGAGCTTGCAGCAATTGGTGGACTGGCCATGGATGCTGTATCCGAAAGGCACGCCGATACGCGGACGTATGGAAGCAGCATTTGCCGAGGCCGGTGTCGGCGTGCCGCGCAATACCATCGATACCATCTCGATGCAGACCTTCCTCAAGGTGCTGCAAAGCGGCCCGATGATCGGCATGTTGCCTGACGCGATGGTTGCACCTCATCTCGAAAGTGGGCTGCTCAGGACATTGCAAACGCAGATGCATCTGGTGCCGCAGTTCTACGGGATTCTGACCCGCAAGAGCGAGCCACTGACCGGCCCCGCTCAGGAATTTGCCAATATCCTGCTGGAAAACGCGCGTCTGGTTCAGGAAAAGCTAGCGCCAGGTTCATGAGGTAGAGCAATAACCGTGCGTTATCGATTAATCCAAAAATGCCATTGGGATTGAATCACTCCCTGACCTAGATTACTGGCCAGCACATGCAATGGGGCATTCAGTGATTTAGCTGTGTCTGCCCGCACGACCCACTCAATAAAAACAATGAGGCATGCCCGCATGCCAAGGGTTATTCACATGCAGACCAATGCCGAACCGCAGGGCTCCGACGCAGGATTTGAAGACCGCACTTATCGCAAGGTTATCTTGCGAACTCTGCCGATCCTGCTGCTGTGTTACATGGCCGCCTATCTGGACCGGGTCAATATCGGTTTCGCCAAGCTCGACATGCTCAACGATCTGCAATTCAGCAATACCGTCTATGCGCTGGGCGCGAGCATGTTCTTCTGGGGTTACTTTCTGTTTGAAGTACCCAGCAACCTGCTGTTGCACAGGCTTGGCGCGCGTTTCTGGATTGCCCGGATCATGTTCACCTGGGCACTGGTGTCCATTGCAGTCGCCTTCACCGTACCCCTCGCACAGTTCTTCCGCATTGAATCGAGCAGCATGTTCTACGTGCTGCGCTTTTTGCTGGGCATCTGTGAGGCAGGTTTCTTTCCCGGGGTCATTCTGTACCTCAACTACTGGTTTCCAACGCACCGTCAAAGCCGCGTGATGTCCGGTTTTCTGATGGCGCTGCCGGTCAGCCTCACGCTCGGCGGCATGCTGTCCGGCTGGCTGATGAACAGCATGAACGGCATACACGGCATGGCCGGATGGCAGTGGATGCTGATCATCGAGGGTATCCCGTCAATCATCATGGCGGTCGTGGTGATCGTTTACCTGTGTGACAACATCGACTCGGCCAAATGGTTGTCGGCACCTGAGAAAGCCATGCTCAAGGCCAATCTGGTCAGCGACAATCACGGCAAGGCCTCGCGCCTGAGCGAGGTGTTTTTCAACCCGCGCGTCTGGCTGCTGGTGTTGATTCTGCTGACATTCAACACCGGTTTTTATGGCCTTGCGTTCTGGATGCCGTCGATCATCAAAAGCGCAGGTATTGCCAATACCTTTCATATCGGTTTGTTGACCGCCATTCCCTACAGCATCGCCACCGTTGCCATGTTGCTCAATGCACGGCACTCCAATCGCACTGGCGAGCGGCGTCTGCACGCGGCAGTGCCCGCGTTCATTGGTGGCGTCGGTCTGATTCTGAGTGCTTACTTTGCTCACAATCTGGTGCTTTCGGTGCTGTTTCTCAGCGTGGCGGCGTCAGGGCTGCTCAGCCTGATGCCGATATTCTGGACGTTGCCGGGGACCGTGCTGTCAGGCGTTGCGGCAGCGGCCGGGATCGGGATGATCAATGCGATCGGCAACCTGTCCGGCTTCACGGGCTCTATGATCACTGCTGTCGCTGAGACCATGACGGGGGACATCAATAACGGCACATACGTGCTGGCCCTGTGCCTACTGGTCAGCGGCGGGTTGATTCTGTTGATCCCGCACAGCATGCTCGACAAGACCGGCGCTGCTCCGGCAATGGTTACTCCCACTCTTTCTGGCATGGAGAAAGTATGACCATGAGCGACAAACGAGTACTGATTACCGCGGCTGGCCAAGGTATCGGGCTGGCCAGTGCCAAGGCGTTCGTCGAGGCTGGCGCTGAGGTCATTGCAACTGATCTGGACCTGAGCAACCTGAGCGGTATAAGCGGACTGCAAGCCATTAAGCTGGACGTTACCTCGGCCCAGGCGATCCGCGAACTCAGCGAGCAGATCGGCCCGATCGATGTGCTGTTCAACTGCGCAGGCTATGTGCATTCCGGCACAATCCTGGAATGTGACGAAGCAGCCTGGCTGCACTCGATGGATCTCAATGTCACCGCCATGTACCGCATGATCCAGGCCTTTCTGCCGGGCATGCTGAGCCGCGGTGGCGGTTCGATCATCAACATGGCGTCGGTGGCGTCCAGCGTCAAAGGCGTGCCCAATCGCTTCGCCTACAGTGCCAGCAAGGCGGCGGTGATCGGGCTGACCAAATCGGTAGCTGCAGATTTCATTGGTCAAGGCATCCGTTGCAATGCTATTTGTCCAGGCACGGTGGATTCACCGTCTCTGCGAATGCGCATTGCCGCGCAGGCCAGACAGCAGGGCATTACCGAGGCACAGGTCTATCAGCAGTTTGTGGATCGACAGCCCATGGGACGTATCGGCAGCGTGGAGGAAATCGCGCAACTGGTTATTTATCTGGGCTCTGATGCCTCGTCCTACACCTCCGGTGCTGTGCATGTGATCGATGGTGGAATGAGCATCTGAACCCGTTTTTGCAGCCTCGACAGAAACAGGAGAACCCGATGAAATTGCTACGTTACGGTGAAAAAGGTGCTGAAAAGCCCGGCCTGCTGGATGCAAGCAACCAGATCCGCGATCTCTCCGCGCACATCAAAGATGTCGCAGGCGATGCGTTGAGCCCAGCCAGCCTGGCTAGCCTTGCGGCACTTGACCCTGCAAGCCTGCCGCTGGTGCCGGGTCAACCGCGTATCGGCGCCTGCGTCGGGCAGGTCGGCAAGTTCGTCTGCATCGGCCTGAACTACGCCGACCACGCTGCCGAATCCAATATGGAAATCCCGAAAGAGCCGATCATATTCAATAAATGGACCAGCGCCATCTGCGGCCCGAACGATGACGTCCAGATCCCGCGTGGCTCGCTCAAGACCGACTGGGAAGTGGAAATGGGCGTCGTGATAGGCAAGGGCGGGCGTAACATCGACGAAGCCAATGCAATGGAGCACGTCGCTGGCTACTGCGTGATCAATGATGTGTCCGAGCGCGAATGGCAGCTCGAGCGCGGCGGCACATGGGACAAGGGCAAGGGCTTCGATACCTTCGGCCCGCTTGGCCCTTGGCTGGTGACCCGCGATGAGATCGCCGACCCTCACTCGCTTGACCTGTGGCTTGAGGTCGATGGCCATCGCTACCAGCAGGGCAATACCCGCACGCTGATTTTCTCGGTGCCGCAATTGATCGCTTACCTGAGCCGGTGCATGAGCCTGCAACCGGGTGATGTGATCTCGACGGGCACGCCACCTGGCGTCGGCCTTGGCGTCAAACCCGAGCCCGTGTTCCTGCGTGCCGGGCAGCGTATCCGCCTGGGCATCGCCGGGTTGGGCGAGCAGAATCAGTTGACCGTTCAGGCCGACTGATTCTGTGTGAGAGGGGAGTCGGCAATCGACTCCCTGTTGTACGCAGGGCTTCAGCTCTGCAGAAACGTCAGCAAATCCTCGTTCAGTTGTTGCGCATGGGTCACTGCAAAACCATGCGGAGCGCCAGGATAAACCTTCAGCACGGCGCCCTTGATCATCTCGGCAGCCCGCTTGCCCGACGCCTCGAATGGCACGACCTGGTCACCATCGCCATGAATCACCAGGGTCGGCACATCGATTTTGGCCATGTCCGGACGGAAGTCTGTGGCGGAAAACGCCGTAACGCAATCCAGCGTGCCCTTGAGTGAGGCGAGCAGGGCGATGTTCAGGGTTTGGGTCTGAACGCCTTCAGAAACTTCCTGACCTTTATTCAGGCCGTAGAACGGTGTCGCAAAGTCACTGATGAACTGGGCGCGGTCCTTCATCAGGCCGTCCTTTATGCCATCGAAAACGGATGCGTCGACACCTTCAGGGTTGTCTTCGGTCTTGAGAAAAAACGGCGTGACGGAGCCCAGCAAGGCGAGCCTGGCGACTCGTTCGCTGCCATGCCTGGCAATGTAGCGCGTCACGTCGCCGCCGCCCATGGAGAAGCCGACCAGCGTTACGTCGCGCAGGTCGAGGTGCTCGATCAGCTCAGCGATATCGTCAGCAAAGGTGTCGTAATCGTAACCGCTCCACGGCTGGCTCGAACGGCCAAAGCCGCGCCGGTCAAAGGCGATGGTGCGGTAGCCTTTGCTGCTGAGGTGCTCCATCTGGTATTCCCACATGTCGCCATCCAGCGGCCAGCCGTGGCTGAACAGCACCGGTGTGCCCGTGCCCCAGTCCTTGTAATAGATATCGGTGCCATCTTTGGTCTTGAACGTGCTCATGCCGATTCCTCTCGTTTCAGATGATCTGGCTTGCCAGTCAGGTTGCCACGTGTCGAGCCTGTTGACTGTACGCATGCAGATGTTACGGCTCTCGTCTTTTCCGGCATTTGGCCTGTTGCATAGTTCAGTCCGAATGTCCGAGAGGCATGCCTGACTCGTGCTGCAGAGCGCTCCGCTGAAACATCGGCTCATTGTATTTCCCTGTGCAAACCGAACTTGCCGGGCAAACAGGAATCAGTTCCTTGGGTTGAGGCTTCCTGAACCTGAACATTGAAGGAGAAAACGGCGTGGCGTCTCAGCTGAAAATCTTGATCCTGTCGGGTCTGTTGTTATTCGCAGGCAGCTTCAACCTTCAGGCGGCCGATGTACCCGCACTGCCAATGGGCGCTGCGGTGCCCGCCGATGACAAGGCGGCGGACAAGGCCGACAGCAAGGCAGCCGACAAAGCGCCCGCCAAGCCGGACGACAAGGCCGCAGCCAAACCGGATGCAGCGTCAGACGCTGCTGCAGACCCCGCCGCCGCTGACCCGGCTGCCGAACTTCTGGTACAGGGCGGTTTGCTCGGCGCTATCAGTACCAGCATTGATGACGTGCAGGAAAAGCTTAATCTGGATGACAACCTGTTCGACGCCTGGCGATTGCGTGCCGACCGTGCAGCCGACGAACTGGAAAAGCTGGTCAACAAGCGCACCACGCGTTCGCCCTGGAGCGTGGTCGGCGACTTCCTGGCCTTGTCGTTCGTGTGGATGGGGGCGTTCGCGGTTCTGACGACATTGGGTCGCTTTCTCGCCGTTCGCTTGTGCAAAACCCCCTTCATGCAGGTTCGCGAGCGCAGTCAGGCGCTGCTCAAATACGTCTTGCCGTTTACTTTGCCAGCCATCATCTGCCTGCCACTGACCCTCTATGTCAGCCACTTCATGCCGTCCTCGGTCGGTCGCGCCCTGGCGCTGTGTTTTGCCTACGCCACCAGCAGCGGCATCGTTTCCACGTCAGTGCTGCTGTGCGTGATCGTGATGTTCAACGCAGGGCACAAGCGCGCTGCGGTGCGCATGATTCGCCGTTATTCACCCAAGCCGTTGTTCGTGGTGGGCTTTCTGGCAGCGCTGAGCGATGCGCTGACCAGCCCGCAGATCGCCCGGCAACTGGGCAGCAACGTCACCACCAGTGTTGCGGTGTTCACCGGCCTGTTCGCGTCGGTGGTGTTCTGCATGCTGATCATCAAAGTGCGTCGGCCAGTGTCGCATCTGATCCGTAACCGGTCGCTGAGCAGCCGCTTGCAGCGGCCTGCACTGCAACAGTCGCTGAAGATATTCTCCAACCTGTGGCACCTGCCTATCCTGCTGATGATTCTGGTCTCGGCGATCAACCTCATCGGCGCCGGTGAAGACAGCCAGGAGGCGCTGCGTTGCGCGCTGTTCACCACCATATTGCTGATTGCCACGGTTTTCCTCAGTACCGTGTTCCAGCACCTTTTCAAACCCGCCGAATCCCTCGGGCGCGGCGGGCATGTGTACAAGGCGCGCTTGCTGAGCCTTGTGTACGCCGTGTTGCGTATCGCACTGGCGCTCACCTTCATCGAAGTGCTGGGGCGTATCTGGGGGTTCTCGATGTTTGAGTTCGCCCAGCGCAATACGCTGGGTCGGGTGATCAGCGATTCACTGAGCAGTATCGGGCTGATCTTTGTGGTCACCTGGCTGCTGTGGGTGGTGCTGGACACTGCGATTCAGGAAGCCCTCAAACCACCGATCAATCATCGCAGCGGTCGTCAGCCCAGTACGCGGATCAAGACCATCCTGCCGTTGCTGCGCAATGCGGTAAAAATCATTCTGGTGGTGATCTGCGCGATCACCACCATGGCCAATCTGGGGATCAACGTCGCGCCACTGCTGGCGGGTGCCGGTGTTGTCGGCCTGGCGATCGGTTTTGGCTCGCAGCAATTGGTTCAGGATGTGATCACCGGCCTGTTCATCATCATCGAAGACACGTTCTCGGTGGGCGACTGGGTGGTGCTGAGTACCGGCCATTCGGGGTCCGTGGAAAGCCTCACCATCCGCACCGTGCGTCTGCGTGACGGCAAGGGCTTCGTCCACTCGGTGCCGTTCGGGCAGATCAAGGCGGTCACTAACCAGTCACGCCAGTTCGCCTATGCGTTCTTCTCGGTGCAGTTCACCTACGACTCGGACATCGATGACGCGCTGGCGCTGATCCGCGAAACCGGTCAGTCGATCAGCGAAGACATCCTGCTCAAGCACAACCTGCAAGGCCCGCTGGAAGTGTTCGGGGTCGATCGCATGGACCTGAATGGCGTGGTGCTGACCGCGCAGTTCCGCACCTCGTCAGGCGGGCAGTATGCGGTCGGGCGTGCGTTCAATGAGCGCCTCAAGCGGCTTGTGGACAAGAACCCCAACGTGCGCTTCGCGCAGACTTATCCACAGATGGTCATGGGGCCGGGCTTCAATAATCCTCAGGCTGGCGTTGAAGCCGAAGGGCCGCCGGCGCCATCGGACCCTGCCGTCGCTACGCCATCTGCGCCGACACCTGCGCCGCTCGGTCTGCCCAAAGGCAATGCATGAGGCCAAGGCGCTGCAACGTGTTGTTGTAGCGCCATCGCCCAGCCAGACTGCGCAACTGTTGGGGGTTGGCAGCCAACGTGTTATGTTTGCAGGCGTTTTTCAATTGTTTGTTTGATTACCTGATTCCGAGCCTGCTGACTCTATGCGAATGCGCCTTATGCTGTTGGGCGGCGGGAATGCCCTCGGGCAGGCGCTGATTCGTCTGGGTGCCGAGGAAGACATTGGCTTCCTCGCACCACGTCCACCGCAAGACGGCTGGGACGTGGCGAGCCTCACGCAACTGCTTGACGACACCCGTCCCGATGCCTTGATCAACCTTGCTTACTACTTCGACTGGTTTCAGGCAGAGGTGGTCAGCGAAGCGCGTCTGACTCACCAGGAACGCTCTGTCGAGCGTCTGGCCGAACTGTGTCAGCACCACAACATCACTCTGGTACAGCCTTCCAGCTACCGTGTGTTCGATGGCTCGCGTGCGACCGCCTACAGCGAAAAGGACGAGCCAGTGCCGTTGGGCCTGCGTGGCCAGGCGCTGTGGCGTATCGAACAAAGCGTGCGCGCGACCTGCCCGCAACATGTGCTGGTGCGTTTCGGCTGGCTGCTGGACGACAGCGCCGACGGCGTATTGGGTCGCTTTCTGTCGCGCGCCAAAGAGCCTGGCGAAATACTGCTGGCCGATGATCGACGTGGCAATCCGACGCCCGTCGATGATGCTGCGCGAGTGCTTATTTCGGTGGTCAAGCAACTCGATTGCGAAGCGCCGCTGTGGGGCACTTACCACTATGCCGGGCACGAGGCGACCACGCCATTGGCGCTAGGACAGGCAGTGCTCACCGAGGCGCGTATTGCGCATCCGCTGGCCATCGAGTCGCCTACCGCGCAGGCCCACGCCGCGCGCCCCGATGCAGCCGAAGAGCCGCAGCACGCGGTCCTCGCCTGCAAGAAGATTCTCCACACTTTCGGCATCAAGCCTCGCGCCTGGCGGGCCGGCTTGCCAAGCCTGCTGGATCGGTATTATCGACATGTCTGACGCTCCTGTTCTGATCACCGGGGGGGCTGGCTTCATCGGCTCGCACCTGACCGACGCATTGCTCGCCAGCGGGCACAGCGTGCGCATTCTCGACAACCTTTCGGCGGGCAAACGCAGCAATCTTCCGCTCGACAACCCTCGGGTCGAACTGATCGAGGGAGACGTGGCAGACGCCGCACTGGTCAAGCGTGCCGCACAGGGCTGCCGGGCAGTCGTACACCTTGCTGCCGTAGCCTCGGTGCAAGCGTCAGTCGATGACCCCGTACGTACCCATCAGAGCAACTTCATCGGGACGCTGAATGTATGCGAAGCGATGCGCGAAGCCGGCATCAAACGTGTGATCTTCGCCTCCAGCGCGGCGGTCTACGGCAATAACGGCGAAGGCGATGCTATCACCGAGGACACCGTCAAAGCGCCGCTGACCCCTTATGCGTCGGACAAGCTGGCCAGCGAGTTCTACCTGGATTTCTATCGCCGCCAGCATGGTCTGGAGCCAGTGATCTTTCGCTTCTTCAACATCTTCGGCCCGCGCCAGGATCCATCTTCGCCATATTCCGGGGTGATCAGCATCTTTGCCGAGCGTATCCAGAACGGTTTGCCGATTGTCGTGTTTGGCGATGGCGAGCAAACGCGCGACTTTTTCTACGTAGGGGATCTGCTCAAGCTGCTGCTGCAGGCCCTGTCGCGGGAAAGTGCGATTGAAGGTGCGATCAACGTGGGTCTGAACAACACCACCTCGCTCAATGAGCTGCTGTCGGCGCTCTCGCAAGTGGTCGGCAAGCAGCCGGAAGTCAGCTACCAGGCGCCGCGCTCGGGCGACATAAAACACTCCCGCGCCAGCAACCGGCGTTTGCTGGAGCACTTCACGGTGGATGAGCCGACACCCTTGCATCGCGGCCTTGAGCTGTTGATAGGGCAGTGAATCCGGCGTTCAGCGTTACACACACACACACACACACACATCTGGTTGATTACTAAAAACGACAAAGGCACCCGCTGAGGGTGCCTTTGTGTTTGTGGCGCTTGAAACTGTGCAGGTCAGAACTTGTAACCCACGCCCACCATGTACACCCACGGGTCGATATCCACATCCACTTTGGTCTTGCCGACAGCCAGCGCAGAAGGCCCGTCGACGGTAGCTTTGGTGTCTATATCGACGTACCAGACCGAGGCGTTGACCAGAACGTTTTCGGTGATCATGTAGTCCATGCCCAACTGTGCGGCCAGGCCTACCGAGTCCTTGAGCTTGAGGTCACTGAAACCCTGATTCTTGCGGTCGCCGGTCAGGTCGGTGTCGAAGAACGTGGTGTAGTTGATACCCACGCCCGCGTAAGGCTGGAATCTGGACGAGGGTTCCATGGGGTAGTACTGCAGCGACAGGGTGGGCGGCAGTTGTTTGATGTCCGCCAGCTTGCCATCCAGTCCAGGGCCCAGGCCTTTGACCGATACGGTGTGGCTGAATGGCGTGGCGGCCAGCAGCTCGATGCCGACATGTTGAGTCAGCATGTAAGCGAAGGTCAGGCCCAGCTGGTTTTCGCCATCGACAGTGGCTTTGGTGCCGGAAACCTTGGCGCCGTCGAGCCTGACTTCGCTGCTGTCTTCGTTAGGCTGGACGTGCGCGACACCGGCACGGACGATGAAATCGCCTTTTTCGTAGGCGTGTGCCGCAACCGGGGCAGTGATGGCGAGCGCGACAAGGGACGCGCTTAGCAGGTGCTTGTTCATGGAGGCTCCAGAGATCAGTCAAAATTTATGGGCGTAATGTTAAAGCGCTGTCGAGCGGCGGCTTTGACTCAGCTCAATGAAATCGCTGGGAACCTCGTCATCCTCATGAATCCGGCAACTCGTAGACAAGGATCTTGTCTGCCTGCATCTGATAACCCGCTTCTGCCAGTTCGCTGCTAGACGACTTGGCCTGCATCGGTCCTTCGATCCAGTACGGCTGATACAGCTCATCGACCTTCACGCCCAGCTCACTCGTGACATGCACGATCTGGTTCGCTGGTGGCGGCGGCACATGGATGCAGGCACCGAAATACGGCACCAGCAAAAACTCCGTCACTCTGCCTTCTTCACTGACCTCGAGCGGCACGATGTAGCCCGGCAAACGCACCATTTGTCCATCCAGTGCCTTGACCACCGGCGCATGCGGTGCCAATTGATGGGCCGCAGGCGCTGCCTCCATGGCCAGTGCATCGGACAGCTTGGACATATCGTGTATGGGAGCCGTTACCGGCTTCACCACAGGTGCATCGGGCGGAATCATGTCATTCCAGGTCAGTATCCGCGGCTCGGCGGCCCACAGTTGAGTGGTCACCGAGAGCAGCAGAGTGAGTAGCATGCGCCGCATCATGAAGGTCCTCATAAACGAATCGACAGTCCATCGGCCAGTGACTGCCTGTAGGCTCGCCAGGCTGGCACGGTTCCCATCAACAGCGCGCAACCGAGAATGCCACCCAGTAAAGTCCATTCATATTGGCCAGGTGGCATAGACGAGAGGTACAGGCCGTAGTTGTCCAGTACGTAGTCACGTGCCGCAAAAATGCCGATATAGAGCAGTGCAAGGCCGCTGATGACACCGGCCAGAGCGAGTGCGAAGGCCTCGAGTATAAGCAGGCTTGCGACGTGCCAGGGACGCGCGCCGACCGAGCGTAGAATCGCCATTTCCCGGCGTCGCTCGTTGAGGCTGGTGAGAATCGCGGTGAGCATGCCGATCAGGCCGGTCAGCACCACAAACAGAGAAATCACGAACAGCGCTTTCTCGGCGGTGCCCATCAAGCCCCACAGTTCTTGCAACGCCACACCTGGGAGAATCGCCAGCATGGGTTCGCCTCGGTATTCATTGATCTCGCGTTGCAGGCTGAACGTCGAAATCTTGCTGTTCAGGCCCAGCATGAATGCAGTAATTGCGGTGGGTGTCAGGTCCATGTTGCGCGCCTGATCGGCCGAGATTCGCTCATTGCCGCGTGCCGGAGCGCCGTTATGCCAATCGATGTGAATGGCCTCCATGCCGCCCAGGCTGATGTGCAGTGTGCGGTCAACCGGCGTGCCGGTCGGTTTGAGAATGCCGACCACAGTGAACGGCTTGTCGTCATGCTTGACCAGGCTGATCGCCGCCACACCGTGCGCCAGTACCAGCTTGTCGCCCAGCTTGTAATGAAGCGCCTTGGCCACTTCAGAGCCCAGCACCACTTCGAACGGGTCGGTGTTGAACTCGCGCCCATCGGCCATCTGCAAGTGCTGCTGGCGGCCGAATTGATAGTGTTCGAAGTACGAGGCATTGGTGCCCATTACCCGATAGCCGCGGTGCGAATCGCCGAGGGAGATCGGGATTGCCCATTTGACCTGCTTGTTCTCGGCAAAATGCTCGAAGCTGTCCCAGCGAATATTATTGGTGGCGTTGCCGATGCGGAACACCGAATACAGCAATAAGTTGATGGAGCCGGAACGTGCGCCGACGATCAGGTCGGTGCCGCTGATGGTGCTGGCGAAACTGGAACGGGCTTCGGTGCGCACGCGCTCGACGCCGAGCAACAGGCAAACCGAGAGAGCGATGGCGAAGGCGGTGAGAAACGCAGTGAAGCGGCGATTGGCGAGGCTGGCGAGCGCCAGACGAAACAGATACATCTCAAATCTCCACGGCAACGGCGGCGCGATTCAGGTCGCTCAGCGACAGGTTGCGATCAAACAAGGGCGCCAGGCTCTGGTCATGACTGACGAACAACAGGCTGGCCCCGGCTTCGCGGCATTCGGCGAACAACAGGCGAATGAACGCCTCGCGCGAATCGGCATCCAGCGCAGAGGTGGGCTCGTCGGCAATCACCAGCTCCGGCTGACCGATCAACGCCCGTGCGGCGGCCACACGTTGCTGCTGGCCGATGGACAGGGAATCGGCGCGGCGGGCGAGCAGTGCCGGATCTTTCAAGCCTAGATGGGCGAGCAGGGTAGTGGTGGCTTTTTCAACGCTGCCGTGACGTTGCCTGGCGCGTTCTGCACGGACGTTGGAAAAGTGGCAAGGCAGCTCGACGTTCTCCCGGACCGACAAAAAGGGCAGCAGGTTGAACTGCTGGAAGATGTAGCCGGTGTGATCGACACGGAAGCGATCACGGGCTGCCGACGACAGGCTCGATAACTCCTGATTCAGTAGTTTGATGCTGCCACTGACGGGTTTTTGAACGCCGCCCAGCAGGCCCAGCAATGTGGTTTTGCCGCTGCCACTGGGGCCTTTGAGGAACAGGGTTTCGCCGGTTTCCAGACGAAACGCCGGGATGTCCAGCAACTGCGGTTGGCCTGGCCAGTTGAAGGTCAGGTCCGACAGCTCGATCAGTGCTTGGGTCATGGCTGACTCACGCTCGGTTGGAAATTAAAAGACCGGGCCAGGCCCGGTCGTTGTGCCGCAAAGTGCGATCAGAACTTCAGCGTAGGGTTGGCCGCTATCACTTCCGCGCCCGACTGGCCGCCTGGCGAGATCAGTTGTACCTGAAGCTTCTTGGTGTCGGGGAAGGTTTTGAAGATTTGCGACAGGTCGAGCTTCTTCAAAACGGACGGTGCGTCGCAGACGAACTTGTAGTGACCATGAATTTCACTGTGCTCATGATGATCTGCGTCGCCTGCTGCGGCGTGTTCCTCGTGGTCATCATCCTTGTCGCCAAACAGCGGGCTTTCCAGCTTCACCGAGGTGGCCGAGCAGTTGGCTGCATCGGCAATGCTGAACAGTGCGTTGGGCTTGAGCAGCAACTCACGTGCCTTGGCCACTTTGGCCTTGTCTTCGGCAGAGGTTGCCACGTGCTCGAAGCCCACGATATTCATGGCCGGGCTGTCAAACTCGAACTCCAGCGTCTTGCCTTCCAGCACCACGTCCAGACGCCCTACGCCGTGCTCATGGGCGCCAAGGCTGCCATGTTCCTCACCATGGTCGTGGTCATGATCGTGTTCTTCTGCCGCATGAGCGGCAACGAGTGGCAGCAGGGCGAAAGGCAAAGCGAGTAGCAGGCGGCGCATAGCGAACTCCGGAACAATATTCAAAAAACTGTTATGTGATCTTATAACAAGTGTCGATGTGGGTGGACGTGTTTTTATCCTGGGCGTGGCCTGACGAGCCTCTTTGGGGGCTGAGTTGTTGGTGCTGACTGGAATACCTTGCCCAGTGCTTATGCAGAAGTAGTCTCACACTTTGCGTCATCAAGTCCTACTCTGGAAGATGAAAGTCTCTACACCTGCGCCGGATGCGTCAGGAAGGTTTTCAGCGCCAGCCGGGCCATGTGTTCGACGTCGGTCGAGTGCGACATCAAGGAAGATACCCATGAACAAGCTCCATCCGAACAGAGAAATCCTGCGCGCGGTGTACAAGGATCTGACACGCATTACCGAATTCGCCGACGCTGACATCGTGCTGCACAAGGCTGATCAGGGCGCGGGCGGCGGTCTTTCCATTGCCATCGGTAGAGACGCGGTGCTGTCCCACGAGCTGAACCTGCTCAAGCGTACGCATCAGACGCTGTACATGGATGTTCACGAGATCGTTGCCAACGCACATTTCGGTTCGGTGGTGGGAGAGATACGCGCCCGCTGCGAGGGGCGGAAAATCATCATGCCGTTTTGCGGCCTGTGGCGGTTTCGTGATGGACGGATCGTCGAGCACTGGGAAAACGTCTACGACGTGCGGTCGCTTGGCGACTTCATGAACGGCAAGGCGCCGGCAGCCAATCAGTGGCATTACGGTTGAGAATGGGAATGTGCGTCTGCCTGTGGGAGCATGTGTGCCTGACTGTCAGCAGGTACACATCATGTTGCGTATTCGTGGAACCGTAGGCCAGTGGCCGGTGGATTTGACCCTGGAATTGGATGAAGGTGACTGGGCTCAGTTGGGCGCGCAGCTCAAGGCTGCCGCGCCTGATATATCGGTCGCGGAGGTTGAGAGCAAGCCGCTTGGTCAGGACGACACGCTATGGCAGGTCGCTCAGGAGCTGCTGCAGAAGGCCGGGCAGATGAGTGGGCCGGATTTACTGGGGCAACTGGAAGGGCTGGCCGGCAGCACGGCAGCCGGCAAGCATCTGCTGGTGCGTCTGAGGCATAACGCAAACGTGAAGGTAGAAAGCGGCGGAGATGCGCCGCTTTACAGCTGGATCGAAGCTGTTTGATCTGACGCCGTCCACACACTGGCACCCATGCGGTGCCAGTGTGTTGAGCTTAGTACAGCGCGGCGAACAGCTTGCGACGATAGGCAGTGACCAGCGGGTGATCATTGCCCAGCAGGTCGAACACTTGCAGCAGCGTCTTGTGCGGCAGGCCCTCGGCGTAGCTGCGGTTGCGAATGAACAGCTTGAGCAGGCCTTCCAGTGCAGCTTCGTACTGCTGGCGCGATAACTGCTGAATAGCCAGTTGGTGTGCGGCTTCGTCATCCTGCGGGTTTTGCGTCAGGCGGCTTTTCAGCTCGGCGGCATCTGGCAGGGTCGCAGCTTCAGCCAGAAACGTCAGCTGTGCCTTTGCACCGGCCAGTTCGGCCTTGTGTTCGTCACCCGTGACCGCATCCAGCACTGCTTTGGCTTCGCTCAGTTCGCCACGTTCGGCCAGGCAACGTGCATACAGAATCAGCGCGGCAGCGTTGGTGTTGTCCTCGCCCAGCAGCAGCTTCAGTACTGCTTCAGCCTCGGAAAAACGGCTTTCGGCGAATAAGGCCTGTGCCTGCTTGAGCGGGTCGGCAGCCGGTGGCGGCGGCATTACCACATGTTGTTCGAGAATTTTGCGAATCTCCGACTCCGGCTGCGCACCGGCAAAGCCATCCACCGGCTGACCGTCCTTGAACAGCACCACGGTCGGCAGGCTGCGAATACCGAAGCGCGCTACGACATCCGGCTCGGCATCACAATTGACCTTGGCCAGCAGCAGTTCGCCCTGATAACTCTCGGTGATCTGCTGCAGCAGCGGCATCAAGACCTTGCAGGGCGCACACCACTCGGCCCAGAAATCGACCAGCACTGGTTGATCGAATGACTTGTCGATCACCATCTGATCGAACGTAGCCGTGGTGGCGTCGAAGATGTAAGCAGTGTCCTGGCTCATTGCGCGTCTCGAAGAATCTGAATGCCGCCAACTATAAAGCCCGCAGCGCAATGCGCAAAGCGGCGTCGGCTATAGCGCGCCGAATGCAGGCTGATCCAGCGTGGTAACGCCGTTCCGGGCGCTCTGCGTCTGGTCCTGAGTGCATCGCACGGCGTGATACACACTCACGTCGCGAAACTCGTGGGGTTCTGCCAGGTCCGGCAACGTGTGTGCATGCAGTATCGCCAGGCGCTGGTAGGCAGCGTGCCTGAAGTCGCGCACGCGCGAGTCTGCCACCAGGGCCTGGCGGCCTCGAGAGAGAAACTGATCAAGCAGCGGCAGATTGGCGCGGTCGTACAGCACGTCGGCGACCAGGATCAGGTCAAAGCGATCAGCTTCGGCGAAGAAGTCAGCAGAGTAATTCAACTGCACCTGATTGAGCTCGGCATTGGCCCGACAGGCGGCAATAGCCAGTGGGTCCAGATCACACGCCACCACCTCGATTGCCCCGGCTCTGGCCGCCGCAATGGCCGCCACACCTGAACCTGCGCCGAAATCCAGTACTCGCTTGCCTGTTACCCATTGCGGGTTTTCAGCCAGAAAACGAGCCAAAGCCAGACCGCTGGCCCAGCAAAAGCTCCAGTACGGCGGATCTTCCAGGATGCGGCGCGTTTCATCCGGGCTGAACGCTCGGTCCATGTTGGCATCGTCGATCAGCCACAGTTTCAGTGCCGTGCCCGGCAGTGCCGTTACCACCAGTCGGGCGTCGCCGAGCAATTCTCCCAGCGCGTCTTGCAGATGTTGCGGGGCGATCATGGCGCCTTGACGAACTGCAGTTGGCCGAGCATTTGAGTGGTGGGCTGATCGATGCGCATCGACGGCAGGTGCAGAATGAGCTGCCCTGACTGGCTGGCTCGACCGCGCAGCTCCACTCGTCCGCCTACCGGAAAGGCCTCCGGGTTGAAGCGCAACTGGAAGGGCAGCGACTTGCCGTTGCCTTTAAGCAAGGTGTTGGTCAGCAGCTTTTGCGGACGACCGCGATCGTCGATCACCAGCATTGCCAGTTCGACCTCGGCCCCGGCCGGCACGCCCAGCAACTGACCGCTGATCTCGCGCTGATAAGGTTGCAGCGGCCCTGGGCCGGCAGGCAACTTGATCGCCGGCGCAACGGGAGGAGCGGCAACAGGTTTCGGGGCATCGTTGCTGCTGCACGCGGCGAGCAGACCAACGAGGCCTAGCAAAAACAGGGGTCGTAGCGTCATCAAAAGCTCCATAAAACAAATATCGAAAGGCTGTGCGACGCCAGAGGTGCAGTATTACCGAGCCAAGGCAATTTAACATCGCTTTAATGCGCGTCTATATACCGCAAACCCTCAGCCTTGTCTTGCCGACAGGATGCGCTAACATGGCGCTCCTCATTCTTTCGTTGCCAGCCACCATGCACTGTCCCTTCTGCGGTGCCAATGACACCAAAGTCATCGACTCCCGCCTCGTCGCCGAAGGCGAGCAAGTACGCCGCCGACGTGAATGTCTGGCTTGTGGCGAGCGCTTCACCACGTTCGAGACCGCCGAGCTGGTCTTGCCGCGCCTGATCAAGCAAGACGGCAGTCGTCAGCCTTTCGATGAAGAAAAGCTGCGCGCCGGCATGCAGCGGGCTCTTGAAAAGCGCCCCGTGAGTGTAGAGCGTCTTGAAGCGGCGCTGGCCCATATCAAGCACAAGTTGCGCGCAACCGGCGAGCGTGAAGTCAAATCCCTGGTGGTGGGCGAACTGGTCATGACCGAGCTGCAAAAGCTCGATGAAGTGGCCTATATTCGTTTCGCTTCGGTGTACCGCCGCTTTCAGGACCTCAACGAGTTTCGTGAAGAAATCGACCGTCTGGCCCGCGAGCCGGGTAAGGAATGAGTGCATTGTTGACTGAGCAGGCTGCCCTTGACGTTCATTACATGGCCCATGCGCTGGAACTGGCGCGCAAAGGCCTGTACTCCACCCACCCCAACCCGCGAGTCGGTTGCGTCATCGTGCGCGATGGCCAGATCGTCGGTGAAGGCTGGCATGCCCGCGCGGGCGAGCCTCACGCCGAAGTGCATGCCTTGCGTCAGGCTGGCGAGCTGGCAAGAGGCGCCACCGCCTACGTCACGCTGGAACCGTGCAGCCACCAGGGCCGTACGCCGCCCTGTGCCGATGCGCTGGTCGAGGCCGGGCTGTCCCGCGTCGTTGCTGCCATGCAGGACCCCAATCCCGAAGTTTCCGGTCGCGGACTGCTACGTCTGATGAACGCGGGCATCGGTGTTCAATGCGGTGTGCTGGAAAACGAAGCGCGAGCACTGAACAAAGGCTTCCTCAAGCGCATGGAAACCGGACGTCCCTATATCCGGGTCAAGCTGGCAATGAGCCTGGATGGCCGCACTGCGATGGCCAGTGGCGAAAGCCAGTGGATCACCGGCCCCGAAGCCCGTTCTGCGGTGCAGCGTCTGCGCGCGCAGTCGAGTGTCGTTCTGACGGGCGCCGACACCGTGCTGGTGGACAGCGCCAGGCTGACCGTTCGCCCTGAAGAACTGGGGCTGAGCGCAGAGTTGACCGCATTGGCTGCTGCGCGTCCTCCCTTGCGCGTATTGATCGACGGAAGGCTGCGCGTGCCACTGGACGCGCCGTTTTTTCAGGCAGGTAATGCCCTGGTTGTGACCTGCGCCGCTGCGTCGGCGCGGGGTCGCTATCAGGAAGACGGCCACGAAATGCTGGCGCTGGCCGACAGCGCGGGCCATGTGGACCTGCGCAAGTTGATGGGCGAGCTGGGCGCGCGTGGCGTCAACGAGGTGCTGGTCGAGGCTGGCCCGCGTCTGGCGGGTGCTTTTGCGCGTCTCGGGCTGGTCGACGAATTTCAGATATTCATTGCCGGGAAGTTTCTCGGCTCATCGGCCCGGCCGCTGCTGGATCTGCCACTGGCGCAGATGAGCGAAGCGCTGGAGCTGAACATCGTGGAAATGCGAGCCGTCGGCAATGACTGGCGAGTCATTGCTCTCCCAGTCTCCGTACCCGGCGTATAATTCCCGGCTTCGCCTAGCGCAGCCTTTGTTCCCCCGGAGGACCCATGTTTACCGGCATCATCGAATCCATTGGCAGCATCCGCGCCCTGACTCCGAAGGGTGGCGACGTCCGCGTTTACGTGGAAACCGGCAAGCTCGACCTGAGCGACGTCAAGCTCGGCGACAGTATTGCCGTCAACGGCGTGTGCCTGACCGCAGTGGAACTGCCCGGCGATGGCTTCTGGGCTGACGTCAGTCGCGAAACGCTTACCGTTACCGCGTTTGTCGATCTGAAAAGCGGCAGCCGGGTCAATCTGGAAAAAGCCCTGACACCGACCACGCGCCTGGGTGGCCATCTGGTCAGCGGCCATGTCGACGGCGTAGGCGAAATCGTCGCCCGTGCCGACAACGCCCGCGCCATTCAGTTTACGGTGCGTGCGCCGCGTGAACTGGCCAAATACATCGCCCATAAAGGTTCGATCACGGTCGACGGCACCAGCCTGACTGTCAATTCGGTCAATGGCGCGGAGTTCGAACTGACCATCGTGCCTCATACCTGGAGCGAAACCATCATGGCCGACTACCAGCCTGGTCGTAAGGTCAATCTGGAAGTCGACCTGCTGGCGCGCTATCTGGAGCGTCTGCTGCTGGGCGACAAGGCTGCCGAGCCGGGTCATGGCACGATCACCGAAAGCTTTCTGGCCGAGAACGGCTACCTGAAATCCTGAACCAAGGGGGTGCCGCGTGGCGCTCAACAGTATCGAAGAACTGGTCGAAGACATTCGCCAGGGCAAAATGGTCATCCTCATGGATGACGAAGACCGCGAGAACGAAGGCGACCTGATCATGGCCGCCGAGTGCGTTAGGCCTGAAGACATCAACTTCATGGCGCGCTTTGCCCGTGGCCTGATCTGCATGCCGATGACCCGCGAGCGCTGCGAAACCCTCAAGCTGCCACTGATGGCGCCGCGCAACGGTTCAGGTTTCGGCACCAAGTTCACCGTGTCCATCGAAGCCGCCGAAGGCGTGACGACCGGCATTTCCGCCGCAGACCGCGCGCGCACCGTACAGGCAGCGGCAGCCAAGGAAGCCAGAGCTGAAGACATCGTCAGCCCGGGGCATATATTTCCGTTGATGGCCCAGGCCGGTGGCACGCTTGCTCGTGCCGGCCACACTGAAGCCGCCTGCGACCTTGCACGGATGGCCGGGTTTGAGCCCACAGGCTTGATCTGTGAGGTCATGAACGACGACGGCACCATGTCGCGTCGCGCCGAACTTGAAGCATTTGCCCAGCAACACGACATCAAGATTGGCACCATCGCCGACCTGATTCACTACCGGATGATTCACGAGCGTACCGTTCAGCGGATTGCCGAACAGCCAATGGACAGTGAACTGGGCAGTTTCAACCTGGTTACTTACCGCGATTCGGTCGAGGGTGATGTGCATCTGGCACTGACTCTGGGCAAGATCTGCGCAGAAGAGCCGACCCTTGTGCGAGTCCATAACATGGACCCGCTGCGCGACCTGTTGATGGTCAGGCAACCCGGCCGCTGGAGCCTGCGCGCCGCCATGAGTGCGGTCTCCAAGGCAGGCAGCGGTGTGGTCCTGTTGCTCGGTCATCCGCTGGACGGCGATGTATTGCTGGCCAATATTCGCGAAACCGCCGGGCAACAACCGATCAAGACGCCGACCACGTACAGCACGGTCGGTGCAGGTTCGCAGATCCTTCGTGACCTCGGCGTGCGCAAAATGCGCCTGATGAGTTCGCCAATGAAGTTCAATGCGATATCCGGTTTCGATCTGGAAGTTGTAGAATACGTGCCCTCCGAATAAATACCGGCAGGCCGATGCGTGCGAAAGAAGGTTTTCGCAGGTTTTGGCCTGACAGTTGCGATTCGTGGCCTACTATCCCTCAAAGTCCGCCTCAAGGCGCGCTTGCTCTTTAATACGAGACTCACCGAATGACCTTGAAGACCATCGAAGGTACTTTCATCGCCCCCCAAGGACGCTACGCCCTGGTAGTTGGCCGTTTCAACAGCTTCGTCGTGGAAAGCCTGGTTAGCGGTGCCGTCGATGCGCTGGTACGCCACGGCGTCAGCGAAAGCGACATCACCATCATCCGCGCGCCGGGTGCCTTCGAAATTCCGCTGGTAGTGCAGAAAGTTGCTCAGCGCAGCGAGTTCTCCGCCATCGTCGCGCTGGGCGCGGTGATCCGTGGTGGTACGCCGCATTTCGAATACGTTGCAGGCGAATGCGTCAAAGGCCTGTCTCAGGTTTCCATGGAGTTCGGCATTCCGGTCGCCTTTGGCGTATTGACTGTCGATTCCATCGAACAGGCCATCGAACGCTCCGGCACCAAGGCCGGTAACAAAGGCGCTGAAGCTGCCCTGTCCGCGATTGAAATGGTCAGCCTGCTCTCGCAGTTGGAGGCCAAGTGATTTCCGACGACACCGATCAGTTCAATCCGCGCGACGCCAAATCGCCGGAAGCCGCCAAGGGCAAGAGTGCCAAGCGTCGCGAAGCGCGTCAGATGGCAACCCAGGCGCTGTATCAATGGCACATGGCTGGCCATGCACTGAACGAGATCGAAGCACAGTTTCGCGTCGACAACGACTTCAGCAACGTCGATGGCACCTACTTCCATGAGCTGCTGCATGGCGTGGCGACCAACAAGACCGAGATCGACACCGCGCTCTCGCCTTGTCTCGACCTGACCATCGAAGAGCTCGATCCGGTTGAACTGGCGGTATTGCGCCTGTCCACCTTCGAGCTGCTCAAGCGTATCGATGTGCCTTATCGCGTGGTGATCAACGAAGGCATCGAGCTGGCGAAAGTCTACGGCTCCACTGACGGCCACAAGTTCGTCAATGGCGTGCTGGACAAGCTGGCGCCGCGCCTGCGTGAAGTCGAAGTGAAGGCCCACAAGCGCTGATCCGCGCCTGACCTTCATGGGAGAGTTCGAGCTGATCCGCAACTACTTCGCTGCCGCGCCCTGTGCGCAGGCAAGTGAAGAGGTTGCCTTGGGGATTGGCGACGACTGCGCGCTGCTGGCGTTACCGCCCGGCGAGCAGTTGGCGATCTCGACCGATACCCTGGTGGCCGGGGTGCATTTTCCCGATACCTGTGACCCCTTTCTGCTCGGCCAGCGTGCGCTGGCGGTGTCTGCCAGCGATCTGGCCGCGATGGGCGCTCGTCCTGTTGCCTTCACTCTTGCCTTGACCTTGCCGCGCGTCGATGGCGAATGGCTGCAGGCGTTTGCTCGTGGCCTCAACCTGATGGCGCAAGGCTGTACGCTACGCCTGATCGGAGGAGACACCACTCGCGGTCCGTTGAGCCTGACGCTGACAGTGTTTGGCAGTGTGCCCGCCGGGCTCGCCCTGACGCGCAGCGGCGCTCGCGAGGGCGAGCTGTTGTGTGTTGGCGGCACGCTCGGTGACGGCGCAGGAGCACTGCCACTGGTGTTGAATCAGCGCAGCGCGCATGCGTCGATTTCCGATCCGTTGCTGGCTCGCTATTGGTCGCCACAGCCTCAATTGGCGCTGGGCCAGGCTTTGCGCGGCAGTGCGACGTCGGCGCTGGATATCTCCGATGGCTTGCTCGCTGACTGCGGGCATATCGCACGCGCTTCCGGTGTGCGTCTGGTGATCGAGCGTGACAGGCTGCCCTTGTCGCAGCCACTGCTGGCGCTGCTTGGTCTGTCGGGCGCGCAACAGGCTGCGCTGAGTGGCGGCGATGATTACATACTGGCATTTACTCTACCGTCCGAGCAGCTTGCCGCTTTACAGGCACAAGGCTTGCCGGTGCATGTGATCGGACGGGTGGAAGCCGGGCAGGGCGTGGTTCTGCTCGACGGCGCCGGCGCCGATATCACTCCCGATAACCTTGGCTACCAGCATTTTGGCGGCGCGCAGTGACGCGATGCCTCCAGTCTATCTATCGAACTTTATGATCTAAACCCCCGATAATTCAGCCTGAGCGTCCGCAGGAACCTGCTGTTACAATGCAAATCTTGCGAATTTCCAGTCTTCATACTGATCAGGAGCACACGGTGCCCGTCGTATTTGTCGCCGCTTCCAAACTGCCCACCCCTTTTGCAGAGTTCGCCATGCACGGCTTTATCGAGTCGGCAACCGGCCGCGAACATGTCGTCCTGAGCCTGGGCGACGTGGCGGATGGAGCCCCGGTTCTGGGCCGCGTTCACTCGGAATGCCTGACAGGTGATGCCCTGTTCAGCCAGCGTTGCGATTGCGGCTCTCAACTGGAGGCTGCACTGCGTGCCATTGCCAGCGAGGGGCGCGGGGTTTTGCTGTATCTGCGCCAGGAAGGGCGCGGTATTGGTCTGATGAACAAGATCCGCGCTTATGAATTGCAGGACGGCGGCGCCGATACGGTCGAAGCCAACGAACGTTTGGGCTTTGCCGCCGATCAGCGTGATTACGCCATTTGCCTGCCAATGCTCCAGCACCTTGGCGTGCAATCGTTGCGCCTGATGACCAATAACCCTCGTAAGGTCAAGGCGCTGACCGACATGGGCATCAACGTCGCCGAACGCGTGCCGCTGCACACCGGGCAAAACCCGCACAACCGCCTCTATCTGGCGACCAAGGCCGGCAAGCTCGGGCACATGATGGGCAATGAGCATCAAAGTGAGGTAGGCCCCGCGTGACACGCAGCGAGGTGCGTCAGAAGCTGGAGATGGCCTGGTGGCGACAACTGGGCCTGACCCTGGCGCCGTTACTGGTGATTTGTCTGTTTTTCGGCTCAAGCGAAGCGCTTGTTCCGGTGCTGGCGGTGCCGCTGTTCATCGCTGGAATAGGCTCGATGTTCGTCAGCCTGAAACCGTTCGGTTCATACAAACGCGCATTGGCTGCTACTCAAGCTGCGATCGACACCCCGGAAGAACCGGCAGCCTGGATCAGGCTTGCGGCGGTTCGACGTCTAGCCTTCCTGGCAGCCGGCCTGCCCGCCTGGATCGCGGCCATCGCGGTACTGTTCGGGCTGCACCCGCTACCGGTCTGCCTGCTGGCCTTTTCCAGCGTGGTGCTGCTTTATTTGTATCGGCTTCCTACAGCCTGATAAGCCAAGGAGCGGAGGGTGTCCGCTCTCCATCAGCCGATTAACGCCAATCGCTCGTTGATCGCCGCTTCTATCCCTTCAGCATTCAGCCCGCACTCGGCCAGCATCTGCGCTGGCTTGGCATGCTCGACATAAACGTCCGGCAGGCCCAAATGCAGCACTGATTTGAGGATGTTGACGCGGGCTAGGAATTCGCTGACCGCTGCACCGGCACCGCCCATCACTGCGTTTTCTTCCAGCGTGACCAGCAGTTCGTGACTGGCTGCAGTTTCGCGTACCAGTGCCTCGTCCAGCGGTTTGACGAAGCGCATGTCGATGACCGTGGCGTCGAGTTTCTCGGCAACGACCATTGCGTCGCTCAGTTGCACACCAAACACCAGTATCGCGACGCCCTGACCTTGTCGACGCACAACGCCTTTGCCAATTTCGACCGGCTTCAGGCTGGCCTCAATCTCCGCGTTGGGCCCCGTACCGCGCGGGTAGCGCACTGCCGCAGGTCCGGTATGCAGATAGCCGGTGCTGAGCAATTTGCGCAGTTCGTTCTCGTCGCTCGGGGTCATCACCACGATGCCGGGGATGCAGCGCAAGTAGGAAAGATCGAAGCTGCCCGCGTGCGTCGGACCGTCTTCGCCGACCAGTCCGGCACGGTCGATGGCGAACAGCACGTCGAGGTTCTGCACCGCGACGTCATGCACCAATTGGTCATAGCCACGCTGCAGGAATGTTGAGTAGATCGCCACCACCGGCTTGCTGCCTTCGCAGGCCATGCCCGCCGCCAGCGTCACAGCGTGCTGCTCGGCAATGGCGACATCAAAATAACGCTCGGGGAAACGCTCGCTGAACTCCACCAGGTCCGAACCTTCCTTCATTGCTGGCGTAATGCCTACCAGGCGCGAGTCGGCCTCGGCCATGTCGCATATCCACTGGCCGAACACACCCGAGTACTTCGGTGCACTGACTTTTTTCTGGATGCTGACCGGCGCATTCAACGGTTCGAGTTTGGTGATCGCGTGATAGCCGATCGGATCAACTTCCGCCGGTGCGAAGCCTTTGCCTTTCTTGGTCACAACGTGCAGAAATTGCGGGCCTTTGAGATCGCGCATATTACGCAGCGTGGCAATCAGGGTCGGCAGGTCATGGCCGTCGATAGGGCCGATGTAGTTCCAGCCCAGCTCTTCGAAAAGCGTGCCCGGAACCAGCATGCCCTTGGCGTACTCTTCGGTTCGGCGCGCTATTTCCCAGGCACCCGGCAGACGCGAAAGCACTTTCTTGCTGCCTTCGCGCATGCTCGTGTAGGTGCGGCTGGAGAGAATCTTGGCCAGATAATTCGACAGCCCGCCGACATTGCGCGAGATCGACATGTCGTTGTCGTTGAGGATCACCAGCATGTTCGCTGCCACTTCCGGCGCATGGTTCAACGCTTCGAAAGCCATGCCGGCGGTCAGTGCGCCATCGCCGATCACTGCAATGGATTTGCGCTCACTGCCTTGCAGACGCGAGGCAATGGCCATGCCCAACGCGGCACTGATGGAGGTGCTGGAGTGGCCGACACCAAATGTGTCGTACTCGCTTTCGCTGCGACGCGGGAAGGCTGCAACTCCGTCTTTCTGGCGCAGGGTGGACATGCGCGCGCGGCGGCCGGTCAGAATTTTGTGCGGATACGCTTGATGGCCCACGTCCCACACCAGACGGTCGTCCGGCGTGTCGAAGACGTAATGCAGCGCAATGGTCAGCTCGATGACCCCAAGACCGGCACCAAAATGCCCTCCGGTCTGGCCGACGGAGTACAGCAACTCCAGGCGCAGTTCATCGGCCAGGGTTTCCAGCTCGGCTTCGCCCAGTCGGCGCAAACCGTCCGGGGTGTCTGCTTGATCGAGCAACGGAGTAACCGGGCGCTCGCGGGGGATCTCTTTGAACGTCGTGGGCATCAGGCGAATCGTTATAAGTAAAAGAGGTGGCAGTTTACCTTATGCATCGCGCGCTGCCCATGAAGTGAGTCGGCGGATAGTCCGTCGATTGATACGCTTGAAGATTCAGACCGGATGAACCGTGGTTGATTCATCGGTTTTCAGGTGGATTGTGATCAGTGTCGGCGTTCGACGATATAACGGGCCAGATCGCGCAACGGCTCTGCGGCCGGACCGAACGGGTTCAATGCGTCGAGCGCCATGTCACGCAATTCCAAGGCATAGCTTTTGGCTGCGTCCAGGCCCAACAGCGCAGGGTAGGTGGGTTTGTCGCGGGCAATGTCGGCGCCTTGGCGTTTGCCGAGCGTCGCGGTATCGCTTTCGACGTCGAGAATGTCGTCCTGAACCTGAAAGGCCAACCCGACCGCCCGTGCATACACCTGCAGCGAGTCAAGCCGGGGCTGATCCGCCTGACCGCTGGCCAGAGCTCCGAGCCGTACACTGGCTTCGATCAATGCGCCGGTCTTGTGGCGATGCATGTATTCCAGCGCAGCCTGATCCAGCTTCAGCCCCACCGAACCCAGATCGATCGCCTGTCCGCCGACCATACCGGCCGGCCCGGCTGCTGCTGCCAGCGTGCTGACCATCTGCAGTCGAGTCTCGGCGTCACGTGAGGTCAGGTGGGGGGCGAGCAGAGCAGTAAAAGCGAGGCTTTGCAGACCATCGCCAGCAAGAATCGCACAGGCTTCATCGAATGCCTTGTGCGTGGTGGGCTGGCCGCGGCGCAGATCGTCATCGTCCATCGCTGGCAGGTCATCGTGTACCAGTGAATAAGCATGGATCAGCTCGACTGCGCAGGCCGCACCGTCAGCATCCCTGGCCTCGCCGCCCAGTGCTTCGCATGCCGCGTAGGCCAGCAATGGGCGCACTCGTTTGCCGCCATTCATCACGCTGTAGCGCATGGCATCGTAGAGGCGCGCCAGTTCCGGGCCTGGCGCTTGAAACAGGCTTTCCAGAGCAGCGTTCACACGGGTCTGGCTCAGTGCCTGGTAGCTCGCGATCATTCAGGCAGTTCCGCATTGTCGAAGGGCTCTTCGGTCAATTCGCCATCGCGCTCCAAGAGTACCTGAACCTTCTGTTCAGCCTGCGTAAGGGCGCTCTGACACTCGCGGGTGAGGCGCACGCCTTGCTCAAAGGCGGTCAGAGAATCTTCCAGCGACAGTTCGCCATTCTCCAGGCGCTCTACCAGCGCTTGAAGATCAGCGAGGGACTGTTCGAAATCCAGTGCAGCTTTCTTGCGGGCCATGAGGGCATTTCCGGTAGAGACTAAACCGCGCGACACTAGCAGAGCGATGGCCTCGGGGCAAATGGCGGCGATGGGCGTCCGCCTTTGCTGCGAGCAAAAGGTCTACCCCGCTGCGAAACCGTTCTGCAGGTCGGCGATCAGATCTTCCGGGCTTTCCAGACCTACCTGCAGGCGCAGCATAGGACCGGCACCGCGATCAGGTCCGTGCTGTTCGACCTCGGTAATCAGGCTTTCAAAGCCGCCCCAGGAGTAGCCGATTCCAAACAGCTTCAATGCGCTGACAAAGCGGTCCGTAACCTGGCGATCGGCGGACTTGAACTCGAAGCTGAGCAAGCCGTTGCAGCCGTGGAAATCACGTTTCCAGATGGCATGACCCGGATCATCCGCCAGCGCAGGGTACAGAACCCGGGCAACCTGAGGCTGAAGCTGCAGCCATTGGGCGATCTGCAGTGCATGGCGTTCATGCATGGCCATGCGCGCAGCCAGGCTGCGCGCTCCGCGGAGTACGAGATAGGCGTCGTCCGGGCTGACGGTGTTGCCCACAGCGGTGCTCATCGCCTTCAGGGTTTTCCAGTGCGCCTCGGTGGTGCTTACACTGCCCATCATGACGTCCGAATGCCCGGCCACGTATTTGGTGAGGGCCATCAGGGAAATATCTGCACCCAGCTCAAGCGGTTTGAACAACACGCCCGACCCCCACGAGTTATCCACAGCCAGCAGCAGGTTTTTCGATCTGCACAGCTGCGAAAGCGCGGGCAGGTCGCACATGTCGAAGGTCAGCGAACCCGGGACCTCGGCGTAGATCATGCGTGTATTGGCTTTGATCATGGACGCTACGTTGCTGCCGTCGGCGGCATAGAAGTCGAACTGAATGTCGAAAGCCGTCAGCATCGTGTTCGCCAGCCGCCGCACCGGACCGTAGACCGATTCGGTGATCAGCACGTGATCGCCAGGTCGCAGAAACGCTTGAAACATTTGCGCTACCGCTGCGAGCCCGGTGGGGTACAGGCAAGTGCCGTGAGCGCCTTCAAGCTCGGAAATCAGGTCCTGCAAAGCAAACGCGGTCGGGTTGCCATTGGCGCCGTAGGTCAGCGAACGTTCCGGGCCTGCCGTGCGAACCTCGGCTTCCCGCAGGCTCTCCAGGCTGTCGAACAGCACCGTACTGAGGCGAACCACTGGTGGATTGACCGCACGCCCCGGACCGCTGCTGGCGCTTCGGCCACGTTGCGACAGAGCGGTGTGGGCGCGAGGGTCTTTGCTGTGCGGCATCTAAGGCTCCGTGAGGTGAAGTTGTCGTCCGCACAAGCGTAATGCATCCATGCAGTTGTCAGGTATTACTGATCGTCCTTCGCGACGTCCAGGGCGTAGAACTCGTGAAGTTTGGCCTGCAACAACTGTCGGTCCGGTAATCGAGTCTGGTATTCGGCAATCAACGCAGGTGACAACGAGCGATTCAGAGCGTACTCGACCACCTCATCGTTTTTGCTGGCACACAGCAAGACGCCAATGGCGGGGCTTTCATGGGGTTTGCGCTCGGTCTGGTCCAGTGCTTCCAGATAGAAGTTCAGCTTGCCCAGGTATTCCGGTTCAAAGCATCCCACTTTGAGTTCGATGGCAACCAGGCAGTTGAGGCCCCGATGAAAGAACAGCAGGTCGAGTGCGAAATCCCGTCCGCCCACCTGCACTGGGTACTCGGAGCCGACAAAGCAGAAGTCGCGGCCCAGCTCGATCAGAAACCCCTTCAGGCGTTGCAGCAAACCGCGATGCAGGTCCGCTTCGGCGTGTCCTGCAGGTAGCTCCAGAAACTCCACCAGGTAGGCATCACGGAATACATCCATAGCCGCCGGTCGGGTCTCCTTGAGCATGGCCGAGGCTTTGGCTGGCTGGGTGACACTGCGCTCGAACAAGGCGGTTTTGAACTGGCGCTCCAAGTCGCGGCTGGACCATTTTTCCCTGATTGCCATTTGCAGATAGAACTCACGCTTTTCGGGGCGTCTGCTTTGAGTGAATATGATCAGATGGTGGGTCCACGGCAATTGTGTCAGCACTGCTGACACTTTCTCATTGTCACGGTAAACCTCGAAGAATTGGCGCATACGGAACAGATTTCGGCGGGTAAACCCGCGCAATCCCGGCTGGGTGGTAGCCAGATGTGCGGCGAGCTGGCTGACTACAGCATCACCCCATTCGGCGTTTTCAATCTTGCGGCTGATGTAGGCGCCGACTTGCCAGTAAAGCTCGATCAGGCGCGTATTGACAGCTTGTGCTGCCTGCTGCCGGGCGCCTTGAATCATGGCGAGCACTTCATCAAAACGATCGGTTGACGGTGCCTGCGGAACGTCGGAAGTACTCATGCTGCAAGTACTCCACAACGTATCGAATTGGCAACCAGTTGCGAGAGAAGAGTCGAGCGGGTGGTTCCATGATCCATGTGAGCGCGTCCTTGGGGGGCAGTAAGGCCGGCTACTTTACGTGCAGATCACTCCCCTCGGGCCCAGCATTTTCGCTGGTTTTGTCACATCAGGTTTCTCTTCGTGCCGGCCTTGACTTGCGCTTTATTTTTCCAGGTCGGATGCGTCATGCCGTTCTGTAACCTGATCCGATTCCTCTCCCCATGTGCGATTGACCTTTTGCCCTTTCACCACTGCCGGGCGTGCTGCGATCTCTTCTGTCCAGCGGATCAGGTTCGGGTATTCGTGTACCGACAGGAACTCGGCAGCCGAATAGACTTTGTTCCGCACCAGCGCGCCATACCAGGGCCATACGGCGATGTCGGCAATGGTGTAGGTGTCGCCAGCCAGATAGCGATGCTCCGCAAGGCGACGGTCCAGTACATCGAGTTGCCGCTTGGCCTCCATCGCAAAACGGTTGATGGGGTACTCGAGCTTCTCGGGGGCATACGCGTAAAAATGCCCGAACCCGCCGCCCAGGTAGGGTGCCGCGCCCATTTGCCAGAACAGCCAGTTCAGCGTTTCAGTGCGCCCTGCATGGTCTGCAGGCAGGAAGCTGGAAAACTTCTCTGCCAGATACAGCAGGATCGAGCCGGACTCGAATACCTGTACAGGCGTTTCATGGCTTCGGTCCACTAATGCCGGGATCTTGGAGTTAGGGTTGATCCCTACAAACCCACTGGAAAACTGATCTCCCTCGGAGATGCGGATCAGCCAGGCATCGTACTCCGCGCCGCTGTGCCCCAACGCCAGCAATTCCTCCAGCATGATCGTGACCTTCACGCCATTGGGCGTTGCCAGCGAGTACAGCTGCAGCGGGTGCTTGCCGACGGGCAGTTCCTTGTCGTGGGTGGGACCTGCGACGGGCCGATTGATGCTGGCAAACGCGCCCCCCGACGAAGTATCTGGTCGCCAGACCTTGGGCGGCGTGTAAGAAGTACTGGTCATGGAAAGCCTCGCTTGTTCGATGATGATCGCTGGCGGATGCCTTTTATTGATTCGGGAGTTTGTGGAATGTTCCTACGATAATCAAGGCGGCGTCCTATAGCTGGCGTTCATCGAAAGAGAGGAACATGTGCCTGCAGCACAAAGTTGCAAGGTTCTCTCTCAACAGCTAGGCACTCGTATGTCGTCACTTCGTAGCGCAGGCATCATCAAATGGCGTGATCTCGTCATCAATCTTGTCTCCAAAGAAATCAAGATCCGCTACATGGGCGCGACGTTAGGGTTTGTATGGTCGTTGGGTAACCCGCTGGTCGTCACCCTCACGTACTACACCGTATTCACTTATATCCTGCCAAGCAGCCAGGATCGTTTTGCGCTTCATCTGGTGACAGGCGTCGTTCACTGGATGCTGCTGGCGCAAATCGTTTCGCAGGGCGGCGAATGGCTTATCAATAATGGCAATCTCATTCGGAAGTTACGCTTTCCGCGCCTGTTGCTGCCTGTCTCCGGGGCGATCACGATCCTGGTGTTCTGGAGTGGGTGCCTGATCATCTATGCGTCATTGTTTATTGCCCTTGGCGGTGTGCCTACACAGGCGTTGCTGTTCTATCCGGTCGTGCTGCTTTCGTTCATTTCTCTGGTCATGGGCATCGGTCTGGCGCTGAGCATTATTCAAATAACTGTCAGGGACGCCAGGCACTTCATCGACGTGTTTTTACCCCTCCTGTTCTGGTTGACGCCAATTGTGTGGGTCACCTCTTCATTGCCTGAAGGTATTGCCCGTATTGCGGCTTATAACCCGTTCGCCCTGTACTTCAACAGCTTCAGCAGCATTCTGCATGCCGGAGTTGTCCCGGACACCCGCGATCTGGTGCTTTGTGTGCTGTTGGGTGCTGCATCACTTGGAGCAGGGCTATGCCTGTTCCGAAAAGTGGATCGTATGGTGGAGTACCTATGAGCAACGTCGTCATCAAGGCGGAACATCTCTCCAAGCAGTTTGTTCTTCGCCACAACAGGGGCGGTCTG
Source organism: Pseudomonas coronafaciens pv. oryzae str. 1_6 (assembly GCF_000156995.2). Classification (NCBI taxonomy): domain Bacteria; kingdom Pseudomonadati; phylum Pseudomonadota; class Gammaproteobacteria; order Pseudomonadales; family Pseudomonadaceae; genus Pseudomonas; species Pseudomonas coronafaciens. The sequence continues at coordinate 4,782,634 of NZ_CP046035.1, read as the reverse complement.
AAGAAGAAGTTTCTGGGGCTGTTTGATGCCCGGCACCGCGAGCGTGTCGAAGACTTCACCGCCGTCGATGACGTGTCGTTTACTTTGTGCAAAGGGGAGTCGCTGGCGCTTGTAGGGCATAACGGGTCTGGTAAAAGCACGCTGTTGCAACTGGTGTCACGCATCCTGTTGCCTACCAGCGGACGCCTGACCACTGTGGGCCGTGTAGCGCCGTTGATAGAGATTGGAGTGGGCTTTCACCCTGAGCTGACTGGCGAGGAAAATATTTACCTGAATGCCAGCCTGTTCGGATTGAGCAATAAGGAAATACGTAGTCGCTTCAATGAAATCGTTGATTTTTCCGGCCTGGGAGATTTCATCGATACACCGGTAAAAAACTACTCGTCGGGCATGTACATGCGACTGGGGTTCTCGGTAGCGGTCCACGTCGAGCCACAGACGTTGCTGGCTGACGAGGTGCTTGCAGTCGGCGACGAAACGTTCAAGCGCAAGTGCCACGAGCGAATCCGGAGCATGCAGGAGGACGGCATGGCCTTGATTCTTGTTACTCACGCGGTAGACGAGGGCAGAGAATTTTGCCAGCGATATATGACCCTCGAGCGTGGCCGGATGATTGGGCAGGGCTGTTATTAATGCCGTTGCCCATGCAGTTGAAAGTTGCCTCCCTGCGTATCTGAACGACTATTCATAAGGTATTTCCATGTTGCAAATAATCGTTCCGATGGCCGGGGCCGGGAGCCGCTTTGCCGTCGCCGGGTTCCCGGAACCAAAGCCGCTGATCCCGGTGCATGGCGTACCGATGATCAAGGTCGTGATCGACAACCTGATGCCGGACTGTCCACACAAATTCATCTTCATCTGCCAGTCGGAACATGTCGCGAGGTATGGGCTGAAAGAGAAGTTGAGTGCCTGGGCACCCGGTTGCGATATCGTCGAATTGGATGGCGTAACCGGGGGCGCAGCATGTTCCGTCTATGCTGCAAGGCACCTGATCAACCCTGACCAGCGCGTCATGATTGCCAATAGCGATCAGTACGTCGACGTGGACATCAATGCCTATCTGCAGGCAATGGACGAGACTGATGCAGCGGGCCTGATCATGACCATGAAAGCCAATGACCCGAAGTGGTCATTTGTCGGCATCGACGCAGAAGGTCTGGTCAATCGTGTGGTCGAGAAGCAAGTCATTTCCGATGAGGCCACTGTCGGCATCTACAACTTTCGCAACGGAGCCCAGCTGATATCCGCCATCGAGGCGATGGTCATGAAAGACCTTCGCGTAAATGGTGAGTTTTACATCGCACCGGCCTACAACGAGATCATCGCTCAAGGCGCCAGGGTCATCCATTACAGCATCGGCTCAGAAGGACACGGCATGCATGGCATGGGCATTCCTGCAGATCTGAACCTGTTTTTGTCGTTACCGCTCAGCCAGCTTGCAGCTTCAGGCAGTGGAGGCTGACATGCAGATCATCAGTCATCGCGGCTACTGGCTGCACAAGCCCGAGCGTAATTTGCCGCAGGCATTTCACCGCTCCTTCGATCTTGGCTTCGGCACTGAAACCGATGTTCGTGACGTCGCCGGTCAACTGGTCATTTCCCATGACATGCCGGTGGGCGGCGAGCTGACGCTTGATGGCTTGCTTGACATCATGGCCGGTCGCGACCTGCCGCTGGCTATCAATATCAAGGCCGACGGCATGGCGCAGGCCATCAAGAATACCTTTGCACGTCATGGGCATACCCGATGGTTTGCCTTCGACATGGCCATTCCCGACATGCGTACTTATCTGCAGGAAGGGATGGTTACCTACACGCGTCTCAGCGAAGTCGAGCCTTCGCCGGTCTGGATCGACAAGGTCTCGGGTGTCTGGCTGGACGGGTTTGAAAGCGAATGGTTCTCCAATCAGGTCATTGCCGATCTTCTGGCCTTGGGTAAGCACGTGTGTGTGGTATCGCCGGAACTGCACGGACGCGACTGTGACCCGTTATGGACGCGATTGCTCGACTTCAGGTCGCAGACGCGTCTTACGCTCTGTACCGACACTCCCACAGATGCGGCCAGTTTTTTCAAGTGAGGCAGTCATGATCAAGGCGGTGATATTCGATATGGACGGTGTCCTGATCGAGGCCAAGGAATGGCATTACGATGCACTGAACAAAGCACTCGGCCTGTTCGGCTACAACATCAGCCGCCACGAACACCTGACGGCTTATGACGGTCTGCCCACCTCCAGAAAACTCGATATGTTGAGCGTCGAGCGTGACCTGCCAGTGGCCTTGCACGGGTTTATCAACGAGATGAAACAGCAATACACCCTTGAAATCGTCTATGCCCGGTGCAAGCCTACCTTCGTTCATCAGTATGCGCTGTCATCCCTGAAAACACGGGGCTACAAGCTGGCCGTGGCGTCAAATTCCATTCGCAACACCGTCGATGTGATGATGGACAGGGCGGACCTCAGCCGCTACCTGGACCTGCAACTTTCCAATGAGGATGTGAAGCACGCCAAGCCAGCGCCGGACATCTACGTCAAAGCCATTCGGCAGTTGGGTTTGCAGCCAGAGGAATGTCTGATCATTGAAGACAACGAGAACGGCATCAAGGCTGCCCGGGCTTCCGGCGCGCATGTTCTGGTCGTGGCGGAAACCTGTGACGTGAACCTCGGCAACATCCTTGGCACGCTGGAAACAATAAATGTCGGCGAGGTAGCCAGCCTGTGAGTACGCTCAACATCATTCTTCTCTCGGGCAATACGGGGTATGCCCGACGCGATGACGGTGAGTACCCAGAATACCTTCGTGAGTGCAATGGCAAACCTTTGATCCACTCGCTGATCGACAACTGTGCAGCGCTGGCACCCGCGAGACTGATCTGCACGTTTTCAAACGACGATGTCGTCAGGCTGCACCTGCGTAACATGATTCAGCAAATGCACACGTCTGCCAGTGTCCTGCCGGTTCACAACCTCACCCAAGGTGCGGCCTGTACCGCTCTTCTGGCGAGTGAGCAAATCGACAACGATGACGAACTGCTGATTCTGAGCGTGAGTGATTTTCTGGATACAGACCTGCAAGCGGTCGTGCGCTGGTTTCGTGAACGAGGTGATGATGCCGGCATCGTCATCTTCAACTCCTTGCACCCTCGTTATTCGTTCGCGCGTCTGGATGGTGACAACCGGGTTATCGAAGCTGCCGAGAAAAACCCGATCAGCCCTAATGCCATCGCCGGCATGTACTGGTTCAGGTCCGGCTCGCTGTTTGTCGCGGCGGCCAAGGAAATGATCCGCAAGGACGCTCGGGTCAACGGCAACTTCTACATTGCCCCGGTACTTAACGAGCTGGTGCTTTTGCAGAAGATAATCGGTGCTTTTCGTGTTGAGCCCAACCAGTATCGCCCCCTGAAAACCCAGCGCCAGCTGCATGCGTTCGAAGCAGGGGACGCACGATGAAAACAGCGAAGCTGGAAGAGATGATCAAAGGCTGGTTCGTGGGGGGGTTCCAGCCCGCAGCGTTCAGCACCAACGCCTGTGAAGTCGGGGTCAAAAGCTACCAGGCTGGCGATAACGAAGCAGCCCATTATCACAAGGTCGCAACGGAGATTACTCTGGTGCTCTCCGGGACAGTTCGCATGCGTGATCAGGTCTGGCAGGCGGGTGACATCATTGTTCTTGAACCAGGCGACGTCACTGCGTTTGAAGCGCTTTCCGATACGACAACAGTGGTTGTGAAGGTGCCAGGTGCGCTTGATGACAAGTACGTTGTCTGACCCATGAAAACCACCTTGCTTCAGTATCACTGCCGTCCTGGCTGCACCCCGGCAACCTTCCTGCGCAGCTGCTGCTAACCCTTTAGTGGTCGAGCATCATCTCGTTCCGCAAGCATCCGGCCCGCAAGCCGGAGCTACTCAAGAGCCCTCAACGCGTCTTTCAGTGTGCCTTCTGGTCAATATTCATCGCCGGTTCACAGTTGTCGTTTTCCGATTGCAAGGTTGAAATATGTACCATCTTGTACCTGTCGACTCCAGGCAGATCAGCGTCGTTATTCAGGGGCCTCTCTGCCTCAATGTGGGACCTGATCGAAATATTTTCGCGTGCATCCGCTCGATCAGAACGCACTTGCCTCAAGCCGAAATCATCGTGTCTACTTGGCGCAATGAAGATGTTTCAGCCGTTGAAGCTGAGCGGATAATAGTCTCGGATGATCCGGGAGCTTTCATTGATGATGCCGGTAATCAGATCAACACCAACCGCATGTTGCAGTCGACGCTGTACGGCATTCAGGCGGCCACAAGACGTTATGTCATGAAAATGCGCGCAGATCACAACCTGACCAGCGCAGCACTTGCCGTCATAGGCTGCGCGGAGGATACCGGGTCTGACAATCCGCCTCTTTTCGACACGCCCATCACCACAACGACGCTTTATATCCGCAACCCCGAACGCTTTCCAATGCTGTTCCATATTTCGGACCTGGTTCAGTTCGGCACCCGCGACGCCATGCTCTTCATGTGGGAGCACCCGCTGTACGAAAGAACAGATCTTTTCAACAAAAAACCGTCCCGTAACCCGTTCGGAAACTTCATCGGGTATACGTCCGCGCGTATGGTGAGCGAACAGGCACTCATGCTGAGCGTCATGCGCAAGGGAGGTATCGATGCGCGACTCGCAAAGCCCTGTCAGGTAGGCCTCGGCAATCTGAAACTGTGGGATAACATCCTGAGGTGTAATTTCAGTGTGTTGAACCATTACGAAGCGGGGGTCGATTTCCCGGAGCGCTTTACCGCAAACGAATACATGCTGAACACACTCTATACATCAGATGACATAGACCAACTTAAGCGTCTGGGGCCGGGTGCTTACAGACTGAGGTTAGCGCGCATCTGGCTCAATCAATACGCACTGAGCTGCTTGCGCCCCGGCTGGTGGATATCGTTCGTCACCATCGTACTCTTCAGCACCTCGCCACCGCTTGCCCGAGCCGTGCGGTCGTGTTGGCGGAAATACCGGAAACTGGTGCATGCAGCGTCGTATCGGGTTTAGACGGCGCTACGCCACGTAAATGCGTGTGCCGGCGGCGCATCTGCCGTGGCGGAATCAGTACGCTTGCATCGCGTCCAGTTTGATTTATTTGTGACAGGCATTAAAAAGCCGGCTTGTGGCCGGCTTCTCGTAGGTGATTCCGATCTATTTTTGATAAACCGCAATCGCCTTCAACAGGTGCGCTCCTGAAGAAGCGCGAATAGACAACAGGGCAAACGGATCACATGCCTCGTTCAAGCACCACACCGCTGAACAGCGCCGGGTACTCTGGATGGCGCACAGGATACTAAAAGTCACCCCTCATGCCCAGCCTCAATACCTCGCCGCTCCAAAGTCCTCTCACAACAGCAGCATCGCATTGCGGCGGCTGTTCAGGGTCGACCACCAGAATATCCAGCCCAGAATGCGGATTTTTTCCCGGTCTATGTCCTCGGCGCTGAACACTTCGTCAGGGTATTCGGCGTCGTTGTGGCTGCGCAGGCGCAGGCCGCCGTTGGGCAAGCGGTAGAGGTAGCGGACGCGCAGGATGCCGCCGTGCTCGAGGGCGTAGATTTCGCCGTCGATGACCTGGGTCAGTTCGCGGTCGACGCCGAGGATCGAGCCGTCCTGGATCTTGTCGGCCATGCTGTTGCCGACCATGGCGACGCACATGCAGCTTTTCGGGTCGATGCCCATGGTCTGCAGAACTTGCAGGGGCAGGCGTATCTTCTGGCCGGGGGCTTCGGACAGGACGGTTTTGCCGACGCCGTGGGTGGATTCGACCTCCATGTAAATCTGGATTTCCACGTCACCGCGCAGGACGTTTCTCGTTTGCTGGATAACCATTCGGGTATCGCCAGCGGTGTGTTCATGGGCGGGTTCATTGGGGTGTTTCGGGCCATCACCGGTACGCAGCCAGCGTGCGTTGACGGTTAATAATTCAGCCACCTCGTCAATGCGCGCCATGGGTACGCCGCGTTTGAACCAGTTATTGACGTGCTGCGGCGTGATTTTGCGGTTGGCGGCAAAATCAGTCGCTGTGAGGTGGCACTCCCGAAGGAGGATGCGGAGTCGATCGCCTGATGTATTCATGGGGCGAAGTTTACGGGCGTCGCTTGGGCGTTTAAATGAACGAGGTGTTGAGGTCGACGTTATCCCAAGGGGCTGGCGGCTATCTGGACTACGGATGGAATCAATGTTGTGTAGGCAGATTCCGTAATAGCGTTTTTTCGACTAAACGGAGTATCTGGCGTTTACCCCGGCTATACGGGCATTAACGGACTGTTTATGGAATGGCTAAAAGGACAACGCATTTTTAAACGTGCTATTTGCAAAAAAGCTTGAGGGGGAAGTTCTCAGGGGAGGTTGGTGGATACGGCGGGGATCAGGCGGGAAGGTGAAGCGTGTTTCCGGACACTGTGTGCAGTGCCCGGAAACGCTTGATCGATGATCAGCCTTTGAAAGCTGCAACCGATTTGGTGATCTCGGCGCGGGCAGCGTCAGCGTTGCCCCAACCTTCGATTTTCACCCATTTGCCTTTTTCGAGATCCTTGTAGTTCTCGAAGAAGTGTTTGATCTGCTCAAGCAACAGTGGTGGCAGGTCGGTGTACTCTTTCACGTCGACGTACAGCTGAGACAGCTTGTCGTGTGGTACTGCGATGACTTTGGCATCGCCGCCGCCGTCGTCAGTCATGTGCAGGATACCGACCGGGCGTGCGCGGATGACCGAACCAGGGGTAACCGGGTAAGGGGTTACTACCAGGACGTCCAGCGGGTCGCCGTCGTCAGCCAGGGTGTTGGGAATGAAACCGTAGTTGGCCGGGTAGAACATCGGGGTTGCCATGAACCGGTCAACGAACAGGCAATCGGAGTCTTTGTCGATTTCGTATTTGATCGGCGCGTGGTTGGCCGGGATTTCGATCGCGACGTAGATGTCGTTCGGCAGGTCTTTGCCTGCCGGAATCTTGCTGTAGCTCATTGGGCATTGTCCCCTGGTTGACCAGACAGATTGTGGCGCGAACCGCCATAAAGTGGTCCGGATTATAGGCATATTCTGTTTTGGTTGCCACGCATGGCCTTGGCAGCGGTCAGTTGTCCTGACAAACCGGGGCGTGTTGGCGAGCTGTGTTCAGGCGTGCGAGAGGGTCCTGGCGGTAGAACGCCTTGAGTTGTGCGTAGACCGCCGGGTACTGCTCGTGCAACAGGTCGGGAGCGCTGAAGAAGTACTCGCTGGTCACCGCAAAGAACTCGGCGGGGTCTTGAGCAGCATAAGGGTCAATGGCGGTTTCTGTATCCGGGTCCTGATCCAGCTGCTGGTTGAGATCATCGAACGCGCTCTGCATGACGCTGGCCCATTCGGTCACCTGCATGTCACTGTGCAGCGGCGGCAGGCCGTTGGCGTCGCCGTTGAGCATGTCTAGTTTGTGCGCCAGCTCGTGAATGACCAGGTTGTAGCCGTCCCAGTCGCCGCTGCTCAGCACGCCTGGCCAGGCCAGAATGACCGGCCCTTGCAGCCACGCCTCGCCACTGTGTTCGCCGTCCCACTCGTGCTCTACGCCGCTGGCGTCGCGATGGCGTTGCGGGCTGACGAAATCGTCGGGGTACAGCACGATCTCGTGAAAGCCCTGATACCAGTTGAGGTCACCAAGGCTCAGCAATGGCAGTTGCGCCTGAGCTGCCAGGAACAGCCTTTGCTCGTCATCGAGCTCTACGCCCGGCAGCGCGCTGAGGTATTTGTCATTCAGAAACAGCACGCAGGCATCGCGAAGGTGTACGTCTTGCTCAGCGCTTAAACCGTCGAGAATGGGCAAACGCTCGCGCACTTTTTGCCACAGCTCGGCAGCAACCGGGTGCCTGGCAATGGTGCGTCGCCTGCGCCAGTTGCTGAGTGACCACATGGGTCAGCGAGCGTCGACCGGGGGCGCGCTGCGGCTGCGCACCACACCGATGATCATCGGCACCAGCGAAAGCACAATGATCGCCAGCACCAGCAGGGTCAGGTTGTGTTTGATGAACGGCACGTTGCCGAAGAAGAAACCCAGCGTGACCAGGCTGCCGACCCACAGTACCGAGCCCAGCACGCTGAAGCCCACAAAACGCGGATAGGACATTCTGCCGACACCCGCCACGAATGGCGCGAACGTGCGGATGATCGGCAGAAAGCGCGCCAGCGTCACGGTCTTGCCGCCGTGGCGTGCGTAGAAATCCTGGGTGCGCAGCAGGTAGTCGCGGCGAAAAATGCGCGATCTGGAGTTGCTGAACAGTTTTTCGCCAACGGTGCGGCCGATGACGTAGTTGGTGCTGTCGCCCAGAATAGCCGCGAGCATCAGCAGCCCGGCCAGCAATACCGGGTCCATGCCGCCGCCAGCAGCTACGGCACCGGCAATGAACAGCAATGAATCGCCCGGCAGGAAGGGCATGACCACCAGCCCTGTCTCGCAGAAAATCACCAGAAACAGAATCGCGTAGACCCAGGGGCCATAGTTGGTCACCAGCAGATCAAGGTAGACGTCGAGATGCAGAATAAGGTCGAGCGGGTTGAATTCCATTGAAGCACCTGAGGCGATCACCCTGTCCGGGGTCGCATGCGGAAGAAGCGGCTGCGCGGCATTATAGAAGCAGAATGCGCAGAAGAGGTTCCGTAATAATGCGCGGGCAGGTTTGTGTGATCATCGATGACCAACTGGCGACGGTCGACCTCGGCTAGGTAGACGTCGGTGAGAATCCGTTCGCGTTTCAACAAAAGCGATAAGTCGCTCGGACAGGGCTGGCAAAAGCCCGGAAGTCTTACTTCGTCTTTATTGGCCAGCGCCAGATAGATGGCCGACTCACCGAGTCGCAGGCAAGCTAATGCGGATCAGTCGGACCATCGAGCAGGAAATTGCCGATCTGCTTGCCTGAATTGTCGGCAGATCCATCGGACTCCAGGGTCTTCAACTCGGCTTCATCCTTAAGGCTGACGCCGGAAATCTTCCGTCGGCAGGCTTCGCGCATCAGGTACAGCAGGCGGTGCGCGGCCATCGCGTAACTCAGCCCTTCCAGACGCACGTTGGAAATGCAATTGCGATGCGCGTCATTCAGGCCTGCCTTGGGGGCGTAGGTGAAATACAGCCCCAGGCTGTCAGGGGAACTCAGGCCGGGGCGTTCGCCGATCAGGATGACCACCATCTTCGCGCCGAGCAGCTCACCGATTTCGTCCGCGACGGCCACGCGGCCCTGTTCGACCATGATCACAGGCGACAGCGTCCAGCCGTCGGAACTGGCTTGTTCTTCGAGCCGGGTGAGAAAGGGCACGGCATGCCGATGCACGGCGAGGGCCGACAGGCCGTCGGCCACCACCACGGCAAGATCAAGACCGCCTGGGTGAGCTGCAGCGTAGTCGCGCAGTGTCTGCGCAGACTCGTCGTTCAGGCGACGGCCCAGGTCCGGGCGTTGCAGGTAGCAGTGCCGGTCGGCAGCAGCGCTGTGCAGCAGCAAGGTTTCGCGGCCTTTTTCAGTCAGTTGAGCGCTGATCGCCGCGTGATCGAACGCGAGATGCACGGCGTCGCGCGCTTGGGCATGTGCGGCTTGAAAGTCGAGCTGCGCGGCGGTAGGCAAGCTGGTACCGGTGCGGCCCAGTGCAATGCGTGCCGAGGTCAGGCGGCGCAGTTCCAGCCAGGGGTTGGCTGGCTGGGTGCTGTCTTGGATCTCGTTCATCGGCTTGTCACTCATGCGATGTGCGCCAGTGCCTGGCGAAAGGCGAGCGGAAGGCTGTCACCGAAGCGCACGCGGCCGTCGGCCTGAGTGAAGATGCCCATTTTTTCCAGCCACGCTTCGTATTCCGGTGCGGGACGCAGGCCCAGGCTTTGTCGGGCGTACAGCGCATCGTGGAACGAGGTGGTCTGGTAATTGAGCATGATGTCATCGGAGCCGGGAATACCCATGATGAAGTTGATCCCGGCCACCCCCAGCAGCGTCAGCAGGGTGTCCATGTCGTCCTGGTCGGCCTCGGCGTGGTTGGTGTAGCAGATGTCGCAGCCCATCGGCACACCCAGCAACTTGCCGCAGAAGTGATCCTCCAGACCTGCACGGATGATCTGTTTGCCGTTGTACAGGTACTCCGGGCCGATGAAACCGACCACGGTATTGACCAGAAACGGGTTGAAATGCCGTGCGACGGCGTAGGCGCGGGTCTCACAGGTCTGCTGATCGACGCCGTGGTGGGCGTTGGCTGACAGCGCGCTGCCTTGCCCGGTCTCGAAATACATCAGGTTATTGCCGAGGGTGCCACGGTTCAGGCTCAGTCCCGCTTCATAGCCTTCCTGCAGCAACTTGAGGCTGATGCCGAAACTGGCATTGGCGGCCTCTGTGCCGGTGATCGACTGAAAAACCAGGTCTACCGGCACGCCCCGGTTGATCACCTCAATGGACGTGGTGACGTGGGTCAGTACGCAGGACTGGGTCGGGATTTCATAGCGCTGGACGATGGCGTCGAGCATTTCCAGCAACGCGACAATGGATGAAGTGCTATCAGTGGCCGGATTGATGCCGATCATGGCGTCGCCGTTGCCGTACAGCAGGCCGTCCAGAACGCTGGCAGCAATGCCGGACGGGTCATCGGTGGGGTGATTGGGCTGCAGGCGGGTCGACAATCGACCGCGCAGGCCCATGGTGTTGCGAAAACGGGTGACGACACGGATTTTCTGCGCCACTAGCACCAGATCCTGCACACGCATGATCTTCGATACTGCGGCGGCCATCTCCGGCGTCAGGCCCGGTGCCAGCGCACGCAAGCTGGTTTCGTCAGCCAGGTCGCTGAGCAGCCAGTCACGAAAGCCGCCGACGGTCAGGTGGCTGACCGGCGCGAAGGCCGCTTTGTCGTGAGTGTCGATGATCAGGCGGGTGACTTCGTCCTGTTCGTAAGGGATCAGGGCTTCCTGGAGAAAATGAGTGAGCGGAATATTCGCCAGCGCCATCTGTGCGGCTACCCGTTCGCCGTCATTTTGCGCCGCGACTTCCGCGAGGTAATCACCGGAACGCGCCGGGCTGGCCTTGGCCATGACTTCTTTGAGGCTGTCGAAGCGGTACGTCTGCGCACCGACAGAATGGGAAAAGCTCGCCATACAGATTCTCCATGACGTCGCGCTGCTCGCGTCGAACGTAGTCTTTCGGCCAAACCGGTGACGTCCCGGTTCAAACGACTGTGGGAAGCGATGTAAGCAATTAATACTCCATTCGGGCCGCAAGTGCGATTTTGTAGGCGTAAGCGGAGGGCCCAGGGGCGGGTTGCATCATCCCGGAGCGATGAGCGGTCGCATGATGCACAGCGTTGGTGCGCGTGTTTTTAATGGCGCAGAGCTTCAGAAACAGCGTTACCACGCCGGAGCGTGGTAACGATCATCGATCTCGAAATGACTATCGATCATCAAGCTATCAGCGGGCTTAGAAAAAACCCAGCGGATGGGTGTCGTAGCTCACCAACAGGTTTTTGGTCTGCTGGTAATGCTCAAGCGCGACTTTGTGGGTTTCGCGGCCGACGCCGGATTTCTTGTAACCACCGAATGCGGCGTGCGCCGGGTACAGGTGGTAGCAGTTGGTCCAGACGCGTCCTGCCTTGATCGCTCGGCCCACGCGGTAAGCGCGGTTGATGTCACGGGTCCACAGGCCGGCGCCCAGACCAAACTCGGTGTCGTTGGCGATCGCCACAGCTTCTGCTTCGTCCTTGAAGGTCGTGACGCTGACTACCGGGCCGAAGATTTCCTCCTGGAAGACGCGCATCTTGTTATTGCCTTTAAGCAATGTCGGCTGGATGTAGTAACCCGTCGACAGATCGCCCTCCAGCTTCTCGACCTTGCCACCGGTCAGCAACTCGGCGCCTTCGCCCTTGGCGATGTCGAGGTACGAAAGAATCTTGTCGAATTGTTGCTCGGACGCCTGGGCACCGACCATCGTGTCGGTGTCGAGCGGGTCGCCACGCTTGATCTTCTCGACCTTGCGCAGCACTGCTTCCATGAACTGCGGGTAAATCGATTCCTGCACCAGTGCGCGGGAAGGGCAGGTGCAGACTTCGCCCTGATTGAAGAACGCCAGCACCAGACCTTCGGCGGCTTTGTCGATGAACTCCGGTTCGGCGCTCATGATGTCTTCAAAGAAGATGTTCGGCGACTTGCCGCCCAGCTCGACGGTAGACGGGATGATGTTGTCCGCGGCTAGTTTCATGATATGCGAGCCGACGGGTGTCGAGCCGGTGAAGGCGATTTTGGCGATACGCTTGCTGCTGGCCAACGCCTCACCTGCCTCGCGGCCATAGCCCTGGACGATGTTCAGCACGCCAGGAGGCAGCAGGTCGCCGATGAGTTCGATCAGCACGCTGATCCCCAGCGGGGTCTGTTCGGCAGGCTTGAGCACTATGCAGTTACCGGCAGCCAGCGCCGGGGCGAGTTTCCAGGCGGCCATCAGGATCGGGAAGTTCCACGGGATGATCTGCCCGACCACGCCCAGCGGCTCGTGAATGTGGTACGCCACGGTGTTGCCGTCTATTTCGGCAGCGCTGCCTTCCTGAGCGCGCAGCACGCCAGCGAAGTAGCGGAAGTGGTCAGCGGCCAGCGGAATATCGGCGTTGAGGGTTTCGCGAATCGCCTTGCCGTTGTCCCAGGTCTCGGTGATGGCCAGAACTTCCAGATTGGCTTCGATGCGGTCGGCGATTTTCAGCAGGACCAGCGAACGGGCCTGTACTGAGGTCGAGCCCCAAGCGTCGGCGGCAGCGTGCGCAGCGTCGAGTGCTTTTTCGATGTCTTCGGCAGTAGAACGCGGGAATTCGGCAATGGGCTTGCCGTTGACGGGCGATGTGTTGGTGAAGTACTGACCTTTGACCGGCGCGACGAATTCGCCGCCAATATAGTTACCGTAGCGTTCCTTGAAGTTGACGATAGCGCCTTCGGTACCGGGATGAGCGTAACGCATGGTATGTCTCCTGGTTCTTGTTGTGAGGGAGTCTGTGTCGATTCTGCTTTCGGGTGTGTGGCAACAGGCGTTCAAGAATAGGCCATTTGTATTCAGCCGTGATCAGGACTTTAGGCTTATCTGCCGCGCATTGAAATGCCCCGCGCGCGCAATCCGGCGCACAAACTCAGGGTGCCATTTCACCGCCCCTACGTTAACCTGCGTGGATGTTCTGAGAGGTTGGTCATGCACATTCATATCCTTGGTATCTGCGGCACGTTCATGGGTTCGCTGGCGGTACTCGCCAAAGAGTTGGGCCATCGGGTTACCGGGTCCGACGCCAATGTCTACCCGCCGATGAGCACCCAGCTCGAAGCTCAGGGCATCGAGCTGACTCAGGGTTACGATCCTGTGCAGCTGATTCCGGCACCGGATCTGGTGGTCGTCGGCAACGCGCTGTCGCGTGGCAACCCGGCGGTTGAATATGTCTTGAATCAAGGCTTGCCCTACGTGTCTGGTCCGCAATGGCTGGCGGACCACGTGCTGCAGGGCCGCTGGGTACTGGCGGTGGCCGGTACGCACGGCAAGACCACCACCAGCAGCATGCTGGCCTGGGTACTGGAACACGCGGGCATGAGCCCCGGCTTTTTGATTGGCGGCATCCCACAAAACTTCGCGGTATCGGCTCGTCTGGGCGGGACCCCGTTTTTCGTGGTGGAAGCCGACGAATACGACAGCGCCTTCTTCGACAAACGCTCCAAGTTCGTCCACTACCGTCCGCGCACTGCGATCCTCAACAATCTTGAGTTCGATCACGCCGACATCTTTCCCGATCTGCCAGCCATCGAGCGCCAGTTTCACCACTTGGTGCGCACCATCCCGAGCGAAGGTCTGGTGATTCACCCGACCACAGAGCCCGCGCTGTCACGCGTCATCGAGATGGGCTGCTGGACGCCGGTGCAGACCACGGGTCAGGGCGGTCAGTGGCAGGCGCGGCTGTTGAGCGAAGACGGTTCGCGATTCGAAGTGCTGTTCGAGGGTGAGCTACAGGGCGCGGTCGAATGGGACATGACCGGTCAGCACAACGTCGCCAATGCGCTGGCGACCCTCGCTGCCGCGCGCCATGTCGGCGTGGTGCCATTGCTTGGCGTGCAGGCATTAAGTGCGTTCAAAAGCGTCAAGCGCCGTATGGAAAAGGTCGCCGACGTTCGCGGCATTACCATTTATGACGATTTTGCTCACCACCCGACGGCGATCGCTACCACCCTGGATGGTCTGCGCAAGAAGGTCGGCGCTGCGCCGATCATTGCGGTTATCGAGCCACGCTCCAATTCCATGAAGCTCGGCGCACACCGCGACGGTCTGCCGGAAAGCGTGAACCAGGCCGATCAGGTGGTCTGGTATGCGCCGCCCAATCTGGGCTGGGACCTTGCTGCCACCGTAGCTGGGGGAACTGTACCAGCGCAGGTATGTGATTCGATTGAAGCGATTATTGATCAGGTGAAGAGCCATGCGCAGCCCGGCACGCACATCGTGATCATGAGCAACGGCGGCTTTGGCGGTCTGCACGGTAAACTGGCTGAGGCGCTGAAATGAGCGGCCCGGATCGCGTCACGGTTGCCATGACCGGCGCATCGGGTGCGCAATATGGCCTGCGTTTGCTGGATTGTCTGGTGCGAGAGGATCGGGAAGTACACTTCCTCATTTCCAAGGCTGCGCAACTGGTGATGGCCACCGAGACAGATGTGCGCCTGCCGCCCAAGCCGATGATGATGCAAGCCTTCCTGACTGAGTACACCGGCGCCTCAGCCGGGCAGATTCGTGTGTATGGCCGTGACGACTGGATGTCGCCAGTCGCTTCGGGTTCGGGTTCGCCCAGCGCAATGGTGGTAGTGCCGTGTTCCACAGGGTCGCTGTCGGCAATTGCCACCGGCGCGTGCAACAACCTGATCGAGCGTGCCGCCGATGTGACGCTGAAAGAACGTCGTCAGTTGATTATTGTGCCTCGCGAGGCGCCTTTTTCCAGCATTCACCTGGAGCACATGCTCAAGCTGTCGAACATGGGGGTGGTGATTCTTCCTGCATCTCCCGGTTTTTATCATCAGCCGCAGACCATCGACGACCTCGTGGACTTCGTGGTTGCGCGAATTCTCAATCTGCTGAATATCCCTCAGGACATGCTGCCGCGCTGGGGGGAGCACCATGTGGGCGCGGATGAGTAAGCTGCTGCTGGTGGCGTTGGTGCTGACATTGACCGGCTGCGCCACGGCGCGCACCCTGAATGCGGCGAAGCCTGGCGCGCCAGTGGTGTATGCGGGTACCCGGCTGAACATGTACGCGTTGCAGGGCGGCTGCTGTGCCGCCGACCGTTTTGGTGCAGAAGCCCCGAGCTATCCGGGCCTTGACCTGCCTGGCAGCGCGCTGCTCGACACCTTGTTGCTGCCGCTGTCGTTGCTGACGGCGGCGGGCTTCGGAGTGCAGGCTACGGGTGGGCTTTAGGGGGTTGATCTTCTTGCACTAGCACCAGGACGACTATCGTGCCAGTGCTCTGCGTCACGAATCGTAAGTCTGGGAACGATCATCAAGCTCCTGCCGCCGGCTTATTTGCCCAGTTTGCGCAGCTCATCCGACTCGACAATCCGCACACCATTCTGTTCTTCCAATGCAAGACGCCACATCGCGCGGGCCAGTTGGCAGGCTTCGATGGCGCCGTATTTGCCCGGGATCAGTTTGGCGATGGGAGCGGCCAATTGTTCGACCCAACGGGTTTCACTGCGGCTTCCCACCAGCAGGGAAGGGCGGGCGATGGTCAGTTGCGGCCAGTCCTGGGCACGAAGCGCCTGTTCCGTTTCGCCTTTGATGCGGTTGTAGAAAGTGCTGGATTTGGGGTCTGCCCCAATGGCGCTGATGACCAGTAAATGACGCGCACCCAGCTCGCGTGCCCGCTGCGCGAAGGCAACTACCAGGTCCAGGTCGACCGCCTTGAAAGCGTTCTGCGAACCTGCTTGCTTGATCGTGGTGCCCAGGCAGCAGAAAGCAATGTCCACACGCCCATCCAGTGCAGGCAGCAGCGCAGTCAGATCGCCGACCGGGTTCTCGAGGTGGGGATGTTCCGCCAGCGGGCGGCGCGTCGGGGCCAATACGCGGCTGACGGTTGGCTCGTTGAGCAGGCGATCAAGCAAATGCTCGCCGGTAAGCCCCGTGGCTCCTGCAAGCAGGATGTGTTGCGGCGTCAGATACATAGACTTCTCCCTTGATTCTGATAAGCCTAGCGGCTTGTCGAGGTCTTCGCTTCCGTGCGATTCAACGCCGTATTCAAAGCGCGTTCGGCCTGGCTTCTGCGCAACTGCTGCCAGCGCGCCAGAACTCCTTTGGGTGCCCATATCTGCGGCTCGGAGGCCTCGAAACTCTCTTCGGTCTCGCGTCGCGCGACATAGGTTTTGGCATCATTGAAAGCTTGTTGCAGGTCATCGGTTTCGACCAGTGCCCGGGCAAATAGTGCATCGCCGAAATAAGTGAAGTCGGCTTCTTCCGAGCAGCCGAACGAGACCCTGTCTTCGCGTGAGGCGGTCATGATCAGGGTATGCTCGTCTTTGAGGTCCGGGATGAAACCACCGGAGTAACAGGCCGAAATCACCACTACCTTGTCGCGATTTTTCAGCGGTGCAAGGGCGGCAGCCAAGGCGTCGGCGGGCAGGTCGGCCAGCGACAGGCGCGGTTGATCCAGCACCAGTTCGTGGTCCTGAGTGCCGTGGCTGGTCAGGTAAATGAACACCAGGTCTTCCGGGCCGGAGCGCTGGGCGATGGTCTGGACTGCGCGTGTGATGGTCTCACGGGTGGCCATCGGGCGGTCAGCCATGTGGTCGCGGTGGTTGACCAGGCTGATCTGGCCGGCAGCGCCGAATCGGGATTTGAGCAGGTTGCTGACGTAGTCCGCCTCGCGCATGAACACACTTTGCTTGCCGTCGCCCCCCACAACCAGCGTGTACAACTCGGTGGCCGGCGTGGAGGCTGGCACTGCAGCGAGAGCCTTGTCCAGCAGGCTGCCTTGCGCCAGCAACCCGGCTTCAAGCGGATCGGGCAGTAGCTTGCCTTTGGCATCACGCACGCGTTGGCCGTTGGTCCAGATGCCTCTTTCTTCCTTGCCTTCCGGCGATATCAGTACGCCGTTGCCCTGATAGGTGTCATCGGCGAATTGACCGACATAGCGGCTGCCGTCAGCCAGTTGCAACTGACCTTGGCCCGAAAAGCGCCAGTTGTCGAAGTCGCCCTTGTAGCGACTGCCGTCAGAGCCGATCAGTTCGCCCTTGCCGGTCAGCGCGCCCTCTTTGAATTCACCGCTCCAGACATCGCCATCGCTATTTTCATAGCGGCCCTGGCCGTCAATCTGGCTGTTGCGGAAGTGGCCGACGTATTGATCGCCGTCAGCGCTGGTAAAGCTGCCGACGCCTTGCAACTGGCCGTTGACGAAGTTGCCACTGTATTGGTTACCGCTGGCGTCACTGCGTGAGCCCTCGCCGTTGGCTTTGCCATTGGCGAACATGCCTTGGTGCTGGCTGCCGTCTTCCAGCTCCAGACGACCTGGGCCGTCGTACAGGCCGGCCTTGAACTGGCCTCGGTACAGCACGCCTTTGTCTTTTTGCGTGCCTTCGCCATCGCGCAGCCCGAGTTTGAAGTTCCCCACATAGCTCGCGCCGTTGTGGCTGGTCAGTCGGCCCTGGCCGTGAAACAGGCCTAGTTCAAAGCCGCCTTTGTAGACATCGCCGTTGGCTGCGTGCCATTCACCCTGGCCCTGCCACAGGCCTTTCTCGAACTGCCCGGCGTACCAGCTGCCGTTCGGGTAATCGACTCGCCCCTGGCCCTGCAACGCACCGTTGACGATGTCACCGCGATAACGTCCGCCGTCTGGCAGACGGCCGTCGGGGGGCAGCAGTGATTCGCCATCACCGCAGCCTGCGATCAAGAGGGTCAAAGCCAGTGGAGCGAGCGCGCGCATGTGATATCCCGGGAGATTGATTCAACGGCGGCCTCGGCTCTGCTTGAGCAGATGTCTTGGGGCACGACCGCAGAGGAGTATGCCGCAGCGAGTAAGCGGGATGAAACAGTCTGTTACGACTGTTTCATGTTTTAAACGTGTTACACGAAACAAAGCGTCAGCGGTTCAGCGATAAAGGCAGGTTTTTCCTGCCCCTCGACCTCCGTCACGTCAGTCAGCCGGACCACGAAACGAACGCGCGCACTGACCGGCAGCGGCTGAATGAAGCGCACGCCTTCCTTGTCCGATGGGTTTTGGCCGCAAGAGCTGCGGTCGTCGGGTTGCAGGTGAATCACAAGATCAGCAGCGGGCTGGCCGGTGCTCAAGTGACCGACGGCGCGCGAATACCGGGTCATGGTCTCTGGCCCGGCGTGTTTATAATGACGCCGTGACGTAGCCGGATTGGTTTATTTGCTGGAGTTCTCATGTTGTTACGGGGTTTGACATGGCTGGTGCTGTTCCAGTTACTGGGAACGGCACTCAACCATCTGTTTCTGTCGATACTGCCAGGGCCGATCATCGGCCTGGTATTGCTGATGGCCTATCTGATGATGCGTGGTGAAGTTAGCGAACCTGTCAGCGTGGCGGCCAGCAGCCTGTTGCGTTATCTGCCACTGCTGCTGGTGCCGCCAGCTGTCGGTGTGATGGTTTACGCATCCGCCATCGCCGAGGATTTCTGGGCGATCTTCGGCACGCTCACCTTGTCGCTGATGATTTCACTGACGTTTGCCGGCTGGCTGATGCAGAAACTCATCCAGCGTCAGAGCCGTCGCCGGGAGGTTTCATGAGCATGGACTGGCACGGTGCGTGGCTGTCGGTGATTCACCATCCCTTGTTCGGGATCGCGATCACGTTGGGGGCTTATCAACTGGCGATGGCCGCGTACGAAAAAACCCGCTGGCTGTTCCTGCAGCCAGTGCTGGTGTCGATGATTGTGGTGATCGGGGTCGTGCTGTTCTGTGGCCTTGAGTACGAAGAGTACCGTAAAAGCACTGAAATCCTCGGTACGCTGCTGGGGCCTGCCACCGTTGCGTTGGCCGTGCCGCTGTATCTGAACATGCGACGGATTCGGCAGTTGCTCTGGCCGGTGTTGACTACGCTGGTAATCGGCGGGGTATTTGCCACCGGGCTTTGCGTGGGGCTCGGAGTACTGTTTGGCGCCGATCACATGATCCTGATGACCATGGCGCCGAAGTCGGTGACCTCGCCGATCGCCATGCTGGTGGCCGAGCAGATTGGCGGAGTCGCTGCGCTGGCGGCGGTTTTTGTATTGATTACCGGGGTATTTGGTGCCATTTTCGGCCCGGGTCTGCTGTCGCTGGCCGGGGTGGATCATCCCGCAGCTCGCGGCATGGCACTGGGCTTGACCGCGCATGCGGTGGGAACGTCCGTGGCATTGCAGGAAGGTGAGGAATCGGGGGCTTTTGCTGCGTTGGCAATGAGTCTGATGGGCGTTGCAACGGCATTGTTCCTGCCGCTGGCAATGTCGCTGGCCATTTGAAGGGAGGAGGCTTTACATGACATTGCCATTGTTTCCACTGAACGCCGTACTGTTTCCGGGCTGCGTTCTTGATCTGCAGCTGTTTGAAGCACGCTATCTGGACATGATCGGCCGCTGTATGAAGCAGGGCCAGGGCTTTGGTGTGGTGTGCATCACCGAGGGCAGCGAGGCCGGGTCTGTGCCGGACGGCTACTCGCGGATTGGCTGCGAAGCGCTAGTCGAGGATTTCGAGCAGCAGGACAACGGTCTTCTGGGCATCCGGGTCGTGGGTGGCCGCCGCTTCCGGGTAGTCGCAGCCGAAGTTCAGCGCGATCAATTGCTGGTGGCCGAAGTCGAGTGGCTGACAGAGCCTGAAGAGCGTCCGTTGCAGGAAGAAGACGCCGACCTCGTCGCGCTGCTCGAAGCCCTTGCCGAGCACCCGATGGTCGCGTCGTTGAACATGGGCGTGTCCGCCGAGGGCCAGTATTCGCTGTCCAATCAGCTCGCCTATCTGCTGCCATTCACGGAAAAGGACAAAGTCGGCCTGCTGGAAATCGACGACCCCGAAGAGCGCCTTGACGCGATTCAGGAACTGCTTGATGAAATGCAGGGCGATATGCAGGCTTGAGGTTAAACGTAATCTCGTGCCAATGCTCCGCGTTGGCATGCATTGAGTGAGACTTTACGTCACAACCCGAAGCTACTCACTCAAGGCCGGACGCAGAGCCTGCGCAACGAGAATCGTGACTGTCGCACGGTATTAAGGCTCAATCACCGCGGCGGGTATTGCTCCAGTATCTTCGCGACGGTCGTGCGGATAGCCTGGTCGCGTTCAGCCGGGTTGCCGGCATTGTCACTGAGGATGCGCTCGGTGCTGCCGCGCCAGACCAGTTTGCCGTCCTTGCCGTCGAACAGATCAATCTGCAGGGTGCTGACCTTGTAGTCGACGCTGCGCGTTTCGGTGTTTATCGGGCCGTTCCAGTAGCCGTAGCCTCCCCAAGGGCTCCAGCCGCCGCCGTAATTGGTGCTGACGGTCTGCTGGCGATTTTCGACAATCAGCCAGGTCTGCACTTTCAGATCCGGGCGCGCGCCACTTGCGGCCATGCGCAAGCCGCGCTGGTCCAGCTGCTCGCTGATCGACTGACGGATGCGCTGCTCGGTCAGGTCGCTTTTGAGGCGCGGGTCATCCGGTTGATACTGAACGCCGGGCTCCTTCCAGCTCCAGGTGCGATAACCGGCGAAATCCCGCTGGGCATCAAAGTCGCGATTGATCGAGTTGCTCTGACAGGCAGCCAGTAGCACAGCGCAGGACAGCAGGACGATACGGCGGAACATGGCAGTTCTCCGAAAGGTTACGAAGGCGGATAAGCCGTCAGCGCTTGTTGCACGGCTTGACGTAGAGCTTTGCTGCGGTCTGCCAGATTATTGCTGCTATGTGCGTCTGCACTGGCGCTCCAGACGGGCTGGCCCGTGCGGGCATCGAACAGGTTGATCTGCACCACCATGACTTTTTCCTGATACGTGCGCACCACCGGCACGCTGGCGTAACCGCCATAACCTGGCCGATAGCCACCGTAAGGTCCATAACCCGGGCCGCCACCGTAATACGGATCGACGTCTTCGCGCACCTGACGCAGGCGCACCTCCTGACGCGTCGTGGCGCTGACGTACAGGTCGGCAGGCTGATTGTTGCGGGCTGGCCGCAGGCCACGCTGATCCAGGCCATTGCTCAACGCTTCGACCACCTGCGCCGAATCCACCCAGGCTGTTCCGGGCGGCAACTGACCGTTGAGCCAGCCCCAGGTCCGGTACTTCGCATAATCTCGCGGCGGCGCAGGGTAGGCGCTCATGTCCAGCGTGTTGGCTGCCTGCGGCGGCGCAGGCGGCATAGGCAGCGAACTGGCCACGTAAGGATTGTCGCTTTGGCAGGCACTGACCCCGAAGAACAGAGCCAGCAAGGCAAGACGGTACTTCATGGTGGTCTCCGCAATAGTGTCAGACCGGACGGCAGATCCAGTGCAGGTATCGACCCAGCCCTGCAAAGGCTGGGTGACGCCGATGCGCCAGCTCCATCTCCAGCAGCTCTGTCAGTTCGGCCCGAGCCTGGAATTCTATCGGCATGTAATCGTGAAACACCCGCACACCGCTACGGGTTTCGATGCTCCACAACCCCTCAAGTTGCGCCTCTAGCTCACGAGGGTCGAGCGGTTGTTGAGGTGTCAGGCTCTGCTTTTCTCCGGCCATGTCATTCTTGCGCATCTTGCGGAAATGGCCTTTCAACAGGTTGCGATAGATCAGCGCGTCGCGGTTATAGAACGCCAGTGACAGCCAGCCGTCGTGCTTGGTCAGCTGGCGCAGCACGGGAAGGATCGTGTGCGGCTCGGCGAGCCATTCCAGCACAGCGTGGCACAGCACCAGATCATATGTGTCACTCAGTAATCCGGGCAGCGCTTGCCAAGGGGCCTGAATGAAGGTTGCCGTCTGTCCGGCATCGGCGAAACGCTGGCGCGCGCCTTCCAGCATGGGCTCGGCAGGTTCGGCCAGCGTCACCTCGTGGCCTTGCTCGGCCAGCCACAGCGACATGTGGCCCAGGCCTGCGCCGATGTCCAGCACGCGCAGTGATCGGTCCGGCAAGGCCTCGGTCAGATCCGCCTGCAGCACGGCGAGGCGAATGGCGCCTTTCGCGCCGCCATAGATCTTTTCCGCAAAGCGGGTCGCCAACTGGTCGAAATGACGGTCACTCACGGGGCGAATCTCCGTTCGCTGTCCGCCAGTTTGTTGCGTACCACTTCTTCCATGTCCAGCCCCAGTTCGCTGCACAGCAACAATAGGTACAGAACGATATCGCCAACTTCCTGACCGGCATGCTCCAGTTGGTCGGCAGGCAGCTCGCGGGACTGGTCTTCACGCAGCCACTGGAATATTTCCACTAGCTCGGCCATCTCCACGCTGGCCGCCATGGCCAGGTTCTTGGGGCTGTGAAATGGCTTCCAGTCGTTCTGGTCGCGAATACGGTGCAGGCGTCGGGTCAACTCGTCGAGGTTCATTGTGCTCTCCTGAAGACGCATAGCTTCAGGGGGAACGGTCCGCCAGGCAAGTGGGCGTTGGGGTTTGTTCAGCCAAGGCTCAATCATGATCAGAGAGCCATGCTCCCGAATCAGGAAAACCTACCGGGTAACCGGTTGCCAGCTACCAGTCATGTGCACAATGTCATTGTCGTCATCCACCCGAAACTGCCCCTGCGAACCTCCGGCACTGGCCGACAGCATCACATCGGCAGGCAGGCGCACCGACTTCTTGAACTGTGCGCTGATTTCAATATTCGAGGTGGGCAAGTGCTCATCGAGTGCGGCCAGGGCGCGTGCCTTCAGCCACATGCCGTGAGCGATGGCCCGTGGGAAGCCGAACATCTTGGCGCTGGGTGCGCTGAGGTGAATCGGGTTGTAGTCGCCAGACACCTTGGCGTAATCGCGGCCAATCTGCGGCGGTGCCCGCCAGCTTTCCACCTGCATCAGCGGGAGCTGCACCGACTCTTCCGGCTCGGCGGACGAGCTGTCCGATTCGGCAGCGGTACAAAGCATGGTGCTTTCTTCTTCCCAGAGCAGCCCCAGCCCGTCTTCGGCCTGCGTCACCAGCGTGAACATCGCGCCCTTGCGGTGCGGGCGCAGGTTTGTGGCCTGCACGCTGATGTACAGCTGACTGACGCCACCCAGCGGGCGATGGATGCGGATGCAATTATCGATGTGAATCAGCCCCAACAACGGGAACGGAAATTCCTGCGACGTCATCAACTGCATCTGTAGCTGAAACGCCATGACATGCGGATAGGTCGGCGGCAGCAGGCTGCTGTCCTCAAACCCGCAGACCTTGCGATATGCCCCTACCTTTGTAGCGTCTACTGCAACCCAGCTGCGCAAGCCAAGATCGGGTAACTGCGAGCCTGTCACCTTGCGGCGGCGCATTGCCGCCTGCAGGAACAGGTTTGAAAGGGGTTGCAGAGAATCGAGGTAGCGCCAGTGAGCAGTCATTATCCATCTCCTTGAGCTTGGTACAGGGCCTCAGGCCCCGATTACACTTTGACCACATACACGCAACACTTGACCGCTCACCGCGCCGCTGCCTGCCTGGCTGAACCACGCCACCGCTTCGGCAACATCCTGAGGCGAGCCGCCCTGGCCCAAAGTACTCATGCGCCGACCCGCTTCGCGCAGAGTGAAAGGCATCTTGGCCGTCATCTTTGTTTCGATAAAACCTGGGGCAACTGCGTTGATACTGATACCACGGGCCTTGAGCGCCGGGGCCATGGCGCGGGCAAAGCCGATCAGCCCGGCCTTGCTGGTGGTGTAGTTGGTCTGACCGCGATTACCGGCGATACCGCTGATCGAGGCCATCAGCACGATTCGTGCGTTGTCGTTCAGTGCACCGCCGTCCAGCAGGGCCTGGGTCAGTACCTGCGGGGCATTGAGGTTGACGGCCAGTACCGAGTCCCAGAAGTCCTCCGGCATGTTGGCGAGCGTCTTGTCGCGAGTAATGCCGGCATTGTGAATCAGAATATCGACGCCCCCTGGCAAGTGCTCGAGTAACTGGGCGGGAGCATCCTCGGCACAGATATCCAGCGCCAGAGCCTGGCCGCCGAGTCGCGAGGCCAGCGCTTCCAGTTCATTTCGGCTTTGTGGCACGTCCAGCAGGATGACCTGTGCGCCGTCACGCGTCAGGGTTTCGGCAATCGACGCCCCAATGCCCCGCGCAGCGCCGGTGACCACAGCCTTGCGTCCGGCCAGCGGGCGTGTCCAGTCCTGGACCTGTGTCGGGCAGGCGCTCAGGTGAACGAGCTGGCCTGTAATGAACGCCGCTTTGGGTGTGAGGAAAAAGCGCAACGCGCCTTCCAGTTGATCCTGCGCATCTTCATCCACCTGCAACAGCTTGACCGTTGCACCGTTGCGCATTTCTTTGGCCAGCGAGCGGCTGAAGCCTTCTATCGCCTGCTGAGTGCTGGCCGCCAGCGGGTCTTCCAGTGTTGCCGGCGACCTTGCCAGAATCACCACATGCGCGCAGTGGTCGAGGTTGCGCAACAGGGGTTGAAAGAAATCACGGAGCTGCTTGAGCTGGTCGGTTCGCAGGATCTGACTGGCATCGAAAACCACTGCCTTGAGCCGAGGCCCCTGATTGGCCACCCAGGTGCTGGCACCGGGCATTTCGCTGCCGAAGCTGTAAAGCGAGTCGGTCAGGCGGCTGGCGAATTGACGGACCTGATCGCCCAACGGTCCGGCGCTGATCAACAGCGTCCCTTCGACGGGGCGAAGGCGCCCGGCCTGCCAGCGCTCCAGGTGCGCAGGGGCTGGCAGACCTGTAGCGTTCACCAGACGCCGACCCATATCGGAGTTGGCGAAATCTATGTAGCGATCTGACGGCATGGAACACTCTCCTGAAGTCGGGGTTCAAAGGAATGGACCACGTTGGTACGACGTTCGTTCTTGCGATCGACACGGCTCATTCATTCGTTTGTAGAAAGGGAGTTTTCCATGACGCATCCACGTCGGGTCGCCATCGTCGGCGGTAACCGTATTCCGTTCGCGCGCTCCAACGGCCCTTACGCGAAGGCGAGCAATCAGGACATGCTGACCGCGGCCCTCGAAGGCCTGATCGAGCGTTTCAATCTGCATGGCTTGCGCTTGGGCGAAGTGGTGACCGGCGCGGTACTCAAGCACTCCAGAGACTTCAACCTGACCCGTGAATGCGTGCTGGGCTCGCGGCTGTCCGCGCAGACCCCGGCCTACGACATTCAGCAGGCCTGTGGCACCGGGCTGGAGGCGGCATTGCTGGTAGCCAACAAGATCGCGCTGGGGCAGATCGACTGCGGCATTGCCGGAGGCGTGGACACTACGTCGGATGCGCCGATAGGTGTCAATGAGGGGCTGCGCAATATCCTGCTGCAGGTCAATCGCAGCAAAACTCCTGGCTACAAGCTCAAGACCCTTCTGCAACTGCGTCCGCATCATCTCAAGCCCGAGCTGCCGCGCAACGGTGAGCCGCGCACAGGCCTTTCCATGGGGCAACATTGTGAGTTGATGGCGCAGGCCTGGGGCATAGAACGTGCGCCGCAGGACCAGCTTGCGCTGGAAAGCCACCTGAAAATGGCCGCGGCCTATGCCGAGGGCTGGCAGGATGATTTGATGACGCCCTACTTGGGGCTCAACCGTGACAACAACCTGCGCCCGGACCTGACGCTGGAGAAACTGGCGAGTCTCAAGCCCGCTTTCGAGCGCAGCGCCAAGGGTACGCTGTCGGCGGGCAACTCGACGCCGCTGACCGACGGCGCGTCCGTCGTGCTGCTGGCCAGCGAAGAGTGGGCTCGCGAGCGGGGTTTGCCGGTGCTGGCTTACTGGCGTGATGGTGAGGCGGCGGCTGTGGATTTCGTCAAGGGCGCAGAAGGGCTGCTGATGGCTCCGGTCTATGCCGTGCCGCGTCTGCTGGCCCGCAATGGCCTGACCCTTCAGGATTTTGATTACTACGAAATTCACGAAGCCTTTGCTGCTCAGGTGCTGTGTACCCTCAAGGCTTGGGAGGATGCCGATTACTGCAAGACCCGCCTGGGGCTGGACGCGCCACTGGGGACGATCGATCGCAGCAAAATGAACGTCAAAGGCAGTTCGCTCGCAGCCGGCCACCCGTTTGCCGCCACCGGAGGCCGGATCGTCGCCAACCTGGCCAAACTGCTGGATGCGGCAGGCAGCGGGCGCGGACTGATATCCATCTGCGCCGCAGGCGGGCAGGGCGTGACGGCGATACTTGAGCGTTAGGCAAATACCCGGGGACATGGGCATAATCCGCTGCTGCGTGGTCAAGGTTGGACGCGGAGCGTCCAGAACGGCATGCCCACGCGGAGCATGGGCACGCACTTCGTGACACTCTGCGTCACAGCCGCGCTAGGGATGACTAATCAGTACTATTGGCGTGTAACGTTGAGGTAAAGCATGGGGCTCATTATTGGCGTGTCGGTACTGGCAATTCTGATCAGCGCCGCGCTCTATCTCTTCGACAAAGGCGCGCGGACTCGCTGGTTGCGGCCTTACATCGGCCTTGCGCTGATCGGTTTGCTGATCGGCGGGATGGGGTTGCTGGTGGGGCTGGTGTCCGATGACATCGAAGGTTATTTTTTGCTGGTTGCCAAATGGGTGATCGCCGTGACCGGTATCATGTTCTGCCTGCGACTGATCATGCTGATCGCCAAACGCTTCATCGTCAGAAATTGAGCGCGCAATTCCCCATGCGTGACAGGACAACGTGGAAAATCATTTCAAGTTTCTGACCCTGCCCAAGACATCGGGCGAGGTCGCCAACGTCTTCATTCACGGATACTCGTCAGGCCACGATCTGGATGACCGGCGCATGCTGGCCAACAGCATCCCCGGCGCCTTGCGTCAGAGCGTGAATATTCTGGCCTTTTGGCCGTCGAGCCATTTCACCCAGATGGATAATCGCTCTCGGGGCCTGCTGATGGCTGCCGCTCGTGTGCATCCACTGGCGGGTGCAGCGGCGCTGGCGGGGGACCGTGTCGTGCATTTCGCGCGTATCCGCAACCGCGCCCGGGACATGGGTAAAGTGCTGCTGGCGCAACTCGATCGCTACCTGTTCGAACATCATCCGGGCGTCAAACGCGTTAATCTGATCGGTCATTCTCTGGGCGGACGCTTGTTGATCAGTGCGCTCAAGCACCTGGAACAGCCTCTTGAGCATGGTCTGGTCGTGGACGACGTGCTGTTGATGGCTGCAGCGGTGCGCATCGAGCCCGGCGAGGCGCAAGTGCTCAAGCAGAAGATTAGCGGACGGCTGATCAACGCCTATTCCAGCGACGACCATGTGCTGCTGCTCAACCTGGGCGAGAAAAGCCTGGGGCGCACGCCAGTCGAGCATTTTGAAAACGTGCGCATGCCGGGCTACCGCCACCATCATTACTGGCGACGCTTGCACGAGGTGCTGATCGCCACCGGGTTCAGCGGCTGCGAAGGGCTGAAAACCGGTGTTGCCGTGTTACCGACAACGACCCGCGACCCGGTCTTGCAAGACACCTGGCTACATGACGTATTGGCGCGCTCGCCGGATTACGTGCTGGAAGCGGCGATCAGGCACCTGCGCAGCAGTCGCTGGACCCGTCTCAAGGAAACCGAGGCGAACCGCACGTACGCCTTCGTGCGTGAGTTTCAGCTGGTTGCCGGGCACTTTCTGATCAATGCTGCCCGACGCAGAGGCGTGCCTTACACGCGAGTGCTGGGCATGCTGGCGCGGCAATATGGCCTGGACGCTGCATTGCACCAGTGCGCAACGGTCGTTGAAGTGGAAGAACTGCTGCTCAAGACCTTTTTCCGCCACGCGTTCAACAATGAACATCCGCTGGTGCAAATGCCCCGTGCCAGCGTGGGCGCGATGGGTTGGGAGGTATACGCCGCGCATGTCGATGCCTTGGCCGAACGCTTGACCGTTGCAGCGTTTTTCAAACCCGTGTTGCCTGACACCCGTGCACTGCCTGAAAAAGCGCCCGGTTCGATCAAGGGTTTGCTGGGCGCGATTCGCCAGGCCCCGGTGCAGCGCCTGCTGACACATTTCGGCACTGCGCTCAGGCCAGGCTATTCGGCGCTGATCCCGACCGTGGCGATCGTTTTCTATGCGCGCGTCACGCTTGATGACGACGCGCTGATGTAGCGTGCGTCAGGCGGCACGCGCCTCTTCCAGTGCGGCTTCCGACAATTGCTGACGGTGACGGCTGGCATAGCTCTCGGCAATCACCGAGCATACGATCAACTGCATCGGGTGATAGATCATGATCGGTAGCAGGATCAGCCCCAGCCCAGGATTGCTGCCGAAGATCAGCGCCGCCATCGGCGCACCGGCTGCCAGAGACTTCTTGCTGGCGCAGAACACCGCAGCAACCTTGTCGGCATGATTGAACCTGAGCACCCGCGCAGTGCGTGTGGTCATCAACAGAATCACGGCCAACAGTAGCGCGGTGCCGATGAAGGCGGTCAGGAGCACGCTGTTGCCCTGGCTTTGCCACATTCCCGAAATCATCGAATTGCAGAACGCCGCGTAGACCAGCAACAGGATGACCATCTTGTCGATCAGGTTGGTGTACTTCTTGTGCCGTGCGAAGAGTTTGCCGAGCAGTGGTCGCATCAGCTGGCCCAGCACCAGCGGCAACAGGAGCATGGCGCACAGGCTCAGCAGGGTGTCACCCAGATCGATACCGCCTGCGCCAGTGCCGACCAGCAGACTCACCAGCCACGGCGTGATGAAAATCCCGATGACGCTGGACATGCTGGCGTTGAGAATCGCGGCGGGAACGTTGCCGCCCGCACTGCCGGTCAGCGCCACCGAAGACGAAATGGTCGAAGGCAGGGCGCACAGGTAGAAGAAACCCAGCATCAGCAACGCCGGCACGTGCGAGCTGAGCAGTCTGTCACAGGCCAGCCATATCAGCGGGAACACCACGAAAGTGAACACCTGGATCATCACGTGCAGTCGCCAGTTGGTCAGGCCTCTTTTGATCTGCTCGCTGGAGAGGTTGACGCCGTGCAGAAAGAACACCACAAACACGCCGATGTTGATCACATATTCGGCGTGCATGTTGCCGCCGGTAGCCCCGAAACGCGGAAAAAAATAAGCCAGTACCGTGGCCAGAACCATGCCCCACAGGAACCAGTCGGTGGCGACGCGCTTGAAGTGTTTGAGTGATTGCATGGCGAACTCGGACATCTTTTGTCATCAGGGATGCGCGCAGGCTACTCTGTTGTCCCGCAGCCGTCTTGCGACACAAGGCCATAAGATGCCGACTAACGGACAACCCGATCAGCGTCATCCTGAAGGAGAGCGACAGATACCGGCGCTGTCCGGTTTGCCGCGTCCGCTGTATGCCCGCGCCGAAAGCCTCAGTGCCGGTTCATGGACGCCGCCTCATCGTCACGACTGGGTGCAGTTTTCCTATGCAATCAGCGGCGTCCTGGGGGTACATACTGCCGAGGGCAGTTTTTTTGCTCCGCCGCAGTGGGGCGTCTGGGTGCCTGCCGGGCTTGAGCATGAGGTGGTGACCTCCATGCGCGCCGAAATGCGCAGTTTGTACATTCGTACGGCTGATTCCAGTTGGGCACCGCAGCGCTGTCGGGTTCTAGAGGTCACGCCGCTGGCCCGCGAGCTGATCAAGAGCTTTTGTCTATTGCCTGCGGACTACCCCGAGCAGGACAGCCATGAGTCACGGCTGGTGCAGGTGCTGCTGGATCAACTGGCGGGCTTGCCCGAAGTCGGATTCTCACTGCCGTTGCCGCGTCATCCGCGCTTGCTGGGGCTGTGCAACGAATTGATCGAGGAACCCGGCCAGTTGATCACCTTGCACGACTGGGCCGATCGTCTGGGGACGTCGGAGAAAACCCTGATGCGCCTGTTTCAGCGTGAAACCGGGTTGAGCTTCCGGGGCTGGCGTCAGCGAGCACGCTTGCTGTCTTCGCTTTCTGCACTGGAAGAGGGCGCCAGTGTCACCCGGACCGCGCTGGCCTGCGGCTATGACTCGACATCAGCCTTTATCGCAGCGTTCAAGGGGTTGTTCGGCTATACACCCGGCGATCTGTTCAAGTGAAATCGCATGGCCTGGGCGCACTGAGCCGGGTATATCGTCGTGTTTTTTCTGCCTTTACATGTTTTGTCCCGGAATATCTTTCTTCTGCCGCGCGGCACGAAAGGTGCTTGAAACCGGGGCATTGAGCGGTTTTTGATTAAAAAACCTTTCAATCCAAAGGGCACTACCCCTACTCGCTGGCGGAGGATTGCCGTATAACGGCAACAATCGCGTATCTGGCAACAAAGGACCCACAATAAAAGCTGATGAAAACTCCTAAACGCATTGAACCCCTGATCGAAGACGGTCTGGTCGACGAGGTGCTGCGCCCGCTCATGAGTGGTAAAGAGGCAGCTGTTTATGTGGTGCGCTGTGGCAACGAGCTGCGGTGTGCCAAGGTTTACAAGGAGGCTAACAAACGCAGTTTCCGTCAGGCGGCTGAATATCAGGAAGGCCGCAAGGTACGCAACAGCCGACAGGCTCGGGCCATGGCCAAGGGCTCGAAGTTCGGGCGCAAGGAAACCGAGGACGCCTGGCAGAACGCCGAAGTGGCTGCACTGTTTCGTCTGGCCAGTGCTGGCGTCCGGGTGCCCAAACCGTATGACTTCCTTGAAGGCGTACTGCTTATGGAGCTGGTGGCCGACGAATACGGTGATGCCGCCCCGCGTCTGAACGACGTGGTGCTGGAGCCGGATCAGGCGCGCGAGTATCACGCGTTCCTGATCGAGCAGATCGTGCTGATGCTGTGCGCCGGTCTGGTGCACGGTGACCTTTCCGAGTTCAACGTTTTGCTGGCGCCATCCGGTCCGGTGATCATCGACTTGCCGCAAGCGGTCGATGCAGCGGGAAACAACCATGCGTTCAGCATGCTGGAGCGCGACGTCGGCAACATGGCGTTGTACTTCGGCCGCTTTGCGCCTGAGCTGCGCAAGACCAGGTTCGCCAAGGAAATGTGGTCGTATTACGAGGCTGGCACCTTGTCGCCAGCCACGGTGCTGACCGGCGAGTTCGACGAGCCGGAGGACGAAGCCGATGTCGGTGGCGTACTGCGCGAAATCGAAGCAGCCCGTCTCGACGAAGCCCGCCGTCAGGCAGCCCGTGCTGCAGATGATGAGCCGCCGGGTAAATCCGCCGAAGAACCGCCACCGCCGTGGATGCAGCACTGACCTTTCCCGTGTCTATCGTGCCAATGCCCCGCGTTGGCATGCAGTTCGTGACGCTCTGCATGACAAATATTCAGACTGGTGGCACAGCAAGCGTAATCGGGCACAAGGCCTGAATAGCGCTTGCATCTTTACGGCCTAAAGCAGGCGTTAGTGCTGATGTGCGACGCGAAGCGCCACGAGCCGCATTCCCACGCGGAGCGTGGGGACGTATTGATAACTGCCCGGCTCGCTCCCACGGGAGTGTTGCGAGACCTGTCTTAGGCAGTGTCTAGCAACACCCGCCCGACGCCAGGTCCTTGAGGATCGGGCAGTCGGGTCGGTCGTCGCCCTGGCAGTGTTCAACCAGTTCCTTAAGCGTGTCGCGCAGGCTCGCCAGTTCCTCGATCTTGCGATCAAGGTCGCTTATGTGTTTTCGAGCCAGCGCCTTGACGTCGGCGCTGGCGCGTTGGCGGTCTTGCCAGAGGGTCAGCAGTTTGCCGACCTCGTCCAGCGAAAAGCCCAGATCCCTCGAGCGCTTGATGAACGCCAGCGTGTGCAAGTCTTCTGTGCTGTACAGGCGATAACCGCTGTCGCTGCGATTGGCCGCTTTCAGCAGACCAATGGATTCGTAGTAACGGATCATCTTTGCGCTCAAGCCGCTGCTTTTTGCAGCCTGGCCGATGTTCATGGTTTTTCCTCCAGGTCGCGCGGTTTCCAGGTTTTCAACAGCAGAGCGTTGCCCACCACGCTGACGCTGGACAAGGCCATTGCCGCGCCCGCCAGCACCGGGTTGAGGTAGCCCAGCGCGGCCAGAGGAATGCCGATCAGGTTATAGACGAATGCCCAGAACAGGTTCTGGCGGATCTTGGCGTAGGTCCGGCGGCTGATCTCCAGGGCTGCCGGTACCAAGCGCGGATCGCCGCGCATCAGGGTGATACCTGCGGCATGCATCGCTACATCCGTACCGCCGCCCATCGCAATGCCTACATCAGCCGCCGCCAGCGCCGGTGCGTCGTTGATGCCGTCGCCGACCATTGCCACGACATGATTGTTTTTCAATTGCGTGACGGTGTCCGCCTTGTCGGCAGGCAGCACCTCGGCATGCACATCATGGATGCCCAGCGCCCTGGCAACGACTTGCGCGCTGCCGCGGTTATCGCCAGTCAGCAAGTGGCTGGTGATACCACGCGCGTTCAGCGCCCTGATCGCCTGATCGGTGCCGGGCTTGAGTGTGTCACCGAAGGCGAACATGCCGATCACCTTATGCTCCGGTGCTGTTTCGATCAGCCAGGAAAGGGTACGCCCTTCGGCTTCCCAGACACGTGCAGATTCGGCCAGCTGGCCCATCGGCAGGCCGCTTTCGTCCAGCAGGCGCCGATTACCCAGCGCCAGCTCACGGCCCTGAACAGTACCGGCTATACCTCGGCCGCTTAGCGCGCGGCTGTCTTCGACCGGATCGAGTTTGAGTTGCCATTCATGGCAAACGTCCAGCACCGCTTTGGCCAGCGGGTGCTCGCTGCCGCGTTGCAGGGCGCCTGCCAGTTGCAGCAGGAGTTCTTCGTTGCCCAGCACCGCGCTCATGTTGGTGATGCGTGGTGTGCCCGAGGTCAATGTGCCGGTCTTGTCGAACACCACGGCGTCAACGTTGTGGGCACGCTCCAGTGCGTCGGCATCCTTGATCAGAATGCCGTAGCGCGCCGCCACGCCGGTGCCAGCCATGATCGCCGTTGGCGTCGCCAGCCCCAGAGAGCAGGGGCAGGCGATCACCAGCACGGCCACGGCATTGATCAGCGCCACTTCCAGAGAGGCGCCAACCAGCATCCAGCCCGCCAGCGTAAAGAAAGCGATCACCAGAACAGTCGGCACAAAGACCTGGCTGACTTTGTCCACCAGCTTTTGAATGGGCGCCTTGCCCGACTGCGCTTCTTCTACCAGGCGAATGATGCGCGCCAGAACCGTCTCAGTGCCGATCGCTGAAGTTCTGATCAGTAGACGGCCCTCACCATTGATGGCGCCGCCCGTGACCTTGTCACCCGATTGTTTGAACACCGGCAGACTTTCTCCAGTGATCAGCGCTTCGTCGGCATGACTGCGACCTTCGAGCACCTCGCCGTCTACCGGGAAGCGTTCTCCAGGCTTGACCAGCACGTAGTCGCCAATTCGCAGTTTGCTGATTGCCACTTCATGCTCAACGCCATCGACCATGCGCAGCGCGTGCTCCGGGCGCAGGGCCTCTAGGGCACGAATGGCGCTGGCTGTCTGGCGTTTGGCCCGGCTTTCCAGGTATTTGCCCAGCAACACCAGCGCAATGACTACCGCTGACGCTTCGAAGTAAAGGTGCGGCGTGGTGCCGGGTGCGGCGCTCAGCCATTGGTAGGCACTCAGCCCGTAGCCGGCGCTGGTGCCGATGGCAACCAACAGGTCCATATTACCGGCGCCTGCTCGCATGGCTTTCCAGGCGGCGACATAGAAGCGCGCGCCCAGAATGAATTGCACCGGTGTCGCCAGCGCAAATTGCGCCCAGGCGGGCAGCATCCAGTGCAGACCCAGAGGCGCCATTGCCATCGGCAGTATCAACGGCAGTGCCAGTGCGATTGCCAGTACCAAGGCCCAGCGCTCATGCTGCAAGTGACAGCGTTTGCTGTCGGCTTCGGCGCGATGGTCCTGAATCAGCGTTGCACCATAACCGGCGCGGCTGACAGCGGCGACCAGCGTCTGCGGGTCGGTTTGCAGGGCGGTGACTACGTGGGCGCGTTCACTGGCCAGATTGACCGTCACGCTGTTGACCCCCGGCACTTTGGCCAGGGCACGTTCGACCCGGCCTGCGCAACTGGCGCAGGTCATGCCGCTGATCGGCAGGTCGAAGGTGGTGGTGTCTTGCATCTCTATCACTCCCTGAGGCTGGATACCTGCAAGGATCAACCTTGCCACATGGGCAAGGTCAAGCGCGAATCAATAGTTGAGGTCGGCCTTCTTGAGGTACAGCCCGTTCAGGTCGGTGGCAATGCGGTATTTGAGAATGTCCCCGGCGCGCAGTTTGATCTTGATGTTGTTCTGCGCTTCCATGCCTGATTCGCAACCCCTGACGGCGCCGCCTAGCCTGCGCAGCCGCACGGACACTTCACCCGGCGGCAGGTTGAAAGACACCGAGTCCTCTTGAAACAGGCGCCCGGCCAGTTGATCCTGAACATAAATACCGATTTCACAGGAGGTAGCCACCTCCAGTCGCTCTCGGGAAATGATCAGGATGCCGTAATCCTGAGCAGCCTGCGTGGCAGGTGCGATAGCCAGAAAACCGAGAATGGCGAAGAGACTCACTGCTGACCAGCGCATCGCTGATACTCCTGATGTAAACGTATTGACTCAGCTTGGCCCACGATCAGCCTGAATACCAGCCCGGCAGGAATCACAGAAACTTGACCTTGTCATGATGGCAAGGTTGAAGATGCCCGACATTCATCACAGAAGGAGTAGCACCATGCAGTTATTCAACGTTCAAGGCATGACCTGCGGGCACTGTGTTCGCGCCGTGACCGACGCCATCCGGCACGATGATCCCGCCGCCGATGTTCAAGTCGAGCTGGCCAGCAAGGAAGTCAGGGTGCAGAGCAGTCTGTCGCCAGAGCAGATTATCAGGTTGATCGGCGAAGAGGGTTATCAGGCGCAGTTGGCCTGAGCCTTGGCGAGGGAAGCCGAACTTGCGAAACAGGGGCGGCTCCCGGTATATAAAGTTTGAAAAACTTTGAATTAATTATCCTGTCCTCCGTCCTCTGCTAGGTATGCCGGTTAAACTGGCCCGTTGCTTTGCAGTCGTTGATGGACATCTGATGAATCTACGAACGATCCTTATCCTTGGCTCCTTGAGCGCCTTCGGCCCGCTGGCCATCGATTTCTACCTTCCTGGTTTTCCCGCCATAGCCTCGTATTTCGGGACCGACGAGAAGCACGTACAGCTGACCTTGGCCGCCTACTTTCTGGGCCTGTCCCTTGGCCAGTTGGCCTATGGGCCGGTAGCCGACCGTTTTGGCCGGCGTGTCCCGATGCTGGTCGGCGTTGCCCTGTTCATGCTGGCCTCGGTGGCCTGCGCCTTTGCTCCGAGTCTCGAGTGGCTGATCGGCGCACGTTTCGTTCAGGCGTTGGGTGGCTGTGCCGGGATGGTGCTGTCGCGGGCGATCGTCAGCGATAAATGCAATGCCGTCGAGTCGGCCAAGGTCTTCTCGCAACTGATGCTGGTGATGGGCCTGGCGCCTATTCTGGCGCCCATGCTCGGGGGCGTGCTGGTCAGCAGCTTTGGCTGGCAGTCGATCTTCGTCAGCCTTACGCTGTTCAGCGGGGCCTGCCTGACAGCGGTTGCAATCGGTCTGCCGGAAAGCATGCCCGCCAGCGCGCCTCGTCAGCCATTGAGCGGCGCATTGCGGCAATACGCCAACCTGTTCAAGGACCGCGTGTTTATCGGCCATGCCCTGACAGGTGGTATCGCCATGGCCGGAATGTTCGCTTACGTTGCCGGGTCGCCCTTTGTCTTCATCAAGCTGTACGGCGTACCTGCCGAGCATTACGGCTGGCTGTTCGGGATGAATGCGGCGGGCTTCATTCTGGTTGCGCAGATCAACGCGCGCGTGCTGCGCAAGACTGGCCCTGCATTCATATTGTCACGCACGGTATGGGTCTACCTGACGGCGGCGCTGGTCTTGCTGGCGATCACCGGGCTGCGTACCGAAGCGCTCTGGCCTTTGCTGGTGCCGCTATTCATATGCGTCGCGAGCCTGGGCTGCATCATTCCCAACGCCTCGGCCTGTGCCATGAATGGCCAGTGGGCGCGCGCCGGCAGTGCATCGGCATTGCTGGGGTGTCTGCAATTCAGCGTCGCCGCCGTCGCTGCCAGCCTGGTGGGCGTACTGCATGACGGCACGGCCACACCAATGGCGCTGGTCATCAGCCTGTGCGGTGTACTGACGGTGGGCCTTTCGGTGTTGACGCGTCGCGCGCAGCACACTCGGGACGCCAAGGCGCAGACTGCCTGATGCGTTTCGGCGCGGGGGCCGGTCGTTGTGCGACTGACTCCCGCGTTCTGGTGTGCCTCAGAACCCTTCAAGCACTACCTTGCCTTTGGCAGTGCCGCTTTCCAGCAGGGCATGAGCGCGGCGCAGGTTTTCGGTGTTGATGCGGCCAAAATGTTCACCGAACGTGGTTTTCAGTGTGCCAGCGTCGATCAGCTCGGCCACCCGGTTGAGCAGGTTGTGCTGTTCGATCATGTCCTCGGTTTCAAACATCGAGCGGGTGTACATGAACTCCCAATGCAACGAAAGGCTCTTGCGCTTGAGTTTCGAGACATCCAGCGTTTTTGGGTCATCGATCAGGGCCAGTTTGCCCTGCGGCTTGAGCGCCTCGACCAGTTGATCCAGATGCTGTTCGGTCTGAGTCAGGCTGGCCACGTGGGTCACCTGGTTCAGGCCGACACGTTTGAGTTCTTCGCTCAATGGCTTGCTATGGTCCAGCACTTCATGTGCGCCCAGCTCGCGAACCCAGCGTTCGGTCTCGGGGCGCGAAGCGGTGCCGATGACCTTGAGTGAGGTCAACTGCCGCGCCAACTGGGTCAGGATCGAACCCACACCACCCGCCGCGCCGACGATCAGCAGGCTGTGCGGGCCTTCGCCTTTCTGCTGAGCAATTTCCAGGCGCTCGAACAGCAGCTCCCAGGCAGTGATGGCAGTCAAAGGCAGCGCTGCTGCATGAGCAAAACTCAGGGTCTTGGGCATATGGCCGACGATGCGCTCATCGACAACGTGCAGTTCACTGTTGGCGCCTGGTCGGGTCAGGGAACCCGCGTAAAAAACGTTATCACCTGGCTTGAACAGGGTGACCTGGCTGCCAACGGCTTTCACCACGCCTGCCACGTCCCAGCCCAAGACCTTGGCCGCACCGTCTTCCGGCTGGACGTTCTGGCGAATTTTGGTGTCCACCGGGTTGACCGATATTGCCTTGACCTCGACCAGCAGATCGCGTGCGCCCGCGACCGGTTCTGGCAGCTCGATGTCCTGCAATGCTTGGGTGTCGCTGATCGGCAACGAATGGTAGTAGGCAATGGCTTTCATCACGGGGCCTCCTCGGAAAATGATGGAGAGATCATTGGCTATTTCCAGTAAAGATAAAACCCGTTAAAACTGCAGTCTGTTTCAACTTTATTTTGATAATGCGAGGCTTTGATGCTGCGTTTTGATGACTTGCAGTTGTTCGTGCGTGCAGCGGACCTGGGCAGCCTTTCTGCTGCTGCGCGAGTGATGGACATGTCTGCGGCGGTG
The DNA here is from genome assembly GCF_000156995.2 of Pseudomonas coronafaciens pv. oryzae str. 1_6. NCBI lineage: Bacteria > Pseudomonadati > Pseudomonadota > Gammaproteobacteria > Pseudomonadales > Pseudomonadaceae > Pseudomonas > Pseudomonas coronafaciens. The sequence goes on along the minus strand of NZ_CP046035.1, from coordinate 4,745,128 downwards.
GCGAGTGCGGCGCTCAAGCGCATTGAACGGCAGTTGGGCGCGCGTCTGCTGGCGCGCTCTACCCGCAGCCTCAGGCTTACCGCAGAGGGCGAGGGGTTTCTGGAATATGCCCGTGCGGCGCTGGGTAGCCTTGAAGAAGGACGCAGATTGTTGGCCAGCAGTCAGGATCGCTGCGAGGGCGTGCTGCAACTCTCTGCCCCCTCGGACCTGGGTCGTAACGTGCTCTTGCCCTGGCTGGATGACTTTCAGCAGCAGCATCCGCAACTGACCGTCCGGCTGTTGCTGGGTGATCGCATAGCTGATCTATTTCGCCAGCCTGTCGATGTCGCGCTGCGTTACGGCGAACCCGAGGACTCCAGCCTGGTGGCGCTGCCGGTTCTGCCTGACAACCGGCGGGTGCTGTGTGCCGCTCCGGGTTATCTGGAACGCCACGGTGAGCCTCATCAAATCGAACAGTTGGCGCAGCACAATTGTCTGCTGTTCATGTTGGGTGATCGCGTGCATGACCGCTGGACGCTGAATGACGGCAAGCGTGAAATCAGTCTGACGGTCAGCGGTAATCGCTTCAGCGACGATGCCGACGTGGTACGCCGCTGGGCCGTGGCGGGCGAGGGAGTCGCGTACAAGTCCTGGCTGGACGTTGCTGCAGACGTCAGAGTCGGCCGCCTGAAAGTGCTCATGCCCGACCTGACCGGAGAGCGCGCCCCGCTGAACTTGTTGTGCGCGCACCGTGCGCAACTCAGCAAACCGGTCAATCTGCTGCTGGATATGCTCAGGTCTCGCTGTAAGCAACATGCTGTAGGCCCGTCGCCTGTTGGTTTGTTTTAATGGCTACGTGTGACAGGGAAATAGCCTACGGACACTTCGGAAAATAGAGTATTTAAATGCATTTCAAATCTGCAAAGTTCTGCTTCAGGTACTAACTTGAAGCCGACTGTTGTTGAGGGGTTTTGGCATTTTTGTCATAGGCATGGCGCTTGTGTTTTCCGTTACTTTTTCAGGGGTGCGCTGAAAGCCCTTGATTAGAGCGGTTTCTGTGTAATGGCTAGTAGCCGCCAAATCCGGCGTGACACTCCAGCTTCAGGCGGTTTTGCGGGTGTTCGCGCGACCACAGTGCGCACCAGTAGTTTTTCACCCGCCGGGGGCGCAGGCCATAGAGTTTATACTTGTCATTTCAGGTCAAAGACGCGTTCAACTTTATCAGAGCGTGATTACAGTCATTAAGTCACCGAGACAGATGAATGTTTCAACAGGGAGTGAACACATGGAATATGGTCCGCGCATCAGCCAGATTGCAACATTGCTGGCCGACCCCAAGCGCAGCGCAATGATCTGGGCGTTGATGGACGGTACGGCTCGTTCCGCCGATGAGCTGGCGATTCTGGCGGGGCTCTCTACGTCTTCGGCGGGGGCGCATCTGGCGCGTCTGGCCAATGGCGGTCTGTTGAAGCAGGAAGCCCGGGGGCGAAAGCGGTTTTTCCGTCTGGCCGCGCCGGAAGTCGGTGCTGCCGTGGAAGCGCTGGCCTGTGCGTCGCAGGCCAGCGCCGTGCAGATCAGTCGGCGTTTTGCCCAGCCCATGCCTCCCTTGCCACTGCGGCGCGCAAGAATCTGCTCCGATCACCTGGGCGGTGAAATGGCTGCCGAGCTTTATCAGCGGTTGCTGGGGGCCGGCTGGATAGAGCAGCAGGAGAAGCGTATCGAAGTGACGAGCAAGGGCGTGGCCAGCTTTGCCGAGCGCGGCATCTACATACCTGCGCTGGCACAGCGCAAACGCGAAACAGTGTGTGCCTGCCCGAAACTGAGCGACCACAGCGCGCACCTGGGGGGCGCGCTGGGGGCGGGATTGTTGCAGTTGTTCATTCAGATGGGCTGGCTACGTACCACTGAGGAGTCCAGCACGTTGCAGGTCTCGTCCAGCGGGCAGCGGGAAATCAGCAAGATAGCTGCAGCGGCCTAAGAGGGCATGCCTCAATACCGAACGCAGAGCGTCCAGACCTGCGTTCCTGCGCTGAAGCGTGAGGAACGACAAGTGCAGGATTGATGCTCCGCGCTGTTTCCGGGAGTAGAGCGTTTCAGGGCTTGACCAGGCGGGCATCCAGGCTGTTTTGTGCCAGGCGGGTGGCCTGGTCCTGAGTCATGCCCAGGTGCGTATACAGCGCATGGAAGTTCTCGGTCACGTAGCCGCCGAAGTAGGCCGGGTCGTCGGAGTTCACCGTGACTTTCACGCCGCGCTCGAGCATGTCGAGGATGTTGTGCCGAGCCATGTCGTCGAACACGCAGAGCTTGGTGTTGGAGAGCGGGCAGACGGTCAGCGGGATCTGTTCGTCGATGATGCGCTGCATCAGCCGCTCGTCTTCGATGGCGCGAACGCCGTGGTCGATACGCTGGATTTTCAGCAGGTCCAGTGCTTCCCAGATGTACTCCGGCGGCCCTTCTTCCCCGGCATGGGCCACGGTCAGGAAGCCTTCGTTGCGGGCGCGGTCAAACACGCGCTGGAACTTGCTCGGCGGGTGGCCCATTTCAGAGCTGTCGAGGCCCACGGCGACGAACGCATCGCGGAACGGCAGCGCCTGGTCGAGGGTCTTTTCGGCTTCGTCTTCGGACAGATGACGCAGGAAGCTCAGGATCAAACCGCTGTCGACACCCAGCTTCGACTTGCCGTCTTTCAGCGCACCGGTAATCCCGGCCAGCACCACTTCAAACGCAATGCCACGGTCGGTGTGGGTTTGCGGATCGAAGAATGGTTCGGTGTGGATGACGTTCTGTTCCTTGCAGCGCTGCAGGTAGGCCCAGGTCAGGTCGTAAAAGTCCTGCTCGGTGCGCAGCACGTCTGCGCCGCGATAGTACAGGTCGAGGAATTCCTGCAGATTGTTGAAGGCGTAAGCCTTGCGCAGCGCATCTACGTCATTCCACGGCAGGGCAATCTTGTTGCGCTCGGCCAGGGCGAACAGCAGCTCGGGTTCCAGCGAGCCTTCGAGGTGCAGGTGCAGTTCTGCCTTGGGCAGTGCGTTCAACCAGTCGTACATATTCTTTTCTCATCAGGTGCAGATGGCGGGCATTCTACAGATGCATGCCGCTGCGCAGGGTAAAACCTGACCGAACGTTCAACTTGGCTCTTGTTCGCGACGATAGGCGTAAGTATCGGCGAAGCGTGAAAGCAGAAATTCGGCACACGTCGTTACAGGGTAGCGGGCCGGATGAGTTTCGCTCTGACAGCCAGGCAGGCACTCGATGCGCGTGTCCGGATGCGGTTCGGCAAAGAACGGCATCGAATAGCGATCGACACCCAATGTGCTGATGACCCGGTGGGGCGTGGACAGATAACGATCATTGCTCCAGCGCGCCATCATGTCACCGAGGTTGACCACGAAGGTGCCGTCGACAGGCGGTGCGTCGATCCATTCGCCGCTTACGTCGCGAACCTGCAGACCGCCCGCCGTGTCCTGGTACAGCAAGGTGATACAGCCGTAATCGGTGTGCGCTCCCGCGCCTTGTTGCTCGGCTGACGTCGCGGTGTGCCGTGGCGGGTAATGAATCATGCGCAGCACGCTGACCGGGTCCTTGAAGCGCTGATCGAAAAAGTCGTGCTCGATGCCCAGAGCCAGTGTCATGGCGCGCAGCAGGGTTTGCGCCAGCGCCTGCATGTCCAGGTAATGCTGCTCCATCAGGCTGGCCCAGCCGGGAATGTCCGGGTGCCGATTGGGGCCGCGCAACGGTTTGCCGGCCAGTACATCGGAATGGCTGGCCTCCATATGCAGGCCCATGTCGAAGGTTTCTTTCAGGTCGCTCGGCAGGCCGGGGTCCAACTGCTCGGTGGCAATCGCGCCGTAGCCACGATGGTGAGTGCTTTGGGTGATATCGATCCTGAGCTTTTCGGCTGCATCCCTGGCGAAGAAGTCCTTGGCGGCGGCCTGTACCTGTTCGATGCGTTCGGCGCTGATCGGGTGGCCTTTGATGTAGAAAAAGCCCCATTCACGGCAAGCGCTGTCGATCTGTGTGGCGACAGCCTGCCAGGCTTGGGCGTCCGCGCCGTAAAGCGGGCTGATGTCGATGACGGGAAGCTGGTCCATTAACCGTTCCTGAGCGTTCGGTGGTGTTCAACAGAGAGGGACGTGCCCGCCGAGGCAGGCAAAACAGCGTTACTTGGGAAGTTCGGCCTTGATCCCTTCCACGTAATAGTTCATCGATGCCAGCTCGGCGTTGGTCGCAACGACGCCATCGGCAATCTTGATCGTGCCGTTCTGGTCCTTGATCGGGCCAGTGAACGGGTGGAATTCGCCGCTTTCGATGCTGGCGATGATCTTCTGCGCCTCGGCTTTCACGTCAGCCGGCACGACGTCGCTGATCGGCAGTTCGACCGTGCCTTCTTTCAGGCCACCCCAGTAGTCCTGCGGTTTCCAGGTGCCGGCGATGGCGCCCTCGGCGGCCTGGGTGTAATGCGGGCCCCAATTGTTGACGATGGAAGTCAGCACCGCCTTTGGCCCGAAATGCGCCATGTCCGAGGCGTAACCTACCGCGTAGACGCCACGGCGCTCGGCCGTCTGGATCGGTGCCGGGCTGTCGGTGTGCTGGAAGACTACGTCGACGCCCTGATCGATCAGGGCGTTGGCGGCGTCCGCTTCCTTGCCCGGATCGAACCAGGAGTTGACCCAGACCACTTTGATTTCAGTGCCCGGGTTGTATTTGTTCAGCGCCAGCTGGATGGCGTCGATGTCACGCAGCACTTCAGGGATCGGGAATGAGGCGACGTAGCCGATCTTCTTGGTCTTGGTCATTTTCGCTGCGATGTAACCGCTGACGTAGCGGCCTTCATAAGTACGGGCCAGGTAAGTGCCCATGTTCTTGTCCTGCTTGTAACCGGTTGCGTGCTCGAATTTCACTTTCGGGAATTGCTTGGCGACTTTCAGGGTCGGGTTCATGTAACCGAAGGAAGTACTGAAGATCAGGTCATAGCCGCCCTTGGCCATGTTGCGAATCACCCGCTCGGCGTCGGCACCTTCCGGCACGTTTTCCACGTAAGTGCTGCTGACCTTGTCGCCCAGCGCCTTGACCATCGCCAAGCGGCCCTGTTCGTGCTGATAGGTCCAGCCGTGGTCGCCGATAGGGCCGATGTAGACGAATCCGACTTTCAGCGGATCGGCGGCCGATGCGAGCAGGCTGGAGCCGATGCCGACGACAGCGGCCATGGCGCACAGCAGTTTTTTCAGAGGACGACGTGGGTTGGTCAGGTGCATCGGGTCTAGCTCCTTGCGGTCTTGTTGGAGTGCGTACTCCCGACAATGCAAATAACTGACCAACAGGACAACTATGTCGCCAGCGCGTCTTTGATTCTGCAAGGAGCGTGGGAGCGGACCGCGCGACGCTCCCACGGCCTTCGGGCAGAATCAAAAACAGACTTGTGTACCGTACGAAGTGCAGCGCTACGGTGCAGAATCGAGCGCCAGCGCCGTCAACTGGTGCAGCGGGTGCTGCGCTCGACAATGCACATCGGCGTGCCGGCCACCGGTTCGCGCATGATCTGCACCTGCACGTCGAACACCTGGCAGACCAGCTCGGCAGTCAACACCTCGCCCGGCGCGCCGCAGGTCACCAGACGCCCACCCTGCATGACTGCCAGATGATCGGCGTAACGGCAGGCCTGGTTGATGTCGTGAAGCACGGTAATCACGGTTTTGCCTTCGGCGCTCAGTTCGCGCATCAAATCGAGCAGCTCGACCTGATGGCTGATGTCCAGATAAGTGGTCGGCTCATCGAGCAGGACGATGGCGGCGTCCTGCGCCAGAATCATCGCCAGCCACGCCCGCTGGCGTTGCCCGCCGGAAAGATCCGACAGCGGACGCTCGGCCAGCGTATCAAGCTCCATGCGCTGCATCGCTTGATCGACGCTGTGCTGATCGGCACCGCTCAGGCGCCCCCACAAGCTGTTGTGCGGGCTGCGCCCGTAAGCGACCAGTTGGCGCACGCTGACGCCTTCCGGAATCGGCAGCACTTGCGGCAGAAACGCCACCTTGCAGGCCAGCTCTCTGGCAGACAACTGACTGTAGCCCTTGCCGTCCAGGCTCAACGTGCCCGATTGCGGTGTGAGAATGCGTGCAAAAGCCTTGAGCAGAGTGGACTTGCCGCAGCCGTTGGGGCCTATCAGTGCCGTGACCTGTCCCGCTGGCGGGCTGAACGACAGGTCCTGCACGATGCGTGCTGTGCCGTAGCCGATGTCGAGGTGCTGCGCCTTCAGAATGCTCATGGGATCAACCTTTGAATCGGGCCAGCAGCCAGAGGAAATACGGAGCGCCGATCACGGCTGTCAGAATCCCCGCCGGGATTTCACTGGGGGCGATCAGGGTGCGGCCTAGCGTATCGGCCAGCACCAGCAACAACGCGCCCAGCACCATCGATGCGGGCAGCAGGTATTGATGATGCCCGCCGACCAGACGCCGAGCCATGTGCGGGGCGACCAGCCCGACAAAACTCACCGGGCCGATGATGCCCACGCCCAGACTGGTCAGCAGCACCGCGCTGCCCATTGCCAGCCAGCGAGTCCGTTTGAGGCCGGTCCCCAGGCTTTGCGCCGCTTCATCGCCAAGCCCGATCAGGTTTAGCGGCTTGGCCAGCAGAAGGCTCAGCGGTATCAGCAGCAGAAGCGGCGTGGCCAACAGGACGTGATGCCAGTTGCGGCTCCACAAACTGCCGGTCAGGGCCAGCAGCGCCGTGTTGATGTCCAGTGGATTAGCGAGAATCAGGAATTCGGTGATGCTCGACAGTGTGACCGCAATCGCCACACCCGACAGCGCGAAACGCACGCCGGAAAACTGCACGCCGGTGTTATACAACGCCAACAGCAGTGCCCCTGCGGCGCCGCCCAGGCAGGCCACGAACGGCAGTGCGGCCACCGGCAACTGCGGCAAACTGATGATCGCGATGGTCAACGCCAGCCCTGCACCCTGGGTCACGCCAAGTATTTCCGGCGAGGCCAGCGGGTTGCGAATCACACCCTGAACGATGGCGCCTGCCAGGCCGAATGCGCAACCGGTCATGATCGCGATCAGGCCGCGCGGCAGGCGATGATTCCAGACCTCGAAGTCTTTGCTGTCGTGAGCGATCAGATGGTCGAGTACCGCGCCAGGCGTCAGCCAGGCGGTGCCGGCGCTGAGGCTCAACAATAGGGCCAGCGCCAGCAGCATGATCAGTAACAAGAGTCGTGAGCGAGGCTGGTTCACAGTGCGCGCCTCGCCAGAAACAGAAAGAACGGCGCGCCGATCAACGCAGTCACCACGCCAGCCGGGGTTTCGACGGGGAACGCCACCGCGCGGCTGATCAGGTCGGACGCCAGCACGATGGCCGCGCCCAGCCCGGCACTGACCGGGATCAGCCAACGGTAGTCATTGCCCAGCCATTGCCGGGCGATGTTGGGTGCAATCAGACCGACAAAGCCGATGGGGCCGACTGCGCACACGCTGGCGCCGACCAGCAGCAGGCTGACCACGAACACCAGCAGGCGCAAGGCGCCGATGCGCACACCGAGCGAGCGGGCGGCGTCTTCGCCGAGGTTGATCAGGTTCAGGCGCGGCGCACAGGCAATTGCCAGTACCAGACCGATCAGCGTGCAGGGCCAGAGCAGTTGCAGTTGTTCTGCTCCGACGTTGGCCAGCGAGCCTGCCAACCAGTTGAGCACGCTCTGCGCCTGGACCTCGACAAGAATCACAGTGAGGCGGGTCAGTGCTGCGCAGAGTGCTGCGACGGCGACGCCTGCCAGCACCAGTCGCCCTTGGGAGGTGGCAGGCGACCACGCGCCACCAAGGCTGAACACGGTAATCCATGCCAGCGCACCGCCGAGACAGGTCATCAGCAATGCGCCACCGGGAAACGGCAGGGCAATTAGCCCGGTGGAAAACAGCGCGAGCCCCAAGGCAGCACCTGCGGTGACGCCGAACAGTGACGGCGAGGCCAGACTGTTTCGGGTAATGCCCTGCATCAAGGCGCCGGCGACGCCCAGGCAGGCGCCGACCAGCGCAGCGCACAGCGCACGCGGTACTCGCAGTTGGGCGACGATGTAGGCAATGTTGCCGCCTTCGCGACCCTGGGTGAACAGGCCGTTCCACGCGTCGACCTGGCGGATGCTGAAGGACGACAGCGCGAACAGCGACACCCAGAAAAGTCCCAGGCAGGTCGCGGTGATCACGCCTGCCATTAGCCAACGGCGCATTTAAGGGTTCAGCACGGCCTTGCCGCCCTTGAGCACGGCAAGCGCATCGTCGGCGATCTGCTCGGAGGCCATGATCCCGCGGTTGCGCGCCCAGCTGTCGCCGTCGACTTCGGCCACCTGTTTATTACGAACTGCGCCAAGTACCTGCCACAGCGGCTGTTTGCTCCAGCTGTCGACAATGCTCGGACGACGATAATGCCCGACCAGCAACCAGGCAGGGTCCAGCGCCAACAGCTGTTCCAGGCTGACGAACTCGGTGGGCGCAGCGTTCTTGCGCACTTCCGGCACCTGCAAACCGATGGCTTGCAGCACGCTGCCTGCATAGGAGTGCGGGCCGTGAACGGAGAAGCTGTCTTCGCGGGCAACGCCGAACAACACCTTGGTATTGGCCGGAATCTGCTCGGCGACGGTTTTCAGATGCTGTTTGTTTTCCGTGATGCGTGTCTGCATCTGCGGACCTTTGCCCAGCGCCTTGCCGATCAGTTCGGCGGATTGCAGGCTGTCCTGATAATCCTCGCCACGCGACGGCAACATCAATGTCGGCGCCATGCTCGCAAGGTCGTTGTACAGCGCCTGATGACGGCCAAGGTCGGCAATGATCAGGTCAGGCTTGAGCCGCGCGATCACCTCGATATTGGGTTGCGAGCGCAGGCCTACCGACTGCCATTCGCCCACAGCTTTGCGCACGCGGGGCAGCACCCGATTGGCATCGCCATCGTCTGCAGCACCGACTGGCGTCACGCCGACCGAAGCCAGCCCGTCGAGAAACGAAAACTCCAGCACTACCACGCGTTGCGGGGTGTCTGGCAGATGGACCTTGTGCTGGCCGTCATCGATGTCGATAGGCGTTGCCTGAGCGGCGCTCGCCATCAGGGTCAGCAGGCCGCAAGCCACCAGATGCGGAAGTCGAAAAGCACGCATGGCGTATGTCCTTTCTAGCAGAAGCAGAATCGTGAAAACGGGCGCGCCATAAAGGCCACGAAGAAAATGGCGGGCACTATTTCACATCGTGGCGGCGGGATCAAAAGTCATTTACGCATGAGTGCAGTTCGCATTCTGGCTATTTTATGAAACCTTTTGTCACACAAGCTACTCTCAGACGCTTCACTGTTGGCCACCTTCATGTACATCCGCGGCGATGTCGCAAGGTTCGGGGTATAAAAAATGGGCGCATTGCTCAAGCAAGAAAAGTTTCTGCTGCTGGCGATCATCGCCACGTTCGTGGCCTATCCGCTGGAGCACGTGCTGCTGGGCAACGGCCAGGTCGTCGCGCTGGTGTCCGGTCTGGCACTGGTAGGGTTTATCGTCTGCGCCTCGATGCGCGTTGCGCACCACGCAGAGATGCTTGCTGAAAAAGTCGGTGATCCCTATGGCACGATGATCCTCACCCTGTCGGCGGTGCTTGTCGAAGTGGTGATTCTGGCGATCATGATGAGCAACGAGCCATCGCCGACGCTGGTGCGCGACACGATCTACTCGGCTGTGATGCTCGACATCAACGGCATTCTCGGCCTGGCGGCCCTCATGGGCGGCATCAAGCATGGCGAGCAGTCATATAACGATGACTCGGCGCGCACTTACAGCGTGATGATCCTGACTGCGATGGGCGTCTCGATGGTGGTGCCCGAGTTCATTCCCGAGGGCGACTGGAAGATCTACTCGGCGTTCACCATCGGCGCGATGGTTCTGCTTTATACCCTGTTCCTGCGCATGCAGGTCGGGCCGCACAGCTACTTCTTCAGCTACAGCTACCCGGAAAAGAAAAAGCGTCAGGGTCAGGCCGAGGAGCATGAGTCGGTCAACCTGACCCGCTCCATCGCCACCCTGGTGACGGGCGTTGTGGTGATCGGCGCATTGGCGGAAGTCATGTCCAAGACTGTTGACCTCGGTCTGGAAGGTACGGGCGCGCCGCCGGTCATGACTGCGATTCTGGTCGCCGCCATTTCCGCTGCCCCTGAGATCCTGACCGCTTTGCGTGCGGCCCTGGCCAACCGCATGCAGTCAGTGGTCAACATTGCTTTGGGCGCCTCGCTGTCCACGGTGATCCTGACCGTTCCGGTCATGGAGGCGATGGCGCTTTACAGTGGCCAGCCGTTCCAGATGGCAATGACGCCGGTGCAGACTGTGATGATCTTCATCACCCTGCTGGTGTCCGCCATCAACCTGAACGACGGCGAAACCAACGCCATCGAAGGCATGACTCACTTCGTGCTGTTTGCGACATTCATCATGCTGTCGTGTCTGGGGCTTTAGGGCTCATTACCTATCGTGCCCACGCTCTGCGTCGCAAGAGGACGCAGAGCGTCCTGAACGGCATGCCCACGCGGAGCATAGGCACAATAGGTAGAGTTGGTTCCGTATGCTCAGCCCTGAATCAGCTCCCGCGCTGCCTGGCGGTGATCGGCAATCAGTTGACTGATGTCCAGCCCTTCAATCTGGCCATCGATCACCCGCCACTGACCTGCGACCATCACCCGATCCGCACGATCCGCGCCGCACAACAGCAGTGCCGCCAGCGGATCGTGGCTACCGGAAAAGCGCAGTTCGTCCAGCTTGAACAGGGCCAGATCGGCCTGTTTGCCCACTGCCAACTCACCGATATCGGCGCGTCCCAGTAACTGCGCCGAGCCCTTGGTTGCCCAACCGAGGACGAGTTGCGGGGTGATTTTCTCGGCGCCGTAGCGCAGGCGTTGCAGATAAAGCGCCTGGCGGGCTTCGAGCATCATGTTTGACGCATCGTTGGACGCTGAACCATCGACGCCAAGCCCCAACGGCGCGCCTGCAGCAATCAGCTCCAGTGTCGGGCAAATACCGGAAGCCAGGCGCATGTTCGAGCTGGGGCAGTGACAGACGCCGGTGCCTGCTGCGCCCAGGCGAGAGATTTCAGCAGGGTTGAAGTGGATGCCGTGGGCCAGCCAGGTACGCGGGCCGAGCCAGCCGACGCTGTCCAGATAGTCCACGGTGCGCAGGCCGAAGCGTTGCAGGCAGAAGTCTTCCTCATCAAGGGTTTCGGCCAGATGGGTGTGCAGCCGCACATCGAGCTTCTCGGCCATCGCGGCGCTTTCAGCCATGATCTGTGGTGTTACCGAGAAGGGCGAGCAGGGCGCCAGGGCTATCTGGATCTGCGCGCCGTCGCCACGTTCGTGCCAGGTTTCGATCAAGCGCTGGCTGTCGGCCAGAATCACTTCGCCCTGCTGCACCGTCTGCTGGGGCGGCAAACCACCTTCCGCTTCGCCCAGGCTCATCGAACCGCGTGTCAGCATCGCGCGCATGCCCAGCTCACGCACGCTCTGCACCTGCACATCAATGGCGTGCTCCAACCCGTCGGGGAACAGATAGTGATGGTCGGCAGCCGTGGTGCAACCCGACAGCAGCAGCTCTGCCAGAGCAACCTTGCTGGCGACGGCCAGCTTTTCAGGCGTCAGGCGCGCCCACACCGGATACAGAGTCTTGAGCCATGGGAACAATGGCTGATTGACTACCGGCGCCCAGGCGCGCGTCAGGGTTTGATAGAAATGATGATGGGTGTTGATCAGCCCCGGCAGCAGCACATGTTCGCGTGCATCGAAAGTTTGCGCGCAGGGCCTTGAGGGCTGCTGCCCGGCGGCCAGCATTTCAGTGATGACACCACCCTCGATGACGAGGCCCCCACGGGCGTCCAGATCATTGGCGGTGAATACGGCGAGTGGGTTTTTCAACCAGATACGGGTCGCGGGCATGGGCCGGCTCCTCTGAAAAGGGTTCAGGGTTAGCCAGCTCAGTGTTGCCCTGTCTGCTGATCCAGGGTTGCCAGAGGCATACAGCCCCCGGCAAGGTCGGCGAGTCTATCGGCGGGATTGATTGCTGATCAACACCTGTTGATCACCAGGCAATGGTATTGCCCTGATAATCGACGAAGTGATGACCACCTTTGCCCGCATACGCATTGAGCTGCTCGACCAGCCCGGTGGTGCTGGTCAGCACATCGATGGCAGCGTTTTCACCGCCCATGTCAGTCTTGACCCAACCCGGATGCATCGACAGCACAGTAGGGCGGTTTTCGCCCAGCTCGGTGACAAAGGTGTTAGTCATTGAGTTGAGCGCCGCCTTGCTGGCCTTGTACAACGCCAGGTTCGCGCCATCCGGGCACTTCACGCTGCCCAGCCATGAACTCATGAACGCAAGCACACCCGTTTCAGGACGGATCTGATCGACGAAACGCTCGGCCAGACGAATAGGCGCAACCGCATTGGTCAGAAACAGTTGCCCAAGTTCAGCTGCGGTCGACTTCGCTGCGCTTTGATGTTCCGCGCCTGTGATCCCTGCATTGACGAACAGCACGTCGAACACCTCGCCTCGCAGCTTCTGGACCAGCACTTCAAGCGACGCGATTTCGTCGAGGTCTACGGCTTCGATGCGGACGCCCGCGACTTTTTTCAGGTTTTCGGCGTTTTGCGGATCACGAACGGTGGCGGTGACTTTCCAGCCCTGTTCGGTCAACCGCTCAACCAGCCCGAGCCCCAGGCCTCGCGAGGCGCCGATGACAAGAGCGGTTTTTTGGGTAGTGGTCATGAATGACTCCTTGGCAGATTGAGAGACAGACTCCATGGCAGCGCCAGCAAGACCTCTCGAAAGTTCGACCTTGCAGCGTACTCCTGCCTATGAAGTGTTGGAATCTCTGTCAGCCTAAAACGTTCAGGGGGAATGATCTGGACGCTCGGACATCTCGTTCCTCACGCTCCGCGTGGGAATGCGTTGTTTGACGCTCTGTGTCACAGATCTGCGCCGCACCGCACCGCCAGGATCGGACGCGGAGCGTCGCACGGTAGTCAAAGCTTGCAGTTGAACCCCATCAATGCCCCGCTCGCCACGGCTGCCCCAGTGACACCGGCGCATAGAGCCGGGTGCGCAGCGCATCGCGGGAGAGCAGGACCAGGACGACGATGGTTGCCACGTAAGGCAGCATCGCCAGAAGGTTGGACGGGATGGCCAGGCCGATGCCTTGCGCCACCAGGTGCAGGATGCTGGCGAGGCCGAACAGGTAGGCGCCAAGCAGCAGGCGCCAGACACGCCAGCTGGCGAAAACCACCAGGGCCAGGGCGATCCAGCCACGTCCGGCACTCATGTTTTCTGCCCACATTGGCGTGTACGCCAGCGACAGGTAAGCCCCTGCCAGACCAGCCATTGCGCCGCCGAACAGGACCGCCAAGGTGCGCACCCGCAACACCGGCAGCCCCATTGCGCTGGCGGCGTCCGGGTTTTCGCCGACCGCCTGGATGATCAGCCCGACGCGGCTTTTCAGCAGCGCCCATGCCACCAGCGCAAACAGCGCAAAAGACAGGTAGACGAGCAAATCCTGGGCAAACAGCATGCGGCCGATCAGCGGGATATCGCTCAGGAAGGGAATCGCGACCGGCTCGAAGCCACTTAGTGGTTTGCCGACCCAGGCCGCGCCGACGAAGCTTGAAAGGCCGACACCAAAAATGGTCAGCGCCAGCCCGGTCGCCACCTGATTGGCGTTGAATACCAGCGCGACCACGGCAAACAAGGCGGACAGCAGCATGCCCGCCAGCATTGCCAGCAACACGCCCAGCCACAGATTGCCAGTGCTCAGCGCGACGATGAAACCGGTCACCGCGCCGAACAGCATCATGCCTTCCTGGCCCAGGTTGATGACGCCGCTTTTCTCGCAAATCAGTTCGCCCAGCGCAACCAGCAGCAACGGTGTACCGCAACGGACCATGGCGTAGAAAATGTTGCTCAGCAGGTCGATATCCATCATGCGGCTCCTGTGACAGGTGTCATCTGGCGCTTGGCCCAGCGTTGCTTCAAGCGGGGGCGGTAAAGAATCAGCACGTCGCAGGCGAGCAGGAAGAACAGCATCATCCCTTGAAACAACTGAGTGATTGCGAGGGGCAGGTTCAAGGTCATCTGCGCGTTTTCTCCGCCCAGGTAGAGCAGGGCGATAAGCAGGCTGGAGAACAGAATGCCGATGGGGTTGAGTCGGCCAAGAAAGGCCACGGTAATTGCGGCGTAGCCATACCCCGGGGAAACCTGCGGCACCAGTTGGCCGATGGGGCCGGTGACCTCCGAAACACCCGCCAGCCCGGCCAGCCCACCGCTGATCAACAGCGCCAGCCAGACCAGTTGCTTCTCGCGAAAGCCGACGAACCCGGCTGCGCGTTTATCCAGCCCCAGCACTTTGATCTGGAAGCCGACAAAGCTGCGCTGCAGCAGGACCCAGACCGCGACCAGCGCCAGCAGGGCGAAATACACGCCGATGTGCGCACGACCCTCGTCCATCAGCAGCGGCAACCGGCTGGCGTCGCCGAAGGTCGCGGACTCCGGGAAGTTCATGCCTGCCGGGTCCTTGAGCGGCCCGTGTACGAAGTACAGCAGCAAGTTCAGCGCAATGTAATTGAGCATGATGCTGGTCAGGATTTCGTTGGCATTGAAGTGAGTGCGCAGCCACGCCGTTACGCCAGCCCAGGCCGCGCCTGCCAGGGTTCCCGCCAGGAGTACCATCACCAACGCCCAGCGACTTTCCATCTCGATGATATTCACTGCTACCGCACTGCCCGCCAGCGCGCCGAGCAGCAACTGGCCTTCAGCGCCGATGTTCCAGATACGGGCCTGGTAGGCGACTGCCAGCCCCAGCGCGCAAAGCAGAATCGGCAGCGTCTTGACCATCAGTTCCGACAGGCCATACAGATCGCTGACCGGTGCGATCAGCAGGGTGTGCAGCGTCACCAAGGGGTCGAGTCCCAGGCCGATGAACAACAGCGAACCACAGACCAGTGTCAGGACGGCTGCGAGCAGCGGAGAGCACCACAGCATGGCGCGTGATTCCTGACCGCGCGGTTCCAGAGAAAGCAGCATGTTTTGCTCCGTTAACCAGGCATGTGGGCCCGGGGTTGAGAATGTTCGAACTGTCCCGCCATCCATCCACCGATCTGCACGGCGCTGGTTTGTTGCGTCGGGATCAGGTCGGAAAGCTGACCTCCGCTCAGCGCGGCAAGTCGGTCGCTGATCTGGAACAGTTCGTCGAGGTCTTCGGAAATCACCAGAATCGCAGCGCCGGCATCACGCAAGGCAATCAGCGCCCGGTGAATGGCTGCTGCTGCGCCGACATCCACGCCCCAGGTCGGGTGTGCGGCAATCAGCAGTTTCGGGCTTTGCAGGATTTCCCGGCCGAGAATGAATTTCTGCAGATTGCCGCCCGACAGGCTGCGCGCGGCAGCCTGAGCATCGGGCGTCTTGACCGCGAAGCGGCGAATGATGTCATCGGCCAGTGCGCGAACCTTGCCGCGCTGAATAAGGCCCTTGCTTACCAAGCCTTGCTGGAAGGCAGTCAGCAGGGCGTTATCGGCCAGACTCAACTCCGGCACTGCGCCATGTCCCAGCCGTTCGGCAGGCACAAATGCCAGGCCGCGCTTGCGTCGCGCCTCAGGGCGCAAATGGCCGACCGGCGTGTCTTCGAAGCGCAGGGTTGCCGCCTGCGGGTGAGGCAGCGTCTGCTCGCCGCTCAACAGCGCGAGCAATTCATCCTGACCGTTGCCTGCCACACCCGCGATACCGACGATTTCGCCGCTGCGCACGTCCAGGCTGAGATTCTTCAATGAGCAACCGAAAGGATCAGGGTTGTGCCATGACAATCCGCCGACCCGCAGAAACGCAGTGCCGCCGCTGACCTTCTGGTACTGCGCGGTCAAGCCCTCGGCATCACCGACCATCATCCTTGCCAATGCCAGGTCCGAACATTCAGCCGGGACGCAGTGCCCGGAGACCCTGCCGTTGCGCAACACCGTTGCGCTGTGGCAGAGCGCCCGGACTTCGCCCAGTTTGTGACTGATGAACAAAATACTGCAGCCTTCCTCGGCCAGGCGTCTGAGGGTGACGAATAGCTCTTCGGCTTCCTGAGGTGTGAGCACCGAGGTAGGTTCGTCGAGAATCAACAGGCGAATGTCCTGCATAAGGCAGCGAATGATCTCGACTTTTTGCCGTTCACCAATCGACAGGCTGTGAACCAGACGCTGCGGTTCCAAGGCCATGCCATAGCGTTGCGAGACCTCACGAATGCGCGGTTCCAGTTGTTTTGGCGTGCCGGCGGCAGCACCCATCGCCAGCGCAATGTTCTGCGCAACGCTCAGGGTCTCGAATAGCGAGAAATGCTGGAACACCATGCCGATCCCCAGGCTTCTGGCCTGGGCCGGGTTGCGCATGACCTGCGCGTTGCCTTGCCAGATGATCGACCCTGCATCCGGTTGAGTGACGCCATAAATGATCTTCATCAGCGTGCTTTTGCCCGCGCCGTTTTCACCCAGCAAGGCGTGAATCTCGCCGGGCTGAATGGTCAGGTCGATAGCATCGTTGGCCAGGCAGCCGGGATACCGTTTAGTGATGTGGCGCAGTTGCAGACGCGCAGGTATCGCATGGTTTGACATGAAGGGCTCTGGGCAAAAAAGAGGGTCGCCTGTGGATAAAGCAAAATCCTGGCCAAGGGGTCAGGATTCAAATGCGCCGCTCTGAATAGGGGCAAATAGGAGCGTTAGCCATGAATTATCGACTTTGGCTGGCACTTACCAGACTGTTCAGGCACCAGATCGGGGCGTACCTGCGTTAGCGAAGTCCGAATTTGGCTCATTGAGTTGAGCAGAAAATGTACAGCAAGCGTTGGAGGCGGTGCGATGAACCATTGCGCAGATCTTGCACCTGTTATCCACAGGTTACTCCACAGTTCCTGTGCGCAACCTGCCTGGCGCAGCATAACGCTGCGCTGACTAGCGCCCAAAGGTGCTAAGGCGCGCTAAGCGGCTGTTTTTTCGCTGTTTTCAGGCGCGAGAACGTAAATTGTTCAAAAAATGATCATTCGCCTGAAGCGCCCGGCCCACAAGGCTTGCGATGGACTGTGCTCAGCTTATCCACAGTCGGATGCACAGTAGATGTGGGCAATTACGAGAACCAGGCGGATGCGCGTATTCAGTTGTCCACAGACGGCTGCAGGAGAATTCTGCCGCGGCTCAGATCAGCCAGTTGTTGTTGCAAAACGTCGAGATGCTCCGGGCCGACAGCAATTGCCATCTGCACGCCGTTGGCGGTGAAAACCTCATGGGTCACGAGGCCGTTCAGCTCCGCGAGGCGTAGTTT
Organism: Pseudomonas coronafaciens pv. oryzae str. 1_6; assembly: GCF_000156995.2. NCBI lineage: Bacteria > Pseudomonadati > Pseudomonadota > Gammaproteobacteria > Pseudomonadales > Pseudomonadaceae > Pseudomonas > Pseudomonas coronafaciens. The sequence goes on along the minus strand of NZ_CP046035.1, from coordinate 4,727,802 downwards.
GACCAGCGCGAGTTCACTAAAGCTGCATTCCAGAGCAAACGACGAACGCTGAACCAGCGGCAGGCGCTCGGCCTGCTGCAAGCACTTGTTGGCGCCGCCGCCGTAAGCACGAGCCAAGCCCCCGGTGCCCAGCTGGATGCCGCCGTACCAGCGAATCACTAGCACCACCACCTGATCGAATTCCTGTGCCTCGATGGCTGCAAGAATCGGTCTTCCTGCCGTACCGCCCGGCTCGCCGTCGTCATTGCTGCGGTACTGAGCGCCCAGTTTCCAGGCCCAGCAATTGTGGGTCGCGTTCAGGTCGCTGTGCTGCTCGATGAACGCCTGAGCATCGGCAGGGTTGTCGATGGGCGCTGCGAGGGTGATGAAGCGGCTCTTGCGGATTTCTTCACGAAACTCGCAAGGGCCGAGGAGGGTATAAGGCATGCGGGTGTCCTTGCTGGCGGCAAGGTGCGGATTCTACAAGGCCGGCGGTGTCAGCCCGCAACCTTTGAGGATGATCCGGATCAGATTATCGCTGGCTTGCGTCATGTCCTGGCGTGTCAAACGGCTGCGGCCGGTCACACGGCAGATCTGGGTCGCGAAGTCGGCGTAATGTTGGGTGCTGCCCCACACGAGAAATATCAGGTGGACCGGGTCGACCGGGTCCATCTTTTGCGCGTCTATCCAGGCTTGAAAAACCGCTGCCCGGCCCTGAAACCACAGGCGATAGTCCTGATTGAAGTATTCAGTCATACATTCACCGCCGCTGATGATTTCCATCGCGAAGATGCGAGAGGCCTGGGGCTGACGACGTGAGAACTCCATCTTGGCGCGAATGTAGCCGGCCAGTGCTTCGGCGGGGTCGTCGTCGACGCTGAGGTTGTTGAAGGTGCTGTCCCATAGTTCGATGATGTTGCTCAGTACCGCGACATAAAGGCCGAGCTTGTTCGTGAAGTAGTAATGCAGATTGGCTTTTGGCAGTCCGGCTTTCAGCGCGATGGCATTCATGCTGGTGCCCTTGAAGCCATGACGGGCAAATTCATCTTCGGCCGCCTGGATGATCGCGTCCTCGTTCTTCTGACGAATTCGGCTGGCAGGCTTGGAGACGTGAGCGCTGTGTGCTGGGACTTCGAGGGTCATAAGCAATTCCGGACAGGTCATGGGGGCACTACGAGTGAACAGATAACTCACCGGCGGCTATCCCGCAAGCGCCGGTGCAAGTGCAATTGTCGAAAGTTAAAGTGGCTGCTCGAGGTGCTTGGGTTCCGGCACCTTGTCGGATTGGACTGCGGCGACTTTACCCTCTGGAATCAGCAAGCACATGACAATCGCAGTGATGCCGCCACTGGTGATCGCCGAATCGAACAGGTTCTGAATCAACTGCGGCATTTGATGCAGCAGCGAAGGTTGCGCCGCGATGCCAAGACCAACGCCAAACGAGGTCGCAATGATCAGCATGCTGCGCCGGTCCAGTGGCGACTGAGCCAGAATCCTCACGCCTGCCGCCGCAACGCTGCCGAACATCACCAGCGTCGCGCCACCCAATACCGGCTTGGGGATCTGCTGGACGACGGCGCCAATGTGCGGAAACAGCCCAAGGATGAAAAGCACCGCGCCGATGTACAAACCGACATAGCGGCTGGCGACGCCGGTCAACTGGATCACGCCGTTGTTCTGCGCGAACGTGGTATTGGGGAACGCGCTGAACGTAGCGGCAATCATGCAGCTCACCCCATCGCCCAGCACTCCGCCCTTGAGGCGCGCCAGGTAACCCGGGCCGCTGATCGGTTGTCGTGCGAGCATGCAATTGGCGGTGAGGTCGCCGACTGTTTCGATGCTGCTGATCAGATAAATCAGCGCGATAGGCAGGAAAGCGCTCCAGTCGAAGCTGAAACCGAATCGGAACGGCAACGGTACGCTGATCAACGGCAGGTCATGAATAGGCTGGAGCACCAGCTTGCCGCTGAACCAGGCGGCAAGACTGCCAATGGCCAGGCCGATGATGATCGCCGACAAGCGTACCCAAGGGGTATTCGAACGGTTGAGCAGGATGATCACCGCCAGTACGAATACACCCAGCGCCAGATTCAGCGGTGCACCGAAATCCGGTGCGTTGAAGCCCCCCCCCAGATCGGTCACACCGACTTTTATCAGGCTAACGCCAATCAGCGTGATCACGATGCCGGTCACCAGCGGCGTTATCACGCGGCGTAGCTGGCCGATACAACGGCTCAGGATTATCTGTACCAACGCGCCGAAAAAGCACACGCCGAAGATCATCGCCATGATGTCCTCCGGGCTGCCACCGCGCTGCTTGACCAGAAAGCCTGCTGAAAGCACGGCCCCCAGAAAAGCGAAACTGGTGCCTTGCAGGCAGATCATTCCGGCCCCAATACCAAACGGGCGACGTGCCTGAATGAACGTGCCAGTGCCTGACACCATCAAGGCCATGCTGATCAGATAGGGCAGGTATTCGGTCAGTCCCAGTGTCGAGCCGATAATCAACGGCGGTGTGATGATGCCGACGAAGCTGGCGAGTACATGCTGAAGCGCTGCCAATAGGGCGGTCAGCGGTTTTGGTCGGTCGTTCAAGCCGTAGATCAGGTCGTTATTGTCACAATCTTCAACGCGTTCAGGAGTGTCAGGCTGCATGGCGAGGTCTCGGAATGGGAAATGCCACTGGCTGGCGTGTCACTTTTTCCTGATGTTGCAAAAAGCTGTCCACCCACTCAGGTTATTGTTGCGAAAGTCGGTGTATTGCCAGATATATCAGCCTGATAGCGTTTTTACGGGTGCCCGCGATTCAGACGAATCAATCCGGTGTCTGGCAGAAATGTGTCATCGGGTAGCAGCCAGTGCTTCCAGAAAGCTTTCCAGCACCAAATGAGGGCGTCGGCCCTTGCGCGTTACCGTGACAAGGTTGAGGTCATAAAACTTCGAGTCAGGTTTCAACGCACGTAGCCTGCCTTCCTGTACCCAGGCGTTGGCGTAATGATCCGGCAGGTAACCGATGTAGCGCCCGGTCAGAAGAAGAAACGCAATGCCCTCACGGTCGGAGGCGCTGGCCGTGCAGGTGAGCGCTTTGTAATGATCCTGAATGTCGTGGGGCAGGCGGAAGGTAGGAGTGATCGCTTCCTGCTGTGCAAGGCGATCGTCATCCAGCGTCGAATTGTCGGCGTAAAAAAGCGGGTGACCGACTGCGCAGTAAAGCAGTGAGCGCTCGCTGTACAGCGCGTGATATTCCAGCCCCCGCAACGCGCTGGCCTGGGGAACGACACCCACATGCAGGCCGCCGTCGAGAACGCCCTGTTCCACTTCGGCGGGGGCAACCATGCGGATATTGATATGCACGCCTGGGCCGCGCTCCTTGAGCCTGGCCAGTGCATGGGTGATGCGCATGTGGGGGAGGGTGACCAGGTTGTCGGTCAGGCCGATGTTCAACTCACCGCGCAAATTTTGATGCAGACCGTTGACTTCGGTCCTGAAGCTTTCCAGTGCGCTGAGCAACTGCAGCGATGATTGGTAGACCTCGCGGCCTTCATCGGTAAGCGAAAAACCGGCCCGCCCTCGCTGACACAAACGCAGGCCGAGGCGCTGCTCCAGGTCGCTCATCTGTTGGCTGATGGCGGACCGGCCAATACCCAGCGCACTTTCGGCAGCCGAAAAGCCGCCTGCTTCGACCACACTCTTGAAGAGGCGCAGCAAGCGGATATCAAAATCACTGACTTGCGCCAACGGATCGGAACGGCGAAGGCTCATTGTTTAGTAAATGCCTAACTAAAGATCGTGAAAATCATGTTTCACCAACTTTAGTCCCGTGGCACCTTGGCTGCAATCACTGTTCGTCTACGTGCCTGCGAGGCTCGCTCCATGAATATGTTTGAATCGTCAGAAGTGCCAGTCACCAGCCAGCTGAAGCTCGATGCTCACTGGATGCCTTACACCGCGAATCGTAATTTCCACAGCGACCCACGCATGATCGTCGCCGCGCACGGCAGTTATCTGACAGACGACAAGGGGCGCAAGATCTACGATGGCCTTTCCGGTCTCTGGACCTGCGGCGCGGGGCATACTCGCAAGGAAATTCAAGACGCTGTGTCGCGGCAACTGGGCATCCTGGATTACTCACCCGGCTTTCAGTTCGGGCACCCCCTGTCATTCGAGCTGGCGGAAAAGATCACCGAGTTGACGCCGGGCAATCTCAATCACGTCTTCTATACCAACTCTGGCTCCGAATGTGCGGACACAGCGGTGAAGATGGTGCGCGCCTACTGGCGGCTGAAAGGCCAGGCCAGCAAGACCAAAATGATCGGCCGCGCGCGTGGTTATCATGGCGTGAATGTAGCCGGCACCAGCCTGGGCGGCGTCAATGGTAATCGCAAAATGTTCGGTCAGTTGATGGACGTCGATCACCTGCCGCACACCTTGCTGGCCAGCAATGCTTTCTCCAGGGGTATGCCCGAGGCCGGCGGTATCGCGCTGGCCGACGAGATGCTCAAACTGATCGAACTGCACGATGCATCGAATATTGCGGCGGTGATCGTGGAGCCGATGTCAGGTTCGGCGGGTGTGATTGTTCCGCCACAAGGCTACCTCAAGCGTTTGCGCGAAATTTGCGATCAGCACAACATCCTGCTGATCTTCGACGAAGTCATTACCGGCTTCGGTCGTACTGGCTCGATGTTCGGCGCCGACAGTTTCGGCGTGACTCCGGACCTGATGTGCATCGCCAAGCAGATCACCAATGGCGCCATTCCGATGGGCGCTGTTATAGCCAGCAGCGAGATCTATCAGACCTTCATGAATCAGCCCACGCCGGACTATGCCGTCGAGTTTCCGCATGGTTACACCTATTCGGCACATCCGGTGGCATGCGCGGCGGGGTTGGCTGCGTTGGAGCTGTTGCAGCGTGAACACTTGGTGCAGCAGGTTGCAGACATTGCGCCGCATTTTGAAAGCGCGTTGCACGGTATCAAGGGCGCGAAGAATGTCGTCGATATTCGTAATTACGGGCTGGCAGGGGCTATCCAGATTGCACCCCGCGACGGGGATGCAATCGTGCGGCCTTTCGAGGCTGGCATGAAACTGTGGAAAGCAGGTTTCTATGTGCGCTTCGGCGGCGACACTCTGCAGTTCGGCCCGACCTTCAATAGTAAGGCGCAAGACCTCGATCGCATGTTCGACGCCGTGGGCGAGGTATTGAACCAGCTTGATTGATCACGCTGGCAGTCTTCTCGCACAGGTACTTTTTCCTGTCAGGGGTGAATAGATTTGCGCCTGACGCCGTTTTCTGGAGTTTTCATGAGCAACATTCAGCACT
>NZ_CP046035.1:4440000-4717500 GCF_000156995.2 Pseudomonas coronafaciens pv. oryzae str. 1_6 | reverse complement strand
TCGGCTAGGGGGTCATCCCGACTTACCAAACCGATGCAAACTCCGAATACCTACAAGTGCCGAGCATGGGAGACACACGGCGGGTGCTAACGTCCGTCGTGAAAAGGGAAACAACCCAGACCGTCAGCTAAGGTCCCAAAGTCATGGTTAAGTGGGAAACGATGTGGGAAGGCTTAGACAGCTAGGAGGTTGGCTTAGAAGCAGCCACCCTTTAAAGAAAGCGTAATAGCTCACTAGTCGAGTCGGCCTGCGCGGAAGATGTAACGGGGCTCAAACCATGCACCGAAGCTACGGGTATCATCTTTTGATGATGCGGTAGAGGAGCGTTCTGTAAGCCTGTGAAGGTGAGTTGAGAAGCTTGCTGGAGGTATCAGAAGTGCGAATGCTGACATGAGTAACGACAATGGGTGTGAAAAACACCCACGCCGAAAGACCAAGGTTTCCTGCGCAACGTTAATCGACGCAGGGTTAGTCGGTCCCTAAGGCGAGGCTGAAAAGCGTAGTCGATGGAAAACAGGTTAATATTCCTGTACTTCTGGTTATTGCGATGGAGGGACGGAGAAGGCTAGGCCAGCCTGGCGTTGGTTGTCCAGGTTTAAGGTGGTAGGCTGAGATCTTAGGTAAATCCGGGATCTTAAGGCCGAGAGCTGATGACGAGTGTTCTTTTAGAACACGAAGTGGTTGATGCCATGCTTCCAAGAAAAGCTTCTAAGCTTCAGGTAACCAGGAACCGTACCCCAAACCGACACAGGTGGTTGGGTAGAGAATACCAAGGCGCTTGAGAGAACTCGGGTGAAGGAACTAGGCAAAATGGCACCGTAACTTCGGGAGAAGGTGCGCCGGTGAGGGTGAAGCATTTACTGCGTAAGCCCACGCCGGTCGAAGATACCAGGCCGCTGCGACTGTTTATTAAAAACACAGCACTCTGCAAACACGAAAGTGGACGTATAGGGTGTGACGCCTGCCCGGTGCCGGAAGGTTAATTGATGGGGTTAGCGCAAGCGAAGCTCTTGATCGAAGCCCCGGTAAACGGCGGCCGTAACTATAACGGTCCTAAGGTAGCGAAATTCCTTGTCGGGTAAGTTCCGACCTGCACGAATGGCGTAACGATGGCGGCGCTGTCTCCACCCGAGACTCAGTGAAATTGAAATCGCTGTGAAGATGCAGTGTATCCGCGGCTAGACGGAAAGACCCCGTGAACCTTTACTATAGCTTTGCACTGGACTTTGAATTTGCTTGTGTAGGATAGGTGGGAGGCTTTGAAGCGTGGACGCCAGTTCGCGTGGAGCCAACCTTGAAATACCACCCTGGCAACTTTGAGGTTCTAACTCAGGTCCGTTATCCGGATCGAGGACAGTGTATGGTGGGTAGTTTGACTGGGGCGGTCTCCTCCTAAAGAGTAACGGAGGAGTACGAAGGTGCGCTCAGACCGGTCGGAAATCGGTCGTAGAGTATAAAGGCAAAAGCGCGCTTGACTGCGAGACAGACACGTCGAGCAGGTACGAAAGTAGGTCTTAGTGATCCGGTGGTTCTGTATGGAAGGGCCATCGCTCAACGGATAAAAGGTACTCCGGGGATAACAGGCTGATACCGCCCAAGAGTTCATATCGACGGCGGTGTTTGGCACCTCGATGTCGGCTCATCACATCCTGGGGCTGAAGCCGGTCCCAAGGGTATGGCTGTTCGCCATTTAAAGTGGTACGCGAGCTGGGTTTAGAACGTCGTGAGACAGTTCGGTCCCTATCTGCCGTGGACGTTTGAGATTTGAGAGGGGCTGCTCCTAGTACGAGAGGACCGGAGTGGACGAACCTCTGGTGTTCCGGTTGTCACGCCAGTGGCATTGCCGGGTAGCTATGTTCGGAAAAGATAACCGCTGAAAGCATCTAAGCGGGAAACTTGCCTCAAGATGAGATCTCACTGGAACCTTGAGTTCCCTGAAGGGCCGTCGAAGACTACGACGTTGATAGGTTGGGTGTGTAAGCGCTGTGAGGCGTTGAGCTAACCAATACTAATTGCCCGTGAGGCTTGACCATATAACACCCAAGCAATTTGCGTCGAACGACCAGATTGCGGTGACTGTGAAGATGACACGAACCGAAAGTTTGCGTCACAAGCGACACCTGAATAACCGACTGTCACATACCCGATTTGCTGAAGCGCGCCGTATGGCACGACTCGGTACCCGAATTTCTTGACGACCATAGAGCATTGGAACCACCTGATCCCATCCCGAACTCAGCAGTGAAACGATGTATCGCCGATGGTAGTGTGGGGTTTCCCCATGTGAGAGTAGGTCATCGTCAAGATTGAATTCCAGAAACCCTCATCGCTTATGCGTTGAGGGTTTTTGTTTTTATGGCGTTCGCCAAACTTCATCCTGTCGATCAGGCAAGCCTGCCAATATCCGGTAGTCATCCGGATCAACATGCTTATAGCAATCCAGCGCGCTTGCCCTTATGGTTCGGCCTCAGGTTCCAATCGCACTCGCCAAGGAAGCAAGCATGTCCGTAACGACCTCTCTAAGCGCAGGTTTCATGGTGGTTCAAGGTAACCGCCCGGATGAACTGCGCAGTCTGGTCGTGTCCTGGATGCGTCGTTATCCCTTGGCGCCGCTTGAGAACGAGATTGCCCTGGTGCAGAGCAACGGCATCGCCCAGTGGCTCAAGCTCGCATTAGCCGAAGACGCTCAGGATGATGACAATGGCGGCTGCGGCATTGCTGCAGCCATAGATGTTCAGCTACCCGGCAGTTTCATGTGGACGCTGTATCGCACGGTGTTGGGCAGCGATGAAATCCCTTCGGCGTCTTTGCTCGACAAGACTCCGCTGACCTGGCGCCTGATGCGCCTGCTACCCGCACTTATCAATCAGCCGCACTTCGAACCGTTACAGCGTTTTCTGACAGACGACACGGACCTGCGCAAGCGCTATCAATTGTCCGAGCGCCTTTCCGACCTGTTCGACCAATATCAGGTTTATCGCGCTGACTGGCTGAATGACTGGGCCGCTGGCCGTCATCAGCTTCTTGATGCACGGGGGCAGTCCAGACCACTGACAGATGCCAACTGTTGGCAGGCCGAGTTATGGCGTGCCTTGCTGGATGATGTCGGAGCCGAGGGTATGTCGCAGAGCCGCGCTGGCGTGCATCAGCGCTTTATCGAACGCATCGGCAGCATGACCGAAGCGCCACCGGGCTTGCCGGCACGAGTCATCGTTTTCGGTATCTCCTCACTGCCGGCACAGGCGCTCGAAGCATTGGCAGGGCTGGCCAAGTTCAGCCAGGTGCTGCTCTGTGTACATAACCCTTGCCGCCATCACTGGACTGATATCGTTGCCGACAAGGACCTGCTGCGGCACCAGTACAAACGCCAGGCGCGCAAGACCGGCATGCCGATGATCCTCGATCCACAGGCGCTTCATCAACATGCGCATCCGCTGCTCGCCGCTTGGGGCAAGCAGGGCCGTGACTACATCAACCTGCTGGACAGCCATGACGATCCGCGCAGCTATCGTTCGTCCTTCAAGGACGAACGGATCGATTTGTTCAGTGATGCCGAACCCCTCAACTTGCTGAATCAGTTGCAGGACGACATTCTCGAGTTGCGCCCACTGGATGAGACGCGAGAAAAGTGGCCAGCGGTTAATCCTCTGGAAGACCGCTCTGTTCGCTTCCATATCGCCCACAGCGCTCAGCGTGAGGTGGAAGTGCTACACGATCAGCTCTTGGCGCGGTTCAGCAAAGACCCCAACCTGCGCCCTCGTGACGTAATCGTCATGGTCCCTGATATCGACAGCTATGCACCGCATATTCGCGCTGTCTTCGGCCAGATCGAACGGGACGATCGCCGCTTTATCCCGTTTACCCTCGCGGACCAAGGGCAACGTGGTCGTGAGCCGTTGCTGATTGCAGTCGAGCATCTGCTCAAGCTCCCCGATAGTCGTTTCCCGGTCAGTGAAATTCTCGACCTGCTGGATGTTCCTGCGCTGCGAGCGCGCTTCCGGATTCAGGAGCGCGATCTGCCAACCCTGCACCGCTGGATCGAGGGTGCAGGCATCCGCTGGGGGCTAAACGCAGAGCAGCGCGCCGGTCTGGGTTTGCCGAATGCTCTCGAGCAGAACAGCTGGCATTTCGGTCTGCGCCGCATGCTGCTGGGCTATGCCGTGGGGGCCGGTACTGCTTACGATGGCATTGAGCCCTACGATGAAATCGGTGGGCTGGATGCTGCATTGATCGGCCCTCTGGTGGCGCTGATCGATGCGCTTCAGGTCGCCCACACGCAGCTGTCACTTCCAGCAACGCCTGACGAATGGGGCGCGCGTTTGCAGGCGCTGTTGCAGTTGTTTTTTCAGGCCGACAGCGAACATGACGACTACCTGCTGGCTCAGCTCGAAACGTTACGTGAAAACTGGCTGGAGACCTGCGCAACGGTAAAGCTTATTGAAGAGTTGCCGCTGACCGTGGTTCGCGAAGCCTGGCTGGCCGGCCTTGATCAAGGCCGTCTGTCCCAGCGTTTTCTCGCCGGTTCTGTGAACTTCTGTACCCTGATGCCCATGCGGGCCATCCCGTTCAAAGTGGTGTGCCTGCTGGGTATGAACGACGGTGATTATCCCCGCGCTCAGCCGCCACTGGATTTCGACCTGATGGGCAGTGATTACCGCCCTGGCGACCGTTCGCGGCGCGAAGATGACCGCTATCTGCTACTCGAAGCGCTGCTTTCGGCCAGGGATCAACTGTACGTCAGCTGGGTTGGCCGCAGCATCCGTGATAACAGCGAGCGTCCCGCTTCGGTGCTGATAGGCCAGTTGCGTGACCATCTTGCCAGCGGCTGGAAACTGGCTGGCGAAAGCGATGCCGAAAGTAGCCTGGACGACGGCGAGCGCTTGCTGAAAGCCCTGACGGTTCACCATCCGCTTCAGCCGTTCAGCGCCAGTTACTTCCATGCAGGCACCGGCTTTTTCAGCTTTGCCCGCGAATGGCGTCTGCTTCACGAGACCGATGCCCAAGCGCCTGCTCCCATCGAGCTGCCGCCCCATGAACAGGAGGAGCCGCTGTCCATCGCGCAATTGCAGGACTTCCTGAGAAACCCGGTGAAGCACTTTTTCAGTCAGCGCCTGAAAATCTATTTTGAGGTCGCCGAAGCGCCGCTCGCTGATGAAGAGCCGTTCGTGCTGGATGCCCTGGAGCGCTATGGCCTCAGTGAAAGCCTGCTCAGTGCCGCTATGGTTTCTCCCGACAATATCGATGTCGCCCTCAAAACCCAGGCCCTGAAACTGCAAGCCAGCGGCCTGTTGCCTCTTGCCGGGTTCGGTACCAGCATGCAGGACGAGTTGATCGAGCCATTGCCGGACGTACTCAAGCGTTACCACGACCTGCTGACGCTGTGGCCCGAAACCCTGAGCAGTGCATTGCCGATCAGCTTCAGCCACAGCGGTGTGAGCATCGATGGCTGGCTTGGCGGATTACATCGCAACGGCAGCGGCGAGTTACTGCTGGTTACGGCGATCCCCAACAGCATCGGTTCGAAAAAGACCCGCAAATGGCATCGGTTGATTCGTCCGTGGGTGAATCATCTGGTGGCTTGCGCCTGTGAACTGCCGTTGAGCACTGCATTGGTGGCCAGCGATGAAACGCTAATGCTTGAGCCAATGGAAAGAACTGCAGCCGTCAGCACACTCAATCACCTGTTGATGGCCTGGCTGCACGGCATGCAGCGACCACTGCCGGTAGCCGTCAAGACTGCGTTCGCCTGGTTGGGCCAGCCTGCCGACAAAGCGGAAGCCGCAGCCCGCAAAGCGTATGAAGGCGACGGGCAAACCACCGATGGCGAGCGTCGCGAAAGCACCGCACTGGCTCGGCAGTTTCCGGATTTTGACGCTTTAATGGAAAGCGAAGAATTCGCTGGCTGGTGCGAAACGCTCTACAAACCGATTTACGATGCGCCCTGGCAGTCCTTGTCTGGCGGGGAGGGCGGCGCATGAACCAGCAATCGCTCCCTCTGGCGCTGCGTTTTCCGCTGCGCGGCAGTCAGTTGATTGAGGCCAGCGCCGGTACGGGCAAGACTTTCACCATATCCGCGTTGTACGTGCGTCTGGTGTTGGGGCACGGTTCAGAAGAGTCCGGCTTCGGCCGTGAATTGCTGCCGCCGCAGATACTCGTAGTGACCTTTACCGACGCTGCGACCAAGGAGCTGCGCGACCGGATTCGTACGCGACTGGCCGACGCTGCGCGGTTTTTTCGGGACGAGATAGCAGCGCCGGATGGCCTCATCGCCGAGTTGCGCGAGCAGTTCGAGGTCGAGCAATGGCCAGCCTGTGCCAGCCGCCTGGACATCGCCGCGCAATGGATGGACGAAGCGGCCGTATCGACCATCCACAGCTGGTGTCAGCGCATGCTGCGCGAGCATGCTTTCGACAGCGGCAGCCTGTTCACTCAAACCCTCGAAACCGATCACAGCGACTTGCTCGGCGAGGTGCTGCGCGATTATTGGCGCCGGTTCTGCTACCCCATGAGCGGCGACGCGCTGGCCTGGGTACGGAAAAACTGGAGCGGTCCGGCGGCGCTGTTGCCTCGCGTGCGAGGCTTGTTTGGCCGGGACCGTAGCACTATTGGCCAAGAGCCTGCCGAGCTGATCGAGGCGTCTTTGCAGGAGCGTCGGGCAGCACTCGCGGCCCTTAAAGCCCCTTGGGCTGCATGGGCTGACGAACTGTACGCCCTCTGTCAGGACGCCGTGGCGCGCAAGGTGGTCGACGGTCGCAAGATGCAGGAACGCTTCTTCAAACCCTGGTTTGAAAAGCTGTCCGCATGGGCCGCAGACGAAAGCCAGGAAGCGCTGGACCTCGGCACGGGCTTCACACGTTTGACGCCGGAGGGTATTGCCGAGGCCTGGAAAAGCGATCCGCCCTCGCACCCGGCGTTCCAGGCCATGGCCGAACTCAAGCCCGCGCTCGACGGCTTGCCCACACCGGATGCCGCCGTGTTGCAGCATGCTGCGCAGTGGGTCAGCGCCCGTTTTGAAGAAGAAAAGCGCCGTCGTGCCGAAATGGGCTTTGATGACATGCTGCTCAGGCTTGACGCCGCATTGCGCGGTGCGGGCGGCGAGCGACTGGCCACCTTGATTCGAGAACAGTTTCCTGTCGCACTGATCGATGAATTCCAAGACACCGACCCTGTGCAATACCGGATCTTCGAAAGCATTTACCGCCTCGAAGACAACGACCAGCAAACCGGACTCTTTCTGATCGGCGATCCCAAGCAGGCGATCTATGCCTTTCGTGGCGCCGATATCTACACTTACCTGCGTGCCCGCCAGGCCACCAACGGGCGTTGGCACACGCTGGACACCAACTATCGCTCCAGTCACGCGATGGTCGAGTCGGTCAACCACGTCTTCACCCGCGCCGAGCAACGTGTGGAAGGTCGTGGCGCCTTTCTGTTTCGTGACGATAAGGGCAACCAGGTGCCGTTCTCCGACGCCTTGGCCCAAGGTCGCAAAGAGACGCTGCAAGTCGATGGCAGCCCGTTGACTGCATTGACCGTCTGGCATCTGGAAAGTGAGCAAGCGGTGTCCGGCGTCGCTTATCGCCAGCAACTTGCAGCCAGTTGCGCCAGCGAGATCGTGCGCCTGCTCAATGCCGGCCAGCAGGGCAGTGCCGGTTTCGCTTCAGCTGACAAGACACTGCGTGGGCTGCGGCCTGCCGACATCGCGATTCTGGTCCGCGATGGCAAGGAAGCGCAGGCGGTGCGTCAGCAATTGACTGCGCGCGGCGTGCGCAGCGTCTACCTGTCGGACAAGGATTCGGTATTCGCTGCTCAGGAAGCTCATGATCTGCTGTCTTGGCTGAAGGCTTGCGCCGAACCGGATTCCGAACGCACGTTGCGTGCCGCACTGGCGTGTATCACGCTGGATCTGTCGCTGGCCGAGCTGGAGCGTCTGAATCAGGACGAACTGGCGTGGGAGCTGCGCGTGATGCAGTTTCGTGGTTATCGTGCCGTATGGCGCAGTCAGGGTGTGTTGCCGATGCTGCGCCGCCTGTTGCACGACTTCGCACTGCCACAGACATTGATGGCACGCACCGATGGCGAGCGAGTGCTCACCAACCTGCTGCACTTGTCCGAACTGCTGCAGCAGGCCGCCGCCGAGCTGGATGGCGAACAGGCATTGATTCGTCATCTTGGTGATCACCTGGCATTGTCCGGCCAGGCTGGAGAAGAGCAGATCCTGCGCCTGGAAAGCGACGAGCAACTGGTCAAGGTGGTGACCATCCACAAGTCCAAGGGGCTGCAGTATCCATTGGTGTTTCTGCCGTTTATCTGTTCGTCAAAACCCGTCGATGGCAGCCGCCTGCCGCTACAGTTTCACGACGCCGAGGGTCGCCCTCAGATCAGTCTGCAGCCCACTGAAGCGCTGATCCGACAAGCCGACGACGAGCGTCTGGCAGAAGACCTGCGCTTGCTGTATGTCGCGCTCACCCGCTCGGAATACGCTTGCTGGCTGGGCGTCGCTGACCTCAAGCGTGGCAATGCCAACAACTCGATGCTGCACCGTTCGGCGCTGGGTTATCTGCTGGGTGGTGGCACGCCGCTGCCCGAGTCGTCTGACCTCAAGGTGTGGCTGCGTGACCTGGCAGAAGGCTGCGGCGCGATTGTCTTGCAGACAGTTCCCGAGTCCACCGACAACAGCTTCAGCGCGCCGCGCAACGACGCCTCGCTGGTCAAACTGCTGGTGCCTAAACGCCGTGCTGCCGAGAACTGGTGGATCGCTTCCTACAGTGCTCTGCGCATTGGCGATACGGTAACCGCCGGTGCCGACCAGTCGCCTGACAGCCCGCAGGCGCAGAAGCTCTTTGATGACGAGCGTCTCGACCCTGAGGCCCCTCGCGATATTCTGCTTGGCGGCGGCGATATCCATCGTTTCCCGCGTGGCCCCAACCCCGGCACCTTTCTGCACGGCCTACTGGAATGGGCGGGTAATGAAGGTTTTGCAAACACCGCGCACGCTCCAGACAAACTGGAAGATGCCGTTGCCCGTCGCTGTAATCGGCGCGGCTGGAAGGGCTGGATCGAGACCCTGCGCGACTGGTTACAGCAGACGCTGACCATGCCGTTGCGTCTTTCGCCCGATGCCTCTCCAGTCGCGCTGGGCGATCTGGATCAGCCTAATCAGTACCGCGTCGAGATGGAGTTCTGGTTCGCCAGCACCAACGTCAATGTGGCGCAAATGGACGCACTCGTGCGCCGCTTTACCCACGACAACGCGCCACGAGCGGCGACCGAAACCGTCTCGCTCAATGGTATGTTCAAAGGTTTTATCGACCTGACCTTCGAGCACGAAGGCCGCTATTACGTCGCCGACTACAAGTCCAACTGGCTGGGCAGCGATGATGACGCCTATACCGAGCTGGCGATGGAGGCTTCGATTCTCGACAATCGCTACGACCTGCAATACGTCCTCTACCTGCTGGCCCTGCATCGACAGCTCAAGGCACGAATGGCCGACTACGATTACGATCAGCACATGGGCGGCGCGCTTTATCTGTTTCTGCGCGGCAGTCGTGCAGCGTCTCAAGGTGCCTGGTTCACCCGCCCGCCACGCGAGCTGATCGAAAGCCTGGACTTGCTGTTTCAGGGCAAGCCGATACCGCATGATCTGCCGGGAGCATTGGCATGAACCGCTCGTTTGACGATCTGTTGCCTGCCACCCTGGACGACGCCGGCCTTGCCGAATTGAGTCCGCTGACTCGTGTGGATGACCTTCTGATGTTGCTGGAACGCTGGGTCGAACGCGGCTGGTTGCGCGCGCTGGACCGGGCGTTCGTCGCGTTCCTCAGTGAGCTTGATCCCCAGTCTGATCCGCTGGTTTTGGTCGCTGCGGCACTCACCAGCCATCAATTGGGCCACGGTCATGTCTGCCTTGATCTATACGAGACCCTGAAAGAGCCTGACTTTGCTCTCTCACTGCCGCCTGAAGGTGATCAACAAAGCGGAACAATGCTGCCCTCGCAATTGCTCGCAGCGCTGGAGGGAGCGGCCTGGTGCCAGGCGCTCGCCCGCAGCTCGCTGGTGGCCGAGGCAGGGAACTCCAGCGCCGAGGGGCTGCAAAAGCCACTGGTGCTGGCGGAGCGGCGGCTATACCTGCGCCGTTACTGGACCTATGAACGGCGCATTGCTGCAGCCTTGCGCCAGCGTCTCGCGCAAGCCGACGCTCCTCCTGGCGATCTGCCGCAGCGTCTGAACGCATTGTTCAAGCCCGCCAGCCCTGCGTCGGACGCTGTCATCGACTGGCAGAAGCTTGCCTGTGCGCTGGCCACCCGTCGAGCGTTCAGCATCATCACGGGCGGTCCAGGCACTGGCAAGACCACTACCGTGGTGCGTTTGCTGGCGTTGCTTCAAGCTCCCGCCGTGCAGAGCGGACAGCCATTACGCATTCGCCTGGCAGCACCTACCGGCAAGGCAGCGGCACGTCTGACCGAGTCCATCAGCCAGCAGGTCCAGAGCCTGGACGTCAGCGACGACGTGCGCCAAAAAATTCCCAGCGAAGTCACCACAGTTCACCGCCTCCTCGGCAGTCGCCCGGGCACCCGGCACTTCCGTCATCACGCAGGCAACCTGCTGCCGCTGGATGTATTGGTAGTCGACGAAGCGTCCATGATCGACCTGGAAATGATGGCCAACCTGCTTGACGCACTGCCGCCGCATGCCCGTATGGTACTGCTGGGCGACAAGGATCAGTTGGCTTCCGTCGAGGCAGGCGCCGTGCTGGGCGATTTGTGCCGCGACGCTGAAGAGGGCTTCTACAGCCCCGAAACCCAGGCCTGGCTGGAAGCCGTTGGCGGCGAAGACCTCAGCAAGGGCGCGCTGCGCCAAGGCGATGCACAGCAACATCCGTTGGCCCAGCAAGTGGTCATGTTGCGTCACTCGCGCCGGTTCGGGCAGGGCAGCGGCATTGGTCAACTGGCCCTGCTGGTCAACCAGCAGCAGGATCAACAGGCGAGGGCGTTGCTGTCGGCTGGCAGCCACGCCGACCTGTTCGCGCTGACGCTCAAAGGCGAGCAGGACCTCAAGTTCGAGCGTCTGGTGCTGGAAGGCCTTGGCAAGGGCGAGCAAGGTCCGCAGGGGTATCGGCATTACCTGAGCGTGCTGGCCGCCGAGCGCCCGGTCGATGGCGCTGAACTCGACGACGCGTGCTGGACCCGATGGGCGCGCTCGGTGCTGAACGCGTTCGATTCATTCCAGCTACTCTGCGCTGTCCGCAAAGGCCCTTGGGGCGTGGAAGGCCTGAACCAGCGCATCACCCATGCGCTGTTCAATGCCAGCCTTATCGAAAGCGAGCAGCAATGGTACGAAGGTCGGCCAGTGCTGATGACCCATAACGACTACGGCCTTGGCTTGATGAACGGCGACATCGGCATCACCTTGCGCCTGCCCGAGCGTGAGGGCGAGGGCAAACAGGTACTGCGCGTCGCCTTCCCGCGCAATGACGGCAGCGGCGGCGTACGCTTTGTCCTGCCGAGCCGCCTGAACGAAGTGGAAACCGTCTACGCCATGACCGTACACAAATCCCAAGGCTCGGAATTCGCTCACACTGCTCTGATCTTGCCCGAAGCGCTTAACCCGGTACTGACCAAGGAACTGATCTACACCGGCATCACCCGCGCCAAACACTGGTTCAGCCTGATCGAACCGCGCCAGGGTATCTTCGAAGAAGCCCTGCGCCGCAAAGTAAAACGCCTGAGCGGCTTGATGCTCGGGCTTTGAACCTGCCAGCGTGCATCGCCGACCCGCAGCGTTGCGCGCTATCAGGCTTCGCTGCAGACCAGAAGCCACAGGTCATGAGCTGTAATCCACATACTGCGCCATAAGGTTCGGGCGGCTAAAAGTGTCAATCGCGTACACCCGCTGCCACATGGCGTCGACCTCGGTTTTGAACGTGTCGTCATCCATGTCGATCCAGTAGCGAGGGTTGCGGCCGCGCTGCTGATCGTAGTCGGCAGTGACAGGGTCCAGGTGCCGGTACGGTTCGAACAGCGGAATGTCCGGAATCGGGCCGCTGATGTCCATGTAATTCTGCAGGAAGTCCCAGAGTGCGCAGGGACGTTGTTGGAAGTCGTCAGCATTCATCAGCATATGAAAATTGATTTTGTGGTCTTCGTAGCGGTGCTGAAGCAGAAGCCCGTACGTAGGGCCGTGACGATTGCTGGTGGTAATCATATAGGCATCGAACTCATAAAACGGCGCGATGAATTTGTCGATTACACCTTCTTTCCGATGGCGTTTATAGTCGAAGATAGTGACCAGGCCGGTTCTGCGGTTGAGTTCCCACTCAGGGCCTTTTGGGGGGCGGAACCATATTCTGGGGAAGTGATTGATAATAATGTGGCTGATTAACCAGAGGAGTAACGGGCCGCCTAAATACAGTAGGTAAGCCCCTGAAAGTAAATCGACGGTCACTGCCTGCCATGGTCTATGGGATACCGATATCAGAGACAGGTGGGCTAATATTACGAAAGGGGAAAGCACGATAAATCCTCCTTTCCCAAGTTGTAATAGCATTAACCAGAACTGTGACCGTAGGGCAAGAGGCGAGAATCTGAATCTCTCATGGTCACGCTTGTTATGAATGTCGACTTCCTCAAAAATTGCCGGTGTATTGGTTCTGCTTCTATGCTTTTCTTTAGCGATTTCCTTCCAGAATCTCATGTTTTCGGGGGTGGATTCCTCCATGAGCTTCATTGACGTTGCCGGCTGGGTTGCCCCCCAAGGAAGGCGTCTCGAGCAAGAGGTATAAACTCTTGTCCGCAAAGACGGTATTTGCTCCGGAATAGTGTCAGGCCGATAGGCTAGAGACCCGTAGTAGGACCGTCCATTCAAATCAACCATTGGAAAATATCTTATGAGTTTCTTCATCGGCCCAGAAGGGTTGGTTGGTTTTCTTGAAGTTGGGTGTTGCCCAGTCTTGACTGTATTGAGTCGGGTCTTTGACAGGCGGGCCAGGAAAGTAAAGTTTCTCTCCCCCGCGGCTCAGAATGAACTGGGCCCTCACGGCCCACTGGTAATGGTGTCTACTGCTGCCAGTGGGTGAAACCTGATTAACTGGTGTGGCAAAAAACAGTTCCAATGCGTCCAGTTGAAGACGCTGAGCTTGGGGTATTTCAGATCTGTCGGCAATTTCAATTCCTGCGCGATAAGGTACGCCTTGGTTATTCGCTTTTTCGGTAACGCGGCACAGCCTGCAGTCAGCTTGAATGCTTAGGCTGTCGAGACTGCCGATCAGTCCAGGCAACCGACTCTGCAAGCGAATAATTGTGTCCGCGCTACGTATGGCATGGGGTATCTGCGCGTGATAATCAAAGGTGGCATGCGGCTCATAAACCGGATTTTTTTCTATTGAAATACTGATGCCGGCAAGCAGGCTTGTTAGCCGGTAAAAAGCCTGTGATGGATCCTGTAAATAACTGTCGATTGAATGGCTTTCACCGAACGGACCGTTCGCCAACCATGACTCCAGTGGCGTCGAACTCATTAATATGACCAAGCCTACGCCGGCTCCGATCAGCAGTAATGCGGCCCAACCCAATACCGTGAGACCCAGAAGCGTTCCGGCCGCTCCGAACAAGGTTCCCAGCGAGCCTGCTAGCCCACCCAGAGATATCAGCAGATATCCGTACATGGCTTGGTCGTTCCATTGCCATGCGTGCCATGTGTCAATAGCATTTACGACAGAAAGAATTCCTCCGGAAAAGAAAATACCAATCATTCGGCCAGTCACTTTCTCAGTTAACTTTTTGGCTAGAGCTTCACCAAAAAAAGTGGCGGCCTTTTTCGAGGAGATATTAAACAGCGTCTTTCTGGCAATAGAGAGTGATGACCGTTGGCCCGCTAGCTTGACGGCCAGAGCTTCGATAGCAATTGCCATGTCCAGATACGCACCTCCAATACCACCAATTGCTCTCGCGTCATTTTTTCTCGAGCGGTTTGTTCCAGTGCCTCATATTCCGAACTCACATTCCAAACCTCCAGCATCAACACCGCCAGGCAAAACGGCGTCGACCCCAATACCTTGTAAGCCGCCTTGTTCCTCTCCGAATCCAGCCCCTCTATAGCCTCACTCAAGCCGCTCTTCGCCCGGATATGACCGCGTTGCGCCTCACCCACTGCGCCTGCTGCTTCACGAGCGGTTTTAAGTGTTCGGTTCATGTCGCCGACCACCTGCGCGGTCTTGTGTCCGCGAGGAATCACCAGGACCAGATTGTCGCCCTGAGTCAGCCGGGTAGAGGACGGCGGCGGTGGGGCGATATCGCCAAAGGGCGTTCCGTCAGCACGCAGGTATTCGCCATAACGTGTTTTGGGCAGTGACTCTCGACCGGGCAGGTCTTCCAGGCCGAATACATAGTGTTGCGCAGTGACCTTATTACGACGGGTCAGGAAGGCAGCAGCAAAATGCTCGGGCATCATGCTGCGCAGTTGTTGTACGCCCCGGCCTTGGCGTTTGACGTCGATCTTGTGGGTATTGGCACCGAGCCGCTCTTGTATCTTGGCCAGCCGATCGTTTGCCGAGGGGGCATTGGCATGGGTACTTTTTAAACCGCCTTTGGCAGACGCGAGTGCCTGGTTGGCTTTGGCGACGGCGTTCGCGGCGCCGTCCGAGGCGCTTTGCAGGTTTTCAAAGATCCCGATCAGCGCCGCCGTTGTGGCTTTGCCGTTGTTGATGAGAAAAAAGTTCTGCAGGTTGTCTCCCGCCAGCAGGTTGGCGAGGGTGGTGGCATCCAGCGTGACCTGAGTGACAGGGTCAGGCGCTGGCCGGGTCTCGAAACGAGCCAGTTCAGTGGCGCGAAAGCGGCCGTCGCCCATGTTCTTGTCATCGCTAAGCGGCACGACATAGGGCGCGCAAGCAGTCAGCAGATCGCATTCTGGCCAAAGCATAAGATGCAGAGGCGACGTGTCATCGCTGGCGATATGCTCCAGAAACTTCTGCCCCGGGCTCACGGCCTGATCCCAAAGACCAATACCTGTGACTGCATCCACCATATCGCCGCCGGGCGCCAGCGGATCGACAGTGGACGGCAGCAGCGCCAGGGTCGCCAGGGTCCGGCTCAACTCATACATTGCCGCCACGTAGTCGAAACCTTCCAGGCTCAAGTGATCAGCCAGCATTTGTTCCGTGGTGCTTTGTTTCAGACTGTCTATCAGTGCGTCCTGAGCGCTGAGCATGTGCCGCCAGACCACCGCGCGCTGAACCGTGGCCGTGCATTGGTTGATCATTTGCCTGCCAGGCTCATGCAGCTTGGCCATCGTCGTATGCAGCGGGTTTTCCTGGCCGCGAATATTGCGCGGCACCACCAGTTGTTGCACCAGCAAAGCGCTGGCATGGTGCGGGTGGCGAATGGCGTGTCGGGCGCAAAGCGCAAACAGTTGCTGGCATGTATCGACACGTTGCCGCAGATGTCGCACTCGATAGCAGGCATCGTCCAGCAGCACACCGCAGACCTGCCTTTGGCGAGCTTTCTCCAGCACATCGGCGACACTGGTCTGTGCTTCCCAGAGCACACCCGCATCAACGGGCTCTGCGTCGTCCTCGACCGGCAAGCTGGCCAGCAGCGCATCGGCCATCGCTGTCAGTTCCAGGTGCCTGACGTTCTGCACTGTGATGCCTCTGTCAGCTTGGGCGAGAAATGCCCTGGCTTGTCTGAAAGACTCGACCGGAAACTGCCCCGACAGATCGCACAGGTACCGCGCTGGATGATCGAGCAGTCTTTCATAACCGGGCTGCCGGGCGCGTTGCGGTGCAGCCAGACTGACCGGAAACACGTTGTGCTGCAGATTCAGCCGGGTTGCCTTGATCGGGGCGAGAAGTGCCTGAGTGAAAGGGTCTTTGGCATCAAAGTCGAAAAACGCGTCAAGCATCGCCTTGCCATCGGGCTTGCCCTTGTACAGGTCTGTGAAGTGCTTTTTTGACTGGCTCAGGTCAAGGTTTTTGCAGCGGGTGCTTCTTGATGCAGCGTCTTTTTCCAGACGTTCGAGGCGTGGCGCACTGAGCTGAACTTCCGAGAAACACAGCTGCACAGCCGTTGCTTGCCGGTTGTTCCAGAGCGCCGGCAGCCAGATGTCTTCAAGTGCCGCGCCGCGTGGCTTGCGCTCTCCGGGCAGGAAACCGTCTTGCCTCCGATAACGGGCTACATCGATGTCGTGATAAGTGCTGCCGGTTTCGCTGACTTGAATCTCCAGCTCGCGCCACAGTTTCTCCTGATAAAACACATACACATAACCCGCGCGAGCCAGTACCGGCGTGCCGAGGTCGTATACG
Source organism: Pseudomonas coronafaciens pv. oryzae str. 1_6 (assembly GCF_000156995.2). NCBI lineage: Bacteria > Pseudomonadati > Pseudomonadota > Gammaproteobacteria > Pseudomonadales > Pseudomonadaceae > Pseudomonas > Pseudomonas coronafaciens. The sequence continues at coordinate 4,701,200 of NZ_CP046035.1, read as the reverse complement.
GTTCGGGAGCCAGGCAGCGGCACAAACGGCAGCACCGGCACTATCTGGTTGAACTGCGCATCGGCCTGTCGTGGCGTGACCTGCGTTTTGTGCAACAAAGGCAGACGAATTGGCTCGCCATCGGTGGTCGCGATCTGCAAGTGAAGGTGCGCGCCGTCGATGTGATCCCAGACTTCCAGGATGCAGCTGTAATGCACGTGATCCAGTTTTTCCGGTCTGGATTGATAAACACGATCATCTTTAGGGCTGATCAACAAAACCTGTTGCCGGTCTGAATGATCCCGGCCCGCGATCTGCACGATCAGCTTGTTCATTTCGCAACAAGGCCCTGCGCTCAGGCTGTCGGTGGTCATTGAGGAGATTCCCTGTTCTGAAGCCGTAAAGCGTCTTCCTGACGCAGGCTCAGGCCTGGCGTGACCAAGGGGTATGGCGGTTTCCAGCGAGACGCGTGCGGATTGTCGATGCTGATCCAGTGTTGATTGCCTTGCGCGATGTCCGCCCAGGTTCCGCCGTACCAGCGAAGTCGAGAAATGGGCCCCAGCCACTGAGTACTGGTTTGCGGTGTCTCGGCGGTAAAGAAATAGCTGGCCGTTACAGGGTGCGAATAGCGCAGAACGCCTCGACGGTTCCCTTCGAATCGGACCATCAGGATGTGTCTGAGGTGAGCGAGTACGACCTCGACCGGCGAAGCGCTTTCGATGATCAGGCCCGGCCAGTCGTCGGGGTTTTCAGAAACGGCTTCCAGTAACGGATGCTGTCCGTCGGCATCCAGAAAAACGGGACTTGCCTGTCTGCTGTTGGTCAGCTCGGTCTCGTCAAAGAGCATGCAGGGCTCTGGGGCGGGCAGCAGTCGGTAAAGCTGTTCCAGTAGCGAATCAGTGCGTTCCAGTAGCACATAAAGGCTCATTGCCGACCTCCCGACTGCGATGCTTTCCGGCAGCCGCAATCGACAAGCGGGCAGTCTGCAGGCGTTCCGCCTTTGGGTTTTTGGCAGAGTTCGACGATCGGCCCTGACCCTCTCAGACGCTGCATCAGCAACAGCCCCGGCTTGCTGTCATCGATCGGTTTCACGAGCCCCGGCCGCAGGGGTGTTGCTTCGGTTCCCGCTGTCGGCTGGCCCCCGGAGTTGAGCTTTATTTGTGGCCCGTTCACGGTCACGCCACTGGGGTCGATCTTGATGAATGAGCCGCCCGCAGTGAAGGTGATTTCGAGACCGGCCTCAATCACCACCTTGTCGCCAGCCTTGATATGGATTTCTTCTCCGGCCTCTGCCAGTAACCCATCACCCGTTTTGATGTGCTGCGTGCCGCCCACGGTCAGGTGATCACTGGCTTTGACTTCAGTCAGCCGGTCACCCTCAACGGTTCGATGCTCGGCTGCCTTGAACACGCTGTAGCTGTTGGCTTCGACATGATCGTGACGCTCATGGCCAACGTGGATTTTCTGATCGTGTCTGATGTGCTGTTCCCAGTCCCGCTGGGCGTGAATGTAGATTTGTTCCTGATCGGCCAGGTCCTCGATGCGCAGCTCGTTCGAACCATTACCACCAGGGCTGCTCAAGGTTTTGAACACACTGCGTGTCTGATGTGCGGGCAAGTCGTAGGGCGGGACGTGTTCGGCGTGGTACAGGCAGCCGCTGATCATTGGGCGGTCGGGATCACCCTCCAGAAAGGTCACCAGCACTTCCATGCCGACTCGCGGGATGACCATCCCACCGTAGCGATTGCCAGTCCAACTGGACGACACTCGCAGCCAGCAGCTAGTGCGGTCATTGGCCTGACCTTCGCGATCCCAATGAAACTGCACCTTGACCCGGCCATGCCGGTCGCAGTGTATTTCCTGATCTTTCGGGCCTGTGACTACGGCGGTCTGGCTGCCGGGTATGCGCGGTTTCGGGTGCCGCAAGGGCGTTCGATACGGAGCTTTCCACGGGGTCACCCGGAAAGTATTGCGATAGCCCTGGCGCAAATTGACGTCGTTTCGTATCGGGTGGGCATGCTCCTCAAGAACTTGCGGCTGACTGCCCTCATGGCGAACGTCCGTCAATAACCAGAGGTCATTCCATGCCTGGTCTGGGTGCTCGCTCAACTGCACAAAATGCCCGCTGACCAAACGCGGTTGATCACTTTGACCTTCGCCCTGTCGGTAATCATGACGATGCCGTTCGAGGGCGCGTCTAGCGAGTTGCTCGCCCCTGTCGCGGTGCGCAAAACCGGCAGGGTAATCGTAATCTTCAAGCTCCGGACTGACGTCACCATGAGCAGAGCCTTGCATGGTCAGATGCGGCTTCTCGAAGTGATAGTCTCGGCGGGTGGTGCTGTCGGAGCGGGTTTCGAGGCGTAGCTTGAAGTCCCGGATTACCGGCTCTTTGCCTGCCAGCCCGTTGTCCTGCTTGTAGATCACTGACTCAAGTTTCGGGAACACCGTCTGGTCATCGCCAAACACCAGATTGTGTGCCGTAAAGCTGTGTTCGAAGTGGTAGTGCAAGCCTTCTTCTTCGCACAGCCGCTGAATGAAGTGCAGATCAGATTCGTTGTATTGCACGCAGTATTCGCGCTCGGGGCAGTTCGTGCCGAGTTCGAACCTGTAGGTGTTGGCGAGCAGATGGTGATCTTCGAGCACCGTGGCGATAATTTGCGGCGCCGTCTGGTGCTGAAAAATACGCTGGTTGGTGCGATGGCCGAGACGGGCCAGACGCGGACGCAGCGTCATTGAGTAATGGGTCAGGCGTGGACCTGAATCGCCTTGGGCAATACGATCAATCAGCCCATGGATGCCGCCGCCGTCAGGAGCAAATTGCAGAAAAGCCGGGAGGCCCAACAAGCTTTCCAGATCCAGCGACGTGCGCTCGCTGACCAGCCCCAGCGTGAAGCAGAAAGGCTGGCTGATGGCTTCATGGCCGGTGAACGCCAGAACCTGAAACCCATGTTTGGGGCCCTCGAGGCTCAGACTGAAGCATGGCTGGTTGGCAGAAGCGAACATCCGAATCTCTCCGAAGTAACGGGCAATCGCGCCCATCGAACGGAGGGAGTCATTACAAGAACAGTGCCACCCTGATTTTGTATATATAAATCAGTTGGTTGAGAATAATCTCTAAAAAAATACAGCAAAAATCTGCGCAGAAAATTGCGCGATTTTACGGCGAGTTGCGCAGCATCAAACGCGTTTCTGAGTGGGCCAAGCGCTTGCGCATCAACCGATAAACCTTGCCGCCGCTGCCTTTCCCAATAAGAACCCCTTGTTCAACTCCGTCACCTCCCGAATGTAATCCCACAGCAACGTGATCCGCTTCAGCTTCCTCAAGTCCTCGCGGCAGTACATCCAGAACTGCCGGGTAACGTTCACTTCCTCCGCCAGCACCGGTAACAGTCGCGGGTCCTGAGCAGCCAGAAAGCACGGCAGGATCGCCAGTGCGCGGCCTTGCAGCGCAGCGGTGTACTGGGCGATGACACTGGTGCTGCGCAGTTGCGCCTGAGCGTTGGGCAGCAGGTTGCTCAGGTAAAGCAGCTCCGAGCTGAATGCCAGGTCGTCGACGTAGCTGATGAAGAGATGCTCGGCCAGATCTGCCTTGCGCTGAATCGGCGGATGGCTGTCGAGGTAATCCTGGGTCGCGTACAGGCGCAAGCTGTAGTCGCAGAGTTTGCAGCACACGTACGGCCCGTGATCCGGGCGCTCAAGGGCGATGACAATGTCAGCCTCGCGCTTGGACAGGCTGATGAAGTGTGGCAACGGCAGGATATCCAGCGAAATGCTGGGGTAGCTGTCGAGAAAGTGACTCAGTTGCGGGGTGATGAAAAAGCTGCCGAAGCCTTCGGTGCAGCCCACGCGAACGTGCCCGGACAATGCCACGCTAGAGCCGGAAACCTGCTCGCAGGCCATGTGCAACGTGCTTTCGATGGACTCGGCGTAGCCCAGCAAGCGCTGACCTTCGGCGGTCATGATGAAACCGTTATTGCGTGACTTTTCGAAGAGCAGCGTGCCAAGCGAGGTTTCCAGCGAGTTGATGCGTCGTGACACGGTGGTGTAGTCCACAGCCAGCCGACGGGCAGCGCTGCTGACTTTACGGGTGCGTGCCACTTCAAGGAAAAACTTCAGGTCATCCCAGTTCAACGATCCCAGGGAGGTGATGTTTTTATGCATGTTGACCCTGCTTTTATCTGCGTTCTTGTTAGAAGTTTGCACATCTATACTCCAAAGCGCGGCCCCTGACCAACTCAAAAACAAGACTGTCGGGAGACCATGACGGCCCCTGTAAAAAGGCTTCGGATGCATGGTTTGCTGAAGGAGAACGCTTCAGATGAATGCCTCATTAAGCGACACATCGACCACCGTTGCCCGTGTGAAACTGCTGATCAACGGTGCATGGATCGACTCGCAAAGCAGCGAATGGCAAGACGTCGTCAACCCGGCCACTCAGGAAGTTCTTGCCCAAGTGCCTTTTGCGACGCCCGACGAAGTTGATGCCGCAGTGGCCGCCGGGCAGGCCGCCTTTCGGAGTTGGCGTGACACGCCAATCGGGGCTCGCATGCGCATCATGCTCAGGTTGCAGGCGCTGATCCGCGAGCACTCCAAACGTATCGCTGCGGTACTGAGCGCCGAGCAGGGCAAGACGCTGGCGGACGCCGAGGGCGACATTTTTCGCGGCCTGGAGGTGGTCGAGCACGCGTGTTCGATCGGTACGCTGCAAATGGGCGAGTTCGCCGAGAACGTCGCCAGTGGCGTTGATACCTATACGCTGCGCCAACCCATCGGTGTGTGCGCAGGTATTACCCCGTTCAACTTTCCAGCGATGATTCCACTGTGGATGTTTCCGATGGCGATTGCCTGCGGCAACACCTTTGTCCTCAAGCCCTCCGAGCAGGATCCGCTGTCGACCATGCTCCTGGTCGAACTTGCGGTCGAGGCGGGTGTGCCGGCTGGCGTGCTCAATGTGGTGCACGGCGGCAAGGATGTGGTGGACGCGATCTGTATGCACAAGGATATCAAGGCTGTTTCCTTCGTCGGTTCGACTGCCGTCGGCACTCACGTGTATGACCTGGCCGGGCGGCATGGCAAGCGTGTGCAGGCGATGATGGGCGCGAAGAATCATGCGGTCGTGCTCCCTGACGCCAATCGTGAGCAGACCCTGAATGCGTTGGTAGGGGCAGGTTTTGGTGCGGCCGGTCAGCGCTGCATGGCGACGTCCGTAGTGGTGCTGGTCGGTGCGTCGAAGCAATGGCTGCCGGAGCTCAAGGCGTTGGCGCAGAAACTCAAGGTCAATGCCGGTCACGAGCCAGGCACGGACGTTGGCCCGGTGATTTCCCGGCGGGCGAAGCAACGCATTCTCGATCTGATCGACAGCGGCGTACGTGAAGGCGCCACGCTTGAGCTGGACGGTCGTGATGTGTCTGTGGCGGGCTATGAAGGCGGTAATTTCGTGGGACCGACGCTGTTCTCGGGCGTTACCACCGACATGCAGATCTACACGCAGGAAATCTTTGGTCCGGTACTGGTGGTGCTGGAGGTCGACACGCTGGATGAGGCCATTGCGCTGGTCAACGCTAACCCGTTTGGCAACGGCACCGGGTTGTTCACGCAAAGTGGTGCAGCGGCGCGCAAGTTTCAGAGTGAGATCGACGTGGGGCAGGTAGGGATCAACATTCCGATCCCCGTGCCGGTGCCATTCTTCAGCTTCACCGGCTCGCGAGGTTCCAGGCTGGGCGATCTGGGGCCTTATGGCAAACAGGTGGTGCAGTTCTACACTCAGACCAAGACCGTCACCAGCCGCTGGTTCGACGACGACAGCGTGAATGATGGCGTGAACACCACGATCAATTTGCGCTGAGCGCTGACTGCCGATAAGGCCAGGGAGAACAATAATGAACATTGCATTCATCGGTCTGGGCAACATGGGCGCTCCCATGGCCCGCAACCTCATCAACGCAGGTCACAGCCTGCAACTGTTCGACGTGAACACGGTTGTGCTGAGCGAGTTTGCCGGGCTGGGCGCCAAGGTCAGCGATTCCCCCAGACAGGCGGCTGAAGGCAGTGAGCTGGTTATTACCATGCTGCCCGCAGCTGCGCATGTGCGCAGCGTGTACCTGAATGACGACGGTGTGCTGAAGGGGATTTCGCCCGGCGTCCCGGCTGTTGATTGCAGCACCATTGATCCGCAGACCATCCGCGATATCGCTGGCATTGCTACGCAGCAGGGCGTCATCCTGGGCGATGCACCTGTGTCAGGCGGAACCGGTGGCGCACAGGCCGGGACGTTGACGTTCATGGTCGGCGGCTCTGTGCAGCATTTTGCCACGCTCAAACCGGTGCTGGCGCTGATGGGCCGCAACATCGTGCATTGCGGCGACGTGGGCACCGGGCAGATCGCCAAGATCTGCAACAACATGCTCTTGGCGATTTCCATGATTGGTGTGTCCGAATCGATGGCGCTGGGCAATGCATTGGGCATCGACACCGAAGTGCTGGCCAGCATCATCAATACCTCGACGGGCCGCTGCTGGAGCTCCGAGGCTTATAACCCCTGGCCTGGCATCGTCGAAACCGCGCCAGCATCGCGTGGTTATAGCGGCGGCTTTGGCGCTGAACTGATGCTCAAGGATCTGGGCTTGGCAACCGAAGCAGCACGTTCGGTGCAGCAACCGGTGGTTCTCGGCGCTGTGGCCCAACAGCTTTATCAGGCAATGAGCCTGCGCGGCGATGGCGGCAAGGATTTTTCGGCGATCATCGAGGGGTATCGTAGAAAATCGTGAGTGCCTATATTGCAGGACGTAGATGTCAGCTTAATGTGTTTCCGGTTTTTGCATTAGGTAAACGCGAAAGAACCGGCTACTTTGGACGTCGTCATACCCGCACAGGGATGCCCGGTACGCTTTGATCAGAAGCACAGCGTCCCTTGCCCCAGGCCTGGCGCTGTACTCATCAAACGTCCCCGACTCAGAAAAAGAAGAGACCGACCATGAAGTTCGAACCCCTCGCCAGGTCGCTGATTGCGACAGCACTGATTGTCGCGTATTTCCCCACATTCGCGGCATCACAAGCCCCGGTTGCCGCTGAAAACGGCATGGTCGTGACCGCCCAGCATCTAGCTACTCACGTAGGTGTCGATGTGCTCAAGGCCGGTGGCAACGCCGTCGATGCCGCGGTTGCAGTCGGGTATGCGCTGGCGGTGGTCTATCCCGCGGCGGGTAACCTAGGTGGCGGCGGCTTCATGACCATCCAGCTGGCTGACGGACGCAAGACCTTCCTCGACTTCCGCGAAAAGGCCCCCCTTGCAGCGACAGCCAATATGTATCTGGACAAGGACGGCAAGATCATCCCTGACCTGAGCGTCAAAGGTCACCTGGCCGTCGGCGTACCAGGCACCGTGTCCGGCATGGAAATGGCCCTGAGCAAATACGGCACGCGCAAGCGCGAAGAGGTCATTGCTCCGGCGATAAAACTGGCTGAAGACGGCTTCGTACTGGGGCAGGGCGATGTGGACATGCTGTCCAGCGCCACCGATGTGTTCAAGGCGGACATGGCCGATTCCGGGTCGATCTTCCTCAACAAGGGCGAACCGATGCAGGTTGGTCAGAAGCTGGTGCAGAAGGACCTCGCCAAAACGCTCAAGGAAGTGTCCGAGAAGGGCAGTGACGGTTTCTATAAAGGCTGGGTCGCCAAGGCGCTGGTCGATTCGAGTCAGGCTGGCAAGGGCATCATCACCCAAGCCGACCTCGACCACTACAAGACCCGCGAGCTGGCACCGGTCGAGTGCGACTACCGTGGCTATCACGTCGTGTCGGCGCCGCTACCGAGTTCCGGCGGCGTAGTCATCTGCCAGATTCTCAACATCCTCGAAGGCTACCCGATGAAAGAGCTGGGCTTTCGCTCGGCGCAGGGGATGCATTATCAGATAGAAGCCATGCGCCATGCCTACGCTGACCGAAACAGCTACTTGGGCGACCCCGATTTCGTCAAGAACCCGCTTGAGCATCTGCTGGACGTCAAGTACGCGGCCAAGCTGCGCGCGGCTATCGACCCGCACAAAGCCGGTGACTCGAACAAGATCAAACCCGGTGTCGCGCCCCACGAAGGCAGCAACACCACCCATTATTCGATTGTCGACAAATGGGGCAACGCCGTATCGGTGACCTATACCCTGAACAACTGGTTCGGCGCGGGCGTCATGGCCAGTAAGACTGGTGTGATTCTCAACGACGAAATGGATGATTTCACCGTCAAGGTCGGCGTGCCCAACATGTATGGGCTGGTGCAGGGCGAAGCCAACGCCATCGCGCCGGGCAAGACGCCGCTGTCGTCGATGAGCCCGACCATCGTCACCAAGGATGGCAAGGCTGTCATGGTCGTCGGTACGCCGGGTGGCAGCCGCATCATTACCGCAACCCTGCTGACCATGCTCAATGTCATCGACTACGGCATGAATATTCAGGAAGCCGTGGACGCGCCGCGTTTCCACCAGCAATGGCAGCCTGAAGAAACCAATATCGATACCTTCGCGGTCAGCCCGGACACGCTGAAGATTCTCGAAAGCTGGGGCCAGAAATTCGCCGGTCCGCAACCACTCAACCACGTGGCAGCGATTCTGGTTGGCGCGCCTTCGCTGGGCGGCAAGCCGGTCGGCAACAATCGGTTCTACGGGGCCAACGACCCAAGACGCAACACCGGGTTGTCACTGGGTTACTGAGTCATCTCGCCAAAAACGCCACAGCCCTGGGTTTCAGGGGCGTGGCGTTTTTGTTTCTGCGGGTCTGTTCAGTTGCGCACCCAACGCTGCCGGCTCCAGCCGCTTAATGCATCGACGGCAAAGACCAGGATCAGCATGGCGAGAATCACCGAACTGGCCTGCGCCTCCTGGAACAGGCTGAGGCTGACGTAAAGCATCTGTCCCAGACCTCCTGCACCGACGAAGCCCAGCACGCTGGCCATGCGAATATTATTTTCCCAGCGGTACAGCGTGTAGGCCAGCAATTGCGGCCAGAGGTTGGGCAACGTTCCATAACCGAATGCCTGCCAGGCGCTGCCACCTTGCAGGCGAATCGCAGCGGCGGGCTCTGGTGAGGTATTTTCCAGCGCTTCGGCAAACAGGCGGCCGAGTACGCCGGTGGTGTGCAGGGCCAGTGCCAGCGTGCCCGCATTTGGGCCGAGCCCGGCAGCCAGCACCATCAGCACCGCCCAGACCAGCTCAGGGATGGCGCGCAGTGCATTGAGCAGCAAGCGGCTCAGGCTGCGCAGCGGCCAGCCCAGCCGACCGGCAGCGGGCAACGCCAACAGCAAACCGACAACAGCGGCCAGCAATGTACCCAGCGCCGACATGGCCAGTGTTTCCAAAGCGCCCTTGATGATTGCCTGCAAGTGCTCGCTGCTGAGGTCGGGGCTCATGAAGCGCAACGCATAACGGCCCATTTGCGTCAGGTTGTCATGACTGCCCAGCGTGAACAGGTCCAGACCGAGGTACAGGAACGACCCGATCACCGCTACGAGTATCGCCAGTAGTAACAGTACGTTGCCCGTGCGTTTCATGTGAACTGCCTGCGCAACAAGCGACTGAGCTGGTCGGCGAGCAGCACCAGCAGCAGGAAGGTCAACAGCATGCTTGCCACCTCGTCACCGGCAAACATGCGCATCGACAGGTCGATCTGTTGGCCGAGGCCGCCCGCGCCGACAAAGCCCATCACCACAGAAGCCCGAACCGCGCACTCCCAGCGGTACACGGTGTAAGAGGTCAGCTCAGCGGCTGCATTGGGCAGAATGCCGTAGGCCAGTGCGGCGAGCCTGCCGCTGCCCGACTGGAGCAGCGCGTGGGCCGGTCGCTGGTCCACGGATTCGAAAATCTCGGCGTAGACCTTACCCAGCATGCCTGCATAGGTAATGGCGATGGCCAATACACCGGCAGTGGGCCCTAGGCCGACTGCGCGCACGAACAGCAGCGCCCAGACGATTTCCGGCACGCTGCGCAAGAAGATCAACAGCCCGCGGACCGGCCAGCGCAGGCATTGGCCAAGCCAGCCGGGCCGCCCGCCGCGAGAGGCTGCCGACAGGGAAAGCGCCTTGCTGGCGAGCAGGCTGGCCGGCACCGCCAACAGCAGCGCGAGGGCGATGCCCGCTGTGGCGATAGCCAGGGTTTGCAGCGTGGCATCCAGCAGCAGGCCGAGGAATTCTGCAGAATGCGCCGGAGGCCAGAACCCGGCGAGAAAGTTGCCCATCGTCCGGGCGTTGTCGGCCTGCAGCAATACAAACGGGTTCAGTTCGGCCAGACGAATTCCCGGCCAGAGCAGGGCCACGGCCAGCAGCGTCAACAGCAGGCGTGGTACCGCCGCCGGGTCGCGCTGGTCCCGACTCAGCATCGCGGTGTCCAAGGCAGGTCGGTGGCGTCGGAGGTGGGTTCAGGGCGCAGTTGTTCATTGGCATATAGCGTGTCGAGATGCTGCCGTTCGACCTCGCTGGCCTTGAGGTCAAAATGGATGCGTCCATCGCGCACACCGATGATCCGCGCAAAGTGCGCCAGCGCCAGCTCTACCGCATGCAGGCTGGCGACCAGCGTGACATTGTGTTCGAGGGCGTGCTGACACAACAACGCCAGCGTGTGATCCGCCAGACGCGGGTCCATTGCCGAGACAGGCTCATCGGCCAGCAACAGTTCTGGCGCCTGATACAGGGCGCGAGCAATACCGACGCGCTGTAACTGACCGCCGGATAACTGCTGGCAGCGCTCGAAGAGCTTGTCGGCCAGATCCAGCCTGGCAAGCACTGCGCGCGCGCCGGGTACATCCAGCGGATGCAGCAGGTTCAGCAGGCTTTTGCCCAGCCCCCATTGGCCCAGCTTGCCCGCCGACACCGCGGTTACCACACGTTGACGTGGGGGCAACGGCGGCGCCTGATGAATCAGGGCAATACGGCTGCGCAGGTGCTGGCGTTGTCTGCTGGAGAGTTGCCAGGGATTGACCCCCAGCACCTCCAGTTGGCCGGCGCTGGGTGGCAGAGCGCTGGCCAACAGGTTTAGCAACGTCGTCTTGCCAGCGCCGGACGGGCCGATAATCGCCACCCGTTCACCACGCGCGACGCTCAGATCCAGATCGCGCAGCGCCCGCGTGCCGTTGCTGTGGCGCAACTCGATTGCGGACAGGCGCAGGGTCATTTCAGCAGGTCAGCAGCGCGTGCGGCTTCTTCGATGCCCTTGTAGTTCTCAGGCTTTGTCTCGATAAAGCGGCTAGCAGCCTGAAGGTCAAGAATTGCCTTCTGCTCAGGGTTGGCCGGGTCCAGGTCAAGGAATGCCTGTTTGATCTTCGCCGCCAGTGCCGGGTCGAGAGTGCCGCGCACGGTCCAGTTGTAGTCGAAGTAAGTCGGTGTGGTCGCGAAGACGTGAACCTTGTTGGTGTCGACCTTGCCGCTGGCAACCAGTTTGTCCCACACACTGGCATTCAGTACGCCCGCATCGACCTTGCCCGCCTGTACCCAGGCAGCGGTTGCGTCATGCGCGCCCGAGTAAGCGACGCGGCTGAAGAACGTCTCCGGCTTGATGTTTTCCTTGAGCATGAAATAACGCGGCATCAGGCTGCCCGACGTCGACGACACCGAGCCAAAGGCGAACGTCTTGCCCTTGAGGTCGGCGAGGGTCTTTACGTTCGGGTCGGAAGTGATGAATTTGCTAGTGAACTGGGCGTCCTGTTCACGCTGTACCAGCGGCAGAGCGTTACCCGTCTTGAGGTTGACCTGGACAAATGTGAAGCCACCCAGCCAGGCCATGTCGAGCCGATCAGTGGCAAGCGCTTCGACCACTGCCGGATAGTCCGCCACTGGCACGAACTCTACTTTCATGCCCAGACGCTGCTCCAGATAAGCGCCCAGCGGTTTGAACTTGCGCAGCAGTTCGGTAGGCGCTTCATCCGGAATGGCCGAAACACGCAAGGTGTCAGCCGCGTGACTGGTCAGCGCGGAGAAGGACAGGGCAAGGCCGGCGGCGAGCGCCAGGGTACGCTTGAGCATGGAAGTTCTCCGGTTCAATAGCGGAAAAAAGGGGAAAACGCCGCCTGAGTGAACAGGCAGCGTTTTGCAGGATTCGGCAACAGTGCGCGGGGATTATAAGAGGCATGGCGAGAAAGGCCAGTTTCACAGGCTGACTGTCGGGGGGGACAACCGGCGGGCGAAGCGGTTTGCGCTGAGGCCGGCACAGCCCCTAGACTCCGCAGCCTGTTTCCCCGTTACCGAGAGTGCCGCGATGAATGAGCCAATCCGCCTGACCCAGTACAGTCACGGAGCAGGGTGTGGCTGCAAGATTTCCCCTAAGGTGCTGGACGTTATCCTCGCCGGCAGCGGCGCTCAGAACCTGGACCCTAAATTGTGGGTAGGCAACACCTCTCGTGACGACGCAGCGGTCTATGCGCTAGACGACGAGCGTGGAGTGGTGTCGACCACCGACTTCTTCATGCCCATCGTCGATGATCCGTTCGATTTCGGCCGCATCGCAGCGACCAACGCGATCAGCGATATCTATGCGATGGGCGGCGACCCGCTGATGGCCATCGCGATTCTCGGCTGGCCGGTTAATCTGCTGCCGCCTGAGGTGGCCCGAGAGGTCATCCGGGGCGGTCGCGCAGTGTGCGACGCTGCCGGTATCCCGCTGGCTGGCGGTCACTCCATTGATGCGCCGGAACCGATCTTCGGCCTGGCCGTCACGGGTGTGGTGCAGAAAAAACACATGAAACGCAACGACACTGCCCAGGCCGGTTGCACGCTTTACCTGACCAAGCCGCTGGGCATCGGCATTCTGACCACCGCCGAAAAAAAATCGAAACTGCGCGAAGAGGATGTCGGCCTGGCGCGCGACTGGATGTGTACCCTGAACAAACCGGGCAGTCGCTTCGGCAAGCTGGCCGGCGTGGCGGCGATGACCGATGTCACCGGCTTCGGTCTGCTTGGGCATCTGGTGGAAATGGCTGACGGCGCAGGGTTGACCGCTCGTCTTGATTTCGCTGCAGTACCGCGCCTGCCTGGTGTCGATCACTATATTGCCGAGGGCTGCGTGCCCGGCGGCACACTGCGCAATTTCGAAAGCTACGGCGACAAGATCGGTTCGCTGAGCGATGCCCAGCGCGACCTGTTATGCGACCCGCAGACCAGCGGCGGCCTGCTGGTCGCTGTCAGCCCGGAAAGCGAGGCGGAGTTTCTGACGGTGGCTGCCGAACTGGGCCTGCTGCTCACACCGATCGGCACCCTGCTGGAGCGACAGACCCACGCCGTCGAGGTGTTCTGATGGCCGACAACAGCAGCGACTACCGCACGCTTTTCCTCAACGATGTGCCGATGATGGATGCCCGCGCGCCCGTCGAGTTTTCCAAGGGTGCTTTTCCCGGTGTGATCAACCTGCCGCTGATGAACGACATCGAGCGCCAAAAGGTGGGCACCTGCTATAAGCAGCACGGCCAGGAGGCTGCCATTCAGCTTGGGCACCAGTTGGTCTGCGGGCAGGTCAAGGACGCGCGGGTCGAGGCCTGGGTCGCGTTCGCCAGAGCCAACCCTAATGGCTACCTGTACTGCTTTCGCGGTGGGCTGCGGTCGCAGACGGTGCAGCGCTGGCTGAAAGAGGCTGGCATCGAATACCCGCGCATCCTTGGCGGCTACAAGGCGATGCGCACCTTCCTGCTCGACACGCTGCACGAGGCCGTCACCGAATGTGGTCTGGTCGTACTCGGCGGCATGACAGGCACTGGCAAAACCGAGGTGCTGACGCAACTTTCAGACAGTCTGGACCTGGAAGGCATTGCCAACCACCGCGGCTCCAGCTTTGGCAAACGGGCCACCGGGCAGCCGGCGCAGATCGATTTCGAGAACCGGCTGGCCATCGACCTGCTTAAAAAACGTGCGGCCGGCATCGAACGATTCGTGGTGGAAGACGAGAGCCGTCTGGTAGGCAGTTGCAACGTGCCGCTGGAGTTGCACCAGGCCATGCAAAGCTGCCCGATGGTCTGGCTGGAAGACAGCTTCGACAACCGTGTCGAGCGCATTCTGGCTGATTATGTGGTTAACCTTTGCGCAGAGTTCATCAACGTCAAGGGCGAAGAGCTTGGTTTCGGGTTGTTTGCCGATCGCCTGTTGCAGAGCCTGAACAACATACACAAACGTCTGGGTGGCGAGCGCCATCAGCGTTTGCTGGCGTTCATGCAGTCCGCGCTGGAAGAACAGCAGCGCAGCGGCGCGGTCGAGCTGCATCGTGCCTGGATCGAAGGCCTGCTCGGCGAGTACTACGACCCCATGTACGCTTATCAGCGTGAGCACAAGGCCGCGCGGATCGAGTTCGCAGGCAATCAAATGGAAGTGTTGGCTTATCTGAGCGAGCGCGCCTCGCAGCCTTAGTCTGATGAGGCTTCACCAAGCGGACAGGGATGCGATGAGCGCAGTTTTCGATTTTTACCACACCCTCGGCTGGGGCCTTTCGGCACTGGTGATCGGCACTTTTCTGCTGGCCGGTACGGTCAAAGGCGTCATCGGCCTCGGCCTGCCCACCGTGGCAATGGGCTTGCTGGGCCTGGTCATGCTGCCGCCTCAGGCTGCGGCTTTGCTGATCATTCCGTCAGCGTTTACCAACGTCTGGCAACTGGCTACCGGCGGCAGCCTGCGGCCACTGCTCAAACGCCTTTGGCCGATGCTGATCATGATATTCATTGGCACCTGCGTCGGTGCGTTCTGGCTGGGCATGAGTGGCAGTCATTCGATGACCAGGGCCTTGGGTGGAGCGCTTCTGCTTTATGCCTTGAGCGGCCTGTTCCTGCCGACGTTTCAGGTGGCAGCGAGGGCCGAGCGCTGGCTGGGGCCGTTGGGTGGCTTCATCACCGGCGTCATTGCATCGGCCACCGGAGTCTTCGTGATCCCCGTCGTGCCCTATCTACAGGCGCTGGGGCTTGAGCGTGATCAACTGGTGCAGGCCCTCGGGCTATCCTTTACCGTCTCGACTGCCGCATTGGCGGTCGGCTTGTCATGGAATGGCGCGCTGGGCGGTGCGGAGCTTGGCGCATCCCTGATCGCGCTGGCCCCTGCATTATTGGGCATGATGCTTGGCCAGTGGCTGCGAAAACGGATCAGCGCGGCATTGTTCAAGCGGGTGTTCTTTATCGGCATGGGCCTGCTGGGGCTGCATCTGCTGATAAAAGGCTGATGAGCCTTATCGTGTGAGCGCTCGCTGACACGCAGATAATAAAAAGCCCGTCACGCTGGACGGGCTTCTCTACGTTGCTTTCAGTGTGTGTCAGTGCGTGCGGGCGACCGCAAATTCACTCAGCTCGACCAACGCATCGCGATACTCGCTCGGTGGCAAGGCGTCCAGGCAGGCGATGGCGCGGGCGGCATAGTCGCGGGCCAGTTGCGCGGTGTAGTCGAGCGCGCCGGCACTTTCCACGGCATTGCGGATGCTTTCGAGGTCTTCCAGGCCACCCTTCTGGATGGCCTGACGAACCAGAGCGGCTTGCTCGGGACTGCCTTCACGCATGGTGTAGATCAGCGGCAGGGTCGGCTTGCCTTCGGCCAGGTCGTCACCGACGTTCTTGCCCAGGGTTTCGGCATCGCCGCGGTAGTCGAGCAGGTCATCGACCAGCTGGAAGGCCACACCCAGATGATCGCCGAAGGTGCGCAGGGCTTCAGTCTGTGCTTCGGACGCCTTGCACAGGGCTGCGGCGCTGTGAGTCGAGGCTTCGAACAGCATGGCTGTCTTGCCGCGGATCACTTCCATGTAGGTTTCTTCGGTGGTGCTGGCGTCGCGGATCTTGGAGAGTTGCAGCACTTCGCCTTCGGCAATGATGCGGGTCGCCTTGGACAGAATCTTCATGACTTCCATCGAGCCCAGTTCAACCATCATTTCGAACGAGCGCGAATAAAGGAAGTCACCCACCAGCACGCTGGGTGCATTGCCCCACAAGGCGTTGGCAGTTGAACGGCCACGGCGCATGCCGGACATGTCGACGACGTCATCGTGCAGCAGGGTGGCGGTGTGCAGGAATTCAATGGTGGCGGCGAGCAGGCGAATATCGTCGCCCTCACGGCCCAGCGCCTTGCCGCACAGCAGTACCAGCAAAGGGCGCAAGCGTTTTCCGCCTGCCGACGTAATGTAGTCGCCGATTTTCGAGACCAGCGGTACGCGCGACGTCAGTTGCTTTTTGATGATAAGGTCAACGGCACTAAAGTCGTCCGCCACCGCGCGATAGAAGGCTTGGGGTTGCATCAGCGACACGTGCTCCGGATAGGTTGCGCCGCATGCTAGGTTGCGAGGTAGAGCGTGTCAAGGTATGACGACCCGCCTCTTGCAACCCGTCATTGCCTTGCGTACAATCGCGCACCCTAACTTTCCTGGGCAGCACCTGCCTTACGCAATTGCAAAAGGGCCGTTCCAGCCCCATGCAGCCATGCCAGCCGATACTCTTCTTATAAAGAGCTGGGTGAGCAGGATTTTCGGAGAAATACCATGTACGCAGTAATTGTTACCGGTGGCAAGCAGTACAAAGTCGCCCCAGGTGAATACCTGAAAATCGAAAAACTGGAAATCGCTACTGGCGAATCCGTTACGTTTGACCGCGTTCTGCTGGTCGGCAATGGCGACGACGTCAATATCGGTGCTCCCGTTGTTGCTGGCGCTACCGTTGTGGCTGAAGTGGTTTCGCAAGGTCGTCACGATAAGGTTCGTATCATCAAGTTCCGTCGTCGTAAGCACCACATGAAGCGTATGGGCCACCGCCAGTGGTACACCGAGATCAAAATTACAGGTATTCAGGCTTAATTCAGCCTAATCCTCAACTGGAGAATTGACTCATGGCTCACAAAAAAGCTGGTGGTAGTACCCGTAACGGGCGCGACTCAGAAGCCAAACGCCTTGGCGTGAAGATGTATGGCGGCCAGGCTATCATCCCTGGCAACATCATCGTGCGTCAGCGCGGCACCCAATTCCACGCTGGCTACGGCGTTGGCATGGGTAAAGATCACACCCTGTTCGCGAAAGTGGAAGGCGTGATCAAGTTTCAGGTTAAAGGCGCCTTCGGTCGCCGCTACGTGAGCATCGTTCCGAAGACTGAAGTCTCCGCAGCGTAATCACGCAGTAGCTTAAAAGCCCTGTCTTGCGACGGGGCTTTTTTGTTTGTAGAGGTAGAGAGGCAGGTGAGTCTCTTGCAAAACTGTTTGTGCGGGCTGTTGTGATGTTGACCTCTGGGGTCGCTGGTTTCTGATCGGTATCGCAACGCTCATTTTTGCAAGAGTCTTATGTAATTTATGTGGTTCTGCTCGTCCCTGTGGCGGGAGGCGTGCGTTATGAAATTTGTAGATGAAGTATCCATTCGAGTAAAAGCCGGCGACGGCGGCAACGGTTGCATGAGCTTCCGTCGCGAGAAATTCATTGAAAACGGTGGCCCGAACGGCGGTGATGGTGGTGATGGCGGTTCGGTCTACATGATCGCCGACGTCAACCTCAACACGCTGGTCGACTATCGCTATACCCGCCACTTCGATGCCGAGCGCGGCTCCAATGGCGGCAGCGCCGATTGCACGGGTCGCAAAGGTGAAGAGCTGGTGCTGCGTGTGCCGGTCGGCACCACCATCATCGACGCGACCACTCAGGAAATCATCGGTGACCTGACCAAGGACGGCCAGCGCCTGATGGTTGCCCAAGGCGGCTGGCACGGTCTGGGTAACACCCGCTTCAAATCCAGTACCAACCGCGCGCCACGCCAGACTACGCCTGGCAAGCCGGGCGATCAGCGTGACCTCAAGCTGGAACTGAAAGTGCTGGCAGACGTGGGCCTGCTAGGTCTGCCGAATGCTGGCAAAAGTACCTTTATCCGCTCGGTATCGGCTGCCAAGCCTAAAGTCGCCGACTATCCGTTCACCACGCTGGTACCGAACCTGGGTGTGGTCAGCGTTGATCGCTGGAAGAGCTTTGTCGTTGCCGACATCCCTGGCTTGATCGAAGGTGCGTCCGACGGCGCTGGCCTGGGGATTCGCTTCCTCAAGCATCTGGCGCGTACACGTTTGTTGTTGCACCTCGTTGATATGGCTCCGCTGGATGAAACCAGCGCGCCGGACGCTGCTGAAGTCATCGTCAGCGAGCTGGAAAAATTCAGCCCTTCGCTGGCAGAGCGTGATCGCTGGCTGGTGCTGAACAAGTGCGATCAGATCCTTGAAGAAGAGCAGGAAGCACGCAAGCAGGAGATCGTGGATCGCCTGGAGTGGACTGGCCCTGTCTACGTGATCTCCGCGATCGCCAAAGAAGGTACCGAGCAACTGACTCGCGACATCATGCGTTACCTCGAAGAGCGCAGCCTGCGTATCGCCGAGGAGCCTGGCTATGCCGAAGAGCTGGCCGAGCTGGATCAGCGCATCGAAGACGAAGCGCGCGCGCAGTTGCAGGCGCTGGACGATCAGCGTGCCCTGCGTCGCAGCGGCGTGAAGAGCGTGCATGACATCGGCGACGATGATTGGGACGAAGAAGATGTGGATGATGAAGACGGTCCGGAAATCATTTACGTCCGCGATTGATCGCTTGAAGTAAACTTGAACGCCGCTACGATTGTTAGCGGCGTTTTTGTATCTCGAATTTGAAAACTCTCTGGCTAAGGTTGGAAGACGATGCGCAGCAAAGTGACGGGCGCCCAGCGCTGGGTTGTGAAGATTGGCAGTGCCTTGCTGACGGCAGATGGCAAGGGCCTGGATCGCAACGCCATGGGTGTGTGGGTTGAGCAGATGGTGGCGCTGCATGAAGCAGGCGTCGAGCTGGTGCTGGTTTCTTCCGGGGCTGTGGCTGCCGGCATGAGCCGTCTCGGCTGGACTGCGCGACCCAGTGCGATGCACGAGCTTCAGGCTGCTGCGGCAATCGGTCAGATGGGGCTGGTGCAGGCGTGGGAGTCGAGCTTTGCCGAATATGGCCGGCACACTGCGCAAATCCTCTTGACCCACGACGACCTGTCGGATCGCAAGCGCTACCTGAATGCCCGTAGCACGTTACGTACGTTGGTCGAGCTTGGGGTTGTACCGGTCATCAACGAAAACGATACGGTGGTCACCGACGAAATCCGTTTTGGCGACAACGACACGCTGGCGGCGCTGGTTGCCAATCTGGTCGAGGCTGATCTGCTGGTCATCCTGACCGATCGCGACGGCATGTTCGACGCTGATCCTCGCAACAATCCGGATGCGCAGCTGATTTACGAGGCGCGCGCCGATGATCCTGCGCTGGATGCGGTGGCGGGCGGCACGGGAGGGGCGCTGGGGCGTGGCGGTATGCAGACCAAACTGCGTGCGGCGCGTCTGGCCGCACGGTCCGGAGCTCATACCGTCATCGTCGGAGGGCGTATCGAGCGCGTTCTGGCGCGGCTCAAGGGTGGTGAGCGGCTGGGGACATTGCTCTCTCCAGAGCGCGAAATGCTTGCGGCGCGCAAACAATGGCTGGCTGGCCATCTGCAGACTCGCGGCACGCTGGTGCTGGACGATGGCGCAGTTTCAGCGCTGGCCAGGGATCACAAAAGCTTGCTGCCGGTGGGCGTCAAGCTGGTGCAGGGCAGCTTCCGGCGTGGCGAGATGGTCGTGTGTGTCGCTCCGGATGGGCGTGAGATCGCTCGTGGCCTGAGCAACTACAGCGCTATCGAGGCGCAGAAGATTATCGGTCACTCATCCGAAGCAATTGTACGTGAGCTGGGCTATATGGCCGAGCCGGAACTGATCCATCGGGATAATCTGATTCTCGTTTGATCAACGTTATTTAAAGGAAGATTCAATGCGCGTCATCAACGGTTTTCTGGCTGCTTTATTGTTTGTACCTGTGCTGGTCTCGGCCGAAGAGATCGGTCAGGTATCGACGGTGTTCAAAATGGTGGGGCCTAACGACCGGATCGTTGTCGAAGCGTTCGATGATCCCAAGGTCGACGGAGTGACCTGCTACCTGTCGCGCGCCAAGACGGGCGGGGTAAGGGGTGGGTTGGGTCTGGCCGAAGATCGCGCCGAAGCATCCATTGCCTGCCGTCAGGTGGGGCCTATCCGCTTCAAGGAAACCCTCAAGGACGGCGACGAGGTATTCAAGGAGCGTACCTCGCTGGTCTTCAAGACCATGCAGGTGGTGCGTTTCTTCGACAAGAAGCGTAACGCGCTGGTTTATCTGGTCTACAGCGACCGCGTCATCGAAGGCAGTCCGCAAAACGCTGTCACCGCGATCCCGATCCTGCCATGGACAGCCGCGCCCGCACCTTGATTCAGGCCTTGCTCGCCTGCCAATGCTCCGCATTGGCAGGTATTTCGTGATCCCTTCCTCGCGCACCCACATCTGAAGCTTTGCAGGTCAATGAGCCCGTGTCGTTTGACGGAGTATCAGGCTGCGGCCTCTGCGTACCTGTTATTTCTGACAGTAGACGGATGGATGAGTGAAGTGGCTTGATGTAGCTCTCGCGTAATAGTCGGCTGAGGTGTTTTTCGCGTTCGAACGGCGAATGTCGGAAAAGGGGCGGTCTGCCGGGGTTCTGTTGAAGTAACTCAAGATATTAAAGGTTGGGTGCTAGTGCCATCCTTGAATTAAATCGGCATTGCTTTCGATTGTGTGGTGTCAGGCGAGCAGATTGTTAATTAATAATCGTGCTCGTCAGTGGGTATGTTCTTGGCGTGTCTGGCGTGTCTGGCGTGTTGCGAGGATCACCAGTTAATGAAGATAGTCTCGTTACAGTATTTGCGAGGGTTCGCTGCATTGTTGGTTGTCGTTGCGCATAACTCGTTTTTATTAGGAGAGGGCTGGGCGGGTCACATACCGGGTGCGTTGGGAGTGGATGTTTTTTTTATTATCAGTGGCTTCATTATGACGCTGATCACTTATCAGTCTCCTGAGCGGCCGATATCGTTTTTTATCAGACGCCTCTTTCGTCTGTGGCCGGCCCTGTTTGTTGTGTGGCTGGTTTCCTGTCTGTTTGTGTATCCTGAGGCCGACTTTTCTCAGAGGGTGTGCAGTCTCTATTTCTGTCTTCAGGACTATAGCGCCGAGGGGCCGTCGTTCGGCTTTAGCCCGCTGGGGCCGCCCTGGACTCTTACCTATGAGGTTATGTTCTACCTCATATTTACCCTTTCAATGAGTATCAGCTATCGCTACCGCAGCGCGGTTTGTGCACTTTTTTTCATGGCGTCTTCGATAGTTTTTCAGCTGTATTATAATGGCCGTTTTGATTTCTCTGCACAGTCTGCGCTTGATAGTCCTACGGCGCATGTTTGGCAAGCCTGGATTAAATTGATTTCCAATACCATCACTGTCGAGTTCATTGCTGGCATGATGTTGGCCGAGTTAATGCTCGCGAACAAGCTGCCCGTTCTGACGCGGTCCGGCCGAAGGCTTATACAAATGACCCTGTCACTTGCAGTGATAAGTGCCTGCATTATCGGGTCGCGGGTTTTCGGCATGAGTGGCGGCTTTTGGCTTGCATTGGTAATCGTGGTGTCGACAGTCATGCTCAGTTACCACTCTGAGGCAGCCGGTAGCGGTGTATTGATTTTTCTCGGTAATATTTCCTACTCGCTTTATCTCGTTCATTACGCGCTGATAATTTTCCTGGGTCGATTCATCCCTGATAACGCATCGACCATTGATAAAGCAGGTCTATTCGTCCTGTCGATCACTGTCAGCATCGGTGTGGCGTTCGTGATGTTCAACTGGATTGAAACGCCGTTTATCAGGTTGGGGAAAAAAGTCGCCAGTGTTTTATCCCCCCGGCAGAAATAGCCTGGGTGCTGCGGCAACAGCATGCCTCTCGGGGGGGATTCTGTAGGCTCACTGCCTGTGCAGCTTTCCTACAGGCAATAAAAAACCGACCCTGAGGTCGGTTTTTTAACAAGCGGATCGCTTAGGCTGCAGCAGCAAGGCTCAGAGCCTTGATGTGACCGTTCAAGCGACCTTTATGGCGAGCAGCTTTGTTCTTGTGGATGATGCCTTTATCGGCCATACGGTCGATAACCGGCACTGCCAGAACATAAGCAGCTTGCGCTTTTTCAGCGTCTTTTGCGTCGATGGCTTTAACTACATTCTTGATGTAGGTACGAACCATGGAACGCATGCTGGCGTTGTGGCTGCGACGCTTCTCAGCCTGTTTTGCACGTTTTTTGGCGGAAGGTGTGTTGGCCACCGTCGAGCTCCTCGAAAGACTTTGTGAAATAGCAAACAAAATAGGCCGCGAATCATGCCGATGAGTTGAAGTCTTGTCAAGGGCAGTTAAGGTGATCCGCTGAGTGGTTGCTACATTTGACCAGAGGATTTATTTCCGGCCTGTGACCTGTAAACTCGCGGCCTTGCTTCGGGCGTTTTTGCGGCGCGAAGTATCGCATAAACGGCTGGCTTAATCGCCCATCCTTTGCCAAGGCGCACAATTCTTTCAATGAACCTACTCAAGTCACTTGCCGCCGTCAGCTCTATCACCATGGTTTCCCGGGTTCTTGGCTTTGTCCGCGACACCATTATCGCGCGCACTTTCGGGGCGGGTATGGCGACGGATGCGTTTTTCATTGCCTTCAAACTGCCCAACCTGCTGCGCCGGATTTTCGCAGAGGGCGCCTTTTCCCAGGCGTTCGTGCCAATCCTGGCTGAATATAAAAGCCAGCAGGGTGAGGAGGCGACGCGTACGTTCGTCGCCTATGTGACCGGATTGCTGACGCTGGCGCTGGCATTGGTGACGCTGCTGGGGGTGATCTTTGCGCCCTGGGTCATCTGGGCCACGGCACCCGGCTTTGTCGATACGCCGGAAAAATTCGCGCTGACCTCCGATCTGCTGCGCGTGACCTTTCCTTATATATTGCTGATCTCCCTGTCATCGATGGCCGGCGCGATCCTCAATACCTGGAACCGCTTCTCGGTGCCTGCGTTCGTACCGACACTGCTCAACGTCAGCATGATTTTCTTTGCGCTGTTCCTGACGCCGTACTTCGACCCGCCGGTGATGGCGCTGGGTTGGGCGGTACTGGTCGGTGGTCTGCTGCAACTGCTTTACCAATTGCCGCACCTGAAAAAGATCGGCATGTTGGTGCTGCCACGACTGAACCTGCGCGACACCGGCGTCTGGCGAGTGATGAAACAGATGCTGCCTGCGATTCTTGGCGTATCGGTCAGTCAGATCTCACTGATCATCAACACGATATTTGCCTCGTTCCTCGTCGCAGGTTCCGTATCGTGGATGTACTACGCCGACCGTCTGATGGAATTGCCTTCCGGTGTGCTGGGCGTTGCGCTGGGTACGATCCTGCTGCCGATCCTGTCTAAAACCTACGCACAGCGTGATCGCCAGGAGTATTCACGGATTCTCGACTGGGGACTGCGTCTGTGTTTCGTGCTGGTCCTGCCTTGCACGCTGGCGCTGGGGTTGCTCGCCGAGCCGCTGACCGTTTCGCTGTTTCAGTACGGCAAGTTCGATGCGCTGGACTCCGCCATGACCCAGCGCGCACTGGTCGCTTATTCGGTCGGGTTGCTGGGCATCATTCTGATCAAAGTGCTGGCTCCCGGCTTTTATGCTCAACAAAATATCCGCACCCCGGTGAAAATTGCGGTCTTCACCCTCATAGTCACTCAGTTGCTCAACCTCGCGTTCATCGTGCCGTTGCAGCACGCGGGTCTGGCCTTGGCTATCAGTGTGGGGGCGTGCATCAACGCCGGGCTGCTGTTCTGGCAATTGCGCAAGCAGGATTTGTTTCAGCCCCAGCCCGGCTGGACGAAGTTCCTGTTCAAGCTAGTGGTTGCTGTCGCCGTGATGTCGGCTGTCCTGCTGGGTTTGATGCACTGGATGCCTGCATGGGACGAAGGGCAGATGCTTGAGCGCTTTCTGCGTCTGGGGGCGCTGGTAGCGGCGGGCGTCGTCACCTATTTCGCGATGCTTCTGTTGCTGGGCTTTCGCTTGAAGGATTTCGCCCGCAAGGCGGTCATGTAGGCTGCATGACAGGGGTTGGCTGTCGGTTTTTTCCGTAACACATCAAGAACGTTGCCCCGCTCTTGGTGTGTTGCCTGTCGTCCACGGCCGTGTGTGGTTATAATCGGCCACTTTATGAGCAAGAAGTGCGTTATGCAGCTGGTTAGAGGCCTTCACAACCTGCGCCCCGAGCATCGGGGCTGCGTCGCCACGATTGGCAATTTCGACGGCGTTCACCGCGGCCACCAGGCTATCCTGGCGCGTCTGCGCGAACGTGCCGTCGAATTGGGGGTGCCCAGCTGCGTGGTGATTTTCGAGCCGCAGCCGCGTGAGTTTTTTGCGCCTGAGACGGCGCCGGCGCGCCTGGCCCGTCTACGAGACAAGCTCGAGTTGCTGAGTGCCGAAGGCGTTGACCGGGTTCTGTGCCTGTCCTTCAATCAGCGCCTGTGCAAACTCAGCGCGGCGAGTTTCGTTGAAACCGTGCTGATCGACGGTCTTGGTGTTCAGCACCTGGAAGTGGGTGATGACTTTCGTTTCGGTTTCGACCGGGTCGGTGACTTCGCCTTCCTGCAGCAGGCCGGCACGACGTATGGTTTTACCGTAGAAGCGGCGCAGACCGTTGAGATCGATGGCGTCCGGGTCAGCAGCACCAAGGTGCGTAAAGCCCTTGCTGTGGCGGACTTCGCACTTGCCGAGCGCATGCTCGGTCGCCCGTTCCAGATCACCGGACGGGTATTGCATGGCCAGAAGCTGGCACGTCAGTTGGGTACGCCCACTGCCAACGTGCAGCTCAAGCGTCGTCGCGTGCCGTTGAGCGGGGTATACCTGGTCAGCATGGACATAGACGGCAAGTCCTGGCCGGGTGTCGCCAACATCGGCGTACGCCCGTCGGTGGCAGGTGATGGCAGTGCTCACCTTGAAGTGCATCTTCTGGATTTTGCCGGCGACCTGTATGGCCGGCGTTTGACGGTGGCTTTCCACCACAAGCTGCGTGATGAGCAGCGTTTTGCCTCACTGGAGGCGCTCAAGACGGCGATCAATGCGGACGTCGCTGCCGCCCGTGCCCATTGGCATGGCCAACCGCTAAACAAGAGCCTGAAATGACCGACTACAAATCCACGCTAAACCTTCCGGACACCGCCTTCCCTATGAAGGCCGGCCTGCCCCAGCGCGAGCCGCAAACTCTGCAGCGCTGGGACAGCATTGGCCTGTACCAGAAGCTGCGCGAGATTGGCAAGGATCGTCCCAAGTTCGTCCTGCACGACGGCCCTCCGTACGCCAACGGCAATATTCACATCGGTCATGCGGTCAACAAAATTCTCAAGGACATGATCCTGCGTTCCAAGACCCTGGCGGGCTTCGATGCCCCTTATGTGCCGGGCTGGGACTGTCACGGTCTGCCGATCGAACACAAGGTCGAAGTGACCCACGGCAAGAACCTCTCTGCCGATCGCACGCGCGAGCTGTGCCGTGCCTATGCCGCCGAGCAGATCGAAGGCCAGAAGTCCGAGTTCATCCGTCTGGGTGTGCTGGGCGACTGGAGCAATCCGTACCTGACCATGAACTTCGCCAACGAAGCCGGGGAAATCCGCGCGCTGGCCGAAATGGTCAAGGGCGGTTTCGTCTTCAAGGGCCTGAAGCCGGTCAACTGGTGTTTCGACTGTGGCTCGGCCCTGGCTGAAGCCGAAGTCGAGTATCAGGACAAGAAATCCTCGACCATCGACGTCGCGTTCCCGATTGCCGACGAGGCCAGACTGGCTGCAGCGTTCGGCTTGACCGCGCTGGGCAAGCCTGCTTCCATCGTGATCTGGACTACCACGCCGTGGACCATTCCCGCCAACCAGGCGCTGAACGTCCACCCGGAGTTCGAGTACTCGCTGGTCGATGTTGGCGACAAGCTGCTGGTGCTGGCGTCCGAGCTGGTCGAAAGCTGTCTGGCCCGCTACAAACTGGAAGGCTCGGTCATCGCGACCACCACCGGTCAGGCGCTGGAACTGATCAACTTCCGTCACCCGTTCTACAACCGTTTGTCGCCAGTCTATCTGGCTGATTACGTAGAGCTGGGCGCGGGCACCGGTATTGTTCATTGCTCGCCTGCCTATGGCGTGGACGACTTCAATATCTGCAAGCAGTACGGCCTGAGCAACGACGACATCATCAGCCCGGTGCAGAGCAACGGTGTGTATGTCGAGTCGCTGGAGTTCTTCGGTGGCCAGTTCATCTTCAAGGCCAACCAGAACATCATCGACAAACTGGTTGAAGTCGGCAGCCTGATGGACACCGAAACCATCAGCCACAGCTACATGCACTGCTGGCGCCACAAGTCGCCATTGATCTACCGCGCCACCGCGCAGTGGTTCGTCGGCATGGACAAGCAGCCTGAAAGCGGCGACACGCTGCGCAAGCGTGCGGTCAAAGCCATTGAAGACACACAGTTCGTGCCAGCCTGGGGCCAGGCGCGCCTGCACTCGATGATCGCCAACCGCCCTGACTGGTGCATCTCGCGTCAGCGCAACTGGGGTGTGCCGATTCCATTCTTTCTGCACAAAGAAAGCGGCGACCTGCACCCGCGTACCGTCGAGCTGATGGAAGAAGTGGCGCAGCGTGTCGAGAAAGAGGGCATCGAAGCCTGGTTCAAGCTGGACGCCAGCGAACTGTTGGGTGACGAGGCCGGTAAGTACGACAAGATCTCTGACACGCTGGACGTCTGGTTCGACTCTGGCACCACGCACTGGCACGTATTGCGCGGTTCACACCCGATGGGCCATGAAAGCGGTCCGCGCGCCGACCTGTACCTGGAAGGCTCAGACCAGCATCGCGGCTGGTTCCACTCGTCGCTGCTGACCGGTTGCATGCTGGACGACCACGCACCGTATCGCGAACTGCTGACCCACGGGTTTGTGGTCGATGAGAACGGCCGCAAGATGTCCAAGTCGCTGAACAACGTGGTGGCGCCGCAGAAGGTCAACGATTCGCTGGGTGCGGACATCATGCGCCTATGGGTATCGGCCACTGATTACTCAGGCGAAATGGCGGTTTCCGACCAGATCCTGCAGCGCAGCGCCGACGCCTATCGGCGTATCCGCAACACTGCACGCTTCCTGCTTTCGAACCTGACCGGTTTCAACCCGGCCACCGACATCCTGCCCGCCGAGGAAATGCTCGCGCTGGACCGTTGGGCGGTGGACCGTACGCTGCTGCTGCAACGCGAACTGCAAGAGCATTACGGCGAATACCGGTTCTGGAACGTGTACTCGAAGATCCACAACTTCTGCGTGCAGGAGCTGGGTGGTTTCTATCTGGACATCATCAAGGATCGTCAATACACCACGGCTGCCGACAGCACTGCGCGGCGCTCCTGCCAGACCGCACTGTTCCACATCTCCGAGGCGCTGGTGCGCTGGATCGCGCCGATCCTGGCGTTCACCGCCGACGAGCTGTGGCAGTTCCTGCCGGGCGAGCGCAATGAATCGGTGATGCTCAATACCTGGTACGAAGGCCTGACCGAAATGCCTGCCGGGTTTGAAATGGACCGCGCCTACTGGGAGCGGATCATGGCGGTGAAAACCTCGGTCAACAAGGAAATGGAAAACTTGCGCGCTGCCAAGGCTATCGGTGGCAACCTGCAGGCCGAAGTGACCCTGTACGCAGAAGATTCGCTGGTTGCTGACCTGACGAAGCTGAGCAACGAGCTGCGTTTCGTGCTGATCACCTCGACGGCCAGTGTGGCCCCGTTCGCATCGGCTCCGGCTGATGCGGTGGTCACCGAGGTTGCAGGTCTGAAGCTGAAAGTGATCAAGTCCAGCCATGCCAAGTGTGCCCGTTGCTGGCATCACCGCGAGGATGTGGGTGTGAACCCCGAACATCCGGAAATCTGTGGTCGTTGTGTGGACAACATCAGCGGTGCAGGCGAGGTGCGTCACTATGCCTAATGCCTCGTTCGGCCGCCTGGCCTGGCTGTGGTTGAGCGTGCTGGTCCTGGTCATTGACCAGGCTAGCAAGTATTACTTCGAGAACGCGCTGACCCTGTATCAACAGATCATCGTGATTCCGGATTACTTCAGCTGGACCCTGGCCTACAACACAGGGGCTGCCTTCAGTTTTCTGGCGGATGGCG
This sequence comes from Pseudomonas coronafaciens pv. oryzae str. 1_6, assembly GCF_000156995.2. NCBI lineage: Bacteria > Pseudomonadati > Pseudomonadota > Gammaproteobacteria > Pseudomonadales > Pseudomonadaceae > Pseudomonas > Pseudomonas coronafaciens. The sequence continues at coordinate 4,673,201 of NZ_CP046035.1, read as the reverse complement.
CCGGTTGGCAGCGCTGGTTGTTCGCCCTGATTGCGGTGGCGGTCAGTGCTGTGCTTGTGATCTGGCTCAAACGCCTGGGCCGCGATGACACATGGCTGGCTGTCGCGTTGGCGCTGGTGCTGGGTGGCGCGCTGGGTAATCTCTATGACCGCATTGTATTGGGTCATGTGATTGACTTCATTCTGGTCCACTGGCAGAACCGCTGGTACTTCCCTGCGTTCAACGTCGCCGACAGCGCAATCACTGTCGGTGCAATCATGCTGGCTCTGGACATGTTCAAGAGCAAGAAAACCGGAGAAACCGTCAATGGCTGAACAGACGTCGGCTCAAGGCTCGTCTGACGAGTTGCGTATCGGTCAGAACACGCAGGTCACGTTGCATTTTGCCCTGCGCCTGGAAAACGGCGACACCGTCGACAGCACCTTCGAAAAGGCTCCAGCCACGTTCAAGGTTGGCGACGGTAACCTGTTGCCCGGTTTTGAAATGGCGATTTTCGGTTTCAAAGCGGGCGACAGAAAGACCGTACAGATTCCACCAGAAAACGCCTTTGGTCAGCCCAACCCACAAAACGTACAGATCATGCCACGCTCGCAGTTTGCGGGCATGGAACTGTCCGAAGGGTTGCTGGTGATCTTCAATGACGCGGCCAACACCGAGTTGCCTGGCGTGGTGAAAGTATTCGATGACGAGCAGGTCACCATCGACTTCAACCACCCGCTGGCAGGCAAGACTCTGAGCTTTGAAGTGGAAATCTTCGAAGTGAAGGCGATTCTGGCTTCCTGACCTTCGCCGTCAAGCCCGGCTCAGGCCGGGCTGCCCCGTACCAACCATGAGGCACAGCATGCAAATCAAACTCGCCAACCCCCGCGGCTTTTGTGCCGGTGTGGACCGCGCGATCGAAATCGTCAATCGCGCTCTGGAAGTGTTTGGTCCGCCGATCTACGTGCGCCATGAAGTCGTTCACAACAAATTTGTCGTCGAAGACCTGCGCTCGCGCGGGGCTATCTTCGTCGAGGAACTAGACCAGGTGCCGGACGACGTGATCGTCATCTTCAGTGCCCACGGCGTATCCCAGGCCGTGCGTACCGAGGCGTCTGGCCGCGGTCTGAAAGTTTTCGATGCCACCTGCCCATTGGTGACCAAGGTCCACATCGAAGTCGCTCGCTATAGCCGGGATGGTCGTGAGTGCATTCTGATCGGCCACGCTGGCCACCCGGAAGTCGAAGGCACCATGGGCCAGTACGACGCTGCCAACGGTGGCGCGATCTATCTGGTCGAAGACGAGGCAGACGTCGCCAGCCTGCAGGTGCGTAACCCTGAATCGCTGGCATTCGTGACCCAGACCACCTTGTCGATGGACGACACCAGCCGGGTCATCGACGCCCTGCGCCAGCGTTTCCCGGCCATTGGCGGGCCGCGCAAGGACGATATCTGCTACGCCACACAAAACCGTCAGGATGCGGTCAAGCAACTGGCCGACGAATGCGACGTCGTGCTGGTAGTGGGCAGCCCGAACAGCTCCAACTCCAACCGCCTGCGCGAGCTCGCTGAGCGCATGGCCACCCCGGCGTACCTCATTGATGGGGCCGAGGACATGCAGCAGAGCTGGTTCGAAGGCGTCGAGCGTATCGGTATTACTGCCGGTGCGTCCGCGCCCGAAGTGCTGGTGCGTGGCGTGATTCAGCAACTGCAGGCCTGGGGCGCGACCGGTGCGGACGAGCTGGCCGGCCGCGAAGAGAACATCACGTTCTCGATGCCCAAGGAGCTGCGCGTCAAGTCGCTGCTCTAGGCCCCCTCAGCCACACAAGGCTGAAGCCTTCTTGTTATCCTCAAGTCTGACCCTGCCGGTGGCGGCGACTATCACACGATAGTTGCTGACCGGTTGGGCCCAGGCGCATACATGCAGCGTATCGTTGGTTCTGCCTCGCAAACCGCCCAAGCCGTTGAAGCTCATCTGCCTGGCGCGCTTGCGGCTGCCTGCAACCCGACTTTTGCCGTCATTGGCACGTTCTACAAGCAACGTATCGTTTTCATCCGGACCTTTGCCATTCGGGTCGAGTATGATCCGCCAGCCATTGCTCCAGTCATCGTCAATGGCGTGAATCGTCACGATCTGATTGCGCGTTATCGCAGCGACCCTTGCCGAGCGAATGCCGCTGGCCAGTTCCTGCGCGGTTGCAAGCCCCCGACTGGAATCGATCAGTTCTTTGAAAGAAGGTGTTGCGATGTTGGCGAGAATGGCGACCAGTGCGACGACGATCAGTAATTCGATCAGTGTGAACCCTGCATGCCTCATGTGCTTTTCCTCCCTGGAAAACGCTGTTTCAGAACCTTGCGGGCGTTCGTCGTCACAAAACAACCGTACGTCCCGCTATGGATTTTCCTGCGGCGTTGCTGCCTTATAGTCATAACGTCTAGGAGACACTCAATGCGTCATATAGCCAAGGGATTCAGCCTCATCGAATTGTTAGTCACTGTGTCCCTGGTGGGTATCCTGGCGGCTATTGCTATCCCGAATTTCACCAGCTCCATCCAGAGCAACAAGGCCGACACCGAAATCAGCGATTTGCAGCGGGCGCTCAACTATGCGCGGCTCGAGGCGATAAACAGGGGAGTGACGGTGCGTATTGCACCGACCAGCGGGACGGCGTGGACTGGTGAATTGCAGGTGTATCTGAAATCTGACGTCGGCACGCCACCCACTGCACTTCGCAAGGTGCCAGCCATGAGTAGCGGCGGCACGCTGGTCACGGAAAATAACGTTGCGGCACTTGAATTCAACAACCTTGGCGGGCTTGCTGCGCCGGCGACAGCGCTGGCCATGACCTACACCCGGGGCAGCATTACCAAAACAATGAATATTTGTCTGACTGGCCGAATCGTCCTCGGTGGAACCTGCAATGCCCAATAGCGCCCTACATCGTCAGACCGGCATGACACTGATCGAGGTGCTGGTTTCGATATTGATCCTGGCCATCGGCCTTTTGGGCGCGGCCGCCATTCAGCTCAATGCGCTCAAGTACACCGACAGCTCGACCATGAGCAGCCAGGCCAGCTTCATTGCCTACGACATGATGGACCGCATTCGCGCCAATGTTGATGGCAACGCGAGTGCCAACGGCTCGACCAATGTGTTGGCGACGTATAGATTGCCGAGTCTGGCAGCGGCCCCGGTTGCGAACCCTAATAGTGCGCGTGAGCAGGATCTGTCCGATTTCAGAGACAACATCATTACTTTTGCAGGCGCGAGCGGTACGGGCAGTATCGATGTCACCCAGGCACCTGAAGTCACCATCAACATTGGCTGGAGCGATACGCGAGCGGCAGGTGCAAGCAATCAGGCCATAGGCAGCACGACCGGCAGTCCGACTACCCAGAGCTTCAGCCTGAAGTCCCGGATCGGGGTCAACTAATGAGAAAGCTTTCCAGAGGGTTCGGGCTGGTCGAAATCATGGTGGCGCTGGTCATCGGCTTGGTGGTGAGCCTGGGGATCGTCCAGATATTCAGCGCCTCCCGAGCCACCTATCAGAGCCAGAACTCGGCCGCCCGGATGCAGGAAGATGCCCGGTTTATATTGAGCAAACTGATTCAGGAAATCAGGATGACCGGAATGAATGGTTGCCTGAGGCTCGACGGTTCTTTACCCGTCGCGCCTGCAATCAGCCCACCGGCTGCGTTTAACAACCAGATACTCTGGGATAACGCGAACCGCAGGTTGACGCTGGTGACCGCTGATATCGGAAACACTGGCAGCGCGCCGACCTGGACGATCATCTCTGATTGCAAAACATCGACCCAGCTATATGTCGGCCCTCGAGCGCCGGCTGTCGGGGAGATCGCGTTTCCTGTGCGGCAACTGGTTTACACCCTCACCGGGACAGACCTGAGCATTCAGTCCACTACGACGGGAAGGCCGGAGCCGTTGCTGCAGAATGTCGTCGGGTTCGAGGTTTTCTTCGGTATGGTTGGTAACCCGATGTCCTACACCCAGACCATTACGCCAGCCAACGCTGGCGATATACGCAGCGTGCGCATCCGCTTGACATTATCGGACCCTGATCGACGGGTTCAGGATCAGCAGTACAACGTCGTCGCTTATCTGCGTAATCGCTTTTGAACGGGCCGAGCATGAACACTAAAAGGCGTTTCAATTACCCGGTTGCACTCCCTGTCAGGCAACGCGGGATGGTGCTGTTGGTCAGTCTGGTATTTCTGCTCCTGCTGACGCTACTGGGTATTTCATCCATGCAGAACGCTACTCTGCAGGAAAAGATGGCGGGCAGTGTCGCGGTTCGAAATGTTTCGTTTCAGGCGGCCGAGGCGCAACGGCGCCCCGGCGAGTCGAAGATCAAGGCGGCTGACGTCCCAATTCCTGCTTGCAGCCTAAATACCTGCGCCCCACCTGTCGAGTCGACTACCGTGGTTAATCCGGGGGTGGGTACTTCTGGCGTGAACTGGATCGGGACAAGCGTGGCCTTGTTCGGCATCCAGAATCTGGGCACAACAGCTACTCCCATAAGACGTCCTGCAAATTGCACAGGCTCGGTCACGATGTATCGGGTCACCGCCATTGCCATTCAAGGCACGTCGCGAACGGTGCTGGAGAGTATCTATGCGAATTGTTAAGGCGCTTCGTGGCGGTCTGAAATATATCTACGGTGCGCTGCTGGCGCTCTATCTGGCCAGCCCGGTTTATGCCTTCACGCCAGCACAAGTGCCCTTGTTGAGCTCCCCGGCAGTGCCGCCCAATCTGATGCTACTCGTGGACAACTCGGGCAGCATGTACAACATCATCTGGGCATCGGGGTTCGACCCGTTGCTGGATCGCCCGAATATCGATTACTTCTCGACGCAATGCATAAGTGGTCTGGTCACTGTGGTGTGCCCCTTCATAAGTACTATTTCTGGCGACGATACACTGGCACTGGGGGACATCAACGCCCTCAGTATTATCGACCTGTCATTGATGTGCCCTTTCGGCGGGCGCCCTGTTTTTCGTAATGGCAACCAGTACTGCCTCAACCTGCCGGATCCCGCAGGGAATGGCCTAACTCGTTACACAGCTGACTACCTGTCGTACCTCATTGATCTGGTCAATCCTGGTTTCTTTGGTGTTCGCAATTACACCAATGGCGTCATCCCCAACGATTACCGCATGAACGTCGCAAAGAACGTAGCGACCAATCTGGTAACCAACAATACGTCGCTGAGGATCGGGCTTGCGACGTTCAATGATCCAAACAATTTCGATCTGGGGGCGGGAGGCAAGATAGCCAGGATCGTTACAGACCTGTCCCCTGTGACGGCGAATACCTACCAGCCCGTTGGTGTTACCCAGGCGCAGGCCACCGCAAACATCAACGCTCTGAAACAGGCTATTACCAACCTGAACCCGACAGCCAACACCCCGCTGGCGGAGACCTACTACGAAATCACACGATATTTTCGCGGGATGTCACCGTTCTATCAAAGTGGTTCGAACTACGTGAGTCCGATTCAGTACCGCTGCCAAAAAAACTACGGCGTAGTAGTGACTGATGGTTTGCCGACTTACGATCGAACCTTTCCCACCGATGATCCTGATGCTGCTCTGGACCGGACTCGCTCACTGCCCAATTGGGACCTGAACGCAGCCAATGACGGTGCCAACCGGTTTGGTGATAACGAGGGGGATACCCTCTATCTGGACGATCTGGCCAAGTTTGCCTACGACATTGATCTGCGCCGGGATGCCGTGACTTCCGGGGGGGACCTGACCGGCAAAAGCTGGGACGCCGCGGGTTTCGTTAAACAGAACATGAGTACGTATACCATCGGCTTCACTGCGTCTAATCAGATGCTGAGCGATGCCGCCAATGATACTCATGGACATGGCAGATACTTTCAGGCCAATGACAGCGCGGGGCTGACTTCAGCCTTGAATCTGGCGTTGAGCGACATCTATGCGAAAGTCGGCTCTGGCGCAGGGGGCGCGGCCAACTCGTCGACGCTTCAGACAGGTACCCAGTTCTACCAGACGCTTTATGATCCAACGGATTGGCATGGCACCGTCAGAGCCTTCAATCTGGATCAGATTACCGGGACTTTGAGTACGCCGGTATGGACTACGGATACGGCCATTGTCAGTGGCTCTACCCCGCCGGTGTTCGAGTCGTGGAGCACTCTTGCCACGCCGAAGAGGATTACCCTGGATTACGCGAACTTCAGCCCTGCTCAACAGGCAGCACTGAATGCAACGCTGCCAACCAATGTCACCGGTACAGAGCTTATTGCCTGGGCCAAGGGCACTGCCAATGCGAAGTTTCGAACACGCACTCGGCTGCTGGGCGATATTGTCAATTCTTCACTCGGTACTGCATTCCCGTTGCAAAAGACTGCCGCTGACCTGACGGGTGACACTACCTACACCGCGTATCTGGCCACCAAGGCAAGCAGCATGACCCCCAGCATTCTGGCCAACGCCAATGATGGCTTTTTCAATGTAATCAGCACCAGCGATGGTTCGAGACGATACGCCTATATGCCGTCTACGGCTTTAACGTCACTGGCGACCATCGCATCGACCACCTATGGGGCTGGCGTACACAAATTTACCGTAGATGGTCAGGTTGCGGTTTTCGATACACAGCTTTCTGCGGGTTCCTCATGGCGCACCGTGGCTTACGGCGGTACCGGCGCGGGGGGCAAGGCATTCTTCGCCATCAAGTTATTCGAGGGTACAAGTAACACTGTCAGCGCGTTGTGGGAGGTCAAAGCGCCCGATACGTCCGACACCAACAATAAATTCAACAATCTTGGCTATACCTATGCGAAACCGGACGTTGCCCGGATGGCGGATGGCACCGGAATTGTGGTGGTCGGGAACGGTTATGGCAGCTTCACCGGCAGGGCGTCGCTTTATGTACTGAATGCCAATACCGGGGCATTCATCACCGAGATCCAGACCCCTGTTCTTAACAGTGAAACAGATAACGGTCTGTCGTCGGTCAAACTGCGCGTCAACGCTCAGAATGTGGTTCAGGCTGCATACGCCGGCGATTTGAAAGGGCGGTTGTGGAAGTTCGATATGACTGGGGCAGCCGCCACCAGTTGGAAAGTGGCTTTTGGCGGCGCGCCTATGTTTACCGCGCCACGTGGGGCCGCTCAGCCCATTACAGTCCAGCCATTTGTGCTGGATCACCCCCTCAACGGCAAGATCGTCTATTTCGGGACCGGCAAGTTCATTGAGGTCGCAGACAAGCAAACTACCGGACTTCAGGACTTCTATGCGATATGGGACGCTGATACCGGGGCGGGCAGCACTGTAGAGGCAAACCTGCAGGCGCAAGCAGTCAATGGCAGTGTCACCAGCAACGGCGCCACTTATTTCACGTCAACCAACAATGATGTGGATTGGTCTGTCAAAAAAGGCTGGTACATGCCGCTCTCGGCTGTGGCGCCGTATCTGGGTGAGCGAATCATCTATCCTGCGCAGACCAGTCGAGACCGGATTATTTTCTCGACCGCATCCGTAAACTCCGCTGACCCTTGTGAAAGCACAGGCACCGGGCGCGTATTTGAACTCAATGCTGCCACCGGCAGCATGCTCAACTATCAGGTGCTCGACACCAACGGCGATAACAGCATCAACAGTTCAGACCTGTATGCCGCCGGGATAGGGTACACGGGTATCCCTGTCGTCTCGGCGATCGTCTCGGGCACGGCAGACGGTAATGAAGTCAAGATCATCAACAATTCCACGGGTGACACGCCTGATCGTCTGAAAGAAAGAGGCGGCAGTGGCAACGTCTTCCAGCGCATCATGTGGCGACAAATTCAATAGGGAAACGAATCATGCCAGCGATATCCAGGGGCTTTACGTTGATCGAACTCATGATCGTCGTGGCAATTGTCGGTATTCTGGCCGCCATTGCGTATCCCAGTTACACCGAATACGTGAAGCGCACTCAGCGTTCGGCTATCGCCAGCCTGCTTTCAGAGCAGGTGCAAGCGCTGGAGCGTTACTATTCGAGAATCAGTCCGTCTACTTACATAGGCGCGACCGTGAGTGGTGGTAACACGTATTACAAGATTGACTCGGTCCCAACGGCCACTGATTTCACCCTGACCGCCACACCTATCCCAGGCACGATGATGGCTGGCGACAAGTGCGGCAGTTTCGTGATTACCAATACCGGGGCGCGTACTAACCCTGGTTCCGCAGCTGGCGTAACGCCCAAGGACTGCTGGGGCCGCTAGAACCGTTTCCCTTGTCCCGAGACCAAGATGTCCAAGCAAAAAGTAGTCATTGTCGGTGGTGGAGTCATAGGTCTGCTGACCGCTTTCAACCTCGCCTCCGAGCAGATCAATGTCGTATTGCTTGATCGTTCGGCTGTCGGGCAAGAGTCTTCCTGGGCCGGCGGCGGGATTGTCTCGCCGCTTTACCCATGGCGCTACAGCCCGGCTGTTACCGCACTGGCGCACTGGTCGCAGGACTTCTATCCGCATCTCGGCGAGCGTTTGCTGGCACAGACCGGCATAGACCCCGAAGTTCACAAGACTGGCCTGTACTGGCTCGACCTTGATGACGAACAGGCTGCACTCGATTGGGCTGCGCGCGAGAACCGGCCATTGAGCAGTGTCGATATCTCGGCGGTGAATGATGCGGTGCCAGCGCTGGGGGAGGGCTACTCACGGGCGATCTACATGGCCGATGTAGCCAACGTGCGCAACCCGCGGCTGGTCAAGTCGCTCAAGGCCGCGCTGCTGGCGATGCCCAATGTCGAGATTCGCGAGCAATGCGAAGTCAGCGGTTTTGTGCGCGAAGGCAACAGGGTTTCAGGCGTTAGTACATTGGCGGGGACTGTTACCGGTGATCGGGTGATTCTCGCAGCGGGTGCCTGGAGCGGCAAACTGCTCAAGACCCTCGGTCTGGAGTTGCCGGTCGAGCCGGTAAAAGGCCAGATGATCCTCTACAAGTGTGCATCGGACTTCCTGTCCAGCATGGTTTTGGCCAAAGGCCGCTACGCTATCCCGCGTCGTGACGGACATATCCTGATCGGCAGCACGCTGGAGCACGAAGGGTTCGACAAGACCACCACGCAGGCCGCGCTGGAAAGTCTCAAGGCCTCGGCCATCGAATTGCTTCCGGAGCTGGCCAATGCCCAACCGGTCTTCCAGTGGGCAGGCTTGCGTCCGGGCTCGCCCGAAGGCATCCCCTTCATTGGACCACTGGCCGACTTCGACGGGCTATGGCTCAACTGCGGCCATTACCGCAACGGCCTGGTGCTGGCGCCTGCCTCGTGCCAGTTGCTCACCGACCTGTTGCTGGGCCGCAAGCCGATCATCGATCCTGCGCCTTACGCAGCGGCAGGCCGACTGCTTGTCTGACTGACTGTATTCAGGCAGGTTGCCCCGCTATTGGCTGTTTGCTGCTGTCCGGCCTGATTCGGAACCAGATCGAATACATGGCTGGCAGGAACACCAGCGTCAGTACCGTACCGGCGAATGTGCCGCCGATCAGCGTGTAGGCGAGCGTGCCCCAGAACACTGAGTGAGTGAGCGGTATGAACGCCAGAATGGCCGCCAGCGCCGTTAGTATCACGGGGCGCGCACGTTGCACGGTCGCTTCGACCACCGCCTGAAATGGGTCGAGCCCTTCTTGTTCGTTGTGGTGAATCTGGCCAATCAGAATCAACGTGTTTCGCATCAGGATGCCGGACAGCGCGATCAGCCCGACCAGCGCGTTGATGCCGAATGGCTGCTGAAAAAGAAGCAGTGTCGGCACCACGCCGATCAGCCCAAGCGGGCTGGTCAGGAATACCATGACCATGGCCGATATCGAGCGCACCTGCAAAATGATGATGATCAGCGTGACCGCCAGCATGATGGGGAACAGCGGCAGCATTGCGGTCATCGCCTTGCCTGACTCCTCAATCGAACCTGCCTGCTCGATGCGGTAACCGCTGGGCAGCTTATCGATGATGGGCTGGAGTTGATGTGTGATTGCCGTCGACACGTCCGGTGGTTGCAGGCCGTCGGCGATATCACCTCGCACCGTGATGGTCGGCATGCGGTCGCGACGCCGCATCACCGGTTCCTCCATACGCACATCGACGCTACCCACCTGCGACAGCGGGATCCGTTGCCCGTTGGCGCTCGAAAGCGTGAAATCCATGATTTTCGCCGGATCAAGCCGCGTGTCGCCTGCCGAGCGAGCGACCACCTGGACGGTGCGAATGTCTTCGCGCACCTCTGTAACAGGCAGGCCTGTCAAAAGGAACTGCAGTTGCTGCGCGACCTGGCTGGAGCTCAGCCCGATGGCCTGCAGGCGATCCTGTTGCAACGTGAAATGCAGTGTCGGGGTGCGAGTGCCCCAGTCCATGTTGACGGTGCGCATCATCGGGCTGGCAATCATGACCGCCTGCATCTGTGCTGCAATGCTGCGCAGGGTATCCGGATCATGGCTAGTCACACGGTAGGCCACAGGGAATGCCGAGTACGGGCCGAAGACCAATTGGGTGACGCGCACCTGCGCTTCCATTGCCAAACCTTCGGAAATAGCCTGGCGCAATTTGTGTTTCAGTGCCTCGCGCTGCTCCTGGCTATTGGTTCGGACCACGATCTTGGCAAATGACGGGTCGGGTAATTCCGGGCCCATCGCCATGTAAAAACGCGGAGCTCCCTGGCCGATGTAGGCGGTCACGATAGCGGCCTCTGGCTGTTCGGCCAGCCAGTTTTCCACTTTTGTCACTGCGGCGCTGGTCTGGGCGATTGCAGTGCCATAAGGCATTTGCACTTCGACCAGCACTTCAGGGCGGTCGGACACCGGGAAGAACTGTTTCTTGACCAGCCCCATGCCCGCCACGGCCAGCACAAAGAGCCCGATGACCGAGCCGGCGACCAGCCACTTGCCTGCGATGACGCGTGCCAGAATCCGGCGGAACCGGTTATAGCGTGGTGTGTTGTAGAGCGTTTCATGCCCGCCTTCGACAGGCTTCACATCGGGCAATAGTTTGACGCCCAAGTATGGCGTGAAAAATACGGCGACCACCCACGAGGCAATCAGCGCGATGCCGACGATCCAGAACATATTGCTGGTGTATTCGCCAGCGGTGGAGCGCGCGAAACCGTTGGGCATGAAGCCGACAGCGGTTACCAGCGTGCCGGATAACATGGGGGCGGCGGTGTGGCTCCAGGCATAGGCCGAGGCGGCGATGCGGTCGTAACCTTCTTCCATCTTCACTACCATCATTTCGATGGCAATGATCGCGTCGTCGACCAGCAGCCCAAGCGCCAGGATCAGCGAGCCCAGCGTGATGCGGTCGAAATTCTTGCCGCTCATGGCCATGATCACAAAGACCATCGCCAGGGTCAGCGGTACTGCGGCAGCTACCACTATCCCCACGCGCCAGCCCATGCTGATGAAGCACACCAGCATGACGACCAGCAGCGCAACGAAGAACTTGATCATGAACTCATCGACTGCCGAGCTGATATTGACGGCCTGGTCCGTGACTTTACTCAGACTCATGCCCAGCGGCAGCTCGGCGTTGATCGCGCTTGTCTCGTGGTCCAGCGCCTGGCCCAGGTCGAGACCGTTCCAGCCATCACGCATGACAATCCCCAGCAGCAATGCCGGCTCGCCGCCGTTGCGAATCATGAACGTTGCCGGATCTTCGTAGCCACGCTTGACCGTGGCAATGTCCGACAGCTTGAGCGTGCGGCCCTGTGCAACAACCGGCGTGTCGCGGATCTTCTGCAGCTCATCGAACGCACCGTCAAGCCGAATGAAAACCTGCGGCCCTCGGGTTTCGACCGACCCTGCTGCAGTCAGCGCATTCTGGTTATTCAGCGCAGTGAATACCTCTTGAGGGCTGATACCCAGTGTTGCCAGCCGTTCGTGAGAGAACTCGACATAAATTCGCTCGGGCTGCTCGCCGACGATATTGACCTTCTTCACGCCCGGCACATGCAGCAGGCGCTGGCGCATGGTTTCGGCTTCACGTACGAGCACGCGCTGCGGTTCGCCCTTGGCCTTGAGCGCGAACAGCGCAAAGGTAACGTCCGAGTACTCGTCATTGACCATTGGCCCGATGACCCCGGACGGAAGAGCCATGGATTCATCGCTTATTTTCTTGCGCGCCTGATAAAACTCGTCCGGTACTTGCGATGGCGGCGTACTGTCGAGCAGCGTCAGGGTGGTGAACGCCAGGCCGGGGCGTGTGTAGGTTTCCGAGCGGTCATACCAACGCAATTCCTGAAGGCGCTTTTCTATTTTTTCTGCCACCTGATCCTGCATCTCCTGGGCGGTCGCTCCGGGCCAGACGGATACCACGGTCATCACCTTGACCGTGAACGCCGGGTCTTCCGCGCGTCCCAGTTTGAAGAGGGCAATGATCCCCGCCAGTGAGATGAGGCAGATCAGGAACAAAGTGATCGAGCGTTCGCGTACAGCCAGCGCGGACAGATTGAAACGACGATTGCTCATGGTCGCGCCCCTTGGGTTTCGGCAATAGTCGGTTGGGCGATCACCCGCACAGCCTGTGCTTCATGCAGAAGATGCGCGCCAAGCGCGACTATTCGCGTACCGGGTGCGAGCTGCGTGCTGATTTGTGCCTGTTCGTCGTCCATCTGCCGAATCAATACCGGCGCCCAGTGCGCCTGTGCCGGCTCGCCTTGAATCACCCAGACACCCGGTCCCTTGCCTGCGTCGTGAAGGGCCCCGACAGGCACTTGCATCCATTCCTGTGCGGAGAGGTCTGCAGGGGGAATCTGCACGGTAATGGTGGTGCCAAGTGGCGCATTAGCCATTTCGCCTTCAAGCACATACCGCGCTTCAAAGGTGCGGGTCTGGCGGTCTGCAACATCCGAGAGCTGACGCAGCCGTGTCGCGGCATTGAGGCCCGGTCTGCCGAACAGAGTGGCCTGGGCGCTGGAATCAAGCGCTGGCCGGAGGTTTTCCGGAAGCTGGATAACCGCCTCACGAGGGCCAACATGCGCTATGCGCGCCACAACCTGCCCGGCGCTGACGACCTGACCGGGCTCGGCAAGGGTTTCCATGACGATACCGTCGGCATCCGCCAGGAGGTCGGTGTAGCGAGTCGCGTTGAAGGCGACCTCTGCCTGTGCCTCGGCAGCACTCAATCGGGCTTTGGCCGAGTCCGCCGCCACTTTGATCTGGTCGTAGTTCGAGGCTGATATGGCGCCACTGCTGCGCAAGCTGCTGTAACGCTTCTCTTCGTCCGCCGTCTGCCTGGCCTGTGCTCGCGCTGCTGTCACTGCTTCGCGTTGTGCGAGTGCAGCCAGCTTCAGGTCGGCAGGGTCTATCCGCATCAGCGGTTGACCGGTTTTCACCGTCTGCCCGGTATCGACAAACCGCTCCAACACCTTGCCCGAGACGCGAAAACCAAGATCACTCTGCACTCGCGCTGCAACGGTTCCTGTGAAAGAGCGGGGCGTTGCGCCAGCCTTCTTGAGTACCGTGACCCGCACCAACGGCGACTCGCTGCGCGGGTCTGGTTGCGGTTTTTCGCTGCAAGCGGTCAGGGCAACTGGCAGGACACTGGCGAGAACAAGCAAAGCAAAGCGGTGCCGGAGCATGGAAATCTCAACGTGCAGGGATTAATGCCTGTACTTTGATTCTAGTGACTAAATTAGTCAATGGTCACAATCGTTGTTTTTTCATGGCGACAGGCTGCGCAGCACCAGGCTCGATAACTGGCCGGGGCCTTCTTCGGTGTGATCGAAGCCATGCTGCAGAAGCAGCGGGTTGATATAGGGGCGCATCACGAGATAGATCGCCATGACGGTTTCATCGAGCGGTGTCTTGCGTTCGAAGTCGCCGCTTTGCCGTCCTTCCTGAAGAATGTTCTGAAGAATAGCCTTGAGGTGCTCCTCGTAAATCAACGTCGCCTGCCAACGCTCGGTCGCTGCCGATGTGGCGATCTCGTACAGCTTGCGATCCTGTGAAAACAGACGCAGGCTGGCGTCGACGACCGATTTGAACATGCGCCGGAGCTTTTCGGGTGGGCTGACGGCTTCGTTCACCGCTGCCCTGACCTCTGCCTCGATTACGCCCAGGCAGTTGGCACAGATCATTTCACCGATGGCCTGTTTGGACTCGAAGAACTTGTAGATATATGCCTTGGAAAAACCAATGGCCCTGGCAAGATCAGAGACGGTGGTCTTGCCGTAACCGTATTGGCTGAAATGCTCGGTGGCCGCGATCACGATCTGATCACGAATCTCATGATCCACCGGACCACGGCCTGCTGCTGTATTGCCGATGATTTTGTTCATGTGGCGGAGCTTACTGGCATTGGTGTAAGTGAACAATAAGTGACTGTATCGTGCGGTGGTCACGCTTTGCGCTGCCACGTCAGGACAAAAATTGGACGCAGAGCGCTCAGAGCGACGTGCCCACGCTGGAGCGATGGGCACGATATGCGTTCTCCCTTACCTCAATCCAGCCCCAGCTTCTTCAGTCGGTAACGCAGCGACCTGAAAGACAGACTGAGCCTGTCCGCCGCTGCAGTGCGGTTCCAGCGGGTTTCTTCCAGGGCTTGCAGAATGAGTTTCCGCTCGATGCTTTCCAGGTAGTCTTCAAGGTTGTCGATGTCGGCCAGGCTCGGGCCATTTTGTTCCTGGGAGCTGGCGCATTCGGCCAGGCGCAGGTCGCTGGCATGGATTTCATCGTTTTCACACAAGGTGTATGCGCGCTCCAGCATGTTCTCCAGTTCGCGCACGTTACCGGGGAATCGATAGCTTTTCAGCGTTTCCAGCGCCTGCGCGTGCAGGCGCGCAACTGGCTGAGCGCCGTTGCCAGCCAGTCGTCGCAAAACACTGGCTGCCAACTGGTCGATGTCCTCACGTCGCTCGCGCAATGAGGGCACGCGCAGCTCGATCACATTCAATCGGTAATACAGATCCTGACGAAACCTGCCTGCGGCGACCTCTACAGCCAGGTCTTTATGAGTGGCGCACAGGATGCGCACATCCACTACTTGCTCCTGCTGACCGCCGACGCTGCGGATGGATTTTTCCTGAATCGCCCGCAGCAACTTTACCTGCATGGCCAACGGCAGGTCGGCGACCTCATCAAGAAACAACGTACCGTTATGGGCCGCCTGAAACAGGCCAGGTTTGTCTTCGTGGGCGCCGCTGAAGCTGCCTTTGCGATGACCGAAAAATTCGCTTTCCATCAGTTCTGAAGGAATGGCACCGCAGTTTACCGGGACGAAGGGTTTTTCGTTGCGCGGACCCTGTTCATGGATCAGTCGCGCGACCAGTTCCTTGCCGCTGCCCGATTCGCCACTGATGTAGATCGGTGCCTGACTGCGTGCCAGCTTGCCGATTTGCGTGCGCAGACTGCGCATCGGTGGCGACTCGCCCAACAGGCGGCTGTCGACACTGCGCACCGGTGGCGGGCTGGAAGGCAGGCTCAGGGCGCTGTTGACCAGCTCACGCAGTCGGTTGAGGTCGACAGGTTTGGTGACAAAATCAAAAGCTCCGGCCTTGAGCGCATGGATGGCCGTGTCGAGGTTGCCGTGAGCCGTGATCATTGCCACGGGCACCTGCGGGTAGCCTTGCTGTATATGCTGCACCAGTTCAAGGCCATTGCCGTCAGGCAGGCGCATGTCGGTCAGGCACATGTCGAACGGCTCACGCGCCAGCCATTCGTGCGCTTCGGCAACATTGCGAGCGCTGCGGGTATCGAGCTTCATGCGCCCCAGGGTGATCTCCAGGAGTTCACGAATATCCGGCTCATCGTCGACGATCAGAATCTTTTGCCGTTGGCTCATGCTCAACTCGTTTTGAACGGGTGGGCGAAGGTGATGCGCAAACAACTGCCACCGCTTTGTCGGGAGACGTATTCCAAATGCGCCCGATTGCTTTCGCATAACTCTCGGGAAAGGTATAGACCCAGGCCGGTGCCTTTGCTTTCAGTCGTGAAAAACGGTTCGAAAATCTTGCTCAGGTGCTGCTCACTGACGCCCGGACCATCATCCAGCACTTCCAGAACGGGCAGGGCGCTTTTCGGATCATGGTGCAGCTTCAGCCAGACCTGCGCGTACGCATGATTTTGGCGGCTGTAGCGTAGGCCGTTCTGCACCAGGTTAGTCATGACCTGAGTCAATTGCTCCGCGTCCATGCGGGTGGTCAGCACGCCTGGACCTGTTTCCACATGGATAGTCTGATCGGGCGGGACAGAGGCGCGAAGGTCGCTGACAAATCTTTCAAGCCAGACGCTGAGGTCCAGCAGGTCCGGTTTCGCCTCGCGTCGTCGGGACAGTTGCAGTACGTTTTCAATCACCCGGTCAATGCGCTGCGACTGGTCGTGAATGATCTGCGCCAGGCGGCGATCCGGCGTGCTGAGCTCTTCCGATTCGTTGAGTAACTGCGCCGCATGGCTGACAGCCCCCAAGGGGTTGCGGATTTCATGGGCAATCCCGGCAGTCAGACGGCCGAGCGCTGCCAGTTTGAGCTGCTGTGCCTGGTGAGCAATCTGCGACAGGTCTTCGAGAAAGATCAGCGTCTGGCGCTGATCGCCACGATTGAGTGCGGCAAAACTCGGCTGCAGCTCCGGGCCGATCGCCGAGACACTGATACTGCGTGGCACCATGATCGGATTGATCAGCCACTGCCGAAGGCGATCCACCAGCTGCGGCGAATAAGCGTCGATGACCTGACCGACCAGCCGCTCGTGGCCCAGCAGGGTCAGCGCGCCCTGATTGGCCAGCAGCACCTGGCGGCGGGCGTCCAGCACCAGAATGCCGGTGCGCATGCGTTGCAGGATGAGCGCGTTGAGTTCTTCAAGGCTGTCGACATCTGCGGCCCTTTGTTCGGCCAGCCCCTCGCTGACCTGCATGCGTGCCGTCAGCGCCTGCACCAGCAACGCAGCAGCAAAGCACAAAGCGCCCAAGGACCCCGCTTGCACGTAATCATTGGAAACCGAGGGTGTGCCGAAGCTGATATAGAACGTCAGGTAAATGATGCCGATGGCCGATATGGCGGCGATCAGCAGACCGATGCGACCGCGCAACAGCACGTTGCTGATGGCCACCGAAGCAATCAGCAGATTGCCGATACCACTGGAAGGGCCGCCCGCCGCATAGAACAGGCCTGAGAGCATGATTGCGTCGGTCATGGCCAGGCTGAACAGCTGAGCCTGGCGCGTAGGGCGTTCCAGTAGCACCACGACCAGAATGTTGAACACCAGATACAGCCAGCAACCTGCCCGGAACAGGTTCGGGTTGGCCAACTGTAGAAGCTCGGTCTCCATGCTTGTGGAAATGAGCAACACCAGGACGACGCCGATGGTCAGTCGATAAAGGTGATACAGCCGCAGAATCCGTTGCGCCTGTGGGCTGGCAAGGTAAGGCGTATCAGCGGTCACGTGCCGCAGGGCCTTGCAGCCGGTGTGCCTCGCTGCAATACCATTGCTGCCCCTGACTCAACGCGCGGTCTCGTGGGGAGTGAACGCCGCAGTGGGCGCAGCGGACCATCGGCGCTGCGTCGATTTCAGGTGACGCCGGGCGGGTCTTTGGCTTGGGGGGATTGATCAGGCGCTTGACGAACCAGATCACCGCGGCGATCAACGCGACCCACATTAATAGGCGAATCATGATTACCCGCTTAGTGATTGACGATGGCGCAGTGTAGCCAAGCTGCAGGCGGGCGCACAGTGGCTGTCGTGGATAAATGTGATGCATAAAAAAAGAGGCTCGAAAGCCTCTTTTCAGGTGCGTCATGTCCGACAAGGATCAGTCGAACAGACCCAGGGTCATGTAGCTGAGCCAGGAGCGGCTCTTGGTGCCGTTTTCTTCGGCTTCCTTTTCAGCCTGCTCGTCCAGTTCTGCCTGATTTTCAGGCAGCAACTCTTTCGGGATCGAGTCCTTGGCATCCTGATACTGCTTTTTCATGTCCTGATCCGCACGAGTCTGGCCCGGTGGCAGCGGCGCGCTACCGTCAATCAGGCCCAGCGTCGCTTTCGACAGCCACGAGCGGTTATCGGCCTCGGCCTCACGCGGAGTGAACTTGCCATCAGCCAGTTGCGGGTGGTTCGGGTAGTTGGTCTTCAGGACTTCAAGGCTGGTGGCAGCCAGGTCGTCCAGATGCAGACGCTGATAGGACTCGACCATCACTGCCAGGCCGTCGCCGACCGAAGGCGTTTCCTGGAAGTTTTCCACCACATAGCGACCGCGGTTGGCGGCAGCGACATAGGCCTGACGAGTCAGGTAATAGTCGGCTACGTGAATTTCGTAGGACGCCAGCAGGTTGCGCAGGTAGATCATGCGTTGCTTGGCATCGGGCGCGTAGCGGCTGTTCGGAAAGCGGCTGGTGAGCTGGGCGAACTCGTTGAACGAGTCGCGTGCAGCACCCGGGTCACGCTTGGTCTGGTCCAGCGGCAGGAAGCGCGCTAACAGGCCCACGTCCTGGTCGAAGGAGGTCAGGCCCTTCATGTAGTACGCGTAGTCAACGTTCGGGTGCTGCGGATGCAGGCGGATAAAACGCTCGGCAGCGGATTTGGCTGCTTCGGGTTCACCGTTTTTGTAGTTCGAGTAAATGAGCTCGAGCTGGGCCTGATCAGCGTAGCGACCGAACGGATAGCGGGATTCCAGCGCCTTGAGCTTCTCCGTGGCACTGTTATAGCTATTGTTTCCCAGGTCGGCCTGCGCCTGCTGGTACAGCTCGACTTCGCTGAGGTTTTCGTCGATGACTTCCTTCGACGAACAGGCCGCAGTCAATGCGAGGATGGCGATCAGCAGCAGGTGTTTCACTTGCATGGCGGCTTGCGTCCCTATAACGGCCTGCTGTCTTGGGCGGGGCCGTCCTGTTATGATGAGCGCCCCGCGATACCGGCGGGACAAAAGACGCCGTATTTAACCACAAGCGCGCTGCCGAAACCAAAGGCTAGCCGCCACCTAGTCTGGTCATGTCCGAAAATATAGAACTTCGCGCAGAGGTGCCGTCCGAATTGGGCGGTCAACGCCTCGATCAAGTCGCCGCACAATTATTCGCTGAGCACTCGCGCTCGCGCCTTTCCGCCTGGATCAAGGACGGCCGCCTGACTGTGGACGGAGGCGTTCTGCGCCCTCGTGACATCGTGCATGGTGGCGCTGTTCTCGAGCTGATTGCCGAGCAGGAGGCCCAGGGTGAATGGGTCGCTCAGGACATCGAGCTCGACATTATCTATGAAGACGACCAGATCCTCGTCATCAACAAGCCTGCGGGCCTTGTGGTGCATCCGGCTGCCGGTCACGCCGACGGCACGCTGCTCAACGCCTTGCTGCACCACGTGCCGGACATCATCAATGTCCCGCGCGCCGGTATCGTGCATCGACTGGACAAGGACACCACCGGCTTGATGGTGGTCGCCAAGACCATTCAGGCGCAGACACAACTGGTCACTCAATTGCAGAGCCGCAGTGTCAGCCGTATCTACGAGTGCATCGTGATCGGCGTGGTCACCGCGGGTGGCAAGATCGATGCCCCAATCGGTCGTCATGGCCAGCAGCGCCAGCGTATGGCAGTGATGGAAGGTGGCAAGCAGGCGGTCAGTCATTACCGCGTGCTGGAGCGTTTCCGTTCGCACACGCACGTGCGGGTCAAGCTTGAAACCGGCCGCACGCACCAGATCCGCGTCCATATGGCGCACATCAACTACCCGTTGGTCGGAGACCCAGCCTACGGCGGCCGTTTCCGTATTCCCCCGGCGGCCAGCCTGACGATGGTCGATTCACTCAAGACCTTCCCGCGTCAGGCGTTGCATGCGCGTTTTCTGGAGCTGGACCATCCAATAACCGGCAAGCGCATGAGCTGGGAATCGCCGTTGCCGGATGATTTCGTCTGGTTGCTGTCGCTGCTCAAGCAGGATCGCGAGGCCTTCATCGGGTGAATGACTGGCTGATACCTGACTGGCCTGTGCCAGCGCAGATCAAGTCGTGCGTCACCACCCGCTCGGGCGGGGCCAGCCTGGCTCCGTTCGACAGCTTCAACCTGGGCGATCATGTCGATGACAACCCAGCGGCCGTGGCGGACAATCGCCTGCGCCTGACCACTCATCTGAATGTTCGACCCGCCTGGTTGCGTCAGGTGCATGGCGTGAATGTCGTCCATGCCGATCCCTCCCGTGTTGACGAAGCCGATGCCAGCTGGACCAGCAGCCCCGGTGTGGCCTGCACTATAATGACTGCCGATTGCTTGCCAGCCCTGTTCTGTCGCCGCGACGGTACGCGCGTCGCGGCGGCGCATGCGGGCTGGCGCGGTCTGGCAGCGGGTGTGCTGGAAGCGACGGCGGATAGCCTGCAAAGCGATCCGCAAGACATTCTGGTCTGGCTGGGTCCCGCCATCGGTCAGCCTTCGTTCGAAGTAGGCCCTGAAGTGCGTGAAGCCTTTATCGGCAGTCACCCGCAGACCGCCGAGGCATTTGTCGCCAGTCCTAATCCGGATCGTTTCATGGCCGACATCTATCTGCTCGCCCGGCTGCGATTGGCGGCCCACGGCATCTCTGCTGTTTATGGCGGCGGGCTGGATACGTTCACCGATTCACGTTTCTTTTCCTACCGCCGCGCTGCCCGTACAGGCCGCTTCGCTTCGCTAATCTGGATCGATAACGCCTGATTACAGGCTGTTTTACGCGGACCAGCTAGGCTTGCCTGATCATTCGTCTGATCTGCATCAACCCGCACCAGCTTGAAACACGCAGAATCGGCCGCATCTAACGGGCTATCAAGCAGGTTTTCTTCATAGGTGTGTTCATTGCTCCGGCCTGCATTAAAAGGAAGGTGACTAATGCGTATCGACAGATTGACCAGTAAATTACAGTTAGCGTTATCGGATTCCCAGTCTCTGGCCGTCGGCCTCGACCATCCCGCCATCGAGCCTGCGCATCTGATGCAGGCACTGTTGGAACAGCAGGGCGGTTCCATCAAGCCTCTGCTGCTGCAAGTCGGCTTTGATATCAACAGCCTGCGCAAGGAACTCAGCGCGGAACTGGACCGACTGCCAAAAATCCAGAACCCGACCGGCGACGTCAACATGTCGCAGGACCTCGCGCGGCTGCTCAACCAGGCTGACCGTCTGGCGCAGCAGAAAGGCGATCAGTTCATTTCCAGCGAGCTGGTGCTGCTCGCGGCAATGGACGAGAACAGCAAACTCGGCAAATTGTTGCTGGGGCAGGGCGTGAGCAAGAAAGCGCTGGAAAATGCCATCAACAACCTGCGCGGCGAGGGCGCGGTGAATGACCCGAACGTCGAAGAGTCACGTCAGGCGCTGGACAAATACACCGTCGACCTGACCAAGCGCGCCGAAGAAGGCAAGCTCGACCCGGTGATCGGTCGTGATGACGAAATTCGTCGCACCATCCAGGTCCTGCAACGCCGCACCAAGAACAACCCGGTACTTATCGGCGAGCCTGGCGTGGGTAAGACCGCCATCGCCGAAGGTCTGGCGCAACGCATCATCAACGGCGAAGTGCCGGATGGCCTGCGTGGCAAGCGTCTGCTGTCGCTGGACATGGGCTCGCTGATCGCCGGTGCCAAGTACCGTGGCGAGTTCGAAGAGCGCCTGAAGTCGCTGCTCAACGAGTTGTCCAAGCAGGAAGGCCAGATCATCCTCTTCATCGATGAGCTGCACACCATGGTCGGCGCCGGTAAAGGCGAAGGCTCGATGGACGCTGGCAACATGCTCAAGCCTGCGCTGGCGCGCGGTGAGCTGCACTGTGTCGGCGCCACTACGCTCAACGAGTACCGTCAATATATAGAGAAGGACGCCGCCCTCGAACGCCGTTTCCAGAAAGTGCTGGTGGACGAGCCGAGTGAAGAGGACACCATTGCTATCCTGCGTGGCCTGAAAGAGCGCTATGAAGTACACCACAAGGTTGCGATTACCGACGGCGCGATCATTGCGGCGGCCAAACTGAGCCATCGCTATATCACTGATCGCCAGTTGCCGGACAAAGCCATCGACCTGATCGATGAAGCAGCCAGCCGCATTCGCATGGAGATCGACTCCAAGCCTGAGGTGCTCGACCGTCTGGAGCGTCGTCTGATTCAGCTCAAGGTTGAAGCTCAGGCGCTCAAGAAGGAAAAGGACGAGGCGGCAATCAAGCGTCTGGAAAAACTTCAGGGCGAAATCGAGCGGCTTGAACTGGAATACGCCGACCTCGAAGAGATCTGGACGTCCGAGAAAGCCGAAGTTACCGGCTCTGCGCAGATCCAGCAGAAAATCGAGCAGTCGCGTCAGGAACTGGAAGCCGCGCGTCGTCGTGGTGACCTGAATCGTATGGCCGAGCTGCAGTACGGCATCATTCCGGACCTGGAACGCAGCCTGCAAATGGTTGATCAGCACGGCAAGCCCGAAAACCAGTTGTTGCGCAGCAAGGTGACCGAGGAAGAGATTGCTGAAGTCGTCTCCAAGTGGACTGGCATTCCCGTGTCCAAGATGCTTGAAGGCGAGCGCGACAAACTGTTGCGCATGGAAACCCTGCTGCACAACCGGGTTATAGGCCAGGACGAAGCTGTGGTCGCCGTTGCCAACGCTGTGCGCCGTTCGCGTGCCGGGTTGTCTGACCCTAATCGCCCAAGCGGTTCGTTCATGTTCCTCGGCCCGACCGGTGTGGGTAAGACCGAACTGTGCAAGGCGCTGGCCGAATTCCTGTTCGACACCGAAGAGGCCATGGTGCGCATCGACATGTCCGAGTTCATGGAGAAACATTCCGTGGCTCGCCTGATCGGTGCACCGCCAGGCTATGTCGGCTATGAAGAGGGCGGTTACCTGACCGAAGCCGTGCGCCGCAAACCGTATTCGGTGATTCTGCTCGATGAGGTCGAGAAGGCGCACCCGGATGTGTTCAATATCCTGCTGCAAGTGTTGGAGGACGGACGCCTGACCGACAGCCACGGGCGCACAGTGGATTTCCGCAATACCGTGATCGTCATGACCTCCAACCTGGGCTCGGCGCAGATCCAGGAGCTGGTGGGCGACCGTGAGGCGCAACGCGCGGCGGTGATGGATGCCGTCAGCACCCACTTCCGTCCGGAGTTCGTCAACCGGATCGACGAAGTGGTGATCTTCGAGCCTCTGGCGCGTGATCAGATTGCCGGCATTACCGATATCCAGCTTGGCCGCCTGCGCAAGCGCCTGGCCGAGCGCGAACTGACAATGGTGCTGAGCCCCGAGGCGCTCGACAAGCTGATTGCCGTCGGCTACGACCCGGTCTATGGCGCACGTCCGCTGAAGCGCGCCATCCAGCGCTGGATCGAAAACCCGCTGGCGCAGCTGATCCTGTCGGGCGGCTTCGAGGCCGGCACCAGCATCACCGGCAAGGTGGTCGACGACGAGATTGTGTTCGGCTGATTAGCCCGTCGGCGTCTCTATAGAAGGGCTCTCGGCATGAGGGCCCTTTTCAGGTCGGGGCACCCAACCGTAAAATCGGGTCGGCAAGACGATCTGGAAAAAAATCGCAAATCATTGTCTTAAAAAGCAATTTATAGGGTTGACAGGTGTTTTTAAAATTGTAGAATAGCGCGCCTCAGAGACGTGAACGCAACGATACAAACGAAGCGCAAAGGTCGATGAGATTGAAATCAACGAGTTAACAGCATGCTGGTTTCAAGGCTACAGGTGGTAAAGTTGAATCTGAAATCGATAGTTCCGCGATAGCTCAGTTGGTAGAGCAAGTGACTGTTAATCACTGGGTCCCTGGTTCGAGTCCAGGTCGTGGAGCCAGATTTCGCAAGGTTCAATGCAGTTTCAGTCGGGGTATAGCGCAGTCCGGTAGCGCGCCTGCTTTGGGAGCAGGATGTCAGGAGTTCGAATCCCCTTACCCCGACCATATTTGGGTCGTTAGCTCAGTTGGTAGAGCAGTTGGCTTTTAACCAATTGGTCGTAGGTTCGAATCCCACACGACCCACCATTTTTGGTTCCAAGGTTCACCTTGGAGCCGAATCTTAAAGATCTGATACCACTCGTATCAGGTCGCAGGCAGCTGGTTGAGGTGCCTTGATTTACCGGGGTATAGCGCAGTCCGGTAGCGCGCCTGCTTTGGGAGCAGGATGTCAGGAGTTCGAATCCCCTTACCCCGACCAAACACTGTTGTGGCTGTATCTTTAGGACCTTGATGGGTGTTCATGTCTCAGTTTGAGGCAGGCTTTACCGTATGAGGGGTCTTATACCCAAACAAGCAGCCGTCTGTCGCGAAACATAGCGCCAGCAAGCTGTGATGTCAAATTGGAGCGCCCCGTACCGAGCGAAAGTTTGTGTACGGGGCGTTTTTTGGCAAAAAATGCTGTGCTGCGCGTGTATCGGCCCATATGAAGCAGTCATTAGGCCTGTTAACTAAATAATCGGCATCGCGATGCATCTTCTGATAATGGCAGATTGAATATTTTTACAAATATCCAACGCAAGTGATCAGCCTGACCTGCCGATCCATCCGGCCAATTCCAGCATTTCCGGGCGTAGATGCCGAGCATCCTGGCTTGGGACAGGTCTTTCCTCGATCACTGGTTCAGCACCAGTTCCTCCGCCGGCAATGTTGTTCTGTACCCACCTGGTGAGTTCCCCCAAGCTTCTCAACAGATCTTCTGGACTGGAGCAGCCTAACGGTAGCTGGCTGACTGCGGTGTCGCGGTCACTAGCGGGTGATGGCGTCTCGTCGCGGTTCACTGTCCTGGTATCTGGAGCAGTTGATGGGCACATGGTCGAGACCGGTGTAGGCAGTGCGCGGGGCCTGGCCAAGGCCCGGCCAGCTGAGCTTTCGGCTTCTGCAGTTGTTTCGCGAGTCGTAGTCGACGGAGTCAAGTCCTTAACTGGAGCAGATATTGATCGGTGTCTATCGGCACGCAGCGTCGCATCCGGTTTTGCCATATAGCTGATTTTGGCCGGCCGCTTTCCTCGTTCATTCATCACCCCCCGCATCATGTCGTAGTCGGGTTCGATGTAATCCATCGTGGTAGCTATATTCGAGTGGTTCAGCAATTTCTTGGTCAGATAGATGTTGCGCTCTGGTAGCGTCATTAGCTCACTGGCGATCGTGTGTCGGAAGCGGTGAGGCGTCATCCGTATACCGGTCATCGCAGTGAGTTTTTTATACATCGCCTCGACTTGGTTGGAGTTCATCTCATGGCGGCGGTAGTGGCCTGAAAATCTGTTTACGTTGAACAACTGGTCACCTGGCTGGAACCTCAAGGCCTTCGCTGCTTGCATAAGCGTTTCTAGCTGAGCCATCAGGCCGTCCGGGATAGGAATCAGGAACTCACGATGAGTCTTCTCCGTTTCGCCTCTGACTCTGATCAGCCGGTCGCGCAGGTATACATCCGCATATCTCAGGCATAGCAGCGCGTTGAGCCTGATCCCCGTGTAGTAGAAAGTTTCGAACACGCTCAGCCAGAACCAGGCAGGTGTAATTTCTGTCCGGTTTGCGGTGGCACGCTCCTCTGCGTTCAGCATCCTCAGCCAGTTACGAGCGCGGACGCTTGCGTCGTTCGCAACTGTCTTTTTTGGGCGCTTGGGCGGCATCACACGCGTGTTTTTAAGTGGGTTAACAACCAGATCCAGCAGACCGTGCTCGATTGCATAGCCGTAGATGGTGCGCAAATGGCTGGAGTACGTGTTCCAGCTGCGCTTGGAGATTCGCTCGAGCTCAGACCTGCGCCAGTCAAGCATGTCGCGGTGGGTCGTCTCACAGGCAAGGCAGTCGCCGAAGAATCTGACGTAGGATTTTGTGGCAGCCCAATAGATCTTGACGGTGTCGGGCCTAAGGTCATGAGTGAGTATGTATTCCTGGGTCAGTTCCGGAAGCGTCATCGGTTTCATTCAGATGTGTCCTTGTCTACCAATTCTGCCAAGCTGATGACCGGGTTGTCATAGGGCACCTCGCTGAAAACGTCGGTAGGCTCTATGAGCAGGTAGCCCCGCAGTTGCTTGCTTTTTCGTGGTCCTTTTACCAGGCATGTCCAGATGTTCAGGCCTGCGCCAGTCTTGCGATGTTTTTTCAGCTTCTCAAAAGAACGCTGAACGACCTGCCAAGCTTCCAGATCCCGCTCTTTAGCCTCACGCTCTATGTCTGGGTGCTTAAGTGCGTAACGTTTGAATATGTCCGGGCTTACCAGGAACGCAGTGCCATCCACGGTATGCACACGTGCCTTGGCGTCATTGATTATGATTTTGTGGGAGATCACGCCCCCCTTCAGCCAGGTGAGGAAGTTCAAGCCGTGGCTTGCGCTACCTTCCGGCAAGACTTTTGCCGGCTCTTCGACTGGGGCTGTGTGGTTCTCTGCCTTGTTACCCACAAGCTGCCGAGGTTGGCTAAAACTGGTAGCCGCCGGAGGAGGGGGCAAAAACGGAATCTGATCATCATCGCCTACCGGCTCGGGTGCTGGTTGAGTCGGTGCTGTCGCTACCGGGTCCGGGAACAGATCGAGCAGCTCGTCCAGCGCATCAAAATCTTTTGCTGCAGCAGGTGCTTGCTTAGGTGCAGGGCACGATGCTGATGCTGCAGGCGTATTTTTACTGTTCACCGATTGAGATTCGTCGCCTCCAGTAGGAACTTGCTCGTTGTCATCCGCCATTGGTGCAGATTCCACGGTCAGCGTGCCGGTATACGTCTCAGGTCTATCAGTGGTGTTTGGCCAGATCAGTGCGGGCGCTATTTTCAGAACTGTGAACGTGTTCTTCCAGCCGCGACCATTATCGATGCTGGCCTTCCAAATGGCTTTTCCCTCTCCGTTGGGCTGAATGATCGCTTGATCCTGGAGCAGATTGAACATTGAGGCGTTGGACGAGGGGATGTGTTCGATACCCTGAGACAGCAGAAGTGCTCTGAGCTGATCTACAGCTGGCTTGCTGACAAGCCACAAGCCTTCCTGAGTCAGCCATCCGTCTGAGGGACCGTCGGGCTGATTCAACTTGAATTTATCCGCCACGAGCATCCTCAGGCCTTCAGCCAGCTGCCGTTGGATAGACTGCTTGGGCGCTGACATAGCTCTGCCAGGATTGCCTCCGAGTTCCTGTGCCACGGAAGCCTGGTCAGCTTGGGAGACAATTTCACCAAGGATATCGGCATGCTCATACTGACCTGCGAACGCGAACACGAGTTGAGACCAGAGCTCGGGAAACCCGCTGAGCCAGTCCAATGCCTTCCCCGGAATCACATTGGAGTAGATCAGCGACGAAGCTGCTCCATGCAACCGATAGTCTCGACCTTTCACGTACTTGAATCGGTATGGCTGATCCAGAGGCCCATGCCATGGATGCCAAATAGTACCATCTGCGAGTTCAACCTTGACGTCCACTGCGATCTTGCCCAGGTCGTGGACGAGCGCACCATAGGCCGATGCTGCAGACCATGCTTCCGACTGAGCCGCCTGTGACTCGGGCGGCGCTCCGATGGGGAGCAAATACATTTGCCGTATCTTCAGTGCGTAGGCGACGATTTCGAGACCGTGATCCAGCATGCCACCATGATATGCATGGTGATGATTCTCAGAGGCAGGAAGATGCTGCACCAAGGCTGCATAGCTCTTGAATGCCTGCATGTAAAGGGTCTCGAACTGCTCACGGGGCAGAGAGGTCCGCTGCCAGATGTTTTCAATCAACTGGCGCCGTCGGGAAGTCGACAGCAACGCGTCGGGAGATTGTGGTTTGAAAAAGCCTGCGGCAGCATTGGACGAGATCGGAGACGCTTTTCTTCGCGTGAAGAAACTGAGCATATAGGCACCCATGATGAAGTCATTGGTGGGCCTTTTGCTCTATATGGCTCAGCGTGACAAGTCGAAACCTATATCCGTCCTGGAAAGGTTATATACATAAGACGCCACTTGATTGGCTGGGATCCAAACAGTGTCAGTAATAGGATGTTGCCACGCTCGCGTAGAAAAATGTAGCCTGCAACTACCTGTTAAGTAACATTTTTTTTGAATTTCATTTTTATGGAGGCCGCCTCTCGTACCCTTTAGGCATCCATTTCCGGCGGACTCGCCGGCCTTTTCGGGTAAGGCACTTACCCTTATTTCCCATTCCATTCAAACCCTTCGCTTTGCCATTTGCTTCAGCCTATTTCGCCCCTTTCGGTGCGGACGACGTGGGGCAGACGAAGACGGACAGCCCCTGGTCGAGTCGAAGTCAAAGGCATGGAGCAGTCAAATCCCGACAGGCTGGATGAGCTCCGGTCCTTGATTCCGCACGTTCCCAACTGCGCGATCAACCGGGAACCATTCAAAATCGTCAACAATCCTGCAGTGCTCTTTTGCCAAAGCTTCGGCTTTCTGCGGTGCTGTTTCGGAATCAAGCAATGCCCGCGCATCCTCTGCCGTCAGTACCACCGGGCGGCGATAATGAATGTCCACCATTCCCGAATCGCTTGCCGACGTAATGATGACGAACCCGTCGCCATCATGCGGCTCAAGCCCTCTGTTCACCTGGGCCAACGCAGCGAAGAACATGGGCTTTTCACTCTTAAGGCGGATGAAGTAGGGCTGCTTTTTCTTGGGGGCATCTGCGTCCTTCACCCATTCAAACCAACCGTTCGCTGAGGCAACTGCCCGTCCGCTAGGCCAGAGCTCTTTGAAGAAATTTCCCGTCATCACGGTTTCGACTCAAGCGTTGATTGGTGCTGGTCGTTTGCCTTTTGCCCAGAAAGGCTCCCGTAAATCGGGGCAATTGCTCACACCTTTAGACGGTGCCGGACGAGGGCAACCCAATATGCCACGCCCATGGGCATGATTTCGTCGTTAAAGTCATAATTCGGATTGTGCAACGAGCAACCACGCTCGGCTGAACCGTTGCCGATCCAGATATAGGCGCCGGGCTTGCGTTCGAGCATGAAGGCAAAGTCTTCCCCGGTCATGCTTGGTGCCACGGTGGTACCGACGTTTTCCCGCCCGGCCACGGCGCTGGCGGCGACCACGCAATGCTCTGCATGCAAGGTGTTGTTGATCACCGGAGGCGATCCAAATTCGAAAAACTCCAGCGATGCACGCACGCCCATTCCGGCAGCTAGTTGTTCAACGAGCTTGATCATTCGACGCGACGCAATTTCGCCAGCTGCGGGGCGAAAGTAACGCAGAGTGCCGGTAAGGCGGGCCGTGTCGGGAATGATGTTGTGGGTATGCCCAGCGTGGAACTGGGTAACGCTGAGGACCAGTGCATCGGCCGGGTCGATGTTGCGCGAAACGATGCTTTGCAATGCCGTGACCAGGTGTGCCGCCGCCAATAACGGATCAGCGCCCTGATGGGGAATCGCTGCATGGCAGCCGCAGCCGCTGACCACAATTTCAAAGGGCCTGGCGCCAGCCATTGCCGCACCGTGATGCACCACGAATCGGCCCGCCTCCAGACCTGGCCAATTATGCAGGCCGTACACGCATTCGGCGCGAAACTTGTCGAACAGGCCTGCGTTCATCATCGCCTTGGCCCCTGTACCGATCTCCTCGGCCGGTTGAAAGATCAAGTGGACTTTGCCGGCGAAGCGGCGGTCTGCCGCCAAGCTGCTGGCGGCGCCCAAGAGCATCGTTATGTGGCCATCGTGACCACAGGCATGCATCCAGCCGTCGTGGCGTGAGCGGTGGGCGAAGGTATTTTCCTCCTGGATGGGAAGTGCATCCATGTCGGCGCGCAGAGCGATCTCGATGCCGGGCTGCTCGCCTTCGATAGTCGCGACAACACCGGTCCCGCCAATGCTCTCGTGAGTCTGCAGGCCTAAACTTCGCAGTGTCTCGGCGATGAAAGCGCTGGTCTTGCTCTCGGCGAATCCCGCCTCTGGATGCTGATGCAACCAGCGACGCCAGCCGACCATACGTTCTTGCAGCGCTGAATCCGTTGCCATTGCCATCTTGCTGTCCCTGTCCCGGAAGTGACTCTGAATCGGTATCGCATCCGCCAAGGGATGCTGCTATGCAAGCTCAAGTCTGCGCAGCCTCAAGGCCGGTTAGCTCCGCCCTGAGGCGCAGCAGTGCCTCACTCATGATCGATTGTTGATGAACTAGAGCGAGGCGCACGAAGCCATTTCCGGGGTTGCTGCCGTTGCTGTCGGCATGACACAAATAGCGTCCGGGCATCACGCGCAAACCCTGCTTAGTCCATAACCGGCGCGCTGCATCCTCGCCATCTGCGACGGCCAGCCAGAGGAAAAAACCGGCTTCGGCGCGCTGATAGCCAGGCACTTGGGCGAGGCAATTATCGGCCATGTCCCAGTTGCGTTTCAGCGCCTGCGTTTGCTTCTGCACATGTGCGTCGTCCTGCCACAGAGCGGCCGAGGCCGCGCACGTCGGCCAGGCGAGTGACACCCCGCAGGAGCGATTGAAATTGGCGTAGTCAGCAACACTCAGTGGGTCGCCGGCAATAAAACCGCTGCGCAAACCCGGCGCGGCAGAGCGCTTCGACAGGCTGTGTAGCACCACGAACGGGCAGGGCGCGACTGTACCTGCCTCGACTAGACTGAGATAGCCTGGCGGCGCTGAATGCCAGACCAGGTCCGTGTAGCACTCATCGACCAGCAAGCTGGCCTGAGCCAGGTGTGCCTGGCGGCTGATGGCCGCCAGCGTATCGGCGGCGAGAATTTTGCCCAGCGGATTGCCGGGGTTGCACAGCACTAGTGCCGCGACGCTGTCGCCGGCTAATGCCAGTTGGACGACAAGATTCGCCTCCAGTTGCCCATTGCTCAGATCGTAGAACAAGGTCCGCGCGCCTGCGGCTTCGGTTGCCGCGACATACGTGGGATAGAAGGGGTTGGGCAACACAACCACCGGCGTCGCGACGCCCCGTGCCCGCGCCCGGGTGACCGCGAGGGCGATGCACGTGGCGATCGCCTGCTTGGTCCCCGGGGTGGGTTCGATGGCAATCGAGTTGCCGAGGCTGGCGGCGATGCCAAAGCGTCGCTGCAGCCAGTGACTGTAGGCCTCGCGTAGTTGCGTCGTCGCGGCCAGCGGCGGATAGCGGGTCCAGTCATAGAGTTCAGACAACGGTTCCAGCAGCGATATCGGGTCCCCCAGTCGACTTTCGCCCAAGTGCAGGGCGATGACCGGCAAGCCTGGCGCGGGCGGTAGGTCATCAAGCAGGCCTTGCAGCCTGACGAAAGCATTGCCTGCGGCGTTCATCGGCTTAGCGCTCGGACCAGGTCGTTGAGCGCAGTTTTCGAACGCGTGCGCTCATCGACGTATTTCACGATCACCGCACAGGCCAGCGACACGCCCGGCAGTTTCGGGTCGGCACGATTGCCGGCAATCACCACCGCATTGGCCGGCACCTCGCCGAAGCGCATTTCGCCACTCGCGCGGTCGATGATCGGCGTCGAAGCACCGAGGTAGACCCCCATGCCAATCACCGCTCCGCTGCGCACGATGACGCCTTCGGCGACCTCGCTGCGGGCACCGATGAAAACGTTGTCTTCAATGACTACGGGGTTGTCGCCGATGGGCTCGAGTACGCCGCCCAAGCCTACGCCACCGGAGATATGGCAGCGTGAGCCGACCTGGGCACAGGAGCCGACCGTCGACCAGGTATCGATCATTGTGCCTTCGCCGACGTACGCGCCAATGTTGATGAAGCACGGCATCAGTACGGCGCCCGGGGCGATGTACGCACCGGCCCGGACTACGGCGCCGGGGACCACGCGGATGCAAGCGTCACGAAACGCGGCGTCGTCCCATTGTTCAAATTTTAGGGGTAGTTTGTCGTAGCTTTTCGGCCGCCCGGGGTTGGTTTCGCCCACGGTATTTTCGCGGGTTAGAAAGGACAGCAGAATCAGCTTCTTGACGAAGGTATCGCAGACCCACTGTCCTTCCTGCGCACGTGCTGCGCGGAGTTCGCCACGCTCCAGAGCTGCGAGGCCGGTTTCGATCGACGGCACCAGAGCCGACAGTTCTTCCGTCGTCAGCTGCGTACGCCGCTCGAACGCTTCTTCAATCAATGCACGGTTACTCATTTAACGCACCTGGTGGGGGTTGAAGACGTCAACGGGTTGCCATTGAATCGGGCCGGTATGATCATCAAAGGTCTCGGCCCGACGGATTTCAACGATATCGCCATCGTCGGTCAGCATCAGTTCTGCCGGACGCAACCGGCCATTGTAGGTAAAGCCCATGGCATGACCATGGGCACCTGTATCATGGATCAATGCGAGGTCGCCGATTAGCGGGCTCGGCAGTGGGCGATCCACGGCAAACTTGTCAAAGTTCTCGCACAGTGCGCCGACCACATCGAACACGCCTTCGGGGCGTTGATCGGCGAAGGGCAGCGTCAGGTGGTGGTAGGCGCCATACAGTCCCGGGCGCATGAGCGCCGACATCGATGCATCGAGGCCGACGATTTCCCGCCCTTTGCTGCAACGGTTGATGACCCGAGACACAAGCACCCCGTGCGGGCCGCTGATGTAACGGCCTAACTCCATCAGCAGCTTGGGGGTGTTGTGTGGGAATGCCTGTTTCAACGCGCGTTTCAGCGCATCGGCATACGCTGTGAGATCAAGAGCCTGGTCGTCGATCCGGTAGGGAATGCCTAGGCCACCGCCGATATTGATGTATTCGAGTTCGATGCTTGCCTCGCGGGCCACTCGCGCCCCAACCTCGATGACTTGCACGCCGGCCTGCACGGCGGCCTCCAGTGATAGCTCGTTGGCGCACATCATGCCGTGGATACCAAAACGTCGGGCACCGCGATCCCATGCCTCGCGATAGCTCTGAACTAGTTCGGCCTCGGGAATGCCGAATTTTGATTGCTGGGCATTGCCCATCTGTGACGACCGGGCAATGACGCCATGGGGCGACACCCGAAAGGCAACGATATCCGGCAAGGCTACCACTTGCTCAAGCATGCTTCGGTCGTCGAACGTAATCAGGGCACCTGCCTGCAGTGCCATCTGGTATTCGCTGAGTGACGTGTTGTTGGAGGTGAAAACAATGTCGTCACCCCGCGCGCCCAGTCGTTTGGCAAGCATCAGTTCGACCGGCGACGAGCAGTCCAGCCCGCTGCCCTCCTTGAGCAGCAGGGATAGGATGGCCGGAGTAGGTAGCGCCTTTACCGCGAAGTACTGACGAAACGCGCTGTCGGCGAAGGCTTGCGCCACGTGTCGATGAGTCTGGACGATGGCGCGCTCGTCATAAATATGAAAGGGCGTCGGGTATGTATTCGTCAGCTCATCAAGTATGGGGAACAAACGTCGGGCGAAGCTTTCGGATATTGGCACGGCGGTTTCTCCTCGCGGCGCAGGCGTGATTGACTCAGGGCACTAGTGCGACGCAAAGGGTTCGATTGCGCAGGCCACTGATCGGGCGTGTGTAAGGGAAGTAGTATGACTCTTCGATCTTGAAGCCAGCCTCAGTCAGCGCATCACGCAGGTAGTCTCTGGATATGAACCAGAAGCCGTCGACTTTATCGTGGGCGGCAAAGAGAGCCTCTGGATCGCGAGGCGAGTCGTTGGAGAAAACTAGAGTTGTGCCGGATTCTAGATTCAGCTCCTTGAGTTTTTCGAAAGTTGGCTTGAGCTCTAACTCTGGATGGAACAAGTGGCCGAGCAAACCGTCTGCGTAGACCGACTTGACGCCAGCGAGAGCGCCGGGCTCGAGTTCGAAGAAATCGGCTGTGTACGCATCCACTCCTTTTTTCCGGCTCAGCGCAACTGCTTCATCGTTGAAGTCGATAGCCAGCACGCGACGTTTGGCTTGCACCAGATCGCCCTCGACAAAACCATTACCGCAGCCAATGGAGAAAATTATCGCGCCTTCCTCTGTGAGGGACTTGAGCTTGAGCCCCAGATGCGAGCGATATTCTTGGCTGTAGGTAGATGGCGTGATGGAGTCGTTGAACGCTCCACCCTGTTCCCAGATCTCGTATATCGTGGCATCGCTGTCGCCAAACCGGCGGGTGGTGCCGTAGTAGTCTTCGACCTGTTTGAGGTCCTGTATCGAATTGTTCATCTCTGTCTCTCCTTGTCTAGAGGCGGGCTTGCGCGCAAGTTGCGTCGCAGTCCGTTGGTACACGCACAGGTTCTTGCACGTATTCGATTGACTGTGCGGGCGAATTGGCCAGCGCAGTGACCAGTGGCTGCAACGGCTGCAGCCGTGCTGGTCCGTAAAACTGGTAGAAGGCGACAGCAGCCTCAGGATTGCCCGCGAGCAGGGCGTCGGCTAAAACTCGTGCTAGCGAGCGCAAGCCAGCGAGCAAGGCGCCATGATCGACCAGCAGTTTTACGGGTTGATCACCTCCATGCTGCAGAGTCAGAGCTCCGAGCTGGACGAAATAAGATAATTGCAGGTACATCCCGTCGCAATCGGGGAAAAGCCCGAGCCCCCGGTTCAGGTAACGCAAGCACTCACCCAGGTAGTATTCGAGTACCTGCTCGAGCGGGATCTGCAGCGCGGGCGCCCAGACTTGGGCAAGGACCAGGATGCCGAAAACATCCGCCGCGACTTCTTGCAACACCACCGAGGTCCAGCGATTGGCGCTGTTCAAAGGCGAGTAGGTGGTTTCTTGGCGATAGATAAAATGGCCGAGTTCGTGGCTGAGCACTCCAAGTGTCGGGATGCGGCGCAGAGGCTTGCTCGTCACGTTATAGTCGGTTCCTGTCGACAGGAACTGCCGTGCCAGCGGCGTAGCTAGGCACTCGACCATCGCTGCATGGGTGTTGGCAAAGTAATAAGTCTTCTTGAACTGCGAGCGTTTTACGCCTTCATCTTCCGGGAGGAAGTACGCGATATGTTTGGGATGAAGGTTGCCTTCGCCGGCCATGAAAAACAGGTCTGTGGCGGCGAAAGCGGGCACATCGCCCAACCGCAATTGGGTATGCAGACTCTTAAGGTAAGCGGGCACTTGATCCACCAGCGCCATAGCCTGCTCCACGTCCTGTTGCCTGTCCTTATTGAGCTGGCAACCGAAGGCGCTTGGCAATCCTCCCGTCTGCTTGCCATACCAGGTTGCGAGCTGGCCGGCGACCAGTGTGACCTCTTCTTGTAGGCCTGCTAGCGTCTTGAGTATTTCGTTGTCGTAGCCGTCGTCAATAGCCTTGGCCCTAAGTAGCAGTGCCTGGCGATCATGCGGCCGCTCCAGATCGTCGCCTAGCTCGCGCAGTGCATGTGCCACGGCGCTTGGATCGCTGAAGCGGGTCCGCTCTGATACGCCGTGAAGCTTGGCATCGCGCCATTGCTCTTCAATCGCGGTCCTTAGAGCGTCCAGGCGTTGTTGCCAGGCCCCGCCTAGGCTAGGGTTGGCTGGTGTTAGATCGAGCGAAGTTATGTTGTAACTGTCAAATGGGGGCCAGAACATGTTGCGATAACCACGGTAAGTGGTGGCTCTGGCAAGGTTGCCCGAATAGTCGAACCGATTCACGCTCATAATTCCCTCTACGCTACGTGCTGAAGTCTGGAGACGCACACTTTTCCATCCGGCAGGCTCGGGGGCACGCGTCTACTTGAATGCCGACGCACATGCTCATTAATGCTGGCAACGATACAGATAAACGATATACGCACATTAAGTAGGCATGACGTTTGCTTATTAGCTGAAGGCAGTCACGCCTGCACTAGCTCCCGATGCAAAAAAATCAGGGCAGCACAGAATCGATGACCGCTAGATGATGTGCAGATAACTATCCATATACATTCCTTTACTCATATTCCATATGAAGGTGTGGCACACTGGTCACCACGCTGCTTATCAAAATCATAACAGCGATTTTTTTTCTACGACAAGTAGGAAAACAAAAAAAATGCAGAGAGTCGTGTGTGCTTTGAAAAATTTTTGAAAAAAGTCTTTAAATATTATGGGGTTGTGCGGCTTATAATATTTTCTTTGGGTACGTCAGATCTGGCAGTCTAAGCCTTACTACGTTCCCGCCTATTAATTCGTGAGTATGTCATGTGACATGCTATATTTCGAAAAGACATCGCTTTTAATATGTCAAAAAGATATCAATCCACACCTGGTGATCTGTTTTGGTGCGCAATTAAATCTAGCGCGCCATTTTGGTGCGCTTCTTGTGAGGATAGATTTGTGCTTATAACTTTAAATAATAAATCGCTTTGATTCAGTTATTTTAGACTTTCAACGAGACGCTTGTCATGAGTGTATGGCTTGATGTAGCTTGTACTCGGCTGAAGAGATAGATTAAAAATAAGAGACTATCTGTTTCGGCCCTTAGGCCTCGAACATTGGTATACATGGAAACGGTCGCGCCAATAAAGGCGTTGCCCGGTAGATAATTCGAAAGGAGGGTCATATGAGTGGCATGGCCGGTTGGGTAGACCTGCGTCACGGTGTTGGGCAACAAGCGAATCTGCCTCATTCGAAGGTTACCAAGGTTATCTTGGATATGATCGCTGCCATAGCTGGGCGTGGTCCCGACGGGAAAGCGGTTTGGCTCGGCCCGGATCTTGCGCTGGGACACTGCCGCACAGTTGCTTCACGCTACGACTTCAATGAACAGCCTTGGGTCGGCGAGATTCGCGGCGCTACGGTTGCCATAATGTATACCGGTCAGATATACAACATGGGGCAATTGCAGCAGGAGCTCGCCAGCTTTGGGCCAGCGCCGGACCGCTGGTCTTATGCCGAGATCATTCGACGCGCCTATGCGCACTGGGGAACAGGCTTCGTTCAGCACCTCGAGGGTATGTTCGCTATTGCCCTTTGGGATGGACAGAAACGCGAGTTGCTGCTGGCCCGTGATCGCCTTGGCCTGCAACCGCTTTATTACACTTTGACCGACGGCGGAATCATCTTCGCCAGTGTGCCTACGGCTATTCAGGCCCATCCTCAATTTACCGCTAAGCTCGACAGGAGTGCGTTGGCGATCGTGCTGCAGCCGCGTATGGCAATGCCCGGCGAAACTCCATTGAAGGGGCTGCACGAACTTCCACCGGCTAATGTTTTGAGCTTCAGTAAGCGCGGCCACACGCAGGTGCGCTACTGGCAGCTGGAGAGTGCGCCGCATACCGATAACTTCGAGCAGACCTCAGACCATGTGCGCGCGTTGCTTGAAGGAGTTGTGGCGCGCCAGCTTGAGCATCAAGTGCCATCCGCGGCTATGCTATCTGGAGGCATCGATTCTACGTCGGTTGCCGCTTTGGTGATGAAACAACTGGCGACTCGAGGCGCGGGTCCGGCGCTGGATACGTTTTGCCTGAAATTCGACACCGATGAAGACGCCTTCACCTCAAGTGAGCTGCGGCCAGACATCGATGCACCTTTCGCTGCACTGGCGGCTGAGTACATGGGCACCCGTCATACCACGCTTAGCGCTACCATGCAGGATTTGCTTAATGTGATTCCGGCAACGCGTACTGCCCGCGGCTTACCCGGCTGGGGCCAGTTTGACGCGTCTATGTATCTACTATTCGAGCGCATGCGAGACAATTTTTCGGTGGCATTGACCGGTGAGGCCGCCGACGAGATCTTCGGTGGCTACCCCTACTACTTCAAGCCTGAGTTATTGGCCCGTGCACAGTTCCCATGGTTGGGTGATGGTCCGAAGCTGGCCGACTATCTATCGCCGGCCCTGATAACTGCACAACAGGTGGCAGAGGACGAGCGTGCCCGCTATGACTACTGGCTTAGTCAAGTGCCGCGTCTGCCAGGAGAGAGTGGTGAAGCGGCTCGCATGCGCGAGGTTCTGTTCCTTGGCATGTCTGGGCCTTTATCGGTGATCCTTGATCGTAAGGAGCGCATGAGCATGTCCCAAGGCTTGGAAGTGCGGGTGCCATTCTGTGATCCAGAATTGATCCAGTATGTATGGAACGTACCGTGGGAAATGAAATCCCAGGGTGGGGTTAAAGGTCTTCTAAAATCTGCGATGCGCGACATCCTGCCGCCGACCACGTTGTCACGCAAAAAAAGCGCCTACCCGCACATTCAGGATACCGAGTACGACCGAGTGCTAATCAGCGAAGCACGCTGGATCGCGACTGACCCGAAATCTCCGATTGGCTGGATGTTTGACACCCCGCGCCTAAGTGCACTAATCGAGCAGATTGCGGCCAATCAGCTCAACGCGTCGATGCTGCCGGGCGGTGCCAGCCCGGCGCATCTGTTGATCCAGTTGGTGGAGATGCACCGCTGGATAGTGGATAACCAGGTCGCGGTGTAAGGCACGGTCAGCACGGAAATCTGGCCTTAGATAAATCAAGGAGGCGGTATGCTTGAGCTCGTTCCCATTACCAATTTGATCGGCACGGAAGTCCGTGGCATTGATGTGAATTCCAAACTCAGTGATGACGTCATAGAAGCACTTTACGAAGCCTGGATTAGCAGCACCATCCTGTTGTTTCGCGGGCAGTCCATGACTCCTGATCAACAGCTGAAATTCAGTCGTAATTTCGGCGAGCTTGTGAGCTATACACGCTCGCAGTTCAGCGAAAAGACTCAGCCGGAAATCCTCATTTTGTCGAACATTACGAAGGACGGGAAGCTGATCGGCTCCCCCGTTAGTGGTCGTGTTTGGCATACCGACGGACACTATTTGGAGGTGCCGCCAGCAGGGTCGATGCTACACGCGCTGGAAATTCCGCCGGAGGGTGGCGATACTTGGTTCGCCAACATGTTTGCCGCATATGAGGCGCTGCCCGAGTCGGTTAAGCAGCGCATCGACGACCTCAAGGTAATCATCAGTCGGACCCAGTCGCGGCCCTACAACTATCCCGACCGACCGGCGCCATCTGCGCAGGAACTGGCCGAATGGGTCGACGTGGCGCAACCGTTGGTGCGTCGACATGAGGTCAGTGGGCGCAAGGCGCTTTATGCTGGCGGTAATGTGCCATGGCGTATTGAAGGATTGCCGCTTGAGGAAAGTGCGCCACTTATCACATTCCTCCAAGAGTTTTCGGTGCAGCCGCAATTTACCTACCGACACCGCTGGGTGCCAGGCGACATCATCCTCTGGGACAACCGCAGCGCCATGCACAAAGCTACGGTGTACGACGATAAATATCGTCGTCTGTTGCATCGCACCACCATTGGTGCCCGTGCCACCGAGTCTCGGTACAGGAAGCGCCAGGCATGAGCGATTATGACTACATTATTGTCGGCGCAGGTGCCGCTGGCTGTGTGCTAGCGGCACGCTTGAGTGAAAATCCGGATATCCAGGTGCTGCTGCTCGAAGCCGGTGCTGAACGTCGCAGTCCTTTATTATCTATACCCGTAGGCGAAGTCCTGTTGATGGGCAATCCGAAGTACGACTGGTGCTTCGAAACCCGGCCGGATCCGACGTTGGGCGGGCGCCGTCTGCAGATTCCGCGGGGGCGCCTGCTGGGCGGCTCAAACCTTATTAACGGTATGATTTTCGTCCGTGGCCAGCGTGCGGATTATGACGAGTGGGCAAGCCAAGGGAATGCGGGCTGGGCTTGGGATGAGGTACTGCCGTATTTCAAGCGCCTGGAAACCAGTGTCGATGTGCACGGCGAAACCCGTGGCCAGGACGGACCGATCCATGTGGCGCTGCCCCGTGAGCGTGACGAACTGTGCGACGCCTTTCTTGCTGCTGCTGGCGAAGCCGGGCACCTGCGCAATCCCGATTATAACAGCGGCGAGCAGGAAGGTTTCGGCTATTATCAAGTAAATCATGATCAGGGGCGGCGCTCATCGGCTTATGGTCGATACCTGCTGCCCGCGCGCAAGCGCGCAAACCTTACGGTTGTAACCGAGGCGCCAGTACAGAAACTGCGCCTTGAAGGCGAACGCTGCATAGGCGTGGATTATCTTTCCGGCACATTGCAGTTCGCTAGGGCTAGGCGTGAAGTTATCCTAAGTGCGGGGGTGATCCAGTCGCCGCAACTCCTGGAACTTTCGGGAATTGGTGCACCTGCGGTGCTGGAAAAGGCGGGTGTGGCGGTGCAGCATGTGCTGCCCGGCGTCGGTGAGAACTTTCGCGATCACTTCGCCTCTCGGTTGAAGTGGCGCATTCGCCAGAAGATCACCTTCAACGAACGCACGCGTGGCTTCGCCTTGTTCAAGGAAGTCCTGCACTACCTAGCGCGCCGTCGTGGCGTGCTGAGCCTGCCAATTGCTCTGGGGCATGGCTTCGTTAAATCCCGCGAGCAAGAGCCGCGGCCCGATTTGCAGTTCCATTTCGCCCCGGCCAGTTATGGTCCCGGTTCCAGTCGTCGGCTGGACACGTTGCCCGGCATGACCGTGGGATTGTATCCGCTACGACCGGAATCCACTGGTAGCATCCACATCCGTTCTAGCGATCCGGCGGTTGCGCCTGTCATTGAGTCCCGGTTTCTAGAACATGAGGATGATCAGCGGCGGATGATTGCGGGAATGCGCATTCTAAGGGAGATCGCCGCGCAACCGGCATTGCGAGCCTACTGCGACCACGAGTTGTCGCCGGGACCCGAGGTCGAGTCAGACGAAGAGTTGCTGGAGTTTGCCCGCACCCAAGGCGATACCTCTTACCACCCGGTCGGCACCTGTCGCATGGGAAAGGATGAGCTGGCCGTAGTCGATCAGCGTCTGCGTGTGCGTGGCCTCCGAGGTCTGCGGGTGATCGACGCATCGATAATGCCTACGATGGTCTCGGGCAACACCAACGCAGCGTCCCTGATGATCGCTGAGAAAGGCGCGGATATGGTGCTACAGGATTATGCATCGTCGTCAGTGTCTAGGCAGGAGCTATTTAGCATCGTTGAAGGCGATCCAGAGGAGCAGCAGGTCGCATCACTGCTGCAACGATCGGAAGATTACGCACGCTCGCTGTATCCCGCTGAAAGTGTGCACATGCTCGACGTAGCGCAGCTCAAGGCGCCGGGTGTCAGCTTCTTAGTCGCGCGCGAGTTTAATAGCGGCGAGGTGCTCGGCTGCGGTGCGGTGGTGAGCATCGGCAATGGCGAGGCAGAGCTCAAGCGTATGTTCGTTGCCGACAACGCGCGCCGTCGTGGAGTTGGTGTGCGCTTGCTCAAGAGTCTGGAGCATCTTGCTCGGCGCAACGGTGCCAGAACACTGCTGCTGGAAACCGGTGTAAGTCAGCCTGAGGCGATTTCGCTCTATCGTGGCGCGGGTTTTCGTGATCGTGGTCCCTTCGCCGATTATCAAGAAGACCCGCTGAGCGTATTTATGGAGAAGACCATCGATGAACAAGCCTGAAGCAAGCCTGATCGGCCCCGTTACACCGGTCAGCCGCTGGGTCGGGCGGGCGGGGATTTTGTATGTAGCAGCGTTCTTAGTGCTGGCTAACGCGAACGCCGTCTTCTCCGGCAACCTGCTACAGCAGCTGCATCCGTTCACCTTCCTGTTCTGGAGTTTCGTCATAACCAGCGGTTTCTTTCTGACTCGCTTGTTGCTCAGTTCCGGTACTAGTGGGCTGGCGATCGAAGGCCGCGCCGCAGGCCCGCTAACCGTTCTGAATTTCACCAGTGCCCTGAACTGGATCGGTTATTTCTATGCCTTGCGCTATATTGAACCGGCGATCGTCAGCGCAATTATGGGCGGACTTGGCCCGGTGAGTACGATCCTCCTAGAGCGGGTGGTGCGTCGAAGACAGCTGCCGCTTTACACCTACGCTGTGGCGGCAGGTATCCTATCCGGTACGGCATTACTGGCATGGGCGTCTTTGGTGGGGCTGGCGGGAATTCGTCCGATCAATTTCAGTGATACCCTGATCGGCCTCGCTGCGGCGGCGGCCGGTGGTGCATCTCAAGCACTGAATACCATCGCGACTAAGCAACTGGGTGAGCGCAGTTGGACCGCCACGCGAATCATGGCCCACCGTTTCTACCTACTTATCATTGTCGCCGCAGCTCTAACCTATAGCGGCCCAGGCTTTGCGATCGCCTCCAGCACGCAAGTCGGTGGCTTGGCAATTGCGACCCTGCTCGGCGTGATCATTCCATTGTGGTTACTGCAGCGTGGCATCCTGCTTTCGGAACCCTTCACCGTGGCAGCGCTGCTCGCGTGGGCACCGTTGCTCACTTACGTCTTTCAAGTATTCGATGCGCGAATCCAGTGGTCAATGACTTCTGCGTTGGGCTGCTCCGTGATCGCTTTGGTCACGGTGTTTGGCACATGGATGAAATTCAAAGGAGACAGAAAATGACGCAAACCAAGGAAAATATTCTGGTGGTAGTCGATGGTTATTCATCGGGCTCTCAACTACCGACGCTGATGGCCGAGTCCGGCTGGAAGTGCGTGCACGTGAGCAGTTCGGCCAACCCGCCGGAATACTATCTGCGCACTTATCACAAGGATGAGTACATCGCGCACTTCGAGTATCAAGGTGACATACAGTCGCTGGCCTCCGCCGTGGAAGCCTGGCATCCGGCGGCGGTACTGCCGGGGA
Source organism: Pseudomonas coronafaciens pv. oryzae str. 1_6 (assembly GCF_000156995.2). Lineage (NCBI taxonomy): Bacteria > Pseudomonadati > Pseudomonadota > Gammaproteobacteria > Pseudomonadales > Pseudomonadaceae > Pseudomonas > Pseudomonas coronafaciens. The sequence goes on along the minus strand of NZ_CP046035.1, from coordinate 4,630,957 downwards.
CCGAGAGCGGGGTGATAGTCGCCGACCTTTTGGCCGCAGCCCTTCAACTGCCCGGCAACGACCCGTCGACCAGTCTGGCCCGACGTGACAAATACACAATGCACGAGAGCTTAAAGGCTGTCGGCCTTCGCAGCATGGATCATTTTCTGGCTGTTGACCGCGATGCCCTGAGCGCGTGGGCCGAGCGCGGCTCTTGGCCGGTGGTGATCAAGCCACAAGCCAGTGCAGGTACCGACTCGGTGACTTTTTGTGCCGATCAGCGCGAGCTGCTCGAAAGCTTCGACAAGCTGTTCGGCACCGTCAATCAATTGGGTGAACGCAACAACGCGGTCCTAGCGCAGCGCTTGCTGGTCGGTCCGGAGTATTTTATCAATGGCGTCAGCGGCCATGGCAAGCATTTGATTACTGAAATCTGGCGCGCCGACAAGCTGCCAGCACCAGACGGTGGATGGATTTATGACCGTGCCGTGCTGTTTGATCCTACTTCGCCAGAAATGCAGGAAATCGTCAGGTATGTGCACGGTGTGCTGGACGCCTTGGGCATCCGTTACGGGGCCAACCACACCGAATTGATCGTGACTGCCGACGGCCCGACACTGATCGAGTGTGCCTCGCGTTTGTCCGGCGGATTGCATCGTCCGGCGGCCAACTATGCGGTCGGCGCCAGCCAGCTGGATCTGGTGGGCAAGCTGGTCAGGGAAGGGGAGTCGGCAATCGATGACATTCTCCAGACCTGGCAACCCCACCGCTATGCGCTGTGGCAGGTGCAGTTCATCTCCAACCATGAAGGCGTAGTCGCGCGCTCTTCGTACGACGAATTGCTCAAGACGCTAAAAAGCAATGCTTGGCTTCAGCGTGCGCCGAAAGAAGGCGACACTGTGGTCAAGACGGTAGACCTGTTTTCCAGTCCCGGTATTGTGTTCATGAGTCATGCCGACGGCAATGTTCTGCATGACGACTACCGGACCGTCCGGGAGTGGGAGAGCACCTCGCGCCTGTTCAGCGTCCAGTAGCCTTTTGAAGGTAACTGCGCATCGGGCCTGCTGAAGGGCCCGGTACGCCACCATATTCAAACCCCGTACTAAGGGTTTCGCGTCTACGTCTGGAAATCATCGCCATGAAGCCAATGGATTCGCAGCGGCAGCAGCGCAGGATGCTGCTGGCCGTAGGTATAGGCACGACCCTGGAGTGGTTCGACTTCACTTTGTTCGCGATCTTTTCTCTGCACATCGCCAAGACGTTCTTCCCGGCCCAGGATCAATTGATGTCGCTGCTGGCCACCTTTGTCACGCTAGCGGTGGGCTTCGTTGCGCGACCGCTGGGTGCGTTTCTCATTGGTCGCTATGCCGATCGTCATGGGCGCAAGAAAGCGCTGATTTTGACCATGAACATGATGGCCGCCGGCACCGTGATGATTGCTCTCTGTCCCGGCTACAGCATGCTGGGCTATGGCGCTACGGTGCTGCTGGTGGTGGCGCGGATCGTTCAGGGCCTGGCGGCGGGGGGCGAAATCGGCAGTGCGCTGGCCTACCTGTGCGAGTCGGCACCGGTTTCGCGCAGGGGCTTTTTTACCTCCTTCCAGCAAGTCGCGCAGGCGGGTTCCTTTTTGCTCTGCGGCTTGTTCGCGAGCATCCTGGCAGCGGTGCTGACGCCTGAACAGCTCGGCAGTTGGGGCTGGCGTATTCCGTTTGTCCTTGGCGTGTTCATCTATTTGGTGGGTGTCTATGTGCGCCGCACCATCAACGAGAGCCATGCGTTCCAGGCCCATGCCCGCGAGGGTGTAGAGGTGCCCGCCCGGGAAATCCTTCGGCACTGGCGCAGCCTTGTCCTAGGAATCGGCTTTGTTGCCTTGTGGACGGTATGCACCCAACTGATCAATTTCATGCCGGCCTACGCCCAAGCCATGCTTAACTTGGATGCAGGGAAAGCCTATTACGGGATCACCCTGGTCGGTTTCATCACCTTGCTCAGCCCGTTGGGCGGCTGGCTGTCGGATCGTTGGGGGCGATATAACGTCATGCTGCTCGGCGCGCTGGGGGTATTGATCCTGGCGTACCCGGCATTTCTGGCACTCAAGCACAATCCGCAGGACATAGGCTTGATGTTGCTGCAAGCCGGGCTTGCTGTGTTGATGGTGTTGTACGCCGGCCCGGCGTCGGCAGCGCTCGCCGAACTATTCCCGGTGGCAGTGCGCTCGACGGGCATCAGCGTGGCCTACGCCAGTTCCGTGTGTTTGTTCGGCAGTTTCACACCAACGCTGGTGACTTTGCTCTACCGCTATACCGGTGACCCGATGATGGCCGCGTATTATTTGCTGGCAGCTGCGCTGGTTAGCTTTTTGGCTTTAATGATAGCGCGTCAGTCGCAGGTTTCATTCGTCGGCAGGTTGATTTCTAAAGGGAAGCAGGTTGAGTATTAGGGTGGATAAGTCTATAAGTGATGTCAGAGCGACATGTTTGAGTGAGTCACGAGGTGGCTATGAGCACAAACGCTAAATCAGACGGCGGTACCGCAATGCGGGTCGGGCAAAGCCTGGGACGTGGGGTGGCTGCAGTTTTGCGCTTGGAAAAAGCGTTGTGGTTATCGCTGAGTAGTGCGGGTATTTCTAAAATGATTGTGAGCCCTGTGAAGTGGGTCGTCCGATTGGCTATGATCGGGTTCATGGCTTTTTTTGCTGCGTGGGGATTACTGTACGTTTTGGGAGTGATCGCGATAGTCGCACTTGCAATTGGAGTGATGAATACTTCAACCAAAGGCGATACTTTGAGCCATTATCTTGCGGAAGAAGAGCTGCCCTATGGGATGGAGTCCAATGCCTTCGGACAGACCAAGGGGTGGTTTGATTCTGATAGTGAGTACAAATAAAAAAGACCGGCTTTTGCTGGTCTTTTTTTATTTTACGCTGTTACTTTTTCACCTGATTTATAATTTCTCCAGCCCCTTTCCCCCCTGCGGCTTGGGCAGACTTTGTTCCCTCGCTTAGCCCATTCATGAGTGAACCCAGCTTCATTCCGGTCCAACCCAAGGCAACAACCCAAAAGCTTGGAAGTACCAGAAACATTGCACCCATTACGAAGTCCAGCAGCAGGTCTCCTTGGGCATTGCTGGCCCCAAATACTGGGTCAAAATTGGAATGGGGGACGTTGCTGCCAATCCCGTTACCATAAAGGGCGTCTAAAATCGTGCTATCAACCCAGCGGGCCAGCTGGAACCAGAAGTCGACAAAGATCAAAGCGAACGTAGCAAAAGTAATCGTCATCACTACCTTCAGATCAAACATCCCGATTACCAGCACAAATGGAATGCAGATTATGAGAGCCATCTTCAGGAAGGCCATCACCATGGGCGCCGCTTGCCTTACGCTGTCCATGGCTGGATACATCACAAGAGATCCTGCTGCCTGACCAGCTGTAGCTGCAAGGCGTGTGAAGTCATTTAGCACAGAGCCACCGACCTGACCGCCATAGTCCGAGTACACCTGTCCTTGGGTCAGTTGCTGCTTTCTCGGGGAGACCAGATCTCGAATGACCGAGTCACTGACTTCGGTTTGGGTCATGAACTTTGCCCACTGAGCAAGCTTGCTCAGCAGATCTGGACTGACCTGTTCCAGCAGCCTGGCTCTAAGTCCGACGCTTTCATCCGACCACCATTGAGTGCATGTGGGAAATCCACCACCACCAGTGGTTTGTGGCAGGCCAGCGTCCCGGGTTGCGTCATAGGGCCATTTGGTTCGGGGAGTGTGTGACCTGAATCCAGAGAAGCCATCGCTGTAATAGCCGGATGTTTGCAGGAAGAAGTGCGAACCGATCCAGTTGACGTCGTTGAGTTGATCATTGCTGAGAGTAGGCTGGGTCATGAAAAGCTTTGCGCGCGCGCGCGCGTAGCAATCGTTCGTGAAGTCAGCCACCTCCTGGGCAAGCAGCGGGTCGTTAATACGAGCCTTGTTGACGTGCATCCGGACCTGTTGCAAGTCCACTCCACAGGGTATAGCCGCGACTGAGGCTGCAGTTGCTGCCTTGGACATAGCATACACAAATAGCCACCAGACGGGCACGGTGGCGCTTTTGCCGTTCAGCGTACTGAAGGAGGTTTCCCAGCCTGTGTCAGCTGGATTAGGTATCGAGTATTGGCATTGATCAGAGCGGCTTCGGTCGAACTGGATGGTATCGACGCTGACGTTCACCAGAGGCATACAGGCAAGAATGATCACGAGGATTGCCGTGTAGAACCGGTTCTCCACTCGGGCAAGGGAGAGGACGCCCTTGTTGCCCTCATCAGCCCCCTCACCGCGGGCCCTGAGCCATTCGCTGATGACAATGGCGGCAAAGGGGGCCGCGAAGAGTCCGCTGTCCTCGATCATGTTCCAGATGCCGCCGTTTATGAGCCATCCGACCAATGTCAGGTAATACTCAAGGTAGTCATTCGTGTGCAAGATCATGGCAGGTCAACTCCCGCTACGGTGGCGGCGCGGCGAAGCTCGAAAAGGAGAACTACTAAGATGGCCATGACCTCGCAGCGCCGAAGACCCGAGGGAAATGGATTTGTGTCTGATGCTCGCTGTTTAAGGGTGCGTCTGAGCCTGTCCCAGCCGAGCCCTATCGCTGCATAAAGCGACAGCCGCCAGGCCAGCATGTAGTTGTAGTGCGCTTTTTGCCATTCCCTGAACTGCTCAATATCTCCAAAGAAATGCGCGATGGCTGTCATGAAAATCACAGCCAGAACAATGGTCAGCAAGACCGGCCAGGTGAATGACACGAGCGCTTTCGCGCCCCTACGCAGCCACCCCTTTGCAACCGGCAATGAGCTCATGGTCAGTTACCTTTTGCAGGGTTCTGCAGCTGATCGAGGCGGTCGGGCGTTGGGTCGCCTTGAAAGATGCCTTTGGAGCTGTCCTTCCGGCTCTGAGCCCTCTGTAGGATGGCTGTCGGTGAGTTGCTGGCCAAGCTGCGACGCATATCCAACTCGGTCTTGAGGTTGTCAATTTCCTGTTGCAGGCTGCTGTTCTGCTGACTGACCGCCTGCAGGGCCACATCGTTGGCGGCAATGTTCGGCTCTTTGCTGCCGGTGAACATGGTGCGCTGAAGGAGTAGCGCTTTGCCGAGAACCTCAGATAACGCGACCTCTGAAGCAAGACGTTTTGCGAGGATATCTTGGTCATGCTCAGTCCTGAGCGCCTCTACCACACCACGGGTAACAGGCAGAGAATCGCTGCTCGCTGCAGTCAAGTTTTCCGAGGTGAGAGCTTTGCTGCCCGAGATCAATTCCTGCAGTGCCTTTAGCTTGGAGTCGTAGGATTCCTGGATGAGAGGAGTGAGCCCGACGCCGGCGGTGGAGGTTGTTTTGGTGCAATCCTCACAAGTGCGTTGTTGTTGCTCTCCCAGTACCCTATTGGCGAACGTGGTAGCTGCCTGAGGCGAGGACCAGGTGGAGCACACCATGCCGTTGTTGCAGGCCGACGGACTAATGGACGATGTATCGGCAGCGCCGCGTCCGTTCAGCAAGTTGTATCCCGCTTGAGTAACGTCACCTACGACCTTGATAGGTTGCTGGCCAGATCCGCCGGCCTTATTTCCTCCGAGCCAAGTGATACCGTCATTCCCTCCCTGCTTTTCGACCTGTGCAACGGCTGAGACAGCATCTGTGTTCCCGTTTTTCACCGCCTGACTCATAGCCTGGCCCTCGGCGATCTTATTCCAGCCCATCTGTCCTCCGGCGACATCGAGCATCTTGTCAGCAATGGCACGACAAGTGCCTTTGGAGCGGTCGAAGTCAAGACGACCCTGCAGAATGCCGTTGGTGAGCAAGTTGTACAAAGCCGGGTTAGCCCGCTGGATAATCAGTCCTGGTAGTGATGAAACGGCGCTGGTAGCGTTGGAGATCATCGACCCCATGATCGTCTGAAATCCGGAAGTTGCTCCATTCAACTGATTCTGGAGCGTGTTGTTCATGCTCATGTTTCCGCAGACCAGGTTGCTGTTCCAACCTCCGCCGATGCTGATGCTATCCATATTCCCCGCCGTACCCATCGTCACGGCGTTGCCGCCTCCAACGCTGTAGAGCACGTCGTCACCGATCACGCTGCCCGATGAGCTTGCATTGATTCCCGGGATTTCGGCGAGAGCACTATGGGCTGTCAGGGTGCTCATGAATGCAATAGACAGAAAGGCAGCGCGGCGCATAGTTGAAGTCCTCTTGATCATCATTGAAAGTCCGTACTGCCAAGAAAGGTTTGTCCTTCCCGCTTGCAGCAGGAATACGGGCGCCATAACGCCCAGGCGTAACCACCATCGGTTGCCTGCACACGGGGCTGGGAGTTTGGAAATACCGCGCAGCTTTGACTGAGGGTCGGCGTAAGCTCTTGCCACTTACCGGTGGTGGCATCGGCCTCGATCAATTCTCCTGCCGGCCAGTAGCCTGGCTGCGGCTGTGCCAGAAGCGGTTGATAGACATGAACCTGGCCGCTGCGAGTGACAACGTCACCTGCACGCTGCGCGATCACGGATGCCGCCTTGTAATCGTCGGCTTGATGGATAAAACCACTGCGAGGGTAGACGCTTCCCCACATGTCCCCCGACGTCAGACCACCCACCTCTCGACGACCGGGAATCAGTGCTTCTGGATACACTGATTCTGGAACGCCGTAACGCCAGGCGACAGTGTCCAAAGTGCTCAGCAGGTAGGGCATGTAGGGCGTGGCAGCACCCTGGCAGGCATAGCCCGAGGCGCTGGTAAACTTACTGAATGTTGCTCCTCCGGGGTGGCCTATGACGTCAGCGTTTTTGAATTTAGCCACGCTATCTTCGTTTTTGTGATTGGTGGTTCCATCACCGCCATCCTTGGCGAACGAAGTTGATGAGCTGAACGAAGAGACCTCAACCCACGGGTTTTCACCGGTATTCGAGTAGCTTGAGACCACGGCATCTGGAACGAAGTGACGAACCTTGGTCGACGTCTTTACCTTGCATCCAAACGGGGTGCAGAGCAGCCAGTAGCAGATTCCGACCACCTTGTACTCCAGGCAGTCAGGCGACAGGGTTGAGGCGACCAGGGTGGCAGATGTCACCGTGCCCGCTGCTGCCGGCCAGGTTGAGATCGACAAGGCCAAGGCTGCCCACGCTGGAGGCTTTCGCAGGTTCATCGCGGGGCGTCTCCCTGGCCAGATGCGTTCTGATGTTTGGCGGCGGCGCGCCACTGGGCAATGCGATTTTCAGCCGCCGTAGCGTTGGTTTCCCCGTACACAACAAACTTGCGGTCGACCACCACTGCAGGCACCTTCGTTACCCCCATGCTCCAAGCGTCTACGAGGTCTTGTTGAGCTAAAGCCTGATCTCGTTGCAAGCGCTGCGCATCGCTGCTCTTGAGGCGTTGCTGCATGATTGCGATGGCATGTTGCTGATTAGCCGGCAGTCCTTCAGAGAGCTTGGCCTCAAGCCGTTCTGATTCGTCCAGGATGATCAGCCGGACATGTGCCGGTGCCTGAACTGGGTGGTTCCGGTCAGTAACGATCCACGTCTCCGCGTTCGCGAGGGGGACCTGTATGGCCGCGATCACAGTCAGGATGGTCATGCAGTTCTTGCAGCTGAAGCGATAGGGTCTGGAGGGGGACATTAGGCAGTACCTGCAGGTGGTGTCAGGTACAGAAAACGCGATTAATGAACTGTCGTCAGTAGGAAACCGTTATCGGGACGGTTGGGGTTTGGTGGCGACTACCTGGACCGTGTGCTCGCCATCGAGCAGCAGGTCAGGTAGTAGTTTTTGTAAACAGCACTGCAAGCGGGCCTCGACGCTTTCGGTCGAGCTTTTGAGGCAGCGTCCTAGGTCCAGATTCCTCCGCAATCGCCGTGCTGAAGATTTCCGATTACGGTAAGGTTCCTGGTCCATTGTGTGTCTGGAGTTTCGATGTCGCAGCTCAAAGAGTCAGGGTTGATCCCAGACAAGGTGCAGGGGAGAGCTGATATTTACCTTGCGATATTCGTGAGACTGGCCGCCGAAAGTAACGCAAATGAGTGGGGATCTATCCGGCTGAGGTGCGTGTAGCGGGGGAGTGGCGCTTAATTCAAGATCTGCAGGTAATTGAATCAGCAAAGTATGAATTGCCGCCTACACTCTGCTGGATGTAGGCCTCGGGAATCCTCCTGACCTTCGCCAAGGATGTTCCGAATGACTTCCAGAATGGATCTGAGACCTATCGTTGAGGCGGCGTTTTTGCCGATGAGGTGCGCCTGCGTTATAGCTGCAGACACCTCAATGACTATCCAAATACTCCATCCAGGTACCGATGCGGAAGAGTTCACAGTGGCTGGTATTGACACGGCTAAACTGAATTCTATACGCGATATCGTTGCGTTTGTGCTCGATGTGAAAGCGGAGATGGCGCTGCGGCGCTCAGCGTCTTATCTGCATTAAAGTGCGGCTGGCATAGGCAGAACCAAACACCGCGCGTTGGCGGACTGGATGGTCGGTAGAGGAGATCCCTTTGGAACGTAAAGCCCAGCTACAATCGTCTACGGTTTACATATGGCAGCCATCAGGACCAATCAGGAAATACATGGAGGAAGTGGAAGAATGATTTCCAATAAGGACTTGAGACACATCGTAGAGTCGTCTTTTTTTCGATGAGATGCTTTTGCACGATTTCGCCATTCAACGTCATGACTGTGCAGATAATCGACTCGCAAACGGGGGATGAGGAGTTCTCCGTAACCAGTATTGATACGACGCCCCTGACTTTAATATCTACGAAAGATCGTGGACAGGTTCTGAGTGCAGTATGCTCTGGCCGTCGAAATTGCGCCACCGTGACTCCCTGCGTGTGAGCTCCGCTCTCAATAATCATAATAATTACCTCCCGCTGCAGAAATATCTCCCTTTCGAACTTTTTGTAAGGAGTTATCATTGACAGATGGTTCATTGTGGCGTAAATGATTTATTTGAATCGAAAGTTTTCGTTTCGAGTTCGGCAGTTCTTGGCAGCAAGCTAGTTAATTGATATGTGATAATTTCCGCAGCGATTAATGAAGGTAATGGCTATGTCAAAATCTCATGTTATAAATGTCAATATCGTCAACAACAGTGATTTTAACCTGAGCTTCGCAGATGATTGGTTCGACACAGGCCGGCTTGCTGGTGATCAAAGTTGGCCATCAAGCATTGCAGCTCATGGCTCGATTGTTGTTCAATGCTGTGAATCGGATTTTTCTCCTGTTGGATGTTCGGGTTGGGTAAAATACATCGTACCAAGTGAGGGTATCCGGTCAGTTTATTTTTCTTTCTCTAATCCATCTGTTGGCCAAAATGGCATAGCTGCGGGGAATGAAACGTCTATATGGGATTCTATGACTTCTCATTACGGTTATCCCGTTAGCAAAGCGTTTGATATTGACAGTCATTACTGGGCTACCGTTAATCTGGAAAGTACATCGGGAAGCGTTAACAACGCGCAATTCCAATTCAACATGATACTCATGAACACTATATCCGAATCCAACATTCAGTTAAAAGATGTGCGCTCAGTTTTCGAAAGAATTCCGACGGTTCCAAGCTACAGGAAATACTATAAATGCGGGGATTCTCCAACTGGCCTTCCAGCTATTGGTTTTTCGCATTTTAAAGGAATATCGTACTACTCAAACAAGCTTATATTTACACATACTAACGTCATAAAACGTCTAACTCTAAAAAATGGTTCAATAATTGTAGCTGATTGCTACTCTGGCGGCGGCCAAGCAGAAACGGATATTACATTCCCCACCTACCGTTCAGGATGGCCTCATCCATGTAGTTCACAAGCTTGCGGTAGCTTCATGGCAATGGGCATACAAGAAGGCCCCGATGAACCAGAATCCGACTCATCCGTCATTCAGATCTTGGATATTCGTGCGTGTGCGGTGAACCTCCCAGCTTCGCTAATCGGCACTATTCCTAGACCGACAATTGGATCAAATGGCGTCGGAATGACGAAACAGGTCGGAGCGGATGGTAAGTATATTGTTGCTGTCACAAATGGCGAAACATTGACAATTTATAGGTCAATATCATCTTCGCTGTTGGATGCCAACAACAAACCGACATCGAGTTTTAAAGAGATTCTTCCGCCAACCTATTTCAGAGAATCTGGAGCCGGAATTGCTCTTGTAACTCAGCAGGATGGTAAAATATTTGCGATTACTATGAACGCCGACGACAATACAAAAAATTCTAAAGCCTGTCTTTATGAATTGTCAATAGGTGAGGAAGTTTCAATTGTATATGTTACGGAGGTCGATTTGCCTATCTTAGATATGAGCGAGTCAGTAACTACTCTCGCAAACAACTTATTTGCCGTTGCAGCCCTTGGGCTATTATTCAACGAATACGGAGCGAACCTCCTAAATAGTTCATTCCGATGGGGGAAAGGTTTGGCGATAACCTCGTCAGATTCAATTGAACTTTACGCCTCGGACCGAAATGTACTTCCACTTTCTTCATTGCCGATCTTCGGATCGGACAAGGACTTTTCAGTCGTAGTATGGAAAAGCAGCTAGGGATTGGAATCCAGCATTGGGTGCCTGCGCCTGACGGCGGCGATGATTTTATCCGGTCCGGCGGTTCAAACGAATGGCTTTCAGTGACGGTCCTGTCGCGCGTTCCAGCGCTACGTCAGTACATGATGCTGCGCTCCTGTTTAGTACGGGCCTCGCCAACCTGATTTTTTTAAAGCCTGCTCCAGCAGGCTCACACCATCAGCGTCTACTTCACTCCACTTGGCAAAGTAGGAATGGACGGTTCTCCATTTTGGCAAATCGCTAGGCAAAGCGCGCCATTGGCAGCCTGTTCGCGGCAAATACAATACGGCGCACCAGACCTCGTATAAATCCACGCTTCGTGGTTTGGTTCGCTTGCGGGCTTGCTCAAGTAACGGAAGAACCTGTTCAAATCGCTCGCGGCTTATATCGCTGGGGTAGGTTTTATTTCGCATGTGCAAAGCATGCATCATCTACGATAGATCGTGAACAGGTTCTTAGTGAAACGGCCAGCGCACAGTCAATAATTGTGCTAAAAGTCAGCCACCAACCACAAGGAATGTTAACCATGAGTTTCGAAGGCATTGTGCAGATCCAGAACGAAGACAATCCTACATCTGTGAATCAGATGCTGGAAAAAGGCTGGGAACTGTTGGCGATTACGCCCTCAGATCTTGGCCCGATGTACACCGTTGGCCGTCGTGGTGCGAAGAAAGATTAGTTGGACGGCTTCGCCCTAGGCAAGAAAGTTACTAAGGGCTAGGCGGCTATCGATAACGCGTCCTGCGTCTAATTGGCCTCCTGCTTTCACAAGGCAAGGGGCCATTTTTGGCCACTAGGGCCTGTAGCTAAGGTTGAACTACCGAAGGCTCTGGACCGTACATGCCACCCTTCGCAATCCTGGTGAGGAACTGGCGACACAGGTGAATTGTTGGCTCCTCCGCTAAGCACCCCTCTACGCCATATGGATTGTCCATCCATACAATACCGTCCTCATATTCCAGGAAGTGGCCATCGACTCGCATCGGTCTACCTGCGTATAACTCCGCTGATAAATGTTCGGGCGATGGAAGGTCCAGCGCCTTCCAGTCGTTACGTTCGATGCACTTGATAGCGTAGGCCTTCGACTGTTCCCTTCTTAGACGTTCCGCAGCCTCTTCACGCTCCTCCTCAACGATCTGAGCTTCTTCGCTCCAATAGTGCTGATAGAGTGCCGCCAGCCTCGGAACGTCATTGATAATAAGTGGGCATTTTGCACCGTAGGGAGATGCGTAGGGGAGCTCGCAGCGCGCTTGTGTCATAGCAAGTTCTTCGACAAGCCAGTACGCCTTGTGGGCAGCATCCTTAGCCATCTGATGAAAACCAAGTGAGCCATAGCTACGGACCTGGAGCCAAAGCAAGCGCGCTTGCAAGGCTTGTTCAAAGGCTGGATTCATTTATCTATCCTTCGTGCTGGCCAGCCAGTCCATTGCGGAGAGCAGCACGTCACCGTCAGGTGCTCCCTGCAGCTTGATCGAGCGACCAGATTGCTTGTCCTTAATGACCAGCGTAGGGGTGGCTGTGATGCCGTCCTGGCTCGCCTTGTGAGCCTGGCTAATGACGGCCTGTTGCACAGAAGGGTTTCTCGCAGCGCAGTTATCAATGAAGTGCTGTCGATCTTCAAGCCCAGGGATCTGCGTATTGCCAGCAGTTCCAGCACCGTTCGACCGAGTACGCTGATAAATGAGCTCGACTGCGAGCCAAAAAGCGTCATTGCCTCTCTCAATCCCCGCGCACTCAGCCCACCGAGCCTCATAGCTCGCTGCAGGCTCATGCATCGGTAGGGGCAGATGGTGCCATTGAAGATTGACGTCTGGATGCTGATCAACCCAGGCTTTGAGGTGTGGGAAGTAATCCTTGCAGTAGGGGCATTCCAGATCTGCATATTCGACGATGGTGAAACGGGCGCCACGGCTCCCGTAAACCCATCCGCCACTATGTCTCTTCTGATCGGCTGCCGGCGCCACGGGGTCACCTGTGACGCCAAGCTTATTCTGCATCACCTCGGTCAGCAGAAAAGGTGAGATAGTCAAGGCGACCGCACCGATGCAGTAGAGAATTTGCCGGCGCGTCGGTCGCTTCATGCGGAGGCCTCTTTGTCGAGGAGCTGTTTTGCCAGCAGCTCCTGATCCAGCAGCGTCAGAAGAGCTTTCTGGGCGCTTTCAGGCTGAGGGTGATGCTCAAGCCACTGATCCAAAGCTTTGTGCAGTTGAGACTGAATCTCTCGGCGATCTACCGCTACATGTTTGACGACTTGTAAGTGCTCGATCAGTACCGGCGCGCAGATTCTCAATGCGAGCAGGGAGTCTTCCTGCGGGAACTGAAGTATTTGAGTCAGACTGTCGATGAGATTTTGAGTCAGGGCATCCATGGCTCTCATGCCAGGTTCTCCAATGCACGGGGTAATGGGAATGTAATGTTCAGGGGTTCAATACCTCGTTTCCTGTCGAGATCTGCAGCTACTTCGAGTGCAGCTCCCAATTCGTCGACACCCATGGACTGCATCAGGTCGTAACGTTGTTTTTTCTCTTCAGGCTCGGTCATGGCCAAGGCCAGGTACAGGCTCGGCGGAACAGCGCGAAACAGGACCTCCATCGATTTTGAGAGAACAACGCCTTCGGTGTATTTACCGCTTTCTTTGCGTGCTGACAGCATCAAGCCCTTCTGGGCGGGTGTGAGCTCACGGAAACGGGAGATCTTTTCAACTTCATCCGGCGGCATGTTCAGACAGATCCACCACTCGATCATGTTGAGCATCGGCGCAGCCGCAGGGGGTAAGTCATCAATGTTCTGAGTTGCCAGCCAGAACCAGGCCCCGAGCTTTCGCCACATTTTGGTGATCTTGATGATGTAGGGAGAGAGGAGGGGGTTCTTGGTGATGATGTGGCCTTCGTCTGTCACATTGACCAGCGGTCGGCCCTTGTACTGATCACGTTCCGCAATGTTGTTAACGGTGTTGATCAGCGAGATGTAAGCGATCGACAGCTGGGCGTTGTAACCCTCACGTGCGTAGGTGGCCAGGTCGACAATGGTCAGATCTGCTTCAGGCCAAGGCGTACCGGTACGGTTGAACATCTCTCCGTCGGCGCCCATGCAGAACATGTCCATGGCTTCGGCCATTTCAAGCATGCGGTTGCGTCTGCCCTCTGGGATGGAGGTATCTTCGCCGGCCGTGCGCAACGCGTTCCGGACATCTTCAGTCAGGACGGTGCGATCGGCGTCGGAACAAACTCTGGCCGCTGCAAGGATGCAGTGTCGGATTACGCTGCGGTCCGCCCGGGTAAGCCGGGCTTCCTCTTTTTCTTCACCGCCGGTGATCATCAAGCGGGCTACGATTTCCATCTCGCCGAGAACATCCCGTTCATCATTGTCTTCATCGGCCTTGGCATTGATATGCTCGTCAGAGCTTTCTAGGTCATCAGCGTCCAAGGTCTTGACCTGGCTCGGGGTGTTTACCAATCGAATAGCGTCGGCGAACGGAGCCAGGCTAACGCCCGAGTTCGGGGCCAGCTTGATCCTGTTGACTGTCAAGCCAAGTTTTTTCGCGAAATCCCCTAAGAGGCCGAAACTGTTACCCGCCTCGACGATGAACAGGCGCGGTGCGTAAACCGCAATGAGCTGGTTGAGCAGGTTATTCAACGTGGCGGACTTACCTGCACCTGTGGGGCCGAACAGAAACATGTGGGCATTCATCTGACGATCCAGCTTGTTGAATGGATCAAATGTCAGTGGAGCCCCACCACGGTTGAATAGCGTGATGCCAGGATGCCCAGTACCACTGGAGCGACCCCACACCGGGCACAGGTTTGCAACATGCTGGGCGAGCATCATCTGCACGTACCAGTCCATGGATCGCTTTTGATTGACGTCGAAATTCCCGGGAAGCCAGCGCAGGTAGCTGTTGAGCGGGGCCACCTCGTCGTCAGATGCTACGGGTTCCATACCGGCACCCAGCAATGCGTTGGTCAACTGCATGCTGCGCGCGGTGAGCTGTGCTTCGTCATTTCCCTTGAGGTAAAAGGCGATGCTGCCTCGGTACAGCTTGTGCTCACGACCGATCAGTTTCCTGGCATCGTTTACCGCTTCGCGGGTCAGTAGTGAAGCCTGGTTGTCACCCACCGACTTGCGTGCCAGCTTTTCAAGATGAGCCTCCAGCACGTCTTGAGGTGTGATGACCAGGGTGATGGCCAACACAGTGTCCTCAGGCAACTTGTCGAACAGGGCATGCAAGGCATCACCGCCTTTACGTGTTTCGCCAGTCAGGTGGCCGGTCTTCGGGGCTTCGCGCAGCCGATCCAGCATGATGACTCTGTGAGGCTGGCCATCGAAGTACCACAAGCCTTTTTGACTGTCGGATTTTGGCTCTCGATAAAAGAGTCCCTGTGCGAAGTCGTCGCCAGTGACCAGTGGGAGATCCTCGCCGGCATCCTCTGTGCGTTTGTTCACCAGTTGAAAGAAGCGATCAAAGTCTTTGAGCGTCGTTCCCAGGTGATCGGGGTGAGGGTTGAACCACTGCAGGAGCCAGTGTCGGATGTCGTAACCGTCCATCCGTTTGCTTTTAATGCCGGCGTTTGCCAGACCTCCTGTGAAGCGCTGGCAAATGTTGTCCAGGTGCATGGCAGGTGTTTGGCCACGGAACGCTGCATCACCGACTACCCGGCGATACACGACTACCCGCACACGGCGCTGCTGGCCACGCCAAGGCAATTTTGAAACTGTGGTGTCTTCAAAAAGACCACCAGGTTTGGCGATTGCATCGAGGTGATGCTTGAACAGATCCAGATACAGCTCCGAGAACGGGCTGCCTTTAGCCTGTGGTCGGATGTATTCACGCAGGTTCCGAAGGTAGTCATCCCAGCTGGTTTCGTCCTTCGCGTAGAACTGCACAACCCAAGGTGAGGTATCGAGCTCGTCAAAACTATTTTGCAGCGCGTTCTCCAGGGCATCGCGCACCTTGCGAAGCCATTCGGGATCACGGCCTTCAGTGCCGATCGGAGTCAGTTCGAAGAATGCTGCCAAGGATTTGCCATCCTCAAGCAGCATCGCTTGCTCAGCTGGCAGGTACTCAATCCATGGAAGGAGGTCGACAAAGCTCGGCTTGACGTCGTACAGCGCGGCGACGTCGCCAACCGTGGCAGGCTTCTGCTTCGGGTTTCTCCAATCGCCTGGCGCGGGTATGCCCTGATCCTCCAGTCGCTTCAGATAACGTTCAAGGGCAGCATCCACATCGTTTTGATCTGAAGCTTTCAAATCCCCAACCAGATCATCCTCAGGCTGTTCAAGTTCGACCGCTGAAGGCTCGCTCAGCAGAGGGTCGCCCGCTATATCCGTCTGCGTAGCTGAATTGAGGGACGCGCGGCTTTTGAGCCGTTGAAAAAGAGTCATCAGTAGTCCTCGACCCGCTCGCCAGGCATGGCGTACTGCACACGCTGATAGAGAGGGAACACAGTGGTGTAGCCAGGGACTGGTGCTGGATCGGAGCCCGCAAGGTGCGGAAACACATACATGACAAGATCCGGATTGGGCAGTCGTTTGAACTGGCTGTAGATCTCGTTTTGAGCGGTACGGGTGTAGGCCGCGCTGTCCTGCAAAGGCTGGGTAGCGCGTACGTCGATTGGACGGCGCAACTCCGAACGCGCATCGAGCAACTGCCGGCCACTAGCGCTCCCGGCCGAACCGGTCGTGCCTTGATTCCAGACGTCCATCATGGTGTTTTGACCATGTGGCAGCATTTGCTCTTTGTTTGTCGAGCATCCAGCCAGCAAGCCCGCAGTGAGAGCGCAATACAACAGCGCGCTGCGCGCTGACCCCAAGTGATCAATCCAGGTTGGCATTGGCATGGTTCGCTCCTGAGGCGTACTTGACCTTGCGGCCTTTGAGTTCGTAGTCAATTTCCAGCTCTTGATCGATGTGCAGCGAGACTTGCGCACCAGGCAGTACATAAATGGCCGCGAACGCTTGTCCGTAGAGTTTGTTAACCCAGCTCGAAACGTCCGTGACTCCTTGGGTCAGGATCTTTCCCATCGCCTCGTTACCAGACAAACCGGTGCTACCCAGCGTCCCAGAAGCGTTCGAGACGTAAGAGGAGGTGCTTCCCTCGGTCTTGATCAACGATGCTGCTCCAGCACCGGCTGCGGTAATGAGGGCTTGTGAACCGATGTACTGCTGAGCGTTGCTGCGTCGCTCGCCCGCAATACAGGGAATGCCGTATGGATCACTGATCCAGCCCAGACCACCCTGGATGGGTTGTTGGTCTCCAGAGTTGTTCTGGTTGTTGTTCTGTTGATTGCCACCCTGAACCGGTGCTGGCAGCGTGCGGACAGTGCCGTCGGTAAACACGAAGGTCAGACTTTTGATCTGCCCCCGTACGCATGAGAGGGTCCAGTCGCCGGATGCTGTACCGCTGGCCACGGCACCCGCTACGTCGGGAAGGTCGATGCCATTGGCGGTCAGGTTGTCGGGACCGATCAGGACCTTGAACGGGTAGGGGTCATTAACCGTCCCATCAACAGGGACTCGCCCAATCAGCGCTGACATGGCCACAGATCCCATCAACGTCGAGTTCTGAGGCAGGGTATAGGCACGACGTACCTTCTTACGTTCCTGTTGCTGGCCACCCATGTCATCGCGGACAGACTGAGCGCCTGTCGTGAGAGCTTTCTGGCCTCGGTCTACGGACTCGCCGAAGGCTGTAGGAAAGCTGTAGGCGCTCGCGGGGACGCTATTGCCAGCAGTGATCGGTTTACCGTTGCTGTCCAGGGCCGTCGCGTCCTGCGGATCTATCCACACGATGTCTGAACCGTTTGTTTCCGATTTGAACTGCTGGCCATCACCAGGCTGAACACCCAAACCAATCGGTAGGTCCGAATTGGAATTACTGTTTTGTCCCATTCGGGTCAGTTCATCCATCTGTTTGCGCAAGCCCTCCAGCACGCTCTGCTGTTGCTGCTGACTATCCAGCTTGAACTGCTCCTGGGCGTTTTTAAGGCGCTGTTCGACGTTCTGGTCAACGTTTGCCAGTCGCTGTTTGAGCGTCTCGTTGTCCTGTTTGTAGGCATTGTTCTGCGCAATGACATCTGTGATCTGTTGCTTGAGCTCGCGTCCTTCAGCGACGACCGTGCGCAGCGTGTCGCTCGGCGTGTCGCCTTCCACACCAAGAGCTTTGGCTTGCTCAGCCGTCAGTTTTGGAGCAGGGGTTTCGGTACTTGGTGCGGGGGCACTTCCCAGTGATTTGATGCCGACGAAAATCCCAATCAGGAGGAATGGAATCACCAGGTACTTGAGCAGCGGATTACCTTTCATGCTTCGCTCCTTGCGCTGCACGCGGATCTGCTTGAGTCGCCGAGAATACGGCCGCCTGTGTCAGCCCGTGTCCTCGCGTGACCAAGTACAAGGTCGTGGTGTCACTGGCATCGCCGCGTGATCCAAGGTAAGGATGTTGAAACGCTGCAGTGACGAATTCACCCATGAGCTCGCGAGGGTCAAGCGTGATGCGCTGCGTCGTCTGATTCTGCAGCTTCACAGCAGTCACCCAATAATCATCCAGACGCCATGCACCTAAGGGTGTGGACTTCACAGGTAGAGTGGGAAGCAGGGTGGCCAGATCAAGGTTGCGCTCAACCTTCACCTGGGCGATGCCGTCTACAGGCTCAACGGTGCGCAATGGCGCATAGAGCATCTGGGCTGCATAGCGGGTAAGGACGACTGGGACGGGCGTTTCTCGCTTGACCACTTCCTCTGGTTCATCGTCTTCATCGCTTGAACGGCTGGATGAGTCCGTGCTCTTCGTAGTGGCTTTGGCTGAGCGTGCTGTAGCAGCCCCTCCATAGCGTGCGGATGTTGTTTCACCTTCCACAATCTTCACCGGCTCCAGCGCTGGTTGGCCCGTAGGGGCCTCTGTAGCAGCGATGTCGACCAGAATGATCTCGCCGGTCTTGGCGTTCTGCAACTGGAGCCGTGTGGGCTCAATCGCTTCCTTCGCAAACAGGTAGATCGCGCCGCCCGTACTCTGCACCCGCAGTTTTTCAGTCAGCGAGCGCGGGAGTCCAACACGAACATTCTGATCAACGAAGACGATGCGTTCCTGATTGATGCGCAGTGGAATGGCCAGTGGCAATCGCTCCCAGCGGAGAATCTCGACCGCCGAGGCGACTTGGGCGTTACCAGCCACCACCGCCAGTAATGTCGAGCATGTGATTACTCGCAAAACACTCATTTGAAGACTCCTTTCGACGGAGTTGCGGCAGCTTCAACATTGCCCTCGATGCGTTGTGGTGCGCCGTTGTAGCAGTCCCAGGCCAAACCGAAGGGATTGGTTTCAGGGTCGACGTCCATACGTACAACGTGGAGCGGATATCTCGCGAGGGCACGCTTGACCAACTGTCCGCCGTAATACTCGTCTGCTGTGATATCGAGCGTGACAGTCCAATCGTCGATAGAGTTGCTCACTGTCCTGATCTCTGGCGAATCTCCATAGCCTCGACCTGGAATTTCGTACACGCCTCGGACGCGCTTGCGTAGCTCACCGCTAGACCTGCGCAGTTCAAAATCACTCTGCAGGTAATGCTTGCAAGATGGCGTGATGTAAGCATCTAGACGGGTGATATTTGCTTGGTAATCCTGCTCGCCGTCGACCGGCCACCGGTTCATCTGCTGAAAGATGTACAGGCCGAATGTGTATACAGATTGGGGAGGGACATCCCACCACATTCGCGTGCTTCCAGACCGCAGATCTGGCGGAACGTGAACGGTCAATTGCTTCGGCGCACTCCACCAGCCGAAACCAAGGCCTGCTGCCACCAGCGCGATCAAGACAATCGCTATCCTCAAGCTGTTGATGTGGGCACGCTGGGAGTCGGCCAACTTCAAGAAACGGCTCATTGTTGCTCGCTCCGGCGGCAAGTCCAGTTGCCTGATCGAAGGACCAGGTTGGCTTTGTTGAATGAGGTCGGGCCGAGCATTGCCGTCTGGAGCTGGACCCTGCGGTAGATCCATGTCTCCGGTCTACCGCGTTTGAGGCGTCGCAAGACCCGAGATGCGATGAGCAGTCCCAATACTCCTCCTATCAGGGCGCACACCACGGGCATTGATGGTGTGATGATGAAGGCCAGCGGCAGACCAATCACAAAGCCTATGCCGCTGCAGCCGAATACGGTTGCCCACATCTCATCAGCCGTAAGACCACCAATCACCACGGGCTGGTTATTCAAGCGACTGGGCAGAAAACGCAGGGTGCCGTCTTCATGCTGATCTTGCTGGAGCTCAGTCATGGGAGCCTCTGCGACTTAAAGGATGTTGGTAGCGGTGGTGACCAGGTAGATCGTGACGCCAATCAGGCAAACACCGACGACGGCGGTACTGCCCAAGTCAGCCCATTTGGCCTTGCCCATGTGGATTTCGTGGTAGACGCCCAGCGCATGTCGCCCCACCAGAACGATGCCGAACGCGCACAAACATAGACCCAGTAGCATGAAGCCGTCGTAGGCATAGTTTTGGAAGGTCTGAAGAAAGCTGGTCCCAGTGCCGCGCGTGGGGGCTTGTGCACCCGGTAGGGCCGCAAAACTACTGCCAGGGGTAGCGGCCATCAGCAGGGCCGAAAAAGGCCGGCGTTTCAAAAAGGCACGTGCCTGAGTGAACAATGAATGCAGCGTCATCTTTATCTCCTTGGAAAAAATCAGCTCAACAACATGAAGGTCATGATCATGAACAGCACTGCCCAGCGAGCTGCGGAGGCAGCAGCAACCATTCGGTCTAGGTTTTGGGTCGCCCACCCCCGATAAATGCTTAGGAAGACCCAGACACCCCATAACGTGAGGATGCCCATAGCGATCCCCGTCCACAGCGTGTTGCTGTTGGCCGGTGAAAAGCCGGCAGCGGCCTGAAATGCACTGATTTGGGTGGAGGACATCGTCATGGCGTGTGTTCACCGCTGACGTTGTAATGGCCTGATAGCTCCACGGGGTCGCGGGGCTGAGCTCGGGAGGGCGACAGGTAGTCCTGCAGGCCCTGGCGGATGCGAGCTATGTCGCTGACTAACCTGGAGTAATCCAGGTGATAGCGCTGAGCCGATTCACTGGGCAGGTCAGCGCTGCGCTGTGCAACGGCCTCAAGCGCATTGAGCTGGCGAATCATCACTTCCACGTTGGCTTGCTCGGAAGCCGTGCCGGCTGCTCGGGCATGCGAGGAAAGCAGCGGTGTGCATATGAGGACTGCAGACAGGCAGATCTGCATGCTTGAAAACGCTGGTTTGATCGCGGGGAGTTTGATTTTCACGTCGCGGGCCTTGGAAGCTGTAGGAATCTATGTCCACAGCATGACGATCGGCCCGGATGGAATCAGTACGAAACCCTTTTTAGGTCTGAGGGGGTTTGTCCAATGAAGTTAAAGATGCAGTGCTGCGTTTGAAGAAGAACAAAAATCCGGTGCTGATCGCGTAACCGAACGCCCAGCCCTGTGCGTTTTGGTTGCCAATTTGTTCATGGCCACGATTGATCTGCTGAACGCTCACCAGCTCCCATCCTTCTCTGCCGTGGCGATTCAGTGCGGCCAGCGTTTCAGGGTTGCTCAAATATCCGTGGATGTCCGGTTCGGTAGTATCGTCCGTCGACTTGAACATCAGCACTCCGCTGGTAACGGTTTTGTAGGGGAGTGGGACGAAGGTCTGGGTGTATTCAAAAGTGGTCATGGGTCAGCCTCACGGAGTGGCCGCGATTACGGATCGGTTGTCTTTGAAGCGCTGCATGATGTCGATCACCAGCGAGTTGACGGCCAGAATCTTCATGGCTCGTGTGACAGCTACGTACAGAAGGTTCAGCTCATCGTCGCGTTTGCCGGCGTCGATGTCAGGGGAGAGCGGATCTGCAGAAAAGTCGTCATAAAGCCCAACGAAGTCCCACTCCAGACCTTTGGCTCTGTGCGCAGTGGTAAGGGTCACGGTTGCATCGAGCTCCGACGTGACAGATGCAGCACGCAGTTGCTCGATTCGTTGGGGCAGATCCGCATAGTTTTCGATGATTTTGATCGAGCGCAGCATCTCAGGATCCTGCGTGGCCTTCGCGATCACGACATACTGGTCGTAATCGGCATAGTCGGTCAGCAATTTGCGCTGCTGGACCTGGTCATTCATATGCCGGCTGAAATAGAACAGGTCCTCCAGATCGCGCAAGGAATAGCTGTCGATCCCTCCGATCCACTGCATGCGGTGGTTTTGGTTGACCAGGCGCAGCGCGTTCTCGATCACACCGCTCACAGTACGGTGCAGGTAGGTGCGGTGAGGGAGATCGTCCGGTAAGGCTCGTTTCACCAACGTCGGCTGTCCCAGGCCTTGCAGGGGGATCTTTTCACCCTTGAAGGAAAGGATGACGTTGGCCACGTAGGCAACAGCCGGTCCAAATCTGAAGCTCTGAGTCAGGAAGTGCTTCTCGGCGTCCTTCATCGCCGGGCTGTTTAAAGCATCCACAGCGCCTCTGAACCGATACAGCTGCTGATGCCGATCACCTACAGTGACTTGAGTTATTGTTTGGATCTGGACCAGATTCGCGATGACCGGGTTCACGTCCTGCCCTTCGTCGAGCAAAATCGCACCGAAACGCTGGCTCAGATCTGGCTGGCTCATCTGGTACAGCTTCAGATAGCCATCGTGCGTCATGGGGACTGAGCGATCGTTGATATCGACCATCTTCTGCCAAACGTCTCTGGTCAGGTTGAGCGCTTTACTCATGTACTGCTGCTGGACCGAGGTCAGTGTGCGGTTGCTCTGGAATCGCACAAAGTGGTCTTCCAGCAGCTCCAGATCCTTGCTGGCCATGAAGGCATTGAGGGTAGAAACGATATCTTTGGCCAGCTCCCAATCCTGGGTATTGATCGTCCTCGCGATGTCGGTCAAACGCAGATTGCCAGCCTGCTTGTGTTTGTATTGGCTGCCATAGACAGCGTAGGCGAGGCCGTGAGCTGTTTTGCAGGTCACATTGCGTGGAAACCGGTTCTTTGCCGCGATCTCAACGGCTTTGTTGTAGCAGAGGTAAAGCATTTTGACCGACGAGTTATGCGTGGCGTAACCGACGAGTGTTGTTGTCTTCCCGGTACCGGCAAACGCCTGGACCAGTAGTTTCTTCGCGAAGGAGTGAATAGCTGGCAGTTGTTCTTCTGTCCATTGCATGGAGGGCACCTAAAGGTATTTTTTGAAGCTGGAAGCCGTAATGCTGACCGCCAGGCCGAGCAGTGCCGCGCATGGCAGGAGCACTAGCAAAGGGCTCACGCTGAATGGCAGAGCCAGGTAAAGGCTCCAGGGGATGATCACCAGCGGCACCATCGTTGCTCGAGCTTTGTGATACAGGTAGCTGGACTCGCGGCCGGCACCGAACCGCCGCAAGTCTCTGCGCACCAGCCCGTCCACAAAACCAACAAATGCCGTCATCACAAATAACGGGATTGCGAGGGTCAGGATCACCAGGCGCACGCAAAACACCAGTGTCGTGTAGAGCGCAGCAAGGCCGTAATCCTGAAACTTGCTGACTCCCACACCGAGCATGTAGCGCATATCAAAACCGCGTGATCGTTGTCCTGTCGCAGCATAATCAGAGGTGTGTTGAACCCAGTCCTGAAGCCCAGTCTTCACCACCAGCCAGTCATACGTGGTTTGAACCAGCCATGTAGCTGTTCGGCCAGGCTCTTGAACAACCACACTCTGCAGGAACCCCTTAGAGAGCCAGCTGAGTTCATGATCGAGCATTGCGCGAGCGTGCTGCCAACCGGCCTCCGGCCAGAAAAAGTACATGCAGATCCATTCGACGATAATGGCTCCCCCCAGAGAGAGGAACATTACTGCCGCGAATCGGAAGGGCAGGGTGAAGAGAGAACCTATGAACGACTGTTCGTGGTCTTGTTGCTGTTTCGCGCGATCGGCAACGTCAGCCATATCAGATGCCCCCTTGCCGATCGCTCAACCCGCCGAGAGTCATGCCGCATCCTCAGGTGCAACAGCGATTTTTTTGAAGTCGTCGAGCAGATCTGCAGGCAGCGACTCGTTTAGCGTCTGATAACCGGGCGCTGACCACCAGCCAGTGTCGTCGACCTTGCCCACCTGATACGTCTGACGCATGCTTTCCGCCAAGGCCTGCAGATCTGCCGGCATTACTTCATCAGGATCATGGCCAGGCAAAGGCATTCTGATTTTCCACAGATTGCCGCCTTCCATGAGCGCAAAGCATTGGCCCTTGGGCAGGCCGACGACATGCGCTGGCTCAATCATTGGCACGCTGACCTGCTGCACCTGGTCATGACTGGATGATGTGAACGCGGTATTGCCCGTTGCACTGTCATTCGCCGAGCTGGCCGGGGTGGATGTGAAAACCTGAACCTTAGGCAACTGGTTTGTAAGCAGCTCGGCGGTGGACGTTTCGCGGACGCGCAGCATGAACACGTTGTTGAAGTTACCGATCACCTGGCCAGCCTTGGCCTTGTTGCCGATCTTCGCTTCGATATCGCTCATTGTCTGGGTGTAGGCAGTCACCTGCATGCCGGCACCACCACCCTTGTTGATCATCGGAATGAATTCCTCACCCATCAGCTCGTTGAACTCATCGGCATGGAGGTTGATAGGCACTTTGGTGCCAGGGACGCCGCCCGGTAGTCCGTCGTCGACACCGAACTTGTAGATATGGCCAGCGACCGAGACCAGGTCGGAGAACATAGAGTTGCCGACGGCAGCGGCGACCTCTGTGTCCGACAAGGCGTCCAGGCCGATATAAACCACGGCCTTTTTGCGGACCACCTGCATCCAGTCAAAGATCGGTCGAGGATCGTTCACGTCCTGATAGTCCGGCGAGATCAGTTCCGCCATGCGGCCTGTTGTCAGCTTCTCAAGCAGTGGCAGCAGCGAGGCGACGATTTTGTCGAAATAGGTCTTGTCGTAGCGGACCGCGCTGCGCAGTCCATCCATAACTGGATCTGCCACGCGCGTCTGAGACAGGTATTGATCGATTGCCACCACACGGAACGGCCGGCCCTTCATGTTGAACGGTACGTTTTTTTCGTTGAGCTTGCCTTCAATAGCGACGATCGCCTCCCAGGCCTTTGGATCATATTCATCAAAGTATTTAGAGGCATACTCCTGGAAGATCCCTTCGATGTTGATCACGTGCTGCTGGATCTGCAGGTAGTCAGGTCGACGGCCCAGCGCGACGAGGGCTCTTGCGATGATGTTCACGAATCGCCAAGCGAATTCACGGAATGCTGCTGAGTTACCTTCCCCGGAGAGTTGCCCAGCGATCCTGGTGGCCACCTCTGAAATCCGCCCAAAACGCCCAACGGCGTTGTAGCGTGCCGAGTGATCTGGCCAGCCCAGGTGGAACACATAAAATTCGTTCAGGCGGCCGGCGCGTTTGGCTTCGAGATACATGCGCTTGAGCAAATCTGCATCGCCCTTTGGATCAAAGACGATGACGACCTCGTGCTTGCCGTGCTTTTTCCGCCGAATGTCCTGAGTGATGAACAATTCAGCCAGGCGCGTTTTTCCGACACGGGTGGTGCCCAGAACAATCGAATGGCCTACTCGCTCGCCCAACGGGAGAGAGACGTTCTCCTCGTATGGCTCGATGCCGTGCAGCCTTGGCAAGCCGCCTACGGGTGGCAGAGGTCGCACAGGGTTGATGGGCACGTCCCATGATGTTGCTCTGGCCAGAAGCCGGACAGGGTATGGAGCGAACTCAGCTCTCTCCTCAAAGCGACGCGCTGCGCGGAACAGTGAGGTGGCCTCAACGTAGCTGGCGTACTTCGGCAGGTAAGTGTCCATCAGCCGCTGGGTATGGCGCTGCTGCCAACGGAAGCCAAGACCGATGAAGAGACGTTGATTGCTCACCGGCACTTCTTTACTGGTCATCGTGTAATGAGGCAGTCGACGGATGTTTCGACGATAGCGCAGCACCTGCCAAGCTTGTTTCAGACGCACTAAGCCCAAAGCGAGAAAGCCCGCGGAGGTCACGATGCCGAACAGCGGAGTAAGCGCAAACGCCCAGGGAGCGAACACGCACAGGAATGCACCTGCAGCGCACACGTACACGGTGTACAGCTCTACAGCGGGTCTGAGAAGTGATTCAATGGCGTAATCGTGAGCCATAACCCGACCTCCTATTGCTCGATGGCGGTTGGGGTGATCAACACCGGATAGTGATTCAGGCCGAGTCGTTGAGAAAGCTCGTCACCTGATGCGGGGGACACGAGAGCGTCGGGCAACCAACTCCTGACTACGGCAAGTCGTTCTGGTGTGGCCACGTTGACCACCAGTCCTACGGCCTGCATCTGCTTCAGCACCGCACCGCGTTCTTGTAGCCATCGGCGTGAAGTTTCATCGTCCCCGACCAGGAACAAAGGCTGCAGGCCTGGCGCGTTGATGATTCGGCCCTGAACTGTCCCCGGAGTCATTCGAGTGGTGCGTACCGGCAATCCCTGTGCTGCTACAGGATCCAGTTGCGAGGTCAGGTCATTTGAGACAGAAGAGGACGGCTCGGGATTGAGAGATCGATAGTAAGGCAGCGCTGAGTCACCACCTTTGTCTTCAACCACGGTGAGCTCTGCAGCTTGGCAGATCATAAATGGCAGGCAGAGCGCTGCGCCGAGGATCACTGATCGAGTCATGGATTGGTCACCAGCATTTGGATGCCGGTTACCCGGCTGAGATGTTTGGCAAAGGCCTTGCGGTAATTGGCTGCTGGAGCGCCGCCGGCAGGGCGGTGATAGCGTCCGGCTACGGTGATCCAGTCACCGCCAAGCGCGCGCAGTTCGGCGAGCATTTGTGCAGCTACATCGAGGTTCTTGTAGGGATTGAGCGCGTCGCACGGATTGCTTGATTTAAATCTCTGGCCGTTCCAGCCCATGTTGACCTGACCTAATCCGACGTCGACCCGCTTGGGACCCGCCTGCGCAAGTGCGATGATAAGTGCGGTGCAGGCATCGGCACGGGTTGCAAAACGATAACTAGCGCCGGCAACGTTCAGCGTCCAAGGCCACGGGACCAGTTGGCCCCGCAGTGGGGTCCCACTTTCCTGCAGTGCCACCGAGTAGAGCACTTCCGACGGAATGTTCGCTGCGCGGGCAGCCAACTGATAAGCCGGCGGGGGAAGCTCGGCTGCATGGCTTGTCAACACGAAGCACAGCAGGGCAAAGCCTGCCCACGTCACTGACGCAGCCATTGCCCATTCACCTCTCGCACAACGGCCGGTAACTCGCCACCCAAGCTAAGGCCAAGCCAACGTCCACCGTCATGGTTGAGGGTGATTTGTCGGGTTCTGACATTCGCAGGGTCGATCCCCGAGACAATCGCCCAGTTGCGAATTCGCTCATCGTCGTTCTGGCTACCCACCATGTACACGTCAAACGGCTGTTTCTGAGCTTGAAGGGCCTTAACCCGAACTGAGCACTCCGGGCAATCGTCCTTGACGAACACTGCCAATCGGCCATTGCCTTGGTTAGCAGGGCTCGCGGTCGCACCTTGGGACGCCGAACTGGCGATAGGCATCAGATTGGGATAGAGGCGTTTGAAGGCATCGTCATATGCGCGTTGATACGCCAATTCTTTTGCCGTGCGCTGCGCCTCGGCTTTGACCTGGAGCTCTGCATACCGCCGGCGCTCTTCATCATTGCGGGCTTCGATGCCTAATGCAGTCAGCGGATCCAGCCCGGGGGAATACACACCTCGTGAACTCTGCATCAGAGTTTGATAGCGCTGCCATTCCTGAGGACTGAGGTTCCAGTCTCGTGCCAGCATCTCGTCGCTCGATTGCGACTGGCTGTCCAGCAAAGCGCTCTGGTGCTCTCTGCTGGTGGACTGTGCGGAGCTGTTGGTTGCAGCGTTGGCCATGCCAGCTGCTGTGATCAGGATGACTCCCGTCAGTGTGAACATTCGCAGGTTGTAAACGATCATGTGAACCTCTAAGGGCGCAGGGGCAGAATGCGGGTTGAGCCGTTGATGCTGAACAGGGCGCGTGAATCATCCAGGCTGTTGAGCTGCCAGTTGCTCCCCGCGACCATGTCGCCCGGGCGTATCAGGTTCAGTTGACTCAGTTGAGTGCTGCCAGGCGGGGCAACTGACAAGAAACGTTCGCCTCCGCGATACTCCACACCCACTACCGAAAACGGTGGAGGAGCCTCCGGAACTTTGCTTTGTGCTGTTGATTTGCGGGAGGGGGGGGGAGTCTTTGGCTTGGCTGCCGAGATTTGAACAGATGCTGGTTTAGCCGCACGCAGGTCCTGAAGTTTTACCTGCAGCTCCTCGATCCGAGCGTTCATGACCACAACCTCTTGCATTGACGCACCCTGTTGGGCAGCGTCCTTCGCCGCCTCCTGCACCTGCTTCAGGAGGGCTTGAACGGCATCGATGCGGTTGGAAAGAGCCTGCTGGCCAGCCCTGAAATCATCTATGGTCACGGACTTCAGCTGGCTGGCAGCATCGAGCCGGTCATCCACGCCATTGATGCGTTGGGTAATGGCGTTGACGGTTTCCAGGTTCGCAGCTGATTCAAAACCTGTCTTCAGGTGGAGAATCTGCCACTGCTGGTAAACCAGCATGCAGATCAGGACGATCAGGGCCAGGATTTGCAGTACGGTGGCGCGGGAAAGAGAAGGGCGCAGTGGCAGCTTCATGGAGGACCTCACTCAAGATGTGAGGCACGTTCGCAAAATCAAAGACCTGAAGCAGCTGGAAACCGTATTTCAGTCGGAATGGGTTTTAGGGATAGCCTGAGTATTCAGATAAATTTGGCTGACAACTTGGATTGGCTACCGGCTTCTGCCTTTAGATTACCGACGAGGTGGCCGTCCTAGGTGCTGATACTCATATTGTTGTGTATGATGGCGTCAAAATGACGCCTAATTGACACAAGACCACTGAGGTGCGGTATGAGTAGAATTAGCATTAGAGACCTGCCTGAGTCGATCCACCAGTTGATCAGCACGTCTGCAGAGAGGAATCATCGCTCTGTGGAGGGTGAGATCAGGCATGCATTAGTTCTGTACGCCACAAGTCTGGACAAGCAAAAGCCTGATGTCCATGAGACGTCCGCGCAGATCTGGCAGAGAGGCGTGGGGCAGCGACTGAACGAGCTATTTCAACGTCTGCGCTCTGATGATTTTTTTCCTTACGGTGTAAATGACGACGCCCCACACATTGCAAGTTATATTAACGAAGCATCCCCGCTAGCATTATTAGATTGTCTCGATGGTCGAGGTGAAATGAACTTTGATATGTTTGACCGGATTGTTCAATGGTCCGGTTGTAGCTCAACTTGGCTCTTAAGTGGCAAGGGCAGCATGTTTTTAGTTCCCGACATAGGAAGTTCATATAGCAGGTTTTTTGTAAATGATTCCGATAAAGCTGAGGACATAAATTTCTATTTGATCAGAGTAGGGGGAGGCAGAGCTGACGGGCTTATCCTTTGCATAAAACATGATACAGTGAAAAATGTTTACTCATCTGGCTATATGTATTCGAATTTCCATCTCCGCTCGGGCATGGGTGCCACAGGCAGTGGAAACCTAAAGGAGTTTATTAGATTTTTGAAAATAAACTGCTCAAAATACCGTTTAATAGATCGAAATTTTCAAGAGGCCGGACTTGAGGGTGAGATAGATTTACATCATCCTATGTGGTATGTACGCCGGGCCACTCAAGCCAGTTGGCTAATGAGTTTGTTCAGAGGCGAAGATCCTGATGATTGGTTAAAAGGATACATCTGGGATGACGTGGCGCAGTTGCCCTTCGGTGGGCATCCAGCAGAATGAGAAAAATTCAGGCTCACGCCTCCAGTACCGACCACAAGATTAAAGCGGTTCACTAATCGCGACTGATCTGGAATGCTATTTGCCATGAGCTTCCCCTGGGCATCGTTGCTCCATCAGACGCTACTATCAATCTAGCATCTCTTGGAGCAACCTATTCAATTAGATCAGGGCATAGAAGTCTGCTGTGTACGAATTCGATTTGCCTTCGTTAAAATTCACTTCAATTGTATGTGTGTGCAAGTTGTGACTAGGTAGCTCACAGCCTGTCAACATGAAGACAGTATCGTTCAATGGTGCGCCGAAAGTAAAAGCGTGATCTCGTTCATTAAGATTTGCGAGTGGCGAAGAACAATAGCTTTCGACTTCTTTTTGTATGTTCTTCCAAATGTATTCTTCCGCTTGCTCTGGGGAGAGATTATAGAAGGGGTTATGACTCTCGGGCAATGCTTGCGATCTGGCGACGATTTTTTGTATGACTCGCTCAAATGTGTCATTCGCGATCCAGATTGTGACTGTTTTCATATCCCACACCTATAAATAAATCCGAATAATTTGATGTGTTGCTTTAGCAGGTTACTTAATCTGAACGAAAAATGCCACCCGAAGGTGGCAATGTTCAAGCGTTGATAAGTTGTCTTGCCAAAGCCATTTCTACTGAATCACCATCCTGGTTCAGTGAATCCAATCCAGACTCTGGAACATCTCCTGAAGTGCTCTGTGATACGGCGATTTTCTTGGCCATCAGTTGCAGGCAGGTGATCTGAGAACTGCCGATGTAGCCGAAAAAGATCACCCGGACGTCCTGCTTCTGTCCGATCCTCCATGAGCGCCTTGCCGCCTGTTGCACCGTGTAGACGTTGTAACCCGTCTGCATGAACGCAATGGTCGGAAAGTCCAGCAGGTCCAGACCTGTTTTTACGAGCTCCGGGTTGGTGATCAGTACGTCGACGCCTCGATCAACCTGGTCAAGGATCCAGTCCTCGCGCCTGGCGGTGTCCACTGATGCACGCAGCACTGCCACCTTCAGCCCCGATTGCTCGAGCACCCGCTTCATGCGGCTCGTGGTGTCTCTGGTACCCGTGTAAACCGAGTAGGCCAGAACCTTGCGGTTCCGGGCTTTTTCAGCAAGACATAGGTCCAGAAGGGCCTGTTCCTTCGGCATGAGCTCGTCGTCATCGAAGACCGACGGCACGAAAGCCAACGTGTCTCTGGATCGAGGATGTTTTACCACCTCAGGTCGAAAGCAGCAGTCCGGCCATGCCAACAGCACGTTCAACACCACCCCTAACAGCGTCGTATCTCTTCGGGCCAGCGCCTGCCGAAGCTCGACGGTCAATGTCTGGGCAAGCTTACGGTGAGCCGCCTCCTGGTCTGGAGACATCGGTACGTCAATGAACTCCTCCCGGTAACCAGGTAGCACGTTGCCGCCGATATCCTTGAGTTTCAGGAACACAGTGAAGGGTAGAACGAAGCGGTGAATGCCTTTCGGGCCGAACCCCGGAGCTTTGACCGTCCGCACTGAGAGTTTCTTGCCTTTGGCAGTCTTGTGAGAACTGCCATCACGCTCGGTGTAGATATCCTTCAGTACCCCGTGATCCCGCATAAAAGACATCGCCGCCGGCGCCATGCTTCCTCGCGCGTTGGGCTGATAGCCGTCCTCGATCATACGTCTGGTGAGGATTCGGAACAGGAGATAGAACAGATCGTCTGCATACCCGCCCATCAGAGTGCCGGTCAGCAGCACAGTCTTTCGTGCTTTGGCTGCGAGCACGCCCATAGCCTGACCTTGTGCTGATCCACTGTTTTTGTACTCGTGCCCCTCGTCCACGACCAGTAGGTCGAAGCATCCATCAGGCAGGTAGCGCTTGATGAACTCGGTGGGTTGGTAACCCCCCTCGCCGAACCCGAACTCGATGTTGGCCATCGCACGCTCCATGCGCTTGGCCTGGCGGTCGCTGAAGATGAAATTGCCTTTGGCGTCCATCAGGTTGATGAACTCAGAGACATTGTCCAGAAGCATCGAGGCGAGAAAGTCTTCGCCGAAGTCAGATAAAAGCCGTTCTGCACGAACAGGTCCGATTGTAGGGATGCGACACATCGACTTTAGGATCGTGTTACGGCGGCTGCCGCCATCCGATTTGCCCGGACGCATCAGCGTCCATAAAGCGGCATCACAGTGGTCGCAGCGTCGACGTCGCTCTTCACGCTGAAATTCCTCAGCAGTGATCAGATTGCCTTCCTGGTCCTGGAGCAGACGTCCACAATCTGGACACGCTGCCAGGCTCCTACCACCGCCGGCACGTCGTTGCCAAAAGGCCAGACGCCAGTGGAACCCCATCCGCATCCGCACACGGCCGAGAATAAAGAACTCTTGACGTCCGTCGTAGGTATCACCCAGTTGATCGCGCAGCTTCAGCAGCTTGACCAGGGTATCCGGTCCGTTGAGCACCCAGACGCGAGCGTCAGGGATGGTTTCGAGGATCTCGCGCCGCCACTTGTAGACCAGGTGCGGAGGCGCGATGACCATCGTCCTGCGATAACCAGCTCCATGCATGACTGCAGCGAGAGCGATGGCCATCATTGTTTTGCCTGTCCCCATCTCGGCATTGATGATGCCAGCCTGCTCATTCTGATCGAGCAAAAGCGCGGCAATTGCCTGGACCACTTGAGCTTGGGCAGGGAAGGGCTGTCGTTTGAGGCCTTCCAGCACCCACTGCCGAGCCGGATTGTCGATGCCGGCGTAGACCGGTGGGTTGGAGCGGTTGAGTGACTCCAGGAGTTCGTCGCCAAACTCTTCGATAAACTCAGTGAGCCCGATGTTCAAAGTTGGCACACAAGGGTGGCCTGCAGGCGCAGCCAAAGGCAGGTCGTTCATGATGTTTCTCCACTATTGGGTTAAACAGGGCATGCACGACACCACCAAGGGTATTGTTCATACCCTGAGGTGCGGTTAGATGATTGAAAGGTCTTGGTAAAGTTTCTTAGTAGTCAGATGGCAACATGACTGTTGTTGCTGAGCGATCAGACTCGGTAATGATCCAGAGTCTGGTCTCATCCTCTGCGTCGATGTCATACCCTGAAAACAATCGACCTTCAGCACTCAGTGCTTGCTGATTGCTGTCCCAGTCGTCGTTTGGAATCTCGCCCCAATCGCCCGTCGCGTGACGCTTTAGGTACTGCATCACGTCGAGAGAGTTGTTTTCGAGCAGACTTTGAACGCTATGCGTGAGCACCACACGGCCCAGTGCAAATAAAGCGTCCTGGCTACGTGCTTCAGTGTTTGAGGTGGTTTCGTGTGCCGCTGGTGTTGTCGCATCCGAGCTGATGGTCAGTGCGCACCCGAGATAGGATGAGCCTGGCGTCATGTCCCATGCCCGGATTCTGGGCACAAAACGATCAGTCAAGATCCGTGTCTCGAAAACGTTGCCGTTCTCGTCCTCGGTGAATTCGGTCTTGGGAACCTTATCCTTGTAAGTGTCGCCTTTGAGCACCAGGACACGCCCGGAACGAGAGGTCACTACACCAGTTATGGCTCCAGCAGCGAGTGCCAGTGCCAAGTGCCACCGTGAAAGTGCCTTCACCGGGGCCCGCGGTTGAGCGCCAGTCTGGCCAAAGTGCAGCGTGAAATCAGGCCATAGGCCTCTCAGACGAAGAACCTCTTCACTGAATTGCTCGGGTTCAAGAGTGATTCGGTAGAAGTGTTCCAGGTCATTAACGATCGGTAGGACAGCGTATTGCTCCCATGGCCAAGATGCCGGTAGCAGATCAGCAGCTTGCTCCCCGGATCCGATTGCCCGCAAATGCTCACGCATCGCAGCCACTTCCCGGGGGCTTGCCAGATCCTGACGGCGCACCCTGATTCCGAATATCACGACCTGTTTGAACGTCCGGTCTACCGCGGCGCAGATCCGCAGCCCGGTAAAGTGATTGGTGAGCCAGCCACACAGCTCGTCGTCCAGCACGTAGTGAGGAACGATGAATACCATCACCCCTCCGTACTGAAGCAACGGCAGTGACCGTTGGTAAAATGCCTTCTCCAGCCTTTTGCGGCCGCTACCCTGGTACTGTGAAGCGCCAGACTGATCAGCGACCAGATCCCCGTAAGGAGGGTTGAGCCAGAGCAGTCCGAAGGACTGTCGAGAGATCATGGTGTCCATCAAGTCACCCTGCAGCACTCGGTCCAGCACCGTTTTCGAGTGATCAGCGCGCTCTTTGTCGTACTCAACCGCATACGTCTCTGTTCGGTCTCGCTCCAGTCGGTGTGCGACCTCAGCCAAAGCCACTCCTTCTCCCGAGCACGGATCAAGAATCCGCATCCGTCCCGAGGTCGCCGGCAACAATGCCTGCAGAGTGCGCTCCAGAGTCAGTTCGTCAGTCGGGTAATAGCCGTTGCGTGCAAAATTACGGGCAAGCCGTGAGAACATCAAAGCCATGGTTGGCTCCTTGGACTGGTGGGCGTGAACTACGCCGTAACTTCAGTGGTGAGTTTCCCTGCGCGAATGAGTTCGCCGAGAGCTTTTTCGAGCACGTCCAGCTGCAGCGACAAACGCCAGGCTGTCACCGAGCCAATAGCTCCCGGTAGCGGGTGCAACATGTTGTGCGCAGTAAGGACCTCCATCACCGGCTCACGCCAATGTGGAAGGAACGGAAGAGGGCAAGTGTCTACGATCAGCGGCCACAACCTATCGAACGGGTCTTGGGCTTGATTGATGAGCGCGTAAGCAGAATGGTTTGCTCTATCCGGCTGCGAGCAACGCTGATCGAACAGCCATAAGTGCAGCAGGCTGCCGAAGAGCGTTCCGCGAAGCTGGCGAGTGGCGCGTTTTTCCAACAGATCCGTATCAGGGAACACCGGGATGCGTTGGTCATTCATGACGATGTGGAACTGGTCCAGGCCGTTCTCGGTGGTACCGAGTGTGAGTCTGGCCAGAAACTCCTGCATGGCCGTGTCGCGGCCCCAGGCTGATAGAAATATCAGGTTTCGCTGCTCGTCACAGACGCACGCGTCGACGTACAGATCCGGGCATTCTTCGATGTGAAAGAGTTGAGTGCGGTTCGGCATTAGGTCCTCCAAAACAGGAGGGGAACCGCCCTGAGGGGCGGTGATGCCCCTCGGGATTCAATGTGTTTAGCGGATAAACTCGGGTTTATCGATTGCCGCCCGAGTTTGTTCTTCTGTCTCGTACTGCCAGCGACCATCAACGAACGCATCGCGGTCGAAGTCGTAAACTTCAAACATGACGTTTTTGTCGCATGGGTTTAGATGGGTGCAATATAGCTCACCCTCTGAATTCAAACCGGCTGCCCAGTGAGCCCCCAGTTTGAGTCGGTAACCCGGTCGACTCTTCAGCAGCATCGTGTATATCTCTAAGATCTGATCGAAACTCAAAGGCTCAGCAGCCACGAGTTTTTTCTCAAGCGGATCGAAGGTTACGGTGTTTGTTTGATACAACGGGCTTTGCCCAGCAATGAATATCTCGCATCGGAAGCGCGGTCGCATTGCTATGGCCGCGTCTGCCTGTTCTACGGTCAAGTCAAGTTCGTCGACCAGAATGTTCCAGATTTCTGAGTCAGGCGCTTCTTCGTTGTTGGTGAGTTGATCCTCAATGATATCCAGGATCGCTTTCTTGATATTTATGAAAAGCGGATGCATGTGATGCTCCTTCAGTTAGTAATGAGGAGCACCCATGAGGGAGCCCTCAGGGGATGTAAAAGTAGAAAACGCTCAGTTCTGAGCAAGGTCAATGAGTGCTGAGATTCCAAATCTGCAGCTTGAAGTCAAGCTCATACCCGAGCTCGCCAAGGCGAACACATTGTTGCCGCAGACGCTTACGGTCTACAGTTGTGTCCAGCTTGACTGAACGTCCAATCGGCCAGATTGTGCCGAACAGCTCTGCATCAGCCTCATGTGCGGTGACCTGTTTCTCAGGCTCGGATCTCGTCATCCCGAACGGTGCGTCACTGCCAGCAGAAACTGATCTTCTCGGAGCTGTTTGAATAGTCGGGCGAGGTTTGGTTGACGACGAGCCTCCCGAGGCTTCTTCGTCGAGTGGGTCAGTTTCGTTGTTGGACAGCCTCTCAGCCTCGTCTGCGCTCAGGTTGGCCACATCGTCCAAAGACATGCTGTCCAGCCTGGCGCGGACTTCGACCACTAATCTGCCGCCGTTTGTGTAGTAGGAGGGACGAATTTCGGTGATAACAAAATCACCTCGATATTTGCCCTCGTGGTACTGGTCCAGCAGCGCGTCCTTGATAACGAACTCACCGATGGACGTCGAAAGTCGCCCAACGTTGAAAGCGCCGTTGCGACCGCTGATGGTGCGTATGGCCAAATAGCCGGGCAGGTTGATCATGACTACTCCGGATTATCGGGCAGGCCACTAATATGGGAGCCCGAAAAAAAGCCCGAATATTCGGGCTTGTTCGTGGTTGCAGGTTGCTAACTGGGTCAGCAAAGATAGAGCGGCTTTTCATCCCTCAGCGAAATACACAGGTACGAATTACCGTGTACTGCATCAATGCGATGGAGTTTTAGCTCCAGCCATTCACGCCCTGAGCGGTCACCGTTAGGTGGGAAACGATAGATACCGAAGTCTATCTGGGTTTCATCGGGTTGCAGGTGGAGTTCGCGATACGCTTCGAGTACGACGTCGCCTAGGCGAGTGCCGACTTCTGCAATATGTGATGGGGCTTCCAAGTGAACAGATTCATTCCATGCGGAAGGCGTCAGCACAACTGGCAATTTCAGCAAAGTGGATGGCAAGTGGTTTATGGCGGTGGACATAGTAGTTCTCCAGGTGCGGGTAACCACCTGGCCCGACCGGGTGGTGAATTACCCGGTCAGGTTGGTTTTCGTTCTTGAGAACGTTTGGTTAGAGTCTTTCTGTTACAGCGGATGGGCTATCAGGATATATATCTATCCCGCACCATTCCCGAAGAGTCCAGTAAGACCTGAGGAGTGCAGCATCTTCAATATACGAGCTGTGGTCCGGTGTGAAATTCTCAACGTGGTCCAATAGGGCCAAGTCTTCGAGCTTGTCCAGGACATCCTCCCAATACAAACTGGAAAAGCGATCCGGCGGCGTATCTTTGTTCAAAACCTGTTGATAGATACTATCTTGAGTGTGTGCTTTTGAGATCAGCAAAGCGAGCTCAAGTCGCAAGGTAAGTCTATTAGTATTACTGTCCATAGGAGCTCCAATATAAGGGCCCCGGTCCCTTAAGGGTGGGGGCCTTAAGGGTAAAGTAGAAGGTTTAGTGTCAAGAAGTGATCACCATACCTGCCATTGCAAGAAAAGTGGCGACCAGTCCTCCTGCGCCGATCTGTGTCAGTAGTTGAGCGGAGAGCTGTTGTCCAAATTCCAGAAAAAATATGCTTAGCACTGTAAGCACGAGTGTAGCGATAGCGAATTTCATGAAGTCGTTACCTGCTTTGTGGAGAAAAGAAAAGGCGCCTGCAGGGCGCCTTGAGGTTGTAAAAAATCTATCAAGCGGCTTGTTTCTCTCCACGTCCTGCGCGAGCTGGTTTTGCTCGTGTTGGCTTAGGGGGAGTAGCAGCTGGAGTAGCCACATCAGCTGGTTCGCTGGAGGCAGACGCCTCGGATTGAACGACTGGGGTAGCATCGGACTCTGAACTTTCAGAAGAGGCAGGTGCTTCTTCTTTCTGCGGAGCCTGATAGACGTATTCACCTTCAACTTTGATCCAGGCAAGGTACAAGAGACGGCCTTTGAGGCTGACACCTGCTTGGCCCTGCTTAGCACCACTGCTGTAAGTAAAAACATCAGCCCAGATATCGCCGATCCGGAAAGAGACAAGAACCTTCTTCTCGGCAGCAACAGCTTCCTGGCAACGGCGAATCAGCTTGTCAGCTTCAGCACCAACCACGTTGCAGTCGATGTAGGCGTACTCAGGTTTCTCAGATGTGCCTTTGAGGGCAGCTACTGTCACAGCCATGAAAGGAGCGCCCTTACGAGGCTTCACTTCACGAATGCGGTTGAGATAGCCAATGCCGACGGTGTGCAGGTCGAAGTATTTGGTTTCGTTGGTAGAATTGCTCATGATGTATCTCCAGTTTTGAGTGTTCAAAGCGGAGATACACTTCGCCCAGGGGGAAGGTATTCCCCGCATGGGTGGTAAAGCGAAATTTTACGACAATCAATGCATGAATCTGAACGCAGTAAGCATAACGCCTACAGCAGCAGTCAGCATGACGGCCATACGAATGGTGAGTTTCAGTTCGAGTCTAGACTCGAGAGTGTCGATGTCGGCTTTTGTCGCGAGTTGCGTTTGCATATCCGACTCCAGAGCATCGACGACTGCAGCGGCGCGGTCTTCCGGAACATCGATTGAAATCAATGCTTGGTACAGCGCAATACTGCTTTTCATGAAGGTCTCCTGCTTGGCACGAGACCAACCCTACGGGAAAGGTCCCGATGGGGTGAGAGAATCATTGTGCATCCATCAACCAGATAAACTGGTCAACCGTTCGCGCTTCCGAATGCTTTGCGAACTGGGGGTTGGATTAATGCGAAAAACGCATCGTAGTCATGAAATCCAGACTACCTCGGGCATGTTGCTGACAACGTCAGCGGTACATGGCTTTAGAATCCTTTAAGGGCGATTCGTTTGTCAACCCTCCAAATGAAAAAAGCCCCTCAATACATGAGGGGCTTGCCAAGGGTGGGGAGTATTAGGCAATGAGCTGGTCCAAAGGACCCATGACAGGGGCCTTGACTGGTGGTTCAGCATCCTGCTTTTGGGATGTTTCAAGCGCCTTCGATGCTCGAGATTTCCGGGGTTTCTTTACGGGTTTGGCTTGAATTTCTTGCATGTGGTGATCATACCAGCCAGCAAGATCGACGTGTTTGCATCGAGCCAATGCCGGCAGGCGGTATTGTTCCCACTGTTCGTTGGACATCACAGGTTCAGGCATTGTCCTGACTTGCTGTGGTGCGATTTGCACTGGTTTAGGATTAGGCTTATGAGTGACTGCACGGATGCATTCACGCAATGCTGTACCAACCATAACGCCAAAACGAAAGCTTGCTGTACTCATGATGTTTCTCCAGGGAAAATTGCGGAGAACACCGCCCGAGAGGGGAGTGATTCCCCGCTGGGTGAGTGACGCGTTTAATGTGCATCCATCGGCGTTTGAAACACCGATCGTTCGCGCCTCCGGAAGCTTTGCGAACTTTAGGTTGGATCAATGCGTAGAACGCATCGTAGTCGTGAGATCCAGACTACCTTCGACGAATAGTTGATAACTCCAACGCCTTAATCCACAAAGCTTTGAGGAAGTTACAGATAGGTTTGCTTGCGTATAACATTTCTTGTTGACGCCATTGTTCATTCATAAGCTCCCATTCCTCATCACTCATCGCGAGGGCTGGATCACTTATTTCAAAGACTTCAGCATCAGTAATGTCACAATCTTCAGGTCCATAGTGCTCATAAACCTCTGGCCCAGTGAACTCAAAACAACCGCATGGGCAGGTGTCTTCAGTAAGGCCGTGACTGCAGATTCCATGGCTTCGATTAATTTCCCTTGCCGCCTTGATTTCTGACGGGGAAAGATAATCATAGTCCAAGCGTGCATAGGTAAACGCATCTGCTGCTTCAAGCGCCAGTTCGTCATCGCCGAAAGTCTCAATCATCTGAGAGCAGAAATGCTCAAAGACCATCGTTTCGTATGTCGGAAATTGACGGCATGCCTCGCCATAAAGCATATCAACGCGTTTCGTGATTTCAGCATTCTGAGATGCTGAGTGCATAGCCGTGTGATTCGACATGGTCAGTCTCCGTTCAAATAGTAGAAAACGGAGAAACTTGTCCCTAAGGGAAAGTATTCCCCGAGGGCAGGTGAGTTGTGTGACATGACTCAGCCAAGCCGAGTGCAGCGTTGCGGGCGATGTGAAATATGCATCCATCGGTAACCAATACCGATCGTTCGCGCCTCCGGAAGCTTTGCGAACTTTGGGCGGGATCAATGCGTGGGACGCATCGTAGTCGTGAGATCCTGACTACCCGGGCATGTTGCTGACAACGTCAGCGGTACATGTCTTGAGAATGTGAATTCTTTGAAGGCTTGTCAAGCACGAGCTGTCGGGTTTGGCCACGACCCCGTGAGATGCTTGTGTCAGAGCTCTCTACGACAGTATCTTCCTTCTGCGTGACTTGGTTCGCAGGCAGCAACCACGGCATTTGTCGCATCAATCACGGACTGCAGTCGACGTGTGATCATCGGGATCTCATCATGCTCCAAGGCTCCCCCTACTCTCAGAATCGCAGCGAGTTCTAAGGCTGCCTGAGCCGCTTGGTTCTCAACTGTTTCTGGTCTTACTGGAGACTGCTTAGACGCAAGTTTAGTGATCATCCAGTCAAGCACTCCCTTCAGCACACTCATGTTAATTCCTAATATTGATGAACGCAAAATACAGCGTTCCTTACTGACCCAGCCCCGCAAAAACGAGGCGTAATTAGAGCTTGTTTTATTCACGCGAAAGAACAACCTGTCGGATGAATTTCACGCGAACAGACGCTTTATCTGGCTGGAGAAAGAATGTTGTTCTAACGCTGACTCAATGGGAATCGTGCTGAGAGCTATCTCATTGAAGACGCTAGCTCTCAGCCGATGTGTACTTTGCAACAACTTGTAAAGTTTGCCACCTGTGAGCGCTAGCTCAGCGAGGATCCCTGGGCATTGATCGCACGCATTGCTACATCGACATCACCCGGCCCGTTGTCGTGGCTTGGGCCAGTTATCAAAAGGCACGCATTCGCGCACAAAGGGAACCCGTTTTTTCACCGGTGGGCGCCGGCAGCGAAAAGTGGCTACCTCGGAAGGTAACCTGGTCATCCAGCGTTGCGAGATGACCAGGTTACCTGCCGAGAGAGTCGGAAGCGTTTTTAAAAAAAAGTGGACCGCAACACCAGTGCGGCCCTGAGACGACTATGCATCGAACCTTCTGTGAACTCTGTGTGCCTATGAACCCGCTTTCACGAGTTAGACGGCTGCGTGTCTGCTACTGAACAGGGAGACACAGGGAGAATTCACAACAAGATCTGTACGCCCCTCCCGATGCTTTGCGTACTTTGGGGGAGGAGAATGAAGGCAAGGCCTACTTCTCCAGGGTGTCACTGATGACCGTCAGTGACCAGCGGGGTGGAACTGGTAGTAGCCCCATTGTGGCACATCATTTGTAACCCCGCTATCACCAGCCTCTCAGCTGCTCTTGACATTAGCGGCTCGGGGCTTGGCTGACTTGCCAGGTGATTTTTTCTTCCCTGTACCAATGTTCACCGTACCTTTGCATTCGGGGTAGCGGGAACACGCCCAGAAAACGCCTGAGGATCCTTTACGCTGCGAGGTTTTCGCACTGCACAAAGGGCACTTGGGACCTTCGGGCACTTTGATCGACAAGGTGGTGCCTTTGTATTGTTCGACGAGCCTGGTGATCCAGCTCGATTGTCTGGCGATAAAATCATCGAGCGTCAGCGTGCCTTGCTCGATCATCGTAAGCGCTTGCTCCCATATCGCAGTTGTGCCGGGATCGGCCACAGCAGGAGGGACCGCATCAATTAGCGAGAATGCTGCTTCAGTTGCTCGCAGCGCGCTACCTTTCTTGATGAGTGACCCTCGGTCTATCAAGCCCTGAATCGTGCCTGCGCGAGTTGCTTCAGTACCAATCCCGGTGGTTTCCTTGAGCTTTTGAGCCAGTCGTGGATCCTTCACCAGCTTGGCAATGGTTTTCATCGCTTTGATCAATGTACCTTCGGTGTAAGCCTTGGGCGGCTCGGTTTTCAGCGATTTGAGATGCAGGTCCTGAACGTCACACCGAGTGCCAATTTGCAGCACTGGCAGGATCTGAGAGCGGCCGCCACTGTCATCAGCCTCTTCTTCGGACGATGCAGAAAAAAGAACCTTCCAGCCTGGGACCACGATTCGCTTGCCCACTGCTTGCAGTAGAACTGCATTGCATTCGAAGGTGGCCACGGTCCGGTCGTACTCATGGGTAGGCAGGAACTGCGCAAGGAAGTGGGCGCGGATCAATTCATATACCTTGCGTTCCTTCTCAGACATTGCTGAAAGGTTTGCAGGTTCAAGCGTGGGGATTATCCCGTGGTGGGGACCAGTGATTTTTTTGTCATTCCATGCCCGGGAACGTTGCTCCGGGTCGATCAGTTGCAGCGTCTTGCCGATGGATGGATCAGTTCGGTTCAGAGCATCGAGGACCATCGGCACTTCATCAAACATGCTTTCTGGCAGGTACCCGCAATCGGTCCTTGGGTAGGTCGTCGCCTTGTGAGTTTCGTAAAGTGACTGTGCTACATTCAGCGTCTCTTGCACACCCATCCCAAACTTTGCAGAGCACACCTCCTGCAGGGTGCTCAGATCGAACGGGAGCGGAGCTGGATCCTTGCCACGCTTTGTATCAACAGAAACAGTTGAGGCAGCCTGGCTACTTTTCAGCGCGGCCAGTGCGGCAGCTGCAGCAGCTTGATCAAGGCAACGGCCTTCCTCATCTACCACGTACTCATCGGCGACCCATTTCGCCAAGAACGATTGTCCTGCCGTCCAGAGCTGAACCTCGACACTC
Organism: Pseudomonas coronafaciens pv. oryzae str. 1_6; assembly: GCF_000156995.2. NCBI lineage: Bacteria > Pseudomonadati > Pseudomonadota > Gammaproteobacteria > Pseudomonadales > Pseudomonadaceae > Pseudomonas > Pseudomonas coronafaciens. The sequence continues at coordinate 4,589,045 of NZ_CP046035.1, read as the reverse complement.
CAGAACGGTTTGGGTATGAAGTTCGAGATCTCCCGGTCGCGGTCGACCACCAGGCGAAGGGTCGGTGTTTGAACACGGCCGACTGAGAGCACACCGGTATACCCGGCCTGTCGGCCGAGCAAGGTGAATAGCCGCGAAAAGTTCATGCCGATCAGCCAGTCCGCCCGGGAGCGAGCGAGCGCGGAGAGATACAGCGGGTAGGTCTCAGAGCCCTGTTTGACGCTGCTGAGTGCCTGGCGGATGGATGCTTCGTTGAGCGCAGATAGCCAAAGCCGTTGAATCGGTCCCCGGTACCCACAATACTCGATCAGCTCGCGCGCGATCATCTCACCTTCGCGGTCGGCATCAGTAGCGATCACAAGCTCAGTGGCCTCCTTGAGCAGCTGCTTGACGACCTTAAACTGACCGGCTGTTTTCGGCTTTACGATCACCTTCCATTGCGCAGGCAGGATTGGGAGTGTATCCAAACTCCAGTTTTTCAGGTGCTCGCCGTAGGCATCCGGAGGAGCGGTTTCCAGCAAGTGCCCAATTCCCCAGGTCACGGCCACGCCGTTGCCTTTGATGCAGCCATCACCTCGTGTTTTGGCTCCGAGCACGGCGGCGATGTCTTTACCCTGGCTGGGCTTCTCGCACAGATACAAACGCATAAGGACTCCGATGAGATCTTGTAGCTCAAAGGAGAGACATTGCCTGCATGAGAAACAATGCGCCTTATGAAACCGTACATTAGTCCCGGAAGGGTTGCTAACGGTCGCAGCTGCGGCATTGACTGGTGAATCAAGCGAACGGCAGATGTCAGAGTCAAAAATCCCAAGGCATCGATCGAGCATTACCTACAGCCCTGCCAGCAGTACCCGGCACATTTCTGGTGGCATAAGTAATCGGAAGACAATCTCGCATTGGTGGTTCGTGCAGCGAGAGGGATAAGTGCCTGTTTTTCAATGGTTTATCTGAAATGCCACCCAAGGCTCTGTATGAAATATAGATGCGCTCGGCGATGCTGCGTGAAACACAGGTTCGCAATGCTCATTTACAACACATAGAGTTCGCTTCCTCGGCTGTTTTGCCATACCTGACCTTCTCCTGGGGGCTTTTCGTAAAGGGCCTAGGCAATTGGATCCAGATGCAATATCATTATGCAATCACTAAATTGCTATCTGCCACCGACATAAACGTTTCGGAGCTGGATATGTTAAGGATAAGAAACAGCCACATGGAAGACCACCGCCTCTTAGCATCTGTAGCGCTTTTTCGATCACTTTATGACAATCAAAGAGACTCCTATGATGTTTTGGCAGATTTCATCAGAGCAGCAATTAATATAACAAGCCTCTGGGGTTTTACAGTCGACGAGTGCTCAAAAGCCTTGAAAGATACTTTCGGATTCAAGATCCCGACTGCCGTACTTAAATCTTGTTTAAAGCGCAGGCTAAAAGATGAAGTAGTACTTTCACACGGTAAATACGGGATCACATCGAACTTTGAGAAAACAGAAAAGTTGGATGACGAAATTCGTCTCGCACAAGAAGAACAAGATCGCATTATATTAGAGCTGATCGACTTTGTGTCCGACTCTAAGGAAAAGCCATTAACCTTTGAGAACGAAAACAAGCTTCGCGATGATTTTCGTCAATTCTTCCTAGGTGGTACCAAACCTGGGATCTATCATGTGGATATTGGAAAGTTTATATTAAGCAAGTCACGTGACTTGTCATTTACGAGAAAGCTTAATCATCTCGAGGAAGGTGTTATCCTCTACCAGGGAATTGAATACTCGCCGGATATAGGAGCTATAAACTCATGGCGATCCGATTACTCCATTTACCTAGACACCGAGATCCTATTTTGGGCAAATGGCTATGATGGAGTGCTTTTTGAGTCTCTTTTCAAAGAGTTCATAGAGCTAGTAAAAGAAATTAATTTGAAGGCTTCCAATGGGGCCAAGATTCACATCAAATACTTCCCTGAAACCAAGCAAGAAGTCGATTCAATTTTTAGCGCAGCGGAACATCTGTTTAAGGAAAGGCGCTTTGCGGACCCAAGCCGAACAGCGATGCAGCACTTACTATTGGGCTGTAAGTCAAGATCTGATATTATAGCTAAAAAAGGAATGTTTTATTCGCTACTTGACAGGCATAACATCGTTCAGGAAGCCGATCTGGACTACTACAGCCACCCACAGTTTAACTGCGAAAGTCGTGAGACCCTTGAAGTCTTAACTAATGAATTTTCTGAAGTGGCAAGCGACAAAATCGCAAACGCTCTTAAGATATTTACCAAGATTAATTACCTTAGAGGTGGGGTTAGCAATAAAGGCCTTGAGCAATCCAAAGCGATTCTTGTTAGTGGGAAAAACCTTTATCGTAATTTGGCATGGCATTCTCAGGTTATGACAATTGAAAATGGGATTCCATTTTCTACTGATCTGGATTATCTCACTGAGCGATTTTGGTTTAAGCTGGGCAAAGGGTTTGGCGGGAATACTAAATCGTTGGTGTCTTTTGATGTGGTTGCACGAGCGCAAATAATTCTTTCAACTCAAGTGTCGACTAAAGTATCTGGCGAATTTAAGGAGCTAATAAAGCGAGTTGAAGCAGGCCAAATGCAGACTAACGATGCGAACTTCATTATCGCAGACCTTAAAAGCAAAACGACTAAACCAGAAGATTTGAGCGCCGACAGCATCGAGCAACTCTCTGAGTTTTTAGATGTGGACTCCATCGAAGCAGGTATTAGAACGAGGCAACTGCTCGAAGCCAAGGCTGCGGAAGTTCCGGGACACCTTACAAATCTTGAAAAAACCAAAGCGGAACTTCGGGTAGTCAAAAAAAACGTGTTTGAAAGAGATTTGTCAGTATGGCTAAATGGCTTGGGTGTGCTGAAGAACAAAGCGCGCAAGCGCTATAGAGCAATGGCTGGAATCTTGGCCGCCATTCCAATTATTTTGCTGTGCGGCATTGCGATAATTCTGAGCGATAAAGACTCTCTTTTATCTCAAGTAGGATTTGTGCTGACGGCCGCAGCTTTTATTTGGCCGTTTGTGTCTACAAAACTGGCACACAAATCAATAATGCGAAAAGTCAGTAAGTGGTACAAACGAGATCTCAGCGAATATGAACCGAGGCCTAAGCTTCAGATCTAGGCCTGTACGGAGCATCGGTTCGGGTAGGATTGCCAGCCATGATTGGCTGGAGGCTCGGATGGCAAAGCCTTACGGACTCTTCCACGCAATATGGGAATTCATCAAGGATCTGGTTTCTCCAAAGCAGAAAATCTGATGCCCACATAGTGATGATCGGCTTCTACTCCACGAAACTCTGTGCTCGGTCACTGCTTGACGTGATCTGCGCGGAACGCTTTGGGCACTGGTCGACTGTTTATCTGGCACTCGCTACGACCAGTTGGCCAGAGCTTCGCGGCCATGGTCAAAAACCCTAATGAGCAGTCACAAAATCTACTATTTATTCTTCATTTTTGAATAGTATTTAGTCACCAGTTCCCCGAGCAACCATGCTGAAACAGCCACAAGAAGTAGAGAAAATCCTAGGACCAAGCTCACTACTAGCGTTTCTGCATCTTCACTGCCATTTATACTGAAAAAGTTACTAAGCTCTGTATATATTGCATCCCCGAGAAATGTATCTAATCCCGCTCGTACCAACCCGCTGCCAACTAAGTAACGTGCTAAAAAAACTGCAGTTATGACAATCGCGACAAATTTCATAATGGCTTTTACAATACGTATCACTTGGTTTTCCTCGGGTCGATAACGTCTAAAATCCCAAAGTATTTTTGTCCGGAACCTGGGATTCTATCTCCATCCATATTGTGTAGATAAATACTTAGTTGCTCAAAGCCGAGTTTTGATGTCATTGTTACACAGCCCTCGCTCAACCCTAATGGGCCCACAGGATGAAGCCTGAAGTTTTCTCTTTTAACGTTATCAATTACAGTACGGTCATCAATTTCACCATCGTCTCGGTACAGCGAGAACCAATCGCTTCGATCGGTTCTTGCAATCATGTCAGTTACTGGATCTCTCAACCAGCCAAATCTGCCCCCACTTTCCCTATCCAGAATATAGTAACGACCGGGCGGGAGCGGACCGAGTTTAGCGTTGCTTACCTCGGCAGGATCATTGGCATAACCGGTTATTCCCGAAAAGGCCTCATAGCTCTCATTATTACTGCACTTAAGCAGGCTCATAGGCTGGCCTGTCAATTCAAAAGTACAGTGCGCTACTTTATTGGTATCAATTGACTGGGTGTCCATAGGCATACATCTCCTTGTGTGATATCAGGCATATACTTTGTTGGAAATACCATCCCAACCGCCTACGACCTGACCGCCACCTTGCCCATCTGCTCGTTTTTGTTGTGTATAGGTCATTTTTATACGGCCATAATTCAGACGTACCGTTTCAGTGGGAAAGCCGCCCTCTACATCTCCGTTGCCATTAAGTGATACGGACGAAATAATGACCTCTTCAAGTACGATTTCCAGGTATTTGAGTTTGTCTGTTCCTGCACGGTTGACCGCGAGTGTGACCTCTTTGAAATGCTTTCCACTGCAGCAGGCTTCGTGCAGCTTTGGGGTGGCTTTGTCCACGGTTTTGCGGAAGAAGAGGTCACTCATACGAGCACGACCACTCGTTGCCCCGCCTGCACTGGTTGCCGTTACCGAGGCGGACTGACTTGCTCCTAGGTCGAAATTTTCCATTTCGATCCAGTCCTTAAATTGAGCGTCAAGAGCTTCACCTGGAATTCCGTCGATTTTCAAATACGCATCAAATGCCATGTCGATAATCATCCCTGCTGATTGATTTACAGCATAGTGAGTCGCTTGCTTTGTGGGGTCAACCGGGCTGCCCCACAAATCAACGAAAGGGGTGATAAAATAGGTTATCACCAATTATTGCCGTTTATCCGATCTGCGTACGCCGATAGCTTAGCGCGTTGCTTTGGTGACTGGGATGACCATCAGTGATCGTAGCTGTGCCAACAGAGAGATAGATATGCATGAACTGACGAAAACCGCCCAGAACGATCAGCGCAGGCTGACGTCAGTCGAATTTCAGACACTGGCCCGGGTGCCGGCCGCAGTCGAGTGGTTTGCCAACCTCGACAACCCTCGCACACGACGCGCCTACCAAAATGACTTAGAAGACTTCTGCGGATTTGTCGGTTTGGCTTCGGCCGATGAGTTTCGTGTGGTGACCCGATCGCACGTTCTGGCCTGGCGTGCCCAGCTAGAACATCGCGGCTTAGCGGGAGCGACGATCCGGCGCAAATTGGCCGCGCTGGCCAGCCTTTTTGATCATCTCCTGGAAAGCAATGCAATCGCCGGCGGCAATCCCGTGCACGGAGTAAAACGGCCGAAGATTGAAAGCAACGAAGGCAAGACTCCGGCATTGGGCGATCACCAGGCCAAAGCGCTGCTCGAAGCCCCGGATGAAACGACGCTCAAAGGGCAACGCGACCGAGCGCTATTGGCTGTTCTTCTTTATCACGGGCTACGCCGCGAAGAAGCGGCGCTGCTGCAGGTGAGCGACATTCAGGAGCGCCGCGGTATTCAGCATCTGAAGGTTCACGGCAAGGGCGGCAAGGTGCGATACCTCCCGTTGCACCCGATCGCAGCCGGGCGTATTCATCAGTACCTGGAAAACTCAGAGCATCATCTGGCCGAACGGAAGGTGCCACTGTTCATGCCGCTGCGAGGTAAATTGACCGGCGCCGGTATCACGGCAAACGGCATCTATGCCGTCGTCACGGCCTACGCGAAAAAGGCCGGGATTGAGGTCGACGGCCTTGGGGTTCATGGACTCCGAGCAACGGCAGCCACCAACGCCTTGGAGCATGAAGCCGATATCGCCAAGGTCCAGGCCTGGCTGGGTCATGCCAACATCAGCACGACCAAGATCTACGATCGGCGGGAGAACCGGCCGGAGGATTCACCCACCTATAAAGTGAAGTATTAATTGAAGTGATCGAGGCCTAAGCGGCAGCTCACCCACGCGCACTGCCGAGGATGTGGTGCAACGCTGCCCATGGATGATGACCTTCCACATCGCTGGCTGGACAGGTGTCGGCATGTAGAAAGGGGCTTTCGCTGTCTTCCAGCGCTTGGCTTTCCATGCAGCCAGTGCATACAGCACGTCCGGCAACGATCGACCATCGACCGTTCCATTCCTCAACACCTCGTTCAGTCTCCACTGTTTCGACTCCTCAGCGTACGTTTGTTAGATGCTGAAGGTAGCGCTGTGCGGGCCGGTTTGATACGCCCAAAACCATACCCTTGTTTTGAGTTGTAAGCCATGCGCACCAACCAATAAAGCGACGCCTGTTGGTCGGCTTATTAACGGCAGCTTTCGGCCATAAGCAGACCTTCGCCCGCATATTTACGATGCCCTACCGTTCTAATTGGCGTTGCCTCAGAATATCGGTCCACTGGCGGCTGGATGGAACCACCATGCGCATCGTCACAGACTCCCGGCCAAACGAAATCCTCAGGCTGGCGTTACAGGAATACGTCCAAGGTGTACCGTACCTCGGCCCCATTTTTCGTTGAAATGATCCATCAAAGATTTATGAGGCGCGGCGGCTGTATGTTGGCGAAAATATCAGGTGTGTATTCTTCTGGTTTGCGCCACTGACAAAGCCAGTGGCGTAAGCCAGCCTATTAATTATTTGACGTTACGGCTTGGCAACGTGCCAGACTTGGTTGACGCCGTCACCGGTTGTATCCCCTGGCTTGGTATCTTTGACCCAGCTGTAAAGTGGCATGCCTTTGTATGCCCATTGTTTTGTGCCATCGTCTCGAGTGACGACAGAGTAATCATGCCCCGCTTTCGCGTCTGCGGATACCGGTAAAGGTGGCCAGTTTGAAGCGCATGGCCCATTGCAGACCGACTTGCCCGAGGTGTCCTTACCGAAGGTATAAAGAGTCATTCCTTTCGCGTCTACGAGTACTTTTCCCTTGTCCGTTTCAGCAAGCTTGACTGGCGCATCGGCGAGCGCCAAACCCGACATGCAGCTGGCGGCAACAGCGACGGTGAGAATCATCTTTTTGAACATATGTATTTCCTTTGGTCATTTTTAATTTTTAGAAGACCCACCTGCTTTTGAAACGGCAAGCGATCAGATAGTAGACGAGCCACAAACAGGTTAATTCGATTCCGTAGAAAAAACGTCCCGATATCATTTTTTGCTGGAATGCTGGGCTCCCCCCCCCCGGACCCTGTGCCTTCCTCAATTGAGCAAAGCGACGCTCACGGTCAAGCATCACTAGCTCATCTCAATGAGCGACGGCGATCCATCATCCAGGACTCATCATTTTCACTCATTATTATTCACTTGGTCGTGGAGTATCAGCAGGCCCCCATGAAGGCCTGCGCTGTTCAATCAGTCGGCCTTGAGCGTCGACACCACCTTGTTGCTGGCGAGATCGACTGTGGAGATACTCAAGTCCTCATTGAGGACATACGCCTTCGACTTGTCTTTGGTGAAGACAATGGCTTGGCGGGGTGCCTTCAAACCGGTCACAGTGGTGGTCACTTTCAGCGTTTTGGTGTCGATCACTGAAAGGCTGTTGTCACCGAGGTTACCCGAGTAGACGTGCAGCCCGTCTGGAGTGAGGGCTGCGCCGTAGGGGTCTTTGCCAACCATGACGGTGGTTGTGATGGCGCGTTTTTGAGTGTCGACAACTGCGATGCTGTTACTGCCGCTGTTAGCCGCGTACAGCGTATTGCCGTCCGCCGATATGGAGATGGCGCGCAACTTGTTGAAGCCAGTGATCTCACCTTCAATCGTATTGGTCTTGCTGTCGACCAAGGTAATTTTGTCCCCAAGAAAGTTGGTGACATAGACGGTTTTGCCGTCAGGGCTTACTCGGATGCCCTGGCGCGGTTGGGAGAAGCCAAGTACCACAGCTACTGGCCGCTGGTGATCAAGGTCAATGACCGACAGCGTGCTGGCCGCTTCATTATTGACGTAGAGCAGGCTTCCGTCCTTGCTGAGTGTGGTACCAAAAGCACCTGCGCCCAACGGAATATCTGCGATCACTTTTAAAGTCTTGGTGTCAATCTTGCGCACGACCCCCAAACTGCTGTCGGAGAGGTAGAACACATCGCCAGTTGGCGAAAACACAATATTTCGCGGCGTGACGTAGCCGGTGAGAACCTGGCGAACCTTACCGGTTTTCAAATCATAAACCACTACATCTGGACGCTGACTGTAAGAGACCACCGCCGTCGTTTCATCAGGGCTGACGGCCAGCGAGTTGTTGTGAATATCGCCGTCAAACGTCCAGCGATCTTGCGCGGCCCACGCGCTCATCGATGCGGCCAACGCAACACCCAACGTCAGGGCTGTGACGGTTTTCTTTATCACATTCATCAGAGTTTCCTCATAGGGTAAGCAAGGCACCCAGTCGCGCCTTGGCATATACAACTCGTTCATCGCTGCAGGGCAATGAGTTGACTTTATGCGTCGTTGATAAATTCCGGAAACAACTTGTTTTGGTAGCTCTTACCTGTTTTATAAATAGGTCTAGCTATTCCTGGCTCACGAATTGACTGCAGTTTTCCCAGAATCGCTCAAGCCCAGGCGAGATGTATTTGTCCCGGTGGCGGATCAGAAAAAAACGTCGGATCAGTGCAGGCAACGCGTGCGGCAGTTCAACCAGAACTTCAGAGGCCAGTAGATCCCGAACGACCCAGCGGGACAGGCAACTGATGCCGATGCCTTGTGCGAGGGTATGCTTGATGGCCTCTGAACTGCCGATCTGGCGCGTTTCGGCGAGATCGTGCAAATGACGCAGCAGCAATTGTTCGACTTCTTCACGGGTACCAGAACCTGGCTCGCGCAGTAGCCATTCAGCGGTACGAAGATCATCAAGTGTGACCTGCTGCTTTAGTGCCAAGGGGTGCCGTTGGCCTGCGACAATAAGCAACTCATCAATAAGCCAAGGCTCGGCACTGAGTTCGGGCAGGTGGCAAGGCCCCTCGATCAGGCCCATATCAATCTCGAAATCAGCGACTCTTCTTGCGATAGCCATGCTGTTGGCCATGTCGACATCGACCCTCAAATGTGGTGTTGATTGACGTAGCTCACCGAGAATCAATGGCAGAACATAATTGCCTATCGTGGTACTGCATCCTACCCGCAAGCGTGTCTTCAGCCCGGCATGGCCGGGTAAGAAACTGGCCTCTATCTGTTGTGCATTCTCAAGCATCCTTCTGGCTTGAGGCAGTAAGGCATGGCCGTTATCGTTCAGCACTAAACGCTTGCCTACACGGTCGAACAGCCTGGTATCCAAGGCGCTTTCCAACTCGTTCAGTGCGGCGCTGGTTGCAGATTGGGACAGTGACACCGAAATGGCGGCGCTGGTGGTGCTACCGTGCTGCGCGACGGCGCAGAAAATTTGTAGCTGGCGTAGGCTTAGCTTCAAGTAATCTACCTTCTTAATAGGTAATGTAAACCTATACTATCCGTTTTACCGCTATGCCCATCAAGCTATACTTCAACCATGTCATATTGTAGGCACACTTAAGCGGGAGCGCGAAAATGAGTGAGACACGACTCGCAGCTATAATGGGCGGCAGCCATCCACTGGCGGCTTTGTCCAATCCACGAGAAGCGATCCGGCAGTTCACACCCAACTGGTTCGCCGCCACGATGGGCACCGGGATTCTGGCGCTGGCTCTGGGCCAACTGCCCTTTGTTGCGCAGTGGCCCAAAGCGTTAGGGGAAGCCTTGTGGTTTTTTAATATCGTGCTGTTTTGCCTGTTTACGCTGATGTACGCGAGCCGTTGGGTATTGTTCTTCGATGAGGCCAAACAGATCTTCGGCCACTCCACTGTATCGATGTTTTTTGGAACTATCCCCATGGGATTGGCGACCATCATCAACGGTTTTCTCCTTTATGGTTTGCCACGCTGGGGGGGTGGGGTAGTCGCTTTAGCCGAAGTGTTGTGGTGGATCGATGTCACCATGGCATTGGCCTGCGGGGTGCTGATCCCGTATATGATGTTTACTCGCCAGCAGCACAGCATTGATCAGATGACAGCGGTATGGCTGCTGCCAGTAGTTGCGGCTGAGGTGGCTGCCGCCAGTGGCGGTCTATTGGCTCCTCACCTCGCTGATGCGAGCGCACAGTTCACCATGCTCATCACCAGCTACGTGCTGTGGGCCTACTCGGTGCCCGTCGCCTTGAGCATACTGGTGATCCTGTTACTGCGCATGGCGCTGCACAAACTACCTCATGAAAGCATGGCAGCATCAAGCTGGCTGTCTTTAGGGCCGATCGGTACCGGGGCTTTGGGGATGTTGCTGCTGGGCAACGATGCTCCAGCAATCTTTGCTGCTCATGGAATGGCAAGCATCGGCGGCGTAGCCGAGGGCATTGGCTTGATCGGTGGTGTGCTGTTCTGGGGGCTGGGATTGTGGTGGATGGTATTGGCGCTGCTAATTACCGGGCGCTACTTCAGGGAGGGCATTCCCTTCAACCTCGGCTGGTGGGGCTTCACCTTTCCGCTGGGAGTGTACGCCGTAACAACCCTCAAATTGGGCTCTATGCTGCACCTCACGTTCTTTAGCTTCTTTGGCGTGGTGCTGGTGTTGATGCTGACTGTCATGTGGATGATCGTCGCGGCTAAAACCCTGGCTGGTGCCTATCGCGGCAACTTGTTCGTCTCGCCGTGTATCCGCTCGCTGAGCAAGGCGAGCAAAACCTGAGCCTTTGGCTACTTGATCGACTGTTTGGCGTGACGCAGTGTGGACAAAATGCGCTGCCTAACATTCGGGTGAGTGCAAACAGAAAGGGGACTTGGGTGTGGCATTTCCAGCAATGAAAAATTAGGAAAGGCGAGCCGAACACGCGGTATGGCTTTTTGGGCAACACGTCCGGCAAACACGATAGTGACGAGATCAGGGAAAAGCGTCAGTAGCGTGATCAGCATCTCGATACCTTCCTCAATTTGCGCTCTGCGGAGCGGACCCTTGGGCTTATCGAGATCTGGTAACCAAGGGTACAAATTCCAAAGGACGGTTTTGTGACGTGCCAGTCCAACCTGCTCAATGAAACCTTTCAGGTTGCGTTGTGCAGGCCCCGGATTGTCTCTTGAGACATACCGTGGAAGACTGACCGTTCGAGCGGGCGATTCCAACAAGATCAATACCCTTGCGAAGACGCCGCCATCCAGTGGATCGAAATACGGTAATGTTCTTTCGCCCGTGGACTGGGCCATTACCCAGCGCGTCAATTCAGCAGTTTTCGGCAGCAGCAAAAAGTCTTCTCTTACCTTCAGAGAAATTTCCTGCTCTGCGCTCTTCTGATTGAGTAACACTACTTGGAAGCCTCCTTCTTCAGGTTATAGGCCGCTACCGATTTACGAATATCTTCCCGCGCTTCGTCTGCGCTCCCCCAGCGGCCCATTTTCACCCACTTACCCGGCTCTAACGCTTTGTAGTTTTCGAAGAAGTGCTGAATCTGTGCGAGGAGTAACGCAGGGAGGTCAGAGCATTCCTTTACATTGCTGTACATAGAGCTGAGTTTTTCATGAGGCACTGCGATTACCTTGGCATCCGCACCAGCTTCGTCCGTCATGTACATCACACCTACTGGGCGACTGCGGATGACAACGCCAGGTGATACCGGGTAAGGGCAAATCACGAGGACGTCCAAAGGATCGCCGTCATCGCTCAAGGTATTTGGAATGAACCCGTAGTTAGCCGGGTAGAACATCGGCGTGCTGAGGAAGCGATCAACGAAGATCTGTCCACTTGGCTTGTCCACCTCGTACTTGATCGGCGAGTGGTTTGCAGGAATCTCGATAACGGTGAAGAAGTCATCGGGGATCGCGTTACCAGCTGGAATATCCGTGTAGCTCATGCTCATATCTCCAAGCGTCTAGGAAAGGCCAATGCCACTGACGTTTTTGCCAACAGCTATACGTGGTTCGTTTTTTTACGGTAACCAGTCCAACAGGTTTACCGGCGATAGGCCGTCAGCGCACGAATGCATCATGTCCTGCATAAAACGCACGGCTGCCAAGATGCTCTTCTATTCGCAGAAACTGATTGTATTTCTCGACCCGCTCCCCCCGGCATGGAGCTCCTGTCTTGAGATGGCCAGTCCCCATCGCGACAGTCAGATCAGCGATGGAGCTGTCCACCGTCTCCCCGCTACGATGAGAAACCATCGCCCCCCAATTTGCCCCATAGGCCATTACGATGGCGGCCTTGGTCTCAGTCAGGGTTCCGATTTGATTGGGTTTGATCAGTACGGCATTGGCGACGTTTTCTGTGATGCCTCGCTGGATCCGTTCGACGTTGGTGACAAACAGGTCATCTCCAACCAACTCGATCCGGTCACCCAGCGCAGTATTCAATAGCTTCCAGCCCGCCCAATCGTCTTCCGCGAGGCCATCTTCCAGTACCGCAATCGGGTACTTGTTGACCCAAGAGGAATAGAGGCTAATCAGCTCCTGGGCATCGACCTTACGACCTTCCGAACGCAGATGGTAAAGACCGTTTTCATAGAAACCGCTGGATGCTGGATCGATAGCGATCTCGATCTGAGATCCAGGGGCGTAACCGGCTCTTTCAATTGCCTTGATGATCAGCTCAATGGCATCTGAGTTTTTCTTGAGCGTCGGAGCAAAGCCGCCTTCATCTCCGACCGCAGTTGAGTAGCCGGCGTCCTTAAGCACTACTTTCAGCTCGTGGTACACCTCAGCGCCCCAACGAAAGGCTTCCTTGAAACTGCCAGCCCCTGTAGGTGCAATCATGAATTCCTGAAAGTCAGGGCCTTGCCAGTTGGCGTGAACACCGCCATTGAGAATATTGAACATCGGGACGGGCATTCTTGCTGCTTGCTCGCCGCCCAGATATTGGAACAAGGGCAAGTTCAGCGCAGAAGCCGCCGCTCTGGCAACGGCGAGGCTCACGCCCAAGATCGCGTTTCCTCCAAGCCTGGATTTATCAGAGGTTCCATCCAGCTTAATCATCAAATGATCAATTTGTTCCTGGTCAATCGCATTCATGCCCCTCAGAGACTCAAGTATTTCGGTATTCACATTGCTAACGGCCTTTAACACTCCCTTGCCGGAGTACCGCTGTGTATCTTTGTCACGCAACTCAACTGCTTCGTGAGCGCCTGTAGAGGCACCGGACGGTACTGAAGCCCGGCCCATGGCGCCGCACTCCAAGGTGACGTCGACTTCAACGGTAGGGTTACCGCGTGAATCGAGAATTTCACGTGCATGAATGGCCTGGATTTGCGTTTTCATTGATCTTCTCCAAGTAACGATTCGGGAACGTCATTAACCATTTGAATCTGTTGAGAGGCCTCTATGTCGGACGTCAGCTCTCCATGAGTATCCTGAACAGCTGCACTGCCGACACCGCAATTGCGGGAACCAAGAAGCCTCCAATAATTAGTTCAGGAATCTCTCCCACCAAGGGCATGAACTGCCCTCTTTTTGCCATCTGGAAAAGCTCCATCATTTGGTTTGAAGCAACCATTACAGAGCAGCAATACGCCGTCTGGGCTTGTAGCCTGACGCGCCTTTGATTTAGCAGATGAAAGGTCAGCAAGGACACTCCAACGCTTACGATGAAAAGCGCGGCGAACTCATAGACGGATCCTGTGAAAAACCTGCCCATCACAAGCCCGAATACGATGCTCAGCGTCACTGCGCTCATGTGGTCTCCCAATTCTCTAAAATGATTTTGATGAGCCGACGTCGGTGAGCTCCATTTCGCGATCTCATCTTTGGATTGCCAACCGCCATCGCGCTCACTGTTGCTGTGCTCTCAGCTCGTAGCCCGGTACGCAGGTCTGGGCTACGTCGGCCTTGCAGGACTTCTCACTGGGCATACGCAGCGTGACCAATGCGCCTTCGAGCGAGGTGACGATGTACCACCCCTCGCTCGAGACCTTTTGACTACCTGCGATGCCGGCCAGAAAAAGTGACCAGAAAACCAGTCCTACGAGGAGCTGCCTGTTGTCATGAGCCCAGTTAGCGGGGGCTGGCTGTGGGCGTAGGTTATAAACTCGGTACATGGCGTTTATCCTTTTTATTGGTTGTCCAACAAGGTGCGTTTTTTAGTTTTTCGCCTGGCCCACTCGACCGTATTCGATGGGCAATTTGATATAGCTCAGTGAAAACGACTCCTTGGCCAATGCCTCCAGCAACCTGTCGCACCCAATTTCATCAGTGGATATAGTCACCGTGACGGGATGGTCGGCACCGCCGAGGAAATGCGCCGTATGCAAATGCCCCAAATGATCTAGCCCCTCTGTACCGCTCACCAACGTCGCACCCAACGCGCCCTCTCGCTTGGCGAACTCGACCAACCACTCTCCCAGTGGAAGGTGCTGGTAGTTGGTACTCTGTTCGGTGAAAAAAGTCAGTTGAAAGCCGTTCATAGCTACATCCTCTAATGTCGCGAGTGACCGACGCTTCGGTCGGCCTTACCTCTTCATTTCCGAGCTTTTTTCAAACTGAATTACGACGCGTCAGTGAGCGGTAACTCACATAAGAAAAGAACTGCTCGCACTTTGCGTAACTCGTCAGCGTGGTCGCGCAGGTATGCGCGCAGCTTGTCCTCTGTATCTAGCAATTCCAGACACTGGGGATGACGCATATCGCCAAGCTCCGGGTGATGATGGGAGATGCGATGGCCTGGCAAATAACCTGCAGAAATCGTCTTGAGCATGACCTGCTCAATTTTTGCTTTTTGAGCAACTTTAAGGAGGTGCTGGGCTAGTGCAGGTGCGCTTAGGTGGTGCCAGAAGCTGGTCACGCGAGCCCGGCTAGCGCCAGGAAAATAGAGTTGCAAAGCTGTCAGGCGATCTTGGTGATGTTCAATCATTTCTCTTCCCCCGCAAGAGTCACTTTCCGCTCGCTGGCGGATTCACTTTGAGCATGAAATTGCTTGATATCAGAGAGCCGGATTTCCTCCGGAAGAGGACGGTGATGCTTGCTGTGGCCGACGCGCTGGGCGTGATAGATCCCGGTGTGTCCGGATACGAGGTAACTTGCGATACAGGCAATGGCTGCAAGCGGAGCAATCTCGGGCCCGAAGAGCTCCATGGCCATAACGATGGTTGCCAGTGGCGTATTAGCTGCACCGGCAAAGACGGCGACAAAGCCGATACCAGCCAGCATGCCGAAGGGAAGGTGCAAGAGGGGAGCCAGCGCATTCCCCAAGGTGGCGCCGATGTAAAACAGCGGTGTCACTTCACCGCCTTTGAATCCAGTGCCCAAGGAGACAACGGTGAACACCATCTTTCCAAGCCAATCCCAAGGGGCCATTGGCATTTGAAAGGATTGGACGATGCTCGGAATGCCTAGCCCGATGTACTTATCAACGTCGATGTAATGGTTACTACCGAGCGCCCACACTACGACTGCGATCAGCAGGCCGCCGGCGAAGGGTCTTAATGGTGAATAGGTGATAAGCCGCTTAACGAAGGCTCCGAGCTTGTGGGTCGCGGTCGCGAATAGCAGGCCGGTAAGGCCAAAGACAATCCCAGCTGCCACCACAGCCATGACGCTCCACAGCTGCACCGGAACCACTTCGCCAATGACGTAATGCGTGTGAACCACGCCCCAGGCTTGCCCCACCTGGTCAGCAACGATTGCCGCAACCACGCAAGGGAAAAGCGCGTCGTAACGCATACGTCCAATGGCCAATACTTCAAGTCCGAATAAAGCCCCGGCAAGAGGGGTGCCGAAGACGGACGCAAAGCCAGCACTGATACCGGCCATGAGAATCACCCGACGGTCTTCGCGGCGCAGACGGAAGACATGCGTCAGTTGATCGGCAAGGGCACCGCCCATTTGCACCGCCGTCCCCTCACGTCCCACAGATGCACCAAAAAGGTGGGAAACCACGGTTCCAATCAGCACCATCGGCACCATGCGCAAAGGCACGATCTTCTTAGGATCATGGATCTCATCGATGATCAGGTTGTTTCCGGCATCAACGGGTTTGCCTATCAAGTGATATGCAAGTCCCACAGCAAAGCCAGCCACCGGCAGGAGCCAGATCACCAAAGGATGGGTTTCTCGCCACTGGGTGGCATGATCCAAGGAAAGGAGGAATAACGCAGAAGCAGAGCCTGCCAAAAGAGCTACAAGACCTGCAAGCGCAAGCCATTTCGCTATATAGGGCAGTAAGTCGAGTTGTTCAGGTCGTCGAAATTTAGACATTTGGCCAGCCACAAAAAAGTAAGTGTGCCTGACCAAAAAGGGAATCTGAGCGCGAACGCCTACAGACCTGATTGATCAGGTTTCTGTAGGCATCATCAGCTGCTACGGGCGCAGCGGTTGGTTAATGGAGGAATGCCATCTCCAATGCGCCGATCTTAGCTAGGTCTGTCCAAAATGTAAAATCGTGTTTCGGAGTACGAGGCAAGCGAAGGCGTCTTCGAGTCACCGCTTATGAAAGAGGGCCAAACTAGGTGACCTCTGTTCCGACGAAGCCCAGCTCAACTGGGGTTTTTATGTAAAACAACGAGATATCTTCAAGCTCCAATCGCTTGAATAACTGTTCAGATTCGTCCTCGGTAATGGCCATACGAATTTCGGTAGGCTGATCCGCTAGTTCAAAAAAATGCGAGGAATGCAGCCGGCCGGTATGCCCAAAGCCTTCGATACCTGTGGACAGGGTCGCACCCCGCAGTCCCATTTCTTTCGCCAAATCAACGACCCAGTCGCCGAGCATCTTTCCCTGATAGCGACGATTCTGTTGAGTAAAGAAAGTCACCAGAAAACCTTTCATATTCCTCTCCTCAGCGCGTGCTGATTATTTGATAGGACAAGCCCGGCAGCCGTCATTACCACCGAGCCCACGACGTGTAGTGAAACTGAGCCTAGCGCCCGGAGCAGCCTACCTTCCTGAATCAGGGCAATTGTTTCTACGCAAAACGTAGAAAAGGTAGTTCGCCCTCCACAAAATCCCATGATGATCAGCAGGCACCACTCAGGACTCATTGTGGGGGAAGCGGCCAAAAATGCGATAGCCAGGCCGATGATGTAGCCACCAACCATGTTCGCCACCACAGTGCCTGGGTGATGGCGCTGCCCAAGGCGTATGTATCGAAATTAGCGAGTCTATGCAGAAGACATAAGCTCGCTAATTTCGATATATATCTCCCTCATAAACCATACGACGTCAATCTCCGGGCGCCCCCACAAAAACCAGCTAAAGAACCCAATGCGCCATAATCGGTTCTTAAAGCTGCCGCTCCAGGCCCTGAGGACGTTCCTCGCTGATGGAGCGCAGAAGCCTTCAGAAGCTAATCGCAATTGGTGGTCCCTCCCGCGCAGACCTTGTGTGATCAGGTTCGCCAACTGCGTCGATCATGGGTTTATGGCGAGGGGTTTTACGAACTCACGCAATCTGACTACCCAGTCTGTGCACCGAGCGATATTCCATCCGCTCAAAGCCACATATCAATCCCCATTATCACAGCTGACAGGCAGTTCTTCGGTACGTTATGCGCACTGGATACAGCCTCGGTCGTACTGAACGAGCAGAATGTCGTCAATACGCTTGAGCTGTCTGCTCAACTGATTGCTTCAAATTTGGACCTTCATGATCGCCTTCAGCGCAGTGAATCGCAGTTGGGCGAGTCCGTCGAACTTGGGCGGCTGCGTGAGCAGTTCGTCGCGGTACTCAGCCATGACCTTCGCACCCCGCTAAGTGCCGTCAGACTGAGCGCAGACGCCTTGCACGGTGATGTCTCCGAGAACCGTCCCGAGTATTGGCTGACGCCATCCGAACGAGCGCTGTAAGCATGTCGGCATTGATCGAAGACGTTTTAGACTTTACGCGCTGTCAGTTGGGAGGGGATGTCAGCATTAGACTTCGCCGGGTTGTAGACATTTTTGGAGCGCTTGAGCCTGTGGTGCAGGAAGTGCTCTTGGCCAATCCACAAGCAAACATTGTCTTTCACCACACTGGTGCGGCGGCCCTGC
Organism: Pseudomonas coronafaciens pv. oryzae str. 1_6; assembly: GCF_000156995.2. Taxonomy (NCBI): domain Bacteria; kingdom Pseudomonadati; phylum Pseudomonadota; class Gammaproteobacteria; order Pseudomonadales; family Pseudomonadaceae; genus Pseudomonas; species Pseudomonas coronafaciens. Next base: position 4,571,056 of record NZ_CP046035.1, on the reverse strand, counting down.
TATGTGATCCAGGCCGGATCAAGCAACTGATGTCCGATCTGATTGCCAATGCTGTGGCCCACGGCCTAAAGGGTGGGCCTATCCTGATCAAGGGACAGGTCAACCAGAGCACGCTGCAGTTAACGTGCACAAATGTTGGACAGCCTATTCCCGAAGCGCTGCTTGGCTCACTTTTCGAACCCTTCACTCGGACAAAACGCGACAGCCCCTCCGAAGGATTGGGACTGTACATCTGCTCGCAGATCGCTAAGGACCCTGTGTATCGGCTTTGCGATCTGGGCCCTACTGTCGCTCACCGATCTGGCTCTGCCGCTTTCGTACTGCCTGGTGTTCGGCGCGCTGATTTCGCCGACAGACCCCATCGCGGTCATGGGCGTTCTGAAATCCGCCGGCGCGCCCGCCAGTATCGAACTGGTGATCTCGGGCGAATCCCTGTTCAACGACGGCGTCAGCGTTGTTCTGTTTTCGCTCATCCTGGCGATGATTGTCAGTGGTGACGCACCCTCAGTGCTAGGCGCCTCACAACTACTGGTAGAGGAGGCAGGCGGCGGCGCATTGGTTGGCGCGGTGTTGGGCTACATCACCTATCGAATGCTCAAAAGCATCGACAGCTATCAGGAAGAAGTGCTCATCACCTTGGCCGCAGTACTTGCCGGCTACGCTTTAGCGAGTCATCTGCACGTCTCGAGCCCGCTGGCGATGGTGGTAATGGGCCTCATCGTTGGCAATCAAGGCCGCTCCCATGCCATGTCGGAAGAAACCGAGAAGAACCTTGATATGTTCTGGGAGTTGACTGACGAGATTCTCAACGCGGTTCTATTTGTGTTAATTGGCCTGGAGGTAGTGCTGATCCACTTCTCAGGTACGCTTGCTGTCACGGGACTGGCCGTTATCGTGCTGACATTGCTGGCCAGGCTGCTGACGGTCGGCGCTCCCGTTGCAGTGCTGGGCAAACGGCTCCTTACCAACGTAAGAAATACGTTATCGGCTCTTTCGACCTCAGGCGGGCACATGAAGATTTTCAGCAGGATTCTTGGTCTTTTTAGTAGACGGCACTGCGCGAGTGTGGTGATGCGTCCGGTCACCCTGGTGAACGAGCGCACCGAATCGCAGCCTGGTCATTTCGTGTTTCCCGGTACTGACTTCGTCGATCACATCCAGGTCGATGGCCAGCGTGTGGGTCAGATCGACTACAGCATCAATCCGCTGCGCGACCGGCTGTACATCAACATGATTGAGCTCAGGCCCGGTAGTCAGCGACAGGGCATCGGCTCGGCCGTCCTCTGGCATCTTTGGCAACTGCACGGGCTGCCCATCGTGCCGCTGTACGAATACACCACGTCGGAAGGATTCTGGTGCCAGGCACGTGCGCGCCTCGGCGCAGCGGGTGTGAAGATTGAGGCTCAGTTGCGCGGTGTCAGGCAAATGGAGCTGGAGCAGGAGCGTTGGCAGCACCTGGTGCCAGAGCCGGAACACAAGCGCCTGATCCGCGAGTTGATGGCTTCCCCCGAGTGGCCGGCCATCAAAGCGCGGCACGATGCGGAGCGAAATGCGTGAGCGAGCTGGTGGTGGCCAATGCCGGCGAGCGGCGACTGACTGCACTGGAATTCCAGGAATTGGCCTCAGTGCCGGCAGCGGTCGAGTGGTTCGCCAATATCCGCAACCCCCGCACGCGCCGTGCGTACCAGGCCGATCTGCGTGACTTTTGCAGCTTTGTCGGCCTGGCCGGTGCCGAAGAGTTTCGCGCCGTGAACCGGTCTCACGTTTTAGCCTGGCGCGCCCAGCTCGAGCGGCGCGCTCTTTCTGGGGCCACGATCCGGCGCAAACTGGCGGCGCTGGCCAGCCTCTTCGATTACCTGCTTAACAACAACGCGCTGGCCGGGGGCAACCCGGTGCATGGGGTCGCACGTCCGAAGGTGGAAACCAACGAGGGCAAGACACCAGCTCTGGGCGACGACCAGGCCAAGCGGCTGCTTGATGCGCCAGACGCCGAATCGCTCCAGGGCGTGCGCGACAGGGCCATTCTGGCGGTGCTGCTATACCACGGATTGAGGCGCGAGGAATTGAGTCTGCTGCAGACGGGCGACCTGCAGGAGCGCCGCGGTGTGAAGCACCTACGGATCCACGGCAAGGGCGGGAAGATCCGCTACCTGCCACTGCACCCAGTCGCGGCTGAACGGATCTACGTGTACCTGGTGCGCGATGGTGATCGAGCGCTTACGCCTGGCGCGCTGTTCCGCTCACAGCGAGGAAAAACGTCGGGTACCGGGATTACAGGGAAAGGGGTTTATGGCGTGGTAACAAAGTGGGCCAGTGCTGCGCAAATCCGCGTCGACGGGCTTGGGGTCCATGGCCTGCGCGCAACTGCGGCGACCAATGCGCTCGAGCATGACGCGGACATCGCCAAGGTGCAGATCTGGCTGGGGCACGCGAACATCAGCACGACGCGTTTGTACGATCGGCGCGGTCAGCGACCGGAGGATTCACCGACTTTCAAAGTGAAGTACTGAGACGAGCGCTGGTGAAAGGTTCGGTTACTGATCGCCTGCATAAACTCAGGCGAGCCCAATCCATCCAGCCTCAGAGAGGCGCTAAGTGTGCGTGGGCGGACTTTCGGCCTTACCTCCTAATCGGCTGGTTGGGCCTGAGCTGTTTTCTCTATCGTGGCCTTATCGCCAGGCGTCACTTGAGTGTGTTTCGCAGCCATAGCCTCGACGAAGGCCAGCATGAACAAAAAAGCCCCACAGCTAGCAGAGATGACCCCGAAGATTACCGCCACGACATTGCCCTGCATCCCTCCCACAACAGCTAGCAGCGACATGGCGACCATCGAGCCAAACCAAAAGGCGGTCGTAACGTATCTTGTCTCTATCCAATTCATTTTCAACGTCAATCCCATCAACCTGCTACTGCACCAGCAGCATGGTAGTAGTTGAAGGCCAAGGCGATATGTCACCCTTTCCTCATTGGTAGGCGACAGCAGCTCCAGTTGGAACTGCCGCGGGCAGCGTGACTCCCACATACCCTGAGCTTGGTGTGAGCAGGCTACCGGAGGATGCAGTGCCGATGGCCAGCGATCCACCAGTCAAATTGATCATCTCTGAAACAAGACCGGGAGGAGGGGATCCGACGAACGCGTAACTTCGTCCAGCATCGATCACTCCCTCCACCCCAGGGTAACGCGCGTACCAGGTGGGCAGTGCCAACTGGTTATCGGCCACCGTTCCTGATGCAGCTTTGTGAGCGTAGGCATACTCGGCCAAGGCATTTCTGTAGACGAGGACGTTATGAGCAATCAAGGAGATTTCTACGGTCTGGGAGCTCTGTTCTGCCTGGTGTGACTTCTCATAAACCATTCCGAGCACTGCTGTAATCACCACCATTGCAAGCCAGTAAATGTTCACTCTACGTCCTCGATGACAGTTATGAGCCTGGTCAGAACTGACAACAGAAAATGGTGGCGTAATCGTTCTGGCCGACCACGATTCCTTGGGTACTGCTGAATCGTTGGCCTGAGCCGGCCGTGTCCCAACCAACTTTTGTGTAGCCGACTGGGCAAGCGTAGGTAGTGACGTCGTTTGCGTCGTAGCCGGGGATGGTTTTTGCCGTGCAGGTAGGGGCACTGGAACCGTTCACCACCCAGACCTGGTTATCACAAGAAAGGGATCGACCCGTACTGGTTCGACCAACCATACCGTTTGCAGCACAGGCAGTGCCGGCAGTTGCAACGCCATTCAGCTGCAGGTATTCACCGACGGTCGCGCGACCTTCCGAAGTCACTGTCCCACCCCGGATGTTCCCGGCTGTGTAGAGGCTCTTGTCGCCGTAGACCCGAACCCAGTCCGAGTCACTCATGTACCAGCCACCACCCCATTTTTCGCTGTACCAGCCGGTGTCGCCCTGAGTGCGAAACCAACCGCCTGTGACAGTCTCGCCTGATATGCGGGCAGCCGCCCCCGTGAGGTTGGCCGAGGCATTCACCGACTGCGCGTATACATCACCTGCAGCGATGACGTTGCTCTGGGCTGTGACGCTCCCCGACGCACTCACATTCCCCTGGGCTGTGACAGATCCCGAGGCACTCACGTTGCCAACGGCGTTCACTGACCCAGCAGTGTCGACATTACCTCCAACCGTCACTGTTCCAGAGGCGTTCAATGCAGCCACATCGTTGACATTGTTTCCTCCCATACTGAGCGCCGTGTTCATGCGATTGAGTTCAGGCTTTCCTGGGATGGCGTTGCGGTACAGGTATTCGTTGGAGAGCGTGCCATCCTGGAGAAACAAGGCACTTGCAGTGTGGCCAACGCCTGGGTTGATCCCATAGTTGCTCAGCGCAAGTTGCCAGCCGCCTCGTACTCCTTGGATAACGCCGGTGTTGTTGAACGGGATGAAGCCACCCGGCGCACCCATATTTTCCGCAATCGTCCGGGTACCGATCTCATCGATAGCCTGGCCACCGGTAGTGATCACGATGGATTCGAGCTGGTTGACGTTGACCCTTCGAGCAAGCACCACGTAGCTCTGACCGAATGCATTTGTGTCACTGAAGCTGGCTGGCAGATAGTTGGTGTTGCGTAGCATCTGAGGGGTAATCGTCGCAGGCGTGGTTGTGCCCGCCGATCCATAGACCGTTGCGAAATTGTCCTTCAGGTATTTAGAAGCGGCCTCTGCGATCTGCTGCTGTTGCTGAGCTGCGATTTGATAGTTCTGCGCATCCATCCTGTCGGCCATCAGCGAGACGCCTATGGCCGACGCAATGGCGAAAATGATCAGGCCGAAGAGCAGCTCGATCACCACAAAACCATTCTTTCTGGTCTGGCTATGCTTGAGAACATTCATCCCCAGAGGCTCCTGTTCGATTGTTGATCCACATCCTGGCTAATCATTGCGATTTGATTTGATCGGATCTTCTCTCGAATACCAGGGCCGTCAGGTCCAGTCAGTGAAAGGCTCTGGATCTTCAGATGTCGCATTTCGCCTTCACCTTCGAGGGCAAGCGCAGCTACAGCTACCAAACCCTGTGACAGAATTGATCGGACGTTGCTGATGGCCGGCTCCGCAAGAGTCGCTACTCGCTCGATCGCCTGCGGTACTGTTCCCGCGTGAACTGTGGTGATGATGAACAGGCCATTGATTGCCGCTCGCACTGCCTGAACTGCCGTGGGGGTGTCTCTGATCTCACCGATAAGCATCATGTCCGCGCCAGAGCGGAGGCCTCTCATCAAAGCCTCCTCATACCCGCCATTGCGTCTCGAAACCTGCATCTGGATGCAACGACCAGGTCCGTGACGACCGTTCAAATCTGTCTCAGCTGGATCCTCTGCAGCCAACGCGATCCCACCGCACGCATTTAGCCTGGCGATGATCAGCGAAGCTGCGCTTGACGTCTTACCGGTGCAAATCTCGCCGCAAAAAATCACCAGGCCGCGCACCTGCTTCGTAAGCAGCGATTCGACAAGGTCTTCAGGAAAACCCAATTGGTCGAACTGCCGGACCTGCGCATTTGATCTGCGCAGTACGAACACGGCCTGGCCAAAGGCATCGGGTATCTGAGTGACGCGAAGCACCGTTCCTTCTTTGATCAACGAGAACTCAGGATCCTGATGCACTTCAAAATGCTTTGCGCATTCCTCCCGTAATAGCAGGGCGCTTTCTTTCCAGTTTTCCGGAGCCTCGACACGTCCGCTCTGGCCATCCAGGCCTTTTACGTCCGTAAAATCCGGCCCCAAGTAGAGGTCACTAAAAGGCGTGTCGATAATTGGGTTCATGCTCAGTAGGCCGTCCAAGCCAACGTGTTGCTATCAGTAGAGCAGCCACTGGTGGCAGCAGCTGAACTCACCTCGCCGTTCACAGCTGTGCCGCCATTGATAGAGGTGGTGACCTTCTGCCCGCGTCCAATCTTCGTGGCCAGTGTCACACAGGCATCTTGGGGCAAACCGGCCTCGGTCACGGTGAATGTCATCCCGTTGGCAACCACAGTGACCTGGCCACTCCAGGCGTTGTAGAGCTTGCCGCTGGAGAACGACATATTGGGCAGGCCACGTATCGAGCTGAGCTGGGCGATCAGATCGGTCCCTGACGCTCCGTAACCGGTACTGCCTTTGAGCTTGCGAGTGTTCGCGATCAATTGACCGACGTTACCCTGTTCGTTGTTGACGTCCGAACTGCCCATCGCGCCCCAACCGTTGTAAAGGGCGTAGCCCATCCCGATCAGGATAACGATGAGAACGAAGAGCAATTCAATCGAGATATAACCGATCTGGTTCGCCCGAGCGGAGTGAGTGGTGTTTTGCATGTGTGTGGTCCTGGGTATGTGGGTAACGGGTGTAGTGCTCAGTGCGTCATGCCTTGTGTGGCATTGCCGGTCATGCTGTAGGCCCCGACCATGACCAGAATCATCAACAGGCCGATCAGAACCATGGATACGAGGGACAGTGTCTTTGCGTAACGCTCGACCTGTTTCAGTGATATCTCCAACCAGCGAAGGCTGTAGCGGTGCACTGCAGCCGAGAAGCTCTGCGTAGTGGAGAGAACAATCAGAAATTGAATCGCTTCGTGGTCTGGGAATTCATGCCCGGAAAGATCTAAAGCCTCCCCAAAGTTTTTACCCATCCGAACCCCGTAGTGGGCGGCTTCCAGGCGTTCACGCAGCCACGGATTTGCCCCACGCTTTAACGTGTCCAACGCTCCGAGCGGATCGATGTTTGCTCGCAGCATGACCGCGATATTGAGGAGGAACGTTGAGCCGTGGAGCGCTTTGTAGATTGACCAGGGAGGCAATATCTCCAGCCTTGTCCGCCAAGGGCCACGGAAGTAAGGCAGAGTGACGACACTGGTGACAACCAGGACTACCACAAGGCACAAAGTCAGAAGTCCCCAGTTAGTCACAAAGGTGGCGATCATGTGCAGAACCATGGGTGCGCCGGACCAGGCTTCTGGGTTGGATGAGCGGCTCATGGCCGGCACCACCCGGGTGGCGATTACGTTCAGCAAGTAGGCCATCAGGCTCCAGACAAAAACCGGGTACGAGGCCGTTGAGACCACCAGCTTCATCACTTTTTGCCGAGCTTCGATGATCCGCACGCAGTCGCTGAATGCCTGGATCAAGTTCCCTGACTTCTCGCCGGCGCTGATTACGGCGTGCTCCTGATAAGGCACCCAGTTAAGGCAGGCCTGGGCTAGCGTCTTGCCGCCGTCCACAGCCTTGCCTATGCCATAGCTGGCAAGGGCAATCGGATGTCGAGCACGGCGGCCACCGTCACTGTAGATCGATCCGATACGATCAAGAGCCAGGTCGAGAGGCACCCCGTTCTCCAGCAGGGCGGTCATGCTCTCGTAAAGCCGGATACGCTCATTGCCTCCGAACTGGTTTCTGTAAAAGCCTTCTACAAGCCCTGACCAGGCGTCCATCGCCTTACTCAGCATGGGCTTCAACCTCAGGTGGCTCGGCATCCAGCATGTAGCTGTCAAAATCCACTGGCCCGACTACGGCCTCTGCCATGCGCGGATCGATCAGCCCCGCATTGATCTTGATGAGCGTGTGGGCAACCTTCGTGATACCACCCATGTGCTTGACCCAATACTGGCGCGCTGCGCTTGGTCCGTTCTTGCGGATCTCCTCCATGAACCGGTGGGTCGGGAGAAGAATCTCTGCGACAGCGACCCTGCCGTTGACCCCGTCACGGCATAGAGAGCAACCTGGCCCAGCCAAATAAACCTGATCGAGCACGGTCATCTTTTCAAGCCTCTCGACCAGCTGCGGATCCAGGGTACTGATCTGGCTGCGCGCAGGCACGCGACACTTCTTGCACAGCGTTGGCAAGAGTGACTGGTTGATAAGACCGACAATGAGTGTTGGGTCGGTGACCAGGCTTGTATCTGCACCCATGTCGATCAGGCGAGGAATTGCTGCTACAGCGTTGTTGGTGTGCAGAGTCGATAAAACGAGGTGGCCGGTCATCCCCCCGCGCAGTGCCCCCTGAGCTGATTCAAGGTCGCGAATCTCCCCGTACATCAGTATGTCGGGGTCGAGTCGCACGGAGTTTGTAATGGATTCTCCCCATGTCTCATTGCTGCCAAGAGGGGACTGATTTGCACGCATCGGATACTCGGGCGGGTCCTCAACGGTCAGGATATGTTTCGTGCCTTTGCACTCTTCAGCCAGAAGGTTGATCTGCACCTGGAGCGACTTCGATTTCCCTGATCCAGTTGGACCGGTCAATATGATCACGCCGTAAGGAAGGCTTCGCAGCCGCTTGAACAGCAAATTCTGTTCTGGCAGAAACCCCAGATCGTCGACTGACTGTTTCTCCTGATCGTCATAGATCAGTCGCAGCACCATCAAAGGCCCTTCGACCAGAGGGCGTGTAGCTACACGGGCTCCGGACAGTCCCAATTGATCGAGGAAGGTGCGAGCCATGCGCGCATCTTGTTTCAATTCCGGTTGATAGTAGCCCTCAGATTTGACGTCGCACATTGAGTTGAAGAGTGAAGAACAGAGCTCGTTACCTACGGCGCTCTGGATCTGCCCGTATTCCCGCAAGAGACCGTCCTCACGGAACTTGATGTAGGTGATTTCGTGGCCAACGATGAAGTGAACGTCGGAAGCACGGCGTCCATGGGCCGCGCCGATGATGCGAATCACCTCTTGTTGGCGCTGGGTACTGTCGATAGATCCGGCGAAAGCTTTGCCCGCATTCTGGTACAGAGACTTGATATCGCTGAGCGTGCTGCTGATGGTCTGAAACGGCACGCCAGCTCTGTCCAGGCGGTCCATAAATGCCATCACATAAGGGTCGTGCATGTGCTGAGACGAGACGAGCAGTTCAGCTTCATCAGCCTCTGGGGCAGGTGCCAACAAGGCAACCAGCTGACGCAACTCGCTGGTAATGTCCCCCCACCGCTGTCCCTCAGCAGTAAGGACTGTTCCGACCACGTCAGATTGCATGGCGATGGTTATCGGTTGCACGACTGCGGTTGGCCGGGTGACCTGGCGTGCCAACGGATCAGCCTTGATGTCTGGCTCAATTCGTACCGCGCCGCTCATCGCTGTAACTCCTGCGACATGCTGGACAGCGGACTCGTAACCGAGGGCTGGCCGGGAGCTATAGGCTTGAGTGTCTGCAGTGACATTTGGGGTGCGTCGACCGAACCAATCGGCGCCCGGGTCGAGAACCCTAGTGGATATCGGCGTCCGTCATGGCCCAGTACAACGCTGTCGAGAGACACGCTGATTACCTTGAACCCTCCTGGCAACTCGGCATTGCCAACTGATGCATCGACCTCGAAACCACTTCCGTACAGCAACGTGGCATATAGAGCGTTATTCGTCCTGAACACGGTCTTGACCACTGGCAACTGCGGTGTGCTGTTGCTGGCCGGGGCGGGCGTCGTGTAAGCGTTCTGCGTAACCTGAACCGGCGCGGACGTGGTCGTTTTGGCCCCGTTTACGATGTCTTCCTTGGCACGAGCTCGCGCCGCCTGTGCCGTGAAGAGCAAGGTTTCACTCTGCACCTGGGACAACTCGCCAATGTTGATCCGACTGAGGTCGTTGGGGGATGGATCCGCCGCGACGGCCATGTTGCCGGCAGCCACGCACGACAACAGTAGGGTCAGCAGAGTTGAGGCGCGAGTGTTAATGCACATAGAGGTCACCTATGACGTTCCAGGTTAATTTGCCGTCTTGAAAGTCGGTTTTGATTTCACGCAGGCGCATTCCAGTGCTTTGCACGCCTTGAAGAACAGTCGCTGGCGGCAACAGGCTCGTGTAGCGGATTTCGAAGTGTCGGTAATCCGGGGGAGGTGGTGGTGGAGGCGCGGGTTGGCCAGGCAAAGCTGGTGGCTGGACAACCGTCACAGGTACTTCCGTGATCTTGGGCTGCAGGTCTTGGGCTTGCAGCCATGAAGTGATGCTGTCCAAAGCTTGCGTTGCCGGGTTCAGAGCGTCATCACCCGCCAGCGGCAGCTCGAACGTGAGCTTCACTGCGGCCATGTTGCCTTCGTCGTAAAACGCTGGCGTATCAGCAAAGTAGCCCGCCGTAGCTGCGCTGAAAGCCATCGTGGTGCTGTTGCCGGTGCGGTTGTAGTTGGCCGACATCAGCGTTCCGTCGCATTTAGCGGAAACGAATAACCACCCTTCGATTGCCGGTGGTAACTGGTCAATTGCGCCGTTACAGCCTTCAAGAAATACTGGGACAGAAGGCTGTTTCACCCACGGATGTACAAGCGCCTCGATCACAACTGGTGCGTTTGTTCGCTGGTTCAGGGCATCCAATTCAGCTTGCCTTGCCGCCTCTGCCGCTTCCTGCGCCTGGCGAGCAAGTTGCAGCTTATGTTCGTTCCACTGGTGCCACCCAATCAGGCCGGCCACGACCAAGGCACCAATCACCGCGGCTTTCATCAACTCCTGTCTGGACAGGCCGAATGCCAGCGGTGTCAGCTTGTATTCGCGCTTGAGGTTTGATGGCTGCAACAATGTTTCAGGGTCAAATTGTTCGCCACCGCGACCAAACTCCGGCGGGAGAAAGATCTTGTCGAAGCTCATGGAGCGGCTCAGCTGCTGAGCCACTTTCTTTTTTATTTCCTCACTGCTACCTACCAGGTCAGCGCCCGGGATGACCGCGCCTCGGTACACTGCGACCAAGGCGTATCTGTCCTCGGTATTTTCGATCTTCCAGGCAGCAAGCCACGATGCGCCCAGCTGCCCAGCGAGTGCGGCTGCAAGCGAGTACATGCCTTTGACTGCACCGTCATTCTGCGAAACGAATCCAGCCTGAATCACAGACTCGGTATGCCTGATAGCAACGATGTCCATTTGTTGGGTGCGACCGAACTGGCGTGCTTCTTTCATGTAGCCGGTAAGGCTGCCCAACGGGTGCCACAGCAGGCCTGTCACGAAAGATCGACCGTGATAAGTCAGAATCTGAACTTTGCCGTCACTGGGCATTTGAGCGCGCGGCGCGCGTTTTCGTAACAGGGAGAGCAGGTTCGCCATGTCAGTTGGTCACAATCGGGGTGATCAACACCACCAGAACGCTTTTTGACGAGGTGCGTTTACGCCCACCTCCAAGACCGAAGAATCCCGGTGAGCCTGTGCCGATCTTGTCCGTGTTGTCGCTGAGCTCCTCAAAGCCCGACAGGATCAATGTCTGGCCGCTGCGTAGCTTCACCTTAGGTGACAGACTTTTCGCATCGTAGTTGGGGATCTGAACGCTGGAGCCGTTGCTAGTGAATGGCTCGAAGGTAGGTTTGGAGCTCATATTGATCGACACCATGAGCAGCATCTCATCGTCGTCCATCAGGCGCGGTTGCAGCGTCATGTTGAAACCGGAGGTGATCGTGCCAGGAGTAATTGCTGTGCTGGAGCCTACTGATGCCGTGGTGTTGGTCTGAACCGATGGAATGTAGCCTTGAACGTTGCCGATCTGCAGCGGAGCAGGCTGCAGGTTCAATGTGGTTACAGACGGTGAGCGAACATTCGAGATCCGGGCCTGTTCTGCGATTGCCTGGATGATCGCGTTGGAACCTGCCCAGGCGGAGTTGGCTGTATCGACAATGCCGACAGAGCCAGAGATTGCGCTGGAGCTGATGCCTGGCACAGTATTCGAGAGAGACAGGCCCCACTTTGTGCTCAGCGAGTTGTAGACGGCCGCCCAGTTCAAAGCCAACTGATCGGTGTCGGTCAGAGTCGCCTCAAACACCTTCACATTGAACAGTACCTGTTGGGTGATCGCGTGGTTGGTCTTGGCCAGATAGGTCTCAACGTTTGCAAGCACGTCGGGCCGGTCTGTCACGGTCAACGTCCCTGTCGAGGGCGACAGATACATACGGCCAGGCGGCGACGTACTCAGCATGGCTCTCACGTTGCTCTGGATGTCAGTCAGGATCGATGTGTTGAGCGTGACGGTCGTGCTCTGGTTGCTGCCCGAGTCACCCGAAACGCCTGAAGAACTGCTGCCTGACGACGATCCGCTCGACGAACCGCTTCCCGAGCCTGAGGAGGTGGTCATACCGGATCTGACGGTGCTTTTGATTTCCTGCACGTCTCCAAATGCGTAGACGTCGAACACCTTGGTATCGAAATAGCTGACCTGCACTGACCGTGATGTGGGATTGAATCGATAGGTGAGTCCCAACCGCGCGGTGACCTCATCCAGCAGACCCGAGGCTTTCCCTGAGTAGCGCAACCCACTGACGAGGTTCGGTGTCAGCATGGATGCGAAGTCAGAACTTCTCCCCTGAGAGGGCTGCGCCAGGTTGGAGCTGCCTGTAATGCCAGCAGGCAGCAACCCAGCGAGACTGTCAGGGTTTGGGGCCGTGCTGATTGGAGGCGCATTGTTGCCCGGAGCGGGTGCATTAGCGTTCAGCAGACCTGGATTGAGGGCATCGGGCGAGACCAGTACAGGGATCTCGCACTGTCTGGAAATGTACTGGGCAATTTCAGCAATTCCGACACTGCCAGCAGGCCGATATGCGACCTCACAGTCATACTTGGAGGGGATGCCTCGTCTCGCAACAACTGGCTGCGTTGAAACCCAGGGTTTGTCGCTGAATATCACTGTGTCCCGACGTTCCTGTTGCTGCTTGTTACGCTGTATAGCCGCGTAACGGCCGGCAGAATCGGCGGTAGCCTCTGCCCGTGCAGCGGCTTCATCCACCCGTTGGACTGAGCAGGCTGATGCCGATAGAACAGCGAGACTCAGAGCGGTCTGACGCATGAAGGGCATGCTCATTTTTTCCTCTCCGATACGTGCAGAACCTGCTGACCATTGCCCTCATTACCGTCCACCACAAAGGACCGTTTGGCGTTGTCGTACAGTGGGAATATCTGCCTGACCGCCGAACTGAAGGAGCCTGTGAAACTCAGCGGTGCTTCGATGGGGTAGTCCAGGTCCTCCGGTACCCAGATAACCTGCCAGCCGGCCCGCTTGGCCCAGTCTTCAACCGATTGACGCAAGGTACTGCCCACAGGTGCATTCCACGTTTGCTGTGGCGCAGCGGTTGCTACGGGTTTCGCTGCTGGTTCAGGCTTCATAGGAGCCTGGCTGGTCGAAACGATGCTCTTGGTGACGGTGGTCTGAGATGTGGCCTTCGCCGGAGCCGCGCTCACAGGAGTCGGCTTTTGCTGTGTAGGGGTGCCTTCCTTGGCTGGGGTGCTGATGGATGCAGCTGGTTGCGCTTTTGCCTGCGTGACGACCGTGGTTTGCGGTTGCCCTGCAGGCGATGTGTCCTTGCTGAATGGGGTTCCGGTTGCCGGGGCAGTTACAACAGTAACGGCAGAGGAGGTGCTGGCTACCGAGGTTGATCCAGTGCTGGCCGGTTGCGCAGGTTGAGCCAGTGCCACGGGCTTAGACGTCTCTGGCAGTTGGTAACCTGGCCGCAGTACAAAACACACACCGCGCGTTACTTCGTTGACCTTGACCTGCCATGCCGGACCGGCCAGTACCTGCAGCGTGTTGCGCAGGCTCATTGGGCCGAGCTTGTACTGGGCAGCCGGAAGAGGACGTGTGAACAAGATGTTTACGTGACCGGTGCTCGGTGGGCACAACGTGTAGCCTGAGCGGCTGACCACATACTGCATCGCGTCCTGGACGGACGGATGCATGTTGGCGGGAATGCTGACATCGATGATCTGGGCCATCAGATCGCGTTGCTCCGCTTCCGGAGCGGTATTCACCAGGGCGTAGCGACCATAGCGGACCATTGGCTCCTGACCGGACTTTGCGCCACTTGAGTACAGGTCTGGCGAGAGCAGCTCAGGATTCTGGCTGCTGTCGAAAGCAGGTCCAACCGGTTTGTCCGCTACAGACGTGCATCCGGCGAACAGCGCGAGTATGGAAAGTGTGGAAAGCTGCCTGATCATGTGTGCCTTGACCCCATTTCTTGATGGTGGCCAAGGTGCCAGCGCTTAGGTTGCAAAGCACTGCTAAACCCTTAACGGATCGATTCAGGTTATTCGAGCAGGCGTGGGGATAAGGGAGGGTGGGGAGGGCAGCAGTAGCAACCCTCCTGATCAGTCAGCCCGCCAGTTGATCAGAGCATAGCGCTCTTCAGCGAGGTACAGGCTTCAGCTTGAACGGGCGTTTGTTCTGATCATCATCTGCAGAACCATGCACACAGCACCGGCACCAAATGCGGAAGCGATGAGCGGCGCGAAATCTTGAGCCAAGCGTAGTTGGTCGAAGTTTGGGATCTGCATCTGATACACGATGGAAAGGAGGACGTAAGACACTATGAACAAAAAGCCGTATCCGTTAAAAACTTTAGAGAATCTGAGCAGTACAGGGTCCAGATTTGAAACAATCGATTTGAGCATGAGGAGCTCCCTCGGCAGCTTGACCTATAGGCTTAATGGCGAAGATTAAAGCAATCGTAGCTGCTTTGGAATCGCCCGTCATGGTGCCGCACGCATCACTCAGAGAATCTCGGCAAGAGCCTTTTTACTCGACTCTTCCGCTTCCGCTTCCGGATCGATCAGATCGCTGGCGAGGGCGCGCTTGTCCATGAGCATCTGCCACAGCTGCTGGTCGATAGTGTCCTCAGCTAGGGGGATTTTGACGACAACCATGCGCAACTGCCCGTTGCGATAGGCTCGATCCTCAGCTTGGTCCTGCAGCCCCGGTGTCCATGGAAGCCCCAGAAAAAAGACATAGTTCGCAGCAGTCAGGTTGTAACCTGTTCCGGCGGCCGACCTGGTCCCGATGAACACCCTGCAGTCCGGGTCCTGCTGGAAAGCATCAATCGCCTTCTGTCGTTTCTTGGGCGAGTCACTGCCTACCAACGTCACGCACCCGACGCCCATCTTGATGCAGTGCTCACGCAACGTGGCCACGGATTCCTGATACTCGCAGAAGAGGATAACCTTGTCGTCGACGTCCAGCTCGGCCATCAGATCCGCCAGGATCCGTACCTTCACGCGTTCGAGCAGTTGACGCAGTGCGCCCAGCCTTGCGAATCGGTGCTGGTCGCTCCGCATGATCTGGTTGTACTCGTCACGTTCTATCTGGCTGAGTATCACCGGTACAGTCTGCCGCTGCTTCCCCTTCAGGTTGGGCAGCACATCCTTACGGCGACGAAGCATCCAGTCGGATATCTCATCTCTAAGCGTCTTGCGAAACTCAGGACTGCCGGCGAATCGCTCGCAGAACTCATTGAGGGGCAGTTGTCCGATTGGATGGCCTGAAAGCCTCAGCAGTGTGTGCAGCTCCGCTTCGCGATTGAGCACTGGCGTGCCCGTCAACAGGTAGCGGTTTTGTACCTGGGCAGCAATGTCGAAGCCGTGGCGTGTCCACGCTGCAGTGGGTTCCTTGAGTCGGTGAGCCTCGTCAATGACCATCACCGCGAAACGGCTCGCGTGCATGACAAAATCACCCAGCCTCTCGTAGTTCACGATGATCCAGCCAGCACTGGCATCAAAGGTTTGCATGGCGATCTGAGCTTGGGGAAACACCATCAGGATCTCGCGCTGCCAGTTGATGATCAGGCTGTTGAGCACAATAACCAGAACCGGTTTACCTTGTGCGCGTATGCCAGCGGCGATCACAGCCTGGCGAGTTTTGCCCAGTCCCATGTCGTCGGCCAGTAGCGCGCTCGTGCGCTGCAGCAGGTGCTTGATTCCTGCTGGCTGATGATCCATCAGCGAGAATCCTTCCAGCGCCTTATCGATATCGGCACTGGTCAGCTCGGTGTTTTTGATGGATGGGACAGATGCCAGGTAGATACCTGAATCTGAAACTTCCTCTTCGCTTTTGGTCGACTCCGGAGAGTGGCCACCCAGACTGATACTGGTGACCTCATTCACCGCCTTGACCGACCCGTCAGCGAGCAACTCCTGCAGCGTGTCCAGAATTTCGAACTGATCTTCGTCCAATCCCAGTTCCAGAATCAGGTTACTGCGAACCAATTCTGGTGTGCCCTGCACTCGCCAGGCTTTGCCCGCCGAGAGGAACACCCCACGCATGCGCTTGGCGATTGCTACAGCACCAGGATGAAAATCTCCCGACAGGATCACACCGCCTTCCGCCAGCGGCGCTAGCCTGAACTTCATCCCCCAGGTGAATGCGTCACGGTGCACGTCGGACTGGGCAGAGGTAATCCTGTCTCTGAATGCTTGCCAGCTTTCGATGTGTTTGCCATCTGCGAGCTCTGCCAGCTCCCGATAGAGCACATCGAGGTCATCGAGTAGCTTGTCTTTGGGCACACGCCAAAACTGGTTCAGTGGGTGATCAGACCTGCGTATGAAAAAGCCCCTCCGGCGAAGCAAAAGCTTGTTTGCACCTTGTAGGTAACTGAGGGACAGCCCGAAGTCGTAGCCATCGAAAATGGCTTTGCGAAGCAATACCGGACGCTTGTTCATCAATTGGGCCGATGCCATCTTCAGAGCCCCTTGTCCAACAAACTGTTAGCCCAGCCCACGATCTCTTCCCCAAAGCGGATGTTGAACACCGATTTTTCATCAGCGTAACGCGCCATCTTCATCGCCATATTTGGCCATTCCAGGAGCACGGGCATACGACCGCTTCTGACTGCGGCCATGAATAACTCAAAAGCGTTCATCACTACCGAGTGAGCATCTGGGGTTTTGTTTTCGTGGTCTCTAATCTGAGCGATATGCAGATGCTGAGGTGTAAAATCGCCAGTCACTCGCTCATTGCGGCCTGTTCTGAGTGTGAGCTCGACCGATGCCAGCGGCAGCCCTTCAGATCGGATGGATAAGAGTCGGCAGTTGCCCGAATATGCACGGAAGTCGTATGTGTCGATGCAGTGACCCAGAGAGCGATGCTCCTGGTCTAAGTCTGCTGGGCAGCGTAATTCGACGATCTGCAAACCGGTCGTACTGCAGGTGATTGGATCACTGCCCAGCAGCAGCCCCGGCCACCTTGTGAAACAGTCAGATGGCTCAGGCGGGTGATCCCGCTCCAGCCTCGCTCTGATGTCTGCGAGTGCGCCATGGAACGCATCGACTACATTGGATATTTGGCGGAAGTTTAAACCGCTTAAGAACGCGTACAGCCGGCGCTTGGTGTTACGAGCCTCGCAACTTCCAGCGCGGTCTAGATTGTCGAACAGCTCTCTGAAATCAACAAGTTTGGTCGCTATGCCTGACCAGGCGGGGTCCGCCCAGTCAGTAGGGCAGCCCGCCAAAAGATTGTTCATATCACGCAATGGTCGGAGTAATTCCCATGGAATCGCTGATCTGAACGAATAGAAAAAACGCCATTCTGCTTTGGTTCTCGGGCGACGATTGCCTAGCACAGAGCCCGCGATCAAATGCTCCCAGCCTGCCTCAAGGCCCTCAGAATTCAAACGACTGAGCGCGCTGCCGGTGTCGTAGACCCGCTGCTGGCCAAGGAAACGGATCGAGGACGTCGGTACCGAGAACAGCCATGCCAGAACCCTGTTAAGCGGCAAGCCAGTGTCGACTGCCTTTCCCACGAACCCGGCCCCGTCCATGATGGTTTCACCCTCCCAGGAGCAGCAAAACCCCTGAAGTTCGAACCATGGGCATTCCACCAGCAGTCCACCTGCGATCATGGGCCACGGCATTCCAACCCCAACGATCAACACCGGCACCAACACCGGTTGTGCTT
This sequence comes from Pseudomonas coronafaciens pv. oryzae str. 1_6, assembly GCF_000156995.2. Classification (NCBI taxonomy): domain Bacteria; kingdom Pseudomonadati; phylum Pseudomonadota; class Gammaproteobacteria; order Pseudomonadales; family Pseudomonadaceae; genus Pseudomonas; species Pseudomonas coronafaciens. The sequence continues at coordinate 4,553,465 of NZ_CP046035.1, read as the reverse complement.
TCAAGGCCTGTAGTCGACGTGTGCGATCGCCTTGAGCGAGCCAGTTGTAAAGTTTGGCAGAAGGGCACTGCACAGAACGCACTGCATGCAACAGCTCCTGGTCGAGGTTCTGACAAAACCTCTTCAGTGCCGCGCCGATACAGGTGATGTAAAAGCGGCCGCGTGGCGCGTAGAAACGTTTGTTCCGGCCCTCTGAACTAAGCGCGCCCATATTGTATTTCACCAGCGGTCTTATACTAAGTTCCGCTTCACCCCGCGCCAGGTCCCGTGCTGGTTTGCAGAATGAGGTCAGAAGTGCATCCGCGCTGTCATGAGTAATCAACTGATGAGCCAGCTTCAAAGCTTGGCTCGGACTTGGTGCGTGCCCGGGGACTTTTCTCTTCTCATCAAATCGCACAGCTGAAATCAGCTGGCCATCGAAGTATTGCAGCTGCCTTCCGATCCGCGCCACAGTTGGACGTGCAACCGAGCCATCGTTATGCAGAGCAACGCACCAGCATCGAGTTGAGGAGGTGTGAGTCAGGTAGTGCAGTATGAACTCGTCACGTGCTTCCGCCGGTACGTTGAAATGATCAGCCCAAGTGTTGGCGACAGCTCGATGACGTTCTGGGAATTTCGCAATATCGAGAAGAGTTTGGACGAAAGTTGTTTCGCAAATAGGCTCGGCGGTCATGAATCAATGAGCTCAAAGTGACTTGAGGCAGCACTGTCCTAGACCTGATCTTCGCTCGCCATGCGTAACCGTTAACGTGGGAGAGTGGGTTAATCGCGCTGAGTCAGAACTTGAAGCTTTGCTGTTGCTCCTGGGCAAACCCCTTTAGCCACGATGCGCGCATGGCTGGATGCCGGTAGGGGCATTCGTGGAGAGGGATGCCTTTAAGTGCCGCTTCAGCACCCGCGAGCATCACGGCATGGTGAGGATTGTTGAATCGACGCCGATCCGAAGTCCCGTGCGTCGCTGTAGGGGCTGTTCTCACAACTGAGGGTTCCCGTGGAGTAGATCGCATACATCTAAGACTTCACGAACGAGGCGAATTTTTCACTCTTCAAGGTATTCAGTTGTCGCCAGCTCCTTAGCTGCCCGCCGGGCTTCTTGGACATCCAGGTCGTTCATACGTGCTTCAAACAGCTCATTCAGTGTCATCTCATCCTCCACTGATGTCCCGGTGATGACTCCTCCATTACTGATAACCGCCTCATTCAATACAGTAGTCAGGGCTGTCCTTGATACGGTGTCGTTTGGCATGCGGATGACATAGGTAACGAAGTTGTTGATGTCACTCATTGGATTCGACCTGTAAGAGAATAGTCGTCAAGTGGGCTTCCCGATTCGCAGATTCATTTAACCAGCAGATCCACGAGGAGGGCGTTTTTCGCCAGCGGGTGAACAATGCAGAAGTACCTGCCTGCTGATGGAGAACAACGTTGATCAGTGTCGTTTCCACCAGCAGCTTCACGCAGAGGGCGCGATTTTTCGCACAGGTTTCCTACACAGGAATATCGTCGTCGAAATGCGGAGCTGCATCATTTTGAGTTGAATTCCGGTCGGTATGCTGTTGCTCGCTTTGCGGCTGGTTGTATGACTGGGAAGGGGCCAATTGCACCGCTTCAACCCGGTGGGGAAGGATTGCGACCCGCGATGCCTGCACTTTCAACGCAGAAAACTCCTTACCGTCCTTGGTCCAGTTATCAATGATCGCTCGCCCTTGGATCATGACCCGCATGCCCTTTTGGAACAGGTTGGCATAGTGTTCCGCATCGCGGTGCCAATATTCTACGTTGGCCCAGAAACCGCCTCTGTCCTCAAAGCCTGATCCATCGGCTTTCGGAATTGAATTGTCAAAGTAAACGTTCAGCCGTAGCAAGCGGCGCGGATCTTTGTTGCCGTTGGCGAACTCCTTAAATTCTGGAGCAGAGCCAAGGTTACCTTCCCAGTCTACTGATGTGCCCATGTTAGGACTCCTTCTGCGTGTGCGGTGAAATGCCGCTGGATTGTGAGATCTGTTGCAGCCGTCCTGAGTAAACGGCATCTGCCTGGGCCATCTTTTCGGCACATTCGGCGGCCTGCCGGCCGATGGTATGGACCAGACTTATTTGCATATTCAAAGCGACGCGTTGCTGTTCCATGGAGTGCAGATCCTGGAGCAGTGATTCGGGTGTTCTGGGATCGGCCAGCAAGCTGGACCAAACAGTGACGCCCATCTGCCGCGTTCCCATTTCCTGCCAGCGGAGAAAAACTGTGCCAGCGCTTGTGCGTTGCCGAACCATCCGCACAGGTAGAAGGGTGTAGGGATGCCTGTTCGCCTGGGCCAGCACTTGATCTTCAGCCAGCGCATTCAGATCGGCTTCAAGGGACCGGCATAACTCTGCCAACTGGAGCATCCCCCCCTTACCTTTAAAAGGTTTTAAAAGGCCTTTTAGGAAGGGCGCATGTTGCAGTGCTACGAAGGCATCCTGTTGCAGGGGTTGGAAGGCACCCTGTTGCAGGCTCTGGCGCTCTTGATTCTGGTGCGCGGGGTTGGCCGTCACGTTAATCACTCTGCGGACTCAGGTTCAGACTTGTCAGGGTGCGGCTGGCCCAGCGTGATGGTCTCCTCGAAGCCGTCGTCATCACCGTCTTCACTGACCGCGGCATTTGATGCCGAAGAGGGGGACGGCGCGAAGCTTGATTTACGAGTTCCTTCCAAAATGTCTTGGGGGATTTCACCAAACGATGCGTACATCTCACGAGCCTGCTCGGAACGTGCGTTCTTGGCCGCAAAATCATCTCGGCTTGCTCCCGAGAACTTCCAGCGCTGACTCAAACCGAAAAGACGACGCAGGATTGCAGCCCCCTCATCGAGCCACTGGCCTTTGGCGTTGTTGTCTATAAGGCCGACGTGGCTGGCCAGAAGAATGCGCCGCACGAGCTCGTCGTAGGCAGTGAGCAAAAAGACCGCTTTGAACGCCAGCGGCGTGGACAGGAACAGCGGCAGTGTCACCGGCTGCACGGATAGGTTTTGACCTATTGAAAGCATCGGCGGCAGTGAGGCCATAACTTCGTCCAGCCTGGCGTCGATATCTTTCATTTCCTGTTCAGAGGCTTCGATCTTTTCTTCTATAAGGATCAGAAACCAGTCTGAATAAGGATCGTCCTGTTCGCAGCCACGCTTGATGCGATTTAGGATGTTGGCAAAGCCGCTCAGGCCGATCATGCCAGGCTTGCCTTCGGTGCGTTGACGCCCAAACCAGAGGCGCGAAGCATGGTGGGTGTGCAGGGTCAGGTTGACGCTGCTTCGCAATGAACCGAGGTTGAGCTGAAAGTTGTCAGCCATGCTGAGCGCTTCCTTTATAAGAAATGATTGATAGGGCGAGGCAAGACTGCCTGCGCGTATAACTCAGGGTCAGTAACAAACCGTTTCTTGATCGGAATGGTTTTTTGGCGGAGACCCTGATTTTCGTGGGCTTGCGTGTGGAATGACTCAGAGCTGTGCTGGAAGTGATTCCCGGGGAATCACCCTGATAGGCGCTCAAAGTGATGCCAGTGGCATCACCCAGACTGGAGCTGGAAGTGATTCCCGGGGAATCACCGTGGTCGGTGCTCAAAGTGATTCCAGTGGAATCACCCTGATCGGCGCTGAAAGTGATGCCAGTGGCATCACCCAGACTGGAGCTGGAAGTGATTCCCGGGGAATCACCGTGGTCGGTGCTCAAAGTGATTCCAGTGGAATCACCCCGTTCGGTGCTGGAAGTGATTCCAGTGGAATCACCCTGATCGGCGCTGAAAGTGATTCCAGTGGAATCACCCTGATCGGCGCTGAAAGTGATGCCAGTGGCATCACCCAGACTGGAGCTGGAAGTGATTCCCGGGGAATCACCGTGGTCGGTGCTCAAAGTGATTCCAGTGGAATCACCCCGTTCGGTGCTGGAAGTGATTCCAGTGGAATCACCCAGACTGGAGCTGGAAGTGATTCCCGGGGAATCACCGTGGTCGGTGCTCAAAGTGATTCCAGTGGAATCACCCTGATCGGCGCTGAAAGTGATGCCAGTGGCATCACCCAGACTGGAGCTGGAAGTGATTCCCGGGGAATCACCGTGGTCGGTGCTCAAAGTGATTCCAGTGGAATCACCCTGATCGGCGCTGAAAGTGATGCCAGTGGCATCACCCAGACTGGAGCTGGAAGTGATTCCCGGGGAATCACCTCGGTCGATGCTTGAAGTGATGCCAGTGGAATCACAGTGCTTGCATTGATTGCAGCATTCAGCTGATCTGTTCAACCCTGTGATCTCGGTCGAATTATCCGCTTGATGTCCATCATTGAGCTGCGCCCGGCAGCCAGTGAAGACTCGTCACGATCTTGCGGCGAGACTTTTTTGACGGGAGGCGGGGGAGTTGGCTTTGGTTGATCAGGCGCGTTGCTGAGATGTTTCGGCTGGGAGGAGTGCGCCTGTGGATTTTGAGCTGACGCTCTAGGAGCCTGCCACTGGGCATTGAATTCCCCACTCAGGGCTTTCTGCATGCAGCTCAATAGATAACCGAATGGGTTCTTCACGGAACCGCTATTGCAACGATGGCGCCATTGATCAAGCAACGGTTCTCGCAGTGTCGGCTCGACGCTCTGCAATGCGGTCATCGCCCTGAAGCGTTGATCCTCTGTAAACCTTTCAAACCCTGGAGGTAGATCGACTGGAGCGCTCACAGCCTCGCGCGGTACAGAGCTTTTACATACAGATGTATTTGTATTCGTATACGTACTATATGAGTTCGGAATCCGAACTGTGCCGTATGACGCTGATTTTAGACTGAGTTCGGATTCCGAACTCGGTCTATCGAGATTCGCTTTCTCGCTGATTTTACTGAGTTCGGAATCCGAACTCAGTGCTGAGGGCCGGCTTTCTTGCTGAGTTCGGATTCCGAACTCAGGCTGGTTTTCTTCGCGATCCACGGCATTCGGTGCATCATGCCAACCCTGACTACGCCATCTACCCTCAATGACATCAAGTCGCGTGGGCAGCACACCTGTCGATTGATTAGGGTCGGCTGCGAATTCTTTGAATGCCAAATCTGCCACGGTCCTGACAGCTTTATTTGCATGCTCGAGGGAATGGCCTACAAGCAACAGGTAGTCGCGATCAAGCTCCATAGCCTCAACACACCCGACCGGTTCGTCATGCAGGATGTAGACGTTTCCCTGCATTCGACCGCTCAGAGAGTCTCTTACTCGGCGTCCAAGACTAAGCCAGCGCGTCAAGCGAAGCACTGTCAGAGCCTTCGCTACAGTCTCTCTGGATGCGAATTTTCCTGGGACGGAGCCAAGGTAGGGACGAAGTTGTTCATAAGTCGGAAAGGCTGTGATGCCATCTGCGTTAATAAGCAATCTGAAGACTTGCCAAGCATTGCGCTCAAGCGGTGAAAGTCGATCATCAAGCAGGAGGCTTCGCGGCACCGTCTCATGTGGATTTCCACTGAAAACGATACCGTCGAGTGTCTCCTCAGTATCTGAGCCAGCAACCGACTTTCTATTATCTGAGCCAGAGCTCTGCTGTTGGGCCAGCTTTAATTGCTGGAGCAGCAGATGATTTTGTAGAGCCCCGGCAGCGGCATTAATGGCTCCCCCCAGAGAAGGGCGCCGGTTCATCCTTATCACATCCGGTCGCCTTCTACCTTGCCCACGGGCTTGTTCGCCTGGCTTTGACCCGGCCGGCTCCGATTAGCGTTTGCTTTCGACTGTTGCCGAGACTCCCCCAGCATCACGAGGCTTGCCGATTTACGCTTCTTGCCAGTCGGGTATAGGTCCTGAGCCAGCCATCCTTGAATCTTGTTCCAGACGAGGCCCAGGGTGATCTGATCCGGAGGCACGATGTGGGGCTCTTCAGGAGGGACGTTTACCTCCTCCGTCAGCATCATCGCGATATCAAGTAATGCGACACCATCCGTATGATCCACGTTGTACTCTTCCATCAACTGCACAAACCTATGCCACAGAGGTGCGTCATCGGGAATGTCTCTGAATCGCCCAGGGCGTCCAGGAACACCTACCAGTACCCGTTGCAAGGAAACTTCTTGGGGGGACATGCCGAAGAACTCCTGCAGCATTGGGGTCGTCGCCCCCAAACGAAGCGCGCGCTGCACGATTCGGTTTTCCTGATCAGTGCGCTCCTTGTTCGCCAGCAGACGCTTCACCATGTCCGGATCAACTGCCACGCGGCACCAGATAACTGCAGAGTTCAGCAACACACTTTGTGATGAGGGATGCTGGAGCAGTGCCAGAATTTCTGGGTCCAGTCCCATATCAAGGCAACGCCTCACTTCACCGTTGCGCAAGTGATGCAGAATTTGCGCGACCATGGCTTCGTTGAGGGGGTTATGTTTTTTCGACATGACCAAACTCCTGTCTCACAACGTCGGAAAAAAACCTCATGGGGTCTGAACCACGCTGACGCTTCCCATCTCCAGCTCCACCAGCCGTCGGCCGAGGCGAATGAGTCGGAAAAGCTTCACGATGCAGGTATCGTCCAAGCGTCCCTGGAGAATTGCTTCACGGTCTTCGTATCTCGGGCTACCTAACAGCAACTGGGCCAGCGCTGCGGTGAACTGAAACTCGGACACATCCAGTGGTTGCTCGGGGGACTCTTTGATCAAGGCAATTGCGTATACGCCACTAATCGACTGGAGAAGGGTCAGTACGTTATTGGCCAGATCGCTGAGGTCTACATCCTCAGGAGGGTCTTGGCAGAGGAAGCCCAAACCACCTGGTACATCAATCACGCTGTCAGGATTGATGCCTGACAGGTGGGCGATTTCCCGGGCGAGCTGAGCGATTACCGGCCGCAATTCATCCGGCTGATCGAGGATACGTTCGATGTACCAGACGTCAGAGATGGGATGTAACCCACCCGCTTGGACGGGTATCGAAATCAGTGCATTTGTCTTGAAGTCGGGCAGATTTTCCCCATCGAGGGCTGCCAACTGCCGCTTTACATCCTGCACACGTTCAGTGGTGGATATCGGGCTAACGATATGCCCGGCAACCCTTGCTGCGCGCTCCTCCTCTGTGAGTTCAGGAGCCTGAGGCGGCTTGTCAGCTTCGTTTTTTGAGGACTTCGGTGAGACGTCCTGTTTGCCCTTGGTTTTGTCAGCCTCAGATGGGGGAGCCTGAATGCCTGGTTCCTGTTGCTGATCGATACCCGGAACGTCACCCTCAGGCGGAAGACCGTCAGGTCGAGGCTGTTGAGCTGGCGTCAAACTCACTGGCGTGTCGATCACAGATGAACGCCGTGCTTGGTTCTGATTTTCACTCAGTGTGAGCAGGAGCTGCTCGTAAGATAGCCCCGTTCCCGACTGCATGTGACTGATCAGCTCATCCTGAACCCGCTCGTATACAAACTCGCTTGCATCTCCATCGAACAGCGAAAGTACGTCCTGGAACAAACCTTCGAAGTCAGGGATGTGTTCTTTCCCCTCTGTATGCGTGAGCCAGGTCTGGCCAGCGGCCTTGCGTAGCGAAAGGAGACGCTCGATCTGAGGTTTTCCTAACCCTGAATAAAGCGCACTGGGTATTACTGGAAGAAGGCAGCGAACCGTATCCTGCATCTTGCTGATATGTGACTGGGAAACCGGATAGCCGTCGGCACTTAGCCTTCGAACCAGCTCCCTTTGAGATATGGACTCACCGGCTTCTTTCTCATAAATGGCGCGGGCACTTTCTATGCCCACAGCCCTTTCTATGAACATTAGAGAACCGCGAAGATCGTTCTCCGAAAGGTGACCTGTGAGAGCGATAATCTCCCCACGTGCTGAGTCCCAGGGCCGAAACAGAACATTGTGTCGATAGAAACGGTCTTCGCCGGTTTCGCTGTATAGCTCCCGGAGAATCTGCAGGCGTGTGTTGCCACCGTTGTTGATTGTGAATTTAATTTCGCCAGGTCGACGCGTAACTGTAGGACGATGATCCAGGCCGCGCTGCCTGATGGAATCTTTGATCTCTTTGTACTTCGCATTGGTCACGGTGCGCGGGTTTTGCTCGAAAGCTTTCATCTCGTCCAGGGTGAGAACCATGGGCGTATCTACAATCGGATCCGGCAGCTGATCGACCGCGGGGCCAGATCGACTGAATGAGCCTTGTAACAACTTGCCCGAGATGTCATCTGCAGTCAGTTTGCTTGCCATGATTATTGGCCCGCCTCAGGAAGTTGGATGACGTTGCTGGTGGGTGTTCCGCCTTTGAGCAGCACATCGATCACAGCCGTAAGCCTCGCAATCTCCTGCTCGTGACGAAGCGTCGCTTCAATACGGCTTATGATTTCTGAGTTCATTGAGCGATGGTTTGCTTTTGCAGCCCCACGGACCCGGCCCCTCATTCCGGTAGGTAGGCGGATGACGAACTTCTCGTCTTTGTCGTCCTCACGAATATTCACAGCTTCGTTATTCAGCATGGCGATCTCCAATCTGGCTTTGGTTTTGTGCGCGGCGCAATTGAGCGCGAGCATTGAGGCCGGCCCTGTGGTCGCTGGGTGTGAAAGAAGTGAAGATGGGTGAACACCCACCTTTGGTGAACTTGATATGCCCACCATGAGTGCGATGCACTGCCCATCCCTGTGAGATGGCGAAGTCAGCCAAGTCCTGCAGAGACTTTTTCCTGCCTCGAAGAAACGTAGATGTATTGCTCATGACCGCGCCCTCGCTTTTGTAAAAGCAGCAGAGCGGAAGGGGATCTGATAGCGACGAGCTATGGCTTCACAACGCTTCCGCGTTTGATTGAGCGTCGCAGCGGCGGACGCCAGTGATGCCCCTGCTGTGCAGTGGGCTTTTAGCAGTCGCGCCAGCTCTGTGTCGGTCAGATCGTTTGTTTTTTTCCGCCCACGAGCGCTTGAATCCGCCTTCAACTGTGCGGTTTTTTCAGAGTTGATAATGAATGAGCTGTCATTCGAGCGCTGGCTCGCTTCAACCTGGTTGATAGCGCCCCCACGACTTAAGTAATCAGCCATGGCCTTTTCGATATCGCTCCGGAGGCGCTCTTTTTCCCGGTCCGACTGGATCGGCAAATCCTCTTCAGTGGTGTGATATAGCTGCATGTCACTGGCCTCCCGATCCGCCGAGCTTGTCACCCGACTGGATCTCTAGGATTTCAACCTCGTGGTCGACAAAGGTGTCAGTGAGTTTTGTCATGAAGGCTTTTCTGGAAGTACCTGGGCTCATGCGGAACACGACGGTGTACTCCTTGCTGTCTGGTGCCTTACTGGAGGCCACAACGCTCCACTGTGGGTGCACCAGCTCCAGTTCGACGACTTCACCGCTGTGGCACGAAGGACACTCGGGCGCACGTTTTCCTGCTGGCATGACCGCAGTGAAAGGGTGGTGGTGGCCGCAAGCGCGACACTCATGAGTTATGCAAAGAGGTTTATTGCGCGCGCTCATGATCGAGCTCCTTGCCATGCGGTGGCCGAGAGGTTTTCGAAACGGGTGTGTTGGGGGATGAAGGCCGTTCGGACGGTGCCGAGCGCGCCGTTTCGATGCTTGCTGAGAATGAGCTCGGCGATCCCTTTGTGCTCGCTGTCGGGGTTGTAAACCTCGTCCCGATATACGAACAGAATCAGGTCAGCGTCTTGCTCTAGGGCCCCAGAGTCACGAAGGTCTGCGTTGATAGGCCGCTTGTTCGGACGCCGCTCCAGTTCTCGATTGAGTTGAGATAGCGCCACGACAGGGCAGTCGAACTCTTTGGCCAACGCCTTGAGTGACCGAGATATCTCACTGATTTCATTGGCCCTATTTTCTTTGCCTGGGCATTTCATCATTTGCAGATAATCGATCAATATTAGGACTGGCTTTCCAAAACGCCGCGCGCCTCTGCGCGCCCTTGCACGGATTGATGAAGGCGTCAGGTCCGCTTGGTCATCGATTACAAGACGATCGCCATACGAGTTGATCTTTGCCACTGCCATCGAGAGCTTCGGCCAGTCCTCATCTTCCAACTGCCCACGGATCAACTTCTCCAGGTTCAGGTGCCCCAGGATCGAGATGAGCCTGTAGATAATCGCCTCGGCCGGCATCTCCAGGCTGTAGATCTGGACGGTGGACTCGGGATCTTTTTGAAGCGCAGCGTCGACCAAATTGAGCGCCAGGCTGGTTTTACCCATGGAGGGCCTAGCTGCAAGGATCACCAGATCCGCTGGCTGTAAACCGCCCGTCAACTCGTCCAGGTCGGCAAGCCCAGTGGGTAAACCAACAACCGACTCACCCGCGTTGAATCGAAGGTCGATCTTGTCGACTACCCGTAAAAGCATTCGGTTTACGTCGATAAAGTCGGAAGTCTGCCGTCCTTGCCCCAAGGCAAAAAGCTGCTGCTCGATGACGTCCTGTACCTCAGACGCAATCGCTTGAGGATCCGAAGCTTCCCGCGCGCATCCATAACCGTGCGAAATGAGTCGACGCAGATGAGCTCGGTTGCTCACTGTGTCGGCATACGCCTTGATGTTGGCTACAGAAGGGGTGTTTTTGGCAAGCTCACTGATGTAAGCCAAGCCCCCAGCAGCTTCTATTGCCGCAATGGAGTCGGAAACCGTGACCACGTCAAATGGCATGTTCGATTCAGCCAGCCCAGCAATGCTCTGGAATATCAGACGGTGCTCGGCTCGGTAGAAATCATCGGCTTTGATACGGTCTGCGATCAGGTCCCAGGACTCGTTATCAAGCATCAGTCCGCCAAGTACAGCTTGTTCGGCTTCCACGGAGTGGGGAGGTGACATATGAGAAATGTCCATTAAGCACTCCCGATTCTTGCCGGGGACGGGGAGTGCTGATCGACGCCTCTGTGCAACGCTGCTGTAGAACCTTGCATCCAGCCCTGATGTTGAGATCTGAGGTCGTGGCCCTTAACAGAGGTAGACTCAAGCTCTTTCTCGATCACGGTAGGGTGGTGCAAGCTGAGGTAGGCGCTTATCGCTTGCTGAGTTTCAGCGTTTTGTCGTCCGGCGAATTTGTAAACGTTGTTCGCCACCGCATCTATCCATGCTTCGGCAAAAATCCGTCCACGTCGTCTTTTGGTGGTTGGATTGCAGCGTTTGAGCTGCGATACGTGCTGACGACGCGCCGAGACAAGCTGCAGATGAAGCGCTGAATAGGCATAGCTGGCCAGATCCGGCGAAACCCCTAAACCGATGAACTTGAAATGCCAGTCACCAGGCCGGGCTTGGTAAGCAATGCAATCGCAGTCGAAAGCGCTCGCGCACGTGCTTGCCAGGCTGTGCAGCCAACTTGCAGGAGCTCGCTTCGTACCCGCAGATGCTGAGGCCTCGCAGGCGAGGTGGGCGTCCACCTCAAGCTCTTCTAGCTGGTACTGCTCCATAAGCTTGCGGCCTTGCCGCAGGGCTGTCTCCGCTTCATTAGGAGAGGCACCCGCAGAACGTGCCAGTGCGAAGCATTTGATGACTTTGTCGATTATCCGTTGGCGGTCAATGCTCATGGCCGTACCTCCGGTACTGCCTCAACTGCCAGAGCCTCTTTCCAGAGTCTGAGGGTTTCATGTTCTTCATCTGTGAGCGCGGCTTTAGCATTCGCATCACGGACTTTTGACTGCAGAGCGGCTAGCCGATCCTCGACCTCAGATCCATCGTCGTAAGAGATGTCATTAGTCAGTGCCTCAACGAGCCGGATACGAAGCGAGCCTAGGCAACTGAGTCGGTAAGCGGTCAGGCTTCCCCAACCTATCAGTCTGCTAAACGGCGTCAGTAAGGTGCTTCGGATCTCGCTATTAAGCTCGACTGTGGAGTAGAAACTGTCATATGCGCCGATGCGGTTGAATAACAGCGCCGTTTTCAGGAGCTCAAGTTTCTGGTCCAGGCTCTCAGTGGGCAGGGGATATGTAGCCGCAATCAGTAGTTTCGCTCTTGCGTTCCGAGCCTCCTGCCGACGTTTAACCGCTTTCTCGTCGCGTACACGTTTTTCCTTGGCATGCTCGACATGAGAGTTCACTGATTCAAGGAGCTGCGCGGCCTGTGAGAGCAGTTCACGCTGTTCCACGCTCAAGTGATCACCCAGTCGACTAATCAAGCCGCGGCCCATCTTATGGCCGGAGCTTAAATTGCGGAGCTCACGTGACGTGTTCGTAAGCTTGGTCTGAGCGGCGCGCAGTTGTGATGAGTTGTACTGCTCGTTGAGCTTCTGCATCAACTGAGGAGTAATGCCGGAAGCTTCCGTGAGATTTGTCTTTGCCATCTCATTGACCCCCTTTTACCAGGGCCTCTACGGCGGATTCAGTCATCGCCTCGAAACGGTCGGTCCACTGCGGAAAAAGCTCAACCACAAGCTCTCGAATGACCTGTAGCGCGCTCGGCGCGCGTCGATTTGAAGGTTTTTTGTATTCGAGCCGATGTGCAGACATGCCTGCTGTAGATCCCTCGCGGAAAATTACTGAAGCAGGAACTGTGCTGTTGAGGACATCGACTTCCATGTTGTCCGCGAAGGTCTTTCTGATGGCGTCATGAATCCCGCGAGCGTCAACGGTCTGGTCGAGGCAGTTGACTACAACCTTGATTGGAGGGACGTGCAGTCCAAGCCTCGAGTAAGGACGCAGTCCTTCAAGCATTTGCAACGTCCCACGGTTAAACTCGCGGGCGCTGAGCATGTTCGGTGGCAACGGGGATACAGCAAGATCTGACGCTAAAACCACCATCTCCAACATGACGCTTCGTGCGCCCTGGGTATCAATGAGAATCAGGTCGAATTGACCCTCGAAAGCTTTCAGCAGAGAAGCCAATCGCAGACGACCATCCGCAGCCTGAAGCAGGAGGCTAATCAACTGGTTGTTGGGGTCGTTCGACAAGATCAAGGACAGGTTCGGGATGCTTGTCCTCGATATGATTCGCTCTGGATCAGTCAGGTTATGTGCGATGAGGTCGAATATGCCGCCGCTGACTTCCTGTGCCATTGGGTAATAGGAGGACAGCGAAGGCTGTACAGGGTCCATGTCGAGGAGGAGGACCCTCAAGCCGGCGTCGGCGCAGAAGCCGCCGATGTTGGCAGCCAAAGTGGTTTTACCGACACCACCTTTGGTGGACAAAAGCGAGGTTATGTACATGATTTAAAGCCTCTAATGGGGACATTAGAGACTGCGGATTGGATCCAGAGCCTTCATCAGGAGGTTCTGCCTAAACTGAGGGTGTGAAACCAATTGGCTTTTAACCAATTGGTCGTAGGTTCGAATCCCACACGACCCACCATTTTTGGTCAGTTTGTATCTGACTGGATCTTAGGGAGTGACGTCGCAAGCGTCACCCAAATAGAAAACGCCTCTTCGGAGGTGTTTTTTAGCATCATCGGGGTATAGCGCAGTCCGGTAGCGCGCCTGCTTTGGGAGCAGGATGTCAGGAGTTCGAATCCCCTTACCCCGACCATTTTCGCCCGGCTGTATCAGGGTTGAAGATCAGAGCTCAAAAACAGTCGTTTTGAGCTCAACAAAAAAGGCGTCCTTCGGGACGCCTTTTTTGTTGCTGTTCAACAGCCTGACCATCAACTGGCAGCGTGAGGTCCTGATGATGTTTCCACAGGCTCAGATCGCTATACAGACCTTTGATGTGAATGCTTCGTTTCAGTTGCGTCCTTTTGCGTCGCCAACGCCTGCGCTCGCTCTTGATAAAAATGATGCTGGCCTCTATACGCGAAGCGGACGTGAAACTCGCCAGGCGCGGAAAGGCCGTCAGGTTTTTCGAAGTAACGCGTCTGGGAAGCTGGCAGATACAGGTCCAGCGCACGGTTGATCAGCTTGTTGCGAGTGCGTGTCTGGATAACCAGACGCTCCAAGTCAAACTTTTCCAGATAATGCGCTATGCACAAACCTATGAGGCAAGCCCCTACGCCGCCTCCGGTTGTTTGTGCTTTCGGGCCTGGCCTACCGCTTGGCGCAAGGCTTTCCGGTAGGTGTGCAAGTGTGAGTAATTTTCCTGAGCGTCGTATCGATTGGTATTGCTGTAACCAATCAGCATGTCGTTCAGATACAGAGAGTAAATAACGGTTGATTGTCCGCGCGGTTCGCTGGACGGCGTGTTTCGCAGAAAGCGTTCACGAATTTGCTGTGCATCGCCCAGGCGTGCTGTATCCACACCTAATATTTCCAGGTAGGACAGCCGGGCTGTCGGTCCAGTATTCGGCAAATGCATCGGCGTCCTGCAGACTCGCATCGCGCAAAGTCAATAACCCTGCACGCATCGGTAAGCTCGCGCGGATCAATGAGGTATCGGAGCTGATGTCGAGGTTCATTCGAAGGTTTCCAGAAAGATGTAAATGGATTGGGTAACGCAGGCGACTGGCTGTTCCAGTTGTTCGCTGGTTTCTTCGCCCATCGAGAGACGCAAGAAGGGATCTGTTGCCTCTGCTATTGCCGCAGCCGCTGAAATACGGGTAATGCCAAACCCGAATCTCACGCCTTTGGTGATCGATACGCCTGCGCTTCGGCAACTGTTGATGATGAGTTCGATCAAGGCCTCCATGCAGTGCCGATTGTTCAAGCCCGGCTCACTGAAAGTGATGGCAACGACACCTCCACCATGTTTCCGCTGGCGCTCGCGCCAGTCGCGCGGATAGGGGACCCTTGCCACGCGGGCTGCTTCCGGGTGTTTTGGAAAGACTTCGCTTAAAAGAAAGCTTTCCAGCGTCGAGTAGGCCGCTGACCGCTGGAGGTTAGCAGCGCTGTGCGCGCTCCACCGCCGAAGCCGATCGCACGCACCAGGTTCAGTTCAAGCTCGCGCAGGGCCACCGAACCATAGCGTTCATAGTTCACAGAGCTGGTTTGCAGGATCGAAAAACATGATGTCTGTGCTTTGATCGGTACTTGCACTGCACCAGTTCAAGGCTGAGCGGGCGAGTCCGAACTGTTGAATCAACAAGCGATATCGCTGCGCGACCCGACGCCCGTCCAGACCCGGGCTGCGACAACTGCTGATCATTTTACGGGTGCTGTCCAGCGCATAGCCCATGAAACTTTCAATCATGGGGTCTACGGGTAACGACTCGCGCAGGGTAAAACGACAGGTGTTGCTGCAGGGTTGCTTGCAACTTGTTCAAGGCTTGTTCCACACGATCTACCAGCTGTAGCCACATCGACAGAAGCGTGGCCTCGCCGGTTGGCACCGCACTGTAAGAGCTGGTCTTTTCGACGGTCCGAGATGTCTTCCCTGACGCTGACGCCGATAGCTCAATTGAGGCCGTATAGACAGAAGCTCCGGGGGGAAGCAAGTGCAGTGCATTATAAGCGCCGCGCAATTTGAAAGAGCCAGTCCGCTGCAGACACTCCAGCTTCGCCCACACCCTTCGGTTGTTAGAGCTGAGTCAAGGCAACTCGACAATGGGAGTTCTGACAATGTTGCGCGAAAGTGCAGGGTAGGCGTTTCGGATCTTCTGGTACACGTGTGCCAATAACTCGGAACCGGAGCTGTTAGTTATCGTCTGCATAAATTACAAAGGCCTCCTTGATAAGGGACGCTGCCGCAGGTATCGCCTGCTTGGCAGGCTTTACGTCGATGGGCGCTGTTGTATCGCTGCTGAGCGCACCCAATGGAATCAAGCCTATAGGTGGTCGTCACTAAGCTTGGCGTTCCGGCGACAACGAGTGATTGCGTTATAACTAACTAAGCCTATGCGTTCGAAACGCGTGGTGATCCCGCTTTCTCATCCGACATCACATCTGTAACGTGGTGATAAATACGTTATCGCCAATGGCTGCCGCTTTTCGAGGACAGTGTGCGCTACCGAGAGGAAGCTCTGATGGTGTACTCGGTTTTCTTGATGCTACGCTATGGGAATAATGGGTAATTTGCAGTCCCAGGCTGCCTGGTTGGGAGATCTTGCAAATTCAGGAATCCTTTTGCAGGATGTGCATAGGGCCATAGTCATAACTAGTATGCAGTGCGCACATGAAATTGTAACATCGCCAACGTGGGTGAGAGTCTCAGTACGTTGACGTAACGTCCTTCATAAAATCAGGCGAGGAAAAGTGAATTGAAATTCATCACAATGGTAACCACAGCTCTGCTCCTGCTCATGAGCGGCGCTCACGCCGAGGGACTGACAACCTCGGTGGATGGTAAAGAACTGACCGTTAGCTTCGGTAAGCCCACCATCAAGCAAGTGCTACATTACCGTAAAATGTACGACAAAAAACCTTTCCCTGATGCCGAGATCTATTACTACGACAACGGCACATACAAACTCATTTCGCAGGGTGAGAACCACTATGGCGTTTACTCCATACAGGGCAAGCCAGACGAAGAAACTTTCACCGTGCGTTTCATTTCTCTGCCGTCTAGCGACTGGGGGAATAAAACGGCCTTTCATCAGTTAACTTTCGTCCGTGGAGACAAGCAAAACATATTCATCCAGAACGCCGTTGTTGATACCGGCGAAGCCCTTGCCGAGCAGAATGGCACTTACACCCAAGAAGAAAATACCGTAACGAATCCGGTGCACACCGACTGGAAAAATAAATAATCCTCAGGGAGTATTTAATCGTGGAGGTTCTTCTCTATCTACCCGTTCGTAAGATGCTACCGCCCCTGCGGCTTGGTGGCAGGCGATAACCAGCGCGACCTATCACAGTGTCTTGATGGGTAGGCGACAGCTGCTCACTTTGAAACTGCCGCAGGCAGCGTGACAACCACGCTCCCTGAGGCTGGTGTGATGAGACTACCGGAGGATCCTATGCCGATGGCTGGCGATCCCCCGGTCAACTCGATCATCGCTGAAACCAGGCCAGGCGTTCAGCAGCGTTGTTGTCGAGCGGCAGGCTTGTGCTTGCCACGATGTCTGGCGGAAGTGACGACCTTCTAATCCGCTCCTTCGCTGATCGGTCCGGCGATACTTTCGGCTTCGTTGAGCAGCGCCAACACATGCCGCAGGTACGCTGAATTAAAAGCCTAAAAGAGGCCCCGTCAGCGTGGTGCTCCCCCCCCATCAATGCATTCGTCAGTTTTGAATCTGTCTTCGGAACTCACGAGCCCTTGTGACCACACATGAGGCCAAATTAATTCATTCGAGACAGTTCAGGGCCTGATCAACAATGCCCAACGCGTCGCGCAATTGAGGTACGTGCCGGCCTGATGTGGGGAAGGTGCGCCTGAAACTCACGAAACGCCGCACTCGCCTCGACTTTATAACCTTTCACCTTTGTATGGAGAAATCATGCGCTCAACCCTATCGATCCCTGTTTCCAAAACATCAGTTTTCAACGACTATCAGCAGCCCGCAGCGGTGGTGTCGGCACCGACACCGACACCGTCGTCACCAATAGATAAAAAAACGGGTACTACCTCGGTTGTTAATTCGGCACGCGACAAAGCGTTGCAATCGAAATTAAATAAACTATTCCCCACGCTACGGCGTTCCAATTCAACCTCCGCAGAAACCACACGCAAGCTGGCGCCCGATGTACGCCGGTTCGACACCTTGCTGCATCCCACTGAAAATGCCAGCAATCTCAGCGCAGGAATTCTGATGCTGGCTCAAAACGACAAGCGTCAATGGCATCGCGTGACGTGCTCACCCGGTTTACTTTTACAGAACATCGAAGTGCGACCTGAAAAAGGCCTGCTGAATTTGACCGGATCGGAAAAGTTTTGCAGCGGCGAACTGAGCCAAACAGAAAAACGCGATCTTCAGCGCGCCGTCACCAGTATCGTAATGACCTACAACCAGATAGCGGCGGAGCATGGGGAAACACCGATCAGCATTCATGAAAATCATCTGGAGGGCGATGGCAAGGTGTACGAGGATCGACGTATTCCACGCAAATCGAATGAAAAGGATTACGATTATTACCACACATTGGGCGTCAGTTATGCCGATAATGGAAAAATGCTGCCGCATTACCATCTTGAGTTTAATGGCACATTAAACAAACACAACGTCGGTATAATACTCGACAATCTGAAGCACTTGGGCAAGCAAGTAATAAAGAAAGACATTCTGACTGAAAAAGAAATTACCGCAGTTTTAGAAAAGCTCCCGGAACATAATGGTACACCCGGCTTCAATGCCGCGATGGTAAGAGAGCAGCGTCCACTACTGCCCAATGAAATAACCGACCCAACAGCACGGGTGCAGCGCCGCGACGAGCTTGAGGGTGACTTCATTTCCTTATCAAGTCACAACACCGAATTGGCAGCTGATAAAGATCGCTTGTTCATTCGGAACGCGCATATGAATTCTTTCCGACCAGCCGAGCCTATATTCGAATGCTTTTCAGCAGGCCAGGTATCGGTCATCGACGACTTGCGGAAAATTGAGAAATATCTGCAGTCGGACAACTCCGAATCTTCTGGCCAGTTAGATTTCAATGAGCTTTTAGCGATCCACTTTAGCTTGAATAAAGCGCTGAAGGAATTGAACGGCGATGCGAGCAGCACTGTCGAGCAACGTCAGGAGTTGGCGGCCAGATTTGGCGCCGGTATCGAGAAGATCAAACAGTTGGTGACCTCATGATGGCAACACGCCCTAGCTGAATCCAACGATGATCGAAACAAGCGCAAGTATAGGGGGGCGGTGAACATTAAGCCTGGCATCCGATGGGCGAGCTGATTATCACCAGCGTCGGCGAGCGCCGACTAACAGCACTGAGGTTCCAGGAAACTGCCCGCAGTCCCGGCAGCGGCGAGTGGTTCGCCAATATCCGCAACCCAAGCACGCGCCGGGCGCGCCAAGCAGATCTGCGCAGCTCTGCCCATGTCGAAGAGTTTCGCGCGGTGAGCCGGGCGCACGTTTTTAGCTTGGAGCGCCCAGATGGAGCGATGCGCTCTGTCGGGGCGAAGGCTTCCGATGATTGCATTTCGGTCGAATTCAGCCAGAAGCATATACACTGCACACGGCACAGTTTGGCCTTTGTATCGCGCCTAAACCTGCCGCTGTAAGAGCTTCAGCCAGGATTAAAAAACTGTGGTAACAAAAAATCACACAAGTTTAAAATTCTTCAATAGAAGATCCAGGGAATTAGCGGTATTAGACAGCCCTTGACTGGCCATGTTAGTGATTTTAGAATTCTCCACGCCTTCGTTAGCCAACGTCCTGATTTTTTCAAGATTTTGCTCAATCTCTCGTGTCACGCTTGCTTGCTCTTCTGCCGCTTTGGCAATGACCTGGTTGCGATCACTGATTTTTTCAATAGCTAAACTCACTTTTTCTAATGATTTGCCGGCGCCCAAAGCGACTTCAAGTGTTGTGCTGGCATTACTAACACTTCTGTTGATGGCTCCAATGGCTTGATCTGTACCTAGGCTAATACTGCTTACCAGGCTTTCTATTTCGAGAGTCGATGCGCGCGTACGCGACGCAAGATTACGAACTTCATCAGCGACGACGGCGAATCCACGGCCCAGCTCGCCTGCTCGTGCTGCTTCAATGGCAGCATTCAATGCGAGCAGATTCGTTTGGTCGGCCACTGAGCGGATATCCACTAATATATTGTTGATGCCGGCTGCTTGATGGGCAAAATCATTCACTAAAACCGAGCTTTGTTGAACATCGCCTGTAAGTTCCTGGATGGCTTTAATGACATTGATAACAAGACGATTTCCTTCCAGGGTTGATTCGGCAGATGATTTCGACGCTTGCGCAGTGGTAACCGCATTAGTCGCCACCTCATCGACAGCAATGCTCATTTCATTGAACGCTGTGGCGACACGCTCGACTTGTTGATTCTCTTCATCGGCCGACTTGGCATGTGATTCAGCCAGAAGGCTTAAATCAGAAGCAGAAGCCGTGAGGTTCTTGGCGGTGTGGGTGATGATGCCCAATGTTTCAGAGAGTTTTCCTTGCATGACTTGCATGGACTTCTGAAGTAAAGAAAGTTCATCATCGCCTGAAACGTCGATAGGTTCCCTCAGGTCTCCTCGAGCAATGCGATCAGCAATGTCGACCGTGATCTTTAAAGGCTTCTGAATACTCCTCACTATAGTCCAGGCTAAGACACCACCCAAGATAAATACAGCGATGACAAAAAAGACAGAAAGGTTCACTATTTTTTTGTATTCTTGTTCGACGGATGAGTTTACCTTGACTGTTTTTTCTTCGATGTCTTCAGCCAATAGGTTCAGCTGTGAAAGAGCGGCATTGTGATTTTGATTAAGCTCATTATTAAGCAGTGATTTTAGTTTTTCGGTGTCTCCCTGTTCTGACAGGGAAAGCAGTGCTGGAAACAAAATAGCGTATTCGTCCATTGCTTTTTTATAAGCATCATAAGCTGTCTTTTGTTGTTCCCCGTGCACGAGACTTTCAAATTTATTTTGCTGTGTCTTGAGCTGATCATAACGCTGCTTCATCAAGCCGGTGATGCGATCCAACGTCGCCTGGTCACGGTTTGCCAATAGCCAGTAAGACAGCACTCTCAACCTAAGGGTGAGCTCCGTGAGTCGATTCATGGTCGTAGCCGTTGGTAGCATTTTTTGCCCTGTCTCAACCTGGGCAGCCCTCAGTTTCGATATTGACTGAAAGGAGAACACAGATAGAAACAGCACCATACAACCTATCAGTGCAAAGCTAAGATAGGCTCGGGTGCCTATTCTGAAATTTCTAATCATTGCCAGCATCCTGTTTTTTGTAAGTTCTGTGAAAGCAACGTGTTAGGTTTTACCTTCAGCTTCAAGCGCTTTCAAGAGGATTAGATAATTTCACGATTCAATATAAATCAAGTTAAAACTTAAAAAATCTCCTCGCAGGTTGTGTTGATGTACAGGTGTTCATGTGTTGCTTTTAATGAGGTTGATTTTTCTGAGCGGCAAATCCAATGTATCGGCTCCCAGGAAAAATCTTTAGCACAACCACAACAAATTTATAAATTTCCGCTCAGCTGCATCAGCGTTGAGGATCAGGGCTCGTAAACAGTTGTTTTGTTGCAACGGGTAATAACACACGCTATGGATCAAGGCTCTATCTTGCGTCCCGCCATATGCTGCAAATACGCCATCAGCCTCTGCAAGTCGGCATCCGGCAGTACCGTTTCCGAAAACCCCGGCATCTTCGCCTGTGGCCACTGACGCAAATCCTGAGGGTTGCGAATGTAGCGCTTGAGGAAGTCCATGCCCAGATACTCGGTCGGGTTATAGGGAATATTCAGATCGGGTCCTAATTGTGCATCACCTGCACCGTTCAAGCGGTGGCAAGCCAGGCAGTTTCGCTGAAACAGCGCAAAACCCTGATTGACCGGATCGTCAGGCTTGAGCGCCGGGTCCGGCAACAGGGCGGGGAAGCGCTCGGCAACCGAAGCCATGCGCTTGATGCTGACCACTTCGAACGGCCATTGCTCCGGGCTGATATTGCCTGCCTGCGGGGCTGTCCACACGATATAGAACGGCCCCGCGCTGGGTTTGCCAGGGGACAATGGCGGCCAAGGATGGGCAGGGTCCTCGATAGCCAGCCAGGCCCGTGCGCCTTTCTCATTGAGTAGCGGCGCGGCTGGCAGCTCTGCGGCAAACCCGTCCAGTGCCACCGCCTGCAGGTGATCCTCAGGCTTGGTTCCCTTCAGCAACGCGGCCAGAGGCACAGCACGGTAGGTCATGTCCTGCTTGTAGGACACATCATCTTTAACGGTAATAGTCTGCAGCTGAGGATGGGTAAGTAATTCTTCGGTTTGCCAGGTGCGGCTGCTTTCACCCGATTGCAATTCCAGCTGGGCAGCGGACAACGGCGTGCTCAGTAGCAGAGCACCGAGCAGAATAAGTGCTTTCAAATCGTGGCCCTCCCTCTCGTGAACTGTGAGAAGTCTTTCACAGACACATGGACGCTGAATAGTGGGCTGGTCGCAGGTGGGTAATTTTTCATAAACCCAAGCCAACCCACGGAGCATCGGGCCGGGGAGATGGCTGAAGTCAGTTGAGCTATTGGAACCATAACGGATTCGCTACCACTCACCTTGGGTCACTACCGGCCAAGGGCGTTTTCAATGCACGAAGATGCAAATGAATCGACAGAAATCCATACCCGGGTTTTTCCGATGGAATGGATTGAGATCGGGCCCTGCACGTTTTCAAGCCACGCGCAACACGTTGCCAATCTGACCAACCCGCAACCTGCTCCCTCAATAGGCGGAGTCGAGTTGTTTCTTCCGCCTAATGTGTACCATCCCGGGACCGGACTGTCCTCCAGCCTTTTGGTCGAAGCGCTGTCGAGCGAAAATCTGGGGAGAGCCGTGTTGGACCTCGGGTGTGGCAGTGGTTATATAGGGATATCTCTCTATCGCCCTGGGATGGATCTGGTTCTGGCCGATATTTCAAAAGACTCAATTTTGAGCAGCACCGAAAACCTCCGCCGTATGGAGATACCGGGGAGGGTGCTAGAGAGCGATTTATTCTCAAATCTGAAAGGCCTGCGCTTCGACACGATTCTGTTTAATCCGCCTTTACTCGACAAAAAGATAGAACACGAAGCTGAAATCGCATTATGTGACCCTAATGGTGATTTGCTGACTCGTTTTCTCACTGAGGCGCCACAGCATTTGATTTCAACGGGGTGTATTTACTTTATTGCGTCCAACCTGATGAACCGTGAGGTGTTATTAAATGGATTAGTCGGTTATCGATACAACATTATCTCGTCTTCATTTTCCACTCAGTCGCAGGTCTCACGCTGGATAATCAGCGCCCGGCCAAAGCATTGAGCCACAGGCTGAGATAGGTGTGATCGTCACGTAACAGCCCCTTGTAAACGTCTGCACAGCGTAGGGGTGTTGCGATGGCGTCCTGAATCAAAAAACACGCAGGCAATTGTTTATCCCCTGATGTACCCAGCCATTCGACCCCTCTGCGCGTGCTGTCAGCGAGTCAACGCTGATGAGCGCCGAATCTTCTGCGAGAGGCCCACGCTTGGTGCAATACGCCAAGTCTGCTGAGGAACTTGGACAATACGGTTTTTTCTATCAGCCAAACGGCCCGTTCAACACCATCTGCTGATTTCCTGGTGTTGTAATAAAAGGGTGTTGCAGCAATCACAATGGCTACATCGTTGATATACCTGCCCGAGGCACTTTTGGTGAGCAATCCCGAAGGAACTGTATGTGGAGCACCCTCTATGGGCTCGTCTCCATGCGTGATACCGCTGTGCGCAGACCATTTACCGCAGGCGGTGGGGCTTTCAGACGCTTTGCGCTGGCCTTACCGAGAGGCGGACTGGCGCTTCGCCTTCGATCTTGGCGCTGGTCTTGCGGTGGAGGTGGAGGGGCAACTGCTTGCCACGGCGTTGTGGTGGCCACAAGGCGAAAACCATGCCTCGGTAGGTATGATCATTGTTTCCCCCTCGCTGCAGGGCCAGGGCATCGGGCGCGCTCTGATGGATCAACTGATGCAGCAGGCCGGCGAGCGAACGCTGATCCTCAATTCCACTCAGCAAGGCCTGGCACTGTACACGCGGCTCGGCTTCGTTGCGCATGGGAAGGTCAACCAGCACCAGGCAAAGCTTGAACATGTCGCTCACCTTGTTCCTGATTCGGTGAGCGTGCGTGTCATGCAGGCCGATGACGAGCAACCGCTGCAACAACTGGATCTGGCCGCCACAGGCCGGGATCGCAGTGTATTACTGAAAGCCTTGTTCGACCACGCCAGTACCTTGGTCATTGATCGCGGCGCGGGTGTTTCAGCTTACGGCTGTGTGCGCGAGTTCGGGCAGGGTGTGGTCATCGGTCCGGTAATCGCCAGGGGGCCTGCTGCTGCAGCGGATGCCAAGGCGCTGATCGCGGCACTGGCCAATACCCATCGCGGACAGCTCGTGCGTATCGACGTCACTGAAGACGCAGGCTTATCGGATTGGTTGACCGAGCAAGGTCTGCCCTGCGTCGACCATGCGATACCCATGGTCCGCCTGACGCCATTGCAGGTTTGCCCTGCTGAAACTGATGCGCGGCTGTTCGCCCTGTCCAACCAGTCGATTGGTTGACGCGTACGGCCAGCGAATTTGTGTAATGCGCGACCCGATGATTAACCCTGAAATAATGGACAGCCCCTGATGAAACTGATGCCCTACTGGCTGGATACCGCGCCTGCATTTGCAGCCGGTGAACGTGATGCGCCCAGTGGCGAGGTAGATGTGGCAATCGTCGGCGCCGGCTTTACCGGTCTGTCCGCCGCGATTGCGCTTGCCAAAAAAGGCGCGAGCGTGGCTGTGTTCGAAGCAGGCTTGGTCGGCAATGCGGCTTCCGGTCGCAATGGCGGGATGTGTAACAACGGCTTTGCTCAGGATTACTACGCACTGTCGACTGCCATCGGGCGTGAGCGCGCGAATATGTTGTACCGCGCCTTTGATGCCGGGGTAAGCAAAGTCGAATCCCTGATCGCGGAGGAGGGCATCGACTGCAATTTCAAGCGCGTCGGAAAGCTCAAGCTTGCGGCCAAACCTGAGCACTTTGACAAGCTGGCCCGGTCGCAGGCGCTCATGGAGCAGGAGTGTGACCCCGACACCTACATGTTGACGCGCGAGCAGTTGAGCAGCGAGATCGGTTCGGACCGGTATTTTGGCGGCCTGGTTTTCGGCAAAAGCGCCGGCATGCATGTTGGTCGCTACGGCCAGGGCCTTGCAGAGGCGGCTGCCCGACGCGGGGTGCGAATCTATGAAAATGCCCCGGTGCTTGGTCTCTCGCGTCAGACTGGCACAGTGCATCAAGTCAAGACGCCGCGTGGTGAAGTGCGTGCCAAACAAGTGCTGCTTGCGACCGGTACATCCTCGGTGGGCCCCTTGGCGTGGTTTCGCCGACGCATTGTGCCGGTGGGGGCGTTTATCATTGTCACAGAGCCCCTTTCAATAGAGGTGCTTGACCGTCTGTTACCACGCCGACGCATGACCACCGATACGAAAAACTTCGTCAATTACTTTCGGGTTACTCCCGACAATCGTTTGCTGTTCGGTGGTCGTGCGCGATTCGCTACATCCAACCCCGCCTCCGACATGAAAAGCGGGATCATCCTGCAGAAATCGCTGATCGAAGTATTTCCGGAATTGAGCAATACACGCATTGATTACTGTTGGGGTGGCATGGTCGATATGACCCGCGACCGCCTTCCTCGCGCCGGTGAGCATGATGGGTTGTTTTATTCAATGGGCTACAGCGGCCACGGCACGCATATGTCGACCTATATGGGCGCGATCATGGCCGAAGTTCTCGACGGCCGTTCCGACTTGAACCCATGGCGAGATTTTACTTGGCCAGCGATTCCTGGGCATTTCGGGAACCCCTGGTTTCTGCCATTGGTGGGTGCGTATTACCGGTTTCAAGATCTTCTACGATGAAATAGCTGCCGGGACGTGAGCACATCAAGTTCGCCATGCACACTGGGTATTTCATAATTCACTCTGGCAAACCTTGGGTAGAAATGCACTGAACGCCTTGGCACGACCTGACTCCAAATCTTGTCCCGGCGCTCAAAACCAACATATCGCGTCGATGGATATTTGAATCCTCTGCCAATCAAGGAATTCCCATGACCGATCCACGTAACGTCGCTCACGACAAAAAAGTCCAGCAAGAGAAAAAGAACCACGGTGAAGAAATTGCGCCAAATGCCGAGCACGCACCTCAGCCAGGCATGAAGCCTGCGCTCAAACACGATGATGAAGAGCAAGACGAGCAAGCTTGAGCCGGGCGCTAGCCTGACCTGATATTGCCGTGTGGCGGCGCTGACTCAAGTTAGCGGTCGCTGCATACCTTTTACGAGGAGGTAAATGTCATGCCACGTGGAAGCAAGGACAAATACACCGAAGAACAGAAGCGTAAGGCTGAGCACATCGAGGAGTCTTACGAGCACAAAGGCGTACCCAAAGCTCAGGCTGAGGAACGTGCGTGGGCGACTGTCAACAAGCAGTCGGGAGGTGGCGAAAAACCAGGAGGGTCTGGTCGCAAAACGCCTCTGGCACGCAAGCAGAAAGCCGAGTCCGACTCCGCGAAACGCGCCGCTAAAACCCGACAGGGTCATTCACGAGAATCCTCTGCGTCATTGGAGACGCAAACCAAGGCGAGCCTGATGACGGAAGCCCGAAGTCGTAACCTGTCGGGAAGGTCCAACATGACCAAGGCCGAGTTGATCGAGGCGTTAAAGAAGAAGTAGCTTGCACACTAAATGTGCGTGCGTCTTGATTCGATGGCTTTCGATGGCTAAAGCAATTTTTGATCTACTGGGTGTTAAAAAACACCCAGTCGTGTTCAGCAATGCGCGCTATCAAGTTGCAGATATGATCGAGATAGCCCCATTTCTTTCAATGAACGCGTACTTGATATCTTTCATCTCGACGATCCCTTGAGTGGTTCGTGCAGCTTCCATGATGTCTGCTTCGGTGATGCGCACCTCTTTTATTCTGCGCAGCAATGGTTTGCCTACTAATGAGAGTGGCCGCCTGTGGGGTCTTTTATCTGAAAGGCGTTGCCGTTACGCCAGGCGTCGGCACCTGCGTCTACCGCCGGTGTCGGAATATCTGCTCGAGACTTTTTCTCTTCTTCGCTGTTTACGCCGAATCTGGAATCTCTTTGCTGAACCAGCGCGGGCTTTATCTGCCCGTCAGAGGTGAATCCCATCATCAGTTGAGGCACGCCCAGCGGAAGAGTCTTGTCGAGGTCCGTATGCCACGTGTGCCAGGTTTTTCCGTAGGTATTCACGAGCTTCTCCATCAATGCATGCTCCGCCGGAGCAGGAATTCCCGGGGCGATGAGCTGACCTGATTTCACCTCATGCACATGGCTGTGCCACAAGGCCTTCTCGGCGGGCGGGAGCTGCGTGAACAATCGCTTGCTGATGATGTATTCGACGCCCATCAACTTTGCGTCCTTGACGTTACCGTCGTAGATGACGCACTGGATGACTTCTTCATTCACAATCGAACAATAGTGATGAGCTTCCATCTGTGAATGAAGACGACCGTTATAGAAATGGAAGCCGTCAAGGTATGCGTTCAACGCTTTAATGGGTGGGCGTGTCTGGAGAACATTCGCTCCGGCCTCAAGGACTTTTGTGGAGGCTGTTGCAGGCGCGCCGGGCGCATTAACATTGGAGCCGCTATTGTTGCCTGCGCACGCCACAATGGAGAATGCAGCGAAGACTGCGAGCGGTAGTCTGATTATTGTTCGTCTCGAGAAAGGGTGTGTGCTGTTCATCTCAACTCCTTGTAATGGCTCGCTTCAAGCAAACGTATGATCGATGATCAACCGGTCGACTGACTTCTACGCAAGCTGTCACGCGTCGCAGAGGGGCGGGTGTTCATCAATTGAATTTTCCAGGCCCTTCAGCTTCAAGTGAAAGTAAGGCAGCCTTTCCAATGCATGCAGTGCTGCCTCATGCTGCATGGTTTCTCTGTCGCCAGAGAAACGCTGTATTTCAGTGAATACGCAAGTGCGCCCTGCATGTACAAAGCCCCAGGCGAAACACACAGTACCTGCCGGAATGCCGTCTACGTCCTCGGTCCCGCACAGGCCGGTCGTTGCAATCGCTACATTGGCAGGGCTGTCCTGCAACGCGCCCTCTGCCATCTCTTGAGCAACCTCGACGCTGGTGAGATTGAAGCGCTCGATGGTTTCAGGCTTCACGCCCAAAAGGCGGTGCTTGGCCTCTGGCGAGTAAACAACGTAGCCGCAGTCGACCAACGAACCGCTGCCGGGAACCTCCGCCAAAAGAGCAACTATGCGACCTGCCGTACACGACTCAGCGGTGGCCAGTAGCAAGTTGTGTTGCTGCAGATAACTGACGGTTTCACTCGCAGGCATGAGCGTGTTTTCTCACCTTTCAGGTTGTACGACTATTTTTTAGGACAGATGAAAAACAGCTTCGTCTCGACTTTTTCGACAGGTATTGCGCGGCCACGACAGTCGAATTATTGAATCGATATCAACCAGGGCAGTCTAGAGTCATGCGCACCCGAATCACGACCACGCTGGTAATGAGGCGCTTTGACAACGGTAACCGAATAATTGCCGGCCTCCAGGCTGTCAGGAAGTGGTATTGGCTGCTGCGGATTGCATTGACCCAACGGTCTTTTCCAACGCTCTTCTTCCCACCCGCAACACGTTGACGTCGATGAGGAAAGCAATGCCCTATAGTGATGGAGTAGAGCACCTGACCAAGGCCGAACTCATGGCCGAGGTCTTACGCCTGCGCGCTGAAACTACAGGCAAGGAACAAAGCCTCCGACACACCAGCAAGGTCAAACTCGACCTGACAGAAACACCTGCCTCCGAAGTCACGTTGCGCCAAAGCCATGAGCTTTTTAGAACCATCCTCTACACAATCGAAGCCGCCTTCGCCATTGTCGAGGTGAAGTTTGACGAGCACGACAAGCCAGTGAATTATCGCTTCCTAGAGGCCAATCCTGCCTTCGAGCGGGAAGCCGGTGTCAATCTGCGTGGCAAGTGGGTGACAGAGTTTGCGCCTGACCTCGAGCCGTTCTGGTTTGAGATATACGGTCACGTCGCAAAAACCGGGGAGCCGAAAACGTTCGAGAATTACGCCAGAACATTCAACCGTTGGTTCGACGTGAGAGCCGTACAGGTGGGCAATCCTGACGACCGCCAGATTGCGATATTTTTCAGTGATGTGACTGAGCGGCGCAAAACTCAGGAGCGTTTGCGAGCCAGTGAAGCCCTGGCGCGTGAAAGTGTCGAGCGGGTGCAACTAGCACTTGCGGCCGGTGCCATTATCGGCACGTGGCACTGGGACCTTATCAGTGATGATTTCACCGTTGATGAGCCCTTTGCCGAGTCCTTTGGCCTGGATCAGGCAATAGGTCGGCAAGGGCTGACACAAGCGCAGGTCCTGTCCACCGTACACCCTGATGACAGAGCGGGTATTACTGCAGCTATTGCACAAGTGATAGCGAGTGGCAGCGCCTACGTACATCAATATCGTGTTCGCCGCCCGGACGGTAATTACTATTGGATCGAGGCCAATGGCCGGGTTAACCGGGCTGAGGACGGAACGGCGCTTAGTTTGCCGGGTGTTCTGATAGACCTGGAAGAGCGCCGCGCCCTGGAAGCAGAGCGTGACAGGGCGATAGCAGATTTGCGCATGCTTAATGAAACACTGGAGCAGCGCGTTGCCGAGCGCACTGAAGAACTGATGCGATCCGAAGAGCAACTGCGGCAATCGCAGAAGATGGAGGCAGTGGGGCAGCTTACCGGGGGCCTGGCCCACGATTTCAATAATTTGTTAGCCGGCATCTTGGGCAGCCTTGAGCTTATGAACGCTCGTTTCGCACAAGGCAGGCTCACAAACATCGATAAGTATATGGCGGCGGCGCTTGGGGCGACAAAGCGCGCCGCAGCACTTACGCACCGCCTGCTGGCGTTTTCGCGCCGCCAGATTCTTGCGCCGACCGCGACTGACGTCAACGAACTCATCGGCGGCATGATTGATCTGCTCCAGCGTACGGTAGGTCCAAGTGTGCAGATCAAGACAGCCAAAGTCTCGGATCTATGGCTGGCATTGGTTGATCCTTCTCAACTGGAAAATGCCTTGTTGAATCTGTGCATCAATGCACGTGACGCGATGCCTGACGGGGGCACTATTGTCATTGAGACGGCTAACCGTTCAATCGACGCGAAGGCCTCTTTACGCCAGGACATGCCTGAAGGAAATTATCTGTCGTTAAGTGTATCGGACACCGGAACGGGCATGCCTCCCGAGGTCATCGCCAAAGCGTTCGAACCTTTTTTTACCACCAAACCCATCGGTCAGGGTACAGGCCTGGGCTTATCCATGATTTACGGGTTTGCCAAACAATCAAACGGCCAGGTCCGCATTCACTCGGTTGTGGGAGCAGGGTCGACAGTAACCATCTACTTGCCCCAGCACCAGGGCGGCGTTTGCAATAGCGACTCCAGCTCCGCGCCAGTCGCTAACCCACGAGCGAAGGAAGGCGAAACAGTGTTGGTCGTCGAGGATGAGCCAACGGTACGTTTGTTGGTCACAGAGGTTTTGGAGGATCAAGGCTATATCGCTATTGAAGCAACTGACAGCGCGGGAGGGTTACGGATACTTCAGTCCAACGTGCGCCTGGATTTGCTTATAAGCGATGTGGGGTTGTCTGGCGGTATCAATGGGCGTCAGATGGCCGACGCAGGCCGTGTAACGCGGCCTGGTCTCAAAGTACTCTTCATTACCGGCTATGCGGAGGGCGCGTTGCTTAATGACGGCCAGCTTGAGGCCGGGATGTCAGTGCTGGCCAAGCCATTTGCGGCCAATGTGCTGATCGCCAGAGTCCAGCAAATGCTCGCTGAATGAAACGCGAGCTGATGGCGTTTTTTGCCGGTAGACCTGGCTGACAAGCGACACCATTACTTCCTGAAAGGGCAGCGCCGATTGGCTCATTGTTGATCACTGTCAGTGATACCGGATGATAAGTGAGACGTATTCTCATTATTTTCTGGAACCCACTGGTGCAGTGCGACACTCATCTACTCAATTTCCACTGGGTATAGATGATTAGTCTCTGCGGTGTATTACATCGATTGAATTATAAAGCCTGCTTATTGATGACCTTTGCACATTGGTGGCAATGAGCTGCTTATTCCCGTCTTCTTATTATCAGTTGGCTTTATTCAGGGTGTGGCTACGTGCCTTGCGCGTATCGGTTGCTGGCGATCTGGCCAGATGTAAGTAGATGCCCGCTGTTCCAGAGACAACGTTTCATCGCGTGCCCCAAGACGGATTTACAGGAACGCTTAATGATAAATCCCATAAAATATAATTTCAGTCATCCTGGGTTTTCCGCTGCGCAAAACCCACCTGCTCCAGCGCACCAGCCTATGCAGGGGCCGTCCGTCAGCAGCAATTGGGTGCCTAACTTTATCTCGCGCGGGCGAGGCAAAAGCGTCCCTCTGAGCCATTTCAACACGGCTGATGAGCATCACCTGGCTGACAGGCAACACGCCGTGTTGCAATCGATAGAGGGTAACAAGTTCATGCGGGTGCTGCAGAAGTACACTGCCGCTGAAACAACCAACACTGAATTTGCCTTTCTAAGGGATGCGATACCGCGCTATTCCATTGAATTAGCCAAACCATGCTGTCATAAAGTGCTTTACCGGGGCATATCTCTTGATAAGCGTTCTGCGCTGGACTTACTGAAACTTCCCCACGGCTATTACAGTCGTGAACTGGCACATGGCCTGGTGCATGGTATGCCGCTGGCAAACGGTGGTTACACTGGACGAGGCGTGGCCAGTGCCTCTACGGTTTCGGCGATTTCCAGGGGGTTCGCACTGCTCAATGCGGAGAAGAAGAATGAAATACAGGTTCTTTTTGTACTGAAAGCAATGGGGCCTGTGCCAGCGCTCCGACACAGCGGTGCCAAGGGTGTGACACTCAGTACAAGCCGATTGCCGTCATCGGTGGCGGGCAAGAGTGAACACGAAGTCATTCTGGATATCACCAACCGGTACGAAGTTACGCAGGCTTATCCGGAGGGTGATGGCATCACCGTTGAGATGACTGTTTTGGGACGCTCGAAAAGAGCTGTCGAACTCGCCGCACCCGAGACTGATAAATGGGAACAGCTTTCCCGGGCCAAGGGATCTAACCCGGGCGGTTTGTTCCGGGCGCCCAATGGCATCAAGTGGTATGTGAAGACCGGGCGCCTTACGAATAACTACACCGATAACTACATGGATCGTTTTCGCAACGAGCTGCTCGCTTCCAGGCTGTATATCGCTGCAGGCATTGACGTCCCCGAAATAAGACTCGCGCTCCGTGATGGCAAAACTGCGTTAATTTCCAGAGTGCTCGAAGGGAATCACAAAGGCGTTGTCGCTATGGCGAGAAGCGGCCAGTTGATGAAAGGGTTTGCCGTGGATGCCTGGTTGGCCAACTGGGATGTCGCGGGGCTTGATCTGGACAATATTCTGTTTACCCAAGATCACACGCCTGTGCGTATTGATCTGGGCGGCGCGATGATTTTCAGGGCAGGCGGAGAGCGCAAGGGAAGCCAGTTTAGCGCCACGCCTATGGAGCTGGTGACCATGCTGTCAAGGAAAGACAACACGTCAAGTCGTGTTTTTCAGTACATCGAGCGTGATCAGATCCGTGCTGGTATTACGGCGATAGAACAAATAGCCGACGTGCATATCAGAGAGCTCTGCTTGAACCACGGTCCTGGTAATAGCCTCGAACGCGCTGCGCTCGGAGAAATGTTGATCAGAAGGAAGAAGTGGCTTGTCAGTGTGAAGCAGGAACTTCCTCATATTCACCCCCGGAAGAATGAGCATGGCCAGGTAGTTACCGTTAAAACCCCCACGTCGCCCACGACGGCTAATACATGGAACACTCCAGACAGGACGGCGGTTTTCGTACCTCACCATTTTGCCAGTGGCAGCCTGAACAACATACCGTTCACCTCATGGCGGTGTCCCGAAACCCTTCCGGGTTGGCGCCAGATTACAACCCGCGCTGTGAAGTTCAGAGAGCCGGAATTTCAGAATCATGGCCATCTTCATCCCGCCAGTGGCGCAGTAATTTTCGAACCTGATGGCAGGATATGGGTCACCGAGCCGACTAATCATGTATTCGGCACTGCTCACTCGTTGCCCAAGGGAAAACAGGAAACCGGGCTGAACTTGAGGACTAATGCCGTCAAGGAAGTCTACGAAGAGACCGGTCTTAGGGTTGAACTTCACGGTTTCATTGGTGATTACGACAGAACAACATCACGTACCCGCTATTACCTTGCCAGGCGCATCGGTGGAACGCCATCGGATATGGGATTTGAATCCCAAAGTGTCAAGCTGGCAAGGCTTTCCGAGGCCAACAAATTGCTGTCCAGTGAACTGGACACCGCCATCTTGCTGGATGCAGCGAAGGTGTTCCAAAAGGCCTCTTTCCACTGAGCCTCAGCTGCTCGGACGCTGGTGAGCGGTATAGGTTTTTTGAAGTATTGCGAAAAACCGTTTCACCCCAGCGTGTACGTCCACAGAAACGGAGTAATGAAATGACGATTAATACTCACGTAAGTAATAACGGTTCATCGTGGTCACCTCTCTCGCCAGGCAATCAGGCACCGGACCCGCAACATTCCGGAAAAACATCAGGCAATGCCGTTAACTTTCTCCCTCCAGAACATACAAACGGCTCGAGCAATGCCGTCAGTTGGGGAAGCGGCACGCCAAACGCTGCTATTGCAGGCCCTGGACGAGCAAGTGGCTCAGGTCAAAGCGAGTTGGTAGAGGCGCTGAAGACGCTTATCTTTACGCTGCTCAAAAGTTTGATGGGCAACACTTCCGCAGGCCATCCATCTGCAAGCAACTCATCCGCAAGTGAGCCTTCTGCAAGCCAGCCTTCTGGATCGTCCGGGCCTGGAAGTAGTTCAGCTTCCCCAGACTGTGCAAACAGTTCGGCTGCAGACGCGAGCCCACCTGAACAGTCCGGTGAAACTTTTCCGCTCAACAACTCTGGCCTGGGTGCTCATGGTGGCGCTAATACTGTTCCGGACCGGATTGCCTCTCCCGAGGCAGCTCGAAAAATGGTCGAAGATGTGAAGAATGCCGGCGGGGGAACACTGCGCATGCAGATGACCCACGACCAGATCAATGACCCGGAGCAAATGGCCAAGCTCAAGGCGATGGTCGATGCTGGCGACAAACAGGGGGTCAAGGTTCAGTTCACGTTTCGTGACAACGCCAATGGCGGTGGCGGCAATGTCTTGACCGGTGAAAAACTCAAACAAGCCGCCGATGATGTCAAGAACGTCGTTTCCGCAGTTGGAAAGCACCCAAGTTTTGTACTCGACACGTTCAACGAAGGTGGCAAGAGCGCCACTCAGGGCTGGGCTGATATGCAAAGCACGTTGATCAAGTCTGCGCGTGACGCCGGTTACAAGGGCGACATTGTGGTAGAGGACAGCAATTGGGGCGGCGGTCTGACGGCAGGCGGGGAGAGCGGGCTGGTCAAATACGCCGATCAGTTGAAAGCCGCCAATGGCCGTGGCAACCCTGGCCTGATCGGCAGTATCCATGAATACGCCAGCGGTGCCGACGCGTCTTCGCGTCTTTCATCAGAGATAAAGGCGCTGACGGGTGCTGGCTTCAAGCCTCAAATAGGCGAAGTCGGCAACGCCAACTGGGCCGGGGGCAGTAACTTCGAAGAGCGCGACGGGGCCAATCAGGCTGTGAAAGACAACATGGACGCGCTAAAAGCCGCAGGCGCTGATGTCCTGCCGTGGATGGACCAGTTCAGGGACGGCAAGATCAAACACGACGTCGGCTTTTCGAAAGGCGATCAATTCTCCTGACGTTGGGTATTTGTATTACGCCTGATCACGTCAATCAACTTAAGGTCGCTGGTTCTACGTGAACAGACAGCCATCAATCCATTCAGGCTCATGAATACAAAAGGGGGACGACGGCGTCGCCACCCCTGCATTTTGGTTCTCGATAGAAAGCAGGAAATCAATGTTATGCCCGTAAACAGCCTCATGCTGAGTTTGAAGCTGAACACCCAGCTGACTCCACCACCGGTAAGAAAAAATACAAACGCTGAACTGAATCGCATGAATAAGGGAGAGGTACTTGCCCACACTCAGACCCGGTTCGCCTTGAATCACCGTGCCCCCACCTACGAGATCTTACAGCGAGCGCGGGGCGAGAATCATGGCGGCTGGACGGCGTTCAACAAATGCCGGATGACGGGCACCGACATGTTTATTCACATGGACCGCAGAGCGCCCAAGAGCAAGGGCGACTTTGCCGGTGACAAGTTTCACCTGAGTGTGGCGCCCGAGCACGTTGCGCGCGCATTTGATGCGATAGGCAAACTGTTACAAGCCGACGACAGCCCTGTCGACAAGTGGAAAGTGACCGACATGAGTGGCGTACATACAAACGCGCCGCCTGAACAAGCGCGCATCACGCAGGGCGCTCAATTTACGCTGTATGCCAAACCTGACCGTGCGGATAACACCTACAGCCCCGAATACATGGGGAAAATGAGGGGCTTGATCAGCAGCATCGAGCATGAGTTGCGAGCGGCCGGTATAGCGCAGAGCCGTAATCGCCCGGCCTCGGATGTTGCTCCCGGACACTGGGCGTATGCGTCTTATCGTAATGAACACAAAAGCGAGAGAGCGGGGTCATCCAGCCAAGCTAATGAACTTGAAACAGAACCGTTTTTTCAGTTGGTTTCATTTGCTGAGGTTGCTGCTTCGCCAGTGAATGCAAACGCCGGAAATCGCTCATTGCTGCCACCACCCTGGACCCGCTGAGCAGGCCTGGCTTGTGGATCGTCGCTGCATACAAACCAGCTCCCCTTACATCACATGGCTCACAACCCTTGACGGGTACTGTGCAGATTCTGTGATGACCGCTGGTGACACCTGCATGTGCTTACAAAGCACGTGTTGAAAATAGAAAACGCCGTCGCACAACGAGGCGTCTTACAAGGAAACACTTCATGCCAAACCCGGTATCTCAACATTCTGCCAATCATGCCTACCTCCACAATCAGTCTTCCGGTAGCCAGCGCCCTGCTTCACGTGCTCAGGCGGCCCCACACAGTGTTCAGCGTGCCAGGCCAGGAAACGCGACGGCGCTCGTCGGAGGACACCCCGTTGCCATGGCCGCGATTAACCGGACAGGGTTTGCGTCTGCGTTTGCAACTTCCCAGACCGTGCACACCACGATGATGGGTCAACAAGGCATATCGCCTGCTTTTGCTCAGCAAGTTTTAAATCAGAGCCAGCGATTGGCGCACGCGGCTGAGCATGAGAAACAGCATATTCTCAGCAGTCAGCTGAATAATTTCCCGACAGAAAGAAACGGAATTGCACACAACAGCCTGCAGCACTTTCGCCGCTATTCACCCGCGCAGGGCAAGCACATCGTTGATGCATTGCATACCTATCAGGCGGACTATGGCGATAACTACCTGATGAATATCAGCGCGATGGGTTATCGCTCCCTGAGGCATTACCTGCAATCCCTCGACCCTAAATATAACAACGAAGCCGAGGTCAATAAGTTTGTCCGTGATTTCGCTCGACATTATGAGGCGGGCGAACTGAACGCCAGTGAAGTTGAAATGCACAAGACTCACATCGAACATCAGCTGGCGCCGCAAGTCGCCCTTTTACAACAGTTTATTCACGCCGCTCCGCGTATTTCAGGCGTTTCCCTCTTGAAAGGGGCGACAGGGCATAACGATCTGTTCACCACCCAACTGGACGGCCGTTCAGCACTGGGCGCCTTGCTGGCGGGACAATCAATACGATTCAACGGCTTCCTCAGCACCACATCAGGCGCCGCAGCCGCTGTAGAGTTCTCCAGTGTGGACGATGGCAGAGAGTTGGGAAGGGCTCGGTACACGGTAGATTTTTCAAGCAGAGATGCGGCTTCCGAGGTGTTGCGCAGGCAGGCAATTGGAGAGCTGCGGCGTGGTAACTTCGATCCGGCATCGATTTTTTTCCGCTTCAAGGCCGACCGTGTTGCGGGTATCCACGTCGACGCAATTCAGGATGCTCATAACCCGCAGATGAGCATCAGCGGCGCGGGTGAGCAGGAAGTTCTGCTCAATCCGGGGCATTACTTTCAGCCCGAAAAGATTGTGATGCTTGAACAAGGTTTTGCAGTCACTGGCAGGCTCTCTTATGGCGGACGCTGAGGTTTCCTGAGCTGATCGGCAAGCGCGCTGACGTTACCGGTGCAAGATCACCTGATGAATCTCCTGCAGCGGAATAATCCGTTGCGCTGCATTCAGTTTGATCGCTTCCTTGGGCATGCCGAACACCACGCAACTGGCCTCATCCTGAGCCACGGTCGAGCTGCCTGCGTCGAGCATTTCCTTGAGCCCGCGTGCGCCGTCGTCGCCCATGCCGGTCATGATGATGCCGGTGGCGTTCTTGCCGGCGAACTTGGCCACAGAGCGAAACAGTACGTCCACGGAAGGACGGTGCCGGTTGACTAGCGGGCCGTCGATGACCTGAACGTGATAATAGGCGCCGCTGCGCGTGACCATCATGTGCTTGCCGCCTGGCGCAATCAGCGCCAGGCCCGGCAGGATGCGGTCATTGTTTCGGGCCTCGCGCACTTCGATCTGGCTAAGGCTGTTCAAGCGTTCGGCGAACGAGGCGGTGAACTTTTCCGGCATGTGCTGGACGATGACCATGCCGGGGCACACGCGGGGCAGGGCGGTCAATACCGCTTCCAGCGCCTGGGTGCCGCCGGTCGACGTACCGATCGCGACGATGCGTTCGGTGGTCTGCGCCATGGCATGGCCACTGGCGGCAGGCAGGATGGCGTCGGCGGTTAACTTGCTGGCGGGGTTCAGGACTGGTGCAGCGGCGCGCTTGCCAAGGTTTTTGACATTGGAATGTGCGGCCGCACGAATCGCCGAAATCAGCTCGGCAGCGGACTCGATCAGGAAGTTCTTCAGGCCGGTCGTGGGCTTGGTGATGATTTCCACCGCCCCTGCGGACAACGCCTGCAGCGACGTTTCCGCGCCTTTCTGGGTCAGCGACGAGCAGATCACCACCGGTGTCGGCCGCTCGCTCATGATCTTCTTGAGAAACGTGATGCCATCCATGCGCGGCATTTCCACGTCCAGCACGATGACGTCGGGCCATTCCTGGGCCAGCTTGCTCATGGCAAATATCGGGTCTGACGCCGCGCCCATTACATGAATGTCGGGGGTGTCGTTGAGGATGGCTACGAGTACCTGGCGAACGACAGCCGAATCATCGACCAGCAATACGCTGATTTTTTTGTTTGGCATCTTTTTCACT
The DNA here is from genome assembly GCF_000156995.2 of Pseudomonas coronafaciens pv. oryzae str. 1_6. Classification (NCBI taxonomy): domain Bacteria; kingdom Pseudomonadati; phylum Pseudomonadota; class Gammaproteobacteria; order Pseudomonadales; family Pseudomonadaceae; genus Pseudomonas; species Pseudomonas coronafaciens. Next base: position 4,515,778 of record NZ_CP046035.1, on the reverse strand, counting down.
TACATCCATTGGTTGGTGCCTGACCCATACGTTTCCGTCCCACAGGTCGAAGATGATGTTGCGATGACCGGTGCTGCCGAGGTCCTGAGCGATCAGTTGCAGATGGTGCTGCTCGGCCAGCGCAAGCGCTGCGTGAATGTTCAGGTCTGCGACGTTATGCATGTGTTGCTCGAGACGTTGAGCAGGAAACATTTCACCGCCACCAAACAGCTTGATCTGATACTCCGCAGGCAGTGTGCCATTGGCCAGCGCGTGGCGGATCAGTATTTCCATTGCCTCATCGGCGTATTTGCCGTCCAGCGGCTCGTGCTTGCGGATACGCCCCGGCAGCATGAAATGGCACATGCCGCCAATACGCCGATGCGGATGCCAGAAGGTGATCGCCACGCAGGAACCCAGCAGCGTACGCAAGCGCACAGGCCGGGTCTCGAAGACCACGTCGCCGGGGGCCAGCACTGTTTCGCAGACGCCGACGGGGGTGTTCATGGTTTGCGGTAGATCGAAGGGGAGACCATTTTCAACACGTCATTCACACCGTTCAGGCTTTCCGAGTGGCTGATGATGAAATAGCCACCGGGTTTGAGGCGCGGTATCAATCGCGCCACGACTTTGCTCTTGGTCTCCTGATCAAAATAAATCATCACGTTGCGCAGGAAAATGACGTCGAACTCACCCAGATCCGGAAGGGTTTCATTTAGATTGACCTGCACGAAGCTGACCCGGCTGCGCAAAGACTTGTCGATCAGGAAGGTGCCTTCCTGGCGACCTGTGCCTTTCAGACAATATTTGAACAGCAAAGGTTGCGGAAGCGTCTCGGTACGCTCCATCGGGTAGTGGCCGCTGCGCGCTTTGATCAGCACCCGCGTGCTGATGTCCGAGCCGATGACCTCCCATGGCGAGGTGCCCAGTTGTTCGGCCAGTGTCATTGCCAGGCTGTAGGGCTCTTCGCCAGACGAGCTGGCAGCGCTCCATATCCGGAATACCTTGCCCGGCGAGACCTTCGGCAGTACATGCTGGCGCAGGAAATCAAAGTGCTTGGGCTCGCGAAAAAAGTAGGTTTCATTGGTGGTGAGCAAATCCAGCGCAATTTGCAGCTCGCCATTGCGCTGGTCGGTCATGATCAGCTTGAAGTACTCTCCGTAGCTGTCCAGCTCGTAGTGCTTGAGGCGTTTGAACAGGCGGCCAGCGACCAGTGCTTTCTTGGCCGACGTCAGTTTGATGCCCGCAGCGCGGTACAGCCAGGACTGGAACTGGCCGAACTCGCGATCACTGAGCGACGCTGTATCAACCATGCGCGGGCCTCAATGGGCGTCAAGGTCGGCAGCAGGTGTCTGACCCGCTGCCGCCAGGCTGGACATCTCGTCGATGGACAGCACCTTCTCGACTTCCAGCACGATCACGAACTTGCCATCGACCTTGGCCATGCCGCTGATGAAATCAGCACGAATCCGCGCGCCGAAATTGGGCGGCGGCTCGATCTGTGACGCAGGTATTTCCAGTACCGCCGAGACATTATCGACCAGCAAGCCGATGTCCTGCGGCTGACCGTCCTCGGTACTGGCTTCGATGATGATGACGCACGAGCGCCGGGTAATGTCCGAGTTCTGGCGCCCGAAACGCGCCGACAGATCAACCACCGGCACCACCGCGCCGCGCAGGTTGATCACGCCGCGCACGAACGCGGGCATCATCGGCACGACGGTCAGGCTGCCGTACTCGATGATTTCCTTGATGCCCAGAATGCCGATGGCGAACATCTCGCCACCCAGCATGAATGTCAGGTACTGCGCCTCTTCCTCGACCGCTGTTGCGGCCTGTCGAGTCGTGACCAATGAGCCCATGTCGTTCTCCCAGTGAATCGGTATCGAAGCCGTCGATCAGAAACGAGTGAATTCCGATTCGTCCGGCGAGCTGGCCATGCTGTGCGTAAAGGCCTTGCGCGGCGCTTGCTGCACGGGCCTTGGCGGCTGGCGGGTCGGGCTGCCGTGGCTGTCGATCTTGTTGCTGTGTGCTGCGGCTTTTGGCGACGCGTCGAGGGTGAAGAAGCTCATGGATTGCTGCAGTTGTTCGGCCTGGCTGCTCATTTCTTCTGCCGTGGCGGCCAGCTCTTCGCTACTCGATGCGTTCTGCTGGGTTACCTGATTGAGTTGCGTCATGGCCGTGTTGATCTGTGCGACGCCTGCCGCCTGCTCTTCGGAAGCGGCGCTGATTTCCTGCACCAGATCAGAAGTCTTGTTGATCGATGGCACCATCTCGTCCAGCAACTTGCCGGCCTTTTCGGCCATTTCCACGCTGCTGGAAGACAGCTCGCCAATCTCCTGAGCGGCAATCTGGCTTCGTTCCGCCAGCTTGCGCACCTCGGCAGCCACCACCGCGAAGCCTTTGCCATGCTCACCGGCGCGGGCCGCTTCGATAGCAGCGTTCAGTGCAAGGAGGTTGGTCTGGTAGGCAATGTCATCAATGATGCTGATGCGCTGGGCAATCTTTTTCATCGCGACCACGGTCTGCTGTACCGATTCGCCACCATCGGTGGCTTCTTTGGCAGCCTTGCTGGCCATGCCGTCGGTGACCTTGGCGTTCTCGGTGTTCTGGTTGATGCTGGCGCTCATCTGTTCGACCGAAGCGCTGGTCTCTTCGACGCTGGCTGCCTGTTCGCTGGTCGCCTGGCTCATCGACTGTGCCGTCGCGCTGACTTCTTCCGAGGCGCTGGCCAGGTTGTCGGCGGCGTTACGCACTTCGCCGATGATGTGCGACAGTTTGCCGACCATATTGCGCATGGCGTTTAGCACCATGCCGGTCTCGTCCTTGGAGCCGTGACCAATGTGTGCGTTGAGGTTGCCCTCGGCCAGTTGCTCAGCGGCAGTGGCTGCTTCCTTGAGTGGGCGCGAAATGATCCGCGCGATGAACAGCGCCAGGCCCAGACCGATCAGCAAGGCTGCAACCAGTACCACGATGATCGAAATACGTGAGGTTTCGTACAGGCTGGTGCCCTTGTTGCCAGCGATGGTCGCGCCAGCTTCATTCAGATCGACCATTTTTTGCAGCTGAGTGGTCACTTCATCAAAATGCGTCTTGGATTCGCCCTTGAGTAACGTGCGCGCCTGAGCCTCCAGGTTTTGGCGTGATTGATCGAACAGGTCGCTACTGACCTTCAGGTAGGCGGCCCATGACGCGCTCACGCTACTGAACAATTGACGATCTTCATCACTGACAATCAACTTGTCGTAAATGGCCAGTCGCGCTTCAAACTGCTTGCGTGCTTCTGCTGCCTCAAGCTCCATCTGGGCTTTTTCCGGGGCAGCGTCCGCGGCGATATGACGGTTTTCCTTTAGTCGGTAACTGGCTGCGAAGAATCGCATGCCCGCAGCCGCCCGCATGGACGGCATCCAGTTTTCCTTGATGTCCTGCGCGGCCTGGTTGACCTGGCCTAGCTGGATAATCGCAAAGACTCCCATCGCTGCGGTCAACGCCAGAACCACCAGAAAAGAGGTAATCAGCTTGGTGGATATCTTCAGATCGTAAAACCATTTCATCGGGTTACTCCTTGGAATTGCAAATCCGTCAGCGAGAAGCGGGCGAGAGCGAATGAGGGGACTGGGTGGCGCGGACGTCCATTTGTACGATCTGGTTGAGCAATGCCGGTATGTCGAGAATCAACGCCACCGCACCGCTGCCCAGAATCGTCGAGCCGCTGATTCCGCGCAGAGCGCCAAACAGCTTGCCCAAGGGTTTGATCACGGTCTGGAATTCGCCGAGCAGGTCATCCACCACCAGCCCGGCCTTGTGTTCGGCGTAGCGCACTACCACCACGTTCTGGCGGCGTGCTGCGGGGCCTTCGTGGTTGAAGTGCTCGCGCAGGTAGACCAGCGGCAGCACCTCGCCACGCAGGTCCAGGTAGCCGTTGTCGCGGCTCGTCTGGCGATCCTGTTCATCCAGCTCGATGCATTCCTGAACCATGTCCAGCGGGATCACGTAAGTCGACTGGTCAATGCCGACCAGAAAACCGTTGATGATCGCCAGCGTCAGGGGCAGACGAATGCGCACGATGGTGCCCTGGCCGGGCTGGCTGTCGAGGTCGACAGTGCCGCGCAGCAGGGTGATGTTGCGCTTGACCACGTCCATGCCGACGCCGCGCCCGGACAGGTTGGTGACGGCTTCGGCGGTAGAAAAACCAGGTTCGAAGATCAGGTTGTAGATTTCCTGATCGGTCAGGCTCGCACCGGCAGCCACCAGACCGCGCTGCTGGGCCTTGTCCAGAATGCGCTCGCGGTTGAGGCCGGCACCGTCATCGGCAATCTCGATGACGATACTGCCCGAGTCATGGTAGGCGTTCAGACTCAAGTGGCCCTTGGCCGGTTTGCCAGCGGCGCGGCGGGCTTCGGCGCTTTCGATACCGTGGTCCATCGAGTTGCGCAGCAGGTGCATCAGCGGGTCGCCGATCTTCTCGACAACCGTCTTGTCCAGTTCGGTTTCTGCGCCGTTGATGATCAGGTCGATATCCTTGCCCAGTTCCTGACTGACATCGCGCACCACCCGACGAAATCGGTTGAAGGTGTCGCCGATCGGGATCATGCGCAGGTGCAGCGCGCCGTCGAGAATCTGCTCGACCAGCCCCGACACGGTCGAGCTGGCTTCCTGAAGCGGATCGTTGTCGCACGACTTGGCCAACAGGCTGGCGCCAGCGCTGGCAATCACCAGTTCGCCGACCAGGTTGATCAACTCGTCGAGCTTGTCGGCATTGACGCGCACATAACGTCCGTCCTTACTTTTCTGGTCGCCGCTCTGTGAGCGATCCACCACCGTCGCAATGCCAGGTTCTCGCGGCACCGCTCGCTGGTCGCCCAGCAGTTCGCCGCTTGCCACTACAGTGCTGCGCTCGTTCTGCGACACCAGTTCTGTGCCGACAGGCTCGGCATCTGCTTCGACTTGATCGATCAGGGTGATTTCCACGGTGCAGTCTTCACGCACGAAGTCGAATACTTCGTTGATTGCGGCGTGACCGGCAGCGGAGCGGAACTCGATCTCGAAACCCAGGTGACACGATTCCGGGTCCCACGATTCCACCGCTGGAATGCTGTCGGTGACGGTCGTGACCTTGACCATCTGCCCCAGTGTGTTGAGGTAACGCAGGAACGACAGCGGGTCCATGCCATTGCGAAACACATCCACGCCGAAGCGCAGAGAGATATGCCATGACGCTTCGACTTCTTCGCCATCAGTGACGCCGGTTGCAGCAGCCTCTTCGGCAGCCTGCGTGGTGTCTGGTGCCTGATAGACCTGCAACGCCTGACGCAGCGCAGCTTCGCGCTCAAGAGCAGGCGGCTGAAGTTGCTCGCCCCGACTGGCGACCACGTCGATCAGCTCGAGCATGTGATCGCCGGACTTGAGCAGCACTGCGATCAGCTGTGCATCCACTGAAACGCTGCCTTCGCGCAGACGATCCAGCACGTCCTCGACGATGTGGGTAAAACTCACGATCGGGGTCAGCCCGAACAATCCGGCCGAACCCTTGATGGTGTGTGCCGCACGAAAGACTGCGCCAATCGCGTCCACATCACCCGGTTCGCTTTCAAGTTGCAGGAGGGATTCCTCCATCGCCTGCAACAGCTCTCGCGCTTCGACGATAAACGTCTGCTGAGCCTGATCGAGGTTAATGCTCACATTGACTTCCTATGTCCAACTACTCGGCAATGCTGCCAATAGGTGCGCTACAGCACGACGCCCGGGTTGCATAACTCGAAGGTTTCCGTCACGGCCTTGCTCTGGCCGGTCATGTGCAGCGCTGTGCCGTTTTTTTCGGCCTCGCGCTGAATGACCGCGAGCAATTGCAGTCCCGCGCCATCCATTTCGGTTACTTGCGACAGGTCGACGTCCAGTCTTGCGGCTGTGCCGACCTGCGGCAGTATTCGGGCGGCGAGTTCGGTGACGGTGTAGATCGTCAACTCGCCTTCGATCTGCACGCGGGCGGCGTCTTGGCTGGTCTCTGCAGATGTCGTCATGCTGACCTCCAGGGCCGTCGGTCTCAGGGCAGGATCAGCTTGGATACGGCGGCCAGCATTTGTGCTGGCTGAAATGGCTTCACCACCCAGGCTTTTGCACCGGCGGCCTGACCCTCGGCCTTTTTCGATTCCTGAGACTCGGTGGTCAGCATGATGATGGGGGTGAACTTGTAACTGGCCAGCTTCTTCACCTCTTTGACGAAGGTGATTCCATCCATGTTCGGCATGTTGACGTCGCTGATGATCAGGTGCACTTTCTGCCCTGTCAGCTTGCCCAGTGCATCCTTACCGTCGCTGGCTTCGATGACATCGTATCCGGCACTTTTCAGAGCAATGCCGACGACCTGCCGGACACTGCTTGAATCGTCGACCACCAATACACTCTTAGCCATGATCTACTCCTAGAAGAACGTGATTTCCTGCGAATTCTGCTGCGCAGCCGATTCGCCGCGGTGTGTACGGCGTTGTTCATCGGTTGCGTAGGTGGACTCCATGCGTGCCAGCCATTGTCGCGCGTCGATGGCAACGGCTTCGTCCGGGGACTGACTGGCCTGTAGCAGGTGCGCATAAAGAGAGTCGATGTTGTCGCGAACATGGGCCAGGATCTGGCTGACCCTGTCCTGAAACTGCAGGCTGACCAGCACTTCGGTCATCTCGTCGCGAATACCGTAGCTTTCCTGTTTCAGCAGGTCGGCGGATTCGGCCAGACGTCCGGTAATGCTCTGGAAGCGCTCCAGCACGTTCTGGATGCCTTGCTCGGAGGCTGTAACGGAATGGCTGTCCTGATCGGCACCGCTGGAGGCGGCTTGCACCAGTTGCGTAATGGCGTTGTTGATGATGTCGACCTTGGCCGACATCTGCTGGCCGGTTTCGCTGGACTTGCTGGACAGGCTGCGCACGGCGTCGGCCACTACCGCAAAACCGCGTCCCGCTTCGCCCGCGCGGGCGGCTTCGATGGCAGCGTTGAGGGCCAGCAGGTTGGTCTGCGCAGCAATGGCGGCCACGTCGGCGGCCATGGTGCGCAATTCGCCTGTGTAGGCAGTGAGGCCGCGAACCTGGGAAAGCGTCTGGTCACGACTGGCTTGTGTGGCCTTGAGCGAGTCGATCACCTGAGTCAGCTCGCTGTCGCTCTGCGACAGCGCTTTCAACGCGCCGTCGGCATTCTGTCCGTCCAGTTCGCCGGCTGCGTGCTGCGAAGCCTGCACCGTATCCTGCAAACGTTCGGAAATCCCCATGAACCGGGTGGTCAACGCGACGATGGCGGTTTCGGTCTGCTCGCGCGAGCTTTCGACCTGCTTGACCCAGATCGGCATCGCACCGAGCAGTACCTCATTAATCTGAGTACTGGCGGCCATCGCGGTGGTTTGAGCGTTGTGCGTGTGTTGGTGATCCAGCGCCTGAGCGACGGCCAGATTCACTTTGTCGGCCTGCGAGCGGGCTGCCCAGAAACCGGCACCGACACCCACCGCGATCAGCACAGCACTGGCGAAAAGATTGTCTGGCGCTGTGCCCGACTGGACGAACAGCCAGGCGACGGCGGGGATGACAGGAATCAACGGGAACCAGACGAAACGCGGATGGGCTTGTACTGGCGGGGTGCGGAGTTGATTCGACATCATGGGTTCGATCCTTGAACAGTGCTACTACGATTAACAACTGTAAGGTTATCTGCGTGATCGCGACGAACTTGATAGCCACGTCAACGCCTTCCGTCCGTTAGGCCATACGGAAAGCTATAACTGTTAAAAATAGCTGTTATTGCGAGGACGGCAAGTCAGCACGAGAATCGTGCCGGACGCTTGTAGTTCGTGGCGTGGCGGGGCAGGTGGGGCGAGGGTTGGATCGTAGCTCGCGTTTGGAGAGCTGACTCATCTCGTAACACTCTGCGCCGCCGCATGCAGCGCAGAGCCTGGTAAACAGCGTGCCAACCCCGACAGGCATTGGCACAGGTGCTACAGGTTAGTGCAGCTTCATCCGTGGCTCGGTGCCTTTGCCGATTTTGCTGCCCAGCATCAGCATCAGGGTGCGGAAGGCGCCATACAGCGCCATCTGGTGCATGCGATACAGCGACACGTAGAACATCCTCGCGAGCCAGCCTTCGAGCATTACGCTGCCCATCAAGTTACCCATCAGATTGCCGACCGCCGAAAAGCTCGACAGGGAAATCAACGAGCCGTAGTCCTTGTAGGTGTACTCCGGCAGTGTCTTGCCTTCGATCCGCAGACGCAGCGATTTGGCCAGCAAAGACGCCTGCTGATGAGCCGCTTGAGCGCGAGGCGGAACATTGCGGTCGGTGCCTTTTTGCGGGCAGGCCGCGCAGTCGCCGAAGGCAAAGATATTTTCGTCGCGGGTGGTCTGTAGCGTCGGCAGCACTTGCAACTGATTGATGCGGTTGCTCTCCAGCCCATCCAGCTCATGCAGGAAGGCCGGGGCACGGATACCCGCCGCCCAGACTTTCAAACTCGCAGGAATGACTTCCCCGGTCGCCGTGATCAAACCGTCTGCCGTCACCTCACTCACGGCAGCGTTTGTCAGCACTGTCACGCCCAGTTTTTCAAGCGTCTTGTGGACTGGCGCACCGATACGTTCAGGCAGTGCCGGCAACACTCGCGGACCGGCCTCTATCACCGTGATGCGCAGGTTTTCAGGCTTTATCTGGCCCAGCCCGTAAGCCGCCAGCTCGTGCGCCGCGTTGTGCAGCTCTGCCGCCAGCTCTACGCCGGTAGCCCCAGCGCCAACGATGGCGACGGTGATTTCCCGGGTGCTGTCGGCCTGACCTGCGTGGGCGCGCAGGTAGTGGTTGAGCAGTTGCTGATGGAAGCGCTCGGCCTGCTTGCGACTGTCGAGAAACAGACAGTGCTCGGCAGCGCCTTTGGTGCCGAAATCATTGGTGGTGCTGCCGACTGCGATCACCAGCGAGTCATACTCCAGGCTGCGCGCCGGAACCAGCTCCACGCCCGTTTCATCCAGCGTGGCCGCCAGATGGATCTGACGGCTTGCACGGTCCAGCCCGGTCATGCGACCGAGCTGAAACTGAAAGTTGTTCCACTTGGCCTGCGCCACGTAATTCAGCTCGTCCTCATACGAGTTGAGCGAACCTGCAGCCACCTCGTGCAACAGTGGTTTCCAGATATGTGTCAGGTTGGCGTCCACCAGCGTGACAATTGCCGTGCCTTTTTTGCCCAGGGTTTTACCCAGACTGGTAGCCAGCTCCAGACCGCCAGCGCCTCCGCCAACGATAACAATACGGTGCGTCATAAGGATTACTCGGAAGGTTTAAGAAATTCGGGGGAAGCTCGATCTGCGCGAGCGCCAGGCAGCTCATAGCGTCAGATGGCTCGATAAAGCGGTTCATTACGGCAGTGCCTGTATCAGGAGCGAAATGCGCTCGACTGGCTGCCAAGTGGCCTGAAGGTACTCTTCGACACGCCTTTGCGGTGCGGGGTTCAGCAGGCTGATCACTTTATGCGTCGTCTTAGGCGTGCGGTCGCACAGGGGGCCAGGCATCGGTGATTTCCAGTGGCTCGACCTGCAAGGTGTCGTCCAGACGGATGATGCCGCTTTGTAACACTCGCGCAGTAATTCCGCCATGCCCACGCACCGCCTGAAAGGTGCCGTGGCCAAGGCGTTGCTCAAGCTTTGCGCACGGCTGGCACCAGCCAGTGGTTTCGAAAATGGCCTGGCCAACCCTGAAGCGCCGGTGCTTGAGGCTGAACAGATTGATGCCGCTGATCACCAGATTGCGGCGCAAGTCCTGCGGCACGATGGGGTTGTCGGCAGACCGGCTCAGCAAAGAACCGACCACAGCCAGGTGCTCCCACTGAATCAGTGTGACCTGCCGCGCATTGCGTGGGCCGGGCCGTGAGTGATCACCGGTCAGGCCAGCCTCGCGACGCGCTTCCACCGCATCCAGCTCAATCATCTCGGCACGCGACTCTGGACGCACACCGATCCAGCGCACGCGGCCTTGTTGAGGCACATCGGCCAGCAATTCCTGAAAAGGGCTCATAGACTGATTCCAACATCGAAAACGACACTGCGGCCCAAGTTGGTACGCAGAAAATCCGGGGCACCCGGATGCGCGAACAATACCCGGGCAAACGTCGGCCCCACCAGCGATAGCGAGCGCCAGCCCTGTCGCAGGTATTCGGTCGGCGGAGGAAAGTGACTGTTCAGATCGAGCACTTCACGCTTGAGACTGGCAAACGCAATGATATCCAGCTCACCCAGATCAATGCCGCGTTCGCGATAGTTGGTGGATTTCTTACGCAGGGTAGGGGCGAGTCGGTGCAACAGTTCGGAGGCAGGAATGCGTTTGGGCTTGGCTTCCCGGCGCACCAGTTGGCTCAGCGAAAACGCGCTTCGTCGTCGCTGCAACTCTTCACGCCACTCGTCATTCAGGCGACGCCCCTCATCCAGCACGAAAAACACCTCGAAACGCCCGTCACGAAATAGCACGTCGGGCGGCTCCTGACTAGCAGGCGTGAAGTCCTCATTGCGGTGCGCAATGTTCAGCCCCTGCAACAACCGCTGACAAACCCAACGCTCACGCTCCCACTTCCGCGCATTGGACAGAAAGGCATTGGCTTGTTCGGCCTGGATCGTCAACAGGCGCAGGTAGTCTGAGTCATCCATAGGGCCAAGCTTAGCGTTCAAGTTGCCATGACTGGAAGAGCCAATGCAGAGGGGGAGGCTGGCAATTCGCTTTTTACGCTTGCGGCGCCCTGACGTGTCGCTGAAATACAGCCTTCGCGAGCTTAAATTCCCGCTTTTGAGCCTCAATGCCCCCTGTGTGGGGCCTCAAGGTCACCCGAAAACATCTCATCCTCGGCATCCGGGCTCACCGGAATTGCATGCTCTTCAGAAGCCCACGCCCCCAGATCAATCAGCTTGCAGCGCTCGGAACAAAACGGACGGCTTGGGCTGGCTGCGCTCCACTCCACTGAGGTGTCGCAGGTTGGGCATTGAACGGTCATTGGTTGGCTCATGATTGGCCTCCACGCAAAGTAAGGTAAAAGTGGTGCAGCCGCTCGACTTCGCTGACCAGCCAGTTGTGATCGCGGTCGTTGACCAGTATGTCATCGGCATGGCGCAGGCGGTCTTCACGCTGGATCTGCACCTTGAGAATGGCTTCGACCTGCTCCTGGCTGGAACCGTCACGCAGCATCGTGCGTTCTATCTGCAAGCGCTGTGGCGCATCGATAACCAGCAGACGCTTCACCATCCGGGATTGCCCGGACTCGATCAGCAGTGGCGAAACCAGAATGGCGTACGGCGATTTGGCCTTGGCCAGATGACTGACGATTTCCTGATTGATCAGCGGGTGTAGCAGCGCTTCCAGCCAGCGTCGCTGCTCCGCGTTTTCGAAGATCAGCTTGCGCAGTGCGCCGCGATCCAGCTCGCCGCTGGCCTGCAATACGCCGTTGCCGAAATGTGTGGCTATCTGCTCAAGCGCAGGCCGCCCAGGTTCGACTACCCAGCGGGCGGCGTGGTCGGCATCCACGGTGTCAATGCCGAGGTTGATAAAGCACTGTGCCGCTGCACTTTTACCGCTACCAATGCCGCCAGTCAGGCCGAGAATCCAGGGTTTTTGATCAGGGTGGGTCATCTGAAACCGGTAAACTGCATGTAAGAGTCGGTTATTTGACCACCCCAGAGCAAAGCGATCCACCCCGCAATGGCAAGATAAGGACCAAAGGGGATCGGCGTACCGCTTTCGACCCTGCGCACGCGCATCATGATCACCCCAAGCACCGCACCCACCAGTGACGACAACAGGATGGTCAACGGCAGAATCTGCCAACCGCCCCACGCGCCAAGCATGGCCAGCAGTTTGAAATCGCCATAACCCATGCCTTCCTTGCCGGTCACCAGCTTGAACAGCCAAAACACCGACCACAGCGCCAGATATCCCGCCACAGCACCCCAGAGCGCATCATTTAGCGATGTGAACAGCCCAAAGGCGTTAACAATCAGGCCCAACCACAACAATGGCAGCACCAGAGAATCAGGCAACAGCTGATGATCGGCATCGATCAGACTCATCGCCAGCAATCCCCAGCTCAACACCAACATGGCTGCAGCCTGCCAGCCAAAGCCAAAATGCCAGGCGACATAGGCCGACAAAACTGCGCAGGTCAGCTCGACCAACGGGTAGCGTTTGCTGATCGGCGCTTTGCATTGCGAGCATTTGCCACGCAGCAACAGGTAGCTGAGGATCGGCAGGTTTTCCCACGGGCGTATCTTGTGCGCGCAGTGCGGGCAGCTGGAACGGGGTCGGTTCAGGTTGAAAACGGGCTGGTCGGGCTCTGCGGGCAAACCGAGCATTTCACGGGATTGTGCTTTCCAGTCGCGCTCCATCATTTTTGGGAGGCGGTAGACGACTACGTTCAGGAAGCTTCCTATGATCAAGCCGAGAATGCAGCAGGTGGTGACGAAGGCCAAGGGGGAGCTGGCCAGGAGGTCGAGGAGGGGCATGTCAGACGACGTTTCCGAGTTGGAAGATAGGTAGATACATCGCAATGACCAGCCCGCCGACGATTACTCCCAAAAAGGCCATGATCATCGGTTCCATGAGGCTGGTCAGATTGTCGACCATGTTGTCGACTTCATCCTCATAGTAGGTAGCAACTTTGTCGAGCATGGTGTCCAGAGCTCCGGATTCCTCGCCAATGGCAGTCATCTGAATCGCAAGGCTTGGAAATACTCCTGTTGAGCGCATCGAGAAATTCAGTTGCATACCAGTTGAGACATCTTGCTTTACCTTATTGACTGCGTTTTTGAACACTACGTTGCCCGTGGCTCCAGCAACTGAGTCCAAAGCCTCTACAAGCGGAACGCCAGCAGCGAATGTAGTAGCAAGCGTACGGGCATAACGAGCAACCGACGACTTGAAAATCAACGGGCCAATGATAGGTACTTTCAGTAAGAAGCGGTCGAGGGTGTCTCGGAATTTTTGAGACTGCTTATAAGCTCGTTTGAACAAAAAAAAGCTGACGAAAAATAGACCAACGATTGCCAGCCACCATTTTTGTACGACGTCGGACAGGCCGATTACCATCAGTGTGAAAGTGGGCAATTGGGCGCCGAAGCTAGCGAAGACTGACTGGAACTGCGGCACCACTTTGATCAGCAAAATGCCGGACACAATCATTGCGACGATCAACACGGCAATCGGGTATGTCATGGCTTTTTTGATTTTAGCTTTTAGCTTTTCGGTCTTTTCTTTGTATCTCGCAACCCGGTCCAGCAGGCTTTCAAGTGCGCCAGCTTGCTCGCCGGCGTCTACCAGGTTGCAAAAAAGATCGTCGAAATACTCGGGCTTTTGTCGCAAGGCGGTTGCAAAACTATTACCCGCTGAAACTTCCTGTTTGAGCGAATTTACCAGCACTCGCATATTCGGATTCTCTGCACCCTCGCTGATAATATCGAATGACTGAAGCAGTGGCACGCCTGCCTTCATCATTGTCGCCATCTGCCGAGAAAAGAACGCGATGTCCAGAGGCTTGATTTTCTTGCCCTTACCAAAAATGGACGCCGATTTCTTGCGCACCTTTGTAGGGGTGATCCCTTGCTTACGCAGTTGGGCTTTTACGAGTGCCAGATTATGGCCGCTCAGCTCTCCACTGGTTTTAGTGCCTTTCTTGTCAACCCCTTCCCAAATGAAAACGATGACTTTGGCTGCCTTGCTGGCCATGTTTAATCCTTGGTTACGCGGTTGACTTCTTCAAGGCTGGTGATGCCTTGCATCGCTTTTGACAAGCCCGAAGTGCGCAGATCATTGAAACCGTCTTTGCGCATCTGTCTGGATATCTCAAGCGAGTTCCCTTCTTCCATGATAATGCGTTCCAGCTCTGCTGTTTTTTTGACCACTTCGTAAATACCTACCCGGCCTCTATAGCCGCCGTTGCAATGTTCGCAGCCCACGGGGCCAAAGATTTTGAACGTTCCGATTTTTGATTCCGGGAAGCCTTCCTGAATCAACGTCTCCCGCGGAATATCGATTTCTTTCTTGCAGTGGCTGCAAAGTTTGCGTGCAAGTCGTTGCGCGATAATCAGGTTGATCGCTGTGGCAATGTTGAATGCAGCGACGCCCATGTGATGTAAACGCGTCAGGGTTTCTGCTGCGCTGTTGGTGTGCAGCGTTGAAAGCACCATATGGCCTGTCTGTGATGCCTTGATGGCGATCTCGGCAGTTTCCAAATCACGTATCTCGCCGACCATGATCACGTCGGGATCTTGACGCAAGAAGGCGCGCAATGCCTGAGAAAAGTCGAGTCCTTGGCGTGGGTTGACGTTGACCTGATTGATGCCTTCAAGGTTGATCTCTACCGGGTCTTCAGCGGTGGAAATGTTGATGTCCACAGTATTGAGGATATTCAGCCCGGTATACAGGGAAACAGTCTTGCCAGAACCCGTAGGGCCGGTCACAAGAATCATGCCTTGTGGCTGCTTTAGCGCCTCCAGATACAGTGCCTTTTGCTCTGGTTCATAGCCCAGAGCGTCAATGCCCATCTGCGCACTGGTCGGATCAAGAATACGCATCACGATCTTCTCGCCCCATAGCGTGGGCAAGGTGTTCATACGGAAATCGATGGCCTTTGTTTTGGACACCCTTAACTTGACCCGGCCATCCTGCGGTTTACGTCGCTCGGAAATATCGAGGCTGGCCATGACTTTCAAGCGGGCAGCAATACGGTTTGCCAGATGAATCGGCGGCCTGGCGACTTCGTGCAGAATGCCGTCGGTACGCAAGCGCACACGAAAGATCTTTTCATAGGGCTCGAAGTGCAGGTCAGATGATCCTAGCCTGATAGCATCCAACAGCATTTTGTTGACGAAGCGCACCACCGGGGCGTCGTCAGCATCATTCTGTGCAGCAAGGGAGGTTTCCTTGCCATCAGCGGGTTCGATATCCAGACCCAGATCGACATCTTCCAGGTTGCCCAGCCCGCTGTCATTGTCAAAAAAACGGTCTATCGCAGTGGTCAGCTTGTCGTCTTCGACCAGAATCGCTTCAGTGTTCAGGCCGGTGCTGAACTGAATATCGGTCACCGCCTGATGGTTAGTCGGGTCCGAAATACCGATAAACAGCTTGTTACCTCTTCGCCATAGTGGAAGGGCATGATGCTGTCGAATAAGCTTTTCACTCACCAGCCCCTTAGGCTGGCTTTCCTTGTCCAGGCTGGCCAGATCCATAAAAGGGACACCAAACTGATCCGAAGCCATCTCTGCGAGCGTCAGGCTTTTGACCAGCTTGTTCTGAACCAGATAGCTCACCAACGAAATCTTGTCGCGGCGCGCTTGTTGATACGCTTGCTGCGCAACGGTTTCGGTAAGCAGCTCGGCAAGGACCAATTGTTTGGCCAAGCCAGTGAGTACAGCATCAGTCATAAAACCACCAGACACAGACAGTGTGAGGGTTATAGCGCAGTCGGGCTGTGCTGCCAAATAGCAGAGGGGCATGTGACGAAAATTGTCAGTTTCTGCTGGTTTCAGAGCTTTCAATGCCACTGAATATGTAGTGTGGGCGACGTTATCGGCGAGAAAGAAGTTTTGGCACGACCTATGCTTGCACGCTCCCAAGGCACCACCTAATTGACGCCTCGGAGAAGTAGATATGAACGTACAAAAAGGTTTTACGCTGATCGAACTGATGATCGTCGTTGCGATCGTGGGCATTTTGGCGGCGGTGGCTATTCCGCAGTACAACTCCTATACCCTCAAAGCTAAGTATTCTGAGGTTGTATCGATGGCAAATGCTTACCAAACCGCAGTTGCATCTTGTGTGCAAGAAACAGGTAAGAAGGAAGGTTGTGATCTAACTAAGAATAGTATTCCAGATACACAGGCTACTACACATGTTGCTAGTGTTGCAGTTAAAGATGGTACTATTACTGTCACACCTACTGCGACAACTATTGCCGCTGCTACTTATGTCGTTACTCCTGTTATAGGTGCTGGCGCGGTGACGTGGACTCAGTCCGGTGGCTGCCTTACTTCGACTCCAATTCTTTGCAAATAGTCAGTTGTGGTAAGGTTGTGGTCAATGGTTTTTGAATGTTGGCTCTTCTTTACATGTTTTTTTGTGAAGTGTCTGGATAAGTTTTGTCAGGTTTTTTGTTTTAAAATTGTAATTGGGAGTCTGGTCAGTGATGGCCAGACTCCTTTTTTGGAAAAAGACTGGCTTTGGTGTGACGTATGAGTAAATGATTGGTTCCCATACTTATTTTGTTCTCGGTATTTTACAGTTTAATGATGTCCTCGGTTTATTTACATGCTCACTCCCCTTCAATCTAAGCTGAATTCGTTTTCCACAACCACTTCACGCTCCGGCAGCAAATTCAACCTAACTCAGGAATTCCTAACAAAGCCGAATGCGACAACATTGCCAGCACAGTCCGAGCCACCGCGCTATCCCGCTGAACCGCACCGGCAGCACCTTTATCGAATGAAACTCTTCGAACCCTCATGGCTCTAGATCAGTCGCCTCCTCGGCGTGGGGCTTTACACCGCGTCGGAAGCCTCTTCATACACAGGCATTCCTGCAAAAGACATTCGCAGATGGATGTTTGGCTATAGCGCAGCAGGGGTCGACCATCCTGGCCTCTGGACTCCTGAGGTCGCATTTCTGGACGACAAGCTGCTCGGCTTCCATGACCTACTGGAAATTCGTTTTGTTCATGCATTTCGCCAGCATGGCGTCAGCTTGCAAGCGATACGCAGCGCTTCGTTACAAGCCAGGGAGATGTTTGGTCAGCCCTACCCGTTTACTTGCAGACGCTTTCAAACTGACGGAAGAGATATTTTCGCGACCGTTCTGAATGAAACGGGGGATGAGGCGCTCATGGATCTGTTAAAGCGGCAGTATGCGTTCAAGCAAGTCATCACTCCCTCGCTTTACGAGGGCATTGATTACTCAAGCGAAGACTCGGCAAAGCGCTGGTATCCGGTAAAGCGAAGCAAGGCAGTGGTTCTGGACCCAGCCCGAAACTTTGGCAAGCCTGTACTTTCTTCGATAGGAATTCATACAGCAGCTATCTATCATGCCTATCTGGCTGAAGGGCAAGACGCCAAGCGTGTGTCATTGCTTTATGAGATTCCGTGTGCTGCAGTGGAAGCTGCTGTCGCTTTCGAGCACAGGATTGCTGCTTGAATTTTTTGATCGATAATAATCTGCCTCCTGCTATCGCCAGAGCGCTCAACGAGCTGACCCATTACGAGGGTCATTCAGTGGTGCCGCTGCGTGAAAGATTTCCGGCTAACGCCCCTGATATTGAATGGATGACCCACCTCAAAAAAGAAGGAGGGTGGGCGGTTGTATCTCAGGATAAGTTCTCCAAGGGAGACACTGAGCGTCGGGCATCCCGGGAGTGTGGTATGCCCATTTTCTGCCTCGCCAAACAGTGGGGGCAAATGACCTACTGGAACAAAGCAGAAAACCTGGTCAGGTGGTGGCCTTCAATTACCGAGCAAGCATTATTGATTGAAGGCGGAGCCGCGTTTCGTGTGCCGTGGAGGTTCTCTGCGGCGGGCAAGCTTCGGCAGCTCAAAATATAGCCCGATCACAGATCGGGCTAGTCTCGACATCTAATGCAAAAAGCTACCTAGGCGTCCCATCAACCCGCGGCTGTCTACGAATCCTCCTTCTAACCCCAACAACCACCATCACCACCAGCAACCCCACCACCACAAAAAAGATCGTGTTGAAAACCGGAAACGGCTGATCACGACTCGTCACGGCCTCGATCTCGGTCACGTTGGGGAACATCGAGAGGATCGTTATCCGCCAGCCGTAATAGCGAATCAGCGCCAGTTGCTGGGCATCACGCGAATAGCCTTGGGCTTTGGCCTGGATGTCGGCGGAGTCGAATTTGAAGTACCACGGGAAGCTCCAGGCGGTGTCTTCGTTGCGGTAGACCACGACTTTTTTGGTGTCCGGGTCTTCGGTGTTGATGAAGTACACGTCGCGGGTTGGGCCGTCTGCCGGGTTTTCGGCGTTAACCACGCCGTCGGCGTCCATTCTTTTGACTTCCACGCCGGTGATCATCACGACATCATGGCGCGGCAGGACGTAATAGAGGCTTAATGCGCCGATCCCCAGTGCAACGAATACCACAAGCCAAATCGACCTTTTAAGCCACTTCATACCAGCGTCCTCTGTTTAAAATTGCGTGACTTTGCCCTAATCCGAACATTTCGAAGCAAAACAGTTATTACAAAATTCGACAAGGCCGTTTGAGGCGGCGCAGTCATCCGGAGATTGACATGATTTGGTTCCTTGAAGGGCAGGCCAGCCAGCGCGACGTCATTATTGGCGCGCGCGATGCCCTGCCTGCGTCGGTGCGCATTATCGCCTCTCATCGTCAGCAGCGCTCTGAAATTACCGGGCAGGCCGATGTGGCGCTGCAAGAGCCACTCGACAACGAAGAACGGATCGACTGGGTGCTGGAAAACGCTCGTGCAATGGGTGTCAGCGTCATCATTGCCGGTCGGGTGGGCGGCGTGTATGAAGCGCAGCGCTCGCGTTTTGTTGCTGAAGGGTTGGACCTTGTCACGGGCGGAACGTCCCTGCAGACCTTCATGAATGTCGATGACAAGAGCCGCTTCACGGCAGCGGCCGAGGCGGCGGGGCTGGCTTGCATTCCGGCGCTCACGGCTCGTAATGCCGATGAGCTGCAGGCGGCGTATGAGGCGTTGTCGATTGCTGGCGAAGTCTGCGTCAAGCCGGTGGTCGGGATCTACGGGCAGGGCTTCTGGCGCTTCAAGGCCGACGTCGATGGATTTCGCTGTTTCGCCAACCCCGATGCGCGCGAGACCACCTTTAAAGCGTACCTTGACGCCTATCGCCAGTCCGAGGACCTTCCGGCAATGCTGCTGATGCCGTACATGCCGGGCAGTGAGGTTTCGGTGGACATGGTGTGCGAGGGCGGCAAGGCAGTTGCCTTCGTCGGACGACGCAAGGTAGGTCTGAACCAGACCTTCGAGCGGGACAGCGAAGCCGTGCAACTGGCGGTGCAGGCGGCCGAGCATTTTGCCTGTGACGGGTTGATCAATGTGCAGACCCGTGACGACGCTGATGGCAAGCCGCGCTTGCTGGAGATCAACCCGCGTTACTCGGGCGGGATCGGTTATACGCGGGAAACCGGGCTCAACCTTCCGGGGATTTTCGCAACACGGCGTCTTGGATTGAAAGAACCGGAAACACATTGGCTTGAAGATATCCGCGTCAAGCCCATCACAGTCGCTGTACGGGCTGCGGTTTGATCGTGATAATAGATTTTTGCTATCACTAATCGCTCTTATCACGGAGGATCGGGCATGAAGCTTTTGGCGCCAGGTGCAAACACTGCTTTAGCAAACGCTCACTGCACCTGGAACCTGGAGAGCGGCACATCTTCGGTTTTCGGTGAATACGCGGCGGTCGCCTTGTTGGCGGTCAACGAGAAACGCCAGTCGATGGGCGAGCCTGCGCTGCTGCATCAGGAGCAGAGCTGGATGGAGTGGAGCGGCGGCCCTCAGGATGTAGGTTGTACGCTCAGGCTCGACAGGCTTCCGGCGGGCAGCGATCGAGTGCTGCTGATGGTCTATGTATATGCCGCGATGGGGCCGGTGCGCGACTTCGCCAGCCTGCACCTCAAGGTAGATTCCGATATCGAGCATCGCCTGGACCTGCGTGACAATGGCGAAGCGGCGATCATCATCGGCGAGTTCTACAAGCGTAACGATCAGTGGAAGTTTCGGGCGCTGAGTGAAGGCTCTGCGTACGGGCTGTCAGCGTTCGGGCGCAAGATCGGCCTGGAAGTGGATGATCGCCATCCGCGCCGCCCGTCCGGTGGGTCGGGCGGCTCGGCGGGTGGTCCTCGGCATGATTCCGCAACCGGCACGGCATTTGTGGTCGGGCCGGCACATGTCATGACTTGTGCGCATGTCATCGAAGACATGGGCGTGTTTTACATTTCTTCGCTGCAGGGCCGCTACAAGGCTGAGCCCGTGGTGATCGACCGCCGCAACGACATTGCCTTGTTGAGGGTGCAGGGCGCGCCGCTGTTGTCTCCGGTTACATTCCGGGACGGGCAGGGCTGTGAGCCGGGTGATACGGTGGCGGTGCTGGGTTATCCGCTGGCGTCGATTTCCGGTGGTGGCTTGCAAGTGACGCAAGGCGGAATCTCCGGCCTGTTCGGTCTGCATAACGACGCCAGCCTGTTCCAGTTTACGGCGCCCATTCAGCCGGGCTCCAGCGGCAGTCCGTTGTTCGACAACGGTGGCGCGGTCATCGGGATGGTCACGTCCACAGTCCCCGACGGGCAAAACATGAATTTCGCGGTGAAATCCGCACTGCTTCTGTCCTTTCTGCAGGCCTGCCGCATCGATGCGCCGCATGCCCGCCCGGAAAGGTCTTACACCACCACAGAAATCTCACGCACCGCACAGTCATCGTTATGGCTCCTTGAAGCCTCTCGCCAATGAAGTCGGTGTTGCCAGCCCGCGTGGCTGGCGTCTGGGGCTGCGGCCCCGTTACTCAGGAATTTATCGATGGACAGCAGCGTAGCTATTTCCACCCCTACAAGGCTTCGTGCTGATCTGCTTCGTGGTCGCCTCGATGTGAGCGTCAGCGCGTCCAGCATTGCCCCGGATTCGTTGTTCGGTTTTGCTGAACGGCGCAACCCGAAGCGCGCGTTTCTGTTCGTGTCGCGTGTTTTGGGGCGTCACATACCGGCGCGTCCGAGTGTGATGCTCAAAAGCTTTCAGGACCTTGCCCACAAGATCCCGGCAGACCTGCCAGGTCCGGTGCTGGTGATCGGCATGGCGGAAACAGCTGTCGGTCTTGGTGCTGGCGTACATCGCGCATACAGCGAGACGCGCTCCGATGCGTTGTATCTGGTCAGCACGCGCCATCCGACCGGCACCGAGCTTTTTGCCCGTTTCGAGGAAGAGCACAGCCATGCCAGCGCGCATCTGATTCACCTGCCAACCGACCCGGCAATGCGCGAAATGATGCTCACTGCGCGTTCGTTGGTGCTGGTCGATGACGAGGCTTCCACGGGCAAAACTTTCATCAATCTTCACCAGTCGCTGGTCGAAGCGGGGTTGAGCAAGATCGAGCGGGTGGTGACCTGTGTGCTCACCGACTGGTCGGCAGGCGCGGTCAGCACGTCGATGGGTGCCTTGGCCGAGCAGGTTTCACTGTTGCAGGGCTCTTATTCTTTTGATGAGGACATCAGCGCGCCACTGCCCGACATGCCGGAAGTCGGCACCGTCGCTATGGGCGACTGGCCTCTGGTGACTGCCAATGACTGGGGACGAATGGGCGTGCTGTCGGTCGCCGATACGCTGGCGCCGGGGCTTACCGTCAGCAAGTGTGAGCGTGTGCTGGTGGTCGGTACCAGCGAGTTCGTCTGGCGTCCGTTTCTGCTTGCCGAGCGCCTGGAAAAGGCCGGGGCAGATGTGCATTTCAGCTCAACCAGCCGTTCACCGATCGCACTGGGCCATGCCATTGATCACGCGCTGTCGTTCTCCGACAACTACGGTCTGGGCATCCCCAACTTTCTTTACAACGTGCGACCGGGTCAGTTTGACCGGGTGCTGATCTGCACCGAAACGCCGAGGCAGGCCGTGCCTGCCGAGCTGATCGAGGCGCTGAACGCCGAGGTGATCTGCGATGAGTAACGACCGCCCGCTGATCTTCGTCGATCTGGACGACACACTGTTCCAGACCGCCCGCAAAACACCGGCTGACATCGAGAAGCATGTCGCAACGCTGGATGTCAGCGGTAACGCCAATGGCTACATGACCAATGTGCAGAAATCGTTCGCCCACTGGTTGCTGGCCCACTCCGATGTGGTGCCGGTGACTGCGCGCAGTGTCGAGGCGTATAGCCGGGTGAAATTGCCGTTCGCCGCCGGCGCTATCTGTTCGCACGGCGGTGTCATGCTCGACGTCATGGGACGACTGGATCACGACTGGAACGAGCAGATGAAACAGACCTTGGCGGCCTATCAGTCGCGCCTGCATGAGCTGTCTGCCACGACGCTGGCGATTGGGCAGGAACTGGGTTTTTCACTGCGCGGGTGGGTGGTCGAAGAGGCGCAGCTGTTCCATTACGTTGTCACCAAGCACAACGAGAGCGATGACAGCATCCTCGTGAAAGTGCTCGCCGAAGTGCAGGCCCGAGGCTTGCTCGATGGCATGCACATCCATGGCAACGGCAACAATCTGGCATTTCTGCCCGAGGGCCTGGCCAAGCGTTACGCCGTTCAGGAATGGCTGCGCCGCGACCGGGCGATCAACGGCGAACGCCCGGTGCTGGGTTTTGGCGACAGCATTACCGATCTGGGTTTCATGGACGAGTGCGACTGGTGGGCGACGCCTGCTCGCAGCCAGCTGGCGAAAATGTTTGTCGGAGCCGCACATGAGTGATCCCGTTCACGGGCTTGATACCGTCGGCAGCGGCAGTTACCAGCGCGATGACGTGCATTTTCTGTTGCGCAGCGTCGAGATGCAGACCACCAGTGTCGAGGAGAAAGAGCGCCTCATTCAGACACGGCAAAAGCACTATTCGGAAATGATCAGCGAAGAATCCGCCCCTGGCGCCGCTCATCAGTCTCTGTATGAGCAGGCGCTCAGCCAGAACGGCGAACGCATGGCCGATGATGTTCAGGCGCTGGCGCAGGCTCTCGATCGGTACTGCAGCGGGCCTGAAATCATTCTGGTGTCATTCGTGCGCGCCGGGCTGCCGCTCGGGGTGCTGCTGCGTCGCGCGCTGATCGGGCTTGGCCGTGAAGCGCATCATTACGGCATCAGCATCGTGCGTGACCGTGGCATCGATAAAGTGGCGCTGGAAGCCATTGTCGAGGCCCACGGCGCGCAGAACATCGTGTTTGTTGACGGCTGGACCGGCAAAGGTGCGATCTCCGGCGAAATACGGCGCAGTCTGGCCGGAGACTCGCGTTTTCCAGAAGACCCGCGCCTGGTGGTATTGGCAGACCCTTGTGGCTGTGCCTGGCTGGCGGCGTCCGCAGAAGACTGGGTGATCCCGTCGGGCATCCTAGGCGCAACGGTGTCCGGGCTGGTGTCACGCTCCATCTGGCCGTCAGACGGCGGGCTGCACGGTTGTGTGGTCTATGGGCATTTGCAGGGCCATGACGTTACCCGTTCATTTATTGAACAGATCGAGAGCCTGCGTCGTCGAAAGGGTTCGACGCTGACGCTGACGCTGGCCCCCTGGACGCCGTCGCAACGTACCGGGCTCGGGGCTGCTGCATCACAGGTGATAGCCAGTCTGGCCGAACGCTTCGGGATCAGTAACCTCAATCGCGTCAAACCAGGCATCGCCGAAGCCACCCGCGCGGTCATGCGCCGGGTGCCGGACCACGTTCTGGTTCGCAACCTGGCAGACAGTGATGTGCAACTGCTGTTGCACCTGACCGGCAAAGCGGGAATTGCGGTCGAGGAAGTCGGTGATGTCTTGGGGCCTTACCGGGCAGTGACCATTATTCGGAGTCTCAGCTAATGGCCTTATTCTCGCCTTACGCGCTGGGGGCAACGCTGTACATGCCTGCTACCCGCGACGACATTATCGACGTGGTCTTCGGCGAAAAGATTCCCGAACTGCGCTCGCTGGTGGTCTGTCTCGAAGATGCGGTCGCGCTGATCGATGTCGAGACAGCGCTGCTCAACCTTCGCCAGGTGCTGACCCGCATCCAGGATCGTGGCGGCCGTCCTGCCAAGGGCCCGCTGCTGTTCGTTCGTCCCCGGGATGCTGCGATGGCGCGGGTTCTAAACGACTGGCCGCTGATGTCGCATGTCGATGGCTTCGTTGTCCCCAAGCTTTCGCTGAGCAGCCTGACAAGCTGGGAGCAGGCGGTGACCAACCCTGCGCTGGCATTGATGCCTACGCTGGAAACGCCGGAAGTATTCAACCCGACCGCGATGGTCGAGCTCGGTCAGGCGTTGAAAGCCTCCCTTTACGAGCGGATCATTGCCCTGCGCATCGGTGGCAATGACCTGATGGGCTGCCTGGGCTTGCGCCGCAACCCGGCCATGACGCTGTATTCAACGCCGATGGGGTATGTCATTCCGATGCTGGCTGGCGTGATGGGCGCGCAAGGCTTTGCCCTGACTGCGCCAGTGTTCGAGCAACTGGCCACCCCCGACATCCTGCAGCACGAACTGGCGCTGGATATCACACATGGGCTGGTCGGCAAGACAGCAATTCACCCCTCGCAGGTCAATATCATTCAGAATGCGCTACGCGTCAGTCTGGAGGACATGAACTCCGCCCGGATGATTTTGAACTCTGTGGCCCCTGCAGTGTTCAAGTACAACGATGCTATGTGTGAACCGGCTACCCATTACAAATGGGCAACCCACATCATGGAGCGCGCCAAATGGCATGGAGTGTTACCCGCACCCGCTTCGATCATGGATGCCAGCATTCGACTCGCTGAGGCAGTTAGCTAGATGATAGAACCTGACCTTCAAACGCTAGAACCGGATATTGAACCTGTAGGCCCCGATCTTGAAATCGAAGTGGAGCAACGCCTGTTGGCGGTGTTCGATTTCGACGGGACTATTACGCGGCATGACAGCTTTGTCCCCTTTCTGAAATTCGCTTTCGGCCAGCGTGCCTTTTCCGTGCGCATGGCCCGACTGGTACTGCCGAGCATTGGCTACCTGGCCAAGCGCCTGACTCGTGACGAACTCAAGGGCCGTCTGATCAAGGCATTCCTGAGTGGTGTTGAAGTGCAATGGCTGCAGCAAAAGGCTGAAGCCTTCTGCCAGTCGCACTGGAAACGCCTGATGCGTCCGGCTGCGCTGGAGTCCATTGCGGCTGAAATCGAGAAGGGCGCCATTGTCACGCTATGTTCAGCATCGCCTGCTATGGTCCTTCAACCTTTCGCTGATCGCTTGAAAGTCGAGCTGATCGGCACCAATCTGGAAGTCATCGACGGCAAATTGACCGGGTTGATCGAGGGCAGCAATTGCCGCTGTGACTCGAAAGTTGCTCGCCTGGAAAGCGTTTATGGGCCGCTTACGCAGTTCCGGGTTCGTGCCTGGGGCGACACGCGAGGCGACCACGAACTGCTCGCTGCGGCTCAGGATGCGCACTGGCGGTTGTTCCATCCGACGTGGCGTCGAGGCCGTTACAAAGGCCCCATTAACGCCAAGTTACACAATCCTGATGGTAAAGACGGGCCAACACGGTGAGGCTGTAACACTTTTATCTGTATCCCGACGTCCACATGGAGCGAAAAATGGCACTCACTTTGGCAAAGAACCAGACGATCTCACTCGAGAAAACCGCTGGCACCGGCCTCAAGAAAGTCAGCATGGGCCTTGGATGGGACCCTGAGAAAGCCAGCGGTTTCTTCGGCAAGTTGCTCGGTGGTGGCGGCGGCGATATTGACCTGGACGCTTCCTGCATCATGCTCGACGCTGAGAAGAATCGCGTTGATCTGGTCTGGTTCCGTCAACTGCAGTCGCGTGACGGTGCCATTGTCCACTCGGGTGACAACCGTACCGGCGAAGGCGCGGGCGATGACGAGACCATCAACATCGATCTGGAAAAACTCCCGGCCACCGTCAGCTATCTGGTGTTCACCGTAAACTCGTTCACCGGTCAGAACTTCGAAAAAGTCGCCAATGCCTACTGCCGCATTGTCGACATGGGCAGCCGTAACGAGCTAGGTCGCTTTGATCTGCCCGAGAAAGGTCAGCACACCGGCGTGGTGATGTCTTATCTGTCGCGCACGCCGGCAGGTTGGGATTTCACGGCTGTGGGCAAGGTCACCAATGGTCGTACGGCTGAGGATCTGGTCGATCTGGCCATTGGAGCCATACGCGGATGACCCGACTTGTCCCGGGCGCCAACGCGCCAGTCGCTACCGGTCCATTGACGGTCGAGATCGTTTATTCTCCGCTGGCGGATGCAGACATCGATGTGTCTGCGTTTCTGCTCACTGGTTCCGGCAAGGTGCGCGGCGATCAGGACATGTGTTTCTACGGCCAGAAAAGTGTGAACGGCGGCGCTGTTCAGCAAACCGAAGCGTCAGCGGGTCGTGCCGTGTTCAGCCTTGACCCAAGTCGTCTGGACGCCGTTATCGAGAAGGTAGCCCTGACGGCGACCATCTATGAAAACAAGGCCAGCTTTGACAGCGTGTCGCAGCTGGCGTTGAGTATTACCGGCGGTATCGAGGCCGATATCCCTACCAACGGCATGAAAGAAACCGCACTGATTCTGGGCGAGTTTTATCTGCGCCAGGGTGTCTGGAAATTCCGCTGCGTGGGTCAGGGCTTTGCGGGCGGGCTTGAGCCTTTGGCGAAAAACTTTGGCGTTGAAGTCGCCTCGCCTCAAGATCAACCTGCACCTGCACCTGCACCTGCACCTGCACCTGCACCTGCACCTGCACCTGCACCTGCACCTGTTCCAGCGCCTGCGGCCAAATCGACCGTCAGTCTGAGCAAGATCACCCTGGACAAGACCCGGGCGTCGATCAGTCTGGAAAAATCCAGCGCCGGTTTCGGCGAGATTCGCGTCAATCTGAACTGGAACCGCCGCAACGACAGCAAAGGCGGCGGCTTCTTCTCGATGAAGAAGAGCAATGCCATTGACCTTGATGTAGGCTGCCTCTTCGAATTGCAGGATTGTTCAAAAGGCGCTGTTCAGGCATTGGGCAACTCGTTCGGATCGCTCAATACCGAGCCTTTCATCAAATTGATGGGTGATGACCGTACCGGCTCGATCAGCGACGGTGAGTGGCTGCACATCAACGGCGCTCACTGGAGCAAGATTCGTAGAATTCTGGTGTACGCATTCATTTATGAAGGCGCGCCGAACTGGAAAGAGACAGACGGAGTTGTCACCATTCATGCGCCTGGCCAGCCCCCGATCGAGGTTCGTCTCAACGAAGAGGGTGGTCGTCAGGGCATGTGTGCAATCGCTTTGCTGGAAAACGACAACGGTGCTGTCAAAGTGACCCGCCGTGTCGACTTCCACAATGGCCACAGCAACATGGACAAGGCCTACGGCTGGGGCATGCGCTGGGCCGCTGGCTCGAAGTAACAACACCGCAGAATTTCTGGGCTGGCTGTGCCGCCTCATGGGAGATAGACATGCTGGACTGGTTGAAAACAAACGCAACAGCGGCCCGCGACAAGCTGGCAACTGAAGTTTCGAAGTTCAAGAATCGTGAATTCATGGACGCTGTGGTTTCCGGTTGTGCGTTGGTATCTGCTGCAGACGGCGATATCAGCTCCAGTGAAAAACAGAAAATGGCCGGCTTCATTCAGAACTCTCAGGAACTGAAAGTCTTTGACATGAAAGACGTCATTCAGGGTTTTCAGGAAGCCTGCTCCAAGTTTGAATTCGATTATGAAATTGGCCGTGCCGAAGCGCTGAAAACCATCGGCAAGATCAAGAAGAAAGAAGACGCCTCCCGTCTGTTGGTGCGTGTCTGCTGTGCAATCGGTGGCGCAGATGGCAGCTTCGATGAGAAAGAGCGGGAAGTCTGCCGCACGATCTGCCGTGAGCTTGGCCTGAACCCGACCGATTTCGACCTGTAATTTTTACCCTAAGGAACGCAGTTAAATGGAAAGCACCTCTCTAGGCTTCCCTCCACTCACGATGGCGGTTTTCGTCGGTCTGGCCATTACGGCCATGGCTATCGACATGTTTTCCCACCGCGGGAACAAACCGATCACCCTCGCGCAAGCTTCGGCGTGGTCGATTTTCTGGGTCGCCATTTCGCTGGCTTTCGCCGGTTTCCTCTATGTGCAGCACGGCTCTGAAGTCGCCACGCTGTTCGTGACCGGTTATGCGCTGGAAAAAGTGCTGAGCGTCGACAACCTGTTTGTGTTCATGGCTTTGTTCTCCTGGTTCAAGATCCCGGATGGCATGCGCCACCGCGTACTGTACTGGGGCATCATCGGTGCCATCGTTTTCCGCGGCATCTTCGTCGCTATCGGCACTGGCCTGCTGGCTCTCGGGCCGTGGGTCGAAGTGGTGTTCGCGGTCATCGTGGCCTGGACAGCCGTCATGATGCTCAGAGCAGGTGATGACGACGACGAAGAAGTCGACTACTCGCAACACATGGCTTATCGCTTCGCCAAGAAACTGTTCCCGGTATGGCCAAAGCTGCACGGCAGCAACTTCTTCGTCCGCCGTTCGGTGCTGGAAGAAGAAGTCAAAAAGCCTGAAAACTCTGGCATCACCCTGGCGGCCAAAGGCGCGCTGTTTGCGACCCCGTTGTTCCTGTGTCTGGTTGTGGCGGAGATATCCGACGTGCTGTTTGCGTTTGACTCCGTGCCTGCAATCATCGCAGTGAGCCGCGAGCCGCTGATCGTGTTCTCGGCGATGCTGTTCGCAATTCTCGGTCTGCGTACGCTGTACTTCGTGCTTGAAGCCCTCAAGCGCTACCTTGTGCATCTGGAGAAGGCGGTTATTGCCTTGCTGTTCTTCATCGCCGTCAAGCTGGGCCTGAACGCAACCAACCACTTGTTCCATCACGGTTACGAGATCAGTGCCAACGCCAGTCTGTTGGTTGTAGTTGTGGTGTTGATCATCGGTATCGTGGCTAGCCTGCTCTTCCCGGGTAAAGAAGAACCCGCTGAAGAAAAAGCGTAAACACTGGATAGAGGAGATAAACGCATCATGGCTTTGACTCTGCAAAAAGGTGGCAACCTTTCGCTGTCGAAAACCGACCCTACCCTGACCAATGTCCTCATCGGTCTGGGCTGGGATCCGCGAGCCACTGACGGCCAGGAGTTTGACCTGGACGCCAGCGCATTCCTGCTGGGCGCCAATGGCAAGGTCCGTAGTGAAGCTGACTTCATTTTCTACAACCAGCTCAAAAGCGCCGATGGCTCTGTAGAGCACACCGGCGACAACCGCACGGGTGCTGGCGATGGCGACGATGAAGTGCTCAAGGTCGATTTGACCCGAGTACCTGCTGATGTCGACAAGGTAGTGTTTGTCGTGACCATTCACGATGCCGACAGCCGCAAGCAGAACTTCGGTCAGGTGGGGGGCTCGTTCATCCGTGTCCTGAACGAAAAGTCCGGCTCCGAAGTTGTTCGTTATGACTTGGCAGAAGACGCGTCAACCGAAACTGCGATGGTGTTTGCCGAGCTGTATCGCAACGCTGGCGAGTGGAAGTTTCGCGCTGTAGGCCAGGGTTACGCCGGCGGCTTGAAGGCTGTCGCCAACTCTTTCGGCATGAATTTCTGATTCTCGCCCTACCAACTTTCCAGAAAGGATTACGAACATGGCAGTAAGTCTGAGTAAAGGCGGCAACGTTTCCCTCTCCAAGGAAGCACCTGGTCTGACGGAAATCACCGTAGGTTTGGGCTGGGATCCTCGCGTGACCGATGGCACCGAGTTCGATCTGGACGCGTCTATCTTCATCGTTGGCGAAAATGGCAAAGTGCTGGATGACAACAGCTTCATTTTCTACAACAACAAGAAATCGACTGACGGTTCGGTTGAGCACCTGGGCGACAATCGTTCGGGCGCTGGCGAAGGCGACGATGAGTCGGTTACCGTCAAGCTCACCGGTCTGGCCGCTGCGGTCAAGAAGCTGGTTTTCGCAGTTACCATTCACTCGGCTGAAGAGCGCAAGCAAAGCTTTGGTCAGGTTTCGAACGCTTACATTCGCGTTGTGAACAAGGCTGACGGCAAGGAAATCGCTCGTTACGACCTGTCGGAAGATGCGTCCACCGAAACTGCGATGATCTTCGGCGAGCTGTACCGCAACGGCGAAGAGTTCAAGTTCAAGGCCATCGGCCAAGGCTTTGCAGGCGGCCTGAAGCCGTTGGCAGAAGCACACGGCGTATCGATCGGCTAAACCCGAGCAACGCCCGATAAAAAACCCCGTCAGCAATGGCGGGGTTTTTTTATTGGGCTACCTGGCTATCTTTCCAGGAATGCAGTTCACGACGCTCCGCGTCGCAAGAGGACGCAGAGCGCCCAGAAAGGCATGCCAACGCAGAGCATTGGCACGATGGTCACGAAACGTTGCGCACGCTCAATGCTCTACAAAATCCCGGCAGTCTTGGCCGCTTTCAGCCAATCCGGAAACTCTTCCATCAGCAGGTCGTAGAGTTTCTCTTCCGGGATTTCATCCAGACGGTCCAGTGCGAAAAAATTGCAGTTGTCGACAACGCGACCGCCCATGTCGTCGAGCTTTTCCAGAATCCCGTAACCGCGACCGCCCAGCCCCACGAACTGCCAGAAGATCGGCAACTTCGCAGCTTCGATCATCAGCCTGGTTATTTCGCGATCCTGATGCACGCCGCCGTCGCTGATGAACAGGATATAGATCGGCGTTTTGTCACCCGACTTTTTGTAGTAGTCGATGACCATGCGCATCGCCTTCGGCTCATCATTGATACGTGCGCCCAGTTCCCAGTCTTTCCAGCCGCCATGATCGGTCTTGATGAAGTCCTGAAAGTTGGCCAGCGTGACCGCATTCAATTGCTGCGGTTTTGCACCAAACGCCCAGCAATCCAGCGCACCGTCGTCGTCGAAATGCACGGCGAGGGGGATGAGTCTATCAACCACTTCCTGTACGTGGCCGCGAGTGTATTGCGGGTTCATCGAACCCGATGCATCCAGCACCAGGCCCACGCGAGCCTTGGTGTCGGTCAGTTTGGCTTTCTCCAGGCTGACCTGAGCCTTTTTCGCCAGGCTGATCAGCTGCGGCGCGGCGTCGGCAATTTTCTTTTCCAGCGAAATGCGAGCGGGCGCCGGTGGCGGCGTATCGGCCACCTCACCACCAAAATGCACCACCAGCGCATCCAGCCCGGCGTTGTAGCCCTGCAGGTTGGAAGCAAAACGCCACTCGCCGTTCTTGCGGTAGATGTCAGCGACCATGATGGCTTTTTCGGCGCTGAAGGTTGCGCCCGAAAACTCGCCACGGGCCACTTCGCGGCCCTGATGCTGAATACTGAAGTGACTTGCCTGGATATCACTCATCACGCCCGCGCCATCAATGGAGGCCGTGAACACCAAGCGATCAATGGACGCTGGCAGGCTGGCAAGCGATAGCTGGAAGTCCCCGCCGTTCACCTGTCTGACGCCG
This sequence comes from Pseudomonas coronafaciens pv. oryzae str. 1_6, assembly GCF_000156995.2. NCBI lineage: Bacteria > Pseudomonadati > Pseudomonadota > Gammaproteobacteria > Pseudomonadales > Pseudomonadaceae > Pseudomonas > Pseudomonas coronafaciens. Next base: position 4,484,699 of record NZ_CP046035.1, on the reverse strand, counting down.
TTGCACGGGCTGGTCGGCTGATTGAAGAAAATCATGTAGCGGTCGTCCGACAGCTTGCCATTGGCATCGACACCGAAACAGACGTAATCCACCACATGGGTGGACTTGATGACGATCGACAGCGTGAGGTCAGAGCCCTGAATAAGTGTGGAAAGCGGGATGCGTTGACCTTGGGTAATCTGCATGTCTCTTCCTTGGCAGTGAGGCAGGCGCGCGGCCTGTGGTCGAGTAACTAAGTCAGGAGATCAGCGTTCGCTTCTGCCCACGCCAGCGGGGCCCGCTGCCAGCATGCGGCCAGCCAGTCGTGAGAAGGGCAGGCTTTGCAGCCATACGGTGCCTGGGCCGGTAAGCCTGGCGAAAAATACGCCCTCGCCGCCGAACAGCATTGATTTGATACCTCCGCCGACCATGCGGATATCGTAGTCGACCGTCTGGGTCATGGCCGCCAGACAGCCGGTATCGACGTCCAGAGCTTCACCGGCAGCCAGCTCGATCTTGCGCACCGTGCCGCCCATGTGAACGAACACCCAGCCGTCACCCTCAAGCTTCTGCAGGATGAAACCTTCACCGCCAAACAGACCGGTAAGAATCTTCTTCTGAAACTGGATGCCGATGGACACGCCCTTCGCGCCAGCCAGAAAACTGTCTTTCTGACAGATCAACTTGCCGCCGAAGTCGCGCAGGTTCAGAGGCAGAATGGTGCCTGGGTAGGGCGCAGCGAAAGCGACGCGTCCCTTGCCCGAGCCCTGCTGGGAAAATACCGTGGTGAACAGGCTTTCACCGGTCAGCATGCGTTTCCCGGCGCCGAATAAAGAGCCCAGCAGGCCTGAGGACTGATTGCTGCCGTCACCGAAGATGGTTTCCATCTGCACGTCGCAGGTTTTGTACATCATCGCGCCAGCTTCGGCGACAGCACTTTCACCGGGGTCCAGCTCCAATTCGACGAACTGGGTCTCCGATCCGTACAACTTGAAATCCACGCCGTCGGTAGCCTGCGCCAGGCCAAAGCCGCCCGATGTGTTCGGGTCCGGCGTGAACGAGGGACGCCTGCTCGGGGACGAGGACGAGGGTGGGGACGGGTTGGCGGTGGGCACCGGATTGGCGTGTGCGGGCAGGCCGGAGGGTTTCGGCTGGATCATTTCCGGCGTTGGTGCCGGAAACGGCGTCACGCCGTCCTTCTTCATGGCACGCACTTGAGGGACCTGATAAATCGGTTGCCAGTCAGGCATGCCCTGCTGCCAGCACCAGGCGCCGGGCGATTCACGTGCGATCAGGCGCGCGGCGTCGGCATCCATCGGGCCAAGTTGCTTGCCCGCATTCATCACAAACCACTGTTCCAAAGCGTCTTCTCCCGAGTGAATCGTGATAGTCGTCGTGGGCGTTGCCGTCAGAGACTCAAGCGCATGGAAAGGTCCACGGCCTTCACATCCTTGGTCATGGCCCCGATGGAAATGTAGTCCACGCCGGTCTCGGCAATTACCCGCAGAGTATCGTCGTTGATACCGCCGCTGGCTTCCAGGCTGGCACGGCCAGCAGTCAGGCGCACGGCCTCGCGCATGTCAGCCAGGCTCAACTCGTCCAGCATGATGATATTGGCCCCGGCATCCAGCGCCTGCTGGAGTTCGCTCAGGCTTTCCACTTCTATTTCTACCGGTTTGCCTGGGGCGATCCGGTGCGCTGCCTCCACTGCCTGGGCAATGCCGCCACAGGCCGCGATATGGTTTTCCTTGATCAGAAACGCGTCATACAGACCAATGCGGTGGTTGTGGCAGCCGCCGCAGGTGACGGCGTATTTCTGCGCCAGACGCAAGCCCGGCAGTGTCTTGCGGGTGTCCAGCAGTTTGACCTGAGTGCCCTCTACAAGATCGGCGAAGTGTTGCGCGCGGGTGGCGACGCCCGACAGCATTTGCAGAAAATTGAGGGCACTGCGTTCGCCGGTCAGCAGCGAGCGGGCAGGGCCTTCAAGGTGAAAAAGGGCCTGGTTCGGGTTGACCCGATCACCATCGATCACTTGCCAGTGCACAGCCACCCGAGGGTCCAGCTGGCGGAAAACGGCATCCACCCAGGCTGTACCGGCGATAACCGCTGCGTCGCGCGAGATGATCGTGGCTTTGGCCAACCGTTCTGCGGGAATCAATTGCGCGGTGATATCGCCGCTGCCGACATCCTCAAGCAATGCGCGACGCACATTGGCTTCGATCTCGGCGGTCAGGTCGGCAATTCGTACATTCGGCATAGCGGGCTCCACTTCAAGGTCGTCCGAGTATAAGGCAGTGCAACTGTCTAACCCACCGGGCATATAGCATGGCCGCGCATTCAGAACATGCAGTTGGTCGGTTAGGCAAATTCGTTTGCGATGGAACGCGAAAGTCGAGGTCTATCGCTGCACGTAAATGCCGTGTCGCCTGCATTCAACAGGACGTGAAAAAGTCTTACTGGCATTATTGGCAAGTTTTGAAACATAATCCGCCTTGTAATTGACGTCATAGGTTTGACTCTCCGCAAGGTCGAGGGAGTCTTTTTACAAGGCGAGGTTTGCAAGCCGCGTTTGTGAAGGGATTCAGATAATTTCCTGTCAGGGGGTGTAATGCCGAACGACGAAAAAGTAGTGCCGTTGAGCAAATTGCTCCCTGCCCAAGGTGCAAGTGCGCCTTTGGCCCGGCTGCCCGTTGTGTTGTTGCAGGTTCGCGACCGTGCGGCCCAGCAGCTCAAGGATGGCCTGCAGGCGCTGTTTGATAACGCCGACGACACACTGTTCGAGATGGCAGACCGCGCCCGCAACAACTCCGAACAAAACCTTTTTTTTGAAGCCATGCGCGACTTGCGCCTCAAGCGCAAAAGCATCGAGCGCGGTTTTCTCGACAAATTCTACGAGTCCTTTCTGGCCCTGGGTCAGTACCAGATTCACGAGCCTGTGCTGCCTGCTGCCGTGTCGTTCGACAAACTGGCGCTGGTGCATAACGATGAGCTGGAGAAGACCGTAGCCGTCGATGCCATGGTCGCCAAGGTCATGAGCCGTGACAGCCTCGCGCTGGGGCAACTGACCGCGCGCCTGAATGTGTTGGTCCCGCAGGCCATTGCCGAAGACAGCAACCCGTTGGGGCCGGCGATGCTGTGCCGCTTCTTTCTCGAGGCCGGGCGCAGTCTGGGCGTCGAGATCAAGGTCAAGCTGATCATCCTCAAGCTGTTCGAGAAATACGTCCTTTCCAACACTGACCACTTGTACAGCGAAGCTAATCAGCTACTGATTGCCACGGGCGTCCTGCCGGACATGAAGTCATTGCCGGCGCGCCGCGCATCTGACCGTGCAACGCCTGGGCACCGTGCTGCCGAGCTGTCCGATCCGGTATTGAACCAGGCGGCCGACAAGCTCGACAAAGGTGTGCAGGAAGTCTTTTCGGCGTTGCAGGAGTTGCTTCTGCACGTTCGTGGCAATCTTGCTCCGCGCCACGAGCCCAACGCCGAAGTGCGTCCGATCTCCAGCAAGGATTTGCTGCGGCTGCTCTCGCACCTGCAGCAATACGTGCCCTCCCAAGAGGCCGACGACGAGTTCGATCTGCGTAATCAACTGGAGCAACTGCTGACCCGGGTCAACGTCAAGACCGGCAAGTCCCGAGTGGTCGGTGTCGGCGATGAGGACGTGATCAACCTGATCGCCATGCTCTTTGAGTTCATTCTCGACGATCGAAACCTGACTCCGTCCTTGCGCGCCCTGATCGGGCGTCTGCAGATTCCGATGCTCAAGGTGGCGGTGCTCGACAAGAGCTTCTTCAGTCGCGGCAGCCATCCTGCCCGCCGCCTGCTCAATGAAATTGCCACCGCGGCGTTGGGTTGGGGCGGTCGCGACGACTATCAGCGGGACTCGCTTTACCAGCGGGTAGAGCAGATCGTGCAGCGCCTGCTGAATGATTTCGTCGATGACCCGGCTATTTTCTCCGAACTGCTGGCCGACTTCCTGGCCTTCACCAGTGACGAACGCCGTCGCAGCGAACTGCTTGAGCAGCGTACCCGCGACGCCGAGGAAGGCCGCGCACGCGCCGAGCTTGCCCGGCATCAGGTGCAGCACGAGTTGAATGAACGGCTGTTGGGCAAGACGTTGCCTGAAGCCGTCGTGCGCCTGCTGCAGGAGGCCTGGAGCAAGGTGTTGCTGTTGACCTGTCTGAAGCACGGCAATGAGTCTGCCGAGTGGCAAGCCGGGCTGAAGACGATGGATGAGTTGATCTGGAGCGTCGAGCAACATGACGACCCGCAGGCCTTGCAGCAGTTGCTTGAGCTGGTGCCGGGGCTGCTCAAGTCGCTGCGTGACGGATTGACCAGTGCTGCATTCGATCCGTTCGCTACCAGCGAGTTCTTCAGCCAGCTCGAGTCGTTGCACGTTCAGGCTTTTCAGCATTTCTCGCGCTTGCAGGACGGCACAGCTGATTCTGCACAGGGCGACACGCTGGCGTCGGATGCTGACGTCGCTGGCGGGCCATCGATGATGGCCGTTGTTGAAGAAATCGTCCTGATTTCTCCCGAAGAACAGATGCTCAACGAGCCGGTCGTGCAGTTGCCTGACGACGACGCCGGCCTGCAAATGGTCGATAAGCTGCGGGTTGGGGGCTGGGTTGAAATTCAGGAAGACGAAGAACACAAGCTGCGCTGCAAGCTGACCGCCATTGTCGAGCCGAGCGGTCGCTATGTGTTCGTCAATCGCACGGGCATGAAGGTTCTGGAGAAGACGCGTTTGGGCCTTGCCGTTGAGTTTCGCCGCGGTGCCATTCGCATTCTGGACGACGCCTTGCTGTTTGACCGCGCGTTGGAATCAGTGATCAGCAACCTGCGAAAACTCAAGGGCGCGTGATCCCGGCCCCGGTTTACCGGGGGCATGCGAGGCGTGGCGCGCAGTTTCTTGTGCTCCGCGTCGTAACGTCGAGGTGTCAAACAGGCATTTCCTACGTCGCGAGTCCGTGCCTGAACCGCCACATCGGCCCCTGTCACAGGCATAATCAGCGCTACTTACTACCCCTGCTCAAGGAGCGCTCATGCAACTGGACTCCGCAAGCGGTTGGTGTGACGGCGTGCAGCATTGCCCGTCGCCCAACTTTAATGCGCGACCCGAAGGCGACATCTCGTTGCTGGTTATCCATAACATCAGCCTGCCGCCCGCACAGTTCAAGACCGGCAAGGTGCAGGCCTTCTTTCAGAACCAGCTGGATGCCACCGAGCATCCCTACTTTTCGGGGATTGCCGATCTGCGCGTTTCGGCGCATTTTCTGATTGAACGTGATGGCGAGGTCATTCAGTTCGTCTCTTGTCTTGATCGCGCATGGCATGCCGGTGTTTCCTGTTTCGAGGGCCGTGAGGGGTGTAACGACTTCTCCATCGGCATCGAGCTTGAGGGCACTGACGAGCAGCCGTTCACTGATGCGCAATACGAAGCCCTGATAGCCCTGACGCGTCAGCTGCGCCAGGCTTTCGTGGCAATTACGCCCGAGCGTATCTGTGGTCATAGCGACATAGCGCCCGGACGCAAGACAGATCCCGGGCCCTGTTTCGATTGGGGCCGGTTTCAAGCGGCTTTGCTGGATTGAGGTAAGGGAGGAACAATGAGTTTTCTGGTGCTATTGCTGGCAGTTCTTGTCGAAAAGTTTTCCGCCCTGCGCCAGCGTGTGCAGCGCGACGGACCGTGGCTCAGCGAGCTGGCGAAGCTCGAGGCGGGCCAGCGAACAGCGTCCCGTCCCTGGCTGATGCTGGCGTTGCTGGTACTGGTGCCGGTGTTGCTGCTGCATCTTGTTCTGACCATCGTGGGCTCGGTTGCCTATGGCTGGCTGGTGTTACCTATCCATTTGCTGGTGCTGATCTACAGCCTGGGCCGGGTCGATCTGATTGCCGTGCTTGGTCCGTTTCGTGACGCCTGCCGACGTGGCGATGCACAGGCAGCGGTGCATGTGGCCGAGCGCGACATGGGCGTGCAGGCCGACGACAGCGAACAATTGCTGCATGGCGTGCAGGGTTACATGCTCTGGCAGGCGTTTCAGAGCTTCTTCGCAGTAATCTTCTGGTATTTCGTGCTTGGGCCGGTCGCCGCGCTGGCTTACCGTTTGCTGGCGCTTGCAGCCGAAAATGGCCGGACTCCCGAGCTGGTCGAGCGGGCAGGGCAACTGCGCCATGCATTCGAATGGGTGCCGGTCAGGCTGCTGGCTGCCAGCTTTGCGCTGGTGGGCAATTTCGTTGCGGTAAGCCGGGTGATGCTGCACGAGCTGCTCAACTGGAACATCAGCGCTGCCCAGCTCATTACGCGTGTCGGGTGCGCCGCCAGTGAGGTTCCGCCTCCGGTCATCGGGCCTGAAGGCGTTACCAGCCTCGACATGCTCTGGGAGCTGCTGGTTCGCTCGGCAATCGTCTGGTACGCAGGGTTTGCACTGTGGACCTTGCTGCTCTGATTCGGCTCAGTCACCGGCCTGTCGAGGCCAGTCAAAAAGCGCGCAGGCGTTCTCTGTAGTCGCCTCGGCGAGGCGCTGCGGGCTGATGTTCATCAACGCCGCGAGTGCCTGGCAAATGTCGGGCAAGTGTTGCGGGCTGTTGCGCTGGTTGGGATACATGGCGGGCGCCATGTCCGGTGAGTCGGTTTCCAGTACCACGCTGTCCAGCGGCAGGTCGGCGATGACGCGGTGCATACGCAGCGCCTGCGGCCATGTTGCCGCCCCGCCAAGACCCAGCTTAAACCCCAGTTTTATGTATTCACGAGCCTCTTCCCTGCTGCCCGCAAAGGCATGGACGATACCGCCGCGCTTGAGCCTGTAACGTTTCAGGGTGGCGATCACGTCGGCATGGCTGCGGCGCACGTGCAGCAATGCGGGCAAGTTGAAGTCCGATGCCAGCCCGAGCTGTGCTTCGAAAATTGCCTGCTGACGCACTTTGTCCGGGTTTTTGACATAGTAATCCAGCCCGATCTCGCCCACCGCGCACAGCTGCGGATGGCCCTTCAGGCGGGTCAGCCATTCGCCCAGCTCGATCAGGTGTCCGCTGCGGTGCTCATCGATATACACCGGGTGCAGCCCGAAGGCCGCGTACAGCGCCGGACGCGATTCGGTCAATGCCCACAGGCGCTGCCAGTTACGCTGATAGACCCCAAGCACCACCATGCGCTGCACGCCGAGTGAGCTGCAGTGCTCCAGTACCTGATTTCGGTCGTCATCGAAGTCCGAAAAATCCAGGTGGGTATGGGTGTCGATCAGCGTCATGTTCATGGCGCGTGGATACGCTGCTTGAAGGCACGCGCGATCGCATGGACGCCTGGCTGGTAGTCATCCTTCTCGATGGCTGCCAAGGCCAGCTGCAGGGCCTTGTCGGCGATCAGCTGGTGTTGCTGAGCCATCGCATTGACCGGTAGCGGCAGAAAATCGAGCAGTTGCGTGTCACCGAAGGTACCAAGGTGCAATGAAGTCGATTGCAGCGCCTGGCTTTGCAGCACATCGAACACGCCTTGCAGCAATACATAAGAGGTGGTGATCAGCGCATCGGGGAAATGCCCTTGCCGTTGCAGCATTTCGGTCATCAGGCGCTGGCCACACTGGCGGCTGAAGGCCTCTGCATGTTCGATGATCCTGGCGCCGGAAAACCCTTCGAGGGCGTCTTCGAAGCCGGCAGCACGTGCCCGGCTGATACTTAGTTCAGGACGTGCGCTGATCAAGGCAATGTGCTTTGGGTGGGTCTGTAGCAGGCTGCGGGTCAGTTGCAGGCTGGCATCGTGGTCGTCGCTGACTACCGAGCAGAAAAACTCCGGGTTCATTTCCCGGTCGATGGCGATGATAGGCGTGCCCTTGATCTGCAGGGCACGATAGCTTTCGTCGCTGGCGGGCAGGCAACTGGCGACCAGCAGTGCGTCGCAGCGTCGCGCTCTGAATAACTGCAACAGCTGCAGTTCGCTGGCGGGATCATCATCGGAACTGGCTATCAGCAATTGATAGCCCAAGCTGCGTGCGCCTTGCTCGAGCAGCTTGGCAATGCGTGCATAGCTGGGGTTTTCCAGATCCGGCAGGATGAAGCCCAGGGTTTTGCTGTGTCGACTGCGCAGCCCCGCGGCTTGCGGATTAGGCCGGAAATCATGTTGCTCGACGACGGCTTTCACACGCTCGACCGTTGCGGGGCTGATACGTTGTTGTTCGGCTTTGCCATTGATCACGTAACTGGCGGTCGTGACAGAAACACCTGCCAGACGTGCAATATCGCTTAGTTTCACCCCGGAATTCCTTCAGTCAGGCAAGCGGTTCAGAACATTGGAATTATTTTTGCTGTGATACTGATCTTTACACCAGACCGTGGGAAATTCCCAACTGCTTCAAGTATTTTGGGACTTGTCCTACAGGATCGAGCCGGCCGGGCTTCAATGAACCCGCAGAATCGAGTAACGTGCCGGGCAATTATAGATTAAACGATTCAGCATGCCCGTTGTCTGCTGCAATCGAGGTGAAAAGGATGTCCGATAGGATAGTTGATCGGTGTCACTATCATCCCCCTAAGCTGTCGGTCCTATGATCGTCATTAAAACAAGAATCAGGTGGCGCCTTGGCGCTGCACAGGAGTCAAGGCAATGCTCGAACTCACTCTGGAGCAAATATCCATGGCCCAGTCGGCTGTGGATAAAACTGCCGCACTTAAGCTGATTGCCGACCACCTGGTCGCTGATGGCCTGGTCGCCGAGGGCTACCTTACCGGTCTGATGAACCGTGAGCAGCAAGGCTCGACCTTTCTCGGCCAGGGCATCGCCATCCCGCATGGCACTCCCGAAACCCGCGACCTGGTGGCCACCACCGGCGTGCGCCTGATGCAGTTCCCCGAAGGGGTGGATTGGGGCGACGGGCAGATGGTCTATCTGGCAATAGGTATTGCCGCCAAGTCCGACGAGCACTTGCGTTTGCTGCAGTTGCTGACCCGCGCGCTGGGTGAAGAAGACCTGGGCCAGGCACTGCGTGAAGCGCAGACCCCGGAAGACTTGCTCAAGCTGTTGCAGGGCGCGCCTCAGGAACTGGCGCTCGACGCGCAGATGATCAGTCTGGGCGTATCGGCCGACGATTTTGAAGAACTGGTCTGGCGCGGCGCACGGCTGTTGCGCAAGGCCGACTGCGTGAGCAACGGTTTTGCTGCCGTGCTGCAACAGGTCGAGGCGCTGTCGCTGGGTGATGGCCTGTGGTGGTTGCACAGCGAACAGACCGTCAAGCGTCCCGGTCTCGCCTTTGTGACCCCGGACAAGCCTATCCGTTATCTCGGCCAGCCGCTGACCGGTCTGTTCTGTCTTGCCAGCCTCGGCGAGGCACACCAGGCTTTGCTTGAGCGGCTTTGTCTGCTGCTGATCGAAGGTCGTGGCCACGAGCTGGGCCATGCCACCAATAGCCGCGTGGTGCTGGAAGCGCTGGGCGGCGAGTTGCCTGCCGAGTGGCCGACCCGACAGGTTCAACTGGCGAACGCTCACGGCCTGCATGCCCGCCCTGCGAAGATTCTGGCGCAACTGGCCAAGGAGTTCGACGGCGAAATCCGTATGCGCGTGCTGGAAACCGGCGAAGCCGCCGTGTCTGCCAAGAGCCTGAGCAAGCTGCTCAGCCTCGGAGCGCGCCGCGGTCAGACGCTGGAGTTCATTGCCGAGCCAAGTATTGCTGACGATGCCTTACCCGCATTGATTGAGGCGGTGGAGCAGGGGCTTGGCGAAGAAGTCGAGCCTTTGCCTGCCGTTTCCGCACCGCAGGCTGCGCCAGCACCCGCTGCTGCCGCCAAACCCTTGAACGCACCCGCTGCCGGCAGTGTGTTGCAAGCTGTACCGGCATCGCCGGGTATTGCCATTGGCCCGGCGCATGTTCAAGTACTGCAGACGTTCGATTATCCCCCGCAGGGCGAATCGGTTGCTGCCGAACGTGAGCGCCTGCACAAAGCGATTGGCGAAGTTCGCAGCGACATCGAAAACCTGATTCAGCGCAGCAAGTCCAAGGCCATTCGTGAAATCTTCATCACCCACCAGGAGATGCTTGAGGACCCGGAACTGACCAGCGAAGTCGAGCAGCGTCTGAACAACGACGAAAGTGCAGCCGCTGCGTGGGCCACTGTGATCGAAACTGCCGCCGTCCAGCAGGAACAATTGCAGGACGCCCTGCTGGCCGAGCGCGCGGCCGACCTGCGAGACGTAGGCCGGCGCGTGCTGGCGCAGATCTGTGGCGTTGAAACCGTTGCCGCTCCTGACGAACCCTACATCCTGGTGATGGACGAAGTCGGCCCGTCCGACGTTGCCCGTCTGGACCCGGCGCAGGTAGCCGGCATTCTTACCGCTCGCGGCGGTGCCACTGCGCACAGCGCCATTGTCGCGCGTGCGCTTGGTATCCCTGCGCTGGTCGGTGCCGGTGATGAAGTGCTGCTGCTCAAGCCAGGCACTGTGCTGCTACTCGACAGTCAGCGTGGACGCCTGACGGTGGCGCCTGACGAAGCCACCTTGCAGCGCGCCGTTGCGGATCGCGATGCCCGCGAAGTGCGCCTCAAGGCCGCTGCGCAGGCGCGCATGGAGCCCGCAGTGACACGTGATGGCCACGCCGTCGAAGTGTTCGCCAACATTGGCGACAGCACTGGCACGCCAGCCGCAGTAGAGCAGGGCGCCGAAGGTGTCGGCCTGCTGCGTACCGAATTGCTGTTCATGGCCCACTCTCAGGCGCCTGACGAGGCAACCCAAGAAGCCGAATATCGCCGCGTTCTGACCGATCTTGGCGGTCGCCCGCTGGTGGTGCGCACGCTGGACGTCGGCGGTGACAAGCCATTGCCTTACTGGCCTATCGCCAAGGAAGAGAATCCGTTCCTCGGCGTGCGCGGCATTCGCCTGACTCTGCAACGCCCGGACGTGATGGAAAGCCAGCTGCGCGCGCTGTTGCGTTCGGCAGAAAGCGGCCCTTTGCGCATCATGTTCCCGATGATCGGCACCCTTGAAGAATGGCGTCAGGCGCGGGACATGACCGAGCGACTGCGCAAGGAAATCCCCGTCAGCGACCTGCAACTGGGGATCATGATCGAAGTGCCTTCAGCCGCGCTGATTGCACCGGTCCTGGCCAAGGAAGTGGATTTCTTCAGCATCGGCACCAATGACCTGACGCAATACACGCTGGCGATCGACCGCGGCCACCCGACCCTGTCGGCCCAGGCAGACGGGTTGCACCCTTCGGTGCTGCAACTGATCGACATGACCGTCCGCGCCGCACATGCCAATGGCAAGTGGGTGGGTGTGTGTGGCGAACTGGCTGCCGACCCTGTGGCCGTTCCGGTGCTGGTAGGGCTGGGCGTGGATGAATTAAGTGTGTCGGCGCGCAGCATCGGCGAGGTCAAGGCCTGTGTGCGTGAACTGACCCTGAGCACTGCTCGGCAACTGGCGCAAAATGCGCTGACGGCGGGCAGCGCCGCCGAAGTCCGCGCGCTTGTGGAGGCTTTGTAATGGCGAAGATTCTTACCCTGACCATGAACCCGGCGCTGGACCTGACTGTGCAGTTGGGACAACTGGAGCTGGGCCAGGTCAACCGCAGCAACGCAATGCTCACCCACGCAGCGGGCAAGGGACTCAATGTGGCGCAGGTGCTGGCCGATCTTGGCCATGACCTGACCGTTGCGGGTTTTCTGGGCATCGACAATCAGCAGTCGTTCGAAGCGTTGTTCGAGCGCCGCAACTTTGTCGACGAGTTCGTCCGTGTGCCGGGGGAAACCCGCAGCAACATCAAGCTGGCCGAGGGCAGTGGCCGCATCACCGACCTGAATGGCCCGGGTCCGCAGGTCAGCGAAGAGGCGCAGCAGGCTCTGTTTGCGCGAGTCCAGCAGATCGCAGCAGGTTTCGACGTGGTGGTGGTTGCCGGCAGTCTGCCGCGCGGTGTCACGCCGGAGTGGCTGCAGAAGTTGCTGCTGATGCTCAAGGGCCTTGGTCTCAAGGTGGCGCTGGACACCAGCGGGCTGGCCTTGCGAGCCGGCCTGGAGGCAGGCCCCTGGCTGATCAAACCCAATACCGAAGAGCTGGCCGATGCGCTCGACGCGCCGATCATCTCCATCGCCGCTCAGGCCGAGGCTGCTGCGCGTCTGCACGCTCAGGGCATCGAGCATGTGGTGATCTCCCAAGGTTCCGAAGGGGTGCACTGGTTCAGTCCGAACCTGGCACTGCATTCATTGCCGCCCAAGGTCACAGTGGCCAGTACCGTAGGTGCTGGCGACTCGCTGCTGGCGGGCATGGTGCATGGCCTTATCGGCGGCCATGATCCGCAAAAGACGCTGCGCACCGCCACGGCGATTGCCGCGATGGCCGTGACTCAGATCGGTTTCGGCATCACCGATGCCGCACAACTCAAACGGCTTGAAGGCGGCGTCACTGTACGCAGCCTTTCAGAACAATAAGAGAGGATCGTCATGAAGTTAGCCATAGTTACGGCCTGCCCGAACGGCAAGGTCAGCAGCGTACTCAGCGCACGGTTACTCGAAGCGGCGGCATTGCGTCAGGGCTGGGAAACCAGTGTCGAAATCATCGACCCCAACAAGGCAGAGCGTCAGCTTTCCGCACAGGATATCGAAGCCGCCGATCTGGTGCTGGTGGTCAACACCGGGCCGGTAGATTTGAGCCGGTTCGTCGGTAAGCGGCTGTTTCAGGATTCACCGTCTCATGCCTTGCAGGACGTCGATGGCTTTCTGCAGCGTGCCGCGCAGGACGCGCAGGTTCATGTCGCCTCGCAAACTGCAGCCCCCGAAGCCGCAGGCGTCACGGGTGCAAAACCGCGCATTGTCGCGATCACTGCCTGCCCGACCGGCGTTGCGCACACGTTCATGGCCGCCGAGGCCATTCAGCAGGCGGCCAAGCGTCTGGACTACGACCTGCAGGTCGAAACCCAAGGCTCGGTCGGCGCACGCAATCCGCTCAGCCCTCAGGCCATTGCCGACGCTGATGTGGTGCTGCTGGCTGCCGATATCGAGGTCAACACCGACCGCTTTGCAGGCAAAAAAATCTACCGCTGCGGCACTGGCATTGCGCTGAAACAGTCCGACGCGACGCTGAAAAAAGCCTTGGCGGAAGGTCAGGTGGAATCCGCTTCGTCCAATGCCGCCTCGCCTGCCAGGCAAGAGAAGGCGGGCGTCTACAAGCACTTGCTGACCGGTGTGTCGTTCATGTTGCCGATGGTGGTGGCAGGTGGTCTGCTGATCGCCCTGTCGTTCGTCTTCGGCATCAATGCGTTCAAGGAACAGGGCACGCTGGCTGCCGCCTTGATGCAGATCGGCGGGGAAGCGGCGTTCAAACTGATGGTGCCATTGCTGGCCGGTTACATCGCCTATTCGATTGCTGATCGTCCGGGTCTGGCGCCGGGGATGATCGGCGGTTTGCTGGCGAGTACGCTGGGTGCGGGCTTCATCGGCGGTATCATCGCCGGTTTTCTCGCTGGCTACAGTGCTGCCGCGATCAATCGCTATGCACGTCTGCCTGCCAGCGTCGAAGCGCTCAAGCCGATCCTCATCATCCCGTTGCTGTCGAGCCTGTTCACCGGTCTGGTGATGATTTACGTGGTCGGCAAGCCTGTCGCGGGCATGCTCGAGGCGCTGACCCACTTCCTCGACAGCATGGGCACTACCAATGCGATCCTGCTGGGCGTGGTGCTGGGCGCGATGATGTGCGTCGACCTCGGCGGTCCGATCAACAAGGCGTCCTACGCGTTCTCCGTCGGCCTGCTGGCCTCACAGAGCTACGCACCGATGGCCACAGCGATGGCCGCCGGTATGGTGCCGCCAATCGGTATGGGCATCGCGACCCTTCTGGCTCGTCGCAAGTTCGCTCAAAGCGAGCGAGAGGCCGGCAAGGCCGCGTTCGTGCTGGGGCTGTGCTTCATTTCCGAAGGTGCCATTCCGTTCGCTGCCAAAGACCCGCTTCGAGTCATTCCCGCCAGTGTCGTGGGCGGTGCGCTGACTGGCGCGTTGTCGATGTACTTCGGCTGCAAACTGATGGCGCCGCACGGTGGTCTGTTCGTGATGCTGATCCCCAACGCGATCAATCATGCGCTGTTGTACCTGCTGGCGATTGTGGTCGGCAGTGTGGTCACAGGCGTGATTTATGCGCTGATCAAACGGCCGGAAGCTGCAGAGCTAGACGTGGCGCCTGCCAGCGCCTGACCCTGCAGAGTACGAATGCCCTCAGCGCGCCAGTGCGAGGGCTACACCCTGGCCGCCACCGATGCACAGCGTGGCCAGGCCCTTCTTTGCATCACGCCTGATCATCTCGTGCAGCAGCGTCACCAACACGCGGCAGCCCGATGCGCCGATCGGGTGGCCGATGGCAATGGCGCCGCCATTGACGTTGAGCTTTTGCGGGTCAAGCCCCAGTTCCTTGCCTACCGACAGCGCCTGTGCAGCGAAGGCTTCGTTGGCTTCTATCAGGTCCAGCTCGTCCAGTGACCAGCCAGCCTTGTCCAGGCAGCGACGGGTGGCGCTCACGGGGCCTATGCCCATGATGGCCGGGTCAACGCCTGCATTGGCGTAGGCTGCGACATGCGCCAGCACCGGCAGGCCCAGTTGTTCGGCTTTGCTGGCGCTCATCAGCATCACGGCGGCCGCACCGTCGTTGAGCGACGAGGCGTTACCGGCGGTGACAGTGCCATCCTTCTTGAAAGCAGGTTTGAGTTTGCCCAGCGTTTCGGCTGTCGTTCCGGCACGGGGCTGCTCGTCTGTGGCGAAGGAAACGGGGTCGCCCTTGCGCTGCGGAATCAGGATCGGGGTGATTTCGCTGGCAAAGCGTCCGGCTTCGATGGCAGCGATCGCTTTCTGTTGGGAGAGCGCGGCAAAAGCGTCTTGCTCCTCGCGGCTGATGTCGTATTTTTGCGCCAGGTTTTCAGCGGTGACGCCCATGTGGTAATCGTTGAATGCGTCCCACAGGCCATCGCTGATCATGGTGTCGACCAGTTGGGCATGGCCCATGCGCAGACCGGTTCGCGCGCCGGGCATGACGTAGTTGGACAGGCTCATGTTCTCCTGGCCACCGGCGATGATGATGTCAGCGTCGCCGCAACGAATGGCCTGAGCGGCCAGATGCAGGGCCTTGAGGCCTGAGCCGCACACCTTGTTGAGGGTCATGGCCGGGACCGAGAAGGGCAGGCCCGCTTTGATGGCCGCCTGTCGTGCCGGGTTTTGACCCGCTCCGGCGGTGAGCACCTGGCCCATGATGACCTCATCAATGTGCGTGCCGTCCACGCCGGTCTGGGCCAAGAGCTGGCGTATGACAGCAGCGCCCAGATCGACCGCTGGAATGGTCGCCAGTGAGCCCTGGAAGCTGCCCACGGCGGTGCGGTTGGCAGCGACGATAACGACGTCATGCATGGTGCTGATCCTCATTGTTATTGAGGGCTCATGGTGGCACAGATGGGGAGACAGGTTCCAATCGCGAACCCCTCGGTCATATTTTGCAGCGTCTTTGCAGCGTCTTTGCACCGGCTGCTCAGAGGCCCATGCGACGCTTGGCGCGTTGCGCCGATCCATTGCGCACTGCCCAGCGCATTAAAGGCGCGGTGCTGTTGACGCCCAGCCGGATGATCTTGCGCTGCAGAGGGCTTTGCGTGACATCGAGCATCTCGCTGGCCCAGACCGGCAGCAAGTCGACGCCAGCGCGCATCATCAATACACCAAAAGGCTTGGCCAGCCAGTTGGATGCCGGCGCATCCAGCAGCAGGCGCATCACTTCACGACTGCGATCATCACATACCAGATCGCCTTGAATACCTTCCAGATAGTCCGCGATGGCCTGACGGGAGCGTGGCACATCGCACGCGCCCAGCCGCTCGGCGACCAGCGCTGTCTCGGCGTAATACAGATCCTGATCCGCCAGCGACAGGTCTGGATCGTGATAGCGCAAATGTGCGGCCAGAAAGCTGCTGACTTCCGCCACATGCACCCAAGTCAGCAACTCTGGATCGCTTGCCGCGTAGGGCCGTCCATCCGGCGCTGTGCCGCTGATGTTCAGGTGGATGGCGCGTACTTTGTCGATCAACCAGTTGGCGTCCAGTTTGGAGCCATAGGTGGTGCCGGACAGAAATTGCCCGGTGCGTCTCAAGCGCCCGAGCATATCCTGACGAAAACTGGAGTGGTCCCAGATACCAGCGAGCGCCAGCGGGTGCAGCGCCTGCAGCATCAAGGCGCTGATGCCACCGACCAGCATGCTGGTAAAGTCGCCATGCACCTCCCAGCACACCGCTTGCGGGCCGAACAGACCGGGATCGCCCTTGGGGTTCTCCAGATCCAGTTGCCCGAGAGTGAGGCCGGTAAGGCTGATTACCTGGTTTTCGATGCGGGTACGGATGAATTCCATGTCGTGCTCGGGCATCGGGGAGGGAATATCAGGTACAACTGACGTGTGCCTGGATGGCTATCGTGCCAACGCTCCAGCGTTGCCACGCAGTTCGTGACGCGGGAGCGTCACGAGCTGCATTCCCACGCGGAGCGCGGGAACGATAATCATGGACGGGGCAAATCAGCCGCGGTGACGGCCGCGGAAGTAGTTGATCAAGCCTTGCGTCGATGCGTCGTCAGCAGGCTCTTCAGTGCCACCGGTCAGACGCTGATACACAGCCTTGCCCATTTCCTTGCCCAGTTCCACGCCCCACTGGTCAAACGCGTTGGTGCCCCAGATAACGCTTTGTACAAACACCTTGTGCTCATACATGGCCACCAGCGCGCCGAGGCGACGTGGGCTGATGCGTTCTACCACCAGCGTGTTGCTTGGGCGGTTACCAGGGATGACCTTGTGCGGCGCGAGTTTCTGCACCTCATCTTCAGCCATGCCTTTTTCACGCAACTCGGCCTCGGCTTCGGCGCGGGTCTTGCCCATCATCAGGGCCTGGCTCTGCGACAGGCAGTTGGCGTACAGCCACTGATGGTGGTCGGCAACCGGGTTGAAGCTGACGATCGGCACAATGAAGTCAGCCGGGATCATCTGTGTGCCTTGGTGCAGCAACTGGTGGTAAGCGTGCTGGCCGTTGGCGCCCACGCCACCCCATATGACCGGGCCTGTATCCGTGAGTGCCGGCGTGCCGTCCTGGCGAACGCTTTTGCCGTTGGATTCCATGTCCAGTTGTTGCAAGTGTTTGGTGATGTTGCGCAGGTAGTGGTCGTACGGCAGGATCGCGTGGCTCTGCGCGTTCCAGAAGTTGCCATACCAGACACCCAGCAGCGCCAGTAATACCGGCATGTTCTGCTCAAAAGGTGCGCTCTGAAAATGCTGGTCCATGGTGTAGGCGCCGGACAGCAGTTCCTTGAAGTTGGACATGCCGATGGCCAGCGCAATCGGCAGGCCGATTGCTGACCACAGCGAGTAGCGACCGCCGACCCAGTCCCACATCGGGAAGATGTTTTCTTCGCGAATACCGAACGCCACCGCAGCCGCATTGTTGCTGGAGACTGCGATGAAGTGACGATGCAGTTCGACCTCCGAGCCACCCTGCGCAAGGTACCAGGCACGTGCAGCTTGGGCGTTTTTCAGGGTTTCCAGCGTATTGAAGGACTTCGACGAAACGATGAACAGCGTGGTCTCGGCGCGAATCCTCATCGACAGCTCGTGAAACTCGCTGCCGTCGATGTTTGCCAGATAGTGGCAGCGAACGCCTTTGTGCGCGTAGGCCACCAGTGCTTCAGAGACCAGCTCCGGGCCGAGGAACGAGCCGCCGATGCCGATGTTGACCACGTCTGTGATCGGCTTTTCGGTGTAACCGCGCCACAGGCCGTCATGAATGCGGCCGACCAGCTCGGTCATCTGATTGAGCACGCGGTGTACGTCGGGCATCACATCGACGCCGTTGACCTTCAGCTTGTCACCCACCGGGCGGCGCAGTGCAGTATGGAGTGCCGGGCGACCTTCGGAGGAGTTGACCAGTTCGCCGTCGTACTGAGCCTTGATCGCGTCCTTGAGACCCACTTCACCGGCCAGGCTGACCAGAAGGTCGCGAGTCTCGGTGGTGATCAGGTTTTTCGAATAGTCGAGAAACAGGCCGGCGCTGCTGAGCGTGAACTGGTTGAAGCGCTGCGGATCGGTATTGAACGCTTCGCGCATGCTGAAATTCTGCATGGCCTGACGGTGTTTGTTCAATGCTTGCCAGGCGGGCAAAGCGGTCACATCGGAAGGATTGCGGTAGTACGCCATCGCTGCGGGTTTCCTTTAACGGGTTCGGGCTTGGATATTTTTAGAGCGAGGTCGCAAGCTCTCATTGGCTATACATAGCAGACTACCCTTCGCACACCTGTTTGTCTGCGCCTCGCCCTACCTGCCCCCGGTACTTTTTCGCACACAAGTTATCGGGGTTTCACTCAAATACTTTGGGTTGTGGTTCACGCAACCTGTATCGATAGGGCATTACTGACGTGGCTTAGTTCATCGGCCAGTGGATCCTTTCAGCCTTTGGTCAGGTGCAGATTGTCGATCAGACGGGTCTTGCCCAGAAAGGCAGCGGCCAGAATGACCACGTCGCGATCTTGCGCAGTCGCCGGACGCAGGTTGCTTGCATTGCGTATTTCCAGATAGTCGATGCGAAAACCGACGGCCTCAAGCTGCTGCTTCTTGTCTGCCAGCAGTGTCTCGAAATTCTGCTCGCCTGCGTTGATCGCGTCGGCCGTCTGGCAGATCGCCTGATACAGGGCAGGCGCTATGGCGCGTTGCTCGTCGGACAGGTAGCCGTTGCGCGAAGACAATGCCAGGCCATCATCGGCACGCACGGTAGATTGGCCCAAGATCTCGATCGGCATGTTCAGGTCGCGGACCATTGCCCGGATCACCGCCAGTTGCTGGAAATCCTTCTCGCCGAAGATCGCCAGATCAGGCTGCACCATATTGAACAGCTTGCTGACCACCGTCGCGACACCCTCGAAGTGGCCGGGGCGACTGGCGCCGCACAGCCCCTGCGACAGGTGCGGAACGCTGACCAGCGTCTGCTCGGCCATGCCATCGGGGTACATTTCTTCGACAGTGGGCGTGAACAGCAGATCGCAGCCGGCCTGGACGAGTTTTTCCTGATCGGCGGCGAGGGTCCGCGGGTAGGTGGCCAGGTCTTCCTTGGGGCCGAATTGCAGTGGATTGACGAAAATGCTCGCGACCACGAAGTCTGCGCACTGCGCTGCCCTGGCGACCAGTGTGGCGTGGCCGCTGTGCAGGTTGCCCATTGTCGGCGTCAGGGCGATGCGCTTGCCTTCACGACGTGCCTGCGCAACCGCCGCGCGCAGTTCTGTAACGGTCTTAACTGTGTTCATGCCGAGAACCCGTGTTCGGTGGCCGGAAAGCTGACGTCCTTGACGGCGTTCACGTAGGCCTGAATGGCCGACTGGATGTCAGGTTGACCAACCATGAAGTTTTTCACGAACTTGGGGACGCGTCCGCTGATCGACAGGCCCAGCATGTCGTGCAGCACCAGAACCTGACCGTCGGTTGCGCTGCCGGCACCAATGCCTATCACCGGAATTTTCACTGCCAGAGTGATCTCTTCGGCCAGTTCGCTCGGCACGCATTCCAGCAGGATCATTGCGGCGCCGGCCTGCTCCAGCGCAATGGCATCGGCGCGCATTTGTCGGGCCTGTGCTTCCAGGCGGCCCTGAACCTTGTAACCGCCCAGCACATTGACCGACTGTGGCGTGAGGCCCATGTGCGCGCAGACCGGAATCCCGCGCTCTGCCAGCAAGCGAATCGACTCGCCCAACCAGGCGGCGCCTTCGACCTTGATCATGTGCGCACCGGCCTGCATCAACGTCGTACTGTTGATGAAGGTCTGCTCCAGCGTGGCGTTGGCCATGAACGGCAGGTCGGCGAGAATCAACGCGCCCTGGTTGCCCCGTTTCACACACGCCACGTGGTAGGCCGTTTCGGCCGTGGTCACTGGCAGTGTGCTGTCATGACCTTGCAGGACCATACCCAGCGAGTCGCCTATCAGCAGCACTTCGACACCGGCCTGGCAGGCAGTGTGGGCAAAGGTTGCGTCGTAACAGGTCAGCATGGTGATTTTCTCACCCTTCTGCTTCATGGCCAGCAGCGACGTAACGGTTATGTTCGGCATGTAAATTTCTCCATCAGGCACTGTGCAATGGGGGCTCAGCGCGTGAGAGTCATCCTGGAAAAGCAGGCACACCGTCGTGTCGCGGTGTTTTGCAAAAGGCCTGTTTCGCGCCCGTTCGCCAGTGTGGCAGCGGCGGGAGGCCTATCTTCGTGAGGAGGGGGCGTTAAGTCAATTGAAGGTGTTACCTGTGTGCCGAACCGGTTACACCCGTGGACACAAGGCTGGGCTTCAAGCCTCGGCAGGCAGGCGCTCGAGGCCTGTGAAAGGGCATTCACTCAGCAACCGAGGCAGCTCGCGCCCGTCGGCGAGGACCAGCGCAGGGGCCAGCTCGGCCAGTGGATAAAGCACGAAGGCGCGGGAGTGCAGGTCGTAGTGCGGCACTTTGAGGCGCGGCTCGTCGATCAGTCGGTCGCCGAACAGCAGAATATCGAGGTCAAGGGTACGTGGGCCCCAACGCTCGTGGCGCTCACGTCCCTGATCCAGCTCGATGGCTTGCAGAGCGTCAAGCAGCGTCAGCGGCGGCAGGGCAGTGTCCAGCGCTGCGACAGCGTTGGTATAGCGCGGTTGACCGGGCAGCAGCGAGTCACTGACATAGAATGAAGAGACACCACTTAGCGTGCAATCGGGCAGCCGGGCCAGCGCCTTGAGGGCACTGCGCAATTGCTCGGCCGGGTCAGCAAGGTTGCTGCCCAGGCCTATGTACACGCGTTCAGTGGTCAACAGCGGTTCATTCACCGCTTTGCGCCTCGCCACTGCTGCGCTTGCGCTTGGCGCCACTGTTGCGACGACGCTTGCGCGGTGCAGCGCCGGCGGCTTCCGGCTTGTTGCTCAGGTCACGAATCATGTCGCGACGTTCGCTGTCGTTGCAGTCCTGATAATCGGTCCACCATTGGCCCAGACCGTCAGTCTGCTCGCCTGCGCTTTCGCGTAGCAGGAGGAAGTCGTAGCCGGCCCGGAAGCGCGAGTTGTCCAGCAGCAGGTCGGCACGCTTGCCTGAACGACGCGGCAGGCGTTCCTGCATGTCCCAGATTTCGCGGATCGGTAGCGTGAAGCGCTTGGGAATCGCGATGCGTTGGCATTGCTCGATGATCAGCTCGTGAGCAGCATCCTGCATGGCGGCAATCGGCGGCATGCCGCGCTCTTGGGCGCGCAGTACTTTGGCTGGCAGTGCAGGCCAGAGCAGGGCGGCAAACAGGAACGCCGGAGTAACCGGTTTGTTCTGCTTGATGCGCAAGTCGGTGTTGATCAAGGCATTGCTGATCAGTGTGTGGGTATACGTCGGGTTGTATTCCAGCGCTTTGGAGCTGGCCGGGAACAGAGGGTCGAACAGCTCGAGGTCCACCAGCATTTCAAAGGTGGGAGCCGCGTAGCCCGAGAGGAACAGTTTTAGGACTTCTTCGAACAGGCGTGCCGAGGGTATATCACGCAGCATGGGAGCCAGTGCACTGATCGGCTGGGCGCTGTGTTTTTCAATGCCGAAATCAAGTTTGGCAGCGAAGCGCACTGCACGCAGCATGCGCACCGGGTCTTCCTTGTAACGCTGTTCAGGATCGCCGATCAGGCGTATCAGCTTGTTGCGGATGTCATGTACGCCGTTGGCGTAATCCAGCACACGCTCGCTGACCGGGTCGTAATACAGCGCGTTGATCGTGAAGTCGCGACGCTGGGCGTCCTCTTCAAGTGTGCCGTAAACGTTGTCCCGCAGGATGCGTCCGCTTTCGTTGCGCGAAGACTGGTTGCTGTCCTCTTCCTCGTCATCCTGTGGATGATTGGCGCGGAAGGTCGCCACTTCGATGATTTCCCGACCGAAGTGGATATGCACCAGCTTGAACCGGCGGCCAATGATCCGCGCATTGCGGAACTCGGCCCTTACCTGTTCAGGCGTTGCACTGGTGGCGACGTCGAAATCCTTGGGCGTGATATTGAGCATCATGTCGCGTACGCAGCCACCGACCAGATAGGCCTGGTAGCCGGCATTCTGCAGGCGCTCGACAATGTTGACGGCATAACGGCTGAACTGGCTGCGTTGCAGCGAGTGCTGACTGCTATTGAGCACTTCAGGCGTGGTACGCGTATGTTGCTGCGGTTTGCGCAGTGGGGAGCGAAATGACTGGAACAACTTCTTCAGCATGGGATGCACTGTTTGAAGGAATATTCGGCCAAAAACGTGGAATGACCGCATGATGGGCGGGGATTCTAGCATTTAGTCGAGGGATGGTGTAGGAAGCTGTCGCGGAAGGGGCAAAGTACGGCGCGTATAGAACCGGTAAGCTACTGGGGGAGCCGAAGCTCCCCCAAAGTGTGTGCTCTTTATTATTGTTTTCTGTATGGGCTTCTTGTTTTTGTTGAGTGCCCTTTCACGAGACTGTCGCCTGTGAAACCTCCCAGTCGGGAGTCAAGAGCAAACGGATTGCTTTGGTCGCTGTGTTGCAATGATCATTCGATCCAACCAGTTCAGGCTCTACCTAAGGGTAGTTTTTGTTGTTCTCGGCCTGGTTGCGGGGCAAGCCCCAAATACAACTCCTCTCCAAAAGAATCAGTTAGCTGCGCCTCCGCCGTGTTGTTCTTGTTATGCGTGAGTCGATTCGTGTTGTTTTTATTGTGGGTGTCGTACGGCTTGTTGTTGTTCTTGTACTAAGCATATAGCAGAAGCTGTGCCAACTTTAGACAACCCCCGTAAACCGGGACGTTGCGGGCTACCGGCGTTTTTTGCAGGCACAAAAAAACCGAGATTCGTTACCGATAAACCCGGCTTTTGTTACGTGAAGTACATGAGGTAACAGTTTTCACAGAGCCCTGTACACCGCGTGCCAGAGCCCTGCGTCAGGTATCACGTTTCGCTGGCCACACCTTTGCGGCGGGGTATGCCCAGACGCTGCCGACGTTCCCACAGGCACTTGCGGCTGACGCCCAGTTTGCGTGCCAGTTCGGTTTCAGTCATGTGGTCCTGATGCTCCAGCACGAAGTGCTGGAAGTAGTCCTCGAGCGACAGGTCTTCACTGGGCTCGTTGCCGGTCGAACCCGCAGAGCCAGGCAGCGGGGCCATGCCCATGTATTCATCGTCGTCCAGACCGTCCAGTTCGATGTCGATACCCAGCAGGTCAGCGGTGATTTCCGGGTTCTCGCAAAGGATCACCGAACGCTCGACGGCGTTTTCCAGCTCGCGTACGTTGCCGGGCCAGCTGTAATGACGGATGGCCTGCTCGGCGTCAGGCGCAAATTTCAGGTCGGTGCGGCCAACCTTGGCGCTCTGGCGTATCAGGAACGCGTGGGCTATTTCGAGTATGTCGCTGCCGCGTTCGCGCAACGCCGGGAGCTTCAAGGCGATGACGTGCAGGCGATAGAACAGGTCTTCACGAAATTCGCCGTTTTTGGCCAGCGTCTTGAGGTCACGGTGCGTGGCCGCGATCAAGCGAACGTCGACCTTTTGTGACTGAACCGACCCCACTCGACGAATTTCCCCTTCCTGCAGCACGCGCAGCAGCCGTGCCTGGGCTTCCAGTGGCAGCTCGCCGATCTCGTCGAGAAACAACGTGCCGCCATCTGCCGCCTCGACCAGCCCGGCACGGCCGGCGCTGGCCCCTGTGAAAGCGCCTTTCTCGTGACCGAACAGTTCGGACTCGATCAGGGATTCCGGGATGGCCGCACAGTTGACCGAGATCATCGGCGCCTTGGCACGGCGTGACAGGTTGTGCAAGGCGCGGGCGACCAGTTCCTTGCCGGTGCCCGATTCGCCCTGGACCAGCACGTTGGAGTCGGTCGGCGCCACTTTGCGGATCTTGCTATAGAGGTCCAGCATCGGCGGGCAGGAGCCGATAATGCCGATCTCGCCGTTGTGATTCTGTGTCGGACTTTTTTCGGCAGCGCCCGCTTTGGCGAGTGCGCTGCGCTCGTCCTGCAGGCTCTTGACGGTCTGCCGATCGCTCAGGATGCGCGAAACTGCTTGCAACATTTCGTCGTGATCGAAGGGTTTAGCGATGTAATCCACCGCGCCCATCTTCATCGAATCGACGGCCGAGCGCAGGCTGGCGTAACTGGTCATGATCAGCACCGGTTTGCCTTCGCCCAGCTTGATCAGTTCGGTGCCCGGAGCGCCCGGCAAGCGAAGGTCGCTGACGATCAGGTCAAACGAGGGGATGCTGAAACGTTCCTGAGCTTCCTGAACCGAGCCGGCTTCACTGACTTCATACTGGTTGCGCTCAAGCAGGCGACGCAAGGCTGAGCGGATAATCGTTTCGTCTTCGACGATCAAAATATGCGGCATTGATTCAATTCTCTCGACGGTCTCAGTTCGCGGTGGACGTCGCGTCGACATGGCGTGGCAAGGTCACACGAATGCGCGTGCCACGCTGCTGCTCGGGATCGGCCGGGCTGTCGATGATGATTTGTCCATAATGCTCTTCGACGATGGAATAGACCAGCGCGAGGCCTAGTCCGGTTCCTTCGCCAGGGTCCTTGGTGGTGAAGAACGGCTCGAACAATCTGTCCATGATTGCCTTTGAAATTCCACTGCCTTCGTCTTCGACGATGAGGTCCACGGTGTGCTCGGACACTTCGCTTCTGACCCTGACCGTGCTGCCTGCCGGCGAGGCGTCGCGGGCGTTGGAGAGCAGGTTGATCAGAACCTGTGCCAAGCGTTGCGGATCGCCTACAGCCCAGTGTTCTGGGTTGCACAGGTTGTAGAAGTGTACTTCGAAATTGCGCCTGTTCAGCGCCAGCAGACCAATAGCATCCTGAGCCACTTCAGCCAGACAAACGGCTTCATCGCTGTGCTGATGAGCGCCCGCATGGGCGAAGCTCATCAGCGACTGGACGATACGCGATACGCGTTTGGTCTGTTCTAGAATCTGGCTGCTGATTTCTTTCAGTTCGCCGTCTTCTTCGCGTTCTTCACGCAGGTTTTGCGCGAGGCAGGCGATGCCGGTGATCGGGTTGCCGATTTCGTGCGCTACACCTGCAGCCAGCCGGCCGATACTTGCCAGCCGTTCGGAATGGACCAGCTTGTCTTCGAGCATTTGTGTGTCGGTCAGGTCCTCGACCAGCAACACCAGCCCGCTGTTGCCGGGGGCGAGCGGCTCGTTGATGGCGGCCTTGTGCAGGTTAAGCCAGCGCGTCTGTCCGTCCAGTCCGAGTTTCTGCTTGTGCAAGTGTTCGTCCGGCACGCTGGTGAAGCCGGTGAGCAGGCTTTTCCAGGGCTCGGAGATGGTGTCCAGTCGCGAACCGACAACCCGCTTGGCGATGATTCCGGTCAATTCCTCCATGGCCCGGTTCCACATCAGGATTTCCTGATCCTCGGCCAGCGAGCAGACCCCCATCGGCAGTTCCTGCAAGGTCTGGCGATGGTAGCGGCGCAGGGCGTCGAGTTCGGCGGCCAGCCCGGTCAGGCGCGAATGGTAGTCCTCAAGGCGGCTCTCGATGAAGTGGATGTCTTCGGTGACGTATTTTTCGCTGCCGGACTTATAGGGAAGGAATGTTTCCACCATATCCTGAGCGACGCTCGGGCCCATCAGCCCGGACAGGTTGGCTTCTATCCGGTCACGCAGGCGCCGCAGGGCGTAAGGGCGGCGTTCGTCGAACGGCAGGTACAGGTCGCGCAGCGCTTGTTCGACTTCCTTTTGTGCAGCTTTTGCTCCAAGCGGCTTGGCCAGTTGCGTGGCAAATTCCTGAGGTGATACAGCGTGCAGTTCGCGGCGTTGCGGACGGCTCACGTTATCGACGGCGCAGGCCTCGGCGGCGCTGACCTCTTCAGGGCTGGCGTTGGTGAAAAGCGATACCAGAGTGAACAACAACACGTTGGCGGCGAGCGAGGCGATTGCCGCCATATGCCAACTGGTGTCGTCCAGCACGTAGATCATGTTCAGCCAGGGAATGTAGACGCCTTGCAGGTTGCCGATGAGCGGCAGCAGCATGCTGACCACCCAGACGGCGATACCGGCCAGCAGCCCGGCGATGAAACCACGTCGGTTGGCGGTCGGCCAATACAGCACCGACAGCACGCCAGGCAGAAATTGCAGGGTGGCCACGAAGGCGACGATCCCTAGATTGGCCAGATCCTGCTGAGCGCCCAGCATCAGGTAGAAGCCGTAACCCAGAGCGATGATTGCCACAATCAGCCCGCGTCGGGTCCATTTCAGCCAACGGTAGATATTGCCCTCGGCTGGCGGCTGGTAAAGCGGCAGTACCAGATGGTTGAGCGCCATGCCGGACAGCGCCAGGGTGGTGACGATGATCAGCCCGCTGGCCGCCGACAGCCCGCCGATATAAGCGAGCAGTGCGAGTGACTTGCTGTTGGCGGCGATGCCAATGCCCAGCGTGAAGTATTCCGGGCTGGTGGTGGCGCCCAGCTTGAGCCCGGCCCACAGGATCAGCGGTACCGCCAGACTGATCAGCAGTAAAAACAGCGGCAGCCCCCAACTAGCGCTGACCAGCGAGCGCGGGTTGAGGTTTTCCGTGAAGGTCATGTGATACATGTGCGGCATGACGATGGCTGAGGCGAAGAACACCAGCAGCAAGGTGCGCCACGGGCCTTCCTGCAAGGGCGTGTGCAGCGAGGCGAGGGCAGCCTGATTCTGCAGTAGCCACAGTTCGAGTTGTTGCGGACCGTCGAACACGCCGTACAGGGCATAGAGCCCGACGCCGCCCAGAGCGATCAGTTTGATCAGCGATTCGAAGGCGATGGCAAATACCAGACCTTCGTGCTTCTCCCGGGTGGCGATATGCCGAGAACCGAAGAAAATCGTGAACAGGGTGATCAAACCGCAAAACGCCAAGGCGACCCGGTCCTGCACCGGTTCGCGGGTCAGAATGCCGATGGAGTCGGCCACGGCCTGAATCTGCAGCGCAAGTAACGGCAGGACGCCGATCAGCATGAATACTGTGGTCAGTGCCCCAGCCCAGGTGCTGCGAAACCGGAAAGCGAACAGGTCGGCCAGCGATGAAAGCTGGTAGGTGCGAGTAATTTTGAGGATCGGGTAAAGCAGCACAGGCGCGAGCAGAAATGCCCCGGAAACACCGAGGTAGCTGGACAAAAAACCATAGCCGTACTTATACGCCAGGCCGACCGTGCCATAAAACGCCCACGCACTGGCATAAACGCCCAGGGAGAGGGTATAGGTCAATGGATGACGAATGATCCAGCGCGGCACCAGCCCGCGCTCGCTGACCCAGGCCACGCCGAACAGAAGCAGCAGATAGGCGGCGCTGACCAACAGCATATGCGTCAGGCTAAAGCTCATCGGCATCTCGCTGGCTCTGGAGAATGAACGTCACCACGATCAGGATCAGCCACAGCATGTAGGGCCGATACCACGCGCCGGTGGCATCGATCCACCAGTCCATGATGGCCGGGGAGAACAGGTAAATGCCTACCACCAGAAGCAAAACCAACCGGTATATGTACATCTGGTCTCCCTGAGCCGGTAGATGAGGAGCGGCATGTTAACGGATGCCGGATAACCTGCAAGTATCCTTGCGTCGCAGTTTTCGGCGACCGCTCTGGATCAGTCTATACGGGCTTCTTCGACAGTGCGCAGTCTGGGTATGAGGTCGGCGTTCCAGTGGCGGAGACCCCAGGCGAGTACTTCCTGAGCGGTTCCATCGGTCATGTGCGCGTCAACCGGTTGCCCCAGCGCCCTCAGCGCTCGCAATAACAGTGGCGTTGCCTGATCTGCAGGCAGTGGCGGCGAGCGATAGGATTTGCCGAGCTTGTGGCCGTCTGGCTGGGTGATGAGCGGTACGTGCAGGTAGCGCGGCTGAGGCAGGCCAAGTAGCTCTTGCAGGTACAAATGACGAGGCGTCGAGTCCAGCAGATCGGCGCCGCGCACGATGTCGGTAACGCCCTGCCAGGCGTCATCGATGACCACGGCCAGCTGATAGGCGTAAAGCCCGTCACGCCTGCGGATCACAAAGTCGCCGCTTTCGCGTCCCAGGTGCATCTTGAAGGTGCCCTGCACCCGGTCTTCAAATTGATATTCCAGCTCCGGCACCCGAATGCGAATGGCTGCGTTTTCCGGCGCATGCCCTGCGTCGCGGCAGAACCCTGGGTAAATTCCATTAAATGCTTCAAGCTGTTTGCGTGAGCAGGTACAGGCGTATGCCAGGCCATGATTGAACCAGCGCTGGAGGACTTCGGCGTAGGCTGCATGACGCTCGCTTTGCCGGACCATCTGACCGTCCCATTCAAAACCGTAACGCTCCAGCGTTTCGAGAATCGCAGCTTGCGCCCCGGCCACCTCGCGAGGCGGGTCGAGGTCTTCCATGCGCAGCAGCCATTGGCCGCCAGCCGCACGCGCATCCAGATAGGACGCCAGTGCGGCGACCAGCGAGCCGAAATGCAGATAACCACTGGGAGTCGGCGCAAAGCGCCCGATGTAGGCCGGTTTTTTCATGGCCCGGATGTTACGGGGGGCGGCCTTGAGCGGGCAAGCGAAACACCTGAGATCAACGAACTGCGGTCTGACGCACAGCGTCGCGAAAGGCATTCCCACGTGGAGTGGGAACGCTAATCATGAGAGCCGTGATTTTGGCAGGCACAAAAAAAGACGCCGAAGCGTCTCTTTTCAGTTCAAGGCGGCCACAGGTTATTTACCGACCTGTTTTTCCTTGATTTCAGCCAGCGTCTTGCAGTCGACACACTGGTCGGCGGTCGGGCGTGCTTCAAGACGGCGGATGCCGATCTCTACACCGCAGGATTCGCACCAGCCATATTCTTCGTCTTCGATAAGCTGCAATGTCTTGTCGATTTTCTTGATCAGCTTGCGCTCGCGGTCGCGTGCGCGAAGCTCAAGGCTGAACTCTTCTTCCTGACTGGCGCGGTCGGCCGGATCAGGAAAATTGGCAGCTTCATCCTTCATGTGGGTCATCGTGCGATCGACCTCTTGCATCAAGTCCTGCTTCCACTTGTTCAGGATCTTGGTGAAGTGCGCGCGCATCGGCGCACCCATGTACTCTTCGCCCTTCGTGGACTCGTACGGTTGAAAGCCGCTGACTAGATGGTTCTGTTGCTTGTCTTGGGTGGGCATGTATGGACCGCCTCTCACTCTTCTAATCTATTGCGCAGGATTGTTCCATCACCGACACCCGTCGGCCCTGCAGCTGCAAGCGGGCGAACTTAACAGAACAAATCGGAGTGCGCTACTCCCGGTTGTCGAGCATGATGGCGTAATGCACTCGCAAAGATGACCGTTGGCAAACCGCCCTGCGCTTAAATGAACTCTAGCTGCTGTACGCCGTCGTATTTATCTTTTGTCCGGTATCCGCTGACCGGCACGGGTGCCTTTCAAAGCATGTCGGCCGGGCGCTCGGGTAGAATCATGCCCCGCTGTCATGACAATCATGTTTTGCTCCCGCTCCACTATAAGGAAGACCCATGGCTCAGCCTTACAGCGCGCGCAGTCGCGCCATCGAACCCTTCCATGTGATGGCGCTGCTGGCACGTGCCAATGAACTGCAGGCGGCGGGGCATGATGTCATTCACCTTGAGATCGGCGAGCCGGACTTCATCACCGCAGACCCGATCATAAAAGCGGGGCAGGCAGCCCTGGCGGACGGCAAGACCCGTTACACCGCCGCGCGGGGCCTGCCGCAACTGCGCGAAGCCATCGCCGGGTTCTATGCCCAGCGCTATCGGCTCGATATTGACCCGCAGCGGATTCTGGTCACGCCGGGCGGTTCAGGCGCCTTGCTGCTGGCCAGCAGCCTGCTGGTCGATCCTGGCAAGCACTGGTTGCTGGCTGATCCGGGGTATCCGTGCAATCGGCACTTCTTGCGTTTGATCGAAGGCGAGGCGCAATTGGTGCCGGTCGGCCCGCAGCAGCGTTATCAACTGACGCCCGAGCTGGTGGCCAGCCACTGGAACGAGAACAGCGTCGGTGCATTGCTGGCATCGCCCGCCAACCCTACCGGTACGCTTCTGGATCGTGATGAACTGGCTGCTCTGTCTCATGCATTGAAAGCACGCAACGGCCACCTTGTGGTGGACGAGATTTACCACGGCCTGACATATGGCGTTGACGCAAGCAGCGTGCTGGAAGTGGATAACGATGCCTTTGTGTTGAATAGCTTTTCAAAATATTTCGGAATGACCGGCTGGCGTCTGGGTTGGCTGGTTGCCCCGCCAGAGGCTGTGGGTGATCTGGAAAAACTGGCGCAGAACCTCTACATCAGTGCTCCAAGCATGGCGCAATACGCTGCGCTGGCCTGTTTCGAACCACAGACGCTGGCCATTCTGGAGCAGCGCCGCGCCGAATTCGGCCGTCGCCGGGATTTTTTATTACCCGCCCTGCGGGAAATGGGTTTCGGTATCGCCGTAGAGCCGCAAGGTGCGTTTTATCTGTACGCCGATATATCTGCGTTTGGGGGCGACGCCTTTTCGTTCTGCCGGCATTTTCTGGAAACCGAGCATGTGGCTTTCACTCCAGGCCTGGATTTCGGCCGCTTTCAGGCAGGCCATCACGTGCGCTTTGCCTATACGCAAAGCTTGCCGCGCCTTGAACAGGCAGTGGAGCGAATTGCTCGCGGCCTGCGCAGCTGGAGCGCCTGATGCGCTTTTCGCCAGAGCTGGAGCAGGGTCGCCTGCTGGTCCGCTACAAACGTTTTCTCGCAGATATTGAAACCGAGAGTGGAGAACTGCTGACTATCCATTGCCCGAACACCGGCTCGATGCTGAACTGCATGATGCCCGGCGGGCGCGTGTGGTTCAGTCGCTCCAATGACCCAAAGCGCAAGCTGCCGGGCACGTGGGAGATCACGGAAACGCCGCAGGGGCGTTTCGCCTGTATCAACACCGCAAGAGCCAATACGCTGGTTGAAGAGGCGTTGCGCGCCGGGGTGATCAGCGAGCTGGACGGTTTTACGGCGCTCAAGCGCGAAGTGGCCTACGGTCAGGAGAAAAGCCGCGTGGACTTCCGCCTGGAATACCCCGATGGTTATTTGTATCTGGAAGTGAAAAGCGTGACGTTGGGTTTCGATGGCTCTGCCGTGGCAGCGTTTCCCGATGCGATCACACAGCGTGGCGCGCGGCACCTTCGCGAGCTGGCATCGCTGGCGCGTGAAGGCGTTCGTGCAGTATTGCTTTATTGCGTCAACCTCACCGGCATAGAAGCGGTAAGGCCGGCCAAGGAGATCGATCCTGCTTACGCAGCGGCATTGCGCGACGCTGTCGATGCCGGCGTTCAGGTGCTGGCCTATGGTGTGCAATTGACGCCGGAAGAAGTGTTCATCGACCGCCGCCTGGAGCTGCACTGGCCGGACTGAAGCATTTACGCTACCTGTCGCTTAGTGAGCGTCTTTTTCTTTCAGGGGCAGCGCTACCCAGATCCCGTCCTTGTCCTCCCGGCATTCCAGCGCGGTCAGTAATTGTCCTTCGCAAGGCCCCGCTACGCACTCGCCATTCTCTATCAAAAACAGCGCGCCGTGGCTGGCGCAGCGGATCAGGCTGGCGCTGCTGTCCAGAAAATGATCAGGTTGCCAATCCAGAGCGATACCTCGATGCGGGCAGCGGTTTTCATAAATGAACACCTTGCCCTCACGACGCACTGCCAGCAGCTTGTGCGCACCCGGTTCAAACCCTTTGCTTTGAGCTTCGGGCAGATGCAGCGATGGGCAAAGGAATATCAAGGTGCCTCCCGAGAACAAGTTCAGGCCGTCAATCAGCCTGATCAGTTTGACAGACTCTTGGTGCTCTCGCCCTTGCGGGGTTCATGTGACTAGTGATGTCGGATTCTTCCTGTCTTTATGTAGCTGATTTCTGGCTGTAGGGCTTAGGCGCCCATCAGCCGGCCTAGCGGTATACCGTTCTGTAAATACCCACAGATAGGCAAAGCCATGAAAGCACTGACAGCAGTTGAGGAGCAGCTTGCGCGCCAGGCGATAGGATTGCTGGACTTGTTTGCCCTTAATACCGACAACACCGAGCAGCGTATTGTCGGTATCTGCCAACGAGCATGGACGCCGGTCGGGCCAGTCGCTGCCGTCTGCGTGCAGCCTCGCTTTGTGTGCCTGGCGCGTACCACGCTGGACCGGATGCTGGCGAGGGACGTCAAGGTGGTTGCCAGCGTCAATTTTCCTAATGGCAGCGGCAGCATGGCCTCAGTGGTGTCCGAAGTGCGTGCGTCTCTGATGTCCGGGGCCGATGAGATTGACGTCGTCTATCCCTTTCGCGCATTGCAGGGCGGTAATCGGCAGGCTGGTATCGAGCTGTTGGCGGCTTGCGCATCGCTCTGCGGCAAACGGTATACGTTGACCGCGACGCTGGAGACCGGCGACCTGCGCGACTCGCAAATGATCCTCGATGCCTGCCGCGATGCGATCGATGCGGGTGCTGATTTCATCAAGACCGGTACCGGCAAGGCGACTGCCCATGTGACGCCTCAGGCTGCGCGGATCATGCTGGGGGCAATTGCTGATGTCGGTGGGCAGGCAGGCCTCAAGGTTGCAGGCGGTATTCGTACGTTTGACGAAGCGCGTTCCTACATGACCTTAGCCATTGACCGGTTTGGTCCGCAGTGGGTCAATGCTGGCCGATTGCGCCTGGGCGGCTCAAGCTTGCTGGATGATCTGTTGGCGAGACTGGGACTGATTCAATTGAACAGCGGCGGCTTTTGAGGTCTTGGCCGCTGGTTACTAAATGGCGGGCAAAAAAAGACCCGGCAAAGAGCCGGGTCAAAAACCGTGATTAGCCTGATGAGGAGATAATCTGAAAGTCCGAACCAAGGTCTTTCAGGCTACCGGCCAGTCTCGCGACTGGATGTGATAATCATAACGATTCTCATTTGTATGTCAACGTTTCTTTTCCCGTGCTTTTACGGGCTTTATCAACTCTGCTCAGCGGATGCGATAGCGCAAGCGCGTGCCGAAGTTGACCGACATCAGAATCTCGTCAGCTGACAATTCCGCAGGGAAAAAGACCCCCGATATCTGCGCGTGGGCGATGCTCGCGCCTTCCAGCGGTGTGTTACGCAGGTCCAGACCGCGCAGGTCGGCAGACCTGAAGTAGGCGTCGGTAAAATCGATACCTGTGGTGTCCAGCGAGCGCAGGTCCAGGCCCCGGAAATCGCCACCCACCATATCGATGGTGCCGGTTCGTGGTTTCTCCTGATTGAAACCTTCAACATCATCCTTGCGCAGCAGCATATAAAGCGGTGAGTCAATGTGTTTAGGCTGGCTCATGACGGCCTCTTGATCGCGTTGGATTTATGGCGCCAGTATATCGCCATCATCGAATGGCCGTGAAGCATTACCCGCTCAACGGCCATGCATCGTTTTACAGTGTAGGCAGACGCTTGCGCAGGTTATCGACGAGGCTGTCCATATCACCGCTGATGTGGGTCGCTACCTTCTTGCTGTGCAGAATTTCGTCTGCGCTCAGAGGTTCGCGACTGGCTTGCTGTGCCTTGATAACCTCCAGTGTCGCGTCGGAAGGGTCATTGTTCTGTGCCTGACGCTGTGCAAGCCAGCTGGCGATCACGGCCTGTGGCGCTTCGCAGTCGAGGATCAAAAACGGTACGGCGGTGGCTTCGGCTATTTTCGCCGCTGCTTCACGCTGCTCGTGCTTCAGATAAGTGGCGTCGATCACCACCGAGAACCCGGCTCGCAACGTCTTGCCAGCCAGTTCGTGCAAGCGTGCATAGGTTTCGATGCTGGCTTCGGTGCCGTAGATATCCTGATCGCGTCCGGCAAACAGGCGTTTGCGTTCGATGTCGGAGCGCAGACGAACGGCGCCCAGTGATTCGACCAGGCGCATTGCCACGTGGCTTTTGCCAACTGCCGAAACACCGTGGGTAATCACCAGAAACGGCGAAGGGATGGCACTGTAGCTTTCGGCCAGGTTGGCGTAGTTGCGATACTGGCGCAGTGTCGCCGCACGCTGTAAACCATCGGCGTCCGGGGCTTGACTGAACAGCGCTACCTTGGCACGGACCAGGGCGCGGTAGGCTTTATAGAAGTTGAGCAGTTCCAGACCTTCATAGTCACCGGTGACTTCCAGGTATTGACTGATCAGGCGTCTGGACAACGATTTCAAACCCCGGTCTTCAAGGTCCATTGCCAGAAAGCCAATGTCGGCATACACATCGGTCTTGCGGAATGGCTCGTTGAATTCGATGCAGTCGAACAGCACGACCTTGCCATCGATCACGGTGGCATTGCCCAGGTGGATATCACCGTGGCACTCACGTATGAACCCCCCGGCCTTGCGCTGGGTCAGCAGGGGCTTGAGCCGGGCAAAGCTCGATTCGGCCCAGGCTTGCAGGGCGTCGAGCTGAGCCAGGTCGGCTTCTTCACTGATCAATGGGCGAATCTGCTCAAAGTTCTGTATGACTGGAGCCATGACGCTGTCAGGTGAGCCCAGCTCGCTTTCACTGGTCACGCGCGGCGACTCAAGGTGGAATGTCGCGATCTGGTGTGCCAGCTCATCGATGTGGGCGGTCGTCAGCTCGCCATTGGCCTGCAACGTGCTGAGCAAACCATCCTGCGAAAACTGGCGCATCTTGAGTGCGTAATCGACCACTTCGCCATCGCCGCCCAGCTGCGGTGCTTCGGCCGAGCCGGTGATCGCCAGCACTTCGAGGTACAGGCCGTCAGTGGTGCGCTGGTTCAGGCGCAGCTCTTCGCGGCAGAAATGCTCGCGCAGGGCCAGCGTGGTGAAATCCAGAAAGCCGAAATTCATCGGTTTTTTGATTTTGTAAGCGTAAGGGCCTGTCAGCAGAACCCACGAAATGTGCGTTTCGATGACCTGAAAGTTCTCCACCGGATGAGGGAAGAGGGCAGGGTTTTGCAGGGCTGCAATCAAAGACTGGCTCACGGACGATCCTTCAGGAATGTGTTCAAAATGTAAGTGCTGGATGCAGCCATTATGGCCGCTTGGCGCGAGGCTGCAAACCGCTGACTCAGGCGTCTGTCGATCCTTGGCAAAGTGCGTATAATCCGCGCCCATGACTCGATCCCGCACCTCTCGTTCCCCTAAAAAGCAACCTCCCCGCAGCCTGCACAAGTGGCTGGGCTGGGCGTTGAAGCTTGGTATTGTCGGCCTGGTCCTGCTGGGCGGGCTGGCCATTTATCTTGATGCTATCGTTCAGGAGAAGTTTTCCGGCAAGCGCTGGACCATTCCTGCCAAGGTCTATGCACGCCCGCTGGAGCTGTTCGTCGGGCAGAAGCTCAGTCGCGACGACTTTCTCATCGAGCTTGATGCGCTGGGCTATCGCCGCGAAAGCGTGGCTAATGGCCCTGGCGCAGCAGCGGTCAACGGCAATACTGTCGACCTCAATACCCGAGGCTTCCAGTTCTACGAAGGCACCGACGTCGCTCAGCAGGTACGCGTGCGTTTTTCCGGCGACTCCGTGGCCGACCTCTCTTCAGGCAACGGTGCCAAGCTGGCCGTGGCGCGGCTTGAGCCGCTGCTGATCGGCGGCCTGTACCCGAAGAATCTCGAAGACCGGATACTGATCAAGCTTGATCAAGCACCGCCTTATCTGCTCGACGGGCTGGTGGCGGTCGAGGACCGGGACTTCTATCACCACTTTGGGGTGTCACCCAAGTCCATCGCCCGGGCTATCTGGGTCAACAGTTCTCAGGGGCAGATGCGTCAGGGCGGCAGTACGCTGACCCAGCAGTTGGTCAAGAACTTCTACCTGACCAACGAGCGCAGCCTGACCCGCAAGCTGACCGAGGCCATGATGGCGATCCTGCTGGAGATTCATTACAGCAAGCAGGAAATCCTCGAGGCCTATCTCAATGAAGTATTTGTCGGCCAGGACGGTCAGCGAGCCGTTCACGGCTTTGGTCTGGCCAGTCAGTATTTCTTCAGCCAGCCGCTGTCCGAGCTGAAAATCCATCAGGTCGCGATGCTGGTCGGGCTGGTCAAGGGGCCGTCGTTCTACAACCCGCGCCGCAACCCGGAGCGAGCGCTTGAACGACGCAATCTGGTGCTCGATCTGTTCGAACAGCAAGGTGTTGCGACGCCGGAAGTGGTCGCCGCAGCCAAGAAAATGCCACTGGGTGTGACCAAGACCGGCACGCTTGCCGACAGCTCGTTCCCGGCTTTTCTGGATCTGGTCAAGCGCCAGTTGCGGGAAGACTATCGCGACGAAGACTTGACTGAAGAGGGGCTGCGAATCTTCACCAGCTTCGACCCGATCCTGCAGATGAAGTCTCAGGCCGCCATGGACGACACGTTCAAGAAGCTCGCCGGGCGCAAGGGTGTGGATGAGGTTCAGGCAGGTATGGTCGTCACCAACCCGGAAACCGGTGAGGTGCAAGCGCTGATCGGCGGTCGCGAGGCCGGGTTCTCGGGTTTTAACCGTGCTATCGACGCCGTACGGCCGATCGGTTCGCTGGTCAAACCGGCTATTTACCTGACGGCACTGGAGCGTCCGAGCCAGTACACGCTGACCAGCTGGATTGCTGACGAGCTGTTTCAGGTCAAGGGCGCCGACGGTCAGATCTGGAAGCCGCAGAATTACGACCACAAATCTCACGGCAACATCTTTCTGTATCAGGGGCTGGCGCATTCCTACAACTTGTCGACTGCCAAGCTGGGCCTTGATCTGGGTATCCCGAACGTTTTCAAAACGCTGGCCAAACTGGGCGTGACCCGCGAGTGGCCTGTGTATCCGTCGATGTTGCTGGGGGCGGGTGGCTTGAGTCCGATGGAAGTCGCCACCATGTATCAAACCATTGCCAGTGGCGGGTTCAATACGCCGATGCGCGGCATTCGCAGCGTGCTGACCGCTGAGGGCGAGCCGCTCAAGCGTTATCCGTTCAAGATCGAGCAGCGTTTCGATCCGGGGGCGATTTACCTGGTGCAGAATGCGATGCAGCGTGTAATGCGCGAAGGTACGGGTAAATCTGTTTACAACGTGTTGCCGAGTTCGTTGAATCTGGCGGGCAAGACCGGCACCAGTAACGACTCTCGCGACAGCTGGTTTGCCGGTTTCAGCCAGGATCTGCTGGCTGTGGTGTGGATGGGCCGTGACGATAACGGCAAGACCCCGTTTACCGGGGCTACCGGCGCCTTGCAGGTCTGGACCAGCTTCATGCGCAAGGCCAATCCGCTGCCGCTCGACATGGCAATGCCGGACAACGTGGTTCAGGCATGGGTCGATGCACAGACTGGTCAGGGTTCGGACGCCAGCTGCCCGAATGCAGTGCAGATGCCGTATATTCGCGGCAGTGAACCCCAGCCGGGCGCAACATGCGGCGGCGCTCCAGCACCTGCCACTGAGGTGATGGACTGGGTCAAAGGTTGGTTGAACTAGGCAATCGAGGTTTTGAAGTGAATAAATGGTGGATTCCGGCTTTAACGACACTGGCCTTGCTGAACGGCTGCGCCAGTGTAGAACGTGGCTCGATTCCGGTCGTGGACTCGAGCTCCAAGGTGTCCAACAGCGAGCGCGTCGCCGCTTCGCGCAATGGCGCTTACCGGGCCAATACCGCTCCGGTTCAGCAGCAGCCGCAAGCCGTGCCACAGGATTCGGGTGTCGTGGTGATGGTGCCGGGTGCTGGTGGTGCAGGTGGCGCGGGTGCTGGTGAAAGTTTTTCGGCCCCGGCCAGTCAGGCACCTTTCAGTGTCAACACGCCGCCTGCCGATGCCGCTCCGGTCAATCAGGCGCCGATCAACTCTGCTCCGGCGAACAACAGTTACAGCATGCCGGCTGCGTCCGCGCCGACTGGCATCCCGTCCAGTGGCGGCGGTCTGTCCGAGGACGAGCAACTTGACGGGCCGGTGCTGGCCTTGCTTACCACCGCTCAGCAACAGCAGGGCAGTGGCGATCTCAACGGCGCATCTTCCAGTCTCGAGCGCGCCCAGCGGGTCGCACCGCGCGAGCCTCAGGTGCTTTATCGTCTGGCGCAGGTACGTCTGGCTCAGGGCGATGCTGCCCAGGCCGAGCAACTGGCTCGTCGTGGCCTGACTTACGCCAATGGCCGTGCCAGCCTTCAGGCCAGCCTGTGGGGGCTGATTGCTCAGTCTCGCGAGAAGCAGGGTGATGCAGCCGGTGCTGCGCTGGCGCGTCAGAAGGCTCGCTGATGGACCAGCGTTTACCTGAAGTTGCCGAGCAGTTGCTGTTGATCGAGCGCGAACTGCGAGCGCTGGGGTGGTGGGATGTCACGCCGCCCAGCGAAGAAGCGCTGTCCAGTCAGGAGCCTTTCTGTGTGGACACGCTCGAGTTTGCGCAGTGGTTGCAGTGGATCTTTTTGCCGCGGATGAAAGTCATCCTCGAACGCGACCTGCCGCTGCCCAATGCTTCCGGCATTCTGGAGATGGCTGAAATGACCTACGCAGGTTGTTTGAGCCAGACCCGCTCGTTGCAGCAGCATCTGGCGCGTTTCGATCAGTTGATCACCGCCGCTCGTTGAACAACGCTGTCTAGCGGCACATTTCGCTGATGGCCTTTTCTGTTTCCGCTATGCGCGTCTTGCGATTATCTTCGGTAAGGCGCCTGGACTCACCGCCCACCTGCTCGCGAACTCGCGGATTGTTCTGCAACTGCGCGAGATTGGTGCGCAGGGTTTCGCAGCTCTGTGCACGCTGGGCTTCCTGAGCCTTCACCTGATTTTTGACTTTCTGGTCAATCGCACGTTGCTGCGCTGCACCGTCGTCCGAAGGCGTGCCTGGCGCTGCTGCGGGCGGTGGCGTCTGCACGTTTATTTCCTGCACCTGCTGGTCGGTTGGCGGTTGGGCATCGAAGTGCGTTACGCCTTGAGCATCGACCCATTTATAGATTGAAGCGGCCTGGCTGGTCGTGCCGATTGCCAGTGCGGCGGCGAGAATCATCCAATGCATGTCGAGTCCTTGAGTGGTCTGTGCAGGCAGAAAACTACCATAACAGTGCATTTCAGTCCGAAACGGTGCGAATTCACAGGCTTGCTGTCAAGAAAGCGCACGGATGACTTGACTTGAGGGGGGGGAATCACAACAATCCAAAGTTCGCTGTAGAAGGACTGCCAGAAGCAGACCCTCTCGGTAGATCATGAGGCGCACATCCGCGCCGACCTGTAACACCCGCAACGCGTTACCTCGCGCTGGGTGGGAATGTTCCGCAACACTCAGGGACATCCCAATACTTGCTCAGTCAGTGCTGACGTAGTCGGCGACCACCGTCGCTCATGCTCTGCTGGCAGTAAACCTATTAAGACCCGTCCCGGAGTGGGCGGTATTCTGGCGTTTTAGAGGTGAACAACGTGGAGCTTTTATCTGGCGCTGAAATGATCGTCCGTTTTTTGCGTGACGAAGGCGTTGAGCATATCTATGGGTACCCGGGGGGTGCTCTCCTGCATGTCTACGATGCCCTGTTCAAAGAACCGGCGGTGAGCCATATTCTTGTTCGCCACGAGCAGGCTGCCACGCACATGGCCGACGGCTATGCGCGCGCTACCGGCAAGGCGGGTGTGGTACTGGTGACCTCGGGTCCTGGCGCCACAAACGCTATTACCGGTATCGCGACTGCTTACATGGACTCCATTCCGATGGTGGTTCTGTCCGGTCAGGTTGCCAGCACGCTGGTGGGCACCGATGCGTTCCAGGAGACCGACATGATCGGTATCTCCCGGCCGATCGTGAAGCACAGCTTTATGATCAAGCACCCGTCGGAAATTCCGGAAATCCTGAAAAAAGCCTTCTATCTGGCGCAGTCCGGTCGTCCTGGTCCTGTGGTTGTCGATATCCCCAAAGACATGACCAACCCGGCCGAGAAGTTCGAATACGTCTTTCCCAAGAAAGCCAAGCTGCGCTCCTACAGCCCTGCGGTTCGTGGCCATTCTGGCCAGATCCGCAAGGCTGTCGAGATGCTTCTGGCGGCCAAGCGTCCTATCATCTATGCCGGTGGCGGCGTGATCATGGGCAATGCTTCGGCGCAATTGACCGAGCTGGCTCAACTGCTGAATGCGCCGGTCACCAATACCCTGATGGGGCTGGGTTGCTATCCAGGCACTGATCGTCAGTTCGTCGGCATGCTCGGCATGCACGGCAGCTATACGGCCAACCTCGCGATGCACCACACCGACGTTATTCTGGCTGTCGGTGCGCGCTTCGATGACCGGGTGATCAACGGCGCGAGCAAGTTCTGCCCCAATGCCAAGATCATCCACATCGACATCGATCCTGCTTCGATTTCCAAGACCATCAAGGCCGACGTGCCTATCGTCGGTCCGGTCGAAAGCGTGCTGACCGAAATGGTCGCCACCCTGAAGGAGATCGGCGAGACACCTGACAAGGCATCGGTCGAGGCGTGGTGGAAGCAGATTGACGAGTGGCGCGGGACGGGCGATCTGTTCCCGTACAACCGTGGCGATGGCACGGTCATCAAGCCGCAGGCAGTTATCGAAACACTGTGCGAAGTCACCAAGGGCGATGCCTACGTGACGTCTGACGTAGGTCAGCACCAGATGTTTGCTGCGCAGTACTACCGATTCAACAAGCCGAACCGCTGGATCAACTCCGGTGGTCTGGGCACCATGGGCTTCGGCTTCCCGGCTGCGATGGGCGTGAAACTGAGCTTTCCGGACGAGCATGTTGCCTGTGTGACCGGCGAAGGCAGTATCCAGATGAACATTCAGGAGCTGTCGACCTGTCTGCAATATGGTTTGCCGGTGAAGATCATCCTGCTCAACAACGGTGTACTGGGCATGGTTCGCCAGTGGCAGGACATGAGCTACGGCGCGCGTCACTCGCATTCCTACATGGAATCGCTGCCTGATTTCGTCAAACTGGTCGAAGCGTATGGCCATGTCGGCATGCGCATCACCGATTTGAAAGATTTGAAGCCGAAGATGGAAGAAGCGTTTGCCATGACTGACCGGTTGGTGTTCCTCGACATTCAGGTCGATGTGACCGAGCACGTCTACCCGATGCAGATCAAGGACGGCTCCATGCGCGATATGTGGTTGAGCAAGACGGAGCGGACATAATCATGCGCCATATCATTTCCCTGCTGCTGGAAAACGAACCGGGTGCGCTGTCTCGTGTAGTGGGCCTTTTCTCCCAGCGCAACTACAACATCGAAAGCCTGACGGTCGCGCCAACCGAAGACCCGACCCTGTCGCGTCTGACGCTGACCACCGTGGGCCACGATGAGGTGATCGAGCAGATTACCAAAAACCTCAACAAGCTCATTGAAGTGGTCAAGCTGGTCGACCTGTCGGAAAGCGCTCATATCGAGCGCGAGCTGATGCTGGTCAAGGTGAAGGCCACTGGCGCGCAGCGTGCCGAGATCAAGCGGACTACGGACATTTTCCGTGGCCAGATCGTCGACGTGACTGCCAGCGTCTATACCGTGCAGATGAGCGGCACAAGCGACAAACTGGACAGCTTCATTCAGGCCATCGGCACTGCCGCCATCCTGGAAACAGTACGCAGTGGCGTGACGGGCATCGCCCGTGGCGACAAAGTGCTGAGCATCTAACTCAATTAAGCAAATGGCCTGAACGGCCAAGATAACAGGGGATTTCCATGAAAGTTTTCTACGACAAAGACTGTGACCTTTCGATCATCCAAGGCAAGAAAGTCGCCATCATCGGCTACGGTTCGCAAGGCCACGCTCAAGCGTGCAACCTGAAAGACTCCGGTGTTGACGTCACTGTCGGCCTGCGTAAAGGTTCGGCCACTGTCGCCAAGGCTGAAGCTCATGGCTTGAAAGTGACTGACGTTGCTTCTGCCGTTGCTGCTGCCGACGTGGTCATGATCCTGACCCCTGACGAGTTCCAGTCCCAGCTGTACAAGAATGAAGTCGAGCCGAACCTGAAAAAGGGCGCAACACTGGCGTTCTCCCACGGCTTCGCCATTCACTACAACCAGGTCGTGCCTCGCGCTGACCTCGACGTGATCATGATCGCGCCGAAGGCTCCGGGCCACACTGTGCGTACCGAATTCGTCAAAGGCGGCGGTATTCCTGACCTGATCGCGGTTTATCAGGATGCGTCCGGCAACGCCAAGAACGTTGCTTTGTCCTACGCTTCGGGCGTTGGCGGTGGCCGTACCGGTATCATCGAAACCACTTTCAAGGACGAGACTGAAACCGACCTGTTCGGCGAGCAGGCTGTTCTGTGCGGCGGTACTGTCGAGCTGGTCAAAGCCGGTTTCGAAACGCTGGTTGAAGCGGGTTACGCGCCAGAAATGGCTTACTTCGAATGCCTGCACGAACTGAAGCTGATCGTTGACCTTATGTACGAAGGCGGTATCGCCAACATGAACTACTCGATCTCCAACAACGCCGAGTTCGGCGAGTACGTGACCGGTCCCGAAGTCATCAACGCCGAATCCCGTCAGGCCATGCGCAACGCTCTGAAGCGCATCCAGGACGGCGAATACGCGAAGATGTTCATTACCGAAGGTGCAACCGGCTACCCTTCGATGACCGCCAAGCGTCGTAACAACGCTGAGCACGGTATCGAAGTCATCGGTGAAAAACTGCGCTCGATGATGCCTTGGATTGCGGCGAACAAGATCGTCGACAAAGACAAGAACTAAGCATTCAGCTTCACAAAAAAACGCGGCCAATCGGTCGCGTTTTTTCGTTATGGGTCAGGCTCTGGTATAAAGCTGCAATTGTTTGCTGGCGAACCCTCGCCGCAGACCTGTGTCGAACCTTTTCATACCGCTGCAAGGTAATCTCCATGAGCGAACGTCCTGAAGAGCCCATCAAGGCCTCTGACGCTGAAAGTCTGCTACCGATCGATGAGCATGTAGAAGAAGGGCATGACGCCGAAGGCCGGCAAGTCCGGCATCGCGGTATCTACCTGCTGCCTAACCTGTTTACCACTGCGAATCTGTTCGCTGGCTTCTATTCCATCATCAGCTCCATGAGCGCACAAAGCGCGATGAGTGCAGGTGATACCGCCGGTGCGAGCAAGTATTTCGCATTCGCGGCGATTGCGATCTTCGTTGCTATGGTGCTCGATGGCCTGGATGGTCGTGTTGCACGCATGACCAATACCCAGAGCGCATTCGGCGCCGAATACGATTCCCTGTCCGACATGGTCGCCTTCGGTGTCGCCCCGGCGCTGCTGGCGTTTGGCTGGGCATTGGGTGACATGGGCAAGGTCGGCTGGATGGTGGCCTTCATCTATGTGGCGGGTGCTGCATTGCGACTGGCGCGCTTCAATACCCAGGTCGGCAAGGCTGACAAACGTTACTTCATCGGTCTGGCCAGCCCTGCTGCGGCAGGTGTTGTGGCAGGCACCGTCTGGGCATTCAGCGATTTCGGCATTCAAGGCTCCAAGCTGTCGTTTCTGGTGGCCTTGCTGGTCGCTGCAGCCGGTATGCTGATGGTCAGCAACATCAAGTACAACAGCTTCAAGGAGCTGGACCTGAAAGGGCGCGTGCCTTTTGTAGCAATTCTGGCCGTTGTGCTGGTGTTTGCGGTGGTTTTCAGTGATCCACCGCGCATTCTGCTGCTGATATTCCTCGCTTATGCGTTGTCCGGACCGATTCAGTATCTATTGCATCGCCGTAAGGCCTAGCCAATGATCTGATTTCCACCATACTCCGTAGTCTATTGATGCATCAGTTCCTTTGGCCTGCGGAGTCATCATGCTAATCAAGCTTCCTTCTGCGTCCGACTCGAAAGAGTCGGACGTCACGCCTGAATCCATCTACCTTTCCCGGCGCACGCTGCTTGCCAGTTCGCTGGCCGGTCTGGCTGTCACGGCATTGCCGCGATGGGCCGGTGCAGCTGACGCTTCCCGTTACGCCGATGTGGAGGCGGGCAAGGCTCCGGGGTGGTTTGCCGACAAGCTGCCTGCTACCAAATGGCAGGCAGTCAACGTCAAGGACGAAGCGATCACGCCTTTCAAGGACGCGACTCACTACAACAACTTCTACGAGTTCGGCACTGATAAAGGTGATCCTGCCAAGAACGCCGGTTCGTTGCAGACCGAGCCGTGGAGCGTTGTGATCGATGGCGAAGTCGGCAAGCCGGGGCGCTATGCGCTTGAAGACTTCATGAAGCCCTATCAACTGGAAGAGCGGATCTATCGGCTGCGCTGTGTAGAGGCCTGGTCGATGGTTATTCCGTGGATGGGGTTCCCGATCTCTGAGCTGCTCAAGCAGGTGGAGCCAACGTCCAAAGCCAAATAC
Organism: Pseudomonas coronafaciens pv. oryzae str. 1_6; assembly: GCF_000156995.2. Lineage (NCBI taxonomy): Bacteria > Pseudomonadati > Pseudomonadota > Gammaproteobacteria > Pseudomonadales > Pseudomonadaceae > Pseudomonas > Pseudomonas coronafaciens. The sequence goes on along the minus strand of NZ_CP046035.1, from coordinate 4,440,584 downwards.
ATTCGCTTCGAAACGCTGGAGGACCCCAAGTCAATGCCAGGTCAGCGCTCAGACTTTGCTTTGATCGACTGGCCTTATGTAGAAGGGCTGCGTCTGGACGAGGCAATGAACCCGTTGGCGATTCTGGCAGTGGGTATGTACGGACGTGAGCTGCCTAACCAGAATGGCGCGCCGCTGCGTTTGGTGGTGCCGTGGAAATATGGTTTTAAAAGTGTGAAGTCCATCGTACGAATCAGTCTGGTCAGCGAGCAGCCCAAGACCACCTGGCAAAGTATTGCGGCCAATGAATATGGCTTCTACGCCAACGTCAACCCGACTGTCGATCATCCGCGCTGGACACAAGCTCGCGAGCGACGCCTGCCGAGCGGGCTGTTCAGCCCTAACGTGCGCGATACGCAAATGTTCAACGGTTATGCGGAGGAGGTTGCTTCCTTGTATGCAGGCATGGATTTGCGGAAGGACTATTGATGCGATATCCGTTTTTTCGTCTGGCGGTCTTTATTGCTGCCTGTATTGCGCCCGTGTGGTGGGTTTATCAGGCCTGGATTTTCGCCTTGGGGCCTGATCCGGGCAAAGCCCTCGTC
>NZ_CP046035.1:0-4435000 GCF_000156995.2 Pseudomonas coronafaciens pv. oryzae str. 1_6 | reverse complement strand
AGCCCCGGTAAACGGCGGCCGTAACTATAACGGTCCTAAGGTAGCGAAATTCCTTGTCGGGTAAGTTCCGACCTGCACGAATGGCGTAACGATGGCGGCGCTGTCTCCACCCGAGACTCAGTGAAATTGAAATCGCTGTGAAGATGCAGTGTATCCGCGGCTAGACGGAAAGACCCCGTGAACCTTTACTATAGCTTTGCACTGGACTTTGAATTTGCTTGTGTAGGATAGGTGGGAGGCTTTGAAGCGTGGACGCCAGTTCGCGTGGAGCCAACCTTGAAATACCACCCTGGCAACTTTGAGGTTCTAACTCAGGTCCGTTATCCGGATCGAGGACAGTGTATGGTGGGTAGTTTGACTGGGGCGGTCTCCTCCTAAAGAGTAACGGAGGAGTACGAAGGTGCGCTCAGACCGGTCGGAAATCGGTCGTAGAGTATAAAGCAAAAAGCGCGCTTGACTGCGAGACAGACACGTCGAGCAGGTACGAAAGTAGGTCTTAGTGATCCGGTGGTTCTGTATGGAAGGGCCATCGCTCAACGGATAAAAGGTACTCCGGGGATAACAGGCTGATACCGCCCAAGAGTTCATATCGACGGCGGTGTTTGGCACCTCGATGTCGGCTCATCACATCCTGGGGCTGAAGCCGGTCCCAAGGGTATGGCTGTTCGCCATTTAAAGTGGTACGCGAGCTGGGTTTAGAACGTCGTGAGACAGTTCGGTCCCTATCTGCCGTGGACGTTTGAGATTTGAGAGGGGCTGCTCCTAGTACGAGAGGACCGGAGTGGACGAACCTCTGGTGTTCCGGTTGTCACGCCAGTGGCATTGCCGGGTAGCTATGTTCGGAAAAGATAACCGCTGAAAGCATCTAAGCGGGAAACTTGCCTCAAGATGAGATCTCACTGGAACCTTGAGTTCCCTGAAGGGCCGTCGAAGACTACGACGTTGATAGGTTGGGTGTGTAAGCGCTGTGAGGCGTTGAGCTAACCAATACTAATTGCCCGTGAGGCTTGACCATATAACACCCAAGCAATTTGCGTCGAACGACCAGATTGCGGTGACTGTGAAGATGACACGAACCGAAAGTTTGCGTCACAAGCGACACCTGAATAACCGACTGTCACATACCCGATTTGCTGAAGCGCGCCGTATGGCACGACTCGGTACCCGAATTTCTTGACGACCATAGAGCATTGGAACCACCTGATCCCATCCCGAACTCAGCAGTGAAACGATGTATCGCCGATGGTAGTGTGGGGTTTCCCCATGTGAGAGTAGGTCATCGTCAAGATTGAATTCCAGAAACCCTCATCGCTTATGCGTTGAGGGTTTTTGTTTTTATGGCTCCGACAAATTTCTCCGTTCGATTATGCGCCTCAGTTGAACGCTCCCATACCTGTCAGCTTACTGCCAGGGCGCGGATGAAAACTGCGCATCACAGGCAGGCTTCCGTCTGACTGCCGTGGTGCGTCCCAGCCACGGTGTGATACATCCTCGAAGTCTGCATCTGTTATGGGCTCCGGTAACGTCCACGAGTTGTGTGTCATATCCAGCCCCTCAGTGTTAACCGTCAACCTTCCCTTGTAGGCAATGTTGTTGACCAGATTGCCAAGGGCAATCGGCGAACCGTCCGCTGCGATGCCCAACATGTTGTAATTCGCACCATTGGAAAAGGCAGTGTTGTTAATGAAATCAAGTGCCAGTGTGTGGTGGTTGGCATAGAAGCCAGCAGACTTATTGTCGAAGGCGACTGAGTTGCGAACGGTATGTTTGACGCCGTCAGGTACATACTTCCCGCCGTAGCCTCCCGCCTTGATGCCGTTACCGTTTCCCGCCTCAAGTTTCGTACGCGTGCCAGGCAGATAACCTTGCTGCCATGCCCACGAGTTTTCGATAGTTACTGGCGAGAAGGCATTGATCAGGTCAAAACCATCGTCGGAGTTGTCCCAGGCGCGGCAACCGCGGAATATATTGCCTGGGTGGCCCGCTTTGATATGCGCACCGAAGCCATCGGCACTCTGGCCTGCACCGTTTGAGGTGTAAGGGTCGTAGTTGTCGTGGGAGTCAGTGTTCAGCACCAGATTGTAGCCGCCGTTTTGAATGAACAGGCCTGGCCCCATGTTGTGATGCAGATTGAGTTGCTCGAAGGTATTGTGGCTGCCGCTGTTCCAGATGCCCCAGGATTCGTGATTAAGATGGTTTTCCGGTTGCTGCGGGACACCGGTCACCTCCAGCCCTTTCAGGTGTAACCAGCTGCCGGTTACATTGAAACCTTTGACGCGGCAATCGTCTTTCATGGCAGAGAAGTCGAAGACAGGTGTTTCGCCCGGATAGGCCCAGTAGCGGATAGGTTTGTTTTCGCTGCCGCTGTTGTTCAGGGTGATGGCATTGACGGTGTCTGTACGCGTGGCACAGCTGTTTACGCCCGCGGTGTACGCATAGACTCCTCCGCGGAAGTAAACCGTGTCGCCAGCCTTTGCGGCTTGCTGCGCACGCATGATGGATCGCAGCGGTGCGGCTTTTGTACCGGCAGCGTGATCATCACCGTTGGGGGCAACGTAATAGTCAGTTGCATGGGCTGTTGCAGCAACGGCCAGCAAGGCCGTCAACAGTATCGTTCTCATGAGGTTACTCCAAGCCTGCCTCATGTGATCGTATGCGTGTTTGCTGCAACCCATTATGAATTCGATGAACAAAGAGCGTCTTCGCCGATGGCCTGCAACAAGGCCTCGCTCAATTCAAAGACAGCAAAAAGGCCGCATTCTCATGCGGCCTTCTGGTTACAACTGACCGTCCTTACGAAACGACTTCCGGAACCTCCGGAACCTCCGGCTTCACTTCATCGCGACGCTGAATGTATTTCCAGTCCGCCTCATCGATGTAGATGCCATTCGGTCCGCTGCCGCCTTCCAGGTCGATGGCCACATGAGCTGAAACCTGCGGCTTCACACTTGCAAGGATCGGCACGAAGCCCAGTTGCAGGCTTGTTTCCAGCAGCGCAGCCTGGTTCTTCTCGTCGATGTCTGCCGCTTCGTCGAGGTAGTAGGGCAGGCGCACGCGACCCGCCTGATCTCTATCCATCAAGTGCAGCAACAGGTACATGTTGGTCAGCGCCTTGATGGTCATCGTGGTGCCGTTGGACGCTGCGCCGTCGATATCGGTATGAATAACCGGCTGACCATTGACCTTGGTAATCTCGAACGCCAGCTCAAACAGGTCTTTCAGGCCCAGCTGGTTGTGATTGGCAGCCACCAGTCTTGCCAGGTATTCCTTGGCCTCTTCGTTCTTGTTGTCCTGTTCGGCGCTCTGACTGAGGTCGAAAACCGACAATGTCTCGCCTTCTTCGTACTGTCCGGCGCTGTGGATGATCTGATCGATGTGTTTCAACGCTTCCTTGTTCGGGGCAAGGACGATGCGGAAGCTCGCCAGGTTCGACACCTGGCGCTTGTTGATCTCGCGGTTGAACAGTGCCAGTTGATGCTCGAGGCTGTCGTAGTCGCTGCGGATATTTCGCAGTGTACGAGCGATGTCGGTCACTGCAGCGCGACGAGCCTTGCCCAGCGTCAATGCTTCCTCGCTGCGGTGCGCGTAGGCATTGATCAACAGTTGCAGACGGCGCTCCATGTCGTCCTCACTATCGAACTTGGCCACACCTTTCAGACGAACCTGAGCATACAGGGCTTCTATCTGGCCATCGCTGCGCAGCAGGCCCTGCCAGCTGTCTTGATAGTCATTGAGCAGAGGCAGCAGGTTATCCATCGAGTCGTCGATCGGGTCCATGAACGGCGTGCCGAATGGCAGGTCAGCGGGCAGCAACTGGCGGCGTCGCAGAGCATCGTCCAGCGTGCGCTGCTTGGATTCCATATCGCCGATCTGGCGTGCGATCAGTTGCAGCTTGGCTGACAGTTGCTGAACGCGTTCGGTGAATGCATCACTGGAGCGTTTCAGCTCATCCTGAGCTGCTTCCATCTGTGCCAGTTCTTCCAGCTTGCCGGACTCTTCTGCGCTCAATGTCTGGCAGCGACGGAAATCTTCCAAGGCTTTCTGGGCATCCAGCACCTGCTGATACAGCGCTTCGGTCTGTGTCTTGCTCGCCGAGCGGTCTGCAGCTACCGCCTGTTGGGTTTTCAGTTGCTTGAGCTCTTTCTCCAGGCGTTCCTTCTGGTCACGCAACGCAGCGCGGTCCGCCAGTGCCTGCAATGCAGGAGGCTCGATATTCGACAGGTTGATGTTCAGTCCAGGCACAGCAAACTGCTCGCCTTTGAAGCTGTCCAGAATGGCTTCCAGGGACTTGACCCAAGCACCATTCTCGTCCAGCGAAATACCCTGCTCGCCCAGCGGCAGGCTGAACAACGCGCTGTTGAACAGGCGCATCAACCGCTCTACATCCGGCTGGGAAAACTCTTCACGCAGGCGCGCGTAGCTATTGTTGTCGGCATGGTCGAGTTGCTGCCTGACTGACTTGAGGCGTTTTTCCAGATCCCGCAGACGCTCGTCCAGGTCTTCCGCGCTGAACTGCCGGGACTGGGCAAGCGCACCGGCGAGTTCGTCGTGGGCATCTTTGGCGGCCAGCAACTGCTGTTCGAGGACCTTGACGTCGTCGACCAGCGCGAAGCGATTCTTGAGCACAGACAGCTCGCCAACCCAGCGCTGAATACTGCTGATTTCACGCTCCAGACGCATCAGCTCTTGAGTGCTGCTGCGCTGGTCGTTCTGCATTTCATCCTGCTGAGCGCGGTAATGCTCGGCCTGAATGACCAACTCTTCCTTGCGCGCACCGGAATAGTCCGACCAGGTGCCCAGCAACGAATCGAGGATGGGCGACAGGCGATGCAGCTTGCCACGCAGCAGGTCGCGTTGTTTGACGCCGGCAGCCAGAGCCTCGACCAGCGGGCCAGCCAGCACCAGCGAATTGTAATCCTGCTCCATGCGCCGCACGTCGCGGAACGCTTCTTCACAGGCCGCGATGTAATCGACGCTGCCCGAGCGCAGGCTGTGCTCGAACGCATCCAGAAACAGCTGCTTGAGTTTGGCCGCAGTGATTTCGCGCATGTGCAGCAGGTTGATGAACAGCGCGCGGAAGGTCTTGAGGCTTTGTTCGCTGGTAGAGCGCAGCGGGATCAGTGTCAGGTCCAGCGGAATCGACGTATGGCCGCCGACCAGCAAGCGGCGCAGCTCGTCCGGCTTGAGTTCGTAGGCCTTCAGCCCTTGGCTTTCCAGATTGCTGAACAGCTCTTTCTGACGCAGGCAGGTGTCGTTCTTTTGGTAATGACCCAGATCCAGCTCGCCAGCGTACGCGAAGAACTGATGACCGAAGCCACCACCCGGGCCGCGCCCTACAACGCCGATCACGTGTGGGCCGTGGGGCAAAGAGACTTCGACCAGAATGTAGCTGGTGTCAGAGGCAAAGTAGAAGCGTCGCGACTGCTCGAGACTGTACTTGCCGAAGCTCATGTCCGACATGCGCGCCAGAATCGGAAACTGCAGGGCGTTGATCGAGGCACTTTTGCCAAGGTTGTTCGCGCCATACACCGACAGCGGGTTTTCCAGCGGGAACAGGCCCAGGCTGTAGCCGGCAGTGTTCAACAGAGCAAAGCGGCGGATGCCATAACGTTCCTGGCTCATGTGTCCATCTCCTGTCGTTGCTCATCGGCAATTGCCCGGGCCAGCGCCTCTTCCTCGGTTTCTTCGCCAAACTCGGCGAGATCCAGAGGATCGTCTGTTTCCAGCAGTTTTTCGTCGCTGTCATCATCGATAAGCACAGGCGTCGGCAGCGGCAGGGCGCTGTGCAGGCTGGCCGCCAGATCGCGGTCCTGTTGCACCGACAGGCACACATCGAGAAAACGGTGCATCGGCGGCAGAAAGCGGTAGATGCCGACTTCTTCGCTGGCGAAACCCAGTTGAGTCATGCGGCGCATGATCTTCTCTTCCAGTTCTTCCTGAGTCTGCACTTCGGCCTGGAGAAACAGGTCGCGGTACTTTTCCAGCATGGAAGGCAATTCGTCGCGTCCCAGGCTGCCGCCGTCCAGCACCGACATAGGGTCACGGCCCTGATCGGCCAGATGCTCGACGAGAATGAAGGTGAACAGCGCCAGGCGCTGAGCGGTCTTGTTGACCTGCGCGGCGGCCAGTTCCGGTACGAAATAATAGAAACCGCGTGTGTCGCAGACCAGCTCGTAGCCCAGAGCCTTGAACAGCGTGCGGTACTGATCCTGACAATTGGACAGTTGGGCGTACAGCTCCGGGTCGCGGCGGCTGATGTGGTAGCCCTTGAACAGCTCGCGAAAGATCGGCGCAAGCTGGGACATTTCGGATAGATCAAGATGCATGAACGGTGCTCTCGGAATTCTCTGGCTGCTCGTCTTGAGGAGCGAGCAGGGCAAAGGAGCGCAGGCTGACGCGGTGCTCCCGGGTTAAATATTCGCGACGCTCCAGGCGTTCGCGGACGAAACGCTTGTCACGCGACAACCGCGAGAACCAGTACAGCAGCTCGTCGGTTTCGCCGGTCGGCTCCTGCTCCAGCAACCAGACCATCAGGTCGGGCATCGGCAGGGCGTTTTCGCAGCGTTCAAGCATTTCCTTGACGGTGCGCGGCGCACGTGGCGGCTCGCCTTTGCGTGTGCCGCTGGCCTTGGGGAATTTAGCGGGTTTGGGCTCGAAGCGCGCCAAGGCATACACATAAGCCTCGACCTGGCTCGCGCTGCCCAGAAAGGTACTTTGCGGACGGGTGAACATCGGCATGGCCGCCTGTGGCACCGCGTCCAGGCCTTTGCGGCGGATAGCCGACAAAGCCAGCGCCGCGCCGCGGGTCACCGCATTGTGACGACGGGCCTCTTCGCGCAATGGCAGCAGCAGCTCGCGCGCATGACGCAGTGTCAGCTGGGCGCTGGTCTGCATTTCAAGGATGCGCGCATGTGTTCGCAGCAGCATGTCGTCATCGACCAGATGGCCGAGACGCTGTTGCTCGGTCAATAGGCGCAGCAGCACGTTCTCGACCTTGCGCACGCCCTGTTCGAAAGCACCATCGGCGTTGACCAGTTGAATCATCGGCTCGACGTATTCATCCCAGGTGGCCAGCACTTCTGCATAGCGCTGGCGCAACGGGATCTGCCGGTCGCTGGTCTTGGCCCGGTCAGCGACTGCGACCAGTGCCTGCTCGTCGTTGGCCAGCTTCTTGAGCACGTCGCGGACGCGCATGTCCAGCAGCCGCAGCTGTCTGGCCAGATCGTTGGCATCGCGAACATCGAAGGCGTCCTGAATGTAACCGGCCAGTCGTTCAAGGTGGCGCAAGTAGGCTTCGATTTCCAGGCACAGACCAAGGCGATGCTCGCGGCGCAGATAGGACAGGAAGTCGTGAATCTGCGCGTTGAGTTCAAAGCGGTTCGGGCTTTTCGCGACGGGCACCAGAATGTCCAGACGAATCCACACGTCCAGCAGGTTGGTGATGTCTTGCGGGGTGCTGTCCTGTTGCTGTGCGGCCAGTTGCAGACGCAGTTCGCTCAGGCTCAACGTACCCTGGTCGAAATGTTCGCATAAGGGCTCGAGTAGCGCCCAGTGCTCGGCAAGGGCGCGCAGGACGCGCTTGGGTTCGATCATCGTTAGGCCGGCTTGTTGGCAAGTGAAAAGCGGCAATTGTACTGCATCAGTCGCCTGATATTTCACCTCGCGGCGATATGCTGCAGCGCGAAAACACGAACAAGGCTAGAATTGCGCGCTTAACTTATCCACAGGTGGCTGACCCTTGCTCAACGAGTCCCGTCGCCGCGCTTACTTGACCGCCATGCAGGTGGTCAACTGGCTGCCGCGCACAGAACTGCCATTCGCCGCACCCTCACGCCCTGAACTGCTCGTGCCGTTGCCGGCTCTGGTCGAAACGCAGAGTGTTGCACCTGTTGCTGCACCTGCGGCCCAGGCTGCTCCCGCTGAGGCGTCGAAGGTCGTGCCGATTGCACGTCAGCCCGAACGACCGAAGATTGAGGTGCCTCGTCCTTCGTTGGCCAGCACCCGCACGGCTGCCCCGGTAGCCGAAGAGGCCGAGCCGACGCCGCCCAAGGCGCCGGTCGTGCCGCCTCCGCGCTTTGCTTTGCAATTGTTGCGTGCCGGACGCTGCCTGCTGCTGGTCGAGTTGACGACCGGCCAGCCTTTTCAGAGCCGCGATCCTTCCTATCTGCTGCTCAAGGACATGCTGCGCGCAGCCGGTCTGCCCGACAGCCCGCAGATTATTGGCGAACCGGTTCGCTGGCCGTTGCTGGTACGCGGGCAAATGGACCAGGGGCCGGAAGCGGCGCGCGACTTCGTGCAGGGCTTTGTCGGGGCACGCCTGGAAGACGAAGCCTGCGCCTGCCTGTGGCTGATCGGTCTGCCGTCGATGAAATACGCCGGTGAAGTCGATGCCGAATCTTACAACCGCGAACTGCAGGTCGAGGGTCTGGGCGTTGCCTGGGCACTGCCAGGCCTGGAACTGTTAATGGACGAGCCTGAACGCAAGGCTGATGTCTGGAAAGCCATGCGTCGGCTGATGACGCGCTGGAAATCGATTGATGAGTGACGCCGTAACCTTTCGCCGCATGACCGAAGCCGACATGGACGCTGTGCTGAAAATCGAATATGCGGCGTTTACCCACCCATGGACGCGCGGGATTTTTCTCGACGGGCTCAAATCCTATGAGATCTGGCTGATGTTCGAAGGCGCGCAGCAGGTCGGTCATGGTGTCATTCAGGTCATCATCGACGAAGCACACCTGCTCAACATCACTGTAAAGCCGGAAAATCAGGGACGTGGTCTGGGGCTGCTGCTGCTCGATCATCTGATGAAGCGTGCTTACCAGCTCAATGCCCGGGAATGCTTTCTGGAACTGCGCGACAGTAATCGGCCAGCCTATCGTCTGTATGAAAACTATGGTTTCAACGAGATAGGCCGGCGTCGTGATTACTACCCGGCAGCGGACGGTCGTGAAGATGCCGTGGTCATGGCCTGCACGCTGCTGGACTAACCGTTTACATCAGCGCTGATTGCTGTCCAGTGGGTCGATGATCGCCATTTCCTCTTCATCGAGACCACTGCCTGCGCCGATTTCATCTTCATCGACGACGGTCAGATCAAGATCAGCCGGGTCGCCATCGCCCTGCTCGGACGGCGACCGCGCCCCGTCTTCATGGATCAGCGTTTCCGGAGACAGGTCGTCGTCAGTCGAGTGGTGGTCGTCCGTCGAAGCGCCCGTCAGGCCGGCCTCACGTACGCGTTGATCCGGAATTTCATGTTGCAGCTCGCCTTCAGGGATAAGATCGCCGATACGGGCCGGTTCTTCCTCGTCGAAATCGAGTGTTTCCATGGAGCCCATGCGATCTTCGTTGTCATCGATGGGTTCCGGTTCGGTCGCTCCGAACGGGCGGCGTGGATCGTTCATAAGAAATCCTCATTTCACGTGGTCGTGGAAAGTGGACCGGCCATGACTTTGAAGATTCCTTTTTGTTGACCGGCAGTTGATGGCTGATGAACCTGTGTGGGTGGCGGTAAGAAAGACGTGACTTGAGGGATTCGACTCCAGTCCAAGGCTGGGCATCATTATCGAGGCGTCAAAGCATGAACGAGCTACAAGACCTGATTGATAACAATGCACGCTGGGCCGACGCGATAAAGCAGGAAGACCCTGACTTCTTCGCCAAGCTGGCCCGCCAGCAAACGCCTGAGTTTCTGTGGATCGGTTGTTCCGACGCGCGCGTGCCGGCCAACGAGATCGTCGGCATGCTGCCCGGTGATCTGTTCGTTCACCGCAACGTGGCCAACGTGGTGCTGCACACTGACCTGAACTGCCTGTCGGTGATCCAGTACGCGGTAGACGTGCTGAAGGTCAAGCACATCCTGGTCACCGGCCACTATGGCTGCGGCGGCGTGCGAGCTTCCATGCAGGACCGTCAGTTCGGCCTGATCGACGGCTGGCTGCGCACAATCCGTGACCTGTATTACGAAAATCGCGAATTGCTGGCCAAACTGCCGACCGAAGAAGAACGTGTCGACCGCCTGTGCGAACTGAACGTGATTCAGCAGGTGGCCAACGTCGGTCATACCAGCATTGTGCAAAACGCCTGGCATCGTGGGCAGAGCCTGTCGGTGCATGGTTGCATCTACGGCATCAAGGACGGTCGCTGGAAGAGCCTCGACGTGACCATCAGCGGCTTTGAGCAACTGCCGCCGCAATACCGTCTGCGTCCGCAGGATTGATCGACGCGCAACCGCGCTGTTTCAACGCCAGCCCGCCTGTTTAAATGCAAGGGCTGGCGTTGATGCAATCTTCACAGCACGAACCGTTGCACCATCAGGTTCAGGTCGCTGGCCAGCATCGACAGCGCGTTGCTCGCAACGGTTGTCTGCTGTGCGCCCGAGGCTGTCTGGCTCGACAGATCGCGAATGCTGCTCAGGTTGCGATCCACTTCACTCGCTACCTGAGCCTGCTGTTCCGCCGCACTGGCGATCAGCAGGTTGCGATCGTTGATTGTGGCCGTCGAGCTGATGATAACGTTCAGCGCCTCGCCGGTCGCAGCGGCCTGCTCCAGCGTCAGATTGGCCTGAGTTGCGGTATGCCTCAGCGAACTTGCCGTCTGCTGGGTGCTCTGCTGCACGCCGTTGATCAACCCTTCTATTTCCGCTGTGGACGCGCTGGTACGTTGTGCCAATGAGCGCACTTCATCGGCGACCACGGCAAACCCGCGTCCCGCTTCACCCGCGCGCGCGGCCTCGATGGCGGCGTTGAGCGCCAACAGGTTGGTCTGATTGGCGATGGCGCGAATCACGTCGAGAATGCTGCTGATGCTCTGTGTGCGCTCGGCCAGCCCTTCGGCCTGATGGGACGAGTCGAGGACATTTTCGGTCAGTGCCCTGATCGAAATGATGGTCGCCGACAGCTTGTCCTGCCCTTGCGCTGCGGCCTGAGTCGATGCCTGGGACTCGGTCACGGTGTTGCTGGCGTTGCCTGCCACTTCCACGGCAGCCTGGCTCATCTGATTGACTGCGACGGCAGCTTGCTCGATTTCATCGTTCTGCAATTGCAGGTTGAGCGCGCTGGCCTCGGCGATGCTGCCCATCTCCTGCACCGATTGTGACAATTGTGTCGCTGCTGCATAAATCTGATCAATCGTGCCATGCAGGTTGTTGCGCATGCGCCCGAGCGTCATCAGCAGCAGCGCGGTTTCGTCCTTGCCTTCAGCTATCGGATGGTGGGTCAGGTCGCCATCGGCGATGGTGCTGGCGATTTGCAGGGCCTGGCGCACAGGATGAATAATGCTGACGCTCAGGCGCCATGCCAGAAGCAGGGTCAATGCCAAGGCAACCGCGATGGCGCTCAGGGCGATGATGCGGGTCTGCTCGTAGCGGGCGCCGGCTGCCTCCACCGCGCTTGCCGCACTTTGCTTGTTCAGCTCGCGCAGCAGTTGTACCTGCATGTCCATCAGGTCGCCTTGCATCATGAGCATGGTGTTGGCCAGCATTCTGGCTTCATCCAGCTTGTTCTGCTCGACCAGTGTGATCTGACTCAGCAGGCCTGGCATGAAGGCCTTGTAAGCCTCTTGCAGCGCCATGATGGAGTCGTGTTCGGTGCCGGACTGAACACGCGCCAGGTATTCCGAAAAACCTTTATCGACCTCGTTCTTGAGCTGTTCTACGTTGATCTTGCTGTTGATGACGGCCCCTGGGTCGTCGGCGTTGGCAATCAGGCGGGTGGTTTCACTGCGCAGCTTGACCAGGCCGATTGCGATGGCATCAGCCACGGCGATACTGGGCAGAGCGCCACTTTCGACGACCTCGCCCTGATTGCGTATCTCCTGCATCTGCAGCAGACAGAAAGCGCCCAGAGCAACCATCAGCAGAGAGGTGATGCCGAAGCAGATCACCAGGCGAGGCGTGATCCTGAAACGACGCAGGATGGTTGTCGTTGTGGTCTGCCGACGAGAGAAACGAGGCATCAATCTTTTCACGGCACACAACCCCTATAAACACACGGACCTTCTAGGAGAGCCGTTTATAGGGCAGTTGTGTGATGTCTTTGTGACATCTAGCGTTTCAAACGAAAACAAACCACAGTTCACGGCAGCGGTTAGCCAATTTCTTCCATCATTTCGTCCAGAAAGCGCTTCAATCGCGCGTGTCTGACCTCTGCCATCTGTTTGCCCGTAGGGGTCTGAAAGCCTTCTGCGAGATGAAGCAGCTTGGTATAGAAGTGGTCGACGGCAAATTCCTTGTCGTCATAGGGGCGCTGGTTGGCGTAAGGATCAACTGGGTCGTAGAGCGATCTGCCCATCCGGCCTGACACATAAAAAGTGCGCGCCACGCCGAGCATGCCCAGCGAGTCAAGCCGGTCAGCGTCCTGCAAGATTTTTGCCTCCAGCGTCAGCGGAGTTATCGCCGCCGAGAAGCTGTGAGCCTCGATGGCATGCGCAACGGCCGCGATGTTTGCTTCGTCCCACCCAATGCCTGCCAGTAGCTCATTGGCCCTGGCGGCCGCCAGTCGTGACGCTCCGGCACGGAACGGCGAGTCTTTCTCGACCGAAACACAGTCGTGCAGCAACGTGGCAGCGATCAGCACCCGCGCATCGCCGCCTTCCCGATCACGGATAGCGCAGACGTTTTTCCAGACGCGCAGCAAATGCGAGGCGTCGTGCGATCCATCGATTTTTTCGGCGTGGGTATACGGGATCAGCTGGTTGGCGAGATCCTCGAATGGGGCGAAGCGTGCGGCGATCATGGGTCGTCCTGAAAAGTGGGGCTCGACCAAGGATTGCAGAAAGCACGCCCCTCTGTCATTGGGCAATGATCTGGTTGATCTGCGCAGCAAGCAGCCCGGCACCTTCTGCATTGAGGTGGTTGAAATCCTTGTAATAGGATTTCAGATCGCCTATCAGGCACTGCCCAAGCTTGCAGAATGCGCTGTCCGGGATAATCAGGCGGATCTGATCTGACGCCTGTGCATGCTCGAACAAGGTGCGTGTGAAGCGCTGAAGACGTTCATGCGTTTCCACAGTTACCGATACTTCGCTGATCAGTTGCAGTGTCTGTGCTGCGTTTTTCGGGTTGTTGCGAGCCAGCCGGTAGTAAAGGTTTTTCGGCTCGATCAGTTGTTGCGGCACTTGCGCGACGATGATGACTTCACTGCCAATCGCTCGATAAGCCTGAACGGTGGTTTCAAGGGCTTGCGTGAAAACGATTCGCGAAGCTTCGCGGGTGCGCTCCTGCCGGGAGGCTGAAATCAGAAAGTATCTGGCCGAAAGTTTTTTGCCGTAATCGCCGTCGGTGTAAAGCGTCCAGCGGGCGACCAGCACCACTTTTTTGATTTTGTGCTTTTTCACGTAGGCAAATTCACGACCGGCCAGCGCTTCGCACACCCCCGGCGCATGGTTGCCGCTGACGACGTCCACACCCAGCAGCGGCAGGCAGCCGCCCAGCCCGATATGAACGACGGTTGTGCCCTGGTCACGTGCGACTGCATCGAAGGTCGACAGCAGGGCTTCAGCATGACTGTCGCCGAACACCGCCAAGGCTGGCGTCCCTGTGCTGTCGCGCTTGCCGAACAGACAGAAATCGATTTCGTCCTGGCCGCAGCGGTCGCGTATCTGTGGGTCGGCGAACTGCCGATACAGAGCCGGGTCGACATCAAAACGCTGGCCAAAGCCGTTGTTCAGATAGCCGGTCAGCCCCAGAGCGATGAACAGCGCCGATGCGAGACCTGAGAAGGTGAATACCTGCTGACGGCTGAAGCCACCTTTGAAGCCACCTTTTTGGCGAAAAGGCTGTTCGACAAATCGCCAGCTCAGCCAGGCCAGCACCAGCGACAGCAGCGTCAATGCCAGCATGACCTGCAGGCCGGGTTCCGCCAGGCTGCTCTGACGGGCGAAGGCAAAGATGGGCTGATGCCACAGGTAAGCGCTGTAGCTGACCATGCCGATGAGCACTAGGGGTTGACTGCTCAGCACCTGTCCGGCCCAGGTATTTTTGTTGGCGTAAACGATGATCAACGTTGCGCCCACAACAGGCACCAAGGCATTGAAGCCCGGAAAAGGCGTGTTGCTGTCGAACGCTGCTACAGCGTAAGCGATGAGCAAAATGCCCAGTAGCGCCGCCGCCTGAGCTACAGGGCCCGCGGTGTCTGCTTTGTGGGGGCGCCAGGCAAAGTAGAAGGCGATGAACGAACCGGCCAGCAACTCCCAGGCGCGTGCGTGCAACAGGTAAAACGTGCTGCTGGCGTCGTGCTGCGCTCCCCGTTGCGCCAGTGTCAGGCTGCCCAGTGCCACAACTATCAGCAGCGCGACGAGCCTGCCGCGACCGATGCGCCAGCCCAGCATCAGCAACAGCGGAAAAAGCAGGTAGTACTGTTCTTCGACTGCGAGTGTCCAGGTGTGTAGCAGTGGCTTGAGTTCAGCCGTTGCGTCGAAATAGCCACTTTCCAGCCAGAACAGCACATTGGAGGAAAACGTCGGTACTGCTACCAGGCTCTTGGCGAAGTATTTCAGGTCAGGCGGGTCAAGGGTCATCCAGGCGACTGGCAGGCAGACGAGCATGACCGCGAACAGCGCGGGCAAAATGCGCCGTGCGCGCCGCTCGTAGAAATTGATCAGCGAGAACGTGCCGCGTGCCATTTCCGCGATGATGATCGAGGTAATCAGGTAGCCGGAAATCACAAAAAATACGTCGACGCCGACAAATCCGCCGCTCAGGAACGGTAAGCCCGCGTGATAAAGCATGACGGGAACGACGGCCAGCGCGCGCAGGCCATCGATCTCGGGGCGATAGCCGAGCGCCGGGTTGTGTGGAATGCCCATGGGGTGTGTTCTCGGGTGGTACAGGGGGATAGGCAAGAACTGCGATAGCTACCGCCAGCGCCGGGCGCAGGACGGAAATGCATAAAGAAGAGGGCAAGGAGGAAGTCGGTTCAGTGGCCTGTATTTTTTAGTTCAGTTGCCTGCATCTGTCCACTCGATGACCTCGCTCCCGGCTATCCACAAGCAGCGCTTACCCTTAAACCGGAAAAGCCCTTTATAATTCATGGTTTTTACCCCCTGATGCGAGAACCCCTGTGAGCTTACCGTCCTGCCCGAAATGCAATTCCGAATACACCTATGAAGATGGCAGCCTGTTGATCTGCCCGGAATGCGCCCATGAGTGGCCTGCTGACGCCGGTAGTGCCGATGCAGCCGATGACGTGAAGGTCATCAAGGACTCCACCGGCAACGTCCTGCAGGACGGCGACACGATCACCGTGATCAAGGACCTGAAAGTCAAAGGCTCATCGTTGGTGGTCAAGGTAGGCACCAAGGTCAAGAACATCCGTCTGGTCGACGGCGATCACGATATCGACTGCAAGATCGATGGCATCGGCGCCATGAAGCTGAAGTCCGAGTTCGTCCGCAAAGTTTGATTCGGTCTGGTAATCGCTTTAACGTGAACGCCTCGCCTGTCGCTCGACAGGCGGGGCGTTCGTATTTTCGGCTGCACTTCGCCTGTGCTCTGCTGCAACAGGTGGCTGCTCTTACAAGGCAGGTAATCATGTCCACAACCCCCGCGCCGTATTTGCAGCCTGATGAGTGTGTCGTGCTGTTCGATGGCGTCTGCAAACTGTGCAATGGCGTGGTCAGGTTTCTGATCCGCAACGATCCTCATCGACGCTTGCGCCTGGCAGCCGTGCAGTCGGACGAGGGCCAGGCCCTGCTGAAATGGGCCGGCTTGCCGCTGGACGAATTTCATACCATCGCGGTCATCGTCAATAATCGGGTGTTTGTGCGCTCGGACGCCTTTCTGCACATCATGGGTCTATTGCCTGCGCCGTGGCCGTTGCTCAAGGTGCTGCGTATTTTTCCGCGCGTTCTGCGTGATTGGGCCTACAACCGCATCGCGCTCAATCGTTACCGCCTGTTTGGTCGCTATGATCACTGCCTGTTGCCATCGCCAGAGCACCGGCAGCGCTTCCTCGGAGATTGACGACCGGCGGTCACCTGCAAAATCTCATACCTATGGACGGGTTGTGATCCACCTTGGTGGTCCGTAGAATTCGCGCATCTGGCTGTATTCCCTATATTCACAATAATCCACTTCACACACTGCGCCCGGTCTTGACGGTCGAGCGGAGCGTTTTTGCGTTGGTTTTTCAGTGGGACAGGCCGTGGTTTTATGCACAGGTGCCATGCGTGTTGTGATGCGTGGCGGTCGACCTCCGGGTTTGAATATTTTTAGAGAGCTGTGAATTCTTGATAACGACACCTCCGAACGCCCATGAAAATGAAAGCGCTGGCAGCTGGCTGGGCGTCTTCGCGTTGGCCTTGGCGGCCTTCATTTTCAACACCACCGAGTTCGTGCCGATCGGCCTGCTGAGCAACATCGGCCAGAGCTTCGACATGACGCCGGCACAGGTCGGGCTGATGCTCACGATCTACGCCTGGGTGGTGTCACTGATGTCGCTGCCGATGATGCTGGCGACGCGCAATATCGAGCGGCGCAAGCTGCTGATGTTTGTGTTTGGCCTGTTTGTGGTCAGCCACGTCATCTCTGCGATGGCCTCAAGCTTCGCGATCCTGCTGGTCAGCCGTGTCGGTATTGCATTTGCGCATGCGGTGTTCTGGTCGGTCACCGCATCGCTGGCAGTGCGTATCGCGCCACCGGGCAAACAGGTTCAGGCCCTCGGGTTGTTGGCGACAGGTACCTCGCTGGCCATGGTCCTCGGCATTCCGCTGGGTCGGGTGCTTGGTGAGGCTCTGGGCTGGCGCACCACCTTTCTGGGCATCGCCGGGGTCGCTGCGCTGGTGGTTTTCCTGTTGGCCCGCGCGTTGCCTTTGCTGCCCAGTCAGAACTCTGGCTCGTTGCGCAGCCTGCCGATCCTGTTCAAGCGTCCGCGCCTGATGGCGATCTATCTGCTGACTGCCATCGTCGTGACTGCGCATTTCACCGCCTACAGCTACATCGAACCGTTCACCCAGACGGTGTCCAGGCTCAGTGGCGAAATGACCACGATCCTGCTGCTGGTCTTTGGTGGCGCAGGGATCATGGGCTCTATCATTTTCAGCCTGTTCAGCGATCGGTTCCCGAATGGGCTGTTGATCACTGCCATTGGCACCCTGACGCTGTGCCTGCTGATGCTGTTGCCGCTCTCCGGCGATGCAATCTCGCTGGGTACGCTGACTGTGGTCTGGGGCATGGCGATCATGTGTTTCGGGCTGCTCTTGCAAGCGCGCGTGCTGGCGCTGGCGCCGGATGCGACCGATGTGGCGATGGCGCTGTTCTCGGGCATCTTCAATATCGGTATCGGCGGCGGGGCGCTGCTGGGCAGTGTGGTCAGCAGTCAGCTGGGGGTGGCGGATGTCGGCATCGTCGGCGGTTTGCTCGCCCTGAGCGGGCTGGGACTGTGCTGCTATACGACGCACCACTTCGGCAAGGTCCGGCCTGCGGCTGAGGCGGCTGCCTCGAGCAAGTGATGCTCGCATAAAAAAGCTCGCTGACCGCGCAGGGCGATCAGCGAGCTTTCATGGTCTGACAGTCAGCTCAGGCCTTGAGCCGGCCCAGCCATTCCAGTGAAGTTCTCCAGATGCAGATCCCCAGGAAGTAAGCCGACATGGTCATCCACACGCCCATGACCACGGGGCCATTGTGCGGATGGTTGCTGATCAGCAGGGCGCTGGATAGCAGCCATACGGTGGTCACTGCGATGTTGATCGGCATGAAGCGACGCACACGGAAAGGGTGCAGAAACTTCATGCGGGTCAGGGTCAGCAAAGCCAGAGCGATGATGGTGATGAATGTCAGCCAGGGCGCCGGCGAAAGAATGTAAAGGCACAGTGCGACTACGTTCCAGGCCGCAGGAAAGCCCTGAAAGTAGTTGTCCTTGCTCTTCATGTCGACGTTGCAGAAGCAGAACAGCGACGAGACCAGGATCACCGAGATGCTCAGCAGCAGGGTGTAGTCCGGCACCGGAATGTATCGGTAGATGAACAATGCGGGGATGAACACGTAGGTCAGGTAATCAATCACCAGGTCCAGCACCGACCCATCGAAGTGCGGAAGTACCGAGGTGGTGTTGACCTTGCGTGCCAGCGAGCCGTCTACGCCATCTACGATCAGCGCCGCACCGAGCCACAACAGGCAGGCTTTGGGTTCATTGTTAAACAAGGCAATGGTAGCCAGAAACGCAAGGACGACGCCGGTGGCGGTGAAGCCATGCGCGCCCCAGGCGTTGATTCTGGCTATGCGTTGATTGGTTATCACGGGGCGCTCTCCAGGAAATAATGCTTGCCAGGGTGTGCCGCAAACCTGACGGGTAGCAACTATCGACCCGGCAACTGCCGATAAGTTTAGCGGTGACTATCCCTTGTTTTCTGGTTGTTTTCCAGAAAACTGCGATCTGTTCCCGACCGACCGTCCCTGTATTCTTCCGGTTCGACGAAGCAGGTAGGCGATTCACCGTTGGCATTGAGTTGGTTGATCAGGGTCGGCTGGCCTTGTTCATTGAAGAAAACCTGACCGACACCTGCCGAGTTCCATAAGCGTTCACCAGCCTTGCTGTGCTCGGGCGTGCGCGGGATGACCTTCATCAGGCGGCGCTTGGTGAACCAGTTAAGCGGTGAGCGGGGTGAGTATAACCAGCGATTCAACCGATCAAAAGTATCGAGTAAGCGTCGGGGGAATTCATTCTTGATACCGCTGCTGGTGATCTGCCATATATGAGGCCCGCCACTGCGGTGGCGAATCAGGATTTCGTAGACAAACGAGTAATGCACATCGCCTGACAGAATCACGTAATTACCGGGGGTTCTGGAGTGGCGAAAGATGTTCAGAATGACGTTGGCTGCGCCCCGGTGGGCCATCCAGTTCTCGGCGTCTACCAGCAGCGGATAGCCGCACCAGCTGAAAATCCGCTGTATTGCTTCGATCAGCTTGACCCCGAACACCGGCGCGGGCGATACGATAATTGCCGATTCATGATCAATCAGCTCCTGCTGCAGTTCGCAGAGCGCCTCCCAGTCCAGCAGACCCGACGGATGGTTGAAATTCGACTCGCTGCGCCAGCGGCGGGTCCGGGTGTCGAGCACCACCAGCGCCGGGCTGGTCGGCAGAACGTAATGCCATTGCTGGAACTTCAGCAACTGATCGATCAATGTGTCCTGCGAGCGGCTGTCCAGCCAGTGGTCATTGCCGACAGCTTCGGCGCTCAATGAATGCGCCTGCCTGATAAGGTCGTTGAGCGCATCAGGATCATTCCCCCAACCCTGGCACAACAGGTAGGCCAGCAAGGCGTTGCCGATGATGCGCTTCGAGAACGGGTGGCCGTAGGCTGTTTCTTCCCAGTTTGCCGACAAATTCCAGTCATCGGTGATGTCGTGGTCGTCGAAGATCATCAGGCAGGGCAGGTGCGCCATGGCCCGCGCTACGCTGCCCAGGCCTGAAATGAACTCATCGATCAGTTGCTGCTCTTTGGCATAGCGTTCGAGTTCTTCTGCATCGAGGCGCGGCATGCCAGGTTCGATAAGGGTCCACGGCACAGGCGACCAGACCAGCAGGTACATCGCCATGACCTCCGCCAGGGTGACCAGATGGTTGTCCGCTGTGCTGCTGGTGAATACAGGTTTGCTGGCGCCACCAAAGAACCGTTCGCGCAGGGTGTCGTTGCTTTTCAGCGCGGGCAACAGATCGGCGCGCTGATAATAGCTGGCCGGATGCACGTAGAGGCTGGCGCTGTCCTCGACCACTGCGCCGTCGAGCTGCTCGTTGAACAGCCCCAGGCGGTTGATCAGCGCGTGAACGGCGCGCAGCATTGGCCCGGCGACATCGTCGGCGTAGACCTGATCGCCGCTCATCATCAGCAGTGCGGGGCGCTGCAGCGGGTCCTGGGTGTCGGCCAGCAAGCGGTCCACACACAGCAGACCGTCCGCTGCGCAATGGTGCGGCTTGCGGCAAGAGCCATGCAGCAGATGATCGATGCTGCTGCGCACCACGAAGTTCGGGTAACGAGCGCCCTCGTAAAGCAGGTGCGGCGCCCAGTCGGCAATACCCCCTGGCTCACCTTCCACCCGCAGGTCGTAATCGATCCAGGTATCTCGCGGCAGATCGGCTTTCAGTTGCAGATCGATCAGATGAACAAAGGCGTGGCGGCCCACCGCAATGACCTGACATTGCTGCTCGGTGAGAGGGTGCTCAATGAACTCGTCCGCCGCACGATCAGCACCAGCATGGCGTAGACGCAGCGTGAGGCTCAGAGGACGCGAACCCACGAGCCACATCACCAGGCGGTTGGCTTCCTGACGGCGTAACAGCGGGCCTGCGAGAACGGAAGGTAGTGACGCGGGTTGTTCGGCGGACGAAGAGGGCATCCTGATTCAAAGCTCTGGCGGACCGTAGGCGCAGAATAGTAACGCAGCAGGGGCGGAACATTCTTGTTACAAAGCGTGCGTAACGGGGTCAGCGTGTTTCTGAACGTTGCAGACAAGTGGACCGCTTCAATGGGCGCTCAGGCAATGAGCCAATTGTTGCAGCGCATGGCGGCGAGCCTCGCCGCAATCGATAATCGCACCAGGCTCGCCGCAAATACCTCAGGGCTGTTCGCTCGACAGGCGCTTCTGGAAAAAGTAGCGTTTGTGCCCGCGCGGGTAGTCATCGAGCTGGCCGAACTCGGTGTAACCGTGACGGCGATAGAAGTCCGGCGCCTGGAAGTCGAAGGTGTCCAGCCATATGCCCACACAGCCTCTCTCTATGGCCAGATCTTCGGCCATCTGCATCAGACGTGAGCCCATCCCCTGTCCACGGACCTGCTCCGGCACGACCAGTAACTCGATGAACAGCCATTCGAACAGAATGCGCATGTGCAGCCCCCCAAGAACCTCCTGCGTCTCGTCATCGCGAATGAATATTGCAATCTTCTCGGACTTCCCGTCCCCTGCCTGCTCGGCGTTGAAACGCTTCAACGGCTCGAGAATCGCCAGACGATCCTCTTCAGTGGGGTTGTTATTGATGTCAATGTGAACGCCCATGCGATGGCTCCCAGCCAAATGATTGCGCGTCGAGATTAAAGCGGGAAGGGGAGTGGGGTAAAGCCTGGCAAATCACTTACCTGTCGGGTGATCAGGCCTGCCTTGCAACAGCGGATAGCGTCCGCACTTGCCGTTTCTGCCGCCTGGAGGCATCAGGGCTGGCAAAACACAGCATTGCGCCCGGCGCGCTTGGCAGCGTACAGCGCATCGTCGGCAGCGCTGATCAGCGTGTCGTAAGTGGTCAGGGGGGCAATCGCAGACGCGACGCCGAGGCTGATGGTGACGTGCGCGCCTTCCCCCTGTGCAGGATGCGGCAGCTTTAGGGCAGCCACCGAGGCTTTCAGCGTTTCTGCCATTTTTGTGGCCTGGCCAGCATCGGCATTCATCAAGACCAGCACCTCTTCACCGCCAAACCTGAACGCCATTGCACCACAGGCGGTTGCACTTCGCTGAATCTCGTTGCAGAGCAATTTCAGGCAGACATCGCCTTGCGGATGGCCGTAGTTGTCGTTGTAGGATTTGAAGTGATCAATATCCAGCAGGATGATGGCCACGCTTGCCTGCTTTTTTCGAGCGCGCTCCCAGACCGACGTCAGCACTTCGTCCTGATAGCGTCGATTGAACAGGCGGGTCAGCGCATCGGTACGTGCGTATTCCAGCAACTGCACTTGCAGCAAGCGCCCGCGCAGCGCAAAAAGATAGCTGAGACGGGCTGCCCGCTCCAGAAAATAGGAAGCCATCAACAGCAGCATGACCGTGGAGACGAACAACAGTGCATTGGCCTGCCAGATGAGCACATCACCAAAGTTGGCGATGTAGGTGGTCACTAGCTGGATGATCAGCATGGATGACATTGCAGCAGCTGCGTGGCGCAGCGGCAACTGCTGGATCATGGTGCAATAGACCATGATCAGCAGCATGCCCAGCTGATAAAAGATCTGATAAGGGCTCTCGCTGTAAATCATCACCACCATCGGCATGAGCGAGCACAGCACGGTAGCCACGGCTGCGGTCGTTTCCATCGCCTGACGAGAGGGAAAGCGCCGAGCGAGCACCAACAGAATGATAAACATAGGTGTGATCAGGCACAGACGGCCCAAGGCCACGTACATAAACACATCCCGCAAAATCAGCCAGTCACTGATCAGAAACAGGTTATAGATCAGGCTGCCACCGATGCTCATGACTGTCAGAAACTCACGCCGTTGCAGCCGGGTTTCCACCTGGTAACGCCGCTCGAGAGCGCGGTTGAAGCGCAGCCCGCCCACGCCTGTAACAATCGTTCGCTCGACCTCGGCAAGGGTTTGCGAATCTTCAGGGCTGGGACGATCAAAGGGTGAGGCGAGCATGTTGCACCAAGCATTAACATCGAGAGACATAAGACATTATGCATGATGTCTTAGTGCCATCAATTTGCGTCAAGCTAATTCATAATATCGACCAGCGGTCTGTGTGGCCGCAGCGCCAAGGCGCTATATCAGCCGTCGGACTCGCTGTCTGATCCTCCCCGAGTGATCGCACAAGTGGCTATTTGAAATTGACCGGCTGCACTTCAGATTCCAGATCTATAGTGATCGGGTGCTTCGACTCAAACTCTGGGTTGTCTTCGAAGCGCGCGTGCTGCTGTTCATCGACACAGCGCACTACAATAACTACACGCCGAGCCAGCCCCAGACCGGAATCCCATTATGACCACACCCACAGAGTCCGTAATCATCACTGGCGTCACAGGCCAGGATGGCGCTTACCTTACTCAGCTTCTGCTGGAAAAAGGCTACAAGGTCTACGGTACTTTTCGCCGTACCAGCTCTGTCAATTTCTGGCGGCTTGAGGAACTCGGTGTCGCCGAACATCCGAATCTGCATCTGGTCGAGCATGACCTGACAGACCTGAGCGCGAGTATTCGCCTGCTGCAAAAGGCTGAGCCCACCCAGATATACAACCTGGCAGCGCTGAGCTTCGTCGGTGTTTCCTTCGATCAGCCCATCACGACAGCGGAAATCACTGGTCTTGGAGCCGTCAATCTGCTTGAAGCCATACGGATCGTGAACCCGAAAATACGGTTTTACCAGGCATCGACGTCCGAGATGTTCGGCAAGGTGCAGGAAGTACCGCAGGTTGAGACGACGTCGTTTTATCCGCGCAGCCCCTATGGTGTCGCCAAATTGTATGCGCACTGGATGACGATCAACTATCGGGAGTCCTACGGCATCTTTGGTGCCAGCGGAATTTTGTTCAATCACGAGTCTCCGCTGCGCGGCAAGGAGTTCGTCACCCGCAAGATCACCGATGCCGCTGCTCGTATTTCACTGGGCATGCCGCAGATTCTGGAGCTGGGCAACCTGGACGCACGGCGGGACTGGGGCTTTGCCAAAGAGTATGTCGAAGGTATGTGGCGGATGCTGCAGGCCGACGAGCCTGACTCTTTCGTCCTGGCAACCCATCGATCCGAAACTGTTCGTGATTTTGTATCCATGGCGTTCAAGGCTGTCGACATCAACCTTGAGTGGGTGGGCAGTGCAGAAAACGAGCGCGGCATCGACGTGAACACAGGCAAGCCTCTGGTGCAGGTCAATCCACGGTTCTATCGACCGTCTGAAGTCGAATTACTGATCGGCAATCCTGAAAAAGCCAGAAACGTGCTGGGGTGGGAGGCAAAGACCGGTCTCGAAGAGCTGTGCCGGTTGATGGTAGATGCCGATGTAAAGCGTAATCAGAACGGGCGCTCGTTCTGATTGAAGCCCTGCGCGCGGCAGGGCTGAGCTTCAAGGCGTCATTGATCATGACGCCTGTGCTGGCAATCCGGTGAATATATTCGATTGCTCAAACTACTGTTGATGCCACTTCGTGACGCCAGTAGTTCAGAAGGTTGGCAAGCGTTTCGTTCAGGCTGGTAGTCGGTTTCCAGCCCGTGAAGCCTCGCATCGCGGAGTTGTTGCCGAAGGCGCTGGGTATGTCCGAAGGACGCATGCGCTCCGGGTCGACTTTTACTTCGATGGTGCCTGAGCTTAGTGCCATGAGATGCGCAAGTATGGTTTCGAGGCTGGTGGGCTCCCCGCTGCAGATGTTCAGGCACCCGGGACAGTCTTCTCGCGTGTCGGCCAGCGTCAACAAGGCGATATAGGCCTCGCACACATCATGCACATCAAGAAAGTCTCGCGCCGCCAGCAGGTTGCCGACTTTCAACTCGGGTAGCTGTTTTCCCGCCTCGATCAGGGCGATCTGTCTGGCAAACGACGCGGTAGCAAAATCAGGCGACTGCCTGGCACCAATGTGATTGAAGGGGCGTACGACAACTCCTCTGTGGCCCTGACGCAAATGCTCGTTGAACGCCGCTTCTGCCGCGAGCTTGCTCGCTGCATAGGGGTTCATCGGCTTGCAGGCGCTCTCTTCGCCCAGCGCGGTGCCTTGCTTGAAGGTTTCGCCGTATACCTCCGACGAACTCACGAACAAGGCAAAGGCATCGGGAGCCTTTCGTTGCAGTGCCTGTAACAGGTTTACGCTGCCCATGACGTTGGTTTGCCAGGTCAGTACAGGGTCTTTGAAGCTGGTAGGCACATGGGTGATCGCTGCCAGATGCACAACGTGAGTCGGCGCTGTTCGAGACAACGCGTGCTCCAGGCCCTCTGCATCGCGAATATCACAGCGTACAGACTCGCTGGCCTGTGCGGACAGCGACGACTCGGCGCCTACCAGTGCAATGACATGATGCCCCGCCTGTTGCAGCCTGCTGCACAGCGTCTGGCCTACAAATCCATTGGCACCTGTAATCAGAATGCGTTGCATCAAAGCTTCCTCAAATGACCGTGCGTCAGGCAACGGAGCTTAACAGACCCTTTCGGCCCGGCAGGACTGGCCCTGCCGCACATCGACATCAGCTTTGCCCCTCTGGTTTCAATCCAAGGCTAGCTCAAATGCGGATTTTCGGTTCTACGTCACGAATGTCAGGCAAAACATAGAATTTCACCTGTCATATTCCGACGAAATGCCTCCACTGCGTCTACGCTTGTGCCGATATATACGTACAACCCTCTCAACGGTGCAGCCATGTTCAATACTCGCTTGAAAAAGGAATTACAGGCACAACAGGCCGAGTTATTCATGTACCGGCAAATGCAGAAAGGTATCGACGCGCGAATGCTGTCGATGACTCTGGATGCCAGCAACCGCATCTCCCACGCCAACGGGAATTTCCTTCAGGCGCTGGGCTATACGCTCGATCAGCTTGTTGGCCGTGACATGGACCAACTGGTGCCGAGTTACGTCAGGCAGCTCGCGTGTTATCGCGACCTGAAGTCAGCGACGCAGAATGGTGAGTCGGTCATCGACAGGTACCGTTTTCTGCATGCCAATGGCAGCCTGGTCTGGATCCGCGCGATGTGGCAGCCGGTTCTGGATGAGCAGGGCAAGCTGACGCACTTGCAATGTTACGGATCGGATATCACGGAGGTCGTCGAAAAGGCTGCCGAGAATGCTGCGTTCATTCAGGCCCTGTTACGCTCGAGTGCCGTGATCGAGTTCGACCTGAGCGGGCATGTGCTGACTGCCAACGAACAGTTTCTGCGCGGCATGGGTTACAACCTCACGCAAATCAAAGGCAAGCACCACAGCATGTTCTGCGATTCGCATGAAACGTCGCAGGCTGCCTACCGAGATTTCTGGGCAACGCTCAACCGTGGCGAGTTTGTCGCTGGCCGGTTCAAGCGCATCGACAGCAGCGGCCGTGATGTCTGGCTGGAGGCGACCTATAACCCGGTCCATGATGCGCAGGGCAAACTCTACAAGGTCGTCAAGTTCGCCACGCTGGTGACTGATCAGGTAGCCCGCGAAGATGAAGTCAGCCAGGCAGCCAGCGTAGCTTTTGAAATATCCCAACGCACTGA
This sequence comes from Pseudomonas coronafaciens pv. oryzae str. 1_6, assembly GCF_000156995.2. NCBI lineage: Bacteria > Pseudomonadati > Pseudomonadota > Gammaproteobacteria > Pseudomonadales > Pseudomonadaceae > Pseudomonas > Pseudomonas coronafaciens. The sequence continues at coordinate 4,409,123 of NZ_CP046035.1, read as the reverse complement.
CGTCAGTGCCCAGCGTGGCGCAGATGTTGTACAGAATACTGTCGATACCATGCGCAAGATCTCCGAAGAAATGCAGTCGGCGTCCTCCGGAATCGAAGCCTTGGGCAAACAGTCAGTGTTGATCAACTCCATCGTACAAACCATTGGCGGCATCGCCCAGCAGACCAATTTGCTGGCGCTGAACGCCGCCATCGAAGCCGCCCGGGCTGGTGAGCAGGGCAGGGGCTTTGCGGTGGTTGCCGACGAAGTTCGTCAGTTGGCAGGCCGTACCAGTGCGGCGACCGAAGAAATCGTCACCGTGGTGCAGCAAAACCAGGCGCTGGCTGATGAAGCCGTGCGCGGCATGGCCAATAGCCGCACTCAGGCCGAGCAGGGCCTGTTGCTGGCTAACGAGGCAGGCGCAGTGATCGTCGAGATTCAGGAGGGTGCGAAACAGGTGGTCGGTGCGGTCGGACGGTTCGCCAATCAGTTGAAATAGTGCGCTGCGCCTCGATACTCTGCTTCAGATGCTGCGCGATAGATAGAAGGCTTTTTCGCTGATCTGCGGAAAAGCCTTTTTATTGGGTCGCGATTTCTCCTACAGTAATCTCTCTCGAAACGAAGCGGGTTTGACTGTCGCGCAGGGGTGGACAATAGAAGGGCGCTCAGCGCCTATCCCTCCATAGCCCCCGCCTTTCCGGCTTCTACCACAAAGCGCTTGAGCGTCGACACGCTGGCGGCAGGGTCGAGCACATCCGAAACCACCTGGAAGCGGGCAGACATCTGATGTTCAGTCAGGTCGACGGCGACGTAGCCACGCTGACGACTTTCGAAGAACTTCACGTGCGGGTTGAGCCCGAGAATGCTATTGAAGGCCTCGAACGGCGGCCCGCCGGATGTGACCGAGGTGCCGACGAATTCGGTGGCGATGACGGCTGAGTCCGGGTTGCCTGCATCGGCATGCAGGTCAGTGGTCCAGAACGAATGAATATCGCCGCCCCAGAACACCGGGTTGCGGGTTTGATGGCGTTGCAGAGAAGCCAGCATACGCTCGCGAGTGGTCATGTAGCCGTCCCAGCCATCGGTCCAGCGGCCCAGTTCCTGGGTACCCGGATTGCGTTGTATCAGCGGCGCGACCAGCAAATCCTGAGCGATGACATTCCATTGTCCGGGGGATTGAGCAAAGCTGCGGTCCAGCCAAGCTTCCTGCTCCCAGCCGAGCATGGTGCGTTTCGGGTCAGTAAGGTCAGCGCAGTCGCCGCGTGCGACGTAGCCCTTGTGGCTGCCGCTGGCCGGAATGCAGGGTTGTTCAGAGCGATATTGCCGACCGTCCAGAACATGAAAACGAGCCAGACGGCCGTAATCCAGATTGCGGTAGATGCGCATATCCGGCCCCTTGGGCAGGCTGCTGGCGCGCAACGGCATGTGCTCGTAGAAGGCTTGGTAAGCGGCGGCTCGGCGACGCAGGAAGCTTTCTACCGATACGCCCGGATCCTGGGACCACTGCGCTGCGTAGTCATTCTGCACTTCGTGATCGTCCCAGGTGACGACGCTCGGCGCGCAGGCATGCAGGGCTTGCAGGTCCGGGTCGGTCTTGTACTGCGCGTATCGGTTGCGATAGCCGGAGAGGTCCATCGGGTCTGGTGTGGCATGGCGACGCGGGAACTGGATTTTTTCAGAAGATGCGTTCATCTCATAGATATAGTCGCCGAGAAAGAACACCAGATCAGGCCGCTCTGCCGCCAGGTGCCGGTAGGCGCTGAAATAGCCGGCTTCCCAATGTGAACACGACACAAAACCGAATCGCGCCGCGACCATGGCGGTTGCTGGCGGCGCAGTGCACGCCTGGCCCACCGGGCTTTGCGCGCCCAGGCTTTCGAACTGATACCAATAGGGACGGCCTGGCTGCAGACCGCTCGCTTCAACATGCACTGAGTGCGCAAAGCGCGCATGGGCAGTGGTCTGGCCCGAACGCACAATGCGTGTCATGGCCGCGTCGCTGGCGATTTTCCAGCGCACTTCAACTGGCTTGGTCAAGCCACCGTCGCCTGTCGGGGTGACTGGTTTGGGGGCCAGACGTGTCCAGATCACAAAGCCGTCCGGCACCGGGTCGCCAGACGCCACGCCTAGCGTAAACGGATAATCGACACCGGCGCTGCGGGCGAACGGGCTCAGGATCGACAGTAAGGTGGCACCGGCCACTCCCGTGATAATGCGGCGACGGTCCGCGTTGAAATCAGTCATTACATGGTCTCCGACGCTACGTACTGCGAGCGCAATAGCCCGAACAGCAGCATGTCCTTGAATACACCGTTTTTCAGAAACACCTCTTTCATGCATCCCTCGTACGACAGTCCGCACTTCTCCAGCACCCTGGCGCTGGCCGGGTTGTCGCTGAAACACTGACCTGCGATGCGATTGAGGTTCATGTTGGTGAAACCGTGCATCAGCAAGCCCTGAACCGCTTCGCAGATGTAGCCCTTGTTGCGGTAGTCGGCTCCTGTCCAGTAACCCAGGTTGGCGCTGTGATGCGATTTGGAGAAGCGTAACGAGACGACCCCGGTCAGCTCTAAGGTCTCCCTGACGTGAACCCCGAGGGTCAACGTTCGACCTGCGGCAAAATGTTCGGGTATTTCAGCGATGAATGCCTGCGCATGCTCCAGCGTATAGGGGCTGGGCAGCGTCGAGGTCATGGCCGCGATAGTGGGCTCGTCTGCCAGGCGTGACAGGGTCGAAGCCTGGTCCGGGCGCAACGCAGCGAGCAATAGACGCGAGGTTCGGATAGTTGGCAGCAGGACGCTCATCCGTATTTTCCACCGGGTTAAATGCTCAAACGCTGCAGCGTTGTGATGGCGTTTGTGTGACAGATGCAAGAATCATTTATGTGCCACAGGATGTGCGCACAAAAGCCATGTAACAGTCATGTATCGGACTTGTAAAACCAACCGATCGGTCATGTTCGGTTGTTAGATTCTCGGCCTCTTACAAGAGAGCGAGAAGCTGGCATGAGAACGTGGGATGAACCCAAGAAGCGCAAGGCACACATCGAACTGATCCCGATGATCGACGTGATGATGTTCCTGTTGGTGTTTTTTGTACTGGTAAGCCTGAACGTGATTCCGGCTCTGGGCATGAAAACCCAGCTACCCAGCGCCAGCAGCTCTCAGCAGCTCAAACCGCAGAACAAATCGATCCTGACCCTGGGGCTCAACGGCGAGTTGCAACTCGACGGCAAGGCCACCACCGTCGACGCTCTGGTGCCAGCCTTGAAGGCGCTGGAAAAGCCGGACACCAAAACCACCATCATCGTGAACAGCGACAAAGGCGTTGAAGTCGCACGCCTGGTCGAGGTCATGGACACCTTGCGTCTGGGTGGCTTCACATCCGTTTCCATCGCTACGCGTAAGTCCTGATCATGTACGCCCTGTTTCGCGTACGCCAGTGGCTTGGTGGCCTGCCTGCGCTGCTGGCACTCATTGCAATCGTGATTGGTGTGCAGACTCGCCCGCTGAAAATGGAGCCGGTCTACGACGAGTCTGCAGTGGAACTCGCGCTGATCGAGCCCGAAGCGCCTGCGCCGGAGCCATTGAAGCAGGCCGAGCCGCCTCCGCCTCAGGCCGAAGAGCCGCCGCCTCCGCCACCCGTAGTCGAGAGCGAAGACGCCGAGCCTGCTCCGCCGCCCAAGCCCGTTCCCAAGCCCAAGCCAGAGCCGAAACCTGAGCCGAAACCTAAACCTTTGCCCAAGCCCAAACCGCCAGTGGCCAAACCCGTCGAGCCGGTTCAGGCACCCAGCAAACCGGTGGTCAGCGCCCCGGTATCGCCGCCGTCACCACCCGCGCCACCCGCACCGCCGAAGGTGGACTCTCAGGGTATTGAAGGGGGTTACCTCAAAGGGCTGCGCAACGAACTGGACGGCTACAAACAATACCCGACCGGACGTCAGGCATCGCTCGAGCGCCCGAGTGGCGAAGTGGTGGTGTGGTTGCTGGTCGACCGTCAAGGGCACGTGCTCGATTCCGGTATTCAGAGCCAGGCCTCCAGCATGCTGCTCAATCGAGCCGCGACCAATAGCCTGCGCCGCATCAAGCAGGTCAAGCCATTTCCTGAACAAGCCTTCGGCGGGCGCAATGAACAGCGCTTTACCGCCACCTTCAACTACAGCGTGCAATAGCACTGACAAGGAACAATGTGATGAAGTTTTCCAGGATTCACCTTGCGTTGGTCGCCGCTGGCATGAGCCACGGCATGGCCATGGCTGACCAGAACGCCAGTGATGTCGGCACCATTGGCGTGCAAGGCAAGGCAACTGCCGGTGGTGGTTACATGGTGCAGGAGGAAAGCATCAAGGCGCGTTCCACTGTCACTAAAGAAGCACTCGACAAGCAGACCGCGACCGGGAATGCGATCGACAAGCTCAAGTACACGCCAGGCCTGAACATCTCCAGCGAAGACGCCACCGGTCTTTCAGGATTCAAGTTCACCATGCGCGGGCTCAACTCCGATCAGGTCGGCATGTCGGTTGACGGCATGCCGATCAATGACTCCGGCAACTACGCGCTGTATTCCAACCTGCTGGGTGACCCGGAAAACATCGATCAGATTTTCGTGACTCAGGGTGCTGCAGAAAGTGACGGCCCGCACATCGGTTCCAGCGGCGGCAATATTGGCATTGTGACCATTCGGCCCACCAAGGAAACCGGCGCATTCGTCAAACAGGTGGCGGGCAGCAACGGCACTTACAAAACCTTCGCGCGGCTCAATACCGGTGAGATAAACGGGCTAAGCAACTGGTTGTCGATGTCTCACACCGAAGGCCAGAAATGGCGCGGTGACGGGGCAGTGCGCGCTGACAAGGTGGAATGGAACAGCTTTTTCGACATGGGGTCGGGCAATACGGCCAACCTGATCCTCAAGTACCACGAGCAAGACAACAACAGTTACAGCCAGCTAACAAAGAGCCAGTTTGAACAAGGCGGCCGCAAGTTCGACCCTTATCCGTCCAGGCCTGCACTGGGCAGCAACGGCAAACTCTCCGGTTATTACGAGCTGGCGCAAAACCCGTTCCAGACCTTCACCGGTGTGCTCAATACGCAATTTAAACTGGCCGACAACCTGTCGCTGTCCGTCATACCTTATTACTTCTGGGGCAACGGCAGCGGTGTAAACAGCTCGTCCTACGCGCTAAACCGCGGCTCTAACCTGGGCGGTGTATTTGACCTGAGCAATCTGCCGACCGCTGCCGCTTATAACGCTGACGGTTCATCGACCACTGGCGTTTATTACCGGCCTTCACGTACCCAGACCTGGCGCCCCGGCATCACCACCAAGTTGAACTGGGACATCAACGACGAACACAGCGTGCAAGTTGGCTACTGGTATGAACGCGCGCGCCAGTTGCAGACCCAGCCTTTCATTCGCCTGAAGAGCAACGGCAAGCCGGAAAGTATCTTGCCGGACTCCGATTACGTGGTCGATGCCAATGGCAACGAGATCCAGGGCCGGGACCGCTATACCGTTACGCCTGCGCAAAAAGTCTGGGCTCAGGACACGTGGTATTTCGCCCCTGACTGGACACTCATTGGCGGCCTGGCCTTCATGAATGTCGAACGAGAAGGCGACAACCACGGCAGCCTCACCGAGCGGCCGGAAAAACGTGACCAGACGTATAACAAGCTGCTGCCCAACGTCGGTCTCAAATATCAGCTCGATGAGCGTGACCAGTTGTTCTACAGCCTGTCGCGCAACATGCGCATACCGCAGAACTACGTGCTGTACGACCCGGGCACCGGCTCCATCAACAGCAAGCCGGAAACCAGCTGGAACCACGAACTGGGCTGGCGCTTTACCGACCAGGACATGACGCTGGCGGCCACCCTGTTTTACATGCAGTTCAAGGACCGTCAGGTGTCTTCGAAGGACGTCAACGGCGACTTTGCCGATATCAACGCCGGCGCAGTGGACAACAGCGGTCTGGAGCTGGAGTGGAGCGGCCTGTTGCCTAACCACTTCAACTACTACACCTCATACACCTACACCCGCGCCAAACAGAAAGATGACCTGACCGTTTTCAATAACGGCGCAGCCATCGAATTGCCTACCAGTGGCAAGCAGTTCACCAACGTGCCGAAGAACATGCTGGCGGCCAATATCGGCTATGACGATGGCAGTTATTACGGCACGTTCGGCGGCAAGGTCACCAGCAAGCTTTACGGCGACCTTACCAACGACGAAAGCATTCCGGGGCGCACCATCTTCAATCTGGGCGGAGGCATCTATTTGCCGGTGGACAAGAAAATCGTCAAGGACGCCACCTTGCGACTGAACGTCGACAACCTGTTCGACAAGAAATACCTGGACGGCGTGTACACCACCAAAACCAACGCAGGCACTTACAGCGGTTTCCGCGATGGCGACCCGGCCTACATCGTCGGGGTCGAGCGTACCGTCACGGTTTCCCTGGAAGCCAATTTCTAACCCTTCATTGACCAGAGGTCTGCGCCATGGACATGAATCAGCTCCACGACATCACTTTCTACGTGATGTATGCCGCCATCGCGATTGCGATCTTTGTCGCGATCGAACGAGGCATCTACTTTGCTTATGTGCGCCGCCAGTCGCGGGCGCTGCAAACAGCGCTCAACGCTTCGGTACACAGTGAAAAGGACCTGCCTGAAGCACTGACGCGCCGGACCAGCCTCCCACTGGAAATGGTCCTGCCGGTGCTTGCCCAGAAAAATGCCCATGGCTCACGCCGGGATCTGGATGACGTCATCGAAACTCAGTATCTGAGCACGCGAGCGCCGTTGTCCCGCAGCCTCTGGCTTATCGAGACCATCACCACGGCCGCGCCATTACTGGGGTTGCTGGGCACTATCCTGGGCATCATCGACACTTTCAAGGCCTTGGCCAGCGCCGGGGTGTCCGACCCAGGGCAGATCTCTGCCGGTATCGGCACTGCGTTGTTCGCGACAGGTCTGGGTATCGCAATCGCCTTGTTCTGCGTGGTCTTTCATAACTTTTTTCAGGACAGCCTTGAGCGCATCAACGATCAGCTCAAGATCCTGTTGATCCGTGCCTCCAGCGGGGCAAGGGTGCAGGATGAAATGTCGCACCCGGTCACGGTTCCCCAGCCCAACTACCGGACGGCATGATTAACCCACAGGCGCATGTCACTGGCATGCGCCTTTTGCCTGTTCTGGCGATGAGACTTCCATGACTTCGTCTATCCGTTTTCGCTCGATGCCCATGCGCTATCGCGGTCTGATCGCTGCGTTGCTGTTGTCGAGCCCGTTGGCACATGCCGACTTCGCTATTCCCGGTTTTGAACTGGTCCACACCGTCCCCGTCGGGACCGACCTGCAAACCCCCGATTTGCGAGCGCCCGGCGATGTCTGGCGCGAGCTGTTCGACGGTGCCACCAAACGCATCGACATCGAGCAGTTCTATGTGGCCGATCAGCCGGGTTCTGTCATGAACAAGGTGCTCGATAGCCTGCAATCAGCCGGGCAGCGAGGGGTGCAGATACGATTTCTTCTCGAAGACAAAGGCCTGAAGATGTCCGACCCCAAGACCCTGGAGCGGTTGCGGGCGATCCCCAATCTCACGCTGAGGGTGCTGCCTTATGCCAAACTTACTGGCAACGGCATCATCCACGCCAAGTTCTTTGTGGTTGATGGCAAACAGGCATTTATAGGCAGTCAGAATTTCGACTGGCGCTCACTGGAGCACATTCACGAAACCGGTTTGCGGATTGATGAGCCGGGTGTGGTGCGACAAGTGCAGTCAGTGTTCGAGCAGGACTGGCTGGCCCAAGCGGCCATTACCGACGGCAAGCCAGTACCGGTTCCTGTTTCGTCTACCAACAGCGTCGCATCGTCAGACGGCAATTATCTGGTCGCCAGCCCGCAACGCTACAACCCGCCTGGTGTCGTCGATTCGCAGGCAGAACTCCCACGCTTGCTGGGCGAAGCCAAGAACGAGGTTCGCATACAGTTGCTGGATTACGCCCCTTTGTCCTATGGTCCGGACAAGACCCGTCCATATTACCCGGTCATTGATAACGCTATCCGCAGCGCAGCGGCACGCGGTGTATCCGTCAAACTCATGGTTTCAGACTGGAACACCGGCATGCCCGAAGTCGCCTACCTGAAAAGCCTGGCCCTGGTGCCCAACGTACAGGTACGCATCGTTACCCTGCCAATGGCCGCGCAGGGCTTCATTCCCTATGCACGGGTGATCCACAGCAAAACCATGGAAATCGATGACCGGATCGCCTGGGTCGGCACCAGCAACTGGCTCGGCGGCTACCTCGACAACTCGCGCAACCTGGAAGTGGTACTGCACGACAGTTCCATGGCCAAACGCATCGGGCAACTGCATGAGCAACTATGGGATGGACCTTACGCCAAGCCCATCGACATCAATCGCGACTACCCGGAACCGCACCCAGGCCAGAGTTCGAAATGAGCTTGATAGTGCGCGCGATGGCTGACAGCGACTGGCCTTCTCTGGCTCTTTTATTCGAGCAGCCGGTATTTCGCTGGTGGACGCTGCGCATGCCGTATCAGTCATCCAGCGATATAAAACGGCTTGTCGAAAACCGGGCCTCTTCCGGCTTGTCCCTGGTTGCCGAGCAGGACGGTGCAGTGGTGGGGTGCGCCATGCTTTATCGATTCCAGGGGCGAAGGCAACACGCCGCCGATTTCTGGATGGGCGTCGCAGACGGACATCATCGTCAAGGCATTGGGGGGCTGATGTTAAAAGAACTGATCGAAACCGCCTCGCGCTGGCAAAACATCAAACGCCTGGAATTGACGGTATTTATCGACAACGAGCCTGCTATCGCGCTGTACGAAAAACATGGCTTCGTCGTAGAAGGCACACACAGGGAATTTGCTTATAGAGATGGCGAGTACATAGACGCGCTCAGTATGGCGGCAGTCTTTTGAGGTGCATAGGCTGAGCCGCGAATGCAGTTCACCCCCTAGGCCACTCAGCTTCATTCAGCCACAATGACGCCTTTTACCCACCAGCCTGCTGTGGGCTGTTAAAGGATTGGTGCTGATGATCTTCTCTTTCAAGTCATTGTCCCGGAGCCTGGCGCTGGCTTTGCCACTCGCCGCTTTACTCACGGCGTGTGACAAGTCCGATAAACCGGCAACGCCACCGGCTGCGCCGCACACCACTTACGCCCAGGCCACCTGGGAAGCGCTGCCAGCAGTTTCGGATGCTGATTTGCAGGCAGGTTTCGCCTCATGGCGCAGCGCCTGTGTGCGGCTGAAGGCCGACGCAGTGTGGGGGCCGACGTGTGCTGCGGCGGCGAGCCTTGCAGCGGCGCCGGATGCGGCGCAGATCCGCACATTTCTGCAGGACCAGTTGCAGGTTTACAGCCTGCGCGCAGACAGCGGCAGCGCCGATGGCCTGATCACCGGGTACTACGAGCCTGTTTATCCCGGCAGCCTGACTCGGACGGAGACCGCCAATGTGCCGGTGTATGGCATTCCTGACGATCTGATCGTGGTGAATCTGGATAGCATCTACCCCGAACTCAAAGGCAAGCGCCTGCGCGGTCGTCTTGAAGGGCGTGTACTCAAGCCTTACGACGATGCAGCAACGATCAATGCAAACGGGCTGGCCGCGCCAGTGATTGCCTGGCTGACCGACCCAATGGACTTGCAGTTTCTGCAGATCCAGGGCTCTGGCCGCGTCAGCCTGGAGGACGGTTCGCAATTGCGTCTTGGCTATGCCGATCAGAACGGCCGTCCGTATCGCGCCATTGGTCGCTGGCTGGTCGAGCAGGGCGAGTTGAAGAAGGAAGACGTGACCATGGGCAGCATCGCTGCCTGGGCCAAGGCGCATCCTGAGCGGGTCAATGAACTGCTGTCCAGCAACCCGAGCTATGTATTTTTTGCTCGTAACCCTGACAGCAACGAAGGCCCTCGTGGCTCGCTCAACGTGCCGCTGACACCGGGCTACAGCGTGGCCATTGATCGCAAGGTCATCCCGCTGGGCAGTCTGCTCTGGCTGTCCACTACGCGCCCGGACGGCAGCAGTGTCGTGCGCCCGGTGGCCGCTCAGGACACTGGCGGTGCGATTGCCGGTGAAGTGCGCGCCGATCTGTTCTGGGGCACCGGCGAGGAGGCCGGCAAGCTGGCGGGCGACATGAAGCAGAAAGGCAATATCTGGCTGTTGTGGCCGAAGGGTATGGCCTTGCCGCAGGCGGCTGAGCCAGCTCAGGCGCCCGCAACCCACTGAACGACGGCCGAAAACGTCTCACGGGTAGCGCTATGTTGCATCGGTATCAAGCATCGATATCAGGCATAGCGCTACCGGTTATGGCCGCGACTCAGTCCGCTCATTTCAAACGCGGGTCCACTTCGAATTCCAGCGTTCTGGCCGTGGCAACAACGGCCTGGAACTCCGGGTGCTGGACGTTGAGCAGATAGTTGTACTCGCGCGGGATGATCACGCTGGGTACGGCCAGCGCCAGGCTTTGACCGGAGGCCAGCCAGGCGTCGCCGAATGAGGCGCTGGCCGGCGGGGCAGGCTCTTCACGCCAGTCTGGGGGCAGGGTGTCAGGACGAGCGTTGAGGATGTGCTCCTCGGCAATCTGCAGCTCCAGCATCGCGTAATGACGGGCCACGCTGGCGTTATTCAGGTGAACCAGTATTTCGAGTAGCGCAAGGGACTCGCTGCCGGCGCAATAGACGCACGCGTTGCCTTTGCTGTTCCAGCGTCCACCGTAGAGTTTGGCCCCTTCGCCATCAAATGCTTGCGCCAGCCATTTGCGCTTGACCAGACGATAGACCGAAATCACGCTACGACTCCATGCTCCAGTCGACCGATCAGGTCCAGCACAGCCTGGGTTTCGGCTGAAGTGGCGAGCATTTCCAGCGGCCTGCTGTTGCCCAGCCCGTGAACCGGATTCGCCAGCCAGAGTCGGGTGGCCTCGGTGTCGCCTTCGAACAGGTCCAGTGCCGCCTTGTAGACAGCTGCGAGCCGAAACAGACGATCACTTTCTTCGGCGTTGAAGCGACGCACCTTGAGACGACGCTGCAAGGTTGCCGGAGCGATGCCCAGGTGTTCGGCGAGTGTCGAACGATTCAGGTCTGTGTAATGCGCCAGCCGTTCGAACACCTCGTAGGGCAAGCCGCTGTGCAGCGCCGTATAAAGACGGGCGCCACGCTCTGGAATCCCCAAGTCCTCCCAGAAATCGTCCTGCCGGGGCACAGCCGGGTGGTAGTCGCCTATGGGCAGAGACATGTCACACCTCTCTATCGAGTGATTACTATTAAATCTATCACTTGATAATAGTCTCGTTTTAGCGCCAGCGGTAGTGATCTGGCGCAACGGAAAGCGACATAAATTACAGAAACTTCAAACATCGCCGACTAAGGCTATAGTTCTGCTTTAAATGCTGACCATCAAGCGTCCATGCTCGAACCAGCCGTTTTCTAAAAGAGCCAACGAAGACCCGTCAAAACCATACGTGCTGTCCGCCACCGTCAGCCTGATTTTTCCGTAGTGAGAACCACACGATGTCCACGCTTGCGCTATTGATATGCGACGACTCGAACATGGCGCGAAAGCAACTGCTGCGTGCCTTGCCTGCCGATTGGGATGTGTCGGTGACCCTGGCTACCCAAGGGCAGGAAGGCCTGGAGGCCATCCGTAAAGGTCAGGGCGAGATTGTGCTGCTCGACCTGACCATGCCGGTCATGGACGGCTACCAGACGCTGGCGGCAATTCGTGCGGAAAATCTGGACGCCAAGGTCATCGTGGTGTCCGGCGACGTGCAGGACGAAGCCGTGCGCCGGGTCATGGAACTGGGTGCCCTGGCGTTTCTGAAAAAGCCCGCTGACCCGGACGAGCTCAAAGACACGCTGGAACGTCTTGGCCTGCTAGGCAAACCGGCGACATCCCCTGTTGCCTTGCCAGCCCTCAACGGCAAAGGCGGGGTGATCAGCTTTCAGGACGCCTTCCGCGAAACCATCAACGTCGCCATGGGCCGCGCTGCCGCGTTGCTTGCCAAGGTGCTGGGCGTGTTCGTGCAGTTGCCGGTGCCCAACGTCAACATGCTCGAAGTCGGCGAATTGCACATGGCGCTGGCCGACGCCCATAGCGATCAACGGCTGACAGCGGTCTGCCAAGGTTACATCGGCGGCGGTATCGCTGGTGAGGCGCTGTTGATTTTCCATGACTCGGAAATCTCTGGCATGTCCCAGCTGATGGGCGGCGATCACTCCGACAGCTCCAATATGGAGATGCTGCTGGACCTGTCCACGATTCTCATCGGCGCTTGCCTGAGCGGCATTGCCGAGCAGATCGACATCGCGTTCTCCCAAGGGCACCCGCAGTTGCTGGGCGCGCAGGGCGGAATCGACGAACTCATTCGCGTCAATCAGCAACGCTGGAAAAAGACCCTGGCGGTCGAGATCAGTTACAGCGTGGAAGGCCACAATATTCACTTCGATCTGCTGATGCTGTTCACCGAAGACTCGGTCGAACTGCTTACCAAAAAACTCGCCTACATGATGAGCTGACCCATGAGCAACGCTATCGAAATCAACGAGCTTCATTGGTTGCTGGCCGTCACCCAGAACATTGACGTAGGCATCGTGGTACTGGACCTGAACTACCGGATAACGGTCTGGAATACCTTCATGGAAAACCGTTCCGGTGTGGTGCCCTATGTGGCTGTCGACAAGACCTTTTTCGAGGTTTTCCCCGAGGTAAATGCCAAGTGGTTCAGCAAGAAGGTCGATAACGTCGTGACCCTGGGCACGCCGGCGTTCACGATCTGGGAGCAGCGGCCGTACCTGGTGCGTTTCAAGAACTACCAGCCGATTACCGGGCACGAAGAGTTCATGTACCAGAACACCACGCTGTTTCCGCTGCGCTCGACCACAGGCGCTATCAGCCATGTGTGTCTGGTGATCTATGACGTCACCGATGTGGCAGCCAACCGCAACCAGTTGCTGGCCGCCAACGACAAGCTGCAGCAACTGTCCGGCTCTGCGCAAAAGTAAACGGCTGCGCAGGCTCGCGCGTCCAGCAAACCGCCCTGCGGGCTTGATCCCGCTCGTGCTAGGATCGTGGTTTTTCCGCTGACATTCAGGGACATCATGCGACCTCAAGCCACCCTCACTGTTTTGCCTGTCGAGCGCCCGCTGGTCGGGCGCGTCAGCCCGCCGGGCTCCAAGTCGATCACCAACCGCGCGCTGTTGCTGGCCGGCCTTGCCCAAGGCACCAGTCGCCTGACCGGCGCGTTGAAAAGTGACGACACTCGCGTGATGTCCGAAGCTTTGCGGCTGATGGGTGTGCAGGTCGATGAGCCTGACGAAAGTACGTTCGTAGTGACCAGCAATGGGCACTGGAACGCACCGCAACAAGCGCTTTTTCTGGGCAATGCCGGAACCGCGACGCGCTTTCTGACCGCTGCGCTGGCCAATTTCGAGGGCGACTTCGTGGTGGACGGTGACGAGTACATGCGCAAGCGCCCGATCGGCCCGTTGGTTGACGCCTTGCAACGCATGGGCGTGGACGTCAGCGCGCCAAGCGGTTGCCCGCCAGTGGCTATCAGCGGCAAGGGTGGGCTGGCGGCAGGTCGTATCGAGATCGATGGCAACCTGTCCAGCCAGTATGTGTCGGCGCTGTTGATGGCCGGAGCGTGCGGCAAGGGCGCTATTGAAGTGGCCCTGACCGGCAGTGAAATCGGCGCCCGTGGGTATGTCGATCTGACGCTCGCCGCCATGCAGGCGTTCGGTGCAGAGGTACAGGCCATCGGCGACTCGGCCTGGAAAGTATCCGCTACCGGTTACTGCGCCACTGACTTCCACATCGAGCCGGACGCCTCTGCAGCGACCTACCTGTGGGCCGCACAGGCTTTGACCCAGGGCAGTATCGATCTTGGTGTGGCCAGCGACGCATTCACTCAGCCAGACGCGCTCGCCAGCCAGATCATCGACCTTTTTCCGAACATGCCCGCCGTTATCGATGGTTCGCAGATGCAGGACGCCATTCCGACGCTGGCTGTGCTCGCGGCCTTCAATCGCCAGCCAGTGCGCTTTGTCGGCATCGCCAACCTGCGCGTCAAGGAATGCGACCGTATTTCAGCCTTGTCCCAAGGCCTGTGCGCCATTGCTCCCGGCCTGGCAGTCGAGGAGGGCGACGATCTTCTGGTCAATGCCAATCCGGCTCTGGCTGGTACCACTGTCGATGCACTGATCGACACTCACGCCGACCACCGTATCGCCATGTGCTTTGCGCTGGCCGGTCTGAAAATCAAAGGTATCCATATTCAGGACCCCGATTGCGTCGGCAAGACCTATCCGGGCTACTGGGACGCACTGGCTTCGCTGGGTGTGAGTATCCAGCGCTGAGCCCATGCGAGATGGGGTCGGGTACAGAAACGCAACGTGTCGTTCTGTATGACGGGATGCGAGCATTCGATTTCGACTGCTCGCAAGTTTCACCTCAAATCCCGAAGAACGGCTGCATCATCCTCGCCAGCCATCCGTGAAAACGCAGTTTTGAATCCGCAGCCAGCACGCAGATGCACTCCCGATCCGGGTAGGCAATTGGCTGATGCTGGATGTGGCTGTCAAGATCGGCCACATCACCCGGCCCGAACTCACCCAGCACATCGTGATATGCGCCTTTGAGGACCATGGTTATTTCGCCGCTTTCATGGCTGTGAACCGGCATGCTGACGCCCGGAGCGATTTTCAGCAGCATCAGGTTGCCGTGCTCTATACCTTCGGCGCGCACACGCTGCACGCCGGGGATCAGCGTCTTCCATTTCAGCGTGCTCAGATGGCGCCCGAAATACGCCTGCATACAGGTCGGCAGCAGGTCCGGGTCCTGATTGGCTGCGGGTATCGAGTTTATAGGGGGCGCAGAATGTGCAGTCTGTTCATCCAGGCGGGCCAGCATCGCCGAACGGCTCTTGAGCGAGATGATCGTGTTTGCCTGTTGTTGCATCAATACACCACCGATCTGCTCTGCCTGCCGTAGCCGCGCCCTGCACTCGGGGCAACGCTCCAGGTGCGCGGCGGTGACCAGCGTAAGAACCTGCGACAGCGCCCCCGACGCATAGCTGACCAGCGTGGCTTCATCCGGATGATGCGATGGGCCCATCATGATTCCTCCATCCCTGAACGCAGCTTCTGAAACGCCAGGCGCAAGCAGGACTTCACCGTGCCCAGCGGCATGTCGAGGCGTTCGGAAATTTCTCGATGGCTGAGCGCTTCGAAATAGGACATGCGCAGCACCTTGGCTTGATCAGCGGGGAGGTTCTGAATAGCGATGTTCAGGTTGTGCTCCTGACGCTGGCTGTAATCGAGCGTTCTGTCTACCGGTGCCTCCAGACGCTCGAGTTGTTCCAGCGAGTCCTGCACCTGCACCCAGCCGCGGTCCTTGCGCACGCTGTCGATGTACAGATTGCGCGCGATGCGAAACAGCCAGGTGCCCAGGCTCGCTTTGGCCGGGTCAAAGGAATCAGCCTTGTTCCACAGCTTGAGCAGCACCTCCTGTACCACCTCCTCAGCCTGCCCTTCGGGCACATTCAACCCCGTCAGGTAGCGCAACAAGCGCGGCGCGAAGTGATCGTAGATGCGCAGGAAGCTATCGCGGTCCCGTTGCCGGGCCACTGCGGCGACTTCATCAATCCAAAGTCGGGTTGTCGTCGAGTCGCTGTGCGGGGTGGACAAGTGACAGAAGGTCCTGAGACGGGCAGTTATGCGCATGATCCACCTTCTGATCACCAATGTATGGTTTTGGTTCGCGGTCAAAGAGGTTACGAAGATGCAGAGAGGATGGATCACAGCATGCGATGAGCGGGCCGGCAGACTTCTTCAAGAAATGTGATCAAGCGTTCTGTGTCAGAGCCATATAGCTCAGGCTGACCCCAAGCGTCATCGACTCCCCCTGCCGCAGCAGCTTCAAACCCGGATGGCCGGGCAAATGATGAGCATTGACCGGGTGGCTGACCGGCTCGAAACAGAAGAAATCCAGCCCCGGCGGGCAGAACACCAGAAAGTATTCGCTGCCGGTGGCCTCAACGTGCAGCTCGTAGCCCAGGTCTGGCTGGCTGATGAGGCTGTGACCCTCCCAGCCGGTGAAGCCATTGTCGAGGCGCGTGGCGGGCAGGGTGTTGCCGTGCCGGAAGTCCCATTCGGCGGGCAGGTCCTGCAACTCGGTGGGCAAGCCTGCGGGGTCGCACAGCCAGACCTGCGCTGCCTTCACCTGCAAGCGTGTGCGAGGCGTACGTGGCAGGTAAGGGTGCAAGCCCAGACCGTGCCAGGCGGCGCGGCTGTCCTGGTGCGTAGTGGTCAGCTCGATGCTCAGTTTGCCACCGCGCAGGGTGTAGCGCAGTTCGGCGCGGTAGGCGAACGGTGTCTGACTGTCGAGTTGCAGGCAGATACTCTGCTGGGTCTGCTCGACGACCGTCCAGGCTTGTTGCCAGGCGCTGCCATGAATGGGCAGCGGGTCGTTTGCACTGTTGGGCGCCAGCGTCAGCCAGCCATCCGGCGTGTCGAAACCGCTGTTGCCGATCCGGTTCGACCAGGGAGCCAGCGGGTAGCAGGCCAGCCGACGGGGCGTGCCGGCAGCCAGTGCGTCCTCGCTGCTGGGGCGCAGCAGGGGATGGCCGCTGGCCAGAGCGGTCCAGTTGACGATACTGGCGCCTATTTCGGGGGCGACGCTCAGACGGGTCAGGCCATCTTCAAGGATCAGAACGTTCACGGGCATGAGGCAGGACCTTGCTGGATGTGTGAGGAACAGGCGAAGGCGTGCGCCGCCAGGTCAGCAGAACAATCCCGCTGACCACAATCAACCCGCCAATGACCTGACCGCTGCTGAGCAACTGGTCCAGAATCAGCCAGCCGAACAGCAGGCTGGCCACCGGTTCGATGTTCATTACCGGCGCATTGCGGCTGATGTCCAGGCGCGCCATACAGATGAACAGCAGCGAAAAGCCCAGCCCGTACAGCAGCACCAGACTGGCCAGCGCAGTCCAGCCGACACGGCTTGCCGGCAGATCCACGCCGCCGGGCAGCAGGCCGCTGGCACCCGCTACCGCAGCCGCGACGAAGACCACCGCCATGGTCAACATGCTGCGCACTGTACCGCGCATGCTGGCCAGTTTGTTGTCGGTAATCCACAGCGCAAAGGCGAACACCACCGCGGCAGTGAATGCATAAGCGATGCCCTCCAGCCACTGTGGTTCGCTGCTGCCGGAGTTAGACAGTCGTTGTGGCACGTCCAGCGCCAGGGTCAGGCCAAACAGGATCAGTCCCATCAGGGCTGCGGCACGCCGCGTCGGCCTGGCTCCGCCCAGCGCCCAGCTCAGCAGGGCCAGCAGGATCGGCGAGACATTAACCACCAACAGCGCCAGAGCCACCGGAATGCGCGCCACCGCTGAATAAATACAGAAACTCTGGGTTGCGATAAGCAGCCCGAGCAACAGTTGCCAGCGCCATGTGCTGGCGGCAAGGCGGGGTTTTTCACGTTGCCACAGCACCAGGCTGACCAACACCAGCAGGGTCACGCCGGAACGACAGAGGATGGCCAGCAGCAGCCCGGTGTCATGATCGAAGGCGATACGCGCCGCGATATGGTTGCCGGCAAACGAGCAGGCCAGCAGCGCCAGAATCATCACAGCGATGTGGCGGGGGAACAGGGCAGGAGCGGACATACGCAACCAGCCTCCTTGGCTGGAAAAACCGGATCGCCTGCCGGAACCCGTTTCCAGGCCCCGGCAGCGTTACCACGACAGACTTAAAGCACGACGCTCGGCAGCCACAGTGAAATGGCCGGAACGTAAGTGACCAGCATCAGCACCATGAACAACGCGATGTAGAAGGGTACCAGTGCTTTTACCGTGGCTTCGATAGTGACTTTGCCCACCGCAGCACCGACGAACAGCACTGCGCCGACCGGCGGTGTGATGAGACCTATCCCCAGATTGACCAGCATGATCATACCGAAGTGCACTGGGTCGATGCCGACGCCGACGATGACCGGCAACAGAATCGGGGTCAGGATCAGGATCAGCGGCGCCATGTCCATGACGGTGCCCAGCAACAGCAACATGACGTTGATGCACATCAGGATCACGTAGCGGTTGTCCGACAGGGTCAGGAACGCGGTAGTTATCTTCATCGGGATCTCCATCAGCGTCAGGATGTAACCAAAGCTGGCAGCGAAACCGATCAGGATCATCACGATGGAAATGGTACGGGCGGCCCGGTGCATCAGTTTGGGCAGATCGCGCCATTTGTAGTCGCGGTAGATGAACATGGTGACGAAGAACGACCACAGCACGGCAATCGCAGCCGACTCGGTGGCGGTGAAAATACCCGACAGGATGCCACCGAGAATAATGACCATGGCCATCATGCCCCAGAGCGCTTCACCGGCAATTTTTAACGCCTGACGCAGCGGTATCACTTCGCCTTTGGGGTAGTTGCGCTTGCGCGCGAAGATCATGCACAAGCCCATCATCACTGCGCTGAGCAACAGCCCCGGCAAAATTCCGGCCATGAACAGCGACGCGATCGATACAGTGCCGCCCGCGGCCAGCGAGTAAAGCACTGAGTTGTGGCTGGGAGGCGTCAGCAGGGCCTGAACCGAGCCGCTGACGGTTACTGCCGTGGAGAAATCGCGTGGGTAACCGTTACGTTCCATTTCCGGGATCAATACCGAGCCCACCGACGCGGTGTCGGCGACTGACGAACCGGAGATTGCGCCGAAGAAGGTCGAAGCAACAATATTGACCAGCGACAGGCCGCCGCGCACGAAACCCACCAGCACCGCCGCAAACGCGACCAGCCGCCGGGACATGCCGCCTTCGGCCATGATTGCACCGGCCAGCACGAAAAACGGAATCGCCAGTAGCGAGAACTTGTTCACGCCACCGGCAATCTGGATCATCAAGGCGTCTGCCGGAATGTCGATCCACCAGGCGCCGATCAAGGCAGAAAGGCCCAGCGCGTAAGCGACCGGCATACCTATCAGGATCAGTGCGATGAAGCTGCCTAACAGTATAAAAGCGTCCATTTATGCGGCACCTTCGCTTTCTTCAATGACGTCGAAGCGCATCACCGCGCGATGACTCTGGTCGCCCAGAAACAGCCGTTCCAGCACGAAAATCAGGGTCACGATGCCGCCAAGGGGAATTGGCAGATAAGAGATCCCGACGCGCAGAAACGGCAACTCGCCGATAAACTGATTCCAGGTGGTGGCGCACAGCTTGAAGCCCTTGACGATCATGAACAGCGCCACAATCGCCATCAGAACCTGCACCACCATTGCGGCGATACGGCGTACCTGCTGCGGCATGCGGTCCACCGCCATCGACACCGCCATGTGCGCCCCGGCGCGGTAGCTGGCTGCTGCGCCGAAGAAGGTAAACACCACCATCAGCAGAATGGCCGTGGGTTCCGGCCAGCTGGAACCGCTGCCGAGGATATAGCGGGCAAAGATTCCCCAGGGAATGATCAGGGTCATGATCAGCACCGACAGACCCGCAATGCCGATACAGACCCGATAAACCGTGTCGTTGATGCGCAAAAGCGTATTTTTCATTGGGCTCACCACTGCGGCGGCGAACGAGCTTGTGCTCGTCCCCGCAGCGTAATCGGACAGGCTTATTGGGCCGTTGGGGTACTGGTCGCCGCTAGCGCCGGGTTGGTCTGTACCGCATTGATACGCTCGATCAAGGCCTTGTAAGGCGCGCCGAACTTGTCGCGTACCGGCTGGGTGGCGTCGTAGAAGGCTTTTTTCTGCTCAGGCGTCAGCGTGATGAACTCCACACCTGCGGCCTTGAGCTTGGTTTCCGCGTCGGCTGAAGACTTGTCCCACAGCACGCGCTCTTCCATTTGTGCTTCACGCGCGAGCTTTTTCACCAGCGCCTGCTGCTCCGGGTTGAGCTTTTCCCAAGTGGTTTTCGCCATCACGATGGGCTCGGGCAGAATCAAATGCTCGGTAATCGTAAAGAATTTGGCGTTCTGGTAATGGTTGTGCTGAAAGTAGGTGGGCGGGTTGTTTTCTGCGCCGTCAATGACGCCGGTCTGCAGCGCGCTGAAGATTTCGCCGGTGGCCATGGCGATGCCGTTGCCGCCCATGTCGTTGATGGTTTCGATGAACACCGGGTTGCCCTGAACGCGTATTTTCATGCCTTTGAGGTCTGAAATCTGCCGTACCGGTTTCTTGGTGTACAGGTTGCGGGTGCCGCCATCCATCCAGGCCAGAGCGACCATGTTGAATTGCGAGTTGGTGATCTTGTCGAGAATTTCCTGGCCAATCTCACCGTCGATGATCGTGCGCATGTGCGCCTGATCACGGAATACGAACGGCAGGTTGAAAACATTGACGTCTGGCACCACCGGGCCGACGATGCCGAGGCTGACGCGGGTCATCTGCACAGCGCCACTCTGGACCTGCTCGACCACTTCCTTCTCGGAGCCGAGCACGCCGCCAGCGTACATCTTGAAGCTGATTTCGCCCTTGGATTGCTCTTCGAGCTTTTTACCCATGTTTTGCTCGGCCACGACCGGCGCGTAGCCTGCGGGGTGGACCTCGGCGAACTTGATTTTGATGTCTTCCTTGGGCGTGCAGGCCACACAAAAGACCAACGGGAGTGCGGCGATGAGAAGCTTGCGTTTGAAATCCATGGATATCTCCAATATTGTTATTTTTGGTCGAGCTATAAGGTTTTCAGCAGGCGCAATCAGCCCTGAAATACGGGTTCCTCCAGGCCTTTGACGCCAGGTCGCAACGCGAACACGCCACCGGCGAGTGGCTGGTCGCCGAGATCGCCGCCCGGGCGAATGGAGGTGACGAACAGAGTGTCCAGACCGGGG
This sequence comes from Pseudomonas coronafaciens pv. oryzae str. 1_6, assembly GCF_000156995.2. Classification (NCBI taxonomy): domain Bacteria; kingdom Pseudomonadati; phylum Pseudomonadota; class Gammaproteobacteria; order Pseudomonadales; family Pseudomonadaceae; genus Pseudomonas; species Pseudomonas coronafaciens. Next base: position 4,388,280 of record NZ_CP046035.1, on the reverse strand, counting down.
CCGCCAAAGGCACACATGGCCGGTTTTTTCACCGGCACGGCCAGCGAGCGGTCGAGCTTGCCGTCGGGTGTAAAACGGTGGATCAGGCCAGCATCATTGCCGCAGATCCAGTAGCAGCCATCGGTGTCCATCGCAGCGCCGTCGGGACGGCCCGGATGAAGGTTCATGTCCACGAACAGGCGACGGTTAAGCGGAGTGCCGTTGTCTGGGTCGTAGTCGAACGCCCAGATTTTCTGCACGCCGGGGTGCGAATCGGACAGGTACATGGTCTTGCCGTCCGGGCTGAACGCCAGGCCGTTGGGAACGATGAAGTCCTTCAGCTGTGCGTCCAGCGTTTTCTGATCGGCGCAGTAGCGATACATCGCGCCGACCACTGCGCCAGCGGACATGTCCATCAGCATGGTGCCGGCCCAGAAACGGCCCTGTCGGTCACAGCGGCCATCATTGAAGCGCATGCCGGCCTGCGCGTGTTCGACGCAGGCCAGCAGCGTGCTGATCAGGCTGCCGTCGTCGCAGGGTTGCAGGTGAAAAATCCCGCTTTCCATCCCAGCAATCCAGCCACCGCGGCTGTCTGCTGCGATGCAGGCGAGCATCTGCGGAGCGTCCCAACTGCGTGTGCTGCCAGTTGCATGACTCCAGCAATGCAGACGGCCTGCCGGGATATCTACCCAGTAAAGCGCCTGGTCACGCACGCTCCAGACCGGGCTTTCGCCAGTGGCGTTCTGCGCATCGACTATCAGCTCGGCATCCATGACGATTCTTGTCTCCAGGGTTCTGAAAGAGAGAGACTGATGTTCAGTCGCCGAACGGGCCCGATGCTACAAAAGCGCCGCCCTGATAGACCATCGCCGGGTCATCGGCTGCCGGCAGCGGCTGCGCTTCAACCTTGGCGCGAAATTGTTCCGAGCTGTCTTTGGGGACGTATCCCAGGCTGCTGGCAAGACTGTTGTCCCACCACACGGTCTTGTTGTCCGACACGCCATAGACCACTGTATGGCCTACTTTCGGCGCATACAGGGAGCGCTCGATGAGTTGTGTCAGGTCGCCGAAGCTCAGCCAGGTGCTCATCATTCGACGGTTTTGCGGTTCGGCAAACGATGAGCCGATGCGGATGCTGACAGTCTCGATGCCGTAGCGATCAAAGTAGAAACTGGCCATGTCTTCGCCGTAGGACTTGGACAGGCCGTAATAGCTGTCCGGGCGACGAGGCGAGTGCGCATCGATGGTTTCGTCCTGCTTGTAGAAACCGATCACATGGTTGGAACTGGCAAAGATCACCCGCTTCACGCCATGGCAGCGTGCGGCCTCGTAAATGTGGAAGACGCCACAGATGTTGGCACCAAGGATTTCCTCGAACGGTCGCTCGACCGATACGCCGCCAAAATGGAGAATCGCATCCACACCTTCGACCAGTTGGTGTACCGCGTTCTTGTCGGCCAGATCGCAAACCTGAACCTCTTCTCGGTCGTCGACCGCCGGTGCCATCTCGGCAATGTCGGAGAGGCGCAGCACCTGAGCGTAAGGGCGCAGTGTTTCGCGCAATACCTTGCCCAGTCCGCCTGCCGCGCCGGTCAGCAGGAGGCGATTGAAGGGAGTTGGAGTGGTATGAGCCGATGCCATGAGAAAGTCCTAATTTGTTATTTTTTGTCATCTGTTGTCGTATGACTTGCCGGATTATCGACATCGCCCGCGCTGCTTGTCAACGCGGCCAACGTATAAATCGGGCCGTAATATTCCGGGCCGACACAGGTAGTTACAAAGGCAAAGCCTGCAGTGAACGCCAGGCTTCGCCTTCTGCTTCAGAGCAACGAAATCGGGTAGCTGACGAACACACGGTTCTCATCGAATTCGTTGGCACTGAAATCGCGACGCATGCTTGAGTTGCGCCATTTGACGTTCAGGTTCTTGAGCGCGCCGCTCTGCACCGTATAAGCCAGTTCAGACTCGCGTCCCCATTCCTTGCCATCAGTGATCGTGCCGGTGTGTACGTTATCGCCGCTGATGTAGCGGTTCATCATCGTCATGCCGGGCACCCCGAGCACCGCGAAGTTGTAGTCATGGCGCAGCTGCCAGGACTTCTCTTTGGCGTTGTCGTAGCTGGCGTTGTAGCTGTCGTTGGCCAGTGTGCCGCCGCTGGTGCCGTTGACACGCATCCACGCCGTATCACCAGTAAGCTTTTGCAGGCCGACATAAAACGTGCTGCCGCCGTAGCGGGCCGAGAGCAGTGCGTAGGTGGTCTTGTTGTCCAGATCACCCGCCAGTTTGTTGCCGTCTTCCTTGCCGGTGAAGAACCCCAGGTTTGCGCCCAGGGTCCAGTCGCCGATGGGCTGGCTGTGCAACAGGTTGAAGAACTGCTGCTGGTAAATGTCCTGCAACTCCGAATACCAGACGCCTACCTGAGTACGCTTTTCATTGAAGACATACTCGCCGCCGCCGAAATTGAAGCGGTCGGACGTGAACGCGCCTCGTCCGTTCATCGACATGTCTTCCATGCTGGCGTCATTGCGCGGGCTGTTACCGCGAAACTGCCCGCCGTAAAGCGTCAGGCCGTCTATCTCTTTGGACGTCACCTGACCGCCCTGAAAGGTCTGTGGCAATGAACGACCGTCATCGGAGCGCAAAATCGGCAGCACCGGCATCCACTCGCCGACCTTCAATTCGGTCTTGGAAACCCGCGCCTTGCCTGCCACGCCAAGACGTCCGAAATCATCAGCCGGGCGCCCGTCGCTGTGAATAGGCAGCAACTGAGTGCCGCCGGTCCCTTTGCCGCCATCAAGTTTGAGCGAGTACAGGCCCAGCACATCGACCCCGAAACCGACCACGCCTTGGGTAAAGCCGGACTTGGCATCGAGAATGAAACTCTGCGTCCATTCTTCAGCTTTGTTCTGCGGCGCAGCACTGTTGGGGAACGCCGGATTGGTGAAGTTACGATTGAAGTAAGCGTTACGCAGCGTCAGCGTCGCTTTGGTATCGTCGACGAAGCCTTCAGCCATGCCCAGCATCGGGAAAATCAGCGTCATGCCGCCAACACCCAGCAAAATGCGCGAACGGGTAGAGTGAGTTGTCATTATTGTTGTGCTCCCTTTTTTTATTGAAACCGTCCTCTTTTCTGGCCACGTGCAACTGCGACCGACACCTTCGAGGATTACGTGATGCCTGTTGCCAGGCATGGCCCCGACCGACAGACGATCGAGGACGTTCGCCGTGCTTCAGCGAATACCGAGAATCTGGAAGGGGGTCAGGCAGCGCAACGCGGAGACGTCCGACGAAAATTCAATAATCCCTGGAGCGGGTATGCAGGCAAGCGTTGTCATATAGGTGGCCCAGTCTTGTTTTTATTGTTGGCGTTATAGGTTGTCGTACAACTTGAAGGATATTTGCAGCGCAGCCTGTGTTTGTCAACGAGCTGTTAGTCGGGTTTACCGATTCACCTGATTTTAAACGCTCATGTTGAAGTGACTGAATAGGAGTGAACGGGGCCAGCGGCTCAACGGTCCACCCGGTAACCCCATTGTTTTTTTGGAGCTGCCGCATGAATCGTTTTACTCAAAAAGTCGTTGTCGTCACTGGAGCAGGTTCCGGGATAGGCGAGGCCACCGCCAAGCGTTTCGCACAGGAAGGCGCGAGCCTGGTACTGGTTGGCCGCAATCAGGACAAGCTTGCCAAAGTGGCTGCACAACTGGCCGGCGCAGGGCATTTGGTCAGGGCTACTGACGTGGCGGACCTGACGGATGTGGAAGCGCTGTTCAAGGAAGTGGCTGAGCGTTTCGGTCGCCTGGACGTTCTGGTCAACAATGCCGGTGTCGTCAAATCCGGCAAAGTTACCGAGCTGGGAGTAGAAGACTGGAAAGAGTTGATGTCGGTGGACCTCGACGGCGTGTTCTATTGCACCCGCACGGCCATGCCTGCGTTGATTGCCAGCAAAGGCAACATCGTCAACGTGTCATCGGTATCCGGCATGGGCGGTGACTGGGGCATGAGTTTCTACAACGCGGCTAAAGGTGCGATCACCAATTTTACCCGGGCACTGGCCTTGGATCATGGCGCTGATGGCGTGCGGGTAAACGCTGTATGCCCATCGCTGACTCGCAGTGAGCTGACCGAAGACATGTTTGACGATGAGGCGCTTATTGCCAAGTTCATGGAGCGCATTCCGCTGGGTCGACCTGGCGAAGCGGAAGACGTTGGCGATGTGATTGCCTTCCTGGCGAGCGACGATGCGCGCTTCGTAACTGGCGTAAACCTGCCGGTGGATGGCGGGTTGTCAGCGTCCAACGGGCAGCCGCAGCAGGCTTGAGGCTGGTCTTGCCGCCTGATGAGGCCCTGAGAAGCGCTATCGATCCTTGCGCGTGAACCTTGGGCGCACAAAAAAGCCCGGTAAAAACCGGGCTCCTGAGTTGTTATGGCTATTGCGAGAGATCAGATCCTGAAGTGACTGACCATTGTCTGCAACTGGCCGCCGAGGCGAGCCAGTTCGACACTGGAAGCCGCTGTTTCTTCACTGGCTGACGCAGTCTGCTCGGATACATCGCGAACGTTGACGATGCTGCGGCTGATCTCTTCAGCCACAGCGCTTTGCTGTTCGGCGGCTGCAGCGATCTGCTGGTTCATGGCTTGAATGCTCGAAACTGTGTGGGTGATGCTGCCCAGCGATGTACCTGCCTGACGACTCAACTGCACGCTGCTGACCGTCAGTTCGCGGCTGTTGAGCATGATGCTGGACACTTGGCGTGTACCGCTTTGCAGGGCAGCCACCAGGGTTTCGATTTCCACCGTGGACTGCTGCGTGCGTTGAGCCAGGCCACGGACTTCGTCGGCAACCACGGCAAAGCCACGTCCGGCTTCCCCGGCGCGTGCTGCTTCAATGGCGGCGTTGAGGGCAAGCAGGTTGGTTTGCTCGGCCACAGCCTTGATCACGTCCATGACCTTGCCGATCTTGTCGCTTTCCTGCTCCAGGTGGTTCATGGCATCGGCGGAGCGACCCACTTCAGCTGCCAGACGCTCGATCTGAGCGATCGCTTCACCAACGACCTTGTCGCCATCGCGTGCTTCGCGGTCGGCATTCGACGCTGCCTGCGAGGCCTGTTCGGCATTGCGGGCCACTTCTGCAACGGTCGCGGACATTTCGTGCATGGCAGTGGCCACCTGATCGGTTTCCACTTTCTGGCTGTTGACGCCGGCACTGGTCTGCTCGGTGACTGCGGAGAGCTCTTCAGCAGCGCTGGCGATCTGTACCACGCTGTCGCGAATCCCGCCGATCAGCTCGCGCAAGGTGCTGCCCATGCGCTGAATGCCTTGCTGCAGAACACCCAGCTCGTCGCGGCGAGTTACCGCCAGTGTCTGGGTCAGGTCGCCGGACGCGATGCGATCGACCACTGCCAGGGTTTCCTTGAGCGGGCGAGTAATCTGTCGAGTGATGATCACCGCCGCAATGATGCCCAGGATCATGGCCAGCAGCGTGCAGACGATCTGTGTGGTGCGAGCCTGCGCGCTTTCCTGATCGCGGCGATCCAGTTGCAGTCGATACATGTCTTCACTGATCTTGACGATGTCCTGACCCTGCACGGTCATTTCCTTGCGCGCCTGGGCAATCTGCGCGCTGGCGGTTTTGAAATTCTGCAGGGTAGCGCGGTACGCCAGAAGCGAGGTTTCCAGCTGCCTGAGCTGATCGGCCTCAGCACTGTTAAACGTGGCTTTCAGAGTGCCCAGATCCTTGATGGCGGTATCCAGTTTCGCAAAGGCTGCCTGCTCGTTCTCTGGCGTGACATTGGTGGTATAGCCACGCACGTCATACCGGGCAAGCCTCAGGTTGTCCTTGGCGTCGGTGATGATCCGGTATTGCTCGAACCGGTTGGCATCGGCTGGATCCATATTTTTGACTTCAGTCTGCAACTGCTCGAACACGTTGAGGCTTTTGACGGCATGCGTGGTCAGTTCATCACGCGCCGCATTGCTGGCCTTGTAACCGCTGCGCATGTTGTTCAGGGAAGTCTGATAGTCGTTGATGACGGCAGACAGTTGTTCAAGCATCTTCACGTTTTCGGGACTCTTGAACGTGGCCAACAGTTTTTGCTGCTGTGCCTTGAAACTTTCCAGCGAAGTCTGGACAGTCTCGGCAACTTTCTCGTCACCGTCGGCGACCATGTATTGCAGGCGGGTAACACGCAGTTTGGTCAACTGTGCATTGAGCGAAGTGATGTCACTCATCCAGTTGCTGCGGTTAATCAGTCCACCCATGCTGGTCCAGCCAGTCAGCGCAAGAATGGCAGTAAAAACAAGTACCAGACCGAACCCGACGGCCAGCTTCATGTTGACACTGATGTTTGCAAACCAGCTACTCATCCATTTCTCCAGAAACAGCCATTAAAGCAATTGCCCCCTGAATGGCATGGCATACAGGACAGGGGTAGCGTGTGATATACAGACCCTATCGGCAGGCGTCCGCCAAGCTGAAATAAAAAAAGCTGAAAGTCTGAAAAAGCCGACAGACGTTGTTTCGACCCCGTCATGCGCCCTTGGACATCGGGACAAAAAGTTGCCGCAACGCGTGAAATAGAGCGTTGCCTTCCTGCAGTAAAAGGTAAACGATGTCTGTACGCGGGCCGTTAAACCTTGTCTTCTTTAGGCTTATTGTTTTGCCAAGAACACGCCCCTCATGTGAGACACGTTGCGCTGCGATTTGAACCTCCCTCTGTCCTGTTGAGATGCCTCATTATGAATTTGAAGTTCCGTCAGAAGATTCTTCTGGCTGCGTCCTGTGTCGTGGTATTGGCATTTGCCTTGTTCACGTTCTACAACGATTACTTGCAGCGCACTACCATCAATCAGAACCTTGAGTCTTCGGTAGGGCAGGCGGGGCAACTGACGGCCAGCAGTGTGCAGAACTGGCTCGGCGGGCGCATCCTGGTGCTGGAAAACCTCACCCAGAATGTGGCTTATCAGGGCGTGAATTCAGACCTCAGCGGCCTGCTGTCTCAATCCTCGCTGGCCTCGACTTTTCAGTTCACTTACGTGGGTGATAGCAAAGGCGCGTTCACTCAGCGACCAAACGTTGATATGCCGGCAGGCTACGATCCTCGTCAACGGCCTTGGTACAAGTCCACGGTCGATGCTGGCAAAACCATTCTGAGTGCGCCTTACCTGGCTTCCGTCGGTGGCCTGGTGGTGACGATCGCCAGCCCGGTCAAGACGGATGGTCAGGTGTCCGGTGTGGTGGGCGGCGACCTGAGCCTTGATACGCTGGTCAAGATCATCAACTCGGTCGAGTTCGGTGGCATCGGTTACGCTTTTCTGGTCAATGGTGATGGACAGATCATCGTCAGCCCCGACAAAGAGCAGGTCATGAAAAACCTGAAGGATGTCTATCCCGGGCAGACCCTCAGCCTGGACGCGCGCTTGCGTGAGGTCACGTTAAACGGCCAGCAGAGGCTGCTGTCGTTCACCCCGATCACCGGGCTGCCTTCGGCCAACTGGTACATCGGCCTGTCGATCGACAAGGAAAAGGCATATGCCCCCCTGAGCCAGTTTCGCAGCTCGGCGATCGTGGCGGTGCTGATTGCCGTGGCTGTCATTGCCTTGCTGCTGAGCCTGCTGATTCGTGCATTGATGCGCCCGCTGACCGATATGGGCCGTGCAATGCAGGATATTGCTCAAGGGGAGGGCGACCTGACCCGTCGTCTGAGTATTCAGGGCAAGGATGAGTTTGCCGAACTGGGCGGCTCGTTCAACCAGTTTGTGGAGCGTGTGCACGCGTCCATCGCTGAAGTGTCATCGGCCACGTTGCAGGTGCATGACCTGTCGCAACGTGTCGTGAACTCTTCCAATTCCTCGATCGTCGGTTTCGATGAGCAGAGCGCGCGTACCAACAGCGTCGCGGCCGCGATCAATGAACTGGGTGCTGCAACTCAGGAAATCGCCCGCAATGCGTCCGATGCCTCTATCCAGGCCAGTGAAGCCCGCACGCAAGCCGAAGACGGTCAGGTGGTGGTGGAGAAAACCATCCACGCCATGAGCGAGTTGTCGACCAAGATCAGCGAATCCTGCACGCAGATCGAACAGCTCAATGCCAGTACCGACAACATCGGTCATATCCTTGATGTCATCAAGGGCATTTCGCAACAGACCAACCTGCTGGCCCTCAACGCAGCCATCGAGGCAGCGCGCGCCGGTGAAGCCGGACGTGGGTTCGCCGTCGTGGCCGATGAAGTACGCAACCTGGCCCATCGCACGCAAACATCTGCCGACGAGATTCACAAGATGATCGGCGGCTTGCAAACCGGCTCTCAGCACGCGGTGCTAAACATGAATGAAAGCCAGATATCGAGCCAGGACAGTGTCGAGGTCGCCAATCAGGCAGGCAGTCGACTGCGTGACGTGACCCGCCGCATCGGCGAGATCGACGGCATGAACCAGTCTGTGGCAGCCGCCACCGAAGAACAGACTGCTGTCGTCGAAACGCTCAACATCGACATCAACCAGATCAACACGCTCAACCAGCAGGGCGTCGCCAACCTGAACGAAACCCTCAAGGATTGTGCTGCGCTTTCGCAGCAGGCCGGGCGTTTGAAGCAGTTGGTGGAAAGCTTCAAGATTTGAGCAGAATCATTAGACCACTACAGTCAGCGAGACCGGACCACGTGAGTGTGGTCCGGGGTTTGAGGTGGAAGCGATGGGGCGGTTGGATGAGTCGCCATCAGAAAAGCTGCCCGCTACAGATCCTTTTTAACCTCTTTATCAATGTGCTTATCAGCCTTGTGACGCTCTTTGTCGTCATGCTTCGCGCCTTTGTCGACCTCATCGGCATCGTGTTTCATGCCTTTGTCCACTTCCTTGGCGTCATGATCAACACCTTTATCCAGCTCACGATTATCGTGGCGGACACCCTTTTCGAGCTCGCTTTCTGCAAACGCAACGGGCGCTAAAGTACCTGCCAGGAAGAGGGCGGCAGTCATTGAGAGGACGAGTTTTTTCATGCTTTGCTCCTTTGGAAAATACTGGCTCTTCATGAGTCAACATTTTCGAGCATAGCCCAGGTCTTCAGAGTGACAACGCGATTAAGCGAAAGGCAGGTGAGAGAGGAAGTTGTACGCCAGAAACAAGAAAGCCCGCACTAGGCGGGCTTCTTGTTTGGTCTGCAGACTTCGAAAAGTCATCAGACCGGTACTACACAGTCATTTGAACTGGATGATTAAGCCTCTGTATTTGTTGGTTTTTATACTGGGTCATAAATCTGGGCATACAAGGGCCTGTTCGTTGTCAGCTTTTTGGGCTTTCCTTGGTGGGCTCCTCAAGAGCCTTCTCCCTAGCCTTCAGATCAGCCTGGCGAACGACCCGACCGGACTTGTCGTCGATTTTAAACACGGTCTGATCGACTAGCAGGAAGGTGCTCTTGCTATCGGCCAGAATGAGATGGCCGGTCAGCCTCACCTGTTTGTCAGTGACGATTGTTTGAAGGCTCTCCAATCCATGTGGTGTTTTCAGATGTGTGAATTTGGTGAAATCCTTTTGACCTTCGTCTATGCCCTTATTTACGCCAATAGCTGGAGCGAAGAATGCTACAAACATCGAGATCCCGATCCACGTAGACAAGCCGATAATCACTTCCGCTTTTAGCCGCTTGGTGATTACCGTAACGAAAACTGCAGCTAAGAGAACGAACGCCAATGCCATCAGGCCAGGGCCAATGATCGGAAAAGAATTCGAGGCCCTGAGAGCACCTGTCAGTATGTTTATGTACCCCTGCAACAACAGGGTGGGCGTGCTTAGCGCAAGCTCATTGGTATTTATCCCGAATTGTTCGTAGTACCCCACCATGTGTGAGTACCCGTAAATCACTAGGGCCGTCTGCGAGGCGACTGCACCTAAAGTCACCAGCTTTAACGCCAGATCCGTATTGGTTTTGGAGTCCTGAGATGTTGCCGTGCTTGGAGCTGGGGGTGGTTGGTTGGGTGAGTGTGAGACTTCAAGGGCCACGGGTGTCATCAGTTTCACGTTGATCGTTTTATCTCTGTTCCAGAACATTTCGCTTCCCTACGAGCATCGAAAGGCAACGAACATACCCTCATATCCCATACCCAGGCCAGAGCCTTTGCAAAGAGCGCTGGGGACCCTGTAGTTTTCACGAAAGCACGGGGCATGAAACCCGCGTGGGTTTGGTAGCTGCTGATCGGTTGACGTTGGTTGACAGTTGACGGGTTGACAGCAGCAGATCAGTAGCTGAAGGAATGAACATCTGGGTTCACCACCCGATTGGGTGAGTTCACCGGGTTCACCAGTTCACTAAGCTGTGAAAACGTCGGCTACTCAAGATGCGCGGGTTCGGGGGGGACTCTTTTCTCCGACATTATCTTCCTCTCACTTTAAAAGGCTTGCGTACTGCGATAGCCGCACCCTGACCGATTGGCGCCATATTTGGGTGGAGAGAAAGGTACTTGTAGACGGAGGAGGGATAAATCCATTAACGAGTCATGAACTGTTATTCAATTAATACCAACGGGCCGCGTGCTAACGCCTTTTCTCTTCAAATAGCGCACTTACCCACTCGACGAATACCCGCACATTGGGTGAAAGATGACGTCGATCTGGAAACAATACGGAAACGGTCTTTGGCTCGACTGAAACATCCGGCAATACCTCTATCAGACGCCCGCTGTCGATATATCGCTTCAACGCCGGTCGTAGTCCCTGCACCATCCCGATCCCCGCCAACGCGCAGTAAAGCAACGCCTCGGCGTTGTCGACGACAATGCCGCTGCGCATCTTCACATTGATAGTTTTACCGTTGGCCCTAAAGCGCCAGGGCATGATCTGGCGGCGCTGCTCAACCATGAAATTGACTGCCAAGTGGGCCTGCAAATCATCCAGCGTATCGGGTAAGCCATGTTTCTTTATGTAGGCGGGAGCCGCGCAGGTCACCAACGCTACCTCGCCGATACGTTTGGCAATCAGGCTCGAATCATCCAGATCACCGAGCCTCACGGAACAATCGATGCCGTCCGCAATAAGGTCGTTCAGGTTGTCAGAGGCCCCCAAAGATATTTCCAGGCCAGGGTAGCGTTCCATGAACTCGGGCAGTCGAGGGATGATCACCGCGTGACCGAGTACGGTCTGCATGTCGATCCTGAGCTTGCCTCGCGGCGCACGAGTCGGCGAAAACAATTCCAGTGTTTCCGCTAGTTCACTGAGTAATTTTAGGCTGCGTTCGTAGAACTCGTCGCCAGCGGGTGTGGTGTTCACTCTGCGCGTGGTGCGGTGTAAAAGCTGCACGCCCAGTTCGTGCTCTAGATTCTGGATGAGCTTGGAGACTGCCGGACGATGCACATTGAGCGCCTCAGCCGCTTTGGTGTAGCTGCCCTGGTCAACCACTGCAACGAACATTTGCATGGCTTCAATCAGGTTCATCGCCAGCCTCCATTTTAGTGGGCGTTGGGCCACACGTACTCTGCACTGAGGACGATAGCGAAGTGATGCTTGTCTCTCCTAGGCAACAAAGCAAAATAAACCATCACCGCGTAGGGAGTAAACATCGATGGCGTACGGCAGCCAATCTGGCTGCCGAAGTATGTTACTCAGTCAACCACGACGACGATCTTGCCGATCTGCGCGTTCGACTCCATTCTGCGATGTGCTGCCGCGATGTCAGTAAGCGGGAAGACCTGATCGATGACCGGCTTGAGTTGACCGCCCGCCAAGCCTTTGGTGACGAACGCCTTGGCATTGGCTAGCTTTTGCATATCCATGGTGATTTCGAATAGCTCGTAGCCGCGCACGGTCAGATGCTTGCCAAGAATGTCAAAGACGGGAACCGGAATATCGCGGTGATCCAGTGCACCGTACTGAAAGAAGATCCCGGCATTGGCCATGGACTTGATAAGCTTGGTTGCCTCGGGGCCGCCAACGGGGTCGAAAACGATACGCGCACCTTTGCCATCAGTGATCGCTGCCACCTCGGCAATCAGATCCTCTTCCTGGGTGGCGATGACATATTTTGCACCCGCATCCAGCAATGCCTGACGCTTGGCACTTGTGCGGGTAAGGGCCACCGGGATCGCTCCCTGCATATTGGCGATCTGGATCGCTGCCAGCCCGACACTGCTCGACGCAGCCGGGATGAGCACGGTTTCACCAGTCTGCAGATTTCCATACTCAATCAAGGCGCCGTACGCAGTAACAAACATCATCCAGCTGGCCGCTGCCTCTACGAAGCTGAGATTGGACGGATGCTTGACGACAGCATGCGCAGGCGCATTGACCACCTCACCATACATGCCGTAATCAGCGAAAGAGAACGCCGGCACGACACTGACTATGTCACCAGGCACAACGTCGCGGACCTCACTGCCAACCGCGCGGACAATCCCGGCCGCCTCATAGCCTAGCTTCGCCGGGAACTGGGGCTCAATCACGTATTGCCCAGTGCGGTACATGATTTCAGCACGGTTAAGGCCGATGGCTTTGACGTCGATCTGGACCTCACTGCTTTTCGGCGCCGGTACAGCGACTTCATCGAGAGTCAGAACATCAGCGTCACCAGTACGGTGAAAGTGGACAACCTTGGACATGGCACACCTCATTAATGGCTACTTCTGAAAAGTTATGCCCATGTTACTGACCTTCTTGCCTGCGAGAGAGCGCTGATCGGCTCACAGATTGGTACTCGAAAAGAACCAATCCCTGGCTGATAGGGAAATGAAAAGGCCACAGGGATACCGTGGCCTTTTCATTAAGCGGGGCGTTATTTAGCGCTCAGAGTTAACTGGGTTTCGGTACTCAACCGGCACCCAGCTTTAGCCCTTTTCTTCTTTGCGCAAATGTCCGATACCAGGAAAGGGCAGGTGAGCCGCTGCCACCTGCAGCGGCGGCACGGTGAGCTTGTCCGCTGGCCGACGCGGGTAACGATTGGGCGATAAAGCCTTCCAGCGTGCGGCGCAGGATGGCGGACCGCGCATGGCGTTTGTCGGGCTCACACAGCGCTGTGAGAAAGGCGGTGAGCGGTGTGCGGTAGTATTCGCTACTCGCGCTTTGAGTGCGTTCGACAGCGCCGCTGCGTCATCGAAGCCGTTCAATGCGTCGCACATGCCCAAGACTTTGCTGGCGTCGGCTGGAATAGCGGGTATACGCACTTCCATGCCCGCTTTCAGCTCCTTGTTTGCTTTGGCCATGTGCTGGGCCAGCATATGCCGCAGTGGGCTTGGAAAAAATGGAAGGGAGATAGGATGAACAGCCAGAAACAAGAAAGCCCGCACGAGGCGGGCTTCTTGTTTGGTCTGCAGACTTCGAAAAGTCATCAGACCGGTACTTGGTGGCTACACAGGGACTTGAACCCCGGACCCCAGCATTATGAATGCTATGCTCTAACCAACTGAGCTATGTAGCCAAGTGGCGCGCATTATTCTCGGAGAACGCATATGTGTCAAGCGTTGTTGTGAAAAATAATGGCGTGCGATCAACCGGTTAGGTGGCAGCCCTTGCGCATGGTGTGTTTTTCCGGGCTTTAACGGAACAAGGTATCCAGCAACTCCAGGTCATCGAATTCCTCTGCCCTTTCGAGCAGCTCTGCCATGTCCCGCTGAGCCCTGAGCCACGCCTTGAGGTTTTTCGGGTCGGCCAGTTCCTGCAGTTCATCCTGTGACTCATCGAGATGCTCACGAATAGCCTTGAGCTGCTTCGCACATTTGCCGTTGACGGTCTTCGGCCTGATGTCCTCGTAGGGGTCCATCAGGAATCGCTCGCGAATCATCATCTTGCGATCGTGGATTTCGTCCTCCAGCTCCCTCAGTTGCTCACTCAGGATCCGGTTGAAGTGCTTGAGGCGTTTTTCGGAGATGCTGTCGATGTGCGTCTGGTCGATCTGCTCGATCTCCATTTGCATCTGCAGCAACGCCAGCAGGTTTTCATTTTCATAGGCCTCATTGACCCGCTGCATCAGCGCAGTCTTGCGCTCGCGCTCTTCACTGTCCTGCTCCCGGTCCGGATGCAGCGCGCTGGCCAGCTTGCGGTAGATTTCGCGCAATGACTGGGTGCCTTCTGCTGCTTCCTGTTCGCGGCGTATTTCGTTGGCTGTGGGCTTTTTCGGCTTTTGGGCGCCTTGCTCCTGTTCGGCGTGCTCTTTCATCTTCTCGGCAACGTGCCGAGTGACATCCTCTACCGAGCTCAGGTCGACATCGTCGCCCAGTTCCACCCCCAACTCTGCTTCCAGTGAAGCTTTGAAACGTTGGTTTTCAAGACGCTCGTTCTCATCGAAATCGATGCCGGTGTATTTGAAATACAGACGCTTCAATTCGTCGTCGTGGTCCCCGCCCAGAAGCGACACTGTCATGACACAGATAATTTCCAGCAGGGTGGCGCGGTCTTTCTTGCTCAGACGGACTTGATCGAAGGCGTTGTCGAGCAGGCGCAGCTTGTTTATCTCATTCTCGGATTGTTCGTTGATCATCGGCAGCAATTCGTTGACCCACAGTTGGTCACACGTAGTTGAAACCGAGAGCCATTGCTCCAGAAGCTTGCGTCGGGTTTCGAGCTTCTCCATCAGCGTGTTGAATTTTTTCTGGCCCGCGCTGAGTTGAGGCCTGGAAGGTGGCGCAACGATGCGCGGGGACGTAGGCGGCGTGATCATGAGACCTCCTTTATAAAGGCGAGATCGCGGATGGCTAATCAGCAAATGTCTGCAAGTCTACTTTTTTAGGGATTCTTCGGCGGTGAATAATTTGCTGCTGTAAAAACGGTTTTCCGCTCTTTGGGCGGTCCGGTTCTTGCTTGGGTGTGTTTGAGGCGTCAATTACAACGCTATTTGCTGAGCAAGCGAATGAGCGGCATGTATTTCGCCTCAATCTGAGGCGACATGTATCGCCAATGAAACAAGAACATGGCATTTTGCTGTCATTGTATTTCGAAAATAAAAAGGCATCGCCTCTGTTCGTTCAGGTACGGCCGGTGTTCACGGGGAGTTGCAGGACATGAACAGTCTTTTGTCACCGGGCATGCGCCTGATGGGGCGATTTGGTTTTGCTCGCAAGTTTCAGGTCTTGTTTCTGCTGTTTATATTGCCGCTGGCGGGCAGCGCCTGGTTCATCACCAAGGACTACCGCAACAAGCTCGACGTGATTTCAGGCGAGCAGTCCGGTGTACGGCAATTGTTGGCACTTGATGACCTGAACGTCGAACTGTCTGCTCAGCGTGATCACGCGGCGCGCTGGAAAGCTGCCGATATTCTTCGTGAACCGACACCTGCCGCCAAAGAAGCGATGATCAGTGTCGATGCCGGCATTGCGCGCATCACCAAGGCGCTGGAGGGTGTGAGTGCGGCGCTGGCTCGTGAAAACGCGCCGGCCGATACGATGGCCCGTTACAAAGAATTGCAGGCCGCAGTCACTGGGCTGGATACCGCCTCGTTACGTACCGTGGGCTGGTGGCCGGATGGCTATGATCGGTTCTCGACCGTACTGAATCTGGTCCAGGCTCTGCGTGAACAGATCGCAATGGACAGCGGCTTGATCCTCGATCCGTGGCTTGAAACTTACATGCTCATGCAGCTCTCCACGCAGCAAGTGCCTGACTTGATCGAGCGCATCGGTCGCTTGTCCAGCGTTGGCCAGACCTCGGTCGCTGCAGGCCAGTTCAGCCTGCAAAGCCGTTTGCAGATGCGTGATCTGCGTGGCCGAATCGATGACTCGAAAGAACAGATGAACAAGGCAGCCGGCCTGTTGCTCTCCAAGCTGCCTGAGCAACTGAAGCCTTGGGCGGACAAATATGCTGGCGTCAAACAAGTGCTGGAAAGCGAACTGAAAGTGATCGATGACGGTGTCTTTGGCGGGAGCATAAAGCTCAAGCCGCAGGAGTTCGAGAAGAGCATCGACAACTTGACCGCCAGCACGTCCGATCTGCGCAAACACTCGCTCGAAGCCCTCAATAGCCGGCTCGATTATTACCACGAATCTTCCAATATGGAGTTCATCCCGCTGGCGGTGGTCTTCGGGATTCTCGTGGCCATGGCGGTGTATCTGTTCGCATGTCTGCAATCCTCCATCCGTAACAGCGCCAGCGGCATCACCACGCTGGCTGAGTCCCTGCGTGACGGCAACCTGTGCGTGGAAGTGCCGGTGCAGGGGCGTGACGAACTCGCATCCATCAGTAGGGCGCTGAACGTTGCAGTCGTGCAATTGCGTACCAGCCTGCTGGGTGTCAATCAGGAGACCGTGCGCGTCGGCGACGCTGTGTTGATCCTGACCGCCCAGTCCAGCGGAACGCTAAACGAGGTCGAAGACCAGCAACAGCAGATCAGCCAGATTGCAGCGGCCGCGACCGAACTGGCAGCCACCTCCCAAGGCGTGGCCAGAAGCTGCGAGCAGGCCTCGGAGAGCGCGCGACATACTCGCCGTATTGCCGAGCAAAGCAGCGAGGACAGCCAGCGCACCACTGACAGCATCCAGCAGCTCAACCAGCGTCTGACCGAAACCGCCGCCGCACTGGGGCGGGTCAGTGAGCAGGGCCAGCAGATCCAGTCAGTCGTGGACGCCATTCGTGGCATCGCCGAGCAGACCAACCTGCTGGCACTCAACGCAGCCATCGAGGCCGCGCGGGCAGGCGAGCAAGGCCGCGGGTTTGCCGTGGTCGCCGACGAAGTGCGCAGCCTTTCACAGCGTACTCAGGCGTCCACCGCACAGATTGCCGGAACGGTCGACAGCTTGCGCTCGACCGTGACCCAGGCCGTGAACTTGATGGAGGCTGCCTGCGGCCAGGCGGTCAACGATGCGCAATCGGTAACAGGGCTTGGCGTTCGTCTGGGAGAAATCGCCACGGCAGTGCAGAGCGTCGCTGATACGTTGGCGCAGATATCGACAGCCGTAGAAGAACAGGCCTCGACTGCCGATGAAGTCAGCAGCAATATCCAGCAGGTCGATCAGGCTGCCGGACGCTTGCTGGAGGGTGCACGAGCGGTCAATCATGCAGCGGATACGCTGAGCCAGGGCAGCCGGGCGTTGAATGATAATACGGCGCGGTTCCGGCTGAGTTGAGCAGGCAGTTTGACGCCCCAATCAAAAAAACGGCGGAGTCGAACCCCGCCGATTTGCTCGTGTTTGGGGTTGTGATACATGAAAAGTTGGATCAAAGGCCGCGTAATCAATCATTTGATGACTGACGGAATACGATACAAAGCGTAAAATGCGCGGTTTTTGCAGGCGAAAGGTTTCTTGAAAACGCAGCTTCCCGAAGAACAAAGGTCGGACAGTCTCAGCCCGCTGCAAGGTCGAGGCTCGTCCGAGGCTGGCGATCGCTTTTCGGGTCATCCACGCGTCGCCATTTTGATGTGTACCTACAACGGCGCTGCATACCTTCGCGAGCAACTCGAATCGTTCGCTTCTCAGACGCTGCGCGACTGGACTCTGTATGTGTCCGACGATGCATCGACCGATGACACGCTTCGGGTCTTGTCCGAATACCAGACTCGCTGGGGAAGCGAGCGATTGGTGGTGTTCAACGGGCCCTGCAAAGGCTTCGCAGAAAACTTTATCTCTCTGGTTAAACGCCCTGAAATAGACGCCGATTATTTCGCGTTCAGCGATCAGGATGACGTCTGGTTCAGCGACAAGCTGAAGAGAAGTGTCGATTGTCTTGAACTGATAAAACGCGGCACGCCAGCGCTTTACTGCTCTAGAACCCGACTGGTCGATGCAGGCCTGAAAGTAATAGGCGTTTCTCCGCAGTTCAAAAAAACCCCGTCCTTTAAGAACGCCCTGGTTCAGAGCCTGGCGGGCGCCAACACAATGCTGATCAACCAGCCTGCGCGTGATTTACTGGTCCAGTTACCCGAACACGCTCCGCTGATTGCCCATGACTGGCTCACCTACCTTCTGGTAACAGGGTGCGGCGGTCAGGTTTTCTATGATCCCGAGCCCTGCCTCTATTACCGTCAGCACTGCGGAAACCTGATCGGTGCCAACGCCAGTACTCGCGACAGACTGATACGTTTTCGCAAAATGCTTTCAGGACGATTCATCGAGTGGAACGATGCGAACGTGGCGACTCTGAAGGGGATGGAAGCCATGCTCACTGAAGAAAACCGAAACGTGCTGGCGCATTTCGACAATGGCCGTCGGCAGTCTTTTTTCAAGCGAGTGACCACACTCCGCAAGTCCGGGGTGTACCGGCAGACAGTCCAGGGCAACTTGAGCTTGATGTTGGCTGTGTGCCTGGGGCGTGTTTAGACTGCTATATACGTTTGCTGATCACAAAGGTGAGAAGCTATTTCTGTCGGTTTAAAAAGTCGTCTTGATTTATACGGCGACCACACTATTTGTAGCGTCAACCTTTCGAGAGAGTATCTGCGAGCTGGGCTCAATGTTAAGGGCCTGCAATACCTTCACTTGAGACAAGGTCTATGAGGCGCCAGCTTAAACATGTTCCGTCATAATAAAGCCTGGAGCCCATGAGCTGGCAGGGTGCCGTATGCTTATGGGCTCTAGGTTGTACTCAGTTTGCTGATAAATTAGCAAGTTGAGGAATGAGCGAGGTGTCGTAATGCGCCGCGTTGAGAAGGGTTTTAATATGTTGAAGAGTGTCAATGTTTGAGTTTTTTACCACCTCAAATTTTAGAAATGGGAAACCTTCGTTTAAGAGTTTTTCCCAATTAAATACAGTGGCATTATTTTCACTCGCTTTCTGGAAGATACAGTCTGTCTTTAGTCCAGAGGCCCGGAGTATGCTGGTAAAGGTTATCTCGTAATCGCGAATGACTTTGCTTTTGTCGTTATGGTTAACAACGCTCAACCAGAATTTCTTAAAGCTATCTGACTGAATTGCTTTCTCGCGAAAAACTAAAAAGAAGCTCTGCAGGTGACTGGCATGTTCAATATTCTCAACGAGGCCAATGACATCTGCGTCGCTAGACCGTACCTTGTTCATGAGCGCTGGTCCGCTAACGCCAACAGGACCAATGATGCTGTCATTCGTCAAGATCAGCTCTTCGCAGTCCTCTAACCAGCTGTGTGTTTTGATGATGTGTGCCCATGCCGCGAAATCGAATCCTGTGTTTTGTCGTACAACAATGTTCGAGCAGGTTTCGCGAAGGCCTTCAGGTATTGTTACATCGTTAACATCAGAGGCTACTATAAGAAATACAGACAGATCCCCACGAGCAAGCTCTGCCGCGTAATTGCCTACATGGGGTTTTATTTTTCCATCGGGGCTGTGAGTGATTAGCAGCACGACTCGTTTAAATGGGCCTGATTTTTTCAGAGTGATGACAAAGGCCGACTCCACTTCCTCATGCGCTTGGACAGGTTCTGCTCGCAGTAAAGGAATGCCGGCTTGCATGCCGGTCTGTAGGTAGTGTTTTAATGGGTTTTCAGAACACCCTGTGGTTTTTATATAGGCGGCTGAATCGAACCTTGGAGAAGGATTAAAGCCTTCTTTGCCATGTTTGATGAAGTGCGCCAAGGGTTCTTCAAGCCCTATGTGTTGTTTGTATTTCGCTGAGTAATATTCAGGTTCGAAGAAGGGGTTCGGCTCATAGCCTAGTCGGCTGCCTATTTCCGAATAGTGAAACAAGCAATTCTTGGGGTGTAATTTCGAATCTGGGTGACAATCCATGTACCAGTTAGATCGGAAGAAAAGACTTGCCCACCTGCCCTCAGCACAACCGCCTGTTAGAAAATGCTCCGCTGGATCCAGGCCTGCACTAGCTACGTCAGGATTCTCACTCATGTAGAATTCAGAATCAAAAATACCGAGGCTGCGCAGCTGCTGCTTATCGATAGATATATCCTGATATCTCCGACCTTCTGCACGGCCAAAATCCAGATAATGCTGCGCAGGGTGCATATCTGCGGAAGCGACATCAGGGTTCAGGCGTAGGTATTCGACAGCAGAAAAATCAAAAGGCAGGCGGCTCATAATAGTAAATTGGCTCTGAAATTCAAGGCTAGATGCTACACATGCCGTTCCGGCCTGCGCAAGGTATGAACGTTGCCGGCTGCATTGCGAACATCGTTTATAAAGAACTCAATTGTGAACGCTAAAGCACGGGTATACAACCTACCTTCTGTCGGTGCTCGTGTTTTTATCTTTTTAAATCATAAAGTTGCGTTGCTCATGTGATCCGGCACGCAGCGTAATCGTGGCGCTGTCACACTTGGCTGGTGGAATGGGATGCCGTGTTGCGCGTGAGTTTTTCACGAAGATGCGAAGCGATGAACCCTGCCGATGGGATCTCGCTGGCTTTAACTGCTGGCGCTTGACTGTTGTGGCTTATGGCGATGCCGCGCGACTGAACGGCCATGGCCAATCTGTGCGGTTGAATGAGGCCCACACGCGCTTACTGGTACATCCGTCCGGTGGTGAGATTGATCAGATCCCCAGAATAGGCGTTATGTATCAACAGGTAAGGTGTGATTTTCGTGCGCACGTGGTAATCGAAGGTCAGAACAAGACCCTCCAGAATGATTTGAGCGTTGAGCGTTGAGCGTTGAGTGTTCAGGCTCAGAAAATGAGCGTGTGGAAGAGGAAAATTACAGCATTCTTTTCGTCTTCGCATAAACGCAATATGTGGTAGTTACGCTTGGTTTTGGGAGTCAGTGGGGAAAACCAACTGTGGTTAAAGGAGTGCGCTGGAGGTTTGCAGCGTTCAGCCCGGTTCGAAGGTAGCACGCGGGTCCGCAGACCCAGGTGTCGCCCATGTTTAATGATGTTTATCTGGTGTCAGAAGCTGAACCGTCACTGTCAACTCGTGTAATATACGGAGCGTCGAAAGGAGTGCGAGTGACCGTCTTGCCTTAGGAGCAACGTGGTGTATTCGGAAGAAATCAAAAGAAATTACGAGGTCATCGAGTCATGCTTAAGCGTCTCCGCCAAGAGAACTCGCTTCAGAGAAAGCAATCTTCTGCTGTCATAGAACGGCTGCAGCGAGAGCTGGCCCTAGAGCAACAACAACTGGCCAGAAAAGAGGCGGTATTCGCGGCTGCTTTGATTGAGCGGGATACGCACATCCATAATCTGAACCTCACCATTATGGAGCTACAAGGCTCGACCAGCTGGAAGATAACCTCACCGCTTAGAAAACTAGTGGCTGCTATTCGACGCGCGAGCAGCGGAGAGCAAGCACCGGTGGCATTTCCTGCTCATGACGCGCTTTCGCATACGGTAGAGCCAGAGACGCCGGCAGTCGCCCACGCTGAAAACGCACCGGAGCAACTTGACACCTACGCTCGATGGGTCGAAGAGTTCGACACGATTGACGATATTGATCGTCTTTGCATGTATGAGGAAATAGGCGCCTGGAAAACCAAGCCGCTACTTTCCATCATCATGCCTGTTTACAACCCGCCTATCGAGATGCTGAGAGATGCCATCGAAAGCATAAAAACCCAGGTCTACTTCAACTGGGAGTTATGCATAGCCGATGATGCGTCGACCGATCATCGTGTGCGCTTATTCCTGGAGCAGAGTGCTAAATCCGACCACCGGATAAAAGTGGTTTATCGCGAGCAAAACGGTCACATCTCCAAGGCAAGCAACTCGGCGCTCGACATCGCATCAGGCGAGTTCATTGTCCTGATGGATAACGACGACACACTCCCTGAACATGCCCTGTTCTGGATGGCCAAAACGATCAATAATCATCCTGATGCGGCGGTTATCTATTCGGACGAAGACAAGATAGACGAGCAGGGCGTCAGGTCGGCTCCTTACTTCAAAACCGACTGGAACCCATACCTCTTCCGCTCACATAACATGATCTGCCATCTGGGTGCGTACCGCAAAGACCTCGTTGAGCGCATTGGGCGTTTCCGGGTCGGCATGGAAGGCGCTCAGGATTATGATCTCGCGCTTCGCTGCGTTGAACAAGTCGAGGCCGCTCAGATCATTCATATTCCACGTGTACTTTATCATTGGCGTATACATGCAGGCAGCACTGCAATGTCCACCGATGAAAAACCCTATGCACAAAATGCAGGGCAAAAGGCACTGGAAGAACACCTGAAAAGGTCTGGCATCGCCGGGCGCGTCGAGTTACTTGATTTTGGCATGTACCGCGTCCATTACGACCTGCCCGCTGTAAAGCCCTTGGTGAGTTTGATCATACCGACGCGTAATGCTTACGCCTTGGTGAAGCAATGCATTGAGAGCATTCGCCACAAGACGCTGTATCCCAACTACGAAATCATTCTGGTCGATAATGGTTCTGATGATCCGCAGTCGCTGCAGTATTTCGAAATGCTGTCACGTCTGACGGGCGTTACTGTTATTCGAGACGATGGCGAATTTAACTATTCCGCGCTCAACAATAACGCGGTAGAGCATGCCAAAGGTGAACTCATAGGGTTGGTCAACAACGATATCGAAGTCATCAATCCCGAGTGGCTGGATGAAATGGTATCCCTGGCGTTACAGCCTAACTCCGGAGCAATTGGTGCAAGATTGTGGTACCCCGACGAGCGGCTCCAGCATGGCGGCGTAATCATGGGCCCACTGACACTCGCTGGGCATGCTCACAAAATGCTCCCACGTGGTCATCACGGCTATTTTGGCAGGGCGTCGTTAATTCAGGGTATGTCTGCTGTTACCGCCGCATGTCTGATCGTCAAGAAGTCGATTTTCCAGGAAGTGGGTGGGCTTAACGCCAAAGACTTGAAGATTGCGTTCAATGATGTGGATCTGTGCCTGAAAATCATGCAAGCCGGCTACCAGAACATCTGGACCCCTAACGCAGATCTTTACCACCACGAATCCGCAACGCGTGGTTTCGAAGACACCCCAGAGAAAATAAAGAGATTCATCAGCGAAGTTGAGTACATGCAGAACAAGTGGCGGGCGATTATCAAACATGACCCTTACTACAATCCTAACCTGACGCTGGCAGCGGAAGACTTTTCGGTTGCATTTCCTCCGCGAGTCAACGATTTTGCAGGGGTGTAGTTTTTAATCGAATGCTGATATCAATGTAACTGTCGGCTTGGTCGACAGTTACATTGCAGGGCGTAAGCCAGAGTGCTAGGTTGAATGCTTGACGGTTACTGAGGGGGGGCTTTTGCAGTAAATGCAACTTTTGAAAGGAAGAACGTTACCGGCAGGGTCAGTGCTATAGCTGCTAACGGCGCCAGTCTTTCATCAAACGCGAGTTTTTCAACCCAGCACCACAGTATGACTAGGCTCAAACCGTATTGTATGGCATAGATCAGAGGTAGCAGGACAACAGAGCGAATTCCCTGATGGCTTTTGAATACAAAGAATCTATTCAGAACGTAGGCCAGCAGGATGCCTGTCACATACGATATTGTGTAGCTGATTTTATACGACAGGAACATCAACAAAATCAGATAGAGACCGTAAGTCAAGGCGGTATTGAAACCGCCTGACATCAGGAACCGTGCAAAGTCTTGTTTCAAGAATTTTGAAACTGCCTGATTCATCATCGAGCAGTTATTCTGCGTTTGCGATCAGGGATTTAAACTCTTCGTAGTTACGAATGTAGTCCCCTGCGTCATAGTAATGCGATGCAAATACCAACAGCACGGCATCCTGAGAATAGCGATACTGTATGCCCCAAGTCATTGGTGGCAGGTGTATGCCTTGGTTCGGCTTGTCGAGGATAAACTCTTCACGGTTAACGCCGTCGTCCGCTACGACATGCACAGAGCCTTTTACAGCAACCAGGAATTGGTGGCAGATACGGTGTGCGTGTTCGCCTCGAGTCTCGGCAGTTGGAACGTCATACACAAGAAAATAACGCTCGGACTTGAAAGGCACCGAGCGCTCGAATTCGCCCGCCGATAAACTGCCGCGAATGTCAGCGACTTCATTCATGGTGTGCAGCGTGACGTTTTTCACTGATGTAGCGGTTACGCCAGGTGCTGCTTTTTCTGGACGTGCTTCGCTGCTGGCATTAACAGGCTTGGCGTCCACATAACCAATGATCTTGGCCGGGTTGCCCACTACTATCGCGTTAGGCGGTACAGAACGGGTGACAACTGCACCTGCACCGACCATGGCGTTGATACCAATGGTGATACCCGGGAGGATCGTACAGTTTGCGCCAAGCGAGGCGCCTTTTCTGATGATAGTGCGAGAAAAACTCTGTGGGTAGACTTTGCTGCGCGGGAACAAGTCATTGGTAAACGTCGCATTAGGGCCGATGAACACATCGTCCTCAATGGTGATGCCATCCCATACCTGCACGCCGCACTTCAAGGTCACCCGATCGCCAATAACAACATCATTTTCGATGAATACATTGTCACAGACGTTGCATTCAGTCCCAAGGCGGGCACCCGGTAGAATATGAGCGAACGCCCATACCCGTGAATCTTTGCCGATATTTTCGGATTCACACAGGGCGTGGCTGTGAACGAAGAAATCCTTACCGCTGCTCATTAGTTTCTCCAAATCCCTCGATCCGCATTGGGATGGCCAAGGGTCTATTCTTTGTGTTTTCGTAAGTACGCCACGCGTAAGAACCCACGATCCCGAGTCCCAGCAGATTCAAGCAGCCAAGAAACGTGATCGCTAACATGATCATTGCGTAGCCGGGTACTTCGATTCTACCCTCAAGCTTGGCAATCAGTGTGAACACACCAAACAGCGCAGCAAAGGTCGAGCCGAATGCACCGACGCGGGTCAAGATCCGTATGGGCATGTCCGTAAAGGAAAACACGCTGTCCATCAGGTAATTGACTTTTTTACGCAGGGTCCATGCAGAGGTCCCGTGAACCCTTTCCTGCCGGGTGTAAGTGACTACTTCACGGCGATAACCCATCCAGAATATCTGCGCGATGAGCGAGCTGTGACGCTCTTCAAGGGTCAGCAACGTATCTCGAAAAGCCCTGTTGCAGGCAAACATGTCGACGCCGCCTGGTGGAATTTCAGGTATGACGTAGCGGCGATAGAAACCCCAGAAAATCTTTGAGGCGGTTCGTGTTGCCCATGGGTCCTGACGACCCTCACGCACGCCGACCACAACATCAATATCACCGCGCATCAGCACTGTGTTCATTTCCAGAACCAGTTCTGGCGGTTCCTGAAGATCAGCTGCCATTACCGCGAAACGATCGCCCGTACCGTGCTGCAGGCCCGTGCGGATAGCCATGAAGGAACCGAAGTTTCTGGATAGCAAGATCAGCTTGGACTTGAATGATTGCGACGGCAGTTGTTCCCTGAGTATTTCGTAACAGCGATCGGGACTGCCGTCCACAACGAACACGACTTCAAGCTCGTGTCCGAGTTGCTTATCCAGCGCCGTTACGGCAACGAGCAAATCCGGAAGATTGCTCTCGTTGCGATAAACGGGAATGACCAACGTCAGCAAAATCATATCTCCTTGGAAAAGTGCGCGGTCACTGCTTTGATGACGCGATCAACTTCTTCGTCAGTCAGGCCAGGGAAGCAGGGCAGAGAGATAACGGTATCGCATGTACGCTCAGTAACGTCCAGAGCGACAGATGTCGCGGCTGCATACGCTGGCTGCTTGTGGTCTGCAATCGGGTAGTGAATATCAGTGCTAACTGACTTCTCTTTGAGCGCAGCAGCCAGAGCTGCCCGATCTTTTGCGCGAATCACATACAGGTGGGCAACGTAATCTTCCGACACCGAGGATGGCAGCTCGATGTCCAGTCCGGCAAAGGCTTCATTGTAGCGCTTGGCGATCGAACGACGCTGCTCGTTCCAGGTGTCCAGGTGAGGCAACTTGATGCGCAGAATGGCAGCTTGCATCTCGTCGAGCCGGCTGTTGCGACCGCCTGGGATGGCAATACGGTATTTCTGGTCCCAGCCGTACTGGCGAAGCTGGCGGATGCGTGCCGCCAAAGCGTCATCATCGGTAACCACTGCACCGCCGTCACCGAGGGCACCCAGGTTTTTAGTAGGGTAGAAGCTGAAGCAGGCGATGGTGCCAAAGCTGCCCGCTTGTTTACCATTGCGTCGTGCGCCATGAGATTGCGCGCAGTCTTCAAGAACCGGAATACCAGCGGCTGAAGCTATCTGAACAATCTCTTCGACGTTCGCGAGCTGACCGTACAAGTGCGTAACGATGATGGCAGCGGGTTTTTCCTTGGCGATCACTGCCTCAAGAGACTTTTTGCAAAGGGTCAACGTCGCTGGGTCAACATCTGCATATACAGGCGTTGCCCCAACAGCGTGAATGGCTGTACTGCCGTAGAAGCCTGCGTTCGCCACTGCGACAACTCGATTACCGACGACAACGCCAAGCCCCTTGAGCGCGAGCTCCAGTGCATCCGAACCATTGGCCACGCTGATGCAATGCTGCACGCCTACGTAGGCAGCAAACTCTTCCTCGAACAGCTTGACCTCGTTACCCAAAACGTACCAGTGGCTGTCCAGCACGGCCTTTAACGGCGTGGCGAAGTCAAGTCCAGCGTTAGCTTTGATGGCCGAGAAAAGCGGAATATTTTCCATTGGGATTTCCATGATCAGTGAGACGAACGGCTGATGAACTCGCATACATCAGGCATTGCGAAAATTTGAAATGAAGAACTGACAGTGTATAGCTTCAGATTGCACTTGTCGGCGGGAGATACCGACAGGAAGGTGCCTTCATAGCCTGTGCGGAGTGCTGATTTATCCCCGATGGCCGCTGCAACGTCCTGCCTTTTTCCATCGATGTTCAAAGCCCCTACAATTTTACCTTCTTCGACAGCAATCACGTAAAGAGGTACTCCATCACCGGGTTCAATATAACTCCAGCCTCTTATGTACAAACCGTCTGAGGTTTGCCGCATCACGTCAATGTTGCCCCTTGGAAGATCCTGTGACACAGGGGCCTTTAGAGAGAACTCACCGCTCTCTATTGAGAGTCGCTTAGACAACTGAGCTGCGGTAGGGAATGCGCCAGCTGCGTTGATTGGACCGCTTGTCTCTTGCACCGCTTCAGACAAAGGTCTTCCGATGGCCGACTTTTGAAGATTAGGCTGACTTAAAGTGTTTGCGCTCCAAGCAACCATATTGGTCCAAGCCATCCATATAGTGACCATGAATAACCACTTCATGTGGAAATGACGAGATTTCGCGATACGTGCTAGCGACGCGGATGTCTGATGATTCGCATGTGTGGTAGTTGCAATTGAAATAATGAGAGCGAGGAATGGTATGGTGACAAAGAGGTATCGACCTTGCGGCTGAGGTAAACTATTCTGAGAGGCAACTAGGCTAAGAATTATAATTGATGGAAATAAACCAAGAATCATGATTAAAGGAAGTAGGTTTTCTAATATTAATTTTTTCTTGTCTGGCAGTGCGCAGGCTCGTGCCGTCTGGACTATAGCAGTCAGTGTAATTAATATAAGAAGTAATGCTGCTCCCATATAATAAGAGTCGGGGATGTATACATTCATCCAGCCTGTAACCGAAAAATAACTTTTCGTGGCTAAGCTCAGCCATGGCAGGACTGTAGTCATGTCGATTAAATGCCCAGGGCATTTAATATAGCAAGTGCCAAACCCCTGCGCCGGATTAGACTTGTGCATTGCTACAAAGTCCAGTTGTCCGGTAATTCCGGTAATTTCACCGTATTTAAGATAAGTAATTATAAGCATGGGGGCTGAGATAAGCAGGCCCACTACGAGCGCCAACGGGAAGAGTTGGGTAACTTTTCTTTCTCCTGCATATCGATAAGCAATCAGCATGCTGCCAGCAAAGACAAGTGCAGGAAGAAAATAAAGTTTTGCAAGAAACATCAAGCCAAGTGCAGCACCGAAACAGATTGCGGTGTACTTCGTGGGCGATTTTATATAGCCTAGGAGGCTACTTAAAAGCAGTGCGATACTAGCAAGTCCGTACGCATCGCTGTTGAAGTAGGAGAATACAAAAGATACTTGGGGGATAAGGGATATAATAAGCGCGCTAAAAGCAGCGCTCTTTTCTGTCATGCCTGCTCTGCAAGCTATTCTATAAAGTGCACAAATAAAAACAGCGCCGAGTATCCAGTTAAAGCTTCGGGCTGATAGGTATGCCAAATCATCCGGTAGTAACCAACTTAGACCGTATGAACTGATCATGGCACCTATTACATGGGGAAAGGGTAACCCATGATACCAAAACTCTCCGGGGTGCCATGTATAGCCGGAAAGGCTGCCGGTAAATGGCTGTAGTGGCTCCGCAGCATTAGGCAGTTCATGAAATGTTTTGAGGTATTCTAGCAAAAAAAAGTGTGTTGATTCATCAGGTCCTCCATGGAACGAGATGCCTACCGACCATAAGATTAGGACGATAATGTACACGGCAGCTAACAACAATTGGTAGCGGGGCTTTGAGGTTTTCGTAATGCTGTTATGAATAGTATTCTCAGGCACGCAAAGCTCCTAGGCTTTCAGTTTTCCTTGTTTGAGGATTTACTTTGCAAATAACGTTACTCAACTGCTAATCCTCGGAGGCCAGGCCATACTAAAATCCTCGTGGCTCAATGTCAGGTTCGGACTGTAGGCATAGTCAGCTTGAATATCAGGCCAGCGTGACTTGATGTATTCGATTTCCTTGGCGAAGCGCTCTTGCTTTTGCGGGGTATCTTCCAGGCCACGGGTCGCAGATTCATGGTGGTAGAGTTCCGCAAATGGCGTCCATACGTTCACGTAGCCTGCCTCTCTGACTTTGAGGCAGAAGTCCACATCGTTGAAGGCGATTTTCAAGTGCTCCTCCTCCAATCCTCCGACCTGGTCGAACGTGGATTTTTTGATAATCAAACAGGCGGCAGTTACTGCGGAAAACTCCTGGATCAACTCTGCTCTGCAAAAATAACCAGGTGCGCCTTTGGGCAGGTATTTATGGGAGTGCCCCGCAACGCCGCCCAAGCCAGTGATGACACCACCATGCTGCAGCCGATCATCCGGATACCACAGGCGTGCTCCTACGGCTCCGACGTTGGGCTGTAGGGCTATCGAGACCATTTCACTCAACCATTCAGGGGTGATGACCTCGATATCGTTATTGATAAGCCCGATCAGTTCGCCGTTCGCTATACGCACTGCCGCGTTATTGAGCGCTGAGTAATTGAATGGGCCTTCATCACGCATGACGCGAATGTTCTCTTCCTGATCGAGCTGAGCAAAATACTCGAGCGATTCCGGTTCGTCGGAGCCGTTGTCTATCAGGATGATTTCATAATGAGTATACGTCGTCAGTTGCTTGATGCTGTCGATGCACTGTTTGACAAGGGCATGGGCATTCCGGGTGGGAATTATCAGGCTCACCAGTGGCGGCGACGCTGGCAATGCGTAATGAACACGATACATACTCGAAGAAGACAGCTCGGCGATTCCGACGCCGCCTTTGCGCTCCAGGTGTTCATCCAGTGCCTTGACCCCAGCCAGCGCCGCGTAAGGTTTTTCATCACCTGCCATCGCAGTGCTGCCGGCGTGTATGCGCCAATGGTAGAGCACACGAGGGATATGAATAATCTGGTTCCGTTCAAGCTTTTCTACGCACCGCAGTGCCAGGTCATAGTCCTGAGCGCCCTCAAAACCCGTTCGGAATTGTCCGACTTCGTTGACAAGGTCTCTGCGATAGGCGCCGAGGTGGCAAACCATATTCTGCGAGCGGAACAGGAACTCGTTCCAGTCTGACTTGAAGTAGGGCGAACTGCGCTTGCCGTCCGTACTGATCTTGTCTTCATCGGAGTAGATAAGGCCGGCATCAGGGTTTTCACGAATCGTTTTAGCAATCCAGTAGAGCGCATGTCGGGGCAGCAAATCATCGTTATCCATCAGTGCGACAAATTCGCCCGTGGCGATTTCAAGCGCCGAGTTGCTGGCCGCTGAAATATGCCCATTGTCCTCACGAAAAACGACTTTGATCCTGTCATCCAGAGCGCTCAACGATTTCAGGTATTCAATAACCTCCGGATAAGTCGATGCGTCGTCCGCAAGGCAAAGCTCCCACTGTGGGTAGAGTTGGGCACGAACGCTCTCTACCGCTTCGCGCAGTAAATCCAGAGGAGGGTTGTAGACTGGCATGATGATGGAAATGACCGGACCCTCACCCCAATGAGCTATGTCATCGTTGATGCGGTTTATTTTTACATCGTCGAGAGTGTCGTATTGCTGCACCCATAAAGCATAGTCATTCCTGTTTCCGGGCATTGCCTGCACTGTGCTGGTTTTGGCCCACCGCGCTTGAGCAATGACGCCAGCAATACCTCTCGCTCGCCAAACTCGATATGCTTTCTTTGCTGTGCCTGACACACCACCGCCGCGTCGAATAATCATAGGCAGCGAAGTGAGGATGCTCTTTGCTCTAAAGAAAGACCTCGTCACTTTCCTGAGCGGCGCTGTTACCTTCCAGCTGTAAGAGGACTGCATCGAGATGATATTCAGGTTCAGATTATGAATATGAGTATCTCTGCCTTCCAGCTCAAGGCGATGATTTTCCAGCAGCATCAGGTTTTTGCTTTCAAGGCCATCCAGTACTCGACGCTGATGTTGCTTCAGATTCAGCGTTTCGGTCTCGATACTCGTCAATGCGAGGTGATGACTTTCTTTCAAGGCCAGATTTTTAGTTTCAAGATCCGCCAACGTGGTGTGGTGGTTCTCTTGTAAAGACAGGTGCTCGGCTTCGAACTCCTTCAGCCTGAGATGATGGCTCTCTTGCAAGGCAAGATTTTCGGTTTTAAGCCCCATCAGTGCTGCACGGTGGGTTTCCAGAGCCGCCAGATGCTCGCTTTCGGCTTCCATCAACTTGAGCCGATTGCTTTCCAGAATGGCGAGGTTTTGAGCTTCAAGCTCCTCCCGCTCTTGCCGGTGGATTTCTTGCATGGCCAGTTTTTGGGCTTCAAGGTCTGCCAGCACCTGACGATGGCTTTCCTGAAGCGTTGCATTCGCAGCTTCCAGCTCACTCAACGCCAGGCGGTGGCTTTCCTGAAGCGCTGCATTGGCAGCTTCCAGCTCATTCAACGCCAGGCGATGGCTTTCCTGAACGGACAGGTTTTCAATTTCTATATTGGCCAAGGCGAGGCGGTGGTTCTCTTGCTCCGCCAGATTTGCCGCTTCGACAGCCTCAAGTGCAGAGTGCTCTTTAAGGCTCAGGTCCGAGGTGGTTTCAAGTGCCTGTTTGAGCTCTTCTTCTTGTTGAAGCAGTCGTTCAGCGACCTGACCTTCAGTGAGCAGGGTGAACGAGATCTGGACTTTGAATGACTTACCCGTAATCAGCGAATTCAGATCGGCAGGCAACATCACGTGCGGATCATCGTTGAGTGCCATGAACAACGTGCCGTTGGCATCGCTGGAGAATGCTGTGACGCCTGCGGAAGCCAGTTGAGCATCCGTATTGTCGTACCACGCCCATAACTTCGCGTTCGAACTGTAAACCTTGATGGCGCTGATCGAAAATGACTGCCTCAAGTTGGTGGGGTCGAAACGTAAAGAGGCGCATCGGGCTGAAGCGGGAACTTCAAAAATAACCGTCTGAAAACCGTCGTGAACACGCTGGGTTTTTGTCCGGTCTTCAGCGAATCCTCCTTCAGCATCGCCCAGATAAAGCGTTGCCAGCTTAGGCGCCTCGTTTAACTGCGAACCCGTCTTCTGAATGGTGGCATCGGGTGCCCAGTTCAGAAAGCTGGCAGCCTCACGACCAGTGACTTTTTCCTGGAACATGGCTTCGAGTACAGCAAAGCGATTGAGCTCTTCATCCGTCACTGTCAGGCCGACGCTGGCCATCAACTGGATAATGAAGTCGCGCCTGCTGATCATAGTTGCAGTTGGATGGAAAGGTACTGCGCTGGCAATCAGCAGCAGCAAACCACGCATCAGCAAATGCCCCAGCTCCACACCTTCGACCATTTCCCATTCGATGTCGATCAGGTGCGGCTGGCCTTCGCTGTCAAGGATGATGTTCTGCGCAACGGCATCGATATAGTGACCTGGCAGACGCTCGTCTACATGATCAAGTGCAAGATCATGGCCCTCTGATGCAAGCAGCTGTTTGAGGCTGTTTACATACAGTGATAGAAACGGTGTGAAGGTGGCCACGTTCCAGTTGTGAGTTGATGCGGCCTCGTAGAATTTCAGGCTCAGCAGCGAACCTTTGGCGTAACCATGCGCGTCGGGAAGAATGAACTTGTGCGCATCACCAAGACTTTCCGGTACGGGGTTGTCACTAAGGCGGTGGTAGCGAACCTCGATGCCTTCAGGCGTTTCGACGAACACGGTCGCTTTGCAATATTCGGCATTACGGCCTGTGCTGTAGTGGTACGCCAGGATATCGGTCGGTACCACCTGTTCTGGCTGGCAGGAGGCAACTACCAGGAAAGAGTTGGCGAGGTCCATGCCCAAGTGGTTATCAATGACAACGGGCCACGCTCTTTCCAGGTTGAATGTGGTGTTTGCAGGCAGTTGTGGATCTTTTCGAGTGTTCTGGGAAGCGAGCGCAGCCGCGTCGAAGTCATGCGACTTAAAACCGCTTTCAGTGATGATCGAGTTCGGAATTTTGTAGTCGGGGTAGGGGGATAGAAAATCCGACGCCTTGAACCCTGCGCGAGCAATCAGCGCTTGCAGCTCTTTTCGACCAAATGTTTTCGGCTGCCGATCTATATATCGTCCCTCGATGCCATACATCGCAACGCCGACATGGTCTTCTGGTGCGCCTGCAAAATATTTGAGGCCCAGCTGATTTTCGATGGCGATGAACAGGTGGCCGTCAGGTTTCAACAGTTTGCGAACGCGATTCAGCATGCCGAAAGCCGGGTCAGCATCTGCGCTGAACATACTGGCGTATTCAAGAACTCCGATCAGTGTCACTACATCGAACTGTTGGTCGACTTTAAAATCGTCAAACCTTTCAGCGAGTACGGTGACGTTATCCAGGTCTCTCGTTCTGCTTGCGGCAATTGCTGCGCGTCGTGGGCTGCCTTCCAAGGACAGGACCGTAGCGTCTGCTTCACCCAGGTAACGGCTTATTGCGCCGCATCCTGCGCCTATCTCAAGGATTGATTTTCCTTTGATGAGACTCTCGAACGGCCGGAAGATATTTCCACGGCTGGAGGTCAGGTGATAAAGCTTGGGCCAGTCAGTGCAGTACTGTGGCAGTTCACTGGACAGTACTGATACATCCTTCGCGTCACGTACGATACTGGCCAGCTCGGTTTCAGAATTATCGCCGTCGCTGTACGCGATGCCTTGATAATCGGAACGCACCCAAACCCCAGTGCTTGCATCAAGGCTATAGCCGTATTTATCCAGTTCAAACATCAGCAATTACCGGTTCTATGTCCATGGAGGCACCCAGGTCTATCAAGCCCAGTAGCTTCGGAGTAGGTTCTACGACGAAATGTATCGAATCATAGCGTCGGTCGTGGGGCACTATGTCTTCGCTTTGCCGGGAGGCAATGCCTATGGAAATGAAGTAATCACCGGTTGCCAGTGCGTTTTTGAATTTCACGCGAGCCTTGGCCTGTTTGCCGGCATTGCCGATCAGCGCGGTGCCCTCGCAGTCCTGCATATAGGAGTTGGTGCCGTAAACGGTCACGCCTTCTTTGGTCTTGATCGTAAAACCGATAATCGGGTTGACCACCGTGCTGTTAAACCTCAGTGCCAGATCAAGAACGATGTCTTCACCCGACTCGACACTGTTGGGGAACTCCCGTCCCGAAGCGCTCATATGGAAGTCGAGCAGTGTTGCAGCACCGTCCCCCCAGCGGTATTCATGAGGGTTGTAGCCTGGCCTGCTGGCGTACACATCTTCGTCGAAGCGTAGCGCTATCTTGTCGGCTTCGACCGGCGCGGCTTCTACACGCTCGGCTTCGGCAAGGTCCAGGCTTTTGTCGGTAATCGGGCTCTTGTCACGCCCAAACAGAAGATCGGTATAACGATTGATAACAGGACGCGATTCGCCAATCATCTCGATCCTGCTCTTTTCAAGCAAAATCGCGCGATTACAGTGAGTAACGACCTGCTCGCTGGAGTGAGTAACCAAGAGAATACTGGTGCCGTTTTCTTTCAGCTGTCTCAGGCGCTCGAAGCATTTGGCCTGAAAACGGGCATCGCCCACGGAAAGAGCTTCATCCACGACGAGAATTTCCGGATCGACCTGAGCTTGAACCGCAAATGCCAGGCGTACGGCCATGCCGCTCGAGTACGACTTGACCGGCTGATCAAGGAACTCGCCGATGTCGGCAAACCCTGCGATCGCGTCAAAGCGTTCGTCCACTTCGTCACGCGTCAGGCCTAATACTGCGGCGTTCAGGTACACGTTCTCGCGGCCAGTGAACTCTGGATTGAACCCCGAGCCAAGCTCCAGCAACGCCGCTACTCGGCCACGGGTCTGTATTTCGCCGATGGTAGGGCTCAGAGTGCCGCAGATGATCTGCAGCAAGGTGGACTTGCCCGAGCCGTTTCGACCGACGATGCCAACCGTTTCGCCTTTACCAACATTGAAGCTGACGTCGCGTAGCGCCCAGAACTCCTTGCCGTAGGTCGTGGTTGCTGCCTGCCCTGACCAGCGCTGAAGTCTCGGTACAAGCGCTTGCTTCAGGCGGTCGTGGGGTTTGTCGTAGGTGTAAAAACACTTCGATACGTTTTGTACGCTGATAACCGGTTGATCAGATGACATCAGCGAATCCTTTACGTGTCTTTTGGAAGAACCAGAACCCGATGACAGCAATTACCGCACCGACGGCAATTGCGATGCCCAGGCTGTCCCAATGGGGGAGGTTGCCGAACAGCAGTACGCTCCGGCTTTCTTCAATAATGTAGGTCAGCGGGTTCATCTGCAGCCACGGGCGATACACTTCAGGGAGCGCAGCTACAGGATAAAGAACAGGCGACAGGAACAACAGAACGGTAGTCAGCACGGTGATCACGTGGCCGACATCGCGCAGGTATACACCCAGCGAGGCGAGAAACCAGCTGATGCCCAAAGTGCCAAGAATAAGTGGCACCAGAATCAACGGGAACAGCAGTGCGGTCCAGTAGAGCGTGTGCGATATCAACAATTGCGCGATCACAAGCACGATCAGGCTGATGCAACTGTGGAAGAGTGCCGAGCCCAAGGTAATGACTGGCAGGATCTCCAGCGGGAAAACCACTTTCTTGACGTAATTGCTGTTGCTCATGACCAGAGACGGAGCCCTGTTGGCACATTCTGCGAACAGGCCGTGCACGATCATGCCGACGAACAGAAGAATGGCAAAGCCGCCTTTGCCAGTGTCTACGCCGACCCAGCGTGCGCTGAAAATTTCGGAAAAAACGAAGGTATAAACCGCCAGCATCAAGACCGGATTGAAGAATGACCAGGCCAGGCCCATCACCGAACCACGATAGCGGCCAATGACTTCACGCTTGGTCATTTGCGAGATCAATGACCTGTTTGTCCACAGGCTGCTGACTAGGCGTAGAGGTCCCGCCGAGGGTGTTTGGTGAGGATTCATTACGCGAATACCTCAGCGTCTTCGAAGGCGACGGCTTTCTGGTCCTTTGCGGAGAGGGAGGGAGCTTCGCTGAATGGCCATTCGATGCCTACGCTTGCGTCGTTCCACACCAGGCTGCGCTCATGCTCAGGCGCCCAGTAGTCAGTGGTCTTGTACAAGAACTCGGCGCTTTCGGACAGCACGACAAAGCCGTGAGCAAAGCCTTCCGGGATCCACAACTGTTTTTTGTTTTCGGCGGTGAGATGCAGGCCCACCCATTTGCCGAAGGTCGGGGAGCTCTTGCGCAGGTCGACGGCGACGTCAAACACCTCGCCTACGGTTACGCGTACAAGCTTGCCCTGGGGCTGTTGAATTTGATAATGCAGGCCCCTCAGTACACCTTTTACTGAACGAGAGTGGTTGTCCTGAACGAACTTCACAGGCCGACCCACGACCTCTTCGAATGCCTTCTGGTTGAAGCTTTCAAAGAAAAAGCCGCGTTCGTCGCCGAATGTTTTGGGCTCGAACACGATGACGTCTGGAATGGCGAGGCGTGTTGCATTCATAGGTAACGTATCTCCGAAATGCTCATCAAGGTCTGCTCATGCAACCTTGGTTGGGGCGGGCGCGCGTAGAAAAGCGCCTGCGCCAGGGAATGTGATTGCGCCAGTAAAAGGCGGTTTACGGTATCGAAGCTCATTGGCATCGTGTGCGGCACAGACTGGCCGCCTGGGCGGGAAGTCTTCGCGCTGGATAAGGGGATGGTTCTGTCGTCGCTGAGGGGCGCGGAGCATGCATCGTCTATTTGTAATTTTCCGACGTAGGTTCCGACGATGAGTAACACGAGGTCTTCATTGCAGGACGGTTTTACTAAATAAAGCGTATCCGGTATGTGAACTCATTGCTGT
The DNA here is from genome assembly GCF_000156995.2 of Pseudomonas coronafaciens pv. oryzae str. 1_6. Taxonomy (NCBI): domain Bacteria; kingdom Pseudomonadati; phylum Pseudomonadota; class Gammaproteobacteria; order Pseudomonadales; family Pseudomonadaceae; genus Pseudomonas; species Pseudomonas coronafaciens. The sequence goes on along the minus strand of NZ_CP046035.1, from coordinate 4,352,037 downwards.
AAGGGCAACTTGGGCCTGTCGTCCCTGGCTGGGCGGTACAAATGACCCTGCCTTTCGACTCTGGTTCCGTTCTGGCTACCGGTTTCATTGAGCTTCTGATACCGAAAACAAAGGTCTGCACATTAACATAAGCGGCCGCTTGAGAACATTCAGCGGCCGTGAAATTAAGCGTCTGCGGTGTGCTGTCCGATGCCCGGCCATAAGTGATGTCTGGCAACCTTTGCTCTCATGCAAAGATACTTAAATGCTGCTTTTTCAAAAGCTTGCGAAAGGCACTTCGCAGGTGGGCAGGGAAATATACAGCTGTGGATGAGCCGGATTTGCAATCTAGCGATTATCGGGCTGTTCAGGTTTGTTCAGCGTAGCTGCCAGGCAGGCAATTATGAAAAAAAGCTTGTCTCGGGGCCTTCTGCGGCACTCTCGTGCCTTGAACGCGAGGCGAAGAAATAGCCATCGTGTGCCAGCCGTCTTCCCCGTGGGCAGCGCTTCGTTGCCCCCGGTCAACTGGCTGATCAACAGCACCTGTCCGGCCCACCAGCCGTCAGCAATCTTTTTCAGGCGAGTGAGCAGTGAAGCCAGCCCGGTGTTGGCGCCAACCTGGTTATTGGCATGTTGACGGTAGTCCATGCCGGGAACCGGATCGATAAGCCAGTGGTAGCCTTGGCTGCGAGCAAATGCGTAGCAGTACCAGTCATGCAAACTGACAGCCTGTGCCGCGTCCCACTGCGCAATAAGCGACGCCTTGAAGGCATCCGCAAGAGGGCGGCTCAAAACATAGGTGCAGCCGGGGCCTGCCGCTTCAAAAAGATGGTCCCATCGAACTTGAGGCTGGGCCTTGTCCAATAATAGGCGTTGCCCATTCGGCCAGAAGGCGATGACATTGCTGGAGTAGGCGTGATGGTTGCCGGGCTTCAGGGCCGATACGGCGCGCTCAAGCTTGTCTGGGTACCAGATATCGTCCTGATCGGAAAACGCCACGTAATCGAACGAAGAGAAGTTCACATCCCGAATCAGGCGAAAGAAATTGCGCGACGCTCCGCCGAATCGTGCGGCAAGCGGCAGCAGGGTGATGTTTGCATGGCGCTGCGCATAGCCGGCACACCACGCTTCAGTGCCGTCCGTAGAGGTATCGACACTGATGAACACGCTGACGCAGACATGTGTCTGCATCAGAATGGATTCAAGTTGCGCCTCTATCCATGACCTGCCGTTGTAGGCTGCCAACAGCACGGCGACCTTTGGAGTAACAGACGACATACTGTTCGCAGCCCTGCGGTATGGAATAGAGGTCGGCAGTCTTAGAACGAGCCCAAGTCGAGCAACTTCTGCAGATACTGCCCGTAACCGGTTTTCTTCAGTTTCTGGGCTTGTTCACCCAATTGAGCGGCAGTGATCCAGCCATTGGTGTAAGCAATTTCTTCCAGGCAAGCGACTTTCCAGCCCTGACGTTGCTCGATGGTGTGCACAAAATGGCTCGCTTCCAGCAGCGACTCGTGCGTGCCGGTGTCGAGCCATGCAAAGCCGCGCCCCAGGATCTCTACGGTCAGGCTCTTCTGCTCAAGGTAGGCGCGGTTCACGTCGGTGATTTCCAGCTCGCCACGTTCGGAAGGCTTGATGCTCTTCGCGATTTCAACAACCTGATTGTCGTAGAAGTACAGGCCGGTGACTGCGTAGCTCGACTTCGGCTCTGAAGGCTTCTCTTCGATGCTCAAGGCGCGACCTGTGTCGTCGAACTCGACAACACCAAAGCGCTCCGGGTCGGAAACGTGGTAACCGAAAACGGTAGCACCACTGGTCTGCTGGCTGGCAGAGCGCAGGTTGTCGGAGAAGTGCTGACCGTAAAAGATGTTGTCGCCCAGGATCAGGCAGCAAGGGTCTTCGCCGATGAACTCTTCGCCGATGATGAAGGCTTGCGCCAGGCCGTCAGGCGTAGGTTGCTCTGCGTAAGTGAGCTGAATGCCATATTGGCTGCCATCGCCCAGCAGCTTGCGGAAACTTGGCAAGTCTTCTGGCGTGGAGATGATCAGCACTTCGCGCATGCCTGCCAGCATCAGCACTGACAGAGGGTAGAAAATCATCGGCTTGTCGTAGATCGGCAGCATCTGCTTGGATACGCCAAGGGTGAGCGGGTGCAGACGAGTGCCCGAGCCGCCGGCCAGGATGATGCCTTTACGATTGATGGTGGTCATTTATTCAGAGTTTCCATGAGCATTCGGGCTACACCACTTTGCCAGTCAGGCAGGTGCAGAGAAAAATTGTGGCGCAGCTTTTCTGTGTTCAAACGCGAATTCAGAGGACGTTGCGCAGGTGTCGGATACTCGGCTGTGCCGATCGGGTTGATCGTTTCTACCGCCAGAGGTTCCCCATTGGCGCGTGCATAATCAATCACGTACTGCGCGTAGGCATGCCATGACACTTCGCCGGCAGGCGCCAAGTGGTATATGCCACAGAGTTCCGGCCTTGCAAGCGCTTGCTGCAGCGCCGCCGTGGCTATATCGGCCAGCAACTCTGCGCCTGTAGGTGCGCCAATCTGATCGGCGATCACATTCAGCGTTGGGCGGTCTTTTGCAAGTCGCAGCATGGTCTTGGCGAAGTTGTTGCCGCGTGCCGCGTAAACCCAGCTGGTGCGGAAGATCAGGTGCTTGCAGCCTGAGGCAACAATGAGTCGTTCGCCCTCAAGCTTGGTCGCGCCGTAATAGTTGACCGCAGACACAGCGTCGCTTTCTTTCCACGCAGTGGTCCCGGTACCGTCGAACACGTAGTCCGTCGAGTAATGAACCAACAGGGCGTCTAGCGTGTGGGCCTCTTCTGCCAGAACCTGGCTTGCCAGAGCGTTGACTGTATGCGCGAGTTCCTGCTCGGTCTCTGCCTTGTCGACGGCAGTGTAGGCCGCGGCGTTGACGATGACTTGAGGTTGAACGCGGCGAATCGTGTCGCGCAAACCTTCGAGGTTGGAGAGGTCACCGGAAAGGTCGCCATAGTCTGTAGAGACGGTGTGGCGATCAAGCGCCACGACCTCGCCCAGTACCGCCAGAGAGCGTTGCAGCTCCCAACCGACCTGGCCGTTTTTTCCCAGCAGAAGAATTTTCATCATTTATCGGCGCGTGCTGTGTAGTTTTTGTCGATCCATTGCTGGTAGCTGCCGCTCTTGACGTGGGCAACCCACTCAGGATTGTCGAGGTACCACTGCACGGTCTTGCGAATTCCCGACTCGAAGCTCTCTTCCGGTACCCAGCCCAGTTCGCGCTGGATCTTGCTGGCGTCGATTGCGTAGCGCAGGTCGTGGCCAGGACGGTCCTGAACATAAGTGATCAGGCTGGCATGCGGACGATGAGCCGAATCCGGGCGCATCTGGTCGAGCAGGGCGCAGACAGTGTTGACCACTTCGATGTTCTGCTTCTCGTTGTGACCGCCGATGTTATAGGTTTCGCCGATCTCGCCTTCAGTCACGACCTTGTAAAGCGCGCGAGCGTGGTCTTCGACGTACAGCCAGTCACGAACCTGATCGCCTTTACCGTAAATAGGCAGCGGCTTGCCTTCCAGCGCGTTGAGGATGATCAGCGGGATCAACTTCTCGGGGAAGTGGCACGGGCCGTAATTGTTGGAGCAATTGGTGACCAGGGTCGGCAGGCCGTAGGTACGGCTCCAGGCACGTACCAGGTGGTCGGAACTGGCCTTGCTGGCGGAGTAGGGCGAGCTTGGCTGGTAAGGGGTGGTTTCAGTGAAGAGGTCTTCCGGGCCTTCCAGATCGCCATACACTTCGTCGGTCGAAATATGATGGAAACGGAAGTTGGCCTTGCGCGCTTCATCCAGCTGGCTCCAGTAGCCGCGTGCAGCTTCAAGCAACACATAGGTGCCGATGATGTTGGTCTGGATGAACTCCGACGGGCCGGTGATGGAGCGGTCTACGTGGGATTCGGCTGCCAGGTGCATGACGGCATCAGGCTGATGCTCTTTGAAGACCCGATCGAGGTCTTCGCGGTTGCAGATATCGACGTGCTCAAACGCATAGCGCTCGCTTTGATCCGCGGACTGGAGTGATTCAAGATTGCCCGCATAGGTAAGCTTGTCGACGTTGACGACGGAGTCCGTTGTATTGGCAATGATGTGCCGAATGACCGCCGAACCGATGAAGCCTGCACCGCCTGTTACTAAGATCTTCAAAAGAGTATCTACCTTGGGTTGTGACAAGGCTCTGCCCGGTCCGTGGAAACAATCGCTGATCAGTCGCCGTCTTTGACATCTGCTTGCGTCAAACACGAATGTTTAAAATGACGTGGATAAGCGACGATTAAAGGACGATATTTTACATAGAAAAATAGACATCCCCAGCAAATAATTCGAGGGGGTCTGAAATAGTACTGCGGGCTGCTGCGCACCGACCCATAGAAACGCAAAAGCCCCGCTTAACGGGGCCTTTGGGGCGATGGATGAGAGCCGCCTATGGTTTAGACGTTAAACCGGAAATGCATCACATCACCGTCCTTGACGATGTATTCCTTGCCTTCCAGGCGCCACTTGCCTGCTTCCTTGGCGCCAGCCTCGCCCTTGAACTGGATGAAGTCGTTGTAAGCCACGACTTCAGCGCGAATGAAGCCTTTTTCAAAGTCGGTGTGGATAACACCTGCGGCCTGTGGTGCGGTAGCACCAACGCGGACGGTCCAGGCGCGGACTTCTTCGACGCCTGCGGTGAAGTAGGTCTGCAGGTGAAGCATTTCGTAGCCGGCGCGAATTACGCGGTTCAGGCCGGGTTCTTCGAGGCCCAGGGCTTCGAGGAACATGTCTTTCTCTTCGCCGTCATCCAGCTCGGCGATTTCTGCTTCGATCTTGTTGCAGACCGGCACCAGCATTGCGCCTTCTTCTTCGGCAATGGCGCGGACCACGTCCAGCAGCGGGTTGTTCTCGAAGCCGTCTTCAGCAACGTTGGCGATGTACATGACCGGCTTGGTGGTCAGCAGATGGAAGCTGCGAATGACGGCTTTCTCGTCATTGTTCATGCTCTTCATCAGGCTGCGGGCGGGCTTGCCTTCGCTGAAGTGTGCGATCAGTTGCTCGAGCAGGCCTTTCTGGACCACTGCGTCCTTGTCGCCGCCCTTGGCGTTGCGCGTGACCTTTTGCAGCTGTTTTTCGCAGCTGTCGAGGTCGGCGAAGATCAGTTCCAGGTCGATGATCTCGATGTCACGCTTGGGGTCGACGCTGTTGGAGACGTGAATCACGTTCTCGTCTTCGAAGCAGCGCACTACGTGGGCGATGGCGTCGGTTTCGCGGATGTTGGCGAGAAACTTGTTGCCCAGGCCTTCACCCTTCGAGGCGCCTGCCACAAGGCCGGCGATGTCGACGAACTCCATGGTGGTCGGCAGGATGCGCTTCGGGTTGACGATGGCTGCCAGGGCCGCCAGGCGCGGGTCAGGCATTGGTACGATGCCGCTGTTTGGTTCGATGGTGCAGAAGGGGAAGTTCTCGGCTGCGATACCTGATTTGGTCAGCGCGTTGAACAGGGTGGACTTGCCGACGTTAGGCAGGCCGACGATGCCGCAATTGAATCCCATGGTGTTTCCCCTCGAGTGATGTCAGGCCTTCTGGCTGTGCAGGTTTTTCATCGCCCGGTTCCATTCACTGGCGAGGATATCCGGCAGCACGCCGAGGGCAAAATCGATACTGGCGTCCAGTTTTTCCTGTTCGGCGCGTGGCGCTCGACCCAGGACAAAGCCGGATACCTTGCTGGCATCGCCCGGGTGGCCGATGCCAAGCCGCAAGCGATGAAATGTGTTCTGGTTGCCGAGCTGCGCGATGATGTCGCGCAGGCCGTTGTGACCGCCATGGCCGCCGCCCGTCTTGAGTTTGGCAACGCCCGGAGGCAGGTCAAGTTCGTCATGCGCCACCAGAATCGATTCGACCGCAATGCGGTAGAAACCGGCAAGTGCCGCGACGGCCTGGCCGCTGCGGTTCATGTAGGTGGTGGGGATCAGCAGACGAACATCCTGACCCTGATGCGTGAAGCGCCCGGTCAGGCCAAAGAATTTGCGCTCGGGAACGAGATTGACTCGTTGCGCCGCAGCAATACGCTCAACAAAAAAAGCCCCTGCGTTATGCCGGGTCTGTTCGTACTCAGCGCCTGGATTTCCCAGGCCCACGATCAGTTGTATGGCGGTCACGACAGGGGCTCTTCCTTTGGAGTTGTGGTTTCAACCGCTGGCGACAGCGGCAATACTGGCGAAAACTGCTCATTTACCATGATGTAAACTCCGCGATCTCGCCCGCTTTGCCTGCTATCGCTCGCGGTGTTTCCTGAGCAACTCCGACGTTACCAAGTAATGAATTACTCGGCAGCGCCTTCTTCACCTTCGCCTTCTTCTTCGTCTTTGACGATGCGCGGTGCGTGGACGTTGGCGATTGCCAGGTCAGTACCGTGTGCCAAAGCAACGAATTCGACGCCTTTAGGGGCTTTCAGCTCGGACAGGTGAACGTTGTCACCCACTTCCAGTGCGCCCAGATCTACTTCGATGAACTCAGGCAGGTCTTTCGGCAGGCAGGTCACTTCCAGCTCGGTGGTAGTGTGCGAGATCTCGCCGCCTTTCTTGACCGGAGCTTCTTCGTTCAGGAAGTGGATCGGTACGATTGCGGTCAGTTTCTGACCAGCAATAACGCGCACGAAGTCAGCGTGCAGCACATGGCCTTTGGCCGGGTGACGTTGCAGTGCCTTGATGATCACGTTTTGCTTCTTGCCACCAACGTTCAGCTCGATGATGTGGCTGTAGGCCGCATCGTTTTCGAGCAGCTTGGCAACTTCCTTGGCCAGCATGCTGATGGACTCAGGGGCTTTGTCGCCACCGTAGACGACAGCTGGAACCAGGCTGGCGAGACGACGCAGGCGGCGGCTCGCACCTTTCCCCAGGTCGGAACGCTGTTCTGCATTCAGGGTAAATTCGTTCATGTTGTATCTCCAAATTAACCACATCCACCGTCGCGTTTGCGACCAGCGCTCGGGCGGTATGGGCAAAAAAGCCCCGCCCTGACCGGATGTCAGGGCGGGGCGCTTTTCGTCAGCAAAGTGCAGGCTAAGGGAAACCCCTTAGCGGAACATTGCGCTGATCGATTCTTCGTTGCTGATGCGGCGAACCGCTTCGGCGACTACCGGTGCAATATCCAGTTGGCGGATACGGCCACAGGCTTGAGCGGCGGCGGACAACGGGATGGTATTAGTCACCACCAGTTCGTCCAGCACAGAATTTTCAATGTTTTCGATGGCCCGGCCCGACAGCACAGGGTGTGTGCAGTAGGCGAAGACCTTGGCAGCACCATGCTCTTTCAGGGCCTTGGCCGCATGGCACAGTGTGCCGGCGGTATCGACCATGTCATCAACCAGAATGCAGGTACGCCCTTCGACATCACCGATGATATGCATCACTTCGGAGTGATTGGCTTTCTCACGGCGTTTGTCGATGATACCGAGATCTACACCCAGAGATTTGGCAACAGCACGTGCGCGCACGACGCCGCCGATATCCGGGGAAACGATCATCAGGTTTTCAAAGCGCTGGTCTTCGATGTCATCCACCAGAACGGGGGAGCCGTAGATGTTATCTACCGGAATATCGAAGAAGCCCTGGATCTGGTCAGCATGAAGATCAACCGTGAGCACACGGTCGATTCCCACTACGGTCAACATATCGGCAACGACTTTCGCGCTGATAGCAACACGTGCGGAACGCGGACGGCGGTCCTGGCGGGCATAACCAAAGTAGGGAATCACAGCAGTGATTCGGGACGCTGAGGAGCGGCGGAAGGCATCAGCCATCACGACGAGTTCCATCAGGTTATCGTTCGTTGGTGCGCAGGTCGGCTGAATGATGAAGACGTCTTTACCGCGGACGTTTTCATTAATCTCAGTGCTGATTTCACCGTCGGAAAACTTTCCAACAGAAACATCACCCAGTGGGATATGCAGCTGACGTACTACACGCCGAGCGAGATCGGGGTTGGCATTCCCCGTAAAGACCATCATCTTGGACACGCGCAGTACCTAGAGGCTGAGGGTAACCTGGATGAGTATAGAAAATGGCAGGGGCGGCTGGATTCGAACCAACGCATGGCAGGATCAAAACCTGCTGCCTTACCGCTTGGCGACGCCCCTGTATTGAATCAATCGAGTGCTTGACACCCAATTCCTGTTACAGAATCTGTAGCTTGCGATGCAACATCGAGATGTTACTTCCTTTCGCTACGAACCCTGTAAGGGTCTCTGTAAGAAGGGCCGAGACTTTATCAGCTTCAGCTTTGTTTGGGAAGGCCCCAAACACACAACTTCCAGTTCCGGTTAATTTTGCTTCGGTAAAATTACCTAACAAATTCAAAGCGTTACGTACTTCCGGGTAACGCCTCTCTACAACCGCCTTACAGTCATTTCGACTGTTTCCCTTGGGAACGGGGCGCACTTTAATGGGCGGCGTGTCGCGTGTCAACAACGGATCTGAAAAAATTTCTGCTGTACTTACAGCGACTTGCGGCACGAGCACCAAATACCACGGTTCTTCCGGGTTTTCCGGGGTCAGGATTTCACCGATACCCTCAGCAAATGCTGCGCGGCCACGCACAAAAACCGGCACGTCGGCACCCAGTGTCAGGCCCAGCGCGGCAAGACGATCTTCATCCCAGCCCAGTTGCCACAAATGATTCAGGCCGAGCAGGGTAGTGGCTGCATCGGAACTGCCGCCACCGATGCCGCCGCCCATGGGCAGGCGTTTTTCCAGCCAGATATCCATGCCCAGCGTACAGCCGGACTGTTGTTGCAATGCGCGGGCGGCTTTGACGATCAGATTGCTGTCATGCGGAACACCGGGGACCTCAGTCTGCAGGCGGATTTCACCGTCTTCACGGATTGCAAAACCCAGTTCGTCGCCGTAGTCGAGAAACTGAAACAGGGTTTGCAATTCATGGTAGCCGTCGGGGCGGCGGCCGAGGATGTGCAGCATCAGGTTCAGCTTTGCCGGAGCCGGCAAAACCAGTTGTGGCGCGCTCATGATCATTGCCCCAGCTTGCGGGGCTGCCAGTCCTTGATGACCAGCGTGACGTCGAGATCCTGGCCGTGCAGCTTGACCCGTTCCGGCAGCCAGTAGCCGTTCTGCTCGACGTAGCTCAGGTATTCCACCTGCCAGCCATCCTGATCGAGACTGGCCAAGCGGCTGTCGCCATCCAGCGTCACGCTGCTTTTGCTGTCGGGGGCGGGCAGGCCGCGTACCCACCATACAAGGTGCGATACCGGCAATTTCCAGCCCAGTTGATCTTGCAGGAGAGTTTCTGGCGTAGTGGCCTCATAGCGACCCTGATTGGCCACTTCGAGCACTACCGCGCCCGGCCTGCCGGTCAGGCGCGCAGCACCTCTACCCAGCGGGCCTGACAGGCGGATGTCGTAGTAGTCCTGGCGTTGCAGCCAGAACAGCGTGCCGCTGCCGGAATCCTTTGGTGCGCGGATGCCTACCTTGCCGTTGATCTGCCAGCCGTCAAGGCTGGTCAGTTGCTGTTTGTGTTCGCGCCATTGTGCAGGGTCGCCCTTGCCTTGAACGGATTCGCGAGAGGTTAGCCCGGCGCAACCGGTGAGCAGGGCAATGAGGCTGAATACGATTACGTGGCGCAAAAACATGACGTTAAAGGTTCTCTGATCCGGTCAGGCGCCGCAGAGTGCTGCGCAGGACGGTGCTGTCGGGTTGTTGTTCCAGGGCCTTGGCCCACACTTTTCGGGCTTCGCGCTGTTCGCCTTTGGCCCACAATACTTCGCCGAGGTGCGCAGCCACTTCATGATCCGGGAAGCGTTCAAGTGCCTGACGCAGGTAGCGCTCGGCGTCGTCCAGGTTGCCCATGCGGTAGTTCACCCAGCCAAGGCTGTCGAGAACCGCCGGGTCATCAGGGCTGATCTGATGGGCTTTCTCGATGAGCTGACGTGCTTCGGCGTAGCGCGTGGTGCGGTCGGACAAGGTATAGCCGAGCGCATTCAACGCCATGGCGTTTTCCGGCTCGCGCTTGATGATGGTTCGCAGGTCTTTTTCCATCTGCGCCAGATCGTTGCGCTTTTCAGCCAGCATGGCACGGGTATAAAGCAGATTGACGTCATCCGGATACTGCTTGAGCGCCTGCCCCAGAACCTGCCAGCCACGATCCAGCTGATCATTGCTGGTCAGCGTCTCGGCTTCGATCAGGTAAAGCTGTATCGCATAGTCGGGCTCTTCGGCCCGCGCTTCGGACAGGCGTTTGGCCGCTTCGGCACCGTTGCCGTTGCTGACCAGAATATCGGCCTGGCGCAATTGCGCGGCAAGGTAGTCGGGACCAGGTCCGACCTGAGCGTATTCGTTGAGTGCGCTTTGCGGGTCTTCGCGCTCTTCGTGAATACGACCCAGGTTCAGGTGCGCGGAGTCCACGTGGGCGCCGCGCTCGATCAACTCTTCAAGATAACCCGCAGCCTCATCCCAGGCCTTGGCTTCCAGGCAGACCAGTGCCAGCGAAAAGCGCAGTTCGTCGTCATCGGGGTACTGCTTGAGCAGGGAGGAGAACTGCACTTTGGCGTCTTCCATGCGGTTCTGCTCGACGAGCATGCGCGCATATGTCAGGCGCAGGCGCTTGTCGTCCGGGTATTTCTTGATGCTTTTTTCCAGCAGGGGCACTGCTTCCTTGCCGCGGTTCATGCTTTGCAGCAGGCGCGCGCGGAGCAGGATCGGCGCTACTTCACCTTCTTTGGGCGGGTTGTCTTCCAGCAGCTTGAGCGACTGTTCGGCGTCTCCGTTCTGCTGAAGCAGCAACGCCTTGCCGAAAATGAGCTGGCTGTTGTTCGGGTATTTGCCCAGCAGACGGTCGAAGCTCTTGAGCAGACCGTTGCGTGTGTCGGAGTCGGTTTCGGCAGCTGACAGCGCCAGAAAGTCGAAATGCGTGTCGCCCTGACCTTGCAGAACCCTCTCCATGTACGCCAGAGAGTCGTCGTAGCGACCGGCGCGCGCCAGCTGAATGGCTGCTGCCCGTTGCGCTTCAAGACTGGTCGGCGCGTTTTTCGCCCAGACCAGTGCGGTTTCGAGCGCCGACTGGTCGGCGCCCATGTACTCGGCGATCTGGTAGGCGCGCTCGGAAACACCCGGGTCCTGGGTCTTTATCGCCTGGGTGACGTAGTTATCCAGCGCGATGTCAAAACGATTGCGCTGGCCGGCCAGCTCCGCGCTCAACAGGCTGACCAGCGTGTCCTGAGTGAACGAGCCATAGACTTGCGGCTTGGGTTCAGGCGCTGGAGGCGCGTCTTTTTGAGCGGGCACGGGCTGCGACGAGGCGGGGCCTGTGGACTGGCAGCCGGCTAGAAAAGCAAGAGCAAGGAACAACGCGGAGGATCTATTCATATATAAGAAGGGCGGCTTACCTGCGGTGGGAGCATCATGACACAAGGCTGTCGGCAAAACCCACAGCCGTTGGAAAAACTGATGCAATGCGTGTGTTTGCTACGCTGCGGACCCGAAAGCGCGGCCTGCAACGAGCGATTGTAGTGGGACAATAATATCCGGTGGTTGTTCTGAGCTTATCGAAGTAGGACAATTACCGGCTTCACGTCACCACCTGCGACCCTGAATGGCCTTCCTTGCACTCGGTATCAACCATAAGACCGCCTCGGTCGACGTTCGCGAGCGCGTGGCATTTACCCCCGAACAACTGGTCGAGGCGCTGCAGCAGCTCTGCCGTCTGACCGAAAGTCGTGAGGCTGCGATCCTGTCGACGTGCAACCGCAGCGAGCTGTATATCGAGCATGATCACCTCGCGGCAGACAGTATTCTGGCCTGGCTTGCCGATTACCATCACCTCAGCCTGGAAGAGCTGCGTGCCAGTGCCTATGTTCACGAGGATGATGCTGCCGTGCGCCACATGATGCGCGTGGCCTCGGGGCTGGACTCTCTGGTGCTGGGCGAGCCGCAGATTCTCGGCCAGATGAAGTCCGCGTATGCCGTTGCCCGTGAAGCCGGCACCGTCGGTCCGCTGCTGGGGCGTCTGTTTCAGGCCACGTTCAGCGCTGCCAAGCAGGTGCGTACCGATACTGCTATCGGCGAAAACCCGGTCTCGGTGGCATTTGCGGCCGTCAGTCTGGCGAAACAGATTTTCAGTGACCTGCAACGCAGTCAGGCCTTGTTGATCGGTGCGGGCGAGACCATTACTCTGGTCGCCCGACACCTGCATGACCTTGGCGTCAAGCGTATCGTGGTTGCCAACCGTACGCTGGAGCGCGCCAGCATGCTGGCCGCAGAGTTCGGTGCTCATGCCGTGCTGTTGTCGGATATTCCGGCTGAACTGGTCAACAGCGACATCGTGATCAGTTCGACAGCCAGCCAGTTGCCGATTCTTGGCAAGGGCGCGGTGGAGAGTGCGCTGAAGCTGCGCAAGCACAAGCCTATCTTCATGGTCGACATCGCTGTACCCCGCGATATCGAGCCTGAAGTGGGCGAACTGGATGACGTTTACCTCTACAGCGTCGATGATCTGCACGAAGTGGTGGCAGAGAATCTCAAGAGTCGCCAGGGCGCTGCGCTGGCTGCCGAGCAATTGGTCAGCCTGGGTGCCGACGATTTCATGTCGCGTCTGCGCGAGCTGGCAGCAGTCGATGTGTTGCGCGCGTATCGTCAGCAAAGCGAACGTCTGCGTGACGAAGAATTGAGCAAGGCACAACGCATGCTGGCCAACGGCAGCAATGCCGAAGATGTACTGGTCCAGCTGGCGCGTGGCCTGACCAACAAATTGCTGCATGCGCCCAGCGTGCAGCTCAAGAAGCTGTCTGCCGAAGGCCGCGTCGATGCGCTGGCCATGGCCCAGGAACTATTTGCCCTCGGTGAGGGCTCGACGGATAAAACCCCGCAATGAAAGCTTCACTGCTCAATAAGCTGGATGTTCTCAGCGACCGTTTCGAGGAACTGACCGCGCTGCTCGGCGACGCCGAAGTCATCAGCGATCAGACACGCTTTCGCGCCTATTCCCGTGAATACGCCGAAGTGGAGCCGGTCGTTGCGCTCTATAAACAGCTGATCAAGGTGCAAGCCGATCTTGAGGGTGCGCAGGCGTTGCTGAAGGACAGCGACCCCGACATGCGTGACATGGCCGTCGAGGAAGTCCGCGAAACCAAGCAGCAGCTGGTCGATCTGGAAGCTCAGTTGCAGCGCATGCTGTTGCCCAAGGACCCGAACGACGGCCGCAACGTGTTTCTGGAAATTCGCGCCGGCACCGGTGGTGACGAGGCGGCGATTTTCTCCGGCGATCTGTTCCGCATGTATTCGCGCTATGCCGAACGACGAGGCTGGCGGGTGGAGATTCTGTCCGAAAACGAGGGCGAGCATGGCGGCTACAAGGAAGTCATCGCCCGGGTCGAAGGCGACAGTGTCTATGGCAAACTGAAGTTCGAATCAGGTGCGCACCGTGTACAGCGTGTGCCCGAGACCGAGTCCCAGGGCCGCATTCATACGTCGGCCTGTACCGTGGCGGTGCTGCCCGAGCCCGATGAGCAGCAGGCGATCGAGATCAACCCGGCCGACTTGCGCGTCGACACTTATCGCTCGTCGGGCGCCGGTGGTCAGCACGTCAACAAAACCGACTCGGCCATCCGCATTACCCACTTGCCATCGGGTATTGTCGTCGAGTGTCAGGAAGAGCGTTCGCAGCACAAGAACAGAGCCCGTGCCATGTCCTGGCTGTCTGCCAAGCTGAATGATCAGCAGACCAGCGCGGCAGCCAACGCCATTGCCAGCGAGCGCAAACTGCTCGTGGGGTCCGGTGACCGTTCCGAGCGCATACGTACTTACAATTTCCCTCAGGGGCGAGTGACTGACCACCGCGTGAATCTGACCCTGTACTCGCTGGATGAAGTGCTGGCAGGCGGAGTCGACGCAGTGATAGAGCCCCTACTCGCTGAATATCAGGCTGATCAACTTGCGGCACTGGGTGATTAAATGACCATCATCGCAAGTTTGTTGAGAAGCGCCGAGCTTCCCGAATCGCCGACTGCACGGCTCGATATCGAACTGTTACTGGCGGCAGCGCTGGGTAAACCGCGCAGTTTTTTGCACACGTGGCCCGAGCGCATTGTCAGCACCGAAGCCGCTTTGGCCTTTGCCGGTTATCTGGAGCGGCGACGCGCTGGCGAGCCGGTGGCCTACATTCTCGGTCAGCAAGGTTTCTGGAAGCTTGATCTGGAAGTCGCACCGCATACCCTGATCCCGCGTCCCGAAACCGAAATGCTGGTCGAGGCGGCACTTGAGCTGGTGCCTGCCTTTGCGTCTGCGCAGGTTCTTGATCTGGGCACCGGCACCGGCGCGATAGCACTTGCTCTGGCCAATGAGCGTCAGCAATGGAAAGTCACTGCGGTCGATCGGGTGCCCGAGGCCGTCGCGCTGGCCGAACGCAACCGCAAGCGGCTGCATCTGGACAACGCCGAGGTGCTCGACAGCAACTGGTTCAGCGCGCTGCAAGGGCGGCAGTTCGATCTGATCATCAGCAACCCTCCGTATATTGCCGATGCCGATCCGCATCTGGCTGCCGGAGATGTGCGTTTCGAGCCAAGCAGTGCATTGGTGGCCGGTTCCGACGGGCTGGATGACTTGCGTGAGATCATCCGGCAGGCGCCGACGCATCTCAATGCGGAAGGCTGGCTGCTGCTGGAGCACGGCTACGATCAAGGCCCTGCGGTGCGTGAGCTGCTGATTCGCCAGGGCTTCGAGCGCATCCAGACCCGCCGCGATCTGGGCGAGCACGAGCGCATCACCTTCGGATGCAAGCTGTGCTGAGTGATCAGGAGCTGCTGCGTTACAGTCGGCAGATTCTTTTGCAGCATGTCGATATCGACGGCCAATTGCGCCTCAAACACGGTAGTGCGCTGATTGTTGGCATCGGTGGCCTTGGCTCGCCGGTTGCCCTTTATCTGGCCGCTGCAGGGGTCGGCACGCTGCATCTGGCGGACTACGACCATGTCGACATGACCAACCTGCAGCGTCAGATCATTCATGACACGCAGAACATCGGGCTGGCCAAGGTTGACTCGGCGATGACGCGGCTCAAGGCTATCAACCCCGAAATTACCCTGGTTGCCCATCGCGAGGCTCTGGACGCCGACTCACTGAGCGCAGCAGTGGATGCTGTGGATGTGGTGCTCGACTGCTCGGATAACTTCGCCACACGCGAGGCCGTCAATGCTGCCTGCGTTGCAGCGGGCAAGCCACTGGTCAGCGGTGCTGCCATTCGGCTTGAAGGACAGTTGTCGGTGTTCGACCCGCGCCGCGCCGAAAGTCCCTGTTACCACTGTTTGTATGGCCACGGCAGCGAAGCGGAACTGACCTGCAGCGAAGCCGGCGTCATCGGTCCGCTGGTGGGGCTGGTTGGCAGCCTTCAGGCGCTTGAAGCCCTGAAGCTGTTGGCCGGGTTTGGCGAGCCGATGGTCGGGCGCCTTTTGCTGATCGATGCCCTGAGCACCCGTTTCCGTGAGCTGAAGGTCAAGCGTGATCCGGGCTGCAGTGTGTGCGGTCTGGCGAGCGGGCAGGGCGCGCATGCCTGACGTTCATATGAGCCATGGTTGCGACGCGCCGGTCGGCATTTTCGATTCCGGTGTTGGCGGTTTGTCAGTGCTCAATGAAATCCGTCAGTCATTGCCCAATGAGTCGCTGCTGTATGTGGCGGACTGCGGGCATATTCCCTACGGCGAGAAAACTCCTGAGTTCATCATCGAGCGTTGCCTGACCATCGCCGGGTTCTTCCGTGAGCAAGGTGCCAAGGCATTGGTTGTGGCCTGCAATACTGCGACGGCTGCAGGCGTGGCGCACTTGCGGCAGCGCTATCCGGATTGGCCGATCGTGGGGATGGAACCTGCCGTCAAACCGGCTGCCGAGGCCACTCGCAGCGGCGTGGTGGGTGTACTGGCAACCACGGGCACCTTGCAGAGCGCACGGTTCGCGGCGTTGCTGGATCGCTTTGCAAGTGATGTGCGGGTGGTGACCCAGCCGTGTCCTGGCCTGGTCGAATTGATTGAAACCGGTGATCTGATAAGCCCGCAGATTCGGCAGTTGTTGCAGCATTACGTCAAGCCTTTACTGGCGGCGCAGTGCGACACCATCATTCTGGGCTGTACCCATTACCCCTTTCTCAAGCCCTTGTTGCGGGAAATGCTGCCTGAATCGGTCACGCTGATCGACACCGGGGCCGCCGTAGCACGCCAGTTACAGAGGCTGTTGTCTCGCTCCGGTCTGCTGGCCAGCGGTCCTGCGCGTGACACTTTGTATTGGTCTAGTGGCATACCGGACAATTTCAGAAAAATCCTACCTTTTCTATCGCAAAGCTCCTGCAATGTGAGAAGCTTCCGTTTGTAAAAAAAATGTGAAAAAAGCGCTTTGGGGCTGAACTTACTTCTTATCGCTGGCTTCTATACGTGCGACTGACGAATTCCAATATTTTCTACAACTTCATACAATTTAGGACGTTTCTCATGAAGAGACTCTTTTGCCTGGCCGTGCTCTCGGCCCTTATGGCAGGCCAGGCTTCACTGGCGCAGGCCGACGGCGTTGAATTTTCTGTTGGGCAGACCGGCGAGTCCACAATGGCTTATCGCCTGGGCGTGCAATTCGACTGGGACAAGACCTGGCTGCAAAGCGACATCGGTCGTCTGACCGGTTACTGGGATGGCGCTTACACGTACTGGGATGGCAAGGACTATAAGGACAACCACAGCCTGTCGTTCTCCCCGGTTCTGGTCTATGAATTCGGCAACGGTAACGTCAAGCCTTACGTAGAAGCCGGTATCGGCGTCTCGGTGTTCTCGAACACTCAGGTTGAAGATCGCAAGTTCGGTTCAGCGTTTAACTTCGAAGACCGTATCGGTTTCGGTTTGCGCTTTGCAGGCGGTCACGAAGTCGGCATTCGCGCCACTCACTATTCCAACGCCGGCATCAAAGAGCCGAACGATGGTATAGAAAGCTACGCCCTGCACTACAAGATGCCGTTCTGATCGGTATATACAACTTTTGTGGGAGCGAGTCTGCTCGCGAAGAGGTCGGTGCAGCCCCGGTAAATGGGGTATTTAAATGTACGCCTTCGTGAGCAAGCTCACTCCCGCAGAAACTCATGTTCAGCCAGCAACACTGATCAAAGATAAGCCGTCGCAATCCCTTTGCGTTCATTCAGGCAGTCTTCCGCCCCGGCTTCGAATTCGCGGCAGATCAATGGTCGTTTCTCGTAGATCGTACACATCATGGTGTTGCGATCCAGTGCTGCACACCAGCCATCGTCCAGCCGTAACATGACCTCGCCACCCCATTCATCGTTATCGATGTAGCGTTCAGGCACGCCCGTGTCAGTGATCAGCATCACTTCCAGTTGGCAGCAACAGGCCGCGCAGGTCGAACAGGTGACTTCCGACTCGACGGGCACCTCTGCGAGCGGAATAAGCGTGGGGTTCAGAGCGTGTCTCCCGGGTGTCTGGCTGAAGGGCTGAGGGTTCGCGCGGCGAGCCATTGGAGCAGGGGGAATACACCTGCCCAGACCAGAGCCAGCACTATCATGCTCGGCCACAACCCGAGGGGAAGGTGGACCTGCGCCAGCTGCGAGCCGGCATAGTACGACATCGGGCCGCCAATAGCGCCCAGCACGAAGGCTCGCCATAAGGGTTTGGCAGTCCATGCCAGGCAATGATTGAGCGTGGTACCCATGACTGCCCACAACAACGCCAGCCACAGGGGAAGCAGATAGCCGTCGACGCCGAAGTCGAACACCCCGAGCGCCATCAGGGCACTGTCGATCACGATGCCGACCAGCGTGACCGTCAGAATCAGCCGGCCTTCCGCTGCCCAGGAGCTGATCCACAGGAAGTGAATGGCCAGCACGCCGACCGCAATCAGCGGCCAATAGCTGTTACCGCCCAATACACAGGCAAACCAGCCGATCTGGAAGAGCACGGCATTGGCGAGTGATTTAAGCATTGAAACGCCCAAGCAAGGGTTCGCGCAGTGCTTCCGGCTTGGCCAGCAGCAACTGAGCCGTACCGATCGTTCGCTCCAGAAAGCCACCTTCGCAGTAGCACAGGTAAAACTCCCAGAGGCGCAGGAAATAGTCGTCATAACCCAGTTCGGTGAGTCTGCCGTGCGCGCTCTTGAAGTTGTCGTGCCACAGGCGCAGCGTACGGGCGTAGTGCAGGCCGAAGTCTTCCATGTGCAGCAGATTCATGTCTGTGTCGCTGCCAACGATGTCGAGGATCTTCGCTACCGAAGGCAAGGCGCCACCCGGGAAGATATAGCGCTGGATGAAATCGACGTTGCGTTTGGCCTGTGCATAACGCTGCTCGCGAATAGTGATCGCCTGCAGCAGCATCATGCCGTTGCTCTTGAGCAGGTTCGCGCATTGCTTGAAATAGGTCGGCAGAAAGCGATGGCCCACCGCTTCGATCATTTCGATGGACACCAGCTTGTCGTATTCACCGGTCAGGTCGCGGTAGTCGGTCAGCAGCAGCGTGACGCGATCCTGCAAGCCCAGCTTGATCAATTGTTGCTCGGTATAGGCGAACTGCTCTTTCGACAGTGTGGTGGTGGTCACGCGACAGCCGTAATGTTGCGCGGCGTAAATGGCCATGCTGCCCCAGCCTGTGCCGATCTCCAGCAGGTGATCAGTAGGTTTGAGGGCCAGTTTCTGGCAGATGCGCTCCAGCTTGTTCAGCTGGGCCTGTTCCAGCGTGTCGCTGTCGCTGAGGAACTGCGCCGCTGAATACATCATGGTAGGGTCGAGGAACTGCTCGAACAGCGTATTGCCCAGATCGTAATGGGCCGCAATGTTTTTCTGCGAGCCTTCGCGGGTGTTGCGGTTGAGCCAGTGCAAACCATGAATCAGCGGCCGCGTCAGGCGCGCCATGCCGCCTTCCATTGCGTCCAGCACATCCAGATTGCTGACAAACACCCGGACGACTGCGGTCAGATCCGGCGTGGTCCAGTAGCCGTGGATAAATGCCTCGCCTGCACCGATGGAGCCAGTGCTGGCGATCATGCCCCAAGCGGCGGAGTCAACGACATGCACCTCGGCCTGAATCAGCGCGCCGGTCTTGCCGAACACATGTCGCTCGCCCCTTTCAACGACCACCAACTGACCGTTGCGCAGGCTTGCGAGTTGACGCAGCACTCCGCGACGCAGAATGTTTGCCGTCAGACCATTGGTACCCAGATTGGCAGAAAAACTACTGCTACTGCTTTTCATGGTGTTGATCCTTGGATTGCGCGGCGGCTGCACGGTATTCGCCGTCGGCGGCCTGATGAGAAAAAATGGGAATGCGTTTTACCAGCAGACGCATTGCCTGCCAGTAAATCGCCAGACAGGTTTTTGCGGTCATCCATGGATAAGTGATCAGGTAGCGATGCAACGTCTGGCGGCTGAGGTCCTGACGCGTGAGATTGAGCGTGGCGTCGAACATTTTCAGGTCGCCTTGCCAGTCAGCCATGTGGACACCGATCCTCTCGCCCGGCTGGCGGAAACTCATGCGGTATTCCAGATCGCGCGGCAGAAACGGGGAAACATGAAAGGCTTTGGCCACCGCAAAGTATTGATGGCCGGCCCCGGTCGCAGGCAGGACGTAGCTGTAACGCTCGCCCCACGGCGTATTGGTGACTTCGCACAGAATCGCAGCCAGTGTGCCGTCAGCCTCGTGGCAGTAGAAAAAGCTCACCGGGTTGAACGACAGGCCCCAGCTGCGTGCTTGCGTCAGCAGGCAGACACGACCCGACGGCGTGCGGCCCAGCGCCTTGCCGACGCGCTCGCGGACGGCGTCTACGAGCGACGTGCCGTGCCCAGTCAGCTCCGGCAGATAGTCGCGTTCGCGAAACGAGAACGGCGCGAAACGTTTGCGCCCTGCCAGCGGTGAAAGCCCCAGCACGGTGTCCTGTTCGTCCAGGTCCAGGTAGAGCAGACCTATGCGATAGGTGAACTCATGGGCACGGGGCGAAAACCGTCGATGGCTGATCCAGCCGCTGTAGAGCGCGCTGTTCACAGTGTTTCACCAAAGGCTTCGGCCACCCGCAACCCGCTGACCACGCCGTCTTCGTGAAAGCCGTTGGCCCAATAGGCGCCGCAATACCAGGTGTGGCTGACGCCGTTGATGTCCTGCCAGCGCGCCTGCGCGGCTATTGCCTCAAGGCTGTATTGCGGATGCGCGTACTGATAGCTACCGAGAATTTTCGCCGGATCAATGGCTGATGTCTGGTTAAGGCTGACGCAGAACGTGGTATCGCTTTCGATGCCTTGCAGGATGTTCATGTCATAGGTGACGGCGGCCTGCTGTTGCTTTGCACCGCCAAGACGGTAGTTCCAGCTTGCCCAGGCCAGGCGGCGGTCAGGCAGCAAGCGGGTATCGGTGTGCAACACCACGTCGTTCTCGGCATAGCGCAAAGCGCCGAGGATCGACTGTTCGGCGCTGGACGGATCGCCCAGCAGTGCCAGTGCCTGATCGCTGTGACAGGCGAACACCACTTTGTCGAAACGCTCACTGCCTGCAGCACTGTGTATGGTCACGCCTTCACTGTCGCGCTCTACGCGGGTGACCGGGCACGACAGACGAATGCGATCCCGGAATGAAGCGGTCAATGGTCCTACATAGCTTCGCGAGCCGCCCTCGATCACGCACCATTGCGGACGATGCGTCACCGACAAAAGGCCGTGGTTCTTGAAGAAGCGCACGAAGAATTGCAGGGGAAAGCCGAGCATGTCGGCCAGCGACATGGACCAGATCGCGGCGCCCATGGGCACGATGTAATGATCGATGAAACGTTGGCCGTAGCCGCCGCTTTTCAGGTAGTCGCCGAGTGTGGTGTCTGCGGCGATGCGCTGCTGTTCCAGGTCATCGACCGATTGGCGGTTGAAACGCAGGATATCGCGCAGCATGCCCCAGAACCTGGGCGAAAACAGATTGCTGCGCTGGGCGAACAGACTGTTGAGGTTGTTGCCGTTGTATTCCACACCGGTGCGCGGGTCGTGCACCGAAAAGCTCATTTCAGCGGGTTTGAAACCTACGCCCAACTGACCCAGCAGGCGAATGAAATTCGGGTAGGTCCAGTCGTTGAAGACGATGAAGCCGGTATCGACAGCATAAGGACGCCCTTCGACCACTACATCCACGGTGTGGGTGTGCCCGCCGATCCAGTCGGACGATTCGAAAACCGTCACTTCGTGAGAGCGATTGAGCAGGTAGGCGCTGGTCAACCCTGAGATACCGCTGCCAATGACTGCGATTTTCATGGAGTGTCCTTATGGCCTGTCTCGCTGCGCGCCATGCGTTTGCCGATGGCCAGGCGTGCGCGTACCGGGAGCAGGGCCAGCAGACGCATGGCGAGGATGAACACAGCAGGGAAGGAGACTTCCAGCGGACGACGAGTACGGCTCAGGTTATCGGCAATGTAGCGAGCTGCCTTTTCGACCGGCCAGCGCATAGGCATCGGGAAATCGTTTTTTTGCGTCAGCGGGGTGTCGACAAAACCGGGACTGACGATCGTGACGTCGATGTTTTCGCTGGCCAGATCAATGCGCAGAGCTTCGTAAAGGTAGCGCAGGCCCGCTTTTGATGCGCCATAGGCTTCTGCCCTGGGCAGCGCCAGGAATGTCACCGCGCTGGCAACGCCCACCAGGTGTGGCTGGTTGCCGTTGCGCAACAAAGGCAGGGCTTCTTCAATGCAGTAACTGCTGGCGAGCAGGTTGGTGCGCACCACGCGCTCTACCATCGCTGCCTCGAAGTGGCGGGCGTCTATGTATTCACACGTACCGGCATTGAAGATCGCGGTGTCCAGCGCTCCCCATTCCTGCGCGATACGCTCGGCCATGGCTTTGACTTGCGAGCTGTCGGTAATGTCACCCGTGACCAGCAATACCTGCAGCGGGTGGCTGTCTGCCAGTTTCTGCAGGGGGTCCAGCGTCCTGGCGGTCAAGGCCAGTCGATGCCCGGCGTCGAGCAGCTCTTTGGCCAGCGCCAGACCGATGCCGCTGCTTGCTCCGGTCAACCAGATGCGTCGTGCAACAGGAGTGTTCATCCCAACCTCTTCTTCAGCCAATGGATGACTCGACCCATCACGGGCAGATGTTCATAGAGCAACGCGCCGGCATCGAAGTAATCCCGATGGCGGTAAACCTTGTCGCGCCACTTCAGGTGCGAGCAGCCTTCTACCCGAATCGTCCGGCCACCGGCAAGACGTGGGTGCGAGTAGCTCATCGTCCAGACCAGATAGCCCTCGCCGGGACGTACTTCGTCGAAGGCATGGAAGTCGAAATGCAGATCGTGCACGTTGGCATATAGCTGGGCGAAATAGCGCTGCATGGCCGCAAGGCCATGAATGTCATGCATCGGGTCGCTGAAGGACACATCTTCGCTGTAAAGCTCGGCCACCCGCTCAAGGTTATCCTTGTTCAGTGCGGCAAAGCCTTCGGCAAAGCTATGCAGGAATTCAGCCATTGTCGGGTCCTGCAGCAGGCTGGCGGGCTGGAAGCGCCTTGAAGGCGGCCAGGGCGCGAGCGCGGCTTTTGCTCAAGTCGACGATGGGTTTCGGGTAGTCGGCAGCGCCGAACAAACCGCCGATAGATGAAGGGTCATGCAGCTGCTTTTTGTTCAGGTCGGCCAGCTCTGGCAGCCAGCGCTTGATGAACACGCCTTCGGGGTCGAACCTTTCTGATTGCGACAGCGGATTGAAGATACGGAAATACGGGGCCGAGTCGGTGCCAGTGGAGGAACTCCATTGCCAGCCGCCATTGTTCGACGCCAGGTCGCCATCAATCAGGTGGCGCATGAAAAAGCGCTCGCCTTCGCGCCAGTCGATCAGCAGGTTTTTAGTGAGAAACATTGCAACGACCATCCTTAGCCGATTGTGCATCCATCCGGTTTCCAGCAACTGGCGCATCGCGGCGTCGATGATCGGCAGGCCGGTGCGCGCTTCTTGCCAGGCCAGCAGTTCATCGGGCGCATCGCGCCATTTGAGAGCCTCGGTTTCTGGCCTGAAGGCGCGATGACGTGAAACCCGCGGAAAGCCCACTAACGTGTGTTTATAGAACTCCCGCCATAGTAGCTCGTTGATCCAGGTCACGGTGCCGACATCGCCAGTTTCGAACTCACCCTGATTGCTGGCCAGAGCGGCATGCAGGCACTGGCGTGGCGAAATCACTCCTGCTGCAAGATAAGCCGACAACTGGCTGGTGCCAGGTTTGGCCGGAAAATCGCGGTCGGTCTTGTAATAACTGATCTGCTCATCTGCGAAGGCAGCCATCCGGCGACTGGCTTCGGCTTCTCCTGCTGGCCACAGATCACGCAACGCTTTTGACGGCGTGGCAAAACCCTTTACCTGCTCCGGGATCGCATCGCTTTTAACCGACAGCGGCTGTTGCGCCGGCGGCGTGCGCACCAGGCGCGGCATGGCCTCGTGCAGACGGGTATAGCAGACTTTCTTGAACTGGGTGAAAACCTGAAAATAGTTACCGGTCTTGGTCAGAATGCTGCCCGGCTTGAACAGCAATTGATCCAGATAGTGGGTGACGTGAATGCCGTCTTTTTCCAGGGTCTGCTGTACCGCTTGATCACGACGGGTTTCGTTGACGCCATATTCCTGATTGAGGTGTACGCCTTCGACCTTGAGCTCTTTGCACAGCGTCGACAGCACTTCGGGCGCCTTATCCCAGGTGTCGGCTTCGCGGATCAGCAGCGGCACATTCAGTTTGCCCAGCGCTTTTTCAAGTTCCACCAGGTTGCGCAGCCAGAAATCCACTTTGCAATCGGCGTCGTCGTGGCTGTGCCACTGCGCCGGGCTGAGCAGGTACACCGCCAGCGTCGGGCCCCGCTGCAGGGCGGCCGTCAGGGCAGTGTTGTCGTGAACGCGCAGGTCGCTGCGCAGCCAGATCAGTTGCATGGGAAGTCCTTAGATAAGTCCGAGCCTGCCTAGCTCGATCTGCGCACTGAGCGCGTCGTGGGCGAGGGTCAGGCCAGTTATCTCGTTTGCATGTACGAGCAATTCGGCGTTATGGATCTGCACCGTTGGTCCGCCGAGCACTACAGGGCAGGTAATATTGGCCAGCAGCCGCGGCAGTTGGGCGACGTTCAGCGCTTTGCTGGAGTAGAGCAATATGCCGCGTGGCTTCAAGTACTCGGCGGCCAGTGCCAGCTCGCCGACCGGCAGCGGCCAGTCGAACACTTCTACCGGGCAATCAGCGCTGCTCACCAGCCAGGCCGCGAGCCACAGGTGCGGTTCGAGCGGCAGGTCGGACTGATTGACCAGCAACAAGGGGCTGCCGCTGAGCTGGCGATTGTTGTGGTAGATCCGTGCGCCAAACTTGCTGCGCAGCCACGAAAAGAAGAACGTACGCTCCAGACGGGCGCCGAATTTGCCTTGCCAGCGCTGTTCCAGTTCGGCCAGCAGGGGCAGCAGCAATTGTTCGCACAACGTTCTTGGCGGGTAGAGAGCCATGGCCTGATTAAACACGTCATCGACGCGCCGTTCGGCCAGTTCACCGATTGCGATCAGCAGCGTCTGACGCAGCGCGTCCCAATCGTTGGTGGGGGGCAGGGCATCCTGCGCATTGTCGTCAATCAGGCCTTTGACCTGACTGACCGACACGCCACGATTGAGCCAGGTGAGGATCTTCATGACGCGCTGGACATGTTCGTCCGAGTACAGCCGGTGGCCCTTGGCTGTGCGGTGCGGGACGATCAGGCCATAACGGCGTTCCCATGCACGCAGGGTGACCGCGTTGACGCCTGTCTGCCGGGCAACTTCCCGAATAGGCAGCCAGTCGCCCGGCAGCTCGGCGTCTTTTTCTGCTTCATTACTCATGAGTGTCAAATCGCATTTCGCAAGCTGAGGTTTTCCGGGTGGGGCTGCATGTAAACCTGCAGTGCCACATAAGGATCAGGGTGTTGGCGAAAATGATGCTTGAGCAGGGTCAGCGGTACGATCAGCGGCACGATGCCCTGATGGTACTGACTGATCACTTGCTGGATTTCCTGTTTATCTTCACTGGTGATGGTCTGCTTGAGATAACCGCAAAGGTGCTGCAACACATTGGTGTGGGTGCTGCGGGTGGCGCACTTCTTCAAGGCTGCCATCAGTTCGCTGAAATACAGAGGGGCTATTTCGTTAGGGTCACTGCGGCCCATGCTGCCCAGCATCTTGCCCAGCGCCTTGTACTGCACCGGGTCGTTGGCCATCAACTGATATTTGTAGCGTGAGTGGAATTCGGTCAGCGCGCGTCGGGTAACGCCATCTTTCAACAGTTGCTGCCAGGCCGCGTAGGCAAATACCCGCGTCACGAAGTTTTCCCGCAGTACGGCGTCGTTGAGACGCCCGTCTTCCTCGACCGGAAGGTTGGGGTGGCGCTCGCAAAAGGCTTGCGCATAGATACCGCGCCCGCCGCCGTCGACCGGCGCGCCGTTCTCACGGTACACCTTGACCCGCTCCAGACCGCAGGACGGGGATTTCTGCATGAAAATGTAACCACAGATATCGCCCAGCTCCTCGGCCATCTGTACGCCGTACTCCGCAAGGGCCTCTGTAACATCCAGCTCGCGATTGACCGAGCCCAGCGCTTTAGGGTTTTCTGCGTCGCCAACCAGCCTGATCGGCTCTCGCGGAATACCCATGCCGATCGCCACTTCAGGGCAGGCCTGGACGAAATCGAAATATTTGCTCAGTGCCTGCGTACACAGGTGAGACTCCTTGTGTCCGCCATTGAAACGAACCTCGGCGCCCATCAGGCAGGCACTGATGCCGAGTTTGGGTTTTTCGATTGCAGGCATGGGCATCAATCACCTCTACAGAAGACTTGTACAGATTAACTGTGCTGTACAACTTCTCCTCATCATAGGGGGATAGGTGTACAAGTCAAATTCTTTGTAGAGGGTTTTAAAGGCTGCTGCCGACTGCCTTTGATTCTCGTTCCGCACGTATTGGCACGAAAATCATTTCCAGCCCATCTGCCAGATGTCCGACTGCTGCAGCACCTGCCACGGCAGCCGCTCGCTGCGCTGGGTCAGTACGGCTTGCAGTTCGATCTCCAGCACGGTGCCTTCTTCATCCTTGAACAGTTCAGTCACCAGAAAGTGCTTTTCACGATTGAGCGGGGTGGCTGCGGTCCATTTCGACAGCAGCAGTTTGCGCGGGTTTATCTGGTTCATTGCATGTGTTCCAACAAACGGCGTGCGGCTTCCTGGCCACTGAGCCAGGCACCTTCCACGCGTCCGGACAAACACCAGTCGCCGCAGACATAAATGCCCAGGTCGGCATCCGACAAGGCGCCCCATTCATGTGAGCCGGCAGGTCGGGCGTACAGCCAGCGGTGCGCCAGACTGAACACCGGGGCGGGGATCACGCAGTCGATCAATTCGGCAAAGGCGCCATGCAGGTGCTCGATGACCTGTTCTCGTGAAGCGTCGAGGTTTTGCCTGCTCCATTGACTGGTGGCGTGCAGGACCCAGGTGTCGAGGGTGTCGTCACGTCCGGGTTTGCTGCGGTTGCGGGCCAGCCAGTCAAGCGGGCTGTCCTGAACGAAGCAACCTTGCATGGGAGTCTGCAACGGCGTCTCGAAAGCGAGCGCGACCGCCCAGGTCGGGTCCATCTTGACGCCTGCGACCACGCTGGCCAGTTTCGGGGCGGCAGCCAGCAATGCACTGGCCTGCGGGGCAGGGGTGGCGATGATGACATGGCTGAACGGGCCGTGATTCTTGCCTTCGGCATCCAGCAGGTTCCAGTGCTCTTCACCGCGAAACACTTCGGCGATGCGGCACGAGAATGACACCGGCAGGTCGCCACGCATGGCGCGGGTGATTGCGCTCATTCCGGGCTTGCCGACCCAACGCACCTGTTCATCCGGAGAAGGGCTGAGCCTGCCACCGTGGAAGTTATAGAGCAGCGGTGTCCATTCGGCAACATGCCCTTGGGCCTGCCACTGCTTGACTGCTGTGGCGAAGCGTCGGTCACGCGCGGTGAAATATTGTGCACCCATGTCCAGCGACCCCGCATCGCTGCGCTTGCTGGACATCCGACCACCGCTGCCGCGGCTTTTATCGAATAGGTGTACTTGATGCCCGGCAGATGTAAGCGCCTGGGCTGCTGAAAGTCCGGCGATACCGGTACCGATGATTGCGATAGGGACAGTCATAGGGGCCTCGTTACCTTGTCTGTACAGACTACGCCGTAGTGAAAACCTGTACAATCTTCTTGTTTGGTATAAGTTGCAGTGGTTTTTGAGTCTGCACAGTGAGTCACATTGCAACCTGCAAGGTCGAACCGTCAGCCACCGGGCAAGCGGTCAAAACAGCGACCTGTTCAGGTGTGGCCTATGGTTCAGCAAACAGTTTCCTTTTCCTGACAAGCGAAGCTGTTGAAGATAAGACTGTTCAATTGTCATGCACGCCACGCGAGGTTATCTGCCATGCATATATTGCTGACCGGTGGTACTGGTCTGATAGGACGGGCACTCTGTCGTTTCTGGTCTGCTCAAGGCCATGAGCTGACCGTGTGGAGCCGAAAGCCTGCTGATGTGCCCGAGCTGTGCGGCCCGTCCGTGCGTGGCATTGCCGGTCTCGATGAGCTGGGTACACTGTCGGTGGATGCCATTATCAATCTGGCTGGCGCACCGATTGCCGATCGCCCCTGGACCCGCAAGCGCCGTCTGCTGCTGTGGGAAAGCCGTATCGGCCTGACCGAACAGTTGTTGACCTGGCTGGGCACCCGCTCGCAAAAGCCTGCGCTGATGATCTCCGGCTCTGCCGTGGGTTGGTACGGCAACTGCGGCGAGCGGGAAATCGACGAAACGTCACCACCTGCCAAAGAAGATTTCGCCAGCCAGCTGTGCAACGCCTGGGAAGAAACCGCGCTGCGTGCCGAGTCATTGGGCGTGCGTGTGGTGCTGATACGTACCGGGCTGGTGCTGTCGGACCGGGCCGGTTTCCTGCAACGCCTGTTGCCGCCCTTCAGGTTCGGCATGGGCGGGCCTATCGGCAACGGCAGGCAGTGGATGCCGTGGGTTCACATCGATGATCAAATTGCGGCGATTGATTTTCTGTTGAATCTGAATGAAGCAAAGGGTCCTTATAATGTCTGTGCGCCGTCACCGGTGCGCAACCAGCAGTTTGCCAAGACACTGGCAGGCATTCTGCACAGGCCAGCGTTCATGCCCATGCCTGCACTGGCCTTGAAAGTGTTGCTGGGTGAGCTCTCGGTGTTGCTTCTCGGCGGCCAGCGCGCCAGGCCGGAGCGTTTGCAGGAAGCCGGTTTCACGTTTAGATACACCGAACTCGACACTGCCCTGCAGGAATTGCTGGGCCGCCACTGAAAGCCTTTGAAATAGGATGTTGCATGACTGATCACGCTTTGTTGCTGGTCAACCTGGGTTCGCCTGCCTCTACTCAAGTGGCCGACGTGCGCAGTTACCTAAACCAGTTCCTGATGGACCCGTATGTGATCGATCTGCCATGGCCGGTGCGCCGGCTGCTGGTGTCGCTGATTCTGATCAAACGCCCCGAACAGTCCGCTCACGCCTACGCCTCCATCTGGTGGGATGAAGGTTCGCCACTGGTGGTGCTGAGCAAGCGGCTGCAAGCGGCCGTGAAGAAAGAGTGGTCGCATGGCCCGGTCGAGCTGGCGATGCGTTACGGCGAGCCCTCTATCGAAACCGTGCTGACACGCTTGTCGGAGCAGGGCTTCAAGAAGGTGACGCTGGCCCCGCTTTATCCGCAGTTCGCTGATAGCACGGTGACCACAGTCATCGAAGAGGCCAAGCGCGTGGTGCGGGCCAAATCGCTGAAAATGCAGTTCTCGGTGCTGCAGCCGTTCTACGACCAGCCCGAGTACCTGAGTGCGCTGGTAGAAAGCGTGCGCCCGCACCTGGAGCAGTCTTACGACCACCTGCTGCTGAGCTTTCATGGTTTGCCCGAGAGGCACCTGCACAAGCTTGATCCGACCGGCAAGCACTGCCTGAAAGACGATTGCTGCATGACCGCGCCAGCCGAAGTGCTTGCCACCTGCTACCGCGCTCAGTGCATTCAATCGGCGGCAGCGTTCGCAAAGCGCATGGGCATTCCGGATGGCAAGTGGTCGGTGTCGTTCCAGTCGCGTCTTGGGCGCGCCAAGTGGATCGAACCCTACACCGAAGCACATCTCGATGAGCTGGCGGCGCAAGGCGTGAAGAAGCTGCTGGTCATGTGCCCGGCGTTCGTGGCGGACTGCATCGAGACGCTGGAAGAGATTGGCGATCGCGGGGCAGAGCAGTTCAAGGAGGCGGGAGGCGAGGAGCTGATACTGGTGCCGTGCCTGAACGACGATCCGAACTGGGCAAAAGAACTGAGCAGGCTATGCGAGCGTGCGCCGTTGATGTTGTGACGTGCTGAACATCAAAGGTGGACGCAGAGCGCCCAGAACTGCATGCCCACGCGGAGCATGGGCACGATAGTGTTCTTCAAGCGCCAGGCGTTACGGCAACTGATCATCCAGCTGCTTGTTCTTCCAGCTGTCATTCCCGGGCAATATCAGGTTCAGGACGATCGCGGTCACGGCGCACAGGGCGATGCCTTTCAGGCCGAAATCGTTCGGGCCGTTGCCAGTGCCGATCAGCACGCCGCCGATACCGAACACCAGGGTTACTGAAACGATCACCAGGTTGCGTGCTTCGGCCAGGTCGATCTTGTGGCGGATCAGCGTGTTCATCCCCACTGCGGCAATCGAACCGAACAGCAGGCACAGAATCCCGCCCATCACTGGTACCGGAATGCTTTGCAGCAGTGCGCCGAACTTGCCGATAAACGCCAGGGTAATCGCGAAAAACGATGCCCAGACCATAATCTGCGGGTTGTAGTTTTTAGTCAGCATCACCGCGCCGGTCACTTCGGCGTACGTGGTGTTGGGTGGTCCGCCAAACAGACCGGCAACAGTTGTCGCCACGCCGTCACCAAACAGGGTGCGATGCAGGCCCGGTTTCTTCAGGTAATCGCGACCGGTCACGCTGCCGACTGCTATAACGCCACCGATGTGTTCGATGGCCGGGGCCAGCGCGACCGGGACGATGAACAGAATCGCCTGCCAGTTGAATTCCGGCGCCGTAAAGTGCGGCAGGGCGAGCCAGGCTGCGTCAGCAATCTTTTTGGTATCTACCACGCCGAAATAGAACGACAGCGCAAACCCCACCAGCACGCCGGAAATGATCGGCACCAGACGGAAGATACCCTTGCCGAATACTGCCACGATCAAGGTCGTCAGCAGCGCAGGCATCGAAATCAGCATGGCGGTCTGATAAGGAATCAGCACTACGCCATCGCCGGTCTTGCCCATCGCCATGTTGGCTGCGATCGGCGCCATGGCTAGGCCGATCGAGATGATCACCGGCCCGATCACTACCGGCGGCAGCATGCGGTCGATGAAACCGGTGCCTTTGATTTTCACCGCCAGACCAAGAAAGGTGTAGACGAAGCCTGCCGCCATGACACCGCCCATGGTCGCGGCCAGACCGAATTGGCCTTTGGCGAGAATGATCGGCGTGATGAACGCAAAGCTCGATGCCAGAAAGACCGGCACCTGGCGCCCGGTGACGATCTGGAACAACAGCGTGCCGAGACCTGCAGTAAACAGCGCGACGTTGGGGTCTAGTCCGGTGATCAGCGGCATCAGCACCAGCGCGCCAAAGGCCACGAACAGCATTTGCGCACCTGACAGAATGGTGCGCCACAGTGGATCGTTGAACTCCTGCTGCGTCATCGGGTTACGCGTCCTTCTGTTTTGTGCCGAAAATCTTGTCACCGGCATCGCCCAGACCGGGAATGATGTAGCCGTGTTCGTTGAGGCGCTCGTCGATGGACGCGGTGTAGATCATCACATCCGGGTGAGCCTTCTCGACCGCAGCAATGCCTTCCGGCGCAGCCACCAGCACCATCGCACGGATTTCCTTGCAGCCGGCTTTTTTGAGCAGGTCGATGGTCGCGACCATCGAGCTGCCGGTTGCCAGCATCGGGTCGATGATCATGGCCAGACGCTCGTCGATTTCCGGTACCAGCTTTTCCAGGTACGTATGGGCCTGCAGGGTCTCTTCGTTGCGGGCGACGCCTACAGCGCTGACCTTGGCGCCCGGAATCAGGCTGAGCACACCGTCGAGCATGCCGATGCCGGCCCGCAGGATGGGCACAACAGTGATTTTCTTGCCAGCGATCTTCTCGACCGACACGGTACCCGCCCAGCCCTGAATATCGTAGTTTTCAAGGGTAAGATCGGCTGTCGCTTCGTAGGTAAGCAGAGCGCCGACTTCCTGAGCCAGCTCACGGAAATTCTTGGTGCTGATATCGGCGCGGCGCATCAGACCGAGCTTGTGGCGGATCAGCGGGTGACGGATTTCACGAATGGGCATGGGGGAAAGCTCCAGCGGGGCAAAAAATCGGCCTAGATTAATCTATTCAGCTGTTACTGTCTTAACGCACGTGCAGTATTGTCCTAAGGCGTCGACGTTCGCTACTTTTAGAAGACACTCGCAACGTTAGTCCAGAATCGCTTGCTCTGGCTTGAACGGATGCGTACCTTTGCCCGCTTTTCTTGAACCGCCATAACTGGAGAGCGTCATGTCCGCTGATCTCGAGCATATCCGTCAAATCATGCGCGAGGCTGACTGCCTGTACACAGAGGCCGAAGTCGACGCTGCCATTGCCCGTGTCGGTGCGCAGATCAACGCCGAACTGGCAGACCGCAACCCGGTCGTGTTCTGCGTCATGAACGGCGGCCTGATCTTTTCCGGCAAGCTGCTGACCCATCTGAATTTCCCGCTGGAAGCGTCCTACCTGCACGCAACGCGCTATCGCAACGAAACCACGGGTGGCGATCTGTTCTGGAAAGCCAAGCCCGAAGTCTCGTTCATTGACCGTGATGTGCTGATCATCGACGACATCCTCGATGAAGGCCACACGCTGAGCGCCATCATCGACTTCTGTAAACACGCCGGTGCCCGCGCTGTACACACCGCGGTGCTGATCGACAAGGACCACGACCGCAAGGCCCGGCCTGACCTGAAAGCCGATTACGTGGGGTTGCCATGCATCGACCGTTACATCTTCGGCTTCGGCATGGACTACAAAGGTTACTGGCGTAATGCTGCCGGCATCTATGCCGTCAAGGGGATGTAAGGCATTCTGACGACCGCTTCTGCGAGAAGGGGCGGTCGTCGATTCGCAATTATCTGGAACTCCCGAATGAAGCTACTGATTCCCGGCGCCGTGGCGCTGGTGCTGTTGTCTGGTGTGACAGTCGCAGCGCCCGCTGCGCCGGTTTCAGTCAGCCCCATGCACGAGCAATATCTGCCGCCTGATGACCTGAGCCTGCGTGACGGTGCGCCGGAGCAGCAGCAATTGATGCAGGTCACCGAGTACACCATTGTTGCCGGTAATCAGCGGCAATCCAGTCAGCAGCCGATCCCGGTGACCTCGCCGTTGTCGCTGCGCCTCAACGGCAAGTCGCTGAACAAGGGCGCGTCGATCTCACAGGTGCTGGTGCATTTCGATGGCGGCGAAAGCAAAAGCCTGAAAAAGCCCACCTATGACGAGCCATCCCGAACCCTGACCCTTTATTACCCGCTGTCTCAGTATCGGGTGCTGGTGGACCTGCTGCGCAACGAAAAGGTTTATTGCCAGTACCTGAGCTACGCCAACGGCCATATCTGGGCCGACCTGCACACCACATCAGCACGTACGCGTTGAGCCCTGCGCTCACCGGGGGGTAAACTGCGCGCCCGTGAAAGTGTCCGCGACAAGCTGGAGCCTGCAATGCGTAAAGACAAGAAGCAGTTGATTGGGGATGAGATCGGCGATGAGCAGATCAAGTTGTTCCTGAACTTCGAACCGTACGATGCCACCTCGCCGTCACTGCACAAACTGATCAAGGCCTACCGTGGCCTGCGCATCAATGACTTCGAGCGTTTCTTGGTGTTCTTCAAGGAAGCCGGCCACGACTTTGATGGCAAGGACGAACACGGCAACGACTTCATCGCCCTGATCAAGGATCAGCGCAATGCCGATGAGTACATCGAACTGATCGAAAAAGCCCGCGGCTGATAGTTAGTGAACGCCACAATCTCTAGGAATTGCAGGCGCGGACCGAGCGATGCTTCGCTCGTCTGGTCTGCCTGAATCGTAGGAGCGGACTTGTCCACGATCTGTCGGGAACCGGCAGTAAAACCAGTGCATACGATACATCAGGTATAACCGAAGTCACCGGTTTCAGGGGTTGTTCAAAGGCACTTGGCCCCCACACCCCCGCTGGCAGAAGCCTACCTTTGCTTACTTGCGCGCCTGATATGCCTTGCCGTAATGCCTCTCCAGCCTGGACTGCAATAGTTCCAGGCCGATCGACATGATCCAGTAGAGCACCGCAGCGGTGGTCAGCATTTCGATGTAGCGATAGCTGGACCGGCCATACGATTGCGCCAGAAACATCACTTCCCAGACCCCCATCACTGAGATCAGCGACGAGTCCTTGAGCATGGAAATGAACTGGTTGGTGGTCGGCGGGATGATGGTGCGCATCGCCTGAGGCAGGGTTACCCGCCAGAAGATCTGTGCCGGACGCAGGGCCAGGGCCAGGGCAGCTTCACGCTGCCCGGCAGCAACGCCAATGATGCCGGCGCGGAAGATCTCGCTCAGGTAAGCCCCGTAGTTGAGTGACAGGGCTATCACCCCGGCCATGATCGCGCCCGGCACGATTCCCACCTGCGGTAACCCCAGGTAAATCAGCAGAATCTGGATCAGCAAGGGTGTACCGCGAAAGAATGACGCGTAAAAGCTGGCGATACCGAATGCCACTGCGCTGCTGGACAGTCTCGCCAGCGCTGTGACAAAGCCCAGCACCACCGACACGATGATCGAACACAGCGACACAAACAGCGTCAGTGCTGCCCCCTGAAGAAACCCGTTGGGCGCAAGATGCAGGCCGATCAGGTTCGGCAGCTTGTCGAGGATGATCGACAGCTTCAGATCGAAGCTCAGGAAAAACCCGGCGAACAGCACAAACATGACCAGCCAGGTCAGGTAAAGCCGTGTGCGGAACCCTAAGATGCGCTTGAGCACGCTTTGATCGGCCTGCTCGGGTGGACGTTGCGGCTCGAAGGAAGTCATTTGCTGATGTCAGCACCGATCCACTTTTGCGACAGCTTGCTCAAGGTGCCGTCTTTCTTGAGTTCAGCAAAGACTTCACGCACTTTGGCATCCCATTCCGGGTCATCTTTCTCGATCGCCACCGAGTTGGGCTCTTCGTAAAGCGACTCGTCCGCCAGCTTGAAACGTTTGTCTTGGTCCAGGCGCGGTTTTGCCGTCACCAGGTTGGTCAGTATCGCGTCCAGACGCTTGCCCGCGCCCAGCCCGAGGTCCTGAAACGCTACGTTGTCGTTGTCGTAAGGGGCGATCTGCACGTCTTCGAACGGGTATTGCAACGGCTTGTCTTCCGCGCCGTCGATCACCAGGTTCTTGTTCAGGTAGCTTTCGTAGCTTGATGCGCTGGTCAGGCCGACCTTTTTACCGCTCAGGTCCTTGGCCGAGTGAATGCGGTCATCCGTAGCGTTGACCACGATCACCGCTGGCGATGCGTAGTACTCGACCGGAAAACTGAAGACTTCAGCGCGGGCCTTGCTTGGGGTCATTGAGCAGACGCAGATGTCATAGCGCCCACTCCAGTGGCCTGCAGCGATCACGTCCCAGGAAGGTGTCTCAAGGCGCAGCTTGACGCCGAGTTTTTGCGCCACGGCCTTGGCGACGTCCACATCGAAGCCGTCCAGTTCGTTCTTGTCATTCAGGAAGGAGAAGGGCGGGTAACTTTCCATGAGGACGTTAACCAGCTCTTTGTTTTTCTGCACGCGGTCCAGCGTAGCGCCAGCCAGGGCTTGAGTCGAGGCAGCCAGAGTCACAAGGCCAATGCCCAGCAGAGCGCGATAGTTCACAGATATCCCCCGAAAAAGTGTTTGTAGTTTGATGTAAGGGCCGTATTAAATACGTTATACAAGACTGACTCATAATGAGTTTTTTTCATATACATATAAGCAGATCACCTATGACCCAAGGCACCACTGTAATTCTCGATGGCGGCATGGGCCGCGAGCTACAGCGTCGCGGCGCGCCTTTTCGTCAGCCCGAATGGTCGGCACTGGCGTTGAGCGAGGCGCCTGAGGCGGTCAGTGCGGTACACACCGCTTATATCGACAGCGGCGCGCAGGTCATCACCAGTAACAGTTACGCGGTTGTTCCGTTTCATATCGGTGAAGAGCGTTTCGCCCGCGAAGGTCAGGCACTGGCTGCGCTGGCCGGGCAACTGGCGCGTGCGGCAGCCGATGCGTCGGGCGGCCGCGCGCGGGTGGCGGGTTCCATTCCACCGCTGTTCGGCTCCTATCGTCCTGACCTCTACAAGCCTGAACAGGCGGCCGACGTGCTCAAGCCGTTGGTGGCAGGGCTCTCGCCCCACGTCGATCTGTGGCTGGCCGAGACCCAGAGCTGCATTCTGGAAGCGCAGACCATTCGTGCCGGTCTGCCTGCCGATGGTAAACCGTTCTGGCTGTCGTTCACCCTTCAGGATGAAGACACCGATGAAGTCCCGCGCCTGCGTTCCGGCGAGCCGGTTGCCGACGCCGCCAAGGCTGCTGTCGAGATGGGTGTTGCAACGTTGTTGTTCAATTGCAGCCAGCCTGAAGTGATCGGTGGCGCGATCGATGCGGCGCGTGAGGTGTTTGAAGCGTTGGGCGTCGATATCGCTATCGGCGCCTACGCCAATGCCTTTCCCCCGCAACCCAAGGACGCCAAGGCGAACGACGGTCTGGATGAATTGCGTGAAGACCTCGACCCTGAGGGTTATCAGCAGTGGGCGGCGGACTGGGTGAAGCGCGGTGCCACGCACATTGGTGGTTGCTGCGGAATTGGCCCGGAGCACATTGCGGTGCTGTCGCGAAGTCTCTGATCCCGGCAAGCAACCGGCAAACAAAAAGCCCCGTGACTCGCCAGGTGTCACGGGGCTTTTTGTGGGCAGGCCTGGTGATTTACGGCGTATTCAGCTTGTGCCGCTCGTCGATGTGCCCCTCAGTCGTGGAGAAACTCTGCACCTGGCTGCTTTTATCCAACAGTTCCAGGGCTTCGTCGTTCCGGGTGCTGACACGCTCATACAGCTGCGCATCGGTTTCCAGAATCTTTTCCCGGGCCGGGAAAATCTCGTCGAGCTTGCCAGCCCATTCAGTGCGGGTTTTTTCCGGGAAGCAGCGTTCCAGAAGTTCGAGCATGATCGACACGGTCACCGAGGCGCCAGGTGAAGCGCCGAGCAGGGCGGCCAGCGAACCGTCGCTTGCAGAAACCAGCTCTGTACCGAATTGCAGCACACCGCCCTTTTTCGGGTCTTTCTTGATGATCTGCACCCGCTGGCCAGCTACTTCCAGGCGCCAGTCTTCAGCCTTGGCTTCCGGGTAGAAGCGCCGCAGCGATTCGAGGCGTTGCTCCATCGACTGCATCACTTCGCTGACCAGGTATTTGGTCAGGTCCATGTTGTCGCGAGCGACTGCCAGCATCGGCTTGATGTTGGCGATGCGAACCGAGAGCGGCAGGTCGAGGAACGAGCCGTGCTTGAGGAATTTGGTGGTGAAACCGGCATAAGGTCCGAACAACAGGGACTTCTTGCCGTCGACCACGCGAGTGTCCAGATGCGGAACCGACATCGGCGGCGAACCGACGGCTGCCTGGCTGTAGACCTTGGCCTGATGGTGCTTTACCACTTCCGGGTTGTCGCATCGCAGCCACTGGCCGCTGACCGGAAAACCGCCGAAGCCTTTGCTCTCTTCGATGCCTGACATCTGCAGCAAGGGCAGCGCTGCACCGCCGGCACCGAGGAACACGAACTTTGCGTCGATCTCACGCGTGCCGCCGCCGTTCACGTCCTTGACGGTCACTGTCCAGCCAGCACCCTTGCGGGTCAGGTTGGTGACTCGGCTGCGGTACTTGATTTGCGCGTCCGGCGCGCGTGAGAGGTGATCAAGCAACTGGTTGGTCAGCGCGCCGAAATTGACGTCCGTGCCGTTCATCATGCGCGTTGCGGCGACTTTCTCGTCTGCCGGGCGGCCGGGCATCATCAGCGGCATCCACTCAGCCAGTTTCGCCTTGTCCTCGGTGTACTCCATCGAAGAAAACGCGTGATGCCTGCTCATCGCTTCAAAACGGGTCTTGAGGAAGGAGATGCCTTTTTCACCCTGTACGAAGCTCAGGTGAGGGACCGGATTGATGAATGATTTTGCCGAACCGAACGTGCCTTTGCGCATCAGGTGAGCCCAGAACTGTTTCGAGACCTCGAACTGGGTATTGATGTGCACCGCTTTCTTGATGTCGATGGAGCCATCTGCCGCAGGTGGCGTGTAGTTCAACTCGCACAGACCAGCGTGACCGGTGCCGGCGTTGTTCCAGGGGTTGGAACTCTCTGCAGCACCGGAATCCATCAGCTCAACGACTTCCAGCTTGAGGCCGGGGTCGAGCTCTTTGAGCAATACCGCCAGAGTGGCACTCATGATGCCGGCTCCGACCAGTACTACGTCGACTGCTTCGTTATGCGCCATTAACGCGTCTCCAAAATCTGCAGCACCAAATTGACGGCATACGATCCTGAGGCTGTTTGCCAGGTGTCGGGGCTTGAATCAAGGTAGTGCCCTCGTTTTCCTGGCCAGGATCGCCTGACCGATTCTTCGCAATTTTTCGCATCTAAAGCGCAGGTCCCGGTCAGGTTCGTTGATGGTTCATTATTAGCTCATGAACGCATTTTCAAGCCTGCAAGGCCATTCGACCAACGTCAGGGAGCCTGTCGCAAGACGGGCCCGCGACTAGGACGTCAGGCGCCGGACATGGAGGCGCAGTCGCGGCCGGTCCCGTTCAAAAAGGCCGGTTCAGACGCTGATGGTGCATGTTCAACCGCATACCTATTCATTTGCTCGCCACACTCTTGTGAAGTAGTGAAACTCGTTTTTCACGTCCTTTTGGGAACGTGAACCAAACCTCAAAATGGCTGCGATGACAGCGCTGGCAGGTCAGGTGCATAAAGAGTGAGGCGCTGGCAGGTGAGAAAGGTTCGATATGATTCGAGCATTCTTCACCTTTCATCGAGCACACTCGTGCGCAAATGACCTGTGTGGGCGGCTCTCTGTGGGCGATACGGAGGTGCTAATACAGTGATTAGCGATGCTGCGAGGCCCGATCAGGAGACGTCCTTATAATCGGGGGAAGATTATAGCGATGAAATGACAGGAATTGATCGGTTTAAATGACTTTTATTCGCCGTCGGGTCAGGCGGTGAGCAACTGACCGCGAGTTGAACGCGCGCTACGCTGCGCAACGCGTGCGCTGGCGGGCAGTGGCTGATTCAGCCAGCTCAGTCGCTGCTCGGTCACTTCGACCCACTCGATGCCGGATGGACGCTGGGCGCAGTGTTTGAACGCGCGGCAGATGCCAGCCTGGTCGATGTGGGCATAGTGGCGATGCTGACGACGGGCAGTGAACAGAGAACGGAACAGATTCATGGCGCAGCTCCTGTGACGTGGATGAACGTCTGTGCGATGAGGGCGAGTCTGCCGCGCGCATGTTACGCCCTGATTACATCGTGAGGCTTCGACCAGCAGCGGCTTGCGGCAATCCGGGCTTACCCGTCAGAGGCCACTGGTGAGTGCAGTGCGCACGCCGCTATACTGCTGCACATTCAGTGTCTGGCCCATGGAGAAATGAGCATGCTGCGTCGCATTTTGTTCGGTTTGCTTGCTGTAAGCAGTTTGACCCTGGTGGGGTGTGCCCACAGTCCGCAACAATTGAGTCCTACCCCCAAGATCAATGCTCAGCTTGCGGCCGTAGGTCGCGGCCAGCCTGTGGTGGTGCGCGTGGTCGACGGCCGTCCAGGTCCGACCCTGGGCACGCGTGGCGGGATGTACCCGGAAACCAGCGCTATCAGCGTCAACGGCGCGGACATCGTGCCCAAGTTGCAGGCCCAGGCCGAAGCAGCCGTACGTCTGCTGGGCTTCACGCCAACCCAGGGTGGCAGTGCTCCACAGTTGACGGTGACCCTGGCGGACCTGAAATATCAGTCGCCTAAAGAGGGGCTGTACGTGACCGAGGCGACCATCAGTTCGACTTTCCGCGCTGACGTGCGCAACAACGGTCGTACCTACAGCGGTCGCTACGCAGCGTCCCTGGACCAGCGTTTCGGCATGGCGCCGAATCAGGAAACCAACACGAAGCTGGTCAGTGACGTGTTGAGCGACGCGCTGACTCGCGTGTTCCAGGACCCGACCATCGGTTCGACCCTGTCGCAGTAAGCGTCGGCGCTAAAAAGGCGCTAAACAAAAAGCCCGGCCCTTGTAGAAAGGGCCGGGCTTTTTGGTTTCTGGTTCAAGCCGCCTGCTGGTAAAAATCCAGAAAGCTGAAGCCGGTGTCCTGATCCAGATCCGGCAGATCATGATGAACGTGCCCACCCAGAGCGCAATAGACCAGCCAGTGGCGATCCTGAACGTTGAAGGCCAGACCATCGATCAACTCCTGCTGCTCATCGCTCTGGGCAATGAGGTACAGGCGGTCCTGATTGTTTGCATGCAGCATGACAAGCTCCAAAAAGAGTGAAGTCCGTTTCTCGAGGAGCCACACAATGCAGCCGCCGCGTTACGCTTCGGTGACAGCGGCAGAGAATTTTCATGCAGGATATTTCCGAGAGGCGTTCAAGATCGGACGCAGAGCGTCCAGAACAGCATGCCCACGCTGGAGCATGGGCACGATAGGCGATCTTTTGGGCATCTATCTTATGGCAGCGCCAGCCCGGCCTTGACGCGGTACTGGTTGCGGACCGGCGTTGCATATTGCTGGATAAGGTAAGGGCGGTGCTCAGGAGGCACACCTGCCAGTCGGCCGTCCCACTCGTCTCGGGCGCGCTCCAGCTCATCGGCCGGGAATAGAGCCTCTGCCTTTGGCACCTCTATCGCCGGATCGGCATCGTTCCATTGTGCGTAAGCCAGGTAATGCACCGGAAAGAGTCGGTAGCCGCCGAGAATTTGCCGGTCCATTTCGATGGCCAATTGCTTGGTGTCCTCGAAATGCTCGGTTATCGGCGGTGCGAAGTTCACGTGTACCCGGCCCTTGTAGCCCGTGATTCCCAGCGCGATGCTGACATCGTCTTCGCCGGGCGTCTTGGCGTAGGAACCCGTCGTCGCCCGAATATAAAGCTCGCGGGCCTTGGCGCTGTCGCACGGATCGTACTCGTAGCTGATCGATACCGGGATCAGGTTAAGAGAGCGAATCACGTCGCCAAATGGTTCTTCCTTGCGGCTCATGTGGAACATCTTGAGGATCGCCGATTCGGTTCGGTCATCTCCGTCCTTCGCCCGCCCCTCAGCCTGAGCGATCCAGATCGACTGGCAATCCTTGGTGATCGAATGGTTGATGTAGGCCGACAACAGCTGGTAGGCCGCCATCTTCTCGCGGCGCCCGATGATTGAGCGATGCACGATGAAACTCTTGTTCAGGCGCATCAGGTCGCTGACAAACGGCTTTTGCAGCAGGTTGTCGCCAATCGCAATACGCGGTGTAGGCAAGCCTGCGTGGTACACGGCATAGTTGACGAACGCCGGGTCCATCACGATATCGCGGTGGTTGGCCAGAAACAGATAGGCACAACCGGACTTGAGCTGCTCCACGCCGGTATAGGTCACGCCGTCGGTAGCGCGTTCGATGGTGTGGTCGACATAGTATTCGACCTTGTCCTGCAGGGAGGCGACCGAGTCGATACCTGCGAACTCACGGCGCAGCTTGCGCGCCAGGGTGGGTTGCAGGATCCAGCCGAGTGCGCCCGCGAGGCGGGGGAAGCGGAATTTGGTCAGAATTGCGAGAAAGGCTTTGTCGCTCAGCAGGCGTGCCAAGACGGCGGGGACTTCTGCATCGTTGTAAGGTCGAATGGCATCGAATTCGCCCATCATGCTCTCTTGTCGGAAACGTGTAGGGTAAAAGAAGACAGTTTTGTTAAAACAGCCGTCTGAAGAATAGGCCAATTATACGCATAACTGATCCCGGAGACCCTGATGCAGGAATTACAGAGCTACGACTGCCCTTATTGCGGCGAACCTGTCGAGGCCGTGCTGGACTTGTCGGGTGGTGATCAGCAGTACATCGAGGACTGCCCGGTGTGTTGCCGCCCGATCATTTTCGATCTGCAGACCGATGGCCAGGACTGGAATCTGGATGTTCGCAGCGAGAACGAATGATGCAGAAAATCTACGAGCCCGAGAACCTGATGGAGGCCGAATTGCTGCAGACAATGCTCGCCAGTGAGGGCATCAGGGCGCATCTGGCCGGCCGTGACCTGCTCGGTGCGATGGGCGAGCTGCCAGGGCTTGGGCTTCTGGCAATCAAGGTGGAAGATGCGCAGGTCGAACGGGCGCGTGAGCTGATCACTGCGTACAATAGCGCTTCGCCCGTGTCTGGCGATGAGCCGGATGATTTTCCCGATGTACTGGTGTGCTGAGCACCCTCAAAAGAGTCTGATTAGCCCCCATGTGTGGACGCTTCGCCCTGTTTCGCTGGACCCCTGCCTTTGCTGCCTTGCCCGGTTTTCCGGCTGACCAGAAGGCGCAATGGAACATTTCGCCAGCGGACTGGGTGTTGATCATGCGCGCTGCCGAAAACGATCAGGGGATAGAACTGGTTCGAGCCCGTTGGGGTTTGACCCCGGCCTGGCTCACCGACTTGTCGAAAACTCCCGCTCATGCGCGTGCCGAAACCGTCGCCGAGCAGCCGATGTTTCGCGACGCATTTGCCCACCGCCGCTGCCTGCTCCCGGCCAATGGCTTTTACGAGTGGCGTGGCACAGTGCGCAAGCGCCCGTTCTGGCTGACGCCGGGCGAGGGCGCCGCGTTGTTTTTTGCTGCTATCTGGGAAGCATATCCGGTGCAGGGGCACACGTATCTGAGTGTGGCTGTGGTCACCCAGGCCGCCGCGACCCAGCGCCGTCCGCTGATCCTGGATGCCAAAGGCCAGAAAGACTGGCTGGCTGCCGACACTCCGCTCCCGACCCTTCAGGCGTTGCTGGCCGCGCCGCAGCTTGCCCTCAGAGAACGTCCCTTGGCGAACCTGGTCAACGACCCCAAGCTCGACGCCCCCGAATGCCTGACTCCCTTGAGTTAGGCGAGCAGGGCTAAAAGCGGCGAATAAAACAAATCCGATATCCGCCTCGAAGCGCATCTGATACAAACGTGCACACACGTCCGGGAACCTTCCACCTCTCTCGAAACCGAACATGCCATTTGGTCTGTATCTGGCGCGGAGGTCTGCCCCGGGAATGACCGTTTCACAAACAAGGAGATTCACCATGCGTCAGTCATTTGCCCTCTGTGCCTTGAGCGCTGCGTTGCTGCTCGGCGGGTGCCAGGCAGTCAATACCACCAGTGGCGACTCGGTCGGTGTGGAGCGCAAACAGTACATGTTCAGCATGCTTTCCACCGATGAAGTCAACAAGATGTACGCTCAGTCCTATCAGCAGACGGTGGGTGAGGCGACCAGCAAAGGTATCCTCGATACCACCAGCGCCAACGCCAAACGTGTCCACGCCATTGCGGATCGGCTGATTGCCCAGGCCCCGAAACTGCGGCCCGACTCGGCGCAATGGAAGTGGGAAGTCAACCTGATCAAAAGTGACGAGCTGAACGCCAACTGCGGCCCTGGTGGCAAGATCTTCGTTTACACCGGTCTTATCGACACCCTGAAACTGACTGACGATGAACTTGCGGCTGTCATGGGCCACGAGATTGCTCATGCCCTGCGCGAGCATGGCCGCGAAGCGATGTCCAAGGCATACGGTGTGGCGATGGCCAAGCAGGGTGCTGGCGCCTTGTTGGGGCTTGGTCAGGACAGCCTGGCGCTGGCCGACACCGTGGTGAACTACAGCCTGACGCTGCCCAACAGCCGCAGTAACGAAAACGAAGCCGACCTGATTGGTCTGGAGCTGGCCGCGCGTGCCGGTTACAACCCTAACGCCGCCATTACCCTGTGGCAGAAAATGACTCAGAACTCAGGCGGTTCGCAGCCCGAATTCATGAGCACTCACCCGGCGTCGGAAAGTCGTATTTCTTCACTGCAGGCGGCGATCCCCAAAGTGATGCCGCTGTATCAGCAGGCTGCCAAGTCCTGATTGAATGATTGTCCTGCGCTGCGGCATTCGCCGCAGCGTCCTTGCAGTGCCGATCAAACCCAGCCGCTGACCTGCATCGCCTTGTAGACAGCCACCAGTGCCAATACGAAAAACGCGCACGCCGCCAGACGGCGGATCAGCGTCAGCGGCAACTTGTCGGCTGCAAAATTACCCGCCAGAACTACCGGGACATTGGCCAGCAGCATGCCGATGGTGGTGCCGAGAATGACCAGCCACAGGTGCGAATATTGCGCCGCCAGCATGACGGTGGCGATCTGCGTCTTGTCGCCTATCTCGGCGATGAAGAACGTTATCAGCGTGGTCATGAACGGGCCGAATTTTCGCGCTGTGCTGGCCTCGTCATCGTCCATCTTGTCCGGGACCAGTGTCCACAGCGCCGTGGCGGTAAAGCTGGCGGCAAGAATCCAGTGCAGGACTGCGTCGGAAAGGAACGTGCTGAACCAGGCGCCCACAGCGCCAGCTGCCGCATGATTGGCCAGTGTCGCGGCGACAATGCCGGCGATGATCGGCCAGGGTTTGCGAAAGCGTGCGGCGAGAACAAGCGCTAGCAGCTGCGTCTTGTCACCGATTTCGGCGAGTGCGACGACAGCGGTGGGGACCAAAAATGATTCCAGCATCAGGATTCCTTGGGGGCGGGTCGACACGGCTATGACACGTACAGCCTTCCCGCCCCGGGTAAGGTGTTCGTGTCATAGGTCTGGTCAAACCACTGATCCGTCTGAGCGGATTCCGGGTCGCACGTACCATGGTCTGAGGACCAAGTATGTTGATACGTGCCGGACGAGCATGGCGCTCGTGGGAGACTACTCCCCTAGGACGGAGCGGATTCTGCCTTCGCGAATACGTTTGGGCAAGCGCTTATTTTCAAGAGCGTTTGGCGCTGTAGATCTTGAAACCATTGCCTTGAGCCTTGACGTGGCAGAACCCTACATGCTCTTCGATCAGTGGCTGATAACGCAGAAAGTTATTCGCAACCACGCGCAGTTCGCCACCTGATTTCAGATGTTGGCGTGCTTTTCTCAGCAGGTTTTCTGTTGCCATGTAGTCGGTATGCACCCCGACATGGAACGGTGGATTGCTCAAAATGGTGTTCAAATCCATCGGTGCGGCATCGATTCCGTCCCCGGTCAGGACTTGTGCTTCCAGGCCATTGGCGGCAAGGGTCAAGCGCACACTGGCGGTGGCGAATGCATCCACGTCGAGCATGATCACTTCGTTGTGCGGGTAGCGGCGCTTGACCGCTGCGCCGAGCACGCCGGCGCCACAACCGAAGTCGAGCAGGTTGCCACTGGGCAGTTTGTCGATGTTTTCCAGCAAGAGCGCCGAGCCACGATCAAGACGACCATGACTGAACACGCCCGGCAGGCTGACGACTGTCAAAGGGCCATCCTGCAGTTCGATATGGTAGGGCTTGGCGAGGCTTTCCAGTGCAACGGCTTGCGGGGCGTGTTCGACGGTGACCTGCCAGAGCTGGCAGTGGCGGGCGCTGTCGAGTTTGCGCGCGCGTCCGAAGGGGCTGAGTTGTTTGGCGGCGGCTTCGATCCCGCCACGTTTTTCACCGACCAGAAACAATTCACGTCCGTCGAGGCGGGCGGCTAGCGCGTTAAGCAGGTAATCGGTCAGGTCACGGGCTTTGGGCAGAAACAGTACGGCGGCATCAAAAGCAGCCTGTGGAACCTCGACGCCGAAATCGACGCGCCCCTCGAAACG
This sequence comes from Pseudomonas coronafaciens pv. oryzae str. 1_6, assembly GCF_000156995.2. NCBI lineage: Bacteria > Pseudomonadati > Pseudomonadota > Gammaproteobacteria > Pseudomonadales > Pseudomonadaceae > Pseudomonas > Pseudomonas coronafaciens. The sequence goes on along the minus strand of NZ_CP046035.1, from coordinate 4,307,125 downwards.
CGCGTCCAGCGCAGCTTGATCGCCCGCATGCCAGCACCATCCACGCGCATCCGGCAGTTTTCCGAGCAGGTCGTCGGCGGGCAAGCCGACCAGCAACAGCGGGCCTTGAAACAGCTCGGGCTGACGGAGTAACACTTCACTGCGCGGGTCCATGGACTGGCTCCTGAAAAAGCGCGCAGTCTAACAGGATACGGCGGGGCAAACGCAGAGCGTCCAGAACGGCATGCCGACGCTTAGCGTCACACGACAGGCGTCCGAAATAACGTCGCACGATAGTAGAGGTTATCGTTCCTCACGCTCAGCGGGGGAATACCGTTCACGACGCTCTGCGTCGCAAAAAGGCTGGCACCTTTTAGGCAGGCATCAGACAGCGTAATCTGCCGAGTCAGACTTGAACCCTCCAGGAGGTCCCACATGTATTTGGCAGAATTTCTCACCGTCGCGCTAATCCACCTGCTGGCCGTCGCCAGTCCCGGCCCCGACTTCGCGGTCGTGGTGCGGGAAAGCGTGACGCACGGGCGCAAGGCGGGCACCTGGGCGGCGCTTGGCGTTGGCTCGGCCATCTTCCTGCATGTGGGTTATTCGTTGCTGGGCATCGGGATTATCGTTTCCCAGTCCATCGTGCTGTTCAACGCTCTGAAGTGGGCTGCCGCCGCGTACCTGCTGTACATCGGCATCAAGGCCCTGCGCGCCAAACCGGCTGCGGCGAATGACGAGGCGTTGACCAAGGCCGTCCTTGGCGAGCGCACCGCTCGCGGCGCCTACATCAGTGGCTTTGTCACCAATGGCCTGAACCCCAAGGCGACGCTGTTTTTTCTGTCGCTGTTTACCGTGGTGATCAACCCGCACACGCCGCTGCTGGTGCAGGGCGGCTATGGCGTTTACCTCGCGATAGCAACGGCCTTCTGGTTCTGCCTTGTGGCGCGGCTGTTCAGTCAGGCGCGGGTGCGTGCCGGTTTCGCGCGCATGGGGCACTGGTTCGACCGAATCATGGGCGGTGTACTGGTCGCGCTGGGGATCAAGCTGGCACTCACCGAGGTGCATTGAAACGTACAGGCCAGAGGGCCTTCGTCTCTCGGGGCGCAGGCCGGGCCGCTGCGCCCGAAGGCCCATTCGAGGCAGCATAAAGTCAGGTCGATGCTCTTCAAAAAATCATACCTTTGAGCGATTCCGATGGCAGCCGACGGCTCTAGAGTCCATATTTCCAGCCTTGCCCGTGGACTTTGAAAAAGGTACCCATATGTTACAGACTCGCGTTCTTCCGCCAGCCGATGGCGCTTACCAGTACCCTCTGTTGATCAAACGCCTGTTGTTGTCCGGCAGCCGTTATGAAAAGACGCGTGAAATTGTCTACCGTGATTCCGTTCGCTACACCTATGCGACGCTCAACGAGCGCATCTGCCGCCTGGCCAACGCACTGACTGCCGCAGGTGTCAAAGCCGGCGATACGGTGGGCGTCATGGACTGGGACAGCCACCGTTATCTGGAGTGCATGTTCGCGATTCCGATGATTGGTGCGGTGATTCATACCGTCAACGTTCGGCTCTCTGCGGAGCAAATCGCCTACACCATCAATCATGCTGATGACCGCCTGTTGCTGATCAACAGTGAGTTCGTGGGGCTTTACCAGGCGATGTCTGGACACCTGAGCACCGTCGAAAAGACCCTGTTGCTGACCGATCAGCCGGAAAAGACCGCCGAGCTGCCCAATCTGATTGGCGAGTATGAAGCGTTACTGGCTGCAGCCAGCCCCACCTACGAATTCGAGGATTTCGACGAGCATTCGGTCGCGACCACGTTTTATACCACTGGCACCACCGGCAATCCCAAGGGCGTCTATTTCACCCACCGCCAACTGGTCCTGCACACGCTGGGCGTGGCAACCATCATGGGTTGCATCGACAGCACCCGGCTGCTCGGCACCGATGATGTCTACATGCCCATTACGCCGATGTTCCACGTGCATGCCTGGGGCATTCCGTATGCAGCGACCATGCTGGGCCTCAAACAGGTCTACCCAGGCCGTTATGAGCCTGAGTTGCTGGTAGAGCTGTGGCGCCGAGAGAAAGTCACTTTTTCGCATTGTGTGCCGACCATCCTGCAAATGCTGCTCAACGCCAAGTCTGCTCAGGACGTCGATTTCGGCGGCTGGAAAATCGTCATTGGCGGCAGCTCACTGAACCGCGGCCTGTATCAGGCGGCCAAGGCCAAGGGCATTCAGCTCACTGCCGCCTATGGCATGTCGGAAACCGGCCCCCTGATTTCAGTGGCGCACATCAACGAAGAGCTGAAGGCCGGCAGTGAAGACGAGCAGATAACCTACCGAATCAAGGCTGGCGTTCCGGGGATGCTGGTAGATGCTGCGATCATCGATCAGCAAGGTAATTTTCTCCCGGCCGATGGCGAAACCCAGGGCGAACTGGTGCTGCGCGCACCGTGGCTGACCGAAAGCTATTTCCGTGAACCCGAGAAAGGTGCCGAACTGTGGGCGGGCGGATGGTTGCGCACGGGCGATGTGGCCACGCTGGACGGCATGGGGTTCATCGATATTCGAGATCGTATCAAGGACGTTATCAAGACCGGAGGCGAGTGGATCTCTTCTCTGGAACTCGAGGATTTGTGCAGCCGACATCCTGCGGTTCGCGAGGTCGCGGTGGTGGGAATAGCCGATCCGCAATGGGGCGAACGACCCTTCGCCTTGCTGGTGATTCGTGACGGTCATCAGCTGGATGCCAAGGGGCTGAAAGAGCATCTCAAGCCTTTTGTCGAGCAAGGTCACATCAATAAGTGGGCCATTCCCGGCCAGATCGCGCTTGTTACGGAAATTCCCAAGACCAGCGTCGGCAAGCTTGATAAAAAGCGCATGCGTCTGGATATCGCAGACTGGCAAAATAACAACAGCGCGTTTCTTTCCAGCCTTTGACGCCGGTGTCAGCCGTAGCTGCTGGTGCGGCGCGTGTCTGCGCCGCAGGTTCTGATCGGTGACTTGCCAAATTTTCAATTTCAGCCATCCTCCCCGCCATACGCTTTGCGTGCCTTCCCGGAAACGGGCGGGCCAGACGCGCTGGTCCTGCAAATCACACTTTAGAGTGATCTAGTGGCCAGCCCTGCTGGCTATAGTCGGCACAGGGAACGAGCAAGAGCGGACCTGGCAACGTGAGTTGATTCGATGACCGAGTCGGTTTTGAGTTATCCCACGGCCATAACAATAAAACACACGGAGTAGCGTCGATGACAACCACATACCCCTTCTGGCGCCGGGCAAAACTGCCGCTGGCCGTTAGCCTTGCTTCGTCACTGGCCGGCCCGGCGTTCGGCGTGACATTCAACGTTGGCGAGATCGAAGGCAGCTTTGACTCCTCGCTGTCGGTGGGCGCCAGCTGGTCGACCGAAAACGCCAACAAAAACCTGATTGGTGCCAACAATGGCGGGCGTGGGTTGTCGCAGACCTCCGATGATGGTCACTTGAATTTCAAGCGTGGAGAGACGTTTTCGAAGATATTCAAGGGTATTCATGATCTGGAACTGAAATACGGCGATACCGGTGTGTTTCTGCGCGGTAAGTACTGGTATGACTTCGAGCTTAAGGATGAAAATCGCGAGTTCAAGGACATCAGCGATTCAGGCCGTAAAGAGGGTGCCAAGTCCTCCGGGTTCCAGCTGCTCGACGCTTTTGTGTATCACAACTATTCGATCGCGGATCAACCGGGCGCCGTGCGTTTCGGCAAGCAGGTCATCAGTTGGGGCGAAAGTACCTTCATCCAGGGGGGGATCAACAGCGTCAACCCGGTCGATGTCTCGGCCTTTCGGCGTCCAGGTTCGGAAATCAAGGAAGGCCTGATTCCGGTCAACATGTTCTACCTGTCCCAGAGCTTGACCGACAACCTGTCGGCCGAAGGCTTTTATCAGCTGGAATGGGACCAGACGGTCGTCGACAACTGCGGCACCTTCTTCTCGCAGCCGGACGTGATCGCCGATGGCTGCAACAACAACCTCGCGGTACTGCGCAGCCGCAGCGGCCTGAACAGTTCGTTGAGTGCCGCCGGACTGCCGGCGGGTGCGCGTGGTGCAGTGTTCAACTCGCTGTCGCAGCAGGGCGTGGTGTTCGGCAACCCGGATGAAGGCGCCGTCGTGCGCCGTGGCCCTGACCGCGATGCGCGAGACAGTGGCCAGTTCGGGTTTGCCTTGCGTTATAACTACGAACCGCTGGACACCGAGTTCGGTGCCTACATGATGAACTACCACAGCCGCGCGCCGATTTTCAGTGGACGCGGTGGCTCGGCTGCATCGTTCAGCCCGCAAGGGCTGGTCGGCTCGCTGGTGCGCAACGGTCTGCCTGCAAGCACTGCTGCAGCGCTTGCCCCGACCCTGCTGCCGGTGGTGGTGGCGGGCAACTCCAGCTACTACGTCGAATACCCTGAAGACATCCGTTTGTACGGTTTGAGCTTCTCGACCACCTTGCCTACCGGCACCGCGTGGAGCGGCGAGATCAGCTACCGCCCGAACGCACCGATTCAGGTCAATACCACCGACATCCTGTATTCCGGCATTTCCCCACTCAACCCGAATGTATCGCTGCTGAACGGGCAACCGAATACCGATCAGCCCGGCTACCGGCGCAAGGAAATCACCCAGCTGCAGACCACGTTCACCCAGTTTTTCGATCAGGTCATGGGCGCAGAGCGTCTGACCCTGGTGGGCGAAGTGGGCTGGACTCACGTCGGTGGCCTCGAAAGCACCTCGAAAATCCGCTACGGCCGCGACCCTGTCTATGGGCCGGGTCCATTGCCTGGCGGCCAGTGCGCAACCCTGAACGCGGGTACGCTGACTGGTGCCGAGCAGAACAACCTGACCCGTTACTGCGAAGACGACGGCTTCACCACGTCCAACTCCTGGGGTTATCGCGGGCGCGCCATCTGGGATTACAACAGCGTTTTTGCCGGGGTCAACCTCAAGCCCAGTGTTGCCTGGTCACATGATGTGAAGGGTTATTCGCCCGGCCCTGGTGGCAACTTCGAAGAAGGACGCAAGGCCGTCAGCCTCGGCCTTGACGCCGAGTACCAGAACACCTACACCGCGAACCTCTCCTACACCAACTTCTTTGACGGCAAATACACCACCGTCGATGACCGGGACTTCGTGGCGCTCAGCTTTGGCATGAACTTCTAAGCACATGTTTTCAGGATGACGACGAACATGAAAATAACAAAAAATCTGTTGCAAGCCGGTGTATTGGGGCTGTCATTGCTGGCCACCGGGGTGATGGCGGCGGTGTCCGCATCGGACGCGGCAAAGCTGGGTACAACCCTGACACCCATGGGGGCGGAAAAGGCCGGTAACGCCGCCAATACGATTTCAGCCTGGAGCCCGATGCCGAAAAACGCCGGGGCGGTCGATAGCCGCGGTTTTCTTGCCAACCCTTACGCCAGTGAAAAACCGTTGTTCATCATCACGGCGGCCAACGTCGAGCAATACAAGGACAAGCTGGCGCCTGGCCAATACGCCATGTTCAAACGTTACCCGGACAGCTACCGTATCCCGGTTTATCCGACTCATCGCGGTGCCACAGTGCCGGATGAAGTGTTTGCTGCGATCAAGAGAAACGCCACCACCAGCAAGCTGGTCGGTGGCGGCAGTGGTCTCGAGAATTTCGATACGGCTGTTCCGTTCCCGATTCCTGCCAGCGGTGTCGAAGTCATCTGGAACCACATTACCCGTTACCGCGGCGGCAGCGTGAAGCGTCTGGTTACCCAGGCTACTCCGCAGCCGAACGGCTCCTACAGCCTGGTGTACTTCTCCGACCAGTTCGTGTTCCGCGACAAGATGAGGGATTTCGATCCGAAAAATCCAGGCAACGTGTTGTTCTACTTCAAGCAGGAAGTGACTGCCCCGGCACGTCTGGCCGGTGGTGTGCTGCTGGTACACGAAACCCTGGATCAGGTGGCCGAACCTCGCTCGGCCTGGCTGTACAACGCCGGTCAGCGACGTGTGCGCCGCGCGCCGCAGGTGTCCTACGATGGGCCGGGCACGGCGTCCGACGGGTTGCGGACCTCCGATAATCTGGACATGTACAACGGTGCCCCTGACCGCTACGACTGGAAGCTGATTGGCAAGCAGGAAATGTACATCGCAGCCAACAGCCACAAGCTGGACGACCCGACGCTCAAGTATGCCGACATCATCAAGGCCGGCCATATCAACCAAGACCTGACACGCTATGAACTGCGCCGCGTCTGGCACGTGACCGCCACCCTCAAGGAAGGTCAGCGGCATATCTATGCCAAGCGTGACTTCTTCATCGACGAAGACACCTGGCAGGCTGCAGTCATCGACCATTACGATGGGCGAGGTCAGCTATGGCGCGTGGCTGAAGCGCACTCCGAAAACTACTACGACAAGCAGGTGCCGTGGTACGCGATCGAGACCCTGTATGACCTGCAGTCCGGTCGCTACGTGGCGCTGGGCATGAAAAACGAAGAGAAGAAGGCCTATGAGTTCGGCTTCACGGCCGGTACCAGCGACTTCACCCCCAACGCACTGCGTCAGGAAGGCGTGCGTTGAGCAGAGGGTTGTAACGCAGGTCGATACAGGCCGCAGGCCGATCAGTGACCGATACACAGGAAAGCCCCTTGAGTGGGGCTTTTTTGCGCATGTGTATCGGCCTTATAAGCTGTAGGAATTTTGTTACAGTCTTTTCGGTGATGAACTTTCAAAAGTGCAGATTTAACCGCTAGTCTCCGAACACCGCGATGCCGAAACACTGATCCCCACACGAGCCGGCCATGACTGATCTGTCCCGAATGCAAGGGTTCACAGACAGCGCGATTCCTGCGTTGGAGGGGCGTTTTTTTCGCCCACCACTTCCCGAAGGTTACGTTCCCCGTTCCCGCCTGTGCCAGCGCCTCGACGAGGGGCTGGGCGGTCGGTTGCTGCTGGTGTGCGCCCCGGCCGGCTTTGGCAAGAGTTCGCTGGCAGTCGAGTTCTGTGAGGGGCTGCCGGGTAAATGGCAAACCGTGTGGCTCGGACTGAGCGCACGCGACAGCGACCCTGGCCGTTTTCTGGAGCGGCTTCTGGCTAGCCTTCAGCAGTTGTTTCCACAGTTGGGCGCCCAGGCGATGGGGCTGTTGAAGATGCGTCAGCGTCATCAGCCGTTCGCATTCGAAGAATGGCTCGACAGCCTGCTCGACGAGCTGGCCCTGCATTTGCTGTTGAGCAAACCGCTGTTGCTGGTGCTGGATGATTACCACCTGGCTCAAGGCCCGGTGCTTGACCGCTGTTTGCAGTTCTTCCTCACCCACCTGCCGGTCGGCCTGGTTGTGATGGTCACCAGTCGGCAGCGTCCGGAGTGGCACCTTGCACGTTTGCGTCTGACCCGGCAGTTGCTTGAAATCAATGAACAGGACCTGCGCCTGACCCATGCGGAGTCCGTTGCCGTGCTGGCCCGGCCAGGTCGTTCGCTGGACGGCGAGGCGCTGCAAAGCCTCATTCAGCGCAGCGAAGGCTGGGTGGCCGGTTTGCGATTCTGGTTGCTGGCAGCTTCCGAAGCTGACGACGAAAGCGCCTTGTCGCAGGCGCTGCGTGGCAGTGAGGTATTGATTCGCGAGTACTTGCTTGAAGAAGTGATCGACTGCCTGCCAGCCGATGTTCAGGCTTTTTTGTACGACACTGCCTGTCTGGAGCGTTTTTGCGCCGAGCTGTGCAATGCGACGCGGGACACTCATGACAGCGGCGAAATGCTGCGCTACCTGCAGGCGCATCAAGTGTTTCTCGTGCCGCTGGACGAGCAGGGCCACTGGTTTCGCTATCACCACCTGTTTTCCGATCTTTTGCGCGCGCGACAGGCAGCAGGCCCGCAGCCCACTCGTCTGCACCTGAATGCCTGCCGCTGGTTCAGTGCTCAGGGCCTGCTCGACGAGGCGGTCGAACAGGCCCTGCGCGCAGGGCATCTGGACGTTGCGGCCAATCTGGTGCAGAACCTTTCCGAAGAACAACTGCTGGCCGAGCAGAATGTCGGCATGTTACTGCGTTGGAAAATGGACCTGCCGGATGAGCTGCTGACCAGTACCCCGCGCTTGATCGTCCTTTACGCATGGGCGCTGGGGCTGGCCTGTCAACTGGATGCTGCCGAGGAACTGGCCAATCAACTGAGCCGGTTTCTACCTGCGCCTTCGGCAACTGCTCAAAAATCGATGCTCGCTCAATGGCTGGCCCTCAGCGGTGTCATTGCGCGGGGACGCGGCGACAGTGAGCAGGCCGGACGCTATTGCGCCGAAGCCTTGCTGAGCCTGCCTGAAAAACGTTACGGACAGCGATTGGTCTGTCTTTCGACGTTGGCCAACCTGGCGGTTGCAGAGGGCGACCTGTGGCGAGCGAGGGTGCTGAACCGAGATGCGCTCGAGCTGGCCCAGAGGGTCGCCAATCCGCTGTTCGAAGCCCTGGCGCATTATGACCGCGCCAGAGTCCTGCAGGCCCGGGGCGAGGTACTTCGCGCGCTGGAAGAAGTTCGGCGCGGTCTGCAGCGCCTCAAAGGGCTTTCCACTGTGCGCTTGTATGCCGTGCGTGCACGCCTGACGCTGTATGAAGGCTATTTATCGACACTGCGTCTGCAGGTCAGCGAAGGGCGGGTATTGTTATTGGCCGGGCTGGCCGAAGCGCGTGCCTGTCGAGACATCAGTGTGCTGATAGGGCACTGCGTGATTGCCACAATGGACGGTTGCGATGGCCGGTTTTCCGAAGCGTTCGCCGAACTGGCCGAGGCCGAGCGGCTGATGCACATTTGGGATGTGCCGCCTGTCTACTACCTGGCCATGATCACGCTGGTCAAATGCGAGCTGTGGTTGCTGCAGGGACGTAGTGACTTGGCCGAGGCGTGGCTGCTGCGTCTGACCCAGACCTATAACGGCGGCCTGGGTGTCGCAGCCCCGGAGTGTCATCCGCAGTTGCCGCAACACATTGAACTGCAGCGTGCCGTGCTGGAGCGAACGCAGGGCGATAGCGTTACCAGCGAACAGCGCTTGCAGGCACTTGAGCAGCGTGCGCGGTGCGTGGGTGCGCAACTGCTCGAGTTGATCGCGATGACTCAGCAGATCGACCTTTTGCTGGGTCAGTCGCGTCTCGACGAGGCTCGGGTGTTGCTGCTGCGCTGCCTGCATGCGGCTGCCGGTGGGGCGCTTTTGCCGTTCAGAACGCTGCTTGGCGAACATGCCCAGTGGCTGCACGAGCAGTTGCTGCAAGCGCCGCACTGCAAAGTGCGCAATGCGCTGCTGGAAAAATTCCCTGCGTGTTTCATACCGCTGACGCCTGAGCCTGCTCATGGCAGCGACTGCCTCAGCGTGCGTGAACTGGGTGTGCTGCAATTGATTGCAAAAGGTTGCTCGAATCAGGAAATCAGCGAGCAGCTGTTCATTTCCCTGCACACCGTCAAGACTCACGCCAGCCACATCAACAGCAAACTGGGGGTCGAGCGGCGTACGCAGGCGGTGGCGCGGGCGAAGATTCTGGGCCTGCTAGGGTAACGGGCGGTCGGATCAGCTTGGGCTTCCTGCCCACATTGCATCAATGTTCTTCAGCCCCCAGTCAGCGGGCAACTCGATTTTAACGATCACGTCGTGTTCTGCGGGGTCCTCCAGATCAAGAATCTGTGCCGCAAAAGTCTTGCCGGTATGAGCTGACATGAACACCTTCACGATCGGCTTCAGCAAGGACTGGCCGCTCTGGTCGATCACTATGCCCAGACGTCCGCTTTCCAGTCTCACCAGCGTGCCGACAGGGTAGATACCCACGGTTTTGACGAAGCTTTGAAATACCGCTTCATCAAAGTGGCCTTTCCAGGTGGCCATCTGGCGAATCGAATGGGCAACGCCCCAGCCTTTTTTGTACGGGCGTTCTGAGGTGATGGCGTCATACACATCGCAAACCGCGCCCATACGCGCAAAAATGCTGATCTGATCGCCTTGCAGGCCGTGTGGATAACCTGTGCCGTCGACTTTTTCATGGTGATGCAGGCACACATCCACCACCGCCTCCGCGACCGGTTGACTGTTGTTGAGGATGCCCACACCCAGTTCCGGGTGAGCCTTGATAAGCTCGAATTCTTCATGGGTCAGCCGCCCGGGTTTGTTGAGCACGTCCGGGTCAATCATCATCTTGCCGACATCGTGCATCAGACCGGCCACGCCCGCCTGACGTATCTGTTCGTCCGGCATGCCCATGCGCCTGGCCAGTGCGACCATCAGCGCGCAAACGGCCACTGAATGCATGTAGGTGTATTCGTCGGCCGTCTTCAGGCGCGACAGGCTGATCAGCGCATGGGGGTGACGCAGGATGGAGCTGGATATTTCTTCGACCAGCAATTGCATGTTTTCTGCGTTCATCGCCTTGCCCATGCGGGCTTCGGTGAACATGTGCATGACCGCGTCTCTTGCCTTTGCGCAGATCATCCGGGCGCGCAGCACCTCCTTGTCGAGGCTGACCGGGTCGGTATCAGACACAAATGTCTCAAGCTCGGAAGAACCGCCGGCGGCAGGTGGCTCGATGACGCGAAATTTACCGGTTTCTATCCAGACTTCTTTGGTGCCCGAGGCTTTAATGCGCTTCAACACCTCGGGATCATCGAGCATGACGTCGACCAGGCTCGTCCAGAAAGGGTCATTGGTCAATCGGCGGCAGAATTTGTGAATGTGCATGCCCAGAACAAGCTGGCTAACGGGAATTTTTTTCAACATGATCAAGGACCCGCGTGCAGAGGCATGAGCGTGCAAGGTGCGACACAGCGTGTATGCAACCGACCGCCGGAGGGTGTGCGCAGTGTGTGTCCGTTATGGATAGACATGATTTCACCTCACCGAGTGCATTGATCATGACGATCTCAAAATGCCAGTATACGGGGCGGTCAGGTAAAAAATCATGTCTATTTACGGCCTGCCGATCACACCTCGAAAGCTTCACATTCTGCGCAATGTAACGCCACGCGCCCACGTCTCTGAGATGGCATGCTTGCGCAAATGTCCTGGTCTCTGACTGGCGCCCCGATGCCTGATGTCCAGCACTTCGCTGCTGCCAATTCGGTCCTGGACGCCTGTACGGCGGGCGGTTCAGCCGGGGTTAAGGAATTTTTGACAGTCGGCATGCTCTAATCCGGTTACCAGCGTTCGTCAAAACCAGGAGCTCCTGAATGTTTACCTCGCGTCGTTTGATTATTGTTGCCACTGCCGTTGCCATGCTTTCGGGCTGTGCGACATCCAACCCCTATGACAATCAAGGACAGGCGCAAAGCTCCGGTGGCATGAGCAAAACAGCCAAATACGGTGGGCTTGGCGCATTGGCTGGTGCTGTCGCTGGCGCGGCCATCGACCACAACCATCGTGGCAAGGGCGCATTGATCGGCGCCGCTGTTGCGGGCGCTGCTTCCGCAGGTTATGGCTATTACGCTGACAAGCAGGAAGCTGCATTGCGTGAGAGCATGGCCAATACCGGGGTAGAGGTGCAGCGTCAGGGTGACCAGATCAAGCTGATCATGCCGGGTAACATCACTTTCGCGACCGACTCTTCGGCGATTGCCAGCAGCTTCTACTCGCCGTTGAACAACCTGGCGAGCTCGCTGAAGCAGTTCAACCAGAACAACATTGAAATTGTCGGCTACACCGACAGCACCGGTAGCCGTCAGCACAACATGGACCTGTCACAGCAACGTGCCCAGAGCGTGGCTACCTACCTGACATCCCAAGGCGTCGATCAAACTCACCTTTCAGTGCGCGGTGCAGGGCCTGATCAACCGATCGCCAGCAACGCCGACGTCAACGGCCGCGCCCAGAACCGCCGCGTAGAAGTCAACCTCAAGCCGATCCCTGGCCAGCAGTACTGACACGCGCCGCTGCGTTCGCATCAGAGCGGACGCAGCGCCTCTGTAATTGCATCCTCTCGCGGAGCACGGGCCGGTTCAGGCCTACACCCAGGGGGCGGAGTGTTCTTGGTGACGCTCTACGTCACACGTCTGCGCCGCGATGCTCTGGGTACTGCTCGTGCAGCCTGTCCAGCAGTCGGTCTTTTTCTTCCCACAATGCATTGATCCACTGCTGGAATTCCAGACGGTACTCGCCATCCTGGTCGTAGTTTTTGCCTAGAAACTCCTGCGGAATTTTGATTTCTTCGAAGTGGGCGACGACTTCCTTCACGTTGCCGCACAGCAGATCCCAGTAACCGGGTTGTCCGCCGGGGTAGTGGATGGTCACGTTGATGATCGATGCCAGCTGTTCGCCCATCGCATCAAGCACAAAGGCAATGCCGCCAGCTTTCGGTTTCAGCAGATGACGAAAGGGCGATTGTTGCTGCGCGTGTTTGCTGGCTGTAAAGCGCGTGCCCTCTGCAAAGTTGAAAATCCCTACCGGGTTATGACGAAACTTCGCGCAGGTGCGGCGGGTGGTTTCCAGGTCTTTGCCTTTCTTTTCCGGGTGCTTGGCCAGATACGCTTTGGAGTAGCGCTTCATGAACGGAAAACCCAGGGCCCACCATGCCAGGCCAATCACCGGCACCCAGATCAGTTCCTGTTTGAGGAAGAATTTCAATGGGCGGATGCGCCGGTTGAGTACGTACTGCAACACCATGATATCCACCCAGCTCTGATGGTTGCTGGTGACCAGATACGAGTGCTGGTAATCCAGCCCTTCCAGGCCGCTCAGGTGCCAGCGGGTGTGGCAAAGCAGTCTGATCCAGGCATTGTTGGTGCCGATCCAGGTTTCATGGATGTGGCTCATCAACCAGTCGGTGAAACGCTGGGCGGCGGAGAAGGGCAGGCAGAGCTTGAAGATGGCGACCACGAACAGCACCGAACAACAGACGATGGTGTTCAGCGCCAACAGCAGCGAAGCAATGACGCCGCGCAGTGGGGCAGGCAGGAAATCCATGACAGGCAGTGCTCCGGAAGTTGTCGAGCGCCGCAGGCTGTCCTGCGGCATCTCGGTGTGTATCAGGAAAGTGTGTCGGCCTGTATGGCCGTCAGTGCGATGGTGTAGACGATGTCATCAACCTGCGCGCCGCGGGGCAGGTCGTTCACCGGTTTGCGCAGCCCCTGCAGCATCGGCCCAAGGCTTACGCAGTCGGCACTGCGCTGAACCGCCTTGTACGTTGTGTTGCCGGTATTCAGGTCCGGGAACACGAAGACATTCGCGCGTCCTGCCACCGGGCTGTCCGGCGCCAGTTGCCGGGCGACGTCTTCATTGGCTGCGGCATCATACTGCAGAGGCCCGTCGATCAGTAGATCACGGCGGGTTTCCCGTGCCAGCTGAGTCGCTTCACGGACCTTCTCGACCTCTTCACCGCTGGCCGAGTTGCCGCTGGAGTAGCTGATCATCGCCACGCGCGGCGAGATGCCGAACGCGGTCGCCGAGTCGGCACTTTGCAGGGCAATTTCGGCCAGCTCGCTGGCACTCGGGTGCGGGTTCATGATGCAGTCGCCATACATCAGCACCTGCTCGGGAAACAGCATGAAGAACACCGAGGAAACCAGCGTGCAGCCCGGTGCGGTCTTGATCAGTTGCAGGGCCGGGCGGATGGTGTTGGCGGTGGAATGAACAACGCCTGACACCAGCCCATCGACCTCGTCGAGCGCGAGCATCACTGTGCCTATCACCACCGGGTCTTCAAGCTGTTGCTCGGCCATCGGCGCGTTCAGGCTCTTGCTCTTGCGCAGTTCCACCATCGGCGCCACATAGCGCTCGCGAATCACCTCGGGGTCCAGAATCTCGAGCCCTGGCGGCAACTCGATACCGTGCGCCCTGGCCACCGCCTGCACTTCCTCGGGCCTGGCCAGCAACACGCAACGAGCGATTCCGCGGGCCTGACAGATTGCTGCAGCCTGAATGGTCAGCGGTTCGTTACCTTCCGGCAGGACGATGCGCTTGTTGGCCGTCTGTGCGCGCTGGATCAACTGATAGCGAAACACAGCAGGCGACAGCCTCAGCTCGCGCGGGGTGCCGCAACGCTGGTGCAGCCAGCCGGCATCCAGATGGCTGGCGACGAAATCGGTGATGTTTTCCGCGCGTTCGCGGTCATCGATAGGGATTTCCTTGTTCAACTGATTGAGGCGGTTCGCCGTGTCATATGAGCCGGTGCTGACAGACAGCACCGGCAGACCGGCCTGGAGCGCGCCCCGACACAGTTCCAGGATGCGCGGGTCGGGCAGGGTATCGCTGGTCAGCAGCAGGCCCGCCAGCGGGACACCGTTGATGGCCGCCAGACTCACGGCCAGAATGATGTCGTCGCGGTCGCCCGGCGTGACCACAAGCACACCTGGCTTGAGCAGCGGGACGGTATTGAGCACGGTGCGCGCGCAGATAATGATTCTGGACATGCGTCGCTGGTCGTAGTCACCCGCGTTCAGTACCTGCGCGCCGAGCAGTTCGGCCACGTCGCGGGTGCGCGGTGCATTCAGTTCGGCGCGATAGGGGATGCAGCCCAGCAGCCGGAAATCGCCATTACGCAGCAGCGGCGAGTGGTCTTTCAGGCGCGCGGCGAAAACTGCCATGCTCTCGTCCGTGCGGACTTTGTTGAGGATCACGCCAAGCACCTTCGGGTCCTTGGGACCACCAAACAGCTGGGCCTGCAGTTCGACCCGCCCCGAAAGCTCGGTCAGCACTTCGTTTTCCGGTGCCGAAACCAGAATGACTTCGGCATCCAGGCTCTTGGCCAGGTGCAGGTTGACCCGAGCGGCGTAACTGGCGCTGCGAGTCGGCACCATGCCTTCGACGACCAGCACATCCTTGCCGACAGCTGCCTGTTGATAAAGATTGATGATTTCTTCGAGTAGCTCGTCCAGTTGACCGTCACCCAGCATGCGCTCGACATGCGACAGTGCCAGAGGCTTGGGCGGCTTGAGCCCATGCGTTCGGGCCATCAGTTCGGTCGAGCGCTCTGGCCCCAAGTCACCGGGGTGCGGTTGGGCAATCGGTTTGAAAAAGCCCACTTTCAGGCCTGCGCGCTCCAGCGTGCGCACCAGGCCGAGGCTGATGGAGGTCAACCCCACACCAAAATCCGTGGGGGCGATAAAAAACGTCTGCATACGGGCTTCTCGATTGGGCAGTGCAAGGGGCGCAGCAGATATGGAACAGCGGCTGGCCAAAAAAGTCTGGAAATCGTCTGGTGCGAATTCTCGTCGGCAAGATTATCGTTATCTGCGGCATTCGCACACTGCCGCATCGCAAGGCCAGCCAGTCACCTGTCGCTGCGCACCGAGTACTGGATCGGAGCAGGCACCTGCCAGCGTTGCGACTGAAGTTGGCGCTGCATGTGGCAGCAGGACAGTAGCGCATTTCAGCAGGCTTGCTCGTCCTGTCTCCAATCGAAAACAGTTGAACTTTCCAATCCGGGCCGTCCGTCAGAGTTGCGTTCGCTTTCGGGCGATGGCTTGGTTAAACTTGATCATTCTTCAATCTTAAGCAAAAGGTCTTGTCCCCATGCCGATCGCCGCCAATAAGGCTGTCTCCATTGACTATACCCTGACCAACGACGCTGGTGAGGTCATCGACAGCTCTGCCGGTGGTGCGCCGCTGGTTTACCTGCAAGGTGCAGGCAACATCATCCCGGGCCTCGAAAAAGCCCTTGAAGGCAAGGACGTCGGTGACGAACTGAAAGTTGCCGTCGAACCAGAAGATGCCTACGGTGAATATTCCGCCGAACTGGTCAGCACCCTGAGCAGCAGCATGTTCGAAGGTGTCGACAAACTGGAAGTCGGCATGCAGTTCCATGCATCGGCACCCGATGGCCAGATGCAGATCGTGACCATTCGTGATCTGGACGGTGATGATGTTACCGTTGACGGCAACCACCCGCTCGCTGGTCAGCGCCTGAACTTCGACGTGAAGGTCGTGGCCATTCGCGACGCCAGTGAAGAAGAAATGGCTCATGGCCATGTTCACGGTGAAGGCGGCCATCAGCACTGATTTTTGCTGTCAGGCTCAGGTCACTGAAAAGGCGCCCTGGCTGTTCTGCGATGACGATTTCGTTACGCGTTCAGCCAGGGTGCCTTTTAAAGTTGTGGCCGAGGGCTACTTGTTTCAAAAGAGGTTCTCATGAGTGCTTTTCACGACATCAAATTGAAGGCGCTGGGTGGTCAGGAACTGCCACTGGCTGATTTCAAGAACAAAGTTGTTCTGGTGGTCAACGTCGCCTCCAAATGCGGGCTTACACCTCAGTACGCGGCGCTTGAAAACCTGTATCAGCAGTACAAGGACAAGGGGCTGGTGATATTGGGGCTGCCCTGCAACCAGTTCGCCGGACAGGAACCGGGTAACGAGCAGGAAATTGCCGAATTCTGCCAGCTCAACTATGGCGTGACCTTCCCGTTGGGCGAAAAGCTCGAAGTCAACGGGCCAAATCGGCATTCGCTTTACCGTTTGCTGGCAGGCGAGGGGGCCGAATTTCCAGGGGATATCACCTGGAACTTCGAAAAGTTTCTGGTTGGCAAGAATGGTGGTGTCAGCGCACGTTTCTCGCCACGCACACCACCAGACGATGCTGCCGTGATTCAGGCGATCGAAAAGGCCTTGGCGCACAGCTGAATACTTGGTCGGGAAGGCAATCCTGCTCGCCCGACTGACCTACTCATACCGGTCATACCGGCTTCTGAACCAAAATCATCTAAATCAATAGTACTGGGCCACTGCATACGCCCAGCGATACCCTGCGGGTCTTGTTCTGGCGCGTTCCGCTGGTAGTCATAGACTCTTTTCCCCTTGGAGTTCCGCATGTCGGCAGAAGCCTTGTTCACACCTTTTCGTCTGGGCAGTCTTGAGTTGTCTTCAAGGGTGGTGATGGCGCCGATGACCCGGTCGTTCTCGCCGGGGCATGTGCCCAATTCCGATGTGGTCGAATACTACCGGCGTCGAGCGGCAGCAGGGGTTGGCCTGATCGTGACCGAAGGTACGACGATCAATCACAAGGCTTCCAACGGCTACCCGAACGTTCCGCAGTTTTTCGGTGAGGCGCCATTGGCCGGCTGGAAAAAAGTGGTCGACGCTGTCCATGCCGAGGGCGGCAAGATCGTACCGCAGCTCTGGCATGTGGGCGCGGTTCGTCGTCTCGGCACAGAGCCGGATGGCAGCGTGCCTGCTTATGGACCGATGGAGAAAATCAAGGACGGTCAGGTACTGGTGCATGGCATGAGCAAACAGGACATCGATGAAGTTGTCTCTGCTTTCGCCCAGGCGGCAGCCGATGCCAAGGCTATTGGCATGGATGGTGTGGAGATCCATGGCGCTCATGGTTATCTGGTTGATCAGTTCTTCTGGGAGGGCAGCAATCAGCGCGCTGATGAGTACGGCGGCAGCCTGGGCGACCGTTCGCGTTTCGCCATCGAGCTGATCAAGGCCGTGCGCGCGGCTGTAGGGCCTGATTATCCGATCATCTTCCGTTTCTCGCAATGGAAGCAGCAGGACTACACTGCGCGTCTGGTGCAGACACCTGAAGCGTTGGGCGAATTTCTCCAGCCATTGTCTGAGGCAGGCGTGGATATCTTCCATTGTTCTACCCGACGTTTCTGGGAGCCTGAATTCGAAGGCTCCGAATTGAATCTGGCAGGCTGGACACGCAAGCTGACCGGCAAGCCGACCATCACCGTTGGTAGCGTAGGGCTGGATGGCGAATTTCTGCAGTTTATGGTCAACACTGACAAGGTCGCCCAGCCAGCCAGTCTCGAAAACCTGCTTGAGCGGCTGGGCAACGACGAGTTCGACCTGGTGGCGGTAGGGCGGGCGCTGCTGGTCGACCCGGACTGGGCCGTCAAAGTTCGCGACGGGCGTGAGCAGGACATTCTGCCGTTCAGTCGAGAGGCACTGACGACACTGGTCTGATACTTTTCCCGCGCACCGGTCTGATCTCTTTGGTATTTGCGCTTGGGCATGCCTCGCGCAATTGTCGTTCGAACTGATCGATGATAGCCGTCCAGCCCTGGCGGCTAGCATGCTGCCGGGCATTCAGGCGCACTCGGCGCAGGGTTTCGCTGTCTTCAAGCATCCAGCGGGCGGCGTCTATGAATGCGGCCTCGTCGCCCGGCATCGCCAACGCGCCGTTATGCCCATGACGAATGTGCTGCCCGGCAGCCGCTTCGTCATAAGCCACGACACCCAGCCCTGACGCCAGCGCTTCGAGCACCACATTGCCGAACGTTTCGGTCAGGCTCGGAAACAGAAACATATCACCCGAGGCATAGTGCGTCGCCAATACTTCTGCGCGTTGAGTCCCGCAGAAAATCGCGTCGGGTATCTGTTGTTCGAGCTGGGCACGCTGTGGTCCATCGCCGACCACGATCAGCTTGAGAGTGCGCTGCGGGTAGCTTTCCTTGAGCGCTTCGAAGCTGGCCTTGAGCAAGCCCAGGTTCTTTTCCGGCGCAAGACGCCCGACGTGCAGGACTCCCACATCGTTCGCTTGCAGCCCCCAACTGTCGCGCAGCGTCTGCGAACGCCTCGACGGGCTGAACAGCTGGCTGTCCACGCCGCGAGATAACAGCTCTATCCGCTCGAAGCCGCGACGCTCAAGCTCGACTTTCTGGCTGATACTCGGCACCAGCGTGACGCGCGAACGGTTGTGGAACCAGCGAAGGTAGTGCGTCAGCAGGCGGGTTATGAAACCCATGCCGTACTGTTGAGTGTATTGCGGGAAGTTGGTGTGAAAACCGCTGATTACCGCAATCCCCAGACGCCGCGCAGCCCTCAGCGCCGATAGCCCCAGCGGGCCTTCAGTGGCGATATACAACACGTCAGGCCGACGCCGCTGCCAGCGCCGCAAGAGCTTGTGCATCGAAGACTGACCCCATTGCAGCCCTGGGTAGCCGGGTATCGGCCAGCCCCGGCACAACATCAGGTCGTCGGCCGCGCCAGAAAGAAGCTCTTCACTCTGGCGTGGGCGAACCAGCTCGACCCGGTGCCCGCGCAACCGCAACCCGTCACAAAGCCGCCCTAGGGTATTGGCAACGCCGTTGATCTCGGGAGTGAAGGTTTCAGTGATCAGGGTGACATTAAGAAATTGGCTCATGAGAGCAGTTTCGGCTGGTTATATTTCGGTTATGTGGCGGTTGTGTGATGGATTGGTGATGGGGCGTTGGCAAGAGGGTTAAGCTGGTTTAAAACTGCGCTGAATAGCTAACAGGGAAAAATAGTGGCTGTAAATGGCTTTCTATAAAGTCCACGATTGGTTTTGGTGGTGTCCTACAAATATTTAAATGCTTTCCTAAAGGCATGTAGTTCGCTTGAACAGGTGTTGATATTATCCGTCTCCCTAGTAATGTCTGGTTATCGAACTTTGTGGTTCGTTACTTTCGAACTGGAAAGACTGATTTTTCAGTTGCTCTTGCGTACCAAAAAAATTGGGAAAATAAAATGAAATTCAACACTAAAAAGTTGGAGCGGGTTCGTTCGGCCTCAGGAATGGCTTTGGCGCTTTTAGCCTGTTCAAATCTTGCATTGGCTGGGAACTATCAATCATCGGTCGCTCTGCCGGTTATTCATTCGAAGGGCTACCTTCACACTGCCGAGCTGCCAGTGAGCAGGCATGCGCCTGCGGCGGCAGCGATCAAAAATGTCAGTTGGAACTGGAACGTGGCGGGTTGGCCTCAGCGGCTTGAGGTCCATTTGTGTCAAGGGGACAGCTTGTGCTTGAACGTCTCACGCCAGCGAACGGGCTCCACAGCGTTTTTCGATAATCAGTTGGCAAGTCGCAAGTTTTATTACACGATGAGGATTGGAAATGCAGGAAGGGTCCCCGTAGCTGGACAGCAAGGACGAATCACTGTCGATTGGTGATTCTTCAAAGTTGCCCTCCCCTCAGGAGGGGAGGGCACTCATGCTACCAATTTGCCATGCCTCGGAATGCTTCAGGAAGAGCGTCATTAAAGTTTAATATTTTCTCAAGAATTTTAGCAGCAGGCGTACCTTTCAAGTATTCCTCTTCATAAAGAGCTGTTCTCTCTCTCTGCATCCAGCGCTCTGTTTTCTGGAAGTAAGCGCTTGACTCGGGTGTCACGATTTCTCCAGTGGCACAGTAACGAATGACAGGATAATCAGATAGATCCACACCTTCACCATTCAATGAGTTGTGAGCATATTGCTTGGCAAGGAAGCTTGCTTCATTTGGGTTGTTTTCAGCTTGTGCCATCAGTTTGTGCCTGAGCTCTCCCCCTCGGAAAATTGTCTTTCCGCAATGGGGCGTCTCTTTATCGTGGATGGCTTTTTGGAGCGCGTTAGCGAAGATTCCAGGTGTCGATGTGGTGGTAAGTGATGTTGTTTTTTGGCGTATCCCCAACGGTGTAACATTCAGAAACGGCGTGGGACTACTGCAGGTCATTTCAGCGTTCCTCTTTTGCTTTCCATTGCTGCGGGCATAGGAAAGAAGTCTTTGTCCTCCACAGCGGATCTGCGTTGGCTGATATCCATGGTATTCATGAAGCGAGTCGAGCGCGGCGTCGCTGGCTTGCCGAGTGCTGCGGGATCTGCAACCGAAGATTTTTCCTCTTCCTGAGCGTGTCTATCTCTCAATATCTGAGCAAACCTATCTGATCGCGACTGCGGGATGGTCTCGAGACCGGCAGGTCGGGTGGTGTTGATTGTGTTGATTGTGTTGGCTGTAGCAATATTTACGGTGTTTTCCATTGTTCTACAACTCCTGTTGTTTAGAGGCAATAGAGCAAGCGCAATGCCAATATAGATAATTGGTTGAGTCCTACACACTTGAGTCAAGCGGACGGGATGCTGATTTAGTTAGCCTACAGACACGGACTACATAACACTTTTTGAAACGCTGGCAACGTTTGGTCTTTAGCGGCAACAGTTTGCCGGCAGCCATTTATTAGCTTTTGGCTTTGATTGTGAGACTTGGAGTTTTCTTTTGTAGGAAACGTCTCTATGTTTATCTTTTTTGCAGGGTTTCTGTTGGTCTGATAGAGTCGACCCCTTTTCAGAAGGACATAAAATGTCGGATTTAATGTATGCACCCCCCAAAGCCAGTCTGGATAAGGATGAATCGGACAGTGCCGGCCCAGAGTTTTATGTCGTGTCGTTACAGAAATTTCTCATTCTGTATTTTTTGACATCCGGTTTTTACGCGACTTACTGGTTTTATAAAAACTGGTCGCTGAACAAGAAGTTTTTGGGCAGTAATGTGTGGCCCGTGGCGCGTGTTATGTTCGCCGCTATTTACGCTTTTCCACTGTTTCGTAATGTGGATAGAAGTCTGCGGCGACAGGGGCTTGGTCACATGGCGTACTGGCCGGTTAGCGCGTCGGTGTTGCTTGCCTTGACTATTGCGGGAATCCTGCTGGCGCAGGGTGTGTCAGGGAACTTGCGATTTGAGCTGGTCGGTGGCTGGCTGGTATGGGTCGTTCTGTTGGCCACTGCGCAGACGCTTAATATGATGCTGGTGCAGTCAAAGATAAATCTCGCCGCGCATGATCCGGATGGGAGCAGCAACTCAAGATTGACACTTGCCAATGGGTTGTGGATTGTTATCGGATGCGCCATATGGTTGGTCAGTATACCGACCTATCTTTCCGCTTCTGCTTTAGGTTAGACAGTTTTGATACCAGAAGAAGTACCGGACAGCTAATCCATTAGCTGTCCGGTGCTCTTTCAGGCGTTGTCGTCACTCGGCCTGTCAATCAGAACGATCAGCCCAGGTCGTTGACCAGTTGGCCGATCAATTCGCCTACCTTGGCCAGATCCGGTGCAGCCAGGCGATGTTCGTCAGCATACGAATAAGCGACGCTGAACAGACCTGCTGTGCGGGTGGAATAAGACGGAGCGTCTTTTTCGAAAACGCGAGCGATTGCTTCGGCAGTCAGGGAAGTGGAGCTGATGACAATGCGCTCTTCGGGGTCGTTTACGCCATTGATGTAAACGTTGTCCGGATTGATCGACCATTCGGCCAGTTCAATGACCAGAAAAGCACGAATCTTTTCTTCGACTGTTGCGTTTTCGGCGGCAAATGCAGCGGGGTTTACCGGGGTGTTCATGATTTAACTTCCTTGTTAAGTTCATGTGTCGCATGTTCTATGGAAGCGAGCTTCACATGAACGGGTTGGTTGAGGCCCTATTTAGCCCCGGTCGCCAGTGCTGTGTGCGGTAAATAGTTATAGCGCATGAATTTTTTTGCCCTTCAGTCAAGCCGGGCGCGCGGTGCACGCCTCGGCAAGTCTGCATTCAGCCGCGTGCGTGTGTCACCGGCAGTGCATCGGCGCCGCGTTCACGCACCCAGAACAACGTGGCGCCTGCCACTGCGGCGGGCATCATCAGCAGGTTGACCACCGGGATAAGCAAAGCGACGTAGACGATGCCGCCGAAGCTCAGGCTCTGCCAGCGTTTGCTTTTCAGCCAGCCGAGCATCTCGTTCCAGCCCAGTTTGTGGTTGTCGGCCGGGTAGTCGATATACTGGATCGCCATCATCCATACGCCGAACAGCAGCCACAGCGGTGCGGCGATAATGTTGGCCACCGGAATAAATGACAGGATGAACAGCCCGAGCATGCGCGGCAGCATATAGCCCAGCTTGCGCGCTTCGCGGGCCAGTGTGCGTGGGACCATTGCGACCAGTTCGGCCCAGCTGAAGTCCGGCGATTCATCCACGCCGCGAATCACGGCTTCGACTTTTTCAGACAAAAATCCGTTGAAAGGCGCGGCTATTATATTGGCGACCATGGTGAAAGTGAAAAACACCATCAGCAGTACCAGCGCCACGAACAGTGGCCAGAGGATATAGCTGAGAAAACTCAGCCAGTGAGGCAGGGTGGGCATGAATGTATCGACCCACAGCTCGAACTGATGCACCGCCAGGTAGATCAGGCCGCAGAACAGCACCAGGTTGATGCTCAGCGGCAGCAGGACAAACAGGCGCAGGCCGGGACTGAGAACCAGTTTCAGGCCTTCCCTCAGGTATTGCGGGCCGGACAGGGCAGGAGCGGGCATGGCAGCCTCCGAATGCTGAAAGGCGTGACCTTACCGGCTTTGTGATAGCCGTGAAAGAGCTGATAGATGTTGACGGTCAAGACCGTTCGCCGCGTGTAGCGCGCGTCGCGAGTACGAGTGCCCACGCGAGTACACTCTTGTCTGCCGATCGCTCTATAGAAGTGACCTATGGGGTGGATTGTGAAACGATATTTCCTTAACCTCTGCTACCCCGATAGGCTTGGCAGCAATTTCAAGACTTGTCTCAGGAGTCAGAACTTTCAGGACCTGCCGGGTTGATGCACTTCCCCAAGTGTTTCGGCAGTCCTTTTTTATCCAGCGGTACGACCGCGGCGTTATACAGCCGGTCGACAGGAGTGTGTCATGTCAGACGTACGTCATTCCCGAGTGATTATTCTCGGCTCCGGCCCTGCCGGTTACAGCGCGGCGGTTTATGCTGCCCGCGCCAATTTGAAGCCACTGCTGATCACCGGCATGCAGGCTGGCGGTCAATTGACCACGACCACTGAAGTCGACAACTGGCCGGGTGACCCCCATGGCCTGACCGGCCCCGCGCTGATGGAGCGCATGCGCGAACATGCCGAGCGTTTCGAGACCGAAATCGTCTTTGATCACATCAATTCCGTGGACCTGGCCGGCAAGCCCTTCAGCCTGCAAGGTGATAGCGCAACCTATACCTGCGACGCACTGATCATCGCCACAGGCGCAAGCGCTCGTTATCTGGGCCTGCCTTCGGAAGAAGCGTTCATGGGCAAAGGCGTTTCCGCCTGTGCGACCTGTGACGGTTTCTTCTATCGCAACCGTGAAGTGGCCGTTGTCGGCGGCGGCAACACCGCCGTGGAAGAGGCCCTGTATCTGGCCAACATCGCCAGCAAAGTAACGCTGGTTCACCGTCGTGAGACGTTCCGTGCCGAGAAGATCCTGATCGACAAGCTGCACGCGCGTGTTGCCGAAGGCAAGATCGAACTCAAGCTCAATGCCACGCTGGACGAGGTGCTGGGCGATAACATGGGCGTGACTGGTGCGCGTCTGAAAAACAATGACGGTAGCAGCGACGAATTGAAAGTCGACGGTGTATTCATTGCAATCGGCCACACGCCGAACACCTCGTTGTTTGAGGGGCAGTTGGCCTTGAAAGATGGCTACATGGTTGTGCAGGGTGGCCGTGAAGGCAATGCAACTGCAACCAGTGTCGAGGGTGTATTCGCGGCAGGCGACGTGGCTGACCACGTTTATCGCCAGGCGATCACCTCTGCCGGTGCCGGTTGC
The DNA here is from genome assembly GCF_000156995.2 of Pseudomonas coronafaciens pv. oryzae str. 1_6. Taxonomy (NCBI): domain Bacteria; kingdom Pseudomonadati; phylum Pseudomonadota; class Gammaproteobacteria; order Pseudomonadales; family Pseudomonadaceae; genus Pseudomonas; species Pseudomonas coronafaciens. The sequence goes on along the minus strand of NZ_CP046035.1, from coordinate 4,282,913 downwards.
ATGGCTGCACTGGACGTCGAACGTTACCTGGACGGCCTGGCCAACGTTTCTTTTTAATCAGCCATACTTGCCGCACATGACTCGCATGCCAATGCTCTGCATTGGCATGCATCTGGCTGGGCTACGTGTCACAGATCTGCGTCGCGTCGCGCGTCCCAGTCTGGACATTCCCACCCTGAGGGTGAGGCACGATAGCCATGGGGCTCCGATCAAACCTTGCGCTTGAGCGGCTCGCCTGCAAATTGCACACCCGCCAAACCCTTCGCGATCAGCGCACGGATGTTGCCGTGATCGCTGTCTTCCGGCGTCGCTTGTACCGAGCGATAGTGTTCGCCAAATGCCAACAGCGCTTCCTCATCACTCAAGCCTTCCAGTAACGCCAGGCCCAGTGTCTTGCATGAACCTTCGTTCTGCCCGGCAACGTTTTCAACGTCGCCATTTTTGAAAGGCTGAGGCTGGTAATCGTAGCCTGCTGAAATAAATGCCAGCGTGTCAGCAAACATGTGTTCGCCGCTGTGCAGGCTGGCACGCAGGGTGTTCAGATCAGTCATGTCTGGTTTCCTTGGCAAACGCGGCCTGCTGTTCGGTGCTGGCTTCTTTCTGGTACTGGGCTTTCCATTCGCTGTACGGCATGCCGTAGACCACTTCGCGAGCATCGTCGAGGCTGATGTCGATGTGTTTTTCATCGGCAGCGGCCTTGTACCATTTGGACAGGCAGTTACGGCAGAAGCCGGACAGGTTCATCAGGTCGATGTTCTGGACATCCTTGCGGCTGTCCAGATGCGCGACCAGTCGGCGAAAGGCTGCGGCTTCGAGTTCGAGGCGTTCTTGTTCGGTCATGACGGGCTCTGTTCAGTCAGTAAGTCGCGTCATGATAAGAGTTTCAGCGTTGACCGGCGAGCGTGATCGACACCGATTCGGCGAAACGCAGGGCATGTGGCTTGTCGACTTCCACTTCGGCGTAGATAACCGCCTGGTGGGTCATCACCAGGTCCAGCACTTCCTGCGTCAGTCGTTCCAGCAATGCAAAGCGATTGCCCTCGACATGCTGAATGATGGCTTTGGTGATCGTGCGGTAGTTGAGCGCATGCTCGATATCGTTATCGCGAACAGCTTCCTGTGCCGCGTAAAGAATCGTCAGGTTGATCAGCACGTCCTGCTTGTTGACGATCTCGTCCTCGTTTATACCGATATAGGTACGCAGGCGCAGGTCCTTGACGCGGATGCGGGCGGTGCCGGGCTCGAGTCTTGCCATTATTGTCTGCTCCGTCCGATCAGTTGCAGAAACTCCATACGGGTGGTGCTCGACTCGCGGAAGGCGCCCAGCATGACCGAAGTGTTCATGGTCGAATTCTGTTTTTCCACGCCGCGCATCATCATGCACATGTGCTGGGCTTCAATGACCACCCCTACACCTGCTGCGCCTGTGACGTTCTGAATGGCATCGGCAATCTGCTTGGTGAGGTTTTCCTGGATCTGCAGGCGCCTTGCAAACATGTCAACGATACGAGCGATCTTCGACAGGCCCAGTACCTTGCCGGTCGGAATATAGGCCACATGCGCCTTGCCGATGAAGGGCAGCAGATGGTGTTCGCACAGTGAATAAAGCTCGATGTTCTGGACGATGACCATTTCATCGTTGTCGGAGGCGAACAGCGCACCGTTGACGATTTCTTCGACGCTCTGGTTGTAGCCGTGACACAGGTATTGCATCGCCTTGGAAGCGCGCTTAGGTGTGTCCAGAAGACCTTCGCGGTCCGGGTTTTCACCCAGTCCGAGCAGAATGTCCCGGTAATGCTGTGGCAGTGATGAACTCATCAGAAGGTCCTCGGGGCGGCTTACTTTACGTGCCGTCCGCCGTTTACGGTCAGTGTTGTGCCGGTGACATAAGTGCTGTCCAGAAGGTAGCGCAGGCTCTGGTAGATCACTTCTGCACCAGGCTCTATGCCCATGGCCGATTTGGCCAGGGCGTTGGCGCGGTAGGCCGCATCGTCCTTGGGTTGGAACATCAACAGCGCCGGAGCTATGCCGTTGACTTTGACAAGCGGGGCGAACCGGGCGGCGAAGGACAGCGTGAGGCTTTCCAGCCCTGCCTTGGTTGCGCAATAGGCAATGTGCTTGCTGCTGCCCTTGCGAGTCACGTCATCGCTGATATGCACGATGTCTGCAACTTCGCTCGCGGTGAGCAGTGCCTCGCAATGAAGATTGATCAGATAGGGCGCCAGCATGTGAACACTGAACATCCGGGTAAAGTTCTCGGCTTCGTCGCCCGGTGCCTCTGCCAGCCACTCTGACGCGTTGTGCACGATCGCGCGCAGGCTGGAGGTGTGCGCCTTAAGCAACTCAATGAAGGCCATGACCCCGGCTTCGCTCGAAAAGTCGCCATGGATCGCCACTGCACCTGCCTGACGCAACTCGGTCACGCTTGCGTGCTCGGTGCGATAGCTGATGATCACCCGATGCCCATGCTCCAAAAGTCGCAGCGCACAGTGCTGGCCGACACGCTGGCTGGCGCCGGTAATCAGGATGGGTGCAGAAGATAATGGCATCGACAGCTCACGTATCAGAGGTCCGGGAAGGACGCGGGTTTTACGGTCGATTGTGTCTTCCGGTTGAGAGGCAAAGTTATACCAGAGAATTTTTTTGTACAACCCTGCCCAACATTAAACTCGCCCACAACGCTGTCCAGACCTGCTTGCCGTCCGCTTATCGAGTGGGGAGAGCCTGTTCTGAGCAGATCAAGACCTGTACCTGAGCACGGAGCGTGTACAGGTCTTGAAGGGGGGCTATCGAGGGGAGGGTGACTGCGTTGACTGTGCAGGCGATGCAGGCGTGGTGTGCAACCAGGAGGCGAGCAGGCGTGTGGACAATGGAATAAACAGATAGACCATCAGCGGGGTGAGCACCGCCGTGCTGATCATGATTCGCGGCAACAGGTCCAGATGGTTGAGCAGCGGACCCAGCAGAAAGTTGAAGATCAACGACACCGGAAAGAACGCCAGCCAGATAGCCACGGCCTGCTTCCAGCGTGGCGGGCGCTGATCGACCGCGCCGAACCAGCCATCGATCCCGCTGACCCGGTGCTCGGAAGGTTGTGCAAACAGGCCGCTGCCGCGCATCAGCCAGGAGCGCCGAGAGGCTGAATGCTCCCAGGCGTGCATGGTGTGCTGATCGGTGAAGCGGAAAATGATCTGAAATTCGTCATCTCCGGGCGGCGGCGCTAACACGCCTGACCCCAGGTAACCTGGAAAATCCGTAGCTAAAAGCTCGCCTTCATGCAGCCAGGCCATCATTTCCTGGTAACGACCGTGCGCGACCCGGCGGGCGACCATCAAGGTGACGGGTGAGGTAGACATCGTGTATCTCCGGTAGAGGCGTGAGGTTCCCGTGTAGGGAGGTCACATGCCGCGATCCGGGGTGGTGGGTCGCGACAGCTTCACTGAAAAGCAAGCAAGGATTATTCCTGAAACCACGCTGTACCGGTAGCGCTTCGACACATTGACGTTTACTTGTGCAGAGAGGGGTGTTTACGGCGATGCTCTTGCAAGATGTACTGGCGCAGACGCTCGCCATCTTCCTTGCCATGTTTGCTGAAGTGATACGCGCCGAAATTCGTGTCGATCATTCGTTCAAGCTTGCCGCGCATCGGAATCGGCGACTCACCCTCAGGGTTGAACCAGGCCGAAAAACTCCTCGGCAGCTTGCCGTCTTTCCGGTACTCGAGAAGAACCCCCTTGAATGACAACTCGTGAACCCAGAGTGCCGTCTGCGAGCCCTTTGCTGTTTCAAGCGGTACAGGTTCCGACAGCACGAGGCGCCAAGGACGAATCTTCGGGCCTTCCTCGAAAATGCTGGGCGCACCCAGTTCGAGGTGCAGCGCATGAAACTCGTCTTCCACCAGATGCAGCGGAAAATTCATCTGCTGGTTTTCGAACTGTGCGTGAATCGTGACCTGTTCATGTGCTGCGAGCCGGGTCAGCAGATCCTGGATCTGCACGCCGCCATTGACCAGCAGGCTGCGCGTGCTGTCTCGCACGTTTAACTGCGGGTTACGCTGCATGCTCTGAATGAAATCCAGTTCAGCCTGGGTGAGAAGTGACTCGGGTTGCATGACGGTGCTCGGTCTAACCGGTTATTGAGAACAAAGACCATTGTTTCCGCAAAGTGTTTCAACCGCTGGTCATTTTTTCGAATTTCAGCATTTCTGTTGCTGGGCGATAGCGTCGGGGCAACAGAAAAATCAGACGGTATTCTAAGGCATAATGTTTCAATTTTTTAAGCTGCAAAGGAATAGCCATGAAAATCGCCATCGTGTGTGGATCCGTCTACGGGTCGTCCGAGGAAGTCGCCAGGCACGCAGCCACGCTTTTGCGGGCCGCTGGGCACGAGACGCTGGTAAACCCCCGGCTTGCGCTGCCGGACTTGCTGACGTTCGAACCGCAGGCTGTGCTGGCCGTGACCTCGACCACTGGTATGGGAGAATTGCCCGATAACCTCATGCCCCTTTACGTGCAACTGCGTGATCTGTTGCCTGCCGCTTTGCGTGGCTTGCCAGGCGGCGTGATCGCGTTGGGTGATGCCAGTTATGGCGACACTTTCTGTGCCGGCGGCGAGCAGATGCGAGAATTGTTCGCTGAACTGGGCATTGTCGAGTTGCAGGACATGCTGCGTCTGGACGGCAGCGAGAGCGTCACTCCTGAAACCGACGCTGAACCCTGGCTGGCAGCGTTCATTGAGCTTCTTGGCTGAAGCCATCCCGCTCCGTTAGCAAAGATGATTCAGTACAGCGTGTGTTGATTGTGGCGTGCCCCATGGGAGCTGTGCGGGATATATCTGTCAGCCTGCCGTCCATGATCAATACGTGCCTGTTTTCTGACTGCCTGTGTTAAATGAACACTGTTTATAGGAAGCTTTACTTACCCATGTAAGAAGTGTCCTATGGCTATGTAGTCTTTGTATGGATTTGTCTTTGGCTATCAACTAAGTTCGCCCCACTCCGATATGAGTCTTGTATGCATTCATATCGGAGTTATCACATGACAAGATCAATCTGGGGTGAGTTTCCACAGCTGACCTTTGCGGAGCCGCCTGCGAGGATCACGCTGAAGAAGGCGGAGGCACAGGTAGGGAAAGTACTGCAGGACATAGGCGAGAACTCGATAGCACTTAACGTTCTGGCCATGGAAAAACGCAAGATGAAGCCTTTGTTCAAGGGCTTTAACCCCGAGCAGATAACCCCTAAAGACCTGAACAGAGCCGGCATGATTCTGTACAAGTTTGGCATGATCGACAATCATACCGCTGAACTCTTTAGCCGAACCGGCGACGAGTTCGACAAGAGTGGCAAGCTGGTCGACGCCAGTAAAGAGATCAACGCCGTGGAGTTTTTTGCCAAGCAGATTATCGAAATGAAAGAGCGGGTATTGGGCGGCGACCCCTACGCCAAGCTATTACTGCCCGATTACATCAAGGCCATTCATATAATGCAAAACCTTCAGGCTTTCGCTGAATCAGGGGACAGTCGTGAAATGCTCAAGATAAAGGGTATGGAAAAGAATGGGCTGGTGAAAAAGACGCCTAATGCCAAAGGGTAAGTGATGATCAAAACCCGCAGCCATAAAAAAGCCGCTGCATGTATACGCAGCGGCCAAACAAAACGCAGGATCAAGGGAGCTTGCAAATCCACGTCTATTTCAACGTGCGCAGGGTAACTGCCTGCATGCTTTAGAAAAATCCCTGCGCAGGATATGCAGCGTTACTGTGCAGGTAACAATCGTCGGCGGGCTGCACCCCTGGGCAGCGACCAGCCGCCATGCTCAGGCTGGAGGAGGTGCCAGTTGTTCTGAAAACTCTTGATCCAGCACACCGATGCGCTGCTCATCCGGCCAGAACAACGCGGCTTGTCCGCAGACCTGCCCCTGTGTGTCCAACAGGGTCCACACCACGCCGGCGTAGATCATGAACGGTTTATTATCCGCATCCACTCGCCAGCCGCTGTAGCCATCGGCGATGCCGTTGGCGGTCACTTGCTCCAGCAATACCTGTCGCGCAGCGCGATCGAGCTCCGAAGCGCTGAAGCGTGAGGGCATGCCGATGAAGCTCTCGCGCGGGTACTTGAAGCATTGCAGTGCGCATTCGTTCACGTAGGTAAAACGCGGGTCTGCGGCGCCGTCATGGGCTAACAGGCTGTAGGGCGCCTGGGTATGCAGCCAATTCAGGCGTTGTTGCGGGTCCAGTTGCCCAGGCGAAGGCAGTCCTTGGCCGGTCCAGTGTCGGTAGCTTTCATCGATCACGTTTATGAAATGTTCTTGCAGGGACACACATCACCTCGCATCGTCAGTCGGAAACGTTTGCCCGTCAGCAGCGCACCCCGGCCACCGCGCCTATTTAGGCCAACGGCGGGATGGTCATCATGGGCTTCGGGCGGCAATTCTACTCGCGCCGACTTTTCAGACCAATCTAATGAACGCTGCGCCTCGACGGCAACTGGCTGAGACGCTCTGTCAGCCTGAGCCGCTGGATCGGATCTTCGCTGAGCATCAATGCGTGTTCCAGATCGAAACGCTCGGCCTGCGGGCACTCGAGGAGATTGTAGAGGGTGGCGCGGGCCAGATGATCACTGCTGGTTGCCTGCCCCAGTTCGATGATTCTGTCAGCGTCCTTGAGCGCCGCGACAGGGTTGTCATTGATCTGGTGCAAGTGCCGCAGATTGCGCGATAGCCGCTGCAACATGTTGACCGGCGTGGCGCGCACCATGTGTTCGGCACGCAGATGCATGGTCGGACCGAATTGCCGAATGAGCAGTTCGCGACAGTCTGCGGGGTAGAGCCTGCGTCCACCACAGGGGTCAAGCAGATGGTCGGCGCCGGGCACGCGCAACAGGAAATGTCCCGGGAAGTTGACCCCTTCCAGCGGGATCTCGAGCCTTCGTGCTATTTCCAGAGTGATGAGTGCCAGCCCGAGGGGCTGGCCTCGTTTGCGCAGCACGATTGCATGCAGCAACGCCGCTTCCGGCCTAGGCGGGTTCCAGTCGTCCTGTTGAAAACCCAGCGCGGCGAGCTGTCTCAGCAGTGGTTGCGCCAGTTCAGATGCCGGCAATACCGGCAGTGCCGCACCGGCCTGGCGCTGCAGATGGTCCAGCTCGCCCATCACGTCTTGCCGTGCAAACTGCGCGTCATGTTCTGCCGAGACCCACAGCGCGGCATCAAACACCGCAGGCGGCGTTCGTTGCAGACAAGCCAGGCAATGCTGACGTGGAGTCATCGACCACTCCGTAACCGACGTTCGGGCGTTGAGTTCAGAGACTCTTTTTAGCCCTGTATGCAGGTTTCGTCCAGCGCCGCCTGTACCTACCGGCTCAGTGCCTCCACCAGTTCAGGCGTCACGTAATGCGGGCCGTCGAACAGGTACAGCGGATAGCCGTCATAGGCGTCGATTTGCGGTTGCAGTTCGGCGGCGGTCGCCGAGCGAAAACCGCCACCGACCTGTGGGCGAAACGCTTCGACGATGATCCTTACCCGGTTTTTGCCCAGCCGTTTGCGCAAGGCATCGGCATAGTTTCGGGCGACTGGTGCGGTTCGGGCATAGACACCCACGCCGTCCTGAAAGAACACTCCGATGTCATCCGGCAGCCAGGTTTTCAGCCAGTCGGCAGTGGCGGCAGGGCCGATGTTGGCACCATCGTAAACACTGATCCACAACGGTCTTGGCAGTTTTGCCAGCAGGGCAGGTAACTCCTTGGCGCGGCTCCAGCTGGGGTCGACCTCGGCCGGAAAGTACCAGCCCGTGACATTGAGCGGGGTTTTGGCCTTGGCCATTTGGGCGGAGAGCAACGCCAGCTGTTCGATATTGTCCCGCGAGCGATTCTCGCTGAAGTACCCAGCCAGGCCCAGAATCACTTCCTGCGCCCAAGGCTGTTTGCCGATGCGCGACCAGTCCGGCACTACCGGCACGGTCGGCAGGCCTGCGCCGGGTATGAAGGATTGATCATCGACCGCCGTCCACTGTACGAGCAATTGTCGTGCGCCGAGCTTGTCCCAATCGCCGCTGATACCTACCGTCGCATTATCCGGTTGCCAGACAATGCCGACGATTCCAGGCCCCTTGGGCTGTATCAACTGGTACAGCTCGCTGGAAACAAAGGTCAGCGCACTTATCAGCACGGCCGCCAGCGAGGTCTTGACCAGCGTTGTCTGGCGTAGCAGTGCGGTCAAAACCTTCAAACATTACTCCCTGATAGATGATTCGCGATGGTCACCACGAAAATGTCATGCGTGCGAAGACGCCTTCTGCACGATCATCACCGAAGATTTTCTCGCGGTATTGCACCGAGAAATCGACATACGACTGCGGTGCCTTGTACGTATCCTCGCGGAACCAGTAGCGTACGCCGGTCCCCACGCCCAAACCGCCGGCGTTGCCTGATGACGTGCTGCTGCGGCCGAGGGTGTCGACCTCGCTGCGCATCTTCGAATCGTAGTCCACTGCTGCGACCACATGCGGAAACACCACCAGCCGCGGGCTGATGCTGTCCAGGCGGAAGCTGCGGCCGACCTGCCATTCGCTGTTGAAATAGTTGCGTTTGTCCTGCAGATAACGCCCACCTTCGCCGTAAAGCTGCGAGGTCCACCAGCTCGGGACATCGACCCGCAGGTCGGTGCCAATGCTGGAACCATAACCCAGGCGCACCAGCCAGTCGCCATCGGCATTGGAGTTACCCAGAGGGAACGTGCGTTCGAACGCGCCGATAATGTTGACTTCGCTGAACGGCTTGGCCCGTACCCCGAGTGCGCCTTGCAGGGCATCGGCGCCCGTATCGGACTCGCCGCTCTTGCTCCAGAGGGTATCGGTCACACGTCCATAAAGCTCGACGAAGCGCGCATTGCGATAACCGAACGGGCGCCAGAACACTTCGGTGCTGTTCTGCACGCTGTCGGTGTTGCTGGTCGGCGCGCCGTTGAGCCCGCTGCTGGTGCTGGCACCGCGATAGGTCGTGGTATTGGTCAGGCCCCAGACGCGAGACAGGTCGGAAACGGCGCGGCGAGTGTCGAACACTTGCTGGGCCGGCATCTGCAAATCGCCGGCTCGCTGATAGTCGAGCACTCGTTTGAACCAGGCGATGGCCTGAGCATCTTCCGATGTGCGCATGGCGGTGTAGGCCGCATCTTGAACTTCACGAGGCTTCAGGCCTGCCTGGCGATCAACGCGCTTGAACGTGTCCAGCGCGCCCTGATCATCGCCTGCCTGGCTTAGGAAATACGCAATCTGTACCTCGTCGCCCGGTTGCAGCTCCCCGGCATCGCGGGCTTGCTGCAGACGTTGCAGGGCCTCTCGCGGCTGGCCCATCGCGGCATACAGCGAGGCTTGTTCGCGCAGCGGCAGGTTGCCGACGGCCAGTGCCTGAGCAAAGTCCTGACGCGCACCGTTCTGGTCGCCGAGGCGTTGACGCAGTTGCCCGCGCTGGGCGAGCAGGGTGGCATCGTTGCCATTGAGCGCCAGGGCTTCGGTGGCGGCAGAGCGCGCCTCTTCGTATTGCCCTTGCGCCATCAGCGCGCTGACCAGAAGTTTCCGGTAAGCCATCTGTTTCGGGAAGCTGCGGACCGCATCCCGTGCCTCGCTGACAGCTGTTTCGTTGTCGCCGCGTGCCAGGGCTTTATAGCCTCTGGCCGCCTTGTCGACCGCGACCTGTTCCTGAATCGCCTGCAGACGTCGGGTCAAAGCCGGTTGCGGCCCCAGTGCCTGTTCGGTTTCCCGGATGGCTGTCTGTGCATCGTCGAGACGCTGCTGAAGTTGCAGGGCCTCGATCAGCATCATGCGGTAATCCAGGTTTTTCGGGGCCTGCGCAATGGCATTGCGGGCATGCCTTGCAGAGTCCTCGTAATCACGATTGGTGTATGCGCGCAGCGCCTGATTGCCTTCCAGGTAGCCGGGCTTCGGGCGTGCCTTGGGGAAGCGTTGCGGATGATCGCGACGGTATTTGTCGCGCTCGGCCAGAGCAATCAGATCGCGCAACTGTGCAGCATCGGCCCGCTGACGCAACGCTTCGTTGGCCTTGGCGATAGAAAGGTCGTAGTCCTTGCGGTTGTAGGCCATGTAGGCTTCGTTGGCAATGGCGTACGCAGGACCGGTCAATGGCAACGGCAGAGTTTCTGCCTGGCTGAACGGTGAAGAAAGGCTCAGGCCGGTCACCAGCAGCGACAGGATGAAGGGGCGCTTCATAGTGGCTGCTCCGTTTGAGCATCAGATTGGTAATGGTTGTGCTGACGTGCCACAGCTTCTTCGATAGTTGCGCGTGGCAGCACGCCGATATCGACCAGGTAATCGCCGATCCGGCCATGTACATGTGGTCGGTAGCCGAGCATGGCTTTGCTGAACACTTCGCGGTCCAACAAGCCTTGCTCGACCAGCAGATCGCCCAGCAACGGAGCTGCCGATGGCAATGGCAGCCCGTCAACTGCGTTGAGCTGACGCAGCTGCGTGACGATATCGCTTTCGCGTGCAATCAACTGCACCGGTTCGGCGCCCAGTTGCTCGGTAATCTGTTGCAGCCCCTCTTCTGAAAGCGGGCTCGCCACAGCGATTTCCTGGCGACCCAGCGCATTGATCTGCAACGGCACGACACGCCAGCGCACGCAGAACTCATCGGCCAGCGGGTTGTTCGCGGAGCGTTTGCCGGCAATGTCGAACACCCGTGGCAGATCATTTTGAAAGGCGATGGCTTCTGCCAGGGTTTCATCGTCAAGCCAGCCGTGGCTGAGCAGAATACGGCCCAGCGGCATCTGGCGAGTCTGTTGCTCGGCCAACGCGGTCTGAAGCCTTTCATCGTTGATGGCTTGCCAGGACAGCAGCACGCTGCCCAGACGCCGGGGTGCGACGGCTACCAGGTCGGTGGACGGGAAGTCGTGCATGGTCTTGTCCCAGACCAGTTTGCGATTGAGCACCTTGCCGACCAGAAACATTCGCCAGGCCCGTGCCGCGGCCATGAAATTGACGAAGTTGCCGACCACCATGCGCGGTATGGACAGCAAGCCGTGCTGCCAGCCATACAGCGCAGTGGTGAAGTAGCAGCGATGCGCAATCCGCCACAACAGTGCAATGCCGTTGGCCACCAGCAGGTATTGAATCAGCCCGGTGGTTTCGAACGGTGTCGGGAAACTGGTGTTCCAGACGCCACTGGAGCGCAGAACGATCAGCGCCAGCAACTGAATGAGGATCAGGTACGCGATGATGCTGATAAACGACGTCACTACGCCCTTGCGGTCGCGAAACAGCAGGTAACGGTTTGCCAGCGAGCCGGTCCATCCCATCTGCTCCCAGCCTTGCAGGCCGATGCCCAAGGTCCAGCGCGCTTTCTGACGAAACGCAGTGCGAAACGTGTCCGGAAAGAACTCGCGGACACAAAGCGGCATTTCCAGCGTTGATTCATATGGCTTGCGGAACCACGACTTGCGCAACACCCGAAACTGCACCGGGAAACGCACAAAGATCGCCTGCATGCCGTACTTCGCCAGTCGGGCGCCTACATCGTAGTCCTCGGTAAGGCTTTCGGTGTTGAACGGCTGATTCTGGTTTTCTTCGGCCAGCACCATCAGTGCACGCCGCGAGAAGCACGTACCGACACCGGCCGACGGCACGGTATCGGTCATGCTTTCGCGGACCACCAGGTCCTTGCCGTGCCATTCGGCAAACTCGTCCATGTAGGTGCCGGCTACCCATTCGTACCAGTTGCGCTCAAGCGATACCACCGGCAACTGGATCATGTCCTTGCGCGGCAACAGGTAATTGAACAGGCGCAACTCAAGCGGGTGCAATACGTCTTCGCTGTCGTGCAGGATGGTCCCGGCGAATTGCACGGCATGCGTCTTCTCGTACAGGAAGATCGCCTGAATTACCCAGTTCAGGCAATCAGCCTTGCAGGTCGGACCGTCATGCGGCACTTCCACACGGTGCAACTGCTTATAGCGACGGCGCATGCGCTCCACTTCATCTATGGTGCGCTGGTCGTTGATGTAAGTGCCGACGAAAACCACGTAGTTCTGGTAATCGAGCGTCGACACCATGTTCTCGATCATCGGCGCGATGACGTCGTATTCCAGCCATGCCGGGACCATGATTGCCAGCGGCTGTTCGTCGCGGGCAATCAGTTGTTCGGCGGTCAGCGGCCGGTAGCGGCGTTCGGCGGTGAACTTGCGGTACAGCCGCCTGGCCCAGTACCAGATGTCGATGATCAGGTCGTCAATACTCGAGACGAGAATGATCAGCCCGACGATGATCGTCGCGACTTCCAGCACGCTGTAGTAATGGGCCAGCCAGTAAGGCCAATAAAGCGACGTCATTGAGGCGACCCGTTACGAGCGATTGCGACGGGCGCTACGGCCAGCCAGCAACAGAATGAGAAAGAGCACGATGCCGGCCGGAATCAGCCACAGCAGCGACGGTTTGCGCCAGGCTTCAATGCCGGTGACTTCTTCGTCCTCGATCATCTGGCTGCCAGTCGGATCCTTGGCGTCAAAGGTGGCGAGAGAGCCGCTGTCGGACAGCAGTGCAGCATTGCCGCGCTCCAGCAATACCGGACGCTCGAAGACCGGCGCCTGACCGCCCAGGGTGCGATAGACCATGCCGTGCTGACCGCCAGCTTCGATCACTTGCAACGAGGCCACATGATTCAGGGACTTGAGGTCGAGCAGCGTTTGCTCTTTGTGATTGATCAGCAGGTGCCCATCGCTGCTTGCCTTGACTGACTCGGCGCCGTCTTTGATCGGCAACTCAAACGCCAGGAAGGATTTGCCCGGTGCTACCGCAACGCTTGCATCGTCGCTGACACTGAGTTGCGCACGCAGTGGCGAGACCCCTGAGGCACTGGCGATACGAATGACCTGCGGCAGGCTGCTGGCCGGGCGCTCGAGATAACCTTTAGGCACCATCACCTGAGTGTCGGTCGCAAACCGCGCCGCCATGCCCGAGAAATTCTCGTCGGGGGTGATCTTGTCCAACACTACGTGGCTGGTCGGCAGTACCGAAATCGGAAAGGCCTGAGGCGTTTCCAGGCACTGGTTGCTGACCGGCTGACGCTGGAAGGAGACCCGCAGGGTGTTCTGCGCTGCCAGCGCGTATTGCGGAATTCTGGCTTCGATGCGTTCCTTTTTGCCGTCGGCAGTCAGTTGCATGGCGCCGATCAGGTAATCGTTGAGGAACAGCGTCGCAACCGGCGGTGTTCCCGACGCGCCGGGTGCCGCGGCGACGTCTATCATCGCGGTCACCGGTACGCGACCGTCATAGGCCACACTGCCCAGCGGGAACGAGGCGCTCCAGTCGGTTTTCGCCAGTACATCGACCGTACCCGGCTTGCCGCCGAGACGGGTCAGCGCAACACGACCGTCTTCGCTGAGGGGCATGGCTGCCTCTTCGCCAATGGTCAACTGGCGATTGCGTGCCAGTTTGTTCCACGCCGAGCTGAACAGGCCGATGGCCTTGCTGGCCGACTCAGGCTTGATCATCAACAGCGCACGATTGCCCAGCAGGGCCAGGCTTACGTCCTCGGAGCTGTTGGCGAGCGGTTGCTTGATATGACGCTCGCGCCACTGGCCCAGCGCGCTGGCAGCCGATGCATCGAGGCCCTGCACCTGTGCCTGAAGGGCGTTCAGTGCATCATCGATTGCCTTGAGCAATTGCGGATCGCTGATGGCCATGTCCGCCTGCAACGCAGGGGTTTGACCGAGCATCAGCAAGGCGCCGATTTCTGCCGGGTCGCGCAACGTGTACTGGCCTTTGCCGTCGAGGCTGGCAAACGCGGGTATTTGCTTGAGTTCTGCAGGGATGTTCAGGTTGCTCAGGTCCACGCTGTCCTGAACTGCCGGGAATGGCAGGATGCGCGCCTGTTTGCCGATTCTTTCCAGCGCCACACCCAGACGCCATGCGGCGTCGTAGCTGGCACTGGACAACGTGCCGGGCGCGACCATCAGGCCCGGCTTGCCCGGCATGGCATTCCATGCCGCACCTACATCCTGCAACTGGCTTGCGTCGTAGCTGTAAGTCAAGCGCGTGTGCGGATCGATGCGCAGTACGTTACCGATGGCGCGCTGGTCTTCGCAGAGCACCTTCGAAATGACCGAGGACCAGGCAATGCCCAACCGGACCGAGCCGTTTTCCCGCGCCGCCTTGTCAACACCCAAAACCGTACTGGCATTGCCCTGTTCTTCGTTGAGGCCCATTGCACGAACCGGATAACCGTCCAGCGACAGCAACAATGTGTTGCGGCCAGCTTCACCGTTCAGGTAGCTGGCGTCGAAGTTCAGCGTTGCATCGGTCAGCGGCACATTGGCTGGCACCGGCAGGTAAAGCTCCCGGCGCGCGTCAGTGGCTCCGAGGATGATCGGGCGATCAATACCCAGCTCGCTCAGCTCGATCACTCGTTCCTGACGATTGTCGGCAGTGATCCTGTTGATCGCCTGGGTCAGAGGGCTTTCTGCAGCCAGGGCAAATGCAGGCATCAGCGCCAGCAGGGTCATCCCGCAGGCAAGGACGTTCAACGCGCCCGTGTTTACGGTAACGGAAGATTTCATCGGACAGATCTCGCTAAGGGCTCAAGGCCCTGGGTCTTGATGCAGGCTACTGATCCGCATAAACGTTTTCGGGTACCTGACCAAAGTCAGATACCCGTTACGCTTGCCGACTGCATCCTGCGAATTCGTTAGGTGTTGGTGTGTGCTGAATGCGCAATGCGCAGTTTTTATCTAGCCGGCCATCGAGCGCATCTGGACGTGCTGGTGTTGAGGCTTGATGTGGGTGTCAGGCTGAGCACTTTGCAGGTCGAGACGTTGACGCGGCAACTCAGCGACAAATTCTTCTACCGGACGGCCCATCAGCGCGTCTACGATGCGCGCACTGGCTCTGCCGTCTCCGTACGGGTTGGCTGCACGTGACGCGTTCTGCCAGAGAATCTGGTCATCAAACAGCGCATTCACGCCGCGAATAATCGCGTCCGGCTCTGTGCCTACCAAGCGCACGGTACCTGCAGCAACGGCTTCCGGGCGCTCGGTGACGTCGCGCATGACCAGCACCGGCTTGCCCAGCGACGGTGCTTCTTCCTGCACGCCGCCGGAGTCGGTGAGAATCACGTGGGCGCGCTGCATCAGACGCACGAACGACAGGTAATCAAGCGGCTTGATCAGATGAACGTTGGGCAGATCACCCAGATGTTCGGTCACCGGACCCAGAACATTGGGGTTCAGGTGCACCGGGTAAACGATCTGGATATCGTCGCGCCGGGCCAGCTCAGCCAGGGCTTTGCAGATATTAAGGAAGCCATCACCGAAGTTCTCGCGACGATGTCCGGTGACCACCAGGACCTTGCGTTCAGGCACCAGAAACGAGAATTGGCGATCAAGCGCATGGCGCAACTGGCGGTTGCTGTCGATCCGCTCGGCCGTCAGATGCAATGCGTCGATGACCGTATTACCTGTCACAAAGGACACACCTTGCAGGCGCTCGCCCAGCACGTTGCGGCGCGACTCGGCAGTGGGGGCAAACAGATGATCGGAGATCAGGTCGATGCAGCGACGATTCATCTCTTCAGGCCAAGGCTGACGAATGTCGCCCGTACGCAAGCCGGCTTCGACGTGACCAATGGGAATGCGGCGGTGAAACGCCGACATGGCAGCCACCATTGCTGAGGTCGTGTCGCCGTGTACCAGAACCTTGTCTGGCTTCAACTCGTCAAGAATCGGGTCGATGGCCGCGTAAAGCGCAGCGGTCAGGGAATTCAGAGTCTGCTCAGGGCGCATCACATCAAGGCTGTAATCAGCCTTGAGCTCGAACATGTCCAGTACCTGCTGCAGCATGCTTTGATGCTGGCCAGTGATGCAGATTCTCGAATCGATACCTGGCTCGGCGGCCAGAGCTCTGACCAGAGGAGCCATCTTGATGGCCTCTGGACGAGTGCCAAAGATTGAAAGAACCTTCATTCTGGGGTGCTGACCAGCCATTGATTTCCTCCAGCGCTGTCTAGCGCTCTGCACAGCAATGAGTCCGGGCTGCGGACAGCTCGTTGGGTGTGCGAGTTGATGAATTTCTCGGGCGGGAAAAATCGGAGTTAATACTCGATGTTCACTTCAGTGTGATGTAGCCATTTGCCTTGTTACCCGGATTTGGTCGGATTATTAGCAGAAGAAATTAGCAAAGCCAAACTTTTTATTAACTATTTTTCAATGTGTTGATTGGTCTGAACTTTCATTTTTAAGCACGGTCAGTGGAAGGTTTAATGGCCCTGGTTGGGCGTTTCGGCCAGTGATTGCAGGGGTTTAGCTCCGCAGTGGCGCGGGCTTGATGAGTTTTAAAGTCTGACTAGGTGTGATGCAAAGTGTCGGTGATGGCAAAAAGTTTAAATAAAAAATGGCGCACTGTGAAGTCCCTCACTACAGCAAAATCCTGACGCCTGTTTAATGACATTTACAGAAATGCGGTTCACAAAAATGGCGCTGCTATTATGACGGTGAGGAACTTTAATATGTAAGGTTGCCGAAGCGAAGGGGCAAAGCGAGGAGTGCATATGTCGCGTTACATACTGTTGGCGTGAAACTATTCATTTGAATGTATGAGGGGTGGAGTTGTAGCAGGTGCCACGCCTCTGAGCAATCTATAAATGAGAATGATTAGCGACCCCCCTGCGAAAGGCCGCTATCCACGGTGGCTGTCAGCTCTGCGCAGCGGAAGGCTCCGACAGCTCGTTGAGCGCCGTGGCGTTGTTTTTGAACGCCGCTGCGAAGACAGCCCGGTTTTTCGCCATGTAAATGCTCGCGTCCTCTGCGTGCTTCTCGGAAATCCCCGGTACGTTCTTGACCAGGACGTCAGTGAGAAGCTCGGCCAGCTCGAGCATTTGATCGTGCGCATCGGCGAGTTTACGGTCCACGAAAGTAGTCTCCAGATCGCGGGTACTGCGGTAAAGGGTTTCAACAGCCATTTTGGCCTCGTCGTCTTATCCAGTGTTGAAAGGGCTAGACCCGGACGTTCAGCGCTTCACGCTCTGACCAGCGGGTGATGCAACAGCAGTGATCGTGCATGACCAGCGTGCCGGTCAGGTAGAGCAGGGCACCCCGTTGAAGGCTGTTCACCGACGCGTATGCATGTGAATTCCTGAGTACTGTGTTTTTATACAGTAAAAACAGGATTGCAATCAAGCACTGTATGAATGATGGCCTTTGACTACCTTTTTTCCGCTGCAAATGTGCCTTGCGACATCCCGTCACGCTCTCAACCATAGCCTATGGCCCTGTTCCTGCTTTAGAAAGCAGGCTACAAAAGGTCATCAGTCCTCGGCATCATCCGATCGGCATAAACGAAGGTTCAGAGGTAGAGCGTCATGGGAAACAAATGGGCAGTAAAGATAAGGCACCGTGTGCATGGCCAGGCCGAGTCACTGGGCAACCTGTGTGTCGAAAGCTTTCACTTTCTGGCGCTGTTCGCGATCGGCGCAATCACCGCCTGGGCATCAGTAGTCGCTTTTTTGGGAATGATCGAGAAAGGCAACGTCACCGTTGATGACATTCTGCTGCTGTTCATCTACCTGGAGCTGGGGGCGATGACCGGGATTTATTTCAAGACCAACCACATGCCCGTGCGTTTTCTGATCTACGTCGCGATCACCGCACTGACTCGCCTGCTGATTTCCGACGTGTCCCACCACAACCCGCCCGACATCGGCATCATCTACCTGTGCGGCGGTATTCTGCTGCTGGCGTTCGCGATTCTGGTTGTACGCTATGCATCGTACAAATACCCTTCGGCAAAAATCCCCGACTCATCCAGCGCGGTCAAAGGTGCCGTGACGGAAGAGAAAGGCGAGGTCTGATCGACGCACTGGCGGCATCCATGAAAGATGTCGCCAAGCGCCTGTCACCGATAAGAGATGCCTAGTTGAGCCAGGCTCCGGCATGCCAGTGCCAGCCATCACCCGCGCTTTCCCAGTGCGGATGCACATAGCGATAACCGGGACGTTCCGCTTCCCAGTGACCGTGAACCGGCACGTATCGCTCACCGTTCCAGTGCCAGTAACCGCGTGCCCATACATAGCCGGCGCGAGGCGCAGGCTCCACTTCGATCACGCGTTCTGGTGGCGCTTGCGGCGCAATCACTTCCTCGACGTATTCATGATGTACGTGTGATCGTTCATGCACGACCCGCTCCTCGACACAACCTGACGCTATCGCAAGCGATGCGATCAATACCCCGTAACGTATGAACATGTTGCCTCCTCGGAATCATCCGCAGGTGCAGTGGCGCTGAACGTCATGCCCAGTCGCTCGAATGTTTCTGCAAGGATTGTTTTAGCAGGTCGTATCTGTACTTTTGCTGAACCTGAGGGAGGGCACGTGGTGGCGCAAGGCCTTGATTATGTTCGCTTCCGAGATGGCTTGCTGCTTCAGGGGCGGGTTACATCAACTTGCAAAACGGCAATATGCTTGGACATTTCAAGCTAAGCGATGCGGAGCATCCAGCCACCCAAGCACTCCGAAGCGTTGATCGAGCAACTGGCCAAGGCCATGATGCTCGACCCCGAAACAGGCAAGCCAATGCCAGGCTCACCTGTTTACAGCAAGAAAGACTGATGGTCAGGGTGAGTGCGCATCAAGCCCCGGCGGTCACCGTTGCCTGATTCCGTGACCACGGACCATTCGCAGGCATTGTTGTTTTCTGCAGTGTCGCGTTATCGGTCATCGCCGCGAGGAACTTGATCGCACTCTCGCCGCGCTCGATGGCGATGCCGAACTGCACGCTTTCGATAAGCTTGCGCAGGCGTTGTGGGTCGTTTCGCTGTGCGGCGCTGATCAGGCGCTTGGCAACAACTCCGCACTCGTTGGAAAGAGTCAGCATGATGCTGCCGTCCAGCCCTTGAATGCTCAGATTCACCCGATAATCGGGGTGAAAAGTGTCCGTGATCATCTGAAAAGGATTGTCCATATCATTCACCTGCTCAATGGTTCTGCGTAAGTTGACCGGGTATTCGTCCTTTTGGTTCTCGATGACAGATCAGCGGTTGCGTTACTCCTGCGCTTGCTGCTGATGGGTTTTGATGTCATCTTTCGCGTTAATGATAATTTTTCGTGTTTGAGAAGCGTTGACGTATGCGTGACTTTTCCGCCGTTGATGACGATTTGCGTCGTCGCCAGCAAATGACCGAGCTCTATAGCGATCACCATGCGTGGTTGCACGGCTGGCTGCGGAAAAAGCTGGGCTGCTCGCACCGGGCCGCTGACCTCGCGCATGATGCTTTTGTGCGAATTCTTGCTCTGACCGAACCGCTCAATTTCAAGGAGCCGCGCGCTTTCCTGGCGACGACCGCCACGCGGCTGCTGATTGACGGGACCCGGCGACGCAAGGTCGAGCGTGCTTACCTGGACGCACTGGCGTTGCATGCCGACGAAGCCAGCATTCCTAGCCCTGAAGCGATCCACGTCGCACTGCAGATACTGGAGCGGGTCGCCCGGATGCTCGAAGGCTTGCCCGAGAAACCGCGGCAGGCCTTTTTGCTCCATCGCCTTGATGGACTGACGTACAGCGAAATCGCCACTCACTTGGGTGTGTCCTCCAGCATGGTGAAGCAGTACATGGCAAGCGTCATGGTGCACTGCTACAAGACACTGCACGGTTCGGGCCATTTTGCATGAGCGACACGCGTGAACCCTCCGAGCTGATGATCACCGAGGCCGCTTCCTGGTTGGCTTTGATGCATGACGAACCGGTAAGCGCGGCTGACAGAACGGCCTTCGAACAATGGCGCCAGGCTGACCCCGCACACGAGCTGGCGCTGTCGCGGATGCAGTCGCTGTGGGGCAGTTTCGATGAGTTGTCCGACCCTCCGAAGCGTGCTGCACTGCGTCAGACTTTCGTGTCTGCGGGACCGAAACCGACCTCCCGCATTGTCCGGGCAGTGGCATTGATCGGTGTTCTGGTGTGTGGCTGGATGGGCGCTGAACAACTGCCGGTATGGATGGCCAATCAACACACTGAGGTTGGCGAAAGACGACAATTCGCTCTCGCCGATGGCAGCCAGGTGCAGCTCAACAGCGGTTCGGCACTGAATGTAAAATTCGATGGACGGCAACGCGTGGTCGAGTTGCTGCAAGGCGAACTGTGGGTTGAGGTGGCCAAAGATGTGCAGCGACCGTTTGTGGTGCGCACCGATCAAGGCACGATCACCGCACTGGGCACACGCTTTCTGGTGCAGCGGGGAGAGGAGGGCACCACTGTCAGCGTGCTGGAATCGGCTATTGCCGCTCAAGCCAACACGGCAGACGTGGTGAATGTGGCCATCGGTCAGCAGGCTTTGCTCAAGGATGGGCGAGTGCAGGTGCCGCATCCCCTGGACAACCAGGATCCTGCGGCCTGGACACGTGGCTTGCTCAAGGTGGATGACCGTCCTTTGAGTGAGGTGTTGCGAGCCCTGGCGGTTTACCGCCACGGTATGTTGCGTTTTGATGCACAGGCGCTGGAAGGCCTGCGCGTATCAGGCGTATTCCGCCTTGATGACACCGACGCTGCGTTGGCTACTCTGGCCGATAATCTGCCGATCATGGTCGATCGCTTCACCGACCTGCTGGTAATCGTCAAACCGACGAATCGATAAGCCGCGGGTCAACGGCGCCGACAATGAAAAAGGGCGAACCCTCGCAGGTTCGCCCTTTTATTTGCAAAACGTGTCAGCCATACCTCAGCTCAGACGAGCAGCTTCTTTCTCCTGCTCTTTTTCCAGAAATTCTTCTTCAAGCAATGCATCCGGGCTGACCGGATCGTCGTCCTGCTCGGCCAGAGCAGGCGCGGCACTGCGCTTGCCGCGCAGCTTGCCAAACAGGTGCTCCAGAGCGTGATCAAGCTTCACGGCAGCACCGTCCACGGCCTGATCTACCGTATCGGCCTTGTGGGAAACAGAAATGGGCTGGTGACCTTTGGGCCGGGCTTCCATCTGGCACTTGATGTCGTGCGGGCCGGGCTTGTCGCCGTTTTCATCGCGGATATGGACTTCCACGCGAGTCAGGTTTTCATCGTAATGTGCGAGCGTGCTTTCAACGGTGGTACGAACCCACTCCTCCAGTCGGATACTGCTTTCGATGTGATTATCGCTATTGACCTGGATTTGCATAGTTAATCCTTATTAGGGCTTGCTCGTGTGAGGCTGGACAGTGCGATCCCGTGCGGAATCGATTTCGTTTGCGCTCATTCACAGTGTTGGCGCCAATGGACAGACAATTCAACCCCAATGTGTAAGAAATATTTCGACGTAAAATTTCTGACGATCATTTGAATGTAAATCCCTCTCATTCCCTGTCCGTTTTGCGACCGTGTGCGTCATGGCTAAGGAAACCCAATCGATACCAAGGATCTGTCATGCCCCGTCCCGCCAGTTCGCTGCACCCCTTGGCACTTGCCGTTCTGATGGCCTGTGCAGCGATGCCATTGCACGCAGCCGAATCCTCAGTACCGAATCAGGACGTCACTGCGGCGCGCAGCTTTTCGATGCCGGCCGGGGATCTGGGCCAGGTGCTCAATAGCTTTTCGGAGCAGGCGGGCCTTGCGCTGGCATTCGACCCGGCGCTTACGCGGGGTAAGCGCAGCACCGGGCTGCAGGGTACGTACAGCACCGACGAAGCGATTGCCCGGTTGCTCGGCGGCAGTGGCTTGCGCGCGAGGGCATTGTCGGCCAATCGCTATCGCATCGAGGCGGCGCCGGAGGCTATCGAGGGTTCGATGGAGTTGCAGGCCACCAACATCAGCGGCGCGTCTCAATTCGAGACCGCCACCGGGCCCGTGACCGGTTATGTGGCTACACGCGGGCTGTCGGCGACCAAGACCGACACAGCGCTGATCGAAACCCCGCAATCGATTTCGGTCGTGACCAAGGATCAGATGAAAGCTCAAGGGGCGGAGAATCTCAGTCAGATGTTGCGTTACAGCGCCGCTGTGGTGCCTGAGACACGTGGCTCTACGGCGTCGCGTCTGGACATGCTGAGCATCCGTGGCTTCTCGCCCGAGTTGTATCTGGACGGCCTGCGCATGCCAGGCAATCGCGACGCCGCGCCGCAAAAGGACGCGTTCGATCTGGAACGGGTGGAAGTGCTGCGCGGTCCTGCATCTGTGCTGTACGGTCAGGCCAGCCCCAGCGGGGTGGTGAACATGGTCAGTAAGTTGCCTACCGACACGCCATTTCATGAGATCGGCCTGACCTACGGCACCTTCAACAAGAAACGCACCACCTTCGATTTTGGCGGCCCTGTCGATGATCAGGGCGTTTACTCTTATCGTCTGTCCGGTCTGTACGATGATGCCGACGGCCAGATCGAACACACCGAGACGCGTCGTCAGTCTATCGCCTCGGCATTCACCTGGCGGACTGATGACGCCACTTCGCTGACCTTGCTGGCCAATTATCAGAGCGACCCCAAGGGCGCTTCTTATGGCTCCATGCCTGCTTACGGCTCAGTCGTGAACAGTCCGACCGGGCGGCACATCGACTTCGATTTCTATGATGGCGAGAAAGACTTCGAAAAGAGTGACCGTGAATATCACGCAGTGGGTTACATGTTCGAACATCATCTGAACAACGTCTGGACCTTCCGCCAGAACGCCCGCTATATGCGCAGCGAAGGGCTTTATCGAAGTATCTATAACGGCTGGGGCACTCTGGAGACCGACTATCGCACCTCCCGGCGGGCCACCATCGCCACTGACGTGAACCTGGATTCGTACACGCTCGATAATCAGATGCAGGCCAGTTTTGACACCGGCCCGCTGCAGCACACGCTGTTGCTGGGTGCGGATTACCAGAACACCAGCACCGACACCAAGGCCGGCTACGGCACAGGGCCGACGCTGGATATCTTCGATCCGGTCTATGGTTCGCCCGTCGAGGTGCCTGCCTATACCGAGTCCGGCACGCAGCGTGATCAGCAGAAAGGCTTGTATCTGCAGGAGCAGTTGAAGTGGGACAAGTGGGTGCTGTTGATGGGCGGTCGCTACGACTGGGCAGAGAGCAGCAACAGTTCCAGCAACCTGACGTCGCGCGTAAAAACCCGGTCTTCTGCCGACAGCGAAGCATTCACCGGGCGCATGGGCCTGGTTTACCTGTTCGATAACGGGTTAGCGCCTTACGTCAGTTATTCGGAATCCTTCGAGCCGCAGAGCGGTACAGGGCTGGATGGCTCATTGTTCGATCCGACCGAAGGCACGCAATACGAACTGGGCGTCAAATACCAGCCGCCTGGCAGCAACAGTTTTATCACTGCCGCGATTTTCGACCTGCGCCGATCCAACGTGCTGACCCAGGACCCGGAAGGCAACATGTGCAATGGCTCGGTGTGCCAGGTGCAGACCGGCGAGGTGCAGTCTCGTGGTTTCGAACTGGAAGGCAAGGCCAGTCTGAACGACAACCTGGACATCACCGCTGCTTATGCCTACTTGGACAACCGGGTGACCAAGTCCAATAACGCGGTCAACGTGACGTCAGGCATCATCGATGACGCGCCGGGACGTGAAGTGGCGGTCAAGGGCACCACCGCGCCTGCGATCCCCCGCCACACGGCATCGGCATGGGCTGATTACACGTTTCATGACGGGCAACTGAAAGGTGCTGGCGTGGGCGGCGGGGCGCGTTATGTGGGCGCAAGCTGGGGCGATGAAGCCAACACCTTGAAAGTGCCGGGTTACACCTTGTTCGACGCTGTCGTGCATTACGACATTCCAAACATCAGCAACACGATGGACAACCTGCGACTGACGCTGAACGTCACCAACCTGACCAACAAGGAATACGTCGCGTCCTGCTACACGTACTCATGGTGCTGGTACGGCTCGCAACGCACCGTGCAGGCGAGTGCTACCTATCGCTGGTAACAGGAGTTTGCTTCTCGTTACTCACGCTTCAGCGTGGTACTGCATTTCGTGACGCCCCGCGTCTGCGCGGCGCCACTTGCTGAGGATCGGACGCAGAGCGTCCGGAAATGCATGCCCACGCGGAGCATGGGCACGATTGTTTCTCCAGACCGTAAGTGTTTCTCCAGGCCGCATGGTACTGCTCTTGAGCCCTGTGTTTTTCTGAAAACTAGAATGCGACCGAGGTCTGCACATACACGGTGCGTGGTTCGCCGACGTATTTGCCGCGGTTGTTGTCGTCAAACGAGCGGGTGTAATACTGGCGGTTGAAGATGTTTTTCATCCCGACTGCGACGTTGAGGTCCGACAGCTGCGGACCGAAATCGTAGTTGGCGCGGGTACTGAACAGCATGTAGCCAGGGATCTTCCCGGTGCTGCCATCGGTGCTTTCCGCTGCCGTGTTGGCGTTGTCGGCAAACTGGTCGCTCTGGAATGAACTGTCGAAATTCAGCTTCCACGGCCCTTCGGTATAGCTGACGCCCATCGTGCCTTTATGCTTTGACGAGAACGGCACACGATTGCCCTTGTTCGGCCCGTCTTCGCGAATAGTCGCGTCAACGAACGCATAAGTTGCGTAGACATCGTAGCCCGCCAGTATCGGGCTCAGGCCTTCCAGTGCGTAGTTGACGCTGGTTTCGATCCCTTGATGACGTGTCTCGCCGCGTGCAATCACCGTGTCGTTGGTCTGGTTGCTGTCGTACTGGTTGTCGAAGTTGATCAGGAACGCGCCGATTTCAGCCCGCAGGTTGCCGTTGTCGTAGCGTGTGCCCAGCTCCCAGGTGCGTGCTTTTTCCGGTTTGACCTCATCCCCGGTAACGCGATTGGGCATCTGGCTGTACTGCACGCTGCCGAACGAGCCCTCGGTGTTGGCGTACAGGTTCCAGGTGTCGGTCAGGTGATACAGCACGTTCAATGCAGGCAGCGCGGTGCTGTAGTCGCCTTGGTATCGGGCGTTGGTCAGGTTGTTGTTCTGCGCAGTGTCGATCATCTCGTAGCGCACGCCCGGCGTGATGGTCCACTTGCCGATGTCGATCCGGTCATCGATATAGAATGCATGCGCTTCGGTGGCGCCCCGAGTATCGCGGTCGTTGCGGCTGGCGGTGGTCGGCAGGTCGCCCGTCACAGGTTCGCGATAGCGCAGTTCATGACCGGCTTCGTTGATGTAGCGATAGCCGACGCCCACTTCATGCCAGGTTTCACCCAATGCGAAGCCTTGCGAAAAGCGTGTTTCCAGACCGCGCACCCAGTATTCACGGGGCGACAGGGACACAAAGCTGCCTTGGTCAAGGTAGCCGCTGCGCAAGGTCTTGGTGAAAAACGTGTTGGCGGTGAACACGCGTGCATCCTGTTCGTAGCGATAGCCGAAATTGAACATCGTGCGACGGCCCCAGAATTTGTCTTTGAGACGCGTCGACTGGTACGGGTCTGCATCGTAGTCAGCCACGTTCAGCCCGCCGGGCATCTGCGCTTCGCCGTCGTAATACTGAGCCATTGCATTGAGGCTATTGGCCTCGTCGATCTGGTACTTGCCTTTGAGGATCAAGTCGTCGATCTGGGTATCGCTGTGCTCGCGCCAGTCACCGCCACGTACACCGGAATACAGAATCGCGCCGCCCAGGCCATTGTCTGCCGTGCCGCCTGCCAGCAAGTTACCGGTGGTCTTGAAGCCGTCATGGCTGGACGACGGGCTGGTTTCGGTCTGTATGCCGCCTTTGAGCGTGGGTGCGTCGGGGATGGCGCGGGTCACGAAGTTGACGATGCCGCCCACGTTCTGCGGGCCATAGCGCACTGCGCCACCGCCACGCACCACGTCCACTGCGTCCATGTTGCCCATGCTGATCGGCGCGAACGACAGCTGTGGCTGACCATAGGGCGCGAACGGCACCGGGATACCGTCCATCAATACCGTGGAGCGTGACGCCAGGCGCGGGTTGAGGCCGCGGATGCCGAAGTTCAGCGCCATGTCATGGCTGCCGGTGCCGTTATTGTCCGGTGCATTGACGCCGGGAATGCGATTGAGCACCTCGCGCGCCGACGTCGCCCCGACACGCTCGAACTCCTCACGGCGGATCACGTCACGCGCCCCGGGGTGTTCGAAAACATTGGTCTGCTGCGCCTCGCCCAGCCAGTCACCGACCACTGTGGAAACGCCCAGCTCAATCGGTGCGCCAGCTGCACTGGCCGATTGCAGCGTGAAACCGTTGTTGCCATCACCCACCGCCTGCAGACCGGTCCCTTCAAGCAAGGCATTGAGACCTTGTTCTGGCGTGTATTGACCTTCCAGCCCACGACTTTTCAAACCGCTGGTGACCTGCGAACCATAGGAAATCAGCACGCCCGACTCTCGGCCGAACTGGCTCAGCGCAGCTTCAAGCTCGCTCGGCGCAATGTGATACACCTTGGGCGCCACTTCCGCAGCGTATGCCATGGATAAGCTGCCGACCGACAGGCTGGCGCCAAAAATGACATGGCGCAACGTGCGCACCAGCGGTGAAAGTTGGGTAGGGCGGGCTGACATGCAAGAGTCCTTTGACCGGAAGGTTGAGAGATGCTTTCCCTGTCTGTCACGCGAGCAACAGAAAACGGCTCACGGTTTTTGAAATTATTTTTCAAGGTCCAACTTTCGTTTCTCGCGCACGTAAAAGCGCTTTTTTATCGCGAAGGAATCTGACGAAGTCGGGCTGGAAACTGGAGCGAGGCGCTTCTGCGCGTAGGGCGTGGGAACCAGCAATTACTATCAAGCCCGCGCCTGCACGTTCACCCAGTACCGGGTGAAACGCTGCACGCGCACGGGGAGGGCGAGCTGGAGCATGTCGAGGATGCGCTCGCTGTCGGCCAGCGGATAGCTGCCGGAGATCAACAGGTCGGCCACCTTCGCGTCGCAGTTCAAACGGCCGCGCCGATAACGACTCAGCTCTGCGAGGAAGTTGGACAGCTTCATGCGCGACGCCACCAGCATGCCGTCGGCCCACGCACCGTTGCTCGCATCCACCGTCTGCACGCTGGTCCAGGCATCTCGGCTGAACGTCACCTGTTGACTGGCGCGCAGTATCAGGCTCGGGTCGCTTCTGTGGGCCGGGGCGATTTCAAGCGTTCCGGCAAACACCGCCAACTGCGTCTGGCCGTCCAGTTGACGCAGATTGAAACGGCTATTGGCTGTCGAAGCCCTGATTGTGCCCTCGGCGCTCAGCAGGTTCAGCGGACGCGCGTCTGCCGACGCGGTCATGAGGATTTCGCCCTGCAAGAGTTTGATCAGACGCTGCTGTTCATCGAACCGCACATCGACCGCGCTCGCTGTATTCAATTGCACCTGACTGCCATCGCCCAACGCCACTTTGCGTTGTTCGCCAACAGCACTGCTGTAGTCGGCCAGCATCGGTTGCAGGGCAATCTGCTCGCGCAGACTCCAGCCTGCCACCGAACCCGCGCCGAGCAGCAACAGGAGCTTCAATGCATGCCGGCGGCCCGCGGATTTCGGTGCGCCGAGTGCCGCATGGGCCAGCGGCGAGGACAGACCGCTCAGGCGCTGATTGACCCGTTGCATGTGCGCCCAGGCCCGCTGATGTTCAGCGTGGCCGTTGAGCCACGACTGCCAGGCGTGCTGGCGTCGGGCATCCAGCGCACCCTCCTGCATTTCCAGCAGCCAGCCGACTGCCTGCTGCGCGACGGCAGGCGAAATGTCGGATTTGTTCAGGGAGTCGTTGCTCAGGCTCATAGGGCGAAGTAGCAGCGCAGCGCGGCCTTGTTCAGGTGACGTTTGACCGTGGCGATGGAAATATCCAGCTCGGCGGCGATCTGGCCGTGGCTCAGGCCATCGACCTGCGACATCAGAAACGCGCGCTTGACCACTGTCGGCAGGCCATCCAGCAACTGGTCAAGCTCCACCAGGGTTTCGAGGATGATTGCTCGTTCTTCTTCCGAAGGCGCCACGCTTTGCGGCAGCTCGCACAGCGCCTGATAGTAGGCGCGCTCCAGATCCTGGCGGCGGTAGTGATTGCTCAATACGCGTTTGGCGATTGTGGTCAGGAATGCACGAGGCTCTATGATCTGCGCGCTGTCTCGTGCGCCGAGCACCTTGATGAAGGTGTCCTGGGCAAGGTCCGCAGCGTTGTGAGGGCAGCCGAGCCTGCGCCGCAACCAGGTCGTCAGCCAGGTGTTATGTGCCTGATACAGGCTTGCGACAGAGTGATTGAGGGCAGAATGGGCGGTGTGCATCTCGGAGAACAATCCACGCGATTCGATAATGGCGTCGATTCTGGCAGACTCTTTTGCGTATGAGAATATTTATCATTCATATTGCGCTTCATTTTTCCAGGCCGTGATGGACAGCGCCCAGCACCTGCCGGTATTCGCCGGGCGTTGCCCCCACGGTTTGACGAAAGCGGTTGCTGAAATGGCTGGCGCTTGCGAAACCACAGGCCAGTGCTATTTCGCCAAGGGGTATGACGGTGTGCCGCAGCAACTGGCGAGCCAGTTCGATGCGCCGTGCCAGCAGGTATTGATGCGGCGGCAGGCCGAAGCTTTCACGAAACATGCGAGCGAAGTGGTATTCCGAGAGCGCACACATGCCCGCCAGTTGACCAAGGCTTAGCGGGTCGGCCAGGTGCATTTCGATGAAGTCCACCAGATGACGGCGCAGGTGCGGAGCCAGCCCGCCTTTCAGGCGCAGCCCCTCCCGCATGCCCGCCTGACTGAGCAGCGCATGGCTGACCATCTCGTGCGCCAGGCTGCTGGTCAGCAAGCGCTCAGCGGGTTCTGTCCAGTTCAGGCGGATCAGTTGCTGGAAGCGATCAGCCTGTACTTCATCGTCGAGAAACGTGTGCTCGCGCAGTTGCATCTCACGGGGCTCGCGATCCAGCAACGTCACGCAGCCAAGGGCGAAGTGTTCCGGGCTGAAATACAAATGCGCCAGGCGGATCTCTCCATTCACCACCCAGGCCGACTCATGGCCTGCAGGCAATACACAGAGTTTTCCCGGTGAGCCTTTCTGATCAGGCTGGTCGCGGCGGAAAGTGCCGGTGCCGTCTGCGACGTAACACGACAATGTATGGTGAGTCGGTGCGTGATATTCCTGCGAGTCATGCCGATTGTTCCACTGCGCAGCCATCAACCCGTCGCCCAGCGGCGCGCTCTGCTCCAGACGGGCATGGGGGGAGCTGCTCAAGGCCTGAAAGACCTGAATGGAGTCGATGGCTGACATAGTGATTCCTCTAGGCTTCGTATCCTACCCGCAGCCCATGCCGCTGCCATTACCTGTTGAATCAAAAGCGCAAGATTATGCAAACGGGTTGCATGCCCGACGCAGCAGACTGATGGCTCATTGAGGAGCCTGCATCATGAACATTTCGCTTTATCTGCTGACAGTGCTGATCTGGGGCACGACCTGGATTGCCCTGAAACTTCAGCTCGGTGATGTCGCCATTCCGGTCTCAATCGTGTATCGCTTCGCACTGGCGGCGCTGGTGCTGTTCGCGTTTTTGTTGCTGAGCAAACGTCTGCAACCGGTCAATCGTCGTGGTCAGTTGATCTGTCTGGCGCAAGGCGTGTGCCTGTTCTGTGTCAACTTCATGTGCTTCTACACCGCCAGCCAATGGATACCCAGCGGCCTGATCGCTGTGGTGTTCTCGACCTCAACCTTGTGGAATGCACTGAATGCGCGAGTATTCTTTCGCCAGAAAATCGCTGGCAATGTGCTGGCTGGTGGCGCGATGGGCTTGCTGGGGCTGGCGTGTCTGTTCTGGCCCGAGCTGTCCGGGCACAGCGCCAGCCGCGAGACCCTTGTAGGTCTGGGCCTGGCCCTGCTGGGCACGCTGTGCTTCTCGGCAGGCAATATGCTGTCGAGCCTGCAACAGAAAGCAGGGCTGCGCCCGCTGACCACCAATGCCTGGGGAATGTTCTACGGGGCAAGCATTCTGGCCGTTTACTGCCTGCTCAGCGGCACACCGTTCACGTTTGAGTGGAACACGCGCTACGTAGGCTCATTGCTGTTTCTGGTGATACCCGGCTCGGTGATTGCCTTCACCGCCTACCTGACCCTGGTCGGGCGTATGGGCCCGGAACGCGCTGCTTACTGCACCGTGCTGTTCCCGATAGTGGCGTTGAATATTTCGATGTGGGTCGAAGGTTATCAATGGACGCTGGCGGCCCTGCTGGGGCTTGTGCTGGTAATGGCGGGGAATGTGCTGGTGTTCAGAAAACCGCGTGTCAAACCTGTCGTTGCCATGAAGCTGGCTGCCGGAGGCGTGTCCTGAAAGACGGAGATGTGGGCGTGATGCCTAGTACTTCTGCTAGTTGAGCGACGGCAATGCTCGTCCGATTATGAGCGGGTATCTGCCGTCATCACCGGCTCGTGGCCATGGAATGGCAACAGGACTGAGGGCAGCTTTCAATGTGCGCTCACTCCTGAAAGGACTCGTTAATGGACAGGGTATTCTTGCGTGTAGGTTCGCTGGCATTTTTAATCAGTTGTTCTTTGGTCTATTCGTCATTGCAGGCAGAGGTTATTGCCGAGACTGCTACCGAGGTGACTCCGGCCTTGGCAGAGTGGCGCAACGATCTTCATGGCCCGGTGAGCGGGCAGATAGATTTCGCGCAAACGCACGTGGTCAGCGCACAGCGCGAAGTGTTTGATCCACTTCTGGTCCCTGATCGCGAGGCGCTGGTAGTACTTACACCGCCTCCGCAGGTGTGGTACACGGCGGTGAACATGGTATTGAGCCATCGGGGCAGGAGAACCGTAATTCCCATGGCTCCGTATCAATGGATGCCTGAGAGCGCTGTGTACGACCAAAGCAACACTTTTTCGGGAAAGCCCATCGTGGGGATGTATCCGAAGTTCAAAAGATGGACATTCACCGCGACGATTCCGTACGACCAGTTTTCTGCTGACACAAGCCTGAGCTTTTATAACGTCGACTTTCCGAATGAAGTGGCGACGTTGGCCAAGAGCAAAATGATATTTCTGAACAGCGAAAGCGATGGCCTGGTGTTGATGAACATCAAAGGCTGTATTTTCAAGAGTGAGAGCACCTGCAAGACCACACTCGATCAATACGATATCGAAAAAAATCCGCAACTGGCGAAAATCGCGGCCCGGGAAATGTTCTCCGAGCTACCGATCAGGCAGTTGGTTTTGGGTATGGGTCAGAGTTACTGGCCCTATATCATTGCCCGGGGTAAGGATAGCAGGCCTCATCGTTATTCAACGTCAGACACCGACTACCGAGAGTGGGCCGAGCTTGGCGGCAAGACATTGCCTGCTGAAGTCGGCATGGGTATTTACTGGAGAGCAGCCTCCGACCTTGGATACAAGCAGCCCGGCAAGTTTGTAGCGATCTCGGGACAATTACTGGATGTGCCAGATGACATCCCTGTTTTACCGCCTGGCGTCGGGGCAAGTTGTGGAGGAAACAGCTGCAATTACCCTTCGAGGCCCGAGGGCTTCTGGCACGAAACCGGCCACGGCCTTGGGCTACCCCATGACACACCGCCGCGTTATGAAAAGTGGGCCTATCGTTCCTACGATCGGAAGTTATTGCCTAATTATCATGTTGATCCGAAGAAATATGGACTCGGAGTAGACTACCTTGGCTACCACTACTTCGGTCATGTCATGGGTGCGCTGGAACTGCCTGACTGGCCATCCGCTACAGCATCGGCCCCACAAGTAGATGAGTTTGAAGCGTTGCGCAGTAAAAATCCTCCTGCGACTGCTGACTGGCTTCACTACATTGCGCCTTACACGCATCAACAGATGTTGCGTGTGCAGCAGCGTTTTGGCAGTTTTCCGGCGAACCTGAAGTATGCCGGGCTATGGGATGATCATCGGCAGCCTCCGAACGCTGCGCAGGCTCAAGGCCTGAAAACGCAGGTGGCTCCAGAGCAGTTGATCGATCCGGGCATTGATGAGTCGGCTCATGACATTGGAACGCAGTTGAAAATGATGCAACCGCGGCAGGTCCCTCTGCTGAAAGGCGTCCCTGTACAGACCTTGGTGATGACACTGGCCGACGCGCAGCATGACAGTCAGACGCTGAGCCAGATATACCCGCCTATCATCTCCAACTATGGCAACGTGTTTTCGCCTACAGCCCAGCCTTTATCCGTGAGTGACGTACCCAAGGCAAATGCCATTGTGAATGCGGAAACTCAGCCCTCCCAGGCAAGCCTGAAGGATGGAAGTGTTTCAATGGTTCGTGACATAGCTCTTTCAAAGACCTTTACGAGTGAAAGAATCCAATCTGCGCCGACAGGCCTGTGTCTCTCGTTGTTGACTAACAATATACCTGGTTTTGAACGGTGTTCGGTAACGTCGTATCAGCAGCGCTGGACTGCCGTTAAAACCGCTAATGAGCAATTGGTTAACCTTGTCAATGACGTAACTGACAAATGCCTTGACGGTAATTTGATGATGGTCAGTTGTAGGCAGAACCGGGCTCATCTCTGGACATTTCGCGAGGATATTACCCACAGCAAAACGATACTCAGACTGCAGAATGAGCAGAACGGCAAGTTTATAACGGCGGGTGATGGAAGCACGGCGTACATGACAGGTTATAGTGGCAAAGAGCAGGAGTTCTACACGACGCCAAGCAATACTGCACCGGACAACTATACGTTACGCGTTCAGTATGCCAACGGTCTTACCGACACTTGGTCGCTTTACTCAGGAAACGTGGATGCTGGGGATGTTGTTTCGGTTGCCATCAATGTGTCTTCCGCGCGCAAGCCGGTTTCTGCCGAGCTGCGGAGAAACAACCTTAGTCTCAACAAGAGAATGCTCGACACTCAGCCCGAATTGCCGCCTGCCATCCTGGTGGGCGCTGAGGCAGGCTACCCTGTCATTACACCTCAGTATCTGCGCTCCAGACTTAACAAGCTGTGCCTGTCACGTGCAGCGACCGGTTTGACTCAGGAGACCTGCAATGTGGGTGACGCCAGACAGCAGTGGGCCATGTCCAGCTTTTTCAACGGTTCAGGGGAAGCGTTTATATTGACCGGCCCCACGTCAGCAGCGTGTCTGGGCAAAACGTTGACCCTGTCTGCGTGCGATATCAATACGCTGCAATTTCAATGGAGGGTGCGCCCGGATATAGCACCGTCTGGGGCGGTAGTACTTCAAGGAGGGGAGGACGGTAAGTTCATCACCGCAGAGCAGAGCGGTAGAGTAGTGATGCAAGGCGTTACGTACGGTGCGGAGCAAAACTTTGACCGTCTCGGGCCCGATGATATTTCGCCTTTAATAAAGATTAATTCAATCGGCCAAAAATGTCTGACGCGTCTTGGGGAGGGGGTCATTACACAGCCTTGCGTCAATAACATTAACCAGCAATGGCGAACTGGCGGACTCAAGGATTATGACGCACGCGGGCCGCACTTCAATCTCGTCACCCCTGATGGCAGTCGTTGCTTGGTGGAGGGTTTGAAAATGAGGGAATGTCAGGTCAGTCTTGATACTCATCAATGGACTCGGCGAGCGGACTTTCCGGGTCTGCCATGGTCTCAAGTGCAAAATATTACTACGGGCACTTTCATAACGGCATCGCCCACTAACTCAACCGTGACGCAAGCACCCTTAAACAATGATTCAACGCAGAAATTTTTATTCGGGTCAGTGGCGTTATCCGGGACAACTGCCGAGGAGCAAACACCTGCTGACCCTGCTTCCAGGTAATTGAATGTCAGGCAGCCTGTGGCCATAAGGATGGCCAAAGGCTTCCTGAATCAACCTTTCCAGACCTGCGGGTTGACCAGATCCTGCGGGCGCTCTCCCAGCAGTGCGCTGCGCAGGTTGTGGTAGGCGCGGTCGGCCATGGCCTGACGGGTTTCGGTGGTGGCCGAGCCGACGTGGGGCAGGGTGACAGCGTTCTTGAGCTGGAAGAGTGGCGATGCGCTCAGCGGTTCTTTTTCGTAAACGTCCAGACCAGCGCCGCGAATGGTGCCGTTCTGCAAGGCTTCGATCAGTGCCGGCTCGTCGACAATCGGGCCGCGGGCGATGTTGATCAGGATAGCGCCGGGCTTCATCAGGCTCAACTCGCGACGGCCGATCAGATGTTTGGTCTTTTCGCTCAATGGTACGACCAGGCAGACGAAGTCCGCTTCGGCCAACAATTGGTCCAGCCTGCGAAACTGTGCGCCCAGTTCCTGCTCCAGCTCGGTTTTGCGGCTGTTGCCGCTGTACAGGATCGGCATGTTGAAGCCCAAACGACCTCTTCGCGCAATGGCCGCGCCGATATTGCCCATGCCGACAATGCCCAGTGTCTTGCCATACACGTCTGTACCGAAGTGTGGCGCTTCGATGCTGCGCGTCCATTGACCGGCCTTGGTGTAGGCGTCCAGCTCGGCGACACGGCGAGCGCTGCTCATTATCAGCGAAAAGCCAAGGTCTGCGGTGGTTTCGGTCAGTACGTCCGGAGTGTTGGTCAGCAGAATGCCGCGCTCGCTGAGGTAGCCGACATCGTAGTTGTCGTAGCCCACTGAAATGCTGGAAACCACTTCCAGTTTTGCTGCGTGCTTGAGCTGGTCAGGGCCCAGTTTTCGGCCTGCGCCGATCAGACCGTGCGACTCGGGCAGGGCTTCTTCAAACTGAGCGTTGATGTCGCCCTTTTTGGAGTCGGGCACGATCACATTGAAATCTTGCGCAAGGCGCTCGGCCATTTCCGGTGAAACACGGCTGAAGGCGAGTACGGTTTTTTTCATTGGACTGTCACTCTTGAGCGGTTGAATGAGTAGCACGCTAACATTCCTGCCCGCTCTTTGGCAGCCGCTTTTTGCAGTTGTACGATGTCAGGACGATGCTTTCAGGGCTTGCACATGCAGGTCGGCCTCATCGGCTGCGAGGATTTCAGGCAGCGAGCCTCGCAGGTATTCGACCCAGGTTCTGATCTTCGCATCGAGATACTGGCGCGACGGGTAGATGGCGTACAGGTTCAGCTCCTGCGAGCGGTAGTCAGACAGCACGCGCACCAGCGTGCCGTTGCGCAGCCCGTCGATGGCCGAATAGATCGGCAAAATACCGATGCCCATGCCACTGGAAATCGCGGTTTTCATTGCGTCCGCCGAATTGACCAGCAATGGCGAGCTGTTGATGGTGACCATTTCCTGGCCATCCGGGCCGTCGAACAGCCACTTTTCCAGCGGAAACACCGGGCTCACCAGGCGCAGGCACGCGTGATTCAGCAGGTCGGCGGGTTTGTGCGCCATGCCGAAGGTCCTGACGTATTCGGGGGATGCGCAGACGATGCTGTAAGTGATGCCCAGGCGTTGCGACACGAAACCCGAGTCTGCCAGTTCGCTGGCCAGCACGATCGACACGTCAAAACCCTCTTCGAGCAAGTCCGGCACCCGATGAGTCATAGTCAGGTCGAACGCGACGTCCGGGTGATTACGTCGATAGCGGGCGATGGCGTCGATCACGTAATGCTGGCCGACACCTGGCATCGAATGCATCTTGAGCTGTCCGGCGGGGCGTGCATGGGCATCGCTGGCTTCGGCTTCGGCTTC
The DNA here is from genome assembly GCF_000156995.2 of Pseudomonas coronafaciens pv. oryzae str. 1_6. Lineage (NCBI taxonomy): Bacteria > Pseudomonadati > Pseudomonadota > Gammaproteobacteria > Pseudomonadales > Pseudomonadaceae > Pseudomonas > Pseudomonas coronafaciens. The sequence continues at coordinate 4,247,492 of NZ_CP046035.1, read as the reverse complement.
TTCGACCGACGCGAGAATCTGCTCGCAGCGCAGTAAATAGCGTTTTCCTGCTTCAGTGAGGGCGATGCGGCGGGTGGTGCGGTTGAGCAGTCGGGTCTGCAGATGCGCTTCAAGGTTGGAGACTGCGCGCGAGACGTTGGCCGTCGTGGTGTCCAGCACTGCGGCGGCGGCGGTGAAGCTGCCCGCCTGGGCCACGCAACTGAAGGCACGCATGTTTTGCAGGGTGTCCATGAGTACTTCTCTAGTGGGTACTTCTTTGAAGTGATGGCAAATTGTGACATGAAGTAACGAGCGCATGTCAGCCAGACCAAAGCATTATCACCGTTTCTGTAACAAAGATTCACATAACTCCCTGCTTATCGCCGTGCAGAGCGCCGCCTAGAATCGCCGCCATTCAAGGTGTATCACCTCCTGTCGGGAACTCGCAGCTGTGCCGTCGCGCATCATCAGAGGGCTCAAGCCCCTCGGTAGTCTGGCTTTGACGCTGATTGTCAGCGGTTGTATCGGGACTCACGGAATCAAACCGCACGAAAGGCTGCTGCCCGCCGCCACTTTGGCGACTGACCAGGCTATCCAGCACGCTGCACTCGACGCACGTTGGCCCACAGCGCAATGGTGGCGTGCTTATGGGGACGCACAACTTGATCGCTGGGTCGAACTTGCAACGCTCGGCAGCCCGAGTCTGGCAATGGCTGCGGCACGAGTCAGGCAGGCGAAGGCGATGGCGGGCATTGCCGAGTCGGACGAATCGCTGCACATCCAGAGCAATGCCAGCCTGCAACGTCACGACTGGCCGAACGATCAGTTTTATGGTCCAGGCGCGCTGGCCGATACTCGCACCTGGGACAACAATGCGTCGCTGGGCCTGAGTTACTCACTGGATATATGGGGGCGTGAGCAAAACGCCAGTGAGCGGGCGCTCGACATGGCGCATGTGAGTGCTGTCGAGTTGCGCCAGGCACAACTCGAATTACAGGAAAATATCGTTCGCGCCTATATTCAACTGGCGCTGAATTACGCGCGCCTGGACATCGCCAAGGCCGCGCTGGACCAGCAGCAACAGATACTCGAGCTGGCGCAACGTCGTCTGAAGGGCGGGCTTGGTACGCATTTCGATGTCAGTCAGGCCGAAACGTCGTTGCCTGAAGCCCACCGGCAGATCGATGCGCTGCAAGAGGCCATCGCGCTAAACCGCAATCAACTGGCAGCGCTGGCTGGCAAGGGGCCTGGGCTGGGCGCCGGTCTGCAACGGCCCGCGCTATCGTTGCACAGCGCATTGAGCCTGCCTTCCGCGTTGCCGGCCGAGCTGCTTGGGCAGCGCCCTGACGTGGTAGCTGCGCGCTGGCAGGTCGAGGCGCAAACGCGGGGTATTGATGTGGCCCGCGCAGGCTTTTATCCCGACATCGATCTGGTTGGCAGCCTGAGCTTTATGGCCACGGGCGGCGGCATGCTGGAGTTTCTGACTGGCAGCAAGCTGGGTTACAAGGTTGGCCCGGCGATCAGCCTGCCGATCTTCGATGGTGGACGTTTGCGAGCGGAGCTGGGCGAGGCGTCGGCCGGGTACGACCTGGCGGTGGCGCGTTACAACCAGACGCTGGTGACAGCGCTGCAGAGCATTTCCGATCAGTTGATTCGGCGCGCATCGATGGGCAAACAGCAGGTGTTCGCTGCCCGCTCGGTGGCCTCGGCGCAGAAGACCTATGACATTGCGCTTATTGCCTGGCAACGCGGTTTGACCGATTACCTGAACGTGCTCAACGCACGCACGCGACTCTTCCATCAACAGGAAATCCAGCAGCAGGTCGAGGCGGCGCGATTGAATGCGTATGCCGGTCTGGTGGTGGCGCTGGGAGGCGGGTTGTCGGCAGGCGATGATCGCGGGACTGCGCTGCAATGATCACCACCCTGCAACGCCTTCACGTTTTGCCCTGGCGCCGAGAATTCAATAGCTGGGCGCGCAGTGACGGGGTGACATGGATATACATCTTCAAGGTGTTAATCGCTGCATTTCTGACCTACTGGCTGGCACTGCGGCTGGAGTTGCCGCAACCGCACACTGCGATAATTACGGTGTTCATCGTCATGCAGCCGCAGAGCGGGCAGGTGTTCGCCAAGAGTTTCTATAGACTGCTGGGCACATTGGCCGGGTCGGCCATGATGGTGCTGTTGATGGCCCTGTTTGCCCAGGACCCGGTGCCGTTTCTCGGCTGTCTGGCGTTGTGGGTCGGCACCTGCTCTGCGGGCGCTGCGCGTTATCGTAACTTTCGTGCTTACGGTTTTGTGCTCGCCGGGTATACCGCCGCCATGGTCGGCCTGCCTGCGCTGGCGCACCCTGAAGGGGCATTCATGGCCGCCGTCTGGCGCGTACTGGAAATTACACTGGGGATTCTCTGCGCCACGGCGGTGAGTGCTGCTATATTGCCGCAAAGCGCCAGTGCCGCCATGCGTAACGCGCTGTATCTGCGCTTCGGAGTATTTGCGCGTTTCGTGACAGAAGGCTTGCGCGGCGATACATCACGCGCTGCGTTTGAAACCGGCAACGTACGCTTCGTTGCGGAGGCTATCGGTCTGGAGGGCATGCGCAGCGTCACGGTATTCGAAGACCCGCACATGCGGCGGCGCAATGGGCGGCTTAATCGGCTGAACAGCGAATTCATGGCTGTCACCACGCGCTTCAACGCGCTGCATCAACTGCTTGAACGGCTTCGCAACGGGCAGTTCGGGGCCGTGTTGACGCATATCGATCCTGGTCTTGAACACTTGGCCGGCCTGCTGGACAGGTTCGCTGGCCTCGCCCTGACCCCTGATGATGCCTGCGCACTGGTCAGTCAGCTGGAGTATTGCAAAGCGCAATGGCCCGACCTCGTCAGACGCTTGCGTGCCGAGCTTGAGCAAGCGGCAACGAGTGATGCCGAGCGGCTCGATTTCCATACGGCATTCGAGCTGCTGTACCGGCTGATCAGCGAATTGCTTGATTACGCGCGCACCCATGCATCGCTGGCCGAGCACACGCATGTTCGCGAGCAATGGAAAGAGTCGTTCGTGCCGCGTACCCATTGGTTGACTGCACTGGCCGCGGGTGCGCGCGCAACCAGCGTGGTCGGGCTGATGAGTGCCTGGTGGGTGCTGACCGCCTGGCCCAGCGGCGCAAGCATGACCCTGGCTTCGGCGGCGACGGTTGCGCTGTCATCGACCACCAATAACCCGAAGCGCATGTCGTTTCAGATGGCCTGCGGCACGCTGCTCGGGGCGTTGCTGGGGTTTGTCGAAACCTTCTTTCTGTTCCCGCTTATCGATGGCTTTGCGCTGTTGTGCATGCTGCTGGCACCGGTATTCATGTTCGGCGCGTTCCTCGGTTCGCGCCCGCAGTGGGCGGGTTATGGGTTGGGACTGCTGATCTTTTTCAGCCTCGGCTCGGTGCCGGATAACCTGACCCTCTACAACCCCTATACCTTCATCAACGATTACCTCGCGATGGTCATCGGCATGCTGGTCTGTGCAGCGGCGGGGGCGATCATTCTGCCGCCCGATAGCCACTGGATGTGGCGGCGACTGGAGCAGGCGCTGCGCAATCAAGTGGTGTTCGCCATCAGCGCACCGCTGAATCGCCTCGGTTCAAGCTTTGAAAGCCAGACTCGCGACCTGATGCACCAAGCCTATGGTCTGGCCGTCAGCAGGCCGCTGGTGCAACGTGAATTGCTGCGCTGGATGTTCGTGGTGCTGGAAGTCGGCCACGCGATCATCGAACTGCGTCGTGAACAGGCCACGCTGCCTGTTCATCCTGCTTACGCTGAATATCAGCCTTGGCGTGTCGCATTACGGGTGATGGGGCGGGCCTTGATCCGGCTGTTCATTAAGCCCGATGCCGTCAATCTGCAGCGCGGCCTGCTGGCTGTCGATCAGGCGATCAAACGCGTGCAGGAAGCGGATGAGCCATTTGCCTCGCACTTCGATACATCCGTGTTGCGTCGAGTGAAGAGCTACCTGCACTTCATTCGCACCTCGCTGCTGGACACACAGTCACCGCTGGCCGTCTACGGCGTGCACCCAGCGGCTTCAGGACAGGCCCATGCCACGTGAAATAGCGTTCCACGGGGTATACATGCCGTCCCTGACACTGATGTTTCTGCTCGCGATGGTCCTGGGCTGGACGCTGGACCGGCTGTTGGCCGGCTTCGATCTGTATCGGTATTTCTGGCACCCGGCTTTGCTGCGGCTGAGCCTGTTCGTCTGCATTTTCGGCGCTTTGGCGCTGCCCCTTTATCGTTGATGCCTGGGTCGAGAACTCCCTGATGAAAAAGCTTTTCAGCCTGATTGCCACCTTGCTGGTGCTCGCCTTGGCACTGTGGGTCGGTCGGGCGCTGTGGGTCGATTACATGGATACACCGTGGACGCGTGATGGTCGGGTGCGTGCCGATGTTATCAACGTGGCCGCCGATGTGTCCGGCAGGGTGGTGGAGGTGCCGGTACGCGACAATCAGCAGGTGAAACGCGGCGATCTGTTGATGCAGATCGATCCCGAGCATTACCAGATCGCCGTCAGGCAGGCGCAGGCCTTGCTGGCGTCGCGCAAGGCAACCTGGGAGATGCGCAAGCTCAACGCCAAGCGCCGCGCCGATATGGATGAGCTGGTGATTTCAGCGGAAAATCGTGACGACGCCAGCAATGTGGCCACCTCGGCGCTGGCCGATTACCAGCTGGCGCAAGCGCAACTGGAGGCCGCTCAACTGAACCTGTCACGCACCCGGGTAGTGGCCGCGGTGGACGGTTATGTCACCAACCTGAACGTTCATCGCGGTGACTACGCACGCATTGGCGAAGCGAAAATGGCGGTGGTCGACATGAACTCGTTCTGGATTTACGGTTTTTTCGAGGAAACCAAATTGCCGCACCTGAAACCGGGTGATCCGGCGGATATGCAACTGATGAGCGGCGAAGTGCTCGCGGGCCATGTCGAAAGCATCGCGCGCGGTATCTATGATCGCGACAATCCGCAAAGCCGCGAGCTGATCGCTGATGTGAACCCGACCTTCAACTGGGTACGCCTGGCCCAGCGCGTGCCGGTGCGCATTCATCTTGATCACGTGCCTGAAGGTGTACTGCTGGCAGCGGGGATGACCTGCACCGTGATCGTCCGGCCAACAGGTGGCTGATCATCAAGGATGCGGAGCGTGCAGAAAACTGCCTGTCGTGAAGCTCTACGCTACAAATCAGTATCCAGACCAAAGCGCTTTCTCAAGCCTTTTTCCAGCAGCCCCTTGGGCAACAGCCACGCCATCAGCGGCAGGATGCGCGAGCCGTTGCCTATGCGCAGCAGGCGTGGCGGGTTGGCCTGTTGCACCGCTTTGAGCAGTTCGCTAGCCAGAACGGTGGCGGGTGTCGGGTTGTCCAGCGACGCCTTGGCACGTGCGCGGATACCTTCGCGGATCGGCCACCAGGGTGACTGCTCGCTGATCGACTGTTCGGCTTCGTGGCTGGCGTTTTTCGCGAAACTGGAGGCAATCGCGCCCGGTTGTACTTCCATCACTTGCACGCCAAACGGCGCTAGTTCCAGACGCAGCGCATCACTGAGGGCGTGAACGGCTGCTTTGGACGCGCAGTAAGCCCCCGCAAACGGCGTGACCAACACACCTGACACGCTGCCTATATTCACCACCAGCCCTTTGTTGCGACGCAGCGCCGGAAACAGCGCCCGGGTAACACCGATAACCGAAAACACATTGGTTTCGAACTGCCGCCGCATGGCATCCACGCCGCCGTCCAGCAAAGGTCCCATCGCACCGTAGCCCGCATTGTTGATAAGCACGTCCAGCCCGCTGTGTTCAAGCCCTGCGGCGAGTTGCGCCAGCGCCAGCGCGTCGTTGACGTCCAGCTGCACCGCGATAAACCCGGCAGTACTCAGCGCTGCAACATCCTCGGTCTTGCGTGCCGTCGCCCAGACTTCATAGCCCGTGGCCTTGAACGCGTCGGCCAGGGCGCGGCCGATTCCACTCGAGCAGCCGGTGATCAGAGCAATGGGCATATGTGAAGTCCTTGAGGGTCAGTCCGAGAAACTGCCTTGCAGATGTTCGGCGCGAAATTCCAGGGTTTGTGGACGATAGCCGCTGCGCAATACAGGCAACGGCACGCAATCCTTCCACGCGCCCTTTGCCTGAAGTTCGCCGGGGCCGCGATAGCGGGCGGTTGTGTAAGTATTGTCCGCCAGATTCACCGAGTCCCCCGGCGCATAGGCAGCGATCCGCCAGCGCAGTTCCTGCAGAGCGACCTGGTTGGTGTTAGTGATGCTGACCTGTAACGGGCGATCTGCCGGGCAGCCTTGCGGATCGTAACTCAGGCGCATTTCCAGATGCTCGAGCTGGCGCGCCTCGCGGCTGTCCTGCCAGATCACGATGGCCGCCACGATCCCCAGCCCGGCCGCCGCTGCCAGCGAGACCTGCAAGGCCTTGGCCGGGTAACGGAGCAGCAGGATTAGCCAGGTCAGGATCAAAAGGATGCCGATAAACATACGAGTCTCCAGCAGGGGCAGTGCTGGATATCCTACAGACATTGAGGATGGGTTGACCAATGGGGCGGCGAGGCAGAACGACAAAAAAGACGCCTGGGGAGGCGTCATTGAAGTCCTGATGTATTAAAACGGTTTTAGTCGATAAACGTGTAAGTAACAGACTCAGGCGTTTCAATCCACTGGCCGTTACCGGCGTCTACGGAACCTGAAATTTTAGCCTTATGCGACGATTCGAAGATCTTTTTCCCATCCTTGAGATTGGACACGGTCACAACAGTATCTTTATCTTGCATTATCTCAACCAGTTGATTGATCTGACGGTTGAAGTCTTCCGGCTCACTTATCAAAGTCAGCATTACCTGCGTACAGGTGGGCCCAGTAAATGCTGGAAGTACCAACGTGATATCTGCGTTCGACGGAACTTCGTTTTTTGCTGAGGCGCCTTTTATAAAGGGGACTGGAAGGCTTGGTGCAGATTGCGTAGTCATATCTGATAGCTCCTGTTTGAACGTGTAGCTTTGGCTGGAGAGGGACTGGCCGTTACGTTCAAGCAATCCTAAAGATGATGAGGAGCGGTTTCTACTGACAGAAATGACAGTGGCTATTCGCCGCGTATTTCAGGTTGCAGTGACTTGAAATTCACAGCGCTGTCAGTACCGAGCCGTTTACAAATATGTGTAGGCACGCAAAAAAAAGCCCCCGGCAACAATGAGTCGCTGGAGGCTGTGTAGCTTGTAGCTTGTAGCTAAAACCCTATCAACGAGCGATAGTCTGTGTCTTGACACCCGCTTCCAGTACATTCGAGCGACCATAGATATCTTCGAAACGCTCGATATCGTCTTCACCCAGGTAGCTGCCCGATTGCACTTCGATGATTTCCAACGGGATCTTGCCTGGGTTCTTCAGGCGATGTACCGAGGCAATCGGGATGTAGGTGGACTGGTTTTCGGTGAGCAGGAACACGTTATCGTCGCAGGTCACTTGCGCAGTGCCCGATACCACGATCCAGTGCTCGGCACGGTGGTGGTGCATCTGCAGCGACAGGCAGGCGCCTGGCTTGACCGAGATACGCTTGACCTGGAAACGGCCACCCATGTCTACCGAGTCGTACGAGCCCCACGGACGGTACACTTCAAGGTGGTTCTGGGTCTCGGTGCGGCCCTGTTCATTCAGGGTGGTGACCATCTGCTTGACGCCTTGGACCTTGTCCTTGTGGGCAATCATCATGGCGTCCTTGGTTTCGACAACGACAATGTTGTCCAGACCGATGACCGACACCAGCTTGCCGTTGCCGTGGATCATGCAGTTGCGGCTGTCCTGAATAACCACGTCACCCTTGGTCACGTTGCCGTTGGCATCCTTGGCATTGACTTCCCACAGCGACGACCAGCAGCCGACATCGCTCCAGCCAGCCGACAGCGGCACAACGCAGGCGCGCTGGGTTTTTTCCATGACGGCGTAGTCGATGGAGTTGTCCGGGCAGCAGGCGAAGGTGGAGGCATCGATTTCAAGAGCATCGTCATCCAGCACGCTGCGCTCGAGCGTCAGCAGGCAAGTGTCGTAGATGTCCGGATCGTGCTTTTTCAGCTCTTCGAGGAAACGGCTGGCACGGAACAGGAACATGCCGCTGTTCCAGTAATAGCCACCGGCGTCGACAAACTCTTTAGCGCGTTTCTCGTCAGGCTTTTCGACGAACTGCGACACGCGGCTGACGCCTTCCGGCAGCAGGGCATCGGCAGTGGACTTAATATAGCCATAGCCGGTTTCCGGTTTGTTGGCCGGTACGCCGAACAAGACCATTTCGCCACGTTCTGCAGCGACGGTCGCCAGTGCCAGCGCGCGTTGCAGGGCTTTCTGGTCTTCGATGACGTGGTCGGCAGGCAGCACCAGCATCAGGCCGTCGTTGCCTTCGTTGACCAGTTTCATGGCGGTCAGCGCAACGGCGGGCGCCGTGTTGCGGCCGAAAGGCTCCAGCAAAATGGACTGGGTCTTCAGGTTAAGTGCGGCGAGTTGCTCGTTGACGATGAAGCGGTGGTCCTTGTTGCAGACCACTATAGGCTCCTGCATGCCCTCGAACACCAGACGCTCCAGTGTTTGCTGGAACAGGGTGTGGTCGCCGGTCAGTGCAAGGAACTGTTTAGGAAATTGTTTACGCGAAAGCGGCCAGAGTCGTGAACCACTACCGCCTGACAAGATAACTGGAATCATTTTGTTTCTCCAAAAGCATTCAATTAGGGCTGTACGAGGTGTCTGTCGTTTCAGTCTTGTTCTTGTTCCGCGCGGGCCGGTTCAACGCTGATGCCTTGAACCGACCGGCATAATCCGTATTAGCGGGTTGCGACCGGTGGCTTGACCCACACTGGCGAGAGGCTGCTGCCACTGCCGGTGATGTAGAGCACGGCGGCTTCGCCACGCTCCAGCGCCACTGGTTTCACATCGGTGACTTTCTTGTCGCCGTCGTACAGCGCCAGGCTGACCTTGACCGGGTTGATTTCACGCTCGCCGGTGCCTTTGGCCGCTACAGCCTTGACCACATCGGTCTTGCCATCTGCGGTTTTCAAGGTCAGTGACTTGTCGCTCAGGTTCTGAACGCGAACCAAGGATTTCTGCTTGTTCTTGAACGGAGGTTCTTCAACCAGTTGTGGCTTGCCGCTGGCGTTGTTGACCAGGGTGTAATAGTGATCACCCGCCAGCTTGACCGGCAGGCTCTGGCTGCCCAGCTTGGCTGTGTAGTCGCCCTGTGGCATGAAGCTGAACGCAGTACTGCCCAGTGGCGCCACTTCGTTGAGGTTGGTGTTGCCGACGCTGGCGCTGATTTCTGCGCTGCTGGCGTTGTAGACACGCACGAACGTCGAGCCTTTAGGGGCAGTCGGGCCGTAGAGGGCGGAGTCGCCAGCAAATGCTTGCAGGGACATCAGGCCCAGACCGGCAGCCATTGCGCAGGTCTTGAAAAGGCGTTTTGCGGTCGAACGGTTAGCAGTAGTGTTAAAAGTCATGAGTCAGTCCTCTCAGTTTTGCGCCCGGTTGGGCGACTCGGATTGTTTGGCGTTGAGTGCCACATTTTCTTGGGTGTCACGCGACTTCTTGAGCTCTGCGATCCACTTGGGATCGAACTCGCCAAGGTCGTTGTGGGCCGGCAGGTAGCGCTCCGGGAATTCCCAGATCACGACTTGCGGCGGGGTGTTCTTGAACGCATCGGTCTGCAGGTACTTGAGCATCGGCAGAATCGGACCGTGGCCGTCTTCGGCGTAGTTGACGACGTCACTGCGCAGCGCCTGCTTCAACGCACCGACAAAGTTCCAGTTAGGGTTTGCGCTGTAGCTGGTGCCCACCAGACCCACCGGGATATCACTGTCTGCAAACAGGGCGTCATCGCCTGCCGCAGCGCCTTCTACCGGATCAGTGCTGCGTTTCTGCAGCTCGTCGGGCTTGGGCAGCAGATTGCTGAACAGCGGATCGAGTGGCAGGAATGTAGTCAGGTCGCCTTTGTAAGCTTCAGTTCCCTTTGCTTGTGTGACGAACTGCTCAGGTTCGCCTTCCAGCGGGGTTTGCCGGGCAATTGCAGCGCTCAGTTGCTGCGCGGCAACTTCGGCACCCATCGGCGTCCAGTGGGTATCGGTACGCAGGAAGACCTGACCTTGCTGTTTGGCCGCCTGCAGCGGTGCCAGCAGGTCCGGGGCAAAGATGCCGGCCTTGGCCACCTGATCGTGGAACTGTTGATACAGATCGACATGCAGGCTGGCAGGTTTGGTGTCACCGATGTGTTCCGGGTACAGACGGGTTTTTGCCGGAACGATTGCCAGGACCAGTTTAGTGCCATGCTTTTCCAGTGCGTCGCGAACACCCTGGATCAGCGCCAGGTTGTCGGCTTCGTTCTGCTCACCATTGGCAACCGCATCGAACTCTTCATCGGTGTACAACCACTGGTCCTTGCCGAGCACTACGCCCGGACGACCTTCGTTGAACAGTTTGAAGTCCAGCGCCGCCCAGAGGTTGGTGCCCAGACGCTTGATCGGGAACTCATCGTCATAATGGGTTTCCGCCGCCTTGGTCCATTTGCCGTTAAGCACGGTGGTCTCGGCCGAGGTCGAGAACGTGCTGAAACTGCGCAGCGACCAGACGCCCAGGACCAGCAGAATGGCCAGGAAGATGGCGATATAGAGGATTCGTAATGAACGTGTCATGTCAGGCTCCTCAGAACTGGAAGTAAAGGAACGGCGAGAAGCTTTGCGCCGAGAGTTTGAGAATCGAAGCCACGAACAACAGCAGAATCAGCGCGCGCATGGCGTAACGTGGCCAGTCGGCTTCCCAATAAGCCGGTTGCACCTGGGCTTCGCTGCCCACGGTGTAACCAGGCATGTGCAGACTGCCGGGAGCATCACCAGGAACCGCCTTGATGGTGCCCGGTTGCGCCGTCGCAGGGCCGTCGGCCTTGCTGTTCTTGCCGCTGTCGGCTTCACGGTTCTGGTAGAAGTCACGCAGACCGAAGAACGCCAGAGTGAGGTAGGCCACCACCAGAGTTGCTACTTGCAGCCCGGTCAGGCTGGCGCGGTTGAGTTCGGACAGCTGCCATTCGCCGAAGCTGAACATGGCGCCGTACATACGGCCGGCAACGTGCAGGTTTTCTGCGCGGAAGATGACCCAGCCCACGATCACCAGCAGGAAGGTCAGTGCCCAGCGAATGACATTGAAGCTGTAAGGCTTGGTGTTGATGCCTACCGCTTTTTCGATCGCCAGCCACATGCCGTGCCAGGCACCCCAGATGATGTAGGTGACATTGGCACCGTGCCACAGACCGCCCAGCAGCATGGTCAGGAACAGGTTGCGATAGGTCGCGACCTTGCCGCCGCGGTTGCCACCCAGGGTGATGTACAGGTAGTCACGCAGCCAGGTCGACAGGCTGATGTGCCAGCGCCGCCAGAACTCGGTGATCGACTGGCTGATGTAAGGCTGTTTGAAGTTTTCCATGAAGCGAAAACCCATCATCAGGCCCAGACCGATAGCCATGTCGCTATAACCGGAGAAGTCGAAATACAGCTGTGCGGTGTAAGCCAGAGCACCGAGCCAGGCATCGCCAGTGGTCGGGTTCTGCAGGGCGAAGCAGTGGTCGGCGACCACGGCCAGGGTGTCGGCAATGAACACTTTCTTGATGAAACCCTGCATGAATCGCGTGGCGCCTTCGGAGAACTTGTCCAGCGTGTGGGTACGGTTGTTGAACTGGTCGGCCAGATCGCGGAAGCGCAGTACCGGCCCGGCAATCAAGTGCGGGAAGATTGCAACGAACGCAGCAAAGTCGATCAGGTTGCGTGTCGCCGGCGTGTCGCCGCGATAAACGTCGATGATGTAGCTGATGGACTCGAAGACATAGAACGAGATACCGATCGGCAACAGCACGTGGGTCAGGATGAACGGTTCCAGACCCATTGAGGTCATGGCCGCGTTGATGCTGTCCACGCCGAAATTGGCGTATTTGAAGTAGCCCAGAATGCACAGGTCCACTATGACGCCGAGCAGCAGCCAGCGCTGCGCCGGTTTGGTCCGCACACCTGCTGCGCCCACCTTCAGGCCGATCCAGTAGTTCCAGACCGTCACGCCGACGAAAAGCGCCAGAAAGTCCACACGCCACCAGGCGTAGAAGACATAGCTGGCAATCAGCAGCAGCAGGTTGCGATAGCGTTGCCCGCTCAGGTAGTACAAGCCGAGAAAGATCGGCAAGAACAGGAACAGGAACACGTTGGATGAGAAAACCATCCTTATCTCTCCGTTGGTCCAACATTCAAGGGCTCAAAGCCCCCCCAAACCCCCCGTAAAAAAGGGGGGTAAATTACGTCACTTCACGGCTTGTCGGCGAAGCTGCCCGAACGAGACCTGATCTCGTTCAGGCGTCGTCTGGTGCTACGTCTTCGCCGACAGGCCCGCACCTGCAATCAACGGCGCATCACTCACCGATGTTGTCGCCCTTGTCGCCTTTTTCATGCGAAGGGTCGTAGACCTTGGTCAGGTCGCCGCCCAAGCGGAAAGTCTTGAAGGGCTGCTTTTCGTGTTTCTCTTCCAGCACATCCGGGCTGCAGTTGTAGAGCGAGCAGTACGGTTCGAGCCAGGCGAATTTCGGGTCTTTCTTGAGGTCCGTCATGTCCTGTTTCTCGCCGTTGTGGTCAGCGAAAATCGAAGGATCCTTGACGCCAGCCAGCACCCGGTCGCCCAGACGCTTCAAGGCACCGTTGTTTTCCGGACGCAGGTCCACGCCGTTGGCCTGAGCGAAACTGGCAATCATCGCCAGCGGCGGCAGGGCATAGTTGTGATACGACAATGCGCGTTGGCGGCGCTTCATCTCGTTGGGCAGGAAGCCGTCCTTGTCGACTTGATTGGCGGCAACCTTGAACTCTTTGACTGCCCAGTCGAACAGGTCCTGGCGGTTGGTCGCGACGGCTGTTGCCATCACCGACCAAGCGGCCCAGTACGAGTGATTGTTAATTTTTTCCATCGGCAGGTTGCTCCAGTCGCTGACCACTTGATCGGCCAGCTTGCTGAACCAGCCTTCAATGATCTTTGCTTCCTGCTGACGATTGGCCAGCGGGTGCGAATCAGAGAACTTCAGGCGCAGATAAGCCGAGGACATGCTGCCCAGTGCCCATTTGCGCATCGACTTGCCGGTATGGTTGAACTCGCGGGACTCCAGCGCATCGGCTTTGGCCCACGTGGTCATCATGTTCAGCGCGCAATCGAGCTGCTCAGGACGGCCGTCGCGCATGTACTGCATCACGACTTTGCTGACGCCACGCTCAAGGTCGGTGATGTCCTTGGTTGCGTCGCGAAAGGCTTCTTCCGACACCGCATTGAGAGTTGCACGCGCCTTGTCAGAACCTTCGTACTTGCTGCGGAAAACCAGTTTGTCGGTGTACGGCTTGGGAACGGCGGCACAACTGAAGTTGTGATCGCCAGTCTTCATTTTTTCGATCGGGGCGTCGTAGCCCTTGGGTGGAACCAGCGCGGCGGACGCGCCCGTCGCCCAGGCCATCGATGACAGGATTGCCAGCGACAGCAGGGTAGGGCGGATCAGTTTAGGAGTCTGCATAATTCACCTCATAGTCCAGCTTGAGCGTTGTGTTTCGCATCGCTCGGGAACACGTTGCGTTTGCATACTTTGGCTTCGACTTTCTGTGGTGCTGCGCCTGCTTCCGGTCCCTGGATTTCCAGTGCCAGCAATTGCTGGTCGGCCCAGTCCTCGTCTTCGCGTAGTTCGAAGGCGAAGCGTCCGTCTGTATCAGACGTTTCCGGTTTTTCGATTTTCAGGTCCTCGTGGCGGCCGTTCATGTACCAGAGTCTGGCTTGAAGGGTTTTGACCGAGGTGTCATCGAACTTGATATCGATCTGGTTGCTGCCGTTGCGGATGTTCTTGATACCGTTCTTGCCGTTGACCAGTACTTCGTTGGTGCCCGGCTTGAGGGTGGTGCTGGCGCTCATCACTGCAGGTTTGCCTTCGCAACCGTTGTCCAGCAGAGACATCATCTGGCGGTAGATGGTTTCCTGGTCCAGGCGGTACAGCGGCGAAAACTCCCAGATGAGGATCTTCGGTGGACGCTTCTGGAAGTCTTCACTGCCCAGGTACTGCAGCATCGAACCTTCCAGACCGCCGCCGGGGAAGGCCACGTTCAGTACGTCGGCGCTTAGGTCTTCCTGCAGGAAGCCGCCGAAGTTGTAGTTCTTGCCACTGTGGCTGGTGCCGACCAGAGTGATTTCCGGGTTGCCGGAATCGCCGAACAGGTCACCGTCAGCCGCCTCGCCTTTGGGTTCGGTGCTGAACTGGTCCATGTACTGCACGGCGTAACTGGTCCCGCACAGTTGGCCGGCCATGTTGTGCAGCGTGCCGTTCTTGCCCATGCGGCCAGAGATGTGGCTTTCGAATTCGCGTTTCGGAATGTCGGAATACGCAGGGATTTTCTTGACCGTCTCGGCGACGATTTTCGCGGTGCGTTGAGCGCCATACGGCGTCCAGTGCTGGTCACCGCGGAAATAGAAGTCGTGCGCCTGTTGTTCGTTTGTCAACGGCGCCAGGTCAGGCACCCAATAGCCCATTTTGCTGAACCGACCGAGCATGGCCTGATAGTTTCTCAATGCCTTGTCGTAGTCGAACTTGTCGCGGTCTGCCGGGAACAGCTTGTTGCGATCTACCAGACCGCGAGTCGGCTGATAGACCACAACCAGTTCAACACCTTTGCTCTTGAACGCATCGTGCAGTTCTTTCATGCGACGGTAGCCGGAAGGCGACGTGTCGAATTCTGTACGCAGGTCTTCCTGGGTACGGAACAGCCAGTCACCTTGCGCCTGGATCAGCGTGGTGAAGTTCTGCTGATAGCGCGAGACGTAGTTTTTTGCGTCGTGCGCGGCCGGGCACAGGCTGCAGCATGGCTCGGCCTTGAAGGTCGGCGCTTGCGAGTCGTCCGCGCGAGCGACACCGGCGGCGGCCATCAGCGCGGCGGTGAGGCTGGACAGGCTCAACAGCTTGATCAGATGTGCGTGCATAACAATACCCTTCCTCATTCCCGCAGCTCGGTCTGGCTTTCGACGGGGTCGATCAATACGGCTTTCTTCTGGCGTACCAGCAGGTCGAGGATTTCGTCCTGGCGATCACCGAGGATGCCGTTGAGGCTGATGCCCACTTCTTTAGTCGGCATCAGCATCGAGACGCGATACAGCTCGACGCTCAGTGGCGAGTCGATGGACAGCGGGCCAGAGCCGTTGCCGGCCAGTTCGCCGCCCACCATGATCAGCGACACCTGGGCGTCGAACGGGTCGAGCTCGATGTCGCGGTCGGTGTCGCTCAGGTCCTTGATGTGGCCATACACGCCCATCAGGCCGTTGCCGGTGGCAACGTTTTCGTACAACTTGATGTTCACACTGTTGCGCACGCGAATGCCGTGGCGGCGGTTGGCGATGACGCGGTTGCCCCACAACAGGTTGTTGCCGCTTTCGTACAGGGTGATGCCATCAGTGTGGTTCTGATAGATCTCGTTGTAGGCGACGATGTTGCCGACGCTGTTACGGTCCAGAACCACGCCGGACAATTTGTTGCCGTGGCTCTTGTTGCGGAAGATGAAGCTGTTGTCCACTTCCCGGGAAATAATGATCCCGTGCTTCTTCTTGGTTCCGTAAACGTCGTTCTCGGCGATGATCAGACCGTGTGAACGGTCATGCGGGTCAATGCCGTACACGATGTTGTCGCGGTAGGTATTGCCCTTTACCACGAAGTCGCGGGTTTCGTAGCAGTAGAAGCCGTACCACATGTCCGAGAACTCGGAGTCGACGATCCAGCCAGTTGGCTCGGGACGCTTGAGCACCTTCGCAGTGTTAGGCGTGTACTGGGAAATACTGATGCCGTACGACTTGCTCTGGTTGTAACCCATGCTCGCCATTTTGGTGTTGGCGATCCAGGTTTCCGAGCCGCCCCAAGTCAACAGAAACGGGCGAAACTCGTCGGGCTTGCGATAGGTCGCCAGGCCGTTGCGGGTTTCACTCCAGGCGTTGACCTGCGTGTGGGTGATCAGCATCTTGCCTTCGCTGACAATGAACGAACCCTTTTCCTGAGACAGACGCAATTCCTTGGTCTTGCTGTCGATCTCGAAAATCCCGGTCTCTTTGACGAGAATCGGCAGGCGCGCCACGTAGACACCCGGCGACACTTCGTTGAGGAACTGTTTCGGGACCTTTTTCGCCAGGTCCTGCAGGCTCACGTAGCCGTCGGAAATCATGATGGCCTGCGGGATACCCTTCTGGCGGGCCACCCATTCAGTCATCTTGTTGTCACCGCCGATGAATTCCTTCAGGCCGGTTTCTTCCATCATCCGCGAGACAGTGACCTTGCCCGGCTTGTTGCGCACGATCTTCTTCAGTGCCGCCTCGGCGGTGTAGCCGCTGAGGTCCGGCAGCACCGGTTTGGCCATTTCCAGCGGCGCGGTGGGCGGGCTGGTGATGGTGTAGGTCTTGGCCTGTTGCAGCCCTTTGACCAGCTTCGGGGTCTCGGGTACGACAGGCGCATTGGCCAGCGCCAGACTGCTGGCCATCAGCAGGGCGCTGGTCAGCACTGCGCTTTCGAGCAGGGCGTGTGACCAGTTGCGGCTGCGCCCGTTGCTAGCTTGACTGTTCATCTCTGGCACTCCTTTGGCGGTTCGCATCAGAAGCGCCAGATGACGTCGACGACAGCGCGGTGCATGTAGCTGTCCACGTTGTTCTGATAGGCGTCGCCGGGCTTGAAGACACCTGCGCGCAAACGCACCAGGGCCGAAGGTTCATCGAACGACTGGCTGAGCGCCGCTGGCAACAGACCTTGCTTGAAGTACTTGGTCACAACCAGGTCCATCTCCTGACCCAGGTCCTTGCTTCCGTCTTCCAGTGGCAGCGAACTGAACGTGCCGTCCTGATTGTCGTTTACCGCGTTGATGCCCGAACCGCCGATACCGGTGTTGCCGTCCACACGACGGAACTTGTGGTAGATCAGCGACGCGTCGTATTCCTCGTTCATCTGCCAGGAAGCGAACAGCGAACCGGTTTCCACGTTGGCCATTTCGCCCTGGAAGGCTTCACCGAAGCGATGGATGCGCGAGCGTGTGCCGGTCCAGTTGGAGCGGTTACTTTCCAGACCGTTCTGGACGTAATCCCTGCTGGCGCGCGAATAGGCCGCGCCGACTTGCCACTGCGGGTCAAGACGCAGGCGCAGGCCCAGGTCAGTGGCCCAGCCGTTCATGTCGCGGCTGTTCTTCTGGCCCGCGATGAACTGGTCGTTGGCTGCGGAAGTCACGCCGATTTCGTCGCGCGTGCCGTCCAGCCAGGTCAGGCTGCCCCAATAGTTGAGCTGATGGGTGTTGTTGCGATAGTTGTAGGCATCGCTGTCAGCTTGCAGGCCGACCCAGGTCAGATCGCCATTCGAGGTCTTGTCCAGGTCGTCGAGCACCTGGCCTTGCGACTTGAGCTTGCCGTCGTCAGCGCTGTGGTGCGCTCGGATACCGGCCCAATGGCCAGGTGTCCACTGGTAGCTCACCGAGCCGAACAGGTGCTTGCGGTCTTCATCGTCAGGCGCCAGCTCGGTCAGGTCGGTGCGGTATTCGCTGAAACGCTGGGCGGCACCCAGTTCAGCGCGCAGCAGCGTGGTGTCGAACGACCAGTTGATGGCTTCGATGTTGGTGTCGTGCCACTGGCCGTCATCATTGCGCAGACGCTGGCGACCGACTTTCAGGATCTCGCCAGGGTAGGGCGTGAAGCCGCTGTAGCCAATCCAGAATTCACGCAGTGCGGCGTAGGTCTTGTCGGTCTCACGCTCGCTGGCAGTGCCGCGCGAGGTTTGCGTACCGCTACCGTCGGCGTTGCTCTGCTCCAGCGGGTCGGTCTGAATGATGTCAGTGGCGGTGACCACTTGGCCCATGGCATAACCGCTCCAGTCGCCGCGTTCGCCATATACCCAGGGACGCAGGTCCAGACCCACACCGTTGACGTCGCCGCCCGAACGGGTGCCCAGATCGCGATCATCCTCGGCCTGTGCCGTGGCCTTGATCTCGATACCGAAATTCTGTTGTTCGGTCAGCGCTGCCAGCGTCGGGCAGGCCCACAACAGGGTGAAGCCAAGGCCCATGCCGGCGGCCATCAGGGGATTCAACTTCATAATGCTTCCTCACCGTCTTTTTCTTCTTGCAGGGCTTGCGCTGCCATCGCGTTCTGAGTGGCGGTAGCGCCCCGGACTTTTTGCTCGCGCGCCAACAGATCTTTGGCGGTGGCAAGCTTTTCAGGCGGCAGTTGGGTGTTGAGGGCTTCGGCAAGCTCGGTGGCTTGCGGGGTCTGGCTGGCCAGTGCCATCTGGGCGAATACCCAGGCATTGACGGGGTCAGGTTTGGTGCCTTTACCCTGCGAGAACAGCTGCGCAAGGGCGAAGTCAGCGCTGTTCTGGCCACCGCGTGCGGCGGTCAGCAGTTCGTCCACAGCTTTTTGTGGATAGACCTGGCCCAGGTAACCGCGGCGATAGATCTGACCCAGGTAGTAATGGGCGGAGATCTCAGTCGCTGTGGCTTTCTTGAGGTGTTCTTCGGCCTTGAATGCGTCAGGTGTGACCCATTTGCCTTCGTAATACAGGCGACCCAGCAGCAGTTCGGCGCGGGGCTGATCTGCGGCACGGCCGTTGTTCAGGTATTCCATCATCTTGTTGACGTCGCCCAGTTCGGGGAAGTCGTAAAGCAGTTTGGCCAGCGTCACCCAGGAAATCGGGTAGCCCGGCGCGATGCCTTCCAGCAATTGCTGGGCGGTTTTCTCGTCCGGTGTACCGATCGTGGAGTCGCCCAGTACGCGCGCGACACTGTCCACTCGTTGAGCGTTGACGCGGCCTGCCGCATGTTCGCTCTTGAGTTTTTCGATCAGTGCAGCCTGCTGTTCGGCCTGGCCGCGCGTCTGATAGACCGTGGCCAGTTCGACGTAACAAATGTCAGTCGCCGACAGCGCCTGCTTGCAGATGCTCTCGACTTCATCCAGATGCTGCGCATAGGTGCCTTGAGTGCGGTACAGCAGTACCTGAGCCAGACCGGCCTCCGGGTAACCTGCCGCGCGCCACTCGCTGATTTTCTGCTGCGCATTCACTTCCGGGAACGTGTGCGGGTATTGCAGGTACAGCATGGCCAACGGGATCAGGGTGCCGGACTCACCATTGGCGAATGCTTTTTTCAGCAGGCGTTCGGCTTCGCGGTGTTCAGCTTCAGTTGCATCGGGCTTGGCCGCCAGCAACCGGCCAAGGCGCGACTGCGCACGAGGCGAAGTCTCTGCCGCAGCGCGGTAAGTGGCCTCGGCCTGCTTGAGCAGGGCCGGGTCGCGAGTGTTCACCTGAATGTCGGCCAGACCGACCTGTGCATCGCTGTAGCCCAGGTCCGCCAGCTGCCGATAGTTCTGCTCCGCCAGCGCAGTGTCACCGTTTTTCAGGGCTTCATTGGCAAGGCGTTGATCAGGCAGGCCGGCACAGCCGCTCAGGCCGAGCGCGACGGCGAGGCTCAATAGCGTGGGGGTCGACAGGCGTCGTAGTGGGCTGTTCATGGTTACAGACCCGCAGCCATGGCTTTGTCGAGCAGCCAGTTCACGGATGGGCCGCGATCGCTGACAACTTCTACAGGACGACCGGCCAGCGCGCTGCTCAGGGTTTCGTCAGGCTGGATCTGCACACGAATGTCGGTAGACAGGTCGGCATCGCTCAGG
The DNA here is from genome assembly GCF_000156995.2 of Pseudomonas coronafaciens pv. oryzae str. 1_6. Classification (NCBI taxonomy): domain Bacteria; kingdom Pseudomonadati; phylum Pseudomonadota; class Gammaproteobacteria; order Pseudomonadales; family Pseudomonadaceae; genus Pseudomonas; species Pseudomonas coronafaciens. Next base: position 4,227,766 of record NZ_CP046035.1, on the reverse strand, counting down.
TTGGTGCTGCTGATGATCTTGCCGGTACGAAGCTTGTCTTCGCCCGCGATCTGGAAGCTCACACGGGTGCCTGGCTTGACGTCGTTGAACTGACGATAGGTAAAGCGTGCTTCCACTGTGGCCGGTGCGTTGCGTGGGACCAGTTGGAAGATGACCTGACCCTTGGAAGCGAACTGACCATCGGCAACCAGCTGGCGACCGACAACGCAATCACATGGGCTGGTGAGGGTGCCGCTCATTTGCTTGCCGTAAAGCTCTTCGATCTTGGCTGGCTGCAGGTCTTCACCGGTCAGGCTGCCCTTGAGCATTTCCAGCATGCTGGTGTTGAAGGTTGCGAGTGGCGCGCCTTTGGTGGCTTCGCCATTCGGACCGACCAGGCTCTGCACGGTGCCTTCACGTGGCATGGTTACATCCATGCTTGGAATCGACACCAGACCGGCCGAAGCGTGGCTGACGAAATACAGGCCGTAGACGGTTTTGAAGATAAAGCCGAAAGCAGCCAGACCGACAATGAACACGCCGAGGCTGAAGGTGACTGCGCGCAGACGTCCCATTGTCGACATGCCGCCGTCCTTGCCCTTGACCTTGCGCGCCTTGGTGAAGTTGTCGCGCTGCAGCGTAGCGAGTACTTCGCCCAGAGTAACGACTTCGCCTGAGAGGTGCGAAGTGATCAGGTGACGCAGGGTAGCGATGTCCTGAGGCTCCAGGTTCTGGAACTGGCAACCGATACGATTACTGGCGTTGTCTATGGAGCGAACCTGTAGATCGACGTCCATGGCCAGGCCAAGGTTGTCGATGATGAACTGCAGGCGTCCTTTTACAATTTGACCTTCAGTGAATTTCTGCCCTGCTGGAGCAACGAAGCTCAGGCCACCGGCTGACAGGTCTTCGATGCGCACCAGCGGCGCGTTCGGCTGATCATTCAGCAGGCGCAGCTTGGCAGGAATCTTGATCCGGGCGTGTTGGCGCTGTGCTTCGGATTCATGTACGACGTTCGCATTCACGGCTGTATTCATGGCTATTTTTCCTACTTAAGCAATTAATCCGTTGGCCCGGTCAAACCATCGTCAACAGCACGGCGACGAAGATGGTGCCAGCCGAGAAAGTCATGGTTCGGGACGACCACGTGTTGAACCAGCCCTGAAAGCTGGCCATGTCGCGGCTGAGTTTTGTGTCCTGGCGCGTCCAGGACTGGCGGTCCAGGCGGAAGAAGACGTAAATCTTCATCAGGGCGCCGACGATCTGGTTGTAATAGAGAATTATCGGGTAGGCAGGCCCGATCCTGTGTCCTGAAAGGGACAGCAGCATGGTCAGGATCAGACGGGTCATGCCGATCCAGAGCAGGTACATCAGCAGGAACGCGCCGCCGTATTTGAAACTGGCGATGATGGCGACGGTCAGGCCGAGAATGGAGGTCCACATCGACACACGCTGGTCGAACAGCACGATGCTGGTGAAAATCCCCAGACGACGAACGCCCAGGCCCAGTGCGCGCGAGTTCTGACGCAGGTTGTTGCCGTACCAGCGATACATCAGTTTGCGGCTGGCTTTCAGGAAGCTCTTCTCGGGCGGGTGCTCGACTGTGTTTATCGCCGCATCCGGCACGTAGAAGGTGTCGTAGCCCAGACGCATCAGGCTGAACCAGCTGGACTTGTCGTCACCGGTCAGAAACCTGAACGTGCCCAGACGCCAGTGGTTGAGCGAATCGCTTTCCACGTCGGCGATGAACTCCGGGTCGGTGACCACCGTGGCGCGGAATACCGACATGCGGCCAGTCATGGTCAACACGCGCTTGGACAGGGCCATCGAGCACATGTTGATGTGACGCTGAGCGAAACGCAGCTTGTGCCACTCGCTCATAATGTAGCCGCCACGCACTTCGCAGAACTCGTTGGTGGTCAGACCGCCGACGTTGTCGAACAGCTGGAACCAGGGCACGGTTTTGGCAACCACACCTTCGTTGAGCACGGTGTCACCGTCGATCACTGCAACAACCGCGCGGCTGTCGGGCAAGTGACGCGAAATGGCGCGGAAGCCGTAGGCAAGGCCATCGCGCTTGCCGGTGCCCGGAATTCGTACGAAGTCCAGTTTGACGCGTTCCGGCGGGTTGAACTTCGCCCACATGCTCTTGACCAGCAGCTCATCGGACATTTCCACCAGCGAGCAGACGATGGTGGTCGGCAGTCCGCAGTCGATGGCTTCTCGGATTACCGAGTTGTACACCTGAGCGGTGGTCAGTGCGTCGATACGAAAGCTGGTGACCATCAGAAACACGTGCGAGGGGTCTGCAGCGCTGCCCAGCTTGCGTACCTTGCGGCGCAAGTGAGGGTAGACGATGTACAGAAAGATCATCCCGCGCACGAAGTGCGTGATCCCCATCGAGTAGCGCCAGATGCCGACGGCGCCAATCAGGAAGATAAAGTTCTTCGACTGTGAGTCGAAGATACTGGTTGGCAATGCAGTTGCAATGCCCATTAATAAACTCAGATAGAACAGCCAACCGGCGGCCTGTAACAGGCCGTGCTTGAGCCTCTGCATAATCTGTATCCCTAAGTCAGTTGCAAGCCTCAAGCCCCAGGCTGCAAGCAGTTGGCTTGAGCTTGTGGCCTGGAGCTTGGCGCTTGTGGCTTGCGGCTGATTTACCAGCAGATACCTTCGGCACGACCGTCTTCGGTGGTGGCATTGGACATGAAGCCCACCAGGTCGATCACACGCTTGCCTTCAGGGGTCTTGTTGGCGAGGGCGCGGAAACGCTCGTCGCGGTTGCCCAGGATGATGACGTCAGAGTCATTGATGACTTGATCGAAGTCCGAATTCAGCAGCGACGAAACGTGCGGAATCTTGGATTCGATGTAGTCCTTGTTGGCGCCGTGAACGCGTGCATATTCAACGTTGCTGTCGAAGATGCTCAGGTCGAAGCCCTTGCCGATCAGCATTTCGGCCAGCTCTACCAGCGGGCTTTCACGCAGGTCGTCGGTACCGGCTTTGAAGCTCAGGCCCAGCAGTGCAACCTTGCGCGAATCGTGGCTTGCAACCATGTCGAAAGCGTTCTGCACTTGCGACGTGTTGCTGCGCATCAGCGAGTTGAGCAGAGGGGCTTCAACGTCCAGGCTACCGGCACGGTAGGTGAGGGCGCGAACGTCTTTCGGCAGGCAGGAACCGCCGAATGCGAATCCTGGGCGCATGTAGTACTGGGACAGGTTCAGAGCCTTGTCCTGGCAGACCACGTCCATTACTTCACGGCCATCGACGCCTACGGCTTTGGCAATGTTGCCGATTTCATTGGCGAAGGTCACTTTGGTGGCGTGCCATACGTTGCAGGTGTACTTGATCATTTCGGCAACGGCGATGTCCTTGCGGATGATCGGCGCGTCGAGTTCTTCGTACAGCGATTGCAGGACGTCGCCCGAGGCTTTGTCAAATTCGCCGATGACGGTCATTGGCGGCAGATCGTAGTCCTTGATGGCGGTACTTTCGCGCAGGAACTCAGGGTTTACCGCCACGCCGAAATCAACGCCGGCTTTCTTGCCAGAGCAGTCTTCGAGGATAGGGATAACCACATTGGCGACAGTGCCCGGCAGTACAGTACTGCGAACAACGATGGTGTGACGCGTGGATTTGTCGCGCAGGACATAACCGATTTCGCGGCACACGGATTCAATGTAATCCAGTTCCAGGTCGCCGTTCTTCTTGCTAGGCGTGCCGACGCAGATCATCGACAGGTCGGTGGCGCGAATGGCTTCTGCGAAGTCGGTAGTACCGCGCAGCTTGCCGGTAGCAAGGCCTTTTTGCAGCAGTTCTTCCAAGCCTGGTTCAACGATAGGCGACTTGCCGTTATTGATCAGGTCGATCTTGGTGCTGGAGATATCCACGCCCACTACATCGTGACCGCGTGCAGAAAGGCAACCGGCACAGACGGCACCGACATAACCCAAACCAAATATGCTGATACGCATCGTATTCTCCTCGATTTTTCACGCCATTAAGTGGCTGGATATAAATTTTTGCCAGCAGGTATCACGCGTCAGTGCACACGGCTTATAAACCGTTCAACTAACACAGGCAGAGTTAATGAGTGAGTGCCCAAACAAACGAGGCGAACTCAAATGACACTAAGTGCAAGCGGCAAGTGTCCTGTCCGGCGGGCAGGGCCCTGCTCTCCTTGGATGCAGTAAACCACTCCTTGTCTGACGATCGATGGCGGACCTCGCTTGGAAAGCCCCGGCCAGAGCCGTAGCGTCCCTCTCGGATCCTGCGCATGCCACCCGTTCGGCGTCGCCTGTCTACCAACATCAACTAGTGATGTGAGTCTGATTCCAGATACCGGGTACCCGGAAGATCATGCGTCCCTGTCAGTAACTTTCCGATTTTCTGCCCACCTGTAAGTGATCTCTTACAGGTTAGCCCTGAATTGTTACGGGATGTAGGAGCGCATGAATTCGTATTTAGTTCCGGGCCACTCGTCCTGATTTGCAGATTTTGATGTATCAACCCCGTGACAAAGACGTAGACAAGGCGTGGTGAATTTTTACCAAAGCCTTATTTTGCAGGGGGCGCAGCGGGCAGAGGGCGTAAGTGCTACTACAGCGAAAAGCTAAAAGGCCACTACTTAAAAAAATTGATTATTTTTTCACGAAAAAAAGACACGTTGCATGAAGGCGTTGTTTTGACGATTCCTTGGCGTCACTAACTTGTCGTCAGCGGGCGCGGAACAGCAGATCAAGGCTGTGTAACAGTAGCCTGTTACACATTTTTGACGGCGTTAGTGGTTAGCAGTGTCTCGCAGAAACACCAACTTGTCGGGGGTTGACTGTTCGCTGCTATAACGATAGCCCTGCACGTCAAACTCCTTTAGTGCAGCCGGCGTATTGATCCGTTCTTCGATAACAAAGCGGCTCATCATGCCGCGTGCTTTCTTGGCGTAGAAGCTGATGATCTTGTACTGGCCGTTTTTCAGATCCTTGAACTCGGTGTCAATGATCCGCGCCTTCAGCGCCGCACGTTTGATGGCCGAGAAGTATTCAGTGGACGCCAGGTTCAGCAGCAGGTCATCGCCCTGATCGGCAAGTGCCTCGTTGAGCCATTCGCTGATCCTTGTTCCCCAGAACGCATAAAGATCCTTGCCCCGGGCGTTGGCCAGCTTTGTTCCCATCTCCAGGCGATAGGGCTGCATCAGGTCCAGCGGGCGCAGCAGGCCATAAAGGCCTGACAGCATTCGCAAGTGATGCTGGGCATAGTCCAGTTGCGCATCGCTCAGTGTTTCGGCCTGCAGACCGGTATAGACGTCACCCTTGAACGCCAGCAGCGCCTGTTTGGCATTGTCGAGGGTGAAGGCCGGGTCCCAACTGCCAAAGCGTGCTGCGTTCAGCCCGGACAACTTGTCGGACAGGTGCATCAGTTCACCGATCTGCGCGGGGGTCAGCTCTCGCAACTGAGTGATCAGCTCTTGAGAGTGCTCCAGATACTGTGGCTGAGTGAAGCGTGCGGTAGTGGGTGGCGTCTCGAAATCGAGGGTTTTCGCTGGGGAAATCACCATCAGCATGAAGTCGTCTCCTTTGATCGTCCTGCGATTCTAGGGGTTGACGACCCATGACTCCAGCGATGGCGATGGCGATGGTCGATGATGCATTGTCAGTGATGTCATGCAGGTGCGCGTTGTATGGATCTCGACATAAGAAGCCGTGGCTATATCGGCTATAGTGGCACGCCGGTCATCGGCCAGGGCTCATCAAGAGGGCGTCGGGTTTGCGTATTGTTTTAGCTGTGTGTGCGAGTCTGCTGTGGCTTCAGGCTCAGGCGGCCGCGCCAGTCATTGCCACCATCGACCGTAGTGTTTGGCCCGAGCGGCTGGAGACGCCGGGCTTGTTCGACGTGGCGTCGCGTGCAGAGATCCTCTCCTTCGCCCATGAGTTGTATCTGAGTGAGAAGCTCGACGAAGAGGGGCTCAAACAACGGCTGGGTCTGCGATTTGTCAATGTGCCTTCACTGAACGTCGTCCGCCATCGCCTGTGGCTGCGCCTGCTCGAGAACTATCAGGCTGCTCAGAAGAGCTGTGAAGAAGATGCCAACTTCTGTGTGCTGGTCGAGGACATGGACCAACTTCGCCTGCGCGCCGAGGAGTATCAGGTATCGAACGATTCGTTCTATGCCGGCTGGGCTGGCCCCGGTGCGGCGTTTCATCGCCGCTACCTGAATGAGTTGCTGTTCATGGCCGCGCTGTTTCCGCAGACCAGCAGCGAGATCGAGCGTTATAACTCCGATGAGATGAGCGGCGACGAGCTGCCTGATCGCACGTTCATGCTCAATTTCGAAGGCGGCCCTAGCCCGTTGGATGGCGGAACCGACTGGCTGGCCGACTTCATGCGTCAACAAAAGATGACTGCCACCTTCTTTGTGCTCGGCAAGAGCCTTCAGGAGCGCCTCGACACCAGCTCGGCTGTCGGCCTGCAGGCGCTTTACCGCCAGCAGTGCGTCGGCCTGCAGGGCTGGGAGTACCGTTCGCACAGTCAGTGGCTGGACTGGCAGGATTCCATCCTGCGCAGTGAGGCGCTGGTTCAGCAGGTGCTGCCGGATAACTTCGTGCCTTTGTTTCGCCCGCCTTATGGTCACCGTCGGGCCGACAGTGGCGACTTCTTTCGTGACCGGCACCTGCGTGTATCGCTATGGAACATCGACGCGCAGGATGACACCGGGCGGCTCACCGCAGAGCAGGTCAGCGACCGCGTGCTGACCTTGATGCTGCTTTGGCGCAAAGGCACGGTCGTGTTTCATGACGTCGCCAACAAGGCGCAGTCTGCGCTGCCATTGCTGCTGGCCAATACGGCGCAAAGCGAGCTGATTTGGGATGACTGTCGAAATATCTCTGAAACGACCGTGGAGCAAGGGCCGGAGAGTAGCGAGGAGGCTGCGCCGGAGGGGGAATGAAGGCTGATTCGGCGTGGGCGGACTTCCGACTTTAAACGTGCTGCGGACGCCCGCCAAGTCCTATTCGTCATCCTGTGAAATAAACTTCAAAAAACTGTCAAAACGCTTTTTTCTGTCATCCCTTTTGCTGTATTACGAATACAGACCGCCGAAACCTGCAACACAGGTGGCGTCTTCCAAGACCCACCTTGAGCGACATTTCTACCCTGCCTCAAGGGAAGAATCCGGCGGCCTTTTCGTGGCGCAGTACTGTCTTGGTTCTGCGTCGCCCGGCTTTTGAAAAGGTGAGCGAGTATGGATGATCACGGACGCACCCCCTCCACTAACCAGCCAATCCTTTACGTGCTCGATACCAACGTATTGATCCATGATCCAAACGCTTTGTTGAACTTCGAAGAACACCACGTCGCCATTCCCATGACGGTCCTGGAGGAACTGGACAAACTGAAAGCCGGCAAACATTCCGTTGCCGCCGAGTGCCGCCAAGCCATTCGTCTGATCGACAAGACTCTGGGTGAGGCCTGCCCTGCAGATGTCGAAAAGGGAGTGCCCATTGATCGCGGGACCGGTGTTTTCAAAGGCTTTTTGTCTATTCTGATGAGCAAGCGCGAGGAACCCAACAGTCTGTTGCCCGAGCACCTCAATGACAACATCATCATCAACCAATTGATCGACCTGCACGCGCGCAACAAGGACTTGAGCGTCGTACTGGTGACCAAAGACATCAACATGCGCCTCAAGGCGCGTGCCTGCGGCATTGCAGCAGAGGATTACAGCACCGACCAGCTGGTGGACGACGTTTCACTGTTGTCGCGTGGCTACCATGACATGACCGGCTCGTTCTGGGACCGGGTCAACAAGGTCGATACCCGCCAGGAACGAGGCCGTACCTGGCACCGAGTGCAGCTCAATGAAATGCTGCCGGCTGTTCATATCAACGAATTCATTGTCGACGAACAGGGTTTCGTGGGCTGGATCAAGGGCGTCAAAAACGACGAGTTGCTGATTCTCGATATGCACCAGGAGCCTTTGCTGCATCAGGAAGCCTGGGGTTTGAAGCCGCGTGACATCTATCAGGGGCTGGCGCTGTTCGCCCTGCTTGATCCGGATATTCATATGGTCAACCTGTCAGGCGCGGCGGGTTCGGGTAAAACCATCCTTGCCTTGGCGGCTGCCATCGAACAGACGATGGTCACCAAGCGCTATCGCCGCATCATAGCGACGCGCAGCGTTCAGGGTCTGGATCAGGAGATCGGCTTTCTGCCGGGTACCGAGGCCGAGAAAATGGAGCCGTGGCTCGGCGCGATTACCGATAACCTCGAAGCCCTGCACATGGATGACGAGAATACTCACGGCAGTGTCGATTACATCCTGAGCAAAGTGCCACTTCAGTTCAAATCCCTTAACTACATCCGGGGTCGCAGCTTCCAGCAAAGCCTGATCCTGATCGATGAATGCCAGAACCTGACCCCGCACCAGATGAAAACCATCATCACCCGCGCCGGTGCCGGTTCCAAAGTGGTCTGCCTGGGCAACCTGGCGCAGATCGATACCCCTTACCTGTCAGCCACCAGCTCTGGTCTGACCTATCTCACGGAGCGCTTCAAAGACTTCCCGAACGGCGTACACATCGCCCTGCAAGGCGTGCCACGCTCAATACTGGCCGAATACGCAGAGAGTCATCTGTAGAGCGAAAGCTTCAAGCGGGGGAGCCTCGTTTTACGAGATCCCTTTGCTTGCATGCTCCAGCTCACACGTATAACAAGTTCGCTCCTGGCCGAAGGCTATAGGAGCGAACTTGCTCGCGAAGAGTGTTGTGCATTCAAAAATTCTTTATCACCCGAAACATAGCCTTCGCTCCTACGCCCTCCGAGCTTGCTGCCGGTAGCCTGTAACTGCCACACCCTCTACACTTCTTGCATCTGCCAAGGAGTAACGCTGTGCTCACTCATCTCGATTCCCAGGGTCGCGCCAATATGGTCGATGTCACTGATAAAGCCGTGACGTCCCGTGAGGCTGTGGCTGAAGCGTATGTGCGTATGCTGCCCGCGACGCTGCAAATGATTGTCAGCGGTGGTCATCCAAAGGGTGATGTGTTTGCTGTCGCGCGTATTGCAGGTATCCAGGCCGCCAAGAAAACCAGCGACCTTATCCCGCTGTGCCATCCGCTGATGTTGACCAGTATCAAAGTGCATCTCGCCGCCGAAGGCGATGCTGCAGTGCGCATCACCGCAAGCTGCAAACTGTCCGGACAGACCGGCGTGGAGATGGAAGCGCTGACTGCGGCCAGCGTCGCGGCGCTGACCATTTACGACATGTGCAAGGCGGTCGACCGCGACATGGTTATCGAGTCGGTTCGTCTGCTGGAAAAGCTTGGTGGCAAAAGTGGTCATTTCACTGCCGATCAGGCACAGGTTTCGTCATGAAGATTCAGGTCCAGTACTTTGCCCGCTATCGTGAATCGTTGGGCCTGGACGGCGAGTCTGTCGAAGGCCGGTTCGCCACTATTGAAACACTGAGGCAGGCGCTGTTGCAGCGCGGTGAGGCCTGGCAGGTTCTGGCCGAGCAGAACCTGATGTGCGCTCGCAATCAGGAATTGTGCAAGCCGACCGAGCCGCTGGCTGACGGCGATGAAGTCGCGTTCTTTCCGCCCGTGACCGGAGGCTGATCATGGCGATTCGTGTACAGGCAGCCACCTTTGATCCTGGCGCTGAAGTCAACGCGCTGCACGCCGCCAATCGTGGCATCGGTGCGGTGGTCAGTTTTGTCGGCTACGTGCGTGATTTCAACGACGGCCGCGAGGTGTCCGGCATGTTCCTGGAGCATTATCCGGGCATGACCGAGAAGGCGCTGGCGACGATCGCCGAAGAGGCGGGGCAGCGCTGGCCGTTGCTCAGGGTTGATGTGCTGCACCGGGTAGGTGCGCTGGAGCCGGGCGAGCCCATCGTTTTCGTCGGCGTTGCCAGTGCTCATCGGCAGGCCGCATTCGAGGCCTGCGATTTTGTCATGGACTACCTCAAGACCCGGGCGCCGTTCTGGAAGCGTGAAAACACACCTGAAGGTCCGCGTTGGGTAGAAGGCCGCCACAGCGATCACCAAGCGGCTGATCGCTGGAAATAACCGTCAGGCGTTGTTGCGCACCACGGACCTCAGCAAGTGAGTCGGCGGTGTTTCACAGCTGATCTTGCGGCCCAGTTTTTCCTCGATGGCGGGTAGCTGATACGAATCGTCTTCGCCGGCAAAGCTGATCGAGACGCCGTCGGCACCTGCACGACCGGTACGGCCTATGCGGTGGACGTAATCGTCCGGCACTTCCGGCAGGGTGAAGTTGATCACGTGGCTGATGCCATCGATGTGGATGCCTCGACCTGCTACATCCGTGGCGACCAGCACGCGAATCTTGCCTTCGCGGAAGCCTTCGAGGGTCTTGATGCGCTTGTGCTGCGGCACGTCGCCTGACAATTGCGCAGCGTTGACGCCGTCGCGCACCAGGCGTTCTTCGATGCGGCGTACTTCGTCCTTGCGATTGGCAAAGACCATGACCCGTTCCCAGCCGTTGTCGGTCACCAGGTTGTACAGCAACTTGTATTTGTCGGCACCGGCCACGGCGTAGATATGCTGCTCGACGTTATCGCTGGCAACGTTCAGCGACTCGATCTCGACGATGGAAGGCTCGGTGGTCCACTGTTTGGCGAGGTTCATCACATCTTCGGTGAATGTCGCGGAAAACAGCAGGGTCTGGCGTTCGCCCTTGTGCGGGGTCTGGCGAATGATCTGCCGTACCTGCGGGATGAAACCCATGTCCAGCATGCGGTCGGCTTCGTCGAGGACCATCACTTCGACCATGTCCAGATGCACTTCGCCGCGCTGGTTGAAGTCCAGCAGGCGGCCAGGTGTGGCTACCAGAATGTCGCAGTGGCGCGCTTCAAGCTGCTTGAGCTGCTTGTCAAAGTCCATTCCGCCGACGAAGGTCATGACGTTCAGGTTGGTGTACTTGGTCAGGTCGGCGGCGTCCTTGGCGATCTGCACCACCAGTTCGCGGGTCGGCGCGATGATCAGCGCGCGGGGCTCACCCATGTAGCGCTCGGCCGGTGGTGGCGTCTGGGTCAGTTGCTCGATGATCGAGATCAGGAATGCAGCGGTCTTGCCGGTGCCGGTCTGGGCGCGGCCGATTGCGTCCTTGCCCTTGAGGGTGAACCCCAGCACGCCTGCCTGGATGGGCGTGCAATACGGAAACCCCAGGTCCTGAATAGCGTGCATCAGCTCGGGAGCCAGGTTGAAATCGTGGAAACGGGTTTTTCCTTCCTGCGGTTCTACGGCAAAATCTTCGAGCTTCCATTCCGGCGCAGGCGGCTTGGTCACACGTTCGCGACGTGGGCGCTCGGCCCTTGGCTTGTCGGCACGCGGCGCTGTGACTTTGGAGTGCTCGGCGACGGTGTCCAGAGCCTGAGTCTGGACAGCATGATCCGGTGGGGCGCCCTTGTCAGGCGAAGGGGAAGCAGGGATGGAGGCTGTCGGTATAGGCGCGCGTTGCTCAGCGTCACTCTTACCGAACATCTTTTTAAGTGCTTTGAGCACGGTCATCTCGTCAATTGGTTAAGGAATGTACGCCGGGGAGTGTAAAGCAAGAACCGTGCTCGGCGTAGTGCCATCCTTGGCGAGCTACAGAAGCGGTCCGTCCCGAGAGGAAAAACCGGTCTTAGCGAAGCTTTTCAGCGAGCCAGACACCGATGTCATGAATTTCCTGCGGTAACACTTGATGGCCCATTGGGTATTCCTGCCATTGTGCGGTTACACCCTGAGTCAGCAGATGCTCGTAAGCGGTGCGTCCCATCGCATTGGGGACCACCTCGTCGTGCTGACCGTGCAGGCAATACGCCGGTGTGCGTTGCTGGCTGGCCGACAATTGCATCTGGGCGCTGAATGTCGGGGCATAAGTGGAGAGGGCAAGCACGCCACCCAGTGGACCCTGCCAGCGCTTGTAGCCGGTATGCAGCACTACTGCGCCGCCCTGGGAAAACCCTGCGAGAAATATCCGCGCCGGGTCTATGCCGCTGTCACGCTGTTGCTCGATCAGCTCCAGAACACTCTGCGCCGAGGCGTCCATTTGGTCGTGATCAATGGCACGAGCCTCGCTGCTCATGGCCTTGATGTCGTACCAGCTGGGCATTTCATAGCCGCCGTTGACCGTCACGGCGCGTGTCGGCGCCTGTGGCAGAACGAAGCGGGTAGTCAGCAGCGTCTCCTGCAGGGCTTCAGCGACCGGCAGAAAATCGTACCGGTCGGCGCCCAGTCCATGCAGCCAGATGACGCACGCATCTGCGGTGCCGGAGGGTTGGATGACTAGTGGCTCACTCATGACTGCTCCATTTGTGTGCGCGGGCGCGTTTAGAGCGCTTTAATAAGGTGCGCAGGTAGATTAAAAATGAAAGAAGATGTCGCAAGGTTACAAGTTTTTGTCTTGACCTGTCGCTAATTCGACATCGCCAGCATGCTGGTACGGGCTTTGCTACAGCAGAGCTGGAGTCCAGGCATTCTCATCGTTCGGTAACACTATAAGGCTATTACTTGTAGCGATCGAAAAGCGGCCCGGGAGTTCCTGCGTCAGGATTCGCGGCACGGTTCGACCCGTACCTCTCTGGTTCGGGAAATCATGAAGCTTCAGTCCACGGGGTCGATTCTGAATGACGAAAAGCAATGGCAGGGCGATCCTGCGGCAGACTCGATATTCATACTCGGTACCGCATGACCCAAAAATAAGCCAGCACGGGTTATAAGCGCCTCACAAAGGTGCGATGCGGCTGAAGCTTCCACACAACAAAGAGCAAACTGGAGTTTTTGAATGAAGATGTTGAAATCCACCCTTGCTGTTGTCACGGCGCTTGCCGCATTCGGTGTGGCCGGGGCTGCCAATGCAGGCGCCACCCTTGACGCAATCCAGAAGAAAGGCTTTGTACAGTGCGGCGTCAGCGACGGCCTGCCGGGCTTTTCCGTTCCGGACTCTACCGGCAAGATCACCGGTATCGATGCTGACGTCTGCCGCGCAGTGGCCGCTGCTGTATTCGGCGACGCTACCAAGGTCAAGTTCAGCCAGTTGAACGCCAAGGAACGCTTCACTGCGCTGCAATCCGGCGAGATCGACATCCTTTCGCGTAACACCACCTGGACCAGCTCCCGCGACGCGGGCATGGGCCTGGTCTTCACCGGCGTGACTTATTACGACGGTATCGGCTTCCTGGTGAACAACAAGCTGGGCGTCAAAAGCGCCAAGGAACTGGACGGTGCGACCATCTGCATCCAGGCCGGTACCACTACCGAGCTGAACGTTTCCGACTACTTCCGCTCGAACGGCCTGAAATACACCCCGATCACCTTCGACACCTCCGATGAAAGCGCCAAGTCGCTGGAAGGCGGCCGTTGCGACGTACTGACCTCCGACCAGTCGCAGCTCTACGCACAACGCAGCAAGCTGGCCAAGCCAGACGATTACGTCGTTCTGCCTGAAGTGATTTCCAAGGAGCCTCTAGGCCCTGTCGTACGTAAAGGCGACGAAGAGTGGTTCTCGATCGTTCGCTGGACCCTGTTCGCAATGCTCAACGCCGAGGAAGCGAAGATCACTTCCAAGAACGTCGAAGCTGAAGCCAAGTCGACCAAGAACCCTGACGTAGCGCGTATGCTGGGTGCCGACGGTACTTACGGCAAGGACCTCAAACTGCCGAAGGACTGGGTCGTACAGATCGTCAAGCAAGTCGGCAACTACGGCGAAGTGTTCGAACGCAACCTGGGCGAAAACACCCCGCTGAAAATCAAGCGTGGCCAGAATGCTCTGTGGAATGCCGGCGGCATCCAGTACGCTCCACCGATTCGTTGATTGACCCGGCGCCCGACAGGCTTTCCAGCCTGTCGGGCGTTGTTCTGTTGGATTTTTCCTGGGGCCTTTCATGGAAAAGCAAATCGTCGCACCCAAGCAAAAGCTCACGCTGAGCGATCCGAAAGTGCGCGCGTGGTTATTTCAGATCATCACTGTCGTGGCGGTGATCTCGTTGGGCTGGTTCATATTCGATAATACCCAGACCAACCTGCAACACCGTGGTATTACCTCGGGTTTCGGTTTTCTAGAGAACAGTGCCGGTTTTGGTATTGCTCAACACCTGATCGACTACACCGAATCGGACACGTATGCACGTGTGTTCGTCATCGGCCTGCTGAACACCCTGCTGGTGTCGGTTATCGGTATTGTCCTGGCGACCTTGCTGGGCTTCATCATTGGCGTCGCTCGTCTGTCTCCGAACTGGATGATCAGCAAGCTGGCAACCGTTTATGTAGAAGTCTTTCGCAACATCCCGCCATTGCTGCAAATTCTGTTCTGGTACACCGCTGTATTCCTGACGCTGCCCGGTCCGCGTCAGGCGCATGGTTATCTGGACATGTTCTTCGTCAGCAGCCGCGGGCTCAACATGCCCAGAGCCTTGCCTGCCGAAGGTGCCTGGGCATTTCTGATCAGTCTGGTGGTCGCAGTGATCGCGATCGTGATGATGGTGCGCTGGGCCAACAAGCGTTTCGAAGCCACTGGCCAGCCGTTTCACAAGTTCTGGGTCGGCCTGGCGTTATTGCTGGTCATTCCCGGCCTGAGCATGCTGATTTTCGGCAGCCCGGTGCATTGGGAGCTGCCGCAGCTCAAAGGCTTCAACTTCACGGGCGGCTGGGTGCTGATCCCGGAATTGATTTCCCTGACCTTGGCACTGACCATCTACACCGCAGCGTTCATTGCTGAAATCGTGCGGTCGGGTATCAAGTCGGTCAGCCACGGTCAGACCGAAGCTGCCCGTTCACTGGGGCTTCGCCCTGGGCCGACGTTGCGTAAGGTCATCATTCCGCAGGCTCTGCGGGTGATCATTCCGCCGTTGACCAGTCAGTTCCTGAACCTGGCGAAAAACTCTTCGCTGGCAGCGGCCATCGGTTACCCGGAAATGGTTTCCCTGTTCGCCGGTACGGTGCTCAACCAGACCGGCCAGGCCATTGAAGTCATTGCCATCACCATGAGCGTGTACCTGGCGATCAGTATCAGCATTTCCATGCTGATGAACTGGTACAACAAGCGCATTGCGCTGATCGAGCGGTGAGGAAACGCGCATGACAACTCATACTTTCAAACCTGATATGCCACCACCGGGCAAAGTGTTCGGCCCGGTGGCGTGGATGCGGCAGAACCTGTTCTCCAGCTGGCTCAACACCCTGCTGACCCTGCTCTCGCTGTACCTGATCTATCTGATCGTGCCGCCGATTCTCAGTTGGGCCTTGCTGGATGCCAACTGGGTCGGCACCACCAAGGAGGACTGCACCAAGGCTGGCGCCTGCTGGGTGTTCATCGAGCAGCGCTTCGGCCAGTTCATGTACGGATACTTTCC
Organism: Pseudomonas coronafaciens pv. oryzae str. 1_6; assembly: GCF_000156995.2. Lineage (NCBI taxonomy): Bacteria > Pseudomonadati > Pseudomonadota > Gammaproteobacteria > Pseudomonadales > Pseudomonadaceae > Pseudomonas > Pseudomonas coronafaciens. Next base: position 4,212,434 of record NZ_CP046035.1, on the reverse strand, counting down.
CAATGAACTGCGCTGGAGAGTCGATCTGACTGCAATCCTGGCGATTGTCGGTGCTGCGCCGCTGTTCATTTCGAAGTTTCAGCGCAAGGCTGTCTACGGCATCTGCTTCCTGGTGATCTACCCGGTCGTCGCGTTTTACCTGCTGCACGGCGGCGTGTTCGGTCTGACCAACGTACCGACCAGCCAGTGGGGCGGCCTGATGCTGACCCTGGTGATTGCCACTGTGGGTATCGTCGGTGCCTTGCCGTTGGGTATCCTGCTGGCGCTCGGCCGTCGCTCCAACATGCCGGCTGTGCGTGTGGTGTGCGTGACGTTCATCGAGTTCTGGCGCGGCGTGCCGTTGATTACCGTGCTGTTCATGTCTTCGGTCATGCTGCCGCTGTTCATGCCTGAGGGGATGAACTTCGACAAACTGCTGCGGGCGCTGATCGGCGTCATCCTGTTCCAGTCGGCGTACATCGCCGAAGTGGTGCGCGGTGGCATGCAGGCCATCCCTAAAGGTCAGTACGAAGCCGCTTCTGCGATGGGCCTCGGTTACTGGCGCAGCATGGGCCTGGTGATTCTGCCGCAGGCGTTGAAGATGGTCATCCCCGGTATCGTCAACACCTTCATTGCCCTGTTCAAAGACACCAGTCTGGTGATCATTATCGGCCTGTTCGACCTGCTCAACAGCGTCAAGCAAGCCACCGCCGACCCGGCCTGGCTGGGTATGGCCACCGAAGGCTACGTCTTCGCGGCCCTGGTGTTCTGGATCTTCTGTTTCGGTATGTCCCGCTATTCCATGCATTTGGAACGTAAGCTGGACACAGGCCACAAGCGTTAGGAGTTTTGTGATGAGTGAAGCTATCAATAAGCCTCTGGGCGCTGAAGGCATGATCCGCATGGAGGGCGTCCATAAGTGGTACGGCCAGTTCCACGTGCTCAAGGACATCAACCTGAACGTCCGCCAGGGTGAACGTATCGTGCTGTGCGGCCCGTCGGGCTCGGGCAAATCCACTACCATTCGCTGCCTCAACCGTCTGGAAGAGCACCAGCAGGGTCGTATCATCGTTGATGGTACCGAGCTGACTTCCGACCTGAAGCAGATCGAAACCATCCGCCGTGAAGTCGGCATGGTATTTCAGCATTTCAACCTGTTCCCGCACCTGACCATCCTGCAGAACTGCACGCTGGCACCGATGTGGGTACGCAAGATGCCGAAGAAGAAAGCCGAAGAAATCGCCATGCACTATCTGGAGCGTGTGCGTATTCCGGAGCAGGCCCACAAGTTTCCGGGTCAGCTTTCCGGCGGTCAGCAGCAGCGTGTGGCGATTGCCCGTGCCTTGTGCATGAAGCCGAAAATCATGCTGTTCGACGAACCGACCTCGGCGCTGGACCCGGAAATGGTCAAGGAAGTACTCGACACCATGGTCGGCCTGGCGGAAGAAGGCATGACCATGCTCTGCGTGACTCACGAGATGGGCTTTGCCCGCACCGTGGCGAACCGGGTGATCTTTATGGACAAGGGCGAAATCGTCGAGCAGGCCGCGCCAAACGACTTCTTCGACAACCCGCAAAGCGACCGTACCAAGCTGTTCCTCAGTCAGATCATTCACTGAGTCGCAGAGGCTGCACAGCAAACCGGGCCAGGCGCCCGGTTTTTTTGGGCCGTCTTTTGCTGTCGGCCTTGTGTGCAATTTCAGCTGAACCTTGTATTCAAGACGATTCTCCAACAGGATACCGCCCCCCTGAAACGGGTCGACATACCTGATTACCGAGAAACCGATGACTGCCAAGGCTCAATCCAGCCCTCAACCGAATCCTGCTCAACCCCATCCTGTCCTGAAGCGTCCCTGGCTTTTGCTGCTGGGCCTGGTGCTGGTAGCGCTCAACCTGCGCCCAGCGTTGTCCAGTATTGCGCCTCTGCTCAATAACGTGTCCGAAAGCCTCGGCATGTCGGCAGCCGAAGCTGGCCTGCTGACCACATTGCCAGTGCTGTGTCTGGGTCTGTTTGCGCCACTGGCACCGATTCTGGCCCGTCGTTTCGGCAGCGAGCGTGTGGTGTTGATGGTGCTTTTGACGCTGGCAGGCGGCCTGGCGCTGCGTAGCCTGGCTGGCGAAGTCGGGCTGTTTGGTGGCAGCCTGCTGGCAGGCGCGAGCATTGGGGTGATCGGTGTGTTGCTGCCCGGTATCGTCAAGCGCGATTTCCCGCACAAGGCCGGTGCAATGACCGGGGTCTACACCATGGCGCTGTGCCTGGGCGCTGCGATTGCCGCAGGTTCGACCGTACCGTTAAGCCAGTACTTCGATGGAAGCTGGCAGATTGGCCTGGGTTTCTGGCTGATTCCTGCGCTCATCGCTGCGTTCTTCTGGTTACCGCAAACGCGCGAAGTACATGGCACGCATCGCGACGTCTATCGAGTGCGCGGTTTGCTGCGTGACCCGCTGGCATGGCAGGTCACGCTGTACATGGGGCTGCAATCGTCGCTGTCTTACATCGTTTTCGGCTGGTTGCCGTCTATCCTCATCGGCCGCGGTATGACACCGACCGAGGCCGGGTTGCTGTTGTCCGGCTCGATCATTGCGCAGGTCATCAGCTCTCTGGCCGTACCGTATCTGGCGACCCGCGGGAAAGACCAACGCCTGGCGATCATGCTGGTCATGTCGTTGACCCTGACCGGCCTGTTCGGCTGCCTGTACGCGCCGCTGGGCGGGCTCTGGGGCTGGGCGATCCTGCTCGGAATCGGGCAGGGCGGCACGTTCAGTCTGGCGCTGGCCTTGATCGTTCTTCGCTCACGGGATTCCCATGTGGCAGCCAACCTGTCGAGCATGGCGCAGGGCTTTGGCTACACCATTGCCTCGACCGGCCCGTTTGCGGTGGGCGTGGTACACGACATGACCGGCAGCTGGAACGCGATTGGCTGGATTTTCGCCGTACTGGGCCTGGGCGCGATGATTGCTGGCATGGGCGCCGGTCGAGCGCTGCATGTGCAGGTCAGCAGCGAGAAAGTATAAGGCCATCAACCCCTCGCCATTTTTCGCTGCGCCGCTTATCGTGCACGGATAAATCGCCAAGGGATTTGCACGCATGAGTTACGAAGAAGAAAGTCAGGCCAACAGCGCACTGATCGCCCGTTTTTATGAAGCGTTCGCGCAGCTGGATGCCGAGGCAATGAGTGCCTGCTACACCGAAGACGTGGTGTTCAGTGACCCTGCGTTTGGCGAATTGCGCGGGCCTCAGGTGAGCGACATGTGGCGCATGCTGACCTCGAAGGCGAAGGATTTTTCGGTGATCTTCGATCAGGTGCGGGCCGACGATCGTGCGGGCAGTGCCCATTGGGTGGCGACTTATCTGTTCAGTCAGACCGGGCGCACGGTGGTGAATGACATTCAGGCTCGCTTCGTGTTTCGCGATGGCAAGATCTGCGAGCATCGCGATCATTTCGATATGTGGCGCTGGTCGAGGCAAGCCTTGGGCGTCAAAGGCCTGCTGCTTGGCTGGACGCCGCTGGTACGCAATGCAGTCAGGGCCCAGGCGCTCAAGGGCCTGAAGGCCTTTACCGAGAGCCGCCGTGCCTGAGGTTTTGACTGATGCCACAGCCCAGGTTGCCGAGCAGATAACCGCCAAGCCCTGGTTTGTCTATCTGGTGCGAGCTGCCAACGGCTCGCTGTACTGCGGCATCAGCGACGATCCGCAGCGACGCTTCGCCGCGCACCAAAGCGGCAAGGGTGCGCGCTTTTTCTGTTCCAGTCCGGCGACTGCGCTTGTTTACGTTGAACAATGGCCCAGCAAGGGAGAAGCGCTGCGCCACGAGCGGTTGATCAAGAAGCTGAGAAAAAGCGCCAAGGAGTCACTGGTAGCCAGCTACGCAAAACTGCCGATTCATGCGCGTGATGGCGCCCCATCAGTTTGAGCCTGTGGGCGGGCAGGGCGCAGGGCGTTAAGCTGAATGTTTCCACCTGCGCAGAGGCTGAACATGTCCGAATTGATTCTTCACCATTACCCCACGTCGCTGTTCGCCGAAAAAGCCCGTTTGATGCTGGGTTTTAAAGGCCTTGCATGGCGCTCGGTGACCATCCCTTCGATTATGCCCAAGCCTGACCTGACCGCACTGACTGGCGGCTATCGCAGAACGCCAGTTTTGCAGGCCGGTGCGGATATCTACTGTGACACGGCATTGATGGCGCGGCGTCTGGAGCAGGAAAAGGCCTCGCCCGCGTTTTTCCCGCAAGGTCAGGAATTTGCGGTGGCCGGTCTGGCTGCCTGGGCCGATTCGGTGCTTTTCATGCACGCCGTGAGCCTCGTGTTTCAGCCTGAATCAATGGCGGTGCGGTTTGCCAAAGTGCCAGCAGATGCTGCCAAAGCCTTCATTGCCGATCGCTCGACGCTGTTCAACGGTGGTACGGCGTCTCGTCCGCCGGTCGAGCAGGTCAAACATCAATGGCCGACACTTATGTCGCGGCTCGAGCTACAGCTTTCACGTGGTGGTGCTTTTTTGTTCGGCGAACCTTCGATTGCTGATTTCTCGGTCGCCCACACGCTCTGGTTTCTCAAGCAGACAGCCGTGACGGCGCCATTCGTCGATGATTACCCAAGCGTCAGCGTCTGGCTGGATCGCGTTCTGGGCTTTGGTCACGGCACATTTACCGACCTGAGTTCGACCGAGGCCATCGACATCGCCAGAAACGCCACGCCTACGCCGCTGCCCGACGAAGTGCTGGTTGACCCGAGCGGCTTCAAGGCGGGTGACAAGGTTGCCATTGCCGCGGTCGATTATGGGGTTGAAGCGGTTGAGGGCGAGCTGGTGTTTTCAGGGCGCGAAGAGCTGATCCTGCGCCGCGAGGACGATCGTGCGGGTGCTGTACACGTACACTTCCCGAGAATGGGGTACCGGATCGAGAAGCGCTGACTTAGAGCGTCCTGAACGACATGCCGACGCAGAGTACTGGCCGATAGCCACGGTGGCCTATTTCAAGGCCGCCAATATCTCATCCGGGGCGAAACCGCGGATGAGTGTGCCGTTCACGTCGATCAGCGGGATGCCTCGTCCGCCCAAGGCCTCATAGGCCTTGCGGCCTTCCTCGGACTTCTCGATGTCGAACTCCTGATACGCAATCCCTTTGCTGTCCAGAAAACGCCGCGTCTGTTTGCAGTAGCCACACCAGTCGGTGGCGTACATCACCACCTTTGCCTGGCTGTAGCTCTGTGCGACGTCCGCCGGGGGCGGATTGACGAAGTTTTCGATTCTGCCCCAGTTTTGGTAAATGACCACCACCAGCATGATCAGGGCAAACTTCTTGAGGGTGCGCATCAGCATGCTGGTTACCGTCGCTTCAACTGGTCGGTCAGCTGGGTCGGCAACCCCTTGATGATCAGGGTGCCTGCAGTTTCGTCGTACTCGATCTTGTCGCCCAACAGGTGCGCTTCGAAGCTGATCGAAAGGCCCTCTGCACGACCGGTGAAACGGCGAAACTGGTTCAGGGTGCGCTTGTCCGCCGGGATTTCCGGCGACAGGCCGTAATCCTTGTTACGAATATGATCGTAAAACGCTCGAGGTCGATCTTCATCGATCAGCTCGGAGAGCTCTTGCAGGCCCATAGGCTCGCCCATCTTGCTCTGGCTGCTGGCGTAGTCGACCAGCGTCTTGGTCTTCTCGCGAGCCGACTCTTCGGGCAAGTCTTCGCTTTCGACGAAGTCACTGAAGGCCTTGAGCAGCGTGCGGGTTTCGCCGGGACCGTCCACACCTTCCTGGCAACCAATGAAGTCGCGGAAATACTCCGAGACCTTCTTGCCGTTCTTGCCCTTGATGAACGAGATGTATTGCTTGGACTGTTTGTTGTTCTGCCACTCGGAAATATTGATTCGCGCGGCGAGGTGCAACTGGCCAAGGTCGAGATGCCGGGACGGGGTCACGTCCAGCTCGGCATTCACAGCCACGCCTTCGCTGTGGTGCAGCAGGGCGATGGCCAGGTAATCAGTCATGCCTTGCTGGTAATGCGCGAACAGCACATGGCCGCCCACTGACAGGTTGGATTCTTCCATCAGCTTCTGCAGGTGTTCGACGGCCACCCGGGAGAACGCTGTGAAGTCGCTGCCGCCGTCGATGTATTCCTTCAGCCAGCCGCTGAAGGGATGCGCGCCGGACTCGGGATGAAACAAGCCCCACGCTTTGCCTTGTTTGGCGTTATAGCTTTCGTTGAGGTCTGCCAGCATGTTCTCGATGGCCTGGGACTCAGCGAGTTCGGAGTCGCGGGCATGGAGAACAGCGGGCGTACCGTCGGGTTTTTTTTCGATCAGATGAACGATGCAGTGACGGATCGGCATGGGCGTCTCGGTTGAAAAGGGTGAAGAGCATGCAGCTCGTTGCAGGCGCCAAGTGTAACGCACGCATACGTCAGTGACCTCCGGGCTGACGGGATTTCGCCTACAGTGTGTGTGTGTTGAGCGTTTTTTGTGCGATTACCACTAAAACCTGACCAAAAGGATAGGTAGAGGCGGATATTTGCCCGGCTCTGTGCTAGTTTTGCGCGGTCTTGCGCACTTAGCGCGTCAAGCATGCAGTTAGCGCACACGTAGGTCGAACCATTGCCAGGTTTCAGTATCTACACTTTCGCGATTAATCGTGGCTGCTAGCGGGTGGCCAGGTTCTTTGCCTGGCCACGGGCCGACGTTGCGCTCTGCAATCCAAATGAATTTGATAGGGAAGGAACACCACCATGGCTCTTACTAAAGACCAATTGATCGCCGATATCGCTGAAGCCATCGACGCGCCAAAAACCACCGCGCGTAATGCTCTTGAGCAATTGGGCCAAATTGTTGCCGACCAATTGGAAAACGGCGTGGAAATCACTTTGCCAGGTATCGGCAAGCTGAAAGTTGCAGAGCGTCCAGCTCGCACTGGCCGCAACCCTTCGACTGGCGCTGCCATCGAAATCGCTGCCAAGAAAGTTATCAAGTTCGTACCAGCCAAAGTGCTGACTGACTCGATCAACAAGTAAGCATCCGCTTGCTGTAAAAAGCCGTGCGCCGGTCAACCGGGCACGGCTTTTTTGTGGGCGCGCGCTACTCATTCCTCACGCGCCAGCCCTGGCACCATTGTTCCTCACGCCAAGCAGCGGTGCGGCGGCGCGAGATCAGTGGGGTGTACGCTGTGCCTTGTCGAGAAAGGTCCAGGCCACGAAGCGACTTTGTTTCTGGCCTTGGCCCATCTCCACGACCTTCACCTCAAGCACGCCGGCTTTTTTCAGAGCGCTCTGGATAGGCGGCAGGTTGGATGCTTTGGACACCAGTGTGCTGAACCAGACCACCTGGGCAGGCAATTTCGCGCTTTCCTGGATCAGTTGCGTCACGAAACCTATTTCGCCGCCTTCGCACCACAGCTCTTGGGACTGACCGCCGAAATTGAGTACCGGCAGTTTGCGCTTGGGGTCGGCTTTGCCCAGTGCGCGCCATTTGCGCTGGCTACCGCGTTGTGCTTCGTCCAGTGAGGCATGGAACGGAGGGTTGCAGAGGCTCACGTGGAAGCGTTCGCTGTTGTCGAGCAACCCTAGCAGGATCTGTTTGCGATTGGCCTGCTGGCGCACGCTGATGGCCTTGTGCAGGCCGTTGGCTTTGACGATTGTGGTGGCTGCAGCGATGGCTACGCTGTCAATGTCCGAACCGACAAACTCCCAGCCATAGTCGCTGTGCCCCAACAGCGGGTAAATACAGTTGGCCCCGGTGCCGATATCCAGTGCCTTGACCGACGGCCCGCGTGGGATTACCCCCTGATTGTCCTCGGCCAGCAGGTCGGCGAGGAAATGCAGGTAGTCCGCACGGCCCGGAATGGGCGGGCACAGGTAATCTGCCGGGATGTCCCAATGCGCGATGCCATAGAACGCCTTGAGCAATGCGCGGTTGAACACCCGCACTGCCTGCGGATTGGCAAAGTCGATGCTTTCCTTGCCGTAGGGGTTGAGGATCACGAATGCTGCCAGCTCGGGGCTGGATTTGATCAGCTTCGGAAAATCGTAATGCCCCTGATGACGATTGCGCGGGTGCAAAGTGGCCTTTTCGCGTGGCGCTGCTGGTTTTGCCGGGCGCTGAGGCTTTTTGCGCGGTGGTTTCCGGGTATCGGTCATGGGTTCGATTTTTCAGCCGTGATGTTGAGTTGTCCGGCTTATTCTCGAGCAAGCCGGTAATACGCCTTGCTCGAGAATAAGTCAGTAGAGAAACTTCAGATAACAAAAAGCCAGCCCATATTATGGGCTGGCTTGTCTGGCCACCTTACAGGCTGGCGATGCGTGCGTGCTGCTCGGCCAGTTTGCCCAGAGCCTGTTCGGCTTCGGCCAGCTTGGCGCGTTCCTTGGCGATCACTTCAGGCGGCGCCTTGTCGACGAAGGCTGCGTTGGACAGCTTGCCGCCCACACGCTGCACTTCACCCTGCAGGCGCTGGATTTCCTTGTCGAGGCGTGCGAGTTCGGCGCCCTTGTCGATCAACCCGGCCATTGGCACCAGCACTTCCATGTCACCGACCAGAGCGGTGGCGGACAACGGCGCTTCGGCACCATCGGTCAGCACAGTCATGGACTCGAGCTTGGCCAGCTTCCTGAGCAGGTAGTCATTCTCGCTCAGGCGACGCTGGTCTTCGGCGCTGACGTTCTTGAGGAACAGTTGCAGCGGTTTGCCCGGACCAATGTTCATTTCACCACGGATGTTACGCACGGCGAGCATCAGGCCCTTGAGCCATTCGATGTCATCCTCGGCAGCCTGATCGATGCGTGCTTCGTTGGCCACCGGCCAGGCTTGCAGCATGATGGTCTTGCCTTGCACGCCGGCCAGCGGCGCAAGGCGCTGCCAGATTTCTTCAGTGATGAACGGCATGAACGGGTGCGCCAGACGCAGCGCGACTTCCAGCACACGAACCAGCGTGCGACGCGTGCCGCGCTGGCGTTCGACCGGCGCGGTTTCGTCCCACAGCACAGGCTTGGAAAGCTCCAGATACCAGTCGCAATACTGGTTCCAGATGAACTCGTACAGCGCCTGCGCCGCGAGGTCGAAACGGAACTGATCCAGCTGACGGGTCACCTCGGCTTCGGTGCGCTGCAGTTGCGAGATGATCCAGCGATCAGCCAGCGACAGTTCGACAGCTTCGCCGTTCTGGCCGCAGTCTTCGCCCTTGTCCAGCACGTAGCGCGCGGCGTTCCAGATCTTGTTACAGAAGTTGCGATAGCCTTCGACGCGGCCCATGTCGAACTTGATGTCGCGACCGGTGGAAGCCAGCGAACAGAAGGTGAAGCGCAGCGCGTCGGTGCCGTAGCTGGCGATGCCGTCGGCGAACTCCTGACGGGTCTGCTTCTCGATCTTCTTCGCCAGTTGCGGCTGCATGAGGCCGCTGGTGCGCTTTTCTACCAGGGTTTCGAGGTCGATACCGTCAACGATGTCCAGCGGGTCGAGGACGTTGCCCTTGGACTTGGACATCTTCTGGCCCTGGCCATCACGTACCAGGCCGTGCACATAAACAGTCTTGAACGGAACTTGCGCCGTGCCGTCTTCGTTCTTCACCAGGTGCATGGTGAGCATGATCATCCGGGCGACCCAGAAGAAAATGATATCGAAGCCGGTAACCAGCACGTCGGTTGAGTGGAAGGTTTCCAGTGCCTTGGTCTTTTCCGGCCAGCCGAGCGTGGAGAAGGTCCACAGGCCCGAGCTGAACCAGGTATCGAGTACGTCGTTGTCCTGCTGCAGCGCGATCTCCGGGCCAAGGTTGTTTTTGGCGCGAACTTCGGCTTCGTCACGACCGACATAGACTTTGCCGGACTCGTCATACCAGGCCGGAATGCGGTGGCCCCACCAGAGCTGACGGCTGATGCACCAGTCCTGAATGTCACGCATCCACGAGAAGTACATGTTTTCGTACTGCTTGGGCACGAACGCGATGCGGCCGTCCTCGACAGCGGCAATCGCAGGCTCGGCCAATGGCTTGGTGGACACGTACCATTGGTCGGTCAGCCACGGTTCGATGATGGTGCCGGAGCGGTCGCCTTTCGGCACCTTCAGGGCGTGGTCATCAACGCTGACCAACAGGCCGGCAGCATCGAACGCAGCGACAATCTGCTTGCGCGCTTCAAAACGATCCAGACCGGCATAGGCCGCAGGCAGGCTGCCATCGACGCTTTCGTTCAGTGTGCCATCAAGGTTGAACACCTGGGCTACCGCGAGAACGGCGGCGTTCTTGTCGAAAATGTTCAGCAGCGGCAGGTTGTGGCGCTTGCCGACTTCGTAGTCGTTGAAATCGTGGGCCGGGGTGATTTTCACGCAGCCGGTGCCGAATTCAGGGTCGCAGTAATCATCCGCGATGATCGGGATGCGACGGCCTACCAGTGGCAGTTCGACGAACTTGCCGATCAAGGCCTGGTAACGCTCGTCCTGCGGGTTCACGGCAACGGCCGCGTCACCCAGCATGGTTTCCGGACGGGTGGTGGCGACGATCAGGTAATCCAGGCCTTCGGCGGTTTTTGCGCCATCAGCCAGCGGGTAGCGCAGGTTCCACAGGTGACCTTTTTCGTCGTGGTTTTCCACTTCGAGGTCAGAGATCGCCGTGTGCAGCTTGGTGTCCCAGTTGACCAGACGCTTGCCACGGTAAATAAGACCGTCTTCATGCAGGCGCACGAACGCCTCTTTCACGGCCTCGGACAAGCCGTCGTCCATCGTGAAACGTTCACGGCTCCAGTCGACGGACGAACCCAGGCGGCGGATCTGACGGCTGATATTGCCACCGGACTCGGCTTTCCATTCCCATATCTTGTCGAGAAACTTCTCGCGGCCCAGCTCATGGCGGCTCACGCCCTGAGCTTCGAGACGACGCTCCACCAGCATCTGCGTGGCGATACCGGCGTGGTCGGTGCCCGGTTGCCACAGCGTGTTGCGACCCTGCATGCGACGGAAACGGATCAGCGCGTCCATGATCGCGTTATTGAAACCGTGGCCCATGTGCAGGCTGCCGGTGACGTTCGGCGGCGGGATCATGATGGTGTACGAGTCACCCACGCCTTGCGGAGCGAAGTAATTCTCGGACTCCCAGGTCTGATACCAGGAAGTTTCGATGGCGTGCGGCTGGTAAGTCTTGTCCATGCGCGGCGGGAACCTGTGGCATTGATTCGGAAACCGGTAAGTATAGACCTGACGGCAAGCGACAAGCCATAAGCGCCGGGCCACAACTGGCAGATCTGTCAGTAGGCGGCGAGTGGGCGAGGGAGCATTATCCGCTATTCAAACCTTTGATTGCCGGGCGCACCCGCCATGAACGAGACACCTGAAAGCAGCCGCATACTGTGTCGATATCGCTACGACGCGCTGGACCGGATAGCTGTAGTTGATCCCGGGGTGAAGGGCGCAGTGTCACGCTTTTATCAAAAGAACCGTCTGACCGTCGAGATACAGGGCGCGGTGCATCGTCGTGTATTTCACAGCCAAGTACACTTGCTGGCAGAGTATAAGACTGGCGGCACAAGCGCCCGTCTGGACCTGCTGGGCACCGACCTGCAAAGCACTGTGCTGCAAGCGGTGAGTTCGCAGGGGCAGCATTCGCTGGCCTATAGCCCTTATGGACATCGCTTGCAGAGCAGCCCCATGTCGGGCTTCAACGGAGAGCGCCCGGACCCTGTGACCGGGCATTACTTGCTGGGTAACGGCTATCGGGCTTTCAATCCGGTGCTGATGCGGTTCAATAGCCCGGACAGCCTGAGCCCATTCGGGCGGGGAGGCATGAATGCATATGGGTATTGTCAGGGCGATCCGGTGAACAGGAGTGATCCTGATGGGCACGCCGGGCTATTGGGCTTACCGGATTTGCCGCTCAGAAGCATACTCAAAAAACTGACGTCCAAAGATTTGGTCAACCTGTCTTTAACATCCAAGGCGATGGGGAGGCGAGTATCTGGGGCTGTGGACCGCTGGCCAATCGATGTGACTGATCCAAACGCACTGTTTGCAATTCATAATGTTTTGAAAAGCAAGATGGGCATTTCGACCGGCGTGTTCAAAAATGACGCATTCAAAGCAAAGTTCAAACGCGCAGCGGCCAACATCAAGCAAGGAATAAGCGAAGAAATCCAGAGTGTTGATCGTCGAACACAATCCATTCTTGATGACATGGCGAGAGTGACAGGTGCCAGCGAGCTGCAGGCTACGCGCGCTTTAGAGCGTGCCCAGCGCTTTCAGGCAGCTGCTCCTGAAAAACTGGCACAAATCACTCGGCAAATGGCCGAATATAAACAGTTGCGCAATGAATGGGGTGCACTCATCAATCATGAAGCAGGTGCGGGCCAGCGGATAGCCGAGATCCGCACCGCATTGAACTCTCCCTGATAGAATCTCTGCGCGCGTGTGTTCCGGATTCCTGACCACCCCTTTACTTCTGCTGCTGCGCCAACAGCCGCTCCAGCCTTGCCTCCAGCCGCCGCTTGATTTCGTTTTCGATGTGCGGGGCGAAGTCGTCGATCACATCCTGCATGATCAACTGCGCAGCGGCACGCAGCTCGTTATCCAGATGCAGCAACGCATCGGGATTGGGCAGCGCTTGAGGCTGGGGGGCAGGGGATGCCTGTTGAGCCTGCTGCACTTGCTCGACTTGCGCATCAGGCGCATCAAGCGTCAGGGTCGGAATATCGTCTTCGTCGAAGTCCTGTTGATGCGCGGTGTCGGAGCGGGCGCCGACCACGTCGAACAGCAGCGGGATCTGGCCTTCAGAGCGAGCGGGGTCGTTCGGCAGGGTGGAATGAGTGGAGTCTTCGCCGAGCAATTGACGGATCGATTCAAGGTCGTCCAGCAAATGCGCGGATTCAGCTTTTTTTGAAGTGTCCATCGTGTCCTCAAAGACGCTGCAGTCGGTGATCTTGCGGAGGATAGCCTCGTTCCCGGTAGGAACGGAAACTCTCGCGTGCGGCAAGGCGTATGGCCGGGTCTTCGACAACCACTTCGGCCACGCGGGCAAAGCGGTTGAAGAACGCCGGAATGTTCAGGTCCAGATTGATCAGCAGGTCCTGATGCGTGCCCGAGTCATCGCCCAGGCCCAGCACCACTGCGGCATCGTGATCGCTCTCGGCGTCGCCGTGGGGCAGGAACACTTCGCCCTTGAAACGCCAGAGCCGGGCATCAAGGTCGGTACGCTGCGCTGCATTGCTGCAATGCAGATAAACCTTGTGGCCCAGGCGCCAGGCCTTTTCCGTGAGCTTGCAGGCAAAGTCCAGGCGCGCTGCTGGATCGGCGCTGGGCAGAATGTAAAAGTCGACTTGGGTCATGTGCGGTCCGGAACCTGTGGCGTATCAGGGGGCAGCCCGATACGCCAGGGTTGCTTTACTTAAACGCCTGCGCGGTCGATCAGGTATTGAGTGAGCAGAGGAACCGGACGCCCGGTGGCGCCTTTTTCCTTGCCGCCGCTCAGCCACGCAGTGCCGGCGATGTCCAGGTGAGCCCAGTCATAAGCCTTGGTGAAGCGTGACAGGAAGCAGGCTGCGGTGATGGTGCCGCCTTTCGGGCCACCGATGTTGGCGATGTCGGCGAACGGGCTGTCCAGCTGTTCCTGATACTCGTCGAACAGCGGCAGTTGCCATGCACGGTCATCCGCGAGCTTGCCCGCGTCGAGCAACTGATTGATCAGCGCATCGTTATTGCCCAGCAGGCCGGAGGTATGGCCGCCCAATGCAACCACGCAGGCGCCGGTAAGGGTTGCGATATCGATCACCGCCTGTGGCTTGAAACGTTCGGCGTAGGTCAGTGCATCGCACAGCACCAGACGGCCTTCGGCGTCGGTGTTGAGGATTTCGACTGTCTGGCCGCTCATGGTGGTGACAATGTCGCCCGGTCGCGTGGCGGTGCCGCTTGGCATGTTCTCGGCGCAGGCCAGAATGCACACCAGGTTGATCGGCAGTTTCAGTTCGAGTACGGCGCGCAGGGTGCCGAACACACTGGCAGCGCCGCACATGTCGAACTTCATCTCGTCCATGCCGGCAGCGGGTTTGATGCTGATACCGCCCGTGTCGAAGGTGATGCCTTTGCCGACCAGCACGAAAGGCTGGTCGCCTTTCTTGCCGCCCTGATAGTTCATGACGATCAGGCGAGGTGGCTGGGCGCTGCCCTGGGCCACTGCGAGAAACGAGCCCATGCCCAGATCGGCAAGTTTCTTCTCGTCGTGGACTTCCACTTTCAGATTCTTGTGCGCCTTGCCCAGCGCCTTGGCTTCTTCGCCCAGATAGACCGGGTGGCAGATGTTCGGCGGCAGGTTGCCCAGGTCGCGGGTCAGCGCCATGCCGGTGGCAATCGCCTGAGCATGAGTGGCCGCGCGCTCGACATCAGCCACGCTGACCTTGTCAGTCAGCAAGGTGATTTTCTTGAACGGACGGGCTTCGGCTTTCTGGGTCTTGAAACGGTCGAAGACGTATTCGCCATCTGCCAGTGCTTCGACCAGCAAGCGAGCCTTGCCGTAGGTGTCGCGGTTTTTCACGGACAGGTCATCGAGAGCAATCGCAGCATCACTGCCGCCCAGGCCTTTAAGGCACGTCAGGACGCTGCCGACGACTTTCTTCAGTTGGCGGTCCGACAGGTCGCCGTCCTTGCCGGTGCCGATCAGCAGTACGCGTTCTGCCTTGATGTTAGGCAGCCCGGACAGCAACAGGCTCTGGCCGGATTTGCCCGCCAGATCGCCACGCTTCAGGACTGCGGAAATGGCGCCGCCGCTGAGGATGTCGACAGTCTTCGCTGTACCGGCCAGCACCCGGCTTTCACTGACGGTGACCACCAGCGTTGCGGTTTTCAAGGTTTCTGGGCTTACGCTTTTAACAACCAATTCCATGTGGGGTCCCCGAGTAGGCGATGAGAATCGCTGTATGAATGACGTACGCTGCACGGCCGATGTGTTTCAGAGGCGATGCCTGCGATAAGCCTTGCAGTTTGACCCCGCTGCATGACTGCTGACAACCCCGCAAAGCTGGCTGCTTTACGTGTATCTGCGAACTATCCCCGGTGCGCAGTGACAGAAACGTACATTCACAGGATAATGCCGCATATTTTTTGATGCCCACGCCTTTTGCCGGCGTGAATTTCTGGTTGCCGTGGCTCACAATTTTCCCTGTTTGGCTGCCTGAGCCTGACAACTCTGGAGTGTCTGGTTTGATTGTCTTCCGTTATCTGTCCCGAGAAGTGCTGCTTACCCTGAGCGCGATCAGCGCCGTATTGCTGGTGTTCATCATGAGCGGGCGCTTCATCAAGTACCTGGCGCAAGCCGCTTCCGGTGCGCTTGATCCGGGCGTGCTGTTCATGATCATGGGCTTTCGCCTGCCGGGCTTTCTGCAGGTGATCCTGCCGTTGGGCCTGTTCCTCGGAATCCTGATGGCCTACGGCCGCATGTACCTGGAAAGCGAAATGACCGTGCTGGCCGCAACCGGCATGAGCCAGCAGCGTCTGCTCGCCATGACCATGGGGCCGGCTGCGCTGGTCGGGCTGGTGGTCGCCTGGCTGAGTTTCAGCCTGGCACCGCAGGGCGCTACGCAGTTTTCGCTGCTGATCAATCAGCAGGACGCCATGACCGAGTTCGATACGCTGGTACCGGGCCGCTTCCAGGCGCTGCGTGACGGCACGCGTATCACCTACACCAAAGAATTGTCGGAAGACCGTTCGCAACTGGGCGGTGTGTTCATTTCCGAAAAGCGCATGTCCAGCGACAAGAGCAAGGACAACGGCATCACCGTGCTGGTCGCCGAGAAGGGCCACCAAGAGGTCCAGCCCAATGGCAGTCGTTTCCTGATCCTCGAAAACGGCTATCGCTACGATGGCAATCCGGGCGCTGCCGATTATCGCGTGGTCAAGTACGACACCTACGGCGCGGCGTTGCCCAAGCCTGAAATCAGTGAAGAAATCACCGACCGCGAAGCCATCCCGACCAGCGAACTGTTCGGCAGCAGCACGCCGCGTAACGTTGCCGAGTTGCAATGGCGCATTTCGTTGCCGCTGTCAGTGTTCATCGTGACGCTGATGGCGATTCCCCTGTCACGGGTCAATCCGCGTCAGGGCCGTTACCTCAAGCTGCTGCCGGCCATCCTTCTGTACATGTCTTATCTGGCCATTCTGATCTCGGTACGCAGCTCGCTCGAGAAGGGCAAGCTGCCGCTCAGCCTCGGCATGTGGTGGGTGCATGCCATTTACCTGTGCATTGGTCTGGTGCTGTTCTATTGGGAGCCTCTGCGTCTGAAGATGGCGAGTCGTCGTAGTGTCACGGAGGTGACTCGTGGTCAAGCTTGATCGGTACATCGGTAAAAGCGTATTTCTGGCGATTCTTGCGGTATTGGGGATCATTCTGGGACTGGTTTCGCTGTTCGCCTTCATCGACGAGATGGGCGATATCAATGACACCTACACACTTGCGGATGCTCTCAGCTACGTCTTTATGACTGCACCACGGCGCGTCTATGACACGCTGCCGATGGCAGCCCTCATCGGCTGCCTGATCGGTCTGGGTTCTTTGGCCAGCAGCAGCGAACTGACCATCATGCGTGCCGCCGGTGTGTCCATCGGGCGTATTGTCTGGGCGGTCATGAAGCCGATGCTGTTCCTGATGGTTGCCGGTGTGCTGGTAGGCGAGTACGTCGCGCCCTACGCTGAAAACCAGGCTCAGGCAGCGCGTTCGCTGGCTCAGGGCTCGGGTGATGCGCAGAGCGCAAGGCATGGTCTGTGGCATCGTCAGGGTGACGAGTTCATTCACATCAATACCGTGCAGCCCAACGGGCTGATGCTGGGTGTGACGCGCTACCGCTTCGACGATCAGCGCCACATGCTGACCTCGAGCTTCGCCAAAGAGGCCCATTTCAAGACCGACTACTGGGAATTGAAGGACGTCAGCACTACGCATTTCAATGAAGGCAGCACACAAGTCATCAATACACCGGAAGAGCGCTGGGATGTGTCGCTCAGCCCGCAACTGCTGAGCACCGTGATCATGCCACCCGAGTCTCTGTCGATCAGCGGGCTCTGGAGCTACGCCCACTATCTGGCCGATCAGGGGCTGAGCAATGGCCGTTACTGGCTGGCGTTCTGGACCAAGGTCTTGCAGCCTGCCGTGACCGTGGCGCTGGTTCTGATGGCGATCTCTTTCATCTTCGGCCCGCTGCGTTCGGTCACCTTGGGGCAGCGGGTGTTCACCGGTGTTGTGGTCGGTTTCACTTTCCGCATCATTCAGGACCTGCTCGGCCCATCGAGTCTGTTGTTCGGCTTCCCGCCGTTGCTGGCGGTACTGCTGCCTGCCGCGGCGTGTGCGCTGGCCGGCTTGCTGTTGCTGCGTCGCGCCGGGTAACGTCCGCAGGATTGAAAAAGCCGACATCAAGTCGGCTTTTTCATAGGCGCCTGTTACGCGCGTAGAGAACAGATTGCACCCATAAAAAAACCCTTGGCAGCAATGCCAAGGGCTTTTGTGTGTAGCCGAAGCTGAGTAGGAGTCAGCCTTCAGCCTGTACTTCGTCAGCCTGCAGGCCTTTCTGACCCTGTACGGCAACGAAGGTCACTTTCTGGCCTTCTTTCAGGCTCTTGAAGCCGTTGCCCTGAATAGCGCGGAAGTGTACGAACAGATCCGGGCCGCTCTCAGGCGTGATGAAACCGAAACCTTTCTCGTCGTTGAACCACTTGACGGTACCGCTCTGACGTTCAGCCATTGTCTTATTTCCTTTGACGCTTTAATTAGTGACAGCCTTTCTCAAACAAGAAAGCACTGGGGCTGGTTGCAGGAAGTAAGAAACGTAGAGCGGGTTGTAGCAACCTAGAGCTACTGCCCAGGCCCAGATTCAGCGACCCATGCAAACACAGTCCGGAAACTCTACGCCAACTTCAGTTACAAAAACAAGTCCCTGATGTTTACCGCTCCGGGACCCTGTTTCCGGGGCTTTGGCGCGGTGAGCAGGCGCTCACTCATACAGTGCATTCAGAAAACCGATATAACTTTTTGCACTTTATAGGTGCGTTTTTCGTCTATTTATTAATGCGCTGTTTCCGAGTGTCGGGAGTACTGGAAACAGCGAAGTTGCTGACATTCACAGAGCTGTTTTTTTGACGCCTTTATTTAGCCGCGGAAGTAACGCTGCGCAACGAAAGGCATTTTGCTAACCCGCATGGGCACTTTCTTGCCGCGCACCATCGCCCAGACAGGTGTATCCAGCGCTGTGTAATCGCTGTGCAGGTAACCCATCGCCAACGGGCCGCCGAGACTTGGCCCGAAGCCACCGCTGCACACCTTGCCGATAACCGAATCCTGCTCATCGACGATTTGCGTGCCTTCCCGGACTGGCGTGCGTTCCTGAGGCAGCAGGCCGACACGTTTTTTATCCACGCCGTTGGCTTGCTGGGCAAAAATCAGTTCGGCGCCCGGAAAACCGCCAGCGCGCGCGCCGTCGGCGCGTCGCACCTTCGATATTGCCCACAGCAGGCTGGCCTGAATCGGCGAGGTTTGCGCATCCATGTCATGACCATACAGGCACAGACCTGCTTCCAGGCGCAGGGAATCGCGCGCGCCCAGACCGATCGGTGCTACTTCCGGCTCTTTCAGCAGACACCGGGCGAGGGTTTCAGCGTGTTCCGCAGGGACCGAAATCTCGTAGCCGTCTTCGCCTGTGTAGCCCGAACGGCTGACGTAGCATTGCATGCCCAGCAGCTTGACACTGGCAAACTGCATGAACGTCATGCCCGCGACCTCGGGGGCCAGGCGTGCCAGGACGGTAACAGCGGCCGGACCCTGCAGCGCGAGCAGGGCACGCTCCTCGAACAGCGGCTCAATCTTGCAATGACCTGCCAGGTGCTTACACAGGTGAGCAAGGTCCTGATCCTTGCAGGCGGCGTTGACCACCAGCATCAGTTGATCGTTGCCGAGATTGGCAACCATCAGATCATCGAGAATACCGCCGGTCTCGTTGGTAAACATGGCGTAGCGTTGCATGCCGACCGGCAAGTCGATGATGTCCACTGGCACCAGGGTTTCCAGCGATCTGGCGGCATCGGCGCCGCTCAGGCGGATCTGACCCATGTGCGATACATCGAACAGCCCGGCCTGAGCGCGAGTGTGCAGGTGTTCTTTCATCACGCCAGCGGGGTACTGAACCGGCATATCGTAGCCAGCGAAAGGCACCATTTTGGCGCTGAGTTCGAGGTGCAGGTCATGCAGAGGCGTGGTCAACAGGGTTTCAGTAGACATGTTCAATTCCTTGGTAGACGGGCCATGCCGCATTGCCCGCTTGCGCTTCTCAGGCCCATGAATCAGGCAGGAAGGGTGCGAGCGGGCAGCGGGGCGATCAAGCTTCCTGATAACTCTCGATGGACGGGCAGGCGCAGACCAGATTGCGGTCGCCAAACACGTTGTCGACACGCCCGACCGGAGGCCAGTACTTGTTCTCGATCAGCGAGTCGACCGGGTACACCGCCTGTTCACGGCTATAAGGATGGCTCCACTGACCGACGATTTCTGCGGCAGTATGTGGCGCGTTTTTCAACGGGTTGTCGTCCTTGTCCAGCGAGCCGTTCTCGACCGCGCGGATTTCTTCACGAATCTTGATCATGGCGTCGCAGAAACGGTCCAGTTCTTCTCGGGACTCGCTCTCGGTCGGCTCGATCATCAAGGTCCCGGCAACCGGGAACGACATGGTCGGAGCATGGAAACCGAAGTCGATCAGGCGTTTGGCCACGTCATCGACACTGATGCCGCTGCTGTCCTTGATCGGCCGCAGATCAAGGATGCATTCGTGCGCAACCAGGCCGTTGGTGCCGGTGTACAGCACCGGGTAGTGTTCTTCCAGGCGACGCGAGATGTAGTTGGCGTTGAGGATCGCCAGCTGCGAGGCACGCTTGAGGCCTTCGCCGCCCATCATGCGGATGTACATCCAGGTGATCGGCAGAATGCTAGCACTGCCGAACGGTGCCGCGCATACCGCGCCTTCCTTGCGCTCCATGCGTGCATGGCCGGGCATGAACGGTGCCAAGTGCGATTTCACGCCGATCGGGCCTACGCCCGGGCCGCCGCCGCCGTGGGGGATGCAAAAGGTTTTGTGCAGGTTGAGGTGCGACACATCGCCACCGAACTTGCCCGGCGCACACAGGCCAACCATCGCGTTCATGTTGGCGCCGTCGATGTAGACCTGGCCGCCGTTGTCGTGAACGATGCCGCAGATTTCGCGAATGCCCTCTTCGAATACGCCGTGGGTGGACGGGTAAGTGATCATCATGGCCGCAAGCTGTTCGCTGTGCTGAATGGCCTTGGCGCGCAGGTCTTCGATATCGACGTTGCCGCGTGCGTCGCAGGCGGTTACCACCACGCGCATGCCGGCCATGTTGGCGGTCGCCGGGTTGGTGCCGTGGGCCGACGACGGGATCAGGCAGATGTCGCGATGTTCATCGCCACGGCTCTGGTGGTAAGCGCGAATGGCCAGCAGGCCGGCATATTCACCCTGCGAACCGGCATTGGGTTGCAGCGAAATGGCATCATAGCCGGTGGCTGCGCAGAGCATGGCTTCCAGCTCATCGGTCAGTTGTTGATAACCGGCGCTTTGCTCGGCAGGTGCGAACGGGTGCAGGTTGCCGAACTCGGCCCAGGTCACCGGAATCATTTCGCTTGCAGCGTTCAGCTTCATTGTGCATGAGCCCAGCGGGATCATGGTGCGGTCCAGCGCCAGGTCCTTGTCCGCCAGCTTGCGCAAGTAGCGCATCAGCTCGGTTTCGGAGTGATAGCGGTTGAACACCGGGTGGCTGAGGATTGCCGACTTGCGCAGCAGGGCTGCGGGCAGGCGCGACAGGCCGCTTTCAGCCAATACAGAGAAGTCAGGCAGTGTCTGGCCATCGCTGGCGAAGATCTCCCACAGCGCTTCGACAGCCGATTGCGAGGTAGTTTCATCAAGCGAAAGGCCCAGGTGCTGGTCGTCGATCTCGCGCAGGTTGATGTGTCGGGCGCGGGCGGCAGCGTGCAGGGTAGCGGTTTTGTTGCCGGTGTTCAGGGTCAGGCTGTCGAAGAAGAACGCCTGTTCGGCTTTGAAGCCCAGCTGGCTCAAGCCCTTAGCCAGGATCACAGTGAACTGATGAACCCGGTTGGCAATTTGTGTCAGGCCGCGCGGGCCATGATAGACGGCGTACATGCTGGCGATGTTGGCCAGCAGCACTTGCGCGGTGCAGATGTTACTGGTGGCTTTCTCACGACGAATATGTTGCTCGCGAGTCTGCATGGCCAGGCGCAAAGCCTGTTTGCCATGACGGTCTACCGACACGCCGACCAGGCGGCCCGGCATGTCGCGTTTGAACGCATCGCGTGTCGAGAAATAGGCCGCATGCGGTCCTCCAAAACCCAGTGGCACACCAAAGCGCTGGGCGCTGCCGATGGCGACATCGGCACCGAATTCGCCCGGCGGGGTCAGCAAGGTCAGGGCCAGCAGGTCAGCGGCGACAGCCACCAGCGCGTGGGCAGCGTGGAAGCGCTCGGCCAGTTCGCGATAATCGAAAATGTCGCCATTGCTGGCCGGATACTGCAGCAGCGCGCCGAAGTAATCGCTGACATCGCCCAGCTCGGTTTCATCCGCGACCACGACGGTAATCCCCAGCGGCTCGGCACGGGTGCGCAATACATCGAGGGTTTGCGGGTGGCAGTGGCTGGAAGCGAAGAACTGTTGGCTGCCCTTGTTCTTGCTCAGGCGTTTGCAGAAGGTCATTGCTTCTGCGGCGGCGGTGGCTTCGTCTAGCAGCGATGCGTTGGCAATCGGCAGGCCGGTGAGGTCGCTGATCAGCGTCTGGAAATTGAGCAGGGACTCCAGACGACCCTGGGAAATTTCTGGCTGGTATGGCGTGTAAGCGGTGTACCAGGCCGGGTTTTCCAGCAGGTTGCGCAGAATAGGCGCAGGGGTGTGAGTGTTGTAGTAACCCTGGCCGATGTAGGTCTTGAACAGCTGATTCTTGCCGGCAATGGCTTTGATCGAGGCCAGCGCGTCAGCTTCGCTTTGCCCGGCTGGCAGGTTCAGAACGCTGGTGCCCTTAATGCTTTCCGGGATCACGCTGTCGCTCAAGGCTTCGATGGAGTCAAAACCCAGCGTCTGCAGCATGGCTTGCTCGTCTTCGGTGCGTGGGCCGATGTGACGGGCGATGAATTCGTTGGCAGTGCTCAGTTTAATACGGTCAGTCATGGCTCGCTCCTCAGGCTTCGGCGTTGGCTTTGATCAGGCGGTCGTAAGCGTCTTGATCCAGCAGGCCATGAATGGCGTTGGCATCTTGCGCAATGAAGCGAAAGAACCAGCCTGCACCGAGAGCATCTTCATTGACCAGCTCGGGCGTAGCATCAAGCGCGGAATTGACCTCGACGACTTCACCGTCCAGTGGCATGTTGATGCTGCTGGCGGCTTTCACCGATTCCACCACCGACACTTCGGCGTGTTGAGTGTAGGTCTGCAAATCCGGGAGCTGCACAAAAACCAAGTCGCCCAGTGATTCCTGCGCATAGGGCGTGATCCCGACCGTGATACTGCCGTCTGCTTCGGCACGCAGCCATTCATGGTCAACGGTGAATCGCAACTCGCTCATACAAACTCCTCGAAGAACAGGGCCCGCGCAGAACGCGAGCTATATGAGTTAACGCTAGCAATTTCGCGGCCATATTTATTTTTTCTTTTTGAATCATGAGCTTGCGTATAAAGCCGGAAGCCTGAGCAGTCTGAGCTGTAGCGAAATCGCTACAGCTGGTTCGCTCTGGAAATGCTCGCACGATCAATGCCTTGAAACGAGGGGAGCTCAGGGTGTTGGAATGAAATCATTACGACGTAACGGTTTCGTTCCGGCGGCGAATGTGGCCGGCCAGCACGTCACCTGACGATTGACGATTGACGATGCCGTTAGCCGAACTGTGTTTCCGACCTGCTCAAAAATGCTTCGAGCTCTGCAAGTGGCAGTGGCTTGCTAATCAGGTAGCCCTGAATCTGGTCGCAGCGGTTTTCGCGCAGGAACGTCAGCTGCTCCGGCGTTTCAACCCCTTCGGCAATGACTTTCAATGCCAGGCTGTGCGCCAGTTCGATGATCGCTTTTGCAATCGCTGCGTCTTGTGGGTTGCTGGTGACTTCGCGAATGAAGGCGATATCGATTTTAAGCTTGTCGATGGGGAAGCGGCGCAGATAAGCCAGACTTGAATAGCCGGTACCGAAGTCATCAATGGAAATACTTACGCCGCTGGCCCTGAGCGTTTCCAGTGTGGCGATGGTATGTGAGGTGTTTTCCATCAGCGAGCTTTCCGTCAGCTCTACCTCCAGCCATTGCGGCTCGACCTGGTGCCTTGTCAGCGCCAGGCGTATGTCGGCGACCAGGCTGCTGTTGGATATCTGCTGACCAGACACGTTGACCGCCACTTGAAACAGCCCCAGCCCAGAGCGATGCCACTGGGCAATCTGTGCGCAGACGCGGTCGAGCACCCAGTTACCGACTTCAGCGATCAGGCCGAGGTTTTCCAGCACAGGAATGAATACGGCAGGTGAAACGCCGGGTAGCCCGTGACGCGGCCAGCGCAGCAATGCTTCCAGTCCGCAGATACGACCATCAGCCAGGTTGAGCTTGGGCTGATAGACAATCTCGAATGCCTCTTTTTCCACGGCATCCCGCAGCGCGGCTTCGAGGTCCAGGCGTGCCGACACTTCGGCGTTCATTTGGGCGGTGTAGAACCGATAGCTGTCGACGCCGAATTTTTTCGCGCTGTTCATTGCCGTGTAGGCGTGGCGGATCAGTTCACGGGCGTCTTCGCCATCCTCCGGATAAAGGGCGATACCGATGCTGGCGGTCATGACTATGCTCTGGTCTTCGACCTTGATGGGCACGCGCAAGGCCTTGCGGATGCGTTCAAGTGTCTGTCGGGTATCGGTCTGGCCATCACGGATCATCAGAATGAGGGCAAATTCGTCGCCGTCGACGCGTCCCAGGGTATCGCTGGCATTCAAACAATCCGACAGACGATGGCTGACTTCCAGCAACACCTGATCGCCCAGAACGTGGCCCCAGGTTTCGTTGATGGTCTTGAAACCGTCCAGATTGACTGTCAGTGCCGCAAGCTTCCAGCGGCTGATGGCGGCCTGAGTAAGACCCATCTGCAGGCTGGTGAAAAACAGATCCCGATTCGGCAGCCCGGTCAGCGTGTCGTAATGGGCCATGGTCAGCAGGCGTTGATCGCTTTCCTTGCGCCGGGTGATGTCGCGCACGATGCCGACAATGACCCAGTCTTCACCGGTGCGATAGGCCTGGCGGTGGATCTCCACCTCGACATCCCGCCCGCTTTTGTCACGGATCTGCGTTTCGAGCGGTTCGCTGGGGCCTTTGCCGGCAATGATCTGGTCGTACACCTCTTCCAGGTTTTCCATGGACGTTTCGCCCAGCTCGGCAGGGGTCTTGTGCGACAGTTCTTCAGCGGAGTAGCCCAACAGCTGGCATGCCCTGCGGTTGAATTCGATCAGGCTCATGGTGTTGCGATTGATCAGGAAAATAGCATCGTCAGACGCGTCCATCACTGTGCGGAAGCGCTCCAGGTCGATGGTGCGCTGCTGCAATTGATCTTCAAGGATCAGGCTGTGGCTTTTCAGGTAGTCGCCAAACGCCTTGAGGCGCAGCAGGTTACGCACGCGCAGCCACAGTTCGGCGCTTTCCACCGGTTTATTCAGGTACTCCTCGGCACCTGCTTCCAGGCCTGACAGACGAGCACTTTGCTCATCGAGCGCCGAGAGCATGATGATCGGGATGTTGGCCGTGCCTTTCCTGGCCTTGAGCTGGCTGGCGACCTCGTAGCCATCCATGCCTGGCATCATGATGTCGAGCAGGATCAGGTCGGGCGCTCGCTCGTCGATCATGGCCAGCGCCTGCTCACCTGACTCCGCCGTCAGCGTCTCGTAGTGCTGATTGCGCAGCAGAACCTCAAGCAGGTCACGGACGTGAACGTCATCATCGACTATCAGGATGGTTGCTGCGGGTAGGGTCATGACGAGTGCTCAGGTGATTGGCCGTGAGGGTGGATTTTCAAGCAAGGCGTCGATGACCCGGTAAAGCTCCTGATAACGCAGGGGCTTGATGATGTAGGCATTACAGCCAGCCCGCCGGATTTTTTCTTCGTCTTCCTTCATGGCCATTGCGGTCAGGGCAATGACCGGGATTGCCGCAGTTGCAACATCTTGTTTGAGCAGAAAAGTCGCGCTCAGGCCATCCATTTCAGGCAACTGGATGTCCATCAGAATAAGGTCCGGCTGACGCTCGCGGGCCAGCTTGAGGCCTGTTTCTGCGTCCGTCGCGCACATCACGCCATGACCAGCGCTGTTGAGCAGCAATTCGGCCAGGCGCATGTTGGCAGCGTTGTCCTCGATAATCAGGATCTGGGCCATTGAGCTTCCTCGCTGGCAGGAGGGCGAATCGGCAGCCAGACCACAAAACGCGTACCGAGATCCTTGACGCTGGCGACCGCGACGCAGCCGCCGTGCAGTTCGGTCAGTTGTTTGACCATCGCCAGGCCAAGCCCGGTCCCCTCGAATTTGCGCGCCAGGCCGCTGTCAATCTGGCTGAAAGCCTTGAACAGCTTGTTCATATCGCTTTGGGCGATGCCGATTCCAGTGTCGCTGACACTCAATTCCAGAAAATGCTCGTTGTCACTGCTCGGCAGCTCGAAGCCGTATGTTGGCCAGTCACCTTCCAGAACACCTGCCTGCGAGCGTGGCACCTGACGCACCGCAAGGATCACCCAGCCGCCGGGCTGGCTGAACTTCACGGCGTTGGCCAGCAAGTTGTAAACGATCTGCTTGGTCTTGCGCCGGTCCAGCTCGAGCAGTCCGAAGTCTGCGTCGGTCTCGAGCTTCAATTGAATGCGTTGTAGCGCGGCCTGTTCGCGAACGATCAGCAGGCTGTTGCTCAGCAATTCGTCCAGATCGACGGGCTCCAGCTCCAGCGTCATCATGCCGGCTTCGACCTTGGACAAGTCGAGAATGTCGTTGATCAGTGACAGCAGGTGCTGGCCACTGTTGAAGATGTCACCAATGTAACGTCGCTGATCGTCGGTCATGTCGCCGACCATGCCGTCCTTGAGTGCCTCTGAAAAGCCGATGACAGCGTTCAGCGGCGTGCGCAACTCATGGGACATGGTGGCCAGGAACTCGGACTTCATATGGCTGGCGTGTTCCAGCTCGATATTCTTTTCTTCCAGCGTGCGCTCGAAACGCTTGCGCTCGGTCACATCGCGGGCGGCGGCGAACACGCCCTTGAGCTTGCGGTCACGGTCGTGAAAGGTCGCCGCGTTGTAAGACACGACAGTTTCGGTGCCATCGTAGGCGCGTACGGTGAGTTCGTAATCACTGACCTTGTGTTCGCTGAGCACGCGCTTGATCGCAGCGTCGGCGCTTGCCGGGTCAGTGAAAAAGTTCTTGCAGGGCGCGCCGATCAGTTCATCCCGGGTGCGCCCGGTCAGCGCCATCATCTGCTTGTTGACGTCGGAAATGATGCCCTGCGGGTCGGTCATCATCAGTGCATCGATGTTCGATTCGATCAACGAGCGGGTGTAGAACTGCTGGTCGCGTAACCGCTGATCCAGCAACGCCTGGGTTTCTTCTTCCTGTTTGCGTGCAGTGTTGTCGGTGCCGATCAGCAGGTAGCCAATGATGGTTTCTGCACTGTCGCGCAACGATGTCACCGACACCATGGCCGACAGACGGCTGCCGTCCTTGCGGATGTAAGTCAGCTCATAGATGTCTTCAATGCCGCGCGAAGCCTTGAACACCAGCGCTTCAAAGCCCGGTGTGATAGGGGTGTTCAGTTCATGACTAAGCGCAGCTGCGCGAATGATCAGCTCGGCAGGGTCGGAGATGTCGGCCGGGGTGATCTTGTCGACCACATCTTCCGAGTGATAACCGAGCATGCGTTCGGCGCCGACATTGAATATCTGAATGACCCCGTGTTCATCGGTCGCGATACTGGAAAAATAGGCGCTGTTGAAAATGGCGTCCTGGAGGGCACTCGTCTTGATGAGTGTTTTCTGCCGGCGAGACTCCACGATCTTTTCGGCACGAGACTGAGGCTCGGCGGTTGAGTAGTCGAGCGGCGGGTTTTCCATTAGTTCTTTCCCGTAACTACATGACCCCCGTTTTCCAAAACGGCCGCAAGAACATCTACGGACATCCATTCAAATGGATGATAAGAGGTTTATGGACCATACCAGAACGCTATCGGCAGATTTGATAATTAAATGAATCTATTCGGAAGTATTTTTCCGTCGAGCATCAATCGACTATGACTTGCCGGATATTCCATACTTTCGAAGCCGGTGAGCGATGGCCGTGTGTGAGGTGTGCAGGCGGGCTGCCAGTTGGCGGGTCGAAGGGTAGTCGGCGTAGAGTTTTTCCAGCAGATCCTTTTCAAATGTTTCGACAGCGTTTTCCAGGCTGTCGATCGGGCTGTCGTTCTGGCGAGCCACGGCGGTGCCTGCGATGTCCAGGTCGCCTATATCCACTTGAGTGTGTTCACAGATCGCGGCAGCACGAAAGATGACGTTCTGCAGTTGACGCACATTGCCTGGCCAGCGGTTGCCCAGCAGGGCAGGGTAGGTGCTGTGCGCCAGGCGGCACATCGAACGCTGAATCTGGGCGCAGGCCTGCTCCATGAAGTAGCGGGCCAGCAACAAAATGTCCTGGCCGCGTTCGCGTAGCGGCGGGACCTCGAGGTTGAGGACATTGAGACGGTAGAACAGGTCTTCACGAAAGGTGCCTTCGCTGACCATTTTCTCCAGATCGCGGTGGGTGGCGCTGAGGATGCGCACATTGACCCTCACCTCTCGATCCCCGCCGACGCGCCGAAAGCTGCCATCGTTGAGAAAGCGCAGCAGTTTGGCCTGCAGATAAGGCGACATTTCGCCGATCTCATCGAGAAACACTGTGCCTTGGTTAGCCAGTTCCATCAGCCCCGGCTTGCCGCCGCGCTGCGCCCCGGTAAAGGCGCCGGGGGCATAGCCGAACAATTCGCTTTCTGCGAGGTTTTCCGGCAACGCCGCACAGTTCAGCGCCAGAAACGGTTCGCCGTGGCGGGCGCTGCTGGCGTGGCAGGCGCGGGCGACCAGCTCTTTGCCAGTGCCGGTCTCGCCCTGAATCAGCAACGGTGCGTCCAGCGCTGCCACCCGTTGTGCCCTGGCTTTAAGGGTCCGTATAGCGGTCGAGTCGCCCAGCAACGCGTCGAAACCTTCGGCGTGATCATGGTGCAACGCCGACAGGCGTTCGCCGATGCGACTGGGCAGGTACAGGGTAATCAGCGCGCCTGCTTCGGTGATTGGTGTGGCGTCCAGCAGCAGCGCTTCGCCGTTGAGCGTGATCTCGCGCAATGGCAGACGAAAGCCGTTTTCCAGCAAGGCCGTTTGCAGGCCAGGGTCGGCAAACAGCTCGGCGATGGGTTCGCCCGCAGGTTCCCGACCAATAAGGGCAATAAGCGCGGGATTGGCCAGCAGTACATGCCCGGCGCTGTCGAGCGCCAGCACCGGGTCGGTCATCGCCGCGAGCAGCGCGTCCAGTTGCAGGTGTCGGCGCTGCCCGGGGAGGATGTCCACTACCGTGATCGCTTCCACGCCGCGCACCCTAAACAGCGCGTCCTTGAGCTCTTCGAGCATCTGGTGGCTGAGGGTCGGCGCATCGATGTAGACATTCGGCGGTACCATTTCCACTGCATCCAGGTTCAGATTGCGCCCACCCAGAATGGCCAGTACTTCCTGGGTGATGCCGACGCGGTCGATGAAACTGACGTGGATGCGCATGGGACAATGACGATTTGCAGAGGGGAGGGCGGCAAGTATGCCTTGTGGCGGCAGGTTTGGTGAAATCCGCTGATGTTCTAGCGGACGTCTATCGTTCCTGGCGCTCCAGCGCGAATGACGCTATGCGTCATGTATTTACGCGATGCTACTCATTCAGGAACGGACGCATAGCGTCCAGAAGGGCATGCCCACGCGGAGCATGGGCACGAGGGTGTTTTCCGGGCCGCATTCTCCAGCGTTGGCTTATTCCAGATGCTCCGGCTTTACCGGATCGCCTGACTTGACGTTCAGCTTGTCGCGGATGTCCGCGAACATCCGGTCGTAGTCCTTGTGCTGGGCGATGGGCAGAGAGGCAGAGTTGGGCAGGCCGTGCCTGATGGCGATGCGGCTCGCGTCATGAGCGAAATTGAACGCCAGGTCGCGGGTCAGCTGGAATTGCTCTTCGAAAGGCTTGCCATTGATCTGGCCCTGCATGCTGAAATGCATGCTGGTGCCTTGTTTCGGGTCTTCGTTTACTTCATAGCGCAAGTGGATGTCATAGCTGATATCCGAAGGCTGAAGCGCGACGTGGCTGAGGTGTAGATGACCTGGCTCGTACATGGACGTGCTCCATCAAACGATGAGTGTGCTCACTCAGACACTGGCTGTGTCTGCGCGGTTCAGCCTGATGCGCGGCGGTCTTGCGACTGCCCGCGCCTTGCTCGTCAATCTGCTTTTTTGGCGGGTTCCGGTCTGGACCATATCCATAGGTTACCCAACGCCATGCCG
The DNA here is from genome assembly GCF_000156995.2 of Pseudomonas coronafaciens pv. oryzae str. 1_6. Lineage (NCBI taxonomy): Bacteria > Pseudomonadati > Pseudomonadota > Gammaproteobacteria > Pseudomonadales > Pseudomonadaceae > Pseudomonas > Pseudomonas coronafaciens. The sequence continues at coordinate 4,182,903 of NZ_CP046035.1, read as the reverse complement.
GTCAGAGCCAGGTAGAGCCACCAGGTGTGACCGATCAGGCTCAACATCACCACGGCGCACACCAGCATACTGATGGTGGCGCTGATCTTGGCCTTGCGGGCGACCAGTCGGCCATTACGCCAGTTGTACAGGATCGGCCCGAACACACGATGGTTTTCCAGCCAGGCGTTCAGTCGCGGCGAGCTGCGTGTGGCTGCCCAGGCCGCCAGCAGAATGAACTCTGTGGTCGGCAGGCCAGGAACGAAGATCGCAACGATACCTATGCCAAGAGCGGTATAGGCGAGGATGCCATATAAAAGGCGTGAAAGTCGGGAGCCGGGTGGTTTGTACGTCATGGTCTCTACAGGCAGGTTCGGAAAGCCCGGCCAGCTTAACAGCACCGGGCGCTTTTTCATGCCTGTGGCCGTTTCGGAGTCGATGCGTTTGCATGAACGTTCTGTAGAAGCACGTTGGTCAAGTGGCGGTTGGCGTTGCGTCACACTTTTCGGGAGCGGACGCAGAGCGTCCAGAGCTGCGTGCCCAAGCTGGAGCGTGGGCACGATGGTCATCGTGCCCAGACACTTATCGTTCATCACACTCCAGCGCGGGAATACCTTTCGTGACGCCCCGCGTCAGCTTTACGCGCTTGTTACTGCGCGTTATGCAGAGCCAGGCAGTTATCCAGCATGCGGTTGGAGAAGGCCCATTCGTTGTCATACCACGACAGCACTTTGAGCAACTTGCCGCTCACTTTGGTGTGATTGGCGTCGAAGATCGACGAAAGAGGGTTGTGGTTGAAGTCATGCGAAACCAGCGGCAGGGTGTTGTAGCCCAACACTTTGGAATGCTGGCTGGCTTCTTTCATCAATGCGTTGACTTCATCGGCAGTGGTTTCGCGTTTCAGGGTCACGGTCAGGTCGACCAGCGAAACGTTGATCACCGGAACGCGCACCGCCATGCCGGTCAATTTGCCAGCCAGTTCAGGCAGCACCAGGCCTACCGCTTCGGCAGCGCCGGTCTTGCTCGGGATCATGGACTGCGTGGCCGAGCGGGCGCGGTACGGGTCGGTGTGATAGACGTCGATCAGGTTCTGGTCGTTGGTGTAGGCATGAATGGTGGTCATCAGGCCGTTTTCGATCCCCAGTTCGCGGTGCAGCACCTGCGCGACCGGCGCCAGGCAGTTGGTGGTGCAGGATGCGCTGGAGATGATCTGGTGCGACTGGCGCAGCGTGTCGTGGTTGACACCATAGACGATGGTGGCATCGGCACCGCTGGCCGGGGCGGAGATAATCACCTTGCGGGCGCCGGCGGTCAGGTGTGCAGCAGCTTTGTCACGGCTGGTGAACAGCCCGGTACATTCGAACACCACATCGATGTCCTGAGCTTTCCAGGGCAGCTCGGCCGGATTGCGAATGGCACTGACCGAAATACGGTCGCCATTGACGGTCAAGCTGTCCTTGTCGCACTCGACCGTGCCGCTGAACGGGCCGTGTACGGTGTCGAAACGCAACAGGTGTGCGTTCATTTCGCTGTCGCCAAGATCGTTGATGGCGACGACCTGCAGGTCCTGGCGGTAGCCTTGGGTATACAGTGCGCGTAGGACGTTGCGGCCGATGCGGCCAAAACCGTTGATTGCGATACGAAGAGTCATACAGCCGTCCTTCTGAATTTGTTGTTGGAATTACAAGATTATTCTCATAGAAATAGAAAACAAGCCTTTTTAGTGGCAATATTTTGTTTTATCTACAACTACAAGCCTGAAAGGCACTCCCAGTTGATCGAGATCAGGGTTCTGCTTCCTGACAATCGCTGCTCGAAAACCGGAGCTGTCTTTACGGGTGACCTTAGACGTTAGCCTGGAGTTCATCACATGCACCCCCGCATCCTTGAAGTAACCGAGCGGCTCATCGCTCGCAGTCGCGATACCCGTCAGCGCTACCTTCAATTGATTCGCGGCGCAGCGAGCGATGGCCCGATGCGCGGTAAGCTCCAATGTGCCAACTTTGCACACGGGGTCGCCGCCTGCGGCCCGGAAGACAAGCAAAATCTGCGTCTGATGAACGCCGCCAACGTGGCCATCGTCTCCTCCTACAACGAGATGCTCTCGGCGCATCAGCCCTACGAACACTTTCCTGCCCAGATCAAACAGGCTTTACGTGACATTGGTTCGGTCGGCCAGTTTGCCGGTGGCGTGCCTGCCATGTGTGATGGCGTGACCCAGGGTGAGCCCGGCATGGAACTGGCCATTGCCAGCCGCGAAGTGATCGCGATGTCTACGGCCATTGCGTTGTCGCACAACATGTTCGACGCCGCGCTGATGCTGGGCATCTGCGACAAGATCGTCCCGGGCCTGATGATGGGCGCGTTGCGTTTTGGTCATTTGCCAACGGTATTCGTCCCAGGCGGGCCCATGGTCTCGGGCATTTCCAACAAACAGAAAGCCGACGTGCGGCAGCGTTATGCTGAAGGCAAGGCCAGCCGCGAAGAGCTGCTGGACTCCGAAATGAAGTCCTATCACGGCCCCGGCACCTGCACGTTCTACGGTACGGCCAACACCAATCAGTTGCTGATGGAAGTCATGGGGCTGCACCTTCCCGGTGCTTCGTTCGTCAACCCGTACACGCCGTTGCGCGATGCGCTGACCGCCGAAGCCGCGCGACAGGTGACACGCATGACCATGCAGAGCGGCGACTTCATGCCGATCGGCGAAATCGTCGACGAGCGCTCGCTGGTCAACTCCATCGTGGCACTGCACGCCACTGGCGGCTCGACCAACCACACGCTGCACATGCCGGCCATCGCGCAGGCCGCCGGTATTCAACTGACCTGGCAGGACATGGCCGATCTGTCTGAAGTGGTGCCGACCCTGAGCCACGTCTATCCCAACGGCAAAGCCGACATCAATCACTTCCAGGCGGCCGGCGGTATGTCGTTCCTGATCCGTGAGCTGCTCGCCGCCGGCCTGTTGCATGAAAACGTCAACACCGTGGCCGGTTATGGTCTTAGCCGTTATACCCGCGAGCCTTTCCTGGAAGACGGCAAGCTGGTCTGGCGCGAAGGGCCGCTCGAAAGTCTGGACGAGAGCATTCTGCGCCCGGTGTCCCGTCCGTTTTCTCCGGAAGGCGGGCTGCGGGTGATGGAAGGCAATCTCGGTCGCGGGGTTATGAAAGTCTCCGCCGTCGCTCCGGAGCATCAGATCGTAGAAGCGCCTGCCAGAGTGTTTCAGGACCAAAAAGAGCTGGCCGATGCGTTCAAGGCTGGCGAGCTGGAGTGCGATTTCGTCGCCGTAATGCGTTTTCAGGGGCCGCGCTGCAATGGCATGCCCGAGCTGCACAAGATGACCCCGTTTCTGGGTGTCCTGCAGGATCGCGGGTTCAAGGTCGCGCTGGTGACCGATGGGCGGATGTCGGGCGCCTCGGGCAAGATTCCCGCAGCGATTCATGTCTGCCCTGAAGCATTCGATGGCGGACCGTTGGCACTCGTGCGCGATGGCGACGTCATCCGCGTCGATGGCGTAAAAGGCACGTTACAAGTGCTGGTCGAAGCGTCAGAATTGGCCGCCCGAGAACCAGCCGTGAATCAGATCGATAACAGTGTCGGCTGCGGTCGCGAGCTTTTCGGGTTCATGCGCATGGCCTTCAGCTCGGCAGAGCAGGGCGCCAGCGCCTTTACCTCTAGTCTGGAGACGCTTAAGTGAAGTTGGCCCTGGTCGGTGATATAGGCGGTACCAATGCACGTTTTGCCATTTGGGAAGACGACACGCTGCATTCTGTCCGGGTGTTCCCGACCATTGACTATGCTGGTCCGGAAAAAGCCATCGAGGTTTATCTTCAGGATCTTGAGCTGCAGCGTGGCGATATCGGCCATGTGTGTCTGGCTGTTGCCGGACCGGTCGATGGCGATGATTTCGAGTTCACCAACAGCCACTGGCGACTGAACCGCAAGACCTTCTGCGCTGATCTGCAAGTCGATCATCTGCTATTGATCAACGATTTCACTGCGATGGCGCTGGGCATGACCCGGCTCAAGGACGACGAGTATCTGACTGTCTGCCACGGCCAGGGTAAGCCGGATCGTCCGTGCGTGGTGGTCGGGCCTGGCACAGGGCTGGGCATTGGCACATTGATCAAGCTGGAAGGCAGCCGCTGGATGGCCTTGCCGGGCGAGGGTGGGCATGCCGATCTGCCTATTGGTACTGCGCGTGAGGCCCTGTTGTGGGCGCGCTTGATGGCCGAGCATGAACACGTCAGTGCTGAAGTTGTTTTGAGTGGCGCAGGGCTGCTGTTGTTGTACCAGGTCAGTTGCGCGCTGGACGATATCGAGCCGGCGCTCAAGTCGCCTGCTGCGATCACGTCGGCAGCGCTGGCGGGCGATCCGGTTGCCGCAACGGTGCTGGAGCAGTTTTGCGTATTCCTCGGCAGGGTGGTGGGCAACAACGTCCTGACGCTGGGCAGCCTGGGCGGGGTGTACATCGTCGGCGGTGTGGTGCCGCGTTTCTCTGACTTCTTCATCAACAGCGGTTTCAGACGCGCCATGGCCGAAAAGGGTGTGATGAGCGACTACTTCAAAGGCCTGCCGGTGTGGCTGGTCACTGCCGAGTTTCCTGGCCTGACCGGCGCTGGTGTTGCCTTGCAACAAGCTTTTGGGGCACAGATCTGAGTAAGATCGCATAACAACAAGGTTCTACAGCCCAAAAAGGACGCTCCAACGTGAGTTCAGTCAGTAAATCGATCCTGCTGGTGGACGATGACCAGGAGATCCGTGAGTTGCTGGACACCTACCTGAGTCGCGCCGGTTTTCAGGTGCGCACGGTGGGTGACGGCGCTGATTTTCGCCGCGCGTTTAACGAGGCGTCGAGCGATCTGCTGATCCTCGACGTCATGTTGCCGGATGAAGACGGCTTCAGCCTGTGCAAATGGGTTCGTCAGCATCCGCGACAGCCGCACGTCCCTATCATCATGCTGACCGCCAGCTCTGACGAGGCTGATCGTGTCATCGGCCTGGAGCTGGGGGCCGACGACTATCTTGGCAAGCCGTTCAGCCCGCGCGAGTTGCAGGCACGGATCAAGGCGCTGCTGAGGCGTGCACAGTTCGGACAGGATCGTCCAGGCGGCGACGTGATTCTGTTCGATGAGTGGCGGCTGGACATGGTCAGCCATCGACTGTTTCACAACGATGGCGAAGAAGTGATTCTGTCCGGTGCCGACTTTGCGCTGCTCAAGCTGTTTCTCGATAACCCCCAGCAGATTCTCGACCGAGACACCATCGGCAACGCCACCCGCGGACGGGAATTGATGCCGCTGGAACGCATCGTCGACATGGCCGTCAGCCGCCTGCGCCAGCGCCTGCGTGACACCGGCAAGTCGCCGCGCCTGATTCGTACCATTCGCGGCAGTGGTTATTTGCTGGCGGCGAACGTCAACTCGCAAGCGGGTAACGGCTATTAACCCGCCCGCTGCAGGCCCGAAAAAAAACGGCTTGCCGCTACCGCGCTCGTTGCTGGGGCGCATGTTGCTGTTGACGTTGCTGGCGGTGTTCATGGCGCAGGCCCTGTCCAGCGTGATCTGGCTGTCCCAGCTGCGCGCTACGCAAATGGAAGGGCTAGTCACCAGTGCCCGCAGCCTGGCGTATTCGATGGCTGCCAGCGTCAGTTATTTTCGTTCGCTGCCGCTGGCTTACCGGCCGATGGTGCTGGATCAACTGCGCAGCATGGGCGGCACACGCTTCGTGGTCTCGCTCAACGATCACCCGCTGGACATGCAAATCATGCAGCCCACACCCCGCAAGCAGGCGGTGCTGGATGTAGTGGGTGACGTACTGCGCCAGCGCCTTGGCAACGGCCCGGACATTACCGTGTGGTTTGCCCGTCCGGACGAACTGCGAATTTTCAACAGCGGCCTGAAGCTCGATGAGCTACCGCGCTCCTGGGCGCATTACGCGCTGACACTTGAGCCGGTAAACCCGCCGGTGCTGGTCACGCAGATCGACATGGCCCCCGGAGAGTGGTTCTACATCGCCTCTCTGCTGCCCGAACCCTATACCTCGCTGGAAGAGCAGGAACTGCCGCTGCAGCAAGTGTCTTTCATTGTCCTGACCAGCGCATTTCTGTTGTTGTTCATCGGTTTGCTGGTGCATTGGCAAAGCCGGCCGCTCAAACGCCTGGCGAGCGCTGCACGAGACATGTCGCTGGGTGCGGATGTCGAGCCGGTGGTCGAGGGCGGAGGGAGTGAAGTGGTCGAGGTGAGTCGTGCCTTCAACGCCATGCGCACCCGTATCAGCCGCTACCTGACCGAGCGGGGGCAACTGTTCAGTGCTATCTCCCATGACCTGCGCACACCCATTACCCGTTTGCGACTGCGCGTCGAATTGCTCGAAGACGAACCTTTGCAGCGCAAGTTCAGCCGCGACCTGGATGAGCTGGAATTGCTCGTCAAGGGCGCGCTGCAGTGCGTCAAGGACACCGACATCCACGAGAACATAGAGCCCGTGGACCTGAATGCACTGATCGAATGCCTGGTCGAGCCCTGGCTGTATCCTGAAGGTGACGGGCGTGTCACGCAGCATGGCGAGGCGCTGGCGGCCTATTCCGGCAAACCGCTGGCCCTCAAGCGCTGCATCGGCAATCTGATCGATAACGCCCTCAAATACGGGCACCGGGCGCATCTGAAGGTCGAGGACAGCGCACAGGCATTCATTCTGCACGTGGATGATGAAGGTCCAGGGGTGCCGGAGCAGCGTCTGGAACATGTCTTCGAGCCGCATTTTCGTCTTGCAGGCAGTCAGCAGCAGGGCTACGGCCTGGGTCTGGGGATCGCCCGCAACATCGCTCACAGTCACGGCGGCGAAGTCAGTCTGCAGAACCTGCGTGACGGCGGGCTGCGAGTGACGTTGTACCTGCCGAGGACCGCAGATTGACCCGTAGCTCAGTGGCTTTTGGCCCATTGCGGGCGAGGTGTCGTCGAATGTAACAATGCTGTGACATTTGCGCATCCCTTCGTTACTGTCGCAGCGTCTGTCTTGGTTAGACTCCCACGAAGCGCAAGCACCAGACTTGCTCATGCATAACAACAAGAAAGGTCAATTCGATGAATTCCATGTCACGTCTCGCTGTTGTCATCTCTCTCGCTTCGTTGTTCCCTCTGAGCGCCACTGCCGCTGAATCCAAAGGCACTGTTGAAGTCGTGCACTGGTGGACGTCGGGTGGGGAAAAAGCTGCGGTTGATGTCTTGAAGGCACAAGTTGAAAAAGATGGCTTCGTCTGGAAAGACGGTGCTATTGCCGGTGGTGGTGGTGCCACGGCCATGACCGTACTCAAAAGCCGCGCCGTTTCTGGCAACCCGCCAGGCGTCGCGCAGATCAAAGGTCCTGATATTCAGGAATGGGCCTCTACCGGTCTGCTGGATACTGACGCGCTGAAAGACGTCGCCAAGACCGAAAAGTGGGACTCCCTGCTGGACAAGAAAGTCTCCGATACCGTGAAGTACGAAGGTGATTACGTCGCTGTCCCGGTGAACATTCACCGCGTCAACTGGCTGTGGATCAACCCTGAAGTCTTCAAGAAAGCAGGTATCGACAAGGCGCCCACCACTCTGGAAGAGTTCTACGCTGCGGGCGACAAGCTGAAAAAAGCCGGTTTCATTCCACTGGCACATGGTGGTCAGCCTTGGCAGGACAGCACCGTGTTCGAAGCTGTGGTGCTCTCGGTCATGGGGGCTGATGGCTACAAGAAAGCCCTGGTCGATCTGGACAAGGATGCGCTGACCGGCGAAGGCATGGTCAAGTCGCTGACCGAACTCAAGAAAGTCGCGACCTATATGGATGCCGACGGCAAGGGTCAGGACTGGAACCTCGAAGCTGCCAAGGTCATCAACGGCAAGGCCGGCATGCAGATCATGGGCGATTGGGCCAAGAGCGAATGGACAGCTGCCAAGAAGGTCGCTGGCAAGGATTACCAGTGCGTAGCCTTCCCTGGCACCGACAAGGCGTTCACTTACAACATTGACTCGCTGGCCGTCTTCAAACAGAAAGACAAGGGCACGACTGCTGCTCAGCAGGATCTGGCCAAGGTTGCGATGGGTGAGGACTTCCAGAAAGTCTTCAGCATAAACAAGGGGTCGATCCCGGTTCGTGAAGACATGCTTGCCGACATGAACAAGTACGGTTTTGACTCATGTGCGCAAACTGCTGCCAAGGACTTCCTGGCTGACTCGAAGACCGGCGGTCTGCAACCAAGCATGGCGCACAACATGGCGACTACGCTGGCAGTGCAGGGCGCGTTCTTTGACGTGATCACCAACTACATCAACGACCCGTCAGCTGATCCGGCGGCAACAGCCAAGAAACTGGCGACTGCGGTCAAGTCGGCGCAGTAATACTTACCGTTCAGCCTGTATCCGCAGTTCATGGTGCTGAAATCCTTTGTGGATTTCACCCATTGCTGCGGCCTGAATTCGACATAAGGGATACTCCCGATGAGCTCTGTCGCTGCGCACAGCAAAGCCTCGCCAATGGATGCGCTGCAACGCTGGCTACCCAAACTGGTGCTGGCACCCAGCATGTTCATCGTGTTGGTCGGCTTTTATGGCTACATCCTCTGGACATTTGCGCTTTCGTTCACTAACTCGACGTTTCTGCCGTCCTATAAATGGGTCGGTCTGGCGCAATATGCGCGCCTGATGGACAACGACCGCTGGTGGGTCGCGAGCAAGAACCTTGCAGTGTTCGGCGGAATGTTCATCGCAATCAGCCTGGTGATCGGGGTGCTGCTGGCTGTCCTGCTGGACCAGCGCATCCGACGCGAAGGCGTGATTCGCACTATTTATCTGTACCCGATGGCGCTCTCGATGATCGTCACCGGTACGGCGTGGAAGTGGTTGCTCAACCCCGGCCTGGGCCTGGACAAGATGCTCCGCGACTGGGGCTGGGAAGGCTTCCGCCTCGATTGGCTGGTTGATCCGGATCGCGTCGTGTACTGCCTGGTCATTGCCGCCGTGTGGCAATCTTCCGGCTTCGTCATGGCATTGTTTCTGGCGGGCCTGCGCGGCGTCGATCAGTCCATCATTCGTGCGGCGCAAATGGATGGCGCCAGCCTGCCGATGATCTACTGGCGGGTGGTTTTGCCCAGTCTGCGTCCTGTGTTCTTCAGCGCGGTCATGATTCTGGCGCACATCGCCATCAAGAGCTTCGACCTGGTGGCCGCGATGACTGCAGGCGGCCCTGGTTACTCCTCGGACCTGCCGGCAATGTTCATGTATTCGTTCACCTTCAGTCGCGGTCAGATGGGCATGGGCTCTGCCAGTGCGATTCTGATGCTCGGCGCCATCCTGGCGATTCTGGTGCCGTACCTGTATTCCGAGCTGAGGACCAAACGCCATGACTAGTCATGTTGGCAAACCGGGCATCAGCTTCAGTCGCGTTCTTATCTACGCTGTGCTGACGCTGGCCTGCCTGATTTATCTGGTACCGCTGGTGGTGATGTTGTTCACCAGCTTCAAGACGCCCGAAGACATCGGCACCGGCAACCTGCTGAGCCTGCCGAGCGTGGTCACCGCCATTGGCTGGATCAAGGCCTGGGACCTCGTCGACGGCTACTTCTGGAACTCGATCAAGATCACGGTTCCGGCGGTACTGATCTCCACGGCAGTCGGTGCGCTCAACGGCTATGTCCTGTCGATGTGGCGCTTCAAGGGCTCGCAGCTGTTTTTCGGGCTTCTGCTGTTCGGTTGCTTCCTGCCCTTCCAGACCGTCCTGCTGCCGGCGTCCTTCACGCTGGGCAAGATGGGCCTGGCCAACACCACGGCAGGGCTGGTGTTCGTCCACGTCGTGTATGGGCTGGCGTTCACCACGCTGTTTTTCCGCAACTACTACGTCAGTATTCCGGAAGCGCTCGTACGCGCCGCACGCCTTGATGGCGCGGGTTTCTTCACCATCTTCGGGCGCATCATTCTGCCGATGTCGACACCCATCGTGATGGTCTGCCTGATCTGGCAGTTCACCCAGATATGGAACGATTTCCTGTTCGGCGTTGTGTTTTCCAGCGGCGATTCCCAGCCGATCACTGTGGCGCTGAACAACCTGGTCAACACCAGTACAGGCGCCAAGGAATACAACGTTGACATGGCGGCGGCGATGATCGCCGGTCTGCCGACACTGCTGGTCTACGTACTGGCTGGCAAGTATTTCCTGCGTGGGCTCACGGCCGGCGCGGTCAAGGGGTAATCATGGCGACTCTCGAATTACGCAACGTCAACAAGACCTACGGCAGCAACTTGCCGGACACGCTGAAGAACATCGAACTGTCGATCAAGGACGGTGAGTTTCTGATTCTGGTCGGACCGTCCGGCTGTGGTAAGTCCACGCTGATGAACTGCATCGCCGGGCTTGAAAGCATCAGCGGTGGTGCGATCCTCATCGATGGCGAAGACGTCAGCGGCACCAGCCCGAAAGACCGTGACATCGCGATGGTGTTCCAGTCCTACGCGCTGTACCCGACCATGACGGTCCGCGAAAACATTGCCTTTGGGCTGAAGATTCGCAAGATGCCGCAGGCCTCCATCGACGAGGAGGTCGCCCGCGTCTCCAAGTTGTTGCAGATCGAGCACCTGCTCAATCGCAAACCGGGGCAGATGTCCGGTGGTCAGCAGCAGCGTGTCGCGATGGGGCGTGCGCTGGCGCGTCGGCCGAAGATCTACCTGTTCGATGAGCCGCTGTCCAACCTCGACGCCAAGCTGCGGGTCGAGATGCGTACTGAAATGAAACTGATGCACCAGCGCCTGAAAACCACCACGGTCTATGTCACCCACGACCAGATCGAAGCCATGACGCTGGGCGACAAAGTGGCGGTCATGAAGGACGGTATCGTTCAGCAGTTCGGTACGCCCAAGCAGATCTACAACGACCCGGCCAACCTGTTTGTGGCCAGCTTTATAGGTTCGCCGCCGATGAACTTCATCCCGCTGCGCCTGCAGCGCAAGGATGGCCAATTGCTCGCAATGCTCGACAGTGGTCAGGCGCGTTGCGAATTGCCGGTCGGTGTTTCCGATGCCGGGCTGGAAGACCGTGAAATCATTCTTGGCATTCGGCCAGAACAGATTATGCTGGCGTCCGACGAGTCAAGTGGGCTGCCAACCATTCGTGCTGAAGTGCAGGTCACCGAGCCTACTGGCCCGGATACACTGGTTTTCGTGATGCTCAACCAGAGCAAGGTCTGCTGCCGTCTTGCTCCGGATGTCGCACCCCAGGTGGGCGAGAGCCTGACGCTGCAATTCGATCCTTCCAAGGTCCTGATTTTCGACGCCCAGAGCGGTGAGCGTCTTGGGGTTCTTGGAAAGCAACCGTCTGCCGAGCGGGTGAGCAACGTCTCGCAGTTGAACCGCAAGTGATAGATTGATTCAATACCGGGTACTGCTGGCCGGCCATTTACCGCACAGGTAAACGGCCTGTCATTGGACACAAGCAGTGAATGAAGCAAGACGTTTACCGAAGCTAATAACAATAAAACGAGGATTGATGGGATGAAGAAGATCACCAAAGGTAAATCGCTTTCCCGGCTCCAGCTGGCATGCAAGCTGTCGGCGTTGGGTGCGATGGGGCTGGCCAGCAGTGTTCACGCTGCCGAGCCGTTTGCCGCTGACTCACCGTGGATGTCCGGCGACTGGGGCGGCAAGCGCACCGAGTTGCTGGACAAGGGTTATGACTTCTCGCTGGAATACGTTTCCGAGATGGCCAGCAACCTCAAAGGTGGTTCCAACGACGACACCACCGGCCGTTACAGCGATCAGTTCGCGCTGGGCATGAAAGTCGATCTGCAGAAGGTTCTCGGCTGGCATGATGCGGAGTTCAAGCTGGCGATCACCGAACGTAGCGGGCGCAACATCTCCAATGACCGGATCGGCGATCCTCGTGCCGGCACGCTCAGTTCCTCTCAGGAAGTATGGGGCCGCGGCCAGACTTGGCGTCTGACCCAGATGTGGGTCAAACAGAAGTATTTCGACGGCGCGCTGGACGTCAAGGTCGGTCGTTTCGGGCCGGGCGAAGACTTCAACAGCTTCCCGTGCGACTTCCAGAACCTGTCGTTCTGTGGTTCGCAGGTCGGTAACTACGTAAACACCTGGTACAACTGGCCAGTCAGCCAGAACGCTCTGCGTATCAAATACAACATCACCCCGGAAGTGTATGCACAAGTAGGTGTGTACGAGCAGAACCCTTCCAATCTGGAAACCGGTAACGGCTTCAAACTCAGCGGTAGCGGCACCAAAGGCATGATCCTGCCGGTCGAACTGGTATGGACGCCCACTATCAACTCGTTGCCAGGTGAGTACCGTGTTGGTTACTACAAGAGCACGCCTAATGCCGATGACGTCTACAAAGACGTAAACGGTCAGCCGCAAGCGGCTACTGGCGCTGCGTTCAAATCGCATGACAGCAAGCATGGCTGGTGGGTCGTGGCTCAGCAACAGCTGACCACTCACGAAGGCGACGCATCGCGCGGGCTGAGTATCTTTGCCAACGCCACCGTGCATGACAAGGCCACCAACTTCGTCGACAACTATCAGCAGATCGGCTTTACCTACAAAGGTCCGTTCAACTCACGTCCGAAAGATGACATCGGTATCGGTATCGCCCGTATCCACGTCAATGACGATGTGCAGGATCGCGTACGTCTGGCCAACCAGATCAGCGGTATCAATGATTTCGACAACCCAGGCTTCCTGCCGGTCCAGAGCACCGAGTACAACTCGGAAATCTACTACGGCTTCCACGTTACCAATTGGTTGACCGTGCGTCCTAACCTGCAGTACGTCAAGCATCCAGGCGGTGTGGATCAGGTTGATGACGCTCTCGTGGCGGGCATCAAGATTCAATCGAAGTTCTGAATATTGATTGACGCGTAACGCGATCAAAGGTCGTGTGTGCTTTACGGGCAGCCTGGCTGCCCGTTTTTTTATGGGTTGATCCTTTTATTTTTCAGGGACGCGATTGGCGATGACCACTCACGACGCGCAACTGCCTGAACATCCATTGCAACGCTTCTTCCGATCCCGACGTGCCAGACCTATTTTCGAGTGGGAGCGTTGTCAGCTGCGCGACGTTCTGGTGATTGACCATCCGCAGTGTCAGGCAGTCTTCAGTCGGCAAGGCGCGCAATTGCTGCATTTCCAGCCGCGTGACCAGAAGCCCTGGTTGTGGTGCGCTGCGCAATGGCCACAGGTGGGTGCCATTCGCGGCGGCGTACCAGTCTGTTGGCCGTGGTATGGCCGGCATCCCGGCGAGAGCGGCTGGCCTGCGCATGGCTGGGGGCGCCTGCTCGACTGGAAGCTGATCGACAGTCGCGAAAGCGAGGAGGGCGTGAGCCTGCACTGGCGTTTGCAGCTGTGGGATTGGCAGGCAGATCTGCATGCCGAGCTGGGGCAGGGCATGGAACTGCGCCTTAGCACCTGTCACGAGGACAGTGAGCCTTGCCATTTCAGCCATGCATTGCATGCCTACTGGCGGATCAGCGATGTTGCCGAGGTGGCGCTGGACGGGCTCGATGGGGCTCAGGGGTATGACGAGCTCAGCCGTCAGACGTGTCAGCAGCAAGGCGAACTGCGCGTGGCAGGTGGCTGCCAGCGGGTCTTCGAGCATGCCGGGGCCTTGCAGCTCCAGGACCCGACCTGGCAACGCCGGCTGAACATCGACACCGGCGACAGCGCCAATACCGTGGTCTGGCACCCCGGCAGCAGACCGCTGCTGGGTGTGTGCGGAAGTGAAACCACAGGCTTCGTACGCGTCGAAGCCGCCTCAGGCTCCGGCGATGCCTTCAGCCTGCAACCGGGCGAGCAAGTGCAGCTCAAGTTGCAGGCCAGCCTGGCGGGTTAGGGCCACGAGGGGGCGCAAATGTAACCTGAGTCGAACCCCGATCCATCTGATGCCTCAGAGCCTCCGTGTGACGCAGAGCGTCCCGAACTGCATTCCCGCGCGAAGCGTTGGAACGATAGTTTTGTGGCTGATGCTCTGCGTCCGGTCTTGAGCCTGTCTCAGCCCTGTTCCTCTAGCGGATAGCGGCTGTCGTTCAGGCTTTCCTTGATCTTGCGCAGGTGCGGCTGGAAGTCGACGCCGCGGCGCAGTGTCATGCCAGTGGCCAGTACGTCGAGGACGGTCAGCTGAATGATCCGCGAGGTCATCGGCATGTAGATGTCGGTGTCTTCGGGCAGCGGGATGTTCAGGCTCACTGTGCTGGCCTGGGCCAGCGGCGAACCTGCAGCAGTCAGGCCTAGTACCGACGCGCCGTTGGCTCGTGCGATACGCGCCACTTCCACCAGTTCGCGGGTGCGGCCAGTGTAGGAAATGATCACGAACAACTCACCGGTGTGTGCCACCGACGCAATCATCCGTTGCATCAGCACATCGGCGTGCGCCGTGACCGCCAGATTGAAACGGAAGAACTTATGCTGCGCATCGAGCGCCACCGGAGCCGAAGCGCCCAGCCCGAAGAAGTGGATTTGCCGCGCCTGGATCAGCATGTCCACCGACTTGCTGATCAGCGCCGGGTCCAGCTGCTGGCAAGCGCTGTCCAGCGATGCAATGGCGCTGCCGAAAATCTTCTGGGTGTAGGCCTCGGGATTGTCGTCGGCTTCTACTGCACGGCTCACATACGCTGCGCCACTGGCCAGGCTTTGCGCCAATTGCAGCTTCAGTTCCGGGTAGCCACTGACACTGAACGAACGGCAGAAACGATTGACCGTGGGTTCGCTGACTTTCGCCGCCTGAGCAAGCGCTGCAATACTCAGCCGCGTGGCCATCTGCGGGTTGAGCAGAATCACCTCGGCCACTTTGCGTTCGGCCTTGTTCAGCTCGTCGAGTCGGCTCTGGATCTGCTCCAGAAGGTTTCTAATGCGGTCCATTCAAAGTCCTTGTCGGGGCTGATTCACCAACGGTTTTGGCCTGAGCTTTTATTAGCCCTTTAGCCTGTAGCAAAGGTGGCCTATCGTACTGAGGGCCTGTGTTGATCACCACTGGAATATGCTTTTAGGCAGAATGTTGTGGTTATTACTACATATGGCCTTGAGTAACGCCTTTAAAAAAGGTATTTGTAGCCTAACTTGATAAAAGAACCAACATTATGCCCTTGATTACGGTTGAACCGTGTACATTTGCCCTGTTTGGTGCCCTGGGGGACCTCGCGGTACGCAAGCTGTTCCCGGCTCTTTATCAGCTTGATCGCGCTGGACTGCTGCATGAAGACACACGAATTCTTGCCCTGGCGCGTGAGCCGGGCGACGAGCAGTCGCATCTGGCCTACATCGAAAAATCCATGCGCCGCTTCATTCCCGAGGCGGAGCTCGAAGCCGAGAACGCTCAGCGCTTTCTGGCGCGCCTCAGCTACCTGCACGTCGACTTCCTCAAGGCCGAGGACTATGTCGCTCTGGCCGAGCGCGTTCGTGATGCCGAGACCCTGATCGCCTATTTCGCCACGCCGGCCTCGGTGTACGGCGCGATTTGCGAGAACCTCGCGTCGGTCAACCTAGCCGAACGTACGCGTGCGGTGCTGGAAAAGCCCATCGGTCATGACCTGGCTTCTTCACGCCGGGTCAACGATGCGGTTGCGCAGTTCTTCCCGGAAAACCGGGTCTATCGCATCGACCACTATCTGGGCAAGGACACGGTACAGAACCTCATTGCCCTGCGTTTTGCCAACAGCCTGTTCGAGACCCAGTGGAACCAGAACCATATTTCCCATGTGGAAATCACCGTCGCCGAGAAAGTCGGTATCGAAGGCCGCTGGGGTTACTTCGATCAGGCCGGTCAGCTGCGCGACATGATTCAGAACCACCTGCTGCAACTGCTTTGCCTGATCGCCATGGACCCGCCCAGCGACCTGTCGGCTGACAGTATCCGCGACGAGAAGGTCAAGGTGCTCAAGGCCCTGGCACCGTTTACCCCTGAGCGCCTGGCGACTCAGGTGGTGCGAGGCCAGTACACCTCCGGTTACAGCGAAGGCAAGGCCGTGCCAGGTTATCTGGAGGAAGAAAACTCCAACACCCAGAGCGATACCGAAACCTTCGTGGCATTGCGTGCCGACATCCGCAACTGGCGCTGGTCGGGCACACCGTTCTATCTGCGTACCGGCAAGCGCATGCCGCAAAAGCTGTCGCAGATCGTGATCCACTTCAAAGAGCCGCCGCACTACATCTTTGCCCCTGAGCAGCGTTTGCAGATCAGCAATCGCTTGATCATCCGCCTGCAACCTGATGAAGGCATTTCTCTGCAGGTGATGACCAAGGATCAGGGGCTGGACAAAGGCATGCAGTTGCGCAGCGGCCCTTTGCAACTGAATTTTTCCGACACCTACCGCAGCGCTCGTGTCCCCGACGCTTATGAGCGGTTGTTGCTGGAAGTCATGCGTGGCAATCAGAACCTGTTTGTCCGCAAAGATGAAATCGAGTACGCCTGGCAATGGTGCGATCAGTTGATCGCCGGCTGGAAGAAGGCGGGCGATGCGCCCAAGCCTTACCCGGCTGGAACCTGGGGGCCGATGAGCTCCATTGCCTTGATTACTCGCGACGGGAGATCCTGGTATGGCGATATGTGACCTTGAGCTGCCAGCAGGGCTGGTGGCACGTGACTTCGACACCCCGCAGCAACTGGCCGATGCGCTGGCAAGCGATGTGGCCGGGCGCCTTGAGCAGGCGATCAGCGAAAACGGTCAGGCCACTCTGGTGGTGTCGGGTGGACGCAGCCCGGTGGCGTTCTTCCAAAGCCTGGCTGTGAAGCCACTTGAGTGGTCGAAGGTGGTCGTCAGCCTTGCCGACGAGCGTTTCGTGCCGACCGAACATGCCGACAGCAATGCTGGCCTGCTACATCGTCACTTGCTTCAAGGCCCTGCGTCGAAAGCGAAGTTTCTTGGCCTGTACAACGTGGCAGCCAGCGTCGAAGACGCGGCACAAGTTGCTGATCAGGCATTGGCCGAGCTGCCGCCTATCGATGTCTTGATTCTGGGCATGGGCGACGACGGGCACACCGCGTCGCTGTTCCCCGCCAGCCCGAACCTGGCAGAAGCGCTGGACCTCAATGGCGAGCGCCGCTGCCTGCCGATGCTCGCACCAAGCGTGCCGCATCAGCGTCTGACCCTGACGCGTCGTCTGTTGGCGTCTGCGCGTTCGCCGATCCTGTCGGTGTCCGGTCAGGCCAAACTAGACACCCTGCGTGCGGCGCTGGCAGGTGATAACCTCGCCGAAATGCCGGTGCGCGCCTTCCTTAACCCGTCTCTCGAGATTTACTGGTGCCCATAAGCAAAGGAACCGTCGCCATGACACAGAACGAAAATAATCAGCCGCTCACCAGCATGGCGAACAAGATTGCCGTGATCGACGAACTTTGCGCCAAGGCGAAGATTCTGCCGGTCATCACTATTGCACGTGATCAGGATGTATTGCCTTTGGCCGACGCCCTGGCCGCTGGCGGCATGACTGCTCTGGAAATTACCCTGCGCTCGGCGTTCGGTCTGAGCGCCATTCGCATTTTGCGTGAACAGCGTCCTGAACTGTGCGTGGGGGCAGGGACCATTCTGGACTGCAAGATGCTGGCTGACGCCGAGGCGGCGGGTTCGCAGTTCATCGTGACCCCCGGCAGCACCCAGGAGCTTCTGCAGGCGGCGCTCGACAGCCCGCTGCCCTTGCTGCCAGGCATCAGCAGTGCGTCGGAGATCATGATTGGCTACGCCATGGGCTATCGTCGCTTCAAGCTGTTTCCGGCCGAGATCAGCGGCGGTGTGGCGGCTATCAAGGCGCTCGGCGCGCCATTCAATGAGGTGCGCTTCTGCCCGACCGGCGGCGTCAACGAGCAGAACCTCAAGAGCTACATGGCCTTGCCTAACGTCATGTGCGTGGGCGGGACCTGGATGATCGACAACGCCTGGGTCAAGAACGGCGACTGGGGTCGCATTCAGGAAGCCACCGCTCAGGCACTGGCGTTGTTTGACTGATTTTTCTGATCGAAAGCTTTTCGGGGGCCAGCCACGCTGCTGGCCCTGACAAAGAAGTTGTTGTTGGTTGTATGGCTTTGCGGTGCTCCCTGGTCCGGAGCACCGATTTTTTCCGGCTAGACCGTTCTCTTCTCTATCCCCTGTCCTTGAACGACTGCCGCGGACGCGTGCGTAACGGGTCCAACAGCGCGCTCAGGCCGTTGTGATCGATTTCCTGCATCAGCGCCAGCAGACCGCCCAATTCTCCTTTGGGAAAGCCTTCCCGCGCGAACCAGTTCAAATAATGCCCAGGCAGGTCGGCGATGAGTCGTCCCTTGTATTTGCCGAACGGCATTTCCTGAGTGACCAGCAATTTGAGTTTTTCGGGATTCATGTGGGGTTGGCTCTGTTCATTCATCTTGACGTGAACGATACGTGCATTCTGCATGCAGGCCAAATGACAGTTCATGCAGATATCACGATAAAGGAGATGTGAAAATTTCGTAAGTTACTGAATTTTAAATGAAAATAATTTTTAAAAAATTGGCATGACGACTGCAATCTTCTAGGCAGAAGCAATTTTCGTATCAACCTGCCATTAGGAAATTATCAAATGACTGATATCAACAAAGAAACGATCTCTATCCTGAATGACCTGATCGAAACCAGCATCGACGGCAAGGAAGGCTTCGAAACCGCAGCCCACAACGCCAAGAACCCAAAGGTGAAGGAGTTTCTGGCTCGTCGTGCCGGTGAGGTTGCCACTGCTGTTGGCGAACTGCAGCGGCATGTAAACCAGTTGGGTGGCAAGCCGGAAGACTCCACCAGCGTATCGGCTGACGTGCATCAGGCATGGGTAAAGCTGAAAACTGCTTTCACCAGCAACGATGACAAAGCCGTACTGGAAGAAGTAGAGCGCGGCGAAGACGTCGCCAAGAAAGCCTATAGCAAGGCTATCGAGAAGGCGAATGAGAAAGGCGTTTCCCCAGACGTTATCGCTGTGATCAAGAAGCAGCATGAAGGCGTTCTGAAGAACCACGACGAAGTCAAAGCTCTGCGTGACTCAGCCCGCGCCGCATCGTAATTCGATGCCCTTGCGGTGACGAAAAACGCCAGCCAGTCTGGCGTTTTTTTATGCCTGCACAAAACTTGTCAGGCTTTGTTCGGGGTCTCCGAATCGGAAGCGGCTGCCCACTGTTCTACCCGGTTACGACCATTGTTCTTGGCCCGGTAAAGCGCCTTGTCGGCAATGCCGAAAAACGTCTCCAGCTTGTCGCCTTGGCGAACGATCCCCGAAGCAACGCCGATGCTCACCGTTAACGAGTGCTCCGCATTCTTGAACAGCGGCAGTGATTCAACCGAGCGGCGGATGTTTTGCGCGATGATCATGGCCCCGGTGACATCGGTTTCCGGCAGCACCACCACAAATTCCTCGCCGCCATACCGCGCCAGACGGTCACCTGGCCTACGGATATTAAGAGCAATAGTCTGCGCAATCAGCCTCAAGGCCTCGTCGCCACCTTGATGACCATGGCGCTCGTTGAATGCCTTGAAATGATCGACGTCGATCATCAACAGCGAAAGGCGCTTGCCCGAACGTTGCGCACGCGCCCATTCGGTTTCCATGGCTTCGTCAAGCTGGCGGCGATTGTCCAGCCCGGTCAGACCGTCAGTTGCGGCCAGATCTGCCAGCGCATCTTCGGCACGACGGCGGCGTCGCAGTTCGCGAGACAGCAGCCAGGTCAGCCATAGAATCCCTATGCACAACACGCCGGTTGCCGTTGCGACCAGCCATGCGTTGCGTGTCCAGACGGCATAGACCGCTTCTTCGGACTGGCCAATCACTACGACCAGTGGAAGAGTGCCCACTCGCGAGAACGTGTACAGGCGAGGCGCATTCAGTTGAGACGATATGCCAGTGAAACTGCCATCGCCTTCCTTGAGAATGCGCTGGAAGTTGGCCGTATGGCTGTAGTCCTTGCCGATCAGGTCCTGACCCTCAAGGTCGGGGTAGCGCACGATCAGAATGCCGTTGGCATTGATCAGATTGATGCTGCTGCCTGCGCCCAGGTTCTGGCTCATGAACAAGTGTTTGAAATATATCAGGCGCATGGCCGCGCTGGCGATTCCCTGGAACTCGCCGTGCGGGCCTGAAATGCGTCGGCTGAAGCTGATGCACCAGTCCTTGTAGCCCCAGCGGGTTTTATAAGGCGTGCTGACGTGAAGGTCCGGCGACGGGTCCGCAGCATGATCTTTGAAATACGCACGGTCAGAGAAGTTATCGTCACGCGGCGTGACCGATAGCGAGTCCGCCAACAGGTTGCCCTTGTTGTCGAGCAGGACCAGGTCGCCCTTGTAGGAGGCGGCCGTGGAGCGATCAAACAGTACAAGCTGGCGAAGCTCTGGCGACAGATTCTTTATGTCCGGGCGCTGCCAGCTGCTGATCATGCCTTGCAGGGAAGAGTCGTAAAGTTCTGCGTTGTGCATGACGTCTGCGTCAATCAGTTGCACGATGTTGGCCGCCGCACGCGCCGCAGTCTGCGCGGCGTCTTCACGCTCCCGGAGCAACAGCGACGCAACAATGGCGAGGATGGCAAGCATCGCCAGCAAGCTGCCGAGGATCAAAATGAGCTCAGGGCGAGGCCAGTTGGGCCGGTCCGGCCGAGAGGACGCAGACAACATCATCGGTTGCTTTACCTGCAGGAAAAGGTGCTGGGAAGTGACAGAGTCGGAGAAAATTGTTTCGGCTGAGTATAGAGCAGGCTATATAACATGCCGCCTGCATTCTTATAAGACGGCAACACGAATATATTCAGGCGGCGTACAGCGGGGCGTCAGCGAGGAAGTTGAAGGCCGAATGTATTGGTGCCCTGATGGCTGCTCACGAAGACTGTGCCGCCGTGCATCAATGCAATCGCCTTGACGATGGCCAGTCCCAGACCATGATTGGCGCCACTGTTGCTGCGCGAGGCGTCTACCCGATAGAAGCGTTCGAACAGCCTGGGCAGATGTTCTTCGGCAATCTGCAGGCCCGGGTTGCTGACGGCGATGCTGACGTACCCGGCATGCGATTCGATAGTGACGTCAATGACTTGCCCGGCGGCGGTGTGCTGCACAGCGTTGTGGAGCAGATTGATCAAGGCGCGGCGCAGATGAGCTTTCTCGATCGGTGCGCTGGCATCGCCCTGAACATCCACCCGAACCTGCGCGTCTTCCAGAATGAAATCCAGATAATCAAGGGTTGTGGCCACCTCTTCAGCCAGCGACGCGCAGGTCAGCGCCTTGACCCTGGTGCCCTGATCGGCGCTGGCCAGGAACAGCATGTCATTAATGATCGAGCGCAGCCGCTCTAGCTCTTCGAGATTGGATTGAAGCACCTCGAAATAATGCTCCGCAGAACGGCCACGGGTCAGCGCCACCTGGGTCTGGCCGATCAGATTGGTCAAAGGCGAGCGAAGCTCGTGCGCCACGTCGGCGTTGAATGACTCCAGCCGCGAGTAGGCTTGTTCGACGCGCTCCAGCGTCGAGTTGAAAGAGGCGACGAACTGTTCAAGCTCGGGAGGCAATGGTGAAAGCTGCAGACGCCCGGAAAGGCGCGGCGGCGCCAGCTTCTGGACTTCCTCCGAAAGCGTGGTCAACGGGCGCAGGCCGATGCGTGCGACCCAGTAACCGAGTGCCGAAGCCAGCAGAACGCCAAGGGTGGCCAGGCTGATCAGCGCGACCAGCAGTGAGTGCTGGGTGTGCCAGAACGTCTCGGTATCGATAGCCGTCAGAAAGCGCAGTGCCGGGCGTTGCTCCTTGGGCGGGAACTCGCTGACCAGCACTTTGAAGGCAAAAGGGTGGTCTGCCAGTTTCAGGTCGTGCATGCCCGGCGGCCCCTGCGCGAATCGACGAATATCAGCACCAGGATTGCCGAACTCATAAACCGGATCGTCGCTGACCACCCAGAAACGCAGGCGCTTGTCTTCCTCACTGAGCAACTTCAGTTTTGCCTTGATCTTGCCCCAATGCTCGGGATTGCCGTAACGCCCCACCGCTGATTCCAGCACGCTGTAGCGTGCATCGACCTCGGCGCGAGGCAGCAGATCCAGGCTCTTGTCGACCTGCAGGTACAAGGCCCAGCCGATCAGCATGAATACCGACAGAGCGACCAGCGCGAACAATCCGCTGAGGCGCAGGGCGATCGAGTCAGCCCGCACTGCGGTTCTCCAACACGTAGCCCATGCCGCGAATGGTGTGCAGCAGCTTGTGTTCGTGCGGGCCGTCGAGCTTGGCACGCAGGCGTTTGATGGCGACTTCGACCACATTGGTGTCGCTGTCGAAATTGATGTCCCAAACCATCTCGGCGATAGACGTCTTGGAGAGGATGTCGCCCTGACGTCTGGCCAGAACACTCAGCAGCGAGAACTCCTTGGCGGTCAGGTCCAGGCGCATCCCCGCACGTGTCGCCTTGCGGCTGATCAGATCTATCCACAAGTCGGCGATGGTGATCTGCACCGGCTCGTGGCCACCGCTGCGGCGGGTCAGTGCTTGCAGGCGGGCGACCAGCTCCAGAAACGAAAACGGCTTGCCAAGATAGTCATCAGCACCTTCGCGCAGGCCGCGAATGCGGTCATCGACCTGCTCGCGAGCGGTCAGCATGATGACAGGCGTCTGCTTGCGCGCGCGTAATGCACGCAGTACGCCGAAACCATCGAGGCCTGGCAGCATCACGTCGAGAATGATGATGGCGTGGTCATTCTCCAGCGCCAGGTGCAGGCCTTCGATACCGTCGCGCGCCACATCAACGGTGTAGCCCTGTTCGGTCAGGCCGCGGCGCAGGTAGTCTGCGGTTTTCTCTTCGTCTTCGATAATCAGCACGCGCATCGGGCGACTCTCACTTGTGCAGGGCCGGTGCCGGTACGGCGGCGGGCGCAGGTTGGCGTCGATGGAACAGCCGCTCCAGCTGCAGGTAGATGACCGGCGTGGTGAACAGCGTCAGCATCTGGCTTACCAGCAGACCGCCCACTACGGCAATCCCCAAGGGCTGGCGCAACTCGGCCCCGACCCCGAAACCCAGCATCAGCGGCAACGCGCCGAGCAGGGCCGCGAGGGTGGTCATGATAATCGGTCGGAAACGCGTGATACAGGCTTCGTAAATGGCGTCCTGCGGCGAGAGGCCTTGCTCGCGTTGCGCCTGCAACGCGAAATCCACCAGCAGAATGCCGTTCTTCTTGACGATGCCGATCAACAGCACCACGCCGATCAGTGCCATGATCGAGAAGTCCTGACCCATCAGCCACAACAGTAACAGTGCGCCGATACCCGCCGAGGGCAGGGTGGAAATGATCGTCAGCGGGTGGACGAAACTCTCGTAAAGCACGCCAAGAATGATATACACCGCCACCAGTGCGGCGAGGATCAGCCACGGCTGATTGGCCAGAGAGCTCTGAAAAGCCTGCGCCGCGCCCTGGAAGCTGCCGATGATCGAGGCCGGCATGCCGATCTCGTTCTTGGCTTGATCGAGCATGCGCACTGCGTCGCCCAGCGCGACGCCCGATGCCAGGTTGAACGACAGGTTTGCGGCAGGGAACATCCCGTCGTGACTGATCGACAATGGCCCCATGCGCGGAGCACTGACCTTGGCCAGTGCCGACAGGGGCACCATTTCGTTGGTCAGCGGCGAGCGCAGGTAAAAGTAGGCCAGGCTTTCGGCCTTGCCACGCTGCTGGGCGTCGAGTTCCAGGATGACCTTGTACTGGTTGACCTCGGTCTGGTATTCGCTGATCTGCCGCTGTCCGAATGCGTCGTAAAGAGCCTGATCGACATCGGCAGTGGTCAGGCCGAAACGTGCGGCAGCGCTGCGATCGATATCGATGTGGGTCACGCTGCCGCCCAGTTGCAAGTCGTTGGACATGTCGCGAAATGCCGGGTTGCTGCGCAGTTTCTCGGTCAGGCGTTCGGTCCAGGTGGTCAGCAGGGCGCCGTCATTGCTTTTGAGCACGTACTGATATTGGCTGCGGCTAGGGCCGGAACTGAGGTTGATGTCCTGCCCGGCGCGCAGGTACAGAACGATGCCGGGGACTTTCGCCAGCTTGGGACGCAGGCGGTCAATGAATTCACTGACCGAGACATCGCGCTCGGACCGCGGTTTGAGCGAAATCCAGAAGCGTCCATTGGCGATGGTCTGGTTGCTGCCAGATACACCCACCGAATGAGAGAACGCCAACACCGCAGGGTCTGCACCGACGATCTTTGCCAGTTGCAGATGCTTTTCCACCATGTCCGGGTAGGAAATATCCGCAGCGGCCTCACTGGTACCCAGCGCAAAAGCGGTGTCCTGGACCGGGAAGAACCCTTTGGGAATAAGAACGTAGCCCACCACTGCAAGTGCGAGGGTCAGGCCGAATACGCCAAGCATCAACCGCTGGTGCGCCAACGCCTTGCGCAAGCCCCGTTCATAGGCCGCGAGCAAGCGTTCGCCGAACCCCGGCTTCTGGTGCGGGTGGTGCGTGGGTGCGCGCATGAACAACGCTGCGAGCGTCGGAGCTAGGGTCAGAGAGACCACGACCGAGATCAGAATGGTCGCTGTGGCGGTCAGCGCGAATTCCTTGAACAGCCGTCCGACCACGCCCCCCATGAACAGCAACGGAATGAACGCGGCCACCAGCGAGAAACTGATCGACACCACGGTAAAGCCGATTTCCCCGGAGCCTTTGATGGCCGCCTCGCGCATGCCTTGCCCGGCTTCGAGATGACGATGGATGTTTTCCACCACAACGATGGCGTCATCCACCACGAAACCGACTGCGACCACGATGGCCACCAGCGTCAGGTTGTTAAGGCTGAAGCCGAACAGGTACATCATCGCGAAGCTGGCGATCAGCGAGACGCCAAGCACCGCGCTAACGATCAGCGTGGCCGACAGCTGGCGCAGAAACAACGCCATGACGGCGACCACCAGCAACACTGCAATCAGCAGGGTCAGTTCCACTTCGTGCAGCGACGCCCGGATAGTCCGGGTACGGTCGTTGAGCACCGAAACGTCCACCGCTGCAGGCAGCATTTCCTGCAAGCGCGGCAGTTCGCGCTGGATGCGGTCGACGGTTTCGACGATATTGGCGCCGGGTTGACGAAATATGGCGATATTGACGCCTTGCTGATCGCCAGACCACGCCTTGACGTAAGCATTTTCAGAACCTGCCACAACCCGCGCCACGTCCTTCAACTGCACCGGAGCACCGTTCTTGTACGAGACGATCAGTTGCGCGTAGTCCTGCGGTTTGAACAGTTGGTCGTTGGAAGACAGGGTCGAAATACTGTCCTTGCCATACAGGGCGCCTTTGGCCAGGTTCAAGCTGGTCTGCTGCACGGCAAGGCGGATGTCTGCCAGGGTCAGGCCCAGCGCAGCGAGTTTTTCCGGTGCAGCCTGCACCCGGATTGCGGGACGTTGCTGACCGGTGATGTAGACCTGACCGACGCCCTCGATCTGACTGAGCTGACGCGCCAGGATGGTTTCGCTGACATCGCTCAGGTCGGTCCCCGGCATCAGGCTGGAGCTCACACTCAGAATCAGTACCGGACTGTCAGCCGGGTTGACCTTGCGCCAGGTTGGCAGGCTGGGCATGTCGGCTGGCAGGCGGCCCGCAGCGGTATTGATCGCGGCCTGGACTTCCTGAGCAGCTGTATCGATGCTCTTGTTCAGCGTGAATTGCAGGGTCAGGTTGGTGGAGCCCAGTGCGCTGCTAGAAGTCATTTGGGTCATACCGGGTATCGCGCTGAACTGCACTTCAAGCGGTGTAGCTACCGAGGAGGCCATGGTCTCCGGGCTGGCACCGGGGAGCTGCGCGGTAATCTGAATGGTCGGGAATTCCGCTTCCGGCAATGGCGCAATCGGCAAGCGCGGAAAGGCAATGACGCCCAGCAGCACGATTGCAAAGGTCAATAACAGCGTGGCGACCGGGTGGTCGATACACCAGGCCGAGACCGAGCCGCGGCACGTCATGGTGCTCGGTCCGCTTGCGCGCTTGCCACTTCGGCTGTCGGGGCGCCGACCACTTCGACAGTCGCGCCAGGCCTCAGCCGCGACTGCCCGTCGCTGACCAGAACGTCGCCCGCCTGAGGTCCGCTGATCAATGTCTGCTCACTGTCCTGATAAAGCACTTTGACCGGCACGACCTCCACCTTGTTGTCGGCAATGACCCGGTAGACGAAATGCTGGTCAATGCCACGCTGCACCACCTGTGGTGGCACCTTGAGCGAGTTGAGTTCGATGCCGGTCTGGATCTTCACGGTGACCAGTTGCCCGGGCCAGAGCTGCTCGCCGGGATTTTTGAATTGCGCCTTGGCGCGGATCGTGCCGGTGGTTGCCGACACTTGGTTGTCGATCAGCGAAAGTGTGCCTTCGCCCAACAGCAGGCCGTTGGCTGCACCGTCGCCTTGATAGGCTTTGACCGCTGCCGCTGTGTGCTCGGCAACCAGCCCCTGCAGCGTGGGCAACATCTGCTGGGGCAGGGAGAACTCCACCGCAATCGGATCGATCTGCGTCACCGAAAACAGCCCGTTGGCGTCGCTGACACGCAGGAAATTGCCCTCATCGACATTGCGAATACCGACACGTCCCGCGACCGGTGAGCGAATCTGGGTGTAGGAAAGCTGTACTTGCGCGGCATTGATGCTGGCCTCATTGCCCAGCGCCGTGGCAGCCAGTTGCTTGACCAGAGCCTGTTGCTGATCAAAGGTCTGTCGCGAGATGCCGTTGTCTTCGGTGAGCTGGCGGTAGCGCTTGAGGTCCAGTTGCGCGACGTCCAGTTGTGCCTTGCTTTGCGCAAGTTGTGCGCGTGATTGCTCCAGCGCGGCGCGAATGGAGCGATCATCCAGTGTCGCCAGCAGCTCGCCAGCCTTCACCTGTTGACCCTCTTTGACCAGCACGCGAGTCAGCACGCCATCGACCTGGGGGCGGATCACGACACTCTGCAGTGACAGCACCGATCCGATACCCGTCACGAAGCGCGGTACGTCTTCGACACTTACGGTGATCACCTTGACCGGCACCGCCGCAGCAATATGCCTGGGGATTGTGGTCGAGCGTGTCAGCTTCCAGCCGGCCACGGCGGCGCACACTACCAGCAGTACAACAAGGGAGACGGTCAGGGTCTGTCTGCGCATGTGAAGAAAACGCCAAAGGTCGCTGTGGGAATGATGTCTTTATCGCTTACTTATAGCCTGCAAACACGGTCAGCAGAATGACTTTCAGCTGTCAGGTTTGTCAGAAAGCGCTCCACGGGTGTGGTACTCGGTCAAGAAATGCAGACAGCAGACGATATATTTGTTGAAGGGCGATTTGTCCAGATGTTTATAAAGTCCTAGGGCAATTCCTACCTGCATCGGGAAAACTTCTGACAGCTGATTCTCCCGCCAACTTAACTCGATAAATGATCCTGTGAGTGGAGTACGCCATGAGACGTGAAAAATCAGGCTGGAAAGTAATGTTGAACATGTTGACTCGCCCTAAAGGCCTGCTGGCAGCAGTGATAACGCTGCCGTTAATGGTTGCGCCGTCGGTCTCTTCGGCAAAAGACGGCATGCTTAGCCTGCACGGCAGTATCGTCAACAGCAGTTGTCAGGTTTCACGTCCTGACGGGCATGCCGCTGCCGCCCGCACTCGTATGCTCGAAGTTGCACCGGGCATTGATGTATACGTCAGCACGGACGGTAATGCATGCACCGCCTACGCTGTTCCATTCGTTGCGTATTATCAAGTCTTGCCTGACACACTCAAGCCTGACGGAACGTCGTCACAGGGCCGCGCTGCCGTGATTACCCTGAACTACCAATAAGCAGTCGGTGTTCGCTGTATGCTTTTCTCTTGCTAACTGTCTCGCGTCAGCGCGGGACAGTTCAAAGCTTGATTCGAGCGTCCCTTATATACGCTTGCCGATAACACTCCTGCCATGACCGTCAATGAAGTGCAGCCGCAAACAGCAGGCTGACCTTTTCCGTCTGCTGTTGCTTGATGCCCTTGTTTATCGCGGCCTGCGAACGACTTGTCGTTATTCCTACAGACCCATCCTGCGCAATATGTTGCATTGTCTGCGGGGCAAAAGTTATTACCCTGACAGCGATCAAAGAGCGCGATCTTTATAGTGATTGGCGTCCGATAGTGGGCACACACGACATAACACAAGGAAGGTCGTTAGCATGAAAAAGCTTTCTCTTACATTGGCAGTTCTGGGCGTCATGGGTCTTGGGATGGCGGGCACCGCCAACGCTGCCAACAACGGTAAACTGGTGTTCAGCGGGACACTGACCAATATCTCTTGCGATGTGGGACCGGGCACGGGCGTCACGGCCGGCTCTGGAGCGGGTGAAATAAATGTCGACCTGGGCAACGTCTCTTTCTCGGACATTGGCCTCTCCAGCGAAAGTCGCTTTGAAACAGCATCGCCTATTCAGTTGCTGGTCAACTGCAGCGCGGGCGCCGACCAGTACAACATGGTGAAAATGCGCCTCACTGCCCGTAATGGCAGCGGTCTGGATAATAACGACGCCAAACTTCTGCGTACCACCGGGGCGGCGGACGGTGTGGGTATCGGCCTGCTCAATGCTTCCAACGTACTGATGGACCTGAGCGGCGGCGAAACCATCGACACCACGCTGGTCAAGGAAAGTGCCAGCGGGGCGACCGCAGAAATCAATTTCGGCGCGGTGTACGTGCTTAACGGCACCCCGACCAATCCGGGTAACGCTGACGGTTTCATGCCGTTCGTGCTGGATTACGAGTAACAGTGTCGGGCAGGGCGGGCGCTGCCCGCCTTGTTCTTTATCGAATCAAGGCGAACGTTAGTATGTCGGGTTACTTATCGCGCTGCGTGATACTCACGGTGCTGCTGTTGTCGGTTGTCTCCGCGCAGGCAGGCATCGTGTTGAATACCACGCGCGTCATTTATCAGGGCAATGAAAAGGAAGTCAGCCTGGGGGTTCATAACAGCGGCAGCGGCGAAATTCTCTTGCAGTCCTGGCTTGAGTCGCCGACGCCGGAAAGTGCTCATCAAGAAAGCGCATCGCATGTGCCGTTTATTGTGACACCGCCGTTGACACGTATGGCGGGAGGCGGGCGGCAACTCGTGCGCATCATTTACTCGGGGGCGGATATGCCGAAGGACCGTGAGTCGGTGCTGTGGCTCAATGTTCAGGAAATACCTCAAGCCGCAGCGGTGAACACGTTGCAGATTGCGATACGCCAGCGAATAAAAGTATTTTTCCGACCCGACGGGTTAGTGGGCGACCCACAGCAGGCGCCCGAAAAGTTGCAGTGGCAACTCAGTGATCCTGACAACCTGTCGGTCGTAAACCCGGGGCCTTATCATGTGTCCATGCTCGGTATCTCTCTGCACCGGCAAGGTACTGAACTGGCGGTTATCGACAGTCAGATGCTGGCGCCGCTTCAACGCCTGACTATTCCGTTGCTGCACAATTCCGGTACCGCCCCGTGGGTGCTGAAGTTCGTCAGTATCAATGACTACGGTGGACAAGTGCCTTATCAGGCAACGTTGTTTAATCAACAACCCGGCTACGCGAACAAGGTGTTATCCCGATAACCTGACGCACAGTCAGCAGCTTTCACTATTCAAACCGTTGGGCTTACGCGATATGTCGGCCCGGCAGACCTGCGCCTGCGCAAAAGGATTGCGCGGCGCGCGAAACAGCCGAAGTAGAGTGAAGACCGCTATGGAATGGCGCAAGAAAGATCATAAAGGGGCTATCGCAGCGTTAGCGTTCCCTCTCCCCGGACGCTGTCATTTGCATATCTGCATGGGGTTGACGTTAATGGCTTCGATCAATGTGTTCGCGGCCCAGCCCGAGGTATCCCGTGGCGATGAGCCTGTCAGGTTCAATACGGCGTTCATTCAGGGCAGCGATCAGCCTCCAGACCTGCAGGCGTTCTTGCGTACCAGCAGCGTATTGCCCGGTACTTATCGGGTTGATATCTACGTCAACCGAACATTGAGTGGCAGACGCGATATCACTTTTTCGAAAAACAGTGTGTCCGGTCTTGTTGAACCTTGCCTGTCGCTTGAACTGTTGAACAGTCTGGGTCTGGACCTGAGTCGTCTGCCCGACACTACCGAGGCTGATCAGGCCTGTTTCGACCTTCCTGCACGGGTCGGGTTTGCGCGTGTCGATTATCAGCCCGGTGCGCTGCGACTTGCTATCAGTGTGCCGCAAGCCGTCATGGCGCGGGGCGCCCGTGGTTATGTATCTCCTGAACTATGGCAGCAAGGCGCGACGGCAGCATTCGTCAATTACAACTTCAATGGCAACAGGCGCCGTAACAAAGGTCTGGCGACACATCAGTATTATATGGGGCTGCGCAATGGCCTGAACCTGGGGGCCTGGCGACTGCGCAACGAGTCTTCACTGGCGCAGGGCAGCCATCAGACCTGGCGATACCGCAGCAACCGCACCTTTGCGCAGCGCGATGTCACGTCGTTGAAAAGCCAGTTCACGGTAGGGGAAACATTTACCGACGCGCAAGTGTTCGACAGTGTTCGCTTTCAAGGCGCTGCGCTGACCTCCGATGAGGGCATGCTGTCTGACAGTGAACGGTCCTATGCCCCGGTCATTCGCGGGATTGCCGAAACCAACGCCACGGTGGAAGTTCGTCAGAACGGCTTTCTGCTGTATAGCGGCAGCGTGTCGCCCGGGCCCTTTGAAATCACCGATATCTACCCCAGTGGCTCCAATGGCGACCTGTCGGTTTCGGTCATTGAAGCTGACGGGCGCGTAAGGTCGTTCACCCAGGCCTACGCGTCCTTGCCGATCATGGTGCCCTTCGGATCGTTGCGTTACAGCCTGGCTGTCGGGCAGGTCGACAACAACGATGATGGCCAGGCATCGCCGGGGTTTACCAGCGGGGCTTTGATCTACGGGCTTTCCGAGCGAACGACCGGTTTCGGCGGGTTACAGCTGGCGGAGGATTATCAGGCCGCCAACCTGGGCGTCGGTATCAATACCGGCGTGGGCGCGGTGTCGCTGGATGTAACTCGCTCGGTCAGTCAACCGGAGCAACGCTCCCGCAGCGGCCAGAGCGTGCGGGCGCGTTACGCCAACACCCTGGACGCGACCGATACGACATTGGCGATAGCCGGTTATCGCTATTCGACCGAGAACTACCGGACCCTCAGTCAGCACGTCAGCGAAACCGATCCGCAAGGTCGGGCGCTGGTCGCTGGTCTGGCCCGGGATCGACTCGAGCTCAGCGTCACCCAGATTCTGTCTGATCAGGACGCCTCGCTGAGCCTGACCGCATCCGAGCAACGTTACTGGAACCTGCCGGGCAAGACGCGACAGCTTTATCTGTCCTACAACGCGGCCTGGCATACCGTGAATTACAGTGTATCCATCGAGCGCAACGAGGATTTTGGTCGAAGTGGCCAGGCGCGCACTGACAATCGCGTCGCCTTGAGCCTGACCTTGCCGCTCGGGTCTAATTCTGCTTCGTCGCGTTTGTCTTTCAATGCCGTGCGCGACAGTTCCGGGGCGTACAACCTTCAGGCCGGGCTGAATGGTCAGGTACTGGCGGATCGGGATACGTTCTATTCGGTACAGACCGGTCAGGACAGCAATTCAGGCAGCTTCGGTGCTGGCAAGATCACCACTTCCACCGGGACCGGCCGCTTTGAAGCCGGGTACAGTCAGGGACGGGACTACGATGCCTTGAGCCTGTCGGCGTCGGGGTCGGTGGTGGCCCATGCCGGGGGTATCAACCTGGGGCAGGCGCTGGGCGAAACCTTTGCGCTGGTTCAGGTGCCAGGTGTCAGCGGCGCTCGACTGAGGTCGTTCGGTAACGTCGAAACCGCAGGCAACGGTTACGCGGTTCTACCTTATGCCCAAGCTTATCGGACCAACTGGGTCAGCCTCGATACCCGGCAACTGGGGGCCGATGTGGACCTGGAAAATGCCATCACGCAGATCGTACCGCGCCGCGGTGCCATTCCTGTGGTGCGGTTCAAGGCTGCGACAGGTCGCCGTGTCCAGTTCGAGCTGGTACGTGCAGATGGCAGCAAGGTGCCGCTGGGTGCCAGTGTCGAGGACGAGCAGGGCAGGGCGCTGGCGGTGGTCGATGCTGGCAGTCAGGCGCTGGTACTCAGCGAGCGGGACAGTGGCAGCCTGCTAGTACGTTGGTCCGATCAACGCTGTCAGGCAATCTTTTCGTTGCCTCCCAGAGATCCGGCCCGCGCTTATGAGCGCATCAGCGTGGCCTGCCAATGAACGTCAGCAACGGGCTGTGCGCGATGATTCTGATTGCGCTGCTGGCGAGCGGTGTCGATGCGCGAGGCGCGATTTCATTGAGCGGTACGCGGCTGATCTTCGACGGGCATGACCCCGAGGCCTTCATTGAAGTGCGCAATCGCGGCAAGGGCGAGGCGCTGCTTCAGACCTGGCTGAGCGATCCGCGAGATAACGACGATACGCCACACAATCTGCGCAGATCGCTGCCGTTCGCGATCACTCCACCACTAGTAAGACTGACGGCAGGTGGGCGTCAGACGCTGCGTGTCCTGTATCAGGGCCAAGGCATGCCGCAGCAACGCGAGTCCTTGCTGCATCTTTATGTGCTGGAAGTACCTCGCCGTCAGCAAGGTATTCGCCAACTGAACATCGCCGTGCGTCAGCGCATCAACGTGTTCTATCGACCTCCAGACCTGGACGGAGATCCGGCCGATACCGCTGGCAAGCTGTTGTGGACCTTGAACTCTGGCAATGCGGGCAGCCACTTATTCACTGTCAGTAACCCGACGCCTTATCACGCATCGCTGCAAGGCCTGCGCATGGACGGTGTTCTGTTCAGTGATCACCTGCTGCTTGCGCCTGGCGAACATTTCCAACTGGTTTTACCGAAGAGCTTTTTGCCTTCTGCAAATACTCTTTTTTCGTACGGAGCCCTGACTGATTACGGCGGTCAGCGAGGCTATTGCGTACGCGTGAACGGGCAGGCGACCTACAGGGCTCGTCTGCTGGAGAAAAACGTCTTTCAGGAAGAATGCTGATATGAAATTGCTGCCCGCCAGCCTCTGGCTGCGCCCCTTGCTATTGCTGGTGATGCTAACTCCTGCTTCCGTTTTCGCGCTGGTCTGTACTACTCAGGGGGCGGGAGAAACCGAGGTTCATGAGGATCTGGACAGTGCGGTGGCAATCCCCGAGTCGACGCCTAATGGGGAAGTGGTATGGCGCTCCGAGCCGAGGGCTGTTCAGGTCGAATGCACCCGGGACGGTTCGCAATCGACCGACGAAGAGGTTTTTATCCACCTGAACCCTGACAATCGTGAAATCGGTCAGGGCATAAGGGCCGGGCTGACACTCAATGGCGCCGACTATCTGCAAGGCAGTGGCCGAATCAGTACCGGTAATCGCCTGCCTGTTTGCACTGGAGGCACCCTCGACAATTGCCCTGCGGTACGTTTCAGCCTGCCGTTTTCCGTATTTATCCAGAAGTTCGGCGCAACGCCGCCTTCCGGGGTGGCGAGCAATCTGCTCGATTACCGGTTTTTTCAACTGGGCGGCGAGACAAATCCGAATACGGCGCCAGGACGAAGCTTGAGTTATGTCATCAATAACATGAGAGGACTGCGCTTTGTGGCGTGTGATGCCGATCTGAAAGTGCTCCCGGAAAACGTGGATTTCGGCGACGTCGCCATGCTTCAGGGGGGTATCGACGAGCCGGTGGCTATACAGCCCTTTTCCCTGTCGACCAGCCGGACCTGTGAATCTCCCTTCAGTATCGACGCACGTTTTCGGCCCGTATCTGGCACTCTGGAGGGCAATTTACTGGTTCCGGTCGATAACAATTCGGTGGGTTTCACGATCAACAGCGCGGTCAGCGGGCAGCCTGTGCCGTACAACGAGGCCTTTCATCTGGCTGATCTGCTGGGCGAAACCCAGGACGCCACGGCAAATTTCGAAGCCCGATTGTTCTGGACCGGCAAGCCCCGCCAGCCTGGGCCGTTCAGTGCGGAGATGATGGTGGATCTGTTCTACAAGTAAGTGCGTCAACGACTGGACAGGAGGCTCGCGCGGTAGCCGGACGTTTGATGTATGCTGCGCGACCGCGGGCATGTGCCCGGCTAATTCGACTTTCTGGTGACACCATGACCACGCCTGAACAAACTCCTGTTCAAGACGCCGCAACCGACTCCGTTGCAGACACTGAAAAGAAGGCGGTCATTGCGCCTTTCAGCTTTCCGTTCAAGCCTTCGGAGTTCGCTCAGGCGAAAAAGGAGCAGGCCTGGCATCAGAAAGCCAACAAACACGGCCACCACAAGACCCCAGGCGTGGCCCCGGCCGGTACCCGAAGGTCAATGGGTAAACGCTGATATCCGGGTTGTCGGTTTCAGGCCGCCTGTAACGGAATGAACAAGTAGGATGCCGGTTCCCGGTCTGTCACGTCAGCACCCTCCTGCTGCAAGGCCGCCAAGGCATCCTGTCCGGCCACATGAAACGCCCAGTCTGCGCGTTCTGTCACGGCATCGTTGCTGTCAGCGAGCTGCTCGATGGCGGCAGCGAATGCCTTCATGTCAGGCAGGTACGCGACAAATCCGTTGCCCTTGAGCGCAGTGGTACGCATGCCCAGTCGTTGGCATATGAGCTGTTTGGCCGCTATCTCGTCCCTGTCAGCCTGACGGGATTGTTCAATCAGGCTGGCCAGTTGGGTATCGACCAGCGTGCCGCCGACGATCAGGTCTGGGCCCTGTTCCCACGATTCAGGCGGGCAGCCCTTTAGCTCAGGTCGTAGCGGAATGTGAGGATTGATCTCCATCGGATAAATCCGGCATACCAGCGGTCGGCGCTCGTAAATCCGGCACAGGTTTTCTTCGTCAAGATTCCGGCAACGTCCGACGTTATAGGCTGCGAAGGTGATTGCCACGAAGGCTTTCGTATTGCCGCAGTCTACTTCGGTCGAGCGCCGGGAAGCATGGTTGCGTTGCGTCTCTGAAACACCGTAACCATTACTCAAAAACGCTTCGGTCAGCACGATCACGTTGCCGCCGTCTGCCGCCCATTGCGCGGCTTCGACGAGCGTGAGGGGCACGTGATGGTCAGTGCAGCATCCGCCGCAACCTACGCAGGAAAACTTAATGTCCATTGCTTCAATGATCCGTTCGAGAATAGGCGGCAAATGACGGTTATCAGTCATTTGTCCGGCTTATACGGCTCAGGAAGCAAGTTGTGCGCCAGCGAAGTATGGTTCGCTGAAGCCTCAGGGAGTCGGGAGAGGGAAACGCCTGACGTAGGACATGCCTGATTTTTCGTAGAGACGCCGGGCTACATGATTGTTTTCCGTCACGTGAAGGTCCACTGCCGCTTCGCCGCGGGTATTCGAAGGGTCGGCCAGATGCGCGAACAGGTGATTGAGCAAGGCAGAACCGATGCCATTGTTTCGCAGCTCGGGGTGCACCACCAGATCTCTGACGAAGGCGCTGGTCCAGCAGATGATCACCCCTGCGACTGTGTCTTCGGAAATGGCCAGAAAACACCGCGACAGATCGAACTCAGGATCGCGCTCGAATGCGCTCCGCCAGGTGTGATAATCCGGGACGCTGCCTTGCCCTGTGCGATAACCCGATGCCAGCAAACTGTGAGTTTCTGGCGCGCGCTCAAGTGTCAGTGCGCTGGGCAAGACACCCGAAGGCCAGGGCGTGGAGGGGATTGGTAGGCAGAGATCCCGACGCATCAACCAGTAGTGGTCAGCAGATGCATCGGTCATGTCAGTGCGTGTTTCGGCTGCGGCTTCAGGGATCAGAGCCCTTGAGCGACTACCGTTCGCGCGGCCTCGATCAGGCATTTGGTCAACTCGGGTGACGAGAACTTGGTCAGGACAGCGTTGGCCCCGGCAATCTGCGACTTCTCACTGTTCATCGCGCTATCGAGCGACGTATGCAGCAGAATGTAAAGGTCGCTGAAATCAGGTGTGTCTCTGAGTGTACGGGTCAGGGCGTAGCCATCCATCTCCGACATTTCGATGTCGGACACCACCACGTTGATCTGTCGCGCAGTACCCTGCAGATCCAGCAGCACGTCGATCGCTTCTTTGGCGCTACGAGCCGTGTGGCATTCGATACCGAGATTGCGCAGCGTGATGATCGACTGCTGCAGCGCAACCTGGCTGTCGTCGACGACCAGAATCCGCGCCTTGCCGAGCACCTCTGCATCTTCCTTCGCCAGTTCCGTAGACTGCACGGCGATCTGCGCCGGGGCAATACCGTGAATGACTTTTTCGATGTCCAGCACCTGAACCAGAACGCCGTCGACCTGGGTTACCCCGGTAATGAACGACTTGCTGCTGGACCCGTAGGGTGGCGGACGAATGTCTGTAGTCAGGCAATGCACAATCTTGCTCACCGCCTGAACGTGCAGGCCCTGTTTCGAGCGGCTGACGTCGGTGACAATCAGGCAGCCGCCGTCCGGGTCGGCCAGCGGACGCTCGCCGATTGCACGGCTGAGGTCAATGACCGACAGCGATGAGCCGCGCAATGTCGCGATGCCTTTGACGTGCGGGTGCGATTCAGGAAGATGGGTCAGGGGAGGGCAGGGGATGATCTCGCTGACCTTGAGCAGGTTGATCGCCATCAGCTTGCCGCTGCGCAACGTGAAGAGGAGCAGCGAAAGTGAATCTGCTCGGACGTTCTTGGACATATTAACCTTCTGGCTGTAGGTGTTTCGTCGCCTGGAAGCGGCAAACAACTTTCTATCTCAGGTTATCGACCTGTGGCGTGCTTGCTTGAGGATTTTTAACAGTCAGCCGTAAGCCGCGTCCAGAGAGCAGCGCTCGACTGAGTGGTCGATTGCCTCAGGTCAGGCGCCAATAGTGGCACTTTGGTTTCCGGAACGTCAAACCATACAGGGGTGCGACACGTTGTCGCTTCAGCGTCCGGCATAGGCCGTCCGCCTCTCCCACGGCCGGCTTGTTGACCAGAACTCAGCCTGCGGCAAAATACCGCAGCTATATATAGAAGAGGTGGTGCGACAAACTGACGCATCCTTCTATATATAGAAGGGCTCGATTTCGGTTTTCGGTAAAAAGCCCGCTAAAGACCATCCGGCTGGCAAATCAGCCCGTATGGATGGCGAATGCTTGAGTTGCCAGTCCAGACAGATGATCATCGCGCACGCATCAGAGCGTCTGGGCGGTGCCCTCCTGCTCAAACCTTTGCCCGCGACTGGCGCGGCAATGGCAAACCACTCATCAGTAAGGTATGTGAATGAGCGACAACACGTTGTACCTGAGACGCGAGAAGCGCTTTCTGGTTTTGCTGGGGATCATCTGCCTGGCCCTTATCGGCGGTGCCCTGTACATGCAGATCGTGCTGGGTGAGGCGCCTTGCCCTCTGTGTATCCTGCAGCGCTATGCACTGCTGTTCATCGCGATCTTCGCGTTCATCGGTGCCGCCATGTCCGGGCGTCGCGGTGTCACGGCGTTCGAAACGCTGGTGACCCTCAGCGCGCTGGGCGGTATCGCCGCCGCCGGCCGTCATGTCTGGATTCTCGCCCATCCGTCCGAGAGCTGCGGAATCGATGTGCTTCAGCCGATTGTGGATGGCCTGCCATTGGCTACACTGTTTCCTACAGGGTTTCAGGTGAGCGGCTTTTGTACGACGCCATATCCGCCAGTACTCGGATTATCTCTCGCGCAGTGGGCGCTGGTAGCGTTCGTACTGACTGCGGTTCTGGTGCCGGCGTGCATTATCCGTAACCGCCGCAAACCATACTAAATACAGGGGCTTTCGTGAAAACAGCCTCGTGATCACGAGGCTTTTTTCGGGCTTGAGAGAAGGTTTTCAGAGTTATTGTTACTGGCTACGAGATTAACTGTTACAAAATTAGGCATAGTCATTAAAAATTTACATATCTACAATCCCCAACACTTGTCGTCCAGCCTGGCTGAACGATCAGCATTTTGAGGCTTGGAGCGTCCCCTGTGCACTCTGAACAGGCAGCGCAACGCTTGCCTCGGAGGGCGTATAATGGCCGCGTCGAAAGCGTCTGCCCTGAATGACGGGCAGTTCCAGCAACTCAAAAACAAGAATCCATTGCTCAACCCGGACTTGTCGATATGCCGCTGTGCGTACTGGCAGGCTCTTGTTCAATTCAAAAAAATTAGCCGGCACTGGCAGGGCGAAGTGTTGGCGGTCGAAACCCAACTGCACCGCGCAAGCTGCTTTTAGAGGTCGTGAAATGAGTAAAAAAAGGTACCCCAGGTTTTTTGGCTTCTTGGCCCTTTTCGGTATGCTTCTGCTCACTGGATGCGACGGCGTACCTCTGCTCGATCCAAAAGGGCAGGTGGGTATTGAGCAACGCAACCTGATTATAATCGCTACGTTGCTGATGCTGATCGTCGTGATCCCGGTCATCCTGATGACCCTGATCTTCGCCTGGAAGTATCGCGCTTCGAACAAGGCTGCCAAGTACACGCCGGACTGGTCGCACTCCACCAAGATCGAAATCGCAGTCTGGGGCGTACCCATGCTGCTGCTGGTCTTCCTGGGGTACATCACTTACGTCTCTACGCACGAGCTGGACCCTTACCGTCCACTTGAGTCTGACGTCAAGCCGGTCACCATTCAGGCTATCTCGGTCGACTGGAAGTGGGTATTCATCTACCCGGACTACGGCATCGCCACAGTCAACAAGATCGTGTTCCCTGCCAAGACGCCGATCAATTTCCAGGTCACGTCGGACAGTGTGATGAACTCGCTGTTCATCCCCGGCCTGGGTGGTCAGATCTACGCGATGGCGGGCATGCACACCAAGCTGCACCTGATTGCCAACGAGAATCACGAGTTCAACGGTATGTCGGCCAACTACAGCGGCGCGGGCTTTACTGGTATGAAGTTCAAGGCCACTGCCACCAGTCAGGCTGATTTCGACGCCTGGGTCAGTGAAGTCAAGAACTCACCCAAAAAGCTTGGCACTGCTGAGTACGCCGAGCTGATCAAACCGAGCGAACGTAACCCCGTCGAACTCTTTTCCTCGGTCACCCCGAACCTGTTCCAGATCGTCATCGACAAGTATGAAGGTATGAATCCAGGCAAGAAGGTCGTCGCTGGCGAGAAAGAAGTGGCCGGTGACGCTGGTGCGGAAAAAGGCAAAAATTCAGCTGCTGGGGCAGAGGAGTAAACGATGTTTGGCAAATTAAGTCTGGAAGCGGTACCGTTCCACGAGCCGATAGTCATGGTGACACTTGCCATGATCGCGCTTGGCGGTATTGCGGTTGTCGGGTTGATCACCTATTTCCGCAAGTGGACATACTTGTGGTCTGAGTGGCTCACTTCCGTTGACCACAAGAAAATCGGCGTGATGTACATCGTCGTTGCCATGGTCATGCTGCTGCGCGGCTTTGCCGACGCAATCATGATGCGTACTCAACTGGCAATGGCCCAGAACGGTGCCGAAGGGTTCCTTCCGCCTGAGCACTATGACCAGATCTTCACCGCTCACGGTGTGATCATGATCATCTTCATGGCGATGCCGTTCTTCACGGGTCTGATGAACATCGTTCTGCCTCTGCAGATCGGCGCTCGCGACGTGGCGTTCCCGTTCCTGAACTCCTTGAGCTTCTGGTTGCTGGTAGCAGGCATGCTGCTGATCAACCTTTCTCTGGGTGTCGGTGAATTCGCCAAGACCGGCTGGGTTGCGTATCCGCCTCTTTCCGGGCTGCAATACAGTCCTGGTGTGGGGGTTGACTACTACATCTGGGCGCTACAGTTATCCGGGTTAGGTACGACGCTGACGGGGGTCAACTTCCTCGTGACCGTGCTGAAAATGCGTACCCCTGGCATGAAACTGATGGACATGCCGATCTTCACCTGGACCTGCACTTGGGCAAACATCCTGATCGTGGCTTCTTTCCCGATCCTGACCGCTACCCTGGCGCTGCTGACTCTTGACCGCTACATGGACTTCCACATTTTCACGAACGAAATGGGTGGTAACCCCATGATGTACGTGAACCTGTTCTGGGCGTGGGGTCACCCTGAGGTATACATTCTGATCCTGCCGGCCTTCGGTGTGTTCTCGGAAGTTATCTCGACGTTCTCCGGCAAGCGACTGTTCGGCCACAAGTCGATGATCTTCGCTTCCGGTGCGATCTGTATCCTTGGGTTCATGGTCTGGCTGCACCACTTCTTCACAATGGGTGCGGGTGCCAACGTCAACGCCTTCTTCGGTCTGGCGACGATGCTCATCGCGATCCCGACGGGTGTGAAACTGTTCAACTGGCTGTTCACGATGTATCAGGGCCGTCTGCGCTTCACCGCGCCAGTACTCTGGACCCTGGGCTTCATGGTCACCTTCTCGATCGGCGGCATGACCGGCGTTCTGTTGGCGA
The DNA here is from genome assembly GCF_000156995.2 of Pseudomonas coronafaciens pv. oryzae str. 1_6. Taxonomy (NCBI): domain Bacteria; kingdom Pseudomonadati; phylum Pseudomonadota; class Gammaproteobacteria; order Pseudomonadales; family Pseudomonadaceae; genus Pseudomonas; species Pseudomonas coronafaciens. The sequence continues at coordinate 4,142,614 of NZ_CP046035.1, read as the reverse complement.
TCCCTGGTGCTGACTTCGTACTGCACAACAGCCTGTTTGTAATTGCTCACTTCCACAACGTGATCATTGGTGGTGCGGTATTCGGTTACATCGCCGGCTTCGCGTTCTGGTTCCCTAAAGCGTTCGGTTTCAAACTGAACGAGAAGTGGGGCAAGGCAGCGTTCTGGTTCTGGATTGTCGGCTTCTTCGTCGCGTTCATGCCGCTGTACGCGCTGGGCTTCCTGGGCATGACCCGTCGCCTCAACGCTACCGACATGCCAGAGTGGAACATCTACCTGGACGTCGCGCTGTTCGGTGCCGTGCTGATTGCCATGGGTATCGCTTCGCAGCTCATCCAGCTGTTCGTGAGCATCCGTGACCGCGACAGCAACCGCGATCTGACTGGTGACCCATGGAATGGCCATACCCTGGAATGGTCCACTTCGTCGCCACCGCCGTTCTACAACTTTGCCGAGCTGCCCAAGGCTGACGACATCGATCCGTTCACCGATGCCAAACGTGCCGGTACCGCTTACCAGGTTCCTGCCCGCTACTCGGCGATCCACATGCCTAACAACACGGCTACCGGCCTGTACATGGGTATGTTGCTGACGGTCTTCGGCTTCGGGTTCATCTGGCACATCTGGTGGCTGGTAGGCGTAAGCCTGGTAGCAACCATCGCAGTCTTCGTCGCTCATGCCGTACGTGACGATCAGGGCTACATGGTGCCTGCTGAAGATGTAGCGCGTATTGAAGGTGAGCATCACAAGGTCCTGGCGGCCAATGGTGCATACACTCCTGTCAAGTCCTCGCTGGAACAGGTTTAAATATGTCAAATATTGCTATCAACTCCGGAGCCCACGATCACGGTCACGACCATGATCACGGGCATGACGATCACCACGACAGCGGTGGCATGACGGTCTACGGCTTCTGGCTGTACCTCATGACCGACTGCGTGTTGTTCGCCTCGTTCTTCGCGGTCTACGCCGTGATGGTCAACAGTGTCGCGGGTGGCCCGTCGGGCCACGACATCTTCCTGCTGCCATTCGTGGCAGTGGAAACCGCGTTCCTGCTGGTCAGTAGTATCACCTACGGCTTTGCCATGCTGGCGCTGTACAAGGGCAACAAGAGTCAAGTGCTGGGCTGGCTGGCACTGACCTTCCTGTGTGGCGCTTCCTTCATCGGGATGGAAGTCTATGAATTCCATCACCTGATCCACGAAGGCTTTGGTCCGAGCCGCAGCGGCTTCCTGTCAGCGTTCTTCGCGCTGGTCGGCCTGCACGGCGTCCACGTGACCAGCGGTCTGATCTGGATGGCAATCATGATGTTCCAGGTCCAGAAAAAGGGCCTGACCAACACCAACAAGACGCGCCTGAGCTGCCTTAGCCTGTTCTGGCACTTCCTGGACGTTGTCTGGATCGGCGTGTTCACCGTTGTCTATCTGATGGGAGCTTTGTAATGTCGAATTCGCATCACTCCGCTGAAGACAATAGTCACGGCTCCGTGAAGTCGTACATCATCGGTTTCGTACTGTCGATCATCCTGACCGCCATTCCGTTTGCCCTGGTGATGTCGCCTTCGCTGCCGAAGGACATGACGATTGCGATCGTCCTGGTCTTCGCGATCATCCAGATCCTCGTGCATTTGCATTACTTCCTGCACCTGGACTTCACCAGCGTGCAGCGCAACAACGTGATGGCCTTCGCCTTTACCACGATGGTTATCGTCCTGCTGGTTGGCTTGTCGCTGTGGATCATCTTCAGCGTCCACCGCGAAATGATGGCGCATTGAGGAATACCAGATGTCACTGAAGCACTTTATCCAAATCACCAAACCGGGGATCATTTTCGGTAACGTGCTTTCGGTGGCAGGTGGCTTTTTTCTGGCTTCCAAGGGAAATATCGACTTCAGCGTGTTCCTCGCTGCGGTAATCGGTACTTCCCTGGTGGTTGCGTCAGGTTGTGTATTCAATAACTGCATCGATCGCGATATCGACCAGCGGATGGAAAGGACCCGCAACCGGGTCCTGGTTCAGGGCCTGGTTTCTTTGAAACTGGCCTTGCTCTACGCCACCGTGCTTGGTGTTGCGGGCGTTGCTTTGCTGTACACCAAGGCCAACCCACTGGCTGCACTGTTCGCGGTGATTGGCTTCGTCATCTACGTCGGCTTCTACAGCCTGTACCTGAAGCGCAGATCCGTTCACGGCACACTTGTCGGTAGCCTCTCGGGGGCAATGCCTCCGGTCATCGGTTATTGTGCAGTGAGCAACAGCTTCGATTTCGCGGCATTGACGCTACTGGTGATGTTCAGCCTTTGGCAGATGCCGCATTCTTATGCGATCGCGATCTTCCGTTTCAATGACTATAGTGCGGCGAAGATTCCGGTTCTGCCGGTCAAACGCGGCATTCTGGTCACCAAGCGCCACATCCTGCTCTACATTCTGGCGTTCCTCGTGGCGACCCTTATGTTGACGGTAGGCGGTTATGCGGGGCTGAACTATCTCGCTGTCGCGGCGGGCATGGGTATGTACTGGTTGTACATGGCCTGGAAGGGCTACAAGGCCGTTGACGATACTGTCTGGGCTCGCAAGTTGTTCGTGTTCTCCATCTTCACCATTACTGCCCTGAGCGTGATGATGTCGGTGGACTTCCAGGTGACAAAGGAATTGTTGGTAACCTACGCTTTCTGATCGCACCTGACGAGAAACACCCAAGCCCATTTCGAAAGGAATGGGTTTTTTTTTGCCGAATATCCTGCCTTGGCTAACCTGAGCAGCTCGGCGAAAGACCTTCAAAAGGATGCATAAACGACCGGTTACAGGGTGTAAGTGCCCAAAAATGGAAAAAAGTATCAGCTTGCAGCATGATGTGCCGGTTTTCATACAATCTATTATAGATCTGGTTCCCGTTTTCGAGGGCCGATCAGTGGATTGGCAGGTACCCATGAGTTTTTCGGAAAGTCAGATCCGTATGCCCAAGCCCTTAGTCTCTATCATCGCGCCCTGTTATAACGCCGAGCGATTTCTGGAGGACGCGATTCGGAGCATCTTTGCCCAGGATTACGAAAATTTCGAAGTCATCGTTGTAGACGATGGCTCCACTGACAACAGCATCGCAATGCTTGAGTCCTTGCAGCAGCGCTATTCTTTTCAGCTCTACCGTCAGGCTAATCAGGGCGTCAGTGCTGCGCTCAATCACGGCCTTCAGTACGCGCAGGGTGTGTACCTTTCCACGCCCGACCTTGACGACATCATGCTTCCATCGTCGGTGCGCCTTCGTGCGGAGTATCTGGACAAGCACCCCGAGGTGGGCTGTGTCGGCGCGCTTGTCAGCTACATGGACTGTGACGGCAACATGATCAAGTGTCAGTCCCGGGATCACATCGAATACCTGAGTTTCGACGACGTATTACGTGGCGCGGTGGTGGTGGGAGCGCCGGTGGCGCTGTACCGAATGAAAGCCATGCGCGATGCGAACGGTTACGACCCGGAGATAAAGGTCCAGGATTTTCAGGCAACCCTGAGAATTGCTCATCTGGGATATGAAATGCACGTCATTCCCCAGATCGTGACACGCTACCGCCGTCATCCGAACAATCTTTCGCGCAAGTACAAGGTGTTGCTGGACGCCGATCTGAGGGCTATCGAGCCTTACCGCGACCATCCCGAATATCAGAGGGGCAGGACACTGCTGGTCAACAAGGCCCTCAAATACGCAGCGGTTGCAGACAAGCGATATGCTTGGAAACTGCTGCGCTCTATCCCGTTTAAATATGCCGATCGTACAACCTGGCGGCGCTGCATGCGTTTACTCTTCAGCTACCGGTAATGCGGTAAGGCTGTTCGAAATGGAAATGATTCAAGGTAACCATGAAATTCATCGAGCTTCTGAAAACAAGGAAAGTGCGCAGGCAGCTGCGCCAAATGGACAAGCTGGAGCGACATGCCGAAAAAATCAGATTGAAGTACCCGCGTGCGTTGGTAGGCGTGGGGACTTACGGCATACCGGAGATTGTCGATTTTGGTGACGACGCAATACTGAGGGTCGGTGCCTACACCTCGATTGCCGAAGGGGTGAAGATTCTGCTGGGCGGCGAACATCGTACCGACTGGATCACGACCTATCCGTTTCCGGCGATGGTCGAGCAAGTAGCGGATATCAAAGATTACGCGCCGAGCAAAGGCGATGTGGTGATTGGCAGTGACTGCTGGATCTGCGCCAACGCCATCATTGTGTCGGGGGTCACGATCGGTCATGGAGCCATCGTGGGCGCGGGCGCAATGGTCGTGCGGGATGTGGCGCCTTATTCGGTCGTTGGCGGCAACCCCTGCAAGTTCATCCGGTGGCGTTTTGAAGAGGACGTCCGCGAACTGTTATTGCAAGCCGCCTGGTGGGACTGGCCAATGGAAGAGGTCAAATCCGTGGCGCGAACCTTGTGCAGTGCGGACATGAATACGTTTGTCGACTACATTCGCCAGCGCCAGGCATCTCGTTCTCCTGCGGATAAATAACCGTCGTACACCGACAGCGCATGCTTTTGGCGACGCGTCATAAATGCCAGGTCGGTTTGCATTTATTTCAAACCTCAGACGCTGAATGATCTGGCAGAATAAGGCATTGGCCTGACTCGTCCAGGCAGTCGCTAAAATGATAGAGGGCGTTATGAGTCAAGAAAGCATCAACTGGGACACGCTGGGTTTCGATTACATCAAGACTGACAAACGCTATCTTTCTCATTGGCGCGACGGTGCCTGGGATCAGGGTGCGCTGACTGAAGACAACACACTGCATATCAGTGAAGGCTCGACGGCGCTGCACTATGGTCAGCAATGCTTCGAGGGGCTCAAGGCCTATCGCTGCAAAGATGGTTCGATCAACCTGTTTCGTCCCGACCAGAACTCGTTGCGCATGCAGCGCAGTTGTTCTCGTCTGCTGATGCCCCATGTTCCGACCGATGTCTTTATCGAGGCCTGCAAGCAGGTTGTCAAAGCCAACGAACGCTTTATTCCGCCTTATGGCTCCGGCGGCGCGCTTTACCTGCGCCCGTTCGTGATTGGTGTGGGCGACAACATTGGCGTGCGAACCGCGCCTGAGTTCATCTTTTCGATTTTCTGCATTCCGGTTGGCGCCTATTTCAAGGGTGGCCTCAAGCCGAACAACTTCGTGATCTCCGGCTACGATCGCGCCGCGCCGAACGGCACCGGTGCTGCCAAGGTCGGTGGCAACTATGCCGCCAGCCTGATGCCCGGTTCCGAGGCCAAGAAGCACAGCTTCGCGGATTGCATCTACCTCGACCCACAGACCCATTCCAAGATCGAAGAAGTGGGTTCGGCGAACTTCTTCGCCATTACCAATGACGATGTGTTCCTGACGCCTAAGTCTCCATCAGTGCTGCCGGGCATCACCCGCCTGTCGCTGATCGAGCTGGCGCAGTCCCGACTCGGTCTCACGGTCGAAGAGGGCGATGTCTTCATCGATCAACTCGACACGTTCAAGGAAGCGGGTGCCTGCGGAACAGCTGCGGTGATTACCCCGATCGGCGGGATCTCCTACAACGACAAACTGCACGTGTTCTATAGCCAGACCGAAGTTGGCCCGGTGACCCAGCGTCTGTACAAGGAACTGACCGGCGTTCAATCGGGCGACACCAAGCCGCCTGCCGGCTGGATCGTCAAGGTCTGATGAGCTGAGAACTTGCTACAGTTGACCGTTCCCACGCAGCGCGTGGGGGCGGCACTGGCGGCATCTGCATTGCTCAAAAGTTAGTTCATTATCCTGGCGGTTTCTCTAGCTCCTTCGCTGGCCCCAGCACGATCGACAAGTGCCGCAGGTCATTGACCTCGACGCTGTAACTCTTGCCCGACGGGCTCTGGGTAAGTGTTCCCAGTGCATAGATCGTGAAAAACTTTACGTCATCGGCATGGCTCAGCAACTCGCTGATATAGCGGCTGGAACGATAGGCCTGCATCTGCGCAGGTGACACGTACAGCGTGACCAGTTTGCCTTCGAGGCGGTCGAAAAACTTGAACTTGAAACCCAGCCCGTAGCGCTGCTCTATCAGCCCGCCGCCAAACAACACGCGGCCGTTGTCGCCTGGTTTGGCGAATTTGATGTGGCGAAAGTATGAGCGCAACGATACTTCGCCCTGACCGGGAATCTTCAGTTTCAGCAACTTGAAGTCTTCCAGCGGCAGTTCGGCCTTGGCTTGCCGATAGCTGTCCACGAGCCGTTCCAGGTTATTGGTGCGGGTCTCGCTGTAACGGGGCTTCTTGGGCGTGACAGTTTCTGCCGATGGGGTGGCTGCGGGGAGTCGGGGTTCGCGGGTGCCCGCTTTTTCCAGTCCAGACTCCTCCTTGGTCGGCTCCTTGATGGTCGGATCGAATACATCAATGTAATCATCCAGCTTGCGTTTGGCCTTGCGCAAGCGCGTCTGGACGTCAGTTTCTTCAACCGGATCCTCCGGCTTCTCGTCAGCGGTCTCGTCTACCCATTCGCAATCCGGATGGTGATCGTAATGTGGGTTGGCGCGAAAATGCGCGGCGACGAACGTCGGGTTGTCCTGGGGCTTCACGTCATAGCGGACCCCGGTCACCTTGGCACCGAGTGCCCGGCAAGCTTCGTTGGAGCAGAGAAATTCGAAGCGCGTACGTGGCGGCTCTTGAGAAAAGTACTCCCGCCGGGCGGCTGCAATCGACAGCTCTTGTTGCAGCTCGACGCAAAACGCGCGGGTAATGGGCTTGCTGGGCTTCATGCTCGTGGACTGCCTTCCGGGTATTGGTCTGCAACAAGCTATTTCACCGGGACACGCCTTGCAACCATTGTGCATCACGCACGCAGCAAGCCAATTCCACGGACCGCTCGGTCTGCCTATTCGACAGGCACCGCCAGCCACTCACCCAGCGCCTGCTGGTACTCACCGGTGGCCTTGCTCAGGTGCAGCCATTGATCCACATAGCTTTTCCAGGCCATGTCGTCGCGGGGCAGGAGGTAAGCCTTTTCACCGTATTGCATGTAACGGGTCGGGTTGACTGCGCACAGACCCGGTATGCGTTTCTGTTGGTAAAGCGCTTCTGAGGCGTCGGTGATCATCACATCGGCTTTTTTATCCAGCAACTCCTGGAAGATGGTCTTGTTGTCGTGAAAAGCCAGCGAGGCCTTCGGCAGGTGAGCACGAGCGAACGCTTCATTGGTGCCGCCGGCGGGTTCGATCAAGCGCACTGAAGGCTGGTTGATCTGCTCGACGGTCTGATACGACGCCTGATCTTCGCAGCGCACCAGCGCAATCTTGCCATCGACATCCAGGGTATTGCTGAAGAAGGCTTTCTTCTGCCGCTCCAGGCTGACTGAAATACCACCCATGCCAATGTCGCACTTCCCGGCAATCATGTCCGGCATCAGGGTCTTCCAGGTCGTGGGCACCCACTGCACTTTTACTCCAAGGCTCTTGGCCAGCGAGCGCGCCATGGTGATATCGATGCCTTCGTATTCACCATCTTCACGCAGCAATGTGTAGGGTTTGTAGTCGCCTGTGGTGCAGACCGACAGTTGGCCCTCCTGCAGAACCTTGTCCAGGTGCGAGGCTGAGTCCTCAGCCTGAGCCAGACCTGTGATGCCCAAAAGCAGGGCGGTCAGTGCGCTGTATTTCAGATTGATCATGGGGCGGGATGCTCGCTGCAGTGCATTTGATTTTATAAGGTCGACAGAGTGCTTCATTTGTCACACCGGTGTGAAGCAGTAATCAATTTCTGTGCCACGGGTATTTCTTCTACAAAGGGGTTGAACATTTCGTAAAAAAGCGTAATGTTGTCCCCCATGATTCTTGAGCAAATCAAAGCGGTCGGCAATGACACTCGCATGTTGATCATGGAGTGGCTGAAAGACCCGCAAGCCCACTTTCCTCCACAGGACCACGGTGATCCGGCGATAGGGGTGTGCGTGTCGCATATTCAGGCCAAGGCCAGTCTGTCGGCCTCCACCGCATCCGCGCACCTGGCCATTCTGCAGCGTGCCGGGCTGGTTCAGGCAACGAGGATTGGCAAGTGGACTTACTTCCGTCGTGACGAACAGGCCATCGACCGGTTTGCCGATAGGCTCAAGAAAGAACTATAAGTTTTATTTATACATTTCGTCATTTTGCGTAATGTTGAATTGATAGGAGATTGACCATGAGCAACACAACCATCTACGTGCAGGCTGGCGGCGGCTACGATCAGGTCAGCGTTGGCGAAAGCGAAGTGCTGGCACCGAAGTCCGGCGAAATCACCGTGCGTCTGCATGCCAATTCGCTCAATTATCATGACTACGCTGTCGTTACCGGCATGTGGGCACCGAGCGAGAACCGCATTCCCATGGCCGACGGTGCAGGCGTCGTGACTGCCATAGGCGAGGGCGTCAGCGAGTTCAAGGTTGGCGATTCCGTGGTCAGCACGTTCTTCCCTGAATGGATCAGCGGTGAGCCGTTGGTTGAGGGGTTCGTCACCGTTCCTGGTGATGGCGTCGACGGTTATGCCCGTGAGCAGGTGACTGCCCGTGCGACCTCTTTTACCCATGCACCAGTGGGCTACAGCCATGCCGAAGCATCTACCCTGACCACTGCGGGCCTGACTGCATGGCGCGCGTTGATGGTCGATGATGCGTTGAAAGCCGGTGACACTGTGTTGGTGCAAGGCACTGGAGGCGTGTCGATCTTCGCCTTGCAGTTCGCCAAAATGGTAGGCGCAACCGTGATCGCAACGTCTTCCAGTGATGAAAAACTTGAGCGTCTGCAGGCAATGGGTGCCGATCACCTGATCAACTATCGCAAGGACAGCAATTGGGGTGAGACGGCCCGCAAGCTGACTGGCGGCCGTGGTGTCGATCACATCATTGACGTAGGCGGTCCGTCTACGTTGCAGCATTCCATGAACGCAGCACGCGTTGCTGGCCACATCTCGGTCATCGGTATTCTGAGTGGTGTAGCCGGTCAACTGGAGTTCGTCCCGGCGCTGGTCAAGCAGCTTCGCATGCAGGGAGTTCTGGTGGGCAGCCGCACTCAGCAGCAGGATATGATTCGCGCAATCGATGCCAACGGCATGCGCCCGGTCATGGATCGTTCGTTCCCGATGACCGACATTGTCGAAGCGTTCAAGTATCAGGAGACCAACCAGCATTTCGGCAAGATCTGCCTGGATATCTGAGTAGCTTTCAGCGCTGGCCCTTTGCGCGGACAGCCGCGCAAAGGGCTCTATCACCGACCTGTCGACAAATGTCGGCAGGTCGGTTGTGACGTTTTGCATTACTTTCCCGAGCGGTCCTCGCTCATCTTTTTGCATAGAATTGCGCTGATTCTGGTCACACCCTCTGTGACCTCAAGGACGTTGCGCGGCTTACAGACTCACCTTGCCTGAAGCAACGTCCCTTTCGATTACCTGATCAGGGACGCATTGAAACCTATGAAACCTCATCTTTGGCTAGGCCTGCTTGGCGTATTTTCCTTCAGCGTTCAGGCTGCATCGCTGGACGTTCCGATCAATCTCGTCAGTGCAGATGGCGCACCCAAACCCATCGGCAGTGTCTCTGTGAGCGAAACGGAATATGGCTTGCTGTTCACGCCTAAACTGACTGACCTGCCCGCAGGCGTTCATGGCTTTCATGTGCATGAAAACGGCAGTTGCGATGCAGGCACCAAAGACGGCGTGAAGGTTGCTGCCCTGGCAGCGGGCGGCCACTTTGATCCTGCCAAGACCGGCAAGCATCTTGGTCCTTACGCAAATGGCCACTTGGGCGATCTGCCTGCGCTGTATGTCATGGCCGACGGCACCGCGAACTACCCGGTATTGGCTCCGCGCCTGAAAAAGCTGTCAGAAATCAAAGGCCACGCATTAATGGTCCATGCTGGCGGCGATAACCACTCCGACATGCCCAAGCCATTGGGCGGCGGCGGGGACCGTGCAGCGTGCGGTGTGATCTGATAAGGGCCTTCTGAAAAACAGTTCCGCCGTCTGGCGCTTTGAAAACACCCAAAGCGCCAGCACGTCAGGTGCTTACAACTGTTTTCAGATCGTGGCGCATGTGCCTCGTACTTTATTAACGCTCAAGCGAGCTTGAGCGCTTCCGCATGGTGCATCGCCAAATGCCCGGTCTTGTCGCTCTTCACTTCGAACTGCGGCTCATCCTTGGAGGCCGGCCGGTGTTTGCCCATGAATTCGACATCCTTTACATGCACTTTCGTGACCTTGCCGTGTATCTCGCCCGCTTCGGAATTCCAGCGTACAGCGTCGCCAACCTTGAATGCAGTAGTCATCGGGATGCCCTCGTAATAGATGAGCGGACGATCTGTTGCTGTCGCCCATTAATACTCGGACTTGTCAGTGGCTGAAGAATTCAGCATGTTGACCGTCTGGTTGGCCTTTATCTTGCTCATGTATTTTCTGCCGAAAATAAAGGAATAGATGACATGAGGGAGTGGCTTACAGGCGTACAGATTACCAATGATCAAATTCAGGTCGTGGGTGCCGAGGTCTTGAAACACGGTCGCGCAATGTCAGAGGCGAAAGGGGGGCTGGCTGACCTGATCGCCTGCATGGTCATGGAAAACGATCTACTGATTGGCGGTGCGACAGGTCGCACCGAGTTCCGGCGACTCTTTGTGAGCTACCTGTGGATTGACGCTCAGTCTCGCGGAAAGGGCCTGGGGGCAGAGGCGTTGCACAGGATTGAAGGTTTGGCCATCGAGCGAGGCTGTGTGGACGCTTTAATCGAAACGCTGGATGACGATGTCGCCAAGTGGTATGCGCGCTGCGGTTACAAGCTGATCGCGTGTCTCCCCGACTACTGCGGGCCCTGGAGCCGTCATACACTACTGAAGTCATTCGAAAGATAGAGTTTTATGTGATAAGCGCGATAAGCGTGCGCACCAGACACCTCTCATTCTCTCGTCGCAGTAGACGTTCGGTTCGCGATTAAGGCCCGAGCGTCAGTCGTGCATGCCGCGCAGTATGGTCAGTCTGTGCAGGATCTTGAGAATGTAGCCTTTCTCGATCATTCCGCCATGGTGTCCATCGCAAAAGCGTTCGCCCCTGGTGCAATAGGTGAGCATGGTTTGTATGTCTGCAAGGTTTGCCTGAGTGATATAAGCATCGTTTTCGAGCATGTCTCCTGCGCCATGACTTATATAATCAACGTCTGTCCAGCAGTCTTTACCTGCGGCACGATAGAAGTCGTTTACGACCTGGAAGTACTCCGGCCAATACGTGTTCTCCTTGACGACATACGTCTTGATGGCTATCCCGCAGGGGTACAACCGTGGCAGATACGACAACAGTTCATCGATATCCTCAGGCGTTGGTACAGGTTCGTCGGGTGAGCGCGTCTCGCTTGACGGGTGTGGCAGGAACGTCCTGACGTGCTTTGGCGTATGCCGTTCCACATAGATATCAAACGCCATTACTTGCCCGGCGGTCTTTCGTGCGTTCTTGTACTGCTGCAGTTGTTCTCTGTAATACTGAAACGCTTGCGATTGGACGCCGTCAGCAAACAGTGAGGCGATGGCTGCGGATTGTATCAGCCAGTACATAGAGGGCGAACTATCGGCTTTCATACTGGCCAAGGTGATTGCCGTATCGAGTAACTCTTGAGCTAACTTGCGCCCTGTTTCACGGGATGTATCGTCCTGCGTGGATCTGTCTGCATGTTCTACCTGCGTGATGTAAGCGCGGTAGCGGGCAAGCAATGGCTCGTTTTCCCTGCCCAAGGGCGGGCAGGCGGGGGGCGCTAGATTTAACGGCTCAGGCTCTTTATAAACCGGCAGCCAGGCCAGGTTCTGTTGCACGCGAGACATAAGTTGCCCCTGATTCACTGGCTCGGTAGCCGGGGCACTGGCAGACAGAGGCGGCGGTGCAGGAGGTTTGTGACCGAAGCGAGCTTTAAGGTAGCGCAGCAACATGATCATTCGAGCGCTCTCATGAGATGTCTCGCAGGATGCCCTTCAATGAAGTCCTCGCGCATCCTGCGAGTGACCGTGTGACGTTAAATGCACTCATCGTTGTTCATGCTGTTGATCAGGCGACCGAAAGCGCTTTGTACATCGTCGTAGCCACGCTTGATCGGGTTGGCCACTCTCCAGTGCATCTCGCTGCTGTTTTCACGTTTGTAATTACCGCTTCGCGCATCGCTGATGGCCTCCCGTCCTTTGCCGACGAAGCCGTTCAGGTCGTTCATGATGGAAACGCAGCCAATCGGACGTTTTTGCGCACGGGACTTCTTGTCCCAGTTCTCGATCATCTGCGCTGTCTTGTTCAGGCTTGCTTCGAAAGGCTTTGCTGTTTCTTCGCTTCCGGCGTTCTTGAAGAACTCACCGGCCAGTCGTGCAGACTCTTTTGCATACACTACGATGCCGGCTCGGTAGTAGGCCTGCGAGTCTTTTTCTGCGCTTTCAAATGCAGTGCGGATGTTGATGTCGTCGCGCTTGCTTATTCCGTCAAAAAAAGCGGCTTGAGAGGTTGCGACATCCTTCATCCCGGCTTCAAGTGCAGGTTCCATGTCACGGGCCTTTTTCCCATCGTCGGCAAGAAAGCCTTTGGACTGTGCATAGTTTTCAAGTTCGGCGTGGATTGGCTCCAGCCTGGCCAATGCATCCAGCATGCCTTTGGCTGGCTCATCCAGTTCCGGCATGGGGGACTCGATGGCGAGCGCTTCTTTCAGATTCTGTTGCCAGCCATTGATGGAGTAGGCTGTGAACAGATCGTAACTGGTCAGTTTTTTACCCGGCGCAAGCTTCTTCGGGTATTCGTTCAGACGACTCTCCAGCAACTCACCAAAGTCAGCGCCGTAATTGGCCGCTTTCACGTACTTATTGTACTTCTCGACCTCTGCCTGTTCGGCGCTCATTTGCTGTTGCGGCGGGCTGCCGGGCTGTACGACGTTTTGAGGTGCGTCGCTTTTGTCACACCCGATGAGGGAGAGGCTTATCGACATCAGTAACGCTGCCAGCCGGTTTCTTGAATGCACTTTGTTTTCCTTCCGTGTGTGGGGATATCGTCGTTCCATGGCCTGTGCAAATTCACAGACAGGCGTGGATGATGTCACAGTCGGGGCGGGGTCCAACAGTGTCTGCTGCGCTGTGCAACAGGACGTGAAGTCTTCAATGTGCGAGGAAAACAGTGCGTCGCTTCTCGCAGGTTCTGTATGCCATATCGGGGTTCCCGCAATGTTGTCTTGTGGTGTAAGTTTGAAAGCTTTCTGATCGATCGATCAGATATTCCTCTTCATGCCTGCCAAGGAATGCTTTCAATAATGAACTTTGCCCTCAAAAAACTGGCCGCAGCCACGCTGGTGCTGGCCAGTCTCTCGGTGGTTTCCACTTCGGCCTTTGCCAATCTCAGTGCGCAACAAAGTGCCGTCATCGTCAAGACGTTCAGTAATACCCCGGTCACTGACTTCAGGGAGTTTCTGGGAAGTCTGGCCAAGGATGACGTCGCTAAAAGTGCCAATATCGGTCCTGCGATTAGCGCCTTCCTCGACAACAAAAAGCTGTCTGAAGATCAGCAGAATGAAATTCATCGCCTGCTCGGCCTTTATGCGCGGATGAAATACGGCAGTGCCGCCACGGAGACCCTGCGCGAGCTGGTCGCCATTCCGACAGTTCGTGTAGACGGTGTGGCTCAGCATGAAAACCCTGAGTTCATCAAGATCGCCGACAAGATCAAGGGCCTCGCCGAAAGCTTCGGCCTGAAGTTTCGCAACATCGATAATCGCGTCTATGAAATCTCACTGGACGGCAGTGGTGATGAAGTCGTGGGTATTCACGTTCATGCCGACGTAGTGCCGGTGACGCCGGAGAACTGGGTATTGCCTGACGGCACCCGTCTGGACCCGTTCCACGTCACCTTGATCGGCGATCGCATGTACGGACGCGGCACTGAAGATGATAAAAACGGCATCGTTGTTTCGCTCTATGCCATGAAAGTTATCAAGGAAGAAAAGCTGCCGCTGGCGAGAAACTTCAAGTTGCTGATAGACACCACCGAAGAAACCGCTGGTGATGCTATTCCCTATTATTTCGAGCGTAATCCGACACCTGCTTACAACCTGGCACTGGATGGCGGTTATCCGGTTGTGATCGCGGAAAAGGGCTATGGCACTGTCATGGCGAGTTTTGCGAAGCGCGCCGCACAGGGCGAGGGCGCCGAGATCGTATCGATGACCGGAGGCATGGCCACCAATCAGATCCCGTCAAAATCGGTCGCTACGCTGGTGAGCGACAAACCTGCTGAACTGGCGGCCAGCCTGCAACAGGCCAGTGCCGATTATGTACAGCGCAATGGTGGCAACTTCGAAATCGCCACAAGGGTTGAAGGCAAAGACGTCAAACTGACTGTTACCGGTGTTTCCGCTCACTCATCAGAGCCCGAGTCCGGCGTCAATCCGGTAGCGAGAATGCTGGACTTCATCAACAGCCTCGAAGGCAAGGTCGCGCTCAAGCACAATCATATTACGGACGCCGCTCGCTATGCTGCCGAAAACTGGGGCCTGGACTATTTGGGCGAAAAGCTCGGCATCGGTTTTTCCGACGAATTCATGGGGCCGCTGACCGCTTCCCTGACGTACGTTGGACTGGATGACAAGGCATTCAAACTGGCGGTCAACTTGCGCGTGCCCAAGGGTAAATCCCCTGAAGTACTCAAGTCTGAAATAGCCGACAAGCTGGCGGCCTGGAGCCAGAAAACCGCTATCAAGCCAGCGTTCGACTATTCCATTGCCGAGCCCATGTATCGCAACCCTGAAGGTGAGTGGGTCAAGGCGTTGCTCGCCGTGGCCAGCGAAAACCTCGATATGAAACATGCGTTTGGTACTTCGGCAGGCGCCACTTCGGTACATGAACTGCCAAATGGCGTGCAGTTCGGTCTCGCCAGACCTGAAGTCAAGTACACCGGTCACACGGACAACGAGTTCAAGACTACCGAGCAGTTCTTGCTGGACCTGCAGATCGTTACCGAAATGATGGGGCGCATCGGGCAGTTGCCAACACTTTGATGTGACCCTTTCGGGCCTGCCGTCATGGGCAGGCCTTGTCTTTCCGGCTTATTGTTCAATACGGTTATGAATCTGCCCGTTGAAACTCAAGCCTGAAGCTGCTGCCAAACGTGGCTCTGGCCTTTGCGCCTATTGAATGACAGGACGAAGCACATGAATCGATTTTCAAGTCATCCGGGCAAGAAAACCTCAGTGCTGGTCTTGGGTGTTGCGCTTTTGGCTGCCGGCGCAGCGATGGCTGCTGATGTGACGTCGTCCGTAAAAGTCGAGGCGCTCGACACGCGGTTTGCGGCACTTGTTCAGCCCGATGCGCAAGCACACCTGCTGACTGCCGATGCGCAGTGGGCGGAAGGTCCTTTATGCCTGCCCGATGGTGGCGTGATCTGGAGTGACGTGAAGGCTAACAAAGTCATGAGCTGGAAAGAGCAGGGTGGCGTCAGCACCTTGCTGGATCCTGCTCATTATCAGAATGGGCGGGCGCGGGATTCCAAGGGCCATATCGTTGCAGCCTCCCACGGTGAGCGTGCGATTGTGCGCCAGGAGCCGGATGGTCAATGGCGCACGCTGGTCGATCGGTATCAGGGCAAACGGTTGAACAGTCCCAACGATGTCGTAGTCGATGATCGTGGCGGCATCTGGTTCAGTGATCCGACCTTTGGTGTCTTGAACGAGGCAGAGAGCTATGGCGGCAAGCCGGAGCAGGGCGGGGAGTATCTCTACCATTACGATCCGGAGCGCGACACCCTGACCAGGCTTGATACACCTGGACTTCATTCGCCCAATGGTCTGGCCTTTTCACCTGATAAACATCTGTTGTACGTGGCCGATTCCCAACTGGCTCATGACTTCAAAAACTCGAAGCTGGCTCACAGAATCATGGTCTATGAAGTGCGTGATGGCGCGCTGAGCGCCGGTAGAGTATTCGCTGACATTGCGCCCGGTATCCCGGATGGGGTCAAGGTCGATGCGCAGGGTAATGTCTGGAGCAGCAGTAAAGAGGGCGTTCAGGTGTTTTCTGCCAAAGGAGATTTGCTTGGCAGGCTAAAGGTTGATGCCGAGGACACAGGCAACCTCGCTTTTTGTTCGACAGGGTCACAGCACTGGGTTTACATCACCGCCGCCAATAAGGTGCTGAGAGTGCCCGTGCTGGTTGCCGGTAGCCAGCGGCCATAAGACCAGGGCGTCAGATCACGGCACGCGGTCGTATCAATAAGCCGTGTGGTCGGTCTTCGCACTCTCTACACGGTTCCGGCCAAGGCGCTTGGCTTGATAAAGCGCCTTGTCCGCTCGCTGAATGAGGCTCGCTGCCGTTTCTCCGGGGTCCAGTGCTGCCACGCCTAGAGAAATAGTCACCGAGCCGGTTTCCGGTATCTCCAGACCTTCAACGCTCTTGCGAACGCGCTCCGCCAGTTCGACTGCCTGTTTTAGTGAGCTGTCGGGCACATGGATCAGAAACTCTTCGCCGCCCCAACGGGCCGCCACATCGTGCGTACGAATCTGGTGTTTAAACATGGACGCAACGCTTTTCAGGGCGGCGTCGCCAGCAGGGTGGCCGTGCTGGTCATTGACTCGCTTGAAATGGTCGATATCACAGATGATGAGGCTGAACGGATTACCCGTTATCCACGCGGTACTGATCATGCGCTCCAGGGTATGTTCGGCGGATCTTCGATTGTCCAGGCCAGTGAGTGTATCGCTGTGAGCAATCTCCAGTAACTTCTGTTCGCGACCCAGCCGTGTCGTCACGTCTTGGCTGATGCTGACGTAATGAGTGAGGGTGCCTTCGACGTTGCGCAGCGGAGAGATGCTGTGTTCCGCATAAAACAGCGAGCCGTCCTTGCGCTTGTTGATGAAGGTGGTGCGAAACGGCTCGCCGCTTGCCAGCGCTTCATGGAACAGTTCATCGTGTTTGCCTGAACGAAGCATTCGCGGGTTTTGACCAATGATCTCTGTCGAGCTGTAGCCCGTGACCTGCTGAAAAGCTTCGTTGGCAAATACAATAAGCGCGTTGCGATCTGTGATGATAATCGGGTCTAACGCCGCATTCAGTGCTTGTGCCAACAGGTGTTGCTCGCGCTCAGCCTGGACGCGAGGGCTGATGTTTTGCTGGACCGACACGAAGTTGCACAGGTTGCCTGCATCGTCATGCACCGGAGAGATTTTCCACTCGACAATATACGGGCTGCCATCGGCGCGGTAGTTGACTGTCGATCCTTCAAAAAAGAGTTTATCGCTCAAACACTGGCGCATCCGCGCTATTACCTGAGGGTCGGTGTCCGCACCTTGCAGGAATTTTGGCGACAGGCCGATCAATTGCTCTGCTGTATAACCCGTCATCGCACAGAATGCCGGATTGACATAAACAATGAACGGACCCCCTTCGGTCAGCTTGGCGTCGGTTATCAGTACCGCATTGAACGACTGCTCGACCACGGCTTCAAGCAGGGCAAGACGCTGGCTGGATGAGGTCATCTGATTTCCTGTCGAGTGATCCGCTAACTGATCGTGGCGCTGACCAGACAAATGTGAGGCAATGCCGGGTTGATCGCAGGCCCTGTCGCTTTGACCGCACACTCTGAACGCTCGTTGCATTTCCACTATACCCACATCAGTTGTAGGGCGCATCTTGCCTGGAACGGATGGACTTCATGGCCCGGACGACTGCCGAAACTGCCAGGCACTCAAGTGCAGACGAAGTCGGCAAACTGAATATTTAGCTGCGACGCTTGTGGGTATTCCGGTATCTTTTGATGAATTGAAACCAATTGTTTCGAATCTTTCTGTCTCTCGGCGTTGAAAGCGCCTGAGCTGGATACCAAACGTTAGGGGTACTGTGTTGGATCTGTCTTCTGCGGCCTGGGTGTTCCATGACACCCGACTGATTATTTGTTGCCTGATTGCGATCACCACGATCATCGTGCTGATCAGCGCTACCAGGCTTCCTCCGTTTCTATCGATTCTCGTGGGTACGTTCATCGCCGGAATAGGCGCTGGTTTGCCCGCCGAGTCGGTTGCCAAGGCATTCAGCAAGGGTGCAGGCAGCATTCTCGGTGAAGCGGGGATCATTATCGCGCTGGGTGCGATGCTGGGGGCCTTGATGGCCGAGTCCGGTGCTGCGGACCGGATTGCTTCCACCTTGCTCAAGTTGGGCAAGGGCAGGACGCTGCCCTGGATTATGGCGCTGGTGGCAATGGTCATTGGCCTGCCGTTGTTCTTTGAAGTGGGACTGGTCCTGATGGTGCCGATCATCTTCGTGATGGCGCGTCAGTCCGGGCAGCCGCTGCTGAAAATCGCTATTCCGGCACTTGCTGGCATGACCACGCTGCACGCATTGATGCCACCCCACCCAGGACCGCTGATCGCGGTCAGTGCCTTGCACGCAGACCTGGGCCTGACCATGCTGTTGGGGTTCTGCATTGCGGTGCCAGCGGTGATTTTCGCAGGCCCGCTGTATGGCAATTGGTTGTCGAAGCGCATGCACATTGAAGAACCCGCCGAGCTGGGCGAGTTGTTCAGTGCCAGACCCGATAACCGTCGCCAGCCGGGGTTCGGCATCTCGCTGTTGATTATTCTGCTGCCAGTGATTCTCATGCTCGGCAGCACCCTGGCCAAGGTGACGATGGAGCCTGAAAGCAACATCGCACTGACCTTGAAGTTTCTCGGTGAGCCGCTGGTCGCTCTGGGTATCGCGGTGCTGGCAGCAACGGTTTGCCTGGGCTGGGCGAATGGGCTATCCCGCGAGCATGTCGGCGGGACGCTGCGTAAAAGCCTTGCGCCTATCGCCGTACTGTTGCTGACCATCGGTGCCGGTGGTGGCTTGAAACAGACATTGCTGGATGCCGGGGTCAGTCAGACCATCAGCAAGGTCGCAGAAGGCGCGCATATGCCTTACCTGCTGCTGGCCTGGCTGATCGCCGTGGCGTTGCGTCAGGCCACCGGTTCAGCCACTGTGGCGACCACCACCACAGCGGGCATTCTTGCACCGATGATGGCCGGGCTTGCGCCGATCCAGGCATCGCTGATTGCCCTGGTAATTGGTGCAGGTTCGGTGTTCTTCTGCCATGTAAACGATGCCGGCTTCTGGATGGTCCGTGAATACTTTGGCCTGCAACTGAAGCAGACCCTCTGGGTCTGGTCCGTGCTGCAAACGATTGTCTCGGTGACAGGGCTGATAGGAACGTTGCTGTTGTGGCACTGGCTGGTGTGAGGGGGTTGGCCGCCTCGGTGAAATGGCCGTTTATGTAACGGGGGGAGGCATACCTCTACCCCGCTTGATTGCCACAAACCCTGCAGCAAATCATTTGATTGCGGGGTCAGGCACCGCATACCGCGACAGACCTGATAACGTGCTCAAGTGCTTCTGACCGCATGGGTCTGTTCAGAAAGTAGCCCTGAAAATACGGGCAGCCCATTTTATGCAGGCGGTTGTACTGTTCCTCTGTTTCCACGCCTTCAGCGGTTATATCCAGATCAAGCGCCCGTCCCAGAGACAGGATACTGCTGACGATCGCCTCGCTCCGGTCGTAGGTCATCATGCGCGAGACGAAAGACCGGTCTATCTTCACCGCATCGATAGGGTAACGGTCTATGTAGCCCAGTGAGCTGTAACCGGTGCCGAAGTCGTCCAGTGCCACCCGCACGCCAAGCTGTCGAATCTGGCGGAGAATCTCTGCTATCTCGTCCGGTTGATAAAGAAAGACCGATTCGGTGACTTCTATTTGAAGTTGCGTTGCAGGCAACCCGGTTACCGCAATGATCCGGGTAACCTGATCGACGAATCCGGGATGGCTGAGTTCTTTCCCGGACACATTGACGTTGAGTCTCAAGTCCAGATGAGAGAACGCCTTGCGCCATGCCTGCACCTCGCTACAGGCTTTGTTCATGACCCATTCGCCCAACTCGTGAATGATGCCGAGGTCTTCGGCAATAGGGATGAACGCATCCGGTGAAATGATGCCCATTGAGGGGTGATCCCATCTGACCAACGCCTCGACGCCCACCAGGTCTTCACTGTCGCTGCTGTAGATGGGTTGGTAGAAGACCAGGAAGTCCTTGTCTTCGAGGGCCTGGCGCAGGGCGTTCTGGATCACCAGCGTATCAATCGCCGCTTCGCGCATCGAGGCGTTGAAGATGCTCCAGCGTCCTCTGCCTTGTTTCTTCGCAGAATACATGGCTACGTCTGCGTCACGCAGCAAGTCCTCCGGCTTTGAGTGGCTGTCGCAGGCGGTGACTATGCCGATGCTGCAGGATATGAAGATGTCCTGACCTTCGATCTGAATGGCTGCATGCAACTGACTGACAATGCGCTCTGCCATTCTGACTGCCGTCTCCGGCTGATCCTTGCCCATCAGCAATATTGCAAACTCGTCACCACCAATTCGTGCCAGCACATCATTGGAACGTACACAGTTTTGCAACCGGTTGGCCACGCGCTTCAGCAACTGGTCGCCGGCCAGATGGCCCATGCTGTCATTGACGACTTTGAACCCGTCCAGGTCCAGAAACAGCACCGTCGCACGTTCGTATTGCGGGTCAAGGTTTTCAAATGCCTGGGTCAACTCATTCATGAGGTAGGCGCGGTTGTAGAGTGAAGTCAGTTCATCATGAAACGCGATATAGGCGAGCTCCTCCGAGATGCGCTCGCGCTCTTCCAGGCGGCTCTGCAGGGCTAGTTTTTCTTCCCATTCCAGACGCGCTCGTTGAGCCAGGTGCTGAGACTCCTTGCGCTCGGTGATATCCCGCTGCACGGAGACCCAGTGAGTAAACCAGCCTTTCTCGTTGGCCACCGGCACGATGCTCAGTTCGACCCAGAACTGACTGCCGTCCTTGCGCGTGTTGACCAGTTCGACTTCGACCGGCCGCCAGTGAGTGAGCGCTTCGCGGATGACGTCCAGGGTTTCACGACTGGTGTCTTCGCATTGAAGTATCCGGGGTGTCTGCCCGATGACTTCTGCTTCGGTAAAACCCGTTATAGCCAGGAACGCCGGGTTGCAATAGACGATGCGAGGCCCCGGCAGATCGATCGGCTCGGCTTCGGTAATCAGAATCGCGTCGTTGGCATTGATGACCACTGATTCAAGCAGCCGCAGCCTTTCGATGGAGCCCAACAGCGGGTTGGCGGTTTCGGCCTCACGATCAGGTTGCAGGTAGGTGCTCAGGTGAGCCGCGTGGGTCTGAAGCGCGTACCGTTGCGCAGCACTGAAGCTTGCTTTGGGGTCGCTACTGCTCAGTAGAACAGCACCCAGCAACTCGCGCATCGACCCGCGTATGGCAACGTAGATCAGGGTGCATCGGTCGCTGTCTTGCAGAGGGGCCTTGGGGCTGTCGTGGCCTACCCATACCACATCGCCATAAGACGACAGCGTTCTTAGCGACACCTCGTCGACAGAACAGTCTCCGCTGCCAAAGCGGGCAGTCTGTTCCCAACCCGATGCCCCTGGCACCATCAGCGAACCCAGAGAACAGCACGCAGAGTGGGCGGCAGCCTTCAACACCTCTGCGATGCGGTCATGATTCGAAGGTGCGCTATGGTCGCGCTCGTCGCCCTGATGGCTCATCTGACTATTCCTGTAATTCACTCAACGGTGCCCGGTATTTCATCGCCTCAATGCCGGGTGATAACTAAATGCCATCAATTGCTGAATAGTCCGACCGGCACGCCAATGAAAGGTTGCAAAAGACAGCAACTGGCCTGACGGAGATGCGGAGCTGATGATGGCTTGCACGAAGAAGAGCATCGCTGACGGGAAATCAGGCTGCCTGAGTGGTCATTGCGACGAACGCGCAATCAGGCTGTTATTCATTGGCCCATGTGGCGGAGCACAGCGGGCCGCGCGCCATAACGGCCATGGCGCGGCGATGATCAACGGATGGTGAATGAGGCGTGTGAATGAAGTGTTCTAGAAGGCGGCAGCGTTCTTCTCACGCCTCATAGCGCCGTCGCGCGTCGCTGAGCATGGATATCGTCAGTTTGCGCACTTCCAGTTTGCTGATCTCCACGTGCGAGCGCAGTAGCAGGAGCGCTTCGTCGCGCTTGCGCGCCTGAAGTGCGTTGAGAATGGCGGCGTGCTCAAGGTAGGTGTGTTCGATGCGGGCGCTTTTGAAGAAGTCGAGCCGCCTGACGATGCGGATGCGTTCGGTGACTTCCTGATGAATACGGGCCATTTCCAGATTGCCCGAGGCTGCGACCAGTTGGGTGTGGAACTGTTCGTCGAGGTCGGCGACGACTTGCATGTCGGTCTGCCAACTGTCGCGATCAATCAACCAGTGCTCTCGCAGAGTGGTGAGCTCGGGATGCACGTCGGCGGATGCGCAGATACGTTCGATCGCCGCGCACTCAAGCACGATACGCAAGTCATAGAGCTGGTCGATCTGGTCGAAATCCAGCGGCCTGACCGACCAGCCGCGACGGAACTCCACGTCCAGGTAACCCTCGCGTTGCAGGCGGTACAGCGCGTCGCGCACCGGGGTTCGGGAGACCTGGTAACGGTCCGCCAATTGCGTTTCGGTGAACCTGTCATAGGGCAGCAGATAAAAGTCGAAAATCTCCTGTTTCAGCCGGCGATAGACGTCTTCTGCCAGTGCATTGGTGGTGTTCGGGGGATTCAAGGGCGTGGCTCCAGGCTGCTCAGGTCAATGCTGACATGTGCAGCAACGACTTTCCAGCCGCCGTCCAGACGTGCCCAGGTCTGCATTTGCCGCCCCAGACGCTGAGTAACGCCATCGTGAAATTCGGTGCTGACGGTGGCGAAGTCTTCTCCAAAAGTGCTGACCACCGTACGCAGCAGCGTGCGCCCCGGCCCGACTGGCTGACACTGGCGTCGATATCGCGCAATGCTGTCGGCACCGTGCAGGTTCTCTGCGACGCCGTAGCGCACAGCCTGTTCGGAGTTCCAGAAGTACGCATCCAGCGTGGTCAGTTCATTCGCCAGCAACGCGCGTTCGTAATCTGCGAAAGCATGGGTGACTTCGGCGACTACGTGAGGAAGGTTGATGTCCATTACTGCGTACTCCTTGCAGGTAGAGCCTGCTGCACGTCGGCGAGCGATGCCACTCGGCCGACGATTGCGTTCTGCGCTGTGATCATGTCCAGCGTGGCCTGTTTGAAGGCTGGAAAGTAGCTGTCGGTCGCGTCCTCGATCAGCAGGCAGTGATAACCCCGATCACAGGCCTCGCGCATGCTTGTCTGCACGCATACTTCAGTGGTGACGCCAGCGAAAATCAGATGAGTGATGCCCGCCTCAGTGAGGCGCAGGTGCAGGTCAGTGGCGAAAAACATGCCTTTGCCCGGCTTGTCGATGACCCACTCGCCGGCAACGGGCGTCAGCGCCTCGATAATCTGATTACCGGGTTCCCCTTGAATCAGTATGCGTCCCATCGGGCCAGGGTCGCCGATGCGCAAGCCTGGCAAGCCGTGATCAATTTTGGCCTGTGGGCAGTCGGACAGGTCCGCAGGGTGGGATTCTCGGGTATGAATCACGATCAGATCCTGTTCGCGAGCCAGCGCAAGCAGCCGCTGCACCGAAGGTACGATGGCTTGCAGCAGTGTGACGTCATTGCCCAGTGCAGCGCCAAACCCGCCGGGCTCGAGAAAATCTCGCTGCATGTCGATGATCACCAAGGCGGTCTGCGACAGCTCGCAACTGAAACTGTCCGGGCGCGCATTGATGCGGATCATGCCGGTTGCTCCGAAGGCTGATCGGCGCCGGCCATGTGGCGGCCCAGTTCGGTGCGATCGGCGACTGTTGCGCGGGTTTCAAAGACCAGTTCGCCGTCGTGGATGACCACGATCCGGTCTGCCAGGCTGAGCAGCTCGTCAAGGTCCTCACTGAGCAACAGGACCGCTGTGCCGTTGTTGCGCGCATCGATCAGACGCTGATGAATAAGCGCCACGCTGGCGAAATCCAGGCCGAAAACAGGGTTGGCGACGATCAGCACAGCCACGTCATGGGTCAGCTCGCGGGCCAGTACCGCACGTTGCACGTTCCCTCCGGACAAGGTGCCGATTGGCCTGTTCGGGTCGTTGGGCGAGACCTGAAACTGCTTGATCAAGGTTTTTGCCTGAGCACCGATGGCTCGTCGATCAAGGCGCCAGCCCTTACACAATGGCGCCTGATCGAAGTTGCGCAGTGCCAGATTGTCGGCGACGCTGAAGGTGCCGATGCAGGCGTTGCGCAAAGGTTCTTCGGGCAGGCTGAACACCCGCAGGCGCTGCATCTGCTCGCGCCGTGCGTGATAGGGCTGGCCATCAACCGCTATTTTCCCTGCGCTGAATGGCCGCTGGCCGAGCAGGGCTTCGGTAAGTTCGCGTTGGCCATTGCCAGAGATGCCCGCAATACCGACGATCTCGCCCGGATGAACGGCCAGAGAAAGGTTTTTCACGGCCAGGGTGCCCTTGTCACCAGGTACATCAAGGCGCTCTACCTGCAACTGAGGTGTACGTGAGGGCATCTCCGGGCGCTCGTTGCTTACGCCGCGAACCTCGGCTTCGCCCATCATCCAGGCGGCCATTTGCCGAGTAGTGGTCTTGGCCACTGCCGCTGTTCCCACCCAGCGACCCTTGCGCAGTACCGTCACGTCGTCTGCATAGGTGCTGACCTCACGAAATTTGTGGGTGATCATCAGCACAGTAAGTTCGCCACGGTGCGCCATCGCCTGCATAAGCCCCAGTACTTCGTCGGCCTCTTGGGGGGTGAGTACCGAGGTAGGCTCGTCGAGAATGATCAGCCGGCGTTCCAGATACAACTGTTTAAGGATCTCCAGCTTCTGTTTCTCACCGGCGGCCAGGCTGCTGACCGGCCGATGAATATCGAGCCGAAATGGCATTTTCGCCATGAACGCTTCGAGGCGTTCGTACTCGCTGGCCCAGTGGATACGCCACGGTAGATCATCCCGCGACAACACCAGATTTTCAGCAACGCTCAGCCCCGGCGCGACGGTGAAGTGCTGATACACCATACCGATCTGCAACTGGTGAGAGTCTCGAGGGCTGTTGATCGCGTATTCCCGGTTATTGACCAGAATGCTGCCTGATTGCAGCGCGCTGTAGCCGATGATGCCTTTGACGAGTGTGCTCTTGCCGGCCCCGTTCTCGCCGAGCAGGGCGTGGACGGTGCCGGCGCGGACTTTGAACGACACTGCGTTCAGTGCGCAAAAACTGCCGAAATACTTGCTGGCGCCGATCGTTTCCAGGCTCGGGGCACGCATACTCATGCTTCCCACAGGTCGTGAAGCATCGACGAATGGCCGACTGCGCCGAACACGCCGCCCTGCATCTTGACCATGCTCAATGCGGCGGCATGGTTGGCAGGGTCGGTCGCGCCGCAGCAGTCTTCAAGCAGCAGGCATTCGAAACCGCGGTCATTGGCCTCGCGCATCGTGGTGTGCACGCATACATCGGTGGTAATACCGGTCAGGATCAGGTTATCGATGCCCCGCGTGCGCAGGATCAGCTCCAGATCGGTGGCACAGAACGAGCCTTTGCCTGGCTTGTCGATCACGATTTCGCCGGGCAGCGGTGCCAGCTCGTCGATGATTTCCCAGCCCGGTTCGCCGCGTACCAGTATCTTGCCGCAGGGGCCTGCATCGCCGATTCCTGCACCGATGCGCTGCGAGCGCCAGCGTTTGTTGGCTGGCAGGTCACTGAGGTCCGGGCGATGGCCTTCGCGGGTATGGATGATGCTGAAGCCGAGCGGCCGCATCACGGCCAGTAGCGCCTTGATCGGCTCGATGGGCGCACGGGTCAGCGCCAGGTCATAGCCCATGCTGTCCACATAGCCGCCGACGCCGCAAAAGTCGGTCTGCATGTCGATCACGATCAGCGCCGTGTTGTGTGCATGCAGTTGACCGTTCCAGGGCCAGGGGTAGGGCGCCGAGGCAATATGACGTTCGCTCATGGCGTTTACTCCTTCCAACTGCTGGGCGTGGGTTTGAACTCGCGCTCGGGTGCGGCAAAACCGCATGAACGGCCGTCGGTGTGCACCACGTCGTTCTCCCATGGCAGACGGTACTGGCCAGCGGTCAGGTCGCGCATGTAGGTGTAAGGGCAATCCTGAGCTCCGCCCTTGACCGCCACATAGCCACGATGACCGAACTGATAGATGTTGTTCTCGACACCCCAATGCACACGCGCCTCGCGGACCAGATCAGGTCGCAGTTCGCAGCAGACGATTTCGTCGGCCCTACCACCACCTTCGGCCATGATCGTGCCGTCGAAATCGACGAACATGGCTTCGCCCATCGAATCGAACGTGCCATCGGAGCCGCACATGCACACGCTCGCGGTCTGCATGAGGTTGGTGAACGCGTTGCTCTGGTTGGTGATTTTCCACGAGTGACGGATCGGAGCCGTGTAGCCAGCGGTGCGCAGCATGATGTCGGCACCTTTGTAGGCGCACTCGCGGGCCATTTCCGGGAACATGCCGTCGTGGCAGATGATCAGCGCCAGCTTGCTGCCGCGCGGACCGTCGCATACCGGAATGCCCAGATCGCCCGGCTCCCAGGGCTCTACCGGTACCCACGGGTGCAGCTTGCGGTAGTACAGGCGAATGTCGCCAAGGTCATCGACGATCAGGCCGCTGTTGAACGGGTTGCCGTGGGGGTTGGCCTCCATGATCGAGAAGCAGCCCCATATGCTGTGTTCCTTGCACGCCTCGCGCAGCGCCATGACTTCCGGGCCATCGAGGCTGCACATGATGTCTGGCGCGGTGCTCATCGACAGGCCGTGCAGGGAATACTCGGGAAACACGATCAGGTCCATGCCTGGGTTACTGCGCCGCGCCTTTGCCACCATGGCGACCACTTTCTGGGTTTGCGCCCACAATGCCTCGCGGGTATGGGGATCGGGCAGCGCCAGTTGCGCCAGGCCGATCACCACGCCGTTGGGCGATTTGTTCAAACCACCAAGACCACTGGCCATGTCATGCCTCCTCGAAAAGATCGGTTCATCGCGTCAGGCTGAGTTCGCCGGGCGCGCCATTGAGCGTACGCCCGCGGCGGCAAGTGGCGTACATCACCACCAGCGTCAGCGCGTAAGGTGCTGCTGCAAACAGGTAGTAGCCGGTGCTGATGCCCACAGCCTGCAAGGCCGGTCCGATGGCCCCGGCGGCACCGAACAGCAGCGACGCCCACAGGCATGCCAATGGCCGCCAGCGGGCAAAAATCACCAGTGCAACCGCCATCAGCCCCTGACCGCTGGACAAGCCTTCGTTCCAGCTGCCGGGGTAGTAGAGCGACAGATAGGCCCCGCCAATCCCGGCCAGCCCGCCGCCGATTGCGGTGGCCACAACTCGTACCTTGAGCGGACGATAGCCCAGCGCCTGGGCGGTTTCGGCATGGTCGCCGACCAGCCGCAGCATCAGCCCCCACCGCGTAGTACGCAGCCCCCAGTGCAGGACGAACGCCAGTGCAGCGCCGACGAAGAACAGCACGTTGATGTTCAGCGCCGAGCGCACGCGCTCTTCGGTACTCCAGGCCCCCAGCGCCAGTGAAGGCAGCATCGGCGCTTGTGGCTGGATGAAGGCTTTGCCAAGGAAAAATGCCAGCCCGGTGCCGAGCAGAATCAGCGCGATGCCGAACGCGATGTCGTTGACCCTTGGCAGCGAACAGGCCAGGCCGTGCAGGAGGCCCAACAGAATGCCGACCCCGGCCGCTGCGCAGACCCCCAGCCATGCCGAGCCGCTCAGGCACGCTACGGCATAGCCCGACATCGCACCGGCAACCAGAATGCCTTCCAGCCCGAGATTGATCCGACCGCTTTTCTCGGTCAGGCATTCGCCCAGGCTGACGAATAGAAACGGCGTACCGACGCGGATCGCACCGGCCAGCAAAGCAAGCAGAAAGGTGCTCAGGTCGATGTCAGACATTTTGTAACGCTCCTTTGTCATCGACCGGTGGCTGCGGCGTCGTCAGCCTGATTTTCCAGGCGGCAATGCGCCCGCCAAGGGCTTCCCACAGCAGCAGGTTGGTGAACAGCAGCCCTTCGAGAATCAGCGTGGTGGCGTCCGGCAGCCCGAGCCGTCGCTGCAGCAGTCCGCCGCTGGCTTCCAGCCCGCCCAGCAGTACGGCGCAGACGATAATTGCCAGCGGATGATGGCGCGCGGCGAATGCCACAAGAATGCCGCTGGTGCCATAGCCTGCAATCAACGCGGCGTTCGCGCTGCCTTGCACCGCCGTCACCTCGAGCATGCCGGCCAGTCCTGCTGCCGCGCCACCCATAAGGCAACTGAGCAGAATCAGACGGTCCACCGGCAAGCCGATCATCAGGGCTGTACGCACGTTGCCGCCGACCACTGCCAGGGCAAAGCCCTTGACGCTGTGGCGCACCAGCACATACGCCAGCAGGCAGGCAACCACACCCGCCACCAGGCCCCAATGCACCTCAAAACCGTCGCTGATCGTACCGACCAGGTAGGCATCGTCCAGCGGTGGGGTCGAGGGCTTGTTCAGGCTTGCCGGATCACGCAGCGGACCCTCCACAAGTTGTCGGAAAAGCGCCAGAGCGATGTAGGAAAGCAACAGACTGCTGATCGTCTCATTGACCCCGCGGCGCTGGCGCATCCAGCCACTCAGGCCGATCCACAGAGCACCCACGGTCATCGCCGCCAAGGCCATGCCGCCGAGCATCAGTGCTGGAGGCAGATGGCCCAGCCATAGCGGTGTAACTGCCGCCGCCAGTCCACCGAGTACCAGCGCGCCTTCTCCCCCGATGATGATCAACCCGGCCCTGGCAGGCAGGGCGACGCAGAGCGCTGTGAGCATCAACGGCGCTGCACGCTGCAAGGTATTTTCCAGCGCGAACCAGGAGCCGAACGCGCCTTCGCCGACCAACTGCAAAGCCTGCCACGCGGGCTTGCCCTGAACAGCCAGAAACAGCCCGAACAGTACGCACGAGGAGCACACTGCCAGTAGCGTAGGCAGCCCCGGCAACAGCGCGCTGGCCAGACCGCGCAGACTTTTGGATGAACTCATGAACGTTCCTCAGAGCTGGCCAAGCACACCTTCGACCAGGTAATTCATGCTTTCCAGCGCAATGTCGGTCTGGGTTTGTGTCACGCCATCGGCAATCACTACCGCGCCCTTGTTGTCCTTGAGCGGCCCTTTGAAGATCACGAACTGGCCTGCCAGCATCTGCGCCTTGATGGCGTCTGCCTGTTGCTTTGCTTCAGCGTTGACGGCCGGGCCGTAGGCGGAAGTCTTTACAAAGCCTTCCTTGAGCCCGCCACGCAGAAAGTTGATCATCGGCGCGCCGCTCTGGGCTGCTGCGACGTGGGCGCGATAAGGTGTTTCCCAATTCCATTCGGCGCCTGTCAGGTAGCCTTTGGGTGCCAGCGCCGCCTGGCTGGCGTGATAGCCACAGGTCATGACGCCGCGTTTTTCGGCAGTCTCGACGATGACTTTGGGACCATCCACATGGCAGGTCAGCACGTCGCAGCCTTGATCGATCAAGCCGTTGGCGGCCTCGGCTTCCTTGACCGGCAACGACCAGTCTCCGGTGAAAATCACCGTGGTGACAATACTCGGGTCTACCGAGCGTGCGCCCATGGCGAATGCGTTGAGATTGCGCAGCACTTGAGGCACGGGTTTGGCGGCCACAAAGCCGAGCTTTTTGCTCTTGCTCATGTGCCCGGCAACCACGCCGTTCAGGTACTGCGCTTCGTCGATATAGCCAAAAAAGCTGCCAGCGTTCATCGGATCCCGGCCTTTCTGCCAAAGGCCACCGCAGTGGGCGAAACGCACGTCCGGGTACTTTTTCGCGACCTTGACCACATGCGGCTCGAAGTAGCCGAATGAGGTTGGGAAAATCAGTGTCGCGCCGTCCTGACGGATCATGGCTTCCATGGTTTTCTGCACCGCCACGGTTTCCGGGACGTTTTCCTCTTCGATGACTTTGACGTTGGGCAGCGTCTTGATAATGGCGGCTGCCTGAGCGTGGGCCTGGTTGTAACCAAAGTCGTCGCGAGCGCCGACGTAGATAAAACCCACCACCAATGGTGCGTCGGCTGAATAGGCACGACCAAAAGGCAGCGCTGCGCTCAGGCCGATAATGCCCGCCAACTTGATGAAACTGCGACGATCGACGTTCGACATGCGTGCTACCCCTGATCAATGAGCGATGAAAGATGTTTGCGCGGCGCGGTAGGCGCGCCAGCCTTTGAAATCAGTGATATCCAGCGCGCCTTCAAGGCCGGCGGGTTCACAGATGAAGCCCTTGACCCACTGGCCATCGGCCAATTGCAGCGAGCCGATGCCCAGCGGTGCAGGAATGGCCGCGACGAAAGCCCCGAACAGGCTCAGCGGGATCTCCCAGACTTCGACTTCGATGCAGGCGCCTTCGGCAGCCACGCGCACCAGGCCCGGTTTTGGCGGAGAAGTGCCTGCCAGTGCGTACAGGCGGTAGTCTGCGCTGGTGGTGGTCGCGCGCAGCAGGCGGGCACTGCTTTCCAGCAGTTGCCAATTGAGCGGTTGACCGACCAGGTGCGCGCCAACCACAGCGACCTGCACGGTCGGGCTGCTGCAGGGCAGGGGAGCCATCGCAATGGCCTCGCTCTGGTCTGCATTGCCGAACAGTGGCTGCCAGGCCGCTGCCATCTCTGCCAGACGCTGATCGGCACCCGCCGGCCCGATCAGGGTGATGCCCGCCGGTAAACCATCTGCACGATCTGTCGCCGGAATGGCAATGGCGCACATGTTCATCAGGTTGACGAAGTTGGTGTAATAACCGAGTCGGGAATTGAGTTCGACCGGGTTTTGCAACACCGCCTCGATGGTCGGCATGCACGGTGCGGTCGGCACCACCAGCACATCTACCTCTGCCAGCAATTGCTCTGCGGTGCGGGTCAGTTCTGCCAGGCGGTAACGGGCGTTGAAGGTATCCACTGCGTCGAAGGATGCAGCGCTCTGCATGATGCCGCGCACCACCGGATGGATATCGTCGGCGTTGGTGTCGAAGAATTTTCCCACTGCCGCACGCCGTTCAGCCACCCACGGTCCTTGATAGAGCAGGGCTGCTGCTTCGGCGAAAACGTCAAAATCGATCTGTGTAATGGTTACCAGTGGATCGTCGCGCAAGGCCTCCAGCGCTTTTGCATACGCCGCTTGCGCCTGTGTATCGCCGAAGAACTCGCAGTCCCGTGCGACCGCGACACGTCGGGCCCGGCGCAGCACCGGCAAAGCCTGAACAGCAACACTGCCTGGGTCCAGCGAATCGTAAGCCGCAATAACCTGCGCCACTTGCCAGGCCTGCATCACATCCCTGGCAAATATGGACGGGCAGTCCAGCGTACGGCAAGCAGGCACAACACCTCGACTGCTGAACAGTCCAAGACTGGGCTTGAGCCCGACGATGCCATTGAAGCCTGCAGGCACTCGGCCCGAGCCAGCCGTGTCTGTGCCCAGTGCAAAACTCACATAACCACGTGCTACCGCCACCGCCGATCCCGAACTGGAACCGCCGCTGACATAGGCCGGGTCAAGAGCGTTGCGCACCGGCCCGTAGGGCGACCTGACGCCTACCAGCCCGGTGGCGAACTGATCGAGGTTGGTCTTGCCGATCAGAATCGCGCCGCTGTCGAGCAGCAGCTGTACGACGTGAGCATTCTCCTTGGGCACATAGGCGAACGCCGGGCAGGCGGCCGTGGTAGGCATTCCAGCTACATCAAAATTGTCCTTGACCGCAAACGGCACACCGAACAACGGCAGTTGTTCATACACCGACTCGCCCAGCGCTCTGGCCAACTCATCCAGCGCTGCCGCCCGGTCGATGAGGTCTGGCAAGGACACGCGATGAATCCAGACTTCTGGTCGATCGTCCTTATCAATGTGCGTCGTCAGGGTGTTTACGAACGCTTTCAGGTTCACATCGCCTGAGCGTAAAGCCGACTGTAATTCGAAAATGTCGAGTGCGGTCATAGTGGTGTTCATTCATGTATACAAGATGAATAAACACATTTGCAGGTTATGGGCCAACGTTGGCCGAGCCTTGGTTTGCAGGGGAACGGAACGCGGGAAGAGACTTTTTCGACGCAATCATGCGTCATGCTTGCGCTTGAAAAACCCGACATGCCCAACGATGGGGCATGCCGGATTGGTTATTCGTAAGCTCAGACTCAGGACCTGAGCAACGTCAACAGCGTTTGCTCAGCTCTCGCAGAACCTGATCCGGTTGCCGAAAGGGTCACAGACTTCCAGTACCTTGCCCCAGCCTTGCTGAACAATAGCCGGGCGCGCATAACCATACCGTTTGCCGATCAGTTCATCGCGCAATTGCTCGATGTTCTGAGTCGGTATGAACACTGCCGCCCCTGGGCAGGCATCGCCATGATGTTCGGAAAGGTGCAGGTGCAGCCCGTTTCGGACGATCCCCAGATACAGCGGCAGATCAGCCTCGAAACGGTGCTCGAACTCTACGCTGAAACCGAGGAAGTCGAGGTAAAACTCACGCGCCTTGCGTTCGTCGAACATCCGCAGTATCGGGATGGCACTGCTGAAAGTGGCAGTGGCTTGCTCGGTCGTGGACATGGCTAATCCTTTAGGTGAGGGCGACTGTTCAAGAGGGTTAGAGCTCTTTCTTCAAGTGCTTCTCGATCTGCTCAAGCGACTTGCCTTTTGTTTCCGGCAGGCACAGGAAGACAAATATCAGTGAGCCGACGTTGATGGCCGCGAAGATAAAGAACGTCGGGTTGCCGATCGTATCGACTGCGATAGGGAAGGTAAACGCTACCGATGCGTTAAACAACCATTGCATCGACACCGCCGTACCGGTCAGCAATCCTCGTACCTGCATGGGAAACAGCTCGGACATCAGCAGCCAGTACACCGGCGAAATACACATCTGCATGAACAGCAGAAACACCAGAATGCAGGCGAGAGCGGTGTAGCTCTGCGTCAGGTTCTGCGGCATGAATTGCAATACACAGCCCAGTGCAGCCTGCATCAGAATCACGATAACCAGGCCGGTCATCAACAGATGCCGGCGCCCGTAACGGCCAATGGCCCATATCCCCAGCAGGGTCGCGATGACCGATACCACGCCGTTGCCGATGGTCGCGGTCAGCGCCGCGTTGGTGCCCATCCCGGTATTTTTAAGGATGATCGGTGTGTAGTACATGAACGCGTTCACACCTGTTAGCTGCGCGGTGAACCCCAGGCCAATACCGATCAGCAATAATTTGATGACCCAGCGCTGGCGCAATAACTCCTTGGCTTTTGGACGGTGGCGAGCCTGCTCGTCCTGCGCTTTCATCTCGTCTATTTCACGCTGCGCGTCTTCCTTGTTGGTGCGCAGTTGCCCCAGTACGTCATGCGCTTCGTCGAAACGACCCTTGGACGCTAGCCAGCGTGGCGAGGGCGGCACGAAGAATGTTCCGACCAGTAGCAACACGCCGGGCACCATCGCGATGGCCAACATGTAACGCCAGATGCCCGGTGTGTGCAGCAATGCCGCCATGACCGCGCTCAGCACATAGGCGAGCAACTGGCCACTGACGATCATCAGTTCGTTACGACTGACCAGCCGGGCACGACGTGAAGGGCCCGCGATTTCAGCGATAAACACTGGCACTGTTGCCGAGCCGCCGCCCACTGCGATACCCAGAAGAAGGCGCGCAGCCACCATGAACGGTATGGAAGGCGCAATGGCGGTGCCCAGCGCGCCGGCGATGAACAGCACCGACAGCAGGCGCAGCGTCAGACGCCGTCCGAAACGGTCAGAGATGTAGCCGCTGGCAAGCGAGCCAAATGCGGCACCGACGATCAGCGAGGCAGTGACCATGCCTTCGCTGTAAGCATCCAGACCGAGCCCGCCCTGATCGACAGGCAGCGTCATGAAGGGCAGGGCACCTGCAATGATGCCGGTGTCATAACCGAACGCGAGTGCGCCCATGGTTGCCACGAGCACGGAGATGAAGATGAGTCTGTTGGGTGAGATGTTTTGCCGACCTTGCTGATCAGCCGCTGATACTGAAGTGCTACCTGAAGACATGAATCTGAAGTCCTTCGTTTGAAACCAGCGTCGTGCCAGTACATAGATGTCAGGCTTAGGGCGGTGTCGGTCTTGCTAGTTCCCTACAAAAACGGTCGGGTATGCAATTACTGCGGGTTTCATTGCCCGAAAACCCCATGCCCGGCTGGTATTCAACTGCCCACCCAAAGGCCGGTTCACGGGGCTTGATGCCGAGGGCCGGCACATCAGCTTTTCAGAGAATGTTTTTTACACGTTTTGCGACGGCAAAATTATCGATGTCTGGTCGGTCATCGACAAGGCTGCCGTGGAACGCGAGCTACGTTGCGAGCCATTGGCTGCGCCGAGCGACCGAGGTATCTGAAGCCTCGGGTTCGGCAGCCTTCATCGAATGTCATTCATTTCAGGGCACTCCCTGGCTGTGAGGCAGTCTTTTCTAGACACATCACTCTCACCCGGCGGAGCCCTGCATGATTATTGTCCATCACCTTAACAACTCACGCTCGCAACGTATTCTCTGGCTTCTTGAAGAGCTGGGCCTGCCTTACGAGATCAAACGCTATCAGCGCGACTCGAAAACCAACCTCGCGCCACCGGAACTCAAGGCTATCCATCCGCTGGGCAAATCTCCTGTGATCGAAGACGGCCCGCACGTGGTAATCGAGTCGGGCGCGATTGTCGATTACCTGATTCGTCGTCATGGCGATGGCCGCCTGCAACCGGACCCGGCCAGCGCTACTTATGATGAATACGTGCAATGGCTGCACTTTGCCGAAGGTTCGGCCATCCTGCCGTTGATGCTCAACCTGTACGTTGGACGCCTGGGTGATGCTGGCGCGCCGCTGCACCCACGAATCGAGTCCGAGCTGGCCAACTACTTGGGCTACCTGAACAATTCGTTGGGGCTGACCCCTTACTTGTTGGGCGACGAGCTGAGCGGCGCGGATATTCAGATGAGCTTCATCGGCGAATTTGCCAACGCCCAAGGCATGCTGCAGCCGTACCCGAATGTCTCCGCCTGGGTG
This sequence comes from Pseudomonas coronafaciens pv. oryzae str. 1_6, assembly GCF_000156995.2. Taxonomy (NCBI): domain Bacteria; kingdom Pseudomonadati; phylum Pseudomonadota; class Gammaproteobacteria; order Pseudomonadales; family Pseudomonadaceae; genus Pseudomonas; species Pseudomonas coronafaciens. The sequence goes on along the minus strand of NZ_CP046035.1, from coordinate 4,107,638 downwards.
CAAAGACTTCAGGCCAGACCTGCGTATCGCAAGGCGCTGGAGCAGGGCGGTGAATACGCGTTTGCCAAGTAATTAGCCAGCCGCCACTAAAATGCTGGTGCTGCAGGCTTACAGAAGGTCAGGTAAGGAAAGTTTGTTTTTGCTCCCGCTGCCTGGCCTTGCGGTCTTTGACGTCGTGGCTCGCGAGTTGTGTAATCCACTTCCATAAAGGTTATCGGGTGAACAAGGTTGAGATCCGGAAAATCAGCTGTTTGCCTCAACAGGTTCTGATATTGAAAGAAGAGGCTGATGCGGAAGGGTTCAGGTTTCTTGCCCGGCTGGTGGAGGAATGGGAGTCCGGGACAAATCGGTTCGATGGGAAAGGAGAATGCCTCATGGCCGCATTTCTGGACGGCTGTCTGGTGGGCATTGGAGGTCTTTCACGCGATCCTTTTATCGAGGGGGAAGTTGGCAGGTTGCGCAGGCTTTATGTATCAAGCGCCTCAAGAGGCCAGAACATTGGAACAACGCTGGTGAACCATCTTGTCGAGCATGCGGCCGAGTGCTTCTCTGTCGTACGCCTGTTCACTGATACTTCAAGTGCGGCCGGATTCTACCTACGCTGCGGTTTTCAACCCGTGAACGACAGGCATGCGAGCCACGTCAGGGTTCTTGAAGATGCTTGAAGTCTGCCTTGCCTGATCTTCGCTCGCCTGTCGTTCCCACAGATCCTTACACCACGGCGTCATTAATCAGTGCTCGTTTGCTATAACGGGATCTTGATCCGACTCCGCTGCCATCTTCAACCGGTCAGCCTTGCTTACGTACTTTGTCTTGCTCGCTGGCGCCAGTTTGGCACTGGCCTTCTTGGCGTGAGCTTTCAACAGCTGTTGTATCTTTTTACGGCGATTCATATTGATCTACTCGGCGTGCAGGTCGCGCAATGGTATCAGCTTGAATATCGCTGCCGCGCCAATGCGTTGAACGGGTTTGCATGACATTAGGCTCCGCGTCGTTCATTCATTGAACGTGCACCCTGACATCCAGCCCTTCTGCTGCATCCGGAGCACGAAAGTAGCTGGTGATGAGCCTGAACTCCGCGTCAGTGGCTGAAAAGTCATGCTCGGCTTTCTCATTGCGGGCGTGCAGCCGGGCGAGGCAGACATCATCGTCGACGTCCAGATAATGCAGACAGTGCGGCACCTGCGCATCGTCCGCCAGACTGCGAAGCCACTTGCGATCTGCGACAGTGTTGGCAGGGAAGTCCAGAACCACCGCAACACCTGATCTCAAAATGCTGACGACCAGCGGACCGAGAACATCGCGAATCCTGCGTGCAAGCCTTATATAGTCCGCCACTGACTTGATGTCGTCAGGGTAAAGTCCTGAAAGCCAGCTGTCCTCGCTCAGCAGAATGGCTGAATGCTCTACGGAAAGTGCCTTTGCGAGTGTCGATTTACCTGATGCAATCTTGCCGCACATGAGGTGAAGTGCCGGAGCTGGCATGAAGATGCGTCCTGTTGTCGAACCGCGAAGTATGCATCCCTAGGGGAACGTTTAGACCGGGATGCTTCTGACACCTGCCATGCAGATCAACCCAACACGTTCAGCGAGTCACTGAATTCACACCGACGATCATCGCCGCCGAGGTTATCGGGCAAAAAAGCTGTGAGGTCATAGGGTAGCAACAGCGTATCGAGTGCCAGAGAAAACGGTACGTCTATCAGCCAGGGCCAGGTAGACGCCACATCTTTGGTGCCCCACGCCCATCCGTGTCGTGTACCGGGGTAGATGCAACGTTCACCATCCAGATGATATGCCAGGCTCCAGCAGCCGCTGAGTGATACAAACATGAAAATTAGCAGACATCTCGTGATCATACATTCCCTTGTCGCGTACTGATTCAGAGTGAGTGCCATTCTACTCAGTTGCTCGGACATCGATCCAGCCACCGCTGAGCACGGTGCAAGTTAGGGGGACGCTTCATGGGCCGCAAGCAAAGGCCGCTACACCACTCAAGCCGGGTTTGCGGCAATCATCCTGCCGAGCGCACGGGTAATGTCTTGCGTTGCCTGCCTGGTCTGCTCCCCTGGCAGTTGATCGAACATGTGCGGCACGCCCTGATAGACGTGCAGCTCTACGGGCACTCCCGAGCGCGACAAGGTCAGCCCGAAAGCCAGGTCCTCTTCCAGAAACAGATCGAGTGCGCCGACGCAGATAAACGTTGCAGGCAAGCCGCTTAAATCGTCGGCCAGCGCTGGCGAAAACAGTGTCGCGCGATCGTCATTCAGTGCGTAACTGCCCCGCAGGCATTCCCAGCAAAAATGGTTGGCCTGGCGCGACCAACTTAACGTGCCGGTAGTCGGGTTGGGCGATGACGAGTCGGGCGAGCCGGTTCTGTGATCCAGCATCGGGTAGATCAGGACCAGTCCGCCTATTTCATGGGTAGCTGTGTTTCTTGCAAGAATCGCCAGTGCGGCAGCAAGCCCGCCGCCTGCGCTGTGGCCCATGATCACCACGTTACGGATGTCGATATTCAGTTTCGGGCCGTTACAGAATGTCCATTCCAGCGCTGCGTGGCAGTCTTCGAGCGGGATCGGGAATGGATGCTCGGGTGCAAGCCGGTAATCGACTGCAACGACTATGGCCTGGAGCTCTATTGCCAGCTCTGCCAGGTAATCGTCGGCCATCTCCGGGCTGCCCAGGACAAAGCCGCCACCGTGGATATACAGGATGGCCGGGAGTTTGCTGTTATTGCTGTTGCCGGGCGGCAGGCCGGGCCTGTAGATACACAGCCTGATACCTTCGCCTGGCTCGCCGGCGGTCCAGTATTGTTCACTGCGAGACGCCGTTATCGTCGTCCATGCGGAGCCCACCCTGGTCCTGATGCCAGGCAGGGTTTCGGATGTCCAGTTGCTCGAAGGCTCATCCATGAACGAGTGATAGGCCGGGTCCAGCAATTCATGTGCGTCCAACGGTTACCTCCGATGCGCAGGGAAAGTATCCCTGCGCATGTCAGTGCTTAAAGCCAGGCTTTGATTTGCGTGCAGACTGCTGGTGTCGAAATGCCGTAACGATCATGCAGTGTAGGCAGCGCGCCAGCATCCAGAAAGGCGTCCGGCAGGGCGATTTGTCTGAAGGTCGGCGTCACGCCATTGCGCAGCAGTACCGTCGCCACAGCCTCGCCCAGCCCTCCGATAATCGAATGGTTTTCCGCGGTCACCACCAGTCGTCCCGGTTTTCCGGCTTCGGCCAGAATGGTCTGCTCGTCCAGCGGCTTGATGGTCGGCACGTGCAGCACTGCAACATCGACACCGTCAGCCTGAAGCGCCTTGGCTGCTTCCAGCGCACGCATGGTCATCAGACCGGTGGAAATGATCAGCACGTCGTTACCGGTACGCAAGGTCTTGGCTTTGCCGATCTCGAACGTGTAACCGTACTCGTCCAGCACCAGCGGTACGTTACCGCGCAGCAAGCGCATGTACACCGGGCCCTGATGCGCAGCGATGGCCGGCACGGCCTGCTCGATTTCCAGTGCATCGCACGGGTCGACAATCATCAGGTTGGGCATGGCCCGGAAGATCGCCAGGTCGTCGGTTGCCTGATGGCTGGGGCCGTAACCGGTGGTCAGGCCTGGCAGCCCGCAGACGATCTTGACGTTCAGGTTGTCTTCGGCAATTGCCATGCAGATGAAGTCGTAGGCGCGCCTGGACGCGAACACCGCGTAGGTGGTGGCGAATGGCACAAAGCCTTCCCGCGCCATGCCCGCAGCCGCACTCATCAACAGTTGCTCGGCCATGCCCATCTGATAGAAACGTTCCGGGTGAGCTTTGGCGAAGATATGCAGGTCGGTGTATTTGGACAGGTCCGCTGACAGCCCGACTATATCCTTGCGTTGGTCTGCCAGTGCCGCCAGCGCATGCCCGAACGGCGCCGGGCGAGTGGCCTGGCCTTCTGAGGCGATAGACGCAATCATCGCCGATGTGGTCAGTTTTTTCTTCGCGACGACGACCGGTGTCGCCTTTTGATCAGTGGAACTCATACGGTTTTCCCCTCGTCGAGGTTGCTCAGCGCAATGTCCCATTCATGCTCGTCCACACGAATGAAGTGGGTCTTTTCGCGGGTTTCCAGAAACGCCACGCCTTTGCCCATTTTCGTGTCGCAGATGATTACCCTTGGCTGCGCGCCCTGATGCTGTCGAGCCGCGTCGAAGGCTGCTACCAACGCGTTAAGATCGTTGCCGTCGACCCGCTGGGTGAACCAGCCGAACGCCTGCCAGCGGTCGACGATGGGTTCGAACGCAAGCACCTCACTGGCGTGGCCATCTGCCTGCTGGTTGTTCACATCAATGATCGCGATCAGGTTGTCCAGCTTCCAGTGCGAGGCCGACATGGCCGCCTCCCAAGTGGAGCCTTCGTTCAGTTCGCCGTCCGACAGCAGGTTGTAGACGAAGGAACGGGAGTTCTTGCGCTTCAGGCCCAGACAGGCACCTACGGCAATACCCAGCCCATGGCCCAGCGAGCCGCCGGTGATTTCCATTCCCGGTGTGTAAGTCGCCATGCCTGACATGGGCAGACGGCTGTCATCCGAGCCATAGGTTTCCAGCTCGTCAAGCGGGATGATCCCGGCTTCGATCAGTGCTGCATACAGTGCAATCGCGTAGTGGCCGATCGACAGGTAAAAACGGTCTCGCAGCTCCCATTCAGGGTCATCAGGCTTGTAGCTCATGGCATGAAAGTAGGACACGGCAAGCAGGTCGGCGGCGCCGAGTGCCTGTCCGACATAACCCTGGCCCTGGACCTGGCCCATGCGCAATGCATGTCGGCGGATATTGTGAGCCCGCTGCGCCAGCGAGCTGGAGGGGGTAGATAAAACTTGGGTTGTCATGTTGGTTACTCCGTTGACTCAACGATTGACCGAGGCGGCAGGAATACGCAGCACCAGGTACGCGCCGATGAACAGCACGCCGGTGATCAGGTACATGCCGATGGCGCTTGAGCCGGTCGTGGTGGTGATCCAGCCGATCAGGTAGGGCGAGCAGAAGCCTGCCAGATTGGCGAAGCTGTTGATCCCGGCGATGCCGGCGGCGGCAGACACGCCGCCAAGCAGGGTGGTGGGCAGCATCCAGAACATCGAGGACGCAGACAGGATGCCTGCCGCCGCGAGGCACAGGCTAAGCACCGAAAGCAGCAGATTGCCGCCGAACAGCGCCGCCAGGCTAAGCCCCAACGCACCCGCAATCATCGGGCCGACCAGGTGCCAGCGCCGCTCGCGGTGCTTGTCGCCGCTGCGGCCCATCAACAGCATCACGATGATCGCGCACAGATAGGGAAGACTGGTCATCAGGCCGATATGTAATGGGTCGGAAACGCCTGCATTACGGATCAGCGTCGGTAGCCAGAAGGTGATCGCGTACTGGCCCATCACCACGCAGAAGTAGATGCACGCCAACAGCCACAAACGGCGGTCGCGAATGAATGCTCCGACTGAAGCGTGTATCACCTTCTGGCTGTTGTCCTCTTCCAGCTCCTTGTTTAGCAGCTGTTTTTCTTCATCCGAGAGCCAGGTTGCCTGATGCACGCCGTCCTTGAGGTAACTCAGCACCAGCAAGCCGACAACGACCGTAGGAATCGCTTCCAGAACAAACATCCACTGCCAGCCCGCCCAGCCATGGAAACCTGCAAAGCTGGTCATGATGTAGCCCGAAAGCGGGCCGCCGATCATGCCGGACAGCGGAATGGCGATGAACCACAGCACGGTCATGCGCGCGCGACGATAGGAGGGGAACCAGTACGTCAGGTAGAGCAGCAGTCCGGGTGCCAGGCCAGCTTCCGCAACCCCGAGCAGAAAGCGCAGGGCGTAGAATTGCCAGGCAGTTTCGACAAAGGCGAAGAGTGCGGAAATGATGCCCCAGGAGATCATGATGCGGGCGATCCAGCGTCTGGCACCGACGCGGTGAAGGATCAGGTTGCTGGGCACCTCGCAAAGGAAATAACCGATGAAGAACATTCCGGCGCCAAGCCCGTAGACGGTTTCGCTGAAGGCCAGGTCGTTCATCATCTGCAGTTTGGCGAAGCCGACATTGACGCGATCCAGGTACGCGCACAGATAGCACAGCATCAGGAACGGCATCAGTCGCCAGGCGGTCTTGCGGTAGGCATTTGCGCGCGTGGTCGAAGCCGCGTCGAGCGTCATGGTGGTTATCATGATGGTCTGATCTCTTGTTTTTATAGATCGCCAGGCAACCGCCCGGCGTATCGGGGATCCAGAACAAACACGGGCTGTCTGCCAGCCCGTCTACTCGCGGTCAGTGAATCAGCATGCCGCCATTCACATCCAGCGTGATGCCGGTGAGGTAGGACGACAGGTCGCTGGCCAGAAATAGCGCGGCGTTGGCCACGTCCTGCGCTGCACCCAGACGGCCCAGCGGAATGCCGTCGATGATTGCGTGGCGTCGCTCATCCTGCATCAACCCGCCTGTGATGTCGGTATGGATAAGGCCGGGGGCGATGGAATTGACGCGTACCTGATCCGGCCCGAATTCCCGGGCCATTGCCTTGCCCAGGCCCAGTACGCCGGCCTTCGCTGCGCTGTAATGCGGACCACCGAAAATACCTCCGCCGCGCTGTGCGGAAACCGACGACATACACACGATGCTGCCCGAGGACTGAGCGCGCATGGCCGGTATCACGGCCTGCGACATTAGCAAGGTGCCGCGCAGGCTGACATCGAGCACTTTGTCGTAATCGGCAGGGCGGATGTCCAAGGTCTTGATGGGCTGGGTGATGCCCGCGTTATTGACCAGCACATCGATGCGGCCGTAGTGCTCGATGACCTTGGCGACGGCTGCCTGAACCTGTTGCTCGTCAGCGACGTTGGCCGCCAGTCCAAGATGCCCCTCACCCAGCGCGGCGGCAGCATCACGTGCGGCAGATTCATCGAGATCGATAATCACCACTCGGGCGCCGTGCTGAGCGAATGTGACTGCGGTGGCACGGCCAATACCGCGCTCGGATGCTGCGCCAGTGATGACTGCGATTTTGCCTTGAAGAAGCATGAGGGTTACCTCTGATTATTTTTATGGGGTCGATTCTGGTGATCGATGATTCAGAGTGTTCCCGGTGTGGGCTGTGAGCAATGCCGCAAAAATCACTGGATGCTGAAAAAAATTCACCTCTCGTCAAGCGGTCAGGCGAGTGGTTGAATGCATGAAATTCAAATAAACCGTTACAGCGGAGCGCTAATGCGGCCTGATGACGATGCACCTCTGAGCCTGCCACCGCTGAAAGCGCTTCAGGCCTTCGAGCAGACAGCCCGCTTCGGCAACCTGGCCAGAGCCGCCGAAGTGCTGGACCTGACCCCTTCAGCGATCAGTCATCAACTGGCCAGACTCGAAGCATTGATTGGCCGGCAACTGTTCGTCCGGGCTGCGCGTGGGGTCACGCTGACACCGGTTGGTGAGCAGTATCTGAAAGACGTCTCCGGAGTGCTGCACAGCCTGGCTGTCGCCACCGAGCGTGCAGCCAGCGACGTCAGTCTCGATTGCCTGCGTCTGCATTCTGCGCCCAGTTTCGGACTGCTCTGGCTGATGCCCAGGCTGGAGGCATTTCGGGTGAGCCACCCGGATATCCAGATCAACCTGTCGTGCTCGTATGAGTCGCTGCATTTCAGCCGGGATAAGATCGACGTCGATATTCGCCATGGCAGGCCAAACTGGCCCAGTTATGAAGTTCGCACTCTGCGCGACGAGCAGTTCGCCGTACTGGCGTCACCGACCCTGCTGGCGCGCCGCACGGTGGACAGCGCAGCTGATTTGCTCGACCGCGAGTTGATTCTTTCCGAAGCCACTTTGTTGAAGTGGCCCGAATGGTTTGCCCGACATGGGCTGGCTCGCCCGGAGAAGCCCTACGCGCTGAGTTTTGACCGATCGTACATGACACTTGAGGCGGCCAGTCACGGGTTGGGGTTTGCGCTGGAAAGTACTTTGCTGGCGCAAAAGTACCTGGCCACTGGCGAACTGGTCGAAGTGGCCCCGCAGGAACTGACTGCTCCGGTAGCCGCACATCATCTGGTGTTTCCCAAAGCCCATTCCAGCTTTCCCAGAGTCAGGCGATTTCTTGAGTGGATGGAAAGTGAACTGGGTCAGGGGTTTGTTTTTTAAGCTGCCGTTCTGATTGATCCGTAAGGTTCAGGGGTTCACCCCCGAACCGTCTACATCCGTCAGCACCGTAGATCAGAAACAACCGGAGTCTTTCGGCTTACCGCGCATGTCAGCGAGCATCATCAAACGGCAAATCGATGAGTTGGCCACGCGCTACCGTCCCGACCCTGCGGGTCAATCACCATTCTCTGTTTTTCGGGTGTCTCGAACATCGAGTGCAGGTTTTTTTCGATCGTGTTGCACAGGTCTTCCATGCGTATCCGGTGCTGACTGTTGCCGAACGGAGCCTGCAAGTCGGTACCGATACGGTCCATCGCCAGCAGCATGCAGCCGACTACCGTGGAGATCGCCGGCGTGAACCAGCCCAGAGTCGTTACCATGCTCAGCGGCATGATGATGCAGAACAAGGTGCTGAACAGCTTCGGGAAATAGACGTAAGGATAGGGCAGCGGCGTATTGGCGATGCGTTCCATCCCGCCCTGGCAGTTGGACAGCTCGACCATGGTCGACTCCAGCCTGGCCAGGCGGATGCTGTCTATGCGTCCGGCAGCGAACTCTTGCGAGATGATCGCTGCGGAGCCATTGAGAATGTCATTGGGAAAGTTATTGCTCTGCGCGGCCTTGTGAATTTCCTCCCGAGACAACAGACCGTCGAGTTTCGCCGTGCCGACATTGCCTTTCAGGTGCGCGCGCAGTGCGCGCAAGTAAGCTACGTGACGCTTGAACAGGGTGGCCTTGATCGGGTTGTCGCGGTCTTCACGTTCAGCGTCGATCAATGTCAGCACCTGGCGGCCAAAGCTGCGCGAACTGTTGACCATCGAGCCCCACAAGGTGCGCGCTTCCCACCAGCGATTGTAGGCACTGGAATTGCGAAAGCTGATCAGCACGATGAGCGCCGAGCAGAGCAGGGTGAGTGGCATCAGCGGAAAATCGATACCGGCGCCTTCTACCAGCATGACGTCTACGGTCACGGCCACGTCCCAGAGCAAAAGCCAGAACAGCGACCAGCCAACGTAAGTTACCGTTCTTGTGATGCACAGCCATTTTTTTTCGTAAGGACCAGGCATTGCGGCACTCCTTTGCTGGTTGGAAGAGGTTGTGTGCGATCAATGAACACGCCACGCCGCAAACTTACGCACTCAGCCTTAAAATTCGCTTAATTCTTCATTGTTTTTGAAATGAATTCGAGCAGGCCACGCGAGACCGCTTTTGGGGGCATACCACGCTGGTGTGGAACTGCAACGAATGTGAAACCACACAGTCTCGTCGGTCCTTTTCACTGACGGGCACCGGACGTTCGCAATCTCTGTCTCCGTTGGACCGACGCTTAATTGCCTTGCCTGTACGCATGCAAGTCGTCCGGATAAGCCCATCCCAGCGCGACGTCATAAAGCCTGCGCATACAGAGAGGGAATTTCCATGCCTATCAATCGATCCGACAGTCCCCGCCCCAGCATTGAAATAGAGAACTTTCAGAGCGCAAGAGAATCTTTCGCCTCCAGTTCGGTACGGTCGCTCAGTTCGGCCGAGCATGCCAATCTGCAGGGCATTACCGATTACCTGAAAGATCACGTGTTCGCTGCACACAAGCTGCCGTTAAACGATCCATCCGCTGATCAGGACGCCGTTCATGCTCACAACGAGCAGATCGATAACATTGTCGATTCGCGCGCCAGACGTTTGTTTGATGCGGGGGAAACCCCTGCAAGCATCGCCGAAACCTTCGCCAAGGCGGAAAAATTCGACAGGATGGCAGCCACTGCGTCGGCAGCGTTGCGGGCCGCACCCTTTGCCGCTGCGTCGGTGCTGCAATACATTCGGCCTGCGGTCAGCGAGGGCAATTGGTTGCCGGCTCCGCTCAAGCCTTTGGCACCGCTGCTTCCCGGCGCATTGTCGGGGGTCATGGATCAGGTCGGCACCACGGTCATGAACCGAGCAACCAGCGACCTGCATTACCTGAGCACATCGCCAGACAAGCTGCATGATGCAATGGCCGCGTCGGTGAAGCGCCATGCGCCCAGTGTCATGCGGCAGGCTTTGGATATGAGCTTAGGCGTTCAGACCTATACGGCCAGGAATGCGGTGCGTACCGTACTTGCTCCGGCGCTGGCATCCAACCCCGCTGTGCAGGGCGCTGTCGATATCAGTGTGTCGGCGGCAGGCGGGCTTGCTGCCAACGCAGCTTTTGGTAATCACATGGTCGGTGTGCAAGCGCGTGATCATCAGCGCGGCGGGGCATTTGTACTGGGTATCAAGGACAAGGAACCCAAGGCCGACTTGAATGAAGAAACCGACTGGCTCGATGCCTACAACGCGATCAAGTCCGCCAGCTACTCCGGCGCAGCGCTCAACGCAGGCAAGCGGGTGGCCGGTTTGCCGCTGGACGTCGCCACCGATGGCTTGAAAGCGGTGAGAAGTCTGGTATCGGCCACCAGCCTGGCGCAAAACGGTCTCGCACTGGCGGGTGGCTTTGCCGGGGTGGGCAAGTTGCAGGAAATGGCGACGAAAAATATCACTCACCCGGCTGCCAAGGCAGCAGTCAGCCAGGCAACCAACCTGGCAGGCTCTGTCGGGGTGTTTGCAGGCTGGACCACGGCAGCAGTAGTAACTGATCCCGCTGTCAAAAAGGCTGAATCGTTCATACAGGACAAGGTGAAATCCGCTGCGTCCAGTGCGACAGGCTATGTGGCTGAGCAGACAGTGCAGACAGCACAGTTGGCTAAGGCAGGCATAGACGCCGGCGGCGAGATGATTGCCGCTACGGCGACTTCCTTGCGCGACTCGTTACGTCGTCGAAACGTTCGTGAGCCTGATATCGAAGAAGGCGGTATCGCGGCAGGATCACCGAGCGCAATGCCTTTCCAGCCAGGCCGATCATAAGCATTTTGAAACATTGCAGTTAACGGAAAGGGGCGTATTCGAAAGAATACGCCCCTTTCATTTACCGGTGCTTTTACCGGAAAGGCTTCCCTGTCAGGCAGCTACCTTGGCTTTGTCGGATTCAGGCTTGGCGTCGGCTGCGGCGACGTTAGCTGTATTCTGCTTGTCAGCAGGGTCTCCCTTGGCCGCCGACTTGTCGACAGGCTCGGTCTGACCGTGCCCAGTGGCTGCGGCACCTGCACCAGCCTTGGAAGCGTCTTTTACCGAATCGACTTTGCCAGATGGATCTGTAGCGCTTGCCAATTCCGCAGCCGAGCCAGCGTGGCCTGGTTTAGCCGCTAGTTCTGTGAGCAGAGATTCAAGGGGATTGCTACCCTTGGCTGCATCGCCGGTGTTGTTCGAAGGGCCGTCAGCGCTTGCAAGGGATTGCGGAGCGCCTCCAGCGGCTGGTGCGCCGCCACCGCCCGCAGCAGCAGGTGCACCACCGCCGCTGTCGCCACCGCCTGCCGCAGCAGGTGCGCCGCCACCGCTGCCGCCGCCCGCTGCAGCAGGAGTACCGCCACCGCCGCCTGATGCTGGCGGAGTACCGAGTCCGCCATTGTTGCTGGGCGCCTGGTTGCCACCGCCACCACCATTGTTCTGCTCTTGGCCGGCGTCCTGTTTTTTATCCTTGCCCGAGAGCATATCCGACAGCGCCTGCAACAGCTCGGTAAGCAGCTTCATTATCTTCGACTGGCTGTCGCCTGCCTTGCCGCCGTCCTGCGAATTTTGAACAGAGTTGTCGGGCTGTCCGAAGTTGACGTCTTTCTGTTTGTCACTGGCAAACAGCAACGAGCTTGGGTCTACGGCTTTCTGAGTATTTTGCTCGCTAAGCGCCTTATTTTGTGACCCCTCGCTATTCAGCGCCGAGAAGTCCAGCGTGTTTGACGCTTGCATTGAGTTGATGCCGATGGTCATGGTGCTTTACCTCTATGGGATGGACAGATGAACCGGCGTTGTAGTCCGGATTTACCGGCGTTGTTCGCCGTGCCGCTGTCAGTTCTATAGATCGACGAGGACTTCGCCTTGGTGTTGCCTGAGGTGAGTGGCAACGCGAGATGATGGGTTCCACCGGTATCGCATGACAATTTCTGCGCTGCGGCGTTTTTTGTCAGGGTGCCGAACGCAAGGAACCAAAATGCTATTGGCTTCGACACAGTGCTAACACACCCATCGAATAGGGCGTGGCTTCATTCCAACCGGAGGCCGTGAGATGACCAACAATGATCAGTACCACACGCTTATCAACGAGATCTGTGCGCTCAGCCTGATCTCTAATCCCGAGCGCTTTTACGAATCTGCCAATTTCAAAATCAGCGACGTGGATTTCACCCTTCAATATCAGGACCGCGACGAGGGGAGTGCTGTGTTGATCTACGGTGACATGGGCGGATTGCCTTCACGCAATCGTGACACCGTGCTATTGGCCTTGATGGACATCAATTTTCACATGTTCTCCGGTGCCCACAGCCCGGTATTTTCCTTTAATGCTCAGACCGGCAGGGTGTTGCTGATGGGGTCGGTAGGGATCGAGCGTGCCTCTGCCGAAGGCGTTCTGCTGCTGATGAGATCTTTTGCCGAACTGGCCAAAGAGTGGCGTGAGCATGGCTTCATGGCCCAGGGCCAGACCGACGCGGCGAGCGCACCAGCAGCGCTGCCGGTGTCTTCAGCAACAAAGCGTGAAAGTGCTTCTGCTCTCGGGAGGTTCCAATGACTATTACACGAGTTGGCTCAGGCAATATCCAGATGGTTCAGGGGAGCCCGCAACATGCCGCAAGCCCTGTTGCTGCACCTCACCCTAATGCGGTCACCCCAGGCACTAACCCGCCGCTGACTCCCCGCCAGTCAATTGCAGAAGTGGGAGAGAGCTCGGCGGCTGGCGCAGCAAGGCTCAAAGTCGATCCGGAGCACGAAAAAATATTGAAGGAATTCATGGCCGAGCCGGCGACTTCAACCGAAAGTGGCGAGCCCCTGATCAGCCCGCGTGCGGCTTTATTGATCGGCAGTGCGCTATCTCGGCCGGGATCGGAAAAGGTGCCCTTCGAAGAGATGGCTCAAAGACTGTCACCTGAGCGCTATCAACTTAAAAAGTTTCACGGCTCGGACCTGCAGCAGCTGTTAGGCAAGTTTGCCCAGCCGGGTCAGGCGCCCGACAAGGCCGAAGTCGGGCAACTGATCAAAGGCTTTGCGCAGTCAGTCGCCGATCAGTTGGAGCACTTCCAGCTCATGCATGACGCACGGGCAAATTTATCCGGGCCTGACGGTTCGCGCCTGCCTGTCAGTCTGCGCGACCAGAATGCTCTGGCTATCAGTCAGGAAGCGCTGGGTAAATACGCGGGCCGTGCCAGCAAATCCATCGAAGAGGGGCTGAGCAAAAGTATTGCGTCGATCGATAGCCACATTGAGGATCTGAACACGGCGCTGGAAAATGCCGATGACGGTGGCCGACTCACTCGTGAGAATGACAAACAGGCGCTGGTCGACGCCAAGGCTACGCTGGTCGAACTGCGCGACGGGTTCCCCAAGTCACCGGAAGGCAAGCGTCTTCAGTCTGTGGCCGCTCATGCGCAGCTGGACACTCTGGTGCAGACGCTAAATTCTGATCGCAATTCGGTGGGTGGCTGGAAGGGGGCCGGGCCGATTGTGGCTGCCGCGATCCCGCAATTCATTGCGTCAATGACCCATCTGGGTGTCGTCCGCTCGGCCATGAACGATCTAATGAAAGATGCCGTACCCGGCAAGAGCAGCGACGCCAGCATGCTGAAGGCCACAGTCGTGGGGCTGGTAGCAGGCGTTGCTCATGAAGGTGTCACCAATCTGGTAAAACCCTTGATTCAGGCCGGGTGGCAGACGTCTGGCCTCAATGAGCGCTTGAACATGGTTCCACTCAAGGGCATCGACACCAACTCGGTCATTCCGGACCCTTTTGAACTCAAGAATGACAACGGCAAGCTGGTCAAGAAAACTGCCCAGGAAATGAGCGATGACAAAACGTTGGTCGAAGACGAGCGGGCTATCCTGAATCAGAAAAAAGTTCAGGTCACGTCCACCCACCCGCTGGGTGAAATGATTCCTTACAGCTCTTTCGGTGGCGGTCAGGCTGTTCGCCAGATGCTTCACGATCTCAATCAGATCAATGGCCAGACCTTGGCTGCCAGAGGCCTCACATCCGGGATGGCAGGTGGTATTTCGGCCACTACGCAAACGATCGCACAGTTGAACTCCACCTACGTCGATCCGCAGGGACGCAAGATTCCAGTCTTCACGCCAGACAGAAAAAATGCCGACCTGGCCAAGGATCTGGCTAAAGGCCTGGACCCGCGTGATCCCGCGGTTCGCACTGCGTTTTACAGCAAGGCTCTGTCGGGCATCCAGAGCTCTGCGTTGACCAGTTCATTGCCGCCAGTGGCAACCATGCCCAAAGGCGAGCAGGGCAGGCTGAGTGCAGGAACCATTCTGCGTAACATGGCTTTGGCTGCGACTGGTTCGGTGTCCTACCTGTCTACCCTGTATGCAAACCAGTCGGTGACGGCGGAAGCCAAGGCGCTGAAGGAGGCAGGCATGGGCGGTGCAACGCCGATGCTGGCTCGTACTGAAACAGCCTTGAACAATATCCGTCACCCGGACAGGGCATCGCTGCCACATACGTTCCAGCCGAGCACGTTGAGCGGCATTCCAAGAGCCTTGGAAAACGCCTATCACATGGGCAGAGGTACGTTGCAATTGCCGACCCAGATGGCTGTGGACACGGTTCGGGTCGTCGAGGAAGGTGTACTGAACGGAGTGTCGTCAGCCCGCGCTGCGCTTACCCCGGCAAAACCCCCGTCCGCCGATGAGCCCCAAGTCGTCGCGCAGACAACGCCACCGGGCAGCCCGCAGGCACCTGACGTTTCGCTCGACGATGCGCAGTTACGCGCGATGGAAGAAGGCCTGCCCACCTCACGTTAAACCCGAAGCCGGGCACAGGCTGCAGATGCCTGCTGCCCGGCTGATTCATAGCGCTTTCCCCCCTTAAAGGACTATAACGATGAAAACCCCGCAACCCGATTTCGCCCGTTTTATCAGTGCTCTTGGTGCCCAGCTTGACGCCCCGCTTATGCTGCAGAACGGCGTGTGCGCCCTGTACGACAGCCAGGACAACGAAGCTGCGGTCATCGAGTTGCCCGAGCATAGCGAGATGGTCATTTTTCATTGCCGCGTAGGGCGCTGCCCTGAGCGCTCTGCCGATTTGCAGCGCCTGCTGAGCCTTAACTTCGATGTCGCCCGCCTGCACGGTTGCTGGTTTGCCGTCGATCAGGGTGATGTAAGGCTGTGTGCGCAGCGTGAACTGGGGTCGCTCGATGAGCCGACGTTCTGTGACGTGACGCGTGGGTTCATTTCACAGGCACGTGAGGCGCGTGCCTTTCTGCACGCTTGATATTCCTCCTGCGATCAGGAAGAGCGCCGCTATGTGCGGCGCTTTCATGTGTTTCACTTATCAGCTTTTGACTTCAAAGCCTGCTTTCTTCAGCAAACCTGTCGCCTCTTTAAGTGACTCTGATGGCCGCGACAGCTCGCCGTCAAAGGTGTAACCGATGGGGGTATCCTGATTCTGACCATAAATGAAATTGATCCGCCCCAGCGTTTTGGTCACCGCCAGCGTCGCGCCGCTGTTATAGCTGACCATGGGTGTCGGCGAGATGAAGTTCTCCACCTGTGGGGGAGAGTGAAAAATCACCACCCGTTTGATCCTCATGTTGTCGCGATTTTCCAGGAGGCTGGAGAGCTCAGTCTGTGTAAGCGTACCCTTGCGGCAGCCCTCGTCTATGTCGTCGATTACAGCGTCTTTCGGCTCAAGTCTTACTCGGGCGAGTGTGCCAACGCTGCCCTCAAGCTGCTTGATAAGGTCTCTGAGAGTCGGGTCTTTTTTCATGAACTCGGCAACCCTTGTCGCGTTGCCATTAGAGCGTTCTTCTCCTACCAGAGCCTTGAGTCTGGTAACCAGGTTTTCATGACTAAGGCCGGCCAAGTTGGCCCTGCTTGTCTCGAAGCGGGCACCGTCCAGCACGCTGTGATTGTTGGCAGACGCTTCGTGTCGGGCATCCGCTCGTTTCAGGTCTCGAAGCGCTTTGTACTGTTTGTCGTTCTGCGCAAGCCTGTCGGCAAACAGTTCCTTCAACCCATCAAGGTGCGACTGGACGACTTGGTCCGGGCGCAGGCCCGTGTACCGATTGCTCAGAGGGTCTTTGAGTTCTGCGAGCCTGGCTGTGGTGCTTCTATCCTTGAAGGCTTCACCCAGACTTTTCGAGATTTTGTTCACGCCTTCGGCATTCACCGGTGTTGCAACGTTAAAGCGAAACTTGACCCGTTTGACGGTCTTGTTATCAATGGTCACGCCTAACGTCCCCCCCAGGTTATTGGCAGCTGATTGGCTGGCAGGTCTAGGCCCGGCAGCGGATGTCGGGGTCGCTGTGGTATTGGTATTGGTGCCACCTAGCTGCCCACGAGCCTGGGCGCCGAACGACAGGCTATTGAAGAACCGGGGTCGATTCTTGCCGCCTTCGCGCAACTCGGTCTTGTCGTTCTTCTGAGTCAGGGAATAGTCTGTATAGCTCAACAGGTTGACCGTGACGTTCGCAGCCACGCCCATGCGTGCCACTGCAGAAAGCGGCACACTGCCGTCCTTCGACAGGCCAAAGCCGACACGCAACTCGGCATTGCTGCCTGCCGTTATGTCGAAATTGAAGCGGCGAGCGGCATAGATTTCATGGTCCTTTGCCTTGTTCAATAACTGTAAAGGATTGAGCTTACCCTCGAACAGTTCGTCGACGAATTCGTCGATTTCATCGTCCGGAATATTGAAAATCACCCCGGCTCGCTGGCTGGCCGCCGCCGTCGCCGTCAGGTCTCCTCCCAAACGAAAGTTCGGTGTCATGCTGCGTTTGTTGCCTACGTTGACTTTGAGGGCAGGACTGTCTTTATCGAAAAAAGTAGGCCAGAAGTCTTTACCGCCCCCCACGCCGGCACTGATATTACCGGCCGCTTCTCTCATGACGTACATCGTTACACCACCTTCACAGCGCTCGGCATTGAGTATGTAGTTGCGATTTCCAGTGGTACTTGCGCTTGGCCACGGGCCTGTTGCCTTGTCGGAGAGAATGGCGAACGGACTGGTCAGATTAAGTCCGTAACTGCGCTGCAGACCTATTTCATCATCGTCATGTTCCAGGCTTTTAAGCATGGCCTTGAAGGTGTCGGCCAGTTCGGTCTGGTCCATGCTGCCGGTCGCCGCGCGCATGTTGACGCTGACTGCGTGGTCGGGTTTCTTGAATGCATTCGAGAACGCCTTGACCGCGTCATACGCGCCTTCCAGTGCCGCGTTATCGGTAAAGCCCATGTCGGTGACCTGCTTGACCGGATTTTCTCCATAGGTGACGTTGCGTAACGTTTCCAGCTGCTTTTTCAAACCGGACATGTCGCTTTGTGGCGTCAGCAGCTCAACTTTGTCGATCAGCGTGCCAAGATCTTTCAGGGTCACAAGGTCCAGCGCCAGGCGAGCCTTGCTCAAACCGTGATCGTCATTGGCATCGCGACGCTGCCCCAGACCAATGTCGGTCTTGGTGTGAGAAAGCTTTACTCCGTTTTCCTTCAATAGCTTGAGCGTTGTGGCGGTCGGGTTCTCTGCCGAAGGGGCAATACGCGACAGTGCGTCTTCCACCTCCTGAATAAAATCATGGCCGGAACTTTTGAAGTTCAACGTTGAATTCATTTTGGTCAGCTTTTTGCCGATCTGAGTTCTTATCGACGGCTTCGCCGCCTCACTGTGCTGGTTCAGTACGCCGTCGTTCTGTCTCAGGTTTTTGACCTTGCCGTAATCCTTGCCAATGTTTTCCAGTGCTGTTTTCGCGTGCTGTTCCAGTTCGTCGCGAAACGTCTCTAGTTCTTTCAAAAGGTCAGCGCCCGCAGGGCCGAGTTCCAGTCGTGCGATACGCGCTTTCAGATCGTTACCCTGAGCAGGCGGCTCGCCCCCGGCTTCATGAACCAGTTCAAGTTGCTTGAAAAGGATCAGTTCTTTTTTGTAGACCTCCTTCAATCCCTCTCGACCATGGTAACGATGCTGGATATTGTTACCGACGTTCTTCATCCAGCGAGGCGTTTCCAGGGTGTTCTTGTAAACATTGGCGCGGATGGCCTCACCGAGAGCGGGGCGGGAGCTTTTTTCCATGCCGCCGCGGCCTAAGAAATTGGCCTCCAGTTTCGCTGTGTAACCTGTTTTTGGAATACGCCAGGTTTTGTGCTTGCGCACTATCTTGTTGTAAACGTCAGTCAGGCCGTTTTTTTCCACGGGCCGTGGTTCAAAAGCCTGCCATTTGTCACCTTTAAGCTGCATCAGGCCATGCCCATCGGTGTCTTCAATCTGGACGCTCAATCTGTTGTCGTCATTGCTGTAAAGCGCTTTGACAGGTTGCTCCCCTTGCGCGGCAACGGGCGTCCATTTAGCGTTGAGCTGTTCTCCCAGCTTGGTCCCCTGCCATGCTGCTCTCGGCATGCAATAAAGCTTTCCAGTACTGGTCAGTGCGTGAAGATTGTGCTTTTCGTCCAGCGCCAGCGTTTTGATCTCACCATCAACTCCGGAAGTGTCCAGATCGATGGGCTTGTGGTCTTTGCTATGGGCGGTCAGCCTGTTCTGGTCATCAAGTGCGACAAAGCGCTTCTCGTTGACCATGGCAAAGGCGGTAACTATACGACCTTCCACACCTTCGACTTCTTTGCCCATCTCGATCTTGGTCGAGCGTTCTACCGGGGCAAGGGCTGTATTGTTGTCAAAGGCAATATTGGGGTACTTGGCCGCCACGTTTAGTTTGAGCAACCTGCCACCCTTCAATACATAGGCATTGCTGTCGGCACCACGTTGCAATCGCTCAATGCCCTTTATGCCTGCATCCTTCCAGCACTGTGGCGTCGCATCCCAGCGCTGAATACGACCCGCACTCAGACCGACCAGCCCGCCGCGATCCAGGTTAAGGCGGTCTGCAGCGGCAGGTGCTGCCGGAACGGTCAGGCCGCTAGTGATGTCCAGCACCCGCGCATTGGTCAGGTTCCAGCCGCTTTCCAGCGTCGAGTTCTGTTCATCGAGTGCATGGGAATGCACCTCGCCTTTGCGGTTCTTGATCAATGCATGGACGCGGCCATCATCACCGCTGATGAACCCAGTGACGCTGTCATGGCCGCCCATTGGATGACCTGCCAGGTTGTAGCCGGTCTTTTCTGGCATCAGGTGCAACGTCGGTTGGTCATCTTCGAATGCACTGCGGTCGACGCTGTAAAGCTTGCCCTGAGTGTCAGCTACAAACAGTTTGTCGTTACTCAGACCGACCGCTGCTGCCCGGGCGTCGCCGCCGTCGAGCTCCAGGGTCTTGGTCTTCTTCGGCGTCATTATGCCGACCACCGGGCTCATGTCGGTCAGCAGGACAGTTTGAGCGTCCGAGCCGCTGAGCATGGCGGCGGTATTGTCAGGCGCAACCGAAAATGACTTCAGGCCCTTGACCTCTCCCATCGGTTTGAACGTACTGGAGAGGTCGACGACGACATCATCGCTTTTTGCGTAGACCGAGCCGTTCCCGCCGGTTGTAAGGTGATTGAAGGCAGCATCGTCACTGTCCTTTGGAGCCCAGCGGGTGGTCACCGGATCAAACTGATACAGACGACCCTCGTGCACACGCAGGCGTTCTCCGTTGGTAGTCTGGTGTACGTCGGTGAGGTAGGCGATATGCGCCTTGCCAGGCAGCTCCTGGCTTTTGCGTCCACCAGGGCCGTCAATGTGAATATAGCCACCTGAACGCTCCATTTTCACAGCCGGTGGTTTTTTCCCCTCTACCGAGATTGTTTTCTCACTGCTGCGAATCAACGCCAGTGAGCTGTCGTCCTGCAGCAGATGCAACAAATGCCCATTTGATTGCAACAACTGGTGCCCAGCTACACCATCCTGACTTTGCCGAGCAAGATAGGTTTGCCCCGATTTAGCAAGGAGATCCTTCAGCAACAGGTCCAGGCCTGGCGTAACGAACGTAGAGAAATCAGGCTTGCCCTTGGCATTCAGGTTGATAGTGCCTTGAGGTTTTATATCGCGCCTCAATTGCTCGTCCTTGAACTCAAAGCGACCGCCGCGGCTGCGTGCCAGATTTGGACCCTGCGCGGGCTCATCTGAATCGCCGACTTTGGTTCCGGAGCTGCTTGCCTCGTTCGGGTTGGTGGCCATAAACGACAGGCGCGTGCCGTCGTACCCTTGCAGATGGCTACCGGGAAGTCGGGATTCACGAACAGCGTTGGCTACCGCTTCTTCATCAGTCATGGGCTCTGCAGATAGTTCGGCATCATGCGCGGGCTCATCTGAATCGCCGACTTTGGTTCCGGAGCTGCTTGCCTGATTGGGGTTGGTAGCCATAAATGACTGGCGCGTGCCGTCGTGCCCTTGCAGACGGCTACCTGAAAGTCGGGATTCACGAATAGCGTTGGCTACCGCTTCTTCATCAGTCATGGGCGCTACAGATAGTTCGGCCCTACGCGCGGGCTCATCTAAATCGCCTACTTTGGTTCCAGAGCTGCTTGCCTGATTGGGGTTGGTGGCCATAAATGACTGGCGCGTGCCGTCGTGCCCTTGCAGACGGCTACCGGGAAGTCGGGATTCACGAACAGCGTTGGCGACCGCTTCTTCATCAGTCATGGGCGCTACAGATAGTTCGGCCCTACGCGCGGGCTCATCTAAATCGCCTACTTTGGTTCCAGAGCTGCTTGCCTGATTGGGGTTGGTGGCCATAAATGACTGGCGCGTGCCGTCGTGCCCTTGCAGACGGCTACCTGGAAGTCGGGATTCACGAATAGCGTTGGCGACCGCTTCTTCATCAGCCGCTGACTCTGCAGATAGTTCGGCTGAAGCAGTGCGTTCCAGGCGCTCTCCCGGAATGTCGAACCTGACACGGCGGTTGTTTCGGTCGGCAGGCTCTGTCTGCTTGAGCGCTTTTTCGGCGCCAAGCCCCGCTGTCCCGGAGCTGCTCGCTTTATCTGAACTGTTGCGCAGGATTGACTTGGGTGGATTGTCAGCGCCCGTCAGGCGAGAGCCCCGAGCGGCGTTTTGGATGGCCGCGTCACTGGAAAGCGGGCGTGAGCTTGAGGTGTTCGTTGTGCTGGGCGGTCTGGCCGCTGATTGCTGCGGTGCTCTGGATTTCTGAAACACTTTGCCGACGCTTTTCAGCATTCGTTTTCCCAGACTCCCCAGCGAGTGTGATGAGCGTTGGGTGGGCTGTTCGGCGCGTTGCTGCAAGTCGGATGAGTTGCGAAGGTCTGCAGCCGCCTGTGCCTGAATAACGTTTCCGGTGTTCCGGTTGATCGTGGGTGCCTGCACTTTGAATCTCCTCGTCCTCGCTGTCGCCGAGCGATACCTGGGTGAGCCCTTGAAATCCTCCAAAGACTGCGTGGCGCACGCGCGGCTCTGGTTCCATGAAAAAGGAGTGACCGAAGTGTTTCAGCTGAAGGGGTTTCGCAGCGGACATGAGCCAGGTCGTGGCGCAGACATCGTCGCCCAGCTCTGCAGATGCCTGCTGTCCGCCTGCACGGTTGCTGGTTCGCCGTCGATCAGGGTGACTACGGCTGTGTGCGCCGCGTTAACTGGGGTCGCTCGATGAGCCAGCGTTCTGCGACGTGACGAGTGGGTTTATTTCACAGGCGCGCGAGGCACGTATTCTTCTAAACGCCTGAAAAAAAGCGCCGCTTCAATGCGGCGCTTTTCGCTTTTCGCTGTTTGCGTTGTCAGCTCTTCAATTCAAACCCCGCTTTCTTCAACTGGGCCGCCGCTTCCTTGAGCGAAGCGGATGGTCGTGACAATTCCCCATCGAAGGTATAACCAATCGGTTTATCCTGATCGGCGCCATAAATGAAGTTGATGCGTCCTAGCGTTTTAGTGATGCTTAAGCTTGCGCCACTGTTATAACCGACCAAGGGCAGAGGTGAGCTGAAATTTTCAGCCTGAGTCACGGTATGGAATACCACCAGCCGCTTGATGCGCATCTGGTTGCGGTCTTCCAGAAGACGGGAGAGGTCGTTTTGAGTCATGGTGCCGTCATGGCTGCCTTCATCGATTTTATCGACTAGCGAGTCCTTGGGTTCTAGTCGTACGCGTGCCAACGTTCCGACGCTGTGCTCCATTTCCTTCAGTAAGGCACGAAGTTTCGGGTCGTGGCGCATGAGTTCGATAACCCTTGTCGCGTTACCTGGAGCGCTCTCGCTGCCCAGTAAATTCATGATCCTGGTGAATATGTTCTCGCTGGTCATGCCCGATATATCGGTTCTGCTTGTTTCAAAGCGTGCGTTGTCCATTACGCTGTGCTTGTTGACGGACGCCCGATGCTCGACCGCTGCGCGTTTCAGCTGGCGGAGCGCCTTGTACTTCTTGTCATCGTCGTTCGGCGGTGGTGTATCGGCAAACAACTCTTCAAGCCCGTCGAGCCATGCCTGAATGGCCTCGTCAGGTTTCTTGCCTGTGTAGCGTGCATTCAGAGGGTCGGCCAGTTCAGCCAGTTTTGCTTTGATCGTGTTGTCCTTGAATGCACCGTCAAGGCTTTTTGACAGCTTGGTCAGACCTTCGTTGGTTATCGGCTTGGCTACGTTGTAGCGAAACTTGACCCGTTTGACAGTTTTTCTATCGGCGCTGAAATTGAATGCTGCGCCTAAATTGTTGGCGGCTGACTGGGAGGCGGCTGTCGGCCCGGGAGTGGAGGCAGGGCGACCTGTAGATTCAGTGTGGGTGGCGCCTATCTGGCCACGAATCTGTCCCCCCGCCGCCAGGCTATTGAAGAATCGAGGGCGGTTCTTGCCGCCTTCACGCAATTCAGTCTTGTCGTTTTTCTGGATCAGGGAGTAATCGTTGTAGTTCAGCGCATTAACAGTAAGGTTTGCAGCGATCCCTGCGCGTACAACTGCAGAAAACGAATCGCTGTCAGGGTCGGCTGTCGGGCTTTTATCCGGGGTCAGGTTGATACCTGCGCGCAGTTCTGCCGTTCCGGCCCCCGTGATATCAAACGTGAATCGTCGCGCCTGATAGGCCTCATGGTCTACCGCTTTTTTCATCATTTTCAGCGGGTTGTGTGTGCCCGCGAACAGGTTGTCGACAAACCAGCCGAGGTCTTCATCCGCAACATTGAAGACCACACCGGCACGCTGGCTGGCGGTGGCAGTGGCGGTCACGGCTACGCCCAGGCGAAAGTTGGGAATTAGCGAACGGTGGTTACCGACGTCGACACTGCGTGCAGGATCTTTTTCATCAAAAAAACCCGGCCAGTAATCGTGACCGGCGCCTAAACCGCCACTCATGCTCCCCGCAGCTTCGCTCATCAGGTAAAAGGTCACTCCGCCCTCGCAACGTTCGGCGTTGAGTATGTAATTACGATTAGCAGTGGCGCCTGCCATTGGCCAGGGGCCTGTGGCCTTATCGGCAAGGATCATGAATGGGGTGGTGAGGTTCAGTCCATAACTACGCTGCAGACTGATTTCGTCGTCGGCATGCTCCAGTTGCTTGAGTATGCTTTTGAAGTTTTCGCACAGCTCGGTCTGGTCCTTGCTGCCTGTGGCTGCGCGCATATTGACGCTTACGGCATGGTCCTGTTTTTTAAACGCTTTCAGGAATGTCTTGACCGAGTCATAACCGCTTTCAAGTGCACTGTTATCGGTAAAACCCATATCTGTGACCACCTTGACCGGGTTTTTCCCGTAGGTCACATCACGCAGCGTCTCCAGTTTCTTCTCCAGCACGTCTATATCGCTTTGTGGCTTCTCCACTTCGTCGAGAAGATTGCCGAGGTTCTTCAGTGTGACCAGGTCCAGCGCCAGACGCGCTTTACTCAACCCTTGATCCTCGTTGGCGTCGCGGCGCTGGCCCATGGGTATGTCGGCTTTCTGATGGCTGAGTTTCAGCCCTTGATACTTGAGTTTGCCGAGTAATTGTTTGGTGGGGTTTTCAGCGGACGGAGCGACTTGGGTCAAGGCATCTTGCAGCTCTTTGACTAAATCATGCCCAGAGCTTTTGACGTTGAGCTTTGCGCACTTAGCGGCAAGCGTCTTGCCAAACTGCATGCGTACCGCCGGCTTGGCCAACTCTCCATGCTGATTGAGAATGCCATCCCTCTGCCTGAGGTTTTTTAACTTGCCGTAGCTCTGACCGATAGACATCAGCGCGGTGTAACTGTGATTTTCCAGCTCGTCGCGCAGAGCTTCCAGTTTTTTGATCAGCGTGGCGCCTTCGGGTCCCAGTTTTTTTTCCAGCGCGGCAATGCGCGTTTTCAGATCTTTACCTGGCGCCGGTGGCATTCCCCCCGCCTCATGTATCAGTTCCAGTTGCTGGAACAGAATCGACTCGCTTTCATAAACTTCTTTCAAGCCTACGCGACCAAGGTAACGATGCTTGAGATGGTTACCGGAGTTCTTCATCCAGCGCGGCCAGGCGAGGGTGGGTTTGGCGACGTTGGCGCGCATGAATTCGCTGGAGCTGGCTTTGTGGCGTTTCTCCATGCCGCCGCGGCCCATAAAGTTGTAATCCATCCTGACGGTCATCCCGCCTTTTGGGCGCCAGGTCTTGTTTGAGCCCTTGATGCGCGAGTACCCATCGTTCAAGCCATTTTCTGCCACCGGGCGCTGCTCGAAAGGTTGCCATTCACCTGCCTTGAGCTGCATCAGGCCCTCGCCCTCGGCGTCTTCGATCTGGGCGCTGAGCACGTTGTTGTCGTTGCTGAAGAGCGCTTTGACCGGCTGCCCTCCCGGGAGGGCAACCGGCGTCCATTCGGCTCGCATCTGATACTTCAGCTTTGTCGACTGCCAGCTTTTCTTGGACAGAGAATAAAGCCCGCCGGTACTGGTGAGAGCGTACAGGTTGTGTTCTTCGTCCAGCGCCAGGCTTTTGATATCACCTTCCAGTCTGGGGGCCTCAAGCTTGACAGGTTGGTGATCCTTGCTGTGCGCAGTGAGCTTGTTCTGCTTATCAAGTACGACAAATCGCTCATTGTTGACCATCGCAAATGCCGTGATCACGCGGTCATCAAGGCCCTTGATCTCCTCGCCCATCTCGACGGTTGTCGAGCGCGCTGTCTGAGCCAGCGATAGGTTGCGGTTAAAGGCCATGTTGGGGTGGAAGGGAGCAACCTTGAGTGCATGCAGCTTGCCGCCCTTGAGTACATAGGCGTTGCTGTCGGCGCCGCGTTGCAGGCGATCGACATCTTTTATACCTGCGTCTTTCCAGCATTCAGGCGCATCATCCCAGCGCTGTATGCGTCCTTCGCTCAGGCCAACCAGGCCTGCACGATCCAGGTTGAGCCGTTCAGGGGCGGCGGGCGCCGGGGGCATGATCAGGCCGCGATTGTTGTGCCGCACCTGCACACTGGTCAGGTTCCAGCCGCTTTCCAGTGTCGAACCTTGCTCGTCGAGGGCGTGGGAGTGAACCTCGCCCTCACGGTTCTGGATCAATGCGTGAATACGACCGTCGTCACCGTTGATGAATCCGGTGACGCGGTTGTTGCCGCCAATAGGCAGGCCCGCCAACTTAAAGCCAGCCTGTTCGGGCATGAGCTTCAAGTGCGGATCGTCGCTTTCAAACGCACTGCGATCCGCGCTGTAAAGTCTGCCGCGGGTGTCTGCGACGAACAGCTTGTCCGCGCTCAAGCCGACTGCAGCCGCCTGCGCCTTGCCGTCATCCAGCTCAAGAACTTTGGTTCTTTTCGGCGTCAGCCCGCCAGTTATCGGGCTCATGTCAGTCAGCAGGATGGCCTGAGCTTTTGTGCCACTGAGCAAAGCAGCTCTATTGTCCGGCGCCAACGAAAATGACTGCAGGTCTTTGACTTCCACGTGTGGCATGAATGGACTCGACAGGTCGACCAGAACGTCGTCACTTTTCGCATAGACCGAGCCGTTACCGCCCATGGAAAGACTATCGAACGCGATCTCTTCCAGACCTTCCGGTTCCTTCCAGCGGGCGCTGGTCGGGTCGAATTGATACAACCGGTTTTCGTACACACGCAGGCGTTCTTGGCTGCTGGTCTGGTATACGTCGGTGAGGTAGGCCATATGCGCCTTGCCAGGCAACTCCTGGCTTTTGCGGCCACTGCTGGTTTCGATATGAATATGGCCGTCTACGCGTTCCATGCGCACGGTGGGCAGCTTTTTCCCTTCTATATTCAGTGCTTCGTTACTACTGCGAACCAGCGCCAGCGAGCTTTCGTCCTCCACCAGATGCAGTAGGTATCCGTTGGCCTCTAGCAGTTGGTGTCCATGCACGCCGGGTTTGCTTTCATGAGCCAGGTAGGTTTGTTTGGGGCCAGCGAGAATAGAGTCCAGTAACTGGGCAAGGCCAGGTGTATTGAACGTGGAAAAATCGGGCTTGCCTTTGGCATCCAGCTGGACGGTGCCTTGGGGTTGGGCGTGGCGTGTAAACTTTTCATCTTTCAGTTCGAAACGACCGCCAGCACTGCGTCCCAGGCTTGGTTTTTGCGCTGGCTCGTCTGAATCGTCGACGTTGATTCCGGAGCTGCCTGCCTCGTTCGGTTTGCTGGCCATAAATGACTGGCGCTTGCCGTCGTGCCCTTGCAGGCGGCTACCGGGAAGTCGGGATTCGCGAACAGCGTTGGCGACCGCTTCTTCATCATCCGCTGGATCTGCAGATAGTCCGGCTGAAGTGTTGCGTTCCAGGCGCTCTCCCGGAATGTCGAACCTGACACGGCGGTTGTTTCGGTCGGCAGGCTCTGCCTGCTTGAGCGCTTTTTCGGCGCCATGCACTGCTGTCCCGGAGCTACTCGCTTTATCTGAATTGTTGCGCAGGATTGACTTGGGTGGGTTGTCAGTGCCCGGTAGACGAGATGCCCGAGTGGCATTCTGTGTGACTGCGCCATTGGAAGGCGGATGTGAGCTTGAGGTGTTTGTTGTGCTGGGTGGTCTGGCCGCTGCCTGTCGCGGTGTTCTGGATTTCTGAAACACTTTGCCGACGCTTTTCAGCATTCGTTTTCCCAGACTCCCCAGCGAGTGTGATGAGCGTTGGGTGGGCTGTTCGGCGCGTTGTTGCAAGTCGGATGGGTTACGAAGGGCTGCTGTCGCCTGTGTCTGAATAACGTTTCCGGTGTTCCGGCTGATCGTGGGTGCCTGCACTGTGAATCTCCTTGTCCTTATCCTTGTCCTCTGCTTCCGCAGAGCGATGCCTTGATGAATCCTTGAAGTTCTTCAAAGGTTGCGTGGCGCACAAGCGGCTGCGGTTCCATAAAAAAGGGGTGACTGAAGTGTTTCAGCTGTAAGGGTTTTCGCAGCCGACATCTGCAGTGCAGGGAACCGGAATGGCCATCGCACCACGTAGGGTGAACATGCTCAGGACATTCCCGACAATGCCAGCCCCTATACCACCCATTTCCAGACCTCGCTTATTGGTCCGTTCGGTTCAGATCGCCATTCTTGCGCTGGGCTCTGTGTGTGTGGGCTGCCAGTCAGTCGATTATTCCCAGTCGCGCCATGATCGCTTGCCGCGCCTTGTTGCGGGGCTGGTGAATGGCGGCTCGACCAACGAGCAGGCGGACATCGGCCTGCCGAGCGTTTCCGACATGCCGGCTTATAACGGAGATGACGTCTGGCAGCGTCTCGCTGAGCGGTGCCGGCTGGTCGACGGGCAGGGCGCCAACGAGCGGATAATCCGTCAGCGTGACTGGCTGCTGAGCAACAAAGGTTTTGTGAGCAGTGCCAGCGTTCGTGCCAGCCCTTATCTGCATTTCATTGTCGAGCGTCTGGACGAGCGCCAAATGCCTATGGAGCTGGCGTTACTGCCAATGATTGAAAGCTCCTACAACCC
Organism: Pseudomonas coronafaciens pv. oryzae str. 1_6; assembly: GCF_000156995.2. NCBI lineage: Bacteria > Pseudomonadati > Pseudomonadota > Gammaproteobacteria > Pseudomonadales > Pseudomonadaceae > Pseudomonas > Pseudomonas coronafaciens. The sequence continues at coordinate 4,079,733 of NZ_CP046035.1, read as the reverse complement.
CATGGCCAACTCACCTGCCGCTGCGGCAGGTCTGTGGCAGTTCGTCCCTTCCACCGGACGCGCCTTCAACCTTCGTCAGAGCACCACGTACGATGCTCGTCGGGATGTCGTGGCTTCCAGTAAAGCGGCGATGGATTACCTGACGCGCCTGCATGGTCAATTCGGCAACGACTGGCTGTTGGCACTTGCGGCATATAACGCAGGGGAGGGCACGGTCGGGCGAGCGATTGAAGCAAACCGACGTCGTGGCCTGCCGGTTGACTACTGGCACCTGAGCTTGCCGAAAGAGACCCAGGATTACGTACCTCGTTTGTTGGCGCTGTCTATGCTGGTACGCAACCCGGCGGCCTATGGTGTAAAGCTCAACCCGATTGCCAATGTGCCTTACTTTGACGTGGTCGAACTGAACCATGCGGTGGACCTCTCCCAGCTCGCTGCCACTACTGGCGTGGATGAGGCCCAGCTGGTACGACTCAACCCGGCGTTCCTGCGCAAAAAAACGCCGGATGGTCCAGGACGTCTGCTGATACCCAAGGTACACAAACAAGCCCTGACGGCAGGCATCCAGCAAATCACCGGCGAGACACCCGTTACGACCACGGTGCCTCCGCTTCACGAAAACAGAAAGGCTTTGCCGCTTCCGGCGATCAAGCCTGCTGAGCCGGTGCAGGTTGCAGAGCAGCTACCTGTGCAGAAACCGGTTCATCCAGTGAAGGTTGCCGAGCAGAGCCCTGGCCCTGTCGTTTCCATGCCGGTAGCCGATGAGCGCCCGCCGATCCCGAAGGTGGCTCAACCTACAAGCGTGGCAGAACAAACTCCGCCGCCTGCACCGCCTGCTCCTACGCAAGAGGCACTGCGGGCACTGCCTGCAGAGAAAACCATGCCTGCCTTGGTTGCCGAACGCTCGGAGCCAGTCGTTTCGACAGCATCCCTGGCCCCGAATCAGTATGATTTTGCGATCGGTGCAGTCAAGACAACGCGCACCAGAGATGATCATTCGGCGCCGCGAAAACGAGAGGATATCGAGTACCGCAGCGGTCCTCGTGAGCTGCCCACCGGTCCACGGGTGGTGGTCTATGCCAGCGATGTACGTCAGTAAACACTAAAATTTTCTTAATTTTTTAGAAAAACCCCTGAAAACCGCCGGTTTTTGGTGTTTTTCTCATTTAATGTCTGGTTTGTTAATAGTCTTAAGGAAATCTTTAAATTCTCTTTTCACATGTTTTTTGGATCGCAAAATTCTTAGCCGTCCATCTTTTGCCGTGTTCGGTCAGTAATTTTTTTGAACTTTGTAAGCATTTGTAACTGCATAGACACACCCTCTCAAAAATCACGTTGGTGATGACTACCTATAAGCATGGCTGATAACGATGTGATGGCTTTTGCATAGCTTGCATTGCCTGATTGTCCTACATTAAACCGGTTCAGCTAAGTAGTGGCGCATTGGTTTGTTTCAGCAAAGGCGCTACGAAAGGATATATGTTCGGAATGCCGAATGAGGTTGTGGCAAATGGCTATCACTTTTTGAGGCGGAAAATCGGGGGGATTGTGGGATCGGCCAGGTTAAGGGTGAGCTGACGTTCGGAAATCCGAACCCTGCCATGCTGATACCTGATCGTCTGGTCAAACTTTTATCTCTCTTATCCCCTGTAATAACCGATGTATGATTTTATTCTTTGTCGATGGATGTCTTCTTGTTATGAGTGAGTGTTTTATAGTTCACTGGATGTTTATGCCAAAGAGCATTTCTTAAGTTGAAGCGTTTCGCGTACAGGGCAGTGTTTTTATTTCAGTCTTGTGGGTCTTCTTTTATTTTGTTATGTCGGGCTATCGCTGTGTTATGTCGAGGTGTATTAAATTCTGAGTGCGTCGGTATTGCTGCCGTATTTGTTGCAGTAAATAAAAAGAGCAAAAAACGATAATTAAATAGCAATTGTATATCGTAACTTATTGATTTTGTTGAATAAATTCTAATCTAGTTATTTTTGCTCGATCAATTTCATGCCTTTGGGGCGCCGTTAATATGACGATGATACGATGATAGTCATTCTCATTTTTGTGATATTTTTTGCACTCGTTGGGGAACTAAATCCCTATATGTGTGCCTTGTAAGACGTGGTATTAATAGTCCGCTTGCCTTCCACCATGAGAGTGACCGATGAGCACAGACATTGATAAGAACGTCCAGGAGTGTTGGGGCGTAACTGCAGTATCGGCGGGTCATCAAATTGCAATGAACAGCGCGTTCCTTGATATGGATTTGCTGCTGTGTGGCGAAACAGGCACGGGCAAGGACACGCTTGCCAACCGTATCCATGAGCTGTCCAGCAGGTCTGGACCTTTTGTCGGGATGAACTGCGCTGCGATCCCTGAGTCGCTGGCCGAGAGCCAGCTTTTCGGAGTGGTGAACGGTGCATTTACCGGCGTGTGCCGCGCTCGCGAGGGCTACATCGAAGCATCGAGTGGCGGCACGCTGTACCTGGACGAGATAGACAGCATGCCAATGAGTCTTCAGGCCAAGCTGTTGCGTGTGCTGGAAAGCCGTGGCGTCGAGCGGCTAGGCTCGACCGAGTTCATTCCTGTGGATCTGCGGGTGATAGCTTCGGCTCAGCGACCACTGGATGAACTGGTGGAACAAGGACTTTTTCGTCGCGACCTGTTTTTTCGGCTCAATGTGCTGACGCTCCATCTGCCAGCCTTGCGCAAACGTCGTGAGCAGATTTTGCCGTTGTTCGACCAGTTCACCCAGGAAATCGCTGCCGAGCTGGGGCGTCCGGCTCCAGCGCTGGATAGCGGACGTGTGCAGGTCCTGCTTAGTCATGACTGGCCAGGCAACGTGCGTGAGCTGAAATCGGCAGCCAAACGGTTTGTGTTGAATTTTCCTTTACTGGGTTGCGAGCCTGTCGAGGACCTGGCCTCGGCCACCGACCTGCGCACGCAAATGCGTGTCATCGAGAAAATGCTCATTCAGGATGCCCTGAAGCGGCATCGCCACAATGTCGATGCGGTGCTTGAAGAGCTTGAACTGCCAAGACGTACCCTTTATCACCGCATGAAGGAGCTGGGCGTTACCACGCAAATTGCCTTGGCGGCTGGAATCTGATTCGCGGCGTTCTTGCCACACTGGAGTTTTGGGGATCACGGGATGAGTCTGGACGCTACGTACGATGATGACCTGGACGAGGAGCGTGTCCCGAATCTCGGGATCGTTGCCGAAAGTATTTCGCAGTTGGGTATCGATGTGCTGTTGTCAGGCGAGACTGGCACTGGCAAGGACACCATTGCTCGGCGGATTCACACGATGTCCGGCCGTAAAGGCCGGCTGGTAGCCATGAATTGCGCGGCTATCCCGGAATCTCTGGCAGAGAGTGAGTTGTTCGGAGTGGTCAGCGGCGCTTACACCGGAGCCGACCGCTCTCGAGTCGGGTACATCGAAGCAGCGCAGGGCGGCACGCTCTATCTGGATGAGATCGACAGCATGTCGCTGAACCTGCAAGCCAAGCTGCTGAGGGTGCTTGAAACCCGAGCTCTTGAGCGCTTGGGGTCGACCTCGACGATCAAGCTCGATATCTGTGTGATTGCCTCGGCCCAATGCTCGCTGGACGACGCTGTGGAGGACGGTCGATTTCGCCGCGATCTGTATTTTCGCCTGAATGTACTGACCCTCAAGCTGCCGCCGCTGCGCTCCCAGCCTGAGCGTATTGTCCCCTCATTCAAACGTTTTGCGGCGGCCGCTGGTGCCGAGCTGAATGTCGCCGTGCCGACGGTTTGCCCTGCGCTTCAGGAACTACTGCTGAAGCACGAATGGCCCGGCAATATTCGTGAATTGAAGGCGGCAGCAAAGCGATTCGTGCTGGGCTTTCCATTGCTTGGAAGCGAGCCTCAGGGTGAAAAATACCTGGCTTGCGGACTCAAATCGCAGTTGCGGGCTATCGAGAAAGCGCTGATCCAGGAGTCGCTCAAGCGCCATCACCACTGCATCGACGCTGTCAGTCAGGAGCTCGATATGCCTCGGCGCACGCTCTACCGCCGGATAAAAGAGTTGCAGATCTGATTTTTTGTGCTGTCGCCGGAACCGATTCATGGACTGATGCCACGTAGTTGTACCAAGCAATTACGCTGGTATAGCCAAGAAAGGGGAATCAAGACATGCCCGCATTTCCAAGCATCACTTCGAGCCTCACTCAAGCCGGCACCGGCGTCGCCAATGGCATTGGCGGTGCACTGCAGGGTGCTAACACTATCGCTTCGGCCGCTAACATGCAGGGCAACGTTCTCGCAGGCACAGGCATGGGCAACAGTCTGTCGCTGGCTGCGCAGAACAAGGCCAGTGCAGAGATGGACGCCAACGGCGCGCAATTGATCGCCATGCAAGCCGAAGAGACCAAAAAGAAGCAAACGATGGACGTTTTGAACGCCATCGAAGCTGGTAAAGAAGACTCCACCAACAAGAAAATCAGTGCCACGGCGCAAAACGCCAAAGGTATCAGTTACTAATTATTTCTGATTGCCCCCTTGACGGAGGGGGCCGCTACTTCAGGAAGGGCGTTTCTATGCAAGCTCTAAACATTTTTGCCTCGTTGCAAACCCCGGTATCGTCGTTCCCGTTGTCATCCGACAGCAATGTGAGCAACAACACCAGCACGTCGAGCAAAGAGCTCAAGGACGTTATCGATCAACTGGTTCAGGCGCTGACTAAAAATGGCAAGCTGGATGACACGTCTCCGCTTGGCAAGATGCTCGCAAAATCGATGGCTGCGGACGGTAAGTCCGGTGGCAGCATTGATGACATCACCGCAGGGCTCGATAAGCTGATCCACGAAAAGCTCGGTGACAATTTCGGCGCTTCCGCAGGCATGGCCGGTAATCGAGATGTAGGCGGTGGCGGTGGTGGTGGCTCTGATTCCGGTTTGGGCGGCGGTGTGGGTGGCGGTTCGGGTGCCGGACAGTCTGACCTGATGAACCAGGTGCTGAGCGGTCTTGGCAAAGCTGTGCTGAACGATCTGCTGAAGCCCAGCGAGGACGGCGGAACCACGTTCTCCAAAGATGACATGCCTCTGCTGGAAAAAGTCGCCCAATTCATGGACGACAATAAGTCCCAGTTCCCTACCACCGACGGCGGCACCTGGTCGGACGAACTGAAGGAAGACAATGGTCTGGATGGTCAGGAAACTGCTCAGTTCCGTTCCGCCCTCGACCTCATCGGTCAACAGCTCGGCCAGCAAGAGAGTGGTGCCAGTGGTGCGGCTGGTGGCGGTGGTCTGGGTTCTCCTGTGAGTGGGTCCGGTGATTCATCCGGTTCGTTCGGTGATCCTCTGATTGATGCCAACACCGGGCCTTCCAGCAATGGTAATGGCAACGGCAATAGCACCTTTGACCCAGGTCAATTGATCGGGCAACTGATCGACCGGGGTCTGCAGGCATCCGCTTCGGGTGGAGGTCTGGGTTCCCCTGTCGACAACTCGACACAGTCCGGCGGCAACACCAATGGCAATACGGCCAGTCAGGATTTGGGCCAGCTCTTGGGTGGACTGCTGCAGAAAGGGCTTGAAGCAACGCTTCAAGGCGCTGGCAACGCGGCTGGCAACTTGCAATCAAGTGCCGCGCAAACTGCCGCGCTGCTGCTCACTGCCCTGCTGCAGGGTACTCATAATCAATCCTTGTCCTGACTGACAGCCGCCTGACGGAGAGTCATTATGACCATTTCCCAAATCAGCAATATCAACAGCGTCTCCCCGGGGCTTGGGCAGAATGTGCATCAGGGCCTTGCCTCTGAGCCCGCTCAGGCGGATGTCGACTTATTCAATGCGGCGATGCGTCCGGATAACGGGCCTGCTACGTCGCACCTGAGCGATCGGGTGGCCAGCGTGCTGTCCGAGCGTCTGGGCGATACCGCCAAGCTTTCAAATCAGGCAATGCGTCAGATGAAGAAAGTGGCGAACTCCGAAGACGGTTCGGAAATCGTGCAATTGGGCCGCGCGCTTTCGCAGTGCTCGCTGCAAATGGCGTTGACGACCAAGGTCGTCAGCAAGAGCGCTCAGGCGCTCGACAAGTTGACCAACCTGCAGTAGAGGTTTCCGTGAAATTTTTGAGCGCAGGGCTGCTGATGCTGTGCATGCTCCTGCTCGGGGGCTGCAGTGACGAGACTGACTTGTTCACAGGTCTTTCTGAGCAGGATTCCAACGAGGTAGTAGCTCGTCTTGCTGACCAGCATATCGATGCGCGTAAACGCATGGAGAAGACCGGCGTAGTGGTGACGGTTGCCACCAGCGACATGAACCGTGCGGTGCGCGTGCTCGACGCAGCAGGCCTGCCTCGGCATTCACGGACCAGTCTGGGTGAGATATTCAAAAAGGAAGGGGTGATTTCTACCCCGCTTGAAGAGCGCGCCCGTTACATCTATGCCTTGTCGCAAGAACTCGAGGCCACACTGTCGCAGATCGATGGGGTCATCGTCGCCAGGGTGCATGTGGTATTGCCAGAGCGCGTGGCGCCGGGCGAGCCGATCCAACCGGCATCCGCTGCGGTTTTCATCAAACACTCGGCTGCGCTGGACCCTGACAGTGTGCGTGGACGTATTCAACAGATGGTCGCCAGCAGTATTCCCGGCATGTCCGCGCAATCTGCAGATTCAAAGAAGTTTTCGATTGTCTTCGTCCCGGCTGCCGAATTCCAGGAAACCACGCAATGGGTGAGTTTCGGGCCCTTCAAGCTCGATAGCGCTAACCTGCCATTCTGGAAGGTCATGCTTTGGGTGATTCCGGCCGGGATTCTGCTGTCACTGCTGATAGCCGTTCTGCTGGTGCGCAGTGACTGGCGTGCCGCGTTGTTGAAGCGCATCGGTGCAGGCGTCCGTGGCAAGCGTTCGAACCTTCCGGCGCGTGCGTGATGAATCAGGATGCCGAGCAACTGTGGGTCAACTGGTGGTGTAACCCCTGGCCTTGGGCGCACCCGGCCTGGCAGGACAGATTTGCCGAAGTGCATGGAGTGTCGATACATGATTGCGAAGCGCTGCTGACCAGCCGTCATGGTGTGTTTCTTCAGAGTATCGGCATCGTTGCAGATCAGCCGCCGCAGTTAGATGAGCCGGTATTGAGCTGGCTGGCGCTGTCACCGTCGCAACGTGAACAGGCGATAGCGCTGGCGCAATGCATCTGCTTTTCCCTGAATGAAAGTGAAGACCCTGACGGGCAATGGTGCCGAGGGTTCAGCAAGGCGTTACGGCCCGAGGTCTGGCTTGATCTGCACAACCAGGATGCACGATTGCTGCTGGGGGCCTGGCTAGGCGCTCGATACTGGTCTCGATTGCGCCTGGCGTGGCCGCCGGAAGAGGTGGCTGACACCCCGTGCAAGGCACCCTATAACAAGCTTCAAACGTTGTGGCAAGCCGTTTTGTGGCGTGTCTCGGCGGCCTGAACACCCTCCGGTTCTCTTTGTCTCAGGAATTTCCCCATGCTCGCCAAACGCAGTATTGCTCTGACGGCCGCTACGCTGCTGCCTGAACCGATCTTGCGCCGTGAACACATCGCCGACAGCCTGATGGCGCGCGATGTACTCGCCGATGCGCAGCAGCAGGCCAGCCAATTGCTGGTGCTTGAGCAGGAGAAGGCCCAGCGCCTGCAAGAACAGGCGCTTGCACAGTTCTGGCAAAGCGCCAATGACCTGCTGGCTGAGCTGAAAGCGCAACGCGAGGCCTTGCAGGAGCAAGCGCTGTGCGCTGTTGAAACGCTTTTGAACGAGTCGCTAAAGAATTTGCTGGACGACACGACGCTGGCCGAAAGGGCGCGTGCGGTGGTCAGAAACCTTGCTGCCAGTCAGCTCAATGAAGCGGTCGCAACGCTTGGTGTTCACCCCGATATGGCCGAGCCTGTCGCCGAGTGGCTGGCCGAAAGCCGGTTTGCAGAGCACTGGCAGCTCAAGCGTGACGCGACCATAGCGCTGGGCAGCTTGCGGCTGAGTGACGCGAATGGCGCTTTCGATATCGACTGGACGAGCCTGCGCAACGGTTTGTTGGGCGCTGGTCCGTCAGCCTGAGCACAGGCCTCGAACGAACACACACGCGACCGGATCGCGAATCACAAAATGGAACCGTCCGGCATGTTTGTTCCACTCAAGGGTTGAACCCCTTTTATGGAGCACCAGAACATGATCAGTTTCAACAGTTTGCAACGTCATCTGGACAACTCTTCGAATCGCGCCCAGACCAATATGGAGGACGCGGCGATGCAGGCTTCGGAAAGCGGCTCTATCGAAGATATGCAGGCATTCAACGACGCTCAGCAGCAAGCCGACGTTGCCAATATCGCTGTCAATGAAAGCCTGCGCGCCAAACACGGCATCACCAAAGCAATCATCGATGGAATTCAGTGATTTCACCGAGATCCTCGGCCAATGGTTTGCCCAGCGACCGGCGACGCCGCTGGACTGCTGGATCGATGAAGCCAACGCTCGTCTGGCGGTGATCGGTGACGGGGTTCGGTGCAGCATCGAGCTGCTCGACCCCTATGATGCCGATGACCCTCAACGGCTTGAAGCCCTGCTCAGCGAGGGCGGCGCGAGCCTTGCCTGTGCTTGCGAAGGCGCGTTTGCCATCGATCCGCAGACCCGCTGCGTGGTCCTGATCAGCTGGATAGCAAACCCTTGTCGCCTCGATGATCTGCTCGCGCATCTGGAAAGCCTGGCCAATCAACGCGCGGCCCTGCTGAGCCTGATGCAAAACGCCATTCGCGACACCACGCCCGCCTTATCCGGGCGCGCGATCTTCAATTACCGGCAACCGGGAGTGTGAAATGCGCAAGGCCTTAATGTGGTTGCCTTTATTGTTGATCGGGGTAATACCTGCCACGTGGGCGGTCACCCCCGAAGCCTGGAAGCACACTGCTTACGCCTATGATGCCCAGCAGACCGAGCTGTCTACGGCTCTGTCTGACTTCGCCACAGAGTTCGGCATGGCGCTGGATATGTCACCTGTCCAGGGCAAGCTGGATGGCCGTATTCGTGCCGATAACCCCGAGCAATTTCTCGATCGGCTGAGCCAGGAGTATCACTTTCAGTGGTTTGTCTATAACGACACCCTGTACGTCAGCCCGTCCAGTGAACATACCTCGGCGCGCATCGAAGTGTCGCCGGATGCCGTGGATGACTTGCAGACGGCTCTCACCGACGTAGGTCTGCTGGACAAGCGTTTTGGCTGGGGTGCATTACCTGACGAAGGGGTGGTGCTGGTGCGCGGTCCGGCGAAATATGTCGAGTTCGTGCGCGACTACAGTAAAAAAGTCGAAAAGCCCGACAAAAAGGCCGATAAGCAGGACGTGGTTGTACTGCCACTGAAATACGCGAACGCAGCTGACCGGACCATTCATTATCGCGATCAGCAACTGGTGGTCGCCGGCGTGGCCAGTATCCTGCAGGATCTGCTGGAAAGCCGTTCGCGTGGCGAGAGCATCAACAGCGTCAACCTGCTGCCCGGACAGGGCGCAGGCGGGGCAAATGGAACAGCAGGTTTGCCTTCCAATGGGCTGTCCTACAACCTGGGCTCCAACGGAATCGACACCGCCTCTTTGCAGCAGGGCATTGACCGGGTGCTGAATTTCGGCAGTAAAAAATCTTCCAAAGGTCACTCCGCTGGCCGGGCAAGTATTCGCGTGAGTGCCGATGTTCGTAACAACTCCGTGCTGATCTACGACCTGCCAGAACGCAAGGGCATGTACCAGAAGCTGGTCAAGGAACTGGATGTGCCGCGCAATCTGATCGAGATCGATGCCGTCATCCTCGATATTGATCGCAACGAACTGGCAGAACTCTCCAGTCGCTGGAACTTCAATGCAGGCAGTGTCAGTGGCGGTGCCAACCTGTTTGACGCAGGCACCAGTTCGACGCTGTTCATCCAGAACGCCGGCAAGTTTGCAGCAGAGCTGCACGCGCTTGAGGGCAACGGCTCGGCCTCGGTCATTGGCAACCCGTCGATCCTCACCCTTGAAAACCAGCCTGCGGTAATCGACCTGAGCCGGACCGAATACCTGACTGCCACGTCCGAACGTGCTGCCGAAATCTTGCCCATCACGGCGGGCACCAGCCTGCAGGTGATCCCGCGGTCGCTGGATCATGACGGCAAGTCTCAAGTGCAGATGATCGTCGACATCGAGGATGGGCAAATCGACGTGTCGACCATCAACGATACGCAGCCAAGCGTGCGCCGGGGTAACGTCAGCACTCAGGCGATGATCGCCGAGCACGGTTCGCTGGTTATTGGCGGCTTTCATGGTCTTGAGGCTAACGACCGGATTCACAAGGTCCCGCTGCTGGGTGATATTCCGTACATCGGCAAGCTGCTTTTTCAGTCCCGCAGTCGGGAATTGAGCCAGCGCGAGCGGCTGTTTATCCTGACGCCACGCTTGATTGGCGATCAGGTCAACCCGGCCCGCTACGTGCAGAACGGTAACCCGCACGATGTCGATGACCAGATGAAAAGGATCAAGCAGCGACGTGATGGCGGCGAGCTGCCGACGCGTGGCGACATCCAGAAAGTCTTCACCCAGCTGGTCGACGGCACTTCACCTGTCGGGATGCGCACCGGCGACGCCCTGCCATTCGAAACCGACAGCCTGTGTGACCCAGGCGAAGGTCTGACACTTGATCGTCAACGTTCGCAATGGTTTGCGCAGAAGGACTGGGGCGTAGCAGTAGTCGTCGCCCACAACGGCACCGACAAGCCGGTGCGTATCGACGAAAGCCGCTGTGGCGGTCGATGGGTAATAGGTGTTTCAGCCTGGCCTCATGCGTGGCTGCAACCCGGTGAGGAAAGCGAGGTGTACATCGCTGTGCGCCAGCCGCAAGTATCAAAAATGGCCAAAGAAAGCCGGCCCTCATTGCTCAAGGGAGCGAAACCATGAACATCCGTAGCATTGCAGTCTTGCTGGTGCTGGGCGCCACCCTGACAGGGTGCGCCACCCACGGCTGTTCGGGAAGCGCCTGCAAGCGTCCTGATTCCAACAGCCGCGAACTGGTCATCTGGTGGCCGCCGGACATGCGTGACGGCCTTGACGATCAGGACCATGAGCGTGATTACACCGTAGTACAGTTAAAGGACTAAAAATGATCGAGGTAACGGAGAAACTGGCGTTTTACGCCCAGGTAGCCGCTCAACATCCGGCGGTCTGGCCGGTGGCCAACGGCGTCGCTTTTGTCAGTCGGCGCGAGCACCATGACTGGGGCATCGCGCTGCACATCGAAGGTCGCGCCTTGCGTCCAGAGCAACTGCGTGAAGCGTTGCAACGACGCTTCATGGAGGCGGAGCGATTCAGTCAGTACTTCCTGTTTCTGGATATAAGGCGCGACTTTGTAGTGTGGCGCGCTGTCAACGCGACGCCCGACGCAGTCTTTAACCTGGACGAAATCCGCCGGCAGGAGTTGATGCTTGCCGGACTGGAGCACCTCAGCGAAGAACTGCACTGAAAACCTCATGAACAATGCCCATGAGCCCGAACTGACAGGCTCATGGGCATTGCTTTATCGACTCACATCGCCTGCCTGAAAAACCTCCTGCCTCGCTCCAAGCCGCAAAGCATCCGGCTCATACACGACTCCCCAAGTGCCCGCCAAGCGTCGTTCACGCCACGATCACTGCCATGCCTGCGCGCTGATCTGGAGTGCCCCTGCCTGGCCAAGTATGTCGCAATGCTGCGCGTCACACGTTGCAGCAGCCATATCGCGACTGTAAGGCCCGAAGGCATGCAGGCAGTCGTGACGCACTGGCTTGCGTGTATCCGGTCTTGCAGGAGAGGAGGCAGGCGGCGACGTTATGCGTCATCTGCCTGGCCGCGAGGAGGTTACTGCTGGTCGTCGATCCGGATCACTTCGCCGGTGATTTCGTCCAGTTGACGAACCACCTTGTAGATGTGCGCGACGATCAGCAGGGTAGGGCGGGGTATGTATTTGCCGGGTTTGACCTTGTACAGCGTGCGCGCCAGCCAGATGTTCTGGACCACCGGGATTCCGGCTTTTTTTGCCCGTTCGATCAGCGCCAGCGCCTCGTCATCCTCACCTTTGCAGTGGATCATCGGCAGGGGCGTTTCACCGGGTCGATAGTACAGGGCCACCGCATAGTGCGTGGGGTTGACCAGTAGCATGTCCGCGTCTTCGACCGGCTTGGGCGCAGCGCTGGGCTCCTGATTGAGGATTTCATGGGACAGCTGCCGGCGATGACCCTTGACGTGTGGATCGCCCTCTGACTGTTTGTATTCCTTTTTGATGTCCTCGTGGCTCATGCGCAATTTCTTGGCATGGAAGTACTTCTGCATGGCGAAGTCAGCCATTGCAATGACCAGCAACAACCCTAGAATCACGCGAAGAATATGCCTGAACAGCTCAAGCAACGCATGCCAGTAAGTCTGCAGATCACTGTTGGCCAGCAACACCAGACTGCCAAGTTCCGGTTTTACCTGAGTGTACAAAACCGCTGCAATGGCAGACGCTTTGAGGATGCTCATCAACAAATTGGTAATGTTCTGCCCGGAGAACATCTGTTTCGCGTGAGAGAAAGGGTTGATCTTGTTGATGTCGATCTTCAGCGCCTTGGGGGCGAACAGAAAGCCGATCTGCATCCAGCTGCTGATCAGGCGCATGAGCATCGCCAGGCCGACGCTGCACAGGGTAAAGCTGAGCAGCACAGAAAAACCTTCGTTGGCAATCAGCTCGACCGATGACATGAACGGCCGATCGATGCCTTTGAACGAAAGCGCGAGCAACGCCTGCAAGCGATTCACGCTTTCATCGGCCAGGCTCAGGGTGACTTCACTGACGGCCAGCAGCACCAGCAGCTTGCCGATGTCCTGACTCTGCCCGACCTGACCCTTTTCCCGCGCATCGCGCAGTTGTTTGGGCGTAGCCTTTTGCGTTTTTTCGCTCATGGCACCTGCACCATGAAGCCCAGCAGAGATTTGAGATCAGCCAGTTGTGTCAACTGACCGGAACCCAGCTCCAGAAGTGTTGGCAGGTAGATCAACAAGAACGCGAGGCCAGCCATGCTTTTGGCTGGCATGGCCAGAATCGAGACGTTGAGCTGTTGGGCGTACAGGCCGATGATTGCCAGCGCAGCTTCGATCAGCAGCAGCAGCGCAATGAAAGGCGCGGCATACAACATCATGTGTTGCAGGGTCTGGTTCAACTGTCCGAGAAAAATATCCAGGCCGTCCGCCGTCATGCCTGGCAGCCAGGAGGTAGGCGGCCAAACGCTGTAACTGTCCCAGATAACCTGAGTGATCGTCGACAGACCGCCCGTCACGATCACCAGCATGATCAGGGTTTCCTGAAACAGCTCGCCCAGCGGCGTAGCGTCCGGCCCGAGCGCAGGGTTTATCTGACCGCCACTGAGCGCGCCGCGCTGGCTATCGAGCAGGGCACCGACCGAGGCGAACATCCAGAACGGCGCATACAGCAGCATGCCCAGCAGCGTGCCAAGCACAACTTCCTTGAGCAGCAGACCACCAATCGCGAACCAGTCTTCATTAAGTGAAGTCAGCGCCCGGCTGATGCCCGGCGCCGGAACCATTGCCACCACTGCCACCACGGCGTAGCGCACCGGCCCTTTCAAGTATTTGAAGCAGAAAGCAGGCACCAGGAGCATGCATGGCACCAGTCGCGCCATTGCCAGAGCCATGCCCAGTATGAGCTCAAAGAAATCCTGGGCTTGCAAAGGCATCTAGTGGACGACTCCGGACCGGGCGATCAGATCGAAGGCCATGTTGATGAACTGGATAAGCTCGACGCCGATCCAGCGGCCGGTCATGGCCAGCGTCAAGCCTACTGCTGCCAGTTTGATACCAAAGGGCAGGGTCTGATCCTGGATCTGCATCAGCGCCTGCAGCAGTGAGGTAATGACACCCACCAGAACTGCAACGCCGAGCGGCGGGGCCGTCAGGATGACGACCAGGAACATGCCCTGTTTGAACAACGCCAACGCTTCCATGGCCGCCTCACATATACGAATAAAACAGGCTGTCGAGCAGACGCGACCAGCCTGATACCAGCACGAACAACAGCAGCTTGAGCGGCAGTGACAACGTCATCGGTGAAACCATCTGCATGCCCAGCGCCAGCAGCAGATTTGAAACAATCAGGTCAATGACGATAAACGGGATGTAAATCAGAAAGCCGATTTCGAAGCCAGCCTGCAGCTCCGAGAGCACGAAGGCCGGGATTGCCAGCAGCAAGTCTTCCTTGCTGGCCTGGTCGGCCATTTCCTTGGGCCACATGCGCTGAGTGTTTTCGAGCAGATGTGCTACCACATCGGGGTCGGTGTTACGCGTCATGAAGCGCTGCAGCGGCTCGATGACCGTTCGTGCGCTGGCCTGAAGCTTTTCGGTGTTGCCCAGTTCAAGCGGATGCTCATGCACGCGCTGCTGCATTTCATGCGCTACAGGCGCCATCACGAACAGGGTGGCCGCCAGGGCAATGCCGTACAGAGCCATGTTCGGAGGTACTTGCTGAACGCCGATGGCATTGCGAGTGATCAGCAACGTCATGGCGATTTTCAGGAAGGCGGTGCAGACGATCAGCAGAAAAGGAATCAGCGACATTGCACCGAGAAACAGCGCCAGCAGGAGCGGATTCGCTCCTTCCATTATCATGGCTGAGCCGCCAGCCGGGTAATTTGCAGGCCCAGCCGGCCATCGACATCGACCAGTTCGCCTTCGGCTACTACCCGGTCGGCGTGGCATAACGTGGCATACCCGGGTGCGATGCCACTGACCTCGAGAATGGTCCCCGCGTCCAGACGGCGCAGCTCGGCGAGCGAGAGCCGCAGTTCGCCGCAACGCAGGGTCAGGTCCAGCGCCAGTGAGTCGAAATCAGACGATGCGTCGTGTCTGTCGTGGTCGTGGTCCTGTTCGGATTCTTGCGCCTCTGCGGGGGCGTATTCAGGCTGTTCCTCGGCTCCCGACCACAGATTATCCTGCTCCTGCTCCTGCTCAGTTGCCTCATCGTCGTAGTCGTCAAGGCTTTCGACATCTTCCTGATACAGATCTTCAGTACTCATGGTAACCATGCTCCTCGTGGCTGAGCCGCAATGAAAGGTGCTGCGCCTGGTGGTCAGCCTGTGCCGCCCACTTGCGACCGGCGATTGGCAGGACGCCTTGCCCGGCGCTGTCGAACATGCAATGCGCAGGCAGAACCACGTCGCCGGGACGCAACGACGCCAGTTGTTCGAGGGTCAATGACAGCTCACCGACGATCAGCGGGATGTTGACCGACAACGACTCATCGAGCGGTTGCTGCCGGGCCTGCCATTGAGCAGAGCGCAGCAGCGTGATCAGGGTTTGCGGGGTGGCGTGTAAATGAGCGTGGACTCGCTGATCGCCCAGCCTGACTTGAATCCGGCAGCCAACGACAGGCTCTGCTGTGCCGTCGGACAACGGTTCGATAGGGGTCAGCAGGTCGGCAATGGTCGGGCTCAGACGCTGATTGAAAAACTGCCAGTACCAGGCTTGCTGCTCGCCTGCCAGCGTCATGGGAATATCGCCCAGCAGGCTCAACACTGCTTCGGCATCGCTTAGGCACACAGGCCCGATGGCGGTGTTCAGCCAGATACCGACTGCTGGGTTGCCAGCTCCCGGGAGCAACGGTAACAGTGTGAGTTCGGCATCATGACCCCGTGCGCTGAAGCTCAATTGCCGACCTGCACCCAGTTCGCGTGTGGCCTCGGCCAGCAAGGGCGCAACCTTGCGCAGGCTTAGCGCACTCATGCTGCAAGCTCTTCGTGCATGGACAGATCGACGTCCTGGCCCAGCGCTTGCGAAAGTGAGCTGCGGCATGCGCCTGCGTGGCTGCTCAAGCGTTTTAGTACATCGCGACGAGCGAAACCCAGCTGAATGTTCCAGCGGTTGTCTGCCTTGCTGGCGCTGACCCGAACGCTGCCCAGATTAGGCATCAGCAATGTGAAACCGAGTGGACCTTCGGGTTGATCCGGCAGGCGTTGGGCGATCTCGTCAATCAGTTGAGTCGGCACATGATCGGCGTGCATCGGAAATGATATGCCGCCACCGGCGAAACTTTGTTGATCTGTCTCCTCAGCCACTGGTGGCACCAGCAGTTGTGAAAAGAACAGGCCATCGGCGTTAACTGGCGTGTCCGTCAGCGATTTGCCAAAGGCCGTGCGACTCGTCTGTGCGTCGCTGCGTGAAGCACCCAACGGCGGTCGTTTGTCAGCCGATGGCTTGCCGATGAATGGCATCGGCGGCTGGTCCACAGGTTTTTCTCGTGGAGGGGGCGCTGGCGCCTTGGCCGGGGTTTTGATGGGTGCGGTCATCGTCACTTAACCTTCTTGGTTGAGCGTCTCCTCCATGCAGGCGAGTTTCTCGACTGCGCGCTGAGACGCCTTGGCTTGCAGCCGTTTCTGTTCAAGCAACGCCTTTTGTTCAGCTACCCGCATTTGCTGTTGCTGAACGTCCTGGCGGATATAAGCCAGACGGTCGAGCATGTTTCTTTCTTTCTCATGCCAGCGGTCGACGTCATTCAGGTTGATGGTCTTTTGCAAATGCGCATGCGAAAGGCTTTCCCGGCGTCGTTTGTGGTTGTCACGTTCCTGATCCAGCGATGCCCGGGTCTCTGATAAGTGGTCGAGCATCGATTTCAGTTCCACCTGCGCCTGGCGATGTGCCCGTTCAGCACTGGCCTGACGATGTTGACGCAGGGGCGTGAGCAGGCCGATTACCTGCTCCAGAGCGACGTGTTGCGGGTCGTCTTCCAGCAGCTCGTCCATGGGTTACTCCGGCAGTTGAGAAGTGAGTCGCACCAACTCGTCCAGCGTCTCCTGCAAAGGCACAGGCTCACGCAGGTCCTGGCGCAGAAAGGCATTGATGGCGTCATTCAGTTGCACTGCGCAATCGGTGACCGGATCTGCCCCGGCCTGGTACTCACCCAGACGCAGGAGCATTTCCACCTGTTTATAGGCAGCCAGCAACTGGCGCAGGCGGTTGTTAGCGCGCTGATGTGCGCGATCTGTGACGTTACTCAGAATCCGGCTGATGCTGGCGGATACGTCAATCGCGGGATAGTGCCCGCGCTCTGCCAGCTTGCGCGACAGCACGATGTGGCCATCCAGCAACGAGCGAACTTCGTCGGCTACCGGGTCGTTCATCGAGTCCTGTTCGATCAGTACGGTGTACAGCGCGGTGATAGAACCCTCTTCGCTCATTCCGGCACGCTCCACCAGACGGGGCAGCAGGGTATACACCGATGGAGGCAGCCCGCCGCGGCCCAGCGGTTCGCCCGAGGCAATGCCTATTTCCCGCTGTGCGCGCGCGAAGCGGGTCAGGGAATCGAGCAGCAACAGCACTTTCTGACCTCGGGCGCGGTAGGCCTCGGCGATCGCCGTCGCGGTAAACGCTGCGCGAGCGCGCTCCATACTGGAACGATCGGACGTAGCGCAGACCAGTACCGAGCGACTGCGCAGGGTTTCATCCAGCTCATGGTCGAGGAACTCGCGCAGCTCGCGGCCCCGTTCGCCGATCAGACCGAAAACAATGACGTCGCAATCCATGTTTCGGGCCAGCTCGGCCATCAGCGTGGTCTTGCCGCAGCCGGCACCGGCAAAAAGCCCGACACGCTGACCCTCGCCGAGCAGGATTGCACTGTCTATCGCCCGTATCCCGGTGGGCAGGGCTCGTGTGATGCGCGGCCTCTGGGTGGGCGGCAGGGCGTCGGCAATCACCGGCAGGGTAGTGCGACGGTCGTCGGGACCGGCAAATGCACCTTGGCAGTCACCCATCAACGGGCGCCCGAAGCCATCCAGCACGCAGCCCAGCAAGCTGTCATCGACGCCGATTCTGTGTGCAATGCCTAGCGGCCGAATTGGCGCACCGACCTGAACGCCGTCAGGCGCGCCCAACGCACTGAGCAACGTGCATTCCTGAGTGAAACCGACGATTTCAGCCAGCATAAGGGTGCCGTCGGCCTTGCTCACTTCACAGAGGTCGCCAACCTTGGCAGACGGTATCTTGCATTCCAGCAAAATCCCCCGAACTGCACTGACCCGACCACTGACACGAACCGCCGAGTAGCGCGAGAGCCGTGCGGCCTGTTGTTCCTGCCACTGGCTCAGGGCGGCATTCACCACTTCACCTCGATGTGACGGTCGCCGTCGAACTGCAGGCGTTGATCATCAATTCTGGTCAGGCGCAGGCCGTCGACTTCGTCGCCCACGTAGACGCGGCGGCCGTCGGCAGTCACCAGATGCGCGTGGGGGCCGGTCATGATCTGAACCACCACGAACGGCAGGGTGTTTTTGACGCTGCCAACGTTGTCGAGCACGTTAACTGGCGACTCGTAGCGGTCTTTGAAACGCTGCAGCATGCGCTGATAAACCAGCAGCGACTCATCTTTCAAGTGGCCGTTGAGCATCAGCCCTTCAGGCGTTTCCTCAATGCTGACATCGGTCAGCAGCCGGTCACTGAGCATGCTGTTCAACTGGTGTCTGACTGCGTCCGCGTTGTTCAGACGTACGCGCCCGGCAGTTGGCTGGGATGCCGGGTCGGTCAAAGGCTTTTGTGGCCCAGGCGCCGAACGCTCCGTTTCGCCAGCAGACGCGACGGCCGATGCAACGTGTGCCGGCCCCTGGTCCATCTGCATGGCTGTTGGCCGAGTCAGGCTCCAGGCGCTGCCGATCACGCCGACCAACAGGCCTGCAATGATTCCCGTAGTGCGGTTGAGAAACTGCGAGCGTGATTTGACCTTTTCAAGTGGAACGTCGGCGCGCGCAGGACCGGACTCAGGCTGTGGCTGCTTGGGAACCACTGCAGGTACAGCTGGCCATTCATCACCGGCAGGTGAAACGCATAGCCACACTGAACCAAGCATGAATGCGCTGTTGAGAGCCAGTTTCACGCTGGTTTGTGGAACGCCTTCCTCGTCACATACAGGTCCTTCTTCGGCATTGAGAAGCCAGTCCTCATCCTGGTGTTGCAGGCGGCAATGCAGACTTTTCACGCCGGCATCGTCCAGCGCCAGATCCAGCTGTGCTGCCGAGCCAATCGACCACTGTTCGCCGATCAATGGCAGGGCTGCACCTTGGTGCTGGCCATTCAGTACGCGTAGTTCAAACATCTGACCCCCTCCCAGCGCTCAAGCCTCAAAGGCTTAAGCGGCATCCTCGTTGTCCAGCTGTTCAAGGTCATCTTCCAGGTCGAAACGACCCATGACCCTGACCTTGGCTGCGTTGCTGATTTCCGCGAAAGACAGCACGGGAACGTGATAGAACTCTTCTCTCAGCAATGTGCGTAAAGGGCTGCGCAGGTCTTGCGCAACCAGCAGCACTGCCTGTTCAGGTGCTCGTAGCGGAAAAGCGATGTGCAACTGCTGCACGAGCATCTGACTGACCTCGTTGCCCAGTGCAAAAAAGGTTTCGGTCTGTGTCTGGCGCAAGCCGTCGCGCAGCAGGCCTTCGCTTTCTGGCGTCAGCAGCCAGACCTGCAAGCCATCGGCGCCACAGTACTGGTGATAAATCTGTGATTTGAGGGCGATGCGCACATAGTCGGTCAGCACGTTTGTGTCGCGTTCGTGCTGGCAGTGTTCTATCAGGGTTTCGGCGATCACCCGAAGCGCTCGCAACGGCACGCATTCCGAGGCCAGGCGCTGCAGAACCGCAGAGAACCGGGTCAGGGTCAGGACCCGCTGCATTTCCTGAGCGAGTTCCGGTTGTTCCGATTCCAGCCAGCCGAGAATGGCTTTGGTTTCCTGCAAGCCGATGAACTGGGGGCCGCAGGCTTGCAGGGCACGCTCCATGCGTTCAACGATCAGGGTCATGGAGCTGACGCCGGGTAAATCGCTGCTCTGTTCTGCAGGCAACCAGACCCACTGATCTTCCTGGCGGTCGTTTGTGCCGGAGATCGCTGCAGGAAGTGCCTTACCGTTCAACTCACTGGCATCCACCGCAACATGTGTGTTGGTGAATGTCGCTTTGAGCATGGGCACGTCATACACCAGGAAGCGAAATTCATCTGGTGGCAGTTGGTCGACGTATTCAATGACGAAAGAAGGCAGCGTCAGACCGAACTGCACCACCAGGCGGTTGCGCCGTTGGCGTATCTCGCTGACCAGTGCCTCGACCTGTTCGCTGTCCTGATCAGGATGGAACTGCATGACGAACTGACGGCAGGGAGAGAACGTGCGCAGGTCTTCCTTGCCATTCATTTCCGGTGGAACGGCGACAGCGCCTTGCTCCTCTGCCTTGGGCCTTGCGCGTTGCAACTGCAGAAGGCCACCCGCGCCACAAATAATTGCGATGGTGATGAAAACGCCGGTCGGCATCCCCGGCAGGGCAGCGAAGCCGAGCATGGCCACGGAGGCAATAATCCATGCTTTTGGCTGGCTGGTGATCTGCTCGGCGATTTCGCGACCGATATTGGCTTCCACGCCCGCTTCGGTATTAGGCACGCGTGTAATGATCATGCCGCAGGTCACGGAGATCAGCAGCGCCGGGATCTGTGCGATCAGGCCGTCGCCGATGGTGAGAACGGTGTACAGCTGCAGGGCATCGCCCGCTGTCATGCCGTGCTGAATGACGCCGATGGAAATACCACCGATCATGTTGATTGCAACGATGATCAGACCGGCAATCGCGTCACCATTGACGAACTTCATCGCCCCGTCCATGGCGCCGAACAACTGACTTTCCTTGTTCAGCTCGGCGCGACGTTTGCGTGCCTCTTGTACGGTGATCAGATTGGCCCGCAAATCGCTGTCGATGGACATCTGCTTGCCAGGCATGGCGTCCAGGGTGAAACGTGCGCCGACCTCCGCAACCCGTTCAGAGCCCTTGGTGATCACCAGAAAGTTGACCACCGTCAGAATCAGGAAGATCACCAGACCCACAGCAAGATTGCCACCCACCACAAACTGACCGAACGCTTCGACGATGTGACCGGCGTCCTGATTGAGCAGAATCAGTCGTGTCGTGGAGATCGACAAGGCCAGACGAAACATGGTGGTCAACAGCAGCACGGCGGGGAACGTAGAAAAGGCCAGTGGCCTTGGCAGGTGCATCGCCAGCATGATCAGCAGGCAGGAAATACAGATATTCACCGCGATCAGCACGTCGACCAGCCCGGTTGGCAGCGGGGTGATCATCATGAACACGATAGCGATTACAAAAAACGCGCCGACCACTTCCGAGCGACGCATGGCCGACAGCGCGACCATGTTCAGTGCGTTGATAATCCTGTTCATCAGGCAAGTACCCCGTAAAGCTGCTTCTGTTCCTGCTGAGTAAGTTCGGCCATAAGGATGAGCAGGTTACTCAGCGCAGTCTGGCGGCTCTTTATGTCGCGCCAGAGCAGAATCGGCAGTTGCGTCAACATGGGCCGCAAGCCATTTAGAAATGCCAACTGGTGTTTGAGCTGTTTGCCACCGATGTGCTGGGTTAGCTGCAGCGTCTGATTCACATTCATTCCATTGGCCGTCAGTGACAGCAAGTGCTTGAGAAAGGCTGGCGGATCGACTTTTAGTTCAGGGTTCATGGTGCGCATCCTTCCCAGCAGGTGCTCGCAGCCTTTCAGCAACGTGGTCACATGGCGCGCGGTATTGAGGCCGTGCATCAAGGTGCGCAACTGCTCGTTGGAGGCTGACGGCTTGATCGCCGAAAGATCGTCGGCAATGGCGATGCGCATGTCTCGAAGGTCCACGTCGAACTGCCCGTCCTCTTTCTGTTCGCTGAGCAGCGCTTCGATCAACCCGGTGATATTCGGTTGGCCCGACACGGCCACGTTGTAAATATTGCGCAGAGAAGCACGGCGCTTGTTATCGATATTCGATCGACCAAACGCCCTCGCGGTGTTGATACCTGCCCGCGCACGGGGGCCGTATTTTCTGCGCAGCAGTTTCAGTTTTCGGGTCAGGATCACGTGTTCGCCAGTCGCGCCATCGGCCTCAGCCTGCTTGCGGGCCGCCTGCAATACCACGTGTGCCTTGGCGGCATCGCCGTCTGTAAACGCCAGAATCAGCGACAGATCATCGGAAGTGTCTTCCTGAATGATTTTCTTACGCAGCATGTTGGCGGCGTTATCCAGACCGGTGTCCTGAGCTCCCATCAGTAATTGATAGAGCTCACCCAGCTTGACCGCCCGCGACTGCAGGGCGTTGTTGCTGGCGATCAGCTCGCGCTGATGCAGGATGCGGCTGTGCTGAATCAGTGCCGCGGCGAAGCGCGATATCTTTTGCTGTGATGTCCCGGAGCCCTGCGGGTCGACGCTGGCAGGCGACAACGCAGCAGGGGTCACGACGCGGTTTGGCGTTACCGGAAGTATCTGCATGGGAGGCGGAGCGACGATTTTCATAGGGCTGTTCTGAGTCAGATCATGCCTGTTGAGTGGGTCATGGTCGCTGTTCGGTTCCCTATGGGAAAGCCTTCATGTGTTCGTGCCAAAAGTTGCTTGCGTAAATCGTGCGTCACGCAAAAAAATGTATTACAAAGAATTACAAATTTTTAATTTTCTATTAATATCAACAGGTTGCGTTTTATTTTTTGCTGGCACGGTTATCGCTATAGGGCTTACACACCACCATTAAAGGGTAAGCCCATGTTTCAGAAACTCGTGATTCTTGACGCAACCCAGTCACGCCAGCCACGCCAGTCATCTTCGCCGACCGGCATTCGCCAGCTTTCCGCAGATCAGGTTCAAATGCTCAGGGCGTTCATCCAGAAGCGTGTCATGAACCCCGATGATGTCGATGACATCCTGCAGTGTGTGTTCCTCGAAGCGTTACGCAATGAACACAAGTTTCAGCACGCCAGCAAACCGCAGACGTGGTTGTGTGGCATCGCATTGAACCTGATCCGCAATCATTTCCGCAAAATGTACCGTCAGCCTTATCAGGAAAGCTGGGAAGACGAAGTTCATTCCGAGCTGGAGTGGAATAGCGACATCACGCATCAGGTCGACGGGCGCCGGCAGTTGGCACGCGTTATCAAAGCCATTGATTGCCTGCCCTCGAACATGCAGAAGGTTCTGGAAGTGTCGCTGGAAATGGACGGCAATTATCAAGAAACAGCCAACAGCCTTGGTGTACCGATTGGTACTGTACGTTCGCGGCTGTCGAGGGCCCGGGTGCAGCTGAAACAGCAAATCGATCCATTCGCCTGAGCGACGCTTTTTGATGACTTTTCTGGAACCAACGCAGTCGCTCAACCACACAGTTGCCATCCTTCACACCTGGATGGCAACTTATCATGCGTATTTCCAGCCCCCTCACAAGCGGTATTGTTAATCAACCTGCCCAGAGCGACTTCTCTGGGGATGCGCCTCTTGCCAAGGCTTTACTGACGCCGGCCGGAGGTGGTCAAGCGGGTGTGCAGTTTGGTCAACCGGCTGCAAATCCGCCAAGCGCCCCCGCTGGAACCGAGCAAGCGGCGTCGTCCATTCTGGGCTTGCTGCTCAAAGGCGGTAATGCGCCTGTTACAGCTGACCCGCAGGTACAGCCTCAGCCAAGTAGTGATGCTCCCACACAGGCCTCACCCAACGCCCCCTCAACACCTACAGCACCCACAGCACCGGTCGCGCCTGCTGCGGCGCCCGCAAGCACTGATGCATCAGACCCGGCCAATGCACCGAAGGCCGCAGATGCCGCGTTTCTCGATGATTCTGAATACTCATCGCCCGAGGCACTGAAGCGCTGGGAGCCGATGGTGATGAATCTGCCGCCCGAGCAGCGCTTGCAGGCGGAAAAAGAACTCAATCGGCCGATTGCAGCAGCCTGGATGGCCCGTGAAGATGGCCCCAATGCCGCAAAGGCTATGGATTTCATCAACGCCAACCCGGCACTCAAAACCGCAGTGGACGTCGGCGATAGCGGTGGTCACGCAGATGGCAAGATTACCAACAAAGACCTCAAGTCCTTTGGCAAGTACATGGAAGAGGCCGCTGACGACGCTGACAAAAGCGTGTCCGACTACATGTCTGCCCACCCTGACGCCGACCCGCAGTCCCTCGAAATGGTCCGCAGCGCGGCCTTGATGCAGGCGAACATGCCGCTGGCTACTGCGGCTGATCCCAAGAAAGCATTGGGCGCGCAGGATCAGGCTGAAGTAGATGGCAATGTGGGCGCTGGTGACTTGAACGGCCTTGCACAAGGCAACCCCGGGTTGTCAGGGATCCTCAAGCAGTCCTGTAATACCTGGGCGCAGCCTGGCTTTTTGGGGCAGCTCGACGAGGCCGGGCTCAGCGGCAATGACAAGGCAAAGCACAGCGCCGATCAACTGTTCGATAAAGATAACGTGGACAGCTGGATCAGGAACCAGGCACCTACCAATGGCGGCCAGTTTGCCAGCATGTTAAGCGATGCAGCGACTCTTAATTCTGTTGCAGGTATTGATACCAGCAAGCTGGACAAGGATGTCTTCGAACATCCCGAGGCTTACAGCGGCGCTGAGAAAGCTGCCGTCATGATCAAGTTGCAGCAGGTTCAGCAAAGCGTCATTGCCGGACGCAAATTGCGCGACACCGAAGAAACCGAAAAGGAGTTGACCGAAAAAATCTCGCAGCTGCAGGGTGACACAGGCGTACAGGAGTTCCTCAACAACAGTGTTCCCGAGCAGGAGCGCGCGCTGGTAAGCAGCAACCCAGAGCTGCGCAAGGCAGTGGTCAAACAGGCAAAGCATGTCAACAGTGGCGATGCGTTACGTGACGACATGCGAACCGCAGACAAGGCGGTCAGCGATGATAATCCGAATGCCGATTACAGTGGGGCCATCGGTGGGCTCTCTGCTCAACTGCAGATGCAGAAAGACTTGTTCCCCGACGCCGATGTGCCCACTGCCGATCAGGTCCTCGGCAAGCGCCCCGAGTTGCAATCTGCGATTCAGGATTCTTACGTTCGCAACTTCACCGAAGGTGGGTCTCTGAAGCAACTGCTTGGCCGGAAGGATGCCGATGCGGGGGAGTCGTTGCAGACCGCTGACAATCAAAAAGCGATGTATGACAGCGTATTGTCCAGCGACTTCACCCAAAGCCAGCAAGGCGACTACTTGGACTCTACCGTTAGCCAACTGCAGGATTCAAAAAGCGGTCGCAAACTGCTCGAAGGCAAGAATGAAGACAATCAGGGACCGTCGATAGTCAGCCAGGTTGCTTCCGAGATGGGGCCGCGTGCGCTTCAGTCCGTAATGGGGTTCGCCTCGGTCTCCGACATGCTTGCTCAAGGCAACAAGCTCGGCGCAGCTCAGACTATTTACGACAGCACCAAAATGGGCGCCGAAGCGGTCAAGGGAGGCATCGACGCAGGTGCGAAGATGATGGGTCGCGAGGCGTCTGCCGGCTTGGGGCGCATGGCTGGGCAGATTGCCGGCCGCGCGATCGGCATGGTCGCAGGCGAAGCCGCCGGGCTTGCAGCTGGCGCCGCGGTGGGTGCAGCAATTCCTGTCATCGGCTGGGCAATCGACGGCGCGATGGCGCTGGGCTTCGGTATCTCGGCAATTGTCGCAGCGGTCAAAAAGCACAAGGAGCAAAAGGCGTTTGACCATAACGTTGATCCGGTGCTGGACCAGTTCGGGATTTCGAAGGCGCATTGATTTTTTGAAACGGGTTGGTCGTCAACCCGTTTTATCAGCGCTATTTGCAGTATCGGCCAAGATTGCATGGAACTGCGGTGGTCGGATATCACCTCTCGATGATGCTTCTATACCCGGACCGCACAAGCGGTCCCCTTACCCTCGGAGATTGAATCGTGACCAAGGGTAACTTGACTACTGGTGCGGTTGTGTCGAAGTTCAACGTTACGACGTTGATCAGCGCTGCAAAGGAAGCTGGACTTCAGGTGATACTTCTGAACACCTCCAAGACATACAAAACCTCAAATGCCATCGGTAATACGCGCGATAACGACAACAGCACCGACAAATACGATGGACGAGTCTGCCGACATAGAGCTGATCGTCAACAAGCACCTGGCACCCGAGCTGGCGTTGGTCGTGCGTGAGCATTACTGCAACAGCGACAGTTTCCTACATCAAAAAATCACCCACTGCGGTTGCAGTCGGCAGACCTACTATGACCGGCTGCATCAAGCACACCTGAGCATTCAAGGGCTGCTGTGGGGTAAGGCTGCTTGAGGGCTCTCGCCATTTCCCGCTTGTCCTACCTCGTCCCACTGCCTATCTACGTGGTGGGACGGTTTGCCCCTGCAAGTCCAGCCAAGGCTCTCGCTTCGTGCACAAAGCGGAGCGAGCCTGGCAACTGTTCATATATACAGTAAAGGTCTTGCTTTCCATGTCCACACCCATCATCCCTTGGATGGGCGGCAAACGCCGCCTGGCCGACCGTCTCATCCCGCTGTTCCCACCCCACGAATGCTACGTCGAAGTGTTCGCTGGAGGTGCGGCCCTCTACTTCATGCGTCCCCAGGCCGCCCCTGTCGAGGTCTTGAGCGACATCAACGGGGATCTGGTCACGCTGTATCGCGTCGTCCAAAACCACCTTGAAGAATTCGTCCGCCAGTTCAAATGGGCACTCAGCTCGCGCCAGGTGTTTGAGTGGCAGAAGATGACCCGCCCCGAAACCCTCACCGACATCCAGCGCGCCGCCCGGTTCTTCTACCTGCAGCACCATGCCTTTGCAGGAAAAGTGAGCGGGCAGACGTTTGGCACTGCCACGACCGGCCCGGCCATCAAACTGCTGCGGATTGAGGAAAACCTCTCTGCCGCCTGGCAGCGTTTGTCCGGTACGTATGTGGAGAATCTGCCGTGGCTCGAATGTGCCGAGCGCTATGACCGGCCTCACACATTCCATTACATGGATCCGCCGTACTGGCAGACGGCTGGGTATGGTGTGGATTTTCCGTTTGAGAACTACGAGCGCATGGCGGAGTTCATGCGGCGGTGCAAAGGGAAGGTGATGGTGAGCATCAACGATCACCCTGATATACGGCGGGTGTTTGAAGGCTTCCATTTTGAAGCGGTTGACATTCGCTACAGCACGGCAAACCAGAGAACGGGAAAGGCTGATGTCAGTGGTGAGCTGGATATCATGAATTGGGAACCTGTGGCGCTGGGCAGGTTGTTCTGAGGTTTGTCCGTAGCTGGGCCAATAGTGGCTGCACTTCCGGCAAAGGTTAATGTTAGAGTATGGTTTTGTAAGCAGGTCATGGATGAACATATGGACGAATTTTGCACGCCAGAGTCAAACAATAGTCCCACTTGGACCCTGCTTGATCTAGTCATTTGGAAAGCATGGCCCGAGCAATTGGGCGGTGGCACCGCTTATTCACGACGATTCAAAGATGCTTGGGTAGTTCATAATAAATCATATATCAAGACGGCAGCAGCTAAGTACTCACTCCCTATTGAGCTGTTGGCTGGAGTTTGTTGGATTGAGGTTGGCGGCGACCCCAATTTTGTGGACAGGATTGGCTTCGAAGTCAGAGCTCTTGAGCGCTTGGGTAATCTCTCAAGTCCGATAACTAACCCCCCAGCCAAAACCAGTTTTGGTTGGGTCAGCATCCAGCTTCGCACAGCAGCTGTTACTTTAGGGATGAATCCCGATGAGATGGATATCAGTCAGCTTCGGAGTTTGGCTAACTGTATTGAAACTGATATCTATAATATTGATATTGCGGCAAAGCACCTGCGTATGCTTGCTGATTATGATCATTTTTCTTCCATCGGAATGGAGGAGGTACGAATTATCGGCGCTCGGTATAATTGGGGTACAAGTCGGTCTTTAGATGAGATTAAAAAAGATCTGAGTTACGGTAACTTCATCGTCAATTCTTGGGCCCACCTCAAACAGCTTACGATGTGATGAATATGAAAGTGAAAATGAAAATGAAAATGAAAATGAAAATGAAAAGCGTATTGCTGCGAATTTTTTTGTACAGTATTTATTTTTTCTGTCTGCTAATGTATGTGCTCTTTCAGGGTTCTGAATATGATTGGATGGATCCTAGTATGCTCGCGTCCCCACCCGGTCTCACGCCATCACCTGATAATTTATCCTTGCCGATTCAAGATGAGTCTAATGACAGAGCGGTTCTTCGGGGTTTGGTCGTAACTATAGCTATCGTTGTGCAGATGGCTATTTGCTTTTCGCTTTCTCGAAAAGAAGCAATAATTACTGTCATTCTATTTGGTGTCACTTTGCTACTGTTCAGATAAGTCTGGAGCCCGCCCTGTCGTTGGGCGGGCTTCAGTTTCTAAAGAATACCGCTGAGCTGATAGTGTTATTGATTAAGCAAAAGGCTTATTTGCTGTCCTATCCCACCCCCCTGAGACGATACCAGCATTTCCTCCGTCAGCACGCTGCTGCTGAGAATATTCAAATTTTATACGTCCGTAGTTGAGTGTGATCATTTCCACTGGTAAGCCGGCATGTTCTGCGCCATTACCGCTAACGGTTGATATCAAAACTTCTTCAAGAACGATATCTAAATATTTGAATTTCTCAGTGCTTGCGCGGTGTACGCGTATAGTTACCTTGTTGATGTGCGAACCACGGCAGCAAAGCTCAAATAGTTTTGGTGTCGCTCTGTCTATATATTTGCTTACTCTAAAATCGCCCAGAGTCACGCCCCCTGCAGTCGCGCCCCCGCTAGATGAGGCAGTATTACTGATCGACTGAACCGCGTCGTAATGGTAGGACAACAGCTCTACCCAGCCTTTGTGGGCGTCGTCCAGAGACTCGCCTTCTACACCGTCCACCTGCATAAATGCGTCAAAAGACATATCAGCTCCCTGCTTCAAAAAATTGAGAGTTTAGCCTAGCTTGCGGAGCCCACCGATTGCCAGCATGGTTTACATGCAGCGTGCTGCCGAAACACTAGGCGATGAGATCGGGAAGGGCGGCCTCTGATCGAGGAGCGGAGCATCACGTTTGCTGGCCAGGAAGCTGCAGATTAATCAGAAGTGTGAACGAACGCTTGGTCGCGCCGTGCATCATGCGTCGGAACTGCGCGGAACACAGCGCGTTACGCCAATATTACGCCAGACGAAAAAAAAGACCTTGAATTTCAAGGTCTTTTTCAATGGTGGTGCCCCGAGGGAGAATCGAACTCCCACTTCTTTCGAAAACGGATTTTGAATCCGCCGCGTCTACCAATTCCGCCATCAGGGCTCAATGGCGGCGAAGTATAAGGATGAGTTTTCCTTTGGTCAACAGGGATTTACGCAGGTTTTTTACTAATGCCGTCAAACCGGATAAACTTCCCGGCCCTGCTAAACGAACCCGATCATGCGCGTCGCTGACTTTACCTTCGAACTCCCCGATTCCCTGATTGCTCGCCACCCGTTGGCCGAGCGTCGCAGCAGTCGCCTGTTGACCCTCGATGGGCCGACCGGGGCGCTGGCACATCGTCAATTCACTGATTTGCTTGAGCATTTACGCTCTGGCGACTTGATGGTGTTCAACAATACCCGTGTCATTCCTGCACGCCTGTTCGGGCAGAAAACCTCCGGCGGCAAGCTGGAAATTCTGGTCGAGCGGGTGCTGGACAGTCATCGTGTGCTGGCGCATGTGCGTTCCAGCAAGTCGCCCAAACCCGGGTCGTCGATTCTGATCGACGGCGGTGGGGAGGTCGAGATGGTGGCCCGGCATGATGCGCTTTTCGAGTTGCGCTTTGCCGAAGAGGTGCTGCCGCTGCTGGATCGTGTCGGGCATATGCCGTTGCCTCCTTATATAGACCGCCCGGACGAAGGCTCGGACCGCGAGCGTTATCAGACCGTCTATGCCCAGCGCGCTGGCGCTGTGGCTGCGCCGACTGCGGGTCTGCACTTCGACCAGCCGCTGCTGGACGCGATTGCAGCCAAGGGTGTCGAGACTGCTTTTGTCACGTTGCATGTAGGCGCGGGCACTTTTCAGCCGGTTCGCGTCGAGCAGATCGAAGATCACCACATGCACAGCGAGTGGCTGGAAGTCAGCCAGGACGTGGTCGATGCCGTGGCGGCATGCCGTGCGCGAGGCGGCCGGGTGATCGCGGTCGGCACCACCAGCGTTCGCTCGCTGGAAAGCGCAGCGCGTGATGGCGAGTTGAAGCCTTTCAGCGGCGACACTGACATTTTCATTTATCCGGGGCGTCCGTTTCACGTCGTCGATGCTCTGGTGACCAATTTCCATTTGCCCGAATCCACGCTGTTGATGCTGGTTTCGGCATTCGCCGGTTATCCCGAAACCATGGCTGCCTATGCGGCGGCCGTCGAGCACGGGTACCGCTTCTTCAGTTACGGTGATGCCATGTTCATCACCCGCAATCCCGCGCCGACGGCCCCACAGGAATCGGCACCAGAGGATCACGCATGAGTCGCACCTGTCGTATGTCTTTCGAGTTGTTGGCCACCGACGGCAAGGCCCGTCGTGGTCGCCTGACCTTTCCGCGTGGCGTGGTCGAGACCCCGGCGTTCATGCCGGTGGGCACCTATGGCACGGTCAAGGGCATGCTGCCGCGTGACATCGAGGCCACGGGTGCGCAGATGATTCTGGGCAACACGTTTCACTTGTGGTTGCGCCCGGGCACTGAGGTCATCAAGGGCCACGGCGACCTGCACGATTTCATGCAATGGCAGGGGCCGATTCTGACTGACTCCGGCGGTTTTCAGGTGTTCAGCCTGGGCGCCATGCGCAAGATCAAGGAGGAGGGCGTGACCTTTGCGTCTCCGGTTGATGGCGCCAAGGTGTTCATGGGGCCGGAAGAGTCGATGCAGGTGCAGCGTGATCTGGGCTCGGACATCGTGATGATTTTCGATGAATGCACGCCGTACCCGGCTGACGAGGACGTGGCGCGTATCTCCATGGAGCTTTCCCTGCGTTGGGCCAAGCGTTCCAAGGTCGCGCACGGCGAGAACACCGCGGCACTGTTCGGCATTGTTCAGGGAGGCATGCACGAGAACCTGCGCATGCGCTCGCTGGAAGGCCTGGACGAGATTGGTTTCGATGGTCTGGCCATCGGCGGTCTGTCGGTCGGCGAGCCCAAGCACGAGATGATCAAGGTGCTGGACTATTTGCCAGGCCAGATGCCGGCAGACAAACCCCGTTACCTGATGGGTGTAGGCAAGCCGGAAGATCTGGTCGAGGGTGTGCGCCGTGGCGTCGACATGTTCGACTGCGTCATGCCGACCCGCAACGCTCGCAACGGCCATTTGTTCATCGATACCGGCGTTCTGAAAATCCGTAATGCCTTCCATCGTCACGACAATTCGCCATTGGACCCGAGCTGCGATTGCTACACCTGCAAGAACTTCTCGCGCGCTTATCTGCACCACCTGGACAAGTGTGGGGAAATGCTGGGTAGCATGCTCAACACAATCCATAATTTGCGGCACTACCAGCTGCTGATGGCTGGTTTGCGCGAGGCTATTCAACAGGGTACATTGGCCGCCTTTGTCGATGCCTTCTATGCCAAACGCGGCCTTCCAACGCCGCCTCTGGGTTGAAACAGAACGAGTTTTTCCTGCTTTTATACTAATTATGTAACTGGAGCGACACATGAGCTTTTTCATCTCTCCCGCTTTTGCGGATGCTGCTGCACCGGCTGCCGGTCCTGCGGGCAGTGGTTTCGAGTGGATCTTCCTGGTCGGCTTCCTGGTCATCTTCTATCTGATGATCTGGCGCCCACAGGCCAAGCGCGCGAAAGAGCAGAAAAACCTGCTGGGCAACCTGCAGAAAGGCGACGAAGTTGTGACCAGCGGCGGTATCGCCGGCAAGATCAACAAAGTGACCGACGACTTCGTGGTCATCGAAGTGTCCGACACGGTCGAGCTGAAAATCCAGAAAGGCGCCATCGCGGCCACTCTGCCTAAAGGCACCCTGAAAGCGATCTGAGTAGCAACTTTTTACCCATCGACGGGGCGCGCAAGGCGCCCCGCGTTTTAAGCGGGCGGCGTGATGCTGAACAAATACCCTCTGTGGAAATACGTACTGATCCTGGCGGTGCTGGTGGTCGGTTTTATTTATTCCGCACCCAATCTCTATCCTGATGATTCTGCCATCCAGATCAGCGGCGCGAGCACTGCGCTGCAAGTCAATCAGGCAGACGTGGATCGTGCAGCCAAGGCGCTTGCCGATGCTGGCATCTCGGTCAAGGCTTCTTCTCTGGCCGAGAATGGCAAGGGCGGTTTGTTGCGTCTGAGCAAGCAGGAAGATCAGTTGCCGGCCAAGGATGTTGTGCGCAAGGCTTTAGGTGATGACTATGTCGTCGCACTGAACCTGGCGCGTACCACGCCGACCTGGCTGCGTAACCTGGGCGCGAGCCCTATGAAGCTCGGCCTCGACCTGTCCGGTGGTGTGCACTTCCTGCTGGAAGTCGACATGGACAAGGCGATCGATGCTCGTCTGAAAGTCTACGAAGGTGAAGTCAAATCCCTGTTGCGCAAGGAGAAGGTGCGTTATCGCAGCCTCCCGCAGTTGGGCAATGCGATTCAACTGGGCTTTGGCGATGACGCAGAACGCGAGCAGGCCCGTGCGCTGGTTCGCAAGACCTTCACCGACTTCGAAATCACGCCTGCAGAGCTGAACGGTATTCCCGTGCTGCGCATGGCGCTGACGCCAGCCAAACTGGCCGAGATTCGCGAATACTCGATCAAGCAGAACCTGACCACGGTACGTAACCGGGTCAACGAGCTTGGTGTGGCCGAGCCGCTGGTACAGCGTCAGGGTGCCAACCGCATCGTGGTCGAGCTGCCGGGTGTGCAGGACACTGCAGAAGCCAAGCGTATTCTGGGCAAGACCGCCAACCTCGAGTTCCGCCTGGGCGCAGGTCCGGATGATTCGAAAGGCACCACCGAAATGTTCGAATTCCGCGAAGGCGGGCGTCCGGCAGCGGCGGTGGAGCGTGGTCTGATTATCACCGGCGATCAGGTGACTGACGCCAAGGCCAGTTTCGACGAGCATGGCCGCCCTCAGGTAAACATCAACCTGGACGGCCATGGTGGCGAGCTGATGAGCCGCGCTACCCGCAGCAATGTGGGGCGCAGCATGGCGGTGATCTTCATCGAGCAGCGTCCTACCACTACCTACACCAAGCAGATGGTCAACGGCGTCGAGAAAGACGTGCCGGTCCAGACGTTCAAAGAAGAGAAGAAAATCATCAGCCTGGCGACCATTCAGTCGCCGCTGGGCAGTCAGTTCCGGATTACCGGCCTGAACGGCCAGGGTGAGTCTTCCGAACTGGCGCTGCTGTTGCGTGCCGGTGGTCTGGCAGCACCGATGTACTTCGCCGAAGAGCGCACCATTGGTCCAAGCCTGGGTGCCGACAACATCACCAAGGGTATCGATGCTTCCCTGTGGGGCATGTTGTTCGTATCGATCTTCATCATGGCGATCTACCGTTTCTTTGGTCTGATCGCTACCGTGGCGCTGGCCCTGAACATGGTCATGCTGCTGGCATTAATGTCCTTGCTGGGTGCAACACTGACCCTGCCGGGTATCGCCGGTATCGTGTTGACCATGGGTATGGCGGTGGACGCCAACGTGCTGATCTTCTCGCGTATTCGTGAGGAAATCGCCAACGGCATGACGGTACAACGCGCTATCAACGAAGGTTTCGACCGCGCCTACACGGCGATCCTCGACGCCAACCTGACGACGCTGCTGGTCGGCGGCATTCTCTTTGCGATGGGCACCGGCCCGGTCAAAGGGTTTGCAGTGACCATGTCGCTCGGGATCTTTACCTCGATGTTCACGGCCATCATGGTGACCCGCGCTATGGTCAACCTGATCTACGGCGGTCGTGACTTCAAGAAGTTGTGGATTTAAGGGGCTGCCATGTTACGTACCATCAACTTCATGGGCGTTCGCAATGTTGCGTTCGCCATTACGATGCTCCTTACCGCACTGGCGTTGTTCAGCTGGTTCCATAAAGGGCTCAACTTCGGTCTGGACTTCACCGGCGGTACGCTCATCGAGCTGACTTACGAGCGTCCGGCCGATCTGGGCAAAGTGCGTCAGGAACTTGTTTCAGCGGGCTATCACGAAGCCGTTGTGCAGAGCTTCGGTGCGACAACTGACTTGCTGGTGCGCATGCCGGGTGAAGACCCGCAACTGGGCACCCAGGTTGCTGAAGCGCTGCGCAAATCCGGTGCCGATAACCCGGCAGTGGTCAAGCGGGTAGAGTTCGTCGGTCCTCAGGTCGGTGAAGAGCTTCGCGACCAGGGCGGTCTCGGCATGCTGATGGCGCTGGGCGGTGTTCTGATCTACCTGGCGTTCCGCTTCCAGTGGAAGTTTGCAGTCGGCGCGATCATCTCGCTGATTCACGACGTTGTGGTGACGATGGGTATCCTGTCGTTCTTCCAGATCACCTTCGACCTGACGGTGCTGGCGGCGGTGCTGGCGATCATCGGTTACTCGCTGAACGACACCATCGTGGTCTTCGACCGGGTTCGCGAAAACTTCCGCCTGCTGCGCAAGGCATCGTTGATCGAAAACATCAACATTTCGACCACGCAGACACTGCTGCGCACAATAGCGACCTCGGTTTCGACCCTGTTGGCGATTGTGGCGTTGTGGGTATTTGGCGGTGACAGCCTCGAAGGCTTCTCCATCGCGTTGTTCATCGGTGTGCTTGCGGGTACCTACTCGTCGATCTACATCGCCAACGTGGTGCTGATCTGGCTGAACCTGACCACTGAAGATCTGATTCCTCCTGTGGTTGTAGACAAGGCCGACGACCTGCCATAAGTCCGGTCATCATAAAAAAGGCGCGAGAGCTGAACTCGCGCCTTTTTTTATGCTCCAAGGCTAGGCATTGCGCAGTCATGCTGCGTTTCGATTGGTCAGGAGGTTCAAGTGAACAAGTCTATGCTTGTTGGTGTTGTATTAGGTGCTGCTGTCGTGACCGCTGGCGGCGCCGTTGCCACCTATAGCTTGGTCAAGGGTGGTCCTGAGTACGCGGATGTATTGGCTGTAGAGCCAATCAACCAGCAGATCAAAACCCCCCGTGAAGTTTGCAAGGACGTAACCGTTACCCGTCAGGCGCCGGTCAAGGACCAGCATCAGATCGTAGGTAGCGTGATTGGCGCGGTTGCCGGTGGTTTGCTCGGCAATCAGGTCGGTGGCGGTAATGGCAAGAAAATCGCAACCGTCGCAGGTGCGCTCGGCGGCGGTTATGCCGGTAACAGGGTTCAGGAGGGTATGCAGGAGCGTGATACCTACACCACTACACAGAACCGTTGCACAACGGTCAATGATGTCAGCGACAAAGTGGTGGGTTACAACGTCAAGTACAAGCTGAACGAAAAAGTGGGTCAGGTCCGTATGGAGCGTGATCCAGGTAGCCAGATTCCGGTCGACAAGAACGGTCAGCTTATATTGGGTCAGGCGCAATAACGCCAACCGCTGGGCTTCTGAGAGACATAAAAAAACCGGCTTTCGCCGGTTTTTTTACATCTGCTGTTTAGCGCTTGAGCGAAGCAGGCAGGTGCGGTGCGATGGCTGTCAGTACAGCCTTGAAGCACTTGGTATTACCGGCAACGATGTGACCTTTTTCCAGGAAGTCGTGACCGCCTGTGAAGTCGCTGACCAGGCCGCCTGCTTCCTGAATCAGCAGTGCGCCTGCAGCCATGTCCCATTCGGACAGGCCCGACTCCCAGAACGCATCGAAACGACCGGCGGCCACGTAGGCCAGGTCGAGGCTTGCAGCGCCTGCGCGACGGATGCCGGCAGTCTGGCCGACCAGGCTGCGGAACATGCCGAGATAGTTCTCGATGTTGTCCATCTGGTTGTCACGGAAGGGGAAGCCGGTGCCCAGCAGCGCGCCTTCCAGGCTCTTGCGTTGGCTGACACGCAGGCGACGACCGTTGAGTGCGGCGCCGCGGCCACGGCTGGCGGTGAATTCTTCCTGGCGAACCGGGTCCAGAACAACAGCGTGTTCCAGGCGGCCGCGGTATTTGCAGGCGATGCTGACCGCGAAGTGCGGAATGCCGCGAACAAAGTTGGTGGTGCCGTCCAGCGGGTCGATGATCCACAGGTAGTCGGTGCCTTCGCCGCTGCCTTCGTGCATGCCGCTTTCTTCGCCGAGGATGCCGTGAGTCGGGTAGGCCTTGCGCAGCGCAGTGATGATGCTCTGTTCGGCAGCGCGGTCGATCTCTGTGACGTAATCCTTGGCTTCTTTTTCGTCAACCTTGATGGTATCCAAGCGCTCGATGGAGCGGAAAATCAATTCGCTGGCGCTGCGGGCGGCGCGCAGCGCGATATTCAGCATGGGCTGCATGGACAATTCACCTAAGGTTGTTAAAGAGAGCCGGGCATTCTATGGGCTGATTCGAATTATTTCCAGCCTTGCGTTGTTACGGCTGTCGACTTCGTGTGAGTTTTTCTGCTGCCGGGCAAATGATTTCAGGTTGCGTCGTCTGCACGGGTTCGTAGCGTTAGGCGGACCGTTTCTGTAAGATTTGCCCCCCTAATTCGCGTCAGTGAGCGTTCGCCTTGTTGCAGAACATCCGTGTTGTCCTGGTCGGCACTACCCATCCCGGAAATATCGGCGGTGCCGCTCGCGCCATGAAAAACATGGGGCTTTCACGTCTGGTGCTGGTCGAGCCCAGAATCTTTCCGTCGCCGGATGCTGATGCCCGCGCATCCGGTGCCACCGATATTCTCGAAGCTGCGCAGGTCGTCGCTACGCTGGAAGAGGCGCTGGTGGGTTGCCGTCTTGTATTGGGTACCAGTGCTCGGGATCGCAGCCTGCCATGGCCGTTGCTTGATCCGCGAGCGTCTGGCGAAAAGGTTATAGAGCAGGCCGGGGAGGGTGCCGAAGTGGCGCTGGTATTTGGTCGCGAGCACGCTGGCCTGACCAACGAAGAACTGCAGCGTTGTCACTTCCATGTGCATATTCCTTCAGACCCCGCTTTCAGTTCGCTCAATCTGGCTGCGGCCGTTCAGGTGCTCAGCTATGAAGTACGTATGGCGTGGCTGGCCCTATCGGAGCAGGGCGAGGCGTCCAGGCCTGCGTCGGCGCACAGTGCTGAGCTGGCGACGATGGACGAGATGGAAGGCTTTTATGGTCATCTGGAAAGCACATTAGTGGACATCGGTTTTCTTGACCCTGAAAAGCCGAGGCATTTGATGGCAAGGCTGCGCAGGCTGTTCGGTCGCAGTGAGGTGGAGCGCTCCGAGCTGAGTATTCTGCGCGGTGTGCTCACTGAAACCCAGAAAGTCGCACGCGGCGAACCCTACAAGCGGAAGGACCAGTAATGTTCGAGCGCCTTCGAGAAGACATTCAAAGTGTGTTCCACCGCGACCCTGCGGCGCGCAACGCGTTTGAGGTCTTGACCTGCTACCCGGGCATGCACGCTATCTGGCTGCACCGTTTTGGCCATATTTTGTGGCGCAACGGCTGGAAATGGCCCGCGCGGGTGGTCTCCAATTTCGGTCGCTGGATGACTGGCATCGAAATTCATCCGGGCGCGCGCATCGGTCGTCGCTTTTTCATTGATCACGGTATGGGTATCGTGATCGGTGAAACCGCCGAGATCGGCAATGACGTGACGCTTTATCAGGGCGTGACTCTGGGCGGCACCAGCTGGAACGCCGGCAAGCGTCATCCGACCCTCGAGGACGGCGTCGTGGTGGGGGCGGGTGCCAAAGTGCTGGGGCCTTTCACGGTAGGGGCTGGTGCCAAGATCGGCTCCAATGCCGTGGTCACCAAAGCGGTGCCTGCCGGTGCGACCGCCGTAGGTATACCGGGGCGCATCATCGTCAAGTCCGACGACGAGACAGAAGCCAGGCGCAAGGCCATGGCTGAAAAGCTCGGCTTTGATGCTTATGGCGTCAGCGCAGACATGCCAGACCCGATTGCCCGCGCCATCGGGCAGATGCTCGACCATTTGCAGGCGGTCGACGGCCGTCTCGAAGGGATGTGCGATGCCCTCGGTAAACTTGGCAGCGATTATTGCGCCAAGGAGCTGCCAGAGCTGCGTGGTGAGGTCTTCGACTGCGTCAAGGACGAGCGTGAACACGCGGTTAAGTGAAGTTAATTTAGTATCACGCGTCGCCGATTGAGGGCGGGCGGGCCCGTATCGTTGAGGTGCTAATAGTATCGATACGAGCTCGCGATTGTTGTCGTCAGCGCTGTGCTGCGGCCAGTACTCGTTTTATTTCCTGGAGTCTAAAGCCGTCTATGGACGCGCTGAATTGGGTGCTTGACGGTGTACCATCGTCGAGCAAAACACTGCGTGTCATGCGAAATGCCTGGTTGCGTTGAATCAGGTTTTCAGCCTCTCTGTGGTTTTCGCTGTTGACTCTCCCGGCTATGCGTCCGTCCGGCCGCTTCATTAGCTCTCTCGCCTGCGTCAGCGAAGCGCCATGCTTATAAAAATCCACTGGCAGAAAATCCGCACCGAATGCCGCATGAGTGTCCCCGTTCATCAATGGGTATGGGCTGTTTTGTTCGAGTGCGCCGAGGGTGGTCTTGGTTCTGGACTCGTCTTCGGTTGGTAATGCGCCACGCTGAAGACCTTGATGAATGTCATCAAATTGATTTGCATTTTTATAGGCTTTGATTGCGTAATTCAGGGCGTACATAACGCAGTCGTCTTTCGTTTTTTGCGCCTGCGTTTCAAGAATGGCGACGTGCGAGAGTGGTACACCACTCTTTCTCAAATCCTCAAGGGTCAGGTTGTGCTGTCGAAGCTGTTGAAACTCTGAACCGACTATGACGGCTGGCTCAGTAATTATAATGGTTGGAACTCTACCCTGATGCAGGCGGACATCAGCCATTACGTGATGCCTGACTATCTGTCCGGTTCCAGGACTGGTTTGTGGGAATATTGCCCGAAATGCGCTGGGGCCATCGCTTTGGAGTGCCTGAATGAGCTCTTTGTGGTCTCTGAAGTGCCTGAGGTTGAGGCCGGGATTTCGTTGGTTCTCGATGTCGACCATTGCGTCGAGATGGGTGGCGTCCAACTCTGCAAAACTCACACTTGTCTTCTTGCCTGATACTCGGTCGATGGCAGCTTGGCCATAAGCTTTTATTGGGCCTCGTGCATGGCGCACTTAAGGTTTTAAATCCTTTATTTTCTGCTGCAGTCGCATGCTGTGATTTCGGTCTGCGTCGCCCGCCGTCCTCTGGCTGCGCTCCGCAGTATTGCGCGTGCTACGGGGTGGCGCGTCTGCGCGTTCAGGCGAATACACATGTTGCGACATTCGAGAGCCGCTGACGCATACATTTCCCATTTGGTAACTCCTCAAAAAGGTCAAGGCTTCTCAGCGTTGTGTGGCGCATCGTCCTTACCGGGTTGGATTGTAAAAAAGCCTTAATAATTAAAATAATGGCCGTTCGAGGAAGTGTGTTTCGTCACTCGGATCCCAAGCGTGAAAAGCGGATACAACGATTTGCCGGGTTAAGTCGTACGCGAGATTTAAGCTTGCGTGGCCCGCACCATTGAAGCTCGCGTAGGCACGGCACGTGCCATTAGGCCGTACCTTTGCTATGATGCAGCCCGCGCTTTTCGCTAATCCCGACTGTTTTGCTTGGTCTAATACTTGACTCATTTACTCGGGAATAGCATACTCGCTCTCATTCCGAACCTCTGCGGTATATGCCATGCGACTGACTACTAAAGGCCGATACGCTGTGACCGCCATGCTTGATCTGGCGTTGCACGCGCAGAACGGGCCAGTGTCTCTGGCTGATATCTCCGAGCGGCAGGGTATTTCCCTGTCCTACCTCGAGCAGCTGTTTGCCAAGCTGCGTCGCGGCAATCTGGTTTCCAGTGTTCGTGGTCCGGGTGGTGGTTATCAGCTGTCCCGTGACATGAAGGTCATTCAGGTTGCGCAGGTTGTCGACGCGGTCAACGAATCAGTCGATGCCACGCGTTGTCAGGGGCTAGGCGATTGCCACGCAGGTGATACCTGCCTGACCCACCACTTGTGGTGTGACCTGAGCCAGCAGATTCACGAATTTCTAAGCGGTATCAGCTTGGCGGATCTTGTTACTCGCCGTGAGGTACAAGAAGTCGCTCAGCGCCAGGATATGCGCCGTGGCCATAATCACGTGTCGCAACTGGGTAAGATCGAAACGTCCGCCGTCGAATGAACGCAGATGAATGAGCGGTGCGCCTGCCTGATAGGAGAGCTTCAATGAAATTGCCAATTTACCTCGACTACTCCGCGACGACTCCGGTCGATCCGCGCGTCGCGCAGAAAATGATCGAATGC
Source organism: Pseudomonas coronafaciens pv. oryzae str. 1_6 (assembly GCF_000156995.2). Classification (NCBI taxonomy): domain Bacteria; kingdom Pseudomonadati; phylum Pseudomonadota; class Gammaproteobacteria; order Pseudomonadales; family Pseudomonadaceae; genus Pseudomonas; species Pseudomonas coronafaciens. Next base: position 4,039,615 of record NZ_CP046035.1, on the reverse strand, counting down.
CTGACCGTCGAAGGAAACTTCGGCAACCCGGCCTCGCGCTCCCACGTCTTTGGCTGGAAAGCTGAAGAGGCGGTCGAGAACGCTCGCCGTCAGGTTGCTGATCTGGTCAGCGCCGACCCGCGTGAAATCGTCTGGACCTCCGGTGCCACTGAATCCAACAACCTGGCGATCAAGGGTGTTGCGCATTTCTATGCCAGCAAAGGCAAGCACCTGATCACCTCCAAGGTCGAACACAAGGCTGTTCTCGACACCACTCGCCAGCTTGAGCGCGAGGGTTTCGAAGTGACTTACATCGAGCCAGGTGAAGACGGTCTGATCACGCCATCGATGATCGAAGCCGCACTGCGCGACGACACCATTCTGGTTTCGATCATGCACGTGAACAACGAAATCGGCACCATCAACGACATTGCAGCTATCGGTGAGCTGACCCGCTCGCGTGGCGTGCTATTCCACGTTGATGGCGCGCAATCGACAGGCAAGGTTGAAATCGATCTGGCCAGCCTCAAGGTTGACCTGATGTCGTTCTCGGCACACAAGACTTACGGTCCCAAAGGGATCGGCGCGCTGTATGTCAGCCGCAAGCCACGTGTTCGTATTGAAGCGGCCATGCACGGCGGTGGCCATGAGCGCGGTATGCGTTCCGGTACTCTGGCCACTCACCAAATCGTTGGCATGGGTGAGGCTTTCCGTATCGCCAAGGAAGAAATGGCCGCTGAAAATTTGCGCATCAAGGCGCTGAGCGATCGTTTCTTCAAGCAGGTCGAAAACCTGGAAGAGCTTTACGTCAACGGTAGTCTGACTGCCCGTGTGCCGCACAACCTGAACCTGAGCTTCAACTATGTGGAAGGCGAGTCGCTGATCATGGCACTCAAGGATCTGGCGGTATCGTCCGGTTCGGCCTGTACCTCGGCTTCGCTGGAGCCCTCGTACGTACTGCGCGCTCTGGGTCGCAACGACGAACTGGCGCACAGCTCGATTCGCTTCACCTTCGGTCGTTTCAGCACCGTAGAAGAAATCGATTACGCCGCGCAGAAGGTCTGCGAGGCAGTCACCAAGCTGCGCGCTCTTTCGCCGCTGTGGGACATGTTCAAAGACGGCATCGATATCTCCAAGATCGAGTGGGCGGCACACTAATTTAAAGTCGCCTTCAAGACAGGTTATGTGCAAACCGGACATGACCTGCAGAGCGGCTTCCTGATGTGAGAGGAACAGAATCATGGCTTACAGCGAAAAGGTCATCGACCACTACGAGAATCCACGTAACGTCGGCAAGATGAACGCGGAAGATCCTGATGTTGGCACCGGCATGGTCGGCGCTCCTGCATGCGGCGACGTGATGCGCCTGCAGATCAAGGTCAACGAGCAGGGCGTCATCGAAGACGCCAAGTTCAAGACCTATGGCTGCGGTTCGGCGATTGCTTCCAGCTCCCTGGCGACCGAGTGGATGAAGGGTAAGACTCTGGATGAAGCAGAGACCATCAAGAACACTCAGCTGGCTGAAGAGCTGGCACTGCCGCCGGTAAAGATTCACTGCTCGGTACTCGCCGAAGACGCCATCAAGGCGGCTGTACGCGATTACAAGCAGAAGAAAGGCCTGCTGTAAGCAGCCTTCAAAAAGAAGTCAGAAACAAGTAAGGAGCTCCGATGGCTATCAGCATGACAGAAGCTGCCGCTAACCACGTACGACGTTCCCTCGAGGGGCGCGGCAAGGGTGACGGCGTTCGTCTGGGTGTTCGCACCACAGGCTGTTCAGGTCTTGCCTATGTGCTTGAGTTCGTCGATGAGGCCGCCAGCGAAGACACTGTGTTTGAATTGCACGGTGTCAAGGTGATCATTGACCCGAAAAGCCTGGTCTATCTGGACGGCACCGAGCTCGACTTCGTGCGCGAAGGCTTGAACGAAGGCTTCAAGTTCAATAATCCGAACTCGCGCGGCGAGTGCGGCTGTGGCGAAAGCTTCAACGTCTGAGGCTTCTATTGTGGGTACTCCCTGTCATTTCGCCCTGTTCGAGCTCAAGCCCGAGTTCCAGCTGGACCTCGAGCAGTTGGCGACGCGTTATCGTGAACTGGCGCGCAGCGTTCACCCGGATCGCTTTGCTGATGCCCCAGAGGGTGAGCAGCGGCTGGCACTGGAGCGCTCCGCCAGTCTCAATGAGGCCTATCAGACCCTGAAGAGCCCTCCGAAAAGGGCGCGCTACCTGCTGGCGATGAATGGCAACGAAGTGCCGCTTGAAGTCACCGTGCATGATCCCGAGTTTCTTCTACAGCAGATGCAGCTACGTGAAGACCTCGAGGAGCTGCAGGATGAGGCTGATCTCGATGGCGTCGCGACCTTCAAGCGTCAGCTCAAGGTGGCTCAGGACGAACTGAACCAGAGCTTCGCTGCCTGTTGGAATGACCCTGCACAACGTGAGCACGCTGAAAAGCTGATGCGGCGTATGCAGTTTCTCGACAAGCTTTCTCACGAAGTGCGCCAGCTAGAAGAGCGCCTCGACGATTAACCCCGCGCAGCCTCGGCTGCGCGCCAGTGATTATTCTGAACAGCATGGCCTTACTGCAAATCGCCGAACCCGGCCTGAGTCCTCAACCGCACCAGCGTCGTCTGGCTGTGGGTATTGATTTGGGTACTACCAATTCTCTGGTTGCTGCAGTGCGCAGCGGCCTGTCCGAACCGTTGGCCGATGCACAAGGGCAGGTCATTCTGCCCTCTGCTGTGCGCTACCACGCTGACCATGTCGAGGTGGGGCAGGCGGCGAAAACCGCAGCCTCGCTGGACCCGTTCAATACCGTGCTGTCGGTCAAGCGGCTTATGGGGCGCGGCCTGACTGACGTCAAGCAATTGGGCGAGCAATTGCCCTATCGCTTCGTTGGCGGTGAGTCGCACATGCCGTTCATTGACACTGTGCAAGGGCCGAAAAGCCCGGTCGAGGTGTCTTCCGACATTCTAAAGGTTCTGCGTCAGCGTGCCGAAGAGGCGCTGGGTGGCGAGCTGGTCGGGGCGGTGATTACCGTGCCGGCCTATTTCGACGACTCTCAGCGACAGGCCACCAAGGACGCTGCCAGGCTGGCAGGTCTCAACGTGCTGCGCCTGCTCAACGAGCCGACCGCTGCTGCCGTTGCCTATGGCCTGGATCAGAAGGCCGAGGGTGTGGTCGCTATCTATGACCTGGGTGGCGGGACTTTCGATATTTCCATCTTGCGCCTGACAGGCGGTGTATTCGAAGTGCTGGCCACGGGCGGCGATACCGCTCTGGGTGGCGATGACTTCGATCACGCGATTGCCAGCTGGATCGTCGCCGATGCCGGTTTGTCTTCCGATCTGGCCCCATCCGCGCAGCGCAATCTCCTGCAGGCAGCCTGTTCTGCCAAGGAAGCGTTGACCGACGCTGACGCAGTCGAGGTGGCTTACGGGGAATGGCGCGGCACGCTGACCCGCGACGCGCTCAACACACTGATCGAGCCCATGGTGCAGCGCAGCCTCAAGGCTTGTCGTCGTGCGGTGCGTGATACCGGCATCGAGCTTGAAGAAGTCGAAGCAGTGGTGATGGTTGGCGGTTCTACCCGTGTTCCGCGTGTGCGCGAGGCGGTTGCCGAGCTGTTCGGTCGTCAGCCGCTGACTGATATCGACCCGGATCAAGTGGTGGCCATCGGGGCTGCGATCCAGGCTGATACCCTGGCAGGCAACAAGCGTGATGGTGGCGAACTTCTGTTGCTCGATGTGATTCCGCTCTCGCTGGGGCTGGAAACCATGGGCGGGCTGATGGAAAAGGTCATTCCGCGCAACACCACGATCCCTGTCGCGCGCGGTCAGGAGTTCACCACGTACAAAGATGGCCAGACGGCCATGAAGATTCATGTTCTGCAGGGCGAGCGCGAGCTGGTCAGCGACTGTCGCTCCCTGGCACGTTTCGAGTTGCGCGGCATACCGCCTATGGTGGCGGGCGCCGCGAAGATACGCGTTACGTTTCAGGTCGATGCAGACGGCCTGCTCAGCGTCTCTGCACGTGAAATGGGTTCTGGCATCGAGTCGAGCATTCAGGTCAAGCCGTCCTACGGACTGACCGATGACGAGGTCACTCGCATGCTCAAGGATTCCTTTGAGTATGCCGGCGACGACAAGGTTGCTCGTGTACTGCGTGAACACCAGGTCGATGCAGAGCGTCTGCTTGAGGCGGTTCAAGGTGCGCTGGATGCCGATGGCGAACGTCTTCTCGATGAAGAGGAGCGCCTGGTCATCAATCTGCAGATGGAAGAATTACGTGAACTGATGCAAGGCACCGATGGCTATGCCATCGAGCAGCAGACCAAGCGTCTGTCGCAAGTGACCGACGCATTTGCAGCCCGACGCCTCGATTCGACGGTAAAAGCCGCACTGGCCGGGCGCAACTTGAATGAGATTGAGGAATAACTGATGCCGCAGGTGATTTTTCTGCCCCACGCCGAGCATTGCCCGGACGGGCTGGTTGTAGAGGCGCCGACCGGCACGTCTATTCTGGAGCTCGCCCACGAGCATCACATCGAGATCGAAAGCGCCTGTGGCGGCGTGTGTGCGTGTACCACTTGTCACTGCGTGATTCGTGAAGGCTTTGGCTCGCTTAATGAAGCCGACGAGCTAGAAGAAGACATGCTCGACAAGGCCTGGGGACTTGAAGCGCAATCGCGTCTATCCTGTCAGGCCATTGTCGGTACTGAAGACCTCACCGTCGAGATACCCAAGTACTCGCTCAATCACGCTGCCGAAGCGCCGCACTGATTCAAGGAACGCTCATGAGTCTCAAATGGGTTGATGTACAGGAAATTGCTATCCAGCTGGCTGAAAACCATCCGGAAGTAAACCCGCTCACTGTGAGTTTCCCCAGGCTGCGTGATCTGGTCATGGCCTTGCCTGAATTTGATGACGACCCGGCCCGTAGCGGGGAAAAGGTTCTTGAAGCGATCCAGACACTATGGATCGAAGAGCTGGATTAACGTTCGGTAACGTACGCCGTTAGGCAATACACCAGAACCCGCGTATAATTCGCGGGTTTAATTTTTCGCTTAAATCACTGTTTCTGGAGTTTCACCATGGCTGTTCAACGTACTTTCTCCATCATCAAGCCTGACGCCGTTGCAAAGAACGTAATCGGCGAGATCACCACTCGTTTCGAAAAAGCCGGTCTGCGCGTTGTCGCTTCCAAGCTGAAGCAACTGTCCAAGGCCGAAGCTGAAGGTTTCTACGCTGAGCACAGCGCTCGTGGTTTCTTCGGTGACCTGGTTGCTTTCATGATCTCCGGTCCGGTTGTGGTCCAGGTTCTGGAAGGCGAAAACGCTATCGCTCTGAACCGTGAGCTGATGGGCGCTACCAACCCTAAAGAAGCTGCTGCCGGCACTATCCGCGCCGACTTCGCTGACTCCATCGACGCCAACGCTGTTCACGGTTCCGATTCCGAAGCAGCCGCCGCTCGCGAAATCTCGTACTTCTTCGCAGCTACCGAAGTAACCGCTCGCTAAGTCATTCTGACTGACGAGTGAAGGGTGAATTCATGATTGCATCGACTGGTAAAACCAACCTGCTGGGTCTGACTCAACAGGAAATGGAGAAATTCTTCGACTCTATCGGGGAGAAGCGCTTCCGTGCCGGTCAGGTCATGAAGTGGATTCACCACTTCGGCGTCGATGATTTCGACGCGATGACGAACGTCAGCAAGGCCCTGCGCGAAAAGCTCAAGGCCTGCGCTGAAGTTCGCGGTCCTGAGGTGGTCAGCGAGGATATCTCCAGCGACGGCACCCGCAAGTGGGTGGTGCGCGTAGAGTCCGGCAGCTGCGTCGAGACCGTCTATATTCCGCAGGGCAAGCGTGGCACCTTGTGTGTTTCGTCCCAGGCGGGCTGTGCCTTGGATTGCAGCTTCTGCTCCACGGGCAAGCAAGGCTTCAACAGCAACCTCACCGCCGCCGAAGTCATCGGTCAGGTGTGGATTGCCAACAAATCCTTTGGCAGCGTCCCGGCGACCGTCGACCGTGCCATCACCAACGTGGTGATGATGGGCATGGGTGAGCCGCTGCTGAACTTCGACAATGTCATCGCCGCCATGCATCTGATGATGGATGACCTGGGGTATGGCATTTCCAAACGCCGGGTGACGTTGTCCACGTCCGGTGTGGTGCCGATGATCGATGAGCTTTCCAAGCATATCGATGTCTCGCTGGCCTTGTCGCTGCATGCGCCTAACGATGCGCTGCGCAACCAGTTGGTACCGATCAATAAGAAGTACCCGCTGCAGATGCTTCTCGAGTCCTGCCGTCGCTATATGTCCAGTCTGGGCGAGAAGCGCGTGCTGACCATCGAGTACACAATGCTCAAGGACATCAACGACAAGGTCGAGCACGCTGTCGAGATGATCGAGTTGCTCAAGGACACACCTTGCAAGATTAATCTGATCCCGTTCAACCCGTTTCCGCACTCTGGTTACGAGCGTCCCAGCAATAACGCAATCCGTCGTTTTCAGGACCTGTTGCATCAGGCCGGTTATAACGTCACTGTGCGTACCACGCGTGGCGAAGACATTGATGCTGCATGCGGCCAACTGGTCGGTCAGGTCATGGACCGCACGCGTCGTAGTGAACGCTACATCGCTGTGCGCGAGTTGAGTGCCGAGGCCGAAACGGCTTCCGGTGCGGCAACCCGAACCTGACTGCGAACCTGACCGGGAAAGACTTAATGTCTGTGCGTGCCTCCTTTCTACTGTGTGTTGTCATGCTGCTGACGGCTTGTGTGTCCACCGGCAACGTCAACCCGCTGAGTACGAAGCAGGGGCGCGAAGAGGCGCGTCAGGCTTACGTGCAGCTCGGATTGGGCTATTTTCAACAAGGTCAGACCGAGCGCGCCAAGGTGCCGCTTAAAAAAGCACTCGAGCTCGACAGTTCCGACCCCCAGGCCAATGCGGCGCTGGCGTTGGTGTTCCAGACCGAAATGGAGCCCGAACTCGCCGAGCAATATTTCCGCAAGGCGCTCGCCTCCAGCAATAACGACACACGCGTCGTCAATAATTACGGCAGTTTTCTCTACGAGCAAAAGCGTTACAAAGAAGCCTACGAGCGTTTTGAGCAGGCTGCCGCCGACAACCTGTATCCTGAGCGCTCTCGGGTCTTTGAAAGCCTGGGTATGACCTCGCTGGCGCTGGGCAATCGCGAGCAGGCCCGAGAGCAGTTCACCAAGGCCTTGCGCCTGGACCGTCAACTGCCGCGCTCCTTGCTGGAGATGGCACAGTTGTCTTATGAAGACCGGCAATTTGTGCCCGCACGTGATTATTACGACCGTTTTAGCCAGCTCAGCGAGCAAAATGCACGTAGTCTATTGCTCGGCATACGCTTGGCAAAGATCTACGATGACCGTAACAAGGCGGCCAGTTTCGGCCTGCAATTGAAAAGACTCTATCCCGGTACGCCGGAATATCAGCAATACCTGTCGGAGCAATGATGAAAGCGGCGCATCCCGAAGTTGTAGCAACCAATCGCGTGAACCCTGGAGAAACACTGCGCCAGGCACGCGAGAGCAGGAGCTGGTCGCTGCCCGATGTGGCTTTGAGGCTGAACCTCACCGTGACCTCCCTGAGCAATCTGGAGAACGGCAATTTTGAAAAACTGCCTGGGCACACGTTTGCCCGGGGGTATGTACGTGCCTATGCGAAGCTGCTTGGCCTTGATCAGGCAGCACTGGTTGATCAGTTCGACCAGTTCACCGGTACCGATGGCAAGGGCAGTGCAGTTCACGCGCTGGGCCGCATCGAGGAGCCGGTGAGGCTGTCACACAATATTCTGCGTATCGTCAGCCTGTTGCTGCTGGTGATTCTGGTCGGTGGCGGTTTTTTCTGGTGGCAGGACCAGGCGACCCTGCGCGGCAGGGATCAGTCCGGACTTAACATGGAACACGTCGAAGTCGAAAGCGCCGACGGCACCACGCAGATCCATCCGCTGGACGAGCCTGAAGAAGCGCCAGTGGTCGAAGCACCTGCTTCCGGACAGACTTCCCTGCCATTGAACACCGGTGCGCCTGCCAGCGAGTCGCCGAGCGCTGCGCCAGCCGCACCTGCTACGGATACTACCGGCCGCTCTGCTGCCCAGCCTCAGGCACCGGCTGCTGCGCCGACGCCTGCACAGACTGCGCAGGCGCCAGTGGCTTCGCCTAATGTGCCGTCCATGCCGACAACGCCGGCTGAACAGCCAGCCCCTGTCATGGCGGGCGCCGGCCAGGTCACTGTGCAGTTCGTCGCCGACTGCTGGACGCAGGTCACCGACGGAAACGGCAAGGTGCTGGTCAGCGGTCTCAAGCGCAAGGGCGAAAATCTTGATGTCAGCGGCAAGCCGCCGTTGACCCTTCGTCTGGGCTATGCACGCGGCGCGCAGGTTACCTACAACGGTCAGCCGGTAGACGTGGCACCTTTCACCAGCGGCGAAACTGCTCGCCTGAAGCTAGGGCAATAAGTCATGCACGGCGAATCTCCGATCAAACGTCGCGAATCCCGAAAAATATGGGTTGGTTCTGTACCGGTGGGCGGCGATGCGCCGATTGCCGTACAGAGCATGACCAACAGTGACACCAATGATGTGGCGGCCACCGTCGCCCAGATCAATCGACTGGAAGCAGCCGGTGTCGACATTGTGCGGGTTTCCGTACCTGACATGGATGCTGCCGAGGCTTTCGGTCGTATCAAGCAGCTGGTCAAGGTGCCACTGGTCGCCGATATTCATTTTGACCACCGCATCGCCTTGCGCGTTGCCGAGCTGGGTGTCGACTGCCTGCGTATCAACCCGGGCAACATCGGTCGTGAAGATCGCGTGCGTGCCGTGGTCGATGCCGCACGCGACCGCGGCATCCCCATCCGGATCGGTGTCAACGCCGGATCGCTGGAAAAGGACCTGCAGAAAAAATACGGCGAGCCGACGCCCGAGGCTCTGGTAGAGTCCGCGCTGCGTCATGTCGAACACCTCGAGCGTCTGAACTTCCAGGATTTCAAGGTCAGCGTAAAGGCCTCTGACGTGTTCATGGCCGTGGCTGCCTACCGTTTGCTGGCCAAGCAGATTGTCCAGCCGTTACACCTGGGCATCACTGAGGCGGGCGGCTTGCGTTCAGGCACAGTGAAATCGGCTGTCGGTCTGGGTATGCTGCTCGCCGAGGGAATTGGCGATACTATCCGCATCTCGCTGGCCGCTGATCCGGTCGAAGAGGTGAAAGTCGGGTACGACATTCTCAAATCGTTGCGCCTTCGCTCCCGCGGGATCAACTTCATCGCCTGCCCGAGCTGCTCGCGGCAGAATTTCGATGTGGTCAAGACCATGAACGAGCTGGAAGGCCGACTCGAAGACTTGCTGGTGCCTCTCGATGTGGCGGTGATCGGTTGTGTGGTCAATGGTCCTGGCGAGGCCAAGGAGGCGCATATTGGCCTCACCGGTGGCACGCCGAACCTGATCTACATCGACGGCAAGCCCGCGCAGAAACTCACCAACGACAATCTCGTGGATGAGCTTGAACGCTTGATTCGCGAGAAAGCAGCCGAAAAGGCTGAAGCCGACGCCTCGGTCATCGTGCGTGGCTAACCAGGATTGCTAAGGATTTTCTGTGAGTAAGTCTCTACAAGCCATTCGTGGCATGAACGACATCCTGCCTGAGCAGACGCCCCTGTGGCGTCACTTCGAAGGCACTGTCTCGCGTCTGCTGGATAACTACGGTTATCGCCAGATTCGCATGCCCATCGTCGAATTTACCGAACTCTTCAAGCGATCTATCGGCGAAGTGACCGATATCGTCGAAAAAGAGATGTACACCTTCGCTGACCGCAACGGCGATTCCCTGACCCTGCGCCCGGAAGGCACTGCTGCCTGTGTGCGAGCGGTTCTGGAACACGGTATTACCGGTGGTGGTCAGGTTCAGAAACTGTGGTACATCGGCCCGATGTTCCGTCACGAGCGTCCTCAGAAGGGGCGTTATCGTCAGTTTCACCAGATCGGTGTAGAAGTATTCAACCTCGATGGTCCGGACATCGACGCCGAGCTGATCGTCATGACCTGGCGCCTTTGGGGCATGCTCGGTATTCGCAATGCGGTCAAGCTCGAGCTGAACAGCCTGGGTACCAGCGAAGCTCGTGCACGTTACCGCGACGCGCTGGTCGAGTTTCTCTCGGCGCGTCTTGAGCAACTGGATGAAGACAGCCAGCGTCGTCTGAAAACAAACCCGCTGCGCGTGCTCGACACCAAGCACCCTGAAACCCAGGCTGTGCTCGTCGATGCGCCGAAGCTGGCGGATTATCTCGATGATGAGTCCCGCGTGCATTTCGAAGGCCTCAAGGCCCGCCTGGATGCGGCTGGTATTCCTTATGTCATCAACCCCAAGCTGGTGCGCGGGCTGGATTACTACAGCAAAACCGTTTTCGAATGGGTCACCGATCAATTGGGTGCTCAGGGGACTGTGTGTGCGGGCGGCCGTTACGACGGTCTGGTCGAGCAAATGGGCGGCAAGCCGACTGCTGGCGTAGGGTTCGCGATGGGCATCGAGCGTCTGGTGCTGTTGCTCGAAACCCTGGAGCAGGTTCCGGAAGAAATTGCCCGTCAGGTGGATGTCTACCTGTGTGCCTTCGGCGAAGCAGCCGAGCTGGCTGCGCTGGCGCTGACCGAAAAGGTTCGTGACCGGTTGCCGACGCTGCGCCTGCAGGTCAATGCCGGTGCAGGCAGCTTCAAAAGCCAGTTCAAGAAGGCTGACAAGAGCGGGGCGCTGTACGCTCTGATCCTTGGGGAAGAAGAGTTGGCAGCAAAGGTCATTGGCGTCAAACCCCTGCGTGGTCAGGGCGAACAACAAAATATTGCCTGGGACGCTCTTGCAGAGCACCTGGCCGCCTGCGTTGTGCAGGGTTGAAACAGATTAACAGCCGTTTAGCGAATAGGAGTATTGGGGTGTCGGGTACCGAAGATGAAGAGCTGGCGGTAATGAAGGACTGGTGGCAGCGTAACGGCAAACCCCTGTTGACAGGTGGTCTGCTGGCGCTGGTGGTGGTCTTGGGCTGGCAGGGCTGGCAGCGGTATCAGGCTGGCCAGTCACAAGGCGCCTCGATGCTCTATCAGCAACTGCTCGAAACCGCGCTGACGCCGAGCGGTCAGGCAGATACGGCGCGTGTCGCCGAGCTGTCCGGCAAACTGAAAAGCGAATTTGGTGGCACTACCTACGCCCAGTTCGGTAGCCTGTTCGTCGCCAAGGTGGCGGTCGATGCCGGCAAGCTGGATGATGCAGCTGCCGAACTGAAAACCGTAGCTGACAAGCCAGCCAATGACACTCTGGGTGAAGTTGCCCGTCAGCGCCTGGCTCGTGTGATGGCTGCACAGAACAAGGTTGATGACGCGCTGAAATTGCTCGACGGCGATGCCGACAAGGCATTCCTCGCCAGTCGTGAAGAACTCAAGGGCGACCTGCTGGTACAGCTGGGCCGAACCGATGAGGCACATGCTGCATACCAAAAGGCCAAATCCGCTCTGTCCGAAGACGCAGCGGTTGGTGGCCTGCAAATGAAGCTCGACGATCTGGCGAAAGGGGATGCGTGACGTGATTCGTTGGAAACATGCAGCATTGCTGGCTCTGGCCATTCTGGCCGCGGGTTGCAGCAGCAACAGCAAAAAGGAATTGCCTCCGGCCGAGCTGACCGACTTCAAAGAAGAAGTGGTTCTGCAAAAGCAGTGGAGTCGTTCGATCGGCGACGGTCAGGGCAAGACCTACAACATGCTGGTCCCGGCAATTGACGGCGATCGCATCTATGCGTCTGACGTCACTGGCGAAATCGTCTCTCTGGATCGACTGACCGGTGATGTGATCTGGAAGAAGGATCTTGATCTTCCTGTTTCCGGCGCTGTCGGCGTAGGTTACGGCCTGGTGATGATTGGCACTCTCAAGGGTGAAGTCGTTGCCATGGACGCTGCCACCGGTGAAGAGAAATGGCGCGCCCACGTGACCAGTGAAGTGCTGGCTCCGCCTGCCACCAACGGTTCCGTGGTTGTGGTTCAGACGCAGGATGACCGTATCGTCGGCTTCGATGCGTCTACCGGCTCTCAGCTCTGGATCTACGAAAGCACACCCGCTGTGCTGACCCTCCGCGGAACCGGTGCTCCATTGGCCACCAATCGTCTCGCGATCGCCGGCCTGTCGACTGGCAAGGTCGTCGCCCTCGATATTTCCAACGGCGTGCCGATTTGGGAACAGCGTGTTGCGATCCCTCAGGGTCGTTCCGAGCTGGACCGCGTGGTCGATATCGACGGTGGCCTGCTGTTGTCCGGCGGTACACTGTACGTCGCCACTTATCAGGGCCGCATCGCCGGTCTGGATCTGGAAAGCGGTCGTGTACTCTGGCAGCGTGACGGTTCAAGCTACTCGGGCGTCGCCCAAGGCTTCGGCAGCGTTTACGCCACCCTGGCCTCAGGCACTGTCGAAGGTATCGACGAGCGTTCGTCCTCCGCACTGTGGAGCAACGAATCGCTGGCTCGCCGTCAGTTGGGTGCGCCGGAAGTGTATTCCAGCTACATCGCGGTCGGTGACATGGAAGGCTACCTTCACCTGTTGAGCCAGGTTGATGGTCGCTTTGTCGGTCGCGAGCGCATTGACAGTGACGGCCTGCGTGCCCGTCCGCTGGTAGTAGGGGACATGATTTACGTGTATGGCAACAGCGGCAAACTGGAAGCCCTGACCATCAAGCAATAAGTGTCCAGGCCCGAGGCCATTGGCCCCGGGTGACCTTGCCTCGGCAAGGCTGCAGCGTCATTGTGCGCTGCTCCGAACTTCGGCCGCTGCCCTGCAGCGGCTTTTGTATTTTCTGAAATAACGAAGTGGAGAGCCTAATGGTTCCCGTAATCGCCCTGGTGGGTCGACCGAACGTCGGCAAGTCCACCATGTTCAACCGCCTGACCAGGACCCGCGACGCTATTGTCGGCGATCTGTCCGGTCTTACCCGTGATCGCCAATACGGAGAGGCGAAGTGGCAAGGGCGCTCCTATATTCTGATCGACACCGGCGGTATCTCCGGTGACGAGCATGGCATGGACGAAAAAATGGCCGAGCAGTCTCTGCTGGCCATTGAAGAAGCCGATGTGGTGCTGTTTCTGGTGGATGCCCGTGCGGGCTATACCGCCGCTGATCAGATGATTGGTGAGCACCTGCGCAAGCGCAACAAGCGTTCCTACGTGGTTGCCAACAAGATCGACAACATCGATGAGAACCTGGCGCGTGCCGAGTTCAGCCCGATGGGGCTGGGCGACGCCATTCCGGTGGCCGGCGCTCACGGTCGCGGCATCTCGCAGATGCTCGAAATCGCTCTGCGGGAATTCCCCAGGGACGAGGACGACCTTGAAGAAGGTGAGGTCGAGGAAGTTGCCGAAGGTCAGGAAGCCAAGCGCATTCCGGGCCCGAGCGAAAAAGACGGTATCAAGATTGCGATCATCGGTCGTCCGAACGTCGGCAAGTCGACGCTGGTCAACCGTATGCTCGGTGAAGACCGGGTTATCGTTTATGACGAGCCTGGCACCACGCGTGACAGCATCTACATTCCCTTCGAGCGGAATGAAGAGAAGTACACGCTGATCGACACGGCAGGTGTGCGCAAGCGCGGCAAGATCCACGAAGAAGTCGAAAAGTTCTCTGTGGTCAAGACCCTGCAGGCCATCAAGGACGCCAACGTGGTGATCTTCGTGATGGACGCCCGGGAAGGGGTGGTCGATCACGATCTCAACCTGCTGGGCTTCGCTCTCGAGGCGGGTCGTGCACTGGTCATCGCGCTGAACAAGTGGGACGGCATGACGCCGGGCGAACGTGATTTCGTGAAGATCGAACTGGAACGCCGGTTGTTCTTCGTCGATTTCGCGGACATCCACTTCATCTCGGCCATGCACGGCACGGGCGTAGGCAACCTTTATCAGTCGGTGCAGAACTCGTTCAAGTCGGCCGTAACGCGCTGGCCGACCAGCCGTCTTACGCAGATACTCGAAGACGCGGTCAGCGAGCATGCGCCACCGATGGTCGGCAGCCGCCGCATCAAGCTGCGCTACGCTCACCTGGGGGGTGCCAACCCGCCGCTGATCGTGATTCACGGCAACCAGGTCGAGAAAGTACCCAAGTCTTACGTGCGGTATCTGGAAAACACCTATCGCCGTGTGCTCAAGCTGGTCGGTACGCCGATCCGGATCGAGTTCAAAGGTGGCGAGAACCCGTATGAAGGCAACAAGAACACGCTGACGGACCGCCAGGTCAATAAGAAGCGTCGAATGATGTCGCACCACAAGAAAGCCGACAAGAAGCGCCGCGACAAGCGCTGAGTCGGCCACTGGAAAAAGGCGCTTCGGCGCCTTTTTTTGTGCGTGTTTAATGGGCTATCCTGCTTGACCCCGTGCCGCCCGGTGCCGGGAGATTGCAGGGAAAGGGTTCCATGATCGACAGCAAGTTGCCCAATGTGGGCACCACTATCTTCACCGTCATGTCACAGCTGGCCGCCGAAAACGGCGCTATCAACCTGTCCCAGGGGTTTCCTGATTTTGATGGGCCGCAGGCACTGCGTGACGCAGTCTGCCGCCATGTCACCGAGGGGCATAACCAGTATTCGCCGATGACCGGGCTGCCGGCACTTCGCCAGCAGGTAGCGGCCAAGATTGGCCGCAGCTATGGGCGTGAGGTCAACCCGGACAGTGAGATCACCATCACGCCCGGAGCGACCCAGGCAATTTTTTGTGCGATCCACTCGGTTATTCGTCCCGGCGACGAAGTCATCATTTTCGACCCTTGCTATGACAGCTACGAACCTGCGGTGGAGCTGGCAGGTGGGCGCTGCGTCCATGTGCAACTGGGGCTGGATGATTTCTCCATCGACTGGCAAAAGCTGACCGATGCACTCAGCCCGCGCATCCGCATGATCGTCATCAACAGCCCGCATAACCCGAGCGGTGCACTGATCAGCCGCGCAGAGCTTGATCGCCTGGCTGCGCTGATTGCCGATCGCGATATCTATCTGCTCAGTGATGAGGTCTACGAGCACCTGGTGTTTGACGGCGCACAGCATGTCAGCGTGCTTGATCACGAGGCGCTGTATCAGCGTGCCTTTGTCGTCAGTTCGTTTGGCAAGACCTATCACGTCACGGGCTGGAAGACCGGCTACGTAGTCGCGCCCCCAGCACCGACCGCCGAATTGCGCAAGGTACATCAGTACGTCAGTTTCTGCGGTGTGACGCCGCTGCAGTATGCGCTGGCTGATTTCATGGCCGAACATCCCGAGCATGTCGACGAGCTGCCAGGTTTCTATCAGGCCAAGCGGGACTATTTCTGCAGCCAGTTGGCAGGCTCGCGCTTCAGCTTCAAACCGGTCGGCGGTACTTATTTCCAGCTGGTCGATTATTCGCAGATCAGGCCTGATCTGAACGATGTGGACATGGCCCTGTGGATGACCCGTGAGCATGGCGTGGCCAGTATCCCCATCTCTGTTTTCTATCAAAGCCCACCACCAGGGCAGCGCCTGATCCGCTTGTGTTTTGCCAAGCAGGAAGACACGTTACGTCAGGCTGCGGAGAAACTATGCGCGATATAAGCGGACTGCCGAACCTGAAGCTCGCTTTGATCCAGACGACATTGGTCTGGCATGACCGAGAGGCCAATCTCGAGCATTTCGGACAGTTGCTGGATCAGGCGCAAGGCGCTGATCTGGTCATCCTGCCGGAAATGTTCACTACCGGGTTTTCGATGGAATCCGAAGCGCTGGCCGAGCCGGAAGCCGGGCCGGCATCGGCCTGGCTTGTGGCGCAGGCCAAGCGTCTCAATGCCGTTGTCACGGGCAGCGTGATCATTCGGGCAGCAGATGGCAGTCATCGCAACCGCCTCTTGTGGGCGCGCCCAGATGGAGAGTTGCTGCATTACGATAAACGCCATCTGTTCCGCATGGCTGGCGAGCATGAGCACTACACGCCGGGCGACCGTCAGGTGACGTTTGAGCTCAACGGCTGGCGCATCCGCCCATTGATCTGTTACGACCTGCGTTTTCCGGTCTGGAGCCGTGACGCTCTGGACACCGATCTGCTGCTCTACACCGCCAACTGGCCGGGTGCGCGGCGTATGCACTGGAACCGCTTGCTGCCTGCCAGAGCGATTGAAAACCTGTGCTATGTCGTCGCCGTCAATCGAACGGGGTCGGACGGAAAAGGCTTTGCCTATACCGGTGACAGTCAGGTACTGGATTATCAAGGCGAGAGCCTGTTGAACGCAGGCGATGCGGACGGGGTGTTCATGGCGACCTTGAATGCGGTGGATTTGCAGGGCTACCGCACGCGATTCCCGGCCGGTCTGGATGCTGATTCATTCAATATTCAATAATTCATTACAGAATATTTCGCATCGGCCGATAGTGTGTCCAGACTTCCAGGAGAGCGTTATGACAACCATCGACACTTCCATGCTTAACCGTTACTCGAGTCCGTTGACGCTGACAGTCAAGAAGCCCGAGGAAAATGCAGTTACCGCTGCTACCAATGCCAAGGACACGGACAAGACCACGGAAGAGGCTTCTACCGAAGGCGCGAGCGGCGCACCTGCGGATGGCGGTACCGTAGGCGGATCCAGCTCGGATGCACTCCAGCAAACTATCGACAAGATAAAAGAACAGATAAAGCAGGCTCAAAAGGAATTGGCCCGGGAGCAGGCTCAACTGGCCGCTGCACAGAGCAGCAAGGGCACCCCGGAAGAGAAGGCCCAACGGTCATTGGCTATCCAGGGGCAGATCTCGGCCACCAGTTCCACCTTGCAGACCCTGCAAGGCGCGCTGTTGCAGCTGGAAACCCAGCGTGGCATCAAAGCAACTGCCTGATATCGCTTACTGCGCACCCACTCTGGAGCGAAGTGCAGGCACGATGCTTAACCAGTTATCGTTCCTTACGCTCTAGTGTAGGAATGCCCTGGGTGACGCTCTGCGTCACTCATGGGCAGTGCCCAGCGTCAGTAACCCTGCCGCTTACTCGTTCACATTCATGAACTTACTGGCCCACTCTACGTAGTCTTCGGGCTGGGTGTAGGTGTGGGTCAGTTCCGTGGCGCTCATGTTCGACTCGCTGCCGAGTATCTGGCGCTGTTCGCGCAGGCAGTCGTAGGTCGCCTTGATCGCGGCAAAGTAAGCCGCGTGACCGTGGACGCAGACTCTGACGCCCATCTCGGCAAGGCGCGCATTGTCATGCAGCTCCGGGTTGCCGTAGGTCACCAGCATCAGCGGTACGGTCAGGCCTTCTGAAATCTGTGCCAGGTGATCGAAGTCACGAATGCCAACAATGGTAATGCCGTCAGCTCCGGCAGCCTGATATTGCTGCACGCGACTGATAGCCTCCTGAACCGGAATGATCGCCGCATTGGTGCGGGCAAAAATCGACATCTCCGGATCGACACGCGCTTCCAGCGCCGCACGGATCTTGCCGACGCCTTCTGCAGTAGAAATCAGGTCGGTGGACTTGCGGTTAAATTGTGCAGGCAGCAGGGTGTCTTCGATGGTCAGTGCGGAAATGCCGGCACGTTCCAGTTCGACCACAGTACGCATGACGTTCAGGGCGTTGCCATAGCCATGATCCGCGTCTGCGATCACCGGGAGCTGGGCGACGCGGCCGATGCGTGTGGCCTGCTCAACGAATTCACTCAGGGTGATCAGTGCGAAGTCCGGGGCTGCCAGTACTTGCAGCGACGCGACAGAGCCGCCGAGTATGCCTACTTCAAAGCCCAGATCCGCCGCGATTCGCGCTGACATGGGGTCAAATACCGAAGCGGTATGGAAGCATGAGTTCGACGAGGTGAGCTCACGGAAACTGCGGCGCAAATCTTGGTGGGAAGCCTTGGGCATAATCGCTCCAAATGTGATCGGATCAGCTCAGCATTACCGAGGCAGATAGTAATTTCAATGCACGGGAGGTCTGCCCGAGCATTCTTTTCGTCCGGAAATCAATGCAATAGTCGTCTTGGTTTTTTATAGGAAAGATGCAGCTGGCAGGAAAGTCCGGATTGGCATCGTCAGCATATGGGTCGCTGTTGGATGTGGGCCAGTCTGGATTAAGGGCAGCATGCTACCACAGCAGAAATGAAAAAGATTATGCCGAAAAAGACAGGGGTATGCGCAGACTGCAAGAGCCTTTAAAGGAGAGGCGGGGCGTTACAGGAAGCGTTGTAACGTAGGGGTGAAGAGGGCGGACAGGTGTCCGCCCTCGGTTCAAGGGCTCAGGCGGCCTTGGCTTGTGCCTGACTCAGCGAGCGGTTGAGCGCGCTGAACAGGGCGCGGAAACTCGCTGTGGTGATGTTTTCATCAATGCCCACACCGTGTACCGCGCGGTCGCCATTGACGCGCAGCTCGATATAGGCGGCGGCCTTGGCCGTGGTGCCCGAACCGATCGCATGCTCGTTGTAATCCATTATCTCTACAGCTACCGGCAGGCCTGCTACCAGGGCCTCCAGAGCACCTTTGCCCTTGCCGCGCCAGTGTTGGGTTTCACCGTCCACATGCACTTCTGCATCGACAGCGCTGTTACCGTTCTCTTCCTGCAACTTGTGGCTGATCAGCGCATAGGGCGTGTTGGCTTGCAGGTATTCACGACGCAACAACGAGTGGATCTGCTGGGCAGTCATCTCCAGGCCCAGGCGGTCGGTTTCACCCTGAACCACCTGGCTGAACTCGATCTGCATACGACGCGGCAGAGAGATTCCGTATTCCTGTTCAAGCAGGTAAGCAATGCCGCCTTTGCCGGACTGACTGTTGACGCGAATTACTGCCTCGTAGCTGCGACCGATATCAGCCGGGTCGATCGGCAGGTAAGGGACTTCCCACAGCTCGCCTTCCTTCTGCTGCGTGAAGCCCTTGCGGATGGCATCCTGGTGCGAGCCGGAGAACGCTGTGTGGACCAGATCGCCCACATACGGATGACGAGGGTGAACCGGAATCTGGTTGCATTCCTCGACGACCTTGCGCACTCCATCGATGTCCGAGAAGTCCAGCCCAGGGTTGATGCCCTGGGTGTAGAGATTCAGTGCCACGGTGACCAGGTCGACGTTGCCGGTACGCTCGCCATTGCCGAACAGGCAGCCTTCGACACGGTCTGCACCGGCCATAAGGCCCAGCTCGGTGGCGGCTACGCCGGTGCCACGATCGTTGTGGGTATGCAGGCTGATCAGCACACTGTCGCGGCGAGTGATGTGGCGGCCGAACCATTCAATCTGGTCGGCGTAGATATTCGGTGTGGCGACTTCGACGGTGGCTGGCAGGTTCAGAATTACCTTGTTCTCGGGCGTCGGGTTCCACACCTCGATCACTGCGTCGCAGACTTCCTTGGCGAACTCCAGCTCGGTCGCGCTGAAGGTTTCCGGCGAGTACTGGAACGTCCACTGGGTTTCCGGCTGCAGT
Source organism: Pseudomonas coronafaciens pv. oryzae str. 1_6 (assembly GCF_000156995.2). Taxonomy (NCBI): domain Bacteria; kingdom Pseudomonadati; phylum Pseudomonadota; class Gammaproteobacteria; order Pseudomonadales; family Pseudomonadaceae; genus Pseudomonas; species Pseudomonas coronafaciens. Next base: position 4,020,204 of record NZ_CP046035.1, on the reverse strand, counting down.
GCTGCGTACTTGACGAACATCCTGGCCGCGTTGACTGCGATTTCCTTCACGCCAGCCTTGTCCTGATTGAACACGATGCGACGGAATGACGGGCACGTTGCGTTGTACAGATGAACGATCGCCTTGCGGGCGCCGCGCAACGATTCGAAGGTACGCGCGATCAAGTCTTCACGTGCCTGGGTCAGCACCTGAATAGTGGTGTCTTCCGGAATATGACCTTCTTCGATCAGGGTGCGGACGAAGTCGAAGTCAGTCTGCGACGCTGCAGGAAACGACGCCTCGATTTCCTTCACGCCGACGCTGATCAGGGTTTTCCAGAAACGCAGCTTCTTGACCGCATCCATCGGCTCGATCAGCGACTGGTTACCGTCGCGCAGGTCGGAGCTGCACCAGATCGGCGCCGCATCGATGGTTTTCGAAGGCCAGGTGCGGTCGGGCAGATCAATGGTCGGGAACGCACGGTACTTCTTCGAAGGGTCGTTGAGCATGGTCATCGGAAAATCCTTTTGTATTCACGGGGCCGGTAAGCGGCGGCCTGCCGTTTTGGAAAGTATGGGGTTTGCGAACGCAGGGGCGAGGTACAGCAAATCTAGCCTGGCAGTCGGGCGCTGACCAGGCTGAGGCACCGATGTTGGCGCAATAAAATAAGGGTTTGGGCGTTTTTCATGAAGTCAACCGTACCCACTGGCCAGCACGATGGCAAGCACTTGAAAAAAATTGGGATAAATTCTCGTCATTAGCGTTTTGCTAGTTGTTTATAGCGTTATTCGAGAATTTTATTCCGGAGTATTGTGGGGGTTAGGCGAGGTGCGCAAAGAAAGGGAGCAGTGAGCGAGCGCTGCTGCGCTCGCTCAGGGTCCTGCTCAAGGCTGAAATGCGCCGATAAAAATTGCCGGATCGACCCGCGCGTCATTCAGGCTGACATTCCAGTGCATGTGTGGACCGGTTGCCCGCCCGGTAGCACCGACTTTACCGACAACACCGCCCCTTGGGACCTGATCACCGACTTTTACATCGATCTTCGACATGTGGCAGAACATGCTGATAAAGCCTTGGCCGTGGTCGACGAACACGGTGTTGCCGTTGAAAAAATAATTACCGGTCAGAATGACCTTGCCTGCTGCAGGAGACTTGATCGGCGTTCCGGCGGGCACCGCGAAGTCCAGTCCTGAGTGCGGGTTGCGTTCTTCGCCGTTGAAGAACCGGCGCACGCCGAACTTGCTCGACAGCGGGCCATTGACCGGCTTGTCCAGGATCAGATTGCTAGGTGTGCCGGGGCTGAAGCTTCTATAAGCGCGCAGTTGCTCGGCCAGTTCACCTTCGATGCGCTTGTTGTCTTCTGGGTTGGGATTGACCTGACGCTTGTTCTTGAGGGTGATGTGCTGTTCTGGGTATTTCTTGCTGCCGACCGTGAAATTGAGCGTGCGACCGCCCGACGTGACCTGTTGAGTGCCCGGCTTGACGGTCAGCGGGATGCCGACGATGGCCAGCCAGCGCGCACCTTGTTCCTTGACCACCAGCACCGGTTTGCCTTGATAGGTGGCGGTCGGCGCCTGCGCACCTGTGCCAAGATCGATGACGGCCACGCCACCGGGCACCGGTTTGTCGAGGGCGCGAGTAATGAAGCTGTCGGCATGGGCGGGCAGGCAGAGCAACAGGGCGAACAGCGGGGCGATAAAACGTAGCATCAGGCAGTCAGTCCAGAAGGGAAAGGGTCACAGGCGTGAGGTGATTGTCTTCGACACGTACTTGCAGTTCGCCTTCGCCCAGCCGCGCGGTAAGGCGCTGGCCGGGCCGGGTTTGTGAAGCGTGGCGGATTGCATGGCCCCGTTCATCGAGCAAGATGCTATAACCACGCCCCAGCGTAGCCAGCGGGCTGACGACATTTAGCGTTTGCATCTGACTTTGCAACTGTAGCTTGCGGGCCTTGATCTGGTCGCGAATGGCCCTTGGCAAGCGCTCGGCCAGCGCATCCAGGCGCTGGCGCAGAAACGCCAGCGTGCGGCCCGGATGCTGCGCGGCGAGACGGCTTTGCATGTGCACCAGACGCACCTGCCGCGTGTGCATGTTCTGTTCGAAAGCGCGGCGCAGGCGCATGTCCAGGTCATCCAGGCGCTGTGATTGCTGGCGCAACCGTTCACCCGGATGCCTCAGCCGACGCGAGATACCTTCCAGCTGCAACCGCTCACGCATGAGCCGATCCTGCATGCGGCTGACCAGCCGTCGATGCAGGTTATCGACACGGCGGTGCAGGTCGCTGGAGTCCGGTGCCAGCAACTCGGCAGCCGCGGAGGGCGTCGGGGCTCGCACATCGGCGACGAAATCACTGATGGAAACGTCGGTTTCATGCCCGACGGCACTGACAATCGGCGTCACACAAGCATCAATCGCACGAGCCACGGCCTCTTCGTTGAAACACCACAGGTCTTCCAGTGATCCGCCGCCGCGGGCGAGGATCAGGGCGTCGAAACCCTGGGCGTCGGCCAGCTTCAGCGCGCGGACAATCTGGTTGATGGCCTCGCGGCCTTGAACTGCGGTAGGAATCAGAGTCAGCTCGACCCGTGGCGCTCGGCGGCGAAACACGCTGATGATGTCGCGGATCACTGCGCCGGTCGGCGAACTGATGATGCCGATACGTTGCGGGTGCAGCGGCAGGGCAACCTTGCGCTCGGCGCTGAACAGGCCTTCGTCGCTGAGTTTGGCTTTCAGCGCATCGAACGCCAGCCGCAGTGCGCCATCACCGGCAGGCTCGACAGTGTCGAGAATCAATTGATAGTCGCCACGGCCTTCGAACAGTGAAACCTTGCCCCGTACCTTGACCTGCAAACCGTCCTTGAGTGCCTGACGCACCCGTGCGGCGCTTTGCCGGAACAACGCACAACGCACCTGTGCGCTGGAGTCCTTCAACGTGAAGTAGACATGCCCAGAGGCTGGGCGCGACAGATTGGAAATCTCGCCCTCGACCCAGATGCTGCTGAACACGTCCTCCAGCAACACCCGCGCACGGCCGTTGAGCTGGCTGACAGTTATGACTTCCCGGTCGAGGCCGAGTCTTGCGAAAGGGTCTTTGATCATGTCGGGCATCATAATGGCATTGCCGGTCCGGCGCACGAGTCTGTAACGCCGCTTCAGGCAGGATTTGACCTTGACCTGAATCATCAGCGCATTAAGCTGCGGCCTCGAACAGCATCCAGCGACGCTCCGTTATGAACACCCAAAGCATTATCGTCCCGCAAATATCCACATTCCCCGGGCACGAGGCCAGAGCGCGGCTTATCTTGCGCTGGCTGGTCAAGCTCGACGTGGTCGAACCGGAACTGACCACCTGCGGGCGCACGCATAACAAAATGGCTTATGCCGTGGCGCCTGGAGCCCGCCGGGTGGTGAAGAACCCGGACGCGTTGCCATTCGGCGAAGTGATCAATGGTCTGGAAATTGTCACCAAGCGTTGCATCTTTACCCCGCTGAATGATTTTGCCGAGGAGGCCGGTTGCCCGGAATGCCGTCGCGAAGTCGGCGAGGCGCTGTTCGATAGCCTTGAAGACTGGATGCCCGGCCACACCGACAATTTCACCTGCCCCGAATGCCGCCACGAAGACGACATCAACGGCTTTCTGTTTCTGGACGCCTGCGGCTTTTCCAATCTGGGCTTCATCTTCAATAACTGGCTGGAGGCGTCTTTCACCCAGACCTTTCTGGACGACTTCGCCGAACGTCTGGACCGTCCGGTCTCTTTCGTTCATGTGCGTCTATAAACAGCCTTGATAATAGGCTGAGGTTTACATTGAGCCGGACGGGGTCTGTGGGTATAATGGCGCGCTTCCAATTTCCCGCTCGGGAGCCCCCGCGATGCTGCGTATCAGTCAAGAAGCCCTTACATTCGACGACATTCTCCTTGTGCCCGGTTATTCCGAGGTACTTCCCAACGAAGTCAGTCTGAAAACCCGTTTGACCCGTGGCATCGAGCTGAATATACCTTTGGTCTCTGCTGCAATGGATACAGTCACCGAGGCCCGTCTGGCAATTGCCATGGCCCAGGAAGGCGGTATCGGTATCATCCACAAGAACATGACTATCGAGCAGCAAGCTGCCGAAGTGCGCAAGGTCAAGAAGTTCGAGGCCGGTGTCGTCAAGGACCCGATCACGATCGAAGCCGACGCCACTGTTCGTGATCTGTTCGAACTCACTCGCATGCACAATATTTCCGGTGTACCCGTGCTGCATAATGGCGACCTGGTCGGCATCGTGACGTCCCGCGACGTACGCTTCGAAAATCGTCTTGATGTCCCTGTCCGCGAAGTGATGACGCCCAAAGAGCGTCTGGTCACCGTGCGTGAAGGCGCCGACAAGAACGAAGTACGCGAACTGCTGCACAAGCACCGCCTTGAAAAAGTCCTGATCGTCGACGCCAACTTCGCGCTCAAGGGCATGATGACCGTCAAGGACATCGAAAAAGCCAAGGCTTATCCGCTGGCCAGCAAGGACGATCAGGCTCGCCTGCGTGTCGGCGCTGCTGTCGGTACTGGCAAGGACACCGGCGAGCGTGTGACCGCACTGGTTGCTGCGGGCGTTGACGTTGTTGTAGTCGACACCGCTCACGGCCACTCCAAAGGCGTGATCGACCGCGTGCGCTGGGTCAAGGACAACTTCCCGCAGGTGCAGGTCATCGGTGGCAACATCGCCACTGGCGAAGCTGCCCTGGCGCTGGTCGCTGCGGGTGCCGACGCAGTCAAGGTCGGCATCGGTCCTGGCTCCATCTGCACCACGCGCATCGTTGCCGGTGTAGGCGTGCCGCAGATCAGCGCCATCGCCAACGTTTCCGCTGCCCTTGAAGGCACTGGCGTGCCGATGATCGCTGACGGCGGTATCCGCTTCTCTGGCGACCTTTCCAAGGCCATTGTGGCAGGCGCGTCCTGTGTGATGATGGGTTCGATGTTTGCCGGTACTGAAGAAGCGCCAGGCGAGATCGAACTGTTTCAGGGCCGTTCCTACAAGGCCTATCGCGGCATGGGTTCGCTGGGTGCTATGTCCCAGGCTCAGGGGTCGTCCGATCGCTACTTCCAGGATTCGTCCGCAGGTGCCGAGAAACTGGTGCCGGAAGGTATCGAAGGCCGTGTGGCCTACAAGGGTCCGTTGTCGGCCATCATCCATCAGTTGATGGGCGGTCTGCGTTCCTCCATGGGTTACACCGGCAGTGCCGACATCGAACAGATGCGCACCAAGCCCGAGTTTGTTCGCATAACCGGCGCCGGCATGGCTGAGTCCCACGTCCATGACGTGCAGATCACCAAGGAAGCGCCGAACTATCGCGTTGGTTGATCCGGACTGCATCGTGGTATGTGCCGCGGTGCAGGCCAACAGTTTTTATAGCCGGGGCTGTTGACGCAGCCCCGTGTCGTTTCTGTTTTTTGACGAGAATGAGTCATGGCCCTCGACATTCACGCCCACCGTATCCTGATCCTCGACTTCGGTTCCCAGTACACCCAGCTGATCGCCCGCCGCGTGCGTGAAATCGGCGTGTATTGCGAACTGCATCCGTGCGACATGGACGACGAAGCGATTCGCGAATTTGCCCCGCGTGGGATCATCCTCGCTGGCGGCCCTGAGTCCGTGCACGAAGCCAACAGCCCGCGTGCGCCGCAAGCGGTATTCGACCTCAATGTACCGGTCTTCGGCATCTGCTACGGCATGCAGACCATGGCCGAGCAACTGGGCGGCCGCGTTGCAGGCTCCGACATGCGCGAGTTCGGCTACGCCCGTGTCGACGTCGTCGGCAAGAGCCGCCTGCTTGATGGCATCGAAGACCATATCGATGCCGACGGCGTGTTCGGTCTCGATGTGTGGATGAGCCACGGCGACAAGGTCACCGAAATCCCGGACGGTTTCCATATTCTGGCCAGCACCCCGAGCTGCCCGATTGCCGGCATGGCCGACGACGACCGCAAATATTACGGCGTACAGTTCCACCCGGAAGTGACCCACACCAAGCAGGGCGGTCGCATCCTGTCGCGCTTCATCCTCGACATCTGCGGCTGCGAAGCACTGTGGACCCCTTCGAAGATTGCCGAAGACGCTATCGCTCAGGTTCGCGCTCAGGTTGGTACTGATAACGTATTGCTGGGCCTGTCCGGCGGCGTTGACTCCTCCGTGGTTGCGGCGCTGCTGCACAAGGCCATCGGCGACCAGTTGACCTGTGTATTCGTCGACAACGGCCTGCTGCGCCTGCACGAAGGCGAGCAAGTGATGGCCATGTTCGCCGAGAACATGGGCGTCAAAGTCATTCGCGCCAACGCCGAAGAGCAGTTCCTGAACAACCTGGAAGGCGAGAGCGACCCGGAGAAGAAGCGCAAGATCATCGGTCGCACCTTCATCGACGTGTTCGATGCCGAATCCTGCAAGCTGGACAACATCAAGTACCTGGCGCAAGGCACCATCTACCCGGATGTGATCGAGTCGGCTGGCGCAAAAAGCGGCAAGGCACACGTCATCAAGTCGCACCACAACGTGGGCGGCCTGCCGGAAGAAATGAACCTCAAGCTGGTCGAACCCCTGCGCGAGCTGTTCAAGGACGAAGTCCGCCGCCTTGGCCTCGAACTAGGCCTGCCGTACGACATGGTCTACCGCCACCCATTCCCTGGCCCAGGCCTGGGCGTGCGCATCCTCGGCGAAGTGAAGAAGGAATACGCCGACATCCTGCGTCGTGCCGACCACATCTTCATCGAAGAACTGCGCAAGGCCGACTGGTATCACAAAGTAAGCCAAGCGTTCGTGGTGTTCCAACCCGTCAAATCGGTTGGCGTGGTTGGCGACGGCCGCCGCTATGCATGGGTCGTTGCCCTGCGTGCGGTAGAAACCATCGACTTCATGACTGCTCGCTGGGCGCATCTGCCTTATGAGCTGCTGGAGACAGTGAGTGGCCGGATCATCAACGAGATCGAAGGGATTTCGCGGGTGACTTACGACGTGTCGAGCAAGCCGCCTGCGACTATTGAGTGGGAATGATTGGACGTCCGGCATCGTCCGGCACGATCTAGCAAGAAATGCCCTGGAGCCCGCGTAATTGCGGGCTTTTGGCTTTTTGGGTCTGGCAAATTCTGGCAGCTTTGTGCATCGCCAAGCACCGTGTTTATGTGGTATCGGGCGCTGACTGAGCCAAATGCCATGCTTGGTGCTCGATACCATGTCGCCTTATTAGGGAAGGGCATGGTATCAAAATTCATCTTTACCCCCGGTTTCATTGGGTTTTAACCTGGTGCATGAGTACTTTTCTGCGCATGGTATTTTTTTCCATGGAATCCCACTGCAAGCAGGGTCAACCTGATCGGCGATTACCTCTGGCGGCAGAGCCGCAAGCTGGAAGAGGGTAAATTCAGGCGTTACGACAAGTCGGAAAACCCTAACGTACGATTTTTTCCGAATTCTGTAGGCCCCCAGGCAGAACTTTTTCTTCCCTCGTGCCACTCATGGTTGATTTTACGGGTGAGTTGACCCGCTTCCAGAAAGCCGAAGAGGATCAGTATCATGGTGGGTATCAGTGGTAGAGCAGGGCCATCGGGCGCTTACTATAGTGGGCACACAGACCCTGAGCCAGCATCCGGGCGCGCACGCGATTCCAGCAGCGAAGCCAGCTCCTCGAACAGCCCGCAGGTGCCGCCCTCTTCTAACGCGCCCGCATCTCCGATACCAGCCGGACGTCAGAGGCTTTTGCGATCCAGGCCGTTGTCGAGCCAAACCAGAGAGTGGCTCGAGCAGGGCATGCCGACAGGGGAAGGCACTGGAGCGCGCAACAGGCCGCAAGCATCTGCTGATGCAGCAGCGCCGCATGCAGGTACAGCAGCAAGACGCACAACGCAGGCACCTGCTGATGTCCGCGTACCGCGCGAAGGGGCAGTGGCACGCGCCAATAGGATCGTTCAGCAATTGGTCAGTGCGGGCGCTGATCTTGCCCATACTCGCAGGATGTTTCGCAATGCCATCAATGGGCACGGGGTAGCTTTTTCTGCAGCCGAACAGCGTATTTTGCTGGAGCATTTCCCTGACATGCTAGCGACTGGAATCAGCCAAAACTCAGAGCTTGCCACTGAGCTCCGTGATGCGCTCCGTAGCGCGGTTCGCCAACAGGCAGCACAGGCAGCACAGGCAGCACCGGCTGTGACGCCAACGCCGCCGAGGGCCAACCCTGCGGCATCATCAGCGGGCAGCAGCCAACGTTCGTTATTTGGACGGTTCGCCCGGTTGATGACGCCGAACCAGGGACGGTCCTCGAACACTGCCACCTCTCAGGCGTCGGTAGACAGGCGCCCGGCACGCGTCAATCAGGTACAAACACCCCCTGACAGGACTGCGATGCGCAATCTTGGCGATAATATGGCCAATGTCGCACTGCAGGCATTTGCTGAACAGGGGGGCGATCTGGAGCGCCTGCGCGCTGCTATTGAAAGTTATGTAATGCAACGCCGTCCGATACCCGAGGATATAGGGCGCAGGTTGCAGAGTGTGGGTATTCCCCCAACTATTGACTCTAACGAAAGCATTCTAAACAACCCCCTGCTTAATTTGAATGTTGCGCTAAACCGCAGGTTAGGTGCGTCTCCGGTCGTTGAACGAGCGCCTCGTCCAGCCGTCCCCCCTACAACTGATCGGAGGGCTATGTCGGCTGTTGAGACGAATAGACGCACAGCCCTGAATATATCCTCACAATTTAGTCAGCTGCGTACGATCTCGAAGGCTGAATCCGAAGAATTGGGTTTCAAGGATGCGGCAGACCATGGCTTGGAAGACGCGACGCACTGTCTTTTTGGTGGGGAATTGTCGCTGGGCAATCGGGGTCAACAGGTGATAGGTCTGGCGTCGATACCTTACGGCCAGGAGGGAGATAAGGAACTGGTGTTCATGGATATGAAAAAACTTGCCCAATACCTTGCAGGCGATCCTAGGCATCCGATGCACAGGCAACCGCTTAACGCAGGCAATATCGCTAGTTACGCCTTTAGGCTCGTTCCGTGATCGCGCGGCCAGCAAAAACATGGCATGCCGGCGTTGATGTATAGGAATTTCAATAATTCCTATACAGGGTCATGAACTGAAAAAACATCATCGACGCCCTGCCAACGTGGCGTCGATGTTGGCAAAAAAACTTTTTTCACCCCCCACCGGCGCCGAAAAAGGGATCGAAAGCGACTTTTCTGTCCCTTTTCGAGAATCTTGACGCGCCTCTCTCGTATCATGCCTGCACGTATCTGTTGCCGCTGACCGAAAACTGATCCAGTAGGGGTTTTAATAACAAACCGCCGAAATTTCCGTCGTCCCATCACACCCGGTCTGCAGAATCAGCGCTACTGTGTGGTCCACCCGAAGGCTTCGATATTCGCATCCGCCAAAACCAAGGAACCCGTTCATGAAATCCCGATTTTCTTTCAGCTCATCTCTCCTGATCATGCTGTCGCTGACAGGGTGCGCAGTGAATATGGATGCTTCAAAGTACGATCAGTCTGGAGAAAACGCTCTTTATGGCAGTTGGCATGTTGCAGGCGTAGCGGTATCAGACTCGGGCGTGCAAGCGCTTGAAACTGATGATCCAAGCCTCATGGGCCGACGTCTCAGTTTCAGCCACGACCAACTTGCATGGAAGGCTCCAACAGACTCGACGGAAGATGTATGCAGGGGGCCTGTTTTTCACAAGCTTCCGGCGATGTCCGGAGCTGAACTAGAGCCGCAACTTCATAAGCTGGGCATCGAAAAAGCTGTGCTCTATGGCGTTGAATGCAAATCTGGAAGCTGGGGTCCTTTTGATAAAGAAACCCCGGTATTTTTTATGGCACAGGATGGGTCGCTAGCTCTTTCCTGGTATGACGGCGGAATGCTGAAGCTCGTGCGAGACTGATCACGGAAAGGTCTCGCTGCCGCTCAAGCCATGTGCCTATGGGGCCGAGACCTTGGAAGGGAGTAGTTTTGGCGTCTGCGAATATACGGAGGAGTGCACAGTGGCCTGCATCGAGAGATACTTGCGCGCTGTCTTTTCAAGCAGTTTCAGGCGCTGCTTCCACTGACCAGTCATTCATCCAGCAGAAGCTGCACCACCCCCATTCAATCAATTAAAAACTCACCTGCCCGGAAAAGAACTGGATTTGGGTTTCTCATAAAAAACCGTCTCTCCCGGCGTCCTGTCCATTACATCAATCAGCTTGAGCCAGGTATCCAGGTCATCCGTGCTGATCTTCGTATCGCGCTTGTCCTTTTTCCACAGGTTATCCAGCAAGTCGAAGAAGCCCTTGTCGTTGAGGATAAACTCTGCAGCCGCTTTTTCCTTCTCGTCGCCGCTGTTTAGAATCTTCTCGAAGTCTTTCTTGCTGACGATATCGTCCTTGCCGTTCCAGTCGTCCCATTTCTCGCGGATAGTTTCGATCTCTTCCTTGTGCGCGTCGTAATACGCCTTGTTGTATACGTCAATTGGCAAGCCGTTGGTGTTCTCGCCAATAATGCCGTTTTTGTCTTTATGCGCGCTTTCGTCCAGACGTATCATCGACGAGCCTTGATCCTGAGGGGTTTCAAGGAAGTGTTTCCACTCATCGGTCTGGTAATCGAAGATGCTCTGATCGGTGGGTGCATCCCGGCCTTCGTATTCGTAGAAGCTGTAGCGTCCGTACTCCAGCTTGTCGCCCCAGTCTTCTTGAGCGAAGCCCAGGTTGGCCTGATCCTTGAACCATTGGCCTTCCTTGTCGGTGGCCTTTTGTTTTTTCTGGTGATCGACGAACACGCTGATGATGCCGGTAATGATCCCCAAGCCTGCGGTTACCAGAAATAGCGGCGCGGTTGCACCAGCTAACGCGCCGATAGCGCTCGCAGTTCTGCTGAATGCCACGGCAATCCCGATGCCGGCCGCGGCAGTGCCTGCGGCACCCGAAACGATTTGCAGACTGCCATTGGCAATCTCCAGGTCGCTGCCTGTCTTGATGCCATTTTTGATGGCGATCCCGCCCATGACGATGTCGGCGATGCTCATGACGTCCGGTGCGATGCCGAGTACCTTGACCACTGTACCGGCGATGCGCGCCGAGACACTGGACGACACTTTGCCCGCTCCTTCCGGTGCGGCACTTGCAGCGCCTTGTGTAACAGATTGTGGGTCTATCAGACCTGCACCCCCTGCATTGCCAGCCACGGCCTGACCCACCGAGTTGCGCATGCTATCGACGACGTCATCAGCCGGGATCGGGTGATTATCGGCTTCGAGCATCACATTGATCGACTCGCGATCGATCTCATCGTTGCCAAGCATTTCACTCAAGTTGACTCGATCGTTTTCCGCCGGAACCGGCTGGCCATTACGCTCCAGTTGCTCTTCAATCCCGGCAGTGAATGCTTCACGAGTCGGCGGGGTGATGTCCTCTGCGACGAAGCGCTGCACGGCGGCGTCGTAAAGTTCGTATAACGAGTCGCTGTAGCTGGCGTAACCAGAGCCGGAAGCAGAGTCTGGAACCGGCGTTGTGGCAGCACGCTCCACCTCGACTGCCATGCTGTTCAGACTTTCAGCATCCAGGGCTGGAAGGTCGATTGAGGCGCGCTGAGAATTGATGCTCTGCACCACCGCATCCTGATTGATATTCAGCCTCAGGTCTTCGGCCAATTCGTTCAGATTGGCGTACTTCGAATAATCTGCGGGCGGGTTGCCGCCAGAGCGGGTCACGATCTCGTCGAGCAGTTCGCGACTGACATCCTGCGCGAGCGGCCCTGCATCGTTGACCTCATTGATAAGGCCAATCTGATCCATCACGTCGCCGATACTGCTACCAGCTCTGATGCTGTCCAACTCGTAAACGCTGTTCAGCCGATTTTCCAGACCGTCATCAACAGCAGGGACGTTGTTGGTCGCCTTTTCGTCTTCGATCTTTTTTCCCCACAAACCTTCCTTGCCCCATATTTCCGGTATGGTCTTGCTCAGCCCGATCAGTTCAGCAACGTTGGTCTTTGTAAACAACTCGAACACGCCGGTTTTTTCGAACTGTGCACCGGAGCCCAGGAAGGTTATGAAGTCTTTGGCAATAGCCAGGCGCTCCAGAGGATCGTCCGCTAGCTGGCCGTTCTTGGCCGTCAACATGTAGATGGCGCCACCCAGGGAGGTAAAGCCAGCTGCAGTACCGAATACGCCGCTCTGGTTGAGTTTGCCGATAGCTTTCTTGAAACCCTCTTTATCCTCGGCACCCACGTATTTATCGGCCATGTAGTCGTTGTACTTGTCCAGCGAGATTTCGCCGTTTTTTAGTTTGGTCGTCTGCTCCAGAAAGTCAGTGGCCTTTTTCTTGTCGTTTATCATTTCATTGATAAACTTCTCGATCGTCTCCTGGGTACGGCGGGGGATATCCGCCATACCTTTGATACCCTGTTTGAGGGCAGAGAAAATGTCCTTCAGGGCCAGTTCTTTATATTCATCAGGGATGCCGCCGGGGTCAGCCATCAACTTGTCGACTTCGGCCATCACGCTGTTTTTCTGCAGTTCATTCTGCGCGTCTTTCGCCAACTGCGGATCGAGAAGTTCCAGGCTGGAAAGCAAACGTGCAACGTCAGATTGTCCTTCGGACTTTTTACCGGCCTTGTCCAGATCAGCGAGGTAGTCGACAAACTCGCTGCTGACCAACTTATCGTGCAGGTCCTTGGCCAGTGCTTCCTTGTCGCCACCGCTGACTTTCTCGATGGCGGCGTCCATCTCGGCCTGATATTCCTTGCCTATCTTGTCTTTCTCGCCATCGCCATTGGCAAACAGCTCCGTCAACGCCTTATCGATGTTATTGCCGTTGAGGATGTCCTGCATGTCAGCATTGGTCAGAGTTTCGCCTTCGCTGTCGAACCTGCGCCATGACTCGGCGCCGCGAGGTTCTTCGATATAAGGCGTGATGGTGCGCCCACTCTCCATCCCGGCCTTGGCTTGAATGGCCATGACCAGTTTGTAAACATCGCTGTCCTTGTCGACTTTCTTGTCATCGACCAGTTTTTGGTACTTGTCCATCAGGTTTTTTGTGGCGAGTTCGACCACGGTCAGGTCTTCGGAATTCTTGTCCTTTTCGTCAGACTTCACCCCTGTGGGTTTACTGAGAAGATCCAGTTCGTCGAGATTGCCCAGGCCGTGTTCATCACGGATCTTCTGCACATCGCTCTGAACGCCTGCGCTGCTCTTGTCGGCAACCCGGTCGTACAGCTCTTTGTTTTGGTATTCGGAGACCACGTATTGTTTGCTGTCTCGGCTATCGAACTCGATCACACCATTGCCCAGTTCGTCCTTGGTGCCGGCCTTGATGATGTCGTGATCCGCGACATAGATATTCTCGCCTGCCACTTCCCGCCCGTTATCAGTAACGCGGTTTTCCACGGTGACGCGCGACAGTCCCATTTGCTGCGCAGCAGTAAATAACTCTGGTGTCAGAGCCTTGGAAACAGTGACCTTCTCGCCGTCTTGTTTGACGTAGGTAATGACGTCGGCCGTTTCAAGCTGGCCTTGCCATTCGAAGTTCTTGATATCACCCCATGCAGGCAGCTCGGTATTGCGATCGGCGACCTGAGTGCCGTCAGTGATGGCTTTTTCGACTTGCGATTTTTGCGCTGGTGCTTGGCCAAGGGCATCGAGTTGCTTAAGGAACTGATACAACTTTGGATTGGTCGATGCCGCCACTACAACACCTTGCCCATCACGCTCATAACGCATATCGCCGTTTTCCTCGACCGAGACGGTAGTGCCTTCAACAGGCGGCCACTGTTCATTGTCGGTAGCAGTACGGTCCGGTTTTTTCTGCTCATTGCCTTTGGCCGATACGATGCTGCGCTTGAGCTTCGATTCGAAATCCACAAGACCTTCGCGGGGGAGCGTGTCGTTTTTGGGCGTGATGTTCATGAGCGCCTCGTCAGGTAAGGCGAGCCTTGAAAGGCAAGGCCGCAAGAAAGCGAAAAAGGAGTTTCGCGATTCTTACTGCGATCACCTGCAAATCGTTGTGAAAAGTTGTGAAACGTTGTGCCATTGATTAAAGCGATGGTGGTTTTGTCACACTCGTCAGAGGACTTGTACCCAGGCTGACATCAGCAATGGAGCCCTTCGTCTGGGCTGGTATCGACCCATCAGCAATGCCAGAATGAAAGTGACCCGAATCCAGGAATTCGGATTTTTACGGCACGGACGCGTACAGGCCGTCATCAAGCCTGTTTAAGGGATTTATGGTTTCTATCTATGTGTGTGGCGAAAACAAGCCTCGACGGGTCAGCGACTGGGTTATAAAAAAGAATACTCAGGACGAATTCACGCTGACGTGTCATTACCCCTCTCAACCGTCTGACGACAGCCCGCTTAGCGACTGTAAGATCGTTCCCACCCTTGAACTGAAGGACATGCTTCTTCTGAAAAAAGGAAGCGCTGTGCTCAATCCCGTCGATAAGGTGGAGATATATGGCGAAAAATACGCGCTCGTTCAGTATCCGAAAAGCTTGAAAAAATACCTGTTCAAGATGGACAACATCGAACTCGTTTCACCGACGTCGATCACCGATGAACCTGCATTCACTTATTTTCGCTCTGTGGCTGAAGCTCGGGTTAGCAACGCGGCTGATGATGACAAAAAGGGCATCGCCGAAAATGTTGCTCGCCAGATGGGGAGCCTTTCGTTGTCTCCGGCCACAGCGCTACATGCGTACTGTAAAAGGCAGCAAGCAAAACTGGACTCGCCGGGGAAGTTTATCTTTCCATTCGGTCTTAACGAAAGTCAGCTCAAGGCGGTCGAGCAGGCTTTCAGTTCGCAAATAAGTGTGATCGAAGGACCACCCGGTACTGGCAAGACGCAAACAATCTTGAACGTCATTGCCAATATTCTCTTGCAAGGGAAAACCGTGGCGGTGGTGTCCAATAACAATCCTGCGGTCGAGAATGTCTATGAAAAGCTGGGCAAGTGCGGGCTGGGCTATCTGGTTGCGAGGTTGGGTAGCCAAAAAAACCAGAAAGCATTTTTTGCCGATGTGTCTTCTCGGCCTTCAGCAGACCTTGAGCCTGCACCTTCAATTGAAAGTATCCAGAGCGTTCTGCAGCAACTCAAACGCTGTCTGAGCGCGCAAAATGCAGTGGCCCAGTTACAGATCGAAATTAACGAGCTGGAGATAGAACGGCGCTACCTTCTTGAGTGGCAGCAGGAAAATGGAATCGTGCCTGTCCATGACAGGTACAGGTTGTCGCCACGAAAAACGACGGATTTGATGGCCTACCTGCCGCGCATTCCCGGTGATCGGATCCGGATCAAGGACCGGATCGGGTTGCTGTTCAACTTCAGAATAGTGCGCACCCGGTCGCTGAAAGACCGGGAGAAGCGCATGTCAGCTTTTTATAGCTTGCAGCTTCATTACTACGACGCGGTGCTGCAGAAGAAAAAGTCCGAACTGTCTGGTCATGAGGAAGCGCTTAGGGTCGGTAATTTCAAGGCACTGCTGGAAGAGCTGACGGCCTCTTCGATGCACTATCTGAAACACCATTTGCAGTCTCATATTCCTGATGATGACAGCTTCGATATCAATTACAAAAAGCGGCTCGATGCGTTTTTAAAGCGCTATCCGGTCATCGGCAGCAGTACGCATTCGATCGTCAATTCCCTTGGGGGCAGGGCGGTTCTGGACTATGTCATCATCGATGAGGCCTCGCAGCAGGACATTGTCCCCGGCGTACTGGCGCTGAGTTGCGCGAAGAATCTTATTATCGTGGGTGATCGAAAGCAGCTTGCCCATATTCCGGAGAAACTGGGACTGGAGGCGCCAGCTCCTTGGTATGACTGCGAGAAGTACAGCATGCTGGACTCATGCATCAGTGCATTCGGGGATTCAATCCCGATGACATTGCTCAAAGAGCATTACCGATGTCATCCGCGGATCATTCAGTTCTGCAATCAGCAGTTCTATGACAATCAGCTTGTTCCGATGACGCAGGACGGCGGCGAACAGGCACTGACGCTGGTGGTAACCGCCAAGGGAAACCATACGCGCAACAATTCCAACCTGAGAGAACTGGACTCATTATTGGCGGTGCTCGAGCGCAATGGGGAAAGTCTCTGGGAAGGCGAGGATGGAAGAGGGTTTATCGCACCTTTCAAGAATCAGGCGGTACTTTCCAGTTCGTGTCTGCCAGCAGATTTCGTTAATGACACTGTGCATAAATTTCAAGGGCGAGAGTGCGACGAGATCGTTTTTTCTACCGTTCTGGACAAGCATAAAAGCCCGAAACGCTTGAGCTTTGTAGACGATGCTCGCATGGTTAATGTGGCAGTTTCCAGAGCCAAGAGCAGGTTCACGCTGGTCACGGGCGACAACGTATTCAAGGCTGGTAATGGCCATATCGCCGCACTTATCCGCTACATGGAATATTACGCAGAGAACGGGCAGGTGCATCGTGCGCCGGTTATCTCCGCGTTCGATCTGCTCTACAAAGAGTTCGACCAATCACTGGAACGCCTGGACCAGAGGCTCGACCCTGAAGACGTATCAGTCAAGTCCGAACGAATTGTGGCGCAGATACTTCGTGAGGCGCTGGAACACAAAGCCCGTCAAGGCATCATGTTTCATCGCGAGGTTCTGCTCAAACAACTTGTGTCGGTAACCCGCGCCGACTTCACCACACGAGAGCTGGAGTTCATGAATAACGCGGCCCGCTGTGATTTTGTGCTCTATTTCAAGGTGGGGAAAAGCCCGTTGGGTGTCATTGAAGTCGACGGCGGTCACCATAACGATACTGTACAGATTGAGCGCGACGCTGTGAAAAACAGCATTCTGAGTAAATGCGCTATCCCCTTGCTTCGTTTGCGGACTATCGAAAGCCATATCGAAGAAAAAGTAGCAGCGTTTCTGGATCAATGGACGCCACGCGCAACGGATGAAGATTCTGCAACTGCGCCGCCTTGAAAGTCATCACGTCAGGCGAGCAATTCTTCTCTCCACTGGCGAGCATTTCCAGGGCAGCAAGGCTTCGTGAGCCGAGCGCCGAAAAGCGGAAACAAGCAACAGATGTCAGTTGATCTCGGAACCCATTCGCGCTGGGTGACCACCGATGAGTGCGTTCATGCTGAAAATCCGAGAACTGAATTGAGCGCTAACTTGATCAGGAATAATTGATAAAAAAATTCTGAGGAGTAAGTGATGAAAGCTTCAAGATCTATCAGTGCGCCCAAGGCTACCGAAGTCCTGGCTGATGACTCTAAACGCAAAGACAAGAATGCAGGCTCCCTCGCGTCTGATGCTGGCAGTCGTGGTGCCCCTGATAAAAAGTCAGACGAAAAAAGTGGTTCGCGTCTGGACAAGGCTACTTCAGCCGTAAACTTTGCATCGTCGCTCGTCAATGCGGGAACAAAAAGCTATACCGCCCACCAGACACTGAGCGATGGTCTGCATAAGGCAAATAAGCCAGAACAAGAAAATGTTACTTTCGCGTCTTCCGATGAGCGCGCTGAACTACAGAGCCCGGCTGTCAGCCAGGTAAGCGCTGACCAAAAGTCTGGTTCTTTAGCAGCCTTTGCAGATTTACTCACGCAGTTGCGTTCAACGGCTACGCGGTTATTAGATGACATTAGCGCCAAGCCAGTGCCACAGGTAGCCATCAATCGGCACGATACACCGCCGCCTCCGGAAAAGGAGTACCCGGGTGTTGTCAACGCTGATGGCTCGATCATCGAGACGGAAAAGGATTTGTCTGACAAACCGAGTGATGCTTCAGGCCGGCCGCGGGGCGATACCCGCACTGCGGAGCAAATTATCGATGCCAATCCGATTCTGAAAAACCTGGGTGATCAGAAAGATATAAAACGTACTGAAGCCTACGCCAGGATAGGTGACTGGACTCAAAACAATGCTGATCCAAAAGCCCGGGCGGATGCTGCATACAATGCCGCCAAAGTGCTCAACTGGATCAATAGCTCAGATCAGGCAGATGGCGTCCCTCGCCAATGCACGAACGACAGTGACTTGCAGGGTATTACCCACGACGGTGATGCCAGGCATGGTACTGAAGCAGGTAATTGGAAAGACTTCGTCGAGCAGGGCTACGCAGCGCTGAAGGGCGATCATCGTCTGGATAAAGCCAATGATTCACATGTTCGGCCTGACGGTTCAAACAAGGACAATTTTCAGGCGTTTGCAGGAGAAGCAGGTAAAAAGCTATGGCCTTTGCCGGCCGCCAGTAATGTGTTGGTCGCGGTAGGTGACTCGAAAGGCGGATTGACAGGTGCTTTGAAAGCCGGTGCAGGTGCGGCGGCGCAGACAGGCATTGCGGCTGCTGAAGGTGCTGCAGGCGGGATCAAGGGTGGACGTGCCAGTTCGGCTTCCGTAGTTGCTTTGGGTGCTGCGGGGGCAATGTCCGAGTCTCAGGCCGCGCCGGATTCGGTAAAGACCATTGCTGGCATGGTGTAGAGCCATATGCCCTTTTTTGATCACCCGACAGGTGTTGATAAAAGGGGCATTTAGCACCCGAGAAAAGGCACCGCTTATAGTCTTGATACGTTTCTACAGATAGGCATAGCTACACAATCACAGCCTGAAGTTGCTGTTTTGTGCGCGCTTCTTCATATAAGGCATGGCTGGAACGAGCCAGGCAGCAATAACCTCTCGCGACTCTGACGGCCGCAGCGTTCGTCGCTGCTTTGCCGGCTTGTTTAAGCCCCAACATCAGTTCGCACCCTCTGCTCTTATCTTTCCCCAAATGCAGGTGTATCGTATTCGCCCTTCGCATCTGCTCGCAGGTGCCCTCAGTTTTCGTTTCAGAGGTCCCGCCGTTCATGTCCTTCACCCGTCGTCAAATCCTCACAGGCATTGCCGGTCTTGCCGTAGTCGGCCTTGGAGCAGGCGGTGCTTCGCGTTACTGGATGGGACGTCGCGAATCGGAGGCTGGTTCGGACTTTGTGTTGATCGCCGCTCCGCTGGATGTGGAGCTGGTGGCGGGCCACAAGACGCCTGCCTGGGCATTTGGCGGTTCTGCGCCAGGTACCGAGTTGCGGGTGCGGCAGGGCGAGTGGTTGCGGTTGCGCTTCATCAATCAGTTGCCGGTCGAAACCACCATTCACTGGCATGGTATCCGGTTGCCGCTGGAGATGGACGGCGTGCCTTACGTTTCGCAGCTGCCGGTCAAGCCGGGTGAGTATTTCGATTACAAATTCCGTGTGCCGGACGCCGGTAGCTACTGGTATCACCCGCACGTCAGCAGCAGCGAAGAGCTGGGACGTGGGCTGGTCGGGCCGTTGATCGTAGAAGAGCGCGAACCGACCGGCTTTGCCCATGAGCGCACGGTCAGTCTGAAAAGCTGGCATGTGGACGAAGAGGGCGCATTCACCGAGTTCAGCGTGCTGCGTGAAGCGGCGCGTGAAGGCACGGCTGGGCGGTTATCTACGTTGAACGGCGTTGCGCAGGCCGTCATCGATCTGCCAGCCGGACAGATTACCCGAGTGCGGCTGCTCAACCTCGACAATACCGTGACCTATCGGCTCAATCTGCCGGACGCCGAGGCGCAGATTTATGCGCTGGATGGCAACCCGGTCACACCGCGCCCGTTTGGTGAAGAATACTGGCTGGGGCCGGGCATGCGCATCTGCCTGGCAATCAAGGCACCGCCTGCGGGTGAGGAGATTTCATTGCGCAACGGCCCGGTGCGTCTGGGGACATTTCGTTCGGTTGCCAATAATGATGCTCCCGGCTCGTGGCCGCCCGAGCTGCCAGCCAATCCGGTATCCGAGCCCGATCTGGATAAAGCCGAGAAAATCAATTTCAATTTCGAGTGGGTTGGTTCGATGTCGGTCAACACCGGCAATGGCAAGCCACCCAGCCTGTGGCAGATCAACGGCCAGGCCTGGGATATTACCGACAAGACCTGTGCTGATCGCCCCATCGCCAAACTGAAGCTCGGCAACAGCTACATTTTCGAACTGAAGAACATGACGCAGTATCAGCACCCGATTCACCTGCATGGCATGAGTTTCAAGGTGATTGCGTCCAATCGGCGCAAGATCATCCCTTACTTTACCGATACCTTCCTGCTGGGCCGCAATGAGCGGGCGCGGGTCGCGCTGGTGGCGGATAACCCAGGGGTGTGGATGTTCCATTGCCACGTCATCGATCACATGGAAACCGGCCTGATGGCCGCCATTGAGGTGGCGTGATGAGGCAGCCGCCGATCATTGACCGCAGTAACGACCAGTACTTTATGCGCGAAGCGTTGGCGTTGGCGGCCCAGGGTGCGTTGCTGGGTGAAGTTCCAGTCGGCGCGGTTGTAGTTCACAACGGTGAGATTATCGGCCGTGGTTACAATTGCCCGATCAGCGGCAGCGACCCCAGCGCTCATGCCGAGATGGTTGCGATTCGCGAGTCTGCAAAGGCGCTGGACAATTACCGGCTGCCGGGCAGCACGCTTTACGTGACACTTGAACCGTGCAGCATGTGCGCCGGGTTAATCGTGCATTCGCGTGTGGCGCGCGTGGTCTACGGCGCGCTTGAACCCAAGGCGGGCATTGTTCAGAGCCAAGGGCAGTTTTTCAGTCAGGCCTTTCTCAACCATCGCGTCCTGTTCGAAGGCGGAGTGCTGGGCGAGGAGTGTGGCGCGATGCTGAGCGAATTTTTCAGAATGCGCCGAGCGGCCAGAGAGGCGAGTAAAGGCCAGGCGAGTTAGAGCGCCGGTTTTTCTTCGTTGCTGGCAGGCGCCGGACCGGGCGGTACGGCGGGTTGCGTCTTGTCGACACCTGGCACGTGCAGATTGCCATCGGCCACTTGGCTGCCTTCAAGCTGCGGCTGAGTGACCCAGGTCAGAATGTCGTAATAGCGGCGAATGTTGGCAACGAAATGCACCGGCTCACCGCCTCGGGCATAGCCGTATCGGGTTTTGCTGTACCACTTCTTTTGTGCCAGACGCGGCAGCATTTTTTTCACGTCGAGCCATTTATCGGGATTCAGCCCCTCGGTTTGGGCGAGTTTGCGCGCATCTTCGAGGTGGCCGCTACCAATGTTGTAGGAAGCGAGAGCCAGCCATGTGCGATCCGGCTCTTTAATAGAGTCGTCCAGTTGATCCTTCACGTAGGCAAAATACTTTGCCCCGCCTTGAATGCTTTGTCGGGCATCCAGCCGGTTGGTCACGCCCATGGCTTGAGCCGTGTTCTGGGTGAGCATCATCAGGCCGCGCACACCGGTTTTTGACGTCACTGCCGGTTGCCACATCGATTCCTGATAGCCGATAGCGGCCAGCAACCTCCAGTCGACTTGCTCTTTCTTGGCAGATAACTGGAAGTGCTTTTCGTATTTGGGCAGGCGCTCCTGCAGGTGCTGGGCGAAGGTATAGGCGCCGACGTAGCCAAGTACGTCAACGTGCCCGTAGTAGCGGTCCTTGAGGCGCTGCAGCGTGCCGTTCTTCTCGACCTTGTCGAGGTAGGCATTGATTTCGTTGAGCAGGCTGTTGTCTTCCCCCGGAGCAACGACCCAGCGCTGTTGGCGGGCCTCGCCCAGGTCGAACGCGACGCGTACGTTGGGGAAATACACCTGATTCATCGCCAGTTCGTTGGAGTCGACCAGTGTCAGGTCAATCTGGCCCTCATCCACCATCCGCAGGAGATCGACGACCTCGACCGCGTCCGACTCTTCATATTCAATGGCAGGATTCTTTTCCTTGAGCGCCGCCAGCTGTTCGGCATGGGCGCTCCCCTTGAGCACCACTATACGTTTGCCCACCAGCTCGGCGGGGTCAGTCGGGCGCGACTGGCCATTGCGGTACACAACCTGAGGGGTGACTTCCAGATAGGAGTGCGAGAAACGCGCCTGTTGCTTGCGCTTTGGCGTGTCGATCAGCCCGGCTGCGCCAAGCACCGGGCCGCCCGGTTTGTTCATCTGATCGAACAGATCGTCGAGATTGTCGGCCGTTTCGATTTTCAGTTCGACGCCCAGATCTTCGGCGAAACGCTTGACCAGCTCGTACTCGAAGCCGGTTTCACCGTTGCGATCCTGGAAATAAGTCGCCGGGCTGTTACGGGTGATCACGCGCAGAACACCGTCCTCCTTGACTCGTTCCAGTGTGGTGGGTTTCTCCACGCAGGCGCCGAGCATCAGGAAGAGTCCGGTTGCGATGAGCCACTTGGCGCAACGTGGGCGGAAATCTGGTCTGAAGAACATCGGTGCAGTATACGCAAAGCGCACCGGGCGCCATATCTCGACAGTGATGCTTGCGTCTGATAGGCGAAGGTATTTTTCAGGCATTTGTCGGCTTTTTTCGAGCGCAGCGACATTTGGGCGCATGAGGGGCTGCCGTTTTGAGTGATCAAAGGCCCGGTTTAGGCTAGAATACGCGGCCTCAAAGCACACCCCTTCTCGAGGCTGTCCCGAAGATGTTGATCCTGCGCGGTGCTCCTGCCCTTTCTGCCTTTCGCCACAGCAAATTACTGGAACAACTGAAACAAAAAGTTTCAGCTGTCAGTGGCTTGTACGCCGAATTCGCCCACTTCGCTGACGTCACCGACGTTCTGACCAGCGAAGAACAGCAGGTTCTCGACCGTCTCCTGAAATACGGCCCAAGCGTGCCGGTTCAAGAGCCGAGTGGTCGTCTGTTTCTGGTGTTGCCACGTTTTGGCACCATTTCTCCCTGGTCGAGCAAGGCCAGCGATATCGCTCGCAACTGCGGTCTGAGCAAAATTCAGCGCATCGAGCGCGGGATTGCCTTCTATGTAGAAGGTCAGTTCAGTGAAACAGAAGCTCAGGCCATCGCCGACAGCCTGCACGACCGCATGACGCAGCTGGTATTGGGTGATCACGACCAGGCCGCGGGTCTGTTCAGTCACGCTCAGCCAAAGCCGCTGACCGCTGTGGACATTCTGGGAGGCGGTCGTGCTGCGCTGGAGAAGGCCAACGTCGAACTGGGCCTGGCCCTTGCCGAAGATGAAATCGATTACCTGATCACCAGCTTCAATGGCCTGGGGCGCAACCCTCATGACATCGAGCTGATGATGTTTGCCCAGGCGAACTCCGAGCATTGCCGCCACAAGATTTTCAACGCCAGTTGGGACATCGACGGGCAAAGCCAGGAAAAAAGCCTGTTCGGCATGATCAAGAACACCTATCAGATGCACAGCGAAGGTGTGCTGTCCGCTTACAAGGACAACGCGTCGGTGATCGTCGGCAACGTCGCCGGGCGCTTCTTCCCGGACCCTGAAACCCGCCAGTACGGTGCGGTACAGGAGCCGGTGCACATTCTGATGAAGGTCGAGACCCATAACCACCCGACTGCGATCGCTCCGTTTCCTGGCGCAGCCACCGGTTCCGGCGGCGAGATTCGCGACGAAGGTGCAACCGGTCGCGGCGCCAAGCCCAAGGCCGGTCTGACCGGTTTCACCGTGTCCAACTTGCAGATCCCCGGTTTCGTGCAGCCTTGGGAAGTGCCTTATGGCAAGCCCGAGCGCATCGTGACGGCGCTGGACATCATGATTGAAGGCCCGCTGGGTGGCGCGGCGTTCAATAACGAGTTCGGCCGTCCTGCACTGACGGGTTATTTCCGCACCTTCGAGCAATCCATTACTACGCCGCATGGTGATGAGGTGCGTGGTTACCACAAGCCGATCATGCTGGCAGGCGGTATGGGCAATATCCGCGAAGATCACGTCCAGAAGGGCGAGATTACTGTCGGTTCCAAGCTGATCGTGCTGGGCGGTCCGGCCATGCTGATCGGTCTGGGCGGCGGCGCGGCGTCTTCGATGGCGACTGGCACCAGCTCTGCAGACCTTGATTTCGCTTCTGTTCAGCGTGAAAACCCTGAAATGGAGCGTCGTTGTCAGGAAGTCATCGACCGCTGCTGGCAGCTGGGCGATCGCAACCCGATCAGCTTTATCCATGACGTCGGTGCCGGTGGTTTGTCCAATGCCTTCCCTGAACTGGTCAATGATGGCGACCGCGGCGGTCGTTTCGAGCTGCGTAACGTGCCCAATGACGAGCCGGGCATGGCCCCGCTGGAAATCTGGAGCAACGAATCACAGGAGCGTTATGTGCTCGCGGTCGGCGTCGAAGACTTCGAGCGCTTCAAGGCTATCTGTGAGCGTGAGCGCTGCCCGTTTGCAGTGGTCGGCGAAGCCACTGCCGAGCCACAACTGACCGTGACCGACAGCCACTTCGGCAACAGCCCGGTGGACATGCCGCTGGAAGTGCTGCTCGGCAAGGCGCCGCGCATGCACCGCTCGGTCGAGCGTGAAGCCGAGATCGGCGATGATTTCGACCCGAGTACGCTGGACATCGAAGAAAGTGTGCAGCGTGTGCTTCGTCACCCGGCCGTGGCCAGCAAAAGCTTCCTGATTACCATCGGTGACCGCAGCATCACAGGCCTTGTGGCTCGCGATCAGATGGTCGGCCCCTGGCAGGTGCCTGTGGCTGATTGCGCCGTGACGGCGACCAGCTTTGACGTCAACACCGGTGAAGCAATGGCTATGGGCGAGCGCACACCGCTGGCGCTGCTGGATGCCCCGGCTTCGGGCCGCATGGCGATCGGCGAGACGCTGACTAACATTGCCGCCTCGCGTATTGCCAAGCTGTCCGACATCAAGCTGTCGGCTAACTGGATGTCGGCTGCCGGGCATCCCGGCGAAGATGCGCGTCTGTATGACACCGTGAAAGCGGTCGGCATGGAGCTTTGCCCGGAACTGGGGATTACTATTCCAGTGGGCAAGGACTCGATGTCCATGAAGACCCGATGGAGCGACGAAGGCACCGAGAAAAGTGTGACTTCGCCGCTGTCGCTTATCGTGACCGGCTTTGCGCCGGTGGTCGATATCCGTCAGACCCTCACGCCCGAACTGCGCATGGACAAGGGCATCACTGACCTGATCCTGATCGACCTGGGTCGTGGCCAGAACCGCATGGGCGCCTCGATCCTTGCGCAGACGCACGGCAAACTTGGGCGCGTCGCACCGGATGTCGACGATGCGGAAGACCTGAAAGCATTCTTCACCGTGATTCAGGGCCTGAACGCCGATGGCCATATTCTTTCCTATCACGACCGTTCTGATGGCGGTCTGCTGGTCAGTACGCTGGAAATGGCGTTCGCCGGTCACTGCGGCCTTAACCTGCACCTCGACGGTCTGGCTGACAATGTTTCAGAAATCGCGGCCATCCTGTTCAATGAAGAGCTGGGTGCGGTCATCCAGGTTCGTCAGGACGCTACGCCTCTGGTGCTGACGCAATTCAGTGCGGCTGGTCTGGCGGATTGCGTTGCGGTGATCGGGCAGCCGATCAATAACGACGAAGTGTCGATCAGCTTCCACGGCGAGCCGGTGTTCAGCGGCCAGCGCCGTCTGTTGCAGCGTCAATGGGCCGAGACCAGCTACCAGATCCAGCGCCTGCGCGACAACGCCGAGTGTGCCGATCAGGAGTTCGACGCACTGCTGGAAGAAGATAACCCGGGTTTGACTGTCAAACTGGGCTTCGACGTCAACGAAGATATCGCTGCGCCTTACATCAAGACCGGTATCCGCCCTCAAGTGGCCGTTCTGCGCGAGCAGGGCGTCAACGGTCAGGTCGAGATGGCTGCAGCCTTTGACCGCGCCGGTTTCAACGCAATCGACGTACACATGAGTGACATCCTCGCCGGGCGTGTCGATCTGAACGACTTCAAGGGCATGGTGGCTTGTGGCGGCTTCTCTTACGGCGACGTGTTGGGTGCCGGCGAAGGCTGGGCCAAGTCGGCGTTGTTCAACAGCCGCGCACGTGATGCGTTCCAGGGCTTCTTCGAGCGTTCCGACAGCTTTACGCTGGGCGTGTGCAACGGCTGCCAGATGCTCTCCAATCTGCATGAGCTGATTCCAGGGAGCGAGTTCTGGCCGCACTTTGTACGTAACCGCTCCGAGCAATTCGAAGCGCGCGTGGCAATGGTGCAGGTGCAGGAGTCGGCGTCGATCTTCCTGCAAGGCATGGCCGGTTCGCGCATGCCTATCGCCATCGCGCACGGCGAAGGTCATGCGGAATTCCGCAACGACGATGCGCTGCTCGAGGCAGACGTCTCCGGTACCGTGGCACTGCGTTTCGTGGACAACCACGGCAAGGTCACAGAAGCCTATCCGGCCAACCCGAATGGCTCGCCACGGGGTATCGGCGGCATGACCACCCTCGACGGTCGCGTCACCATCATGATGCCGCACCCGGAGCGGGTGTTCCGCGCGGTGCAGAACTCGTGGCGTCCAGAGGACTGGAATGAAGATGCGGCCTGGATGCGCATGTTCCGCAATGCGCGGGCGTGGGTTAACTAAGGCTCGTGTACAAGCTCGCTTTCTTTGTGCCACCGAGCCATGTGGACGAGGTCAAGAGCGCTGTATTCGCAGCTGGTGCAGGGCGAATCGGTGCTTACGATCAATGCTCATGGCAGGTGCTCGGTCAAGGCCAGTTCCGCCCGCTGAATGGCAGTCAGCCATTTCTTGGGCAGAGTGGCGTGGTCGAGCAGGTGGACGAATGGAAAGTCGAGCTGGTCGTTGCGGACGAACTGATCGCGCAAGCGGTAGTGGCGCTCAAACAGAGCCATCCCTATGAAACGCCTGCTTACGAAGTATGGCGTCTGGAAGAGTTCTGAGGCGCATCCAGGGCTGGACGCAGAGCGTCCGGAAAGGCATTGCCACGCTGAGCGTCCGGAAAGGCATTGCCACGCTGAGCGTCCGGCTGATTATTGTGCCAATGCTCCGCGTTGGCATGCAGTTCTAGACGCTCTGCGTCCGGTCTTGATTGCGTGGGGCAGCGCTCTAACCCTTTGCAATGATCAGGGCCGAATTTCGATCATTGTCCCGTCTTTCACCAAGTCCCAGACTTCGCGCATGTCGTTGTTCTTCATCGCAATGCAGCCGTTGGTCCAGTCGAGGGTGTGGAAATACCACTCCGGATATTCCTCATCCACCGGTGTGCCGTGGATCATGATCATGCTGCCCGGTTTGACGCCTTCGTTACGCGCCCGCGCCGAGTCGGTGATGTTCGGGTAGGAAATGTGCATCGACAGGTTGTAATTGTTACTGGGCTTGCGCCAGTCGAGCCAGTAGAAACCCTCCGGAGTACGTTGATCGCCTTCCTGAAGTTTGGTGCCCTTGGGGTTTTTACCCAAGGAGATGCGATAGGTCTTCAAGGCTTCACCGTCGCTGATCAACTGCAACTGACGCGCCGATTTGAGTACCAGCACCTTGTCGATCTTCTTGCTGGCAATGCTTTCGGTATTGATAACTTTATTGTTGATGATTTTCTGTTCGCTGCCCTTGGGCACAATAGTCTGCGTGAACGCAGCCTGCGACAGTGGCAAGAATGACATGCAGAAGAACGCGAGCAACCAGCGCATTACGATTTCCCTGACGGCCTCGATTCATGGATAACGATCATTATCGATGACAGGCCGATGTTATTTGCAGCCCTGGCTCAGGTGTCCAGCATCGGACGTGACGGGGGGAGGGCGCTGGTATGAACCGGGTAAGTCTGCCGACGCCGATCCGCGAAGAAGCATTCTAGAGTACGCCTGACCGTCATGAAAGCCAGGTCCGCCCACGGAATGTCGGCTTCGTCGAATAACTGCACTTCCAGGCTCTCTATACCGGCGGAGAACGTTTCGGAGGCCATTTCTGCACGATAAAAAACATGCACCTGATTGATATGCGGAACATCAATCAGCGTATACAAGTGTAGCCCGGCCAATGTGGCGCAGGCTTCTTCGACGGTTTCCCGACGCGCGGCCTGCTCGACGGTTTCGCCGTTTTCCATGAAACCGGCCGGCAATGTCCAGAAGCCCAGACGCGGCTCGATGGCGCGACGGCAGAGCAAAACCTTTTCACCCAGCGTCACCAGACAGCCCGCGACAATATTCGGGTTCTGGTAATGGATGGTATGACAATGCTCGCAGACGTACCGCAAACGACTGTCGCCCTCGGGGATACGCTGAATGACCGGGTTGCCGCACTGGCTGCAGAATTTCATGTTTTCAGTCGATAGTGAACGCAGTCGCTATCTTGGCCTGTCGTGCCGTAGCTCGGCAACCCTCGGGTTTATCTGAGTTGCCTTGCAGGGGGTTGGGCACGACGTTGCTTTGGTGCATGATGCCAGACAGGCAACAGAACGAGATTTCCCATGCTGGATGAGCTACTTCACCGAGTCGTCAGTCACACGCCAGAGACTCTCGACACGGATCAAGGCTTCCCCGAGGCGGCGGTGCTGGTGCCTGTCACCCGCAGCGAACAACCCGAGCTGATCCTCACCCTGCGTGCCAGCGGCCTGTCGACTCATGGCGGTGAGGTGGCTTTTCCGGGTGGTCGACGCGATCCGGGCGATCCCGATCTGATCTTCACGGCTTTGCGCGAGGCGGAAGAGGAAATTGGCCTGCCTCCCGGCCTTGTCGAAATTATCGGCCCGCTCAGCCCGTTGATCTCCAAGCACGGGATCAAGGTCACACCCTATGTGGGGGTCATCCCCGATTTTGTCGAGTACCGCCCCAATGATGGCGAGATCGCGGCAGTGTTCAGCGTACCCCTTGAGTTCTTTCGTCAGGACACCCGCGAGCATACGCACCGCATCGATTACGAGGGCCGGAGCTGGTATGTGCCCAGTTATCGCTATGGCGGTTACAAGATCTGGGGGCTGACCGCGATCATGATCGTCGAACTGGTCAATGTGCTGTACGACAGTAAAATCAGCCTGCATCATCCGCCTGAACGCTCGACCACCTGAGCTGACGATTGCTACATCACCTGTAACCATCATCTGTAACAAGCCGAGCCATGAGCGGCCAGTCTGAGGTAACCGCATGAAGTTTCGCCTGGGAGAATCCCGTGTTCAGACCGACCCGCAAAGCTGGGTCGCGCCCAGTGCCGTGCTTATCGGCAATGTCAGGCTTGAGGCCGGAGCGAGTGTCTGGTTCAACACCGTTTTGCGCGGCGATAACGAGCTGATCCACATCGGTGAAAACAGCAATGTGCAAGACGGCACGGTGATGCACACCGACATGGGGTCGCCGCTGGCGATCGGCAGGGGCGTGACCATCGGTCACAATGCCATGCTGCACGGCTGCAGTGTCGACGACTACAGTCTGATCGGTATCAATGCGGTCATCCTCAACGGAGCAAAAATTGGCAAATACTGCATCATTGGCGCTAACTCGCTGATTGCAGAGGGCAAGGTCATTCCTGACGGCTCGCTGGTCATGGGTTCACCAGGCAAAGTGATACGCGAACTCACCGATGTGCAGAAGAAGATGCTTGAGGCCAGCGCCGCCCACTACGTTCACAATGCCCGGCGCTATGCCCGCGACCTGGCCGTGCAGGAAGATTGATGAGTAACGATTCCACAGATTCCATAGTTGAAAAGCCAGTCCGTTCCCCGTGCGTCAGCATCTGTGCGCTGGATGAGCAGGATATTTGCACCGGTTGCCAGCGCACCGTGGACGAGATCACACGGTGGAGCCGAATGAGCAACGACGAGCGTCGTGCCGTGCTGGGGCTGTGTGACGAGCGTGCCAGGGCCAGCGGGCTGATGTGGACGGTGGGCGGGGCACACTGATCATGCTTTTTCTGCTCGCCTACATCGGCAGCGTCGTGCTGATTAATTTCGCTTTTTCCAGTGCGCCGCATCTGGACATGATCTGGTCAGCGTGGGGAGGTCTGGTATTTGTGCTGCGCGACATGGTGCAGATTCGCTTCGGGCATGGCGCAATCGTCGCCATGCTGGCGGCGCTCGTGCTGTCTTATGTCACCAGCGATCCCACTATCGCGCTGGCCAGTGCCACGGCGTTTGCCGTATCCGAGTGCATCGACTGGCTGGTCTTCAGCATCACCAAGCGGCCGTTGCGTGACCGTTTGTGGATCAGCTCTGCACTAAGCATTCCGCTCGATACCTTCATCTTCTTCGGCATGATTGATGCCTTGACCGCCCCCGTCGTGCTGACCGCGCTGATCTCCAAGTTCGCCGGTGTCACTATTGTCTGGATGATCATGGCCTGGCGTGCGCGCAACAGTGCCTGCGCCGGTTGAAACCCATTTGTCCGGGCTTCATGGTAAATTGCGCGCCTTTCTTCACTGCGGTTGCTCGCATTAGGCGTGCAGCTCTCGATATCTGCTTCACGAGGACCTGAGATGACTCGAATCGGAACTCCACTGTCGCCCACCGCGACTCGCGTACTGTTCTGCGGCAGCGGCGAACTGGGCAAGGAAGTCGTGATCGAACTGCAGCGCCTCGGCGTTGAGGTGATCGCTGTTGACCGTTATGAGAACGCACCCGCCATGCAGGTCGCGCATCGCAGCCACGTCATCAACATGCTCGATGGCGCGGCCTTGCGTGCCGTCATCGAGGCTGAGAAGCCGCATTTCATCGTTCCGGAAATCGAAGCGATTGCCACTGCAACGCTGGTCGAGCTCGAAGCTGAAGGCTTCACGGTCATTCCGACTGCACGTGCCGCTCAGCTGACCATGAACCGCGAAGGCATTCGCCGTCTGGCGGCGGAAGAATTGAAGCTGCCGACCTCGCCGTATCACTTTGCCGACACCTTCGAGGCTTACAGCAATGCTGTCGAAGACCTGGGTTTCCCATGCGTGGTCAAGCCGGTCATGAGTTCTTCGGGCAAAGGGCAAAGCCTGCTGAAAAGCGCCGATGATGTGCAAAAGGCCTGGGATTACGCTCAGGAAGGCGGCCGTGCCGGCAAAGGGCGCGTCATCGTCGAAGGCTTTATCGACTTCGATTACGAGATCACCCTGCTGACCGTGCGTCACGTGGGCGGCACCACATTCTGTGCACCAGTGGGCCATCGTCAGGAGAAAGGTGACTATCAGGAGTCCTGGCAGCCACAGGTCATGAGCCCTGTAGCCCTGGCAGAGTCGGAGCGTGTTGCCAAGGCGGTGACCGAGGCTCTCGGTGGGCGTGGCATGTTCGGCGTCGAGTTGTTCATCAAAGGTGATCAGGTGTGGTTCAGCGAAGTCTCGCCGCGCCCGCATGACACCGGACTGGTTACCTTGATTTCTCAGGACCTTTCCCAGTTTGCTCTGCACGCTCGTGCCATTCTGGGTCTGCCGATCCCGTTGATTCGCCAGTTTGGTCCATCGGCCTCGGCAGTGATTCTGGTCGAAGGTCACTCTACGCAGACCGCCTTCGCCAACCTGGGCGCCGCGCTGGCAGAACCGGACACGGCGTTGCGTCTGTTTGGCAAGCCGGAAGTCGCCGGTCAACGTCGAATGGGCGTTGCCCTGGCTCGTGACGAGTCGATCGAAGCTGCGCGTGCCAAGGCGACACGGGCCGCTCAAGCGGTCAAGGTAGAACTGTAGGTCGTAAGCCAAAGGCTGCAGAAAAGGGCGTCCGGCCCTTTCTGCAGCCTGCAGTTCAAAGCTCTGTGTCTTTCGTTTCCTTCAGGCTCAAGACCGCCAGCACGCTGATCAGCGCTGCTGCAGAAACATACCCGCCGACCCAGCTCAAGCCGCCCATCGCTACCAGTTTCTGGGCGAAGAAGGGGGCCACCGAGGCGCCCACGATTCCACCCAGGTTGTAAGCGGCGGATGCGCCCGTGTAACGAACCTGCGTCGGAAACAGCTCTGGCAGCAGAGCGCCCATCGGGGCAAAGGTGATGCCCATCAAAAACAGTTCGATACAGAGGAACAGGGCCACTGCCCAGGTGCTGCCGTGGGTCAGCAGCGGCTCCATGATGAAGCCCGACAGAATCGTCAGCACGCCACCGACAACCAGCACCGGCTTGCGCCCGAAGCGATCACTTGCCAGTGCCGCCAGCGGTGTGGCCGCGGCCATGAACAACACGGCAAAGCACAGCAGCCCGAGGAATGTTTCGCGGGTATAGCCCAGGGTCGAAACGCCATAGCTCAGCGAAAACACGGTCGAGATATAAAACAGCGCGTAGCACACCACCATCGATGCCGCACCCAGAAGCATGGGTCTCCAGTGCTGACCGAAGGTTTCCACGATAGGCAGGCTGACGCGTTGTTGGCTTGCCATCGCTTTGGCGAAGACCGGCGTCTCTTCCAGTTTCAGGCGTACGTAGAGCCCGACCATGACTAGCACTGCGCTGAGCAGAAACGGGATTCGCCAGCCCCACTCGCGGAACTGATCGTCGTTCAGC
The DNA here is from genome assembly GCF_000156995.2 of Pseudomonas coronafaciens pv. oryzae str. 1_6. Lineage (NCBI taxonomy): Bacteria > Pseudomonadati > Pseudomonadota > Gammaproteobacteria > Pseudomonadales > Pseudomonadaceae > Pseudomonas > Pseudomonas coronafaciens. The sequence continues at coordinate 3,988,124 of NZ_CP046035.1, read as the reverse complement.
GTCATGGCCAGTGCCAGAAACAGACCGTTTGCGGCCAGAAATCCGATTGATGGGCCCAGTTGCGGAAACATGCCGAACCAGGCGCGCTTGCCCTTTGGCGCGTTCTCGGTCGCCAGCAGGGCTGCGCCGCCCCATTCACCGCCCAGCCCCAGCCCCTGACCGAAGCGCAGTACGCAGAGCAGAATCGGCGCCCATGCGCCGATGGTCGCATAGCCCGGCAAAACTCCGATCAGTGTGGTGCAGATCCCCATTAGCAGCAGTGACGCGACCAGTGTCGACTTGCGCCCTATGCGGTCACCGAAGTGGCCGAACAGCGCTGACCCCAAAGGACGTGCAAGAAAGGCGATGCCGAAGGTCAGAAACGACGAGAGCATTTGCGCAGTGCCTGACGTCTGCGGGAAAAACACCGGGCCGATCACCAGTGCGGCTGCCGTGGCGTAAACGTAGAAGTCGTAGAACTCGATGGCCGTGCCAATGAAGCTGGCAGTGGCTACGCGGGTTGTTGAGTTGACTGGAGTAGCGAGCGCGTCATTACCTTCACGGGCGAGCAGAGTATTGGTCATGCGGACTCCCTGACAGTCATCTCGCCGGTCGGCCTGCGCCGTGCCCCGGCAAGCGTTGATTATTATGGTTGGGGGTGAAGCGCGGGGGAGAATAACGCGAAGAGTGGGGCGAAAGGCAATGGTGGCGCCCGTGAATCTATTTTAACGTGCCCACCAGCGTGTTGTGCCACATGGCTACCCGAGTGACGCGGTTGTCCTCGGTCTCGAGTATCTCCAGGCGGTAAGGCCCGATTTTCAGGCAGACCGGAGCCTCGGGAATGGTCTCTAGCGCTTCTGTAACCAGCCCGTTGAGGGTCTTCGGACCATCGGACGGCAGGTGCCAGCCGAGGCTTTTGTTCAGCTCGCGAATGGACGCTGCACCTTCGACTTCGAGGCGCCCGTCTTCCTGGCGTTTGACGTGAGGGTTGTCCAGCCTCTGCTCGCTCTCGAACTCACCGACGATTTCTTCGAGAATGTCTTCAAGGGTAACAATGCCCAGCACTTCGCCGTACTCATCCACCACCACGCCAAGGCGGCGTTGCTGCTTGTGAAAGTTCAACAGCTGCAATTGCAGCGGGGTGCTTTCGGGGACGAAATAAGGCTCGTAGCAGACCGCCAGCAATTGCTCCTTGGTCAGCGTGGCTTTGGGCAGCAGATGGCTTATGTCGCGAGTGTTGATGACCCCTTGTACCTGATTGATATCGTTGTGATAGACCGGCAGGCGCGTGTGACGGGAAATGATCAAGCGTTCGATGATCAGTTCTATCGGATCATCAAGGTTGACGCCGTCAACGTCATTGCGGGGTATCAGGATGTCATTGACGGTAATGCTGTCCAGCGCCCGGATGCCCGAAAGCACGTTGATACGCGGGTTATGTTCCTGAACAATCTCTTGCTGAACGGCCTTGTGCGAATCGTCATCGAAGGCCTGGCTCTGAGGTTGCACGTGGCGTGACGGAAACGGGCGCAGAAGGGTCTTGGCAAGCACGTTGAACACGTAGGCCAGCGGCCAGACGATCTTCATCGGAATGCGCAATACGCCATTGCCCAGCATCAGGGTCTCTACCGGATGGCGGTTTGCGAGGCGTCGCGGTATGTATTCGGCAAAAACCAGCATGACGCTGAACGTGGCCAGCCACGCCACGGTCGGTCCGTTGTAGAACCAGTACCCGGCAGCGATGAGTGTGACAATGACGGTGATCAACACCTTGATCAGGGTGTTGCACAGAATCAGGCTGTTCAGGTTGAAAGCCAGATCGGGAAGCGTCGCCGCTTCGTCCTTGCGGCTGGCGGCGCGCAGTGTCTTGAGCTGATGGTGAGCGGTTTCGACTGCCGTCAGCAGGGCGGCCCAGAGAGTCAGCAGGGCGACTACGCCAAGCAGCGGGCCGAGCGGCAAGTTATCCATGATCAGAGGCCATCAGATGTGCAGAATGAATTCGCGTACCAGCTTGCTGCCGAAATAGGCCAGCATCAGCAGGCAGAAACCGCCCAGGGTCCAGCGAATAGCCTTGTGCCCACGCCATCCGAGACGGTTGCGTCCCCACAGCAACACGCTGAATACAATCCAGGCCAGGCAGGCGAGCAGGGTCTTGTGCACCAGATGCTGGGCAAACAGGTTCTCGACGAACAGCCACCCGGAGAGCAGCGACAGCGACAGAAGTATCCAGCCAGCCCACAGGAAGCCGAACAGCAGGCTTTCCATGGTCTGCAGTGGCGGGAAGTTTCTGATCAGTCCGGTCGGATGCTTGTTCTTGAGCTGATGGTCCTGCACCAATACCAGCAAAGCCTGAAAGACCGCGATGGTGAACATCCCGTAAGCCAGCAGCGAGAGCAGGATGTGGCTGAGGATGCCCGGTTCTTCCATGATCGGCTGCACCGTACCGCTGGGCGCGAATTGCGCCAGCAGCACGGTGATCATGCCGAGCGGGAACAGCAGCACCAGCAGGTTTTCCACCGGTATGCGCGACGTGGCGATCAGTGTGACGGCGATCACCGAGGCGGCAATGAGGCTGGCCGAGTTGAAAAAGTCCAGCCCAAGGCCGACGGAGTGCGTCAGTTGGGAAAACAGACCTAAGGCGTGCGCAATGACCGCGAGCGTGCCGAGCAGGCACAGCAGCCGTTTGTCGGGCCTGGCGGTCTGGCTCAGGCGCACGCCCTGGTAGGCGGTCGCGGCGGCATAAAGGGCGGCGGCGGCGAGGCTGGGAAGCAGGCTGGGTGGCAAAGGGGACATAGATCCTGATGGACGGGCCTGGAAAGACGCTGAGTTTGGCATATAACCGGTAAATCACGAAAGACCAGAGAAGCAGTCTGCGTGGTGTCCGTGTGACGGAGTCTTCGCTATAATCCGCGACCTGCTCACGCCGCAGGCTCGCCGAGCGCCATTTCTGCATTACGGGCCGGGCCGCATCAACCGGGGTTCGACGAGAGCCTGAAAGGATCGCGCATGTTTGAAAATCTGACTGACCGCCTCTCGCAGACGCTGCGCCATGTAACTGGCAAGGCCAAGCTTAACGAGGACAATATCAAAGATACCTTGCGCGAAGTGCGTATGGCGTTGCTTGAAGCCGACGTCGCCTTGCCGGTGGTCAAAGACTTCGTCAACAGTGTCAGGGAGCGCGCCGTCGGTACCGAGGTGTCGCGCAGCCTGACGCCGGGTCAGGCGTTCGTGAAGATCGTCCAGGCCGAACTCGAAAGCCTGATGGGCGCCGCCAACGAAGACCTGGTGCTCAATGTCACTCCGCCTGCCGTGATCCTGATGGCGGGCCTGCAGGGTGCGGGCAAGACCACCACGGCTGGCAAGCTGGCGCGCTTCCTTAAAGAGCGCAAGAAAAAAACCGTCATGGTGGTGTCGGTCGACGTGTACCGTCCTGCCGCCATCAAGCAGCTCGAAACGCTGGCCAACGACATCGGCGTCACGTTCTTTGCTTCCGATATCAGTCAGAAGCCTGTCGAGATCGCGCAGGCTGCCATAAAAGAAGCGAAGCTCAAGTTCATCGACGTCGTGATCGTCGATACCGCCGGTCGTCTGCACGTCGATGTCGAGATGATGGGCGAGATTCAGGCGCTGCACGCTGCGACCAAGCCAGCCGAAACGCTGTTCGTGGTCGATGCCATGACCGGCCAGGATGCGGCCAATACCGCCAAGGCCTTCGGCGATGCGTTGCCGCTGACCGGTGTGATCCTTACCAAGGTCGACGGCGATGCTCGTGGCGGTGCTGCACTGTCGGTGCGTGCAATCACCGGCAAGCCGATCAAGTTCATTGGTATGGGCGAGAAGAGCGAGGCGCTGGAGCCGTTCCACCCGGACCGTATCGCCTCGCGGATTCTAGGCATGGGCGACGTGCTCAGCCTGATCGAGCAGGCCGAACAGACCCTCGACAAGGACAAGGCCGACAAGCTTGCCAAAAAGCTCAAGAAGGGCAAGGGCTTCGATCTCGAAGACTTCCGCGATCAGTTGCAACAGATGAAGAACATGGGCGGTCTCGGCGGCCTGATGGACAAGCTGCCGAGCATTGGTGGCGTCAACCTGTCGCAGATGGGCAATGCCCAGGGCGCGGCAGAGAAGCAATTCAAGCAGATGGAAGCCATCATCAACTCGATGACCCCTGCCGAACGTCGGGATCCCGAGCTGATCAGCGGTTCGCGCAAGCGCCGGATCGCCATGGGTTCCGGGACCCAGGTCCAGGACATCGGGCGTCTGATCAAGCAGCACAAGCAGATGCAGAAGATGATGAAAAAGTTCTCCGCCAAGGGCGGAATGGCAAAAATGATGCGCGGCATGGGCGGAATGCTGCCCGGCGGCGGCATGCCGAAAATGTAATTGTGTCGCGTGCAAGAGGTTTTGCATGCGTTTCATTCGGGAGGTGACTCCCGTCCAGCCCGTGTCATGCGGGCTTATACTCGCTGTCTTGATGACAGCTCCTTGGCAAATCTGGAAGGCATGCCGATAGGCGCCGGAAAAAGACATTTGCAAAAGTCCGGATATTCCTTAGAATATGCGGCCTTTCGGGCACCTATGCCCGCTGTGCATCTTAGATTTGCAGCACCGACTACAGGAACGATGTTCAATGCTAACCATCCGTCTTGCCCTTGGCGGCTCCAAAAAGCGCCCGTTTTACCACTTGACCGTAACCGACAGCCGCAACGCTCGTGACGGTTCCCACAAGGAACAGATCGGCTTCTTCAACCCGGTTGCCCGTGGTCAGGAAATCCGTTTGTCCGTTAACGAAGAACGCGTCAACTACTGGTTGAGCGTGGGTGCACAAACTTCCGAGCGCGTTGCCCAACTGCTGAAAGAGCACAACAAGACCAAGGCCGCGGCCTGAGTCTTATGAGCGCGACGCCTGCATCTGCCGACGATCTGATCGTCATTGGCAAGATTTACTCGGTTCATGGCGTTCGCGGCGAAGTGAAGGTGTATTCCTTTACTGATCCGATTGGAAACCTGTTGGACTACAAAACCTGGACGCTTCGGCGCGAAGGCAGCGTTGACAAACAGGTGGAGCTGGTCAGCGGACGCTTGCAGAGCAAGTTTCTGGTCGTAAAGCTCAAGGGTCTCGATGATCGCGAAGAAGCTCGTCTTCTCTCCGGTTACGACATCTGCGTGCCGCGCAACCTGTTCCCTGATCTGGACGATGGCGAGTACTACTGGTACCAGCTTGAAGGCCTAAAGGTCATCGACCAACTCGGGCAACTGCTCGGTAAAATCGATCACCTGCTCGAAACCGGTTCAAACGATGTAATGGTTGTAAAGCCCTGCGCGGGCAGCCTTGATGATCGTGAACGCCTGTTGCCCTATACGGAGCAATGCGTGTTGGCAATCGACATGGCCGCTGGCGAGATGAAGGTGGAATGGGACGCGGACTTCTGAATGCCATGGCCGGTCTGCGCATAGAAGTCATCAGTCTGTTTCCTGAAATGTTTTCCGCCATCAGCGAATACGGCATTACCAGCCGTGCGGTGAAGCAAGGGCTGTTGAAGCTCACTTGTTGGAATCCGCGGGATTACACCACTGATCGCCATCACACTGTGGATGATCGCCCATTTGGCGGTGGTCCGGGCATGGTGATGAAGATCAAGCCCCTTGAAGATGCTCTGGTTCAGGCCAGGCAAGCGGCGGGGGATGCGGCGAAGGTGATTTACCTGTCGCCACAAGGCCGACAGCTGAATCAGTCTGCGGTACGCGAACTGGCGCAGGAGGAAGCGATTATCCTCATCGCCGGTCGTTATGAAGGCATTGACGAGCGTTTTATTGATGCTCATGTCGATGAAGAGTGGTCGATTGGTGACTATGTTCTTTCCGGTGGCGAGCTGCCGGCGATGGTCCTGATTGACGCGGTTACGCGGCTGCTGCCTGGAGCTTTAGGGCATGTGGACTCCGCGGAGGAAGATTCCTTCACGGACGGTCTGCTGGATTGCCCGCATTACACCCGACCTGAGGTGTATGCGGATCAGCGTGTTCCCGACGTGTTGCTTAGTGGCAATCACGCGCACATCCGGCGTTGGCGTTTACAGCAGTCCCTCGGGCGGACCTATGAACGACGCGCTGATCTTCTGGAAAGCCGCTCGCTTTCTGGAGAAGAGAAGAAGCTGCTGGCGGAATACATCCGCGAGCGGGACGATAGTTAACGTATCGATGGTCGATCCAGACGGATTACCTTAGGAGCACCAGCATGACTAACAAAATCATTCTTGCCCTCGAAGCAGAGCAGATGACCAAAGAGATCCCTACCTTTGCACCAGGCGACACCGTTGTCGTTCAGGTTAAAGTGAAGGAAGGCGACCGCGCTCGTCTGCAAGCATTCGAAGGCGTTGTCATTGCCAAGCGTAACCGTGGCGTGAACAGTGCTTTCACTGTTCGTAAAATCTCCAACGGTGTTGGCGTTGAGCGTACTTTCCAGACTTACAGCCCGCAAATCGACAGCATGGCGGTGAAACGTCGCGGTGACGTTCGCAAGGCCAAGCTGTACTACCTGCGTGACCTGTCCGGTAAAGCAGCGCGCATCAAGGAAAAACTGTCCTGATACAGTTTTTCGATGCATAAAAAAGGCAGCCTCAGGGCTGCCTTTTTGCTGTCTGTTATCTGATGATTTGCTCTTGGCTTATTCCCACATGTAACGAGTAAAAATGGCTGCCATCAACCATCCGCTGATTGACCGGTTTCTGGACGCCCTCTGGCTCGAAAAGGGCCTGTCCGATAACACCCGCGACTCTTATCGCAGCGATCTTGCGCTGTTCAACGGCTGGCTGCAGGAACGCAACGTCGATCTGCCCGTTGCCGGGCGCGAAGTGATCCTCGATCACCTTGCGTGGCGCGTGGAAAATGCCTACAAGCCGCGTTCTACCGCGCGTTTTCTGTCCGGCGCGCGCGGCTTTTATCGCTACCTGCTGCGCGAAAAGCTGATTGCCGTCGATCCCACCCTGCAGATCGACATGCCTCAGCTGGGCAAGCCGTTGCCCAAGTCGCTCTCCGAAGCCGACGTCGAAGCATTGCTCGCCGCTCCTGACCTGAGTGAGCCAATCGGTGAGCGTGATCGTGCCATGCTTGAGGTGCTGTATGCCTGTGGTCTGCGCGTGACCGAACTGATCAGCCTGACACTGGAACAGGTCAACCTGCGCCAGGGCGTGCTGCGAGTGATGGGCAAGGGCAGCAAGGAGCGGTTGGTGCCAATGGGGGAGGAAGCGATTGTCTGGGTCGAGCGTTACATGCGTGGCGCCCGTGATGAGTTGTTAGGCGGAAAGCCCAGCGACGTGCTGTTCCCCAGCACCCGCGGCGACCAGATGACTCGTCAGACGTTCTGGCACCGTATCAAGCACCAGGCAACGGTTGCTGGTATCGGCAAATCCTTGTCGCCGCACACCCTGCGTCACGCCTTCGCGACTCATTTGCTCAACCACGGCGCCGACCTGCGCGTGGTGCAGATGCTCCTGGGGCATAGCGATCTGTCGACGACCCAGATCTACACCCATGTTGCGCGTGCGCGGTTGCAGGAAATGCATGCGAAGCATCATCCTCGGGGTTGAATGCTCGCGCTTTTCGCGAAAAGTCTTACATCAGTGCAGAGCGGCCTTTAAGCCCTAATGTGGTAGGCTTTGCCGGTTTCGCAGAACAAGGCCTGACCCTTCTGTTTTCAGCAGCCGTCAGCCTGTCCGCCGTCATAGGAGTTTTCATGCGTTTGCCCCAGATTTTCGCTGCCGCCGCTTTCATGCTGGCCGGTACTTTCAGTATGTTCGCCGCCGCAGATACCGAACCTGACCAGGCCATCCGCAAGACACTGGATTCGCTCCAGCTGGAACTGCCGGTCGAGAGCATTTCGCCGAGCCCGCTCAATGGCCTTTACGAAGTGAAGCTCAAGGGCGGTCGCGTGCTGTACGCCAGCGCCGACGGCCAGTTCGTGATGCAGGGCTACCTGTTCCAGGTGCAGAACGGCAAGCCGGTCAACCTGACCGAAAAGACCGAGCGTCTGGCCATTTCCAAGACGATCAATGGCATTCCGCTTTCCGATATGGTCATCTACCCGGCTGTCGGCGAGACCAAGTCGCACATCACGGTATTCACCGACACCACCTGCCCGTACTGCCACAAGCTGCACGAGGAAGTCGCGCAGTTGAACAAGATGGGTGTCGAAGTGCGGTACATGGCCTTCCCCCGTCAGGGGCTGGGTTCTCCGGGTGACGAGCAGTTGCAGGCTGTCTGGTGCTCCAAGGATCGCAAGTCTGCCATGGACCGTATGGTCGACGGCAAGGACATCAAGGCCGCCAAGTGCGACAACCCGGTCAGCAAGCAATATGAAATCGGCCAGTCTATCGGCGTGAACGGCACACCTGCGATTGTTCTGGCCGATGGTCAGGTCATTCCGGGCTACCAGCCTGCTGCTCAGGTCGCCAAACTGGCGATGGGCGCCAAATAGCACTGCGTCGCGTGAGGCGCAATCCTGGCGCCTCGTCTCATTTGTGGTCGCATGGTGACATGCGGCGGTTTTCCACGGCTGATTCATAATCGGCCGTTTTTCGGGGAGTTCATCAGTGAAACCGGTCAAAGTAGGCATCTGTGGGCTGGGTACTGTCGGTGGCGGTACTTTCAACGTACTTCAACGTAACGCCGAGGAGATTGCCCGTCGTGCCGGGCGTGGAATCGAAGTGGCGCAAATTGCGGTTCGTACACCCAATCCCAACTGCCAGATTGCCGGTACCCCTACCACCAGCGACGTGTTCGCGGTTGCGACCAACCCTGAAATCGATATCGTCGTGGAACTGATCGGTGGTTACACCGTTGCGCGTGAACTGGTGCTCAAGGCCATCGAAAACGGCAAGCATGTGGTCACGGCCAACAAGGCGCTGATCGCCGTTCACGGCAACGAGATTTTCGCCAAGGCCCGTGAAAAGGGTGTGATCGTTGCGTTTGAAGCGGCTGTCGCCGGTGGCATTCCGGTCATCAAGGCCATCCGTGAAGGTCTGTCGGCGAACCGTATCAACTGGCTCGCAGGCATCATCAACGGTACAGGCAATTTTATCCTCACCGAGATGCGCGAAAAGGGTCGCACCTTTCCGGATGTGCTGGCTGAAGCTCAGGCGCTGGGTTATGCAGAGGCCGATCCGACATTCGACGTCGAAGGCATCGACGCTGCCCACAAGCTGACCATCCTGGCGTCCATTGCCTTTGGTATCCCGTTGCAGTTCGACAAGGCTTACACCGAAGGCATTACCAAGCTCACCACTGCAGATGTGAACTACGCCGAAGCGCTGGGCTACCGCATCAAGCACCTGGGTGTCGCGCGCAGCACGGCACAGGGCATCGAACTGCGTGTACACCCCACGCTGATCCCGGCCGATCGCCTGATTGCCAACGTCAACGGTGTGATGAACGCGGTGATGGTCAACGGCGATGCCTCCGGTTCTACCCTGTTTTATGGCGCCGGTGCCGGTATGGAGCCGACCGCGTCGTCAGTCATCGCCGATCTGGTAGACGTCGTGCGGGCCATGACCTCTGACCCGGAAAACCGCGTGCCTCACCTGGCCTTCCAGCCTGATTCATTGTCCGCTCACCCGATTCTGCCGATCGAAGCCTGCGAAAGCGCCTATTACCTGCGCATCCAGGCCAAGGATCATCCGGGTGTGCTGGCGCAGGTGGCGAGCATTCTGTCCGAGCGCGGCATCAACATCGAATCGATCATGCAGAAGGAAGTCGAAGAACACGATGGCCTGGTGCCGATGATCCTGCTGACGCACCGCGTGGTGGAACAACGCATCAATGACGCCATCCAGGCACTGGAAGCGCTTCAGGACGTGGTAGGGCCGGTGGTTCGTATTCGCGTCGAGCACCTTAACTAACGTCGTTTGCAAGCTGTCGGTTACAGGCTGCAAGCACCAGACGACCAGATGCACGTCAGGCGTCAGTTGTTTTGAATTTGAGGCTTGAAGCCTGAAGCCCGGCGCTTCAAGCTTCAAGCTCACACCAAAGGTTTGATCCCATGCGCTATATCAGTACTCGCGGGCAGGCACCGGCCCTTAATTTCGAAGAGGTTCTGTTGACTGGTCTGGCCAGTGACGGCGGCCTCTATGTGCCTGAAAACCTGCCTCGTTTCACTCAGGAAGAGATCGCTTCCTGGGCGGGGCTGCCTTATCACGAACTGGCTTTCCGGGTGATGCGCCCGTTTGTGACAGGCAGCGTCCCGGATGCCGATTTCAAGCAGATCCTCGAAGAGACCTACAGCGTCTTTACCCACAGCGCGGTCGCGCCTCTGCGCCAGTTGAATGGCAACGAGTGGGTACTTGAGCTGTTCCACGGTCCGACCCTGGCGTTCAAGGACTTCGCACTGCAACTGCTCGGCCGTCTGTTGGACTACATGCTGGCCAAGCGTGGCGAGCGCGTGGTGATCATGGGCGCCACCTCGGGCGACACCGGGTCTGCAGCCATCGAAGGCTGCCGTCGTTGCGATAACGTCGACATCTTCATCCTGCATCCGAACAACCGGGTCTCGGACGTTCAACGTCGACAGATGACGACCATCTTCGGCGATAACATCCATAACATCGCCGTCGAAGGCAACTTTGACGACTGCCAGGAAATGGTCAAGGCCAGCTTCGCCGACCAGAGCTTCCTGAAGGGCACGCCTCTGGTGGCCGTCAACTCGATCAACTGGGCGCGCATCATGGCCCAGATCGTTTACTACTTTCATGCCTCGCTGCAACTGGGAGGCCCGGCGCGCTCGGTATCTTTCTCGGTTCCGACCGGCAACTTCGGCGATATCTTCGCGGGTTATCTGGCGCGCAACATGGGGCTGCCGATCAATCAACTGATCGTCGCCACCAACCGCAACGACATCCTGCACCGTTTCATGAGCGGTAATCAGTACGTCAAGGAAACCCTTTACTCCACGCTGTCGCCTTCAATGGACATCATGGTCTCGTCGAATTTCGAGCGTTTGCTGTTCGACATGCATGGTCGCAAGGGCTCGGCAATTGCCGAACTGATGAGCACGTTCAGACAGGGCGGCGGTTTCAGCGTCGAAGAAGAGCGTTGGACCGAGACCCGTAAACTGTTCGATTCGCTGGCGGTCAGTGACGAGGACACTTGCAAGACCATCGCCGAGGTATTCGAGAGCACCGGCGAGCTGCTTGATCCCCATACCGCTATCGGCGTGAAGGCTGCCCGTGAGTGTCGTCGCAGCCTGGATACGCCGATGGTGATCCTTGGCACAGCTCATCCGGTCAAATTCCCGGAAGCAGTGGAGAAGGCGGGCGTAGGAAAAGCGCTTGAGCTACCTGCACATTTGTCTGATTTGTTCGAGCGGGACGAACGCTGCACCGTACTGCCGAATGACCTGAAAGCCATACAGGCCTTTGTCAGCCAGCACGGCAACCGCGGCAAACCGCTCTGACAGAAGCGTCGTGTAACAACTTTAGGCCCGCCACTTGGCGGGCCTTTGTGTTCCTACGTGCCAAACTTCGCTGGTTTTTCGAACCAGAGAGTTGAGTCATTCGTGGGCAAGCAGGCAAGCAGACAGGACGTAGTCAGGGAGACGGGCAGCACGATGAGAGGCCGCGCATGGCGCATGGCATGGATGCTGTTGGCGCTGTTTCTTGCGCGTTCGGTCGATGCAGCCCAGAGCCTGCCGTTCACTCTCACCGCTCCGTTCGTGGTGTCTGAGGACCTCGTCATCAAGGCCAGGGATCGCGCATGGCTGGACCAGCGCAAGGCACTCAGGGTCGGCATTGCGATTGCCGATTACGAGCCGATCGATATTACCAGCGATCGTAATCGCTATCAGGGCATCAGCGCCGACTACCTGGGTCTGGTCAGTGATCAGTTAAATATACCGATGCAGGTCGTCGGTTTCACCAGACGTGAAGAGGCCATTGATGCACTGCGCGCGGGCAGGATCGATCTGCTGACCAGCGCCAACGGGTTCGAGCGAGGCGTGCCAGGGCTGTCGTTCTCGAGCGAGTACATGCCGGACCGGTCAGTGGTGGTCGGTCGGGGCAACGATCTGAGTCCGCCATCGAGCCTGGCCGGCAAAAAGGTCGTACTGCTCGACGGGTACGCCGATTCCGAGGTGGTGCACCGCGTCTATCCAGACAGTGAGATCATCATTGCCCCCAACCTCTACAGCGCGCTGGAGGCTCTCAGCCAGGGGGAGGCTGACGTTTTTATCGGCAACGAGGTGATCGTGCGCACTTACACCGCGCTGCGACCTTATCTGGGCTTGCAGATCAAGTTTGAAAGCCGCTTGCCGCCTGTCGGGTTTTCCTTTGCCATGCGCGGTGACGAGCAGCGCTTGCTGAGCCTGATTGATCAGGCACTCGGCAGTATCGCCCCTTCGGTCAGCCGTGAGGTGCTCGGGCGCTGGACTCTGGGCCTTGGGGCCGACGTAGACGGGCAGCGCATACGTCTGACCGGCGCAGAGCGCCGTTGGTTGCTCAAGCATCCGAAGGTGACGGTTTCTACCACGCAGCATCCACCCTACATCTACAAGGACAAAAATGGCCAGTGGGTGGGACTCAATGTCGACGTGCTGGCGCGTATCTCGCGCATGACCGGCTTGCAGTTCGAACATCAGGAAGTGCCCTCCACGCAGCAGAGTATTGATCTGCTTCGCTCTGGCCTGGCAGACATGAACACCTCGCTGGCCGAAAATGCCGAACGACGACGGTATCTGGACTTCACCTATTCGTTTGGTGGCAACAGCTGGATGTTCGTGGTGCGCTCCGATCGCTCGTCGCGGATATCGCTTGCCAGTCTGGACGGACAGGTGCTTGCGCTGCCTGCCCGGCACGCGCTTGAGGACATGATCAGGCAAGAATACCCGCTGATCAAACTCCGCCTGGTGGACACCTACGAGCAGGCACGCGCACTGGTCGAAAATGGTGCTGCAGAGGCGACCATTCAAAACGAAGCGGGCGCCTACCTGTTCCCCTCGGGGCAGTTGAAAGTGGCGCGCAGTGTCGATGGCAAGTGGTCCCCTGACAGGTTTTCAGTGGTCAAATCCCAACCCGAACTGCTGAGCGTTCTGAACAAGGCGCTGGAAGAGTTCCCGGTCGCCGAGCTGCGCTCTATTCGTTTGAAATGGTTGGGATCGACCCTGCCTCAGCCTTCGCTTTGGTCGCGGATACCGCAATGGGTGTTCTGGGTTGTGGCGCTTGCAGTGCTTACCGGGCTGGTATCGCTGGCCTGGAGCAGCCGTCTGAACGCGCAAATTCGCCAGCGACTCAAGGCTGAGCAACAGCTCAATGATCAACTGGCATTCAAGCATGCCTTGCTCGACGGCATCCCCAACCCCATTTATGTGCGTGACCTGAAAGGGCGTCTGATCTCGTGTAATCGCAGCTACGAGCAAGCGCTGGACATCAGCTTCGAACAGATGAACGGGCGACGCCTGACAGATGTTCATCTCATTCCGCGGCCATTGGCCGAACAGATGCATGCCGACTACCTCAAGCTGCTGGAAAATCATCAACCGGTCTTTTCCGACCGCACGATCGAGTTGTCCGGAAGGCGCATGGACGTCTGGCAATGGACGGTGCCTTTCTTCGCCGCCGACGGGCAATTACAGGGGCTGCTGGGTGGCTGGATCGACATCACCGAGCGCAAGCAACTGGAGCAGCAACTCGAAGACGCCATGCGTCAGGCAGCCGATGCCAACGAGGCGAAAAGTCTATTCCTGGCCAGCATGAGCCACGAAATTCGGACGCCGATGAGCGCAATCACCGGTTTGCTCGAGCTGGAATGCGAGCAGGCGCTACGCCAGGGTCAGGCACCATCCCAAGGCTTGCAGATTGCCCTTAGGTCGGCCACGGAGCTCGTGGCATTGATCGGCGAGAGCCTTGATCTGGCCAGGATCGAAGCAGGTGGCATGCAGTTGTCACTGTCGGTGACGTCGCTGCAGGCAGTATTCGAGGGAGCCATTGAACTGTTTTCGGCGCAGGCCAGGGAAAAAGGTCTGGAACTGCATCTGCAGTTCAGTGAACAGGCGCGGGGCGACTATTGGCTGGACTCGCTGAGGCTGCGTCAGGTGTTGCATAACCTGCTGGGCAATGCCTTGAAGTTCACTCACCAGGGGGAGGTTGTCGTCAGTGTGGATGTCTCGGATGTTTCGGCCGATGCTTCGCGGGTGCGAATCTGTATTCAGGACAGCGGTGCCGGTATTGAGCCGGATCGCCAGCAGCAGATATTTCAGCCCTTTATCCAGGCCAATGACGACACGGCTGCACGCTATGGCGGCAGCGGGCTTGGACTGAGCATCACCCGTCAACTGGTGGAACTGATGACAGGCGATATCAGCCTGCATAGCGAGCCGGGAAAGGGCACGCGGGTAACCATCGACATACCGCTTGCACGCGTCACCGGGCCGCTTGAGCCCATTGAGGATGCTCGGCAGGTGTACGCAGACACTCGCAGCCTGCGTCTGATAGTGGTCGATGACATGTCGGCCAACAGGCTGGTGCTCACCCGGCAACTGGAGTTTCTCGGCCATCGGGTGGTGGCGGTTTCGGACGGGGAGGCCGCCTTGGCGATATGGCGCGAAGAACTGTTCGATGCCGTAATCACCGATTGCAACATGCCAGGCATCAGCGGCTACGCATTGACCCAGGCCATTCGACAGATCGAGCAGAAAGAACGCCGCCGGCGCTGCCCTGTTATCGGCTGCACCGCCAACGCTCTGATTGATGAGGCCGGGCGCTGTGAACAGGCCGGCATGGACGGGCTGTTGATCAAGCCACTGTCTCTGGCGCGTCTGGCCCAGGAGCTGACAGACCGGGTGTCTGAGCCGACCTTCGACATACGCTCGCTGCAAGACATGACCCAGGCCAATCCGGAGCAGATGGACCGGTTGTTAAGCGAGCTCTGGAAAAACCTGCGACATGAGCATGACTTGCTGGAGCCTGCGGTATTGGCAAGCGACTGGAAGACGCTGGGTGCTTGCCTGCATCGGCTCAAGGGCGCTGCCAGCCTGGTGGACGCCGTGCCTTTGGCCAAAGCGTGTGCTGCGCTCGATGAAAGCGTTCGGCTGCAATCCGCGGCTGGCCTTGCCGAGCGCTGGCTGACGCTGGAAACGGCCATGACCTGCCTGCGCGCTGATATCGAGCTGCAACTGGCAGCGGTGCCTGAAATGACGCCGTCTCGCGATTGAGCTTTGCGGAACCGGTTCTGCAAAAAAAGCCGTGATCGCCAGCGCTTTTAAGACATGTCTTATGGGGCATGTCTGCGCGAGGGACTAAAATCAGTGTTCTGCTGTTCCGATGCTTTCAATCCCGTAGGCGTGACCGTGCATACACTCAAGGTTCTGATTCTCGAAGACCACCCGTTCCAGCTGATGGCCTTGCACCAGATGCTCAATGCCAATCAGGTCTTTGATGTGCTGGCCGCTGACAGCGTCGAAGCTGCGAAACAGTCATTGCACAGCCGCGGCCCTATCGACATCGCGATCTGCGACTTGCAGATGGAAGGGCCTGACGGTCTTGAACTGATCCGCTTTCTGGCTGAAAGCGGGCAGGCGAGGGCGCTGATCATCCTGAGTGTTTCCGCCACTTGCGTGCTGGAGGGCGTTGCGCAACTGGCACTCAATCAAGGCATAAAGGTGCTGGGTTACTTGCAGAAACCCGCTTCAGCCGCCGCGCTGTGCGAATTGCTCAAGGCTTATGGGCCTGGTCGTGCCGAGTCTAGGGTGCCTACGCCATCGCCTGTAAGCTGCGCTCCCGAAACTCTGTCTGCGCCAGAGCTGTTTGCCATGACAGGCCAGGACGCAGCCGGCGCAACCTCTGTGGCGGAGCAGTGGATTGCCTATTTTCAACCCAAGGTCAGCCTGCGCGGCGAATTGCTGGGGGTAGAAGCGCTGGTTCGCTGGCAGCACCCTGTGCATGGCCTGCTGGCCCCCGGGCGGTTCATGGCCACCATCGAAGCCAAAGGGCTGACCGCTGCGCTGACCTGGCGGGTGCTGGATCAGGCACTGCAATTATCTGCGCAAGTCCTGCGAGAGCAGGGTATGGCGTTGCCGGTCGCCGTCAACATCGACCCGCACGTGCTTCATCAAGCGGATTTCGCCGAGCAGATCATCCAGGCCCTTGCGCGTCATGGCGTACCGGCAAGTGCCCTGACCCTCGAAATTCTCGAGCAGGATGCCGCCCGGCCTGAAAACTGGCAACTGGAGAGCCTGTTGAGGCTGTGCATGCAGGGCTGCAGGTTGTCCATTGATGACTTCGGCATGGGCGCATCGAATATCGAAAGGCTGCTGCAGCTGCCGTTTTCCGAGCTGAAAATCCCGACCGAGTTTGTGCGTGGCATGGCCGATGATGCGCGCAAGTCCGCTGTAGTTGCCGGGGCAATGCTCATGGCGCAACGCCTGTCCATGTCAGTGGTGGTTGAAGGCGTCGAGACGGTAGACGATTTTCACAGTGTGCTGGCGTTGGGCGACCCTGCCGTTCAGGGGTATTTCATTGCCCGTCCGATGCCGGCGTCCGAGCTGTTGCACTGGATGGCCTCACGTGATGAAACGCGCCGACAGGCGGTGCTGGAGTGACTCTCGCACTCAAGACATCCCGCTTTCCTGCAGGTAAATGAATAATGTTGCGTCGTTGGCCAGGCCGAGTTTGCGCATGGCTCCGATTTTCTGCGCACTGACCGTCTGTTTGCTGCGATTGAGCTGTGCGGCGATCTGGCCGACCGTATGACCGGCCGCAAGCAGGCGCAGCACTTCCAGCTCCTTGGGCGACAGGCGCTCGGACGGCCGCATTGGCTGAGGTCCATGCGGGTGTATTTCTCTCAGAACCCTGCGCACTGAATCGGAAACAAACACCTCACCGAGCCGCGCACTTCTGATCGCCATCGGCAGTTCCCCGGTCAGGCTGGCCTTGCTCAATAACCCTCGCACACCGATGTCCAGCATGGACTGAAACAACCCGCCGTTGCTCAACGTTGTCACCACAACCACGGGCAGCGCCGGAAAGTCCCGGCGGATGCGCTGCAGCAGGCGCAAGCCGTCGCTTTGCTGTTCGACGGGCATCATGAAATCAGTCACCAGCACATCACAGCGGTGCTGCGTCAGCGCCTGCAGCAGTTCATCCGGGTTATGGGCTTGAGCCACCACGTTCGCCAGGCCATGCCGTTCCAGTACTACCCTAAGACCAATGAGGAAAATAGGGTGGTCATCCGCCACGATGACGCGCAACGGGCGATCGGTTGAATCGCTCAAGGTGTGCCTCCGTCATAAATGGGCTGGACGTATTTCAGGTGATCCAGCTGTTTATAACAGGAGGGAAGGGCGTGCACGCTACGTAGGACCTGTAGCGGAATTTTGTCGTCTTTTCCTACCTGTCCGGTTTCATACTTGGGGTGACTCGTTTTTTCCGTGTCACATTCAACAGGCATGCTCGAAATAACAAGCAGTGCCGTGATCGGCCGATAGAAAGAACTTTTTTCTATCAGCGATGGTCATTTGTTGGCACCTTTGCATTCAAACTGTTGAGTGGTGATCCGGATGGAAAATATCAGCTTACTGCTAAGCGAAGCGCTGGCGCCTTACCAGGCCACTATCGGGCCGGCGGGTTCTCGGGGCGAGCGTCTGGTGACTCTGGAAGATAAAGCGGGTGCCTGTGTGATCAAGCGTACATTCAGCGCCGATCAATTGAACGATAAACGTCAGCTCACCGACGTGGTGGACGGCCTGCGCCGAGACCTGATGGTCGCTGAAGGCCGTATCGAGCCTTGTGTCATTGCGGCCATGCGCAACCTTGCAACCAGCCGTGCCTTTGCCGGCGCACGTTCATTTGCTTAACAGACGCTTAACGGCCTTCAACAGGCCCGGAACCTGACGGGTTCGCGGTAATCCTATCCATTATGCCAGTCTTGATCACTGTGCTCCGCTGATCAGGGGCTGGCGTACTGACCCAAGTGGTCATGTTTGCCCCGGCCAGACCCCCTCTGTCCGGGGTTTCTTTTGCCTGCTCAGTTCTTTTCCAGCAGCGCTTTTACCTCCTCCAGATAGCCAGCCCGCTGGGCGGGATCCAGCCATTGTGCGTAGAGCTTCATAAGTCTGGATTCACGCAATACACGCATTTCGTTATTGATCTTGGCGATGGCCTGCTCGCCTTCAGGTGACCGGCTGCAACTGATATAGATGAATTGGTAGGCCGGGTTTCCCTTGATCGGTATAAAACTCAGTTCTTCGGGCAATATGCCTTGTTGCATGGCTTGATAACGAGCTTCCGGCCAGAAGCTGATAAACGCCTGCAGACGCCCGAGACGTTCCATTTGCAGGAGGCTGCCGATGGCGTCGTTGCCATAGTGCGGGATCAGCGTGTCTTCATCGACTGTGCGCAGAGTATGGTCGATCAGCTCACCGTAGCTGCGTTCTGCAACCACCCCCAGCCTGATTGCGTGGCTGTCCATCAGCGCCACAAAGTCGATTTTTCCGTCTTCCATGAAAGGGGCAAACGTCTCCACGTCCTCTTTGCGCACGATCAGGCCGCTGCTCATGATGGCAACAATGGGGATGGAGAACAGCAGGGTCCTGGCGCGTTCCTCGGTCCACAACATGGTCGGGTCGCAGCTCAGAGAGGTCGCGTCATTCAGCATCTGCAGGCCCCTGGCACGATTGACCCGCATCAGCACATGGTCGTATTCGGGCATTCTTGCGGTCAGCAATGGCATGAGCTGATCGATCGCTCCCTGCCCGCGCATCGTTCCGGAGAAGATCGTCGACGGGGGTATGTCGCGCATCAGCCAAGTCAGCGTTTCTCGTGCCTGACAGACACCCGACAGGGTCGTCAGCGCAATGACGAGCATCAATCGAGCCGCTGTACAGTGCGAGGCAGGAAGGGGCATTCGCGGGTGTCATCCTCGAAAAAGGGTCAACAATCTGAGTGGGGTGGCAGGTCTTTGAATGGCGCGGCACCAGTGGCGTCACATTCAAGCACCCAAAGCCGTCTTCAGGCTGGCAGCCTGACGTGTCCGCAGAGACTGTTGCAAAGTATCAAGATGTATCAGGATTTTGTTTCAGACTATCGTTTTTTTGATGTGCCGCAAATCAGTGAAGCACGGCCCGGACTTTGGTGCCTGCGCGAGCAAATTCCTTCGCGGGGCGCGCATCGGTTAGACTTGCGGTCTTCCCTCCAGACTCTAGAAGCCCGTTCATGGCCCAGCCGTCCACGACCTACAAATTCGAACTCAACCTGACAGACCTCGACCGCGGGGTTTACGAAAGCGTCAAGCAGACCATCGCCCGGCACCCATCGGAGACCGAAGAACGCATGACCGTGCGTCTGCTGGCCTATGCCTTCTGGTACAACGAGCAGCTGTCGTTCGGTCGTGGTCTGTCCGATGTGGACGAGCCGGCACTCTGGGAAAAGAGCCTGGATGATCGCGTCCTGCACTGGATCGAAGTGGGGCAGCCTGACGCCGACCGCCTGACCTGGTGTTCGCGGCGTACCGAGCGCACCAGCCTGCTTGCCTACGGCAGCCTGCGCGTCTGGGAAGGCAAGGTCATCCCGGCGATCAAGAACCTGAAAAACGTCAACATCGCAGCAGTCCCGCAGGACGTACTGGAAGTGCTGGCCAAAGACATGCCGCGGGTCATCAAGTGGGATGTGATGATCAGTGAAGGTACTGTGTTCGTTACCGATGACCGTGGCCAGCATGAAGTCCAGTTGCAGTGGCTTGCTGGCGAGCGTGGTTGACCGCAGCCTGCCTGTATCGAACGTATTGTCCATCGACACCCTGAAGAGAATCAGCTGACCCGCATGCGCATTGAACCCCGTCTGTTGCCCGACACCTTGCCGTTTCTCGGTGACCTGCCGCCCTTGCTCACTCGTCTGTACGCCTCCAGAGGCGTGTCCTGCGAGGCAGAGCTGGACAAGAGTCTGGCGCGACTGATCCCCTATCAACAGCTCAAGGGCATCGATGCAGCGGTCGATCTACTGGTGACCGCACTGCGTGAAGGCCAGCGGATGCTGATCGTCGGCGACTTTGATGCCGACGGCGCTACCGCCAGCACCGTGGGTGTTCTGGGCCTGCGCCTGTTGGGGGCTGCGCATGTTGATTATCTGGTGCCCAACCGGTTCGAGTACGGCTATGGGCTGACGCCGGAAATCGTCGAGGTCGCATTGCAGCGCGAGCCACAGCTGCTGATCACGGTCGATAACGGCATCTCCAGCGTCGAAGGCGTGGCGGCAGCCAAGGCGGCAGGGTTGCAGGTTCTGGTCACCGATCACCATTTACCCGGCCATGAGCTTCCAGCGGCGGACGCCATCGTCAATCCCAATCAGCCAGGCTGTAACTTTCCCAGCAAATCGCTGGCAGGGGTCGGGGTGATTTTCTATGTACTGATGGCCTTGCGCGCGCGGCTGCGTGAAACCGGCTGGTTCGATAGCTATCAGCGTGCCCAGCCTAATCTGGGCGAACTGCTTGATCTGGTCGCGCTGGGCAGTGTGGCCGACGTGGTTCCTCTGGATGCCAACAACCGCATTCTGGTGCATCAGGGCTTGATGCGTATCCGGGCCGGGCGCGCACGTCCGGGCTTGCGCGCGATTCTCGAAGTCGCACGGCGCGAGCCTGCGCGCATCACCTCGACCGATCTGGGGTTCATTATAGGCCCGCGCCTGAACGCAGCAGGGCGCCTGGACGACATGAGCCTGGGCATTGAATGCCTGCTTTGCGACGACCCGACGCTGGCGCGGGAAATGGCCGTGCGGCTGGATGAACTGAATCAGAACCGCAAGTCCATCGAGCAGGGCATGCAGCGCGAGGCGCTCGCCCAGCTCAAGGATCTGCCGCTTGAATCGATGCCGTTTGGCCTGTGTCTGTTCGATGCCGAGTGGCATCAGGGTGTCATCGGCATTCTGGCCTCGCGTCTCAAAGAGCGTTACCACCGACCGAGCATTGCCTTCGCGAGTGCGGGCGAGGGCGTCCTAAAGGGCTCTGCGCGTTCGGTGCCGGGCTTTCATATCCGCGATGCGCTGGACGCTGTGGCAGCGCGTCATCCGCAACTGATCAGCAAGTTCGGCGGGCACGCGATGGCGGCCGGTCTGTCGCTGCCTGAGGAGCACTTCCCGGCGTTTGCCGAGGCGTTCGACCAGGAAGTGCGTCGCCAGCTTGAAGAGCAGGACCTGACCGGGCGCTTGCTGTCCGATGGCTCGCTGGCTGTCGAAGAGTTTCATCTGGAACTGGCCCGCGCACTGCGCAATGGCGGCCCTTGGGGGCAGCATTTCCCCGAGCCGTTGTTCCACGGCGTGTTTCAGCTGGTCGAGCAACGGGTCGTGGGCGAACGCCATTTGAAGATGGTGCTCAAGACCGAATGCGGCAGCGTGAAGCTGGATGGCATTGCGTTTGGCGTGGACCGCGACATCTGGCCCAACCCCAATATTCGCTGGGTAGAACTGGCCTACAAGCTCGACCTCAACGAGTTTCGCGGCAACGAAACCGTACAGCTGATGGTGGTGCATCTCGCACCACGCTGACAATCAGCAGGAACCGCTCTCGCTGCCGGGTTGTCGACAACAGACGGTCCAGTGGAATCTGTTGCCTGTATGAACAGAGCCTGGACTCCCGGATTTTCAACACGAGAGGTCACCATGAGCCTGCTGCTAGAACCCTACACCCTGCGCCAACTGACCCTTCGCAACCGCATTGCCGTGTCGCCTATGTGCCAATACTCCAGTGTTGATGGCCTGGCCAATGACTGGCATCTGGTCCATCTTGGCAGCCGCGCCGTTGGCGGTGCCGGACTGGTCATCAGCGAAGCAATGGCGGTTACGCCTGAAGGTCGCATCACTCCCGAAGACCTCGGTCTGTGGAACGATGAGCAGATCGAACCGCTGCAACGCATTACTCGCTTCATCAATGCCCAAGGCGCCGTCGCGGGCATTCAACTGTCGCATGCCGGGCGCAAGGCCAGTACCTGGCGTCCGTGGCTGGGCAAGCATGGCAATGTGCCTTTGACTGAGGGCGGCTGGACGCCGGTCGGTCCATCGGCGATTGCTTTTGATCCGCAGCACACCGCGCCTGTGCAACTGAGCGAAACGCAGATTCAGGAGCTGATCAAGGCCTTTGTCGATTCCGCACGTCGCGCGCTGACGGCAGGCTTCAAAGTGGTCGAAATTCACGCCGCGCACGGTTACCTCCTGCATCAGTTTCTCTCGCCAATCAGCAATCAGCGCACCGATCAATACGGCGGATCTTTCGAGAACCGCATTCGCCTGACGCTGCAAGTCACCGAAGCGGTGCGTGCCGTGTGGCCCGCAGAGCTGCCGCTGTTCGTTCGCGTGTCCGCTACCGATTGGGTGGAAGATGGCTGGAACGCCGATGAAACCGTCGAACTGGCTCGTCGACTGAAAGCGCTGGGCACCGACTTGATCGACGTGTCTTCCGGCGGTACTTCCGCCAACGCCGAAATTCCGGTAGGTCCCGGCTATCAGACCCGATTTGCCGAGCGGGTTCGCAAGGAGTCCGGGATCGCCAGCGGTACTGTGGGGATGATCACCGATCCGGCTCAGGCAGAGCATATTTTGCGTACCGGACAGGCCGATATCATTCTGTTGGCCCGTGAGCTGCTGCGTGATCCGTACTGGCCATTGCGTGCCGATGAAGATCTGGGCGGACGCCTGGCAACCTGGCCTGCGCAGTACCAGCGCGCCACGCATCGTGACCAGCCGATTCATGAGTCTGATCTGCGCGATTGATCGCTGATCAGGGCATTGAATGAAATGAGCGCCATATGGCGCTCATTTTTTTCACTCACCTTCCAGCAGTTCGGTTACTCGGCTGATCAACTCAGCGATGGCGAACGGTTTTGGCAGCACATGCATGCCGGGCTCCAGCGTGTCGTGTGCCAGCGCGGCGTTTTCTGCGTAGCCGGTCACGAACAGGATTTTCAGATCGGGCCTCACTTCCCGCGCAGCGTCTGCGACCTGACGACCATTCATGCCGCCTGGCAGGCCAACATCGGTCACCAGCAAGTCGATGGCGGTTTTTGATTGCAGGATGCTCAGCGCATCAGCGCCGCGCTCGGCTTGCAATACCGCATAGCCCAGGTCTTCAAGCAGTTCGACAATCAGCAGTCGGACGGCAGGTTCGTCGTCGACGACCAGAATCGTCTCGTCGCCGGTATTTTGCATCGGCACTTGCAGCAGTGAATCTTCCAGCGCAGGGGTTTGGGCCTCACCTTCGTGTATCGGCAGCAAAATGCAGACGCTCGAGCCGTCTCCGACTTTCGAGGTGATGCTGACACCGCCACCTGATTGCCGCGCAAAACCATAGATCATTGACAGGCCGAGGCCTGTGCCCATGCCCAGTGGCTTGGTAGTAAAGAACGGATCGAAGGCCCGCCCGATGACGTCTTCCTCCATGCCGCTGCCCGTGTCACTGACTGACAATTCGACGTAGCGGCCCACAGGCAGCCCATGTTTCGCGGCTTCCGCAGCATTCAGGTTGCGATTGCCGGTTCGAATCAGCAACTGCCCGCCATCGGGCATGGCGTCCTTGGCGTTAATGCACAGGTTGAGTAGCGAGTTTTCCAGTTGGTGCGGGTCTACCAGGGTTGACCACAGGCCTTGCGAAGGCGTGACCTGCATATCGATGCCGGGGCCTACGGTTCGTCTGATCAGCTCGTCCATGCCGGCCACCAACCGGTCGATGTCGATGGCAACCGGGGCCAGTGTCTGCCTGCGTGAAAACGCCAGCAACCGATGTGTCAGTGACGCAGCGCGTCTTGAACCTTCCAGGGCTGCGTTGATATAGCGATCCAGCTCGGTGAAGCGCTCTTGACGTATTCTCGACAGCAGCAGCTCCATGTTGCCGGTCACGCCCATCAGCATGTTGTTGAAGTCATGTGCCAGGCCGCCGGTCAGTTGTCCGACCGCCTCCATTTTCTGAGACTGGATCAGTGTTTCCTGTGCGACGCGCAGGGCTTCGATGCGATCCTTTTCATGGGTCAGGTGCTTGCCCAGCGCAAAAATGATTCCGTTGCCTGGTGCAGCGGTCCAGCCGAACCAGCGATATGTCCCGTCAACGTGCTGATAGCGGTTTTCAAACAGCGGCAGGACATGGCTTGCAGCGTGGGTCAGCGCATGTTCTGTATTACTGACGTCGTCCGGGTGGAGCAGGGTAAGGATCGAGCTGCCCAGCAGCTCGTCTTCCTTACGACCGAGGATCGCGTTCCAGGCAGGGTTCACTCTCAGGAAAATACCGTTGAAATCGAGAATTGCCAGCGGGTCGGGAGACATTTCCCAGAACGTGTCCAGTTCGAGCGTACGTTGCTCCAGCGTAGCTGCCTGGCGTTTTTCCAGGGTGATCAGTTCGTCGATCAGGTCCAGGCGTTTGCGTTCGCTTTCCTGCAGGGCCCGTTGATTGAGAACCAGATTGGTGGTTTCGTTGGTGATGCAAAACATACCGACGGTTATGCCGTGTTCGTCTATCACCGGCGAAAAGGAAAATGTCCACCACGTTTGCTCTGGCGCACCGTAGCGCGCCATGCTCAGCGGCAGATCCTTGAAGTGGCATGCCTTGCCTTCCAGTGCATCTATCACCAG
This sequence comes from Pseudomonas coronafaciens pv. oryzae str. 1_6, assembly GCF_000156995.2. Lineage (NCBI taxonomy): Bacteria > Pseudomonadati > Pseudomonadota > Gammaproteobacteria > Pseudomonadales > Pseudomonadaceae > Pseudomonas > Pseudomonas coronafaciens. Next base: position 3,963,564 of record NZ_CP046035.1, on the reverse strand, counting down.
CGGGGCTACCTGATCCCAGACGTCAGCCCACAGGTCCGGGATAAGCGCGCCGATTGCGTCATCCTTGCGCGGACCGAGGATCGGGGTGTAGGCGTCGTTGTGGAAAAACACCAGGTCTGGCCCCCAGAGCAGGTACATCGACTCTGGCGAATTAAGAATAAGGTTCAGGGTATTTTTCAGTGACACAGGCCAGCGCTCGATCGGCCCGAGCGATGTTCGGCTCCAGTCTTTCGAGCGAATGGTCTCAGCCGCCTTGCTGTCACTTGCCGGGAAACTTATGGGGGAAATCAACTCAGGCAAGCTCCTCGCGGCTGCATTTTACTGCAAGGCATTCGAATGACATGCTTTAAAGGACTAATCAATTCAAATCGATGCATTATTACTGTTGGCTTTTTCCAAACGCACATTATTGACCCTGCCCGGCAGGCCGGGGTTGCACGCATTTAGCAGAATAAGTTGAACGAGCGGATGAGCGGATGTTGCCCGCAGCAGCCGTAACATTCGGAAGCACACCAGGGAGAGGGGGCGGGGGACTTCTGGTTAACCTGCGGGTCAATAAATCATCTGACAACCGCCATCGGAGGTTTCTTGTGAATACGCGTGGTTTACTCGATCAACTGCTCAAGTCCGGGCAGAGCATGTTACAGGACAAGACAAGTGGCAAATCCGGCAAGTCGTCTTCGGGAGGCGATGCGCTCATGAATGGCCTGGGCAGTTTGCTTGGCGGCGGTCAGGGCAAAGGGCAGGGCGGGCTGGGAAGTCTTCTGTCCGGTGCTGGTGGTGGCGCACTGGCCGCTGGAGCGATGGGGCTGCTCAAGGGCAAACGGTCGCGTGGCATGGGTGGCAAGGTGCTGACCTACGGCGGGCTGGCAGCGTTGGGTGTGCTGGCCTACAAGGCATATAACAACTGGCAGGCCAGCCAGGGTGTTGCCGGCCAGCGTGAACCGCAGACCATCGATCGTCTGCCTGAGGCTGAGGCCGAGCAGCACAGTCAAGCCATCCTGCGCGCGCTGGTTGCCGCTGCCAAAGCTGACGGTCACGTCGATGAACGCGAGCGTGAGCTTATTGAGGGCGAGTTCAGCAAACTGGGTACTGATCAGGAACTGCAGCATTGGCTTGAGGCAGAATTGAAAAAGCCTCTGGACCCGGCTGATGTGGCACGTGCCGCAAGCACACCGGAAATGGCTGCCGAAATGTACATCGCCAGCGTGATGCTGGTGGATGATGAGCAATTCATGGAGCGCGCCTACCTCGACGAACTGGCGCGTCAGTTGAAGCTTGAGCCCGGGCTCAAGGCCGAGCTGGAAGGGCAGGTCAGAAACGCCTAGCAGCCCGCCTTTGGCAACGAGCCGACTGATACCTGCAACGGTATCAGCCGGCCCTCTGATCAACTGTTTTCCAGTCCCTCGGCGTTGGTCAGTTCTCTGATCAGCGCTGCTTGCTGATCCTTGAAGTGCGCCTCGAACTCTCGAATCCTCCCCTCATATTCCTCGCTGTCCAGAGTAATGTTGCGCTGTTCGAACTCATCAGTCAGTCGTGTCAGCCCGGTTCTGTAGATTTGCTCGAGTGCGTCGAATCTTCCCCTGTAGGTTTCTCGCAGGTAGCCGACCCAATAATCCTGTTGCGCAGCAAAGTCGAGAAAGGGTGCGCCTTGTTCCCCGGACTGCACGCGCAGCAGCGCAGTGTCCAGTTCCCCTGGCTGAATAGCAGCATGGGCTTCGAAAAGCATGCCTTCAGGCGGCACAGGCAAGTCCAGTGCGCTTGCCCAGCGCGTGCGGTACGCCAGACGCACTTCGGCTTCGTCTCTGCCGCCAGCCTGTTCGCGCGCTGCCGCATCCAGCTCCGACAGACGATAAAGCCGGGTAGTGAGGCGGTAGAGTGAAGCACCGCGCTGTTCAGGCACGATGTCCAGGACTGTCTGGCGAGTGAACACCAGAACTTCCATCTGATTGAACTCCAGCAGGATGCCGTCCGGGCACGTGTGGTTGCTGCGGAACAGTCTGAGCGGCTCTTCTGCAATTGCGTTGAGTGTCATGCGCAGTGGCGGGTCTTGATTCACGGTGTACAGCACTCGCCAGACACGCTCCTGCAATGCGGCTCGACTGGCAGTATTACGATAATCGGCGCTGTGGCGCAGCGAACTGATCAGCTCCAGCAGGTTGCCGGTGTGTTCCCCGGCTTCAAGCTGTTCCCATATCTGTCGGCGCTCGCCGTTCAACGGGCTGGAATCATCCAGCCAGGGCTCCACGGTGACTGGATTTGGAGTGGAAGAGCGACTTGCACTGGACATGTAGTCTGACAGCGAGCCGTCGGAATCCTCGTCTTGCGCCCATTCCATCGTGCTTAGTTCAGGCGGCACGTCCATGTCAAAGGTGTAAGCGTTCCCGTAACGCTCTGACAGCAGTGCGCTACGTATGGTTGTTTCGGAGAGCGGATTGTTCAGCAGGCTGATTTCCATATGAGACTGGCTTTCAGGATTGGCAAGAACGTGGTCCGGCAGTTCGCTGAGCATATTGCCTTCCAGCAGCAGCGTCCTCAGCGGCCCAGGCACGAGGTCATTCAGCCAGACTGGCCATTCGCTCATTCCGACACTGTTCAACGACAGCCAGGCCAGAGCATTGTCTCGCAGGCCTGCCACGCTGTTGATGGCCCCCAGCCGATTGTTATCCAGTTCCAGTCGCTCAAGGGTCGGAATGCGACTTAGGAAATCGATATGGTGTTGACCGATCAACATCCCTTGGTCGTTGAGAATCAGCGAGCGCAGGAACCTGAGTTCCAGCAGTGCTTGTGGCAGTTGGACCAGCGGTACGACATGCCCATTCATTTCCAGCGAACTGAGTTCAGTCAATGGGCGCAGCAACTGGTCGAGATCAGACACCGTCCCGGTGATTCTGCTCAGGTGCAAGTGGCGCACCTGGCGATAGAAAAACTCCGGCAGGTTTCTCGGGAAATGGGCCAGTGCGATGTCGGCAAGACGCAGCGGCGTGTGGATCTGCCCCAGGCTGAAAGTTCGCCAGTGATCAATCAGTACCGAGCCGATCTGGCGTCTTGCCCCGATGGTATGCTCACTGGGAATGGCCAGCGAGCTTGATGCATGGACCCACTGATCGAGCGCTACGGACAGTTCGGCGCCCTGCAGCAACTGCATGTTGACAGCCGCCTGTATGGCAAGGGGGGTGTCCATGACAAACCGGAACGAGCGGTCGGCTACCGACTCGGTAATGCGTGCCTGTATCGCGGAATTCCGGGAAAGGCTGTTGCCGCGTAGATCGATCAATGTCTGGCGACCAGTACCGGGCGGATTTTCAAGAATCCGGCCCGGAAGCTCTGTCAGGTTGTTTTGCGCCACCGAGAGTTCGCGCACGTTGTTCGGGAGCAGATCTGTCAGCCATGAAGGCCAGCGGTGCATACCGACCCGCTCCAGCACCAGTCGATCCAGATGCAGCCAGTTCAGGTCCATTGGCAGCACGCAGACTATTCGATTGCCGCTGAGGTCAAGCATTCTCAGATCAGTCATGCTGCGAAAGTGGTTCATCTGCGTCTGGTCCAGAAAGATGCTCTGGTTGATCAGCCCAAGCTCGGTCAACTGCGGCAGCATGCTGGACACCCAATAGGGCAGGTTGAGAAAGACCGACGACTGCGGATCCAGACCGGCGCCGGGTTCGCTGATCAGGTGCAGTGAACGCATATTGGGGAAACGTTGCAGGAAATGCCCCAGCTCGAAACTGTTGGTCAACTGGCGAGGCAGGCTCACCTCTGCGGATTGCGCAACTGCAGTACCCGGCTGAACCCTTGCTTCGATCGAGATATTCTCCAGGTGCAGCCCAGTGACGCGGGCATGAACGAAGTCCGGCAGATACCGGGGGAAATCGGTCAGGGACACATACTGCAGACGCAGCGGCTCGAAAATGCGTCCGATCTCGGGCAGATTGTTAAGACGCCAATGGTTCCAGATGGCATCGCTGATACGCTCTCGACTGTCTATGTGCGCCTGACTCATGGGCGGCAACGTGATGATTTCATCTGTCCAGGCGATAAGGCTTGCCCGCAAATCCAGTTGCTCGCTCAGCAGAGTATTGAGTCGCTGGTCGATTTCTCTGTTATTCCAACCGGTATGACGCAGGCGGCTGAGAATGTCCTCCGGGAACGCGTCCTCCAGCTCCAGTGTGCGGATCTTGTCCAGCAGGCTTTCGTCGGTTATGTGCCAGTCGGTCTCGCTGCGACCACTCAACGGATAGCCCACCCGACCGTCAGCCAGGCGCATGGGTGACCTGGAACCTGGTTTGATGGCCTGCATGTTCAGCAATTTGGCGAGCTCCTGGCGCGGCAGGGGATTGTCCTGAATGAGCGTCGCCAGCTCCAGTTTCTGGCCGGTATGGGTAAAGCCCAGCTGCATGCGCTCAGCGTCCGGCAGTGCATGAAGCACAGACGAATACATATCATCCAGCCCCTGCAGATGATGGTCTTCAGCATCGCGGGCCTGATATAGGTCGCCGTCTTTTATCAGCACCCTGCGAATCGGCGCGTCCTGCGGGCCAATGCTGTCGACCAGCGTGCCGCCGAAAAAGCGGTTATGCACCTCGAGCCTGATTTGTGGCGGCCACTGCGGCAAGGCTTCAAGACTGTGCAGAGCAAGGCGGTCGGTATCGGCACTGGACACGGAGGTCAGATAAAGCCCTTCATAAGCCCGCGCCAGCCTGACGTGCTGCAGATACACGCTGGCCTCTTCGGCAATTCGCAAGGGTACGCGACGCTCCGTTGTCAGTTGAGTCAGCTCCGTCGGCGTTGCGTGGCGGGTCAGTTCGTTCACCACAGCAGTTGGCAGCCCGGGAAACGCCTTGTGCAAGGTTTGCGCGCTGTCTGTCTCAGCGACGGCAAGCGCACGGTAGTGTGATTCTAATAGCCAGGCTCTGGTCGCGCGGGCACGGGCTGTCAGTAGCGCCCGCAATGTGGTCACTCGCGCCGACATACCCGGCTGGCCCGCCCCGAACTCTTCGTCGAGCAGAGTGCCAATTTCACGGTTGCTCAACTTTTCCAGAACCTGGCGCAGGGCATCCTGGCGCAGGGCGTCAGGCTGGTCGACACGTACCGTGATGCTGTCGCGAGTAACAGCCTCCTGCGTTGGCGGGAACGTTTGAATGGGCGCGCCCTGGGCATCCACCAGCGTCAGCGCCCGGTTGTTCGGCCAGCGAGGATCCTGGCTCAGCAGTTCAAGTTGCAGAGGGGTTGAAGCGCTTGCATCGTTTGCTGCCATCTGCTCGATGAACCGATCGATTTGCTGGTCCAGCCTGAAACGCAGCGCGGTGTCCTCAAGCAGTGCAGGCGGGCGGGCCTGATCAGTCAGCGCCTGACGCAAAACTGATTCGGGCGAGTTGCTGACGCTCAGCAGGTGCCTGGCTGTGGTGTCGGAAAATACCTCACTGGAATACCCCAGCCGGCGAAACAGCGTCAGACCCTCCATTTGCAGTGGGCGATCCAGCTCGTGCAGCCAGGCACCTGCGCCGTTGTGCCGCAAGGCTGGCTGGTAGCTGTCCGGGCGGGTGGGGTGCGTCATCCGGTAGCCATCGCCGCTCTTGCCGGGCTCTACGGCATAGGTTTTCCCTTCGAGCGCCAGCCACTGCCTGCCTTGCCATGTATACAGGCCAGTAGCGTCTGGCTGCAGACCGCCTGGCAGCACGATGTCATGGGCGAAGGGGGCGAGGTCGGGCTTCCACAGGCATGTCGCGCCGTCCGGCAGTTCCACGGCTTTCAAGCTCCTGACGAACTCGGGCACTTGCAGCGCAGGTATGCCGGCCCCTGCGACCGTCGCAGCGCCGAGCGCGGACATCAGGGCGATGTTCTCCACCACGTCGAACAGATAAGCGAAGGCCTGCTGTTTTTCATCCTTCGCCCAGCTTTCTGCGCCCTCGTAAACTTCATGGATCAGTTGCGCAGCCGTCACCGCCAGCATCAGCTCGCCCAGGACCGGAACCACAAAGCTTGCGATGTTCAAGACGTCCAGCGCTTTGCTCTTGAAGTACTGCAGCCGTTCATCGAACGTCTTCTGATCCTGATCCGCCGTAGGCACACCCTGAAACAAGGCGTCGTCACGCAGTACGGCCTGTTTGCGATCGTACAGCTCGTCCAGCAATGGGGCGCTCAGCGGGGTTTCCCTCAGGTGCAGCCTGGCGTTTCGATCTTCTTCACGCTCCAGCCACTGGCGCTCGAAAATGCCGCCTTTCGTGACCTTGGGGTGCAGACGTTCTAACAGCTGTTCAAGCACTGTATTGCGGTGGCGTGCCGGAATGAAACGCTTGAAGAAGTTCAGATACCCTTTGACGAACATTCGCTCGCGCAGCGAGTTCATGAAGACTTCGACCGAGTCATATTCTTTAAGCGGTGCAATGGGATCGTCAGGCAGATAAACGACAATTTTTTCCGGTCCGGTTGCGATGTTCCGGTTCTTGCCGAAGACGAAGGGGCCGTTAAGCTCTATATCCCCCAGGCACAATACGCTGCAGCTTAACGGCGTGTTATCGAGCAGGGCACCTTGCCTGCCCGCAAGCGTTTCCAGTAACGCAACCTTCAACGGTTCACTGACCAGTTCCTGAAGCGTTGCGATCTGCAGTTGCAGCCGGATGGAGGAAGACTCCAGTTGCATGAAGTCCTTGCGCAGTCTCGAGGCAGCCGAGTCCGAAGTTTCATCTGGCGTCGAGGGTGCGCTGAAGACGGATTTGATATGCGTCTGATACCTGCCGCCCAGGTCCAGTTCGCGGCACAGTGCTGCAAACTCTGTGGGAGAAACAGGCAAGGGCTTGCCCTCGATGTAGTTGCCTGTGATTTCGCAAGACGAAAATACTTCGGCCCTGGTGCCAGTATCCGAGTCCATCGCTCCAGGGACTGTTTCCCACGCCTCGAAGTTCTGCAGAGCGGCGTTGAGCAAGGTCTGCCTTGCAGCTCTCAGGGCCGTATTGGCCTCGGTCATCGGGTCTTTGGAGGCCGACGCGAACGACTGATCGACCTTTGCACGACTGGCGTGAAACAGCCAGGTATCGGTAACGTCAACATCCAGACCGAACCGTTCCTTGATTGCCTCCGTCAGCAGGGGCCTGGCAAAGTCTTCAAGGGTAGAAAGACCGTCGAGTGTCGGACGGACTTTCTGTTCGGTGCGGCGCTGTTCTGCGTAGAGTCGCTGCAGTTCGTCGAGCCGTTCGGGACTGGACGTACGGGCGTTCGTCAGCCATTGCGGTGAACGCCCGGAAGACCGGCGTAACGTTGCGTGGACAGCCGGTCCGGCCTCAAGCAGCCACTCGGGTGTCTTGTCTTTTATATGCTGCACATGAGAGTTTGTCGGAGCAGCGTCCGACAGTAATGAATCGAGCATCGAAGTGCCTTGTCATGAATGAGGAGGCGACGAAGCTTACGTTTGTGTTTGACCCCGCAAGTGCTAACTATTTATGTGTTTTGATTATTCGTTGCACGTGGCGCTCAAGTAGTGCGCAGCGTTGCCGAAAATATTTGAAGGGTGCGATTAAACCGCCTGACGAGTTGATTCCCGTCTCGCCCGCCCGGCCTCTGGAGGCTGGGCTATACTCACGCCGCCTGGACCGTTCATCGGTCTGCATCTTGAACACGGCTGACGCCGTCGTTGAACTCTTGAGGGATGACTGTGAAGAACTGGACCTTGCGCCAACGGATTCTGGCGAGCTTTGCCGTCATCATTGCCATCATGCTGTTGATGGTGGTCGTGTCGTATTCCCGGCTGTTGTCCATCGAGTCCAGTGAGGAGCAGGTCCGCCTTGATGCGCTGCCTGGCGTCTACTACAGCACGCTGGTTCGCAGCGCCTGGGGCGAAAGCTACATCCGCACGCTGGAGCTGATCTCCGAGGGTGCCGCGCGGCCGCTGACCAAACAGGAAAAAGATCAGTACAAAGGGTTCGATGAGAACCTGCAGACGCAAATGGATGGTTACAAGAAATCTATCTTCGATAAGGACGACCGCGACAGTTTTGCACTCTTCGAGAAGCGGCGCGACGACTATGCCCGCATGCTCAACGAAGTGCTTGCCAACTATGATCGCGGTGATTACGCCAGCGCGCGCGCCGAGCTGTTCGGTGATGTGAACCCCGTGTGGCTGGCGGGCCGCAAGCAGCTCAACGAGCTCATTGTCGCCAATAAACAACTGGCTGACGAAGCCACCAACAACATCGTCAGCGCGGTGCTGAGTGCCAAGGTCAGCATGATCCTGTCCTTGCTGATCGCCATCATGGCAGCGGCGGCCTGTGGCCTGCTGCTGATGCGCTCGATCATGGCGCCGATGCAGCTCATCGTACGTATTCTCGACATCATGCGCTCCGGCGATCTGAGCACACGCCTCAGCCTGGCTCGCAAAGATGAGTTCAACGCAGTCGAGACCGGCTTCAACGACATGATGACCGAGCTCACCGGGCTGGTCGCGCAGGCCCAACGATCTTCCGTTCAGGTCACGACGTCGGTCACCGAGATCGCCGCGACCTCGCGTCAGCAACAGGCCACCGCTACGGAAACGGCTGCGACCACCACCGAGATCGGTGCGACATCGCGGGAAATCGCTGCCACTTCGCGTGATCTGGTGCGCACCATGACCGAAGTCACGTCGGCTGCTGATCAGGCATCGATTCTGGCCGGATCGGGCCAGCAGGGTCTGGCGCGTATGGAAGAAACCATGCATCAGGTGATGGGCGCGGCCAATCTGGTCAACGCCAAACTGGCCATCCTCAACGAGAAGGCTGGCAACATCAACCAGGTGGTCGTGACCATCGTCAAGGTTGCCGACCAGACCAACCTGCTGTCGCTGAATGCTGCCATCGAAGCCGAAAAGGCCGGTGAATATGGCCGCGGTTTTGCGGTGGTTGCCACTGAAGTACGCCGCCTGGCCGACCAGACCGCTGTGGCCACGTACGACATCGAGCAGATGGTGCGTGAAATCCAGTCTGCGGTGTCCGCTGGCGTCATGGGCATGGACAAGTTTTCTGAAGAAGTGCGTCGTGGCATGTTCGAAGTCACTCAGGTCGGGGAGCAGCTGTCGCAGATCATTCATCAGGTGCAGGCGCTGGCGCCGCGCGTGCTGATGGTCAACGAAGGGATGCAGGCGCAGGCCACAGGCGCCGAGCAGATCAATCAGGCGCTTGTGCAACTGGCCGATGCCAGCAGCCAGACTGTCGACTCACTGCGTCAAGCCAGTTTCGCCATCGACGAGTTGAGTCAGGTTGCGGTCGGCTTGCGCAGTGGCGTTTCGCGCTTCAAGGTCTGAGTCCGGACAATGACGGAGCAATCGCCGAGGCGCACCGGTCCGCCAGTGACCGCTAACAAGCTCTTCCTGCTGTTTTGCATCGGTGAAGACCGTTACGCGCTGGAAGCGACTGAAATTGCCGAAATTCTGCCGCGGGTGAAGCTCAAGAAGATTGCCAGAGCACCTCACTGGGTGGCCGGGATTTTTGCCCACCGTGGCGAAATCGTGCCGGTCATCGATATCAGCGCGCTCAATTGCGGCCAGCCGGCCCACGCGCGCACCAGTACCCGCATGATTCTGGTGAACTACCGCTACGACGACGCCCACCCTGCTCAACTGCTCGGGCTTATTCTGGAGCAAGCGACAGAAACCCTGCGCTGCCCGGTTTCACAGTTCAAGGCCTATGGCCTGGACAATCGCCTGTCACCTTATCTGGGGCCGGTCCGGGAAGACGAGAAGGGCCTGCTGCAATGGATTCATGTACAGGAACTGTTGAGCGAACCGGTGCGCGAGCTTCTGTATCCGGTGGTGCCGGTAGACCTCGAATTGCTTGAGGACGCGCCATGAAAGTTGATGATTCACGTTTTTTCAGCTTTCTGAAAGACCGCATCGGGCTGGATGTGACCTCGGTTGGCGAAGCCATTATCGAGCGTGCCTTGCGCCAGCGGGCGACCGCTTCCAATTGCCCCGACAGCGATGCCTATTGGCACCTGCTGGTGACCTCGCCTCAAGAGCAGCAAGCGCTGATCGAGGCCGTGATCGTTCCCGAGACCTGGTTTTTCCGTTACCCAGAGTCGTTTCTGACACTCGGCATGCTGGCCCGTGAGCGTGTGGAGAACCTCGCAGGCGTGCGTCAGCTGCGCATTCTGAGCTTGCCGTGTTCGACTGGCGAGGAACCCTATTCCATTGCGATGGCATTGCTGGACGCTGGCGTAGATCCTCGGCAATTCAAGGTTGATGCCATCGATATCAGCCCGGTTTCGATTGCCAAGGCCGAGCATGGCGTTTATGGCAAGAACTCGTTTCGCGGCAGCGATATCGGCTATCGCGAACGCTTTTTCAATCCGGTGGCCAACGGTTTTGAGATTTCCGACTCGATTCGCGGCTGCGTGAATTTTCAGTCCGGCAACCTGCTTGACCCGAAACTGGCAACGCAGGTGGCCTATGACATCGTGTTCTGTCGCAACCTGGTGATCTATTTCGACCAGCAAACCCAACAGCGTGTATTCAAGGTTCTCAAACAGCTGACCCGTGAAGACGGCCTGCTGTTCATCGGCCCTGCCGAGGGCAACCTGCTGGCAGGTATCGGCATGCGCCCCATAGGTATCGCCCAGTCATTTGCCTTTCGCCACGCGCCCGTTGCGGCTGCCGTGCCGGTGCCTCCGGCAGCTTTCGCCGTATCGCGCCCTGCGCCTCCGGCAGCGCCTGCACCGCGCACAGCACCTGCGGCTCGCACATCCGCCGCTTTCGCACCCGTTGTGAAGGCAACAGCCAGCGCCGACAGTACGGGGGCTACAGCATTGCTTGAGAGTATCGCGACGCTGGCCAACGAGGGTAAAAGCACTGAAGCGCGTATGGCGTGCGAGCGCTACCTGCAGCAGCACGAGCCGGCGGCGCAGGTGTTTTACTGGCTGGGGCTCCTCAGCGAGGTGGAGGGCGCTGTGGCGCAGGCCCAGGGTTTCTATCGGAAAGCGTTGTATCTGCAACCCCAGCATCGGGAATCGCTGGCCCAGTTGGCAGCGATGCTTGCCGCTCAGGGAGACAGCGCCGGAGCCCGACGTTTGCAGGACCGTGCGGCACGTGGTGCGAATAAACAAGGAAACCATTGATGACGGGCCTGTCCGGCTTTTCCAGCCTCACCCATGATCAGGCGCAGGACATCGACGATTGCTGGAACCGCATCGGTATCCACGGCGACCGCTCGTGCCCGTTGCTGGCAGAGCATATCCACTGCCGCAATTGTGCAGTTTATTCCGCTGCCGCCACACGCTTGCTGGATCGCTATGCTCTGGCTCAGGAGCAACAGGAGCACTTTCAGGGCTCTGTGCTGCAGCGCGATATCAAGACTCGATCGATTCTGGTGTTTCGCCTCGGTGAGGAGTGGCTGGGGCTGGTTTCCAGCTGCCTCTCGGAAGTGGCCCCGCAACAGACCATTCACTCGCTGCCGCATCAGCGATCACGTGCAATGCTGGGTGTCGCCAACGTGCGGGGCGCGCTGGTAGCGTGCATTTCGCTGGTCGAGCTGCTCGGCCTGGACACCAATCCAGTGGTAACGCAGTCATCGCGCATCTTGCCGCGTATGCTGATCGTTGCTGTCGAGGGTGGCCCGGTTGTCGTGCCGGTGGACGAGGTAGACGGCATTCACGCCATCGACGAGAGTGTGCTGGAGGCTGCCTCTGCATCCGGTACACATGCCAATGCCCGCTTCACCCGAGGCGTGTTGCAATGGAAGGACCGCAGCCTGCGTTGGCTTGACGAAGAAGAGTTGTTGTCGGCGGTACACCGGAGCCTCACATGACGCCAGATCAAATGCGTGACGCTTCACTGTTCGAGCTGTTTACCCTGGAGGCCGACGCCCAGACTCAGGTTCTGAGTGCGGGCCTGCTGGCGCTCGAGCGTAACCCGACTCAGGCAGATCAGCTGGAAGCCTGCATGCGCGCGGCTCATTCGCTAAAGGGCGCAGCGCGTATCGTTGGTGTCGATTTTGGTGTCAGCGTCGCACACGTGATGGAAGATTGTCTGGTCAGCGCCCAGGAAGGCCGCCTGTTGTTGCAGGCCGAACACATCGACGCGCTGCTGTCCGGCACTGATCTGTTGATGCGCATTGCCACGCCCGGCGGCAACAGCGTCGGCCAGCCCGATGTCGACCTCTACGTCGAGCGACTCAACACACTGCTGGCATCTGGTGCGGGGGCGGCGCGCACCGTCAGTGCGCCACCCATCGATCCGTTGCTGGCGAGTGCGATGCAGCTGCTCGATCCTGCGTCCCAGGCCACACCTGTGCCGAACAGCCCTGGCGTTGACCCGCTGGCCGCTGATTTGCGCCTCGGTACGCCAGCGCCGACAGCGCCTCCCGAGCCGGAACCGCCATTCACGCCGCTGCGTGAGCGGCGCGTGACGGAGGGCGGCGAGCGCGTTCTGAGGGTGACCGCCGAACGCCTGAACGGGTTGCTGGACATGTCGAGCAAGTCGCTGGTGGAAACCCAGCGGCTCAAACCGCTGCTGGCCGGCATGCAGCGTCTCAAGCGCCTGCAGAGCAGCAGCGACCGTGCGCTTGAGGTGCTGGGCGCCAGCTTTGGTGAAGAAGGTCCCGGTGCCGATATACAGAAGGCGCTGGAAGATGCGCGGGGGCTGTTGTCTCAGGCGCAACACATGCTGGCCCTGCAGACGGCCGAGCTGGATGAATTCGGCTGGCAGTCGGCGCAGCGCGCGCAGTTGCTGTATGACACAGCGCTGGCCTGCCGCATGCGACCGTTCGCCGACGTCCTGGCGGGGCAGGCGCGCATGGTTCGTGACCTCGGCCGCGAACTCGGCAAGCAGGTCCGGTTGCAGATCGAGGGCGAGAAAACCCAGGTCGATCGCGATGTACTGGAAAAACTCGAGGCTCCGCTGACGCATCTGCTACGCAATGCTGTGGACCACGGCATCGAATCACCGGAAAAACGTGTCGCCTGTGGCAAGGAACCTGAAGGCCTGATCCGTCTGCAAGCTTCTCATCAGGCCGGGCTGCTGGTTGTTGAATTGAGCGATGACGGCGGCGGCGTAGACCTTGAGCGGCTGCGCCAGAGCATTATCGAGCGCAAACTTTCGCCCGCTGAAACCGCCGCGCAATTGAGCGAAGAAGAACTGCTGAGCTTTCTGTTCCTGCCGGGTTTCAGCATGCGCGACAAGGTCACGCAGATATCCGGACGTGGTGTGGGGCTTGATGCGGTGCAGCATATGGTTCGCCAGATGCACGGCAGCGTCGAGCTGCAGCAATGGGCCGGCGAGGGCAGTCGCTTCAGAATTGAAATGCCGCTGACACTGTCCGTGGTGCGCAGTCTGGTGGTCGAGGTGGGCGGCGAGGCCTATGCGTTCCCGCTGGCGCACATCGAGCGCATGCGCGACCTGCAGCCCGATGACATCTTGCAACTGGAAGGACGCCAGCACTTCTGGGATGAAGAGCGTCACGTCGGTCTGGTCTCGGCCAGCCAGTTGTTGAACCGGCCGCCTGCCCAGAACCCCGGAGAAGCACTCAAGGTCGTGGTCATCCGCGAGCGTGATGCCGTTTATGGCGTAGCCGTCGAGCGCTTCATTGGCGAACGGACGCTGGTGGTCATGCCGCTGGACGCGCGTCTGGGCAAGGTTCAGGACGTCTCGGCAGGTGCCTTGCTCGACGATGGATCGGTAGTACTGATCATCGACGTCGAAGACATGTTGCGCTCGGTGGAAAAGCTTCTGAACACCGGGCGGCTCGAACGCATCGACCGACGCAATCGTCAGGTTGATCATGTTCTGCGCAAGCGTGTGCTGGTTGTCGATGACTCTTTGACGGTTCGCGAGCTTGAACGCAAGCTGCTGGTGGGTCGCGGCTACGAAGTCTCGGTGGCCGTGGACGGCATGGACGGCTGGAACGCACTGCGTGCCGAAGACTTCGATCTACTGATCACCGACATCGACATGCCGCGCATGGACGGTATCGAACTGGTGACACTGTTGCGCCGCGACACTCGCTTACAGTCTCTGCCGGTGATGGTCGTTTCCTACAAAGATCGTGAAGAAGACCGACGTCGTGGCCTGGATGCCGGCGCCGATTATTACCTGGCCAAGGCCAGTTTCCATGATGATGCCTTGCTCGATGCCGTTGCCGAACTGATAGGAGACGCGCAAGGATGAAGATTGCCATCGTCAATGACATGCCCATGGCTGTCGAAGCCCTGCGGCGTGCATTGGCTTTCGAGCCCGCGCACCAGATTGTCTGGGTGGCGAACAACGGTGCCGACGCGGTGCAGCGCTGCATCGCAGAAACCCCGGATCTGATCCTGATGGATTTGATCATGCCGGTGATGGACGGCGTGGAGGCAACACGTCGGATCATGGCAGAAACGCCCTGCGCCATTGTCATCGTGACCGTCAACCGCGAGCAGAACATGCGTCGTGTCTTCGAGGCCATGGGGCACGGCGCACTGGACGTGGTGGACACACCTGCAGTCGGTGGTCCCAACCCCAGAGAAGCGGCGCTGCCACTGCTGCGCAAGATTCTCAATATAGACTGGCTGATCGGCCAGCGCGGCAGCCGTGAGCGCGTTGTTGCAGCCCCGGTGCGAGAGTCGGTAAAGCGCGACAGGCTGATCGCCATCGGGTCTTCTGCCGGCGGTCCGGCGGCGCTGGAAATTCTTCTGAAAGCGTTACCGGCAAATTTTTCCCCGGCCATTGTGCTGGTGCAGCATGTCGACCAGGTATTTGCCGCAGGCATGGCGGACTGGCTGTGTTCGGTGTCCGGTGTACCCGTCCGGTTGGCAAAAGAGGGCGAAACGCCGCAGCCAGGGGTGGTCTTGCTGGCCGGGACCAATCATCATATCCGGTTGCTGAAGGACGGTACGCTGGCGTATACGGCGGAACCGGTCAATGAAATCTACAGGCCCTCGATCGATGTGTTTTTCGAGAGCGTGACCCGTTACTGGAGTGGGGAGGCAGTGGGCGTTCTACTGACTGGCATGGGGCGTGACGGCGCGCAAGGGCTCAAGGCAATGCGTGAGCGGGGGTTTCTGACCATCGCTCAGGATCAGGCCAGCTCTGCGGTCTATGGCATGCCCAAGGCGGCGGCCGCCATCGATGCAGCTGTTGAGATACGTCCATTGCTCACCATTGCACCTCGCCTTGTCGAGGTATTTACCCAATGATTGTTCAGGTGCAAACACTGACTGTCGGCGAACAGGAGACAATCCATGGATGACCTGCACAAGGACGACATACTCCCCCCTGACGACGACAGCGCGATGGTGCTGCTGGTTGATGATCAGGCGATGATCGGCGAAGCGGTCCGGCGCGGGCTGGCCGGTCACGAGTCGATCGATTTTCACTTCTGCGCCGATCCGCATCAGGCGATTGCCCAGGCGGTGCAGATCAAACCAACGGTCATCCTTCAGGACTTGGTGATGCCGGGGCTGGACGGTCTGACGCTGGTGCGTGAATACCGCAGCAACCCGCTTACCCGTGACATCCCGATCATCGTGCTTTCCACCAAGGAAGATCCGCTGATCAAGAGCGCAGCATTCACCGCAGGTGCCAACGATTACCTGGTCAAGTTGCCGGACAACATCGAGCTGGTTGCACGAATTCGCTATCACTCGCGCTCGTACATGACGCTGTTGCAGCGCGACGAAGCCTATCGCGCCTTGCGCGTCAGCCAGCAGCAGTTGCTCGACACCAATCTGGTGTTGCAGCGACTGATGAACTCCGACGGCCTCACCGGGCTGTCGAACCGTCGTCATTTCGACGAGTACCTGGAGCTTGAATGGCGAAGGGCAGTGCGTGACCAGTCGCAGTTGTCGCTGCTGATGATCGATGTCGATTATTTCAAGGCCTACAACGACAACTTCGGCCATCTTGAGGGCGATGAAGCGCTGCGTCAGGTGGCCAAGGCAATTCGCAACAGTTGCAGTCGCCCATCTGATCTGCCAGCGCGCTACGGCGGTGAGGAGTTCTCTATGGTCCTGCCCAACACGTCGCCAGGCGGCGCGCGGCTGCTGGCCGAAAAACTCCGGCAGAGCGTGGCGAGCATGAACATTCCGCATGTCGCCCCGGCGCCCGGTTCCAGCCTTACCGTCAGTATCGGCGTCGCAACCGTGACGCCGCAGCTGGAGATGTCCAGCCGTCAGTTGATTCTGGATGCCGACAAGGGGCTTTACGTGGCGAAGAACAACGGGCGCAATCAGGTTGCGGTGGGCTGACCGCAACAGCCCCGATAAAATAGACACCACAACGACCGTCCGACGGGCTGCATTCGCGGCTCGGCCTGGGGTATACTCGTCGGCTTTGAAAATTTCGCCTGCGAGTGCTGCCTACCATGGAAATCAACCCGATCCTAAACAGCATCAAGGATTTGTCCGAGCGCTCCGAAACCATTCGGGGGTATCTTTGACTACGATCACAAACATGATCGTCTGACCGAAGTCAACCGCGAGCTCGAAGATCCAAACGTCTGGAACAACCCGGCCTACGCCCAAGAGCTGGGGCGCGAGCGCTCTTTGCTGGCGCAGATCGTCGAAACCCTGGACGAAATGTCCTCCGGACTGGTCGATGCCAAAGACCTGCTGCTGATGTCCGCCGAAGAAGAAGACCAGGCCGCCGTCGATGACGTGGCTGCCGAAGTCGAGCGTTTGCGTGCGTCGCTGGAAAAGCTCGAATTCCGCCGCATGTTCAGTGGCGAAATGGACCCCAACAACGCCTATCTGGATATCCAGGCCGGTTCCGGTGGCACCGAAGCCCAGGACTGGGCCAACATCCTCTTGCGCATGTACCTGCGCTGGGCCGACAAACGCGGTTTCGACGCAACCATCATGGAGCTGTCTGCCGGTGAAGTTGCCGGCATCAAGGGCGCGACCGTGCATATCAAGGGCGAATACGCCTTTGGCTGGCTGCGTACTGAAATCGGCGTTCACCGTCTGGTGCGCAAGAGCCCGTTCGACTCCGGCAACCGCCGTCATACCTCGTTCTCGGCCGTGTTCGTGTCGCCGGAAATCGATGACAACATCGAAATCGACATCAACCCGTCGGACCTGCGCATTGACACCTACCGTTCCTCCGGTGCCGGTGGTCAGCACGTAAACACCACCGACTCGGCGGTGCGCATCACCCACGTTCCGACCAACACTGTGGTCAGTTGCCAGAACGAACGCTCCCAGCATGCAAACAAGGACACCGCCATGAAAATGCTGCGGGCCCGTTTGTACGAGCAGGAAGTGCAGAAGCGCAACGCAGCGTCCCAGGCCCTCGAAGACACCAAGTCCGACATTGGCTGGGGTCACCAGATTCGCTCCTATGTTCTGGACGCCTCGCGCATCAAGGACCTGCGGACCAACATCGAACGCAGCGACTGCGACAAGGTGCTTGATGGCGATATCGACGAATACCTGATCGCAAGCCTCAAGCAAGGGCTGTAAACCGTCAGCCGACCCCTCAAGCCCCTCGTCGCAAGGCGAGGGCGAACCCGTGATGGAATATCTAAAGACATGAGCGACCAACAACTCGACCCGCAAGCCCTGCAACAGGAAGAAAACACCCTGATCGCCCTGCGCAAGGAAAAGCTTGCTGCCGGCCGTGCCAAGGGTCAGGCCTTCCCCAACGACTTCCGCCGCGACAGCTACTGCAACGACTTGCAGAAACAGTACGTCGACAAGACCAAGGAAGAACTGGCAGAGGCAGCGATTCCGGTCAAGGTTGCCGGTCGCATCATGCTCAATCGTGGCTCGTTCATGGTGATTCAGGACATGACCGGACGCATCCAGGTCTATGTCAACCGCAAGACCTTGCCCGAAGAAACCCTGGCCGAGGTGAAAACCTGGGACCTGGGCGACATCATCGCTGCCGAAGGCACCCTGGCGCGTTCCGGCAAGGGTGACCTGTACGTCGAGATGACTAGCGTGCGCCTGCTGACCAAGTCGCTGCGCCCGCTGCCCGACAAGCACCACGGCCTGACGGACACCGAGCAGCGCTATCGTCAGCGTTACGTCGACCTGATCGTCAACGAAGACGTGCGTGAGACGTTCCGCGTGCGCTCGCAGGTAATCGCTCATATCCGTAGCTTCCTGATGAAGCGCGACTTCCTCGAAGTCGAAACGCCGATGCTGCAGACCATTCCCGGCGGTGCTGCTGCCAAGCCGTTCGAAACCCATCACAATGCACTCGACCTGGAAATGTTCCTGCGTATCGCGCCAGAGCTGTACCTCAAGCGTCTGGTGGTCGGCGGGTTCGAAAAAGTCTTTGAGATCAACCGCAACTTCCGCAACGAAGGCGTTTCGACCCGGCACAACCCCGAGTTCACCATGCTCGAGTTTTACCAGGCGTACGCTGACTACGAAGACAACATGGACCTCACCGAGGAGCTGTTCCGTGAACTGGCGCAACTGGTTCTGGGCAGCACCGATGTGCCCTATGGGGACAAGGTGTTCCACTTCGGCGAGCCTTTCGTGCGCCTGTCGGTGTTCGATTCGATCCTCAAGTACAACCCCGATCTGACTGCGGCCGATCTGCAGGACGTCGACAAGGCGCGTGCCATCGCCAAGAAGGCCGGCGCCAAGGTGCTCGGCTTTGAAGGTCTGGGCAAGCTGCAGGTGATGATTTTCGAAGAGCTGGTCGAGCACAAGCTGGAGCAGCCGCACTTCATTACTCAATACCCGTTCGAAGTATCGCCGCTGGCCCGTCGCAACGACGACAACCCGAGCGTTACCGACCGCTTCGAACTGTTCATCGGCGGTCGTGAAATCGCCAACGCCTATTCCGAGCTTAATGACGCGGAAGATCAGGCCGAACGCTTCCAGGCTCAAGTGGCCGACAAGGATGCGGGTGATGATGAAGCCATGCATTACGACGCCGACTTCGTTCGCGCGCTGGAATACGGCATGCCGCCTACGGCGGGCGAAGGCATCGGTATCGATCGTCTGGTGATGCTGCTTACCGATTCTCCGTCGATTCGGGACGTGATCCTGTTCCCGCACATGCGCCCGCAAGCGTAGTCAGTTGAAAATCAGCCGCCTTTGATGGGCGGCTTTTTTTTAGGTGTTTTTTCAGAATGACTCATTTCAGAATCACTCATTCAGAGCGACTCATTTCAGAGCGACTTAAAAGGAAGCTGTCGTGACGATTGCCAGAGAAGGGGCCGCCGGAGTAGCGAGTGCGGTGGCTAAAAGTGTCAAGTATCAAGGCCGAAAGGCCACTCGCGAAGGCAGCGAGCAACGCAGGCAGGTCATTCTCGACGCCGCCATGCGCATCGTGGTGCGCGACGGCGTACGCGCTGTGCGCCATCGTGCAGTGGCTGCCGAAGCCAATGTGCCGTTGTCGGCCACGACCTATTATTTCAAGGACATCAATGATCTGTTGACCGATGCTTTCGCTCAATACGTTCAGCGCAGTGCCGATTACCTTGCCAGGCTATGGCAAAACACCGAGGTTGTTCTGCGCGAGATGATGGCCCGCAGTTCGGGAAGCCCGAGCGACCGATTTCGGCTGGCCGACGACATTGCGCGCATGGTGACGGAGCATATCCGGCGCCAATTGCTGACCCGGCGTGACTACCTGATCGCCGAGCAGGCTTTCTATCACGAAGCGCTGATCAACCCGCGCTTGACCCCGCTGGTCATGGCCCATCAGGAAATTCTGCTGCAGGGCAGCTGCCAGTTTTTTCAGGTGATCGGCTCTGTGCACCCTTATCAGGATGCACAGGTGTTGACGGGACTCATACGTCGCATGGAGTATCAAGGCCTGCTTCATGGTCCACAGCGTCAGGCAGATGAAGAAATGCTCTGTATCCTGACGCGTCAGATGCGTCTGGTGCTGGGGACGCCGCAGCCCCTCAAGGCGTGACGATGCTTCTTGCCGGGTTCTCTGGTTCAGAAGCCCGCGCGGCTTGACGATTCTGCCTTTTCGGATATTTTTCTAGAGGTGGCGCATGACCCGTGCGCCGCCAAGCAGCAGGGCGAAAGCCCGCCAGCCAAGGAGTCCCGGTGGACGAGTATCAACAGACTATTCGTGCTTTATCGGATCGGATCGTCGTTGCACAGACGCCCATCCGCATTCTGGATGCAGTGAAGTGGGACGAGACGGTTCGTAAGGAGTTTCTGGCTGCCAAGGGCAAGGCATTGCCTGCCGTGGACCGTGCCTATTATGAAAACCGCCCGCTGGGTTTCGATTCGGTTGCCTTGAAGCAAGAGTTTCAGAATATCGAGCGGGACGTCACGCGTCAGTTGGGGCAGTTCAACCCGGTCGGACAGATCATGCGGCGCATGTGCCGCGAGTACCGAATGGTGGTGCGCATGCTTGAAGCGCGTGGCACTCCTGACTTCGGGCTGATCTCGCAGGAACTGTACGGCGCGGCGTCCGATGCGTTCCATGCCGGTGACCCGACTCTCGCCGACCTGGGGTTGATGCTTTCTGATTACCTCAACAACATCGCCGGACGCGGTGACTTGAAGGACGAGCCCAAAATCCTGACGGCCAAAGACGCTGTCTCGCTGCTGCAATCGCGTCTGAACCGGGTGTTCGGCGAGGCCGAGGAAACCATTCGTGTGTTTGAGTCGGACGGTATCGTCGCCGATGCGGCTGCCGGTGCCGACTACATCAAGATCCGCAGTGATGCGATGTTCAACGAACGTGATGTGCGAGCGCTTGAGGTCCACGAAGGGCTGGTTCATGTCGGTACTACGCTGAACGGGCAAAATCAGCCGATCTGCACCTTCCTGTCCAAAGGCCCGCCTTCGTCGACGGTGACTCAGGAAGGGCTGGCGATTCTCATGGAAGTCATTGCCTTTGCCTCTTACCCCAGCCGTCTGCGCAAGCTGACCAACCGTACGCGTGCCATTCATATGGCGGAGCAGGGCGCTGATTTTCTGCAGGTGTTCGAGTTCTATCGCGAACAGGGTTTCGGCATGTCGGAGAGTTACGGCAACGCCAGCCGGGTATTCCGCGGCTCGGTGCCGAACGGGTTGCCGTTCACCAAGGACCTCTCTTACCTGAAAGGCTTCATCATGGTCTACAACTACATTCAGTTGGCCGTGCGCAAGGGCAAGCTTGAACAGGTGCCGCTGCTGTTTTGTGGCAAGACCACGCTGGAAGACATGCGCAGCCTGCGGCAATTGGTGGACGAAGGCCTGGTTGTCGCCCCCAAATACCTGCCAGAACAATTTCGCGACATGAATGCGCTGTCGGCCTGGATGTGTTTCTCCAACTTCCTCAATCACCTCAGCCTGGACCGCATTGAAGCGGATTACTCGAATATCCTGTAGCCACGCGGTCGGTTTTTCGTCCTCTCGGCCTTTGGCCAGTATCAAAAACAGGCTTGCGCATGATGCGGAGCGTCGGCGCGAGAGCCCTATGGCAATGAGACTTTAAGGAACCTCTTTTTGAAACTGATCGGCATCTTCGCCCTGATCCTGAGTCTCACCGGCTGCAGCTCGATGCTGTTTTATCCCGAGCCGGGTGTGCCGTTCACGCCAGACAAGGCGCGGCTGCGCTATCAGGACGTCAACCTGACCGCTGCCGACGGTACGCGCCTGCACGGCTGGTGGCTGCCGGCCAAAGAAGGGGTGCCGGTCAAGGGCACGGTTCTGCACCTGCACGGCAACGGCGGCAACCTTTCGTGGCACCTGGGCGGAACCTGGTGGTTGCCGGAACAGGGTTATCAGGTGCTGATGCTCGACTACCGCGGTTATGGTCAGTCGCAGGGCAAACCCAGCCTGCCATCTGTGTATGAGGACGTTCAGGCGGCTTTCGACTGGCTGAACGCCGCGCCGCAGGTACAAGGTAAACCGCTCGTGGTGCTGGGGCAGAGCATCGGCGGCGCGTTGGCAGTGCACTACCTGGCAGAGCATCCGCAGGAACGCTCCAGAGTAAAGGCACTGGTTCTCGACAGCGTGCCGGCCAGCTACCGCAGCGTCGCGCAAAACTCGCTGAGCAAATCCTGGCTGACCTGGCCTTTGAAAACGCCGTTGTCGTGGCTGATTCCGGACGCCGACAGTGCCGTCAACGGCCTGCCGCAACTGGCAGGCACGCCGATATTGATCTTCCATAGCATGGACGACACGCTGGTGCCTCTTGCCAATGGCATCGAGCTGTACAAGGCTGCGCCACCGCCACGGGTGTTCCAGCTGACCCGAGGCGAGCACGTGCAGACGTTTGCCGATCCGCTGTGGCGCCAGGTTATGCTGCGTTACCTCGAAGACCCGGCCCACTTCAACGGCCTGCGTCGTCTGGGCGAAGTGCCCGATTATCCCGCCCCTCCCGGACAGGCTGGGCAATGAATCGGGACCGCAACGTCAATGGCATGATCCTGAGCGGCGTCGGCGCAGTCATCGGTACTGTCGGTTGCTTGTGGTTTTACGGTTACCTGCACTTTGCAAAACCTGAAGACGCCTTGCTGCTCAGTGAATTCACCCTGCTCAAGACCGTGCCCGGCGAGGACTACAAAGTTGCTGCAACGCCCGCCGCAGAAGTCGCGCAATGCGTTGATGGCGTGCTGGTGCTGTTCGATACCTCGCGAAAGGGGTTGTCGGGCGTGCTGGTCGACGACCACAGGCAGGCGGTGCGTTGCATCGGCCAGCAGCCTCCCGGGCAATAAATAACCAGGCATTAAAAAGCCCCGCCTGTATGCGCAGGCGGGGCTTCGGTGCAACGGCTCGATCGTTTATTTCATCGAAGAGCGCGGTGCAACAGGCTGGTTGTCGTTGGAAATGGTCACTTCCACGCGACGGTTCATGGCGCGGCCCGAGTTGCTGGTGTTGTCGGCAACCGGGTATTCCTTGCCATAGCCCATGGTGACGACGCGCGCAGGGTCTACACCCATGCGAACCAGTGCCATGCGGACCGAGTTGGCGCGACGCTCTGACAGCGACTGGTTGTAGGAAGCCGAACCGGTGCTATCGGTGTAGCCTTCAACAATTACTTTACGGTCAGGGTTTTCCTGAAGGAAAGAGGCCAGCTTGCCAATGTCGCCCTGAGCGGTCGGCTTCAGGTCAGCCTTGTTGTAGTCGAACAGCACGTCGCCGAACGTTACCAGCGTACCGCGCTCGGTCTGCTTGGCGTTCAGGCTGTTTTTCAGTGCTGCGATCTGGGCATCACGTGCGTCCAGACGCGCTTTGGCACGGTCGGCAGAAGCGTTCTGCAGAGCGGCTTCAGAAGTGCGCAGGGCAATGGTCTGCTTGGCCAGCTCGACGCGCTGATTGGTCAGGTAAGCCAACTGATCGACTTTCTGAGCATCTTCGCTGTCGCGGAAAGCCTTGTCGGCCTTGTCCAGCCACTCGCTGGCGTCTTTGGTCTCGAGCGCAGCAACCTTGGTTGCTTCCGGGTTGGTCTGCAGCGCTGTGAAGTTGCTACGAGCCTGTTCCAGGTTAGGGTTGGGCTTGGTTGCACAGGCTGCCAAAGCAACGCTCATGGCCAGCAGAGCAGGGATCATCAATTGTTTACGCATAATAGGGTCGTCCTTTAATCAGTTACGAATTCATGAAAACAGAAGGAGGGCGGGGCAATCACTGCACCTGGCGCATGCCTTCTTCACGGAGTTCGTTGACGCCCTGACGAGCATCCTGCACGGCCTTGGCAGCTTTGGCGGCCTGAGATTTGCGTTCTGCTACACGAGCGTCCCACTCGGCTTGTTCAGCCAGTTTGCGGGCTTCGTCGTACTTGTGGTCCTGCATCGCCAGATCAGCTGCCTTGAGCTTGTCTTGAGCCGACTTCATTTCCACGGCTGCGAACTCGGTACCGCCGGCGCTGACAGCGCTGTTGACGGCTGACTGAGAAACCGCGTACTGCTCTGACGGCGGGTTGCCTGCGCAACCGGCGAGGATGAAGGTGCTACCGATTGCCAGCGCAGCAAGCTTCAGGCCGCGCAGGCCTTTGGATTTGTTTTTGGCAGTAGGGGTGTTCATGGTGATCAACTCCATTGTCTGACTCCGAACGTGGTTATCCATGACAGTTTTCTTATCAAGTCCGGGCATGAGGTTATACAACTGCCTGCTGCCTGACGGGCTTTTCTGTAATGGTTAATGGCTCCGACCCGCGCACTTTTTGAATAGTTCAGATAAATATTTCCTCATCGGCCAGGAAATTTCAATAGCGCCTGGCGTTGGTAGAGTATTCCGTTCGACAGGTAAACGAGGCTGAGCCCGCGTGATCATGGGGATGCAGGGCAGGCTTTTTATTACAAGGATTTGTCGTGGCAAGGGCTTTTGGTGCACTGTTGGCAAAGCGGATTTGAATTCACGTAGCTGTTCTTTTTGAACGGATACGCAACTGAGCCCAAATAAAAACCGGGAGAGGGAACGATGGCCGATATCGATGCACGTCTGCGCGAAGACGTTCACCTGCTGGGTGAGCTGTTGGGCAATACGATTCGTGAGCAACGCGGTGCCGAATTTCTCGACAAGATCGAACGTATTCGCAAGGGCGCCAAGGCTGGCAGGCGCGGCTCTGCAGAAGGGGCCGAACAGCTCAGTTCAAGCGTCGATGGGCTGGAAGATGACGAACTGCTGCCAGTGGCCAGGGCTTTCAACCAGTTTCTCAACCTGGCCAACATCGCCGAGCAGTATCAGCTCATGCACCGGCGTGACGACACTCAGCCTTTGCCGTTCGAGTCGCGGGTGCTGCCCGAGTTGCTTGATCGCCTGAAAACTGAGGGGCATGCGCCTGATGCCCTGGCGCGTCAGTTGAGCACGCTGCAAATCGAACTGGTGCTGACGGCTCATCCCACCGAGGTGGCCCGTCGTACGTTGATTCAGAAATACGACGCGATCGCTGCGCAACTGGCGGCGCTGGACCATCGAGACTTGAGCAGCGCCGAGCGTTCTCAGATCACTTCTCGCCTGCAGCGCCTGATTGCCGAGGCCTGGCACACCGAAGAGATCCGGCGGATTCGCCCCACCCCTGTTGATGAGGCAAAGTGGGGCTTTGCCGTCATCGAACATTCACTCTGGCACGCTATTCCGAATTACCTGCGCAAGGCCGATCACGCGTTGTTCTCGGCCACAGGCACGCACCTGCCACTTGACGCCGCTCCGATCCGCTTTGCGTCCTGGATGGGGGGCGACCGTGATGGCAATCCAAATGTAACTGCGGCCGTCACCCGTGAAGTACTGCTGCTGGCGCGCTGGATGGCGGCTGACCTGTACCTTCGTGACGTCGACAATCTGGCGGCGGAGCTGTCGATGCAACAGGCCAGTACCGCACTGCGCGCCAGTGTCGGTGACAGTGCCGAGCCGTATCGCGCCGAACTAAAGCGCCTGCGCGAACGCCTGCGTGCCACTCGCAATTGGGCCAATGCGTCATTGACGGCCAGCCAGCCCGCTCCTGAAGCGGTGCTGCACGATAATCAGGACCTGCTGGCCCCGTTGCTGCTGTGCTTCCAGTCCCTGCATGAGTGCGGCATGGGCGTGATCGCCGACGGCCCGCTGCTGGATTGTCTGCGTCGTGCAGTCACCTTCGGCCTGTTTCTGGTGCGTCTGGACGTGCGTCAGGATTCCACCCGGCATTGCGCGGCGATGACTGAAATCACCGATTACCTCGGGCTGGGACGCTATGAAGACTGGGATGAACAGGCCCGGATCGACTTTCTGCTGCGCGAGCTGGATAACCGCAGACCGTTGTTGCCGAGCTACTTCAAGCCTGCGGCGGATACCGCAGAGGTTCTGGCGACCTGCAGAGAGGTGGCAGCGGCTCCGGCGGCGTCGCTGGGCTCCTATGTCATCTCGATGGCCGGTTCGGCTTCAGACGTCCTGGCCGTGCAGTTACTGCTCAAGGAGTCTGGCCTGCAGCGCCCAATGCGTGTGGTGCCACTGTTCGAGACCCTTGCCGACCTCGACAACGCCGGGCCGGTAATCGAGACCTTGCTGGGTTTGCCCGGTTACCGCTCGCGCCTGCACGGCCCGCAGGAAGTCATGATCGGGTATTCCGATTCTGCCAAGGATGCTGGCACCACGGCAGCGGCCTGGGCGCAGTACCGGGCGCAGGAAAGGTTGGTCGAAATCTGCCGTGAGCAACAGGTCGAATTACTGCTGTTCCATGGTCGCGGTGGTACGGTTGGGCGGGGCGGCGGCCCGGCGCATGCGGCGATTTTGTCCCAGCCGCCTGGCTCGGTGGCTGGACGCTTCCGCACCACCGAACAGGGCGAAATGATTCGTTTCAAGTTTGGTCTACCGGACATCGCCGAGCAGAACCTGAACCTTTACCTGGCCGCCGTACTGGAAGCCACCTTGTTGCCGCCTCCGCCGCCACAGCCCGCCTGGCGCACGATGATGGACCAGATGGCCAGCGACGGCGTCAGCGCCTATCGCGCCGTGGTGCGCGAGAATCCCGAGTTCGTCGAGTACTTCCGCCAGGCGACACCCGAGCAGGAATTGGGCCGCTTGCCATTGGGCAGTCGCCCGGCCAAGCGTCGTGAAGGAGGTGTTGAAAGCCTGCGCGCGATTCCGTGGATCTTTGCCTGGACCCAGACTCGCCTGATGTTGCCCGCCTGGCTTGGCTGGGAAGCGGCGCTGAGCAAGGCGCTGGCACGCGGGGAGGGTGATGTGCTGGCGCAGATGCGCGAGCAGTGGCCGTTCTTCAGAACCCGTATCGACATGCTGGAAATGGTACTGGCCAAAGCCGACGCGGACATTGCCCGACTCTATGACGAACGTCTGGTCTCCGCCGAGCTGCAACATTTGGGCGCACATTTGCGCGACCTATTGTCGCAGGCCTGCAAGGTGGTGTTGGGCCTGACCGGTCAGGCGCGACTGCTGGCTCATAGCCCTGAAACGCTTGAGTTCATCAGTTTGCGCAACGCCTACCTGGACCCGCTGCATTTGCTTCAGGCCGAGCTTCTTTCCCGGTCGCGTAACCGTGAAGCTAATCTTGACAGCCCTCTGGAACTGGCGCTGCTGGTGTCTGTGGCGGGGATTGCTGCCGGTCTGCGCAACACTGGTTGAAGGCCTTGAGCGGCGCCGTTGCCAGGTCGTTTCGATCCGGCAACGGCAGCGCCTGGGTTTGCAGGCCGGCCCACCGAAAACATTGATGCAGATCACGCTGTACGACTACCAAGGCCCGCAAGCCTGCACGCCTGCGGTTGCTGCGACTTTCGGCGGCTTGTGCGGCCCCGGTCTGCTGTGTATCTTGATCAGCCTTTCGGCCTGTTGGCCTGATTATTTTTTAGATTGGCCCCCGAGGCGAATCCGTTGATTTCACTATAAAAAATTTGAGGAGCATGACGATGCGCGTGATTCTGCTGGGAGCTCCCGGGGCCGGTAAAGGTACTCAGGCAAAATTCATCACTGAAAAATTCGGCATCCCGCAAGTTTCGACAGGCGACATGCTGCGCGCTGCGGTCAAGGCTGGCACTGAATTGGGCCTGAAAGCCAAAAGCGTCATGGACGCGGGCAATCTGGTTTCCGATGACCTGATCATTGGTCTGATCAAGGACCGTCTGGCTGAGCCGGACTGCGCGAATGGCGTATTGTTCGACGGCTTCCCTCGCACCATCCCTCAGGCTGAAGCGCTGTTGAAGGCCGGTCTGGAAATCGACCATGTGCTGGAAATCGCCGTTGATGACGAAGAAATCGTCAAGCGCATGTCGGGTCGCCGTGTGCACGAGGGTTCTGGCCGCATCTACCACACGATCTTCAATCCGCCGAAGGTCGAAGGCAAGGATGATCTGACTGGCGAACCACTGGTACAGCGCAAGGATGACGTAGAAGAAACCGTGCGTCTGCGCCTGAAGGTTTACCATGACCAGACCAAACCGCTGGTCAAGTTCTACAGCGAGCTCGAAGCGAAGAACGGCAAGCCCAAGTGCAGCCATATTCCTGGCGTCGGTTCGGTTGAAGACATCACTGCCAAAGTGCTGGACGCTCTGAGCTAAGCCGCTGCACCTGCTTGATAAATGGCCCGCTTGCGGGCCATTTGTCATTTATACTGCGCCACTTTTTCACCAAGACGGAACCACCGATGACCACCTTGCTGGCCCTGGACACTGCCACTGAAGCCTGCTCGGTCGCTTTGCTGCATGACGGCAAGGTACTGAGCCATTATGAGGTGATTCCACGCCTGCATGCCCAGCGCCTGCTGCCCATGATCAAGGACCTGCTGGCCGAGGCGGGTATCGCAATGTCGGCGCTGGACGCCATTGCCTTCGGGCGCGGTCCGGGGGCTTTTACCGGGGTTCGCATTGCAATCGGTGTGGTGCAAGGGCTGGCGTTCGCGCTGGAGCGTCCGGTGTTGCCCGTCTCGAACCTGGCTGTTCTGGCGCAACGTGCCTTTCGCGAGCACGGTGCTTCGCACGTCGCGTCGGCCATCGATGCGCGCATGGACGAGGTCTACTGGGGTTGCTACGCCGAGAAGGCCGGTGAGATGCGTCTGATCGGCGAGGAAGCGGTCATGGCGCCCGAGCTGGCAGCACTGCCGGCAGGTTCCGTCGAGCCGTGGTTCGGTTCCGGCACTGGCTGGGGCTACGCCGAACGTATTCCGGTAAGCCCGGCGGGTTACGATGCCAGCATGCTGCCCCACGCACAGGACCTGCTGACCTTGGCCACCTTCGCCTGGCATCGCGGCGAATCCTTGCCGGCAGATGATGCTCAGCCGGTGTACCTGCGTGACAAGGTCGCGACGCCTAAAGCGCGTTGATAGGCGCAGCGTGGAACGCACAGACCGCAAAGTGGCGAGCTGATTCGCTGCTCATGAAACTCCGTGTCAGGCCGATATAAATGTCAATAGGCCATCTACCGTTTATCGTCTGTATGCGTCTTAATCGCATATAGCGAAAACAATTTGCCAGATGTGTGGTCTAGTTATCGTTAAGCAATTTGCGAACTACAAGGCAGTAACGCTAAATTGCCACTATCGACGCCGAGTAAATAATCGATGCGCATAGACGGAACATCATCACGTTCATACCCGATCAAGCGAAAGCCGCAGAAAACGCCTGCTACTGTTGAAGGTTCTTTTGAGGAAGTCGTTACAGATGCCGAGTTGCCGCCACCTGCGGCGCAGGCTCGTCGGGAATCGGGCGACTCACCGGTTGGCAGCACGGGCAATGTCCCCGCGCGTCCGCAGGACATCATCTTTCCGCGCTCCATGAGTTCTCGCGTTGCCCATGCGTTGGCCAGCTATCTCACAACTGCCACCTTTGTTGATTGGGACCTTGAAGTATCCGGGCTCGATCTTCACGTCTGATTGTGTCTCGCCTCCCTTACTATCTCGGCTGCCCGTCATGGAGTGAAAACGCCTGGCGCGACTCCCTGTACCCTGAAGATGCGCGTCCCGCCGATTTTCTGAGCCTTTACACTCAGGTATTCAACGTTGTTGAAGGCAACACCACCTTCTATGCCCGTCCCGCCGCCACGACCGTGCAGCGTTGGGCTGAGACGATGCCTGAAGATTTCCGCTTCACCGCCAAATTCCACAAAGACATCAGCCACAGCGGCGACCTTCGCCAGCAAGTCGGTGCTGCCGAGGAATTCATTCGTCTGCTTGCGCCGCTGGGAGGCCGGATTGCGCCATTCTGGCTGCAATTGCCCGCGAGTTTCACCCCGCATAGGCTCGCTGAACTGGTCAGCTTTGTCGATGAGTTGAGCGTGCCTCTGGCGGTGGAAGTGCGCAATATGGCTTTCTTCCTGAAGGGCGATGAGGAGCGCATGCTCAATCGCCTGCTGCTGGACCGGGGCATCGAACGTATCTGCCTCGATTCGCGTGCATTGTTCAGTTGTGTCTCGACTGATCCCGCCGTGCTGCATGCGCAGTCCAAGAAGCCGAAAGTGCCACCGCGTCCTGCAGCACTGACCCTTTTCCCTCAAGTCCGCTTCATCGGCCGTCCGGAGCTGGAAGCCAACGACCCGTTTCTGGTTCAGTGGGTAGAGAAGGTCGCGGCATGGATCGAAGAGGGGCGCACGCCCTACGTGTTTCTGCACACCCCCGACAACCTGAGGGCTCCTGAACTGGCCAGACGCTTTCATGAGCAACTGATGGCACGGCTGCCGGGCTTGCCATCTTTGCCTGAGCTGGAGCGCGGTCCGCAAGTGGAGCAGTTGGGCTTGCTCTGAAGCCACTAGGTGTGGGCTTATAGAGCTTTAACCGGTGCGAAGGCTGAACATGCGGGTATTGCTGTTTTTCTTGGTGATCTTCACCGGCTGTGCGCTTGCGGTCTGGCGTGGCTGGGTCGAAGTGCCAGCGCGCTGGAACCCTTGGGCACCGCTGGACGTGCGAGCAGAGCCGAACATCCTGACCGTTTATAAATTGTCTCGATTGCAGAATGACCCCTCGCTGTGTGGCCAGGTGTTGGGTACTTCCGGGCTGCGCTTCAGTCGCCAGGCTGATAGTGGTCCGGACGCCAAATGTCCGCTGGAAAATACCGTGCGTATTCAGGGTGGCGATGTGGCGCTGAGCAGCAGTTTTCTTGCCAGTTGCCCACTGGCTGTTGCCTATGCGCTGTTCGATATTCACACCTTGCAGCCAGCTGCTCAGGCGGTTTTCGGCCAGCGTGTGGTGCGGATCGATCACCTTGGCAGCTTTGCCTGCCGTAACATCTATAACCGCGCCAACAGCAGGCTCAGTCAGCATGCGACGGCCAACGCGCTGGACATCTCGGGCTTTCGCCTGGCAGATGGTCAGCGCATCAATCTGCTAAAGGACTGGGGCGATACCGGTTACAAAGGGCGTTTTCTGAGGCAGGTGCGTGATGGTGCCTGCAGAAATTTCAGCACGGTGCTGGGGCCGGAATACAACGCGGCGCATCGTGATCATTTTCATCTGGATATGGGAAGGTGGTCGGTGTGTCGGTAAGTCAGGGGCAAGCGATACATCACAGGCGCGCTAACAGACGCTCGCCGCTTGTTTGAGGCTTAGGCCGCCATCCGCAGGTTTTGCAGAATCAGTGGGCGCGCCCAGCTGTTTTCGTAGTCGAACTGGCGCTGTTGAGCGGCAATGGTTTGCTGGTCAAGCGGCAGGGCAGGCTTGTCGGCCAGGTCCCATTCAAGCTCGGCAATCGGCAAATGCAAAGGTCGCGGCTGCGGGCCGGGGCCTGGCGTGCCTTTGTCATCGTAGGGGTTCAATACGGTTGGGCGTACCCAATTGCTGTCGAATTCCAGATGGCGCTGCTGTTCGATCATCTCGACGATGCTGAAAGGTTCGGCAGGCGGTGGCAGCAGGTCGAGATCAAATTCGGCGATCGGCAGGAACAGAGGCTCAGGTGGCTTGACCTCGGTGTCAGTAACCGGGCAGGAGCGTTGCTCAACAATTTTGCTCAGGGTTTTCGCACCAGCGACCGGCTCGCCGGTTTCGACATCGACTTCAACCGCGGTCGGGTGTACTGCAACTGTAGCGCTGTCACTGACCTGTTCTGCCATCGCCCGGGCAAATGCATCCGACCACAGATGCGTCACACCACCCAGTGTGCGGCTGTTGCGAACGCTAAAGTCGCCTGAGTGCGACAAATAGCCGATGGATGATTGAACAATGTCTGACATAGCGATCAGTACTGGCCTTGGGTCTGGCAAAATGCCGGATACTTGGTTATCGGCAGATCTTGCCGATCATTAACAATTTTCGAGTGTATGAACGCAATGAGTGAGCAGCAAGCAGGCAGTCGTGTCCGGGTCGAGTCGCAGAGGGTCGACGGGCAGGCTGCCGCAGCCGATTGGGCGCAAAGACTAGGGCTGCCGTTGCAGGACGTTGAGGCGGATTTTGCTTTGCAGGTCACCGATGATGGGCTGCAATTGCAACAGTTGGGCGACGATGCGCCGGGCGCTGTAAGGGTCGATTTTGTCGAGGGTGCTGTTGCTCATCGTCGATTGTTTGGCGGTGGCACCGGGCAGATGATCGCCAAAGCCGTTGGCATTCAGCCAGGCATACGGCCCAGCGTGCTGGATGCCACCGCCGGGCTGGGCAAGGACGCATTCGTCCTGGCGAGCCTTGGCTGCGAGATGAGCCTGATCGAGCGCCAGCCAATTATCGCTGCTCTGCTTGAAGATGGCCTGCTGCGCGGACGCAGCGACCGCGATGTCGGTTCGATCATCGCGCAGATGCGCCTGCTGACCGGCAACGCCATCGAGATCATCCGTGACTGGACAGGCGAGCCGCCGCAGGTCATCTACCTCGACCCCATGTTCCCCCACCGAGAAAAAACCGCGCTGGTGAAAAAGGAGATGCGCCTGTTCCGGCCGCTGGTCGGCGATGACATGGACGCACCGGCATTGCTCGAGGCTGCCCTCGCGCTGGCCACCCATCGCGTGGTGGTCAAACGCCCGCGCAAGGCGCCTTGCATTGTCGGTCCCAAGCCGGGTTACGCGCTGGATGGCAAGTCCAGCCGCTACGATGTCTACCCGAAGAAAGCCTTAAAACCCAAAGCAGTGGGAAAACAGCAGGACACTCAGGGCAGCTCCCAATAACTAAAGTGCCCCGAACACCTTTTTCGCCAGCCCGGTCGCCGCTGCCTGTGGGTTGGCGCGAATGCTTTCTTCCTGTTTGGCAATCATCTCAAACAGGCCGTTGAGGGCCTGCTCGGTCACATAACTTTCGAGATTGGCACTTTTGCTGTCCAGCGCACCAAGAGCGGCGGCCTTGCCGGCAAAGGCATTGTATTTCTGCACCAGGCCTACCTGATCGGTAGATTTCTTGACGATAGGCAGGAATTTGGCACGAATCTGTTCGCGGCTGGTGCTACTGAGGTATTGGGTTGCCGAGTCTTTGCCGCCACTGAGAATGGCCTTGGCATCAGTCACGCTCATCTTTTTCACAGCATCTACCAGCAACGCCTGAGCCTGGGGTACGGCCGCTTCAGCAGCCTGGTTCATGCTGTTTTCCAGCTGATCGACCTGACTGCCCATGCCGAGCATTTTCATCTTTTTCGCGACCTGGCCCAGTTTGCCAGGCAGTTCGATGCGCACGTCCTGATTCTTGCTGAAGCCACCGGGTACGCCCAGTTGCTTGACCGCAACCTGAGCGCCCTGGGTCAGGGCGTCCTTGAGCCCGCCAGTGGCGTCCGACTGCGAAAGGTCGCTCAGCGACAAGGCAAAAACATTGGCAGACATCAGCAGGCCAGCACACAGACCGGCGAACGTAAACGAAAAACGAGGCATAAGGCGTCCTTGTAGAAATGAGTTCTGACCTGCGCCTGATTCAAAGTTGGCGCGTTACGCTGTCAAGCGTATCAGGAAGTCATGAGAAGGCATCCAAAACCTTGGTGTGCAGAATGTCGCTGGAGAAAACAGGCTGGGAGAATCGAAAGCGGCGCGCAGATAGCGCGCCGCTGAAGCGTGATTTGACTGCGGACCGATCAGTCAGAGACCTGAATAACCTTGATTTTCAGGCCGCTCTGGTTCTGGTCTGTCAGTTCAATCGAGTGGACGGTGTCGTTGATCCAGAGCAACTTGCCCTGGTGTTCGATGCGCGCCGAGAAGGCATAGCTATGGCCTTGCACAGGATAACGGTTCCCGGCATAGCCCAGTTCGAACGGTAACGGTGTCTGGTGGTCGATCTGTTTTTCGCACGTGGCGATGACATCTGCCGGGGCGTCAGCCAGGCTGATGTCACTCAGGGTGACGTTCAGGTTGCAGCCGTTCGGCAGCGCAATGCGTGGCAGGTAAAACACTTCGCCCTGAAGCCTTACTAGGGTTTCGCTGGTCATTTCAATTTCCTTATTGAGTGAGCACCCTTCATGGGTGTAACCCCACCCTAGCAGGCAGCAGAGCATACGAACTGCGAACCGACTGCCTGTCTGGAAAACCCTGCCAAGTTGCTGAAATACCCTACGCTGCCCCTGTTTCGCTTCTTACGTTTTGCTCTTCTTCGTTGCTGTGCAGCGCCACTTGCCGGATGGACAGGCGTATTTCAGCAGGCAAGACGCGTTTGGCTGCACCTTCTGCCAGTTCGCCCAGCATGGGGTGATAGCTCAGCTTGCCGGCGCTGTCCTTGCGCAGTACGCCGAGGTCGAGCAGGGTCTGGATGAAGTGCCTGAACAGGCTCTTGTCGAAAAACTCAGGCGCATTCAGGCCATGCAGAATCGACAGGCGCTGGGCCATTACCGTGCACAGGTCTTCCAGTTCTTCGGCGCTAAGGGTGTTTTGTCCGCTGTTGAGCAGCAAGGCGATTGCCATGTAGAAACGCTGCAGCGTTTGCGCAATGGCCCGCGACAACAGGGTCAGCAACACGAACTCTCGAGAGCTGGGTTCCGGACGTACATAAACGTCTTTGCGAAAGCGCAGCAGGCCTTGTTCGACAAATGCATTCAGCCACTGGTCGACCACCGCATCGAGCTCGCTCAATGGCCAGCGAATGAATAGCTCCGATTGCAGGTACGGGTACAGCGCACGCGTGTAGCGCAGAATCTGTTCGCGGCTCATGCGCGACGAACTCTGGAAAAAGCTCGCCAGCAGGGAGGGCAGGGCGAAGATATGCAACACGTTGTTGCGGTAGTACGTCATCAAGACCGCATTCTGCTCGTTCAGGTACAGAATCTTGCCCAGCGCGTCTTTTTGCTCGGCAAGCAGGTCCATCCCTTTGACGTGCTCGATCAATGAGCGCCCATCGCCTTCCGGTAACGTGGTGTGCGGCGAATAAGGGACGCTGCGCAGCAGTGTCAGGTACAGGTCGAGCACGCGCTCCATGGCCTGGTCGTCGAGTGCCAGCTTTTGAGTCGACAGCAGCGCAATGGCGACGAGGTTCATCGGGTTTACGGCTGCCGCTTCGTTCAGGTGCTGAGCGACGCGTTCGCCCAGTCGGTGAGTCGTTTCGCTCAGCCATTCAGGGCGAAATTCAGGCGTCAGCTCCTGCGCGCGCCAGTCTGGCTGTTCGCTGTCAAGAAATTCGGCCAGCTTGATAGGCTCGCCGAAATTCACCGACACCTGACCAAAGCGCTGCTTCAGCGCGCCGATGACTTTGAAGATGTCGAAAATCGATTCCTTCTTCTTGGTCGCGCCCCTCAGTTCGCCCAGATAGGTACGGCCTTCCAGCACTCGCTCATAACCGATGTACACCGGAATAAAGACAATCGGCATCCGCGAGTTGCGCAAGAAGCTGCGCAGTGTGATGGCGAGCATGCCGGTCTTTGGCTGCAACATGCGTCCGGTGCGCGAACGACCGCCCTCGACGAAGTATTCAACCGGGAAACCCTTGGTAAACAGGGTGTGCAGGTATTCGTTGAAGACCGCGGTGTACAAAGGGTTGCCCTTGAACGTACGTCGCATGAAAAACGCACCGCCACGCCTCAGAAGGCTGCCGACCACCGGCATGTTCAGATTTATGCCGGCAGCGATGTGCGGTGGTGTGAGGCCGTTGCGAAACAGCAGGTAAGACAGCAGCAGATAATCGATGTGGCTGCGATGGCAAGGAACGTAGATCACTTCATGACCGGGTGCGACCTCTTGCACGCCTTCAATGTGACTGACTTTGATGCCGTCATAGATCTTGTTCCAGAACCAGCTGAGCACCACTTCCAGAAAGCGGATCGCGGAATAGGTGTAGTCCGAGGCGATCTCGTTGCCGTAGCTCAGTGCACGTTCCCGGGCTTTCTCCAGCGTGATCTTTTCGCGCTCTGCCTCTTCGATGATGGCCTGCTTGACCAATGGCTCGGCGAGCAGGCCTTTGACCACATTGCGGCGGTGCGAAACGTCCGGGCCAATCACTGCGCTTTTCAGGTTGCGAAAATGCACGCGCAGCAGGCGCTGAGTCATGCGCAGGGTCAGTTCGTAGCCTTTGTTCTGGTCAACCAGCTCGCGCATGTGAATGGGCTCGGAGAACTGCACGCGTGTCTTGCGGCCCAGAATCAGAATGCTGACCAAGCGACGTAAGCGACCAGTCACCGCCCAGCTGTCAGCGAACAGCAGCTTCCAGGCGCTGGACTCTCTGTCCGGGGATTGCCCCCAGAACACGCTGACCGGAATGATCTGCGCATCTTCAGCGGGGTTCTGACTGACCCCCGCAACCAGACGCTCCAGGGTCGGCGGTGCGCCGCGCTTGTCTTGGCGACCGAGCCAGTCGGGCGATGGTGTTAGGTAAAAGAATGCTGCGGGTTCGATCAGGTTGCCAACCGCCACGGACAATACCGGTCTAGGCAGCCCTGCTTTGCGGCATTCGGTATCGATTACCGCCAGATCACTGAGCGACGGAGACTGCAGGGCATAGAAAACCGGCCGGCTGCGATCAAGGTTGAGCGTGAAAGACGATTGGTTGATTGTTTCCGAGCGAACCCAGAGATACAACAATCGGCGCAGAGTGCCGAACA
The DNA here is from genome assembly GCF_000156995.2 of Pseudomonas coronafaciens pv. oryzae str. 1_6. Taxonomy (NCBI): domain Bacteria; kingdom Pseudomonadati; phylum Pseudomonadota; class Gammaproteobacteria; order Pseudomonadales; family Pseudomonadaceae; genus Pseudomonas; species Pseudomonas coronafaciens. The sequence goes on along the minus strand of NZ_CP046035.1, from coordinate 3,927,382 downwards.
CGAGACGACGGAAGGGAGATCGGGTCATACGGCTTCTGCTGAGTCAGGAACGGGCGGCTGCCCGAGATGGGCGCCAGTGTGACGTATCCCGAGACGATCGGCAAAAACCGCTGCACGCCTGTTGTGGCCTCTGCGCTGGAGACGAACGCTTGAAAAGCGCGCTGGATCGAGCAGGCTTGCTTCATCGACGTCGGTCATCCATAGCGTCTAGGGGAAAAGCCTTACGCCGTGCGCCAGGTAATCTCTTCTTCGCCATCGGCACTGACGCGGATCCAGCGGTCGGCAGTTTCGTCGCTTTCTTCTTCGATCCAGGTGCCTGGTGCGCAGCGTACTTCAACGTTCAGCGCTGCGAAGGCCGCGCGGGCGCAAGCGATGTCGTCTTCCCAAGGGGTCTGGTCGCTGTCGAGGTGCAGGCTGTTCCATTTGCCGACGGCCTTTGGCAGCCAGGTCACGGCCACTTCGCCCGCCTTGCATTTCCAGGTCTGGCCGCGTTGCGTCCAGTCACTGCAAGTGCCCAGGGCATTGCTCAGCCATTCGGCGATTGCCTTGTGGTCGACGTCTGCATCTTTCAGGTAAATCTCGATATCGGGTTGGCGCATGGGTGCCTCTGTTGAATGCTTATTGCAGCACGAAATAATCGTAGCGCATGGAAACGGTGACCTTGAAAGGTCCTGGTTGCTCGATGACCGCAGTGCGGCGTTCGGCACTGGCACGCCAGCCGTGAGGTGTCATTGCCAGAAGATCGGCGCGTGACTGGCCGTCGATCAGCTTTAGCGTGTAGCTCAGGGTTTCGCTGTGCTGCAACTGCATGCCCGGCGGTACCAGCGCCAGGTGCTTGTCGTCGGCGTAATCGCGAACCTCGTCGTAGAGTTGCTGGCGCAGTTCCATCAGGTGTTCGCGCGTCGGGCCTACGCGCATCAGTCCGCCACCGGGTGTCAGCAGACGTTTGGCTTCCTGCCAGTCCAGCGGGCTGAATACACTGGCCAGAAACTGACAGCTTGCATTTGGCAGCGGCACTCTGGCCATGCTGGCGACCATCCAGGTCACGCCAGGGCTGCGTCGGCAGGCGCGCTTGACCGCTTCGCGCGAGATATCCAGTGCAAAGCCGTCGGCATGGGGCAGCGCCTCGGCGATCTGCGCAGTGTAATAGCCTTCACCGCAGCCGATGTCCAGCCAGTGAGCCGGCGAGCGTTCAGCCGCAAGCGCTGCCAGGCGTTCGGCAACCGGGGCGTAGTGCCCCGCGTTGAGAAAGTCGCGACGTGCTTCGACCATCGCCTGATTGTCGCCCGGGTCACGGCTGTTTTTGTGCTGCACCGGCAGCAGGTTCAGGTAACCCTGACGCGCGCGGTCGAAGCGATGGTTGGCCGGGCATACGACACCGTTGTCGGCTGCGCTTAGCGGTGCAGAACAGATTGGGCAGGTCAGCATCAGGCGAGCAACTTGACCAGGGTCTGGTAGTAGATCTCGGTCAGCACGTCGAGATCGCTGGCCAGGATGCGTTCGTTGACCTGGTGAATGGTCGCGTTGACCGGGCCAAGTTCGACCACTTGAGTGCCCAGGGTCGCGATGAAGCGGCCATCCGAGGTGCCTCCGCTGGTCGAGGCTTTGGTGTCGCGCCCGGTCACGTTCCTAATGCTGGACGACACGGCGTCCAGCAGTGCGCCCGGCTCGGTCAGGAACGGCAAGCCCGACAGCGCCCAGTCGATGTGCCAGTCGAGTTCATGTTTGTCGAGGATCGCAGTGACGCGCTGTTGCAGGCCTTCGACCGTCGACTCGGTCGAGAAGCGGAAGTTGAAGACGGCCACCAGTTCGCCCGGGATTACGTTGGTCGCTCCGGTACCTGCGTTCAGGTTGGAGATCTGGAAGCTGGTCGGCGGAAAGAAATCATTGCCATTGTCCCAATGCTCGGCGGCCAGTTCGGCCAGCGCTGGCGTTGCAAGGTGGATCGGGTTCTTCGCCAGATGCGGATAAGCCACATGGCCCTGCTTGCCGCGTACGATGAGCGTGGCGCCCAGCGAACCGCGCCTGCCGTTCTTGACCACATCGCCCACCAGCGTAGTGCTTGACGGCTCGCCGACGATGCACCAGTCCAGACGCTCCTTGCGTGCGGCCAGACGCTCGACCACGGCCTTGGTACCATGATGGGCCGGACCTTCTTCATCGCTTGTGATCAGAAACGCCACCGAACCCTTGTGGTCCGGATGGTCAGCGACGAAACGCTCGGCCGCGACCAGCATTGCCGCCAGACTGCCTTTCATGTCTGCGGCGCCACGTCCGCAGAGCATGCCATGCTCGTCTATCAGGGCATCGAACGGGTCGTTCTGCCAGTTTTGCACCGGACCGGTCGGCACCACGTCGGTGTGGCCGGCGAAACACAGTACCGGGCCGTCGCCGGAACCATGAGTGGCCCAGAAATTGTCGACGTCTTCGATGCGCATCGGCTCCAGCTTGAACCCGGCATCGCCCAGGCGCTGCATCATTACCTTCTGGCAATCGGCATCGACCGGTGTTACCGAAGGTCGACGGATCAGGTCGCAGGCAAGTTGTAGGGTGGGCGAAAGGTTGGCTGGGGCCGTCATGTACAGAACTCCGGTAGCAAGACTTTGGGCGCGAAAAGGCGGATATCTTAAAGCAAAACGACGGCCTGAGCCGTCGTTTATCGTGCCCTGTGGATATGTCAGGTTGTGGGGCGGGAAGGGCGGTTGGCGCTGGCCGACAGGATGGCCATGACCACCGCCGCCAGATAAGGAAGTGATTGTGCGAGCAGCATTGCCATCCAGAAACCTGAATCCATATTGATGACTGCTCGGTGCATGAGTAAAAGCACAATTGTCGTCCACGAGATAATCACGGTAGACAGTTCTTCTTTTACATCGAGAATGGTTTGCGCGATCAGATGTGCGGACGTGTGTTTGGGTGTTCTGAAGAACGGCATTCCTGATGTGACGCAACCCGCCAGCACGGCCTTGCCTATCGTCGGATAAAGCGCCATGCCAGCCAGTATCGCTGCAAGAGCCTCTCTGATGTTTGTGCTGACCAACTGTCGGTAGAGCGCAATTACCTTGAGCGAGCGAAGCGCAAGCATCAGTATCAATGGCGTGGAAAATACCCATGGCAGCGGCCCGAAAGTATCTGGCTCCAGAATCATCGCCAGCGACCAGGCGAGCGCGGCAAGCGTTAGCAGATAATTCATGCCTTCTGCCGCCCACGGCATCCATCCCGCGATGAAATGGTAGCGTTGCATCGCACTCAGTGATTCGCAGTTTCCTGCCATCAGGCTCCGGGCATGCCGCTTGACGATCTGGATAGCTCCATATGCCCAGCGGTAGCGTTGTTTTTTGAAATGAATGAACGTGTCCGGAGTCAGCCCTTTCCCATAGCTGGTAGCGGCGTAACCCGTGGAAAAACCGTTTTCCAGCATACGCAGGCCCAGTTCTGCATCTTCACATATGCACCATTGTGCCCACCCCAGCCGGTCCAGTGCTGACCGGCGGATCAGCGTCATGGTGCCGTGCTGGATAATGGCGTCATGGTTGTTGCGGATGACCATGCCGATGTTGAAAAAGCCTCGATATTCGGCCTGGCAGCAGCGCTTGAACAGGCTTTCGTTACTGTCGCGGTAATCCTGCGGTGATTGAATGACTGCGATCTCCGGGTTCGTGAAGTGCGGCACCATGTGTTTGAGCCACTGTCGGTGGACGCAGTAATCAGCGTCGACGACTGCCACAATCTCTGCGTCTTCAGCTGTATGTTTCAGCAGGTAGTTAAGTGCGCCTGCCTTGAACCCGGAAAGAGGATTGATGTGAAAAAACCGGAACGGCGGGCCGAGGCGCTGACAATAGTGTTCAATGGGCTTCCAGACCGCCGGGTCCTGAGTATTGTTGTCGATGACCAGAACCTCGTAATCCGGGTAATCCAGTGTTCGCAACGAGTCGAGAGTCAGTTTCACCATGTCCGGAGGTTCGTTGTAGCACGCGATATGCAGGGAAACCTTTGGTGTGGGACCCGCATGCCGATGTATCGGAGAGAACGATCGTGGGGCGTCCGGTCCCCAGCATGTTTCCAGGAGTTCGTGCGTTTCGATGCCCAGGTAGGCCAGCAAGCAGGTGGCCCAGATAAAAGCGAGAGGCAGCGCCAGCCAGATGCACAGTGAGTGCGCGTAGCTCATGCCCAGCCATACCAATATCCAATAAGCAAGAATGATTATAGAGACGCCTGCATGCCATGAGCCTGGCTTCAGGTGGCTGATAAGCCTAAGCATTTCCGAGGGTACGTTGACCGGCATTTTTACCGGACCGCTGGTTTGCAGTTTTAATCTGCGCTTGGCATCGAACAGACCCCAATTAGGGCCTGGCAGGCCTTCTTCAGTCTTCCAGTCCTGGTCAAAGGCTTCTATCACGAAGTAGTCATGGCCGTGCTGGTCCAGTAAAGGAATCTGGTTGCGCAGGTATATTGAGTACTCTGCGCCGGACGTTGTCATCCGCCTTTTGGCCGCGGTTTTGCTAGGCCAGCCAATCTCGGAAAGTATCAGGGGCTTATCGGGGAATCTCGCTCTCAGTTCATTCGCGTGTGCCAGAACTATCGCGCTCGCCTCCAGCGCTGAAGCACCTTCCCAGAAAGGCAATATATGAGCTGCAATGAAGTCGACCTGCATGACGAGTTCCGGTGTCTCGTACCATTGCGTCCATATCTCGGAGGTCGAGACCGGCACGTTGACGGCACGCCGTGCGGTTTGCAAATACTCGATAAGCAGGCCGACGGGAATATCATCGCGAAGCAGGACTTCATTTCCCAGGATCAAGCGTTGCACGCTGGTGTAGCGGTTGGCGAGTTCGATCCCGGCATTCATTTCCTGGATGTTGTGCTCGTTATCTTCTGTTATCCACACACCGAGCGTGACATTCATGCCCAGTTCTTCGGTGAGCTCGGGTATATGACTCAATGTGCCCTCAACCGAATAAATCCTGATGTTTTTTGTGAGGCTCCGAAGCAGCAGCAGGTCATTCTTTATTTGGTCTCTGGTTGGGAAAATCTGTTTGTACGGGCTTTGTCCTGGATGAAAAGGGGCGTATGCCACGCCAGAGATCATTGCAGGCCAGTCGGGCGGATAGTTGAATCTGGTTTTGAACAGGTTTTTTGGCCAGGCTGCTGCCCTTCCTGAATGTTCGTCCATGTTTGAAATACGCTCCATGCGGTGTATCGACGCCGCGACTCCCTGTCGCGTCCATTAACCCTAGCAACGTTGAAGTGTCAGGGTTTTCCGGCGTTTAGAATCTTTTCTTCGTTGTCGTTGCACGCCAGATGTTTTTTGCACAGTCAGTACTGATCGCGTTTCGACAACAAGCCGAGTGTCTTAACTTCCGACTAACCCCTATAATGCGCGCCGGTTTTCGGGGTATTGATCATGAACACAGACGATCCACGTTTCGCAGGCATCGCCCGTTTGTACGGCATTGAGGGGCTGGCACGTCTGCGCGCGGCTCACGTGGCGGTGGTCGGTATCGGCGGCGTGGGCTCGTGGGCGGCGGAAGCGATGGCGCGCAGTGGCGTGGGCGAGATTTCGCTGTTTGACATGGACGATGTCTGTGTCAGCAACAGCAACCGCCAGTTGCATGCGCTGGACAGCACGGTCGGACGGCCGAAGGTCGAGGTAATGGCCGAGCGCATTCGGGCTATCAACCCTGATTGCGTCGTACACGCTGTAACGGATTTCGTGACCCGCGACACCATGGCCGAGTGCATCACTCAGGACATGGACTTTGTGATCGACTGCATCGACAGCGTCAACGCCAAGGCTGCGCTGATCTCCTGGTGCAAACGACGCAAGATTCAGATGGTTACCACCGGCGGTGCGGGCGGGCAGATTGATCCGACCCTGATCCAGATCGCCGACCTGAACCGTACGTTCAATGACCCGCTGGCCTCCAAGGTGCGCTCTACACTGCGTCGCGATTACGGCTTTTCGCGCACCCCAAACCGCCATTACAGCGTGCCTTGTGTGTTTTCCACCGAGCAACTGCGTTATCCGAAGCCGGATGGCAGCATCTGTCTGGAAAAGAAGTTTGTCGGTGATGGCGTCAAGCTGGACTGTGCGGGCGGTTTCGGCGCGGTAATGATGGTCACCGCGACGTTTGGCATGGTTGCCGCAACCCGCGCCGTGGACAAGCTGGTCGCAGGGACGCGACGACCGTCCGAGCGGGTCAAACCGCTAGCTGCAACAGACGTTCAGGCCTGAGTCAGCTCACGCATCTTTTGTAGCACAGCGTTCAAACCATTGCTGCGCGAGGGTGAAAGCTGGCGACTCAACCCCAGTTGGGTGAACCAGTCAGGCAGGTCCACGCTTTCCAGCTCCGAGGCAGACAGCCCGTTGACCCGTGCCAGCAAAAGCGCAACCAGCCCGCGAATCAGCCGTGCGTCGCTGCTGGCCTGAAACTGCCAGCCATCGGCACCGAGTTCGCCAGTCAGCCAGACCTTGCTTTCGCAGCCATGCACCAGATGGTCATCCGACTTTTCATGATCGTCCAGCGGTGGCAGACGATCACCCCACTGCATTAGAAGGCGTGCGCGCTGCTCCCAGCTCTGTGGTTGCGCGAAGGTCTCCAGGGCAATGAGTGCAGTGGCCGGAATAGTCATCTGAGCAGCTCCAGAGCCTGATCCAGTGCGCTGAAAAACCGCAGCAAGTCGTCCGAGTCGTTGTACAGCGCAAGCGAAACCCGTATGGCGCCGGGCAGACCGAGTGTCTTGAACAGCGGCATTGCGCAGTGATGTCCCGCGCGTACCGCAATGCCTTGCTCGGTCAGCAGATGGGCAAGGTCGGCATTGTGTACACCGTGTGCCACGAAGCTGACCAGTGCCAGGTCAGGGTCGCCCAATACCTGAATGCCATCACGCTGTTGCAAACCTTCCAGCAAACGCCGATGCAGTCTTGATTCATGATCGGCGACTGCCTGATGGTCGAGGTTTTCCAGATAATCGAGCGTTGCTCCGAGGCCGATCACGCTGGCAATGGGCGGTGTGCCTGCTTCAAAACCCAGAGGTGCCGGACGAAATTTTGCGTGCTGATAGTCGGCAGTCAGCACCATCTCGCCGCCGAACTGCCAGTGCGTCAGGTTCGGCAGGGCATCGTTGCGCCCGTACAGAACACCGAGCCCTTCCGGGCCGTAGAGTTTGTGGCTGGAGAACACGTAGAAGTCGCAGCCCAGCGCCTGCACGTCGTGGCGACCATGCACAACGCCTTGCGAGCCATCCACGACGGTCAGTGCGCCGTGTGCCTTGGCAATCGCAACAAGGCGGGCCAGCGGCTGCCAGGTCCCGAGTACATTGGAAAACTGACTGACTGCCAGCAATCGCGTGCGTGGCCCGATCAGGCTGGCGGCTGCTTCAGAATCGATCACGCCGCGCTCATCAATGGGCAGAATCACCAGTTTCAGGCCCCGACGCTGCGCCAGTTGCTGCCAAGGCAACAAGTTAGCGTGATGCTCAAGCGCGCTGATGGCGATCTCGTCACCCGCCGAGAACTCATGTTCCAGCCCGTAGGCCAGCAGATTGAGTGCAGAGGTTGCGCCGTGGGTAAATATGATTTGCCCGCTGTCACCGGCATTCAGCCAGTGGGCTGCCTTGAGCCGGCTGGCTTCGAAGGCCTGAGTGGCATGTGCGCCGGGCAGATGTTGGGCACGATGCACATTGGCGGCACCGTTGCTGAAGTAGTGGGTCAGGGCATCGATCAGTGCCTGAGGTTTTTGCGTGGTAGCCGCGTTGTCCAGATAGGTCTGGCCTTGGCGTTGCAAGGCGGCGATCGCTGGAAAATCGGCACGCCAGGGGGAGAAGAGGGGCATTGTGGGTCCTGCGTGTGAAGGTGGGTTCAACGTCGGAGGACGTCGAACCCACACACAGCATCAGTTGTGAGCGTGCAGTGCTTCGTTCAGCTCGATGGCCGACTTGTGGGTTTTGCATTCCACTGCGCCAGTCTGCGAGTTGCGACGGAACAGCAAGTCGTTCTGGCCCGCCAGTTCGCGCGCCTTGACGATCTTCACCAGCTCGTTGTTTTCATCAAGCAACGCAACCTTGGTACCAGCGGTCACGTACAGGCCCGACTCCACAGTGTTGCGGTCGCCCAGCGGAATACCGATACCGGCATTGGCGCCGACCAGGCAGCCTTCGCCGACCTTGATGATGATGTTGCCGCCACCGGACAGCGTGCCCATGGTCGAGCAACCGCCACCCAGGTCCGAGCCCTTGCCGACGAATACGCCTGCGGAAACGCGGCCTTCGATCATGCCGGGACCTTCGGTGCCGCCATTGAAGTTGACGAAGCCTTCGTGCATCACGGTGGTGCCTTCGCCAATGTAGGCGCCCAGACGCACGCGAGCGCTGTCAGCGATACGCACGCCGCTCGGCACGACGTAGTCGGTCATTTTCGGGAACTTGTCGACCGAGAAGACTTCCAGCAGCTCGCCTTTGAGGCGCGCTTCGAGTTGGCGCTCTGCCAGCTCGGCCAGATCGATTGCGCCCTGGCTGGTCCATGCAACGTTTGGCAGCAACGGGAAGATGCCTGCCAGGTTCAGGCCGTGCGGCTTGACCAGGCGATGTGACAGCAGGTGCAGCTTGAGGTAGGCCTCGGGGGTTGAGGTCAGTGTTGTGTCTTCGGCCAGCAGGGTCGCAACCAGAGGCTTCTGGCTTTCAGCCAGGCGGGTCAGGAGTGCGGCCTGAGTCGCGTCGACTGGTTTCATGGCTTCGGCCAGCTTGTAGGCCAGGTCGACATTGAAGGTAATCGCCTTGTTGCCGTCGGTGTAACCCAAGACTGGCGCGATTGCAGCCACCAGCGCTGCCGAAGGATTGATCAGGGGCTGGGCGTAGAACACTTCCAGCCATGCCCCTTGACGATTCTGGGTGCCGACGCCGAAGGCCAGGCTGAACAGAGTATTGGACATGTAAATACCTCTTAACTTTATCAAGGGGCTTTCAGTAGCGCTTGGGCTTACTGTAAAGCCGCTGCATACAGGTCAGGTTTGAAGCCGATCAGGGTTTTGTTGCCAAGATCGAGCGCCGGGCGCTTGATCATTGAAGGCTGCGCGAGCATCAGTTCGATGGCTTTGGTCTGGTCGAGATCGGCTTTCTGTCCGTCATCGAGTTTGCGAAACGTAGTGCCTGCGCGATTCAGCACCACCTGCCATCCATGTTCATTGCACCACTGCGTCAGGTGCTCACGGTCGATGCCCTGTGTCTTGTAGTCATGAAATTCGTGGCTCACCGCATGCTCGTCGAGCCAGGTGCGGGCCTTCTTCATGGTGTCGCACGCTTTGATGCCATATAGAGTGTAAGTCATTGTTTTAGGTGGGGCGGCTGGTCTTGCTCGATACCCCCACATTTCTCCTCGGCTTGTCAGCCGCGCATTATGCCACGTCATCCCGTCCAATGTTGTGACAGCGTCAGTACGGTTACTGAACGAAAACTAGATAATAAGCCTAACCGTCATTAAGAAAACTTCACCCTGTCGTGCTTGAGTGGCAAGCCCTGCGCGAGCAATTATTACTCTCCACTTGAAGGCTGGGTGCGTTATGTCTGAGCAAGAAAAGAAGCGTCAGGAGGCGCTTGTCCGGCAACGTTATTACCGGGAGCGCCAAAGAGCCGAAGGGTTCAAGCAGAGTACGTTATGGATTCACGGCGAAGCCGAGACAGAGGGGCGATTGGCGGCGCGTGAGGGTAAACCACTGTTGCCCATGCAGTCCCACGACCCGGTAAGTTGGGCCGTCGGGTGGGTCGCGGAAAAATTGCGGACCCGGGAGTAGTTGCCTTGCAGGGTCAGGTCACGCCACCCTTCGCTGCGCGAAGCCGGTGGCGCGACCTATTGGCGGAGCTGGTTATCGGGGGGCTGGTAGCGTATTGCTCTCAGCGCAACATATCGGTATCAGCGCGCGGCGGGTAGATGGCGCCCATCACTTCAATATCATTTTTGCTGAGCGTCTTGCCGGCATTGATGATCTCGAAGTCGCCAAGGGTCACTCCATTGGGAATGTCGTAGTGCATTATCGATTCCCGGTCATACGCCGAGTGATGGAAGTCGGCTGACTCGTACAGTTCGAAAAAATTGCTGTTGATCTCGTCATCAGTCAGCCCGGTCTGAGCCAGCAGCGTGCGCAGCAGGGGTTCGTTCCAGGGGATGTTGGCCTGAGGGTGCTGGTGTTCGTGAACGGCGCCCAAGGCATGTCCGAATTCATGCAGCACAATGCGTGTCAGCTCTGCGCCAGGTTTGAGGTCTGGCGTGTATATATCCTTGATGTTGAACTCCATCGTGGTTTCATCCTGCGCTGCCAGCAGGTTATCGGTGCCGATCGCGCTCCAGTTCAGTTGCTCATTGAAACCGATGCGGATATCGCTCGGCCCATCCGTCACGAACTCGAATTTCAGATTGATGTGTGGCAGCCATTTGTTTGCGGCTTCGATGACCGGGCCTTTCAGGGTGACTGGCGGGTCGTTTTGAAAAAGAATTTTCAGGGTTCGCCCGCGTGCCCAGTATCGGGTGAACGACACCAGAAGACGTGCCTGATGGTTTGTATTGCCCGTGCTTTGGCCGGATTGTGATGTTTGGGCTGGTGCGGTGGCCGTATTGGACGGGTTCTCGCGGATTGCGGCGTCGTATGAGGCCTGCTGGCTGCCAGTGCTGCGTATGCAGCAGGGCGCTGGCAGTTTTATGTTCTGAGTGGCTGAAACGGGCATGTAATTGGCCTTCATGGTAGATCGCTTCCATAAGGAAGCATGAAAAATGAAGGTTGAAGGTACAGTCGCTAAAAGTGTGACAGGTGGTAACTAATTACCCCGCCGCACATTGCATGCGGCGGGGTGGTTGCTTTACTTGAGCACGAAAGCCCGGATGCGTTCCGCTGCCTCTATGCACTCGGCCAGTGGCGCGACCAGCGCCAGACGCACGCGGCCGGCGCCCGGGTTGACGCCATCGACTTCCCGCGACAGGTACGAGCCGGGAACCGCAGTGACGTGTTGATCAACGAACAGGTCGCGACAGAATGCAGCGTCATCGGCGCCCACGTGTGGCCACAGGTAGAACCCGCCGTCCGGACGCTGCACATCCAGAACCGGAGCCAGAATGTCGAGCACCGCGTCGAACTTCTCGCGGTACAGGTCACGGTTGGCGCGCACGTGATCTTCATCATTCCAGGCCGCGATGCTGGCCAATTGAGTTTGCACCGGCATTGCGCAGCCGTGATAGGTGCGATACAGCAGGAATGCTTTCAGAATCTCGGCATCGCCCGCGACAAATCCCGAGCGCAGCCCTGGCAGGTTGGAGCGCTTTGACAGGCTGTGGAACACCACGCAGCGCTTGAAATCCTCACGGCCCAGTTCGACACAGGCGCTGAGCAGGCCTGGCGGCGGGGTTTGTTCGTCGAAATACAGCTCGCTGTAGCATTCGTCGGCTGCAATCACGAAATCATGCTCGTCAGCCAGCGCAATGAGTTTTTTCAGGGTTTCAACCGGAATCAACGCCCCTGTCGGGTTACCCGGCGAACACAGAAAGAGAATCTGGCAACGCTTCCAGATGTCCGGGCTGACTGCGTCGAAGTCCGGATTGAAGCCGTTCTCGCTCAGGCACGGTAGATAGTGAGGCTGGGCGCCGGCGAGAAATGCCGCGCCTTCATAGATCTGATAGAACGGATTCGGGCTGACCACCAGGCCGTCATCACTGCGATTGACCACTGTTTGAGTGAATGCAAACAGTGCCTCGCGTGTGCCGTTGACCGGCAGTACATTGCGCGCCGGGTCGATCCAGCCTTGCGGAACGCCAAACCGGCGACTGCACCACCCGGCAATCGCTTCGCGCAGTGCAGGGATGCCCAGGGTGGTCGGATAAACCGCCATCTGGTCGAGGTTGTCGGCCAGTGCCTTGGCAACGAAATCGGGGGAGCGGTGCTTGGGCTCGCCAATAGACAGCGCCACCGGGCGTTTTTCCGGGTTGGGCGTCACGCTTCCGAGCAATGCGCGAAGCTTCTCGAAAGGGTAGGGCTGAAGCAGTTGCATGGCGTTATTCATGAAGCGTGTTCCTCGATGAGCTGCGTTGGGCCAGTGCGTGTGGTCGAGTGTTCATATGCTGATCCGCAGATCGCCGCCGGTGTCCGAGTTGACGCTAAGTTGCTTGACGATCGCTTCCTGCAAACGGCTGCACAATTGCGGGTCGGAAAGCGGTTGATTGTTGGCGTCGGTGATGAAGAAAACGTCTTCCACGCGTTCACCGAGGGTTGCAATCTTGGCGTTCTGCAGGGACAGGTCGAACTCCAGAAAGATCTTGCCGACACGTGCCAGCAGGCCGGGCCGGTCTGGTGCCAGCAGTTCGAGCACCGTCACCGGACGCTGGGCGTCGTTGTGGATGGTGACCTGCGGCGCGAAGGCAAAATGCTTGAGCTGGCGGGGGACGCGGCGCTTGATGATCGTCGGATAGTCATCCGGGTTATGCAGCGCTTCGGTAAGGCCTTCACGAATGTCCTGAATACGCTCAGGGTTGTTGCCGATCGAGCCGCCCTCATGGTCCAGCACGATGTAGGTGTCGAGTGTGAACTGACTGCTGGACGTGATGATGCGCGCGTCATGGATGTTCAGGTTCAGCTGGTCCATCGCTGCCACGGTCACAGCGAAGAAGTCATGCTGGTCCGGGGCATAGATGAAGATCTGCGTGCCGCCCTCGAACTCGCGCTGGGTCGTTTCCTTGATCAGCACCAGCGGGCCGCCGTCGGCTGGCTGCTGCAGGATTGCATCGCTGTGCCAGGCTACATCACCAGCGGTGTGGCGCAGAAAATAGTCGTCGCCCAACGCTGACCAGAGTTGCTCGACGTCATCCGGGTCAGTGCCGTTGCGTACGAGGATGTCCAGTGCGGCTATCTGCGTGCGTCGAATCTGCTCTTCCCGATCGACCGGGTTCTCCAGGCCGCGACGCAAGGCACGCTTGGTCTCGGTGTACAGCTGGCGCAACAGACTGGCCCGCCAGGAGTTCCATAGCGTGGGATTAGTTGCGTTGATGTCGGCGACGGTTAGCACATACAGGTAATCGAGATGCACTTCATCGCCCACGAACTGGGCGAAATCGTGGATGACCTGTGGATCGGAGAGGTCCTTGCGCTGTGCCGTGGTGGACATCACCAGATGGTTGCTTACCAGCCAGACGATCAGCCGGTTGTCCCATGCAGGCAAGTGATGGCGCTCGCCGAATGCATGCGCGTCCACCGCACCGAGTTCGGAATGATCGCCACCGCGACCTTTGCCGATGTCGTGATACAGGCCGGCAAGGTAGATAAGTTCCGGCTTCGGCAGGCGCGCCATGATCTTGCTGGCCAGCGGGAATTTCTCGGAAACCTCGGTGTACTGCAGTTTACGCAAGTGCTTGATCAGGTTCAGCGTGTGCGCGTCGACGGTATAGATGTGGAACAGATCATGTTGCATCTGCCCGACGATATGACCGAATTCGGGCAGGTACAGGCCCAGAATGCCGTAGCGGTTCATTCTACGCAGATTGCGATGGATGCCTGTCTCGCACTTGAACAGCTCAATGAACAGGCTGGTGTTGCGAATATCGTTGCGGAAATCGTCGTTGATCAGGTGTCGATGTTCGCGCAGCAGACGAATGGTGTCGGCACGCACGCCTTTTATCTCAGGGTGCTGAGCCATCAGCACGAAAATCTCCATCATGGCGAAAGGTGTGCGCTTGAAGACGTTCGGGTTGGTTGCTTCTATATAGCCGTCGTGCAGCTGAAAGCGCGAATTGATCGGCTGAGGCGTGCCTCCGTCATCGGAAAGGATGACTTCCTCGAAGTGCTGGATGATCAGGTCGCTCAGCTCAGCGATGCTCATGACCACACGGTAGTACTTCTGCATGAAGCGCTCTATAGCGAGCTTGGCGTCATTGTCTTCGTAACCCAGCAGCCCGGCGATGCGCACCTGATAATCGAACAGCAGCCGGTCTTCGGATCGTCCGGCCAGCATGTGCAGGGCATAGCGTACTTTCCAGAGAAACTCCTGGGAGGAGGCCAGCAGGGCATTTTCGCTCCCCAGCAGGAAGCCTTCGCCTGCCAGTGCATGCAGGTTCAGTGTGCCGTACTGACGCCGGGCGACCCAGAGAATGGTCTGGATATCGCGCAGGCCACCCGGGGACCCTTTGACGTTGGGCTCAAGGTTGTATTCGGTGTCGTTGTATTTGTGGTGGCGTTTTATCTGCTCGGCATGCTTAGCCAGAAAAAACTCTTTGCTTGGCCACATGTGCCGGGTGCTGGTGACTTCCAGCATGCGCTGGCGCAAGTGCTCGGGGCCGGCGATGGTGCGGCTTTCCATCAGGTTGGTAATCACCGTCAGGTCGGCCAGCCCTTCCTGCGCGCATTCGCGCACCGAACGGACGCTTTGTCCGACCTCCAGGCCGATATCCCACAGCAGCGTCAGAAAACGCTCGATAGGGTCGCGAAAAACTTCGTGATCATCGCTTTCCAGCAGGATCAGCAGGTCAATGTCCGAGTAGGGGTGCAGTTCACCGCGACCGTAGCCGCCCACTGCCAGCAACGAGATGTCGGCATCTTCGCTCCATTCGAACTGATCCCAGGCCTTTTGCAAAATGTTGTCGACAAACCAGGCCCGGTCCTCGATCAGTCGGCGAATGTCGCGGCCCGCTTTGAAACGATCGTCAAGAACATCTCTGGCTCTTCGGATGGCCTTCTTGAACGCAGCGATGGGGCTGGCTTTCAAGGCCAGTTCGGCCTGGAACTGGCCACGATCGAACAAGTCCGGATCTACTTGCGGCATTGAGCAGTATTCCTCGTGTCGGGCTGGGCGCGTTGGTGATCAGGCGTTCAACCGGGCTCAGGGAGCCTTTTGTGCAATGGTATCGTCGCTGCGTAAAGTGAAGATTTCGTAACCGTCAGCGGTCACCAGCAGGGTGTGCTCCCATTGTGCCGAAAGCTTGCGGTCCTTGGTGATTGCGGTCCAGCCATCGCCAAGAATCTTGGTTTCAGGTCGGCCCTGGTTGATCATCGGCTCAATGGTGAAGGTCATTCCTTCTTTTAGCTCGATGCCGGTGCCTGCTTCGCCGAAGTGCATGACTTGCGGCTCTTCATGAAACACCTTGCCGATGCCGTGGCCGCAGAACTCACGCACCACCGAGAAGCCGTTTTTTTCGGCGTGTTTCTGAATGACGGCACCGATGTCGCCCAGGCGTGTGCCGGGCTTGACGATTTCGATCGCCTTGTAGAGGCATTCCTGGGTCACTTTCGACAGGCGCTCGGCCCATACCGGAACAGTGCCGACGTGAAACATCCTGCTGGTGTCGCCGTGATAGCCATCCTTGATCACGGTGACGTCGATATTGAGCGAGTCGCCGTCTTTAAGCTTCTTGTCGCTCGGGATGCCATGGCAGACTACCTGATTGATCGAAGTGCAGATCGACTTGGGAAAACCCTTGTAATTGAGCGGGGCAGGGATCGCCTTCTGCTCGTTGACTATATAGTCATGACAGATGCGGTCCAGCTCTTCGGTGGTGACGCCAGGCTTGACGTGCGGCGCGATCATTTCCAGTACATCGGCGGCCAGGCGGCCGGCAATGCGCATCTTTTCGATGTCTTCCGGGGTTTTGAGGGTGATGGTCATGCTGAATCTCTCGACGTGGCTGGCACGTGGTTGGTGCGCAAAGCGGCAATTCTATCAGACCACCCGCGCCGGGTGATCATCGCTTCCTTCTATAGGCAATCGATGCGCGCTTAAAAGTCCGGTAAAACAAGAGGTTGATTGGAGTTCCGTTCTCTTCCCTTTTGTGATATAAAATGCGCCGCTTTCCAAGGTCCGTCCTTGAAGCACAAACCCACACACGTGTCGACACGATGACCTGGGTGCCCTTGGCAGATGCCACTGGTTGGTCATTGGGATACGTGGAGGCCTAACCCGACTTATCAAGGAACTATTTATGTCCCAAGTCAATATGCGCGATATGCTTAAGGCCGGTTGCCACTTCGGTCACCAAAAGCGTTACTGGAACCCGTTAATGGCTAAGTACATTTTCGGCGCGCGCAACAAGATTCACATCATCAACCTTGAAAAAACCCTGCCGATGTTCAACGAGGCACTGACTTTCGTTGAGCGCCTGGCGTCGGGTAAAAACAAGATTCTGTTCGTTGGCACCAAGCGTTCCGCTGGCAAGATCGTTGCTGAAGAAGCAGCACGTTGCGGCTCGCCGTACGTCGATCATCGCTGGTTGGGCGGCATGCTGACCAACTTCAAGACCATCCGTCAGTCGATCAAGCGCCTGCGTGAGCTCGAAATACAGTCCGAAGACGGTACTTTCGCCAAGCTGACCAAGAAAGAAGCTTTGATGCGTACCCGTGATCTGGAAAAACTGGATCGCAGCCTGGGTGGTATCAAGGACATGGGCGGTCTGCCAGACGCACTGTTCGTCATCGACGTTGATCACGAGCGCATCGCGATCACCGAAGCCAACAAGCTGGGCATCCCTGTTATCGGCATAGTCGATACCAACAGCAGTCCTCAAGGCATTGACTACATCATCCCGGGCAACGATGACGCAATCCGCGCCATCCAGCTGTACATGGGTTCGATGGCTGATGCTGTTATCCGTGGTCGCAACAATGTTGCTGGCGGCACCGACGTATTCGTCGAAGAAGCTCCAGCAGCTGCTGTAGAAGGCTGAGTAAAAACGCCTGGCGTTTACTCAGTACGCGAAAAGGGGGCTTAGCCCCCTTTTTGCCACCTGTGAAATGATTTGTCGGTCTGTAGCCATGACCTTGTTGTCATGTGCTGCTGCCACCCTGATTTTTCAAGAATTGCACGCCCGGCGAGCCGGGTGGAATGGTTGAAGACCTATCCAAGAGGATTTTGAAATGGCAGAGATTACTGCAGCGTTGGTCAAAGAACTGCGCGAGCGTACCGGCGAAGGCATGATGGATTGCAAAAAGGCCTTGACCAAGGCTGGCGGCGACATCGAAAAAGCAATCGACGAAATGCGTGCTTCCGGCGCCATCAAGGCCGCCAAGAAAGCAGGCAACGTTGCTGCTGAAGGCGCTATCGCTATCAAGGAAGACGGCAAGGCTGCCGTCATCATCGAAGTCAACTCGCAGACCGACTTCCTCGCTCTGCAGGACGATTTCAAGAGCTTCGTCGCTGCAAGCGTTGAAAAAGCCTTTGCCGACAAGATGACTGATGTCGCTCCGCTGATCGAAGCTCAGGAAGCTGCGCGTCTGGTACTGGTCGGCAAGGTTGGCGAAAACGTCAATATCCGTCGCCTGAAGCGCATCGAAGGTGACGTTGTTGGTGCTTACCTGCACGGCAACAAGATCGGTGTTGTGGTTACTCTGAAGGGCGGCGACGTCGAGCTGGCTAAAGATATTGCCATGCACGTAGCGGCAAGCAACCCCGAGTTCCTGTTGCCTTCGGAAGTGTCTGCCGAAGCGATCGAGCGCGAGAAGAGTGTCTTCCTGCAACTGAACGAAGACAAGATCAAAGGCAAGCCAGCTGAAATCGTCGAAAAGATGGTTGGCGGTCGTATCACCAAGTTCCTGGCAGAAGCCAGCCTGGTTGAACAGGCTTTCGTCAAGAACCCTGAAGTCAAGGTCGGTGAGCTGGCCAAGAAAGCCGGCGCTGAAATCGTGTCTTTCACCTACTACAAAGTAGGCGATGGCATCGAGAAGCCAGTCGACAACTTCGCTGAAGAAGTCGCTGCTCAAGTAGCTGCCAGCAAGCAGTAAGACGGTTTTATAACTGTCGCCCCAAAGAGGCTGCCCGCATACGCGTGCGGCCTCTTTGTCGAAAGGGGGCAGGAAATTTTTCTGGAGATTGTGCCCACAAGGCTGCATTCTCCCGACGCTTTCGAAGCGTCAAGCTAAAGTAAGCGCAGGCTTGAAATAGCTCGCACAGATTTTTTTCAGAAAAACGCCGCAGGAGAGATTCGCAATGGCTCAGCAGGGCAGTGGTTATCAGGCTCGCTATAAACGCATTCTACTCAAGCTTAGCGGCGAGGCCCTCATGGGCTCGGAAGAGTTCGGCATCGACCCCAAGGTGCTGGACCGCATGGCGCTGGAAGTCGGTCAACTGGTCGGTATCGGCGTCCAGGTTGGTCTGGTTATCGGCGGTGGCAACCTGTTCCGTGGTGCAGCGCTGAGTGCTGCAGGCATGGATCGGGTGACTGGCGACCACATGGGAATGCTGGCCACGGTGATGAACGCGCTGGCAATGCGCGATGCGCTGGAGCGCGCTAATATCACCGCCATCGTGATGTCGGCCATTTCCATGCTGGGCGTGACGGATCATTATGATCGTCGCAAGGCCATGCGCCATCTCAGCGCCAAGGAAGTGGTTATTTTCGCTGCGGGTACGGGGAATCCGTTCTTCACAACCGATTCGGCGGCCTGCCTGCGTGCAATTGAAATCGACGCCGATGTGGTGCTCAAGGCGACCAAGGTGGACGGTGTGTACACCGCAGACCCGTTCAAGGACCCGAATGCCGAGAAGTTCGATCATCTGACTTACGATGAAGTGCTGGATCGCAAGCTGGGTGTGATGGATCTGACCGCAATCTGCCTGTGTCGCGATCACAAGATGCCACTGCGCGTCTTCAACATGAACAAGCCGGGTGCCCTTCTGAATATCGTCCATGGCGGCGCTGAAGGAACCCTGATCGAGGAAGCCCAACAATGATCAACGAAATCAAGAAAGACGCCCAAGTGCGCATGCAGAAAAGCCTTGAGTCGCTGGCTCATGCCTTCACCCGCATCCGCACCGGCAAGGCTCATCCAAGCATTCTGGGTGGTGTCATGGTTCCTTATTACGGCGCAGACACGCCGCTGAGCCAGGTTGCCAACGTAACCGTCAAGGACTCGCGCACCCTGCAGGTTGTTGCGTTCGAACGCAATATGCTCGCTGCCGTCGACAAGGCTATCCAGAGCTCCGGTCTGGGCTTCAACCCGACCAACCTCGGTGAGCTGCTGCTGATCTCCATGCCGGCCCTGACCGAAGAAACCCGCAAGGGCTTCACCAAACAGGCCCGCGATGCTGCCGAAGACGCCCGTGTGGCCGTGCGTAACATCCGCCGTGATGCGCTGAGCCAGCTGAAGGATCTGGTCAAGGAGAAGGAAATCAGTGAAGACGAAGAGCGTCGTGGTGCTGACGACATCCAGAAGCTGACCGACAAGTTCGTAGCGGAAATCGAAGTTGCGGTGAAGCAGAAAGAAGCTGATCTGATGGCTGTTTAAGGTTTCGGACGCTTTCATGGAAAAGATAAAACCGGCCGGGCCGTCATCGGTGCCGCGTCATGTCGCGATTATCATGGATGGTAATAATCGCTGGGCGAAGAAGCGCCTCCTGCCAGGCGTCGCCGGTCACAAGGCCGGCGTCGACGCTGTTCGGGCTGTTATCGAGGTGTGTGCCGAGGCCAAGGTCGAAGTGCTGACCCTGTTCGCGTTTTCCAGTGAAAACTGGCAGCGTCCGGCTGAAGAAGTCGGTGCGTTGATGGAGCTTTTTTTCACAGCGTTGCGCCGTGAAACCAAGCGCCTGAACGAAAACGAAATCAGCCTGCGAATTATTGGTGACCGTTCGCGTTTTCACCCTGAGCTTCAGGCTGCAATGCGCGAGGCAGAGACGCGGACGTCCGGCAACAGCCGCTTCGTCCTGCAGATCGCTGCCAATTACGGTGGGCAGTGGGACATTGCACAAGCTGCCCAGCGTCTGGCGCGCGAAGTTCAGGCCGGGCACCTGCAGCCGGAGGACATCACGCCCGAGCTGTTGCAGACCTGTCTTGCGACCGGCGACCTGCCTCTGCCGGACCTGTGCATTCGCACCGGTGGCGAGCACCGCATCAGTAATTTCCTGCTTTGGCAGCTGGCGTATGCCGAGCTGTATTTCTCCGACCTGTTCTGGCCGGACTTCAAACACGATGCCATGCGCGCTGCGCTGGCTGATTTCGCTTCTCGCCAACGTCGCTTCGGTAGAACCAGCGAACAGGTAGAAGCTGGAGCCCGGGCTTAATGCTGAAACAACGGATTATCACGGCACTCATTCTGTTGCCGATCGCGCTGTGTGGTTTTTTCCTGCTCACCGGCATGTATTTCGCTCTGTTCATCGGAGGCGTTGTCGTGCTGGGCGCCTGGGAATGGGCGCGACTGGCCGGGTTCGCTTCCCAGTCTATGCGCTTGGGCTACGCAGCTCTGGTCGCCATCCTGCTGTTTCTCATGTATCTGCTGCCGGGTCTCGAGCCCTGGGTGCTTGTCGCCGCCGTTATCTGGTGGGGCGTTGCGACCTATCTGGTCCTCACTTACCCTGATTCCAGCAATCACTGGGCGAGCGCGGTCTGCAAGCTTGTGATCGGGCTGCTGGTGCTGCTGCCTGCCTGGCAGGGGCTGGTGTTGATAAAGCAGTGGCCGCTGGGCAACTGGCTGATTCTGTCCGTGATGGTGCTGGTCTGGGCTGCCGACATCGGTGCCTATTTCTCCGGCAAGGCTTTCGGCAAACGCAAGCTGGCGCCCAAGGTAAGCCCGGGCAAGAGCTGGGAAGGTGTATACGGTGGGCTGGTGGTCAGTCTGGGCATTACTGCCGCCGTGGGTATCTCCCGTGACTGGACGGCTGTCCAGTTTGTCGCCGGGCTGCTGGGTGCAGCGGTAATCGTGTTCATTTCCGTGATCGGTGATCTGACTGAAAGCATGTTCAAGCGCCAGTCCGGTATCAAGGACAGCAGCAATCTGCTGCCCGGGCACGGCGGCGTACTGGACCGCATAGACAGCCTGACCGCTGCCATACCCGTTTTTGCCGTCCTGTTATGGGCTGCTGAATGGGGTGTGATGTGAGTGCTCCGCAACAGATCACCGTTCTGGGGGCGACCGGCTCCATAGGGTTGAGCACGCTGGATGTCATTGCACGTCATCCGGCCCTTTATCAGGTGTTTGCGTTAACCGGTTTCAGTCGGCTGGCCGAGCTGCTTGCGTTGTGCATCAAGCACACGCCGCAATACGCAGTGGTGCCGGATCAGGTTGTCGCCCGCAAATTGCAGGATGACCTGGCTGCGGCCGGCCTCGATACCCGGGTGCTGGTCGGCGAAAGCGGCTTGTGTGAAGTAGCTGCGCACCCGCGGGTCGATGCAGTGATGGCTGCCATCGTTGGGGCCGCAGGGTTACGTCCTACGCTGGCTGCGGTGGAGGCGGGCAAGAAGGTGTTGCTCGCCAACAAGGAGGCGCTGGTCATGTCCGGCGCCTTGTTCATGCAGGCTGTTCGCCAGAGCGGCGCTGTGCTGCTGCCTATCGACAGCGAGCACAACGCGATTTTTCAGTGCCTGCCCGTCGACTTTGCTCGCGGTCTGGGTGCTGTCGGTGTTCGACGTATCATGCTCACAGCGTCTGGCGGACCTTTTCGCGAGACCCCGCTTGAGCAGTTGCGAGATGTGACCCCGGCACAGGCTTGTGCCCACCCTGTGTGGTCGATGGGGCGCAAGATTTCCGTCGATTCGGCCACCATGATGAACAAGGGGCTGGAGCTGATCGAGGCTTGCTGGCTGTTCGATGCGCGCCCCGATCAGATCGAGGTTGTGATCCATCCCCAGAGCGTGATTCACTCGCTGGTCGATTACGTTGATGGCTCTGTGCTGGCTCAGTTGGGTAATCCCGACATGCGTATACCCATTGCCAATGCGCTCGCCTGGCCTGCACGTGTAGAATCTGGCGTTGCGCCGCTTGATCTGTTTCGCATCGGCCAGCTGGACTTTCAGGCCCCCGATGAAGGGCGTTTTCCTTGCCTCAGGCTGGCGCGTCAGGCCGCCGAGGCGGGCGGCAGTGCGCCTGCCATGCTCAACGCGGTCAACGAAGTGGCGGTTGCGGCATTTCTTGACGGGCGTATCCGTTACCCGGAAATCGCCGGTATGATCGAGGATGTCCTGAATCAGGAGCCCGTCACGGCGGTCGAAGAGCTCGACGCGGTGTTTGCAGTGGATGCCAAGGCAAGACTGCTGGCGGGCCGATGGCTCGATCGAAGCGGGCAATGAACGCAAGGGTTGATGTGGTGCGTCAAAGGCGGGCCTCGAGGTCTGCGATGATTAACACACTGACCGATCAGTCGGTACCCGGAGAAGCCTGATGAGTGCTTTATATATGATTCTCGGCACCCTTATTGCCTTGGGCGTGCTGGTGACATTTCACGAATTCGGCCACTTCTGGGTGGCTCGGCGCTGTGGCGTCAAGGTACTGCGTTTTTCTGTAGGTTTCGGCACGCCGTTGCTGCGCTGGCACGACCGCCAAGGGACCGAGTACGTCGTTGCTGCGATTCCTCTGGGTGGCTACGTAAAGATGCTCGACGAGCGCGAAGGCAATGTTCCGCCCGAACTGGCCGATCAGTCCTTCAACCGCAAGACGGTAGGGCAGCGCATTGCGATTGTGATCGCCGGCCCGACGGCTAACTTCCTTCTGGCCATCGCCTTTTTCTGGGTTTTGGCGATGATGGGTAGCGAGCAGGTGCGCCCGGTCATTGGCGCAGTCGAGTCTGGAAGCATCGCTCAACAGGCCGGCCTGACCGCCGGGCAGGAAATCGTCGCTGTGGATGGTGAGCCAACCTCAGGCTGGGCTGGCGTCAATCTGCAATTGGTCCGCCGCCTGGGTGAGAGCGGCACCATAGCCATGAAAGTCAGGGATCAGGGCTCGACGGTCGATACCTCTCGCGAGCTGGTATTGAATGACTGGCTCAGAGGCGCAGAAGAGCCTGATCCGATCAAGTCGCTGGGTATTCGCCCATGGCGTCCGGCCTTGCTGCCGATCCTGGCAGAAATCGACCCGAAAGGTCCGGCGCAGAGTGCAGGTCTCAAAACCGGCGATCGGCTGATTTCGATGGACGGTCAGCCGCTCAGTGAGTGGCAACAGGTTGTCGACCGGGTGCGTGAGCGCCCCGAGGCGAAAGTATCGCTGCGTATAGAGCGTGACGGTGCACAAATTGACGTTCCGGTGACTCTTGCCGCCAAAGGCGAAGGCAAATCGGCCGCCGGTTATCTGGGTGCGGGTGTAAAAGCTGTCGATTGGCCACCGGAAATGCTGCGTGAGGTCAGCTACGGTCCTTTGGCCGCCATGGCCGAGGGTGTAAAGCGCACCTGGAGCATGAGTGTGCTGACTCTGGACTCGCTCAAGAAAATGTTGTTCGGCGAGCTCTCGGTAAAAAACTTGAGTGGACCGATAACCATTGCTAAAGTGGCGGGCGCTTCGGCCCAGTCGGGCATCGGAGATTTTCTGAACTTCCTCGCTTATCTGAGTATTAGCCTGGGGGTTCTGAATCTGCTGCCCATTCCCGTCCTGGACGGGGGGCATTTGCTGTTTTATCTGATCGAGTGGGCGCGTGGTCGTCCCCTTTCGGAAAAGGTTCAAGGTTGGGGGGCGCAGATCGGTATCAGTCTGGTAGTGGGCGTAATGTTGCTCGCGCTGGTCAACGATCTGGGCCGACTGTAAAGCGTTGCCGAGTTGCGAATCTGCCGCATTTTGCGGCAGTTTGTTTATTGCCAGTTGGAATAAGAAAGGACTTCATGAAACGTCTGCTGCTAACTGCGGTTCTTTCCGCACTGATGATCGCTGAAGTTCACGCCGAGTCCTTCACCATCTCCGATATCCGTGTCAACGGCCTGCAGCGGGTATCCGCCGGCAGTGTCTTTGGCGCGTTGCCGCTGAACGTAGGCGAGCAGGCGGATGACGGTCGCTTGGTGGAGGCTACCCGTTCGTTGTTCAAAACCGGTTTCTTTCAAGATATCCAGCTGGGTCGCGATGGCAACGTACTCGTCATCAGCGTCGTCGAGCGCCCGTCCGTTGCGAGCATCGAAATTGAAGGTAACAAGGCCATCTCCACCGAAGACCTGATGAAGGGGCTAAAACAGTCCGGTCTGGCCGAAGGTGAGATTTTCCAGCGTGCAACCCTCGAAGGTGTGCGTAACGAGCTGCAACGTCAGTACGTTGCCCAAGGTCGTTACTCCGCCGAGGTTGACGCCGAGGTTGTTCCTCAGCCGCGTAACCGCGTGGGCCTGAAGATCAACATCAATGAAGGTACGGTTGCGTCGATCCAGCACATCAACGTGGTGGGTAACACGGTTTTCTCCGACGAAGACCTGACCGACCTGTTCGAACTCAAGACCAGCAACTGGCTGTCGTTCTTCAAAAACGATGACAAGTACGCTCGTGAAAAACTCTCGGGCGACCTTGAGCGTCTGCGTTCGTACTACCTTGACCGCGGCTATATCAACATGGATATCGCCTCGACCCAGGTTTCGATCACGCCTGACAAGAAGAACGTGTACATCACGGTCAACATCAACGAAGGCGAGAAGTACAGCGTCAAGTCGGTCAAGCTGAGCGGCGACCTGAAGGTGCCAGAAGATCAGGTCAAGTCCCTGCTGCTGGTTCAGCCTGGTCAGGTGTTCTCGCGCAAGGTCATGACCACGACGTCCGAGCTGATAACCCGTCGTCTGGGTAACGAAGGCTACACCTTCGCCAACGTCAACGGCGTGCCGACCCCGAACAACGAAGATCACACAGTCGATATCACCTTTGTGGTCGATCCCGGCAAGCGTGCATACGTCAACCGCATCAACTACCGCGGCAACACCAAGTCGGAAGACGAAGTGCTGCGTCGCGAAATGCGTCAGATGGAAGGCGGCTGGGCTTCAACCTACCTTATCGACCAGTCCAAGACCCGTCTGGATCGTCTGGGCTTCTTCAAGGAAGTCAACGTCGAGACGCCGCCAGTTCCGGGCACCGACGATCAGGTGGACGTCAACTACGCTGTTGAAGAACAGGCGTCCGGCTCCATCACCGCCAGCGTCGGCTTCGCGCAAAGCGCAGGTTTGATCCTGGGTGGTTCGATCAGCCAGAACAACTTCTTGGGTACGGGCAACAAAGTCAGCATCGGCCTGACCCGCAGTGAATACCAGAGCCGTTACAACTTCAGCTACGTCGATCCGTACTACACGCCGGACGGTGTCAGCCTGGGTTACAACGCCTTTTACCGCACCACCAACTACGACGACCTCGACGTTGATGTTGCAAGCTATGCAGTAGACAGCCTGGGTGCCGGTATCAACCTCGGTTACCCGATCAGCGAGACGTCGCGTCTGACTTACGGCCTGACGGTCCAGCAGGACGAGATCAAGACCGGCAAGTACACCGTTGACGAGATTTTTGATTTCGTCCAGAAGGAAGGCGACAAGTACCTGAACTTCAAGGGTTCGGTCGGCTGGTCCGAGTCGACGCTGAACAAAGGCGTTCTGGCAACCCGTGGTCATTCGCAAAGCCTGGTGTTCGAATCCACCTTGCCGGGCAGTGACCTGTCGTTCTTCAAGCTCGATTATCGTGCGCAGTACTTCCACCCGATCACCGACAATTACACCCTGCGTCTGCACACCGAGCTGGGTTACGGCGACGGTTACGGTTCGACCTCGGGTCTGCCGTTCTACGAGAACTACTATGCAGGCGGCTTCAACTCGGTTCGTGGCTTCAAGGACAGCACGCTCGGTCCGCGTAGCACGCCGAGTCGTGGTGCGTCGGTAACCGGAAATCAAGGTACTCTCGCCGATCCGGATCAGGATCCACTGCCGTTCGGTGGTAATGCCCTGGTTCAGGGTGGCGTAGAAGTCATGTTCCCGCTGCCATTCGTCAAGGATCAGCGCTCGCTGCGTACCTCTGTGTTCTGGGACGTCGGCAACGTGTTCAATACCAAGTGCGATTCCAGCAAGACATCTGCAAGCGGCAAGAAAGTCGAGTGCAACGACATCGACCTGTCCGGTATGGCCAGCTCTGTGGGTATCGGTGTTACCTGGATCACAGCTCTCGGTCCTCTGAGCTTCGCCCTGGCGATGCCGATCAAGAAGCCGGACGACGAAGCTGAAACTCAGGTTTTCCAATTCTCCCTGGGTCAGACTTTCTAAGCGTCTGATCTTTGATAACGCAACGAATTTTGTAGGAGTTGTATTGTGCGTAAGTTGACTCAATTGGTAATGCTGGCCACCGTATTGGTCGCCAGCCCTGCATTTGCTGACATGAAGATCGCGGTACTGAACTATCAGATGGCCCTGCTGGAATCCGACGCTGCCAAGCGTTACGCCGTAGACGCCGAGAAGAAGTTCGGCCCGCAACTGACCAAGCTGAAAAGCCTGGAAAGCAGCGCCAAAGGTATTCAGGATCGTCTGGTCAGCGGTGGCGACAAGATGGCTCAGCCTGAGCGTGAGCGTCTGGAGCTTGAATTCAAGCAAAAGGCCCGTGATTTCCAGTTCCAGTCCAAAGAGCTGAACGAAGCTAAAGCTGTTGCTGACCGTGAAATGCTCAAGCAGTTGAAGCCTAAGCTGGATCAGGCAGTTGAAGAAGTGATCAAGAAAGGCGGCTTCGACCTGGTGTTCGAGCGCGGTGCCGTGATTGACGTCAAGCCTCAGTATGACGTGACTCGCCAAGTCATCGAGCGCATGAACCAGCTGAAGTAACCATGAGCATAACCATCAAGCTCGGCCAGTTGGCCGAGTTCCTTGGTGCCACGTTACGTGGCGACAAGGATATCGAAATCACCGGGCTGGCCACTTTGCAAGAGGCCGGCCCTGGTCAAGTCAGTTTCCTGGCAAATCCCAAGTATCGTAAATTGCTGGTCGATACCCAAGCTTCTGCCGTGCTGCTCAAGCCCGCAGACGCCGACGGTTACACCGGTAATGCGCTGGTGGTTCCTGATACTTACCTGGCCTACGCGCGCATTTCGCATTTTTTCGATCCCAAGCCTAAAAGTAGCGCAGGCGTTCATCCGACGGCTGTGATTGCCGCAGATGCACTGATTGATCCTGCTGCCAGTATTGGCGCTTTTGCTGTGATCGAGAGCGGTGTGCGTATTGCAGCAGGTGTCAGCATCGGTGCTCACTGCTTCATCGGCGCTCGCTGCGAGATCGGTGAGGGCGGCTGGCTGGCCCCGCGGGTAACGCTTTATCACGATGTGCGCATTGGCAAGCGCGTCGTCATTCAGTCGGGTGCCGTGCTGGGTGGCGAAGGCTTTGGCTTTGCCAAGGACCAAGGTATCTACCACAAGGTTGCACAGATCGGTGGCGTCACCCTCGGTGATGACGTCGAGGTTGGCGTCAATACGGCAATCGATCGGGGTGCGCTGGCTGATACGCGAATTGGCAATGGCGTCAAACTGGATAACCAGATTCAGATTGCCCACAACGTACAGGTCGGCGACCACACGGCAATGGCTGCGTGTGTCGGTATCTCTGGAAGCACCAAAATCGGCAAGCATTGCATGCTGGCTGGCGGTGTCGGCCTGGTAGGACATATAGATATTTGCGATGGCGTTTACATCACGGGTATGACCATGGTCACGCATTCCATCACCGAGCCGGGTTCCTACTCGTCGGGTACGGCAATGCAGCCAGCCGCCGAGTGGCGCAAGAGCGCAGCACGTTTGCGCAAGATCGATGACATGGCGCGACGTCTGCAAAAGCTTGAAAAGGCCTTGGAGACGGTGACCTGCGCCGATAATCGCTCATCTGATGGCTGATACCTTTTTAATATCAAGCGTGCACAGTCGATAAACTGCCTCCTTGATGTAGAGGGGTGCTGCGCAGTCGCGACGCACTCCTAATCTTTACTACAGGCTTCCCCTCGAAATGATGGACATCAAAGAAATTCGCGAATACCTGCCTCATCGTTACCCGTTCCTGCTGGTGGATCGTGTGACCGAGCTGGATATCGAGAACAAGAACATTCGCGCCTACAAGAATGTCAGTGTCAACGAGCCTTTTTTCAACGGTCATTTCCCCGAGCATCCAATCATGCCGGGCGTTTTGATCATCGAAGCGATGGCACAGGCTGCCGGCATCCTCGCGTTCAAGATGCTCGACTCCAAGCCTTCTGACGGCACGCTCTATTATTTCGTGGGTTCGGACAAGTTGCGTTTCCGCCAGCCGGTTCTGCCGGGCGACCAACTGGTGCTCGAGGCGAAGTTCCTGAGCAGCAAACGCCAGATCTGGAAGTTTGAATGCAAGGCCACGGTTGACGGCAAGGCGGTATGCTCTGCCGAAATCATCTGTGCGGAACGTAAACTATGAGTTTGATTGACTCTCGCGCAATCATCGATCCGACGGCCGTACTGGCCGACAACGTTGAGGTCGGCCCTTGGTCGATCATCGGAGCCGGTGTGGAAATTGGCGAGGGTACAGTCGTCGGTCCTCATGTTGTCCTCAAGGGGCCAACGAAGATCGGCAAGCACAACCGCATCTACCAGTTTTCATCGGTGGGTGAGGACACGCCCGATCTGAAGTACAAGGGCGAGGAAACACGCTTGGTCATCGGCGATCACAATGTGATTCGCGAAGGTGTGACCATCCACCGCGGTACCGTTCAGGACCGTGCTGAAACCACACTGGGTGACCACAATCTGATCATGGCCTATGCGCACATCGGTCATGACAGCGTAATCGGCAACCACGTTATCCTGGTCAACAACACGGCGCTGGCAGGCCATGTTCATGTCGACGACTGGGCGATTCTTTCCGGCTTCACGCTCGTGCACCAGTTTTGCCACATCGGCGCGCACAGCTTTTCCGGTATGGGCACGGCCATCGGCAAGGACGTTCCGGCGTTCGTGACGGTTTTCGGCAACCCGGCCGAAGCGCGTAGCATGAACTTCGAGGGTATGCGTCGTCGCGGTTTCTCCGAAGAAGCCATACATGCGTTGCGCAGGGCCTACAAGACCGTTTACCGCCAGGGGCTGACGATCGGTCAGGCACTGGACGAACTGGCCGCGCCCGCAGCTCAGTTTCCCGAAGTGGCTGTGTTTCTGCAGTCGATCCAGACGTCGACTCGCGGCATCATTCGCTAACCATGACCAGCCCATTATGTGTCGCACTGGTCGCTGGCGAAGCTTCCGGCGATATCCTCGGATCAGGCCTGATGCGCGCCCTCAAGCTGCGCCATCCCGATATCCGGTTCATCGGTGTGGGCGGTCCGCTGATGGAAGCCGAAGGCATGCAGTCTTATTTCCCGATGGAACGCCTGTCGGTCATGGGGCTTGTAGAAGTGCTGGGCCGGCTGCGCGAGCTGCTGGCCCGCCGCAAGCTGCTGATCCAGACGCTCATCGATGAAAAACCGGATGTCTTTATTGGCATCGACGCTCCCGATTTCACTCTCAATATCGAGCTTCAGCTACGCCGCGCGGGTATCAAGACGGTGCATTACGTCAGCCCTTCGGTCTGGGCCTGGCGTCAAAAACGTGTGCTGAAGATTCGTGAAGGCTGCGATCTGATGCTCACTTTGCTGCCCTTCGAAGCCCGCTTTTACGAAGAGAAGGGTGTGCCGGTCCGGTTTGTCGGTCATCCGTTGGCCGACACTATTCCTCTCGAGTCCGATCGCGCTGCTGCTCGCGTCCAGGCGGGTTTGCCCGCCGAAGGCCCGGTTGTCGCATTGATGCCTGGCAGTCGGGGCGGCGAAGTGGGTCGTCTGGGTGGGCTGTTCTTCGATGCTGCCGAGCGGCTGCTGGCCAGCAAGCCCGGTTTACGGTTCGTGCTGCCGTGTGCCAGTCCACAGCGACGTGCCCAGGTTGAAGAGCTGTTGCGGGGCCGGGACTTGCCCGTCACATTGCTCGACGGGCAGTCGCATGTTGCCTTGGCTGCCTGCAACGCGGTACTTATCGCCTCCGGTACTGCGACGCTTGAGGCCCTGTTGTACAAGCGGCCGATGGTCGTCGCCTATCGAATGGCGCCCCTGACATTCTGGATCCTCAAGCGTCTGGTCAAAAGCCCTTACGTGTCGTTGCCGAATCTGCTGGCCCAGCGCTTGCTGGTGCCGGAGCTGCTTCAGGATGACGCAACGCCAGAGGCGTTGGCCGATACGCTGTTGCCGCTGATCGAAGACGGTCACGCGCAGACTGAAGGTTTTGATGCCATTCACCGAACCTTGCGCCGCGATGCCTCCAACCAGGCTGCCGATGCAGTATTGAGTCTGCTCGGCCAGTCACCTTCATTGTGAGTTCGCCAATCATGCAAACAGGTCTGGATTTCACCCTCGTCGAGGATCTGGTCGCGGGCGTTGACGAAGTCGGCCGCGGGCCGCTGTGTGGTGCAGTGGTCACGGCTGCAGTTATTCTCGACCCTGCCAGACCCATTCTGGGGCTCAATGACTCGAAGAAGCTGACCGAAGCCCGGCGTGAAAAACTATTTGTCGAGATTCAGGAAAAAGCCCTGTGCTGGTTTATCGCCCGGGCTGAAGTCGAAGAAATCGATCAGCTGAACATTTTGCACGCCACGATGCTGGCCATGAAGCGCGCCGTCGAAGGGTTGAGCGTCACTCCAAAACTGGCGCTGATCGACGGCAATCGCTGTCCGCAGTTGTCTGTGCCCTCGGCGCCGGTGGTGAAGGGTGACTCCAAAGTCCCCGCCATCGCAGCCGCTTCGATTCTTGCCAAGGTCAGCCGGGATCGGGAAATGGCGGCACTTGAACTCGTCTATCCGGGTTATGGCATCGGCGGGCACAAGGGTTATCCTACTGCGGTGCATCTTGAGGCATTGGCCCGGCTCGGGCCGACGCCCATCCACCGACGTTCGTTCGGTCCGGTGCGTGCGGCCCATGAAGCGCGCGCGGCCATACTGCTTGGTGGCCCGCTTAAGGTGCCGGTCGGTCTGTTACAGGACTGACGTTTCGTCCGGAGACCGCTACAATCCTGCCCTTCGTTTTTTGTATTTTCGCGTTATAGGATCACCATGCCGGCTTCTTTTGTTCATCTACGCCTGCACACCGAGTATTCGCTGGTCGACGGTCTGGTCCGGGTCAAACCGTTGATCAAGGCGCTGACCGGCATGAACATGCCTGCCGTGGCAGTGACTGATCAGAACAACATGTGTTCGCTGGTCAAATTCTACAAGGCCGCCCAAGGCTCCGGGATCAAGCCGATCTGTGGTGTCGACCTGTGGCTGGCGGGCAGGGATGAGGACGCTGCGCTCAGTCGTATCAGCCTGCTGGCGATGAATGCTCAAGGCTACCGCAACCTGACCGAACTGATCTCACGCGGCTTCATCGAGGGCCAGCGCAACGGTCAGATCGTCATCCAGCGCCAGTGGGTCGCGCAGGCCAGCGAAGGCGTTATTGCGCTTTCCGCGGCCAAGGAAGGCGAAATCGGCATGGCATTGCTGGGCGGCAACCCAGGCGAGGCAGACGAGCTGCTGCGCGAATGGCTGGAAGTATTTCCTGACCGCTTCTATATAGAGGTGCAACGCACCAACCGCACAAACGACGAAGAACATTTGCACGCCGCAGTGGCGCTGGCCGAGCGCCACGGTGCGCCGCTGGTCGCGACCAACGATGTGCGCTTTATCAAACAGACCGATTTTGAGGCTCACGAGACTCGCGTGTGCATCGGCGAAGGCCGGGCGCTGGACGACCCGCGTCGCTCTCACAATTACAGCGATCAGCAGTATCTGAAAAGTCCGGAAGAAATGGCCGAGCTGTTCAGTGATTTGCCTGAGGCGCTGGAAAATACCGTCGAGATTGCCAAGCGCTGCAACATCGACGTCAAGCTGGGCACCCACTTCTTGCCCAACTTCCCGATTCCCGATGGCATGACCATCGACGAGTACTTCCGCAAAGTCTCGTTCGACGGTCTTGAAGAGCGTCTTGCTGTCCTGTTGCCCAAGGACACCACCGAAGATTACGAAGCCAGGCGCCAGGTGTATGTCGACCGGCTGAATTTCGAGCTGGACATCATCATCCAGATGGGCTTCCCCGGTTACTTCCTCATCGTTATGGACTTCATCCAGTGGGCCAAGAGCAACGGCGTACCGGTAGGTCCCGGTCGGGGTTCGGGTGCCGGCTCGCTGGTCGCCTATGTACAGAAGATCACCGATCTCGATCCGCTGGAATATGACCTGCTGTTCGAACGCTTCCTGAACCCGGAGCGGGTTTCCATGCCCGACTTCGACGTCGACTTCTGCATGGACGGTCGTGATCGGGTGATTGAATATGTGGCCGAGAAATACGGCCGCAATGCAGTCAGTCAGATCATCACCTTCGGTTCCATGGCTGCCAAGGCGGTGGTGCGTGACGTTGCGCGGGTACAGGGCAAGTCTTACGGGCTGGCTGATCGACTGTCGAAGATGATCCCGTTCGAAGTCGGCATGACCCTAGAAAAGGCTTACGAGCAGGAAGAAATCCTTCGCGATTTCCTCAAGGTAGACGAGGAAGCCGCTGAAATCTGGGAAATGGCCCTCAAGCTCGAAGGCATCGTGCGTAACGTGGGCAAGCACGCTGGTGGTGTGGTTATCGCCCCCACCAAGCTGACGGACTTCTCGCCGATCTATTGCGACGAAGCCGGCGACGGCCTGGTGACCCAGTTCGACAAGGACGATGTCGAGGCCGCAGGGCTGGTGAAGTTCGACTTCCTCGGTCTGCGAACCCTGACGATCATCGACTGGGCGCTGAAGACCATCAACCGCGACCGCGCCAAGGTCAACGAAGCGCCTTTGGACATCGCGTTCATTCCGCTCGATGACATGCCGACTTACCAGTTGCTGCAACGGGCTGAAACCACGGCGGTCTTCCAGCTCGAGTCGCGCGGCATGAAGGAGCTGATCAAAAAGCTCAAGCCCGACTGCCTGGAAGACTTGATCGCACTGGTGGCGTTATTCCGCCCCGGCCCTTTGCAGTCGGGCATGGTAGACGACTTCATCAACCGCAAGCACGGCCGTGCAGAGCTGTCTTATCCGCACGTCGATTACCAGTACGAGGGCCTCAAGCCCGTGCTGGCACCTACTTACGGCATCATTCTGTATCAGGAGCAGGTGATGCAGATCGCGCAGGTTATGGCCGGTTACACCCTCGGCGGTGCGGACATGCTGCGGCGAGCGATGGGCAAGAAAAAGCCCGAGGAAATGGCCAAGCAGCGGGGCGGTTTCATTGATGGCTGCAAGACCAACAATATCGACGCGGATCTGGCCGGTAACATTTTCGACCTGGTTGAGAAATTCGCGGGCTACGGCTTCAACAAATCCCATTCGGCGGCCTATGGGCTGGTGTCGTATCAGACTGCCTGGCTGAAGACTCACTACCCTGCGCCGTTCATGGCGGCGGTTTTATCGGCGGATATGCACAACACCGACAAGGTCGTGACCTTGATCGAAGAAGTGCGCACCATGAAACTGCGCCTCGACGCACCGGACGTGAACACCTCCGAGTTCAAGTTCACGGTAAGCGACGACGGCCGCATTCTGTATGGCCTCGGCGCTATCAAGGGCGTGGGCGAGGGCCCGGTCGAGGCCATTACCGATGCGCGCCAGAACGGGCCGTTCAAGGATCTGTTCGATTTCTGCGCGCGCGTTGACCTCAAACGGGTCAACAAGAGAACGCTCGACGGCTTGATTCGCAGTGGTGCGCTGGATCGCCTCGGCCCGTACTTCGAATTGGAACCCAAGGCGTATCAAGCCAATATCGACCGTAACCGTTCGGTGTTGCTGGCAGCGCTGGAAGAGGCCATTCAGGCTGCCGAGCAGACCGCCCGCAGCCGCGACAGTGGCCACTCGGACCTGTTTGGCGGCCTGTTTGTCGAGGCGGATGCCGACGTATACGCCAGCCATCGCAAGACCCGCGAGTCGAGCCTCAAGGATCGTCTGCGGGGTGAAAAGGAAACCCTGGGGCTGTACCTGACCGGGCATCCCATCGACGAATATGAAGGCGAGATTCGCCGCTTCGCCCGTCAGCGGATCATTGACCTGAAACCGGCCAGGGACACCCAGACGGTCGCGGGTCTGATCATTGCCTTGCGCGTGATGAAGAACAAGAAGGGCGACAAGATGGGGTTCATCACCCTGGATGACCGCTCGGCACGCATCGAAGCGTCGCTGTTTGCCGAAGCGTTTCATTCGGCCCAGTCACTGTTGCAGACCGATGCTATTGTTGTGGTCGAAGGAGAAGTGAGCAACGATGATTTCTCTGGAGGGCTGCGACTGCGCGCCAAACGTGTGATGAGTATCGAGGATGCACGTACCAACCTGGCCGAAAGCCTTCGCGTGACGGTGCACGCCGACGCGCTCAAGGGTGAACGGCTGCGCTGGTTCGGTGATCTTTGCAAGCGCCATCGAGGTGCCTGCCCGATCACTGTGGATTACACCGGGAAGGACGCCAAAGCACTGCTGCAATTGGGAGAAGCGTGGCGTATTGATCCTGCGGACAGCTTGATTCAAGCTCTGCGTGACCAGTTCGGGCGTGAGAACGTCTTTCTCCAGTATCGTTGAACGCCGCAGGCTCGACTTGCGCTCAACCCTGAATTTTAATTTCGACCTGACCGCGCCTGTTCCGAACAGGAAGGGCGCAGACGGATCAACCGGCCGGCCTCTTGGCCGTCGACCCAAGACGGATGCCTATGAACCCGAATTTCCTTGATTTCGAACAGCCTATCGCTGACTTGCAGGCCAAAATCGAAGAACTGCGCTTGGTGGGTAACGACAACTCGCTGAACATCGGCGACGAGATCTCCCGGCTGCAAGACAAGAGCAAGACGCTTACTGAAAGCATCTTCGGTAACCTCACCAGCTGGCAGATTGCGCGCATGGCGCGTCATCCGCGTCGTCCCTACACGCTGGACTACATCGAAAACATCTTTACCGAGTTCGATGAGCTGCATGGCGACCGTCACTTCTCCGATGACGCTGCGATCGTCGGCGGCATTGCCCGTCTGGACAATCAGCCGGTGATGGTCATCGGCCACCAGAAAGGTCGTGAAGTGCGCGAGAAAGTGCGCCGCAATTTCGGCATGCCGCGCCCTGAAGGCTACCGCAAGGCCTGCCGTCTGATGGAGATGGCAGAGCGCTTCAAAATGCCGATTCTGACCTTCATCGACACGCCGGGCGCCTACCCTGGTATCGACGCCGAAGAGCGCAATCAGAGCGAGGCTATTGCCTGGAACCTGCGCGTGATGGCCCGTCTTAAAACCCCGATCATTGCCACCGTCATCGGCGAGGGTGGTTCCGGCGGTGCGCTGGCCATTGGTGTCTGCGATCAGTTGAACATGCTCCAGTACTCGACCTACGCGGTCATTTCGCCTGAAGGCTGTGCTTCGATTCTGTGGAAGACCGCCGAGAAGGCGCCGGACGCTGCCGAAGCAATGGGCATCACCGCAGATCGCCTGAAGGGTCTGGGTATTGTCGACAAGGTCATTCCTGAGCCACTGGGTGGCGCGCACCGTGATCCGGTGGCAGCAGCAGGCCTGATCCGTGAAGAATTGAGCAGCCAGCTGGCAATGCTCAAGGCGTTCGATAATGACGCGCTGCTGGCTCGCCGTTATGACCGATTGATGAGCTACGGCCTGTAAGCTGCATCGCGTCGATTGTTCCCACGCCTTGCGGGCTTCTGCCCAAAGGGCGTGGGAGCGAACCGCGCGACGCTTCGTTTGTTCGCGAAAGGGCAGGTTTGAGCACTGAAACAGTCAGTGTGCGAATCAGCCAAACCGGTGAAAAACACCAATGACCACCCCCTTGTGCAGCGGTCATGACCTTTCTGCCAGGCTTCTTCAAGCCTTGGCTCCATGGCGCAATGCGCCTGTCTGGCACGTCGGCTTTTCCGGCGGCCTTGATTCCACCGTGCTGCTGCATCTTCTGGCTGAACTCGCCAGATCCGAAAACCTGCCTGCTTTACACGCGATCCATGTCCATCATGGCCTGCAAGCCGCAGCCGATGCCTGGCCGGAGCATTGTCGTCAGGTTTGTCAGGCGCTGGGTGTGCCGTTCGAACAGGTCAGCGTAAAGGTCGAGCCCGGTGCCAGCGTCGAGCAGGCTGCCCGGCAGGCGCGCTATAAGGCGTTTACCGAACAGCTCGGTGCTGGAGACGTGCTGCTGGCCGCTCAGCATCGCGATGACCAGGCCGAGACGTTGTTATTTCGTCTGATGCGCGGTGCCGGCGTTCGCGGTCTGGCCGCCATGCCTGATCAGCGTGCCCTGGGGCGTGGGCATCTGGTGAGGCCGCTATTGGTAGTGTCGCGAATCGAACTGGAAGCCTATGCGCATCAGCATGGCCTGAACTGGATTGAAGACCCCAGCAATAATGATCAGCAATTCTCGCGCAATTTTCTGCGCGGTCAGGTCCTGCCCTTGCTGACGTCCAGGTGGCCTCAGGCATCTGCCAGTCTGGCGCGCACTGCAGAGCATCTCGGCGAAGCTCAGCAACTGCTTGACGAGCTTGCACTGCTGGATCTGGCCAATGCACAGGCCACAACAGCCTTTGCCTGGCTGGATTTGCCTGTACTCGGTCTGAAACCGCTCGCCGGGTTGTCTGCAGCGCGACAGCGCAACGCACTGCGTCATTGGCTGGCTCCGCTGACCCGGCTGCCCGATACCGATCATTGGGCTGGCTGGGTTGCATTGCGCGATGCTGCCCAGGATGCGCGTCCGCTCTGGCGGCTGGCCGATGGAGAGCTGCATCGGACGCAGGATTGCCTCTGGTGGCTGCCCGCAGCCTGGTCGCTGACCTGTGACAGCGTCATGAGCTGGCTCGATCCGGCTGACGCGCTGCACCTGCCTGGCAATGGTCGGGTGATGCTGGAAGGAGAGCCGCCCTCGGGAGCACTGGAAATACGCTGCAGGCGGGGCGGTGAGGTCATGCAACTCAGCGGGCGTGGCAGCCGCGATCTCAAGCGGTTGCTCAATGAGCAAGGTGTACCGACGTTCCTGCGCGGCAGATTGCCGCTGCTGTATCGCGACAATACCCTGCTGGCGGTCGCCAACCTGCCTGGACTGGACGGTTCGCCCAATGAACGCTGGCGTTTGCGCTGGATTGCACCGACCCGCGACCAAAGTTTGAGCTGAAAGGCCCTTTCAGGTAGACTACGCTCCCTTCTTGATACAGCTTCTGTTGGTTCTTTTGAAACAACGCAAGTTGCCGGTTACCAACCAGTATTTACTGGGTAATTCTTAAAATGTAGCGCACGACACGCTGGCTTTTGCCGGTCGGTTTCAACGCAGCAGTTTCGGGAGTACGCCATGAATTTTGTCGGTAATCGGGGGCTTAGGCCTTCCTTCGCTTTCCCCGGCGGCTCTGACCGCTTTAACGCAGACTTCTAGGGTTTTTCATGACGCGCTACATCTTCGTCACGGGCGGTGTTGTTTCTTCATTGGGGAAAGGCATCGCCTCGGCTTCACTGGCGGCCATCCTGGAGGCGCGGGGACTCAAGGTCACCATGCTGAAACTGGATCCCTACATCAACGTCGACCCAGGCACCATGAGCCCGTTTCAGCACGGTGAGGTGTTCGTCACCCACGATGGCGCTGAAACCGACCTCGACCTCGGTCACTATGAGCGGTTCATCCGCACCACGATGACCCAGAACAACAACTTCACCACTGGCCGTGTGTACGAACACGTCCTGCGCAAAGAGCGCCGTGGTGATTATCTGGGCGCGACCATTCAGGTCATCCCGCACATCACCGACGAGATCAAGCGCCGCATCATCAAGGGCGCCGGTGATGCCGACGTGGCACTGGTCGAAATCGGCGGTACGGTAGGTGACATCGAGTCGCAACCGTTCCTTGAAGCCATCCGTCAATTGCGTTTCGAAGTCGGCGCGCGCCGCGCGATGCTGATGCACCTGACACTGGTGCCTTACATTGCCACCGCTGGCGAGACCAAGACCAAGCCGACGCAACACTCGGTTAAGGAACTGCGCTCCATCGGTCTGCAGCCTGATGTACTGGTTTGCCGCTCCGATCACCCGATCGATATTTCCTCGCGTCGCAAGATCGCTCAGTTCACCAACGTCGAAGAGCGCGCGGTCATTGCCCTCGAAGACGCGGATACCATCTACAAGATCCCGGGCATTCTGCACTCGCAGGGCCTGGATGATTTCGTGGTCGAGCGCTTTGGTCTGCAATGCGGCGGTGCCGACCTGTCCGAATGGGACAAGGTGGTCGACGCCAAGCTCAACCCCGAACACGAAGTCACCATCGCGATGGTTGGCAAGTACATGGAACTGCTCGACGCCTACAAGTCGTTGATCGAAGCCATGAGCCACGCGGGTATCACCAACCGCACCAAGGTGAACTTGCGTTACATCGATTCCGAAGACATCGAGAACCAGGGCACAGGCCTTCTGGAAGGTGTGGACGCCATTCTGGTCCCGGGCGGCTTCGGTCTGCGCGGTGTCGAAGGCAAGATCACCGCCGTTCAGTTCGCTCGTGAAAACAAGGTTCCGTACCTGGGGATCTGCCTCGGCATGCAAGTGGCGGTCATCGAATTTGCCCGTAACGTGCTGGGCTGGAAAGACGCCAACTCCACCGAATTCGACCGAACCAGCGCGCATGCCGTGGTCGGTCTGATCACCGAGTGGGAAGACGCCACCGGCGCAGTCGAGACACGCACCGAAAGCTCCGACCTGGGCGGCACCATGCGTCTGGGCGCGCAAGAGTGCCAGCTTGAAACGGGTTCTCTGGTTCACGACTGCTACAGCAAGGACGTGATTGTCGAGCGCCATCGTCATCGCTACGAAGTGAACAACAATCTGCTGCCTCAGTTGATCGAGGCCGGCCTGAAGATTTCCGGTCGCTCCGGTGACGGTGCGCTGGTTGAAGTGGTAGAAGCACCGGATCACCCGTGGTTCGTCGCCTGCCAGTTCCACCCAGAGTTCACTTCCACGCCGCGTGACGGACACCCGCTGTTTAGTGGTTTCGTCAAGGCCGCGCTGGCACAACATCAGAAAAACTCCTGACAGGGACTGCAGACATGGCTCAGAAAATCATCCGCGTAGGTTCGATCGAGATCGCCAACGACAAGCCGATGGTGCTGTTCGGCGGCATGAACGTACTCGAGTCCCGGGATATGGCCATGCAGGTCTGTGAAGAGTACGTAAAGGTGACCGAAAAGCTCGGCATCCCTTACGTGTTCAAGGCCAGCTTCGACAAGGCCAACCGCTCCTCGGTGAATTCCTACCGCGGGCCTGGCCTTGAAGAAGGCATGCGAATTTTCGAAGAGATCAAGCGTACCTTCAACGTCCCGCTGATCACTGATGTACACGAGCCTCACCAGGCGGCTGTGGTTGCAGAAGTCTGCGACATCATCCAGCTGCCGGCCTTTCTGTCGCGTCAAACCGATCTGGTCGTCGCGATGGCCAAAACCGGCGCCGTCATCAACATCAAGAAAGCCCAGTTTCTCGCGCCTCAGGAAATGAAACACATCCTGACCAAATGCGAGGAAGCGGGTAATGATCAGTTGATTCTCTGCGAGCGCGGTTCCAGTTTCGGCTACAACAATCTGGTAGTGGATATGCTCGGCTTCGGCATCATGAAGCAGTTCGAGTACCCGATACTGTTCGACGTGACCCATGCGCTGCAGATGCCGGGTGGTCGTTCCGACTCTGCCGGCGGCCGCCGCGCTCAAGTACTCGATCTGGCCAAGGCCGGCATCAGCCAGAATCTTGCCGGTCTGTTTCTTGAAGCCCATCCAGACCCGGACAATGCCAAATGCGACGGGCCGTGCGCCTTGCGTCTGGACAAGCTGGAACCTTTCCTGGCCCAGCTCAAGTCACTGGATGAACTTGTCAAAAGTTTTCCGATCGTAGAGACCGCTTGAACAGGGTTCTCCGGTAAAGTGCCGTTCCCCGTCATTCGTGACGGGGTTGTTGCATTCAGACCTGCCTTTTTCTGCGTCTGATTGCGAGCACCGTTTTCCCAGCTGCGTCGTTTTCGTCAATCTTGGAGTGTTTACAACAATGGCAAAAATCGTCGACATCAAAGGTCGTGAAGTTCTCGACTCACGTGGCAACCCCACCGTAGAAGCAGATGTGCTCCTCGATAACGGCATCATCGGCAGCGCATGTGCGCCGTCCGGTGCGTCAACCGGCTCGCGCGAAGCGCTGGAGCTGCGTGATGGCGACAAGAGCCGTTACATGGGCAAGGGCGTGCTGAAGGCTGTTGCCAACATCAATGGTCCGATCCGCGATCTGTTGCTGGGCAAAGACCCGGTTGATCAAAAGGCTCTGGACCACGCGATGATCGCGCTCGATGCCACCGAGAACAAGGCAAGCCTGGGTGCGAACGCAATCCTCGCCGTTTCTCTGGCTGCGGCCAAGGCTGCTGCGCAGGATCAGGATCTGCCGCTTTACGCGCACATCGCCAACCTCAATGGCACACCGGGCGTGTACTCCATGCCGGTGCCGATGATGAACATCATCAACGGTGGCGAGCATGCCGATAACAATATCGACATTCAGGAATTCATGATCCAGCCTGTCGGCGCCAAATCCTTCGCTGAAGGCCTGCGTTGGGGCACCGAGATTTTCCATCACCTCAAAGCTGTGCTCAAGGCACGTGGCCTGAACACTGCTGTCGGTGACGAAGGTGGTTTTGCACCTAACCTGGCGTCCAACGCCGAAGCCCTGAGCGCAATCGCCGAGGCAGTCGCCAACGCAGGCTACACGCTGGGCACTGACGTGACCTTGGCGCTGGACTGCGCAGCAAGCGAGTTTTACAAGGATGGCAAGTACAAGCTCAGCGAAGAAGGCGAGTACGACTCTGCCGGTTTCGCCGAATACCTTGCCGAACTGACGCGCAACCATCCGATCATTTCTATCGAAGACGGTCTGGACGAGTCGGATTGGGATGGCTGGAAAGTCCTCACCGACAAGATCGGCGAGAAGATCCAGCTGGTAGGCGACGACCTGTTTGTGACCAACACCAAGATTTTGAAGGAGGGAATCGACAAGAAGATCGCCAACTCCATTCTGATCAAGTTCAACCAGATCGGCACCCTGACCGAAACGCTGGAGGCCATCCAGATGGCCAAAGCCGCCGGTTACACCGCGATTATCTCTCACCGCTCTGGTGAAACCGAAGATTCGACCATTGCCGACCTGGCGGTGGGCACCTCGGCTGGCCAGATCAAAACCGGTTCGCTGTGCCGTTCCGATCGCGTCTCCAAGTACAACCAGTTGCTGCGCATCGAGGAGCAATTGGGCGCCAAAGCTGTGTATCGTGGTCGTGCCGAGTTTCGCGGCTGAGCCATAGATGGTAAAAAGACGCAGAGCGCTGCCAGGAATCGAGTCTTGTGACTATTCTTTGCAGCTGTGATGCTGACGCTCCGCGGTAATCTGGAGTGATTGAGCCTGGCTTATGTCAGGCTCAATGCCCTCAGTCATTTGTTCTTCACGCTGGCTCTGCTGTTTTTTTACTGGGTACCTGATATTTCAATGCGCAGTCCTAACTGGTTGTTCCTCGTCCTGCTCTTGTTGCTGGGTGGCTTGCAATACCGTCTTTGGGTCGGTAACGGCAGCCTTGCGCAAGTGGCCAGCCTGACTCAGCAGATTGCCGACCAGCACGCTGAGAATGAGGTGCTGCTCGAGCGCAATCGCGTACTCGATGCAGAAGTCATGGAGCTGAAAAAAGGCCTGGAGACCGTTGAGGAGCGCGCCCGGCATGAACTGGGCATGGTCAAGGACGGCGAAACCCTTTACCAGCTCGCGCAATAATCAAGTTGGTGCAATGACAGATTTCCTTCCTGCCTTCTGGGCAGTGATACCTGCGGCGGGCATCGGAGCCCGCATGGCAGCCGATCGTCCCAAGCAGTACTTGCAATTGGGCGGCCTTACCATTCTCGAACACAGCCTGCTCTGCTTTCTGAATCACCCCCGACTCAAGGGGCTGGTGATCAGTCTGGCCGTGGACGACCCTTACTGGGGCGAGCTGCCCTGTGCGCATGATTCGCGAATCCAGCGGGTAAATGGCGGTAACGAGCGTTCGGGCTCGGTGCTTAATGCGCTGTTGCACCTGCATGCTCAGGGCGCGAGTGACAATGATTGGGTTCTGGTGCACGACGCTGCAAGGCCGAACCTTGCGCGCAGTGACCTGGATAATCTGCTGGGCGAATTGGCGAATGACCCTGTGGGCGGCCTGTTAGCTGTGCCGGCCCGCGATACCCTCAAACGCGCCGACAGCAGCGGCCGCGTACTCGAAACCGTGGACCGTAGCCTGATCTGGCAAGCCTTCACGCCGCAGATGTTTCGTCTCGGTGCCTTGCATCGCGCGCTTGCCGACAGTCTTGTGTCGAATGTCAGCATCACCGATGAGGCCTCTGCCATAGAGTGGGCAGGGCAGTCACCTCGTCTTATCGAAGGGCGTTCCGATAACATCAAGGTCACTCGCCCTGAAGATCTTGAATGGCTGAGGCAGCGCCGCAGCGAGTTCGGACGCTAGCGCCTGCTACTGGCGATACTCGTCCCGCATCGCCAGTCCCTCCTTGAGGTAGTCCACCAGCTTGCGCACCTTGGGCGACAGGTGCCGTTGCTGTGGATACAGTGCCCAGACCGCTGTGTTGGGCGGTTGATGAGTGTCCAGCAGCGATACCAGCGTGCCATCCTTCAAATGCCTTTGCACGTAGTAGTCCGGCAACTGGCAAAGACCAATCCCGTGCAACGCGGCGTCCAGCACCGCTTGGCCACTGTTGCAACGCCAGTTTCCCTGAACCCGCTGAGAAAACTCTCGGCCGTTCTGTTGCAGTTGCCAGGTATCGCTGCCGCCAATCAGGCAGTTATGACGGCCAAGTTCCGACAGGCTGTGAGGCCTTCCGTAACGTTCGATGTAGGAGGGCGACGCGCACACGTACATTTTGCGTGGTGCAATGCGGGTCGCGACCATGCGCGAGTCCTGCAGTCGACCCAGTCGAATCGCCAGGTCCATGCCTTCATGCACCAGATCCAGCGTCTCGTTACTCAATTCGATGTCGACGCGCAACTGCGGGTAGAGATCCATAAAGCGGGTGACCAGCGGCGTGATGAAACGCTCGCCATATGCCACTGCACAGGTCATGCGTAACAATCCCTTGGGCTCGCTGGCCAGATCGCCTACCGCGCGCAGTGCTTCCTCGCGCCCGTCCTGCAGGCGTTGGCAGTGGTGCAGAAATGTCTGCCCGGCTTCGGTCAACGCGACCTTGCGTGTGCTGCGGTACAGCAGGCGAGTCTGCAGGCGTTCTTCAAGGCGCACGATCTGTCGACTGACATGCGACGAAGAAACGCCGAGCCGCAGGGCTGCAGCGGTGAATTGGCCACATTCGGCGACGGCGACGAACTCATCCAGACCTTCCCAGCGATTGGTGTACATCGATTATCCCTGTACAGCATTAATGTTTTGCTTTTAGCCGTATTACTCATCAAATGGCACTGTACTACACTGCAAACCTTGTTTTTACTCGTCGGAGAAAATTGATGATCAAGTCACGCGCTGCTGTCGCCTTTGAAGCCAAAAAGCCACTGGAGATCGTTGAAGTCGATGTCGCCATG
Organism: Pseudomonas coronafaciens pv. oryzae str. 1_6; assembly: GCF_000156995.2. Lineage (NCBI taxonomy): Bacteria > Pseudomonadati > Pseudomonadota > Gammaproteobacteria > Pseudomonadales > Pseudomonadaceae > Pseudomonas > Pseudomonas coronafaciens. The sequence continues at coordinate 3,884,113 of NZ_CP046035.1, read as the reverse complement.
CCCAAGGCCGGAGAAGTGCTACTCAAAGTGGTGGCGTCCGGCGTCTGCCATACCGATGCCTATACGCTTTCCGGCGCTGACCCTGAAGGTATATTCCCATCGATTCTCGGCCACGAAGGCGGCGCTATTGTCGAAGCGATCGGCGAAGGCGTGACCTCGGTGGCGGTCGGCGATCATGTCATTCCGCTATATACCCCGGAGTGCCGTCAGTGCAAATTCTGCCGTTCGGGCAAGACCAACCTGTGTCAGGCAATTCGTTCGACTCAGGGCAAAGGCCTGATGCCGGATGGCACCACGCGCTTTTCCTACAAGGGCGAGCCGATTTTCCACTACATGGGCACCTCGACGTTCTCTGAATACACCGTGCTGCCGGAAATCTCGGTGGCCAAGATAGACAAGAAAGCTCCGCTGGAAAAAGTCTGCTTGCTGGGTTGCGGTGTTACCACCGGTATCGGCGCAGTGCTCAACACGGCCAAGGTAAAGCCGGGCGACACCGTCGCGGTCTTCGGTCTGGGCGGCATTGGCCTGTCGGCGGTGATCGGTGCGGTCAAGGCCAAGGCGGCGCGAATCATCGCCATCGATATCAACCCGGCCAAGTTCGAGATCGCCAAGCAGTTGGGTGCAACCGATTGCGTCAATCCGAAGGATTTCGATCGTCCGATCCAGGAAGTCATCGTCGACATGACGGATGGCGGTGTGGATTTCTCCTTTGAGTGCATCGGTAATGTGCAACTCATGCGTTCAGCGCTGGAATCCTGCCACAAGGGCTGGGGCGAGTCGGTGATCATCGGTGTTGCCGGTGCCGGTCAGGAAATCTCTACCCGTCCGTTCCAACTGGTGACCGGGCGCGTCTGGCGCGGTTCGGCGTTTGGCGGCGTGCGTGGCCGTACCGAACTGCCGAGCTACGTCGACATGGCGCAGAGCGGCGAAATCCCGCTGGATACGTTCATCACCCACACCATGGGCCTCGAAGATATCAACAAGGCGTTCGATTTGATGCACGAAGGCAAAAGCATTCGTACCGTCATTCATTTCTGAGTAACAACGCCAGTCTGTCAGCTTCAAGCGCCCGCTTGAAGCTGACAGCTGTTTACTGGGGGACCCCTTATGCCTTTGGAAAATATTTCCTGTCAGAAAAGCTTTGGTGGCTGGCACAAGCGTTACAAGCACCACTCGCAAGCGCTGGGCTGCGATATGGTCTTTGCTGTCTACCTGCCGCCTCAGGCAGAGCAGGGCGGCAAGCTGCCGGTTCTGTACTGGCTGTCCGGTCTGACCTGCACTGACGAAAACTTCATGCAGAAGGCCGCTGCTCATCGGCTTGCCGCCGAGTTGGGCATTATTATCGTGGCGCCCGACACCAGCCCGCGCGGTGCCGATGTGCCGGACGACCCCGACGGTGCCTGGGATTTCGGACACGGCGCCGGTTTTTATCTGAACGCCACTGAGCAGCCCTACGCGCGGCATTATCAGATGCATGATTACGTGGTCAAGGAACTGCCTGCGCTGATCGAGGCGCATTTTCCGGCGTCTCAGGCACGCAGCATCAGCGGACACTCGATGGGAGGTCACGGTGCGCTGGTGTGCGCCTTGCGCAACCCGGGGCGCTACAAATCCGTGTCGGCATTTTCACCCATAGGCAACCCTATCGATTGCCCTTGGGGGCAAAAAGCCTTCTCTCGCTATCTGGGCGAGGATCGGTCCCGCTGGCGCGAGTGGGATGCCAGCGTCTTGATGGCCGAGGCTGCGGAAAAACTGCCGACACTGGTTGATCAGGGCGATCGTGATGATTTTCTGGTCAATCAACTCAAGCCCGAAGCCTTGCTTCAGGCTGCCAAAACTGCGAATTACCCGCTGACACTGCGGATGCAGCCCGGTTACGACCACAGCTATTTCTTCATCGCCAGCTTCATCGAAGACCATCTAAGGCATCACGCCGAAGCCTTGAACAGCTAACGTGCGCCAAAGCAGGTAGAATCACGCCCTGTCTTTTTTCAGGGCGTTTTTTTATGCGTATTGGTCATGGCTATGATGTGCACCGTTTTGCCGAAGGCGATTTTATTACCTTGGGCGGCGTGCGGATTGCACACGGTTTCGGCCTGCTGGCCCACTCCGATGGCGATGTCCTGCTGCACGCCTTGAGCGACGCACTTCTGGGTGCTGCGGCCCTGGGCGATATCGGTAAACACTTTCCCGATACCGACCCGCAGTTCAAGGGCGCTGACAGTCGGGTCCTGCTTCGGCATGTACTCAAGCAGATTCACGGCAAGGGCTGGAAGGTCGGTAACGTCGACGCCACCATTGTCGCTCAGGCGCCAAAAATGGCGCCTCATATCGAGGCCATGCGTGCGTTGATCGCCGAGGACCTGCAGGTGGACCCGGACCAGGTGAACGTGAAAGCCACGACCACGGAAAAACTCGGTTTTACCGGGCGTGAAGAAGGCATTGCCGTGCATGCCGTCGCGTTGTTGCTGCCAGCATGACCGAACTGGAACTGCTGGGGCCAAGGGCCTACGGTGATGCGCTGGGCAGTGCTGTCCTCAAGGCTACAGCTGAAGATTTTCAGGTGGACGAAGTACTGGACATCCCCCTGTCGGGCGATGGCGAGCATTTGTGGTTGTGGGTCGAGAAGCGCGGCCTGAATACCGAGGAGGCTGCCCGCCGACTGGCACGGGCAGCGGGCGTTCCGTTGCGCACGGTCAGCTACGCCGGTTTGAAGGATCGTCAGGCGCTGACTCGTCAATGGTTCAGCATTCAACTGCCCGGCAAGGCTGACCCTGATCTTTCCGCGGCCCAGAACGAGACCCTGCAGATTCTCAAGACCGGCCGGCATCGGCGCAAGCTGCAGCGCGGCGCTCACGCAGCCAACGGCTTCACACTCAGGCTGACCCGTCTGGATGCGGACAAGGACGCATTGAATCAGCGTCTCGAGACCATTGTCCGACAGGGCATACCCAATTATTTCGGTGCTCAGCGTTTCGGTTATCAGGGCGGTAACCTGGGTGAAGCCCGTGATTATGCCAGCCGTCAGGCGCTGCCTGAGCAGCGTGCAGTGCGCTCGCGTCTGTTGTCCACGGCGCGTAGCTACCTGTTCAATCGGGTGCTTGCGGCCCGTGTGGCCGATGGCAGCTGGCAGCAAGCTCAGGTAGGCGATCTGCTGGCGTTCACCGACAGCCGGAGCTTTTTTCCGGCCGGGCCTGACGAGTGCAGCGACCCGCGGCTGGCGATTCTCGATCTGCATCCCACGGGCCCGCAGTGGGGTGAAGGCCCTTCGCCAGCTGGCGGCGTCACCGCAGAGCTGGAAAACACCATCGCCAGCGACGAATCCGCACTGCGCGACTGGCTGATCAGGGCCGGCATGGAGCACGAACGTCGCATCCTGCGACTGCCCATCGGGCGGCTGACGTGGCATTATCCCGAGTCTGACATTCTGCAACTGGAATTCGTCCTTCCGCCCGGATGCTTCGCCACTGTTTTGGTGCGTGAACTCGTGGATCTGGTGCCGGTTGGGCAGACGGACAGCTCATGCGTATTCTGATATCAAATGATGACGGGGTGACTGCACCTGGTCTTGCAGCGCTTTATGCCGCGCTGGCCGATTACACCGAGTGTGTGGTGATCGCGCCTGACCAGGATAAAAGCGGTGCCAGCAGTTCACTGACACTTGATCGGCCCTTGCACCCGCAAACACTGGCCAACGGTTTCATCAGTCTCAACGGCACGCCGACCGATTGCGTGCATCTTGGGATTCATGGGCTATTGGAACGTGAACCGGACATGGTGGTTTCGGGTATCAATCTGGGTGCTAATCTGGGCGACGACGTGCTGTACTCCGGCACGGTGGCAGCAGCCCTGGAGGGACGCTTTTTGCAGCGTCCTTCGTTCGCCTTTTCGTTTCTGTCACGTCAGCCGGATAATCTGGCGACGGCGGCGCATTATGCGCGTTTGCTGGTCGAGGCCCATGAGCAGCTCGACCTGCCTCCCCGTACGGTACTGAACGTGAATATTCCAAACCTGCCGCTGGAGCATATCCGTGGCATTCAACTGACCCGATTAGGCCACCGTACCCGAGCCGCAGCACCGGTGAAGGTCATCGACCCGCGGGGGCGTGCCGGTTACTGGATTGCAGCGGCTGGCGATGTGGAGGATGGCGGCGCCGGGACCGATTTTCACGCGGTCATGCAGGGCTACGTCTCAATCACACCGTTGCAGCTGGACCGGACGTATCAGGACGGTTTCAGCAGCCTGAACCACTGGCTGGAGGGTCTGCGTTGATGTCGCGCGATCAGGATGATCTATTGCGTCGCGGGATCGGGATGACCTCGCAGCGAACCCGCGAACGGCTTATTCAGCGTCTTTGTGAAGAAGGTATCTCCAACGCGCGCGTGCTGGACGTGATCCGCAAGACGCCCAGGCATTTGTTCGTCGACGAGGCGCTGGCGCATCGTGCCTACGAAGACACGGCGTTGCCTATTGGTCATAACCAGACGATTTCCCAGCCTTACATGGTTGCGCGAATGAGCGAGCTGCTTCTGGCGGCTGGCCCGCTGGACAAGGTCATGGAGATCGGCACCGGCTCCGGTTATCAGACAGCGGTACTGGCGCAGCTGGTGGAGCGCGTATTTTCGGTCGAGCGCATCAAGGTGCTTCAAGACCGCGCCAAGGAACGTTTGGTCGAACTGAACGTGCGCAACGTGGTTTTTCGCTGGGGTGACGGCTGGGAGGGCTGGCCGGCTCTGGCACCCTACAACGGGATCATCGTGACGGCGGTAGCCACCGACGTGCCACAGGCGCTGCTGGATCAGTTGGCGCCAGGTGGGCGGCTGGTAATACCTGTAGGTTCTGGCGAGGTTCAGCAACTGATGCTGATCATCCGCGAGGAAAACGGTTTTTCACGGCATGTATTGGGTGCTGTGCGCTTCGTTCCGCTGCTTAACGGGCCGATCGCCTGAAGATTGTCTGTGGCGGCGAGTGAATTCTGGCGCCAGTCATCGGTCTACACCGCGGGGCCTGTAATGTTAGATTGCCTGATGGCGTCATCTCATGCAGCTTATTGATACATAACAACGTTTTTCAGTAGTTAATCACTGGCTGCCCGCCGCTAATGCGGCACAACAGGCATCTTTTTTGAATTCAGTCACCAGTAAAGGGAGTGGCGGGTGAGTCTCACAGTCATTCAGCAGCTCAGGTCTTCAAAAAGTTATCAGCGTCTGGTGATTGGCATTGCTCTCAGTGTCCTCTTGGTCGGCTGCTCAAGTTCGCCCTCGGGCGGCGTTCGCGTCGTGGATCGCAACGGCAATGCCGTTGCGCAACGCCCGACGGTGACCACTGGCCAATACGTGGTCAGGCGCGGTGATACGCTTTTTTCTATTGCATTTCGTTACGGCTGGGACTGGAAAGCGCTGGCGGCCCGTAATCAGATTCCGGAGCCGTTTACAATCAAGCCAGGTCAGACGATTCGCTTTGACGGCCGTTCCTCTTCAACGCAGGGTGTAGCGTCGACGTCCGAATCGGGACGTCCGGCGACCACTTCATCAACCACTACCAGCAGCTCCGGCTCGGTCAAAACCACGGTCATGTCGAAGCCGGTTGCGGTTGTACCGGTGGTGATACCTCCTTCGGCGACTACCGCCACAGGCCCGGCCGGCCGGTCTCCGTCGGGTTGGACCTGGCCTTCTAGTGGCATTTTGATAGGAAAATTTTCCTCAAACGGCAGTTTGAATAAAGGAATTGATATCGCTGGTGATTTGGGACAGCCTGTTTTGGCAGCGTCTGATGGGTCAGTTGTTTACGCCGGAAGTGGATTACGGGGCTACGGCGAATTGATCATCATCAAACACAGCGATACCTACGTCAGTGCCTACGGTCATAACCGCAGGCTTTTGGTACGGGAAGGGCAACAGGTCAAGGCAGGGCAGACGATTGCCGAAATGGGGTCAACAGGAACTGACCGGGTGAAGCTGCATTTTGAGATTCGCCGCCAAGGTAAACCTGTAGACCCGCTGGGATTCTTGCCACGTCGTTGATAGTTGCCAGCCTGTTCCTGGCGTAATAGGAACAGGCTCAAGTGTTGCCATGGAACCAGGCGGCGCTGGAGCTTGAGGTCGAACTCACCAAAGGACTAAAGCAATGGCTCTTGGCAACGAAGCGCCGGAGTTTGACATCGATGATGAAGTGCTCCTTATGGAAGCCGGCATTGTCCTGAAGGAAGCGTCAGACGAGAAGCAGCCACCCGCTGCCTCGGGGCGTACCAAGGTCAAGCAATCATCATCGCTCAAACAACATAAATACATTGATTACACACGGGCGCTCGACGCAACCCAGTTGTACCTCAATGAAATCGGTTTCTCCCCTCTGCTGTCCCCGGAAGAAGAAGTCTATTTTGCGCGCCTGTCGCAAAAGGGAGATCCGGCCGGGCGCAAACGCATGATTGAAAGCAATCTGCGGCTGGTGGTCAAGATTGCCAGGCGTTACGTCAATCGTGGCCTGTCACTTCTCGACCTGATCGAGGAGGGCAATCTGGGGTTGATCCGGGCTGTCGAGAAATTCGACCCTGAACGCGGCTTTCGCTTTTCCACCTATGCCACCTGGTGGATTCGTCAGACCATCGAACGGGCAATCATGAATCAGACCCGGACCATCCGGTTGCCGATTCATGTGGTCAAGGAACTCAATGTCTATCTGCGTGCAGCCAGAGAGCTGACTCAGAAACTGGACCACGAACCGACCCCTGAAGAAATCGCCAACCTGCTGGAAAAGCCAGTGGGTGAGGTCAAGCGCATGCTGGGCTTGAATGAGCGTGTATCTTCCGTGGATGTGTCGTTGGGGCCTGATTCCGACAAGACTCTGCTGGACACCCTGACTGACGATCGTCCCACCGATCCGTGTGAGCTTCTGCAGGACGATGATCTGTCGCAGAGCATCGATCAGTGGCTGTCCGAACTCACCGAGAAGCAGCGTGAAGTGGTTATCCGTCGCTTTGGCCTGAGGGGGCATGAGAGCAGCACACTTGAAGATGTAGGGCTTGAGATCGGTCTGACACGCGAGCGTGTAAGGCAGATCCAGGTTGAAGGACTCAAGCGCCTGCGAGAGATCCTTGAAAAGAACGGTTTGTCCAGCGAATCGCTCTTCCAGTAGCGCCCCTCCCGCAGTGTCACCCAAGGCCGATATAACACTTGATGTGTGTATCGGCCTTGTCATATGTCTTTCGTCATTTAAATTTCAGCGTGTGATTTCTCTGCGCGTTTCCAGGCGGAGGGTGTCGCCGGTTTCATGAGGTAAGTAACGCCGGATTCTTGTAATCCATCGCGTACATCTGTTGTAAGTCATCAAGGCTTTGTGGGTGAGAATTACTGCCAAACGGCGTGTAGGCTGGCTCCAGGTTGCTGATTTTAAAGTCTTTATTTTCTGAGTGGTCAGGCTCGTAGAAATATTCTGGAGCGTTTGAGGTGTTGCTCTTCGAGGTTAAATCTCTAATATCGAAGCTGTGCCAACGGATCGGCACAGGCTATCAAGGATGACGGCCAAGGACATCGCAGGACGCGATTCATCAGGATGATGACAAGGGAATACAGGGATTAGGGAGAAAATGTGGGCGGGTCATACCGCCCCTTTTTTTTGCCTGTCAAACAGCAAGTCCGACTCAAAAAAAGGCCCTTTGAAGGGCCTTTTGTCTGTCTGGAATCTAGCGCTCCAGGTGTTCGATCTTGCCTGGTTTGCCATCCCACTCTGCGGCGTCCGGCATACCGTCTTTCTTTTCGGTGATGTTGGGCCACACCTCGGCAAGTTCGGCGTTGAGCTCGATGAAGTTTTCCATGCCGGCCGGGATCTCGTCTTCGGAGAAAATGGCTACAGCAGGGCACTCTGGTTCACAGAGTGCACAGTCGATGCATTCGTCCGGGTGAATCACCAGGAAGTTCGGGCCTTCGTAAAAGCAGTCCACCGGACAGACTTCTACGCAGTCGGTGTACTTGCACTTGATGCAGTTGTCGGTGACGACGAAGGTCATTTCTAATTTTCTCCTCAGGCGGCTGCAGCAGAGCCCTTCCAGACAGGGTTGCCAGGTTCGGGAGGTTTCCCGGCCCTATGAAAACACGTGCTTTTGGTGGGTGACCTTGAGGCAGTCGGACTGCGTCGCCTGCCACCTACCCTTGGTTCGCTGCGTTTTCACGCGGCTCGAAAAACAGCTCGGCCAGGCTAAAAGCCGAGAGCATCCCAAACCGCGCGGGATTCTAACAGTATGTAATGCTTCGCGTCACAGTCGAGTTTGCAATGTATAGAGCAAATCCAGCGCCTGTCGCGGGGTCAGGTCATCGACCTTGATCTTCGACAGTTCATCCAGTACTGGGTGCGGCAGGCTTGCGAACATATCGCTCTGCTGCGGGATCGCGGGTTTGCCGGGTTTCGCCCTTGGCTGTTCGTGCGGCAGGCTGGTGGTTTCCAGGCGCTGCAAGTGCTCTTTGGCACGTGTGATGACTTTCCCCGGAACGCCCGCAAGCTGCGCAACCGCCAGGCCATAGCTCTGGCTGGCTGGCCCCGGTAGCACACGGTGCAGGAAGACGATTCGCTCGTTATGCTCGGTGGCATTGAGGTGCACGTTGTTCACCAGCGGCTCGCTTTCCGGCAGAACCGTCAGCTCGAAATAGTGCGTTGCGAACAGCGTGTAGGCACGCAGTTGCGCAAGGCATTCGGCAGCAGCCCACGCCAGCGACAGGCCGTCGAAGGTGCTGGTGCCGCGTCCCACCTCATCCATCAGCACCAGGCTCTTGTCCGTGGCGTTGTGCAGGATGTTTGCTGTCTCGCTCATTTCGACCATGAACGTCGAGCGGCCGCCAGCCAGATCGTCACTGGAACCGATACGGGTAAAGATCCGGTCCACCAGTGACAGCTCGCAACTGGCTGCGGGCACGAAGCTGCCGATGTGGGCCAGCAGCACAATCAGTGCTGTCTGACGCATGTAGGTCGATTTACCACCCATGTTCGGGCCGGTGATGACCAGCATGCGGGTGCTGTCGTCCAGTGCCAGGTCATTGGCGACGAATGGCGTGCTCAGTACCTGCTCCACCACCGGGTGACGGCCCTGTTCGATGCGCATGCAGGGTTCAGTGACGAATCGCGGGCAGTTGAGGTCCAGGTTCAGAGCGCGCTCTGCAAGGTTGCTTAGCACGTCCAGCTCGGCCAGCGCCCCTGCAGTGTCCTGAAGCGGCGCAAGGTGGCCGATCAGGTCCTCGAGCAGCGCTTCGTACAACATTTTCTCGCGTGCCAGGGCACGGCTTTTTGCCGACAGCGCCTTGTCTTCGAACTCCTTGAGTTCCGGCGTAATGAAGCGCTCGGCGCCCTTGAGGGTCTGGCGACGTATATAGTCAGGCGGCGCCTGTTCGGCCTGCTTGCTCGGCAGCTCGATGAAGTAGCCGTGTACGCGGTTGTAACCCACCTTCAGATTGGCCAGGCCGGTACGGGCTTTTTCCCGAGCCTCCAGATCAATCAGAAACTGCCCGGCGTTTTCACTCAGCGATTGCAGGTCATCCAGTTCGGCGTCGTACCCGGTCTTCAAAACGCCACCGTCACGAATCACCGCGGGAGGGTTATCGATGATTGCGCGTTGCAGCAGGTCAGCCAATTCCGGATAGGTGCTGGCCGTCTGCGCCAGTTGTTGCAGATGCGGCGTGTCCAGGTCCGCCATCGCCTTTTGCAGCTCTGGCAGGGCGCTCAAGGCATCACGCAGCCGCGCAAGATCGCGGGGCCGGGCGTTGCGCAGACCGATACGGGCCAGAATCCGCTCGATGTCGCCAATTTCCTTGAGCTGCGGTTGCAGGTGCTCGAAGCGGTAGCGATCCAGAAAGCAGGCAATCGACGTCTGGCGCGCCTGAAGAATCGGCAGGTCGCGCAACGGGCGGTTCAGCCAGCGGGTCAGCAGTCGCGTGCCCATCGCTGTCTGGCAACGGTCCATGACCGATTGCAAGGTATTGTCGCGGCCACCAGACAGGTTGATGTCCAGTTCCAGGTTGCGGCGTGTGGCGGCATCGAGGATCACGGTATCGTCAAGACGCTCGTGACGCAGGCTGCGCAAATGCGGCAGGGCAGTACGCTGGGTCTCCTTGGCATAGCCGAGCAGGCACCCCGCAGCGCCAATGGCCAGGGTCAGGTTTTCGCATCCAAAACCTTTGAGGTCCTGTGTCGAAAACTGCTGACACAGACTTTTATGAGCCGAGTCGCGCTCGAAATCCCACGGGGCACGACGGCGGGCGCCTCGGCGTTTCTCCGCCGGCAGACCTTGCGGCCAGTCGTCCGGGATCAGCAATTCTACAGGATTGATACGCTCCAGCTCGGCAAGCAGGTTTTCCCAGCCCTTGATCTCCAGCACGCTGAAGTTGCCGCTGGTGATGTCCAGCACGGCAAGGCCGAACAGGCGCTCATCGCCGAGCACGGCTGCGATCAGGTTGTCCCTGCGCTCATCCAGCAACGCCTCGTCGCTGATGGTCCCCGGTGTGATGATCCGCACTACCTGACGATCCACCGGGCCTTTGCTGGTCGCCGGGTCGCCGATTTGCTCGCAGATGACCACCGACTCGCCCAGCTTCACCAGTTTGGCCAGGTAGCCCTCGGCGGCATGGTAGGGAATCCCGCACATGGGAATGCTCTGGCCTGCCGACTGACCGCGTGCGGTCAGGGTGATATCCAGCAGTTTGGCGGCTTTTTTCGCATCTTCGTAGAAGATCTCGTAAAAATCGCCCATGCGATAGAACATCAACTGATCCAGGTGCTGGTTTTTGAGTTTCCAGTACTGTTGCATCATCGGAGTGTGTGAGGAGAGGTCGGAAATTGCTTTATTCATCAGTGGCTTAGGCAAGTTCTTGAGAAGGGGGTTGGGCAACCCTGAGGCATGACGAGCGATCCCTCTTTGAATCAAGGGCGTCTGCCGGGTATTTGCGATGGTCGCAAGGTTATCACGCACGATCAGGTGGTGCAGTTCTGGCGTGACGGCTGTTCATTGATGACCAGACGTTTCCCGGCGGCCCTGAACGTCGATTTGCCGTATAGACTTTCAGCGTCGGCATTCGATAGTCGAATGCTCCTTGATAAAAAAGGATTTTATATGAAAAAGAAGAGGGCCAGAGACTCTGTCAACGGGCAATTCATTCCTTTGGAAGAAGCCAAAAAAAGACCGAGAGAAACCACGGTTGAAACGGTCAAAAAACCGGAGCGCAGGAAAACTGACTGATCAATCGGCCATTGCAGGGTTGCTGCACTGCTCTGGTGAGCATTTGCTGCAGGTCTTGTGCATGAACAGGAGAACGTCGTGGATCAGATAACCGGGCTTGCCGATACCTTGGGCAAGCTTCTAGACGCAATGAGCGCTCAAGTGACCACCGCCGAATCCTGCACGGGAGGCGGTATTGCGGAGGCAATTACGCGCATCGCCGGCAGCTCCGCATGGTTCGAGGCAGGCTATGTGACTTACTCGAACGCTCAGAAGACCCGACAATTGGGTGTCCCGGAGGCATTGTTCGCTCAGGTGGGGGCGGTCAGCCAGCCGGTCGTCGAAGCCATGGTGCGAGGTGCGCAGCGTGAAAGTGGCGCTCGATACGCCGTGGCGGTCAGTGGCGTGGCGGGGCCGGGCGGCGGGTCGGTCGACAAGCCAGTCGGTACGGTATGGCTCTGCTGGGGCGATGGTGAGGCGCTTGTTGCGCAATGTCACCGGTTCGATGGCGACCGCGATCAGGTACGTCGGCAGACGGTCGAAGCCGCGCTACACGGGCTGATACAGCTTGCACATGGAGAAATGCCAAAACAGGGGTAGGCGCGCGCTCATCGCTGTGGAATAATACTGTCTACTTATACAGGTGTTGTGGCCATCAAGGCCCTAATTGAATTTGATTACGTGAGGACTTCAATGGACGACAACAAGAAGAAAGCCTTGGCTGCGGCCTTGGGTCAGATCGAGCGTCAGTTCGGTAAAGGTGCCGTGATGCGCATGGGCGACCATGACCGCCAAGCGATTCCGGCCATCTCCACTGGTTCTCTGGGTCTGGATATCGCACTCGGTATCGGCGGATTGCCAAAAGGCCGGATCGTCGAGATCTACGGTCCGGAATCTTCCGGTAAAACCACGCTGACGCTGTCGGTCATCGCGCAAGCCCAGAAAATGGGTGCTACCTGTGCGTTCGTCGATGCCGAACACGCTCTGGACCCTGAATACGCAGGCAAGCTGGGCGTCAATGTCGACGACCTGCTGGTTTCGCAGCCGGACACCGGCGAGCAGGCGCTGGAAATCACCGACATGCTGGTGCGTTCCAACGCCATTGACGTAATTGTCGTCGACTCCGTGGCTGCGCTGGTGCCCAAGGCCGAGATCGAAGGCGAGATGGGTGACATGCACGTAGGTCTGCAGGCGCGTCTGATGTCGCAGGCTCTTCGCAAAATCACCGGCAACATCAAGAATGCTAACTGCCTGGTGATCTTCATCAACCAGATCCGCATGAAGATCGGCGTGATGTTTGGTAGCCCGGAAACCACCACCGGTGGTAACGCTCTGAAATTTTACGCTTCGGTACGTCTGGACATCCGCCGCACAGGTGCGGTGAAAGAAGGCGACGAGGTTGTGGGCAGTGAGACCCGCGTCAAAGTAGTTAAAAACAAGGTTGCACCGCCTTTCCGTCAGGCCGAGTTCCAGATTCTCTACGGCAAGGGTATCTACCTGAACGGTGAGATCGTTGACTTGGCTGTCCTGCACGGTTTTGTCGAGAAGTCCGGTGCCTGGTACAGCTACCAAGGCAGCAAGATCGGCCAGGGTAAAGCCAACTCGGCCAAGTTCCTGGCAGATAACCCGGAAATCTGCAAAGCGCTTGAGAAGCAGATTCGCGATAAGCTGCTCACCCCAGGCGTAGATACCAAGGCAGTAGGTTCCCGTGAAGCGGTAGTTGCCGCTGACGTGGCCGAAGCAGACGCCGATATCTGATACCCATGGCCGCTGTGCTTGATACGCCTGTCGCCATACGGCGCACTGCAATGGACCTGCTCGCGCGACGCGAGCACGGTCGAGTCGAGCTGACGCGCAAATTGCGTCAGCGCGGCGCTCCTCCGGAGCTCATCGAAGCCGCCCTCGACCGGCTGGTCGAAGAAGGTCTGCTCTCTGAATCTCGTTACCTTGAAAGCTTTGTCTCTTACCGGGCGCGCTCGGGCTATGGCCCTGTTCGTATTCGAGAAGAGCTGAATCAGCGTGGTTTGCAACGCGCTGATATCGAGCAGGCGCTCAAGGAATGCGGGGTGGACTGGCAAGAAAAGCTTCAGGATGTCTGGCAGCGCAAATTTGCCGGTGCATTACCCGTTGATGCTCGAGAACGCGCCAGGCAAGGGAGGTTTTTGAGTTCTCGAGGATACCCACTGGACATGATCGGCCGCTTGCTAAGCGGCCGTGGTGGTGATGATTGATCAATCAGAGCGTTGTGTGTGGCGCCTGATTTACGCAGTCCTGCCTGTCGCTGAAGCATCAGCCCAGTTTTCCTGCAAGTTGATGTAGTCCACCAATTCCCGAAGCCTGCCTTGGTTGCGCCCTGTAAAGGTAAATGCAAGCCGCGTCAGATGGCTGAATTGCGCTTCATCATGTTCCTCGCCCTGATAACTGTGCTGATGGAAGTTTTCATTGATGCACAGGTCGACGAAAGCCTCCTGCATATGTTCCAACGCTTGCTCACTGAGTGCGTGATGCATACGGATCACAAACTTGTTCTTCAGCCAGCGGCTGGAGTGGAAGTTGCTGTAAAACTGGTTGATCTCTTCCACTGCTTCGCCGGGGCTGTAGACCAGTCGCATCAACTTCATGTCGGCTGGCAGGATGTAGTGGTTGTCCTGTAGCTGATTCTTGATGAAATCCAGCGCACCTTGCCAGAAGCTTCCGCCTGGAGTGTCCAGCAGCACGACCGGCACCAGCGGACTTTTGCCAGTCTGTATCAGTGTCAGTACTTCCAGTGCCTCATCCAGCGTTCCAAACCCGCCTGGGCACAGCACCAGTGCATCAGCTTCCTTGACGAAAAACAGCTTGCGGGTGAAGAAAAAGTGGAAAGGCAGCAAGTTGTCGGTGCCATCGACGGTCGGGTTCGCGTGTTGCTCGAAAGGCAGGGTGATGTTGAAACCCAGGCTGTGTTTCAGGCCCGCACCTGCGTGAGCGGCCGCCATGATGCCGCCACCTGCGCCGGTGATGACCATCATGTCCGATTGTGCGAGTTTCTCGCCCAGATCTCGGGCCTGTGCATATAGCGGGTGCTCTATGGGCGTACGAGCGGAGCCGAAGACTGTGACCTTACGACGCTCCTTGAAGCGCTCCAGCACACGAAAGGCTTTATCCAGTTCACGCAGGGTCTGCAGGGTTATCTTGACGTCCCACCGGTTGCGGTCGTCTTGAGCCATGCGCAACACGGTAAGCATCATGTCGCGATACAGCGGCAGATTTCGCGTGCCGGGTGCCACTTCATTGATATGCGCTTCGATCTTGGCGGTCAGGTCGAGACCGTTGCTTTGAAAATGTCGGGATAGAAGATCATCAGGTACATACGGCATTCGGGATTTTTCCTCCTGCAGAGTCAATGGCCCGCCAGGGCTTGTTGAATCGATGATGTCCCGGTTTTCGGAGAAAGGCTACCCATTCCCTGTTTGAGTCAGAGCGGATTAGTTGCAGGATGTCTTGGCGTTACCGAACTGGCGCGCCTGATGTGTCAGGCGCGCGGGGCAGAAGTGAGGTTATCGCGTGAAAGGACTGTTTACTGCTTGGGCTTGGCTGCGCAGTCCGAGGCCTGGAAAGTCTGGGCCGCAACCGGGCGATTGGTTTTGTACTCGGTGAACTGATACTTGAGTACAGCGCCTTTGGTCATCAACTGACGAAAGCCGTTGTTGTGGCATACGCTGTTGCCCAGCTGGTTACGCATCACGTCCGGGTTGGCACGCATCTGACTTGCCTGGCCTTCGCGGACACTCAAGTGGTTGATCAACTGATTGCCAGTGACGGTATAGCCCTGATCCAGAATATCCTCGTTGATCGCTCTCGGCGTGCCGACACTGCTTTCCTTAGCGACTTTTTCCAGCATCTTGCTGAGTTCGAACTCCTGTTTCGACGCCGCTTGAGCGCACAGCGGAGCAACGAGCAAAAGCGTAAGGGTAGGTGCGATAAGGCGCAGCATTTAACTCTCCTGATTAAGTGGCTGGCTGTTGGACCAGCGACTTCAAAGTGCGTTCCGGTCAGCCCGCCAAGCGAGCGGCGGAGCCGTGGCGCAGCAGTATAGAGCAGGACTAATCCAGCGGCCTAGGCCGAAAGCGGGTTCAAGCGCTGTCGCTCTGATAAACTGCGCGCACTTTATCCCTGCCGAGTCTCTGTGGTGTCGATGTATTCCCCCCGCTGGCGTGCCCAGCGATGAGCCATGCCGTTTCGCGTCTGCGTGACGAGCGTCTGGCACGCAGCACCAAACCGTTTATTGCCCGTGGATCGCGTGCGCCGCGCTGTCCGGCCTGCCGGGTCATTGCCAGCTATTGCCTGTGTGAATGGCGGCCAACGGTGGCCGCCCGATCGGGCATGTGTTTGCTGATGTATGACACCGAGCCTATGAAGCCGACCAACACTGGCTGGCTGATTGCCGATGTCATCGAAGACACCTATGCCTTCGGCTGGTCGCGTGTCGAGATTGATGAGCAGTTGCAGGCCTTGCTGGATGACCCGCAATGGCAGCCGTATATCGTCTTTCCCGGCGAGTTTGTCGCCAGCGAGCGTGTGGTCACGCAGGTCTCGCCGGAGGAGGGCAAGCGCCCGCTGTTCATTTTGCTGGATGCCACCTGGACCGAAGCACGCAAGATGTTTCGCAAAAGCCCTTATCTTGAAAGGTTTCCGGTGCTGAGCCTCGTGCCCGAGCAAATCTCGCGTTATCGCCTGCGTCGGTCAAGACGTGACGATCACTTCTGCACCGCGGAAGTGGCGGCTCTGTGCCTGGAACTGGCCGAGGACGTGAGCGCCAGTGGCGTGCTTGACGCTTATCTGGATGTATTCAGTGCGCACTATTTAGGCGCCAAGTTTCAGCGTCCGATAGATCCGGATGACGCCGCTCACACTCATTTGAAGCCCTTCATTTGAAGGGTGTCATGCTGCGCTGCAGTATCAGGTGGCACGTGTTGGGCCGATTGCCATCTTTGTGCGCAGTCGACGGCGCTTCGCGCTTGACCGTCATGGTGTTGCTGGGCATGCTTGGCGCCGCCTGGAAGCCGATTCATCGGGTCTGCCGCGGCACTTGCCGCCAGCCTTTGAGCGGCCGCTTTTGTCGGCCACTCACTATAAAAACAGGATCATTACATGACCTACGACATCCTGATCGCTGATGATCACCCCCTGTTTCGCAGTGCGCTGCGTCAGGCGCTGACCATTGGCCTAGGGCCTGAGGCACGGCTGGTCGAGGCAGAGAGCATTGCACAGCTTGAATCTCGTCTGGACGAGAAGGGCGACTGGGATCTGGTTCTGCTGGACCTGAACATGCCGGGCGCCTATGGGTTCTCCGGGCTGGTCCTGCTACGTGGCCAGTACCCGCAAATACCGGTGGTGATGGTCTCTGCTCAGGAAGAGGCGTCGATTGTGGTGCGCTCCAGAGAGTTTGGGGCCAGCGGGTTTATCCCCAAATCCAGTTCGCTGGAAGTTATCCAGCAGGCAGTCCGGACCGTACTGGATGGCGAAGTCTGGTGGCCGCCGCAGGTCAATGAAGTCATCAGTGTCTCGGATGAAGCAAAAGCGGCGAGCGCAGGGCTTGCCAGCCTGACGCCTCAGCAGTTCCGCGTGCTGACCATGGTGTGCGAAGGCTTGCTGAACAAGCAGATCGCCTCCGAGCTGAGCGTGTCCGAGGCGACTATCAAAGCCCATGTCACGGCGATTTTTCGCAAGCTTGGCGTGCGTACGCGCACTCAGGCGGCATTGCTGTTGCAGCAGCTTGAATCCATCTCTTCCAGCTGAAGGTAGGCCATGTAGCTCGTATTCACGCTTTTTTGACCTTTATTGCCTTAGTTTTCCTCATCTTTTTTTGCACGGCAGCCCTCTATGTCGCCCTTCAAAGGCCAAACCGGCCTTAAACGTATTCTCAATGCTGCAGGTTATTCCATCGATGGCATGACCGCTGCCTTCAAAGGCGAAGCCGCTTTTCGTCAGTTGGTGCTGCTGAATGTGGTTCTGGTCCCGCTGTCGTTTTTTCTGCACGTCAGCAAGGGCGAGCACGCCTTGCTGGTTGCTGTGTGCCTGTTGGCGTTGATCGTGGAGCTGCTCAATTCTGCTGTCGAGGCGGCCATCGACCGTATTTCGCTGGACCTGCATCCGTTGTCGAAGAATGCCAAGGACATGGGCAGTGCCGCCCAATTCATCGCCCTGAGCATGATTGCGCTGGTTTGGGGCATCGTTTTGCTGGGCTGAGTCTGCTCAGTAGAGGCTTGGCAACACGATCTCGTCGCTGCGCTGCACGCCGGCAGTGAACGCGCGGCACAGTTCGAGAAATTCACGCATGGCGGAAGTCTGATACTTCTGCTTGTGCCAGATGAAATAAAACTGGCGTGACAGGTCCAGCTCCGGTGTGGCCAGCTCCACCAGATTGCCGCGACGAAATGCATCCCGCAGCGCCAGCCTGGAAATACAACCAATGCCCAGCCCTGACTCGACCGCCCGTTTGATCGCTTCGGTGTGTTCCAGTTCGAGCCGGACATTCAGGCTGTTGCGATGATGGCGCAGGGCCTGATCGAACGTCAGTCGTGTGCCTGAGCCCTGTTCGCGGAGAATCCAGGCTTCATGGGTGAGCTCTTCAAGCGTTACATGCGCACGCTTTGCCAGCGGGTGCTGAGGCGCGCAGAACACGACCAGTTCGTCTTCGACCCAGGATTGCACCTCGATGTCCGGATGGCTGCAATCTCCTTCGATCAGCCCCAGGTCGATCTCGTAATGGGCAACCTGTTGCACGATGTGCGCGGTGTTCTGGACGTGCAGCTTGACCTGACTTTCCGGATGGCGCTGCATGTAGCCGCCGATCAGCAGGGTTGCCAGATAATTGCCGATGGTCAGGGTGGCACCGACCGCCAGCGAGCCGAAACCTGATTTGCCATTGAGCAGGTCCTCGATTTCCTTGGCCTGGTCCAGCAGCGCAACCGCCTGCGGCAGCAGCTGTCTGCCCGTGGCATTGAGGCTGAGCCGCTTGCCGGCGCGGTCAAACAGCTGGCAGCTGGACTGGCGCTCCAGTTCGGTGATGGATGTGCTGGCAGCCGACTGTGAAAGCGAAAGCAGCACAGCTGCCTTGGATACGCTTTCCTGCCGGGCCACGGCGACGAAAACCTGAAGCTGACGTAGAGTAAATTGCATATCTATATAACCGATAACCTATATCTTGATAATCCATTTAACAGATATTCTGTCTGCCACTAGAATGTCGCGCAATAGCGCAGTGCTTCTGCGCGCACTATTTTTTCAGGAGTCCTCACGTACATGAGCAACATGAACCACGAGCGTGTCCTCAGCGTCCACCATTGGAACGACACCCTCTTCAGTTTCAAGTGCACCCGCGACCCTGGCTTGCGTTTCGAGAACGGTCAATTCGTCATGATCGGTCTGCAGCAGCCCAATGGTCGTCCGCTCATGCGTGCCTACTCCATTGCCAGCCCCAACTGGGAAGAGCATCTGGAATTCTTCAGCATCAAGGTGCCGGACGGCCCGCTTACCTCCCAGTTGCAGCACCTGAAGGAAGGCGATGAAATCATCATCAGCAAAAAGCCTACGGGCACGCTGGTGCTGGATGACCTGAAGCCGGGCAAGCACCTTTACCTGTTGAGCACGGGCACCGGTCTGGCACCGTTCATGAGCGTCATTCAGGACCCTGAGACCTATGAGCGTTTCGAGAAGGTCATCCTCTGCCACGGCGTGCGCTACGTGAACGAGGTCGCCTATCGTGAGTTCATCACCGAGCATCTGCCGCAGAACGAATTCTTTGGCGAAGCGCTGCGCGACAAGCTGATCTACTACCCGACGGTCACCCGCGAGCCGTTCGAGAACGAAGGCCGTCTTACTGACCTGATGCGCAGTGGCAAGCTGTTCAGCGACATCGGTCTGCCACCGATCAACCCTCAGGACGACCGCGCGATGTTGTGCGGCAGCCCGAGCATGCTCGACGAAACCAGCGAAGTGCTGAACAGCTTCGGTCTGACCGTTTCTCCGCGTATGCGTGAGCCTGGTGACTATCTGATCGAGCGTGCATTCGTCGAGAAGTAGACCGCTCTCACAAGACCCGCCTTGTCCTTGATCGGATCAGGCGGGTTTTTTATTGCGTGGGAAATGTTGCCGGCACTACTTCAATGACGCAGATGACGCCGGTCTGCGGGTAATGCCAGCGTACGTCCAGGTCCCAGAACTGCGCGCCATAGCGGCGCTCTGGCGTGGGTAGCTGGTAAGCCGGTCGCGGGTCTTGAGCCAGGCATTGTTCGATCAGCTCGACTAAGGGCTCGTTGAGGCGTAGAGCGTGTGTTCGGGCTTGCATCAGCGCGGCGTCCTGCCACTGCACCGGGATCAAGGCTGGCGCGGCACTGGCCATGTGGTTGGTTGCGTCGGCGATGACATCGGCATAGGGCACATAAGGCTTGATGTCCAGTACTGGCGTACCATCCAGCAGGTCGATGCCCGACAACCAGAGCCGGCCGGGTTCGACCTTGTCCAGCTTGACCACCGATTGCCCTATACCGTTCGGGCGATGCGTGGCGCGTGTCGCAAATACGCCCATCGACTGATTGCCCCCGAGACGGGGCGGGCGCACTTTCAGGCGTGGCTTGTCTTCCAGTGCCAGGTGGAATAGAAACAGCAACCAGACATGGCTGACCTGTTCCAGCCCCTGAACAGCCTCGCCCTGATCGAAAGGTGCGATCAGTTCCAGCACGCCTCGCGCTGCCGGCGCCAGCTGTGGCTGGCGCGGGATGGCGAACTTCTCCTTGAAGCAGGAGCGCACGAAGCCCACAGGGGAGACGTTGTAGCTCATGGTGTCAGCCGCTTCAGCCGCGGACACGCAGGGTCAGACCCTTGAGGAAGTTGCGCAGCAGTTGATCGCCGCACGCGCGGTAGTTGGTGTGGCCGACCTTGCGGAACAGCGCGCTCAGCTCAGGTTTGGACACTGGAAACTCTGCGGACTTGAGGATTGCATGCATGTCGTCTTCTTTCAGTTCGAAGGCTACGCGGAGTTTTTTCAGGACAATATTGTTGGTGATCGGCAGATCGATCGGCTGTGCAGGGCGGCTTTCGTCCTTGCCACGCTTGAAGTAGACCAGCCCGTCCAGGAAGTGCGCCATGATTTCATCGCTGCAATCCAGATAGCCTTCTTCTTCCTCTTTCTTCATGAAAGCGATGACGTCGCTTTTCGACACTTCAAAACCGGTAAGGCCGATGATCTCGACAATTTTGCTGTCGCTGATATCGAGCATGTAGCGCACGCTGCGCAGTACGTCGTTGTTCATCATGGGGCGTGTTTCCTGGTAAGTCGGCGGCGCATGACAGTGATCACGCGCGCTGTAATAGGGGGATGTCGGAAGGAATTAAAACTTTTCCTTGGTCGTCATGTAACGCCACTGGCCTTCGGGCAGCTTGCCCATAGACACGCCGCCGATGCGGATGCGGCGAATGGCAACGATTTTCAGGCCAACGGCTTCGCACAGTTGCGCGATGATGCCGGGCTGCGGGTTTTTCATGGCAAAGCGCAGACGGTTCTCGTTCTGCCAGCTGGCCTTTACGGCCGGCAGCTCCTTGCCCTTGTAGGTCAGGCCGTGGTTCAGGCGATTGAGGCCGTGGGCAACCATCTCGCCCGAGATTTCCACCACGTATTCCTGTTCGATCTTGCTACGGTCATCGGTGAGTTTGCGCAGGATTTTCCAGTCCTGACTGAACACCATCAGGCCGCTGGCATTGGCTTGCAGACTCGAAATGGCTTCCAGGCGCATGAAGTGGCCTTTGAGCGGGCGCTTGCTGTAGCTGTGCTCTTCGGAAAGCGTGCCTGGCGTGATCATCTGCAAGGCGCTTTCGGCGCTTGCCGAGGCGGGCTTGTGCAGGATGATCGTTACCGGTTCCGGAGAGTCGGCCTTCGCGTCCGGGCTCAGTTCGATTTTCTGCGTGCTGACCTTGAAGTGTGGCTCTTCGATAACCACGCCATCCACAGTGACCCAGCCCCCTTCGATGAACAGTTCGGCCTCCCGGCGGGAGCAACCGACCAGCTCGATAAGGCGTTTGGAAAGGCGAATGGGGTCTGTCATGACAAAAAAGCCGTTTGATAAGTAGAAAGGCGCCATTGTAACCGCCAAAGGCCGGTTAATCGCGGCAACATTGCATTTGCCTGGCAATCCACATCAATTGCGTCTGTTCAGGCGCATCCTGAGCATGGGGTACGGCTGGCCTAGGCCATCGACTTCCGAGCGGCTGACGACCTCGAATCCCTGTTTGCAATAGAAGCCGAACGCCTTGGGATTCTGCTCGTTCACGTCCAGCTCAGTGATGCCGAAATGGTTGACGGCATGTTGCAGCAGTTGCGTGCCAATACCCTGATTGCGGTATTCGGGGGCAATGAAAAGCATGTCCAGCCGCCCCCGGTTCACGCCCGCGAAGCCGGTGATGGCGTGCTTGTCGTTACGCATACAGAACAGCGTCACGCTGTCCAGGTACTGAGTGAGCAAGCCCTTGAGCCGGACGACATACGCGTCCGGCATGAAGTCGTGGGTGGCGCGCACCGAGCGCTCCCACACCTCTATCATTTCCGGATAATCCTTCACATCAGGTGCACATAGCTGCATCACGCCATCCTCCGCTCGGCCTGTCGTCCATAGACAACACCAACAGACAAAAAAGCCCTGCCATTTTAAGGGCAGGGCTTTTGATAGCGCTTTGACCGGTGTCAGAGCATTTCGGCCCACAGGTCGTATTCGTCGGCGTCGGTAACGCGGCACATGATCTTGTCGCCAGGCTGGACGTTGCTGCCGTCTTCCAGGCCGATGAACACGTTGCCGTCGATTTCCGGAGCATCGAAGAAGCAACGGCCGACGGCACCACGATCATCGACCTCGTCAATCAGCACTTCGATTTCCTTGCCGATCTTCATTTGCAGGCGAGCGGCGCTGATTGCCTGTTGATGGGCCATGAAACGATCCCAGCGATCCTGCTTGATGTCATCCGGCACGATGGCCGCATCCAGCAGATTGGCAGGAGCACCTTCGACCGGTGAATACTGGAAGCAACCGACGCGGTCCAGTTGGGCTTCGGTCAGCCAGTCAAGCAGGTACTGGAAGTCCTCTTCGGTTTCACCGGGGAAGCCGACGATGAAGGTCGAGCGGATGATCAGATCGGGACACTGTTCGCGCCAGTTCTTGATGCGCGCCAGGGTCTTGTCTTCAAAGGCCGGACGCTTCATGAGCTTGAGGATTTTCGGGCTGGCATGCTGGAACGGGATGTCCAGGTACGGCAGGATCTTGCCTGCCGCCATCAGCGGAATCAGCTCATCGACGTGCGGGTACGGGTAGACGTAATGCAGGCGAACCCAGACGCCCATCGAACCCAGCGCCTGACACAGCTCGGTCATGCGCGTTTTGATCGGCTGGCCGTCCCAGAAACCGGTGCGGTATTTGACATCGACGCCATACGCGCTGGTGTCCTGAGAGATCACCAGCAGCTCCTTCACGCCGGATTTGACCAGACGCTTGGCTTCGTCCAGCACATCGCCCACCGGACGGCTGACCAGCTTGCCGCGCATCGACGGGATGATGCAGAAGCTGCAGCTGTGGTTACAGCCTTCGGAGATCTTCAGGTAAGCGTAATGGCGCGGGGTCAGTTTGACGCCTTGTGGGGGCACCAGATCGATAAGAGGGTTGTGATCCTGGCGCGGCGGCACGACGTCGTGCACGGCATTGACCACTTGCTCGTATTGCTGCGGGCCGGTGACCGACAGCACACTCGGGTGCACGCTGCGAATGACACTCGCATCGACGCCCATGCAGCCGGTGACGATGACTTTGCCGTTTTCCTTGATGGCTTCGCCGATCACTTCCAGCGACTCTGCCTTGGCCGTGTCGATGAAGCCGCAGGTATTGACCACGACCACGTCGGCGTCCTCGTAGGTCGCAACGACTTCGTAACCTTCCATGCGCAGTTGAGTCAGGATGCGTTCCGAATCAACGAGCGCCTTGGGGCAACCCAGAGAAACGAATCCAACCTTGGGGGCGGACGGCGTGGTAACGGTGGACATGGCAAACCTCGGCGTGAAGGGCGCCCGAACGCAAAGCGCGGGCACCGACTGGGCGCTTGGGGCGCCTCTGATCAAAAAGTGCGCAATTCTAGCGGTGGGCGGGCGGGATGACCAGCGTTAGAAAGAGAATTAAGACGAGTGCTGCGTTATGCTTCGCGCCATCGTGGCCAGACGTGTCAATGTCTGGCTGAATCTTAATTGTTACGTGTTGTGATGTTCTCAGTCTGTTGAACCTCATGTCTGGTTATCTGGAGTAGTGGATGAGTCAAGCAAACAGTCATGCGGAGGCCGGAGGCACGGCGAAACCGATCGGGTTGTTGATCGCCGCTGTCGGCGTGGTTTACGGGGATATCGGCACCAGTCCGCTGTACACGCTGAAAGAGGTGTTTCAGGGGGGCTACGGTGTGGAAGTCAACCACGACGCGATTCTCGGCGTGCTGTCGCTGATTTTCTGGTCGCTTATCTGGGTGGTGTCCTTCAAGTACATGGCGTTTGTCCTGCGTGCCGATAACCAGGGCGAGGGCGGCATCATGGCGCTGATGGCCCTGGCGCGGCGGGCTTCGGCCAAGCACCCCAGGCTGCAGATGATGATGGTGGTATTCGGATTGTTCGGTGCGGCACTGTTCTACGGTGACAGCATGATCACCCCGGCAGTCTCGGTCCTTTCGGCGATGGAAGGTCTGGAGCTGGCCTTCGATGGCCTGGATCACTGGATCGTGCCGATGGCGCTGGTTGTGCTGGTGGGGCTGTTCCTCATTCAGCGGCACGGCACAGCGCGCATCGGCGTACTGTTCGGGCCGGTGATGGTCGTCTGGTTTCTGGTGCTGGGCGCGTTGGGTGTCTACGGCATTATGCAGTCGCCGGAGGTGCTGAAAGCGGTTAACCCGGCGTGGGGCCTGAATTTCTTCATCATCCATCCTGGGATCGGCGTCGCCATTCTGGGCGCTGTGGTTCTGGCGCTGACCGGGGCCGAGGCACTGTACGCCGACATGGGGCACTTTGGCCGCAAGCCAATCTCGCGTGCCTGGTTCATCCTCGTGCTGCCCGCGCTGCTGCTCAACTATTTCGGTCAGGGCGCGCTGGTGCTGGATAACCCGGAAGCAGTGCGCAACCCGTTCTACCTGCTGGCGCCGGGCTGGGCGCTGCTGCCGCTGATCGGTCTGTCGACAATGGCCACCATCATTGCTTCTCAGGCAGTGATTTCCGGCGCTTTCTCGATGACGTTGCAGGCAATTCAACTGGGTTATATCCCCAGAATGCATATCCAGCACACCTCAAGTGACGCGCAGGGCCAGATTTACATCGGTGCCGTGAACTGGGCGCTGATGGCGGGCGTGATCATGCTGGTGATCGGTTTCGAGTCGTCCGGCGCGCTGGCTTCTGCGTATGGTGTGGCGGTCACAGGGACCATGCTCTGCACCACGATTCTGGTGTCGACGGTCATGCTGATGCTCTGGAAATGGCCGCCTTTGCTGGCTGTTCCGCTGTTGATCTGCCTGCTGCTGGTGGACGGTCTGTTCTTCGCCGCCAACGTGCCGAAGATATTTCAGGGCGGTGCCTTTCCGGTGCTCGCCGGTGCAGTGCTGTTTATTCTCATGACCACCTGGAAGCGTGGCAAGCAATTGCTCGCCGAGCGTATCGACGAAGGCGGGCTGCCCTTGCCGATCTTCATCGGCAGCATTCGTGTCCAGCCGCCGCATCGTGTGCAGGGCACTGCGGTGTTCCTCACCGCACGTTCGGACGCTGTCCCTCACGCGTTGCTGCACAACATGCTGCATAACCAGGTGTTGCATGAGCAGGTCGTGCTGTTGACGGTGGTGTATGAAGACTCGCCTCGTGTGCCTGCCGCCGAGCGCTTCGAAGTGGAGTCGTATGGCGAAGGCTTTTATCGGGTGATCCTGCACTTCGGCTTTATCGACGAGCCGGATGTGCCTGCTGCGCTGGCGCTGTGTCATCTGGCCGAGCTGGACTTCAGCCCGATGCGTACCACTTATTTCCTCAGTCGCGAAACGGTCATCCCTTCAAAAATGGATGGCATGGCTCGCTGGCGTGAGGCGCTGTTCGCTTTCATGCTCAAGAACGCAAACGGCAACCTGCGCTTCTTCAAGCTGCCGTTCAACCGTGTGATCGAGCTGGGTACACAGGTCGAGATGTAACCTGCTGCTGTAAAGCCAGTCAGCATGGACAAAAAAATCCCGGCAACCTCACGGTGCCGGGATTTTTTGTGCCTGCAGACTTCGATAAATGAAGCTTACTGGGCGGTAGCCTTGCCCTGACGCTTGTTGATGGCGTCGATCAGGCGCTTGGCCAGTGCCGGATAGTCTTCGTCGAAGTGATGACCGCCAGGCAACTGAACCGCTTCGCCGACGGCGGTGGTGTCGGTGCAGCCGCTGTCTTTCTTCTCTTCGATGCCGTAGACACAGAACACCTTGGCGGCAGGCAGTTTGGCCATTTCCTGTCCGGTGGTGGCCTCCTTGCCTGCGTTTCCGAGCCAGCCGTCGACGTGAATCTCGAAGCTGCCGGTGCGTGCAAAGGCGAGCAGAATGATTGCATCGACACGATTCTGGTCATCCGTAGCCAGGCGGTTGTAGATCGCAGGCATCACGTCCGCGCCAAACGAGTAGCCAGCCAGGATGAAGCGCTTGGTGCCCCATTTCTGCCTGTAGTGGTTCATCAGGTCGGTCAGGTCGGTAGCGGTCTGCTCTGGCGTCTTGTGTTCCCAGTAGTAGCGCAATACATCGATGCCCACTACTGGATAGCCCATCTTGGCCATGTCGCCGGCAACGACCTTGTCCAGGTCGCGCCAGCCGCCGTCACCGGACATGAACAGCGTCACGGTATCGGAAGGCTGGCTGGCCGGGACTTCAACCACCGGGATACCCAGGCCGCCGCTGTCGTTTTCACCGAGCAGCAAGTGACGCAGTTCGGTATTGAGGACCTGCGGCAGCGGAATGTCGTAATCGCTGATGCTGGTGTCGGCGTTGGTCTGGTCGCGTACGAAAGCGGCGCTCGGAT
This sequence comes from Pseudomonas coronafaciens pv. oryzae str. 1_6, assembly GCF_000156995.2. Classification (NCBI taxonomy): domain Bacteria; kingdom Pseudomonadati; phylum Pseudomonadota; class Gammaproteobacteria; order Pseudomonadales; family Pseudomonadaceae; genus Pseudomonas; species Pseudomonas coronafaciens. Next base: position 3,857,840 of record NZ_CP046035.1, on the reverse strand, counting down.
CATCCGGTGCATCGTTCCAGGCCGCCAGCCAGTGGCCGTGCGGGGCTTTTTGCGGCAATGCCACGTCACAGATCTGCGGTGCTGTCTCACCCTCTTCAAGCACCGGAGGCGGGTTCGAAGCATGCTCGAGGGCAAAGCCTACAGAGATGGCCTGTGCCTTGTCGTCCGTCTGTTCGGCCAGCCAGCGCCATGCCAGCGTTGCGCCAGGGCCTATCCCGCCAACTACCTTCGCAGGACCGTCGAGCTTCTGCAGGGCAGCTTGAAAGGTCTTCTGTTGCAAGACACAGTCATCCTTTGGCAATACCACCTGAATGATGCGTGCCGAAGCATCCTTGCTGATCGCCAGCAACTGCTTGTCGGTGAGCATGTCTTCAGCGGTGACCGCCAGGGCGATGCGCGTCTTGATGCTGGTGGCCGGCGTCACACTGGTCAGCGGCGCGCCGCCTTCCAGGTCCAGATGTTCCAGCGAAGCGGGTGGAGCGGGGCGGGTCCAGATCCATACCCCCGAAGCTACGATAAACAGAACAATTGCCAGTGCTGCGAGCAAAAGGCGCCAGGAGCGTCGAATCATCAGCGTTTCACCAATCCAGTCAGACCGCCCGCAATCAGGGCGGCGGTGTCAGCCAGTGCCACGAGCGGATCAAGTCCGGCAGGCACGGCCATATAACGAGGTTCCCAATCGGGCTGGAACTTGTCCTTGAAGCGACGCAGCCCCTGGAAGTTGTAAAGCTGTTCGCCGCGGCGGAAGATCATCGAGCCAAGACGCTGAGTGATCGGCGCGCCGCGTCGCGGTTGCAGGCCGGACAAAGGCACCATCCCCAGGCTGAAGCGCGCATAACCCTGGGCTTTGTAGTGCAGAATCAGACCGACCATCATGAACTCCATGGTCAGTTTCGGTGCGTCCGGGTGAGAACGCATCAGGTCCAGGCTGGCCAGTTCCGGGCTGGTGGTTTCCAGCAGGTTGGAGAAGGCCACTGGCTTGCCCTGAAAGTGGATGATGGCGATGCGGAAGTATTTGAGGTACTCCGGGCTGAAGCGACCGAGCGAAAAGCCTTTTTCGCGGACGTTCTTGCCGGTCAGCCAGGCATCGGAAATCACTTTCAGCTCGTCGATAGGCGCCTGACCCGGCTCATAGATCTCCAGCGAAAGCCCATCGCGGCCACCCCGATTCCAGGTGTAGCGCAGGTCTTTCATTTCCTTGCCTTTGGCGTCGATGTCGAAACGTTGCAGGTCCACACGTGCTTCTTCACCCAGCTTGATCGCTGTCAGGCCGATGTCCATGTAGAACGGCAGGTTTTCTGCGCGAACCTGATAAAACACCGGACGAGCATGATGCACGTCGCACAGGTCGCGGAACTGCCAGATCAACTCCGCGCGTTGCTGGGTCGGTCCGATCGGGTCGTAGAGCGCCACCAGACTGCGCCCGCGATGCGAGTACATCAGAAACGCATTGCCAGCAGGGTGAAACAGGATGGCCTTGTCGCCGGTCAGCACCAGGCCGCCGTCTGGCTGGCTGGATGCCTTGAGAATCTCGGCGGCTTTGTCCAGGTCAGCCGCATCCGGCAGCTTGATAACAGGTCGCGCAGTGCGCAGCAGCCAGGTCAGCGAAACCACCACCAGCAGCACTGCACTGCCGAGTGCCGAGCGCAGGCCGCGCGGGGCGTCTGCGTCCAGGGTAAATTGCCACCACAGCTGATGGCTGTAAGGCACATCCTGGTAGGCGAACAGCAGCAGCCATATCGATGCGCCGACCACACAAACACTGGCGATCAGATAAAGCGGCGAGAACGGCAGCTCCAGCAGACGACTGGGACGATAGAACGAGCGGCGGAAGGTCAGCAGCAGGCCTGCGGTCAGCAGGAGCATGCTGGCCTCTTCCCAGTCGAAGCCTTTAAGCATCGACAACACGGCGCCCACCAGGAGCAGAATGACGGTCAGCATCCAGGCTGCGGACAACCGACGACGCAAGCCTTGAGCGAGCAACAGGCACAAGACACCGACCAGGCTGGCGCCGAAGTGCGACGCGTCGATCAGCCGGTGCGGAATCATGAAGCCTACGTTTTCAAGCCGGGTATCGATCTCAGGGGTGGCACCAGAGAAGAGCAGCACCACCCCCGACAAGAAAACCAGTAGTGCCAGAATTGGCGCAGCCAACCCCGAGGCAACGCGCATGGCTTGCCTGGTCGGCAGCAGGCGCTGGGCTTCAGTGAACAGCAAGGTCAGGCAGGCCAGCAGAAGCGGCAGCACCACATATATGAGGCGGTACAGCAGCAATGCAGCGGCCAGCGGTGCGGCACCCAATTCGTTGGCGAAGGCCGCCAGCAAAATGGCTTCGAACACGCCCACGCCACCGGGCACGTGGCTGAGCACACCGGCAGCGAGTGCCAGCAGGTAGATCAGGATGAACGCGCCGAGCGGTGGCGCGTGGGGCAGCAACAGGTAAAGCACCATCGCTGCTGCGGCGACGTCCAGCGCGGTGATAACCAGCTGGATCAGCGTCAGCTTCAGGTCTGGAAGGCGCAGTGTGCGCCGACCCAGGCGGACCAGAATGTTGTGCGGGATATCCTGCTCCGGCAGGCGGCGGCGGTAGACGAACAGCGCCAGCAGCAGGCTGCCAGCCAGAACCGCGGTCGCGATGACGGCGAGAACATCGACCGGCAACTTGAGGGCAAGTGAGGCACCGGAAAGATTGCTCAGCGTCGCCAGTGCGGCCAGCGGTGGCAATGCGCAGCCCAGCGAGAGGCTGGCAAACACCGTCATGCGCGCGATCTCGATGGCACCCACGCCGTAGCGCGAGTACAGCCGATAGCGAACCGAGCCACCCGACAGCATCGACAGGCCCACCGCATTGCCGATGGCAAACGATGTAAAGCCGCCGAGAATCAGGGTTTTGACCGGCAGGTCGACGTTGGCGTAGCGGCTGGCTGACAGTTCATAGCCCATCAGAATGATGTAACCCACCACCGCGGCTGCCAGTGCCCCGCCCAAGGCGGGCAATGGAACCGCGAACAGTGAGTCGTGCAGCGCATACCAGTCCATTTCGACCAGCATGTGGCGGCAGGCAATCAGGGCCAGGCCGAACAACAGCAGCATCACCGCCAGCCCTATAGGCTGTCGGTATTTGCTTAGCAGCTCCCGCCAATGCAGGCGCGGTGGGGTGCTTGGTTGTTCTGCATCAACAGCTTTATTGGAATCGGACGTGTTGTCGCGCATCAATCACTCCTTGGATCGTGCGCGACAGGATGGAGGTATACAGCCAAGTTACCAATCCCTACGCAAAAAATATTTCAGGATGTTAGCGCGTCAACGCCTAACGAGCGAATAGCGAATCGAGCTGGTTGAAGCTGTTCAGCTACGGTTCAGTCGTGATCAGCCTAGTAATAAGCCTATCGGCAGCGCATGCAAAAACTGTCGTCAATGAAAGCATTACGTTACAGATGTGATGATAGGGTTTCAAAGGGTCTGGTAAATAGTCTTTTTTGTCAGACAGTTAGCCGCGGCCTGGAATGTTTTTCCGGCGGAAACAAAAAAGGCCACTCTTTCGAGTAGCCTTTCTTGATGTTTGGTTGCGGGAGCCGGATTTGAACCGACGACCTTCGGGTTATGAGCCCGACGAGCTACCAGACTGCTCCATCCCGCGTCTGTGTGGCGGCATTCTACAGCCGAACGCTGAAGTGTCAACCCTTAATCCACAAAGCAGGCAAATGAGTAGCATATTGTGCGCTTTGTCGTGCAATGCCCTTGGTGGTGCTCAGATATCACAGATCTGTAGACCAAGGTTTGGGAGGGTGTTTTTCAAGCGGAAACAAAAAAGGCCACTCTTTCGAGTAGCCTTTCTTGATGTTTGGTTGCGGGAGCCGGATTTGAACCGACGACCTTCGGGTTATGAGCCCGACGAGCTACCAGACTGCTCCATCCCGCGTCTGTGTGCCGGCATTCTACAGAGAGATGGCGGGGTGTCAATGGCTAGTTTTAAAAAAATGCTTTTTCTTCAATCGGTTAGCGAGGCAGCGTGACTCATCGACCTGGCTTTGACGCCCGTATGACGGGGGGGCCGGGTCATTTGAGTGGCGTAGCAGGGCGGTAAAGGCAATTTTTCGGATGGCCTTTGCATGATTGAGTGTCACTTATTGATACGGGTGAGATACTGCGCAGCCATTGATTCCAAAGTCGCATCAGGTCATGACGCAACGCAAGATCATCCACATCGACTGTGACTGCTTCTATGCAGCCATTGAAATGCGTGACGAGCCCGATCTCGCAGGCAAGCCGCTGGCAGTGGGCGGCTCGGCTGAGCGGCGCGGGGTGATCGCAACCTGCAATTACGAGGCGCGTGCTTATGGCGTGCGCTCCGCGATGTCATCTCGTCATGCGCTTACGCTGTGTCCGGACCTGACCATCGTCAAACCGCGCATGGAGGCTTATAAAGAAGCATCACGAGAAATTCATACCATATTTCGGGATTACACCGACCTGATAGAGCCCTTGTCTCTCGACGAGGCCTTTCTGGACGTGTCCGACGCCGGCCACTTTTCCGGTAGCGCCACGCGCATCGCCCAGGATATTCGGCGTCGGGTCTCGAAGCAGTTGCATATCACTGTGTCGGCGGGCGTCGCGCCCAACAAGTTTCTGGCCAAGATTGCCAGCGACTGGAAAAAGCCCAACGGCCTGTTCGTGATCACACCGGACCAGGTTGAGGACTTCGTCGCGTCGTTACCTGTGACCAAGCTTCATGGCGTAGGAAAAGTCACGGCAGACAAGCTGGGTCGGTTAGGTATTCTTGATTGCGCAGACTTGCGAAGCCGCAGCAAGCTTGCGTTGGTTCGCGACTTCGGCAGTTTTGGTGAGCGTCTCTGGAGTCTGGCGCATGGAATAGATGACCGGCCTGTGCAGAACGACAGCCGGCGTCAATCGGTCAGTGTCGAAAATACGTATGACACGGACCTGCCCGATCTGGCCGCTTGTCTCGAAAAGCTGCCTGCCCTGCTGGAGACACTGGGTACCAGAATGGAGAGGCTGGAGGGGCAGTACCGTCCTGGCAAACCATTCGTCAAAGTGAAGTTTCACGATTTCACCCAGACGACGCTTGAGCAGTCCGGCGCCGGGAGGGATCTGGGCAGTTACGAGCAGTTGCTGTCGCAGGCGTTTGCGCGGGGTGGCAGGCCGGTTCGGCTGCTGGGGGTTGGCGTGCGCTTGCACGACTTGCGTGCCGCGCACGAGCAGCTGGAATTGTTTTCGCGATAACGGATGGCTGCGGTGTGGGCCCGCAGCCGCACGCGCTATTGGCTCTGCGCAGGTACTGCGACCAGGCGGCCGGCGTCTCTGGCGAGTGATTTGAGAAACTCGGTCTGCAGTTGCGGATCGTTGCGTGTCAGTTCGATCAGGCTTTGCTCCAGCTCGCTGGCTTCTTCCTCCAGGCCCATATCAGAAAGACGTTTGACACGATGCACCCATTGGCTGACTTCGTCATCCTCAAGGTCGTCATAGATCAGGGCGTGCGCTTCCAGTAATTTACCGCGCAGCGAGTGACTGATCGGCAAGCTTTCACTGGCGTGAGCGCTGTCCTGGTCGTCTTCGACATTTATGTAGAGACGCGTGATACGGCTCAGGTCCTGTTCTGCAAACGGGCTGTCCAGCAGGTTAATGCGCAGGATGCCATTACGGTCGGTACTCAGCTCATGGGTTTCTGTCCCGGCCTTGACGATGACCGGGCGTTCATTCCACGGCAATGTGGAGTTCTCGATCCGCTTGTCCTTCTGTACTTCGTCGATGCTCGCAAGGTTCTGTTGAGCGCGGCCGTGAGAAGGGGCGTTCATGAACGGGTTAAGTCCTGCCACACCATAGTGAATCCAGTCCTTGGTCATGCTTTCGGGCAAATTGCCCAGCGCAAACACGTTGACCACATTCGCACCGACGCCAGCCACCACTGCAACCGCGCCCAGTGGGATCTCGTAAATCTCCCGCCACGGCTGATAAGGCGTGTAACGGTCATAGTGCCGGGTCACCTCGTAATCGGTGACCTCGAAAGACTTGTGCTCGTGAATCCGCACGCGACGTTGCGGCAACTCCAGTGTCTTGGGTTCGCCAATATCGACTTGCAGCGTATGTTCGAGCAGTTTTCGCTCGACGCGCTCCTCGTGTTCACTGCGTTGTGACAGTTGGTTGGCACAGCCGCCGACAAGAAAAGAGGCGCACAGAACGGCGCTGCCGAGGCTTGAGGTGCTTCGTTTGAACATGGGATCTCTGATGCGGATTGGGCGTGTGATGAGCGACGCACCTGCATATAAGGCAGGTGCGTCTTATGGCTCAGCGCTTCACTCGGCCCTGGATGAACGACAGCACATCCGCGACCGCAATGGCTTGCGGTTGCGACTCGGTACGGCTCTTGTATTCCAGATTGCCTTCGGCAAGCCCGCGGTCACTGACCACGACACGGTGCGGAATACCGATCAGCTCCATGTCTGCGAACTTGATGCCAGGGCTGGTTTTCTTGTCGCGGTCATCGAGCAGCACTTCAAAGCCGGCAGCGGTCAGCTCTGCATAAAGCTTGTCGGTCGCCTCGCGGACGGCGTCGGTTTCATAGCGCAGCGGGATCAGTGCGATCTGGAATGGCGCCAGGGTATCGTTCCAGATAATGCCGTTCTCGTCGCTGTTCTGCTCGATGGCGGCAGCAACAACGCGTGAAACGCCGATGCCGTAGCAACCCATGGCCAGATTAACCGGTTTGCCGTTCTCACCCAGCACCTGGCACTTCATGGCCTCGCTGTATTTGGTGCCCAGCTGGAAGATATGGCCCACTTCGATGCCGCGCTTGATTTCCAGCGTGCCTTTCCCGTCCGGGCTAGGGTCGCCTGCAACCACGTTGCGCAGGTCGGCGACAGTGGGAACGGGCAGATCGCGTTCCCAATTGACGCCGAAATAGTGCTTGTCATCTATGTTTGCGCCGACGCTGAAATCGCTCATCATCTCGACGGAGCGGTCGATGATGCATGGCAATGGCAGGTTCAGCGGACCGAGCGAGCCGGCGCCAGCGCCGATGGCATCCCGAAGTTCTGCTTCGGATGCCATCACCAGCGGGTTGGCAACCTGTTCCAGCTGGCTTGCCTTGATTTCGTTGAGCTCGTGATCGCCGCGAATGATCAGTGCGATCAACTTGCCTTCTTCGGCTGCATGCACAACCAGCGTCTTGACCGTCTTTTCGATGGGCAGACCAAAGCCTTCGACCAGATGCGCGATGGTCTTGGTATTTGGCGTATCGATCAAGCGCAGCTCTTCAGTGGCGGCAGGGCGAGTCTTCTCGGAAGGGACTGCCTCGGCCTTTTCTATATTGGCTGCGTAGTCGGAGCCATTGCTGAACACAATATCGTCTTCGCCGGATTCGGCCAGTACGTGAAACTCGTGCGAGCCTGCACCACCAATCGAACCGTTGTCGGCTTCGACCGGACGGAATTTCAGGCCCAGGCGGCTGAAGATATTGCTGTACGCAAGGTGCATCCGATCGTAAGTGACTTGCAGCGATGCGTTGTCGGCGTGGAACGAGTACGCGTCCTTCATCACGAACTCGCGTCCACGCATCAGGCCGAAGCGCGGGCGGATCTCGTCACGGAATTTGGTCTGGATCTGGTACATGTTGATCGGTAGCTGTTTATAGCTGTTGAGCTCGTTGCGTGCGAGGTCGGTAATGACTTCTTCGTGGGTCGGGCCCAGGCAGAATTCACGGTTGTGGCGATCGACCAGGCGCATCAGTTCCGGGCCGTACTGTTCCCAGCGGCCGGATTCCTGCCAAAGCTCCGCAGGCTGAATGCCGGGCATCAGAATTTCGAGAGCGCCAGCGGCGTCCATTTCTTCACGAACAATGGCCTCGACCTTGCGCAACACGCGCAGGCCCATCGGTAGCCAGGTGTAGAGGCCGGATGCCAGCTTGCGGATCATGCCGGCACGCAGCATCAGCTGATGACTGACCACGACCGCATCGGAAGGGGTTTCTTTCTGTGTGGCGAGCAAAAATTGACTGGTGCGCATGGTTGGCCGTTGTCGGTTGCTGAGACTGGAAATGACCTGGCATTGTACGGCGGTGTTCCGGTGACGTACAGGGCAGGGCGGGCTTGCAGGTGGCGGGAGGGCGCTTTCCCGGCTCAATGAAAAAGCCCGGCATGAGCCGGGCTTCTTTTGTTAACGAGTGCTGAACTGCGATTACAGGATCGAGATCGGGTAATCGACGATCAGGCGGAACTCGTTGACGTCGCCTTCGCCTTGGTCGGCGTTGGCGCGGTGCCATGCCTGACGAGCACGGAAGGACAAGTCCTTGGCCGGGCCGGTCTGGACGACATATTTGGCTTCAAGGTTGGTCTCGTGGTGTTCGCCATCAGCACCGTACAGGCCAGCATAAGCGCTGCCAGCAGGTGTTTTGGTGCCGTCGATGTCGGTACCTTTGATGTAGCGGGTCATGAAGCTCAGGCCGGGCACGCCGTACGGAGTCATGTTCAGGTCGTAGCGAGCCTGCCAGGATTTTTCACCCGGACCGTTGAAGTCGGAGTACTGAATCGAGTTGTTCAGGAAGATCGAATCGCCACCGCGGTTGTTGTCGCCGATACCGATGTAGTCGAACGGCGTGTCACCGTTGATCTTCTGGAACGCCAGGGTCACGGTGTGCGCAGCAAGGAACGAGTAGGCTGCGGAGCCGGAGAACGCGGTGTTGCTGATAGAGCCAGCTTTTGCGCTGCCTTCGTCAACGGTGCGATAGATGTTAGCGTCGAACGCCAGCGACTGATCGCCACCCAGTGGCAGCGCGTAGTTCACGTTACCGTAGTATTGATCCCAGATATCTTCGAGTTTGGCTGCGTAGAACGCCACGCCAAGGCTATCGGTGATGGCGTATTTGCCGCCGGCAAAGTCTGCGCTTTTGGCTTCAACGCCAGCATAGTTTGCGAAGATGCCGCCGCCGTGACTGGTGTCATCCTGGCTGGTGCCTGAGTAGAAATGACCCGCTTCAACATCCAGGCCCTTAAGCTCGCTGCTCTGGAGGCTGATACCACTTGCCGTCTGAGGCAGCAGGCGCGAGCCGCCGACTCCAAACACAGGGCTCGTGGGCTGCATGTCGCCCACTTTCAGCTCAGTCTTCGAAACGCGGAATTTAACAGCGCCACCGGCCTTGCTCTGTGTGTCTTCGTTGTTGCCGGCAGAGTCGGTAATCAGGTTACCCGAACCCGAATATTTGTCCGGGCCCCAGAGTTTCACACCAGCGTAAGCGAAAGCTTCTACGCCGACACCGATGGTGCCTTGGGTGTAACCGGTGCTGAAGTTGGCCCAGATACCTTGGGTCCAGTCACGATCGTCAGCAGCGCCGGCTTTCTTGTCGCGGTTGTAATAGTAATTGCGCAGCTTCAGGTCAAGCGTGCTGCCTTCAACGAAACCCTTGGCCTCAGCCTGATCGCTGACGAAAGGTGCCGCTGTTGCCAGTTGGGCGCTGGCAGCCGTGACGGCCAGTGCGATTGCGCTCCACTTCATCACTCTCATCGTGATTGCTCCTTTGGTTTTTAGAAGATTTTGTGCCGTCCCACCTGCTTTTTTATCTGGGCGGCTCTTTCTATTTTTGGTCGGCGGAATCTACATCACGCTGACTTTTGTAGCGATAGATACAGCTCTATCCTTTCAGAATCTTTACGGCGATGGGCGTACCGGGCCGTTTTCCCTTGACCGTGTCACCTCTGTTTTCCGCCAGAGGCACCGTGATCATATGGGTGATAAAGCAACAAGCGTGCACAAATCATTCGAAAATGAAAAAATTTTGTGAAAAATCAGAATTGGCATTGAGTTGCAATTTTAACTCTATGTTTTAAAAGGAAATATACATTTCATGAGAATTCATGATCTTCACCTCTTCTTGGGATGGCCAGCGCTTTATCCTCCTCAAGCGTTACCCTTGGCCGCATCGTGTGGGTAAAAAACGAAGGCTTGGTGTTGGTACGGCAACAACAGTGTGTGTTTTTGGTGCACTCATTGTTACGTGTGCCTGAACCTGGGGCGCTCTCTGGAAGGGCTCTATGGTGGGGGCTGGACTGTTTCATTTTCATGTACATCAGGCCCATCATTATCTCGTCAAGCTCTCCTGGGGTCTTATCACGCACTGCTGCGGCTTCAAATCGGTGCGGTAATGCTACTTAAGGTTGCACGTTGGTGCGTCGTGCTATCTGCAGGTGAAGCATTGCTCTATCGCGCGTATCCTTCCCGCTATCAAATGCCAGCTTTATCCATCCGGGCTGGCCTGACATCCACCTGGCAATCAGGAGCTTCCTATCGTGTTCGTTCTGGACCCTCGTCTTCAGCAAGATACCTTGCCCATTGGTGACTTTCCCCTGTGTCGGTTGCTGCTGTCCAACGATGCACATTATCCCTGGTTCATTCTGGTGCCGCGTCGGGCCGATATCAGCGAGGTTTTTCAGCTGGAGCCTGCTGATCAATTGCAGTTGTGGCAGGAGACAAACGCGCTGGCAAAGATGCTGAAAGATGTTTTCGATGCGGATAAAATCAACGTTGCGGCTTTGGGCAATGTGGTCAGTCAGCTTCATATGCACGTCATAGTGCGCAAGCGTGACGATGTCGCCTGGCCCGCGCCCGTCTGGGGCAAGCATGCTGCCGTTGCCTACAGCGACGAGCAGTTTGCAGCGATCTGTCGGCGACTCAAGCCGGCGTTGACGACGAATGATTTCAGATTTGAGGGGGAGCAATCATGAGTCTCGAAGATCGAGTCATGGAGCTGGAAAGCCGGATGGCCTTTCAGGATGACACCATTCAGGCACTCAATGATGTCTTGATAAAGCAGCAGCGTGAGCTTGAGCACCTGCAACAGCAGATGGCAGCCATGCTCAAGCGTCAGGAAGAAATGGGCAGTCAGTTCGATACCTTCGAGGAAGATGCGCCGCCACCTCACTACTGATCGGGCTGTGCCCATAAAAAAACCGCGACTCCCTTCGGGATGTCGCGGTTTTTTATTGCCTGAAACTAAAGGTATGGCCTGAAGTAATCAGCGGCGGGGCAGGGCTGCAATCACGTCTTCGGCCTGCAGGCCTTTGTCGCGATTCATGACTGAGAACTCGACACGTTGACCTTCGACCAGGACGCGATGACCCTCACCGCGGATGGCGCGAAAATGGACGAAGATATCATCGCCGGAGTCCCGGGAAATAAAGCCGAAGCCTTTGGAGGTGTTGAACCACTTCACAGTGCCTGTATCGCGATTGCTCATGTCGTGGTTTTGAGGTGCGGGCGAAGGCGAGTATGACCTGTAGAAGCTGACACCCAGATGCAGAACCACAGCCAGCACGGCGATTGCCAGGCTCACCATGATTGCAGGTTGCCCGGCAATGGTCAGGAGCGGAACAAGCAGGGTGAGTGTCTGCACGACGACTGCGATGACAAGCAGTGCGCTGACCAGATTTTGCAGGTTATGACGTGGGCCTCGATTCCAGTAAGGGATTACCGGTGCAAGTATCAGGTTAAGCAGACCGAAGAAAGCCAGGTAAAGCGCGTCGGGCTGTTGCAGGTAGGGAGACATGGCCTCGCTACGCAGGCTGGGGATGAAAGAAAGCAACAGGGCAGCTGCTCCCGTTACCAGGTGGACAATTTTCAACATTTTAAAAAGCTCACATGCAAGAAGGATTACAAGAAATAGCTGGTAACGCCCGGTACGCTTCTGAACAAGATGAGGCGTGATGCACGAACGGTGGGCCAGCCTATGCGCCGATGCTGAAGGGCTACTCATTGGCGACACGCCGTGTATTTAACAGCAAAGCCCGATCCTACTCAAATCAGCAATTGATTATGGCCACCGTGCCTGACATGGGTCACTTGCAAGTCTCGGCACAATGTCTCTGAAGGTGCCCAAGCAGAGCGTTCTGGCTGGCTTCCCCCCGAGCCTCCGAAACAGACACGAATTTTTCGCCATGCCCGTTGCCTCATCAACAAGGGTGCTCCCCGGAACACTATCTGCTCCGCGCAACGTTCCCGCCGCATCGCCGCAACGGAAGGCTGCATCGGTCGGGTTCTCTTGATAGAGTAGCGGGCAGTACGGCTTTCAATCCTCACTAAAAGGGCATGAAACATGGCAATTGATATTGGTATCAGTGAAGAGGATCGCAAATCGATCGTGGACGGCCTGTCGCACCTGCTGTCCGATACCTACGTGCTTTACCTCAAGACTCACAACTTTCATTGGAATGTCAGCGGGCCTATGTTTCGCACGCTGCACCTGATGTTTGAAGAGCAATACAACGAACTTGCACTGGCGGTCGATTCTATCGCCGAGCGTATTCGTGCGTTGGGCTTTCCTGCACCGGGTACGTATTCCACGTATGCCCGTCTGTCTTCCATCAAAGAAGAAGAGGGCGTTCCAAGTGCTGAAGATATGATCAAAAGTCTGGTTCAGGGTCAAGAGGCCGTTGTCCGAACTGCTCGTAGTATCTTTCCTCTTCTGGACAAGGTCAGCGATGAACCGACAGCCGATCTATTGACACAACGCATGCAGGTGCATGAAAAGACGGCCTGGATGCTGCGCTCGATGCTCGAGTCGAAGTAACGGTACTGGCGGGCGACTTTGAAGGTCGCCCGCCCGCTTTACGTCTGCGGCAGCGAGGCTCGCCCATCTGTTACCGCATGCGCACCGGCGACCGGCAGTACGAAGCGTCAGCCGGGCATGATGGTCATCCGCGGTGTATCACCCACTGTTTTATTTCCTGTTGTTAACTCGCTCTATCGCCCTTCAAGTGTTAACGATATTCCGCTGATTTCTGTGGCAATGTCCTACAGTGACAGGCTGCGGAGCCTGCTGGTTATAGCTGCTCGAATAATGTTTTATACATCGGGTATTTATGTGTTTTTGAATATTTCTTCCGGTGTTTTGAATTTATTGATTCGAGGGTGGTAATGATGACCAGTGGGATTGATCAAGAGGTTAAAGTTTTACATCGGGAGGTGGACATACGTCACGATCCCTTTGTTCAGGATTTCAATATGACGCTGGCACAGCCTCATTCGAAGTCGGTCAGGCTTAATGGGCTGGCAACGTGTTTGCGTCTGGAAAACGTGTACTGGAATATTCTGTCGGGCATCGCCAGTTCCAATGAATGCTCCGTCAATGCGGTGCTGTCGTACATCGACAGGGAAGTGCACTTGCGCTATGGCGGCGTCAAGAATTTCAGCGGTTTGATTCGCGTTGTCTGCGTTGCCCATGTTTTAAAGGCTGACTGTCTGGAAAATTCCCACGCCTAGCTCGACCCTCTCCTCATTCTGCGGGCTCGCCACGGCGCGCCTGCCTTCTCTGCTGCGGATGCACTGCCCGGCTGCACGGAGCGACCGCGAACTTATCCGGGCCTCACAGGTTCGTTCGGCTGCACGGTGTCAATTAACTCTATATAATCCCCCGTCTTGCCAGCGGGCGTACTTTGCGTGGGCCTGGGCTGGTTTGAGCCTTGTGCCGGTGCCTTGCACCACTGAGCGCAAGCCAGGAGCGAAAGCGCCACCGAATTCGAATTACGAGAAGTGAAAACACCATCATGATGCGCAGCCATTATTGCGGCCAACTGAACGAAAGTCTGGAAGGCCAGGAAATTACCCTTTGCGGATGGGTCCACCGTCGTCGTGACCACGGGGGCGTTATCTTTCTCGATATCCGCGACCGTGAGGGCATGGCTCAGGTAGTGTTCGACCCTGATCGTGCAGACTCCTTCGCCGCCGCTGACCGTGTGCGCAGCGAGTACGTCGTCAAGGTCGTGGGCAAGGTTCGTGCTCGTCCGGCCGGTGCCGTGAACGCGAACATGGCGTCCGGTGCCATCGAGGTTCTGGGTTACGAACTCGAAGTGCTGAACGAATCCGAAACTCCGCCATTCCCGCTGAATGAATACTCTGACGTTGGCGAAGAGACGCGCCTGCGTTATCGCTTCATCGACTTGCGCCGTCCGGAAATGGCCGAGAAGCTGCGTTTGCGTTCGCGCATTACCACCAGCATTCGCCGTTACCTGGACGAGAACGGTTTCCTCGACGTCGAGACGCCGATCCTGACCCGCGCCACCCCGGAAGGCGCTCGCGACTATCTGGTCCCGAGCCGCACACACCCGGGCAGCTTCTTTGCGCTGCCGCAGTCGCCTCAGCTGTTCAAGCAGCTGTTGATGGTGGCCGGCTTCGACCGCTACTACCAGATCGCCAAGTGCTTCCGTGACGAAGACCTGCGTGCCGACCGTCAGCCTGAATTCACTCAGATCGACATCGAGACCAGCTTCCTCAACGAAGAAGACATCATCGGTCTGACCGAGAAGATGGTTCGTCAGTTGTTCAAAGAAGTTCTGGACCTGGAGTTCGGTGACTTCCCGCACATGACTTTCGAAGAAGCCATGCGCCGCTATGGCTCCGACAAGCCTGACCTGCGCAACCCGCTGGAACTGGTAGACGTTGCCGACCAGCTCACTGGCGTGGAATTCAAGGTGTTCAGCGGTCCGGCCAACGACCCGAAGGGGCGTGTTGCCGCGCTGCGTGTACCGGGTGCTGCCAGCATGGCGCGCAGCCAGATCGACGACTACACCAAGTTCGTCAGCATCTACGGCGCCAAAGGTCTGGCTTACATCAAGGTCAACGAGCGCGCGAAAGGGCCGGAAGGCTTGCAGTCGCCTATCGTGAAGTTCATTCCTGAAGAAAACCTGAATGTCATCCTTGACCGCGTCGGCGCCGTCGATGGCGACATCGTGTTCTTCGGTGCGGACAAGTTCAAGGTTGTCAGCGAGGCGCTGGGCGCTCTGCGGATCAAGATCGGTAACGACCTCAAGCTGCACACCTGCGAGTGGGCGCCGATGTGGGTCGTCGACTTCCCGATGTTCGAAGAGAACGACGACGGCAGCTTTACCGCGTTGCACCATCCCTTCACGGCACCCAAGTGCACGCCTGAAGAGCTGGAAGCCAACCCGGCGACAGCCTTGTCCCGTGCCTATGACATGGTACTCAACGGCACCGAGCTGGGTGGTGGTTCGATCCGTATCCATCGCAAGGAAATGCAGCAGGCAGTTTTCCGACTGCTGGGCATCGCCGAAGACGAGCAGCAAGAGAAGTTCGGCTTCCTGCTGGATGCGCTGAAGTACGGTGCGCCACCGCACGGCGGCCTGGCGTTTGGCCTTGACCGTCTGGTCATGCTGATGACCGGTGCGCAGTCTATCCGTGAAGTGATTGCGTTCCCGAAAACCCAGAGTGCTGCCGATGTCATGACCCAGGCACCTGGCGTTGTCGATGCCAAGGCACTGCGCGAGTTGCATATTCGTCTGCGCGAGCAGCCAAAGGCCGAGTGATGCCGGGCAGGGCGCATCTACGATGCGCCCTGTATCACCCTTATCGAGTGAAGCTTTTTGCCAGATGGCTCATGGGCGAAAGGTGAAGGTGTTTCAAAAAGAATCTGGAGCGAGAAATGGCAGGTCATTCCAAGTGGGCCAACATCAAGCACCGCAAAGAGCGTCAGGACGCCAAAAAAGGCAAGATTTTCACCAAGTGGATCCGTGAGCTGACCGTTGCTGCGCGTCAGGGTGGCGGTGATCCTGGCTCCAACCCGCGCTTGCGTCTGGCGCTGGACAAGGCCCTTGGCGCCAACATGACTCGCGACACCATTGATCGTGCAGTGGCGCGGGGCGTGGGTGCATCCGACGGGGATGATGTAGAAGAGCTGGGTTATGAGGGCTATGGTCCGGGCGGCGTGGCGATCATGGTCGAAACCATGACTGACAACCGCAATCGGACCGCTGCCGCGGTGCGTCATGCGTTCACTAAATGCGGTGGCAATCTCGGCACCGACGGCTCTGTTGCCTACCTGTTTGATCGCAAGGGGCAAATATCCTTTGCTGCCGGTGTTGATGAAGACGCGCTGATTGAAGCGGCTATGGAGGCTGACGCCGACGATGTCGTGACCAATGAAGACGGCTCGATCGATGTCTTTACCTCGTTCTCCGGGTTTTATGCGGTGCGCAACGCGCTGGAAGCATCAGGCTTCAAGGCCGATGATGCGGAAATCGTCATGCTGCCTACTACCAGCGCAGTGCTTGATCTGGAAACCGCCGAAAAGGTGCTCAAGCTGATCGATATGCTTGAGGACCTGGATGACGTGCAGAATGTCTATTCGAACGCGGAAATTCCTGACGAAGTCATGGAGCAACTGGGCTGATCGTCGACTGGTAGCACCGTGTCAGAAGCCGGGGGAACGAAGCTGTGAGCATCACGCAGCTATCGGCCTCCGGCTTCTGCCTTTATGCTGCGCACATTGCTTTTGCGTCACCTTCTGAAGCTGCAGGCGTTATGACTCTTATTCTAGGTATCGATCCCGGTTCGCGAATTACCGGCTATGGCGTGGTGCGTGATACCGGGCGCGGCTGTGTTTATGTGGCCTCCGGGTGTATTCGCACCGGCAGCGGCGAACTGCACGAGCGTTTGCAGATCGTCTATCGCGGTGTGCGTGAAGTCATCAAGACTTACGGGCCTGTAACTATGGGCATCGAAAAGGTCTTCATGGCGCGCAACGCTGATTCGGCGCTCAAGTTGGGGCAGGCCAGAGGTGCGGCCATCGTGGCGGGTGCCGAAGAGGCGCTGGAAATCGCCGAATACACGGCCACTCAGGTCAAGCAGGCCGTTGCAGGCACCGGTGGCGCTAATAAGGAGCAGGTGATGATGATGGTCATGCATTTGCTCAAGCTGACTCAGAAACCGCAGATCGATGCGTCCGACGCCCTGGCGATTGCGTTGTGTCACGCGCACACGCGCTCCAGTCTGATTCCGCATGGGTTGAGTACTGCGCGTAGTCGCGGCGGTCGGCTGCGTCTCTGATAGCATCGCCCGCACGCTTTTTTATGACGGATTGTGTTCAATTTCTTCGCGCAAGCGACACGCAACACGAAAGGATCTGAAACGTGATTGGACGTTTACGCGGCTCTATCGCCGAGAAGCAGCCTCCGCATCTGGTGCTGGATGTCAATGGTGTCGGTTACGAGCTGGAAGTGCCGATGACCACCCTTTATCGGCTGCCGCATGTCGGCGAAACCGTCACGCTGTATACCCATCTGGTGGTGCGCGAAGACGCGCATTTGCTGTACGGGTTTTACGAAAAGCGCGAGCGCGAGCTGTTCCGTGAGCTCATTCGCCTCAATGGAGTAGGGCCAAAGCTGGCCTTGGCCTTGATGTCGGGTCTGGAGGTCGATGAGCTGGTGCGTTGTGTTCAGGCTCAGGATACCTCGGCCTTGACGCGCATTCCTGGCGTGGGCAAAAAGACCGCCGAGCGTCTGCTGGTCGAGCTCAAGGATCGTTTCAAGGCCTGGGAGGCATTGCCAGGCACCTTCGCACTGGTTTCCAATGGCCCTAATCAGGCCGAGCCTGTTGCGTCGGCCGAATCCGATGCTGTCAGCGCGCTGATTTCATTGGGTTACAAGCCTCAGGAGGCAAGCAAGGCTGTCTCCGCCATCAAGGAAAAAGACTTGAGCAGTGCAGATCTGATTCGCCGCGCGTTGAAGGGGATGGGTTAAGTGATAGACGCCGACCGCCTGATTACCGCCGCTGGTGGCCGTGATCGCGATGAACAGATGGATCGTGCCATTCGTCCGCTGAGTCTCGCCGATTACATCGGCCAGCCTACCGTTCGCGAGCAGATGGAGTTGTTCATCCAGGCTGCCCGAGGCCGCAGCGAAGCGCTGGATCACACGCTGATCTTCGGCCCGCCCGGTCTGGGCAAGACCACACTGGCCAATATCATTGCCCAGGAAATGGGCGTGTCGATCAAGAGTACTTCCGGCCCGGTGCTGGAGCGGCCAGGGGATCTGGCTGCGATCTTGACCAACCTTGAGCCCAATGACGTGCTGTTCATCGATGAAATCCATCGGCTGTCACCGATTGTCGAGGAAGTGCTGTACCCGGCAATGGAAGACTTTCAGCTCGATATCATGATCGGTGAGGGACCTGCGGCGCGTTCGATCAAGCTTGATCTGCCACCCTTCACGCTGGTGGGCGCGACCACGCGTGCGGGCATGCTGACCAACCCTCTGCGTGACCGTTTCGGTATTGTGCAGCGCCTCGAGTTTTACAATATCGCTGATCTTTCGACGATCGTGTCGCGTTCGGCCGGCATTCTGGGGCTGGTCATCGAGCCGCAGGGGGCGTTCGAGATAGCCAGGCGCGCGCGAGGAACACCACGGATCGCCAACCGCCTGCTGCGTCGGGTGCGGGACTTCGCCGAAGTGCGTGGCAACGGGCAGATTACCCGTCAGACAGCTGACAAGGCGCTGAACCTGCTGGATGTCGACGAACACGGTTTCGATCATCAGGACCGGCGTCTGCTGCTGACCATGATCGAGAAGTTTGACGGTGGTCCGGTAGGTGTCGACAGCCTGGCGGCGGCCATCAGTGAAGAACGTCACACAATTGAAGACGTGTTGGAGCCCTATTTGATCCAGCAAGGCTATATCATGCGCACACCTCGCGGGCGCGTGGTCACTCGTCATGCGTACCTGCATTTCGGGCTGAATATCCCCTCGCGAATGGGTGAGATGCCGGCAGCGGGTGATTTTGTCGATGACCCGGCGGATTTATAGTAATGCTTTGCAATTTATTCAGGGTTCCTGTGGTCACATTGCCAGTCTTGCGGCCGATACTGGTAATAAGCTGCAAAACGTTGAAAAACAGTTGCCTGAGCCGATTGGCAACCTGAGGAGTAAGCACTAGAGTATGCGCGCGCAAAACGGGGTTCAGTCGTTCGCACATCGCTGTCGCGTTTATTACGAGGACACCGATGCTGGCGGCATCGTCTACTACGTCAATTATCTGAAATTCATGGAGCGGGCTCGTACCGAGCGGCTACGGGATCTGGGCTTTGCCCAGTCCGAACTGGCGCAGGAAAACCTTTTATTTGTCGTGCACTCCAGTGAGGCGCGTTATCACAAGCCGGCGCGGCTGGATGACGAGCTGCTTGTCAGTGCAGAAGTAACCGAATTGAACCGTGTCAGCCTGCGTTTTACACAGCAGATCAGGCGGGCGTCAGATGCAACACTGCTCTGCGAGGGGCAGTTCCTGGTGGCGTGTGTACGCGCCGATAGTTTTAAACCCCGGGCCATTCCCGAAGCTCTGCGAGCGGCCTTTGCCGACCAGGGCGGCGCGGGCATACATTCAGAGCAGGAGATAAAGCGTGGAAGCTAACGTCGTCGACCATTCCTCCATGTGGAGTTTGGTCAGCAATGCCAGCATTGTTGTTCAGTTGGTAATGCTGATTCTGGTGGCCGCTTCGGTCACCTCGTGGATCGTGATTTTTCAGCGCAGCAATATGCTGCGTGCAGGTCGGCGCGCACTGGACAGCTTTGAAGAGCGCTTCTGGTCGGGCATCGACCTGTCCAAGCTGTACCGTCAGGCAGGCAGCAACCCCGATCCGGACTCGGGCGTCGAGCAAATCTTTCGTGCCGGTTTCAAGGAATTCTCCCGTCTGCGTCAGCAGTCCGGCGTCGATCCTGATGCAGTCATGGAAGGTGTGGCACGCGCCATGCGCGTAGCGATCTCCCGAGAGGAAGAAAAGCTCGAAGCAGGACTGCCTTACCTGGCGACCGTCGGTTCTACCAGTCCGTACGTCGGTCTGTTCGGTACCGTGTGGGGGATCATGAACTCCTTCCGCGGTCTGGCGACTGCCCAGCAGGCAACACTGGCCACTGTGGCACCGGGTATTGCCGAAGCACTGATTGCAACGGCCATCGGCCTGTTCGCAGCCATCCCGGCTGTTATTGCCTACAACCGTTTCGCCGCGCGCAGTGAGACCTTGATCAGCCGTTATTACACGTTTGCTGACGAGTTCCAAGCCATCCTGCACCGTAAAGTGCACACCAGCGAAGAGTGAGCAGGTAATTCCCCATGGCTTTAATCGCTCGAGATCGTCGCAGAAAACGCAAGCCGGTCGCCGAAATGAACGTAGTGCCCTACATCGACGTGATGTTGGTGCTGCTCGTGATTTTCATGGTGACGGCTCCCATGATCAACCAGGGCGTGAAGGTCGATTTGCCCAAGGTCTCCAGCGAGGCTTTGCCGCAAGACAACAACAATCAGGTCCTGACCATTTCGATCAAGGCTGACAAGACCTATTACTGGAACCTTGGCAGCGAAGTCGATACCGACAAGCAGATGGACAAGGCAATGACCCTGCCGCAACTGACCGCCGCCGTGACCAAGATCGTCGCAGCCGGTCGTGACGCAGGCAAGCAGACGCAGGTTTTCATTCGTGGTGACAAGACCGTCGATTACGGCTCGGTCATGGGCACGATGGGCGGGCTGCAGAAGGCTGGGGTCGGGAATGTTGGCTTGATTACCGAGGCACCCTGATGCAGCCGATTCGAGAGCCGTCCGCCTCGGAAAGCTACTTCTGGCCCAGTGTCTGGGCCGTGGCATTGCATATTCTGATTTTCGGCATGCTGTTCGTCAGCTTTGCCATGACTCCGGATCTGCCCGAAGCCAAGCCTATCGTTCAGGCAACGCTCTATCAGCTCAAGTCCAAGAGCCAGGCCACTACCCAGACCAACCAGAAGATTGCCGGTGAGGCGAAGAAAACCGCTGCGCGACAAACTGAAGTCGAACAGCTGGAGCAGAAAAAGATCGAGCAGCTCAAACAGGAAGCTGTAAAAGCTGCGGAACAAAAGAAAGAAGAATCGGCTCAAAAAGCCGAAGAGCAGAAAGCAGCCGACGAAGCCAAGAAGGCCGAGCAGAAAGCAGAGGAGGCCAAAAAGGCTGACGATGCCAAGAAAGCCGACGAAGCCAAGAAGGTCGCTGACGCCAAAAAGGCTGAAGACAAGCAATTGGCTGACATAGCCAAGAAAAAGGCTGAAGACGAGGCGAAGAAAAAAGCCGAAGAAGACGCCAAGAAAGCTGCAGCCGAAGAAGCCAAGAAACAGGCTGCCGATGAGGCCAAGAAAAAGGCCGCAGAGGACGCCAAGAAGAAATCTGCCGAGGATGCCAAGAAAAAGGCTGCCGAAGACGCCAAGAAAAAAGCCGCTGCCGACTCTGCCAAGAAGGCTCAGGAAGCTGCTCGCAAATCTGCCGAAGACAAGAAGGCGCAGGCACTGGCCGATTTGCTTTCCGACAAACCGGAACGGCAACAGGCTCTGGCTGACGAGCGTGGCGATGAAACGGCAGGCAGTTTCGATGACCTGATCCGTGTTCGAGCGTCGGAAGGCTGGAGTCGTCCTCCTTCTGCACGTAACAACATGTCAGTAACGTTGCAGATAGGGATGTTGCCGGACGGTACGATTGCTTCGGTATCGATTGCAAAGTCCAGTGGTGACGGACCGTTCGACAGCTCTGCAGTTGCAGCGGTGAAGAACATTGGACGTTTGACAGAAATGCAGGGTCTGAAGCCGGCTGACTTCGCTCCCTATCGTTCATTCAAGATGACATTCACACCTGGAGATCTAGCCTTGTGATCAACCTTTTTCGAGGACTGCTGGTCGTTCTCTGTTTCGCGTCCGGAATAGTGGCGGCAGAAGAAAAGAACATTCTGGTTACCAGTGGCAGTGACCGCGCGGCACCAATTGCGGTCGTGCCATTCGGTTGGCAGGGCGGGAGCGTGTTACCGGAAGACATGGCGGAGATCGTGAGCAACGACCTGCGCAACTCCGGCTATTACGCGCCAATTCCGAAGCAGAACATGATCAGCTTGCCGACCCAAGGCAGCGAAGTCATTTTCCGTGACTGGAAAGCGCTGGGTGCCCAATACGTTATGGTGGGCAATATCACGCCAGCCGGCGGACGTCTGCAGATTCAGTATGCACTGTTCAACGTGGCTACCGAGCAGCAGGTACTGACCGGTAACGTTTCCGGTACCAACGATCAACTGCGAGACATGGCGCATTACATCGCCGACCAGTCGTTCGAGAAACTCACCGGTATCAAGGGTGCGTTCTCTACCCGCATGTTGTACGTGACGGCCGAACGCTTCTCGGAAAACAACACGCGTTACACTCTGCAGCGTTCGGATTACGACGGTGCTCGAGCGGTAACCCTGTTGCAATCCCGCGAGCCTATTCTGTCGCCGCGTTTTGCGCCTGATGGCAAGCGTATCGCTTACGTGTCGTTCGAACAGAAGCGTCCGCGCATCTTCGTTCAGCATATCGATACGGGTCGTCGCGAGCAGATCACCAACTTCGAAGGCCTGAACGGTGCTCCTGCGTGGTCCCCGGATGGCAACAAGCTGGCATTCGTTCTGTCCAAGGACGGTAACCCGGAAATCTATGTAATCAACCTGGCTTCGCGTCAATTGAGTCGTGTCACCAACGACGGTGCAATTGATACCGAACCTTTCTTCGGAAAGGACGGGTCTACGCTATACTTCACGTCGGACCGTGGCGGCAAGCCACAGATATACAAGACGAACATCAATGGCGGTGGTGCCGAACGGGTAACGTTCGTGGGTAACTACAATGCCAATCCGAAATTGTCAGCCGATGAAAAGACGCTGGTGATGATTCACAGGCAGGACGGCTTCACTAATTTCAAGGTAGCAGTGCAGGATTTGGCCCGCGGTAGCGTAAAAATCCTCACAGATAGCAACCTTGATGAGTCGCCTACTGTTGCGCCCAACGGCACCATGGTAATCTACGCCACCCGCCAGCAGGGCCGGGGAGTCTTGATGCTCGTGTCCATTAACGGACGCGTAAGGCTCCCGCTTCCTACCGCTCAAGGCGAAGTCAGAGAACCTTCCTGGTCCCCTTACCTGAACTGACGCGGCGCTACACGTTTTGCTTAACACACTGGGGTTCATTAGGAGTTTCAAGATGGAAATGCTGAAGTTTGGTAAATTTGCTGCGCTGGCTCTGGCCATGGCTGTAGCTGTAGGTTGCTCGTCCAAGGGCGGCGACAACGCCGGCGCTGGCGGTGCTGCTGTTGATCCTAACGCTGGTTACGGCGCTAACTCTGGTGCCGTTGACGGCTCCCTGAGCGAAGAAGCTGCTCTGCGTGCAATCACCACCTTCTACTTCGAATACGACAGTTCGGACCTGAAGCCAGAAGCCATGCGCGCTCTGGATGTTCACGCCAAAGACCTGAAAGCTAACGGCGCTCGCGTTGTTCTGGAAGGCAACACCGACGAACGTGGTACTCGTGAGTACAACATGGCACTGGGCGAGCGTCGTGCGAAAGCCGTTCAACGCTACCTGGTTCTGCAAGGTGTTTCCCCAGCTCAGCTGGAACTGGTTTCCTACGGCGAAGAGCGTCCAGTTGCTACCGGCAACGACGAGCAGTCGTGGGCTCAGAACCGTCGCGTCGAACTGCGTAAGTAATTTGACATGCGAACGTGCCGACGTGCTCTAACCGTTTTGGCCCTCACTCTTCCGCTTTCAGCGATGGGTGCGGCACCTGTGGTCGATAATAATTCTGGCTCTGGCAGCAGCAGTTATCCGCCAGCGGGTTATGGCACGTCCGGCGCCTACGCCGGGGGAGGGGTTACGGCCCCTGCCTCGGCGCAAGGTCAGCTGTTCATGCAGCTGCAGCAAATGCAGGATGAAATCGCGCGCTTACGCGGTGTTGTAGAGGTCCAGCAAAACGATATCCAGCGCATGAAGCAGGAAGCTCTGGAGCGTTATCAGGAACTCGATCAACGTATAGCCAGTGGCACTGCCGCTCCGGCTACCAATAATTCTCAACCTTCTGGTGGCGCTATCGACGCCAGTGGGACGCCTTCGGCTTCAGCAGCCCAGGCTCCGGCAGCAGGCACCGAGCCTCCTGACCCGGCGAAGGAAAAGCTCTATTACGAAGCTGCCTTCGATTTGATCAAGGCGAAGGATTTCGATAAGGCCAGTCAGGCTTTTACCGCTTTCCTACGCAAATACCCGAACAGTTCGTACGCGGGCAATGCCCAGTACTGGCTGGGCGAGGTAAACCTGGCCAAGGGTGACCTTCAAGGTGCCGGTCAGGCGTTTGCAAAAGTCAGCCAGCAGTACCCGAAGCATGCCAAGGTGCCTGATTCTCTGTACAAACTGGCAGATGTTGAACGTCGCCTAGGTCATACCGACAAGGTAAAAGGCATTCTGCAGCAGGTTGTAGCCCAGTATCCGGGTACATCGGCTGCCCAGTTGGCGCAACGTGATCTTCAGCGTTTGTGACCTCCTGACCCGCTGATCAAGAAAGCCGCGCCAGTCGCGGCTTTTTTCGTTAGAATCTCGCCCCCGAAATTCCGGTACACCTTACGCTTTTCCGGATTCTGCAATGGCAGGGTCCTTTGAAGTGCCTGACGGAGGCGGACGGCCTGTTTAGCTGTTACGCCCGTGGCTGATATGCAAGACACATTACGCATCACCGAAATATTTCACTCGTTGCAGGGTGAAACCCGTACGGCTGGCCTGCCTACCGTATTTGTCCGCCTGACCGGTTGCCCTCTGCGCTGCCAGTATTGCGACAGTGCCTACGCGTTCAGTGGCGGCACTATTCAGACGCTGGACGACATCGTCGGACAAGTTGCGTCCTATCGCCCTCGTTACGTCTGCGTGACCGGCGGCGAGCCGCTTGCCCAACCCAACGCGATCCCGCTACTCAAGCGCCTCTGTGATGCGGGCTATGAAGTGTCGCTGGAGACCAGTGGCGCTCTGGACATCTCTGCAGTGGACCCTCGGGTGAGTCGCGTTGTCGATCTCAAGACCCCAGGGTCAAAAGAGGTCTCGCGTAACCGCTACGAGAACATGGAGCTGCTGACGCCGAACGATCAGGTCAAATTCGTCATCTGCTCACGCGAGGATTACGACTGGGCTGTTTCCAAGCTCATCCAGTACGGCCTTGAGCGTCGTGCAGGTGAAGTTCTGTTCTCTGCCAGTCATCACGAGCTTAAAGGCCGTGACCTGGCCGACTGGATCGTTGCTGATAACCTGCCGGTACGCCTGCAGATGCAGTTACACAAAATTCTTTGGGATGACGAGCCGGGGCGCTGAGATGAATGAATTGACCAATACCGGTAAAAGAGCCGTGATCCTGCTGTCGGGTGGCCTGGATTCGGCAACCGTTGTGGCGATGGCGCTGGCTGAGGGCTACGCCTGTTACACCATGAGCTTCGACTACGGCCAGCGCCATCGCGCCGAGCTGGATGCAGCTGCACGTGTCGCCCGCGATCTGGGCGCCGTCGAGCACAAGGTCATTGGCCTGAACCTCAACGGCATTGGCGGCTCGGCATTGACCGACAGCTCCATTGCCGTACCTGAGTCACCCTCAGAAGGCATTCCGGTCACCTACGTGCCTGCGCGCAATACCGTATTTCTCTCGCTGGCGCTGGGTTGGGCTGAAGTGCTGGGCGCACGGGACATATTCATTGGTGTGAACGCAGTGGATTACTCCGGCTACCCGGATTGCCGTCCCGAGTTCGTCGAGTCCTTCGAGCGCATGGCGAACCTGGCGACCAAGGCCGGTGTGGAAGGGCAGGGCTTCACAATCAGGGCTCCGCTGCAGAACCTGAGCAAGTCGGATATCGTCAAGGCCGGTAGCGCTCTGGGCGTCGATTACTCGCTGACGGTTTCCTGCTATCAGGCCGACGATCAAGGTCGGGCGTGCGGTAAATGCGACAGCTGTCGCCTGCGCGCAGAAGGCTTTTCTGCTGCCGGCATGACCGACCCGACGCGTTATTTTTAAATTTTTTCAAAATAGGTGTTGAATTACTGATAAAAATCAGTAATATACGCGCCACACAACAGAGGGTCGTTAGCTCAGTTGGTAGAGCAGTTGGCTTTTAACCAATTGGTCGTAGGTTCGAATCCCACACGACCCACCATTTCGAAAATCTGGAAGGCCCATGAAAATGCGGATTTCCAGGTTTTTTTTTGCGTTGCAGATCGTCATGATCAGATAGCGCCTCTGCGTATCCGCCATGGCGTTGAAGCAACGATCTGTAAAACAGTTGGCAAGTCTTTCGAAGCCGAAGGCAGGCGATACCGTTTGAGCGCGATGCGCACCCAGACAAGCAGCCGTTTGTCACGAAACATAGCGCCGGCAAGCCGTTATCTCAAGTTGCAAGGCGGAATGCTGCTTAAGACATACTGGAGGTCGGGCGTATTTTTCATCCTGACGCAGTGCGTGGCTGTTATCGGCTGTTGTGCACGGTTATTGAAAAAAATGCGTGCTTTGGTGAGTGCTTACGATGATGGCATTTTGGGCTCCAGCGTATCGTTGACTCACTTTGAAGATCTACTGTTCCAGGGGATCCTGTAATAGCCGTCAGGCGCTTGAATCGATGTCTTGCCTTCGCCGATTGCGGCTGTGTCTTCCTCCGCCGCAATCTGGAAACCACTTCGCCTGCAGCATTTTCTCTGATCCAGCGAGCAATATCCTCCAACTCGTCGAATTCATATTCCATCTCCGGTGCGTCCGATATCTGACGCAATGCCTGCGCTTTGGCCTCGTGTGAGATGACAGTCTCGCTATAACCAGAAGTCGGAGTCGAGTTCAATAAATTGATCAAAGGTACGGTCTTTTTTAATTCGAGACGCTCCGTCATCGCGCCAGTCACGAAAACGCTGATACACCGTCGACCAAGGCCCAAAGCGTTCCGGCAGATCACGCCAGGCAGCACCTGAGCACAAAATCCAAAGGATTCCGTGGAGTACCAGACGATCATCACTACGTGGGCGACCCATTTTCTGCTCGGGAGAAACCAGATCCTTGATCAATTCCCACGATGCGTCGGAGAGTTCGTAAAGCTTTGCCATGCGGGCCTCCAGCCAATCATGGCGGCAACTCTACCCCTACCGACTTTTCGTACAAAACCTAGAGCTGCCGGCCAGATCAACTCCGCGTTTGTGCCAACCGATTATCTGACCGCTCGTGCGATACCAGCGTTTGAAACTAGTCAGCGTTATTGTCTGCAGGCTATTGAGCGAAAGGTAGTCTCGAACGGTTTGACGTTCAATAACAGTTTCAGCCACGCGCCCGATGCTGCGCTCGATCAGCTTAACCGCGAGTCTTCCTACCCGACGTTAAAATCGTACATACCGATTTTTATAGGACCGAGCAAAGCGTGGTTCACATATCAGCGGTTCAAATCAAATCCGCAAATGTTGTAACCCGGAGCGCGCAGCACTGGATCATAGTGATGAAACCAAAACGGCGTTGCTTGCCACACAGCAGGTTCATCTATCCAGGAGGTCGACTCAATGCATCGTCCTATCACCGCAGCCTATACCACCTCACCTCTCATCCTAGATCAGTCAAAACAAATATCACGCACCTCATCGGAAAGTAGCGTGCAATCAGTGCTTCCTCAGCAGACAAGTATGAGTGGCCCAGTTTTAGAGCGGTCGAAAAGTGCGCCAAAGTTATTGACTGCTGCACAGCGCACGATGCTTGCACAAGTGGGCGCATGTGACTCTCATTTGACCTCAGACGAAAACATGGCCATCACCGAACTGAGATTACACAAGCCCCGGTTACCGAAGGATACGTGGTTTTTTACTGATCCTAATAAGGACCCAGATGATGTCGTGACCTACACCTTGGGCAAGCAATTGCAGGCTGAGGGCTTTGTGCATATCACGGATGTAGTGGCGACACTGGGTGATGCTGAAGTTCGCTCTCAACGTGCCGAGATGGCCAAAGGCGTGTTCAACAAGCTTGAGTTGCATGACGTGCATGTGTCGCGTGGTCGGGATTACGCAATGAATTCGCTTCAGTCGAAGGAGCATGCCAAGTTTTTACTGGAAGGTCATGCTTTAAGGGCAGGACCTGGTGAAATACACCGTGACAGCTTGCAGGACATGAGCAGGCGCCTGACCCGTGCGCCACATGGACTTAGTATTGTCGTAATTGCAGGCATGAGTGATATCAATGCGCTTATCACTACCTACCCGGATATCGTGCGTGAGCGGGTTGATGACATCACCATTATGGGCGGAGTCGAGCCTTTGAAGGACGCAGATGGTTTTGTACAGCCTGATGCACGCGCTTACAATAATGCGACCGACATGGATGCCGCGCGCAGTCTTTATCGAAAAGCGCAGGAGCTTGGCATTCCACTTCGTATAGTGACAAAGGAGGCAGCTTATAAAACGGCGGTTTCGCCTTCATTTTACGAAGGGATAGCAGGGAGCGGACACCCAGTAGGCCACTACCTGAGAGACGTTCAGAAGAGTGCGCTGAAAGGCCTCTGGGAAGGTATTCAAGCTGGATTGCTTCCTGGGTTGGATGACTCATGGTTCTTTCGGACGTTCATGCCGAATGCACAGACTGAAACAGTAGAGGATAAAAATAAAGAGAGATCGTTTGATGATATCTGGCCTAAAGTGACGAAACTAAACCTGTATGATCCTCTGACATTACTGGCCTCAGTGCCGGGTGCGGCGAAACTGCTATTTAAACCAAAAGCTATACACTCAGAAGGATTGGGTGTGGTAGAGCAAGTAGGTCCAGATGATGTGACGCATCCAGAGAAAGCAAAGTTATTGATGTCCGCTTTAGCCAAGTCTGCGCTTGTCCAGTCGTAGTCCCGGATTGACCCACGGCAAATGCCTACAGGGATCAGGCCCCCTTGTTTCGCAGCGACGATGGCCTGGCAGAGTGAAGACACTGCTTGTTGGTCACTCTGTCATGTCTGTCAGCTGAGCCGGTGACGGAGCATCTTCTTTCTCCAGCTGCCCTCGATGTGTAGGGGTTTAAATGCCTACACACGAGCCTTTGCCGTCTTATCCTCCTTACCGTGTGCTAAGTTTAAATCCCCGCGCATAAACAAGATTGAACGTGTCTATCGCATGCAGTATTTCTTCGTCAGGTAGGCTGGCGGAAACTGTCAGTACCGGTTTGTCATCCGCATCTCGCACTGTAGCAGTATGGGGACTCGACTCCCGATCAATCTGAATATCATTGGGGGCTACGAGATAAATAAAGTTTTTCATGTGCGTCTTCCGTGATTGCTGGTGGAGTTTGGAAATTGAACAGTTTCGCTACGAGAAAGGCGATTCTCTATCATCGATACTTTCGCGTCGAAGATCCAAAAGCGTGTAAATATTAGCCTGTTCGTTTCAGTTTCGTGGACTCTGACCTCTGGCGCTCCCGAATCCTCTAAAAAACTGCACCGACACCGCCAAAGGCCCCGTCAGTGCAGCTACTCACTCGTTCACATCAGCCATTCAGTTTCGGCGGTCGATGATGTAGAGCATTTTGCCTCGCTCCGAGACCGCGTAGTCTCTGGCATCCTTGCGCAGGACCGACACGCTGCCTTGGTCTTTCTGATACGCCTCGTTGATGTCGGGGATATCGGCGATGGCTGTTTCGATTCTGGCGCGTTCGTCTTCATCGACTTCAGAGGCCTCAACGAAAATGGTCACCAGTTCCTTGCGCTCTTCGGTCACTGACAAGTGGACCTGAATTTCAAGGGAGCGGCCCAGTGTCTGTTTGATAGCATGCTGAATGATGCCTAGACCGATGAGGTTGCCCATGAAGTTGAAGCTCATGTCCTCCCGCTGGATGTCTGTCAGGTAGAGTTTGTCGCCTTTCATCGAAAGGGTTGCGGTGTCTCCTAGGCGATACCTCAGCAGCGGCGTGAAGTTCTCTCGGGTCAGCGAGGTGATGAGGATGCTGTCGCCTTCTTTTTCGATGAAATACTTGTCGGACAGAAACTCATATTCAGTGTGGCACGGGCTGTTGGTGAAACCCAGAATGCCGCCCTCGGAACTGCCATACACACCGACAATGGAGACCTGTTCGCCAAAGGCTTCCCTGATGATTTTCTTCTGAAAGGTTTTCAGGCCTTCGCCATTGAAGACGATCTTTTCGATGTCGATGTGCACGCCGTGCTGTTGCATGGCGTTGATGAACTGCAAGATGGTCGATGGTACGCCTAGCAGTACGTTGAGCTTGATCGAGTTGAGTGCCTCGAAGTGACTCTTGGTCAGCAGGGTGATGTCGCCCACCGACGCCACATGAGCACCACAGTTACCGGCCATCATGGTAGTGATGTTGTTCAGGGCAGAAAACAGATTGATGGTGAACAGGTTGGCGCAGCGATCACCAGGTTGAATGAAGCCGTTGCTGCGAAAGACGTTGGAGCGGGAGCTGTCTTCATCGACTTCGCAGTCGTAGTAGTAATAACAGCGTTTAAGGTTGCCGCTGGTTCCACTGGTAAAGCCGATCAGGCAGTTTCGCTCATTGCGTTTTAAACAGCGTTCAGTCTGTGCCGCGAAGCCGTCCTTGTCCATGATCGGTACGTGGGTTCTGAAGTCCTGATAAGTGAATCCTTCAAAATCGTTGTTCTGGTGGATTTTAGCGGCAGTGCTGGAAATTCTGCTCCATTCCTTTTCCATATCGTAGGCAGTCATGCGAGTCCTCTATAGTCCGTTTTTTGATTTCCTGGACATCCTGCCCACCTGACGACAGCAAAGGGTGGGCAAAACGTGGACTATGAGTTACTCCGGTGTAGGGATCGGTTCCCTATTGAATGGATCTCGATGTCCAACATCTTTTTCATGAGCAGATGCGCGAGCCAGCAGGCACAAAAGGCCACTATGGTGTTACCCAGCAACTGCCCGAGCATTACCCCGACGCT
Source organism: Pseudomonas coronafaciens pv. oryzae str. 1_6 (assembly GCF_000156995.2). Lineage (NCBI taxonomy): Bacteria > Pseudomonadati > Pseudomonadota > Gammaproteobacteria > Pseudomonadales > Pseudomonadaceae > Pseudomonas > Pseudomonas coronafaciens. Next base: position 3,827,296 of record NZ_CP046035.1, on the reverse strand, counting down.
GCCAAATTTATGTGCCCCATACCACACAAACGGCATGGTTCCCAGGCTGGCGCGCAGCCAGCCGAACAGTGTGACGTAAGCCGGTCGCCCCATACTGAGGAAGACTGAGGTGGCAATGAATTGCAGCCCGATGAGCGTCCAGAGGGCGCCGCCCCATCGGCAGAACGCGAAGAACACGACCTGGCCTTCACCGGCGATATGAAACAAGCTGGCTAATGGCTCAGCGAGCAGAATGAGTAACAGCGAGGTCACTGAGCCGTAGCCGATCAACAACCCGTATGTCATCTTTATGGCTTGCGATACGCGAGCAGTGTTCATTGCGCCCAGGTTTTGGCCCAATATAGGGATCAGCGCACCGGGCAAGGCGAACACGACACAAAAAGCAACCTGAATGACCCTGTCGATCACCCCGATAGTCGCCAGCGCCTGAGACCCGAACGGCGCCATCGCAGCTATTACGTAGGCCATGCCCACTGGAGTCGCCAGGTTGCCAGTCACCGCTGGCAAGGCGGTTCGTCCGATATTTCTGATGTCACCTGACAGGTTCTTCAGGCTGACCCGACAGGTCAAATGGGCGACTCGGTGAACGTAGTAAAACCCCAGACAGGCCGATACCAGGCTCGATATCAGGTAGGCGATGCCGGCACCCACCAGGCCTAAATCGAACACCACAATAAGCAGCGGATCTGCGATGGCAACGGCGGCCGTCGCCGTCAGCAGGGTCCACATCGCCTGTTTGCCGAAGCCTGCACTGCGCAGGATCTGCACGCATAGCTGCTCGACAGCGACCAGCACCGAAGCCGGAAGGGTTAGCCACAGATATTCACGCGCCGCGGTAAAACTGTCGCCCTCTCCGCCTAACATGCTGATGGCCTGGTCGAGAACTATTAGCTCAAGCGCAGCGCCACAAACGGTAGCCATGCTGGCAAGCAGCACACCACTACTGGCGAGGCGTCTGGCTTGATCCGGCAGGCCGCTGCCGAGGCTTCTCGAAACGATTGTCGAGACCGCCACGGCGATGCCAAGGATCATCGAAATGAGGAAGAACATCAGGGTTTTGGCTATAGCGAACGCAGCCAGCAAGCTGTCGTCACGCAGCATCGCAATGTAAACCACGGTCAACACTTCGATTAGAAAGATCGACAGCAGGCTGGTCGCACTGGTGCTGGTCATGAACACAAGATGCCGTAACAACGACCCAGAGGTGAAGGCTGCTTTGTTAACCGCCATTGATTCTTATCTTCTCACTGATCTCAGAAGAGCACGGCATTGCATCACTGAAGCTCTGTATGAAAAGTGGCTGAGCTCCGTGATGATGCATTAAAACAAGCTCAGAACACTCATTTACAATCCGTAGAAACCGCTTCCTCGCCTTTTTTGCCTTGCATGAACCACACCCCCGTACTTTTGGTACGCGGTTTAATATGTGGTCATCAGGGCTTGTGGGTTCCGAAGAAAGATTTAAAGCTGGCTGATATGTCGCTCAAGAAGCTCCACGCTGATTGCGAGCACGGCCGTTTTCGATTGCAAGCCGCTACAGGTAAGCCCCTCTGTAGGTGCTTGAGAATCGTGGTCCTCTGCGCGTTCGTCTGAACGGCGTAGGAATGGGCCTATGTAGCCAGGCCACAGATCGAGTCTGCCTTGTTCAAACGGTGCTACGCCGAACGCCTCGGCTACCTTGTGCGGTGACGGTGCTTCGTAATGGCTGCACATAGAGCCTCACTGGATCATGTAGGTGTTCTAGTGTGAGACGCCGCCCTGCCGCGCCGTTTCATTTAATCGACTGGTTAGAGTTTCAGGGAGCAGCGATAAGAACTTGCACTTAAGACCAGTGCCTGTCCGCAACCCTCTTGCAGCCTGGCAGGTACGATAAAAAAACAGTTTTATAAAACCGTTTCCGCAGACGTTATGTCGATCCCTAAACCTCAGATTATGGCGTCACCACTTTTTTCAGGGCTTAGGGCTCCATCAATAGTAGGCTGGCGTCCCTCGCACATTCGCAGAACGCCGAGCATCGCTGCTTTCATAGCTCGCGCGATCCCTGTCGCAGGCTGGGCGTATACGGCGGCTGAGTTAGGACTGATAGTCTACAAGACAGTTGCAACTTATAACTCCATTGTGAGCAACTAAGATCAGGTTTTCTAGCAATGAACGAACCCCTTGATTACAAAATACTGGATGGCATTGTCTTCTGCAACACACCGCTAAGAGTGGGTATGTTGTGTCTAACCTTAAAGTCAGGACGTTGGGATACACAAGCATTTGAACAAGCCAAATTTAGCGATGTTCCACTCATTGCCGCTCTCAAAGGACGATAGTCAGTGGCACTTGGCCAATTCGAAAGGTATAAGCCGAAACTTTTGAAAATTTCGGCTTACCCTTTTTAATTAACTGCTTACTATCAGACTATTTTTAGATTGTATTTACCAATTTCCAGAACGTGCATAGGTTCGCCGCAAGGGTAAGCCATGCTCTTGTCGGATGGAGTTCTCGCTGGGCTCCCCTGAGTTTGCATATTTGCCAAGCCCTACTGCTCTTAACTCTTCCTTGCCAGACGGTGTGGAAGCGGATGATGCAGACCTGGTCACTTCACCACCATATTTGAGAGTGCCAGCCAAGTGATGCTTAGCGTGAATGAGCTCATGAGCAAGTGCAACATACGCAATCTCGGGGTTGGCACCTTCCACCGGAACACCTTGCTCATTAAGGTTGGGCTCCGCGGTATGCTTACTCCAAGGGATTTCAGAAGCAACGCCCCGTTTACTAAAAGCGCTGCTTCCGCTTGCATTTTTTATCAACGCTTTATCAAATGTCTTCTGATCTGGATTACTTCCTAAGTTCTCCCACTGTGCTGGAGTCAGCCTGGGTTTAGCAACAATCGCTTGTCCTGGGCCTGCTTCGACTATAGTCACTTTTTTATCATGATCGGATAATGCCTCAACCTCTTGAAGAAGACGTCTGCCACTCGGACGCTCGTCAATTTTTTGAAGGGCTTCAGTAACCTCGTGGCGAAAGTTAGGAGAAGTGTGCGCGCCGATACCAATGCTTGGATAACGCTCCATCTTCATTTCCTCTCTATGCAATTGTTGATGACTTCAGTTGATTTCTTGCGTCCTCGACTGTCGTTTTTAGTGCTTCACGGATGGGTTCACTACGAAACCACATCAGGCGGTGAGTGGCTCCATTCAAAAAGAAATTCCACTTGCGATACTAAATTAAAATTAACTTGAATCCATTTTTCCGCTGCTTTATTTTATTTAAAATACACGGCTTTAAAGTTATAAATGGGTTCAACCTCTACTGCCGAGACTTAAAAAATTCAATGGTTTAATCTGATGGATCTCTGCCAAACATTTTTGCCAACGGAGCGTGAGATTGCAGGCATCAATTTCTACACAGCTGGGATTTCCAGCAGAATAGCCTAGGCCATTCGCAGTTGATCTGCCCAAAGCCACGCTTGTCGCAGGCCATTGCAGGTAGTATTGCAGGACAGCACGTACAGCTAAAGAGCAGCCATGAAAGCAGGGATAGCAGTAACAATTGCATTCGGGGTCTTTGTTAAGTGGATGCCAAACTCAGATACCGGTAAAGACAAAAGACCAGACAGATACAAGTTTTCGCGGGGGGAGGGGCGATAATCGAGTAGTTCGGGAATGCCCATCTGCGCAGAACCTCGTGCAGCCTGGTCGGCTGGATAAAAACCACCGTCTGATGGACTCCCAAATCATCGATTTTTCAGTCGCATTATTGTGATTTTCCCTAGGATTAATTCATTTTCGATTAGATTTCTTCGTCACTGACCGTCAAATTTCAGAGGCCGTTATGCAAACCTATATACCCTGTTCAAAAAATCCTCCTACCGTTGGTACAGTTCTGCTGACTTCCTATGGCTCATTCGCGCACGAAAACGAGATACCTAAATCTTGTGCTGCCGACGCTTTAAGAATAGGCAAAGAGCTCGCTGATGGTTTCGATGGCGAGGCTCATCATCTAGGCGCTCTGATGATGATGATTTCTGACTTTCCAGCAGAGCCGCTGCTGAAAGCATCTGCTGCCAAGAAAGGTTCTTTACTAGGAATTACTTCGCTTGGCTACCTATTATCCTATGGATCTACTGGTGAAAAAGCGAAGCGAATCATCGAAGCAGGTTGTGGTATTTTTCTCGTCAGATTGAGTGGTGATATTGAAAACCCTAAAGCAAAAATTGAAGTTTTTAGCTCTTGGTCTCAGTACCAGAAGTTTCTTGAGCCCATTTTGAAGACCGGTGACTTTTATCCAGTGAAAACGTCGTCTTTTTCCGAATAACAGCTCTTGAGTGCTGGGTTGGAATCCGGCAAAAAAACGTCGCCGTTACAGGTTTTGAAAAGGGAATCATTGCCGTTCGGTGCGCAACCGTCGCAGGCCGGGCAGCCATGAAACGGCGAGCCATCAACCTATACTCTCAGCACCAGTGCAAGCTTGTATTGGTCGCTGGCTTCGGTCTGCACGCACGCCTCAAGCGTTGCCCTTAAGCCCTCATGCTGCTTGGTCGGTTTGATAAAGCCACCGTCTGACGGTCGTGCTCTGGTTGCTGCCCGAGTCACCCGAAACGCATGAAGAACTGCTGCCTGACGACAATCCGCTCGACGAACCACTTCCCGAACCTGAAGATGTGGTCATACCGGATCGGACTGTGCTTTTGGAAAGGTAAAATGTGTTCAGCAAATAGACAGAGTTTGTATTTGCAACAAAATATTTCTTAGTTAGCTTTCAATACGGTCCACCTAGCCCCTGTCGCAATACTGCTCAGCGTAGCGATGCGACATTAATTATCCAGGCGCTTTTTTGGCCTGTCTAATAGGAGAGCAAAAATGAAAATTGTTAACGGCGGGCCTGGTGGAAACGGGGGAGCCGGTGGGGCTGGAAGCGGCGGTGCGGCTGGCGGTGCAGGCGGAAACGGCGGTGATGGGGGTGACGGCTAAGATTGAAGGCTCTTATCAGACTTGTCAGTTCGATGGTTTGTCTGAGTAGATACCGAGCAGGTGAGAATGAGGGCAAGGAGGAGTGCAGTAGTAGCAACCCTCCTTATCAGCCAGTCTGTCAGTTGATCAGAGCATAACGCTTTTCAACGAGGTACAGACTTCAGTTTGAACGAGCGTTGGTTCTGATCATCATCTGCAGAATCATACACACTGCACTGACAAAAAATGCGGAAAAAATGAGCGGCCCGAACTCTTGAACCAAGCGCAGTTGGTCGAAGTTCGGGTCCTGCATCAGAGAAACCATGGAAAGCAGGACGTAACCAACGATGAGCAGAAAGCCGCATCCGTTACCAACTTTAGAGATTCTGAGCAGTACAGGTTCCAGATTTGAAACAATCGATTTGAGCATGAAGAGCTCCCACGGCAGCTTGACCTATAGGCTTGATGGCGAAGATTAAAGCAATCGTAGCTGCTTTGCAGCAGTGGGTTCTTTGAGTCAGTGCGCCTTATCAATGACCATTACCGCGAAACGGTTTGCGTGCATGACAAAATCGCCCAGTCGCTCGTAGTTGACGATGATCCAGCCAGCGTTCGCATCAACGGTTTGCATGGCAATCTGAGCCTGAGGGAACACCATCAGGATCTCACGCTGCCAGTTTATGATCAGGCTGTTGAGTACAATTACCAGAACCGGTTTACCTTGGGCACGTATACCAGCGGCAATCACCGCCTGGCGTGTTTTGTCCAGCCCCATGTCGTCGGCAGGCATGAAGAGGCGATCAGGCGAAGGTCCGTTTTGCGGACCAGAAGTGCTAGATCGCCAACTTTTTCAAGCAGGTACTTGCTTATCAATCGATCCGTGGATGCTGTTGCACCAGTGCTTCACGCTTGGCTTGCAGTTCGGCTATCTGCGTGTCGAGGTCTTCGATCTTGTGTTCGATGTTATCGTGGTGCTCTTTCAGCAGCTCACGAGCTTCTTCCATGTCGGAAGCAGCGGGCGCCGCACCGCGTAGGGGCTTGTTGGCGGTTTCCTTCATGGTGATGGCGGTCACGAAACCAACGACGGCTATGACCATGAGGTAATAGGCCGGCATGTACAGGTTATTGGTGGTTTCCACCAGCCAGGCCACCGCTGTCGGTGTTAGACCAGCGAGCAATACCGAGACGTTGAAGGCACTGGCCAGCGCGCTGTAACGGATGTGCGTGGGAAACATGGCCGGCAAGGTCGAGGCCATCACTCCGATGAAAAAATTCAACAGCACCGCGATCATCAACAGGCCGGCGAAGATCAGGCCGATTTTGCCACTGTTAATCAACATGAAGGCTGGAATGGCCAGCAGGAATAGGCCAATGCTGCCCACAAGAATGAAAGGCCGGCGCCCGACCTTGTCACTAAGGAAGCCGATCAGCGGCTGCACGAACAGCATGCCGACCATGATTGCGACAATGATCAGCACACCGCGGTTTTCACTGTAGTGCAGGTTATGCGTCAGGTAGCTCGGCATGTAAGTGAGCAGCATGTAATAGGTGACGTTAGTAACCGCAACGACGCCAATACAGGTCAGCAAACTGCGCCAGTGCTTGGTTGCGACCTCCTTGAACGACACCTTTGGCCCATCGGAAAGACCTTCACGGTCGCCCTGTTCGAGCTTGTCCATGTGCTGCTGGAACGCCGGGGTTTCTTCCAGGTGGTGACGCAGGTACAGGCCGATCATGCCCAGCGGCAATGCCAGGAAGAACGGCAGGCGCCAGCCCCACTCGAGAAACCTCTCTTCGCCGACGATCGAGGAAATCATCACAACTACACCTGCGCCGAGCACGAAGCCAGCGATCGAGCCGAAGTCAAGCCAACTTCCAAGAAAGCCTCGCTTGCGGTCCGGCGCGTACTCAGCGACGAAGATCGAGGCACCGGTATATTCGCCGCCCACTGAGAAACCCTGAGCCATCTTTGCCAACAGCAGCAGAATAGGTGCCCATATACCGATGGTCGCGTAAGAGGGGATCAACCCAATGGCGAAGGTGCTGAGCGACATGATGACAATGGTCGCCGCGAGAATCTTTTGCCGACCGTATTTATCGCCCAATGCGCCAAAGAACAACCCACCCAGCGGGCGGATCAAGAAAGGAACGGAAAAAGTGGCCAGGGCAGCGATCATCTGCACGTTAGGGGACGCGTTGGGAAAGAACACCTTACCCAGAGCGTAGGCGACGAATCCGTACACGCCGAAATCGAACCACTCCATGGCATTACCGAGCGCCGCAGCCGTGATCGCCTTGCGCACCTTGACGTCGTCAACGATAGTGATGTCGCTCAATCCAATCGGACTGACTTTTTCTTTACGTGGTTTCATACCATTACTCTATAACAAATCATTTGGTGAGGAAGGCGACTTTAAATACAGTTGTCAGACAGGACACTTGTGGATCAGATACCTATGGTACGCAAATAATTCAATGCTGAAAGATTTCACCTTACGAACAGCTGTGCCGGACCGTCGCCCCGGTGTAGTGGTGATCTGATCCCGGACACGACGTTAAGATTTTTTCCGTCCTGAGCGGGCGGCAGTCCATCATTGAGCTGGTATGGCCGAATCCAGTTGTAACGATGCATCAGATCATGACTGATACCCCGCTGAGCCTCTTGGGCCGCCATGTAGTCTACGGTCGGTATCCACTCAGTTTTCAAGCTGCGCAATACCATCCGACGCGCAGACAGACCCATAGCCACCGCCAGGTAATGCCATTTTTCTTTTAACCAATTGGTCTTAGGTTCGAAGCCCACACGACCCACCATTTCCAAAATCTGGAAGGCCCATAAAAATGCGGATTTGCAGGTTTTTTTGCGTTGCGGATTGTGATTTGCCGGATAGCTGCCTTGAGCTTCCGTAAATGGCTTGAAGGTCGAGCACCAAAGCTGAGGCTTTTGAATATGCGCGCTTATCGATTGAGTGGCCGACGAGACAGCCGCTGCACTTGCATGTTTCAAGTGTCAGAGGCTGCACGAGTTAAGAGCTGGGCGTCATGTGAAAGTGCGCATGACCTTGAGAGTCTTTTCGATGTCCTCAGGCGTATTGATAATCCCGGCGGAGAAACGCACTGTTGAATGACGGTAGGGAGTAGCGCTGGCGATGATCTTCTGTGCTTTCAACTTCGCCACCACATCTCTGGGCGTCCAGCCTTTGACGTCGCAGCACACGATTCCAGCCGAAAATTGCGCGGAGCGTGGAGTGTGCAGATGCACATTCGGCAGTTTTTCCAGACCTTCCTTCAGTTGCCCGTTAAGTTCGGAAACACGATCGGCAATACGTTTGCGGCCGACCTTTCTGGCAAACTCGAACGCTTCGATCACTCCCCATTGGTTCTCAAATGCCAGAAAGCCGCCGGGGCTTACCCATGCTGCTTGAGTTTCTCCTTGCGGTTCGCGCTCTTGCCGCCAGGCATTTGCAGGCTCGGCTGCCATGATCGTGGGGATGGTCGGCGTGATTTGTGCCCACTGACCTTCGCGGCCCCAGACCAGCCCCGTTCCGTGTGGGCCGAGCATCCACTTGTGCGTGCCGGCACTGAAGAAGTCGCAACCCAGGCTGGCGACCTGCGCCTCGGAGCAGCCAAAGCCATGGACGCCGTCGATCACATAGATGATCCGGTCGGCTTCGGAGCGATCACGATTGATCCGTGTGACGATTAGGCCTATTTCCTTGACCGGTAAGCGCACGCCTGTGCCAGAGTGCACCCAGGTCATGGCGAGTATGCGAGTTGAGGGTCGGATAGCGGCTTCGATGCGAGCGATGATGGCATCGATACTAACGTCCTCGGGGCCTTGGTAAAGGTCGATGCGCCTGATGCTTCCACCCCATTTAAGCACTGCCAGACGCATTGCCTCGTCGTGGGTGTACCACTCGTGGCTGGTCGTCAGGATTTCCTGGTCAGCTGTCAGTTTCAGACCGTTGTAGATCATCGCCAGCCCCTGCGTGGTACTGGTGGTCAATGCGATGTCCTCGGCGCGTCCCCCAGTGTAGTTTGCCGCTGCTGCACAGACCTTGCGCCAGACCATGTCTTCTGGCTTGGCGAACATATTGTCTTCCAGGTAGGTGTAGGGGTTTTCGTCGAAGGCTTTTCGATGATGGGCCATTGCGTCGCGCACGGCCTTGGGGTTGGAGGCCAGAAAGAAGTTCGAAATGTGCACGAACTCCGATGACAGGTTGAACTGCGCACGCACCGATGCCCAGTTGTCTGGATCAAGCGCCATCACCGCTTTATCCTGTTCAGAAGGCTGTGCCGCTTTCGCACTTGCCACGCCTGCAAACATGCTGCCTGCTATCAGGGTTGCTCCAACAGTGGCACCCATAAAATCGCGTCTTCCCAAACTCATATTATTCCCTGCCGGTCATATTGGCGTGCGCGCAGAACGCGCGAATACAGCATTGAAAATACGCTGCCCATACAGGCCGACGGCCAGGCCAAGCACAATCAGCACTATTGCCAGTACTTTGCTGATCGGTACGCTTTCGTTGAATAAAACGACCGACCCGAGCATGCCGAAGATCGGTACCAGCAACGAGAGGGGGGCAACGGTCGAAACCGGGTAGGTTTTGAGCAGTGAGTTCCAGATCCAGTAGGCGAACAGCGTATTGGGATAAACCTGAAACACGATCGACAGTAAGGCAGTTGTGTCTACCTGATTGACGAAAGCGGCATAACCAGCACTGCCATTGACAGCATAATCGAGAGCAAATAGAGGGATAGGCGCGAAGGCACTGGACCACACCAGAAAGCCGAATACATCCTTGGTGCTGGCCTTTTTATTGATGATATTGGCAATGCTCCAAGATACCGCGCCAACCAGTACCAGTAGCACACCAGGCAGGCTTACTGAGCCATCGCTGATCCCGATGATGCACAAGAGTCCGGCAAGCGCGATCAACATCCCCAGCACCTGAAAACGGGTCAACGCCTCCTTGAATACCCAGCCGCCGAGCAGTATGGTGAAAAATGCGCTGAATTGCAGAACCAGCGAGGCGATACCCGCCGACAGGCCCGCCTTGATGCCAAGATTGACCATCCCCCACAGGCCAATGCCGAATACCAGGCCATAACCGATTATGTAGCGCCATGGCACGTCCGGTTTACGGATGAAAAAGATTGCCGGTAACGCACAGAGACTGAAGCGGATACCCGCGAGAATGAAAGGGTCGACGGTGGCCAGTCCCAGTTTGATTACTGAGAAATTCACGCCCCAGATTGCTGTTATCAGTACAGCCAACACTACGTGCAGTGGTTTCATGGTTGAGTTGCCTTGATGAGAGAGATCACGCGACGGATGTCAGGTCTTGGGTGAGGTTCACCCGCGAAAACAGTGTTCGCATCCAGTCGCGGGTCTTCTGTGGGCGAGCGGTCTTGACGATGCCAGCTAGTGGCACCTCGAAAGCTGAATACGTGACGTGATCGGGCAGTAGCGCACCCATAGGAAGCTCGTTCCACTGCACGACATATGGGCTCGTGCGCAGTTCATCCGCGCCGTCCAGGCCTTGGAATGTTCTTTGCGGGTGGGCATGGCCGGGGAAAACAAACCAGCCGAAGCCCAGGTCCGGTTGTTGCCCGATCAAAGACGGGATGTCCAGTTCGCCTTCAATGTGAATTCGCAGTTCTGCTGACGGCAAGTGTATGCCGGTGGCCAGCTCATAGGTCGCGACGACGTCTGCACCACCGACCCGGTTGCCCACTTCAAGGAATACCGGCTCATCGGCATCCATGATCGCTTCCAGATGGAACGCGCCGTTGTAGATCTGCACCGCTTGCAGTGCTTCACTGACCCAGTCCTGCATCTGTGTTGTGGTCTCCAGATGCCAGGAACCAAGCGGAGCTCCGCGCTCCATGTAGTCCAGGCACGTTCCAACATATTCACTGGATATCAGAGTGATTATCTGACCTCTCAACACCAGGCCGTCAAAATGCCGGATGGGGCCTGCGATATATTCCTCGACCTGAAAGTCTTCGATGCGCAGCGACAGGCCGCTGATTTTGCGCCTTATTTCATCGAAGGCATGTGACGGTTGCTGGTAAATACTCACATCGGCGCTTGATGCGCCGCTGTGTGGCTTAAGTACGGTTGCTCCGGGCCACGGCACATGCCCTTGCAGTTCGAGGTAGCGGTCAAGTGCCATGAAACGCGGCACTCGCAAATATCGCGCCTGGACAGCCGTCTTCATTTCCAGCTTGTTGCGTGACAGCGTCACGGCTGTCAGGGAAGCCCCTTCGACATCAAGCATTTCACGCAGGCGTGCAGCGTCAAGCAGCTCATACTCGGACATCGAAATGATTCGTTCAAAGCGTTGGGGAAAGCGTGTCAGCCAATCCAGCACTTCCTCGCAGGCGCTGGTCAAACCAGGTCGAACGACACGTTCACAGCGCAACGTCGCTGGCAGTGTATTTATCGCCGACTGTGTTCCCAGGTAAGTAACATCATGCTGTTGATGGTCGACGCCACGGTGATATTCGATACGCGTATAAGGAACGCGGTGAAGGATAAGAATTTTCATGCCAATGGTCTCGATGCTTTAGAGAATCGAATCAGGAAGCGACCTTGAACTGCTGCCCGGATGCAAGTTTGCGATTCAGAACTTCCAGCCACTGCTCCCGCATTGTCGCCACCAGATCGCGTATATCCACCCTCGCGTCATGCAGCGCTATACAGGCGTGGGCAACGAAGTCGCTGTTGTCTCTGGGGACTGCGTGAATCAGGCGTGCCTGGCCGGATATCCATGCACATTCGATCAGGGCAATATCCTTATTTTCCATGCCGAGTTTCTGCGCGGCGAGGATCAATGTGTCGTTGACCATTGTCTGGGCCTCGCCCAGCTCGGCTACCTCGAACGTCATGTCATGAGGCACGCCAAGCATCACTGTTGCGGCGCTGCAAGTGGCGGCGGGCATCGCTGTCGGAACGGGGACTGCGAACACCGAGTCGACCCAGGCTGCATACATATCAAGTCCGTGAACTGCGTGTGCAAGTGTCCAGATTTTCATGCCGCCTGGGCGGCGGTTTGGCTCGATCACCGCAGTGCTGAAGTCGTTATCGCTGAGCTTTATTTCATTGTGAAATGGGCCTGTTTGCTGGCCCACCAGACGATTGACCTGCTCGCCGGCCTGACGTATGGCCTGGCGCTCCTGCTCGCTCAGGCGAGCTGGCAGTATCTGCGCCACCTCTACGGGATATCGCCCGCTGGCGCTGATTTTTTCTGTGATAAACCACAGGTCACCCAGCCCATCGTAGGAATACTCACGGGTGAATGTGATGAAGGCTTCAGCCAGCACGCCCATGTCCAGGTAGGGCGCAACTTCCGCGAATGCCTGCTCGCAATCGCCTCCCGGCATTACTATTACCACGCCACGATTGTTACCTTCGCACGCAGGCTTGAGCACGAACCCGCTATCCTGGCGCAGGGCAAAATTGCGTACATCATTGACGCACTTAATCTGCTGAAAATCTGGCAACAGGACACCCAACTTTTTGAGCTGGAGGTGCATACGCCTCTCGGCGATGCGGTACGCCAGTTTGTCAAACGCGCCAAGTGCCAGCCCCGAGTCATCAACCTGCAGGCCGAGCTGTTCCAGCAAGACTGCGCCGCTGGCCACAGCGTTATCGGAAAAGACCAGGCCTGCGGAGATTCTTACAGCGTCGTCACCCAATATACCGAGCGCCCTATGGATGAAATCGGGGGCCAGGGGATCGGCGTCGATTACCCGGTCACTCATGTGCAAGTCATGTTCTTGCGGAGAGCCCCGTACCAGCCACGTTTCGGCATTCCATCGTTTGCGCGCGTAGTTGCGTATATGCAGGACATCACCGATTCGGCTCAGGTTGTAGTCCACTAATAGCAATACCGGCGATTGTTGAGGCATGTTAATCATCTCCAATGCTAGGGCGGATCATAGGCAGGGGTAATGTTCCAGACGCTTTCATGGTGGGCTTATAAGCTGTCGGCCTCGTAGCGGATGTCCAGTGCTGTAGCGCTCAGGGTCGCCAGGCTCGCGAGCTCCGTCGTCTGACGTGCCCGGTCGAACTTCCATAGCAATTGGCCAAGGAATACTTCGCGGGCATGCGCGGGTATAACGTCGCCAGCTTTCAACAGGATGTGTTTCACCACAGGGGCAAGAGGCAAGTCATTCAGTGTCACTGAACTAAGCCTTCCCGGTCTGGCGAAGTAGACTCGAAAAAAAGTTGCAATGGACTGTGCACTCGAACCGTCTGCATGCCAGCCGTACCTGGACAACTTCGCCACCAGTAACTCGCGTGGTAAAGCATCGTCCTGGCTGGCCAATAGCAGATCCAGCCAAAGGGACAGCATGCTGTGGCCCTCGGTGACAGCCTCGACACTGTGGGAAATCAGGCTGCCGCCAACACGCGGATTGATTTCTATCAGGTCCCAGTATTGCCCGGTAAAGCGTGCTTCAACGTGATAGCAGCCCCACTTGAGTTTCATGTGTCTCAGCACTTTTTCCAGCCAATCGATACCGGCGGCTATTTGCCCCTGATCGATACTCGCCGGCGGAGTGGTACAACTGTCTTCCAAGACCGTTTCGGCGGTTTCAGTCACTTCGTATTTTTCGTGGATGGCCACGACGTGAACCTGACCATCTACCAGCAGAGTCTCGAAACTGAATTCCTGACCGTCTATGTAATCCTCCGCCATAAACTGCAGCCCGTCGTTGAACGCTGACGCATACACCGTGTCGTCTGCCGAGGCCAGGCGCAGCGCGTCGAGCTCGTTCCATGTGGTGCATTTGCGCATGGGAAATGTTGCATATGACGCAATCCCGTAAACGGGTTTGATGAAATAGCGCTGGTCATGCGCCTGCAATGATTCCAATACCGGCCCACTCAGTGCGTGGGCTCTTGCTTGCGACAAGCCCGCCTCTAAAAGTTGATTGCGCACCTCAAGCTTGTTGCGCAGTGCAAGCGCCTGTTCGGCGTCAATGTCATAAGTGCCGAGCGACGCGTTGGCCGCGGCCATCAGGTGCCGATAACCTTCCCACACGCTGATGCAGCAGGTGACCTGCTCTCCCGATGCGCGCAGGGTCTGGAGTGCGTTGTTCACATCTTCTGTTTTTAACTGATGCGAATCGGAAACATGAAGCTGATCCGCCCAAGCCTGAATCTGGTCCAGACGAGCTGGCAAATGCTCAGGAAGCGGCAATGAAGACAATACGAAACACTGAAGCCGACGTCGATGCAGCTCCTCTTTCAAGTCCTCAAGGAATGAAAAGCCACAATGGCTCAGGATCAGAACACCGGGACGATTTGCCTTCATTGCCCGTTCCATGGTCTAAGCTGCCTTGTCTTGCGGCGTGGCCAATGTGTCGATGTACAGCTCACTGAAGTACATGGCGAGAATCTTTTGATGCTCTGCCAGATAGCGCTTCAACGCAGCGATGTCTTGCTCGCTTTTAAGCAAAAAGCGCAGTGCCGCCCACACTTCGCCGGGGTGGTCATCATTGATGTCTGTGTGAGAGTGGGAGACCTGACCGATGATCTTGGTCTCGCCAATCGATGCCTTGAGTGCTTCAAGCTTGCGGGGTTCGAGCTTAACGTTCACATACTCGACCAGGTAGGAATAGGCGACTACGCCAAGTGGCCCCTCATGGTCGAGCAGGTAGGAGAAGAAACCGGTCAATAGTTTCGTGGACAGGTAGGGTTCGGTTTCAAGAAATTCCTCGCGGCTGACGCCTACACGCTCAAGGTCCTGAATGAACAGGTCGTCGTGAAGCATCTCTTCCTGTTCATAGTGGGCCCATATTTGGGCCGCCTCCGGGCTGATCTTGGCGATATCCACCAGTGCTTTTGCTTCGGCCACACGCAGCAGACGGATGCGCCATGCCGTTTCGATCAGGTGACGCTTGTAATACGCGCTGTTGACATCTTTTCCTTCCAGGTGGGCAGCCTGAGGGACAGTTTGATACCACTGCTCAACCTGGACGTCGATGATCCGGTCAATCTCACCCCTCAGGTTTAGCGAAGCGGCGGCGTTGAGAAATGGAGTGCGATTACCATAGCCAGCATTCTTTACACGGTTAAGCATAATCAAGCCTCTTTTGGGTTTGTGTATAACGCTTTAAATAACGGGCAAACTTAAACAGCAGGGTCAGCCAATAATTTCAATGGCGACGTTTCCTCTTATCTGGCACTGACACGCCAAGCGGTACTCTGCTCCGCTATAACCCAGTACTTCGATAAAAGCCTCTTCATCATCGTCCCGAGGATTCAATGCATCGAGACCTGATTTAACCTTTATCAAGCAGGCCCCGCAGGCTCCTACACGGCAGCCCAGCGGGATTACATTCTTTCCCCCGACTTCCCATTCGATATCGGTAATAGGGGTATTGACCGGCAGGAGAAATTCGAGCTGATGCGAAGTGATGGTGAGGGTGTGCAATGCCATACTTGCCTCGGGCTTACATTAAAAATAGTGTGAGCTGGACACACAGTTTGACGCCCCGCCTACAATAATCACGAGCGCAGGGTTAACGTGTCAGTCGTTTAGGGGGGTGTGAGTTCCAGGAAGATCCAGTACACCATGGCAATTGCACTGATGGCGGCCCCCAATGCACACACCGCTCCCCAGCCAAAGTGCGCGTAGGTATAAGTAGCCGCCACCGCGCCCAGACCGCTGCCTATCGAGTAGAAGCACATATATGCGCCAACGAGACGGCTCTGCGCGTCGGGTCGCGAGGCAAAAATCAGGCTTTGATTGGTGACATGGACCGCCTGCACGGCAAAGTCCAGCAAAACCACGCCAACTACCATTGCCAGCAACGAGCTTTCGACAAACGCGATGGGCAGCCAGGATAAAGTCAGTAGTGCCAGCGCCACGCCGGTGGTGCGATTGCCAAACCCTTTGTCGGCAAGTCGCCCGGCTCTTGCTGCTGCAAGTACACCAGCCACACCGGCCAGCCCGAAAAGCCCGATCTGGGTATGTGACAATGACAGTGGAGGCGCGCTGAGCGGCAGTACCATTGATGTCCACAACACACTGAAGGCAGCAAAGATAAGCAGGGCAAAAGTGCCCCTGACACGCAGACTGCGCTCAGTCAGGTACAGCTGGAACATTGATCGCAATAACTTCCAGTAACCATCTTTCGCTGGCGGGGGCGTTGAGGCAGGCATTGTCCGGAATAACACCAGCGCCATGCAGACCATCAGTGCGGCCGACACGAAATAAACACCGCGCCAGCCTGCAAGGTCCGCTACCGCTCCTGATACGAAACGCGCGAGGAGAAGTCCCAGCACGATCCCGCTGGTTACAGTGCCAACTGCTTCACCGCGCTGTTCGGGGCTCGCCAGGGTGGCGGCATAGGCGACCACCACCTGGACCACGACTGCCATCAGGCCCACTAGCACCATCGCACCTAGCAGCATGATCCAGTTCTGAGCCATTCCTACAGCGCATAAGGCCAAAGCCGAAAGAAGCATTTGTGTGAGGATGATCTTTTTGCGATTTAGAAGGTCGCCCAGCGGGACAATGAACAGCAACCCAACGGCATAACCTGCCTGTGTGGCCGTGACGACGATACCTATTATTCCAGAGGAAACAGCCAAACTGGCAGCCATCGATTCTAGTAGAGGCTGTGCGAAATAGATGTTCGCCACGGCAATTGCGCAGGTAATCGAGAAGAGAAATGTCTGGTAACGGTTCAGTCTGGGGAGCGTAGCTTTCTGAGATGAGTTGGCATATCCGCCAGCAGCCTTCTCGGTTTCAACATCCATTTTGACCGGTGCAAGGGATTTGTAAGGCATCACTTCATCCTTGAAATTGGTTTCGAAAGAAAACCGGCGTGTTGATTTTTACCAAGTCAGGTTTTAAAATGCAACCACTTATGCAAAAGCATTTTTGTATTACCTTGGATTTCGAGATCAATTGATTTTTTCGCACCCCTTGGAGAACTATGGCCAGACAGCAAATATTGGCTCAAAGCGAATGTCCGGTGGCTCGTACGCTTGAGGCGATCGGTGACCGATGGGTTTTGATGATCCTTCGTGATGCTTTCGACGACGTTCGTCGATTTAGTGAGTTCCAGAAACGTCTTGGCCTTGCTAAAAACATTCTTGCGGTGAAGCTTAAAATGTTGGTTGAGCTGGGCGTGTTCCATATTCAGCCCGCCTCAGATGGCAGTGCCTATAAGGAATATGTGTTAAGCGAAATGGGCCGCGCAGTGTTTCCTATCCTTATCAGCATGCGGCAGTGGGGAGGGCAGTTTCTGTTCAGCGAAGGTGAGCATTACTCCATTTTGCTCGACAATGAATTATCGGAGCCGGTCGAAACCATCGCCGTGCGTTCCAGATCGGGCAGGGTGCTTGCCCCGGAAGACTGCCACCGGCAGGTAATCACTAAAGACTCCTGAGCGTGTAATGCATTGGCGTTGGGCCTGGTAAACCAGTAGGCGCTGGTTGAATTTCTTCACGCCATCCACGATGTGCAGTTGATGTTCGGAGTCGCTTATCGAGCCAGAAACTTCTGCCAGATCAGGTTTTTGGCGTTAGAATCGCCGCGCCTTCAGAGGTCGGGCCGATATTTTTCGGGCATCAGCCATCGGCGATTGCACATGGCGCGGCCTCTTTCAGGCGATGTATGCGTAAGGCCGGACGACCCGTTGCGGATGAGGTTTCCGGCTTTTTTATTGCCTGTTTTTTCAGGTGTAGACTTGCCTTTCGCGCTCAAGCGCCATCAGGTATCGCGAACATGACACAGATTTCCGAACGCTTTCTGGTGCAGGCGCACCTTGATGCCAAGCAGCCCAAAGCGTTGAGCTTTGATGAGCAGGCGCATTACCGTGCCGAGATCGCAGCCGAGCTGAAGAAGCAGGACGCGGTCATGGTCGCTCACTATTATTGCGACCCTGAAATTCAGGCGCTGGCCGAAGAAACCGGTGGCTGCGTGGCGGACTCTCTGGAGATGGCGCGTTTCAGCAACAGCCACTCAGCCAGCACCGTGTTGGTGGCCGGTGTGCGGTTCATGGGTGAAACCGCGAAGATTCTCAACCCCGAAAAACGCGTGTTTATGCCGACGCTCGAAGCTACTTGCTCGCTTGACGTCGGCTGCCCGGTCGACGAATTTTCCGCATTTTGCGATCAGCATCCCGAACGCACTGTGGTGGTGTATGCCAACACCTCTGCCGCAGTCAAAGCCCGTGCAGACTGGGTAGTGACCTCTGGTTGCGCGCTGGAGATCGTTGAAAGCCTGATGGACAACGGCGAGAAGATCATCTGGGCGCCGGACAAGCATCTCGGGCGTTATATCCAGCGCGAAACCGGTGCCGACATGCTGCTGTGGGACGGTGCCTGCATTGTTCACGAGGAGTTCAAGTCCAAGCAGCTCGAAGACATGAAAGCCTTGTATCCCGATGCCGCTATTCTGGTTCACCCGGAGTCGCCGGAGTCAGTGATCGAGCTGGCTGATGTAGTTGGCTCCACCAGCCAGATGATTGCCGCCGCACAGCGCTTGCCCAACACGATGTTCATCGTTGCGACCGATCGGGGCATCTTCTACAAAATGCAGCAATTGTGTCCCGACAAGATCTTCATTGAGGCACCTACAGCCGGTAATGGTGCTGCATGCCGCAGCTGCGCACACTGCCCGTGGATGGCGATGAACACGCTTGAGCGCACCTTGCAGTGCCTGCGTGAAGGCACCAATGAGATAGTCGTTGATCCTGCACTGATCCCTGGCGCAGTTCGCCCATTGCAACGCATGCTGGATTTCACCCATGCGGCTCGTATAAGGCAGGCGGGTAACGCTTGACAGTAAAAAGCCCGACTGCAAAGTCGGGCTTTTGATTTCGTGAAGGCTTGCCGCAGCGCGCGTCGGGCGGCTTGTCGCGATCAGTTCATCATGTCCTTGACCATTCTTTCCTGTTCGACCAGATCCTTCTGGCGTGCGTCGATGCGCGAGGCCAGCTGGAAGTTGTTGGCGGCTCGGCGTTTGGCAAAATCGAGTTGCTGAATAGCCTGAGGGAAGTCACCGACCAGGGCAAAATATTCAGCACGCGCCTGGTGCAGGCCGATCGTATTGCCGTTCAGGCCGCGGGTTTCTGCTACGACATACCAGATGTCCGGGTCGTCCGGACGTGTCTTGAGCAGCGCTTCCAGGGCCTTTTCGGCTTCTGCGGTGCGATTCTGCTTGAGCAACACATCAATGCGCACATCATTGAGCGGGTAGCTGCCAGGGTACAGCGTCAGCATGCGATCGACGCGCTTCTGTGCATCGGCCAGACGGTTGTTGGTGATGTCCAGATCAATCTGCGTCAGGTTGTACGTAATGTCGTTCGGCGCCTTCTCCAGCAGTGGCTTGAGGCTTTCGCGAGCTTCGTTGAGCTGTCCACCCTTGATCTGGGCGATGGCCAGGCCATAGCGAGCGGCATCCGAGTCGGGGTTTTCAACCAGTTGGGCGCGGAAACGCTTGGCGGCTATCCCCGGTGTTTCCTCGTAGATAAGTGCAACGCGTGCGCGCATCAGCTGATACAGCGTGCTGTCTTCCTTGCCGCCAGGCTTGGCCTGTTCGGCGCGGTTGCGTGTGTCGGCGATCCGCGACTCGCTGACCGGGTGAGTCAGCAGGAACTCTGGAGGCTTGGCGTCGAATCGATACTGGCGCATGAGCCGCTCGAACATGGTCGGCATGTTCCGTGGGTCGTAACCTGCCTTTTCCAGATTGAGGATGCCGATACGATCGGCTTCCTGTTCGTTCTGGCGCGAAAACCGACGCTGCTCCTGAATGGCTGCCGCCTGCGAGCCGGCGATGGTTGCGATACCGGCATCACCGGCACCGGCTGCCGCCATCACAATACCCGCCAGCATCGCGGCCATCACCGGCACTTGCATGCGTTGCTGTGCTTCGATGCCTCTCGCGAAGTGGCGCTGAGACAAGTGGGCCAGCTCGTGGGCCAGCACCGAGGCGTATTCGCCTTCGGTCTTGGCATTCAGAAACAGGCCGCCGTTGACGCCGATGATCCCGCCAGGTGCGGCAAAGGCATTGAGCTGCGGGCTGTTGATCAGGATAAATTCCAGGCGTCGGTCCTGAACCTGACTGGTCTCGGCCAAGCGATAGACTGTGGTCTCGACGTAATCCTTGAGCTGCGGGTCCGACAACTGACCCACCTGGCCGCGCAGAAGGCCTAGCCAGGCGCGGCCAAGGCGATGTTCCTGCTCGGGAGACACAATCGAAGAGCTGGCATCGCCCAGAGAAGGCAGATCATCAGCCATGCCGTGGGTCGAAAACAGGCAGGCGAGGGTGAGCAGTGTAGGACGCAAAAAATTCATGCACGAAGCTCTGGTCAGAAGAACCTGTACTGTAGCTGGCCGAATGGCGTGCTGACCAGAGTGAGGTATTCTTGACGCCTTGTCCGCCGTGCCTTTTCGGACCTGCTTTGTAATTCGATGTGTCCGCCTGGAGATAAAAGATGTCTGACGCTGTAGCGCCCCCTGGCGCCTGTGACGCTGAACTGGATGCCAGCGGGCTCAATTGCCCGCTCCCCCTGTTGAAAGCCAAGATGGAGCTCAATCGGCTGGCCAGCGGGGCGGTGCTGAAAGTGATCGCCACCGATGCTGGATCACAGCGTGATTTCCGAACCTTTGCCAGACTTGCCGGGCACGCGCTTTTGCACGAAGAAGCCGACGCAGGCGTTTATCGTTATTGGCTTCGCAAAGCCTGATCCGTCGCCGTTTTTTTCCGAAAAGGATGTTTGATGTTCAATGTGATTCGCAACTGGGTACAACGCTACTTCTCTGACGAGGAAGCGGTGGTGCTGGCGGTCTTGCTGTTTCTGGCGTTCACGCTTGTCCTGACACTGGGCGGGATGCTGGCCCCGGTACTGGCCGGGTTGGTGCTCGCGTTTCTGATGCATGGCCTGGTCAGCGCGCTTGAGCGCTTGCGCATGCCGGAGATGGCTGCGGTCGGTCTGGTGTTCACATTGTTCATCGGCGTGTTGCTGGTGTTCCTGCTGGTGCTGGTGCCGTTGCTCTGGCACCAGATGATCACGCTGTTCAACGAGGCGCCGGGGATGCTTGCCAAATGGCAGTCGGTGCTGCTGTTGTTGCCTGAGCGCTATCCGCATCTGGTTTCTGACGAGCAGGTGCTGCTGGCGATCGAAGTCGCTCGTGGGGAAGTGGGCAAGATCGGCCAACTGGCGCTGACGTTCTCGATTTCCAGTCTGCCGCTGCTGGTCAATCTGATGATCTACCTGGTGCTGGTGCCGATTCTGGTGTTCTTCTTCCTCAAGGACCGGCACATGATCGGCCGCTGGGCGCGGGGCTACCTGCCGCGTGAGCGGGCATTGCTCAACCGTGTCGCCGATGAAATGAAGCGTCAGATCGCCAACTACATTCGTGGCAAGGTCATCGAAATCTTCATCTGTGGCGGCGTGACTTATATCGCTTTCGTCGCGCTGGGGCTCAATTACGCCGCTCTTCTGGCCATGCTGGTCGGGATATCGGTCGTTGT
The DNA here is from genome assembly GCF_000156995.2 of Pseudomonas coronafaciens pv. oryzae str. 1_6. Taxonomy (NCBI): domain Bacteria; kingdom Pseudomonadati; phylum Pseudomonadota; class Gammaproteobacteria; order Pseudomonadales; family Pseudomonadaceae; genus Pseudomonas; species Pseudomonas coronafaciens. The sequence continues at coordinate 3,805,848 of NZ_CP046035.1, read as the reverse complement.
GCCTTACGTCGGCGCAGTGGTGGTAACGGTGCCTGTAGCGCTGATCGGCCTGTTTCAATGGGGTTGGGGCGACCAGTTCATCTACCTGATGATCGCGCACGGCATCATTCAGGCGCTGGACGGCAACGTGCTGGTCCCATTGCTGTTTTCAGAAGCCGTCAACCTGCACCCGGTCGCGATCATCTGCGCGGTGCTGCTGTTCGGCGGCCTGTGGGGATTTTGGGGGATCTTCTTCGCTATTCCGCTGGCGACCCTGTTCAAGGCCGTACTCGACGCCTGGCCGCGCAACGAGCCAACGGTAGCGCCTCTGCTTTAGCGGGCGAGAGTTAATTGCTGCGGCACGTCGAGTGCCGCAGCCGATACCGCTAATCAGGCTTTGTTCAGGGCTTCAGCGGTGGCCAGCACCTCGGCCACATGGCCTGGCACCTTCACGCCGCGCCACTCGTTGCGCAGGACGCCATCCTTGTCGATCAGGAATGTGCTGCGATCAACGCCCAGGTATTCCTTGCCATACAGCTTTTTCAGCTTGATGACGTCAAACAGCTGGCATAGCGCTTCTTCCTTGTCCGAAATCAGCTCGAACGGGAAGGACTGCTTGGCCTTGAAGTTTTCGTGGGTCTTCAGGCTGTCCCGAGACACGCCCAGGACGACGGTATTGGCGGCCTGAAAACTGGCGATGTGATCACGGAAGTCCTGGCCCTGGGTCGTGCAGCCGGGCGTGTTGTCTTTCGGGTAGAAATAAATCACGACCTGCTGACCCTTGAGTGCAGACAGCTCTATGGTCTGCCCGCTGGTCGCAGGTGCCTGAAAATCGGGAACCGGTTGATCTACTGTAACGGCCATGGATGACTCCTTACATGGGGGCTTGTGGGCGCCAGGGTTCGATCAGCGCATCAAGGTTCAGTGCGTCGGCAAAGTCAAGGAACTGATCACGCAACCAGCTTATTTGCGTGCCGGCAGGCAGCGTCACCGTGAAGGTGGCATTGAGCATGGTGCCGCCGGTCTGCGGTGCCTGATAGGTATCGCAGATCAGGTTTTCCAGCTCGACGTTGTGATCGATGAAGAACTGGCACAACTCGTTGATGATGTCCGGACGATAGGCTGAACTGACGTAAGCCACGTAGGGCAGGGCTTCTGGACGGTTTTCAAGCGTTGCGCTGCGCACGACACTGGTCGTGAATGCATGCTTCTTGGAGAGCCCAGGAAGACCTGTCTCAAGACGCGCCAGAGCGTCCCATGTGCCGGATATCTGCAGAATCAGCGCGCTGCACTCACCGTGGCGAGTGAGGCGAGAGGTGACGACCGAGCAACGGTTTTCATGGCTGGCGCGGCACAGGACGTTGGTCAGCTCCATTGGGTTGGCGCCAAGGGCACTGATGACAAGGAATTGTTCGCGAACTGTGGGGGTGGACGACATGCAGCATTCCTAGACGATGAGCGGTCGGTACTTTTTCGGACTTGCGGGGCTGTTTCGACAATCGATGGCGCGAGAGACCTTCCCGGTCCCCGGAGCGCCTGGCTTGCATGAACGAGCCATGACTGGGCTGGAGGGCGCTGGGGCAGGGCTTCTGGCGAAAAATTCGACCGATTGAGCGAGGTACGCAGGTGACCAGTACCGATCAAAGGACAAAGGGTAGCGAAAACCAACGCTCAGGGGAATGCTCAGAGCGCGGTACTTCGCTTGTACAAGGCTGATAGCGCCAGTACCATTACGGCTCTCTTTTTCCGGCAGGAGCGGTTGCATGATTGCGGGCAGTATGGTGGCACTGGTCACACCAATGGATGCACAAGGTCGTCTGGACTGGGACAGCCTGAGCAAACTGGTTGACTTCCACTTGCAAGAGGGCACCCACGCCATTGTTGCCGTCGGCACCACCGGTGAGTCGGCGACGCTGGATGTGAACGAACACATCGAAGTCATCCGTCGAGTGGTCGCTCAGGTTGCAGGTCGTATTCCGGTCATCGCCGGCACAGGTGCCAATTCGACGCGCGAAGCCGTCGAACTGACCACCAACGCCAAGACTGCTGGCGCCGATGCGTGCCTGCTGGTGACCCCTTATTACAACAAGCCGACGCAAGAAGGCCTGTTCCAGCATTTCAGCCACATCGCCAATGCTGTCGACATTCCGCAGATTCTCTACAACGTGCCGGGCCGTACGGCCTGCGATATGCTGCCAGAAACCGTTGCGCGTCTGTCGAAAGTGAAAAACATCATCGGCATCAAGGAAGCCACCGGCAACCTGCAGCGCGCCAAGGACATTCTGGCCAGCGTCGGCAGCGATTTTCTGTTGTACTCCGGTGATGACGCAACGGCTGTCGAATTGATGCTGCTGGGCGGCAAGGGCAATATTTCTGTCACTGCCAACGTGGCGCCGCGCGCCATGAGTGACCTGTGCGTAGCCGCCATGCGTGGTGATGCCGAGACGGCACGAGCGATCCATGAAAAACTCATGCCGCTCAATAACACCCTGTTCATAGAATCCAACCCTATCCCTGTGAAGTGGGCCTTGCATGAAATGGGTTTGATGCCAGACGGTATCCGTCTGCCGCTTACCTGGCTCAGCGAAGCCTGTCACGAACCGCTGCGTCAGGCCCTGCGCCAGTCCGGCGTCCTGGTTTAATTGAGGAAGTATCACGCAATGAAGCGATTGGCCGGACTTTCCGCACTTGCTCTTATCATCTCCAGCACCAGCGGTTGCGGTTGGCTCTGGGGCGAAGATGGTTACTTCCGTGATCGCGGTAGCGATTACCTCCAGGCGACCCAGACTGCCCCCATGCAGTTGCCAGCCGATGTGTCGGGCGTCAAACGCCTGGACCCATTGTTGCCGATCCCGCGCAACGTGGCTGACAGCACTCAGAAGGAGGGCGAATACACGGTCCCTCGTCCTCAGCCATTGGCCACGACTTCCGAGTCGAGCGACTTCAGCTTGCAGAAGAGCGGCGATGCGCACTGGATTCTGGCTCAGCGCCAGCCTGCCGAAGTCTGGCCGGTGGCTCATCAGTATTTTGAAGACAACGGTTTCCGCATCGCTGAAGAGCGCCCGCAGACCGGCGAATTCAGCTCCTCGTGGCAGCGTCTTGATGAACTTTCCGCCTCGGTCGCCAAGCGCCTGAGTGCCGCTGGCGTCGCCGCCGATGCAGAGACCCGCGTGCGGGTTCGTATCGAGCCGGGCGTGCAGCGCAATACCAGTGAAGTCTATGTAGTCAGCGTCGAACGTCCGGCCGGCAGCGCCGCCGACGTGGCGTTCCCGAACCGCACCACCAACCTCGGTCTGGATGCAGCCCTGACCGATGACCTGCTTGCCAGCATGGGTCGCAATGCTGAAAAGGGCGGTTCGATCTCCCTGTTGGCTGCGCGTGATTACGATACCCCGAGCCGCGTTGCGCTCAGCGAAGACGGCAGCGGCAACCCGGTGTTGAACCTCGGTGCCGATCTGGATCGTGCATGGTCGAGCGTTGGCCGTGCCCTGGACCAGGGCGACTGGCGCGTCGAGGACGTCAACCGCAGCCTGGGTCTGTATTACATCAACCTGGCCGAGAAGGCGAAAACGCCTGAAAACGAGCCTGGCTTCTTTGGGCGGATGTTCGGCAGCAAGTCCACCAAAGAAGAAATCGATGCCCGCGCCGAGCGCTATCAGGTTCGCCTGAGCAAGGTGGGTGACAACGTCCAAGTGACTGTCGAGAAAAACATCAACACCGTTGCGCCTGCGGATGTCGCTCGCCGGGTGTTGAGCGTTGTTCAAGACAACCTGGGTTAAGTGCGTTTCGCGGTTCTCGGCAGCGGCAGTCGTGGCAACGGCACGCTGGTCGCAAGCAACGATACGTACATCCTGGTCGATTGCGGTTTTTCGCTGAAAGAAACCGAGCGACGCTTGGCTCGCCTGGGTGTCGCAGCCAGTCAGCTGAGTGCAATTCTGGTGACCCACGAACATGCCGATCATGTGCATGGCGTGGGTTTGCTTTCCCGTCGCCATAACGTGCCGGTCTACCTCAGCGGCGGTACCTTGCGCGGGATGCGCAAGCCGGTGGAAGTGGCGGGGTTGCTGGCAGGCGGGGAGAGCTTGCGGATCGGCGCGCTGGATATCGATGTGGTGTCTGTTGCCCATGATGCGCTCGAACCGACTCAGTTTGTCTTCAGTGACGGCGAACGTCGTTTTGGCCTGCTGACTGATCTGGGGTCTTACTGCTCCAATGTATTGCAGCGTTATCAGGGCCTGGATGCCCTGATGATCGAAGCCAATCACTGCCGCGACATGCTTGCCCGAGGCCAGTACCCGGTCTTTCTCAAGCAGCGCGTCGGTTGTGAAACAGGGCATTTGAATAATCATCAGGCCGCCAGCCTGGTGAGCGAACTGGGATGGCAGGACCTTCAGCACCTGGTGCTGGCGCATCTCAGCAGCAAGAACAACCTGCCGCACCTGGCCCGGCAATGTTTTGTCGACACCCTCGGGTGCGACCCGGACTGGCTGCAACTGGCCGATCAAGATTCAGGGCTCGACTGGCGACATATCGCCTAGCCCAACTACTTAGCAAGCGGAGCCCATCATGGAAAAACGTGAAGAACTCTACCGCGGCAAAGCCAAATCGGTTTACAAGACCGACGACGCCGACCGCTTGATCCTGCAGTTCCGCAACGACACTTCGGCGTTCGACGGCAAGCGCATCGAACAGCTGGACCGCAAAGGCATGGTGAACAACAAGTTCAACGCCTTCATCATGCAGAAGCTTGAACAAGCTGGCGTCCCGACGCAGCTCGACAGGCTGCTGGGCGACAACGAGTGCCTGGTCAAGAAGCTGGAAATGATCCCTGTCGAATGCGTAGTGCGTAACTACGCAGCTGGCAGCCTGGTGAAGCGTCTGGGCATCGAAGAGGGTACGAAGCTTAATCCGTACACCTTCGAACTGTTCCTCAAGGACGACGCCAAAGGCGACCCGTTCATCAACGAATCCCATGTTGTGGCATTCGGCTGGGGCACTGCAGAGCAACTGGTGCGCATGAAAGAACTGTCGATCAAGGTCAATGAAGTCCTGACCAGGCTGTTCGACGACGCTGGCCTGCTGCTGGTCGACTTCAAGCTTGAGTTCGGCGTGTTCCATGGCGAAATCGTCCTGGGCGACGAATTCAGCCCGGATGGCTGCCGCCTCTGGGACAAGGACACCGGCAAGAAAATGGACAAGGACCGCTTCCGCCAGGGTCTGGGCGACGTGATCGAAGCGTACGAAGAAGTCGCAAACCGCCTGGGCGTGCCGCTGTAACCCTAAAAAAGCACGCAAGCGCTTGATAGCACGAAAAAAATCAGCGGAAGGGCTTCGCCTTCCGCGCCGATGCTGTTATTATTCGCGCCGTTGGAGAGATGCCAGAGTGGCCGAATGGGACGGATTCGAAATCCGTTGTACCTTCACCGGTACCTAGGGTTCGAATCCCTATCTCTCCGCCATTATTTGAAAACCCCGTAACTCGGCGAGTTACGGGGTTTTTTGTTTCCGGTCTTACTGTTTTTCTCATGCTGGCAAGCCCTCTTCGTAGGCATTGCTGGCATCAGTCTCTTTGAAGGTCGACCTGTGTGAATGCCGGTTCCTATGAGTCCGAGGGCTGTCATTGATAACTTTTATTTACACAGTGCTCGTGCGAACCGGTAAAGCCGTTGTGGCACGTTTGCCATCCAGCTATTTAGAGTCAGTTTAGTCTGACCTGTTTTTTAAGATTTCCTTGATGTGATTTTTTAAAAGATCATTGATGTCAGCCAGCCGGGTACAGTGGTCAATATCAAAGAGGCGAGCGATGCTATTGATAACGCAGCAACAGATTTTATGATTTTTAATGATGCGTATCATTTGATTTATCTCGGGTCTGTCGCATCTAAACTGCCAGCGTATTTCAGCTCTGATTCGTAGAGTCTGTCCCCTCCAGATTTTTGCAGTCAGCCGCTTGGCTAACCGAATACTCTTTAGATGTCATGGTGACTTGTCGACTGAAAGCTGTGGCAAATACCTGATTATATTCAGCCCGTTTTATGTAAGACCAATCTGCCAGCCGTGCAGGTACTTTCCTGTTGTGACGCCTTGCACATTGCCGCACGACGATCTGCATCTTACGTACCCCGAATCCGGGGACGACTTCAGCAGTGCCTGGCGTGATCTATCGGTAGCCCTGCTCACGGGGATGTTGATTTCCGCAGGCTCTCCCTATGGAACCGATCTGCTCATGCTGACCACTCAGGACGTTAAATTTTCGCTTGCAGACTGAAAAAAAACATGAAAAAACAGACTTTTTCTATGGGTAGCGATGATGGCACTTTATAAGCTACCTATCGACCATGCCCGACGCACATAACATAATCAATAGCGTTGACAGGTGGAGTTTAATTAATTAATTTTAATTTTTTCCTGTCAGTCGGTGATTACACTCGTGCTCTAACGGCTGAAGCGCCAAACGTGAAAGCGATGGCCCAGTGGCACTACAGGGCTTGATCTGATAGATACCCCGCTAAAATATGAGGAGCTGCAATGAGTGATATTCTGAACAAGATAAAACATTATAAACTTCAAGAGATTGAGGCGGCAAAAGCCAAGTTGCCGTTGAACGTCATCAAGCAACATGCCGCCGACCAGCCAGGTCCTCGGGGCTTTTATAATGCACTGAAAGCGAAAGAGCAGCAGGGCTTGTTGGGGTTAATCGCAGAAATTAAAAAAGCCAGCCCGTCAAAAGGTCTGATCCGTGAAGACTTCAATCCCCCTGCGCTGGCTCAGGCCTATGAAACGGGTGGGGCCGCCTGTCTATCCGTTCTGACAGACACCCCAAGCTTTCAGGGGTCCCCACAGTTTCTCATTGATGCGCGAAACGCCTGCAGCCTCCCTGTGTTGCGCAAAGACTTCATGTTCGACACTTACCAGGTCTATGAAGCGCGTGCGTGGGGCGCGGATTGCATATTGCTGATCATGGCTTCATTGACTGACGACATGGCTGCTGAACTTGAAGCCGTGGCCATGACGCTCGGGATGGACGTGCTGGTGGAAGTGCATGATGAAAGTGAAATGGAGCGTGCGCTCAAGTTGTCTTCGCCACTGGTGGGCGTCAATAATCGCAACCTGCATACCTTCGAAGTAGACCTTGGCGTGAGCGAGCGCCTGGCATCGATGGTTCCCGCAGGCAAGCTTCTGGTCGGTGAAAGCGGGATTGCCAACCATAACGACTGCCTTCGCCTTAAAAAGGCCGGCATCACTACCTATCTGGTTGGTGAAAGCCTGATGCGCAAAGAAGATGTTGTGGCGGCGACAAAAACATTGCTTACAGGCAGTGCCGACTGAGCATTTAGTCAGTTTTTACTCAGAGGAGCGACCATGCTCCTCTGACGGTTCATGAAGCACGCCTTTCTGTCTGATCAGGTCACGCACCAGGACGATGCTGTTCGTACTTGCCCTGTCCTTGCCTGTCCGCTTGGGCGCGTTACATTCGGTAGTGAGCCGAAGTCAGTGGTTACCCGGATCGAACCTTTCAAGCTGCCAATATCCACTAATCACCTGTCCCCGGTTTCCCTTTCGCCCGATCTGATCTATACCTTGGGTTCAACGTTTTGTGAGGCGAGGAGCTATCAGATGTCGGACGCAGATCAGGTACAAAGGGCGCAGCCTTCCCCCGGCCAGAGTCACGATGACGTGATCGCCCAGTTCAAGTGGCAGGGCAAACAGATTGACTGGTTGTTGCAGTGGCTGGTCAAGTTCGTGGCGAACACCAAGGTGGAGATGGGCGTGACGCTATCGGTAGGCGGAAATCTGGTTTCCGGGCATCTGATTTCTCACGACACCTATTTTGAGCAGCTGGCTGAGGATATTTCGGCGCCGTTCTCTCAGTTTGCCAATGGCACTGATGCGTCGATGAAAGAAATGATCCTGTCTTTCAAGCCGGGCGAATCGTCGGAAGACACGCCGGCTTTCCATTTCATCCACCTGAAGGATTGCCAGACTTTTTCCACTGACGGTAACCCGATCTGTGAGGCTGGTGTTCTGTGGCGTGGCCGGATTTCAGCGGTCGACGGGTTTACCATCGGGCTGATTGCCGAGAAAACTGAAGTGTCCTGACGTCTACAGGCCCCGACAATCGTCGGGGCTTCTCACCCCCTTTCGGCACACTTTGCCAAAGCGCTTTTGGCGCTGATTGGCAGCAGAGCGCTGCGCGGCGAATGGCTTCATTGGGCTGCTCTGTGCGCGACAAAATGCCGCAACCGTTCTGTGGGCGAGTAATATGTGCCACCTGACCCACGCGCCGAATGTTTTCGGCATGGCCTGATGAGAACTGGCGACAAGAAAAAATAACAAGAAATGAGCCAGGCTGCCCGCCTCGGTCGACGTACAGAATTAATGAGTAGACGAAAAAGGCGACTAGAGAAAATGACCAAGACTTCGCGACCTTTATACATTTCCTACGCAGGTCCCTCGCTGCTGGAGATGCCGCTGCTGAACAAAGGCAGCGCCTTTACCCCGCAAGAGCGGGTTGAATTCAATTTGATCGGGCTGCTGCCGCAGAACGTCGAAACCATCGAAGAGCAGGTCACCCGGGTTTACAGCCAGTACAAACAGTGCGCTAGCGACCTGGACAAGCATATTTACCTGCGTTCGATTCAGGACAATAACGAGACCCTGTTTTTCCGCCTGCTGGATTCGCATCTGGACGAGATGCTGCCGATCATCTACACGCCGACAGTGGGGCAGGCGTGTCAGGAGTTCTCCAAGATTTACCGCACGCATCGCGGCCTGTTCATTTCCTATCCTGAGCGCGACCGCATCGATGACATCCTGCGCAGTGCCACCAAGGACCGTATCAAGATCATTGTGGTGACCGACAGCGAGCGAATTCTCGGCCTTGGCGACCAGGGTATCGGCGGCATGGGGATTCCGATCGGCAAGCTGTCGCTGTACACCGCGTGTGGCGGGATCAGCCCGGCCTATACGCTGCCGATCGTGCTGGACGTCGGGACTAACAACCGCGAGCTGCTGGACGACCCGATGTACATGGGCTGGCGTCACGAGCGGGTGTCGGGCAAGGAATACGAAGACTTCATTGCGCTGTTCATCGATGCGGTTCAACGTCGCTGGCCGGACGTGCTGTTGCAGTTCGAGGATTTCGCCCAGTCCAACGCCATGCCGCTGCTTGAGAAGTACCGGGACGAGCTGTGTTGCTTCAACGACGACATTCAGGGCACCGCTTCGGTTGCCGTGGGCACGTTGCTGGCGGCCTGCAAGGCCAAGAATGAAACCCTTGGCCAGCAGAAAGTGGTCTTTGTCGGCGCAGGGTCTGCGGGTTGCGGGATTGCCGAGCACATCATCGCTGCGATGCGCATCGAAGGCCTCAGCGAAAGCGAGGCGCGCAAGCGAATATTCATGGTTGACCGCTTCGGTCTGCTGACTGAAGGCATGGGTAACTTGCTGGACTTCCAGCAACGTCTGGCGCAAAAAACTGCTGATGTCGCTGGCTGGACGGCAGGTACGGAAGACTTTCCTCAGCTACTCGACGTGGTGACGCACGCCGGTGCCACCGTATTGATCGGCGTGTCCGGGCAGCGCGGCCTGTTCACCGAGCAGGTAGTGCGTGAGCTGCACAAGCACTGCGCCAAACCACTGGTGATGCCGCTGTCGAACCCGACCTCGAAAGTCGAGGCTACGCCGGAAGAGATTCTGCGCTGGACTGACGGCAACGCGCTGGTTGCGACTGGCAGTCCGTTTGCGCCGGTCGAGATAAACGGCCGTACCGTTCACATCGCGCAGTGCAACAACTCTTATATCTTTCCGGGCATCGGCCTTGGCGTGGTCGCTTGCAAGGCATCGCGCATTACCGACCGCATGCTGATGGCCGCGTCAAATGCGCTGGCCGAGTGTTCGCCGATGGTCACGGGGCAGGGCGATGCGGTCTTGCCACCGCTCAAGGAAATCCAGCAGGTCAGCCGCAAGATCGCGCTGGCAGTCGCCAGAGAGGCCCAGGCTGAAGGGCTTGCACTGGATACCTCGGAGGAAGCGTTGCTGGAAGCCATTGAACGCAATTTCTGGCTGCCGGGTTATCGCGCCTATCGACGCCGTTCGGTCTGACCGGGCGCCGCTTGAACCGTGACGCCTCTGCAAACCTGCTTGCAGGGGCGTTCTTGTGAATACGAGGGGCAAAGCGTGCGCCGTGATGCTTTCCTGTGAAATAACCTTCATTCAACCCAATCGTCTCATCTTTTTCACATAAAATTGATGAGGCGCTGCCTACAGTCCGCGCCATCGGGGAGTTGCCTGGTTCCTGCTATGCCCGATGCACATTAATTAGATAAGCAGACCACAATGCCGACACCCAGAACTGTTCGTCCAGAGTTTGTAACCTTGCTTGCCAGTGGCTTTCTTTTATTCGGTTTCAATCTCAATCTTTGGCAACACCTGTTTGCGATTACGAGTTCCGATGCCAAAGGCATTGCCATGCGCGTTGCATTTGGATTGATGATTTTCTGTGTGTTCAATATCGCACTGACGCTGATTGCATTCCGTGCAGTGTTTAAACCGGTGTTGATCTTTCTGTTTATGGTCAGTGCCGGTGTGGTCTATTTCATGACCGAATACGGGGTCATGATCGACGCAGGCATGTTCCGTAACTTTGCCGAAACCAACGTGACGGAAGTGCAAGGGTTGCTGTCCCTGAAGCTGGTGTTGTACATCGCGTTATTAGGCGTACTGCCTTCGCTGATACTGTGGAAAACGCCTGTTGGCTATCGTCCCTGGCACCGCGAGCTGTTCAGCAAGCTGGTGGTGGCTGTGGTCTGCAGCGTTGTCATCGGCGCAGCGGCGCTGGCTAACTATCAAGGCCTGTCTTCGTTGTTTCGCAACCATCACGAACTGCGTCTGATGGTCGTGCCGAGCAATTACATCGGTGCTTCGGTGGGTTATCTGCGTGAGCAGGTCGTCTCTGCCCAGCGACCGTTCGTCAAGATCGGCGAGGACGCCAAGCGCTCGTCGGACTGGGCGACGCATAGCCGTAAATCCCTGACGGTGCTGGTGGTCGGCGAAAGTGCCCGGGCCGAGAACTTCGGCATACTGGGCTATGGTCGCAACACCACACCGAACCTGAACAAAGAGAGTGGTTTGGTGGCGTTCACCGATGTTTATTCCTGCGGTACTGAAACTGCAGTTTCGGTGCCATGCATGTTTTCCAACATGGGCCGCAAGGATTACAACGCCACCGTGGCGCGCAATCAGGAAGGCTTGCTGGATGTGCTTAAGCGCGTGGGCATTAACGTCGTGTGGCGCGACAATCAGGCAGGCTGCAAAGGCACGTGTGATCGCGTGACATTCCAGGATGTCAGCAACCTCAAAGACCCGCAGTTGTGTACGTCCCACGAGTGCCGCGATGAAATTCTGCTGCAAGGCCTGCAGGGCTTTATCGACAACCTCGACAAGGACACGGTTCTGGTTCTGCACCAGATGGGCAGTCACGGCCCTGAATACTACAAGCGCTACCCAAAAGAGTTTGAAACCTTCACCCCTGTGTGTGAAAGCAATGCGCTGAACAACTGCAGCCGCGACACGATCGTGAATGCCTATGACAACACGCTGCTGTATACCGATCACGTGCTGTCCAGCCTGATCGATCTGTTGCGCAAGAATCAGAACAAGGTCGATACCGCCATGGTGTATCTGTCGGACCATGGTGAATCACTCGGTGAATACAACCTGTTCTTGCACGGCACACCCTATGTATTGGCCCCTGACCAGCAAAAACATGTGCCTTTGCTGATCTGGTTGTCCGATGCGTATCAGAAGTCCTTTGCGGTAAGCCCTGAATGCCTGGCAAAAGAGCGCAATTCCCCGTTGAGCCAGGACAATCTGTTTCACTCGATGCTGGGTTTGCTGAAAGTGGACACCAAGGTCTATAACCCGGCGCTGGATATGTTTGCCAACTGTCGGAGTGAGGCTAGAGCAACTGACCAGGCGTCCAGTGTGCCTGGCGCCGCCGAGTGAAGCGTGGGCGCCAGGGGCAGTCGGTATTCGGGACACGCGTCGCCGTTCCTGTCAGTCATTTGCATGAAGAACGGCCAGACTCGGACGACAGACGCGCGATATTCTTCGATGACGATATATACTGCGCGCCATTGTTGAAGGGAGAGCCATGTGGCCATCGATATTCACTGGATTCGCGACGACGACAGCCTCGCCCTGTATTGCGCACAATGGCAGTCGCTGCCGTTTGTCGCGCTCGACACCGAGTTCATGCGGGTCGATACGTTTTACCCGATAGCCGCGTTGCTGCAGATAGGCGACGGAAAAAGCGCGTGGTTGATTGATCCGCTGCTGATCAATGACTGGCGGCCCCTGTCTGCGTTGCTTGAAAATCCCGACGTGATCAAAGTCGTTCATGCGTGCAGCGAAGACCTCGAAGTCTTGCTGCGCCTGACTGGCAGCCTGCCGGTTCCGCTGTTCGATACTCAGTTGGCAGCTGCTTACCTGAACCTCGGTTTTTCCATGGGCTATTCGCGACTGGTGCAGGAGGTGCTCGACATCGACCTGCCCAAGGGCGAAACCCGCTCTGACTGGCTGCAACGCCCGCTGTCGGAGACGCAGATCAGCTATGCCGCCGAAGATGCAGTACACCTTGCCGAGCTGTTTGCCATCCTGCGCCCGCGTTTGTCCGATGACAAATACGCCTGGTTGCTGGACGACGGTGCCGAACTGGTCGCCAATCTGCGCCGTGAAGTTGACCCTTACGAGGTCTACAGGGATGCCAAACTGGCCTGGAAACTGTCGCGTGCCCAACTGGCGGTGCTGCGCGAATTGTGTGCCTGGCGTGAGCGTGAGGCGCGCGCGCGCAACCTGCCGCGTAATCGCATCGTGCGCGAGCACTCGCTCTGGCCGCTGGCAAAAACGCAGCCGGACAACCTCGGCGCGCTGGCCCGTATCGAAGACATGCACCCGCGCACTGTTCGTCATGATGGCGAGTTCCTTCTCGAACTGATCAAGACGGCGAGTAGCCTGCCGCCGGAACAATGGCCGCCTGCGCTGCCCGAGCCGCTTCCGGTAGACGCTGCCGGTTCGATCAAACGCCTGCGTGCGATCGGTCAGCAGTACGCCGAGAAAATGGACATGGCGCCCGAGCTGATGCTGCGCAAGAAGACCCTCGAAGCCCTGCTCAAGAGCGGTTACCCCGACGGTCCTTACCAATTGCCCGATTCGTTGCGTGGCTGGCGTCGCGAATTGATGGGTCAGGCGCTGCTCGACAGCCTGGCAACCCCTGGAGAACAGTCTTGAAGCGTATCTGCTCGATTTATCGCAGCCCGAAAAAGAACGAAATGTACCTTTACGTGCTCAAGAGCGATGTCCTCAAGCGTGTGCCACCAGAATTGCTGGTGGCGTTCGGCAAGCCGGTGCATGCCTTTGATCTGGTGTTGAGCCCGGAGCGGGCGCTGGCGCGTGAAGACATCAATCTGGTGTTGTCGAATCTCGACAGTCAGGGCTATCACCTGCAGATGCCGCCGGCTGAAGACGAGTACATCGAGCATTTACCCGAAGAGCTGCTGCGCCGCAACGATCCCATGTGATTGTTGCTGCGGTTGTAAATCGTGTCGTAAAAGCGGTCCACATCGGTTGTGGGTTGCCTGTCCTGTTTTTAAGGTTTTTGAAACATGCGCGTTCTGATTGCCGAGCACGACTACCCCGTTTATACCCAATTGTTGCGCAAGGCTGTGCCTGAACTGGACGTCTTGAGCAGCGGTGACTCTGCCGAGCTGTCGCGGATGGCCAGCGATTGCCCGGTCTGGCTGGGGCAGCCGGACCTGATGGCCAACCTGTTGCGTCAAGGCCACAAGCCTCAGTGGCTGCAATCTACCTGGGCGGGTATTAACCCGCTGTTGATGGGCGGCCTGTCGCGGGATTATCGCCTGACCCGCGCGGTGGGCATTTTCGGTCAGGTCATGGCCGAATTCGTGTTGACCTACATGCTTGGCCACGAACGTGAGGTGCTGGCGCGATTGATGAGCCAGGTCGAGCGCAAGTGGGACAACCGCACCGGGCAAAGTCTGGCGGGCCGCAAGGCGTTGATCGTCGGAGCCGGTGATATCGGCCAGCGCGTCGCGGAGTTCCTGCTGCCCTTCGGCGTACAGGTCTATGGCGTGGCATCTACTGCACGCACCCAGGAGCCGTTCGTTGAGGTGGCCGCTCTGGCGGACATCGGACGCCTGGTCGGTGAGGTGGATTACGTCATCAATCTGCTGCCCAACACGCCCGAGACTCATGATCTTTACGACGCGAAGCTGTTTGCCAGCTTCAAGCCCACGGCGTTGTTCATCAACGTCGGGCGTGGCATTTCGGTGGTTGACGCAGATCTGGTCGAGGCATTGAGGGTAGGGCATCTGGCGGGCGCAGTGATTGACGTCTGTCGTCAGGAGCCGCTGCCGCAGCGCCATCCGTTCTGGACCGCCTACGGTCTGCTGTTGACCGGGCACAGCTCGGCGCCGACATCGCCGGTAGCCATGACCGAGCTGTTCGTGCATAACCTGAAAGCCTTTCAGGCCGGGGAGGCCTTGCGCGGGGAAGTGGATTTCTCGCGCGGCTATTGAGTTGACCGCTGGAGGGCCGACGCCCAAGGCGTCGGCCTTTCTGTTTCAGTCCGGGCAAAAAAACGGTTACAGCGAAAAATCACCTTCAGCTGCGAGTTCTGCCAACGGTTTGCGCGGGCTGGGTAATTCGCGACCTTGCAGGTATTCCGGCAGTGTCGACTTATCACCCAGCTTGCCGATCGCGATGGCAGCATGCACCGCGTAGCCTTCGGGAATATTCAGCGTCTTGCGCGTCAGGTCCTGATCGAAACCGGCCATGCCGTGGGTGTGCCAGCCGTCAAGACTGGCTTGCAGCGCCAGGTAACCCCACGCCGAACCGGTATCGAATGTGTGCCACAGGGCCGGGCTTTCTTCCGTTGCGCCGGGCGCGGTGAAGGTAGTTTTGGAAATCACGATCACCAAGGCAGCAGCATGTTGCGCCCAGCTGCGGTTGAACTCGTTCAGCAGACCCAGGTAGCGCTCCCAGTTCGGTGTGTCACGGCGCGCATACAGAAAACGCCAGGGTTGCGAGTTGTAGGCAGAAGGCGCCCAGCGCGCGGCTTCGAAAAAGCTCAGCAGCGTTTCCTGCTCAATGCCTTCACCGCTGAACGCGCGGGGCGACCAGCGTTCGGTGAATTGAGGGGCGATAGGGTGGTCAGCGATGCGAGGGTTTGTGCTCATGAGAATCCTTGATAACACTAAAGGTTGGGAAACGAGCGTGGCTGGATGGGCCGTGGTCGGCAGGCATCGTCCGAACGCGCTGAAAACGCGCTAACGCTACTGTTTTGCTTTCTGGCTGACAAGTCCCGGCTACCGACAGTCGCAAGTGCTTGGCCCGCACCCCGTGTACCTCTAGACTGGCGGCCTTTTCATTATCGATACCGTTGCTCGACTCATGGCCGCTAAAGTTGAACCGTTCTGGATTCGCAAGACCCTCGACCAGCTCGATATGCAAGAGTGGGAATCACTCTGTGACGGCTGCGGTTTGTGCTGCCTGCAAAAACTCGAAGATGAAGAGGACAACAGCGTTTATTACACGCGGATTGCCTGCAAGCTGCTGGACCTCAAGACCTGTCAGTGTTCCGACTATCCGAACCGAAAGGCGTCGGTGCCGGACTGCATTCAGCTGACGCCGGGTCAGGCTGACGAGTTCAAATGGCTGCCGCCGACCTGTGGCTATCGTCTGGTCAGCGAGGGGAAGGATTTGCCGCTTTGGCACCATCTGGTGTGCGGTGATCGCACTGCTGTGCATCATGAGCGTATCTCCCAGTCCGGCCGCATGCTCAGTGAGAGCACGGTGGCCGAAGACGACTGGGAGGATTACCTGATATTTCGCGCAGGTTGAACGCTTAGCTTAAACGACCGGCTTTGGCTCGGTCAGCGCATCAACGCTTTTGGCCGCGGCATCCTTGACGGCATTTTCAGCGTCGTCTTTCAGGTTGTTCAACTCGGCGCCGGCACGTTCGATGCTCGAACGGGCGCTTTGCAGATCGCTACGGCCTTTTTCCATCAGCGTCTTGGCGGCGCAATGACCGCTGATGCCGCGAGCCAGCGCTGCGCCACCGATGGCCAGCTGGATGAGGCCCAGAAAACCGCCACGGCGGACGCCTTTGCCCATGATCAGCACGCCGCCGGCCAGCGAGCCGATACGTTCCCAGCCGTTAACGTTCTGAGCGGGTTTTTGCTTGAGCAATTCAGGTGTGTCAATGCGTTCGATGATCGGGGTGTCGCGCATGATGGCTCTCCATGAGGTTGTGGTGCGGAGGTAGTCTGTTGGAGCTCGGTTCAGAGAAACTGACTGCCCGCTGACAACACAGGTTCAATGCTTTTGTGTCAGTGGTCGCTCGACGGATCAATTTTTTCCCGACCAAATTGCGGACCCGAGCGCGTATTGATGCCTTTGGCCATGCGATCGTAGAGCACGACGTTGACGGTGGCCGCCAGGTTCATGCAGCCCTCGGTCGGGATATAGACCACGTCTTCGCACCAGTCTCGTATGTCCTGATCCAGCGAGCCGTCTTCCGGGCCGAAGATATACAGCGCCCGATCAGGATGCGTGTATTCGGGCAACGCACGGGCGCCTTCCACCAATTCGACAGCAACCGGAATACAGCCCAGTGGCAGGATGCTCTTGAGGTCTTCGATACCGATCAGTGGAATGTCCTGATGGATCTTCTTGGTGTCGGTGATGAAGTCCCGGGCGCGCTCATAGCGCTTGCCTGTATAGAACACCGACGCGACGCCGTAACAGCCCGCCGCCCGCATGACCGAACCGACGTTTTCCGGGGACTTGGGGTTGTAAAGACCGATGCAGGCATACCGTTTGTTGGCCACGGGGAGGGTGCTCTGTAGAAAACCGGGGATTATACGGCAGGGTTGCGGCAATGCCATTTGCATTTCCGCGGCTCAGAACCATACGCGCAGGCCCGCCACCAGCCGTGCTTCGGCAACATCGTCGCCTTCTTCGCGGGCGAAGTCGGCGGTATTGCCGTAGGACCGTTCCCAGGTCACGCCCACATACGGAGCGAATTGGGGGGTGACTTCATAGCGCAGCCTCAGGCCCAATTCGCTTGTCGAGAGGCCTGAGCCGTTGCCGCGTTGCGGATCGTTCTTGCCGAAGAAATTCAGTTCAGCAGTGGGTTGCAGCACCAGATTATTGGTCAGCAACAGGTCGTAGTCGGTTTCCAGACGCGCGGAGGTCTGCCCGGCCTCGCCTATAAAGGCAGTCGCTTCGACGTCAAGATCCGAAATCGCCTGGCCTTGCAGGCCGAAGGCTGCCCAGGTTTGCGGGGCGCCAGGTTTGAAGTCCTGACGTGCGCCAGCCGCTACGTCCCACGACGAACTGACCGAGTGGCCCCAGAGCGCCTGGACTTCCGCCTCTTCGGTCTTGCCGTTGGTTCGCTCGCCTTCGGAGCGCAACAGCAGACGGTTGATATCGCCGCCGATCCAGCCGGACAGGTCCCAGGCCAGCGCACTGCCATCGTTGGCGTCCTGCCACTCCAGCTTGTCGGCCAGAAAGTAACTGTTGATGGTGTTGTCGTAAATCTGATGGCCTGCATGGCTGGTGTAGACAGCAGCACGATCGGCATCGGTGACGGGCGGGATCGGCGTTCTGCTTTGCGTTGCAGCGTTGCCGTTATCGCTGTCTGCGGCGTCCATCGGCATCGAGTGGCTGCCGTGATCCATACCTTCCATCTCGGCCGCCAGTGCTGGCGCCCAAGGGGCCATGACCAGACCTGTGGTCAACAGCAGGGCTGGCAGGCGAAGCAAATTGCGCGATCCATTCAACCTTGAAATCCTCATTCTTCCACCCGCACTTCGCGGAACATACCCATTTCCATGTGATACAGCATGTGACAGTGATAGGCCCAACGGCCGAGAGCATCAGCGGTGACGCGATAAGTGCGACGTGAGCCGGGCGGCATGTCGATGGTGTGTTTGCGCACCTTGAACTGCCCGTGCTCGTCTTCCAGATCGCTCCACATGCCATGCAGGTGTATCGGGTGGCTCATCATCGTGTCGTTGACCAGCACGATGCGCACCCGTTCGCCATATTTGAGCGCAATGGGTTCAGCGTCGGAAAACTTCACGCCGTTGAACGACCAAGCGAATTTCTCCATGTGGCCGGTCAGGTGCAGCTCGATAGTGCGGCCTGGCTCGCGGCCGTCAGGGTCCTGGAACGTGCTGCGCAGGTCTGCATAGGTCAGGACTTTGCGCCCGTTGTCCCTGAGACCGATACCCGGATCGTCAAGCTTCGGCGAGGTGGTCACGGCTTGCATATCGACCAGCGGGTTGCCGCTTTCACTGTCCGGGTGCGATTGCAGGGCAGGGGTTGCCTGCATCGGCATGTTGCCATGGTCCATGCCCGGCATTGAGTCATGGCTCATGTTGCCGTGATCCATCGCCACCATGCCGATGTCGTTCATGCTCAACAGCGGGCGTGGGTCCAGGGGCGGGACGATGGCTTGCAGGCCGGGCTGACTGGTCAGCGTGCCGCGGGCATAGCCTGTGCGGTCCATTGACTGGGCGAACAGCGTGTAAGCGCCTTCAGCCGGTTCGACGATGACGTCGAAGGTTTCTGCCACCGCGATGCGCAATTCGTCGACGACGACTGGCTCGACGTAAAGGCCGTCGCTGGCGACCACGGTCATTTTCAGGCCCGGGATACGTACGTCGAAATAAGTCATCGACGAGCCGTTGATAAGCCGCAAGCGAATGCGTTCGCCGGCTTTGAACAGCCCGGTCCAGTTCATGTCGGGCGCCTGGCCATTCATCAGGTAGGTGTAGGTCGCGCCGCTGACGTCTGCCAGATCGGTCGGGTCCATTCCCATCTTTGCCCACATCGTGCGTTCGGACGTGGTCGCGCTCCAGCCTTTCTCGCTGACGTCGTGGATGAAGTCGCCGACGGTGCGCTTGTTATTGTTGTAGTAGTCCGATTGCTTCTTGAGCTTTTTCATCACCTGGGCCGGGTCTTCATCGGTCCAGTCACTGAGCATGACCACGTGTTCGCGCTCGTAGCTGAACGGCTCCGGTTCTTTGGCGTCGATCACCAGCGGCCCGTAAACACCGGATTGCTCCTGAAAGCCCGAGTGGCTGTGATACCAATAAGTACCGTTTTGTTTGACCTTGAAGCGGTAGACGTACAGACCATCAGGCGCGATACCGTCAAAACTCAGCCCCGGAACGCCATCCATGTTGGCGGGCAGGATGATGCCGTGCCAGTGAATGGAGGTGCTTTCGTCGAGACGGTTTTTTACTCTCAGGGTGACAGTGTCGCCTTCACGCCAGCGCAACAGAGGGCCCGGAATGCCGCCATTGATGGTCAGTGCAGTCCTGGCCTTGCCGGTGATATTGACGGGGGTTTCGCCGATGGTCAGGTCGAACTCGGTGCCGGAGAGCCCGTCAGGCTGCCCAGGATTCGGGAGCGCCCATGCCGGGCTGCGCCAGAGCCCCAGGCCGCCGAGGACGCCGCTGGCAGCAAGCCCTTTCACAAAGGTTCGTCTTGAAGTTCGGGTGGGCATGGTGGGGTATCCGGTCAGTCTGTTCATTGCAGGCCCGCATGCGGGCTGCTTGCTCGGGGCAGTTCTGATGATGTTGGTCAGTCAGGAGGGAAGCTGGTGCAGGAGCTATCGTGGCAGGACAGTCATGAACGTATCCGAGTGCAGACCATTGCCTTCGCTGACAAGTCAGCTCCCACTTCGATATATGTCAGCCCGGTGACGGGTGCGTTGGCTTGCCCCCTCATTCATTCGTCTTTTTTCATCAGCCCGGCCAGTGCGGCGAACGGGTTGTGGGTGGCCTTGGCGGTTTTCGGTGTGCTCAGCGAGCCGTCGGCGAAGTATTGCTGGTCGGTGTAACGCGAATGTTCGTTATCGTGGCAATACAGGCACAACAGCTCCCAGTTGGAGCCGTCCTGCGGGTTATTGTCGTGATTATGATCACGGTGATGCACGGTCAGTTCGCTGAGGCGTTTGCCGGCGAATTCACGTGCGCATCGGCCGCAGACGTGGGGGTACATGCGCAGCGCCTTGTCGCGATAACCCATTTCACGGTCGCGCTGGGCGTCGGCCAGGATGCGGTCCAGCTTGGCAGTCTGGGAAGGAGGGTTGGCCGTGCTCATGGTGTCACCTGTGCGTTGTGCGCATTGAAAGCGGAATATCGGCAAGTTTAGCGCCAGATGGGCAAACTCACACCTGCTGGGAGAGTAATTGACCGTCGACCATGCGCAAACGCTTGGACAATGAGATAGCCAGGGCTCGAATGATCTTGGCGGCGATCTTCGGCGCTTCGTCGAGCATCTTGTCCAGCGAGTCGCGTCCCAGATTCAACAATTGGCAATGGGTCGACGCAATGCAACTGGCCGAGCGGCGTTCGCCATCCAGCACCGCCATTTCGCCAAAGGCCCGGCCGCGACGCAAGACTGCGATTTCCACCTGCTGGCCATCACTGGCAAGCTTCTGCACGGACACGGCGCCCTGATGGATGATGCACATGAACGTCCCTGCATCGCCTTCGGCAAAGATGGTTTCGCCTTTCTCGATGTCGGTGATGCTGAAGTACCCGGCGATGGTGAAGAAGTCGCCGGGCAGCAGTGTGTCGAACAGGCCGCAATCCAGCAGCATGTCGCGAATGGCGTTGTTCAGGTTGGACAGTGGTTCTGACATGTTCGGTCTTATAATCCTGACAAAGGGGCAACTCCGCTGCCCCCGATCCTAGTAAGACAGGCGTTTCACACCAAGTTCATTCGCAAATCTGCAATACCTTGAAGATAAAACCATACTCCAGTGCCACGTCGCGCAGGCCTTGGTAGCGACCGCTCATGCCGCCATGCCCGGCGCCCAGTTCGGTCTTGAGCAGCAGCAGATTGTCGTCAGTCTTGCGCTCGCGCAAACGAGCGACCCATTTGGCGGCCTCCCAGTACTGCACACGGCTGTCGTTGTAACCGGCAATCACCAGCATGGCCGGGTAGGCCTGAGCGCTGACATTTTCGTACGGCGCGTAAGCCTTTATCCGTGCATAAACGTCGGGTTCCTGAGGGTTGCCCCATTCATCGTATTCGGTGACGGTCAGGGGCAGTTCAGGGTCGAGCATGGTGTTCAGTACATCCACGAACGGCACGTCGGCAATGGCCGCCTTGAACAACTCGGGGCGCTGATTGAGCACGGCGCCGATCAGCAGGCCACCGGCACTGCCACCGCTGATCACCAACTGTTCGGCGTTGGTGAGCCCTGCAGCGATCAAGTGTTCGGCGCAGGCAATGAAGTCGCCGAAGGTGTTCTGCTTGTGTTCCTGCTTGCCGTTGCGATACCAGGCCTCGCCCAGTTCGCCGCCGCCGCGCACATGGGCGATGGCAAACGCCACGCCACGGTCCAGCAGGCTCAGGCGTGCATGGGAAAACCACGGGTCGAGGCTTTCGCCGTAGGCGCCGTAGCCATACAGGTACAGCGGGGTTGTCTTGCCGACCAGTTCGCGCTTGACCACCAGGCTGATCGGCACCTGAGTACCGTCACTGGCCGTGGCCCACAAACGCTGGCTGACGTAGGCGTCGGCGTCAAAAGTGCCCAACACCGGGGTTTCCTTGAGTACCACTTGTTCGCCGGTGGCCAGTGCCAGCTGGCGCACCTGTGCCGGACGGTTCAGTGACTGATAGCGAAGGCGAATTCTGTCGCTGTCAAACTCGAGCGTGTCCTGCACGTAGAGGCTGTAGGCAGCGTCCGGCAGCTGCACGCGATAAGCCGGCAGGTCCTGCGGGCGCACCTCGATGACCGGCAAGCCGCCTTCACGCAGGCTGAGGCTGATGCCTTTCGCGTTGAGACTGACGCCTTCGAGCATCACCTTCTCATCGTGAGCAACCAGCGTTTGCCAGTCATCGCGTACCGGTACGCCATCGGCTTTTTCTGCCGCGTAATACAGCGCGAAGTTGATGCCGCTCTGATTGCTGCGGATGAACCAGCCCCAGACACCATCGAGCAGGCCGTGATCAGGATAATATTCGTGACCTTCCTCGCGCGGCGCGAGGCAAATGAAGTCCTGCTCGGGATGGTCGGCATCGAGCACCCAGGCTTCGCTGGTGGTCTTGCTGTTGAGCAGGATGACCAGTTGGCGTTCGGAGCTGGTACGGAAGCAGTGCAGGAAGAATCGGCCGTCCGGTTCGTCGAAGACCAACTCTGCCGACGCGTGGCCAAGTGTGTGGCGATGCAGCTTGCCCGGGCGATGGGTGTCGTCCAGTTCGCCGAAAAACAGTGTCTGGCTGTCGTTGGCCCAAGTCATGCTGCCGTCGCAGTTTTCAAACGGCAGGCTGCTGATCTCGCCTGTGCTCAGTTCCTTGACGAACAGCTGATAGACCTCATCGCCGCTGGTGTCCAGGCTATAGGCCAGGCGCTGGTGGTCAGGGCTGATGCTAAACGCGCCCAGCGAGAAGAAGCCACCATTGGCCATCGCGTTAGGGTCCAGCAGCAGCTCTTCGCGACTTTCATCCACGGTGTTGGAATCGTCGGCCGGGCGCGGGCAGCGATAGTGGCGGGCGTACTCGTCGCCTTCGGTGGTACGCGTGTAATACAGGTACGGCCCCCAAGGGGAGGGCAGCGACAGATCGGTTTCCAGAATACGGCCCTTGATCTCCTGAAACAGGTTTTCGCGCAGCGCGGCCTGGTCCGCCAATTGTTGTTCCTGCCAGGCGTTTTCGGCCTTGAGGTAGTCGAGCACCTCGTCGGTGTCGCGATTCTGCAGCCAGGCGTAGGGATCGGAGCCGTCGGCCTTGCGAGCAATCGGGGCGCTGGAGGTTGCATTCGAAAAGGACATGCTGGTCTCTCTGTAAAGGCATCGATAACGAAAATATCGGTACACGCTGAACTGATTACTGAAGCGAGGCAAGCCGCGTCAGGCAAAAGCCGTTATCATAAGCGCCTCTCTACCTGCCTTACCACGGACGTCATGACCGAAAACGACTATCTGATCGCCTGGAGCGTCTACGCCTTCGCCGCATTGGGTTGCCTGCTGGTGTGGTTCCTGATGACCCGCTGGATGTGGCGGTATCTCAAGGAGCCGCTGCTGGTGGCCGTCGCGGTGCTGCTGTTCACGCCGACCATGGTCGACCCTGTCAAGGATGCGATGGCTCCGGCCATCGCAATCACCGCGCTCGACCTTATGTTCAAGGTTGGCAGCAACGTCTGGGCCGCCGTGTCGGATCTGGCCATGTATGGCATGTTCGCGTTCTGTGCGTACCTGCTGTTTGTGCTGATCCGCTGGCCGATCGAACGCAGCCGCAAGGCGCGTCAACCGCAGCCGGTTGCTCAGCCGGTCGAAACAGACCCCGCTGACGAACCGTTTGCCGAGGACGACTCGTTTGCCCGCAGAACCTCTGCGCCCCTTCCTCCGGCCAGAGGCTCGCGGGTAGAGCCGCGGTTGTAGATCCCGCTTCGCCGGCAGCGCCGCTGTGTGCGGCGCATGACCCGCCGCAAACGTCTTGAAGCGAGAACCTGAGCATGTGTGAACTACTGGGCATGAGTGCCAATGTCCCGACCGATATCGTTTTCAGCTTTACCGGGCTGATGCAACGTGGCGGCCGCACCGGCCCGCATCGCGATGGCTGGGGCATTGCGTTCTACGAAGGACGTGGCCTGCGCCTGTTTCAGGACCCCGCCGCCAGCAGCGAATCCGAAGTCGCGCAGTTGGTGCAGCGTTATCCCATCAAGAGCGAAGTCGTGATTGGCCATATTCGTCAGGCCAACGTCGGCAAGGTCAGCCTGTCCAACACTCATCCTTTCGTGCGCGAACTCTGGGGCCGCAACTGGTGCTTTGCGCATAACGGCCAGCTGGCGGACTTCAAGCCTGGCGTCACGTTTTATCGGCCGGTCGGCGACACAGACAGCGAGGCAGCATTCTGTGATTTGCTCAATCGTGTCCGTGAAGCGTTTCCAGAGCCGGTCGACATCGAAGAATTACTGCCATCGCTGATCCAGGCCTGCACTGAATACCGTCGTAAAGGCGTGTTCAATTGCCTGTTGAGCGACGGCGACTGGCTGTTCTGCTTTTGCAGTACCAAACTGGCGCATATCACACGACGCGCACCGTTCGGTCCTGCCAGGCTGAAGGACGTCGATGTGATCGTCGACTTTCAGGCAGAGACTACGCCACACGATGTTGTAACCGTCATCGCAACCGAGCCGTTGACCGAGAACGAAAACTGGAACCGCTACGAGCCGGGTCAGTGGAGTCTCTGGCGCAAAGGCGAGTGCGTGGTTCAGGGAACTGTCGAGACAACAGCGCTTTAACGGTGTCTACCCAGGCACACCGGATAAATGGAAAAGAGGGATATTGATGCTGCGAAGTTATCTGCGATTGGTCCTGTTCACGGCGGGCCTGTTGTTCGGGGTACAGATCCCCGGCTTTATCAGTGATTACAGCAAGCGTGTCGAAGCGCATCTGATCGAGGCGCAACAGGCGGTCAAAGGCTATAGCGCCACTGCGCAGCAGTTCTTCAAGGGCGATATACAGGCGCTGATTCAGCACTATCGCAGCAGTGAAGACCCTGTTTTTCGTGCTGATGCAGACAACATCGATACCTTGATGACCCGTACTCACATTCTTGAACGCCAATGGCTTGGGCTGCAGGGGGCCTGGTACTCCAAGGCCATCTTCGTGGCAACTTCTGCCGATCCGGATATTCGTCGCGAAACCTTCAACGGTTACACGTGGCAAGTCCTGCTGGCTCCGGAAGTGATCGCCTGGGGCATCATCACTGCATTGCTACTGGCGCTGGCGATTGAAAGCGTCGTTCTGCTGCTCGGCTGGGTGGTCAGTGGCGGACGACGCAAGCCGCAACTCGCGAGAGACCGTCACTGACCGCTGACAGGTGTTACAACACTGCCGGGCAGCTCATATGACTGCCCGTGTTTCGTTACGCAGATAGGCGAGCACTGTTTCGGGAGCGTTCCACATCAGCACATCGACTATCGAGAGGTTTTCGAAGAAGGTGTATGGCCCGGTGGAATAACTGAATGAAGCATGTTCGAGAAACCTCAGTTCCACGCCGCGTTCCTGCCATTCTTCAGGGATGAATATGTCGCGTCCCCCGGCTGCGTTGATGTACTGACGCGCCTCCAGCAGCGTGCTGATTTCCAGCGCCCATTGGCCGGCATGCTTTATCGGTGGCAGATCAAGCTGCAGCGTAGAACAGCGTTCCCAGTCGAAATTCATGCCCAGATAATCGCAGACCACTTTCAGGGAGCGTGTATTTATATCGCACAGGTGTGTGGCCGGTGTGCCGAGAGTCAGGTCAATCAGGTTCAGAGTTTCCTGAAAGTAGGGCGCTTTGTGCCGGTAATGCTCAAGCTGATGCCTGATTTTATGATGCGTCATGGCAAGGTCGGTCAGCGTGGCGTCCTTGATCAGCGTTCCCTCGCTGGCGCACACCGGCACAGTGATGTGTTGCCAGCCACCTTTGCCGTCCAGCACCCGATTGCGGTTCATCCAGCTCTTGCGTTTGTATTTGACGATGTCAAAGACAATGCCGCGCTGGACGGCCGCAATCAGCTGGAAATAGCCGATGTAGGGGAAAAAATAAGGCTGCATGATGCCAAGCGTTTCGTTCATGAGTCGTCCGCTGCGTGGCGACGGCGGGTCAGGCAAAACGATGGAGTTACTGCAAAACTGTCTACTCGATCAGCGCATGTCCGTCTGATGGGGTGTCTGGAATGTGTGAGCGTAGCTCATGACTCTGCAAATGGCCGAACCGATGCACAGGTTGTACGAGCTTTGGCCGCCAGGCCCGTACAACCGTCAATGTGCCGTTATTTCGCCAGGTAACGCATGCCTTCTTCCAGCCCGCGCAGGGTCAACGGGTACATCTGACCTTCAACCAGATCGCGCACGACATGGGTGGAAGTGGTGTACTCCCAAGCATCCTTGGGGTACGGGTTAATCCAGATGATCTTCTTGAACTTGGCCATGAAGCGCTGCATCCACACGTAACCCGGCTCTTCGTTCCAGTGTTCGACACTGCCCCCAGGCTGGGTAATCTCGTAGGGCGCCATCGAGGCGTCGCCGATGAAAATGACTTTGTAGTCTGCGCCATATTTATGCAGCAGGTCCTGCGTGGAGGTCCGCTCAGAGCCGCGGCGCAAGTTGTTCTTCCACACCGATTCATAGATGAAGTTATGGAAGTAGAAATACTCCATGTGCTTGAACTCGGTCTTGCATGCCGAAAACAGTTCCTCGCATACCTTGATGTGTGCGTCCATCGAGCCACCGATGTCGAACAGCAGCAACAGTTTGATGGTGTTGCGTCGCTCGGGGCGCATCTGGATGTTCAGAAGGCCTGCGTCGCGTGCGGTGTGGTCGATGGTGCCATCGATATCCAGCTCGTCTGCGGCGCCCTGGCGGGCGAATTTGCGTAGACGACGCAGCGCGACCTTGATGTTGCGGGTGCCCAGTTCAACCTGATCATCGAGGTTCTTGTACTCACGCTGATCCCAGACCTTGACAGCCTTGCCCTTGCGTTCGCCGGCATCGCCCACCCGGATGCCTTCCGGATTGTAACCGCCCGAACCAAAAGGGCTGGTGCCACCGGTGCCGATCCATTTGTTGCCGCCGGCGTGACGTTCTTTCTGTTCTTCCAGACGTTTCTTGAACGCCTCGATGAGTTTGTCGAGACCGCCGAGCGACTGGATCTGTGCGCGTTCTTCGTCGCTCAGTGAGCGCTCGAACTCCTTGCGCAGCCAGTCTTCCGGAATAAGCGCCTGCAAATGATCGTCGAGTTTTTCCAGACCGTTGAAATACGCACTGAAGGCGCGATCGAACTTGTCGAAATGACGCTCGTCCTTGACCAGAATCGTGCGCGCCAAAAAGTAGAACTCATCTATGTCGGCAAAGATTACCCGCTGTTTCAGAGCGTTGATCAGGTCCAGAAGCTCGCGCAGGGACACTGGCACCTTGGCCGCACGCATTTCGTTGAACAGGTTGAGCAGCATGGCTGTCGCCCTTTTTGGTAACAGGATGGATAAAGGCGATCAACGATTGCCGCGACGGCTCATGAACGCCAGACGCTCCAACAGGTGCACATCCTGCTCGTTCTTGACCAGCGCACCGGCCAGTGGCGGAATTGCTTTGGTCGGGTCGCGCTCGCGCAATACAGCTTCGCCGATGTTGTCGGCCATCAACAACTTCAGCCAGTCCACCAGTTCGGACGTCGAAGGTTTCTTCTTCAGACCTGGCACTTTGCGCACATCGAAGAACACGTCCAGGGCTTCGCTGACCAGGTCTTTCTTGATGTCCGGATAATGGACATCGACGATGCGTTGCAGGGTGGCGCGGTCCGGGAAGGCGATGTAGTGGAAGAAGCAGCGGCGCAGGAAAGCGTCCGGCAGTTCCTTTTCGTTGTTGGAGGTAATGATGATGATCGGGCGCTGCTTTGCCTTAATCGTCTCATTGGTCTCGTAAACGTAGAACTCCATCTTGTCGAGTTCCTGCAACAGGTCGTTGGGGAACTCGATATCGGCTTTGTCGATCTCGTCGATCAGCAAAATTACCCGTTCTTCGGACTCGAAGGCTTCCCAGAGCTTGCCCTTTTTCAGATAATTGCGCACATCGTGAACCTTGTCGACGCCCAGCTGCGAGTCGCGCAGACGGCTCACGGCATCGTATTCGTAAAGGCCCTGATGCGCCTTGGTGGTGGACTTGATGTGCCAGGTGATCAACCGTGCGCCGAAAGACTCTGCCAGTTGTTCGGCCAGCATGGTCTTGCCGGTGCCAGGCTCACCCTTGACCAGCAACGGACGCTCCAGCGTGATCGCCGCGTTGACCGCCAGCTTGAGATCGTCAGTGGCAACGTAGGCCGGAGTACCTTCGAACTTCATGATCCATCCTTTTCGCGTGGTCGCGCTTGGCCTGTTGGCACGCGTACCGTAATAGAAGCAAGCAATGCCAGGACTATAACTTGGCTGCCCGATGGCTGTGAACGTTGACGCCTCATTCAGTTCTTGAATGAGGCGTCACGCTGTGACCGGGCCTGGATGGCGCCGCTGTATTGCCGCTCAGGAGCCCTTGCTGTTTTCATACCGCGCATTGAACGCCTGGACAAATGCGTTGCGCAGGATCTGCAAAAAGGCCTGGAAGCCGCTGATGTCCTGCTGATGGACGCTGCCGCTGAGGTCGACACGGGTGGCGAACTGGTTCTCGCGCTGGTTTTTCAGCACGGTTTCGCTGGTGCCGACAAGTGCTTCCCAGACCGAGCGGAAAATGCCTTTGTCCTTGTTTTCAACATCCTGGTGCCAGTTGAAGACATCAACGTTGCGCAGCAAGGGCTTGATGTAACCCGTCAACTGGCCTTTATCGGCCTGTGCTTCAATCACAATATCGCCATCACCGGCGTTGAAGTCGAACTTGCCGTAGGCCGATGAAAAGTCATTGAGCTTCTTGAGCTGGATGCCGGTGGCGCGCAGGCGGAAGTCGAAATCCTCGAAGTTGCTGAACGGGTCGAACCTGGCCGTACTTTCCAGATCGGCGTGGCCCAGCAGGCGCGCCTTGCCCTTGAACTCGGCATCGCGATTGCCTTCGACGTCCACCACGTTGGTGAGGTTGTAAAAACTGGCATTGACCTGGTCAGCGTCGATTTTCACTTTGGGCGTCGAATTGAAGTTGTTGAACGTGATGCGTCCATTGTTGATTCGCAATTCGTTCAGGGTGATCGGCAACAGCTTATCCAGTTGGGTACGCCAGTCGGTGCCCTGACCGGTCTGGGACGCTTGCTTGTTATTGCCGCCGTCGACGAAGTTGATCTGCGGGTCTGTGAACAAGGCTTTCGCCACCACTGCATGATCGTTCCAGAGCGAGTTCCAGCTGACAGCCAATTCGATCATGGGCGCATCGACAAATGGCACCGGAACCTTGCCATCGGTCTTGACGATCTTCAGCCCTTTGATCCGGTAGGCGCCGCGCCACAGTGCCAGGTCCACGTCGCTGATCTGCCCCCTGTAGTCACCCATGTCGGCGAGCTTGTCGTTGAGATAGTCGCGCACCAGGTACGGCAGGGCGATATTGATGGCGATCAGCAAGACGACCAGGGCGGCCATTGTCCATAGCGGCCAGCTGTAGCGACGTTTCATGACATGCGTCTCCTGTTTCAATGAGAGGATTGACTGCGCGCGCAGTCATACGTTCGGTCGGACTGGACGCCCATTGGATGGGGGCATAGGCTTTGGGTCTTTAACCGATGTGCACAAGGACACCATCATGAGTCGTATCTACGCGGATAACGCCCATTCCATCGGCAATACGCCACTGGTGCAGATCAACCGTCTCGCGCCGCGTGGTGTCACGATTCTGGCCAAGATAGAAGGGCGTAATCCAGGTTATTCCGTCAAGTGCCGTATAGGCGCCAACATGATCTGGGACGCCGAAAGCAGCGGCAGACTCAAGCCCGGCATGACCATTGTCGAACCCACGTCGGGCAATACCGGGATCGGTCTGGCGTTTGTAGCTGCCGCCCGTGGTTACAAACTGATGCTGACCATGCCGGCCTCCATGAGTATAGAGCGTCGCAAGGTGCTCAAGGCGCTGGGCGCTGAGCTGGTGCTGACCGAAGCTGCCAAAGGGATGAAAGGTGCAATTGCCAGGGCCGAGGAGTTGCTGGCGGGCGATCCCGAAAAGTATTTCATGCCTGCGCAATTCGAGAACCCGGCCAACCCGGCCATTCATGAGAAAACCACCGGTCCGGAAATCTGGTCCGACACCGACGGCACCATTGACGTGTTGGTGGCCGGGGTTGGCACCGGCGGCACTATCACTGGCATTTCCCGGTACATCAAACACACCGCAGGCAAGCCGATCCTTTCGGTTGCGGTCGAACCGGACAGTTCACCGATCATCACCCAGGCGATGGCCGGCGAAGCGATCACGCCCAGCCCCCACAAGATTCAGGGAATTGGCGCGGGCTTCATCCCGAAAAACCTCGACCTGTCGATTGTCGATCGGGTCGAGCGTGTGACCGACGAGGAATCCAA
Source organism: Pseudomonas coronafaciens pv. oryzae str. 1_6 (assembly GCF_000156995.2). Lineage (NCBI taxonomy): Bacteria > Pseudomonadati > Pseudomonadota > Gammaproteobacteria > Pseudomonadales > Pseudomonadaceae > Pseudomonas > Pseudomonas coronafaciens. Next base: position 3,775,796 of record NZ_CP046035.1, on the reverse strand, counting down.
GGCGATGGCCCGGCGTCTGATGCAGGAGGAGGGTATTCTCTGCGGTATCTCCTGCGGCGCTGCGATGGCGGCTGCCGTCCGTCTGGCCGAGAAGCCGGAAATGCAGGGCAAAACGATTGTCGTGATCTTGCCGGACTCCGGCGAGCGTTACCTGTCAAGCATGCTGTTCAGCGACCTGTTCACCGAGCAGGAGTTGTCGCAGTAACACTTCTTCGAAGGTGTGTACTTCATGCGGGCAACGCAAGGGTTTATGATGGTCAGCTTGCCAGTCGCCGGGCGGGGTCTCTGCCTGCACGGCGCCTGCGGTCCTTTGTTCAATATCATGCATCACTGCTGCCTGCGTGACGTTCGGCGTTACTCGCCCGCTTCAAGGAGAGCTTCATGACCCTTTCATTTGTTGCCAAGGCATCGATCCTGATGCTGTTTCTCGGCAGCACGCTATATGTTCACCTGCGTGGGCGCGCGCGGCTGCCTTTGTTGCGGCAGTTCGTCAATCATTCGGCACTGTTTGCGCCTTACAACGCGCTTATGTACCTGTTTTCCAGAGTGCCGTCCGAACCGTATCTGGACCGCAGCAAGTTTCCTGAACTCGACATCCTCAAGGACAACTGGGAAACCATTCGCGACGAAGCCATGCACTTGTTCGACGAAGGCTACATACGTGCGGCCGAGAAGAACAACGATGCCGGTTTCGGCTCGTTCTTCAAGAAGGGCTGGAAGCGTTTCTACCTGAAATGGTACGACAAGGCGTTGCCGTCTGCCGAAGCGCTGTGCCCGAAGACTGTCGAGCTGGTCAACAGCATTCCCAACGTCAAAGGCGCGATGTTTGCGCTGTTGCCGGGTGACAGCCACCTTAACCCGCACCGCGACCCGTTTGCCGGTTCGTTGCGTTATCACTTGGGCCTGTCCACGCCCAACTCGGATGCCTGCCGGATTTTCGTCGACGGCAAGGAGTACGCGTGGCGCGACGGCCAGGACGTGATGTTCGACGAGACTTACGTGCATTGGGTCAAGAATGAAACCACTCAGACCCGGGTGATTCTGTTCTGCGATATCGAACGCCCGCTGACCAACCGTTTCATGACGCGCGTCAACCGCGGCGTCAGTGCGTTTCTGGGGCGTGCAACAGCACCTCAGAACCTCGATGACGAGCGTGTCGGCGGGATCAATCAGGCGTATGCGTTCAGCAAGCGTTTCAGCGACAGCTTCAGTGGCAAGGTCAAGCAGTTCAAGCGCGCCAACCCCAAGGCATATCGCGTGCTGCGCCCGGTGTTGGCGGTCCTCGTACTGACATTGCTGGGTTACTGGTTGTTCGGTTGATCTTCTGATGTATCGGGTTGCTTGCCGCTTGGGCGGGCAACCCTTATCCCTTCCTTAATCCAGATTCACATGCCGACTCAACAGCGCTCGCAATGCGGCAGGCTTGACCGGCTTGGGCAGATAATCGAGCCCGGCGGCATGCACTTGGGCGATCAGCTCCGGTCGACCGTCGGCGCTGATGAGTACGCCGGGTACTGGCTGACCCAGACGGGTGCGTAACCAGGCCATCAGTTCAGTGCCGGTTTCACCCTCATCCAGGTGGTAATCCACCAGCGCAATCTGCGGCCTCATGCCGTTGTTCAACAGCACCTCGCATTCCTGGCGGTTACGAGCAGTCCAGACCTGACAGCCCCAGCGCGACAGCAGGCTGTTCATGCCGATCAGGATGCTGTCTTCATTATCGATGCACAGCACTTGCGTACCGTTCAGCGCAGGCCGGCTGATGTCTGCCTGAGTGGCAGGGATCGGTGCCTGAGCGGTGGCCAGTGGCACGCGTACGCTGAACACGCTGCCTTTACCGGTCCACGAACGCACCTGCAAAGGGTGCTCGAGAATGCGGCACAAACCATCCGCAATCGCCAGCCCCAGGCCCAACCCCTTGGCTGCGTGGGTCTTGTGGCTGTCGAGGCGTTTGAATTCCTCGAATATCACAGTGCGCTTGTCTTCGGGTATGCCCGGACCGCGATCCCATACTTCAAGGCTCAGGCTGTCACCATGGCGCCTGACGCCCAGCAGGACAGGGCCCTTGGCGTAGCGAAACGCATTGGTCAGGAAGTTCTGCAGAACGCGACGCAGCAGCTTGATATCACTGTCGACGCGCAGTGAACTGCCCCTGACACGGAACGCCAAACCTTGCTCGCCGGCCAGCGCCTTGAACTCGGCGCCCAGCGTGTCGAACAGCGCATTCAGCGGGAACGGCTGGCGATCCGGCGTGATCTTGCCGTTTTCAAGGCGAGAAATGTCCAGCAGGTCGCTGATCAAGTCTTCGGCGGAGCGCAATGAACTGTCCAGATGCTGGACCAACTGCTGAGCGTCTTTGGCAAGACCGTCCTGTTGATGGGACAGCGCTGCGGAAAACAGCCGTGCAGCGTTCAAGGGTTGCATCAGATCGTGGCTGACCGCCGCCAGAAAACGGGTTTTCGATTCGTTGGCGGCTTCAGCCGTGCCCTTGGCGTCGGTCAATGCCTGATTGAGTTGCGACAGCTCGTGGGTGCGCGCTGCGACGCGCTGCTCGAGGCTTTCGTTGACGCCCTTGAGCGCCTGCTCTGCGGCGCGAAACTCGGTAATGTCGGTAAAGCTCATGACGAAGCCGCCGCCCGGCATCGGGTTGCCGATCAGCTCGATCACCTGACCGTTGGGGAACAGCCGCTCCGAGGTGTGGGCACGGCCCTGGCGCATCCAGTGCAGACGTCGTGCGACGTGGACTTCCGCTTCGCCTGGCCCGCACAGTCCACGTTCGGCGTTGTAGCGGATGATGTCGGCAATCGGCCTGCCCACGCCGATCAGGCCTTCCGGGTAATTGAACAGCTCAAGGTAGCGACGATTCCACGCTACCAGTCTCAACGACTGATCGACCACGCTGATGCCCTGGGTGATGTTCTCGATGGCACCTTGCAGCAGCGCGCGGTTGAATTGCAGCACCTCGGAGGCCTCGTCGGCGATGCGCACCACGTCTTCAAGTTGCATCTCGCGGCCTTCGATAGCCGCTTTTACCACTGCGCGTGTCGAAGAGGTGCCCAGTACGCCTGCCAGCAGCCGTTCGGTATGGGCGATCCAGTCGCCGTCGGCGTTCTGGCTGGGGTTGAAGCGCTTGCCTTGCCGGTCGGCAAAACGGACGAAGCTCTGTTGTGCCCGATCCTCGCCGACAAAACGTGCTGAAAGACTGAGCAGGTCCTCGATCTGCACCGCCAGCAGCGGCCGGCTGTAGTCTCGCCCCTGAGTTTCCTGGCCGATGAAGCGGCCCGCCTGCCAGTGCTCGGTCACCCGCGTGCGTGACAGCATCGAGACCCAGGCGAACAGTGTGCAGTTGCCCGCCATCGACAGCACAACGCCTTGGGTCATGGGCGAGATGGGCAGATTCAGCGGGTTATTGTGCAGCCAATTCAGCAGCGGAAAACTGCTCAGTGACCAGCCCATGCCGTGCGCGGCGACTGGCAGCACCAGGGTGTAGAACCAGATGAAAATCCCGGCTGCCAGACCCGCGAATACGCCACGGCGATTGGCCTGCTTCCAGTACAGCGCGCCGAACATGGCCGGCGCCAACTGTGTAATTGCCGCAAAGGCGATCTGGCCGATGGTCGCCAGGCTGGCGGTCGACCCCAGCATCCGGTAACTGACATAGGCCAGCAGCAGTATCATCACGATGCTGATGCGTCTGACCGAGAGCATCCAGTGACGAAACGCTTCGAACGGCCGCTCGGTGTTTTTGCGCCGCAGCAGCCACGGCAGCAGCATGTCATTGGAGATCATCGTCGACAGAGCCACGCAGGCTACGATCACCATGCCGGTGGCCGCCGAAGCACCGCCGATGAAGGCCAGCAGAGCCAGTGACGGGTGCGCGTGCGCCAGCGGCAGGCTGATCACGAACGAGTCCGGCAGCATGGAGTCAGGCAGCAGCATCTGTCCGGCCAGCGCAATCGGCACTACAAACAGGGCCGCCAGCGCCAGATAGGCCGGGAACACCCATTTGGCGAGATTGAGGTCTTGAGGCTCGATGTTCTCTACCACGGTCACGTGAAACTGCCGGGGCAGGCAGACAATCGCCATCATCGCAACGCCGGTCTGCACGAACATCGACGGCCAGTTGATCGTGTCCTGCCAGTATTCCTCAAGGCGCGGCGCGAGCTTGGCCTGATTGAACAGGTCATCGAACCCGTCATACAGGCCGAACGTCACGAACACACCGACCGCCATGAACGCGAACAGCTTGACCAGTGCTTCAAAGGCGATTGCCAGCACCATGCCACGGTGGTGTTCGGTGACATCCAGGTTGCGTGCGCCAAAGACAATGGTGAACAGTGCCAGAATCAGCGACACCACCAGCGCCGTATCCTGAGCGCGCGTGCCGGTCGAGTCGGCGACTGCGCCGATCAGGATATTCACGCCCAGCACGATGCCTTTCAGTTGCAGCGCAATGTACGGCAGCATGCCGATCAGGCAGATCAGCGCCACCATCACTGCCAGTGACTGCGATTTGCCATAGCGCGCGGCGATGAAGTCGGCAATTGAGGTGATGTTTTCCTGCTTGCTGATCAGGACCATTTTTTGCAGCACCCAGGGCGCCAGGACCATCAGCACGATCGGCCCCAGATAAATCGGCAGGAACGACCATAGCTGCTCGGCGGCCTGACCGACTGCGCCAAAGAACGTCCAGCTGGTGCAGTAGACCGCCAGCGACAGGCTGTATACCCAGGCGCGCATCGTCGGGCGCAGTGAAGCGCTGTACCGATCACCATAAAAGGCAATGGCGAACATGATGGCCATATAGGACAAGGCGACGGCCGCAATCAGCCCGCTGGACAGCGACATTTCAAATTCCACACCGTATCGACAGCACGCAGTCTCGCACGATGCACACGGTTCGTCTTTGTCGACCAAGGTCGAGCGTGGCAGGGTGTCGCAGCGGTCTCTCGAACGCCTGCTGTGAAAGGGAAGGGCGCCAGGTGATGTGTAAAAGGAAATGTCCTATCGACATTCACTGAAGTTACGTCTTCAATGTGCCTCGGATTGGCGGTTGCGTCAGTTCGCCCCAGCCTCTCAGGACCATGGACGATGAGCCAACAGTCGCAATTCAGCTTGCTCGGGAAACGTCGTTTCCTGCCATTTTTCATCACGCAGTCTCTCGGCGCGTTCAATGACAATATCTTCAAGCAGTCATTGATTCTCGCCATCCTTTACAAGCTGAGCATCGACGGGGATCGCTCGATCTACGTCAACCTGTGTGCCTTGCTGTTCATTCTGCCGTTCTTCCTGTTTTCGGCACTGGCCGGGCAGTTCGGCGAGAAGTACCCCAAAGACAAGCTGATCCGCATCATCAAGTTCGGCGAGATCGTCATCATGACGGTCGGCGCTGCAGGTTTTCTGTTCAATCATCTTGAGCTGATGCTGGCGGCACTGTTTGCGATGGGCACGCATTCTGCGCTGTTCGGGCCGGTCAAGTATTCGATTCTGCCGCAGCACCTGCGTGAGAGTGAGCTGGTTGGCGGCAACGCGCTGGTCGAGATGGGGACGTTCCTGGCGATCCTTGCCGGCACCATCAGTGCGGGGGTGATGATGTCTTCCTTGCACTACGGCTGGATCGTCTCGGCGGCGACTGTGCTGGTGGCATGCCTTGGGTTCATTGCCAGTTTCGGCATCCCGAGCGCCTCTGCCGCTTCACCCGAGATGAAGCTCAACTGGAACATCTTTACCCAGTCCTGGGCGACCTTGCGGATGGGTTTGAAGCAAACTCCTGCCGTATCGCGTTCGATTGTCGGTAACTCGTGGTTCTGGTTCGTCGGTGCTATTTACCTGACGCAGATCCCGGCCTATGCCAAAGAGTGGATGTACGGGGATGAAACAGTCGTCACCCTGATCCTTACTGTGTTTTCCATCGGTATTGCATTGGGCTCGTTGCTCTGCGAGCGCTTGTCCGGGCACAAGGTCGAGATCGGTCTGGTGCCGTTCGGCTCGATGGGCCTGACGATTTTCGGTCTATTGTTGTGGTGGCATTCGGGCGGTTTCCCGCAAAACGTGCAGGCCAACGACTGGCTGGCAATACTTTCCTACGGGCAGGGCTGGCTGGTGCTGTTCGACATTCTGGGCATCGGCGTGTTCGGCGGCTTTTATATCGTGCCGCTGTACGCACTGATCCAGTCAAGAACCCCGGTCAAGGAGCGGTCACGAGTCATTGCGGCCAACAATATTCTCAATGCGCTGTTCATGGTGATCTCGGCGATCGTCTCGATCCTGCTGCTGAGCTTTGCCAAGCTGTCGATTCCGCAGCTGTTCCTGGCGGTTTCGCTGATGAATATCGCGGTGAACATCTACATCTTCAAAATCGTCCCCGAGTTCACGATGCGCTTCATGATCTGGCTGCTTGGCCATTCCATGTACCGAGTCGAACACCGTGACCTGAACCGGATTCCAGATGAAGGTGCGGCGCTGCTGGTCTGCAACCATGTTTCCTTCGTCGACGCGCTGTTGATTGCCGGGGCGGTGAGGCGGCCAATCCGGTTTGTCATGTATTACAAGATCTACCAGTTGCCGGTGCTCAACTTCATCTTCCGCACCGCGGGGACCATTCCGATTGCCGGGCGCAACGAAGACATGGAAATCTACGAGCAATCGTTCAAGCGGATCGCACAGTACCTCGCTGAGGGTGAGCTGGTGTGCATCTTCCCGGAAGGCAAGCTCACCACCGATGGCGAAATCAACGGTTTCAAAAGCGGCATGAGCCGTATCATCGAGGAAACCCCGGTGCCGGTGATCCCGATGGCGCTGCAGGGGTTATGGGGCAGCTTCTTCAGCCGCGACCCCAGCAAGACGTTGTTTCGACGCCTGTGGTCGCGCGTGGTGCTGGTCGCTGGTTCGCCTATTGCCGCAGATGTTGCAACGCCGGTGGATGTGCGCGAAGCGGTCAAAGCGCTGAGAGGGGCGGTGCAGTAGTAGCTGCACTGGCCTGAATGTTGTAACGCTGTGCGTCGCCCTCGGGTGACGCACACGTATCAAAGGCCCGGCTTGTCGTCTTCTTCCGGCATCTTCCTGAAATACGTCGACAGCAATGCACCGGAAATATTGTGCCAGACGCTGAACAGCGCGCTTGGCACTGCCGCCAGTGGCGAGAAGTGTGCGCTGGCCAGTGCTGCCCCCAGGCCTGAGTTCTGCATGCCGACTTCCAGTGCTAGTGACTTGCGTTGCGGCAGTGGCAGTTTGAACACCTTGCCGGTGAAGTAACCCAGCAGAAAGCCGAAGGTATTGTGCAGGATTACCACGGCCATGATCAGCAGGCCGGATTCGGCGATTTTCGCCTGACTGACCGCGACTACGGCGCAGACGATCATCACGATGCTCACTACCGACACCAGTGGCAGAACGTCCGCGGCGTAACGGACCCGCGCGCCCAGCAATCGCTGGGCGACCACGCCCAATACAATCGGCAGCATGACCAGTTGCAGGATCGACCAGAACATATCGAGGAAGGACACCGGCAGCCACGCCGACGCCAGCAACCAGATCAGGGTCGGGGTCAGCAGCGGGGCGAGCAGGGTGGTGACTGCAGCGATTGCCACCGCCAGCGCCAGATCACCCTTTGCCAGCCAGGCCATGACGTTGGATGAAGTGCCGCTCGGGCAGCAACCGACCAGAATCACACCCACGGCGATTTCCGGCGGCAGTTGAAACACCTGACACAGCAACCACGCCACGCCGGGCATGATCACAAAATGCGCGATCACGCCCAGTGCCACGCGCCAGGGGTTACGCGCAACTTCAGAGAAATCTTCGAGTTTCAGGGTCAGGCCCATGCCGAACATGACCAGCCCCAGCAGCGGCACAATCCAGCTTTTCAGGCCGATGAAGACCTGCGGGAACAGAAACGCCAGGATGGCGAACAGCAGCACCCAGTAAGCAAAGGTATTACCGACAAACCGACTCAAGGCTGCCAACGCACGCATGGCTCGTTCCTTCCTGTTTGAATAGTTGGTGTGAAATGAATGCGCCGTCTGAAAAGACGGCGCGGTGTTTCAGGCATCAAGGTTCGAAGCAACCGCGAGCGGGTATCAGATCCCTTGCGGAATTTCTTCGCCGCCCAGTGCTTCGAACAACTCCGGCAGAAACTCGCCGAAGGTCAGCATCATCAAGGTGAAACTGGCGTCGAGCTGGCCCAGCGCCTCATCGCCGCCGTCCTGTTCAGCCTGATCTTGCAGCAGGTCTTCGAACTTCAGGCGCTTGACCACCAGTTTGTCGTCCAGCACGAACGACAGCTTGTCCTGCCAGGCCAGCGACAGCTGGGTGACGACCTTGCCGGTGTTCAGGTGCAACTGGATCTCGTCGCTGGTCAGGTCCTGACGCTTGCAACGTACAATGCCGCCATCTTCATGGGTGTCGCGCAGTTCGCATTCGTCCAGCACAAAGAAGTTGTCCGCCGCTTTCTGGGTCTTGACCCAGTCGGTCATGGTCGCGCTTGGCGAAACCTTGACGGTCAGCGGACGTACCGGCAGTGAGCCGATGACTTCACGCAGGGTCGACAGCAGGTCTTCCGCGCGTTTCGGGCTGGACGCGTTGACCAGGATCAGACCCTGTTTCGGCGCAATGGCGGCAAAGGTCGCGGAGCGGCGTATAAAGGCACGCGGCAGGAAGGCCTGGATGATTTCATCCTTGAGCTGATCGCGTTCCTTTTTATAGACCTTGCGCATCTGCTCGGCTTCGATCTCGTCGACCTTTTCCTTGAGTGCGTCGCGTACGACGCTGCCCGGCAGAATGCGCTCTTCCTTGCGTGCGGCGATCAGCATGAAGTCCTGGCTGATGTGTACCAATGGAGCGTCTTCGCCTTTGCCGAACGGAGCGACGAAACCATAGGTGGCCACCTCCTGGCTGGCGCAAGCACGGGCCGGTTTGGTCGCAAGTGCTGTCTCCAGCGCTTCGGCATCAAAAGGCACGTCTTGGGTCAGGCGATAGACAAGCAGGTTTTTGAACCACATGAGGTGAATCTCTCTTTCTATACAAAGGCGGGCATTATTCGCTCCTAAGCTGCTTCGGCCAACCCTGCACAGCGCGTTTGTAAGCCTTTGGAAGGATTATAAAAATTATTTAAAAAATCGCTTGCCAGAGCACAGGTCGCTCCGTAGAATGCGCGCCACACCGAGAGTGAAGGGTGATTAGCTCAGCTGGGAGAGCAGCTGCCTTACAAGCAGCGGGTCGGCGGTTCGATCCCGTCATCACCCACCAAACTCACTTTTAGTGTTACGCGCAGCGGTAGTTCAGTCGGTTAGAATACCGGCCTGTCACGCCGGGGGTCGCGGGTTCGAGTCCCGTCCGCTGCGCCATATTCAGCTTCAAGGTCCTTGAACTCCTTGAAGCAAACAGAAAGCCCGCTTTGTGCGGGTTTTCTGCTTTCTGATGCTTTGAAAAGCACATCTTTGATTATTTGGCGTAAAGGCAACTGCCAATTGTGTTGATGCCTGTCCCGGTTGATGTCGTTTTTCCAGGCTGGCGTCTTGTATCGCCAGCCCGTGCAGACATTCATTATTCGGTTTTAGTCGCCATCAAGGCGTTCACCTCACCGTAGGTGTGTGCTTTAAGCGCATGGGTGTCGAGTTGGCCTCTGTCGAGAAAGCTGCGCGCCAACCCGGCCATTGCACCCTGCAGAAACTCGGCGATGCTCGAGCCGGCGCTCAATCGTCTGACGCCCAGACGCTTCAACTCTTCTACCGATGGCAGACTTTCCCGCGACAGCAGGTTGACCGGTAACGTGCTTTCAAGGCAAATAGTGCTGATGTCGCTCGACGTTACAACGCCTGCCGCAAATAGCCCGTTCGCCCCGGCATCGGCATACAGTGCTGCGCGTTTCAGAAGTTCTTCCAGACGTTGTTCGACGGGGAACAGATTCTTTAAATAAACATCGGTTCTTACATTGATAAACAGCCTGACGCCGGTCAGGTCTGCCACCTTTTTAGCAACGTCGATCTTGCGCACAAGCAACTCCGGAGAGTTTGTGCCGTCTTCGATATTAATGCCTACCGCCCCTGCGGCAATCACGGCATGGATTACTTTTTCGACCTGTGCCGGATCATCCGAGTAGCCGCCCTCGATATCTACGGTGAGCGGGACGCTGAGCACGCGTGCCATTGACCTGACGGTAGTGCTCAGCAGGTCGAGTGGCAGCTTGTTGCCATCCGGATAACCATGCGACCAGGCCACTGCCGCGCTGCTCGTCGCCACCGCCTTGGCGCCCAGGCTTTCGACCATGCGCGCGCCGCCCGCATCGGCTACGTTGGCGAGGATCAGCAGTCCATTTTGATGCAAGTTGTGAAAAACAGTATCCAGTGCAGTCATTACAATTCAACTCCTTCGAGACGCGGCTTTATATGGCAAGGTCCGGTTGACTGTTACAGCGCGGCACGGCTTCTCATACAGCGCAGTATCGGTTGTTTCAGCACATCATCAGGTAAGACGTTGTCTTTTACAATGTCAGTCATTTCCTTATTTATTGAAATTGGTGGCTCGCTCTCCGTTTGGACTGATCCAGCCCTTGATTTCTCTTCTTTGCTGGTATTAGCTGGTTTTACGAGTCGGCACCCTAAGTGGTGCTGGCCGAGTGCTTGATTACCTGATTTTATATAATCGCCCGGTCAGGGCGGTTGAACACTGCCTATTCAAATAAGGAAGTTATATGAACACGTGTCTAAAACTGTTATTGGCCGTTTCGGTCATGGCAGCCTCCGTCAGCGCCCTGGCCTCGGCTGCGCTGCACACTGCAACTATAGACCAGCACGGCACTGTCGTTGCTCAGTCTTCCCCATGGATCAAATCCGTTAGCTACAACAGTCAGAGTGATTACTTTGCGACGTATAAAGTATTCTTCAAAGAGGGACAGTTTGAAAAGTCCCCTGGTTTCTGCGCCGTGTCGTCTATTGACACCAGTGATTATGAGCGCCTGTTCTACGGCCACGCCAAGTTGGGCGGCGCTGCTACAACAAAAGAAGTCAATGTATTGGGCCTCATGGTAGGCAAGCGCGGCGCTTCGGGGGATTCCTCGATGAGTTTCCAGTTGGCGTGCAGTAACTGAATGAGTGGGCCTCGCTTCATGCGAGGCTCATAACTTGGAGTGGCGCCGATTAGCACTGTTGATTTCCAGGACCACTCATCATGCAATTGCCTGCCTGCCACTGGTTATCTGACAAAGCTGAGCTGTGATGGCAAACTGGAGTTAAGTGGTCGCCCTTAATATTGGCGCTTTGATAGATCGTCTCTGCGCTGACTGTTTTGTAAACGGCTAATCCCCCGGCTTTCCATTCAGCGCGTTTGCGCCGATCATTCGTCCATTCCCTCACAAGAATGGACGTGTCATGAATCTACCTTTGCAAGGCATCAAGGTGGTGGAGCTGGGCCAGCTTATTGCCGGGCCTTTTGCGGCGAAGATCCTTGCCGAGTTCGGTGCCGAAGTCATCAAGGTCGAGCCGCCGCTGACGGGTGACCCATTACGCAAGTGGCGTCTGCTGCATAACGGTACTTCCGTCTGGTGGGCGGTGCAGTCGCGAAACAAGCAATCGGTAACCCTCGATCTGCGTCAGCCCAAGGCGCAGGAAATGGCTCGGCGGCTGATCCGTGATGCCGATGTGCTGATCGAGAACTTCCGCCCCGGTACGCTTGAAAGCTGGGGCTTGAGCTGGGAGGAGCTGCATGCGCTCAACCCGAAGCTGATCATGTTGCGGGTTTCCGGCTACGGGCAGACCGGCCCTTATCGGGACCGGCCTGGTTTCGGTGTGATAGGCGAGGCAATGGGGGGGGTGCGACATTTATCGGGTGAGGTGGGGCGCACGCCGGTGCGTGTCGGTGTGTCGATCGGTGATTCGCTGTCTGCGCTGCACGGCGTTATTGGCATCCTGCTGGCTTTGCGTCACCGCGAGCAAAGAGGTGGCGACGGTCAGCAGATCGACGTCGCGCTGTACGAGTCGGTGTTCAATATGATGGAGAGCCTGATTCCAGAGTACTCAGTATTCAATACGGTTCGTGAGCCGGCTGGCAGCAGCCTGCCAGGTATCGCCCCGACCAATGCTTACCGCTGCAATGACGGCAAGTACGCCCTGATCGCGGGTAATGGCGACAGCATCTATCGTCGTCTGATGGAGAAGATAGGTCGCATGGACCTTGCCAACGATCCTGAGCTTGCGCACAACGAGGGCCGGGTCAGGCACGTGGCGCGCATTGATGCGGCCATCTCGACCTGGACCGCCGAGCGCTCGCTTGACGATGTGCTGGCGGCCCTTACAGAGGCGCGTATTCCAGCGGGCAAGATCTACGACGCAGCGGACATAGCCAGCGATCCGCATTATCAGGCGCGAGATATGCTGCTGCAGACCACACTGGATGACGGCACCCCAGTCACCGTGCCGGGCATTGTGCCCAAGCTGCTGGACACGCCAGGACAGGTCCGGTCGCCCGCACCGACACTTGGGCAGCACACCGATGTAGTGCTGGAAGCACACGGTATCGATGCCGACACCCGCGCAGAGTGGCGTCGGTTGGGCATCATCTGATCCATAATCTCGCTGCTGACGTAAACAAAACTCTATTTTTCAAACGGAGCTGATCCCGTGATTGATCATCTGGACCATCTGGTATTGACCACCGCTGACATTGACGCATGCAAGGATTTTTACGTGCGCGTGATGGGCATGACCCCTGAACGCTTTCGTCAGGGCCGTCTGGCGTTCCGCTTCGGCAATCAGAAAATCAATGTGCATGAACGCGGCAGAGAATTCGAACCCAAGGCTCATCTGCCCGTGCCGGGTGCGCTGGACCTGTGTTTTATCGCCAGCGTTCCGCTTGAACAGGTGATCGTGCACCTGAGCGAGCAGGAATGGCCGATTGAAGAAGGGCCGGTTGATCGCACCGGGGCGACAGGCCCTATCCGCTCGGTGTACGTGCGTGACCCGGACCTGAACCTGATCGAAATCTCCGAGCTCGTTGGTCCCGGTATCTGACCCTGCAGCTTGGAGCGTTTTGCTGGTCCTGAGCGGTTTCACCACCAGGACCAGGCACGTCGCGAATCATAAGCCCCGGTTCGCGGTGTCATATCCCGCTATGTCATCTCGCCCCTTCAGTTTGCTTACGCTCCTGACTCGATCAGTCAAGCTCAAGGAGCTGCAAACATGTACCTCAGAACAAAACGTCCCAAGCGATCCGCAGGTGATCGGGGGCATCCGGCCATGCCGACGCTCAGCGCACCGTTCGATCATCCTGACGAGGCGGCGCGTTACGCCCACGAGCGGATAGGCAATCGGCGTGACCGTGAATACGGCGGCTTCATTCTGGTTCGGGACGACGGCAAGTACGTCGCGACCGAGCCCATGAATGGCAGTCAGTTCAGTTTTGACCCGAATGAAGTGTTCCCTCGCAACGACGAGGAAGGTTATGTGCTTTATCCGGAAGGGCATGACGACTATGCGATCTACCATTCCCACCCTTCATTGCAGGCTGGGCTTGAAGAGTGGCCGGAGCCCGAAAAGGTCACGTACCCGAACAGTTTTTCAGCGGGCGACATTTATGCGGTGATCTCTGACGAAATCTGTCCGGCGTTTTATCTGTCCGGCCCTGACGGCTCGTTGATCAAATACACACTGTCCCATTCCGCCGCTGAGACAGCGTTGTTCGCGCGCGTGGCCGGCCCCTCAGGCATACCTCACCTCAGCAGGCTTAGCGAGGTGCAACGGTCATTACAGAACCTCACGCTTATGCCCAGCGACGTAGTACGCCTGCTGGCAGCTGCAGGGGACTTGCAAGTCGTGGTACCAAGCCTGTTGTGGGGGCGCGCTGGAAAGGTCTCAGCCGACTGGCGACCTTTTCCCGGCCAGCTTGCCTCTGATGAACCAAGAGTCTCTGCGCCCGCCACCTGTGAAGCGGTGTTGCCGCCCGTACCGTTGAGCCTGAGCCCTCAATTCTCCAGTGCCGATGATGGCGCCCGTTACGTGCACGGCCAGATCGGCGCTCGTATTCATTCGCCGATCATCGGGTTTCTGCTGTTCAATCCGGTGTTGCGAACCTACCTTGTCGCCGAGCCGATTCTGGAGGACGGCTATCCGGTTTATGCGCCGTGTTCGGTGTTTCATCCGGATGCCTTTTACCGACCCGCGTTGCCTGCCGGTTACCGCGTCGACGGGATGTATTTTTCACCCGCCAACCTGGCAGCGGAGGGCGGGCATGAAACGCAGCGTCCGTTCTTCGAGCCAGACGACCTGCACCGGGTGTTCACGTATCGACACATCCCCGCAAAACGGCCAAAGGGCTTACCGATTCGCTACGGGTTCGAGATGTCGGCGATTTATTTCCTGGCTGGCGACGGTGCATTACTCTGTTACACACCCAGCAAGTCCGTTCAGGAAAATCAATTGGCGCAAGGTGTGTCACGGGTCTATTCGGGGGCTCAATCCATACAAGCGCAGCTCGCGGCCGGCACGATCAGTGCGGACGAATTCGTTCGTCATGTCGCGCGAGCCGGTCATCTCCGGGTCTTGCAGACCAGCAAGAGCTGGCCTGTCGCAGGGGTGATCAGCCATATGCCCTGAACTTTTTGCAGCCTGACTGCGCTTTACGCGAGGGACTCGCAAACTGAACTGCAACTGAACAATGCGGTGTCGAGCCGGGAAAACCTTTGGATACCTGAACTTATCGGCTTTTTCTCCCTCTCATGCCGGTAGCCATTGATCGCGGCGGCCTGATAAGCTCGCGGCTTTACTCGTTTGCCCTTTTGGCGCATGAACAAGGAATTAGCATGAAACAGCATCGGTTGGCAGCGGCGATTGCCCTGGTCGGTCTGGTACTCGCAGGTTGTGATAAGCAGGCCAGCACCGTAGAGCTGAAAACCCCAGCACAAAAAGCGTCCTATGGCATCGGTCTGAACATGGGCAAAAGCCTGGCTCAGGAAGGTATGGACGATCTGGATTCCAAAGCTGTGGCTCTGGGTATCGAAGACGCTGTTGGCAAGAAAGATCAGAAGCTCAAAGACGAAGAGCTGGTTGAAGCGTTCTCTGCTCTGCAGAAGCGTTCCGAAGAGCGTCTTGCCAAGATGAGCGAAGAAGCATCGGCAGCGGGCAAGAAATTCCTCGAAGAAAACGGCAAGAAGGACGGCGTGGTCACCACTGCCTCCGGTTTGCAGTATCAGATCATCAAGAAAGCCGATGGCCCACAGCCTAAGCCGACTGATGTTGTGACTGTTCACTACGAAGGCAAGTTGATCGACGGCAAGGTCTTCGACAGCTCTGTAGATCGCGGTAGCCCGATTGACCTGCCGGTAGGTGGCGTGATCCCGGGTTGGGTCGAAGGTCTGCAACTGATGCACGTAGGTGAGAAGATCAAACTCTTTATCCCTAGCGATCTGGCCTACGGTGCCCAGAGCCCGAGCCCGGCGATCCCTGCCAACTCGGTTCTGGTCTTCGATCTGGAATTGCTTGGCATCAAGGATCCGGCGGCTGCACCGGCACCTGATGCTGACGAAGAAGAATCAGCTCCAGCTGCTTCGGCTTCGGCTCCGGCCAAGAAGTAACGCAACACCTGGCTACGAAAAACGCCCTGTCTCGACAGGGCGTTTTTTTGTGCATTTTATTTCTCGAACGCTTGGCCGTCCTTACAGTCCCACTATCATGGCTGCAGCGATGAGGATTGTTCGACAGTCGGGCAGGTTCATTGCGTCTTTCCAGAAGACCCGCAGAGTCAACATTTTTTGCAGTTTTTTTGTGAGTAAAAAACGCCCGATCTAACTGCGGCCCCACGGAAACGGGGGGTTCAGGCATTAAAAAAGCGGCTGTTCACAAGGTTATCCACAATTATTGTGGATAACCTTGAGCGCCAGACAGGCCGGTTCTCACGACCGCTGTTTATCCAGACACAATTTGCTGAATGGGAGTGGGTATGAAAGCACCGTGGAATCTGATCCGTTATCTGCCCGGCGCTCGTCGTCTGCTGGCCGCAGGGCGGCTGCCGGGACTGTTGTTTGCGGTTGCGCGCAAGGGCAATAGCGAAGGCAATCGTCTGGGCAAGCTCAAGGAGGACCTGCGTCTGCTTCAGGCATTGTGTCTGGCCTACTGGCGTGGCGAATACCGAAGTATCAGCCCCAAGGCAATCCTGTCGATCGTTGCCGGGTTGATGTACTTCCTCAGCCCGCTGGACGCGATACCAGACTGGATTCCGGGCCTCGGGATGCTGGATGACATCGCGGTCCTGGCCTGGGTCACCAAGCATTTGAGCGACGAGCTCGACGCTTTTCGCGCATGGCGAGCGCAGCAGTCTCCCGAAAAGCTGATCGTGGTCGAGCAGTTGCCCAAGACTCAGGCGCTGCTGGAGAAAGAGCGCAAGGTGTGAGTCTCGCGGATTGAACACAAGACCTGGCGTTCCGCTGTTAAGATGCCAGCATCCGACGTAAGCCTGTTCAGTAGGCGGTCTTGTAGTACAAGAGGAGTCTATGGATCTTCAAGTGATATCTCGTGACGGTGAGCCGGAATACGCGGTACTTCCGTGGGCTCAGTACCAGGCGCTGCTCAAGGCCGCCGGCCTGATAAGCAAACCGACTACGCTGGCAGCAGCGTCTTCTGTCGAGACAGGCTCCGATGAACAACTTCCAGGTTTTGACCGGCTGGGCGCATTGCGTGCGGCCAAGGGGCTCGAAGTGGCTACCCTGGCCCGTGCCGTCGGCATCAGCCCGTCTTACCTGGAACTGATCGAAAATGGCACTCGCCAACCGGATGCAGCCATCAAGCGCAGCCTTGCATGGGAACTTGGAGTAGCGGGCTGGCGAGGTGAGTCATGAGCGTACGCATCAGCCGCCAGCACTGGGAAGGTCTTCTCAGCGAGCTGGACGGTGCTCGCCGACAGCGTCATCTGCTGACCTACCGTGCGTTGGTCGAGCGCCTGCAACTGCCCAGTCCTGCCATGCAGACGCTGACCGCGGCCCTTGAGCACCTGGCCGCAATGGACGCCCGCGCTGAACAGCCTTTGCGCAGTTCGCTGGTAATAAGCCAAGGTGCCAGCCGCCTGCCGCGCCCAGGCTTTTTCGAGTGCGCCGAACGCCTCGGGCGCTTTTCCGGCCCATCGGACGGCGTTGCCGCAGCCTCATGGCATGCCTCGGAGGTGGTCAGGGTGTTCGAATACAGCTATCCGGAAGCGCAAGTAGAGTAGTTTCGCCAACTGTCATGACTTCGGTGCGGAGCCTCCAGTAACTGTAGCGACGATGGTTCGGGCTTCACTCACGCCTGCATCAACAAATCCATCCGCGTCGAGTCGATCACATGGATGCTCGCGCCCGCGATGTCCTTGGCGAAGTGTTTGGCTTGAGATGCCAGGTCGGCCAGTTGGCTGGCGTCGACGTGACTGCAGCTCTCCTCATGCAGATGCACCACGCCAATCGACAACGACAGCAGAGGAAAATCCTGACGCTGCCCCTGACGATTGAGGGCTATGAAGCAGCCGGCTTCCAGGTGTTCGGCACGGTAGAAACGACGGCATTGGTTCTGGAAATCATCCAGCAGGGTTTTCAGGCGTCGTTCCCAGTCATCAAAACCCAGCACCATCAGAAAGTCGTCCCCGCCGATGTGCCCGACAAAGTCCCGGCTCGGATCGATGCGGTCGTTCAGGCACTGCGCCAGGCACAGCAGCACTTCGTCGCCGCGGGCATAGCCGTAGATATCATTGAAGGGTTTGAAACTGTCGATGTCGACGTAACAGATCATCGATTCGCGGCCCTGTTGCAGCAGGCGTGTCAGGCATTGCTGGATCGGGACATTTCCGGGCAGCAGGGTCAGAGGGTTGGCATAACGGGCCTGCTGGATCTTCATTTCAGTGATCAGTTTCAGAACATCGATTACGCGGCCCAAGCCCAGATAAGTGCCGTTCAGCGTAATGATGAAATCCTCTTCGATGCGCTGCCGGGCGCGGCTGGTCAGCAGCCGGCTGACCTGCTGCAGCGACTGGCCGACTTCCACAGCCAGAAAGTCGTCGCTCATCAGGCGGCTGATCGGCTTGCGGGCAAACAGTTCGGTACCAAACGGCTTGAGCAGCGCTTCGGAAAGCGAATGCCGATGCACAATGCCGCAGGGCCTGGCTTCTTCATCCAGCACGGCCAGCGAGTTGAGGTTTGCCTGCTTGCGAAACGCTTCAAGCACTTCTGCGGTGGGTGTGTTCTGGCTCACTGAGGGTTGCGGGTTGAGGAGGGCGGAAAGATCGGCAGCCTCTTCGTTCAGTGGCGCAGCTACGGCTTCTGCCTTGGGCAGCATCGCGCGGGTGTCGCGGGGCGGTCGCTCCTGCGGGCGAGCCAGCAGATAGCCCTGAACCAGGTCCACGCCCATTTCCTTCAGTATCGCCAGTTCCTCCGGCAACTCTATACCTTCAGCGATGACCGTTGCTCTGGACGCTTTGGCCATTTGCAGCATGGAGCCCACGAACTCGCGTTTGACCGCGTCCTGGTGGATCCCGTCGATGAAGTGTCGATCGATCTTCACGTAGTCCGGGCGCAGCTCCGACCACAGCCGCAGGCTTGAATAACCCGCCCCCAGATCGTCCAGTGCAATCGAAAACCCCATGTCACGATAGTGATGCAGCGCTTTGTACAGCAGGTTGAAATCATCGGTCGGCATTTGCTCGGTCAGCTCGATGACCACGTCCTTGGGGGCGATCTGGTAGCGGCGCAGCATCTCCAGGGTACGTCCCGGCGGGTGTGACGTTTCTAGCAGTGATTCCGGTGAGACATTGAGGAACAATTTGCCCGGCAATTTCTGCTGACTGAAGCGACGGCAGGCGCTTTCTCGGCAGCTTAGCTCCAGCTCACTCAGTCGCCCGGCTTGGCGGGCAATGGCAAACAGGTTGAGGGGAGAGTGCAGCGGGCTGTTGGAGGGGCCGCGTGTCAGGGCTTCGTAACCCAGAATCCTGCGCTCCGACAGCGAAATAATAGGCTGGAACAAGCTGTGCAAATCACCACGAGCCAGAATGGAACTCAGTGCGCTCAACTGTTCGGCTACGGTCATGGTCGTCTCGAGGGGAATAAAGAGTGTTGCAATGAAAAGGGCTGAACGCTTGCACGTTCAGCCCTGTATTTCACGACAGCTTCATGACTGTTTGATGACGTTGGAACTAAATGGCCATCAATGAATCCGCCTTATTTTTTTGCCACCGCAGCACTAAGCCCCAGGTAGTCGATGAGGATGCGCCCGGTCTCGGCCAGATAGGCGTCGTCCTCGGGTTTGGTCTTCTCGTCTTCAACAGGCAGAGCGTCTTCGTCCTCTTTCTTCAGCTCTTTGAGCGGCTCTTCACCCTTGGCCTTGCGGCGGGTGTTTTCCAGCGCGAGCTGCTTGCTTTCGATAGACGCGTGTTCGGCGCGACGGTCTGCTTCATTGAGGCTGACCGTCTTCTCGTTCATCAGCTTCTTGGCCAGCGCGAGACGATCCTCGATGAACACGAATTCGGCGTCTTTGGCCGAGCGCGCGTCATGACGGGTCTGCAACTGCGCCA
Organism: Pseudomonas coronafaciens pv. oryzae str. 1_6; assembly: GCF_000156995.2. Taxonomy (NCBI): domain Bacteria; kingdom Pseudomonadati; phylum Pseudomonadota; class Gammaproteobacteria; order Pseudomonadales; family Pseudomonadaceae; genus Pseudomonas; species Pseudomonas coronafaciens. The sequence continues at coordinate 3,756,281 of NZ_CP046035.1, read as the reverse complement.
GGAAAGGTTTGAACGGATCAATTGCCGGCTTGATCGCCGGCTTGATGCTATCCCAAGGCATGGCCTCGGGTAGCGCGCTCTCGCCGATTTCCTTGGTATCGATCAGCGAAGGGTAGGTGATGTCCGGCACCACGCCCTGATGCTGTGTGCTCTGGCCGGAGACCCGGTAGAACTTCGCCAAGGTCAGTTTCAGTTCGCCGTGGTTAAGCGGCTGGATGGTCTGCACGGTGCCTTTGCCGAAGGTCTGGCCACCGATCACCAGCGCGCGGTGGTAGTCCTGCATTGCACCGGCAAAAATCTCGGACGCCGAAGCCGACAAACGGTTGACCAGCAGCGCCATCGGGCCTTTGTAGAAGGCGCCTTTGGCTTCGTCTTCCAGCACGTCGACCTTGCCATCTGCATTACGCACCAGCACTGTCGGGCCCTTGTCGATGAACAGGCTGGTCAGTTCGGTGGCTTCCTGCAAGGAACCGCCGCCGTTGTTGCGAAGGTCCAGCACCACGCCGTCGACTTTCTCGGCCTGCAGCTCGGTGAGCAGTTTCTTCACGTCACGGGTTGTGCTCTTGTATTGCGGATCGCCAGCACGGTAGGCCTTGAAGTCCAGATAGAAAGCCGGAATGTCGATGACCCCGAGCTTGTAATCCTTGCCGTCCTGCTTGATATGCAGGATCGACTTCTTGGCCGCCTGCTCTTCGAGCTTCACTGCTTCACGCGTGATCGAGACGATTTTGCTGGTCTGGTCATTCGGCGCATTGCTGGCGGGGATGATCTCCAGGCGAACCACGGAGCCTTTCGGGCCACGGATCAGCTTGACCACTTCATCCAGACGCCAGCCGATCACGTCGACCATTTCCTTGTCACCCTGGGCCACAGCAACGATCTTGTCGGCGGGGGCGACCTGCTTGGTCTTGGCCGCCGGACCTGCTGGCACCAGGCGCACGATCTTCACGTTGTCGTTGTCGCTCTGCAACACGGCGCCGATGCCTTCCAGCGACAGGCTCATGTTGATGTCGAAGTTTTCCGCGCTGTCAGGTGACAGGTAGTTGGTATGCGGATCGTAAGACATGGCAAACGTGTTGATGTAAGCCTGGAAGATATCTTCGGCGCGGGTCTGGTTCAGACGCGCCTGCTGATTCTTGTAACGCTTGGTCAGGGTTTCCTGGATCTTCGCCGGGTCTTTGCCTGCGATCTTCAGGCGCAGGACTTCGTCCTTGATGCGCTTGCGCCACAGCTCGTCCAGCTCGGCGGTATCCTTGGGCCATGCGGCGTCCTTGCGGTCCACCAGCAGGGTTTCCTTGGTCGTGAAGTCGAGCTTGTCGACGCCTTTGCCCAGTTCTGCCAGAGCGAAGTCCAGACGCGCCTTGATGCGGTCCAGATAACGCTTGTAGATGGTAAAGCCGGGGTTCAGGTCGCCGCTCTTGAGGAAGTCGTCGAAGTCGAACTGCCACTTGTCGAATTCGGCAATATCGCTTGCCATGAAATAGCTGCGCGAGGGGTCAAGCTGCTTGATATAGCTCTGATAAATAATCGCTGAACGCTTGTCGTCCAGGGGCGGCTTGCTGTAGTGATGTCGCTTGAGCAGCTCAACCACGTTGAGACTGGCAATCACTTCGTCGCGGTCAGGCTGAAGATTATCCCAGCTGTTGGCGGCAAAGGTGTTGGCGGACATCGGCAAAACGCTAAGGCCGACAAACAGTGCAAGGGCTGTGCTTGGGAATAGTTGCTTCATGCTGATTCGACGCGAGGACAATTGATAACGCATATTAGGCCGTCTGTGAGGTCGCCGGTTCCCTTGGAGCCGGCCGCATAATGCAAAAGCCCGGGCAAACAGCCGCGGGCTCAGTCTGGACTCACTATGGAGGCACCGTGAAAGCATTGCAAGGCGTTGAAGGTCATGTGGAATGGGTCGAGGCGCCAAGTCCGGCCCTCGATGTGGGACAAGTACGTATCAAAGTTGCTGCGGCGGGTTTGAATCGCGCCGATCTGTTACAACGCGCCGGGAAGTATCCGCCGCCGCCTGGCGTCACCGAAACGCTGGGTCTGGAGTGCTCTGGCGTCATCGCCGAGGTGGGGCCGGGAACCTCCTGGCAGGTGGGAGACCGCGTCTGCGCGCTGTTGGCGGGCGGGGCGATGGCCGAAGACGTAGTGGTCGATGCCCGACACGTCTTGCCGGTACCAGAAGGGCTGTCGCTGCACGAGGCTGCAGCCATTCCTGAGGTGTATGCCACAGCCTGGCTGAACCTGTTTCAACTGGCAGGTCTGAAGCCAGGTGAAAAAGTCCTGCTGCACGCCGGTGCAAGTGGCGTTGGTTCAGCCGGTATTCAGCTTTGCAAAGCGTTTGGCAACCCGGTCTGGGTCAGCGTTGGCTCGACTGAACGACTGGCTTATTGCGTCGAACTGGGCGCACAGGGCGGGGTGGTGCGCAGTGAGAGCCTGGAAGGCCTGAACGACTTTGCGCCGTTCAACGTCATCCTCGATCCGGTTGGCGCAAGTTACGCCGAGCTCAACGTAAAACTGTTGGCTCTGGATGGTCGCTGGGTGCTGATTGGTGTGATGAGCGGGCGTGAGGCGCAGGTGGATCTGGCGCATGTGCTGGGCAAGCGCATCCAGTTGATGGGCTCGACGTTGCGCAGCCGTGACGAAACGTTCAAGGCCGATCTGATTCGTGACCTGGGGCAGCATGTCTGGCCGCTGTTCACCGAAGGTCGCCTCAAGCCGCAACTGGCAAAATCCTTTGCGGTCAAGGATGCCGAAGCGGCATTCGAAGAACTGGCGACCAACAAGGTGTCCGGCAAGATCGTGCTGGTGATCGACGAAAGCCTGGTCTGAAGCGTCGGTGCTGCCGGATTCAACTCCAGCGATGCACCGGCCAGCCAGCTTTCTGCGCATGATCCAGTAGCACTGCATCAGGGTTGACCACGTTAGGGTGGTCAACCCTGAGCAGCAGCGGCAGGTCATTGCGCGAATCCGAATAGAAGCTCGCACCCTCGAGGTTTTCTCCCTTGGCGTCCAGCCACTCCATCAGGCGAGTGATCTTGCCTTCCCGGTAGGTCAGCACACCAACGGTGCCGCCGCTGTAGACGCCATGCTGCACGTCCAGCTCGATCCCCAGCACTTCATCGATCCCCAGGCGGTCGGCAATCGGCTTGACCAGATGCACGCCCGACGCCGAGATCACCAGAATCCGGTCCCCCTTGGCGCGATGCTGTGCGATGCATTTGCAGGCGTCGCTGTAGATGATGGGCTCGATCACATCCTCGACCCACGGGCCGACCAGATGATCGACTTCCTCAGGCGTGCGTCCGGCCATAGGTTCCAGGCTGAATGCCATGAACTCTTCCATCGCCAGTTTGCCCGCACTGTAGGCGTCCATCAGCTCATTGTTGCGTTGCATGAACGACTTGGAATCGACCCAGCCCAAGCGACCCATCTGCTCGCTCCAGAGCGTGGCGCAATCGCCACCGATCAGGGTTTCGTCGAGGTCGAAAATTGCCAGGGGCATGTGCGTCTCCTAAATATTCGTTGAATCAGCTTCAAGCTTGGCGCTTCAAGCCTCCAGTGAAAGCATGGCGCTCTGGCGTTCTCATTCCAGTGCGCAGAGTGCCGATGGTTCGATGTTCAGTGTTACCCGCCGCCCGTCCGGGTGCAGATCGTCGGCGCTGCGGTTCAGCACGTCGACTACCAGCTCCACACCGCGGGCCTGTATGCGATAGCGGATCACGTTGCCGAGCAGACTGTGACTGCGAACTTCGCCTTCCAGTTCGCCGGTCAGGCTCAATTGGATCGCTTCGGGGCGAATAGCCACACGGCTGGCGATCGGGCGTTGCATCAGGCGTGTGGCAACGTCGGCTTCCAGCAGATTGTAGTTGCCGATAAAACCGGCGGCGAAGACATCCACTGGCGCCGTGTAAAGCGTTTCTGCGTCACCGCTCTGTACGATCCGGCCCTGATTCATCAGAAAAATACGGTCTGACATGGTCAGCGCTTCTTCCTGATCGTGGGTCACAAAAATCGTGGTCAGGCCCAATTCGCGCTGGATGGCGCGGATTTGCTCGCGCAAGTGCTTGCGAATTCGCGCATCCAGCGCCGACAGCGGCTCGTCGAGCAATAGCAGACGCGGGCGAGTGACCAGCGAGCGGGCCAGGGCTACGCGCTGGCACTGACCGCCGGACAGCTGATGCGGATAACGCTTGGCAAAGTCGTGCAGTTCGACCATCTGCAGTATTTCGGCGACGCGTTTTTCGCTGTCGTCTGCGCTGACTTTCTGCATGCGCAGGCCAAAGGCGACGTTCTGCTCCACGTTCATGTTGGGAAACAGCGCGTAGCTCTGGAACACCATGCCGATGTTGCGCTTTTGCGGCGTGAGCGGTACCAGATCGCTGCCGTCCAGCAGGATGCGTCCGCTGTTGACCGGGGTCAGCCCGGCGACGCAGCGCAGCAGGGTGGATTTGCCGCAGCCGGACGGGCCGAGCAGGGTGACGAACTCGCCTTTTTTGATGTTGCAATTGATATCGCTGAACACCGACGTGCTGGCGTAGCTTTTTTGCAGATTTTCAATGCTGACAAAACTCATTTCAGTCTTTGTCCTTGTTCAGTCGATTGGCGGCCCAGGTCAGCACCAGCACGAAGAGGAAATACGAGATCACCAGCGCGCTGTTGAAATGACCGCTGCTGTTACGCATGTTGTTCAGGTACACCTGCAGCGTTTCATAGCGGGTGCCGACCAGCAGGTTGGCGAACACGAATTCGCCGAACAGGAAGGAAAAAGACAGCAGCAGGGCGATCATCAGGCCCTTGCGCAGATTGGGCAGCACCACCATGAATGCCGCCTGCCAGGTGCTGGCTCCGAGCAGTTGGGCGGCATCCATCAGGTCTGTCAGGTTGATGGCCTGAAGGTTGTTGGTGATTGCGCGGTACATGAAGGGCAGGGCGATGGTGAAGTAGCAGCCGATCAGAATCCACGGCGTGCCGACCATCGCCATCGGGCCAGAACCATAGAGTTGCAGCAGGCCCACCGACGACACCACCGGCGGGACAGCGAAAGGCATCAGGATCAGGATGTTCATCAGCCCGTCGAGGCGCGGGAAGTGGTAATGCACCACAAACAGCAGCGGCAAAATCAGCACCACCGACAGAATCAGCGCGCCGAAGCACACTAGCAGCGACTGGCCGAAAGCCGCCAGAAATCGTGGGTCGCTCCAGAGTGCCACGTACCATTTGAAGGTCAACCCGCTGGGCAGAATAGTTGCCGACCAACTGGTCGCGATCGAGTACAGAAAAGTGCCGGCAAGCGGCAGCAGCAGGATCAGAAACAGCAGGTAGACCACGGTCTTGTGGTAGAGGGCTGCTGGTGCTCGTTCAGCGCGCGACATGGTAGGTCCTTTTCAACAGCCACTGATGGATCACGGTGACCAGCGTCATGAGGCCGACCAGAATCATGGCCAGCGCGCTGGCCATGTTCGGGTCCAGCGTGATGTCACCTGCCACCATCGCCGCAATGCGGATCGGCAACACGTTGAAGTTGCCGGTGGTCAGCGCGTAAACCGTGGCATAGGCCCCCAGCGCGTTGGCTAGCAGGATAACGAAGGTGCCGAGCAGGGCCGGGGTCAGAACAGGCAGGCCTATGTAGCGCCAGAACTGATAGCTGCTGGCGCCCAACAGAGCCGCTGACTCGTTCCAGTCTTCGCGCACCGCATCGAATGCCGGATAAAGCAGCAGCACGCCAAGAGGGATCTGGAAGTAGGTGTACAGAATGATCAGACCGGCTTTGGAATACAGGTTGAAGTCGTCGATGATCCCGGCCTGCTTGAGGATCAGCGTCAATGCTCCGTTAAAGCCCAGCAGGATGATGAAAGCAAATGCCAGCGGGACACCGGCGAAGTTGCTGGTCATATTGGCGAACGAGTTCACGAAGTCTCTCAGCCGCGAATCCACCTTGCGCAGCGAGTAAGCCCCGAGCACCGAGATGATGATGCCGAACAGGCTCGACCAGAAGCTGATCTCCAGGCTGTACTGGATGGCCTGGCGATAGAACTTCGAGCCAAACGCTCTGACGAAGTTGTCGAGGCCCCAGCCGGCGTCGCTTTGCAGGCTGTTGATGACTACCCACAGCAGTGGCGCAATCTGGAATACGATGAAAAACAGGGCGAATGGCAACAGGCACAATAGCGCCAGCCACTTGCCTCGGGTAAAGCGCGTCACTTGAGTATCTCCCGGCAGAGCGGTTTGTCGTGGGGCACGCCAAGCAGCTCGCAGATCGTGCCACACAGGTCGGTCTGGCGCGGCGCTGCATCGACATTCAGGCTGAATGCCTCACCGATGACAAACAGCGGCACTTCGCGCTCTTCTGGCAGCAGGCCATTGTGCGAGCGGTCATTGTTCATGCCGTGGTCGGCGGTCACCAGCACCTGATAACCCGCGTCCAGCCAGCGCTGCAGGTAATCCGCCAGGATGATGTCGGCGCTGCGGGCGGTGTTGCGATATTGCGCGGTATCGAGGCCGTGCTTGTGCCCGGCGTCGTCAATGTTCATGGGGTGTATCAGGAGAAAATTAGGGGCGTGCCTGAGACGCAGGCTTTCGGCGTCGGCGAACAGGTGCGAGTCCGGATAGTGGTCGGCCCAGTAGAACAGCCCGTGCTGGATCGGCAGGTCGGCTGCTTCGGTGTAGCGATCGCGTGCCGGGTCGAACGGTGTGCGGTTGTACAGTTCGCTGACCCAATGATAGGCCGCCGCCGCAGTGCTCAGTCCGGCGTCGCGGGCGTAGTGGAATACGCTGCGCTGGCTGGACAGGCGGGAAACGTTGTTGTGCACGATGCCGCTGTCGATGGGTGCGACGCCGGTCAATATGCATTCGTACAAGGGGCGGGAAAGGGCGGGCAGCTCGCACTCCAGCTTGTAGAGCGCTGCACGGCCTGCGTTGTGCCAGGCCTGAAGATGGCCCATTGCATGGCGGGCTACTTCGTAATTGAGTCCATCGAGCACGATCAGGATGACGTTATGTTTCATGGGCGACTCGCTTGGGCGAAGAAGTACGGGCGAGACTGTCTCGCCCGTTTCACACGACTCCATCCCTGGGTCGCAGTGGCGATCAGTTCATCTCGATGATGACCTGTTCGTTCCACTTTTGAGGCAGGGCCTTGGACGTCTTCTCCCACGCATCCGCGTTGACGATCGGCTTGGCATTCTTGTACTGGTCTTGCGGCAGCAATTTGGCTTGAACGGTCTCAGGCAGCTTGAGGTGCTCTACGCGGATCGGACGCGCATTGCCTTCGGCCAGCCGGATCTGACCGGCATCGCTGAACGTGTACTCACGCGCCAGCTTGGCAGCGTTCGGGTGTTTGGCGTATTTGTTGATAATGGTGGTGTACCCGGAAATCACCGAGCCATCCGACGGGATCAGCACTACGTAGTCGTCAGGCTTGGTCATCTTGGCCTTGTAGCTCAGCCCGTTGAAGTCCCAGACCACACCCACTTCGATTTCGCCTTTCTCCATAGTCTGGATAGTCGGGTTGGCGAGCGACAGACGCTTTTGCTTAGCCAGTTCGGTGAACAGTTGCAGGCCCGGTTCGATGTTGGCTTCGTCGCCTTTCATGGCGATGGAAGCTGCCAGTACACCGTTTGCGGCCTGGGCAGCAGTACTCACGTCGCCGACCGAAACCTTGTATTTACCGGTTTTCAGGTCAGCCCAGCTTTTTGGTATTTCCGAACCGTGCAGCAGGTTCTTGTTGACGATAAAGGCGATGGTGCCGGTGTAGGCCAGCGCCCAGTGGCCTTCCTTGTCCTTGGCCCAGGCCGGGATCTGATCCCAAGTGGTTGGCTTGTAAGGCTGGGTCACGCCCTTCGACACGGCGATGGGGCCGAAGGCTGCGCCCACGTCACCGATGTCGGCGCTGGCGTTATCTTTCTCCGCATCGAACTTGGCAATCTCCTGGGCCGAGCTCATGTCGGTGTCCATGTGCTTGAGGCCGTACTTGGCTTCCAGGTCCTTCCAGATGCCGCCCCAGTTAGCCCAGTCATCCGGCATGCCAGCGCTATTCACAGCGCCTTCAGCCTTGGCCGCGGCCTCAAGGGTTTTCAGATCCGTGTCCGCAGCCATGGCCAGGGAACTCATTGCCATGGCTGAACCGAGGAGTGATGCCAACAAAAGATGTTTCATTCGGAGCTCCTGTGCACTTCTTTAGCAGAAGTCTTCATCGCGGATGGTTTGGTCTAGATCAGCAATACCTGAGCCAAGTTAGGCGTGTTGCATGACATTTTCGTGTCGGGGAGGGCGAAGAATTCCGTTGTTCCCGCTGCCTGACAGGGCTTCGGGCTAAGCGTAGACCATTGCAAAGCGTCTGAATCAATGGGGTTTCAGGGCTTTTGGAGCGGCGTCTAGCATGGATTGTGAAGTGCTGTGTCACGGGATGGTCATCTGGCCGGCCTAGGCTTGCACCGATGGAGTTAACAGCGGTTGCAGCACGCATGCGTGCCCCGCGAGAGGGCTGGTCTAGTCCAGACAGGTACGCAAATGCGCGAAGATGTACCACGAGCAGTCACCACTATCTGCAACGCTTTGCAGGAGCAAATAGAACACGGTCTGTTGCCGCACGGCAGCCAACTGCCCGCCGAGCGCAAGCTCAGTGAAGTATTCGCTACCACGCGCATCACCCTGCGCGAGGCACTCCTGCAACTGGAGGCTCAAGGGCTGATCTACCGCGAAGAGCGACGTGGCTGGTTCATATCGCCGCCGCGCCTGGCCTATGACCTGATTCGACGCAGTCATTTTCACGCGATGGTCTGCGCGCAGGGAAGGGTGGCTCACACCCGCTTGCTTTCGGCGCGTCTGCAGCCGGCGTCAGCGAAAATCTGCGAAATGCTGGAGCTGCCGGCACTGTCAAGCGTGATCCAGATCTGCCGCGCGCGGCGTATCGACCAGCGTCTGGTGCTGTACGTTGAGCATTACCTGAGGCCTGAGTTGTTCCCAGGTATTCTCGAACACGACCTGAGCGAGTCGCTCACCGAGCTTTACGCCCGGTGCTACGACATTCACTACGGTCAGGTGCATTTCGACATGGTACCCACGGCACTGCACGTCGAGGCAGCCGCCGCCCTGAAGGTTTCACTCGGCAGCCCGGGTTTGCGCATTGCGCGGGTCAACTATGATCGCAACGACCGGCTGATCGACTGCGACCTCGAATACTGGCGTCATGATGCTATTCATGTGCGCGCTAAGGTGCATAGCAACTGACGCTTGTATTGCAAACCCACTTGCCGGGTGCGGCCCGCACCTTTGTTAGTTGGCTGTTTTATATAAGTTAATAGTTGTTTCATTGTTCTAGTGCTTGCGAAGTGTACGGCATGGTTAATAGGTTTTATATAGTGTCCGTGGCCAGCTAATAAAAAAATCATTGAAAATATTTCTATTCTCTCGGAGGGGCGTGGCGTAAATTAGTTGGTTTTTCTTCAGGATTTTCCAGAGTGATTATTCTAATTTTTAAGGGGTATATAAGAAAAAATTTTAGAATTAATTAATATTTCCTAATGCGCTGTGTTAGGTTTTTTAGTGTGGAGCGAAGTGCGCAGGCCAGTGGTTTTCCTGTGCGCCGTTCCGCTGTGGGATTAAGGCTGACATGGCGGTTGTCCTGTAAAGCAATGCTTGATAAGTGCAGCTGCTTTTATTTAAAGGATCTATGAGGATGCTGTAATGAATCTCGACAAGGCGTTAGTGCTGCGTACCTGTGCAAATAACATGGCCGATCATTGCGGCCTTATATGGCCCGCTTCCGGAACAGTTGAATCCAAATACTGGCAGTCAACCAGGCGGCATGAGAATGGCTTGGTCGGTCTGCTGTGGGGCGCTGGAACCAGCGCTTTTCTAAGCCTGCATGCCGACGCACGATGGATTGTCTGTGAGGTCGCCGTTACAGACATCATCAGCCTGGAAGAACCGGGGATGGTCAAGTTTCCGCGAGGCGAGGTGGTTCATGTCGGCGACAAAATTAGTGCGTCACACTTCATTTCGGCACGTCAGGCCGACCAGGCATCAATGCCCGCGCCTACGCCTATGCTCTTGACCACGCCTGCGGCGGTAAGTGTCACGTTACCTGTGGCCGAACAGGCCAGTCATGAAGTGTTCGATGTGGCGTTGGTCAGCGCGACAGCCCCCTTGGCAAACAACTTGCCGGTGACGGTGCCGCAGACTTTGCAGACCGCCACTTACGGCGGCACGTTGAGTGGCGATAACCACAGTCGGCTCATTGCCGGTTATGGCAGTACCGAAACCGCTGGCAACCACAGTGATCTTATTGCCGGTTATGGAAGTACAGGAACCGCCGGCTCCGACAGCGCTTTGGTAGCAGGCTATGGCAGCACCCAGACTGCCGGAGGGGATAGCGCGCTGACTGCGGGTTATGGCAGCACCCAGACCGCCCGCGAAGGCAGCAACCTGACGGCAGGGTATGGCAGCACCGGCACGGCGGGTTCCGATAGCTCGCTCATCGCAGGTTACGGCAGTACACAGACTTCTGGTGGGGACAGTTCGCTGACGGCGGGATACGGCAGCACGCAAACGGCCCGGGAAGGCAGCAATCTCACCGCCGGGTATGGCAGCACCGGCACTGCAGGTTCCGACAGCTCGCTGATCGCGGGTTACGGCAGTACTCAGACCTCGGGCGGGGACAGCGCCTTGACCGCAGGCTATGGCAGCACTCAGACGGCCCAAGAAGGCAGCAATCTCACCGCCGGTTACGGCAGCACTGGCACAGCAGGTGCCGACAGTTCGCTGATCGCCGGTTATGGCAGCACACAGACGTCAGGAAGTGACAGTTCCCTGACGGCGGGCTACGGCAGCACTCAGACCGCTCAAGAGGGAAGCAATCTTACTTCTGGTTACGGCAGTACAGGCACCGCTGGCTCTGACAGTTCGCTGATCGCCGGTTATGGCAGCACACAGACCTCCGGGAGTGATAGCGCACTGACAGCGGGCTACGGCAGTACCCAGACCGCCCAGCAGGGCAGCAACCTGACGGCCGGGTATGGCAGCACCGGGACGGCTGGCTCCGATAGCTCGTTGATAGCAGGCTACGGCAGCACGCAGACCTCGGGCGCAGACAGTGCAATGACAGCAGGTTATGGCAGTACACAGACCGCGCAGGAGGGCAGTAACCTGACGGCGGGTTATGGGAGTACTGGTACGGCAGGCGCCGACAGCTCCCTGATCGCCGGTTATGGCAGTACCCAGACCTCTGGCAGTGACAGCTCGCTCACGGCAGGCTACGGCAGTACCCAGACCGCTCAGCAGGGCAGCAACCTGACAGCCGGGTATGGCAGCACCGGGACGGCTGGCTCCGATAGCTCGTTGATAGCAGGCTACGGCAGCACGCAGACCTCGGGCGCAGACAGTGCAATGACAGCAGGTTATGGCAGTACACAGACCGCGCAAGAGGGCAGTAACCTGACGGCGGGTTATGGCAGCACTGGAACAGCAGGAGCCGACAGTTCTCTGATCGCCGGTTATGGCAGTACACAGACCTCTGGCAGTGACAGCTCGCTCACAGCAGGTTACGGCAGTACCCAGACTGCTCGGGAAGGTAGCATTCTGACAGCGGGCTACGGCAGTACACAAACAGCCGGGGCCGACAGTAACCTGACTTCAGGTTATGGGAGTACAGGCACTGCGGGGCATGAAAGCTTCATCGTGGCGGGTTACGGCAGCACGCAGACAGCAGGTCACAAGAGCATCCTGACGGCGGGTTATGGAAGTACTCAGACGGCCAGAGACGGTAGCGACCTGATAGCGGGTTACGGGAGTACGGGTACGGCAGGCTCTGGCAGTTCACTGATTGCGGGTTATGGCAGTACTCAGACAGCCAGTTACAGAAGTATGCTGACCGCCGGTTACGGCAGTACTCAGACCGCTCGGGAACGCAGTGATCTGGTCGCAGGCTACGGCAGCACTTCAACTGCGGGATCGAACAGTTCGCTGATAGCCGGGTACGGCAGCACTCAGACGGCGGGCTTCAAAAGTATCCTGACTGCAGGCTACGGCAGTACGCAAACAGCTCAGGAGCGCAGTGACCTTGTCACTGGCTATGGAAGTACCTCCACCGCCGGCTATTCCAGTTCTTTGATTGCCGGCTATGGCAGCACGCAAACTGCAGGATACGAGAGCACACTGACTGCCGGTTACGGCAGTACGCAAACCGCACAGGAAAGCAGCTCGCTCACCACGGGCTATGGAAGCACCTCCACCGCCGGTTATTCCAGCTCGTTGATTGCGGGTTACGGCAGTACTCAGACCGCGGGCTACGAGAGCACGCTAACCTCTGGCTATGGCAGCACGCAGACGGCACAGGAGCACAGTGATCTCGTTACCGGCTATGGAAGTACCTCCACCGCCGGTTATTCCAGCTCGTTGATTGCGGGTTACGGCAGTACTCAGACCGCAGGCTACGAGAGTACGCTGACTGCCGGTTACGGCAGCACGCAGACGGCACAGGAAAACAGCTCGCTTACTACCGGCTACGGGAGTACTTCCACCGCTGGCTTTTCCAGTTCCCTGATTGCAGGCTATGGCAGCACGCAGACAGCAGGCTATGAAAGTACCCTCACGGCTGGCTACGGCAGTACGCAAACCGCAGAGCGTGGTAGTTCATTGACTGCGGGCTATGGCAGTACCGCAACGGCCGGGGAAGACAGCTCGTTGATAGCCGGGTATGGCAGTACGCTGACCAGTGGGATCAGAAGTCTGTTGACCGCAGGTTATGGCAGTACGCTGATAGCCGGGCTGCGCAGTGTGCTGATTGCGGGTTACGGCAGCAGTCTTACCTCTGGTATGCGCAGTACATTGACTGCGGGCTACGGCAGTAACCAGATTGCAAGTTATGGCAGTTCGTTGATTGCGGGCCATGAGAGTATTCAAGTTGCCGGGCATAAAAGCATGCTTATTGCCGGCAAGGGCAGTTCGCAGACAGCGGGGTTTCGCAGCACGCTTATTGCCGGTGCGTTCAGCGTGCAATTGGCAGGTGATCGAAGCAGGCTGATCGCCGGCGCAGACAGCAATCAGACAGCCGGTGATCGCAGCAAGTTGCTGGCCGGAAACAACAGTTACCTGACTGCGGGTGATCGAAGCAAACTTACAGGCGGGAATGACTGTACGTTGATGGCTGGAGACCAATGCAAGTTGACCGCCGGAAAGAACAGCGTTCTGGTCGCGGGCGCTCGCAGCAAGCTTATTGGCAGCGAGGGCTCAACGCTCTCGGGTGGCGAGGACTCCACGCTTATTTTCCGGCTCTGGGATGGCAAAAAATACAGGCAACTGGTTGCCAAAACAGGAGAGAAAGGCGTTGAGGCCGACATGCCGTATTACGTGAACGAAGATGACGATATCGTCAGTAAACCCGAAGACGATGATGCCTGAACCACGTCCACCGGTTTATTCGAAAACGCCGGTGTCAAGCATTGACAGGGTACGTCAATGGATTGCGGGACATGAAGTCCCTTTTTCGAAACACCCATGCTGTACTTATTTCTTTCATTCTCAGCGAACATTGAATTTTATTCTGACCAGGCATCTATCGAGCGGCAGCGGCTGAGGTGCGGGACAGCAGGCTGCCCCGCGATACAGTTTGTGTCCTTGGTGACTGCTACGGCAGCTCATGGCTGGCATAGAACGCGCCCAATACCTTGACCAGATGCGCCAGATCGTGGCTGCCGGCAAGCTCCCGAATCGAGTGCATGGCGAATGTCGGTAAGCCGATGTCGACCGTACGTATGCCCAGGTGGCTGGCGGTGATCGGCCCGATGGTGGAGCCACAGGCCATGTCGCTGCGCACCACGAAGCTTTGCACGGGCACTTCTTCAGCCATGCACAGATGGCGGAAGAAACCTGCGGTTTCGCTGTTGGTGGCGTAGCGCTGATTGCTGTTGACCTTGATGACTGGCCCGGCGTTGAGCTTGGGCCCGTGATTGGCATCATGCTTCTCGGCGTAGTTGGGGTGTATGCCATGAGCGTTGTCGGCGGAAATCATCAGCGATTTCTGAATGGTGCGTACATAGTCTTCGCTGCTTGGCAGCAGGCGCTGGACGATCTGTTCCAGCATCGCGCCGTCTGCGCCGCACGTCGAGGATGAGCCCACTTCCTCGTGATCGGTACACACCAGCAGGGCGGTTTCATCACTGCTGGTGTTGAGCAGCGCCTGCATGCCTGCGAAGCATGATAGTAGGTTGTCCAGACGTGCGCCCGCCAGGAAGTCACCATTGAGGCCAACGACTGCTGCGCTCTGGGTGTCGTAGAAACTCAGCTCGTAATCAAGCACTACATCGGCGTTCAGGCCATGTTCGCGTGCCAACTGATCAGTCAGTAGCGCGCGGAAGTCTGCGCGCTCGTCACCGGCGACTTGCGCCAGAATCGGCGGCAGCTCGTTTTGCGCGTTGATCGCCCAGCCTTCATTGGCTGTGCGGTTCAGGTGAATAGCCAGGTTGGGGATGACAGCGATCGGCAGTCTGAAGTCGATGAGCTGGCTTTCGACCTTGCCGTCACGGCGGAAGGTGACCCGGCCGGCCAGCGACAGGTCGCGGTCGAACCAAGGGGCCAGCAGCGCACCGCCGTAGACTTCGACACCCAATTGCCAGAAGCCCTGACGTTGCAGTTCCGGTTGCGGCTTGACCCGCAGGCATGGGCTGTCAGTGTGCGCGCCGACCATGCGGATGCCGCCGGTAAGCGGCGACTGGCGGCCCATTCTGAACGCGACAATGGAAGAATCATTGCGTGTGACGTAGTACCGGCCACCGGTTTCGATGCCCCAGGTGTCACGTTCGTCCAAACGTTGAAAACCCGCAGCCTCAAAGTGTTGCACAAGGGTGGCGGTGGCGTGAAAGGGGGTAGGCGAGGCCTTGAGAAAATCGATGAGGCCTTTGTTCAACTCGTCGCGCATAAATAGCTCCAGACAGCAATGGCGCGAGTTTACCGCATTGGCTCAAACGTTGCCTTGGGTTGCACTCACCTGACATCACGGAACTGCTGTGTGACGCAAAGCGTCACGAACGGCATGACCACGCGAGGCGTGGACACTATAGTCATGGCTCAGAACCGCTGTGTGATGCAGGTCAGAAAGGTACAGGGCACTCGAAGGTCATTCGTTCGCCGCTGCCGGGATGCGTGAAACTCAGCATGCTGGCGTGCAGGCACAGGCGCGGGTACGCCGCCAGCGCCTCGGAATGGGCGTAAAGGCCATCGCCCAGCAGCGGATGCCCGATGGACAGCATGTGCACGCGCAACTGGTGAGAGCGGCCGGTGACAGGCGTGAGTTCGACCCGGCAATGGCTGGCATGCCGTTCGAGAACTTTCCAGTACGTTAGCGCGTGCTTGCCAGCCTCGTGATCCACGACATGGCGCGGCTTGGTCGGCGGATCGTAGCGCAAGGGCAGGTCGATGCTGCCGCTGTCCAGCGACGGCTGGCCCCAGCACAGCGCGGTGTAGGCTTTTTCGGTTTCACGATCGTGAAACTGCCGCGACAATTCGCGATGCGTATCGGGATCGCGAGCCAGCAGAATGATGCCGGACGTTTCCCAATCCAGACGATGAACGATGCGGGCTTCGGGGTAACCGTTTTCCTGCAGGCGGGTAATCAGGCAATCCTTGTTGTCATCGGCGCGGCCGGGGACGGAAAGCAGCAAGGTAGGCTTGTCAATCACCAGAACGGCAGCGTCCTGATAAATGATGCGGATGTTGGACAGCGGCATGCAACGGCCTCGAAACGCTAGAAACGCCGACAGCGGCAAAGGCGCAGCTTCTTGAGAAGTGCGCCGATGCCGCCGTGGACGACTGCCTGATCAGCGATCTGGCAGGGTGATATTGAGTTCCAGAATCGAGCAGCTGCCCTGGCTTTCCAGAGCGACCTGAACCTGATCGGACTCGATATTGACGTATTTGCGGATCACTTCCACCAGCTCTTTCTGCAGGGCAGGAAGGTAGTCAGGGGTCGTTCGCTGGCCACGTTCGTGCGCAACGATGATCTGCAGACGCTCTTTCGCTACCGAGGCCGTGCTTTCTTTTTTGCGGTCACGAAAGAAGTCAAAAATATTCATCAGTTACCCCCGAACAGACGTTCAAAGAATCCTTTCTTATGCACATCCAGAAAACGGTGCTCAAGTGTTTTGCCCAGCAAGCGGTCGACTGCATCGCTGTACGCCTGACCGGCGTCGCTCTGGTCATCCAGAATGACCGGTACGCCCGAGTTGGACGCCTTGAGGACAGCCTGAGATTCCGGGATCACGCCCAGCAGGGTGACGGCGAGAATTTCCTTCACGTCTTCCACGCCAAGCATTTCGCCCTTGCTGACGCGCTCGGGGTTGTAGCGGGTCAGCAGCAAGTGTTCCTTGATCGGGTCTTCACCGAGCTCTGCGCGACGCGATTTGCTGGCCAGCAGGCCGAGCATGCGGTCAGAGTCACGTACCGAGGAGACTTCAGGGTTGGTCACGACGATGGCTTCGTCGGCGAAGTACATCGCCAGATGAGCACCGGTTTCGATACCTGCTGGCGAATCGCAGACGATGTATTCAAAGGTCTTTTTCAGTTCCATGAGGACTTTTTCAACGCCCTCCTTGGTCAGTGCATCCTTGTCACGTGTCTGGCTGGCGGCCAGCACGAACAGGTTTTCGATCTTCTTGTCCTTGATGAGCGCCTGTTGCAGGTTGGCTTCGCCTGTGACCACGTTGACGAAGTCATAAACGACGCGACGCTCGCAGCCCATGATCAGGTCGAGATTACGCAGGCCGACGTCGAAGTCGACGATGACAGTCTTGTGGCCGCGCAATGCGAGGCCTGTACCGATGGCGGCGCTGGTAGTGGTCTTGCCCACACCACCCTTGCCGGATGTAACAACTAGAATCTTGGCCAAGGTGAATCACCCCTAGATGAAAAGGACGTTGAGTCCCTGAAGAGCATCTCGTGACGCAGCAGGGGTCGAAGAGTTCTGGAAATCAAATGGCATGATCCTGGAAAGCTAGCACCGGGCTATTACTTTCAACTCATATGCCGACTGAAAAGCGACGCCTTTCAGGATTTCCTACAGCCTTTGCGACCTTTTCGCGGCGAATCAGAGATACTTTGAAAATTGCGGCAGTATCCGTTAAAGACGAATGATGTTCAACACATCACCGGAAAGGCTTATCTGGACCGGCGAGCCCCACAAAGGGTCTCTGCGCAAGTCTTCGGAGACCTTGTATTGCCCGGCAATCGAAATCAGCTCGGCGCTGAGTTGCTGACAGAAGATCCTTGCCCGAGTGTCACCCTTGATACCTGCCAGTGCTCTGCCGCGCATCGGGCCGTACACATGGATGTTTCCATCGGCCAGAAGTTCCGCGCCGGGACTGACAGGCGCGACCACGACCAGATCGCCGCCCTGGGCGTAGATCTGCTGGCCGCCGCGGACTGGCGACGTAATCACACGGGTCGGCTTGATAACGGGCTCGGGCGGTTTTTCCGGAACCTTCTTTGGCGCCTCGGCTTCGACCGGGTCCAGTACGCGTTCACGAGCACCGGATGGCGGAAGCACCGGGATATCGACGGCGATGGCTGCAGCGATGTCTTCAATGCGATTGGCCCGGATGGCCAGGGTGCGCAGGCCGTGCTGACGACAGATGCGCATCAGCCCCGGCAGGTCCACCGCGCCTTCGTGGGGCGCCAGTTTGTCCAGAGCCAGGATCAACGGCGTGTTGCTGAAGAAGTTGGGAGCCTGCGCCACTTTCGCCGCCAGTTGCCTGTCGAGCGCTTCGAGGTTGGCTCGGGTCAGCTCCATCACAGTGATGGCGAGCATGCTGCCCTTGAGTTGAAATACGGGTTCCGGGTTTTGCGATTCAATCTGGCTCATGGTTGATATACACAACAGCTTGTCGCTAAAAGTGCCGAGACTTATAGCGAGAACGCCCGCGAGCCGCAAGCGGGTCGAACCGTTGTAGAATGCGCGGCCTTTGTTCTGACGGAAGCCCAAATGGATCGCCCGCGCTTTAAATCCAGTTTCCTTCATCCCCGTTTCTGGCCGTTGTGGCTGGGGCTGGGGCTTTTGTGGCTGATCGTCCAGTTGCCTTTTCGGGTCTTGCTGGTCATTGGTCGAGCTCTGGGCGCAGTCATGTATCGGGTGGCCACTGATCGAAAAAATATTGCATCGCGCAACCTCGAGCTGTGTTTTCCGCATTTGTCCGCTGCCGAGCGCAAGCGTCTGCTGAAGGAAAACTTCGCCTCCACGGGCATCGCTTTTTTTGAAATGGCCATGAGCTGGTGGTGGTCCAGGCAGCGACTGGCGAAGCTGGCTCGGGTCGAAGGGCTTGAACACCTGCAGCAGGCTCATCAACAGGGCGAAGGCGTGATCCTGATGGCGCTGCATTTCACCACGCTGGAGATCGGCGCCGCGCTACTGGGCCAGCAGCACACCATCGACGGCATGTACCGTGAACACAAGAGCCCGGTGTTCGATTTCATCCAGCGTCGTGGCCGCGAGCGTCACAATCTCGACTCGCTGGCCGTCGAACGCGACGATGTGCGCGGCATGCTCAAGCTGCTGCGCGCCGGACGTGCCATCTGGTACGCGCCCGACCAAGACTATGGCGCCAAACAAAGTGTGTTCGTGCCGCTGTTCGGCATTCAGGCGGCCACCGTGACCGCCACCAGCAAATTTGCCCGCTTGGGGCGTGCGCGGGTGGTTCCGTTCACCCAGCAGCGGCTGGCCGATGGCAGCGGTTATCGGTTGGTCATTCATCCTGCCCTGGAAGATTTTCCGGGTGAAAGCGACGAAGTCGACTGTCTGCGCATCAATCAGTGGGTAGAAAAAGCCATTACCGAATGCCCGGAACAATATCTGTGGGCCCATCGACGTTTCAAAAGTCGACCGGCAGGTGAACCGAAGCTATATAACAAGCATAGATAAAGTGTCTTCGATCACCGAGGTCAGTTGCAGATGCCAGAACCCGTCGTTTCGAGCAGTACTGTGACAAGCAATGTCGAGCCCGTGACCGGGCTCATTCTGTCAGGAGGCGGTGCCCGTGCCGCCTATCAGGTAGGGGTGCTTGCCGGCATTGCCGACCTGCTGCCTGCCGGTTCACCCAATCCTTTCCCGGTCATTGTCGGCACGTCGGCAGGTGCGATCAACGCAGTGAAGCTGGCCAGCGGCGCGCTGCATTTTCGCATCGCCATTCACCAGTTGACCGAGTTCTGGCAGTCATTTCGCAGTCACCAAGTGCTGCGCAGTGACTGGTCAGGCGTGATTCATCAGGCCAGCCGGTTTTTTGGACGCAGCCTGATGGGGTTCGGTCGCAATATTCCGGTTGCCTTGCTCAACAGTTCACCCTTGCGTGATCTGCTCAACGAGCGGCTGGACCTTTCCGGGATCGAAGCCGCCATTGACGCCCATCATCTGCGTGCAGTGGCGGTGACAGCCTTCGGCTACGAGTCAGGGCATGCAGTCACGTTCTATCAAGGTCGCGGCACTATCGAACCCTGGCTGCGTCATCGGCGTACCGGTCGGCCAACGCAACTGACGGTGGACCACTTGCTTGCCAGTTCTGCCATTCCCCTGCTGTTCGCCCCGGTGATGCTCGATCAGGAATACTTCGGGGATGGCGCCGTGCGGCAGTCGGCACCGATCAGCCCGGCGCTGCACCTGGGGGCAAATCGTGTGCTGGTGGTGGGGGTCAGCGGCAATCCGCGCGGGCTCAAGAGCGAAAGGCCTGCGCCGCGTCCGCCAAGCGGCATTCAACCGAGCCTGGCGCAAATCAGCGGGCACATGCTCAACAGCACGTTCATCGACAACCTCGAAAGCGATATCGAACTGCTGGAGCGGTTGAACATGGCCAGTGCGCTGCTGCCCGACGAGCAGATAAGGCAACCGGGCATGGAGCCGGTAGAAGTGCTGGTGATCTCTCCCAGCCGACCGCTGGACGAAATTGCTGCACGTCACCGCCGCGAGTTGCCGCCGGCACTGCGCACTTTTCTGCGCGGCCCGGGGGCGACCAAGAGCAGCGGCGCCAGTGTCCTCAGCTATCTGTTGTTCGAGTCGGGTTATTGCAGTGAGCTGATTGAGCTGGGTCGCCACGACGCGATTGCCCAAGGCGCAGAATTGAAACGGTTCCTGCGGCTGGCTTAACCAGCCACGAGCGGTGGACCTTGCGAGGGTGCTGCCGTGTCAGGCTGCCGTTGACGACCGGGAAACCGGATTGAATGACGGATTCCCGGTGGTGCAGGGGGCAGGGCGGGTATCACGCGGTCAGGCGATCTTCCCGGAGGTCGCGCAACGCCTGCTCGATCTCTTCACGCGTGTTCATCACGAATGGCCCGTATTGCACAATCGGCTCGTGCAAGGGTTTGCCTGCAATCAACAGCACTCGAGCGCCGTCGGTGCTGCTGATCAACAGTTCGCCTTCGTCGGACAGCCGCGCTATCTGGCGCACGCCAATCGGTTGGCTGCTGCCCTCAAGCTCGACGCTGCCCTCATACACGTACAGCAGCGCAAGGTGACCAGCGGGCAATTGCGGGCTGATGCGACTGCCTGCAGGCATGTGGAAGTCAAAATACAGCGGTTCGGTGTCTGGGCGTTGCACGGCCCCGAGCTGCTGAACCTTGCCGTCATCGAAACGACCGGCCAGAACCACAACGTGTACGCCTTGCTCGGTGGTAAGGCGGGGAACGTTTTCCGGCTGGATGTCCTGATAGCTGGCGTCGTTCAGCTTGTTCTTGCCAGGCAGATTCAGCCACAACTGAAAGCCGCGCATGGTGCCTTGTTCAAGCTCGGGCATTTCGCTGTGGATAATCCCGCGAGCGGCGGTCATCCATTGCACGCCGCCGCCCTGCAGCAGGCCGACGTTGCCCATGTGGTCTTCGTGGCGCATGCGACCTTCGAGCATGTAGGTCACTGTTTCGAAACCACGGTGCGGATGGGGCGGGAAACCTGCGATGTAATCGTCCGGTTTGTCCGAGCCAAACTCGTCCAGCATCAGAAACGGATCGAACTGCTCTACGCCACGGCCACCGAACACCCGCGTCAGTTTCACGCCAGCGCCGTCAGAGGCAGGTTGGCCAGCCTGAACAGACAGCACTTTACGAAATTGAGTCATGAAAAAAAGGCACTCCTCATCAGGTGATAATGAGTGTCATGGTAGGCCCGCCTGATCGATAAACAGAATCAAATCCCGGTATGGAATGATCGTATTTATCGATGTTTTCAGAGAGCGGGTAGGTGGCTACTCAGTGCTTGCTGCCTTGGGCGGGAATGGACAGCAGTTGCTTTTCCTGATTCCAGTCAAACGGCTCATCGTTCTGCTCTGCTTCGTAACGACGCTCTTCAAGCGCTTGATACAGCTCGATTTCGTCATCAGGCATGAAGTGCAGGCAGTCGCCGGCGAAGAACCACAGCAGGTCGCGAGGCACCAGATGGGCGATTTGCGGGTAGCGCTGAATCACCTGGCACAGAATGTCTTGTCCCAGGTACTGGCTCTCGATCGGGTCAAGCGGCAGTTGTTCGACCAGTTCATCGAAGCGTTCCATGAACAAGGCATGGCTTTCTTCAGGAACCTGCTCGGCCTCGCCCAGCGCGACCAGAATGCTGCGCAGGTGTGCCAGCAGGCCAAGTTGGTAGTCGAGAGTGGCGTCGGCCATCGGGGTAATCCTCAAATGCAAAAACAGGCGCGAGAGTATAAAGCTCTACGCGCCTGCTGTGTGGTGCTACCCGACGGATCAGCGAATCTTGCCTTCCGTCAGTGTCAGCTCTTCCTTGTCGAAGTCGTCCACATCGATCACCACGCGACGAGCCGCTTCCGCCGTGCGCAATGTCTGCACTTCATCTGCCTGCAGCACACCAAGACGCAACGCAGCGTCGATGGCATGTTCGCCGGCGTCGGGTTTGACCTGACCGCTTTTGAGCGCCACTTGCAATTTTTTATGAAGCGGATAGGCGGCGCTCAGCAGGTCCACTGCATGTTGCAGGGCGCCCACCGGGTCTTCTGCCGATTGCGGGCGGTAGCAGCCTGCCAGCAGCTCTTCAAGGGTCGGATCGCCTTTGGCTCGGCCCAGCACCTGTGCAACCTCGCCGTCCAGCTTGTCCGACGGCCCCTTGTGACGACGGCCAAACGGGAAGACCAAAGCGCGCAGTACGCCGCCCAGCAACCGGTTAGGAAAATTGCTGAGGATTTCGTCCATCGCACGTTCCGAATGCCCGAGGCTTTCTTCCATCGCCCAACGAAACAACGGGCTCATGTGGTCGGGCGAACCCAGATCGTGATAACGCTTGAGCGCGGCCGAGGCGAGGTACATGTGACTGAGTACGTCACCCAGCCGTGCGGACAGGCGTTCACGGCGCTTCAGCTCGCCACCCAGCAGCATCATGCTCAGGTCGGCCAGCATCGCAAACGCTGCTGCCTGCCGATTGAGCGCGCGGAAATAGCCCTGACTCAGGCTGTTGCCCGGCGCTCGTTCGAAATGCCCGAAGCCGAGATTGAGGATCAGGGTGCTGGCCGCGTTGCTTACCGCAAACCCGATGTGCTTGAGCAGAAGACTGTCAAACTCGAGCAGGGCTTGTTGCTTGTCTTCGCGTCCGGCCAACGCCATTTCCTTGAGCACGAACGGATGGCAGCGAATGGCACCCTGGCCGAAGATCATCAGGTTGCGCGAGAGGATGTTGGCGCCTTCGACGGTAATGAAGATCGGCGCGCCTTGCCAGTTACGGCCCAGATAGTTGTTCGGCCCCATGATGATGCCCTTGCCACCGTGCACATCCATCGCATGGCCGATGCACTCGCGGCCACGCTCGGTCAGGTGGTACTTGAGGATCGCCGACAGTACCGAAGGTTTCTCGCCCAGATCGACTGCGTTGGCCGTCAGCATGCGGGCGCTGTCCATCAGCCAGGCGTTGCCGCCTATGCGCGCCAGTGCCTCCTGAATACCTTCAAAAGCCGACAGCGGCACATTGAATTGCTCTCGAACCTTGGCGTACTGCCCTGTCACCAGGCTGGTGTATTTGGCCGCGCCAGTGCCGACCGCAGGCAGCGAAATCGAGCGACCCACCGACAGGCAGTTCATCAGCATCATCCAGCCTTTGCCGAGCATCGGCTGACCACCGATCAGGTAGCTCAGGGGCACGAACACGTCCTTGCCCGAGTTCGGGCCATTCATGAACGCGGCGCCCAGCGGCAGATGGCGACGGCCGATCTCCACACCCTGGGTTTCGGTAGGGATCAGCGCCAGGCTGATGCCCAGGTCTTCCTCTTCACCCAGCAGGTGCTCGGGGTCGTAAGCCTTGAAGGCCAGGCCGAGCAGGGTGGCCACCGGGCCGAGGGTGATGTAGCGCTTCTCCCAGGTCAGACGCAGGCCGATGACTTCTTCGCCCTGCCACTGGCCTTTGCAGATGATGCCGGTGTCGGGCATCGCGCCTGCATCGGAGCCTGCCAGCGGACCGGTCAACGCAAAGCAGGGAATGTCTTCACCACGTGCCAGACGCGGCAAGTAGTGATTGCGCTGTTCGTCGGTGCCGTAATGCAGCAGCAATTCAGCCGGGCCGAGGGAATTGGGGACCATCACGGTGGACGCCAGGTCACCGCTGCGGGTGGCCAGTTTCATCGCAACCTGAGAGTGAGCGTAGGCCGAGAAGCCCTTGCCGCCGAACTCTTTGGGAATAATCAGAGCGAAAAAGCCGTGCGCTTTCATGTGCGCCCAGGCTTGGGGTGGCAGGTCCATCGCCTGGCCGATCTCCCAATCGCTGACCATCGCACAGAGTTCTTCGGTCGGGCCATCGATAAACGCCTGTTCTTCTTCGGTCAGGCGGACTTTCGGATAGGCCAGCAATTTGTCCCAGTCCGGACGCCCGCTGAACAGTTCGCCATCCCACCAGACCGTCCCGGCGTCGATGGCATCGCGCTCGGTTTCCGACATGGGCGGCAAGACCTTTTGGAACCAGCTGAACATCGGGGTGGTGAAATGTTTACGGCGCAGATCAGGCAGTATCAGCGGTATGAATAGCGCCAGCCACAACAACCAGAACACTGTCAGCAGCCATCCTGGCGCGCGGCCGAAAATACCCATGGCCAACAAATAGACAGCCACTACGCCAAGCGCCGGGAGCGGGTCGATACGTCGGTGAGCCAGCCAGGCAATGCCGACGACCAGCACTACAATCCACAACAACAGCATAGGTGTTCCTCCGTGATGACAGCCGCCCTGGCAGCTACCAGTAACTGGTCGCCAGGCAGTGGTGAGGCGACATCGATAGTGACCCCTGGCTAACAAGGAAGTTGCCGCAGGATCGGCGTAGACTGATGGTATTCATTTACCAGCGTAGGCGAGGGGAACGCAATGCTTAAAATCTGGGGACGGAAGAATTCCAGCAATGTGCGCAAGGCGCTCTGGGTTGCCGAAGAAGTCGGGGTTTCTTATCAAACCCAGGATGCCGGCGGCGCGTTCGGCCTGGTCGACGAAGCGGCTTATCGTGCGAAAAACCCCAACGGGCGCATCCCCATGATCGAAGACGGCGATTTTGTGCTTTGGGAGTCCAATGCCATCGTGCGCTACCTGGCGGCGCGTCACGCCCCTGATTCCGAGCTGTACCCCGCTGATGTGCAGGCCCGAGCCAGTGCAGACAAATGGATGGACTGGACTACTTCTACCATTGCTGCTGCCTTCAGCCCGGTATTCTGGGGCGTGGTGCGCACGCCGGCTGACAAGCAGGACTGGCCTGCCATCGAGCAAGGCATAAAGAACCTGCACGGTCTGCTGCTGATCGCCGATGAGGCGTTGTCTCGACAGCCTTATCTGTCTGGCGAGGTTTTCGGTATGGGCGACATTCCGCTGGGCTGCTTTGCCTACGGCTGGTTTGAAATGCCGATTGAACGTCCGCCGCTGCCTCACCTCCAAGCCTGGTATGAACGTCTGAAAGCACGTCCGGCCTATCGCAAGGCTGTCATGAGCCCGCTGACCTGATGCTGCAAACGGGGCCAGATGGATCATGCCCGGCGCTCGATATTTACTATTAACAGATGTGTCTGTACTTGACCGGCTCAGCCAAGCACCATTGTTCGATTGAGGCTGAGCGGGTCGACGACTGGCCGCTGCTTCCAGCCTGATTCATTTCCTTTTTCCTGATGGGTATTTCTCAAGATATGTCTTCCGCTCTGTCCATTCGGCAGCTCACCAAAACCTACGGCAACGGGTTCCAGGCCTTGAGTGGCATCGATCTGGACGTGGCCGAAGGTGATTTTTTCGCCTTGCTCGGCCCTAACGGCGCTGGCAAATCCACCACCATTGGCGTCATCTCGACGCTGGTCAACAAGACCGGCGGAACAGTGAACATCTTCGGTCACGACCTGGACCGTGAACCTGCTGCGCTCAAGCGTTGCATCGGCGTCGTGCCGCAAGAGTTCAACTTCAACCAGTTCGAGAAGACCTTCGATATCGTCGTGACTCAGGCCGGCTACTACGGCATCCCGGCGAAAATTGCCAAGGAACGCGCCGAGCAGTACCTGACCCAGCTGGGTCTGTGGGACAAACGCGATGTGCCTTCGCGTTCGTTGTCCGGCGGCATGAAACGGCGCCTGATGATTGCCCGCGCGCTGATTCACGAGCCGCGTCTGCTGATCCTCGATGAGCCAACGGCCGGTGTGGATATCGAACTGCGCCGCTCGATGTGGACCTTCCTCACCGAGCTGAACAGAAAAGGCATCACCATCATTCTGACCACTCACTACCTGGAAGAGGCCGAGCAGCTATGCCGCAACATCGGCATCATCGACCATGGAGTGATAGTGCAGAACACCGGAATGAAACAGCTGCTCGCCACGCTCACCGTCGAGACGTTTGTGCTCGACCTCAAGGAATCCTGGCAGAACGCTCCTCAGTTGCCGGGCTTTCCCTGCCGGCTGCTGGACAGCCATACGCTGGAAGTTCAGGTCGACAAGAATGTCGGCATCACTGCGCTGTTCAGCCAGTTGGCGTTCCAGAACATTGAAGTGTTGAGCCTGCGCAATAAATCTAATCGCCTTGAGGAGTTGTTTGTGTCTCTGGTTGAGAAAAACCTGGCGAAGGTGGCGGTATGATTGAGCAAAACGGCGAACTGCGTCCCAATCTGGTTGCCCTGAAAACCATCGTCTATCGCGAAGTCCACCGCTTCATGAGGATCTGGCCACAGACCTTGCTGCCACCAGCGATCACCATGGTCCTGTACTTCGTGATTTTCGGGAATCTGATCGGTCGGCAGATCGGTGACATGGGTGGTTTCACCTACATGCAATACATCGTGCCTGGCCTGATCATGATGTCGGTGATCACCAACTCCTACGGCAATGTGGTTTCAAGCTTCTTCGGTGCAAAGTTTCAGCACTCCATCGAAGAGCTGATGGTCTCGCCGGTGTCGCCGCACACCATTCTGGTCGGCTACACCCTGGGCGGTGTGTTGCGCGGCCTGATGGTGGGGTTCATCGTCACCATGTTGTCGATGTTTTTCACCGACCTGCAAGTGCATCACCTGGGCGTGACTATTATTGTGGTCGTGCTGACCGCAACGATCTTCTCCCTGCTGGGTTTCATCAACGCAGTGTTCGCGCGCAATTTCGATGATATTTCGATTATCCCGACGTTCGTTCTGACCCCGTTGACGTATCTGGGCGGTGTGTTCTATTCAATCAACCTGCTGCCGCCGTTCTGGCAGACCGTGTCGCTGGCCAACCCGGTCCTGCACATGGTCAACGCATTTCGCTACGGCATTCTGGGCGTGTCCGACATCAAGATCAGCATCGCTCTGGCGTTCATGATCGTTGCGACCATCGTGCTGTACCTTGGCTGCGCACGGCTCCTGGTCAGCGGGCGCGGTATGCGCCAGTAACACATCGGCTTCGACCCGCCAGGCTGGCGGGTCGGCTGGTTGTAGAGCGCTGTTGCTCAAATTCTGCAATACACCATTCCTGCTGATTGTCCCCCGCTGCGTTAATCCTTAGAGCTTTCTGCTTCAGGGAATCATCATGCGCACAGGGATGATCGCGCTTGCGCTGGGGCTTGTTGCCCTGCGTTTTCTGCCGGTATTGCCGCCGATCTGGCTATTGCTGCTGATGCCGATACTGGCGTTGATGCTGCTGCCGTTTCGTACTTATCCAATGGCGTTTTTTCTGGTCGGCTTCACGTGGGCGTGCGTGTCGGCGCAGTGGGCGCTGAATGATCGCCTGCTGCATCGGTTTGACGGCCAGACGCTGTGGGTGCAGGGCAACGTCGTCGGGTTGCCGAGTGTTGCAGAAGGCGTGGTGCGTTTCGAACTGGAGGATGCGCGCTCGCGGCGCGCGAAGCTGCCTGCGCGTATTCGCGTGGCCTGGTACGGCGGCCCCGATGTCAAAAGCGGCGAGCGCTGGCGTCTGGCCCTCAAACTCAAGCGTCCGGGCGGGCTGGTCAACCCGGATGCCTTCGATTATCAGGCCTGGCTACTGGCCCGGCGCATCGGCGCGACCGGTACTGTGGCAGACGGTCAATTGCTGACGCCAGCGCGCGGGGCCTGGCGCGATGGCATTCGTCAGCGGTTGCTGGCGGTCGATGCGCAGGGCAGGGAAGGCGGTCTGGCGGCGCTGGTGCTGGGCGACGGCTCGGGCCTGTCGCGCACTGACTGGCAAGTGCTGCAAAACACCGGCACGGTCCACCTGCTGGTCATTTCCGGTCAGCATATCGGTCTGCTGGCAGGGGTGGTCTATGCGTTGATTGCAGGTCTGGCACGTTGGGGGCTATGGCCACGGGCGTTGCCCTGGCTGCCGACGGCGTGTGCATTGGCGTTTGTCGCGGCGCTGGGCTACGGGCTGCTGGCTGGCTTCGAAGTCCCGGTCCGACGTGCCTGCGTGATGGTGGGCATGGTGTTGCTGTGGCGCTTGCGCTTTCGGCACCTGGGCGTTGTCTGGCCACTCCTATTGTCATTCTGCGCGGTGCTGATCTTTGAGCCGTTGGTAACCCTGCAGCCTGGTTTTTGGCTGTCATTCGCGGCAGTGGGCATTCTGATCCTGATCTTCAGTGGTCGTCTCGGCGCCTGGCAGTGGTGGCAAAGCTGGACGCGCGCGCAATGGTTGATCGCCATTGGCCTGCTGCCGATACTGCTGGCGCTGAACCTGCCGATCAGCCTGAGTGGTCCGTTTGCCAATTTGCTCGCTGTACCCTGGGTGAGCGTCATCGTCTTGCCGCTGGCACTGATCGGCACCTTGCTGCTGCCGGTTCCGGTGGTGGGTGAAGGCCTGCTGTGGCTGGCGGGCGGCGCTCTGGAGTGGCTGTTCGTGTTTCTCGGCTGGGTGGCCGACGTCCTGCCCGCCTGGCTGCCCAGTGCGGTGCCCGTTTGGGCATGGCTGATAAGCCTGCTCGGAGCCTTTGTTTTATTGCTGCCCAGAGGTGTGCCGATGCGCCCCCTGGGCTGGCCTTTGTTGCTGCTATGCGTTTTTCCGCCCATCACACCGGTACCGATGGGGCGGGTCGAGGTGCTGCAGCTCGATGTCGGGCAGGGCCTGTCGATTCTGCTGCGCACGCGCAATCACACCCTTTTGTATGACGCAGGGCCACGCTTTGGTGAATTCGATATCGGCGAGCGTGTGGTGGTGCCCGCCATTCGCAAGAGTGGTGTTCGTCATCTTGATCTGATGCTGATCAGCCATGCCGACGCGGATCATGCTGGCGGCGCCCTGGCGGTTCATCGGGCCTTCCCGGTGAACCGAGTGTCGGGCGGAGAGGTGGCCAGGCTGACCCCGCAGCTCGACGCCGGGCTGTGCGAAAACGGCGAACGCTGGGAATGGGACGGCGTCGTGTTCACGACATGGCGCTGGGAGGAGGCCCCCGACGGCAACGCGGGCTCCTGCATCCTCAGCGTCGAGGCCAATGGCGAGCGCCTGTTGTTAACGGGCGACATTGATGTACACGCCGAGCGTGCGGCGATGGGCAGCGGCTTCGACCTGCGCGCCCACTGGTTGCAGGCGCCGCACCACGGCAGCCGCAGTTCTTCCTCCAAGCGCTTTTTGCAAGCAGTCGCGCCGGTTGGTGTACTGATCTCGCGCGGCCACAACAATGCCTTTGGCCATCCTCATCCACTGGTCATGGCGCGCTATCGGTGGCTGGGTATCGCCAGTTATGACAGCGCCGAACTGGGCGCTGTCAGCCTGCAACTGGGTGCATTCGGTACACCACAAGGGGAGCGCGCGCAACGGCGCTTCTGGCGTGATTGAATGAAGGGATATCGATCTCGACGTTCGGCACTTGGCGACCCTATGCTAGAGTGGCGGCAATTTTTCGAGGGAGTGATCACTGTGTGGGAACTGGTCAAATCGGGCGGCTGGATGATGCTGCCGATCATTTTAAGCTCCATCGCCGCTGTCGGCATCATTATCGAACGCCTGTGGACGCTGCGCGCCAGCCGGATTGCGCCACCGCATCTGTTGGGGCAGGCCTGGCAGTGGATTCAGGAAAAGAAGCTGGACAACGAAAAACTCAAGCAACTGCGCGCAGATTCGCCGCTGGGCGAGATCCTGGCTGCCGGTCTGACCAACTCCAGGCACGGTCGCGAGATCATGAAGGAGTGCATCGAGGAGGCCGCCGCTCGCGTCATTCATGACCTGGAGCGCTACCTGAGCGCACTGGGCTCGATCGCCGCGATGGCGCCTCTGCTCGGTCTGCTGGGCACAGTATTGGGCATGATCGACATTTTCGGCTCGTTCAACAGCACCGGTGCCACAGCCAATGCAGGTGTGCTGGCGAGTGGTATTTCCAAGGCGCTTATCTGTACTGCGTCGGGCCTTATCGTTGCGATCCCTGCGATCTTCTTTCACCGCTTTCTGCAAAGCCGTGTCGATGAACTGGTGGTCGGTATGGAGCAGCAAGCAATTCGTCTGGTCGAGGTGGTGCAGGGCGACCGTGATGTCGATCTGATCGACGCCAAAATAGACCTCAAATCGCTGGCCAGGGCAGGCGGGGGCAAGAAGAAGTGAAATTTCGCCGCCGCAGACCTCGCGAAAACATCGACATCAATCTGGTCTCTCTGATTGACGTGGTGTTCATCCTGCTGCTGTTTTTCATCGTGACGACCACGTTTACCCGTGAGACCCAGCTGCGTGTGGACTTGCCACAGGCAGTCACCGGCACGCCGGAGGTGGACGCCGCCGCGAAGCACCTGGACATCGCCATCAATGCCGACGGGATATTTTCCCTGAACAATCAGCTGTTGCCGAAGAACGACCTGGCAACGCTGATCGAAGCACTGCAGCGCGAGTCGGCGGGCGATACCAGCTTGCCGCTGTCTATCAGCGCGGATGGCAAGACCCCTCATCAGTCGGTCATCACGGCCATGGATGCAGCAGGGAAACTGGGCTTCAGTCATTTGCGCATGACCACTGTCGAGGCCACAACGGCTAACTGATGGCATTTACCGACCGTTTGCTTGATGCCTGGTACAAGGGCCACCCGGCGCTGATGTTGTTGCGTCCGCTGGAAAGCCTTTACCGACGCGTGGTGGACAGCAAACGGGCGCGTTTTGTGGCTGGCGAGGGCGATATCTATCGGGCCCCGGTGCCGATTATCGTGGTTGGCAATATCACCATCGGTGGCACAGGCAAAACGCCTCTGATCCTCTGGATGATCGAACACTGCCGCCTCCGCGGGCTGCGCGTAGGCGTTGTCAGCCGAGGTTATGGCGCCAAACCGCCAAGCCTGCCCTGGCGTGTACAGCCTGACCAGAGCGCCGCCGAGGCAGGTGACGAGCCTTTGCTCATCGTCAAGCGCTGCGGTGTGCCGCTGATGATCGACCCTGATCGCAGTCGCGCCGTTCAGGCGTTGCTCGCTGCCGAGCCGCTGGACCTGATTCTTTCCGACGATGGCTTGCAGCATTACCGTCTGGCGCGTGACCTTGAATTGGTGCTGATCGATGCCGCCCGAGGTCTGGGCAATCGCCGCTGCCTGCCGGCCGGCCCGTTGCGCGAGCCGGTCGAACGGCTTAAGAGTGTCGATGCCTTGCTCTACAACGGCGCTGCTGCGGATCGCGACGATGGCTACGCGTTCTCGCTCAAGCCGTCTGCGCTGATCAACCTGCGGAGCGGCGAGCGCCGGCCAGTTGACTATTTCCCGGCCGGGCAGGCGCTGCATGCGGTCGCCGGAATCGGCAATCCGCAACGTTTCTTCAAGACCCTCGAAGGACTACACTGGCGACCGGTGGCTCACGCTTTCGCCGACCATGCAGTCTACAGTGCTCAGGCGCTGACCTTCACCCCGGCTTTACCCTTGGTCATGACCGAGAAGGATGCGGTGAAGTGTCGTGCCTTTGCAGGCGACGATTGGTGGTATCTGGCGGTCGATGCAGTGCCGTCCGACGCCTTCGTCGGCTGGTTCGATGAGCAACTCCTCCGTCTTTCTTCATGATTGCTTCAGGATCTCCTATGGACACCAAACTACTCGACATCCTTGCCTGCCCCATCTGCAAGGGGCCATTGAAGCTCAGCGCCGACAAGACCGAGCTGATCAGCAAGGGCGCAGGCCTTGCCTACCCGGTTCGTGACGGTATTCCGGTGATGCTGGAAAGCGAAGCGCGCACCCTGACCGTCGATGAGCGACTGGAAAAATGACAGCAGCCTTTACTGTCGTCATTCCGGCGCGTTACGGCTCCAGCCGGTTTCCCGGCAAGCCGTTGCAAACCATTGCTGGCAAACCCATGGTTCAGCTTGTCTGGGAACAGGCACGCAAGAGCAGTGCCGAGCGTGTAGTGGTGGCGACTGACGATGCACGCATCGTCGAGGCGTGCCGCGCATTTGGCGCTGAAGTGCTGCTGACCCGCGAAGACCACAACTCCGGCACCGATCGCCTGGCCGAGGTGGCCACGCAACTGGGGCTGGCGGCCGATGCGATTGTGGTCAATGTCCAGGGCGACGAACCGATGATCCCGCCTGCGGTGATTGACCAGGTGGCAGCCAACCTGGCTGCGCATCCGGAAGCCGGCATGGCTACCCTGGCCGAGCCTATCGATGATGTGGCGGCGTTGTTCAATCCGAACATCGTCAAGGTCTCGACCGACATCAACGGTCTGGCCCTGACCTTCAGCCGCGCTCCGCTTCCGTGGGCGCGGGATGCGCTGGCCAGTGATAAAGACCGGTTGCCTGCGGGTGTGCCTTACCGCCGGCATATCGGTATCTATGCCTACCGTGCGGGTTTTCTGCATGACTTCGTCAGCTGGGGGCCGTGCTGGCTGGAAAACACCGAAAGCCTCGAGCAATTGCGTGCGCTGTGGAATGGCGTGCGCATTCATGTGGCTGACGCGCTTGAAGCGCCGCCCGGCGGTGTCGACACACCTGAAGACCTTGAGCGCGTAAGACGCCTTCTGGAGGCTTGATGCGGTTTATCCAGCCGGCTGGAAAGGTGAGGGCATGACCTTGCAGGTTCACTCCGATGTTTCCCTGAAGCCGTTCAATACCTTTGGTGTGAATGTACAGGCGCAATTGTTTGCCGAAGCGCACAGCGACGACGATGTTCTCGAGGCGCTGGCGTATTCCGCCGAACACGATGTGCCGCTGCTGGTCATCGGCGGCGGCAGCAATCTGCTGCTGAGCAGTAATGTGCAGGCGCTGGTGCTGCGCATGACGAGCCGCGGCATTCGCATCGTGCGTGAAGACTGTGCGGAATCGATTGTAGAGGCCGAGGCCGGCGAGCCCTGGCATCCGTTTGTTCAATCCTGTCTGGAGCTTGGGCTGGCAGGGCTCGAAAATCTCAGCCTGATTCCAGGTACTGTAGGCGCCGCTCCGATGCAGAACATCGGGGCGTATGGCGTCGAGATCAAGGATGTCTTTCATAGCCTGACTGCGCTGGACCGCGAAACGGGCGAGCTGCGAGAGTTTTCTCTTGACGACTGTGCGTTTGGTTACCGGGACAGCGTTTTCAAGCACCAGGTAGCACGCTGGTTGATTCTGCGTGTGCGTTTCAGGCTGACTCGCGACGCCAGATTGCATCTTGAGTACGGCCCGGTCCGTCAGCGTCTTAATGAACTGGGCATCGAAAAACCAACGCCGTTCGATGTCAGTCGCGCAATCTGCGCCATTCGTAGCGAAAAACTGCCCGACCCTGCGGTATTGGGCAACGCAGGCAGTTTTTTCAAGAATCCGGTGATTTCGGCTGAGCTTTACATCAGGCTCCAGTCCGAGCATCTAGGTGTGGTCGGCTACCCGCAGCCTGATGGCCGGGTGAAGTTGGCGGCGGGATGGTTGATCGAGCAGGCTGGCTGGAAGGGCTTCCGTGAAGGCGACGCCGGGGTGCATACGCTCCAGTCACTGGTGCTGGTCAATTACGGACAGGCCAGTGGCCTGCAATTGCTCAACCTCGCGCGCCGAATTCAGGCCGATATCGCCGAGCGTTTCGGTGTCGAGCTGGAAATGGAGCCGAACCTCTACTAAGCAAGGCTCCGCACATTTATATCTGCGTCTCGGCCTACGCAAACTCAGAAACGGACACAGCGTTTGCGGCCAGACCAAAGAGTTATCCTGAATCGCAGATGTAAAAAAGCCCCGCCTGTCTGCACAAGCGGGGCTTTTTCATGGGCCGGAGTTAGATGAGAGGTTTAGTCTCGTCTTCCTTATTGGCTTCATGGTGAGGCTGAGCGGTTTGGTGGCTGGTTGCAGCCTCTTCGGTTGCCGGTGAAGGCTGGACCGATTCTGGCTCTGCAGCAAAAGGTGCTGCCTCAGCAACCGGAGCGCTTGCAGCCGCCGCACGACGCGCTTCTTCTTCGCGTTTGCGGCGACGAACTTCACGCGGATCGTTGGGGGCACGACCAGTGCTGCTGACCGGACGAGCTGCCGGTTGTTCCTCGATCGCCGGTTCCTGCTCTGCGGGTGCAGACACCTGTTCCTCGGCAGCGGCCTGAGGCGCGGCATAAGGTACAGGTTCTTCTTTCGCGAATGCAGGCTCGGCAGCAGGTGCTTCGACAGGTGTTGGCAGTTCGGATGATTCAGTGGCTGGCACTTCCTCATGAGCCGCTGCTTCGACCGGCGCTTGTGGCGCAGGCTCTGGCGTTGGCTTGAACGGCACTACACGCTCTGCATGCGGTGCCTCGAACTGCTCGGTCTGTGCTGCAAAAGCCGGTGCTTCGGTCGCTGCTGGCAGAACTTCTACTTCAGGAGCAGGTTGCGCAACCGGAGTGTCGATCACCGCAGGCGCTTCAACGGCCGGGGCTTCAACGACAGGCTCTGCTGCTGCCGGCGCATCTGCGA
Source organism: Pseudomonas coronafaciens pv. oryzae str. 1_6 (assembly GCF_000156995.2). Lineage (NCBI taxonomy): Bacteria > Pseudomonadati > Pseudomonadota > Gammaproteobacteria > Pseudomonadales > Pseudomonadaceae > Pseudomonas > Pseudomonas coronafaciens. The sequence continues at coordinate 3,722,079 of NZ_CP046035.1, read as the reverse complement.
CCGGTGCTTCAGTGGCTGTTGTCTGGGCGGCTGGCTGTTCAAATGCAGGTGTTTCAACAGCCGGCGCTTCGGCGGCAGGGGTCTGCTGTGCAGGCTCTGCAGTCGATGCGTCCGTGCTGTTGGCGCGCTCGGCCTGCTGATGCGCATCGGCTTCGGCTGGAGCGCTGATCACGCTACTGGCGGCAGAGGCGGCGGCTGTGAAGCCAAGACCGGCCGACAGATCGGCGCTGCCTTCTTCGTTACCGTTTTCGTCGGAGCCTTCGATCACATTGCCGTTGGCATCACGTTGACGCTCGCGACGGTTGCTGCGACGACGCTGACCACGGGAGCGGCGGCGAGGGCGGTCGCCTTCACTGCCGTCGTTGCTGTCCTGATTCTCGTCGTTGGCCTGTTCGTCGTTGAGCAGTACTTGCTCTTCTTCGGATGCAGCCGCCGCGGCCTGTTCGGCGCGCGGTTGACGTTCTTCACGAGGCTGGCGTGGTTGACGCTCTTCACGCGGAGCGCGTTCAGGACGTTCTTCGCGGGCCAGATCAACAGCCGGGGCTGCGTCCAGAGGCTCGCGCAGTTCACGAACCGGGCGGTCTTCACGAGCTTCACGCGGCTTGCGCTCACGGGAAGTACGGGCCGGACGCTCTTCGCGAGGTGCCGAGTCTTCACGGGCTTCACGAGGTTCGCGGACGGCACGTTCTTCACGCGGTGCGCGTTCTTCGCGAGGCGCACGCTCTTCACGCGGGGCGCGTTCGGCACGCTCCTCGCGGGGAGCACGTTCTTCACGAGGTTTGCGTTCTTCATCACGACGATTGTTGCGGCCACGGCTCTGTTGACGACCGTTGCGACGTTCTTCGTTGCGAGCTGGACGCTGTTCTGCAGCCGGTTTTTCAACTACTACCGGTGCAACAGGCTCTTCCTTGGTCGCGAACAGGCTGACCAGGGATTTCACCAGGCCCTTGAACAGGCTTGGCTCGTGAGCGACAGGTGCAGGCGTCGGAGCAGGTGCAACGGCTTCTACCGGAACCGGCGCATTGGCGCGCGCTGGAGCAGTCTTGACGGCTGCCTCCTGACGAACCAGGGTGCGGGTTGCGGCAGCCAGCGGGGCAATCTCTTCCACTTCGGCGGCGGCAGCGGCGATTTCGTAGCTGGTCTGGCTGTTGTGCGCTTCCGGGCTGTCATCACGCAGACGCTGAACCTCGAAATGCGGGGTTTCGAGCTGGTCATTCGGCAGGATGATGATGCGTGCGCGAGTGCGCAATTCGATCTTGGTGATCGAGTTGCGTTTTTCATTGAGCAGGAACGCAGCAACCGGGATCGGCACCTGGGCACGTACTTCGGCAGTACGGTCTTTCAGGGCTTCTTCTTCGATCAGGCGCAGGATGGCCAGCGACAGCGATTCGACGTCGCGGATGATGCCGGTGCCGTTGCAGCGTGGGCAAACGATGCCGCTGCTTTCGCCCAACGATGGACGCAGGCGCTGACGGGACATTTCCAGCAGGCCGAAGCGCGAGATGCGACCGACCTGAACGCGGGCGCGGTCGGCTTCCAGGCTTTCGCGGACTTTTTCTTCCACGGCGCGCTGGTTCTTGGCCGGCGTCATGTCGATGAAGTCGATGACAATCAGGCCGCCGATGTCGCGCAGACGCAATTGACGGGCGATTTCCTCAGCCGCTTCAAGGTTGGTCTGCAGGGCGGTTTCTTCGATGTCGCTGCCTTTGGTGGCGCGCGCCGAGTTGATGTCGATGGACACCAGGGCTTCGGTAGGATCGATGACGATGGAGCCGCCGGAAGGCAATTCGACCACGCGCTGGAAGGCGGTTTCGATCTGGCTTTCGATCTGGAAGCGGTTGAACAGCGGAACGCTGTCTTCGTAGAGCTTGATCTTGCTGGCGTACTGCGGCATCACCTGGCGGATGAAGGTCAGGGCTTCTTCCTGGGCTTCGACGCTGTCGATCAGGACTTCACCGATGTCCTGGCGCAGGTAGTCGCGGATGGCGCGGATGATGACGTTGCTTTCCTGGTAGATCAGGAAAGGAGCCGAACGATCGAGGGACGCTTCCTTGATGGCGGTCCACAGTTGCAGCAGGTAATCGAGGTCCCACTGCATTTCTTCGCTGCTGCGGCCAAGGCCGGCAGTGCGAACGATCAGACCCATGTCGGCGGGGGCGATCAGGCCGTTGAGGGCTTCACGCAGTTCGTTGCGCTCTTCGCCTTCGATACGGCGCGAGATGCCACCGGCGCGAGGGTTGTTCGGCATCAGGACCAGATAACGGCCTGCCAGGCTGATGAAGGTGGTCAGGGCTGCGCCCTTGTTGCCACGCTCTTCTTTCTCGACCTGAACGATGACTTCCTGGCCTTCGCTCAGGACGTCCTTGATGTTGACGCGGCCTTCAGGGGCTTTCTTGAAGTACTCGCGGGAGATTTCCTTGAGGGGCAGAAAACCGTGGCGCTCAGAGCCGAAATCGACAAAGGCAGCCTCAAGGCTGGGTTCGATGCGAGTGATTCGGCCTTTATAGATGTTGGCCTTCTTCTGCTCGCGTGCACCTGACTCGATGTCCAGGTCGTAGAGGCGCTGGCCGTCTACCAGTGCAACACGCAACTCTTCGGGTTGAGTTGCGTTAATCAGCATTCTTTTCATGTAGTACCGTCGGTTTCCGGGCTGCCGGAAACGGCGTTCGGCACACACGACTTCTCACGGTCGGTGTCAGGGCACGTCAGGAGTGGTTGGACACTCCAGTGTCTAGCGAGGTCCTCGCCCAGAAGGGGCGGAGGGTCGCGACTACGTTTCCTGCTTGCTGTGGTGGCATAAGACACCCTTTCAGCAAAAGCTTTGTCAGGAGGAGGAATCGACCATCGGTAGCGGACGAGATGAAGCGTCTAGAACAAGCCTTGTGCTACACATTCCGATGGTTGTGCGTCTCCACCCTACACGTATCCCTGATAATTCGGGTGCTGCCGCGCGCAGAATCCGCAGCGGGTTGGCATTTACCGCAGCCTTCGATTGGGAAGGTTGCGCATCATGGCTTGAGGCGTTGTTCCCGAAGCATTCGCTCGTAGCGTCTGGAAGCGACTGCACTTTGTGAACTGGCCATGAACTGTCCGCACTGACCGCGAGCTGTCTGCTCTGCTGTCAGGCGTGTTTCCGGCCTCATGTCACCTGCGCTTGTTACGTTTCCAGCGTGCTCCGTTGTCACCGAACACTGCGTAGGACGGCCTCCCGTCCTTGTGAATTGCGTTGGTCAGGGCCGGTTGTCAACCGTTGATCCGCTGCCCGGCCGCTTTTGGCGGCGTTCGCGACTATAGCAGCAATCATTAAGTGCTTCAAATCCATAAAAATTGTTATGATTTGCCGCATGACGAATATTGCCCCTCCAACCCCCGGCGTCCAGCTGGTTGAGGTTGCGCCGGAACTTGCCGGTCAACGCATCGATAATTTTCTGATCACTTATCTCAAGGGCGTGCCCAAGACCTTGATCTACCGCATCGTGCGTAAAGGCGAAGTGCGTGTGAACAAGGGCCGGACCAAGCCTGAATATAAGCTGCAGGCAGGCGATATCGTGCGCATTCCTCCTGTGCGCGTGCCCGAGCGTGACGAGCCTGTGCCGGTTGCGCAGGCACTCTTGCAGCGCCTTGAGGCTGCGATTGTCTACGAAGACAAGGCGCTGATAGTCCTCAACAAGCCTGCGGGTATTGCCGTGCATGGCGGCAGCGGTCTGAGCTTCGGTGTCATCGAAGCCTTCCGCCAGCTGCGCCCGGACGCCAAGGAGCTCGAGCTGGTGCATCGTCTTGATCGAGACACCTCCGGCCTGCTGATGATTGCCAAAAAGCGCAGCATGTTGCGCCATCTGCATGAGGCCCTGCGTGGCGATGGCGTCGACAAGCGCTACATGGCGCTGGTTCGCGGCAATTGGGCGGCTGCCCAGAAGCAGGTTCGCGCCCCGTTGCTCAAGAGCAATCTGCGTTCCGGCGAGCGCATGGTCGAAGTAAACGAGGAGGGCAAGGAGGCGCTGACAATCTTCAAGGTGCTGCGCCGTTTCGGTGACTTCGCCACCATGGTCGAAGCCAAGCCGGTCACCGGTCGTACTCACCAGATCAGGGTGCATACCCTGCATGCGGGTCATGCCATTGCCGGTGATACCAAATATGGTGACGAGAACTTCAGTCGGGAAATTCGTGATCTGGGTGGCAAGCGCCTCTTCCTGCATGCCTACATGCTGACCGTGCCGATGCCTGATGGCAGCAAATTGAATGTGCAGGCGCCTGTCGACGAGATGTGGGCCAGGACAGTGGAGCGTCTTAGTGCGTCGTGATTACGATCTGTTGATATTTGACTGGGATGGCACGCTGGCCAACTCGGTCGGGCGCATTATCCATTCAATGCGCACCGCGGCCATCGAAAGTGGTGTCGAGGTGCGTGACGATTCTGCAATCAAGAACATTATCGGCCTTGGCCTGCCCGAGGCGATCCGCACACTGTACCCGCAGACCAGCGAAACCATTCTTGTCGAAATCCGCCAGCACTACGCTGACGCGTACATGGAGATGGACAAGGTGCCTTCGCCGTTGTTCGAGGGTGTCGTGGAGTCGATGCAGGCGTTTCGCGAAGACGGCTATCGTCTGGCTGTGGCGACCGGCAAAGCGCGACGCGGGCTTGATCGGGTGCTGAAAGCCAATGGCTGGGCGGATTATTTCGACGTCACTCGTGCTGCCGACGAGACCGCCAGCAAGCCTGATCCGCTGATGCTGAACGAGATCATGGCGCACTGCGGTGTCTTGCCGGGCCGTTCGTTGATGATTGGTGACGCCTCGTTCGACCTGCTGATGGCGCGCAATGCCGGTATGGATTCAGTGGCGGTTGGCTATGGTGCGCAACCGCTTGAGTCCCTGCGGCAGTTCGAGCCCATAATGGCCATTGAGCATTTTTCCGAGCTGCGCACCTGGTTGAACAGGCGCAGCGTCTAGATTTCCGGTGAGGGTAGAAGAAGCATGTCTGATGAATGGAAAGCACCCGTTTCGCAGAGCGCGGACGAGGGTGTCAATGGCAGGGAAGAGGCTAAAAGCTGGAAGCTTCTTGAAAAAACGCTCCTCGCCAGTGTTCAGGAGCAACGCAGGGCACGGCGCTGGGGGATTTTCTTCAAGCTGCTGACGTTCGCGTTTCTGTTTGTGGCTGTGGTGTTGCCAATGCTTGATCTTGAGGGTGGTGCTTCGCGACGTTCAAGTCATACCGCGCTGATCGACGTGCAGGGTGTGATCGCCGACAAAGAAGCGGCTAGTGCGGAAAATATCGTTACCGCGTTGCAAAAAGCCTTTGAGGATGAAAAGACCAAGGGTGTCATTCTGCGCATCAACAGCCCGGGTGGCAGTCCTGTGCAGTCAGGCTACGTCTATGACGAGATTCGTCGTCTGCGCGCAACCAAGCCCGATATCAAGGTATATGCGGTCATTACCGATCTGGGTGCCTCGGGTGCTTACTACATCGCCAGTGCGGCTGATCAGATTTACGCTGACAAGGCCAGCCTTGTAGGCTCCATCGGGGTCACTGCGGCCGGTTTCGGGTTTGTCGGCACCATGGAAAAGCTGGGTGTCGATCGTCGTACCTACACGTCGGGTGAGCACAAGGCTTTTCTTGATCCGTTCCAGCCGCAAAAAGCTGATGAAACCCAGTTCTGGCAGGGTGTGCTGGATACTACCCATCGTCAGTTCATTGCCAGCGTCAAGCAGGGGCGTGGCGATCGCTTGAAAGACAAGGATCACCCAGAGCTGTTTTCCGGGTTGGTCTGGACCGGTGAGCAGGCGGTCGGGCTTGGTCTGGTGGACGGTCTTGGCAATGCGAGCTACGTGGCGCGTGAGCTGATCAAGGAAAGGGACATTGTCGAATACACGGTCGAAGAGTCGCCTTTTGATCGTTTCTCGAAAAAAATCGGCACCAGCATGGCTGAGCGTATTGCCACGCTGGTCGGCTTCAGTGGTCCGACGTTACGCTGACAGGCATTCAAAGCCTTGGTGTCTGAGCCCTGATCATTGCTGGTCAGGGCTTTTTATTGCAGGTCGTGTTGCAGGCGCTCAGGGGATGCTGACGCCTTCCTTTATAAGCATGTCTACCAGGCGAATCAGTGGCAGCCCTATCAGGCTGGTGGCGTCGCTGCCTTCCGTGCTGCGAAACAGGCTGACACCCAGGCCTTCGGCCTTGAAGCTGCCTGCGCAGTCGTAAGGCTGTTCTGCGTGCAGGTATCGCTCGATGCGGGCCTGATCGAGCTCGCGCATGTGTACGGTAAAGGGCACGCAGTCGATCTGGCATTCTCCGGTCGTGCTGTTAAGCAGCGCGAGGCCGGTCAGAAAGGTTACGCGGTTGCCGCTGGCGGCCGTCAGTTGTTGCAGGGCGCTCTCGAAGGTGTGCGGTTTGCCCAGTATGCGGCCATTGAGCACAGCGACCTGATCCGAGCCGATTATCAGGTGCTGCGAATATTCACCCGCCAGCGCCTCGGCTTTTTCGCGGGCGAGGCGCTGCACCAGGTCGTGTGCCGCCTCGTTCGGGTGATGGCTTTCATCGATATCCGGAGACTTGCAGGTGAACGGCAGGCGCAGGCGGGCAAGCAGTTCGCGGCGATAAGTGGAGCTGGAGGCAAGGAGCAGGGAAGGCATGCGGTTCTCCGTAGGCTGAGCGTTGATTCTAAAGAGTGGCCCGAGTGACGAACAGGCCTGAATTTCCTTTGACATGCCAAGGGGGCATCCCTAGAATGCTGCGCCTATGTTGAATGACCCGATTCCATCTCACGTTGACCCGCGCAAATTGTCTGATCGCGGCACTACCCTTCAGGGTGAAGTGCTGCTGGGCGATTTGAAGAGACTCTGCGACCCGCTTGCCGACACTGTCGGTACGGTGCAGGCGAAGTTCATTTTCGAGCGTGACGAACGCCGTTCTGTGGTTATCCACAGTTCGATAGACGTCCCGGTCAAGATGGTTTGCCAGCGTTGTCTTGAGCTGGTGACCCTGCCGATCCACAGCGAATGCAGTTATGTCGTGGTGAAGGAGGGTGCGAATACCCAGTCGTTACCGAAAGGTTATGACGTGCTGGAACTGGGCGAAGATCCATTGGATCTGCTGGCATTGATCGAGGAGGAGCTACTGCTCGCCTTGCCCATTGTGCCTGCTCATCATCCTGAAGAATGCCAGCAACCGGCGGGTCTCGATGAGCCCGAACCGAGCGTGGACGAGGTAACGCGGTCCAACCCGTTCAGTGTATTGGCGCAGTTAAAGCGTGACCCAAACGTTTAGGAGTTAATCAATTATGGCTGTTCAGCAGAACAAAAAATCCCGCTCTGCCCGTGACATGCGTCGTTCGCACGACGCTCTTGAGGCAAGCACTCTGTCGGTAGAAAAGACCACTGGTGAAATTCACCTGCGTCACCACGTATCGCCAGAAGGCGTATACCGTGGTCGTAAAGTGATCGACAAGGGCGCTGACGAGTAATTTCTTGTCCGCTCCGATAATCGCGATCGACGCAATGGGCGGGGACTTCGGTCCCCGCAACATTGTTCAGGCAAGCCTCGCGTGTCTGACAGCTACACCCTCGCTTCATCTGGCCCTCGTCGGCCAAGCCACCCTTATTGAAGAACTGATTGCCCACCATCAAGGTGTGGATCGCTCGCGCCTGCGCGTTGTAAATGCTAGCGAAGTCATTGCCATGGATGAGCGTCCTTCTCAGGCTCTGCGTGGCAAACCTGATTCCTCCATGCGTGTTGCACTCGAGCTTGTAGCAAGCGGGCAGGCTCAGGCCTGTGTCAGTGCCGGCAACACCGGTGCGTTGATGGCGCTGTCTCGTTACGTGCTCAAGACGTTGCCTGGTATCGACCGGCCCGCGATGATCGCTGCTGTGCCCACCCGCGCAGGTCATTGCCAGTTGCTGGATCTGGGCGCAAATGTCGATTGCAGCGCCGAGGCGCTTTATCAGTTTGCGGTGATGGGGTCTGTTCTTGCCGAGACGCTTGGGATTGTAAAGCCCAGAGTCGCCTTGCTCAACGTGGGCACTGAAGACATCAAGGGTAATCAGCAGGTCAAGCAAGCTGCTGCACTGTTGCAGCAGGCTGCGGGGCTCAACTACATCGGCTACGTCGAGGGCGATGGTGTGTACCGGGGGGAGGCCGACGTGGTGGTGTGTGACGGTTTTGTCGGCAACGTGCTGCTCAAGTCTAGTGAAGGGCTGGCTACAATGATTGCCGAGCGGATCGATGCGCTGTTCAGCCGTAACCTGCTGACCAAGGCTGTCGGCGCGATGGCGTTGCCGTTGCTGAAGCGCTTGCGGACCGATCTGGCCCCGGCCCGTCACAATGGTGCCAGCCTTTTGGGGTTGCAGGGCGTTGTGGTGAAAAGCCACGGGGCTGCCAGCGTTGCAGGGTTTCAGAGTGCTATTCAGCGAGCGCAGACCGAGGCCTGCGAAAACTTGCCGCAGCGCCTCAGGGGGCGCCTTGAAGCAGTGCTTCGAGACGACCAGACCTGAAAATGTGACGCATCAGACTGGTCAGTCATCCAACCGATCAGTCATGTAAACTTGAATTCTCGCGTTCGGCTCGTCCGGACGCTTATTTTGACGACAATCATTCAGAGGCCTGTCATATGTCTGCATCCCTCGCATTCGTCTTTCCGGGTCAAGGATCGCAATCGCTCGGCATGCTTGCCGGAATGGGCGAGCAGCATCCGTTGATCCTGGACACATTCGAGCAGGCTTCCGAAGCGCTTGGTTATGACCTGTGGGCATTGACCCAGAGCGGTCCTGCCGAGTTGCTCAATCAGACCGACAAGACCCAACCGGCCATTCTGACCGCTTCCATCGCCCTGTGGCACGTGTGGTTGGCGGAAGGCGGTGCCGTTCCGGCTTTTGTTGCCGGTCATAGCCTGGGTGAATACAGTGCGCTGGTCGCTGCGCAAAGCCTGAGCCTGGCGGATGCCGTCAAGCTGGTGGAGCGTCGTGGTCAGTTGATGCAGGAAGCCGTGCCGGCCGGTCAGGGTGGCATGGCAGCCATTCTGGGTCTTGATGATGCCGACGTCATTGCCGCCTGCGCCGAAGCGGCGCAGGGCGAAGTCGTCAGCGCAGTTAACTTCAACTCGCCGGGCCAGGTGGTCATCGCCGGTTCCGCCGAAGCGGTCAAGCGTGCCATGGAACTGTGCAAGGCCCGTGGGGCGAAGCGTGCCTTGCCGCTGCCGGTCAGCGTGCCTTCGCACTGCGAGCTTATGCGTCCGGCTGCCGAGCGTTTTGCCGAGGCCGTCGAGGCCATCGAATGGCAGGCGCCAGGCATCGCTTTGGTGCAGAACGTCAGCGCGAGCGCAGTCAGTGATCTGGCGACCCTCAAACGTGATCTTCTGGAGCAACTGTACAAGCCTGTGCGCTGGGTCGAATCCATCCAGTGCCTGGCAAGTCGCGGTGCGACCCAGTTGGTGGAATGTGGGCCGGGTAAAGTCCTGGCCGGTCTTAACAAGCGTTGCGCCGAAGGCGTGACGACTTACAACCTTGATACCCCCGAAGCCTTTGCCGCCGCACGCGCGGCACTGGCCTGATTAGGAGAAGTCTGCATGAGCCTTCAAGGTAAAGTGGCACTGGTCACCGGTGCCAGTCGCGGTATTGGTCAAGCCATTGCTCTTGAATTGGGACGCAAGGGTGCGGTCGTTGTAGGCACTGCGACTTCCGAGTCCGGCGCCGAGCGTATCAGTGCGACGTTCAAGGAAAACGGCATCGAAGGCTTCGGTCTGATGCTGAATGTCTGTGATGCCGAGTCTGTAAATTCGGTCTTGTCGACCATTCAGGAACGTGTTGGCGCGCCGTTGATTCTGGTCAATAATGCCGGTATCACCCGTGATAACCTGATGATGCGCATGAAAGATGACGAATGGCACGACGTTGTCGACACCAACCTGAACAGCCTTTTCCGTCTGTCCAAGGGCGTTTTGCGTGGTATGACCAAAGCTCGTTGGGGGCGTATTATCAGCATCGGTTCGGTTGTGGGTGCCATGGGCAACGCCGGTCAAGTAAACTATGCTGCCGCCAAGGCCGGTCTGGAAGGTTTCAGCCGTGCCCTGGCCCGTGAAGTGGGGTCGCGTGCGGTTACCGTCAACTCGGTTGCGCCAGGCTTTATCGACACCGACATGACACGCGAGCTGCCAGAGGCGCAACGTCAGTCACTGATTACCCAGATCCCCCTGGCTCGCCTGGGGCAAGCTGAAGAGATCGCGCATGTAGTCGCTTTTCTTGCGTCTGAAGGCGCAGGCTACGTTACCGGGGCTACAATCCCGGTCAACGGCGGCATGTACATGAGCTGATGTGACGCTCTGTTTCAAAAAAATGTCATACGAGCTGTCTAAAATCCGTTATAAAGCTGCAATCTATGAATGGGCAAAGGTACGGTTGGGGACAAGGGAAGAGCGTTTAGCTTGAAATACGCAAAACCTCTTCTATACACTTACCCACTGGCCAGATGCCTGAACATTTCCACTAGGAGTTAAAACTAGGTATGAGCACCATCGAAGAGCGCGTCAAGAAAATCGTTGCCGAGCAACTTGGCGTCAAAGAAGACGAGGTTGTCAACACTGCTTCTTTCGTTGAAGACCTGGGCGCTGACTCCCTGGACACCGTCGAGCTGGTAATGGCTCTGGAAGAGGAATTCGAGACCGAAATCCCTGACGAAGAAGCGGAAAAGATCACTACCGTTCAAGCAGCAATCGATTACGTCACTAGCCATCAGGCTTAAGATTTGTAATCGCTGACTGCTGTCACGGGAAAACCGCACTGCTTTAACCGGCGTGCGGTTTTTTCTTTAAAAAACGCTGTGATTGTTCCGTAAACAAGAGAGAAGGAGAGTCCTGTGTCGCGTAGACGCGTCGTGGTCACCGGGATGGGTATGCTTTCGCCACTGGGCAATGACGTGCCCAGCAGTTGGCAAGGCATTCTGGCGGGCCGCAGTGGCATTGGCCTTATCGAGCACACGGACTTGTCAGCCTTCACCACCCGCTTCGGCGGTTCGGTCAAGGGTTTCAACGTCGAGGAATACCTGGCGCCCAAAGAAGCGCGTCGGCTCGATCTCTTTATTCAGTATGGCCTGGCGGCCAGCTTCCAGGCGGTGCGTAACGCAGGCCTTGAAGTCACTGATGCAAACCGTGAACGCATTGGCGTCGCCATGGGTTCGGGCATCGGTGGTCTGACCAACATCGAAAACAGCAGTCGTTTGCTGCATGAGCAAGGGCCGGGACGGATTTCACCGTTTTTTGTACCGGGCTCCATCATCAACATGATTTCCGGTTTCCTGTCGATCCATTTGGGCGCACAGGGGCCTAACTATGCCATTGCGACGGCATGTACCACGGCCACTCACTGCATTGGCATGGCTGCACGCAACATCGCCTATGACGAAGCGGACGTGATGATTGCCGGTGGCGCTGAAATGGCGGCCTGTGGCCTTGGACTGGGCGGTTTCGGCGCAGCGCGTGCGCTGTCGACGCGAAACGACGACCCGGCGCGTGCCAGCCGTCCCTGGGACAAGGGCCGTGATGGGTTTGTCCTTTCCGACGGTGCCGGTGCGATGGTGCTTGAAGAACTCGAACACGCCAAGGCGCGTGGTGCGACCATTTATGCCGAGCTGGTCGGGTTTGGCATGAGTGGCGATGCGTACCACATGACCTCGCCACCTGACGACGGCGCCGGTGCCGCTCGCTGCATCGTCAATGCGTTGCGAGATGCCAAGGTCAACCCTGATCAGGTGCAATACATCAACGCACACGGTACATCGACGCCGGCAGGCGATCTCGCCGAAGCGTCGGCCATCAAGTCGGTCTTCGGCGATCATGCCTATCAGCTGGCAGTCAGCTCGACCAAGTCGATGACGGGCCATTTGCTGGGTGCTGCTGGCGCAGTCGAGGCCATTTTCAGCGTGCTGGCGATGGTCGATCAGGTGGCTCCGCCGACCATAAACCTCGACGAGCCAAGCGAAGGTTGTGACCTGAACTTTGTGCCTCACGAAGCACGCCGCATGCCGATCGACGTCGTTCTGTCGAACTCCTTCGGTTTCGGTGGCACCAATGGTTCGCTGGTATTCCGCCGGTTTGCCGAGTAATGCCCGATTGGGTTGATGGCCTTCCTGCCGGCAGCCTGTCTGTCAAGGACAGAGGGCTGGCCTACGGCGATGGAGTTTTCGAGACCATCGCTGTCAAGGCTGGCCGGCCATTGCTGCTTGATCGTCATCTGCAGCGTCTTGAAACTGGCTGCCAGCGTCTGGCGATTTCGGTCGACCTTGCGCTGGTTCACTCTGAAATGACCCGTTTCGCCGCCGAGCTTGGCGACGGGGTCATGAAGCTGATTCTTACCCGAGGCGACGGTCAGCGCGGTTATGCTCCTGCCGCCAACGCGTGTTCACGTCGAATTCTGCAAGGCAGTGCCGCACCAGCCTATCCCGCTGCCTATGCCGAACAGGGCGTACGCCTGTTTGCCTGTCAGACCCGGCTGGCCGAACAGCCGCTGCTGGCCGGGCTCAAGCATCTGAATCGCCTGGAGCAGGTCATGGCCCGCTCCGAATGGAGCGACAGTGAACATGCCGAGGGGCTGATGCGCGACACCTCGGGGCGGTTGATCGAGGGGGTATACAGCAATCTGTTTCTGGTCTGTGGCGGGCGTTTGCTGACCGCCGACCTGAGTCGGTGCGGGGTCGCAGGCGTGATGCGTGCCGCATTGCTCGATCAGGCACGAAATCTGGGGCTGGCTGTCGAAATCCGTGATCTGCACTTGCCTGACCTTGAAACGGCAGACGAAGTGTTCCTGTGCAATAGCGTCTATGGCGTCTGGCCTGTCTGCGGTTTTGCAGCGCTGGACTGGGCGGTTGGTCCGCTCACCCGTAAACTGCAAGGTATTGCTCGCACCCTTCTGGATATCTGATCTGTGATCCGAAAATTACTGGTGTTGCTGGAAACTGCCGTTGTCCTGGCCGGCCTACTGCTTGGCTTCGCGTTCTGGCAGCAGAACAAAGCCCTGGAACAACCACTCAAGGTGGCTCAAGAGCAATTGCTGGATGTGCCGGCGGGCTCGACGCCCACCGGTGTTCTCAATCGCTTGCAGGCCGATGGCGTGATCAGCGACGCGTTCTGGCTGCGCCTCTACTGGCGCTTCAACCTGTCGGGGCAGTCGTTGCACAGCGGCGAATACCGCATGGTGCCGGGCATGAACGTCAAAGGGTTGTTTGATGTCTGGAAGCGCAAAGAGGTCGTGCAATACAGCCTGACTCTGGTCGAAGGCTGGAATTTCAGGCAGGTACGTGCTGCGTTGGCCAAGCAGGCCAAGCTCGATCAGACCCTTGCAGGTTTGTCCGATAGCGAGCTGATGGCGAAGATCGGTCATCCTGATGTGTTCCCCGAAGGCCGTTTCTTCCCCGACACCTACCGCTATGTACGCGGCATGACCGATGCCGAATTGCTCAAGCAGGCTTACAGTCGTCTGGAAGAAGTGCTGGATGAGGAGTGGCGTGCCAAGTCGCCGGAAGCACCTTATTCCACGCCCTATCAGGCGTTGATCATGGCATCGCTGGTCGAGAAGGAAACCGGTGTGCCGCAGGAGCGCGGCCAGATTGCCGGTGTTTTCGTACGTCGCTTGAAGCTGGGTATGCAGTTGCAGACCGATCCGACCGTTATCTACGGGATGGGCGAACGCTACAACGGCAAGCTGACCCGTGCTGACCTGAAAGAAGCAACGCCTTACAACACCTATATGATCGCCGGAATGCCACCGACACCTATTTCGCTGGTAGGGCGCGAAGCCATTCATGCTGCGCTCAATCCTGTGCCCGGCAGCAGCCTGTATTTCGTGGCCAAGGGTGATGGCAGCCATGTCTTTTCGGACGATCTGGACGCCCACAACGCAGCCGTGCGTGACTATCAGCTCAAGCGCCGTGCAGATTACCGCTCCAGCCCGGCACCTGTTGCTCCGCCTGTAACGCCAGCTGAAACGCCTGAGTCAGGGACGCCTGAATCAGTGCCTTCCCCTGCAGAGCCAGATGTCACGACCCAGCCGGATGCACCGCAATCCGGGGCTGATGCGCAATGACAAAGACTAAGGATTATCTGTGACTGGCTTGTTTATCACTCTTGAAGGTCCGGAAGGTGCAGGCAAGAGCACCAATCGTGATTACCTGGCAGCGCAATTGCGGGCCCAGGGCGTGCAGGTGCTGCTGACACGTGAGCCTGGCGGCACGCCTCTGGCCGAGCGCGTGCGCGAGCTATTGCTGGCGCCCAGCGAAGAAAGCATGAGCGCTGACACGGAGCTGCTGCTGGTGTTTGCAGCGCGTGCGCAACACTTGGCCGAGGTCATCCGTCCTGCGCTGGCGCGTGGTGAAGTGGTGCTTTGTGATCGGTTCACCGATGCAACCTACGCCTATCAGGGGGGCGGGCGTGGCCTGTCTCACCAGCGCATTGCAACGCTGGAGCAGTTTGTTCAGGGCGACCTGCGCCCTGACCTGACGCTGGTCTTCGATCTGCCGGTGGAAGTCGGTCTGGCGCGCGCTGCGGCACGCGGCCGGCTGGATCGCTTCGAGCAGGAAGGCCGGGCCTTCTTCGACGCGGTACGCAGCACCTATCTGCAGCGGGCAAAAGCCGAGCCTGCGCGTTATCGCCTGGTGGATGCCGCGCAGACCCTCGCTGAAGTCCAGGCCTCTCTCGACACGTTGCTGCCCCAATTGCTGGAGCTGCAACGTGGCTGAAGCCTACCCCTGGCAGGAATCGCTCTGGCGACAGATGGCAGGCCGTGCTCAGCACGCGCACGCCTACCTGTTGCACGGTCCTGCCGGTATCGGCAAGCGGGCACTGGCCGAGCGCCTGATGGCCAGCCTGTTGTGCAAGGCACCTGACGGGCTTGACGCTTGCGGGCAGTGCAAGTCGTGCCTGTTGCTGCTGGCTGGCAGTCACCCGGACAATTACGTGCTTGAGCCAGAAGAGGCCGACAAGCCGATCAAGGTCGATCAGGTGCGTGATCTGGTCAGTTTTGTGGTCCAGACCGCCCAGATGGGCGGACGCAAAGTGGTCTTGGTCGAGCCTGTCGAGGCGATGAATATCAATGCGGCCAACGCTTTACTGAAAAGCCTCGAAGAACCCTCGGGCAACACCGTGCTGTTGCTGGTCAGTCACCAGCCGAGTCGACTGCTGCCGACGGTCAAAAGCCGTTGCGTGCAGCAGGCCTGCCCGCTGCCCGGCGAGCAGATGAGCCTGGACTGGCTGAGCGGCGCGTTGCCTGATTGCACTCCGGACGAGCGCTTTGAACTGCTGACACTGGCTGCCGGCTCCCCACTGGCGGCTGTGTCGCTTCACGCCCAGGGCGTTCGCGAACAGCGCGCACTGGTGGTGGATGGCGTAAAAAAACTGCTCAAGCAACAGCAATCGGCTACCCAGCTCGCCGAGGGCTGGAAAGACATCCCGTTATTGCTGCTGTTCGACTGGTTCTGCGATTGGTCTCACCTTATCCTGCGCTATCAGATGACTCAGGACGAAGAGGGCCTGGGCTTGGGTGATATGCGCAAGGTTGTTCAGTACCTGGCGCAAAAGTCGACACGTGGCAAGGTGCTGGATATTCAGGACTGGATACTTGCGCAGCGCCAGAAAGTCATGTCCAAGGCCAACCTCAACCGGGTATTGCTGCTCGAAGCGCTACTGGTGCAGTGGGCAGGGCTACCGGGACAGGCGTAGACTCGGTGTTATTCGGAATCGTAGAGGTATTGTCATGAGTCTGCCGCTTAATACGGGTCCACGTAACGGCATTCTGTCCCTGACCATCAAGGACAAGTCCGTGCTGTACGCCGCTTACATGCCGTTCATCAAGAATGGCGGCCTGTTCATTCCGACCAGCAAGAGCTACAAGCTGGGCGATGAAGTGTTCATGCTGCTCAATCTGATGGATGAGCCGGAGAAGGTTCCGGTAGCGGGCCGGGTCACCTGGATCACACCCAAAGGTGCTCAGGGCAACCGTACTGCCGGGGTCGGCGTGCAATTCAATGATGGCGACAATACTGCTCGCAATCTGATCGAAACCCACTTGGTCGGTGCTCTCAAGTCCGATCGTCCCACCCATACGATGTAGTTGTGTTCCTTGCCCATGCTTGTAGATTCTCATTGTCACCTTGATCGCCTTGACCTCGCCCAGCACGATGGCTCCCTGGACGCAGCCCTTGAGGCCGCCCGGGGCCGGGGTGTCGGACACTTTCTGTGTATCGGCGTCAGCGCCGACAATGCCGGTGCGGTCAAGGCTCTTGCCGAACGCTATGCCGATGTCGACTGCTCGGTTGGCATTCATCCGCTGGACGTCAAACCGGGTGAAATGCCGCCGCTGGACTGGCTGCTCAAAGAGCTGGACCACCCACGTGTGGTAGCGATTGGTGAAACCGGTCTGGATTACCACTACGAACCTGAAGCCGCCGAGCTGCAACAGGCGTCCTTCCGAATACACCTTGAGGCGGCCAGAGCCACTGAAAAGCCGGTAATCATCCATACCCGCGGTGCCCGTGCCGACACCTTGAGCCTGTTGCGTGAAGCGGCCTTGCCTCAGGCCGGCGTGCTGCATTGTTTCACTGAAGACTGGGAAATGGCCAAGGCCGCGCTGGATATGGGGTACTACATCTCGCTGTCCGGTATCGTGACGTTTCGCAACGCCGATGCCCTGCGTGATGTGGCCAGGCAGGTGCCTGCCGATCGTCTGCTGGTCGAAACCGACTCGCCTTATCTCGCCCCCATTCCTTATCGGGGCAAGCCAAATCTGCCGCAGTATGTGCGTGAGGTGGCCGAATTTCTGGCAATGCTTCGCGGTGAGCCTTACGAGCGATTCGCCGAGCAGACCACTGCCAATTTCTCTCGCCTGTTCCCCCTGGCCCATCTTCAGCGCTAAACAAGCCTCGAATTGCAGGCAAAAAAAACCCGGATTCTGGGGGGGTGAAACCGGGTCAAGACCATTAGGAGTAAAACAAAGGCACTCGGTCCGTTGGCACCTTTGCAGGTGCATCATTTGGGGGAATGAGGCACCAGCGCCTTGAGTATTGACCAGAATGGTAAGTCTTCCAGCGCCTTCTGGTCGTTTTTTAAACAGTTTTGGAATACCAAAGCGCTTGTTGAGTCCTTATTGAACAGATGAGGGCACTCCGATGCGCCAAAACGAACATCGCGGTTCTGGTCGAGGTTGTCAGTGGAGTTTTCCAACGGGTTTCTATTGAGTCTTTCGTTATGCCTGGATATTGGCCTGGCAAACATCGCCATGATCACCCTATCCATGCAACGTGGCTTTACCAAGGGGCTTTGGCTTGGCCTGGGGACCTGCGTTGGCGATCTGACTTACGCGATTCTGGCCATGCTTGGCATGGCGGTGCTTCTTCAGTACGAGGCCGTGCGTTATGTGCTGTGGCTGGGCGGAACCGCGGTTCTGGCCTGGTTCTGTTTCAGGATGATCATGAGCGCAACCACTGTCAGCGAGGGCCTGGCGAACGCTGATGTCGAGCCAGAAACGTCCGACCTGACACTGTTCCTGCGCGGGATTTTTCTGGCCATGTCATCGCCCAGCGCCATTCTCTGGTTCGCGGCAGTAGGTGGCGCACTCATCGCGCGGCAAGGTTCTGATCTGACCAGTGCCTCGACGTTTCTGGCCGGGTTTGTCGCGGCTGGTGTGGTCTGGTCGATTTCCCTGTGCGCGCTGGCTCATCAGGGTGGGCGTTTCATGGGGGAGCGAATGCTGCGCTGGTCTTACATTGCCTCAGCGCTGATCTTTGCCTATTTCACGCTGTACGTTGTCATCACCGGGTACATGGAATTTGTCGCAGCAACGCCTTCGCTGCCAGCGCTTTAGCGTTTTGGTCAGTGCGGGGCCGAATAATTATCAATTGCTGCAGGTTATTTGCCAGTGGATGGATATAACCCGGAAGGACCGATGATCCGTGCAATTTAGCGCCGATTGGGCATAATACCCGGCTTCGATTTCGATCCTGACAGACCTCCTCATGCAGAAAGAACCTCGTAAGGTCCGTGAATTTCGCCGCCGTGAGCAGGAAATTCTCGACACCGCACTAAAGCTTTTCCTGGAGCAGGGCGAAGACAGCGTCACCGTCGAAATGATCGCGGACGCCGTTGGCATTGGCAAAGGGACCATCTACAAGCACTTCAAGTCCAAGGCGGAAATCTACCTTCGCCTGATGCTCGACTATGAGCGTGACTTGAACGAACTGTTGCACTCTGCCGACGTCGACAAGGACAAGGAGGCGCTCTCGCGTGCCTACTTCGAATTCCGCATGCGTGATCCACAGCGCTATCGCTTGTTCGACCGTCTGGAAGAAAAAGTGGTAAAGGGCAATCAGGTGCCCGAGCTGGTCGAAGAGCTGCACAAGATCCGCGCTTCCAACTTCGAACGCCTGACGCTGCTGATCAAAGGCCGCATCACTGAAGGCAAGCTTGAAGATGTGCCTCCTTACTACCACTACTGTGCTGCCTGGGCATTGGTGCATGGTGCTGTTGCGCTGTACCACTCGCCGTTCTGGAGCAACGTGCTGGAGGATCAGGAGGGCTTCTTCAATTTCCTCATGGACATCGGTGTACGCATGGGCAACAAGCGCAAGCGCGACATCGATCTTTCAGCAGAGCCCAAGCCCGACCCTGCTGCTTAATAACGCTGCGTCGCGGTTTTGAGCCTCTGACCCAGAGATGGCGCGGAAGCTGCATCCGACGACCATTCGCCGGTTTTCCGTCACCGGCATCTGGGAGGGGATGATGCGTAGCCTGGTTCTGCTGCTCGCGCTTATGGCGCTGAGCGGCTGCATGAAAGTCAGTGACATGGGCGAGGGTGTTCGCGAGCAGTTCAGCGACGCAGGTCTGCTCGACCACAGCAACACCCGCCGCACGGCCAACTGGCGTGTGCAGCCAGACTCGTTCATCTACATTGCTCAAGGCGCCTTCGTGCCGCCAGGCAATGCCTATCCGCGTCCCAATGTGGTGGCCGAGGAGGCCTTCAAGGGTTTCGTCGAATACTTTCCGATGGTCCGCCGTGCCCGTGCCCCGTTAGGCTTGGACGAAGCGCTGACCGAAGCGCGCAGTGCCGGCGCACATTATTTGCTCTACACCCGTTTTGCCAAGGCAGATGACCGCATCGGCAATGTTGATCAGTGGTCTGATCAGGAGGCGGTTGATCGGCTGGGTGTGGACAGTGGCGTCATTCAGCTCATGCTGATCGAAACCAGCCCCCGTTACCTGATCGACAGCGCACGCATACGCAGTCGTGGCGGATTGCTGACGCTTTACGATACAAGTCCTGAAGATTTGCTCGGCCCGCCACTTGAGGACTACGCTCGTACACTCTTGGGCGTTGAGCGCTAGGGCTGGCTGCAGGAGAGTTGAGTGACCGATTCAAGCAAGGCGGGCGATCTGTTTGCGCAGATCCCCAAAACCAAAGGGTTGCCACCTGTTCATCTGTGGAATCCGGATTTTTGTGGCGACATCGACATGCGCATTGCCCGCGACGGAACCTGGTATTACCAAGGGACGCCGATCGGTCGCAAGCCTATGGTCCGGCTGTTCTCGACCATCATGCGGCGCGATGGGGATGATTATTTTCTGGTCACCCCTGTGGAAAAGGTCGGTATCAAGGTGGACGACGCGCCTTTTATCGCGGTCAGCCTTGAGGTGGTGGGAGAGGGCGAGGCGCAGGTGTTGCGCTTTCGGACTCATGTCGATGACGAAGCAGAGGCTGGTCCTGAGCATCCTCTAAGGGTAGTGACAGATCCGCATACCGGCGAGCCAGCTCCTTATGTGCTGGTGCGCAGCAATCTGGAAGCACTGATTCATCGAAATGTGTTCTATCAGCTGGTCGACCTGGCGGTTTCTCGCGAGATCGACGGGCAGCAGTGGCTGGGCGTCTGGAGTCACGGTACGTTCTTTCCGATTGGCCTCGAGCCTTGAAAAATAGTCTATTTGGTCGCTTGAATTGCTTGCTTGCAGTACGACGGTTAAAGTGCCGCTCCCCGATTTTCCTGAGGTTTTTGCATGAGCCAGTCCTTTGATATCGCCGTAGTCGGCGCAACCGGTACTGTCGGCGAAACCATTGTCCAGGTTCTGGGAGAGCGCAATTTCCCTGTAGGCAGTCTGCACTTGCTGGCAAGCATCGAGTCTGCCGGTCATTCGGTGCCTTTCAGGGGCAAGAATGTGCGCGTGCGTGAAGTCGACGAGTTCGACTTCAGCAAAGTCCGGCTGGCGTTCTTTGCCGCTGGCCCGGCGATCAGTCGCAGCTACGCCGAAAAGGCGGTAGCGGCGGGGTGCTCGGTTGTCGATCTGTCAGGCGCCTTCCCGTTTGCACAGGCGCCCAATGTGGTGCCTGAAATCAATGCTACGCTTTTGGATATTTGTGGCGTCGCGCCATGCTTGGTGGCCAGCCCGAGTGCTGCGGCCACAGCGGTTGCGCTTGCCTTGGCCCCGTTGCGTGCGCTGGTCGATATTCAGTCCGTGAGCGTGACGGCGTGCCTGGCTGTTTCCGCACTGGGGCGCGAGGGCGTCAGTGAGCTGGCGCGTCAGACCACTGAATTGCTCAATGTCCGCCCTCTGGAAACCCGTTTTTTTGACCGCCAGATGGCGTTCAATGTGCTGGCTCAGGTGGGTAAACCCGACGAGTCGGGTCACCTTCCGCTGGAAAAGCGTCTGGTCACCGAGTTGCGCGAACTGCTGGCCCTGCCGTCACTTAAGGTATCGGCCACTTGCATCCAGGTGCCGGTGTTCTTTGGTGACAGCTTTACCGTCTCGCTGCGCGCGGCCGGGCCGGTTGATCTGACTGCGGTCAATACCGCACTTGAGGCCGCTGCCGGAGTCGAACTGGTGGATGCCGGTGATTACCCGACCCCGGTCGGTGACGCAGTGGGGCAGGATGTGGTCTATGTAGGCCGGGTTCGAGCCGGAACGGACGATGCGGAACAGCTTAATCTGTGGCTTACCTCGGATAACGTGCGCAAGGGTGCCGCGCTCAATGCTGTGCAGGTTGGCGAATTGTTGATAAAAGATTATGTGTAAAAGATACTTGGCAACACATTGAACAATTATTTTAGCGGCGAGACGCCTTACACCCAAATGCAGGACTACCTCTCCGGATATCGGAGAATCTTTAAACAAGGGATGGGCTATGGTTCAGGTTCGTAAACTGGTATTAGCAATCGCTGCGGCTTCAGCGCTGTCATCGGGAATGGCGCAGGCGCTGGGGCTCGGGGAATTGTCGGTCAAGTCGACCCTGAATCAGCCATTGGTAGCGGAAATCGAGTTAACTGATGCGCAGGGGCTCAATGCTGCGCAAATTGTCCCCAGCCTGGCAACCACGGCTGACTTCGCTCAGTTGGGTGTCTCCCGTCAGGAGTTGCTGAACGATCTTTCGTTTACCCCCGTCATCAATGCTAATGGCAAAAGCGTCCTGCGCATCACCTCCAGCAAGCCGGTGCGCGTACCTTATGTGAAGTTTCTGGTTCAGGTGCTTTGGCCGAACGGTCGACTGGTGCGTGATTACAGTCTTCTGCTGGACCCGCCGAAGTACTCTCCTGAGGCGGCCGCTGCTGCAGCTGCTCCGGCACCGGCCCCTGCGGCGGCCCCTGCGGCGGCTCCCGCAGCACCTGCGCAACTGGCCACAGTGGAGCCGTCGGCAGAAGCTCCGGCGCCCGAAGCCACTGCCCCGACGCCTGCAGCCGTTCCGGCAGCATTGCCACCGCCAGCCGCAGATAAACAGTCGCAATACGTCACCGCCAATAACGACACCTTGTGGGAAATCGCCGCGAAGGTACGTAAGGGCGGTACGGTTCAGCAGACCATGCTGGCGATTCAGGCGCTGAACCCCGACGCATTCATCGGTGGCAACATCAACCGTTTGAAAAAGGGTCAGGTGCTGCGTCTGCCGACACCTCAGCAAACCGCTGCACTGCCACAGCCTCAAGCGATTGCCGAAGTTTCCCGACAGTACAGTGCCTGGCGCGAAGGCCGTCGCCTACCCGCAGGCCCGCGTCAGGTCGATGCCACCCGGCGTGATCGCGCCGGTGCGGCGCCCTCCAAAGTGGATGCTTCTGACAACCTCAGCCTGGTGTCTGCGAGCGGCAAGCCAGCCGCCAAAGGCGCAGCGGGTGACAGTGATCTGGGCAACAAGCTGGCGGTCGCTCAGGAAGCGCTCGATACCACGCGCCGGGATAATGCCGAGCTGAAAAGCCGGATGAACGATCTGCAAAGCCAGCTGGACAAGCTTCAGCGTCTCATCGAGCTGAAAAACGGTCAGTTGGCCAAGATGCAAGCGGCTGGCGCTGCGGTGCCGCCTCCTGCGGCCACTCCTGACGCTGCGACCCCAGCCAACGCAGCGGTGCCGGCCTCTCTGGTTGATGCCAATGGCGCCCCGGTCAAGCCAGCTGGCGAGATTGCGCCTGAAGATGCGTTGCCGGCAGGCGCGGCTGAGGTGGCGACACCGGCTGCGGATCAACCGCTGGCAGTGGAGCCTGTGGCCGTTCCTGAAGATGATGAGAGTACGCTGCAGAAGATCCTCGATAATCCGGTGCTGCTCGGCCTGGTCGGGGGCGCTGTGCTGCTGATTTTGGCGCTGTTGCTGCTGTTCCTGGCACGCCGTCGTGCGGCAAAAGCCGAAGCCGAGAAGCACAAGCGCATGGCGCGGGCGCTGGCTGAAGAGTCCGAGTTCGTTTCAGACATGGACATGGATTCGCCGCAGGCCAGTTTCGACGGGCTTGATGTGCCACCGCCCAATGTCCGTATGGGCGCCGGTGCTGTGGCAGCCGCTACAGCTGCGACTCGCGAGCGTCCAGCCGATGCGCTGGTCCAGGCCGAGATTCATATTGCTTATGGCCGCATGAATCAGGCCATCGAGTTGCTGGAGGAGGCTATCAAGGAAGATCCGCAGCGTGATGATATCCGCCTCAAGCTGATGGAAATCTACGCCGAGCAGGGCAACAACAAAGCCTACGCCGCCCACGAGCGTAAACTGGTGGCTGCGGGAAAGCCTGAAGCTGAGGTCGAGCAGCTTGAAGAACGTCACTCGACCCTGAAGTCCGCTACGCCGCTGGCTTCTGAACCTGCACCGGCTTCGGCAGCTCCTGCCATTGCTGCGGCAGCTGCAGCAGCCAGTGCTGCTGCATTGGCCGCTGAACTCGACGCCAAATATGTCGAAGAGTTGCTGGCTGATAATTCGGCAGACGAGGCAACTGAACCGGCGCTCGAGCCTGAGCCCGTCGTAGCGGTCGAGCCGGAGGTGATAGCACCGGTGGCAACTGCGCCTGCCGAGGAAGCGGATCCGTTCGATAACGATTTCGATCTGAGCCTCGACGAGTTCGAAGAAACACCTGCGTCAGATGTTTCCACGGTGGATGACATCGATGACCTGATGCTGGACGAGCCGAAAATATCAGCGGTGGCTGACGACGACGAGCTGAGCTTTGAGTCGATCATGCGCGAGCAGGAAGAAGCGCGCGCAGCAGCAGTCCCTGAAGAACTTGCCGATTTCGACCTGGACCTGTCCGAGGAAGACCCAGCGCTCAAGAACGAAGATGACTTCCTGCTGGGCCTCGGCACCGATCCGCTCGATCCTGTCGAGACAAAGCCGGTGCCGCCGATCAGCGACGATCTAGAGCTGCCTGAAGACTTTGATCTGTCGCTGGCTGACGAAATCGAAACCGATCAGGCCAGTCAGGCGTTTGCGACCGAAATCGATGACGTCAATGCCGAGCTGGACCGTCTTTCTCAGAACCTTGAGCATCCGCCGCTCGACGAGCCAAGGTTTACCGCCGAAGACGCGGCAGCGCTGGACGATGAGCCGGACTTCGACTTCATGGCCGGTACTGACGAGGCGGCGACCAAGCTGGACCTGGCGCGTGCCTATATCGATATGGGCGATGCAGACGGAGCGCGTGACATCCTTGACGAGGTCGTGACCGAAGGTGATGACGGGCAGAAAAGTGAGGCGCGCGAGATGCTTTCGCGGTTGGTCTGATTCAAACCTGCCCCCCACTCGAACGGCCGCTTACGCGGCCGTTTGTTTTTCAGCCGTCGGCGTGAGTAGCGTGTTTTTTCTGCGGCCCTATAATGGCCGACTTTTCGCGAACCGACAGGCTGTACCACATTGGCGAACATAGATAACCCGGCTGCCGAGATGGCGGCCGAGGGCTTTTCCCGAATCGCGCTGGGCGTTGAGTACAAAGGCTCGCGCTACTGCGGCTGGCAGCGTCAGGCGTCCGGCGTGCTCACCGTGCAGGAAACACTCGAGAACGCACTGTCCAAGGTTGCTGCGTCACCGGTATCGCTGATGTGTGCCGGGCGCACTGACGCTGGCGTACACGCCTGCGGGCAGGTGGTGCATTTCGATACCCTTGCCGAGCGTTCCTTGAAAGCCTGGGTGATGGGCGCCAACATCAACCTGCCTCATGATGTCAGCGTTACCTGGGCCAGAGTCATGCCCGCCAACTTCCATGCACGCTTCAAGGCCATTGCGCGTCGTTATCGCTACGTGATCTACAACGATCAGATCCGTCCTGCGCACCTGAATCAGGAAATTACCTGGAATCATCGTCCGCTGGATGTCGAGCGCATGGCTCAAGCCGCCGAATTTCTGGTGGGCACTCACGATTTCAGTGCCTTCCGTGCCGGGCAGTGTCAGGCCAAATCGCCCGTCAAACAGCTGCACCATCTGCGTGTTACCCGTCATGGCAAGATGATCGTGATCGATGTGCGCGCCAACGCGTTTTTGCACCACATGGTGCGCAATATCGCCGGCGTGCTGATGACGATCGGCGCCGGCGAGCGTCCGGTCGAATGGGCGCGTGATGTTCTGGAAAGCCGGGTTCGGCGTACCGGTGGCGTGACGGCCCATCCTTACGGCCTTTATCTGGTGCAGGTCGAGTACCGCGACGAGTTCCCGTTACCTGAACGCTACGTCGGTCCGCATTTTCTTACGGGGTTTGCCGAATTGGACGGCTGACGATCCGGAAAGCATTTGTTAACATCCGGGACTTTCCGAAAGGTCTGAGGTTTTCAACATATGTCAGCCGTTCGCAGCAAGATCTGCGGGATTACCCGCATAGAGGATGCATTGGCCGCTGTCGAGGCTGGGGCGGATGCCATTGGTCTGGTGTTTTACCCAAAAAGCCCGCGGGCTGTGACCGTGCTTCAGGCCCGCGCGATCATCGCCGCGTTGCCGCCTTTCGTGACCACGGTGGGGCTGTTCGTCAATGCCAGTCGCTGTGAGCTCAACGAGACGCTGGATGCGGTTGCGCTGGACATGCTGCAGTTTCACGGCGATGAAACGCCGGAAGAGTGTGACGGCTATCATCGCCCCTACATCAAGGCGCTTCGGGTCAAGGCGGGTGATGACATCGCCAGTGCCTGTCGTGCCTATCGTAATGCCCGTGGCGTGCTGCTCGACACGTACGTAGAAGGTGTGCCCGGCGGCACTGGCGAAACCTTCGACTGGGCACTGATTCCGGATGATCTCGACAAACCGGTCATTCTCGCAGGCGGCCTGACCTCGGCCAATGTGGCGCAGGCCATCGCTCAGGTCAGGCCTTATGCAGTGGATGTCAGTGGCGGCGTCGAAAGGAGCAAAGGCATCAAGGATCGCGAAAAGATCCTTGCGTTCATGAGTGCGGTCCAGGGCTCCTGATGTGACGGTTGCGCTTCGGCCGCCGTCCATAAGCCTGTTCCGCCAGAGATGCGGGTCGAATCAAGTAAGCGAGGGTGCCTGTGTGCGCCGTCGTCGTTGTGAAGAAGCGGAGTGAGGGGGTGTGCAGGTCTGGCCAGGGGTCGATCGCCGTTCCGTCACCATCGTCCATACGAATTTAGCTGAGGGCGTGCGGCTGGCGTGTCATGGCTAGCCGTTCAAGCCACATCGGTACTGGAGATATAAAGCATGAGCAACTGGTTGGTAGACAAACTGATCCCATCGATCATGCGTTCCGAGGTCAAGAAGAGCTCGGTTCCCGAGGGCCTCTGGCACAAGTGTCCTTCCTGTGAGGCGGTGCTCTATCGCCCGGAGCTGGAAAAGACACTGGACGTCTGCCCCAAGTGCAACCACCACATGCGTATCGGTGCGCGCGCGCGCCTGGACATTTTTCTGGATGCCGAGGGTCGCGAAGAGCTGGGCGTTGATCTGGAACCGGTCGACCGTCTGAAGTTTCGTGACGGCAAGAAGTACAAGGACCGCCTGACGGCTGCCCAGAAGCAGACCGGCGAAAAAGATGCGCTGATTTCCATGAGCGGCACCCTGTTGGGCATGCCCGTGGTTGCGTCGGCATTCGAATTTTCCTTCATGGGCGGTTCGATGGGTGCCATCGTCGGCGAGCGCTTTGTTCGCGCTGCCAACTACGCCCTCGAAAATCGTTGCCCGATGATCTGCTTCGCCGCTTCCGGCGGTGCGCGCATGCAGGAAGCACTGATCTCTCTCATGCAAATGGCCAAGACCTCGGCTGTTCTGGCGCGCCTTCGCGAAGAGGGGCTGCCATTCATCTCGGTGTTGACCGACCCTGTCTACGGCGGTGTTTCGGCGAGCCTGGCCATGCTGGGCGATGTCATTGTCGCAGAGCCAAAGGCGCTGATCGGTTTCGCCGGTCCTCGCGTTATCGAACAGACCGTTCGCGAAAAGCTGCCGGAAGGTTTCCAGCGCAGCGAGTTCCTGCTGGATCACGGCGCGATCGACATGATCATCGCGCGTAGCGAGCTTCGTCCGCGCCTGGGTAATCTGCTGGCGCAAATGATGAATCTGCCGACGCCACGTTTCGTCGCGCCGGTCATCGAGCCTATCGTCGTTCCGCCGGCACCTGCCTCGATATGACCCCAGGGTCACTGGGCGATTGGCTCGCTTATCTGGAGCAACTGCACCCCAGCGCCATCGATATGGGGCTGGAACGCTCCCGACAGGTGGCGCAGCAGTTGGGCCTGCTGCGTCCGGCGCGCCGGGTGATCACGGTGACGGGCACCAATGGCAAAGGCTCGACCTGTGCGTTTGTGGCCGCCCTGTTGCAGTCCCAGGGCCTTAAAGTCGGTATCTATAGCTCGCCGCATCTGATTCGCTACAACGAGCGAGTCAAGGTGCAGGGCGTCGAAGCCACCGATCTTGAACTATGCAATGCCTTCGCCGCGGTTGAAGCAGCGCGCGGCGATGTCACCCTGACTTACTTTGAAATGGGCACGCTGGCGGCGTTCTGGCTATTCGAACAGGCACAGCTCGATGTGGCTGTTCTGGAAGTCGGTCTGGGCGGACGTCTGGATGCGGTAAATCTGGTTGATCCGGATATCGCGCTGGTTACCAGTATCGGTGTTGATCATGCCGAGTACCTGGGCAATACCCGCGAGTCAGTCGCGTTCGAGAAGGCCGGTATCTTCCGTTCCGGCCGTCCTGCCCTGTGTGGTGATCCTGCGCCACCGGAGCCCCTGTTGGCTAAGGCTCGCGAGCTTGGTTGCCCGTTGTTGTTACGAGGGCGGGACTTCGACCTGTCGACAGGGCATGACAGCTGGAACTGGCGTGGTCTGGCAGCTGGTGAGCAGGTCGAACTGCATAATCTCCCGCTGCTCGACCTGCCTATGCAGAACGCCGCGCTGGCGCTTCAGGCGTTTGCATTGCTGGGTTATCCGCTGCAACCGGAAGCAGTAGGGCGGGTGCTTGCCGAAACCCGGCTGGCCGGTCGTCTCGACCGCCGGACAGTCCGCTGGCAAGGCAAGCGGCTCAATCTGCTTCTGGATGTGGCCCACAACCCCCATGCCGCGCATTTTCTGGCGCAGCGTATGGCCCGTCGTCCGGTTTCCGGCAGACGTCTAGCTATGTTCGGGCTTTTGAGTGATAAAGACCTCGACGGCGTTATTACGCCCCTGGCGGCGGTGATCGATGAGTGGGCGGTTGCGCCTCTTCCCACGTCGCGCAGCCGCAGCGCAGAAGAGTTACATTCGGCACTGGAGAACCTTGGTGCTCGCGTGACGTCCTATCAGAGTGTTGCGCTGGCACTCGAGGCTCAGTGCGCGCACGCCACGACCGATGACGAGATTCTGCTGTTCGGTTCATTTTACTGTGTTGCCGAGGCTCTGGAATGGCTGGCCCGGCATACCGATGAGGACGCTGCAAATGGCTTTGCTGGATAACGTATTCAAGCAGCGAATGGTTGGAGCACTGGTACTGATCGCTGTAGCGGTCATTTTTCTGCCCATGCTCTTCACGCGTGAAGATGAGACACGTCAGGTACAGGTTGAGGCGCCTTCTGCGCCTCAGGCCCCTGCAGTCTCGCAAGTAAAGGTCGATCCAGTACCTGTTCCGGAACCTCAAGCTCTGCCTCAGGAGCCTGTGCCGGGCGAGGATGACAGCGGCAGCAGCAATCAGCCGCCGTCGATGCCTATTGCACCAGCTCCTGCCACCCAGAGCGCACCGCCTGCGGCACAGGCGCAGGCGCCAAAGCCAGCCAGCAAACCTGCACCCGTGACTGCGCCAGCGGCTCCCGCCAAGCCTGCAGCACCGGCTGGGGTCGATGCCAATGGTTTGTCAGTCAGCTGGTCCGTGCAGTTGGCGAGCATGTCCAACCGTGCCAATGCCGATAACCTGCAAAAGACCCTGCGTACCCAAGGGTATAACGCTTACATTCGCACGTCCGATGGCGTTAATCGGGTGTTTGTCGGCCCGCTGATAGAGCGCGCAGAGGCCGATCGTCTGCGCGATCAGCTCGACAAGCAGCAAAAACTCAAAGGTATCGTGGTGCGCTTTCAGCCTGAGCGGGGCTGACCGTCCGGCGCCTGATGGCGTCGACGTACAGGAAAATGCCTCTTGCCGGTAATCGCTGCTTACCGGCAGGCAGGCGCTCTGCTAAAATGCGCCGCCTTATCTGTCTGCAGGCTGCAACGTGCCATTTACTCCGGTTGACTGGGCAATTCTGGGAATTGTCGCCATCTCCGCCCTGATCAGTCTGAAACGCGGCTTCGTAAAAGAAGCACTGTCGTTGACGACGTGGATCATTGCAGGTGTAGTGGCCTGGATGTTTGGCGCAGGGCTGTCGCAGTACTTGGTCAATTACATAGAAACACCTTCGGCCCGCGTCATTGCGAGCTGTACCATCCTCTTCGTCGCCACCCTGCTGGTAGGCGCCATGGTCAACTTTCTGATAGGCGAACTGATTCGCGTCACCGGGCTCTCCGGGACCGATCGTTTTCTTGGTATGGTCTTCGGCGCAGCGCGCGGAGGCCTGCTTGTCGTTGTGGCGGTGGGGCTGTTGAGCCTGGGGCCGGTACAACAGGATCAATGGTGGCAGCAGTCCAGGCTGGTGCCGAAATTTCTCATGGTTGCTGACTGGTCGAAAAACCTGATTCTCGGGATGTCCAGCAAGTGGCTTGCAAGCGGCATCAGCATACCCGCTGATCTGCCGTTCAAGGAACAGATCCTGCCGTCTACACCACAGCAGGATGTGCTCGGTAAATCCAGTTCCACTAAGTAGGGGTTGTGTCGCATGTGTGGCATCGTCGGTATCGTCGGCAAGTCGAACGTCAATCAGGCGCTGTATGACGCGCTTACCGTCCTCCAGCACCGCGGCCAGGACGCTGCCGGTATCGTAACCAGCCACGATGGCCGGTTATTCCTGCGCAAGGACAATGGATTGGTGCGTGATGTGTTCCATCAGCGGCATATGCAGCGCCTGGTCGGGCATATGGGCATCGGTCATGTGCGTTATCCAACGGCGGGCAGCTCGACTTCGGCCGAAGCCCAGCCGTTCTACGTCAACTCGCCTTATGGCATCACGTTGGCGCACAACGGCAATCTCACCAACGTCGAGCAACTGGCCAAGGAGATTTACGAATCCGACCTGCGCCATGTGAACACCAACTCCGATTCGGAAGTGCTGCTTAACGTATTCGCCCATGAGCTGGCCGTGCGTGGCAAGTTGCAGCCCACTGAAGAGGACATCTTTGCCGCAGTTACTGACGTGCATCATCGCTGCCGTGGGGGCTACGCGGTCGTGGCGATGATCACCGGTTACGGCATCGTCGGTTTCCGTGACCCGGATGCCATTCGTCCTATCGTGTTCGGTCAGCGTCACACCGATGAAGGCGTCGAGTACATGATCGCGTCTGAAAGCGTATCGCTGGACGTGCTGGGCTTTACTCTGATTCGTGATCTGGCACCGGGCGAAGCGGTCTACATCACCGAAGACGGCAAGCTGCATACCCGTCAGTGCGCCGCCAACCCAAAGTACGCGCCGTGCATTTTCGAACACGTCTATCTGGCGCGCCCGGATTCGATCATCGACGGTATCTCGGTCTACAAGGCGCGTCTGCGCATGGGCGAGAAGCTGGCCGACAAGATCCTGCGCGAGCGTCCGGATCACGACATCGACGTGGTCATTCCGATTCCGGACACCAGCCGTACGGCGGCACTGGAGCTGGCCAACCACCTGGGCGTCAAGTTTCGCGAAGGCTTCGTCAAGAACCGCTACATCGGTCGGACCTTCATCATGCCGGGTCAGGCCGCACGCAAGAAATCCGTGCGCCAGAAGCTCAACGCGATCGAACTGGAGTTTCGCGGCAAGAACGTGATGCTGGTGGATGATTCCATCGTGCGTGGCACCACCTGCAAGCAGATCATTCAAATGGCCCGTGAAGCTGGTGCCAAGAATGTCTACTTCTGCTCGGCGGCCCCGGCTGTGCGTTACCCCAACGTCTACGGCATCGACATGCCGAGTGCTCACGAGCTGATTGCCCACAACCGTACGACTCAGGACGTGGCCGACCTCATCGGTGCCGACTGGCTGGTCTATCAGGATCTGAACGACCTGATCGAAGCGGTCAGCGGCAGCAAGAAGATCAAGATCGATAACTTCGATTGCTCGGTATTCGATGGCAAGTACGTGACCGGCGACATCGACGAACATTATCTGAACAGGATCGAGAGCGCGCGCAACGACGCTTCCAAGATCAAGACTCAGGCCGTGAGTGCGATCATCGATCTGTACAACAACTAATCGGACAAGGAGTGGGCGGCATGACTCAGGAATGGGATGCAGGGCGGCTGGACAGCGACCTTGAAGGCGTGGGTTTCGATACCCTCGCCGTACGTGCCGGGCAACACCGCACACCGGAAGGCGAACATGGCGACCCCATGTTCTTTACCTCCAGCTACGTATTTCGCACGGCCGCCGATGCGGCTGCGCGTTTTGCCGGCGAGGTGCCTGGCAACGTCTACTCGCGTTACACCAACCCGACTGTGCGCTCTTTCGAAGAGCGCATTGCCGCGCTTGAGGGCGCCGAGCAGGCCGTCGCCACGGCCACCGGCATGGCCGCAACCCTCGCGGTGGTGATGAGCCTGTGCAGTGCCGGTGACCATGTTCTGGTGTCGCGCAGCGTGTTTGGCTCCACGATCAGCCTGTTCGACAAGTATTTCAAGCGCTTCGGTATCGAGGTGGATTACGTTCCGCTGGCTGATCTGAGTGGTTGGGAAGCGGCAATCAAGACCAACACCAAAATGCTGTTCGTCGAGTCGCCCTCCAATCCATTGGCCGAGCTGGTCGACATCGCCGGTCTGGCCGAGATCGCTCATGCCAAAGGCACGATGCTGATCGTCGACAATTGCTTCTGTACGCCAGCCTTGCAACAGCCGTTGCTGCTGGGGGCCGACATCGTTGTGCATTCGGCCACCAAGTTCATCGATGGCCAGGGCCGTTGCATGGGCGGTGTGGTTGCAGGTCGCAGCGAGCAGATGAAGGAAGTGGTCGGTTTTCTGCGTACGGCCGGGCCGACACTCAGCCCGTTCAACGCATGGATCTTCCTCAAGGGCCTCGAAACCCTCAACCTGCGGATGCGTGCTCATTGTGCCAACGCTCAGGCGCTGGCCGAATGGCTCGAGCAGCAGGACGGTATCGAGAAGGTCCACTACGCCGGGCTCAAGAGCCATCCGCAGCATGAGCTGGCCCAGCGTCAGCAAAAGGGCTTCGGTGCGGTCGTGAGCTTCGAGGTCAAAGGTGGCAAGGATGGCGCATGGCGCTTTATCGACGCCACGCGTCTGATCTCGATCACCGCGAACCTGGGCGACAGCAAAACCACGATTACCCACCCGAGCACAACCTCGCATGGCCGTCTGGCCCCGCAGGAGCGTGAAGCGGCTGGCATTCGCGACAGTCTTATCCGGGTGGCGGTAGGTCTTGAGGACGTTGCTGACCTCCAGGCCGACCTGGCACGCGGTCTGGCGGCGTTGTGAGTGATACGGTGAGCGCTGAGACAGGTCAGGAGTGGGCGCTGAAGTTTGCAGGTACCCACAACGGTCGCGTCGCGCTGGTGACCGGGGCTGCGCGCGGCATCGGGCTGGGCATTGCGGCGTGGCTGATTGCCGAAGGCTGGCAGGTGGTGTTGACCGATCTGGACCGTGCACGCGGTGCGAAAGTAACCCGCGTGCTGGGTGACAACGCTTTGTTCATAGCCATGGACGTCGCGAGTGAAGAGCAGGTCGCCCAAGGTGTGGCTGAAGTGCTCAGGAAGTTCGGCCGTCTGGACGCACTGGTATGCAACGCAGCGGTCGCTGATCCGCATAACACCACTCTCGAAAGCCTGGATCTGTCTCACTGGAACCGGGTACTGGCGGTCAATCTCGGTGGGCCGATGTTATTGGCCAAGCACTGCGCGCCTTATTTGCGTGCGCACTGCGGCAGTATCGTCAATCTGACTTCAACGCGCGCCAGGCAGTCGGAACCCGACACTGAGGCTTATGCGGCCAGCAAGGGCGGTCTGACGGCGTTGACGCATGCGCTGGCAATCAGTCTGGGGCCTGAAATCAGGGTCAATGCGGTCAGCCCTGGCTGGATTGACGCGCGCGATCCGTCGTTGCGCCGCGCCGAACCCTTGTCCGAGACCGATCATGCCCAGCATCCGGCGGGCAGGGTAGGGACAGTCGAGGATGTGGCGGCGATGGTTGCCTGGTTGTTGTCGCGAAACGCCGGGTTTGTGACCGGTCAGGAGTTTGTCGTAGACGGCGGCATGACCCGGAAAATGGTCTACGCTGAATAGTTTTGCGCAGCGTTGCGGGATTGGTGCTTTGCTGTTCTTTTGATGTGTGGTAAAGGGTCAGCGTTTGAAGCGGTTTTTCAAAAAACTTCAATCAGGGTATTGACTTAGGTTCGTTAGGTGCGTAAATTTCGCGGCCTCAACGAAGCAAAGGGTGATTAGCTCAGCTGGGAGAGCAGCTGCCTTACAAGCAGCGGGTCGGCGGTTCGATCCCGTCATCACCCACCATCGTAAGATTGGCGCATCGTTGAGTTTGAAGGCTGAAGTACGAGAGCTTTCAAAAACGGTTATACGGACGCAAGTCCACAATGCGCAGCGGTAGTTCAGTCGGTTAGAATACCGGCCTGTCACGCCGGGGGTCGCGGGTTCGAGTCCCGTCCGCTGCGCCATATTTGTACAGATCGGGTTCGCCGGGTCTGCGATTGAAAAGCCAAAGGGCGTTTCAGTCCGATGTACAGGAAGCAAGCCTGTTAAGGGTTGTTTCAAACAGTTTCAAAGCGATACGCAGCGGTAGTTCAGTCGGTTAGAATACCGGCCTGTCACGCCGGGGGTCGCGGGTTCGAGTCCCGTCCGCTGCGCCATACACCGCTTCAAGGCCCTTGAACTCCTTGAAGCAAACAGAAAAGCGACCTAAGGGTCGCTTTTTTGTTGCCTGCGTTTTATGCGGCGCAGATAGAGGCTGGGCAATGCTTTCAGATCCTTTTTGAACTGTACGTTGATACAACGTCTCCCTTGTTGCAGACTTACCGCCATTTCCCAGTTCGCAGTCTTGCTGGCAGATTCTTCCTTCCTCAGGATTCTCGATGTTTAAGCTATTGAACCTTCGCACCGCATTGTGGGCCTCTGTCCTGTTGATGGCAGCGGGCTGTTCATCGCCCAAACAGGCGATTTATGATCACGAGCACTTCGACGACGCCGGAACCTTCTCACGCAGCTATCCTGCGACCGACCTGGCATATTGCGAAGCGGGGCGACGTGCCTTGCTGAGTCAGGGCTACATCATCACCAGCAACGATCCGAAGATGGTCGCCGGTCGCAAGAGCTTTCAGCAAACCGGTGATACTCACATCGAGATCAGCTTCAATCTGGTGTGTGCGGCTGACATGAAAGATGGCAACTCCACCATGTTCGCCAATGCGTTGCAGGACCGTTATGCCCTGAAGAAGACCAATAACTCCGCCAGCCTCGGGGTCGGAGTATTGGGTTCTGTCTCGATGCCAATTGGTTCTACCGATGATTCGATGGTCAAAGTTGCCAGCGAGACTGTTTCGTCGGCGAAGTTCTATGAGCGCTTTTTCGGTCTGGTGGAAAACTTCCTGCCACCTGAAGTGAAAAAGGCCGCGCATATTGTAGAAAAGCCGAAGGCGGACCTGGGCGTTCCGGATGTGGCACCTGCCGCCGCTGAACCGGCCAAGGCAGCCGAGCCGTCCAGGCTGGCCCCGGAGTCCCGGGAATCGAAACCCAAGGCAGTAGAACCTGCTGTGGAGTCTGCCACGCCGCCTGCGGCAAGCGAGCCTGTGCCAGCCCCCGCCGAACCTGCATCCTTCAAGGCAGAAACCATCGAGACGCCAGCCGCCGAGCCGACAGAAAAAGCTAACCCTGCGACGCTTGAGCACGCCCCTATACAGTAAGGTTTGACTCAGAACGTCAGGTAACCATGGTGCCGATGCTCCGCGTCGGCATGCATTTCAGGACGCTCCGCGTTTCGGCATCAGCCCAAAAACAACCGATACGCCGGGTTTTCGCTCTCGTCCCAGTACGGGTAGCCGATCTCGTCCAGCGCCGCGCCTACCAGATGCCGTTCTTCTTCTGGCACCACCAAACCAGCCACCACCCGGCCATCCGCCGCGCCGTGGTTGCGGTAGTGGAACATCGAAATGGTCCAGCGGCCGCCCAAGCGGTTGAGGAAGTTGAACAACGCGCCCGGCCGTTCCGGGAATTCGAAGCGCAGCACCACTTCATCGTCGACGCGCTCGGCATGCCCGCCGACCATATGCCGAATGTGCAGTTTGGCCAGTTCGTTGTCAGTCAGGTCAAGCACCGGAAAGCCCTGCCCGGTGAGGCTGGCGATCAATGCGCTGCGCGGATCGTTTTCCGGATGAGTCTGCACGCCTACGAAGATGTGTGCTTCGCGGGCAGTGTGGTAGCGGTAGTTGAATTCGGTGATCTGTCGTTTGCCGATCGCTTCGCAGAAGGCCTTGAAGCTGCCTGGCTGTTCGGGGATGGTCACGGCGATGATCGCCTCGCGGCCTTCGCCCAGTTCGGCGCGTTCGGCCACATGGCGCAAGCGGTCGAAGTTTACGTTGGCGCCTGAATCGATCGCTACCAGCGTCTGCCCTTTCACGCCGCGTTGTTCGACGTACTTCTTGATCCCCGCCACGCCCAGCGCGCCTGATGGCTCGGTGATGGAGCGGGTGTCGTCGTAGATGTCCTTGATCGCAGCGCATATCTCATCGGTGCTGACGGTGATCACTTCATCGACATAATGACGACACACTTCAAAGGTGTGATAACCGATCTGCGCGACTGCCACGCCATCGGCAAACAAGCCGACCTGGCTCAGCACCACGCGCTCGCCAGCCGCCATAGCCGCCTGCAGGCAGTTGGAGTCGTCCGGCTCGACGCCGATCACCCTGATTTCCGGGCGCAGGTACTTCACGTAAGCCGCGATTCCCGCGATCAGACCGCCGCCGCCCACCGGCACGAAGATCGCGTCCAGCTGGCCCGGTTGCTGGCGAAGAATCTCCATCGCCACTGTGCCTTGCCCGGCAATGGTGTCGGGGTCGTCGTACGGGTGGATGTACACAAAACCCTGTTCATCGACCAGTTTCAGCGAGTACGCCAGCGCTTCAGGGAAGGAATCGCCGTGCAACACCACAGTGGCACCGCGCGAGCGCACGCCTTCGACCTTGATTTCCGGCGTGGTGCGCGGCATGACGATGGTGGCCAGAATGCCCAGTTCGCGTGCCGCCAGCGCAAGGCCTTGCGCATGGTTGCCCGCCGAGGCCGTGACTACGCCGCGTGCCGTTTCTTCTGCGCTCAGTTGCGCCAGCTTGTTGTACGCGCCACGAATCTTGAAAGAGAACACTGGCTGCAGGTCCTCGCGCTTGAGCAGCACCTGATTGTTCAGCCGCTCGGACAGCTGGCGAGCGCCTTGCAGCGGCGTTTCGATGGCAACGTCGTAGACGCGGGAGGTGAGGATCTTGCGAGCGTAATAGTTGAGCAGATCGGCTTGGCCTTGGCTCATCGTGTCGATCCTTCAGGCGTGCGCAGTGCGACAGAAGGCGGCAAACCGATCATCAGGTTCAAGGATGCGATAGGGGCGATAGAGCGAAGGGTGGCGATCATGTCTGACTCCTGGCTGAATGATGTGGCCCGGGAGACAGAAGAAACCCGCCTCCAGGGCGGGTTTTTTGCAAACGTCGGCTAACCCGCCATGACTGGAATGACGGTAATAATAATCTGGCAGACGTTTTGCTTTATGCGGTTCATGGGCTGGAGGTTAGGTCGACACAGGCCGGCAAGTCAATAGCGCGCTTGCAGCAAACGTATCAGTACGGCTGGTGAATCTGTCTGGGTGTTTTTCGTCTGTTTGACGGGAATCAACATTTTTATTTCACATTGGCACTTTAATGTTGATCTTGCGGTCAGTTATTTCAGCTTGATGGTCAAGCACACTCAATCAGCCAAGAGGGCGAAGAAATGGACGAATACCAGGAAGAACTACTCGAATACCGTGCATCGGAACTGGACCCTGTAGAACCTGCCGACGACGCTACCGAGTTATGAAGGGCTTCAGGCGCTTTGGCGCTGGCTGCGGCGGAACTCTCCCGGAGTCTGTCCGTTCCAGCGCTTAAAGGCGCGTTGAAAGGCTTCTGCCGAAGCAAACCCCAGCAGATACGCTATCTCCCCGAACGCCAGTTCAGTGTCTCGAATGTACGTCATTGCCAAGTCACGCCGCGTGTCATTGAGCACGGCGCGAAAGCGTGTGCCTTCCTCGGCCAGTTTGCGGCGCAGCGTCCATGTCGGCAGCTTGAGTCTTGCCGCCACTTCTTCCAGATCCGGTTCTCTACCGCCGCTCAACAATGGCCCGAGCAACTGAATGATGCGCTCACGCAGGCTGCGCGTGCGGGTCTGTTGCTCCAGTTCTCTTTCGCATAGCTGCAGCAGGTGCCGCCAGGTACTCGGGCAATGCTCCGGGTTGCGCAACGCCAGGCTGGCCTGATCCAGACGCAACTGATTGGTGGCCGCGCCGAATATCACCGGATGATCGCTAAGGCTGACGTATCGGTGTGCGTACCCAGGCGCGTCGAATTCGATTTCGACCCGTTGCGCGCGCAGCTCGGTGCCCGCCAGCGCCGAGAGTTGAGCGAGCCAGCCGCCAAGGATGGAGTCCACCACGAAACGGTTGTAGGCGTTATAGGGGCTTATCGAATAAAAACGCATCCAGGCACCGTCGGCATCCTCATGAAGGCTTGACTGGCCACGGTAGTTGGAGCCGTACAGCGGTTCGAAACGGGTAAGGGTGCGTGCCGCTTCTCGCACGGTAGGGGCCTGCGCTGCGGTCACTCCCGCCAGGCCTGCCTGAGCGAAGCGGCTGAGTTCTCCCATGCGCAAGCCCAGATCGGGCTGGCCGGTGAGCTGGATCGCGGCATGGCCAAGGCGCATGTAGCGCGGGATCGACAGGCGAGCGCCGGCCTGGCTCAGGCGCGCAGGGTCAAGGCCATACTGTTTCAGCAGCGGGGCGGGGTCCTTGTCGAAGCTGTGGACGGCATCGGTGAGGCTCTGGATGAACCCCACCGACAGGTCGCCGAGGCGCAGGGGCGATGTCGGCATTGTCAAAGCCAGAGGTTGATCAGGCGAGCGCCGCCTGCGCTGCTGTCAGGCTGGGGTTCGGCAATGGTCTGACCGTCGTGGCTGGCAAAGCTCTGCCCGGCAACTCCCTGATTCCAGAATTGCCCGCGCATGAACACGCTTATTCCAGCCTTTGCCGAGCTTTGCGGAGGGCGACTGATCAGTGTCAGCCGACGCCACGCTTCGCCCGTACTCGGATGATCAGTGGCCATTTCGATGCCTGAATGTGCAGGCTTGCGCCACGGTTGCGACCAACTGGCCTTGCCGATCACGAAGGCCGGCACGGCGATCAGTTCAGCACCGCTCTGGTTGAGGCGGGCGTAGTTGTCCGGATACCAGCTGTCGCTGCCAATCAGAACACCCAGGCGCCCAGCGGGCGTATCGATCACGTTCAGCGGCGCCTCGCGCGCTGCGCGCACATATCGTTTCTGGTGCCGCTCCGGGTAAAGCTGACGCTGCGGCTGCCCGAGTGGGTGGCCGTCACTGTCGAAAGTCACGCTGCTGTTATACAGGGCGCCTTGGCCGATCTTCAGCTGACCACCTTCGACGCTTGGGTCCGGCAGCACAATCGAGCCTGCCACCAGCGTCACGCCGAACTCTTTCGCCAGACCGCCGAACAGTGTCTGGTAGTCGCGGGCCATATTGCTGGCTTTAGTGCGCAGGTGCGCGTCGTCCAGACGGTTATTGCCTTCGGCGCCGAGCAGGGCCGTGATGAATTGCAGCGGGTTACTCCAGGCCAGCCATTCCATTGCATCGTCTACCGTGGCGGCCTGATAGAGCTGATCCTTTTCGCCGCTGGCAAACAGCCAAGTGCCAATATGTTCCGGCATGACCACTACCGTTCTGGCATTGATCAGCCCGTAATCACGAGCCTGTTGCAGGTAGGCGGCCAGCTTGCGATGCAAATGGTCGATGTTTTGATAGTCCGTGGGGAACAGCTCTGGCTCGATGCCCAGAAGGTTTCCGCGTTCGCTCGGGTCGCCTTCATTGACTGCCAGTCGAATGCGCAGGTCGGACAGGTAGTGACCCGCCGGGCGTTGTTCGGTCCAGATCAGGTAGCTGCCCAGACTGATTGCGCCCAGGAGGATCAGACAGATGGCGAAAAGTTTGCGCATAAATAGGCCGGATGGCTGCCATCGGGAAAGTGTCGACTAGGGTAGGACTACGTTGAGCGCTTGCCAAGTGCCGCTGCGCGTTTGGATCAATAACTTGTCACTTTCGGTCATTGAGTGGCCTTGACGGGCTGTTTACTGTGGCCTGATACATCAGAGAACCCGCAGAGGTTTCTGTTTTTCCGTGATTGACTCGATGGAGCTTTGCCATGACTGCTGCCCCTTATCCCCACCTGCTGGCCCCGCTGGACCTGGGGTTCACGACGTTGCGCAACCGCACCCTGATGGGTTCGATGCACACCGGTCTTGAAGAGCGTCCGGGTGGCTTCGAGCGTATGGCCGTGTATTTTGCCGAGCGCGCACGTGGCGGGGTCGGTCTGATGGTCACGGGCGGCATAGCGCCAAACGAAGAGGGCGGGGTCTACGATGGCGCAGCCATGCTCACCAATGCCGAAGAGGCGGAACAGCATCGCACGGTCACCCGGGCAGTTCACGATGCCGGTGGCAAGATCTGCCTGCAGATCCTGCATGCCGGTCGCTACGCCTATAGCCGCAAGCAGGTCGCGCCGAGTGCCATTCAGGCACCGATCAACCCGTTCACACCCCGTGAACTGGACGAAGAAGGCATTGAAAAGCAGATCAGCGATTTTGTGAACTGTGCGACCCTGGCCCGTAGTGCCGGGTACGACGGCGTCGAAATCATGGGGTCGGAAGGCTATTTCATCAACCAGTTCCTCGCCGCCCACACCAACCACCGGACCGATCGCTGGGGGGGCAGCTACGAAAACCGCATGCGTCTGGCGGTCGAGATCGTGACGCGCGTGCGTGAGGCGGTCGGGGCCGATTTCATCATTATCTTTCGTCTGTCGATGCTGGATCTGGTCGAGGGCGGCAGTACTTGGGAAGAAATCGTCCAGTTGGCCAAGGCGATCGAGCGGGCGGGCGCAACGCTGATCAATACCGGCATCGGTTGGCACGAAGCCCGTATTCCGACCATCGCCACCAAGGTGCCGCGCGCTGCATTCAGCAAGGTTACCGCCAGGTTACGGGGCTCGGTGAGTATTCCGTTGATCACCACCAACCGGATCAACACACCGGAAGTCGCCGAACGCATCCTCAGCGAGGGCGATGCCGATATGGTCTCGATGGCGCGCCCGTTTCTGGCCGACCCCGAATTCGTCAACAAGGCCGCGGCAGGCCAGGGTGACCGCATCAATACGTGCATCGGCTGCAATCAGGCCTGTCTGGACCATACCTTCGGCGGCAAGTTGACCAGTTGTCTGGTCAACCCGCGTGCCTGTCACGAAACTGAACTCAACTACTTGCCAGCTTTGCAGATCAAGAAAATTGCCGTAGTGGGTGCCGGTCCTGCCGGTCTGGCCGCTGCGACGGTCGCTGCGCAGCGTGGCCATGAGGTGACCCTGTTCGACTCGGCCAGTGAAATAGGCGGCCAGTTCAACATTGCCAAGCGTGTACCGGGCAAGGAGGAATTTTCCGAAACCCTCCGTTATTTCCGCAACAAGCTTCAGGACACCAGCGTGCGGTTGCGCCTGGGCATGCGGGTCAAGGCTCAGGACCTGCTGGGCGCGGGCTTTGATGAGGTGATTCTGGCCACTGGCATTGCGCCGCGCACTCCGGCCATTCCCGGTATCGAGCATCCGAAGGTGTTGAGTTATCTGGACGTGATCCTGCAGCGCAAGCCGGTCGGTCACAGCGTGGCGGTGATCGGTGCGGGTGGTATCGGTTTTGATGTGTCGGAATTTCTCGTGCAACAGGGCGTGGCCACCAGCCTGGATTGT
Organism: Pseudomonas coronafaciens pv. oryzae str. 1_6; assembly: GCF_000156995.2. Classification (NCBI taxonomy): domain Bacteria; kingdom Pseudomonadati; phylum Pseudomonadota; class Gammaproteobacteria; order Pseudomonadales; family Pseudomonadaceae; genus Pseudomonas; species Pseudomonas coronafaciens. The sequence goes on along the minus strand of NZ_CP046035.1, from coordinate 3,681,303 downwards.
GAGGCGTTCTGGAAAGAATGGGGCATCGATACGACGCTTGAGGCACGTGGCGGTGTCGCCGGGATCAAGCCCGAGGTACACGCCCCGGCCCGCCAGGTGTTCCTGTTGCAACGCAAGAGCTCCAAGGTCGGAGATGGCCTTGGCAAGACCACCGGCTGGATTCATCGCACCGGGCTGAAAAACAAACAGGTGCAGATGCTCAACAGTGTCGAGTACCTGAAAATCGATGACGCCGGGCTGCACATCCGTATTGGCGAAGACGGTGAAGAAAAACTCCTGGCGGTGGACAACATCGTCATCTGCGCGGGGCAGGACCCGTTGCGCGAGCTGTATGACGACCTCGCCGCGGGCGGCCAGAGCGTGCATCTGATCGGCGGCGCGGATGTGGCCGCCGAGCTGGACGCCAAGCGCGCCATCGACCAGGGATCACGTCTGGCTGCTGCGCTCTGACAAAGCTTGTCTGTAAACTGCGCGGATGATTTTTGACGCTCTCGGCTGGCAACCCACTGCTCCGCTGCAACGCCTCGACCTGCCTTGGCTGCAAGACGCCGGAGTCGAGGTGGCAATACTGCGCCTGGACCGGATCGACCCGCTGATCAGCGGCAACAAATGGTTCAAGCTCAGCAAGCACCTGACGCAAGCCGCCAAGGTCGGGGCGCAAGGCGTGATCAGCCTCGGCGGGGCGCACTCCAATCATCTGCATGCCTTGGCTGCAGCGGGCAAGCGCTTCGGTTTTCCAACGGTTGGCCTGTTGCGTGGCCATGCCGGGCAGACGCCGACGGTGCAGGACCTGCAAGCCTTCGGCATGCAGTTGCACTGGCTGGGTTACGCCGGCTATCGACAGCGGCATGCTGCAGATTTCTGGCAGCCGTGGCAGGAACGCTATCCCGAGTTCTACCCGATTCCCGAAGGCGGCAGCGGGCTTGCCGGGGCTCTGGGCTGTGCAGCGCTGCAGAAAATGGTCAAAAGCCAGCTTGGGCAACTGGGCTGGGCCGATTACCACAGCTGGTGGCTTGCTGCCGGGACTGGCACGACCGTGGCCGGCCTGCTGCTGGCCGAGGCGGGCGCTCACCCGGTTTATGGTGCGATGGCGGTACCTGACGATCACGGAGTCGCTGAAAATATTGTGTCTGTGCTGAACGAAGCGGCAGGGCCGCAGGCAAAAGCCTTTTCGGACCCGCCACCAGGCTGCGTTCTGCTGGATGCCAGCCGGGGCGGGTTCGCCAAAACCGATGCGGTGTTGCTCGACTTCATCGCCAGCAGTGAAGCGCAGAGCGGCGTGCCTCTCGAGCCGCTGTACACCGGCAAGGCGTTGCTGGCGTTGCGTAACGAGGTGCTGGCCGGTCGTTTCGAGCCAGGCGCGCGTCTGATCTTCATTCATACCGGAGGCCTGCAGGGGCGGCGGGCGATGCGGCTGTAGGCGTCGTTCCAGAGCCTTTGGCATGGATCATGCCCGAATAGGTGGCAAGAGGTCGGCCCTGACTACGTGGATGACACATCTGGAGTAAGGCGTACGGGGTACTGTCTCGATAATCGACCCCTTCCAGATCAAGACGCCGAGGTCAGCATGACAACTACCATTCCAGAGCACGTCGATCCTGCCACGCTGAAGAAAGTCATTGTTGCCGCAGCCATTGGTAATTTTGTCGAGTGGTTCGATTTCGCCGTCTACGGCTTTCTGGCCACCACCATCGCCCTGCAATTTTTCCCCAGTGGCGACAGCAGCGTCGCACTGCTGAAAACCTTCGCCGTGTTTGCCGTTGCCTTCGCGTTTCGTCCACTGGGCGGGATTTTCTTTGGCATGTTGGGTGACCGGATAGGGCGCAAGAAGACCCTCGCCATGACCATCCTGCTGATGGCTGGCGCGACGACACTGATCGGCCTGTTGCCGGCGTATGCGGCAATAGGGGTGATGGCGCCGGTGCTGCTGACCCTCATTCGTTGTGCGCAGGGCTTTTCAGCCGGAGGGGAATACGCCGGTGCCTGCGCCTACCTCATGGAACATGCGCCGCGCACACAGCGAGCCTGGTATGGCAGCTTCGTCCCGGTCTCGACCTTTTCCGCCTTCGCTGCTGCTGCCGTTGTGGCCTATGCACTGGAGTTTTCGTTGTCGGCTGAGGCCATGGGCAGTTGGGGCTGGCGTTTGCCGTTTCTGATTGCTGCGCCTTTGGGGCTCGTGGGGCTTTACCTGCGCTGGAAGCTCGACGAAACCCCGGCTTTTCAGGCGGTGACTCAAGAGCTCGCGGTGGCTCACTCGCCGCTTAGCGAAACCCTTCGTCATCATGCGGGGGCCATATGCTGTCTGGGGGCGTTCGTGTCGCTCACGGCGCTGTCGTTCTACATGTTCACCACCTATTTTGCGACTTATCTGCAAGTGGCTGGAGGTTTGAGCAGGGCAATGGCGTTGCTGGTATCGCTGATCGCGCTGGCTTTCGCGGCTGTGCTGTGTCCAGTGGCCGGCGCGTATTCGGATCGGGTGGGGCGTCGTGCCACGATGGCGACTGCCTGCATTCTGTTGATGGTGGTGGTCTATCCGTCATTCCTGATGGCCAGCTCCGGCTCCTTCGTGGCTTCTATCATCGGCGTCATGCTGCTGGCCGTGGGCGCCGTACTGTGCGGCGTGGTGACGGCGGCGTTGCTGTCGGAAACCTTCCCGACCCGTACCCGCTATACCGCTTCTGCTATCACCTACAACATGGCCTACACCCTGTTCGGTGGCACCGCGCCGCTGATGGCAACCTGGCTGATCAGCATCACCGGCAGCAACCTGTCGCCGGCGTTTTACCTGATGGCCGTGGCAGTGCTGGCACTGGCGGGCGGTCTGGCACTGCCGGAGACCTCGAAGATTTCGCTGCACGACGTGCCGGTTGCAGGCAAGGGAGCGGCGCTGGGTTCGATTGCTTGAGGGTCGCGGCTGGCATGCATCCTGTGCCGCCCCGCGTTACACATCTGCACCGCGCGGTGTGCAGAACCATATGGCCAGCGAAGCGGCGCGAGAGTCATCTGCATTCCTGCGTTGCAGACAAGAGGCTTCCTGAAGCACTTCTCGGCCCCTCTGCAAAAACGCAACAAAACGTGGCACAGTCGCCCCGAAAAATGGCACATTGGCGCGCCCGGGTACGCGTGACACATTTTGTAATCATCCGTCCGGGGAGACTCGAAAACCTTTTTACGGATGAAACTCATGGCCACCAGTGCTCAGCCGACGACGGCGAAGGCCTCGACAACTTCTCAGTCCAGTCCGCTGGTAATGCGCATTATCGGCGCCGTTGCACTGGCGCACCTGATCAACGACCTGATCCAGGCCATCCTTCCTTCCATCTACCCGATGCTGAAGGAAAGCTACGACCTGAGCTTTACCCAGATCGGCCTGATTACGCTCACATTTCAGATCACCGCATCGCTGCTGCAGCCTTGGGTCGGTTATTACACAGACCGCCATCCCAACCCGCTGGTATTGCCGGTCGGCTCGATCTGCACCCTGATCGGCATTGTCATGATGTCGCTGGTGGGCAGCTTTCCCTTGATTCTGCTGGCGGCGGCGTTGATAGGCATCGGCTCTTCGACCTTTCACCCGGAAGCCTCGCGTATTGCGCGGCTGGCCTCCGGTGGGCGCTTCGGCCTTGCGCAGTCGACCTTTCAGGTTGGGGGCAACACAGGCACTGCGTTCGGTCCATTGCTGGCGGCGGCGATCATCATCCCGTTCGGGCAAGGCAATGTGGCCTGGATCGGGCTGTTTGCCCTGTCCTCGCTCGGCTTGCTGTATGCCATCAGCCGCTGGTATCGCGCCCACCTTGATCTGTTCAAGCTCAAGGCCGGTCAGACAGCTACCCACGGTCTGTCGAGAAACCGGGTGATTGCCTCGCTGGCCGTGCTGGCGTTTCTGGTGTTCTCCAAGTTTTTCTACATGACCAGCCTGACCAGCTACTTCACGTTCTACCTGATCGAGAAGTTCGACCTGTCCGTCGCAAGCTCCCAGCTTCACCTGTTCCTGTTTCTGGGAGCAGTAGCGGCGGGGACCTTTTTTGGCGGTCCGATCGGCGACCGAATCGGGCGTAAGGCGGTCATCTGGTTTTCGATCCTCGGCGCTGCGCCGTTCACCCTGGCACTGCCTTACGCAGACCTGTTCTGGACCAGCGTGCTCAGCGTGATCATCGGCTTCGTGCTGGCCTCGGCGTTCTCCGCCATCGTGGTCTACGCCCAGGAACTGGTGCCCGGCAATGTCGGCATGATCGCCGGGATCTTTTTCGGCCTGATGTTCGGCTTTGGCGGCATCGGCGCCGCCTTGCTCGGTTATCTGGCTGACAGCCAGGGCATTCTGTTCGTCTACACGCTGTGTTCTTACCTGCCGCTGCTCGGCATCCTCGCCATTCTTCTGCCACGGACCAAATAATGCTGATCGCAACGCTGATCTTTCTGTTCACCATCACACTGGTTATCTGGCAGCCCAAAGGGCTAGGTGTAGGTTGGAGTGCGGTGCTGGGGGCCGTTCTGGCGTTGCTGACCGGGGTTGTCCAGGTCAGTGATATCGCCGTGGTGTGGGGCATCATCTGGAACGCCACCGCGACGTTCATTTCACTGATCATCATCACGCTGTTGCTGGACGAAGCGGGCTTCTTTGCATGGGCAGCGCTGCATGTGGCGCGCTGGGGCAAGGGGAACGGGCGACGCCTGTTCGCCCTGTTCGTGCTTTTTGGTGCATTGGTGTCGGCGTTGTTCGCCAACGACGGCGCGGTGTTGATCCTGACGCCCATCGTCATCGCGATGATGCTGGCGCTGCGCTTTTCGGCGGCATCGACCCTGGCATTTGTAATGGCTGCCGGCTTCATTGCCGATACGGCGAGCTTGCCGCTGGTAGTGTCGAACCTGGTCAATATCGTTTCGGCTGACTATTTCAAGATCGGCTTCAATCGTTACGCCGCAGTGATGGTCCCGGTCAACCTGGCCAGCGTCGCCGCCACCCTCGCAGTGCTGATGTGGTATTTCCGCCGCGATATTCCTCGCGAGTTCGAGCCAGAGCAGCTGGACAAGCCCGAGACTGTCATCCACGACCGGGCCACGTTCATGGCTGGCTGGGCCGTGCTGGTGATTTTGCTGGTGGGCTGCTTTGCGCTTGAACCGCTGGGCATTCCGATCAGCGCGATCTCGTCGGTGTGTGCCTTGCTGTTGCTGGCCATCGCTGCCAAGGGCCACACCATCAAAACGCGCAAAGTGATGAAGGAAGCGCCGTGGCACATCGTGGTGTTTTCGCTGGGCATGTACTTGGTGGTCTACGGGCTGCGCAATGCCGGTCTGACAGATTATCTGGCCCGTCTGCTGGACTGGTTCGCGGGCTATGGTATCTGGGGCGCGGCAATGGGCACTGGGGTGATGACGGCGTTTCTGTCGTCGATCATGAACAACATGCCGACGGTGCTGATCGGGCTGTTGTCCATCGACGCTAGCCATGCCAGCGGCGCGATCCAGGAAGCGATGATCTACGCCAACGTGATCGGCAGCGATCTGGGGCCGAAGATCACGCCGATTGGCAGCCTGGCGACGCTGCTCTGGCTGCACGTCCTGGAGCGCAAGGGTATTACCATCAGCTGGGGCTATTACTTCAAGGTCGGCATAGTGCTGACGGTGCCCGTGCTGCTCATCACGCTGGCGGCGCTGGCACTGCGACTGGGTTGAGTGCATGACTGGTGTCGGCCAGGTTGGGCCACATGTCCGACACCAGAAACAGCCGCTCGGCTTCCTGCCAATGGCCCGTCGCATCCTGGCTCAGTCGGACCAGCAATTGCGCCGGGGCCATCGGGTCGAGCTCAGTCAGCCAGTCTTCAAGTTGTTGTTCAGTCCAGGCCTCGGTATATAGCGCTGGCGCCAGCCAGGCGTGACGAGGCAAAGGCTGCCAGCGGCCTGGCCGGCTTTGCACATGAAATGCTCTCCAGTCTCGCTGATGCAGCCAGTGTCCCTTGAGGTGCTGGGGGTGAGCACCTTCCGGGGATTCACACGGTCCCGGCCACGGATACAGCAGATAGCCGCCCAGCCACAACTCCGCATTGAACGCTTCGACACCCAGCGCGGCCAGCGTCGCGCGGCTTTCCGGGCGCGCAGACATGGGCAACTGATGCAGGCTCAGGTGGGCAAGCTTGCGATCCAGCCGGTCATTGCAGCCAGGCCCCAGCCAGTGCTCCGGCGGGCATCCGTCTCCATCCTGTGGCCCGAGGTAAAGCTTGATTGCCAGCTCGACGTGATGCACACCGTCGCGATCACGTAACAGCATGTCCAGTTCGCCCAGCGTCTGGCTGCCCAGCCTGATCGGCAGGTTAGCGGCAATGATCTCCACCCCCGGCGCGTGCTGTACCGCAAATTGCCAAAGCCGCTCGTAATAGCGCCCCAAGCGCCGCGTGGTCGCCTGTGCCAGCCAGTTCTCCAGCGGGCCACTGTCCCGATCGAGTTGCCAGAGAAAGGCCGCCAGTTGCTCGGGGGCCTGTACCCAGTCGCTGCCTGCCAGTGGATGACGCTGCGGCCAGGGTGTGGCTTCGAGCATGGGCGGCGCAAGGATCACCCAGGCAAGGTCGCGCACTTCTGAGTGTCGCAACTGGCGGGGCAGATCGATGAGCGTGGGGAATAGAGTCATGTGCCGAGGATAGCGTGAGTCGCTGCCGACAGACAGTCTGAATGAAAGGTTTCAGGCGGTCGGCACTGAAGAAAGAAAACAGATATTACCCTGGGCCGGAGAGTGTTTATTATGCACGCCTGCCGGTGGGGCAATGTCTGATATAAATGATATTCGCGAGGCGGCAAACAGGTTTTGTATGTTTTCGCATGAAAGACCGGTCGCCTGTGCAATCATGTTTATTCACCCGTACTGTTTCAAGTGTGTTCAAATCGGGCCGCTGTTTATATATCGTCATCTGGACAGGGTGACGGCGTTCATACGCAGTCTTTTTAAAGCGATTGTGCTCGGGAAACGGAATGCCTGGAGTGGTCCATGAATGGTGAAATGCAGACACGTATAAAACATCTGCTCTCACCGGCGATAGCGCGTGTGCAATGTATTGCACTGGTCTGTTGGCTGGCTGTTTTAACTGTGACGCCCGATGTCGAATGCGGTGTTCGTGAGGTGCTGCTGACCGCCGCCATGATGGTGACGTGCGTATGGCAGTATCGCGCTGCCGATTTCAGAGTCTGGCGCGGCGCAGGCATGGCGTCGGTGGTCACCGTGGCCCTGTGCTTTTCGCAGGTCACTCGGTTGAATAATGACCTGGGAATCAATTGGTCATTGCCGATCGCAATCATGATTATCCTGTGCTCGACATTATTGGTGGTGTATACCCGCGATTATCTGCTGGTGTCGATACTCTCCTGGGTCATTCTGTCTCCGGCGCAGGGTGTCGACAAGGACAGTGTGACGTACGTGTTCATGATACTTTTCTTTATTTCATCGATCAGCCTGGGGGTATTACTCAATCACACCTATACCCGAACCCTGCGCAAGGTATTGTCCCTGGAAAGCCGTTTTCGCGAACTGTCGTTGACCGATGACCTCACCGATATACTGAACCGTCGTGCATTGATGCAGGCACTGGATGAACACGTGGCACATAACAGTGCCGGTTATTTTCTGATGCTCGACATTGATAACTTCAAACATATCAATGACCGGTTCGGACACGATGCCGGCGATGATGTCCTGCGCCTCATGGCTACCTGCCTGCAAAAGACTCGGGGCAGCCTTGCGTTCGGTCGTATGGGGGGGGAGGAGTTCGGTGTGATCCTGCCTGCCTCCAGTGAAGAAGCCGCCAGTGATTACGTGATGCGCCTGCTGGACACCATCAGAGCCACGCAGGCCGTCAGCAAGTTGACCTGCAGCGCAGGCCTGGCGAATATCGACGCGGGCTCAAGCAGCCTGCAAGTGCTCAAGACGGCCGACGTCAATCTTTATCAGGCCAAGCGAGGTGGCAAGGACCAGGCGTTCTGGAAGGGTGCGCCGATTGCCGAAGGGGCCGTGCAAGGTTCTGCAAATGGTTGTGAGAAGGTTCGACCGCTGACGCCGTAGCCTCGCCGGAAAGGAATTTGCTCGCAGTGTGCAGGTACCGCACGCTTGCGCGCTGGTCATCCTTTTACACTCGGTTTGCTGCTGCCGGGCCGTTTCGCCCATAATCGCGTTTTAAGTCGTCTCGAACCGCAGCAGGAGCCTCATGGAGCAATTTCGAAATATCGGCATCATCGGTCGCCTGGGCAGTGTTCAGGTGCTCGATACTGTTCGCCGACTCAAGAGATTCCTGCTGGACCGGCATCTGCACGTCATTCTAGAAGAGACCATCGCCGAGGTTTTGCCCGGTCACGGTCTGCAGACCTCGTCGCGCAAGATGCTCGGCGAAGTCTGTGACATGGTTATTGTGGTCGGTGGCGATGGCAGTCTGCTGGGTGCCGCGCGTGCGCTGGCCCGGCACAATGTGCCGGTGCTGGGTATCAACCGTGGCAGCCTGGGCTTTCTGACTGACATCCGGCCGGACGAACTCGAGGTCAAATGCGCCGAAGTGCTCGACGGGCATTACCTGGTCGAAAACCGCTTCCTGCTGCAGGCCGAAGTACGCCGTCATGGCGAGGCCATTGGCCAGGGCGATGCGCTCAACGATGTGGTGCTGCACCCTGGTAAGTCCACGCGAATGATCGAGTTCGAGATATACATCGACGGCCAGTTCGTGTGCAGCCAGAAGGCCGACGGCCTGATTGTCGCCACGCCGACCGGATCCACCGCCTACGCGCTGTCGGCCGGCGGGCCGATCATGCACCCCAAGCTCGATGCCATTGTCATCGTGCCGATGTACCCGCACACGCTGTCCGGTCGGCCCATCGTGGTTGATGGCAACAGCGAGCTGAAAATCGTGGTGTCCAAGGACATGACCATTTACCCGCAGGTGTCCTGCGACGGTCAGAATCACTTTACCTGCGCCCCCGGCGACACCATCACCGTCAGCAAGAAGCCGCAGAAACTGCGCTTGATCCATCCGCTGGACCATAATTATTACGAGGTCTGTCGCACCAAGCTCGGCTGGGGCAGCAAGCTCGGCGGCGGGGGAGATTAATGCTCGATCCTGCGCGTGGCTACGATCTGATCGGTGACGTGCACGGGTGTGCCCATACCCTCGAGCACTTGCTGGAGCTTCTCGGTTACCGTCTGCAGGCTGGCGTCTGGCGCCACCCTGAACGCATCGTCATATTTCTCGGCGATATCATCGACCGTGGCCCGCTGATTCGCGAGTCGCTGCATATCGTGCGCGATATGGTTCAGGCGGGTCAGGCTCACTGCATCATGGGCAACCATGAATTCAACGCGCTTGGCTGGGTGACACCGGCGCTGCCCGAAAGCGGACATCAGTTTGTGCGTGAACACACCACGCGTCATTCCCGGCTGATCGGCGAAACACTGGCTCAGTTCGAAAATTATCCTGATGAGTGGAGCGAGTTCGTCAACTGGTTCTATGAGCTGCCGTTGTACATTGATGCCGGACGTTTCCGGGTGGTGCATGCCTGCTGGGATTCGACCCTCATCGACCCGTTGCGCAGCCTGTATGGCAACGGTTGCATCGACAGGCCATTTGTTCAGGCCTCGGCAGTCCCCGGCAGTTTCGCCAGCAATGTCTTCAACCGCCTGCTGCGCGGCACCGACATGCGTCTTCCTCACGGCCTTACCCTGACTGGCGGCGATGGACTGACCCGCGAGTTCTTCAGGACCAAGTTCTGGGAAGATGACCCACAGACTTACGGCGACGTGGTTTTTCAGCCCGACGCATTGCCGGAAGGTGTGGCCAAGACGCCGTTGTCCACGTCCGAAAAAAATGCATTGCTGCGCTATGGCATCAACGAGCCGCTGCTGTTCGTCGGTCATTACTGGCGCAGCGGGCCGCCGGCACCCATACGGCCGAATCTGGCCTGTCTGGATTACAGCGCTGTGCTCTACGGTAAACTGGTCGCCTACCGGCTTGATCACGAAACACAGATCGATCCGGATAAATTCGTCTGGGTCGATGTTCAGCGTCCCGAGGTTTCACAATGAGTCCCGTTGCCGTTCTGCGCTTGCCTTTGACGACCGATTTGAGCGGGTTCGTTCGTTTGCTGCAGCGCTTGCAGATCCCTCATCGGGTCAGCGAAGAGGTCGGAGAACAGGTGCTGTGGGTGCCTGATGCCGAGCGCCTGGCCGATGAGGTGCGCGAGCTGTACACGCGCTACCCCGAGGGCGACGAGCATGTTCAACTGGCAGACGCGTCTCAGGCGCCCAGGTACAAGGCGCCTGGCCTGATCGAACAGTTGCGCAACAGTCCGGTGACAGCGTTGGTGCTGCTGGTCACCTTGCTGGTTGCAGGGCTGACACTGTTGGGCGACAACCTGGAAGCCATCCGCTGGCTGACTTTTCAGGATTTCCGCATCAATGGTGAATACGCGATGTTTCTGCCATTGTCCGAAACCCTGGCTTCCGGGCAATGGTGGCGAATCGTCTCGCCGATGTTGATCCACTTCGGCATCCTGCACCTGGCCATGAATGGCATGTGGTTCTGGGAGTTAGGTCGACGCATCGAAATTCGCCAGGGCAGTTTTCCGTTATTGCTGCTCACTCTGCTGTTTTCAGCGGTTTCAAATTATGTGCAATACCTGTTCAGCGGTCCGAGCCTGTTTGGCGGGTTGTCTGGCGTGCTGTACGGGTTGCTCGGCCACTGCTGGATCTTTCAAATGCTGGCGCCCAACCCGGTCTACCGCTTGCCGCGTGGTGTATTGATCATGATGCTGGTCTGGCTGGCGCTGTGCCTGTCAGGTTTCGTGAGCATGCTCGGCTTCGGCGAAATCGCCAACGGAGCTCATGTCGGCGGGTTGATCATCGGTTGTGTTACCGGCTTGCTTGGTGGTGTGGTTGCACGCCGCAAAGCCTAGAATCACTGGCTACTTTCTGGAGTGCCCCATGTCGTCTTTTATAGAAATGATCGAAAACATCACCCCGGACATCTACGAAAGCCTGAAACTGGCCGTAGAGATCGGCAAATGGTCCGATGGTCGCAAATTGACCCAGGAGCAGCGTGAGCTGTCATTGCAGGCGTTGATCGCCTGGGAAGCGCAGCACCTGCCCGAAGACCAGCGCACTGGCTACATGGGGCCGCAGGAATGCGCCTCCAAGTCTGCGCCGGTGCCCAATATCCTGTTCAAATCGGATGCTATTCATTGATCGAAATTGGTCGCGGAGCTGTCAACAAAATGTCGGCGCGTCAGGATGACACGCCGTTCGTGCAATATGCTTTTCGCCTTGGTGAGACCGAGATTGCGGTCAACCCACTGATCGGCAAGACCGTGCGTCTCGAGTTTCTGGGGGCGATTCACTGCAGTCATTGCGGGCGCAAGACCAAGTCCAGCTACAGTCAGGGCTACTGCTACCCGTGCATGCTCAAGCTGGCGCAGTGCGATCTGTGCATTATGAGCCCGGAAAGATGCCATCACGATCAGGGCACCTGCCGCGACCCGTCATGGGGCGAGCAGTTCTGCATGACTGATCACATTGTGTACCTGGCCAACTCTTCAGGCGTCAAGGTCGGTATCACTCGTGCGACGCAGTTGCCGACTCGCTGGCTGGATCAGGGTGCCAGTCAGGCACTGCCGATTATCCGCGTCGCAACTCGCCAGCAGTCGGGCTTTGTCGAAGACCTGTTGCGCAGTCAGGTGGCGGACCGCACCAACTGGCGTGCCTTGCTCAAAGGAGACGCCCAACCCGTCGATCTCAAGGCTATTCGCCAGGAACTGTTCGACAGCTGTGGCGCAGGGTTGCTCGGATTGCAAGAACGATTCGGTCTGCAGGCCATCCAACTGCTACACGATGCCGAACCGGTCGAGTTTCGTTATCCGGTCGAGGCGTATCCGACCAAGATTGTCAGCTTCAATCTGGACAAGAACCCGATTGCCGAGGGCACGCTGCTGGGGATCAAGGGCCAGTACCTGATTTTCGATACCGGCGTGATCAATATTCGCAAATACACGGCTTATCAGCTGGCCGTGCATCAGTAAAAGGATCCCCGCATGCGCACCGAACAACCGAAAATGATCTACCTGAAGGATTATCAGGCTCCCGAGTACCTCATCGATGAGACGAACCTGACCTTCGAGCTGTTCGACGATCACTCGCTGGTCCACGCCCAACTGGTCATGCGTCGTAACCCCGAGCGCGGCGCAGGCCTGCCGCCGCTGGTGCTGGACGGTCAGCATCTGGAATTGCTGTCGGTAAAACTGAGCGACGTCGAGCTGGGTGCTGCGGATTATCAGTTGACGGAAGATCACCTGACTTTGCATCCACAGGCTGCCAGCTTTACGGTAGACAGCACCGTGCGCATCCATCCTGAAACCAATACCGCGCTCGAAGGCCTTTACAAATCCAGCGGCATGTTTTGCACTCAATGCGAGGCCGAAGGCTTCCGCAAGATCACGTACTACCTTGACCGCCCCGACGTCATGAGCAAGTTCACCACCACGCTCAGCGCCGACAAGCAAGGCTTCCCGATTCTGCTGTCCAACGGCAACCCGGTCGCCAGCGGTGAAGAGGAGGGCGGACGACACTGGGCGACGTGGGAAGACCCGTTCATGAAACCGGCTTACCTGTTTGCGCTGGTGGCCGGTGATTTGTGGTGCATCGAAGACACATTCACCACCATGAGCCAGCGCGAAGTGACCCTGCGCATTTACGTCGAGCCGGAAAACGTCGACAAATGCCAGCACGCCATGACCAGCCTGAAGAAGTCCATGCGCTGGGACGAAGAAACCTACGGCCGCGAATACGACCTGGACATCTTCATGATCGTTGCGGTCAACGACTTCAACATGGGGGCAATGGAGAACAAGGGCCTCAACATCTTCAATTCCAGTGCTGTGCTGGCCCGCGCTGAAACCGCCACCGACGCGGCGCACCAGCGTGTCGAAGCGATCGTTGCCCACGAGTACTTCCACAACTGGTCGGGCAACCGCGTGACCTGCCGTGACTGGTTCCAGTTGTCGCTCAAGGAAGGCTTCACGGTGTACCGCGACGCTGGTTTCTCGGCTGACATGAACTCGGCCACGGTCAAGCGTATTCAGGACGTTGCCTACCTGCGCACCCACCAGTTCGCCGAAGATGCAGGCCCTATGGCTCATGCCGTACGCCCGGACAGCTTTATCGAGATCTCCAACTTCTACACCCTGACCGTTTACGAAAAGGGTTCGGAAGTGGTCGGCATGCTGCATACCTTGCTGGGCGCCCAGGGCTTCCGCAAGGGTAGCGATCTGTATTTCGAGCGCCACGATGGCCAGGCCGTGACCTGCGACGATTTCATCAAGGCCATGGAAGACGCCAATGGCGTCGATCTGACCCAGTTCAAGCGCTGGTACAGCCAGGCCGGAACGCCGCGTCTGGTGGTCAGCGAGTCGTATGATGCCGCTGCAAAAGCCTACAGCCTTACCTTCCGCCAGAGCTGCCCGACCACGCCGGGCCAGCCTGGCGATCAGAAGCAACCATTCGTGATCCCGGTCGAGCTGGGCCTGCTGGACAGCAACGGCGGCGAGATTGCCCTGCGCCTGGCCAACGAAACCGCCGCAACCGGCAGCACGCGGGTGCTTTCGGTGACTGAGGCCGAACAGACCTTCACCTTCGCCGATATTGCCGACAAGCCGCTGCCTTCATTGTTGCGCGGCTTCTCGGCACCCGTGAAGCTGAGCTTCCCGTACGACCGCGATCAGCTGATGTTCCTGATGCAGCACGACAGCGATGGCTTCAATCGCTGGGATGCGGGTCAGCAACTGTCGGTTCAGGTGTTGCAGGAACTGATCGGTCAGCACCAGCAGGGTCAGCCATTGGTCATGGACCAGCGGCTGATCACTGCGCTGGGTACCGTACTGGCGGATGAACAACTGGATCAGGCGATGGTTGCGGAGATGCTGTCGCTGCCGGGCGAGGCTTATCTGGCCGAGATCAGCGACGTGGCCGATGTCGATGCCATTCACGCTGCTCGCGAGTTTGCTCGCCAACAACTGGCCGATGGCCTGTTTGACAGCCTGCTGGCGCGCTACAAAGCCAACCGCGAGCTTTCCAAGGCCACGCCATACGTTGCCGAATCTGCGCATTTCGCCCGTCGCGCGCTGCAGAACATCGCGCTGTCGTACCTGATGCTCAGCGGCAAACCTGAAGTGCTGGCGGCGACCATCGACCAGTTCGACACCAGCGATAACATGACCGAGCGCCTGACTGCGCTGGCCGTGCTGGTAAACTCGCCATTCACTGAAGAGCGCGACAAGGCACTTGCCGTGTTCGCCGAGAACTTCAAGAACAACGCGCTGGTCATGGATCAGTGGTTCAGTGTGCAGGCCGCCAGCACCCAGCCGGGCGGGCTGCAACGCGTTCAGGAACTGATGAAGCACCCTGCCTTCAGCATCAGGAACCCGAACAAGGTCCGCGCCCTGATCGGCGCGTTCGCCGGGCAGAACCTGATCAACTTCCATGCAGCGGATGGTTCCGGCTACCGCTTCCTGGCGGATCTGGTCATAGAACTGAACGCATTGAACCCGCAGATTGCTTCCCGCCAACTGGCGCCGCTGACCCGCTGGCGCAAATACGACAGCGCCCGTCAGGCGCTGATGAAGGCAGAACTGGAACGCATCCTGGCCTCCGGCAAACTGTCGGCGGATGTCTATGAAGTGGTGAGCAAAAGCCTGGCTGAATGAAAGCTTATGCTGTGACGGGTGAGTGATCTGCACCCCGAAGAAAGGCGCTACCTGCTGATGTGGGTAGCGCCTTTTTTGCGTTTTTAGTACTGACTTACTCAGTGCCTGATGACCCGCCTTCTTGGACAAGTCCACTCCCACAGGGTTAAAGGGCACAGGTCAACAGGGGTACAGGGGAATAGGGGAATAGGGGAACAGAGGCACAGCGACACAATATTGTGGGAGCGGACTTGTCCGCGAAGACTTCAGAGCTGTCAGCGGCTGGATCTTGAGCCAACACGCTTGCGCTAGCGCGACTACTCCCGTCGCTAAAAAAATCTCACATGTGATACATATCTATCTTTGAAAACATCTGATACGTTGCTCACCTGATTCATAGCTAACAGCCAGAGGGGAGCGCCAATGCCTCGTAAAACCCAAGGCGACAAGGCAGCCGTCCCGGCCAAAGTTTCCAAGAGCTCTACCGATTACATGCGTGAAATGCGTCTGCGACTCAAGGACGCCGGTCTGGTCAAGCGGGAATTCTGGATCCGGCCCGAGAATGTCGATGCCTTGCGAGGCATCGAAAAAGCATTAAGACAGCCCTTTCTGGGCGAGAGGATCAAATTGGAGGATTTCATGACCGAGAATACCCACTGGACCATCAGCTCACTGCAAAAGGCCCTTAGCGAGTTGGAGCTGGTGACGAACGGAAAGATCGAGCTCGACGTGACCGAGGCTGATGGATCGGGTATCAAGCTAACGATGGCCGACCATGGCGATTTGCCTATCTACATTGCGGTGGAAGGCGAGCAGATTCTGGCCGACGCGACGCTGATTGAAGTGAACAAGGTCAAGAATGTGCAGGCATTCAACGACGTTGTGCTACGCAGTCGCGATCTGTTTCCGCTGTCCTCGATCGGCATCGAAAAGCTGGGCAGCGATCAGGAAGTCTACTGCCTGTTCGGAGCACTGAGCGCGGCATCGTCGCTTACCGTGATCGTGCAGGAAATCCTCACCCTCGCGGATAACGTGATGCGTGCGGCCGACGCTTTTGAAGATCATTTCATCTACTGAACAGCGCTGTCAGGCGGAGAACATTCATGACTACGAGTATCTGGAAAAAACTGGTGACTGCCGTTCGTGGTGGCGCTTCCGAAGTGGGCGAATCGATCGCCGATGCCAACGCCATCCGCATTCTGGATCAGGAGATCCGCGACGCAGAGAACGCGTTGGTCAAGGCGCGTGACGGCCTGATCACCATCAAGGCCAAGCACAAGTTGTCGGCACAGCGCCTTGAAGAACATGCCACCAGCATCGCGAACTGGGAAGGCCGCGCCATGCAGGCGCTGAACAAGGGTGAAGAAGCTCTGGCTGTTGAATGCGCCAACAAGATTGCCGAGATCGAGGCCCTGCGTGATCAGGAACAGGAACTGGCTGACCAGTTCAGCAAGCAGGTCAGTCTGCTGCAGGAGCAGGTGATCAAGGCCGAGTCGCGCATCAAGAGCCTCAAGCAACAGGTCGAGATGGCCAAGGCCCGCGAAACCGTGCAGCGCGCCCGGGTTGCGACCGCCACGGCAACCGGTGGCGCCAGTGGCGCAGTGGAAACCGCCGTGGGTTCGCTGGCGCGCCTCAAGCAGCGTCAGGACGAACAGGATGCCAAGCTCGAAGCCGCCGAGGAACTGGCCAGCCAGTCCAGCGGCAGTGATCTTGAGCGCCGCCTGCAGGATGCCGGGATCGGTGCGAAGAGCGGTGGTGCGGAAGACGTGCTCGCGCGTTTGAAAGCCAAAAGCCAGACGCCGGCTCAGTAAGCGTAGCGACGAGGCAGGCGGGGACGGTCAATGGAGTACTCCAAACGGCTCAAGGTCATCCTCGTACTGTCGGCAGTGTTGCTTGCGGTTCAGGCAATAAACTCGATCACCGGCAACGCTCTGGTTCATTTCGGTATCATTCCGCGCAGCCTTACCGGGCTGCGCGGAATTGTTTTCGCTCCCTTCATACATGGCTCGATTCAGCACTTGATCAGCAATCTGTTGCCGTTCATTGTGCTGAGCTGGCTGGTGGCTACTGAGGGGGTCAGGCGCTATGCGTGGGTCGCCGGGCTGGTTTGCCTGCTGGGCGGGCTGCTGGTCTGGTGCTTTGGACGCAGCAATATTCATGTCGGCGCAAGCGGCCTGATTTTCGGTTTGTGGGCTTATCTGCTGGCGCGAGGCTGGTACCAGCGCAGTATCGCCAGCGTGCTGATCGCGCTGGTGGTGGTGGCCGCTTACAGCGGGCTGGTTTTCGGCTTCGTGCCGGTGGCCGGTGTGTCGTTCGAATCACACATTGCCGGTGCGCTGGCGGGTGTTTGTGTGGCGTGGCTGATGCATTCCAGAACATTACTCGCGCCGAAATGAACCCGTCTCGCGAGCCGTGCGCCTGTTCCGGTTAAAGAGATTTATATATCGTCTCCCGTCGACTGCAAGGAAATGGATTATGAGTTGGTTCAAACGTGCCATGGGGCTGGAAGCACCCAAGGCATCTGGTGGTGATGGCGAACGATCAGTCGGCACGCTCAGCCCGCTCGGGCTGGCGTCCGGACGAATGCTGTGCCTGGACAGCTCATTGAAGCTGTTGCTCGAAGGCCATTCGGAGGTGGTCGTCCCCGGCGACGAAAAAGTCTGGGCCGTGGGGCGTGTCGACCTGGGCCAGTCGATGGCCATTCATCGTTTCTATCTGGATAACGAGGACTACTTCCTGCAAGTGGTCAGCAACGGACCCAATCCGGAAGACGTGCAGGACATCATTCTGTTCGGCTACTACAGCGCCGAGCCGATCACCAGCAAGGACGAATTGCTGCGCCTGACCGGCCCGTCGTCGAAGATCGGCCTGCCGACCTACGAGCACGACGGCGAAGTATTCGAACGCCAGTGGGGTACTTCGCCAGGCCAGACCGAGCTGACACCGTTGGACGAAGACATCGTCAGCCCTGACGCGGCCTATCGCGTCAAACACTTGAGCATGCTGTACGCGCGCGAAACGGGCCTGATCAATCGCCGTGAGTTTCTGCTGTTTTCCGTGGAGGAAGACGAAGAGGGCAGCATCACACTGACCACGGCGGTAGGCATCACGCTGCAATCCACTGATATCAACGTTCTTTGACAAGGAAATCCTCATGATCGACGCGCTGCGTATGTCGCTCAATGCCACTGCCGTGTTCGGCTTTATCATGTACATCCTGGTGGCGGCGATTCTGTTCGCGCTGTTCCAGTTCATCTACAGCAGGATCACGCCGCACAAGGAGTTCGCGCTGATCCGCGAGAACAACAGCGCCGCTGCACTGGCACTGGGTGGCTCGTTGATCGGTTTCGCGTTGCCGGCCAGCAACATCATCACCTACAGCATCAGCATTCTGGACGTGATCGTCTGGGTGGTAATTGCTGCCGTGGTACAACTGCTGGCGTTCGGCGTCACCAGCCTGGTGCTCAAGGGCCTGTCTGGCCGCATTGCCAGGGGCGAGCTGGCAGCCGCCATCTATTCGGCCAGCGTCGCGATCAGCGTCGGTCTTCTCAACGCCGCCTGCATGACCCCATCGGTCTGACAGCAGCCTTGAACAAGGAGACTCATGATGAGACGTAGTTCAGTAAAACTGGTACTTGCCAGCACGCTTCCTCTGGCTCTGGCCGGGTGTGGCCCGTCTGAAAGCAAACAGAATTTCGAAGCCAAGGCCAATTTCAAGTCGGTGCAGGAATGCGTCGAGGCCAAGGTGCCGGTGGACATGTGTTCGGACGCCTACATGCAGGCGCTGTCCGACCATCGGCGCATTGCCCCGACTTATGATGACAAGGCGTCCTGCGACGCGGACTTCGTGCCGGATTACTGCCAGGTAACGTCCGACGGCAAATACGTACCAAAGATGGGCGGTTTCGAGCTGGGCTTCTCCGGGCAGGTGCCCAAGGAAGCGCTGGACAGAGCCAATCAGGAAGTCACGCAGTCCGCTCCCGCCGGCATGAGTGGCACCACCGGGCTGATGGCGGGTCTGCTGATCGGCAACTTGCTCAGCAACGGCTTTGGCGGCAACCGTTACTCGCAACCCATCTATCAGACGCGTGATGATCGGGGTGGGTATTACAGCTCTTCTCTGCCCAGCCAGATCGACCGCGGCAAGACGTTCAGCCGTTCGACCCAGGCTCAATCCAGCCCGGACCGCAGCTACGGCAAGAGTACCCTGGGGCGTAATCTGGGCAGCTCGGGTTCTGGCTCGTCGGTGTCATCGACCATTTCGCGTGGTGGCTTCGGCAGCCAGGCTTCGGCACGCAGCGGTTGGGGCGGTAAAAGCAGCGGCAGCAGCAGTTTCGGAGGCTGACGGAACGGGCCATGAAGAAGATAAGCATCGAGGAACGCCCGGACTGGCGCCAGACGGCGGAGCGTGAAGGTTTCAACTTTCACACCATCGACGGCGAGCGGTATTGGGACGAGCGCGGGTACTACCTGTTCACCGAACAGCAGATTACCCGCGACCTGGAAGAGCCCACCCAGCAACTTCACCAGATGTGTCTGGATGCAGTGGCACGGGTGGTCGACAGCGAAGAGCTGCTGCGCCAACTGGCAATTCCGGAAGCATTTTTCGATGTGATCCAGACGTCCTGGAAACAAGGGCACCCTCATCTCTATGCACGGTTCGACTTTGCCTACGACGGTACAGGGCCGGCAAAGATGTACGAGATCAATGCGGATACCCCGACCAGCCTGATGGAGGCCGGAGCATTTCAGTTGCTCTGGCTCGAAGAGCAGATGGCGCGCGGGGTCCTGCCCGTGCGTGCCACCCAGTTCAATTCGATTGCAGAAGACCTGGTGCGGGCTTTCGCAGAATTTTCGGCACAGACCCCATTCTATTTTTCCGCCATGTCCGGCTCTGTCGAGGACCGTGGCACGACTGATTTCCTGAGGCGCATGGCGGCGCACGTTGGCATTGACGCCCGGCATATCGACATCGAAGACATCGGGCTCGATGCCGACGGGCGTTTTGTCGATCTGCAAGGGGGCTGGATCGAACGCCTGTTCAAGCTGCATGCGTGGGAACACATATTTCACGAGGAATTCGGCAAACATGTGCCCGCCAGCGGCACCCAATTCGTCGAGCCTGCGTGGAAGGCGATTCTCAGTAACAAGGGCATATTGCCGTTGTTGTGGCAATTCAATGAGGGACATCCGAACCTGCTGCCGTCGTCTGTCGATCTGGACGCAACTAAACCGGTGCCCAAGGGCTGGGTGCGCAAACCCTACTTTTCCCGCGAAGGCGCCAACATCGAGATGCGCACGCCAGGCGATCAGGTCATTGCGGTCGACGGCCCCTACACGGATGCGCCTTATATTCTCCAGGCATATTCGCCGCTACCGAAATTCGGTGACAGCTACACGTTGATCGGTTCCTGGGTCATCGGTGACCTGGCTTCAGGCATCGGGATCCGCGAGGACGACAGCCTGATCACCAAAGACACCAGCCGTTTTCTGCCGCATGCGGTCATTGATTGATCCCTTTGCATATTCCGTTCGCGTGTTACTTGCGCGAATGCGTAACACTTCACTGTTACGGACGGTGTACGTTTCTGATAACAGCCGGCAAGAGTTGTCGGGCTGACTTCAATAGCTGTCAGACAATCAAACCGTCTTTCTTGAACTTGCAGACTCGCTGATAAAGAACATTCACTGAATGATCTGAACTGTACTTGATAGTGTTCCTGATCTGTTTGCCTTGGGTGTTCTGGCATTCAGGTTGCATCGGGATGCACCGTTCTGCCTGCTCGCCGCTACCGGATTGCTTATTCCGTCACGCGTAAGGGTGAGTCAGGCAAGTGCTTTGTAAGTCTGTGTCCGACCTAAAAGATCGGCATGTTCTATTTGTTCAGTTGATCACTGTGTAGTTGTCCGATACGCCGCTTGCACAGGCGGCGTGTATCGGACAGTTGCTCATGCCTCAAGCATATTGAACCCGTTCATGCTGCCACCCTGGGGGCGCACTGCCAGGCACGCTTTTCCGGCCAGTCAAACAAGGAGAGCCACTGTGCTCGTTAAACAATGGATAGGGCTCGCGCTGGCGCTGCTGCTTACGATCAACATCAGCACGGCCAGCGATGGCTTGACGCTGGGCAAGGGGCTGACGCCACTTGGAGGCGAAATGGCTGGCAATGCAGCCGGAAGCATACCGGCCTGGAGCGGCGGAATCACTCGCCCCCCGCCGGAGTATCAAGGGGCCGGCACGCGGCACATCGATCCCTATGCCAGTGACAGGCCGTTGTTCAGCATCACCCGTGCCAACCTGAATCTTTATCGTGCGCGGCTGACACCAGGCCAAGTGGCGATGTTCGAGGCCTACCCCGAGAGTTATCAGATGCCTATCTACCCGACCCGGCGCTCCGGGTCGGCACCCCAATGGGTATACGACAACGCTCGGCGCAACGCGAAAAAAGCCCGTCTCATCGATGGCGGCAACGGTTTTGCCGATGCCTATGGTGCTATTCCTTTTCCCATTCCGAAGAAAGGCATTCAAGCGGTGTGGAACCACATAGCCCGGTATCGAGGCCATTACGTGGTGCGCCGTGCCTCTGAAGTCGCCGTCCAGCGCGACGGCAGTTTCAAGCCGGTCACCTCGCGACAGGAAATCCTGTTTCGCTTCTATGACCCGTACGGCAGCTTCGCCAGTCTCGATAACGTATTGTTCTACTACTTGTCGTTCACTCAGTGCCAGGCACGGATGACCGACTCCGCAGTACTGGTTCACGAAACGCTCGATCAGGTACAGGAGCCGCGTCAGGCCTGGGCCTACAGTACCGGTCAACGCAGGGTACGGCGGGCGCCGAGCCTGGCCTATGACCTGCCGATACCAGCCTCTGAGGGGCTGCGTACGGCGGATGACACCGACATGTTCAATGGCTCGCCGGACCGTTACGACTGGGAGCTGCTGGGCAAACGCGAAATCTATATTCCCTACAACAATTACCGGATATCCAGCCCGGACATCTCCTATCGCCAATTGTTGCAGGTCGGACACCTCAATCCGGCGTACACGCGGCATGAGCTGCATCGGGTCTGGGTGGTGGAGGGCACGCTCAAACCTTCGGCGCGGCATGTGTACTCGCGGCGCACGCTGTATCTGGACGAAGACAGCTGGCAGGCTGCAATCGTTGATCAATATGACGGTCGCGGTCACTTGTGGCGGGTCTCCATGGCCTACTTGAAAAACTACTACGAACTGCCGACCACCTGGTCTGCGCTGGACGTCTTTCATGACCTTCAGGCCCGGCGCTATCACGTCCAGAATCTGGACAATCAAGAATCTGGCACCAGTGATTTTTCACAACCCGTGCCCCCTGCAAATGCATTCAAACCGGTTGCCTTGCGCCGCAGCGGCGTTCCATAACCGAGCACCTGTCGAGTCTTTCGACGGTGCGGGTCGATCATTGCTCGTGATGTTCGATCAATCACATCCACAGCGCTTAACAAAAGATAACGACATGGCGATTGTCAGGCATTTGCAAAGCTGCCTAGGATGGCCGAGCTTGCGCAAAGGCATGGCCTGACGGCTACGGGCGTGGGGCTGCAAGGGCTGGTCGGTGCTGTTTTAGCGACCCTCTGATAATAAGAAAAGGGAGAAGTCCATGCGTGAGCCTTTCCATCGGCGCACCCGGCTATGCGCCGGCCTGTTGTTGATGACGCTTGTTTCATGCGCGTTTGCCTCGGCTGAGTCCGGTTCTGTGCCGATTGCAGCATCCACTGAAAATAACGCCGTTTACGCTATCGAATCAGCCAAAGCCTCACGCGGCCTGCTACTGGATGTCGTCCATGCCGGGGCACGCATTGTGGTCGTCGGTGATCATGGGCATATCCTGTTTTCCGATGATCAGGGCGCAACCTGGACGCAGGCCAGCGTGCCTACCCGCCAGCTGTTGACGGCGGTTTTTTTCGTCGATGAGCAGCACGGCTGGGCTGTGGGGCACGACGCCCAGATACTGGCGAGCAACGATGGCGGCAAAAGCTGGAGCAAGCAGTTCGAGGACCTGAAACGCGAAGCACCGTTGCTGGATGTCTGGTTCAAGGACCTCAACAACGGCTTGGCCGTGGGTGCTTACGGCGTTTTGCTGAGCACCGGTGACGGCGGCAAGCATTGGCAGGACATCAGCGATCGTCTGGACAACGAAGATCAATACCACCTGAACGCCATCGCTCAGGTGAAAGAGGCGGGGCTGTTCGTCGTGGGTGAAGCAGGCAGCATGTTTCGCTCGGGTGACGAGGGGCAGACCTGGGAAAAGATCGAAGGTCCTTATCAAGGGTCATTGTTTGGTGTGACCGGCACGGCACAGCCCTCGACGCTGCTGGCTTATGGGTTGCGCGGCAACCTGTTTCGCTCCACCGACTTTGGCGATAGCTGGCAACCCATCGAGCTCAAAGGCGCGCGAGGGCCTGTCGAATTCGGCCTGGCCAGCGCCACTCTGCTGACCGATGGTTCGCTGGTGCTGGTCGGCAACGGTGGCAGCGTCATGCGCAGCCACGACGATGGAGAAACATTCGAGGTTTTCAATCGCCCCGACCGTATTTCGCTGGCAGGTGTCGCCGCCAACCTTCAGGGCAATCTGATTCTCGTAGGGCAGGGTGGCGTGCGCGTCGCCTCGCCAACAGGCGCCGAGACGACCCCACAATAAGAACCTCAGGGCGGGAATATTCAGGCATGAGCACTCTTCGACAGCCAGCAGACTCAGACGACAAGGCCACCTTTCTCGAACGCCTGATTTTCAATCATCGCCCTGTGGTGATCTTCCTTTGCCTGCTGACCAGTGTCTTTCTGTTCTGGCAGGCGTTGCAGGTTCGGCCTTCCACCAGTTTCGAGAAAATGATCCCGCTGTCGCATCCGTTCGTCCAGAACATGATGAAGCACCGCAATGACCTGGGGAACCTGGGCAACACGGTACGCATTTCCGTCGAAGCGGTGGATGGGGACATCTTCTCCAAGGCTTACATGGAGACCTTGCGCCAGATCAGTGACGAAGTATTTTACATTCCGGGAGTGGACCGCTCCGGGCTCAAATCGCTGTGGAGCCCCAGCGTACGCTGGACCGAGGTGACAGAGGAGGGATTTGCCGGCGGTGAAGTCATTCCTCAGAGCTACGACGGTTCGGACGCGAGTCTGGATCAACTGCGCAACAACGTGCTCAAGTCCGGGCAGGTGGGGCGCCTGGTCGCCAATGATTTCAGGTCAAGCATCATTGACGTGCCGTTGCAGGAGTCTTACCCGGACCCTGCCGATCAGGGCAAGTTACTGGCGCTGGACTATCAGCAGTTCTCGCACCAGCTTGAAGACAAGATTCGTGATAAATATCAGGCGCAGAATCCCACCATCAAGATTCACATCGTCGGCTTCGCGAAGAAGGTCGGCGACCTGATCGATGGTCTGTTCATGGTGGTGATGTTCTTCGGCATCGCCTTCCTGATCACGCTGGTGCTGCTGATCTGGTTTACACGCTGCATTCGCAGCACCGTTGCGGTCCTGAGCACCACACTGATCGCGGTCATCTGGCAGCTAGGTTTGATGCATGTGGTGGGATTCGGTATCGATCCGTACTCCATGCTTGTGCCGTTTCTGATCTTCGCCATCGGTATTTCCCACGGCGTACAAAAAATCAACGGCATCGCCCTGCAATCCGGCGCGGCAGACAATGCCCTGACCGCTGCACGTCGTACCTTTCGCCAGCTGTTTTTGCCAGGCATGATCGCGATTCTGGCTGACGCCGTAGGGTTCATCACCTTGCTGATCATCGATATAGGTGTGATTCGCGAGTTGGCAATCGGTGCGTCCATTGGCGTGGCGGTAATCGTATTCACCAACCTGATCCTGCTGCCAGTGGCGATTTCCTACGTGGGCATCAGCAAGCGGGCGATCAGCCGCAGCAAGCAGGATGCCGTCTCCGAGCATCCTTTCTGGCGACTGCTGTCGAATTTTGCCAGCGCCAAAGTCGCGCCGGCCTCGATTGCATTGGCAGTGCTGGCCTTCGGCGGGGGCCTCTGGTACAGCCAGAACCTGAAGATCGGCGACCTTGACCAGGGGGCGCCCGAGCTGCGCCCAGACTCGCGCTACAACCAGGACAACGCGTTCATTATCAATAATTACTCGACCAGTTCCGACGTGCTAGTGGTCATGGTCAAGACACCGCCCGAGGGCTGCTCGGCGTATTCGACCCTGTCAGCGATCAACGAACTGGCCTGGAAAATGGAAAACACTCAGGGCGTGCAGTCGGCCATTTCGCTGGTGACTGTTTCCAAACAGGTCATCAAGGGCATGAACGAGGGCAACCTGAAGTGGGAAAGCCTGTCGCGTAACAAGGACGTGCTGAACAACTCCATCGCCCGCGCTGATGGCCTGTACAACACTGACTGTTCGCTGGCCCCGCTGTTGGTCTTCCTCAACGACCACAAGGCCGAAACCCTCGACCGTGCCGTACACGCCGTGCAGGACTTCGCTAGGCAGAATGACAAACCGGACATGCAATTCCTGCTGGCTGCCGGCAACGCCGGTATCGAAGCGGCGACCAACGAGGTCATCAAACAGTCCGAGCTGGTCATTCTGATACTGGTATACATCTGCGTGGCCGGCATGTGCATGATCACCTTCCGTTCCTGGGCCGCCACCCTGTGCATCGTCCTGCCGCTGGTGCTCACGTCTGTGCTGGGCAACGCACTGATGGCGTTCATGGGCATCGGCGTCAAAGTCGCGACCCTGCCGGTGGTGGCGTTGGGCGTGGGCATCGGCGTCGATTACGGTATCTACATCTACAGCCGCCTGGAAAGCTTTCTGCGCGCCGGTTTGCCGTTGCAAGAGGCCTATTATCAAACCCTGAAATCCACCGGCAAGGCCGTGCTGTTCACCGGCCTGTGCCTGGCTATTGGTGTGTGCACCTGGATTTTCTCGGCGATCAAGTTCCAGGCCGACATGGGCCTGATGCTGACCTTCATGCTGCTGTGGAACATGTTCGGCGCCCTGTGGCTGCTGCCAGCGCTGGCGCGGTTCCTGATCAAACCGGAGAAGATGGCGGGGAAGGTGGGCAACTCGCTGTTTTCGCATTGAGCCCGTGGCGGCCTGTCACTCTGCGTCCTTTTGCGGCGCAGAGTGTCGAAAAGTGCGTTTCCATGCTGGAGCGCTCAGCGTCATACACAGTCCTGAACAGCCCGAGAAAGGGTACCTATGAAGCGGAACGGATGACGCTTCGCTTGTCCGCAATCTCTCGTCACGTAGGAGTGGACTCGTCCACGATCTGCCGGGAATCGGCAGCCAGTTTTTTGAGTGTCGCTTCGCAGCCGTCTTAACTTCCTGAAAGGCAATGCTTGCCTGGCTGTTCCGGGCTTGTATACGACGCTGAGCGCGTCGCGTGGTAACGATCATTGAAACGGTCAGCGTCTTGGTGTTCCCGTCGTTGAGGCTTCAGGCGAGCAGGGTGATCACCCCTGCATCGGTAAGACCCAGAATGGTTGGAATATATCTACCCGATAACATCCGGCCGGACTTATGTGCGGGCCGCTCGATTTTTCTGCCAAGCCTTTTTCCCCTCATTCAGAAGCTATCCAGAGACTGCTCATGCCAAAGCATATTAATAGCAATAGATGTCTTTTGGGATGCTTCATTTTTTTGGATCTATAGCTATAGGTTGGTCGCCTATGCATTCAGGAAAATTAGGGCCGATATAAATTATGCCTGCTGTTACTTTTGGTATGGATGGGTAGCCCCAGTCCAATGGTTCGCTTGTGTACTGAAGATCATAAATTTTACTTTCGCCGATCAGCGCGCCGGTATGGTTATTGTATAAACGATAGAATCCGGGGTATCCCCACAATGGAAACCACTTGGGTTCGGTATCTTCGTTAGGGTCAGACTCCCGATGAAATATGTCGGGCAGCACCCAGCGTGGTTTAAAACGTTCAACACGATAGCAGCCATTTGGACTAATCGTGTCTGCCCCCAATTTTGTAGCCAACGCTTTTTCCCACCATTCCGAGACGGTCCAGAGGCTGCCTGCGATGGTTAAGTAGGTCAGAAAAAATACCCAGCGTCTCGATACCGTTTTCATCGAGGGCTCACGCGAGTAGGGCGATCACCCACGCAATCAGGAGCATTGGGTCCTATGGAGATCAAACCGGACATCACATCTCCCGATCCACTTCCCCATGACAGTTTTCCGCCCGATGACTCCAGATCGTAAATTTTCGTCTCTGAAATCAATACGCCAGTGCGGTGATCATAAAGTCGAAAAAAGGCTGGGTAACCCCACCAGGGAAACCACGTGGGTGGTTGATCTTCGTTGGGATCGTGTTCTCGATGAAATATCATCGGTAAGACCCAAAATGGTTGGAGTATATCTACCCGATAACATCCGCCCGGACTTATGTGCGGGCCGCTTGATTTTTCAGCCAATCCTTTTTCCCACCATTCAGAGGCTATCCAGAGACTGCCTGCGATAGTAATGTAAGCGAGGAAAACAGTTACGCGTCGCTTCGCTGGCGTCATCGATCATATCCCGACACGTCTGGCTGATCACCAATACAATCAGGTGTGTTGGGTCCAACGGGGATCATCCCTATAAAAACAGTTTTGGACCCGGATCCCCATGTTATTTCTCCACCGGCTACTTCCAGGTCATAAATAGTAGTCTCGGATATTAACTGCCCGTTGCGATTGTCATAAAGTTTAAAAAAAGCCGGATATCCCCACCACGGAAACCATTTGGGCGCATTAATCTCATTGACGTCGGGTTCTGGGTGAAAGATGTCTGGCAAAATCCAAAAAGGTTTAAATGCTTCCACTCTATAACACCCGTTTGGGCTAATGACGGGGTCTCCTAGATTTTCTGCCAAGCCTTTTTCCCACCATTCAGAGGCGGTCCATAGAGTGCTAAACGTCGCGATGCCGACCAGCAGGAATATTGAAATTTTCGCTCGACTATTATTTTTTTGGTATCGGGTTGTCAAGTTGGTCACCAATGCAATCTTGAAGGTTAGGGCCGATATAAATAAATCCAGCCATGACCTTAGGCATGATTTTATCGCCCCAGTATAAAGTTCCACTTGCGGATTCAAGGTCATAAATATGACTCTCCCCGATTAATTTGCCACGACGCTGATCATACAAACGATAAAAGCCTGGGTAGCTCCACGATGGTAAAATTTTCGGTGATATATCGTTATTTGGATCAGGCTTTCTATGAAATATCATGGGTAACACCCAGAATGGCCTGAAGGTTTCAACTCTATAACATCCGTTTGGGCTAATATCGGCGTGGCCTAGCTGTTTAGCCAAACCCTTTTCCCACCATTCTGAGGCCATCCAGAGGCTGCCTGAGATTAAAATATAAGTAATTATAAATTTTAAGCTTTGTGTGGGAATATTCAAAGTATTGAACCAAGATCAATAATTGTTTGAGATATTTTCCAGTGTACATCTGAATAAATAATAAAATCGCCTCCGCTACCTGTTTTTTCTCGATATTTACGAAAGTGAGTGTTCGTTATGGCAGCGAATGGGCCGTCCTTCAACCGTACTATTAAATTTCCTTGCGGTGTCAATGTTACGATGCTTTCAGTTTTGGTAAGAATTCGGTCCTCTGTCCAAGTGCCAAGATATTGTAGGCCGTTGAAGTCGTAATGATCGCGTATGTAGAATCCTAGATTTTCAACCTGAAAAAAATTATGAGCCTCGTGAGTGATAGGACTTTCTTTGATGAAGGTTTTTCCCGAAACTCCGACTTTGAGCGTTGCGCGTCCGAGAGAGCCATACATATCATCCAGCCTGTTCCAGGCAGAACCGAATTCAGCGAAGTTTATTTGAGATATAGTGTCTATCTGCGACGCTTTCATCATCGTAGTATCTAAGTTGAATGTTTCCTCACCTGCCCAGCCAGCATTTTTCAGTAGCAATCTCAAACGCTCAATACCATTGACAGTGGTCACCCTGGATTCTGCAAGCTTAACTGCGTATCTACAGCGTTCAAACTGCATCGCCCAGTCCATCTTTACAATGTTTTCATCGCATTGCGCTGATAGCAGTGTTGACGGGTCAGGCTTGGTTTTTTCTTCCTTCCATTCCTCCGGCATCTCCCACGCAGGACTGTCAAACCAGCGCTGCATCAGCGCCGCTGCCGTGTCCCACCCCATGTTGCGCATGGCTCCGGGTAGGCGGGAGAGGGCCAGGCTCTGGATAATGACTTCTTTGGCTGGGGTGTCTGTCGGGGCGTAGGTATGTGAGGCTCCTTGCGGCAGAGCGTAGTAGGTGTCTGGGCCCAAAGCGTTGGTGCGTTGGAAATCGTTCAGGGACATCGGGGTTACTCCATGACCGGCCAAGGGGCGGTGGTTGCGAGTTGTAGAGCGATGACCGCAGGACTTGTGTGGCTGCGGCTGTAGCCTTGCAGGTCAAGCACTCCGACTGCAGTGCAACGTTGGTCTTGCATAACCACATAGCCGAGATGACCAAGGCTGGAACGCTTCTGATCGAACACACGAAAACGCTCATCGCATGCGAGCGACGTTCGCTGACCCACCCATGAATCAGCTGACTGCTCCACCTCATCCACTGCACACTCGCTGGTTACACTCTGATCATTACCGACTGAAATAGCCGGCGCAGACTCAACAGCACTCGACCGTCTTCCAACCCTGAAGAAGCTTTGTTGTGTAGATATCAATTTAGCCCCGCAGCTGGTCAGGTCGCCCTCCAAGGCGATGGTGTTCCCTTCGATATGGAGGTTGTTTTCTTCACCAATGATTTTGCTGGCGCCATGCAATGGGCAGATGACGTCACAGCCTCTGTGCCCCACCGGGAAACCATTGATGCGCTTTGTCTGGTCACCGTTTATAACAACCCCTCCGTGGTCTGTAGTATCACCCTGGACAATGGCTAGAAGTTTCATGCAACTCTCCCTGAGTGGTGTTTTTTCTGCAGGCTGCACAGCTTCCTGACGTCTGATGTGTTTAATCGACGTATATGGAAAGGCGTAATGTCTTAATTAACGTGCAGGGAGAGATAGCATTAGTTTATATTTTCGGAAAGGGCGGATCGCCGTTTGCGCTAATTCAAGACAGGGCTTACGCTGGGTTGATAAATGTCGTACTACTGAAGTAGATGTTTCCTACGTAAATAAAAGATATAGAGACTGGTATCAGAGAACAGCAGTGTTCGCCGTGCCTGATTAATAAACACGGCGAATGGACAGTTCAAGGAAGTTATCGATTCAGTCGAGTCGATCAACCGCCACTCAGCACCACGCTCAGCGCATTGCGCGCATCGTCCAGTTGTACCAGTGAGGCATGCCGCGCGCCAAGGGCGTCGCGGTTCTGGATGGCAGTGAGGATGGCTTTGTGGCGCGGCATGGCCAGTTCGTGCAGGTTGGGGCGTTTGTTGGAGTATTTGAGCGCTTCGCGCAGTGCCAGTGACAGCATGTTGCACAAGTGCGCGAGCAGGTCGTTGTGCGTAGCGTCGGCGATGCGGCTGTGGAAGTCGAGGTCCGGTTGCAGCAGGTCTTCCGGAGTCGGTGCCGCCTCCATACGCAGGTATGCTTCGTGGATCGATTCGATTTCTGCATCCGTGGCGTATTGCGCAGCCAGTGCTGCAACAGCCGGTTCGATGACTGCGCGCACGCTGGTCAGCAGGTGGAAGAATTCATTCTGCGGCGAGCTCTGCATTACCCAGTGCAGTACGTCGGGGTCCAACAGGTGCCACTCACGGCGAGCCTTGACCACCGTGCCGACCCGAGGTCGCGAGTAGACCAGCCCTTTGGCGACCAGTACCCGAGTGGCTTCGCGCAACACAGGTCGGCTGACGGCATACTCTTCGCAGAGCAGCGCTTCGGCAGGCAGCTTTTCGTCAGGCTTGAAACGCCCGGATACGATCTGCATGCCCAGTTCCTGGACGATGCGGGTGTGCATGCTTTTTCGGTCGGAAGGCTTTCGATAATCCATGGGAACGCAAGTCTGTCCTGGCAGTGATTGCTGGGCATCATACCATCGCACAAGGTTTGCGGCGGTCGCCAGAACAAGGGACCGCCGCTTCTTTTAGTGCAAGTAATGCGGGTGACTAGTGCGAGTGACGAGGCACTTCTGAACCCCGGCAACCGACCAGGAAGTCAAAGTCGCAGCCTTGATCGGCCTGCATCACTTTATCGATATACAACTGGCGATAGCCGCCAAGCAGCAGTTGCGGTGGTGCTTGCCAGTCGGCCAGACGCGCAGCCAGTTCGGCTTCCGGGATGTCCAGATGCAGACGCCCGCTGGCGCAATCAAGCTCTATCCAGTCGCCTTCCTTGACCACGGCAAGCGGTCCGCCGGCGGCCGCTTCCGGCGCGACGTGTAGCACTACGGTGCCATAAGCCGTGCCGCTCATGCGTGCGTCGGAGATACGCACCATGTCAGTCACGCCCTGGGCCAGCAGTTTGGCTGGCAGGCCCATATTGCCGACCTCTGCCATGCCCGGGTAGCCTTTGGGGCCGCAGTTCTTCAGCACCATGACCGAGGAGGCGTCGATGTCCAGATCCGGATCATTGATCCGCGATTTGTACATCTCGAAGTTCTCGAACACCACCGCACGACCTCGATGCTGCATCAATGCCGGTGTTGCAGCCGATGGCTTGAGCACTGCGCCCAGCGGCGCGAGGTTGCCGCGCAGTACACAGATACCGCCGTCGGCGCGGATCGGGTTGTCGAGTGCTCGAATCACCTGGTCATCGCCGTAGATTGGCGAATTGCAGGTGTTCTCGCCGATGCTCTTGCCGTTCACGGTGAGTGCGTCGGGGTTAGGCAGCAGTCTGGCTTCGTTCATGCGTCGCAGCACGGCGGGCAGGCCGCCCGCGTAGTAGAACTCTTCCATCAGAAAGCGCCCGGAAGGCTGCAGGTCGACAATGGTCGGCATGCCCCGGCCCATGCGTGTCCAGTCGTCCAGATCCAGATCGACGCCAATGCGTCCGGCTATGGCTTTCAAGTGGATGACAGCGTTGGTCGACCCGCCAATGGCGGCATTGACCCGGATGGCGTTTTCGAACGCGGCCTTGGTGAGGATCTTCGACAGACGCAGGTCTTCACGGACCATGTCGACTGCGCGCATGCCGGACATGTGGGCCAGCACGTAACGTCGCGAATCCACAGCAGGGATGGCGGCGTTGTGTGGCAATGAGGTGCCCAGTGCTTCGGCCATGCAGGCCATGGTCGAGGCCGTGCCCATCGTGTTGCAAGTGCCCGCCGAGCGCGACATGCCAGCTTCGGCGGAGAGGAATTCGTCCAGGCTTATAGTCCCGGCCTTGTAGGATTCGTGCATCTGCCAGACGATGGTGCCAGCACCGATGTCCTTGCCTTCGTGCTTACCGTTTAGCATCGGCCCACCGGTCACGACGATGGCGGGTATGTCGCAGCTGGCGGCACCCATCAACAGGGCAGGGGTGGTCTTGTCGCAACCGGTCAGCAGCACGACGCCATCAATGGGGTTGCCGCGAATCGCTTCTTCGACGTCCATGCTTGCCAGGTTGCGGGTAAACATCGCAGTGGGGCGCAGGTTGGATTCGCCATTGGAAAACACCGGAAACTCGACCGGCCAGCCACCTGCTTCGATCACGCCACGCTTGACGTGCTCGGCGATCTGCCGAAAGTGTGCGTTACAGGGGGTCAGCTCCGACCAGGTGTTGCAGATGCCGATGATCGGCTTGCCCTGAAACTGATGGTCGGCAATGCCCTGATTCTTCATCCAGCTGCGGTACATGAAGCCATTCTTGTCGGCAGTGCCAAACCACTGGGCAGAACGGAGGGTCGGTTTTTTATCGGAGTCAGACATGATCGGCTCTCTTATTGTAAGACTTAATGGCGATACTGTTGGCTAAGGTAAGCCTAAAAAACGCGTATTGGAAGAGTTGTCAGTTTAAATAGTATTACTATATAGTCATTCGTAGACGAGGGATTATCCTGGCGCACGTGCGGTGTCATTCAGCACCCAGGCACAGAGGTCATCCCCGCAGGTTCCATAACAAAAACAAAGGGAGACCGCCTACATGAGCCAGGAACTGCGGCTTATACGCCGCATCACGTTCAAACTGATTCCATTCCTCATCCTGCTGTACCTGATCGCTTATGTGGACCGTTCTGCCGTGGGTTTCGCCAAGCTGCACATGGGCGCGGACATCGGTATTGGCGACGCGGCCTATGGGTTGGGCGCCGGGCTGTTTTTCATCGGCTACTTTCTGCTGGAAATTCCCAGCAACCTGATGCTTGAGCGCTTCGGTGCACGTCGCTGGTTTGCGCGGATCATGATCACCTGGGGCGCAATCACCATTGGCATGGCGTTTGTGCAGGGGCCTCACAGTTTCTATGTGATGCGTTTTCTGCTCGGCGCCGCTGAAGCAGGCTTTTTTCCTGGCGTGCTTTACTACATCACCCAATGGTTTCCGGTTCGCCATCGCGGCAAGATCCTCGGCTTGTTCATCCTCTCGCAACCCATCGCCATGATGATCACCGGACCTGTCTCCGGCGGTCTGTTGGGCATGGACGGCGTGCTTGGCCTGCACGGTTGGCAGTGGTTGTTCATTGTGATCGGCACGCCAGCGATTCTGCTGACCTGGCCGGTGCTGCGCTGGCTGCCGGACGGTCCGCAACAGGTCAAGTGGATGGATCAGGCCGAGAAAGACTGGCTCACCGGAGAACTGAAAAAGGACCTGGAAGAATACGGCCAGACCCGTCACGGCAACCCGTTGCACGCCTTGAAAGACAAGCGCGTTCTGCTGCTGGCGCTGTTCTATTTGCCGGTGACTCTGAGCATCTACGGTCTGGGGTTGTGGCTGCCGACGCTGATCAAACAGTTCGGCGGCAGTGACCTGACCACTGGCTTCGTGTCCTCGGTGCCCTACATCTTCGGCATCATCGGCCTGCTGATCGTGCCGCGCAGTTCGGACAGGCTCAATGACCGTTACGGGCATCTGGCGGTGCTGTATGTGCTGGGTGCCATCGGCCTGTTCTGCAGTGCATGGCTGACTTTACCTGTGGCGCAACTGGCCGCACTGTGTGTCGTGGCGTTCGCTTTGTTTTCCTGTACGGCTGTGTTCTGGACCTTGCCGGGACGCTTCTTTGCCGGTGCCAGTGCGGCAGCCGGTATAGCGCTGATCAACTCGGTCGGCAACCTTGGGGGGTACATCGGGCCGTTCGTGATCGGTGCATTGAAGGAAATGACCGGCAGCCTGGCGTCCGGTCTGTATTTCCTGTCCGGCGTTATGGTGTTCGGGCTGCTGCTGACCGGCATCGTGTATCACGTTCTGGAGCGCAAACATGTGCTGCCGGTATCCGACTTCGCGGCCAGTGCCAAGGCGAGATAGGTTTTCAGCTTCCCACTATTCTGGAAGGAGATTTTCATGCGGTTAGTACAGTTTGAATTGAGCAATGGTCAGCGCCGTGTCGGGCTGGTCGACGGTGATCAGGTGCGTGAAGTGCAGGGAGTCGAGAGTGTCCGCGAGTTGGCATTGGCGGCTATCGAGGCGGGCTCTGTGCTGGCGCATCAGGTCGAACAGCGTGGCGTTGGCGAAACTCATGATTATTCGCAACTGCTGAGTGACCTGCGCATCCTGCCGCCGCTAGACCATCCTGATCCGGCGCACGTGTTGGTCAGTGGCACCGGGCTGACTCACCTCGGCAGCGCGTCGGCGCGCGACAAGATGCACCAGCAGGCCGGCGATGAGGCGTCGATGACTGACACCATGCGCATCTTCAAATGGGGCGTTGAAGGCGGCAAGCCAGCGGCGGGGCAGGCCGGTGTGCAACCGGAGTGGTTCTACAAGGGCGATGGCAGCATTGTCGTGCGTCCGGGCCACTCGTTTTCACTGCCTCCGTTTGCCGAAGATGGCGGCGAGGAACCGGAGCTGAGTGGGTTGTATGTGATCGGCCATGATCGCAAGCCTTATCGTCTGGGTTTCGCCATTGGCAACGAGTACTCCGACCACGTCATGGAACGTCGCAACTACCTGTATCTGGCGCATTCGAAGCTGCGCGCCTGTTCGTTCGGGCCGGAGTTGCGTGTGGGCGATTTGCCACAAAGCCTGACGGGCACCAGCCGCATCTGGCGTGACGGCAAGGTGCTGTGGGAAAAGGAATTTCTCAGCGGCGAAGCGAACATGTGCCACAGCCTGGAAAACCTCGAATACCACCATTTCAAATACGCCCAGTTCCTCAGGCCCGGCGACGTCCATGTGCATTTTTTCGGCACCGCGACCCTGTCGTTTGCCGATGGCGTGCGCACTCAGCCGGGGGATCGCTTCGAGGTCAGCCAGGCCGAGTTCGGTCAGCCGCTGATCAACGGCCTGGCACCGAGCGAAGCGGTGTTTCAGCCAGGCGGTATCGGCAAATTGTGATGCTGGTCTTCGGCATGCCTGCGTCCCGCGCTGGCATGCCGTTCTGTGCGCTCTTGACCGAGTAGCAAGGCGATCAGCGGTGTATCTCCCCCTGCCTTTGCCCTATCATTCGCGCTTTTGCAGGCAGGATAACCATCATGACCACTTCGCCAACCACGCTGTTCGCCGCCCTCGAAGCCACCACCATGCTGGAAATCGACGGTCTGCACGCCTGGGACTTCTCCTTGGGTGATGAACTGAACGTTGAATGCATGGACGGCCGCGAGCGCAAGGTATGGCGTTTCAGCAAAGCCCAGGTCGAAGCTGCAACATTCGATGAATCCCTGCAAAGCTGGGTCGTCAACGATGGCAATGCCGATCACCGGATCATCTGCCTCGACGCTTTCACCCCTTCGGACGAAGATGATTCTGCGCAGGATTGATTAAATGCGGGCTGGCGCTGTCATAGACCCGACAGTGCCGTAACAGGCACTACATTCGCTAACAAAATGGATGCCCCCATGCCCCATAAACTTCTGCCATGGCTGGCGATTGCCAGTGCCATGAGCGCATTTTCCCTGCAGGCCCAGCCTATGCCCGACACTGAGTTGCTGATGGGTTCCTACACACAAGGAAAGAGTGAAGGGATCTACCGTTTTGGCTTCAATAGCGAAACCGGGATGATCGACGCCAAGCCGCTGCAGGTCGTCAAATCCGATAACCCTTCCTGGCTGACGTTATCTCGAGACCAGCGTTATCTGTTCGCGGTCAACGAGAACGGACCGGGCCAGAAGGATGTGATCGGCAAGGTCAGCAGCTTTGCCATCGACCCGAAAACCCGTCAGATAACGCCCGTCAATCAGGTCCAAAGCCGTGGCGAAGAACCCACGCACTCCAGTCTGAGCCGCGACGGTCGCTACCTGTTCGTTGCCAACTACGCAGTAAACCCTGACCCCGGTGGCGCGCTGACAGTGGTGCCAGTGGGCAAGGACGGCAAGTTGAGCGAGGCCGTTCAGGTCCTGCCGCTGGGGCCTGGAAGCAAGGTCGACAGTGAGCGGCAGATGTCGTCGCATGTGCATCTGGCCGTGCCGACCCCGGATGACAAGTATGTGGTGACTGCCGACCTGGGCGCCGACAAGCTGTTCGTGTACCGCTACGACGCCAGCCAGACCAAGCCGCTGCAGCCAGCCAAAGAGCCTTTCGTGCAGTTGCCAGGCGGTACAGGACCACGCCATACCCTGTTCAGTGCTGATGGCAAACATGCCTGGCTGGTGCTGGAGATGACCGCCCAGGTCGCCGTGTTTGACTACCATGACGGTGTCTTCAAGCAGACCCAACTGGTCGATTTGAAGAACAAAGGTGTTGAGCAGAAAAACGGTGGAGGCGCCTTGCACACCTCGCCGGATGGCAAGTTTCTGTATGTGACCAATCGTGGTGAAGCCAATCAGGTCGTGGTGTTCCGGATCGATCAGGCCAGCGGCAAGCTTGAAGAAATTCAGCGTCGTTCCCTCGAAGGCAAGGAGCCTCGCGAATTTGCCTTTGACCCGACCGGCAAGTTCATGCTGTTTGCCAATCAGAAGAGCAACCAGATCGTGACCGTACGCCGCGATCCGCAAAGCGGGATGCTCGGCGACACGGTGCAGAAACTCGATGTGGATACACCGTCGTATCTGTATTTTCTGACTGACAAGTAAGGCCCGTCGGCTTCAGCCCTCCAGAGTCAGGGGCTGGAGCCGTCATCATTCTTGGTGATATGGGTTAGTGCTACAAAAGATTTCTGCTGAGCCACCCCTCGGGCGTAAGTTTGAGTCACGGCCAAAGACGGCCAACGCTTCAAACCCATGCACAGACAGACAACGAGGGGTGACCGACATGAACTTCAATCTTTTCTCCATCATCGCTGCATCAGCCATTTCGGCAAGCGTCGTGCTGCCCGCCAGCGCAAGTGTGGAAGTAAGCGACAAGAAAGCTCACGCCACCCAGACCTACACCACTAAATACCTGCAGCAAAGCGCCAACTTTTACGCCGCTCTGGATCACAAAACCGCCCAGTGAGTTGATTGTGAGTCAGGTGCATTGCCTCAGTGAGTGTTAGGCCTCCATTGTACTTACACTTATAGGAATGCCTTGACCCGAGCGGTTTTCCTCAGCAACTGCAGCGCAAAGAAGACGAACAGTAGTGCTGCTGCTGATAGTGTCAATGGCAGGCCATTTGCGTTGCCTGTCATTACTACTCCGCTGACCAAAGGGCCGAGCAAGCTACCTACTCCCCATAGGAGGCCGGCACTTGCATTGGCGGTTATCAGGTCTCGGCCCGTGAACTTCTCGCCGATGAGAATGATTGCCAAGGTATAAACACCGCCTGCCACTGCACCCAGCACTGCTAGACATGGCCATATGAGCAGCGGGTAATTCATCAACCAGGACATGCTCATTCCGATGACCAGAGACAGTACGCCACATCCAAGATAAACCGCAGGCCTTGAAACTTTGTCCGACAGCCAGCCCAGTGGAAACTGAAACATCGCGTCTCCCAGCAGGATAACGGTCACCATCAATGCCGCGAGTTTGATCGTATAGCCATGGTCAGCAGCATAAACCGGGAACAGCGATAGAATGACGCTGTCGAAAAACGAGAAAAAAATGATTCCCATGCACAAGGCGGGTGCGACTTGAATAAAGCCAAGTACCGAGAATGTTTTGTCTTTGCTGTCACCCGGCCCGGTCATGTGGCTGGGTAGAATGAACCAGATAACCGCCAGCGCTACAAAGTGTCCGGCGATGACTACGCCGTTCACCTGCGCTCCGGCAGTGCCAAACACTGACACCATCGCTGGCCCAAGCAGCTGAAAGACCGTGAAGCATGTCGTGTAGATCGCGACAATCCTCCCCCGGTACGAGTCCATGGCAATTTCATTGACCCATGACTCTCCCAGAATAATGATGGTCCCCGCTGCCAGCCCCATCGTCAGCCTGGCGACTGCCAGAATTGCCAGCGATGAGGGAAGCACTTCCAGTGCAGCAATACTCAGTGTGGAAAGGCTGAAGCAATACAGGTAGATATGGCGGCGGCTCAAGTGTTTGCAGAGCCGTTCCACAATAAATGCTGATAACATCATCCCCGCCGCCGGCAGCGCAGACATGATGCCTATGTGTACATTTGATGCCCCTGCCTGGTAAAGGCGCAACGCCACCACCGGTACGGTCGAACCAATGCTCAAACCGACAATGGAGACGCCGAGGATAAGCGCCGCCAACAACACTCTGTTCATCACTCATGCCTCTGACTGACTGGGTCATTGAAAGCCACGTTAGTGGTGTGGGTGCGCAACCAGATGTTCGTGGATATCACGTTGCGGTAAGGTCGGTTTGGCGATGCGCACGCCGTTTACATAAAGACACGAGGCCGCGACACCCTGTCCACCATAAGGGGCGTAACCTTTTTCGACAATGTGCAGGTCGGTATTACTTAGCACTGTGCAGGGGTCGTGTTTTCCTTGCTCAATGAGGCCGCTGATATAATCGCTGCTGCCAAACAGGGAGATGTACATAGAGTTTGGTGAATAAAGTGGGTGTTCAAAATAGGACGCCAGTTCAGCATCGTCGCTATAAAGTTGTACAAAAAATACGGGTGCAAAAAACTCTTTGTAGTTGCCGCCTAAAGACAAGGGTCGCTCGAATATTGTCGGTCTGATCAACCCGCTGACAGGGTTTATTTCGCCACCATAGGTGCAGTGTTCACGACAGTCTCTGAACATTTTCATGACTTTCAGCGTATGGTCGGGATCACTGTTGGGTCCGACAATATTTTTCTTGCACTTGTAATCGCCTACAAGACCTTCACACCGGGTCAGTTCTTTGCGCAGCTGTCGAATGAATTCAGGGTAGGCCTCAACGTGCACCATAATACTATTAGGCCCAGCGCAATCCTGGCCTTGGTTATATAATACGACTCTCAAAGCGCTTTCCACGGCCGTCGTGATGCAGGCATCGGCTGCCACTACCAAGGGGTTATGACCTGCGCCGTTAAGAATGAAGAGCGTCCGTTTCAAGTAAGATTTTCTGACCTTGGCTGCATTTTCCGGGGTGCCGGTAAAAATCACCGCGTCCGAGATCGCTGCGGTTTGACTAACAAACGTATCTTTGTCGGCAAAAGAGACATGTAAGTTGGGAAAGAAGTGGTCGAGTTTTAACGGATTCAGCAATTTTTTATAATGCGGGTGCATGGCAGTTGGAGGCCGAAGCCATGCTGAGCGGGCCAGTAGCGAAGGAATAATGCCAAAGCACGTCGTTGCGTAAATTGGCTGGTTGAGTGGCAGGTAGCTTGTGACACAGTTCACCCGGCGCTCAAAGAATGATCTGTTCAACTCAATATTTTCCAGGAACTCGATACAGCGTTCTATTTCATCCACTGCCACGTTGTAGCATTCAAAGCCGGAAAGGCTTTCTGCGATAGACTCGCTATGGCTTCTTAAGTGTAGTGCATACGCTTCTGCGCGTGCCTTGATCTCGTCAAAATCGATAGCTTCCGGCGCTTGATCCGATGTGTTTAACGTTTCGGATTTGGCCGTATGGTTCGCTGCATCGGACATTTGCAAGGCTTCCTGGCTCGCGTGTGTGTCTTCTTTCATCGGGTCATACTCCCTATCATGAACAGCTTGTTGGATCCTTGAGTCAAGTTTTTTACAAAAAGCCTGCACCCCCAGAAAGTTGATATATTCAGCAAGTCGGGGACCATGTTCGTCTCCAAACAGGCACGCATATATCGTTTTGTAGGCATCCCGTTGACAGCGAAATCCAACACTGTCAACTATCGGTTTGAGCAGCAGGCAGGTGATGAA
This sequence comes from Pseudomonas coronafaciens pv. oryzae str. 1_6, assembly GCF_000156995.2. Classification (NCBI taxonomy): domain Bacteria; kingdom Pseudomonadati; phylum Pseudomonadota; class Gammaproteobacteria; order Pseudomonadales; family Pseudomonadaceae; genus Pseudomonas; species Pseudomonas coronafaciens. The sequence goes on along the minus strand of NZ_CP046035.1, from coordinate 3,641,402 downwards.
CTTGTTTTTTACATCAAGGCGCTTTAATTGCGCTGAAAACGAGTGCAGTAAGGCGGCTGACTGTGTATCCAACAGACGCGGACGATACGCAGGCGCGATGACGTCTTTATAATATGCAAATGCTTTTTCTATCACTGTCGCAAAGGTGTCATCATTAATAATGTCGTGCCTGGTTTTTTCGTGCTTGAGCAAGTAGTGGTAGGCGGTATCAAGGTCTTCAGGGTGGCAGGCGGTGAAAATATTCATCATCGTTCGGTAGGTGGTTAAGCGTTTAGCATGGGCCGGAATACGATGAAAATAGTTAATCGGGTTGTCAGGCTGATCCTTGTCTAGGCGTGCATGGTCAGCACGGTAGCTGTCATATGCCTTTACAGAAACCTCAGGGTGGAATCGAGTGGTCCGATAAGGGTTGTTGAACATGAAATGTTGCAGCGCTTCTTCTGGCATGTAGCGGCTGACCTGATTCAGCGAGAAACCATTACCTTTGCTCTTGGATATTTTATGCCCAGTCATATCTGTGAACAGGCCGTACCTCATCAGAAGTGGAGGTTGTACACCTAAGACCTTGCAGATATCACGCACCGTATTGGCTGAGTCTGTCAGGTCCTCGCCATGCATTTCAAAAGCGGTATTACGGTGGATCAATCGCATAGCCCAATCGGCTTTCCACTGCAGTTTACAGTGACCGTCCAGTACAGAAACGGTGATGTTCTCGCCAATCGGTTCGTCTGCATAGTATTCCTGAGATGTGATGCTGTATTCTTCGCCAGGGCGATTGATCAGTAAGTCAGGTGGAATGGTATAGACAATCTCTCCACGGCTCAGATCCACGCTCTGGATGACAAGGTGTTCAATGACACGGCCAGAATGACGCGAGATGGGCATAAATAGGCTGTAGCTTTTTCTACGGTTCACTCCGAGGCGTGAGGCAATAACCTGATTGAGCGTGTCCATCTGCAGCAGGAATTTTCTGATCGTCGTGTTGTAGTAGCCCGACCGATAAAGTGAGCTGTTCTCAATTAATTGATAATCGAGTGTGTAAGGCGCTAATGCGCTGTCGAGGCGCTTATTGATACCTGCTGATAGGCTGGACGCTTGCTGAAAGGGATCGGCTATGTCGCATAAAGGTACACCCAGGTAATTTTCAAGGGACACAGTCTTTGGGAAAGTCGCAGGTATCTTCCTTAATGCATCCATGTCGTCGGAGATAATAAACAGGCGAGTTTCTTTACCCGAAAGTCTTTCAAATGCTGTCTTCACAATGCTTACCCGCAGCACTTCACATAACGTGCCTATGTGGGGGAACCCTGAGGGCCCGAAACCTGCGCCCATTGCAACGATACTGTTATCGTCGGCAGTTCTTTCCTGAATTTTTTGGGCAATATGCTTCCACCACATGATGCGGACTCCTGTGTAACCAATCAGTAAATATGTTCGGTGCGATGACGCCCAGTTTGAGAGGGGTGCTCAAAGACATCAGGCAAGGCAAACTACCCAATCGATTGTTGGCACCGCAGCAGCTCTCTGATAACGGATCAGATTTTTAAGGATGAGGGGAGAATGTAAATGCAAATAAAATACAGCGGAGAAGGCTGCTCGCAGCGCGGCCATCAGCCGGGGCGTTGCCTGGGTGGGCATGTTTATTGAAGCGTGCGCAGGTGCGTGTCAAAGGCATAGAAAGGTCACAACCAAACACTGGCAAATCTATTCTAAATAAATTTGCTTTCCTCTATTACTGATAGGTAACAGATAGTGAACACTCTGTACCCACCGCTCCTTGTAAGCATATGGCTCCCTGAGCCTGCTTGGAATTGCATGAGCGTTTTTCGTCGATCGATGCATTTCACGGAAATAAAATAGGTCACCTGCTGCCATCTGTCAAATTCCGCATTGTCTCGCGCTAATGACGATGCATGAATTAATAAGTTGTCGTTCTCATCACACCTTGATGCTCATCACGACTGCAAATAACTCAGACCGCAATAACCGCTGCAACCAGGCTCGCAGGGCAGGGTACAGACTTTGTTCGAACCACTCCGGATCAACAAAGCAAAACTGTCGTATGAAAGGGGCGATGGCGACGTCGGCCAGTGTCAGGTGTTCGCTGACCAGAAACCTTTGCGATTGCAGTCGGTGTTCCAGGATTTGCAGGAACACTTCACCCTGCTCGCGATAATGTTGCGGTGAGTGCTCGGGGTAGCGCACCGAATATTTATAGCGGTCCAGATGCAGCTTGAAGACCTCATCATTCTCTGTGATCAAAGCTGCGATTTGCGTTGGCCCTTGGGGATCATTCGCCAATAGCCAGTCATCAGGGTCTTGTTGGGCAAGTGCCCAGCGCATAATGTCCAGGCTCTGCTCGATCACCCAGTCTTCAAGCACCAGAACCGGGACGGTGCCCTTCGGCGATCGCTCCAGCATCTCGGCGGGCTTGGCTTTCAGGCTGACTTCATGGACATCCACCACGCAGTCTGCGTAATGCAATGCCATGCGTGCACGCATGGCATAGGGGCAACGGCGGAAGGAGTACAGCACCGGCGTCATGTACTGCCTACCTCAATCGTGCTCAACCCATTGCCCTGACGACGTACCTTGATCTGCACCGGAATACGTTCGTGCATTTCCTGCACATGGGAGATCACGCCGACTTTGCGGCCCTGTGCCTGCAAGCCGTCCAGCGCGTCCATTGCCAACTGCAGTGATTCCGGGTCCAGGCTGCCGAAGCCTTCGTCGATGAACAGGGATTCGATGCGCAAGGTGCTGGAGGCCATCCACGCCAGGCCCAGCGCCAGCGCCAGCGAGACGAGGAAGGTTTCCCCACCCGAGAGCGAGTGGACCGAGCGCAGTTCGTCGCCCATCTCGGTGTCCATGACCAGCAGGCCAAGCATGCTGCCGCCGCGTTTCAGGCGGTAGCGCCGCACCAGTTGCTTGAGCTGTGCATTGGCATGATGGACCAGCAGATCGAGGTTGTAGGCCTGAGCGATCTTGCGAAATCGGTCGCCTTCGGCAGAGCCGATCAGTGCCGCCAGTCGTGCCCAGCGCAGGTATTCGTCGTTGGCTTCGGTGATGCGCGCCTGAAGCTCGCTGTTGGCGTTTCTCCGGCGCTGATCTTCACTGAGTTCGGCGCGCAGGTCCGCACAATGCTGTTCACTTTGTGCCAGTTGCTCCTGAGCCCCTTGCAGCTCGGCGGTCAGTTGCCCGGCGTCGCTCAAGTCGCTGTGCTGGGCCTGATGCTGTTGCAGGCGCTGATCCCGCTCCTGGAGCAAGACCTTATCCTGTTCCAGATTCTTTTCGATGCTCTGCAATTGCTGACGCAGTTGTTCGACATGTGCGTCATCGTAAGTCAGCAGAGTGTCGAGCGCCGCGTCGTCCAGTTGCGGATGCTGAGCACGCCATTCACCGATCTGAACGTCGAGCTGCGCCAGTTCATCCTGCAAGGTCTGCTGCTGATGCATTCCCGATTTGAGTTCGGCGGCCAGTTGAATCAGCTTACCGTGCAGATCCTGAAGCGTCTGGGCGGCCGATGCTTCGGCTTGACGTGCCTGCTCGATGCTGTTTTCCAGGGTCTGCTGCCATTGCTCGGCGGTGGCATGGTCGCCCAGTAAATCGGCAAGTGTCTGCTGACGGGCCTGGCGCTGTTCGCCGAGCCGGATGACGTCCAGCGCCAGCTCGGTCTGGCGTTGCAGACGGGCCTGTTGCTCGATCTGTTCTTTCTCGATCTTCTGCTGACGTTCGCGCTGTTCCTGCTGCTCTTCGTTCTGCTGCTCCAACTGGTCCAGCCGCTGAGTCACTTGCTGTTCAAGCTGCATGACCGTTGCCGAGGCATCGTTGCGCAGGCCTTCGAGTACCTGCGGCGACACCAGTGGCGTGAACGCAGTCAATTCTTCTTCCAGACGCTGTTGGTCGACGTCCAGTTGCTTGAGTTGTTCGGCGACATGATGCGCAGCTGTCTGGCTGGCTTCTGCCGCAGTCTGGAGCTGCTGCTGCAAACGCGCAGCGTCTTTCTGCAAGGTCAGCAAGGCCTCCTGACGCTGCTCGTCACGCGCGATGACGTCGTTCAACTGTCTCAGTTGCTGGCTCAGCCAATCGTCTCGTTTGTCCGGGTCGCGATCCAGCAATTGAGCGGCAAGCGGATGCGCTTCAAGGTCTGGCATCAGGGCCTGATGACGCAGGGTCAGTTGCTCGTGCTGGCGCAGCAGCTCTTTCTGTCGGGCGATCACGCCGCCGACCTGTTCGCGCAGATGATTACGTTGCTCGGTCAGCAGGTCGACGGCTTTCTGCGCGCTGGCTTGTTCGTTGTCGTCATGGTGGGTAAGGCTTTGCAGCAGCGCCTCGGGCTGATGCCAGGGATGTTCGACGCTGCCGCAGACCGGGCAGGGCTGGTCGTCCTGCAATTGCACGCGCAACTCTTCGACACTGGCGCTACGGGCCAGACGCTGACGCTCCAGCAGTTGCCGGGTGACGCTGAGGGTCTGTTCGGCGACGGTCAATTCGTCGCGAACGCGAATGCCCTCGGTGTTGAGCTGCTCGCGTTGCTGCTGGGCACCCAGCTGTTGCTGAGCTAGCTCGGCAAACTGATGGTCCACTTCCTGTTGACTGGCCCACAAACGCGCAAGGACTTCGAATGCGCGTTGTTGTTTGCGATTGTCCTGCAACAGGCTGCCGAGGATCTGCACCTGCTCGGTCACCGCATCGACTTCACAGTCGGCTTCGCGGTACAGCAATTCCAGCGTCTGGCGCTGTTCGGTCAACTGTTGGTCGGCGTCGCTGGCACGTTGTTGCAGGGCAGGCAGTTCGCTTTGCCCATGCCTTAGCCGATTGGCGATCAGGGTCAGGGACTTCAAACGGTCACGCCATGCGCTCCACGCCTGCGCCAGCGGGGCCAGTTGGCTGCTCTGCTCCAGCTGCGTGGCGATACGCTCGAGGCGCTGTGCCACCTGTTGCTGCTGATCAAGCAAGGTTTGCAGGCTGGCCTGACCTTCAGCGCACAGTTGTCCGGTTTGCTGATGTAAATCGGCAGCCTTGGCCAGTTCCTGAGCCAGATGGTTCAGGGTGTTCTGCGCATCAAAGGCCTGTTGCAGCAGCGGTTTTGCCAAACCGTGCGCCTGCTGGGCGGCCAGCAGGCTGGCCTGGGCCTCGGTGCGCCGGGTTTCCAACTGCTGTTGCTGGCTTTGCAGAGAAGTTTGCTGTGCCTGAAACTGTCGAATTTGTTCAGCTAACGGGGTGAGTAGGGCGTTCAGGGTCAGGCGTCGGGCAAAACGGTGTCGCTGTGGGCCCAGGCGTTCCAGCTGGCTGAGAGTCTGACGCTCAGCGCTGCGCTCGTCCCAGGACTGTTGCGCACGGGTCAGGCTTTCCTGAGCCGCGAGTTGTTCGTCACGCAGGCGGTGCAGCTCGATCAGCCACTGCTGCTTGAGTTCCAACTGGCGTTGTTGTGCTTGATGGGCCTTGAGCTGCTGCTGTGCATTGGCAAGGCGCTGTTCAAGCTCGACCAGTTGCTCCGGGGCCAGCGGGATAATGTTGCTGGCCTGGGCGGTCAGGGTTTTCAGCGCTTCTTCTGCTTCCTTGCTTTTGCTGTAGGCACGCCGGCCGAGCTGGCTGTAGATTGCAGTGTTGGTGAGCTTTTCCAGCAGTTCGCTGCGTTCCTTGTCATCTGCTTTCAGGAACGCGCTGAACTCACTCTGGGCAAGCATGACGGCACGCGTGAACTGTTCGAAGTTCAAGCCCAAGCGGTTTTCGATGAGTTGTTCGAACTCACGCTTGCTCTGGTTGCTGAGGACCTGCTCGCTGTCCAGATCGGTCAGTATCTGGCGGCTGGCCTGCAGCTTCTTGGTCGCATTGTCGCGTGCGCGGTTGGTTTCCCAGCGGGCGCGGTAGCGGCGCTGATCGATGCCGATGAAATCCACCTCGGCATACCCGCTGCCGGTGCCACGGCGCAGCAAGGTGCGCGGGTCGCTGGTGGTGATGTCGCCGTCGACATCCGGGACCTTGGACTGGCCGATATTGCTCAGCCGCGGAATGGCCCCGAACAGCGCCAGGCACAAAGCGTCGAGCAGGGTACTTTTACCCGCGCCGGTAGGGCCGGTGATGGCGAACAATCCGGCACTGGCCAACGGTTCTGCGGTGAAATCCAGTTCGAACGGACCCGCCAGCGACGCGAGGTTTTTCAGGCGAATGGCAAGAATTTTCATGACTGTTCGCTCTCTTGCTGGACTTCACGCAGCAATGTGGCGAAATCGGTGAGGGTCTGTTCGTCCACCTCGCTGCCATAGTTGTCCTGCCAGGCACGGCTGAACAATTCCTGAGGAGTGAGCTGGTCAAGCTCGATCAGTGCTGCGTCGTTGTCGCTGCCGTCGACACTGCCTTTGCCAGCGTACTCGGCGCCGATGCGCACCAGTCGCACGGCTTTGCCCTGCAGCGCGGTTTCGATCTGGTTGCGCAGGTCCGGCTGCGGTTCGTCCAGGCGCACGCGCACTTCCAGCCACGGCTGACGATCCGGATCAGCGAGCAGGTCGACGTCCGGCAGTGCCTTGAGCTGCACCAGCAGTTCGGCCAGTGGCGAAGGCCCAAGACGTTGCAGGTTGACGGCTCGCGGGATCAGAAAGGGCTCGACGCTGGTCAGGGTTTCGCCGTCGCAGTTAATCTCGAGAATCTGATGCTGGTAACCGATTTCCGAAAATGACAACGGGATCGGCGAGCCGCTGTAGCGGATACGTTCTTCGCCATTGACACGCTGAGGCTTGTGCAGATGCCCCAGCGCGACGTAGGTGATACTTGACCCGAAGAGGCTGGCGGGAAGGGCTTCGGCGTTGCCGATGATCAGGCTGCGCTCGGAGTCTTCCGAAACCGACCCGCCCGCCATGTGCGCGTGGCTGATGGCGATCAGCGCCTGCCCTGGCTGGCGCTTGAGATTGGCTGCCTCGATAAGCAACTCATGAACCCGGCCGATGCCGCGCAGGTAATCATCGCCCAGCGTCGGGCCGGTGACTTCGGCAGGGCGCAGGAAGGGCAGCGCCAGGCACCAGGCCTTGATGTCGCCCCTGGCGTCAGGCAACGGCAGGAGCAGGCGCTCGGCATCCAGCACGCCATCGTTCAGCCACATCACCCTGCCCAGCGCGTGCGTGCGCAGGCTGCGCATCAGCGGTGCGGGCAGTTCGATGCGCGACCCGGAGTCGTGGTTGCCCGCGATCATCACGATAGTCAGCAGTGGCTGTTGCTCATGGGCGTTGACGATGAAGTCGTAGAGGCGCTCCTGGGCTTTGACCGGCGGGTTGACGGTGTCGAAAATATCGCCCGCGATCAGCAGCACATCAGGTTGTCGTTCGGCCAGTCGGGCCAGCAGCCAGGTCAGAAAGCAGGCGTGTTCGAAATCCCGCTCCTGACCGTGCAGGTTCTGGCCCAGATGCCAGTCGGAAGTGTGAAACAGACGCATTGGTTTACCTTGTGATGTAGAGGTGTTGCCTGCGTTGCATCCTCACTTGGGATACAGCGGCGGCAACCCGGCATCGCCTGCCGGGTCCTGAATATGTTCGGCGGCGGGCAGCTTGCGCACAGCACGCCAGAGGTCTTCGCCCAGCCACAGTTTGCCGGTCTCGCTGTAGAGCGCACCGTTTAGACCGTCCAGCGCATCGGAGAGCGGCACAAAGCGCGCGGCCATTTCGGCCAGGGTTTCCGGCTGTTGACGCGCCCACGCATCGAGCGCCTGGCGAGTGCCCTGCGGGTCGTTGGCCATGCAGGCGCGCTTGAGGTCATCCAGCACGCTACGTGGGCTGGGCCCGGTCTGCACTGTCCTGGCGATCGCCGGCTGGCCACGGGCCCGCCACCACAACGCAAAGCCCAGCAGTGTGGTGCAGACGAGCAGCAGCGTGCTCAGTTGCCACGGCCAGACCGGCGGGCCGATTACTGTTACGCCGCCCATGTCGCTGCTCACGGGTGTGTCTACGGCCAGACCGGGGTTGGCGCTGATCTGCAGCGTTCGCGCCGGCAGGCTGGTGTGTTCCAGATAATCTTCGCGGGTGTTCCACCAGGTGACTTCGACTGCCGGCAGGTCAATCGCACCGGCCCGACCGGGCACCAGCGCTTCGCGTTCTTCACGGGTGCCGATCAGGCCGCGCTCGCTGGGCAGGTTGCGCAGTTGCGGCTGGTCCGGATAGCGCCGCAGGCCAGGCACTTCGGTGGGCGGCAGTGGAGGCAGTTGCGCGCCGGCCAGCCCTTCCGCCTTGAGGGTCAGGGTCCGGGTCAGCGAGTCGCCGACCTGAGAAGTGCCGGGCTCCGGGCTCCAGTTCTCTTCGAGGCTGATGCTGCGTGCCGGCAGCCAGGGGGTGTCGGCGGGATAGCTGGCAGGCTTGGGTTTGACCGTCAGCGGCACCTCGGCGGATTTGACCCGCATCAGCTTGCCCGGCTGTGGACCGAACGGATTGGCATCCTGGCCCTGGGAACCTTCAGCAGGCGCCTGCACCAGCGTGGCGCTGAAGACCTGCGCGGGAATGTTCAGCAGACCGCTCTGCTGTGGATAGATCGCGTAGCGTGTTTCGATCACGCCGTGCCGAACCCCATTGATCAGCTTTTCGTAGGTGCGTGAATCACCTAGTTTCTCGACCCGCGCGTCCGGTACTTGCAGGGGGCTCAGGCTGCTGTCGTCAAACAGAGACACCGAGTGGTAGACCCGTACGGTCAGAACGGCCTGCGCCTGAACATAGACGCTGTCCTGGTCCAGGCTCGCTTCGATGAAGATAGGGGCCAGCTTGTTACTCGATTCAGTGGGGGCGCTCTGCATGACTTGCAGCGTCAGAGGCTGGCTTTTCAACTCCCCCAGTTGCAGCGCGGGTATGACCACGCTGCCGGTTGCGCGCGGCAACAGAGTTACAAGCCAGCGCGTCGTTGCCTGACTGCTGCCGTCCAGGGTTCTCAGGCTGTTGAGCTGACGAGTGTCGCGCACCTCGAAGCTGTCGTTGAGCGGGCTCATGTCGGGTTTGCCAAACTGCGTGACGTCGTCGGTTTCCAGCGTCAGCTCGACAGTTTCTCCGGCGTTCAGGTGCGTGCGATCAACGCTGGCTGTCAGTTGCGCGGCCTGCAGCGACAAGGTGACCAGGCTCAGCAACAGACCGGTCAGTAAGGTGTACACGCGACTCATCGGGTTTTTTCCTGATGTTGCTGTTCGTAGCGAAATTTGCGCCGTAGCAGTTCGCCCGGATCGTCCGGAATCTGCCTCAGCCACTGCTCCAGCTCCTGACGCCGCTCGCCTGTCATGGGGCTGTCGGCGCTTTGGTTAGGCGGGCGGGTAGCTGGCTCATCATCCGTCTTATCGCCAGCGGTCGCCTGACCGCTGGTATCCGGCGGCAGGCTCTCGCTGGTGCCGGGTTGATCCGAGCGGGACGGGGTCTGGTCGGCCGGCGCCGCGCTGCTGTTCGGATCTTGTGACGCCTGCTGGCCTTCTTCGCCCTGATCGGCCTTGTTCTGTTCGTCCTGCGCAGGTTTTTGCACATTTGCCTGATCGAGCAGGTTTTGCACCATTGCGCGGTTGCTTTGTGCAGCGGGGAAATCCGGCTGGCGATCCAGCGCCTGTTCGTAGGCGTCCAGTGCCGCCTCCAGCTCGCCACTGTGAGCCAAGGCGTTGCCGCGATTGTAGTGATCCTGTGCAAGTGTGCCCTGGGCGAACTGCTGGGCGGCACTGGCGTAGTCTTGCGCTTCGTAGAGCGCCACGCCTTTCCAGCGCGGGTCCTCAAAGCGCTGCGCGGCCTCGGCCGGTCGATGCTGCTCCAGCAGTCGCTGGCCCTGTTGATCCGGACGCAGCCACAGATCCTGAAACTCAAACGCCTGGCTGTTTTGCGGAAACACGAACATCAATGGCAGGCAGAACAGCCAGCCGCGCCGACCAGCCAGTGCTGCAATCAGCAACAGCGCCAGCACAAACCAGTGCCCCTGATCAGCCCAGGTATCAAGCTGGACGACCTGACCATCGCTGCGCACATGTTGCGGGCTGGTCAACAGCCCGAGGCTGCGCAGGTCCTCTTCATCATTTCGTGCCTGATGATAGCTGCCATCGACCTGATCGGCGAATTCGCCAAGGCTCTTGCTGTCCAGACGCGGCACCATGATTGCGCCTTGATCGTCCTTGAGCAGGCTGCCGTTTTCCTGAGTCACCGGCGCGCCTTCAGCGGTGCCGACGCCAAGAATCAGTAGCGGCGGCGAGCGCCCGCGTAGCGCTTCACGTATGCCCTGACGTTCCGTTTCGCTCAACGAAGAGGTGATCAACAGGATACGGCCCTGACCCAGCGCGCCCTGTTTGAGCAAGTGCAGCGCCTTGTGTACCGCCAGGTCGGCACGCTGGCCGGTGACTGGCATGATCGACGGTCTGATGGCTTCCAGCAGGTTATGACTGGTGACCAGGTCATCGGACAGTGGCACCAGCGTATGCGCGCTGCCTGCATAGACGACGATTGCAGTCTGCGCATCGCTACGTTTTTGCAGCAGGTCCAGCAGTTTGCGTCGCGCCTGTTCCAGGCGGGTCGGCGATGTATCGGTGGCGAGCATCTGTGGGGTCAGTTCCAGTATCACCACCAGCGGGTCCACCGGTTTTTGGCTGATTTGCTCGACACGCTGCCAGCCAGGGCCGAGCAGGGCAAACAGCGCCAGCAGCCACGCCAGCCCCAGTGCGATCCACGGTAATTTGCTGTTGCTGCCGCGCCCGCCGCTGAGCAGCACGGCATGAAACTGGGTTGGCAGGAGCATCTGCCAGCGTCCTGCGCGCTTCTGCCGATGCCACAGGCGCCATATCAGCAGCGCCAGCAATGGCATGAGCAGCAGCCATTCGGGACGAAGCCAGTGTGGCCAGAGAGCGGCAGTCATTGCGGTCTCCAAAGGCGTCTGAAGCGTTCACGCCAGTCAATGGAGCGGGCAATTGTCAGCAGACGTTGCAGTGCATTGTTTGGCCACAGTGCTCGCAATACCAACAGCACGCTCAGCAGCACTGCGGCCGCCAGCGGCCATTGATAAAGCGCCAGCGCGGGACGCGCCTGGGTCGGCTGTTGAGCGACAGGTTCCAGTGAGTCGAGGGTAACGCGGATCTTTTCCAGCTGGTCGCCGTCGCGAGTACGGAAATACTGACCACCGCTCAGCCGGGCAATCTCCTTGAGGGTCGGCTCATCCAGATCAAGGCTGGCGCTCAAGCCGAGCGCACTCTGCAACGCGTTTTTTTCAGGGTCCGAGCCGATGCCGATTGTGTAGATTTTCACGCCTTCGTCGGCTGCCAGTCGTGCGGCGGTGAGCGGGTCGATCTGACCGGCATTGTTGGCGCCATCGGTGACCAGCACCAATACACGGCTGTTGGCAGGCCGCATGCGCAGGCGTTTCAGGGCCAGGCCTATGGCGTCGCCAACAGCGGTATTCTTGCCGGCGATGCCTATTTTTGCCTCATCGAGCCAGACCCTTACGGTCTGTCGGTCGTAGGTCAGCGGGGCTTGAAGAAACGCCTGAGTGCCAAACAGAATCAGCCCGACCCGGTCACCCTTGCGGCTTTCGAGAAAGTCACCGAGCAGTTGCTGAACCAGCACCAGTCGGCTGACCTCGTCGTTTTTCCACTGCATGTCGGGGTAATCCATGGAGCCCGACACGTCGACCGCCACCAACAGGTCGCGTCCGCTTGCAGCCACTGGCAGCGGTTCGCCCAGCCATTGGGGCCGTGCCGCCGCGATCAACAACAACAGCCAGATGAGCAGGAATGGCGCACGTTGGCGCCACACAGGCAGATTGGCCTTGGCGCGACGTCCGCTGAGCCCTTCGAGTTCGTTGAGAAAGCTGACGTTGAGTGCGGGTTCGCCGCTGTCGGCGGCCGGCAGCACGGCACGCATCAGCCATGGCAGCGGCAGCAGGGCAAAGACCCAGAGCCAGGCGAACTCAAACATGTTTGCGAATCCAGGTATCGACCGCCTGGGTCAGGCCGGTGATGGCCTTGTCGTCCAGTTTGCATTCCGGCTTGTAAGCGCCTTCGACCAGAATCATCCAGCGTGTCAGGCCCGCCGCCGGACAGCGGTTGTCGAGAAAAGCCAGCCATTTGCGGCCATTGAGGGTGTGGCTCTGGCTGTGCGGGTAGTGGTTGCGGCACAGGCGTTTGAGCAGCCCGTTGATCTGTTGCAACCACGCGCCAGCCGGGGCGCCGTCGTAGGGTTTGGGCAGGTTGGCCAGCTCCGCGAGGGCCGCGACACGAACCGGGTCCAGCGGTTGCTCGCTGCGCACGTTGCCTGTCTTGATCGGCAGCAGCCTGCGCAACCGCCACAGGCCCCATCCCGCAGCAGGGATCAGCAGCAACAGCAACCACCAGCCCGGCGCGGGCGGCCAGAAGCCAACGGCCTCTGGGGCAATCAACGGCTGTAGCTGATCCAGCGGGTTCATTTACGTTTCACCGGGCGCTGTGCATTGAGGTATTCGCGCAATTGCTCAACAAGCTCGGCCTGGGTGCTCAATGGCATGAGCAATACCCGCAGCTTCTGCGCCAGCAGTTCCCAGCGTGCGGAACGGTCCTCGCCCTGTTGCCGGTAAGCGCGACGCAGTTCGGGGTTGAGGGTGTCGAGTTCCAGTTGCGCGCCGCGTTCGGCAAAACGCAGCAGGCCGGCAGCGGGCAGGGCGCGATCCAGCGGGTCGGAGAGCGGCAGCAACAGCAGGTCGCTATGGCGGGACAAGAGGCTCAACTGTTGTTCGGCTGCCTCGGACAAGGCGCGCTCGTCACATAGCACGATCACCAGGCTGCCGGGCCGCAGCACTTCCCTGGCGCGGCGTAGCGCAGTACCGAAGGCATCGCGGTTCGGCGGGGTTTCGGTGTGCAGTGACTGATTGACCCGCACCAGCCGGTTGAGCAGTTGCAGCAGGCTCTGTTTGCTGCGCCGTGGTTTGATTTCGTAGTGCTCGTCATCGCCGAAAACCAGCCCGCCGACCCGGTCGTTGTGTTCGAGCGCGGCCCAGCCGATCAGCGCAGCAGCCTGGGCGGCCAGTACCGATTTGAACATCAGGCCCGAGCCGAAAAATAATCGCCGGCTTTGTTCTACCAGAATGAAAATGGGCCGCTCACGTTCTTCATGGAACAGTTTGGTGTGCGGCTCCTGAGTGCGGGCGGTCACGCGCCAGTCGATGCTGCGCACGTCGTCACCCGCCTGATAGACCCGCACCTGATCGAAATCCACGCCACGACCGCGCAGCTTGGAGTGGTGCAGGCCGATCAACGGGCTGCGCCTGCCGGGTGTTGAAAACAGCTGCACTTCCCGCACCCGATGACGCATCTCGATCAGATCGCTGAGGCTGACGCGGATGCCCGGTTGGGGGATCAGATAGGGTTGCATGGGGTCAGGCGACGGCCACGACGTCGAGGATGCGCTGAATCACACGATCCTGATCGATACCTGCGGCTTCGGCTTCGAACGACAGGATGATCCTGTGGCGCAGCACATCGAATAGCACCGCCTGAATGTCCTCGGGGCTGACGAAGTCGCGGCCGGCCAGCCAGGCATGGGCGCGGGCACAGCGGTCCAGCGAAATGGAGCCGCGCGGGCTGGCCCCGTAGGCAATCCATTCGGCGAGTTCTGGGTCGAATTTGGCGGGCGTGCGGGTAGCCATGACCAGCTGCACCAGGTATTCCTCGACCGCATCGGCCATGTAAAGCCCGAGGATTTCCTTGCGTGCGGCAAAGATCGCCTGCTGGCTGACCCGGCGTTCAGGTTTGGTTTCGCCATTGAGGGCTTCCCCACGGGCCTGCTGAAGGATCTTGCGTTCGACGGCCGCATCCGGGAAGCCGATCTTGACGTGCATCAGAAAGCGGTCGAGCTGGGCTTCGGGCAGTGGGTAAGTGCCTTCCTGCTCGATAGGGTTCTGGGTCGCCATAACCAGAAACAGGGGAGACAGGTCATAGGTGCTGCGACCGACGCTGACCTGCCGCTCGGCCATGGCTTCAAGCAGCGCCGACTGGACCTTGGCCGGGGCACGGTTGATTTCGTCCGCCAGCACCAGGTTGTGGAAGATAGGCCCTTGCTGGAACACGAAACTGCCGGTTTCGGGACGGTAGATTTCCGTGCCGGTGATGTCGGCGGGCAGCAGGTCGGGGGTGAACTGGATGCGGTGGAACTGCGCTTCGATGCCTTCCGCCAGTTCCTTGATGGCCTTGGTCTTGGCCAGACCAGGGGCGCCTTCGACCAGCATGTGGCCGTCCGCGAGCAGGGCAATGAGCAGGCGTTCGATCAGCTTTTCCTGGCCCAGGATCTGCGTTGAAAGAAATGTTCGCAGCGCTATCAGCGCTTCACGATGCTCCATCGGTGACGGTTCCTGGCAGGATTATCAGCTGTGTCGGGTGACCGCTGAGCTGGGGGCGATACTTTAATCCATCCAGGCAGGTATCGACTAACGGCTCCAGCGTTTTTTATCGCATTTAGAGACTGGTACGTCACTTATTTAAGAATTGTCCTACGTGTTTTGTCGACATCGCGTAGGGCTGGCAGCGCTTTCACCCCAGACGATAGAAGTTTGCCGCGTTTTCCCAAAGAGCCTGCTGGGCGCCATTTTCGCCTAATGCATCTGTCAGCAACTCGATATCGTCGGCCTGGAAAGGACGCGGCGCCCGGGTCGATGGCAGGTCGGTGCCAAACATCAGGGCGCAGGGGTTGGCGGCATGAATGTCTCTGAGCGCGTCTCGAACAGGGAAGTCCACGCGACCGAAGCCGCAGGCCTTGACGCGCACGCCGCGTTCAGCCAATCGCAGCACGATGGGCAGTCCTTCGGCGCTCAATCCAAGATGATCAATGCTGATTGCCGGCAGTCTCAGCAAGCGCGCTTCTATTTCAGCCAGCTCACGAGAGTCTATGTACAGTTCCGAATGCCAGCCAACGCGCTCATGAACGCGCAGGGCGAGGGCTTCAAGCTGGTCGAGTTGTTCAGAACCGCCACGTTTCAGGTTGAAGCGCAGCGCACGCACCCCGGCCGCATTCAGGGTATCCAGTTCGGTATCGGTCACGCTGGCCGGCAACTGGGTAACGCCGACGAAGGCTGGGCCGAGGCTGTTCAGCGCGGCGAGCAGATAGCCTTGATCGAAGCCTTGAAAGGAGCCGGACACCACCGCGCCACCCTGAACACCCAGCGGTTTGACGCTCGCCAGGTAGTCGCTGACCCCGAACGAGTCCGGTAGATAGCCGTTATTGGCGATCAGGGGGAAGCGTGGGTCAATGATGTGGCAGTGGGCATCGAAGATCATGGTCAGCTCCTTGATGTAGAAGTCCTCACTCTAGCGGCTTTTCCTCGTCAATCGACTTCGCTGACGTATTCACCTACGTTGGTCATGATGATGTGTAACGTTCTGTGAACCTCTGCCAGTTCGTCCGCGTCTGTACCGTGGATGATTTCGAATTGTTCGTGGCCCTTCAGTTGCCTGGCGTCTGCGGGTGCGATTTCCACCAGCAGACGCTGGGCGCCGAAGGTGACTTTCAGGTTGGAGACGTTGTGCGATGTGTCATCGCCGACGGTTATTTCCACTTTATTTTCATCCGGGAAACGAGTCAGGGAGAACAGATCGCCGCCTTCTCCGTGGCAGCACAGCAGTGCCATGTTGTCGTATTCGTCGTCGCAGGCATTGGCGATGAGGGTGACCGTCTTGATTTGCATGTGTTTTCCAGTGCTGTTGAGCGGGCGTAAGGTGGGTTTTGCCAGCACCGGCCCAGAATTGTCGGCCTGTGTTGGCACTGCTGCGCGTATCTTAGCGTGGGTCGATGACCGAATATGTCGCAGCTTCGTAAGCAGTGTGCGGTCAGCTCTCGTTAAGCTGCATGGCAGACGAGTGGTGTACGGTGTCCGCCATGTGTACGTTTTTTTATCCCCGCATTCAAATGTGACTACCCTGACACAGCGGGCGTTAGTACTTTAGCCTTACACTCGACCAGGAGGGTCCACGCAATTGAGTGCGCAGAAACCCCCGGTCTCAACACCTTCTTCAAGCCTCCCCAATAAAAGCCAAAGCGGAGTACCACAGATGGCGTTCTTCACCGCAGCCAGCAAGGCCGACTTCCAGCATCAACTGCAAGCGGCACTGGCTCAGCACATCAGCGAACAGGCACTGCCACAAGTGGCGCTGTTTGCCGAGCAATTCTTCGGCATCATTTCCCTTGACGAGCTCACCCAGCGGCGCTTGTCCGACCTGGCAGGCTGCACCTTGTCTGCGTGGCGTCTGCTCGAGCGTTTCGAACATGCTCATCCGCAGGTACGCGTCTACAACCCTGATTACGAGCGCCATGGCTGGCAATCGACTCACACCGCCGTCGAAGTGCTGCATCATGACCTGCCGTTTCTGGTCGACTCCGTCCGCACCGAGCTGAACCGTCGCGGCTACAGCATTCATACCCTGCAGACAACTGTGCTGAGCGTGCGCCGTGGTGCTGGCGGCGAGCTGATCGAGCTGCTGCCCAAAGGCACTACAGGCGAGGACGTGCTGCAGGAGTCTCTGATGTATCTGGAGATCGACCGCTGCTCCAACGCCAGCGAGTTGAACGTGCTGGCTCGCGAGCTTGAGCAGGTGCTGGGCGAGGTGCGTGCTGCCGTTGAAGACTTCGGCCCGATGAAGGCGCGTTTGCACGATTTGCTGGCAAGTATCGATGCCAATGAGTCGAATACTGACGTCGAAGAGAAGGCCGAGATCAAGGTTTTCCTGGATTGGCTGGTGGACAACCACTTCACCTTTCTGGGTTACGAAGAGTTCGAAGTGCGCACCGACGCCAATGGCGGCCAGCTGGTGTATGACGAATCCTCTTTCCTGGGCCTCACCAAGCTGCTGCGTCCCGGGCTGAGTCAAGAAGAGCTGCACATCGAAGACTACGCGGTGAAATACCTGCAGGAGCCGGTGTTGCTGTCGTTTGCCAAGGCTGCGCACCCGAGCCGTGTTCATCGTCCGGCATACCCTGACTTCGTCTCGATCCGGCAGATCGACGCCTCTGGCAAAGTCGTCAAGGAATGTCGCTTCATGGGCCTCTACACCTCGTCGGTGTACGGCGAAAGCGTGCGGCAGATCCCGTATATCCGCCGCAAGGTTGCCGAGGTCGAGCGTCGCTCCGGCTTCGATGCCAAGGCGCATCTGGGCAAGGAGCTGGCGCAGGTGGTCGAAGTGTTGCCACGCGACGACCTGTTCCAGACACCTGTGGACGAGCTGTTCACCACGGTCATGTCCATCGTGCAGATTCAGGAGCGCAACAAGATCCGCGTGTTCCTGCGCAAAGACCCGTACGGTCGTTTCTGCTACTGCCTGGCCTACGTACCGCGCGACGTCTATTCCACCGAAGTGCGTCAGAAGATCCAGCAGGTATTGATGGATCGTCTGAAGGCCAGCGACTGCGAGTTCTGGACGTTCTTCTCCGAGTCGGTGCTGGCGCGGGTGCAGTTGATCCTGCGTGTAGACCCGAAGATCAATCTGGAAATCGACGTTGCCCAACTGGAAAACGAAGTCATCCAGGCCTGCCGTTCGTGGAAAGACGACTACGCCAGCCTGGTCATAGAGAGCTTCGGCGAAGCCCACGGCACCAACGTACTGGCTGATTTTCCGAAAGGCTTCCCCGCCGGCTACCGCGAGCGCTTTGCGGCGCATTCGGCGGTGGTCGACATGCAGCATGTGCTTAGCCTCAGCGAAACCAACCCGCTGGTGATGAGTTTCTACCAGCCGCTGGCCGGTGGTCGTCAGCAGCTGCATTGCAAGCTGTATCACGCCGACACGCCGCTAGCGCTGTCCGACGTGTTGCCGATTCTTGAAAACCTCGGCCTGCGCGTGCTGGGCGAGTTTCCTTACCGTCTGCACCATGCCAACGGGCGTGAGTTCTGGATTCATGACTTCGCCTTCACCTACGGCGAAGGTTTGAGCCTCGATATCCAGCAGCTTAATGACACCCTGCAGGACGCATTTGTGCACATCGTGAGCGGCGACGCCGAAAACGATGCGTTCAACCGACTGGTTCTGACTGCCGGCCTGCCATGGCGTGATGTGGCTCTGCTGCGCGCCTATGCGCGTTACCTGAAGCAGATTCGCCTGGGCTTCGACCTGGGCTACATTGCGACCACGCTCAATAACCACACTGACATCGCCCGCGAGCTGACGCGTCTGTTCAAGACCCGTTTCTACCTGGCCCGCAAGCTGGGTTCGGACGATCTGGACGACAAGCAATTGCGTCTGGAACAAGCCATTCTGACCGCACTGGACGATGTTCAGGTGCTCAACGAAGACCGCATACTGCGTCGCTATCTGGACCTGATCAAGGCAACGCTGCGGACCAACTTCTATCAAGCGGACGCAAACGGGCAGAGCAAAAGCTATTTCAGCTTCAAGTTCAACCCGCGCCTGATCCCCGAGCTGCCAAAGCCTGTACCCAAATTCGAGATTTTCGTCTACTCGCCGCGCGTCGAGGGCGTGCATCTGCGCTTCGGCAATGTGGCCCGTGGCGGCCTGCGCTGGTCGGACCGCGAGGAAGACTTCCGCACCGAGGTGCTTGGTCTGGTGAAAGCCCAGCAGGTGAAAAACTCGGTCATCGTGCCGGTCGGCGCCAAGGGCGGTTTCGTGCCGCGTCGCCTGCCGACCACTGGCAACCGTGATGAAATTCAGGCCGAAGCGATCGCCTGCTACCGCATCTTTATTTCCGGCTTGCTGGACATCACCGACAACCTCAAGGAAGGCGTGCTGGTACCGCCGGTCAACGTGGTGCGCCACGATGACGACGATCCGTATCTGGTGGTGGCTGCCGACAAGGGCACCGCGACCTTCTCGGACATTGCCAATGGCATTGCCATCGATTACGGATTCTGGCTGGGTGATGCATTCGCGTCCGGCGGTTCGGCGGGTTACGACCACAAGAAGATGGGCATCACTGCCAAGGGCGCGTGGGTCGGTGTGCAGCGTCACTTCCGTGAACGCGACATCAATGTCCAGCAGGACAGCATCAGTGTGATCGGCATCGGCGACATGGCCGGTGACGTATTCGGCAACGGCTTGCTGATGTCCGACAAGCTGCAACTGGTTGCAGCGTTCAACCATCTGCACATCTTCATCGACCCGAACCCGGACCCGGCCACCAGCTTCGCCGAGCGCGAGCGCCTGTTCAATCTGCCGCGTTCGTCCTGGACCGATTACGACACCAGCATCATGTCTGCCGGCGGCGGGATCTTCCCGCGCAGCCTCAAGAGCATCGCCATCACCGAGCAGATGAAGGCGCGTTTTGACATCAAGGCTGACAAGCTGACCCCGACCGAACTGCTGCACGCGCTGCTCAAGGCGCCAGTCGATCTGTTGTGGAACGGCGGTATCGGTACTTACGTCAAGTCCAGCGAAGAGTCGCATGCCGATGTGGGCGACAAGGCCAACGACGCGCTGCGTGTCGACGGCAACGAGCTGCGCTGCAAGGTAGTGGGTGAGGGCGGCAACCTGGGCATGACCCAACTGGGCCGTGTCGAGTTCGGTCTGAACGGCGGCGCGACCAACACCGACTTCATCGATAACGCCGGTGGTGTGGACTGCTCCGACCACGAAGTGAACATCAAGATCCTGCTCAACGAAGTGGTGCAGGCTGGTGACATGACCGAGAAGCAGCGTAACCAGCTGCTCGAAAGCATGACCGACGAAGTGGGCCACCTGGTACTTGGCAACAACTACAAGCAGACGCAGGCGTTGTCGCTGGCTGCACGCCGGGCCTATGAGCGGATTGCCGAATACAAGCGTCTGATGAATGACCTTGAAGCGCGTGGCAAGCTGGACCGTGCCATCGAGTTTTTGCCCGCCGAAGACCAGATAGCCGAGCGCATTGCGGCCGGTCAGGGGCTGAGCCGCGCCGAGCTGTCGGTGCTGATTTCCTACAGCAAGATCGATCTCAAGGAAGCGCTGCTGGAATCCCGCGTGCCGGATGATGACTATCTGACGCGTGACATGGAAACCGCGTTCCCGCCGTCACTGGGCGCCAGGTTTTCCACTGCCATGCGTGGGCATCGCCTGAAGCGCGAAATCGTCAGCACCCAGATTGCCAACGATCTGGTCAACCACATGGGCATCACCTTCGTGCAGCGGCTCAAAGAGTCGACCGGCATGAGCGCGGCGTCTGTGGCGGGTGCTTACGTGATCGTGCGGGACATCTTCCACCTGCCGCACTGGTTCCGTCAGATCGAGGCGCTGGACTACAAGGTTCCGGCTGAAATCCAGCTGGCGCTGATGGACGAGCTGATGCGTCTCGGGCGTCGTGCCACTCGCTGGTTCTTGCGCAGCCGTCGCAACGAACTGGATGCCGGACGTGACGTCGCGCACTTCGGTCCGCACCTCGCCGCGCTGGGTCTCAAGCTTGACGAACTGCTGGAAGGTCCGACACGTGAGGTCTGGCAGGCGCGTTATCAGGCTTATGTCGAGGCCGGTGTGCCGGAATTGCTGGCGCGCATGGTTGCCGGTACGACTCACCTGTACACGCTGTTGCCGATCATCGAAGCCTCCGACGTCACCGGGCAGAACGCTGCCGATGTGGCCAAGGCTTACTTCGCCGTAGGCAGCGCGCTGGACATTACCTGGTACTTGCAGCAGATCAGCAGCCTGCCCGTGGAAAACAACTGGCAGGCACTGGCACGTGAAGCGTTCCGCGACGATGTCGACTGGCAGCAACGGGCGATCACTGTTTCGGTTCTGCAAATGGCGGAAGGTCCATCGGAAATCGATGCGCGTCTGGCCCTGTGGCTGGAACAGCATTCGCTGATGGTCGACCGCTGGCGTGCCATGCTGGTCGAGCTTCGTGCCGCGAGTGGCACGGACTACGCCATGTATGCTGTCGCTAACCGCGAACTGCTGGACCTGGCCATGAGCGGGCAGAGCCTCACGGTCTGATCCGCTTGTAACGGGTAGGCCCCTAAAAAACCGCATCGAGAGATGCGGTTTTTTTGTGGGTGCGCCAAGCATGGCGCGTTGCCCTGAGCGCAACCAGCTTGGCTGTGGTGGACACGCAAGTCCTCTACGCACCCGGCAAGGGGAAGTGTTAGCCGGAGGCAAGGGTGTCGCGGGTGACTGCGAATCTGAAGGAAGCCCGAGGCAAAATGCTGGCCTGACGAACAGGAGGCGGATGAGGCGGCACAGCGGGGTAAGGCGGCCGCAATCGTCAAAGCCCAATACTTGCACGGAACGCTGTGAAGTTCTGACAGGCACAAGCAGGAAGGTCGTGCGAATTACCTTGAGATATCTGCACGCTTGCCATTGTGCTACCGAGCGTCGAGAGGCGACGGGATGAGCGTGCAGGAGTCAGCTGAAGCCGTAGTAAGTGACGAATAACCCCGTCCAAGGGGCTGAACAGGTTATGCCGCCAGTAGGCTTTCACCCCATGTCCGGGGCGGTACTGTAAGCACTTCGTCCATGATCATCTTGGCCGTGATGCTTCCTTCAGGATGTCGTCTGCGTTCTACTTGGTGGCTGTGATGGGTGTTTTTTGGTGACGCTGGTAGGCAACCTTAGGACCTAAAAGGATCAGGTTCCTCGGCACACTGTTTTAAACGAGCAGTAACATCATGGTCAGTCGCAGCAGTGTCGATTCCACCTTTATCATCAAGGTAGATGTCTATCGTTGCCCAGCGCTTAGGTGTGATGTCGATGCATTTTCGTAAACCTCTGTCGGTCCACCAAAAGAACACCATGAAGAAGTTCTCATCAGGAAATACATGACCAAACTCCGATGTCGCTTCCCCCGGTAGCATTCGCTGCCGTGTGATCTGGTCGTGAGTGTTCCAAATTAAGCGCAGTTCGTCCGTGGCTTCTTTAGGGTAGTAAACAATTACGCCGGGTGCAGCAAAATACCAAGCCACCAGCGGAGCTATTAATAGAAAAATGAACAAATAAGGGACCTTAATTTTCTTTGCAATTGTGCTCAATGACGCCTGCTCCCCCCCATTCTTGGGGGGCTGGTTGGCAACTTAAAACCGGAAAGGATCAGCGTCACCCTCACATCGCTTCAAACGAGCAATAACGTCAGGGCCAGTTTTAGCAGTTTCGATGCGGCCACTGCCATCGAGGTAGATGTCTATCGCGTCACCCCATTTTGGCATAATTGCTATACACCTCCGCAGACTCTTTTCATTCCACCAATCAAAGTTCATAAAGAATTTATCATTGGGGAAGATATGCCCGATATCGTATGTGCCCTGACCCGGAAGCATTCCTTCTTTATGAATGTTGTGCTGGATATTCCAGATCACACGAAGCTCGTCTGTAGCTTCTTTAGAATAATGGACACGAACGACAGGGATCGCCACGTACCAGAACAGCGCTGGAAGAATTATGAATGCCCCAATAAGATACCGGGCCTTAATATGTTTCACAGATATGGACACTGACGCCATCTCCCCATGTTGACGGTGTGATCGCGAGTACTTCGTCCATGATCATCCTTGCAGTAACGACTTCGTTTGGATTTTCATGGAAGAGTTTCACGCCAATGCTAATAGAAATCCGATCTGGGACGTCATCCCATGCGCGCATCCCTTCTACGCCCTCAGTGGCATGAGGTCCTTTGAGTCTCTGATCTTCTTTGGCTTCGAATATCTGCTCTCTCCACCGTCGTAATTGATCTGAAACAAGCTGCTCGATACCTGCGCCGTCTAAAAGTGCGCTCTCACTGAGTCCTCCGGCCATACCCACATAGCCGTAATGAATGTTGGACCAAATATCGTAGTAGTCGTACTTGCCTTGCCTATGGCGATACCTGCCAAACTTCGCGTGGATCTTTGGTTTGTGGTCCCAATCACGACCCTGGCCTACTCGGTCAGTCCAAAGGATCATGGCTGCCGCCACGTTTGAGGCGCCGATAGCTTGAGGGCTGGTGTTCCCTATTTGGGCGTACCAAGGCAGGTCCATTTTTTACGAGTCTCTTCCGCAACGTCATAGCTGAGCAGCTCTTTAATCTACAAGACGGAGGAGTGGTGGATATTGTTATTTATCTCGTCTGCGATGTAGGTCGCCAGCTTCTCCATCATGTTCGGATGCGTGCAGCCTTCAGGTCCATCATTTGGTACGGCTTCCTCTTCAGGCTTCTCACGGGCTGCATTTGGATTCACCAAAGCGTTTGCCGCCAAGGCTTTCTCCTCAAGCTTCGGGTCAGCCAAAAAAGTCGCTATCTTCTCGTCATCCACGGAACCGTCTGGCCGGAAGGCCCCCAGCGCCATGAAGTTAATAATGGTCGCGCCACCAGCGTCACCCATGACGAAGCCGCCACCGACATTACTGGAGCCCGTGATGATTGTCCCGCCGTGGCTGGTTGGGCTTCCCAGGTGGGCCATGGGACGGCCATTCACTTGAATAGAGGGGAAACCTGAAGTGATGACCGCCCCGCACCCGCAGGTATCACCCACACGTGCCGCGCCCATGCTGTTGATGTTGACGTCACCGGATGCAGAAGCGATAGGGGTTGTACCGTGACCCGGCAGTGGGCAGGCGTGCTTGTCGCCCAATCGAGCTGAAGAAATCATTGCAGGCCGGCCTTATGTCTTTGATCCGTAAATAATAACCAGCGTTTAGTTGACGCATGGGAGGCTATTGGAAACGTGAAAGGCGGTCTGTAGGAGAAGTCTTAACTTTCGCGTAGTGCCCTGAGAATCTGATCGGGATGTTATCTATATTTCTGCCTGTGGAGGGTGACATCGTCGTAGTGGTAACAAATCTTAGTGCCTGAAAGGGTCTGGCTGACCGGGGCAGGACTCCAACCGGGCAATGACGTCAGGGTCTGTTTTGGCTGTGTCGATCCTGCCGATATCATCAAGATAGATGTCTATCGTACTTCCCCATTCAGGCGTGATGTCGATGCACCTCTGAAAACCCTTGTCGGTCCACCAATCGAACATCATGAAAAAGTCCTTGTCAGGGAATATGTAGCTGAACTCTACGGCTGAGCCGCCGTGCCTGATATCACCCCTGTGGATTCTGTCTTGAGTGTTCCAAACGTATCGAAACTCCTCCTTGCTATTCGGAGAAAAATTGACCGCTACGACCGGGGAGGAAAAATACCAAAAAGCCACAGGAAGGATGACGAGTAGAAGAAGCATCCAGCGGCCATATCGGATCTTGGGTTTATTGACAGACATGTAGTTGGACCCCTTTAACCCATGCCTGGAGCGGTACTGCAAGCACTTCGTCCATGATCATCTTGGCCGTGATGCTTCCGTTGGGATTGAGAATCTGATCGGGATGTTATCTATATTTCTGCCTGTGGAGGGTAACATCGTCGTAGTGGTAACAAATCTTAGTGCCTGAAAGGGTCTGGCTGGCCGGGGCAGGACTTCAACCGGGCAATGACGTCAGGGTCTGTCTTGGCAATATCAATCTTACCGCTCCCATCAAGATAAATGTCCAACGTGCTCCACCGTTTGGGTGTGATGTCGATGCACCGTGGCGGGGTCTTATCAGCCCACCAATTGAACATCATAAAGAAATCTTCGTCGGGCAAAATATGACCGGCGTCACCGGTTGTATCACCTGGCATCAAGTCTCGTCGCAAGATCGAATGCTGCGTATTGAGCACGTAATGAAATCCATTTGAACCATCGGCTGAGTAATAAATGACGACCTTTGGCAGTGCCAAATACCATCCTGCGATCAGTAAGCAAGCGAAGCCTGTAATCCACCTTGCCAAGTAGGCCTTTTTCTCACTTGCAGACATGTGGTTGGACCCCTGTCGCCCAGTCGCCTATAGGTACGGCCAACACTTTGTCCATAACGATCTTTCCGGTAAGGCCGCCGTTTGGATATTCCTTGTAAAGATTCATCCCTATAATTATCGAAACCCTATCGGGGGTGTCATCCCATGCACGCATACCCTTAACTCCCTCAGTCTTTCGCGGGCCATCAAATCTCTTAGGGTTTTTTATGAGCCGCCAAGTGTCTGACCCAATCTGCTCAACGCCCGCACCGTCCAGTAAGACACTTTCAGAAAACCTACCTGCCACGCCAACGTAACCGTAGTGAACGTTTGACCAGATATCATAGAAATATTCATACCCTCCTTGCTTGTGCCATATCCCACCGAAAAGCTTCGTCAGTATCGGTTTATGGTCCCATGGCCTGTCTTGGCCGACACGCTCAGCCCAAATGGCAAACGCTTTGGTCTTTTTCACCAGTGCCATAGTGTAAAAATCCGGCCCTTGACCGAGTCGCAGGTAAAATGGCAGTGCAGCGTATCCACGTGTTTCCTCATCAGGATCAAAGCTGTTCAGTTCTTGCATCTGCCGAACTTCAAGACTATTGATGTTGGCGTTCATCTCGCCAGCTATATAGCTCGCCAGCTCCTCCATTTTGTCAGGATCTTTGCAAACAACAGATTCCGCTGTTAACTCCGGCTTCACCTCTGACTCCCTACCGGCTGCCCTAGGGTCAACCAAAGCGTTTGCCGCCAAGGCTTTCTCCTCAAGCTTCGGGTCAGCCAACAAGGTCGTCATCTTCTCGTCGTCCACGGAACCGTCTGGCCGGAAGGCCCCCAGCGCCATGAAGTTAATAATGGTCGCGCCACCAGCGTCACCCATGACGAAGCCGCCACCGACATTACTGGAGCCCGTGATGATTGTCCCGCCGTGGCTGGTTGGGCTTCCCAGGTGGGCCATGGGACGGCCATTCACTTGAATAGAGGGGAAACCTGAAGTGATGATCGCCCCGCACCCGCAGGTATCACCCACACGTGCCGCGCCCATGCTGTTGATGTTGACGTCACCGGATGCAGAAGCGATAGGAGTTGTACCGTGACCCGGCAGTGGGCAGGCGTGCTTGTCGCCCAATCGAGCTGAAAAAATCATTGCAGGCCGGCCTTATGTCTTTGATCCGTAAATAATAACCAGCGTTTAGTTGACGCATGGGAGGCTATTGGAAACGTGAAAGGCGGTCTGTAGGAGAAGTCTTAATTTTCGCGTAGTGCCCTGAGAATCTGATCGGGATGTCATTTATATTTCTGGCTGTGGAGGGTGACATCGTCGTAGTGGTAACAAATCTTAGTGCCTGGAAGGGGCGGGCTGGCCGGGGGGACGGTGGTGTGAGAGGGCGGCGGGTGTGAACCCGCCCCCTTAATCGATTCTGCGTTTATAGGTCTCGGGCCGTCAATCAGGCGGCCGCAGACAAGTGCTCGTAAAGAATTGTCGCGCCGACCACGATCAGTACGATGCCGCCAACGATTTCAGCTCGTTTGCCGACCATGGTGCCGAGCACGCGGCCCAGCATCACACCGATAGTGACCATTACGGTGGTTGCCAGACCGATCGCCAGGGCAGCGACCATGATATTGACGTCGACAAACGCCAGGCCGACGCCGACCGCCAGGGCATCGATGCTGGTGGCGAACGCCGTGACGGCAAGAATCCAGAAAGAGTGTGAGCCGGGTTTTTCCTGCTCCTCATCATCATCGTGCTTGAGGCCGTTGTAGATCATGTGCAGACCCAGCACCAGAAGCAGCGTGAAGGCGATCCAGTGGTCCCAGCTTTCAGCGAAGCGGGCGGCCACCTGACCAATGCCCCAGCCGATCACCGGGGTAATGGTTTCGATAGCACCGAATATCAGGCCTGTGCGCAACGCTTCGATAAAACGCGGCTTATGCAGGCTTGCTCCTTTACCAAGGGCCGCAGCAAAGGCGTCCGTGGACATGGCAAGCGCGAGAAAGAGGAGGGAAATCGGGTTCACGGTTATATCCAGTCGGGCTATGAGTCAACGACGCAACCACACGCCCGACTTTAGGCATGGATGCATCGTTGGTCTCGCCAACCAGAAGGTGTTCGCACCACGGCATGCTGCCGAGAATGTTGATACGAACGCTCTGTGACCGGAGTCAAGAGCAGGCTACTCCCCAACAAGGGCGGCCACTATAGCCATGTAAATGTGAAAAATATATGTACAGAATTGCACGACGGCAAAAAGAACCCCATCACGAGGATGGGGTTCTTTTAATGCTTCGTCTCGTGCTTACACTTGCAACGCCGGGATGTTGGCGTTTGCAGCGGCTTCACGGAACTCTGCGATCTGATCGAAGCTCAGGTAGCGATACACGTCCGCCGCCATGGTGTCGATCTGATTGGCGTAGCCCATGTACTCTTCCACAGTCGGCAGGCGACCCAGAATCGAAGCTACGGACGCCAGCTCGGCCGAGGCCAGGTAGACGTTCGCGCCGTCACCCAGACGGTTTGGGAAGTTACGGGTTGATGTCGACACCACGGTCGAGTTCGGCTCAACGCGTGCCTGGTTACCCATGCACAGCGAGCAGCCCGGCATTTCCATGCGCGCGCCAGCCTTGCCGTAGATGCCGTAGTAGCCTTCTTCGGTCAGTTGGTGAGCGTCCATCTTGGTAGGCGGCGACAGCCACAGACGCGTTGGCAACTGGCCCTTGACCTGCTCCAGCAACTTGCCCGCTGCGCGGAAGTGGCCGATGTTGGTCATGCACGAACCGATGAACACTTCGTCGATCTTCTCGCCCTGTACCGAAGACAGCAGGCGCGCATCGTCCGGGTCGTTCGGCGCGCAGAGCACAGGCTCCTTGACGTCGGCCAGATCGATTTCGATGATTTCAGCGTACTCGGCGTCAGCGTCGGCTTCGAGCAGTTCAGGGTTGGCAACCCAGGCTTCCATCGCCTGAGCACGACGCTCCAGGGTGCGCGGATCACCGTAACCCTGTTCGATCATCCAGCGCAGCAGGGTGATGTTCGAGTTGAGGTATTCGATGATCGGCTCTTTGGCCAGCTTGATGGTGCAACCGGCAGCCGAACGCTCGGCAGAGGCGTCAGACAGCTCGAACGCCTGTTCGATGCTCAGGTTATCGAGGCCTTCGATTTCCAGGATGCGGCCGGAGAACGCGTTCTTCTTGCCTTTCTTCTCTACGGTCAGCAGGCCAGCCTGGATCGCGTAGTAAGGAATGGCGTGAACCAGGTCGCGCAGGGTGATGCCAGGTTGCATCTTGCCCTTGAAGCGAACCAGGATCGATTCAGGCATGTCCAGTGGCATGACGCCAGTGGCAGCGGCGAACGCCACCAGGCCGGAGCCGGCCGGGAACGAGATGCCGATCGGGAAGCGGGTGTGCGAGTCACCACCGGTGCCGACGGTGTCTGGCAGCAGCATGCGGTTCAGCCAGCTGTGGATGATGCCGTCGCCCGGACGCAGCGAAACACCGCCGCGGGTCATGATGAAGTCAGGCAGCGTGTGGTGCGTCTTGACGTCGATCGGCTTCGGGTAGGCTGCCGTGTGGCAGAACGACTGCATGACCAGGTCGGTCGAGAAGCCCAGGCACGCCAGGTCTTTCAGCTCGTCGCGAGTCATCGGGCCAGTAGTGTCCTGGGAGCCGACGGTGGTCATCTTCGGCTCGCAGTAGGTGCCAGGACGCACGCCTGTTACGCCGCATGCCTTGCCAACCATCTTCTGCGCCAGGGTATAACCCTTGGTGCTTTCAGCTGGCTGGTCAGGGGTCTTGAACAGGTCGAATTCCGGCAGGCCCAGTTCGGCGCGAGCCTTGCTGGTCAGGCCGCGACCGATGATCAGCGGGATACGGCCGCCAGCGCGGACTTCATCGAGCAGCACCGGGGTCTTCATTTCAAAGGTGGTGATGACTTCGTCGCTGTCGTGCTTGCAGACCTTGCCGGCATAAGGGTAAACGTCGATCACGTCGCCCATGTTGATGTTCGAGACATCGAATTCAATCGGCAAAGCGCCGGCATCTTCCATGGTGTTGTAGAAGATCGGAGCGATCTTGCTGCCGAAGCAGAAACCACCGGCACGCTTGTTCGGTACATAAGGAACGTCGTCGCCGAAGAACCACAGCACCGAGTTGGTGGCCGATTTACGCGAAGAACCTGTACCGACCACATCGCCGACGTAGGCGATAGGGAAGCCCTGGCCGCGCATTTCTTCGATCTGCTTCATCGGGCCGATAGAGCCCTGAACGTCAGGAACGATACCTTCACGGGCCATTTTCAGCATGGCGAGTGCGTGCAGCGGGATGTCCGGGCGGGACCATGCATCAGGTGCCGGGGACAGGTCGTCGGTGTTGGTTTCGCCGGTGACCTTGAAGACGCGCAGGCTGATCTTGTCGGCCAGCGTCGGGCGCTTTTTGAACCACTCGCCGTCAGCCCAGGACTGAAGGACAGCCTTGGCGTGGGCATTGCCGCTCTTGGCTTTTTCGGCCACGTCGTGGAAGGCGTCGAACATCAGCAGGGTGTGCTTGAGTTGTTCGGCAGCGACTGGCGCGAGGGTGGCGTCGTCGAGCAGTTCGACCAGGGTGACGATGTTGTAGCCACCTTGCATGGTGCCCAACAGTTCGGTCGCGCGTTTTTTGTCAATCAGGGGGGAAGTGGCTTCGCCCTTGGCCAGGGCAGACAGGAAACCGGCCTTGACGTAGGCGGCTTCGTCAACGCCTGGCGGAACGCGATTGGTGATCAGGTCGACAAGGAAAGCTTCTTCGCCAGCCGGGGGATTTTTCAGCAGCTCGACCAGGCCTGCAGTTTGCTCGGCGTTAAGCGGCTGGGGCACGATACCCTGGGCGGCACGCTCTTCGATGTGTTTACGGTAGGCTTCAAGCACAGTATTAACCCTCATCAGTGGTCCCAAATGGGTGTCCGGGACGCTCATCCAGAAACCGTCCGCGCCCACGCAAGGCTTATTGAACCTTGTTGGCAGGGTGTCGGCGGTTCCTAACAGAAGCTGTTTTCAAAGTTTTACGCCTGCAGAACGGGGGGAGTGACGGTCGACACGGCCATTCTTGATGAGGGAATGGCCTGTCGACGCCGCGATGCGGGGTTAACCTGACTGTGCTCGTGACGCTTTGAAAACAGCTTCCAACGGACATTGGCGCCTTAAAAGGCTCGCTGATTCTACGCCAAAACTTCGTTAAAGGTAAGTTAGACCCTACATCTTCGGGGGTGAACTTGCTTAGACAAAGGGCTAACATACCTGCCTGTTTTGCCTTCCGCAGTCCTGCCTGCCATGCCCGATTACATCATCAAAACCCCCTGCGTCGGCCTTTGCTCCACTGTTTACGGGGACCTGGTGTGCCGTGGCTGTAAACGGTTCCATCATGAGGTCATCCACTGGAACGGCTACAACGAGGACGAAAAAAGAGCCGTCTGGCTGCGTCTGGAGCAATTGCTGGTTCAGGTCATGACCGCCAAGCTCGAAGTCTTCGATGTCGACAAGCTGCGCACGCAGCTCACCCAGCGCAAGATCCGTTTCGTGCCGCACCAGTCCGAGTATTGCTGGGCCTACCAATTGATCGCACGTGGCGCACGGGTCATCAGTCAGGTCGAGGCCTACGGTTTCGTGCTGTTGCCGGAGTTCCGCGACTGGACGTTGCCCGAGCTGCGCGACGCGATCGACCGGGAATTCTTCCTTTTGTCAGAGGCGCACTATCAGCGCTACATCGCTCCGGGCTTTCTGCGTGACGCATTCGGAGCCTGACCCTCTGCCGCATGCATTTGTGTCGCGAGTCCCCGGTCCTGCTCGTATAATGTCGGGCCGTGCCTTTCTGTCATTCTGTGAGCTTATGTACCCGATCCCTGAAATCGAAGCCTTTCTGCTCTGCCGCACTCCCGACAGCTGGGTTCAGGCCGCATTGAACAACCTGGATATCCTGTTGATCGATCATGCGAACAACGAGAAGAAAGCCGCCGGTGCAGCGTTTCAGTTCATGTTCCAGTACAACGACAAGTTCGACCTGTTGAGCAAGATGTCGCGTCTGGCCCGTGAAGAGCTGCGCCATTTCGAGCAGGTGATCAGCATCATTCGCAAGCGCCAGATCCCGATGGCCAATATCAGTTCAGCACGCTATGCCGGGGCGCTGCGCAAACTGGTGCGCAATCACAACCCATACCGATTGACCGATGCCCTGATCGTGGGTGCCATTGTCGAAGCCCGCTCTTGCGAACGCTTTGCTGCGCTGGTGCCGCACCTCGATGAAGAACTGGCCAAATTCTATGGCGGTCTGCTGAAGTCCGAAGCCCGGCATTTTCAGGATTACCTGAAGCTCGCCTACAGCTATGGCGACAAGGCGGATGTGGACGCCAAGATCGAAGAGATCCGTCTTGCCGAGCGCGAACTGATCGAAAGCCCGGATGAAGAGTTCCGCTTTCACAGTGGCGTACCTGTCGCCGCCTGAACCTGCCCGCACTCCAAAAAACGACCGTCTTGCCAACGGTCGTTTTTTTATGGGTATTTAGTAAGCAAGCTAATAAATGCTTTGACAACGGCTGTCTAGGCAGTAATATTTCGCAATCACTGCCTAAGCAGCTATCAAGGTGTTTCCTTGAAACATTTCACTCCTGAAAATTTCGATTCCACGCTGATCGGCTTGTTGGTCGGACGTACCAATGCGCTCAAAGACCGCGCGCTCGACAAATACCTGCTGCCTTATGACGTGACGTTTGCGCAGTTCAAGGTGTTGATCATCATTGCTCAGTTCGCCACTGATACGCCGGTGGAGTTGTGTCGGCACCTGTCGCTGGACAGTGGCTCAATGACGCGCATGCTGGATCGTCTGGAGCAGAAAGAGCTGATCGTGCGGACGCGTTCGGCGACGGATCGTCGTCAGGTTCGCCTTGCGCTGACCGAGCAGGGGCAAAAGCTCTCCGACCTGTTGCCACAGATCGGTGCCGATGCCATGAACGAGATCTTCGCCACGCTCGACGCGGAGGAGGTTGCGACCCTGCAGCGGATCCTCACCAAAGTGCTGGTGGCCGCTGATGACCACATCACTCTCACTCGTTTGAGCTTCAATCCCAAAGCCAAAAGCTGAACGGCACGACAGGGCGAGCACGCGCAAGCCTGTTCGCAGCCACAGCCCTGACCGGGCGCTGGCCACTGTCACGCCGTCGCTGACTACAAGGTAATCGTCATGGCTACTGCCGCCACCGAAAACACATCAGAATCGTCGCAAGAGAAAGATGCGCATCCTGGCAAGCGCAAGTTCCTGTTGATCGGGCTTGCAATCATTGTCGTGCTTTGCGGGCTGGGCATCTGGGCCTGGTACGAGGTCTATGGACAATGGAGCGAAGAGACCGACGACGCCTACGTGAACGGTAACGTGGTCGAAATCACACCGCTGGTGACCGGCACCGTTATCAGTATTGGTGCCGATGATGGCGATCTTGTGCGCGAAGGGCAGGTTTTGCTCAAGTTCGACCCTAGTGATGCCCAGGTCTCACTGCAAAGCGCCGAGGCCAACCTGGGCAAGGTGGTGCGTCAGGTGCGTGGTCTGTACAGCAACGTCGATGGCATGAAAGCCCAGATGGCCGCGCAACGTGCCGCCGTGCAGACCGCTCAGGACAACTACAACCGTCGCCGCAGTCTGGCAGCGGGCGGCGCGATTTCTCAGGAAGAACTGTCCCACGCCAGAGACAGCCTGACCAGCGCGCAAAGTGCGTTGAACAACCTTCAGCAGCAGTTGAGCACCAGTGTGGCTCTGGTCGATGACACGGTTGTTTCTTCGCATCCCGATGTGAAGGCTGCTGCAGCCCAGTTGCGCCAGGCCTTTCTGGCCAATGAACGTTCGACGCTGGTGGCGCCAGTGACCGGTTATGTGGCCAAGCGGTCTGTGCAGTTGGGGCAACGCATCCAGCCGGGCACCGCGACGATGGCAGTCATCCCGCTGGATCAGTTGTGGATCGATGCCAACTTCAAGGAAACCCAGCTGGGCAAGATGCGTATCGGTCAGCCGGTGGAAATAAGCTCTGACCTGTACGGCAGCGATGTGAAGTACAGCGGCACCATCGACAGCCTGGGCGCAGGCACCGGCAGTGCCTTCGCGCTGTTGCCCGCACAGAACGCAACCGGTAACTGGATCAAGATCGTCCAGCGCGTACCGGTGCGGGTGCATATTAACCCTGAAGAGCTGGTGCAGCACCCGCTGCGCATCGGTCTGTCGACTACCGTCGAGGTCAATCTGCACGATCAGAGCGGCCCGGTGCTGGCGCAACAGCCGCGTAAACAAGCGGCTTTCAGCACCCAGGTGTATGCCGAGCAACTGGCCGACGCCGACGCGCTGATCACTCGTCTGATTCATGAGAACAGTGCTTCCGGCGGCAAGAACTCCGCGCAGCGCTGAACCGCCAATCCGTGAACTCCGGCCGGCTGGCCGGGGAGACGCACTTGCTTCCAGGGATTCGCGATGAGCAACAACGCCCCCGCTTCTTTTACGCCGCCGAGCCTGTTGATGTGTACCATCGGCTTGTCGCTGGCGACCTTCATGCAGGTGCTCGACACCACCATTGCCAACGTGGCGCTGCCGACCATCGCAGGCAACCTCGGGGTCAGCTCGGAGCAGAGCACCTGGGTCATCACCTCGTTTGCTGTCAGCAACGCAATCGCACTGCCGCTGACCGGCTGGCTGAGCCGTCGGTTTGGTGAGGTCAAACTGTTTCTGTGGGCCACCATCCTGTTCGTGATCGCGTCGTTCCTGTGCGGTATTTCCCAGTCGATGCCTGAACTGGTAGGTTTTCGCGCGTTACAGGGCATGGTGGCCGGGCCGCTGTATCCGATGAGCCAGACACTGCTGATCGCGGTATACCCACCTGCGAAGAGGGGGATGGCATTGGCGTTGCTGGCGATGGTGACGGTGGTTGCGCCAATCGCCGGGCCGATTCTGGGCGGCTGGATTACCGACAGTTACAGCTGGCCGTGGATCTTCTTCATCAATATCCCGATCGGCCTGTTCGCTGTGATAGTGGTGCGTACGCAAATGGCCAAAAGACCGGTCAGCACAGCCCGCCAGCCACTCGATTATATCGGCTTGCTGGCGTTGATAGTGGGCGTCGGTGCGTTGCAGGTCATCCTCGACAAGGGCAATGACCTGGACTGGTTCGAATCGAATTTCATCCTGTGTGGTTCATTGATTTCCGTGGTCGCGCTGACGTTCTTCGTGATCTGGGAAATGACCGACAAGCACCCCATCGTCAACCTGAGGCTGTTTGCCTACCGCAACTTTCGCATCGGTACGCTGGTGATGATCGGTGGCTATTCCGGTTTCTTCGGCATCAACCTGATATTGCCGCAGTGGCTGCAGACCCAAATGGGCTACACCGCTACCTGGGCCGGATTGGCGGTGGCACCGATCGGCATCCTGCCGGTGCTGATGTCACCCTTTGTCGGCAAGTACGCGCACAAATTCGATCTGCGCTTGCTGGCAGGGCTGGCGTTTCTGGCGATGGGGCTGAGTTGCTTCATGCGTGCAGGCTTTAATACCGACGTGGATTTTGAGCACGTGGCGATGGTGCAGCTGTTCATGGGCATCGGTGTGGCACTGTTCTTCATGCCGACCCTGACCATCATGCTGTCCGATTTACCGCCTGATCAGATCGCCGATGGCTCGGGGCTGGCGACGTTTCTGCGGACTCTGGGCGGAAGCTTCGCAGCCTCTCTGACCACCTGGATCTGGATCCGTCGCGCCAACCAGCACCATGCCTACCTGAGTGAAAATATCAGCACTTTCGACCCGGCCACCCGCCACGCCCTCGACAGCCTGGGCGGCGCCAGCCCGCAGGCCTATGCGCAACTGGAACGGACTCTCAATGCGCAGGCTTACATGATGTCCACGGTGGATTACTTCTACCTGTTGGGCTGGATCTTTGCCGGTCTTATGCTGCTGGTCTGGCTGGCCAAGCCACCGTTCGCCGCCAAGGCCGGACCCGCGACTGCGGGAGGGCACTAGTTTTTTATGCGTTACGTGCAGCCGCTGCCAAAGAAGTGCTTTTCGACCACGATGGTACTGGCGACGCAGAACCGCCGTGTGACGCAGAGCGTGACGAAAGGCGCTGCAACGCGGGGCTTGGGAGCGAGAACCTGAGCCGAGCACCAATCCACCTCAGTTCAGCAGCGCAACCGTCTCGGGCACAAAATCGAATGAGCTGAGGTTCATGCCCTGTTCATCGACCTGCAGCACCCAGCCCTGACGGTCCCAGTCACCCAGCACGATGCGTTTGGCGGCCTGGTCGCCGATCTGCAATTTATGAATTGCCGGGCGGTGGGTATGCCCATGTATCAGAGTGCGCACGCCAAACTGTTGCATGATCCTCGGCACCTCGTCCGGGGTCACGTCAACGATATCGTTGGCTTTCATGCTGGTTTTGGCGCGGCTTTCGTTACGCAGCTTGCGCGCCAGCTTGTGGCGAGTACCCAGCGGCAGATGGCGCAGTATGAACAGCGTCAGCGGATGGCGCAGGTAGCGGCGCATCCGGATGTAACCTTCGTCGCGAGTGCACAGGCTGTCGCCGTGCATCAACAGCACCGGCTCGCCGTTCAACTGCACAACACTGGGATCGCTCAGCAGGGTGCAACCCGCTGCCTTGCAGAACCCCTTGCCGATCATGAAGTCACGGTTGCCATGCATCAGAAAAATTCGTGTGCCGCTGTCGCTCAAGTCGCGCAGGGCCTTGCATATTAAAAGCTGAAACGGCGACATTGCATCGTCACCGATCCAGACTTCAAAAAAATCCCCAAGGATGTACAGCGCCTCGGCAATGCGGGCGCGGTCAGCAAGGAGATCCAGAAACGCCCGGGTAATGTCCGGGCGCTCCTGTTCAAGATGCAGATCGGAGATCAGCAGTATCACTCAACGATCTCGGCTTTCTCGATGATCACGTCTTCTAACGGTACATCTTGGTGACCGACTTTGCTGGTGGTGGAGACGCCTTTGATCTTGTCGACAACTTCTGTGCCTTCGATCACTTCGGCGAAAACAGCGTAACCCCAGCCCTGATTGGTCTTGGCGCTGTGGTTCAGGAAGGCGTTGTCAGCCACGTTGATGAAGAACTGCGCAGAGGCCGAATGCGGCTCCATGGTGCGGGCCATGGCGACGGTGTACTTCTTGTTCGGCAGGCCGTTGTCGGCTTCGTTCTGGATGCTTGGGCGCTTGTCTTTCTTCTCTTTCATGCCAGGCTCGAAACCGCCACCCTGGATCATGAAATTGCCGATCACGCGGTGAAAAACGGTGTTTTCGTAGTGGCCAGCGTTAACGTACTCGAGGAAGTTGGCTACGGTCAGTGGCGCCTTTTCTGCGTTCAGTTGCAGAACGATGTCGCCGTGGTTGGTGGTCAGCTTTACTTTGGACATTTGGAAAGTCGCTCTCTAGTCATGCATGAATGGGCACATTATGACCCTGACGCGCAGTTTACAGACGAGGTTACATTTTTCAGCGCTTTTGCAGCTTTTATGCCGTCAAATACGCAGTCTGTTGTCAGGGACTTGACAGCTTCGGCTATGATAAGCGCTTTGATTTAGTCGGCCTACCCTGGCCGCGCACGTATGCCCAAGGATCTTATGAGCAAGCCCACTCCAGAACCCGCTGCCAATTCAAAGGCAGGCCCCGCCGTACCGACCAATTTCCTGCGTCCGATCGTGCAGGCCGACCTGGATTCGGGCAAGCACAGCAAAATCGTGACGCGCTTTCCGCCGGAGCCCAATGGTTACCTGCACATTGGCCATGCCAAGTCGATCTGCGTGAATTTCGGTCTGGCACAGGAGTTCGGTGGCGATACGCACCTGCGTTTTGACGACACCAACCCGGCCAAGGAAGACCAGGAATACATCGACGCCATCATGAGTGACGTCAAGTGGCTGGGTTTCGAGTGGGCCGGCGAAGTGCGCTACGCCTCGCAGTATTTCGATCAACTGCACGACTGGGCGGTCGAGCTGATCAAGTCCGGCAAGGCCTATGTCGATGATCTGACCCCGGAGCAGGCTCGCGAATACCGCGGCACTCTGACTGAGCCAGGCAAGAACAGCCCGTTCCGCGAGCGCAGCGTCGAAGAAAACATCGACCTGTTCGCGCGCATGAAAGCTGGGGAATTCGAAGACGGTGCTCGTGTATTGCGCGCCAAAATCGACATGGCCTCGCCAAACATGAACCTGCGCGACCCGATCATCTACCGCATTCGTCATGCGCATCACCACCAGACCGGTGACAAGTGGTGCATCTATCCGATCTATGACTTCACCCACGGTCAGTCGGATGCCCTTGAAGGGATCACCCATTCGATCTGCACCCTGGAGTTCGAAAGCCATCGTCCGCTGTATGACTGGTTCCTCGATAACCTGCCGGTGCCGTGCAAGCCGCGTCAGTACGAATTCTCGCGTCTGAACCTGAACTACACCATCACCAGCAAGCGCAAGCTCAAGCAACTGGTCGACGAGAAACACGTCAATGGCTGGGATGATCCTCGCATGTCGACGTTGTCGGGCTTCCGTCGTCGTGGTTACACGCCGAAGTCGATTCGCAACTTCTGCGAAATGATCGGCACCAACCGCTCCGACGGCGTGGTCGATTTCGGCATGCTCGAGTTCAGCATCCGTGATGACCTGGACCACAGCGCCCCGCGCGCCATGTGCGTGTTGCGACCGCTGAAGGTCGTGATCACCAACTACCCGGAAGGCCAGGTCGAGAAGCTGGAGCTGCCGCGTCACCCGAAAGAAGATCTGGGCATGCGCGAGCTGCCGTTTTCCCGGGAGATCTACATTGATCGCGACGATTACATGGAAGAGCCACCTAAAGGCTACAAGCGCCTCGAGCCCAATGGTGAAGTGCGTTTGCGCGGCAGTTATGTGATTCGTGCCGACGAGGCAATCAAGGACGCTGACGGCAACATCGTCGAGCTGCGTTGCTCCTACGACCCTGACACCCTGGGCAAGAACCCCGAAGGCCGCAAGGTCAAAGGCGTGGTTCACTGGGTGCCAGCGGCAGAGAGCGTTGAATGCGAAGTGCGTCTGTACGATCGCCTGTTCCGTTCCCCGAACCCGGAAAAAGCCGAAGACGGGGCGAGCTTCCTGGACAATATCAATCCGGATTCCCTGCAAGTACTGACCGGTTGTCGTGCCGAGCCTTCACTTGGGCAAGCGCAACCGGAAGACCGTTTCCAGTTTGAACGCGAGGGTTATTTCTGCGCGGACATCAAGGACTCGAAGCCTGGTCGACCTGTCTTCAACCGCACGGTGACGTTGCGGGATTCCTGGACCTGATGCTGTACGTTTGAGGGGGAGCCAGTGCTTTCTATCTACAACACGCTCACCAAGAGCAAAGAAGTTTTCAAACCGCTGGATGGCAACAAGGTACGCATGTATGTCTGCGGGATGACCGTGTATGACTACTGCCACCTGGGCCACGGGCGCAGCATGGTCGCGTTCGATCTGGTCACCCGCTGGTTGCGTTTCAGCGGTTATGAGCTGACCTATGTACGCAACATCACCGACATTGACGACAAGATCATCAACCGTGCGCGTGATAACGGTGAGTCGTTCGATACCCTGACGGCGCGCATGATCGATGCGATGCATGAGGACGAGGCGCGCCTCAACATCCTCAAGCCGGACATGGAACCGCGTGCCACCGACCATATTCCCGGCATGCACGCCATGATCCAGACCCTGATCGACAAGGGCTATGCCTACGCGCCGGGTAACGGCGACGTGTATTACAGGGTTGGCAAGTTTCAGGGTTACGGCAAGCTGTCGCGCAAAAAGATCGAAGACCTGCGCATCGGTGCGCGTATCGAAGTGGACGAGTCCAAGGAAGATCCTCTGGACTTCGTGCTCTGGAAAGGCGTCAAGCCCGGCGAGCCTAGCTGGGAATCGCCATGGGGCGCCGGGCGTCCGGGCTGGCATATCGAATGCTCGGTGATGTCCACCTGCTGCCTGGGTGACACCTTTGACATTCATGGCGGCGGCAGCGACCTCGAGTTTCCGCACCATGAAAACGAAATCGCCCAGAGTGAAGCGGCTACCGGCAAGCCTTACGCCAATGCCTGGTTGCACTGCGGCATGATTCGTATCAATGGCGAGAAGATGTCCAAGTCCTTGAACAACTTCTTCACCATTCGCGACGTGCTGGAGAAGTATCACCCGGAGGTGGTGCGCTACCTGCTGGTGTCGAGCCATTACCGCAGCGCGATCAACTATTCCGAAGACAGTCTGCGTGAATCTAAAGCAGCGCTGGAGCGCTTCTATCACGCGCTCAGGGGCTTGCCGGTAGCCGCCCCTGCGGGTGGCGAGGCGTTCGTCGAGCGTTTTAGTACTGCCATGAACGATGACTTTGGTACGCCTGAAGCCTGTGCAGTGCTGTTCGAGATGGTCCGCGAGATCAACCGCCTGCGCGAATCCGATGTGCCTGCAGCAGCGGGGCTTGCAGCGCGTTTGAAGCAACTGGCCAGCGTGTTGGGGGTCTTGCAACTGGAAGCCGACGACTTTTTGCGTGCCGGTGCAGAAGGGCGTGTCGATGCGGCAGAAGTAGAGGCGCTGATTCAGGCGCGTCTGGCGGCGCGTGCAGCCAAGGACTGGGCCGAATCTGACCGAATCCGCGACCAGATCACCGCCATGGGCGTGCTGCTGGAAGATGGCAAGGGCGGCACGACCTGGCGTCTGGCGGACTGATCGAGGCAGGCCGAGCCCGGAAAGGAACTCTGCCTGCCGGGTAATAATTTATCTTCGGTCTTACAACTCCCACGCTCAGCGCTGTACACAAGTCCTGAAGTGCCTGGACTATAGGGATTTCAGGCTTCTGCGCGGCGTGGGAGCGAACTTTTCCGCGAAAGCGGTAGTTCAGCGATGTATTTTTGGAGGATGTAGCGGCTTTTTCGTGGACAAGTCCCGCTCCCACAAAAGCCCTCTTTTCGCTGTCCTCCATATTTTTGTATGTTTTGTATGACGCAAAACATTGGCACGAGCGCCAAAAACTAAACGATCCTCTGTTCACGCAACCGCTTGTACAGCGTATTGCGACTGACTCCCAGACGTTTGGCCAGCTGTGAAATGTTCCCGCCTGCCGCTTGAAACAGTTGGCCGAGGTCTGGCGTCGAGTGAAGGCGCACGGCGGATTCCTGGGTACTGGCCAGGTCACTGCATTCTTCATCCGCTCGTGCATCAAGCAGAAAGTCTTCTGGCAAATGTTCGGCACTGATCGGCTGCTCGTCCGCCAGCGCAAGTGCTACCTGAATCACGCTGTTGAGCTGGCGCAGGTTGCCCGGCCAGGGGTGGCGCTCAAACAGCTCGAGGACATCTCTGGAAAAACCCGCCCGCTGATGCGGCTCTCGGTGTCGTTCCCAGATACGCTGGATCAACGCCTGTTGATCGGTGCGTTCGCGCAAGGGCGGCAGCTCGATGCTCAGGCCGCTTATCCGGTAATACAGATCCTGACGAAAGTGCCCCGCCAGTACCTGTTCGCGCAGGCTGCGATTGGTGGCAGAAATCAGTCTGACGTCAACCGGATACAACTCGCTGCTGCCCAACGGCTGAACACAGCGTTCCTGCAACACGCGCAGCAGACGCGCTTGCACCGACAGAGGCATGTCGCCGACTTCATCGAGAAACAGCGTGCCTTTGTCGGCCTTGCGAATCAGCCCGATGCTGCCTTTCTGATTGGCGCCGGTGAACGCGCCTCGCTCGTAGCCAAACAGCTCGGCCTCGACCAACTCAGCCGGAATGGCCGCGCAGTTGACGGCGATCAACGGTTGGCTGGCCCTTGAGCCTGCCTGATGCAGCGCTTTGACGAAGACTTCCTTGCCGACCCCGGTTTCGCCATGGATCAGCAGCGGGATGTCTTTTTCCTGCAGGCGCAGGGCTTGAAACACGGCTTTCTCGACTTTTGCATCACCCAGGCTGATCGCCTCGAGGTCCAGGCTTCTTGGCGCAACAGGCGCCTGAGCTTGCTGAACGCTATGCAGTTTGAGCGGCTTGCGGGATGGGCGCTTGAGCAAACATTGAAACCGATTGTTGCCAAATGCATGCAGCGCGAACGGCCGAGCTTCTGTTTCGCTGAGCAGTTGCAGAATAGGGCACTTGAACAGCGTTTCGATATTGACCCCTGACAGCCTGGCGCCCAGCAAATTGTCAGCGCGACGATTGGCACAGAGAATCCGGCCGCTTTCATCGAAGATCAGCAGGCCCGCCCACTGACTGTCGAGATTGTTCAGGCCGGTGTTGAAAATCAACTGGAAATGGGTGTCGCGAAACTGATCGAGGATCAGACGGTTTTCCACTGACTGGCTCATCATCTTGACCATGCCCAGTGTGTGCGAGGGCGGCAGGAAGCTGTCGCTGGATACATCCAGCACGGCAATGATTCTGCGTTCGGCATCGAAGATCGGTGACGCAGACCCAGTCATGAAGCGATTGGCTTTTAGAAAGTGTTCGTCAGGCTCTATATGGATGGCCTGCTCGCAGGCAAGTGCGGTGCCGATCGCGTTGGTGCCCGTGCCGCGTTCGCTCCAGCTGGCGCCAGCCATGAACCCTTGGGTCTGCGAGGGCTCGACGAAGCGCTGAGTGCCCCATGACTTGAGCAATTGACCTTGGGCGTCTGCCAGCAGGATCAGGCAGTTGGAGTTGCTGAGGATGTTTTCATAGACCGGCAGCACCTCTTGATGGGTGGTTTGCACCAACGCGTGATGGCGCTCCAGCAGGCGTGAAACATCAGCGCCCGGCAGTTGGCCGAACGATGGGCGCGTCTGATGGCTGAGACCGAAGTCCAGACAGCGGGTCCATGAATCCTGAATGATGATGTCGTGGGCAATCGAAGCGCTGGATTGAGACATGAGGATGCCTGCGAATATGACGTGTTGTTTTTGTTTTTAGTCCCGTCAGCGTGACCATCCTTGCCCGCAACGTTCGTCCAGTGTCGTTCAGAACTGTTCAAAGTCAATGTTCATTTTGTTCAGTTGTTCATTATTTACTGTTCATTTTTGTTCAGCTACGAAGTTGCTTTCACGCCGTGAACATCCCGTAAATACGGGTGATCGCTCTGTTTCGCGCCTCGGCGGGAGAGTTGCTGACCTGGCACGAATGTCGCTATCTGCAATCAGTCACGCATTCACCCTTACAAAAAAACAACAAAAGGGCACGCCATGTCACTCACGCTGGAGCATGTCAGTCGCGCGGTCGATGGTCAGGTATGGATCGACAACGCTTCCCTGAGCTTCGAGCCAGGATCATTCAACGTTTTGCTGGGGCGAACCTTGTCCGGCAAGACCAGCCTGATGCGCCTTATGGCCGGGCTTGACAAGCCTGACAGCGGGCGGGTGCTGATGAACGGTGTCGATGTCACAAACCGCCCGGTTCGTCTGCGCAATGTCTCGATGGTCTATCAGCAATTCATCAATTACCCCAGCATGACGGTGTTCGAAAACATCGCATCTCCCCTGCGTCAGGCCGGCCTTTCCAAAGAGGTGATACACAGCCGCGTGCAGGAAACCGCGAAGATGCTGCGCATCGAGAAATTCCTGCAACGCCACCCCCTGGAACTGTCCGGCGGCCAGCAGCAGCGCACCGCAATGGCCAGGGCGCTGGTCAAGGATGCCGAGCTGATCCTGTTCGACGAGCCCCTGGTCAACCTTGACTACAAGTTGCGCGAAGAGCTGCGTCAGGAGATGCGCGAGCTGTTTGCGGCCCGTCATACCATCGCTATCTACGCCACCACCGAGCCCAATGAAGCGCTTGCGCTGGGCGGTACGACCACCATTCTTCATGAAGGTCGAGTGGTACAAAGCGGCAAGACCCCTGAGGTTTACCATCGCCCGGCAACAGTGCTGGCCGCCGAATTGTTCTCCGAGCCACCTATCAACCTGATGCCGGGGCGCATAGAAGGCAATGAAGTCAGCTTCGCCAATT
This sequence comes from Pseudomonas coronafaciens pv. oryzae str. 1_6, assembly GCF_000156995.2. NCBI lineage: Bacteria > Pseudomonadati > Pseudomonadota > Gammaproteobacteria > Pseudomonadales > Pseudomonadaceae > Pseudomonas > Pseudomonas coronafaciens. The sequence continues at coordinate 3,598,804 of NZ_CP046035.1, read as the reverse complement.
TTGTGCATTTCCCGCTCAACGTCGATTTGCGCGCAGTCGGCGATGGCGACTACCGCTTCGGGGTACGCCCCAGTCATTTGAGCCTGGTGCCCTCCAACGACGACGATCTGGAACTGGCCGTGACGGTCGAACTGGCAGAAATCAGCGGCTCGGAAACCTTCCTGCATGTGCGCAACGAACTGTTTTCGCTGGTCCTGCACCTGCCTGGCGTGCATGCCTACGACGTTGATGCGTCGATCCGGGTGTACATCCCGACCCACAAACTATTTGTATTCGATCTGCAGGGCGGCCTGATTCAGGCGCCGGGCCTGCGCATGGCGAGGGTTGCCTGATGGCCGAGATCCGTTTGCAGAACCTGGCGCACAGCTACAGCGCCAAACCCGGTCCGGATGACTATGCGATTCGGGAAATGAGCCATGTCTGGGAGCAGGGCGGGGCTTACGCGCTGCTGGGCCCTTCCGGATGTGGCAAATCGACATTGCTCAACATCATTTCGGGCTTGCTCAGTCCGTCCCAAGGGCAAGTGCTGTTCGACTCCAAGGTAGTCAACGAGCTGCCGCCGGAGCGGCGCAATATCGCTCAGGTTTTCCAGTTTCCGGTGATCTACGACACCATGACTGTGTTCGACAATCTGGCCTTTCCCTTGCGCAATCAGGGCATGGACGAAGCAAGAATTCTCACCAAGGTCAACGAAATCGCTGACGTGCTGGACTTGCAATTGCTGCTGAAGAAAAAGGCACGCAACCTGTCGGCGGACGAGAAGCAGAAGGTTTCCATGGGGCGCGGGCTGGTCCGCGATGACGTTTCGGCGATCCTTTTCGACGAGCCGCTGACAGTCATCGACCCGCACCTGAAGTGGAAGCTGCGGCGCAAGCTCAAACAGATTCATGAGCAGTTCAACATCACTATGGTCTACGTCACCCACGATCAACTGGAAGCGTCGACCTTCGCCGACAAGATCGCAGTGATGTATGGCGGGCAGATCGTCCAGTTTGGCACTCCCCGCGAGCTGTTTGAAAAGCCTTCCCACACCTTTGTCGGTTATTTCATCGGCAGCCCCGGCATGAATCTGATTGACGTCACGCCTCAACCAGGTGGGGTCGGTTTTGCCGATATTCATTTGCCGCTGCCTGAGTCGCTGCAGCAAAAGCTCGCCAATACCTCTTGGAAAATCCTGAAAGTGGGCATTCGTCCAGAGTTCGTGCATGTCTGGGACGGGCCTTACGACGATGCGATGTGCGCTGACGTGACTTACGTCGAGGACCTTGGCACCTACAAGATCATCACCCTGAAGCTGGCCGGTCAGTTACTGAAAGTTCGTCTGCAGGAAGACAAACCGGTGCCGCAAGGTCAAGCCTGGATCAGTTTTCCGGGGCAGTGGCTGATGCTGTATGCCGATGATTACCTGCTTGAAGCTGGTCCTGCGAGTGAGGTGCCTCATGCGTAAAGTGCAGAACAACAAAGCCTGGTGGCTGGTGATGCCGGTGTTTCTGCTGGTTGCATTCAGCGCCATCATTCCGATGATGACCGTGGTCAACTATTCGGTGCAGGACATCTTCGACCAGTCCAGCCGCTATTTCGTCGGCACCGACTGGTTCAGACAGGTCCTACAGGACCCGCGCCTGCACGATTCGCTGTTGCGCCAGTTCATTTACTCGGGCTGCGTGTTGCTGATCGAAATTCCGCTGGGCATTGCGATCGCCCTGACCATGCCCACCAAAGGCCGCTGGTCGTCGTTATGTTTGATCGTGATGACCATCCCGCTGCTGATTCCGTGGAACGTGGTCGGCACCATCTGGCAGATATTCGGGCGTGGCGACATCGGTCTGTTGGGCTACACGTTGAACAACGTGCTGGGCATCAACTACAACTACGCCGCCAATGCGTCTGATGCCTGGGTGACAGTGCTGATCATTGATGTCTGGCACTGGACCTCGCTGGTCGCGCTGCTGTGCTATTCAGGCCTGCGTGCCATCCCGGATGTGTACTACCAGGCGGCGCGTATTGATCGTGCTTCCGGCTGGGCAATCTTCCGACACATTCAGTTGCCAAAGATGAAAAGTGTCCTGCTGATCGCAGTGATGCTGCGTTTCATGGACAGCTTCATGATCTACACCGAGCCGTTCGTGCTGACCGGTGGCGGTCCGGGCAACTCCACCACGTTCCTCAGCCAGACCCTGACCACGATGGCGCTTGGTCAGTTCGACCTGGGGCCTGCGGCGGCGTTCTCGCTGGTGTACTTCCTGATCATTCTGTTGGTGTCATGGGTGTTTTACACCGCCATGACTCACAGCGAAAAGAATTGAGGGGCTGGTCATGAGTCTGCGAAAAATCATACCGCTGTGGATTTACCTGCTGTTCCTGCTCGTGCCGATCTACTGGCTGGTCAACATGTCGTTCAAGACCAATACCGAGATCCTCGGCGGCCTGACCCTGTGGCCGCAGGACTTCACCCTGGCCAATTACAAGGTGATCTTCACCGACGAGAGCTGGTACAGCGGTTACCTCAATTCGCTGTATTACGTGTGCCTGAATACGGTGATATCGCTGAGCGTCGCCTTGCCGGCAGCCTATGCCTTTTCACGCTATCGTTTTCTTGGCGACAAGCACCTGTTTTTCTGGCTGCTGACCAATCGCATGGCGCCACCGGCAGTGTTTCTGCTGCCGTTTTTCCAGCTGTATTCGTCTATCGGGCTGTTTGATACGCACATCGCCGTTGCTCTGGCGCACTGCCTGTTCAACGTCCCGCTGGCGGTATGGATTCTGGAGGGCTTCATGTCCGGCGTTCCCAAGGAAATTGACGAAACCGCCTACATCGACGGTTACAGTTTCCCCAAGTTCTTCGTGAAGATTTTCATCCCGCTGATTGGCTCGGGCATCGGCGTCACTGCATTTTTCTGCTTCATGTTTTCCTGGGTCGAGTTGCTGCTGGCGCGCACTCTGACATCGGTCAACGCCAAACCGATTGCCGCGGTGATGACCCGCACGGTGTCAGCATCGGGTATCGATTGGGGGGTGCTGGCAGCGGCAGGGGTGTTGACCATCCTGCCGGGCATGCTGGTGATCTGGTTTGTTCGCAACCACGTGGTCAAGGGCTTTGCTCTTGGTCGTGTCTGAGGAGTCGGGAAAATGGAGTGGATGTCCTGGACACTGCCAACGGCAGCTTTCTTTATCGGTATCGGGTTGTTGCTGGTGGGCATGACCGTATGGGAACTGCGCTCGGCCAGCATTGAGCGTCGAGGTTTCCTGCCGATTGTCACCACGCGTGGCGATCGCTTGTTCATCGGGCTTTTGGGCAGCGCTTACCTGCATCTGCTGGTGATCGGTGTCACTGAATGGAGTATCTGGATCGCTTCAGGGATATCCCTGGTGTGGTTGTTGGTGGTGATGCGGTGGGGTTAGAGGGCGGCCGGGCGCGATTACCGAAGTGATCCGGTCGGCAGTATTCGAAAGCGGGACTACATAAAAGCAACACTGGAGATGACTATGTTCAATAAGAAAAACAAGCTGCAACATAGCGTGACGCTGGCAACCATGATCATGCTCAGCGGGTTGAGTGTGTCGGCATGGGCGGATCAATACGAGGATGCGGCGAAGAAGTGGGCGGCCAGTGAATTCAAGCCGAGTACGCTTTCCGATGCTGAGCAGTTGAAAGAGCTGGAGTGGTTCATCAAGGCCGCTGAGCCGTTCCGAGGCATGGACATCAAGGTGGTGTCGGAAACCTTGACCACCCACGAGTACGAATCGAAAACCCTGGCCAAGGCATTCACTGAAATCACCGGCATCAAAGTCACTCACGATTTGCTGCAAGAAGGTGATGTGATCGAAAAGCTGCAGACGGCCATGCAGTCGGACAAAAGCATCTATGACGGCTGGGTGAACGACTCTGACCTTATCGGTACACACTTCCGGTACGGCAAGGCGCTTTCTCTGACCGATCTGATGGCCAGCCCGGAAGGCAGTAAAGTCACTTCTCCTACGCTGGACCTGAAAGACTTCATCGGCACGTCATTCACTACTGCGCCTGACGGCAAACTCTACCAACTGCCCGATCAGCAGTTCGCCAACCTTTACTGGTTTCGGGCCGACTGGTTCGAACGTCCTGACCTGAAAAAGAAATTCAAGGACAAATACGGCTACGAGCTGGGTGTTCCGGTCAATTGGTCAGCCTATGAAGACATCGCCAAATTCTTCAGCGAAGACGTCAAGGAAATCGATGGCAAGAAAGTTTACGGCCACATGGATTACGGCAAGAAGGACCCCTCGCTGGGCTGGCGCTTCACTGATGCCTGGTTCTCCATGGCGGGCAGCGGCGACAAGGGCCTGCCTAACGGCCTGCCAGTGGACGAGTGGGGCATCCGCGTCGAAGACTGCCATCCGGTCGGTTCCAGCATCACCCGCGGCGGCGACACCAACGGACCAGCAGCAGTCTTCGCCACCCAGAAATACATTGACTGGCTGAAAGCCTATGCGCCGCCGGAAGCGGCGGGCATGACCTTCTCCGAATCCGGTCCGGTGCCTTCGCAGGGTAACGTTGCGCAACAGATCTTCTGGTACACCGCCTTTACCGCTGACATGACCAAGCCCGGGTTGCCGGTCATGAATGCCGATGGCACGCCGAAATGGCGCATGGCGCCGTCGCCGAAGGGTCCTTACTGGAAAGAAGGCATGAAGCTCGGTTATCAGGACGTAGGCTCCTGGACCTTCCTCAAGTCGTCCGATGAGAAAAAGCGTCTGGCGGCCTGGCTGTACGCGCAGTTTGTGACCTCCAAAAGTGTTTCGTTGAAGAAAACCATCGTCGGCCTGACGCCGATTCGCGAGTCTGACATCAACTCCAAGGAGATGACCGCGCTGGCACCGAAACTGGGTGGTCTGGTGGAGTTCTATCGCAGCCCGGCTCGTGTGCAATGGTCGCCAACCGGCACCAACGTGCCTGATTATCCGAAGCTGGCTCAGTTGTGGTGGAGCCACGTTGCCGAAGCGGTCACTGGCGAAAAGACCGCTCAGCAGGCGCTGGATGGTCTGGCCAAGGATCAGGATGCAATCATGACGCGCATCGAGCGTTCCAAGGTTCAGGAAGCCAGCAAGTGTGCGCCGAAGATGAATCCTGAGACGACTGCAGAAGAGTGGTACTCCAAGGCAGAGCAAAGCGGTGGCAAGTTCCTTGCGCCGCAACGCAAGCTGGCCAACGAGAAACCGAAGGGTGAAACCATTGCCTATTCGGACCTGCTGAAAAGCTGGGAAGATGGCAAGAAGTAAGGTGTTTTGGATGTCATGAAAACGGCACCCTTGAGGTGCCGTTTTTATTGGGCGCGTGCTGATCAGTCGTGCAGGGTTTCCGCCGCATACAACGTGTTTTCCAGCAGGCAGGCACGGGTCATCGGGCCAACGCCGCCAGGGACCGGGGTAATCCAGCCGGCGCGGGGCAGGGCGGTTTCGTACACCACGTCGCCCACCAGCTTGCCATCTTCCTGACGGTTGATGCCGACGTCGATCACAATGGCGCCGGGTTTGATCCATTCGCCCTTGACCAGGCCGGGCTTGCCCGCGGCAACCACCACCAGATCGGCACGGGCCACATGGCCTGCCAGGTCCTTGGTAAATCGGTGGGTTACGGTGACGGTGCAGCCCGCCAGCAGCAGTTCCATTGCCATCGGGCGACCGACGATGTTCGACGCGCCAACCACCACGGCATCCATACCGTACAGGTCGACACCGGTGCTTTCCAGCAGGGTAATAATGCCCTTCGGCGTACACGGGCGCAGCAGCGGAATTCGCTGGGCGAGGCGACCGACATTGTAAGGGTGGAAACCGTCCACATCCTTGTCCGGGCGAATGCGTTCCAGCAGCAGGGACGCATCGAGGTGTGCAGGCAAAGGCAGTTGCAGCAAAATGCCGTCCACAGCGGGGTCTTCATTGAGACGGTCGATCAGATCCGTCAGCGCCACCTGAGTGGTCTCGGCGGGCAAGTCGTAGGCCTGGGAAATAAAGCCGACTTCTTCACAGTCTTTGCGCTTGTGCGAAACGTAAACCTGAGAGGCGGGGTCGCTGCCCACCAGAATCACCGCGAGGCCCGGCGTACGCAAGCCTTGCTGGCTACGTTCGGCGACACGTTTGGCGATCTGCTGGCGCAGGCTGGCGGCGATCGCTTTGCCGTCGATTAGTTTTGCAGTCATGACGCGTGATTAACCATCGAGAGGAAATAAAATGAGCGCGCATTCTCGCATGACATGGCGCGAGGGCAAAGGCGCATGCGTTGCAAATTCCGCTAACCCCTTTATCTAGCTGAATTTTTTTCAAAAAAAGGTTGACGACCCCAGGGGCCGTCTATAAGATTCGTCGCACTTGCCGGGCAGAGCCCAGCACTGGTTAAGCTAGCACTGGTTGATAAGGTCAGGCAGAGTTGCAAATCAGCTCGGTGTGATTGAAAGCCCTTTAGTTTGTTATCGCAAGAATACAAATTATATAAGTGCCCGTAGCTCAGCTGGATAGAGCATCCGCCTTCTAAGCGGATGGTCGCAGGTTCGAGTCCTGCCGGGTGCGCCATTCAAGGCAGCTTTGGCACAGCAAGTAAGATGCACATGTCACATGCAATATGGTGGGCGTAGCTCAGTTGGTAGAGCACAGGATTGTGACTCCTGCGGTCGTGGGTTCGAACCCCATCGTCCACCCCATATTCAAAGGGCGCCAGATTCATAGTCTGGCGCTTTTGCTTTAAAAGTTTGAAATGCGGATGTGGTGGAATTGGTAGACACACTGGATTTAGGTTCCAGCGCCGCAAGGTGTGAGAGTTCGAGTCTCTCCGTCCGCACCAGATTTACTTTTGCCAGGTTTCATTGAAAACCGCAAAAGCCCAGAGAAGCCCGCCCAGTGCGGGCTTTTTGTTTTGTCGAATTTCTTATTTTCAGTTATTTCGCTGCCCAGCAGGCTGGGCAGGTCTCGTGCTGGTTATTCAATGACAAGCAGTACTTTCGTCTGGCAAAGAAGGGAAGAGTTTTCGCCCGGGATTTCGGTGACTACGCTGTAACCACCGGACTCCAGCGAGGACAAATCTGCCGTGAATGAAAAGCCTGATTTCAGAAGCTTTTCATTGCCGAATACTTTTATCAAATCCGGACGGTCAATGATGGACGGGTCCTTGAAGGTGACAGGGGTTCCCTTGTAGCCGGTCAGACGAAGTCTTATTTCCTGTGGTGCGCTTTGGTGGGCGGTATCGATCGCCCATCCGATGAACGTGACCATGCCTTTGGCGACATATACCGTTGCGCCAGTCTTTCCACCGATTGAGTCAATCGCGCATTTGTCGGAAGAGTAATGAGTGGTTTTGGTGTTTGCTGCCGTTTCTTTGCTGCCTTCTTTTTCATTACACCCTGTGAGGGTTGCTGAAGTCATGGCGAGAAAACCTAAAGCAGCAATCATTTTGTACATGGTCTTTCCTGGGTGATTTTGAGTTGCCGCGGCAGTGTCAGCGCCGGGATTATGGGGCGATCAGCTTTGCTGCACAAGGGTTTGGCAGAGTAAGCAGGGCGCACTGCCGCTGCGAGAACGATTGATCGTGCCGGTGATGCAGCATCTGTCACTCTTTGCCAATCAAGGTGCATCTGCCGTGTGGGTGAGCGTTTCAATGGTGCTTAAGGTGTCAGGGCAGTATCGAGCGTTTGTGCTGTGCGGCTGTCGCTGTTCTGCAAAGGTTCCTCTTCGCAGGGGCACAAGATTAGTTGGCCGGAAATTTTCAATCTGTTCAATTGCTTGCAATGGGTGGCGTACCCCGGCTGCGTTGTGTACGATGCGCGCCGGGTTGAATCAGTCTGAAGGCTGCACTGTGCTATTGGGCCAGTACCGCAAAAAGTCATTGATTTGCAGTGTTGAGGGTAAAGCCTCTTCCAGCAGGCGGCTGGTTGATTTCCAGTTGTGCAGCTGCCCGAATGCAATGGCTTGATTGAAAATGCTTTAGCTGAAAAAAGCCGCCTTGAGCGGTTTTTTTGTTTCAACGTATTCGTTTACCGTTTCGCTGGGCCGGTCATTTGCCGTTGGTCGAGCGAAACGTGCTGTGTAGAAGGAGTCGGTCATTGTCCGGTATGGATGCTTCTTTATATAGAAGCCGTGCCAGACGCGTCGCGAGTGGTTCCGGGTATTTCCCTTTGTCCTCCGGCTGCCGGCTGGTTCCTTCTTCTTAATCCACCCTTTTCAGTAGGGTGACTTCTTGAGTTTGACCCACTAGAATGCATGCCCTTGATTCTGGGGTCGGAAACGGCCGGCTAACGTCTGTGCAACGAGGAATATCCATGCAAGTTTCTGTTGAAAATACTTCCGCTCTTGAGCGCCGCATGACCATTGGCGTGCCTGCCGAACGCATCGAGACTGAAGTCAACAAGCGTCTGCAGCAGACCGCGCGCAAAGCCAAGATCCCGGGCTTTCGTCCTGGCAAGGTACCGATGAGCGTTATCCGTCAGCGTTACGAAGACGGCGCACGTCAGGAAGCACTGGGCGATCTGATTCAGGCTACCTTCTATGAAGCTGTGGTTGAGCAGAAGCTGAACCCGGCCGGCGCTCCTGCTGTAGAGCCAAAGTCTTTCGAAAAAGGCAAAGACCTGGAATACGTGGCTACTTTCGAAGTATTCCCGGAATTCACCGTTGCCGGTTTCGATACCATCGCGGTAGAGCGCCTGTCTGCCGACGTGGCTGACAGTGATCTGGACAACATGCTGGAAGTGCTGCGCAAGCAGAACGTCCGTTTTGAGGTGACCGATCGCGCCGCCCAGAACGAAGACCAGCTGAACATCGATTTCGTGGGCAAGGTCGACGGCGAAGTATTCGCTGGCGGTTCCGCTACCGCTACCCAGCTGGTGCTGGGCTCCGGTCGCATGATCCCGGGCTTTGAAGACGGTCTGGTTGGCGCCAAGGCCGGTGAAGAGCGCGTTCTGAACGTGACCTTCCCCGAGGATTACCAGAACCTCGAGCTGGCTGGCAAGGCTGCCGAGTTCACTGTGACCGTCAACACGGTTTCCGAGCCTAAGCTGCCTGAGCTGAACGAAGAATTCTTCAAGCAGTTCGGTATCAAGGAAACCGGTATCGATGGCTTCCGCACCGAAGTTCGCAAGAACATGGAGCGCGAGCTGCGTCAGGCGATCAAGTCCAAGGTCAAGAATCAGGTAATGGATGGTCTGCTGGCCGCCAACCCGATCGAAGTGCCCAAGTCGCTGCTGGAAAACGAAGTCAACCGTCTGCGCGTTCAGGCTGTTCAGCAGTTCGGCGGCAACATCAAGCCCGATCAGCTGCCTGCAGAGCTGTTCGAAGAGCAAGCCAAGCGTCGCGTCGAGCTAGGCCTGATCGTTGCCGAGGTGGTGAAGCAGTTTGATCTCAAGCCTGATGACGCTCGTGTCCGCGAAATGATCCAGGAAATGGCGTCCGCCTACCAGGAGCCAGAGCAGGTCGTGGCGTGGTACTACAAGAACGAGCAGCAAATGAACGAAGTACGTTCTGTTGTACTTGAAGAGCAAGTTGTAGATACTGTTTTGCAGAAAGCTAGCGTGACCGACAAATCGGTCTCCTACGAAGAAGCTGTCAAGCCGGTGGAAGCTCCAAAAGCCGACTGATTTCTCTTTTCGTGCGAAAACACCCACAAGCCAGCCTTCGCGCTGGCTTGTGCGTATTCAAGACTCGACTATTTGGGAGTGAATGCAGGACATGTCCCGCAATTCTTATATTCAGCAGAACTCTGACATCCAGGCCGCTGGCGGCCTGGTCCCGATGGTTATCGAGCAGTCCGCCCGTGGCGAACGCGCCTATGACATCTATTCGCGCCTTCTCAAGGAGCGAGTCATCTTTATGGTGGGCCCGGTAGAGGACTACATGGCCAACCTTATCGCGGCGCAACTGCTTTTCCTTGAAGCGGAGAACCCGGACAAGGATATCCATCTCTACATCAACTCGCCGGGCGGTTCGGTGACTGCAGGCATGTCGATCTACGACACCATGCAGTTCATCAAGCCAGACGTTTCGACCATCTGTATCGGTCAGGCTTGCAGCATGGGTGCATTCCTGCTGGCCGGCGGTGCCGAGGGCAAGCGCCATTGCCTGCCTAACTCGCGGATGATGATTCACCAGCCGTTGGGCGGTTTTCAGGGTCAGGCGTCGGATATCGACATCCATGCCAAGGAAATCCTGCACATTCGTCATCGCCTCAACTCGCTGCTGGCGCATCACACCGGTCAGAGCCTTGAAACCATTGAGCGTGATACCGAGCGTGACAACTTCATGAGCGCAGAGCGTGCGGCTGAATACGGCCTGATCGACTCCGTGATCAACAAGCGTCAAATGCCTGCCTAAGCAGCTCAAAATGTAGGGGGTCGGCACAACCGACCGCCTGCGGACTTGAAAAAGCCCGCAATAGCCTTCATCTTGTGTTGCAAGCCTACCGGATTGGATCGATCGAATGACTGACACCCGCAACGGCGAGGACAACGGCAAATTGCTCTATTGCTCCTTCTGTGGCAAAAGCCAGCATGAAGTGCGCAAATTGATTGCCGGCCCCTCGGTCTTTATCTGCGACGAGTGCGTCGACCTGTGCAATGACATCATCCGCGAGGAGGTGCAGGAAGCCCAGGCCGAAAGCAGCGCGCATAAATTGCCTTCGCCTAAAGAAATCAGCGGCATCCTTGACCAGTACGTAATCGGTCAGGAACGTGCCAAAAAGGTTCTCGCAGTAGCGGTGTACAACCACTACAAGCGCCTGAACCAGCGCGACAAGAAGAACGACGATGTCGAGCTTGGCAAAAGCAACATCCTGCTGATCGGCCCTACGGGCTCCGGCAAGACGTTGTTGGCCGAAACTCTGGCCCGCCTGCTCAATGTGCCGTTCACCATTGCTGACGCCACCACCCTGACCGAAGCTGGTTATGTGGGTGAGGACGTCGAAAATATTATTCAGAAGCTGTTGCAGAAATGTGATTACGATGTCGAGAAGGCCCAGATGGGTATTGTCTACATCGATGAAATCGACAAGATTTCGCGCAAATCCGACAACCCTTCGATCACTCGTGACGTGTCCGGCGAAGGCGTGCAACAAGCCTTGCTGAAGCTGATCGAGGGTACTGTGGCATCCGTGCCTCCTCAGGGCGGGCGCAAGCACCCACAGCAGGAATTCCTGCAAGTGGACACGCGTAATATCCTCTTTATATGCGGTGGCGCCTTCTCGGGCCTGGAAAAGGTCATTCAGAACCGTTCCACCCGTGGCGGCATCGGTTTCAACGCCGAAGTTCGCAGTAAGGAGGAAGGCAAGAAGGTTGGCGAGTCCCTGCGTGAAGTCGAGCCTGATGATCTGGTCAAGTTCGGTCTCATTCCGGAGTTCGTGGGTCGTCTGCCAGTGCTTGCTACCCTGGACGAACTGGATGAAGCTGCTCTCATCCAGATCCTGACCGAGCCGAAGAATGCGCTCACCAAGCAGTACGCCAAGCTGTTCGAGATGGAAGGTGTGGACCTCGAGTTCCGTACTGATGCGCTGAAATCGGTAGCCCGTCGTGCGCTTGAGCGCAAGACCGGTGCCCGTGGCCTGCGTTCTATCCTTGAAGGCGTATTGCTCGACACCATGTACGAGATCCCGTCGCAGAGCGATGTGAGCAAGGTGGTGATCGACGAGAGCGTTATCGATGGCACGTCCAAGCCGCTGCTGATCTACGAAAACAGCGAGCCACCTGCCAAGGTCGCTCCTGACGCGTGAACCACTGCTGTGTGTTTGCGTGTGAAATGACACAGAAGGGGGCCCTTAAGGTCCCCTTTTGCATTTTTAGCCTGTTCATTCGTCTTGTATGAAGAATCTGATCTTGGCGGGGTGTCTCACTAGAGCTTGTTTTTTTTGAACGCTACCCCCATCTTGGCTTCAAGCTAATTCCATCTGTCCCGGCCGATTGGCCGCTGTAGAGGCGAAATCATGACGACCACAATTGAATTGCCTCTTTTGCCATTGCGTGATGTCGTGGTTTATCCGCACATGGTTATCCCGCTGTTCGTGGGGCGCGAGAAGTCTATCGAAGCCCTTGAGGCGGCAATGACAGGCGACAAGCAGATCCTGCTGCTCGCGCAAAGAAACCCGGCTGACGACGATCCTGACGAAAAGGCGTTGTACAGCGTAGGCACCATTGCGACTGTCCTGCAGTTGCTCAAGCTGCCTGATGGCACCGTCAAGGTGCTTGTTGAGGGCGAGCAGCGTGGCTCAGTCGAGCGGTTCATCGAAGTCGACGGTCATTACCGTGCCGACGTCGCACTGATCGACGAGGTTGATGCGCCGGATCGCGAGTCCGAAGTGTTTGTGCGCAGCTTGCTTGCCCAGTTCGAGCAGTATGTGCAGTTGGGCAAGAAAGTCCCTGCAGAAGTCCTGTCATCGCTCAACAGCATCGATGAGCCCGGTCGCCTGGTCGACACCATGGCTGCGCATATGGCGCTCAAAATCGAGCAGAAGCAGGAAATCCTCGAGATTATCGATCTGTCCGCGCGTGTCGAACACGTGCTGGCCTTGCTGGATGCCGAAATCGACCTGTTGCAGGTCGAAAAGCGCATTCGCGGTCGTGTGAAGAAACAAATGGAGCGCAGCCAGCGCGAGTACTACCTGAATGAGCAGATGAAGGCCATTCAGAAAGAGCTGGGCGATGGCGATGAAGGTCACAACGAAATCGAAGAGCTGAAAAAGCGCATCGATGCTGCCGGGCTTCCCAAGGACGCTCTGACCAAGGCAACGGCCGAGCTGAACAAGCTCAAGCAGATGTCACCTATGTCGGCCGAAGCGACCGTTGTACGCTCTTACATCGACTGGCTGGTTCAGGTGCCGTGGAAAGCACAGAGCAAAGTGCGTCTGGACCTTGCTCGCGCCGAAGCCATTCTTGACGCCGATCACTATGGCCTTGATGAGGTCAAGGAGCGCATCCTCGAATACCTCGCCGTACAAAAGCGCGTGAAGAAAATTCGTGGCCCTGTGCTGTGTCTGGTAGGGCCTCCAGGTGTGGGTAAAACATCCCTGGCAGAGTCCATTGCCAACGCGACCAATCGCAAATTCGTGCGCATGGCCTTGGGTGGTGTGCGTGACGAGGCTGAAATTCGTGGTCATCGCCGAACATACATTGGTTCGATGCCAGGAAGATTGATACAAAAGATGACGAAGGTGGGTGTTCGCAACCCGCTGTTCCTTCTCGATGAAATCGACAAGATGGGCAGCGACATGCGTGGCGATCCGGCGTCCGCTTTGCTTGAGGTCCTGGACCCTGAGCAGAACCATAATTTCAACGACCATTACCTAGAGGTCGATTACGACCTTTCTGACGTGATGTTTCTGTGTACGTCGAACTCGATGAATATTCCGCCAGCGTTGCTGGACCGGATGGAAGTCATTCGCCTGCCGGGCTACACCGAAGACGAAAAGATCAACATTGCCGTCAAATACCTTTCGCCCAAGCAGATTCAGGCCAACGGCCTGAAAAAAGGCGAAATTCAGTTCGACGAGGAAGCGATTCGCGACATCATCCGTTACTACACCCGTGAAGCGGGCGTGCGCGGTCTTGAGCGTCAGATCGCCAAGGTCTGCCGCAAGGCGGTCAAAGAGCATGCCACGGAGAAACGCTTCGCCGTGCAGGTCACAGCTGACATGCTTGAGCACTTCCTGGGCGTACGTAAGTTCCGTTACGGGCTGGCCGAGCAGCAGGATCAGATCGGTCAGGTAACAGGTCTGGCGTGGACGCAGGTGGGTGGTGAGCTGCTGACCATCGAGGCGGCGGTCATTTCGGGCAAGGGCCAGTTGATCAAGACCGGTTCACTGGGCGATGTCATGGTCGAGTCCATCACTGCAGCGCAGACCGTGGTGCGCAGCCGCGCCCGTAGCCTGGGCATTCCAGCGGACTTCCATGAGAAGCACGACACCCATATTCACATGCCTGAAGGTGCTACTCCGAAAGACGGGCCGAGCGCTGGCGTGGGCATGTGTACCGCTCTGGTGTCGGCACTGACCCAGATTCCGGTGCGTGCAGATGTGGCCATGACGGGTGAAATTACCCTGCGCGGTCAGGTGCTGGCGATCGGCGGTCTGAAGGAAAAACTTTTGGCCGCGCACCGTGGCGGAATCAAGACGGTGATCATTCCGGAAGAAAACGTGCGTGATTTGAAGGAAATTCCTGACAACATCAAACAGGATCTGCAGATCAAGCCCGTTAAATGGATTGACGAAGTCCTGCAAATTGCGCTGCAATACGCGCCGGAGCCATTGCCGGATGTAGCAACTGATCTGGTCACAAAGGATGAAAAACGCGAGTCTGACTCTAAGGACAGAATTAGCACGCATTAAGACTGGACAGGCTTCCTTGACAGCTTTTTAGGGCCCTTGTTATAAAGCGGCTCTTTAAAGCAATCACCAGCAAGCCTTCCAGCGCTCGTTTTGCTTAACACCTAAAACTTAGAAACGTACTCAAAAATAGAGATAAGGGGACTTAGAGTGAACAAGTCGGAACTGATTGATGCTATCGCTGCATCTGCTGATATCCCGAAAGCTGCTGCTGGCCGTGCGCTGGACGCAGTGATCGAATCCGTCACTGGCGCTCTGAAGGCTGGCGACTCGGTTGTTTTGGTTGGCTTTGGTACGTTCTCCGTTACTGATCGTCCTGCTCGCGTCGGTCGTAACCCGCAGACCGGCAAGACGTTGCAAATCGCTGCTGCAAAAAAACCAGGTTTCAAAGCCGGCAAAGCCCTCAAAGACGCTGTCAACTAAGCCTCTCGATGTCTATGCTCGCTGGGTCGGGTTTTTCTTGGCCCGTTAGCGGAGCGGTGGTGCATTCGGTTGCGACACCGAAGGGTTCGAGCCCTCCCGCTTCGTCAGTTACGAGAAGGCGCATCCTCGGATGCGCCTTTCTTCTATCCGCTTTCTACCCACGCTCCGCGGTTGGTTAGTCAGTACCACCGTTTTGGGGGACGCAATGCTGCAGAACATCAGGGACAATTCACAAGGCTGGATTGCCAAGACAATTATCGGAATCATCGTCGCGTTGATGGCCTTCACCGGCATCGAGGCAATGTTTACCGCTACCAGCAACAAGCAGAATGCAGCTGAAGTGAACGGCGAGGACATCTCTCAGAACGAGTTGAGTCAGGCCGTTGACATGCAGCGCCGTCAGTTGGCTCAGCAGCTCTCGCAGCAGTTGGGCAAGGATTTCGATCCTGCATTGCTGGATGAAAAACTGTTGCGTGAATCAGCCCTCAAGGGCCTGATTGATCGCAAGCTGTTGCTGCAAGGCGCATCCGATGCCAAATTCACGTTTACCGACGCCGCACTCGATCAGCAGATATTGCAGACGCCCGAGTTTCAGGTGGACGGCAAATTCAGTGCTGACCGTTTCGATCAGGTAATCCGCCAGCTGGGCTACAGCCGTATGCAGTTCCGTCAGATGCTTGGCCAGGAAATGCTCATCGGTCAGGTACGCGCAGGTGTTGCGGGCAGTGCCTTCGTGACCGATGCGCAGGTTGAAGCCTTTGCTCGTCTGGAAAAGCAAACGCGTGATTTCGCCTCGCTGACCCTGCCGGCCGATACGTCTGCAGTCAAGGTGACCGATGACGAGGTCAAGGCTCACTACGACCAGCACGCCAAGGAATTCATGAGCCCTGAGCAGGTGGTGCTTGATTACATCGAGTTGAAGAAGTCTTCCTTCTTCGACAAGGTGCAGGTCAAGGACGAGGACTTGCAGGCGGCTTATCAGAAAGAGATTGCCAATCTCTCCGAACAGCGACGTGCCGCGCACATCCTGATCGAGGTGAATGACAAGCTCAACGACGAACAGGCCAAGGCTAAGATTGAAGAAATTCAACAGCGCCTGGCCAAAGGTGAAGATTTCGCGGCGTTGGCCAAGGAGTTTTCCCAGGACCCGGGTTCGTCCAGCAAGGGCGGTGATCTGGGGTACGCTGGCAAGGGCGTATACGACCCGGCTTTTGAAGAGGCGCTGTATGCCTTGAACAAGGACCAGGTCTCACAGCCAGTACGTACCGACTTCGGCTGGCACCTGATCAAGCTGCTGGGGGTGGAAGCGCCTTCGGTGCCCACGTTCGCAAGCCTGAAGGGCAAGCTGACCGACGAGCTGAAGTCTCAGCTGGTTGAACAGAAATTTGTCGAAGTGACCAAGCAACTGGAAGACTCTGCGTTCGAATCGTCAGATCTGTCTCAGCCGGCGCAGGACCTGGGCCTGAAGGTTCAGACCACTGCACCGTTTGGTCGTGAAGGCGGTGAAGGCCTGACAGCCAACCGTGCGGTCATCCAGGCTGCATTCAGCCCTGAAGTGCTGGAAGAAGGCTCCAACAGCAGCACATTGGAACTGGACCCCGAGACCGTTGTGGTTGTGCGCTCCAAAGAGCACCTGCAACCGCAGCAATTGCCGCTTGCAAGCGTCGCCGACAAGATTCGCGCTCAACTGGTGAAGGAACACGCTACTGCGGCTGTGAAGGCCAAGGGCGAAGCTCTGCTGGCCGGGCTGCGCGATGGCAAGATTCCATTGGCTGCCAAGCAGGACGGGCGTGAGTGGAAAGTGATGGAAGCGGTTACCCGCAGTCAGGAGGGCGTTGATCCTGCGGTTCTGCAAACGCTGTTCCGTATGCCCAAGCCAGTTGGCAAGGACAAGCCGGAATTCGCCAGCATTACCGCATCCGATGGCAGTTTTGTCATTGTGCGTCTTAATGGTGTAAATCAGGCGGCCGCGCCGACCGATGCAGAGAAAGCGCAGTATCGCCGCTTCCTTGCATCGCGCGCAGGGCAGCAGGATTTTGCGGCGTACCGTGCACAGTTGGAAAGCAAAGCGAAGATCGAGAAGTTCTAATCTCGAAATCCGATCAAAAAGAAGGCCGCTCATCGAGCGGCCTTTTTTTGTGCATTGAAGCTGTTCGCGGGAAAGTGCCGCTCGCAAGGAGCGGCGCTTGCCGTCTTACTCTTCCATGCTGCCCATTGCAGTGGTATTGAAACCACCGTCAACGTACATGATTTCACCGCTGATGCCCGACGCCAGGTCCGAGCACAGGAACGCGCCGGCGTTGCCGACTTCGTCGATGGTCACGTTGCGGCGCAGAGGGGTCTGCGCTTCGTTGGCAGCCAGCATCTTGCGGAAGTTCTTGATGCCCGAAGCTGCCAGTGTGCGGATCGGACCGGCCGAGACGGCATTGACGCGTGTGCCTTCCGGACCGAGGCTGCCTGCCAGATAACGAACGCCGGCTTCCAGGCTGGCCTTGGCCATGCCCATGACGTTGTAGTTCGGCATGGTGCGCTCGGCGCCCAGGTACGACAGGGTCAGCAGGCTGCCGTTGCGGCCTTTCATCATTTCGCGACCGGCTTTGGCCAGGGCCACGAAGCTGTAGGCGCTGATGTCGTGAGCGATGCGGAAACCTTCGCGGGTGGTGGCGTTGGTGAAGTCGCCATCCAGCTGGTCGCCTGGTGCAAAGCCGACCGAGTGAACGATGACGTCCAGGCCGTCCCACTTCTTGCTCAGCGCTTCGAAGACCTTGTTGATCTCTTCGTCACTGGCCACGTCGCAAGGGAAGCACAGCTCAGGGCCCGAGCCCCAGCCTGCTGCGAACTCTTCGACGCGCCCTTTGAGCTTGTCGTTCTGGTAGGTGAAAGCAAGCTCTGCACCTTCACGATGCATGGCGGCGGCGATACCGGATGCGATGGACAGTTTACTGGCGACACCGACGATCAGTACGCGCTTACCGGCGAGAAAACCCATGTGTTGTTCCTCTTCAGGTTCAGGTTAATCGACAGCTACCGGCGCCAGAAAGGCGGCCTCCAGCAGCTGCTGTGTATAAGGATGTTGCGGTGCGGCGAAGATTTCCTGCGCTGCACCCTGTTCGACCACTTGGCCTTGCTTGACCACCATCAACTGGTGGCTCAGCGCTTTGACGACAGCCAGGTCATGGCTGATGAACAAATACGTCAGGTTGTACTTGGTTTGCAGCGAGCGAAGCAGCTCGACCACCTGGCGCTGCACTGTCCGGTCGAGGGCCGAAGTCGGCTCGTCCAGCAGAATCAGCGCCGGTTTTAGCACCAGCGCCCGTGCGATGGCGATCCGCTGACGTTGACCGCCGGAGAACTCATGGGGGTAGCGGTGCCGGGTATCCGGGTCAAGCCCCACCTCCCTGAGTGCTTCGATAATCGCCGTCTGTTGCTCGGCTGCCGTGCCCATGCCGTGTATCCGCAGGCCTTCGCCGACAATTTCTCCCACCGACATGCGGGGGCTCAAACTACCAAACGGGTCCTGGAAAACCACCTGCATCTGCCTGCGCAGCGGACGAATCTGCTGCTGCGACAGGGATTCTAGCGCGTTGCCCTTGAAACGTATGGTGCCCTGGCTGCCGATCAGGCGAAGAATCGCCAGCCCCAGCGTCGATTTGCCAGAGCCGCTTTCACCTACAATGCCCAGCGTTTGGCCTTCGGGCAGGCTGAAACGGATGCCATCCACCGCCTTGACGTGATCGACGGTCCGCTTGAGCAGGCCTTTCTTGATCGGGAACCAGACTTTCAGGTCCTCGACTTCAAGCAGCGGTGCTCCTGCAGGATTGGTCGATGGGCCGCCGCTGGGCTCTGCGCTTAGCAAAACTTTGGTGTACGGGTGTTGCGGCGACCGGAACAATTCTTCGCACGATGCCTGTTCGACGATGCAACCGCGCTGCATGACACATACTCGATTGGCTATTTGCCTTACAACGTTGAGGTCATGGCTGATCAGCAGCAACGCCATGCCCAGACGCGCCTGTAATTGCTTGAGCAATTCGAGGATTTTCAACTGCACGGTCACGTCCAGTGCCGTGGTCGGTTCGTCGGCGATCAACAACTCTGGCTCGTTGGCCAGTGCCATGGCGATCATTACACGCTGGCGCTGGCCGCCTGACAGCTCGTGTGGCAGCGCCTTGAGCCGTTTGCGAGGCTCTGGGATGCCTACCAGATCAAGAAGCTCCAGCGTCCGCTCAGTGGCCGCCTTGCCGGTCAGGCCCTTGTGCAGGCCCAGTACCTCGTTGATTTGCTTTTCAACTGAATGCAGCGGGTTCAGCGAGGTCATCGGTTCCTGGAAGATCATCGCGATACGGTTGCCGCGAATCGAGCGCAGTTTTTTCTCCTCGACTTTCAGCAGGTCCTGGCCTGCATAGTGAATGGTGCCACTGGGGTGGCTGGCGATCGGGTAGGGCAGCAGGCGCAGGATGGAGTGCGCTGTGACGGACTTGCCGGAGCCGCTTTCGCCCACCAGCGCCAGTGTCTCGCCACGGCGAATGTCGAAGCTGATGTTCTCGACCACACGCTGTCGCGATTCGCCCGTCACGAACTCGACCGCCAGATCGCGGATTTCGATCAGATTGTCATTGTTCATCTTATTTCCTTGGGTCGAATGCATCGCGGGCGGATTCGCCGATGAACACCAGCAGGCTGAGCATGATGGCCAGTACCGCAAAGGCGCTGATGCCAAGCCACGGCGCCTGCAGGTTGGATTTACCCTGCGCCACCAGTTCACCCAGCGAAGGCGAGCCTGCCGGCAGGCCGAACCCGAGAAAATCCAGAGCGGTCAGCGTGCCGATGGCTCCGGTCAGGATGAACGGCAGGAAGGTCATGGTCGAAACCATCGCGTTGGGCAGGATATGACGGAACATGATGGCGCCGTTTTCCATACCCAGCGCGCGTGCAGCGCGCACGTATTCCAGGTTGCGGCCGCGCAGGAACTCGGCACGCACCACGTCCACCAGGCTCATCCAGGAAAACAGCAGCATGATGCCCAGCAGCCACCAGAAATTGGGCTGCACAAAGCTGGCGAGAATGATCAGCAGGTACAGCACTGGCAGGCCGGACCAGACCTCCAGAAAACGCTGGCCAAGCAAGTCGACCCAGCCGCCGTAAAAGCCCTGCAAGGCACCGGCGATGACGCCGATGATCGAGCTGAGGATGGTCAGCGTCAGGGCAAACAGGACGGAAATCCTGAAGCCGTAAATCACCCGTGCCAATACGTCACGGCCCTGATCGTCGGTGCCCAGCAGGTTGTCTCGCGAGGGCGGGGCGGGGGCGGGCACCTTCAGGTCGTAGTTGATGCTCTGGTAACTGAACGGAATCGGTGCCCACAGCGTCCAGCCATCCTTTGCGGCGAGCAATTCCTTGATATAGGGGCTCTTGTAGTTGGCTTCCAGTGGGAATTCGCCTCCGAAAGTGGTTTCCGGATAGCGCTCCAGCACCGGGAAGTACCAGCTGCCGTCGTAGCGCACCGCCAGCGGTTTATCGTTGGCGATTAACTCGGCACCCAGGCTCAGGCCGAACAGGATGAGGAACAGCCACAGGGACCACCAGCCGCGTCTGTTGGCTTTGAAACGTTCGAAGCGGCGGCGATTGAGAGGAGAGAGCTTCATATCAATGCTTCCTGCTTTCAAAGTCGATACGCGGGTCTACGAGGGTATAGGTGATGTCGCCGATCAGCTTTACCACCAGCCCCAGCAGGGTGAAGATGAACAGCGTGCCGAACACCACCGGGTAGTCCCGATTGATAGCGGCTTCGAAACTCATCAGCCCCAGGCCGTCCAGCGAGAAGATGACTTCAACCAGCAGTGAGCCGGTAAAGAAGATACCGATGAACGCCGACGGGAAACCGGCGATCACCAACAACATCGCGTTGCGGAACACATGGCCGTAGAGCACCTTGTGGTTGCTCAGGCCCTTGGCTTTGGCTGTGGTGACATATTGCTTGCTGATCTCGTCCAGAAAGCTGTTCTTGGTCAGCAGGGTCATCGTGGCGAAGTTGCCGATTACCAAAGCGGTTACCGGCAGCACCAAGTGCCAGAAGTAATCGAAGATCTTGCCCGCTGTACTCAGTTCGTCGTAATTGTTCGAGGTCAGACCGCGCAGCGGGAACCAGTTGAAATAGCTGCCGCCGGCAAATACCACGATCAACAGGATGGCGAACAGGAAGGCCGGGATGGCATAGCCGACGATGATCGCCGAGCTGGTCCATACGTCGAACTGGCTGCCGTGGCGGGTAGCCTTGGCGATCCCCAGCGGGATTGACACCAGGTACATGATCAGCGTGCTCCATAACCCGAGGGAGATGGACACCGGCATCTTTTCGACAATCAGGTCGATCACCTTGGCATCACGAAAGAAGCTGTCGCCGAAGTCCAGCGTGGCGTAGTTCTTGATCATGATCCACAGGCGTTCCGGCGCAGACTTGTCGAAACCGTACATGCGCTCGATCTCCTTGACCAGCGCCGGGTCCAGGCCTTGCGCGCCACGGTAATTGGAGCCTGCCACCGCCACCTCGGCGCCTCCGCCGGCAATCCGGCTGGTGGCACCATCGAAGCCTTCGATCTTGGCGATCATCTGTTCCACTGGGCCGCCGGGAGCCGCCTGGATGATGACGAAGTTGATCACCAGGATGCCCAGCAGGGTCGGGATGATCAGCAGCAGTCTTCGCAGAATATAAGCCAGCATATTATTGCTCCGCGTCCGCAGGGCTGGCCTGATCAGAGGCCGGTTGGGCGGCCGTGACCGGTTTTACATCCGGCTTGGCCCACCACGTTGTCAGGCCGATGTCGGACAGCGCCTTGGCCTTGGGGTGATCAATATGATTCCAGTACGCAACCCGCCAGGTCTTGATATGCCAGTTCGGAATGACGTAGAAACCCCACAGCAATACCCGGTCCAGTGCCTTGGCATGGTTGATAAGATCCTTACGTGAATCCGCGTTGATCAGACCGTCCACCAGCGTATCCACTGCCGGGTCCTTCAGGCTCATCACATTGCGGCTGCCCGGATTGTCGGCGCTGGATGAATTGAAATACACGCGTTGCTCGTTACCGGGCGAGCTGGATTGCGGGAAGCTGCTGACGATCATGTCGTAGTCCCGCGAACGCAGGCGGTTGATGTATTGCGAAACATCGGCCCGGCGTATCACCAGCTCGATACCCAAGTCACTCAGGTTTCGCTTGTAAGGCAGCAAAATGCGTTCGAATTCGGTCTGCGCAATCAGAAACTCCAGTTTTACCGGGTTGCCCTGAGTGTCCACCATCTTGTCATCGACGATTTTCCAGCCCGCTTCCTGCAGCAGCTGAAACGCGCGACGCTGTTGCGGGCGAATCATGCCGCTGCCATCGGTGACCGGCAACGTAAAGGGTTCACTGAAGACCCGGTCCGGAATCTTGCCGCGCAACGGCTCGAGGATTTTCAGCTCTTCGGCAGAAGGCAGGCCGCTCGAGGCCATTTCCGAGTTATCGAAATAACTCTTCGTGCGGCTGTAGGAGCCGTTGAACAGCTGCTTGTTGGTCCATTCGAAGTCCAGCAGCAGGGTCAGTGCCTCGCGAACTCTGGCATCTTGAAACACTGGCTTGCGCAGGTTGAAGACAAAACCCTGCATGCCGGTCGGGTTGCCGTTGGGCAGCTCTTCCTTGATCAGCCGACCGTCTCTGACTGCTGGCGTATCGTAGGCAGTTGCCCAGTTCTTGGCGCTTATTTCGCTCCAGTAGTCGAACTGCCCGGCTTTGCCGGCTTCCAGTGCGACAGTGTTGTCGCGATAGTAGTCGGTGGTCAGGACGTCAAAGTTGTAGAACCCCTTGTTGATCGGCAGGTCCTTGCCCCAGTAGTCCTTGACCCGCTCGTAGCGCACTGAGCGCCCGGCCTTGACCTCGGCCACCTTGTACGGTCCGCTGCCCAGCGGGAAATCCAGGTTGCCCTTGCTGAAATCGCGGTCTGCCCAGAAATGTTTGGGCAGGACTGGCAGTTGGCCAAGGATCAACGGCATTTCGCGGTTGTTCGAATGCTTGAATTTGAACAGCACCCGCAGCGGGTCTTCGACAACCACCTGATCGACGTCTGCGTAGTAGCCCTTGTACATCGGCGACCCGTGTTGCATCAGGGTCTTGAAGCTGAACTCGACATCTTCGGCCCGAATCGGATGGCCGTCGTGAAAGCGCGCTTCGGGGCGCAGGTAGAAGCGCACCCAGCTGCTGTCAGGCGCTTTTTCGATCTTGCCCGCAATCAGTCCGTATTCGGTGAAGGGCTCGTCCAGGCTCGCGCGGGCCAAGGTGTCGTAGATCAGACCGATGTCATCTGCCGGGACGCCCTTGTTGATGAATGGGTTGAGGCTGTCGAAGCCGCCAAACCCGGCCTGACGAAACGTGCCGCCCTTGGGCGCATCCGGGTTCACATAGTCGAAGTGTTTGAAGTCTGCAGGGTATTTGGGTGCTTCATCGTACAGCGTCACGGCATGCTGGGGAGCAGCCTGGACCGTGCAGGCCAAGCTGACCAGCAGCAGGCCGGCTGCCCGTGAGCGCAGGGAAAGCGATGGGTTCATCGGGGCTTCTCCAGAGTCTTGAGCCACCACGCGCGCAGCCCCAAGGTGTAGGGCGGGGTGGTGACCATGGCGAATCGATTGCGATAGGCAAGGCGATGATTGTTCAGGTACCAGTTGGGAATGCTGTAGTGCTGGGACAGCAAGACGCGGTCCAGCGCACGTGCTGCTGCGACTTGGTCATCACGGGTCTGCGCGCCCAGCAACTTGTTCAGCAGCGCGTCGACCACCGGGCTGGCCACGCCGGCGTAGTTCTTGCTACCGTTTACCGAAGCCTGACTGGAGTGAAAGTATTGCCACTGCTCCAGGCCTGGGCTCAGGGTTTGTGACAGCGTCATGAGGATCATGTCGAAATCGAAGCGGTCCAGACGCTGTTTGTACTGGGCACGGTCGACCGTGCGCAGCCCCGCATTTATACCCAGCCGCCGCAAGTCTTCGATGTAGGGTTGCAGGATGCGTTCAAGGTTTGGGTTGACCAGCAGAATCTCGAAACGCAACGGTTGCCCGGCCGCGTTGAGCAGACCCTGGCCGGTCAGTGTCCAGCCTGCATCGCCCAGCAGTTTGAGGGCCTTGCGCAAGGTTTCACGCGGTATGCCGCCGCCATCGGTCTTCGACGGAGTAAACGGCTGGGTGAACAGGCTGGCTGGCAGTTGATCCCGATAGGGCGAGAGCAGCAGCCATTCGGCGCCGATCGGCAGGCCGATTGCGGAAAACTCGCTGTTGGGGTAATAGCTGATCGAGCGGTCATACGCGTTGCTGAACAGCGTGCGGTTGGTCCATTCGAAGTTAAACAGCAACCCCAATGCCTCACGTACCCGGATGTCGGCGAACGCGGCGCGTCGGGTGTTCATGAACAGGCCTTGAGTCTGGGTCGGAATGCGGTGCGGTATTTGCGCCTTGATCACTTTACCGCTGGTAACTGCCGGAAAGTCGTAGCCAGTTGCCCAGTTCTTGGCCTGATGCTCGATGTAAATATCGAACTCGCCAGCCTTGAACGCTTCGAAAGCCACATCGCTGTCGCGGTAGAACTCGACTTCGACCCGGTCGAAATTGTATTTGCCACGATTGACCGGCAAGTCCTTGCCCCAATAGTCCTTGACCCTCTCGAACACCAACTGGCGCCCAGGCTGAACGCGGGTAATGCGATACGGTCCGCTGCCCAGTGGCGGTTCGAAGGTCGTGGCCTTGAAGTCCCTGTCTTTCCAGTAATGCTGGGGTAACACAGGCAACTCGCCCAGGCGCAAAATCAATAGCGGATTGCCGGAACGCTTGAAGACAAAACGGATGCGGTGTCGATTGAGGATGTCGACACGCTGCACTTCCTGCAAGGCTGTGCGGTACTGCGGATGACCGTCCTTGAGGAGTGTCCTGTAGGAAAATGCCACGTCGTAGGCCGTAATCGGCTTGCCATCGTGAAAGCGCGCCTGCGGGCGGAGGTTGAATACCACCCAGCTACGGTCTTCGCTGTACTCCACGGACTGTGCAATCAGCCCGTAACTGGAAGCCGGTTCATCGCCAGAGGGGTCGTACTGGCCAGTGCCGGCCATCAGCGGCTCATTGAGCTCGCTGACACCGTACTGCAGGAAATTACCCGTCGAGACCGGGCTGGTGCCCTTGAATGTATAGGGGTTGAGCGTATCGAACGTACCAAATGCCATCATTCTCAAGGTGCCACCTTTCGGCGCCTCGGGATTGACCCAGTCGAAATGCGTGAAACTGGCTGGGTACTTGAGAACGCCAAATTGCGCATAGCCATGACTTTCGGTGATGGCTGCGTTGGCACAAAAACTCAAGGCCAGACTGACTATTAGCAGGAAGGGACGTATCACGATCCAGGCGACTTGGGCTTTCGGGTCGCTAACAGTAACAGCTTGTCCCGGCAGGAAAAAGACTGCGGGTGAGGCCGGCACCAGGACTGCACCGGCCACTTGTCCCAAGGTCATTCCCGGGCAAGTGGCCGGCGTCATCAATGCGGCAGGTAGACGGTCAACGTCTGGCCGGGCTTGAGAGCCTGGCCGCTACGCGGGTTCCAGCGCTTGAGATGTTGCATCTCGACGTTGAAACGCTTGGCGACCAAGTACATCGAGTCGCCTTTCTGGATCTTGTACTGCATGGATTTCTTTTCGCCGTCTTTGGCACTTGCAACCGACTTGCTGCTGGTTTTGCCGGCTGCCTTGGTGTTGTCCTGCATGACCAGCGTCTGTCCAACCTTGAGCTTCTTGCCGGTCAGTTTGTTCCAGTGTTGCAGGTCTTCGACATCTACCTTGTTGGCCTGGGCAATGGTGGTCAGGTTGTCACCGCTCCTGACCTTGTAGGTACGGGTACGGGTCGGCTTATCGTTACTGGCCAGCTCTTCGAATACAGGCTGTGAGGACCTCACACCCGGTTTGACCGGAACACTGAGCGACTGGCCGATCTTCAGGCGATTGCCGGCCAGCGTGTTGTTGCTCTTGAGCGAGCTGACCGTCACTTGATAACGGCTGGCCAGGCTTTCAAGCGTATCGCCCTTGCGTACGCGATAAGGCTGCCAGGCGACCATTTCTTCCTGCTTCATGGTCAGCAGGCTGGCGGTCAGCAATTGCGCCTTGGACGTGGGCACCAGCAGATGCTGGGGGCCGTCGATGGTCAGGCGTTTCTTGTAGGCCGGATTGAGCTGGATAAGCTCGTCTTCGTCGATATCGGCTGCGCTGGCGACTTTGGAGAGGTCGACACGCTTGTTGAGTTCGACCACTTCGAAGTAGGGCTGATTGGCGATCGGGTTGAGGTTGACGCCATAGGCCTCAGGCGACAGCACGACCTGGGACAGCGCCAGGAGCTTGGGCACGTAGTCGCGGGTTTCCTGCGGCAGCGGCAGGTTCCAGTAATCGGTTGGCAGGTTGAGCTTGTCGTTTCGTTCGATGGCACGGCTGACCGTCCCTTCGCCAGCGTTATAGGCGGCGAGGGCCAGCAGCCAGTCACCGTTGAACATGTCGTGCAGACGCGTCAGGTAATCCAGCGCAGCGACGGTGGAGGCCTGAATATCGCGACGTCCGTCATAAAAGCTGGTCTGGCGCAGGTTGAAATAGCGCCCGGTAGACGGGATGAATTGCCAGAGGCCGACGGCCTGACTGCGCGAGACAGCCATCGGGTTGTAGGCGCTTTCGATTACCGGGAGCAGGGCAAGCTCCAGCGGCATGTTGCGTTCTTCAAGGCGTTCGACGATGTAGTGCATGTACAGGCTGCCGCGCTCGCCTGCGTTTTCCAGAAAGGATGGATTGTTGGCAAACCAGAGGCGTTGTTGATCGATTCGTGGGTTCTGGTCGTTGCCTTGCTGCAGCTGAAAGCCCTGGCGCATGCGTTCCCACACATCCTGAGGCGGTGCTAGGGGAGTGACAGGCTTGTGGGTCAGAAAAATGGGTTTTTGCTTGATGCCGGCCGCCAGGTTGGGCGATCGGTGATTGTTGATGGTGTCGACGCTTGCGGTGCTCTGGCAACCGGCCAATAGGGCACTCGCTGTTACGGCCACGGCCTGAGCCAACCGAGTCAATGCGTCCGAATGTAGAGGCTTGCTGGTAGATGACGACATTGTTCGGGGGGTACATCCAGACGAAAATGTCGAGCGATTCTAGGAACCAGCATGCCGTCGGTCAACCTTTCAGAATTTTATTGCGGTTTGAGGGTCGTGTCAGAACTTATCTTTCCAGGCTCTCAGCTGAGCAAAGACCTCACTTTGCGAGGTGTTTTGGCTGCCGATCCGTTCGTCCGCTTTTTCTTTAACAGATGTTTCACGAGTACGCAGGAAGGGATTTGTGCGTTTTTCAAGCGCCAGGCTGGACGGCAGGCTGATGCGGCCTTCGCTACGCCACTGCGTCACTTGAGCCAGGCGCTCGGCGATGTCCCGGTTGTCGGGTTCGACAGCCTGGGCAAAGCGCAGATTGCTCAGCGTGTATTCATGCGCGCAGTAAATAAGTGTGTTGTCCGCAAGGGTGGCAAGGCGTTCGAGCGACGTGTGCATCTGATCGGGCGTACCCTCGAACAGGCGCCCACAGCCAGCGGCGAACAGTGTGTCGCCGCTGAACAGCAGCGGTTGTGACGCGTCTTCGTGATAGAAAGCTATATGGCCCAGCGTGTGGCCGGGGACCGCATGCACCACGAAGTCGAGACCGAGCACAGTGAGCTTGTCATGATCATTCAGCGCGATATCGCGCGCGGGAATGTTCTCGGTTGCCGGCCCCAGCACGCGTGCCTGGCTGGCTTGCTTGAGTTCGACCACGCCGCCTACATGATCATGGTGATGATGGGTGATCAGGATATCGGTCAGCCGATAGTCGGGATTCTGCCTGAGCCATGCCAGTACCGGCGCCGAGTCGCCCGGATCGACGACAGCGCAATGCTGGCTCGAAAGGTCTTGTAACAACCATATGTAGTTGTCACTGAAAGCGGGGAGGGCATGGATCTGTATCATGGCGCAGTTCGCATAGCGGCAGACAATGGTGCATCTTAGAGTCTGTTGCCGCTGTTAGCGAGCACCTCTGGAGGAGAACTCATGACCGATGAAGCGTTCGCTCAGGCTGATCCTGAGTGGCTTGCATTGATCCGCGCTGCTCGTGAATGGCTTTCGGGGCCACTCGGACAGCTTCTGCTCGAAGAGGAACGGCGGGTACTGGACGAAGAACTCGGGCGCTATTTCGGCGGTTATCTGGTGCATTACGGCCCGTCGGCTGAAACCCCGCCGGTCGCTCCGCAGGTACGACGCAATGTACGGCTAGGCGCGCCGCTGCCGGGGGTCGAGATTGTCTGCGAAGAACAGGCCTGGCCATTGAGTGAACATGCAGCCGATGTCGTGGTGCTGCAACACGGTCTGGATTTCTGCCTGTCGCCCCATGGTCTGTTGCGCGAAGCGGCGAGCAGCGTGCGTCCGGGCGGCCACCTGCTGATCATCGGCATCAACCCCTGGAGCACCTGGGGGGTACGGCATGTATTTGCTCGCGATGCCTTGCGCAAGGCACGTTGCATCTCATCCTCACGGGTCGCCGACTGGCTGAACCTGCTGGGCTTCGCGCTGGAGAAACGGCGCTTCGGGTGCTATCGTCCGCCCCTTGCTTCTGCGGGATGGCAGTCGCGCCTGATAGGCCTTGAAAGCCTCGGCGAGGGACGGCAGAGCCCCGGTGGCGGCTTTTACCTGCTGGTCGCACGCAAGCTGGTGGTGGGCCTGAGGCCCGTACGTCCAGTGCGTCGTGACCCCATCGGCAAGCTGATCCCCCTGCCAATGGCCAAGGTCAGTCGCGAGTCTCAGGATTCCTGAACACTGCCATTGCGCATACGAAGCCCATCATTCTGGAAAGGTAGCAATGAGCGATAGCGTTGAACTCTTCACCGACGGTGCCTGCAAGGGCAATCCTGGTCCGGGCGGGTGGGGCGCCTTGCTGGTATGCAAGGGAGTGGAAAAAGAGCTGTGGGGCGGCGAGGCCAACACCACCAACAACCGGATGGAGCTCACCGGCGCCATCCGCGGACTCGAAGAGCTCAAGCGTCCCTGCGAGGTAACGCTGGTGACCGACTCGCAATACGTGATGAAGGGCATCACCGAGTGGATGGTCAACTGGAAGAAGCGAGGCTGGAAAACAGCTGCCAAAGAGCCGGTCAAAAATGCCGATCTGTGGCAGTTGCTGGACGAGCAGGTCAGCCGTCATACCGTGAAGTGGCAATGGGTGCGCGGTCATATTGGCCATCCCGGCAACGAGCGTGCCGATCAACTGGCTAATAGGGGTGTCGACGAGGTGCGCGGCATCAAGCGCACCTAGCCTGGTTGGCTCCGGCGTCGTATTCAAAGGCTCTGCACAAAATCGAGAATCACGTTACCTGCTGCGTGCGGTTCAACGAGGACCCGCCCCGGTGCCTCGCTGTGCGGGACTTCGTTACGTTCGAGAATCTCACGCAACGCAGAAAGACGAGTGGTGTGCAGCTTGATCGCAATCGCATGAGGTCCTTCCAGAGCACGTCTGGGCAGTTCGATGTCCGGAAACTGCCTGGCCGCTGTCGTCACATCGATGGCCCGCAATACGCCGCACCGCGTGTTCGCTTGCAGAACCGTGCCATCAAAGCTCACTGCATCGCCATAGATGGCCCGCCAGCGAGGCTCAAGCTGTGCGGGGTCTGCCAGGTAGGTGATCGCCAGAATCCCGTCTGCACCATTCGGGTGGTCCTGCCAGCCCGGCACCCAGATCAACTCCGGGCGATGCTGATGGCAGATGAAGTTGGACGCGTCCGGGAGTTTCGGATCAATGAACAGCGCCAGCGAGACAACAGCTTCATCGTCACGACCGTCGGGGAGTGTCATTTTTCGACGAAAATCGATCCGCCCTTGGCTTTCGAGCCCCGCCTGCACCATGCGCGCATAGTCAGCGTCGGCATCTTTACTGTGCAGCGCCACCAACGAAACGCCTTCCTCGCCCCGCTCAAGGAATTGACCCAGTTGACGTCCGAAGCAGAAACCGTTTACCGAGCGCGTACCGAATTTTGAAGGGTCTTCAACGCCGATCAACTCGATAAAATTACTCGGGAACATCATCAGCGACGTCACGGTTCCCCACGGGTGATAGCTGACCGATGAGGGCGCAAACCCCATTCTGCGATACCGCTCCAGCACCTCGGCGTGATTGCGTACGGTGACCAGCGGGTGGTCGATGCCTTGCGGGAATTGAGCAGTGGCTGTCATGTGCGTAGCTCCTGGTTAGCCCTTGGCTTTTGTTGTGAAGGTGGCGAGCGCGGCCGGGGCGTTGCCGACTACTTTTGCTGGCGTACCGGCAACCACCGTTCCTGCGGCCACGGGTTTGAGCACGACGGAGTTGGCGGCGACGATGGCGTTGGCGCCCACTTCGATGTTGCCAAGCACGGTTGCGCCAGCACAAATAAGTGCGCCTCTGCGGATTTTCGGGTGCCGGTCGCCTGCTTCGGCCAGGGTGCTGCCCAGGGTGACGCCGTGCCAGAGACTCACTTCATCTTCGACGACTGCTGTTTCTCCGATGACCAGGCCAATGCCATGATCGACAAACAGGGCGGTGCCGAGCCGGGCCGCCGGGTGGATATCGATGCTCCAGGTGTTGGCCGCCCAGTTCTGCACCAGCACTGCGCTCTGTACATCGCCTTCGGTCCACAAGGCATGGGCGATGCGGTATGCCTGAACCGCCTGGATGCCGCGAAAGGTCAGAAAGGCCGTGAGGTGATCCGGACAGGCTGGATTGACGATTTCGAGATGGTTGATATCTGCAGCCGCTGCCTCAGCGATGGAAGGGCAGGCCTTGAGGATTGTCTTGAACCAGCTTTCCAGCGCCACATCGCTCGCCTGAGCCTGCATCTGCCGGGCAAGGTTTGCCGCAAGCGCATCCTCGAAAGTCTCATAAGCCAGCAAGTGGCTTGTCGCGTAATTGCCTAATACCGGGTTGCGCTCGGCCAACTGCCGGGCTTGATCGCGAAGGCGCTGCCAAAGAGGGCTCATGTCGATCTCCTGTTCCTGATGAGCCGAGTATGGGCACCCGGCAGATGCACCGGCAATAATCGAACATTCAAACTTTGTTGCCTTTATCGCAACTCAGGACATCAATGGAGTCGGTGCAGAATCGGCGATGTGGTTATTTGTCAGGGCTGTACCGTTTGCCAATTGGTCCGACGATTGTGCGGCGCGCCGAGCAATCGTCTATGTTCATGAAAGCAGACCCGCCGACGAATTCTCGTTCGTTCCCGGGCATATCCGGCAGGCTTGCAACGGCTACGGCGTGTTAGAATCGCCGCCGGTAAATGAGGCAAGAGTCAAATGGCAGTGCAAAACCTGGATAACAGATCAATCGTTCTCGACACCGAAACCACCGGCATGCCGGTGACCGACGGTCACCGCATCATCGAGATCGGTTGTGTCGAACTGATCGGTCGTCGCCTGACCGGGCGGCATTTTCATGTGTACCTGCAGCCCGACCGCGAGAGTGATGAAGGCGCGATTGGCGTTCACGGTATCACCAACGAGTTTCTGGTCGGCAAGCCTCGCTTTGCCGAAGTCGCCGATGAGTTCTTCGAGTTCATCAAGGGCGCGCAGCTTATCATTCATAACGCGGCGTTCGACGTAGGCTTCATCAACAACGAATTTGCGTTGATGGGCGATCAGGACAGGTCTGACATCACTCGGCACTGTTCGATTCTCGACACCCTGATGATGGCCCGCGAGCGCCATCCGGGTCAGCGCAACAGCCTGGATGCCCTGTGCAAGCGTTACGGCGTCGATAACTCCGGCCGTGAGCTGCACGGCGCGCTGCTCGACTCCGAGATTCTGGCAGATGTTTATCTGGCGATGACCGGCGGGCAAACCAGCCTGTCGCTGGCTGGCAATGCTTCCGATGGCAATGGCTCAGGCGAGGGCTCCGGCAATCGCGGCAGCGAAATTCGCCGCCTGCCAGCCAATCGCAAGCCTTGCCGGGTGATTCGTGCATCGGAAAGTGAACTGGCCGAGCATGAGGTGCGTATGAGCACCATTGCCAAGGCTTCCGGTGCGTCTGCCCTGTGGGTTCAGATGCTCGAAGCCGGTACGCAGACGTGACAGCAATCGGCTTAGGGTGACATGACCGTGGCAAACCCTGTCTTGAGCATTCGTGTCGCAGACGAGTGCTTCGAGGACTACATCCTAAATAGCGATTTCACCTTCACAGTGCTGGGTTATGCCCAGCCGCGCATCGGTGAGCGTGTTGACTCCTGGCAGGTCGAGCTGGTCGAGCCTTACAGCAAGAACTACGGTATCGACTCTCAGGAATTCGCCGATCATCGTGACGCGGCCTCAAGCTCGGTAATGGTCGCGTGGCTGGATGATCAGCCAGTGGGTCACATCGTGATGAGTACTCACTGGAGCGGTTTTGCCTACATCGATGAGCTGGCCGTCGATGATGCAGCACGCCGTCACGGTGTTGCCCGGTCATTGCTCGAGGCTGCGAGATTCTGGGCTATGAAGCGCGAATTGCCTGGCATCGTTCTGGAAACCCAGAACAACAACCTCGGCGCCTGCAGGCTATACGAGCGGTGCGGCTATGTGGTGGGTGGTGTCGATCACATGCGCTACAGAGGCATTGATCCGAACACTCGCGAGACGGCGATCTTCTGGTATCTGGTTTTTTAAACCCGGCAACTGTTCACCCGGCAACTTCCCGCTCGCATCGATCGTTCAAGCGGGAGTCGATTGCTGCTTCAGCTGGATGTGCGAGTCATCTGTACACCAGACTGAACGAGTTCGAAATTATCCCCGCCAAGATGTCTGACCCGGTCGCCGATTGCCAATCGATAAGTGATGACCGGCTGACCGCCTTGCGCCTCATCAGGCTGCGATTCTTGGAACTCATGCACCGGGTACACGCGACCTTCGGCGTCTCTGGCATGAAATTGTCCGACGAGAACTGAAGCCATTTGCTTTGTAACCTCTGAAACTGAATATAACTGCTGGTTTGAAAAAAACCATCGAGGCTTGTAGACCACTGATCTATAGGGGAGTTTGCCCGCCTGGAAAAAATAATCCGGGCTGTTTGACGGTGCCGGGGAATTGCGCAGCGCCAGGGTCGTCTAAAACTCGCTTTCATTCTATACCTAACCCACCTCCCACTTGATGACGGATATTTTCATGAGCCAGGTTCATACCATTGCCGTATTGGTCGGCAGTCTGCGAAAAGACTCCATCAACCGCAAGATTGCCCTTGCTCTGGCAGAGCTGGCACCTGCGAATCTGCAACTGAAGATTGTCGAGATCGGCGATCTGCCGCTGTACAACGAAGACATTGATGGCGCGACGCCGCCACCTGCGTACAGCGCCTTTCGCGAACAACTCGGCGCCGCCCACGGCGTATTGTTTGTTACACCCGAGTACAACCGTTCGGTGCCTGGGGCCCTGAAGAACGCTATCGACGTGGGCTCGCGGCCTTACGGCAAGAGCGCGTTCAGTGGCAAGCCCGGCGCGGTAATCAGCGCTTCTCCAGGGGCTGTCGGCGGTTTCGGCGCCAACCATCACTTGCGTCAGTCGCTGGTGTTTCTCGATGTGTTCTGTCTGCAACAGCCTGAAGCCTATCTGGGCGGCGCCGGAAGCTTTTTCGATGAGGCTGGCGTGCTGTCCGAGAAAACCCGACCCTTTTTGCAGACATTCATTGATGCTTTCGCAAGCTGGGTAGAAAAACACAACAAGGCCTGATCCGGGCGCAGGCCTGCGGATAAAATTGCGTTATGTAACGCAGACGCTTCGGCCTGCTTCAATAAGCTGCTTCCTTTTCCTCCGCCACGTGCTCAGCGCAGTGCGCGATGAGGCTTTATCCAAAGGAAGCAGTACATGCCAGCAGCAGTCCCCTATTTTTCCAGCGAGTCCCTGCGCGAACAATTCGTGCAGGACATCCACTATGCCGCTGGCAAAGCCCTGATTAACCGCGAAGAGGCGCAGTGGTTGCTGTTGCTGGTTGCCAGCGACGCTGACTCAGATACGGATACCGATACGAACCTTCCCAGAGCCGACAGGCTGGTGTTGAGCAATGGCCTGGCTGGCAACGCCGAACTGGCTGGAGCGTTGCTCATCAGTGATTCCGATAACAGTGATACGGCTGTTTTTCTGAGTACGCTGGCCTTCGGCATAGAGCGATTCGCGAGCCGCACGACGTTACTTGACGCTTTGCAACAAAGGTTTTACGAGGTCAGCGCCTCGTCGATTGTCGAAGTCGAACGTGTCGACGGTCCGCTGTTCGACGCGTGTACGGTGGCGGTTCTAGGCCAGCAGGTCCACTACCTGGACGAACTGTGGACACGGCTGGAGGAGTTGCCGGACTTGCGGGCGGCTTCAGGCAAGGCCTTGCAGACGCTGTTGTCGGCAGAAGGGCAGGGAGATGGTATCGAGGTCTTCAGTCAGATTGTGCAGATTCTGGAAACCGAGCCTGTTGCCAATCCGGGGCCGCCTGCAATCGCGGGCACCCAGTACCTGGCCGATGCCGCTGTGCAGACGGTCATCAGCGGGCCGCTTCCGGCAGGTCTGGCACGGCGGTTTCTGGATGCGCAGGGGTTGACCTTATCTCAGGCCCGGTCAGGCCTTTTCGAGCAGGCGCTGTCCGACACTGCTTCGGGAGTCGGTACTGCGTACGAGCAATTGCTGTCTGACTATTGGGCGTTTCCAGGGGCCGACGGCCGGACGGCGAAGGACTTTGCCACTCACGTACTGGCAGAAAGCTTTCGTCAGCATCTGCTGTCGAGCCGGGTATCCGGAAAGATGCCGGAGGCAGAGTATCAACTATTGCTCACCTTGCTGCCTTCGTGTCCCGACGCATTCGATCCGCAATCCATCATGGTCCGGAGATTGTCCGTTTTCGTCCCCGGACAGGAACCGGTCAAGCTGGTCGGTGTGGTCCTGATCGAGTTTCCGGGGGATGAGTCGGCGGGAACATACCTCTACTCTTCGCAGCCGGGATTTCTGCGCGTCACCGATTCGGACAAAGCGATCGAGCAAATCCTGAGCGATCGTTCACGTGCCGGGCTGCTGTTTTATTCGTCATTGAATGATCACGCCGCCATCCAGATGCAAGGACATCTGGAGCTGCGTCAGGACACGCTCACATCGGAGTTTTTCAGTGACTTCGTCGAGTCCGTCATCGCCTTGCAGAAACGCAATCTGCGTTATGCGCTGGCACTGCCAGCCATTCAGGACGAAAAAATGACGTTCCGGATTGATGATGCGCTAGACATCCGTGGCCTTCTGGACAGCCGATTGTTTCGCCTGCACGACTCTGGACGCTGGCGCTCGGAGCGACTGACCTGGGGAGCCTCGGTTCAGGGTAGCAATGCGCAACCAGACCTAATTATCGAGCCTTCCTCTAACTGGATCGACAAACTGAGGAAGCTTGATGCGATGCTTGAGCGTGTCGATGCACTGCATGCCGGCGTTGACGGTTGCATGCGTCTTGCACTGAACCGCTACCTGGCAGTGATTGGCGGGCCGCATTTGGATGCATGGGCGCTCTGGGTCGTGCCTGATGATGAAGGCGCACGGCCTGTGCGCTTGCTTTCTTTGGCTCTGGACCTCGTCTGTGGTCATGCACAGACGTCGCTGTCGGGCGGCTTGGTCCTTGCCGGTCTGGGAACGCCGGTTCTGGATCTGCCCGTGCAACGTATGTCATCGGGGTTGATCGAACAGATACTGGTCTGCGTGCAGATGGAGTTTGCGCGGCGCTTCGAGAAGCAGATAAGCGAATTCTATTCCCGTTCTATTCGTCACCTGGATACCAGGCTGGCCCCCGGCGTAATAACCGGGCTGGTGCGGGAATACTCGCTGCGCCTGGAAATGCTTGCTGAAAAGCGCACCGCCAAGCTTCCGGCACTGGTTATCGAAAACGTCTTGCAAGTATTGGACAGGCCTCTGCCTGCTCTGAGGGAAACACTGGGCGAGGCGTGTGTCGATGCGTTTGCCGTCTCGGTTCGATATGACCCTGATTCACCCGCTATCAAGATACCCAATGCATTCGTGATCAATGACCGGCGTGCTCACAGCCAACCAGCTCTGTGGGTAATGAACAGGGGGCTCGTGAGCTTCGCAACCCGGCAGGCGCTGGACGAATATGTCGCTGCGCTGCTGATCCGCAGTGGGCTGGTCTCGCACATGTCAGGCGTGCTTGCCGAGCCGGACAGGCAGACACTGCTCGCCTACCGTGCCAGAACCGGCACTCTCGATCTCAAAGTCATATTGCGCGGCATCGAAGGGCATTTTATCCAGGCCTTGCAACGCGATGAAATAGAGCGCCAACGACGTACAGTGGCGGAATTGTATCGGCAGGCTATTGCATGGCGCGTGCCGTCAGAGCTTTTCGTCAACCTGTTGGGAGCGGCTGAACGGGATGATCGAAATCGCCAGATCCTCGGTTATCTGGGCGTTGCCATACAATTCATCATCTACAGAGCGATCGTGCCTACGTGGATCAGCGACGCATCGAAGGCCGATCAGATCACGCTGGTCCATGCCCTGCAGCGTTTCTATGTGACCTGTGCTGCACAGAAGGACTTTCTGTTTGATGTCCCCAGCCTTTATGAATACTCCTGCAAGCAACTGACGCTAAGGTTCAACACCGATTTCACCGAACCTCGCCCTGACCCAGAGAACATCCTGGCCACGCTGACGCACTACGTTCCGGTCCCGGTCGCGCCGGGGCAGATACCTCAGGCGATACCGGCGGCCACGCAAGCAGTAAGCGAGAACCTCGTAGAGTTTGCTATCAACCGTTTTCTGGCGAGGCAGGACGGGGTCATTCTGCTCTCGTCGCGGGATCATAAGCCGCTGAATGCGTCGCTGACGCCAGTGTATGTGCGCGAACTGGTGACGTCGCTGGACATCGCCGCAGGCTACCGGGCGATGCTGGAGTCGCTGCTGACAGTCACCTCTGCGGACTACCTCGAGCGCCGCAAGCTGTTTGTCGAGCAGGTCCCTTCGCTCGATATCCTTCGAGCGTTTGCGCTCAAGCTGAAGGGCGAGCTGTCCGGGCAGGCCTATCGATTGATCGAAAACGTACTGGGCATGCCTGATGCCATCGCAAGACTTCCGGTGGATGGATGCAAAATGGTGCTGAGTGCCTTGAAGTTGCTGCCGGCCAAGGAAGGCTGGGAGCCGACTGTGGTACTCAACACCTACTTGATGGGCCCGTTGGACAGCCAGCCGGGACCGTGGGTGCTTTATGCTCCGTTGCATGATGCGTTCGCCTTCAAGGAATACCCGGACCAGTCTGCGCTTCTGCATGACATTCACACGTCCGCAAGTCTTCAGACCTACATTCTGGATCGTGTTGATCCCGGCCTGCGCAAGCTCTACGACAACGGCGGCTTTGTGGAACCGCACCTGCCGTTCAGCGCAGAGTCCTCTTTTGATCTGCCTTTTGAAACACCAGCACCGGTGACCCTGCAGATCGACCCGTATGGCGGTAACTGTCTGCTGCTGATGTTTGAGGGCGCTCTGAATATCCTGAAGCTGCAGGTGAAACAGAGCAGCATTACCAATGCCGAACATCGCAGTGCTGCTTCCAGATACCTGTTCACTTTGGGTGCCGAGCAAGTCATGGCGCTGATGCCAGGGCGTCTGGGTACCTTGATTGGCATTGTCCAGGGGCAAGCGCTGTTGAATCTGTCGGTCATCTCTGCCGGAGACCAGCGTTGGGGCAAGGCGTTGTCGGAATTCATGGCCGCACTCAGTGTAATGATCTCGTCTGGACAGGCCTCCTCGATCATTCCTTCGCGAGCAGTTGACGAGGCTGGCTATTGGTTGGAGGACGCAGCTTTTTCTGACCCGCTTGTGCAACCTGATGATGCGGCTGACGTGCCCGAGTTTTCCTGGAGCAATAGCTCTTTGACGCAACAGATACGGGAGCGCCTGCGCCAGTTCGAAATCCATGACATTGCTTTGAATACCCTGCAAAAAGACGAGCTGTTGAACACCTACCGCGACCCGGTCACTGGCAGCACGTATGCCGCCATTGGTGGCAAGACTTACGAATTACGCTTTGATGGGGACGGCTGGTTCATCGTTTCGAGGGAAAGAGTCGGACCTCCGGTCAGTCTCGACAAGGATCAGCAATGGACGCTTGATATCCAGGGTGGCTTGAAGGGTGGGGGTGGTGCACTGACCCACATGGAAGGCAGCCTGGTAGACGATCTGGTCAACGAGATAATTGTTGTCAGTGCTCGCGGTATGCCCGAGATACGACGTTCATACCGCGAGATGGCCCAGTCCATCGAGGACGCACATGCGCAGGCACAGTGCTATCTGGAAAACTGCCTGGCCAACCTGACAAGGCCGTTGCCCGAAGTGGAGGTCGAACCCCGTGCGGAAAAGATACTCGCTGAGTTCTTTGGGCAAAAAAAACCGGATGATCGACTGTATGAGGTCACCCGAAAAGCGGTGACCGACATTTATCAGGAGTTGATGACCCCTTCGCTGTCGCCCATCGATTCCTCACGCTACGTGGTGGGCTTCAACCGGGCAGGTAATGAGGCCTCCAGTGCATTTATCTTTGAAGCTGATCCGTGGAAACGGGTTTTTCTCACTGAACAGTTCTTTCGCCTGCCTACTTACCGCTTCAAACTCAGCGCCATTCGCTCGGGCGAGTTCAAGCATGGCCCGCATTATCGAGCGGCTATCCTGATTCACGAGTTGTCTCATATGGTGCTCAAGACGGACGATATCGCTTATGTCGATTCTCAGGCACCGTTCGTAGACCTTATCGAGGATACGTCGACTTATCGGATGCGCATCAAGAACGAACTGATATTTCAGCAACAGAGAACCCTGTCTTACCTGACTGACCGCGACAAGCTATTCCGGCAGCTGGATGAAGACACTTGGCGTGACCTGAAACGAGCGGATGGTAATGAAAAGCAGACGATTCTGCGGGTTAGCGGCAAGCGTACACTCGACGAGGCCCGTGACGTGTTTTACGAAAATGTTCACAAGCGTGTCGATATCATGCTTAAAAATGCTGATTCAGTCGCGCTGCTGGTGACACTGCTGGGGCGCGAGCGGTTCGTGAGACGCTGACTGCAAACCCCGGCGACGTGTGGCGCCGGGGCACTTGCACTGTCAGACCAGATAATGGCGCAGTTCGCGCGCTATCAGCAGGCGCTGGATCTCACTGGAACCTTCGTATATCTGGGTAATGCGGGCGTCACGGTAATAGCGCTCGACGGGGTAATCTTCGAGATAGCCGTACCCGCCATGAATCTGGATTGCCTTGGAGCATACCCACTCGGCCATTTCTGATGCGAACAGCTTGGCCTGAGACGCTTCCGACAGGCATGGCTGCCCGGCGCTGCGCAAACGTGCGGCGTGCAGGGTGAGCAGGCGGGCGGCGTTGATCCGGGTGTGCATATCGGCCAGCAAATTAGCGATGCTCTGGTGCTCGATGATGGGCTTGTCGAACTGCACGCGTTCGCGGGCGTATGCCAGTGCGGCTTCGAAGGCGGCGCGAGCTATCCCGAGGGCCTGTGCTGCGATTCCGATCCGGCCGCCCTCCAGGTTTGACAGGGCAATCGCCAGGCCCTTACCGCGCTCGCCCAGCAGGTTGGCGGCAGGAATGCGGCAGTCACTCAGCGTGACTGCACAAGTGTCGGAGGCCCGTATCCCCATCTTGTGCTCGCTTCGGTCTACCACAAAGCCCGGGTTTATCGTCGGCACCAAGAACGCGGACAGGCCTTTCTTGCCAAGCTCCGGGTCGGTCACAGCGAACACGATGGCCAGCTCGGCGCGCTTGCCGTTGCTGACGAACTGCTTGGCACCATTGATGACCCACTCGTCGCCCTGCAATTCTGCGCGGGTGCGCAGGTTGTGCGCTTCAGAGCCGGCGTGCGGTTCGGTCAGGCAGAAACAGCCGATCACGCGACCAGTGGCGAGCTTTTCCAGCCAAGTGTGTTTCTGCTCATCGGTCCCGAAGTTGAGGACCGGCCCGCAGCCCACCGAACTATGCACACTCATCAGCGTACCGGTGGCTGCGTCGGCAGCGGAGATCTCCTCGACCGCCAGTGCATACGCGACATAGTCGACGTAAGTGCCGCCCCATTGCTCAGGCACCACCATACCCAGCAAGCCCAGCTCACCGAGTCTGGCGACCAGCGCATCGTCGATCCAGCCAGCTTTTTCCCAGGCCTGGGCGTAGGGGGCGATTTCATTACGGGCAAAGTCTCGCGCCATGTCGCGGATCATCACCTGCTCTTCACTCAATTCAAGATCATGCATGACTCAGTTCTCCAAGCCGCTGAAGAAACTCTGCACATGCCCGGCACTGATATCCTGCACGCTGCTGTGTTTCCATTGCGGTTTCTTGTCTTTATCAATGATCAGCGCGCGTATGCCTTCGATCAGGTCGCCACGTTCGAACCATTGCCGGTCCAGGTGAAGCTCCATTGCAAAGCAGGTCTGCAATGACAGGTGACGGCCGCGGCGCAGCATTTCCAGTGTCACGGCCATGGCCAGCGGCGAGTGCTGTTGCATGCGGCTTGCCGTCTCCAGCGCCCATTGGCGGGTGTCGGCGATTGCCACTTCCTGTAACTGTTCGATGATGCCGGGGATGTCCTGACGGCCAAAAAAGTAATCGATGGCCGGGCGCAATGCCTCCAGAGGTGGGGAGGGCAGGCGCTGGGTGGCCAGCTTCGCCAGCGCACCCTGCAGGTCCTTGAGCGGGGTCGATTTCCATTTCAGGTGGTCGAGCATATGGTCGAGGCGCGGCAGCATTGCGCTGTTCATCGACCAGTTTGCAAGGCCGCAGTAGAGCGCGTCGGCAGCGCCTATCTGCGATCCGGTGACGCCCAGCCAGGTGCCGATTTCGCCAGGCAGCCGCGACAGAAAGTAGCTGCCTCCCACGTCCGGAAAGTAACCGATACCGACTTCCGGCATGCCAAGCCGGGTACGCTCGGTCACTACGCGCAGGTCGGCCCCCTGAACCAGCCCCATGCCGCCGCCCAGTACCAGACCGTCCATGAGGGCCAGCACAGGCTTGCGGTAGCGGTGAATGGTTAGATCGAGCTCGTATTCTTCGGCGAAAAAGGTGTAGTGCAGATCCTGACCGCTCTGGTGGCTTTCATAGAGGGAGCGGATGTCGCCCCCGGCACAGAACGCTTTCTCGCCGGCGCCGCGCAGGACCACGGCATGAACGGAGTCGTCATCAGCCCAGTTGTCCAGTTGACGCTTGAGGGTGCGGACCATGTCCAGATCGATTGCGTTCAGGCCCTCCGGACGATTGAGGGTCAAGTGGCCGATGTGGTTACGCACGTTGACAACAATCGCATTGCGGCTGGCAGGCGGCCTGACCGGGTGGATGTGGGAAACCTGTGAACTCATTCTGAACTCCTTGTTCTACTGCGCTTTCTTCTTGTTAGAGCGTCGCAGAAGATCCTATCAGTGCAAATGTGCAAAGCAAAACTGCGTTTAAGCATAGCCTGAAGTTTCAAATACCCCTCATTCAAGCGTCTTCCGGCCCTTGAACACTATGTTATGGGACAGACCGGACGAAACATGCTCGGCTTCTTGAGTATTGTGGCTGTCGTTAATGTCACACAAAAGAATTCCTCACGCAGCGGCCATAAAAAAGTAGCGCTTATGAAAAGTATGTTTCATGCCCGG
Organism: Pseudomonas coronafaciens pv. oryzae str. 1_6; assembly: GCF_000156995.2. Taxonomy (NCBI): domain Bacteria; kingdom Pseudomonadati; phylum Pseudomonadota; class Gammaproteobacteria; order Pseudomonadales; family Pseudomonadaceae; genus Pseudomonas; species Pseudomonas coronafaciens. The sequence goes on along the minus strand of NZ_CP046035.1, from coordinate 3,557,356 downwards.
TCTCTGCCATGACTGACAAGTATGCTCCGCGTGATTGGGCCGCGCACGAACGCCCGACCATGCCGGGCTCGCCTTCGACGCCGCTGCATTCCGATGCCCGCCGCTGGGCATTTGCGCTTGTAGGCGTCATCATCGCGCTGACCGGTGGCCTCGGCAACGCGCTGGTGATCGCCAACCTGCCTTATCTGCAGGGTGCCCTCGGCGCAACGTCGCAGGACATCGCCTGGCTGCCCGCGGCCTACATCATGACCAACGTGTCGATGAACCTGCTGTTGGTGAAATTTCGCCAGCAATTTGGCCTGCGGGCGTTTACCGAGTTGTTTCTGGTGCTTTATGCGCTAGTGACCCTGGCGCACCTGTTCGTCAACGATATCGACTCGGCAATTGCCGTGCGTGCGGCACACGGTATGGTCGGCGCTGCGCTCAGCACACTCGGGCTGTATTACATGATTCAGGCCTTCCCGCAGAAGTGGCGGCTCAAGGCGCTGGTGCTAGGGATTGGCACTGCCCAGCTGGCCACGCCACTGGCCAGGCTGGTGTCCGAAGATTTGCTGCAGATTGCTCAGTGGCGCGGCCTCTACCTGTTCGAACTGGGCATGGCACTGCTCTCGCTGGGCTGCGTACTGATGCTCAAATTGCCACCCGGCGATCGTTTCAAGGCCTTTGAGAAGCTGGATTTCCTGACGTTCGGCCTATTGTCCACCGGCTTTGCGCTGCTGTGCGCGGTCTTGTCGCTGGGGCGGATCGAATGGTGGCTGGAGGAGCCCTGGATAGGCGTTGCTTCTGCAGCGTCGATTGCGCTGATCTGCGCGGGCCTGGCCATTGAGCACAACCGCTGCAATCCGCTGTTGATTACTCGATGGCTGGGCAGTGGTGCGATTTTGCGTCTCGGCCTGGCCGTCATTCTGTTTCGCGTCGTGCTGTCCGAACAGTCCGTCGGCGCTGTCGGTTTTCTCCAGGCACTGAACATGGGCAGTCAGCAGCTGCATACCTTGTATCTGGTGATGCTGCTGGGCAGTGTGGCCGGGCTGGCGGTCAGCGCGCTGACGATCAACCCCGCGCATTTGATCAAGCCGTTGCTGATTTCTTTGGCGATGATGGCGATGGGCGCCTGGATGGACAGTCATTCGACCAACCTGACGCGTCAGTCGAACATGTACCTGAGCCAGTTTCTGCTGGCCTTCGGTGGCACGTTCTTTCTCGGCCCCACGCTGGTGCTGGGTATCAGCGGTGTGCTGGCCAACCCGCGCAACATGGTAAGTTTCTCCGTGCTGTTCGGGATAACCCAGAACATCGGTGGCCTGATCGGAGCTGCCGCCCTGGGGACCTTTCAGGTGGTGCGCGAGAAGTTTCACTCCAGCCATATCGTTGAACATCTGACCCTGATCGACCCGCTGGTTCAGGCGCGGCTGCTAGGCTATAGCGCCAGTTACAGCTCGGTCATCGCCGACCCTTCATTGCGCAACATCCAGGGCATCCGCGCGATGGCCACTGCGGCGACACGAGAAGCCAATGTGCTGGCCTACAACGATGTATTCATGCTGATCGCACTGATTGCCGTGCTGACCATGATCTGGATATCGCTGCGCATGCTGTGGCTGAAAATGACCACCCAACCTCTGGCGCTGGCCCCTGTTGCACCTGCCGCTTCGCCTTCCGTACCTTCTTCCGGCGTTAGACCTTCATGACCGAATCAACCACCACCGATAACGAAGCCCCACGCAGTTCGCCGTCACCGGCCCCGGCACCGTTGAAGTCCCCGATCACCAGCCGACCGCGCCCGACCCGCAAGCGTATCGTCTCTTCATTGATTTTCGGTGCTGTGGCGTTGGTCGGTGTGCTGGTGGTGTTGTATGCCTGGGAATTGCCGCCGTTCGGCAGCCCCATAGAAAGTACCGAGAACGCGCAGGTGAAAGGCCAGACCACGTTGATCGGGCCACAGTTGAGCGGCTATGTGTACGAAGTGGCGGTGCAGGACTTTCAGTTCGTCAAGGCGGGCGACCTGTTGGTGCGCCTTGATGACCGTATCTATCGTCAGCGTCTGGAGCAAGCCGTTGCGCAACTGGCGATGCAGAAGGCTTCGCTGGCCAACAACCTGCAACAGCGTCGCAGTGCCGAAGCCACGATCGGTCAGCGTCAGGCCGAGCTGCAGAACAGCATTGCGCAGAGTCGCAAGAGTGCTGCCGATCTGCGTCGCAATCAGGCGCTGGTGACCGATGGTTCGGTGTCGAAAAGCGAGCTGGACGTTACCCGCGCTGCCGACGCCCAGGCCAACGCCGCTGTTGCAGAAGCCAAGGCGGTATTGCAGATAGCCCGCGAAGACCTGCAAACCGTGATCGTCAACCGTGGCTCGCTGGAAGCCTCGGTTGCCAATGCGCAAGCCGCCATCGAGCTGGCGCGCATCGATCTGGACAACACCCGTATTGTTGCCCCGCGTGACGGGCAGTTGGGGCAGATCGGCGTGCGTCTTGGTGCCTACGTCAACTCGGGTGCGCAATTAATGGCGCTGGTGCCCGAGCAGCGCTGGATCGTGGCCAACATGAAAGAGACCCAAATGGCTCATGTGCGTCTCGGTCAGCCAGTGAGCTTTACTGTCGATGCGCTCGACGATCGCGAAATGCACGGTCATGTGCAGCGAATTTCGCCTGCCGCAGGTTCGGAATTCAGCTTGCTGCCTGCCGATAACGCGACCGGCAACTTCGTGAAGATTTCCCAGCGCATTCCGGTGCGTATCGTGGTCGATGCCGATCAACCGATGCTTGAGCATCTGCGTCCGGGCATGTCAGTGGTCGTGAGTATCGATACCAGCGCCGAGGGGGATGAGACTCGGGATCATTGAGGCACAGCAGTTGCGGGGGGTGTGGCCGGGAAACAGATTTAGCGAGCAAGCTCGCTCCCGCAAACGCCGGTTACTCATGGCTTGGCGATCGCTGATGAATCGCAGTTGCGGGAGCTTGCTTACAAAAGCGCAGAGCCAAGAGCGTCAGAACAGCTTGCTGAACACCCAGTACAGAGAGCCCGAGAGCAAAATGGCTGCTGGCAGGGTCAGCACCCAGGCGGTCGCCAGGTTGCGCAGGGTGCGCATCTGCAGCCCCGAGCCGTTGGCAACCATCGAACCCGCCACGCCCGAGGACAGCACGTGTGTGGTGGACACCGGCAAGCCGTACATATCCGCCGCACCGATGGTGAACATGGCCACGACCTCAGCTGACGCGCCTTGGGCGTAGGTCATGTGAGTCTTGCCGATACGCTCGCCGACTGTCACGACAATACGCTTCCAGCCCACCATAGTGCCCAGCCCCAAGGCGATGGCCACGACAATCTTGACCCAGGTCGGAATGAAGCGTGTGGCACTGTCGATCTGCCCCTTGAAGGCTTCGAGTTTGGTTTTGGTCTCTGCGTCGAAATTGCCTACCTGGTTTTTTTCCATGACGCGGATGGTTTCCGATGTCAGGTACATGTCGTTACGCACGTTGGTCACGGCTTCGGCAGGCACCTTCGACAGCGAACCGTAACTGGCGACCTGATCGCCGATCTTGCCAGCCATGACCGCCAGCGCGGGGATCAGGTCCGGGCTGGCTTCCTTGCTGACCAGGTAATCCGACAGGGTCTTGCGTGCATCGCCAGGGGCCGGTTGAGGCACACTGCGGATCAACGCCTGCTGGGTTACTTCAGCCACTGCAGCGAACTGGGTAGCCTGTTCGGCAGGCATGGTGCGGTTCAGCGCGTAAGCCATTGGCAGGGTTCCGACCAGAATCAGCATGATCAAGCCCATGCCTTTCTGCCCGTCGTTGGAGCCATGCGCGAACGACACGCCGGTGCAGGTAACGATGAGCATCGCGCGAATCCACAAAGGTGGTGGCGCGTTACCTTCCGGTGCCTTGTACAGCGCACGGTTCTTGATGAACATGCGCATGGCGATCAGCAGCAATGCAGCACAGCCGAACCCGACCAGCGGCGAGAGCAGCAGTGAATAACCGATTTTAGTGGCTTGGGACCAATCCACGCCGCTTGTGCCGTCACGGCCGTGCATCAGCGCGTTGGCAACACCGACGCCGATGATCGAGCCAATCAAGGTGTGCGACGAAGATGCCGGCAAACCCAGCCACCATGTGCCCAGGTTCCAGATGATTGCAGCAATCAGCAGGGCGAATATCATGGCGAAACCGGCCGAGGAACCGGTTTGCAGGATCAGTTCTACCGGCAGCAAGGCGATGATGCCGAATGCCACTGCGCCGCTGGAAACCATCACACCGAGAAAATTGAAGAACCCCGACCAGACCACTGCAAAGCCGGGCGGCAGGGAGTGGGTGTAGATCACCGTCGCGACCGCGTTGGCGGTGTCATGAAAGCCGTTGACGAACTCGAACCCCAGCGCGATCAACAACGCTACGCCCAACAGTACGAAAGGGGTCCAGGTGGTAACCACCGTACCCATGTCGTCGACGTCCTGTTTGAGGCTGTAGCCAGTGAACAGCAAGCCTGCGATGAGTATCGTGAAAAAAAGAATAATGGTCATTCGGCTGGGCTTGCGACCGAATTGACTCGCTGACAGGCTCGCCTTGCCGAGAGCGTCGGGTGACATTGCGTTTGTAGCCATGTTCACAATCCTGGATTGAAAGAATATTGACATGGTCATTGCAAAATGTGACAGCGGTGAGACATGTAACAATTGATTGCGCTTTTGCGCCGGTTTTCTGACAACCGGCGGGTCGAGATGCATATTCAGTAGTCGCCGCGTTTGCGAAACGCCCAGCGCCCTGCGACCAACGTAAAGGTTGCCACCAGCGCCACCAAAATCCAGAAACCCTCCGGGTCGGAAGCCAGCGGCACGCCGCCCACGTTCATGCCAAAGAAGCCTGCGACGATGTTGATCGGCAGCGCCAGCACCGTTACCACGGTCAGGGTAAACAGGGTTCGGCTGCTTTGTTCATTGAGGTTGGCAGCAATTTCTTCCTGCAGCAGCTTGATGCGTTCGCCCAGCGCCGTGAGGTCGTTGATCACCAGTGACGATTCTTCTATGGACTGGCGCAAAGCTTGCGCATCCTGCTCGCGCAGCCATTGCGGCGGGCGATGCAGCAGGCGCATCAGCGAGCCTGGTTCGAGTGCCAGCAGGCGTTGCAGGCGCACCAGCACCCGGCGCATGGCGCCGAGTTCGGAGCGGTTGTTACTCAGCCGCTGTGACAGCAACTGATCTTCGATACGGTCAACATTGACGCTGGTCTTGCGCAGGAACTGAGTGAGTACTTCACCCTGATCGCTGAGCAGGTGAGCCAACAGCTCCAGAGGTGAATCGAATTGCTCGCCACGCTTGACCGCCGAACGCAGTTTGTCCACCGAGCGCAGCGGTTGCAGCCGTGCGGTGATCAGCAAACGCTGGCGCGCACACACCCATAAAGTCGAGATGTCAGTCGACAGCCTGTTGAAATCGAACACCACGTCGTTGACTACCGCCAGCAGCGTGGCGTCGACGTGTTCGATGCGGGTCGAGCGGGAACCTTCGTGCAGGGCTTCGAAAAACTCTTCCGGAAGGTCGAGCGTGGTTTTCATCCAGCGCTCGCAGGCCGCATGCGACAGGTTCAGGTGCAACCAGATGAAGTCGTTTTCATCAGGCGGATTTTGCAGGTAATCCAGCGCTGCAGCCGAGTCTATCTCCTGACCGCTTTCGCCGTGGCGAAAACGGAAGCCGTAGAGCAGGCCGAAAAGGTCGGAATCCTGATGGTTTACGATACTGTGGTTCATGGCTGTCCACATGCGGCCTGGCCCGGGCGGGGGAGGCGAAGGCCGCATGATGACAAGGCGTTATTTCATATTTGTGACAGCTTGTTGCCGAGTGTTTCTTTATCAAGCCCATCGCCGGTCGCGTTCAGCACTCATTCAGCCGACCGGTTTTTTGCCGCTGTTGCTTGGGCATCAAACCATCGCCAGAGGCACTTTCCGGGTTGGGGCGGGCCAGGCCAGATCAATGTCTGCCAAATCCCGTTCCGTCAAACGGATCTGCTCGGCTGCGATGTTCAGCCGGATATGCTCCGGATTGGTCGCTTTGGGAATGGCAATCAGGTTCTCCTGACGAAGCACCCATGCCAGCGAGATCTGCGCCGGAGTTGCTTCATGGCGTTTGGCGATTTCATGCAGGGCAGGGTGATAAAGCAGGTCGCCAGCCTGGCCGATCGGGCAGTACGCCATCAACGGCAAGTGACGATCCGCACTCCACAGCATGAGATCAAACTCAATGCCGCGTTGCTCAGGGTTGTACAGCACCTGATTGGTCGCACAGCGCGGGTTGTTCAATTCGATCATGTCCGGCACATCGAAATTGGACACCCCCCACGCGCCGATCTTGCCGGCTTCACGCAGACGCTCGAAAGCTTCGACTGTCTCGGTCAGCGGGTACTGGCCCCGCCAATGCAGCAGATAAAGGTCGATGTAGTCGGTATTCATCCGACGCAGGCTGGCTTCGCACGCGGCCGGAATGCCGCTGCGGCTGGCATTGTGCGGGTACACCTTGCTGACCACGAAAACCTTGTCGCGCTGTCCGGCAATGGCTTGCCCGACGATTTCTTCCGCCGCGCCATCGGCATACATCTCGGCAGTGTCGATCAGGGTCAGGCCCTGTTCGATGCCCAGGCACAGCCCGGCTATTTCTGCCGAGCGCAGATGGCCTTTTTCACCCATGTGCCAAGTGCCCTGACCCAGCACTGGTACGGTACTGCCTGCCAATTCCAGTGTGCGCATGTGACCCCCGCTATAAGTGAGCTGTAAAGTAAGCAGGTCTCAGGCAACACATCACGCATGAGGTTCCGTGCGCCACCGCCTGATGAAGATTTAAACCTTGAACTGTTTCAGCAGCGCGCTCAATTCTTCACTCAACTCTCGCAGATGCTGGCTGGCCGAGGTGGACTGCTCGGCAGCCATTGCAGTGCTCTGGGATAGCTGCGCCGCCTGCGTGACGTTTTGGTTGATGTCGTCCACCACGTGCGTTTGTTGCAGTGTGGCACTGGCGATGGACGCATTCAGGCTGTTTAGGTTGCGCAGGGCCTGGCTTATGGAGGTCAGGCTCTGACCGGCCTGATTAGCCTGTTCGATGGTCAGTTGCGAGGAGCGACTGCTATCGCCGATCACCTTGACGGCGGCATCGGAATACGTTTGCAGGCGTTCGATTATGGCCTGGATTTCTGCGGTGGATTTCTGGGTGCGCTGGGCCAGCAGGCGCACCTCATCGGCTACCACGGCAAAGCCGCGGCCCTGTTCACCTGCGCGTGCTGCTTCGATGGCGGCGTTCAGCGCAAGCAGGTTGGTCTGATCGGCAATCGAACTGATTACCTCCAGTACGCTGCCGATCTTTGTGCTTTCGCTCGACAGGTTGTGCATCACGTCAACGGCCTGACCGATAGTGCCGGAGAGGTGCTCGATCTGACGCAGGCTGTTGTCGATGTTGATCTGCCCCTGCTGCGCCCGCGATTCGGCGTCGCGCATTTCGCTGGCCGCATGCTCGGCGTTCTTGGCAACGTCCTGGACGCCATAGGTCACTTCATTGACAGCAGTTGCCACCAGGTCCATCTGCTGCGATTGCTGCAGGCTGCGGTTCTGCGCCTGCTCGGCATTGCTGCCCGACTCGCTGGCAGCAATGCCCAGAGCCATCGAAGAGTTCTGCAGCAGGCTGACAACGTTGCGCAGTTTGGCGACGAAAGCGTTGAAGTGCGTACCCAGTTCGGTGATCTCGTCCTTGCCGTGGGTTTCCAGGGTGCGGGTCAGGTCGCTTTCACCGCTGGCAATATCGGCCATGGCGCCCACAGCGGCTTTCAGCGGACGAACGATGCTGCGTACGATCAGGGTCAGCAGCAGCACCATGACCAGCACGATACCTGCAATGAATAGTCCGGTGCTCAGCAGCTGGGCCTCGAACTCGGCGGCTACGTCGTCCACGTAAACGCCGGACCCGAGAATCCAGCCCCACGGCTGGAACAGTTGCACATAAGAGGTCTTTTTCACCGGTTCGCTGGCGCCCGGTTTCGGCCAGCGATAGTTGACCATGCCGGCGCCCTGGCTTTTGACCAGGGTGACCATTTCATTGAACACCGCAAAGCCATCCGGGTCCCGGATGGCCGAAAGGTTTTGCCCATCGAGCTTGGGGTTGGTGGGGTGCATGATCATCACGGGCTGCAGATCATTGATCCAGAAATAGTCGCTCTGGCTGTAGCGCAGCCCTTTGATCTGTTTCAGCGCCTGCTGCTGTGCAGCCTCACGCGTCAGGCTGCCAGCCGCTTCAAGGCCCTGGTAGTAACCGAGTATGCCGCTCGCTGTCTGCACCACGTGCATGGTTTTTTCAGCCTTCGCGCGGTACAGGTCATCATGTGTCTGTTTGAGCAGGGTGGCTGCGAGAATCAGAAACATCAGCACAGAAACCACAAGGATCAGCCACAAGCGGCGGCTGATGGACACACTGCGCATATTCATGATCTTCATCCCTAAGATTATTTTTCTTGTTGCGAGCTGAGTAACGCAAAGCCCGAAAGCCGAGCCTTTCAAGCATCTCGGCGCCTGCCCGGTAAACATGAGACGTCAGTCACATTTTTCTCGAATGCAAGCAGATATGGCGAAAGGCTTACATCAAGAGACGCCATTGGCTCTATCGACTGACATCGGGTCCATGTAGGATCCAATTCAACAGCTGCAGCGAAGGAACGCCGCAGTGATCAGGGAAGATCGACCATTGCCAGGAGGCTACTGACAGGATGTCGGAATGGTCATGTTGCAAAACCACCCGCTTCGGCGGGTTTTTTGTGTCTGCACGAAAGTCGCTGCTCGGCTTCCGGCCTTGATTGTGCGGTGCGGCGCAGACTTTTTGACGCGTAGCGTCACGAAGTGCATGCCAACGCGCATTGGCACGATAGTCAGTCAGATGTGAACGATCAGCGGTGGCACGAGTATCAGGTCAGCGATCCGGCTCACATCCTTTTAGCACCAGCCTGAGAATGGTCTGCGTGGCGGCCTCGTAATCAGCGTCTTGCAGTTTCGTTTTGCCGGTGACCATTGCGATCTGCCAGTCAAAATCGGCGTATGTCTGGGTTGCAGCCCAGATGGTAAACATCAAGTGGTGAGGGTCCAGCGCTGCAATCTGCCCGCGGTCTATCCATGCCTGAATACATTCGATGTTATGCCGGGCCTGGCCGTTGAGCTGTTCGATCTGCTCCGGCGTCAGATGTGGGGCGCCGTGCATGATTTCGCTGGCAAATACTTTCGAAGCGAAGGGCAGGTCTCGGGAAATCTGGATTTTCGAACGTATGTAGCGGCTGAGCACTTCGGCCGGAACACCCTCGGGGTTGAACGGCGTCGACGCTTGCAGAATGGGCGCGATGATGCTTTCCAATACCTCGCGGTAAAGGTTGTCCTTGGATTTGAAGTAGTAGTAGACATTCGGTTTTGGAACGCCGGCCCTGGCTGCGATATCGCTGGTCTTGCTGGCGGCGAAGCCCTTGTCGGCGAATTCCTCGCTGGCAGCGCGCAGGATAAGTTCTTTGTTGCGCTCGCGAATGCTGCTCATGACCCGGTTATTCCCTTGCCTGCATGGCGGTCGCGCATGGTAGCACCGGGTTTGCGCAGCGCTCAATATTGGCGCGATGCAGTGCATCGCGGGCAGATTCAGGCGGGTCTTCTCGCCGTCCGGCCAGCGCTCGCACCGCTCATGCGTGAGCGCCTGACCGAATCAGGCGTTCATCAGTTCCTGAACACGAGAGGTCAGCGCATCGATGGCGAACGGCTTGGTCAGCACCCGCATTCCCGGCCCGAGTTGCTCATCACCGATGGCCGCATTTTCTGCGTAGCCGGTGATGAACAGGGTTTTTAGCTGTGGACGAACTTCTCGCCCGGCGTCGGCCATCTGCCGCCCGTTCATGCCTCCCGGCAGGCCCACGTCGGTGATGAGCAGATCGATATGCACGTCCGAACGCAGCAGTTTAAGGCCGGCCAGGCTGTCCGCTGCCTCGATCAGCGTATAGCCGAGATCACCGAGGGAGTCGGTAAGCAGCATGCGCACGGTCGGCTCATCATCCACGATCAGAATCGTTTCTCCGGACTGCGTGAACTCGCCGGGTGGGATGAGTGCATCGCTCTCGTCCCTGACCGCAGCACCGTCGTAACGAGGCAGGTAAATGAATATCGAGGTTCCCTTGCCGACTTCTGACTGAATGCGCACCTGACCGCCGGACTGATTGGCGAACCCGTAGATCATCGACAGGCCAAGGCCCGTGCCCTGACCGATCGGCTTGGTGGTGAAGAAAGGGTCGAATGCCTTGGCCATGACCTCCGGGGTCATGCCGGTGCCGGTATCGGTGACACACAACGACAGATACTGCCCTTCAGGCAGGTCGTGTACCTGCGTTGCGCCATCTTCCACCCAGCGGTTGCTAGCATCGATGGTGATGCGCCCGCCATCCGGCATCGCATCACGGGCATTGATGCACAGGTTCAGCAGCGCATTTTCGAGTTGGCTGGCATCCACCAATGTTGGCCATAGCCCAGGCGTGCCGATGGTTTCGACCAAAATGCTCGGACCGACCGTGCGCTGGATCAGATCGGTCATGCCCTTCATCAGCCGGTTCACATCGGTAGGTTGCGGGTCCAGCGTCTGGCGTCGCGAGAAGGCAAGAAGCCGGTGCGTCAGGGCAGCCGCCCGTTTTGCCGCACCCTGTGCGGTGACAATGTATTTGTCGACATCGCTCCAGCGCCCTTGCTCGATCCGGGTACTCATCAATTCCAGTGCGCCGGAAATGCCTGCCAGCAAATTATTGAAGTCATGGGCCAGACCGCCGGTCAGTTGACCCACGGCTTCCATTTTCTGCGACTGACGCAGTTTTTCTTCAGCTTGCATGAGTTCGGTGGTACGCGCCGCGACACGCTGTTCAAGGGTGTCGTTGAGTGAACGCAGCGCTGCTGTAGCACGGTCGCGTTCTGCAGCGACGGTGCGTCGTTCATCGACGTTGATGAGAACACCTGGGAAACTCAATGGCGTGCCGTCCTCGGCACGGTCGACACGGCCATTTGCCTCGATCCAGTAGTAGATGCCGTCGGCACGGCGAACCCGGTACTGATGCGCGTAAAGACTCCCTTCAGTAATGACCGCGTTGATTGCTTCGATCAGACCTGGCCGGTCTTCGGGGTGAACAGTGGCAATGACCTGTTCCAGGCTCAGGCCTTCATGGCCCAGGGCTGGCTCAAGGCCAAAGGCCCTGGAGAAGGCTTCGTCAACCGCGAAACGGTCGGAGAGCAGGTCCCAGTGCCAGGTGCCGATGATCGCTCCAGCGGCCAGCGCGAGCTGAACACGCTCGACGTTTTCGCGCGAGATTGCTTCGCTGGTGCGCAGACGCTCCTCGGCATCCCGGCGTGCGGTCACGTCACTGAACATGACTGCGATTTGCCGATCAGCCGGTTCACCGACACGTACAGCCTTTACTTCAAACCAGCGTTCAAAGGCCTTGGCATAGTTCTCGAAGCTGGCGGGCTCTCCGGTTTTCGCGACGTGACCATAGGCTTCGAACCAGAAACGCTCCAGGTCCGGAGCGAACTCGGTCACCCATTTCCCACGCAGGTCCACACCCGCCTGGCGTTCAAAGGCAGGGTTGGCCTCAATGAAGCGATAGTCCACCGGGCTGTCGTCGGCATCGAACCTGACTTCGATGATGGCAAAAGCGGCTTCGATGGTTTCCAGCATGGTTCTTGAGCGTTCTTCGCTGCGACGCAACGCCATCTCGGCTTTGCGCATCTGGGACATGTCTAGCATCGCGCCGATCATGCGTGCAGCGCTGCCTTCTGCGTCACGGATCACATGACCACGGTCGAGGATATCGGCATAGGACCCGTCCAGGCGACGAAAACGGTATTCATCAGTCCAGGCGGTGCCATTGCCGTCAATCACTGCATGGATGGACGCGTAGATACGCGCACGGTCATCCGGGTGGATCTGGGCGATCCACCAGTCACTCGAGGTGTCCAGCGTAGCAAGTGGATGGCCATAAGCCTGTTCCAGCGCGTCATTCCAGAGAATGTAATCGGCTTTCAGGTCCCAGTCCCAAATGGCATCGTTGGTTGCCTTGGCGGCTAATCGGTAACGCTCCTGAGCTTCTTCAATCGCTCGGCCCGCCAGGTGCTCGTCGGTACGGTCGCGCAGAATTTTCACAAAACCGATGTGAGCGCCTTTGGCTCCGCGCAACGGCATCATCTCGCCTGACGCCCAGAACAACTGACCATCCTTGCGCACGTGCCAACGCTCGTCGGAGGCCCGACCCTGACGCAGGGCGAGGTGCATTTCATAATCGATCTGACCGCTGGCCCGATCCTGGGGCGTAAAAAAACGCTCGGCACTCTGTCCCGACATTTCCTCGGCAGTCCAGCCGAGTACCTGCTCGGCACCCGGGTTCCAGTCAGTAATGACCCCGTTCGTGTCGGTCAGAATCATGGCAAAGTCCATCGCACTGACAAAAACGGCGCGCTGGCGTGCTTCACGGCTGGTCACCGCGGCTGGAACGTCATTCGGCTCGGGTTCTATCCGGGCTTGTTCAAGCAAACTGCGCAGGTGCAGCACCTGCGCCTCCAGCTCTTCTCTTGTCAGTTCTTTCAGGGTGCCTCCGGCTCACATAAAGACTTGTTTGGCAGCGCCCTCGAGAGTCTCCGCGGCCTGCGTTGCGCAATGGAATCAAAAAATATCGGCATCTGCGTTTTTATGGCGATCGCAATATAGCGCAACAGTATTCAGCTATGGCAATCCGGAAAAGTTATTCGGATTGACCGGAGCTCGTTACATTCGCCAGGCATTGAAACGTATTCAAACCCTGAAAGCATCGGCTTGCGAACATGTTTCTTTAGGGCAGCCGACGTTATGCGTGACCGGGCCTGGATCGCTTGACTGCAATCATGAGGCCGTCAGCAGGTATTTTCCGATTTCCTTCTGGCTGCGTGCTAGGATTTCGCTTTTAAATAGGTGCGGCAGAGCATCTTGGGCTGTCAGTGATCCAGTATTTCAATTCGGATGACGGGCAAGAAGGAGCGGAGACCGTGATGCGAAAAGTGCTATCCCCATGCCTGTGAACTCCGGCGAATCCGCTGCAACCAAGACCGCCGGGCGCCGCCGACTTCCCAAAGGCGAGATGCGCAAGGGCGAGATCATTCAGGCGGCGATGATCATTTTTGCTCGCGATGGATACGCTGGCGCCTCGTTGACGAATATCGCCAAGGTTGCCGGTCTCTCTCAAGTCGGTTTGCTGCACCACTTCCCGAACAAGCTTGCCCTGTTGCAGGCGGTTCTTGAACATCGAGACCAGTATGTTGCCTCCCGATTGCAAGACGCCCATCAGGACGGGTCTCTGCAAGGCTTCATGTCATTTCTGAAGCATGTCATGGGTTTCAGTATCGAAGATGTGGCTGTCAGCCAGGCGTTGATGATCATCAACACGGAAAGTCTTTCGGTCACTCATCCGGCACACCGCTGGTTCAGCGAACGTTCCGGGATCATTCATCATCATCTTCAGGTCCAACTGAGTTCGCTGGTTGAGGCAGGTGACATTCGGCCAGACGTCGATGTGAAGCAGATCAGCCTCGAGATCGCTTCGATGATGGACGGTATGCAGATTCAATGGCTCAGGTCGCCGGGTGACGTTCAGATAGAACAGGCGTTTGCAAGGTTTCTGGAGCGGTTGGCTGGGGATCTGGCGGGGCTTTGAACGGCGGGGTGTACGTGAAAGTGCAATCGGTGGTCTCTCGACCACCGATTGCTGCTACCTAGTAAGCCTGTTCCGGCTTGACCTGCACTGCGTTGCGCAGCGGGATTGGCAGAGGGTTGGAATCGCGGGTGGTCAAGCGTTCCGGATAGAGCGCAACCACGGTGCGATCAAGCGCCAGGTTTTCCGAATCCTTGCCGACGAGGACCTTGAATTTGCCAGGGTCAACGTTCCAGCTCACCGAGTCCGGCGAGTAGTAAGCGAACGAGCGTGAATCCAGCGCTATCGTGACTGTCTTGCTTTCGCCAGGCTTCAGGTAAACCTTGGTAAAGCCCTTCAGTTCTTTCTCCGGGCGATCAACCTGAGGCTTGGAAGGCTGGACGTACAGCTGAGCCACTTCAAAACCGGCCTTGTCGCCTGTGTTGGTGACGGTGAAGCTGGCTTGAATGGTTGCGCCGGGAGCCAGCACATTGCTCGACAGCTTCAGATCGCTGTACGCGTAAGTGGTGTAGGAAAGCCCGAAGCCGAACGGGTACAGCGGCTTGGTGTGTTTCTTGTCGTAACCGCGGTAGCCCAGGTACAGCCCTTCGCTGTAGGTCATCTCAGTGGGCGGGTTAGGGCTGCTGAAATAGTACGGCACCGGGTTCGAAAACGACGCGTAGCTCGGGTTGTCCTGCGCTTTCTTGTCAAGCGTGATAGGCAGTTTGCCCGACGGGTTGACCTGGCCGTACAGAATCTCGGCCAGCGCCTGACCGCCTTGCTGGCCCGGGAACCAGGCATGCAGAGAGGCTGCTACCTTGTTGGCCCACGGCTGCATGTCCATACCGCCACCGCCATGCATGACAACGATGGTCTTGGGGTTGGCTTTCTGAATGAAACCGATCAGCTCGGACTGGAACTGCGGCAGTTCGAACGGGTGATCGAGAGATTCGCCTTCGTATTCGAAGTTGCTGCCAGCCGCGACCACAACAGCATCGTAGTCGGCCAGATTCTTCGGTGGACGCAACGACGCCCAGCTCATCTGCACACCGTTCATGCCACCTAGAACCGGAGTGAAGTTGCCCTTCATGCGGCGATATTCCAGACGCACGTTGTACTCGGTGCCGGCTTTGAGGTCCGGTACCTTGACGGTGCGCGGAACCACCGGGATCAGGTCAAACGAGACTTGCGAGCCTTCGTCTTCCAGCACCAACTGGTCGTTGACCCAGAGCTTGTAGGCACCGTCGGCGCGGACCTTGAACACATGGGCGCCAGTGATCGTCGGCTTGATCTTGCCGGTGAAACGGGCGGAGAACGAACCTGCCGAAGGGGTGTAGCCGCTGACCGTGCCGGCACCGTTATCAGTGAGGTTGGTGTTGGTGATCCAGTCCAGGTTGACGCCGGGCTCTACACGGGTCGCCACCGGATCGCCCGACAGCGAAGTGTTGGAGTAATACTCGGCTTTTACGCCTGCGTTGCTGATCGGCTGTTTTTCTGTGCCTGGCTGATACCAAACGGACGACTTCGGATTCAGGCTCATCTGCGGCAGATAATCGACATTCGATGCATTCGATGCCAGTTGCTTCAGCCCGCTTAATTCAGTGACGTAGCTGGCCGGTGCCGAGTACGCGGTACCAAAAGGTGCCGTTGGAGGCTGCACGGCCATATCACCAATCACGGCAATTTTGGCGTTCCGAGGCAGCGGCAGCAGAGGCTTTTGCCCGTCTACGGGTTCATTGCGCAGCAGCACGATAGCTTCCCGCGCGACGTTCAGTGCAGCCAACTGGCCGTATTCACGATGCTCGAGTGGCTGCGCCTTGTTGATGCCTTTGTCAAAGCCGTAGCTCACCAGCGCACGCAGGTTTCTACGGACCTTGTCGTCGATCACATTCTGGTGCAACTGGCCGTTCCAGACATAAGGCAGCAGCTTGGCCTCGGTAAACTGAAGCCCGCTCGGCATGTCGATATCGGTCCCTGCCCAGGCACCCTTGAAGGCGTCCTGAACCGAGTTGAAGTCGCTCATGACGTTGCCTTGAAAGCCCCATTGGCCTTTCAGAATGTCTGTGATGAGGTGATGGTTTTCACATGCGTATTCGCCGTTGATCTTGTTGTAACCGCACATGATCGAAGCGATGTTGGCGTTCTTGACCAACGATTCGAAGCCGGGCAGATACAATTCCTGCATCGCGCGCTCGTCGATCTTCACATCCAGATAGTGACGATTCGCTTCCTGCTCGTTCATCAGGTAATGCTTGGCCGCTGCTTGTACGCCTTGAACCTGAATACCGTTGGTGACCGCCGGCGCCAATACCGCGCCGAGGAACGGGTCCTCACCACTCATGTACTCGGCTGCCCGGCCGTTGAAAGGCGTCCGGTACAGGTTGATGGCGGGCGAAAGCATCTGCTGACCGCCCGCGATGCGCGTTTCATAGCCGATAGCCAGACCGAATTCCTTGGCCCGGTTGATGCTCCAGGTGGCTGCGAGCGCGGACGGGGAAGGGTACTGCGCGCCGAACGTCTTGCCGCCGACCAGCACGCCCATCGCCGAGTCGTAGGCGACTGTGCCCTGGAGATTGAATTTATCGAGTTTGGGGATCATTCGCCCGTCGTCGACGCGCGAGAAGTTGATCTTCTCCGACTGAGTCATGTTGTCGAGCATGGCGCCTACTCGCGCCTCGACTTCATTGCCAGTCATCGGCGTAACAGCAAAAGCGCTGCCTGCCTGGGCGATACCGAGCGCCAACAGGCTCAGGCCAAGGCCTTGTTTGATAATGGACACGGAGCTATTCCTTACGTAATGCCTTGGGGAGGTGTTGTGCGTCATCGGCCGGCTCAATGTTTTTCATCGCCAGCAGGCGCGTCTGTGGTGTCGATCGGCGCGTCGACAATCGTTTGCGCTCCGCCGGATGTTTTTTGTGTAGCAAGGTCGGCGCCGGTGATCTGTTGGCGCTTGGCATCAACCGCAACGCGGCGTTCGCTGGAGGTTTGAGGCAGCGGGTTTTCCGTGTCAGCGGCTGAGACTGAAAGCGCGGCTAGGCAGGTCAGTAAAGCGGCAGCAGCAGGCAGCAAGTGTCTGGCCATCGGGAGAATCTCCAAATAGAGGCGTAAGGCAAGGGAGCACATCTGCCAGCAGTCCAACGCCGCTGGCAGGCAGTTTCAAAAGTTTTGATTGATCAAGAAACACCGTCGATAAAAATACACGAGTGCGTTTTTAAATAATCTAAAGTATTGTTTTTCTTGTATTTAAAATCTGACTTTTTATGGTTTTTATCGTTATTAATTAGAATATTTAAGCAATAAAATATGATTTATTGTTGTTTATGAAGAATAATTACTCTTTTTCTAAAGCAGAGTGATCGCTCTGTTTTGGTGTTTTGCAACTTTTGAATTCACAGGTGTCATTGCTAAGTGCCATCATCACCAGCGCTTGAATACTTGCAGCCAAAGCCAGGGTCAAGGTCAACAGCTCATTGCGGGGTCCATCGTAAAGCACTTGAACGCTGCCAAAAAATACCGGTGCAAATGCATAACAGCCTTGTGCAATGGCAACAATCAACGTCACCACCCGCGTTACTTGCTGGCGGGGAAATTCGGCTTGGGCAATCAGCGGCGGCAAGGACGTCGCATTGCCGATGCCCAAGCCAAAAAGAACCATTCCGACCCATAGCCAGGCAGCATCGATATTGATGAGCATCAATACCATGCAGCCCAGCAACTGACAGCCATAACTCAGGCAGGCCACATTGCGGCGGTTGAGGCTTGTCTGCATCAGTCTGGCTGACAGCAACCTTCCAGCGATGGCGCTGACAGTGGCGATGCCCATTGCCAGTCCTGCACGCTGTTCAGCGACGTGATCTACCAGCAGCATGAATAGCTGGCTGATCAAGCCGATCTGTGCGAAAAGCCCTAGCGACATGGCAGCGGCCAGCGTGATGAGCTGCCGGTTACCTCGCAGCGTTATGGGCGTTGCGTCTTGTGGTTGAGCCAAATCATTTGCTGGGTGGTGAATACCATCGGGGTGCTGACCCAGATGTTCAGGCCTGAACCTGAACACGGTCAAAGCGAGGAGGGCAATGATGGCGATGGAAACCACGCCTACCACGATTGCAGCGAGGCTGAACCCGAACCGGCCGATCAGGTACACCCAGCCCGACGAAAAGATCACGCCGCCAATGCTCGCGCCGTTGTAAGCCATTGCCAGCGCTCCGGGACGCTTGCTGACAAATCAGGGCGAGATGGCTGTATTGACCGCTGCAGCGCCCATCGTCACCCAGCCGAACCCGCTGAGGACCGCGGCAAGAAACAATTGATAGGGCTGCGTGGCAATCGTCCATCCGAAAATGCCGACAGCAAGAATTCCTGCACCTGACACAGTGGTCCAGGGAAAACCGACGCGTTTGTAGAGTGCGGGCAGGTTGATGACTACCAGGGTTCCCGCCAGAAAATGCACAGTGACCGCCGCCGAGCAAAGGGCAGCCGACCAGCCGGTTTTTTGAATTACGGCGTGCATGAATATCGGTGGACCGTAGAAGCCGATGCCCCAGCCAAAAACAGCCATCACAAACGTTGCCGCGACAACTTTTCTGCCAAAAAAACTCGATTTATGCATTTGGTGAATCCCTTCAAGTGGTTTGGCATCAGTATGATGAGTGCCTACGAGAACACTTCGGGGAGGGTTGAACTATGGAAGTCGAAACGGCCGATCTTTCGCTGGCAGCAGTTGCGGGTGCCATTGCCGATCCGGCCAGGTCCCGAATGCTCTGTGCGTTATTGGACGGGCACGCACGGACGGCGACCGAGCTGGCGGCGCTTGCCGATATTGGCGCATCAAGCGCCAGCGGCCACTTTGTTCGTTTGCGCGAGCAGGGTCTGGTGGAAATGCTGGTGCAGGGGCGACATCGTTACTATCGACTGGCCAATGCGCAGGTGGCGCGAGCGCTGGAAGCCTTGCTGGCGCTGACTCAGCACAGTGCTGCGCCATTCCAGCCCAACACGCCTTCTGCGTTAAGGCAGGCCCGGACCTGTTACGACCATTGCGCCGGCGAAATTGCCGTCAGGCTGCACGACGCCTTGCTCAAGGCGGGTTGGCTGATCGAGCAGGGCAAGGATTATCAGG
This sequence comes from Pseudomonas coronafaciens pv. oryzae str. 1_6, assembly GCF_000156995.2. NCBI lineage: Bacteria > Pseudomonadati > Pseudomonadota > Gammaproteobacteria > Pseudomonadales > Pseudomonadaceae > Pseudomonas > Pseudomonas coronafaciens. Next base: position 3,538,549 of record NZ_CP046035.1, on the reverse strand, counting down.
TCAGTGGGAAAGGTATCGGATCGTTGAACGCGTTGGGCATTGACGTCGAAGCAATGCTTGTTCAGCGCAGGCGTCTTGCCTACGCCTGCCTGGACTGGAGCGAGCGTTCCCCGCACATCGGCGGTGCATTGGGCGCAGCTTTGCTGGAGCTGATGCTCAAGCGGGGCTGGGTAAGCCGGCACCTTGATTCCAGAGCGCTGGATCTGACGTCCAAAGGGTTGGGCGGTATGGCGAAAGCATTTGGGTGGTAGGGCCGTGCGATATTTGCGTCGCTACCGAGCTTGCCCGGTAGCGACGTGCTCGTTGGTCAGAAACTGTATTTGGCTGTCAGTGCATAGCTGCGCGGGTTGCCGTAGACGTCGGTAGAGCCCCATACCGAACTGGCGCCAATCGCGGTGTAGTAGGTACGGTCGAAGATATTGTTGGCATTCAACTGCAGGTCCAGGTGTTTGTTGACCTGATAGCCTGCCATCAAGTCCGCCACCGCGTAACTGCCTTGTTCCAGCCGATAGCTGCCGTCGGTGAGGGCAATGTCGTTGTACATGCGGCTCTGCCAGTAGACGTTGCCGCCGACACGCATTTTTTCCAGTGCGCCCTGCAGGCGGTAGACCGTCGAGAACTTGAACAGGTGCTCGGGCGTATCGGTGTCGAAGCGCTGATTCTCTTTCGCTGGATCGAAATCCTTTAGGTAGTGGGTGCGGGCGTAGGTGTACCCCGCGCCGACTTGCCAGTTCTCGGTCAGCGCGCCCTGCAGCTCCAGGTCGATACCCTGACTGCGCACCAGCCCGGCTGCGTCGTAGCACGTGAGCACTGCACAGCCTGCCTGAGTCGGCGCTTCGGTCTTGAGGTTTTCCTGATCGATCTGGAACACCGCCAGGCTGGCGTTGAGAGCGCCGTTGAAATACTCGCCTTTGATACCGACTTCATAGTTCTTGCCCACCACCGGGTCGAGCACTTTGCCGGACAGGTCCTGATAGTTCTGCGGGTTGAAGATATCGGTGTAGCTGGCGTACAGGGAGTAATGGTCATCCAGCTTGTAGATCAGGCCCGCATAACGCGTCAGGTTGCGGGTGACCTTGAAGTCCTCGTCGCCTGAACGGTCGTCGTAGTCGTACCAGTCCAGACGACCACCGAGAATCAGAGTCAGCGGGTCGGCCAGGCTCAGGCGCGTGGTGAGGTAGATGGCGTCCTGGGTAGCAATATTGTGGGTTTTACCGTCCCGCACAAAGTTCGGTTTTGGCGCGCCGATAGGCAGCCCGGTGTCGTAGGGGCTGTATTCCTTGCTGGTCTTGTCGTAGACGCGCCTGCTGCTGCCGATCACTACTTCGTGGGTGCGGCCAAACGCTTCGACCGGTCCACTGGCATAGACATCGAGTGCTGCCTGCTTTTCATCCGGCTTCGACTGATAGGCCGTGGTCTCCAGCGGGCCGTTGTAGCGCGAGAGGTAGGTGCCCGAGAACACGCCGTCCAGAGTAGAACTCGAGCCCGCAACGCGCAGTTTCCAGTCGTTGTCGAAGCGATGTTCAAGTTCACCGAACACAGTGTCGATCTGGATCTTCTTGTTTTCCCAGTCCGTACCGGGGTAGGTCGAGCGGGACAGGTTCAGATGGTGACCATCGCTGCCAAGCGGCAGGCCGCCCCAGAAAAAGTTGGTTTGATCTTCCTGACGAGACAAGCCGAAGGTCGCTGTCGTTGCATCGCTCAGGTCGGCTTCGAGCACGCCATAGAAAACGCCGTGATCGCTTTTTTCCTTGTCACGGAAGCTGTTCGCATCCTGGTAGGAACCGACTATCCGGCCGCGCACAGTGCGGCTGTCGTTCAGAGGGCCAGAGGCATCGAATACGCCACGGTAATCGTCCCAGCTGCCGACGGTGCCGGTGAGGCTTACCTGCGGATCGGCGGTAGGGCGCTTGCGCACCATGTTGATCGCTGCCGAAGGATTGCCTGAGCCTGTCGTCAGACCGGTAGCGCCTCTGATCACTTCGACATGGTCAAACATGGCCAGGTTGGGCTGCACGCCGGCCGTGTAACCCGAGTACGAGGCGGGCAGGCCGTCGTACATGATGTTGTCGATATCAAAGCCGCGTGATGTATAGGTTTGACGGCCAGGCCCGCTGGACTGGTCGAGAAATAGACCGGGCGTGTACCTGACCACATCGTTGATGCTGGTCATGGCCTGATCGTCCATGCGCTGACGGGTGACGACAGTAACGGCCTGAGGGGTTTCACGCATGGTAAGCGGCAATTTTGTGGCTGTCTGCATGGCGCCAGTGGTGTAAGACCGGCTGCCCTCGGTGGTCGAACCGAGCTGGTCACTGCTGATTTCCGTTGCGCCCAGTTCCATCGTCACAGGCGGCTGCGCGTCTGCGGAAAAGGCGGGCTGTGTCGCTGCTGCCCAGATGCCCATCGCCAACAGGCAAGGTGTAAAACGATTACGGCTTTGCGAATGTTGCCCCGGCATGAATCCGACACTCCCTGAAGCCGTCCGTGGCTGGATGATAATAATGTTGATAACGGTTCGCATTAGTGTGACAGGTTGTTTCTGCCAGAAGAAGACGCTTCGGCCAAATACTTAACAAAATTTTCACATTCGCGGGCGGGAAGATGGCTGGAATGGCCAATGGAGTTTTGCGAGACAGGCAGAGCCTGTTCTGACGCTAGCAGGCGTGAATCGGCGCGGTTACGCTTAGCAGGTGTCTGGATGCATACGACATGCGCAAAAAACCGCTATGAAAAACTTGTACAAAAATCTACATTGGTACAACTTTTTTGTCGCGGAAGCCACTCATGTCGACTACTTACCGACTCCATCTTGTCCTCGGCGACCAGCTCTCTTTCGACCTGGCGTCCCTGCAGGACATGCATCCCGAGCACGACACAGTCCTGCTGGTCGAGGTCATGGAGGAGGCGAGTCATGTGCCGCATCATCCGCAGAAAATTGCGCTGATCTTCAGTGCCATGCGTCATTTCGCCGAAGCGTTGCGTGAGCGTGGGGTTCGGGAGCAGTACGTCACGCTGGATGACCCGGAGAACTCCGGCTCGATACCGGGCGAGCTTTGTCGCTGGCAGGCTCTGTTGGAGGCGCAGGAGTTGCACGTGACCGAGTGCGGCGACTGGCGCCTGGAGCAGTCGATCAAGGACTGCGGGCTGCCGATTCGGTGGCATGCCGACACGCGCTTTCTGTGTTCCCGTGACGAGTTCTCGGCATGGGCGCAGGGCAAGAAGCAACTGCGCATGGAGTTTTTTTATCGCGAGATGCGGCGCAAGAGCGGGCTGTTGTTGAATGGCGACGGTACGCCGGTCGGTGGCGCCTGGAACTTTGATGCCGAAAACCGCAAGGCGCTGCCCAAGGGCGTGGCTGCACCGTACCCGATGCGCTTTTCCGCCGATGCGATTACCCGCGATGTGCTGGCGCTGGTGGCGGAACGTTTCGCCAACCATTATGGCTCGCTGGAGGCTTTCGACTATCCAGTGACGCATGCAGATGCTCAGGCGCTGTGGGAGTATTTTCTGGATTTTGGCCTGGCGGGTTTTGGCGATTATCAGGACGCGATGGCGACAGATGAGCCTTTTCTGTTTCATGCGCGAATCAGCGCGGCGCTGAATATCGGTCTGCTGGACCTGCGACAGATCTGCAGCGATGTTGAGTCTGCTTATTGGTCGGGCAAGGTGGCGCTGAACGCTGCCGAAGGTTTTATCCGCCAGTTGATTGGCTGGCGCGAATATGTGCGCGGCGTCTATTGGTTGAAGATGCCTGACTACGCCAGCGGTAATCTGTTTGGCAACAGCAGGCCGCTTCCGGAGTTTTACTGGACCGGTGAAACAAAGATGAACTGCATGAGCCAGGCGATAGGCCAAAGCCTGAAACATGCCTATGCCCACCATATTCAGCGCCTGATGGTCACCGGAAACTTTGCGCTGCTCGCCGGCATCGTGCCGGAGCAGATCTGCGAATGGTATCTGGCGATTTACATGGACGCGTTCGACTGGGTCGAGCTACCCAACACGCTGGGTATGGTGATGCACGCCGATGGCGGTTATCTGGGCTCCAAGCCTTATTGCGCAAGCGGTCAGTACATCAAACGCATGTCTGATTACTGCCGTGGCTGCGCGTACAAAGTGACTGAAAGCACGACCGACGATGCCTGTCCGTTCAACGCGCTTTACTGGCATTTTCTGATGCGTCACAGCGACCTTTTACGCCGCAACCAGCGCATGGGCATGATTTACAAGAACCTTGATCGCATGGTCGCACCCAAGCAGCAGGCACTATGGGCGCGGGGCGAGCATTTGCTGGCCAGACTGGACGCCGGAGAAGCACTTTGAAAAAGACCGAGCTGCCGGTAAAAAACTGCGTGGTCTGCGGCCTGCCGTTTACATGGCGCAAGAAGTGGGCGCGCTGCTGGGACGAGGTTCGCTATTGCTCCGAGCGCTGCCGTCGCAACAAGGCATTAACCCGCCCGTAAAGCTTTCAAAATATTTCGAAATGAAATGCGCTGAACTATCCGTTCCGCAACGTGATCCTTCCTTATGCGCAGTCAGCGCGACCCCGACAGGCGAGTGCAATCCGCATTGAGCCTTGATCCAGGGTCGCCGAACGATAAGGAGCCGTCATGACCGTTACCCCCCATCCCGTCTACCGCTGCACGCCAGGCCCGCTACACGCGACCCTGCTTGCTGGCACCGTTCCACTATTCCTCGGTGGATTGCTGAGTGATATCGCCTACTACCAGACGTTCCAGATCCAATGGAGCAACTTTGCTGCCTGGCTGATTGCCGGCGGCTTGCTGTTTTGCGGGTTGGCGCTGTTGTTTGCACTGGTGAACCTGATCCGTGCGGATCACAAGGCTGGACGTCCTGTGGCGTATTTTCTGCTATTGCTGGTGACTTGGGTGCTTGGCCTGGTCAACGCTTTTGAACATGCCAAAGATGCCTGGGCGGTCATGCCGTCGGGCCTGATCCTGTCGGTGATTGTCACCCTGCTGGCCTGCGTCGCGACGTGGACAGGGCTGACGAGCCTGCGCTCCGGAGGTGCAAAATGAGAAATATCCACGCACTGACTGCATTGAGTATGGCGTTGTTGCTGAGCGCCTGTGGTGGCGAGGCTGACAGCACCCAGGCTCGTGGTCCGGACCCTAAACTGCCAGAACCGCAACGCGGCCTGCTGCCGAGCATGAAGATTGCCGAACCTGTTGCATGGGGTGATCAGAAGCCGACCGTACCGGAGGGTTTCAGCATCACGGCGATTGCCACTGACCTGAGCATTCCGCGTCAATCAGTGGTTCTGCCCAATGGCGACATCATCATTGCCGAGGGGCGCGGCGGCAGTGCTGCCAAACTCAAACCCAAGGATGTGATCGCCAGTGTCATCAAGGCGCAGGGCAATACCAAAGTCAAAGGCGGTAATCGTCTGACGCTGTTGCGTGATGCCGATGGCGACGGCAAGTACGAATTGAAGACGGTGTTCGCCGAAAACCTCAATGCGCCATACGGCTTGGCTTTCGCGAATGGCAAACTGTATGTCGCCAATCAGGACGCTCTGGTCAGTTTCGACTATCAGGACGGTCAGACCAAGGCGGGCGGCGAACCGGTTAAGGTGACGGACCTGCCTTCAGCGATCAATCACCATTGGACCAAAGCGCTGACCGCCAGCCCTGACGGTCGCTTCCTGTACGTCGGTATTGGTTCGAACAGCAACGTGACCGAGCGCGGCATGGAGGTCGAGATCGACCGTGCAATGGTCTGGCAAATCGACGCCGCGACGGGCGCTCACAAGCCGTACGCGACCGGTCTGCGTAACCCGACCGCGCTGGCGATCCAGCCGGGTACGGGGCAGTTGTGGACGGTGGTCAACGAACGCGACGAACTGGGGCCTGACCTGGTTCCGGATTACCTGACTTCGGTGAAAGAGGGCGCCTTTTATGGCTGGCCTTACAGCTATTGGGGCCAGAACGTCGATCCGCGTGCTCAACCGCAAAACCCGGCCAAGGTCGCTGCTGCGATCAAACCTGATTACAGCCTGGGCTCACACGTCGCCGCACTGGGCGTGTCGTTCTCCATCCCGGCCATGGGTGACAAGTTTGCTGACGGCTTGTTCGTCGGCGAGCATGGCAGTTGGAACCGCGATAATCCGGTTGGCTACAAGGTGATCTTCGTGCCGTTCGCCAATGGCCGTCCTGCGGGCGAGCCCGTGGACTTCGCGACAGGTTTCCGGGGTGAAGACGGCAAGACTCGCGGCCGGCCAGTGGGGGTAACCGTTGATCCCAAAGGCGCGCTCATCATTGCCGACGACCTGGCCAACACGGTCTGGAGAGTGACCCGCAACAAATAAGCTGACGACCACGGGGCGAATTCATTCACCCCGTTTCGTTAGCCTCATCATCCATTGATGCCCTGCGTCCTCTCGTGCGACGCAGGGCGTCGAGACCTGCATTCGGGGTAGATTCAATAACGCCTTACACGTTAGGGTTGTGCGCTTACATGCGCTGGCCAGAAGGGCCAGTCGCGAAAAAAACTGAATTCTGGAACCGCTGTGAGTCGCTTTGAAACCGCTGGAAACCTCGAAACACAACCTGCTTCATGGTGGGCCGTCGGCAGCGTATCCCTTGGATCGTTTGCTACCGTTACCACGGAATTTCTTCCTGTAGGGCTGTTACCCGATATCGCCCGTGACCTTGGCACCAGTGTCAGTCACGCTGGCTTGATGATGGCCGTCCCCGGTGTCCTCGCGGCGATTTCCGCACCGTCCTGCATTGCGCTGTTCAGTCATGTCGACCGTAAGCGTCTGCTGCTCTGCCTGCTGTCGATATTGCTGGTGTCCAACCTGATCGTCGCATTATCGGAACAGTTCTGGCTGACCCTCACCGGCAGAGCATTGCTCGGCTTCGCCCTAGGGGGATTCTGGACCATTGCCGGGTCTTTGGGGCCTCGGCTGAGGCCGGGCAAGGAGGGCGTGAAGGCGACCGCGTATGTGCTGGCGGGCGTTTCGATTGGCACAGTAGCCGGCATACCTGCGGGTACAGTGATCGGCGAAGCATTTGGCTGGCGGGCTGCGTTTGAAACCGCGGCGGTTGTTACCGTTGCTGTAGGCCTGTTGATCGCCACGCTTCTGCCTGCATTGCCGGGTGAGCGCTCTGCCGGTATCGGGCAGATGCTTTCGTTGGCGGGTGAGCAAAAAATTCGCCGGATGTTTGCTGCCGCGCTGTTGATCTATGTCGGCCACTTCGCGGCCTACACCTACCTCGCACCCTTCGTCATGGAGTCCGCCAACATTAAAGGCCAGGCGCTAGGCGTGTTGCTCTTTGCCTTCGGTCTGGCAGCGGTAGCGGGCAATCTGGCTGGTGGTGCGTTGGCGGCCAGAAATGCGCCGTCCTCGGTATTGATCATGACCCTGCTGATGCTGGGCTCACTGAGCGCATTACTCATGTTTGTCGGCAACCCGTGGCTGCTATGGCCGGTCACTCTGGTCTGGGGATTTGCCTTCGGAATGATCCCGATCACCACGCAGATATGGTGCTTCGACGCCTCGAACGGGCGTGTGGAAGGCGTTCAGGCGCTGCTGGTCTGTGTGGTCAATCTGTCGATTGGCGGCGGGGCATTTATAGGCGGGCTGGTGTCCGAAAGCGCGGGCTTTACGGCTGCGATCGTGACCGGCGCGGTATGCGCCGCGCTGTCTATGGCAACAGTGGCGTGGTCGCTGCGCAGGTCACCAGCGGTAACCTGCGCGGACTGATACGGCCTGTTTTCAGCCAGCTTTGAAAAACGCCACCTTTTGCGTCAGGCGGTCCGCTAGCAACGCCAGATCCTCACTGGCGGTTGCCACTTGCTGGGAGCCGCTGGCGGACTTGAGTGTCGAGTCGTGAATACTGTTGATATTCATCGCGACCTCTTCGGCCACCGCGCTTTGCTGAGTTGACGCACTGGCGATTTGCGCGTTCATGTGATTGATTGCGCCTACCTCTTTGCTGATTTTCGACAGCGCGCTCTGTGCATTGCGGGTCTGTGCAACTGCCTTGTTGACCAGCTCGCAGCTGTCACGCATGTTCTGCGCGGCGGTTTCTGTGCCGCCTTGCAACGTGCTGATCATTGCCTGAATTTCCTGCGTCGACTGCTGGGTGCGTGTCGCCAGCGAGCGCACTTCATCCGCCACCACTGCAAACCCTCGCCCATGTTCGCCCGCACGAGCGGCTTCGATGGCAGCATTAAGGGCCAGCAGGTTGGTCTGGGAGGCGATCGAGTTGATCACTTCGATGACTGTTTCGATCTGTTCACCGTGCCTGGATACCTGCTCTACAGTGCTGGTCGTTTCCACCAGCGTTGCAGCCAGTTGTTCAATGGCCGCGGTAGTCCCTTCTACCAGACTGTTGCCGGTTTCCACTTCGGTGTCCGCCAGACGCGCTGCATCTGCTGCCTGTGCCGCATAGCCGGCAACTTCGTTGACTGTGGCAGCCATCTCACTGATAGCGGTTGCCACCTGTTCGGCTTCGCGAGTCTGCACCATGACCTGAGCATTGTTGGTGGAGGACGCAGCCGACAGCACGGTCGATGACTGGCTTACTTCCTGAGCGGCCTGTCGTACTTGAGTGATCGTCTCGGAGAGGCGACTCAGCGCGGTTTTCAGCACGCCCATCACGCTCTCGGGGTGTTCGGTGGAAATGTTCTGCTGCAGATCACCGTCGGCCAGCCGCCTGATGGCCTGCGCGACGTCTACCGGCTCTGCGCCGAGCGTTCTTTTGACAAAGCGGATGATGACCATCGACAGCACAATGCTGAGCAGCACGGCGAACGCCGTTGCCATGAGCATCAACCCGCGAAACTGGCCAGCCGTTGCCTGCACGCTGTCGAGTTGTGACCTGATTGAGGCTTCCTCGTGGTCGATAAGCGCGTTGACGCGTTTCAGCCATTCGCTGTAATCACCGGAAACCTGGCGCAATAAAAGCGCTTGGGCGCCGGCAATATCACCTGCACGACGCAGCGCAATCACGCTCTTGGTAGAGGCGAGTGTCTGCTGTTCGATTTCCTTGATGGCGCTCAGCAACTGACGCTCTTCGCCCGTTACGCTGGGTCTGGTATACAGCTGATCCATTGGCACAGCCGAGTCGACGTAGTCTTTTTCCAAACGGGTCATCTCTGCCAGATGAGTGGCCAGATCCTGGTCGTTGCTGACCAGTACGGCATCCCGCAGGGCGATTGCCCGGTTGTGTACGCTGCCGCGAAAGTTGATCGCGTAGCGCTGCACTTTTGCTGCGTTTTCTCCGACGTCCTCAAGCGTAGTGTCGATAAACCCCACCCGCTGGATACCCACCGCAGTGATCAATATGAGCAGCGACACGATTGCGGCAAAACCCAAGCCGATACGCGTCGCCAGAGAAACCGGTTTTTTCATGAGAAAAGCTCGTAAAGGAAAGGTCGGTTGGTCGCCATAATCGTGGCGCCAGCTAATAGCGAATGGCCAGACAGTATGCTTGAGTCGCACAGGCGCCAAATAGATATTTACACGCAATCGGATAGACAGTTGTTATTGCAGAATTTCGGGTCAGCCACGACCGGCCAAATGTCATCCATCATGCTTCCGGGCGCGGGCCAGCAGCGTCTGCTGCCGACCGAGCGTTCGAACGTGTCAGGCAAAACCGGTCACTGCATGAGGCACATACGGGGCTTCAAGTTGGCTGATGTCCTCGTCACTCAGCACCAGGTCGAGTGCTGCGATGGCATCGTCCAGTTGCGATGCTTTGGAGGCGCCGACGATCGGGGCTGACACACCGCGTTTGGCAAGCACCCAGGCCAAGGCTATCTGCGCCATCGGGACGCCTCGCTCGCCGGCGAGCTTTTCCACTGCATCAATGACGCGACCGTCTTCCTGCTCAGTGGCTTCATAAAAAGACTGCCCGGAAATATCGGTCCTGGTGCGTTCTGTCTGTTGACCATGAGGCCGTGTCAACCGGCCACGCGCCATCGGGCTCCAGGGCATAAGACCGACGCCCTGATCGAGACACAGCGGGATCATCTCGCGCTCTTCTTCCCGGTACACCAGGTTCAGATAATTCTGCATGGAAACAAACCTGCTCCAGCCGTTTGCCAACGCAACCTGTTGCGCCTTGGCGAACTGCCAGGCATACATGGACGACGCTCCGATGTACCTGGCTTTGCCTGCCTTGACCACGTCGTGCAAGGCTTCCATGGTTTCTTCGATGGGCGTGTCGTAGTCCCAGCGGTGGATCTGGTACAGGTCGATATAATCGGTGCCCAATCGTTGCAGGCTCGCATCGATGTTGGCCATGATCGCTTTGCGGGACAGTCCCTTGTCGTTGGGCCTGGTGGAGCCTTCCCACATGTTCGCCGGGAAGAACACTTTTGTTGCAATGACGGTTTCTTCGCGGCGGGTGAACTCCTTGAGGAGTTTCCCTACGATGGTTTCCGACGTGCCCGCCGAATAGCTGTTGGCTGTGTCGAAAAAGTTGATGCCTTGCTCCACCGCGTGCCTGATGATGGGCCGGCTTGCTTGCTCGTCCAGTGTCCAGGGATGTGTGCCGGCATCAGGCTCACCGAACGTCATGCACCCGAGGCACAGTCTGGAGATATCCAGCCCCGTACTGCCAAGCTTCACGTACTTCATGGAATCCTCCATCAATCATTTGATAGGCCCGTTACCTGTCGAGTATCAACGCCCGAAGGGTATCGATCCGGCCTTGCCATTTATCAGACCGCTCGTGAACTCATCCGTTGAAGAAATGTATCTTGCAGGCATCTTCAAGTGATGAAACGTCCTCTGGGAGCAGCAATCATGACCAAGCTGGAACACGCAGGTTTTCTGGGTTTTGACGTATTCGGCACTGTCGTGGACTGGCGAAACGGTGTGGCCAGAGCCGCGGCGCCTTTCCTCGAACAGCACGCCATACAGATCGATCCACTCGACTTTGCCGATCAGTGGCGAGGGCTCTACCAGCCGTCCATGCAGCGCGTACGTTCAGGCGAACGGCCCTTCGTGACGCTCGACGTCTTGAACCGGGAGAATCTGGAAACCGTACTGGCCAGGCTCAATGCAGACTTTGGCAGTATCCACGATGCTGAGCTGGCGGAGCTGAACAAAGCCTGGGAAAAACTGGACCCCTGGCCTGATTCCGTTGCCGGCCTCACCCGGCTAAAGCGCAGGTTTTCGATCGGTACGCTGTCAAACGGGCACATTGCAGGAATGCTCAACCTTGCAAAGTTCGGTGGGTTGCCATGGGATGTGATTGTCGGTGCGGAGATCGCAGGCACCTATAAGCCCAACCCTCAGACCTACCTGAAGTCTGCCAGGGCAGTGGGGTTGGCCCCGGAGTCGATGGCGATGGTCGCCGCGCACAATTCCGATCTGGCAGCAGCTCGCGCCAATGGCTTCAAGACCGTTTTCGTTCGAAGGCCATCCGAACACGGGCCTGGCCAGACCTCTGATCTGGCTGCGGAGCAGGACTGGGATGTCGTAGTCAATTCACTGACTGAAGCAGCACAAGCGCTGGGTTGCTGATGCCTGCGGGGCGGCTTCAGGGACGTCGCCCGGTATGGGTGATTAGTCCCGCAAATCCTTCCACATATGCACCTTCGAAACGAACCCGCCACCCACCGACACTGCAAGGGGTTCCAGGCCGAATGGCACAAAGCCCATTCGCTCGTACAATGCCTGAGCCCCGGCGTTGCCTTGGGTCACGGTGAGCTGGACGACCAGCAGTTGCGTTTGCGATGTTGCATACGCCAGCACGTTGTTCATCAGCTGCTGACCGATGCCTCGTGCCCTGTGCGCAAGGGGCACGTACATGCCGAACAGGGTGCATTTGTGACGGGCCTTTTTTCGGGTTTCCATCGACAGCCCCACGGTGCCGAGCAAGCGGCCATCCTCCAGCGCCGCGAACACGGCATCGCTGGCCGAGGGTGCGTTATCGAGCCTGTTTTGCCACCACGAGATCGGCAACGCTTCACGCTCTGCCACATCCGATGTGAAAGCATCCGGGTGCAGCGTGTAGGCCTCGAGCATCAGCGCCCGATAGGCGACGGCATCGTCTGGAGCAAGTCGGCGAAAGGTGAGGGGCATGGCCGGTATCCGCTGTTTTCTGAAGGGGAGTCTCGCACTGAAAAGCGTGCCGTTTGACGGACATTTTCCCGGTTTATAACTTTTTGTTTGCCTCGCTGGCAAAATTGATGATTACTGTCCCTCGGCGCCAAGGGTCAAAAACCCAGCGCCATTGATTGCCCTGGGGCTACCGCTCCGGCAATCACAGCCGATTGGGTTCACCCTGGCGCTGATACCCCTGCACAGGACGTTCCCCGTCGTTGACCCTCAAGCGGAAGATGAGGTTTCAAGTGGTCACGCGGTCTGCAAACTTCAGCTCCATGGGCACTGCAATGGGTCTCGTCAACGAGCCAGCCAGTCCCTCGTCCACTCGCGAGTCGCGCCTTGTCGCGCTCGGCGCCCACTCTCAAAACCTTGTGCATGGCCTTGTCATGTCTGGCAATGACGTGATCCCCAGAGCGCGCGCCGCACCCTCTCCCTAAGCCTCATGCATGCTTGCCGGCGTTCTCGACGTCGGTCCTGGCGGGCGGATGCCATGGCTTTGCCTTCCCGTAAAACAATCTGTTCATGGACGGTAGTTGTTGATGGTCGACATATTTTCCTCGCACGGGACGGGCTTCGTTCGTCCTGATACTGAGCCGCACTTCGACGAAAACCAGTCAGTGCATGGACTGTTCGAGGCTCAGGTGCAGCGCGCGCCTCAAGCCGTTGCCGTCAGGTTCGGCAACCAGTCGCTCGATTATGCGGCGCTGAACACTCAGGCCAATCGACTGGCGCATCACCTGCGCGGGCTCGGCGTCGGTCCGGATGTGCGTGTCGGCATTTGCCTGGAGCGCTCGCTGGACATGCTGATTGGCGTGCTGGCAGTGCTCAAGGCAGGCGGTGCCTATGTGCCCCTTGACCCCGCTTACCCGCAGGCACGGCTGGCGCATATGCTGACGGACAGTGCGCCGCGGGTGCTGCTGACCCATGACCTGGCGCGTCCAGCCATGCTGGCGGCACTGGCAGGATGCGCTGAAACGCCAACGCTGCTCGACATGGCAGATACCTGCCTGTGGGCCGGGCAGCCAGCCCACAATCCCGACCCGCATGTCATCGGCCTGACGTCTCGTCATCTGGCGTATGTGATCTACACCTCGGGCTCTACCGGCGTGCCGAAGGGCGTTATGGTCGAGCATCGCGGTTTGATTGCGGTCAGCGCAGCCTGGGAGCAACTCTACGCACTGAGCACGCCTGTCAATCATCTGCAGATGGCCGGGTTTTCCTTTGATGTGTTCAGTGCCGATCTGATCCGCGCACTGGGTTTTGGCGGCACCCTGGTGCTGTGCCCACGTGACACCCTGATGGACCCGCCCGCGCTTTACCGCCTGATGCGCGAGGCGTCCATCGGCTTCGCAGATTTCGTGCCGGCGGTGCTCAACTTGCTGCTGGCCTGGGTGGAAGAGACCGGCCACGATCTGTCATTCATGCGCAGCGTGGTCTGCGGTTCGGACATATGGACCGCGCACAGCGCCCGTCAACTGCGCAGCTTGTGTGGTGACCACGTGCAAATCGTGCAGGCTTACGGCGTCACCGAGGCCAGCATCGACAGCACCTGTTTTGAGTTCGATGCTGCCAGCCAGGTCGACGGCGTTCTGCCGATTGGCAGGGCGTTGGCCAATACCCGGATTTACCTGCTTGATGATCAAGGTGTACCGGTTCCCGAAGGCGTTGCAGGTGAGCTGTACATTGGCGGCGCTGGTGTTGCACGCGGCTATCTGAACCTGCCGCAACTGAGCGCCGAACGGTTTATCGACAGCCCGTTTGTGCCGGGTGAGCGGCTGTATCGCAGTGGTGACATGGCTCGCCAGCGGGACGATGGCAATTTCGAGTTTCTCGGCCGCAACGACACGCAGGCCAAGCTGCGCGGTCTGCGCCTGGAACTGGGAGAAATCGAGGCGCGTCTGGCCGAGATTCCTGGCGTGCGTGGAAGCGTCGTGTTGCTTCGCGAAGACCGCCGCGGTGTGTCGAGGCTTGTTGCCTACTTTCATGCACTCGGCAACCGCGAACCTGGTCAGGTAGCTCTGACCCCGCGTGCGCTACGTCAACAACTGCAAACCAATCTGCCTGACTACATGATCCCCGCTGCATTCGTGCGCATGGACGCAATGCCGCTGACGGCCAACGGCAAACTGGATCGCAGTGCATTGCCCGAGCCGCAGGCCGATGCTTTCAATCAACACGACTTCGAAGCTGCCGAAGGTCCACTGGAAAAGGCTATCGCAGCTATCTGGGCCGATGTGCTGGGTATTGAACAGGTCGGCCGTCAGGATCACTTTTTTGCGCTCGGTGGCCACTCCTTGTTGGTGATGCGGGTACTGGCGCAGGTCCGTCAGCAATTGAACCTGGATGTTTCACCGGCTGCCTTATTTGCAGCGCCGGTGCTGCGACAGTTCGCCGAGCGGCTGGTCAGTGCGCAGGGCAACGCGCGCCTGGCGATCACGCCGGTGGAGCGCTCGGCTGCTCAGCCGTTGTCGTCCGCTCAACAGCGCCTGTGGTTTCTGGCGCAACTTGAAGGTGGCAATGCGGCCTATCACATGCCACTCAACCTGCGCCTGCGCGGGCCTTTGCAGGTGTCGGCGCTGGAAAGCAGCTTCAATCAGCTGGTCAACCGCCACGAAGCCTTGCGCACCACGTTCATGGATATTGAAGGCGAAGGTCGGCAGTGTGTTGCAGTCGCCGGTCAGCGCCTGCCGCTGCCCGTTATCGACCTTCAGGGCTACCACGATGCCGAGGCCCGTCTCGGCGAGTTGATGGAGGAAGAGGGCGCCAGGCCTTTCGACCTGACCACCGGACCGCTAATGCGCGTCAGCCTGGTAAAGCTGGCGGATGATGAGCATGTGTTGCTGCTGACCCAGCACCACATTGTTTCGGATGGCTGGTCGATGGGCGTGCTGACCCGCGAACTGGGCCTGCTGTACGAGGCGTTCTTGCAAGGGCGCGCCGATCCATTGCCGCCGCTGCCGGTGCAATACGTCGATTACGCAGTCTGGCAGCGTCGCTGGCTCAGTGGAGAGGTGCTGGAAACGCAGCGTCGCTATTGGCATGAAGCCCTCAGCGGCGCGCCGTTGCTGCTGGAATTGCCTGCCGATCACAAGCGTCCGGCAGTGCAGGATTATCAGGGCGGCTTTGTGCCGCTGGTCATCGATAGGGCGCTTACAGCAAAGCTGAGAGCGCTGGGAGCGGAGCACGGCACCACACTGTTCATGAACCTGCTGGCCGCCTGGTCGCTGCTGCTGATGCGTCTGTCCGGGCAGGCCGACGTGGTTATCGGCGTTCCCTCGGCCAATCGCAGCCAGCAGGAACTGGAAGGGCTGATCGGCTTCTTCGTCAATACTCTGGCCTTGCGCATGACCCGCAATGGCGACCCTACAGTGGCCAGCTGGCTGCAGCAGGCGCGCGATGTCGCACTTGCCGCGCAGGAGCATCAGGACCTGCCGTTTGATCAGGTGGTGGAGTTGCTCAACCCGCCGCGCAGCCTGGCCCACAGCCCGGTCTTCCAGGTGTTGTTCGCCTGGGAGCAGAATCAGGATTCAGACCTGCTGCTCTCGGGGCTTGAGGTCAGCGAGCTGCCGAGCGCTCGGCAGGTCGCCAAATTTGATCTGCAACTGGCGCTCAGCGAACGCGACGGAGAGATCATCGGAGGGCTGGAGTACGCCTCGGGGTTGTTCAGGCGCGATACCGTTACGCAGATCGGTGAGTACCTGCGTCACGTTCTGCTACAGATGGTCGAGGGCAGCGAAAAACCACTGGCTGCCATCGAGCTGTTGAATGCCGAGCAACAGCGGCGGATGGTGCATGACTGGAACCGCACCCGGCGCGACACCTCGGCAATGCCCGATTGCATGGCGCGCTTTGCCGCTCAGGCGCAGCATGCGCCCGACGCCGTGGCATTGCTCGCCGACGGACAGAAACTGACCTACGCCGAACTGAACCAGGCGGCCAATCGCCTTGCGCACTATCTGATCGAACAGGGCGTGCGACCCGAGCAGAGCGTCGGTCTGTGTCTTGAGCGCTCGCCGCAGATGGTCATCGGTTTGCTGGCCATCCTCAAGGCGGGTGCGGCCTACGTGCCGTTCGACCCGGCGTATCCGGCCGAGCGTCTGGCGTTCATGTTCGAGGATGCCGCCCCGGCCCTGTTGTTGACGCAACGCTCGCTGCGCGATGGCCTGCCAGCACAGTGCGCGGTCTTGCCGGTGTGCTGTCTGGATGTGCATGTCGAGCAGTGGCAGCGCTGTCCAATCAGCGAGCCGCAGGTCGCGGTAAGCCCCGCCAACCTTGCCTACGTGCTGTACACCTCCGGCTCGACCGGGCGACCCAAGGGCGTGGCACACAGCCGTGCGGCGCTGGACAATCTGATCGCCTGGCAACTGGATCAGGCGCCAGCGCCAGCACGTGTACTGCAATTCGCCTCGCTTAATTTCGACGTGTCATTTCAGGAAATCTGCAGCACGTTGTGTCAGGGCGGCAGCCTGTTGTTGATGAGTGAAACCAGCCGCAAGGAGCTGGCTTCTCTGCGTCCGCTGCTGGTGAGCGAGGGAGTCCAGCGCGCGTTTCTGCCGTTCGCCGTGCTTCAGCAGCTGGCCAGCCTCACTGAGGCCGATGCGCCAATGCCGGCAGGCGGCTGCGAGATCATCACCGCGGGCGAGGCGCTGCACGTCAATGACGAGCTGCGCGCCTTCGTTCTGGGCCTGGGTGGCACGCACCTGCATAACCAGTATGGCCCGACCGAGACTCACGTCGTTAGCCAGTACAGCCTGACGTGCAGCGACGCCGCGCAGTGGCCGGACGCTCCGCCGATTGGTCGTCCTATCGATAATGCGCGGCTATACGTGCTTGATGACGATCTGAACCCGCTGCCGGTCGGTGTAGCGGGGGAGCTGTACATCGCCGGCTCATGTCTGGCGCGTGGTTACCTGAACCGTCCGGCCCTGAGTGCCGAGCGCTTTTCGCCAGACCCGTTCGACCCGCAACCCGGCGCACGCATGTACCGCAGTGGCGATCTGGCGCGCTTTCAGGCCGACGGCAATGTGCAATACCTCGGGCGTATCGACCAGCAGGTCAAGCTGCGCGGTTTTCGCGTCGAACTCGGCGAGATCGACAGCCTTCTGCACCAGCAACCCGGCGTACAAGACGCCGTTGTGCTGTTGCGCGAATACACCCCGGGCGACAAGCGTCTGGTGGCCTACGTGGTCGGCCCGGCCTCTGTCGAGACGCTGCGCACCGAGCTGCGTCAGCACCTGCCGGAGCACATGATCCCCAGCGCCTGGGTGGCATTGGCGCAGTTGCCGCTGACCCGCAACGGCAAACTTGATCGTCAGGCCCTGCCGGTACCGGAGCGACAGGCGACAACCACTTATGTGGCTCCGCGTGATGAGGTCGAACGGCAAATGGTGGCGATCTGGGCCAAGGTGCTCAAGTGCGGGCAGGTCGGCGTCGAAGACAACTTTTTTGACTTGGGCGGGCACTCGCTGCTGGCCACTCGAATGATCTACATGATCAATCAGCGCATGGGCGCGCAGCTGTCGCTGAGCAGCCTGTTCAAGACCCCCGTGCTGTCTGAACTGGCTGAGCAGGTCAGGAACTCATGGCAGGCAGGTGGCAAGGTCGAAACTCCGTTGGCCCTGATCGAAGCGGACCGCGAGGCACGCTATGCGCCATTCCCGCTGACCGACATTCAGCAAGCGTACTGGTTTGGCCGTGAAGCTTCGGTCAGCCTCGGCGGCGTCAGTGCGCACGGCTACGAAGAACTGCGTATTCCCGGCTTGGATGCGTCGCGTTTCGAGCATGCCCTGAACCGCATGATTCAGCGCCACGACATGTTGCGCGTGATATTCCTTGATGATGGAACGCAGCAAGTCCTGCAACGCGTGCCGATTTATCAGATGCCACGCAGCGACCTGCGCGGCCTGGCGGGCGAGGCGGTACAACAGGCGTTGCATGACACGCGCGAACGGCAGTCTCACCAAGTGCTGGATGCCAGTCGCTGGCCGTTGTTCGAGTTCAGCCTGTCGTTGCTCGACGATGACATCAGCCATCTGCACATCAGCCTCGACGCATTAATTGTTGACGCGGCGAGCACGCAGATCCTGGCGCGCGAACTGATGGCGTTTTATGCCGATCCGCAGCTCGACCTACCTGACCCTGGCCTGACCTTTCGCGATTATGTGCTGGCCGAACATCGGCTGCGCAATGAAGGCCGCTATGCGCAGGCGCTGGGCTACTGGCGCGAGAAGGTCACCTCGCTGGCGCCTGCGCCGGACCTGCCGCTGGTGCGCCAGCCGGAAAGCATCGTCCGGCCGCATTTCACGCGCCGTGACCGCGATATTCCAGCTGCGCAATGGTCGCGACTCAAGGACCTCGCCAGACAGTTCGCGGTAACGCCTTCAGTCATGCTGCTGACCGCGTTCAGCGAAGTGCTGGCGTTGTGGAGCCGACAGCCGTGTTTCACCTTGAGCCTGCCGCTGTTCAACCGCATGCCGCTGCACCCGGATGTCGATGACATCATCGGCGACTTCACCTCGCTGGTCTTGCTGGAAGTCAGTATCGACGGCGCCGCAAGCTTCACCGAAAAGGCCCGCGCGGTGCAGGCCCGATTGTGGCAGGACATCGATCATTCTATGGTCAGCGGCGTGCGGGTGCTGCGCGAGCTGTCCCAGGCACGTGGCGTTCAGCAGACCGCCATGCCGATTGTGTTCAACAGCACGCTGTCGGAAGCCGCACCGGAACTGGCCGAGTTCAATCTGGCCGATGCGCTGAATGCCGAACACATGCACAGCATCACCCAGACCCCGCAAGTATGGCTTGATCACACCTTGCTGGAGCTGGAAGGACGTCTGTTGTTCAACTGGGACAGCATCGACGAATTGTTTCCGGCAGGCATGATCGAGCAGATGTTCGTTGCCTATAACGCGTTGCTGGATCGCTTGCTGGAACCCGCTGCCTGGAGCGCAGACACCCCGCAACTGCTGCCGATGGCGCGCTTGCCAGTGCCTGCCGAGAGCCCTGTCGAGTCAGCGTTGATGCACGAGCTGTTTGACCGCCAGGCGCTTGCCACACCAGAAGCGCTGGCAGTGATCGGCACCCAGCGCCAGTTGAGCTACGGCCAACTGCGCGACGAAGCGCGGCAACTGGCGGCGATTCTGCAGGCCAAAGGTGTGCTGCCCAATCGTCTGGTCGCAGTGGTCATGGAGCGAGGCTGGGAGCAGGTGCTGGCAACCCTGGCGATTCAATACGCAGGCGGTGCCTATCTGCCGCTCGACCCCGCGCTGCCAACGGAACGTCTGGAGCATATTCTGCAGCGTGCCGAAGCGAGTCTGGTGCTTACCCAGCCAGCACTTCTGACCCGCGTCGAGTGGCCGTCGCACGTTGAAACAATTGCCGTCAGCGACCAGAGCATTGCTGCTGCGCCCGAGTTGCACAGCGTCGATCTCAAGCCGGACGATCTCGCCTATGTCATTTACACCTCGGGGTCGACCGGCATGCCCAAAGGCGTGGTCATCGACCATCGCGGCGCAGTCAATACCTTGCTCGACATCAACCGCCGCTTTGCCGTTGGCCCGCAGGATCGGGTATTGGCCATTTCCTCACTGAGTTTCGATCTGTCGGTCTACGATTTCTTCGGCACCCTGGCGGCAGGGGCAGCGGTCGTGATGCTCGAACCGCAACTTGCCCTTGATCCGGCTCACTGGCTGAGCCTGATCGAGCGGCATCGTATCAGCCTGTGGAATTCGGTACCTGCCCTGTTCGGCATGTTGCTGGAGTACGTCGAAGGCGAGCAGGGCACATTGCCATCGAGCCTGCGTGTGGCGATGCTTTCGGGCGACTGGATTCCCCTGACGTTGCCGGAGCGCGCCTGGGCCTTGCAGCCCGCACTGCGACTGATCAGTCTGGGCGGCGCCACCGAGGCCTCCATCTGGTCGATTCAATACCCGCTGCAAACCATCGACCCGGCGTGGCGCAGCATTCCGTATGGCAAGGCGCTCGATCAGCAACGCTTTTACGTGCTCGACAATGCCTTGCAGGTGCGGCCGACCTGGGTTGCGGGGCAGTTGTACATTGCAGGTATCGGGCTGGCCAAAGGTTACTGGCGCGATGAAACACTCAGCGCAGGGAGCTTCTTTTGTCACCCGTTGACCGGCGAGCGACTTTACCGTACCTGCGATCTGGGACGTTTGCTGCCAGATGGCAATATCGAGTTCCTGGGGCGTGAGGATACCCAGGTCAAGGTCCAGGGCCATCGTATCGAACTGGGCGAAATCGAGGCCGCGCTCAATCGCCATCCCGGCGTGCAAAGCGCGGTGGTTCGTGTGCTGGGCGACACGCTGGGCGAGAAGCGTCTGGCGGGGTATGTGCTCAAGGCCGATCCGTCGTTGCAGGCAACTGATTTCACGCAGTACCTGGCGGACAAATTGCCTGCCTACATGGTGCCGTCGTCGTTCACCTTTGTGCTGGAGTGGCCGTTGTCGTCGAACGGCAAGGTCGACAAGAAGCGTCTGCCTGAGCCATCGGCTATTGAGGCATCCGGCCCGGCGCTGCAAGTGCAGGGGGCAGACGAGCAACAACTGGTGACCATTGTGCAGGACGTGCTCAAACGTCCTGCAATTGCTGCCGACGCCAACCTGCTGAATCTGGGGGCGACTTCGATTGATATCGTCAGGATCAGCAACGCGTTGTCCGGCCAGTTGCAGTTCCGGCCCAATGTCGGGCAGTTGCTGGCGCAGCCGACGCTGCTCAATCTGCTGTCGCTGTATCGACAGAATCGGGCCGAAGGCACTGCGCTCGATAGCGTCCGGCAAAAGGCCGACAAGCCCGAACAGGTGCTGGAGGACCCGCAGCAGCGCGCCCGTTTCAAGGCCGATCAGCATGGCCGCCGGCGCTTCGACGCAAGCACGCCTGCGATAGAGCTGCCTCGCCCTGGCGATGCGGAGTTTACCCGGCGGTTCAGCGATTACCGATCGGTACGCCAATATGCCTCGCGGCCAGTCCCGAGCGATGCTTTTGCCGGGCTGCTGGCTGCGCTTGCGCAAGGGACGCTGGACGATGAAGTGAAATATCAGTTCCCATCGGCTGGCGGCGCCTACCCGATTCAAGCCTACCTGTACGTCAAACCCCAGCGGGTCAGCGGTGTACCCGGCGGTGCCTATTACTATGACCCGTTGCTGCACCGGTTGCTGGCGCTGGACAGCGGCGCGCTGGACCCCGACACCTACGACTACTTCGTCAACCGCCCGGTTTACGAAAACGCCGCGTTCTCATTGTTCTTCGTGGCCGACATGGCGGCGATCCGCCCTTTGTACGGCGAGCGCAGTCGCGATTTCTGTCACATCGAAGCGGGGGGCATGGCGCAATTGCTGACCATGACCGCCGTCGAGCAGGGCATTGGTCTGTGCGGCATGGGCTCTCTCGAAGAGCAACAATTGCCTGCATTGTTCGATCTGGGCGCGGAGCACTTGTTGATCTACTCGATGGTCGGCGGGTTGCGCACGGCCGATGAAGCACATAGGACTCAGGTAGAAGCATTCGCACGCGCACCGGTTGAACTTTCGGACGACGACAGCGACATGGAGGAGATAGAGATATGAATGCCTATCAATTGCTGGAGCTGTTCGGACGTCATGCCGTGGTTCTCGAAACAGACGGTGACAAGCTGCGCTGCAAGGCCCCCAAGGGGTTTCTCGACGACGAAATGCTGCAAGCGCTCAAGCAGCACAAGGCCGAACTGATTGCCTTGTTGAGCGACACTGACCCGACCGCCATCACACGCCGTGCGGCCGATCAAAGCGCCTGCCCATTGTCGTTTTCGCAACGCCAGCTGTGGTTTCTCGACCAGATGGAGCCGGGCAATGCGTTTTATAACGTGCCATCGGCGGTCACATTGCGAGGCTCGCTTGACGTGGGCGCGCTGGAGAAGGCTCTGAACGGGCTGATCGTACGTCATGAGATTTTGCGCACCACGTTTTGCAGCGTTGATGGCGAGCCGCGCCAGGTAATACACCCGGCCATTACATTATTGCTGCCGGTCACCGACCTGCGACACCTGACTCCGGCAGAACGCGAAGAGCACGTCGGCAACGCGGTCGAGCGGGACGCCAGGACACCGTTCGATCTGGCCAGTGGCCCCTTGCTGCGTGCTTCATTGCTGCGCCTGGCTGACGACGAATATCTGTGGCTGTACAGCGTGCACCACATCATTGCCGATGGCTGGTCGATGGGCGTGATCGCACAGGAAATCGCTACCTTGTACGCGGACTTTCTGCTCCGGCAGCCCTCCAGCCTGGCGCCGCTGGCTGTGCAATACGCGGATTACGCCTGCTGGCAGCAACAGCGCCTGAGCGACGCAGCGCTTGAGACCCAACTCGATTTTTGGCGGCACACCCTGGCCGACGCGCCCGCCTGCCTGAACATGCCCGTTGACCGACCGCGTCCTGCTGTACAGCGCTACGTCGGTGCAACGTTCAGTTCATCGCTGGACGGCGCCACCCTGCGTGCACTCGGTGCGCTGGGCAGACAAACCCAAGGCACGCTGTTCAACGTGCTGATGGGTACGCTGGCAGTGCTGTTATGGCGGCACAGCGGGCAGCAGGACCTGTGCATCGGCACGCCGTTCGCCAACCGCAGCCGTCCCGAAATCGAGCCGCTTATCGGGCATTTCGTCAATACCCAGGTCATCCGTCAGCGTCTTGATCCGCAGCAGACATTCGCCCAATTGCTGCGCGAGCTTCGCGCCACGCTGCTGGCGGTGCACGCCCATCAGGATGTGCCGTTCGACCGGGTGGTGGAGGCGCTCAACCCGCCGCGTGACAGCGCCTATTCACCGTTGTTTCAGGTGATGATGGTGCTGCAGAACACGCCGGGTGCGACGTTGCAGATGCCGGGGCTGAGCATGACGCCATATGGCACGGGCAGCGCCACGGCCAAGTTCGACCTGGCCTTCGAGTGGGTCGAGCGCGACGGCTTGCTGCACCTGTTGGTGGAGTACAACACCGATCTTTTCGACCGGTCGACCATCGAGCGTCTGAGCGGGCATTACCGGCACTTGCTCGAGCAGGTTGCTGCCGATGCCAAGCAACCGATCGGTGCACTGGCGCTGATGGCGGACGCCGAGCGCGAGCAAATGCTGCACCAGTGGAACTGCCCGGCACCGCTGGCACAGCCCATCGAATGCGTGCACCGTCTGATCGAAGCGCGTGTCGCACGCCGGCCCGACGATTGCGCGGTGGTCTTCGAAGGTCAGTCGTTGAGTTACCGTGAACTGAATTGCCAGGCCAACCGGCTTGCTCATCACCTGCGTCAACTGGGCGTCGGCCCGGATGTGCGCGTGGCTGTCTGCATCGAGCGCTCGCTGGAGCTGCCGGTGGCGCTGCTCGCGGTACTCAAGGCAGGCGGTGCCTACGTGCCACTGGACCCGGATTACCCGCAAGGCCGCCTGAGCCACATTCTCGATGATGCCTGTCCTGCGGCGGTGCTGACCTTGGGAGCCACGCGAGCCATCCTGCGTCAGGCGCTGCAAGGGGCAAACCGTGAGGTACCCATCGTCGACCTGCAGGCCGACGCCGTGCTCTGGGCCGATTGCCCGACGGACAATCCTCAACCCGCACACGTGGGCGTGACTGACGAACACCTGGCCTATGTGCTTTATACCTCCGGCACCACCGGCCTGCCCAAAGGGGCCATGGTGACCCATCGCGGGCTGAGCAATCTGCTGCTGTGGTGTCAGCAGTTCTGTGGCGAGTCCGGGACGATGCTGCACAAGATCCCGTTCGGTTTCGATGCGTCGGCCTGGGAGACATTCTGGCCGCTGGTCACCGGTGGGCGCCTGATCATCGCTCGGCCCGGTGGGCATTTCGAGCCGGGCTATCTGGCGCAGGTGGTGCGCGAGCAGCAGGTCACGGCGATGGTCTTCGTACCAGCCATGCTGCAGTTGTTTCTGGAAGCCGACGAAGTCCGCGACTGTCGAGGGCTGAAAGATGTCTTCAGCGGGGGCGGCGAACTTTCGCCTGCACTGGCGCGGCTGTTTCAGGAGCGGCTGCCACATGCCCGTCTGCACAACGTCTATGGCCCGACCGAAACCACGGTGATCAGCAGCATCTGGACGCTTGAGCCCGGGGCCGAGGTTCCGCAGCGCCAGTTGCCGATCGGGCGGCCTATCGCCAATACGCGTTTTTACGTACTTGATCAGCATGATTCACCCGTGCCGGTCGGCGTCAGCGGGCAGTTGCACATTGGTGGCTTTGGCGTTGCACGCGGCTATCTGGGCCTGGCCGAACTCAGCGCCGAGCGCTTCATCGACAATCCTTTCATTGTCGGTGACAGGTTGTATCGCAGCGGCGATCTGGCGCGTTACCGTGCGGATGGCCAGCTGGAGTTTCTCGGTCGCAATGATTTTCAGGTCAAGCTGCGCGGTATGCGTCTTGAGCTGAGTGAAATCGAAGCGCGGCTCGATCTGTTTCAGGGCGTCCGCGCCAGCGTGGTGTTGATGGTTGGCGACAGCGCGCAGACCCAGCGGCTGGTGGCCTGCTGCGTGGTGGATCAGGCGCCGGATGAGTCGGCTGTGCGGGCACATCTGGCCACCACCTTGTCCACAGCGGTATTGCCCAGTGCCTACTTATGGCTGGATGCCATGCCGTTGACAGTCAATGGCAAGATCGACCGCCAGGCGCTGACCGCGCTGGCTGATCAGGATCTGGTCGCCAGGCAGGTCAATCTCGGCAGCCCGCGGGACCACATTGAGCTGGCGCTGTATCAAATCTGGAAGGACCTGTTGCTGGTGCCGCAAATCGGTATTCGCGACAATTTTTTCAACGTCGGCGGAACGTCGATCGCGGCGATCAAGATGGCTTACCAGATTGGTCAGACGTTCGCGGTCAAGATGCCGGTCCGGGTCATCATCGCCCACCCGACCATCGAAGCGCTGGGCGGCTGGTTGCGTACCGGTGCCAGTCTGGCTGCCGCGCAGAGCAACCTGATCGAGTTCCGCCGTGGTGCGGGACAGCGCAACGTGGTGTGCATTCACCCTGCGGGCGGCACGGCCTTCTGCTACTTGTCGCTGGCCAAAGAGCTGCCTGAACACATCGGGGTATACGGTGTGCAGTCACCGGGGCTGAACCCGGGGGAAAGCACCGAGCCGACTGTCGAAGCCATGGCCGAGGCCTACCTGCAACGTATCGCTGCGCTGATCACGCAACCGCTGATTCTCACCGGGCTGTCGTTCGGCGGCCTGGTGGCGTATGAAATGGCCAGGCGCCTGACTGCGGCAGGCCATCGGCAGGTCACGGTTGTGCTGCTCGACACGCAGGGCTCGGAGGAGGCTGGGTTCCGGGAGCAGATCGGTACGGTGGACATGGCCGAGTTCCGCGACAAGCTGGTGCGCTTCAATGGCATGTATCCCGGTATCGAAGACGCTCAGGTCGAGCGCTACTTTCATCTGTATAACCACAACCGCCTGGCCATGGCGGCCTACGAGTGCGAGCCGCAGGCCGGGCGCATCGTGCTGATCCAGGCGCGTGAAGGGTTCAGTCGTCAGCAGTTGCACGAATTGCGCCGGTTCTGGCGGCTACGTGCCAGCGACGGTTACCGAGCCAGGCTGGTGCATGGCGGGCATTGGGACATGCTGGAAAGCGCCGAGGTGCATCGGGTTTCGCAGACACTCAGGCAAGAGCTGCAACGTTTCGATTCGCAGGAGGCGCGCTGATGAGCCGTTACGATGGCGAGCCCCAGAACCAGACCCAGACCCCGGCAACGCTGCTCGCGCGCTTTGCCGAACAGGTGCGCCATACCCCGCAGGCCCTTGCCGTGCTGGATCAACAGGTTCGCCTGAACTATGCGCAACTGGCCAGTGCCAGCGAGCGAATTGCCAGCGGGCTGTTGCTGCAAGGCGTCAACCCCGGCGACTCGGTTGCCGTGTGCCTGCCGCGCTGCTGGCAATGGGTGGCAACCATTCTGGGCGTATTGAAAGTGGGGGGTGTGGTGGTGCCGCTGGATCGCGCGAGCCCGCTGCAACGCCGCCAGTTGATGCTGGCCGATGCCGGTTGTACAGGGCTGGTAACCCTGAGCGATGAGCCTGAAATGTCGGTAGCGGCGGGAGTCTGGCATGCATCTGTCGAGACGTTGCTGGATAACCCCGATCAGCCGCCGCAGCCGGTCCGCGATGTATTTGCCGAGCTGATGTTCCTGTTTTACACCTCGGGAACCACTGGTACGCCCAAAGCCGTGGAAGTCGGCGAACGCGGTCTGCTGCGTCTTGCCCAGCCCGGCGGCTATATCGATATTCAGCAGGCGGAGCGCTTCGCCTGCCTTTCCAACCCGGCGTTCGATGCCTGCAATTTTGAACTGTGGGCGCCGCTGCTCAATGGCGGCTGCTGCGTCATGATCGCGGACGCCGATGTGCAGGACGCACAACGTCTGGGCGCAGTGCTGGAAGCGCAGCAGGTCGATACCCTGTTCATGACGGTGTCGCTGTTCAACACCCTCAGCGCCGAGTGCTCCGACTGTTTCTCGACCCTGCGCCAGGTACTGATCGGCGGTGAACAAGTCAGCGCCGCCGCCGTCCGCGCCTGGTATCAGGCCAACCCCGAAAGCCGCTGCCGGATTTTCAACGTTTACGGCCCCACCGAATGCACCACCTTTGCCGTGTCCTGGCCAATTCCCCGTGATTTCGCGGGTGATGCAGTACCGATTGGCCGGCCATTGCCGGACACCTTCGCCCACGTACTGGACGCCAGACAAAGCCCGGTGGCAGCCGGAGAAACAGGCGAGCTGTACCTGAGCGGCAGCGGGGTGGCCTGTGGCTACCGGCAGCGGGCCGATGAGACTGCCCGCAGTTTCGTCCGTCTGTCCGCGCTCGACGGCGGTACAGCGTTGCATTATCGAACCGGCGATCTGGTCAGGGTCAACGCCGAAGGACTGATCGAATATCTGGGGCGGGTGGACCGTCAGGTAAAAGTACGCGGTTTTCGGATTGAACCGGGAGAGGTCGAACAACGCCTGCTGGAGCATCCGGGTGTTGCCCAGGTGCATGTCTGCACGCGCAGACAGGCGGCCGAGGATCACCAGTTGCTTGCCTTCATCGTGCCACGCGACGGGCTGGACTATCGCAGCCTGGAGGAGCATCTGCGTGAGCGTCTGGCGTCGTGGATGCGGCCGCACCAGCTGTTTCTGCTGCCGCGCCTGCCGCTGACCGCCAATGGCAAGATTGATCAACAGGCGCTGTTGGCGCAGCCGCTGGAGCCATGGCGGCCGGCCAACGGGGCAACCACGGGCGCTGAGCAATCGCCCGTTCTGGACTGGTTACTGACCCAGGCCCGCTCGCTGTTGGCTCAACCGGCACTGGGCGGGCAGGACGACTGGCTTGCCAGCGGTGGCGATTCGCTCAAAGCAATGCGCCTGCGTTCTGCGATTCGCCACCACTGGCATCGGGAAATAGCGATTGCCGATTTACTGGCCGAACCTTTCGCGACACTGGCCGAGCGTATTGGCGCCGAACAGGTCAACGCGCTGGCCTATCCTCCCGCACCGGCCATCAGCACGCCCAAGCAATCACCTGCCAGCGCCGAACAAAGCCGCCTGTGGCTGATACAGCAACGCGCCCCCGAATCGACCGCCTACAACGTGCCGCTCATTCTGCATCTGGCGGCAGGTGTTCAGGTTGCCGAACTGGCCGAGGCGGTGAAACGACTGATAGCGCGGCACCCCGGGTTGCGCACGGCCTTCGTGTCTGGGGCTGAAGGGTTGCAACAGGTGGTTGCCGAGCAGGGCGCCGAATGTCGGGTATTTGCGCGTGGAGCGTTCGACGAAGACACTTGGCGCAGCTTTGCGGCACTGGTGTTCGACACACCGTTCGATCTGTCGGCAGCTACCTTGTGCAAGGCCTGGCTGCTGCCATTCGCCGATGGCAGCTGTCGACTGCTGATCAATCTGCACCACATCGTTGTCGATGGCTGGTCAATGAACTTGCTGTTCGATGAGCTGGCACAGTTGTACACCGACGCGTTGCAGGGGCGGGCAAGCGACCAGCCGGCGCCGGCGCTGAGTACGCTGGTGTTTGCCCTGTGGCAACGGCAATGGCGTATCGATCCGCATTACCGCGATCAGCGTCGCGCGTTGGCCGCACTGCACCGCCGGCTCGAAGCCCCATCGCCCGCGCTGTTGCCGTCCCGCCCGGCCAGCCCGCAGGCGAGGCTGGACCGTCAGCTGCTGGGCGCCGAACGCAGCCGGGCGCTTGACCGGTTTTGCAGTCAGCAGCGGCTGACCCGTTACGAGGTACTGTTCAGCGCCTTCGCCTGGAGCCTGTACGCCGTGACCGGCTGCGAGCGTCCACGAATCGCCAGTCCGGTAGCGAACCGTCCGTTACGCGAGTTCGAGGATGCGCCGGGCATGTTTGCCAACACCGTGCTGATCCCGGTTGCATTCGATAACGGCAGGGCATTGAGCGATCAGTTGCGCGCTCAGACGGCCGTGGTGCGCGAAGTGCTGGCCTTGCAGGACGTTGCGTTGGCGGATCTGGTCGAAGACCTGCGCCTGTCGTCCGGCAGTGCGCTGTTCGACTTCATGTTCGTCTTGGAAAATACCGACTATGCGCGCCTGTCCGACAGCGCGTTGAATGCCACTCTGGAGTTTGCCGAGAGCCTGCAGGCCAAGTGTCCGCTGACCTTGCTGGTGGTCGATGGCGGGTCGCAACTGGAATGCTGGTGGGAATACCAGTGCAGCTATTTCGATGCACCGCAGATGCAGGCCATTCACGAGGTGTTCCAGCGTGGCATCGATTTGCTGCTGGACAGCCCTGCAACGAGCAACCCTGCAGCGACCCTGCATGATGTGCTCAGGCCTTGGCGTTTCAGCCTGCCTGCTGCCAGTCAGGGCGTTAGCGATGAGCCGCCGTTCAACACGCTGGCCGACTGGTTCGAGCATCAGGTGCACTGCACGCCGGATGCCCCGGCACTGGTCGCCGATCAGCGCTGCATCAGTTACGCCCGATTGAATGCGCTGGCCGAAACGCTGGCGGCCACCCTGAGCGAGCTGCTGCCCGATCGGCAAAATACGCCGTTACAGGTGGTGCTGTACCTTGATGCTTCCGTCGAGCATATCGTGGCGTTGCTGGCGCTGAGCCGACTCAATGTCACCGCGGTGCCGCTGGACCCTGGCTATCCACTGGCGGTGCAACGGCAGATTCTGCAACAGGCCCGGCCTTGCTGCCTTCTGTACAGCTCGGCGACCGAGACCGCACTGGCGGCGCTGGACGGTGGTGAGGTGCCTCGCCACAGGGTTGATCTGGGTGCTCCGGATAAATCGTTCGAGCGTCGCCGTCATGCAGGTGAACGACCGCTGTATACGCTGTTCACCTCGGGTTCGACCGGCACGCCAAAGGGCGTACAAGTCCCGGACCGGACCCTCTGCAACCTGCTGCACTGGCAGCGCACCGAGGGACACTTACCGGCAAAATCGGTGACTCTGCAGTTTTCCATGCTGTCGTTCGACGTTTCCTTTCAGGAGATTTTCAGCACCCTGTGCGGCGGCGGTTGCTTCCACCTGATCAACCCCCGCTGGCGACAGGACGCCTCGGCGTTGTTGAGTTACTTGGTGCAGGCGCGTATCGAACGGCTGTTTCTGCCCTGCGTGGCTCTGCAGCACTTGGCACAGACCGCTGTCAGCCATCGGATCTACCCACAGGCGCTGCGCGAGGTGGTGACGGCGGGCGAGCAATTGCTGTGTACCGACGCGTTGAACAACTGGTTTGCCGGTATGCCGCAGGCCCGCCTGTTCAACCATTACGGTCCGACCGAAACCCACGTTGTCAGCGCCTGGCGCTTGCCGGCTGATGTGCAAGAATGGCCATTGCGCGCCCCCATCGGCCATGCCGTCAGCAATGCATGCCTGCTGGTGGTCGACGAGCATGATCGACCGCTGCCACATGGCTGCCAGGGTTATCTGCTGGTAGCGGGGCCGATGATTTCACGCTGCTATCTCGCTGATCAGGCCTTGAATGCTTCGCGCTTCGTCGAGCTTGAGATGCCCGAACGCGGAACAACACTGTTCTATCGCACCGCAGATCTGGTCCGTGCCGATGCGCAGGGTTGCCTGCACTACATCGGTCGTGATGATCAGCAGGTCAAGATCAGTGGCCAGCGCCTCGAACTCGGACAGATCGAAGCTGCGCTGATGCAGGTCGAGTCGGTCAGCAATGCGGTGGTTGCCATGCAAGGCGAACCGCCGCGCCTGTGCGCATGGCTGCAGATCGATGGGGCTACGCCCGATATCCGGGGCCTGGATCGTCAGGTTGCGCTGCACGTGCCCGCTCATGTGCGCATTGATCAATATCGGCGTCTGGACCGCTGGCCGCGCACGCCCAGTGGCAAAATCGATCGCAAGGCCTTGGCCGAACTGGGCGAGCCCTTGCAGCGGCCTCGCGCGTCGGTCACGGCGATCACTCTGACCCCGCTTGAACAGCAACTGAGTGAACTGTTCGTCGCGGTGATCGGGCGCGAGATCGAACCGGAGCAGACCTTTTTCGAAGCCGGCGCCACCAGCCTTGGCCTGATGCGCCTGCATGCGCGCTACAACGAGACGCTGGCGTACCCGGTGGCCATGTCGGAAATGTTCGAACATGTGACTGTGCGCCGCCTTGCGCAGCACCTGTCTGCCTCGCCTTCGGTGCCGACCGAGCGTGCGCGGCAAGCCGAAGTCAGCGAACAGCCCATGGCAATCATTGGCATGTCGGTGAATGTCGCGGGGGCCAGCGATCTCGCCGGGTTCTGGGCGATGGTGCAGGGCAACGAACGGGGTATCGAGCTGTTTGATGCCGCCGATGGGTTGGTCGGCGCTCGCAGCCAGATGGACGGGATGCTGGATTTCGATCCCGAATACTTCGGCATCAGCCTGCAGGAAGCGCGGCTGATGGACCCGCAACAGCGGCATCTGCTGATGGCCTGTGTGCAGGCGTTGCAGCATGCGGCGATCACACCGCATGCCGAGGGGCCACGTATCGGCCTGATTGCCAGTTGCGGCGAAACTACCTATTTCCAGCAAATGCTGCGCGAAAGTGCTGACGGCGACCTGCCGGACGGTTTCCAGATGGCACTGCATCACGACAAGGATTTTCTGGCCACCAAGGCCGCCTATCATCTGGACCTCAGCGGTCCGGCGCTAAGTGTTCAGGCCGCCTGTGGCAGTTCGCTGATTGCGGTGCATCTTGCCGCCGGCATGCTCCGGCAGGGCGACAGCGACGTGATGCTGGCGGCAGGTGTACTGATCGATCCGATCCTGACCGACGGCTACCGGTATCGGCCGCAACACATATTTTCTCGTGACGGGTTGTGTCGTCCGTTCAGTGACGACGCCAGCGGCACCATCGGTGCCAGTGGGTATGGCGTGGTAGTGCTCAAACCGCTGGCCCGTGCCCAGGCCGATGGCGATCGTATCTACGCGTTGGTCGAAGCCTCTGCACTGAATAACGATGGCCGGACGAAAATGAGCTATACCGCGCCGTCGGTGGCGGGGCAGAGCGCAGTGATCAGCGAGGCGCTGCGCAAGGCCGGTATCTGCGGTGCCGATATGGGTTACATCGAGGCTCACGGCACCGGTACCCTGCTGGGCGACCCGATTGAAGTCGCGGCCCTGAACAAGGCGTTCGGTGATGCACCTGCGGCGAGCTGCGCACTGGCGTCGGTGAAAAGCCAGATAGGCCACCTCGGTGCGGCGGCCGGTGTCGTCGGTCTGATTCGGGCATCGCTGGCAGTGTTTCATGGCGTGATCCCGCCCAATCTCGGCTTCGGTCGTATCAACCCGCAGATTAACCTTGAGCACTCGCCGTTCTACATACCCACCACCTCGCGCCCGTGGCCCGAGGGCCGTCGGCGACTGGCCGGTGTCAGCAGTTTTGGCATCGGCGGCACCAACGCGCATGTGATTGTCGCTGCGCCACCGGCGCAGGCAGCCATCGCCGAAGACGTCGCCCCATGCCTGTTGCTCTCGGCGCACAGCCGGTCGGCATTGCAGCGCGACATGGCGGCCATCGAGGCGTGGCTCGGCGCTCATCCGCAACAGCAGCCTGCGCTGCTGCGCCATCTGCAACGTGGTCGACGGGCCTTGCCCTGGCGTTTCGCGACGATCTGTCAGCCGGGTCAGGCCCTGCGCATGCAACCTGATGCCATCAAACGAGTCAGCCCGACAGGGGCGCGCATCGATGGTCGCGAACAGACGCCGCAGGTACTGCTGGACGCCTGGTATGAAGGCGTCGATATCAACTGGCCGGCTCGCTCTGCGCCGCCGCCCTGGGACTTGCCACCCTCGACTTTTGACCTACAAACGTTCCGCTTTCAGACCTCTGCGAGAGTCGAGCCGCCGGCGACTGCGGTGCAGACGGCCGAGCGACAGCCCGTTGCCGACTGGTTCCATCAGCGCCAATGGCAGCGTGTGCGCCGCTTGAATCAGAATATGCCCGGCCTGCGCCGGGACATGCTGGTGGTGTGCAGCCAGGAGCGCCTGGACAGCACAGTGCTCGGTTGTTTGAGTGAAGTGTATCGGCAGGTCATTGAAGTGTGCGCCGGCAATGGCTACCAGCGGCTCGGACCGGACCGCTACGAGCTGGACCCGCTGGACAGTTCGGCATTCTCACGGCTGATCGCCGAACTGACGCAAAGAGCCCCGCTGACCGAACTCGACTGGCTGCACGCCCTGCCATTGTCGGTCAGCGGGGCCGTCAACGAACAAAGTCTGGCGGCGGGGCAATGGGCGTGTCTGGATACCGTTTGCGCGCTGTTGCAGGCCTGGGGCCAGACTCCGCGAACGATGGTTTTGCGCCTCTGGCTGTTGTCCTGGCAAGCCTGCCCGGTCAATGGTGACGTACAGCGCCCCGAGCTGGCCGCGCTGGCAGGGATCACTGAGGTTGCACCGCAGGAATACCCGATCCGCTGCCACTGGCTTGACCTTCCCGAGCCACGGCTAAGTCTTTATGCGCGGCCGCTGGCGGCGTTGCTGGCCGATCCGGCTTTGCTGCCTCGGCGTATGGCCATTCGTGACGACTATCTGTGGCAAACCAGGCTCCAGGCCAGTCCGCTTGTGGCCCCTGCAACCGTTTCGAATCTGTTGCCCGTCGACGGCACGTTTCTGCTGCTCGGCGGCACTGGCGGTATCGGTCGCACGTTAGGCGAACACCTGTTGCAATCCAGCCAACGCCGTCTGGTGGTGCTGTCGCGCAGCGGCAATTGCCCGGACAACCTGCTCGGCTACCGCTCACGCATCGACCTGATCGCAGCGGATATCGCTGACTTGGCGCGCTGGCCCGCCGTTCTCGACTCGTTGCGCCAGCGTTACGGGCGTTTCGACGGCGTGATTCATGCTGCCGGAACCGGTGCAGGCAGCCTGATTCGTCAGCGTGATGCGCAGACGCTGGCAGCGTCCATGGCCAGCAAGACCCTCGGTATGCTGGCGGTTGAAGAGTTGGTCAAGCAGATGACGCCGGGCTTCGTGCTGTATTGCTCGTCGATGTCGGCGCTGTTTGGCGGCGCCGGTCATGTGGATTATGCAGCGGCCAGCGCGGTGCTCGATGGTTTCGCCCACTACCGCGCCGATCCCGCCGATACGTGTGTGCGCCTGAGCATCAACTGGGACATCTGGCGAGACATCGGCATGGCTGCGGCCGAAGGCGTCGGCGATGCGGCTCACCAGCAGCATCTGGCAGTCGGCCTGACGGCGCAGGAGGGCGGTCAGGTGTTCGACGCCGCGCTGGGCGCCCAGTTGCCGCAGCTGCTGATTTCGACCACCCGACTCGAAACCGCACGGCAGTTTTACCCACTTCGTCACGGCGCCGCTTCTTCCCCGACCGACATCAAGCTTGCCGGGCAATCGGACACCGATCTTCGCGAACGTTTACAGGGTTGCCTGTGCAAGTGGCTGGGTGTTCCGTCGCTGGACGAGGAGGCTTCCCTGTATGAACTGGGCGCCGATTCGCTGACCTTGCTGGACCTGATCGATGAGTTGCAGGCCGCGACCGGCGAGGTGCTGCAGCTTTCGCAATTCAGCCCCACGGTCAGTCTGCGTGAAGTACTGATGCTGGTGCAGTCGAGTGAAACAGATGAGGCAAAAGCTGACGATGAATGGGATGTCGCCGTACGTATCGACCCGTGGCACGCAGGCGCAGGCCGTGAACGCCTGTACCTGATTCACCCTGTGGGTGGCGATGTTCAGGCGTACCGCGAGATGGTCGCGGCACTGCATCCTGATCTCGGTGTGTGGGTCATCGCCGATCCGGCCCTGCGTCTGCCGGAGTTGCCGAATATCAGCCTTGTCGAGCGTGCGCGCCTGTATCTGCAGGCGCTACAGGCGCATTGTCCGCAGGGCAGCGTCTGGCGCCTCGCGGGCTGGTCATTCGGTGCCTGGGTGGCGCAGGCCATGTGCAGCCTCGTACCGACGGACCACCGGCAACCGCTGTTGTATCTGATCGATCCGCCTGCGCCGGACGCCGGTCTGGAGCTTGCGCAGATTGACGAAGACCAGATTCAGCAGGTGTTCAAGCGGGAGTTTTCTGCGCGGCGACCCGATGTGCCAACTGCTGGCCTGGTCAACGATACGTCACGTTATCTGCACAGCCTGACCGTCTGCTGCCGAAACAACATGGCGAGCATGGTCGAGTATCGGCCCGCGCAACTGCCTGACACCAAGGCACGGCTGTTCATTGCCACGCGCCCCAACCCTTATGGTATCGGCACCGCCTGGCAACTGGCGGACCTGCGGCGTGCCTGGCAACAACTGTTGCCGCACTCGCTGAGCTGGCAGCCACTGGACACCGACCACTACGGCATTGTTGCAGCGCCCTGGGCGCACGTGATGGCTGAGATGATCAATTCGGACTTTGAATCGGGACTGGGCTGAAGGCGTCTCAAGCGCGCTTTTCATGGGCGCGCCAGCCCGCTATCGAACAACGGTCATGGTGAAGAAAAGCCATGCCAATAACAGGAAGGTGAGGGGACATGGATCAACTGGCTCTCAAGG
The DNA here is from genome assembly GCF_000156995.2 of Pseudomonas coronafaciens pv. oryzae str. 1_6. Taxonomy (NCBI): domain Bacteria; kingdom Pseudomonadati; phylum Pseudomonadota; class Gammaproteobacteria; order Pseudomonadales; family Pseudomonadaceae; genus Pseudomonas; species Pseudomonas coronafaciens. The sequence goes on along the minus strand of NZ_CP046035.1, from coordinate 3,503,478 downwards.
CTATCGAGAAAATCGCCGGCGCCGTGCGTGCGCCTTACCACAGCATTACCGTGGAGCGTCTGACGCCGATCATCGGTGCCGAGGTCAGCGGTGTCGATCTGTCGCAACCGCTGCAAGAGGCACAGCTGGCGGAAATCCGCAGGGCGTTTCTCGAGAATCATGTGCTGGTGTTTCGCGATCAGCACATGACGGTGGAGCAGCATAAAGCGTTCGGTCGCCTGTTCGGCCCGCTGCGGGCCTTGCCGGTCGAAGATATCGACGGCGATGATGCTGAACTGGTCGTGGTGCGCGCCAATGCCCAGTCACGTTTTGTCGCCGGTGAGTTGTGGCACACCGACGGTACGGCCGATGCGGAGCCTTCGATGGGCTCGATGCTGTATGTCAAAGAGACGCCCGCGATCGGCACTGGCGGCGATACGCTGTTCGCCAACATGCACCTGGCGATTGAAATGCTCTCGCCTGCCATGCAGCAGTTTCTCGGCCAGCTGACCGCCATTCATGACGGCGAAATTCCCTGGAAAGGCTACACGCCGCCCGCCAATCTACCCAAGAGCGAGCATCCGGTAGTCGTCCGCCATCCAGAGACCGGGCGACCGACCCTGTTCGTCAATTCCGGGTTCACCTCGCACATTGTGCAATTGTCCGCTGACGAGAGCCGGACCCTGCTGAACATGCTTTATGACTTGATCGCTCGCGAACCGAGCCTCAGTTGCCGAGTGCGCTGGGCACCCAATACGCTGGTGTTCTGGGACAATCGCTGCACCCAGCACCATGCCGTCTGGGACTACTTTCCACACTCGCGCTATGGCGAGCGGGTCACGATTCTGGGCGGCCGGCCCACGGCGTGAGGCAGGCTGGCCGGGCACCGGTTTTCAGGCCCGGAGTTGCAGGTCGTAGATCAGATCATCGAACCATTGCTCGCCGATCTGATAAGCATGCGGCACGCGGCGTTCCAGGGTGAAACCGCATTTATCCATGACTTTGCACGAGGCGATGTTGCCGTCGGTCACGGTCGACTCCAGTGAGTCGAGCCCGATGGCGGCGGCATAGTCGATGACTGCGCGCAGCGACTCGGTGCCATATCCCTTGCCCTGGTGCTCAGGCAACAACAGGTAACCCACTTCCGCATGCCGTGGCGACATGATGCGAAAGCCGCTGACACCCAGCTCCACGCCGCTGTGCCTGTCGATGACCACCAGGCACAGCCAGTGCTCTGACTCAGGCCCCCACTCAGGCAGCCGGTGATTGAAACCTTTGCGGATCTGTTCCTCTTCGATTTCACCGAACACATATTGCATGGTCTGCGGTTCCGAGTGCAGCCTGAGGAACAGCGGCCAGTCGTCAACGACCATCGTCCGCAGATAAAGCCGCTCGGTGTTTAACTCCAGCATCCATTGCTCCTTGAAGGATCAGAAAAGGCACAGGGTTTTTTACCCGGCCTGCACCCAATGATCAATAATGCACGCAAATTCCATTGCTATGACGCTCGGCAGCATGGGCCCATCTTATTTTCAGGACGTCAGGGACGATAAATGGCATTTCGGGTATTGGTCATCGGTGGCTACGGCAACTTCGGCAGGCTGATCTGCAACCATCTGGTGAACACGCCGGGTATCGAGCTGGTTACTTCAGGTCGTGACAGCCACAAGCTGGCAACGCAGCTCGCCGAATTGCAGACGCATGGTGGCAACGCCTGCCAGAGCTGGTGCGTCGATATCATGCAGGCTGGCAATAGCGAGTCTCTTCGGAGGCTGGGCATTGATCTGGTGATTCATACGGCCGGGCCTTTTCAGGGGCAGTCCTACGCAGTGGCGCAGCATTGCATCGATGCCGGGGTCAATTACTGCGACCTGTCGGACTGCCGGACCTTCGTCTCCGGCATTTCCGCCCTCGACACTGCCGCTCGCGAGGCGGGTGTCAGCCTGCTGAGCGGGTGCAGTTCGGTGCCCACGCTCTCGGCAGCAATCATCGACCAGCATCGTCAACGTTTTCTGCGCATCGATTCGATAGCACACGGCATCTCGTCGGCAGCGAAAATGCCTGGGGTTTCCACCGTGCTTGGCGTGCTGGCCTACGCCGGCAAGCCCATCAGGCAGCTCAAGGCTGGCCAGGTGCATGAGGTGTCCGGCTGGATGGATTTGACCCTGCGGCGCTTGCCTGGCATGGGCACTCGCTTGCTGGCCAATGTCGATGCGCCGGATATCGATGTCTTTGCCACGCGTTATGCGGCGCAGAGCCTGAGTTTCAAGGCGGGTTCGGGGCTCAAATCGGGTGTGATTGCGACCTGGTTGCTGGCGTTGGCCGTTCGTCTTGGACTGGTCCGCGACCCTGCGCCGTGGGCGGTGCGCTTGCACCGCTGGGGGACCCGCTTCGAACATCTGGGTGATCGAAAAAGCGCCATGTATATCGATGTCGACGGAGAGGGGCTAGACGGTCGACCGCTGCAGATGCGTGCGCAATTGACCGCGCTCAACGACAAAGGCCCCGAAATCCCCAGCTGCGCCGCCGTCGCCCTGAGTATAAAAATGGCAGCTGGCTATCGTCCGCAGCCAGGGGCGCGTGCCTGTGTCGGGGAGGTCAGCGTTGACGAGTACCTGGCGGCGATCAACGAGCCGTCAGACATTTGCCTCGATGTGCATTTTGAGCCTGCGGGGGTCTGACGTTGCTTTATATCGGCCTGAAATACCTGCACGTCATCGCGGCGATTTTCCTGTTCGGCTTTGGCATGGGCTCCTACCTCTATCTGATTGCGGCGAGCAGGAGTGGTAATCCGGTGGTCATTGCTCATGTTGCTAGAACGGTGGTGCGCTTCGACGCGTGGATTACCACACCGGCAGGTTTTGTTCAGATCATCACCGGCTATGCGATGGCCCGTCTGGCGGGCATGTCGCTTTTGACTGACTGGATCATTACGTCCCTGATCATTTTTGTCTGCGTAGGCATGCTGTGGTTACCCGTGCTGATTCTGCAACATCGTCTTCAGCGAATGGCCGAGGACGCTGTCAAGGCAGGCGCACTCATCAATGATCAGTTTCAAGCGCTTTACCGTCTATGGTTCTGGCTCGGCATCGCCGGTTTTTCAGGCATGTTCGTGATTGTATTAATGATGGTGAGCAAAATGACGTTCATGCGTTTGCTGCAAATTTGAAGCGGTCCGGGCGTATGTCTCCCTGCCACCGGTCATCTGAAACGTGTGTTTCAGGTCAGATAAATAAATCTTAATGAGGCCGGTAGCGGCCCTGAATACGGGGTGTGCACGGCACCTGTCTGCAGTTGTCTGCTTAATCAATCTCAATAAAGCTATCAAGTTAACCTGCGTTGCGCCGATTCACAGGAATCACGAAAAATCAAAGGCACACACGTAATGAGCGCAAAATGGTTGGACAACTTGAAAGTCAGCAAGAAGCTCGGGCTGGGCTTCGCGGCTATTTTGCTGGGTGTATTGACGGTGACGGCCATCGGTTACTCCAGCACTAACCTGTTGATCGAACGCATGGGCAAGAGTAGCAAGGTCGCCGAGATCAAGGCTGACGTTTTGAGCGCGCGTATCGCTGCACAAGCCTACGCCACAGGCCCTAGCCCAGCGGGTGTGCAGACTTACTCAAGCGCACTGGATACGCTGAATCGCAGCGTCGATGATGGGCTGCGGGTATTTGTGGTGTCGAGCAACCTGGAAAAACTGCGAGGCATCAAGGAGCAAGTCGGCGGGCTGAAGCAGACGTTCGAACAGTTGGTCAGCATCAACCAGAAAGTCGATGATGCGCTGAAACCCATCATCAAAGTGTCCGATGATGTCAGTGCCACTTTCGAGAACCTGCTGAACAAGACCATTGACGACACCTTGCGTGTGCCGGATGAAACCGGCATCAAACAGGTCAAGATCGCTGGCGACCTGCGCAATGGCATGACTAATTTCCGTTTGGTATTTCGTCGCTACCTGAGTATCCCTTCTGCTGATAATCGTCAGGCCACTTATAACGCGGCTGACGCGTTGATCGCTCAGGTGGGTGCCGCCCGCAGCCAGTTGCCTGTCGAGGCGAATGCCTCGGTAGATGCTGCGCTGGCTGCATTAAAACAATACAAAGTGCTGATGACTTCGATCTCGGAAATGCTTCAGCAGACCGACCAGATACGAGGCAATTTGCAACAGCAGTCTGTTGCGACCGCTGCTCGTGCAGACGATTTGGCGACCCAGCAGGTAATCAGTGCCAAAAAAGAGCAGGACACTGCTGTCATGCAGCTGTTGAGTGTGGCGGTGGTCGTGCTGCTGATCGGCATTTTTGCTGCATTCGTGATCACCCGCCAGATCACCGCGCCATTGAATGACACAGTCATCGCCGCGCGTCGTATCGCCGACGGTGATCTGACTCATGACATCAGCACGATTCGTCAGGACGAACTGGGCCTGTTGCAGAACACCATGCAGCACATGACCGTTTCCCTGCGCAGTCTGATCGGTGGTATCGGCAACGGTGTCACTCAAATTGCTACAGCGGCCGAGGAGTTGTCTGCCGTGAGTGAGCAGACCAGTGCCGGTGTTTCCTTGCAGAAGACCGAAGTGGATCAGGTGGCGACCGCTATGAACCAGATGGCTTCCACCGTGCAGGAAGTTGCGCGCAATACCGAAGATGCTTCGCGGGCGGCCAAGCAAGCCAGCGAGCGTGCGGCCCACGGAAGCAGTGTGGTGCAGCACGCTACACGTGAAATCGGTCAACTGGCCGGTGAAGTGAAGCAGCTCGGTGAGGCCATGCAGCGTCTGACTGAAGACAGTGGCAAGATCGGCAGTGTCATCGACGTGATCAAAGCTGTCGCCGAACAGACCAACCTGCTGGCACTCAACGCGGCCATCGAGGCTGCACGTGCCGGTGAACAGGGCCGTGGTTTTGCGGTAGTAGCCGACGAAGTTCGCTCGCTGGCCCAGCGTACTCAGAACTCGACCACTGAAATCGAAGCGCTGATCCTGACCTTGCAACAAGGCACCGGCGCCGCTTCGGGCCTGATGGACGCCAGCCTGCAACGCACCGAAGGTACTGTGGTTCTGGCCCGCCAGGCTGAACAGGCACTGGTGGAGATCAACCAGTCAATCAGTACTATTGAACAGATGAGCCAACAAATTTCCGCTGCCGCCGAGCAACAAAGCTCGGTGACGGACGAAATCAACCGCAGCGTATTGAGTGTTCGCGACATCGCCGATCAGTCGGCCTCTGCGACCGAGCAGAGCGCAGCGTCGACAGTCGAACTGGCCCGCTTGGGCAGCGATCTGCAGAGCATGGTTGCGCGCTTCAGGATTTAACCTTCCAAAACAGAGTGCCTCGTGACGCCGTCACGAGGCACTCTGTCGGGCTTCTGCCCGCGCAACCATCCACCCCCCATACCCCGAAACCGCCATGCCTCCGGCTATTTGTCAGGACAGCGGCTCACCGAACATCGCCCATGCTCAGAGCATCGTCATCGGCGGACCAGAATGGCCGCAAGGCCCGTGTGGTACTTGAAAGCCCGTCCAATCAGGCGATCAAGGCATGCGTCGAGGCGGGGCTGGCGATCAGACTCATTGATCGAGGCGCGGTCAGCGATGCCATGCGGCTGCTCGATGACCTCCCCGATATCGCCGAGCATGAAATCGTGTTTCTGCGATCGCCCGCGTCAAAGACCGATGAGGCCGTGAGTCTGCTGGCGCAGGCGATGCAGAAGCATTTTCGGGTTTAAGCTGGGCGCGAGTGCGCCTCAACCGTCCTTGAACAAAAAGCTATACGCATTCAGCGCCGGGACGCCGCCGAGGTGTGCGTAGAGCACTTTCGAGCCTTCGGGGAATTCGCCGTTGCGCACCATGTCGATCATGCCGTGCATGGATTTGCCTTCGTAGACCGGATCTGTCAGTACGCCTTCGAGTCTGGCGCAGAGGCGTATGGCTTGCAGGGTGCCTTCGTTGGGCAGGCCGTATTCGGGGTAGGCGTAGCGGGTGTCGAGTACCACGTCTTCGGCGGTGATTTCACGGCCAAGCTCGACCAGCTTTGCGGTGTTTTGAGCAATGCGCAGGATTTGTTCGCGGGTTTTGTCCGGCTTGGCCGAGGCATCGATACCGATGACTCGCTGCGCACGGCCATCGGCAGCGAAACCCACCAGCATGCCTGCATGGGTGCTGCCGGTCACCGAGCAGACCACGATATAGTCGAACTTGAAGCCCAGTTCTTCTTCCTGCTGACGCACTTCATCGGCAAAGCGCACAAAACCCAGCCCGCCGTAGGGATGCTCGGAGCAACCAGCGGGGATCGGAAACGGTTTGCCGCCGCTTTCAACCACGTCGGCCATGGCTTTTTCCCAGCTCGGGCGGATGCCGATGTCGAAGCCGGCCGAGTCCAGGCGCACATCGGCGCCCATGATGCGCGACATTTCGATATTTCCGACCCGGTCATACAGCGCATCGGAATAGTTGACCCAGTTCTCCTGCACCAGCACGCATTTCATGCCCAGATGCGCCGCGACAGCCGCCACCTGACGAGTCTGATTGGACTGGATGCCGCCTATGGACACCAGCGTGTCGTACCCACCTTCGATGGCTTCAGGCACCAGGTATTCCAGCTTGCGGGTCTTGTTGCCGCCAAATGCCAGGCCGCTGTTGCAGTCTTCACGCTTGGCATACAACTCGACCTTGCCACCCAGGTGCTCGCTCAAGCGTTTCAGAGGGGTAATGGGTGAAGGGCCGAAAGTCAGAGGGTAGCGTTTGAACTTGCTGAGGTTCATGTCGGGTCTCCGTTGATGAGTTGATCCAGGCATCGAAGTTTTGAGGTTCGACGTTTGAACGGTGTGCCTGGCATGGCTCCCATCATAGAAAATCGCCCGGTAATTGTGGTTGCAAAGAATTGTATGTATGCAAAATTATGGTTAGTGTATTTGCCATCAAACCTGTTTTTATTCTGTGAAATAAATAATGAAAGCAATAAATGAAAGTGCCAGGAAGTCCGGTGCCGATATGGCGCCGCTGCTGGACAGGATCGACCGCGCTATCCTGAAGACGCTGCAGCGTGACGCCTCGATTTCCAATGTCGCACTTGCCGAGAAGGTCAAACTGAGCCCGCCAGCCTGCTTGCGGCGTGTCGAACGGTTGAAGGAGGCGGGGGTCATCAAAGGTGTTGTCGCGCTGCTCAATGGCGATGTACTTGATGCAGGCATGGTGGTGCTGATCGGCGTAGTGCTGGATCGCTCCACGCCGGACTCGTTTGCACAATTTGAAGCAGCAGCGCAGAAAGTCTCCGGCTGCATGGAGTTTCATGTGGTCACCGGCGAGTTCGACTACTTCATGCTGCTGCGCACTAAAGACAGCCAGAGTTTCAACCGCCTGCATGCCGAACAGTTGCTGTACTTGCCGGGCGTCAGGCAGATCCGTTCGTTCATGGGCCTGCGTCAGGTGTTGTCGACCACGCATTTGCCGATTTGACAGACCGGGAGTGTCTGGCCGGGCATTGTCAGCGTCAAACGTTCGCGTCTGACAAGGGTCAGAGTTGGTTGATGCAACACGATTGACGCCGGTGCGTGATTCAATAAAGCCGTTTCTTTTTATTTGCTCAAGGATTTTCATTTTGGCTGCTGGAAGCTTGCTTACCCTGCTTGACGATATTGCGACCCTGCTGGATGACGTGGCATTGGCCACCAAAAAGACCGCAGGCGTGCTGGGCGATGACCTGGCCCTCAATGCCCAGCAAGTCACCGGCGTGACGGCGGACCGTGAGCTGCCGGCGGTGTGGGCGGTCGCCAAAGGTTCATTGCTCAACAAGGCGATTCTGGTGCCGGCCGCGTTGTTGATCAGCGCCTTCGCGCCCTGGGCGATTCTGCCGCTGCTGATGATCGGTGGCGCGTTTCTGTGTTTCGAAGGTTTCGAAAAGATTGCCCATAAATGGCTGCATCCTGAAACCGGTGAGGAACACGACCAACGCAAGCAAGCGGCTACAGATGCATCAGTGGACATGGTCGCGTTCGAGAAGGAGCGCATCAAGGGTGCGATTCGCACTGACTTCATTCTTTCGGCAGAAATCATCGTGCTGGCATTGGGCGTTGTCTCGGCCCGTCCGTTCATGGACCAGGTCGGCGTGCTGGTTATTGTTGCGGTATTGATTACCGTCGGGGTCTATGGCCTGGTGGCCGGTATCGTCAAGCTTGACGACTTGGGTCTGTACCTGAAAAAGACCGCAAGCGTGGCTGCGCAGAAGGTCGGCGGTGCCTTGTTATGGCTGGCACCGGTGCTGATGAAGGTGTTGTCGATCGTCGGTACTGCGGCCATGTTCATGGTCGGTGGCGGGATTCTGGTTCACGGCCTGCCGTTCGTTCACCATTGGGTCGAAGGCGTGACGGAAGCGGCGGAGGGTGCTGTAGGCGGTCTGTCGCTGGTTGTTCCGACGCTGATCGATGCTGTCGCAGGGATTATTGCCGGTGCGGTGCTGGTGTTGGTCGTGACACTGATCGGCAAGCTCTGGAAAGCGGCGAGGGAGTAACCGTAAGGGGCGTCGTGACAGAGGCAGGTTGTGGGCGCGGACCGGGCGATGCATCGCTTGTCCGCGACCTCTTTATTTTGTAGGAGCGGACTTGTCCGCGACCTGCCGGGAACCGGCAGTAAAACTGTTTTCAGGGCCGCTTCGCAGCCCATCGCAGCCGTCGTATCCTCCTGAAGCACTACGCCGCCGTCCTCCTGGCAGATGCCCGTTCTACGCGTATCTCAAGAGGTATGTATGACTCGGTCACCTACTTAGAAAAACACTTTCACCAGTAAGCTCGCGGTGTTCTGATCGGTATCAAAGGAGCTTGTATCCTTGATGCCGTATTTGTTGGTCCAGTAGTCGTACTCGATACCGACATAGAGCTGGCGTTCCGGGTAGTTCAGTGCTTTGCCGAGGTCATACTTGATCTGCGGGTTGAAGTGCAGGTTGGAGTGGTAAGTGCCACGTGAGGTCTTGTCATTGTCCACCACCCAGTCCATGAACCCGTCGATCAGCACGTCCGATTTACCGACGGGAATGGTGTAGGACCAGACTGGAGTAATCTGCCATACGCCGTCACCCGGCCGATTGCCTTCGGTCTGGCGCTGGTAGAAGTTCAGCTGGAAGTAATCGAAGCCCGGGATTTTCAAGTCAAAGGCCGGACCGATAAGATACGACTCGTTATCGCCTTCACCAAACTCGTAAGTTGCAGCGATCAACACATCGCTGATCGGCCCGAATTCAAACTTCTGACCAAAGATCTTGCCCAGCGACAGCCGTGGCGAGAACTCGCCGTAGTAGGTGTTATCGCCAGCCGTTGCGTCTTTCTTGCCGTTGTAGAAGATCTTGTCGACGAAGAAGAAGTTATCGCCGTATTTCCAGCTGTCCGCATGCTCGAATGTGAAAGTCTGCTGATTTTCCGGATTCACAGCAAAGTCTCGTCCATTGAGATAGGTGAGGCTATTGCTCTGCCACTGGAATATATCCCCCGCCATGGCGGGTGCGGCGGACAGCAGACTGCTGGCCAGTAACACGCTGGAAAACGTACGGTTCATGCGGTGGGTCCCTTGATATGGATCATGATTTTGCAGACTGGCGTTCTGTAAGTGACGCCTTGTCTGGTGGAGCAATAATTTGTCTGTCTGGTCAGCTTTATGTTGTTAGCAAGAGCTGCGCCAACCCATGAAAAAATTCAACTAATCTCCAGGCCGATGCTGAGAGTGTCGGTTTTAAGTGTTTTTTCAAGCCGACAGGCGCCTGAGTGCTCAGTCAGCCAGTTGGCTGTCCGGGCACATTCAATGTAAGGGCAGGTGAAGGTGCAGTTTCGCAGCGGCGGCGGAGGATACTGACTCGCATCACCCAGCTCAAGTGCTCCAGGGCAGGGCGCCTAGAGCGAAAACAGGGCAAACGCCTGGTTGGGTCAGTTGATGTGCGCGCCCTGATCGATCCATGCACCTACCAGATCACGCTCCTGCTGGGTCATCTGAGTGATATTGCCTAGCGGCATGATGGGCGCGGTGATCGCTTGCGCCTTGATGCGGGGTGCCTGTTGCCGGATCTGCTCGGGCGTATCGAACATTACCCCTGCCGGGGCGACGCTGAACAGTTGGCTGGTGGGGTTGGCCGAGTGGCAGACCGAGCAGCGTTGCTGGATTACCTCATGCACCTTGGTGAAATCCGCATCGGCAACCTTGGCAGGTTCTGCCTGGACGGCCGGAGCCACCGCTTCTGCAGGCTTCTCGTCGGCCCGGTGACCGCCCACGGCGGTACCCGGCAGCGGCTGGTAGACGATCTTCGCGGACGGTTGTTCGGGGCCTGTGACATACGCCAGGCAAAGCATGCCCAGCGCGGCGACCGGCAGGGTCCAGGCGAATCGGTGACTGTCATGCCGTGTATTGAAATAGTGCCGCACCAGCACAGCCAGCAGCGCGATACCGGCCAGGATCAGCCAGTTGTACTGACTGCCATAAGTACTTGGAAAATGGTTGCTGATCATGATGAACAGCACCGGCAGGGTGAAGTAATTATTGTGCCGCGAACGCAGCAGGCCCTTGGCCGGCAGGCTTGGGTCCGGGGTGCGGTTCTCGGCAATGGCGGCCACCAATGCGCGTTGCGCCGGCATGATGATGCGAAACACGTTACCGACCATGATGGTGCCCATGATCGCGCCCACGTGCAGATAGGCACCACGGCCGCTGAATATCTTGCTGAAACCGTAGGCTGCCGCGACCAGCAGCACAAACAGCACTACGCCCAGCAGCGCGGGGCGTTTGCCCAGTGGCGAGTCGCACAGAAAGCTGTAGACAAACCAGCCAACGAACAACGAACCCAGACCGATATGCACGCCTTCGGCACCGCTCAGGCTGCTACCAGGTGCCAGCAGGTACAGTGTCGGGTTGGCGTAAAACACCACACACAGCAGTGCAACCCCCGACAGCCAGGTTGAATAGGCTTCCCATTTGAACCAGTGCAGGTTCTCCGGCATGGTCGGTGGCGCAAGCTTGTATTTTTCCAAGTGATAGATGCCGCCGCCGTGGATCGCCCACAGGTCGCCCGACAGCCCGTCACGAGGGTTGCTGCGATTGAGGTTGTTCTCGAGCCAGACGAAGTAGAACGATGCGCCGATCCAGGCGACACCCACAATCATGTGAATCCAGCGCACGCCCAGGTTCAGCCATTCCATCAGATGTGCCAGCACGGTTCTTACCCTTCCAGCGGGTTTGGGTCGAGCACCAGCCGCTGGCTCTCGACAAAGTAATGTTCGTCGCAGTTGTTGCCGGAGCCACTGCGATCAACCACCAGAAAGTCATCCTGTTTTTCGATCGTCAGTACCGGATGGTGCCAGACGCCTCGATGGTAATTGATGCCCTGTCTGCCGTTTGTGACGAAGGCGCGCGTCAGCTCTGGCTCAGGCGCGTCGCCAACCGGCGCGACCACGATCAGAAAGGGCTTGCCGAGCAGCGGGATGAACGCCTGGCTGCCCAATGGGTGGCGCTCCAGCATGCCGATGGTCAACGGCATCTGCAGCGCCTGGGCGCGGAAAATGCTGATGATCGCTTTGTCATCCGGTTGCGCCGTCTCAACCTCGGCCAGACGATGAAAGCGCATGGTCGAACCGTTGTTGATCATGAAGTGATCGCTGCCGTCGGTTTCGATGACATCACCGAATGGCGCAAAGGCTTCCTTGGTCAGTGGCTCGATTGTCAGTTTGCGCATGCGGATTCTTCTTTAATGGTTTCGGAGTTAGTCATTTGCATGTTCATACTCATGGCTATCGTGCCAATGCCCGGCGTCACGACTCTACGCACAACCACACATCCTGGATCGGACGCAGAGCGTCCAGAACTGCATTCCCACGCAGAGCGCGGGAATGTCTTTTGCCTGTTGCTGCCTCCCGTTGCGTTTTATCTGGACACCTTGCCCAGCACCCGCAGCCTGCTCACACCGCCGTCCGGGAATACGTTCAGGCGGATGTGGGTGATCGGGCCGATGGCTTTGATCTGCTCGGCGAACTCGTGCTCGGCGTGCATGGTCAGCTTCTGGCTTGGCAGCAGTTCGCGCCAGAACAGGCTCTGAGTTTCTATCTGGTTGTCGGTGCCACCCTTGACCAGGGCGCCCTGAATCGAGCAGCTGTCCGGGTAGTTGCCCTTGAAGTGCAGGGTGTCGACGATGACTTTTTCGACTTCGCCCTGATGCCCTAGCGCCACGATGACCCAGTCGTTGCCCGGTGTACGACGGCGTGCGGTTTCCCAGCCGTCGCCCATATTCACGCCACGGCCCGGGTTGAGGATGTTGCTCATGCTGCCGTAATGCTCGTCCGAGCAGGCAATTGAACGGCCGCCATTGAGCGCGGCAACCAGGTCGATCTGTTCGTCTTCGCTGACTTTCGACCAATCGCGATGCGGCACGCCGTACACCCGCAGGCGCGCTACGCCACCATCAGGGTAGATGTTGAAGCGCAAATGGCTGAATGGCTGATCGTGACTGATCTCGTGATAGTGGTGGCTGTTGCCTTGCAGTTCTACCGACGGCAGCACTTCGGTCCACGCAGTGTTTTCGTCCGGTTCGCCAGCGGCTAGAAAACACGCTTCCAGCGAAGCCGAAGGCGGGAAGTTTCCGGTGAAGAACGAGGTGTCGATGTCCACGCCTTTTATCGTGCCTGCCACGCCCAGGCGAATCACCGCGCTGTCATAGCCTTCGAAACGCTTGCGACGCGATTCCCAACCATCCATCCATTTGCCGTTGTCGTCGAACACACCTTCTTTCCAGACCGCGGGAGTTGGCTGGAACAGTCGATTGGCATCAGCGAACCAGTCATCGGTGACCGACAGGATCTTTGTGCCCAGGCGTGCGTCGGCCAGGTTCACGAACTTCTCGAACGGTGCGGCGTAAACTTTCATGCTTTTTGTCTGCCTTCTGAATACGGTTATGACTGCGACGCTTGAAGCGCCTGTAGACGAAACAGTGCGATCTTATTGATCTCGGCCAAGGCACAAGCGAACTCGGCCTCGGGCGAGTGGTGGATGCGTTGCTCGAACGCCGCGAGAATCCTGTGTCTGTCGCTGCCCTTGACCGCCATGATGAACGGAAAGCCGAAGCGCGCCTTGTAAGCTTCGTTCAGCTCGGTAAAACGCTGAAACTCTTCAGGCGTGCATAGGTGGATCCCTGCACCCGCCTGCTCATCGGTACTCGCCTGAGTCAGCTCGCCCCGGACGGCAGCCTTGCCTGCCAGGTCCGGGTGAGCATTGATCAGCGCAAGTTGCTGCTCGTGGGTGGCACGCAGCAGGATATCGCTCATGCGTGCATGCAGTGTGTCGAGCTGATCAAGCTCCGGGCCTGCGCCCTGGTCAAACGCCTGTTGCGCAATCCAGGGTGAGTGCTCGTAGATATCGGCGAATGTTGCTACAAATGCGTCGCGGCTCAGAGTCGATGGTTTCAAATGCGGTAACGCGTTCATAGTGCCGCCTTGTCAGTAAAGGGATGTTCACTGTGCCAGTGGCGTGCGATATCGACGCGTCGAGCGAACCAGACCTGCTCGTGGCTTTTGGCGTATTCGATGAAGCGTTTGAGGGCGGCAAGGCGCGCGGGGCGGCCTATGAGGCGACAATGCAAACCGATGGAAAGCATCTTCGGCGCGTCGTCACCTTCGGCATACAGCACGTCGAAAGCGTCTTTCAAATACTGAAAAAACTGCTCGCCATTGTTGAAGCCCTGCACCTGGGTGAAGCGCATGTCATTGGTGTCCAGCGTGTAGGGGATCACCAGATGAGCTTTGCCGGTTGGGTTGTTCGGCTCCCAGTAGGGCAGGTCGTCGTCGTAGGTGTCGCAATCGTAGAGAAAGCCGCCTTCTTCCATGACCAGCCGCCGCGTGTTCGGTCCGGTGCGCCCGGTGTACCAGCCCAGCGGACGTTCGCCGCTGATCTCGGTCAGGATCTGAATCGCCTGGCGCATGTGTTCCCGCTCCTCGGCCTCGTCCATGTTCTGATAGTCGATCCAGCGATAGCCGTGGCTGCAGATTTCATGACCGTCAGCGACCATCGTGCGGATCACGTCCGGGTGACGCTGCGCCGCCATGGCGACGGCGAAGATGGTCAGGGGAATATCGAGCTGCCTGAACAGCTTGAGAATGCGCCAAACGCCAGCACGACTGCCGTACTCGTACAGCGACTCCATGCTCATGTTGCGCTGGCCTTGCAGTGGCTGCGCAGCGACCATCTCGGACAGAAAGGCTTCGGATTCCTTGTCGCCATGCAGGACGTTGCGCTCGCCACCTTCCTCGTAATTCAGCACGAAAGACAAAGCGATGCGCGCATTGCCCGGCCATCGAGGGTGAGGCGGGTTGCTGCCGTAACCGATCAGGTCGCGTGGGTAGTCAGCGCTCACTGCAAGCTTCCTTATGTGCGTGATATCAAGTGCAATGCCAGAAGCAGGCGAGGCAGTGCAGGGTAAAGATTGTATACAATTTGTTTTGCTGGTTGTAACTCTGAACTTTTCTTCACCAGGGCGGCATCATTGACAGACACTAAAGCAAGAAACCTGCCTGACTGGTCAGTTAAAACCAAAAAACCTGATAATTTTCCTTGGCTTCGCTGAAGTCGGCTTTTCCCGGTTGTCGGGGGAAGGTGTTCGAAGCGTCTTGATCATTTTTGGGTGTACAGGATTTTTCAAAACTGTCTTAATCGGTTGCAATTGAACGATGCCGGGCACTTCATTGGTGCGCTTTTTCACACTCACGGGATGCAAGGGGCGAAGTTTTGGGCAAATTGACCACACACGTGCTGGACTCCGCACATGGCTGTCCGGGCAGTGGCATCCGTATTGACTTGTATCGGGTTGAAGATCAGCAACTGCTGCACATCGTCAGCGTCGCGACTAATAGTGACGGACGCTGTGACGCGGCTTTGCTGCAAGGCGATGATTACCGGTCTGGCGTTTATCAACTGCACTTTCAGGCGGGCGATTACTACCGCGCGCGAGGCGTGACGCTGAACGAGCCTGCATTTCTCGATGAAGTAGTGCTGCGCTTCGGCATTGATGCAGGTCAGGAACACTTTCACGTTCCGCTGCTAATCTCGCCTTACAGCTACTCGACCTACAGAGGCAGCTGACCTCTTGCCCGCCCCACACTGCGGGCTTTTTTACAGGCGCGTTTCCTGAGCCGCCGCTGTGGCTGCCCTGTGTACAATGCGCCAGCACCGACGCCGTAACCTCTTCGCACGAGCCTTCATGAACGATCAGTCCCTGCCTCTCAAGAAACAGCCGCGCAGCCTCGACAGCGGTCGCAGCGTTACTCAGGACGATATCGTTTATGAACATATTTTCGATGCAATCCTCGAGCAGCGCCTGGCGCCGGGCACCCGGCTGAGCGAAGAGGCGCTGGGTGAGATATTCGGAGTCAGCCGCACCATCATTCGCCGTGCGCTGTCGCGGCTGGGCCATGAAGGTGTCGTGCTGCTGCGTCCCAATCGCGGCGCAGTGGTTGCCAGCCCCAGTGTTGAAGAGGCACGTCAGGTGTTCTTCGCCCGGCGCATGGTCGAGCAGGCCATTACCGAACTGGCTGTCGAACACGCCACTGCCAGGCAACTGGCCGAACTGCGGCAGATGGTCAGCGACGAGCGCGACAGCTTTGCTCGCGGTGATCGGGGGGCCGGTATTCGCCTGTCCGGCGAGTTTCATCTGCAACTGGCGGTGGCGGCGAAGAACGCACCGTTGATCAGTTTTCAGCGCAGCCTGGTGTCGCAGACATCGCTGATCATTGCCCAGTATGAAACCGGCGACCGCACGCACTGCTCATACGACGAACACAACCAGTTGATCGACGCGATCGAAGCACGCGACGCGCCGCTGGCAGTCGAGCTGATGATGCATCACATGGACCACATCAGCAGCAAACTCAACCTCGACGAAAGCAGCGCTTCGGATGACCTGCACGCCGTGTTCTCGCATGTACTGAGCAGAAAAAGACCGGTGCGTTGAGGCTGCTTATCCGCAAACCTCTCGTTCCTCACGCTTAAGACCGGACGCAGAGCGGCCAGAAATGCATGCCAGCCCATTGGCACGATAGCCAATCGCACTCGGTTCAACCTCGGTCATGCACCAGTCGTCCACCCGACCAGGTCTGCTTCACCGTCCGGTCATCGCCAATCGTCATCAGTACGAACAGAATCTCTTCAATGTCTTTCGCCTGTTTCAGTCTGTACGACAGCAGCGGCGTGGCGTTGTAATCCAGTATCAGGAAGTCGGCCTCGTTGCCAGGCTTGAGGCTGCCGACCTTGTCTTCCAGACGCAGCGCGCGTGCGCCGCCCAGTGTCGCCAGATACAGCGACTTTAAAGGGCTCAGTCGTGCGCCCTGCATCTGCATGACCTTGTAGGCTTCATTAAGTGTCTGCAAGATCGAAAAGCTGGTTCCGCCCCCCACGTCAGTACCCATGCCGACGTTGATCTTGTGCTTCTCGGCCATCGGCAGGTTGAACAGGCCGCTGCCCAGAAACAGGTTGGAGGTGGGGCAGAATGCGATAGCCGAGCCAGCCTGCGCCAGTCGCGCGCACTGTTCGTCGCACAGGTGTACACCGTGGGCAAACACCGAGCGTTCGCTCAACAGGTTGAAGTGATCGTAGACGTCCAGATAGTGCTTGCGCTCGGGGAACAGGGCCTTGACCCACTCGATCTCCTGAAGGTTTTCGCTGATGTGGGTCTGCATGTACAGGCCGGGGTATTCGGTCAGCAACTGGCCGGCCAGGCTCAACTGCTCCGGGCTGCTGGTCGGCGCGAAGCGCGGGGTGACTGCGTAGCTCAGGCGACCCTTGCCGTGCCAGCGCTCGATCAGCGCCTTGCTGTCGGCATAACCGGATTCTGGTGTATCGACCAGATAGTTCGGTGCATTGCGGTCCATCATGACCTTGCCGGCGATCATGCGCAGGTCAAGTGCCTGCGCTGCGCTGAAAAACGCCTCCACCGACTCCTTGTGGACGCTGCCGAACACCAGCGCCGTGGTGGTGCCGTTGCGCAGCAGTTCCTTGATGAAGATGTCTGCCACCTGCGCTGAATGCTCGGCGTCAGCGAACTGGCTTTCGCAGGGGAACGTGTAGGTATTGAGCCAGTCGAGCAATTGCTCACCGTAGGAGCCGATCATGCCAGTTTGCGGCAAGTGAATGTGGGTATCGATGAAGCCCGGTGTGATCAGGGCGTCCTGATATTCGACCAGCTCGACATCACTGCCGAGGCTGTCGAGCAGATCAGCCGCATGGCCCACCGAGACGATCTTTCCGTCTTCGACCACCAGCAACCCATCGGCAAAATACTCATATGAAGCATCGCTGGTCACTTGCGCCGGGTCGGCGATGCTGTGGACGATGGCGGCGCGGTAGGCTTTGCGGTTGACAACTGAACTCATGGCAATCTCATTGCGACTGGCTGCGCCGCGAGGCGGGCAGCAATCTGGCGATAGGTTTCACATTGGCACTTGGCTGGCCAAAGCTGACATTGTAGGTCGCGATGACCTCGGCTGCGATGGACACGGCTATTTCCACGGGCAATTTGCCTTTGACCTCGGCCAGGCCCATCGGGCAACGCATGCGCTGCAGCAGGCTGGCGTCAAAGCCCCGTTCACGCAGCCGATGCTCGAATTTGACGCGTTTGGTTTTCGAACCGATCAGCCCGAAGTAGCCGAAGTCTGCACGCTTCAGAATGGCGGCGGCCAGTTCCAGGTCGAGCTGATGATTGTGAGTCATGACGATGCAGTAAGTGCCGACAGGCAACTGCGCCACTTCATCGACCGGCTCGTCATTGACGATTTTCAGCACACCGTCCGGCATCGGATCGGGAAATTCGTGCTCACGGCTATCGATCCAGCGTACTCGGCAGGGCAGAGTGGCCAGCAACGGCACCAGCGCGCGACCGACATGCCCCGCGCCGAATACGGCGATCTGCGCAACCGGTTCGCCCATCGGCTCAAACAACAGCACGTTCACGCCGCCGCAACACTGACCCAGGCTTGCACCCAGATTGAAGCGTTCCAGGCGGGTCTGCCGGGTGCCATTGGCAAGCATCTCCCTGGCGATTTCCATGGCCTTGTATTCCAGATGCCCGCCACCGATGGTGTCGTAGATGCGCTCGGCGCAAACCACCATTTTCGAGCCGGCGTTGCGTGGCGTCGAGCCCAGCTCTTCGATGATCGTCACTAGAATGCCAGGTTCGCTGCGGGCCTGTAGCTCGGCCAGGGCGCTGATCCAGTCAGTCATTTCTGCTCCAGAACGGAGTGATCCAGGCCGGGCGCCTTCGCGAGCAAGCTCGCCCCCACAGGGGGATCCGGGACATCTGAAGACGACGCTTCGCTTGCTCGCGTAGAGGCCTGTGCGGCACTGGCAACGATCGGCTCGGAACGCCCGTTTGTTGAGCGACGCGGATCGCTGTTTCGACGCATCTGCTCACAGCCCCAGAGCACTTTTTCCGGAGTCGCCGGGGCATCGATGTTCGGCTGATGACGATAGTCTCCCAGGCTCGCCACTGCATCCTTGATTGCACACCAGGCGGCAATGCCGAGCATGAACGGCGGTTCGCCCACGGCCTTGGAGTGGAACACGGTGTCTTCCGGATTCTTGCGGTTTTCGACCAGCTTGACGCGCAAGTCCAGCGGCATGTCGGCAACCGCGGGGATCTTGTAAGAGGCCGGGCCGCTGGTCATCAGCTTGCCCTTGTCATTCCACACCAGCTCCTCGGTGGTCAGCCAGCCAGCGCCCTGGATATAGCCGCCTTCGACCTGACCGATGTCGATGGCCGGGTTCAGCGACGCACCCACATCGTGGAGGATGTCAGTGCGCAAGGTCTTGTATTCACCGGTCAGGGTGTCGACGATCACCTCGACGCAGGCGGCCCCGAACGCGTAGTAATAGAACGGCCGGCCACGCGCCCGACTGCTGTCATAGAAAATCTTCGGCGTCTTGTAGTAACCGGTGCTGGACAGCGACACCTGGCCCATCCACGCCAACTGAGCCAGCTCGGCAAAGGGCAGGACCATGTCGCCGATCCGCACATGGCCATTTCGAAACTCGACCTCGGTTTCTGCCACCTCATGATGCCGCGCTGCAAACTCGATCAGCCGCTGCTTGAGGATTTCGGCAGCATTCTGCGCCGCTTTGCCATTCAGGTCGGTACCGCTGGACGCCGCCGTCGGCGAGGTGTTCGGCACTTTGTCAGTATTGGTGGCAGTGATCTGGATGCGGTCGATATCGACCTGAAACACTTCTGCCACGACCTGCGCGACCTTGGTATTCAAGCCCTGACCCATCTCGGTGCCACCGTGGTTCAGGTGGATGCTGCCGTCGGTGTATATATGAATCAGCGCGCCCGCCTGGTTGAGAAAGCTGGCGGTGAACGAGATGCCAAACTTGACCGGGGTCAGCGCCAGGCCTTTTTTCAGGATCGGGCTGTCGGCGTTGAAGGCGCGAATGGCCTCGCGACGCACCGCGTACTGGCTGCTTTGTTCCAGGTCGGCAGTCATTTCTTCTAGCAGGTTGTGCTCGACGGTCTGGTAGTAATGAGTAACGTTGCGTTCGGTCTTGCCATAGTAATTGGCCTTGCGCACCGCCAGCGGGTCCTTGCCCAAGAAGCGGGCGATGCAGTCCATGACCTCTTCGATGGCCACCATACCCTGTGGGCCACCGAAGCCGCGGTAGGCGGTATTCGAGGCCGTATGGGTCTTGCAGCGATGGCCGTTGATCGTGGCTTCGCCCAGGTAATAAGCGTTGTCGGCATGGAACATCGCGCGGTCGACAATCGAGGCCGACAGGTCTGGCGAGTAGCCGCAATTGCCTGCCAGGTCCAGCTCTATGCCTTGCAAGCGACCTTCATCATCAAAGCCTACGTCGTACTCGATGTAGAACGGATGGCGCTTGCCGGTCATCTGCATGTCTTCGAAGCGTTGCAGGCGCATCTTGGTCGGCTGCCCAGTCAGGTGGGCAATCACCGCGCACAGGCACGCCGGGCTGGCTGCCTGAGTTTCCTTGCCGCCAAAACCGCCGCCCATGCGCCGCATGTCGACCACAATGCGGTTCATCGGCACGTCCAGTACCTCGGCCACCAGCTTCTGGATTTCCGTAGGGTTCTGGGTCGAGCAGTAGACAATCATGCCGCCATCCTCAGTCGGCATGACCGAGGAAATCTGGGTTTCCAGGTAAAAATGCTCTTGACCACCGATGTGCAGGTTGCCTTGCAAGCGATGGGTTGCGCCTTGCAGCGCCGTCGCAGAGTCGCCGCGTTTGTGGGTATGGCTGTCGAGCACAAAATGCTTCTGGCGCAGCGCCTGGACCACATCCAGCACGGGCTCCAGGTCTTCGTATTCGATGATTGCGGCCATGGCGGCCTGGCGTGCTACGTCCAGATCCCGTGCAGCAACGGCAAGCACTGGCTGGCCGACGAATTCAACCTTGTCGATGGCCAGCAGCGGGTCGCCCGGCAGCAGCGGGCCGATGTCCTTCAGGCCCGGAATGTCTGCATGGGTGATCGCAATTCGTACGCCTGCAAAGGCGTAGCAGGGCGATGTGTCGATGCTGATGATGCGCGCATGGGCGCGGTCGGACAGCCGCGCATACACATGCAACTGATTGGGAAACTCAAGGCGGTCGTCGATATAAACGGCTTCACCCGACACATGCTTGTCGGCGCTGTCGTGCTTTACGCTACGACCGACGCCGGTGCTGAGGCCTTGTTGAAACAGCGCAAGCATGTCGGCTTGTGTCAGCGGCGGGTTGTGATCAGACATAGTCAGTCACCCGCGTCGCAAAGGCTGGTTTTTGCAGTTCGATGAAATACTTGCGCAACAGGTTGCGGGCGCTCAGCAAACGGTACTCTTTGCTGGCTCTGAAGTCCGACAGCGGAGTGAAATCGTCACCCAGCGCAGCACAGGCACGCTCCAGGGTTTCTTTGTTCCAGGGCTGGCCGACCAGCGCCTGCTCGCACGCCGTTGCGCGTTTCGGGATCGCTGCCATGCCGCCAAATGCAACGCGAGCGTCATTTACCACGCCATCTTCTATCGTCAGGCGAAACGCCGCACACACTGCGGAAATATCGTCGTCCAGCCGTTTGGATACCTTATAAGCACGGAATATGTGCCGAGGATTTGCAGTCGGGACGATAATTCGTTCGATGAACTCGCCTGCTTGGCGGGCGGTGACCTTGTAATCGATGAAGTAATCTTCCAGCGCCAGCGTGCGTTGAACAGTACCCTTGCGCAGCACAACCCGAGCGCCGAGTGCGATCAGCAGTGGCGGGGAGTCACCTATGGGCGAAGCGTTGCCGATGTTGCCGCCCAGCGTGCCTTGATTACGAATCTGCAGTGAAGCAAACCGCTGCAGCAGCTCGCCGAAATCCGGGTATTCGGCTTTGAGCGCGGTGTAGCAATCGGTCAGTGGCGTCGCTGCGCCGATCTCCAGGCGGTCCTCGAAGCGTTCGACACGCTTCATTTCGTCGATGTGCCCGACGTAGATCAGGGCGGGCAGCGGTTTATGGAATTGCGTGACTTCAAGCGCCAGATCGGTGCCGCCCGCTAACAGGCGAGCTTCCGGGTTGGTGTGATACAGGTCGGCAAGATCAGCCACGGTCAGCGGGATCAGGCAGTGTTTGTCGCCGTCGCTCAGTTCGCCGGGCCTGTCAGGTGTGATCGCGCGCAAGCGCTCGATTGTCTGGCCTTCGCGTTGATCGAACTGGTCAGGCAACTGCTCGCCGCAAGCCTGCTCGGCAGCGGCGAGGATCGGACGATACCCCGTGCAGCGACACAGGTTGCCAGCCAGGGCTTCATGGACCTGATGGGCATCGGCCTGCTGACTGTTCTTTTGCAACGCAAACAGCGACATCACAAACCCTGGCGTGCAGAAGCCACATTGCGAGCCATGACACTCCACCATTGCCTTCTGCACGCTGTGCAAATGGCCCTGATGTTTCAGGTCTTCCACGCTTATCAATTGTTTGCCATGCAGGGAGGCGACGAAAGTCAGGCATGAATTGACACTGCGGTAACGCAGTTGTGGCTGACCGTCGGCATCGCTTTGCAGCTCGCCGATCACCACAGTGCAAGCGCCACAGTCACCACTGGCGCAACCTTCCTTGGTACCGGGCTTGTGTGCCTGCTCACGCAGGTAGGTCAGCACGGTCATGTTCGGATTCAGGGTGCGCTCGGTTTTTAGCTCTTGGTTCAAAAGGAACTGAATCACGGCGCAAAGCCCTCGCATTTATTGTCATCAGACATGTCGATGAATCTATCAGCTCTGCCAATGGGGTCAATTTTTTTCTGACTCCGAAGTCAGGAAATCAGAGTTTTCGTCGACTCATTGATCATGAGTTTTCAGCGACTGGTTGTTAATAGAAGGAATGTGCAAGGTTTTTGCTTAATTCGTGCCAGTTTTTGTAGCTATGGCCCTGCGCCATCCACGCAGGGTGAGATACACTTCGCCGCTTGCATGCAGAACTGGTTTTTTTGAAGGATAGTCATGACGTTCAAGGCACCGGACAGCCTCGCTGAGCAAATTGCTCATCATCTTGCCGAGCGGATCATTCGCGGTGAGCTCAAGCCTGGAGAGCGAATTCAGGAGCAGAAAGTCACGCAGGCGTTGAACGTCAGTCGTGGCTCCGTGCGCGAGGCATTATTGATTCTGGAGCGCCGCCATCTGGTGGTGATCCTGCCGCGCCGTGGTGCTCAGGTCACGGTGCTCAATGCGCACAATGTCACCAGCCTGTGCAACCTGATGAGCGAACTGTACATTTTGCTGGCCAATTCGGTAGTCGAGCATTGGCAGGCCGATGATGATCTGCTCCCGTTCATGCAGATACAGCAGCGTCTGCGCGCCAGTTTCGAGCAGCAGGACGCCAAGACGTTCGTCGAAGAGAGCTTTAATGTGATGCGCGCAGCCTATCTGTTTGCCAACAACCCCTATCTTCAGGAAACCGTCGAGAACCTGCAGCCCTCCATGAGCCGCAGCTATTTTCTGGCTCTTGAGCAGCGCAAGGCCGAGATGAGCGATTATCTGGCGCTGTTCGATGAACTGTTTGCTGCCGTGATCGCGCGTGACAAAGCGAAAATTCGCGTGGTGCTGACCAACTATTGCCAGCGCAGTTGTCAGCTCGTGCTGTCTGCCTTGGCGGCGGACTGACGCCATGCGCCTGAAGTGCATCAAGCTGGCGGGGTTCAAGTCTTTCGTCGACCCCACCACGGTGAACTTCCCCAGCAACATGGCGGCTGTTGTCGGCCCCAATGGTTGCGGCAAATCGAACATTATTGACGCCGTGCGCTGGGTTATGGGCGAAAGCTCGGCCAAGAACCTGCGCGGCGAGTCGATGACCGATGTCATCTTCAACGGATCCACCAGCCGCAAGCCGGTCAGTCAGGCGAGCATCGAACTGGTTTTCGACAACTCGGACGGCACACTGGTGGGCGAGTACGCCGCCTACGCGGAAATTTCGATCCGCCGCAAAGTGACGCGCGACAGCCAGAACAGCTATTACCTCAACGGCACCAAATGCCGTCGTCGTGACATTACCGATATCTTCCTTGGCACGGGCCTCGGGCCGCGCAGCTACTCGATCATCGAGCAGGGCATGATCTCCAAGCTGATCGAAGCCAAGCCCGAAGACCTGCGCAATTTCATTGAAGAAGCTGCCGGGATCTCCAAGTACAAGGAACGGCGTCGGGAAACCGAAAACCGCATTCGTCGTACGCACGAGAACCTTGCGCGTCTGACTGACCTTCGCGAAGAGCTGGAGCGCCAGCTGGAGCGTCTGCACCGGCAAGCGCAAGCCGCCGAGAAATATCAGGAATACAAGGCCGAAGAGCGGCAGTTGAAAGCACAGCTCTCGGCGCTTCGCTGGCAGGCATTGAACGAGCAGGTCGGCCAGCGCGAGGCAGTAATCGGCAATCAGGAAGTCGGTTTCGAAGCCTTGGTGGCTGATCAGCGCAGCGCTGATGCGAGCATCGAGAGGCTGCGCGACGGGCACCATGACCTGTCCGAACGCTTTAATCTGGTGCAGGGGCGCTTCTATTCGGTCGGTGGTGATATCGCCCGCGTCGAGCAGAGCATTCAGCACGGCCAACAGCGGCTGCGACAGTTGCAGGACGACCTGCGCGAGGCTGAGCGTGCCCGGCAGGAAACCGAATCCCATCTGGGGCACGACACAACGTTGCTCGCCACCCTTGGCGAAGAGCTGGAAATGCTCGAGCCCGAGCAGGAAATGACCAGCGCCGCCGCCGAGGAGTCAGCCATCGCGCTGGAAGATGCCGAAGCCGCCATGCAAAGCTGGCAAGAGCAATGGGACGTCTTCAACCAGCAGTCTGCCGAGCCGCAGCGCCAGGCGCAGGTTCAGCAATCGCGTATTCAGCAACTGGAACAGAGCATCGAGCGACTGGCGGAGCGTCAGCGACGTCTGTCCGAGGAGCGCCAGTTGCTCGCCGCTGACCCTGAAGACGCGGCCATTCTCCAATTGAGCGAAGACCTCGCCACCCGTGACCTGACCCTCGAAGAGCTGCACATGGGCGAAGAGCAGGCTGTCGAGCGTCTGGAGCAACTGCGCGAGGCCTTGCAGGACGCCAGCCAGGCGCAGCAGCAGGCGCAGGGGGAGTTGCAGCGGCTGAACGGCCGACTGGCTTCGCTGGAGGCCTTGCAGCAGGCAGCACTTGATCCCGACACCGGCACCGCGCAGTGGCTGCGTGATCAACAGCTGGCCGAACGTCCGCGACTGGCCGAGGGCCTGAGCGTCGAGGCTGGCTGGGAGTTGGCCGTAGAGACTGTACTGGGCGCCGATTTGCAGGCAGTGCTGGTCGATGACTTTGCCGGGCTCGACCTTGCAGGCTTCGAACAAGGTGATTTGCGCTTGCTGAGTGCCAGTGCCGACACCGTGCGTGTGCCGGGCAGTTTGCTCGAAAAAGTCGAAAGCACGGTCGATCTGTCAGCTTGGCTGGGGCAGGTTATCCCGGTCGAAGATCTGGACGAGGCGCTGTCCCGTCGGCCGCAGTTGAGCGCCGGACAAAGCCTCATCAGTCGCGACGGTTACTGGGTCGGGCGGCATTTTTTGCGGGTGCGGCGTGCCAGCGAAGCGCAGAGCGGCGTGCTGGCGCGAGGTCAGGAACTGCAGCAGCTTGGGCTGGAGCGTGACGAGCGCGAAGCGACGCTTGCAACGCTGGAGGAGCAGTTGCTGAGCCTGCGCGAACAGCAGTCGCAACAGGAAGAAGCACGTGAGCAACTGCGCCGCCGTGTGCAGGACGAAACCCGTCAACAGAGTGAACTCAAGGCGCAACTTTCTGCGGCCAGGGTAAAAGTCGAGCAGTTGACGCTGCGTCGCACGCGTCTGGACGAAGAGCTGGCCGAACTTGCCGGGCAGCGCACGCTGGAGCATGAGCAACTTGGCGAGTCGCGCCTGCAATTGCAGGACGCGCTGGACGCCATGGCACAGGACACCGAGCAGCGCGAAGTGCTCCAGGCTCAGCGCGACTCGCTGCGTGAGCGTCTGGACCGCATACGTCAGGACGCGCGGCAACATAAGGATCACAGCCACCAACTGGCAGTGCGTCTGGGTTCGATCAAGGCGCAATATGATTCGACGCGTCAGGCGCTGGAGCGCTTGCGCATGCAGTCCGAAAGGCTGACGGAAAAACGCGAGCAACTGAGCCTGAACCTGGAGGAGGGTGAGGCACCGCTCGAAGAGCTGCGCCTCAAACTCGAAGAGTTGCTGGAGCGACGCATGGTGGTCGATGACGAAATGCGCATCGCCAAGAACGCTCTGGAAGACGCCGACCGTGAATTGCGCGAAGCAGAGAAGCGCCGTACCCAGGCTGAGCAGCAGTCACAGTTGCTGCGCGGCCAGCTTGAGCAGCAGCGGTTGGAGTGGCAGTCACTGACCGTGCGCCGCACTGCGTTGCAGGACCAGTTGCATGAAGACGGCTACGATTTGCACGGTGTGCTTGCCACGCTGACCCCTGACGCCAGCGAACAGGCCGCCGAGCAGCAACTGGAAAGCATCGCTGGGCGTATTCAGAGGCTGGGCGCGATCAACCTCGCGGCCATCGACGAATATCAACAGCAATCCGAGCGCAAACGCTACCTGGATGCACAGGATGCCGATCTGGTGGAGGCGCTCGACACGCTGGAAAACGTCATTCGCAAGATCGACAAGGAAACCCGCAATCGCTTCAAGGATACCTTCGATCAGATAAATAGCGGAATTCAGGCACTTTTCCCGAAAGTTTTCGGTGGAGGCTCGGCTTATTTGGAACTGACGGGCGAAGATTTACTCGATACAGGGGTGACAATCATGGCGCGCCCACCCGGCAAGAAGAACAGCACCATTCATCTGCTGTCGGGCGGGGAGAAAGCCTTGACTGCACTGGCGCTGGTTTTTGCCATTTTCAAGCTCAACCCCGCGCCGTTCTGCATGCTGGACGAGGTTGATGCTCCGCTGGATGATGCCAACGTCGGCCGCTATGCGCGGTTGGTGAAAGAAATGTCACAAACGGTGCAGTTCATCTACATCACCCACAACAAGATCGCCATGGAAATGGCCGATCAACTGATGGGGGTGACGATGCATGAGCCTGGTTGTTCGCGGCTTGTGGCCGTTGATGTGGAAGAGGCGATGGCACTGGTGGATGCCTGAGCAACGCTTGCTCGATCGGCTAAACGGGTGTGAAAAGGCAAAAAAATGCAGCGGTTGTGCGCTAGATGGCACTTTGTGCAGTAAAGAGACGTAACGGACGGTGTAAAGTTACCTTTGGTCGTGCTAGTTTAGTGACCACTTTTTTATTTCAGCGTGGGCAAAATGCCAGTCAGAACATGGACTTGGCACCACGTATTAAAGGGGTTTAGGCCCTTATTTTCAGATTTCTTCATTAGAGGCACTGGATTACATGGAAATCGGTCTGCGCGAGTGGCTGATCGTCATCGGCATAATAGTCATTGCCGGTATTCTTTTTGATGGCTGGCGCCGTATGCGCGGCGGCAAAGGCAAACTGAAATTCAGGCTGGACCGAAGCTTCTCCAACCTTCCGGATGAAGAAGAGCCCGCGTCTGCAGAAGTGTTGGGGCCGCCTCGTGTGCTGGACACCCACAAGGAACCGCAGCTCGATGAGCATGACCTGCCGTCGATGAGCGCGAGTCCGCGTGACAACAAGCGCGGCGAAAAACGCAGCAACGAGAAAAAGCGCAAGGATGAGCCTCAGCAGGGCGACCTGAACCTGGACATCGACGGCCCGAGCCTGTTTACAGCGCGCGACGACGACTTCCCGGACGACAAGCCCGCCCAGCGCATCACCGAAGACAAGGACCTGCCACCGGTCGAAGAAGTACTGGTCATCAGCGTTATCTCCCGCAGCGAAGGCGGTTTCAAAGGCCCGGCGTTGCTGCAGAACATCCTTGAAAGCGGTCTGCGGTTCGGCGAGATGGACATTTTCCATCGCCACGAGAGCATGGCCGGCAACGGCGAAGTGCTGTTCTCGATGGCCAATGCTGTCAAGCCAGGTGTATTCGATCTGGACGATATCGACCATTTCAGCACCCGTGCAGTGAGCTTCTTCCTGGGTCTGCCTGGCCCACGTCATCCAAAGCAGGCGTTTGATGTCATGGTGGCTGCTGCTCGCAAACTGGCTCACGAGCTTGACGGCGAACTTAAAGACGACCAGCGCAGTGTGATGACCGCGCAGACCATAGAGCATTACCGCCAGCGTATCGTTGAATTCGAGCGCCGTGCGCTGACCCAGCGTCGCGGTTAAGCGTCAATGCACCAGCCCCTTGTCAGGAGCGCCCCGGCGCGCCTTGCGGGGGCCGGACTGGAACAGAACAGAACCAACAGATGAGCAGCCTCGGCTGCTTTTTTGCTTTTTGAGAGAACACCCGTATGAAGGCCGTCGAAACCCGAATCCTCGAACTGCGTGCAGAGCTGGATCAGCATAACTATCGCTATCACGTGCTGGACGAACCCAGCATCCCGGATGTCGAATACGACCGCCTGTTTCATGAACTCAAGGCCCTCGAGGCCGAAAACCCGCATCTGGTCACGCCGGACTCGCCCACTCAGCGGGTTGGCAGCGCAGCCTTGTCGGCTTTTACCCAGGTACGTCACGAAATGCCCATGCTCAGCCTGGGCAACGCGTTTGAAGAAAACGACCTGCGTGAGTTCGACCGCCGAGTGACCGAGGGCCTGGATTTGCCTGCCGGTGATCTGTTTGGCGAAGGCGGCAAGGTGCAGTACAGCTGCGAACCCAAGCTCGACGGCCTGGCAGTCAGCCTGCTGTACCGCGACGGAGCGCTGGTGCGCGGTGCAACGCGTGGCGATGGCACAACGGGCGAAGACATCAGCGTCAATGTGCGCACGGTGCGCAATATTCCGCTCAAGCTGCAAGGCAAGGGCTGGCCGGGTGTGCTGGAAGTGCGCGGCGAAGTGTTCATGTCCAAGGCCGGTTTCGAGCGGCTCAATGCCAGCCAGCTGGAAGTGGGTGGCAAGACTTTCGCCAACCCGCGCAATGCCGCTGCCGGCAGCCTCCGTCAGCTGGACTCGAAGATCACCGCCAATCGTCCGCTGGAATTCTGCTGCTATGGCCTGGGCCAGACCTCGGCGGAAATCGCCGACACCCATATCGGCGTATTGAATGCGCTGAAGAAGTGGGGCATGCCGGTCAGCCGCGAGTTGAAACTGGCGGATGGCGTCGAG
Source organism: Pseudomonas coronafaciens pv. oryzae str. 1_6 (assembly GCF_000156995.2). Taxonomy (NCBI): domain Bacteria; kingdom Pseudomonadati; phylum Pseudomonadota; class Gammaproteobacteria; order Pseudomonadales; family Pseudomonadaceae; genus Pseudomonas; species Pseudomonas coronafaciens. Next base: position 3,474,826 of record NZ_CP046035.1, on the reverse strand, counting down.
GAATGCCTGGCCTATTACCGCGACATCGGCGAGCGACGTCTGACGCTGAGCTACGAGATCGATGGCGTGGTGTTCAAGGTCAATAACCTGGCTGCGCAGCGCGAACTGGGTTTTCGGGCTCGTGAGCCACGTTGGGCCATTGCCCACAAATTCCCGGCCATGGAAGAGCTGACCGAACTGCTGGACGTCGAGTTTCAGGTGGGGCGCACCGGTGCTGTCACGCCCGTTGCACGTCTCAAGCCGGTCAAGGTTGCCGGGGTCATGGTCGCCAACGCAACGCTGCACAACATGGACGAAGTGGCGCGGCTGGGTGTGATGATTGGCGATACCGTGATCATTCGCCGAGCCGGTGACGTCATCCCGCAAGTGGTGCAGGTGGTTGCCGAGCGTCGTCCAGACACCGCTAGACCGGTCGAGGTGCCGCAGACCTGCCCTGTGTGTGGCTCGCATGTCGAGCGCACGCAGTTGATCAAGCGCAGCAAGGGCAAGGAAACCGTCTCTGAAGGGGCGGTATATCGCTGTGTTGGTCGTCTGGCCTGTGGCGCGCAACTCAAACAGGCAATCATTCATTACGTGTCGCGGCGTGCCATGGATATCGGGGGGCTGGGCGACAAGACCATCGAGCAACTGGTCGATGAAAAACTCATTGGTTCGCCTGCCGACCTGTACAAACTGAAATACGAGCAGATCATCGACCTGGAAGGCTTTGCTGAAATCTCCAGCAACAAGCTGCTCAAGGCGATTACCGACAGCAGGCAGCCGACCCTGGCGCGCTTCATCTATGCCCTGGGCATCCCGGATGTAGGCGAAGAGACGGCCAAGGTCTTGGCGCGTTCGCTGGCGTCGCTGGATCGTGTCAAGCAGGCGCTGCCGGAAGTTCTGACCTACCTGCCGGATGTCGGCCTGGAAGTCGCTTACGAGATTCACAGCTTTTTCGAGGACGAGCACAATCGCAACGTCATTGATGCACTGTTGGGTGAATGCGGTCTGCAGCTTCAGGATCAGGGTGAGCTGGGGGCCGAATTTGCGGCCAGTACTACTCTGGAAGGGCTGATAGACAAGCTGCACATTCCATTGGTAGGGCCGGGCGCTGCGCTCAAGCTGGCCGAGAAGTTTGGCACGCTGGAAGCAATCATCGGCGCCGACTGGCTGGATATGCGTCAGGCGCTGCCCGAGAAGCAGGCCAAGTCGGTCCGCGACTTCTTTGATGACAGCGCAAACGCCGAGCGCGCCCGCGCCATCGAAGCCCAGCTCAAGGACTTTGGCATGCACTGGCGCAGCGAGAAGAAAACCGTCGAGGGCTTACCGTTGGCCGGCCAGACCTGGGTGCTGACCGGCTCCCTGGAGCGCATGAGTCGCGACGTCGCCAAGGAAAAACTCGAAAGCCTGGGTGCCAAGGTGTCCGGCTCGGTATCGGCGAAGACCCACACCGTGGTCGCGGGCCCCGGCGCTGGTTCGAAACTGACCAAAGCCAACGAACTGGGCCTGACCGTGCTGGACGAAGACGCACTGCTCAAGCGCCTGACCGAACTGGGCGTGGCGGTTGACTGACATCGCAGTCATGCCGCGCGTCTAGAGCAGACGCAGAGCCTCCGGAGCGGCATGCCTGCAGCTGTGTGTGGGCGCGGCAAGTGTTCAGGCGCGCGCTTTATCGTTCCTGTGCTCCAGCGTGGGAATGCCGTTCGTGACGCTCTGCGTCACATGCTTGATGCGCACCGTTCATGGCCCATGAACACGCCTTCAACCCTATCATCCATGCCGTTCGATAATATTTTTGAACCCCTGAAGCGTCAGCATGATCTAGTCCATGCAAGATCAACGGGAGATCGCCATGTATCGCTTTTTCGAACAACTCAGTTCACGCATTACCGCCCCATTTATCGGCGAATCCAAACGTAACAGCAAGGTCTGGCAATGCACGTGCGGCCAGTCGGTGTTTTTCCCCAATTCCCAATGCCTGGCGTGTTCGGCGGCGCTGGGTTATCTGCCTGAGCAGGGCCGCGTCGCGACGCTTGAAGCAGGGCCAGCGCCCACTGTCTGGCGCCTGAGTGACGAGCCCGGTGTCGGCCTGTACCGACGTTGCGCCAACCTCGACACGGCCGCAGCCTGTAACTGGCTGTTCCCGGAGCACAATGCTGGCGAGTTTTGTGTCGCTTGCAGCCTCAATCGCACGATCCCCGACCAATCCATCGCTGAAAACGGCGAGCGCTGGCGCAAGGTCGAGACCGCCAAGCGCCGTCTGGTCGCGCAACTGATTTCTCTGGGGCTGCAAGTCATCCCCAAGAGCATCGATGAAGAAGCCGGCCTGGCTTTCGATTTTGTCGGTGTGGATCTGGAAGGCAAACTGCCGACGACTGGCCACGCCAATGGCTTGATCACCCTGAACATCGAAGAAGCCGACGATGCCCACCGCGAAGCAATGCGTGTGCAGATGCACGAACCCTATCGCACGTTGCTTGGCCACTTCCGCCATGAAGTCGGCCACTACTATTGGGACCGATTGATTGCCGACACCCGCTGGCAGGACGGCTACCGCAACCTTTTCGGCGACGAGCGCGCCAGCTATGCCGATGCGCTGGATCACCACTACAAGAATGGCGCCCCCGATAACTGGCAGGAAAGCTTCGTCAGTGCTTACGCCACGATGCATCCTTGGGAAGACTGGGCCGAAACCTGGGCTCACTATCTGCACATGATGGATGCGGTCGACACCGCGCTGGGTTTCGGCATGAGCGCTCGCGAGATGGAACTCGATTACCAGCCGTTCCCGCTGGATGTCCTTTACGACCCACAGCATCCGGGTGGGCCGGCGTTCCTGTCGTTCGTCAATGCCTGGATCGAGCTGGCGAGCATGCTCAACGAGCTGTCACGCAGCATGGGCCAGCCGGATTTCTATCCATTTGTGCTGCCGCCAGCAGTCATCGCCAAGCTGCACTTCATCCATCTGGTGATTCAGGATGCAGGCGGCAAGGCCGACGAGGTTCTGCTGGCCCAATAAGAGCTGCAGCGCCCGACACAGCCGGTGTCGGGCGCTTGTTCAGGCAGTCTCTCAGAGCTTCAGCGTCAGCCTGCGCTCAAAACCGATCCGGCCGCGATACGCCTCACCGGTATCCACCCAGCCCTGGCCCGTATACAGCCCAATGGCGGCGCCATTGTCTGCGTCCACCGAGAGCATCAGTTGAGTGATGTCCGGCCATTTCAGGGCCAGCGCCGCAGGCAGTGCCTGCAGGCACTGCTTGCCCAAACCTTTGCCCTGTTCACGGCGGTCGATCTGCAACGCGTGCAGTGTCGCAGTCAGCTCTTCCTGAGCCCAATCCGGAAGGCAGTCGCCACGCTTGAGCAGAAAAAAGCCCACCGGCTGCTCGTCCGCCAGAAGCACAAAGCCACGAACGTTCGAGTTGGGGTTGACCAAAAGGGTATTGAGCGCGGTGTAGATGTCGCCGGAGAACTGTATCTGCTCCTGCGTGACCTCAAGCTGCTCCAGCTGTTGGCATTGGGTTGGGTTGAGATCTTCGTAGCCGACCAATCGAGTCTGCATGAGCAACCTGCTGGCTGATTATTGTTGAGGCGGGCAGGGTACATGATCAGCGCGGGGTGTTTCGAGGATTTGCTGCGCCTTCCGCGAAGGTGAATTCCGGCTCCGGCCCCCTGCACACAAGTGCTTGAGCCCTATCGAAATTTTTATCGGAGGCAACGGTTGTAAACTCGCGCCAGACCGGTACAATGGCGCGGCTCGCCAACTGGTGAGTGTCGTTATGGTGACCCCATCGGTCCCCCCGCAACGATTACCCGTGAACCTGGTCAGATCCGGAAGGAAGCAGCCACAGCGGGAACATTGTGTGCCGGGGTGTGGCTGGTGGGGGCACCACCTGTCTACAGATCCTTTTCCCGAAAAGGTCTGCTCGCAAAAACTCTTCTTGCTCAACCTTTCCGCACCGAATTCCGGTGAAGCTTTCGCGCGTCAGCGGAAAAGTTCTGCGCGGCGACTCTCGCAAGCCCGCCAAGCGAGCTACTGTAACGTCTGCCTGTCCATGCCTATTAGTTCATATCAAGTTTGCCTTCTGGAAAAATACGGCGGCGCTCCTTGCGCACGATGTTTTCATGTTTGCACGGTGTATAGAACGCGTTGAAGCGGCTCACATCCAGAGTTTTCCTGGCAAGGGCGCAATAAACCAATGTGTCGTACTCGGCTTCGGTGATGAACTTATACAGGTCACGGCGATACAGAAACCCTATCTGAAAGGCGAGGGTTTCGGTGGGATAACGAGTGGGCTCGACAAAGCAGTTTTCCATGTCGATCAGATTCATCGGCTCGACAGCCTTTTCGTTAAGCATGATGTTAAATGCCGAAACGTCCATGTGATAGATGCTCTTCGCATTGCTCTTGCGTAACAGTTCAAGTGCCTGTTGCACAAACCAGTGTGCTCGCGTCGGGTTGCACTCCAGCCAAGCCTGTCCTTTGGTGTAGTCGTCCAGCAGTTCGGTCAGTAGAAGTGTTTCCTGCACCAGGCCCACGCCGCGCCGAATATAGCCAAAACCGACTATCGAGTGAGAGGGAATGCCGCGCTCGCTGGCTGCCAGCATGTTGTACAACTCTTCTACGGCCCAGTCGTAGCGGCCGCCCGCTGTCTGGCGCCCGAGCGTGACACGCCAGCGCGATTTCAGGCTGTCGAGCAACTGGGATTTGGCGAACAGTCGTGTGCTGCCAGCCAGCAACTGGCCGCTTATGCGCTTGCGAGATTTGCTTTTGGGCTGATCGAACCAGCGGACAATCGAATCAAGTAGTTCGGCAGAAGGTATTTCACTGAAATGAAAGGTGGCGTTGGCGATATGGCGAGTATGTAAAAAGCTGGAAAGCGCCGACGACACGGACAGCATGATCGAATCCATTCTGTGTTTAATAAAGCGACGCATTATTTCACTGAAAACAAGCTGTGCAATGACTTTTATGAGTGTTCAGACTTTGTTATTTATCTGGTTAGTTGGTGGGCAACAGTACTTGTATAAGCACCGTAGTGCGTTGGTCAGAAGGTACTGTCTACCCATCCGGCGTGAGTAAGCACGCAAGCAGTGCATGAGTTGGCAAGTTGCCGGGTGGCTGCACTGTTTTGGCGGGGCAATGGCAACACCTCGGTTCATTCCCCTCGTGATGTGATCAGAATCCGGCTGAACCCTCGACACCCTGCGTAACCTAACCTCCTACGCGTCGCTTGAAACCGTTTTACGGCAAGGGGCAATTCAGGTCGCTGCGGGTGTCACGGGCTTTCGGTCAGGCGTCTCGCAGCATTGGAGCCGGGGGCCGGATGGAACAGGACATCATCAGATTTTTCACAGACTCGCAATTTCTGGGCATTTCGCTCGCCAACTGGGTGCTGGCAGTTATTGCCTCGACTGTCAGCTTCGTGCTGGTCCGGGGTGTCATTGGTTTTGTGCTGAGAAAGATGCGCTCGCAACCCGCGGCGCCCAGCACGCATATGCGCTACATCGTCATCCAGGTATTGTCGGGCACCAGTAATACCTTGTTGTTGCTGGCGTCGATTCTGATCGGGGTAGGCATGCTTGATCTGCCCGAGCGCTGGCTAGGGCGGGTCAGCAGCCTGTGGTTCGTGGTCGCGGCCTTGCAGGTCGGGCTGTGGGCCAATAGGGCGATTGCGCTGGCGCTGCAGCGCTATTTCGTCCGCCACAACACAAACGGGACGTTTCAGGGCAGTGCTTTGGCGACCTTGAGTCTGTGGGGGGCGAAAGTGTTGCTGTGGGCCACGGTGGTCATGGCCATGCTGTCCAACGTCGGGGTCAATATCACGGCGTTCGTGGCCAGCCTAGGGGTTGGCGGCATCGCAGTAGCGCTGGCGGTACAGAACATTCTGGGCGATGTGTTTGCGTCGTTGTCCATCGCGGTGGACAAGCCGTTCGAGATCGGCGACTTCATCGTCGTGGGAGAACTGGCGGGTACGGTAGAGCATATCGGGCTGAAGACCACGCGCATTCGCAGTCTGGGCGGCGAGCAGATCGTGATGGCCAACGCGGACATGATCAGCAACACCATTCAGAACTACAAACGCTTGCAGGAGCGGCGCATTGTCTTCGAGTTCAGGCTGACATATGACTGCTCTGTCGACCAGATCCGCGAAGTGCCGAAGAAGGTTGAGGCGATCATCAATGCGCAGAGGCTGGCGCGCTTTGATCGTTCGCATTTCCGTGGCTTTGGCGAGACATCGCTGGAGTTCGAGACCGTTTTTATCGTCCTCGACCCCAGTTACAACGTCTACATGGATGTGCAGCAGGCAATCAATCTCGACATCATGGAAGCCTTTGCCGAGCTGGATGTGCGCTTCGCGTTCCCGTCCCGCACGGTGTACGTGGCGTCCTTGCCACCTGTGAAGACCGCGCGACCGACTGCGCTGGAGGCTGCCGACGCGAACGCGTGAGGCAGTGTCAGGCAGGGAAGTGCAGAGCGTTGGTCAGATCGCCCATGGGCGTCTGGCCGCGTGCAACCATCGCTTCATCGCGGCGTTTCAGGCCGTCGAGTTTTTCCAGGCCGTGGATGCGGGTAATCAGGCGCAGGATGGAGGCCGTGTCATACACCGTGTGATCCACCTTGCCTTTGCGCGCGAAGGGTGAAATGACCAGTGCCGGAACACGTGTGCCGGGGCCGAAGCGATCGCCTTTCGGTGGCGCTACGTGGTCCCACCAGCCGCCGTTCTCGTCGACCGTCACGACAATCACCATGTTGTCCCATTGCGGGCTTTCGCGCAGCACCTTGATCACCCGGTCGATGTGCCGATCGCCCGAGGCTACGTCTGCATAACCGGCGTGCATGTTCAGGTTGCCCTGTGGCTTGTAGAAGGTCACGGCAGGCAACTTGCCGGCTTCAGCATCGGCGAGGAAGCGGTTGGTGCTCGATTCGTCACCCAAGCCGCCGTCACGCAAGCGCTTCTTACGCTCTGTCGGGTTCTGTGGCCCTTGCTGCTTGAAGTAGTTGAACGGCTGGTGATGGTACTGAAAGTTGGGGATTTTCGGGATGCCGGTGGAGTCCTTGAACTCATCGAGCGTCACTTGCCAGGCGCCGGCGTACCAGGCCCAGTCCACATTCCTTTTCGACAGCTTGTCACCGATGTGCTCGTGGCTTTGCGGGACCAGCACATTGGGCAGGTCCGGCTTGGAGTAATCGGGGTTCTGCGGATCGCGCAGCCAGGTCGGCCAGTAAGGCGGCGCCATTGTGTTGACCGCATAGTTATCTGGCGTGATTGCGCTGGGGCCGAACTGCGGTGGCCCCTCCATTGCGCTGGCCGGTGAATTGTCCAGCGGTTTCAGGCGTGTGTCATGGGGATTGAAGCTTTGCAGGGTGGCGATCTGCGTCTTGGCTGGAGACTCTGCGGCATTCGGGTAAATCGGTGCCGTGGCGGAAATCAGGTATTGATGGTTGAGAAACGAGCCGCCGAATGCGCCCTGGAAGAAGTTGTCGCACAGCACAAACTCCTTGGCGACGTCCCACAGGCGCAGGGAGTATTGAGTCTGCGCGTAGTTGCCCATGGTCAGGCCGCCGGCATCCGCCCAGGCGACGAAACGATCATTCCTGCCGTCGTTGATCTGCATCTGGTTCTGGTAGAAGACGTGCCAAAGATCGCGCGTCACCAGGCTCAATGGCAGGTCTTCAGCGTTCGGGCCTTTGAGCGGGAAGGGCGCGTTGGGCAGGTTTTCCTGAAACTGCACGCCAACCGGGTACGTCACGCCGTCGACGGTCTGCGGCCCTACCTGCAGAACGCCGCCCCAAGCGGGAGGCAGTTTGTCCAGCAGCTTGCCATCACGGTCGCGCTGCTGGTAATCGGCAGGTCTGACCGAGGAAAGAGGCTTTTGAACCCCCGGAAAATCCCCGAACAGGTTATTGAAACTGCGATTCTCGGCGTAGATCACTACCACGGTCTTGACGTTTTCACGCAGCGCACGGTCCAGTGCCGGGCCGGCCAGATGATGCCGTTCGTTGTCCGCAGGCAGCGGCGGTTTCTCATGGGCTGATACGTAACCGCTGAGCGTGACACCTGCGCCCAAGGCTGCCATCCCGCCGAGGAAACGACGGCGGCTGGGGTTTTCGTTGGTGTCTTCGTCGTCCGGTCTATCGCTCATCGCCCAATACTCGCGCTGGTTAGTTTGTTACCAAAGATTTCAGGCGAGGGTAGCGAGGAAATGTGACGGGATTGCTACAAGGCAGTGTGGCTTATTGATGAGCGAGTTGTGAGGTGTAGTGGTCGATAATTTGCTCGATCTCTCCCGACATGCGCATTTGCAACAGCGTACGCAGAATCCTGCTCACTGGCAGGTCCGGGTTGTCGCGGATCAGGCAGGCTGCCGGTTGCTCGGCGATCATCGCAACAGGCTTGAGCTTCTTGCCGACAGGCAGGCTGCGATTGGTCCACTCGAGGATCAATTCATTGGTGACCGCGTAGTTGTAACGTCCGGCAATCAGTTTGCCCAGCGCCTGCTTCTGAGTGCGTGCGTCTTCGCGATTCAGGCGGTGACTGTCAAACAGGTGCTGCAGGGCGGGGTAGTTGTAGCCCAATACGGTGCCAACGGTTTCATTGTCGAACTGCTCGGGATAAGGGCCCGCAGCGGTTTCTGCGGAGGCAACCAGCCAGTCGCGCTGATAAAGGATCGGCAGGCTCCAGAGATAATCTCCTGAGAGGTCCGGGTACCACGCCTGTGAGCCGTAGCAATAGATGTCTACCTCGTTATTCTCAAGCGCAGCCTGAATGCGCAGGCGCGGCATTACGTGGTATTCGGCCTCCCTGCCCACATGCTGGACCAGGCTTCGGGTGATATCGAACAGAATGCCGGCTTCTGGCTGGTAGTCGGTGATGTGGATCATCGGCATGCTCCAGCCTTCATTGATCGCAAAGCGCAACGGCGGCTGCCCTGCATGGCTGGTTTGCGCGGATGAGAAGAGCAGCCCCGTCACGATCGCTCGTAAAGGCACACTCAAGGCAAGGGCCAGGATATAGCGCTTCAATTCATTCATTTAGCCAGCTTAGCCACAATAGACACGGACACCGGATGCAATTTTGCCCCTGCTCGGCTAGCATTGGCGGTCTTCCGCTTACCAGTCGCGACGGTTTTCAATGAGTTATCAGGTTCTAGCACGTAAATGGCGTCCGCGCTCGTTCCGCGAAATGGTCGGCCAGGCTCATGTGTTGAAGGCCCTGATCAACGCGCTGGACAGTCAGCGCCTGCACCATGCCTATCTGTTCACCGGCACACGGGGCGTCGGCAAGACCACTATTGCGCGGATCATCGCCAAGTGCCTGAACTGTGAAACCGGTATTACCTCGACGCCTTGCGGCACCTGCTCGGTGTGCAAGGAGATCGACGAAGGCCGCTTTGTCGACCTGATCGAGATCGACGCCGCCAGCCGTACCAAGGTCGAAGACACTCGCGAGCTGCTCGATAACGTGCAGTACGCGCCAAGTCGCGGGCGTTTCAAGGTCTACCTGATCGACGAAGTTCACATGCTGTCGAGTCACTCGTTCAACGCCTTGCTCAAGACGCTTGAAGAGCCGCCGCCGTACGTCAAGTTCATCCTCGCGACCACCGATCCGCAAAAGTTGCCGGCGACCATTCTGTCGCGTTGCCTGCAGTTTTCTCTGAAAAATATGACGCCCGAGCGTGTGGTCGAACACTTGACCCACGTGCTGGGTGTCGAGAATGTGCCGTTCGAAGACGACGCCCTGTGGCTGCTTGGGCGCGCCGCCGATGGCTCGATGCGCGATGCCATGAGCCTCACCGACCAGGCGATTGCCTTCGGTGAAGGCAAGGTCATGGCTGCCGATGTGCGTGCCATGCTCGGTACGCTGGACCACGGCCAGGTGTTTGATGTACTGACTGCGCTGCTCGAAGGCGATGCCCGAGGTGTGCTGGAGGCTGTGCGTTATCTGGCCGAGCAGGGGCCCGACTGGAGCGGGGTGCTTTCGGAAATACTAAACGTGCTGCACCGCGTGGCTATTGCCCAGGCGCTGCCCGAAGGTGTCGATAACGGCCATGGCGACCGTGATCGCGTGCTGGCGCTGGCCCAGGCGCTGCCGGCCGAAGACGTGCAGTTTTATTACCAGATGTGCCTGATCGGCCGTCGCGACCTGCCGCTGGCCCCTGATCCGCGTGGCGGTTTCGAGATGGTGCTGTTGCGCATGCTGGCATTCCGCCCAGCTGACAGCGAGGACGCGCCCAGACAACCGCTAAAGCCAGTGGGGATCAGCCAGGCCACGGTTGATTCCCGCAAAGCAGTGGCGGATGCGACACCTGTTGCATCGGCGGCTCCGGTAGCGCCAGTCATGGCCGCTCCAGACCCCGCTTTCGAGGCCGTGCCGCCCGCCGCTCCGGTGAAGGCCGACGCTACGCCAGCGGCGCAGCCAGTGCCGAAAGCCGATCCCGAACAGAAAGCCGAGCCGGTCGAAGAAGTCGATCTGCCGTGGAATGAACCCAAGGCGCCGGCTGCCGAAGCCGAGCCCGCTGCAGAAGCGGACCCTGTGGTCGAGCCTGTTCTGGAAACGCTCTCTGCGCAGCCAGACCTTACGCCGATGCCCAGCCCCGCGCCTGCCAGCCCGGTACCGGACGCGCCTGAGGCCGAGGCCTCGCAGTCGGCGGTCGAAGAGCATGCTGCCTCAGCGATGCACGAAGTCATCCCGGATTCAGCCTACCTGTCTGCATCCGTGAATGCTGCGCCGATGGACCGCGAAGATGAGCCGCCGGCAGACGACGATTACGTCGAACCGGACATTGATATCGACCCGGCGTCCTACAGTTATCTTGATGAGCTCGCGCATGAAAGCGTCGTCGAGCTTGAAGCTGTCGAGCCAGAGCCGGCCCCTGCGGCCATGCCCGCCACCGGTCTTGCCGCCGAATGGCTGGAAGTGTTTCCGAAACTGCCTGTTTCCGGCATGACCGGCAGCATCGCTGCCAACTGCACCCTGATATCGGTCGAGGGCGATGACTGGCTGTTGCACCTGGACCCGGCGCACAGCGCGCTGTTCAACTCGACGCAGCAGCGCCGTCTGAACGATGCGTTGAACCAGTACCATGGTCGCACGATCAATCTGAGTATCGAGCTGATCAAGCCCGAGCAAGAAACCCCTGCTCAGGCAGCTTCACGCTTGCGTGCCGAGCGTCAGCGACAGGCTGAAGCCTCGATCCAGGCCGACCCGTACATCCAGCAGATGCTGCAACAGTTTGGTGCCGTGATCCGGGAAGATACGATCAAGCCTGTTGATCCGCCTGCAGTGCAGGCCCAATAACCGAGATTTGGCGCGATTGGCGCCGTGCAAACGAACCATCCATTTTCGAGGAGATATCCCATGATGAAAGGTGGCATGGCTGGCCTGATGAAGCAGGCGCAGCAAATGCAGGAAAAAATGGCCAAGATGCAGGAAGAACTGGCCAACGCAGAAGTTACCGGTCAATCGGGCGCAGGCCTGGTGAGTGTGGTGATGACCGGTCGTCATGACGTCAAGCGCATCAATCTGGATGACAGCCTGATGCAGGAAGACAAGGAAGTGCTGGAAGACCTGATCGCCGCTGCCGTTAACGATGCTGTGCGCAAGATCGAACAGGCCAGCCAGGACAAGACCGCTTCCATGACCGCCGGCATGCAGCTGCCACCGGGCATGAAGCTGCCGTTCTGACGGTTGTTTGCGCGAGGATCAATGCCAGGCCTGGAGCCTGGCATTTTTCTGTCCGGGTTTCTTGTGCATGAGTCGAACTGATTCTCGCGTCAATACGCGGGGCTTTGCCACGTCCTGCGTTGCCTTGCAGGCACTGCACACAAAGGAAAAGCGCTTTTTCATCACGATAGCACTGACGTCGCAGAGCCTTGGTGTGACGCGGAGCGTCACGAAATGCATTACCACGCGGACCGATCATCGTATTGGAATGCCCGGAAAATGGGGCGTTCAGGCTTCTGCCCGAAGGGCGTGGGAGCGAGCTTGCTCGCGAAGCCGGTGTTTCAGACGCCGCGTTTTTGGTGATGATACTGGCCCTTTCGTGAACAAGTTCACTCCCACGGCCTACGGCCAGAATCAAGAGCGGGCTTGTGCAAGACGCTGAACGCTACATGGCAGCAATAAATGCATCAACCAACCGTGCCAAACCCCACAATTGCTTTGATCTCCAGATACTCCTCGAACCCATGCACACCATATTCGCGGCCATTGCCCGAGCGTTTGTAACCGCCGAACGGCGCCATCGGGTTCCAGTTGGGGTAGTTCAGGTGGACCTGGCCGGCGCGAATGCGCGAAGCGACCGAACGGGCCTGTTCAAGGTCCTGGCCCTGAACATGTGCACCCAATCCGTAAACCGTGTCATTGGCAATGGCGACCGCTTCATCGATCGTGTCGTAGGCAATCAGGCACAGCACCGGACCGAAGATCTCTTCCTGGGCGATACGCATCGATGAGTCCACCTCAGAGAACACCGTCGGTTGCGTGAAAAAGCCCTGCTCGTGACCCGGCACACGACCCGGCCCGCCGCACACCAGCTTCGCTCCCTCGCTGATTCCTGCATCAATCATTGCCTGCACACGATGAAACTGTGCCTCATTGGCGATAGGCCCCAGCACCGTGCGCTCTGCTTGCGGATCACCGACGATGATGGACGCTGCCGTCGCGGCGGCCAGCGCTTCTACCTCTGCCAGACGCTCCCGCGGCACGATCATCCGCGTCGGTGCGCTGCATGACTGGCCGACATTACGAAAGGCCGCCATCACGCCAGGCGGCACGGCTTTGGCGAAGTCGGCATCAGGCAGCAGAATGTTCGGGGACTTGCCGCCCAGTTCCTGAGTGACTCGCTTGACGGTCGGTGCAGCGGCTTGCGCTACCAGTGCGCCTGCGCGGTTCGAACCGGTGATCGAAATCATGTCGATGTCAGGGTGGGCCGCCATAGCACCACCGACTTCCGCTCCACTGCCGTTGACCAGATTGAATACTCCCGGTGGCAAGCCGGCGTCATGCACCAGTTGCGCGAACAGCAGCGCGCTCAGCGGCGACAGTTCGCTGGGTTTGAGCACCACAGTACAACCCGCCGCGATGGCCGGCGCGACTTTGGCGGTGATTTGATAAAGCGGCCAGTTCCAAGGCGTGATCAGCCCACACACGCCGATCGCTTCGCGGTTTATGGCTGTGCTGCCTTCGACGGTCTGGAAGCGGTAAGTCGCCAGCAGGTCACGCGCGACCCGCACATGCTCGGCAGCAAGCGGCACCTGCATGGCGCGTGCAGAGCTGATTGATGCGCCCATTTCCAGCGATATCGCCTGTGCCAGTTCTTCCTTGCGTTCGATGATCAGCTCATGGATGCGGTCGATGAACTGCGCACGGACTTGCGCTGAGGTGCCGGACCAGCTCGCGAAAGCCGCACGCGCTGCTGCCACTGCACGATCGACATCGGCGGCAGTGCCACTGGCGACATGCGCAACGACTTTCTCGGTTGCCGGGTTGACCACAGGAATGCTGGCCGGGGTGAGCGGGGCGCACCAGTGACCGTCGATATAAAACTTCTGCGAGGTGTTCGGATCGACGCAGTGGCTGTTCAAGGGCTGAGTGGTCATCCAGCGGGCTCCCTGGAGCAATAGTGATTTGATGTCAATAAGCTAACAAAGCAGTGTGGATAAAAAACGCCGAACTTGAGGGCTGCAAAGAATAATCTGCTGTATGCAGCCCCGCTGACCTTGCGGACCTGTTTCGGCTCGTAATTCGCTGTGATATCAGCCAATGGCCTGGGTCACCAGCGCAAACTGCTGCACCTCCGTGCTGATCGGCGGAGGCGTGCCCCGCACCATGCGCGGCGCCCGGTCGACACAGGGCAGGCCCAGGCTTTCCAGCCACGGCGCCAGTCCGCAGTCGGCGAGAATGTCGAAGCGCACAAAAAGGTCGGGGATCTGCCGCAGCAGGTGACTGATCAACTGCTGAGCCTGTTCGAAAGTCTGGGCGACCACCGGGCCGATGATATGCCCGCGTCCAAAGCGTCGCAGCAGGGCGATGCCCTGCAACTGTCCGTAATGCTCGATGCCGACTGCCTGCTCGGCGTCACGCAACAGGTCGGTTAGCACAACAGTACGGTCCAGTCCGCTGCCTGCGTTGGCCAGGCGAATCAGCTCGGGATGGTCGACGGAACCAAGTTTACGAAGCTGGCCACCATCGCCAAGGGTGTGCTGTCGGGATAGGTCGGGGATGCCCTGATGCTGCTGAATCCGCGCAAAGTCGACAAAGCCAAGGCTTTGATAAAGCGGCGCACCCAGCTCTGTGGCATTGAGGATCGGCGTACGCGGCGCTGTCGCTTCCAGGCACAGGTTCATCAGGCGGCGACCAATGCCTTTGCCCTGATGCTCGTCGCTGACAATCACCAAGCCAATCGAAGACCAGTCGCCCTGATGACAGGTGAAGGCTACGCCGACCAACTGCCCCTCACACACGGCGACAAAGCCTTGCGAAGTGCGTTGGACCATCGCCCAGTCTTCTTCGCGATGCGGCCATTTGAGATGAACCGACAGGGCGTGCGCAGCCGGAATGTCTGCGGCAGTCACCGGACGGTACTGATAAGGGGATTCTGACTTGGCGGGCATGGGCGTCTCCTTGAAAACAGGTTGGGGGGTCGGTCTGGCTCAAATCAGCTTGCCTGCGCTCATTGGCGGCGCACGTTGCCGAAGTGGACTGACCGATATAGTCACGTTCCAGCAGGGTCACCGAACGCCCGTGTTCCCGAGACTCTTCATCGTGCGGCCCGCGCCACGGCTTCGATCTCGATCAGGTAGCCATGATGCAGCTCCGGGACCGGCACCACGGCGCGTGCCGGACGGTGTTCGCCCAGATAACCCGCGTAGATACGATCGAATGCCGGCCAGTGCCGGATGCCTGCGACATAAACCGTTACCTTGAGCAGGTCATCCGGGCCGCAGCCTGCCGCGCGTAGAATGGCAATCAGATTGTCCAGCGCGAGGGCGGCCTGAATTTCAAACGGTTCGTCAACGCTGTGGCTGCCGTCGGCGCGCACCGGCAGTTGCCCGGAGACATGCAGGATGCCCTCATGCAGCACCGCCTGAGCATAGTGGCCGCCGGGTGCTGCGGCCGAAGTTGTGCCGATCAGCTCGATATCACCAGCCATGCAGGCGACTCCAGGTGTGAATGGCGCCATCGGCGTCACAAGCGTGGTAGTCCGGAAATTGCGCGCCAGTTGCACACGCATGGTTGGGCAGAATGCGCAGCCGGCTGCCGATGGGGAAACGTTCGCTGATGTCGGCAATTTCGCCTGCCGCCAGAGTGATGATGCCGTGTTCCTGATTGGCCCCGGTCACCCGCGCGCCATCGATCCATTCGCCGGTATCGGTGCAGACCTGACCGTAACCGAAATCCTGACGCTGGCGCTGAGTACCGCGATCCCGGCTCATGGCCATCCAGCCTGCATCGACGATGATCCAGCCTTTTTCCTGCTGATGGCCGATGACCGTAGTCAGCACGCTCAGGGCCAGTTCGTCCGCCCGGCATATGCCGATGTTGTGCATCACCAGATCAAAGAATACATACACACCGGCACGCACCTCGGTCACGCCTTCCAGGCTCTGGGCAGACAACGCGGTGGGTGTCGAGCCGATGCTGACCTCCGGGCAGGGCAGCCCGGCGTTGCGAATGCGCTCGGCGGCGCGGACACACAGCAAACGCTCCTGCTCGGCCAGGGCCTGCAAAGCTTCAGGTGTGTCGAGGTCGTAGCTGGAGCCCGCGTGGGTCATGACGCCACGCAGCTGCATGCCGCCTTCGACCAGTGTTTTCGCCACTTCTGTCAGTGCGCTGTCCTCGACCGCCAGCCCGGAGCGGTGACCGTCGCAATCGATTTCGATCCACACCTCGAAGCGCTCGTCGTGTTGCTGACCAAAGGCAACAATGGCCTGCGCCGCAACCACGCTGTCGGTCAAAATGCTCAGCCGGCAACCGTCGCTTCGCAATTTGAGTGCCTGATGCAGCTTGCCGGGCGCGATGGCGACGGCGTAGAACACGTCATTGATGCCTTCGGCGAAGCAATGCGCCGCTTCCTTCAGCGTCGAAACCGTCACGCCACTGGCGCCTGCGGCGATCTGCGCCTGAATGACCGGCAGCGACTTGCTGGTCTTGACGTGGGGGCGCAGACGCACGCCCAGTTCATTCATGCGTTGCTGCATGCGCTGGATATTGCGCTGCATGCGCGGCACATCAAGCAGCGCAACCGGCGTATCAAGAGAGGACACAGAGGACAGAAAGGCTGACATGGGCGAGGCTCGTGTGACTGGGTACGAGCAGCACTTTACGTGTTGGGAATGAAGCTGTGCTTCAATGAGGCTTCATCAATCCTTAAGCTGAACTGAATGATTGCCATCGAAGACTTGCGCCTGGCTGTGACTCTGTCGCGTTGTGAATCCCTCAGCGCTGCTGCCCGGGTTCTCAACGTATCGCCACCTGCGCTGTCGATGCGCTTGCGCAAACTGGAGACGCAATTGGGCATCACCCTGGCCAATCGCGACGCCAGACGGCTGAGCCTGACGGCCGATGGCGAGCGGTTTGCCCGGGAGAGCGCGCACCTGCTGGAGCAACTGGAGGCGTTGCCCGAGTCCTTCAGGCAGCGCGATGATCGTCTGGTGGGCACCCTGCGCCTGGTGGCGCCGTTCGGTTATGGTCGGCAACGCATTGCGCCGTTGTTGTCGCGCTTCGCCAAACTGCATCCGCAGCTGTGCCTGCACCTCGACCTGCGCGAAACGCCGTGGCCGGATCGTCATGACAGCGACGCGGTCATTCACATCGGCAACCTGAATGACAGCTTGTGGATCGCCAGGCCTCTAGCCCAGAACCACCGCTGGCTGTGCGCCAGCCCTGCTTATCTCGAACAGCATGGCGCGCCCTCGACGCCTGAAGAGTTGTCTGCTCATCGCTGCATCTGCATCCGCGAAAACGACGAGGACGTGACCCTCTGGCACCTGAGCAAGGGGCAGATGAAAAAGACCCTGCGCGTCCAGCCTGCGCTGCTCAGCAACGATGGTTCGGTTGCCCGACGCTGGGCCGAGCAGGGGCAGGGGATCGTGCTGCGTTCGCAGTGGGATGTCAGCGATGCGATTGCCAGAGGCCACCTGATACGTGTCCTTGCCGATTGGCAATTGGCCAGTGCTCCGATCAACCTGCTGGTGCCGTTGCGCAAGCATCGCAGCGCTCGCGTGCAGGCTCTGACGGAGTTTCTGGAGACTGCTTTGAAAGGCTAATCAACGCCATAGGTTATGCGCTGTTGGTCGCAGTATCGAATACCTCAATTGACGCTCACAGCAACGCGCGGGTATAAACCGCGTCTTGTGTTTTTGTCGGATTTTTCTCCATGAGCTTCAGCCCCCTGATTCGCCAGTTGATCGATGCCTTCCGCGTGCTGCCGGGCGTCGGTCAGAAAACCGCGCAACGCATGGCGTTGCAGCTGCTGGAGCGCGACCGCAGCGGCGGCTCCCGGCTGGCGCTGGCGCTGGGGCAGGCGATGGATGGCGTCGGCCACTGTCGCTCTTGCCGTACCTTGACCGAGGAGGAATTCTGCCCGCAATGCGCCGATCCGCGTCGCGACGATACGCTGCTGTGCGTTGTCGAAGGGCCGACCGATGTCTACGCGGTGGAGCAGACGGGGTATCGAGGTCGCTATTTTGTGCTCAAGGGCCATTTGTCGCCGCTTGATGGTCTTGGCCCCGAGGCCATCGGCATTCCGCAATTGATGGAGCGCATTGCCGGCCAAGGCACTTTCACCGAAGTGATCCTGGCCACCAACCCGACTGTGGAAGGCGAAGCAACTGCGCATTACATTGCGCAGTTGCTCAATGACAAGGGCCTGGTTGCCTCGCGCATTGCTCATGGCGTGCCGCTGGGTGGCGAGCTGGACCTGGTTGACGGCGGCACCCTTGCGCACTCGTTTGCCGGGCGCAAGCCGATCGCATTGTGATGCGGCTCAGTTGATCTGCTGATCAATAGCGCGGCGTAATATCCCGCTCCACAGGCGGTGCGTCGGGGTCCTGACCAGCCGGAAACTTGCCTTTCAGGTGCCAGGCGAAGGCAATGATTTCGGCGATTGTTCGATACAGCGGCTCGGGAATGCTGTCGCCCAGCTCCATGCGGGCCAGCAGTTTGACCAGCTCGGCGTTTTCGTAAATCGGCACTTCGTATTCCCGGGCGATTGCCAGGATGGCTTCGGCCAGTTGGTCGTCGCCCTTGGCGCTTAGGGTCGGTGCCTGCTGGCCGTCATAGGTGAGGGCAATAGCCTGGCGCGGGACATGATCGGGTAGGGACATCAGGCGTTCTCGTCGATCCAGCGTTGTTCAAGGGCGGTGCGCGGGCCTTGTGGCGGAACGCCATGGCTGCAAGCCAGCTCGCCGACGGCAAGACCGCAGGCAACAAGACGCTCACGCAAATGGCCCAATTCGTGTTCGATCAAGGCTGCGCTCTCCGGGCGCTCGGCCCATAGCTGGCTGGACAGCGTACCGCGCAGCAACTGCGCGTTTACCTGCATCGGCCCCAGCGGTTCGAGGTCGAAAGCCAGGTCGACTTTCCAGAGCTTTTCACGGCTATCCGTGATCTCGATGCCCTCGCGCTCTTCGCCGGTTTCCGGGTCAGGTTTGTCTTCACGCTGTACCTTGACCTGCAACGGCACGATGTCATGGGCATTGCGCATCGGCACTTCCAGCTGCCAGGTGGTCACTTGAGTGCCATCGGCGTTGGTGCGAGTCTGTTCCAGACCGCCCAACTGATGGCTTTGCAGTCGTGAAACAGCCGCGGCAGCCAGCTTGAGGAGTATTTCAAGATCGTCTTCCTTCTCGCCGCCACCGACAATGCGCGACGGCAGGGGAAAGCTGCTTGGCTGAGTGCGCGCCGCGACCATCCCCAAGGTGCCGAGCGCATAGCGAATCGCATTGGGCATGGCCCGGGCCAGGGTATTGGAGGCCGCCGCTGCGCCATAAGACTGGTTTTCCGGCAGACCCGGCAGGATCTGGCCAATCAGGCGCATCAGATTGGCCTTCATGTCCGGGGCTTGCATCGGGTTCAGTCCGGCCAGCAGTTTCGCTTCCATGAACACGCCGCTGGCGTGGAGTGCCTGAGCGACGCCTTTCGGGGTGCTCATCTGCTCGATGTCGGGGAGGTCGTTCAACAGTTGGTTGATGCTGGCCTGAAGTGTGGCGCTGATTCCCGAGTTACCAGTGCCGCCGGCATTGGCCGGGCTGGCTGACTGCAGGTTTTGCAAGGTGCTGATCAGGTTTTCCAGAGAGCCCTGGCGGTTTTGTTGAGTGGTCAGTTGCTGAGCCAGCGCCAGTTGATCGAAGCGGCTGGGCAGGGCGACGAAATTCAACGCCTGGCTGCCTTGCACCTGAGCGCTGAGCAGACTGCCGACCGTCAATGGCTGCGGGCTTTCTATGGTCAGGCTGGACCCTGCCAGCGCAGTGTTGAGCAGCATGACGATGGAACGGTAAACGGGCGTCGCCGTGGCCGGGTTGGGTATGGTGGCCTGAGTGACCGCCTGGCTGAGTTCCTGACTGGTCAGTACCTTGCCCTGCACCAGCGTGCCAGCGGGCAATCGCTGAGTATCGATACTGGTCATCGAGTTTTTCAGCGCGTTGTTGATCTGTTGCAGGCTCAGGGTCAATTCGTTGGACGACGCCTGCGCCACTTGCAACATGCTGCCGGGAGTGAACGGTACGCTGCTGCTGACCGGCAGGTTGGTCTGGGTGCCGTTGGCCAGCACCAGGCGCAGCAGCAGCTGGAAGTTCTGGTTGACCTGCTTGAGGGTCAACACCTCGGCATCGACAGTTTCGCCCTCGGGGATCAGGTTTTCCGAAGAATGCAACAGGGTCAGCACTTGCGCAGGCGAGACGCCGGCGCGCAGTAATGTCGTAATGGGGGTTGTCGCCGGAACGCTGGTGATGTCGCCTGTCATTGAAATATCGACCTGAGGAAATTGCCCCTTTGATAACAGGACTCGCATGTATAATACCGGCCAAAACCGGGCTGGCCGCCATTAACTTCTCTTCATGTAACGGCTGCATCAATCCCGACTTGAACCCTCTTTCACTCCGTATGTGCCTGTTTTGGTACATCTCGCGACGCAACAGCACTGGAAGCGCTTGATGATCCCGGTCCCCCCATTTTTGCAAGCAACGGCGCTGGCGTGTGAGCGGGACTGGAGAGTGCTGTTCGAGCACCTTGATCTGCAATTGCGTGCCGGTGAGATGCTGCAGGTCAGCGGCCCCAACGGCAGCGGCAAGACCAGCCTGTTGCGGGTGTTGTGCGGGTTGATGTTGCCGACCGCCGGGCAGGTGCTGCTCGATGGCCAGCCGCTGCACCGGCAGCGGGCAGCAGCGGCAGGCAATCTGTTGTGGATTGGCCATGCCCCCGCGCTCAAGGAACTGCTCACGCCGCTAGAGAACCTCACATGGCTGTGTGCATTGCATCGGTCGGCCAGTGCCGACGACATTCTGCAGGCGCTGGCTTCGGTCGGGCTGACAGGTTTCGAGGACGCTCCCTGTCACACGTTGTCGGCCGGGCAGCAGCGTCGGGTGGCGCTGGCACGGCTGTATCTGCCCGGTCCTGCGTTGTGGGTACTTGATGAACCGTTCACCGCGCTCGACCGTGAGGGCATCCTCCAGCTTGAGACGCTTCTGGCAAAACACTGTGAACAGGGCGGCATGGTTGTAATCACCACCCACCACGTGCTGAGCCACGTGCCTGCTGGCTATCGCAGTCTGGATCTGGCGAAGTGGTCCGCATGAACAGCGTCTTTGTTCTGTTGATGGTCCGAGAGGCCCGACTGCTGGCGCGTCGCCCGGCCGAACTGGCCAACCCTTTGGTATTCTTCGCGCTGGTGATCGCCCTGTTTCCGCTGGCCATTGGCCCGCAGATGCAATTGTTGCAAACCTTGTCGCCCGGACTGGTCTGGGTCGCGGCACTGCTGGCCGTGCTGCTCTCGCTGGACGGGCTGTTTCGCAGTGATTTCGAGGACGGCTCGCTGGAGCAGTGGGTCCTTTCGCCGCACCCTCTGGCGCTTCTGGTGCTGAGCAAAGTGCTGGCACACTGGGTTTTTTCCGGGCTGGCGCTGGTACTGTTGTCGCCCGTGCTGGCTTTGATGCTTGGTTTGCCGGGCGATTGCCTGCCGGTGCTGATGCTTTCGCTGCTACTGGGTACGCTGGTCCTCAGTCTGCTGGGCGCTGTCGGTGCCGCATTGACAGTAGGGTTGAAGCGCGGCGGGCTGTTGCTCGCCTTGTTGATCCTGCCGCTGTACATCCCGGTGTTGATTCTGGGCAGCGGCGCCCTGCAAGCTGCCATGCAAGGCATGCCCGCAACTGGCTATCTGCTATGGCTGGGCAGCCTCACCGTGCTGGCGATTACCCTGACACCCTTTGCAATAGCTGCCGGCCTGAAGATCAGCGTCGGTGAATAATCAAGGTTTCGGTATCGTTACTGCCGATGCCCTGCAAAACCCTGGAAACACCTGATGAAAAGCGACGTCACTAAAAGCAGCATCGGCTGGGCCTGGTTTCATACGCTCGGCTCGCCGAAAGGGTTCTACCGGATCAGCACACGCCTGCTGCCGTGGCTGAGCGTATCCGCCTGCCTGTTGCTTGGCATCGGCATCATCTGGGGTCTGGCGTTCGCACCACCGGACTACCAGCAGGGCAATAGCTTCAGGATCATCTACATCCATGTGCCTGCCGCAATGCTGGCCCAGTCCTGCTATGTGTTGCTTGCAGTGTGTGGTGTGGTAGGGCTGGTGTGGAAGATGAAACTGGCTGATGTTGCGCTGCAATCCGCCGCGCCCGTCGGTGCATGGATGACCGCGCTGGCATTGGCCACCGGAGCGATCTGGGGCAAGCCGACGTGGGGCGCCTGGTGGGTCTGGGATGCGCGGCTGACGTCGATGCTGATTCTGCTGTTTCTCTATTTCGGCCTGATTGCGTTGGGCAATGCCATCGGTAATCGCGACAGCGCCGGCAAGGCCTGCGCAGTGCTGGCCATTGTCGGCGTGGTGAATATCCCGATCATCAAGTACTCGGTGGAGTGGTGGAATACCCTGCATCAGGGCGCCACGTTCAGCCTCACTGAAAAACCGGCCATGCCTGCGCAGATGTGGCTGCCGCTGCTATTCACCACATTAGGTTTCTACTGTTTCTTCGGCGTAGTGCTGCTGTTGCGCATGCGGCTTGAAGTGCTGCGTCGCGAGTCACGGACCCAATGGGCCAGGGCTGAGGTAATGCGTAGTCTGGGGCAGCCCACCGCGCAGCCGGAGCACACGCCTTGAATTTCGAGTCATTCAGCGACTTTCTCGCCATGGGTCGGCACGGGCTGTTCGTCTGGTCGGCCTACGGCTTGTGTGCGTTGGTGCTGCTGATCAACGTGCTGCTGCCGGTTCTGGCGCGGCAGCGTTATCTGAAGCAACAGGCGCATCGTTTGAAACGGGAGCGCCGACCGTGAACCCGCTGCGCAGAAAGCGTCTGCTGATTATCTTCGCCGTGCTCATCGGTGTTGGCCTGGGCCTGAGCCTGGCCCTCAGCGCGCTGAAGGAAAACATCAATTTGTTTTATACGCCGAGTCAGATCGCCAATGGCGAGGCGCCACTGAATACACGTATCCGTGCCGGTGGCATGGTGGAAAAGGGCTCGTTGCAGCGCTCGGCGGATTCGCTGGACGTGCGTTTTGTAGTCACCGATTTCAGCAAGTCGGTGACCATTACCTATCGCGGCATCCTCCCCGACCTGTTTCGCGAAGGGCAGGGCATCGTGGCGCTGGGCAAGCTCGATGCACAAGGCGTGGTAGTTGCCGACGAAGTACTGGCCAAGCATGACGAGAAGTACATGCCTCCCGAGGTGACCAAAGCTTTGCGCGAGAACGGTCAGGCGCCAGCAGCATATGCGCCCGCAAGGCAGGCAGACCGATGATTCCCGAGCTCGGCCATCTGGCGATGATTCTGGCGCTTTGCTTTGCGCTGGTGCAGGCGATCATTCCGCTGATCGGTGCATGGCGTGGCGACAGGTTATGGATGAGCCTGGCGCGTCCGGCAGCGTGGGGCCAGTTCGGCTTTCTGATTTTTGCCTTCGGTTGTCTGACCTACGCGTTCATGGCCGACGATTTTTCCGTCGCCTATGTTGCGCAGAATTCCAACACTGCGCTGCCGTGGTACTACAAGTTCAGCGCCGTATGGGGCGCGCATGAGGGCTCACTGCTGCTCTGGGCGCTGATTCTCGGCGGCTGGACCTTCGCCGTGTCGGTGTTTTCCCGACAGTTGCCGCAAGTAATGCTGGCGCGGGTGCTGGCGGTGATGGGCATGATCAGTCTGGGCTTTTTGTCGTTTCTGATCTTCACGTCCAACCCGTTCGCGCGTCTGTTGCCGCAAATGCCCGCCAACGGCCGCGATCTCAACCCGTTACTACAGGATATCGGCCTGATCGTGCATCCGCCGATGCTGTACATGGGCTATGTGGGGTTTTCGGTCGCCTTTGCATTTGCCATCGCTGCGCTGCTCGGCGGTCGCCTCGATGCCGCCTGGGCACGCTGGTCGCGACCGTGGACGCTGGTCGCCTGGGCCTTTCTCGGCGTCGGTATCAGCCTGGGCTCATGGTGGGCTTATTACGAATTGGGCTGGGGCGGCTGGTGGTTCTGGGACCCGGTAGAGAATGCCTCGTTCATGCCCTGGCTGGTCGGCACGGCGCTGATCCACTCGCTAGCGGTCACGGAAAAACGCGGGGTGTTCAAGAGCTGGACGGTGCTGCTGGCGATTGCGGCGTTTTCCCTGAGCCTGCTGGGTACTTTTCTGGTTCGCTCCGGTGTGCTGACTTCGGTGCATGCGTTTGCCTCTGACCCGGCGCGTGGTGTGTTCATCCTCATGTTTTTGCTGATCGTGGTAGGCGGTTCGTTGACCCTGTTCGCGGTGCGTGCGCCAGTGGTAAAAAGCCATGTCGGCTTCGGCCTGTGGTCGCGGGAGACATTGCTGCTTGGCAATAACCTGTTACTGGTGGTTGCGGCGTCGATGATTTTGCTCGGCACTCTTTATCCGCTGGTGATCGATGCCATGAGTGGCGCAAAGATGTCGGTCGGTCCGCCGTATTTCAACGCCCTGTTCGTGCCCTTGATGGGCTTGTTGCTGGCGGTCATGGCCGTCGGCGTGCTGGTGCGCTGGAAGGACACGCCGCTGAAATGGCTGCTGGGCATGCTTGCCCCGGTGCTGATCGGCAGTGCGCTGCTGGCTGTGATCGCCGGGCTGCTCATGGGCGATTTCCGGTGGGCGGTGCTGGCGACCTTCATGCTTGCCGCGTGGGTGCTGCTGGCCGGGCTTCGCGATCTGTTCGACAAGACGCGCCACAAGGGGCTGCTCAAGGGCGCGCGCAGCCTGACCCGCAGTTATTGGGGCATGCAACTGGCGCACCTGGGCATCGTGGTGTGCATGCTGGGCGTGGTGTTATCCAGCCAGAACAGCGCCGAGCGCGACCTGCGCATGGCCCCTGGGGAGTCTACGCAACTGGGCGGTTACGTCTTTGTGTTCGAGGGCGCGACGCATTATGAAGGGCCGAATTTCACCTCGGATCGCGGCACGGTTCGCGTGTTGCGCAACGGTGTGCCGCTGACCGAGCTGCACCCGGAAAAGCGCCTGTACAGCGTCCAGCAGTCGGTGATGACCGAAGCGGGCATCGACGCCGGTTTCAGCCGTGATCTTTACGTGGCATTGGGTGAACCGCTGGGCAACGGTGCCTGGGCTGTGCGGGTTCACGTCAAGCCGTTCGTGCGCTGGATCTGGCTCGGCGGACTGTTGACCGGGTTGGGCGGGGTGCTGGCAGCGCTGGACAGGCGTTATCGCACCCGGGTCAAAAGCAAGGTGCGCGAGGCACTGGGCCTGTCGGGAGCGGCACTATGAAACGCTGGATCATGTTATTGCCACTGGCATTGTTTCTTGGCGTGGCAGCGCTTCTGTATCGCGGTCTGTATCTCGATCCCGCCGAGCTGCCTTCGGCGCTGATCGGCAAGCCTTTCCCGTCGTTCTCGTTGCCGCAAGTGCAGAGCGAAAAAATGCTGACGCGTGCGGACCTGCTGGGCAAACCCGCGCTGGTCAACGTTTGGGGCACCTGGTGCGTGGCCTGTCGTGTCGAGCATCCGCTGCTCAAGCGTCTTGCGCAGCAGGGCGTGCTGATTTATGGCATCAACTACAAGGACGTAAATGCCGATGCGATCAAATGGCTCAAGGACTTTCACGACCCTTATCAGCTTGATATTCGTGACCAGGACGGCACGTTGGGCGTGAATCTTGGGGTGTACGGGGCGCCGGAAACCTTTCTGATCGACCGTCAGGGCATCATTCGTTACAAGCATGTCGGCGTTATCGATGACGTGGTCTGGCGTGAAAAACTGGCTGCCCGTTATCAGGCGCTGGTTGATGAGGCAAAGCCATGAAACGCTGCCTGCCTGTGGTTCTGCTCAGCCTGTTGTTTTGCGGTGTTGTCCAGGCAGCGATTGACGCCTACACCTTCCGTGACGACGCCGAGCGCACGCGCTACAGCGAGTTGACCCAAGAGCTGCGTTGCCCCAAATGCCAGAATCAGGACATTGCCGACTCCAATGCGCCGATTGCCGCTGATTTGCGCAAGCAGATCTACCGCATGCTCTGCGAAGGGCAGAGCAACCAGCAGATCATCGATTTCATGGTCGAACGCTACGGCGATTTCGTGCGCTATAAACCGGGCCTCAGTGCACGCACGTGGCTGCTCTGGTTCGGCCCTGCCGGTCTTCTGCTCGGCGGCGTTGGGGTGATCGGCTTTATCGTCGTGCGTCGTCGCAAGCAGCGCCCTGCGCAAGGGACGGCGTTGTCCGAAGACGAGCAGCAGCGGCTTGCCAGACTGCTCGACGAGCACCGCTCATGATCGATTTCTGGGTAGCAATCGCGTTGCTCTTGCTGGTGGCGCTGGGCGTTCTGCTGATTCCTGTGCTGCACGGCCAGCGCGCGCAGCGTGAAGAAGATCGCACCGCGCTGAACGTCGCGCTTTATCAGGAGCGTCTGGCCGAGTTGCAGGCTCAGCACGAGCAGGGCGTTTTGTCGCTCGAGCAATGCCAGGATGCACGTGCCGAGGCCGCTCGCGAGCTGCTGGCCGACACCGAAGGTGCAGAACCCGTGCGCACGCAGCGCTTGGGCAGGCCGCCGTTGTTGCTGGCTTCCGCGCTGGTGCCGGTGCTCGGCCTGGCGGTTTACCTGAGCCTGGGGGCCAGTGACCGGGTCGAGTTGAGCCGTGAATTCGCCAGGCCACCGACCTCGCTGGCCGACATGACCCGGCGCCTGGAGCGTAGCGTTCAGGCGCAGCCGGACTCTGCCGAGAACCTGTATTTTCTGGCGCGCAGCTACCTTGCGCAAAATCGTCCCGGTGACGCTGCGCGGGTATTCGAGCGGACAGTTGCGCTGGCCGGAAGATCACCAGAGCTGCTCGGTCAGTGGGCGCAGGCACTTTATTTCGCCAGCGACAAACACTTCACTCCGCAGGTGCAGGCACTGACCGACGAGGCGCTGCAGGCCGATCCCAACGAAGTCATCAGCCTCGGCCTGCTGGGGATCGCCGCGTTTGAAACGCAGCGCTATCAAGTGGCAGCGGATTATTGGACCCGGCTGCTGGCAGCGTTACCCGCAGACGATGCATCGCGCTCGGCGCTGGAAGGAGGTATTGCTCGCGCCAGACAAAACCTTGCCGAACAAGGCACGCCGGTCAAAGCACACTCGCTCAGGGTACGCGTCAGGCTGGCCGCATCGCTTGAGGGCAAGGTGCAGCCAGGTGACAGCGTGTTCATTTTTGCCCGGGCAATCAATGGTCCGCCCGCGCCATTGGCGGTCAAGCGCATCACGGTGGCCGACCTGCCTGCCGAGGTCGAGCTGAGTGATTCCGACGCAATGTTGTCGTCACTGAAACTGTCTAACTTTCCGCAAGTCCAACTGGTTGCGCGGGTGTCTCGCGCAGGCCAGCCAACTACCGGTGAGTGGGTCGGCCGCAGTCAGCCTCTGGCCAGCAGTACCGAGGCACAGCAGGTGTTGACCATCGACAGTCCGGATAACTAGAGAAATCGCTTATGTACCGTACCGCACGCATTACCTTGTTGGGTCTGGTCGTTGGCCTGAGTGCCTGCGCAGTCCAGCATCCGGCACCGCCCCATAGCCAGGAACCGATTCCGACTATGCCGGGCGCTCAGCAGCCTGGCGCACCGCGTCCAGCCCCTGCACCGCAGGAGCCTGTCCAGGCGCCGCCTGCCGCCCCTAAAACCTCGGCCAGCTTCGCGCCGCCTCCGGGCGGTGGGAGCCATTGGGATGCGCGCCTGGGCGTGTACGTGATGGATGGTCAGCCCAATACGTTCTATCGTCAGCGCACTTATTATCAGTGGAACAATGGCTGGAGCTGGGCA
Organism: Pseudomonas coronafaciens pv. oryzae str. 1_6; assembly: GCF_000156995.2. Lineage (NCBI taxonomy): Bacteria > Pseudomonadati > Pseudomonadota > Gammaproteobacteria > Pseudomonadales > Pseudomonadaceae > Pseudomonas > Pseudomonas coronafaciens. The sequence goes on along the minus strand of NZ_CP046035.1, from coordinate 3,447,395 downwards.
ACCAGCCCCAACGGCCCCTGGCAGGCGACCGACGCCAGCGGCGTTCCGGCCGGGCTGGGCAAACAGTTCAGCAACTGATTCAAGCCTGCAAATGAAAACGGCGACCTGATGGGTCGCCGTTTTTGCATCGCGTGGGCGGTTTATTTGCCCGGATAAATCTGGTCGAACACACCACCGTCGATGAAGTGTGTCTTCTGTACGGTGCGCCAGTCCCCGAAGGTTTTCTCGACTGAGAGGAAGTCTACTTTAGGGAAACGATCCTGAAACCTGGCGAGAACTTGCGGATCGCGCGGGCGCAAGTAGTTGTTGGCAGCAATTTCCTGGCCTTCCGGCGACCACAGGTACTTCAAGTATTCCTCGGCCAGTGGGCGGGATTTTTTCCTGTCCACTACCTTGTCGACCACGCTCACCGGCGGCTCGGCTTCTGCCGACACGGACGGATAGACCACTTCGAACTGATCGCGCCCGAATTCGCGAGCGATCATCTCTGCCTCGTTCTCGAAGGTAACCAGTACATCGCCGATCTGGTTGGTCATGAACGTGGTGGTCGCGCCACGACCGCCGGTGTCGAGCACCGGCACATGGCGAAACAGGTCCCCGACGAACTTCTTCGCTGCGGCTTCGTCACCACCGTTTTTCAGGGTGTAACCCCAGGCCGACAGGTACGTATAGCGGCCATTACCTGAAGTCTTCGGGTTAGGCACGATGACTTCGACCCCGTCCTTGATCAGATCGGGCCAGTCTTTCAGGGCTTTGGGGTTGCCTTTTCGAACAATGAACACAGTCGCTGAAGTGAAAGGCGCACTGTTGTTCGGCAGGCGCGTGACCCAGTCATCGGGCACCAGTTTGCCGTTGTCGGCCAACGCATTGATATCGGTGGCCATGTTCATGGTGATCACGTCGGCCGGCAGACCGTCGATGACCGAGCGCGCCTGCTTGCTGGAACCGCCAAACGACATCTGCACTGTCACGTCTTCGTTCTTCTCGGCTTTCCAGTGTTTCTGGAAGGCGCTGTTGTAGTCCTTGTAGAAATCACGCATCACGTCGTAAGAGACGTTGAGCAGCGTCGGGGCTGCCTGGGCAGCATTGGCAAAAGCCAGGCCGGCGGCCAGTAGCGAAGCGGCGAAGAGTCTGTTCACTGCAGGGTCCTTGAGATTGTCTTGATGAAGCTTGATGGCGTAATGCCGCGACACTATCAGTATCGCGCCTGCTGTTTAAAGACTGAAAACGTCTTTGCTTATGCCTTGTGCTCTACTTTTGGAAACAATTGATTACCGCAGCGCGAACAGAACGCAGCGCCATGCTCGTGAAAGTTCTTCGAGCAGACCGGGCAATCATGCTTCAACTGCTCGCCGCGCATGGCGTTGGCCAGCTCTGCGGTGAATATCCCGGTGGGCACGGCTATGATCGAGTAGCCGATGATCATCACCAGCGACGAGAGCATCTGACCCACCGGCGTCTTGGGCACGATGTCGCCAAAGCCGACAGTGGTGAGAGTCACGATAGCCCAGTAAATGCCTTTGGGGATGCTGGTGAAGCCGTGCTCCGGGCCTTCGATTACGTACATCAGCGTGCCGAACACCGTGACCAGCGTCGAGACGGTGACCAGAAACACGATGATTTTCTGTTTGCTGCCGCGCAGCGCCGCCAGCAGGTAATTGGCCTGGCGCAGGTAAGTGCCGAGCTTGAGCACCCGGAAAATCCGCAGCATACGGATGATTCGCACGATCAACAGGTACTGCGCATCGCTGTAATAAATCGACAGCACGCCCGGCACAATTGCCAGCAGGTCCACCAGGCCGTAGAAACTGAAGGCGTACTTCAATGGCCGGGGTGAGCAGTACAGGCGCAGAATGTATTCAATCGCGAACAGCAGGGTGAAGCCCCACTCGATCCAGGCGAACAGCGTCGCGTAGTCGCGATGGATGCTCTCGATGCTGTCGATGACCGTGACCAGCAGGCTGAGCAGAATCGCCACCAGGACAATCTTGTCGAACGTCCGCCCGGCAGGCGTATTGGCCTCGAAAATAACGATATGCAACCGTTCGCGACGGCTGAGAGAGGTGTCCATGAGGCTTCCCGATTCGAATATCGGCAGAGCCTAGGAGGATTGGGTAGGTGAGTGCAAGTGCGGTGGCAAGATCGGGACAGGACGCAGAGCGTCCAGAACTGCGTTCCTGCGCTGGAGCTCAATGAGCGATAACCTCGGTGACTGACGTGGGAGGGGATACATGCAGTATTCGGGCGAAGGGTTTTCTCTAAGGACATTGGCGTTTGATGATTGCGAATTGGTCAACCGCTATGAAAAGGCCAATCGCGAGCATCTGCAGCCGTGGGAGCCGTTGAGGGACGATGACTATTTCATCCTCGAAAACGCAAGATCACGGGTTCAGCAACAGTGGGAAAGCATGCAGGCCGGCCGCGCGATTTTCTTCCTTGTCACGGAAGCGGACGGCGGCGAGGTGTTGGGGCGGTGCAGTTACACAAACTTGGTCAGAGGTGCGTTCCAGGCCTGCAACCTTGGCTTCTCGCTGGCAGAGTCCGCTCAGGGGCGGGGGTTGATGAGAAGGTCGCTGCAGATGACCAATCGCTACTGTTTCGAGCGCATGGGCCTGCATCGCATCATGGCCAACCACATGCCGGGCAACCTGCGAAGTGAGCGACTTCTGCAATCGCTCGGCTTCGAAAGGGAAGGGTTTGCGCGCGCCTATCTGAAAATCGCCGGGGTTTGGGAGGATCACGTTCTGAGGGCGTTGGTTAATCCGGGGGATATCACTTAGCTGTAGGGGGCAGAAGGTTACGACGGCTGCGGAGCGGTCTTCAAACCGCTATTCTGGTTTTTCTGATGTACTGCATATAGCGGTTTTGCTGCCATTCCCGACAGTTCGTGGACAAGTCTACTCCTACATTGCGTATATCCGGGCGGGTTGGGGCAGTCCCCTTGCATTGTGGACTGCCCTCTGCCCGCGTTCTATTTTTCGGCCATTTCATCCTTTTCCCAACCGCCGCCCAGCGCCAGGAACAGATTGATCTGCCCCATCGCCACTTCGGTGTTGGCTTCAGCCATCTGAGCGCGCACGTCGGTATAGGTGCGGGTGGCTTGCAGGTCGGCCAGGAACGAGGCGCGTCCGGCCTGGTAGAAGCGGTGGGTCTGGTCAGCGGCTTCTTTGGCAGATTGCTCGGCTTCCTTGAGTGCATCGCGGCGGTCGAGCAGGGCGGTGTATTGCGCCAGCCCGGTCTGGGTTTCGCGAATGGCGTTGAGCACCACACCGTCAAACCGTGCCAAGGCTGCCTGGGCCGAAGCTTCGGCCTGGTGGATGCGCGCGCGGGACCCGTTGGACGGAACCGTCCAGTTCAGCAGCGGGCCGAAGCCCCAGCGATTGGCGGCCGGTTTGCCGAGGTTCTCGATGAGGCCGGTGGTGCCGATGCTTGCGCCGATACTGATATCCGGATAAAGCTCCCCGGTGGCAACCCCGATCTCGGCTGTGGACATTGCCAGATGCCGCTCGGCCTGACGCACGTCGGGGCGGCGTTTGAGCAGGGCAGCACCGTCGCCCACCGGCATGACCTGCGCAATATGCGGTAGCGCGTTGCAAGTGCTGACCCCGGTGGGCAATTGATCGACCGGCTTGGCCAGCAGCATCGACAGGCGGAACATCGCAGCCTGGCGGCGAGCCTCGTAACGGGGCATTTCAGCGCGCAACGATTTGAACTGGGTCTGCGAGCGCGTAACCTGAGTTTCATCGCCGCGCCCGGCATCGCGCAGGCGCCGGTTGAGGGTCAGGCTCTGTTGTTGCAGATCAAGCGACTCGCGGGCGATGTCGAGCTCTTCATTGGCCGCGCAAATCTGCGTGTAGGCACGCACGACATCGGCAACCACAGTGATACGCGCGGTATCGACCGCTGCCTGATTGGCATCGACATTGGCCTGCGCCGCCTCGATGCCGCGCTGCAAGGTGCCGAACAGATCGAACTGGTACGCAGTGGTCAGGCCGACATCACCCACGTTGGACACCGGTACTTTATCGGTCAGCAGATACGCTTCGCCGGATTCCTGAACGCGCTGTGCGCCGATCTTTGCGCCGCTAGTGAAACCACCCGCCGCTTCGGCTTCGGCGTTCTGATAGCGTGAGCGTTGCAGATTGGCCGCAGCAACACGCAAGTCGGTATTGGACGCCATCGCCTGGCGCACCAACTGGTCCAGGCGCGGGTCCTGGTACAAGCGCCACCAGTGCGCCGGCACGGGTGCTGAAACGGCATTGACCGAACGGCCCGCCAGTTCACCCTGCAAATCCGGGCGATTGATCGCGCCGTCCTGCGGCACCTGATAATCCGGCCCGACCATCTGGCACGCTGACAGCAGGGTGCCGAAACTTATCGCCGTCAGGCGTGCAGCGCGTTTCATTGCACTGCCTCCTGAGTGTCTTCGATGATCGAAACTGTCGCGGTACGCCCCGCGATCATGCGGAAATTGGCAGGCACATCGTCGAAGGCGATCCGCACTGGAATACGCTGCGCCAGCCTGACCCAACTGAATGCCGGATTGACGTTGGGCAGCAGGTTCGAGCCGCTGGAACGGTCGCGATCTTCGATGCCGGCAACGATGCTCACCACGTGGCCGGTCAGCCGTGCGTTGTCGCCAATCACGCGGATGTCCACGCCCTGGCCGACATGTATGCCGTCCAGCTTGGTCTCTTCGAAGTAACCGTCGATGTGGAACGAAGCCGAATCGACCACCGACAGCACGGGGCGCCCGGCGCTGACAAACTCATGTTCGCGAGGCGCACGATCATTAAGGTAGCCGTCCACCGGGCTGCGAATCACCGAGCGATCCAGGTTCAGTTGCGCCGCATCCACAGCCACCCGCGCTTCGCCCAGCGCCGAAAGCGCGCGGGCCTCGCGGGACTGGCTTTCCTCAAGTTGCTCACGCGCTACCAGATTGCCCAGGCCGCGGTTACGCTTGTTCTCGCGACGTGCCTGCTCCCAGGTTTCCTGACGCTCTGCGACGGTGGCCTGAGCCTGCCGCAGAGACAGCCGAAAGCGGTCCTGATCAATGGTGAACAGCACCTGCCCCTTGTGCACCGGCTGATTGTCTGTGACCTCGACCTTCTGAATCAGGCCCGACACGTCAGGCGCGATCTGCACGATGTCGGCGCGAATGTGGCCGTCCCTCGTCCACGGCGCGTACATGTAATACATCACCATCCGCCACACCACGACGGTAGCAAGGGCGACAACCAGCAGAGTCAGGACCACGCGGCCCAGTGTCAGTATCGGTTTTTTCATGTCATCAGGTATCGACTTAGAGTATCCACGGCGCCGAGCAGCAAAGCGTATAGACCTACGTTGAACAAAGCCCGGTGCCAGACCAGGCGGTAGAAGTGGGCGCGCGTCAGCACCGCATGCACCCCGAGAAACAGCAGATAGGCAATGCCCATAATTGCCAGGAACATGGGAATGAAGATCCCGCTGATGTCCAGATCACCGATCACAGGGGCGCTCCATCAATGTTGTGCGGCAGTTGCTCGGTCATTTCGCCGGCAACGGTGACGATTTCCACGCCTGGCAACAACGCCAGGCGCAGGCCGCTGAGCGCGTGCAGCAGGTGGACGCGGGCAGGGTTATCGCCCATCTCCTGATCAGTCAGTGCGCGGCGCGTGCGATCCATCGCCATCAACAGGCCGCGCGGCGCAGGCAGCCGCTCACCGGCCTTTTTGCACTGCCGGAAATAGCCACCGACTTCCTCGATTACCTGACGCAACAACACCTGGGCTGCAGGCGTGGCGCGTCGGGTGTAGGCGATCAGGTCCAGCATGTTCAGCGCGACTCGCAGTTCTCGCAGAGCAATGCCAGTGTCCTGCGCGGTCAGCGTCAGGCGCGGCAGTTGCTGCATCAGGCGGTCGAGCATCTGCACGCCCATGCGCCGGTGTTCGGCCAGTGACGACTCTTCGCTGAGGCTGGCGATGTCGCGCCAACTGAAGCGGGTCAGACGTTTGGCTGCCAGTTCGACACCGAACGGGCGAAATACCAGCGTCCAGATGAAGGCAAACAACAACCCCGCGGGGCCTGCCAGGTTGGAGTTGAGGAAGTTCATGAAATCCGCGTCGTAGGCGCTCTGGATGCTGATGAAGGACGATGTGTTGACGATGGTCAGCAGCGTGCCGAGAAAGAACCGCGGTTGCACGGTCAGGGTGCCGACGCAAATGAACGGCACGGCGAAAGCCAGCACCAGCATCGGGAAGTCATGCAGGTTGGGCAGCACCACGAACAGATAAAGGCTGGCAAACACCACCGACAGCAGGGTCCAGAAAAAGAACCGGTAGATCTGCGGGGCCGGGTCGTCCATCGCTGCGAAGAAGCTGCACGATACTGCTGCCAGCGCCACGGCGCTGGCGCCGTCTTTCCAGCCGAGCAGAATCCACAGCACCGACGCGGCAATGATTGCCAGCACTGTCGAGGCTACCGAATAAAGCATCAGGCCGCGGTCTAGAAACGGCGTCAAACGGCCCAGCCGCCAGTGGCGATACGCAGCGCGCCATTGCGATTGATCGTCGGTCTTGATGGCGTATTGCAGTGTCCGGCAGTCCTGCCACAGGTCAATCCACTCACTCAGGCGAAACAGCGTATTGGAGAGCAGCAGCTGATCGCGATCATCCAGTTGTGCGGAGTCCGGTTGCAAACGCTCCAGCTCGCGGTGCAGTTGCTGCCATTGTTCATGCTGCGGGCCGTCTGCGGTGCTTTTCAACCAATCGCAGGTGCGCTGCAACAGCGGCAAGAGGCTGGCCAGAAGTTCGGGCGTGCGCCGCTCCAGTGCCCACAAGGCGTCATCCAGTGCGTCGATGACCGGCAACAAATGAATCATCCTGCCGCGCAGCTCATTGGCGTTGCGCACGGTTTGTTTGCGTGCACCTTCATGGCTCAACTGGCCGATCATCATTTCCAGCGAGTTGAAACTGCCGACCATCGAGTTGCGCAGGGTGCCGATTTCCTCGGCCTGACAGGTGCGGCTGATGAAGCGCTCGCTGTAGGTTGCGGCGTCGCTGAACCACTTTTCCGTCGTGGCCTGAAACACTGGCGCCAGACGGCGTGGCCAGAACATTGCGCCTACGACCGCCGCGCAGATGATGCCGAGGAAGATTTCTTCGGTGCGTGACACCGCGATGTCGAACACCGCCTGCGGGTTGTCGACCACCGGCAGTGAAATCAGCGGCATGGTGTAGCCCGCCAGCATCAGCGCGTAACTGTTCGCTGTGCGCAGATGCAGGGAAAGAAACAGCAGCGTGCCGGTCCACAAGCCGACCACGATGGCCAGCAGCAGAGGCGTCTGCACGAACATCGGCACCAGCAACACTGAGGCCGCCGCACCGGCCAGTGTACCGGCGGCGCGGTACAGCGCCTTGGAGCTGGTCGGACCCACGAAAGGGCTGGATACAATGTACACGGTGGCCATCGCCCAGTATGGGCGGGGCATTTCCATCAGCAGCGCGATGTACAGCGCAAGCATGGAAGCGCCGAACGTGCGCACACCGTAGAACCAGTCGCGAGCCGGTGGCACGCTGGAGAAAAAACCTTTCAAGCCTGGACTCCCTGTTCACGCTGCGCCGCTTCGGCAAATGCCTGCAACACACGCAACGTGGCCTCAAGGTCGGCAGGTTGCAGGCCCTCAAGCACCTCGGCACGTAGCCGTGTCAGCTCTTCTTCAATCGCCCCCGCCAGTGCGCGGCCCTTGTCGGTCAGGCTCAAAGCCTTGGCGCGACGGTCGTGAGGGTCTTCGCTGCGGCAGACAATCCCTGCCTTGCACAGTTGATCAAGCAAGCGGACCAGCGTCGGGCTTTCCATTCCGGCGGCCTGCGCGACTTTGACTTGGTGCGCGCCGTCGCCCAGACGCGCTATGGCCAGCAACGGCCCTGCGCACGCTTCGGAAATGCCATAGGTGACCAGCGTGTTCTGGCAGATGCGTCGCCATTGGCGAGATGCGGCTACCAGGCCACTGCTGATTGCCCTGTGCAGGGGATCGACGGACATATATACACCGGGAATTTAGTTAGGAGCAATATTGTTAGCGAGGATATTAATAGGATGCTAACTAATATCCCGTAACAACTGCTTACAGTCAACCCGGAGGTGACCCAACGGAAATCTTTGTTGAATTGCTCTGGACGAGAGGACGTTTTGAACAAGCGCAGTGTTCAAAAAAGACGGCTTTGTCAGCTCCAGGCTCTGGAAGTTCATCTTGATCGAAAATAATCGCTACCGTTCGTCGGTAATTGGCGCCCGCTCACGCGTTTTTTGCGGCCATTCATTCAAAAAAATGACGCCACATTCAGTGACCTTTTTTCAGATTTATTAACGTCTGCAGCTGATAGGTGGCAAAGCGCTATAACTTTAATTTTGATATCGGAATAGTGGCATTGGCAGTTGTTAGGCATTTTATTGGCGCCAAGACGTTGTCGATCCTGTTTAAAAATTAAACGACAAGGCCGATAGTCTGTATGAACGCAACGGGCCAGCACGCCCGTTCCAGAGCCATCCTGCTGGTGCGCAACGCGTACCCTGCGAGCAATCCATGATCGACCTTGCCACCTGGAACCTTTCCGTCCCTACCGGAAGTCCTGCAACCATCATCGAAACCCCGAAATTGATGAAAGGCTATCGGGATGGTTACTTTCAGTCCGGAGATACTCTGTTTTTCTGGGCGCCGGTGACCGGTTCGACTACGGAAAACGCCAAGTTCCCGCGTTCTGAGCTGCGTGAGACTACGGCTGATGGCAGGGTCTTCAACTGGGCTTACTCAAGTGCAGACAACTTTCTGCGCGCCACGCTGGAAGTTGACCAGGTGCCTTCCAGTGGCAAGATCGTGATCGGTCAGATCCATTGCTATCAGAGCACCGAGCCGTTGCTGAAAGTGGAGTATCAGTACAAGGAGAAACTGAAGACGGGCAATATCGTCGCCAAGTTTCGACGTACGCCGGACGCGGAAATCGAGGTGGTCATCATTGCCCAGGGTGTGCCGCTCGATCAGCAGTTCAGCTACACCATCAACCTGACGCCAAGCGGTGACCTGACCGTCAATGCCTTCAACGCTGTCTGGTACGCCAAGCTCGATTCAGCCTGGGCCAGCAAGCTGTTCTACTTCAAAGCGGGGGTCTACACCCAGGACAACACGGGCTACACCACCGAGGGCGGCTCGGCCACTTTTTACAAGCTGGCGATTGCCCACGAGAAGAAGAACTGAGCTTTTCGGAGCGGATTCAGGCCGCCGGGAAGATCAGACTGAAGCAGATTCTGCCGGCGGCGGGTTGCGCGACTTCGACCCGACCGCCGTGCAGTTGCATGATCGCCGTGACGATTGCCAGCCCCAGACCATTGGAGTCCGAGCTCTCATGACGCGAGGCGTCGCCACGATAAAAGCGGTCGAACAGCCTGGCGAGCGTCGCGTCCGAGAGCACCGGCCCGTTGTTTTCTACCTCTATCCTCCAGCACCTGTCCACAGCGGCAACCCGCATCAGGATCTCGCTGTTTTCGTCGGCATAGCGAATCGCGTTGGCCACCAGATTGCTCATGGCCCGGCGCAACAGGATAGGGTCGGCCAGCAGTGTGCCGGTTCCGGACGTGATCAGTCGCAGGTTGCGCTCTTCTGCCAGTCCTTCGAAATAGCCCGCCACCCGTTGCAACTCATCGTGCAGGTCGAGTGACTGACGCTCCAGCGCGGCCTGAGCCTCATCGGCACGTGCGAGGAACAGAATGCTTTCCACTAGCCGGGAAATACGCTCGAGTTCTTCCAGGTTGGAAGCCAGCAGTGCCTGATATTCCTCCACGCTGCGGTTCTGGCGCAGGGCGACCTGACAGTGACCCATCAACGAGCCGACCGGTGTGCGTATTTCGTGGGCCAGGTCGGCAGAAAACTGCATCAGACGTCGATAACCGTCGTCCAGTCGGTCAAGCATGGCATTGAAGGCGTCACTCAATTGCTGCAACTCGACGGGCGTGTCCCGGCTGTCGAGGCGCTTGTGCAGGCTGGCCGGGGTTATTGCCGCCGCGTGAGTGGCCATCCGGCGCAACGGCCGCAGACCGCGTCGCAACAAGACATAACCAAGCGCGGCAGTGATCAGGAACGCCAGAGTGACGGCGATGTAAATGCTCTGGCGAAAGCTGGCAAGCATGGCCATTTCTTTGACCATCAAATGCGCGGCCTGCAGGCGCACTTCAACACCATTGGACATCACCTGCGCCGACGCTGCGCGCAAAGGCACGCCTTGCAGGCTCATCCCGCTGCGCAGATCATCGACCCGCAGCGGCTGGTCCTGCGCAACAGTCGGCAAATCCGGCAAGGGCGCATGTTGCGGGTTGACTGAAATCACCGGTGACTTGCCTGGTTCGCCGATGATGAAAATATCTTCTTCGCTGTCGAGCATGTTTTCGAACAGTTGCGGGCTGCCTTTGAGGTTGTCCATGCTCAGGTCGTAGCGCAGCAGTTTGCGGAAATGGTCGAGTCGCGCCAGCACGGCGTGGTCGCTACGTTGCAACACTGTCTGCTCAATGGACTGATAGAGATAGAACCCCGCGCCGCTGACCGTAAGCATTGCCACCAGTGCGAACGCCAGGGTCGAACGCAGTGTCAGGGAAGGCTGGCGTCGCATGGCCGTACCTCGCACACATAACCGATGCCACGCACTGTGTGGATGAGTTTGACCGGGTAGGGCAGGTCGATCTTGCTGCGCAGGCGTTTGATGGCAACGTCCACCACGTTGGTGTCGCTGTCGAAATTCATGTCCCAGACTTCCGAGGCAATCTGCGCGCGGGACATCACGTCACCTTCGCGGCGCAACAACAGGTGTAGCAGAGCGAATTCCTTGTTGGTCAGCACAATGACCTGCTGTTGACGCGTCACGCGGCGGCGCAGCAGATCAAGCTCAAGATCGGCCAGATGAAAATGATCGGCTTCGCGCACCACTCCGCGGCGCAGGATGGTGCGGATGCGCAGCAGCAGTTCGGTGAAAGAGAACGGTTTGACCAGATAGTCGTCGGCGCCCAGCTCAAGACCGCGAATGCGGTCCTGCAACTGATCGCGTGCGGTCAGGAACAGCACCGGCACGTCCTGCCTGGCGCGCAAGACCTCGATGATTTGCCAGCCGTCGATACCGGGCAGCATCACGTCAAGCACGATCAGGTCGTAACGGTTTTCCAGTGCCAGATGCAGGCCGTCGGCACCGTGCTGGGTCCAGTCGACCCGGTAGCCGGACTCGCCGAGGCCCTTCTTCAGGTACTCGCCTGTTTTGGTATCGTCTTCAATAAGCAGGATATGCATCGTTTTGTCCGCTACGCTTTTGCAGGCGCCCTCGGTGCGCCGATGCCGGAGTCTAACCAGTTGCCGACAAGGTGTCCGGCGAATGACAAAAATGTCATTGCACGGTCATTCTGCGGTGCCGGTAACGGTGCAAGGATGGCTCTCAGACCTCAACTGCCAAGGAAGTATTGATGAAGACTGCACTCTCCACCACGTTTGGCCTGCTGTTGCTCAGCGCCGCTGTCATGACTCAAGCCGCCGACATGCCGGTGGTCAAGCCGATGCGCGGGACCGTCGACAGCCTGCAGGCCGACACCTTGAATTTCACCACCCGTGCGGGCCAGCACCAGAGCATTCAGTTGACCGACAAGACCGGCATCCGCCTGGTGTCCAAGGCTGACCTGGAATCGATCAAGGCTGACAGTTTTGTCGGTTCGGCAGCCATTCCCCAGGCTGACGGCACATTGAAAGCGCTGGAAGTCACCGTTTTTGAACCAAGCCTGAAAGGCAGTGGTGAAGGCCATTACGGCTGGGAAAATGCCGACGGCACGACCGGCACCATGACCAACGGCACTGTTGGCACACTGTCCAAAGCCAATGGCCGCACCCTGACTGTTCAATACAAGGGTGGCGAGAAGCAGCTGGTTGTGCCGGAAGACGTGCCGATTGCCTATGTCGAGCCAGGTCAGCGCAGCGAGCTGAAAACCGGTGCCAAGGTTGTGCTGTTCCCGGCTGACGACGGCAAGTCGGCACGCGGTGTTGCAGTTGGAAAGGACGGCTTTACTCCGCCTATGTAATTGCTGCCGACAGCGTCACGGCAGGCGACTCTGGTCGCCTGCCCGCGCACAGTGCGGCTATGCCTGATTCAGAAGGATCTCGACATGAAAACCCGCCCCATTCATCCGTGGCCGGTACGTTTGACTCATTGGGTCAACGCAGTGGGCATGGTCTGCATGTTCATGAGCGGTTGGGCCATTTACAACGCATCGCCGCTGATGCCGTTCACATTTCCCAAGTTTTTGACTCTCGGTGGCTGGCTGGGCGGCTCCATTGCCTGGCACTTCGCGGTGATGTGGCTGTTGGTCATCAACGGCCTGGTTTATGTGCTGTATAGCGTGTTCAGTCGCCATTTCAAGCGTGATCTGCTGCCGGTCAGTCCTTCGCAGGTAAAGCGTGACATGAGTGATGCGCTGCACTTTCGCCTGGCTCACGTCAAAGGTCAGTACAACGCCGTGCAGCGCTTGATGTACTGGCTAGTGCTGATCATGGGTGTGCTGGTAGTGGTGTCCGGTCTGGCAATCTGGAAGCCGGTGCAATTTCAGGGGCTGGTTGCTCTACTGGGCGGTTTCGATTTTGCTCGCTGGGTGCATTTTGGCGCCATGACAGCCATTGGCGCGTTCGTAATCGTGCATCTGCTGCTGGTTATGCTGGTGCCCAGCACCTTGTTACCGATGATTACCGGCGGCCGTCAGCCGAACGAAGATGGAGCTGCCAAGCCATGAACGAACCTCGCAAACGCGTCACACAGCGCATCCGTCTGGAACCTGCGCAGCAAAGCCAGCTGATTGATATTCAACGACGTTCTTTTCTGCGTGCCGGGCTGACCGTGGGCGCCATGTCGATGCTAACCGGCTGCAACCTGCAGGACGGTGACCAGGTGGACAAGGTGCTGTGGGCTATGTCGCGCTGGAATGACCGGGTTCAGGCCTGGCTGTTCAACGGTCAAAAACTGGCCCCAACCTATAGCAAGGCGCAATTGACCAATCCGTTTCCGTTCAATGCGTTTTACCCCGAGTACAACGTGCCCGAGCTGGAGCTTGCCGACTATCGGCTGGCGGTGTCCGGACTGGTCCGTGACAAACAACCGTGGACGCTGGATGCGCTGCGCAAACTGCCGCAACGCACCGACATTACCCGATTGATCTGTATCGAAGGCTGGAGCGCGATAGGTCAGTGGGGCGGCGTACCGCTGAAGACGTTCCTGGAATACATCGGCGCTGATACCACGGCACGTTTCGTCGGTTTCAAGTGCGCCGATCGCTATTACTCGAGCCTGGATATGCCCACCGCACTGCACCCGCAGACCTTGCTGGCGCTGGATTTCGGCGAAGTTGCCCTGCCTCCGGACTACGGCTATCCGCTGCGTGTGCGGGTGCCGACCAAACTGGGCTTCAAGAACCCCAAGCACATCGTCGAGATCTTCGTCAGCAACGAAAACCCCGGCGGGTACTGGGAGGATCAGGGCTATAACTGGTTCAGCGGGATCTAGCGGCGGGACGTGGAACTCATTGTTCCTCGCCCTAGCGTGGGAATGCCTGCCGTAACGCTCTGCGTCACACTCAGTCGCAGTGACCACGCGCACCGCAAGAGCCGCACCTTGAACAGGCGCGGCGCTTCAGATCAATTCAAACCCAGCTTGCCGCGCAGGGTGGAGAGATCTTCTGCCAAGGTATTGACCGGGCCGATCAGGGCTTTGCGGTCGTTTTCCTTGACCTTGTCGTAAGTCTCGAACCCACCGTCCTTGGTCTTGTACTTGGCCAGGATCTTGTCAACGGTTGCGAAGTTCTTGTCGACTTTGGCGGAGAAAGCCTTGTCCTGCTGCTCTATCTGCGGACGGAACAGGTCGACGATTTTCTTCGCGCCGTCGATGTTGCCCTGGAAGTCGTACAGGTCAGTGTGGCTGTAACGATCTTCTTCGCCGGAGATCTTGGTCGCTGCGACTTCTTCCAGCAAGGCTGCCGCGCCGCCGACGACTTTTTCAGGCGGGAAAGTCAGGTCGGTAACGCGCTTTTCCAGGTCCTTGACGTCGCTCAACAGCTTGTCGGCAATAGGGCCTTGGTCCTTGGTGGTGTTTTGCGAAAACAGAGCATATTCCAGCCGATGGAAACCGGTGAAATCTTCTGCCGTTACGCCTTTTTCGTGATCATCGACGCGCGAGTCAATGGAGGCGTCCAGGTCGCTGAACAGTTCGGCAATCGGCTCGACCGACTCGTAGTAGACGCGTGTAGGGGCGTAAAGCTTTTTAGCGGTCGCAATGTCGCCTTTCTTCACGGCGTCGGTGAATTTCTGGGTATGGCTGACCAGCTCTTCGATGTTCTCGGTCACGTAAATCTTGTAGTCCGAAACCGGGCCTACCAGGTCCAGCGGGGCGGTGGCGGCGAAGGCGGCCAGTGGGGTCTGAAGCAGGCCAAGTGTCAGGAGCAAAGCCAGAGGCGTCTTTTTCATAAGTGTCTTCCGGGTCAGGAGTGAATAAGTCATGCGGTTTGGCTGGACGATGCAGCCGCCAGCAACGAGCGGCCGATGAAATCCTGTTCGCCGGTCACGCCCGGCAGGGTGAAGAAATAGCCGCCGCCGACGGGCTTGAGGTATTCCTCTAGCGGCTCGCCGTTCAGGCGGCTCTGTACCGTGATAAAGCCTTTTTCCAGATCGGCCTGGTAGCAAATGAACAGCAGGCCCATGTCCAGCTGCCCGTTCTTGTTCACCCCGTTGGAGTAATTGAACGGACGGCGCAGGATCAGGTTGCGCTGTGTCTCGGCAGTACGCGGGTTGGCCAGACGGATGTGCGAGTCCAGTCGGGTTTTCTTGCCCTCCGGGTCAGCCGCGTAATTCGGCACGTCGGTCTCGACCTTGCCGTCCATAGGCGCACCGGTAGTTTTACTGCGGCCGAAGATCGATTCCTGTTCCTGCAGCGGCGTGCGGTCCCAGCGTTCGACGAAGTTGCGAATGATGCGCACCGCCTGATAACTGCCATTGGCTGCCCAGGCCGGTTCGCCGCTGCCGGGTTGCACCCAGACCAGCTCGTCCATGGTCTTCTGGTTATTGGAGTCCGGGTTCGCCGAGCCGTCCCGGAAGCCCAGAAAGTTGCGCGCGCTTTCAGGAGGCTGGCCAGGTTTTTTCGGTGCCTGAGGCGGCACGGTGCCTTCCTGTTTCCAGCGAACCAGCAGCAGGTCGGGCAGGTTCTTGACGATGTCGCGCAGGGCGTGGATGTTGCTGTCGGCGGTGTTGGCGCAGAACTGAATGCTCAGATCTCCGTGGCAATTGGCCGGGTCCAGCGCATCGTTGGGGAAACCGGTCATGCGGCTCAGACGCGCGGGTTTGACTGACGCGAGGCCGAAGCGCTCATCGAACAGTGATTCCCCCACCGATACCGTGATGGTCAGGTTATCCGGCGTCACCACCGGGCCGAGTATTCCCGAGTCCAGTGGCGGCAGTTTCGGATCGACTTCCGCTACCGGTCCGCCAGTCATCAGGAACGCGATGCGCTCGTTGAGTGTGCGGAACAGGCGCTCAAGATCTTCCCGGTCGGCGGCCAGCACATCGAACGCCACCAGCATGCCGGATGCCGGGCGCGGGTTTACGATGCCGGTCTGATGAATGCCGTGGAACGTGTTGTGGTCCTGCGTCTTTTCGCTGTTCGGCGCTTCTGTGACTTGCGCTGGTGCAGCGGCCAGTACGTTGCCGCTCAGGCTGCTGCCAGCCAGCGCGGCACCGGCGGCACCAAGCCCCATCAGGACACGGCGACGCTGAATCGATGCAGGGGCGTTATTCGTGTCTGGATTGTTGTCTGGGTTTTTCATCGTGGTGTGCTGTGCTCCAGTGGATCAGAGGTCAGAAAGGCCGAGTGCCGAGTCGATGCCGTTGATTGCGTCGGCCACTGCCGCCGCCTTGGCCGCAATTTGCTGGCGTTGCGCCGTGTTCACCTGCTCGTAAGACCGGTAACCGTCGGCGGTGCGGAGCGCTTTCAGCGAGGTGTCCAGGTCGGCGGTGGCTACGTCGATTTTCTGCAACATGTCGCCAGCGCTACGAATCAGCAGCGGGCGCAGCAGATCGACGATCTTGCGCGTACCTTCCAGGTTGGCGGCGAAACCGTCCAGGTCGCTGTGGCTGTAACGTTCTTCCTCGCCGTTGCTACGCACGTCTGACAGGCTGCGCATCGTGCGGACGGCAATATCGGCGAGCTGCTCGGGTTGCAGCGACTGCGCCATCAGTTGTTGCTTGAGCTGGGTGACGTCGTTTTGCAGGCGTGATGCCACGGGTGACAGGCCGTCGACAGCGCGTTGTTCGAACAGCGCGTATTCGATGCGGTGGAAGCCTGTGAAGCCGGGGTCCTGCTCACGCTTCTCGTAATAATCGGCGCGAGCGTTGATCGCATTGTCCAGCTCCGAAAAGCGCTGCGCGGCAGGAGCAATGCGCTGATACGCGGTGCGAGCCGGCAGATAGGCCGCCTGCGCGGCGCTCAGGTCGCCAGCGTCGATGGCCTGTTGCAAGGCAATGACGGCTTTGATGAGCGCTGATCCCTGCAGGCTCAGGTACACCCGGTACTCGGAGAGCGGTCCGATGAATGCGGTCATCGAAGGGCGCGCTCTGGCTTTGGCATCGGACTCGGCGGTCGGTGTGACATGCAGGGTGCCGCGCGGGTTGCTGAGCAGGCCGCAGGTGATTGCGTAATCGCCCGGTGCCAGGTTGGCATTGATTACCTGACTCAGGCCCGGTGCAATATTTTCCCGCTCCTCGATCACCAGCACACCATCGAGAATTTCCCATTCGACGGCCCGTTCAGAGCGGTTGACGATGCGAAAAGCGTTGTTGCCCGCTGCCACGGTCAGGGCGTTTGGCTCGCAGTTGTGCGCATGAATGTTGACCACTGTTTCAGTGCCAGCATTGGCGGCCCGCTTTTTGGCGGCCACCTGCGAGGCGTAATAGAACAATCCGCCTGCGGCAAACATCAGAATCACCGAGCCGGCCACTGCCAATCGCAGGACACGGGGCGGCCGGGCTTTCTCGGAAAGCCCTGAGGGACGGTTAGACATAGGTGCCCTTATTTGTTTGTAACAGAAGATGGGTGCGGCTGTACTGCCCTGGCTGCTTTCGGGCTGTGTGGCATAAAAAACAGTACCAGCGCGCCGATCAGGTAAATCAGATAGACACTCAGCGTGCTGACCGTAGGCGCATCCTGATAACCGAACATGCCTGCGAGTACCGAGCCGGCAGGCCCGTCCATCGGCAGCAGCGCACTGATGTCGAAGACCACGCCTTGCAGGTGATTCCAGACGCCCGCTTCATGCAGCGCCTGCACCGAGTTGGCAAGAATGCCCGCGGCCACCACGAGTATGAACAGCCCGGTCCAGCGGAAAAACAGGCTCAGGTTGAGGCGCATGCTGCCGCTGTAGATCGCTACGCCGAAACCCACCGCCAGCAGCAGGCCGAGCAGGGCACCCAGTGGTGCGCTCGAGCCTTCGCTCTGCTGGAACACAGCGAGCAGAAAGAATACGGTTTCCAGCCCTTCACGGGCCACGGCGAAGAACACCATGGCGATCAGTGCGTAGGTCTGGTTTTTCGAGCCGGTGAGGGCGGCGTCCAGGGATTCATGCAACGCATGCTTGATCGAACGCGCCACTTTACGCATCCAGAAAACCATCGAGCTGAGGATGCCCACGGCGATCAGGCCGACAATGCCCTCGAACAATTCCTGCTGCTTCTGCGGAAACTCGGCGCTCATCAACTCCAGTCCGCCACCGACGAATAGCGAAAGCGCAGCCGCCAGGAACACGCCGATCCACACCGCAGGCATCCACTCGCCACGACCGGTCTGTTTCAGGTAACTGGCGATAATGCCAACAATGAGCGCAGCTTCGATGCCTTCGCGCAGCATGATCAAAAACGGAACGAGCATATCCCACCGGGTTCAGGATTGAAGGGTGCAGGTGTTTCGACGAGCAAACAGCCTGAAACACTGCGTAACATAATGATACTCATTCTTGAATGCGGATAGTTGTTTTTTGTCCGCTTCAGATTTTTGTCAGGCTGTTCAGGCGAGGTTCAGCTGCTCGTGGCTCGAGGTTTGAACTTTTTTCTGGTGCTTTGAACGCTCAGCGATCATGTTGAACACCACGCAAAATGAGGATGGGTTTTTGAATTGCCAGACCCGGCCACTTCAATATTGGAAGTCATGATGTCATCTCAAGTCGAGAACTCCGGTCGCGATCTTGTGCCGCAGAATTGCCAGACCGAGGTGCCACACGCCCAGGCTGTTGAGTCGCTCAGCGCTATCGACAGGCGGTGGCAAATGCTGATCGATCACGTCGGTCCCTGTCTGCATCCGGTGACGGCGGCCCAGGATCCGTTTCAGGCGCTGGTCAAGGCAGTGGCCTACCAGCAACTTCACGCCAGGGCGGGCGACGCGATGATCATGCGGCTGTGCGGGCTGTTTCCGGGTGTCGGCTTTCCGGACGCGCAGGAATTGGTCGATCTGGACGAGCAGGCATTGCGGTCCTGCGGCTTTTCGGCATCCAAATGCCGGGCGATCAAGGCGATTGCAGCTGCGCGATCAGACGACCGTGTGCCTGACGTCAGCGCTGCGCTGGCGATGACTAATGATGAACTCGTCGAGCGGCTCATTCAGTTGCCGGGGGTAGGGCGCTGGACGGTGGAGATGATGCTCATCTATGGGCTTGGTCAGATGGACGTCATGCCTGCCAGCGACTTCGGCGTGTGTGAAGGCTACAGGCGCCTGTACGCACTTGAACTCAAGCCGGGCCATGGGGAAATGCGTCGGCTTGGTGAAGGCTTTGCGCCTTACCGTACGATTGCTGCCTGGTATCTGTGGCGCGTACCGATCGGTTTTGGCACAAGCGGCTGATCTCGAATTTGAAAGCAAGCACCGGAGTGTCTGACAGCCCTGACCCGGATAGGCTTGGCGAAACTCTGGGCGAGGTCACAAGATGGACAGCATAAAGCGGACTGACACGGCGCATGTCCTGCGCACGGAAGACGATCCACGCTGGGACATTCTGCTCAAGCGGCGCTCTGGCGTCAGTGCGGATTTCGTTTACGGCGTATTGACCACGGGTATCTACTGCAAGCCTGGCAGCCCGACCAGGCTTCCGCGTCCAGAAAACGTGGTGTTTTTTGACACCGCGAGCGAGGCCGAAGTCGCCGGTTTTCGTCCGTCGAGGCGCAGCGGCAGCGATCAGCAAGCGGTCGAGCTCAAACGCGCTAATGCCGTTTCCGAAGCCTGCAGATTGCTGGACAGCGCCGTAGCAATGCCCAATCTGACCGAGCTTGCCGAACAGGTCGGCATGAGCGCTTTTCATTTTCACAGGGTGTTCAAAAGGCTGACCGGGTTGACACCAAAGGCCTATGGGCAGGCAGCGATGCGCTCGCGTCTGAAGGCCCGGCTGGCCGATGATACGACGATCACCCGTGCGCTCTACGAAGCGGGCTACAACTCCAACAGTCGTTTCTATGAGGCTTCGCAGAATATGCTCGGCATGAAACCTTCCGAATACCGTGCAGGCGGCGCCAATGTCGATATCAGGTTCGCCTTGGGTGAGAGCTCGCTGGGTTCGATTCTGGTGGCGACCAGCAGCAAAGGTATCTGCGCCATTTCGCTCGGAGATGATCCCGACGTGCTTATCGAAGGTTTTCAGGACCGGTTCCCAAACGCCAACCTTATCGGTGCAGACCCGGAGTTCGAAGCGCTGGTTGCCAAGGTCGTGGGCTTTGTACAATCGCCGGCCACCGGCCTTGCGCTGCCGCTGGACATTCGTGGCACGGTGTTTCAGGAGCGGGTATGGCAGGCACTGAGGGGCATACCTGCCGGATCTACCGTCACTTACACGAAGATCGCCACGCAGATAGGTATGCCCAGCGCCGTTCGTGCTGTGGCCAACGCTTGTGGTGCCAACACGCTTGCCGTGGCCATTCCCTGCCATCGCGTGGTGCGCAGTGACGGATCGTTGTCCGGCTATCGCTGGGGTGTGGAGCGCAAGCGCAAGCTGCTCGAAATCGAGTCTGGCGAAGGGGCAGGGTTGTTTTCAGGGCTTTGAACAGCAGCCCAGTTCATCCAGAATCCGATAAGCCAGCCTTACCCGTTGTTCGTTCGGATAGTTCTTGTTGGCCAGTATCACAATGCCGAGCTGTTTTTCCGGAATGAACGCCACATAACCGCCAAAACCGTTGGTTGATCCGGTCTTGTTGATCCAGGCGGCTGGCTGCGGTGCCTGTGGAGGTTCGATAGCTTCAGCCTTCAGCGTCGTAAGCATTGCGCTGGCGTTGCCCGTAAGCAGTTGTTCCAGATGGACCGGCATTGAATACTGTTCCCAGATCAGGTCCTGGGTCATGCTTGCGACGCGAAAATAACCGGTCTGTGTGTCGCTCAGGGCACGACGCAAACGGGCGTCGTATTGACCCGTTCCGATATTAGCTTCGACAAAACGGATCATGTCGCGGCTGCTCGATTTCACACCGTAGGCTTCTGCTGCCAGTGGGCCTGGGCTGACCCGGGCCGGTTCGTCGAGTTTGTTGTAGCCCTGCGCATAAAACCCCTGTTTTTCATCAGGCACGTTGACGTAGGTACTGTTCAGGCCCAGCGCCGGGAACAGGCGTTGTTGCAGGGCCTTTTCGTACGGCAGGTGCATGCTCCGCGCCGCGATCATGCCAAGCAGGCCCACGCTGGGGTTGGCATAGGTGCGATGGGTGCCCGGCAGGTATTCAGGCTGCCAGGCCTTGAACCAGGCCATCAACTGGTCGGTATCATGCACCTGCTCGGGCACCTGAAGCGGGAAACCTCCTGCGGTGTGTGTAGCCAGGTGGAAGACCGGTATTTTGCCCAGGCGTGTCTCGCCCAACTGCGGTATGTAAGTAGCAATGCTCTGCGTCAGCGTCAACTGCCCGTTGGCCTGCGCCCAGCTGGCCAGCGTTGCGGTGAGGGTCTTGCTGATCGAGCCGAGTTCGAACAGTGTATCGCTGGACACCGGCCGGCCAGTGGCTTTCGAGGCCACGCCATAATTGTAGAACTGCTGTTCGCCGTTACGAGTGATGGCGATGGACAGACCCGCAATGTTGTTTTCCTGCATGACCTTGCGCGCTTCTGTCTGCACCAGCGCGTCAAACGCAGCCGGGTCTTGCCCGGCAAAAGCCACCGAGTTGACCAGCAGAAGTCCTGTGCAGAACAGCGTCCCATTCCATTGCATTCGATAGTTCCTTGTTGTTTTGGGGGTATGCCGATCATCAGGCGGGGGGCTGAGGGCCTCTCTGCGGTGGTCGGTCGTCAAAGGTTTGCGTAATATGCCCCCTTTTTTGCGCTTCCTCCACGGAACGCGGCTCAGGTAAATCATGAAAACTATCCGTATGCGCGCCGAAGTTCTGGCCGGGCTCACCACATCGTTCGCTCTGGTGCCCGAGTGCATCGCCTTTGCGCTGGTTGCCCATCTCAATCCACTGATGGGGCTGTATGGCGCGTTCATCATTTGTACGCTGACCGCTTTATTTGGCGGCAGACCGGGAATGGTGTCAGGTGCCGCAGGCTCGATGGCCGTGGTAATCGTGGCGCTGGTGGTGCAGCAGGGTGTGCAGTATCTGTTGGCTACCGTGCTGCTGGGTGGCCTGATCATGATTCTGTTCGGGCTGTTGCGGCTGGGCAAACTGGTGAGGCTGGTGCCTTATCCGGTGATGCTGGGTTTCGTCAACGGTCTGGCCATCGTCATCGCGATGGCGCAACTGGAACACTTCAAGGTCGGTGAATCGTGGCTCAGCGGTACGCCGCTGTACGTAATGCTCGGGCTGGTGGTGCTGACCATGGCAATCGTCTACCTGCTGCCACGCGTGACCCGCGTCGCGCCGCCGGCGCTGGTGGCGATCCTCAGCGTCGGGCTGGCGGTGTACCTGCTCGGCCTGCCAACCCGCACCTTGGGCGACATGGCGCATATCGCCGGTGGCTTGCCTGCATTTGCCTTGCCGGACATCCCGTGGAATCTGGAGACCCTGCGCATCATTGCGCCTTACGCCATCCTGATGGCGCTGGTCGGCCTGCTGGAAACCCTGCTGACCCTGAACCTTACCGACGAAATTACCGAAACCCGGGGTTACCCGGACCGCGAGTGTGTGGCGCTGGGCGCTGCCAACATGGTGTCCGGAGCATTTGGCGGCATGGGTGGCTGCGCGATGATCGGTCAGACCGTCATCAACCTCAGTTCCGGTGGGCGCGGGCGGGTTTCCGGGGTGGTTGCGGGCTTGATGATCCTGATGTTCGTGTTGTTCCTGTCGCCGCTGATCGAGCGTATTCCGCTGGCGGCGCTTGTGGGCGTGATGTTTGTGGTCGCTCAGCAAACCTTCGCTTGGGCGTCGCTGCGCGTGCTGCGCAAGGTGCCGCTCAACGACGTGCTGGCAATTATCGCGGTGACGGTGGTCACGGTGCTGACCGATCTGGCCACCGCTGTGGTGTTCGGGATCATCATTGCCGCGATCAACTTCGCCTGGCAGCAGGCCCGCGAGCTTTATGCCGACAGCCATGTCGAGGCAGACGGCAGCAAGGTCTACCACCTGCACGGCACGTTGTTCTTTGCTTCCACCACACCCTTCCTTGACCAGTTCAACCCGGCTGAGGACCCGGCGCAAGTGACGCTGGACTGTCGTCACCTGAGCTTTGTCGATTACTCGGCAATCGCGGCGCTCAAGACCTTGCGTGAACGCTACGCCAAGGCCGGCAAGCACTTGCGTGTGGTGCATCTGTCCGAGCGTTGCAAACGATTGCTCAAGCGCGCAGGTGTACAGCACGCTTGATTGATGTCGCCAGGCCTTGTCTCGTATAGGCTGAATATCAACCTCTGAACCAAAGGTGTTTGCCTGATGGATGCTGTCTCTCCGCTGGATGCTTACCAACGTGCGGTCCAGCGTGGTTTTCAGTCTGATCAGGCGCAGTTGCGGGCTGTGCAGCAGTTGCAGGCGTGCTATCTGGCGCTGACCGAGTCTCGCGGTAAAGCGCAGGGTGTGTACCTGTGGGGGCCGGTCGGGCGCGGCAAGACCTGGTTGATGGACCGCTTTTTCGAAAGCCTGAGTGTACCGGCAAGGCGTCAGCATTTTCATCACTTCATGCGTTGGGTGCACAAGCGCATGTTTGAACTGATGGGTACGCCTCAGCCGCTGACAGTGGTCGCCAAAGAGCTGGCGCGGGACGTGCGGGTGATGTGCTTCGACGAGCTGTTTGTGACCGACATAGGTGACGCGGTAATCCTTGGCGGGCTGTTGCAGGTGATGTTCGAACAGGGCGTGGTACTGGTCTGTACCTCCAACCAGCCACCGGAGCAGCTTTACAGCCACGGCCATAACCGTGAGCGTTTCCTGCCCGCCGTCGCGGCTATCCAGAAGTACATGAATGTTGTGGCAGTGGACGGTGGCGAAGACCATCGCCTGCACCCTGGCCAGTTGCACCAGCGTTATTGGGTCTTCGAAGCCGGTCGACCGAGTGCTTTGCAGGGGATATTCGAAACCCTGAGCGCCGGCCAGCCGGTGCACGACTCGCAGGTCATGCTCGGTTATCGCAGCATCAACGTGGTTCAGCACTCCGATACGGCGGTGTGGTGCCGCTATCGCGACCTCTGCGAACAACCGCTGGCGGCGATGGATTTCATCGCGCTGTGCGATCGCTTTTCAGTGATTCTGCTCAGTGAGGTGCCGGTACTGGGCGCTGCACAACGCGAGGCGAAGATTGCGCGAGGCACCGAGGATGGCGTGGAGCAGGTGACGGCGGGGGATCGTGAGTTGCCACAATTGTCGCCTAACGACGATGGCGTACGACGCTTCATCGCGCTGGTGGACGAGTGCTACGACCGGCGCATTCCGCTGTATGTCGAAGCGCCGGTGCCGATGGACGAACTGTACACCCAGGGTTATCTGTCATTCGCGTTCCGACGCACCCTGAGCCGGTTGCAGGAAATGCAGCTGGAGCGCTTTACCGAGTCGTGACGGTCAGGATGCATCCCGACGGCGCTGGGCCAGCATGTGTTTGGCGCCTTCGATCATCAACACCACGACCGCCAGCCAGATCGGCAGGTAAGTCAGCCATTCATCGCGCCCGATGCTTTCGCCCAGCAGCAGGGCAACTCCGACCAGCAGGATCGGCTCGACATAGCTGAGCAGCCCGAACAGGCTGAACGGCAGCAGGCGACTGGCGAGAATATAGCTGACCAGTGCCGAGGCGCTGATTACCCCTAGCAGCGGGATCAGCAGATACAACAACGGTGTCTGCTGGATAGCTTGCGGTTGACCATTGCTGATGAACCACAGACCGATGGGCAGCATCAGCAGCATGTCGAACCACAGGCCGCCCAGATGATCGGTCTTGAGCTTGCGCCGCAGCACGAAGTACAGCGGATAGCCGCCTGCAACCAGCAGGGTTTCCCAGGAAAAACTGCCCAGCCGCCACAATTCATGGGTAACCCCGACCATTGCGAACACGGCAGCGACCTTCTGCAGGTACGAGAGGTGCTCGCCGTACACCACCCGGCCGGTGAGAATCATGCTCAACGGCAGCAGAAAATAACCCAGCGACACCTCCAGACTGCGCCCATGCAGCGGCGCCCACATGAAGATCAGCAGTTGTGCGCCGAGCAGCAGCGAAGACAGCAGCAGCCCGAAGAACAGCAACGGTTGCTGCCTGAGCCGGACAGCCACATCGCGGACTCGTCGCCAGTCACCGCTGACCAGCATGAACAGGGTCGCGCACGGCACCGTGAGCAGCATGCGCCAGCCGAAAATCTCTTCGCCGTCGAGAGGCTTCATTAACGACGTATAGAAATACATGACCCCGAACAGCACGGAAGCCAGAACCGACAGCACGACACCTTTGTACACAACGTCCTCCGCAACGGCTCATTCAACCTTTTGCACCTGTCTGGTGCGCGCGTCGACCAGTCTACTGGCCTGATGTGCAAAAAGCTGCACATCAAACTGCGGTGGTTGTACGCTTGCCGGTCTTTATCACGATAAGCGGATTTTTACGGACCAGGTCGACACAGCGATGGAACGTGCCCCATTCAAGCGCATCAGACGTTTTGGTTAATCGATCAGCTTTGCTAGGCTGTCGCGCTGGCTGGCGCGATTCTGTCCGGTAATCACAAGGAGCATGCATGACCTCATTCAGCACCGCAGCCCAGGACGCCAAGGCTCGGGCGGAACAGTCTTCTACGCGTATCGCGTTTTTCATTGCCGGGTTCAGTGTGGCGTCATGGGCGCCGCTGGTGCCTTACGTCAAACAACGCATGGGCCTTGATGAGGGCACGCTCGGGCTCTTGTTGTTGTGTCTTGGTGTGGGCTCGATCATTTCAATGCCGCTGGCGGGCGCACTGGCAGCGCGGTTCGGCTGTCGACGATTGCTGGTCTGCTCGACGCTACTGATCTGTCTGTGCCTGCCACTGCTGGCGACGATATCCAGCCTGCCGCTGCTGATAGCGACGCTGTTTCTGTTCGGCGCAAGCATGGGCGGGGTCGACTGTACCGCCAACGTTCAGGCGGTGATCGTCGAGCGCAACAGCGGCAAGACCATGATGTCGGGGTTTCATGGCCTGTTCAGCCTTGGCGGTATTGTCGGCGCTGCTGGTGTCGCCGGCTTGCTCAGTCTGGGGATCTCGCCGTTCGCTGCGATGTTGATAGTCGTGCTGCTGACGCTACTTGCGCTGGCGAAAGCAGCTCTGAATCTGTTGCCCTACGGCAGCTCGTCTGACGGACCCGCCTTTGCGATCCCGCGGGGTGTGGTGCTGTTCATCGGGCTGCTGTGTTTCACTGTGTTCCTGGCCGAAGGTGCGATGCTCGACTGGAGCGCGGTGTTCCTGACCTCGTTGCGTGGCGTCGAAGCCTCTTATGCCGGATTGGGTTATGCCGTGTTCGCTGCAACCATGACGCTGGGGCGGCTGTTTGGCGATGCGGTCGTGAAACGGGTGGGTTCAAATCGGGTGATCATTCTGGGCGGCCTTTGCGCAGCGGCGGGGCTGGCCGTCGCTACGTTGATTCCGGTCTGGCAGGCAGCGTTGCTGGGCTATGCGCTGGTTGGCGCCGGCTGCTCGAACATCGTACCAGTGTGCTACAGCGCCGCCGGTCGGCAGAAGACCATGCCGGAAAGCGTTGCGATCCCGGCGATTACAACAGTGGGCTACGCCGGGATTCTGATCGGTCCGGCCGCCATCGGTTTTATCGCCCACATCAGCAGCCTTGAACTGGCGTTCATGGTCGTTGCCGTAATGCTCCTGGGCGTGGCCTTCGGGGGCAGCAAGCTGCGCACCTGAACGCTGCTACAGCCTGCGCGCCATCCCTGAGACCCGGATCGAACTGCCGATCTGCTCGGGGATCTCGGCGCGCAGACGCGATGGGCTGCCCATGTCTTCACCTTGCAGGATGTCGATCAGCCCGCCGTGCGGCCAGCCTATATCGCGCAGATAACCACCCAGCGCAGCCGTGGCCGCTCCAGTGGCAGGGTCTTCATACACGCCGCCGAATGCAAATGGGTTGCGGGTATGAAACATCTGATCAGTCTCCGCCCAGGCCAGCAGAATCGTCGCCCAGCCTTCACGCGCCATCAGCTCGCGGCCGGCCTGTTGGTCGTAGTGCATGGCCTTGAGCGCTGCCCGACTGTTCAGTTCCAGGAGTAGATGCCCGGCACCGCCATTTATATGTGCGGGAGGGATGCGCTCATCCAGATCGCCATGCGTATAGCCGAACAGCATCAGCGCTTCTTCCAGCAGCTGCGCGCTGATCGGTTTGCTGGATGTCGCCGGTGATTGCAATGCTGCCGAGGTCAGTGAACCCTGAGCATGACCTTCGACTGTAATCTGCGCCTGATTGAGCGTCAGGTTAAACACACCGTCGCCTTGCTGCGCTGCCAGTGCTGCACCTAGCGCAATGGTGGCATGGCCGCAGAACGGCACTTCGGCCAATGGCGAGAAATAGCGCACCCGCCAGCCGTTTTCGAGCGGGACAGCAAAAACGGTTTCGGAAAAACCGACCTCAGCAGCGATCTGCTGCATGCGCGCCTCATCAGGCAGCGAGGCACCAAGCCATACACCCGCCGGATTACCACCCTGATCGCCATCGCTGAACGCGGCCAGTCTGAGTATTTCGTTTGTCATGGGTTCGGGTCCTTGCCGTGCTCAGGGGTAGACAGTGTGCTACGCAGGTGTGTGGGGAATCCAGTGAGAAAGGCGGGCAGGGTGCGCAAACTCTTCCTGTCAAAGCCCCTCACATCTGGCCATCCGTCGCTCTACCAGGCGCTCGCGCAGTGTGTCGTAGCCCCAGTTGAACAACAGGGTATAAGGCAGAAACATCAGCAGCAGGCCGATGTCCAGCCAGAATGCCTGCATCAGGCTGATCGACAGCCACCATGCGGCCAGCGGCACGACAGCCAGAATAAGCCCGGCTTCGAAGCCCGCTGCGTGCAGGATGCGAGTGGTCAGGGTCATGGTGAATCCGTGGGTGCGGCGCAAGCGGTCGAACAGGGCGTTGTAGGTCATGTTCCAGAGCATGGCGATGGTGGAGATCATCACCGTCATGATGCCCATCATTGCCAACGAGTGGTCCATGAGCCAGGCCAGCAGCGGCGCGACCAGAATCACACCACCGACCTCGAACAAAGTGGCATGCAGCGCACGCTCACGGATGGATTTACTGGGGCTGGAGGGCTGCTGACCTGTGTGATGTTTGCTGTGACTCATGATCGGGCTTCCCTTGTGTTCGTTCATGGCAGCATTATCATCGGCCTTTGCGTTAATCTGAAAATCATTGCCATCGGGAAAACCGATAAGAGACAGTCATGAGCTATTCACCTGAGGCGCTGGAAGCCTTTGTCCAGATCGCGGCGCTGGGGTCATTCAGCGCTGCCGCCAGGCGTCTGGGCAAGAGTCAATCGACCATCAGTGAAGCGATCGCCCGGCTGGAGATCGATTTGGGGCTGGAGTTGTTCGATCGCTCATCGCGGCAACCGGTGCTTACCGATGCCGGGAGAGTGATGCTTGGTCGTGTCGACGACCTGCTGTGCGCCTCGGACCGGCTGCGACGTGCGGCTGCGCGACTGGCTGCGGGCGTCGAGCCTCGGTTGACGCTGGTGCTGTCCGATGCCAACCAGTTCGCCGATTTCGAGCGACTGATGACCGAGCTGGACGAACGCTTTCCAGAGCTGGAAATGGAGTGTGTGTTTGCCGAACATGGTGATGCGATCAGTCTGGTGCAGTCGGGCAGGGCATCCCTTGGGCTGCTTTCGGCACAAGCCAGCTACCCACCTGAAATCGGTCATGCCACCATCGATGAAAGTGCTGACTTCGGCTTGTTCGTGTCGCATGGACATCCGCTTGCCGCGCTTGAGCGGGTCGACTATCAGCAACTGGCGCGCTATCGCGCATTGCGCCTCAACACGCTGGTCGAGCACAGTATTCCTACCGACGATCTGCCCACCAGCGGCCACCGTCACTGGTCAGCGCCCAATTACCTGCTGCTGATGGACATGGCCGCTTTCGGTTTCGGCTGGTCGGCTTTGCCGCGCTGGCTGGTGTCACGTTATTCGGGCGGGCTGCTGAAGGAACTGAAGGTCTCGGGTTGGCCGCGACGTTCGGCGGTCGACATTGTCTGGTCATTCGAGCGCAGCCTGGGGCCGGCCGGGGCGTGGTTGCTAGACTCATTGGTACCGTTTGCGGGGGAGTGAGGCGGGAACACGACTGGCTATATTGGTCTGGTTTTATCGATAAAATTCGGAATGGTCTGACAGACCCTTATAAGTGTCTCCTTTACTGTCGTCACCCTCCGGCTGAAGGCCGGAACTGCGTGATGAACCAAGGATGCCTACATGATTTCCTCTGCAAAACTTGGCGACTTGCATGCCTGCCCGATTCCGGGCCACGGCATCACGCCCATTGTGACGGCTTCAAGCGATGTTCTGATCAACTCACTGACTACAGCGCGGGTCGGCGATATGTGTGCCTGCGGGGCGGTGATCGTTGCGGGTTTTCCATCCATCATGGTCAATGGCCGGCCCATGGCCCACCTCGGCAGTCCGAGCAGCCATGGCGGCATGTTGATCAGCGGCAGCGACGATGTGGGCGGCGGTTCTACGTCCTGACGGTACGCTGGACCCACAGCGGCTCGACACAGTGATAAATGATCCGGATCTTGCAGGCAACGCCATGTAATGACATTTTATTACCCTGACGTCTGATCAGACATTTACTGCGGACAGGTGGATATGGCATTCGACTGGCACTCTGACCTTATTACGCGTGACACCCCGGTGGACAATCACTACCGCAATACGCAGAACGTGCGGCGTTTCATGATCGGGCAGTGCGGCGCTTCCTTCAGGTTTGATCGAGCCTTCATGGGCTGGATCAAGGACGATACGCCCAAAAGCATGGGGCAGGTGGCAGACGAGTGGTTGCGGACCCGGCCGTCGGCGCCACAGGCAACCTGAAGTCGCTTTTTTGCGCTGTGCCACTGTGCTTTCCAGGTATCCGGTTGTAGCTCAGCGAGCAGGAAGCGCCTGGAACTCACCTTTCGACAAACCCTGTACGTCGTTGCCCATGCTGTCACGGATGTTCAGGTCGGCGCCCTTGTCGGTGAGGGCTTTGAGTACCTCGGTGCGTTTGAACAGCGCTGCATACATGGCGGCGGTCTGCCCGGCATTGTTGGTCAGGTCGGGACCGCAGTCGGCCTGAACAAGACGCTTGGCGATACTCAGTTCACCTTTGAAAATTGCGCCCATCAGCGCGGTATTGCCGCGATTGTCCTTGGCGCAGGGGTCTGCACCTGCATCGATCAGCCTGGTCACCGAGTCTTCATGGCCGTGATAAGCCGCCAGGATGAGACCGGTATAGCCTTGCTCGTCCCGAACATTGAGGTCGTAATGGGCCTCGATGAATGTGTCGAGCATGGGGTTGTTGCCTTCGCGGGAGGCGTCGAAAAAAAGGCTGCGCAACTGGCTTGCAGTCTGTTCCGCCGTCAATTGCTCAGGGGGTGTCGGTTGTGTCGCGTTCGCAGCTGCCGTAAACAACAGCAAGGCGTAGATGAGATTTTTCACGGGCGTTCTCCTGGCCATGCCCGCTCCGGCGCACCAGGCACCGGAGCGGGATTTCAGCTCATCAGTCTTTCAGGTTGGCAGCCAGCGACTTGACCTTGGCCAGATCGCCTTTGGCCACTTCGGTAACCCGAGTGCCGTAGGTTGGATCTGCCTTGTAGAGGAACGACAGCATGATGTTTTTGCTTTCAGTGTCAGTGTCGGCCAGCGACTCACCGAAGCTCTGCACCAGATCAGTCTGCTCTTTAGCGTTGTAAGAGCGATAAAGGTCACCCGCCTGCTTGAAGTTCTGCTCACGCGTGATCTTCGCCTGCTGGGTGGTGCCGCTCAGCGGAAGTTCGCTGTAACGCGCCTTCTCATCCGCTGGACGCGGCTCCAGCCGGCTTGGCTCGTAGTTCACGCCGCTGGTGGTGTGGCCGCTGTTCATCTTGCCATCCTGGTTGCCGTTGTTAACCGCCACTTTAGGCTGGTTGACTGGCAGGCTCAGGCCGTTGGCGCCCAGACGATACATTTGCGTGTCGGCGTAGGAAAACACACGACCCTGCAGCAGGCGGTCTTCGGAAGGCTCGATGCCTGGAACCAGGTTGGCCGGAGCCATGGCGACCTGCTCGGTTTCCTGGAAGAAGTTGTCTACGTTCTTGTTCAGCACCATCTGACCGATCTTTTTCTCGGGTACATCAGGCCAGATCTTGGTCGCGTCCAGAGGGTCGAATTCGAACTTGGCCAGGTCTTCCGGCTTCAGAACCTGCACGTACAGATCCCATTTCGGGAAGTCGCCTTTCTTGATGGCGCCCACCAGATCGTTGGTCAGGTGGCTGTAGTCCTTGGACTGGACCTGAGCAACTTCTTTCGGGTCAAGGTTCTTGAGACCTTGCAGGCTCTTCCAGTGGAACTTGACGTAGTGCACTTCGCCTTTGGCATTGACCAGCTTGTAGGCATGAACGCCGTTGCCGTCCATGAAGCGATAGCCTGCTGGCGTACCTTCGTTGGAGTACAGCAGGGTCAGCGTGCGGGTCGCTTCCGGTACGTGGGAGAAGAAGTCGAAGCGACGCGAGTCGTTGTCCAGGTTGGTACGCGGGTCAGGTTTGAACGCGTGCACCATGTCCGGGAACTTGATGGCGTCACGGATGAAGAAGGTAGGGAAGTTGTTGCCCACCAGGTCCCAGTTGCCATCGGCTGTGTAGAACTTGGTCGCAAAGCCGTGAGGGTCGCGCAGTGTTTCTGGTGAGTGGTTACCGTGGACCACGGAGGAGAAGCGGACAAAAACCGGGGTTTTTTCACCGGATTTAAAAACCGTCGCCTTGCTCAGGTCGCTGATGTCGGCCGATGCCGTGAATTCACCTTTGACGCCTGTACCTCGGGCGTGCACGACGCGCTCCGGAATACGCTCGCGATCAAAGCGCTGCAGCTTTTGCAGCAGTTGCACGTCTTGCAGCAGGACCGGCCCTTGGGCGCCTGCGGTCTGGGAGTTCTGGTTGTCGCCGACTTCGGCACCATTGTCGCGAGTCAGCGTGTCGGCTGCATAAGCCGCCGGAATACTGATAAGACCGGCTGCAGTCAAATGAACCACGTGTCTGGACCAGTTTAATAACGGCATTTTGAATCCCTCATATTTTTAGTAGGCGAGATAAGCTTAGGCGCGCGAAGGTGAAAGGGTGATTATAAAAATGCATCGGGTTGATTAAAATAAATGCGAGCGAAAGTGTTGGATATTAGTCTTGTTTTTGTGCGTAGCTGAGATAGCAGTCGATAAATAATACTGGCAAAAAGCCTTTTTCTGGAGGGTACTAGTTTGCTAAATCATTGAAATTAAGGTATTTTTTATTATATTTCGATTGCAATAATAAAGTTCTCATACCGTGCGTCAGTGACAGGTTGATGAAGGAAGCAGTAGGGGTGCCGAGTGTTTTATTTGCAAATCAGGCACCTTGATTTAATAGGGAGCTAACGTTCGGTAATATAATAGTGGGTCACGGAATAATATTCGGTAGTGGCTATTTGATAGTTGATATCGCGAATGAGTATCAACTAACGTTTATATTTATCAGCTTCTGACGATTCGGTGTTGCGTGCCTGGAAGCGTTATCATGCTTCTATAGCCAGTGCAGACAAACCACACATTCCGGAATCCGCCGCTTTATGCCAACCGTCATGCTGCTCCAGACCCCGCCCCCCGAATTCATCCGCAGCCAGATTCAGCAAATGGTCGTCGATTACGTCACCGACATCAGCCTGGTTGCCATCGACCCGAGCAACCCGCTGTACAACCTTTATCAGTATGGCGTGGGCTACGAGGTACATCTTTACCTCAATGCCATGGACGGTTCACAACATTTGGCCGTCGAACTGATTGTTGCGCTGGACGATGACGACCCGGAAATCGTATTGGGTTTTTTGTTGTATCTGCCGGTCAACGGCGACCCACAAGCCTGCGCGGTGGCCTACATGGCGGTTCTCGAAAGCCATCGTCAGCAAGGCATTGGTCGTTCAATGCTGGAGAAAATGATCGATCGATACCCGCATGCCGAACTGTACTGCGCAGTTGACAAGGTGCCTTGCTTTGAATCACTGGGCTTTCAGGTATTGGGCGCGCGGGGCCCCCAGGTCATCATGAACACCCGCGACCACGGCACTGGTGGGTTGCTGGCGGTCATGGACATTGCCCCGATCTACAGCTCGGTAGAAGTGCGGCAGATTCATGCCTATCTACTCAAACAGCATGGTAGCCAGGCAATGGTCGATGCCGAGAAGCAGCGCGATCTCCACCTTGACGAGAAGACCCGCCAAGCCAGGGAGTTTGTCGAACAACGGCCTGGCAGTAATACGTTTGGGGCTTTCAAACTGCATTAACGTGCATTGTTCATGAAACGTAGTGCACTTCATTCTCATTGCATTTACGTATTTTTATATTTGTCAAACTTTTTTACGTAAATCTCTCGGGGGATATGAACCATTCATTTGGGGTGAAGTCATTATGATATCACTGCTGCGTGATCATTTATCTCAGCGCCCCATCAGCTTCATCTCCCTCGGATACGTCTCATGAATTTCCTGCGTCAGTTAAAGTTTTCGACCAAGCTTATTTCGGCATTCATCGTTTGCGCACTGATCACGCTGGCTGTCGGCGGTCTGGGCATGGCAGGTGTTACCCGTCTGGGCAATGCGCTTGAGCTTACTTTTTCCAACAACCTGGTCTCTGTCGGCAATACCAATGAAACGCTTACCAGCCTGACAGCGCATAACCGCGGCCTTTACCGGTTGCTGGATGCGCAGGATGGCGGTGTGCCCGAGGCTGACATGGAGCGTGTTCGTCAGGCGCTGGGCGATGACCTTGCTCGTGCGCAGAAAGTTTTCGCAACCTACCGGGCCACTCCTCTGGAAGATGACGAGCGCGTCGCTGGCGACCAGTTGGAGCAAATGCTGCCTGCTTATATAGCGGGCTCTCAGCAAGTGGTCGAATTGATGAAGGCTGGCAATCTCGATAGCGCCCGCACTCGTTTGAACACATTATCCGCAGACGGATTTGCCAAGGCGCGTGGTTACTTGCGGACAATGATCGAGTCCAACAATCGCCAGATCAAGGAAGGGGCGGTGGCGGCGTCCGAGCTCAAGTCCAGATCAGTGCTGATGCTTGAGGTGGGCGTGGTTATTGCCTTTCTGGTAGCGATCATGCTGGGTGTATTCATCACTCGCATGATCACCCGACCACTGGCGGTGGCAGTAACAAGCGCCCAGCGCATTGCCGGCGGTGACCTGACTCAGCCTATCGTTTCCACCAGCGGTGATGAGGCTGGTCAGTTGCTCGATGCGCTGTCGGGGATGCAGACCGGTCTGAAACACACGATTCAGCAGATCGCCAGCGCCGCCGACCAGCTCGCTTCGGCAGCCGAGGAGCTGAGCGCGGTCACTGACGAGAGTACTCGCGGGCTGACTCGCCAAAACGATGAAATTCAGCAGGCGGCGACTGCGGTCAACGAGATGACCGCTGCAGTAGAGGAAGTGGCGCGCAATGCGGTGTCGACATCCGAAGCGTCGAAGACCGCGACGGATGACGCAATCGATGGTCGGGGTCAGGTCGATCACACTGTCAAAGGCATCACCACCATGGTTCATGAGATCACCGCATCCACGGGTGCCGTTTCTGAACTGGCCGGGCATGTCCGGGAAATCAGTAAAGTGCTCGACGTGATTCGCAGCATTGCCGAGCAGACCAATCTGCTGGCGCTCAACGCCGCCATCGAAGCAGCGCGTGCAGGTGAACAGGGCCGCGGCTTTGCGGTAGTGGCCGATGAGGTCCGTGCTTTGGCGCACCGTACTCAGGCATCGACAGTGGAAATCGAAGGGATGATCAGCACAGTGCAGTCAGGTGCCGATGGTGCCGTTGCTGCAATGGGTAAAAGCCTGACGCTGGCGACCAATACTCAGGAACTGGCGCTGCGGGCCGGTTCGGCGCTGGAAAAAATCACTATGGGTGTAGCGACCATCAACGAACGTAACATGGTAATTGCCTCCGCTTCCGAGGAGCAGGCCCAAGTGGCTCGCGAGGTTGACCGTAACCTGATCAACATTCAGGACCTTTCGACGCAGAGTGCTGCTGGCGCGAATCAGACCAGCGCTTCGAGTCAGGAACTGTCGCGTCTTGCTACCTCGTTCAATTTGCTGGTTGCCAACTTCAAGCTTTAATAGCCTCTTCTAGCAGGCATTTGTCTGGCGCACGTCTTCAGCCTTCCGGCCATGAAATTCCGGTCAGGTATGAAAAAGGCGTTGCGCCCGACCGGGTGGTATCGCGCATCATAGGCGTACTCAGCCCGAGAGAGACATTTTCATGCCTGTCATTGTTTACGCCCTGCGCCTGTCGCTCCTGAGAGTTTCGCTGTCACTTCTTGGCGCGCTGTCCCTTGGAATGTTTGCCAGTCATGCGTTGGCCAGCGACGAGACACAACTGGTCGAATCCCTGAACGCCTATCGGGGTCAGACGCAACGTTGTGGCGAGCAGGTGTCAATGGAACTGCCGCCGCTTGCCAGTGATCCGCGTCTGGTATTGCCTGCCAACGGCAATCTCGACCTGCAGCAGGCGCTGACTCGTGCCGCCTACCCGATGGTCACCGTGCAAGCGATCAGCCTGTCCGGACCGCGTGATGCGGCTTCGGCGCTCAAGGCCGTGCAAGAGAGTTTCTGTCGTGTGGTGCTGGACCCGCAGTTCGTCGACATCGGCGTCAGTCGTGAGGGCCGGGACTGGCGCATCGTGCTGGCCCGTTCGCTGGTTGCATCGCGTCTGGGTGATTGGCAGGCAGAGGGGCAGAAAATCCTCGAGATGGTCAATGTCGCCCGCACCCAACCACGTCAGTGCGGTCCGCAGTCCTTTGCCGCGACCACGCCGTTGTCCTGGAACCTGATGCTGGGTACCGCCGCTCAGGCGCATTCACAGGCAATGGCCAATCAGAACTTTTTTGATCATAAGGATCACGACGGTCGCACGCCCGGAGATCGCGCCGAGCTGGCCGGGTATGTGGGCCAGCAGGTCGGCGAGAACATTGCCGCGGGTCAGGATACTGCTCGCAAGGTGGTGGACGGCTGGCTGGCCAGCCCCGGTCATTGCGCCAATCTGATGAGCCCCGCTTATCGCGAGTTGGGTGCTGCCTACGCGATGGACCCCAAGAGTAATGCAGGCATCTACTGGACGGCGATGTTCGGCACGCAGCAGTGAGGTTTTCCGGTTTGCAGTGGTCGCCAGCCTAAAAACGAAACGCCTGGCGACCGATCAGCAGCCACTGGCCGTTTTGTTTCTGCCAGATCTGGAAGTTTTCTATCTCGGTCGGCACGACCTTGCCGCTGTTTACCGCCTGCGCCGAGAAGTGATTGCGCACCAGAGCCACGTCGCCGGAGAGCGTTATTTTCTGATTGAGCATCTTCAGTTCGTTGAAGCCGCTTCTGCCGGTTTCGATGTCTGCGATGAACGCTTGCTTGTCCTGAATAGCTCCGCTGGAGTGCCCGTAGGTGAGGTTGTCGGCAGTCAGTGCGTTCAGTTGCGCAATGTCCTTGTGCCACATGGCTTGCGTCAGTTTGTCTACGGCATTGGCCACGTCAGCTTCGTCGGAGGTCGCGGCGGTGACATATCCGCTAAACAGGCACAGAAAACCTATAAGCAATGTCAGCTTCTTCATGGGTATACCTTTTTTGTCGTTGTCGGGTTGGGGGAACCGGGACAGGCGATCAATTCATCTGTCGCCGTGCAACTTAGATCAGCGCGAGCGGCTCGACAAGTGCGATTGCGAATTCTTCAGGCCTGCAGAAGCGCAGTCTCGATAACAACCCCCAAGCGCCCTGACATGTCTGTCAGGGCGCTTGGGGGTGTGCTGCGCAATGTCAGGTTCCGGTTACCTTGTCACTCAGACCCGGAACTGCTTGGTCAGTCGATTCAGGCCTGAGGCCAGGCTCGACAGTTCTGCCGTGGCAATTGCAGTCTGGTTGGAGCCTTCAGAAGTCTGACTGGACAGGTCGCGGATGCTGACCAGGCTTCGGTCAACCTCGCGCGCTACCTGGGCCTGTTCTTCGGCTGCGGTGGCGATCATCAGGTTGCGCTCGTTGATCTGGCTGATGGACTCGGTGATTTCGAGCAACGCCTTGCCGGCGCCGTTGGCCATTTCGAGTGTCTTTTGCGCCTGAACGCTGGTCTGTTCCATTGCCGTCACCGCATTGCCGGTACCGGTCTGAATCGAACTGACCATCTGTTCTATTTCACGGGTCGACTGCTGAGTACGGTGGGCCAGCGCCCGAACCTCGTCCGCGACCACCGCAAAGCCTCGTCCGGCCTCACCGGCGCGGGCGGCCTCGATGGCTGCGTTGAGGGCCAGCAGGTTGGTCTGTTCCGCGATGGCGCGGATTACGTCCAGCACTTTACTGATGTCGGTTGCCATGGCTGCCAGGCCTTGCACTTCGGTGGAGGTGAGTTGCACCTTGGACACCATAAGGTTGATGGCAGTGACGGTTTCATCGACTTGCGCGCGTCCGGCGATGGCGGCTGTACTGGACTGCGAGGTAACTTCCGATGCCGAGGCTGCGTTGCTGGCAACCTCTTCGACCGCAGCGCTCATCTGGTTGACGGCAGTGGCGGCCATTTCAATTTCATTGCTCTGACGCTGAATAGTGCGCGAAGCGTCTTCGGTTACCGCGTGCATCTCTTCGGAGGTGGCCGCGAGCTGGGTGGAAGAGTCGCCAATCAGGGTCAAGGCACTGCGCAGGTTGGTCTGCATGGCGGCCAGTGCCGCGATCAGTCTGGCAGCCTCGTCGGTGCCATCCAGGGGGATGTCCTTGGTCAGGTCGTTGTCGGCGATGCGTTGCGCAATGTTCAGCGACTCGCCAATGGGGCCGGTCAGGCTGCGGGTGTACATCCAGGCCAGGAGCAGCGTGGTCAGAACACCTGCGGCGATGAAAATGCCCACCATCCACAAGGTTTGCTGGTAAGCAGTGTCTGCCGTGGCGCCGGCCTTCTGGGCCTTGCTATCGTTGATGCCGGTGAGCTTCTTGAGGGTGGCTTCGACCTGATCGGCCGCGCTTTTCATTTCTCCATTGGAGGTCGCAACGGCTGCTTCGAGATTTCCCGCAGCGACTGACGCCAGGTAGCGATCCTGGGCCGCCTGATAATCGGCATTGGCCTTGGTGAGCTCATCAAATGCCTGGCGGCCTTGTGGGGTGACGATCAACTTGTTGAGGGCATCGGCATAACCAGCAATCAGCGAGCGTGATTGTTGAATATCACCCAGCGCCTTGGTCTTTCGTTCTTGCGGTTCGATCGGGTTACGGACGCGGGCATTGTTGCCTCTGATGCCTACAAACTCGCGATCCAGAGAACCAAGTAATTTGACGCTGGGCAGTACGTTGGTTTCGATGAATTTTTCGGCGGCGTTGAGTTCCGCGGCCTGACGCAGAGCCAGCAGGCCCAAGGCAACGATCATCAGGCAGAAGATGCCGAAACACAGTGCAGAACGGGGAGCGAGGTTGAGCTTTCGCAACATCATGAGTGTTTCTCCGGAGTGGGCAAAAAGGCTATCGCCCGCACGCGGTTTAACTTTGTAACAAAATAGTAAGCAAATATTTCAAAGCTTTTGAGCGCTGAAACGGCAGGTCAGGACCTGCCAGCTTCAGCCCCCAGGTCAGCGCTTTTCCATGCCCAGAAGAAACGTATCGACTGCCCGCTCGACCATGCCGCGAATCTGCTCGATGCTCAACGGCATAGGCGCCTGCTGGTAAAGGCGAATTTCTGTTTCTGCAGTCAGCAGTGCAGTGAGTTGCAGCGCCGCGATGTCCGGATCAGTCGATCGCAACTGCCCGCGCTGCATGGCTATGCGCATTGTCGATGCTATTGTCTGCAGGCACTCTCGAGGGCCCGATTCATAAAACATCATGCCGATGTCGGACTGTCCGGACTCGGCCACCACCATTCGGTACACCGCCAAGGCGCTGTCATCATTGATCAACATCATCAACATGCGCTCACCGAAGCGAGTCAGCATGGGGCGTAGTTCTATGTCGGTGCCCATCTCGTTGGTATTGCTCAGTTCCGAAACAGCCTCGGCCAGATGCGCCGTTGCCAGTCTGTTGACGACGGCGATGAACAGTTCTTCCTTGGAATGGAAATAACTGTAGATAGTGGCTTTGGAGCCACCCATGCGCTTGGTCACTTCGTTCATCGAAGCACGTTCGTAGCCCATTTCGAGGAAAACGCTTGCTGCGGCATCAATGATGGCTTCGCGGCGAGCTTCAGTACGCACCTTCATTTATATCCTTAATCCCTTGGTGAACCGCTCGGTACAGTTAGCGCAAAATTCTCTAGACTGGAACTGAACCGTTCGGTACGATTTAAGCCGAATCCGTGGAGCTTACTGGAAATGCAGACTCAGATAAATGCTGAAAGAGGGACGCTTTCTTTATCGGGTCATTCGACAGGCTGCCTTCAGTCATCCATTGCACCTATGTATCAATGATGGAGTGAACAGTTCCATGAACATCATCGATTTCAAGCAACCCGTGAAACGCTCCCATCGCGTCAGTACAGCAACGGTGCCCGTGCTCGAAAAGGTACTGACAGTCATCTTGAAAACCGATGTTCCCGTGCTCATGGGCATCTGCAGCGACGGCCTGCGCAGTAACAGCGCAATTCTGGGAGGCGAGTTCCAGGGCGAATCCTTCAGCGGTTCAGTGCTTTCCGGCGGCAGCAATCTGCTGGTCGAAATGTCATCCGAGCTGGCTGTTTTGGACACCCGTTTCACCTTGCGTACGCAGATGGGCGAGCTGATCAATGTTGAGAACAGGGGCATCATGCTCTTGGACGAGGCGGGCCAGCAGGAGCTTCAGAACGGCATATGGCCAATCAGCGAAGGCCATTACCAGTGTTCCTGCACACCACGTTTTCAGGTTTCTCTCGGTCCTAACGAGTGGCTGGAAAAGAGTGCCTTCATCGGCAAGATCGAATACCTGTACGCTCACGAAATGCTCATCAGCTTTTACCGCATGAAACCCTGACCGCTTAGCTCAGGAGCCTGCCGATTCATTCAGGCAGAAGGAGCAAGCCGGCGCGGGCGAGCTCCTGCGCAAGCATTCAGAATGTGACGCTGGCGCTCAGCCTTGCGGTGCGGGGTTCACCCACATTGACCTGCAACTGGCTGCCGGTGCTGGATGGGTAATACTGCTTGTCGAACAGGTTGTCCACGTTCAATTGCAGACGGGTTTTATAACCCGCCATTGGCACATCCCAGCGCAAGAATGCATCGGCAACGGTGTAGCTGCTCATGTAGAACGTGTTCGCGTCATCACCTGCACGTTCGCCGACGTAGCGCGCACCGCCGCCGGCATGCCAGTCACCCAGCCCGGACGGGATCTGCAGGTGGTGGGTGAGGTACAGGCTGGCCGTGTGTTTCGGCGCCTGACTCAGACGGTTGCCTTCGTTGTCAGGGTCGTCGAGTACTTCGGTGTGGGTATAGGCGTAAGTACCTATCATGTCCCAACGTTCGGCGATGCGTCCGGTCACGTCCAGCTCCACGCCCTGCGAACCTACTTTACCGGCTGCTTGGCTGATGCCAGTCACGCCAGTAGGCGTGACGACGTTTTTCTTCTCGATGTCGAACACGGCGAGGTTGACGTTGAGCTCCGGCGCCAGCGTATATTTGGCACCGACTTCGTAGCTACGGCCTTCTTCAGGATCGAACGTGGTGCCGTCGTCGTTCACTTCTTCGTTGGGCACAAATGAACGGCTGTAATTGCCATACAGCGAAAGGTCTTCATTCACCTTGAACACCAGGCCCGCCATCGGCAGGAACACATTGTCATTTTTGTCCAGGTTGGTGACGCGGTTGGCACCCAGGCCTTGGGCAATGTCCTGTTCATAATGCTGATAGCGACCGCCCAGTACCAGAATCCAGCGGTCATCCAAGTGCCAGTTGTCCTTGATGTACATGGACGTGGATGTCAACTGATTGCTGAGATTGCTGGTGGGCGCACTGACTACGCTCGGTTCGGCCAGGCTGCCGTAGGCCGGCGAAAATATATTGAAGCCGTTCTGGGCTGTATTGCGATAGGTCTTGCCGCGATACCTGTCGGAATCCTCATGTTCGGCGCCAACCAGCAGGTCGTGCTGCTGACCGAGAATGTCCTGCTTGCCGATGAAGTCCCAGCTGGCATAACGGGTTTCGTAATCGTAATGGCCGCCATTGGCCTGACGGCGCAGTACGCCGCTGCTGGACAGAGTACTGGGCTGGGCAATCGCAAGGCTGTAGCGATCATTGTTCCAGCCGTACGTCAGACGGGTTTTCCAGTCATCACTGAGCTGGTATTCGAAACGCGCGGTGGCGGTCTCGCTGATGCCCACCGTATTTGCCCACTTTTCGTCCAGCCGCTTGCCGTAGCTGATGTCGGCTGGATGACCGCCCGTGAACACGGTGCCGCGGTCAAACGGGCTGATGTAGTCGTTGTACTCGTAGGCCAGGGTCAGGCTGGCGCGTTCGCCGGTCCACGACAGCGAGGGTGCAATCAGAGTGTGTTGATCAACGCCGTAGTTGCGCCAGTAGTCCTCGCTCTGTCGTTCGGCCACCAGACGATAAGCCAGCCCTGAGTCGCCAAGCGGGCCGGTGGTGTCGACCCCAAAGCTGCCGCCGCCTTCGCTGTAGGCCGAGCCACTCAGCGTGGTGCTTTGCACATATTGCGGCTGTTTGCTGATCACGTTGATCACGCCGCCTGGCTCCATTGCTCCATACAACAATGAGGCCGGACCTTTGAGAACCTCGACGCGCTCGGTGGTTGCGCCAAAGTTCTTCGACACCACCGAGCGTACGCCGTCGCGCAGGATCGAACCGTCATCGTTAGTGCCAAAGCCGCGTTTGACCAGCGAGTCCTTGGTGTTACCTAACGTGTTGCCCTGACTGACACCACTGACGAACTTCATGGCGTCGTCCAGCGAGCGCACGTTGTAGTCGGCAATGGTCTGTGGCGTGACAACGTTGACCGATTGCGCTTCTTCCTTGATCGGCACATCACTCTTGCTGACCGTACTGGTGCTTTTCGCGCTGTAGCCTTCCTGGGGCTGCGTCGCGGCAGCGGACACCTGGGTGGCAGGCAGAACAGCGGTTTCTGCGGCCTGCACGGTACCGCTGGAGCATATCGCCAGAGACAGCGCAGACAACAGAAAAGGGCCAGGACGGCGAGTGCGTTGGGTGGAAGTGCTCAAGGGAGATGCTCTGTCAGGACGTTAATAGCAATAATTGTAATTTGATATTAATTCTCAAGTAAATAAATGAATCGCGGGCCATGGGATTTGATTGATCAATACTCCCGAGGCAAGTTGCTCATGATCGAGGCATGATGTTGGCATCAAGCCGCTTGCCCATGCTGATGATGGGTT
Organism: Pseudomonas coronafaciens pv. oryzae str. 1_6; assembly: GCF_000156995.2. Taxonomy (NCBI): domain Bacteria; kingdom Pseudomonadati; phylum Pseudomonadota; class Gammaproteobacteria; order Pseudomonadales; family Pseudomonadaceae; genus Pseudomonas; species Pseudomonas coronafaciens. Next base: position 3,405,386 of record NZ_CP046035.1, on the reverse strand, counting down.
CCGAGGTGTAGCCCAGTGTCTTGTAAAATGCCTGCACACGTTCGTTGAATGTGTGAATCTGCAGATTGATTTTTACACAGCCAAGATCGGTCAATGCCTGTTCGGCGTGCCTTACCAGTGCAGACCCCAGCCTGTTGCCGCGATGTTGTGGATCAACTGCGACTGCGTACAGCCAACCCCGATGACCGTCGTAGCCAGCAAGAATGGTTCCGATCACCTGATCGTTCAGAGTTGCGACGAAAAACAGCCGGTCGTCCACCGCAAGCTTCTTGTCGATTGAAAGATCAGGGCGGTTTTGCGGTGCTTCGTCATTGAAAACTGTTTTCCAGAGCTGGATGACAGCGAGGCGGTGATGCAGGTCGGAATACTCGACAATTGAGGTCATTGCGCAGTCCTTGAGTCGGGTACGCGAGCATACTGTTGCGCCTCGCAGGTTGTCTAACCGGCGTCTCTTGGCTGGCGGCCCTGTCGGGCGGCTTGAGGCAGCGATGCTGGGGTCTTGAGCAGCCTCTGTATCGCCTGGCTGTAAGCCGGTTGCCCCAGTTGCATGCTGTTGTTGTGCGTGCCGCCGGGCACCAGCAGCAGTTGTTTCGGTTGTTTCGCCGCGTCGAACAACTCTTCGCTGAAGCGGGAGGGCACGTACTGGTCGTTGGTGCCATGGACGATCAGTACCGGCATGTGAATGTCTGCGATCTTGTCCAGCGAGTCGAATTTTTGCGACAGCAGCCAGCGCACGGGCAATGACGTGTTGGCAAGCGCGGTGGCCACATCGGCCAGGTTGGTGAAGGTCGATTCGATGATCAACCCCCGAGCCGCAGCCGGACTGTTGTTCTTTTCTGCATCTGTGCCCAGTTCTGCCGCCAGGTCCACCCCGACCGCGCCCCCCAACGAGTGTCCGTAGATCAACCTTCGGGACGGGTCGGGCTGCAATTGCTTGAGGCGTTCCCAAGCGATGCGTGCGTCCTCGTAAACGGACCTCTCGGATGGTAACTGGCCGACACTCTGACCAAAGCCACGGTAATCGATAGCCAGAACCGAGAAGCCTTGTGCGCTGAGCTGGCGGATGCGAAACAATTGCCCGGTCAGGTTCCATCTTGAGCCATGCAGGTACAACACAGCCGGGGCGTTCTTGTCTGGCGCAGGCCACCACCACGCATGAATGTTTTGCGACGTGCCGAAGGCAGGCGTGCGCAATTCGATCTCTTGAACCTCGTCGGGCAGCCCGCTGTACCAGCTGGCCGTGCCGGGTTCGATGCGGAACACCAGCTCTCTTTCCTTGTGCTCGAGTACTGCGCAGCCAACCGGCAGCCCGAGAATAATGGCGAGCATCAGCAGCCATCTGACCGGACGAGCCTTGAAGCACGCCAGAGGTGAAATCGCCATGAGTGCAGTGTTCCCCGTCAACGAGTTGCGAAAAATGCAGGTTATGCGCTTTGGTTAAAAGGCGTACCAGCAAATGTCGGTTACAGCATATTGCACGGTAAGGCTGATGAACCCTGCAAACCTGGACCTTTATCAGGCACTTGCTCTTAAAGTCTGCTCGCACAAAACCCTACGCTTCAACAGGTTGCGGCCAGTGTGCGAAGGCGGTGCCGGTTGGCACGATTGGTTATTGAGGTAGCTCTTTATGACAGCCCGGGATTATGCTGTAGCCGCGCGGGCGCTATGTTTCTGCCGCTTGCCCGCCCTGATCGCCGATTTGCTCACCGCGTCAATCGCGCTTTCTTCAATTTCTTCGAGAGGTTATCGCCTAATGTTCCTTCACCGTCCCTTGGAAGAAAAAGATATCCCGATTATCTGCGAAATGCCGCAGAACGCCGACGAACTGTTCTACATGTTCCCCAGAGCAACCTATCCGCTGACACCTTCACAGCTCAGCGACGCCTTGGCAACACGTCATGATTCGACCGTCATCGAGATGGATGGCGAGGTGGTCGGTTTTGCCAATTTCTCTCAGTGTGAATTTCGCGGTCGCTGCTCGCTCGGTAACGTCATCATCGCGCCGAAGGCCCGTTCGAAAGGGGTAGGGCGCTTCATGATCACCAGCATGATGGGGATCGCCTTCGACAAGCATGAAGCCAAGGAACTGATCGCGTCCTGCTATAACCACAACGTACCGGGTCTGCTGTTCTATCCGCGGATGGGATTCCGTCCGTACTCCATTGAAGAGAAGCGGGACAAGCAGGGCGCCCGGGTCGCTCTTCTCCATCTTCGTCTTTCCGGTTCCGAGCAGTAATCGCCTGACCAGAACCCGGCACGGCCGACCCCTGCTCGGCCCGTGCGCTTCCGGTTTCGCAGTCAGTCTTTAAGGGGGTTCTCCCCCACCGCCGGTAACGCCATTATCCCGTTCTAAAACCAACAAACTTTTCGCTGGAAAATGGCTCATTCATATACCGTTCGTCAGTCTGTGCTTTCTTTAGATAAGCCGGTTTTGGATTTATTGATCCGGGTCATAAGTTTTTGCCCTGAAAACCCTGACGATGAATCGTTTTTTCTAACAACCCCGGTATTCAGCAGTGTTAAACGCGCGGTTTAATTTTTTGCGCAGGCGTTGATTGCAGGGGCGTTTGAAGCGTATAAATATCGAAAGCATCAGGTAAGTGACGACGGATAATTGGCGGGCCGGCACGTGCCGTTTTCAAATGTTCTACCAACCATAAAAATTGCCGAGATTTTGTCACTGTCGGGACATGCTTACACCCATAAGGAGATAAAGAGATGATCACCAGTGGATTATCTGAGTTAGAACTCAGAAACATCGTTGAAGTTGCGTTTCTGCCGTTGCGCTGCACCTGCACAATCGCCAGTAATCAAATGACCGTGAAAATAGAAGACTTGGCCTCCGGGCGCGTGTTTCACAAAACAGGCATATCCATGAACGCTATAAAGACCAGTCGCGATATATCCGGCCTGGTTGCGAAGCTACGCACCGAGCGCGCCGCAGCCACCGCCACAGCGCTGCCGCATGCCCAGTCCAGCTTTGCCTGACCTGTTCTTGCTGCGAGGCGCCTGAAAGGCCCTGGGTCATTGAGACCAGGGCCTTTTCATATGTTTGCAACACCCTATGGTGTCTCTGCTGATTTCTTTACGTCGGTGACTCATTGCCTGGCAAACTGCGGTCAATGCCCCGAAGACTCTTCCTCCCGTTGCCTCCCTCCTGTCGGCGAATAAACAACGCTACTCAAATCATCAGCTTGTGGCGTACAGGTGAACTGTTTTCCCGTTTTCGCTGCCTCTAACTCACCTTCTTTTCTGGATACAAATTGTCACGCTTTTAATTCGGGTCGTGATGTATTTTCCTGAGTTGCATTTAAAGCGTCACAGGGTGATCACACTGATCGGTTATCTTTTAAAATGACGGAACTTCAAAAGTTTGCTGCTGTTAGCGTTTATTGAGCTGTGTTATTTCAGGCCTGGTAACGCTACATCATTCAGGTAATGACTCGTGTTCGCTGGGCAATGCCTGAGCGCAGTAATAGTTTGGGCTGAATCGTTGAGGGAGGAGAAGCGCTCTGAAAGACAGGCATAAAAAACGGCGTCCTGAGACGCCGTATGGCTGGTCTGCCTGAAAAATCAGCAGGTCAGCATCGAATAGGGGGAGCGTGTGTGATTATTGTGGATCCTGATTTGGAGCCAGCTCTGCCTGTATGCGTTTGTAGATTTCTTCACGATGCACTGAAACGTTTTTAGGTGCATTGATGCCCAGCCGGACTTGAAGCCCTTGAACGCCAAGAATCGTCACGGTGATCTCGTCACCGATGTTTATGCTTTCGCCTACTTTGCGAGTGAGTATCAACATAATCTTTTCCTTGATGGCCTCTTGAAAACGCCTCTCTCAAGAGGCTGGCGTTTGCCTTTGCGTGGTAATTGTTGCCGAGTGCATCCAGATGCATCCGTCTGTATGACGTCGCAGTGGTGAATTTAATTCCCTCGGTTCATTTTCTTGTCATCGAGATTTGCATCCCCGATACGACGAGTGCGCCAATTCTGCCCGTTTTGACGTGAAAATGCCCGTATTTACTGGCGCCACATAAAAAGTAACGTTACAGCAGCGCGCATCGAGGTCGCCGTTGCCTCGCCCGGCAATGGCAGGCGAGACCATCTTCAGATGAGTGTAAGCGTAGGCGGGACCAGGAAAGATTGCCCGTGCTTTCTGAAATTTTAAAATGAAAGTGGTGGGCGGGGTGTAGGAAGAAGCTGACTGCGAGGGGCGGCAACTGGCTGTAGGTCGTGTTTATGCGCCGGGATGTGCGCTAATGCAGGAAGGAGGAGGGGCTGAGGATGCCAGCCTTCGCGGTTCTGGGTGTCCGCGAAGGCAGAGTATGCCTGTGGCGTTAAACGGCCATAGACAGCAGCATGATGAAAATCAGGCCGACCACCGAGAGGATGGTTTCCATCACCGTCCAGGTCTTGAAGGTTTCAGCCACGGTCATGTTGAAATATTGCTTGACCAGCCAGAAACCGGCGTCATTGACGTGCGACAGGATCAACGAGCCAGCGCCGGTGGCCAGCACCAGCAACTCGCGATTGACACCAGGAATCAGGCCAACCACCGGAGCGACAATCCCTGCACCGGTAATGGTCGCCACGGTGGCCGACCCGGTTGCGATACGAATCACCGCCGCTACCAGCCACGCCAGCATGATCGGGTTGATCTGTGCCTGTACCGCCATGTGGCCGATCACGTCACCCACGCCGCTGGCGACCAGCATCTGCTTGAAACCACCGCCCGCACCGACGATCAGGACGATTGCGGCCACCGGAGCCAGGCTCTGGTCCAGCAGCTTCATGATTTTGCTGCGATCAAAGCCGCGCGCTGCACCAAAGGTGTAGAAGGCCAGCAACAGTGCCGCCAGCAGTGCGGTGATCGGGTGACCGATCAGGTCCATCCAGATGCGGAACATGTTGTTTTCTGGCAACACCACGTCGGCAAAGGTCTTGAGCAGCATCAGGAAAACCGGCAGCAGGATGGTCACCAATGTAATGCCGAAGCCTGGCAGGTTCTCGGTGCTCGACTCCTTGGCGATCTGGTCCATCAGTTCCTTTGACGGGGTGCCAGGGATGCTTTTGGAAATCCAGTTGCCGAAGATCGGGCCAGCGATGATTGCCGTCGGCAGCGCAACGATCAGTCCGTAAAAAATGGTCTTGCCGATATCAGCGCCGAAAATGCCGATTGCCAGCAACGGACCCGGGTGCGGTGGCACCAGGCCGTGTACCGCTGAAAGGCCTGCGAGCAGCGGGATGCCGATCTTGACGATGGGCACGCCGGTGCGACGTGCAACGATGAACACCAGCGGAATCAGCAGAACAAAACCGATCTCGAAGAACAACGGGATGCCCACCAGAAACGCGGAAAACATCATTGCCCAATGCACTTTCTGCTTACCGAAGGTGCGGATCAAGGTCTGCGCAATCTGATCAGCGCCCCCCGAGTCGGCCATCAGTTTGCCGAGCATGGTGCCCAGACCAAGGATGATGCCAACGAATCCCAGCACGCCGCCGAAGCCGTCCTGGAACGATTTCATGACTTTTTCCACCGGCATTCCTGATGTCAGGCCAAGAAAGCCCGCTGCCAGGGTCAACGCGACGAAGGGGTGTACCTTCAATGTGGTGATCAACAGTACAAGACCGACGATGGTTACCAACGCATCGACGAGCAAGAACGTCTCATGGGTCATACCGAACATGGGTGTTTCTCCTGTTATTGTTTTAGGCCACTGCAAAGAGCGCCGTCGTTCTATCGTGTGTGCTCAAGACAGCGCTGTCTTTTGCATTCACGCCTTTATCAGGCGTGGGAGCCTTTCCACCATGCGGCAGCTTGGGTGCCAATCACATCGATGGGCAGGGAAGCATCCACGACCAGCGTCAGCGGCTCGCCTTCAGGGGACTCCAGGGTTGCGAACTGACTGTCTACCAGGCTGGCAGGCATGAAATGACCGGGACGGTGCGAGCAACGTTCGGTCGCCAGTTCCTTGCTCAGCTGAAGGAAGACAAACCCAAGGCCCGGCACCGCGTCACGCAGACGCTGACGATAGATGAGCTTGAGGGCAGAGCAAGTCAGGACCGGGTGTTCGCCGTTGGCGAGCGCCGCAGCCATTTCTTCACCCAGGCGGGTCAGCCAGCCGGCGCGGTCTTCATCATTTAGTGGGGTTCCGGCGCTCATCTTGTCGATGTTTGCCTGAGGATGGAACGCATCGCCTTCGATCAGGCGACCGCCGCTGTTGAGTGCGATCTCGGCACCGACGGCGCTTTTTCCGCAGCCCGACACACCCATCACCACAAGGGCGGAAATAGCAGTATTCGCAGTTGTCACAGTAGGCACCTCGTCTGGAGACAGCGCTGTCTTTGTCCGATGGACATCAGGCTCAGCCTGGGCTGTTCCAGTTCTTTTCGTTGTTTTGAGTTCATCATTGAGCATCGGAGGCTGTTCTCCGGGGCCACCTGAAAGGGGAGCCCGAATGTGAAACCAGCGATAAAGCATTGTCACGTTCCATGAGACAGCGCTACCTTATTGGGCATACGTCATATTTGGCAACCCTTATGTTAGTTGGCAACGCATGACCCGCATTGGTTCCCGCTCTACCGGTCGTCCGACCCTCGATGAGGTGGCGCGGCTGGCTGCCGTTTCTCCGATCACCGCGTCCCGCGCTCTGCGGGGCGTTTCCACGGTTGCCCCGCAGCTGGTCGAAAAAGTGCGTGCAGCGGCGCAAAGCCTGGGCTACGTCGCCAATTCTGCGGCGAGGGCACTGGCGTCATCCTGCAGCCAGACTGTCGTGGTGCTGGTGCCGTCGCTGTCCAACCAGTTGTTCATCGAAACCCTGGAAGCCATTCAAAATGTGTTGCGCGTGCGTGGCCTGGATGTGGTGATCGGCAACTATCACTACTCGCCTGCAGAAGAGGAAACGCTGCTGCGCAGCCATCTGGTCCATCGTCCCAGAGGGGTTCTGTTGACCGGCTTTGACCACACGCCGGCTTCGCGTCAGATGCTGGAAACCAGCGGCGTGCCCTGCGTCCACATGATGGAGCTGGATACCCGGCTTGGCGCCTATTGCGTAGGCTTCTCCCAGCAGCAGGCGGGTGCCGAAGCGGCTCGCCATCTGCTGGGGCGCGGTCGTAAACGTCTGGCTTATATGGCGGCCCAGCTCGACCCTCGCGTGTTGCAACGTGGGGCAGGGTTTCGTCAGGTGCTGGAGGAGGCTGGGTTATTCGATCCCGATCTGCAGGTCTCGACACGTCAGTCTTCGTCAATCGGCCTGGGCGGTGAGCTGTTCGCTCGTCTGCTCGATGAGCACCCCGATGTCGACGGGGTTTTCTTCTGCAACGACGACCTGGCTCAGGGCGCAGCACTGGAGGCATTGCGTCTGGGGGTGGCGATCCCTGAACGGGTAGCGCTGGTGGGGTTCAACGATTTGCCCGGTTCTGCTCATATGGTTCCGCGCCTGACCTCCATACGCACGCCAAGGCAGGAAGTGGGGCAGCGCGCCGCTCAGTTGCTGCTGGGCCTGCTCGATGGCGTTGCGCAGGCTCCACAGGTGGATCTGGGCTTCGAGCTGGTAGTGCGAGAAAGCTCCTGAGTTGTCTCGCCGGCACTGTACAAGCATTTCTTCCGGTTACCTTCAGCGGTCATCCCTCAAGCCTTGTCTGACCAGTGGTAGCTCCGCTGCAACGGCTTCCTGCTGTCGTCCTGGACTGCCCGACCGCTATGTCCCGCATGCTTTTTTCAGTCTCATCTGGAAGGTTGTGACATGTTTCGACTGTCACTTCTGACAGTACCCATCCCCTCGGGTTGAGTATTCAATGACTCCATGTTCTGGATCGGAGCGGCATCGGTGTCTTGGCCGCATCGTTGGATGACGGGGATATATCTTCTTATCTATTCCCCGTTCTGGCGGTCTAACAAGGCCCATTGACTGGTGATGGAAATGCAAAAAAAGGCATCTCAACATGTTAGAGCTTTGACTCATATGGTCGATCCGGTCAGTTCAGGAGAGCCTCTGGACATCGCCTGGTTGACCGGCATCATTCCTCTGGGGTTCGTACCCGCAGAACTCGCGCTCAGCCCCGATGAAACCACTCTTTACGTCGCGCATGAGAGTGGACGCGAAGTCAGCGTGGTCGATATCGCCACTGCAAGCGTGGTCGGCAGTATCAAACGAGCGGGCGCCGGCGCCATCAGCCTGAGCCCCGACGGCAAACGGCTCTACACCATCGGCCAGAAGAGGTGCTATGTGGTCGATACCCGCCTGCGCGAAGTGATCCGGATACTTCCCGCAGCCAACGCCAATCGAGTGCTTTGCAGCGCGGATGGCCGGTTCATCTGCCTGTCCTTTCAGAATGCGCTGGGCGGGCTGATCCGTCTGATCGAGACCGAAAACTATACGGTCGAAAACGAATTCGATCTTGGGGCCTTGACCAATGCATCGCTGGCGCTGGGAATCAGCCCTTTGAATGACCGCTTTTACGCAACGATGCTGGTGGACCGGACTGCGCCTACCGACGTTCTGGCAATAAGCAGGGTTGATTACCAGCAGCACGAAATTACCGGCTTTTCCGATCCGCGATCAATGGCGTTCAGTGCCGATGGCGCTTGGCTGTATGTGGGCGGAATCGATGAGGTCTATATCGTCGATGCAGCGACCAACAAAACCTTTTATCGAGAGAGGGTCGGCAGCCAGGGTTATCCGGTAAGAATAATCGGCGTAACGCCCGACGATCGATACGTCTACGCGATCTACACGTGCAACTATGACGTTTACCGGATCGACACGGTGAAAGGCATCGCCACCTGTATTGCGTACTTTCCTTCCGTGGGGGGCGCCGTGTTGAACCGTAATGGCAATTACATTTATTCCTCGCACCCGGACATGAGCTGGATTTCGATCTACAGGCTCTAGGCGCTGCACATCAAAGGCTGCTTTCGGCCCGAGCCTGGCGTGTCTGACGTCCTGCATGCCTGCAGAAAGAGGGCCATTCGCTCATGCCCGGTGCAGGCGCATGAGCGAAACGGCAGGTCAGTCCTGGTTCTTGAACGCTAGCCTGGCCTCATGCAGCAATGGTTCGGTGTAGCCGGAGGGCTGCTCCGGCCCTCTGAACACCAGCGCGCAGGCGGCCTTGAATGCGGCAGAGTTCTTGAAGTCCCTGGCCATGGGCCGGTAGTGGGAGTCTCCTGCATTCTGCTTGTCGACCACCTTGGCCATACGCTCCAGCACGTTGTTAACGTCTTGCTGATCTACGATGTCATGCAAAAGCCAGTTGGCCATGTGCTGACTGGAGATACGCAACGTTGCGCGGTCTTCCATCAGGCCCACATTGTGAATGTCGGGCACCTTGGAACAGCCGATGCCTTGCTCGACCCAGCGTACGACGTAGCCCAGCAAACCCTGGGCATTGTTCTCCAGTTCTTCGAGAATCTGCTCCCGCGTCCATTCCGGCTTGTCCACTACCGGTATGGTCAGCAAGTCGTCGAGCAACGAGACACTGATGTCCGCCAGCGCCTGCTGCTCGAGTTCTTTTTGAATCTGCCCGACGTCGACCTGATGGTAGTGCAATGCGTGCAAGGTGGCTGCGGTGGGCGAGGGTACCCACGCGGTCGTGGCGCCAGATCGGGGATGAGCGATTTTCTGCTCCAGCATGTCGGCCATGCGATCAGGCATTGCCCACATACCCTTGCCGATCTGTGCTCTCCCGCGCAGGCCGCACGCCAGACCGACCTGTACATTGTTGCGTTCGTAAGCCTTGATCCACGGAGAATTTTTCATCTCGCCCTTGCGCAGCACCGGTCCGGCCCTCATGGCGCTGTGGATCTCATCGCCGGTCCGGTCAAGAAACCCGGTATTGATGAACGCTACCCTTGCCGATGCCGCACCGATGCAGGCCTTCAGGTTGACGCTGGTGCGTCGCTCTTCGTCCATGATGCCCATCTTCAGGGTATTGCGCGGCAGTTGCAGTATGTCTTCGATACGGCTGAACAACTGATCGGCGAAAGCCACCTCGGCTGCGCCGTGCATTTTCGGCTTGACGATATAAATGCTGCCAGCCCTGGAGTTGCCTCGACGATTCAGATCATGCAAGCCATCAGACTGGTGATGACCCCATCGAGAATGCCTTCGGGGATCTCCTGCTCGTCCTCATCGACAATTGCCGGGTTGCTCATCAAATGGCCGACATTGCGAATGAACATCAGCGAGCGCCCGCGCAACGTGAGCTCGCCTCCGCTAGCAGCCATGTAGGTGCGATCCGGGTTGAGACTGCGGATGATTGCCTTGCCGCCCTTGTCCAGCGTCTCGGTAAGATCACCTTTCATCAGGCCAAGCCAGTTGCGATAGACCGTCACCTTGTCTTCGGCGTCCACGGCAGCAACCGAGTCTTCGCAGTCGATGATGGTCGACAGAGCAGATTCCAGCAGCAGGTCCTTGATACCGGCCGCATCGGTGCTGCCCACCGGGTGCTGCGGGTCGAACTGGATTTCGATATGCAAACCGTGGTTCTTGAGCAGAATTGCTTCCGGTTGATCGGGCTCGCCCCTGAAACCGACATACTTTTCCGAGTGCTGCAGGAGGGTGTGTGAGCCATCCGCCAGGGCGATGCGCAGTTCGCCGTCCTCGATACGGTAGCTTCGAGCATCGCTGTGGCTGCCGTTGACCAGCGGTGCGCTGCTATCGAGCAGTTCGCGGGCGAAGGCGATTACCTTGTTGCCGCGTAACGGGTTGTAACCTGCGCGGATGTCGGCCCCGTTGGCGCTGGAAATTACATCGGTGCCGTACAGGGCGTCGTACAAAGAACCCCAACGGGCATTGGCAGCATTCAACGCATAGCGCGCGTTGCTGGCAGGCACCACCAGTTGCGGACCGGCTTGCTCGCTGATTTCCAGGTCGACATTGGCGGTGCTGGCGGTAACCCGCTCAGGTTCCGGCTGGAGGTAGCCAATCGAATGCAGAAAATCCCGGTAGGCGGGCATGTCGCTGATCGGGCCGGGATGTTTCTTGTGCCATTTGTCCAGCTCGGCCTGCAGGCGTTCGCGTTCGGTGAGCAGTTCGCGGTTGCGCGGTGCAAGTTCGTGTACCAGTACGTCAAAGCCTTTCCAGAATGTTTCCGGCTCCAGGCCGGTGCCTGGCAGCACTTCTTCATCGACAAAGCGCTGGAGATTGACAGCCACTTTGAGCCGTTGGCATTTGACGAAATCGGTCATCGGATGGGCTCCACATAAAAGTTGCGCTGTGATTTTTTGTTACGGGCACCCCTGATGAGCGGGCTCAGGGCACCAGAATGATGATCGCTCAGTCGGCATTCAATGCGGCAATGCCTGCCTTGGCGATCTGTGCGTCCTGATCGGCTTTGACACCGGAAACGCCCAGCGCACCGATCACCTGACCATCGACAATGACGGGCACACCGCCTTCCAGAGAAGTCAGCAGCGGGGCGCTGAGGAATGCGCTACGACCGCCGTTGACCATGTCTTCGTAGCCCTTGGATTCGCGTTTGCCGAGGGCCGAGGTCCGGGCTTTTTCAATCGAGATATAGCTGCTGATGGGCGAGGCATCGTCCAGTCGCTCGAACGCTAGCAAATGGCCGCCATCATCGACAACCGCGATGGCCACCGCCCAGCCATTGGCCTGCGCTTCATCGCGTGCGGCACCGAGCATCAGGCTGACTTCGGTCTGGGTCAGAACAGCTTTGATTTTCATGGGGTTCTCCAGAGCAGTGGTTATTCAATATGAGTTCAACGGGATTCAAGAGTGCCCAGCGCTTCATCGACCAGTTCAATCCAGTGCCGCACTGGCGTCCGCTCAGCACTCGCCAAGTGCGCCTGGCAGCCGATGTTGGCAGTGGCGATAACCTGTGGCTTGCCGCTTTCCAGCGCACTCATGCGGTTGTCGCGTAGTTGGCGGGCCAGCGCGGTTTGAGTCAGGGAGTAGGTGCCCGCCGAACCACAGCACAAGTGGCCGTCCGGCACACTGGTCAGGTTGAAACCCAGGCGCAGCAGGACACGCTCCACCTCGCCACCGAGTTTTTGTGCATGCTGCAAGGTACAAGGGCAATGAAACGCCAGCCGGGTGTCGGTATTGATGCCGAGGTTCTCCAGTGGCTCATCGCGCAGGACTTCGACCAGGTCCCGGGTGCGTGCGCTGATCAGGGCGGCCTTGTCTGCATATAGCGGGTCGTCGCGCAATAGATGTGCGTAATCCTTGACGAAGGCACCGCAGCCGCTTGCAGTCTGGATGATGGCCTCAGCACCACCTTCGAGGGCTGGCCACCAGGCATCTATGTTGCGCCGCGCTCGCTCCAGGCCCGCATCCTGCGCATTCAGGTGGTAATCCACCGCGCCACAGCATCCAGCCTTGCTGATCGGGTTGATGCTGATGCCCAGACGGTCCAGCACCCTTGATGTTGCGGCGTTGGTGTTCGGTGAAAGTCCCGGCTGTACGCAACCTTCAAGCATCAGCATGCGCCGCGCATGGCGTGGTGCCGGACGCGCACCTGAGCGCAGGATCGTTGCGGGCAATTTGTTTCTCAGGTGGTCTGGCAGCAATGGGCGAAAGGCAGTACCCAGGCCGGTCAGCGCCTTGAACAACCCGGCGTTCGGCACGACCCTGCGCAAGCCTTCGCGCAACAATCGCTGACCCAGTGGCCGGGGCACGGCGGCATCCACCGCAGCGCGTCCTATATCAAGCAGGTTGTGGTAATCCACGCCCGACGGGCATGTGGTTTCACAGTTGCGACAGCTCAGGCAGCGGTCCAGATGCAGCTGGGTCTTCTCGGTGACTTCATGGCCTTCAAGCACCTGTTTGATCAGATAGATTCTGCCGCGCGGACCGTCCAGTTCATCACCCAGCAACTGATAGGTCGGGCACGTGGCATTGCAAAAGCCGCAATGCACGCAACTGCGCAGGATGCGCTCGGCTTCTTCGGCGCGGGGCTGTTTTCTGGCGTGTTCACTCAATGTGGTCTGCATGCCTCAAAGCTCCGCGTACAGTCGGCCAGGGTTGAAAATACCCTGCGGGTCGAGCCGGTTCTTGAGCGCCCGATGGTAGCGCAGCAAAGGCTCGGGCAAGGGCTGAAAAGGGCTGTCCACACGCGCCGGGCCATAGCATGTCGCGTGCCCGCCGACGGCTGCCGCCATCGTTCTGATCACGACGCTGTCCGCGTGTGATTTCAGCCAGCGTTGTGCGCCGCCCCAGTCAATCAACTGCTCGCCTGGCAGGTCGAGCACGCCGGTGTGGGCCGGTACGCAAACCCGCCATAGCGGGCGCGAATCCTGAAAAAATGGCAGGCGCTGCTCGTTCAATTGCTGCCAGTAGGCAGTATCGATCACCTCACCGCCAAGCCGCTCGTGCGCGGCTTTCACCGAGCCTTCACCCCCCTCGAGGCGCAGACGCAGCACCTGACCATCATGACTGGCAGCACTGATTGGCATGGGTTGCCGTCCCCATTCGGCCAGGCAGGAAAGGGTGCTGGCACTGTCTGTCTGCAACGCGATGCTGATGCACAAACGCGGCTTGGGCAGCACTTTCAGCGACACTTCGGTCAACACCCCAAGGCAGCCAAAACTGCCCGCCATCAGGCGCGAGACGTCATAACCGGCAACATTTTTTATGACTTCTCCGCCGAAGCGCAGGTGTTTGCCAAGCCCGGTGATCAGCCGGGTGCCTAGTACGAAATCCCGCACCGATCCGCTCCACGGTCGGCGTGGCCCGGACAGGCCGGTTGCGACCATGCCGCCAAGGGTTGCCGTGCCGAAGTCCGGAGGCTCGCACGGCAGCATCTGGCCAGTGGCGTCCAGTACCTGCACCAGTTCGCTCAGCGGCGTCCCGGCGCGGGCGGTAATCACCAGTTCTGTGGGGTCATAGCTGACGATACCGCGGTGTTCACGGGTGTCGAGAACGTCACCAGCCACCGGGCGACCGAGAAACGTTTTGCTGCCGCCGCCCTGAATACACAGCGGTCTGCCGTCCTCCAGCGCCTGATTGACCTGCTCAAGCAGTGCTTGAATAGCGTCCCTGTCTGGCGTGTTCATCAAAAGCGCTCCAGTTCAGGGAAGGGCAATTGCCCGGCGTGAATATGCATGGCGCCAAACTCCGCGCAGCGCTGCAGGGTGGGGATGTTCTTGCCGGGGTTGAGCATGCCGCTCTCGTCGAACGCGGCCTTGATGGCATGGAAGAAGGTCAGTTCGTCGCTGTTGAACTGCGCGCACATCTGATTGATCTTTTCGCGCCCTACACCGTGTTCTCCGGTGATGCTGCCACCCACCGCCACACACAGTTCCAGAATTTTGCCGCCCAGGGTTTCGGCCCGTTCCAGTTCGCCCGGTTGATTGGCATCGAACAGGATCAGCGGGTGCATATTGCCGTCGCCGGCATGAAACACGTTGGCGACGCGCAGGCCGTACTGCTCGGACAACTCTTTGATGCCGCGCAGGACGCCCGGTAGTGCACGGCGCGGGATTGTCCCGTCCATGCAGTAGTAATCCGGCGAAAGGCGTCCGACCGCCGGAAAGGCGTTCTTGCGCCCGGCCCAGAAGCGCACCCGTTCAGCTTCATCGCGCGCCAGACGCACTTGTGTGGCGCCGGCGCGCTGCAGCACCACGCGGACTGCCTCGCAGTCGGCCTGCACATCGGTTTCGACCCCGTCGAGCTCGCAGAGCAGAATGGCTTCGGCATCGACCGGGTAGCCAGCGTGAATGAAGTCTTCGGCGGCGCGGATCGCCAGGTTGTCCATCATTTCCAGCCCGCCGGGGATGATGCCGGCAGCGATGATGTCGGCCACCGCACGCCCGGCGTGTTCCACCGAATCGAACGCGGCGAGCAGCACCTTCGCCACCTGTGGTCTGGGCAGCAGTTTGACCGTGACCTCAGTGATGATGCCGAGCATGCCTTCGGAGCCGGTGAACAGCGCAAGCAAATCGAAACCCGGCGAGTCGAGGGTGTCGCTGCCCAGCGTCATGGGCTCGCCTTCGACAGTGAGGATGTCGACGCTGAGCAGATTGTGTACGGTCAGGCCATATTTGAGGCAATGTACGCCGCCTGCGTTTTCTGCCACGTTGCCGCCAATCGAACAGGCGATTTGTGAAGAAGGGTCAGGTGCGTAATACAGGCCGTGCGGTGCCGCAGCCTGAGAAATCGCCAGATTGCGCACACCGGGTTGCACCCGGGCCAGACGCGCATCGGGGTTGATCTCGAGGACCTGGCTGAAGCGCGCCATTACCAGCAGCACGCCTTTCTCCAGCGGCAGTGCGCCACCTGAAAGCCCGGTGCCGGCGCCCCTTGTGACCACCGGCACATGGCGCTCATGACAAAGCCGCAGCAGTGTCTGTACCTCTTCGACGTGGCGCGGCAGTACTACCAGCATCGGCGTGGTGCGATACGCCGACAACCCGTCGCATTCATAGGGACGAAGCTCTTCGTCGCGATGCAGGATGTCCAGGTCGGGCAACAGGCGTCGCAGGTCGCGCAACAGTTGATGTTTATCGACAGCCGGCAGCATGCCGTCAATGCGTTCGTCGTAGAGAATATTCATCAAGCCCCCCAGTTTTGTTTTTATCGGGTCAGCCCATTCCGGGCTCTGCACATAAAGTGGCCGCTCTCGACCATGCTGCGTTAAAAACACGCCTGGACGCGAGTTAGATCGTTGCTCGCCTGTTTCCGCCCTGCCTGACGTCGCTCGCCGACTTTTCTACAGAGCCTAGCTCATGGGTGGCGAGGCTTGTGTTGACAGGGCAGGGTGGATCACGCAATTTACGCATCACGTAATGTGTTTACGAAAATAACAACAGGCAGCACCCGTGCGTCAATCAGGCGATCTACCAGGGCCTTTCACCAGACACACCCTGATGCGCAATCGGACAAGCCGGAGTAGGCTGCCCTCATGAAGATTCTTGGTCTGCAACTGATTTTTGGTGATTTCCTTGCTCGCAGTGTGCGAGGGATCCCATGTGCGCCGCCCGCAGGACAGTGATTGCGTCGTTTACTCACCTTCACTCTTCTGCAAGGAGCCAGTCATGGCTGATCTCTACGAAAACCCGATGGGCCTGATGGGTTTTGAATTTATCGAATTTGCGTCGCCGACCCCCAACAGCCTTGAACCCGTGTTCCAGATGATGGGCTTCACCAAGGTCGCGACGCACCGCTCCAAGGACGTGACGCTGTATCGCCAGGGTGCGATCAACCTGATTCTCAACAATGAACCGCACAGCCTGGCGTCCTACTTTGCGGCAGAGCATGGCCCCTCTGTGTGCGGCATGGCGTTTCGCGTCAAGGACGCCCAGCAGGCCTATAACCGGGCGCTGGAACTCGGCGCTCAGCCGCTGGAAATCGCCACCGGTCCCATGGAATTGCGCTTGCCTGCGATCAGGGGCATCGGCGGCGCTCCGCTGTACCTGATCGACCGTTTCGGCGAAGGAACGTCGATCTATGACATCGATTTCAACTTCATCGAAGGCGTGGAACGTCACCCGGTCGGCGCGGGCCTGAAGTTCATCGATCATCTAACCCATAACGTGTACCGCGGTCGTATGGCGTACTGGGCGAATTTCTACGAAAAACTGTTCAATTTCCGCGAACTGCGATATTTCGATATCAAAGGCGAGTACACCGGCCTGACCTCCAAGGCAATGACCGCGCCGGACGGCATGATTCGTATTCCGCTGAACGAAGAGTCGTCGAGAGGCGCAGGGCAGATCGAAGAGTTCCTGATGCAGTTCAACGGCGAAGGCATCCAGCATGTTGCGTTCTTCACTGACGACCTGATCAAGACCTGGGACGCGCTGAAAGCCACCGGCATGCGTTTCATGACCGCGCCGCCAGACACCTACTACGAGATGCTTCAGGGGCGCTTGCCCGATCATGGCGAGCCGGAAGACGAACTCAAGTCACGCGGTATATTGCTGGATGGCTCGTCCGAGGGCGGCGAACGCCGACTGCTGTTGCAGATATTCTCTGCCACCTTGATGGGGCCGGTGTTCTTCGAGTTCATTCAGCGCAAAGGCGACGACGGCTTTGGCGAGGGCAACTTCAAGGCACTGTTCGAATCCATCGAGCGCGATCAGATCCAGCGTGGCGTGCTGACACCGGATTGATCCTTGCTGGAGATGTCCGTAAAACTATCGTGCCCATGCTCCAGCGTGGGCATGCCTTTCTGGACGCTCTGCGTCCGATTTTGATGGTGAGGCGAAGGTTATGGGGCGTGTAATGCAGGCTCAGCCTGGCAGCTTGCCACCCATGCGTTCACTGATTGCGTTAGCTGTTTCTGAAAGACGTCGAGCCGCCTGGCTCTGCGCCTCGTCGTTGAGCAGCGACCCCGGCCCGACGACGGTAATCACACCCACCAGTTTGTTGCCCATGGCAAACAATGGGGAGGAAGCAGCATTGACGCCCGGCATCAACATCCCTTGCACCTGATGCACGCCGGTGCTGCGGATCTGCTTTAGGTGACGCTCGACCTCGCGCAGACGACCGGCCTGCAGATGAGGTGTTTCCTGATGGCGAAGCAGGGCGGTCTCGCTCTGGGGCAAAAAGCTCTCGAATACCAGCCCGGTAGACGAGCCGAGTAGCGGCAGGACCGAACCGATCTGCGTCACCAGCGTCACGGCACCCAGCGACGGCTCGACATACACCACGGTCGGACCTTTATTGCCCCACACGGCCAGGAAGCAGGTCTGGTTCAGCTCGTCGCGCAGATTGGCCAGCCAGGGGGCCGACACCTTCAGCACATCCAGCTTGCCCAGCGACACCAGCCCTACTTGCAAGGCTTCGCGGCCCAGCCCGTAGTGATTATTGACGGCATCCTGCTCGGCAAATCCGCTGGCGATCAGCGCCTGCAAATAACGATGAACCTTGCTGGGCGGCATACCCAGGTGCTCGGCAAGCCTGGACAGCGACGTCGCGGGCGACAACTCAGCCAGTGCCTTGAGTACGCCTAGGCCCACTTCAGCAGCCTGAACCTTTTGCTGACGTCCGCCTGTCGGGCTTTCGGTTTCTTCGGTCATGGATATGCGTTGCGCCGGTCTGGGAAGGCAGCTTTATAGCTTGACCGGGTTTCAAACTCAAATTACGTTAAGCGTAATCGATTTACGATTTTTGACGATCCACCTACCGCCGTGTGACTGAATAACAACAAGAGGCTCAGATGGCTATTCATTGCAGCTCGGATCCACTGGTCTATCAGTCAGGTTTTGGCAACCAGTTCAGCAGCGAAGCCTTGCCGGGCGCGGTACCGATTGCTCAGAACTCGCCGCAAAGGCACCCGTTGGGTTTGTACGCCGAGCAGTTCTCGGGAACCGCTTTTACCGTCGGTCGTGCCGAAGCTCGCCGTACCTGGATGTACCGGATCCAGCCCTCGGCAGCCCATCCGCGCTACCAGCGTGTCGATCGGCAGATCCTCGGTCAGCAGCAGGGGCCGATAAACCCCAATCGCCTGCGCTGGAACGCCTTTGACATCCCCAGGGAACCCACAGACTTCATCGACGGCCTGATATCACTGGCCAGCACGTCGATACCTGATCAGGCCGAAGGGGTCAGTGTTTACGTGTATGCCACCAATACCTCAATGCAGCGCGCGTTTTTCAATGCTGACGGCGAATGGCTGATTGTGCCGCAGCAGGGAAGATTAAGAATCGTCACCGAGCTGGGCGTGATGGACGTAGAGCCTCTGGAAGTTGCCGTGCTGCCGCGAGGCCTGAAATTCAGCGTGCAGTTGCTCGACGACAGTGCACGTGGCTACATCTGCGAGAATCATGGTTGCGTGTTACGCCTGCCGGAACTCGGGCCGATTGGCAGCAACGGGTTGGCCAATGCGCGTGATTTTTTAACCCCGGTGGCGTGGTTTGAAGAACGAAACGAGTCGGTACAACTGGTACAGAAATTCCTTGGCGAACTGTGGGCGACGCAACTGCCGCACTCGCCGTTCGACGTGGTCGGCTGGCACGGCAACAATGTGCCGTACAAGTATGATCTGCGGCGCTTCAATACCATCGGCACCGTCAGTTACGATCACCCGGACCCCTCGATTTTTACCGTGCTGACCTCGCCAGGTCTCGTTCAAGGGCAGGCCAATATCGATTTTGTGATTTTCCCGCCACGCTGGATGGTGGCGGAAAACACTTTTCGTCCGCCGTGGTTTCATCGCAACCTGATGAACGAGTTCATGGGCCTGATCGATGGTGCTTACGACGCCAAGGCCGAAGGTTTCATGCCGGGCGGCTCGTCGCTGCACAACTGCATGAGCGCTCATGGACCGGACAATGTTACGGCAGAAAAAGCCATCGCTGCCGATTTGAAACCGCACAAGATAGAAAACACCATGGCTTTTATGTTTGAGACCGGCAAGGTGCTGCGCCCCAGTCGTCATGCGCTGGATTGCCCGCAACTGCAAACCGATTACGATGGCTGCTGGAACGGCATGGCCAGAACGTTCAACAAGGAGCCGTTGTAATGAGCATTTCTTCAGGTCGCCGCAGTTGGGTCGCATCGGCCAACGGTCATGGCGACTTTCCACTTCAGAATCTGCCGCTGGGCGTGTTCAGCCATAACGGCTCCGCGCCGCGAGGTGGTATAGCCATCGGTGATCTGATCCTTGATCTCAAGGCTGTGCTAAAGGGTGGTTTCATCAAAGGGCCGGCGGTTGAAGCGGCCGAGGTTGCGAGCCGCGATCAGCTCAATGATTTCTTCGCGCTGGGTGCTGAAGCGCGTCGGGCCTTGCGTGCTGCCCTTGTGCAGTTGCTGGATGAAGACAGCGCACAACGCTCCTACCTGCAGGCCGCATCCGGCCTGTTGCTGCCGATGAACGAATGCACGATGTGCATGCCCGCCCGGGTAGGTGACTACAGCGATTTCTACGTCGGCATTCATCATGCGTTGAACGTGGGGAAGATGTTTCGTCCAGACAACCCGCTGTTGCCCAATTACAAGTATGTGCCCATCGGTTATCACGGTCGGGCGTCGACCTTGTGTATCTCTGGTACACCGATCAGACGGCCCAACGGCCAGATGCTCATGGCCGGCCAGCAAGTGCCTGAGTTCGGTCCATGCAAACGGCTGGATTACGAACTGGAAATGGGCGTATGGATCGGCCCGGGCAATGCGCAGGGCGAGGCCATCGGGATCGACCGCGCGGCCGAGCATATCGCTGGGTTCTGCCTGCTCAACGATTGGTCCGCGCGCGACATACAAGCGTGGGAATACCAGCCGCTTGGACCGTTTTTATCCAAGAGTTTTGCGACCACCCTATCGCCCTGGGTGATCACTGCCGAAGCCCTTGAACCGTTTCGCAGCCCCCAGCCGGCGAGACCCGAGGGCGATCCGCAGCCGCTGCCTTATCTGCTCGACAGGAGCGATCAGCAGAGTGGCGCGCTGGATATCGAGCTGGAAGTCCTGCTGCTTACCGAACAGATGAAAACCCAGGGGCTTGCACCTCACCTGCTGGGTTTGAGCAACTCACTGAACATGTACTGGACCGCTGCGCAGATGGTTGCGCACCACAGCGTGAATGGCTGCAAGCTGCAACCGGGTGACCTGTTCGGCACCGGCACGTTGTCCGGGCCTGATGCGGGCCAGTTCGGCAGCCTGCTGGAGATGACTGAAGGGGGCAAACATGTCATCACGTTGCCAGGTGGCGAACAGCGAAAGTTTCTGGAAAGTGGCGATGAGGTGATCCTGCGCGCTCGCTGTCATCGAGAAGGGCAGGTGTCGATCGGTTTTGGCGAGTGCCGCGGCACAGTGCTGGGGTGAGCGAAGACACCCGGCGGTGTCAGCGGGGCATTTCATACCAGCCCAGAAACATGTTCAGTGCCGATTCCACGACATTGCTTTGCTCATCGGGCGTGAGCAATGGCGCGTTGAAAGTCACTTGTGGCCAAAAGGCAAACGACTTGAGCAGGGCATGCATTTGCGTGGCGGCAAAGCCCGGGTCGACGTGTTTGAGGCGACCATCCTTCTGTGCGGCGCGGATCCATGCGCTGAAGGTTTCTTCGCGTTCATTGATGCGCGCCATCCACACCTGCGCCCGCTCTGGCGAGTGAATGGTTGCACCGACCACCACTCGCGCCAGATCAATGAAGCTGCTGTTGGTAAGGTTGCGCATCTTGCCCCACAGCAAGTCTCTCAATTGCTCGCGCAGGCCGCTGTCAGCATGGTAGAGCACCTCTGATTGCGGCGGGGCGCAGCTCCACAGACGCTGGAGCATTTCGGCGAACAACTCCTCCTTGCTGGGGAAATGGTTATAGACCGTTCGTTTTGACACCTCGGCTCGTGCCGCAATGCGGTCCATGCTGGTGACCTCGAAGCCACGGTCGCCAAACTCGGCAATGGCTGCCAGAACAATGGCTTCGCGTTTCTGATCGGTAAGGCGCATGGGTGCGGTCATAGGTTCGCTTCAAACGTGCGTTTAGAGAAAAGTACACTTGGCAGTTTACTTGTCGCCCAGAATCATGCAAGCTTAAAACTACACCGTGTAGTGTAAAACACTGTTACATATTTTCCATCGGACATCCTGCAACGGGATTCACGTACAAAGTATGCACGGCTGGAGCCTCAACCTGTCCTCAGGAGTCAGCAAATCATGGCCTCGACCCACCAGAAAAAGGATGTTACTTCACTGCCTGTCCTGTCTCGGCACGAGGGGCGCTATCGCAATCATGCGCCCGTGAAGCCGCTCGGTTTTTTCCGGACGCTTGGTATCTTCTGGGACCAGCTGTTCAACAAGCCCAAGGACACACGCCCGGCAGGGGAAATTCCGGTTCAGCCGCTTTCGCGTCAGCAGTTGCTGGCAGCACCGAACAATACGGTGTATCGCCTGGGTCATTCGACTGTGCTGCTCAAGCTGCGCAAGCGGTTCTGGATTACCGACCCGGTGTTTGCCGAGCGTGCCTCGCCGGTGCAGTGGGCAGGGCCGCAACGCTTTCATCAGCCGCCCATCAGCCTTGACGAGCTGCCGCCGATCACCGGTGTGATTCTCTCCCACAATCATTATGACCACCTTGACCGCATGGCTATAAAAGCCCTGACGGACAAGACCGAGCACTTCCTGGCGCCGCTGGGTGTGGGCGATACGCTGATCGAGTGGGGCGTCCCTGCGCACAAGGTTCGTCAGCTCGACTGGTGGCAATCCACCGAGATCGAGGGTATCGAATTCGTTGCCACGCCTTCGCAGCATTTTTCGGGTCGTACATTGCTCGACAGCAATCGCACCTTATGGGCGTCCTGGGTCATGATCGACGACGATCAGCGGATTTTCTTCAGTGGCGACACGGGCTACTTCGACGGGTTCAAGACCATTGGCGAACAGTACGGGCCGTTCGATCTGACGCTTATGGAAACCGGCGCCTACAACGTCGAGTGGCCACAGGTACACATGCAGCCCGAACAGACCTTGCAGGCGCACCTGGACCTGCGCGGGCGCTGGCTGCTGCCGATCCACAACGGCACTTTTGACCTGGCGATGCATGTCTGGCACGAACCTTTCGACCGGATTCTGGCGTTGGCCTGGGAACAGAATGTGTTGATTACAACACCAATGATGGGCCAGCCGTTCTACCTGCAATTTCCGTGTCGCGGAATGACCTGGTGGCTGGGTGTAGATGATCTCGTCGGTGCCGAGGCGCCGCGCACAGAACAGGTCGAATGTTGCGATGGCCGTCGTCAGAACGCCTGAAAGCCGCGTGCGCCAGGTCTGACCTGATTTTCCGATAGCACGTCCCATATTCTGATTTGCCGCCGACCCGCCCACCCGGCCTAATCGTGACCTTTACAGCGAAGGTTACGGTATGCAATTGCGTGGCTTGGCGGGAAAACCTATCGGGTTGATGGTCAGTGTGGTTCTGGTCGCATTGAACCTGCGCCCATCGATGGCTGCAGTCGGTCCGTTACTGGCGGCGATTCGCCTTGACATGCCGCTGAGCTTCGCTGCGGCGTCGCTGTTGACCATGCTGCCGGTCATGGTCATGGGGCTGGCGATGTTTTTCGGCGTCAGGGTTGCCCAGCTTCTGGGCTCGCACCGTAGTGTCATGCTGTCGCTGGCGCTGATCGGCGTGGCGACCCTGGCGCGTGTGTTTCTGGGGTCGGCTGTCGACCTGATTGCCAGCGCCGTGCTGGCGGGGCTCGGGGTTGCTATTATCCAGGCGCTGATGCCCGCGTTGATCAAAGCCCGTTTCAAGTCCCATGTCTCTTTGTGCATGGGGCTCTACGTCACGGCGATCATGGGTGGAGCAGCCATTGCCGCATCCTTGAGTCCGCTTATCCTGTGGCTTAGTGGCAGTTGGCATGTCGCGCTTTCTGTCTGGTCCGCGCTGGCGCTATTGGCGCTGTGTTTCTGGAAGGGCCAGCAGCGGCGCTTGTCGCAGCCTGATGCACCAGTGGCCATGCTTGAGCAGCGAGCGTTTTCGCGCCTGCCTCGGGCCTGGATGCTCGGGGTTTTCTTCGGTCTGGGCACTGCTTCCTATACCTGCGTGCTGGCCTGGCTGGCGCCTTATTACGTGGAAACTGGCTGGAGCGAGCAGGGCGCCGGCCTGTTGCTGGGGTTTGTGACACTGATGGAAGTGATCTCGGGCTTGCTGGTGCCGGCGCTGGCCAACCGTAGCCGGGACAAACGTATCGCTCTGAGTGTTCTGCTCGGGTTGATGATGGCCGGTTTCGCCGGTCTGATCCTGATGCCCGAGCAATCGAGCCTGGTCTGGGCGGGCCTGCTGGGGTTGGGTATCGGTGGTCTGTTCCCGATGAGTCTTATCGTGTCGATGGACCATCTTGACGATCCGCAGCAGGCAGGCAGCCTCACGGCGTTCGTGCAGGGGATCGGTTACCTGATCGCCAGCCTGTCGCCACTGTTCGCCGGGATGATCCGCGACCTGACCGGCAGTTTCGCCGGGGCGTGGTGGTCGCTCATGGCACTGGTCGCAATCATGCTGCTGATGGTGGCTCGACTTAACCCGCGGCATTATCATCGGTATCTGCGTGATGCCCGGAGTACGCCGGAATGCGAAGAGGCTGCCTGATTGCATTTTGATGCTATCTTGCTCGCGCAGTCCTGACCGTCCGGTCGCAACGCCAGCGAGAAGCCTTGATGCTCAACAGTAATGCTCTGAGAAAGCTGGACATGCAGGACCTGATGGTATTTGTCTCAGTGTATGAGCAACGCAATCTGACGCTGGTCGCCGAAGCGCTGCATGTCAGTCAGTCGACGGTCAGTTACTGCCTGAAAAAGCTACGTGCGAATTTCGAGGATGACTTGTTCATCAGCACTCGCAATGGCATGCGTCCGACCCGCAAGGCCCTTGCCATGCACAGCCATGTGCAGCAGATCCTGCAAGCCATCAATCTTTGCCATGACGGGCTGAAGCTGTTTGATCCGACACGCAGGCAAACCACCTTCACGGTGTGTGCTCCCGAGTATTTCGAGCTGCTGGTATTGCCTCATCTGATGCGCGATTTCGCGGCGGCGGGGTTCTCGGTCACTGTCAACGTGCAGAAGTTGGACAAGCATTTGCCAGTCGAGTCGCTCAACGACGGCCATCTCGATCTGGCCCTGTGTTTCGGTCCGGGTTTTCATCGAGTGCCCGACAGCCTGATTTCGCAGGTACTGCTGGAGGATGATCTGGTTTGCGTCATGGACTCGCAGTTCGCGCCGCATAGCGCACTTATTGACACGACCACCTTTACCCGGCGGCGGCATGTATACCCGACCCCCTGGACCTCCGACAGCAATATGGTTGATGGCTGGCTGCAACGTCAGGGGCTGGAACGCGACATTGTCGCTCGTGCCAACAGTTACCGGGCGGCCTTACAGTTGCTCGAGGGTACCGACTTCATTCTGGTGCTGCCACGGCGCATTCAGACCCTGCTGGGTAACGAGCCGTGGGTTTCTGTTTTCGAGCTGCCACCGGACCTGCCCGGTTTTAGCCTGGACATGGTCTGGAGCGCGCAGGCCGATCAGGATGAAACGAGTTGCTGGCTGCGCGAACAGATCGTGAAGGTCTGTGCAGAGCGGGGGCTGCTCTGACCAGCGATCAGCTGCCGGAATTGTCTTTTTGCGGGTCGGGAGAAGTGCCAGGTCGTGGCTGCTCACCCTGCTTGTTGAGTTCTTTGTTCTTCTCACCCACTTTGCCGGCATTTTCCGGTTTGTGGTCGAGGTCTTCACGTTTGGATTCATCTGTCATGGCAGTTCTCCAGAGGGGTGGGGTATCTGGATATTGGGCTGTTGCAGCCCGACAAGATTCGATCTAAATGACGCGCGGTTCAATGCCGACCCTTCAGGCACCGAACCGCGCATCAGGCATCAACTCAACAGAGTCAGCACGTCTTTGGCAGCCTGCGCCGAACTGGCCGGATTCTGCCCGGTCACGAGTTTGCCATCGGTCAGCACGTAAACGCTCCAGTCATCGCCTTTGGAGTAGTCGCCGCCCAACGCTTTGAGCGCGTCTTCGACCAGAAAAGGTACAACGTTGGTCAGGCCGACAGCTTCTTCTTCGCTGTTGGTAAAACCGGTAACGCGGCGACCCTTGACCAGCGGCTCGCCATTTTGTGCTTTGACCTTACGCAGCACGCCGGGTGCGTGGCACACCAGACCATGTGGCTTGTCGGCTTTGGCAAACGCTTCGATCAAAGCAATGGAATGCGCGTCTTCGGCCAGATCCCACAGTGGACCGTGACCGCCCGGGTAGAACACAGCATCGAAATCGGCGGCGTTTACTTCAGCCAGGCGTCCGGTATTGGCCAGCACTTTCTGAGCATCGGTATCTTTGGCGAAGCGCTCGGTTTCAGCGGTCTGGGCGTCAGGCTCATCGCTTTTAGGGTCAAGCGGTGGTTGGCCGCCAGCAGGCGATACCAATGTGACTTCGGCACCTGCATCCTTGAACACGTAATAAGGAGCTGCAAATTCTTCGAGCCAGAAACCGGTTTTTTTGCCGGTGTCGCCCAGTTGGTCATGGGACGTCAGAACCATCAGGATTTTCATATTCATGCTCGTTTTTGAAGGGTTGGGAGGGTGTAGACAGACAAAACCCCCAGGAGTTATGAGAATCTTTGCTGCGCAACGAAACAAGGCCGGATATCGACGCAGTGCTTTACGTCAAGATCCGGCCTTGCTCAGACTGGGCGCTGAAAAGCTTCAGGCAAAGATCATTGCTCTTTGGTCAGGTCCACCAGCGGCTCTTTGCGGACTTCGGTTTCGCGCCCGTCCTGGATGGTCTTGATCTGCCCGAGTGCCTTGTCGACTGCACCCTTGTCAGCCAGCAGGCTGTAGCTGATCTGGAACTGACGTTGCTCCTTCGGTGCAATGGTCGGCACCAGGTTGAGGGGGCGCTGGAATCGGCGGTTATAAGAGAAACTGGTGCCTGGCTCCAGCCCGGTCACGTAACCCTGACCTTTGGTGTCTGTGTTTTTCCACAGCGAGAACACCGGCAACTGCTTGGTATTGAAACCGACGGCAACGCCCAGACTGCCGGCCTTGTTGTGCAGCACGGTTACGGTGTCACCTTTCTCATCGCCGTAAGGCACGATGTTGTAGACCGTCTCGTCGTAGTCCGGGGTAGGTGCGCGGTAGGTCTGCCAGTCGCCCAGATCAGCCTTGGCCTTCTCGTTGAACGGCGAGACCTGCTTGACCGGTGCCTCGAAGCGCGCGCCCTGTTCGAGGAATGGCGTGCTGAAGTTGCTGTGGTACAGCGCCTGATACTCTTTCGGATAATCGCCGTTGTTGGTCAACGTATCGTTAAGCGAGAAGCTTGTGCTACCAGGCTCGGTGACCAGTTCGGTCTGCACCGAGAAATCCACTTTCTTGAACGCCTGCTCCTTGAGTTCGCCCTTCAGGCGAATGGCATACGGCGGTTTTTCGTCGATCTGCAGCGTTACCTTGCTGGCCGGGATATTGGCCGCGCGACCGTGCAGGGTCAGCAACTCGCCATTGTCCATGCCCGGATGGCCCACCCACTCGTAACCGCAACGGACGACCAGTTCGTTGAACCCTTCCAGCCAGCCCAGCCCGCCACGGCCGTTAAGCTCGATGAACGCCGGGTTGACGACATCCTTGACCGGTGAATCCCACCCCATGCGCACGTCGCCAACCGAGGCATGCAACACGTTCATGCCGCGGGTCGGTACCACCGACAGCTTCATCGTGCCGTTGTCGATATCGATAATGCTCACGCCTTCCTGACGACCGCCATGCAGCGTGCGCATCGTGATCGTGAACGGCTTGTCAGTCTTGACGCCCAATTGCTGGCTGGTGATCTGCTGATTTTGCGCAGCCTTGTCGGTATCGAGCAGCACGTAGTCCCAGGCAAAAACACTGGAAGCGGCAGTCAACGCGCCGAGGCCTACAAGCAGGGGAAGGGATTTCATGGCGGTGGTCCTTCTGGAATTATTGGAATTATGGTCTTGCAGAGCGCATTCAACCTGACACCAAAGCCGAGTTAAACGATTCAGCAATCAGTTGAGTCTAGCCAAAATGAAGGCAGCTGTGGAGCGGTATTTCCAGGCCCGGCAGCACTTGTGTATCACGATGAGCGCGAAGCCTGGAGACGACGATCAGAAAGTTATCGTTCCTCACGCGCCCGCGCAGGACATCAGGCAACAGCCCCACTCAGCAACCGTTCGATCTGCGCCTGTTCCCAGGCGCTGAGCAAGCTGACCGGGTCAGTCCGCAGCCAGCTCTCGAACGAGCCTTCCCGCCCGTCCGGGCAGCGGCTGTAGCGGCAGTGGCTCAGGCTGCTTTCGATCGTTTCCAGCGTCAGCAGCCAGCCGTCTATGGTCACCTGATGCAGCCCGGTGTCCGAGGTGTGGCCAACACGCTGCATTTCTCGCGTGCCCATCGCAGCATCTCGCAGTTGCTGGTACACCTCCCGAGTGGTCAATGCTTTCATGGGCTTCAAGTATCTCGATTTTCGCTGAGTAAAGCGCGGTTTTGAGTCGCGCACCGTTACCGTTGTTTGGCTGCCTGATCAGCCTGCCTTCAGGATGATTGTGCCGCGCCGAACAGGCTTTCGATCTCCGGGCGTGTCTGATTGATCGCGCCGAGTTGACGAATCAATTGAGCCTGACGGCTGCCACGCACCCCGGCGGCGGTCATGATCGCGTCACGCACGTAGGTGTAGACACCGCTGACGCCAAATGGTGTTACATAGCGAACATGCGCGCCGAGGCCTTGGGTGATGGCCTTGAAATGCTCGCTCGCGTAGTAGGTCCGACGAGTCCAGGCCGACTCGAACACCACTTCCATCATGACCATGTCCAGACGGGGCTCTTCGACTTCGTGATTCACATCGGGTGCAGGCGGTGCCGGTTGAGCGTTGTCGTAGGGTTGCGCGAGGTGCAGGCGCAGCTTGAGGACCGCATCGGCACCGGCCATCTCGCGGGCCAGTTTTTCCACGGCGTCGCGCGCAGCCGACCGATCACCGCTGTCGAGATGAAAGTGCAGATGGGTTTTGTCCTGGGTTGCCGTTTCGTTGGGGATCGGATCAGGCAGACGATCGACCAGCGTGCTCGAGCCGTCCGGCACGTCGTAGGCAATGGTTTCCGCGAACATGTTCTGCTCGTCTGTAAACAGCAGGGAGCTGGCGTCCTTGAATTGCTTCTGGTCCTCGGCGGACAGAAAGCCGATCTCCACGCCGCCATCAAGCACATAGCCCTGCAGTGGCTTGACGCCTTCGATGACCGGCCACAGATGGCCGTCCTTTTCTCGCGTCAGATGGTGCTGAACGTACCACCCCAGGCCTGGAAGCCTTGCGCACAGCGGGCCGTGAACGTCACGCCAGTAGGTGGCGAACAACGCGTGAGGGACCCCGTCTCTGCGCAGGACAGTGGTGTAGGAATTGATGACGATGTTCTCGTCGCGGGAGCCGTAATCGTCGGGCAGTGCTGAGGTATGCATAAATACTCTCTGTGCGGAAGGTGTCTATCTCAGGCGCCCCGCTGCGAAAGTAAGTTCAAGGAGATTTACCGAAGGGCACATGCGCTCGATGCAATGCACGGCGAGACGAACAGATGCCCTCGGTAGGCGCCCGCCAGGGTATGCGCAGACACGATCAGCCACATGACCGCCAGCAACCCCACCAGCCCTTGGCCGAACACGTCGAAAAAGCCCAGATGCAGGGTCGCACCCAGTTTGAGCGTCGCCAGCGCGTACACCCCGAGTGGAAAGGTGAATGCCCACCAGCCCAGATTGAACGCCAGACCTTGCTTGAAATAGCGCGCTGTTATCAGCACTGCCAGCGCCATCCACCACAGGCCCAGCCCCCAGAAAAGCATACCGGCAATGACCCCGACGCCGGCTGCCACGCTGCCCACCGACGCCAAGCCGTGTGCGGCAAACACTGCCGGGGCATCGCTGCTCATCACCAGCATGCTCAGTGCGCCCGTACCGATCGGGCCCAGTGCCAGCCAGCTCGATGCCGCCATGCTCTCGTGCGGCAGTTTGTGCAGTGCCAGTCGCAACAGCAGGATCACCAGGATGCTCAGCGCAACAGGCACCGAGTAGGCCCACAGTACGTAGCTGGTGATCAGCACGGTGAACTGCGCATCTGGCGTGGCGAGCTGCTGCGTCAGTAACCCGCCGCAGGCCGCTGCGACTTCGGCGGCCACCACGGGCAATAGCCATACAGCGGTCATTTTTTCGATGCTGTGTTCCTGGCGGGTGAACATCATGAACGGGATCAGTACGCCACAGGCCAGCGCCATGGCCACATCCAGCCACCACAGGGCTTCGGCAACCGGAACAATTGAATCGCCCCAGCGTGCCGGGCCGAAGACCAGCAGGCCGCTGATGAGGGTCGCCAGGCCCATGGGGATCGTGCCGAAGAACATCGAGACCGTCGAATGCCCGAACACCTTACGCGCCTCGTTGAAGAACAACAGCCAGCGACAGGCGTACATCACGCTGAACAGCACGAACAGGCCGATATTGAGGAACCACAGTGCTTCCCCTAGGTTACGCAAAAGTGCTGAGTTGCCTGGCAGTTGCGCCAACGCCAGCGACAGAATTCCGGTGCCCATGGTTACGGCGAACCAGTTTGGCGTGAATTGGCGGATCGCTTCGCGCGGGCTCGCCAAGGCTTTGAGAGGGGCGTAACCCTTGATGATGATGGCGAGCCGGTTCATGGCGTTTTCCTGCGGGTAGTTGCGGATGTGCAGTTAGTTTAAGGTTCGACAATAAATTCTCTAAACGGGTAATCTAGCTTCTTGTTACCTGTATTTCAGGTAGATAAACCCTGAATGGAGTTCGCCCTTGAGGCTTAACCTGCGGCAACTGCAGATTTTTTGCGCTATTACGCGGCACGGCAGCACTACCAGTGCAGGCCATGCGCTGGCGTTATCTCAGTC
Organism: Pseudomonas coronafaciens pv. oryzae str. 1_6; assembly: GCF_000156995.2. Taxonomy (NCBI): domain Bacteria; kingdom Pseudomonadati; phylum Pseudomonadota; class Gammaproteobacteria; order Pseudomonadales; family Pseudomonadaceae; genus Pseudomonas; species Pseudomonas coronafaciens. Next base: position 3,375,093 of record NZ_CP046035.1, on the reverse strand, counting down.
GGCCACCAGCGCTGCACTCAACGAGCTGGAAAGTGCGCTCGGCACGCGCCTGTTCGACCGGGTGGGCAAGCGGCTGGTCCTTAATGACAGTGGACAGGCGCTGTTGCCCCGCGCCATGACGATGCTGGAAAGCGCCCAGCAGATCGAAGACAGTTTTCTGCTGCCCGATGCCAGCCTGAATGCGCGCCTGCGAATCGGCAGTAGCAGCACTATCGGCAATTACGAGCTGCCGCTGATTATCGGTGCGCTTCGCGCCTCGGCACCGCTGTTGCGGGTGGACGTGGACATCGGCAACAGCGCATCGATTGCCCGCAAGGTCGCGCAGTTCGAGATTGACATGGGTCTGATCGAGGCGCCGTGTCATCTGCCGGAACTGATCGCCGAGCCTTGGCGGGTCGATGAGATGCTCATTGTTGCCGGCAGCAGTCATCCGCTGGCCCGGCAGGCACAGGTATCACTGACTGAATTGCAGCATGCGGAATGGCTATTGCGCGAGCCGGGCTCCGGAACCCGGGAGGAGGTCGAGCACTTGCTGCTCAGGCACCTGCATGATCTGAAGGACATGCGCCAGATGGGCAGTTCCGAGGCAATAAAACGCACCCTTGCTGAGGGCATCGGCATCAGCTGTCTGTCCCGGCGCGTGGTGGCTGATCTGCTGGCAAGCGGTCAGTTGAAGACGCTTGCCAGCCCACTGCCGCCGTTGAACCGGCGATTCTTCATGATCAGGCACCGCGACAAATTCATCTCGCCGAGTCTTGAGTGCTTCCGCGATACCTGCAGGCAAGCCGTCGATCAGACTTCTGTGCTGCGCCACGGCTTGAGCCATAACGCCAGTCCTGCCAGCAATAGCGCACCATAAAGGCAGCTCAATCCAAGCTGCAGCCAGGTATTTTGCAGCGGATGCAGGGCCAGAGCGGCGATCACCATCAGCGCGCTGGCCAGCAACCAGTGACTGCGCCAGGGCAGGACCTTGAGCAGTGACTGGCGCCGCATCAGCAGCAGACCAGTGACCAGTGCGCCGCCCAATGCTGCGATGGCGATGCCGGACAGACCGAATACCAAGGGCAATGTACCGAGCAGCAGCGCGTTGCACAGGCTGCCGATCAGTTCGCAGTTGAGCGGCAGACGTGTATCACCTGCTGCGTAGGCATACCGTGCGAGCAACGCATTCCAGGCACCGAACATCAGCGGTACGGCAAACCATGCCAGCAGTCCCGGCAAAGGGCCGTCGTGGGTCTGAGCGGGCAGCAGCAGGGTTACGAGCGCGCCAGCCGCACCTATCAGGCCGGCCACCGCTGGCAAGGTCAGCAAGGTGGCGCTGCCCAGCCCGCGCCGTAGCAGCGACAGACGCTGATCGCCCGCGCTGCCGCTCATCAGCCCCAACAGCACCTGATTCAGGCTCATCAGCGCTATCAACGGCAGGTTTATCAGCTTGCGCGCCAGGTTGACCCAGGTCACCGCGCCTTCGCCAAGCAACGAAGCCACCATTCGCTCAAGCAAAGCAAGGCCCTGGCTGGCCAGGTTGCTGCTCAGCAGTGGCCCGATGCGTTGCAACAGTTCGCGCACGGCGCCAGCTTCCGATTGCCACTGCCAGGGTCGCCAGCCGGACCGGTACAACGTCGGTAACAGCACGCTGGGCATCAGTATGCTGCCCAGCACGCAGGCACTGGCGACGCCGATCGATGTGGATGCGTGACCAGAAGTGGCGAGGTAGATCACCGCTGGCAAGTTGAACAGCAGCGAGCCAAGCCCGGCCAGTACGAACCGCGACCGAGCCTGCAAGGGTACGCAGAACAATGCGTGCAGCAAAAAACCGGGGGCGCACCAGGCCAGCCAGCGCAGGCCGCCAGCAGCCTGAACGTAACCATCGGTATCCAGTCCCGGGCCTATCAGTCGCACCAGAGGCCCGGCACCGACCACCAGCATCAGGCTCAGTGCCAGACCGCCCAGCAGCAGTCGCGGTGCCATCCCACCGAGCCAGCGCTGCTGCCGCTCGGCGGAGCGTTGCTGATACAGCGGCAAGGCCGCCGCACTGAGCAAGCCGGCTGCCAGCGACATGCGCAATGCTTCAGGCACAAACATCGAGACCAGAAACGCATCGCTTTGGCCTCCTGCGCCCCAGGCCGCGACTAACAGCCACTCACGGGCAAAACCGGCTGCCAGGCCGGTAAGGGTGGCCAGTGTCAGCCAGAGTGTCGAACCCAGCATCGCAGGCGCTGCCGATCAGTGGAACAAGGTGAACAGGCCTTTGCCGCCCACCTTGTACTTGAGATTACGCGCGCGCTCGCCTTTGACTTCGGCATTTGGGCCGCTGACGATCGCGTAGGGCGCGACAGGCTTGGACACCACGCTGTTGCCACCGACCACGGCACCTTCGCCGATGTCGGCACCGAACGAGAGCAGGGCGCGGCTGCAGATCCAGGCGTAGTCACCGATGAACACCGGCCCACCCACCGCCCAGAACTCGGGTTCATTCAGGTCGTGCCCTCCGGCGATAATCAGCACATGCGAGGCGATGGTGACGTGATCGCCAATCACCAGCCCGCCACGTGCATCCAGCTGGCAATGCCAGCCCACTGTGGTGTCATTGCCGATACGCAGGCTGTCGACCCCCAGAACTTCGGTATTGCGCCAGACGGTCGAGCCTTTGCCGATCTTTGCCCCTCCGATACGCAGCCAGAGCAGGCGCAGGGTATGGCTGGGGACCTTGCAGATCAGAATGTTGTAAGCCAACTCCCAAGTGCGCAGCATGCGGTCACGTAGCGTCGGCCAGTTGATCCCGTAAAGCGGAATCAGGGCGCCGAGGGTTTCACTGGCTAGCAACTTGTAAAAACGTCGTGCCAGCGGGTTCTCGATTCTCGGCTCGATGTTCAGGTAGCAGATGAACGACAAGGTCCGCTCCTTGATACGCGTCTCGAAGCACACTTCGTTGTCGAGCATCCACTGGTAGGCGGCTTCGAGTTCTTCAAGTGGCACGGCCATCTTGCGTGCGTAGTCGGGCAGCGCCTCTCTGAGGTTGTGCGAATGCAGCATGCGATGTTTCATACGGAGGCTTCCAGCTCGGGTGGGGCAGCGGGGTGATGACGTGAGTTTGCGGCGCTGGCGCGCAGGCGCCTGGTTTCGTGCAGGCTGATGCCGACAAACAGCCAGAACAGGGCAGCCAGCACGCTGGTGAAACTGAAATAGTGGTCGAACAGGCCGCTGAACAGGGCCGACAGAACGCCGATCATGCAACCCAGCGCAATCGCGTTTTCGTGGGTCAGCACGATTCGGCCCGTGTCGGGGCGTACGGCCTTCCACCAACTGACCGTGACGGCGATAAACAGCAGCATGCCGGGCAGACCGATCTTGTAGATGAAGTTCAGCCACAAATTGGAAATACCGAATTGCGTGTAGCCCAGAACTGGCGGATCGGTCTTGAAACCGATGCCGAACGGGAACGTCGCCATTGCATCCGGGAAATGACTGTATTCAAGGAAGCGGATCGCGGTGCTGACGTCGTCATCGGCGAACAGGCCCATCAGCCGCTCTTGCAGCGGTGGATAGAACATCAACAGCACGACGCCGGCAGTTATGCCACCCATCAGCAACCGACCGAGATGCGGGACACGCCGACGGACCATCCACAGCATCACTGCCAGCAGGCTCACCAGCGCGCCGCGTGACCCGGTCAGCAGCAGGCCGACGACGCCCAACACTGCAACGGCCAGGCCCAGCTTGCGTGCCATGCCGCTGCGGGTCATGCCGAAACAGAATGCCAGCGGCAGCAACATTGCCAGAGCGCCACCGGCCACGTTGGGGTGCATCCAGGGTGAGCCCATCCGGGTGGCGAATGATTGCAAACTATCGTTCAGGGTGTCTGCGCCGCTGTAGCCCAGACTGCCGAGAATCGGGATGATTGCTGTTCCCGAGCCTTTGCTGACATAGATCGAGATCGACATCAGTAGCAACAGAAGCGTCCCGCCGAGCAACGCAATGACCAGGCTTTCCAGCGTCTTTAGATCGGTCAGCAAGCGTGGCACCAGAAACAGGATCGACAGGTTGAACAGCCAGCGGACCCAGTTGATCGGCCCATTGCCTTCGGCGACGACGGTCAGTTGGCCCACCAGAAACGGAAAAGCGCTGAACAGCATCAAGGCGACCAGCAACCGCTCGGTGCGCAGCATCGGGGGCACTTTGTCCTGTTCTTGAAAAAATACGCCCTGCAGCAGGTAGCTGACCCAGGTCAGCATGATCAGCCCCTCGGACACCGTCGTCCGAATGCCGATCTGAACCGTGGAGTAGGGCAGAAAGGTCCCGATAAAGCCGAACAGCAGCAAGCCGAGCACTGGGCGGCGCATGACTGTCGCCACGGCGGCAATACCCAGCACGGCCATCAGCACCAGCGGTATCGGCAACAGCCAGATCATCACCCCGAACAACAGGCTGATCAGTAACCCCAGAGGCATCGCCAGTGGCATCAGCGCAGCTCCTCCAGCGTAGCGTGAACGCGATCGCAGAACGCTTTCAACTGATAGCGGTCGGTCCAGTCCCTGGCGAGAGCCGGGTCTTCTTCGGGGGCATGGGACAGCGTGCCCATCAGCCTGATCAGGTTGCCGCTGTCATCAGGCGAAAAGCGCGGGCTGTGGGGTGGGGCGACTTCATCCAGCGACGAACCGGTGGCCACGGCTACTGGAGTCCCCACGTTCAGCGCCTCGATCACCGGCAGCCCGAAACCTTCGCTTCTTGACGGCTGCCAGAGCCGCTCGGCATTTTTGTAGACTGTGTGCAGCTCGGCATCACTGAGGCCGGTCAGCACGTGCAGACCCGGCAACTGACGCTGCGCTTCGGTCAACGGTTCATCGCTACCGACCAGAACCAGCTCCGGGGTGTCGACGAACTGCATGCGTGCGGTCTGCCAGGCCTCGACGAACCATTTGATGTTCTTGCGCGGCTCGCGAGTGCCAACGCACAGCCAATAGCGCTCGGGCAGCCGCAGGTGAGTGACGTCGGCCGGTTCGCCCTCGAAGCGCTCGACCAGCAGGGGCACGACCCGCAGCTTGTCCTTGAACCGTGGGAACAGGCGCGCCGCCTCGTTGGCGGTAAATTGCGACGGCACCCAGATCTGGTCGGCAACCTTGAGCGACCAGACAATCGACAGGTAGTCGGTCAAACGGTACACGCGGGCTTTCAGGCGCGAAACGTGGCTGTTCTGCTGGGTGATCTGAAACAGATCGTGCAGTTGCAGCACATAGCGCATGCCAGCCGGTTTTCGACCCAGCGGCAGGCCCATGTTGATATTCGCGACATAGACCTCGATGCCTGCATCGCGCAGGGCGCCAGGCAGGAAAGAGCCCTCGAAGCGCGCGCGGTCCGGCAGGCGATGCACCGAGTCCAGCGGGGCAGCCCAGCGCGGCGCATGCATCACGCGGCGCACCGGATGGTCGTAAGGTGCGACGCCGAACAATTGCAGTTGCACGTCCGGGTGCTCGCGGAAGGCTTTCTCCAGCGCAAAATTCTGGCGGCCGATGCCGCTGATGGGGTAACCGGCTGCCGCGCGGTAATCGAGTCCTATACGCATGAGCGCGATCCTTGCTTGGTGGGCGAAAAGCGGGTGTAGATCACTTCCAGCTGGGCAGCCGACACCGACCAGTCGTGCCGGGCGCGCACATAAACGCGGCCTGCCTCACCGATCTGATCGAGCCGCAGTGGCTTGTCGGTGTATTCGACTATCAATGTGGCGAGTCCGGCTGCATCTTCGCTGCCCAGATAATGTTCGCCATTGGTCACCGACAGGCCCGAGACGCCTTGCGCGGTAGTCACCACCGGCAAGCCGGCGGCCATGGCTTCCAGCGTCTTGAGTTTGGAACCGCCGCCCTGGCGCAAAGGGGCGAAGAACATCGAGGCGGTGGCCTGCAAGGCGCGCAGGTCGGGTACGAAACCCAGCCATTCGATGCGTGGGTCCGGCCAGCGCTCGCGCCAGCTCTCAGGCATGCCAAAACCGCCGATGGCAAAACTCACCTCCGGTGCCTGAGCCCAGACCTTCGGCATGATCTCATCCAGTGCCCATTCGATGGCGTCGATGTTGGGGCCGTACTCATAATTGCCGATGAAGAGCAGGCGATGGCTGCCGCGGTCGGCACGCACACTGGCGTAGTAGCCGCAATCGACACTGTTGACGACATAGGACGTGGCCCTGCCGCTCAGGCGCGACAGCACCTTGGCATCGTCCTCGGTCACTGCAATCAACTCGCCGGTCTGACGAAACACGCGGCTTTCCCAGCGTCTGTAGCGCCAGCGATCATACAAAGCAAAAGCCCCGGCCCAGCGCGGCAGCCGGTCGTAGCTGGCGGCACCCAAGTCGGATTCGACGTTGTGCTCGGTCAGTACGAATGGCTTGCCCGAGCGTTTTAGCGCGCGTTCGAAAGGCTGAAAGAAATACGTATGCTGCAGCTGGATGATGTCCCAGTCTTCCTCGAGCAGTTGCTCGAAGGCTTTTTCCAGTGTCGGGGCATAGCCGTTGATACTGGCCAGCATCGGAGCAGGCGAGAACGCCACAGCCAGCATTGTGCGGAAGCTCAGCAGTGGACGTCGATCAATCACGATCAGGCGCTCCAGCCAGGGTTCAAGTGCCGAGCGGGATTCATCATCCAGCGCAGTCTTGGACTGAACCAGCAGGGTGATGCGATGGCCTCGGGCTGCCAGGTTGCGCAGCAGGTGATATTCCCGGGTCTTGCCGCCGCTGGTGGTGGGCCATGGCAGGTAGGGGAGCGTCCATAGAATTCGCATGCTCAAGGTTTCCATTCCAGGATTTGCAGAGTCGGCTTCAGCAGCAGGGTGATGCCCTGGCTGCCGGACAGCGGGGTACGGCTGCCGGTCAGCGGGTCATGCACCACTGCGTTGGTGATGCCTGGAAAATTCAGCGATGTGCCGGTGGCGCTCCAGAACATCAACAGACGGGAGCCATCGTCCCTGCTCCACGGCACCGCGTACAGATCGCCGGGCACGGCGCTCACCGCAGGCGGGTCCGCAGGTTTGAGGCGCGGGCCGGTGATCTTCAGGAAGTTCTGCAGTGCGGTGTAGACCGGTTTGGGGCCTGCTTGCAGGTCCAGCAGCCCGTAGCCCTGATCACGGGCCGAAGCACGCTCGTCAAGGTCGCTGAGGTTGAACAGGAAGATACGCTGGAAGTCTAGGGCGCTCATCAGCGCCAGGCGCCGCAGGGTGTAGTCGGCCTGGCCTGAAGTGCCAATCAGCTGTTGCATCTCCACCGGACCGTCGTAGCTTGACCAGCCCCATTCGGTGGCCCACACCTGCTTGACACCGTTGCTGTGCAGCAAGTTATTCATGGCATCGGCGCGTACCAGAAAGTCGCGGTCTGCCACCGAGTCGCCTTCCGGGTATTCGGAGTATGGGTGGTAGGCAGCCACGATATTCTGCTGGCCCAGACCGTTGTCGAGCAGGGCCTGCAGCATGTAGCCGGAGGTGCTGTGCATCTGGCTGTAGTAGGCCATGCCTGCGGTGACGATAGTTTTATCCGGCAAGGCTGCGCGAATGGCATCGGCTGTGGTCGTCAGCAAACGGCCATAAGCCGCCGGGTCCTCCTTGGGGAGCCAGATAATATTGGGCTCGTTCCAGACCTGCCAGTTGCTCACCTGCGGGTAGCGCCTGGCCAGAGCGGTCATGCGTGCGGCAAAGACGTTGAAATCTTTGGGCGGGTACTGATCGCGGCTTCGGGCATCGACCGGGGCACTGCTGGCGAACGAAGCCGAACCGACCAGGTACGCCAGCGTGTTGTAGTTGCGCGCCTTGATCGCCGCCATGGCGGCGTCCAGTTCGGTCAGGGCGTATTGATCCTTTTGCGGTTCGATGATCGGCCAGTGGATGGTCAGCCGCACCCAGTTCAGGCCCAGCTCATCCAGACGGTCCATCTGTTGCCTATAGATGTCCGGCGCAAAGTACTGGAACTGTACGTTGACACCCAGAAAGTCTTTCCAGACCACGTCGCGGGGCGCTTTCAGGACCGTTGCCGCCTGAGCGGCGCAGCTCAGGGTGGCAGCTATCAGCGCGGTTGTAACGGCCTTGAATCTGGATAAACGCTGCATGTCACTTCTCCTCGCAGGCTTGGCGGAAGACGTCCCGGAAATGTTCGGCGGTATGACTCCAGACCCGGGCCTCGCCCATGCGCGAGGCGTTCACTGCCCATTGCTGGATCATTTCGGGCGATGCGCAGACACGCGCCAGGGCACTGGCCAGGCATTCGACATCACCCTGAGGATAGATCGTGCCGTTGCCGTGCGAGACTTCTTCGGCAAATGAACGTGCATCCGAGGTGATGACGCCTCTGCCGCAGGCCACTGCCCACGACAGCGCGCCGCTGGTGCCGCGCAGTTTGCCGAGAATCTTCAGTTTGCTTGATTCGCGATAGGGCAGCACCATCACATGATGAGCCTGAATGACCTGCGCGATCTGCTCGGCAGGCAAGTCCAGTTGCCAGTCGATCAGGTCGACGAGGCCCAACTGGCGAATACGCGTACGCAGTTGCTCCAGGTAACTGCCGGACTGGCCGAATGCCATTTCCGGCTCGCTGCCGCCCGCCAGGGTCAGGCGTACCGTTGAACGCAGTGCGGGCTGTGAAGTGAACACACTGGCCAGCGCGTCCAGCAGGTCCTCTATGCCCTTGCCGCGATAGATGAAACCGAAGTACAGCAGGCGCAAAGGCTTCATCGGCGGCAATGGGGCCGACGCAATCGCCACGTTGCCGTGATGGATCACAACCATTTGCGCTGGCTTGAGGCCCATGCGCTGACGCAGGCTTTGACTGCCTGCCTGTGTCAGGGTCACCAGCCGGGTCATGTGCCTTGCCAGCTGTCGCTCTTCATGTAGGCACAGCGGGTCGGCCAGCACTGTGGCCATCTCCGGCAGAGGTGAACGCATACCGCTGGCGATCGACAGTGGCCAGGGAAGCTTTTCGCGGCGCCAGACCAGTCGTTCAGGGTCATGTACGGTCGCGGTCAGCGGCAGCTTCGGGAAGCGCCGGCGCAGGGCGCGCAAGGCCTGGAACTCCGCCAGTCTTCCACCCCCCAGTTCGGCATGGACCAGATCCACGCTGCTCCAGTCCGTGTCAGCCACCCGCTGTTCTGCGGCGCGAGGATCATTGCCTACCCCTTGCAGCGGCGTACTGATCTGCAGTCCCAGAGCTTCCAGCGCCTGGCGCAGATGCCCGGCATAGTCAGCGATGCCGTTCTGCTCGGGCGGCAGCGGTGCCAGCAGCGCGATTCTCATCAGCCTCGACTCCCGAACCGCTTGAGGAACTTCAGCACGCGTTCCGGCACTTCGAAACGGCGCCGGTTGACGATGATGCCGTCGACCTTCTTGAAGGCGGTATTGAGATTGTTCAGTGTGTCCTCGAGCATCGGCACGGTGGTTTCTTCGGCACGCACCACCAGTACGATCAGATCAGCCTTGCGCAGCAGCACGAAAGCGTCCTGATTAGCGGACAGTGCCGAGGCGTTGATCAGCACGATTTCACCCGGGCTGGCAGGGCTGCGCCCTTCAGTGCGGACTTGATGGCCCTGCTCGACCAGCAACGTGCGCAGCCGCTCGATCACGAAGGCCACACCCGCGCCCGACTTGACCGAAGTAAAGCCGAGGGTCAGGCCCTGTCCGTCGACCTGATCCAGCGGCAGGATTCCGTAAACACGGTGCAGGTTGGAGGTAAAGGCAGCGCTGCGTTCCTGCGCGCGCTCCAGATCTGGCAGGCTGGTCCAGACCGGCACGCCAAAGCTGCTCTCGATCTTGTCGCCGTCATGGATGCGCTGATCCAGCAGGTAGAAGAAGTACAACGCCAGCGCGCCCACCACAACGCTCAAAGGAAACGCCAGTAGCAGCATCAACAGGCTTTTCGGAAAGACCCGGCTGGGGTTGAACGTTGCCTCTTCAATGGTTGCGATGTTGCTGATCTGGCTGTTGTCCAGCTCGCGGTCGATGCGGGATTTTTCCAGACTGTCCTTGTACAGCGCGTAGCTTTTTTCCGAGGCATCCAGCTCGTTCTGCAGGCGTGAAAGCTCCGGCTCCAGATTCAGCGCCTGCTGGCGATCGTTTTCCAGTTGAGCGATTTGTGCATTCTGCTGCGCAAGCTGGGTTTGCAGGCGTGCGTAGCTGGTCTGCTGATCGGCGTAGACGTTCTGCATGCGGTTGTAGATAGGGTTGGGCGTGATACTTTCGGAGCGCTGAACAGTTGCCTCCTGTCCGTTGAGCAGTTTCTTGAGGTTATCGATTTCCTCATTGATCGCCCGAATCGGTGGCGCCTGGTCCTTGAACGAGCGGAGCATTTCCTGGCGCTCCACTTCCTTGCCATTGATGCGGTTCTGCAAGTCCTGGCGATTGGGATTGAGCGCCAGCTCGCGTCCGGCGGAGACGGTCTTGGGCTGCTCGGACAGCTGCTTTTTCAGCAGGTCCAGGCCTGCCTTGGTCGAGGCTATGGAGCGCGTTGTATTGTTGCGTTCGGTGCGCAGGTCGTTGAGCCCCTGAGACGTATCGGCCAGTCGCTGGGAAATACTGACTGCGCTGAGCTGGTTCAGGTAGTTCTGAATCTGCTTCTTGTATTCGATGATGTTCTCACCGGTAGTCTTCACCTCCGCTTCGTAGAACGCATACAGGCTGACCCGGCCAAGAGTCTTGGTGCGCTGCGACTGATATTCATCGATCCACGTCTTGAGTACTGTTTGTGCCGTGGCGGGGTCGTTCCAGGTAAAGGTCAGTTCCATTACCGAGGAACCAGGCTCATGGCGGACCTTGAAGTTCTTTTCCAGGTCTTCGGCCAGCCGCTCGACCTGCGAGCGGTGTTCCACCAGACCGATGAATTGGAGGACGCTGCGCACGCCGTTGACGACGCCCCCGACGACTGCCTTGACGCCGTTCTTTATCGATGCCAGCACGCCGGTTTCAGGGGGTGCCATTGACAGCTCCGCCAGGTACTTCTCGGACACTGCGCGCATGATCGGTCGGCCGCTGAGCATGCGCTCTTCGTCGAGCAGCGGGTCACGCAGGCCGCTGGGTATGACGATGGCCTGACGGTCGGAAAGCTCGATAGGCACAGTGCTGCTGTCGCGGCCGGGCTTGACCAGCAGCAGAGCTGTTGATTCATAGCGATTGGGCAGCAGAAAGGCGCCCAGCAGAATAATGACGAAGGTCGCCAGCACGGTAATCTTGACTTCGCGCTTGAAGATAAAGAACAGGCGCAGCAGGTCGCGGAATGAGCGGATGTTGATCATGTCTGTATCCCTGACAATTAATTGTTATTGCGCAACTCGTAGTTCATGCCCAGCCCGATCGACTTCGCGAAGGGAATCAGCTGGTTGAAGTACAGGGACACGCCGTCCACCTTGTTGCCGACCGATGATTTGGGAACAAACACTATGTCGCCGCGTTTCAGCAGTACCGGCGCGGTTGGGCCTCCGGCATCTGCCCAGAGGAACTTGCTGTAGTCGAAAAAGTAGGTCTTGTAGAGCCCGTTCTCTTCCTGACGCAGCAGTGCAACCCGACCGGCATCTGCGTCCAGCGCGACCCCGCCTGCGCCGAGGATGGCCTGATTGAGATTGGTGGCCACGTTGATCGGCAGCGTGACCGAATTGCGCACGGCGCCGCCCACGAACACGGTATTGCCCGGCGACTGAGAAATATTGATGGTCAGTGCCGTCTCGCGGTAGACAGTCTGCAGCTTGCTTTCCAGCAGGTCATTCAATTGCTGTAGCGTCAGGCCGGCCGCTTTTACCGTACCGATGTAGGGGTAGGAAAAAGTGCCGTCATTGAGCACCTGGAACAAGGTCAACTCATAGATGGAGTTGGCCGTGAACGCCGAAATCGACGGCGCCTCGCCACTGTTGCGCACAATGCGCAGCGTGTCGCCAGGACGAATGCGTTCCGGCGGCAGCGGTTTACCCGCCAACGCGCGCCCGGCCGCCTGGCCCGCCTCGATTTGCGCACGATCGTCCGGCAAGCCGACCCGCGACGGGGTGTTGCACGCACTCACCAGCAAAAGGCTGGCAATCAGCATCATGCTTCTCATTGTTCCTGAACTCCTGTCATGCACAAATACGGCTCCCTTGCGGGTAATAAACTCATGATGGCGGGTACTGCATTACGTAAGCGTCGTGATTCAAATTTACTTGATCGGTGCAAACTGCCTGCGGTCGCTCAGCCTTTGGCGGGTTTTTCCGGCACCCGGCCATAGATGTCGGTAAACCGCACAATGTCGTCCTCGCCCAGGTATTCGCCGCTCTGGACTTCAATCATCACCAAATCGATGACTCCCGGATTAACCAGCCGGTGAGTGAAGCCCGGTTTGATGAACGTCGACTCGTTGGTGTCGAGCATGAATTCCCGCTCGCCGTTGGTCACAGTGGCCATGCCGCTGACCACGATCCAGTGTTCGCTGCGATGGTGATGCATCTGTAATGACAGCGAAGCTCTGGGGCGCACCACGATGCGTTTGATCTTGAAGCGCTTGCCTTCTTCAAGCACCGTGTAGGTGCCCCACGGGCGGGTTACGGTTCGGTGCAGGCGGTAGGCATCATGCCCTTGACGCTTTAGTTCCTGAGCGATGATCTTGACGTCCTGACTGCGGCGACCGTCGGCGATCAACAGCGCGTCGGGGGTGTCGATAATGATCAGATTGTCGAGGCCGACCGCACCTACCAGCCGTTTTCGCGAATCGATGTAACAGTTGGTGACGTCATGCAGCACGGTTTCGCCGTTGCAATAGTTGCCCTGTGCATCGACGGGCGACAGTTCGCGCACGGCCTGCCAGGAGCCGATGTCGCTCCAGCCCAGTTGGCAGGGCACCACCGCCACCTTGTCGGAGCGCTCCATCAAGGCGTAGTCGATGGAGATGTCGGGTGCCAGGGCAAACGAATCGCTGTCCAGCTCGATCTGCAATTCGCGATCGCCTTCCTTGCGCTGGCTTGACGCCAGGCATGCACTGACAGCGTTCAGCACCTCGGGGGCATGAGCGCGCATTTCACGCAGTACGGCGTCGGCGCGCATGCAGAACATGCCGGCGTTCCAGAAGTGCAGGCCTCCATCGACATAAGCCTGAGCAGTGGCTGCGTCGGGTTTTTCGACGAAACGTGCCACCTGACAGCCGTCGTTGCCCAGCGCCGGGCCTTTTTCGATGTAACCGAAACCGGTTTCGGGCGCGGTGGGCAGAATACCGAACGTCACCAGCCAGCCGTCGGCAGCAAGTGCCTGAGCCGCCGCCACGGCGCGGGCAAACGCCGCAACGTCGGTGATCAGATGATCAGCCGGCAACACCAGCAATTGCGCATCGTCGCCGTACAGCTCGCTCACGTGCAGTGCAGCCGCAGCAACAGCTGCGGCGGTATTGCGGCCAAAGGGCTCGAGGATGAAGTCCAGACGTGCCTTGCCTTTGTTCAGCTGCCGGTAGTCGTCGACCGTGCGGAAATACACTTCACGATTGGTGACGGTCAGAAGACGATCGACACCGGGCAGACCGACCGCGCGCAAAAAGGTCTTCTGCAGCAGGCTTTCGCCATCGGGAAGGCGCATGAACGGCTTGGGCATGGCTTCCCGCGAGACAGGCCACAGGCGGGTGCCGGAGCCGCCGGCGATGATGCAGGGAATGAGTGTGCTCATCAGAAAGCCTCGCGAGTGAATAGCACTGCAGGCACAGTGCGCATGAGGATGTACAGGTCGAACCAGACAGACCAGTTTTCTATGTACTCAAGGTCGAACTCGACCCTTTTTTCGATTTTTTCTACTGTGTCGGTTTCGCCACGATAGCCGTTGATCTGCGCCAGGCCGGTAATCCCGGGTTTGACGCGGTGCCGCGATGTGTACTCTTTCACCGCCTGTTCGAAAAGAATCCCGGCAGCCTTGGTGGCGGTCGCATGTGGACGCGGCCCCACCATCGACATGCTGCCTGCCGCCACATTGAACAATTGCGGCAGTTCATCAAGGCTGGTCTTGCGAATGAAGCGCCCGACCCGGGTGACTCTGGCGTCGCCTCGGGTGGTCTGTTGTTCGGCTGTTGCGTCAGCCTGGTGCTGATGCATGGAGCGAAACTTGAACACCTCGATCAGGCGATTGTTATAGCCATAGCGCTTCTGGCGGAAAAACACCGGCCCTGGCGAGTCGAGCTTTATGGCCATCGCGACCAGCAGCATGACCGGCGACAGCGCCAGCAGGGCCAGAGACGACAGGACAATGTCCTCGGCACGCTTGATGAAGGGCGACCAGCCGTTGAGCGGAACGTCCGAGGCGTTGAACATCGGTAGCCGGGCCACTTCGGTAATGCGGTTGTGGGTGTGTCGGAAAGCAATCATGTCTGGCACCAGCAACACATTGACCGGCAACCTGCGCAGTTCGCGAATGATGTAATCCATACGGTTTTCAGCCGTCCAGGGCAGGGCGACCAGCACCTGGGTTACCTTTTCTTCGCGAATCAAACGCTCCAGATCGCTGGTGTTGCCCAGCATCGGCAGGTTGGCGACGGTCTTGGGCAGGCGTCCGATACGATCGTCGATAAAACCGATCACGCCCGAGCGAATGTCCTGATGTTCAAGGAGGTATTCGGCAAGACGCTGCCCGTTTTCAGTCGCGCCCAGAATGACCGCATGTTGCAGGAAGAAGCCTTTGCGCATCTGGCGCTTGAACAGTGTCAGCAGCAACAGGCGAATGACGCCGAACAACGCAAGGCTGGTCAGGTACCAGATCAGCAGCTCTTCATTGGAGAGGTAACCGAACAACCCCATGGCCTGTTGCATGAACAGCAGCAGGCCGAATGCTGCGGTCCAGGCGATCGCCATTGCCCGCATGCGTAAATCGTTGCTGAACAGGGCCTCTGAGTAGACCCCCATGGCTTGAAACACCAGCACGCCGACACTGCCGAAAAACAGCAGCATGGTCAGGTAAGTCTGTGGCGTCTGCAGGCCACTGTCCTTCATGAGCAACATGATCGCCAGCCCCGGCAGAATGCAGGCAATGCCGTGGGCCAATCGAATGCCGAACAGAAAATATTCGACCAGACTGGTGCGGGTGAGCGAAAGACTGTCGACTGGCTGCAACCTCATAGATCTTCCTTACTCCCTGTAGGCGTCAGAACCCTGCTGGTTCTGAACGTGCTCTGATGGCTGCGCGCAGCTTGCAGATAAGTATCTCTTTGCCATCACTGCTCCAGCTTAGCCAGTTACCCGTCGCTGCGATGAAGGATTCGGTCTGTCTTTTGTGAATATCACTTTAGTTATGTCGTCCAGAGCCGAATTTTATTTAAGACTTTTCAGTGATTTGTAGATGAAAACCTCTTCAAATGGATGGTTCTGTTGTCAGTAAAGCTCATGAAAAAAATACTGCTGTAACTAAATCGGTCCAATTCAGTTGCGACGGGTGAGACAGGAGCCTCCAAGGTCGGGCACATCAGCCATTCAAAGGGGCAGATTTTTTGAGGGAGATTGAAAATTATATGAAACCGACGGGCCTTTTCGCCTTGTCCGGGGTCACAATCATGCGCCGGGCAAAATGCGTCCCGACGCACAATCGTAAAAGAGCGTCGCTCACAGGCTTTAATCCGGACGGTTCGGCAGGGGAGGTGTCATGACACAACGCAGGGCAATGCTCATTCTTCACGGCAAACAGGCGCTCAATGAAGAGGTGCGCGATGCGGTCGCAGACAAGCGCAAGCAGGGCTGGGAGCTGGATGTACGCGTGACCTGGGAGGCAGGCGATGCCGAGCGTCTGGTCGGTGAAGCGCTGGCTGCGGGGCACAGGCATATAGTGGCTGGTGGCGGCGACGGTACGCTTCGTGACATCGCAGAAGCGCTGGCGTTGGCAGATATCAAAGCCAGCCTGACTATCCTGCCTCTTGGCACTGCCAATGACTTTGCCCGTGCTGCCGGCGTGCCACTCGAAGTGGCGAAAGCGCTGAAACTGATGGATTTCGAGCCCCGCGCCGTTGACCTGGGGGAAGTGGGCGGCAAGCTGTTCCTCAATATGGCGACAGGCGGTTTTGGCAGTCAGGTGACGGCCAACACCTCCGAAGACCTCAAGAAAGTACTGGGCGGCGCAGCCTATCTGTTTACCGGACTGACGCGCTTCAGCGAGCTGCACGCTGCTCATGGCGAGTTGACCGGGCCGGACTTTCACTGGCGCGGCGATCTGCTCGCGCTGGGCATCGGCAACGGTCGCCAGGCGGGCGGCGGACACGAACTGTGTCCGACTGCGCTGGCCGATGATGGCTTGCTGGACATCAGCATCCTGCCAGCGCCTCAGGAAGTGGTGGGTACGCTCAGAAGTCTGCTCGAGGGTGGTCTCGGCTTTGACAACATGTTCATCCGCGCACGTCTGCCCTGGGTCGAACTCAAGTCTGCCCAGGGGCTGGATATCAATCTGGACGGCGAGCCGTTGTCCGGTGAAGACCTGCGCTTCGAGGCGCGACCGGCAGCGCTGCAGGTGCATCTACCAGCGGACTCACCCCTGCTGAGCAACGTAGCGGGTCTCAATCGTCCAGACTGATGATCCGTTCCCGAACACAAAACAGTACCAGCCCGGCGACATCGAAGATCTGCAGACGCTTCATGATCTGGGACCGATGGGTTTCGACGGTCTTTATGCTCAGGCCCAGGCCGCTGGCCATTTCGCGTGTCGATTTGCCGCGAACGATCAGTCGCAGTATTTCAAGTTGGCGCGCGGTGAGGTTATGCCGCTCTTTCGCTTCGATGGCCCTGTCCGATCGAGTGCCGCGCGTGGCACGCTTGACGACGGTGTGGGCGATGGCAGGGCTCAGGTAGCGCTCGCCCGAGCGCAGCGCATCCAGTGCCTGCTCGAGTTCGGCGGCGGTGGTGTCCTTGAGCAGATAGCCGCAAGCGCCCAGCTCTAGTGCGCGCATGATCATCGCCGTATCAGTGTGCATCGAAAGAACCAGGACTTTGCACTGCGGTTGCACACTCAACAGTTGTTCGAGTGCGTCGAGGCCGTCGACGTTCTTCATCCAGATGTCGAGCAGTACGATGTCGGGCTGGAGGCATTGCGCCAGGCTCGACAGCTGCGCACCGTCAGATGCTTCGCCCACGACAGCGTAGCCCGGAATATCCGCAACCAGCGCTCGCACGCCGGCTCTGATCAGTGAGTGATCGTCGACCAGTAACAGATTGCAGGTCATGGTGGCTCTTGCGTAGATAGGCCCGCTGAGGTCATTCCTTCGTCAAACATCAAGACAATGGACGGAAATGTCCTGTATGACAATAGCGCTTGCGGGCAATGCAACAACACGGTCGGCCCGTGAGTCGCATCAAATGCTATCGGCGGGTAGTACCTGCCGGCGCCTGTGGCGTGGACAAGCCAGCCAATTGGTCAAGAAGCTCGAGTTGTTCGTTGTTGTCCATCGTCAACTCGCCGGTCTGCGGATCGAGTAGCTCGACTTGCCATGAAATCAGCGTAAGGCAGTTCTTGACCGTGCGCAGTGTTTCCTGAGACAGCTCCCTGGTCTGGCTGCCGGATTTCAGCAGCTGGCACAGCTTGCTTGAAAACTCGGCGATACAGGGCACCGGCGCTGCTTCCGCTTCCCTAGCCAACGTGCGCAGTGTGGTCAGCAGGCAGCCTGTCGCATCCTCGTCGTCGGGGATCATCTCCAGGTGCGACAGGCATTCTTCCGATTTGTAAAGAAGCGCCTGAGATGTGCTCAGAAACTCGTCGTGTTTCTGCTGCCAATCGTTGTTGCTCAGCATCCTTTATCTCCACAGATCATGGATAGCGAACTTCCGCCCGCGGCGAATGGCTGACAGTTAATGTCGATTTCACATGAAAGTATGTAGGGCATTTCCGAATGTCGCCAATTCCGGTCGTGTACTCAGGGTGTAAGGCGGACAAGAATCAGGCTCCGGTCATAAAGTGAGAATTACTTCACGATAGTGGCAATTAGATGGTGATCATATCAGGTTATCCCTGATTGACATTTTATGGGCGTAGCAAGCGTGGCCGTTGTATCTCTACAGAGTGCCTGGCCTTTAGCGCATTGTGTTGCAACATTTGTCGGCGAAGGCTGCCGGGCGGGGAAGCGGTGATGTTATATTGATATCAATTTCTGCGAATGGCCTTCATCGCCATTAAGGTCCGGCCCGTTTCAGCCGATACAGCTTCTATAGACTCATCATGACCATTGCTTCTGGAGCTAAAATGGCAGGCATTCTCGACACAGTAGATCAACGCACACAGCTGGTGGGCGAGAATCGCCTGGAAATCCTCATGTTTCGCCTTGCCGGTCGGCAGTTGTTCGCGATTAACGTGTTCAAGGTCCAGGAAGTGCTGCAACTACCCAAACTGACCCTCATGCCGCAACGTCACTCCTTCGTCTGTGGTGTCGTCAATCTGCGCGGTCAGACCCTTCCGGTGATCGACCTGTCCCAGGCCATCGGCATGCGTCCGCTGGTGCCAGGGCCTGGCAGCACAATTATTGTGACTGAGTACAACCGCTCTGTTCAGGCGTTCCTGGTCGGTGGCGTGGATCGCATCGTCAACATGAACTGGGATGCGATCATGCCGCCACCGGCCAGCGCCGGTCGCCAGCACTACCTGACGGCCATCAGCAAGGTCGATGATCAACTGGTAGAAATCATCGACGTTGAGAAAGTCCTCGCCGAGATCGTGCCCTACAACGCCAAGGTATCCCGCGAGAAGCTTGAAGATCCGGTGCTGGAACACGCACGTGGTCGTGAAGTACTGCTGGTCGATGACTCGAAGGTAGCTCTGTCACAGCTGCGCGATACCCTCTCTCAACTGGGTCTCAAGCTGCACGTGGCCAGTGATGGCTTGAAGGCGTTGAACATGCTCAAGGCCTGGGCAGATGCAGGCGAGAACGTTCAAGAGAAGCTGTTGATGGTGTTTACCGATGCAGAAATGCCGGAAATGGATGGCTATCGTCTGACCACCGAGATTCGCAACGACCCGCGCCTGCGCGCCCTGTACATCGTGCTGCACACCTCGCTGTCCGGAAGCTTCAACGAATCGATGGTCAAGAAGGTCGGCTGCGACAACTTCCTCTCCAAGTTTCAGCCCGACAAGCTGGTCGAAGTGGTGCGCGAGCGTCTCCTGATGATCATCTGAAAACTGCCGGACTGCTGCTCCCGGATGTCTGCCGGTTGCTCTTCGTATAAGCTTTGACGTCAGCATCAAAGCTTATCGAGCCCCTCAAGGAACCGGCCCTCATGTTACGTCTCAGCTCGCTCTACCGTTACCCCCTCAAGTCCTGCAAGCCGGAAACCTTGCAGCGAGCCTCTTTCGATACATTGGGGTTGGCGGGGGATCGGCGCTGGATGCTTGTCGATGAAAGTAACGGTCGATTTTTTACTCAGCGAGCCCTGCCGCAGATGTCGCAGCTTTCAGTGCTGTGGAATGCCAGTGGTGGCGTAACGCTCTCGGCGCCTGATCTCGATCCTCTCGACGTCGCTGTTCCGCAGGACCTCGAAACAAACCTGCGTGGTGTGACGGTCTGGCATGATTCGCTGCAGGTGCCGGATGCAGGTGATGCGGCGGCCGAGTGGGTCAGCCAACTGATCGGCAAGCCCACACGCATGGTGTACATGCCCGTGGAGCGCGCGCGCAGAATGCCGGGGGGCTACGGCCGCGATGACGGGCGCGTGAACTTTGCCGACGGCTTCCCCTTGCTGCTGATCGGCCAGGGCTCGCTGGACGACCTGTCGGCGCGTCTTGGCAGGCCGATGGACATGCGACGCTTCAGGCCCAACCTGGTGGTCGAAGGGGCCGAGGCTTTCGCTGAAGACGGCTGGAAGCGTCTTCGTATCGGCGACATCGAGTTCCGCCTGCTCAAGCCTTGTGCACGTTGCATCCTGACGACAGTCGATCCGGTCACCGGCGAGCGCAGTTCGGACCGCGAACCGTTTGCGACGCTCAAGACCTATCGGCAAGTAGAGAGCAATGTATTGTTCGGCCAGAACATGGTCAACGAAGGGGTGGGGGAGCTGGAAGTGGGGATGACGGTGGAAGTGCTGGAGTAGGCGCCGACTGCCGGGAACAAGCACTCGTCCGAGTGCTTGTTCCGTGGCCTGTCAGAGGTCGTCGAAAAACCGCTCGTGCCAGTCGACCAAGGGTTGCGGCGAGTTGAGTTTCTGACCGTAGATCACCGAGTACGACAGCACGTTTTGCACGTATTGACGGGTTTCGTCGAACGGGATGCTTTCAACCCAGACGTCGAAGGCCAGGTGATTGGCACCCTTGAGCCACTGACGCACACGGCCCGGTCCTGCGTTGTAGGCGGCCGAGGCAAGTACGCGGTTGCCATTGAACTGAGCATGTACCGAGCTCAGGTAGGCTGCCCCCAGCTGGATATTGGTGTCCGGGTCCAGAACCTGCTGAGGCGAGGCGAGCGGGATGCTGTACTTGCGCGCGGTTTCCTTCGCGGTCGCAGGCATCAACTGCATCAGCCCTGCAGCGCCGACACCTGAACGTGCATCGTCCATGAACGCGCTTTCCTGGCGAGTGATGGCGAACACCCAGCTGGAATGCAGACCCCTTACTCGCGCTTCACGCACCAGTGTGTCGCGATGCGCCATCGGGAAGCGGATGTCCAGATCATCCCAGTACTGTGCCTGACTGATGGTGCGGATCGCCGGGAAATACCATTGCATGTCGTAGGCCAGTTTGGCCTGTGCGACCATTTCGTCGCGGTTGAACAGGCGGCTGACGTGATACCACTCGCGTCGCCCGTTGACGATCTCGCCGCGGTCGTGAAATTCCAGTGCGCGCCGCACGCCAGGCGTGTTGCGCACCTTGTTGATCAGCGCCTGGCTGAGCACCAGCGGTTTGTTGTTGAGCTGGTACGGGCTCTGGGTGCGATCGGCCGCCAGAAAACCGTAGAAGTCGCGTTCCTTGGCCACATCCTTGTACAGCGCTGCAATCAACGGGCTATTGGGCTGGGCCAGTTCGAGGGAGCGGGCTTCCCAGTAGCGCCAGCGATTGGTGGCTGCGAGGTCCTTGGGCAGTCGCCGCGCCAGCTCGTACGCATCTTCCCAGCGGCCCAGGCGCAGGAGCAGGCGCATACGCCATTCGGTGACCGTATCGTCGCGCAGTTCAGGGTCGTATCGGGTCATGACCTCCAGCGCACGGTCGTCGTAACGACGTGCCAGGGTCAGACCGATTTCCTTGGCAATCTCGACCTGTTCTTCGCGAGAGAAGTGCATGGTCGCCGAGTAGCCATCGAGCATCGACAGAACTTTTTGCGGGTCCTCCTTTGCCAGGCGACGCAGACCTAGACCAACCACATCGGACATCGCTTCGTCCACGGGCGCGAACTGCGACGGGTTGTTGACCATCTCCGGTTTCTGGGCGACAGCCAGTAACAGGCGACCCTGTGGGGCCAGCGAATTGAGGCTGTTGACCAGCGTGGTCGCCAGGCTGTAGTTACGCGCCTGGGCGGCCAGTTTGGCCCGCTGCCAGCGCTTTTGTTCGGTCAACTGGCCCGCTGCCGCCCACTGGGCGAAAAACCCGTCACACGCCGCCGGCAGTGTCTTGCCGGTCATCCAGAGCTTTTCGGCACTGGCATAGCCTTCGGCGCGTTTATTATTGTTCAACTGGTATTGCCCATACAGGCAGTCAAGTTCGACGAACTTCATTTTAGGGTCGTAGTACTTGACGAAGGGCTGCCAGTCGCCACGCTCGGCCAGCCAGCGCAACCAGCGCAGCTTCATCCAGTTGGCCTGGGGCAGGTCGCCATGTTCGGCGAGAAACTTCTCGATCTCGGCATTGCTTGCCGTTTTCAGGCGTGCCGTCAGCTCATCGTATTCAAGATACGGCTCCAGCGGATAGTCGGCCAATGCCGTGCTGTACATCTGGTAGGGGCCCGAATCGCCCTTGGCCAGTGCGCGCTTTGCTTCGTCGTAATACTTGCGTTGCTGGTTGAGGTCTGCCGCATGAGCAGTCTGGACGGCGGTGGCGGAGAGGAGCAGGCACGATAAAAAGCTGAACAAACGACTGCGCATGAGACTTCCGAACAGATGAGTCGGTGAAAAGTATGGCTAGCTTAGCCTTTTGCCAGCTCTTGGTGAAAGCATTGCCGACAAGCTTGACTCATGTAGACATAATTGCCGTTTATAAAGGTGTCACCGATATCGACACGCGTACCGCGAATGCCGACATCCGCATGCTATCTCAGGTAGAATGCGCGCCCGGTTTTTGGAGAAGCTCATGACCCTGCTCAAATTCAGCGATGTGTCCCTTGCCTTCGGCGCCATGCCGTTACTGGACAGGGTGTCCTGGCAGATCGCCCGTGGCGAGCGGGTGTGCATCATCGGCCGCAACGGCACAGGCAAATCCAGCATGTTGAAGCTGGTAAAAGGCGTTCAGAAGCCTGACGACGGCGCTGTCTGGCGCGCACCCGGCCTAAAGATCGGCGAATTGCCCCAGGAATTGCCAGTGGCCGACGGACGGACAGTGTTCGACGTCGTGGCCGAAGGTCTCGATGGCGTCGGTGCGTTGCTCGCCGAATACCACCATCTGGCGCAGAACTGCGTCACCGAGGAAGACCTGAACAAGCTTATGCACGTTCAGCAAGACCTCGAAGCCCGCGATGGCTGGCGCCTGCAGCAACTGGTCGACAGCACGCTGAGCCGTCTGCAGTTGCCTGCCGACAAGACACTGGCCGAGCTGTCGGGTGGCTGGCGTCGTCGTGTTCTGCTTGCTCAGGCACTGGTTTCCGAGCCAGACCTGCTGCTGCTCGACGAACCGACCAACCACCTGGATATCGGTGCCATTGCCTGGCTTGAAGAAGCCCTCAAGGAATTCCAGGGTGCCGTGCTGTTCATCACGCACGACCGGGCATTCCTGCAAAACCTCGCGACACGCATTCTTGAGCTGGACCGCGGCGGCCTGATCGACTGGAACGGTGACTACGCCAGCTTCCTCGTTCACAAGGAAGCCGCACTGGCTGCCGAAGAGACTGCCAATGCGCTCTTCGACAAACGTCTGGCTCAGGAAGAAGTCTGGATTCGTCAGGGGATCAAGGCCCGTCGTACCCGTAACGAAGGCCGTGTGCGTGCGCTTAAGGAGTTGCGTGTAGAGCGCAGCGAGCGTCGTGAGCGTACCGGCAAGGCCAATATCCAGCTCGACACTGCCGAAAAATCCGGCAAGCAGGTCATGATTCTGGAAAACGTCAGCTTCGCTCACCCGGGCGGGCCGACCCTGATCAAGGACTTTTCGATGGTCTTGCAGCGCGAGGACCGTATCGGTCTGCTCGGCGCCAACGGCACCGGCAAGACCACGCTGCTCAAGCTGATGCTCGACAACCTGCAGCCAACTGCCGGCAAGGTTGAAGTGGGTACGCGTCTGGACGTCGCCTATTTCGACCAGTTGCGTCACCAGCTCGATCTGGAAAAGACCGTCATCGATAACGTCGCCGAAGGTCGCGACTTCATCGATATCGATGGCCAGAGCCGTCACGTGCTGAGCTACCTTGGCGATTTCCTGTTCAGCCCGCAGCGTGCCCGCACGCCGGTCAAGGCGCTGTCTGGTGGCGAGCGTGCCCGTCTGCTGCTGGCCAAGTTGTTCAGCAAGCCGGCCAACCTGCTGGTACTCGACGAACCGACCAACGACCTCGATGTAGAAACCCTCGAGCTGCTGGAAGAAGTGCTGCTGACCTTCAAGGGCACGGTTCTGATGGTCAGTCACGACCGGGCATTCCTCGACAACGTCGTCACCAGTACGCTGGTGTTCGAAGGCGAAGGCAAGGTTCGCGAGTACGTGGGCGGTTATCAGGACTGGCTGCGTCAGGGCGGTTCACCGCGTCTGCTGGGGGTTGCCGACACCAAGTCCGGCAAGGCCGAGCTGGCGAGCGCTGTGGTGCAGGCAGCACCGGTGGCGGCTCAGGAGATGCCGGTCGCGAAGAAGAAGCTCAGCTACAAGCTTCAGCGTGAGCTTGAGGCATTGCCTGCGCAGATTGATGAGGTAGAGGGCAAGATGGCAGTGCTCAATGCCGAAATGGCCGAGCCGGGCTTCTATCAGCGTTCTTCCGAGCAGACCGCAGCGGTACTTGCCCAGCTGGAAAACCTGCAGGCCGAGCTGGACAAGTTGCTGGAGCGTTGGGCAGAGCTGGACGAGTGATCGTCTGATTCGCTCATGCAAGACAGAAAAGCCCGGGTAACCGGGCTTTTCGTTATGGCGATCTCAGATCATTCAGGCTTCTTGAGGCTGACTGCCAGTACGTCACACGGGGCACCGTGCAGCACGTCGTTGGCGGTGGAGCCAAGCAGCAGGGCCAGACCGTGACGACCGTGGCTGCCGACGACGATCAGGTCACAGCCCTGGCTCTTGGCCAGACGGTGGATTTCCTGACGTGGCTGACCAAACACCAGATGGCTTTGATCGTCTTTTATCTGTGGGTACTTGAGCTTGAGCTTTCCCAGTTTCTCCTTGGCCTGATCGATCTGTTGCTGCTGCAGCTGCGAAAGGTCCATAGGGACGTCGCCGCCGAATGCCATCGCTATCGGTTCGACGATGTGCACCACCGAGAACTTTGCGCCGCTGGCATCAGCCAGCATGCTGGCGCGACGGATAACCGGGTCACACTCATCAGTAAGGTCAATGGCAACCACAATGTGTTGGTAAGGCATGAGGGTGTCCTCCGGGAGAATTGCGATGGTGGGAGTATGGCTCTTTCATGGGCATCTGGGCAGACCCTTGTGCAAGTCATTGTTTTTGAATTGTTATAAAGAGCCGGGAATCGGGCGAGGGAAAGAAATATGACGGTCTGGATCGTCTTGTCAATCATCGGTGTGATGTTGAGCCCTTTGGTGTGGCTGCGTCCATCACGCCATCAGAGCGGCAGAATGGCGCTGCGCATGGAGGCGCGACGTCTTGGCATGGGCATGCAGTTGACGCCTCAAGAGTGGCCGCACTGGTTGTCTAAAGAGCCGCCAAGCCCCTGCGCCCAGTACCATCGACCGCGCCTGGGAGCTCGCGCAGATGCGTGGGTGTACTGGCAGAGCGAGCCGGGCGTCTGGCGCAATCGCTGGCGCGAGGCCTGCGAGGACGAGCGTCTATTGCCGCATCTGACGACGCTGCCTGTTGATGTGTTCAAGGTCGAGGCGGACGGGCAAATGATTGCGGCTTACTGGGCCGAGCGGGGCGAGTCGGAGGTCTTGCTGCGTATCGATGCGGTTCTCAAGGCACTGGCCTGACCGAATCGCAGGCAATAAAAAGCCCGATAACAACATCGGGCCGGGGTTGGCCAGGCAGGCCGATAATTCGTCGCGCGCCGACATGCTCTTATTGCCATGTCGGGCATCGCTGTTGCGCACCCGCAAATCAGCTGCATTGCGAGCCTCTTATGGCGCAGTGCTGCGACTCTAGACCTTTTGCTTCTTTTTGTCGCGATTCCTGCAACTATTTTTTGCATATGCCCTGTGATGGTGCGATTCAATCTCGTTTATCTCGAGAAACGCGCTGGGTGTGACACTATCACTCCGGCGAATGACGACGAATTGCAGGTTGTCATGGACGTAATCAAGCGCTTGTATATTCCCACGTATCGGTCATTTTTTGAGTGTTTTGTCGAATTGACAATCACACGGTTTTGCCCGATGGTGTGCGTACCCAAATCAAACGGGCGTATGAAATGAGCGTTTGGTCGTCAGACGGCTCTTACAGAATCCTGACTACCACGTCGCAGCGGTTATACGAGTGATTTGGCGTGTTCATCGACGGCGACGTCGTAGCCTCGTCGGGCATTGACGCCCGACGGGTATCGTTCAGCTTCCATATTGTGGAGATCAGTTGATGATTTACGAAGGTAAAGCCATCACGGTTAAGGCTCTTGAAAGTGGCATCGTCGAATTGAATTTCGACCTCAAGGGTGAGTCCGTCAACAAGTTCAACCGCCTCACCCTCAATGAATTGCGCCAGGCGGTCGATGCCATCAAGGCAGATGCATCGGTCAAGGGCGTGATTGTCACCAGCGGCAAGGATTCGTTCATTGTCGGTGCCGACATCACCGAGTTCGTCGAGAACTTCAAGTTGCCGGAAGCCGAACTGGTTGCCGGCAATCTGGAAGCCAACAGAATCTTCAGCGATTTCGAAGACTTGGGCGTACCTACCGTCGTAGCCATCAATGGCATCGCGCTGGGCGGTGGTCTGGAAATGTGTCTGGCCGCCGATTTCCGTGTCATGTCCAGCAGCGCCCGCATTGGCCTGCCAGAAGTCAAACTGGGTTTGTATCCGGGCTTCGGTGGCACCGTTCGCCTGCCGCGCATCGTCGGCGCCGATAACGCGATCGAGTGGATTGCATCGGGCAAGGAAAACGCAGCAGAAGACGCTCTGAAAGTCGGTGCTGTCGATGCTGTCGTGGCACCGGAGAAGCTTCAGGCGGCCGCACTTGACCTCATCCAGCGCGCCATTTCCGGCGAGTTCGATTACAAGGCCAAACGCCAGCCCAAACTGGAAAAGCTCAAACTGAATGCCATCGAGCAGATGATGGCTTTCGAAACGGCCAAAGGCTTCGTCGCGGGTCAGGCCGGTCCTAATTACCCGGCCCCTGTAGAAGCCATCAAGACCATTCAGAAAGCCGCCAATTTCGGTCGCGACAAAGCGCTGGAAGTCGAAGCTGCCGGCTTCGTCAAGATGGCCAAGACCTCGGCAGCTCACAGCCTGATCGGTCTTTTCCTGAACGATCAGGAGCTGAAAAAGAAAGCCAAGGGCTACGATAAGGTTGCCCGTGACGTGAAACAGGCTGCAGTACTGGGCGCTGGCATCATGGGCGGTGGCATTGCCTATCAGTCAGCGGTCAAAGGTACGCCGATCCTGATGAAGGACATCCGTGAAGAGGCCATTCAACTGGGCTTGAACGAAGCGTCCAAGCTGCTGGGCGGTCGCCTTGAAAAAGGCCGTCTCACGGCAGCGAAGATGGCCGAAGCGCTGAATGCGATCCGTCCTACACTGTCGTATGGCGATTTCGGCAATGTCGATCTGGTGGTCGAAGCGGTAGTCGAAAACCCCAAGGTCAAACAGGCCGTGCTGGCTGAAGTTGAAGCCAATGTGGGCGAGAACACCATTCTGGCGTCCAACACTTCTACCATTTCGATCAGCCTGCTGGCCCAGGCGCTCAAGCGTCCGGAAAACTTCGTCGGCATGCACTTCTTCAACCCGGTGCACATGATGCCCCTGGTGGAAGTCATTCGTGGCGAGAAGTCCAGCGAGGAGGCAGTTGCTACCACTGTTGCTTATGCCCGGAAAATGGGCAAGAACCCGATCGTGGTCAACGACTGCCCGGGCTTTCTGGTTAATCGTGTGTTGTTCCCTTATTTCGGTGGTTTCGCCAGGCTGGTCAGCGCGGGTGTGGATTTCGTGCGCATCGACAAGGTCATGGAGAAGTTCGGCTGGCCGATGGGGCCTGCCTATCTGATGGACGTGGTCGGTATCGACACCGGGCACCACGGTCGAGACGTTATGGCCGAAGGCTTTCCGGACCGTATGAAGGATGACCGTCGCTCTGCCATCGACGCGCTTTACGAGGCCAATCGTCTGGGCCAGAAGAACGGCAAGGGCTTCTATGCCTACGAGGCGGACAAGAAGGGCAAGCCGAAGAAGGTCAACGACCCAGCCGTGCTTGATGTGCTCAAGCCGATTGTCTACGAGCAGCGTGAAGTGAGCGACGAAGACATCATCAACTGGATGATGATCCCGCTTTGCCTGGAAACGGTCCGTTGCCTGGAAGACGGCATCGTCGAAACCGCCGCCGAAGCCGATATGGGTCTGATCTACGGTATTGGTTTCCCTCCGTTCCGCGGGGGGGCGTTGCGCTACATCGACTCTATCGGTGTGGCCGAATTCGTTGCCCTGGCCGACCGATATGCCGAGCTGGGTGCCCTGTATCAACCGACCGCGAAGCTTCGTGAGATGGCCCTTAATGGCCAGAGCTTCTTTGGTCAAGCGTCTTCCGAGGAATGAACGTATGAGCCTTAATCCAAGAGACGTCGTGATTGTCGACTTCGGTCGCACCCCGATGGGTCGCTCCAAGGGCGGCATGCACCGCAATACCCGTGCTGAAGACATGTCGGCGCACCTGATCAGCAAGCTGCTCGAACGCAACAGCAAGGTCGATCCTGCTGAAGTGGAGGACGTGATCTGGGGTTGCGTCAACCAGACCCTGGAGCAGGGCTGGAACATTGCGCGCATGGCGTCGCTGCTGACTCAGATCCCGCATACTTCTGCCGCCCAGACCGTAAGCCGTCTTTGCGGTTCGTCCATGAGCGCGCTGCATACCGCTGCGCAGGCGATCATGACCAATAATGGCGACGTGTTCGTCATCGGTGGTGTGGAGCACATGGGCCACGTCAGCATGATGCACGGCGTCGACCCGAATCCGCACATGTCGCTTTATGCTGCCAAGGCTTCGGGGATGATGGGGCTGACTGCCGAGATGCTTGGCAAGATGCACGGCATCACTCGCGAGCAGCAGGACGCATTCGGTGTGCGCTCTCATCAGCTTGCCCACAAGGCAACGCTGGAGGGTAAATTCAAGGACGAGATCATCCCGATGCAGGGCTATGACGAGAACGGTTTCCTCAAGGTCTTCGACTACGATGAAACCATCCGTCCGGACACCACTCTGGAAAGTCTGGCGGCCCTCAAGCCTGCCTTCAATCCGAAAGGTGGCACCGTGACTGCTGGCACTTCTTCGCAGATCACCGACGGTGCGTCATGCATGATCGTCATGTCGGCCCAGCGTGCCCAAGACCTGGGCATCCAGCCGATGGCGGTGATTCGTTCGATGGCAGTGGCCGGTGTAGACCCTGCAATCATGGGCTACGGTCCTGTTCCGGCAACGCAAAAAGCGCTCAAGCGCGCCGGTCTCGGCATTGCCGATATCGACTTCTTCGAGCTCAACGAAGCCTTCGCTGCACAGGCCCTGCCGGTGCTCAAGGATCTGAAAGTCCTCGACAAGATGAATGAGAAGGTTAACCTGCACGGCGGCGCCATCGCTCTGGGCCATCCTTTTGGATGTTCCGGCGCACGCATCTCCGGCACCTTGCTCAATGTCATGAAGCAAAATGGCGGCACGTTCGGCGTGTCGACCATGTGTATTGGTCTGGGTCAGGGCATCGCGACCGTTTTCGAACGCGTCTGATTCCCGAGTGTGATGCAAGCCGGGGCTTTGTGCCCCGGCTTTTGTTTTTTGAAAAAACAGTTTTTAACCAAATGTTTTGAACGTGTTACAAGAGGACCGCAGCATGCAATTGCAACCAGGGCTATACCGCCACTACAAAGGCCCGGAGTACCGGGTTTTCAGTGTTGCCAAGCATTCCGAAACCGAAGAAGAAGTCGTGTTTTATCAGGCTTTGTATGGTGATTTCGGTATGTGGGTGCGGCCCTTGAGCATGTTTCTCGAGTCGGTCGAGGTTGACGGGGAGCAGGTCCCGCGCTTTGCTTTGGTTGAGGCCGAACCGAGCCTGTTTTCCCGAACGTGAGAGGGAAGGGCACAACAGGCTGTGCTTGACCTCACCTTGTAGCCACTATATATAGCGTGGCCTTTACAAGCTCCTCATTGTCTTTCATCTAGTATTCAGGAATTTTCTGATCCATGGGCAAATCGCTGGTCATCGTGGAATCCCCGGCTAAGGCCAAGACCATCAACAAGTATTTGGGCAACCAGTACGTGGTGAAGTCGAGTATCGGCCATATCCGAGACCTGCCCACCAGCGGTTCGGCTAGTGCTGCCAAAGATCCTGCCGCCAAGCGTGGCAAGGCCGCTGCGGGCGAAGGCCCGGTACTGACGCCGAAAGAAAAAGCGCAGCGCCAGCTGGTCTCGCGCATGGGGGTTGACCCGGAACACGGCTGGAAAGCCAAATACGAGATCCTTCCCGGCAAGGAGAAGGTCATCGAAGAGCTGCGCAAGCTCGCCAAGGATGCCGACATCATCTATCTCGCGACGGACTTGGACCGCGAAGGGGAAGCCATTGCCTGGCACCTGCGCGAAGCCATCGGCGGAGATGACAGTCGCTACAAGCGTGTGGTGTTCAACGAAATCACCAAGAAGGCTATCCAGGAAGCGTTTTCCAAGCCGGGTGAGCTGGACATCGCACGAGTCAATGCTCAGCAGGCGCGCCGTTTTCTTGACCGCGTTGTCGGCTACATGGTCTCGCCTCTGTTGTGGCAGAAAGTCGCTCGAGGGTTGTCTGCCGGGCGCG
Source organism: Pseudomonas coronafaciens pv. oryzae str. 1_6 (assembly GCF_000156995.2). Classification (NCBI taxonomy): domain Bacteria; kingdom Pseudomonadati; phylum Pseudomonadota; class Gammaproteobacteria; order Pseudomonadales; family Pseudomonadaceae; genus Pseudomonas; species Pseudomonas coronafaciens. The sequence continues at coordinate 3,344,914 of NZ_CP046035.1, read as the reverse complement.
TGCAATCGGTTGCCGTGAAGCTGGTGGTAGAGCGTGAGCGAGAAATTCGCGCCTTCAACCCGGAAGAATACTGGGAAATCCACGCCGACCTTGGCACCGCAAAAGGCGCCAATGTGCGCTTTGAAGTAGCGCGGGAAAAAGGCGAAGCGTTCAAGCCGCTGAACGAAGCCCAGGCCATGGCCGCCCTTGAAAAGCTCAAGGCGTCCACCTACAGCATCATCAAGCGTGAAGACAAACCGACCAGCAGCAAGCCGTCGGCACCGTTCATTACCTCGACTCTGCAACAGGCCGCCAGCAACCGTCTGGGCTTCGGCGTGAAGAAGACCATGATGATGGCGCAGCGCTTGTACGAGGCGGGCTACATCACCTACATGCGTACCGACTCGACCAATCTCTCGGCCGATGCCGTCAGCATGGCGCGCGACTATATCGGAACCGAATTCGGCAAGAAATACCTGCCGGAAACGCCGAATGTCTACAGCAGCAAAGAGGGCGCACAAGAGGCGCACGAAGCAATTCGACCTTCCGACGTCAACACCCATCCGTCAAAACTGACCGGCATGGAGCGTGATGCAGAGCGTCTTTACGAGTTGATCTGGCGTCAGTTCGTGGCCTGCCAGATGCTGCCTGCGCAATACTTGTCGACCACCGTCACCGTGGCTGCCAGCGATTTCGAACTGCGTGCCAAGGGCCGTATCCTGAAATTCGACGGCTATACCCGTGCATTGCCGCAAATGGCCAAGCCAGGCGATGACGACGTGCTGCCAGACATGGTTCAGGGCGAAGTCCTGAAAATGAACAAGCTTGACCCGAGTCAGCATTTCACCAAGCCGCCTGCGCGCTACTCCGAAGCCAGTCTGGTCAAGGAGATGGAAAAACGCGGTATCGGTCGTCCTTCGACCTATGCGGCAATCATCTCGACCATTCAGGACCGTGGCTACGTGGCGCTGCACAATCGCCGCTTCTATTCGGAAAAGATGGGCGACATCGTTACTGGACGCCTGGCTGAAAGTTTCTCCAACCTGATGGACTACGGTTTCACCGCCGGGATGGAGGAGAATCTCGATGATGTCGCCAAGGGGCAGCGTGACTGGAAAAACGTGCTGGACGAGTTCTACGGGGATTTCCGCAAAAAACTGGAAGTAGCCGAAGCGCCGGACAGCGGTATGCGCGCCAATCAGCCGGTGATGACCGATATCCCGTGCAAAGTGTGCGGTCGACCGATGCAGATCCGTACCGCCTCGACCGGCGTGTTTCTCGGCTGCTCGGGTTACAGCCTGCCACCCAAGGAGCGCTGCAAGGCGACGGTCAATCTGACCCCGGGTGACGAGATTGCCGATGATGACGAGGGCGAGTCAGAGTCACGTGTACTGCGTGGCAAGCATCGCTGCCCGATCTGCAGCACTGCGATGGATGCCTATCTGCTCGACGAGAAACACAAACTGCATATATGCGGTAACAACCCGGATTGCACGGGTTACGAGATCGAAGAGGGTACTTATCGCATCAAGGGCTATGAAGGTCCGAGCCTTGAGTGCGACAAGTGCGGCAGCGAGATGCAGCTCAAGACCGGTCGTTTCGGCAAGTTCTTCGGCTGTACCAATCCTGATTGCAAGAACACCCGCAAACTGTTGAAAAGCGGCGACGCGGCTCCACCGAAAATGGACCCGGTGAAAATGCCGGAGCTAAAGTGCGACAAGGTCGACGACACCTATATTCTGCGCGACGGTGCTTCAGGTCTGTTTCTGGCTGCCAGTCAATTTCCGAAAAACCGCGAAACCCGCGCACCGTTGGTCGTCGAGATTGCGCCGCACAAGGACGAGATCGATCCCAAGTATCACTTCCTTTGTGAAGCGCCGAAAAAGGATCCTGATGGCCGTCCTACGGTGATCCGCTACAGTCGCAAGACCAAAGAGCAATATGTCCAGACTGAAGTGGAAGGCAAGCCTACCGGCTGGCGCGCGTTCTACGACGGCAGCGCATGGAAGGTTGAAGACAAGCGTTGATCGCAGGCGTCCGGCTCCACGAGCCGAGCGTCGTTTTCAGCAGGTCCGGGCCTGTGCCATCAGTTTCTCCTGATGGCACAGGCTGTGCGCGTCTTGTTCCATTGTGATGGAGAGTTTCATCATGGCTCATGAGCTCTATACCCGTACCAACCAGAAAATCTATTTCGCTGGCCTCGCGCTTGAGGCGCTGGGCAGGGCAGAGAAGGGGCAGGCAGTAAACTCCCCGGCACTGTTGCAGGCGGAGCGCGAGTCGGCGCTGTTTCATCTGTATGGCGCACTGCTGGGTTTGTGTCATGAGATCGCAGGGTTCTATCGTCTGCCGCAAGCCAATGCGCGTCGGGCGGAGGAGTTGCTGACTCAGGAAGTACTGGACGCCATCGCGATTCCCGAAATGGCCGAGCTGGTCGAACTGGCTCAGCATCGTCAGACCTGGCTGGCGCAGCTGCTGGCTGCATATAACGCACTGTTCGAGCCCCTGCGCGCGCCGAAGAAGCTCAAGGGCGATGTCAGGCAGCCGATCATACAGGCTGTGAACCTGGACGCTGAGCCGGAGTCTGAATTGTCACGTGAAGAGCTGGAAAGCTGGCGTCAGCAGCTCAAAGGGCTTGCCATTCGCTTTCGTGAAGGGTTGAGCGAGTGCTGAAAACCAATGAAGTACAGGCTGGCAGGCTGTTACAATGCCCGCCTATTGCGGAGTAACTGTATCAATGCCTACTTCTTTTCTGGAAATTGTCGAATTACCTGACGGACGTATAGAGCTGCGTCGTGCCGATGACGAAGGTTCACTGGTGACGCTTGATTTTTCTGCGGATGCCAAAGCGTTCATGCAAGGCCAACACGTTGAAGTCGCCAAAGCCATGCTGAGTGTGGGCGTGCAGATGGCCGGGCGTCTGGCCGAAGGCGAAATCGAGACCGATGACGGCCCTCACGTTTTGCACTGACCTCTGAATTCCGGCCCGAAAACATTGACCGGGCGTTTCAGCCCAGTCGGATGTTCAGGCTTTGCGCCTCGCCGATTTTTGCCGCACTGATCAGTTGCTGGCGCGCCGATGTGCCGAGCGGGTTGATCCAGCTCACCACTGTATGACTACGTCCCAGTCGAAGTGCCTCACGCGTCAGCTCAAGCACACTTTGCGTGCCACGGGGCTGTAACAGCAGGATTCGCTCCCGATTAAGTCCTGCATCGCGCAACCATGTCTGCGTAAGGCTTGAAGGGGGAGCGATCAATGTCAGCCAGCGAGCGTCTGTTTCTTCGCTCAAGTCTCGAAGGACAGGGGCCAGCAGGTTGAGGCAGTTCCCGGCCGCGCCGCGCAAGGACAGCTCACTGAAAACTTCCGGCTCGTGGCTCCAGGGTGTTTCGATTGCATCTGTGAGCATTGGGGCGATGGGCTGAGCCAGAAACGCCTCGAACAGTGGCAATTGCGAATGCGGTGCTTGATGGAACTGCATAACGTCTCCTTAGCGGCGAATGACGCCGACGCTTAAACCTTCGATCACCAGTTCCTGATCCTTGAGATCGACCTCGATAGGGGCGAAATCAGGGTTTTCGGCCAGCAGCCAGACCTTGCTGCCTTCACGTTTGAAGCGCTTGACAGTCACTTCGTCGCCGATTCGTGCAACCACGATCTGGCCATTGCGGGCCTCGCGGGTGGTGTGTACCGCCAGCAGGTCGCCGTCCAGAATGCCGACGTCCTTCATGCTCATGCCGTGTACGCGCAACAGGTAGTTGGCGCTGGGGTGAAAGAAGGACGGGTTGATGTTGCAGGACTCTTCGATATGTTGCTGAGCCAGGATCGGTGCGCCAGCTGCGACGCGGCCGATCACCGGCAGGCTGCTGTCGTCGGGACGTGCTTCGAAGCCGGGAATGCGGATGCCGCGTGAGGCGCCAGGTGTCATCTCGATGGCGCCTTTGCGGGCCAATGCCTTCAAATGCTCTTCTGCAGCGTTGGGAGACTTGAAGCCCAGTTCCTGGGCGATCTCCGCACGTGTCGGCGGGAAGCCGTTGTCTTCCAGACAGCGTTTGATGAAGCCCAGGATTTCGGCCTGGCGTGGCGTCAGTTTTATCATGATGGGCGCTCTGGCTTTTTATACAGTGACTGGGATTATATACAGTGAAAGCGCATTGGCAATCACCCATTTCACTTTCACCGCCGAGCGGTGATACCGGCAGGTGCGTAACTGATCCTCAGGCAGTCGGCTTCCAGCTGTCGGGTATACCCTTGATATTGGTTTTTGTGACTGTTCGGCCATAAAGTGGACGGGTCTGCTTGACAAGCAGACCGCCTGATACGTATGTTTCAAACGTTCGTTTGTTAGGCAGAGAGCCATGGCCCAGTCGGAAACCGTTGAACGCATCCTTGATGCTGCAGAGCAGCTATTTGCAGAGAAAGGTTTCGCTGAAACATCCTTGCGTCTCATCACCAGCAAGGCTTCGGTCAATCTGGCAGCGGTGAATTATCACTTCGGGTCGAAGAAGGCCCTGATTCAAGCGGTGTTCTCGCGTTTTCTCGGCCCATTCTGCATCAGCCTTGATCGTGAGCTGGAGCGGCGTCAGGCCAGTCCCGGGCACAACCCCAGCCTGGAAGAGCTGCTCGAAATCCTCGTCGAGCAGGCACTCGTCGTGCAGCCGCGCAGTGGTAATGACCTGTCGATTTTCATGCGTTTGCTGGGGCTTGCCTTCAGCCAGAGCCAGGGCCACTTGCGCCGCTACCTGGAAGACATGTATGGCAAGGTATTCCGTCGCTACATGACACTGGTCAATGAAGCGGCTCCGCGGATCCCTCCGATCGAGCTGTTCTGGCGCGTGCATTTCATGCTTGGGGCTGCTGCGTTCAGCATGTCCGGCATCAAGGCCCTGCGCGCTATCGCCGAGACTGATTTTGGCGTCAACACCTCCATAGAACAGGTCATGCGCTTGATGGTGCCGTTTCTGGCAGCAGGGATGCGCGCCGACACCGGCGTCAGCGACCCCGCTATGATTGCCGCCCAGCTCAAGCCGCGTATCAAGAGCAGCGCCAACGCTCCTGCGCCTGCCAAGGCCTGAACCGCTACTGCCCGGCTGCATTGCGTCAGGCCTCAGGATCAAGCACCATGCGCGGATTGAAAACAGGCACTGGTGTGTAAGGGTTTTTCTATGAGTTCTGGCCTGCAAGGCTCCCTGATGGTTGATGTCGCCGGCACATGGCTGACCAGCGAAGACCGTCAGTTTCTGCGCCAGCCCGAAGTGGGCGGCTTGATCATTTTTGCTCGCAATATTGAGCATCCACGTCAGGTTCGGGAGCTGAGCGCAGCCATACGCGCCGTTCGCCCCGACCTTCTGCTGGCAGTGGATCAAGAGGGCGGTCGGGTCCAGCGGCTGCGTCAAGGCTTTGTGCGTCTGCCGCCGATGCGTACCATTGCCGAAAAGCCCGATGCTGTCACGCTGGCTGAGCACTGTGGCTGGGTAATGGCGACCGAAGTGCTGGCGGTCGGGCTCGACCTGAGCTTTGCGCCGGTGCTGGACCTGGATTACCAGCGCAGTGCTGTCGTGGGCACGCGTTCCTTCGAAGGCGATCCCGAGCGTGCGGCGTTGCTGGCAGGTGCCTTCATTCGTGGCATGAACTCGGCAGGCATGGCGGCGACTGGCAAGCATTTTCCCGGTCATGGCTGGGCCGAAGCTGATTCTCATGTGGCCATTCCGACTGACGAGCGCAGTCTGGAGCAGATTCGCGCCAATGATCTGCTGCCGTTTGCGCGCTTGAGCCAGCAACTGGCGGCGGTGATGCCAGCCCACGTCATCTACCCGAAGGTCGATTCGCAGCCCGCCGGTTTTTCAAGGCGCTGGCTGCAGGACATCCTGCGCGACGAACTGAAATTCGACGGTGTTATCTTCAGCGACGACCTGTCGATGGCCGGTGCTCACGTCGTTGGCGATGCTGCCAGCCGTATTGAGGCAGCGCTAACGGCCGGCTGCGACATGGGCCTGGTCTGCAATGATCGTGCGGCCGCAGAACTCGCGCTTGGCGCGGCGCAACGCATGAAGGTCAAACCGTCGCCGCGCATTGCCCGCATGCGTGGGCAGGCAACCGCCGGCACCGATTATCGACAACACCCGCGCTGGCTGGCGGCGCTTCAGGCGCTGCGCGCTGCTCAACTGATCGATTAAGGATTTGCGATGACTGTTTACGCGATTATTGGCGGTACCGGCCTGACCCAACTGGAAGGTCTGAACATTCGGCAGTCATTGCCGACCAACACGCCATACGGCGCGCCTTTCGGTGAGATCCAGATCGGCGACTATGCTGGCCGTGAGGTCATGTTTTTGGCGCGTCATGGCCATCCGCACCGTCTGCCGCCGCATCAGGTCAACTACCGGGCCAACATCTGGGCCTTGAAGCAGGCGGGCGCCGAAGCGATTCTGGCGGTCAATGCGGTGGGCGGTATCCACCCGGAAATGGGCACCGGGCATTTTTGTGTGCCACATGATCTGGTCGACTACACCAGCGGTCGCCAGCACACGTTCTTTGCCGATGACCTGGAAACGGTTACCCACATCGATTTCAGCTACCCCTACAGCGAAGCACTGCGCGCGCGACTGATTGCAGCGCTGGCGGCAGAAGGTTGCGCATTCTCGGACCGGGGTGTCTACGCCTGCACTCAGGGACCACGCCTGGAAACCGTTGCAGAGATCATCCGCCTTGAGCGCGATGGCTGCGATATCGTCGGCATGACCGGCATGCCGGAGGCTGCGCTGGCACGTGAACTGGAGCTTAAATATGCCTGCCTGGCGCTGGTGGTGAACCCGGCGGCAGGAAAGTCGACCACGGTCATTACCATGGCTGAGATCGAACAGGCTCTGCGGGACGGCATGGGCAAGGTGAAAGCAACACTTGCCCGGGTTCTTTCCGCGTCCTGATTCACAGCATGCGTTTGAGGGTGTTGTCCTTGCGCACCAAGTGATGCCAGACCGCGGCAATCACATGCAGCCCGATGACATAGTAGAAGATCGAGCCCAGCAACTTGTGCAGGTCTTCGAACGTCTCGGCGGTGCGGTCAGAGGTCGGCAGCGGCCAGGGAATCTGCAGGTCGGTCAGCGGAACAGGCAGCGCGCCTTTTTCCACCATGACCGTCAACAGGCCAAGCACCGGTTGCGCGAACAGAAACGCATACAGTGCGTAATGTGAAAGGGAGGCTGCCAGGCGCAGCACACCTTCCAGCGGTGGTGTAATGCCGGGCGGACGATGGCGTCGACGCTCGGCGACACGAAAGAACGCCATGACCAGAATCAGAATGCCTACCCAGAAATGGCTTTGTACGACCAGCAGGCGGTACTCGGAGCCTTTGCCGAACTGGGTGCGGCTCAGAATCAGCGTGTACGCAAGCACAATCAGGACCGCCATGATCCAGTGCAGCCATCGTGCTCTAGGGCTGTAACGTTGAGAAGTCGGTGCATCCACGGTTGAATTCCTTGTTGCTTTTACAGGCTTGGTAGACAGCTTAGGCCGCAGGTCGGGGCATGCGTTGCATTATGGCCCGATTTATTGCAGCTCCGCTGCGTGATGCATTGAATGTTGAATATGGCAATTAAGCAGCAGGGGCGTGACGGGATGGAACCTGTGCTCATGGGTGGCTTCATATAACGTGACTATTCACCCAGGAGCGAGTCTTGACCAGTGCCAATACGCCCTTCGGCCCGGCGACGCCGGTGTCGGCAAGTGTTTCATTGAATGTACTGACCATGAATATGCACATGGGCTTTGGCATTTTCAATCGCCGCTTCATTCTTCCGGAGTTGCGCGAAGCTGTGCGCAGTGTATCGGCCGATATCGTATTTCTTCAGGAAGTACATGGTGAACAACAGAGCCATGCCCGCAGTGTCAAAGGCTGGCCAACGATTTCGCAATACGAGTTTCTCGCCGACGCCATGTGGAGCGATTTTGCCTACGGCCGCAATGCGGTGTATCCGGACGGCGATCACGGTAACGCGCTGTTATCCAAATACCCGATCATCCAGCACGAAAACCTCGACATATCCATCGATGGCACCGAGCAGCGAGGCTTGCTGCACTGCATTCTGGATGTGCCGAACCATGGCCACGTGCATGCTGTCTGCGTCCATCTAGGGCTGTTTGAAAGCCATCGGCGCCAGCAATTGAAACTGCTCGCCGAGCTGATGGCACGTCTCCCAGAGGGCGAACCGGTGATTGTGGCCGGAGACTTCAATGACTGGCGCCAGCGCGCCGATGCACTTCTGCACGGCACGGGGTTGCATGAAGTGTTTGTAGAGCGCTTCGGCGCGCCAGCGAAAAGCTTTCCGGCGCGCTGGCCGTTACTTCGGCTTGACCGGATTTACGTCCGCAATGCGACGTCCCACAGCCCGAAAGTGCTGTCCAGCCGGCCGTGGTCTCATCTTTCCGATCATGCACCCCTGGCAGTGGAGTTGACCTTATGACCAACAAGACAGGGCAGTGGCGCGACGGCAACTCCGTGGAGTTGCTGATTAACGGCGAAGACTTTTATGCCCGCGTATTCGAGTGTATCCGCGCTGCTCGCAAAGAAGTGTTGATCGAGACGTTCATTATTTTTGAAGACCGGATCGGCGAGGGGTTGCAGCAGGCATTGCTCGAAGCTGCCGGCAATGGTGCGAAAGTGGTGGTCACGGTTGATGATTACGGTACTTCGGACCTGAGTTCGACGTTTGTCAGAACCATGATCGATGCCGGTATCCAGATTCAGCTGTTCGACCCGCGCCCGCGTTTCATGGGTATGCGTACCAACCTGTTCCGGCGTCTGCACCGCAAGGTAGTGGTTATTGATGGCGAACTGGGTTTTATCGGCGGCATCAACTACAGCGTCGATCACATGACCGACACCGGCCTTACCGCCAAACAGGACTACGCCGTTCTGGTGCGCGGTCCGATTGTCGGCGACATCCACAAGAGCGCCATGAGCATGCTCAGTGACGCGGTCCGGTCGAAGCTGACGCCGATACCGCTCAAGCTGGATCGTGCAGGCAATGCCAGTATGCTGCTTGCCGAACGCGACAATGGCGAGCACACCACTGACATCGAAGAGCAGTACCTCGAGGCGATTCGTGGCGCGACCCAGCGGATTACCCTCGCCAACGCCTATTTCTTCCCAAGCTATCGGTTTTTGCGCGAGCTGCGCAATGCCTCGCGACGCGGCGTGAAGGTCACGCTGATTCTGCAAGGTCAGCCGGACATGCCGTTCGTGCGGGTCTGCTCGCGTCTGACCTACACCTATCTGTTGCGCGACGGGGTGGTCATTCACGAGTACAAGCAGCGTGCGCTGCACGGCAAGGTCGCGTTGATCGACGGAGAATGGCTGACGGTGGGTTCCAGCAACCTCGACCCGTTGAGCCTGGCGTTGAACCTGGAGGCCAATCTGGTCATCCGTGACCCTGAGCTCAATCAGCGTCTGCAGGATCATCTGATGGAGCTTGCCGCAGCGCACAGCACCCAGATGAGCCTGAAAGGGGCTGCTCGTGGCCAGTGGTGGCGTGCGCCGATGATCGTGCTGAGCTTCTTTTTCCTGCGCCGTTTTCCGGCGATTGCCGGGCTGTTTCCGGTTCACGGGTTACGTCTCAAACCGCTGCGCGCTGGCGATGTAGTGCCTGAGGCCAAGGCTATCGAACAGCATCAGAACCTTCATGAACTGGATCAGGAGAAAACGTCATGACCCAGGCCGCAAGCGCTGCGCCGCAGAGCGCGCAGAAGACCAAATGGAAATGGGCAAAACGGATCTTCAATCTGTTTTTCTTCATTGCGGTGCCGGTATTGCTGTTCATGCTGGTCAGGAACCTCGACTGGCAAGAGGTCAAGAAAGCGCTGGCATCCTACAAGGCCAGCACCCTGGTCATCGCCTCTGTCGTCGCGTTTGCCAGCTACGCCACCTATTGCGGGTTTGACATACTGGCGCGTTACTACACGCGGCATAAATTGTCGATCAAACAGATCGTCCCGGTCACGTTCGTCTGCTATGCGTTCAATCTTAACCTCAGCTCATGGGTGGGCGGGATTGCCTTGCGTTATCGGCTGTATTCCCGACTGGGGCTGGAAGTTTCGACCATTACCCGAATTCTGAGTCTTAGCCTGATTACCAACTGGCTGGGTTACATGCTGCTGGCCGGTTTTGTGTTTTCAATGGGCTTTCTGGAATTGCCCAAAGAATGGTCCGTCGGTTCCACGACCTTGCAACTGATCGGCTTTGGGCTGTTGGCAGTGTGCTTTGCCTACTTGCTGGCTTGCCGGTTTTCCAGGCGGCGCTCGTGGACGATCCGTAAACAGGAATTCAATCTGCCTTCGTTGAAGCAGGCGTTGATGCAAGCCAGCCTGGGTGCCCTGAACTGGTCGTTGATGGCCGCGGTGATCTACACCCTGTTACCCGACAGCGCGTTTTACCCCGCCGTCCTTGGGGTACTGTTGATCAGCAGCATTGCAGGTGTCATTACTCACATCCCGGCCGGGCTCGGGGTGCTGGAGACAGTGTTCATCACCTTGCTGGCGCACCAGTTTTCCAAGGGCAGCATGCTGGCCGCACTGATCGGCTACCGCGCTATCTACTTCCTGCTGCCTTTGTTGCTGGCGCTGGTGGTTTATCTGGTGCTGGAAAAACGTGCGAAGAAAATGGGCGAGAAGAACCAGCAACGCATGGGCGAAGAAGCCAAGTCCCAAAGTTGAAGTCAGGCTTCTGCCCGGAAGGTGTGGGCATTGCGGTTAGCTGTCGTGGTTACTTCCTTCCGGGCCTGTATTCAGGCGGATCCCAGCCCTCAATCGTCAAACCCGACCTGCTCGTGGATTTCGTCCACCTTCAGCTCCAGGCGATACGCCACTGCGATGAACAGCGCCTGACACAGGCACAGGGTTGCGCTCAGTGATCGGAAGGCAAACGAGCTGCCTTCGTTGACCAGCAACACCGAATTGGCGCGTTTGGCCAGTGGCGACAGATTGCTGTCGGTGATGATCAGTGTCTTGGCCTGGTGATGCTGGGCGATGCGCAGGCAATGCTGGGTTTCCTTGCCGTAGGGCGTGAAACTGATCGCAATCACCAGATCATTGGCGCGCACGCTGCGCATCTGCTCGCGGTAGCTGCCGCCCAGGCCTGAAATCAGGTGAATACGCTTGTTGGTGTGCTGCAGGTTGTAGACCAGGTAGTCCGCCACCGCAAATGAACGCCTTACTCCCACCACATAGATGTTGTCGGCATTGACCACCAGGTCTACGGCCTTTTCGAACTCGACGTCATCCAACTCTGCGCTCAGGCGTTCGAGCCCGGACAGCGTTGCATCGACGCATTCACGTGCCAGGTCGCCCGCGCTGGCTTTTTGCGACTTGTTGGCAATCATGCTGCGAATACGCTGCTGGTAGTTCTGCACCGGCGTGGTCTTGTGGGTGTAGGCCTCACGAAACAGCGCCTGCATTTCACTGAAGCCACTGAACCCGAAACGCTGGGAAAAGCGCACGATGGCTGAAGGATGAACCTCACATTCACGCGCGATATCGCTTATGCGGTCGACCATGATGCGGTCGCTCTGCTGGCTCATGTAGCTGGCAATGCGCTTTAGCTGGCGAGGCAGACCGTCGTACTCATCGGTAATCATGCGCAGCAGGGCTTCGGCGCTGGTCGGCGGAACGTCGACGCTCGTCTCGGACAGAGTGGGCTGGTCGGCGCTGGTCATAGTCACATCCTTTCTGCTTGTTCGTTCAGAGCACCGGGTCGAGACCGCGCCCTGCTGATGGAGCTGCTTCTGGCAGGCAACAGCGACTATATCCTACCTGTCCTTACACCGCGCCAGCAGTTGCGCCAACCTATAGAAAAAATATTCCACAAAAAATAAATATAGAATAAATATTGATTGATGCCCCGCGACGTTTTAGGCTGCATTCACACAGGCAGATCGTGCATCCCATGCATGCGCTGCAGGCTGATAAAAATAACAGGAGTCACCATGGGCCAGACTCGCTTTGCCACCGGGCGTCAGTTGGATCTGATCTGCCTTGGACGCCTGGGCGTCGATCTCTATGCGCAGCAAGTGGGCGCACGACTTGAAGATGTCTCCAGTTTTGCCAAATACCTCGGTGGTTCGTCCGCCAATATCGCGTTTGGCACCGCCAGACTTGGCCTCAAGTCAGCAATGCTCAGCCGGGTAGGCGATGACCACATGGGTCGTTTTCTGGTCGAGTCGCTGGCGCGGGAAGGCTGTGACGTCAGCGCCATCAAATGCGACCCCGAGCGTCTCACCGCGATGGTGCTGCTTGGCTTGAAGGACCGCGAAACCTTTCCGCTGGTGTTCTACCGCGAAAATTGCGCCGACATGGCCCTGCGCGCCGAAGACATAGACGAGCAGCAAATAGCATCTAGCAAGGCGTTGCTGATTACCGGCACGCATTTTTCAACTGATCAGGTGTTCCAGGCCAGCAGCCAGGCGCTGGATTATGCCGAGAAACACAACGTCAGACGGGTTCTGGATATCGACTATCGGCCGGTACTCTGGGGGCTTGCAGGCAAAGCCGATGGCGAGACGCGGTTCGTCGCCGACAACAGGGTCAGCCAGCATGTGCAGCGTATCCTGCCGCGTTTCGACCTCATCGTCGGCACCGAAGAAGAGTTTTTGATTGCCGGTGGCTCGACCGATTTGCTCGGCGCACTGCGCACCGTGCGTGAATTGACTGCTGCAACGCTGGTGGTCAAGCTCGGCCCGCAAGGTTGCACGGTCATTCACGGAGCCATTCCAGCACGTCTCGAAGACGGCGCGATTTATCCCGGTGTGCGAGTGGAGGTGCTCAATGTCCTGGGTGCCGGTGACGCGTTCATGTCCGGTTTTCTGAGTGGCTGGCTCAAGGACGCCAGCGATGAGCGTTGCTGCCAGTTGGCCAATGCCTGCGGCGGGCTGGTGGTCTCGCGCCATGCCTGCGCCCCGGCAATGCCCACGCTTGCCGAACTCGACTACCTGTTCAGCAGCACTGAACCCGTTACCCGCCCTGATCAGGACGTCGTTCTGCAGCGCCTGCACCGGGTCAGCGTGCCGCGCAGGCAGTGGAAACAACTGTTCATCTTCGCTTTTGATCATCGCGGTCAGTTGGTCGAACTGGCGCAGCAGGCCGGGCGTGACCTGGACAGTATCAGTCAGCTCAAGCAACTGTTTGTGCAATCGGTCGCACACGTCGAGGCGGATCTGCGCAAGCGCGGTATCGAAGCCGATGTCGGGCTGCTTGCCGATCAGCGCTTTGGCCAGGACTCGCTCAACGCCGCCACCGGTCGTGGCTGGTGGCTGGCGCGCCCGGTGGAGGTGCAGGGCTCAAGACCGCTGGCATTCGAGCACGGCCGCTCCATCGGCAGCAATCTGATCAACTGGCCGCAGGAACAGATCATCAAGTGCCTGGTGCAATACCATCCAGATGACGAACCCATGCTGCGTCTGGAACAGGAAGCGCAGATCAAGGCGCTGTATGACGCATCGAACGTCAGCGGCCATGAGCTGCTGCTTGAAATCATTCCGCCCAAGGAGCACCCGTCGCCTCATCCGGATGTGATGGTCCGAGCGATGAAGCGCTTGTACAACTTGGGCATTTATCCGGCGTGGTGGAAAATCGAGGCGCAGAGTGCCGCTGTCTGGCAGCAGCTGGACGAATTGATTGAGCAGCGTGATCCGTACTGTCGCGGCATCGTGCTGCTCGGGCTCAATGCCCCGGTCGAAGAACTGGCGGCCGGCTTTGCCCAGGCTCGCAACAGCCGCGTCTGCAAGGGGTTTGCCGTTGGCCGGACGATCTTTCGTGAGCCAAGCCGGGCCTGGATGGCTGGGGAAATCGACGATGCAACGCTGGTCAGCCGGGTGCAGAGTACTTTCAACTGGTTGATCGAGTCCTGGCGCGAAAGCCGCGCCTGAATTTATTGATGCAGCGATAACAACAAGAAAGGTGCAGCCATGCCTGTTTCAGTTTCCACGCCCAAGATCCGCATTGGTATCAACCCGATCTCCTGGAGCAACGATGATTTGCCGGCCTTGGGGGGAGAAACGCCCTTGAGTACCGCGCTGAGCGAAGGTAAAGACATCGGCTACGAAGGTTTTGAGCTCAACGGCAAGTTCCCGAAGGACGCCAAGGGCGTCGGTGATGTGCTGCGGCCCTACGACCTGGCGCTGGTGTCCGGCTGGTATTCGAGTCGTCTGGCACAGCGTTCTGTGGCTGAAGAAATCGAGGCCATCAGCCCGCATGTGCACTTGCTCGCCGAAAACGGCGCGTCGGTGCTGGTGTACGGCGAGGTGGCCGATTCCATTCAGGGGCAACGCATCCCGCTGGTCGAACGACCGCGCTTTCACACCGATCAGGCCTGGCGCGAATACGCTGACAAGCTTACCGAGCTGGCGCGCTACACGCTCTCCCGAGGAGTGCGTCTGGCCTATCACCACCACATGGGGGCCTACGTCGAATCGCCTCAGGATATCGACAAGCTGATGGCGCTGACCGGCAGCGAAGTCGGCCTGCTGTTCGATTCGGGGCATTGCTATATGGGCGGTGGCGAGCCTTTGCAGGTGCTGAGCAAGCACATAAAACGGGTCTGCCACGTGCATTTCAAGGACGTGCGCAAACCGGTCGTGCAACTGGCCCGCAACAACCTCTGGAGCTTTCCGGACTGCATCATCAACGGCACGTTTACTGTGCCAGGTGACGGCGACATCGATTTTGCGGCACTGCTCGACGTGTTATTGCAGGCCGGCTATAGCGGCTGGCTGGTCGTCGAGGCTGAACAGGATCCGGCGGTTGCGCCCAGTTACGCGTATGCCAAAAAAGGTTATGACACCTTGCGCCAATTGCTGGCCGATGCCTGATAAGGAGGATTGATTCATGAGTCTGCTGACCAAAAGCAAACCTGCCGGCCGAGACATTGTTGCACTTGCGCCGGGCACCCTCGAATACGTGGGCTTCAAGGCTTACCGTCTGGAGAGTGGAGAACGCCTGCCGTTGAACACCGAACAGCATGAAGTGTGCGTGGTAGTGCTTGCCGGGCACGTCAGTGTGAGCGGCGAGGCGCCGGGGCAGGGCGCGTTCAATTGGGAAGATATCGGCGACAGGCAGTCAGTGTTCGAAGAGAAATCACCGTTTGCGGTCTACCTGCCGCCGCACAGCCGGGCCGAATTCGTCGCCCGTGGGTCGGTTCATCTGGCTGTGTGCAGCGCCCCTGGCGATGCCGGCAAGCAGCTTGCGGCCCGGTTGATTCAGCCTGCCAGCATGAAACGCAGCGTGCGCGGCAAAGGGGCCAATACCCGATACGTGTGCGACATTCTGCCCGACAGCGAGCCGGCCCATTCGCTGCTGGTGGTCGAGGTGCGCACGCCTTCGGGGCATTCCTCCAGCTACCCGCCGCACAAGCACGATAAAGACAACCTGCCGCACGAGAGTTTTCTCGAAGAAACCTATTACCACATGGTCAACCCGCCGCAGGGCTTCGTCTTCCAGCGCGTCTATACCGACGACCGCAGTATTGATCAGGCCATGGCCGTGGAAAACAACGACCTGGTGACAGTGCCCAAGGGCTATCACCCGGTGTCCGTGCCTTACGGTTATGAATCGTATTACCTGAACGTGATGGCCGGCCCGACGCGTGCCTGGCAGTTCCATAACGATCCGCAGCACAGCTGGCTGCTGGATCTTTAATCCCCCTTTTCTTTGGAGTCATGCAGATGAGCGAGTCACCGGTGATCGGCCATTACATCAACGGGCACGTGAATGACGGCGATGGCGAGCGTTTCAGCGACGTCTTCAACCCGGCAGTCGGCACGGTTCAGTCGCGCGTCGCGCTGGCCAGTGTCAAGACAGTGGATGAAGCAGTTACAGCAGCCAGGGCGGCGTTTCCGGGCTGGGCCGATCAGTCTTCTTTGCGCCGAGCGCGGGTGATGTTCAAGTTCAAGGAATTGCTCGATCGACACCACGACGAGCTGGCGCAGATAATCTGCCGGGAACACGGCAAGGTGCTCTCCGATGCGCGCGGTGAAGTGGTGCGCGGCATCGAAATCGTCGAATTTGCCTGCGGCGCGCCGAGCCTGCTCAAGAGTGACTTCAGTGACAACATCGGTGGCGGTATCGATAACTGGAACCTGCGCCAACCTCTGGGCGTCTGCGCCGGGGTCACGCCGTTCAACTTCCCGGTCATGGTGCCGCTGTGGATGATCCCCATGGCGCTGGTGACTGGCAACTGCTTTATTCTCAAACCGTCCGAGCGTGACCCTTCAGCCAGTCTGTTGATGGCGCGGCTATTGAAAGAGGCCGGGTTGCCCGACGGCGTGTTCAATGTGGTGCAGGGTGACAAGGTGGCGGTCGATGCCTTGCTCCAGCACCCTGATATCGAGGCGATTTCGTTCGTCGGTTCTACCCCGATTGCCGAATACATCTATCAACAGGGCACTGCCCGCGGCAAGCGCGTGCAGGCGCTTGGCGGGGCCAAGAATCACATGATCGTGATGCCCGATGCCGATCTGGATCAGGCCGCCGATGCCTTGATCGGCGCTGCCTATGGTTCGGCTGGCGAGCGATGCATGGCCATTTCCGTTGCCGTGGTAGTGGGCGACGTGGGCCAGCGTCTGATCGACAAGCTGCTGCCACGCATCGAACGGCTCAAGGTCGGCAACGGCATGCAGGCCGATTCGGATATGGGGCCGCTGGTCACCGCCGTACACAAGGCCAAGGTCGAGGGTTTCATCGATCAGGGTGTGAAAGAAGGTGCCACGCTGATTGTCGATGGTCGCAATTTCAGTGTGCCGGGCGCCGAGCAGGGCTTCTTTGTCGGGGCAACGCTGTTCGACAACGTCACGCCGCAAATGCAGATCTACAAGGAAGAAATCTTTGGCCCGGTGCTGGGCATCGTGCATGTAGCGGATTTCGCCAGCGCAGTAGAGCTGATCAACGCGCATGAGTTCGGCAATGGCGTGTCGTGCTTCACTAGCGATGGCGGCGTGGCCCGTGCATTTGCCAGGACCATCAAGGTCGGCATGGTCGGGATCAACGTGCCGATTCCGGTACCTATGGCCTGGCATTCGTTTGGAGGCTGGAAGCGTTCGCTGTTCGGCGATCACCATGCCTACGGCGAAGAAGGGCTGCGCTTCTACAGCCGCTACAAAAGCGTCATGCAGCGCTGGCCGGACAGCATCGCCAAAGGGCCGGAGTTCAGCATGCCGACCGCCAAATAGTTTTCACCCATCAATGGAATGTGCGGAGAACAATAACAATGAGTCATCCACTGCGTTTCGCCCTCAATAGAATGGTCGCACCGCGCCTGTCGCTTGAGGCATTCGTCGATCTGGCTGTAAAGCTGGGTGCCGACGCCATCGAGATCCGCAACGACCTTAAGGGCGTCGAGATCGAGGACGGCACTGCGCCAGAGGTCGTTGCTGATCTTTGTGCTGCCAAAGGCGTACAGGTTCTTTCGATCAATGCGCTGTACCCGTTCGATGTCTGGAATGACGAGCGCAGTGCCCAGGCGACAAAACTGGCGCAGTACGCTCGCGCCTGCGGTGCGAAGGGGCTGGTGTTGTGCCCGCTCAACGACCATGCCGACACGCGCAACGGGGCGCAGCGTGCTTCCGGGTTGCGCACCGCGCTGACCGCGCTGGCGCCGATTCTTCGTGAGTACGGAGTTCTGGGTTTCGTCGAGCCGCTGGGCTTCGAGGAGTGCTCGCTGCGCTTCAAGCGTCAGGCAGTGGATGCAATCAAGGCCGTTGGCGGGCTGGATGTCTACCGTCTGGTTCACGACACCTTTCATCACCATCTGGCGGGTGAGGTCGAGCTGTTTCCGGAGCTGACCGGGTTGGTGCATATCTCCGGTGTCGAGGACGCGCAGGCACCGCTCAACAGCATTCGCGACGGTCACCGCGTGCTGGTTGGCGAGGCTGACATTCTTGGCAACGTTGCACAGATCGAAAGGTTGCTGGACAGCGGCTATTCAGGACATCTGTCGTTTGAACCGTTCGCCGAAAGCGTTCATGCGCTGGACGATATTCCCCAGGCGATCTCGGTAAGCATGGCGCATTTGTCACAAGCCGTTTCCCAGCGCCATTGATTTTCTGCCTATTCAGGCCACCTCAAACAAGAACAAGGTGCCAACATGAGTACAACCCGACTGACCATGGCCCAGGCCCTGGTGAAGTTTCTAGATAATCAGTATGTCGAAGTCGACGGCGTACAGAGCAAGTTCGTCGCGGGCATTTTTACCATCTTCGGCCACGGCAATGTGTTGGGCCTCGGCCAGGCGCTGGAGCAGGACAGCGGTGATCTGGTGGTGCATCAAGGCCGTAACGAGCAGGGCATGTGCCACGCTGCCATCGGTTTTGCCAAACAGCATCTGCGTCGCAAAATCTACGCCTGCAGCTCTTCGGTAGGGCCGGGGGCGGCCAACATGATCACTGCGGCTGCAACGGCGTCTGCCAACCGGATTCCGCTGCTGCTGTTGCCCGGCGATGTCTACGCCAGCCGCCAGCCTGACCCGGTGCTGCAACAGATCGAGCAATTTCACGACCTGAGCATCAGCACCAACGATGCCTTCAAGGCCGTGAGCAAGTACTGGGACCGTATCAACCGCCCCGAGCAACTTATGAGCGCCGCGCTCAACGCCATGCGCGTGCTGACCGACCCGGCCGAGACAGGTGCAGTGACCCTGGCTCTGCCCCAGGACGTTCAGGCCGAAGCCTACGATTACCCGGACAGCTTTCTGCAAAAACGCGTACACCGTATTGATCGTCGTCCGCCAAGCAAGGCGATGCTCGACGATGCGCTGGCCTTGCTCGGCAGCAAGCGCAAGCCCTTGCTGATCTGCGGTGGCGGGGTGCGTTATTCAGGCGCAGCTGCAGCGTTGCAAGCCTTTGCAGAGCGCTTCGACATCCCGTTTGCGGAAACCCAGGCAGGTAAAAGCGCCATCGTCTCGGCGCACCCGTTGAACATGGGTGGGATCGGCGAAACCGGCACGGTGGCGGCCAATCAACTGGCAAAGGAAGCCGATCTGATCATCGGCGTAGGCACCCGCTACAGCGATTTCACCACCGCGTCGAAATGGCTGTTCCAGAACCCGGATGTACAGTTTCTCAACCTCAATGTTGGCGCTTTCGATGTACAGAAACTGGACGGCGTGCAGTTGTTGGCCGATGCGCAGGTGGCCTTGCAGGCACTGACCGAAAGCCTGCAGGCCAGCGGTTATCGTGCTGCGTGGGGCGATGCGCCGCGGACCGCGCGTGCGCAACTGGATGCCGAAGTGGATCGGCTGTATGCGGTGGAGTATCAGAGCGAAGGCTTCGTGCCTGAAATCAACGACCACATGGACCCGGCCGTGCTGCGCGACTTCATTGAGCTGACCGGTTCGTGCCTGACCCAGAGCGGCGTGCTGGGCATTCTCAACCGCAACCTGCCGGCCGACGCGGTAATCGTTGCCGCCGCGGGCAGCCTGCCGGGGGACTTGCAACGCGCCTGGCGCAGCACCGGGGTCGATACCTATCACGTTGAATACGGCTACTCGTGCATGGGCTATGAGGTCAATGCTGCGCTCGGCGTCAAGCTCGCCGAGCCGCACCGGGAAGTCTTCGCACTGGTCGGCGATGGTTCTTACATGATGCTCCATTCGGAGCTGGCGACCTCGATTCAGGAGCGCCGCAAGATCAACGTTGTGTTGCTCGACAACATGACCTTCGGTTGCATCAACAATTTGCAGATGGAACACGGAATGAACAGTTTCGGCACCGAGTTCCGTTTCCGCAACCCGGAGACCGGCAAGCTCGATGGCGACTTCGTACCGGTGGATTTTGCCATGAGCGCGGCGGCTTATGGCTGCAAGACCTACAAGGTGAGCACTGCCGAGCAGTTGCATCAGGCGCTCGCCGATGCCCGGCTCCAGACGGTCTCGACGCTGATCGATATCAAGGTGCTGCCCAAGACCATGATTCACAAGTACCTGTCGTGGTGGCGGGTCGGTGTCGCCGAAGTATCCACCACAGGTACCACCGCTCAGGTGTACGAAAAACTCAACCGCGAGCTGGCCAAGGCGCGCCAGTACTGATCACTTTTTAGCGTTCATGGCCCGTGACCTGCTCACGGCAACATCCAATAACAAAAAGGAATACGAACATGGCATTGAAACTCGGCGTGATTGGTACAGGCGCAATCGGTCAGGATCATATCCGCCGTTGCAGCAAGACATTGGTCGGCAGTCAGGTGGTGGCCGTCACCGACATCAATCTGGAGCAGGCTGCAAAAGTTGTGCGCGACCTCGACATCAGCGCCGAAGTGTATGCCGACGGGCACGCTTTGATCGCGGCGCCCGATGTCGAGGCAGTGCTGGTTTGCTCGTGGGGGCCTAGCCATGAAGAGTACGTGCTGGCGGCCATCGCTGCAGGTAAGCCGGTGTTCTGCGAAAAGCCGCTGGCAGTGACGGCTCAAGGCTGCCGGCATATTGTCGAAGCCGAGATCGCCAGTGGCAGGCGTCTGGTGCAAGTGGGTTTCATGCGGCCTTATGATCAGGGCTATCGCGCCCTCAAGGCGGTGATCGACAGCGGCCAGATCGGCGAGCCGCTGATGCTCCATTGCGCCCACCGCAACCCGCGCGTAGGCGAGAATTACAAGACCGATATGGCCATCACTGACACCCTTATTCACGAACTCAATGTGCTGCGCTGGCTGCTCGACGATGATTATGTGTCTGCACAGGTGGTTTTTCCGCGCAAGACCGGCAAGGCCCTGGCGCACATGAAAGACCCGCAGATCGTGATGCTGGAGACCGCCAGAGGCACGCGCATCGACGTCGAGGTCTTCGTCAACTGCCAGTATGGCTACGACATCCAGTGCGAGGTGGTCGGCGAGAGCGGCATCGCCAGACTGCCCGAGCCTTCTCAGGTGCAGATGCGCAGTGAAGCCAAATTGTCCAACGCGATTCTGATGGACTGGAAAGACCGGTTCATTGCTGCCTATGACGTCGAGCTGCAGGACTTCATCGACGGCGTCAAGGCAGGAACGATCTACGGCCCTTCTGCCTGGGACGGCTATGCGGCTGCCGTAGCGGCCGATGCCTGCGTGCTGGCGCAGAACAACGGCGCAGTTGTGCCGATTGCCCTTGAAGTACGTCCGGCGTTCTACGCCTGACAGATTTTTCAGCCACGGGAACATCTCTCGTCAAAAGTAACAGGGAGGCATCATGCGGATCGCACTGGACCCATACATGTACCGCCATCTGCCCTTGGGGGCGATGGTCGATAAAACCGCGGAGCTGGGTTACGACTATATAGAACTGTCGCCGCGTGAAGATTTCATGCCGTTTTACAAGTATCCCCGCGTGGATCGCGCACGCATCAGGGAGTTTCGCAAAGCCCTTAGCGATGCAGGTGTGAAACTTTCTTCGCTGTTGCCGCTGTATCACTGGGCAGCGCCCGACGAAGACTTGCGTATTGCTGCAGTGCGCAACTGGAAACGTGCCATTCAGGTTGCGGTGGAAATGGACTGTGACCTTATGAATACCGAGTTCAGCGGGCAGTCGGATCATGCGCTGATCTGCGAGAACCAGTTCATGAAGTCGATGGACGAGCTTATGCCGCATTTCGAGCGCGAAGGCATCAAGCTCGATATTCAGGCGCATCCTTATGACTTCTGTGAGCGCAACAACGAGTCGGTG
The DNA here is from genome assembly GCF_000156995.2 of Pseudomonas coronafaciens pv. oryzae str. 1_6. NCBI lineage: Bacteria > Pseudomonadati > Pseudomonadota > Gammaproteobacteria > Pseudomonadales > Pseudomonadaceae > Pseudomonas > Pseudomonas coronafaciens. The sequence continues at coordinate 3,323,270 of NZ_CP046035.1, read as the reverse complement.
GACATCATTCGCGGGCTTGATCGTGACTGGATCAACTACCTGTATGCCGCGCCCCATACGTTTTTCTACGATGACGGCGTGGGAGATATCGCCTCCATGCTGCGCTATGCCGGCGACAGGCTCACCCACCTGATCATTGCCGACACCTATAATCACCGCGCCTCTTCCAGCCTGCGTTACATCGTCAACCCGCCCGGCGTGACGGCGACGGTGCATCAGCACCTTGATATCGGTCAGGGCGAGGTGAACTGGGAGGCGTTTTTCTCGACGTTGAGAGACATGAAGTTCGACGGCATCGCCACGGTGGCCGTATTTGCCTGGGAAGAGCGCGCCGACGAGTCGAGCCGGTTCATGCTCGAGCGGGTCAAAAGCGAGTTGCTGCGCTGATACGGTTGCACCGAACACACAACCGATGGCTGCGGCCTGAGGATCATGGACCACAGGAGATATCCATGCGAGCAGGGCTGGTGGGCTACGGCAAAGGGGGGCGTTACTTTCACGCGACGCTGATTTCAAGTGTGCCCGGTGCCACGTTTGCAGGCGTCGTTACCCGTTCGCCTGAACGAAAGCAGGGCGTGGCCAAGGATCATCCCGGCGTGGCGACGTTCGACACGCTTGCCGAACTGGTGACCGCCGGGGTCGATGTGGTGGTTATTTCAACACCGCTGGCATCGCGGCGAGCGCTGATTCTGGAGGCTATAGAGCTGGGCGTGGCGGTGGTCAGCGATAAGCCTTTCGCCGCCGATGCCGCGCAAGCGCGTGAGCTGGTGGAGGCTGCCGAAAGGCGTGGAGTATTGCTCAGCGTTTATCAGAACCGGCGTTGGGATTCCGACTTCCTCACGGTGCGTAAATTGATCGACAGCGGCGCGCTGGGCGAGATCAGCCGGTTCGAGTCAAGTATCGAGCGCTATTCGCCGCGCTCCGTCGGCAAGGCCAGCGGTGGTGGCATGTTGCGCGACCTGGGCAGTCATCTGGTGGATCAGGCGCTGGTGCTGTTCGGGCCGGTCGAGCGGGTATATGGCGAATTGCGCTTCGCCAGCGCGGACGACGAGCTGGATCACACGTTTTTCGTCGTACTGACCCATGCCAACGGCGTGGTTTCGCACCTTTCCGGGAGTTGCCTGCAAAGCAGCCCGAAGCCGCGTTTTCGAGTTAGCGGATCGAAAGGCTGCTACAGCGTCGACGGCCTTGACGGTCAGGAGGAGGCGGCGTTTGCCGGTCTGACGCCGCGCTCCGAGGGCGAGCGCTGGGGCGTTGAAGAGCACAGGCGTTGGGGCTGGTTCGAACACGGTGATCATCGTGAACGAGTGCCCTCGGAGCGCGGCTGCTGGCTCGAGTTCTACCAGCAATTGCAGCGTGCAATAGACGAGCAGGGTGCCAACCCGGTCGATCCTCATGACGCGATAGCATCAGCGCGGGTAATGGACGCCGCACGCCTGAGCGCAAAGGAGGGACGGATTGTGGCGCTGTAGCAACTGCGATGGTAATAGCTATGGACTCGCCTGCTGTCGCGCAATCCCGCCACTGAAATTTCCGCTCACGAAAGCCTGACGCCTGATACCCGTCAGGCTTTGTCATTTTCGGCCCGACAATAAATGAAATGGAATAAAATTCTAAAATTGGTTGAATTGGAAAATATTTTCCAATAGAGTCTTTTTCAGGTTACCGACTATCGAATCACCCGGGTCTGAAATCATTTTCAGGCCATGGGAAACACGCCAACAAAAACAAAACAAAAGATAGGTACTGTCGATGAAAACCCCTGCCTCTGGCCTCACCGCCAAGCGTTCTGCCACCCCGTCATGCTGGATTCGGACCATGGAGCACTTTCTTACGATCGTTGCCCGTGGCATGTGCGTGCAGCACAAGGACGCGCAATTGTTCTGCATTCCCGGTGCGACCGGAGTTCGCCTGCCCCGTTGACGGGTTGCACCGTTCTACGTCTTTGCCAAGCCCCGACAACAACAAGAATTTGGAGATAGACCCTTATGAATACCAAGGTTCGCTTTACCTCCCTCGCGCTGGCCCTGATGCTCGGCAGCAGTGCGGCACTGGCTGATATCAAGGTCGGGGTTGCCATGTCGCAGTTTGACGACACCTGGCTGACCTACCTGCGCGAGGACATGGGCGCCAAGGCCAAAACCATGCCCGGAGGCGTGACGCTGCAATTTGTCGATGCCCGTGCGGACGTCAACAAGCAGCTCGATCAGGTCAAGGAACTCATCAACAAGAAGGTCGATGCCCTGATCGTCAACCCGGTGGACACGGCAGCGACCGCCAGCATCACCAAGGCTGCAGTCGCTGCCGGTATTCCGCTGGTCTACGTTAACCGCCGCCCTGATCAGGTGAAACTGCCTGAAGGCGTCGCAACGGTCACCTCGGACGATACCGAGGCGGGCCGACTGCAAGCGCAGTTCATCGCCGACAAAATGGGTGGCAAGGGTAGCGTCGTGATTCTGTTGGGTGATCTGGCCAACAATTCCACGCTGAACCGTACCAAAGGCGTTAAGGAAGTGCTGGCGAAATACCCGGATATCAAGATAGATCAGGAGCAGACCGGCACGTGGCTGCGTCAGAAGGGTATGGACCTGACCAATGACTGGCTCACTCAAGGCCGCAAGTTCAATGCGGTACTGGCCAACAACGACGAAATGGCCATTGGTGCCGCGCTGGCGCTGAAGCAGGCGGGTGTCAAGCAGGGCACTGTATTTGTCGCCGGAGTCGACGGTACGCCAGACGGGATCAGCGCCATCGAAAAAGGCGACCTGACAGCGTCCGTTTTTCAGGACGCCAAGGGCCAGGCCGATGGTGCAATCGATGCAGCGGTGAAAATGGCCAGGAAGGAAAAGGTCGAGCCCCAGGCAATTGTCATTCTTTATCGCCTGATTACGCCTGAAAACGTCGCCACCTTCAAATAACAACAGCCGGCAGGCCAGGGAGGCGCTTGAAATGCCCTCCCGCAGGCTGCCGCTTGAGGAGTTGTGATCATGTTCGGTTCTGCCACTGTCAGTCCGCCTGCGTCCGGCGACCTGCCGTCCATCGATGTGCATGGCGCCACGCCGGATACCCAGCACCCTTATCTGCTGGAAATCAGCCATATCAGCAAGGCTTTCCCCGGCGTCATTGCGCTCGATGACGTGCAATTGCGAGTGCGCCCTGGCAGCGTGCTGGCGCTGATGGGCGAGAACGGAGCCGGAAAGTCGACGCTGATGAAAATCATCGCGGGCATCTACCAGCCGGACTCGGGCGAGATCCGCTTGCGTGGCGAGCCGGTTAGCTTTGAAACGCCACTTTCGGCCCTGCAGGCCGGCATTGCCATGATCCATCAGGAGCTCAACCTGATGCCGTTCATGAGTATTGCCGAGAATATCTGGATAGGCCGCGAGCAGCTTAACAGCCTGCACATGGTCGATCACCGGGAGATGCACCGCTGCACTGCCCAATTGCTGGAGCGCCTGCGCATCAAGCTTGATCCCGAAGAGCTGGTGGGCAACCTGAGCATCGCCGAGCGGCAGATGGTGGAGATTGCCAAGGCGGTTTCCTACAACTCGGACGTGCTGATCATGGACGAGCCGACCTCGGCCATTACTGAAACCGAAGTGGCTCACCTTTTTTCGATCATTGCCGACCTGCGCTCGCAGGGTAAAGGCATCATCTATATCACTCACAAGATGAGCGAAGTGTTCAAGATCGCCGATGAGGTTGCCGTGTTTCGCGACGGGGCCTACATCGGACTGCAGCGCGCCGACAGCATGGACGGCGACAGCCTGATCTCGATGATGGTCGGTCGTGAATTGACCCAACTGTTCCCCCAGCGTGACCAGCCGGCAGGCGATGTAAGGCTTTCTGTCAAGGGCCTGGGTTTGAAAGGCATCTTCCAGGGCGTAAGTTTCGACCTGCGCGCCGGTGAAATCCTTGGCATTGCCGGCCTGATGGGGTCGGGACGAACCAATGTGGCCGAGACCTTGTTCGGTATATCCCCCGCCGACAGCGGCGAGATTCTCTTCGAGGGCAAGACCGTGCGAATTGGCGATCCGCACCAGGCCATCGAACTGGGGTTTGCCCTGCTGACTGAGGATCGCAAGTTGACTGGCCTGTTTCCGTGCCTGTCGGTGATGGAAAACATGGAGATGGCGGTGCTGGCCAACTACGCAGGCAATGGCTTCGTGCAGCAAAAGGCCTTGCGTACCCTGTGCGAAGAGATGTGCAGGAAGCTGCGGGTAAAAACCCCTTCGCTGGAGCAGTGCATCGACACGCTCTCCGGCGGCAACCAGCAGAAAGCGTTGCTGGCGCGCTGGCTGATGACCAATCCCAAAGTCTTGATTCTCGACGAGCCCACACGCGGCATCGACGTAGGAGCCAAGGCGGAAATCTATCGGCTGATCTCGCTGCTGGCCAGCGAGGGGATGGCGGTGATCATGATCTCTTCGGAGCTGCCAGAAGTGCTGGGCATGAGTGACCGGGTCATGGTGATGCATGAGGGAGAGATGATGGGGATCCTTGATCGCAATGAGGCAACCCAGGAAAAAGTCATGCACCTGGCCTCTGGGCATCGGGTTCATTGAGTTCGCGATATGGCGCTCGGTAAAAGAAGAACAAGAGGGTAACGAACATGAGCAACGCGATTCTGCAAAATAAACCAGCTCTGGCGCCTGCCAGAGGCAAACGACGTCTGCCGACGGAGCTCAGTATCTTTCTGGTATTGATCGGCATCGGGCTGGTTTTCGAGATGTTTGGCTGGATCGTCCGCGACCAGAGTTTTCTGCTCAATTCCCAGCGCCTGGTACTGATGATTCTTCAGGTTTCGATCATCGGGTTGCTGGCCATCGGCGTGACCCAAGTGATCATCACGACAGGCATCGATCTGTCTTCCGGCTCGGTGCTGGCGCTGTCGGCGATGATTGCCGCGAGCCTGGCACAAACCTCGGATTATACCCGCGCAGTCTTTCCGTCGCTGACCGACCTGCCAGTGTGGATACCGGTGGTGGTCGGGCTGGGGGTGGGGCTGTTGGCTGGCGCGATCAACGGCAGCATCATTGCGATTACCGGGATCCCGCCATTCATCGCCACGCTGGGCATGATGGTCTCCGCGCGCGGCCTGGCGCGCTTCTATACCGAAGGCCAGCCGGTCAGCATGCTCTCTGATTCCTACACGGCCATCGGGCAGGGCGCGATGCCGGTGCTTATCTTTCTGGTGGTCGCCGTGATCTTTCACATTGCCCTGCGCTACACCAAGTACGGCAAATACACCTATGCCATCGGCGGCAACATGCAGGCGGCTCGGACTTCCGGAATCAACGTCAAGCGACACCTGATCATTGTCTACAGCATCGCCGGGCTTCTGGCCGGACTGGCGGGAGTCGTTGCTTCTGCGCGTGCTGCCACAGGGCAGGCGGGGATGGGGATGTCCTATGAGCTGGATGCGATCGCCGCAGCGGTCATCGGCGGTACCAGCCTTGCCGGCGGGGTGGGCAGAATCACTGGCACGGTGATTGGCGCACTGATTCTGGGAGTGATGGCCAGCGGTTTCACTTTTGTTGGCGTGGACGCCTATGTTCAGGACATTATCAAAGGCCTGATCATTGTAGCGGCGGTAGTAATCGATCAATATCGCAACAAGCGCAAGACCAAGCGCTGAGCTCCGATGCTGTATGAAAAGGCCTGTTTCAGGCCTTTTTTTGCTTTGAATATTGCCGGAACCGATGAGTCGTCCACGGGTCAGAGCCTCGTCAGGGCGCGTGCGCGGCAAGGTTTGTACCCGCATTTAAAGGGGGGTTCGTACGATTGTTGTACGAAAACCCTTCAATTGTGTTGCCGAGCCCGCTAGCCGGCCTTAGACTGCCGCCCCTCGTAAATTGAGTGCCAGGTGGCGCTTGGAGATTATTGGCTTGCACGGCAACGTCGAGCTGCTCCTCAATGCACGTTTTTTTATAGAGAAATAAATGACAAAGGAAAAGTTGCTGGCCATGCCGGCCGATGACTACATGAACGCCGAGCAGCACGCTTTCTTCGTCGAGCTGTTGCAGGGCATGAAGGTCGAGATCCACGAGCGAATCGAGCAGAGCCGTATTGCCATCGAGAGCCTGGACACGCCTGCGGATCCGGCTGACGCTGCTTCTGTCGAAGAAGAGCGCCACTGGCTGGTCAATGTAATTGACCGCGATCAGCGCATGCTGCCTCAGCTGGAAATGGCCCTCTCGCGCATTGCCGATGACACATTCGGCTGGTGCGATGACAGCGGCGAGCCTATTGGCCTCAAGCGTCTGCTGATCAGCCCGACCACCAAGTACTGCATCGAGGCGCAAGAGCGCCACGAGCAGATCGACAAGCACCAGCGCCAGGCCTGATACGCAGGCAACCGCAGCTGAGTGAAAACACCGGGAGGCAAGAAATTGCCTCCCGGTTTTGTTGTGCCCGGAATTTGTCGAAAGCCTCACGCTGTTCGCTACGACCAACAGCGCATGGCACTTAGCCGTTATCTAGCGTTTAATGGATCCCATAACGATAAATAGCGATGGGGTGACGAAGTATGGCCGAGAACCTTTCAATGGCAGCCGGACTGCCGCTGTCCGACGCACCTGATGCACAGTCGGGGGTGTGGGTGCCGGCGGCGCAGACCGTTGCAATGTGTCTGCTACTGACCGCCATGAGCGCTACTGGTCTGTCTCTCTATATTGTGGTTCCGATAACGCTGCTGGTGGTCTGGCTGCCCCGCCTGATGCGCGGGCGGAGGCCGGTTTTGCAAGCCGAAGCAGGGGCCAGCGATATTGTGTCTCTGGCTCGCGACCTGTCTCGCACCACCAGTCACAACGCGCTGTCGGCTGCTCAGGTAGCGTTTTCCGTCGGCCAACTGGCAGGCAAGGTGCAGTCGCAGTTGAGTGCTGCCGAGCAGATCGTCAGCAGCGCCGATCAGATGATCGCGACCGAACAGCAGACTGCGCAGTTGAGCCAGCAAGCCCTGGTGGCTGCCAGCGAGGCGCGTCAGCGCAGTGAGTCGGGCAGCAGCGTTCTGAACGAGTCCATCGAGCGCATGCACCAGTTGAGCACCCGTGCCATTAACAGCCGCCAGTTGATCGAGGCCCTCAGCCAGCGCAGTGAAGAGATCCAGAGGGTGACGCTGGTCATTCAGTCGATTGCCAGCCAGACCAACCTGCTGGCGCTCAATGCCGCTATCGAAGCCGCTCGGGCTGGCGAGTACGGGCGCGGCTTTGCGGTGGTGGCTGATGAGGTTCGCGGGCTTGCGGGGCGCACGGCCAGCGCTACGGGGGAAGTCGGTCAGATGGTGGCCGATATCCAGCAGCGTACTGCGCAGGTGGTCGAGCAGATTCGTGAATTGTCGTCCGGGCTGGACGCCGGGGTCGGGCAGGTCGAGCTGGCTGGTCAGCATCTGGGCAACATTGCACGTCTGGCCGTCGAAGTGGAGAGTCAGGTCAGCGAAATCGCTCAGGGCGCCAGAAGCAATCAGGATCAATTGGCGAGCCTGTTCGACGCCGTCGAAAACATGCGCAGCGATCTGGCGGTCAGTGATGAGCAGACTCGGCAACTGGCGAAGTCCGCGGTGCAGATGGAGGGCCAGGCAGAGACCATCAGTCAGCGGCTGGCCCAGGTCGGCCTGGATGACTATCACCAGCGTGTCTACGATCTGGCGCGCGAAGGTGCACGGCTCATCGGCGAAAAGTTCGAAGCTGATATCGACCAGGGACGGGTCAGTCTGGATGACTTGTTCGATCGCACCTACAAGCCGGTTCCCGATACCTCGCCCACCCGCTTCACGACGCGGTTTGATCGCTACACCGATCAGACATTGCCGGGGCTGCAGGAACCTTTGCTGCCCCGCCATGAAGGCCTGGTGTTTGCCATCGCCTGTACGCAACAGGGCTATGTGCCGACTCACAACAACGCCTTCAGCCTGCCGTTGACTGGCGACCGGGCGGTGGACAACGCGCGCAATCGCAGCAAGCGCAAGTTTGATGATCGAACCGGCATTCGTTGCGGCAGCCATCAGCAGCCCGTATTGCTGCAGACCTACACCCGAGACACCGGCGAACTGATGCATGATCTTTCGGTGCCAATCATGGTCAAGGGACGGCATTGGGGTGGCCTGCGTCTGGGCTACAAACCGCAAGGGCGTTCATGACTGTAAGGACGTATATACGACGCGTTTCGGCCGGCTGATCAAGATGTTTATCAAAGCGTGTACAACTATAAGATACTGAACGCCAACTGTCGGTACTTATTGATCGTTTGCTGGTTTATAGCGACTGGGCGTGTAGGGGGTTTCTGAAAAGATCGTGTATGACTTGACTGTTCGGTGCCGTTGAGCAAGCTGTTTAAATCAACTTTATTTAAAGCTGGTTTAAATGCAGCCTTTTTGATGGGCTGCCTCTACGGACGGAAAAGTTATGAACCATGAATGGAATGTTCAACCCGCAACGCCAACGCCCTACGCAGTTTCCCGCCGGCTGACCGCCCGCATAGGGGTTTTCTTTGATGGCACGGGAAACAATCGCGTCAACAGTCAGATCGGGGCTGATTGCCAGGCGTTGATTGAAGTCAATAATGGGCAGCACATAAAAGAGTGTGCAGGGCGTCATGTTCATCCTGGCAGTAGTTACAGTAACGAGTTGAGCAATATAGCCAGGCTGGTCGGTTTATATCGACAACAAACGCTGGCCGACAATGACGGCACCGGTCTGATGGTGTACTGCCCGATCTATATCAGCGGTGCTGGCACGACCTCTGGCGGGCGCGATTCGGTATGGCCCGGACAGAGTTTTGGCCGAGGGACGACCGGCGTTATATCCAAAGTCGAAAACGCGTTCAGGAAACTGGAATCGGCGTTAAAGAAACTCCCTCGGGACAATCCGGATTGCGTGTTGGAAACGCTCGAACTGGATGTGTTCGGCTTCAGTCGCGGCGCAGCTTCTGCCAGGCATTTTGCCAATGAAATCCTGAAGCAGGGCGCGGGTATGCTCGCCCCGATACTTGAAAGCCGCAAAGTACGTCTTGGAGAGGGGTTCGCGTGGAAGAACGACAGCGTGCGGCTCAAGGTGATCGGCCTGTTCGACACGGTCGCAGCAATCGGCAGCTTCAAGGACTTGGGTAATACCAGAGATGCGAGTAACCGGCGGGTGAACCTGTACCTGCCGCCCGGATGCGCCCAGCAGGTGTTGCATCTGGTGGCGCGTGACGAGTCCCGGCGCAATTTTGCGCTCAACAGTGTGCAGCCGGCATGGCCCAGGGAGATTATTCTGCCTGGCGCGCATTCCGACATTGGCGGTGGTTACCCACCGCAGATGGAAGAAAGCGTGATGCTGACCCGGCCTCGCATCAGCACCATAAGCCGCTGCAGTCCGGCTGAAACAGCGGCGAGCTGGCTGGAGGCGCAACTCGAGTTGGACAACCTGGACCCTGAGCGGTGGATCGATCCGTCTGACACTCAGGCATCACTGCAGGTCCAGGCACGCGAAAGCGGAGGGTGTCCGCGTGCGCATTCGATGAAAGGCATGAGGGCGATTACCGCAGCCGTCTGCATGAACCGCCAGGTGTTCGGGCATCTGGCGCGCGTGTCGCTGAGGATCATGCACATTCTGGCGTGTGACGAAGGCGTGCCGTTCGATGCAATACCGCCAGGCCCTGAATTCCAGATTCCTCCCGAGCTTGAAGGCATTGCCCTCAAGCTGATCGATTATGCAAGAGGTGGCCCTTATAGGCTGAGCACACAGGAAGAACAGATATTGCGCTGGCGCTACATACATCAGTCAGCACACTGGAGCGCGGTGGTGGGCAGACTGGGCACCTTCGGCGACGCTGTCTTCGTTCACGCTCCGCAACCGGGTGGTCGCATACTGCATCCCAACGTTGGTCAGCCCGGTTATCCGCAGTAATGCCCGACGTCCGAGTGGCTTACTCGGGCTTTTTGTGCAACCGCACATTGAGTTCGTCCACCACGATTGCCCATTCGGCGTCCTCATGCAGCTGTTCTTTGAGAAAGTCAGCCTGGCGCGGTGTCCAGAAATCCGCATCGATCAGCTTCACGTCGTCAGGCAGCTGGTGGCTGATGATGAACGTTTCGATGCTCTCATCGTCCGAATCCAGCGCCAGTTGAGCAAACAGGTCGTTGATGGTCGTTGTAGTCTGTTCCATGTCATCTCCTCAACGAGGGATATCCCCGTTTTCATCAGTTCTTTATGGGAGTGACCGAGGGACACAAGAGTTCGATGCATTTGGACCGGTAGAAAAGATGGCCTTTTGTACCATGACGACAAGTGATATGTTTCAAGCATCGCTCGATGCGCACTGATCGTCAGGGCCGAAGCCCGTCCGGCGTCTGATTCGTGTTCTGGCTGCCGGTTTACCGGCAGCGACGCCTCTGTGACACTGCAGTGTACAAAAGGTATATATCCCGTGGCCGCCCTGTACCGGTAGAATCCGCCACCCGCCTGCACACGATTTGCGGCAGCGCTGCCCAGCGCTCTTGCGTGCAGCGTGCCGGAAGCTTTCCGGTCGCTCCGCGCGGTCTATGGGTTAATCACTTTCTTGACTGCTCTGATATCGGGCAGTCTCGTTTTCATGTTTGAGGGTTTGTACTTTGGCTGTAAGTAATCTGGATACCCATGCTTTATTCGTGCTCGGCGACCTCCGCGCACAGTTGGTCAAGCAGTTTCAATCCCGTTTTGTCTACATCACCGAACAATCAGCCGAAGGCATTTATATCGCTGAAATCGACACCGAAAGCGCATTGGTGGTCGACGACAAGCCGCGTCTTGAACTCAAGGTCGGCGATCACTTCCGGGCGTCTGTTCTGCCCAGCCGTGAAGGCGGCAAGCTTGAATTGAAATTTCGCGACATCAAGATGACCGTGTATGGACTGGGCGAATATGCGTTCGTCGACGTCCCTGAAGGCCACGGCATCGTCTTCAAGGAAGGTCAGGCCGTGTTCATGGTCTTTGCTGCGAAAGAGCAGTTGCAGACCGGCATGAGCAAGCTTCTGAAGGGCGCCGTCGGCAAGGCCGCCAAATGGCGCAAGGGCGAACTGAGTTTCAAGGCCAGCGAGTAACACTGGCCTGGCACTTGGGTCAGCCTCCGCTCGACTCTCCGTCGGCGAGGCCGCTGCTGACCTCCGCAGGAACATCGTCACCGGCCATGCGCTTGCGAAACAATGCCGTGCGCGCCAGCAGCAGGGTGGTTACGGGCACGGTGATCGCCAGCAGCACCGGAATCAGCCATGCGTGAATCACTGGCTCTGATTTCAGCGCAGAGAAGTAAATGATAGAGGCCAGCGCCACGCACCAGGCGCCCAGTGTCGAAGCCAGGGCCGGTGGATGCATACGCTGGAAAAAGTCTTTCAGGCGCAGCAGCCCGAGCGCCCCGGTCAAGGCAAACAGGCTGCTGGCGATCAGCAGCCCGGCGGTGAGTATTTCAGCCCAGAAGGGCACAGTGTTCGGCAGTCCGGTCATTCGATCACCTCTCCGCGCAGCAGGAATTTTGCCAGTGCAAACGAGCCGACGAAGCCGAACAGTGCAATCAGCATTGCCGCTTCGAAATACGTGTCACTGGCATAACGGATACCCAGTACCAGCATCATCAGCATGGCGATGATGTACAGGTAGTCCAGCGCCAGTACCCGATCCTGAGCTGACGGCCCCTTGATCAGGCGCAGGAGGGTGATCACCATTGCCAGGGCAAAGATCAGCAGGCTGATCAGAATCGCGTTGTCGAGCAATGCACTCATTGGAAAATCTCCATCAACGGTCGCTCATAGGTGGTCTTGAAGTGCTCGATGAACTGCGCTTCGTCCTCCAGATCGAAGACGTGCATCAGCAGTACGCTGCGATCCAGCGCCAGCTCTGACCAGACCGTGCCGGGCACGACCGTTGTAACCATCGCCAGCGCGGCGAGGCCGTGGGCGTCGTGCAGTTCCAGCGGGATGAGTACAAATGCCGAACGTGGCGGGCGGCCTTCGAGTCGCCACACGCTGAGGCCGACCTGAAAGTTGGAAATGACCACGTCCCTTCCTACCCGCCATAGAAACTTCAGGATGGTGCCTGGTTTGCGGATGCGCACCGGCAAGGGCCGCAATGGCGCCATTAGGATCGGTGCAAGGAAACCCAGTACTGCGCCCAGCAAGATATGGCCAGGGCTGATCGACAGGTTCAGCACCAGCCACAGTACCCAGAGTGCCAGCGAGAGAATCGGGGCTGGAAGCAGACGCTTCATGGTTGCGCCTCCGAACTCACTTCCCGGCTGGTCGGGCCGGGTATCGGCCGTGTGGCGAGTACCGATTGCACGTACTGTTTGGGCTCATGCAGCGCAGCAGCGGTATCCTGGGTATAGCGCAGCAATGGCTCAGCCTTGAAGGTCAGCGCGATGCACAAGCCCAGCAGAATGATGATCGGCAGGCATTCATTGCGTCTCAGCAGTGGCGAAGGGCGCTCGTGAGGCGTCCAGAAACGCTGGGTGCCCAGTCGGGAAAATGCAATCAGTGAAGCCAGTCCGGAAAAGATCAGCAGGCCGATGAGCATCCAGGATTTGGTCGACAGCGCTTCATCCTGCGCGACATCCAGCCCCAGCGGATTCATGAGGGCACTCAGCAGGGTGAGCTTGCCGATGAACCCTGACAAGGGCGGCATGCCGATGATCAGCAGGGCGCAAGCGATGAAGCTCAGGCCCAGGAACGCCATTGTCATGGGGATCACCTGACCTACCACGGCTTTCTGCTCGTCATCCAGGTTGGTGCCGGGCGGTGGATGCAGTGATTCGAGAGTGCGTGGTAGCTGATCCAGGTCATCTTCCAGCGGGATCTCGTTGGCCGAACGAGAACGTTCGATCAGTTCGCCCAGCAAAAACATCGCGCTCAGCGCCAGGGTCGAGCTGACCAGATAGAACAGTGCGCCCGATGTCAGGCTTGGCTGCGCAAAACCGATGGCCGACAAAAGTATGCCTGCCGATACCAGAATGCTCAGGCTGGCGAGCCGCTCCAGACGCTGGGCTGCAATGATCGCGATGGCTGCGGTGAAAATCGTCGCCATGCCGCCGTATATCAGCCACTCGCCACCAAAGAATGCAGATGCGCCCGCCTGGCCGGAAAACAGCAGCGTCCATAGTCGCAGCAGGGTGTAGATGCCTACTTTTGTCATGATCGCAAACATCGCCGCTACCGGCGCGCTGGCGGCAGAGTAGGCCGGGACCAGCCAGAAGTTCAGTGGCCACATGCCCGCCTTGGCGAGAAAGGCCGTGGCCAGAATGGCGGCGCCTGCGTGCAGCAGTCCCAGATCGGCTTCCGATACCTGCGGAATCTTGATCGCAAGGTCGGCGAAGTTGAGCGTACCGGTTACCCCGTAGATCAGCGCGGCACCGATCAGGAATAGCGACGAAGCCAGCAGGTTGATCGAAATGTAGTGCAGGCCGGTGGACACTCTCGCCCGACCGGAGCCGTGCAGCATCAGGCCATAGGAGGCTGCGAGCAGCACCTCGAAAAACACGAACAGATTGAACAGGTCGGCTGTCAGGAATGCGCCGTACAGGCCCATTAGCTGAATCTGGAACAGTGCATGAAAGCTGGCACCGGCCCGGTCCCAGCGTGCCAGCGCGAACAGCAGGGCGCAGACGCCGACGATGCCGGTCAGTACCAGCATCAAGGCCGACAGGTGATCGACTACCAGCACTATGCCGAAGGGAACGCCCCAGTTGCCCGGCAGGTAGACGCCGATGGAACCGCTGCTGCCGGTCTGTTGCACCCAGAAAAACAGCACCACCGAGATGCCCAGCCCGAGCATGCTGGAAAACAGATTGATGCGTCCCTTGAGCGGCCGATGCTTTTCGCCCAGCCAGAGCATCAATCCGGCCGTCAGCAGCGGCAGCAGAATCGGCGCGATGATCAGTTGATTGATCCAGCTCATGCCTTGGGCTCCCGGCCATCTACATGGTCGGTGCCGGTCAGGCCCCTGGAGGCCAGCAATACCACCAGAAACAAAGCCGTCATGGCGAAACTGATCACGATGGCCGTCAATACCAGCGCTTGCGGCAGCGGGTCAGTGTAATTGAGCAGGTCCTGCGGAATGCCGTCCTTGATGATCGGCTCTCTGCCAATGAACAGGCTGCCCATGCTGAAGATGAACAGATTGACGCCGTAGGACAGCAGACACAGCCCCATGACCACCTGAAAGGTCCGCGGGCGCAGAATCAGCCAGACACCCGAGGCGGCCAGCACGCCGATGGCGGTTGCAATGACTTCTTCCATCAGAGGACTCCTTGCGGGTTGGCAACAGGCTTGGGCAGTTGAGTCGGACGATGGCTGCGCACCGACTGGTGGGCCAGCGCGGTGAGAATCAGCAGCGTCGACCCGACCACCACGGCATACACGCCGACGTCGAAGAACAGCGCGCTGGCGATGTGGATGTCACCCAGAATCGGTAAATCGACATGCGCGGTATGGGTGGTCATGAAGGGATAGCCCAGCAACATCGAACCGGCCCCGGTCAATACGGCACAGAGCAGACCGGTGCCCATCCAGCGTAACGGTCGCAGGCTCATCTGCGCCTCGACCCACTGAGTACCGGCGACCATGTATTGCAGAATGAATGCCACCGACATCACCAGACCTGCCACAAAACCGCCGCCCGGCTGGTTATGACCGCGAATGAACAGGTACATCGAAATGATGAAAGCAATCGGCAACAGCAACCTTACCAAGGCTGCCGGAACCATCATGAAGCCAAGCGCGGTGTCACTGGCACCACGCGGGTTGACCAGATCAGTCACCACGTCGCGAGCGAGCAGGCGCTGTTGTGCTGGCAGCAGAATGCTTTCCTTCGGTGGACGGAAGCGTCGCAGCAGAGCGAATACGGTCAGCGCGACCGCCCCCAGCACGGTTATTTCGCCGAACGTGTCGAAGCCACGGAAGTCCACCAGCATGACGTTGACGACGTTGCTACCGCCGCCCTGGGGCAGCGCGCGGCTCAGGTAAAAGGACGAGATGGCGTTGGGCGTCTGACGGGTCAGCATGGCGTAGGAAAGCGTCGCCATCCCCAAGCCGACCAGAACCGCGAGCCCGAAGTCGCGGAACCGCCTTGTGCGAGCACGCAGACGGGCGCTGAGAGGTGCGACATCTTCATTGCGGCGCGGCAGCCAGCGCAGGCCGAGCAGAATCAGCACGGTGGTCACCACTTCTACCGCCAGTTGGGTCAGCGCCAGGTCAGGGGCCGAGAACCAGACGAAGGTGATGCAGGTCATCAGCCCGCAGACGCTGACCATGACCAATGCCGCCAGGCGGTGATATTTACCCTGCCATGCAGCGCCTATCGCGCAGGCAATTGCGATCAGCCATAAGGTGACAAACACCCCGGAGCCCGGAATTTTCGGTCGGTCGCCCCAGGTCAGGCCACTGAAATACATCGGAATGAAGCCGCTCAGTACTGCGGCCAGCACCAGTAGAAACAGCTGAGGCTGCAAGCGGCGAGTGCTGACCTTGCGCTCGAAGCGCCTTGCCCAGTGCATCATCACCACCTGGCTGCGCTCGAAGAAACGCTTGCCGTTGAGTCGTCCCACCAGCGGCGGGGCAGTGATGCGCTCCTGTTTTAGTGGCTTGCGCAGCAATAGATACAGAATGATACCGCCAGCCATCGCGACCAGGCTCATCACCATCGGCAGGTTCCAGCCATGCCATATCGCCAGGCTGTACTCGGGCAACGTCCCGCCGACCACCGGACGCGCAGCCGCTGCCAGCAATGGGGCAACCGACTGCGCGGGGAAAATACCCACCACCAGGCACGTCAGCACCAACAACTCGACGGGCGCGCGCATCCAGCGCGGCGGTTCATGCGGCAAGTGCGGCAGATCCTTGGCTGCCGGTCCAAAAAACACGTCGACGGTGAAACGCAACGAATAGGCGACACTGAATATCCCGGCGATGGTCGCGATCACGGGGAGCGCGATTTCTACCCAGGCGGTGGCCGAGATGAATACGGTTTCGGCGAAGAACATTTCCTTGGACAGGAACCCGTTGAGCAATGGCACGCCAGCCATCGACGCGCTGGCGACCATCGCCAGGGTCGCGGTATAGGGCAGCAGCTTCACCAGCCCGCTGAGCCGCCGGATATCCCGGGTTCCGCTTTCATGATCGATGATGCCGGCGGCCATGAACAACGAGGCCTTGAAGGTGGCGTGATTGAGAATGTGAAACACCGCGGCGACTGCCGCCAGCGGGCTATTCAGGCCCAACAGCAGGGTGATCAGGCCGAGGTGGCTGATGGTCGAGTAGGCCAGCAAGCCTTTAAGGTCATTCTGAAAAATCGCGGCGTAGGCGCCCAGTATCAGTGTGCAGGCACCCGCACCGCTGACAATCCAGAACCACTGCTCGGTGCCGGACAGCGCGGGCCACATCCGCGCCATGAGAAAGACCCCTGCCTTGACCATGGTCGCCGAATGCAGATAGGCCGAAACCGGCGTCGGCGCGGCCATGGCGTGCGGCAGCCAGAAATGGAACGGGAACTGAGCGCTTTTAGTCAGCGCGCCAATCAGGATCAGGGTCAGCAACACAGGGTAAAGGGCGTGGGCGCGGATCGCCTCACCGGAGGCCAATACGCGGTCCAGGTCATAGCTGCCCGCCACATGCCCGAGAATCATCATGCCTGCTAGCAGCGCAAGGCCGCCCGCGCCTGTGACCATCAGTGCCATGTAGGCGCCGCGTCGAGCGTCGGCACGATGGTGCCAGTAGCCGATCAGCAGGAACGAGAACAGGCTGGTCAGCTCCCAGAAAAATACGATCTGAATCAGGTTGCCGGACATCACCAGGCCGAGCATGGCGCCCATGAATGCCAGGAAAAATGCGAAGAAGCGCGGTACCGGGTCGTCGGGCGACATGTAATAGCGTGCGTAAAGCGAGACCAGCGCACCGATGCCCAGCACCAGCATCGAGAACAGCCAGGCGAAGCCGTCGATGCGTAAAACAAAGTTCATTCCCAGACTTGGCAGCCAAAAATACTCCTCGCGTATAACGCCGCCGTCGGCAATCTGCGGGAACCACAAAGCCATCTGAACAGCGCCGATCAAGGCAACTGCGCCGGCCAGAAGAGATTCTGCATTACGCGCGTTATGCGGCAAAAAGGCCGCCAGACAGCTGCCGATAAAAGGCAGAAGCAGGAGAACTATCAGGGACATAGGCTTCTAATCTGCAGGGGAATGTCAAGCATCATACGTGCCAGACATCCCGATACCAAAGAAAGGGTTTCCGAAATTTCCTACAAAAAGTGTCTGCTGATTTCACGTCTTCACCGGGCTGCTGAAACCAGTGTGCGTGGCAGCAAGCATCACGTACCAGTCATTCGGCGGCCCGTACGCCTTTTTCATCGAGGCCTGCCTGCTCATCGGAGACGGGGCGACGTTTCATTTCGCTGACGATCACCCCGATCACGATCAGTGCCGCCCCCAGCAGGGCAATGCCTGGCAGGCGCTCACCAGCCAGTCTTCCGACAATCCCGGCCCACACCGGTTCACCTGCATAGATGACCGTTGCGCGCGTGGGCGAGACGCTCTTCTGTGCCCAGTTCATGGCGATCTGGATGGCCGCGCTCATTGCGCCCAGCCCGACCGCGCTGGCTGTCAGTAACCATGAGAACTCCGGCAGAGGTTCCTGGGTGGGCACGATCATCAGAAACGCCAGGATAGACGCCGTTGCCAGTTGCACGACGGTGACCCTGCGCACGTCGACTTTGCCAGCATAGGCGCTGATCATGATGATTTCGGCGGCGATGGCCACGGTGCTGATCAGCGTCACAATCTCGCCGGTGCTCAGATTCAGGGAAGCACCTTGCGGTCCTGACACCAGCATCAGGCCAAGAAAGGCGAGGATGATGCCCAAAGTTGGCATCAGCCCAGGCCGTTGCCCCAGCACCAACCATTGCAACAGCGGCACGCACGGCACGTACAGTGCCGTGATGAATGCGGACTGGCTGCTGGGGATGGTCTGCAGTCCTACAGTTTGCAGGCCATAACCGAGCATGATCGCGGTGCCGATGAAAACACCGGCCCTGAGCTCAAGAAAGGTCAGTCCGCGCAGCACCTTGATTGAAAACAGCGCTACGATGAGCGCCGCAGCGGCAAAGCGAAGCCCGACGAAAAACATCGGCCCGCTGACCGTCATGGCATGCTGCACCAGCAGAAACGTGCCTCCCCAGAGCATGGTGATCAGGATCAGAACGGCCTCTGCCTTGCTGATACGGGGTATGCGGCTGATAGACTTCATGTCAGCTCCGGGCTCCTGTGAATTGCGCTGTGGCGACGATGAATGCGACGTAAAGATGAGTACGCCAGGAGCGTCCTCGAAGTGGGCAGTATAATGCGCAACGGTTTGATGTGAGCACTACCATGCACAAAGAAAATTCCGGGCGCCCGCCCGTGCTGCAGCACGTGAGCCAGAATGTACGGCGTTTGCGTAACGCCGCAGACCTCAGTCAGACGGCTCTGGCCGACAAGTCGGGGGTCAGCCGCCGCATGCTGGTGGCGATTGAGGCGGGCGAGAAAAATGTCAGCCTGGCGACCCTGGACCGAGTGGCCGAGGCGCTGGAAGTGGCGTTCAGCGACCTGATTCAGGCCCCTGAAAACCGCGATCACAGCCGTATCAACGAACTCGCCTGGGCGGGTGCGATTGTCGGCAGCAAGGCGGTGCTGCTGGCCAAGGCGGTGGCACGTCGCGAGGTCGAACTATGGGAATTCTGTCTGGAACCCGGCGACGCCTACGCTTCTGAAGCCGATCCCGATGGCTGGAGCGAGCAGGTCTATGTCGTGGAAGGGCATTTGACGCTGCGTTTTTCCGAGCCTGTTGCCGAACAGCAAATCGGCCCGGGCGAGTTCTTCATGTTCCCCAGCAATCAGCCGCATCGTTACTGCAATGAAGCAGGCATGACCCTGCGCTTTGTGCGTAACGTGGTGCTCTGAGATTTTTTATTACCCCCTTTCTGCAACCTGCCGAGGCGCTGTTCGATGACTGACAACCCTGACCGGAGCGCTGACATTCTTATCATTGGTGGCGGTTTGAGCGGCACCCTGCTGGCCGCGCAGTTAGTGCGCAGGCCGGGCCGGCGGCGCATCCGGATCATCGAAACCCGCAGCGAGCTGGGCAGGGGCGAGGCTTACAGCGCTACAGAACAAGGGCATACGCTCAATGGCAACGCGGCGCGCATGAGTGTCGACCCTGACAACCCGGATGACCTGACCCAGTGGCTGGCGGGTTATCTGGCCGAAGGCGGCTGGCCTGAAGCGGCAGAGCAAAAAGTACCGGTTGCCGAACTGTTCCCGCCGCGCGGTGTGTTCGGGCTCTATGCACAGCAGCGCTTGCGCGAAGCTTGTGCCGCTGGCAAAACCTTTGGCTCGACGGTCGAGCACGTACAGGGGGAGGCGGTGGACATCCAGATCAATGAGCAAGGCGCGCGCGTTACGCTGGCCGATGGTCGTGAGCTGCTTGGCAACCAGGCTGTGCTGGCGACCGGCATGTACGCCGCATCACGTACACCGCAGCGCGAGTCGAACGGGCTGAATGCTGCAGCGCTGGACCCTTGGGATGTGAGCGTCATGCGTCAGCTCGAGCCTCATGCCAGGGTCTTGATCATCGGCTCCGGGCTAACGATGGTCGATGCGGTGGTTTCTCTGGAGAAGTCCGGGCATCGCGGGCCGATTCAGGTATTTTCCCGTCACGGCTTGTTGCCGCACGTGCGTCGTCAACCCCCGGAGTGGGCTGACTTTCTGGCGCAAAACCCAGGCATTCGCAGCCCGTTGCAACTGTTGCGCAAGGTACGCGAGCAATGTGAACTGGCCATCGAAAGCGCTATTGACTGGCAGGCCCCGCTGGACACCGTGCGCGCCAACGTCGGCAGGCTGTGGAGTCAAGCCACCGACAGGCAGCGACGTCAGTTTGTGCGCCATGTGCGACCGTGGTGGGAAAGCCACCACCATCGTTCACCACCGCTGGGTGCAGCCTTGCTGGCGCGACTGGTCAAGCAGGGGCGGCTGAGTATCGCTGCAGCTTCGTTGCAAGGTGTTGAACGCCTGGTTTCAGATGAGGTGCAGATCAGCGTACGTCGGCGTGGCGACAGTGAGACTACCCATATCGTGGGGGATGCCTTGATCAACTCCACTGGCATTCAGTACGACTGGCGCCGTGTTGACCGCCCGTTGCCCCGCCAGTTGCTGGCACGCGGGCTGATCCAGCCCGGACCATTGGCGTTGGGTATCGCCGCCGACGTCGATGGCGCGGTGCTCGACGCACAAGGCCAACGTTCCCCATGCCTGTTCGCCATGGGGCCGCCGTTGCGCGGCATGTGGTGGGAAAGCACTGCAGTGACCGACGTGGCTATTCAGGCCAAGGCGCTGGCGCTGCGTCTGGCCTCGCTGAAAAGCTGAGGCCACAAGGCCGGACACGCAGCGAACACGAGCGCCAGACGCCGTTTCACACCGACAAATGCAACATCCTGTCACCCTGTACGTTCTCGCCCGGTCTGCGTTTGTTGACCGCCAGTTCGCCGATTCTGATCAGCCGGGTGCGAGTGACGTTGCGTGTCAGGCCCAGCAGGCTGGCAGTGTGAACCTGATTGTGATGGCAGAAGCGATAAGCCGCTCTCAGCAATGTGTCCTCGACCTTCTCGTGCAGTGCCCCGGCCTGTTCCTCGAACAGCTTTTGAAACGCGCGGTTGAGCAACTGCTCGGCGGACTCGTCCGATGGGCTCTGTTCGTCAGACCTCTCGATCCGCAGGTTGGACATGCGCAGGTCATCACGCTGGATGACGCCATCGCGGCAGACCAGCAGCGTGTGGTGAATGACGTTCTCCAGTTCACGGATATTGCCTGGCCAACTGTAGGTCTTGAGCTTGTGCTCGGCTTCGGCGCTGACCCGCACCGGGGCGTGCCGCAGTCGCTGGCTGTAGACGTCGATGAAATGCCGGACCAGCGGCAGGATGTCGCCGGGACGGTCGCGCAGCGGGCTCAATTCCAGGTTGACCACGTCCAGTCGGTAATAAAGGTCTTCGCGGAAATGCCCGGCGTTGATGGCCTTTTCCAACTGCACATTGGTGGCTGCCAGAACCCGCACATCGATCGCAATACTCTTGCGCGAGCCCAGTCGGACCACTTCGCGCTCCTGAAGCACGCGCAGCAGTTTGACCTGCAAGGTCATGGGCAGGTCGCCGATTTCATCGAGAAACAGCGTGCCGCCGTTGGCCTCTTCGAACCAGCCAGCCTTGGCGCTGATCGCTCCGGTGAAAGCGCCTTTCTCATGGCCGAACAACTCGGCCTCGATCAGGTTCTCGGAGAACGCACCGCAGTTGACTGCCAAAAACGGCTTGTCGCGGCGGGCGCTCAACTCATGCACATGCCTTGCAACCAATTCCTTGCCGGTACCGGTTTCTCCGATGATCAGTACGCTCGCGTCACTGGGCGCAACCTGACGCACGTGGGCCAGCAAGGCTTTGGACCTGGGGTCTTCGAAAACCTGCGCGGTGGCTCTGATCGATGTCGCCAGTGCAGGCGAGTGGGGTAGAGTCAGCAGTTGCCCTGACATCACTTGGCCTGCGGGGGCAGATCGTTGGCGATCATTTCGCCGAACGGCCCTGTCAGATTGGTGATGCCGCGCCCGGCCAGGCTGGCGTAAGGTTCAGGCAGCAGCGGAAAGACCAGTTCGGCAAAGCGGTAGGCTTCTTCCAGATGCGGATAGCCCGAAAAAATGAAGCTTTCGATGCCCAGGTCTGCGTATTCCTTGATGCGTTCAGCCACTTCCTGCGGGTTGCCGACCAGCGCTGTGCCTGCGCCACCGCGAACCAGGCCGACGCCTGCCCACAGGTTGGGGGCGATTTCCAGATTGTCGCGACGCCCGTCGTGCAGGGCGGCCATGCGCCGCTGGCCTTCTGAATCGAAGCGCGAGAAAGATTTCTGCGCAGCGGCGATGGTGTCATCGCTGATGTGTTCTATCAGGGTACTGGCGGCTTTCCAGGCCTCTTCGCTGGTTTCGCGCACGATGACATGCAGGCGAATGCCGAACTTCACGATACGACCCTTGCGCGCTGCACGCTCACGTATATCGGCCAGCTTTTGGGCAACGGCTGCGGGAGGCTCGCCCCAGGTCAGGTAGACGTCCACCTGATCGGCAGCCAGATCGTGTGCCGCGTTAGAAGAGCCTCCGAAATACAGCGGTGGGTAGGGTTTCTGAATGGGCGGATAAAGCGCTTTGGCGTTTTGCACGCGCAAATGCTTGCCTTCAAAGTCGACAGCTTCGCCTTGCAGCACGCGACGCCAGATTTGCAGAAACTCATCAGTGACTTCATAGCGCTCGCTGTGGTCGAGAAAGCTGCCATCGCCACGATTTTCGTCGGGATCGCCACCAGTCACTACGTTGATCAACAGGCGGCCGCCGGAGAGCCGATCCAGCGTGGCAGCCATGCGTGCCGAGACGGTAGGGGAAATGATGCCGGGGCGGATCGCCACCAGGTATTTCAAACGCTCAGTCAATGGCACCAGTGCAGAAGCGATCACCCACGAGTCCTCGCAGGAGCGGCCGGTAGGGATCAATACCCCGTAATAGCCCAGATCGTCGGCGGCCTGTGCCACCTGCTTGAGGTAGTTGAGCGTGACCGGACGTGCGCCCTTCGTCGTGCCCAGATAATGGCCGTCGCCGTGAGTCGGAAGAAACCAGAAAACGTTCATGACAAATCCTTGGGAGTGATCAGCGATCAGCGCTGACGGGACCCGCTGTTGCGTCATAGACAACCCGCCAACAGCGTACGAGGTGAGCCATTTATAGAACGTCTGGTTTATTCCGTAAAAGAACGTTAAACCATATTTTTAGATCCTAAAAGAATATGTGTATTGTTCTGCTCTGCGTGTGTGGGGCAAAAGGTCTTCATATGCGGTTGCAAAAGCGCTCGTCAGGCTGTCGAAACTTTTACTCGGCCTGCCCGGTCACCTGTTGACGATCATCAGGAGTCAGACCATGGCAAGGGCAATCTGGAAAGGCGCGATCAGCTTCGGGCTGGTACACATCCCCGTGGCACTGGTTTCCGCGACCACGTCAAACAGCGTTGACTTTGACTGGCTCGACAAGCGCAGCATGGAGCCGGTCGGCTACAAACGGATCAACAAGGTCACGGGTAAGGAAGTCACCAAGGAAAATATCGTCAAGGGCGTGCTGTACGAGAAGGACCGTTACGTGGTGCTCAGCGAGCAGGAAATTCGTTCCTCGCACCCCAAGTCGACCCAGACCATCGATATCTTCGCTTTTGTCGACAGCCAGCAGATTCCGTTACAAAACATCGACACGCCCTATTTTCTGACCCCTGACAAGCGCGGCGAGAAGGTCTACGCGCTGTTACGCGAAACCCTGATCGATACCAAAAAAGTCGCACTGGCCAACGTCGTGCTGCACACCCGCGAGCACCTGGCAGCGGTGGTGCCGCTGGAGTCGGCACTGGTCATGGTTATCCTGCGCTGGCCCGCCGATGTGCGTGAGCTTGACGCACTGGAACTGGGCGAGGCGGTGACTGACGCGCAGTTGAACAAGAGTGAACGCGACATGGCCAAGCGACTGGTCAAGGACATGAGTGCCGACTGGGAACCTGAAAAGTACCGTGACACGTTCCAGGACAAGATCATGAAACTGGTTGAGACCAAGGCCAGTGAAGGCAAGATCGAGGATGTCGAGACTGATCCGGCCGAAGAAGAGCGCAAGAGTGCTGACGTGATCGACCTTACCGACCTGCTGCGTCGCAGCCTGGCGGGCAAGGGCGGGGCAGGCAAGGCCAGAACAGGCAAGCCTTCGACGAAAGCCGCTGACAAGCCTGCTGCCAAGGATGAACCCAGACCCGAGCGGCCCGCTGCGCGCAAAAAGACCAGCAAAGCCTCTTGAGTCAAAAGCCTCTTGATCCATAGGGAGAACACCGGCCATGGCCAAGCCAGCCAGTGAGTACACGCGCAAGCGCAATTTTGACGTTACCTCTGAACCCGCCGAGAGCCAGCGCAAAGGCAAGACGAAGCCCGGCGCGCTGAGTTTCGTGGTTCAAAAACATGACGCGCGCAACCTGCACTATGACTTTCGACTGGAGCTGGATGGCACGCTCAAAAGCTGGGCAGTGCCTAAAGGTCCGAGTCTGGATCCGAAGCAAAAACGTCTGGCTGTGCATGTCGAAGATCACCCGCTGGATTACGCAGGTTTCGAGGGCAGCATTCCAAAAGGTCAATATGGCGGAGGTGACGTCATCGTCTGGGACAGGGGCATCTGGCAGCCTCATGGCGATCCGCAAAAGACCTATTCGGAAGGCAAACTCAAATTCACGCTGGTCGGTGAAAAGCTCACTGGCGAATGGGCCTTGGTGCGCACTCGCCTCAAGGGCAGCGGCAGCAAGGAGCAATGGCTGCTGATCAAGGAAAAGGACGCGATCGCCCGCCCTGCTGACGAGTACGACATTACACAGGAGCAACCGCAAAGCGTGATCAGCGGCGCGCATGTCGGAGCAGGTCGTTCAACGCCTGACCCTGCGAAAGGTAAAGCCAAGGCTGCTGCACCGAAGGCCGCAACGAAGAAGAAACCAGTCAAATCGAAAACGGTTTTCCCGGACGCGCTTTCTCCTCAGCTTGCGACATTGGTGGACGCCCCGCCTGCAGGTGAATGGCTGTACGAGATCAAGTTCGACGGCTACCGCATGTTGACGCGAATCCAGAAGGGTGAAGTGTGTTTGTTCACCCGTAACGGCAACGACTGGACCGAGCGTCTGCCAGAACTGGTCAAGGCGCTCGGTGCCTTAAAGTTGCAGGACAGCTGGTTCGATGGTGAGGCTGTGGTTCTGGACGAGCAAGGGCTGCCTGACTTTCAAGGCCTGCAGAATGCCTTCGACGAAGGGCACAGTAAAAAGATCCTGTATTACCTTTTCGACATGCCGTTTCTGAGTGGCGAAGACTTGCGCGAGTTGCCGCTGGAGCAGCGTCGTGATGCGCTGAAACAAGTGCTCGATAGCCAGCGCAGCCGCTTGTTGCGTTACTCGGATGACTTTCAGGCCGGGCATCAGGACATTGTGGCCAGCGCCGCCGCGATGGGGCTTGAGGGCGTGATTGGCAAGCGTGCCGGCAGTGCGTATGTCGGCAAGCGCAATGCCGACTGGATCAAGCTCAAGTGCCGCTTGCGTCAGGAGTTCGTGATCGTTGGCTATACCGCGCCCCAGGGCAGTCGCTCGGCGTTCGGCGCTTTGCTGCTGGCAGTCAACGACGATAAACAGGGTCTGGTATACGCCGGGCGTGTAGGCACCGGTTTCACTGAGCAAACCCTGAAGCAGTTGCAAAAAAAGCTGCAACCGCTGCAGCGCGAAGGTTCGCCACTGGGCAGCAAGCTGAGCTCGGCGCAGGCGCGCGGGGTGCAATGGGTGGAGCCGCAGCAGGTCTGTGAAGTTGAATTCGCTCAGTGGACGCGTGAGGGTATATTGCGTCAGGCCGCTTTTATCGGTTTGCGCAGTGACAAGCCAGCCAGCGACGTGGTGCGCGAAGAGGCGCAGCCGGCGAAGGTCGCCGATCACACCAAGGCTGCATCCACTGCGCCACGCACCGGAAAAAAAACTGCCAAGGGCAGGGTGGACGTGGCGGGCACGGGTATCAGCCATCCGGATCGTGTTATCGACAGCAAGACCGGCACGAAGAAGGTTGAGCTTGCGCAGTTTTACCAGTCCATTGCCGAGTGGATTCTGCCGCACCTGAACAAGCGTCCGGTGGCCCTGTTGCGTTGTCCGGAAGGCATCGACGGCGAGCAGTTTTTTCAAAAACACGCCGAACACCTGGCCATCCCGCACATCCGGCAACTGGATCGCACCCTCGACCCCGGCCACGCTGCCCTGATGGAAATCGATTCGCCCGAGGCGCTGGTCGGTGCAGTGCAAATGGGCACCATCGAGCTGCACACGTGGGCCGCGACACGCGACAGGATCGAGACCCCCGATCATTTCGTGCTGGACCTTGACCCTGACCCTGACCCTGACCCTGCGTTGCCTTGGCGCAGCATGATCGAAGCCACGCAGATGGTTCTGGCGGTGCTGGAAGAGCTCGGGCTCGAGGCCTTCCTCAAGACCAGCGGTGGCAAAGGCATGCACATCATCGTGCCATTGGCACGCCAGGCTGACTGGGGCACTGTCAAAGCGTTCTCAAAAGCTATCGCCGAGTTTGTCAGCCGCCAGTTGCCCGAGCGCTTTACTGCCACGATGGGGCCGAAGAACCGGGTCGGGAAAATCTTCATCGATTACCTGCGCAACACTCGCGGCGGCAGCACGGTCACCGCCTATTCGGTACGCGCCCGGCCAGGCTTGCCGGTTTCGGTGCCGATTGCGCTGGATGAGCTGGCCGGGCTGACGTCGTCTGCGCAGTGGGACATCAACAATCTTGAAGCGCGTCTGAATCAGCTCAAGGACGATCCGTGGGCGGGTTACAGCAACCGCCGCAAGATCACCCAGAAGATGTGGAAACAACTGGGTGCCAAGCGGCCTTGAGGGCGATTGACGAGCAAAACTAGAGAATCCGGTACAACAAGCGCTCGACCCTGACGCGACTCACCCTGCGCAAGAATTTGCGTACGCCCTCGGGGTAATTGGCCAGCGTATCGAGTTCGTCGTATTGATTGACTCGTTGCGTATTGCGCATCAGATGGGCAATTTCGGCTTCCCGCGGATCGCTCCACTGCGCCTGCGGATCATCGATCAACAGACCGTTTTCCAGGTCCAGATTGAAGGCGCGCGGGTTCAGATTGTTGCCGGTCAGCAAGGTGTAGCGCTGATCGACCCAGATGCCCTTGAGGTGGAACGTGTTGTCCCCATGCTTCCACAAGTGCACGTTCAGACGATGCTGGGCGATTGCCTTCTGGTGTTTCTGGGCGAAGCGCCGAAGGCTGATCTCATACAGATAGGGCAGGGCCGATATCACCTTGAATGGCTCGTCGGGGTCGATGAAGAAGTCATTGGCGGTCTTGTCGCCAATGATGATGTCGACATGCACGCCACGCTTGAGTGCCCGGTTGATCTCGCGAGTCACTGCCACCGGCAGGTTGAAATACGGCGTGCAGATGGTCAACTGGATCTTGCTCGAGGCAATGAGGTCGCAGATCACCCGATTGAGCCTGTTGCGCGGGCCGACGCCCAGCAGCGGGATCACTCGCAGCTGGCCGTTTTCCTTGTCGCCCGCGGATGTATCGTAGGCAGCACGCTTCAGATCACCGCGAAAGGCGCGAATTTCACTGCGCAAGCTGCGAGAGGTCGGCGGTGACTGCAGGTCCAGACGATGCACGGCAGGGGACGGCAGGATTTCCTTCTGCACTAGTTGCTGGAAGGAGTCGGCTAGCGGCGCGCTTTCTATCAGGTGGTAGCGGTCAAGGCGGTACTTGTCGAGCTTGTGCAGGTAAACGTTGTTGATGCTTGCGCCGGAATAGATCACGCAGTCGTCGATAACGCTGCCTTTGAGGTGCAATACACCGAACAACTCACGGGTCTGCACCGGCACGCCGTAGATCGGCACCTCTTCGTCGTATTCCAGGTTCTGCGCCTGATACCAGGTCGAGTTGCCCGGCTGGCGTCCGGCACCGATCAGGCCACGCTGCGCGCGGAACCAGTCGACCAGCACTACTACATCCAGCTCTGGACGGGCTTTCTTGGCAGCATACAAGGCGTCAAGGATTTCCTGGCCGGCCTCATCCTGCTGCAGGTAAAGAGCGATTATATAGATGCGGCGAGTGGCCGAAGCGATCTTCTCCAGCAGACAGCGCCGGTAGTCGGCGGCAGAAGGAACGATGGAGATTGCATCGCTCGGCAAGGCAAAACCGTGAAGCGCTGCCAGGGTCGAGCGTCTGAAAGTGGACTGCATAGGCCTCTCGATGGGAAAACCAACAGGGTACGAGCTTACACGAGAGTCGCCTGCAGGTGGCTGTCGTCAACCTGTTTCAAGGCATTGCAGTGCGATGGGGGGCTCTGGTCGTTGTCTGCGACCCTGTAATGCCAGCGATGGAAAAGCTCCATCGAATGAAGGCCTATGGCCAGACTTGCAACTTCCTGTATGAAATAAACGATAACCATTCCCACTAACATCTGATAGCATTTCGCATTCCCTTGAGTCGGTCATTTCCAGGAAGGTTTCTTCCGATCTCGCTCATCTCGTCAGCAGGACCTTTTAATGCACACCCCATCGTTCCCGATGCGCCTTACTTTGCTCGCGTTTTGCTGTTCAGTTGGTTCTCCGGCCTGGGCAGCCTCGGCCACGGCTAGCCCACAAAGTGGCCCAATGGTGCTTGGAGAAACCGACATCAGCGCCGACAAGACTGCCCCGCATGACCTTCCGCCAGTATACGCAGGCGGTCAGGTTGCCCGTGGCGGGCAGCTTGGGGTGCTGGGCAATGCCGACCTGATGGACGTGCCGTTCACCATGTCGAGCTACACCGAGCAACTGATCGAAGACCAGCAGGCCGAGGACGTCGGGGACGTGCTGTTCAATGATGCGTCGGTGCGCCAGTCAAGCGGCTACGCCAACGCTTCGAAGATATTTGTCATTCGCGGCCTGAAACTGGCCACCGATGATATTTCCTACAACGGCCTCTATGGCGTACTGCCGCGCCAGATCATATCGACCGATGCACTGGAGCGGGTCGAGGTCTTCAAAGGGCCGAACGCTTTCATCAACGGCGTTACGCCAACCGGCTCGGGCATCGGCGGCGGCGTCAACCTGCAACCCAAGCGCGCGAAGGACACACCGACGCGCCGGTTTACCACCGACATCAGCAGCGACGGCCGGGTCGGCGAGCATCTCGACCTCGGCCAGCGCTTCGGCGAAGGCAATCAATTCGGCGCACGCCTGAACCTGTCTCAACGCGAAGGTGAAACCGGGGTCGAAGATGAAGAGCATCGCAGCAAGCTGTTCGCCCTTGGGCTTGATTATCGGGGTGACGACTTCCGCATTTCCGGCGACTTCGCGTATCAGAAACAGCGCATTAACCAGAGCCGCAACGCGGTGTTCGTCGCCAGCGGGCTGACCCGCGTACCGCATGCGCCAGACTCCGACACCAACTACGCGCCGAACTGGACCTGGACCGAAATCGAAGACACTTTCGGCATGACTCGGGCCGAGTACGACCTGAACGATGACTGGACGCTGTACGCCGCAGCTGGCGCCAAGCACACCCGTGAAAACGGTATCTACGGCTCGCCGACCATCATTGACGCAGCTGGCAACACCACAGCTTCGCCATCTTCGATACCGCACGACGAAGACAACAGGACCGCGATGGCCGGGATCAACGGCAAGCTGCAGACCGGCTCGGTCAGCCACAAGGTCAACTTCGGCCTGTCCGGTATATGGACCGAGCAGCGCGGTGCGTATCTGTTCGGCAGCACGTCCGGCAACAACCTTTACGACCCCGTTTCCCAGGAGCGCCCGGCACTCGACAGTTTCACCGCAGGCGATATGAACGATCCCGGTATCACGGGCAAGAGCCGGATGCGCAGCGTAGCGTTCTCCGACACGCTGGGCTTTTTCGACGATCGCCTGCTGCTGACGGCAGGCTTGCGTCGCCAGCAACTGCGGGTTCAGGGCTATGACTACAACAGTGGCTCGCGCAATGCTCTGTATGACCAGGCAATCACCACGCCAGTCTACGGCGTGGTGTTCAAGCCCTGGCAGTACGTGTCGTTCTACGCCAACCGCATCGAAGGTCTTGCTCAGGGGCCGACTGCGCCGAGCACTGTGACGATCAACCCCGGCCAGGTTTTCGCACCTGCACGTTCCAAGCAGATAGAGGCAGGTGTGAAACTGGATATGGGCACGTTTGGCGCTAGCCTGGGCGTGTATCGCATCGAGCAACCGACTGACGGGTATCAGATTCAGGACGGTCTCGGCACGCGCTATGTCCGCGACGGTGACCAGCGTAACCGCGGCGTCGAAATGAACGTCTTCGGCGAGCCGGTCGTCGGCTTGCGTTTGCTGGCTGGCCTGACCCTGATGGACACCGAGGTGAGTGGTACTTCAGGTGGCAGCGATGACGGAAACAGTGCGATCGGCGTGCCGACCTTCCAGTTTAATGCTGGCGCCGACTGGGACGTGCCGGGTATCGAGGGCGCGGCCATCAGTGCGCGCATGCTGCGCACCGGTGGGCAGTATGTAGATGCGGCAAACACCCTGAGCATTCCGACCTGGAACCGCTTCGATCTGGGCGCACGCTACACCTTCAACGTCGCACAGAAGGACGTCACCCTGCGTGCCAACGTCGAAAACCTGATGGACAAGGATTACTGGGCGTCGGCCAACGGCGGCTATCTGACTCAGGGTGAACCACGCACCTTGAAACTCTCGGGTACTATCGATTTCTGATGACTGACTGAACGGCCGCATCGTCGGATGCGGCCTGCCTTCGGTCAATAGCCGTTGCGCTTCAGAATCGCATCAATGCTTTCTTTCGCTGGCCGCCCGTAGAACTTCAACAGTTCGGCGGTGCGGTTAGTGAAAAAGCCGTCTGCGCCATCGTTGCGGATCCGCTTGAAGTCCTCTGCATCGTCCACCGTGTAAGGGTGAATGACCATGCCTTTCTCGTGGGTCAGGTTGTTCATCCAGGGTTTGACCAAGTCCATGTAGCTCTGGTCACCACCCTTGGCCAACTGCGACGAAGGGCCTGTGCCGATGGCACCGTGGGCTTTGGCCCAGTCAATCCAGTTTTCGAATTCCTGCGGCGATTTGACTTCCTGTGCCGCGTAATAGCTGGCCTTGTCCTTGAACCCCGAGTCCTTGAAGGCAACGTTGGATTTCGGTTCTATCGAGCCTTCGCCAATCCACAGCAACAGTACCTTGGGGATGTTCGGCATTTCTTTTTGCAGCAGTTCCAGGCTCTGTTTCTCGAACGTCTGCAGGACCACACGGCCCGGCATATGCGCGACGTTGACCTGGCCGGCGGCGGCAGCAGGTCGCTCGCTCAGCCAGCCACGCTTGGTCAGGACCTTTTTCAGGTCGGCTTCGACACCGGGAAATTTGTTCGGCACCTTGGTCTCGATATACAGCCCTGGCTTGTTGGCGCCGCCCTCGGCGATATCGATCACTTCGTCCAGCGTGAGGATTTGCAACCCGGCGTAACTTGAGCGAGCGCGGTCAGGGTAAGCCTTGTTGAACCATGAACCTGCGTCCAGTTGCTTGAGTTCCGCCAGCGTGAAGGTGCTGACCGGGTCCTTGACCCGCGTCGGGAACACTTCGGCAACGTTGGTGGTGCGTTCCAGCACGTCATCGTGCAGGGCGATCAGCACGCCATCCTTGGTGCGCTGGATGTCCATCTCCAGGTAGTCCGCGCCCAGGTCGCGGGCCAGGGTATAGGCCGGAATGGTTTCTTCGGGTGCGTCGAACGAGGCACCGCGATGGGCGATCGCTGCGGGCCAGGGCAGGCCGTATTTTTCGCTCAACACTTTGCCCGGAGTATCCGCCGCCGCTGCCATCCCGGATGACAACATCAGGCTCGACATGACAGCCGCAGCCAGGAGTGTACGTGTTGACAGCGTGATGGAAAATCCTTGCATGGGCGTATGGTTCCTAGTCTGGAGAGGGCGTCCGAGTGCGTCAGTCGATGGTGCCGCTGGCACGTCGCTGCGAGCAACGATAGCGCACAATCGGATTGCCGAGGTCGGTTGTCACTCAGTCTGTCCGGCAAATGCGTCCGCTTCATGAACGTGTGGCCTTATCGCGAACGCTTTTTCAAACGAACCTCATTGACGCTGCACAAATGCGTCGAGTCGCGTTACTGTCAGCGTTTTACAGATCGAGCGAGAGCGTACATGACAACGGTATTGGTGCTGGTCGAGAACCTGGACACGTATTTGCCGATTCTGGAAAACAGTGGCTTTCAGCTGATTCGTGCTCCTACGCCAGAGAAGCGTGCCGAGGCGATAGCCACCCATGGTCAAGCGATCAGCGCTGTTGTGACACGCGGGCCATTGGGTTTCTTTGCCGAGGAAATGGATGCGTTGCCACACCTGCGCATTATTTGCGTGAGCGGGGCAGGTTACGAGAAGGTCGACCTGCCTGCCGCCAAAGAGCGCGGTATTACCGTCACCAACGGCGCCGGCGTCAACGCTGACACGGTGGCCGATCATGCGTTGGCACTGCTGTTGTCGCTGGTACGCGATATTCCTCAGGCGGACGCCTCCGTAAGGCGCAGCGAGTGGCGCAAGGCCGTGCGACCATCAATGGCAGGCAAGCGCCTGGGCATCATCGGGCTCGGGGCCGTGGGGCTGGCCATCGCCAAACGTGCGGCGGCTTTCGACATCGTCATCGGCTACCACAACCGCAAGCCGCGCAACGAATGCCCTTACACCTGGCATGCTACTGCGCAGGCGCTGGCTGCCGAGTCGGATTTTCTGGTGGTTGCCACGCCCGGTGGCAACAGCACCCTGCATCTGGTCGATGCTCAGGTGCTGGAAGCGCTGGGCGCCGAAGGTTTTCTGGTGAACATTGCCCGGGCCAGCGTTGTAGATACTCACGCGCTGGTCAATGCGCTTCAGACCGAGCAGATCGCCGGGGCTGCGCTGGATGTTTTCGACGATGAGCCCAACGTGCCGGATGTCTTCAAAACGCTGAACAACGTCGTGCTGACGCCTCATGTGGGAGGTTTGTCGCCCGAGGCGTCGAGAGACAGCGTGCAAAAGGTCAACGATAACCTGTTGGCGTTCTTTTCCGGGCAGCCGGTGCTCACGCCGGTCAGCGAATGAGACCTTGCAGCGCTGCATGCAGTGTCTTGCCGAGCCGCCCATTCTGATTGCACTTTTGCCTGTTTATAGTCCGTTCCGATTGCATATAAATGGACAGGGAGCAGGGCATGGGCGTTGCGGCTAAAGCGGTCAGAAGCATGCATATCGGGCTGGTGGGGGATTTTATCGCCGAGGTGCCAGCGCATCGGGCGATCCCTCTGGCTTTGCAGATGGCAGCCGATGTATTGCAGGTTCAGGTTGATATTGAGTGGCTGCCGACGCCACAGATCGGCGACGGTTCGGGTCTTGGCCGGTTCGACGGTTTGTGGTGCGTGCCCGGCAGCCCGTATCTGCAGATGCAGGGTGCGCTGACTGCCATTCGCTTTGCCCGGGAGAGGCGGGTGCCGTTCCTGGGGTCCTGCGGCGGTTTTCAGCATGCATTGGTCGAGTACGCAAGAAATGGCCTGGGCTGGGCAGACGCCGAGCATGGCGAAACCTCGCCTGGTGCCGCAAACGTCATCATCGAGCCGCTCGACTGCTCGCTGGTCGATGCGCTGGCACCGATTCATCTGCAACCCGACACGCTGATTGCTCAGGCTTACCGCACGCTCGATATCGAAGAGCGCTATCACTGTCGCTACGGTCTGCGTCGCGAGTTGGAATCGTCGCTGTTCGGCGCTGCCCTCAAGGTCAGCGGGCGAGGGCCGGAGGGCGATGTGCGCTGCATGGAATTGCAAGGCCACCCATTCTTTGTGGCCACGCTGTTCCAGCCGGAGCGGGCTGCGTTGTCGGGCAGGAATGCACCTCTGGTCGATGCATTTCTTCGCGCCTGCCTCACGGCTGCACAGAGCAATGAATCGTGATTGCGGCACGGTTCCCCACACCATACTTTGCGGTGGTGTTCACCTCACTGCGTAAATCTGATGAGCATCAGGCATATGCGTCGGCTGCGCTACGAATGGTCGAACTGGCCAGCCGGCAGCCCGGTTTTCTTGGCGTGGAATCGGCACGCGGTGAAGACGGGCTGGGAGTGACGGTGTCCTACTGGACCGACGAAGCAGCGATTCTGGCCTGGAAACAACAGGCCGAACATACAGAGGTTCGCGAGCGGGGTCGCGCGCAGTGGTATCAGGCCTTTACCACGCGTGTCTGCAAGGTCGAGCGTGACTACTCGTTCGGTCAGCTTTGACGTCAGGGCATGACCGGTGGCGTGTACTTCAATGTCGTGCCCAACGCCCATAGCAGAAACAGTACCAGCGGCGCATGGACCAGCAACTGCACGAACGAAAAGCCGATAAGGTCCCGCGCTTTCAAGCCCAGGACACCCAACAGAGGCAGCATGTAGAACGGGTTGATCAGGTTTGGCAGGGCTTCGGCAGCGTTGTAGATCTGCACCGCCCAACCAAGGTGGTACTGAAGGTCGTTGGCCACTTGCATGACATAAGGGGCTTCGATGATCCACTTGCCGCCCCCTGACGGGATGAAGAACCCCAATATGGCCGAGTAGATGCCCATCAGGATCGCATAGGTGTCGTGAGAGGCAATGCTGGTGAAGAAAGTCGAGATGTAATGCGCAAGGGTTTGCGCATCGCTACCTTTGACGGTCGTCAGCAGAGCGGCGATCGAGCCGTACAACGGGAACTGGATCAGCACGCCGGTAGTGGTGGGTACGGCTCGCGCCACTGCATTGAGGAAGCTGCGTGGCCGCCAGTGCAACAGCGCGCCGAGCATGATGAACAGGAAGTTATAGGTGTTCAGGCCGGAGATCGCGGTGATCGCCGGTTTGCTGGAAAACTCGCTGAACAGCCAGCCTGCGCCCAGCAGGACCATCAGGATAATCAACAGCGGGCTGTATTCGAGCCACTCGCCTGGTCGGGTTCTGGCAGGTAGAGGTGGCAGATTGAACGCCGGGTCTATGCCACATGCCTTGGCGTCGCGAGCACTATTCGGGCCCGGGGCGGTGGCGTAGGCGACGATCAGCGAGACCACCACCAGTGCTGCAAGCATGACGCCGGATTGCCAGAGAAAGATGGTTTCAGTGAAGGGAATGACGCCGGTGATCGAAAGGATCGACGGCGGCAGGCTGGCAGGGTTGGCCTGCAACTGCGCGGCAGAAGATGACAGCCCCAACGCCCACACGGCGCCCAGCCCCAGGTAAGCGGCTGCACCGGCAGCGCGATAGTCCATGCGCAGGTTGGTGCGACGGGCGAGGGCGCGAACCAGCAAACCCCCGAATACCAGTGACAGCCCCCAGTTGAGCAGCGAGGCCAGCATGGAAATCAGCGCCACCCATGCCACCGCAGAGCGGCCGTTGCCGGGTACTCGTGCCAGACGGTCTATCAGACGCACGGCGGGCGGCGAGCTGGCGACCACATAACCGCCGATAACCACGAAAGCCAT
The DNA here is from genome assembly GCF_000156995.2 of Pseudomonas coronafaciens pv. oryzae str. 1_6. NCBI lineage: Bacteria > Pseudomonadati > Pseudomonadota > Gammaproteobacteria > Pseudomonadales > Pseudomonadaceae > Pseudomonas > Pseudomonas coronafaciens. Next base: position 3,288,156 of record NZ_CP046035.1, on the reverse strand, counting down.
TTGCATGGTGAACGGAATCAAGCTCCAGAACCCGTCTCCGAATGCCTTCGCGGCCTCTGACGGTCTTGCCCCGATGGCGAGCGTCGCCAGCGTGACGATGACCACCGCCAGTGCGGCGAATACCCATGAGTCGGGAAACCAGCGTTCAGCCCAGGCGGCGCATCGCAGGGCAAATCGGGCGGAACGGCTTTCTTCGATGTTGGCGGCCATCAGAGGCACCTCTTTTTGTAATTATTATCAGGAAATATCTAAACACCCGAAGTGGACGCAGAGCGTCCAGAACGGCGCTCCCACGCCGGAGCGTGGGAGCGATAGTGTCTCTCGGCCACCCTTAAAAGCTCATCTCGATCACGTCATCCGGCACGATCAATTTGCCTGCGGTTCTGGCAATGATTTCTTCCACGCTGACCCCGGGGGCGCGTTCGCGCAGGATAAAGGCGCCATTTTCTATTTCCAGATACGCCAGGTCGGTCAGCACCTTGCGTATGCAGCCCGCGCCGGTCAGCGGCAAGTTGCAGCGCGGCAGCAGTTTGGATTCGCCGTCCTTTGAAGCATGGGTCATGGTCACGATGATGTTGTCGGCTCCCGCCACCAGGTCCATCGCGCCGCCCATGCCCTTGATCAGCTTGCCGGGGATCATCCACGAGGCGATATTGCCCTCGACGTCCACTTCGAAGGCGCCCAGCACGGTCAGGTCAACATGCCCGCCACGGATCATGGCAAAGGATTCGGCCGAAGAGAAAATCGATGCACCGATACGTGCGGTTACGGTCTGCTTGCCAGCGTTGATCATGTCGGCGTCGATGGTTTCCTCAGTCGGAAATGCGCCCATGCCCAGCAGACCGTTCTCTGATTGCAGCATGACGTCGATGTCGTCCGGCACGTAGTTGGCAACCAGCGTTGGAATGCCGATGCCGAGGTTCACGTAATAGCCGTCCTTGAGTTCGCGGGCGACGCGTTGCGCCATTTGTTCGCGGGAAAGTGCCATGGTCTGAAATCTCTTTGTTGTATGTCGAAGAAGCCGCGCAATCAGGATTTTCTGACGGTGCGCTGCTCGATACGTTTCTCGAATGTGCCCTGTATGATGCGGTCGACGTAGATCCCCGGGGTGTGGATCTGAGTCGGCAGCAGTACACCAGGCTCGACAATTTCTTCGACTTCGACCACCGTGATCCGGCCTGCCGTGGCCACCACCGGATTGAAGTTCTGCGCGGTATGACGATAGATCACGTTACCGAAGTGGTCGGCTTTCCAGCCTTTGACCAATGCGAAATCGCCCGTGATGGCTTCTTCCAGAATCACGTTGCGACCATTGAACTGACGGGTTTCCTTGCCTTCTGCCACCGGTGTCCCGTACCCAGTCGCGGTGTAGAACGCAGGAATACCGGCGCCCCCTGCACGCATTTTTTCAGCAAGCGTGCCTTGTGGGGTCAGCTCCACTTCCAGCTCGCCGCTGAGCAGCTGCCGTTCAAACAAGGCGTTCTCGCCCACGTAAGAGGAAATCATCTTTCGGATCTGCCGGTCTTCCAGCAGGATGCCGAGCCCGAAGCCGTCGACACCGCAGTTGTTGGAAACAACCGTAAGGCCCTTGATGCCCATGCGTTTGATCTGTGCGATCAGGTTTTCCGGGATACCGCACAGGCCGAAGCCTCCACAGAGTACCGTCATGTTATCGGTCAGCCCGGCAAGGGCTTCTTCGTAGGTTGCTACCCGTTTATCGAGTCCAGCCATGATTGATCCGCCTTTTATAGTTGTTGACCATCAGTCGCGCTGTTTGAAGATCTAATGGCTTGCATCTTCACCCTGTAGCACTGATTTGTTAATTTTGTTTTTATGATCAATTGATAAGAAAAATAAATATATGAACGTCAAACAACTCCGGGCTTTCGTTGCGGTGGCGCAGTACCTCAGTTTTGCTCAGGCCGGTGAGCGGCTGAATGTCTCGCAGCCAGCGCTGAGTCTGACCATCAAGGGGCTGGAGGAGGATCTTGGCGGGCAATTGTTGACGCGCACCACGCGCAGTGTCGGTTTGACGCCTGAAGGCGAAACCCTGCTGCCACTGGCTCGCCAGCTATTGGCAGACTGGGACAACACCGAAGAGCTGCTGCGCCAACGGTTTACGCTGCAAATGGGGCGGGTTTCGATTGCCGCCATGCCATCGTTCGCGGGCAATATGCTGCCTGGAGCGCTGAAGGTGTTCCGCGGTCGCTACCCGAGGGTCAATGTCGCGGTGCATGACGTGATCAACGAGCAAGTGTTGGAAATGGTCCGCCATCGCCGCGTTGAACTGGGTATCGGTTTCGAACCGGAATCGAGCAGCGCCTTGTTGTTCACGCCATTTTATGTAGATCGCTTCGTGGCGGTGGTCGCCAGCGACTCGTTGCTGGCCGAGCGCGCCGAGGTGTCCTGGGCCGAACTGCTGCGTGAAGATTTCATTGCGCTGCAACGGCCCTCCGCCGTGCGCTTGTTGCTGGAGCAGGCCATAGAACCTGGGCACGGCAAACTTTCGGTGGCGTTCGAAAGCCATCAGTTGTCCACTATCGGTCGGATGGTGGCCAACGGCTTGGGCGTCAGTGCGGTGCCATCGCTGTGTATCGGGCAGATGCAGGAACTGGGCGCGCGCTGCATTGCGCTGGTCGAACCGCGAATCGAGCGGCGTATCGGGCTGCTGATGCTGGCCGACCACAAGCTGTCAGCCGCTGCGCAAGCCTTGCGCGAGGTGCTGATCGAGAATGCTCGGAAAAGTCGATAGACACTATCACGGCGGTTGATTTTTGCTGCAGCAGGGGCAGGCGTAACCTTGCTTCATTGCCGAAATGAAGCCCGACCGGAGGCCCCCAGATGAACCATAAAATTGCCCTTGCGCTTGCCCTGACATTTACCGTTGCGCTGGTCTCCGGCTGCTCCACTCATCATGCGACCGAGCAGCGTCCATTTAGCACTGAGGAAAGCCATCAGCTCGCGCTGGAAGATTTGAACCGTCGCGGTTTGTCATTTGACGAATACCAGGCGCGCAAGGCGCAATTGCTTGCAGACCCTCAGATCCAGCAAGCGCGTGAGTTCGATGACGACGGCGAAACCAGCGTTGATCTGGGTGCCATCACTCAACCCCCGCAAGGCTGACAGCCTGCTTGATAAGCCTGCTGCGTGAAACTGTACGGTAATAATGATCAGCCAACTGTCCGTTTGTTTCTGACAACGTCTCCGATAGGGTGAGCGCCTGACTCACTGCTACGGACAGGCTTCATGGTGCTCTCTTTCGATTTACTCCTCGCTTTTGCACTGTTCGCCTTCGTGACGTCGGTGACCCCCGGGCCGAATAACATGATGCTGCTGGCTTCCGGCGTTAATTTCGGTTTCAGCCGAACCCTCCCTCATATGCTGGGCATAACCATCGGCTTTTTTGTTCTGGTGCTGGCGGTGGGCTTTGGACTGGGCGGTGTGTTCAGGACCTGGCCGATGCTTTACACGATCCTGCGCTATGTGGGCGCTGCCTACCTGGTGTATCTCGCCTGGAAGATTGCGACATCGGGGCCTGCTTCCGAAAACGTCGAAAGCAAAGGCAAACCGTTCAGCTTCATTAACGCCGCGCTGTTCCAGTGGGTCAATCCCAAGGCCTGGATCATGGCGATCGGGGCAATCAGCACGTACACGCCCATGCAGGGCTACTTTTATAACGTGGTGGTGATCTCGGCGGTTTTCGCGTTGATCAACCTGCCCAGTGTCGGGATTTGGGCAGGCTTTGGCAGCCTGCTGCGCAATGTGCTTCGCGATCCCCTTGGGCTGAGGATTTTCAACGGTGTGATGGCCGCCTTGCTGGTGGCCTCACTGTACCCGTTGTTCGTCGAGCACTGAGCCTGTCGTTACAACGCCAGTTGCAGATGCCCGCCTGCCTGTTTGTGACGCGCCTGCAGCCTGCGCTGCAGGCCATGGTAGAAGTGTTCCAGCCCTTCATGCAGCCGTTCGGTGAGCGTTTCGTCGAGCGTGCCGCCTTGTTCGTTGTCGCCGTAGGTTATCTGAGTATCGATGGCGAAGATGCCGTGCAGCACTTCCTGTGATTTGAGGGTCGAGAGCACCGGTTTGAGGGCGTAATCGACGGCCAGCATGTGTGCAATGCTTCCACCCGTTGCCAGTGGCAAGACCACCTTGCCGTGCAGGGCACGTTCCGGGAGCAGGTCGAGCAGGGTTTTCAGTGCGCCTGAAAACGACGCCTTGTAGACCGGCGTGCCGATCAGAACACCATCAGCCTGGCTGACCGCTTCTATGAAAGCCAGCACTTGAGGACTGTCGAAGCGGGCGAACAGCAGGTCCTCGGCATTGAAGTCGCGAATGCGCAATGTCGTGACTTCAACGCCTTGTTCTTGCAACCAACTGCTTGCGTGGGCCAGGACTACCCCAGAGCGGGATTTGGGAGACGGACTGCCTGAGAGTGAAACGACGAGCATGCGGGAATTCCTTGCGATAAGCGTCCCTCTGCAAAGCAGCTTGTGTGCCAGCCCCGTAAAATCGTCTCGCAGCCTCTGAAATACAGGGGTTTCCCAACGCCCGCAGTGTGGCTGGAATGGCCGATTGCTGACGCTTTTGCAAACAACTGTTGCAAGGCTGTTGCTTCAGCAACAGTCAGGCTTCGCTGACTAAGACAAAAAAATCCCCGCAACGCGGGTTGCAGGGACAGTAAGCGACGTCGGCGAGAGGTCAGCGGCGAAAGGCGGCACCGGTCTGCACGACGCTGGCCGAACCCAGCAACTGACTGATGAAGCGACTCCAGCGAGTAATGTCAGCCGGGCCGACGAAAACTACGTCCTGGGCCTTGAGCTCGAATTGCCCGGCCAGCAGGTACGCAGTGGGTTTTTTGGCATTGAGGTGGTAGACGGTCGAGGCGGCATCGGCGAAGTTTTCCGCACCGCGTATCACGTACACCGCATTACCGTCTGCACTGTCCGGGCTCAAGCCACCCGAGTTGCCCAGTGCCTCCAGCAGCGTCAGGCGTGTTGTTCCGAAAGAGATGACCTGAGGGTTGCGGACTTCGCCCAGCACGTAAATCTTGTTTCTCGAATTGCTGTTCAAATGCAGGTAATCGCCATCCTTGAGAAATATCCTGCTCAACTGCGAGCCTTCGCGGTTCAGCGAGTCAATGTCGATCAGGTAGTCCCGACCATCACGCCGCAGGGTCAACCCGGCCAGATTCGCGTCGGTCAGATCGACCCCTGCCACGCTGACTGCTTGCACCAGGCTCAATGGAATATTGGTGATCGGTTGCGGGCCGGGCACCTTGAATGAGCCTGACAGCAATATGCGCTGGCTGTTGTAGCGCAGCACCTTGGCGTCGACCTTGACCTCGGTGTACTGAGGCGCCAGGCCCATGCGCAGTTGCTCGCGGACCTCGCTGACGGTTTTGCCACTGGCGCGAATCCGCCCGATATAGGGGAAATAGAGTGTGCCGTCGTTCAGCACCTCACGGGTGTTCGCATCCAGTTGGTCCTGCGATCCCGGCGCTGTCAGCTCCGGGTGCTCGAACACGGTAACCAGCAGGGTATCGCCAGCCCCTATCACGTATTCCGGGGTCTTGTAGTCAAGCAGTTCCTGCGGCAGAGCCTTGGCGTCTGCGATGGCGCGTTGCTGTTGGTGTCGCAAACTGTTCGGGGTCATTTCGACCAGCTGCGCCCTGGGCTCTTCAGGGTCGTTGAGGGTGACGTCGTCCTGCGTCATATGCTGACCGGGGGCAAAGGCACAGCCCTGTAGCGTCAAGCTGGCGAGCAGTAAAGCAACTAACGTCCGATTCATATCCGGGTTCCTTTCATCATGGGGTGTGGCTCCTTGTGCGTACGAGGTCCGAGATTGATCGGGGGAGAAGGGAATAGTCAGAAGGCGTTCTTGTTGACGAACCCTCTGAGCAGCGTCAGCAGAATGATTTTGAGGTCCAGCCAGATCGACCAGTGCTCGATGTAGTCCAGATCGAATTCGACCCGCTTGCGCATCTTGTCCAGCGTGTCGGTTTCGCCACGCCATCCGTTGATCTGTGCCCAGCCGGTAATGCCGGGTTTGACCTTGTGGCGCAACATGTAGCCGCTGACCTGCTTGCGATACTGTTCGTTATGCGCAACGGCATGAGGACGGGGGCCGACGATGGACATTTCACCGAGCAGCACGTTGAAGAACTGCGGCAGTTCATCCAGTGAAGTGCGCCGCAGAAAGGCGCCCAATGGTGTGATTCGTACATCGTTGCGGGTGGCTTGAGTCACCACGTCACCGTTTTCCAGCACGCTCATGCTGCGAAACTTCCAGACCATGATCGACCTGCCGTCCAGCCCGTAACGCCGCTGGCGAAACAGTACCGGGCCGGACGAAGTGAGTTTGATAGCCGTGGCGATAAGCAGCAGCGGCAGGGCGATTATTGTCAGAATCAGACTGGACAGCAGAATGTCTTCGAAACGTTTGGCCAGGCTCCAGGCACCGTCCATGGGTGAATCGAAAATACTGATGCTGGTCAGGCCGTTGATGCTTTCACTGCGCGCGTGCAGCAGGTCGAACATGAACACGTCCGGGACGAGATACACCGATGCGGTGGTATCGCTCAGTCCGGTTATCAGCTCGCGCAACTGCGGTTCGGCACTGAAGGCGAGGGTGATGTACACCTTGTCGATCCGATTGGCGCGGGCGTCTAAGATCAACTGTTCCAGATCACCCAGTACCGGCAGGCGGCGTGTGCCGGCGTCCGGGTGCATTTGCTGCGGATGGGCGTCATAGAAACCCAGAAGTTTCAGGCCCATCCACGGTGCGAGAGAGATCGAGCGCGCCAGCCGTTCGCCCACCTGACCGGTCCCGACGATCGCCACCCGACGTGTATTGAAACCATTTCGCCGCAGTGTGTGCAGTGCAAGGCGAATCAACAGTCGATAGCCGCACAGCGCGCCAAGGACCAAGGCAAACCAGCTCATCTGCTCGTTATCCGGCATCTGCAGACGTTTTAGCAGCAGGTAGTTCAACGAGAGCAGAATGACAAAGCTCAGTGCCCAGTAATTGAAGACCTTGGTCAGTTCGCGCAGGATACGTTCGCCGCGCCACGAGCCATACAACTGGTGATATTCACTGAACCAGTGGAACAACAGCACTGCCAGGAGGATGCGAAACCAGGTCTCGGTGATGTTGATCGTCGTCAGCCCGGTTTGCCAGTAACCGATCGATACAATAACTGCCAGATCCAGCAGACGATGGGCGAGTGACAGTGCCGATTGATGGGCATGCAGAATGCCGCGAACGGACGTAGCCATCGACGGTTCCCTCACACGGATTTGATGGGAACGACGCGGCCCGGCAGGTCGCTGCCTGCTGGCCCGGTATAGGCGGTCCAATCTGGCTGAGGCAGGCGCGCCAGATGAAGCAGGTGGGCCGTCACCAGGCGGCTTTCGACGAACGCCTGGATTTCCTGCTCGAAGCGCAGCACCGAAAATCGCTCGGCATTGGCCTGGCAGGCCTCTGGTGTGATGCGTGCCTGCTCTGCTTCGAACTCGGTAACAGCGGCGATCAGCGAGGCGACGGTTTGTTGTCGATAAAACACGCCGGTCGGGTGCGGGTGATCGAGCCCGCGGACGGTTTCCAGCACGCCGCCCTTGCCGAACGCAATCACCGGTGTACCGCAGGCCTGAGCCTCGACCGGGCTGATACCGAAATCCTCCTCGGCGGCAAACACAAAGGCCTTGGCGCTGCGCATGTGTTGCAGCAGCACGGCAGCCGGCTGAAAGCCCAGCAGCGTGATGTTGGGCGAGTGGCAGGCAATGGCGCGGGCCTTGGCCAGGTCAGGCCCTTCGCCGATCATGATCAGGCGCTTCTCCGGCATAGCGGCGAACGCTTCGACGATCATCGGCATGCGTTTGTAAGGCACCATGCGTGAAGCGCTGAGGTAGAAATCCTGACGAGCGCCATGCGCGGTGAAGCCGAGCGTGTCCACTGGCGGATAGATGACCGTGGACTCTCTCCGGTAAGCCTTTTCGATGCGGGCGCTGACAAACCCGGAATTGGCAATGAACGCGTCTACACCGGTCGAGGTGCGCTGGTCCCACAGCCGGATATAGTGCAGGACAATGCGTGCCAGCCGGCTTTTGATGCCTTTGACCATCCCTGATTCCCGGAGGTACTGGTGCTGAAGGTCCCAGGCATAGCGGATGGGTGAATGCACATAACTTATATGCAGCTGCCCCGGACCGCTGAGCACGCCTTTGGCCACAGCATGGCTGCTGCTGATGATCAGGTCATAAGCGGACAGGTCCAGTTGTTCTATGGCCAGCGGCATCAACGGCAGGTAGCGTTGGTAGTATTTTCGGGCACCAGGCAGATTCTGGATAAACGTCGTTTTCGGCCTTTTGCCGCGCAGGTGCAGGCGGTCCTGATCGTTGAGAAAATCGATCACGGCAAACAGGTCCGCGTCAGGCCAGATATTGATCAGTGACGCGAGTACGCGTTCGGCGCCGGCGTAAGTCACCAGCCAGTCATGGACGATAGCAATTTTCATGGGCGTTCCTTGCTCAATGTGCTCACGCTGTCGCAGACGCGGCAATGTGTCCGGCAATACAGGTGTCGACTCAGGGCTCGTCTGAAGATGTGCGATGGTCATGCGATGTCTCGCCGTGCGCATCGACCACGGGTTCCAGCAGCGTGTCGATATGCCGGGAAAGGTGCTTCGCGGAAAGCTCCCAGGAAAAACGTTGTACGTTTTTCAGCCCCCGCAGACGCAGCGATTGACGTAACGGGGCGTCGACCAGCACGCGGCGCATTGCCGCCGCCATGTGGCTGACGTCCAGAGGATCGAAATACAGCGCGCTGTTCTGCAGCACTTCAGGAATCGAGGCGGCATTGGCAGCCAGCACCGGACAGCCGCAGGCCTGCGCTTCCAGCGGCGGAATGCCGAAACCCTCGTACAGCGACGGGAAGACGAAGGCGATTGCCCCCTGATACTGCTCGATCAGTTCGGCATCACTGAGCCGACCCAGAAAGCGGATGCGAGGTTCACGACAGGCCAGGCGCTGCAGGTCCGGATCGGCGAACACGCCGCTTGCCGCGCCGACGATATGCAGTTGCAGATCCGCGTGACCACGCAGGCTCAGAAACGCCTCGATCAGTCGATTGAAGTTTTTGTGCGCAGCGGGCGATGAGACTGCCAGCAAATATTTCGGCCGGTCAGGCACGACCGGACGCGGTATGAATTGATCGCTGACCGCTGCGGGTACGACCAGCACCTTGTCTTCGGCATATCCGTAGAAAGAGCTGATCTCTGTTTTGGAAAAAACGCTGCCGGTCAGCAGGGTTCTGGCCCGCGACAGCAGGACCGGGGTAATGGTCCGGTAGACCAGGCGAAACAGCCGGGTATAACTTTGCGGATAACGCACATAGTTGATGTCGTGATGAGTGGCTATCTGGTTGCCGTAGAACATAGGGCCGGTGTTGCTGATCGAGATCAGCAGCGGGCTGCCCCGGCGCTTCAGGTACAGCGGCAAATCGATCTGCTCCCATAAATGACCGGTGGTATAGCCGACACGCTGCGCATCCAGCGCACGGGCACACTCATGCAGTCTGATCGCGCGCGGGGCAACAAAAACCAGATCGTGGCGCAGGCGTTTCAACGCCCGGCACATCTGTTCTGCATAGCGCTGCACACCACTGATGTCCTGGGTGAGAAACCGTGAATTGATGAAAATCATCTCAAGCTTCCTGCTGGTGAGGGTGATTTGGCTGGAGTACGAGCGCCTTGCCCGGTGCCCATGAGGTCGAAGATGTCCATTGAGCAGGACTGAAACTACGTGCGTACGCTGCGCCAGGTGATGCGGTCCTGAAGCGTCTGAGCAAAAATGCTTTCGTATTGATCCAGCATGAGGTCCAGGTTCAATAGGGACGCGACACTGTTACGCGCCTGACTGCCCAGGCGTGCGAGAAGCTCGGGTTGCTGATGCAGTTTGAGCATCGCCAGGCCCAGCGAGTCAGGATCATCGGGGCTGCACAGCAGGCCGTTGAGAGGGTCCTGAATGATTTCCGTCAGCCCGCCCATGCGGCTGGCAATCACTGGGCGGGAGTGCGCACAGGCTTCCACAGCCACCAGGCCGAATGGCTCGTTCCACATCGAAGGGACGACCGCGACATCGATCTGACGGTAGAAAATATCGGGCTGCTGAAAGCCGACGAAACTGATCCGGGGTGATGTGACCCTGGCCCGCAAGCGTATCTCGTCAGCCAGTTGCCCACGCCCGGCGATCTTCAGGGTGGCGTCGAAGGGCAAATGCTGGAACTGATCGATCAGCCATCCCACCCCTTTGTTTTCCGACAGCGTGCCCAGATAGCCAAAGCGCAGTGGGGCTTTATCCGCCGGTGGTGTGCGCAACTCGTGCAGCGGGGGTGAAAACGGACTGGCGTTATGCACCACATAGCCTCGTGCGCCCTTGAAATAGCCCTGCGCTTGAAGGGTGTCGAGCATGAAACGGCTAACCCCCACGACTGTACTGACTTGCTCCGATTGTCGAGCGTGATGCTTGCGAAACTGCGAGCACACCCGGCACTGCCGCTGACAGCTCTGACCGTTTTTGAACATGGTGCTGCCCGGACACAGCAAGTAAAAATCGTGCAGGACCTGCACGACAGGGCAATCGGCTGCGCTGATTTCGTCCCATGCCGACACCGACCAGCCGGTCAGGTTATGGCAGACCACGAGCTCGGGCTGTTCAGCTGCCATCACTTGACCGACGTAGTCGCGCATGCCGCTGTTGTAGCGATCACGCCAATGCCAGCCCAACCGCGCCAGACGGCCAGGTCGTTGAGCGCTGAAATGCCAGTAACTGTTCAGCAGTCCGGCCCGATAGACCTTGACACGATTGACCTCCGCCAGTTGCAGGCCAGGCTTATCGGAGGTGGCCAGCACCGCCACCGTATGACCGCGCTGCTGCAACCCCTCGACGGTGCGCTGCAGGATGATTTCCGCTCCGCCGCCGATATCGGGCGCGTAAAGGCTACTGACAAAGAGGATTTTCATAGCGGGTATGACCTGTTCAGGCCCAATACGCCAGCTTCGCCCTCGCGTATGGCCTTTCTCAGCAGGTGCAGGCGCTGCATGGCGTTATGACGACGTGCGCACAGGCTCAGCATGCAGAGAAAGACCAGCCGGTTGAGTCGATGGCTCGGCGCGGAAGATGCCCAGACATACTTGTCGAACCATGCCTGATTGCGCGCTGCATAATAAGCGCGTAGATCCGATCCGCCCAGCAGGTAGTTTTCATAGACGTTGCGGGTGCGGGCCTTGATGTTCCACGAGTCCTCCAGGTCATCAAGCCGTGCGCCGGTTATCAGAAACAGCTTTCCGCCGCCTTGGGTGATCCGCCAAGTGTATTCGCTGTCATCCACGTACAGTTTGAGCGCATCCAGTGGCTGGCCGATCTTCATGTAGAGGCTGCGATGGGCCAGCAACCCGCCGTAAGTCGCGAAGGGAATTTGCACCATTTCTGGCAAGGGGCTGGCCGCCCTGGACTGCCTGAAAGGCAAGCGGCGCCATATCTTGTAGGGCAACTGGGCAATGTGAAAACCGAAGAAACTCGAGCGACGCTGAATGGCGTAACGCAGCGGAACCCCGGCGGCAACGTCGGCCTGGTGAGTCGGACGTGCGGTGTTGTCATTCCCGCCGCTTTGCGTCTTTTCGTGCAGGGCTCTGTGCAGTACTTCAATGGCATCAAGGGTCGGCGCGTTGTCATCGTCCATCAGCCAGATGTAGTCGTCCCCGGCGTCGAGCGCTGCCTTTATGCCAACCGAATAACCGTTGGCCGAACCGGTATTGTGCGCAAGCCGGATCACCTGAACCTTGTCCGGCCATTCTTCGCACAGCGTCTGTAACGGCGCGACAGAAGCATTGCTGACGATGATGACCCGACTGATCAGCGGGCTCTGAAGCGAGCGGCTGATCAGCGTGTGCAGATAGTCGAAACGGTCACCATAGGTGAGCGTCACCAGGGTGGTCTGACAGGGCATGGTGCGGTTCCGGTGCGGAGGGCGGATGATGAGCGCGTGAAGGCGGCAGTGTCTGTTGGCGTGGTGAGCCTCAGGCCCTGGCTTGTACCCGTGACAGACTGCTGATGGGCAGCACCACCTGATGCTGGCGTTGCAACATGCTGAGCAGAATGACCGCGCGTTCGCTGCCGTCCGCTGTCAGGAAAATCGCCTCGACTGCACTCAGGCTGCCGGTGTTGATCAGCACTATGTCGCCCCGGGTAAACCGGGTGTCCGCCGATGGCGCAGAAAGACGCTGGCGGATCTGCTCGATCAGCGCGTCCCGAACCGGCACCGGCTGACCGCCAAAGGTCACGATGCGTGAGACGCCACGAGTGGAACGGATCGGGTACCAGTTGTCATGCACCTGGTCCATGCGAATGAACAGGTAGCCGGGGAACAGCGCTTCCCTAGCGACGGTCCTTTTTGCAGTCGCCTGTAGTGGCCGGTAACACTCGAAGTGCTGGCGTTGCAGATGTTCTGCGGCGCGCGCTTCCTGACGTGGTTTGGTCTGGATCAGATACCAGCGAGCATCCTGATCAGCGAGAAGCATGGTCAATTCCTTTTATATGAAGCGGCTCGGGTGTCTGGGGGCGTTTCTGGCTAGCGGGGGGCAGGGTGGTAGTTGTAACCATAGGCGGCACAGTCGTAGTCGGAGGTCATGGCGTTGCGCACCACCGCATTGAAAATGGCCCCTTTGATCAACACTCCGTTCTGGCCCAGGCGACGCTTGCAGGCTTCGATCTCCTTGATCGTGGTCATGCCAAAACGCGCGACCAGCAGGCAGGTGCCTGCCTGACGCCCCACCAGTGTCGCGTCGGTCACCGCGAGGATGGGCGGTGTGTCGATCAGGATCAGGTCATAGCGTGGCGACAGCTCGGCCAGCATCTTGTGGAAATTGTCATGCATCAGCAGTTCCGAGGGGTTGGGCGCCGCGAACCCGCAGGAGATGAGATCCAGGTGGTGAATGCGCGTCGGGTTGATGACCTCGCTGCAGGGCAATCGGGCGGCCAGCGTGTCGGACAGGCCGTGCCTGGGTTGCAGACCGAAGATACGGTGCAGGTAACCCTTGCGCATGTCAGCATCGATAAGCAACACCCGCTTGCCGGTCTGGGCAATGATCGCCGCCAGATTGGCCGACACAAACGATTTGCCGGCGCCCGGCGTCGGGCTCGATATCATCAGCACGTTATTGCGCGCTTCAAGCATCGCGAAATGCAGGCTGGTACGCAGGCTGCGCAATGATTCGACAGCCAGCTCGTCGGGCGCCGCAATGCTCAACAGTTTCGGCTCAAGCGTTGCCCGACTGTTCTTGCCGGGCTTCTCCAGTCGATCCTGATGGCGCGAAAAGGCCAGCGACGCATAGACCGGCATGCCGAGGCTTTCGATGACTTCTGCGCTTTCAACACCACGATAGAACGCCTGACGTATGAAAATGATGGTCACCGCAACCAGGACACCGAACAGAGAGGCAATCAGTACGATCAGCTTCTTCATCGGCCTGACGGGCCTTTCTATGTTGCTGTCGGCATTGTCGATGATCCTTACGTTACCGATGCTGCCCGCTCGCAGAATGTCCTGCTCCTGGCTCTTGTTGAGCATCAGCGTGTAGGTCTGGCTGGTGACCTGCATGTCGCGCGTCAGACGCAGCAATTCCTGCTGGGTCATGGGCAGCGCTTCGATCTTCTTCAGCAGGGCCTGCCTCTGTTGTTCAAGCTGATTGATCTGGCTCATCAGACCGCGGTAGGTCGGGTGCTCGCGGGTGTATAGACGCTCCAGTTCGACGCGTTTGAGTTTCAGCTCGGAAAGCGTCGCGTCGAGACTGACCACCTGATCAAGCACTCCCTTGGTTTCGATGCTCAGGTCCACAGACTTGGCGCTGGTCTGAAAATTGTTCAGCGCGACCTCTGACTCTTCCAGTTGTTTGCGCACCGCAGGCAGTTGCGAGCGCAGAAACTCCAGACGCTGGGCCGCCTCGGCAGAACTGCGCTCGACGTTCTGGCGTACGTACAGATGGCTCACCTCTTCGAGAATTCGATTGGCCTTCTGCGCATCCGGGTCTTCGATGGACAGGTAAATGATCCCTGAGTCTCTGCCGGCCTCAGTGATCTTCAAACGGTTCTGATAGCTCAACGCGGTGCTGAAGGTGCGTTGTCTCGAGACCGTGAAATCAGTCCCGGGACGTGCTTGCAGCGCGGCGACCTGAATCGTGACCCCGCTGCCCTCGACGACGCGATTGGTCGCGCCGCGAAGCAGCAGACGGTGCTCATCGTCGTAGAGCGAGAACTGGCCGGGCTGGCCTGCAGTCAGAGTCAGGTTTTCGCCGAGCAGAGACTCCGGCACGTCGAGTTGAAAAACGTCGATTTTCTCGCCGCCCCACGCATAGCGGTTGAGGCCGAACAAGGGCTCTGCCAGCGTGCGCTGGCTTCCAGGGGTAAAGGTGCGATGCAGGTAAGGACCGATCACCGGAAAGAAGTCCGGGGTCTGCAGCACATTGAGTTTGAGGTCATCGACCACCTTGCCTAGCAATGCACGTGATTTGATCAGCTCGATCTCGGTGGTCGCCTGGGACACTGACGTCGGCCTGCCGCTGGCCTCTGGCGTGCCCTCGATGCCAATTTTTCTGGGCTCTATCTGGATCATGGCATTGGCCTGGTAGTAAGGCGTCGCCAGAATCGCGTAGGCCAGCCCGATCAGGAAGAACAGCCCGACGGTCCAGAGAATCAAGGCTTTGTGATCGAACAACATCCGCAGAACGGTTGCCAGATCGACCCGTGAATCCTGGTAGTGATCCAAAAGAGCATGGTTCATGACGGTCATTTATCGTGTCTCTTCTGACTGAAAATGAGGAAGCCAGTCGTCGATGCACCGCGAGAGCTGCGCATAGGTCTGTTCGAAGGCTGAAAGGGGTCGCCGATAGGGGTCGGCTACATCGGGATCGAGCGGGCCTTGCCACTGGCCAATCGAGAAAGTTCTGCCACGTACTGCGGGCGCGAACCTGAGCAGGTCGGGCATGTGCCGCCGTTCCATCACCAGGATCAGCTCTGCCTGGTGCAGCAGCTCGTGGTTGACCTGGCGTGCGGCATGGGGCTGCAGCGGCACACAATGGGCATCCAGCACGGCGCGGGCCGACGGGTCTATAGGTGAGCCTGACAGCGCGGCGATGCCTGCCGAATCAACACACACTGTGGTGGCCCCCAGGCGCTGGCGCATCATGGCCACCGCCATCGGGCTGCGGCAGACGTTGCCGACGCACAGCACCAGTACGCTACTGAACATGGCTGTCCGTCGGTGTCGGCAACAGACGCTTGAACAGGTTGCCGACGAGGTTGCCCGCCACTTTCCACAGGGTCTGAAGTTTGCGGCGAGGAGCAAGCGCTGCCAGCGCGAGGCAAACCGTCTGGACCAGAAAGTGCTCGTACAGTGGTTGATTGCCGATACGATTGTAGTAGTTGGCCAGGCTGAAGCAGGTCATCAGGTTCATGTGGATCTTGCGCTTATCGCTGCGCATGGAAAACACTCCGCCAGGGTGCAGTCGATACGCTGCGGGCTTGATCTCTCCCAGGAACTTGCCGCTGCCATAAGCGCCCAGCAGCGACCACCAGCACATGTCGTTCAGCGGTGCGCTGCGGACATTCAGCTCCGCAGGCAATGTGCTGAAGACATTGCGAAAACACGTGGTAAGGGTCGACAGCCGCCGTGCTTTCTGTAATTCCAGAGGCGTGGCGTCGGTGCGCAGGCGGCCTTTCAACTGCACGCCATACTGACCGTTCTCGTCGAAGGCGAACGCATCGTGGTAAGTGATGACGCAGCCAGGATGGCTTTCGAGAAAGTCCACTTGAGTTTGCAGTTTGAGCGGATCCGTCCAGTAGTCGTCTGCTTCGCAATAGGCTATATAGCGGCCGCGTGCGCTGGCAAAAAGCGCCGGAACACAGGGCTGGCCCAGGCTGTATTGGTTGGCTTTTTGGTAGAACGCTCGAATGATCGTCGGGTACCGCTCGGCGTATTGCGCGATGATGCGTGCGGTACTGTCGGTGGAGGCGTCGTCGTTGATCAGAATTTCGTAATCGAAGCGTGTCTGCTGCGAAAGGAAGCTGTCCAGCGCCTGAGCGATGAAGGCTTCCTGGTTGTAAGCCGGGCAGACAATGCTTAATAGCGGTGGCTGCGCAGTCGTTTTTTTATCGATGGTATCCATTGTTCAAGTACTCGGTTTGCTGAACAGAACATGGATTTTCGACCTTAGTGGCCTGTGACTTCCCGCCACTAGCGCGAGTGTGATCAGACCGCTGACGGCCATCGCCAAAAGCAGGCTGCCTCGACTCTGGCCTGCGATCAGGCGAAACACAGGCTCACTGATCGCCAACCCGACAGCGGTCATGATGGTGATGCGCACGATATCGCTCAGCCACTGCCGATGAATGCCTGGTGCCAGACATTGATGCACGATCAACGGCCAGATGGCGAAAGACGTCATGCGCAGAAAAAACCAGGCCAGCGCAGCGCCGTACACGCCCTGATAATGAATGGCCAGGCACATGACGGGCACCGTGATGGCGGTCGATACCAGGCTGTACCAGAGGTGCAGCTGCATCCGGCCATAGGCGTACTGCAGATAGAACTGAAAGGCGCTGGCGGCCATGATCGCGCTGCCCAGTGCATACCAGCCCAGCACCGGACGACTCCAGCGGGCGGCCATTTCGTCGCCGCTCCACGCGAAGATCAACGGCTCGGCATGCAAGGCAATGACGGCGGCCAGTGGAAAGAGAACGCTGCAGGCCATGCGATTAGCGCCGAGAAACAACGCGTGCATGTCGTCGCGTTTGCCTTCGGCCATCAACACCGTCATGCGCGGCAGCAGCGTCTGAATCAGTGGATTGGCCAGCATCAGAATGCCGGTGGTAATCAACGCAACAAGGGAAAAGTAGCCGTACTGGTCCAGCGGCAGCACGTTCGACAGTAGCGCCTTGTCCATCTGGGTCAGCACGACCCACAGCACCGCGCTCAGCGACAGGCTGCCGGCGAACGGCAGAATCGGTTTGACGAGTGGCCAGTCCAGACCGCTCAGCCAGCGTGGCGCGGGCATCTGATGCCAGGCTTTGCAGGCGAAGACCAGTGTCTCGATCAATCCCACTGCTGCCTGAAACTCAAAGAAGTGCCTTGGGTCCTGGGAGAACTGGCTGACCAGCAGCAGCCCGCCCAGATAGCGCAGCGTGGCGATCGACACATTGGCAGCGTTGAGCCAGCCATGCTGTTCGAGCCCCTGAAGACCACTTTTGTAAAGAGTCGAATACAGGCGCAGGGCAATGATCAACCCCATCAAGCCGATACAGTAGGACAGTGTGTCGGGCTGCAGCGTGTCTGCATTGAGCCAGCGCGTGGCGATCCATGTGCTGGCTGCAACGATGAGCAAACCACTGAGCACCGCCAGCGGCAGAAACAGCAGCTCAAACGAGCGCAACAGTAGACCAAGCTTTTGCTCGAGCGCGGGAATGCCCCGTTGATGAGCCACTGCGCGTACCAGACTTGGAGACAACCCAGCGTCCAGCAGTTGCAACCAGGCTTGCAGCAGTGTGAAGAAACCGATCAGGCCATAGGCTTCGGCGCCCAGATGGTTCAGGTAGAACGGCATGATCAGAATCCCGATCAGCAGCACATAAGCCTGACCACCGTAATTCAGTAACGTGTTACGAAAGATGGAGACATGAAGCGAGGAGGGGCCGTGGGTCATGATCAACTTGCCCGCGCAATGGCAGGCGCGCCATAACCGGAACCTTCCAGGCTGCAGGCTTCGATCAGCGTGCGAATGACCAGGTCCTGATCGCTTTTCTGCAGGCCCGGGTAGATAGGCAGGCACAGCACCCGCTCGCTCAAGGCCCGGGAGACGGCCTGTGCCGGTTGCGGTTGCAGATATTCAAGCGTGTCCAGCGATGGATAAAAGTAACGACGAGGGTTGATCTCGCGCAGGTTCAGCGCAGTGCGTACTTGCAACAGCTGTTGCTCGTCGCGCAAGGCCACGGGGTAGTAGCTGTTGTTCAGGCTGCTGTCGGTCTGGGGTTGCTGCAGATCGAGGTAGCTTTCCAGTGATGAGGTGTAGCGGCACGCGATCTCTGCGCGCTCCTCGAGAATGTTTTCAATGTTGTCCAGAACACACAGCCCCATCGCTGCGGAAAACTCATTGAGTTTGGCATTGATGCCAATGCCGTCGATCCGGTCCACTCCGGATATACCGAAGTTGCACAACAGATGGGCCTTCCTGGCCAGTTCGTCGTCATTCGTGATGATCGCGCCGCCTTCGATGGTATGAAACAGCTTGGTGGCATGGAAACTCAGGGTACTGATATCGCCATGGTTCAGCACCGACTGGCCCGCATGGCGCACGGCGAATGCGTACGCGCCGTCATACACCACTTTGAGCGAGTGTTTGCGAGCAATCTGTTGAATTGCTTCAACGGCGCAAGGATTGCCAAACACATGTGTGCCGACGATCGCGGTAGTGTCCTCGGCGATACTGTTGCTGATGTGTTGCGGAGAGATGTTCCAGGTGGCCGGATCGATATCGGCAAAAATCGGCCGGATGCCTTCCCATTGCAGCGAGCTGCTGGTGGCGACAAAGCTGAACGGCGTGGTCACGGCGCTACCTGTCAGGCCCAGGGCGCGATAGGCAACCTGCAAGGCCAGTGTGCCGTTGTTGGTCAGAATAATATGACGGACACCCAGGTAATCCTTGAGGCGGTCAGTCAGTTCCTTCGCCAGCGGGCCATGATTGGTCAGCCAGCCTCTGGCGTAAATCCCTTCGACGTAGCGTTTGAACTGATCGATATTCCCCAGGTAAGTCTTGGTCACATTAATCATCGAAGCCTCCATGTCTCTCTGAACCAGGTTGTTGCCAAACGAATGACCAGGCGCGTCTCGACTACAGCTTCACATTGCTTCAGGCAACGCTACCGCCATACCGAACGCGTTCAGTACTTTCAAAGGGGGGATTCAAGAGTCAACAGGCATCCGCCAGCGCAAGATGAGCACTGGGGAAATAACTAACTGCGTGGGACGGAACAGCAGCCAACTTCGACGTGGTTATCCTGGCGCCTGCTCTGCGGCATGTGCGTAATGATCAGGATGTGTGTCTGACAGCGCTATATATCGGTGGCAACAGGGTATCTGTCAAATTATTTCGTCAGTCTTCTGTTGTTTTCCAGAAAAAGACTTTCGGCTTATTCGCTAACTCGTTGATTGTTATGAGTGTCAAAAAAACAGCAGTTAAACGTTGCTTTTTACTGGCACCTTTTACGCGCCATTTCGAAGCAGTAAAGGTCGTCCAGGCAGGCTGGCCTGCATACCTGGTGCGAGCTTTATGTTCTATAGGGTTCTATTTGGTGTAATGCATGATTCTCCAGGGGGCTTGGTGGTTCCCGACTGGGTATGGGCCGCTTCATTCATGAGCAGGACATCGGACGCGCGGCCGGGTTGATCAGAGAATCCCTGCTTCGGCCAGCGTTTTGGGCGGTTGCTCAGTCTCGATGAGTGCTCCATTATCTGAACCAGCGAAAGCAGCCAATTTTCGGGTCAGCAGGAGAATCAATGAGCACGCAATCCTACGTCGGTTCAGCAGTGGCAGAACGTCTTGCGCAAACCCGCGCCTTGATGAGCCGGGAGCACATCGATGCCTATCTGGTGCCGTCGGCGGATCCGCACCTTTCCGAATACTTGCCCGGTTACTGGCAGGGCCGGCAATGGCTGTCAGGTTTTCACGGTTCAGTCGGTACGTTGATCATCACCCAGGATTTTGCGGGCATATGGGCTGACAGTCGTTACTGGGAGCAGGCAACCAAAGAGCTCGCAGGTAGCGGCATAGAGCTGGTCAAGCTGTTACCTGGCCAGCAAGGCCCGCTTGAATGGCTGGCTGATCAGGCCAAGGCTGAGACCGTGGTTGCCGTTGATGGCGCAGTTCTCGCTGTTGCTTCTTCTCGTACTCTGGCCAGCAAGCTCTACGAGCGCGGCGCTCGCCTGCGGACCGACATCGATCTGCTCATCGAACTGTGGGCGGACCGGCCGGTCTTGCCGACTCACCCGATTTACGAGCATCTGCCTCCGCAGGCTTCGCTGACTCGTGGCGAGAAGCTGACACGCGTCCGTCAGATCATGCTCGAGCGCAAGGCTGACTGGCACTTTATCGCCACGCTGGATGATATTGCCTGGCTGTTTAATCTGCGCGGCGCAGACGTGTCCTACAATCCGGTGTTCATCTCCTTCGCATTGATCGGTCCGCAAAGTGTGACGCTGTTTGTCGATGCCAGGAAGGTCCCGGAGGGCGTGCGTACCAGTCTCGAACGCGACGGTATCAACCTGCTGGATTACACGCGAATCGGCGCGGCCTTGCGTGAGTTGCCCAAAGACGCTCGACTGCTGGTGGATCCGGCGCGTGTGACATGTGGGTTGCTCGATTATCTGGACAGCGAAGTGATGCTGGTCGAGGGACTGAACCCGAGCACACTGCTGAAATCGCAGAAAACCGAGGTGGATGCGGATCATATTCGCCATGCAATGGAGCAGGACGGCGCGGCGCTCTGTGAATTCTTTGCCTGGCTGGATGGCGCGTTGGGGAAAGAGCCCGTCAGCGAGCTGACAATCGATGAAATGCTCACTCAGGCGCGGGAGCGTCGCCCGGATTATGTGTCGCCCAGCTTTGCGACCATTGCGGGTTTCAATGCCAACGGCGCGATGCCGCATTACCGCGCGACCGAAGCAGAGCATTCCCTGATCGAGGGGGATGGCTTGTTGCTGATAGATTCGGGCGGTCAGTACCTTGGCGGCACCACTGATATCACGCGCATGGTCGCAATAGGTACGCCGAGCGTCGAACAGAAGCAGGACTGCGCGCGAGTCCTCAAGGGGGTCATTGCGCTGTCGCGCACTCATTTTCCGAAGGGCATTCTGTCTCCGTTGCTGGACGCTATCGCTCGCGCGCCGATCTGGAGCGACGGCGTCAACTATGGCCACGGTACGGGGCATGGCGTAGGGTATTTTCTGAATGTTCACGAGGGGCCGCAGGTCATTGCCTATCAGGCGCCGGCGACACCTCAGACAGCCATGCTGCCTGGCATGATCACGTCCATCGAGCCCGGGACCTATCGCCCGGGTCGCTGGGGCGTACGTATCGAAAACCTGGTGATCAATCAGGTGGCTGCCACGACCGAGTTCGGCGATTTTCTGCGTTTTGAAACCCTGACGCTTTGCCCGATCGATACCCGCTGCATTGAGGTATCGATGCTGAACGAGGAAGAGCGCAACTGGCTGAATGACTACCACGCGCAGGTCCGAGGTCGATTGAGCCCATTGCTTGACGGTGCTGCACTTGCCTGGCTGCAGGCCCGCACAGTCGCAATCTGAGCAGGGCTGCCCGATGTCGCTGGTTCAGTCCTGCGGCACCGGGTTGTTCAGGGGCGTGTTCTTCTTACAGACGATAATCATGCTGCGGCTTGTGTAGCCCGCCGGGTTCAGACCAAAGGGGTAGTCTTCCGGTTCTTCGGTGACATCCCCTGACTTGGCTATGACCTTGAAGGTTCGTGATGCACAGGCATTCGTTGCCAGCTCATAACATTTCGCCCAGGAAGAGGTGAGACCCGAGCAGTTGATATGGATGCCGCGTTTGCCCGGCATTACCGGCTTGGAAGTAGCGGCACAACCTGCCACTGCTAACATGGCCAGTGCGATAAAAGTGTATTTCATTCCTTTCCTTAGCGGGCCATTACTGATCGCGATCCACCTGAATCGCTGCATCATGGATCGGTAAAAGCGTTGTCCGGTTTCTCGAAAATGTAGCAGTCAGGTGTAAACATGGCGCATGCGCGTGACAAATGCTAGTGCCATTGCGTTTCTCGTCTGCTGGCGCGTTCAATCTGCGGGCACCAACTGAGGTTTGGCATTTGCCGAGCTCAGGGTCGCCCCGATCGACGCAAAAATGATTGCGCCGATCGCCAGCCATTGAGTCAGTGAAAGATCCTCATGAAGGAATATCAGGCCTGACAGCGCTGCAAATACCGGTTCCAGGCTTGCCAGTGTGCCGAACGTGCGCGCCGACATGCGTGTCAGCGCGATCATCTCCAGACTGTAGGGGAGGGCGGTCGATAATATCGCGACGCCCAGCGCGGCGGGTATCAATGAAATATCCAGCAATGCACTGCCAGCGTGTATCACACCGATCGGTCCGATAAACAGTGCGGCAATCATGACGCCAAGCGCGGCGGTCTGAACACCATTGTCTGCGCCGGCCTTCTGGCCGAACACTATATAAGCTGCCCAGCAGACGCCTGCCCCGAGCGCGTAGCAAGCGCCCACCAGATCGACCGCAGCATCCGAGTTGCCCAAAGGGATCAACAGCAACAGGCCGATGACGGCAAGTGTCACCCATAGAAAGTCGATGGGTTTGCGCGATGACAGCAAGGCCACCGCCAGTGGGCCGGTGAATTCCAGTGCAACAGCTATTCCCAGAGGCACCGTCTGCAATGACATATAGAAGAGGAAATTCATGCAGCCCAGCGCAATGCCGTAGATCACGACAGTGCGCAACGACTTTGCAGTCAGGCTCGCTCGCCACGGACGAAGGATGACAAGCAGGATCAGGCTCGCGAATACCAGCCTGAGCGTCGTGGTTCCTTGAGCGCCTACAACCGGAAAAAGGCTCTTTGCCAATGATGCGCCGCTTTGAATCGACACCATGGCAATGATCAGTAGTCCCAAGGGAAAGAGGGCTGAGAGGATATTGTTGGATTTGTAAGGCATTTCGGTTCTGCGTCCTTGGGGTGCTGCGCTCTGGGGGCTGACATGATGAGGAATAAATGATATCTGAGCAATATATTGCTCAGGTGGCGCTTTCCTTTCTATATAGCTGGTCACAGGGCGTGTTGAAATGGGGAATTAGAGAGATTTGAGAATTAACGGTTGACGCCCTCTGTGATCTGTCTATAATTCGCCCCACTTCCGGCGCAGACGGAAACGAAAAAGCCTTGTAGATCAATAGGTTACAAGGCTTTGGAGTGAAGAGTCAGCGAGGAGTAGGTCGAGTCTGCAGTGATCGACAGCGGTGAGAAAAAAGAGTTTGACACGCGGTTGTAACGCTGTAGAATTCGCCTCCCGCTGAAGAGCAACTGAAGAGTTGATCGAAGCGCAAGTGGTTGAAGTTGCAAAGGAAACTTTGAAAGCTTCTGAAAATAACCGCTTGACAGATACAAGAGACGCTGTAGAATGCGCGCCTCGGTTGAGACGAAAGATCTTAACCACCCGCTCTTTAACAACTGAATCAAGCAATTCGTGTGGGTGCTTGTGGTGTCAGACTGAAGTCAACAGATTATCAGCAACCCAAGTTACTCCGCGAGAAATCAACGATGTAACCAACGATTGCTGAGCCAAGTTTAGGGTTTTCTCAAAACCCAGTTAGATGTTTGAACTGAAGAGTTTGATCATGGCTCAGATTGAACGCTGGCGGCAGGCCTAACACATGCAAGTCGAGCGGCAGCACGGGTACTTGTACCTGGTGGCGAGCGGCGGACGGGTGAGTAATGCCTAGGAATCTGCCTGGTAGTGGGGGATAACGTTCGGAAACGGACGCTAATACCGCATACGTCCTACGGGAGAAAGCAGGGGACCTTCGGGCCTTGCGCTATCAGATGAGCCTAGGTCGGATTAGCTAGTTGGTGAGGTAATGGCTCACCAAGGCGACGATCCGTAACTGGTCTGAGAGGATGATCAGTCACACTGGAACTGAGACACGGTCCAGACTCCTACGGGAGGCAGCAGTGGGGAATATTGGACAATGGGCGAAAGCCTGATCCAGCCATGCCGCGTGTGTGAAGAAGGTCTTCGGATTGTAAAGCACTTTAAGTTGGGAGGAAGGGCATTTACCTAATACGTAAGTGTTTTGACGTTACCGACAGAATAAGCACCGGCTAACTCTGTGCCAGCAGCCGCGGTAATACAGAGGGTGCAAGCGTTAATCGGAATTACTGGGCGTAAAGCGCGCGTAGGTGGTTTGTTAAGTTGAATGTGAAATCCCCGGGCTCAACCTGGGAACTGCATCCAAAACTGGCAGGCTAGAGTATGGTAGAGGGTGGTGGAATTTCCTGTGTAGCGGTGAAATGCGTAGATATAGGAAGGAACACCAGTGGCGAAGGCGACCACCTGGACTGATACTGACACTGAGGTGCGAAAGCGTGGGGAGCAAACAGGATTAGATACCCTGGTAGTCCACGCCGTAAACGATGTCAACTAGCCGTTGGGAGCCTTGAGCTCTTAGTGGCGCAGCTAACGCATTAAGTTGACCGCCTGGGGAGTACGGCCGCAAGGTTAAAACTCAAATGAATTGACGGGGGCCCGCACAAGCGGTGGAGCATGTGGTTTAATTCGAAGCAACGCGAAGAACCTTACCAGGCCTTGACATCCAATGAATCCTTTAGAGATAGAGGAGTGCCTTCGGGAGCATTGAGACAGGTGCTGCATGGCTGTCGTCAGCTCGTGTCGTGAGATGTTGGGTTAAGTCCCGTAACGAGCGCAACCCTTGTCCTTAGTTACCAGCACGTTAAGGTGGGCACTCTAAGGAGACTGCCGGTGACAAACCGGAGGAAGGTGGGGATGACGTCAAGTCATCATGGCCCTTACGGCCTGGGCTACACACGTGCTACAATGGTCGGTACAGAGGGTTGCCAAGCCGCGAGGTGGAGCTAATCTCACAAAACCGATCGTAGTCCGGATCGCAGTCTGCAACTCGACTGCGTGAAGTCGGAATCGCTAGTAATCGCGAATCAGAATGTCGCGGTGAATACGTTCCCGGGCCTTGTACACACCGCCCGTCACACCATGGGAGTGGGTTGCACCAGAAGTAGCTAGTCTAACCTTCGGGGGGACGGTTACCACGGTGTGATTCATGACTGGGGTGAAGTCGTAACAAGGTAGCCGTAGGGGAACCTGCGGCTGGATCACCTCCTTAATCGACGACTCAGCTGCACCATAAGCACCCACACGAATTGCTTGATTCATTGAAGAAGACGATTAGAAGCAGCGCCCGAGTTCGGGTCTGTAGCTCAGTTGGTTAGAGCGCACCCCTGATAAGGGTGAGGTCGGCAGTTCGAATCTGCCCAGACCCACCAGTTTACTGGTGAGATAGCTGGTCAGAGCAGACGCCTCCACGGTATGTAGAAATACGGGGCCATAGCTCAGCTGGGAGAGCGCCTGCCTTGCACGCAGGAGGTCAGCGGTTCGATCCCGCTTGGCTCCACCACTTACTGCTTCTGTTTGAAAGCTTAGAAATGAGCATTCCACCCCGAGAGATAGAAGGGTGCGTGAATGTTGATTTCTAGTCTTTGATTAGATCGTTCTTTAAAAATTTGGGTATGTGATAGAAAGAAATATAGACCGGGCACCTCTTTCACTGGTGCGTGTCCGGGCTAAGGTAAAGTTTGTGAAATGCAAACTTTCGGCGAATGTCGTCTTCACAGTATAACCAGATTGCTTGGGGTTATATGGTCAAGTGAAGAAGCGCATACGGTGGATGCCTTGGCAGTCAGAGGCGATGAAAGACGTGGTAGCCTGCGAAAAGCTTCGGGGAGTCGGCAAACAGACTGTGATCCGGAGATGTCTGAATGGGGGAACCCAGCCATCATAAGATGGTTATCTTACGCTGAATACATAGGCGTAAGAGGCGAACCAGGGGAACTGAAACATCTAAGTACCCTGAGGAAAAGAAATCAACCGAGATTCCCTTAGTAGTGGCGAGCGAACGGGGACCAGCCCTTAAGTTGCATTGAGATTAGCGGAACACTCTGGAAAGGGTGGCCATAGTGGGTGATAGCCCTGTACGCGAAAATCCCTTTGCAATGAAATCGAGTAGGACGGGGCACGAGAAACCTTGTCTGAATATGGGGGGACCATCCTCCAAGGCTAAATACTACTGACTGACCGATAGTGAACCAGTACCGTGAGGGAAAGGCGAAAAGAACCGCGGAGAGCGGAGTGAAATAGATCCTGAAACCGTATGCGTACAAGCAGTGGGAGCCCACATTGTTGGGTGACTGCGTACCTTTTGTATAATGGGTCAGCGACTTATTTTCAGTGGCGAGCTTAACCGAATAGGGGAGGCGTAGCGAAAGCGAGTCTTAATAGGGCGTCTAGTCGCTGGGAATAGACCCGAAACCGGGCGATCTATCCATGGGCAGGTTGAAGGTTGGGTAACACTAACTGGAGGACCGAACCGACTACCGTTGAAAAGTTAGCGGATGACCTGTGGATCGGAGTGAAAGGCTAATCAAGCTCGGAGATAGCTGGTTCTCCTCGAAAGCTATTTAGGTAGCGCCTCATGTATCACTGTAGGGGGTAGAGCACTGTTTCGGCTAGGGGGTCATCCCGACTTACCAAACCGATGCAAACTCCGAATACCTACAAGTGCCGAGCATGGGAGACACACGGCGGGTGCTAACGTCCGTCGTGAAAAGGGAAACAACCCAGACCGTCAGCTAAGGTCCCAAAGTCATGGTTAAGTGGGAAACGATGTGGGAAGGCTTAGACAGCTAGGAGGTTGGCTTAGAAGCAGCCACCCTTTAAAGAAAGCGTAATAGCTCACTAGTCGAGTCGGCCTGCGCGGAAGATGTAACGGGGCTCAAACCATGCACCGAAGCTACGGGTATCATCTTTTGATGATGCGGTAGAGGAGCGTTCTGTAAGCCTGTGAAGGTGAGTTGAGAAGCTTGCTGGAGGTATCAGAAGTGCGAATGCTGACATGAGTAACGACAATGGGTGTGAAAAACACCCACGCCGAAAGACCAAGGTTTCCTGCGCAACGTTAATCGACGCAGGGTTAGTCGGTCCCTAAGGCGAGGCTGAAAAGCGTAGTCGATGGAAAACAGGTTAATATTCCTGTACTTCTGGTTATTGCGATGGAGGGACGGAGAAGGCTAGGCCAGCCTGGCGTTGGTTGTCCAGGTTTAAGGTGGTAGGCTGAGATCTTAGGTAAATCCGGGATCTTAAGGCCGAGAGCTGATGACGAGTGTTCTTTTAGAACACGAAGTGGTTGATGCCATGCTTCCAAGAAAAGCTTCTAAGCTTCAGGTAACCAGGAACCGTACCCCAAACCGACACAGGTGGTTGGGTAGAGAATACCAAGGCGCTTGAGAGAACTCGGGTGAAGGAACTAGGCAAAATGGCACCGTAACTTCGGGAGAAGGTGCGCCGGTGAGGGTGAAGCATTTACTGCGTAAGCCCACGCCGGTCGAAGATACCAGGCCGCTGCGACTGTTTATTAAAAACACAGCACTCTGCAAACACGAAAGTGGACGTATAGGGTGTGACGCCTGCCCGGTGCCGGAAGGTTAATTGATGGGGTTAGCGCAAGCGAAGCTCTTGATCGAAGCCCCGGTAAACGGCGGCCGTAACTATAACGGTCCTAAGGTAGCGAAATTCCTTGTCGGGTAAGTTCCGACCTGCACGAATGGCGTAACGATGGCGGCGCTGTCTCCACCCGAGACTCAGTGAAATTGAAATCGCTGTGAAGATGCAGTGTATCCGCGGCTAGACGGAAAGACCCCGTGAACCTTTACTATAGCTTTGCACTGGACTTTGAATTTGCTTGTGTAGGATAGGTGGGAGGCTTTGAAGCGTGGACGCCAGTTCGCGTGGAGCCAACCTTGAAATACCACCCTGGCAACTTTGAGGTTCTAACTCAGGTCCGTTATCCGGATCGAGGACAGTGTATGGTGGGTAGTTTGACTGGGGCGGTCTCCTCCTAAAGAGTAACGGAGGAGTACGAAGGTGCGCTCAGACCGGTCGGAAATCGGTCGTAGAGTATAAAGGCAAAAGCGCGCTTGACTGCGAGACAGACACGTCGAGCAGGTACGAAAGTAGGTCTTAGTGATCCGGTGGTTCTGTATGGAAGGGCCATCGCTCAACGGATAAAAGGTACTCCGGGGATAACAGGCTGATACCGCCCAAGAGTTCATATCGACGGCGGTGTTTGGCACCTCGATGTCGGCTCATCACATCCTGGGGCTGAAGCCGGTCCCAAGGGTATGGCTGTTCGCCATTTAAAGTGGTACGCGAGCTGGGTTTAGAACGTCGTGAGACAGTTCGGTCCCTATCTGCCGTGGACGTTTGAGATTTGAGAGGGGCTGCTCCTAGTACGAGAGGACCGGAGTGGACGAACCTCTGGTGTTCCGGTTGTCACGCCAGTGGCATTGCCGGGTAGCTATGTTCGGAAAAGATAACCGCTGAAAGCATCTAAGCGGGAAACTTGCCTCAAGATGAGATCTCACTGGAACCTTGAGTTCCCTGAAGGGCCGTCGAAGACTACGACGTTGATAGGTTGGGTGTGTAAGCGCTGTGAGGCGTTGAGCTAACCAATACTAATTGCCCGTGAGGCTTGACCATATAACACCCAAGCAATTTGCGTCGAACGACCAGATTGCGGTGACTGTGAAGATGACACGAACCGAAAGTTTGCGTCACAAGCGACACCTGAATAACCGACTGTCACATACCCGATTTGCTGAAGCGCGCCGTATGGCACGACTCGGTACCCGAATTTCTTGACGACCATAGAGCATTGGAACCACCTGATCCCATCCCGAACTCAGCAGTGAAACGATGTATCGCCGATGGTAGTGTGGGGTTTCCCCATGTGAGAGTAGGTCATCGTCAAGATTGAATTCCAGAAACCCTCATCGCTCACGCGTTGAGGGTTTTTGTTTTTATGGCGTTCGTCAAATTTCACTCCGCGCCAGCCTTTGACTTTGTATGTATGAAGCTCAGTGGGAAAATCCTGGTAGTGCCCGTGCTCTAATTGCAGGCATAAAAAAACCACCGGCAAGGTGGTTTTTACGTTTGGTGCAGATCAATCTCCGCGATACTCACAGCCACTGGTGCAGGTCTCGTGAATGCGGATGGCCGAAAGCTCAGGTAGCAACGGTTTCAATTCATCCCAGATCCACTTCGCAAGATTTTCGCTGGTCGGGTTTTCCAAGCCTGGAATGTCATTCAGATAATGGTGGTCAAGGCGCTCGTAAAGCGGCTTGAAGATGGCTTTGATTTCGGAGAAATCTCGAATCCAGCCAGTATGCGGGTCTACCTTGCCGGCCAGGTGAATACCGACTCGAAATGAATGACCGTGCAGACGTCCGCATTTATGCCCCTCAGGAACGTTGGGGAGGAGATGTGCTGACTCAAACGTAAACTCTTTGAAGATTTCCACTGTGTATTGGCCCCGAAAAATGGCGATCGCAGACGCGATAAATGCAGGCGGCAAGTTTAACAGCAATGGTCCGAAACTCCATGCAACCAAAAAAATGACGACGCCTTAAAAAGTGATGGCACTCGGCCAGATCTATTCAGCTTGAGTTAAGTTGCGCCAGTTAAGGTGAGCACCATAAAAGCATCGACGGCTATGGACTCCCATTAATAATGAAAACGCTGACGAACCTTGCGTCGCTTATCACTCTTGCTCTGGTTTCTTCGGCCAGTCAGGCGCAAGGTGTTGATCCGCTTGAGGTGCTGCGTCTCAGTGATGCGGGCACGCTCCAGTCAAGCGAAAAGCTTGATGCCAAGGCCTTAAGCAAGCACCCAGGCGCGAGCATTATTGGCACTCAGATCAAGAACATCTACGGCAGGTACGTTTACAATGTCGAGCTGCGCGATGCGCAGGATATTGAGTGGGACCTCGAAATAGACGCCGCCACAGGCCAGGTCTACCGGAATCATCAGGACAACTAATGAATGTCGACAAGCATCTCTGTGCCATCCTTGGTTTGAGCCTGATCTGCTCCTTAGCGCTTGCCAGAGATTTGAATCAGGATGAAGCGCTCAGTTTGCGTCAGCGCGGAGTGATTCTGCCGCTTGAACAGTTCATCGAACGAGCGATGGGGCTGCACCCCGGTTCGCGTTTGCTGGAAGCCGAGCTTGAAGAGAAAAACAATAGGTACGTTTACGAGTTCGAGCTGCTGACTCCGCAGGGTGTTGTGCGAGAGCTCAAGTTCGATGCACGCGACAGCAGTCAGTTACTGAAAGACGAGGATGATTGATGCGCCTGCTACTGGTTGAAGACCATGTTCCCCTCGCCGACGAGCTGCTTGCTGCCTTGGGCAGGCAAGGTTACGCAGTCGATTGGCTGGCTGACGGACGTGATGCGGTGTATCAGGGGGCCAGTGAGCCGTACGACCTCATAGTTCTGGATCTGGGTTTGCCTGGGATGTCGGGGCTTGAGGTATTACAGCAATGGCGTGGCAAAGGTCTGGCGACTCCGGTACTGATCCTGACGGCGCGGGGCTCTTGGTCAGAGCGAATAGAAGGATTGAAGGCCGGTGCCGACGATTACCTGACCAAGCCTTTTCATCCTGAAGAGCTGCAACTGCGTATTCAGGCCCTGTTGCGTCGCTCGCATGGTCTGGCCAACCAGCCAACGCTTGAATCCGCAGGTCTTAATCTGGATGAAGGTCGGCAATGCGTCAGCCGCGATGGTGTTGATATCCAGCTTACGTCCGCAGAGTTTCGCCTTTTACGCTATTTCATGCTTCACCCTGGGCAGATTCTCTCCAAAAGCCATCTGTCCGAGCATTTGTATGACGGTGAAAACGAGCGTGACTCGAATGTCATCGAAGTCCACGTCAATCATCTGAGGCGCAAGCTGGGTCGTGCGGTCATAGAGACACGTCGCGGGCAAGGCTACCTTTACGGCGGAGCCGGAGGTTGAAGTCCATACAGCGACGTTTGAGCCTCGGCCTGATCGCTGTCATGGTGGTCGTTGGTCTGGTGATGGCGCAGACCAGTCTCTGGCTGTTTGAAGTGGGTCTGCAACGTTACCTGGAATCGGGCCTGCGTAACCAAAGCGAGAACCTTCTGGTAGCGTTGGTTCGCGGCCCCGCCGGACTGCAACTCGACGATCATCGCTTATCAGGGGCCTATCAGCGTCCTTTGTCCGGCCATTATTTTCGTATGGACCTGCCGCAAGGGCACTGGCGATCCCGGTCATTGTGGGATTTCGAGCTTCCTCAACCTGGTGTGGGTCTGCATGCCAATCTTGAGCTAGGCAAAACTGGACAGTCACTGTTGATGCTGACCAGCGAATATCGCAAGTTCGGCCAGCAGATTTCCATCACTGTCGCGCAGGACTACACCCCGGTAAGGGCAAGCTTTCGCCTCATGCAGCAGATCGGGCTAGGGCTCGGGCTCGCAGCGCTGATTCTTGTGCTTGTACTGCAGCGCATTACCGTGCGAAGGGCACTGCGTCCGCTGGAAACCGTTCGAGAGCAGATATCCCAGCTCCAGCAGGGCCAGCGTTCCCAGCTGGATAATCAGGTACCTCTTGAGCTCGAGCCTCTGGTCGCCCAGATCAACCACCTGCTTGCGCACACCGAGGACAGTCTGAAGCGTTCACGCAACGCGTTGGGGAATCTGGGGCACGCTCTGAAGACGCCGCTTGCCGTTCTCCTCAGCCTTGCCTTGAGCGGGGAGCTCGATGCCAATCCTGCGTTGCGCAAGACGCTCCAGGAGCAACTGGAAAACATCCGTCTGCGTCTTGAGCGTGAGCTCAATCGAGCACGCCTTTCCGGCGATGCGCTGCCGGGTGCTCGTTTTGATTGTGATGCAGAGTTGCCCGGGTTGTTTTCTACCCTGGGGATGATCCACGGTGCTCACCTGCAGTTGCTCAATGACGTCGAGCCAGGCATGTACCTGCCTTGGGATCGGGAGGATATTCTGGAGCTGCTGGGCAATCTGCTGGACAACGCCTGCAAGTGGGCCGACAGCGAAGTACGATTAGGTATCTTGCGTCAGAATCATGGCTTCTGCCTGTTGATCGACGACGATGGGCCCGGCATTCCCGAATCTCAGCGTGCAGAGGTATTCAGTCGTGGGGCTCGTCTGGACGAGCAGATCACGGGTCACGGGCTGGGGCTGGGCATCGTGCGCGACATCGTTGAAGCGTGGGGCGGTCAGCTGCAGTTGCTGGAGAGCCCTGCCGGGGGGCTTCGCGTACGTATCGAACTGCCTGAGCGCACGGCACCCTGAGCAGTCCACCTTGACTGGTCGGGCCGCAGCATAAAACCTTGTTGGAGGTTGTTGCCTTGCGATCATATTGCCTGCATGAGATGGCACTCGTACGTTCATGTGCTGACTAAGCTCTAGACCGCGCGCAAGGCGCGGTTTACTGACATGGACAGGACATGAACGAAACCACGTTGCAATACAAAACCCTTATTCTGCTATTGGTGCTGGTGAGCATTGCCTTCATCTGGATTCTGCTGCCGTTTTATGGTGCGGTGTTCTGGGCGGTTATTCTCGGAATCATTTTTGCGCCAGTACAGCGCAGGCTGCAGATCAAGTTTAACTGGTCACGCAATCTCACCTCCCTGTGTACCCTGACGATCTGTCTGGTGATTGCGATTCTTCCGGTGATCGTCATCAGCGCCTTGCTGGTTCAGGAAGGCACCACACTGTACAAAAACGTCGAAACCGGACAGCTGGATATTGCTGGCTACCTGGCCGAATTCAAGGACCTGCTGCCACACTCGATTCAGGCATTGCTCGACCGTCTGGGCATGGGCGATCTTGAAGGGCTGCGCGACAAGATCACCAAAGGTGCGATGCAGGGCAGTCAGTATCTTGCAACCCAGGCTTTCAGCTTCGGGCAGGGCACGTTCGATTTCGTGGTGAGCGTCTTCATCATGCTTTATCTGTTGTATTTCTTTCTGCGCGACGGGCAGGAACTGGTACGCAAGATACGCACTGCCTTCCCGCTGGGCGAACAACAGAAGCGTCGTTTGCAGCTCAAATTCACCCGAGTGGTACGTGCCACAGTGAAAGGCAACGTGGTGGTCGCGGTGACACAGGGCATGCTGGGAGGCTTCATCTTCTGGGCGCTGGATATTCCAAGCGCATTGCTCTGGGCCGTGATCATGGCCTTTCTGTCGCTTTTGCCGGCAGTCGGCGCGGGAATTGTCTGGGCTCCAGTAGCTGTCTACTTCCTGCTCAGCGGCATGATCTGGCAAGGCGTGATTCTGGGGTTGTTCGGTGTATTCGTCATCGGACTGGTGGACAACGTGTTGCGCCCGGTTCTGGTTGGCAAGGACACCAAGATGCCGGACTACCTGATCCTGATTTCTACTCTGGGCGGCATGTCGGTCTTTGGTCTGAATGGCTTTGTGATAGGGCCTCTGATCGCTGCGCTATTCATCTCCAGCTGGGGACTGTTCAGCGGAGCCAAAAAGACGGTAAAGCTGCCGGGCTAATTCTCGGAGGCAAAAAAAACCCTGCTCTAGCAGGGTTTTTTGTTTCCGGATGATCAGCCTGCGAAGTGCAAGCCGGCATTGACCACCAGGTCCAGCAGCGGTTGCGGGTAAACACCCAGTGCAAACGTCAGGATCGCCACAGCCAGCAGCATTACGCCACCTGTGCGCTGTGCCCAGTTGATTGCAGCGTCGTGACGCGGCATCTTGTTGTCGACCAGATACATGGTCACCATCACGCGCAGGTAGTAGAACAGACCGATAGCGCTACCGATTACCAGCGCCCCGACCAGCCACCACAGTTGCGACTCGACGCCGGTTGCCATGATGTAGAACTTGCCGATGAAACCGGCAGTGAGCGGGATGCCGGCCAGCGACAGCATCATCAGGGTCATGACTGCCGTCAGATAAGGACGACGCCAGAACAGACCACGGTATTCGAACATCGCATCGGCATCACGCCCGCTGTAAGGCGAGGACATCATGGTGATCACACCGAAGCTGCCCAGCGATGTCAGGACGTAGGTCGCCAGATAGACGCCAATGGCTTCGACTGCCATACCTTTGCTGGCTACCAGCGCGATCATCAGGTAACCGAAGTGTGCGATGGACGAGTAGCCCAGCAGACGCTTGAGGTTGGTCTGAGTCAATGCCAGCAGGTTACCGACCAGAATGGACGCTACTGCAATCACTGCCAGTACGTCATGCAGCACGCCGCTGCTCGCAGCCGGGGAAATCTGGAACAGACGCACCAGCACTGCGAACACGGCGACCTTGCTCGCTGTGGCCAGAAACGCAGCGACAGGGGCGGGTGCGCCTTCGTAAACGTCCGGGGTCCACAGGTGGAAAGGTACCAGCGACAGTTTGAAGGCAAGCCCCACAACCATCATGCCCAGGCCCAGGCTGGCGATCGGGCTGGGCATGCCTGTAGCTGCAATAGCCTTGCCGATGCCTTCAAAGCTCAGAGAACCCGCTTCTGCGTATAACAACGCCATGCCGAACAGCAGGAAAGCCGACCCGGCTGCCGATAGCACCATGTACTTGATGCCGCCTTCCAGCGAGCGCTTGTTGAAGAAGGCATAAGCCACCAGGCCATAGACCGGCACCGACAGCAGCTCCAGGCCGATGAACAGGCCAGCCAGATGCTGAGCACTGACCAGCACCAGGCCGCCGGCAGCTGCCAGCAGGATCAGCAGGTAAAGTTCTTCGCGGTTGCCCGGATAGCCTGCCTTGCCGTCGCCCAGATAAGCGTGCGCCATCGTTACGCAAGCCAGAGTAGAGGCGAGGATGATCGCCATATACAGACAGGCAAAGTTGTCGATGTGCAGCAGCGGTGTCACCACCAGCGGGGCAACTTTCAGTGCCGGGTAAATCGACAGCAGCGCCAGGTTGAGGCCTGCTACCGACAGCAGGAACGTTTGTGAGTGATTGCGGCGCCATGCAATCGCCAACATCACCACTACAACGGTGAGGCTGGTGATCAGCAGTGGCGCAAGCGCAATAAAGTGTTGAATCGTCAGGTCCATAGCGCTCTTACCGGGCCGAAGCGAGTTGAGTGAAGGCAGTGCCTAGCCATTGCTGCACGCCGTGC
The DNA here is from genome assembly GCF_000156995.2 of Pseudomonas coronafaciens pv. oryzae str. 1_6. Taxonomy (NCBI): domain Bacteria; kingdom Pseudomonadati; phylum Pseudomonadota; class Gammaproteobacteria; order Pseudomonadales; family Pseudomonadaceae; genus Pseudomonas; species Pseudomonas coronafaciens. The sequence goes on along the minus strand of NZ_CP046035.1, from coordinate 3,253,293 downwards.
ATGGTTGCTGCCGAGGTATCGAGGAACGGCTGCGGGAAAACCCCGAGCACGATCAGCAACACGGCAAGGCCCAGCACCATGATCATTTCCCGTCCGTCCATGCCTTTCAGAACCTCGTCGGATTTCGACGGGCCGAAGTAGGCGCGGTGGATCATGATCAGCGAGTAGACAGAACCAAACACCAGGCCGGAAGTGGCAATTGCCGTGATCCATGGCGAACTGGCGAAACTGCCCAGCAGGATCAGGAACTCACCGACGAAGTTACCAGTGCCGGGCAGACCCAGAGAGGCAGCCGCGAAGAACAGACTGATCGCCGGTATGTAAGCGATGCGTGACCACAGGCCACCCATTTCTCGCATATCCCGAGTGTGCATACGTTCGTACAACTGGCCACTGAGAATGAACAGGGCAGCAGCTGACAGACCATGCGCAATCATCTGTATCAGCACGCCTTGCAACGCCTGCTGGCTGCCCGAGTAGATACCGATCAGCACGAAGCCCATGTGCGACACACTGGAAAATGCGATGAGACGCTTGATATCGGTCTGGGCGAAAGCCAGGAATGCGCCGTAGAAGATACCGACCAGACCCAGGCCCATCGCAATCGGCGCGAATTCGGCCGATGCATTGGGGAAAAGTGGCAGGGCGAAGCGCAGCAGGCCGTAGGCAGCGGTTTTCAGCAGGATACCGGCAAGGTCGACGGAACCGGCAGTCGGTGCCTGTGCATGCGCATCCGGCAGCCAGGAGTGCAGTGGCACCACCGGCAGCTTCACCGCGAAAGCAATGAAGAAGCCCAGCATCAGGATGTACTCGGTACCTGGCGCCAGCTTGGTCTTCAACAGGTCGGCGTAGGCAAAGGTGATCACGCCGGTCTGGTTGAAATGCACCAGCACCAGACCAAGGATCGCCACCAGCATGATCAGACCGCTGGCCTGGGTGAAGATGAAGAACTTGGTCGCTGCGTAGATCCGGGTCTTCTTGCCGTCTGATGAGCTATGGCCCCACAGTGCGATGAGGAAATACATCGGCACCAGCATCATTTCCCAGAAGAAGAAGAACATGAACAGGTCGATGGCCAGGAACACGCCGACGACACCACCCAGAATCCACATCAGGTTAAGGTGGAAGAAGCCCACCTTGCGCTGGATTTCCTTCCACGAGCACAGCACCGACAGAACGCCGAGCAGGCCGGTCAACAGAATCATCAGCAGCGAAAGGCCGTCGAGTGCCAGGTGCACGTCGATGCCGAAGCGGGTGATCCACGGGTGGTGGAATTCCAGGGTCCAGGTCGGATCGGCACCAGGCACCGGCGCGTAGCCGAAGTTGCCGGTTGCCCACAGCCAGAGGCCGAGAACCAGTTCGAGGGTCATTGTCAGTAGCGCGATCCAGCGCGGCAGGGTAGAGCCGAAGCGCTCACCCAGCCAGCACAGCAGGCCGCCGATAAAGGGGATCAGGATTAGCCAAGGCAGAATCATGACGGGCTCAATTCCTTTCGCAAATTCGCAAGGTTCATGTCAGACCGCAACCAGAACGACGGCACCGAGTACCAGAACGGCACCTACGGCGATCGAGGCAGCATACCAACGCAACTGGCCGGTCTCGGTACGGCTCATGGTGTCATGACCGCCTTTGACCAGACGTGGGATCAAGCCGATGGTGCGGTCGAATGGATCGCTACGCAGCACATGGCTGATCGCCAGATAAGGTTTGACGAACAGCTTGTCGTAGATCCAGTCGAAGCCCCAGGCGGCGAACCACCAGGCCGAGAGGAAGCGACCCGGACCACTATTGGCGATAGCCGTTGCCAGGCGACGTTTGCCGAGAAACAGCAGCGCTGCCAGCAGAATACCGGCCAGGGCAATGGCCCCCGAGGCGATTTCCAGGCTGTGCTTGGCTTCGCCACCGGCATGCCCGACGCTTTGCGGCAGAACACCGGCCAGCGGCGGGGTGATCATCGCGCCGACGAATGTCGACAGTACGATCAGCACCGACAGTGGCAACCAGTGAGTAATGCCGTGACCTGCGTGCGCTTCAGTCTTGGCCTCACCATGAAACGCGATGAAGATCAGGCGGAAGGTGTACAGCGAGGTCATGAACGCGCCGACCAGACCGGCATACAGCAGACCATTGTTACCGCTGGCGAACGCTTCCCAGAGGATTTCGTCCTTGGAGTAGAAACCGGCAGTCAACAGCGGCAAGGCAGACAACGCAGCACCGCCGACGATGAAGCTGGCATAGGCCAGAGGCAGTTTCTTCCACAGGCCGCCCATCTTGAAGATGTTCTGTTCGTGGTGGCAGGCAACGATGACCGCACCCGACGCAAGGAACAGCAGCGCCTTGAAGAAGGCGTGAGTCATCAGATGGAAGATCGCGCCTTCCCAGGCACCTACACCCAACGCCAGAAACATGTAGCCGATCTGGCTCATGGTCGAGTAGGCGAGAATGCGTTTGATGTCGGTCTGCACGAGTGCTGCAAAACCGGCCAGTACCAGCGTGACGCCACCGACCAGACCTACCAGATGCAGGATGTCGGGTGCCAGTGCAAACAGGCCATGAGTCCGCGCGATCAGGTAGACACCTGCCGTTACCATTGTGGCCGCGTGGATCAATGCAGAAACCGGAGTAGGGCCGGCCATTGCGTCTGCCAGCCAGGTCTGCAGTGGCAGCTGCGCGGATTTACCGACGGCACCGCCAAGCAGCATCAGCGTCGCCAGCACGATCCAGAAATCGCCAACCTTGAAGTGCTCAGGCGCCTTGATCAGCAGCTCCTGCACGTTGAGCGTACCCAACTGCTGGAACAGGATGAACATGCCGATGGCCATGAACACGTCGCCGATACGGGTGACGATAAAGGCCTTGAGTGCTGCGTTGCCGTTGTTGCGGTTGCTGTAGTAGAAACCGATCAACAGGTAGCTGCACAGGCCTACACCTTCCCAGCCAAAGTAAATGAACAGCAGGTTATCGCCCAGTATGAGGAACAGCATGCTGGCGATGAACAGGTTGGTGTACGAGAAAAAGCGTGAGTAACCGGCTTCGCCGCGCATGTACCAGGAGGCGAACAGGTGGATCAGGAAACCGACGCCCACCACGACACCGAGCATCGTGACGGAGAGACCGTCCAGATACAGCGCGAAGTTGGGCTGGAAGCCATCGACGTCCATCCAGCGCCACAGCACCTGAGTGTAGTGACCGCCTTCTGGTGGTGCGACATTGAACTGCCAGATGATCCAGGCCGTCACGACAGCCGACAGGCCAATGGAACCCACGCCGATCAGCGCTGCGAGATTTTCCGAGATGCGTCCTCGAGAGAACGACAGCAGCAGAAAGCCGATGAGGGGAAATACGAAAGTCAGAAAGAGAAGGTTCATCCGCGCATCTCGCTGGCAGCATCGATATCGAGAGTGTGGAAGCGGCGATACAGTTGCATCAGGATCGCCAGGCCAATACTGGCCTCGGCTGCCGCAAGGCTGATCACCAGAATGAACATGACCTGTCCATCCGGTTGCGCCCAGCGGCTGCCGGCAACTACAAACGCCAGAGCAGAAGCGTTCATCATGATTTCCAGGCTCATCAACACGAAGAGAATGTTACGGCGCACCATCAGGCCGACCAGACCCAGGCAGAACAGGACCCCGGCGACCGCCAGACCGTGCTCAAGAGGAATAGCATTCATTGGCTTGGCTCCTTGGCCTCGTTGCGGCCCAGATGGAATGCCGTGATGGCTGCGGCAAGCAGCAGCATCGAGGCGAGTTCCACCACCAGCAGATAGGGCCCGAACAGGCTGATGCCGACCGCTTTGGCGTCGACCGTGGTGTGACCGATGGCAGCACCGGTCTGGTTGGCGAAGAGGACGTACAGCAACTCGGCAAGCAACAGCGTGCCGAGAATCACCGGGCCTATCCAGATGCCGGGTTTGAGCCAGGCTCGTTCCTGCTGAACCGAAGCCGGACCCAGGTTCAGCATCATCACCACAAACACAAACAGAACCATGATCGCGCCCGCATAGGCGATAACTTCCAGTACCCCGGCAAACGGCGCGCCAAGGCTGAAAAATGTCATCGCAACAGCGATCAGCGAGATGATCAGGTAGAGCAGGGCATGCACCGGATTCGTGTTGGTGATCACCCGCAGGGTGGACACAACAGCGATACCGGATGCGAAATAGAAAGCGAATTCCATCTTTACTTCCTTAAGGCAGCAAGCTCTTGACGTTGATCGGCTCGGCTTCATTCTGTGCGGAGCCCTTGGGCTTGCCGCCGATCGCCATACCGGCAACGCGATAGAAGTTGTAGTCGGGGTTCTTGCCGGGACCGGAGATCAGCAGATCTTCTTTCTCGTACACCAGATCCTGACGTTTGAAGTCGGCCATCTCGAAGTCCGGCGTGAGCTGGATTGCGGTGGTAGGGCAGGCTTCCTCACACAGGCCGCAGAAAATGCAGCGTGAGAAGTTGATGCGGAAAAAATCCGGGTACCAGCGTCCGTCCTCTGTTTCTGCCTTCTGCAACGAGATACAGCCAACCGGGCATGCCACGGCGCACAGGTTGCACGCCACACAGCGTTCTTCTCCGTCCGGGTCGCGGGTCAGCACGATGCGGCCACGGTAGCGAGGTGGCAGATACACTTGCTCCTCTGGGTATTGCAGGGTGTCGCGTTTGCGGAAGCCGTGACCGAACACCATCACCATGCTGCGCAACTGGGTACCAGTACCCTTAACGATGTCACCAATATATTTGAACATGGGTCAAATCCTCACTGAACCGAGCCTGCCGGTGTGTTCAACAACACGATCGCAGCAGTCACCAGCAAATTGATCAGGGTCAGCGGCAGACAGAACTTCCAGCTGAAATCCATGACCTGGTCATACCGCGGGCGCGGGATGGAAGCGCGCAGCAGAATGAACAGCATGATGAAGAACGCGGTTTTCAAGGCGAACCAGAAGAACGCAAGCGATGGCAGGATATCGAACGGACCGTGCCAGCCACCGAAGAACAGCGTGACCAGCAGCGCCGAGATCAGGATGATCCCGATGTATTCACCCACGAAGAACATGCCCCATTTCATGCCTGCATATTCAATGTGGTAGCCGTCAGCCAGTTCCTGCTCGGCTTCCGGCTGGTCAAACGGGTGACGGTGAGTGACCGCAACGCCTGCGATGAAGAACGTACAGAAGCCGAAGAACTGCGGAATGATGAACCACAGGTTCTGCGCCTGATATTCGACGATGTCGCGCATGTTGAACGAGCCGACCTGAACCACGATGCCCATCAGCGCCAGGCCCATGAACACTTCGTAGGATACAGTTTGCGCCGAAGCACGCAGGCTGCCCAACAGGGCGAACTTGTTGTTGCTCGACCAGCCCGCAAACAAGACGGCATACACCGACAGACCGGCCATAGCGAAGAAGAACAGCAGGCCGATGTTCAGGTCCGCCACGCCCCAGTTAGGTGTGATCGGAATCACAGCGAAGGCGATCAACAAGGCGCTCATGGCCACGACCGGTGCCAAGGTGAATATCACCTTGTCGGCGAACGGTGGTGTCCAGTCTTCCTTGAAGAACATCTTCAGCATGTCGGCTGCGATCTGGAACATGCCGAACGGGCCAACGCGGTTCGGGCCGTAGCGGTCCTGCCACCAACCCAGCAGACGACGTTCCACAAAGCTCAGCAGCGCGCCGCAGACCACAACGGCCAGCAGCACGACAATGGCCTTGACCGCAGCAAGTATTGCGTCAATCACATCAGGGGTGAACCAGGTCATTGCGCTGCCTCCTGCAGACCGTCAACGGATTTGCCGAAGATAGCTGGTGGAATGCCTGGCAAACCGGCCGGCAATGCCACCAGGCCGGCGCCCAGTTCTTCATTGATACGTAGCGGCAGTGTCAGCGACTGTCCTGCAACGCTCAGCGAAAGCAGGGCACCTTCGTTGACGCCCAGACGATCGGCTTCGGACTTGGCCAGTGCCACGTATGGCTGGGGAATGCGCTCTTGAACCGGTGCAGCCAGTGACGAGGTCTCGTCGCTGCCGAACAGGTGGAAGAACGGCACGACCTGCCAGGTACCGCGCTCCGGGGAAAACGCGCGTGGAACACCGGAGAACCACGACAGACCATCGCCATGGCTTTCGATCAGGCGGGTGCCTGGGTCGCCGGCGCGCAAATGACCGCCAACTTCGTCCTGGAACTTGTTCCAGGCTTGCGGCGAGTTCCAGCCCGGCGACCAGGCGAATGGCACCTGCTGACGAGGTTCAGCAGAACCCGAGTAGCCTTCCATGGAGAAGGAGAAGGCGGTATCGATGTCTTGCGAGGTACGAGGCTCATGCACACTGATGTTCGCGCGCATCGCTGTACGACCGCTGTAGCGCAGCGGTTCGCGAGCCAGCTTCAGGCCTTTGATGCGGAACGAGGCAGACGGTGCAGCATTGACGATACCGGCGAGTTGCGCAGAGCTGCCAGCACAGGCTTCGGTGACGTGATCAAGCTGAGTCCAGTCAACCGGCTTGTTCAGCAAGGTCGCGCGCAGGGCATGCATCCAGCGCCAGCCTTCGTGAACCAGAATGGCAGGGTCCAGATAGGTCGGGTCGAACACTTGGAAGAAGCGCTGAGCGCGGCCCTCCTGGCTGACCAGTGTGCCATCGCCTTCGGCAAAGCTGGCTGCTGGCAGAACCAGATGTGCGCGATCAACAGTCGGTGTTTTCTGATGGTCAGCAACGATCACCACTTTCGCAGCGCTCAGCGCAGCGTCGACGATTTTGGCGTCCACACGGCGATACAGATCGTTTTCCAGAACCACAATGGCGTCGGCCTGACCGGAAATCACTGCCTGCAGTGCAGCATCGACAGACTCACCGCCGAACATCGCCAGGCCCATGCTGTTGGCTTCTGGCACGATCAGGCTGATTGAGCCCTGTTTGTCGCGTAGCTTCAGAGCCTTGGCAATGTTTGCCGCTGCTTCGATCAACGCTGTCGAACCCAGCGAACTGCCGGAAATGATCAGCGGGCGCCTGGCCGCGAGGAGGGCGTCGGCAATGCGTTGCGCCAGTTCCAGCGCTTCGCTGTCCAGACCTTCAACGGCCGGTGCGCTGGCGTCCAGTGTGTGGGCAACAGCGAAGCCGATGCGCGCGAGGTCATCCGGTGCGGCGTGTACGCATTCTTCTGCGATGTCGTCGAGTCGGGTTTCAGCCAGGCTGGCGATGAACAGCGGGTTCAGTTCATGCTGACCGATGTTCTTCACGGCAGCGTCGAGCCATGGCTGGACTTTCATCGCTGCCGCCATGTCTTCGGCCTTGCCTTTGACGGCCTGACGCAGGCCCAGCGCCATGCGCGCTGCGGTCTGGGTCAGGTCTTCGCCAAGGACGAAAATGGCGTCGTGATCTTCGATGTCCCGCAGGGTAGGAATCGGCAGCGGGCTGTCGTTCAGCACCTTGAGGATCAGGCGTATACGTTCCAGCTCGCCGGCTTCGATACCACTGTAGAAGTGTTCGGCCCCGACCAGTTCGCGCAGGGCATAGTTGCTTTCCAGACTGGCACGAGGCGAGCCGATGCCGACAATATTGCGACCGCGCAACAGGTCAGCGGCCTTGTCCAGTGCCTGATCCAGGCTCAGCTTGACCTGACCATCAGCCAGCAATGGCTGACGTGGACGGTCTGTGCGGTTGACATAGCCGTAGCCAAAACGACCGCGGTCACACAGGAAGTACTGGTTGACCGAACCGTTATAGCGGTTTTCGATGCGGCGCAGCTCACCGTAACGCTCGCCTGGGCTGATGTTGCAACCGCTGGAGCAGCCGTGGCAGATGCTCGGCGAGAACTGCATGTCCCATTTGCGGTTGTAGCGCTCGGAGTGAGTCTTGTCGGTAAACACACCGGTCGGGCAGACTTCGGTGAGGTTGCCGGAGAACTCGCTTTCCAGCGTGCCGTCTTCGACGCGGCCGAAGTACACGTTGTCGTGAGCGCCGTAAACGCCCAGGTCGGTGCCGCCAGCGTAGTCTTTATAGAAGCGCACGCATCGATAACAGGCGATGCAGCGGTTCATCTCATGCGCGATGAACGGCCCCAGCTCCTGATTCTGGTGGGTGCGTTTGGTGAAGCGATAACGGCGCTCGTTATGGCCGGTCATCACCGTCATGTCCTGCAGGTGGCAGTGACCGCCTTCCTCACAGACAGGGCAGTCGTGCGGATGGTTGGTCATCAGCCATTCGACGACACTGGCCCGAAAGGCCTTGGATTCATCGTCTTCGATGGAGATCCAGGTGTTGTCGGTGGCTGGTGTCATGCAGGACATGACGATACGACCACGGGTGTCGTTTTCGTCGGTGTACTGCTTGACCGCGCACTGGCGACAGGCGCCAACGCTGCCAAGGGCGGGGTGCCAGCAGAAATAAGGGATGTCGAGGCCCAGCGACAGACATGCCTGTAACAGGTTGTCTGCACCATCGACTTCGAGCGCTTTGCCGTCTACGTGAATAGTAGCCATGGTTCAAAGGTCTTCGTTGGCCCGTTGTCAGCGGGCGTGGCTAATGGAATCTCGGTAGTACCCGTATCGTTCAGCCCGCAGGCGTCAGCAGGTACGAGGACGGCAGCCCGAACAGCCGCCGACCGTTGTGTCTTGTTATGCGCCGACCACAGTCGGACTTTTACCCGGAACAAGTGTGGACGCGCTGGCGGGCGCTATGCCTGCTTCGAACTCCGAGCGGAAGTACTTGATTGCACTGCCAAGCGGCTCGACGGCACCTGGTGCGTGAGCGCAGAACGTCTTGCCAGGGCCAAGGAAATTGACCAGTCCCAGCAGGGTTTCGATATCCCCCGGCTGACCCTGGCCCATTTCGATGGCGCGAAGCATCTTCACGCTCCACGGCAGGCCGTCACGGCAAGGGGTGCAGAAACCACAGGATTCCTGGGCAAAGAACTCTTCCATGTTGCGCAGCAGCGACACCATGTTGACCGAATCGTCTACAGCCATCGCCAGTCCGGTGCCCATTCGGGTGCCGACCTTGGCAATACCGCCAGCGTACATCTGCGCATCCAGATGCTCTGGCAGCAGGAAGCCGGTTCCCGCGCCGCCTGGCTGCCAGCACTTGAGCTTGAAACCGTCGCGCATGCCACCGGCATAGTCTTCGAACAGTTCGCGAGCCTGCACGCCGAAAGGCAACTCCCACAAACCGGGGTTCTTGACCTTGCCGGAGAAGCCCATCAGCTTGGTGCCGTGGTCTTCACTGCCTTCGCGGGCAAGCGACTTGTACCAGTCGTTGCCGTTATTGACGATGGCTGGCACGTTGCACAGCGTCTCGACATTGTTCACGCAGGTCGGCTTGCCCCAGACGCCTACAGCGGCGGGGAAGGGTGGCTTGGAGCGCGGGTTGGCACGGCGGCCTTCGAGCGAGTTGATCAGAGCGGTTTCTTCACCGCAGATATAACGACCGGCGCCGGTATGCACGAACAGCTCGAAGTCGAAACCAGTGCCCAGGATGTTTTTGCCCAGCAGACCGGCAGCCTTGGCTTCAGCCACGGCACGGTTCAAGTGCTTCGCAGCCGTTACATATTCGCCTCGCAGGAATATGTAGCCGCGATAGGCCTTGAGCGCGCGTGCGCTGATCAGCATGCCCTCGATCAGCAGATGGGGCAATTGCTCCATCAGCATGCGGTCTTTCCAGGTGTTGGGCTCCATTTCATCCGCATTGCACAGCAGGTAGCGGATGTTCATGGATTCGTCTTTGGGCATCAGGCCCCATTTCACGCCAGTCGGGAAACCCGCACCGCCGCGACCTTTGAGGCCGGAGTCCTTGACCGACTGAACGATATCGTCAGGCGCCTGCTGGGTCAGCGCCTTGCGCGCCGCTGCATACCCGTCTTTGGTCTGATATTCGTCGAGCCAGACCGGCTCGCCGTCATCGCGCAAACGCCAGGTCAGCGGGTGGGTTTCAGCCGTACGCGTAATGCGGTTGGCTGGGCCGAAGGAAGTGATGGTCATAGGTAACCCTCCAGCATCTCGGCAACGCCAGCAGGCTGTACATCGCCGAAAGTGTCGTCATCGACCATCACGGCCGGGGCCTTGTCGCAGTTACCGAGGCAGCATACCGGCAGCAAGGTGAAGCGGCCGTCAGCAGTAGTTTGCCCAAGGCCGATACCCAGCGAAGTTTTGATTTCGTCCACCACGTTCTCGTGACCACCGATGAAGCACACCATGCTGTTGCAGACACGAATGATGTGACGTCCGACCGGCTGGCGGAATATCTGGCTGTAGAAGGTCGCAACACCTTCGACGTCGCTCGCCGGGATACCCAGCAGATCGCCGATCGCATAGATGGCGCCGTCCGGCACCCAGCCACGTTCCTTTTGAACGATTTTCAGGGCTTCGATGGACGCCGCGCGCGGGTCTTCGTAGTGATGCATCTCATGCTCGATGGCCGAGCGCTCGGTTTCGCTCAGAGCGAAACGGTCAGTCTGGATTAGCGGGCTATTCATGCTTAGCGGTCCACGTCGGCCATAACGAAATCGATACTACCCAGGTACGCGATCAAGTCCGCGACCATGCTGCCTTGGATCACCGAAGGGATCTGCTGCAGATGCGGGAAACTTGGTGTGCGGATCCGGGTACGGTAGCTCATTGTGCCGCCGTCGCTCGTCAGGTAATAACTGTTGATACCCTTGGTCGCTTCGATCATCTGGAAGGACTCGTTGGCCGGCATGACCGGGCCCCACGAAACCTGCAGGAAGTGCGTGATCAGGGTTTCGATGTGCTGCAGGGTGCGCTCTTTCGGTGGCGGCGTGGTCAGCGGGTGATCCGCCTTGTACGGGCCTTCCGGCATGTTGCGCATGCACTGGTCGATGATCTTGATGCTCTGACGCATCTCTTCGACACGCACCATGCAGCGATCATAGGCATCGCCGTTCGCGGCCAGCGGTACTTCGAACTCGAAGTTCTCGTAGCCGGAGTATGGGCGAGCCTTGCGCAGGTCGAAGTCGCAGCCGGTGGAGCGCAGGCCTGCACCGGTGACGCCCCATTCGAGGGCTTCCTTGGTGTTATAGGCGGCAACGCCGACGGTACGACCCTTGAGGATACTGTTCTGCAGCGCAGCCTTGGTGTATTCGTCGAGGCGCTTTGGCAGCCAGTCGACGAAGTCCTTGACCAGCTTTTCCCAGCCGCGTGGCAGGTCGTGAGCAACCCCGCCGATGCGATACCAGGCCGGATGCAGGCGGAAGCCGGTGATGGCCTCGATCACGGTGTAGGCTTTTTGGCGGTCGGTAAAGGTGAAGAACACCGGCGTCATGGCCCCCACGTCCTGAATATAGGTGCCCAGGAACAGCAAGTGGCTGGTGATACGGAAGAACTCGGCCATCATGATACGAATGACGTCGACTTTTTCCGGCACCTTGATGCCCGCCAGCTTCTCGACCGAAAGTACGTACGGCAGGTTGTTCATCACCCCGCCGAGGTAGTCGATCCGGTCGGTATACGGGATGAAGCTGTGCCAGGACTGACGTTCGGCCATTTTCTCGGCACCACGGTGGTGGTAGCCGATGTCTGGAACGCAGTCGACGATTTCTTCGCCGTCCAGCTGCAGAATGATTCGGAATGCGCCGTGAGCAGAAGGGTGGTTCGGCCCAAGGTTGAGGAACATGTAGTCCTCGTTCTGGCCGGAGCGCTTCATGCCCCAGTCTTCTGGACGGAAGCGCGCGGCTTCTTCTTCCAGTTGCTGTTTGGCGAGCGTCAGGCTGTAGGGGTCGAATTCGGTTGCGCGGGCAGGGAAGTCCTTGCGCAGCGGGTGACCTTCCCAGGTCGGCGGCATCATGATGCGGCTCAGGTGCGGGTGGCCCGGGAAGTCGATACCGAACATGTCCCAGACTTCGCGCTCGTACCAGTTGGCGTTCGGCCAGATGCTGGTGATGGTCGGCACGCTCAGGTCGCTTTCCGACAGCGCGACCTTGATCATCACATCGCTATTTCTTTCAATCGACAGCAGATGGTAGAAGACCGTGAAGTCAGCGCCGGGCAAGCCCCGGCGATTGGTGCGCAAACGCTCGTCCACGCCATGCAGGTCATAAAGCATGGAGTAGGGCTTGGGCACGTTGCGCAGGAACGTCAGAATTTCAAACAGGCGAGCGCGCTCTACCCATAACACAGGCATGCCGGTGCGAGTCGGCTGGGCTGTGAAAGCCTCGGCGCCAAAACGGTTATTCAGTTCAATGACGACATCTTGGTCGTCAGCCTTGTAAGGCGGGATGTACAGAGCGTTGTCTGCAGTCATAGGTCTCAATCACTTCGGTCAACGTACAGAATCAACCCCGGTTCCTGTCTTTTTTATAAGCAGAACGGGCTGTATCAGACTTCGTCGGGGCTGCGCAGGTTGGTCACCTGAATACGCTGTTCGCGGCGCTGTTCCTTTTGCGAAGGCATCTCGGCGCGGTACACGCCTTGATCGCCTACAACCCAGGAAAGTGGGCGACGCTCCTTGCCGATGGATTCCTGCAGCAGCATCAGGCCTTGCAGAAAAGCTTCGGGGCGGGGCGGGCAGCCGGGCACGTAGACATCCACGGGAAGGAATTTGTCCACCCCCTGGACCACTGAGTAGATGTCGTACATGCCACCGGAGTTGGCACACGAGCCCATGGAAATGACCCACTTGGGCTCGAGCATTTGCTCGTAGAGACGCTGGATGATCGGCGCCATCTTGATGAAGCAGGTACCGGCAATAACCATGAAGTCTGCCTGACGCGGCGATGCCCTTATGACTTCGGCGCCGAAGCGTGCGATGTCATGGGGAGCCGTGAAGGCAGTGGTCATTTCCACATAGCAGCACGACAGGCCGAAGTTGTAAGGCCAAAGGGAGTTCTTGCGACCCCAGTTGACCGCACCGTTCAGCACGTCTTCCAGCTTGCCCATGTAGATGTTTTTGTGGACTTGATCTTCTAACGGATCGGAGACGGTTTCCCGCTTGCCGATGGGGTACTGCTCGTTAGGAGCGTCCGGGTCGATCCTGGTGAGATTATATTGCATCGCCAAAGCCTCATTGTTTCAGCTTCGCTTGCCGATTACGGCGACCTTCAGGAGCCCAGTCAAGAGCGCCAACCCGCCATAGGTAGACAAGACCTGCCAACAGAATTGCTATGAAAACGAGAGCTTCGGCGAATCCGGTCCAGCCGCTTTCGCGGACGGACACAGACCAGGCAAAGAGAAAAAGGGCTTCGATGTCAAAGATCACGAAAAGCATCGCGACCAGATAGAATTTTGCGGAGAGCCGCAGACGCGCACTGCCGGTTGGCAGCATGCCGGATTCGAAAGGTTCGTTCTTGCTGCGGCCCCAGGCCTTGCTTCCGAGCAGGCTGGACAGACCGAGCATGAAGGCGCAAAGGCCGACAACACCCAAAAGGAAAATGGCGAAGCCCCAATTGTGGGCAATCAGACCTGTCGATTCGGGCATGCTGGCAGTCCTTGTTAGAGAGCAAAGGTCTCTGTGCTTGATAAAGAGTCGAGGCAGTGACGAAATGTCGCAGCGCGGTCAACGAATTGATTTTATGTGCAAACAGTTGGCAAGTAAATTTTCTACATCAAATTTATTTACCGAATCAATCACAGTCTGCCTTCTGACTGGGCTGCAGGCCCTGCCAGGCGGGCATTGACAGGTTTTTCGGCGATTATATTTCCAGAAGACAAAAAAGGGCGAAACGAAATTTGAATGATAATTGATATCATTTATGCGCTCCGTATAGTTTATGCCTAGTTAGTCAAGCGGTAGTTGTCAGCAATGACAGTTAGAAAGTGCGCCCTTTTTAGCATTTCTGAAAGAGCAGATGATTGTCCAAGGTCAATTCAGGCAATGCCTGACAGAAAAAACAGGCCGCCCCTACGGACGGCCTGTTTTTTCAACGCGTTGCGCGGTGGGTCAGTGGAATTGCTCTTCTTCTGTGGAGCCGGTAAGTGCGGTCACTGAAGACACGCCGCCCTGGATCACGGTGGTCATGTCGTCGAAATAACCGGTACCTACCTCCTGCTGGTGAGCCACAAAGGTGTAGCCCTTGGCGGCATCGGCGAACTCCTGTTCCTGCAGCTTCACATATGCCGTCATGTCGTTGCGCGCGTAGTCGTGCGCCAGGTTGAACATGCTGTGCCACATGTTGTGGATGCCCGCCAGGGTAATGAACTGGTGCTTGTAGCCCATGGCTGACAGTTCGCGCTGAAATTTGGCAATGGTCGCGTCGTCGAGGTTTTTCTTCCAGTTGAAGGAGGGCGAGCAGTTGTACGACAGCAACTGATCCGGGTACTCCTTCTTGATCGCTTCGGCAAAGCGACGTGCTTCGTCCAGATCCGGTTTCGCCGTTTCGCACCAGATCAGGTCTGCATAGGGCGCGTAAGCCAGGCCGCGTGAAATGGCTTGATCAAGACCCGCGCGAACTTTGTAGAACCCTTCATGCGTGCGCTGGCCGGTCACGAAAGGTTTGTCGTAAGGGTCACAGTCGGAAGTCAGCAGATCGGCGGCGTTGGCGTCGGTGCGGGCCAGAATAATCGTTGGCACCCCGGCAACGTCGGCGGCAAGGCGCGCAGCAACCAGCTTCTGGATGGCCTCCTGAGTTGGTACCAGCACTTTGCCGCCCATGTGGCCGCATTTCTTCACTGATGCGAGCTGATCCTCGAAGTGGACGCCAGCAGCGCCGGCCTCGATCATGCTCTTCATCAGTTCGTAGGCGTTGAGTACTCCACCAAAGCCGGCTTCCGCGTCGGCCACGATAGGCGCGAAGTAGTCGATGTAACCCTCATCCCCAGGCGCCTTGCCAGCCTTCCACTGGATCTGGTCGGCACGGCGAAACGCGTTGTTGATGCGTTTCACTACCGTGGGAACCGAGTCCACCGGGTACAGCGACTGATCCGGGTACATGGACTCGGCGGAGTTGTTGTCGGCGGCGACTTGCCAGCCGGACAGGTAGATGGCCTGAATCCCGGCCTTGACTTGCTGAACCGCCTGGCCGCCGGTCAGCGCACCCATGCAGTTTACGAAGTCCTTGTCAGGGCGAAATGAAGGTTTGGCACCTTGCGTCACCAGGTTCCACAACTTGTCGGCGCCCAGTCTTGCAAAGGTGTGTTCGGGTTGAACCGAGCCTCGCAGGCGGACCACATCAGTTGCAGAATAAGTGCGGGTCACGTTTTTCCAGCGCGGATTTTCAGCCCAGTCTTTTTCGAGAGCCGCTATTTGTTGTTCGCGTGTCAGTGCCATTTCATAAACCCCAGGAAGTAGGTCTCGGTTAAAGTCCTGCTCCGCCAAATGCCTCGTGTCTCATGGCACTGTAAATGGCTGCTCGCTGCTCGGCGCGTAACGATCAGGCCGCGTGTCACGTGGGCTCCAGGCAGCGGGAGCGAGGCAATCATGCCTTGGGGTCTGGAAGGGCGTCAAACGTTTTGTAGTGCTTTTTTTTAATCACTACATATTTGTAAGGTGAGACCGGATAGTCATTAAAAGGCCCGCAAGTGCTGGCTTTCACGCCAGCCCTTGTTACTCAAGCGTTTCGACCTTGACCCGCAATACCATGTCGTTTCGACCCTGCGTTGAATAGCGTTGTGCGATACCTCTCTGGTCAGCAACAGACTGGTCGCTATTGCTTGCAAGGGTGATCCATTCGCCTAGCCTCCCGCTGACCTGACTGTCGGTGCTTTGCACCTTGATGGCGTCGGGCTGTTCCTGGCTCATGCGGTCATGGTTGGTGCTGATATTGAGGTGCACAGTATCGCCGGTCACGCTGGCCGTGACGTAAAACCCCTGAGTCACATTGCGGTACTCGGTGTTGTTCTGCGAATAGCCGTAAGAGTCCGTAGAGGAGGAGGTCAGCGGAACGCTTTGTCCGACCTGAATCAGCGCCGGTGTGCCTTCGCTGGTCTGTACCTGTTGCACGCCGCCCTCGCGGCTGGCAGTGCCATACTCGATAACCTGAGAGCCGCCGCTGCTGCGCATGGCGGTGTCGCTGGTATCGACACTGATCAACAGGCGCTTTGGTGCAGTGTCCAGCTGCGAGATAAGTGCACGAAGCTCTTCGATCTTGCGCGAGTCGGCGTTGACTATCAGCTGGTTGCCATAAGCGCTGACGGTACCGTCTGACCCTATAAGGGATTTGGCCACCGGCAGCAGGTCTGCGCTGGTGCGATAGTTGAGCGGGACCACTTCAGTCGCCGCCAGCGCGCTGGCACTGAATGCGATGAGCAGTGTGACAAGCAAGGTGCGTAAAAGCATGTTCATTCTCCGCGATGGGCGCGTGACACGTGATGCACGCATGCATTACGCATGAGTGTGCCTCTGTGTCGGCCGTTATGGATGCAAACTGAATGGCCAGACGCAAAAACGCCCTGCCTTTTGTCAGTCTGGTATGAGTGATACCAGCCTTCGAAGGGCAGGGCGTCAATTATGTAGTGCTTTTAAAACCGCCTACATGATCCAGGTTCGTTACGCTTCCTGGCGAAGCATATCGACATGGGGCAAACCGGCTTCGAGAAATTCCTTGCTGGTTATCTGAAAGCCATAACGCTGGTAAAACTCCACCGCCTGTACCTGAGCGCTGAGTCTCAACGTGGTGAACCCGCGTTTCTCTGCCTCCAGAAGCACCGCCTCAAGCAACATTTCACCAACTCTAAGGCCACGCCAATCCTTGAGTACTGAAAGACGACCAATTTCACCGCCATTCAACAGGCGTGCTGTACCTATCGCGTAGTCACCTTCGTAGGCCAGAAAATGCACCGCATCGGCGTCTTCGGCATCCCACTCCAGCTCGGCGGGAACTGACTGCTCGACGATAAATACTGACTCGCGTATGCGTCGTATATCGGCGTTGTTTTTCTGCCATTGTGCGGCAGCTACGGTGACTTTATTCATCGGCAAATCCCAGGCTTCCTTGTTTTACGAGTTCGCAAAGCAGATTGCGTCCCTCGTCGTCGGCCAACCATTGGCCGAGGTTTTCGCTGTGCAGCGCGTCGGCAGCGCAGATAAGTTTGAGCAGTTCGCGCAGGCTGCCCGGTAGCAGGCGACTCTGCCCGCTGGCAAATAGTAGCAGATCGTCATCAACCTCCGACCAGGCCAGCCTTGCACTCGGGTTGCGTATGAGTACGGCTCCTTGCTCCAGGCTGTCGAGCAAGTCCTGTTCCTGCAGTTCCGGACCGGTTACCAGCTCCGGATAGCGCGGCTCAGTCATGAACTGACCGAACCAGGTCAGGAGCAGTCGTTCATCACTCATGTGCTCCGTGAGCAGCGCCTTGAGCCGATCAAGTGCGTCATGCTGGATCTGGTGAGGGTCGCTGACCGGCTGCGCATCGGCGTCGGTGTAGCGCTCTTCATCCGGAATGAACTGGCTGAGGAAGTCGGTAAAGTGGGTCAGGACCTCAGCGGCGCTGGGTGCGCGAAAGCCGACCGAGTAGGTCAGGCAGTCATCCACTGCAACGCCGCAGTGCGCCAGGCGCGGTGGCAGGTACAGCATGTCACCTGGCTCCAGCGTCCATTCTTCGGTCTTCTCGAATTCGGCAAGGATGCGCAGGTCCGCGTGCTGCAGCAGCGGGCTTTCGGCATCGCACATCTGGCCGATCTGCCAATGGCGCTTGCCATGACCCTGAAGCAGGAACACGTCGTAGTTGTCGAAATGCGGACCCACGCTGCCGCCGGGCGCCGCATAGCTGATCATCACATCGTCAATACGCCAGCTTGGCAGAAAACGGAAATTTTCCAGCAGCTCGCTGACTTCCGGGACGAATTGATCCACCGCCTGTACCAGCAGGGTCCAGTCGCGCTCGGGCAGTTTGCTGAACTCGTCTTCGGCGAACGGGCCGCGACGCAGCTCCCAAGGGCGCTCGCCGTTTTCGATGACCAGCCGTGACTCGACTTCTTCTTCCAGGGCAAGGCCGGCAAGCTCGTCTGCATCGATCGGGCTTTCGAAGTCCGGCAAGGCCTGGCGGATCAGCAACGGTTTTTTCTGCCAGTAATCGCGCAGGAAAACCCGAGCGCTGATGCCGCCGAGAAGTTGAAGAGGGATGTCAGGATTCATGTGTAAGCCCTTGAAATGAAAACGCCCGGCACAGCCGGGCGTGTGCAATAGTTATGCGTGTCAGATGCGCTTGGCCTGAGCGGCTGCGTTACCGATGTAATTGGCAGGCGTCAGCTTCTTCAGCTCGGCCTTCGCCTCGGCAGGCATGTCCAGACCATCGATAAAAGTCTGCAGCGCTTGCGGGCCGATGCCCTTGCCGCGGGTCAGTTCTTTCAGTTTTTCATACGGGTTTTCGATGTTGTATCGACGCATCACGGTCTGGATAGGCTCGGCCAGAACTTCCCAGCAGGCGTCCAGGTCAGCAGCGATGCGTTGCTCGTTGAGCTCCAGTTTGCTGATGCCCTTGAGGCTGGCCTCGTAGGCAATGACGCTATGGGCAAAGCCTACACCCAGGTTGCGCAGCACGGTGGAGTCGGTCAGGTCGCGCTGCCAGCGAGACACTGGCAGTTTGCTCGCCAGATGCTGAAACAGCGCGTTGGCGATACCCAGATTGCCTTCGGAGTTTTCGAAGTCGATCGGGTTGACCTTGTGCGGCATGGTTGATGAGCCGATTTCGCCAGCGATGGTGCGCTGCTTGAAATAGCCCAGAGAGATGTAGCCCCAGATATCACGATCGAAGTCGATCAGGATGGTGTTGAAGCGCGCAATCGCGTCGAACAGCTCGGCAATGTAGTCATGCGGCTCAATCTGCGTGGTGTAGGGGTTGAAGCCCAGGCCCAGTTCGTCTTCGATGAAGGCGCGTGCGTTGGCTTCCCAGTCGATGTCTGCGTAGGCAGAGAGGTGGGCGTTGTAGTTACCGACCGCACCGTTGATCTTGCCCAGCAGTGGAACTGCCGCAACCTGCTTGATCTGGCGCTCCAGACGGTAAACGACGTTGGCCAGCTCCTTGCCCAGGGTGGTCGGGGAGGCGGGCTGGCCGTGAGTGCGCGACAGCATCGGTACGTCGGCGAAACGTATTGCCAGTTCGCGGATGGCGTCGGCAATCTGGCGCATCAGCGGCAGCATGACGTTGTCGCGGCCTTCACGCAGCATCAGCGCATGGGACAGGTTATTGATGTCTTCGCTGGTGCAGGCAAAGTGAATGAACTCGCTGACCTTCTCCAGCTCGGGCAGCTTTGCGGCCTGCTCCTTGAGCAGGTATTCCACAGCCTTGACGTCGTGGTTGGTGGTGCGCTCGATTTCCTTGACGCGCTCGGCGTGCTCCACGGAGAAGTCTTGAGCCAGCGTGTCGAGGATGGCGTTGGCCTGCGCAGAGAAAGCCGGCACTTCGGTGATCTGAGGGTGAGCCGCCAGGCGCTGAAGCCAGCGAACCTCGACCATCACGCGAAAACGGATCAGGCCGTATTCGCTGAAAATAGGGCGCAAGGCCTGGGTTTTGCCGGCGTAGCGGCCATCAACAGGGGAAACCGCGGTGAGCGAAGAAAGCTGCATGGGATGCTCTCGGACAGTCGGCGACGAAAAGGGGCGCGTATCATACATGAAAAGTCAGGCGGACCGGTGTCCGCCGACCAGCGTAGACAGCGTCGTGCCGGTGGTGGTGAAGGGCCATTGGTGCGCAGCGGATCAGCCGTGCAGCAATGGGTACAGTTCTTTCAATAACTTGCGACGGCTGAATACCAGCTGCCAGCGATGACCGCCAACTTGCCGCCACAGACGAGCGGAGCGGATGCCTGCCAGCAGAATGGCGCGAATCTTGGAGGCATTGTTTGGCTGCTGCAGGTTGCGCATGTCGCCCTGCACGTGGATACGTTGGCGCAATGTGCTCAGGGTGTCCTGGTACAGCGCGCCGGTCGCGGCTATCACGTTTTCATGCGCCACGCCGAAATGTTCGACCTGAGACTGAATCACCGGGATACGCTTGCCGATCACTTCGAGCAGATCATCACGCTTTGCCAGTTGCCGCTCGAGGCCGAGCATTGAAAGGGCATAGCGCAACGGTTCGCGTTGCAGTGTGGCGGGGTCGCGTTCCAGAGCGCTGGCCATGGCGCGATAACCTTCGTGCAGATTGAGGTCGTCACCGCCGTAGACGTCCAGCGTGTCTTTCGGGTTGACTACCAGCAGGCTGCCGAGCATGCAGCTCAGTGCCGCTTCGCTGATCTGTCCGGTCTTGGCGATTCGATCAACCAGCACGGCGGCCTGAAATACTCCGCCCAAGGCAATCAGTTGTTCCTGAATCGGGGTCATCAACGCTTGTCCTTGCTGGTCCAGGGTTCGGCGATTTCGATTACGCCGCCGCCCAGACATATGTCGCCATCGTAGAACACCACGGACTGACCGGGCGTCACTGCGCGTTGCGGGTCGTCAAAAATTGCCCGGTAGCCATCAGCGGTCTTTTCCAGCGTGCAAGGCTGATCGCCCTGACGATAACGAACTTTCGCAGTGAGCCTGCGCGGGGTGCTCAGGTCGACCGGATTGACCCAGTAGATTTCCGAAGAAACCAGTGCGCTTGAAAACAGCCACGGGTGGTCATTGCCCTGGCCGACGATCAATTCATTGGCGCCCAGGTCCTTGACCAGCACGTACCACGGATCATCGCTGGCGTCCTTGAGGCCGCCGATGCCCAGGCCCTGGCGCTGACCGATGGTGTGGTACATCAGGCCGTTGTGGCGCCCGATGACTTCGCCGGTGGTGGTCTTGATTTCGCCAGGCTGTGCTGGCAGGTATTGGCGAAGGAAATCGGTGAACCTGCGCTCGCCGATGAAGCAGATCCCGGTGGAGTCCTTCTTCTTCGCCGTGGCAAGGCCGTGTTTTTCAGCAATGGCCCGTACTTCCGGCTTTTCCAGTTCGCCCACCGGGAACAGCGTCCGGGCGATCTGTTCACCGCCGACGGCATGCAGGAAGTAGCTCTGATCCTTGTTCGGGTCCAGGCCTTTGAGCAGCTCGGTGCGGCCATCGATATCACGGCGGCGCACATAGTGGCCGGTGGCGATAAGGTCGGCACCCAGCATCAACGCATAGTCGAGAAACGCTTTGAACTTGATTTCCCGGTTGCAGAGGATATCCGGGTTGGGCGTGCGCCCGGCCTTGTACTCTTCCAGAAAGTGCTCGAAGACGTTGTCCCAGTACTCGGCAGCGAAGTTGGCCGTGTGCAGTTTGATGCCGATCTTGTCGCACACGGCCTGGGCATCTGCCAGGTCTTCGCGAGCGGTGCAGTATTCCGTTCCGTCGTCTTCTTCCCAGTTCTTCATGAACAAGCCTTCCACCTGATAACCCTGCTCCATGAGCAGTACGGCGGAAACGGAAGAGTCCACGCCACCGGACATGCCGACTATGACGCGCTTCATTTCTGAGTTCGAGGGGGCTGGATCATGCATGGGGATTAAACGGCTGACCTGTAAAAGGACGCGATTCTATCAGGCTGAAGGCGTCGAGTCTCACGCCTTGTCGCGCAGCAGGTCGAGACTGAAATGTTCGCCATTCAGGTAGTCGTCCAGGCAGCGCATTACCAGTTCGCTGCGCCAGCGTGTCTGTTGGGCCAGTAATTCGTCACGTGTCAGCCATGCAGGGCCGACAATCCCGTCGTCCAGCAAGTAGTCGGGGCGGTGACGCAGGGCCTTGGCAGCGAAGCAGATACGCTGGTAGGTCACGCCGTTGCTCGGTGCGGTGTACAGATAGATGCCCACCACGCTGGTCAATTCGACGTCCCAGCCGGTTTCTTCCAGGGTTTCGCGAACCGCCGCGTGCTGCAGGCTTTCATCAGGGTCCAGATGGCCTGCAGGCTGGTTGAGGACCGAACGGCCGCCTTTCATTTCTTCTACGAACAGGAAGCGGCCCTGATCTTCGACGATCGTGGCGACAGTAACGTGAGCTTGCCAGGTCATGATAATGGTCTCTTTAGTAAGGGTTAAGTCAGCCGTAACAGGTCACGCCGAACGCCTTGCGCGCTATTTTGGCTCGAACTGCAGATCATGCCTCAGGGTGCTGACGCAGAAGTCTACAAAAGCTCGTACCTTGGAAGAGCGCCGACGCCCCTCCAGGTAAACAACGTGAACCGGTTCTGGCATTATTTCGAAAGTGTCCAGAACACACTTGAGCCTGCCTTCCTGCAAGTGTTCGCGTATCTGATAATACGGCACCTGGGTCAGCCCCCAGCCCTGCAATGCTGCGCTGATCGCTGCCTGATAGGAGGTCAGGCTTAGCCTGGAGCCGACGTCCACTGAGTAATCCTTGCCATCAATCCGGAAAAGCCAGTGAGGCGAGCGTTCGGCGGTGGTTGTCGAGATTGTCGAATGTTGTCGCAAATCGTCGGGATGCTGCGGGGCTCCGTGCTTTTCGAGATAGGCAGGGGATGCGCAAACCATACGCCGCACGCTGCCTGTCGGGATGGCGGTAAGAGACGAATCGGGCAGGGTACCGATCCTGACCGCCACGTCGACGCCTTCATCGAGCATGGACACCACCCGATCGACCAGAATTGCGCGTATGTCCACCGCCGGAAACCGCTCGAGAAAGCCCGTCATTACGGGCACAACATGCAGCGCGCCGAACATCTGCGGTGCCGTGACCGTCAGCAGGCCGCCTGGAAGCGCATGCAAACCGCCTGCTGCGCTTTCGGCCTCATCGAGGTCGGCAAGCAGTCGGCGGCAATCAGCGGCGAAGCGCTGGCCCGCCTCGGTGAGCCGCATGTTGCGGGTGGTGCGTACCACCAGCAGGATGCCCAGACGACTCTCCAGGCTCGCGACAGCCCGGGTCACCGTGGCGGTCGACAGACCAAAGTGGCGGGCTACTCCGGCAAAACTGGTTTGCTCGGCAAGTCCGGCAAAAAGCGTCATTTCCTGAATACGGTCCATGTCCCGCCTGCTTGCCATGAGAGATGAGAAATCGTATCAGCATTTCATATTTTGAAATGGTGAATTGATTTTTATGGTGATTCTCAATGCTGGAAGCAACGATCAGGATGATGGCCCATTCGCTCAGCCAGTAAGACTTTCATATGAAAAACTTCGGTTCAGCCGACGCTGAAAATGCCGCACCCGGTGTCAGTCGTCGCAAGGTTTTACAAGCGTCAGCGTTAGGCGCTGCTTCTGTTGTCGGGGCATCTTTGGTGAGCGCCGCTTCTGCCAGCAAAAAATATCCATCCAGGGAAAATGCAATGAACACTGATGATGCCTCTCGCGTGACGTTTCACACTCAGCAGGTAGGGAACGTAAATGTGTTCTACCGCGAAGCAGGACCCAAGGACGCTCCAGTGTTGCTGTTGCTTCATGGTTTTCCGAGTTCCAGCCACATGTTTCGTGACCTGATGCCGTTGCTGGCAACTCAATACCGCCTTATTGCTCCTGATCTGCCCGGTTTCGGCAACACTCAGGCGCCGCCGCGTGGGAAGTTCGATTACAGCTTTGAAAACCTTTATAAAGTGATCGAGGGTTTTACCGAAGCGCTGGGGCTGAAGAAGTACGCGCTTTACGTATTCGACTATGGCGCACCGACCGGCTTTCGGCTCGCAGCAGCGAATCCGGAAAAAATCACTGCAATCATCAGTCAGAACGGCAACGCCTACCTCGAAGGCTTCAGTGATCAGTGGGGCCCTTGGCAGGCCTATTGGCGCGAACCTTCGGCGGCCAATCGTGAGGCATGCCGCGCGTCGTTATCGCCGCAAACCATACGTGACTGGCAGTACGGTACCGGGGCTGATCCTGAAAAGCTTTCGCCCGACGGCTACAATCTGGACATTCTGTACATGTCACGACCGGGCGCAGAAGAAATCCAGCTGGATCTTATTCTCGACTACCGCACCAATGTGGCGGCATACCCTTCATTTCAGTCTTACCTGCGCACGTATCAACCAGCGTTGCTGGCTGTCTGGGGCAAGCACGATCCCGCGTTCATACCGCCTGGAGCGCAGGCATTCCTCAAGGACGTTCCGGACGCCGAAGTGCATCTTCTGGATGCCGGTCATTTCGCGCTGGAGACGCATGCTCCGGAAGTTGCCGAATACATCCGCGACTTTCTTTCGCGAGCGCTGAAAGATTGAATCACCTGCGACAGCAGCCTCAACGGGTGGCTGTCGCAGGTATGGATTGAAATTTATCTGTGAATGCAAAAATCCCCGGCACCAGGCCAGGGATTTTTTTGTGCGACGCAGCGCATTTATGGATGCGCTACGCGGTTTGCCTCTTACAGCGCGGCGATGGCCGCGTTGAACGTAGCGCTTGGGCGCATGGCTTTGCTGGTCACATCCGCGTCAGGGAAGTAGTAGCCGCCAATATCAACTGGCTTGCCCTGAACGGCATTCAGCTCGGCAACGATTTTTTCTTCGTTGTCGGTCAGGGTCTTGGCCAGCGGCGTGAACTGCGCTTTCAAGTCCGCATCGTCATTCTGTGCGGCCAGTGCCTGAGCCCAGAACAGGGTCAGGTAGAAGTGGCTGCCGCGGTTGTCGATGCCACCTACTTTGCGCGATGGCGACTTGTTGCGATCCAGAAACTCGCCAGTGGCCTGGTCAAGAGTCTTGGACAGCACCAGTGCCTTCGGGTTGTTGTAGGCGTTGCCCAGGTGTTCCAGAGAGGCTGCCAGGGCCAGAAACTCGCCCAGCGAGTCCCAGCGCAGGAAGTTCTCTTCAACGAACTGTTGGACATGCTTGGGGGCCGAACCGCCAGCACCGGTCTCGAACAGGCCACCACCGTTCATCAGCGGAACGATCGACAGCATCTTCGCGCTGGTGCCCAGTTCCATGATCGGGAACAGGTCGGTGAGGTAGTCGCGCAGCACGTTACCGGTCACCGAAATGGTGTCCTTGCCAGCGCGAGTGCGCTCCAGGGTCAGCTTCATGGCGTCGACCGGAGAAAGAATCTGGATGTCCAGACCGGAAGTATCATGGTCGCCCAGGTACTTGCGCACTTTCTCGATCATTACGCTGTCGTGGGCGCGAGACGAGTCGAGCCAGAAGATCGCCGGCGTGTTGCTGGCGCGAGCGCGGTTGACGGCGAGCTTTACCCAGTCCTGGATCGGCGCGTCCTTGGCCTGGCACATGCGCCAGATATCGCCAGCTTCTACAGTCTGCTCCATCAGCAGCTTGCCCTGGCTGTCGGTGACACGAACCACGCCGTTGCTCTGGATGTGGAAGGTCTTGTCGTGGGAGCCGTACTCTTCGGCTTTCTGAGCCATCAGGCCAACGTTCGGCACGCTGCCCATGGTTGTCGGGTCGAAAGCGCCGTTCTTCTTGCAGTCGTCGATGACAGCTTGATAAATGGTGGCGTAGCAGCGATCCGGGATCACGGCCTTGGCATCGTGCAACTGACCGTCAGTGCCCCACATCTTGCCGGAGTCACGGATCATCGCCGGCATGGATGCATCGACGATCACGTCGCTTGGCACGTGCAGGTTGGTGATGCCCTTGTCGGAATTGACCATCGCCAGTTGAGGGCGGACCGCGTAGACCGCTTCGATGTCAGCCTTGATTTCAGCCTGCTTCTCGGCGGGCAGGGCGGTGATGCGCTCGTACAGGTCGCCGATGCCGTTGTTCAGGCTGAAGCCTATCTGCTTCAGAGTATCGGCGTGCTTGGTCAGCGCGTCCTTGTAGAACTCGTCGACGATCTGACCGAACATGATCGGATCGGAGATCTTCATCATGGTGGCTTTCAGATGCACCGAGAACAGCACGCCCTGCTTGCGGGCGTCTTCGATTTCAGCGGCGATGAAGCTGCGCAATGCCTTGGCGCTCATCACCGAGCAATCGACAATCTCGCCCGCCTTGACGGCGGTTTTTTCTTTCAGAACGGTGGTGGTGCCGTCCTGGGCGACGAGTTCGATCTTGACCGAATTGTCGGCTTCGATCTGGGCTGCCTTCTCGCTGCCGTAGAAGTCGCCGTTGCTCATGTGCGCAACGTGGGCTTTCGAATCAGCAGACCAGGCGCCCATCTTGTGCGGGTGCTTGCGCGCATAGTTCTTGACCGACAGCGGGGCGCGACGATCGGAGTTGCCTTCGCGCAGAACCGGGTTTACGGCGCTGCCCTTGGTTTTGTCATAGCGTGCGCGGGCTTCTTTTTCCGCGTCAGTGGAAGGGTTCTCAGGGTAGTCGGGAATCTTGTAGCCCTGGTCCTGCAGCTCCTTGATGGTCGCCTTCAATTGAGGAACCGAAGCGCTGATATTGGGCAGCTTGATAATGTTGGCTTCTGGAGTGGTCGCCAGTTTGCCCAGCTCGGCGAGATGATCCGGCACTTGCTGATCGGCGCCAAGGGACTCCGGGAAGCTGGAGAGAACACGGCCCGCCAAGGAGATGTCGCGTGTTTCCACGTCGATATCGGAGGTTGCCGTGAAAGCTTCGATGATAGGCAGCAGGGAGTAGGTGGCGAGGGCCGGAGCTTCGTCGGTGAAGGTGTAGATGATCTTCGAGCGGTTGGACATTCGTATTAACTCTCTGTTTTGCTGAACATGCACAAAATCTCGATTCGCGCAGGGTATGCACGTTTGCCCACGGTTCGGCCATGAGCCAGGTCGAGGTTTATTCGCGGTGATGTTGGGTGCGTCAGTCGAGCGTCAAGCTGTCGGGTCAGGTAGCGGCCCGACGCATTTGGAAGGCTGAGGGTCAGATTTCAGACGGGTCAGCCTTGATGACTCTGCGGTCACGGCGCGAGTATATCAAACCATTGGGGCAAGGCATTAATGCTATGCGTGCTATCGAAAAATGAATATCCGCCGTTGGTCGAACGAGCTGCCGACTGAAAAACGGACAAATCTGACCTGGCGGGAGCGAGCAAGGAGCTTGAGGATGGGCGAATGAGGTGAAAAGGCGATGGGTGATCTGGCAGGGGGGGGGTGGCGTCGTTAGTCAAAGGTCGGGCATCCGCGGTGCAATTCCCGCTAATTCGATACCCTGTCGAGTTGCGTCGGTCTAAAAGCCGTCACAATCTCATTGCGTACTGCTGCGCGTGCTGCGAGCTGGATCTGGCGATCCTGGATCCGCTGTGTGAACTATCTCGGCTGTCTCGACTGGTTGGCTTCACGCATGCGCGTGAATGTCTTCGTGTTCATGCTGAAGCGGGGCAAGCGTCTCTATTGCCATTGCCGGTTCGCCTGATCGGGCTGCCGACGCTGAGATATTTACCGCGTGATTCCCTTTCGGGCCTTGAATAATGTCGAAGCTGACCGGTTGACCAGCTTTCAGGGTCTTGTATCCTTCCATCTGGATAGCCGAATAGTGAGCGAACAGATCTTCATCAGGTTTGCCGTCTTCAAGTATGAAGCCGTAACCTTTTGCGTTATTGAACCACTTGACTTTTCCATTAAGCATTGTCATATCCCTCTGCAAAGGACTCCGTCAGGAGTATCATCCACTTCAATCCGCCTCACCAAAAATTTTGGTTGACTGCGCGGACCCTTTTTACCCAATGTGGGCTCTATTGTTTGTAACACCGTTTAGCTGATAGTCAAGGTCATGCGACATTCCATTCAAAAACCGTCCAGACTGCGACTAACGGCTCAATCCGCCCTCACACGAACATTTCTTTCCATGCATGCATTCAGCAAGATTCGACTAACATTCAATCAGGATGGTCCGCAGTCACACGAGGACGACTCGGCAGGCATCGCGGTGCAGGACGCCAAACCGACCCTGCAGGCGCCACCGATGTACAAGGTGGTTTTGTTCAACGATGACTACACCCCGATGGATTTCGTCGTAGAAGTGCTCGAGGTGTTTTTTAACCTGAATCGTGAGCTGGCCACCAAAGTCATGCTGGCCGTCCATACAGAGGGACGGGCAGTCTGCGGATTGTTTACCCGCGACATCGCCGAGACCAAGGCAATGCAGGTCAATCAATACGCCAGGGAGAGCCAGCATCCGCTACTCTGTGAGATCGAGAAGGACGGTTAAACGCCGACCACTTGGGTATGAGGTGAAGCTATGTTAAACCGTGAGCTCGAAGTCACCCTCAATCTTGCCTTCAAGGAGGCACGTTCGAAGCGTCATGAGTTCATGACGGTCGAGCATCTCCTGCTGGCTCTATTGGATAACGAGGCTGCAGCGACTGTCTTGCGTGCCTGCGGCGCAAACCTCGATAAGCTCAAGCATGATCTGCAGGAGTTTATCGACTCCACCACACCGCTGATCCCCGTCCATGACGAGGACCGCGAGACCCAGCCTACGCTAGGGTTCCAGCGCGTTCTGCAACGCGCAGTTTTCCATGTGCAAAGCTCCGGCAAGCGTGAAGTCACCGGCGCCAATGTGCTGGTTGCAATTTTCAGTGAGCAGGAAAGCCAGGCCGTATTTTTGCTCAAGCAGCAAAGCGTGGCCCGGATTGATGTCGTCAACTACATTGCCCACGGGATCTCCAAAGTCCCAGGGCATGGCGAACACCCTTCTGAAGGTGAGCAAGATATGCAGGACGACGAGGGCGGTGAAGCATCTTCCTCAGGCAATCCTCTGGATGCCTATGCCAGCAATCTGAACGAGCTGGCGCGTCAGGGGCGTATCGATCCACTGGTCGGCCGCGAAAGCGAAGTCGAGCGTGTGGCTCAGATCCTGGCTCGTCGTCGCAAGAACAACCCCCTGCTGGTCGGTGAGGCGGGCGTAGGCAAGACCGCCATCGCTGAAGGCCTGGCCAAGCGCATCGTCGACAATCAGGTGCCTGACCTGCTTGCCAACAGCGTCGTGTATTCGCTTGATCTCGGTGCACTGCTGGCCGGTACTAAGTACCGCGGCGACTTCGAGAAGCGTTTCAAGGCGTTGCTCAATGAGCTGCGCAAACGTCCGCAGGCGATCCTTTTCATTGACGAGATTCACACCATCATCGGCGCCGGTGCAGCATCCGGTGGCGTGATGGATGCGTCGAATCTGCTCAAACCATTGCTGTCTTCCGGTGATATTCGCTGCATCGGTTCGACGACGTTCCAGGAATTTCGCGGAATTTTCGAAAAAGACCGTGCCTTGGCACGTCGCTTTCAGAAAGTCGATGTGTCGGAGCCCTCGGTCGAAGACACCATCGGCATCCTGCGTGGCCTGAAAAGCCGCTTCGAGCAACATCACAGCATCGAATATAGCGATGAGGCCCTGCGCGCTGCTGCAGAACTTGCGTCGCGCTACATCAATGACCGTCATATGCCTGATAAGGCAATCGATGTAATCGATGAGGCCGGTGCCTATCAGCGCCTGCAGCCGGTCGAGCAGCGCGTCAAGCGCATTGATGTGCCGCAGGTCGAAGACATCGTTGCGAAGATCGCGCGTATTCCCCCTAAGCACGTCAACAGTTCCGACAAGGAGCTGCTGCGTAACCTGGAGCGTGATCTCAAGCTCACCGTGTTTGGCCAGGATGCCGCGATTGACTCGCTGTCGACAGCGATCAAGCTCTCGCGAGCAGGTCTCAAGTCGCCAGACAAGCCGGTCGGCTCGTTCCTGTTCGCCGGCCCTACCGGTGTCGGCAAGACCGAAGCGGCGCGTCAGCTGGCCAAGGCTCTGGGTGTCGAACTGATACGTTTCGACATGTCCGAGTACATGGAGCGTCATACCGTGTCTCGTCTGATCGGTGCCCCTCCGGGGTATGTCGGGTTCGATCAGGGCGGCTTGCTGACAGAGGCCATCACTCGCCAGCCGCATTGCGTGCTGTTGCTCGATGAAATCGAAAAAGCGCACCCTGAGGTCTTCAACCTGCTGCTGCAGGTAATGGATCACGGTACGCTGACCGACAACAACGGGCGCAAGGCAGACTTCCGCAATGTGATCGTGATCATGACCACCAACGCCGGTGCCGAATCCGCTGCGCGGGCTTCGATTGGTTTCACGCATCAGGACCACTCGTCTGACGCGATGGAAGTGATCAAGAAGAGCTTCACGCCGGAATTTCGCAACCGTCTGGACACTATCATCCAGTTCGGTCGTCTGAGCCACGAAGTCATCAAGAGTGTGGTCGACAAGTTCCTCACCGAGCTTCAGGCGCAACTGGAAGACAAGCGCGTATTGCTCGAAGTCTCCGAAGCGGCGAGAAGCTGGCTGGCGCAGGGCGGTTACGACGCAGCGATGGGCGCGCGTCCGATGGCTCGTCTGATTCAGGACAAGATCAAGCGGCCTTTGGCTGAAGAGATCCTGTTCGGCGAATTGTCCGAGCACGGTGGTGTGGTGCATATCGACATCAGAGATGGCGAAATCACCTTCGACTTTGAAACTACGGCAGAGATGGCCTGACGTCGTTACCTGCTCCGTATCGTTGATTGATGCGGAGCAGGCGACCCAGGCGTCTGTTTCAGACAGACAAACAAAAACGCCCGGCTTATGCCGGGCGTTTTCGTCAATGCCTGATTAACGAGCGCGGTAGGTGATGCGCCCTTTGCTCAGGTCATAGGGCGTCAGTTCTACACGAACCTTGTCACCGGTCAGAATGCGGATGTAATTCTTGCGCATCTTGCCGGAGATATGCGCGGTTACGACGTGCCCGTTTTCCAACTCCACGCGGAACATGGTGTTGGGCAGGGTGTCGACGACAGTGCCTTCCATTTCGAAGCTGTCTTCTTTCGACATGCAGTAAAGCCCTCGGTATACAAATGAGTGGCCCGGTGCAAGTGGCGCCAGGCAAAAGCGGCGTGCATTGTGCCCGAAAAAACCTGTTTAAGCCAAGGGGTTCAATAAAGAGTGACCCATCTTTGATTGGTCAGCAGCTCGATAGGGCGATATTGGGTCTTGTAATTCATCTTTTTGCAGTTTTTTATCCAGTAACCGAGATACACCGCTTGCAGTTCAAGTCTGGCGGCTTCGGCTATCTGCCATAAAATGGCGTAGCGACCCAGGCTGCGGCGCTCTTCGTCAGGTTCGTAGAAGGTATAGACGGCAGAAAGCCCGTTGGGCAGCAGGTCTGTGACCGCAACGGCCAGCAAGCGCTGCTCGACGCGAAACTCGTAGAAGCGCGAAAAAGGCAGGTCTCGAATCAGAAATGTCGAAAATTGCTCGCGGCTGGGTGGGAACATGTCGCCGTCGGCGTGACGCTGCTCGATGTAGCGCTGATAAAGATCAAAGTATTCTTGAGTAAAAACCGGTTTGGCGCTGTGGACCTGAATGTCGGCATTACGTTTCAGGATGCGTTTTTGCTGCCTGTCTGGCACAAACAGCTTCACTGGAATGCGCGCAGGAACGCAGGCGCTGCAATTCTGGCAATGGGGGCGATAGAGATGATCGCCGCTGCGGCGAAACCCCATGTCGGACAGGTCAGCGTAGACCTGCACATCCATAGGCTGGCTGGGGTCCAGAAACAGGGTGGTCGCCTGCTCTTCGGGCAGATAACTGCAGGTGTGGGGTTGAGTGGCATAAAACTTCAGCCTTGCCAGCTCTGTCATGATCGCCGCCTAATGGTAAATCCATACCTGTGAGTGTATGCCAGCCTTTCAAACTCGCCTAGATAACCAGTCCGCGTCGGTCGGCTGGTCGAGGTGCTGCGCGAGGTAGTCTGCGAACTCCCTGCGTGGGATCGAGCGTGCGCCAAGGCTTTGCAGGTGCTGAGTCGGCATCTGGCAGTCGATCAGTACAAACCCCCAGTCAGTCAGGTGCTCTACCAGAGTGGCGAAGCCCACTTTCGAGGCATTGTCTGCGCGACTGAACATCGATTCTCCAAAAAACAGCCGCCCCATCGCCAAGCCGTACAGCCCCCCGACCAGTTCGCCCTGATCCCGGACTTCGACGCTGTGCGCGTACCCGCGACGATGCAGCTCAAGGTAGGCCTCCTGCATTGGGCCTGTGATCCAGGTTTCATTGGCGTAGCTGCGAGGCGCGGCGCACGCCTTGATCACGCTTGCGAAATCGTTGTCGAAGGTCACGCTGTAGCGAGACTGGCGCATCACTTTGGCGAGGCTGCGGGAGACGTGCAGCTCTTCAGGGAACAGCACCGTACGTGGGTCCGGCGACCACCACAAAATGGGCTGGCCGTCCTGAAACCAGGGGAAGCAGCCGTGCCGGTAGGCCTTGATCAGGCGGTCTGCCGATAAATCCCCGCCTGCGGCGAGCAGGCCGTCAGGTTCGCGAAGGGCTTTGTCCAGCGGAGGAAAATCGAGGCTGTTACGGTTTAACCAGGTCAGCATGGCATCACGACTTTGCGGAAGGGGAGGGCGCCCAGGCCTGTCGGTGCAACTCTAAGCGGCAGGCGTGGTCACAAGCGGTTGTCATTATGGCGCGTACGTAGCGCTTTCGGTAGGGCGCTGGCCCGACACAGGTGGCGCTATCGTGAAACTTGCAGGTTGTTGACACAATCACGTCATAAGCCTTTGTCACAAAACGGAATGCATGCTCAAATTGAACACTGCCGGCAAACATGAACGCTTATTCGGGCTTTCACGGGAACGGGATACATCCCAACCCGATTTGACGAGTTTTCGTACAGACCCCGGTATGTGTAAAGCCGTACAATGCCTTTTTTGGGCATTATCATTCAAGCGTCTGGCAAGCGGCCTTCCCGGTGCCTGCGATCCCTGTTCATTCGGGCGCAGGCATTGCTGTTCTGCCGACGTTTTTAGTCAATCAACGAGATGTTCGCGCTCCAGCGCAGGAAATAAAGCGTTTTGAAGAAATCCACACCAGCACCCAGCGCTGTCCCGCTTTGGCGGCAGCAACTGCACTATCGGCTCAAGGAAGGGGCTCTGATAGCCTTTGGCGCCCTTTGCCTGTACCTGATGATGGCGTTACTGACCTACGATCAGAGCGACCCTGGCTGGAGTCACACCAGCAGCAATGCTGCTCAGGTCCAGAATGCCGCTGGGCGCGCAGGGGCCTTCTGCGCCGATATCCTGTTCATGGTTCTGGGCTATTTCGCCTATATTTTTCCATTGCTGCTGGCCATCAAGGCCTGGCAGGTCTTCCGGCACCGCCATGAACCCTGGCAGTGGAGCGGCTGGCTATTCTCATGGCGCCTGATCGGGCTCGTTTTCCTGATTTTGGCGGGCGCAGCGCTGGCGCACATCCATTTTCATTTCTCGGCCGGTTTTCCAGGGTCTGCGGGTGGGGTGCTGGGTGAAGTACTGGGCGATCTGGCCAAAAAGGCCCTGAACATACAGGGCAGCACGCTGTTGTTCATTGCCCTGTTCCTGTTCGGTCTGACGGTATTTACCGACCTTTCCTGGTTCAAGGTCATGGACGTCACCGGCAAGATCACCCTTGACCTGTTCGAACTGTTTCAAGGTGCTGCGAACCGCTGGTGGACGGCCCGCGCCGAACGCAAGCAGATGGTTGCCCAGTTGCGCGAGGTCGATATGCGTGTAAATGACGTCGTGGCGCCTGTCGCCCCCGACCGTCGTGAGCAGGCCAAGGCCAAGGAGCGCCTGATAGAGCGCGAAGTGTCGTTGAGTAAGCACATGACCGAGCGCGAAAAGCACGTGCCTGCGGTCATAGCGCCAGCGCCGTCAAAGCCTGTCGAGCCCAGCAAGCGTGTACTCAAGGAAAAACAGGCGCCGCTGTTCGTAGACAGCGCCGTCGAAGGCACCTTGCCGCCGATTTCGATTCTCGATCCTGCAGAAAAGAAGCAGCTCAACTACTCGCCCGAGTCTCTGGCGGCGGTCGGGCATCTGCTGGAAATCAAGCTCAAGGAGTTTGGTGTCGAGGTGTCCGTGGACTCCATTCATCCAGGCCCGGTCATCACGCGTTACGAGATCCAGCCGGCTGCCGGCGTGAAGGTCAGCCGCATCTCCAATCTGGCCAAAGACCTTGCCCGTTCACTGGCCGTTACCAGCGTTCGTGTGGTCGAGGTAATCCCGGGCAAGACCACCGTGGGTATCGAGATTCCGAACGAAGACCGGCAGATCGTGCGTTTCTCCGAGGTCTTGTCCACGCCGGAGTACGATAACGCCAAGTCACCTGTGACCCTCGCTCTGGGGCATGACATCGGCGGCAAGCCGGTGATAACCGATCTGGCGAAAATGCC
The DNA here is from genome assembly GCF_000156995.2 of Pseudomonas coronafaciens pv. oryzae str. 1_6. NCBI lineage: Bacteria > Pseudomonadati > Pseudomonadota > Gammaproteobacteria > Pseudomonadales > Pseudomonadaceae > Pseudomonas > Pseudomonas coronafaciens. Next base: position 3,219,459 of record NZ_CP046035.1, on the reverse strand, counting down.
GCACCTGCTTGTTGCCGGTACGACCGGTTCCGGTAAGTCGGTGGGTGTGAACGCCATGATCCTGTCGATCCTGTTCAAGTCCGGCCCGGAAGACGCCAAACTGATCATGATCGACCCGAAAATGCTCGAGCTGTCGATCTACGAAGGCATTCCGCATTTGCTCTGCCCGGTCGTGACCGACATGAAGGACGCTGCCAACGCCTTGCGCTGGAGCGTTGCCGAGATGGAGCGACGTTACAAACTGATGGCCAAGATGGGTGTGCGTAACCTTTCTGGCTTCAACCAGAAGGTCAAGGATGCGCAGGATGCCGGCGAGCCGCTTGCCGACCCGCTGTACAAGCGCGAAAGCATTCACGATGAAGCGCCGTTGCTGACCAAGCTGCCGACCATCGTGGTGGTGGTGGACGAGTTTGCCGACATGATGATGATCGTCGGCAAGAAGGTTGAAGAGCTCATCGCACGTATCGCCCAGAAAGCCCGTGCAGCCGGCATTCACTTGATCCTCGCGACCCAGCGTCCATCTGTGGACGTCATTACCGGTCTGATCAAGGCCAACATTCCGACGCGAATGGCATTCCAGGTATCGAGCAAGATCGATTCGCGGACCATCATCGACCAGGGCGGTGCCGAGCAATTGCTGGGCCATGGTGACATGCTGTACATGCCCCCCGGCACCAGCCTGCCGATCCGTGTACACGGCGCGTTCGTTTCCGACGAAGAAGTGCATCGAGTCGTCGAGGCCTGGAAGCTGCGTGGCTCTCCGGAGTACAACGACGATATTCTCGCAGGCGTGGAAGAGGCCGGTAGCGGCTTTGACGGCGGCAGTGGCGAGGGCGGCGAAGACAGCGAGAGCGATGCCCTTTACGATGAAGCTGTCAAGTTCGTACTTGAAAGCCGTCGAGCTTCTATCTCGGCCGTGCAGCGCAAACTCAAGATTGGCTACAACCGCGCCGCCCGTATGATCGAGGCCATGGAAATGGCTGGCGTGGTGACATCGATGAACACCAACGGCTCGCGTGAAGTTATCGCACCTGCTCCTATGCGCGACTGAGTTGTACCATCCCGGATTACGGCTGCAGCGTGCATTGCGCGTTGCCGCATCATCTTCGACACAATGAGGAATCCCATGCGTCTTATCCGCATGCTGTTGGCCACCGCACTGACTTTTTCCGTAATCTCCGCCCACGCTGACAGCAAGGACGTGGCACGCTTGACTCAGCTGCTGGAGAAATCCCAGACCCTGACCGCGCGTTTCTCGCAACTGACTCTGGACGGTGGCGGTACGCAGTTGCAGGAGACCACAGGTGAAATGGCCTTGCAGCGTCCTGGCCTGTTCAACTGGCACACCGATGCACCACAAGAGCAACTGATGGTCTCCGACGGCAAGAAAGTATCGCTGTGGGACCCTGACCTGGAGCAGGTCACCATCAAGAAACTTGATCAGCGCCTGACCCAGACCCCGGCACTGCTGCTTTCAGGTGACGTGTCGAAGATCAGCGAAAGTTTTGATATCACTGCGAAAGAAGCGGGTGGCGTGATCGACTTCGTGCTCAAGCCCAAGACCAAGGACACGCTTTTCGACAGCCTGCGTCTGTCGTTTCGCAACGGCATCATCAACGACATGCAGTTAATTGACAGCGTAGGTCAGCGGACCAATATCCTGTTCACCGGCGTCAAGGCCAATGAGCCGATTGCCGCCAGCAAGTTTCAGTTCCAGATTCCCAAGGGCGCTGATGTCATTCAAGAGTAATAGGGCCTATTCCTGATCATGGATCTGTTCAGCCGCGAACCGATAGCTCAGCCCCTGGCTGCACGTTTGCGTGCTACCAACCTGGACGAGTACGTCGGTCAGGAGCATGTGCTCGCACACGGCAAGCCGCTGCGCGAAGCGCTTGAGCAGGGTGCATTGCACTCGATGATTTTCTGGGGGCCGCCGGGCGTGGGCAAGACTACCCTCGCAAGGCTCCTGGCCAAGGTTTCGGATGCTCATTTCGAGACTGTTTCTGCCGTACTGGCGGGGGTCAAGGAAATTCGTCAGGCGGTGGAAGTTGCCCGGCAACAGGCCGGGCAGTATGGCAAACGCACCATTCTGTTTGTCGATGAAGTACACCGTTTCAACAAATCTCAGCAGGATGCATTTCTTCCATACGTGGAAGACGGCACGCTGATTTTCATTGGTGCGACCACCGAAAACCCATCGTTCGAACTCAATAACGCGTTGTTGTCCCGAGCCCGCGTTTACGTACTCAAGAGCCTCGACGAGGCGGCGCTGCGCAAATTGGTAAATCGTGCCCTGACCGAAGAGCGCGGTCTGGGCCGGCGCAGGCTTACCCTGAGCGACGAAGGTTTCGCGATTCTGATGTCTGCTGCCGACGGTGACGGTCGGCGGATGCTCAACCTGCTGGAGAACGCCTCCGATCTGGCCGAAGATGGCAGCGAGATCGACATAGAATTGTTGCAAAGCCTGCTGGGCGACAGTCGGCGCCGTTTCGACAAGGGCGGTGAGGCTTTTTACGACCAGATATCGGCGCTGCACAAGTCGATACGTGGCTCTAATCCCGATGCGGCCCTGTACTGGTTCGCACGCATGATTGACGGTGGGTGCGACCCGTTGTATCTGGCTCGTCGCGTGGTACGCATGGCCAGCGAAGATATCGGCAACGCCGATCCGCGAGCGCTGCCGCTGTGCATGTCGGCCTGGGATGTTCAGGAACGCCTGGGCAGCCCTGAGGGCGAATTGGCCGTCGCGCAGGCGATCGTGTACCTCGCTTGCGCGCCCAAGAGCAATGCGGTTTACATGGCATTCAAGGCTGCAATGCGGGAGGCGGGCGAGCACGGGTCTCTGGAGGTTCCGCTGCATTTACGCAACGCACCGACCAAGCTGATGAAGCAGTTGGGTTACGGTGAAGAGTATCGTTATGCCCATGACGAGCCGGACGCCTACGCGGCAGGCGAAGACTATTTTCCGGACGATCTGGAGCCGCGTCAGTATTACCAGCCGGTGCCACGTGGCCTCGAGCTGAAAATCGGTGAAAAGCTCAGACATCTGAACGCGTTGGACAATGCGAGTCCTCGCAAGCGGAGAAAATGATGTTTCAAACCATTCTTGCTGTGTCGGTTGCCGGTATCGCTGGTACATTATTGCGCTTCGCCACCGGCACCTGGGTCAGCGCCAACTGGCCGCGGTATTTCTATGCTGCAACGCTGGCGGTCAATATCGTCGGCTGTTTGATCATTGGTGTGCTTTACGGCCTGTTCCTGTTGCGTCCGGAAGTACCCGTCGAAATTCGTGCCGGCCTTATCGTCGGCTTTGTTGGGGGTCTCACGACCTTTTCATCCTTTTCACTGGATACGTTGCGCCTGCTTGAAAGCGGGCAATTGCCGCTAGCCCTGGGCTATGCCGGTATCAGTGTATTCGGCGGGCTGCTCGCGACCTGGGTTGGCCTGTCCCTGACCAGACTTTGATAGACGAGAGAACGATATGCTCGATTCCAAACTGTTACGTACCCAGCTTCAGGACGTAGCGGATCGCCTGGCCTCCCGTGGCTTTACACTGGATGTGGCGCGCATTGAATCGCTGGAAGCCCAGCGCAAGGTGGTGCAGACCCGCACCGAACAGTTGCAGGCCGAGCGCAATGCCCGTTCCAAATCCATAGGCCAAGCCAAACAGCGCGGTGAAGACATCGCGCCGTTGATGGCGGATGTCGAGCGTATGGGTAACGAACTGAGCGAAGGCAAGGTCGAGCTGGACGCCATTCAGGCTGAACTGGATGCGCTGGTGCTCAATATCCCGAACCTGCCTCACGAATCGGTGCCGCTGGGCGCCGACGAAGAAGGCAATGTTGAAGTACGCCGCTGGGGCACGCCGACTGCCTTTGATTTCGAGGTCAAGGATCACGTTGCGCTAGGCGAAAAATTCGGCTGGCTGGACTTCGAGACTGCCGCCAAGTTGTCCGGTGCACGTTTCGCGCTGTTGCGTGGCCCGATTGCGCGCCTGCACCGTGCGCTGGCGCAGTTCATGCTCAACCTGCACATCAACGAGCATGGCTACGAAGAGGCCTACACGCCTTATCTGGTGCAGGCTCCCGCGCTGCAGGGCACAGGCCAGCTGCCGAAATTCGAGGAAGACCTGTTCAAGATTTCGCGCGAAGGCGAAGCCGACCTGTACCTCATCCCGACGGCTGAAGTGTCACTGACCAATATTGTGTCGGGCGAGATTCTTGATGCCAAACAGCTGCCGCTCAAGTTCGTGGCACACACACCTTGTTTCCGCAGTGAAGCAGGCGCATCGGGTCGCGACACGCGCGGGATGATCCGCCAGCATCAGTTCGACAAGGTCGAGATGGTCCAGATCGTCGCCCCGGACGATTCGATGGCCGCCCTGGAGTCGCTCACCGGCAATGCCGAGCGTGTTCTGCAACTGCTGGAGCTGCCTTATCGCACGCTGGCGCTGTGTACCGGCGATATGGGTTTCAGCGCGGTGAAGACCTACGATCTGGAAGTATGGATTCCTAGCCAGGACAAGTACCGCGAGATATCTTCGTGCTCCAACTGCGGCGATTTCCAGGCGCGTCGCATGCAGGCGCGCTGGCGCAACCCGGAAACCGGCAAGCCGGAACTGGTTCATACACTCAACGGTTCGGGGCTGGCGGTGGGGCGGACACTTGTTGCAGTGCTGGAAAACTATCAGCAGGCCGATGGTTCGATTCGCGTGCCGGAAGTTCTAAAGCCGTACATGGGCGGTATTGAGGTCATCGGTTAAATGGAATTTCTGCCGCTGTTCCATAACCTGCGTGGCAGCCGCGTGCTAGTGGTCGGCGGCGGCGAGATTGCCTTGCGCAAGTCTCGCCTGATCGCCGATGCCGGAGCCGTATTGCGCGTAGTCGCGCCGGAAGTAGAAACCCAGTTGCGCGAACTGGTGGCGCAAAGCGGTGGTGAACTGATCCTGCGTGGTTACAGTGAAAGCGACCTTGATGGCTGCGTGCTGATTATTGCCGCAACAGACGACGAGCCGCTCAACGCCCAGGTTTCCCACGATGCCCGGCTCCGTTGTGTTCCGGTCAATGTGGTGGATGCTCCGGCGTTGTGTACCGTGATCTTTCCGGCCATCGTCGACCGTTCGCCGCTGGTCATTGCAGTGTCCAGTGGTGGGGATGCGCCGGTCCTGGCGCGTCTGATACGGGCCAAGCTGGAAACCTGGATCCCCTCTACGTATGGTCAACTGGCCGGGCTCGCCGCGCGTTTTCGCCATCAGGTCAAAGGGCTGTTTCCCAACGTGCAACAGCGCCGGGCCTTCTGGGAAGAGGTTTTCCAGGGCGCCATCGCTGATCGCCAGCTGGCCGGGCAGGGCGCAGAGGCCGAGCGCATGCTGATCGCCAAGATCGCGGGTGAGCCGCCAGCGGAAACAGGTGAGGTCTATCTGGTCGGCGCCGGTCCAGGTGATCCAGATTTGTTGACGTTCCGTGCCTTGCGCCTGATGCAGCAAGCGGATGTGGTGCTGTATGACCGCCTGGTGGCGCCGACCATTCTTGATCTGTGCCGCCGCGATGCCGAGCGTGTTTACGTGGGTAAGCGTCGTGCAGAGCATGCGGTGCCTCAGGAGCAGATCAATCAGCAACTGGTTGCGCTGGCCAAGCAGGGCAAGCGGGTTGTGCGCCTCAAGGGCGGTGACCCGTTTATCTTTGGCCGTGGTGGCGAGGAAATCGAAGAGCTGGCAGCCCACGGGATCCCGTTTCAGGTGGTGCCGGGTATCACGGCTGCCAGCGGTTGTGCCGCGTACGCGGGTATCCCGCTGACGCACCGCGATCATGCCCAGTCTGTGCGCTTCATCACTGGCCATCTTAAGAATGGCACGACCGATCTGCCTTGGTCCGATCTGGTGGCGCCCGCTCAGACGCTGGTGTTTTACATGGGGCTTATCGGTTTGCCGATCATCTGCGAACAGCTGATAAAGCACGGGCGATCCGCCGACACCCCGGCGGCATTGGTCGAGCGCGGCACCACAGTCAATCAGCGCGTGTTCACGGGCACTCTGGCTGACTTGCCGCAAATGGTCGCCGAACATGAGGTTCACGCACCTACGCTGGTGATCATCGGTGAGGTGGTCAAGCTGCGTGAAAAGCTGGCCTGGTTCGAAGGCGCTCAAGCAACACTCTGAAGCTGAAGCGGATAGCCCGCCCGGGCTATCCGCTTTGCCAGCAGGCTACCTGCCTGCCTATCTTTCCCAGACACCCTTTCCAGACAGGCGTGTCCGGTCATGAGCATCTTGCAGGCTCAGCGCCGGCCCTTTGGGAATGATCCCGGTCGGGTTGATGGTGCGATGGCTTGCGTAGTAGTGACCTTTGATGTGTTCAAAGTCGACCGTCTCGGCAATGCCCGGCCACTGATACAGCTCGCGCAGCCAGTTGCTGAGGTTCGGATAGTCCGCAATACGTCGCAGATTGCATTTGAAGTGGCTGTAATACACCGCATCAAAGCGCACGATGCTAGTGAACAGGCGTACATCGGCCTCTGTCAGGTGTCCTCCGGCCAGATAGCGCTTCTCGCCCAATAGCTTTTCCAGTGCGTCCAGCTCGTTGAAGACATCGTCGAATGCCTCTTCATACGCACCTTGCGATGTCGCAAAGCCTGCCCGATACACGCCGTTGTTGACGTTCGGATAGATCTGCCCATTGAGTTCGTCGATGGTCGGCTTCAACGCTTGAGGATAAAAATCCAGCGTATTGCCGGTCAGTTCGTCGAAAGCCGAGTTGAACATGCGGATGATTTCTTCCGACTCATTGCTGACGATGCATTGCTGCTGCTTGTCCCATAACACGGGCACCGTCACGCGCCCGGTGTAGTTCGGATCGTCTGCGGTATAGCGTTGATGAAGGTACTGCAGCCCGTCCAGTGCATCGCCGCTGGAGCCTTTCTGCTGATCGAAGGTCCAGCCGTTTTCCAGCATCAGCCAACTGACCACGGAAACCTCGATAAGGCTTTCCAGCCCCTTGAGCTTGCGCACGATCAGCGTCCGGTGGGCCCAAGGGCAAGCCAGCGATACATAAAGATGGTAGCGGCCAGCTTCAGCGGCAAATCCACCTTTGCCGGAGGGGCCCGGTTGCCCATCCGCGGTTACCCAGTTACGACGCAGAGCTTTTTCGCGCTGGAATGCGCCGTCTTTACTGCTTTCGTACCACTGGTCTTGCCAGCGTCCTTCGACCAGAAGGCCCATGTCTGACTCCCATTACTGAATGATGAAACTTGGAGGTCAGTCAAGGCGCATAGGTTCGACCTGAAAAGCGCAGGATTATGAACGTTGGTTATCGTCATGGCCGATAGATCAGATGCTCTTGTCGCGGCGATCCCAAAACACCCGGGCTTGCTCAAACGCCTCTTCACGAGCGACGCCCAGACCGCGCAACGCGAGCGCCATGGTGGAGATCAAGGCCAACTGCGGGTAACTGTCCTCGATTTCGCCGCGCCACAATGCCAGCAGTTGTTGTGGATCAAGTGTGGCCGGTTTGACATGGCGGCGTGGGGAGAGGGCAGGCCACTCTTCGTCCCAAGGCTGCCCTGCGGTGGTGCCATACAGGTGGCTGATGGTGTCAGGGTTGATCTCGATTTCACCGCCGTCGCCCTTGACCACAATGGCGTTATCACCCAGCAGGCTGCTCGCATCTCGGTGCACGCTCTGGTAGCCCGGGTGAAAGATACTTTGCAGGCCGCAACGTGCCTGAAGCGGATTGAGAATGCGTGCCAGCGAATGAATCGGCGAGCGCAGCCCCAACGTGTTACGCAAGTCGATCATGCGTTGCAACTGCGGTGCCCAGTCCGCGAGCGGTATGAACGCCAGGTTGCCTTGTTCAAGCGAGCTGTCTACCGCTGCCCAGTTGCGGCACAGCGGTATATTCAGCAAACCCAGCAGCTGTTCGGTGTAAAGGCGCCCTGCGGTATGCGCACCACCACCATGCAGCAGGATTTTCACGCCGTTCTGCGCGAGGCATTTGGCTGCCAACAGGTACCACGGCAAATGGCGCTTCTTGCCGGCATAGGTTGGCCAGTCGATATCGACCTTGATGGGCGGGGCGTTCAAGCGTTCGCGCAGCGCTTCAGTAAAACCGGCCAGTTCCTCGGGGCTTTCTTCCTTGTGGCGCAGCAGCATCAGAAACGCGCCGAGTTGGGTGTCCTCGACCTTTTCATCGAGCAGCATACCCATTGCCTCGCGTGCTTCTTCGCGGGTCAGGTTACGCGCGCCGCGTTTTCCTTTGCCCAGAATGCGTACGAAAACAGCAAAAGGGTGTTCTTCCGGCGTTTCAGTCACCAGCGATGTGTAGTCGTTCATATGCAATTGGTCGGCTTTGGCAGGCCCGCCAGCTTGGCGGCGAGTTTGGCGGGAGTGCCGTTGAACAGGCGATTGAGGTGCAGGCTGTTGCCTTTTTCCGTGCCCAGCTTGAGGGCGGTGTATTTGATCAGCGGCCGGGTGGCCGGTGAAAGCTGAAACTCTTCATGAAAATCCCGCAACAACAGAAGAATTTCGATATGTTCGGGACTCAGAGCGATGCCTTCTTCGGCCCCCAGCGCATGAGCGACGTCCAGCGCCCAGTCGTTGAGGTCCTCAAGGAATCCATCCTTATCCAGTTTAATGCTGCGTCCGTCCACAATCAGCTGTTTCATAACCAGGTATTGACCTTGTCAAAGCGCAGCGACAGTTGCACGAAAGTCGGATAGTCGACGCTGCTGACCCCAGCAGGAAGCGACAGGTTGCGTGCCTTGATGTCTTCGTCGAGGGCAAACAACTTCAATGAGCCGATCACTGCCTGCAGAGCGTTCAGCGGCGCGCTGGAGGGCGTCAGCGCATAAGTGGCATCGCCACAGAGCAATACGCCGTCGTCATTGCCCAGCACGCGCAGGCAACTGTCCAGGCGGGTATCGGCAAACGGCGAGTGAGAGAGAACGTGCAATGTAGCCATCAGATCGTGATCACCTCGTCGTATCGATCAAAAAGCGCCGACAGCTCGGAGCGTGTCGACAATTGACTGATCTCATCGCTCAAGGCATCGGCAGCGATGCCTCGTTCTGCCAGGCTGTGGGCGCAGGCGTAAAGAGCTTCTACACCGAACATCGGCAAGGCTTTCAGGTTGGCGGTGAGGTCTTTTTGTTGTAGTGCCGTCGGCGATTGCTGTGGCACCAACTGAAATACGCCGTCATCCAGAAACAGCAGGCCGACCGGCAGATCGAATGCGCCACCCGCCAGCACGATGTCCAGCGCCTCTCTGGCGCCGGGGCCTGACCAGGGTGACTGACGGCTGACAATCAATAATGACCTGGGCATTTCACGGCCCTCCAAAACAGATCAGGCGATCAGCCGATTGCACTGCATCGTGCAACTGACCCAGGCCGGATAATTGCCAAGGCTCATGCAGGTTCGCCGCTGGCCGCTGGTAACGTTCGGCCTCTTGAGCATCGAGCACACCGCGGCGCAACGCTGCAGCAATGCATACCACGCCATCCAGATCATGCTCGACGATGAAATCACGCCATTGCAGCGCCATATCCTGTTCGTCCTGAGGCGTCACGGCATTGGCCGACGCGCTGTGTACGCCGTCCTGATAAAAAAACAACCGGACAATTTCGTGCCCGCCTGCAAGCACGGCGTTGGCAAACAGCAAGGCACGCCGCGAGGAGGGCGCATGGGCGGCGGAAAAAAGCGAGATGGCGAATTTCATGATCGGCTCTGCCAACGAAACATGCGTAATGATAAAGAATTCATGGCCGAGCGTGTGAGTTTGGCGTGCTCAGGAGAGACATTTGTATAGCGACCGGCCTGCTACATGGGCACATCGGCCTTTCACTGATTGATAACGGTTAGACATCAATCGATGAAAACATAGCACTTATCGTTTCAAAGTGTGTCCGGCAGACTCCTCGATCACAAGCGCTGACAAGCACTCTAATAAGATCGCTGGAGAACATTCATGCAAGGCTCTACCCCTCGACAAACCGCGTCTGCCCGATCCCGGGCCGGAGCAGTATTCCGCGTTACTTCAGGCAACTTTCTCGAGCAGTTCGATTTTTTCCTGTTCGGCTTTTACGCCACTCAAATTGCCTCTGCCTTCTTTCCCGCGAGCAGTGAATTCGCCTCACTGATGATGACGTTCGCGGTCTTCGGCGCGGGCTTCCTGATGCGTCCATTGGGTGCGGTGATTCTGGGTGCCTATATAGATGATGTCGGCCGCCGCAAAGGCTTGATCGTGACCCTGTCGATCATGGCCAGTGGCACGCTGCTGATTGTGCTGGTGCCCGGCTACGCGAGCATCGGACTCTGGGCGCCAGCGCTGGTTTTGCTGGGAAGGTTGCTGCAGGGGTTCTCCGCAGGGGCCGAGTTGGGCGGGGTGTCTGTCTACTTGGCCGAGATGGCCACACCGGGCCGCAAGGGGTTCTACACCAGTTGGCAGTCAGGCAGCCAGCAGGTGGCGATCGTCGTTGCTGCAGCGCTGGGTTACGGCCTCAACCAGTGGATGGCACCTGCCGCTGTTGCAGACTGGGGCTGGAGAATTCCATTCGCCATCGGTTGCCTGATCATTCCGTTCATTTTCATACTGCGCCGCAGCCTGCAGGAAACCGAAGAGTTTGCGACCCGTTCTCACCGTCCAACCATGCGGCAAGTGTTTGCGACGCTGTTGCAAAACTGGCGTGTGGTGATCGCAGGGATGCTGATGGTTGCAATGACCACCACCACGTTTTACCTGATCACTATCTACGCGCCGACCTTTGGCAAAACCGTGCTGAACCTGAGCACCTCCGATGCGCTGCTGGTGACCTTGCTGGTCGGTGTGTCCAATTTCATCTGGCTGCCCATTGGCGGCATGCTGAGCGACCGTTTCGGGCGCAAGCCATTGCTGGTGGCAATGACGTTGCTGACCATCGTCAGTGCCTACCCGGCGTTGTCCTTTCTCGCGCAGGCACCAAGCTTCGGTCATATGCTGGAAGTGCTGCTGTGGTTCTCGTGCCTTTACGGTTTGTATAACGGCGCAATGATTCCTGCGTTGACTGAAATCATGCCGGTAGAGGTTCGCGTAGCCGGGTTTTCTCTGGCCTACAGCCTGGCGACCGCCGTTTTTGGTGGCTTTACCCCGGCCATATCGACCTGGCTTATCCATTTGACCGGAGACAAGGCTGCGCCTGCCTACTGGATGACGTTTGCCGCGCTGTGCGCGCTGGGCGCAACCCTGGCGTTGTACCGGCACATTTCAGCTCGCCCGCAATTGGCTGTGTAATAAAGGAAAATGAATATGAAAATGTTGCATAAACACTCACTGGCACTGTTGTTTCTGGGCTGCATAGCTGCCAGCGCGGCGGCTCAGGCTGAAGAACTCAAGGTCATGACATCCGGTGGCTTTACCGCTGCTTACACGTTGCTTGGTCCTCAATACGCGGCGTCTTCGGGTGACACTCTGGACACCATTCTCGGCCCGTCAATGGGCAAGGCACCCGAGGCGATTCCAAACCGTCTGGCCCGAGGTGAGCATGCCGATGTGGTGATCATGGTCGGCTATGCGCTGGATGATCTGATCAAGCAGGGTAAAGTAGATCCGGCATCGCGGGTCGAACTGGCCGATTCACGTATCGGCATGGTCGTGAAGCAGGGCGCTGCCAAGCCTTCGATCGGAACCGATAGCGAACTGAAAGACACGCTGCTCAAAGCCCGCTCGGTTGCGTATTCTGACAGCGCCAGCGGCATGTACATCGAGAAGGAACTGTTCAAAAAGCTCGGCATTCAGCAACAGTTGGCGCCAAAGAGCAAAATGGTCGAGCGGATTCCAGTCGCCTCTGTGGTCGCGAAAGGCGACTACGAGCTGGGCTTTCAGCAGGTTGCCGAGTTGTTGCCGATTCCCGGTGTGACATTCGTGGCAAAGATCCCGGAAGACGTCCAGTCGGTTACGCGTTATGCCGCCGGCATTCCGGTCAATGCCGAGCATCCGAAGCAGGCGAAAGCGTTGCTGAAGTATCTGGCATCACCTGAAGCGCAGGCTGCCGTGCAGTCGACGGGGCTGGATTCAGTTCCCGATTGATCGAGACGGCATTTTTCGCACCAGTCGCTCCAGCTCCAGCGCAGCGGGCGTCAATGTTCGCCCGCGGCGCTTGATAAGCCCGACATTGCGGACCACCTCAGGTGCGACCAATGGCACGCTGACCAGAAACGGGTGAGCGGTCATTGGCATGGCGATCGACGGCACCGCTGCCACGCCAAGCCCGGCCTCCACGAGGCCGATCATGGTTGTGACATGCCGCGTTTCACAGATGCTTTCCTTGTGCGGTCGCGAAGATGCCAGCGCCTGATCCAGCACAAGCCGGTTACCCGACGTGATGTCCAGAGCAATGTAGTCGTGGCCATACATCTGTTCCCAGCTGACGCTTTCCTGACCGGCGAGCGGGTGATCGCGCCGGCAGGCCATCACGTAGCGCTCCTGCAGAAGCAGCTCGAACTCTACTTCCGGGGCCAGGTTGCCGCTGAAACTCACTCCGAAATCCGCCTCGCCAGAGGCAACTGCACTGTTTACCTCATTGGCGCTGGCGTCCATTACCCTGATTCTGATCTTCGGGAACAGCTCATGGAACGCGCTGATGACAGTAGGCATGAAGTAGTAGGCGGCTGACGGCACGCAGGCAATGGTGACGTTGCCCATCCTGGTCGAGCCGAGCTCGCCTATGGTCATCAAGGCAATATCCAGATCGTCCAGAATTCGCTCGACCTGCGGCAGAAAGGCACGGCCGACGGTGGTCAGGCTGACCTTGCGCGTGGTGCGTTCGAACAGTTTCACATTCAGCGCGGACTCAAGCTTTTCTATACGACGGCTGAGTGCAGGCTGGGTGATCTGCACGGTATCCGCTGCCTTGCGGAAGCTGCCGTTCTCGACCACCGCGCGAAATGCCTGGAGGTCGTTGAGGTCGAAATTGATGGGCATTGCCTGGCCAGGTTATTGATACGTGGGGGGCATCAATATATCAGACCGGGCCGGCCAGGCCTTGAAGCCGCGTAGTGCGTGTACCTGCTGCACCTCGATACGCCGGCTTCCAGTTCACGCCACCTGGCACATCGACCAAACCCCGGAAACGACAAAGCCCTGAATAATCAGGGCTTTGCGCTTTTTAATATGGCGGAGGCATAGAGATTCGAACCCTTATACAAGGTAGCCCCTATATCACTTTAGTTTTCAGGACTCAATCCCTTCACTTAGTTATGTGTAAAGCATAACAAAACCGGGCTTTTCAGGGAAGAGGAATTACTCTCCGCAGCATGCAGCCGGTTGCATGCTAACCATTAATCGAGAGGATCACGGAGGAAGCCCCTATACTCCCATGATGCAGCAGTACAGGCGTGAACGATACCTTCCCCGAATATTGCTCCCATGAATTGATGATAGATAACTAGTGGATTAATTTCATGAGCTAGAGTGCGCTAGGATTAGGGTATTTTCCCAGCTGCTGGTGGACAGACTTTGCGATGCTACCTAGACCAAGGTGTGATCGCCATCCGCCAGTCTGCTTCCAATTCGAGGGGTTACCATGGACATTTCAAAAGCTCGACTCGACAGTTTGGTGAGCCGACTTTCCGAAGGTTTAAACGTTGAAATCAAAACGTGGATTGATCCCAAGGCAGATGAAAGCGTCGCCAAGATCACCAAAGCCGTTATAGCCCTGTACAACCGCAATGGCGGTTATTTGATCATAGGGTTCGACAACAAAACCCTACTCCCAGATATGCAGGGGGCCTCGGATGATGTAAAGGCATCGTTTCACGTCGATGTAATTCAGGGCATCGTTTCAAAATATTCGTCAATTTCAATCGAGATAAAGGTAGGGTTCGTAGAGCTCCAAGGGCTGCTGTATCCGGTGATTGCTGTACCTCAAGGGGTAACGGTACCTGCAGCTGCAACGAAAGATCTGCATGGGCCGGATCGCAAAAAACCATTAATACGGGAAAATACTATCTACTTTCGCACCCTCGGTTCGAATGGCACCCCCAGTACGTCCGCAATCAAAGCAGCTGACTGGCGCGATCTTCTAGAGATCTGTTTTGATAATCGAGAGGCTGATATTGGCCGATTTCTCAGACGCCAGCTGGGTAACGAGGGAGCGAATAACTTCAGCTTGGCACTTAGAAGCTCAACCCTTGAAGATCGCGCGCGCTCAGTCCTCCAGGAAGGTGCACGTTCGCGCGAACTGTCAATCGAGACACGCAAACTGGATGCTTCTGCCCAAGTACTTTTGCAAAGGGGGATTTGGGAAGTCGGCTTGGTTTTCGATCCGCCCAAGGACATCGAGGACTCCACCAAGGACTTCTTGGCAAAGGTTGAATCCGCTAACCCTCAGTACACCACATGGCCTGCCTGGCTGGTGACTTCAGGCTTCCGCAATCCAGATGACCGGCCCTACAAGCGGGAAACTGCATGGGAATCCTTAGTCGTTAGTTCGAGTGGCGAGCACCTTGATTTTTATCGTATGCATGCGCAAGGACAGTTCTACCAATCACGAATATTGCGGGACGATCTGACTTCTAAGGTAAAACCATGTACTGCCTTAGATCCGCGCTTAGCAGTGTATTTTGTGGCCGAAGTCATCGCGGTGGGCCTTCGTTTCGCGGAAGCATTGGATTTCGGCGCTGATGCCAAGCTTGGCCTCATGTTTCGCTGGAACGGCTTGCGCGGACGCCATATTGATCATTGGGTTGATAACGGCTTCTATTCGCCACATCACGAAACCCGTGAAGACTCCATCGAAAGCTATGTCGAGGTGCCGGCTGATACTCCAGCTAGCAGTATTGCTCCTTACGCTCAGCGCGCTATCTCAAGGTTGTTTGGAAGCTTTGCTGGTTTCGAGCTGAAATCCGATGAGATTGAGATTGAGGTTAACCGACTGCTGAAACGTAATTGAAATGAACTCAGGGGCTGTATTCAAGCTTAAAGTTGAGCACGTGGATCCGAGCACGTGTAGTACGCTGAGGCAGGTGCCCAGCTTTGATGAATGGGTCTTGTTCCGCCATTCCTAGCGCATTATCTGGATGAGCTTCGCCCAGCGTCAATGACGAAAGTTGGCCGCTCCAGGCTCAACTGGTGGGTTCCTTGATCGACCTAGACGGCTGCGCTACATGCATCGGTTTGGCATCCATCAGCTTCAGCCCAGTGGTCGTCGAAACCCTCACCGACCACCCGAACGAGGCGCCAGCTTTTCAGTAGAGCCCGATTTTTTCCAACTACCCTGCGCTGAGTCTTGGTTCAAAATGAACGACTTAAAATTCGTTCAGTTAGGCATCATAAAGTCGGATTAGCGAAATATTGCGATACGTCATAGTAAGCCATCATTTGATGGTAGGATCCAATTTTTACCATGGAAGGACTAGGCGGATGAAGGCGCTTATTGACGTTGTACCGACTGCAGAGCAGCTTGCCCTTTTTTCTCGGGTCACCTCTGGGGTTGATGTAATCCGGGGTGCTGCAGGCAGCGGTAAGACGACTACCGCCTTGCTAAAGCTGCGTACCAGCGTGGCATTTTATCTTAACCGTGCTCGGCGTCAGGCTGAACCGCGGCCGGTGAAAGTCCTGGTGTTGACGTTCAATAGAACGCTACGAGGCTACATCAACGAACTGACACAAAGGCAGCTTGGCCGAGAACCGTTGATATCGCTCGAAATCGCCACCTTCAACAAATGGGCGCAGAATCTAACGGATACGCGCAACATCCTGGATCTTGACGAAGCGTCTGCGCATCTTGGTTCGCTGGCGACTCTGTCAGGCCTTGACTCTGAATTCGCAGTCGAAGAAGCCCAATATGTTCTGGGTCGATTCCCCATCGCTGATCTGGACGACTATCTTTCTGCGCGTCGAGATGGTCGCGGTGTGACGCCGCGCATGGAGAAACCTGCTAGACAGGTGCTTCTCGATCGCGTCATTCGCCCATACCTCAATTTCAAGCAGGAAAGCGGCAGGGTAGATTGGGGCGACTTGGCATGCGAGCTATCCAACACTCAGGTTGAACAGTATGACGTGATCGTTGTGGACGAAACTCAGGATTTTTCGGCCAACGAGATACGCGCTGTGCTCAATCAGCGTTCCGCAGATGCTTCCGTGACCTTCGTTCTAGATAGCGCGCAACGTATTTACGCCCGCAATTTTTCTTGGGTCGAGGTTGGGGTAAACCTGCGTCCGGAGAAAAGCCACACACTGCAGACCAATTACCGGAACACTCGCCAGATTGCTCGCTTCGCCAGCGCCATGCTCTCAGGCCTTCCAATCGATGACAATGGGACGATGCCCAATTATGCCAGTGCACGAGCAGATGGCTCTAAGCCGATCGTATTGAGGGGGTCGTATCTCAATCAGGTTCGTGGGGCCATTCAGTTTCTTCGGGGCATTGACCTCACTGAGCAATCTGTGGCGTTTTTACACTACAAGGGCTGGTTCAGGGATTTGATCCCAGCATTGAACCGAGCAGGCTTTCCATTCGTTAGTCTGACCGGTTCTCCAATCTGGCCGGAAGGCCCAGAAAACATCGCCTTGTGTACCCTTCATTCCAGCAAAGGGCTAGAGTTCGATCACGTCATCATGATTGGCTTGGACGGATCCGTACTCCGCGTGGAAGTGCCTGATGATGAGGATCAAATCGACGTGGCCGAGCACGAACCCTCCGCGCGCCTTCGCCGTCTGGTTGCCATGGGGGTGGGGCGGGCGCGAGAAAGCGTTTTGATTGGATTCAAGCCCTCCGATACGCCGGACATCATGCATTTTGTGGACGACGATTTATATGAAGGGAGAGACGTATGACCATCCAGCTCTTGACCGCAGAACGAGGTATCGAGTCCATACTCCATTTCACTAGCAATAGTGGGGCTCTAGGGGTTTTCGCCTCGCGCGCGCTCAAATCCCGCCAGCGTTTGAATGCAGATCAGCAGCTCAAGCATATCTTTCAGCCAAACGCACGGTTTCGAGACAAGGACGTAGCTTGGCTAGACTATGCGAATCTTTCTATCAGCCAAATCAACACCGCCTTTTTCAAAACCTGCTCGGGTAGCTGGCACAAGGAAAAAGATTTTTTCTGGTGCATCCTCGATTTCTCACCGAGCATCATGCTCCATGATGATGTCTGGTTCACTACGACCAACAATATCTATACGGGGGTCAAACGTGCGTGCGGGGTGGAGGGCTTGGAGGCTGTTTTTCAGCCGACGACCCATCAGTATCAAGCAAATTACGTACGTCGCCCTGCTGATCATCCGAGCAATCTCCCCACGTGCTACCAAGCCGAGATCCTGTACCCGCAAGAGCTTTCGACAGATTATTTGCAACGCATATACGTGCGTTGCGACAATGATACCGATGAGCTTGCAGGCCAGATGGCTGCAACGAGGCACCCCCAAGTGGAAGTCGTGGTTAGACCAGAGCTGTTTGAAGGTATCAGGTGAGCGAAGCAATGTCAGAAAATAGGCTGAAACGCACAATTTCCTCGGCGCTATGGGCGGCCTACGGTGACGCTCTAGGGTTCCCAACGGAGCTTGCTTCCGAAAACCTCGTCAAGGAACGATTGGGCCATCCACGTGCCACGCGCACTGAACAATGGAAACGTCTTGTTGGTGGGAGATTCGGTGCGCAGGTATCTCTGCCGGCCGGGGCATACTCCGACGATACTCAGCTTCGCCTATCAACGAGTCGCGCGATTTCTGGACAAGGCTACTTCGACGTTGAAGCATTCGCCAAGATCGAGCTACCTATCTGGCTGGTTTACGCATTGGGAGCCGGACGAGGAAGCAAAGCCGCAGCGAGTTCGCTTTGCAATAGAAGCACAAACTGGTTCAGCAATTTCTTCAAAGGGTATGAAAACGGCGGAGGTAACGGCGCAGCAATGCGTGTTCAACCTCATGTGTGGGCTGCCTCAGATCTCGGTAACAAGCCGTCGTATCTGGTCGATGTAATTCGCAACGCCGTTTGTACCCATGGACACATGCGCGGCATCGCGGGGGCCGTGGTGCACGCCGTATCCTTGGCCTACGTTCTGGAATTCAATCGAGTCCCGAGCGAGGTCGAGTGGCTACAGTTCACTGACGATATCAAAAGCATTCCTTCTCTGATCAGGAGTGATTCGGAGCTGGCGACTTTCTGGGCACCTACCTGGGAGAAGGCTAGTAATCAATCGCTCCAGAGCGCGATCGATAAGGTGGCTGCGGAATGGGAAACCTCGGTGCGCAGTGCTGTGAACTGGCTGGGGAACGGATCTTTGTCGCCGGCAGAGATTTATGTCTCAATCGTCTCCGGTGATAAGGGCCTGAGTAACGAAGAGCGAGGCTCTGGATTAAAGTGTGCGCTATTTGCCAACGTTGCAGCGCTTTTAGGCCAGCGTGTAGGGTCTCAGGAGATCATTGAACAGGTCGTGAATCTGTTTAACAGCGACACTGATACGATCGCCACGATGGCAGGCGCCCTGATCGGGGCTGCGCATCCGGAGTCCAAGTATTTAGGTGAGATCCAGGATGAAACGTACATACAATTCGAAGCGAAACGCCTTTACGCAATAAGCCAAGGCACGCGCGCCGAAAGCTTTACGTACCCTGACATGCTCTATTGGCAGGTGCCGAGGGCGGTAATTGATTCGCTAGCTGAAACTCTTACGGGCTTGGAGCTGCACGGCCTGGGCAAAGTAGTCCCACTCGGTAACGTCTACTCTGGCAAGCAAAAAGCTACTGCCTGGCAGTGGTTCTCTGGTAATTGGGGCCAGACTGTCCTGATCCGTCATCGCCTTGGCCTTACAGGCAGCGAGAATGTGCCTGCGGGAGATACCCGGCGCGCAACTCGCCCTTCGAGCAATACAGCCGATATGTTCGACGAACCCCAGCCCGCAGTAGAGAAAAAAGAAATGGCAGCGCTCGGGCGATTTAGCCATTCAGAGGCTGCTGTAATTAGCCCTGCAGTGAGGCGAGCGGATCCTGTTGGTGAAGTGCGGGCGCCTCAAGAGTCCGAGGTTCCTGCGCAGACTGACGAGCTCGAAAGCTGGGGGGAAGTGGATACACAGGCTCCCGACTTAGATGCCCTGACAAATGAGGCAATCAAGACATTTGACCCGACTATGATTGGTCAGCACCTGCTCGACTTGGCAGAGCTTCCCAATGGTGTGTATCTCTCCGTAGCTTACACTTCAATAATTGCCAAGGCCAGAATCGTCCGTCTTCGCCATAAGCGTAAGGAGCACTCTTAACGGTTATTTGGGGTATCTACGGCACCTATGGAATGCCGGACGCTCAGCATGGACTGGGCGTAGGTGCCTTACCGAAGCCAGCAATCGAGGCGGCCCGGCCGGTGGCTGGTGCCGTTTGCATTTGCAGGGCAGGGCAGGGATGGAAGGTTTTTTGTGCCGTTTTCTGCATCCGTATCGATTCAGGCTGCTGCCTTGGCGTTAGACACCGCTCTGGCTTAGGTTGCTGGTGAACCGTAGCATGTGCATGCTAGGTTGAACGAGTCTACGACCGGCCGCTGCTCGTACTCATCATTGGCCGAGACATGAGTACATGTTCGGCCCTAGCGAGAGGCTAGTGCTTGGGTACGTAGAGGATGTATAGCGCTGATGTGGCAAGGTGGATCGGGAGGAGTAGGGCGCTCTCGCGTGAGACCGCCCCATACAGCATTTGCTATTCGTAAAGCTTGGTACTGTTATAGAACGGATGGTCGTCATCATGGAAGTTCGTATAGAAAGGTATGCCGTCACATCTTAGGCTATCTCGCACGGTGAAGTAGGTGGCATTGACCTGAAACTCAATGGCCAAGGCCTGCGCAACCTTCTTGCAATAATGCTCCGCAAATCCCTCTGGAAATGAGTCGAAGTTGGCAATATCCAATAGATAGCGGCCTTCGGTGCTGACAATAACCCTGTTGGTAGCTAGCAACGCTCTGACCAGCTCCGAGCCGTTGTCTGGAATCCACACCCAGGATTTTCCGTACCCATCATCTCCATCCGCTTCTTGATGATCTACTGGCGCAAAGATCGTTTCGATGATGGCGTCGACCCTAGCGTTGATCTCGTTTGCGCGCTCCTCGGAAATAGAGAAGTAGGGCGCCAAGTCAATCGAGTGCTTGTTGATAAGATCTGACACTCGATTCGGATCTCGAATGTCACCCTGCTGTTCAACGGCGCATAGTGGTATCACAAAACGAAACATCGACCTATGGATGATCTCGGCGTCCACTAAGGTCAAGATGTCATGCACGATTCTCGGCACATCTTCCTGATCCTGTACTAATACGCCCATCCCGCTGACGCTCGTGTGTCCAAAGTCGAGCCCCGGTATTTCCCCTAAAGTTTCGACCAGGGAGCCCTGATCTTCTGGGTCAAAGTGGGACTGAGTACCTCGATAAGGCCAACGCCACTCACGCTCATGCGTCCAGTCAATAGTTCGGTCGTCCGCGATGCTATAGGCAACGTAGCGATACTGTTCTGCCAAGGGGAGACGGTCGATTTCAATGATCCTGAAAGGAGCGGTGTCTTGGCGCTCTCTGGCGTCCTGGCTTAAACCATAGATAACCGGACGAGCACCCAGACCGAACATTGCAGCCTTTGGAATCATGAAGGCGTATCGACCAACGTTTTCTCCGCGCGCTAGACGTTCGTTGCTCGATTGAACAAACGCAGCCAGCGGCATATCAGTGAAGCAGACCGCAGGAGAGCGACCGTAAATCGTTGGGCGTTCATTTCGGTACGACCAGGTTGCGAAGATCTTGTGGTGACGCAGCGCGCAGCGCATGAGGAACAAAGAATCTAGTACCTGAGACTCGGCGATATTGTTAAATCGGGCGTGTTCTGGAAAAAGGATGCCCTCAGAGCTCGCTTGGTCGACGTCCCTGAAAAAATGGATAAGGTAGTCAGAAAGATCAAATCTGATGTTATTCAGCATTGTGCATCCTGAGGTTATGCTTCGGTCAAACCAGCGTAGCAGAGGACTTGCTTACTGCAATAGATCCATTGCGACCTAAGGCACTGTTCAACCTCCAACGGTATCAAGCGGGCACGACGCCTACCGAATCTTGAATTATGAAAGCAGCCTAGGCTGAACGAGATGTGCTCAAGGAGGAAGTGCGGTCTATTCTTCCGTCATCGCTCCGCCACTACGTCACTTCGAAGTTCTCATTGACGCATTTGTCGTGCTTATCGAGCGTCTCGGAGACGTAGGCGTTCTGCCAAATTTTTCAAGAGCGTGGGCTTAATCATGCCCAGACAGGCGGGATAGGTGTTGAACTCGATATCAAGCTAAATGGTGTCCGAATCCGTTGGGGAACTCATTACACTCACCTAAAAAGTGGAGGTGGCACAAGTGCCCTAGCTGCTGTGAGGATTTTCTACCAATTCCTTATTTCGGCCCCCATCTCGACACCGATTTATCAAGTACAATCGAGCTTGGCTCCTGAGGCTGAATTCAAGCTTGGGGGATTTATCATCAAAAGTAATTATTATATTACCTAGTCAAGTACCCATTCTTCTTTTCAAAATGGCCAATCGTTAGTTTACGGGCCTCTAGGGCTGCATAAGGATGAAGTTGTGACTTACGAACCTACTCAGAAGGTTAATCCGTACCGTCTTACTGCCAAACAGCATACATTTCCTAAAACCAGCATCGCTCGTTTCGCCGGAAAGAAAGGCAACGTTGACCTGTTCCTAAAAGTTGCACACAAAGCAATCCGGGTAAAACCATCAAATGAGCTTTTCTGCGCTGCCAGAGTTTGGGATCACCAGGCGGAGACGGGCTTCATGAAACAGATCGAAGACAAATTTCAGGCACTTGCTGGTCGAATACTCGATGATGGGCTCGTGTCTTTTTGCGAAGCCGAAATAACCATCATGAATGAATTTTACTGTCTATGGAACATCCGCGCAATCCACAAGCAGAACAGGGTTAAGGATCAGGCCATCGACCAAAAGAATGTGGTCGGGCTTTTTCGTGTATATACCAAGGACGAACAGGAGTACTTGGAGCAGCAGGGCATCAGTACGATCCGAGAAGACTACACCATTGCCGGCAGGTTTCTGGCCAGTCCAAACATCAAATTGGAGCTTGTGAGGACGGCGAGCGCGATGGGGGGCTTTAACTGGAATATCCTGTGCGCAGAGGAAGGAGAATTCATTGTGCCGGACAACGCCAAGCGCATGCCAATAGTGCCGCTTAGTCCGACAGTGTGCCTGCGGTATGGGTCAACCAAGCCTCCGAAACCGCTGGAGCGGCTTAAGATTGAGGAGGTGGCGCGCGTCAACCGGGCTGCCATTGACGCCAGCCACGACTATTACTTTGCCCGCGACTTATCTCTTTGTCCCGGTGAGGGCTCATTCGGATAGCCGGCCGATATCGGTGTAAGCTCCCAGCATTTGATGACAAATGAAAGGCGGCGTGCTTAATCCGGCAGGTCGCAGGCATTAGGATGAGGTCGGACGACAAAGAAACGGCATAGCCGGTGGCTGGGTTTACGACGGCCGCACTTAACGGGGTAAGTCTTTGCGCCTGCCTGTTTGTGCTTAGACCGACGGCCAACCGGTTTAGCTTGCTCTTGGCCCAGGCATAGCTCACGGCTACAGGTTCACCAAGACGAATTGTGTAGAACTCATGGCGGCTGCTAGTGATAGCCTTGGAGCACCATTTAGCTGTTGAGAAACTAAAATGTTGATAGCCCCACAGCTGGACAGCAAAGTCATTTCTGTTCAGATCCAGATCGCTGAAGAGATGCTGAGGGTGGCACGGGACGAGCTTGAAAATGAGCGAGTACAGATGGCTGCGGCGCAGGCTGGTGAGTTGCGAGCTAAGGCCTTGATTGAGTGTCTTGAACGGACTGATGAGCGTCGAAACGTCTTGTGCCCATTTAATTCATTCCGAGATCGCTACCTCTCAGTCGGTTTTGGCGGGGTTCAAGCACAGGCGCTAGAGAAACATATGGACTACCTAGGCGTGGTGATTTCCCATGCTCGATCTAAAGAAGGTGAAGTATGCAGATTAGAGGAGATGGTGGCGCTGCTGGAGAAAGACATCAGTCAGTTGAAAATCGTTATAGGTCATGAGTTTAGTAATTTCTACCATTATTTCGCAACTAAGGGTATTTGGTGGGGGCAGAGTGCATTATGCAACCCAAGCCTTTAAAGTAAGGGACGCTACCTCTTGAATCCGCCGGACAAAGTTTGGTAGATGCCAAGCCCAATGTTTAGTCCGAAAAATTGCAGGCACCCACTGCGCTGTCTACTATGGATGGCATGGTTTAGGGTAGGCCGCCGCTCACTCTGTGGGCGGGAAGCGGATTTAACATCTTGAATCAACAGCCAGTTAATACAATGCCAAGTGCGCTCTGAGAAATGGTCAAGGTGCTTAAGGCAATTGCGCTTGCTCTGGGCACGTTGGTCTTCTCCTAGTCTTCGTTGCTGTCAGCGAGCGGCCCGTATTCTACGCTGCTAACAGCGTGCTATGAGTGCTGGATTACAGGCCAATGCGGGTAGCGGGTAAGCCGTAAACCACTAATGACTCGCACAGGAAACGATAACTACATCAGTGCCAATGCCTCTGCACCGTCGACCTCGGAATCCCCAGATCCCTCGCGACTTCCACCTGGGTTAACCCCCGTTTTTTCAGTTCCTGGACTTGCGAGCGCGTAAGGGCAGCCCGCGCGCTGGTCGGGTGAGGGCTATCGGTGTTTTGCGCTGACGCCGGCGGCACCGTATCGATCAGCCCAAGACGTTCCAACTCGTCAATTGCCTGCATCAGTACAGCTCTCGGCGTCTCGCCCAAATCAGAGGCCGCCGCAGCAGCCAGCAGGGCAGAAGGTGACAAGCCGAGCGCAAGAGCCAGGTCTCCAGCGACCTTCACTGTTGGGCTTGTTTTGCCAGCTTCGAGTTGACTGACGTGGGACGCAGCCACCGCGCCGCTGACCTCTTTCTGGTTAAGCCCTTTTGTCACGCGTATCCATCTTAACGCTGCAGCGAAGCCTTCATGTATAGACATTCTGCCGTCTCAAAAGCTGACGGTATGCCGCGTTTGCCTATGACCGAACAAATCTATATATTTACTCGATCGGACATACAGCCATCATTTGCGTGCCTTGTTGCGTCCTTGGTGATGCTAGGCCTTCGACGTCAAGACATCTGGCGAGACCTCATGCCGGATCTCTCAAGGCTGAAGCGACGATGCCACGCATAGAAACTCACAGCACAACGGAACAGGCACAAAGGAAGGCCAAATGTCAGATCTGAAGAAAATCAGCGTGACGATCAAGAATTATGAGGCTCACGCTTCCCAAGCCGCTGCGACTGTTTACAAAAAAGTCAGGCTCTTGGATGAGTCTGGCAGAATCTTTTATTACAAAGACCTGATCGTTCCGAAGTACTTGGAACGCAAGGGGGCAATGGCCCAAGATGTGCCGAGAACTTGGTTTATCAAACACATCGGTAAATCCGCAGTAGTGGTGGTTGCTTTTGAAACCAAAGGCCGGACGGTCGAATACGACCTTGATGAAGTCCGCGACCTTGCAAGATCCGGATTTGTGGCCGGAATCATGTACGGGGTTTTAGCGATCCCAGCTGGGTTCATTGCTGGTATCGCCACGTTCGGGTTAGGGCTGGCGATCATCCCCCTGGGCTTGTATTTTGCCTACCGGAACATTTTCAAAATTCCGGCAAGTTTGAGTCGCAAACGGCTCTTGGATGATTTGTCATCTCATGGTGTGAAAGTCGGTGAGGGCTGGGCGAAGTAGGGCTGGTCGGCACATTCACTGGCAGTGCCCAATGATACATACAATTTTGCCGCGGATAGGGTTAAGAAAAAGCTTAGGTAGACTTGGGCGTTCTAATATTGGGGGGGGCATTCGTGCTCTTGGATTGACCGAATGGGTCTGGTTGCTGGCCCTGCTGACGGAACTGGAGGAGCCTATCCGGCTCTGACCGGTTGGATTATGAAGAGCGCTGAAACGCCCTTCATTCTCGATTGACCCTCAGGCGTGCTGCTCTGATATGCCCCGTGCCGCGGCACCAAGGCTCCTCCGCGAATTCGAAATTAGCGTCTGATACCTACCCGCATTTCACTCCTCCCGCCAGTATCGCGTCACCGTCAATTTCCCGAGGCCGAGCATTCTTACAACATCTACATGCCTGTGCCCTGCAGCTTTGAGTTTCTGCACCTCCGCACGCGTGTTTGCTGACTTCTGTGAAACCGGATGATCTGACTTGGGGGAGTATTGAGAAATATCCACGTCCAGCAGCCCGAGAGACTCCAGTTCTCTAATGGCTTCGTTAAGAACCTCACGGGGCGTGATCTTGTCGTGCACCGCTAGAACCGTTGCCACGAACGACGTTGTATTCATCCGCATGGCTTGTGCGACCTGCCGCGTCGTCTCCAACGTTGCGCTGTTTTTGCCGGATTCCAACTGACTGATTCGGGCCTGACTAAGGCCAGTGGACACGTCCTGCTGCAGGAGCTTGTGGTGTGCTCTAACGAACTTCATCGCTGCTGCGAACGCTTGGTTTAGCGGCATCATGGGTGTTCTAGCGCAAACGAAATGATATGCCGCGTTTGCTAATACTCACTCAAATCTATATATTTAATTGATCGGGCTTGGTGGTGGGCTGCTACTGCTACAGCGATGTCCGGATGCCGCACTCGCTCCGGATTGGGCGCCGAGGCGATGGCTGAAACCGGATGGCCAAACATCAATTATCTGATAAATCGAATTTAAACACGTCTTCTGGTAGCGGCACATGAACATCTCTGTGCCATCGGTCAAGTGGGCTTGCCGACATATCACTGAGCATTGGGAGTGCTGATGAAGCTTAGGATCTACTCCGACCTGCACCATGAGTTCGTCCGCTTCGATCCGCCGGCGCTCGAAGCAGCGGTCGACCTTGTGATCTTAGGGGGTGACATCAACAAGAGGGCGAGGGGAGTGAACTGGGCTAATGATACGTTCGCCTGCCCAGTCGTGTACGTCTGTGGCAATCATGAGTTCTACGATGGGCACATTGATCGGACGCTAAAAAAGATGAAAGATTCAGCGGCCGGCCATGTGCACGTGCTCGAAAATGAAACCCTGGTGCATGGCAACGTCAGGATCTTAGGTACCACTGGATGGACAGACTTTTCATCAAGCGGCGACCAAATGGCGGCCTCCAGCATGGCTAGAGCATCTATGAACGACTTTAAATACATCCGCATCGAAAATTACCGACGCCTTCGCCCGGACGACCTGATCAGTCGAAACCACCGGGCAGAGAAATGGCTAACCGAGGAACTCTGCAAACCCTTCAACGGCAAAACGATCGTGGTCACTCACCACTCACCCTCACCAGCTGTGAGCGGATATAAGCATCAAGGGCATCTTACTGCAGCGTACACCAACGACTGGCCTCACCTCATAGAGCAAGCGGATCTCTGGGTGTTTGGACACACGCACGAAGCTGTAGACATCGAGCTGGCAGGCTGCCGAGTTGTCTCTAATCCGCGCGGATATCCCGGTGAGTCAACGGGCTTCGATCCCTTATTTGAAATAGAGATCTAAGGAGCGCCTGCATTTGAAATCAAACTTAACGGCAGCTCCTGGCGGCGCACCTTTACGATCCGAATCGCCGGAAAAGGTTGACCTGCCAGGGGAGGTTGTCCAGGCGATGTTGCATGACTGGGGCGTCTTGGTGGACGCCTATCTGGTGAATGCGGCCCGCGTTGGAACTCGCTACGCTGCAACGGTTTTTTGCGACCAGTCGGGAGCATTGCTAGACGGTATGACAGTAGCAACTCGCCCGGTGCGTCAGGTCGATGTCCGCGGAGGCTTCAGATTGCTCCAGACAGTTGATGGTAGGGATTACTACGTCCTTGTGACCGAGCAGGGAGCTGGGGGGCGAATACATGGCCACGGTAGTTGATTGGCCAGCAGAAGTGCACGCTGCGGCATCTATCAAATTCGTAGCACCGATAGGTGCTTTTTTGTGGAGGTCGAAGGTCGACCACCCCTGCCTAATCTGCCGGGTGTACATGGATCTGAGTGGTAGATTTCAAGATGGCGGTTTGATCCGGGCGTCCCAAACCATTGGGGGGGCCGGAGCAGCAGGCTGGACGATTGCGACTACTTTCTAGGGCAGTCATTACTTACTGATTGGAGATGAAGGCGATGCCGGTTTTGCATTGGGCAGGCTTCTGTTTGCTGGCTCAGTAGGCCACGACACTTTGCACTAGATACGCTCTTGGCGGGAAAGGTTGAGCGCTTGTATGGGGCTCGCTCCGTTGAAGAGCCTAGCGCGTGTTTCAGAAAGACTGAATGAAAGAAGGAGCGACGATGGAGGACTTTGATGTAGGTCAGATGATTGGCCCAAGCGCAGTCATTGCAGGAGGCCGAATCGAGCTTGATGAGGCGATTAGGATTACCGAAGAACAATTTCCAGGCCGAAGCTTTTGCATCTTAGGCGAGTGGGTGTGGCTTGACCTAGACGCACCTGATCTTGTTGTAGAAGAGCTGGCGGCCGAAGGGAAGAAGCCAATCATGCTGCTGGTCTTTGACACACTGTACGACAGCTCGACGATGAGCAAGTCGCGTTGGTTTCGTACGACGCCGATGATTAGTTTTACTGACGACATGTTTTTCCAAACTGAAAAAAAGCTTTATGTATTGCTTGGGAATGGGCGCCGGACGTGCATGTCTTTGTCAACTGTCGTGCGTTTATTTTGAAGCGAAGGGGGACGTGGGTGATGACTCTGCTCAGCGTTGATGACAAGGAGCTAACCAAATGATTGCGGCGGTGGTGCTCGATGCATTCGGGACGATCGTTCGGATCAAGCGCCCGACTAACCCTTACCGGCAGTTGATCAGGGAGGGCCGTCGACAAGGGGTTGTTCTAGGCTCAGAAAGCATCGGTCTTGTAATGACGACAAACCTGCCATTCGAAGAGATGGCGTCATTTATAGGCATCGAACTAACCCTGCAGCAGAGAGGGAAAATGAATCAGGCATTGGAGCGGGAGCTTGCGTCAATTCAGGCCTATTCCGATGCTGTTGAGGCAGTGTCACGCCTACGAGACGCAGGGCTGAAGCTCGGTATCTGCTCGAACCTAGCCGCCCCTTACGGCCCTGTTGTAAGAGGCCTGTTCCCGAACCTAGATGGGTACGCTTTTAGCTTCGAGCTTGGTGTTGTAAAGCCCGAACCCTCAATTTACCGATCGATTTGCAGCCAAATGGACGTCGAGCCAGGGCATGTATTTGGCGGCGAGCGGGGGCGGGTAGTGATGATTGGTGATTCCAAGAGATGCGACCAGGATGGCCCGAGGTTGGTCGGGATGATGGGGCTTCATCTAGATCGTAAACGTCAGGGGGCAATCAATGACCTTCGACAATTCGTCGAACTGGTGATAGACCACATTCGTTAATTCGGGGCGGTCGCTGATGTAGAACATAATGAAGAATGTCAGGAAAGTGGTGTAACCCCGCCAGAATGATGTACAGAAATCAGGCTTTGTCTGCACGGGGATTAGTGCATAGCTACCTGACATACGAACGCTGCCCTGTAACCACTGATCTGTTCGCGCATCACTAGGGAGATGAGGTACGTTCAGCTAGATAGCCTTTGTACTGCGGTTGAGACTGTGTGCCATCTAGTTTCTGGTAATCCAGGTCTTCATTGTCCAGCCCGTCCAGTCCCTGAATGCCACCTATTAGAGCCGGCCAGTCTTTGCGCTTGGCGGCAGCGACCACGGAGGGTTTAAAGTACTCATCCAGCGGCCGCCGGATTGGGTCTAGGATTTCTGCGCTCAGAGCCGCCAGATAGTCGTCTTTGGTGGTCTGGCACCAGTCGACGCTGAAGCCCGCTCGATAGCTGAGTTCCGTGAAGATAAGAAGAATGGTTCTGCCGTTGCCATCAAGGAAGGGGTGAGCCAAGGCGAGCAGGCCCATAACCTCACCAGGCCTGTCCTTAAACCGAGCGTGGTTGTTCGCCAAGGAAACTGCATAATCAGCGGCGCGGACGATATCTTCAGCGTCAGCAAATTCGGTGTAGCCTTGCTCACCTTTTCTCCCTTTGCTGATTCGCAGGTCAGGCGTCACTGCCATTCGATCTTGCCCAGCCCACGGGTAAATGTCCTGAAACAGTATTCGATGCACATCAAGGATGGATGCGTAATCGACGTCCTTGAGATGGGCAAGATGGCCAAGCGCCTGTTCGATGTTCGCTTCGAACGAGGAATGCTCTAGGCGCTTAACGGTGTTGAGATCGGTCAGCTGGAAGCGGTTTCGCAGATAACCAGCAGTCTCGAAATCACCGAAAGGGTCAAAATTCACGCCTTAAGCTTCTTCTTAGACTTGGATTTGCTCGCGCTTTTTTCCTTCAGGTATCGCACCTGCATCGAGAGCAGGTCGGATGTGCTCATCACACCTTTTCGCTTCAAATTCACCAGCAGCTGTTCAACAGTATCCAGAGCAACTGTGTCGCCGGACAAGGAAGTGATGCATCTAGCCATGCGGCTGACGCTGTCCCGCTTCGCAGTTACTTTGTGAACCTTAGCCAAATGGCGGACTTCACTGGCGACGCTTTTGGTAGCTGATCGAGTCATTAAGCGGCTCTCTTACTTGGTACAATATCATTCTACATTACTCCGAGATTTTTGGTGCCACTCCGCACGCAACGAGTTGCGGCCCAAGACGTCTAGGCCCTCTGATCGACCTCGCATAGGGTTGGTAATGCTCTGCATGACGATTCTCTATCTGATCGTTCGACCGAGTAAGGCCCAGCGAGGCGTTAGCGCTTAAGGTAGCCGTCCGATTGAAGGTTTTCCATGAGATGGACGATGCTTGATGTGCCCGTTATTGGGAGCACAATCGCGGAGTAATCCAAGAGCCATTTCAAAGCCTCCTGGGGCGTGACGGTGATTCCTCTACATGGTTGAGACGGATCGAGGGACTTCCCAGCTCCCAGTGGAGAGTAAGGTATGAAGGCAACACTCTTGCTCTCACACCAAGCCACTATTTCCGCCGATCCAGTTTGAAGGAGATTAAAGGGGTTCTGAACAGCCGCGATCGGGACAATCGAACTCGCTTCTTCGAACTGGACGATGCTTACTTGGACATTCCCAGAGCTTTGATTTTCCCCTCTTGCCGCATCCGCTCAAGCTCTCCAACCTGATCTGATAGAGGGATAGTGGGGGCTACCCTGTGTAAATAGTAAAGGTCAATCGCCTCTACATTGAGCCGTCTCAAACTCATCTCAACGCATTGACGCAGATAGGCCGGTGCACCGCATGGTGTCCAGCGTCCAGCGTCCAGCGTCCAGCGTCCAGGCCCTTGCCGCGTAAAGCCTCCTTTCGTCGCGATGATCAAGTCATCCGGATAGGGAAACAAAGCACTTCGAATCAATGGTTCCGCGACGTCGGGCCCGTATGCGTGGCTAGTGATGAACGGTTACGAGGCAGTTGTTTTTCCAAGGAGAGGCGAAGCTGCTTTTCAAGTTCGATCGCTGACATGGGGGGAGCGCTAGGCTCCAGGCGCCGGATCACTGCGGATGATCTTTGGAGCACGGTAGACGTTTCGGCCCGGTGTCACACAGCGAGGGCCCTTGCGCGAGAAGGCGGAACAGGTGCTCAGGGGCGTGCTTGTCCATATGCGGTACCTCATCTTCCCTGAGCGACTGATCAGCGTTGTGGGTTACTCAAGAGCAAGAGCCGCCAGATCAACCGCTCAGCATGCAATGTGTCAGGGGTGGGTCTAAGCTATCAATTTGCTACTAAGTCGCGCAGCGCCTGATAACGCTGTTTGTCTTCGGAATCAATTCAGGTTCATTACGGCGCACGGCAAGCGGGGGGAGGGGCGACACGCCTTCAACGTAAAACGCATATAAAACCACATGAAAGCATGGAGCTTATGAATGGCTGCAGTTCTAAACAACGGGGATGCACGTGTTGCCATCCTGGTAGATTGCGATAACGTTTCGCCTGAAGTCCTGGAGCATGCTCTTAAGGTCGTCGCGCAGTTTGGTCGCATCGTCCTGCGGCGTGGGTATGGCAATCACGGCACTCTCGCTAACAAATGGCAGGAGGCGCTGGTCAGATTGGCCTTCACGCCGTGTCTTCAGTACCAATATGCGTCGGGCAAAAATACCTCAGACATCGCATTGGCGCTAGACGCTTTGGAAGCGCTTTTCGACCATCGCGCCGACATGTTTTGCCTCGTGACCAGCGACTCAGACTTTGCCTACCTGTGCCGCAAACTGCGTGAAAGAGGTGCGTCCGTCTGCATCGTCGGAGAGCCGAAGACACCTGATGCCCTTCGCAATGCCAGTGATCAGTTCTTCGAGTGGCGCCGCAACGAGGAGCCGATCAAGATTGATCAGGCTGGCAAGGATGCGCTAGATATGCCGACTGCAAGGCCATCCTCTGTTCACGCGAAGAAGGACGGTTCTGATCATCCTGGAAAACCTGTCCTGCGTCGGCCTCGTTTCGTGATTGACGCCGTTTCACTGCTGGCCGAAGGCACCACGGAGGGGCGAGTAACTTTGAGTGGTTTGGGCTTCTACCTCAAGCGAACCAACCCAGCTTTTTCTCCTGCTGAGTATGGGCATTCCGGGCTGCTGGATATGGTGAAGACCTACGACCTGTTCGAAACACATCGCGAGGCTGGCGGGCATTGGACAGTGAGCCTAGTTGCGGAGGGAGGATCCGTGACGGAAAAATCACAAGGCTTTGGGAAGTAGCTGCGCAGCACCTTCGGTGATCCGTGTGAAGCCCTACCGCAAAAGCTATGCCGATCAGTGTTGACCGGCGGAGCCCCTTCCAGCGGGTTATTTGGCCATCGCCTTGATCATGTCTTTACAAGCCTCCATGGCGCCATCAACCGCTAGCTGCCGGGGCGTGATATTCAGGACATTGGCGGCTTCATCAATCAAGTCCCGCTGACGGGTGCCTGGAGTGATGGTGTAGACCTTGTTTGCGATCGCGCGTGGCGGATTAGTACGAGCCATTACTGATCCCCCTTCAATGCCCGAGCCGCCTTGGCAAGCATGGCTTTTTTGACGAAGTGATTGACGGAGATACGTTTGCCGTAGCAGCTCTCCATCAAGTCGAGTTGCGCATTGATCGACTGGGTTTGCTCCTCGTTGAAGACCACATGCAGCTTGCGCAACGTTCTGAACTGCCTAGAAAGCAGCGTAGCGGTGGCGGTTTCTTCCATCCCGGTGCTTGATGAGATGTAGGTATTTTGGGTTGTCATTGTACTGTTCCTTGGGCACTTAGGTGCCTGAGAGTGGGATGCATCACGGATGCATGATTTGGATTGCTTCAGTGCTGGTCTTATAGGTCGCGGCACAGATTTCGGATGACAACCAGCACCAGTGATGAGAACCTTGGTCACGTTTTGCGAAATCGACGAATTAACTGTCATACGATTTGGAATGTAATCATGAGTGAAGGAAAAATCAAGAAGGCCGTCAGCATCAGATTTGACCCTGTCGAGTACGCCAACTATGCGAGCATGGTTGAATACGCCGGGATTCCCGTCAGTGATGGCTTAAGGCTGCTTGTGGCACAGAAGGTAGCTGAGGCAGTAAATACTGATATGTCGGGCTTCAGCGTCTCATGCCAGTTCAAGTGGAAGACCGTGGATAGGGCATTTCCTGAGCACGTGGCCAATGTGCTGGTTGAGGTCACTCCCCCAGAAGCCATTTCGGTTGAAATGCTTCAGCGCTTCGTGTTCGTTTTGCCGGAGTTCTGGCGCGATGATGGATATGAGCATTTCAGAGTGGACTCGGCTTATTTTCATCGGGTGACCAGCACCGGCTACTTCAAAGACAGCAGTAAAGCGTCGAGAAACGTAACCAGCTTCCACTTAATCAACAGCAGTTGGAGAGGGGCTGTATATGACTACGGCAGTGGCTTCTCAAAAGCAGACATCGAATCTCAGATCCGTGAGGAGCTGACGGCGCACGTCACAGAAACGCTGCGGTGCTATCTGATTGGCCACTTGCCTGATTCCCGAGTGCTGCCGGAGGATCTTCATCAGGACATGATCAGCGTATTTGATCCGGCTCAACTTGCGAAAATGATGTCGCTTTGATGCGCTGGGTAAGGTGCGTTTGCACCTTGTTCGAGGGTTTTAAGCGCGCGAACATGGCCGACATCTGGTACTCGCGTGGGATGGCCATCTTAGGGGTGACCGTGTGCATCGGTGCCAGACCTGGAATAGCAGTCGGAACGACGTGGGTTTGGCCGTCCCCCTTAATGGAGTTTCATCTGCACTTAACGTGTGATGAGTGGCGTAATCCAACGGGGGGAAGCAGCATTCTTTGATGCATGCATCCCTATGGAACCAAAAATGAATTTACGCAGATTCAGGCAGCAGGCCTCGCTCGTTCATGCATAACAGCTTTGCTAACTTTAGAGTCCGATCATAAGCGCGACGTGTCGATTAGATGGCTTGATAAGTAAAATTAGCGCAACTTCTTTGTCGCTAATTTGACGCTGATTGCTGTCGGTTTTCAGTCGTTCGATTGGGTGCGTTGGAATATGTTTCACAGAAAGAACTCTAGCTGAGCTGGTTTTGTAACAAGTTGTGTCAATCCTGTTTTTGTTAAACCCTTGAAACATCAGGGCTGTGCATCCGTACAGTTGAAAAATTGGATCCAGCCGCAGCTGAGTGTGCAAGCTATTCGTGCGATAGCCACTTGCGGTCGCGCGTTGTTTTGAATATGTTGTATCTGTCCTTTACTGAAGGCACTAAATGTAGTGTTTTCGGGGCGGCCTCGAAACGGATTTTTTGGGGTTGTGCTAGGTGGCATTCGGTTGGGCCTTGGCTCATCGTAGTCACCATGGCCAGCGAAGAACGGGTGGTAATGTGCGGTTGAAGTGGCGTCCCAAGCTTGCCGATTAGGTTGTCCAGGCACTAGGGAGCGAGCATCTCAACGTTACCCCGATTCTCTTGAAATCTGACCTCAGCACATGTTGCGTAAATATTACTCACCAAAGCCATGAATCATTTTCGCCCTGTCTTATAAGTGGCGTGGTGGTGCATAAAACATAAACGTTTTTCAGTGTATGGAAGATGACGCTTAGCTATGGCCAGAGGGTTATTTTGCATATAGTGCATGGAGATTCGAGTGCCCGCTAAATTTACTTTTTTCCAGGTCGGTAACGGGGATATGACGCTTGTACGCTTGGCAGACTTCAATGTCACAAGCATTTTGATAGATTGTCACATCCGGGGAAAAGCTGACGACCCGAACGATGACACTCCCGATGTAGGAGGAGCACTGCGCGAACGGCTGTTACGGGATGAGAAGGATCGTCCGTACGTCGATGCCTTCATGCTGAGCCATCCGGACAAGGATCACTGCGGCGGGCTGAGCAAGCATTTCTGGCTGGGCCCTCCCGATCAGTATCCGGATGATAAAAAGGATCGCGGGGAAAAGCGCATCATCATTCGCGAGCTCTGGTCTTCGCCTTTGGTCTTTCGGCGTCGGTCGCCAAATCACACGCTGTGCGATGACGCGAGCGCTTTTAACAAAGAGGCGCGTCGGCGCGTCCAGCATTGGCGTGATCACCGCTGGGCAGTGAGTGGCAACCGCATCAAGATCATGGGTGAAGACGTTGATGGCAAAACTGACGATTTGCGCGCGATCCTGGTGAAGTCTGGCGAATGGTTCAGTGACATTGATGGGGCTTCTTCGTCAGTGTTCAGGGCCCATCTCCTGGCTCCTGCACCTCATGAAGATGATGCTGCGCTGGAGGAAGAGCTGACCAAGAACGAGTCGAGCATCGTCATGAACATGCACATCTCGCCGTCTCAATTCAGCACCAAGCGTACCCGGTTCTTCATAGGTGGTGATGCCGAAGTTCTCATCTGGGAGCGGATGTGGAAACGCTTTGAGGATGACCCAGAAACGCTCGATTACGACTTGCTCCTCGCTCCGCACCACTGCTCGTGGCACACCCTGTCTTGGGACAGCTGGTCGGACAAAGGCGAGGACGCCAAGGTTTCCCAGGCCGCGCGCAATGCTCTTGGCCAGGCAAAGCAGGGCGCGACGATTGTCTCCAGCAGCAAGAAGATCGTTGACGACTTCAACGATCCACCTTGCATACGCGCCAAACGTGAATACAGGTCGATTCTGCGCCCAGTGGATGGCTGGTTCGCCTGCGCGGAAGAGAATGGCTCCAAAGGCGTGCTCGAATTGGAGTCGGCCTCTGACGGTACGGTGGTCAAAGCTGCTGTAGCGGTTGCCGCAGCTGCGACCTCGGCTGCAGCTGCTGCGGCCCCTCGCGCAGGCGCTCCCAGGAAATGACCAGTTTCTATGCGGTCGGTGACCCAATGGGCGATCAGCCCGAGCCTGTTCATGCCAGCACCCGAGCGTTGGTGAAAGCATGCAAGGGGGCCTCGGGCGTCGAGTTTCTGGAGCTTCGGCAGGAAGCTGAGGCAGGGGGAGTAACTGAGTACGTCGTCATCGAGGCGGGCGATGGCACGATTGCCAAAGCTAACCTTGGGGGAATCCACCGCGTAGAGAAGTTAGCCATCGCTGTGAATCCACGGCTTCGTGTTCCGGTGACTGTGCATGCGCTTCGCAAGGATTTTCCTGCGCTGTCACATCTTCATGGCTCGGTGCCGGGTACGCCGAAGATCCTGTGCCTCTACGATGTGGAGTGGAGTGGCGTTGAGCGCATCTGGACGGCTGAACGGTTTCTTGAGCGTCTGTTCTGGTGGCTGCGTGAGTCATCGGAGCTGCGCCTACACCGTGAAGATCAACCGCTGGAGCAAATGTTCTACGCGAGCCCTTTCCAGCTCATCCTGCCAGCGCTAACTCCGGAGCAGCTGGCGAGTGACGATTGCAAACTGCACGTCCTGATGACAGACAAAAGCGACAAGATCACGCTACGTGCGGTCATGGATTCCAGTGGATCGACCCAGCAAAGCAATTACCGGTTACTCAATATCATGGTGCCGCCCGTTGAGCCAACGTCGGTGGCAATGTTTCCGCTCAACCTTGGGGAGTTGCATGACCAGTTGGTGGAGTGGGGCAGCGAGCTGTCTGCGCAACTTTCAAATGCTGTGCGTGAAGCAGCTTCTGGCGGGCTCAGTCGGACGGCTCAGAACGAAAACCAGGGCATCTTGATCCTGGCTTGGGTACCCAGACTTCGCAATGGCGAAGCGGATCGGATGGATGTCAAAGGTTACATGCTGGAGATCAATCTATTTGATCTGGCAGCCTCATTCGAGATGCTGGCACCGCCAAATGCGGACGGTGTTTGTTATCCCGCCGTCCATTTGGGAGGTTACACGGGGGATACATGGAAGGGGCTTAGCCTCAGGCCAGTGGAGGTGCGATCATCGCTGAACGCGGCGTTTGCCCGAGACCTCTCTGCTGTCGATCCTGACACTGCAACTTTCAAGGGTGTGTTGGCTGGTGTAGGTGCGCTAGGGGGGATGCTCGCTGACATCTGGGCTCGCTTGGCGTGGGGCACTTGGACGTATGTAGATCCGGATTTGCTCCTCCCCCACAACTTGGTCAGGCATGTCGCAAGCGACAGATTTGTTGGATTACGCAAAGCGGATGTGCTCCAGATGATGGTAGGCCAGATCTATTCGGGCGAGCCGATACCCGCTGCGATCTGCGATGGTATTCTCGCCGATGATCCCAGGATCGATGAGGCCATAGAGCACGCTGACCTTTTGATCGATTCTACCACGACGCTGGCTGTGCCTCGCGATCTGGCGCGACGGGATCATTCAGTTCGCATGGCCAGCGTGTTCCTCACCCCATCAGGGATGTCGAATGTCATCCTGCTAGAAGACTCGGCACGGTTGCAGCGTTTGGATGCCCTTGAAGGGCAGTATTACCGCGCGATATTGAACAGCCCTTGGGGTGAGGCCCATCTTGTTAACCACCTCGGCGATCGGTGGGTGGGCGGCGGGTGCCGGGATATTTCATTCCGCATGTCAAATGAAAACATCCATGTCCACGCGGGGCTAATTTCTCGGAGGCTGCGCAAGGTGGTAATCGGTGCAGAAGCCAAGATCCTGGTATCGACGTTGGATGATGAGTCGGGCAGTGTGGAATCCTACGAGGCCCAGGTGCATCCCGTCACCTGCGCAACGATTGGAGAATGGTCGGTAACGTACGACCGTGGCCTTGTCGACATGATCAAGGCTCAGCGGCTTGCGGCCCTTCCCAACGAAACCGGCGGATCCATTCTAGGTATCACTGATTTGAAGACGAAGACCATCGTTCTGGTCGATACCCTGCCACCTCCACCCGACAGCGAGTCGAGCCCCACTCACTTCATCCGGGGCAAGGAAGGTCAATTAGAAGCACTGAGGAAGGTGCACGATCTGACTGCTGGCATCGTTGACTATGTCGGTGACTGGCATTCCCACCCGAACGGTTGTTCCGTCAAGCAGAGCGCGGACGACCATGTCCTGTTTGCCACGCTGGTAAGCCGGATGCAGATAGAGGGTTTACCGGCACTGATGCTGATCGTTTCCGATGCTGACCTTGGCGTGTATGTGACTTGAGCCTTGGGGTAACGGTTTTTCACGTTGATTCGTTTTTGGCGCTCGGTGAAATTGCGCGACATGACTAAATTATCGAAGCGTGCTTGTTAGATTGATGTCCAGGTACCATGCACTGCGTGAGGGGTTAGTATGGATTTTAGCCAGGTTTTTGATGCGTATAAGTACAAGGCCAGGGTCAAGCCTGCTTTGCTGTTGGTGTTGCCGGTAGTAATCTACGTCATGGCTTTCTTTGAAGTTGCACGATCTTTGAACGGGGTGCTCGCAACCTTCTTGGTATCGTTCGGCGTGGTCGCATTTGCGGCGAGCCAGATGTCCAGCAAAGGCAATAAGCTCCAGGAGAAGCTGTTCAAGGCGTGGGGTGGTGCCCCAACCACCGTCGTGCTGAGGCACTCAGACGACACGGTGGAGCGGCCCACGAAAAAACGCTACATGCGGCGCCTAGCGGAGCTCATAAAGGATTTCACGATCATCACGGAAGAGGAAGAAAAAACTGACCCAAAGGCTGCAGATGATGTGTATCGGTCTGCTGCGAACTTCCTGCGTGAACAGACGAGAGATACGAAAAAATACGCCATGATATTCGACGAAAACGTGGAGTATGGATTCGCGCGGAATCTGACGGCGTGCAAGCCCGCAGGTGTCCTAATGGCTCTATCCTGTGTCGCGCTCTGCTTGGTGAGTCTGTATCACACGATAGGATTGCCGCTGCAAGAATTGAGCTTGGAGGCGTTGGCGAAACATCCAATCCTCCTCGCCGCGACAGGGGTCGAACTGGTCATCTTGCTCTGCTGGATCTTCCTGGTGAACCACGATTGGGTTCGGGTTAGAGGTTTTGCTTACGCACAGCGGTTGTTAGCTAGCTGCGAACAGGTCAGCTAGAGCATTCTGACCTCCGGACTCTACAGTTGACGCTCGGCTATAGAGTGGGCGAGAGCCGTTAGATGGCGAAACACTCAACGCCGTACTGACAAAAGATCAGAAGCTAGGTTGGCTGTGCCGTAACCCTTTAAGCTGGATGCCACGATCTGATTTTTAAAGAGTCACCGATGTCCCGTCTGGTCGAGTTTCGCGCGCTTGAACAAAAATTGGCTGCCCAATTGATTAAATTGGAAGCCTTGAAAGGTTCGTCTGAGCTTCAGAAAGAAATCGAGTTCGAGGGAAAGTTGCACGAGTTGGTGAGTCACTATGGCTTTAGTCTGCGCGACATCATCAACATTGCGCCATGCGGCCAGGCCTGGTGTTCACGAAAAAAAACAACGTCGATCCCGTCAGTTGAAGCAGTAAAAGAACCCGCACGACGACAGCTCCTCGCCCTAAGCGGTGCTGACGCCAGTGCGGGCGAAGGGGCAGATCGGCCTTCGGCGGCAAACCCGCCGTCTTCTCTTCGGCTACAAAACTAAAACTTCTACAGACGAAAAACTCGTTGCCAAGCACGGACGACTGATATGAATCAGTCCGTCCTGAGCTTGGAGGTAAAAATGGATTATCGTTTAGAGTCAGAAGTTTGGTGTGCCGTGCAGCGAAGCATGCCAAGTGATGCGTTTGTAGTACTGCTTTCCTTGGCATTTCAAAGCTATCGGAGTCGTCCGGGTTACGCTGAGCTTGAACGGATACATGTGGCGGTCGTCGGTGCTGAAGGGGTTGAAGCTCTAGGTGAGGCTTTCAGCCGGGCAGGGCTGTCAGGCTGGAAACGCGGAGATACTTTCGTTTCGATCAGGGCTCACCTGCGAGAGCATATTTACGGCGCTCTGCAGCAACATCTAATCTCGTCGTCTCTGGCGTCGGGCGCTGTGGAAGACAACAGGATGGCGCGTGACATGGGGCTGTGATTGGTAGCTGGCAATAAACACGGAATGAACTGTAACGTCCGCGTGTGCTGCTTTACTCGGACGGTTACGGAGCTGCTGCCCATCATTAATCAACCTACATGATCAGCAGGTCTAGGATAGCTACTCATTTAGCGAGCGACCAGCCATGCTGATAGAATGGTCTACGTTACTTATCCCAGATTTACGAGAGGCGGCATGAGCACAGAGCTTACAGAAGACGAGATGCGCCGGGCGCTGTTCGGTGAAATCGAGCCTGCTGAGCGGCCCATTACACAGCCGGAGCCAGTTATCCTGCCGAAAGTCGTGACGACAGACCACGTAAAGCCGATAAAGAAAAAGATCGTCGCCAAAGCATTCACACCAAGGTTGCGAGTCACCATGCGTGTCGGTAATGAGTTTGAAGGCAAAATGCACGAGCTGATTTATGAGGCTGACACGATGAGCTCGCTCCTTGCTGAGCAAGAAGCAACAAAGGCAGCCAAGAAGAAATTCCGGTATGTGGAAGTGCTGTCTGTCATATCGATGTAGCGGACTGTTTCGATACGGCACGTGCCGAGCCTGGAGAGTATACGCGGGCGTAAATCACACCTCGTATCGATGAGTCCTTTATACAAACCAGCGACGGTTGATAGCATTGGCGCCACGAGAACGCGACTTTTAAAGACAAAAAGCATTTTGCAAGGATTATCTATGGTATCGGAATTGGAAACAGTCGCTCTTTTTTGTCATAAGCTTGCTTATGAGACTGAAGATGAAAGTCCAATTTTGCGCGATGATCTAATCATGGGTGACTACAATCGCGATGTATTCAAACTGCTGATAGACAGGAGGGATGTGGACGCTATTCAGGAGAAGATCAATGAGTGCCTGCTAGTTGCGCTTGAAGCGATGGGCGGCCCTGACAAGCCTCTCGGACGCGAGCTTCAACATCTTTCCGCCGGTTTCTACGCCGCTCGAACAATGGACTCACTGGACGCCCCCTTGCGAGTGATCGAGGGCTATTTACGAGAGGTGCTGTAGTAACAGATGGCATGGACGAGCACCGGCCAGTTGGAGTGAAAACCCTTCAGCTTCCTACTTCATATTTCCTAGCCAAGCAATTGCTTATTCTGCTCTGGATGAAACGCATAGAATACCGGCTAATCAAGCAAGCTGATGAACGTCGTCGACTCAAGCCAATCTACGATCTGGCAAGCGCTTTATCAGTTTTTCGTGAGCACAGAGGTCGATCTTGAAACGTTTGATCATATGGCCAAGGCAAATAGGACGTCAGACTACAAAATAGCCACGACCCTCTTTTGCTGCGCTGGTATGATTAGGCAAAATGCAGCTTTACCTCAGCAAGGGTGCTGCGTTGTGGAATGGTTTCCCGATCAGCGTCGGCGCCGTTGAATGAGTTCACCCATCATAACCGAGAAACCGACGTCAGCTCTGGCGGCAATTGCGCTGCTGGACGTTCAGATACGTCCTTACGCTGGGTGTGCTGTGCAACGCTAAAGACTTTTATCGGCTGGCCGACAAATCTGACTGGCTGGCATTTAGGTTGTCTGGATGCATCCGATACATGGAACGTCGATGAAGCACAACTTCTATCTCTGCGCGCTTTCTCTTTACCTTTTCGCCTTAGGTGCCCAAGAAGCTCTGGCACGCGAACCTTACTCAAAGCGCGCAGATCTGCTCGCGGTTTATCAAGCTGCATCACTGAACGATGCGAGGCTTTCCGCTGCGCGGCATACCTATCAAGCTCAATTAGAAGCAACGCCACAGGCG
The DNA here is from genome assembly GCF_000156995.2 of Pseudomonas coronafaciens pv. oryzae str. 1_6. Classification (NCBI taxonomy): domain Bacteria; kingdom Pseudomonadati; phylum Pseudomonadota; class Gammaproteobacteria; order Pseudomonadales; family Pseudomonadaceae; genus Pseudomonas; species Pseudomonas coronafaciens. Next base: position 3,178,353 of record NZ_CP046035.1, on the reverse strand, counting down.
CGTTCCGGGTTGCTGCCAAGCCTCACAGCAGGAGCGACGACGGAGGTGACTCAGTTGGATCGCGACGAGCCAGCGCTGTCGAGGGAGCGCAGCAGCACGACCTTTCGAGCCAACTTGAGCCAACCTCTATTTCGCATAGATCGCTGGTATCAACTTAAAGCTGCAGAATTCACGGTCAGCCAAGCGGCGCTTGAGCTTTCCGCGAAAGAGCAAGAGCTGATACTGACTGCCGCGCAAGCGTATTTCGAAACGCTACGTCAGCTTGATGCAAGAGCCGCCGCTGAGGCTGAGGAGGCAGCGCTTTTACGGCAAAGAGATCAAGCGCAGGGCCGTCTTGAGGATGGAGCCTCAAGTATTACTGACGTTTATGATGCTCAAGCTGCGTACGACAATGCCCGAGCTAATCGGCAGCTCATTCAACGCAAAGTTGATGATGCCTATGAGGCTCTTTATCGCCTTACCAAAAATTCCTATGACTCCCTCGATGGTATGGGTCACCAATTGCCGGTCATACCTCCAAACCCTAACAATCCGGTTCTTTGGGTGGATGCCGCGATAAAGCAAAACCTTCAGTTGCAGGCTGCCGAGCATGCGGTGAGCGCCGCTGAGCAGACTCTTCGCCAGCGTAAAGCGGGGCATGCTCCTACGGTTGATGCCGTGGTGTCGTACCGCACAGGCAATAATGATGGTTTTGGCTATAGTAATCCTGCGGAGTCCGGGACGGGCGGATACCGAGGCAATGTAGCCCAGAGCAGTATCGGTGTTGAGCTAAGCATCCCATTGTATTCTGGTGGAATGGTCAATTCGCAGGTTCGAGAATCGACGGAGCGTTTGTACCAAAGTCAGGATGAGCAAGAAGATCGACGTCGTGAGGTAGTGCTCAACACGAGAAATGCATTTCGGGGGATAAATTCAGACATCGAGCAGATAGCCGCCCGACGCCAGAGCATTCGATCCGGAAGAAAGTCGGTAGAGGCTAACAAGGTCGGAGTTGATATCGGCTCTAGAAACGTTGTCGATGTGTTGAACGCTGAGCGGCAATTGTATGCCGCCGTTCGAGATTATAACGACGCTCGCTATGACTACATTCTGGACAACCTGAAGCTCAAACAAGCAGCGGGTTCGCTCAGTCCAGACGATCTCAGGTCTTTATCCGCCTACCTGAATCACGACTATGATCCAAGCCGGGATTTCCTTCCTCCAGATATCTAAGCTCCTTTTCGGCTCACCGCCGTCGTACGAGTGGTCAGATATTACCCTTGCAGTAGGCTAAGATCAGTGGCGCCTGCACACAGCCGCCCCTCGTCCATACCTTTTTCCGTGCCACTAGCGCCCAAATTTTATGGACGTCGTCATTTTGGTATGCCTCGTAATATTTTGTATCGGTTCAGGTATCGTTCAGATATATTGCGCTGGCTAACCGCTAGTAATAGCTCTGGTGCGCACCACATCAATTTGCAGGGGTGCTTCATGACCGCCACTGAGCCAGCCGCAGCTTCCAATGACGCCGTACCAATAGATACCGGACTGGCATCGCTCGTGATGCTGGCTCGTTTTCATCAGGTGTCAGCATCCCCTGAGCAACTAGCCCACGAATTCTCCTCAGGCGAAGCTCTCCAGCCATCCGAGCTGCTTCTTGCTGCAAAAAAATTGGGCCTCAAGGCGAAGTTTGCAAAAGTGGCTATCGATAGGCTGGATCGCACGCCTTTACCTGCAATAGCACAGGGCGAAGACGGGAATTTTTTTATCGTTGCGCGTCTAGATCAGGGCAAGGTGCTCATTCATGACCCTCGATCTCAGCGCCCCGAGATCATAACGATTGAGGACTTGGCTGGTCGCTGGGCTGGCCAACTGCTCTTTATAAGAGCTGGTGCAGGAATCACTTGTGAGTCCTCTCGCTTCGATTTCACCTGGTTTATTCCAGCGGTTGTTAAATACCGAAAGCTTCTCGGCGAGGTACTGCTGATTTCTTTCGTTTTACAGATTTTCTCGCTTATCACCCCGCTTTTCTTTCAGGTCGTCATGGACAAGGTGCTGGTGCACCACGGATTGACCACGCTGGATGTGATCGCGATTGGTCTGGCGGGTGTGATGCTGTTCGAGTCTAGTCTATCGGGCTTGCGATCCTATGTGTTTGCCCATACCGCCAGCCGAATCGACGTCGAGTTAGGCTCCAAGTTATTCAGGCATCTGATCACACTGCCGCTTTCCTATTTTCAAGCGCGACGGGTAGGTGATTCGGTAGCAAGGATGCGAGAGCTCGAAAACATTCGGAGTTTTATCACAGGCAACGCCATTACCTTGCTTCTCGATGTTTTATTCTCTGCGGTCTTCATCGCTGTGATGTTCTACTACAGCGGCTGGCTGACGCTGATCGTTCTCTTGTCACTCCCGATGTACATCCTAGTTTCGGTTTGCATTACACCGTTATTGAGGGCGCGCCTGAATGACAGTTTTGCTCGGGGTGCGGAAAACCAAGCATTTCTAGTAGAGACGGTTAACGGTATCGACACCCTGAAATCGATGGCCGTTGAGCCTCAAGCTGTTCGGAAATGGGACAACCAGTTAGCGGGGTACGTGGCAGCAGGGTTTAAAACTCAGACCTTGTCAACCATCGCCAACGAGAGCGTGTCGTTGATTGGTAAATTAGTGACTGTGGCCACGCTTTGGTTGGGGGCCCGACTGGTCATCGACGGTCAGCTTTCAGTTGGGCAACTGATTGCCTTCAATATGCTTGCTGGGCGTGTTGCCCAGCCAATCATGCGCCTGGCTCAACTTTGGACAAACTTTCAGCAAACCGGCGTTTCTGTGCAGCGGCTGGGGGACATCCTTAACACCCGGACTGAATTGACCCAGGCAACTCGTAGTTCGCTCCCGCCCATAAAGGGGCGTATAGAGTTCGATGAGGTTCATTTTCGTTATCGCCCGGATGGCTCTGAAATTCTTCGGGGCATCAGCCTAGCTATCGAAGCTGGCGAAGTTATCGGTGTCGTTGGAAGATCTGGCTCGGGCAAAAGTACGCTGACAAGATTGCTTCAACGCCTCTATGTGCCTGAGCGGGGGCGTGTCCTAGTCGATGGAATGGACTTGGCGCTGGCGGATGTTTCTTCGTTGCGTCGACAGATTGGTGTAGTGCTGCAAGACAATATGCTGTTCAACCGTAGCATCCGGGAAAACATCGCCTTAAGTGACCCAGGCGTTCCACTGGAAGCCGTGATTGAAGTCGCACAGCTGGCCGGAGCGCATGATTTTATTCTTGAGCTTCCCGAGGGCTACGACACTATGGTTGGTGAGCACGGCGCCTCACTGTCGGGTGGACAGCGTCAGCGTATCGCTATTGCCCGGGCGCTTATGGGTAACCCTCGCATTCTTATTTTTGATGAAGCAACGAGTGCTTTGGATTACGAATCTGAGCGCATTGTTCAGCAGAATATGAAATCTATCTGCACGGGACGCTCTGTCATCATCATTGCACACCGCTTATCAGCTGTCCGCGATGCGAATCGGATTGTCGTCGTCGATCGAGGGCAAATCGTTGAACAGGGCACACACGCCGAGCTGCTGAACCATCAGGCCGGACACTACTCTCGTCTCCATCGCTTGCAACACGGAGGTGGTCATGGCTGACGTACAGAAATCGGGGTTGGGGCAGAGCTACCGAAGAGCTTGGCGTAACTCTTGGCGCCGACGTAAGGAAATGGATGCGCCTAAGCGTTTGGCGCATGAAGTTCAATTTCTGCCTGCTGCTCTTGAACTGCAAGATCAGCCGGTGCACCCAGCTCCTCGCATATTTATCTGGGCGATCATCCTCTTTGCCACTCTGTTATTGATATGGGCCTGCGTTGGTAAAATCGACATCGTAGCTACCGCAAATGGGAAAGTTATCCCAAGTGGCAAAACCAAGATCATTCAGTCGAGTGAGACTGCGGTAGTACGGGCGATCTACGTGAACGACGGGCAAGTGGTCAAAGCTGGCCAGCTTCTTCTTGAATTGGACTCTACGTCGGCGGACGCAGATGTTGGAAAAATTGAAAGCGATCTCCTCGCTGCTCGCATTGATAGTGCTCGCGCTGGGGCGATGCTAGATGCCATTAATGGTAACCATGCGCCGCGATCTCTCGCTGATACCATTCTCGGTGGTGATCCTGAGCATGTCCTAGCAGCCGAGCGATGGCTTCAGGGGCAATATCAGGAATACCGAAGTAACCTGGAACAGGGGGAAACGGAGATACTGCAGCGCCAAGCTGACATTCAAGCCGCTCGTGCGCAGGTGGCTAGTTTGCAAAAGACTTTGCCCATCGCCACAAAGCTTGCCCAAGACTACGAGCATCTACTGCAGAAGCAATATATCGCTCGCCACGCGTACTTGGAAAAAGAACAAGCTCGACTTGACTTAGAGCGTCAGCTTGCCGTTCAACAGATAAGTGTTTTGCAGTCAAATGCTGCGCGCCAACAAGCGGAGCGGAGAAGGGACGGTGTTGTCGCTCAGACCAGAAGAGCGATGCTTGATTTGTTGCAACAAGCGGATCAGAAGGTTGCTTCCTTGAGTCAGGAGTTATCGAAAGCTAGATATCAGGAAGATTTGACTACTGTCGAAGCCCCAGTAGATGGCACCGTACAGCAATTGAATATCCATACTGTTGGTGGTGTTGTTACGCCCGCTCAACCGTTGATGATGTTGGTGCCTTCGGATGTATCCGTTGAGGTCGAGGCTATGCTGGAAAATAAGGATGTCGGCTTTGTTCATGTAGGACAGGATGTGACAGTAAAAGTAGAGACTTTTACGTTCACAAAATATGGAACCATTGAAGGGGAGGTGGTTAGCGTTTCAAGAGATGCGATTGAGGATGAGAAACGTGGCCTTCTCTACAGCAGCAAAATTCGCTTGAAGCAGAATCATTTGTTAGTTGATGGGAAGCAATTTGAGTTGACTCCCGGGATGGCCGTTACGGCAGAAGTAAAGACTGATAAGCGTTTTATTATTGAATATTTTTTAAGCCCTTTAAAGCAGCATATGTCCGAATCTCTCCAGGAAAGATAGCTTTGGTTCTCTCGGTCATAAGCTAAAAGCAATGCGCCATTCAGCAGTCGTGTGAATGGCTACGCCCGCCATTAATTATATTTCTCGATTACATCTAGTCCTTTTAGGTTTATTTTAAAAGCGAGATTTTTCGCGCTCTCGATTTCACTGCTGCTCATGTTGCTTGATAATTTTTCCAGATGTTCATTTATGTAGGATCTTTCGGGATGCTTAAAAAGCACGCTTCGTAGTAAAGCGTAGCTAATGACAGCACTTCTTTGTACGCCATGCCCTTTCTCATAAGCAAAACCTAAATATTCAAACGCAAAACCTGTGTTGTCTTTGTCGCTAGATGCCAATTTATACAATGAAATTGCGCGCTGATAGTCTTGTTCAACGCCTAGCCCATTTTCATAGAATAATCCCAGCTGGGCCTGAGCTTCACTTGCACCCATATTTGCAAGTTGTTCCAGCAAGGCAGCAGATTGCACGTAGTCTTGCGGTGCTCCTCGACCATCCTTAAGCATCATTGCCAAACGGTACATTCCCATTGGAGACCTATGTGCTGCCGCCTTTCGGTAAAGTGCGATTGCAATTTTTTCGTCTTTTTTCACTCCGTTTCCGGTTTCATAAAGATCTCCTAAGGCTGCTTGAGCAAAATCTATGTCTTGATTGGCTGCTTCGGTGAACCACCTCGCAGCTTCTTCAGGATCTTTATTGACACCCATTCCTTCTAAGTAAAAAAATCCTATTTTAAAGCTTGCATAACCCCCTGCTTGTTTCGCCGCTCGTCTATACCACTGAAGAGACAACTTATAGTCGGGTTCAGTACCTATCCCTACTTCGTATATTTGCCCTAACATAAATTGAGCGTCTGCAATACCTTGCTCAGCACTCATTGTATACCAGCGTATGGCTTCGGACGGGTTTTTGGCTACCCCGAGTCCTTTGCTGTACGCATATCCAAGATTTAACTGAGCACCAGCATTTTTTTGTTCTGCGGCTAAACGAAATAGCTCGAATGCTTTAATTGTGTTCTTGATTACTCCAGTTCCCGTAGCATATTTAATTCCAAGCTCATTTTGCGCTCGTGCATCGTTCTTTTCGGCAGCTTGTTCCAGCAGTGCTAAAGCTTTCTTCGGGTCTTTCTGTACTCCAATACCTTTGTCGTACAGTATGGATAATGCGTGCATCGCCTCAGGTACACCCCCATCTGCTGCTTTCTTGTATTGTTTAGCAGCCTCGATATAGTCTTGTTTGATCCCCAAACCTTTTTCGTAAAAAAATCCTAGCTCACCTTCTGAAAATAAATCTCCTCGTTTAGCAGCTAAAGCATAAAGGCGAAATGCCTCGTCGTAATTTTGAGGAATTCCTTCACCTGCGAGGTAAAGACCTGCGAGATATCGGGCTGCCACTGCCGAACCATTTTTTACTTCCGGAGTTAAAAAGGTAATCGCTACTGCGTAGTCTTTTTTTTCAATTGCTTGAATTGCGTCATTTAACGATGCGCGAGCGCACACAGAGATGGAGAGGGTTGATAATGCCACCAAGTATAATAATCGTTTCACAGTTTTGGATCTCTGTAAGGTGTCTTAGGCCAATGATAGAGAGCGATTTTAGCTGAACAAAGCGATAGTAACATTTCAAAATTTTCTCTGCTATCTGGTTTTAGACGGTGTTAACGCCCTATGGTCGTCGCAGGTATATGGATAGAATATCGAAGAAACTAGACTGATAGGAATAGCTAATTGCCATTACTGGGTGTTTATATATTATTATAGGCCCGTGATCTCGTCCGTTGTGAGAAAGGTTTAGTGGGCATCCAATGGTTAACTCTCCAAAGGACTATCTATTCCCCAGATGCTTCACACGTCTCAAAGCTATAAATAAATTACGTTGGCTAAAAATTCAAAATTTGTAGCTCTCATATTTTGGGCGCTGCTTTATCTATTGCAGGGGTAGGTATGTCGGGTCGTCCAGGTTATTCAGTCGGTGCAAAAGTATCTTACAGTGAGAGCACAGGAATCACTATACATGGGGAGGCATCAGACGGCCATGGGATCGGAATTCAGACAGAAACCAGGCCGTTCGATGGGGCTGGCACTTCTGTAAAGTTAATGTTCCCAGCTGGGAAAGACACCAGCGTGGGGTTAGGTGTCGATAAATCCGGAAATCCTGATTCGGTATCAGTTAAGACTCCCAATGGGCAGTTAGACCTAACTAGGTTCAAAGACGACGGCGGTGGCGTCGGTTTTGGTATAGGATATCAAGATGCTAAGACGGGGGTTAAACAGCAGCTTAATTTAGAACCGGATGGCAATGGGAACTATAATGTAGATTTCCCAAATGGTGATGGGTCGACGACTTCTGGAAAGTTTTTTAAAAGCGAAGATGGTTACGGTTTTGGGGGGAGTTTTACCGATGGGAAAGGCTTTACATTTAATCTTGATACAAAAGGAGGGAGCTTTAAGTTCGATAAGTCAACGACAGATGGCCAAGATGGCAATACAAAAACAGAGTCTGGAAGTTTTGAGTTTGGTATTCAGGATGGTTTTTTCAAGCTTGGCGGGCAGTACGATGGCGAGGGTGGGGGAACTTCTCAAAGTATTGAAGATATAATGTACCCATTGCACATTTTTCCAGATGGTTTCTTTGAAAAAGTCCCTGACGGTCAGGTCGAAAAGATCGAAGACTCTTTTGGAGATGCTGAGACAACCGCTAGCCCCCTGATATTAGATCTGGATGGTGATGGAGTTGAGACGCTTTCTACCGATGCTGGAGTTCACTTTGACCACGATGGTAATGGATTCTTAGAAAGCACGGGATGGGTTGGCGTAGATGACGGCCTATTGGTTTATGATAGAAATCGCGATGGGAAGATTGATTCTGGCTCTGAGCTTTTTGGAAATAAGACGAGCATTTCAGTAGATAAGAAAGCCGCAAATGGATTTTTGGCATTATCTGAGTTTGATAGTAACAAAGATGGTGTTTTTGATTCTCATGATAATGCCTTTTCGGAGCTTAATGTATGGGTTGATAAGAACTCTGACGGTGTGGTTAGTGAGGGCGAGCTATTAACTCTTACTCAAGCAAAAGTTGCCTCAATCAACTTGTCTTACTCCGATTCTAGTAAGCCAGACGCTAGCGGAAATGCACCTCAGAGTATGCTTGATTCTAATGGTAATGATCATCGTCAATTAGGAAGTTATACTCGAATTGACGGTTCTGTTGCTGCAATAGAAGATGTCTGGTTTGATGTTAATGCTACAGATACTGCCGATAATTTTAGTGTTGAAGTCCCGCGTGAAATAGTATCTTTACCTAACGTTGATGGTTTCGGGAATGTCAATGATCTGCAGCAGGCAATGGGTCGTGACAAAATCCTTGTTACTTTGGTCGAGTCGTTCAGAAATGAGCAAGATACATCTGTTAGGCAGAAGCTGATTCTAGATATTATATATCATTGGGCTGGTGTCCAGGATCTCGATCCTGCAAGCCGCGGAAGTATGATTGGCGATGCACGTAAGCTTTTTGCTTTAGAGGCTTTTTTAGGGGAAAAATACTTTACCAGTGGAGGCTCCCCCGACCCAATGGGGCCAGTGGCAGTGTCGAAGTTGAACGAAGCATTTGACAGTTTAGCTACTGCTGTTTACGGCAAAATAATGCTACAAACTCATTTGGCATCATTACTTGACGGACTGGACGGAACCTATACTGAAGATGGAGTTCAATGGAATGTTTCATCTGTTGTTGTTAAGCTTAAAACTCAATTTGATGTGGATCACGAGAAAGGTCAGCTACTTATCGCAGAGCTTTCTAATGCATTGATTGGTTCTGGTGACTTTGGTCAAATTTTATTAAAAGAGCTTAGGGGCTCCGGGAAAGAGGGTGGGGATGGTTTTTTAAATTTGCTCTCTATTATTGGGATCGGAAACTTCGGTGGCTTTGGCAATGATTTTTTGAATGGGACTTTATCTGATGATCATCTCATGGGCATGTCAGGTAATGACAATATTTTTGGTGGTGAAGGAGATGATGATTTATATGGTGGCTTGGGTGATGACTATCTCTTAGGTGGTAGTGGCTCAGATACCTATCATTTTAATGTTGGGGACGGTAAAGATACAATTCTTAATATGGATTCCGATCCTGTAGGTGAGAGGCTAGATAGGATTCTATTTGGTGCCGGAATTTCACAAGGCGATATTCTGGTTAAACGTAGTGACTACGATCTAATTCTTTTTGTAAAGAGTGCGCAAGATAGAATCACAGTTCAGGGTTATTTTAATGATCTAGCGCCAGATGGTATCAACTACTCATTAGATAGAATTCAGTTTGAGGACGGGAGTTTTTGGACGGCTGAACAAGTTCGTTCCATGTCTGGGCAAACCACCGAAGGTAACGACCAACTCTGGGGGGATATTGGCGACAACGTAATCAGTGGGGGGATGGGGGATGATTTACTTTATGGTCTCGCCGGAGACGACATTCTGAAAGGGGATGCGGGCAACGACTTTCTGTATGGCGCTAAGGGGACGGACTCCTTGTCGGGTGGCGGTGGTCAGGACAACCTTTCTGGCGGCGCCGGAGCCGATTTTCTCGCGGGTGGCGACGGAAACGACTATTTGTCTGGCGATGCCGGCGATGACGTACTCGACGGCGGCGCAGGCAATGATACGCTTTCAGGCGGTGAAGATTCGGACACTTACCGTTTCAGTCGTGGTTGGGGTCAGGACACGATCGGCAACTATGACGCCGGCACCAACAAGTCTGATGCCATTGAGTTTGCATCTGACATCTTGCCTGGCGATATCGTCATTACCCGTTCCGCCGATGATTTGGTTCTTGCGCTGAACGGAAGCACCGACAAAATAACCGTCTCTAGTTATTTTATTAGTGATGGTGATAGTGCTTACAAGCTTGAGGAGATTCGTTTTGCCGATGGTACGAACTGGTCGATGGATCAGGTCAAGTCGATGGCATTGCTGTCGACCGAGGGCAACGACTCCATTCGGGGCTATGCCACGGATGACACCCTGAGTGGCGGTCTCGGTGACGACTTGCTGTATGGCTTTGCGGGTAACGACATCCTGAAGGGGGACGCTGGTAACGACATTCTCTATGGCGCTGAGGGGGTTGACTCCCTGTCGGGTGGCGATGGTCAGGACAACCTGTATGGCGGCGCCGGGGCCGATTTGCTGGCGGGCGATAGTGGAAACGACTACTTGTCTGGCGATGCCGGGGCCGATTTGCTGGCGGGCGGTAGTGGAAACGACTACCTGTATGGCGATGCCGGCGATGACGTACTGGACGGCGGTGCGGGCAATGACGCGCTTTCGGGCGGTGAAGGGGCGGACACTTACCGCTTCAGTCGCGGCTGGGGCCAGGATACGATCAGCAACTACGACCCTAGTACCAACAAGTCGGATGCCATTGAGTTTGCATCCGATATTCTGCCTAGCGATATCGTCATCACTCGCTCCTACGATGACTTGGTTCTGACCCTTCGGGGTACCACTGATCAAATCAGCGTATCGAGTTATTTTGGCTCTGATGGTTTGAGTGCTTATCAGCTGGAAACGATCAGGTTTGCCGATGGCACGAGCTGGTCGCTGGATCAGGTCAAGTCGCTGGCAGTCCTGTCGACCGACGGCAACGATTCCATTCGGGGCTATGCCACGGATGACACCTTGAGTGGCGGTCTTGGTGACGACTCGTTGTATGGTCAGGCCGGTAACGATGTCCTGAAGGGGGACGCTGGTAACGACATTCTCTATGGCGCTGACGGGGCTGACTCCTTGTCAGGTGGCGATGGCCAGGACAACCTGAATGGCGGCGCCGGGGCCGATTTGCTGGCGGGCGGTAGTGGAAACGACTACCTGTCTGGCGATGCCGGCGATGACGTACTGGACGGCGGTGCGGGCAATGACGCGCTTTCGGGCGGAGAAGGGTCGGACACTTACCGCTTCAGTCGTGGCTGGGGCCAGGATACGATCAGCAACTACGACCCTAGTACCAACAAGTCGGATGCCATTGAGTTTGCATCCGATATTCTGCCTAGCGATATCGTCATCACTCGCTCCTACGATGACTTGGTTCTGACCCTTCGGGGTACCACTGATCAAATCAGCGTATCGAGTTATTTTGGCTCTGATGGTTTGAGTGCTTATCAGCTGGAAACGATCAGGTTTGCCGATGGCACGAGCTGGTCGCTGGATCAGGTCAAGTCGCTGGCAGTCCTGTCGACCGACGGCAACGATTCCATTCGGGGCTATGCCACGGATGACACCTTGAGTGGCGGTCTTGGTGACGACTCGTTGTATGGTCAGGCCGGTAACGATGTCCTGAAGGGGGACGCTGGTAACGACATTCTCTATGGCGCTGACGGGGCTGACTCCTTGTCAGGTGGCGATGGCCAGGACAACCTGAATGGCGGCGCCGGGGCCGATTTGCTGGCGGGCGGTAGTGGAAACGACTACCTGTCTGGCGATGCCGGCGATGACGTACTGGACGGCGGTGCGGGCAATGACGCGCTTTCGGGCGGAGAAGGGTCGGACACTTACCGCTTCAGTCGTGGCTGGGGCCAGGATACGATCAGCAACTACGACCCTAGTACCAACAAGTCGGATGCCATTGAGTTTGCATCCGATATTCTGCCTAGCGATATCGTCATCACTCGCTCCTACGATGACTTGGTTCTGACCCTTCGGGGTACCACTGATCAAATCAGCGTATCGAGTTATTTTGGCTCTGATGGTTTGAGTGCTTATCAGCTGGAAACGATCAGGTTTGCCGATGGCACGAGCTGGTCGCTGGATCAGGTCAAGTCGCTGGCAGTCCTGTCGACCGACGGCAACGATTCCATTCGGGGCTATGCCACGGATGACACCTTGAGTGGCGGTCTTGGTGACGACTCTTTGTATGGGCAGGCCGGTAACGATGTCCTGAAGGGGGACGCCGGCAACGACATTCTCTCTGGCGCTGACGGGGCGGACTCCCTGTCGGGTGGCGATGGCCAGGACAATCTTTCTGGCGGTGCCGGCGCTGATTTGCTGGCGGGCGGTAGCGGAAACGACTACCTCTCTGGCGATGCCGGCGATGACGTACTGGACGGCGGTGCGGGCAATGACGCGCTTTCGGGCGGTGAAGGGGCGGACACTTACCGCTTCAGTCGCGGCTGGGGCCAGGACACGATCAGCAACTACGACCCTAGTACTAACAAGTCGGATGCCATTGAGTTTGCATCTGACATTCTGCCTGGCGATATCGTTGTCACTCGCTCCTACGATGACTTGGTTCTGACCCTTCGGGGTACCACTGATCAAATCAGCGTATCAAGTTATTTCGGCTCTGATGGTTTGAGTTCTTACCAGCTGGAAACGATCAGGTTTGCCGATGGCACGAGTTGGTCGCTGGATCAGATCAAGTCGCTGGCAGTCCTGTCGACCGACGGCAACGATTCCATTCGGGGCTATGCCACGGATGACACCTTGAGTGGCGGTCTTGGTGACGACTCTTTGTATGGGCAGGCCGGTAACGATGTCCTGAAGGGGGACGCCGGCAACGACATTCTCTCTGGCGCTGACGGGGCGGACTCCCTGTCGGGTGGCGATGGCCAGGACAATCTTTCTGGCGGTGCCGGCGCTGATTTGCTGGCGGGCGGTAGCGGAAACGACTACCTCTCTGGCGATGCCGGCGATGACGTACTGGACGGCGGTGCGGGCAATGACGCGCTTTCGGGCGGTGAAGGGGCGGACACTTACCGCTTCAGTCGCGGCTGGGGCCAGGACACGATCAGCAACTACGACCCTAGTACTAACAAGTCGGATGCCATTGAGTTTGCATCTGACATTCTGCCTGGCGATATCGTTGTCACTCGCTCCTACGATGACTTGGTTCTGACCCTTCGGGGTACCACTGATCAAATCAGCGTATCAAGTTATTTCGGCTCTGATGGTTTGAGTTCTTACCAGCTGGAAACGATCAGGTTTGCCGATGGCACGAGTTGGTCGCTGGATCAGATCAAGTCGCTGGCAGTCCTGTCGACCGACGGCAACGATTCCATTCGGGGCTATGCCACGGATGACACCCTGAGCGGCGGTCTTGGTGACGACTTATTGTATGGTCAGGCCGGTAACGATGTCCTGAAGGGGGACGCCGGCAACGACATTCTCTCTGGCGCTGACGGGGCGGACTCCCTGTCGGGTGGCGATGGTCAGGACAACCTTTCTGGCGGTGCCGGAGCTGATTTGCTGGCGGGCGGTAGCGGAAACGACTACCTCTCTGGCGATGCCGGCGATGACGTACTGGACGGCGGTGCAGGCAATGACGCGCTTTCAGGCGGTGAAGGGTCGGACACTTACCGCTTCAGTCGTGGTTGGGGCCAGGACACGATCAGCAACTACGACCCTAGTACTAACAAGTCGGATGCCATTGAGTTTGCATCTGACATTCTGCCTGGCGATATCGTTGTCACTCGCTCCTACGATGACTTGGTACTGGCGCTGAACGGAAGTGCCGACAAAATAACCGTCTCTAGTTACTTCAGTAATGATGGTGATAATGCTTACAAGCTTGACGAGATTCGTTTTGCCGATGGTACAACCTGGAAGCCGGATCAGGTCAAAACCATGGCGGCCTTCAAAAGTACTGATGGCAACGATGTCCTTACGGGTTATGCATCGGACGACAGCATCAGTGGCGGGTTGGGTAACGACACGATTTACGGCCGTGCCGGGAATGATACGCTGTCAGGCGAGGCCGGTAGCGACACCTTGTACGGTGAGGATGGTAACGATCTTCTCAACGGTGGTGCAGACGCCGATTTGCTTTATGGCGGCAATGGCAATGACACTCTGGATGGCGGTGGCGGCAACGATACGCTTGATGGTGGTATGGGCTCTGATACCTATGTGTTACGCAAAGGATCGGGCCAGGATCAGATTAATAACTATACCTCGGACGATAAGACAGCCCAGAAAATCGATAAGGTCAAACTGGACGGTTTGAATCCGGCCGATATCACGGTGCACAGAGAATATAACGATCTGGTTATTCAGATAAAATCGACGGGTGATTCGATCCGCGTCAATTCCCACTTCAACCAAGATGGTGACAGCGTCTACGCAGTGGATCAGCTTCAGTTTGCGGATAGTACTGTCTGGGATGGTGCGAAACTGAAAACGGAAGTGCTGAAGACGACTGGCGACAACGATACGATCATTGGTTATCAGACTGCCGACCAACTGTTTGGTCTCGCTGGGAATGACACGCTCAGTGGTCGTGGTGGCGATGATTTTCTGGATGGTGGTGCTGGCAAGGATACCCTCAACGGAGAAGAGGGCAGCGACACTCTTCTGGGCGGCGCCGACAACGACACACTGAGCGGCGGAGAGGGTAACGATCTCCTCGACGGTGGAACGGGCAATGACTCGTTAGCAGGTGGGCTTGGATCGGATACCTATGTTTTCCGTCGCGGATCGGGCCAAGATACGATTTATAATTCAGTCTCCAACGAGGCCAATACTGACATACAGGACGTTATTGTTCTTGAAGGTCTCAAGCCCGAAGATGTAGTGATGCGGCGCGAGTCCGATGACTTGATCATTCAAATCAAAGACACGAATGACTCTGTTCGTGTAAGCGGGCACTTCAGCTCGTACGTCGCATATAACTACGCAATCGATCAGGTAAAATTCGCAGATGGATCTGTTTGGGACACCTCCTTCATCAAGTCTGCATTGCTGACAGGTAACGCGGGTGATGACAACATCACCGGCTATGAGACTGCAGATATGCTGAAGGGGCTCCGTGGTAACGACACGCTTAGTGGTCGGGCTGGCGACGATGTTCTGGACGGCGGAGATGGCCGGGACACTTTGAATGGGGAGGATGGCAACGACACTCTGCTTGGCGGTGCTGGTAACGACATGCTTTCTGGTGGCAATGGTGACGATGTCATGGATGGCGGTTCAGGAAACGACACATTGAGTGGCGGCGGTGGGTCGGACACCTATATCTTCCGCAAAGGTTCCGGACAGGACACCATCTTGAATTACGCCTATTCGGACGCAACTCAGAATAAACTCGATGTAGTGAAACTTGAGGGGCTGACTGCATCGCAAGTCAGTATCCGGCGTGAGGGGGACGATCTCATTTTCCAG
The DNA here is from genome assembly GCF_000156995.2 of Pseudomonas coronafaciens pv. oryzae str. 1_6. Taxonomy (NCBI): domain Bacteria; kingdom Pseudomonadati; phylum Pseudomonadota; class Gammaproteobacteria; order Pseudomonadales; family Pseudomonadaceae; genus Pseudomonas; species Pseudomonas coronafaciens. The sequence goes on along the minus strand of NZ_CP046035.1, from coordinate 3,163,170 downwards.
ATCTCTGATACTGGTGAAACCCTTCGTGTCTCGTCACATTTCAGCAGCGACGCCTATGCTATCGATCAAGTGCAGTTCAGTGACGGCATTTTCTGGGATAAGACCCAAATTACTGCAGCGTTACTGGTGGGTACTGCTGGGGATGACAGCATCACCGGCTACGCCACTGAAGACAAGTTGAGCGGGTTGGCGGGCCACGACACGCTTAGTGGGCGCGCTGGTAACGACATTCTGGATGGCGGAGAGGGCAATGACACCCTTTACGGAGAGGATGGCAGCGACACTCTGCTGGGTGGAAAAGGCAACGATGCTCTGAGTGGTGGCGATGGTAACGACCTCCTTGACGGCGGCGTCGGCATGGATTCGCTTGCTGGAGGCAAGGGCTCTGATACCTACACTTTCCGTAAAGGCTACGGTCAAGACACAATCAATAACTCTGCTTACAACGACACGACTGAAAACAAGCTGGATGTTATTCGTCTTGAAGGCTTGAACGTCTCAGATGTGGTTATCAAGCGCGATTCAGACGATCTTCTGATTCAGATTAAAGAGTCTGGTGAAACTTTACGTGTCACCTCTCATTTTAGTGCCAGTACGATTTACGGTTATGCAATTGATCAATTGCAATTTGCCGACGGAACGATTCTGGAAAATGCACAAATCAGAGCTGCATTGCTTCTGGGAACTGACGCTGACGATGTTATGACGGGGTACAGTACAGATGATGTCATCGCCGGTGATGGCGGCAACGATACCCTTAGTGGTGGTTCCGGAAGTGATAGGATCGAGGGGGGAGATGGCAAGGATAATCTCTCTGGAGATGACGGCGATGACCTTCTCTTGGGCGGTTCGGGCGACGATTCGCTTTCTGGCGGGGATGCCAATGACACGCTTAAAGGTGGGGCTGACAACGACTCTCTTAGTGGCGGTTACGGCGATGATTTTCTAGATGGTGGTTCAGGCAATGATACGCTATACGGTGGGTATGGCTCGGATGTATACGTCTTTGGCCACGGCTCTGGCCAAGACACGATCAACAATTCGGCCTATAACGACACGACCGTCAATAAGCTTGATGTAGTGCGGCTTGAAGGGCTGAATCAGGCTGACGTTTCCCTACGTCGTGATTCAGACGATCTGGTTATCCAGATCCGCGACTCGGGAGATACACTGCGTGTTGCCTCGTATTTCAGCTCCAGCGCCATTTACGGTTATGCGGTTGATCAATTGCTGTTCGCGGATGGATCAACGTTGAACGTTGATCAGCTCAGAGCGGCAATACTCAAAGGAACACAAGAGGATGACTCTCTTATTGCGTTCGAATCCGCAGATTTTCTCAACGGGCTTGGTGGGAATGACACCATCAGCGGTCGTGGCGGCGATGACGTTCTAGATGGAGGTGATGGTAAAGATACTCTCTCTGGTGAAGATGGTAATGACACGCTATTTGGCGGTGCTGGCAATGACACTCTTAATGGCGGCTATGGCAATGATTCTCTTGATGGTGGCTTAGGCAACGACTCTCTAAGTGGTGGTGTTGGTTCAGATATTTATGTGTTTCGTAAGGGCGCAGGCCAAGACACGATCAACAATTCAGCCTACAACGATACGACCGTAGGGAAGCTCGATGTCATTCGATTCGAGGGACTCAACGCTGAAGACATTTCTATTCGCCGTGAGTCCGACGATTTGATTCTCCAGATCAAGGAGACTGGCGATACTCTTCGAGTCACCTCTCATTTTAGTGCCAGTGCTATTTCCGGATATGCCATCGATCAGTTGCAGTTTGCTGATGGGACGCTCATGGATAACTCGCAAATTAAACTGGCCCTGCTAGGTGGGACGGAGGATGACGATACCCTCGTCGGCTACGACACCGATGATGTGCTTAAAGGTTTAGCGGGCAATGACAACATTAGCGGTCGTGCAGGTGCCGATATTCTCGACGGTGGTGCCGGTAAGGACAGCCTTTATGGTGATGAAGGTAATGATGTTTTGCGAGGGGAGGCGGATGACGACACGTTAAACGGTGGCATAGGAGATGACCTTTTGGATGGCGGTGCTGGTAATGATTCCTTAGCGGGCGGTTCCGGTTCGGATACCTATGTATTCCGTAAGGGATCGGGCCAGGACACCATCAATAATTCAGTTTATAACGACACGACGGCTAATAAACTTGACGTTATCAAGCTGGATGGATTGAACCTCTCGGATATTTCGCTGCGGCGTGAGTCGGACGACTTGATCATCGAGATTAAGGAAACCGGTGAGATTCTGCGTGTGACTCAGCATTTTAACGCTAGCCTGATCTCCGGTTATACGATTGATCAGCTTCAATTCAGTGATGGATCGTTTCTGACAACTGATCAGATCAGAACCGCGTTGCTTATTGGCACCGTAGGTGACGATATCATTTTCGGTTATGACTCGGCAGATGTTCTAAAAGGGGCTAGCGGTAATGACACCTTAAGCGGCCGAGCCGGAAATGATGCACTCCTCGGTGGCGAAGGCAAAGACATGCTCAATGGCGAAGACGGCAATGACATTCTTGACGGCGGTGCTGGGAACGACACTTTGAACGGTGGTTATGGGTCAGATACCTATGTTTTCCGAAGAGGAGCTGGGCAAGACACCGTTAACAACTATGCCTATAACGATACGACGCCCAACAAGCTGGATGTCGTGAAACTGGAAGGGTTAAATCCAGCGGACGTCTTGCTGCGCAGGGAAGTAAATGATCTGATCATCCAGATCAAATCTACCGGCGAAACGCTTAAAGTGTCTTCGCATTTCAGCACCAGCGCCATATTGGGTTATACGATTGACCAGCTTCAGTTTGACGATGGCACGATCTGGAACACAACAGATATCAGTTCCAACCTAGCAGGGCAGACCTCGGTGGATCCGTTGAACCTTGCCGGCACAGGTGAGAACGATGTTCTTGCGGGCGGCGCAGGCAATGACACGCTGAGTGGCGCCGCCGGTGATGACGTGTTGGATGGCAGGACGGGGAATGATCGTTTGGACGGCGGTGCAGGAGATGACATCTACCTATTCGGTAAAGGCGCTGGTCAGGACACTATTTCATCCTACGAGGGACGAGTGGGTAAGCTGGATACTGTAAGGCTGACATCGTTGAATGCCTCTGACATCAGCTTGGTACGCGACGCCAATGACCTTGTTATCAATGTCAATGGCACAGCTGATAGCTTGCGCATCTCGAATCACTTTATTGGTGAAGCTACTTCAGGCTATCAAATTGATCGTATCCAGTTCGCTGACGGGACGTTCTGGGATCAAGGTACGGTCAAGTCAGAAGTCCTGCGTGGCACAGCGGCCGATCAGACCCTGGCTGGTTACCAAGCGGATGATCAAATCGATGCGGGAGCCGGTGACGATATCGTCAGTGGTGGGGCTGGTAACGATACGCTCAAAGGAGGTATTGGCTCCGACACATTAAATGGCGAGGAAGGTAATGATGTTCTGCGAGGTGGTGCTGGAAACGACATATTAAGCGGCGGCGCCGGAGATGACACCCTTGATGGAGGCGATGGAAACGATCGTCTTGATGGCGGAGCAGGTAATGACAGCTATCTGTTCAGAAAAGGTGCTGGCCAGGACACGATCTATAATGCCTATGAAAACCGCGTCGGCAAGCTTGACAGGGTCAAGTTGACTGATCTCAACGCATCTGATGTCACGCTTTTCCAGGAAGGTGCAAATCTGGTTATTCGGATCAATGGTTCGACCGATAACCTCATAGTCATGAATCACTTCCTGAATGATGCAACCGGTGGATACCAGATTGACCGCATTCAGTTTGCGGATGGCAGCTTCTGGAATCAGTCTGTTATCAAGGCTCGCGTTCTTCAGGGAACGGACGGTGATCAGTCTCTGACAGGCTACAGCACAGACGATATTATTGACGTCGCGGCCGGTGACGATACGGTTAGCGGTGGGGGAGGCAACGACACTCTATTGGGTGGAGCTGGCGCCGATAGGCTTAACGGTGATGACGGCAACGATCTTCTTCAAGGAGGCACCGGAAACGACATCCTGAATGGGGGTATCGGAAACGACATCCTGGATGGTGGTGCAGGAAATGATCGTCTAGATGGTGGTGCGGGTGACGATGCATATTTATTTGGCAAAGGCTCTGGCCAGGACACGATCTACTACGCCTATGAGGCACGTGCAGGCAAGGTCGATACCGTCAAGCTGAGTGACTTGAAAGCTTCTGACATAACTATCTCTCGTGACGCTGCTGATCTGATTATTCGCATTAACGATACTACCGACAGTATGCGGGTACTTAATCATTTTGCTGGAGACGCAGCGACTGGTTATCAGATAGATCGTATTCAGTTCGCAGATGGTTCGTTCTGGGATCAATCGATTATCAAACTGCAGGTATTGAAGGGCTCCGATGCGGATCAAAGCCTGACGGGATACGCTGGCGACGACATAATCGACGCGGGTGCGGGTGATGACGCTATGTCCGGTGGCGCGGGTAACGATACTCTGTCCGGCGGTAGTGGTTTAGATACGATCAGCGGCGACGAAGGTGATGACAACCTGAATGGCGGCGCTGGTAATGACACCCTTAATGGTGGCACTGGCGATGACATTCTCGACGGCGGTGCAGGTAATGACCTCCTCAATGGTGGCGCTGGAGATGACACCTACCTGTTCGGTAAGGGCTCTGGCCAAGATTCGATTTACTATGCCAATGAGTCGCGCCTAGGCAAACTCGATACTGTGAAACTACTCGGTCTGAACCCGAGTGATGTCACCATTTCCCGCGATGGGTACGACCTTATCCTAAAGGTGAATGGCACAACCGATAGCCTGCGTATCTATTACCATTTCATGGGCGATGCTACGTCTGGATACCAGATTGATCGTATTCAGTTTGCAGATGGCAGCTTTTGGGATCAGACATTCATCAAGACCGAAGTATTGCGTAGCACGGACGCTAATCAGTCATTGACTGGTTACGAAACGGACGACGTGATCAATGCCGGTGTGGGGGATGATTCGATCAGCGGCAGCGGTGGTAACGACACCCTGTCCGGTGAAGCGGGTGACGACACTGTCAGTGGTGGGACAGGTAACGACACTTTGATCGGCGGCAGTGGCGCGGACACTCTTAACGGTGATGATGGTGATGACCTTCTTCAAGGTGGGGTTGGCAATGACAACCTCTATGGCGGGAATGGTAATGACGTTCTCGATGGTGGATCAGGTAATGACCTGTTGAATGGCGGGAATGGTGATGATACTTACCTGTTCGGCAAAGGCTCTGGTCAAGACCGTGTCTATTACGCAAACGAAACCCGTGCAGACAAGCTTGATACCGTGAAACTGATCGACCTGAACGCCGGCGACGTGAGTCTCTCACGCGATGGTTATGACCTGGTTATACGAGTCAACGGAACAACCGATAGCTTAAGGGTTGTTTACCACTTCATGGGCGATGCGACTGCTGGATATCAGATTGATCATATCCAGTTTGCTGATGGCAGTTTCTGGGATCAAACCGCAATCAAGACGCAGATCATGCAAGGCACTGCGGCGGATGAAACACTGTCAGGAACGTCGGCTGACGACACCATCGATGCGGGCGCAGGTGACGATACCGTCAATGGTATGGCTGGCAGCGACACGCTCTCTGGCGGTGCCGGTGCCGATACGCTAAATGGTAACGACGGTAATGATGTTCTACAGGGTGGTGCAGACGACGATGTCCTCTACGGCGGGGATGGCAGTGATGTGCTTGATGGCGGGGCAGGTAACGATCGCCTGGACGGCGGAGCTGGAGATGACATCTATATATTTGGCAAAGGGGCTGGCCAGGACTCGATCTATTACGCCAATGAGACTAGGGCAGGCAAGATGGACACTGTCAAGCTGACTGACCTGAATGCCTCTGATGTCAGTGTTACTCGTGATGGTATGGATCTTTTTATCCGAGTCAACGGTACAACTGATAGCCTGCGAGTGATCTACCATTTCCTGGGAGATGCGACTGCCGGATATCAAATTGATCGTATTCAGTTCGCCGACGGTAGCTTCCTGGATCAAGCAGCGATCAAGTTCCAAGTACTGCAAGGTTCTGATGGAGATGACACTCTATCGGGCACCAGCAGCAACGATGTCATTGATGCCGGACTGGGGGACGATACCGTCAACGGAGGAGGCGGTGACGATACCCTCAAGGGTAACGATGGTTCGGATACTCTGAATGGAGGAGATGGAAATGATTTGCTGCAGGGTGGAGCTGGTAATGACGCCCTCAACGGGAATGATGGTAACGACGTTCTTGATGCTGGCGCTGGCAACGACGTGCTGAATGGTGGTAACGGCAACGATACCTACCTGTTCGGTAAAGGCTCTGGTCAGGATACTGTTAATAACGGTGGTGAGGTTCGCATTGGAAAAACTGACACCCTCAAACTCACCGATCTTAATACTGCAGATGTGCAGGTCACACGTGAAAACAATGACCTTCTTATCCAGGTTATCGGTAGCTCCGACAGCTTGCGTGTGGCGTCGCACTTTGCCGGAGATGCTACGGCTGGATATGAGATTGATCGCATTCAATTCGCGGATGGTAGTGAGTGGAATCAAACCACAATTAAGTCGAATGTTATTCAAAGTACTGACTCGGATGATACCTTGCGTGGTTTTGCCACTGACGACGTGATCAGCGCGGGGCTGGGAGATGATGCTATTTATGGTGCTGATGGTAATGACACTCTCTCTGGCGGTGATGGTATCGATGCGCTGTATGGTGATGTAGGCAATGATCACCTATTGGGTGATGCCGGTAATGACACGCTTTATGGCGGTGCCGGTGATGACCTTCTTGATGGCGGAGCTGGCAACGATGCGCTAACGGGGAGCGAAGGCAGCGACACCTATGCGTTTGGCGTTGGTGGAGGGAAGGACTCGGTCAACAACTACGACGCAAGTACTAGTAACGACACCGTTCAGTTCGATGCCAGCGTCAGCCTTGAGGAGCTCTGGTTCCGTCGCAGTGGCAACGACCTGGAGGTTAGCATTGTCGATACGCCCGACAAGATTGTCGTCAATAACTGGTACTCCTCCAATGACTACCATGTGGATCAGTTCAAAACCTCCGATGGGAAAACCTTGTTAGACAGCCAGGTACAAAGCCTGGTCGATACCATGGCGTCCTTCGGCGTGAGTGCTGGCGCTGAAAGTAGTTTGACTCAATCGCAGCAGAATCAGTTGGATGCGGTTCTGGTCGCGAGTTGGAAGTAGTTTTGACGTAGATTCAAACTGTAAAAGGACGCCCCGGTTACCGGGGCGTTTTTATATCTGCTCTAGCTATGGAGCTTTGAGTGTTGCTAGTTTTCACTGTCGCCCATCCTGGGAAGGTGGTGGATTTGGCCTAACGTGTCTCCTCAACTGCTAAGAATGGCTGCCAGGGATGCGGCAGATCCGGTTACAGACGATCACCAGTATTGGCTAGGTCTTTTAAATATGTTCCCCAGATGCGGCGCGCACCATCTCAAACCCAGCCAACCGCCACCCGGCCATCAGCTAGCGGTCGTTGATTTTGCGCTCAAAGCTATAGAGCACCTCGTCTGGCCGAGCACTGAACGTCTTGTCATTTTTCGGCATGAGAAATCCATTCGCAATCAAGGGCGTTCACGTTGTAATGATCATCAAGCAGGTTTGCGGAACTCGTCTATGCTACAGCTTTCACTCAGGGATGATTCAAGGATGGTCAATGAGACGTAATTTTGAAGTCGCCAGATGCATCCTTTTTTCTGTCCAGGAATCCCCCGACATTACTGGAATTACCTATCTAGACTTGGACAAGTTCGCTGCAGCTGCCGGACTCTCGGGGTACGACTGGTCTTACGGAATGAGGTTGATGGTGGATGGTGGTTTTTTGGGCTGTGACAACGGGAGGTATCAGCTTACCTGGGCAGGGCACGACTTGCTGGATCAACTGAGTAAATAAGCTGATTTTGTTCCCATAGCGATCAACCTCTGCAAAGGCGATATGGGATCAGACCCAGCTCTCAAGGCTGGGTTTTTTTATTGTCGTTTACTCATGCGGCTAGCATTTTGGCGCGAGCAACAATACCTAAAATTTTCATTGGCAGTACACATTCCGGAAAGACGCTGTCCTACCAGGCATCCAGGTACCTGGCTTAACATGCGCTCAGCGTGCGCTACCAGTGACGGGTTCGTAGCTGATGAAGATGGCCATTTTTAGGTCGATGAGCTGCACTGGGAATCGCGCTGCGCAGCGGATCGTCACCTCACAAAACTGAGTGATTGAGCTGCATCTTTTCAAATCAATGCCGGAACCTCATTTGCAATTTCCTGCCTTCCGATAGCCCGCCGCCGCTGCCTCGGACTCTGATCCAAAAGCAACCTGATTCTTCGCAGACACGTTGTCGTAACTCGGACAGCCTACTGGCAGGTGATAAATGTGGCTGTTTTTGTTGCCAACGATTGTTCCGGTCGAAGCTGAACCGGCGGCTTGCGGCACGTCGGATGAGGACGTGGTAATTCGCGGAGGCAGGGTGCTCACGACACCGTCGCCAACGGGCTTATACCCTGTTATCCAAGCACGTTGGCCGGTTACGAACGGGTTCGAGTGACCCATAATCGCCGCGATGCGCTTGTTTCGTTCTAGCTCCCAGGAAGTGACGGGGAATTGTTTGTCCCACGCCATGAGTAGCTTTTGCTGCTGACGCGACATGTTCAGGTTGTAGCGATCAAACATGTAAAAGGTCGTCCTGGCCACCAGACCTTTGACCTCATCGCGAGGCTCTGCGGCGCGTTGATCGAAGTCAACCTTGGTCTTGCACTGCCCATACTGTGGTGCGACCCCTGAAGCCATTCCGTAATTGAAATTGCTCCGATCGCCATTCACTTCACCCACTGATGGGTAGAGGTTGAAAAGATCGGCCTCCATCGCTTGGAACACAGGGTCATCCTTCACGCAATGCTCACGACCGCCTTCCTGCCAGCATTGCCGTTGATGCCCGAATGTCCAGGCTGGGACGATGTGTTCCCACTCAGTTCGCTCAGCTCGGTTCGCTTGTTTTCTGGCTTGAAGGCCACAGGAACTTGCGTCGATTCGCCCCCCTGATTTTCCTACCCATGTCCACTTGCAACCGCAATAAAGCTCGCCCATTGAGCTGCTGGCTTGATCGAGATAGACCTGTTGCTTCGCGACGACTTTAGCTTCGGTGAAGGTGGCAGGTGGTGCAGCAAAAGCTGAGAGGATTGGTGTCAGGGATAACGCGACAGCAAGTAGCATTCTTTTCATGAGAAGGGCATTGGCAAATTTAGCAGGGCAGTATACGAGCAGTTCGGACAAAGTCGAAGCGCTGCCGGTAGCTGCAGTATCGTGTCGATGGTGCAGGAAGATGGCGAGCAAATCGGCCAGTTCATGGTGCGTGGCCTGATGCGAGAACTGGGATTAATAAGCAAGCAACCGGGCTCGCAGGCTCATAGCAAGCAAACGTGCAGCGGCCAGACAGTCCGAATATTTTGAAGCGAGAGTTCGATGCACCCACGCCTAATCAGGTCTGGTGTGCGACATCACCTATATCTGGGCGCAAGGGAAATGGCATTACTTGGCAGAGGTTATGGATCTTTATGCGCATCGGATTGCGGTTTGGGCGCTTTCGAACACGCCGGATGCGGACTTGGTGATCAAGGCGCTGGGCATGGCCTATGAGCAGCGCGACCAGCCTCAAGATCTGCTATTTCACTGCGATCAGGGCATCCGATACTGAAGCCTTGAGCTAGACTCATGATGATAATTTTTAATTTAGTGTTTTAGCCCGCCACTGTTGGGTTTTGTCGGACGACTATTAGGTTTCTCGCCGTCTTATGGCAGGCCTATTAGTATACTTTGTATGCTTTGGTCGGTCGCATTAGTCTACTAAGTGTACTAACTAAGCATGCAAGAAAACAGTTGCGCGCTGGATGCTGCTTATGGAAAGATAAATAGACGTTGAGTGCATTTTAGGCTTCCAAGTGAATATGAAAGCTTTGTCATCTATCCGGTCTGTAGCTCCACTGATGGAACTAATTCCTACCGTGCGCGATGGCCGTAGCCAGTTTAGGCTGCTGTGCTCGGATCTTCTTTTAGCTGCTTTTTTTGACAATTTTGTTCGCGGCCTGGCAAAGGAGCGGAAATACAAAACAGTCAGAACATATTGCTATGCGCTTAGATGTTTTCTCAATTACATACAAGCTCTTACTAATATCTTGGGTAGCTTGACTCCTTTAGAATTGCTTGAGGCTTTGGATAATTATGAGAGCTTCCTAACGTTTGGCACTTTGAGTGATGTCGAAATTGTAAGGAAAGTTGCTCGGGTAGTCGGCGGACGAAACGTCGGAGGAAGTTCGGTTGCGGTTCATCTGGCTGCAGTCAATAAGTTTATTAATGCAAGTGAAAATTTTCGTATTGGCTTTTTGGAACTTGAAGCAAGGGGCTATATTGAATCCACGGCTATGTCGGGTTTCTCCCTTCAGCGGGAAGTTTCGATGAAGTCTCCGCAAAGAGTTCGTCAAGCAATTAAAGCTAATAGTTGGTTGGCTGGATGTATGGCAGGTGGCGCAAAAAAGATCAAGCGTAAAGGGCTAAGGCCAGTATCTCGTCCCTCAGAGCTCGCTCACACAGACGAGTTCGGTGGCGACGAAAAGACGTTTCCGATCGACAAGTGTAAGGAACTGATCGAGCAGGCAACTTCCTTGCGCGATAAAGTGCTTTGGAGTCTGATTGCTGCTACGGGATGCCGGATCTCAGAAGCACAAACGATGTTGGAGATGGATATCCAGATTAATATTAAGAGTCCGGAGTTAAATCATGTACTGATTATTGACCCTGACACGCGTAGAGATGAGTTTATTCACTTCTTGAGTGAGCATGAAATTAATCAGCTGCCGCATAAAGGCAGAGCAAGCCCCAAGACATTCATGATTGAGCCGTTTGCAAGTATGTTTTGGATTGCTTTGGCTGAGTACAAAACCGACGAATTTGTAAAGCAACAGCGGAGACCAATCCCTGTCAGGCATCCTTTTCTATTTAGGAAGTTGGGCTCAAGTGATCCGATGTGTAATTCATATCAAACACTCTATGAGCGCTTTTCTAAAGCGGCGTTTGAAGTTACGGGTCGCAGTTACGGTTTCCACAGTTTACGTCATATGTATGGGTACTATTTAGTCAACCATTGTCCTAATCCATACCCCGATGGTCGTCAATTTGGGGTAGATATAACTAGGGTCAAGCAGTTTATGGGGCATGTGAAAATTTCTACGACGAAGAAGTATGCTCGTCAGGACGCCGTGATGTTGGAGTCTACGCTCTGCGCAATTAATTTGGCGAAACTGTGTGGCGGCATAAAAACTGTCCGTCAAGCACAGATTGCTCATCTTGAGCATGAAATCAAACGACTGAAATCTGAAATTGCAGCGGAGACCGCATGATTAATCTTGAGAAATCGAAAGCAGTCTGGCTAGTCCCTGAACATCAGGTTGGAGCAGAGTTTGATATTTCAGTACACAACCTTAACAAAATTTATCGCCGCAAGTATTCAGGTTGGGGAACTACGTCTCCGCTATATAAGGTCATTCGTCGTATTGAAAAGATGGGCGTCTCACCGTTCAGAGGCTGGAGTGCTACGGCGATCCACGAGATTCTTGAGGTTAGTTTTAAGCGAGGACGAAAAATTAACAGTATTTCTGATCTTCCTCATTTTCCATGCACTGCCGCAAATCAAGCCTCCGGATTTTTCAGGCTGGTTTTTATCGACCTCTGGATCAGAAAGAAGATTCTGCTTCCTCTGAATTTTACCGCTGCAACTCATCAAGATGACATTTTAGATGAGATGGCTGCGGCTTCAGGTTGCTCTGCGATGGTTCGGGTACGTAGTGTTAACTTGAACTCTTCCTTGGTTTACGATGGAGGGATGTCTGAAGAGGACAGACGGCTTCGACAAACGCACTGGCTTAGGTTTCTGTTATGTACGACAATTTACAACCCATTAGATATGACCGAAACTGATATTAATATCTTGGGTGCTTGTGTTGGAAAAGAGAATGAATGGATTCTCCGATATTACCCTAAGGATCTGATTCACTTTCTCTCTGATTCAGATATTCAAAAGCAGGCTGCAATTCGAGTCTATTCAGAAGTCAGGCGCAACTCGCTCGATGCGAAAAAGTTGGCGAAGCCTGGCAGAGACAAAAAGCTTAAGAAAACCCAATACGAAATTTCCGCAGACCAATCTTTAAATTTTCTTGAAGGAGGTGATCACGGTGTTTGGGGCTTAGCTAAAGTTATTCCCGATATCACAAAACTTCGTTCCGGTTTCTGGATTGCTACTGATCATAGCGATCCTAACGAAGCTGACTTTTCTGGGGGGTACGCTTACCTACCTGATAAGGTCAAAAATTTTGCTAAGCTTTTGAATAGTGCATACGAGGGGTTTGTGCGTTCAAAGCGGTACCAGCAAGAAAAAAACGCAAGGGTTCCTCAGGCTTTGTTGTTAGCATATTCGTCTGTTTATTTGTATAAGTTTTTTATGGGGCGTGACGGGCATCTTGGGGAGTATCCAACTTCGCTTAACGATTTTTCATGTGAGTTATTTGTGGCGGGTGACAGCCATCTTGTAGATGGGTTAGTTGTTTATAAGAAGCGTAGGCCAGATACCTTGATAGGATTTATGAACGCTTATGCAACAGTTAATTCCTGGAGCGCTGATACTCTATATATGCGTATCAAGTTCATTGATCACTTCTTTGATCATGTGGTTGATAATCAAGCGCGATACGCGAACGCTGATAATGTTAAGAATACGATCACTCCTGCTTGCTATCCAAGGGTGAAAAAGCGATACGGTACTGTTAAAAAACCTATTCCCCGTCAGTATTTTGCTACGTTCATGAGTATGCTTTACTCCCTAGAGGCTCTTGCTATGCATCTCAATGACATGGCAGCAGGGGACGTGGGAGGGGTTCTAGCCGGAAAACTTGTGCAGCCTACGATAGCAGAGCTGACTACTCGTCCAGAGTGGGCGGGGATTTGGGGTTTCAACAGCCCGAAGATGGCTGCGATTGACTTGGAAGCTCTCAGCTACTGCCCAATATTTTATCATGATCAAAAGCCAGTCCGGTTCGAGTATATTCCTAGGTTTTATCGTCCTACCGAGATGTGTGTTGAACGTAATATCGGAGGTGTAGTCGAGCGGGCTTTGGAACCGCGTATCGTAATGAATGATGTACGGATTGCTCAGCTAATGTGCGAGACTGGGATTAGGCAGAATCACCTTATTTGGCTGGATAGGGATCAGTACGATTGCAATGTTGATGAAAGCAGTCGTCGATCTTTGGTTCCTCTCTATGTGAGCACAGATAAAGCTCACTCTGCTTGGAGTGCTATCACCTCTCGACGAGTCTTAGAGCTCTTGCATAGGCAGGCTGCATGGTATGACAAAGACTTAAGCTCGGAGTATCAGGAACAACTTTGGTACGATGGCAAGAAGAACTCAGCTTTTGGTCAGTTCAGACCGCTCTTCAGGCTTTCTCAGGGAATCAATAGCTGGAATAATTACGATGCGTTCAATTCGTTTTTGCTATGTCTGCAGTATTTCATCAAAATCGGGCTGGGCGATGATGCCCTGAAGGATATCATATGGCTTAAAAAGAACGGGGTAGTCGAGTATATTGGTGATCATGATCCTTCCAGCTTAGGCCGGGAGCCAGCGAAATATTATCATAGCTCTATCACTCCCCACGGCTTGCGTGCTGGGTTCGTGAGTGAAGCTATTAAATTTTTACCTCCATTCTTGGTTGGTCAGTACTTTACCGGGCAAACTGAGGAACTCGTATACTATTACGCGGTGCATGATGAGGATGATCCTGATCTTAGTTTCGAGCAGGTGCTTTCTAGGATTTTGTTGAATAATCAACAAAAAATTGCTGATGGCTTAGTGCCGGAATTGACCAATACTATAGTCCAAATGAATATGAGGCTTCAACAAGATATTGAGCGTAATCCGATCTCCGCTATTGATAAGCATAGGCTATTTAGCCTGGAGAGGGCCAAAAATAATAAAGGAGAGTTTGCTAGGAACGGTGTTGACTTGATTCGATTGGAAGAGGCGACTGCGTTAGCCTTCAATAGTACTCATATTTGTCCGTTCGGTAACAATTGTAGCATGGAAGCGATTGCGATTGTGGGTGGGCCTAATTATTGTGCGGGGTGCCCTTTTGCAATCAGAGGAGCCGCACACTTGCCCGCGATTTCTGCACAGAAAGACAAATACAAGGAACTAATGCTGGGTGTTCTCAGGATGATCCAAGAAATGCTAATTCGTAAGCCTGAGCATAGGTCATGTGCGGACTTGGAGCGATTGGAGCAGGAGCATGATCATTTTGCATCGCAAGCACTACTCCTTGAGGCGCTTGAATTACAGCTGGTAGAGATCGCTCAGCAAGGCGACGGGAAGGATTTGATAGTTCAGCGTCGTGGCGAGGTTGTTCAGCAGTATGCACGCTTCGGCTTGCCTGAAGAGGCTCAATTGCTTAAGCGACTTGTTGATGCCCAGACATTTCCTGATCTGAACAGCCCGGAGCTTGAGAGCCAACTGGCTTTATTGAGATATGAACTATTGATGGACGGCCCAGATGCTCGGGAGAAGCTAGGCATTACCTCTCAGCCTGGAAGGTCGGCATCACATCATCTCGGCTCACTGATCGGAAGCATGGTGAGTAGCGGAGCCATCGATGAGTTTGATGTCTACAGAATTTGCGCTGACGCGGAGATTCAGAACAAGGCACTCGCTGCTCCATCTCCAGTTATGTTGGGCCTGCTGGGGTGAATATGAAGACTCGAAAGACGCATGGCCGAAAAGCTTCCACCTTTGATCGTTTCATTGCCGCGAGGGGGGAGGCGACCGAGCGGCTTGTCATCAACGCAGCGCACACAGTGGATGCTTCCAAGTACGCAAACCTGACTGAGTATTGTAAGGATTTAGCGAAGATCATTACTCAGTTGAGGGCGGCGGAGGCGCAGAGCCCCGCATCGCCATTCCACACCAGCAAGTGCAGAAATTTCAGTCACGTGACGCTGTTGCGGAATGAGAGCTACCGAAAAATCATAGAGCAAGTCTTTAATGTGTCTCGATCCAATACCATGGTTGAGCAGGCCGCTGAGGAGAATCTCGATTTGCTGAAAGTTCAAAACGCGGGGCTGGCTGCCCAGATTTCTCTTTTGAGAGCTAAGATCATTTCTATGGACTCAGACCAGGATGGTGGAGGCTTGCGCGGGCTAAGTGGTGAGTATGAAGAGGGCGGGGCGGTTATCAATGAGCTAAATCACCGGATATTCGTCATGCTCAAGGTGTACCGAGCGCTGCGACTGAATATGGGTAAAGCGGTACGCTATTTAGAAGTGCCAAGCAATGGCAATGAAGCAGGTCTCGTTGGTGTTCGCGGGCAGGTAGCTACCTTAGCCGAGCTTGATCAAATGCGTCTTGCAGAAGAGTCGCTCCCGGCCGACCTCCGTAAGCAATTAAATGTGATGCTCTTGTAGCCCTGTTAATTCTTCGATTAAGTTCAGCGCAGCCCCCGTCTGCTGTGCCGAATAACCCTACTCCCGCCAGTTACAGCAGCGCCTTCGGCACGCCCACGCTGAATCTGAAGTCGTATTTCTCCAGAGTCTTGATCGAGGTAAAACAGTTCATGCGAGTCAGCGGCTCGCGACGGCATGGCTGCAGAAAACTGTATTGATCACGATAATTTGCTCCAAGAGGTTGCTGAAGCTCAGGTCTTCAGTGACCGTTTGCTGCTCACCTCCGACGAGACTACGTACAGCCCATCCAAGGCTTTAGCTTTTCGTTCGTCGCCGTCCTAAGGGAGACGCTTCGAGAAACGCGTATGAAGACCGTAGCGCCGAGCTTCACAAGAACGCCGGCATGGCGACTGTGAAAACGGTCGATTAAAGAAAACGAAAAAACTTTTGTTGCCAAGCGAGCGTTCGAGGCTTTGATGAACAACCTCAATTAAGTGATCGGTGGGGAAGGCGCTAAGGTACAGAACGTGGAACACAATTGAGCAAGTCCCGAGCCGATAAAGGTTGCAGCACATGCCAAAAGGACTCGTATGGGCAGCTTATGGCGCAACCTAAGTGAAGCATCAGGGATGGCCAGAGGGATCATGGGTAGCTCCATACACGTCCCTAGCAGCTGGCGAGGTGCCGTTTTATAAGGAGTGCACTGTGTCCATACCCATCCAGTTGACTTTCAAGGATTTGCTGACAGGCGATGCGCGAAGGATGCAACTGGTTTCAGTAGGCTCGCCTTGCCCTGGAGGCGTGCAACAGCATGCAATATTGAGCAACCAGCCGAATTGCGTACTTTGAACAATGCCTGCGACCTGTGCTCCAGACTAGATTTTGAGGCTGAGCGGCTTAAGATAAGCAGGCATAAAAAAAGGGCTTAGATTTCTCTAAGCCCTTGATTTGCAAAGCATATGCCTTGAAATTCGTGGTGGAAGGCCGGGGATTCGAACCCCGGGTGCGATTTCTCACACGCTGGTTTTCAAGACCAGAGCTTTAAACCACTCAGCCAACCTTCCATTTTTTACGATCACTCGCAACGTGTGTGTCAGTATGCAACCAGAATCGGCCTTAGATAAGAACTCTAGGACCTGTTACAGTCGGCAGTTTTCAAGACTGCTGCCTTAAACCACTCGGCCATACCTCCACTTCGTTGCGGGCGCCATAATACCGGAATGAAACAAGCTGTCAAACTCTGTGACTAGCCAGTTGCAGCGCCTCTGTTATGATCTTTGCAACTCAACATTTCAACAGGAAGGAGTTTCGCCATGCGCGAACAGGATTACAGCCTTAAAACCGGCGTGCAGGCCGACCAGCTCGAGGTTAGTCGTGTCCTGCGCAACACTTACGGTCTTCTCGCCCTGACCCTCGCTTTCAGCGGTGTCATGGCGTTTGTCGCTCAGCAGATGCGCGTCGGCTACCCGAATATCTTCGTGGTACTCATTGGCTTCTACGGTCTGTTCTTCCTGACCAACAAGCTGCGTGATTCGGTATGGGGCCTGGTTTCGACCTTCGCGCTGACCGGTTTCATGGGCTTCCTGCTCGGCCCGATCCTCAATCGTTATCTGGGCATGGCCGGTGGCGCCGAAGTCGTCAGTTCCGCTTTTGCGATGACCGCACTGGTTTTCGGCGGTCTTTCGGCCTATGTGTTGATCACGCGCAAGGACATGAGCTTCCTTGGCGGTTTCATCACGGCAGGCTTCTTCGTGCTGCTGGGTGCAGTGGTTGCCAGCATGTTCTTCCAGATCAGCGGGCTGCAACTGGCGATCAGCGCAGGTTTTGTTCTGTTCTCGTCGGTCTGCATTCTGTTTCAGACCAGCGCGATCATTCAGGGTGGCGAGCGTAACTACATCATGGCGACTGTCAGCCTGTATGTGTCGATCTACAATCTGTTCATCAGCCTGTTGCAGATCTTCGGCATCATGAGCCGCGACGACTGATCCACATGATCAAGGCGGCCTGAGTTATCAGGCCGCTTCGCTGCAAACAAAAGCCCCGACTTGTCGGGGCTTTTGTGTTTCCGGAATTTGAAAATACAAGGTGTGCAGGTGACGTCGGGTTGTGCTGCTTTTCAGTGCGTTCGCGCGTGAGCAGGGTGGGGATGAAGCTCGTCACTTCCTTTCAAGGTCAAGCGTAAAATTTTTTTGACCGATCAGTCATTTTTATCAAGATTCTTTCCTTTTTATCAGGCATTTATCGATTTTCCATCATCACTGGAAAATATACCGTGCTATTCCCCAAGGTTTGTAGGCATTTCCTTTTTTAGGCCAAGTGACATCACTCAGGAGGAGTGGACACATTTTTTCAAGGTGTGTCAGTTTTGTTACGCATCACAAGGCGAGTGACAGGATTTCCTCGCTACAGATGGAGTCCTGTCTACCAATCTGATCTACCAGCAAACAAGGAAGTGTCATGACGAAAGTCAAAGAAAATGCTGCAATTCAACTCTCCGCCGCTACCAGTACCTCCTTCGACCAGATCAATACGTTTGCTCACCAGTACGACCGTGGCGGTAACCTCACGGTCAATGGCAAGCCTTCGTATTCGGTCGACCAGGCTGCTGATTATCTTCTTCGCGACGATGCCGCCTGGGCGGATCGCGACGGAAACGGCACCATCAACCTCACTTATACCTTCCTGACCGCCAAACCCGCCGGGTTCAACAATTCTCTGGGGACTTTCAGCGCGTTCAACGCGCAACAGAAAGCCCAAGCAGTGCTGTCGATGCAATCGTGGGCGGATGTCGCCAAAGTCAGCTTCACCCAGGCTGCTTCCGGCGGCGACGGACACATGACGTTTGGCAACTACAGTGACGGCAACGCAGGCGGGGCAGCGTTCGCTTACCTGCCAAGTGGCAACAGTCGCACTGACGGTCAGTCCTGGTACCTTGTTGATAACAGCTACAAGCTCAATACAACCCCGGACAATGGCAACTATGGTCGTCATACACTGACCCACGAAATCGGCCATACGCTGGGCCTGTCTCACCCTGGCGACTACAACGCTGGCGAAGGCAACCCAGCCTACAAGGATGCAAGCTACGCAGAAGATACGCTTGGCTATAGCGTCATGAGTTACTGGAGTGAGTCCAATACCGACCAGAACTTCGTCAAGGGTGGCGCTCCGGCTTACTCATCGGGGCCGCAGCTGGACGATATTGCTGCTGTACAGCAGCTCTATGGGGCAAACATGAGCACCCGTGCCGGTGATACGGTTTATGGTTTCAACTCCACTGCCGGGCGTGATTTTTACAGCGCCACATCGGCAGCTTCCAAAGTGGTGTTCTCGGTATGGGACGGCGGGGGCAAGGATACCCTCGACTTCTCGGGGTTCACCCAGAACCAGAAGATCAACCTCAATGCAGCCTCGTTCTCGGACGTTGGCGGCATGGTGGGTAACGTCTCCATTGCGAAAGGCGTTGTGGTCGAAAACGCCGTGGGTGGTTCGGGCAATGACCTGTTGATCGGCAATGCGGCCGCAAACGATCTGAAAGGCGGCGCCGGCAATGACATCATCTACGGTGGTGCCGGCGCGGACAGCCTGACAGGTGGCGCAGGTGCCGACGTGTTTGTGTTCGGTGCAAGCTCCGATTCCAATCGGGCTGCTCAGGATACGATTCGTGACTTTGTCAGCGGTCAGGACAAAATCGACGTTTCGGCCATTTCCACACTGAGCGCGCTGCAGTTCGTCAACGCATTCAGCGGTCATGCCGGCGAAGCGATCCTGAACTACAACCAGAGCAGTAACCTGGGTAGCCTGGCCATCGACTTCACGGGGCAGGGCTTGGGCGATTTCCTCGTAGGGACTGTTGGTCAAGCGTTTGCCACTGATATCGTGGTTTAATCTGTAACAATCATGGGCGACTGTATGCAGTTGCCCATGATCTGGAATGCACCCCCATCATGAAGATCAATCACTTTGTTCGAATCGTGCCACTCGCTTTTGCGTTGCTGGTGGGGATTTCTGGAGCAAGCATGGCCATGAGTTTGAAACTGCCCGATCCTGCCGAACTCAGCGGCAAGTGGCGACTTTCTCTTGAGGGAAAGGCGGGTGATCGCTGTGAGCTGCAACTGAATACCGAAATACCGCAACTGGGCGGTGAGCTTGCCTGCGCTGCAAAGTGGTTGAATGGCACACCTGCGGGCTGGTTTCCGACCCCGGATGGTCTGGCTTTTACCGACAAGGAAGGCAATCGCCTGATCCACCTCAATAACATGGGGGAGCAGATCTACCAAGCGCGTCTGCCCGACGGCGAAGTGCTGATCCTTGGACGGCTCGCCGATTAAGCGTTTCATGAACGGACGCGAGTTGTTTGACAAAATCCAGGGATGCCACCCCGCCGCAAGCAAGACCATCAAGGAACCATCATGAGTGCGTTGCCCCAAAGCGCCCGACCGCCGCTTTATAAAGCGCTGGCCGATTACAAAAGCGCGTTGATCGCTGTCGGTTGTTTCACCGCGCTGATCAACGTGTTGATGCTCGCCCCGTCGATTTACATGTTGCAAGTCTATGACCGCGTATTGACGTCACAGAACCAGACCACGCTGGCCATGCTGACCCTGATGGTGGTCGGTTTCTTCGCATTCATAGGG
The DNA here is from genome assembly GCF_000156995.2 of Pseudomonas coronafaciens pv. oryzae str. 1_6. Lineage (NCBI taxonomy): Bacteria > Pseudomonadati > Pseudomonadota > Gammaproteobacteria > Pseudomonadales > Pseudomonadaceae > Pseudomonas > Pseudomonas coronafaciens. The sequence continues at coordinate 3,142,956 of NZ_CP046035.1, read as the reverse complement.
CTGCTGGAAATGATTCGCAGCTTTGTGGTGATCCGCATTGGCAGCGAGCTGGAACGGCGTTTCAACCTGCGCGTCTATCAGGCCGCGTTCGAGAGCAACCTGCATGCCGGACAACGGCAGGCAGGGCAGGCGCTGGGCGACCTGACTTTCATTCGGCAGTTTCTCACTGGTCCTGCGCTGTTCGCGTTCTTCGACGCTCCCTGGTTTCCAATTTATCTGGCGGTCATTTTCCTTTTTGACCCTTGGCTGGGTGTGCTGGCCTGTGTCGGCACCGTGCTGTTAGTGGGGCTGGCCTGTCTTAACGAGTGGCTGACCCGCAAGCCTCTGGCCGAGGCCAGCGGTTACTCGCAGCAATCTGCGCAGTTGGCAACCCGCCATCTGCAACAGGCCGAGGCCATTCAGGCCATGGGTATGCTGGAAGCGTTGCGACGTCGCTGGTTCAACGTTCACGGCCGTTTTCTGGCCTTGCAGAACCGCGCCAGCGACACAGGCGCGGTGATCAGCTCGATCAGCAAGGCGCTGCGCCTTTGTCTGCAATCGCTGGTGCTGGGACTGGGTGCATTGCTGGTGATTCAGGGTGAGATGACAGCGGGCATGATGATTGCTGGCTCGATACTGATGGGTCGTGTGCTCAGCCCGATCGATCAGCTTATTGCCGTCTGGAAACAGTGGAGTTCCGCGCGTCTGGCCTACGGACGTCTTGACCAGTTGCTCAAGACCTATGCCGAGCCTGTCCCGCGCATGGCGTTGCCGACGCCGCGCGGTCAGATCAGTGCGGAGCAGGTCAGCGCTGCGCCTCCGGGCCATACCTCGGCCACGGTTCAACAGGTGAGCTTCCAGTTGCAGGCCGGTGAAGTGCTCGGCGTGCTCGGTGCTTCCGGGTCCGGCAAGTCAACGCTTGCCCGCGTATTGGTCGGGGTCTGGCCAGCGCTGGGCGGAACTGTGCGGCTGGACGGTGCCGATATGCATCGCCTGGATCGCGAGGCGCTTGGACCCTTCATCGGTTATCTGCCGCAGGATATCGAGCTGTTCGGCGGCACTGTGGCAGAGAATATCGCGCGTTTCCGTGAAGGCGATGCCAGTGCAGTGGTGGCTGCAGCGCAATTGGCGGGGGTGCATGAGTTGATTCTGCGCTTGCCGCAAGGTTATGACACCCGGCTTGGCGATGATGGCGGCGGCTTGTCCGGCGGACAGAAGCAGCGCGTTGCGCTGGCCCGTGCGTTGTACGGCGATCCCAGACTGGTGGTGCTCGATGAGCCCAACTCCAATCTGGACGCTGCAGGCGAAGCGGCCCTGACCCAGGCTATTGGTGAGCTCAAGGCGCGCGGTTGTACAGTTGTTCTGGTCACCCACCGCACGCTCTCTCTTAACCAGACAGATCGGTTGCTGGTGCTGAGCGAAGGCCGCATGCAGGCCTTCGGCCCTACGGCTCAGGTGTTGCAGGCCTTGTCGGGGCAGGCGACACCCAGCCAGGCAGTACAACCGCAACCTCGCTCGGCACCTGCCGGGCTTGCCATGAGCCGTCAGTACGGCACCCAGAACAGGCAGTCCGACGTATGAGCAGCCCTCTCGACAATCATTACGCGGTGCCTGGCAAGGAACGCGGCGTGCAGTTTTTTGTTCGCGCGGGCTGGATTCTCATGCTGGCCGGAGCGGGCAGTTTCTTTCTTTGGGCCAGTCTCGCGCCATTGGACCAGGGCATTGCCGTGCAGGGCACGGTTGTCGTGTCGGGTAAGCGCAAGGCTGTGCAGTCGCTGGATGGCGGCGTGGTGAGCAAAATTCTGGTCAGCGAGGGCCAGACGGTGAAAGAGGGCGAGCCGCTGTTTCGACTTGATCAGACTCAGGTCGAGGCTGACGTGCAATCGCTGCGTGCGCAGTACCGAATGGCGTGGGCCAGCCTGGCCCGCTGGCAGAGCGAGCGTGACAATCTGGAGCAGATAGACTTTCCCGCCGAACTCATCGCAGCCGGGCAGGGCAAAGACCCCGACCCTCGTCTGGCTCTGGTACTCGAAGGTCAGCGGCAATTGTTCAGTAGCCGTCGGCAGGCTCTGGCTCGCGAGCAGGCCGGTTTGCAGGCCAGCATCGAAGGTGCCGGCCTGCAGCTCGCAGGCATGCGCCGCGCGCGCTCGGACCTGCTGGCTCAGGCCGACTCGTTGCGACAGCAGTTGAGCAATCTGGAGCCCCTCGCACAAAATGGTTTCATTCCGGGCAACCGCCTTCTGGAGTTCCAGCGCCAGTTGTCTCAGGTGCAGCAGAGCCTGGCGCAGAACGCAGGCGATACCGGACGGATAGAGCAGAGCATCGTCGAGTCGCGGTTGCGTATACAGCAACAGCGCGAGGAGTATCAGAAAGAAGTGCGCAGCCAATGGGCCGACGCTCAGGTCAAGGCGCTGACCCTCGAGCAGCAACTGGCCTCGGCCGGTTTCAGTCTGCAGCACAGCGCCATTCTTGCGCCTGCCGACGGTATTGCCGTCAACCTCGGGGTACACACTGAAGGCGCGGTGGTGCGTGCAGGCGAGACCCTGCTGGAAATCGTCCCGCAAGGCACGCGGCTGGAGGTCGAAGGACGTCTGCCGGTACAGTTGATCGACAAGGTCGCCAGCCATTTGCCGGTCGATATCCTGTTCACCGCGTTCAATCAGAGCCGTACACCTAGGGTGTCAGGCGAAGTGAGCCTGGTTTCCGCCGATCAGATGCAGGATGAAAAAACCGGGCAACCGTATTACGTGCTGCGCACCTCTGTGGGCGATGCCGCCCTGGAAAAACTCAATGGCCTGGTGATCAAACCGGGAATGCCCGCTGAAATGTTTGTGCGCACAGGCGAGCGCTCGTTGCTCAATTATTTGTTCAAGCCGCTGCTGGACCGCGCCGGTTCCGCGTTGACGGAGGAATAGGATGTTTGGTTATCCTCTGAAAGCCGCTTTGCTGACCGCTGTTCTGATAGGCGTTGCACCGATGGCTCATGCGATCGGGCCTTTTCAGGTCTACGAGCTGGCGCTTCGCAACGACCCGACTTACCTCGGTGCCCTCAAGGAACGTGACGCTGGCCTGGAAAACCGGGTGATCGGTCGAGCAGGATTGTTGCCTCGTGTGTCGTACAGCTACAACAAAGGGCGCAACGATTCAAAGGCCACAGTCAAAGGCGCCCGCGACGACACCACCGACCATCGTCATTACAACAGTTTTGGTTCAAGCCTGATGATCCAGCAACCGCTGATCGACTACGCAGCTTATGCCAATTACCGCAAAGGCCTGGCTCAGGCGTTGTTCGCCGACGAAACCTTTCGCAGCAAGAGCCAGGAGTTACTGGTGCGGGTGCTGACGCTCTACACCGATGCGTTGTTCGCTCAGGACCAGATCAACATCGCACGCGCCAAGCAGCAAGCGTTCGAGCGACAGTTTGCGCAGAACAAGCAGATGTTTCAGCAAGGCGAGGGCACCCGCACCGACATCCTCGAAGCGGAGTCGCGCAACGAGCTGGCGATTGCCGAACAGATCGAAGCCAGTGATGAGCAGGACGCAGCCTTGCGTGAGCTCGCTGCATTGCTGGGGGAACCGGGTATTGATATTGATCAGCTGGAGCCGCTGAGGGACAACTTCCAGGCCTTGGTGCTGGCACCCTCCAGCTTTACCGAGTGGCATGCATTGGCGATGGCCAACAGCCCGATTCTGGCATCGCAGCGTCAGTCGCTGGAAGTGGCGCGCTACGAGGTCGAGCGCAACCGCGCCGGTCACCTGCCAACGGTGAATGCCTACGCGAGTATTCGCCAGAACGAGTCCGACAGCGGCAACACTTATAATCAGCGCTACGACACCAACACTGTCGGTATCGAGCTGAGCCTGCCGCTGTACGCCGGGGGCGGCACCAGTGCCTCTGTACGCCAGGCCAACAGCAAGCGCGAGCAGGCTGAATACGAGCTGGACGGCAAGACGCGAGAAACCCTGATCGAGCTGCGGCGGCAGTTCAATGCCTGTGCGTCGGGAGTGAGCAAGTTGCGCGCTTACCAGAAAGCACTGGTCTCGGCTCAGGCATTGGTCGAATCGACTCGGCAAAGCATTCTTGGTGGCGAACGCATCAGCCTGGACGCGCTCAACGCCGAACAGCAGCTCTACAGCACTCGTCGCGATCTGGCGAAAGCCCGTTACGACTATTTGATGGCCTGGATCAAATTGCATTACTACGCGGGCACGTTGCGCGACACTGACTTGGCGCGCATTGACGAGGCGTTCGTGATGACGCGCTGAGCTCCTTGCTCAAGCCTGCCTGGTGAAGCGTCGCAGCGAGAAAGCCGAAAGGTCTGCTTCGCTCTCGCCGTCAATACAGCGTTGCGCCAGCGCCAAGCCGAGCGCTGCCGAGTGCTTGAAGCCATGCCCGGAGCAGGCTGAGACCACCGTCACGTTTTTCAGGCGCGGATGCTCGTCAATAATGAAGTGATAGTCGGGTGTGACGGTGTAGGCGCAGACTGCCGACTTGGCTACCGTTGGTGCAAGACCGGCTACCTTTCCCTGAACCTGCGTCTGAAACATGTCCTGCACCTCCTGCGCTGTAAGGGTCCGATCCAGCTCGCTTGCGGCTGAGGCATGCATGTACTGCTCGGTGGCGATCTTCATGCTGTGCTCGCCGGGCAGGGGCGGAAAACCATAGTTCACGTCTGCGTCACCCGGCCCGTGAATCATGATGAAGCTGGGCGAGGCCGGAGCAAAAACGGCGTCTTTCTGTAAGTCGAACCAGAACAGAGTCTGTCGACAGACCCTCAGCAGGTCGCTGAAAGGCGCGCCCAGCAAGTCCGCCGACCACATGCCTGCGCTGACCACCACTTTGTCGGCGATGATCAAGCCCTTGTCTGTGCTGATCCGCACCTGATCGCCGTGGTTTTGTAACGTCGTGACTGTCTCGTTCATCCGCAATCGCGCCCCGAGTTGCCTGGCCAGCCTGAGCTGCACGGCGATGCATCGCTCTGGCCGAACGAACCCGCCACCCGGTTCGAAGTAGCCAACGGCCGTGTCCAGGACCGGCGAGAACTGCGGGAAGCGCTCGCGAATGTCGACCGCTGTCAGCACTTCATGCTCTATACCATTGGCCTGGGCCAAGGCGATGGTCTTGTGGGTGAAGTCTTCGCTGTCGTCAGGGTCGTAAGTCGGGCTGGATGTCATTACCAACACGCCGCATTGCTCGAACAGTGATTCGCCGGTCATGGCTTCGAGTTCGCGCCAGATTGTTTGGGAGCGGCGCACCAGCGGCAGGTATTGCTCACCTTCGCCCGCCGAGAGGCGGGTAATGCGCGTATCGCCGTGGCTGGACCCCAAGGTGTGGGGTGGCTCGTAGCGATCGACACCGATCACGTCAATGCCGGCTTTGGCGAGTTGGTAGACAGTGGCTGCCCCCATGGCACCCAAGCCAAGCACGGCTACCTTGCAGCGCTGTTCCATCTTTCGTCTACCTCGAAAAAAGCAAGCATTTCAGGGGGATGGGTGTTTTGAATCAACAGTCAATAATGCTAAAGCATATGTCAAAGCGCAGTCGCAGTGCGCTGTGCAGATTTCGACAATCGCCAAAAAATTTACGCTTGCACTGCCCAAGGTTTTTAAGTTCCGGAATCGATGAAAAGTTGTCCACGGAAATCGTGGGTATGTCTGTGGGTAACTTTTTGAAACCCTTGTTGCACGTGGCTTACAGTCGTGTGGTTATTTTATGAACAGCCTGTGAAACGCACCTGTATGGTGCCGCAGACAGGTTGAAAAACAGGCGTGCCAGCGGCGACTGAACGCACAAAAACGAAATATTTTGGCTGGATGAGCGATCATTTTTTCATAAAAAAACGGCGCCACTTTGTCCAGGTGGCGCCGCTTTTCGTCTCAGACGTTACAACTCAGCCATTACACGACAGGCTGATCACTCCACTCACCGTTGACCAGGCGACGCAAGCCCAGCGGGTTGGCGTTCTGCAGAGCAGGTGGCAACTGGCTGTCGGCGAGGTTCTGGTAGCAGACCGGGCGCAGGAAGCGATCGATGGCCAGAGTACCTACCGAGGTACCACGTGCATCCGAGGTTGCCGGGTAAGGACCACCGTGGACCATCGCTTCGCATACTTCCACACCGGTCGGGTAACCGTTGAACAGGATGCGACCGACTTTTTCTTCCAGAATAGGCTGCAGCCAGTTGTATTGGCTGAGGTCAGCCGGTTCACCGATCACGGTAGCAGTCAGCTGTCCGCGCAAGGCCTGCAAGGCATCTTTAAGCTGTGCATCGTCAGCAACTTCGATGATCAGCGTGGTCGGGCCGAAGACTTCTTCCTGCAACAACTGATCGCCATTGAGTAGCAGGCTGACGTCCGCCTTGAACAGCTGTGCCTGAGCCTGCTTGCCTTCCTGCGGCTTGCCGGCCAGGTGGGTCACGCCGGCGTGCGACAACAGATGCTCGACGCCCTTGCTGTAGCTACGCAGACCGCCTGCGTTGAGCATGGTCTGAGGTGCCTGACTGCCCATCTGTTCAGTGAGCTGTTCCACAAAAGTCGTGAACGCAGGAGAGCGCAGACCGATGACGACGCCCGGGTTGGTGCAGAATTGACCGGCACCCATCACGACAGAACCTGCAAGCTCCTTGGCCACGGTTTCTGAACGGGCCTGAAGGGCGCCGGGCAGAATGACGACAGGGTTGATGCTGGACATCTCGGCGAACACCGGAATAGGTTGCGGACGCTCGGCGGCCATTTTGCACAGGGCATTGCCGCCATTCAGCGAGCCGGTAAAGCCGACCGCCTGAATGGCCGGGTGCTTGACCAGACCTTCGCCGACGCCATTGCCGAAGATCATGTTGAACACACCTTTCGGCATCTTGGTGCGCTCTGCGGCACGGATGATGGCACTGGCTACCAGATCTGCAGTCGCCATGTGGCCGCTGTGAGCTTTGAAGACGACCGGGCAACCGGCGGCCAGTGCGGCAGCGGTATCACCGCCAGCAGTAGAGAAGGCCAGCGGAAAGTTGCTGGCGCCAAACACGGCAACCGGGCCTACGCCGATGCGGTATTGGCGAAGGTCCACGCGCGGCAGCGGTTTACGGTCCGGCAGGGCGAGATCGATGCGAGCACCGACAAAATCACCACGGCGCAGCACTTTGGCGAACAAGCGCATCTGGCCGCTGGTGCGACCGCGCTCACCTTGAATTCGAGCCTGTGGCAGCGCGGTTTCCTGGCAGACAATGGCGACGAAATCGTCGCCCAACTGGTCAAGTTCATCGGCAATGGCGTCGAGGAACTCGGCGCGGCGGGCCGGGCTCAGCTGACGAAACTCAGGAAAAGCTGCTTTGGCAGCAAGGGCAGCAGCATCGATTTCGCCGTCGGTGGCCTGGTGGAAGCTGTAGGGCAACTCTTCACCAGTGGTTGCATCCAGGCTCTTTTGCAGGCTTTGGCCGAGGGCACTGCGGCCGCCTGCGATGAAGTTCTGGCCGAGAATGTTAGGCATCGGTATCTCCTGTTGTTTGATATTGGAGGCGGGTACCGAAGGCTCCGGACCGTGCGCTCCTTATGGGTTGCCGAGTTGCTTTGCGGGTGACGGTGTTGCGGCATCTGTGAAGCAGGCCGCAATCATGTTCCATGAATTAGTGGGCAGTCATCGTACAACCTGATTCGATGCCTATGCAACTGCCGGGCGATTCTGCCGCCGGCAATGCGCCTGCCGTTACCGCGTATCAACACGGTCATGCGCTTATGGTGATACGTCTTCATGAACCTTTCAGGCGTTGTAGTGCATCCAGCACCTGACGCAGGGGTTTGCTGAGCGGCTTGTCCTGGCGCACCACAATGCCCAGAGTACGGCTTAAACCGGGCGTCAGCGAATGCACCTGCAGCCCGCGCCGGTGATGGACGGCAGCGACGGCCATGCGCGGCACGATGCTATAGCCCAAACCTGCAGCTACCATTTCCTTGATCGCCTCGATGCTACCGAGTTCCATCACAGGCTTGACGCGAATCCCTGACTGCAAAAACCACTCGTTGATCAGCAGACGCGTACTGCTCCCGGCTTCGAACACCACCAGAGGCAGCGGGTCAAGGTTCTGGGGTGTCATTCCGGTGTCGGGTAGAGACTGGCTGGTGGCAAAGATCGCCACGAATTCATCGTCGAGCAAGGGGCTGATGTCCAGGCTGCGTCCGGCTGCGGGGAGGGTGACCAGCGCAAGGTCCAGACGGTTTTCCTCGACTGCTTTAAGGATGCCATCTGTGTTGCCGGTGCTGACCCGCACATCCAGCTCGGGAAAACGCAGGCGCAGGGCTCGCAACACAGGCGGCAACAAGTGGATACAGGCGGTCGCGCCGGTGCCGATGGAGACTTGCCCTGCAACGCCGCTGGCGTGACTGGACAAATCCAGCAAAGCCTCCTCGACCACAGCCTCGATGCGCACGATGTGCTCCAGCAGTGCCTTGCCGGCAGACGTCGGTTTAAGACGTTTGCCCACGCGCTCGATCAATTGCAGGTTCAATTGATCTTCCAGCTGGCGTACTTGCAGGCTCACGGCAGGCTGAGTCAGGTGCAGATGCTCGGCGGCGACAGAAAAACTGCCATGAGCGATGACCAGCGAAAACGTATGCAGATGGTTTAGATTCAGTCGGCGCATGGCAAAGTATTTCTTATGCTGTCGATGAAAAATCATAGCTTTTTTAATGTCGTAGCGGGCGGCATGATTACCGTCTTCTACCCAGAACTGCCCAAGAGCCCTGTGATGATCCCGAAACTTATGCTGCGTGACGCCCTCGACGACGACATGCCTGCCGTCCAGACGATTTACGCCGACCATGTGCTGCACGGTATTTCCAGTTTCGAGCTTGAACCCCCGAGCCTTGCCGAGCTGTTGCAGCGTCGCGCGCAGGTGCTCGCCAAAGGCCTGCCGTATCTGGTCGCCGAGCATGCGGGAGAGGTGGTGGGCTATGGCTACGTCACGCCTTATCGACCTCGTCCTGCCTACCGCTTCACTGTCGAAGATTCGGTGTATGTACGTGCTGGCATGGGCGGGCTGGGTATCGGCCATGCGCTGCTGGGCGAGCTGATCAAACGGTGCGAAACGGGTGGCTGGCGGCAGATGATCGCGGTGATCGGCAACAGCGAAAACATCGCCTCGTTGCGCTTGCACGAGCGAATGGACTTTCGCCGGGTGGGGGTCTTCGAGTCGGTAGGGTTCAAGCACGGTCGTTGGGTGGACACCGTGTTGATGCAGAGGGCGTTGGGCGATGGCTCATGCAGCAGGCCTGGAGACCAGGCGTAAGGGTGAAGGGCAGGGAACTGCCTAGCCTCACGGCTCGCGTCGCTGATCAGTCGCCTGAGTTTTCTGAATGCCGGGGCTTTCGAGCTTCTGCCTGATGCGGCCAATGGGTTGCAATTTTGCGCCCACGCCACTGTAATACGTCAATAAATTGTCTGACAATCAGGTTTGTTGGCGTTGCCAGAGGCGTTCTGAATGGTTAGGGTATGCGGCTGTTGAAGAAGGAGCCCGATATGACTCGGCATGAACCCATGGAAACGGGAGCGGTAGCCATCCGACAGCGGCGTGCGCCCAAAGGCGAGAAACGTCGCGAAGAGTTGCTGGACGCCGCGTTGCAGATATTTTCCCTTGAGGGTTACACCGGCGCATCTGTCGCCAAGGTGGCGGCTATCGTCGGAATCTCCGTTGCGGGTTTGCTGCACCACTTTCCGAGCAAGATCTCATTGTTGATGGGGGTGCTGGAGCGCCGTGATCAGGTCAACGCCCGGATTGCTGCCGAAGTCCGTACTGAAAACTCATTGACCGGCCTGCTCAACGGACTGCGTGCGATCAATCGCTCCAATGCCACTGCACCGGGTGTAGTGCGTGCCTTTTCCATCCTCAACGCCGAAAGCCTGCTGGACAACCAGCCTGCCTATGAGTGGTTTCAGACGCGCTACGAGCGCATCCATGCGCATTTGTTGAGTCAGTTTTCGGAATTGGTGGAACGAGGGGAAGTGCGAGCGGATGTGGATGTGTCAAAGGTGATCCAGCAGATCCTGGCCATGATGGATGGCTTGCAGATTCAGTGGTTACGCTTTCCCGACCAACTGGATCTGGTCGAGTGTTTCGATGCCTACATTGCGCAGGTCGATGCAGCGGTAAGGGCTCGTCCCTGAGCCTTTATTCGTCCGTTTTTCAGTCAGTCAGCGTGATGCTTACTCGACGGTCTGCTTGAACACACCGCCAGTCTTGACCGGTGGCTTCTCGACCAGAACCGAGTTCAGCGCTGAACGTGGCAGCGGGTTGCTGCTGGTGGTCGACAGTTCCTGACGGAACGAGTTGACCAGCTTGGCGTTCAGGCGGACGTCTTGCGACGAGGCACCGAGCGAGATGTTGAAGGTGTCGGCGTCGACCACCCACTGCTTGCTCTTCTCGTCGAAGTAGGCCAGCGAGCGATCATTCAGCTCGATGGTCACGCGCTTGCTTTCACCCGGCTTGAGGAACACCTTCTTGTAGCCTTTGAGTTCCTTGATCGGACGCTCGACTTTCGGGTTCTGCTGACCAACGTACAGCTGCGCAACTTCCGAACCGCCCACCTTGCCAGTGTTGGTCAGGTCGAACGACACCTTGATCGGCGTATTGCCCACTGCAACGCCCGGCGTGACCTTGATGTTGCTGTAACCGAAGGTGGTGTACGACAGGCCGTAACCGAACGGGTAGAGAGGCTTGATGCCTTTCTTCTCGTAACCGCGATAACCCAGCATCAGGTCATCCTTGTAATCCATGTCGGTCAGAGTGTTCTGATTGTCGAATTTCGGGAAGGATGCGTAGACAGGGTTGTCTTCGATATTGCGTTCGATACTGATCGGCAGCTTGCCCGACGGGTTGACTTTGCCGAACAGAATCTCGGCCAGCGCCTGACCACCGTTCTGGCCCGGGTAGAAGGCGTGCAGAGCTACCGGAACCTGTTCGATCCAGTCGCTCATCTTCAGACCGGTACCGCCGTACATGGTCACCACGGTGTTCGGGTTGACCTTGGCGATGTTCTGGATGAGCTCGTTCTGGAACTCAGGCAGATCGAAGCTGTGGTCGAAACCTTCACCTTCGTATTCGCTGCTGTTACCGACGGCAACCACGACGGCGTCGTAGCCGGACAGGTCCTGCGGCGCGTTCAGCGAAGCCGAGCTCAACTGTACGCCCACCAGGCCGCCCATGGTCGACAGGTAGCCTGCACGACGCGAGTACTCGAGCTTCACGTCATAGGACTGGCCTGCTTCCAGATTGACCTTGGCGAACTCTGGAATGGTTGGCGGGATGCTGTTGCCCGGCAATGGCTTGCCTTCACCGTTGTCGATGATTTTCTTGCCATTGACCCACAGGCGCACAGCACCGTCGGCGCGAACCTTGAACACCTGCTCGCCGCTCTGGGTCGGGGTGATCTTGCCGGTGTAGCGGATCGATGTCGACGAAGTATCGCCATTCAGCTGGCTAGCGGTCGAACCTTTGCTGGTGTACGGATCGGACGTCGAGGTGTTGCTTTCGAACGGCAGGTTCTTGTCGTTGGCCCAGTCCAGATCAACGTGTTTTTCGGTACGGGTGACCGCTGCATCGCCGGACCAGTTGGTGTTGCTGAAGTACTCGGCTTTCATGCCTTGAACTTCGTTGCCAGCGGTGTCGGTGGTGGTCCAGGCAGAGGTGCTCGGATCCAGCGACAGCCCGTCGATGAACTCGACCTTGGCGTTAGGTGCCATTTGCTGCAGGCCGCTCAGCTCGCTGACGTAATGGCTGGCCATAACGTTGGCGCTGCCGAAACCGGTAGGCGGTGCGTATTTTGCCAAGGTGCCGACCACGGCGATTTTCTTGACTTTCTGCTTGTCCAGCGGCAGCAGGTTGTCCTGGTTCTTCAGCAGCACGATACCTTCACGCGCAGCATTCAGAGCAACCTTGTTGCTGGTCGAGCTGTTCATGTTGTGGGTGGTCAGCGGTGCTTTGCTGTCGAACTTGTACAGGTAGATCTGCTTGAGGATGCGGCGGACCTTGTCATCGATGGTCGCAGCGCTCAGGTCACCGGCGTCCAGATGCGGCTTCAGCACGGAGCTGTTCATCTGGTAGCCCATCATGTCCAGGTCGGTACCGGCACGGGCAGCGTTGAAGCCGTGAACCACAGCGTTGTAGTCGCTCTGTACAAAGCCCTTGTAGCCCCATTCCTTCTTCAGGATCTGGGCGATCAGGTGCTCGCTTTCGCAAGCGAACTCACCGTTCACCTTCTGGAAGGCGCACATCATCATCGCAACGTTGCCGTTTTTCGAGGACGATTCGAAAGCAGGCAGCGACATTTCGCGCAGAACGCGTTCGCTCATCTTCTGGTCGAGATTGAAGCGGTTGCTTTCCTGGTCGTTAGCTGCGTAGTGCTTGGCGTTGGCCCACACACCACGAGACTGGATACCGTTGATCACGCCCGGTGCCAGGCTGGCGCCCAGGAACGGATCTTCGCCGGAGAGGTATTCGAATGCACGGCCGCCGTAAGGCATGCGGTACAGGTTGACGCCGGGGCCAGTGATGAACTGGTAACCTCCGGTGGCAGTGTCATAGCCGAGTGCGCGACCCAGGTCGATGGCACGACGCGGGTTCCAGGTGGCTGCCAGGTTAGGACCGGACGGGTAGACCACGCCTTGATCGTTGCCTTCGCTGGTGTAACGCACACCGACGCCGCCATCGGCGCCGTGGATCTGCGGAACGCCATAGTTGGTCAGTGGCTTGACGTCCCAGCCGCCGGTGCCGCCGATGTAGGCCAGCTTTTCTTCCATGGTCATCTTGGCCAGGGTCTTTTGCGCGGCTTTTTCAGCGCGATCTTCACGACCCTGCTGCACGGTCGCGTCAGCGGCGTACACCTGCGAAACCGCCAACGCGAGCAAGGCCAGGGCCGAGTGCGCGCCTATCATCTTTCGTTTGTTCATGCTGCTCTCCAACGGTATTTAGAATAACTGTTTGCCCGCGCTTACACGCCGGTTTAATGCGTCACAACTTGCCCATCGGCGTTTAATATTTTTTCAGGCAACGGTCATCCGTTATCGCGTTTTACCCCTGTTTGAAGGGGGCGATACAGGTCCGCTTAGTTAACACTTTTCTTTTAAATTGTTATGTTTTACTGCCTCTAAGGTGCCATCATTTTGCTATCGCTAAATGGCGCCTCGGGTTTGTGAACGGTGACGATTAAGTCTAAAACAAGCCATAAATGTCAAACAAAAGCGTATTTTTCTTTATTTTTGTCATTTTTCTGTGCAGATGAGGAACTCTTCTTAAACCTACTGGTCGATGGGTTTAAGATTTTTCAGGATGAAGAAAGACAGCTCGCAAGTTGCCATGCGTGCTGTTCGTTAATTCTTGCCCTTTTTTTATTGTGAGTGCTGCGTCGTGCAGTCTCCTGTGTTTTCCCGAGGAGTTATTAAAATGAAGTTTTCCATGATCAGTGCAGCGGTGGTTTTAGGTCTGGCCCTGAGTGGCGCAGCAGTTGCCGAAGAGTCGACAGACGCAGATGCCACTTCGGGTACTACCGATTCGACCGTGATGACCCAGACTCAGGACGCCAAAGCAGCTCAAAAACAAAAGACCGAACCCACAAAAGGTGGTCGCCCACAGAACGCAACCCCTCAAAAGCAGTCAAACTGATCGTTTGAAGCCTTTGAGCGCAGCACTCTCCATGCGGAGAGTGCTGTAATATGTCCCTCCGAAGTAGCAAAATGCCCTCATTCATGTCTCCAGTTCCCGTCGATATATCCCGCATCGCAATCCCGGATGCCGAGCAGGTCTGTGCCTGGCTGGTCGAAAATGCCGGTCTGAAAGCGGTCGATCTGGAGCGGGCGCACCGTTTGCAACATGAATCGGAAGGCACCGAGCTGTTGGGTCTTCTGACCCGCCTTGGATTGGTGTCGGAGTTCGAACTGGCACGCGCCTGGGCTGCGCTGTTGAATGCTCCGCTGGTACTGGCCGACGGCGTGCCGCCAATGCTGGATCCGCTGCCGCCGCTGACCGAGCGTTTCATGCGCCACTATCAGGTGGTGCCGGTAGGCTGGAGCGATCAGGGGCTTCAGGTACTCGGCGCCAACCCCGGCACGCTGTACCCGTTTCAAGCAATTGCCTATGCCTGTGAAGTGCCGGTGCGCCTTTCCGTGGGCCCGCGCAATGAAGTCGAGACGCTGATCGAGCGGTATTACGGGCAGGGCCGGTCGGCAATGGGCACTCTGATCGAGAACCTTGACGACGAGGGCGGCTCGCTGGAAGACATCGAGCATCTCAAGGACCTGGCGTCAGAGGCGCCGGTCATTCGTCTGGTCAACCTGATTTTGCAGCGCGCGGTTGAACAGCGTGCGTCGGACATTCATATAGAGCCGTTCGAAAGCCAGCTGAAGGTGCGCTATCGCATCGACGGCGTACTGCATGAAGCCGAAGCGCCACCTTCCAGCTCGTCGGCAGCGGTCATATCCCGGGTGAAGATCATGGCTCGCCTGGACATCGCCGAGCGACGTTTGCCGCAGGATGGCCGGATCATGTTGCGTATTCAGGGCAAGGAGCTGGACCTGCGGGTTTCTACCGTGCCCACCAGTTTCGGCGAGTCGGTTGTCATGCGTCTGCTGGACCGGCAAACCATCAATTTCGACTTCCCGAGCCTGGGCTTCGATGGCGAACGCCTGGACGAGTTTCTGGATGTGCTTGAGCGACCGCACGGCATCCTGCTGGTCACCGGCCCGACGGGTTCCGGTAAAACCACCACGCTCTATACGGCGTTGTCGCGGCTCAACACTGCCGAGCGCAAGATCATCACCGTCGAAGACCCGGTGGAATACCAGCTCGAAGGCATCAACCAGATTCAGGTCAAGCCCTCCATCGGTCTGGACTTCGCCGGGGCGTTGCGCTCCATTGTGCGTCAGGACCCGGACGTCATCATGATCGGTGAGATGCGCGACCTCGAAACCTGCCGCATTGCCATCCAGTCTTCATTAACCGGTCACTTGGTGCTTTCGACCCTGCACACCAACAGCGCTGCGGCGAGTATTACCCGTTTGCTGGACATGGGCGTCGAAAGCTACCTGATCGCCTCGACCGTCAATGGCATTCTGGCTCAGCGACTGGTGCGACGACTGGACCCGGCCACTCGTGAGGCGTTCGATGCTCCACCGGAGCTGATCGCCGAGCACGGGCTCGAGCGTTTCACCGACGAGCGTCCGATTCGGCTGTACCGGCCACGCGCCGACGCGCCGGGCGGTGGCTACCGCGGACGCAGTGCAATCACCGAGTTGCTGGTCATGAATGAAGAGCTGCGCAGCCTGTTGATGCGTCACGCCGACGCCTCGACACTGGAGGAGGCTGCACGTCGCGGCGGGTTGCGCACCTTGCACGAAGAGGGCTTGCGTCAGGCCGTAGCCGGCGTCACCTCACTGGAAGAAGTGTTGCGCGTCACCCGGGGTGATGGCACATGAGTCTGTTCAAATACCGCGCGCTGGACGCGCAAGGCGCGCCGCAGAACGGCACGCTGGAGGCTCGAGATCAGGACGCTGCCATTGCTGCTTTGCAAAAGCGCGGTTTGATGGTCTTGCAGGTCGATGTCGCCGGTCTCGGCGGGCTGCGTCGTGTGCTCGGCAGCGGCTTGCTGAACGGAGCGGCGCTGGTCAGTTTCACTCAGCAGCTCGCTACGTTGTTGGGTGCAGGGCAACCTTTGGAACGATCTCTCGGGATTCTGCTCAAACAGCCTGGACAACCGCAGACCAAGGCGCTGATCGAACGTATTCGCGAGCAGGTCAAGGCGGGTAAGCCGTTGTCCGTTGCGCTGGAAGAAGAGGGCACTCAGTTTTCGCCCCTCTATATAAGCATGGTGCGCGCC
This sequence comes from Pseudomonas coronafaciens pv. oryzae str. 1_6, assembly GCF_000156995.2. Lineage (NCBI taxonomy): Bacteria > Pseudomonadati > Pseudomonadota > Gammaproteobacteria > Pseudomonadales > Pseudomonadaceae > Pseudomonas > Pseudomonas coronafaciens. Next base: position 3,127,123 of record NZ_CP046035.1, on the reverse strand, counting down.
GGTGAAGCCGGTGGTGCTCTCGAAAGCACGTTGCGCCAGCTGAGCGATTACCTGGAACGCAGCCAGTTGTTGCGCGGTGAAGTGATCAACGCACTGATCTACCCGGCGTTCCTTGTCGTAGGTGTGCTTGGCTCACTGGCCTTGTTGCTGGCTTACGTGGTGCCGCAATTCGTACCCATTTTCAAGGATCTCGGGGTGCCGATCCCTTTGATCACCGAGGTCATTCTCGACCTTGGACAGTTTCTCGGTGACTACGGCCTGGCGGTGTTTGCAGGTCTGATTGCGCTTATATGGGGCATGGCGATCCGCATGCGTGATCCCCAGCGGCGTGAACGGCGTGACCGCCGCCTGTTGGGTATCCGGGTCATCGGCCCTCTGTTGCAGCGCATCGAAGCCGCGCGCCTGACCCGCACTCTCGGAACGCTTTTGACCAATGGCGTGGCGTTGCTTCAGGCGCTGGTCATCGCACGGCAGGTGTGTACCAATCGTGCCTTGCAGGCCCAGGTGGAGCAGGCCGCCGAGTCGGTCAAGGGCGGTGGCACGCTGGCCAGTGCGTTCGGCGCGCAGCCACTGCTGCCGGACCTGGCCCTGCAAATGATTGAAGTCGGCGAACAGGCTGGCGAACTGGACACGATGCTGATGAAGGTCGCCGACGTGTTCGACGTCGAGGCCAAGCGCGGTATCGACCGCATGCTGGCAGCTCTTGTACCGGCGTTGACAGTGGTGATGGCGGGCATGGTCGCGGTGATCATGCTGGCCATCATGCTGCCGCTGATGAGTCTGACCAGCAATATCTGAATCCATGAACGAGGAAACCATTGCGATGAATTTTAGCCGTACACGCTTCAAACCCGCACGCCGTCAGGGTGGCTTCACCTTGCTGGAAATGCTCGCCGTTATCGTCCTGCTGGGCATCGTTGCGACCATTGTCGTGCGGCAAGTGGGCGGCAACGTCGACAAGGGCAAGTACGGCGCGGGCAAGGCGCAGCTGGCGAGCCTGGGCATGAAAATCGAAAGCTACGCGCTGGATGTCGGTTCGCCTCCCAAGACGTTGCAGCAGTTGACTGAAAAACCGGGTAACGCGTCGAACTGGAATGGCCCTTACGCCAAGCCTTCGGACCTCAAGGACCCGTTCGGCCATGCATTTGGCTATCGCTTCCCAGGCCAGCACGGCAGCTTCGATCTGATCTTCTACGGCCAGGACGGTCAGCCGGGTGGCGAAGGTTACAGCGCCGACCTGGGCAACTGGGAGTAAATGCCGGAATGAAAGCGTCTGTTGCGAGCCGGGGTTTTACCCTCATGGAAATGCTGGTGGTGCTGGTCTTGATGAGCATCGCTGTCGGTCTGGTGGGTTTCGGTCTGCAACAGGGTTTGAGTACTGCCAGCGAGCGTCGTGCAGTGGGCGACATGGTCGAGGCACTGCGGGCGACCCGAGTGCGGGCTATTGTGACGGGCCAGCCGGCGCGCACCGAGTTCAATCTGCGCAAGGCAACGTTCAAGGCCCCCGGCAAGCGTGAAATGCGTTGGCCTGTCACGCTGCGAGTGACCCTGCAGACCTCCTCGGACCTTGGCTCGTCGGTCGAGTTTTACCCGGACGGAGGTTCCAGCGGTGGCAACGTTTTGGTCGCCGACGGTGACCGGCGCTGGCGTATCGATATTGGCTGGCTGACCGGCAGTGTCCAGGTTCGGTCGCTTTAATGAAAACATCGCAGTCGGGGTTCACCCTGCTGGAGATGCTGGCTGCATTGACCGTTATGGCGGTCTGCAGTGGCGTTTTACTGGTTGCGTTCGGGCAAAGTGCGCGGTCGCTGCAACAGGTGTCACGCAGCGACCGGCTCAGTCACGCTGCCCGCACCATCATGGATCAGGAAAGCGCCGGGCCGCTGGAAAACGCTACGCGTAAGGGCACCTTGTCCGGCATTGACTGGACACTGGATATTCACCAATTGCCAGGCGCGAACGGACAACCCAGGCTGTTTCGCCTTGATCTGTCGCTGAACGAGCATCAGCGCAAGGCGCAGTTCAGTACCCTGAAGCTACGCGGCGCTGTCACCGGGGCTGGCTCATGAGGTCGGCTCAGCGTGGCTTCACGTTGCTTGAAGTGTTGCTGGTGATCAGCCTGCTGGGCGTGCTGCTGGTATTGGTAGCCGGGGCATTGTTGGGAGCCAATCGTGCCGTGCTCAAGGCTGAGCGCTACACCGTCAATCTGGATGAGACCCGCGCTGCGCAGGCCTTTTTGCGCAGTTCGATAAGCCAGGCGCTGCCGCTGGACACGTCCGCGGAAGACGATGTGAACAGCGGTTTTTTCGAAGGCTCGGCGCAACAGTTGCGGTTTGTCGCCACGTTGCCTGGCGAGTTGGGCGGCGGCATCCAGGTTCATAGCCTTGAGCTCAAGGGGCCTGAGGGGCGTCGTTCCTTGCAGGTATCTTTTGCTCAGGTTCAGTCCGGTGCAAACGGTATTGCACTTAAACCGTGGGGTGAGCCTCAAGTGTTGCTGCAAAACGTCGATTCACTGACGTTCAGTTACAGAGGGCTCAACCCGAAGGGCAAGCCTACAGGATGGCTGCCCGATTGGCCGTGGCCGAATCGTTTACCGGGAGCGGTACGGATCGACATGCAGACCAGAGGAACCATCAAATGGGTACCCGAGGTTGTAGCGTTGCGTCTGGATTTGTCCGGCGGGGCGAGCGGCGAATGATTGAAGCAAATCGATACCAGCGCGGCGTAGCGCTGCTGGTAGTGCTTTGGGTTCTTGCACTGCTCAGCCTGTTGCTGGGCGGGCTGGCGGGCTGGGTGCAACTGGAAAGCCGGCAGGCACTCTGGCTGCGGCAGAACACGCAGGCTTTGATGGCGGCTGAGGCTGGCATGAATATGGCTGTGCAGGGGTTGCTTGATCCTGCGCAGCGCAAACGCTGGATTGCCGATGGGCGTCTGGTGTCGTTGCGCATGGATGACACGCAACTGGTTGTGAGTATCAGGAGCGAGCGCGGCAAGCTGGACCTTAATAGTGCGCCGGTCGCCGATATATCCCGGCTGCTGCAGGCGTGTGGCGCGGCCAAAAACCAGGCCAGCAGTATTGCCCAGGTGCTGGAGGCTCAGCGTAATGGCGGCCAGTCACCCTTGCGAGTGGTCGAGGAAGTACGTCAGTTGCCGGGCATGAGTCAGGCGCTGTATACCCGGATATTACCGGAAATAACATTATGGAGCGGCCTGGACAGGCCCGATCCGGCATTCGCTTCGGGGTTGCTGCGTAGGGCCTTGAACTTGCCGAACCAGAGCGCTGCAGGGGCTGATCCTGGCGAGGTACTGGCCATCGACAGCCGCGCAGAACGACCGGGCGGTGTGACCGCCCTGTTAAAAACCACTGTTTTATTGAGCCCATCGGAGGGAAGCGCACAGCCCTACAGGGTATTGCGTTGGCAAGAATGAATTCATCAGTTTCTGCACGTCTGGCGCCTGTTTACGCGTTACGCGAACAGGTCGCCAGGCAGTGGCGTGGCAGTCCGGCCCAACAGGCATGGCAATGGTGGGTGGCCGAGCTTCGCGCCTGCCTGCCTTTGCGCGTGCGCCGCTGGCTGGGTCGCGAGACCGTCGAGCAGACGCACGTCTGGCCATTGGTCGAGCCGTTGCCTGTCGCATCGGCCCAAGCGCGACGCGTTCTGCTGCTGCCTGCTTCTGCGGTGCTGGTGCAAACCTTGCAATTGCCGGCCGCCGCAGCCCGCAACCTGTCCACCGTGGTGGGCTACGAGCTGGATCGCTTTACGCCTTTCGACGCGGGGCAGTTGTATTTCGTCGCTCGCCAGGACAGCCGTAGCGCCAGCTTTGTCCAGGTCACGCTGGTGGCCATACTGCGCGAGCGGCTGGACGCGATACTCGCCGAGTGCGCCGAGCGTGGTCTGCGTCCTGATGCTGTGGACGTTGGCGCTGAAGGTCAGCGCATGGGTGTCGATCTGCTGCCTATGCCGCTGCGTCCGCAACAGTCGCGCTCTGGCCATCGCTTGCAACGCTGGCTGGGCTGGCTGTGTGTCGGTCTGCTGTTGAGTGCCATGCTGCTGTGGCTGAATGATCGCCAAAGCCTGCTCGACGACATGCAAGCCAGCGTCAAGGCACAAAAAGCCCAGGTCGGAGAGGTTCAGCAACTGCGCCAGCAATTGACTAACACCCTGGGTGCCGCCAATTACCTGTTGCGGCGCAAGGCTGCTCAGCCGCCGCTCTCGGCGTTACTCAGCGAGCTGACCGCCTGCCTTCCTTCGGACACCTGGATCGAGCATCTCGAGATCAGTGACAGCGCCGAAGTGGCGTTTTCCGGCCAGAGCGGCAAGGCCAGTGCTTTGATAGGCCGGGTAAAAGACTGTCGTAGCCTGGACAATGCCCAGTTTCAGGGGGTGATCCAGCCTGACACCAAAACCGGCAAGGATCAGTACTCCCTGCGTGCGCACTTGCACCAGAACCAGCAACAGGAGAACGCCGATGCGCCGTCCACTGACAAGCCGTGAACGGCGGGGCGCGGCCCTTACTGTCCTGGCACTGGTGCTATGCCTGGCTTACTGGTTGTTGATCGACAGCTGGTTCGCCGGGCCATTGCGTGATATCGGCGAACAGACCGAGCAGTTGCGTGAACAGCAGCAACGCTACGCCGGTTTGTTGCAGCAAGGTGATTCCCTGCGCGAGCAGTTAGAGCAGGCGCGTCGGGATCCGGCGAGCAGCACCAGCCTGTTGCCAGGAGAAGACCCCAGTGCCGTGGCGGCGGACCTGATGCAGCGTATCGCCGATCTGATCAGCAGTCAGGCCAACACCGGTGGCGGCTGCGAGCTGACCCAGCGTATGCCGATCACGCCGGAGCAGGACAGCGCCGAGCCGTATCGTCAGGTCAAGGTCAGCCTGACCCTGAACTGCGCCATTGAGCCGCTGACGGCCATTTTGCATGCGCTGGAATACCAGCGTCCGTTTCTGTTTATCGATGAGATGAGTATGCGTCGCGACGCCAATGCGCCTGCCAATGGTGCTGCGGGCAAGCTGGTAGTGCATCTGCTGGTGCGCGGCTACCTGCAACCGGCCAGTGTCGGGGAGGGCGAGCAATGATCGGCTCATTACGTCCGCTGGAGTGGGCTTTGCTGGCATGTGCCGCTTTGCTGGCTGCGCTGATTGCACTGATATTCAGTGGTGCAGCACATTCGCCAGGCTGGCTGCCGGAGCAGGCGCCGCGTAACCTGACGGATCAGAAGGCGCAGATCCACAGTGCGCCGTCATCTACTCTGGACAGTCTGGCTAATACTTGGAAGACCCCGCTTTTCAGTCCTGATCGCAGCCCCGATGCGGCGGTCCGCAAAACTGATGTGCAGGCCTCCAGCCTGGCTGGCCTGACCCTGACCGGGGTAATCATGGATGGCTCGCTACGTGTTGCACTGCTCAAACAGGCCAGCGGGCCGGCACTTAAAGTGCGTCAGGGCGCGCGTCTGCCCAATGGCTGGACGCTTGAGCGTCTTGAGCCTACCGAGGCCACTTTCAGGCTCGACGAGCGTACGCAAGTCCTGCGCCTGCCCGCGTTGCGCCTGCCGCCGCCGTCAAGCAGCCCCCCGATTACCTTAACCAACGATTCCACCCTGTGATGGGTACATTTTCTGGAGTTCCTGCCATCGCTACCTTGCGCACACCCTTGCTTTGCCTGGCCACCGCCGTCGCCCTTGGCGGCTGCGCGACACCGTCAGACACACTCGATCCCGACAATGGCATGCTGCAGGAAGCGCTCCAGGGAACGGGTTCACAACGTCCGCCGGTAGACCCGCGCAGCGAGCGACCGCCTGTCGAGCCACCTGCCCAGCAGACGACGACCTCGCCACAGCGCAAGATCATCCAGGGCAACCAGCGGTTCATCCGTCAGCCCGCTGCGGCGCCGGCTGCGCGCCCGGCCGAGACCGGAGATATCGTCTTCAACTTCACCAACCAGCCCATTCAGGCGGTAATCAACAGCATCATGGGCGATCTGCTGCACGAGAATTACAGCATCGCCCAAGGTGTGAAGGGCGACGTCAGCTTCTCGACGTCCAAACCGGTCAACAAGCAACAGGCGCTGTCGATCCTCGAGACGCTGCTGTCCTGGACCGATAATGCGATGATCAAACAGGGCAATCGCTACGTCATCCTGCCTTCCAATCAGGCCGTGGCGGGCAAGCTGGTGCCGGAAATGCGTGTGGCACAACCTTCGCCAGGAATGTCGGCACGACTGTTTCCGCTGCGTTACATCTCGGCCAACGAAATGCAGAAGCTGCTCAAGCCGTTCGCCCGGGAAAACGCATTTCTGCTGGTCGATCCGGCGCGCAACGTTCTCAGCCTGGCGGGCACGCCTGAAGAACTGGCCAACTATCAGGACACCATCGACACCTTCGATGTGGACTGGCTGAAAGGTATGTCGGTCGGCGTATTCGGTCTGCAGCGCGCTTCGGTCGGCGAACTGATGCCCGAGCTGCAAAAAATGTTCGGCCCTGAAAGCGGCATGCCGCTGGCGGGCATGGTGCGCTTCCTGCCTATCGAGCGGACCAATTCGGTGGTCGCTATTTCCTCGCAGCCCGAATACCTGCGCGAAGTCGGCGAGTGGATTCACACCATCGACGAAGGCGGCGGCAACGAGCCGCAGATGTACGTGTACGACGTGCGCAACATGAAGGCCACTGACCTTGCCAAATACCTGCGGCAGATCTACGGCACGGGCGCTATCAAGGAAGATTCGCCGGCCAAGGTGGCGCCAGGTCTGCGCACCACCACTCTGTCATCGCTCAACTCCAGCGGCGGCGGCGGCATGAGCGGTTCCGGTGGGCTGGGCGGCAACGGCGGTGGTATCGGCAACAGCGGCGGCATGAGCAATGGCGGCGGTTTTGGTAACAACCAGGGCCTGAACAACAGCCAGAACAACGCCGACAGCGAATCCGAGGGTGATGACCAGAGCGGCGGTGATTCCGAATCCGATTCGTCCGGCCAGGACGGCAGCGGCTCCGCAGGCAACGGCAAGTCACTCGACGCCAGCACGCGCATTACTGCGCAGAAGAGCAGCAACCAGTTGCTGGTACGCACACGTCCAGCACAGTGGAAAGAAATCGAATCAGCCATCAAGCGCCTCGATAATCCACCGCTGCAAGTGCAGATCGAGACGCGCATTCTGGAAGTCTCGTTGACTGGCGAACTGGACATGGGCGTGCAGTGGTATCTGGGGCGTCTGGCGGGCAATTCGGGAACCACCGGAAACGTCGCCAACACGGCAGGCAGTCAGGGCGCACTCGGCACCGGCGGGGCTGCGCTGGGCGCGACCGATGCGTTCTTCTACTCCTTCGTCAGCAATAATTTGCAGGTGGCGTTGCGCGCTCTTGAACGCAATGGCCGCACTCAGGTGCTGTCGGCGCCGTCGCTGGTGGTCATGAACAATCAGCAGGCGCAGATTCAGGTGGGTGACAACATTCCGATCAGCCAGACCTCGATCAACACCAACACGTCCACCAACACCACATTGAGCAGTGTGGAATACGTGCAGACCGGTGTGATTCTCGATGTCGTGCCGCGCATCAATCCGGGTGGCCTGGTGTACATGGACATTCAGCAACAGGTCAGTAATGCCGACAACAACGCCTCGAATAACGATGCCAACGGCAACCCGCGCATTTCAAGTCGCTCCGTTTCCACTCAGGTTGCAGCTCAGAGCGGTCAGACAATATTGCTGGGCGGGCTGATCAAGCAGGATAACGCAGAGACGGTCGACGCCGTGCCGTATCTGGGACGTATCCCAGGCTTGAGATGGCTGTTCGGCACCACCAGCAAGTCCAAGGGGCGTACCGAGCTGATCGTGCTGATTACGCCACGGGTCATCACCAGCAGCAGTCAGGCGCGTCAGGTGACTGATGATTACCGTCAGCAGATGCAGCTGCTCAAACCCGAGGTTTCGCGGACCAGCATGCATAACTGACGCTGTGTTAGTTTTGCCACGACATCCACTCACGGCGCTGCCTGTCGGCAGCGCTCAAAAGAGGTCATGAACCGATGCTGAAATTTTTCGCTGCCTTGCTGTTTGCTGTTGCCGGGATGGCGCAGGCACAGGACACCCTGCACACGGATCTGCCGCTGGACTACCTTGCGCAAGCAAATGTCGAAACCCCGAACCGGCCGCTGGTGATCTTCATTCATGGCTATGGCAGCAACGCTGCTGATCTGTTCGGGCTCAAGGAGCATCTGCCGGCCGATTACAACTACCTGTCGGTGCAGGCTCCGGTAACGTTACAGCCCGACAGTTACAAGTGGTTCACCCAAAAGCGGGGTGCACCCGATTACGACGGCGTGACCGAAGACCTGAAAAGCAGCGGCACCAAACTGACTGCATTCATTACTCAGGCCACGGCAAAATTCCACACTCAGCCTGACAAGGTTTTTCTGGTCGGCTTCAGCCAAGGCGCAATGATGAGCTACGAAGTTGCCTTGCGTCAGCCGAAGCTGGTGGGGGGCATTGCGGCGTTGAGCGGGCGTTTGTTGCCGGTGGTTCAGTCCGAGGTCAAACCCTCTGACGACCTCAAGGCGTTGAAAGTCTTCATCGGTCATGGAAAGCAGGACCGCCAGGTGGCCTACGCCAGCGGCCCGCAAGCCGAAGCAACCCTCAAGTCGCTCGGCCTGACGCCGCAGTTTCATGCTTATGAAGGCCTTGGGCACAGCATCAGCGAGGCTGAAGTGGTGGACCTGGGGAACTGGTTGCAACAGTCAGCACGCTAGCCAAAACGTGCGTCATCATGCCTGGAGGGGCGACGCACCATTCACGGTTAACTAATTGACCTTGACCTCGTTGAACTTGAGTACGTTGTCTTTGTTCTCGCGATCACGGAAGGTCAGCTTCAAAGCAGGTGATTGCTTGATCCGGCCCTTGGTCGCTTCAAAGATCAGCGTCACGCGGGTAGGGACGTTGCGGATTAACTGGAAACTGTCCCAACGGTCGTACTTGGCATCGCCAACGCGCAGTTGCGACAGACCCAGTGCGCCGCCGGTTTCCTCAAACAGGCTTATTGGAGTGAGAAAACGGAAGTCGCGGTCTGCACTCTTGTTGATCAGTTCGAGGGTACAGGTAGGCGACTGGCCGTTCTGATCGCAATCAAGCAATTCCACGCTGAGGTTGTCGACGGTCTCGGATCGTTTGCCGAACATGTTGGCGTTGTCATTCTCGACGAACAGCTTCTGACTGCGGGCGAATTCGAGCGAAGGCTTGGCGTATTCACCGCCCAACTTGAAAAAAACTGCACACAGAAACAACGCCAGCGCCAACCAGACGCCAAGCTTGAGTACCGCAGGCAGCTTCCTGGCGAGGATTGCGATACCCAGCCCGCTGAACAACATGATCGCGCTGACAATGATTATCAGCGTCTTCCAGTTGATGAAGTCGACGCTGAGGCCAAGAATGGCCGGGTCCGGGAAGAGGTAGGTGAAGATGCTCCAGATGACCCCGATCATGCCGCTGATGCCGAGCGATATCTTGGCGAAAATCGCGGAAATTTTGCTTGTTCGTGGTGCTGCGTCCATTGCTGTTTTGCCTTGTTCGGGTTGCGGAGGTGCTTACCGATGCGCTTGAACAGCACATCGGCGGGTTGGGGGCCTTGGGATGAGGCGTCTGTACAATCCGTGTTCAATCGCGCTTATCCAGAGGTGCCGGATACGCGAGCCTAAAGGTGCGAGAGAGAGCCAGAAGGGCGATTGGCTATGCAACCGCCGCGGCATTATCCTGCAAATCAGTCACAAAGTGCAGCGTTTACGCATTCTGCCTTGATCGATCCCTGAGAAACGCCAGCAACGCAATCAGCGGCAGTACCGTGCCTGCGATCAGCACCCAAGCCCATCCGCCATGGTCGAATAGCGGGCTGGCCACCGCTGAGCCAATAGCGCCGCCGATGAAGATGCTGGTCATGTACAGCGCATTGAGCCGGCTGCGACTGGCCGCATCCAGGGCGTAGACAGTGCGCTGACCCAGGACCATGCTGGTCTGTACGCAGAAATCCAGGACCACGCCCGTGATTGCCAGGCCGATCACGCTGTAGGCAGGGTGAACCAGGCCCGGGAGAAAACTCAGAGCGCCGAGCAATAGCGCGCCCAGTGAGGCTATGCGGGTATAGCCGGCGTCTGCCAGGCGACCACTGATGGGGGCAGCGATTGCGCCGATCGCGCCGATCAGGGCGAAGATGGCAATCTGCGTTTGCGACAGCCCGTGGTTGCGCGACAGTTCCAGTGGCACAGCCGTCCAGAACAGGCTGAACGTCGCGAACATGCACGCTTGGTAAAAGGCGCGCTGACGCAGTACCGGTTGGGTACGCAGCAGAGTCCAGAGCGAGAACAACAACTGGCCGTAGGACGCACGATGGTCCGGCAGGCGCTTGGGCATGGTAGTCGCAAGCACTACGCTGATACCTATCATGATCACTGCCGCCGAGCCGAATACTGCACGCCAGCCGAAATGATCCGCCACCAGGCTGGCAATGGGCCGTGCCAGTAGAATCCCCAACAGCAGCCCGCCCATGATCCCGCCGACCACACGGCCTCGAGACTCCTCGGGCGCAAGGTGCGCTGCCAGTGGGATCAGCATTTGCACCGACACAGAACTGAACCCCACCAGCAACGACACCAGCAGAAACAGGTTTGGTTGTTCGGCAAAAGCCGCGCCCAGCAGGCTGAGAACCGCAACCACGGTGGTGATCAGCATCAACCGCCGGTTCTCCAGCAAATCGCCCAGCGGCACCAGAAAGAACAAGCCCAGCGCATAACCGATCTGCGTCAACGAAACGATCAGACTGGCCGCTGTACTCGACAACCCGATGTCCGGGGCAATCAGCTCGATAATCGGCTGGGCATAGTAAATGTTGGCAACAATCGCGCCACAGCAGAACGCGAACAGCATCACCATGGCCGGAGTCATTGTCATCGCATTGTGCGCGGGTCGGGATGCGTGAGGCATGTAAAATCTCGCTTGGGCGCAGGCCTGTCAGATGTCCGGGACGTCTGTGTCAGGCGGTTGTGTGATTGATGGCGAGCAGGCTAACGTTTTTGTCAGGGATTAAGTAGGCACGGCGAGTTGATACAGGATATTTCTGCGAGTGATGGGTGGAGATGGGCTGTTACGTGGCAAGGCTGTTACGAGATACGTGATGAGCAGGATTTTCGTCCTTCTTCCATCAGGCCGGCTGCTTGATCCCATAACTCACCACATACAGCGCCGGCAGAAAAAACAGGGTGAGCAGGGTCGCGATGGCGATGCCGCCGATCATGGCGATCGCCATTGGGCCCCAGAACACTTCGCGGGCGATCGGGATCATGCCCAGGCTGGCAGCCGCTGCGGTCAGCATGATCGGTCGACAACGGTGTTCGGTGGCCTTGACCACTGATGACCAGGCGCTTTCGCCAGCGGCGATGAACTCGTCGATCTGGGTCACCAGAATCACTGAGTTGCGGATAATGATGCCGATCAATGCCAGCACCCCGAGAATCGCCACGAAGCCCAGCGGATAGCCGGAAATCAGCAGGGCGGCGACTACCCCTATCAGCCCCAGCGGCACCACACTGACCACCAGCAGAAGCTTTTTAACGCTGTGCAACTGGATCATCAAGAAGCTCACTACCAATAACAGCATCAGCGGCACGACCTTCAGAATGGGCCCTTGCGAGCGTGCGCTGGCTTCTACCGCACCGCCTGTGGCGATCGAATAACGCAGGGGGAGGCGGGCGCTGAAGGCATCGACTTCGGGTTTCAATTGCTTCACCAGTGCAGCCGGTTGCAACTTGCCGAGTACGCTGGCTTTCAGGGTAATAGTCGGCAGTCGGTCGCGACGCCAGACTAAAGGCTGTTCCTGCTCATAACTGAGGGTGGCAAACGCCAGTAGCGGTATGGTCGAACCATCCGGCGTCGGAATCTGCAGGTTGCGGAGGGTGTCTATCGAACTGCGCTCGTCGCTGTCGGCGCGTCCCACCAGATCAATCAGGTAGGTGCTGTCACGTACCTGGGTAATGGCAGTGCCCGTTACCAGGCTATTGAGGATCTGCGCCACGTCTTCCGAGGACAGATCAAACTGACGTATTTTGTCTTGAGCGATGTCGATCTTCAGTACTTTGCCCGGCTCGTTCCAGTCGTAGATCACCTGACCGATATTGGGGTTTGCATCCAGAATGGCGGCAAGCGCCATGGCCTGGCTGCGCACTTGCTCGATGTCCGGACCGCTGACCCGATATTGCACCGGCCAGCCGACTGGCGGGCCCATGTTCAAGGGCTGCACATAACCGCCCACACCGACGTAATCATCACGAAAGCGTTGGCGCAAACGTTCGATCAGACGGTCGCGCACTTCGCCACTCTGGCTGACGATCACCAGTTGCCCATAAAACGGATTGCTCAATTGCTGATCCAGCGGCAGGTAGAAACGCACCGCACCTTTGCCGACATAGGAGCTCCAGCGCAGCACATCGGGATCCTGCTTGAGCGTCGCTTCAAAACGGTCCATGGTCTGGCGGGTGCCTTCGATGGAACCGTTTTGTGGCATGTAGATGTCCACGAGGATTTCCGGTCGGTCGGAGTCCGGGAAGAACTGGTTCTGCAGCAATCTGGCCGCGAACAACGAGCCAATGAACAGCAGTACGGTCAACCCGATCACCCACCCTCGGTGCTCAAGGGTCTTGATCAGCAGACGGCTGAAACCTCGCATCCAGCGCCCCGGTTCGGCGTGTCGTGCCGACGCCTTGAGAATGTGCACACCGATCAGCGGCGCAAACAGCACTGCCACCAGCCAGGACAGCAGCAAGGCTACTGCGATCACCGCGAACATGGTAAAGACGTACTCGCCTGCCGAACTGGAGTTCAGGCCGATGGGCACGAAACCGGCAACCGTCACCAGCGTGCCGGTAAGCATCGGGAATGCGGTCGATGTGTAGGCGAATGTTGCGGCCTGAGGCAATGAGTCTCCGCTCTCGAGCCGTGTGACCATCATTTCTACCGTGATCATGGCGTCATCCACCAGCAACCCGAGGGCGATGATCAGTGCGCCAAGCGAAATACGCTGCATGGTGATGCCGCTGTACTCCATGAACACGAACACCAGCGCGAGCACCAGCGGTATCGAGCAGGCCACTACCAGCCCGGCACGAATGCCGAGGCTGATGAAACTGACCACCAATACGATCAGGATCGCTTCGAACAGCGCATGGGTGAAACCGCCGATGGCTTTCTCGACCACCTCGGCCTGGCTGGACACCAGATGCACGTCGATCCCTAGCGGCAGTTCTGCGCTCAGGTCATCGATGCGTTGCTGTAATTGCGTGCCGAATGTCTGGATATTGCCACCTTGCTTCATGGCCACCGCAAGGCCGATGGCAGGTTGACCGTTGAAGCGGAACAGCGAGGAGGGCGGGTCAGCATAGCGACGCTCGATGGTTGCCAGATCGCTGAGGCGAAAGAACCGGTCGCCGAGGCGTAAATTAACCGCTTGCAGGTCTTCTTCACTCTTGAACTGACCGCTCGCCCGCACCGCGATCCTTTCCGGACCCGCCTCCATCACGCCAGCCGGCGTGACCGAGTTTTGCGCTTGCAGGCTTTGCAGCACCTGACGTTGATCAATCCCCAGCGCTGCCAGCTTGCGGGTCGAGAAATTCAGGTAAATGATTTCGCGCTGGGCACCGAGCAATTCGATCTTGCCCAGATTGGGCACGCTGCGGATGTCGGCGCGTACCTGCTCGACATAATCCCGCAGCTGGCGAAACGACAGTCCGTCGGTAGTGAACGCGTAGATACTGCCGAATACATCACCGAACTCGTCGTTGAAAGCCGGCCCCTGAATGCCGCTGGGCAACTCGGCGCGCACGTCGCTGATTTTCTTGCGCACCTGATACCACGCCGCCGGGATGTCGACGCTGCGGGTCTCACTTTTCAGGAACACGAAAATTGTCGATTCACCCGCCAGCGTGTAGCTTTTGACGTAGTCCAGAGCGTCGATTTCCTCAAGCTTCTTTTCCAGCCGATCGGTGACTTGCAGCAGCGTGTCAGGCAACGTTGCGCCGGGCCAGCGAGCCTGGATGACCATGGTCTTGATGGCAAACGACGGGTCCTCTTCGCGCCCCAGATTCAGGAATGACCAACTGCCCATCAGCAGTGAAACGAACATCATGTACCAGACCAGCGTGCGGTGTTTGAGCCCCCAGGCCGAAAGATTGAAGCGCTCCCTCACAAACTGACCTCTCGCTGCAGACCAGTCTTCTGCCCGGGCGAGAGGGTTTTCTCGGTCGACGCGCGCTCCACCACTTCAACCTGTTGGCCGGGGTAAAGAAACTGCAGGCCCCTGGAGACCACGCGATCGCCTTCCGACAACCCTTCGGAAATCACCACCTGACCTTGTTCATAACGCAGCACCTTAACGCGGACCAAAGCGACCTTCGCCTGTGCATCTACTCGCCAGACGGCTGGCTGTCCCTGTGTGCGGCTCAGTGCCGACCAGGGCAGGGCGACTGCCGGCTGCGGGTGCGTCTGCACCTGTGCGCGTACCGCCGTGCCCAGCGAGGGAGCAACGGCATCGTCCGGTAAGGCGACGCGTACACGCAGCGTGCCGTTGGTGGCGGAAACGATGGGCGTGATCTCTCTGATGGTGCCGATAAAGGAAATACCGGGCTGGCCGAGCGCTGTAATCGTGACCTCGCGCCCAGCCTGATCCGCATCCAGCAGTGATTCATACGCGGAAAATACCGCCTCGCGCTTTCCATCGTGGGCAAGGCTGAAAACCGGAGCGGCAGCCTGTACCACCTGGCCTTCTTCAGCATGACGCGCTGTGATGACGCCATCTGCCACCGCGAACAGCTCTGTGTAACCCACTTGCTCACGTGCGTTGGCGAGTTGCGCCTGCAACGCTGCCAGATCTGCGCGTGCGCTCTCCAGGTTCGAGTGTGCTTTCTGATGTTCGCTGAGACTGGTATAGCCTTTGGGGAGCAGGGTCTGCTGACGCTGGTAATTCTGCTCAGCCAGGCGTAGCCGGGATTCGCGTATGGCTACGTCGGCACTGGCTGATGCCAGTTGGGTCTTTTGTTCACGCGGGTCCAGCCTGGCGAGCACTTGATGGGCCCGGACCCGGTCGCCGACGTCCACATAACGTTCGACCAGCTTGCCTGACACGCGAAACGACTGCTCGGTCACTTTACGAGCCTGGATATCACCTGTGAGCGCCACACTGCTGACGACATCCACCGAGACGACTGGCTGCACCTCGACCCGCACCAGCGCCTTATCAGCAGGTTTGCCTGCGGAGCAAGCACTGAGCGAGAGCAGCGAGATGAGGCCCGGCACAGCGAGTAACCGGAAGAACGGAAAGGGGAGCGACCGGGAAGTTATGGGCGCACAGCAGAACGAGCGCAAAGGCGCCGCGATAGAAAAAGTAATCAACTAATAGCACTGCCCAGTCAGGTAAAACAGCGTCCATGCATCACAGCGTCAGACCGGGAAAGCCGATGAGCTGTCCCGGCACTGACGAAGGTGTTTCATGCCATTGCGGGAATACTGGGCCAAACCTGCTGGCTGACTTCGGTGCCCAGAAAGCTCAGTGCAGTCTTTTGCGAGTGATGCCAGGCTGCTTTGCTTTCCAGGTCCAGAAAGTGCCCAGTGTCCGGTACGACATTGAAGCTGCTTTTGGCGATGTAGTTGGAAAACATACGAGCGTCTTCAACAGTGGTGTATTCATCTTTTTCACCATTGATGAACAGCACCGGAATATCGATCGAGGAAAAACGCTCGACGTAGTTACTGGCGCTTAGTTTCCGGATCTGGCTGATATGAAAGTCGATCTGGCCGTATTCGTGTTCAGCAAGACTGATCAGGTGTTTGTAGTTATAGAGTTTGAAAAGGCGCGGCAGGTGTTTGCCCACGGTGTCGTTCAACAGCGAGCCGATCTTGCGTTTTTCGCGCGCTGCAAGGTAGACCTGAGCCTTGTCGATGTAGTCGAGCATGGGCGCGTTGAGCACCGGCGAGAACGAACTGATGATCGCCTTCTCCACGGATGGAGGGCATTCAGCAAGCGCCAGCAGCGCTGAAACGCCGCCCCATGACACGGACAGCAGGTAATTGACCTGATACAGGTCAATCAGTTGAAGGAGGATGTGTACTTCATCTTCCTTGCTGACGATCATCTCGTCCGGGTTGTGCGCCCGTGATTGCCCCGAGAACGGCAGGTCGAACAGCACGAGGTTGTAGTGAGGCTGCAGGTACTTGACCGTCTGCCCGAAAGAGCCTGTGGTAGACAACGCACCATTGACCAGCAAGATGGTCTTGGCATCGCTGCTCTTCCAGTAAGTCTCGGTGTAAACCTTGTAGTTACCCACGCTTAAAATCTTTGATTGTGCGCCCATGACAGCCTCCCAGCCGATGTCGATCCTACGATTAGTCCAGCGTTTCTCTGCTCTGGCGGCCATGCCAGTGCCTCGCCTGATAAGTGGCGAATCCGATGAGTTATTGTTATGGGTGCAGCGCATGCAGTTGCGCAGGAACCTTGTTTGCCCGGCTATAAATAACGCAGTGCCAGTATGCCGACAAGCCGCTGGCGTCAAAAAAATAAGGCGTGCCTGACGTTTGGATCCCTAAACCGAATTTCGCTGATTGATCGGGCAATGGGGGTTGTTCGGGGAAAAAGTCAGTATCGAGGCAGAAAAGCGCAATTTCTGGTCGGAACTTGTCCGTGCTGAAACGGTCAAGCGACGCCATTCTTGAAACATTAAGTTACAATTTAGCGCTTGGCATTGTGCGTCAGATTAATAACCAAAGCTCTGAAACCCCTGAGCCAGACGCGTTAAGCTCGTCAAAAAGCAGGCGCAGGGTTGTCTTGAGGAATACGCCTCATAGGGCATGTGTGATTTGATCTGGACTTTGGGAGAGACGTGCCGCAGGTGAGCGGCAGCTTTCATGCGAACCTTGCGTTTCGGCGTCTCAGTTGAGGGTGTTGGCCGTACGACATTCCAGCAGCAGGCTGGCGCCCCCGTACTCGCTGGTGCCTATTTGCAGCGTAAAGCCATGCAGATTGACGATGGCCGCGACGACGGACAAACCGAGGCCGAAGCCGCTTTGCTCGTTGCTGGCTTCGCTGCGATAAAAGCGTTGAAAGACCGCTGCTCGTTCAGCGACCGGGATGCCAGGCCCCGAATCCTGTACTTCAATGCAGGGTGTATTGCCTTGCTTGTCGGGGAATGCGCTGATTTTCACGATGCCGCCGGCAGGGGTGAACTTGATGGCGTTGCCCAGCAGGTTGGTCAGTGCTTCAAACAACAGCGCACGATCGCCCACAAGCGTCGGCAGCGGGTCTCGCAGTTCCAGCAGCAGCGTGATCTGATCTTCCTCTGCCAGTGGCAGATAAAAATCATGCAGCTCCTGCAATAGCGGCTGGAGTTCCAGCTCGATAAATGCGGAGCGTCTCTGACGGTCCTCAAGCTCGGAAATGCGCAACAGCCCCCGGAAACGCGCCATCAGCGTATCTGCCTCGCCGATGACCTGAGCGATCTGGGTGGCGTGGGTCGAATCGTGCGCAGATTGCTGCTGGATTCGATACAGCTGAGCTCGCAGGCGAGTGAGCGGGGTGCGCAGGTCGTGGGCGATATTGTCGCAGACACCCTTGACCTCATTCATGAGCTTTTCGATCCGGTCAAGCATCGCGTTAACGATCACCGCCAGCATGTCCAGCTCGTCACGCCTGTTGGACACCGGCAGGCGCCCGGCCATGTCGCCTGCGATGATCGATTCGGCGCTGGCCTGAATAGCCCGGATGCGCCGCAAAGGGCGGCGCCGCAGCAGATGCCAGCCAGCGACCCCGGGGATGATGGTCAGCGATATACCCCACAGCAACGCGTGCAGGATCAATGTGCTCACCGCAAACAGCGAGCCATTCTCGCGTACCAGCACCAGCCAGCGGCCATCCGAAGTCCGGTTGACGATGGCGTCGCAGCTGCCCTCCGGCATGCCAGGGTCATCCGATTCGATGCAATCGTTCAGGACGTGAATCTGGCCATCAATGGGCAGGTTGCTCGGCACGCTGCTGATGGGGCCGGCGACCGGTCGAAAGTTTTCGTCGAACAGCCCATAGGCATCCACCGAGCGCGAATCGAAGGTCATGCTGGTGGCCAGCGCATCCTCCAGCGCCTGCCCCTCGAACCGCGAGAACAGCTGCTGGCGATGGGTCAGTGACTGGCGGGCGAGGGTGTCCAGATAGGAAGTGACTTCCCAGTACAGAACGCCCAGAAGGATGACGCTCCAGGCAACGAAGAGAGAGCTGTACAGCGCCAGCAGACGGCTTGTTGAAGATCGCCAGCCCTTAGACGGGTTCGGCAATGACATAACCCGATCCTCGCACGGTCTGAATAAGCTGTGCGGTGCCGGGTTGGTCGATCTTTTTGCGCAGACGGCCAATGTGGACGTCGATCAGGTTGGTGCCCGGATCGAAGTGATAGCCCCAGACTTCCTGGAAGATCATCATTCGGGTAATGATCTGTCCGCTGTTGCGCATCAGAAATTCCAGCAGTTTGAACTCGGTAGGCAGCAGGATCAGTGGTTCGCCGCCACGGCAGGCTTCCCGGGTGATCAGATTGAGTTCAAGATCGGCTACCTGCAGCACGGTCTTCGCCGCGCTGACCGGGTTGCTGCGACGCAACAGCACCTCGACGCGCGCCGCCATCTCGTCCGAAGCGAATGGCTTTGGCAGGTAGTCATCACCTCCGGCACGCAATCCGCGTACACGTTCGTCCACATCGGACAACGCGCTGATCATCAGAATCGGCGTGGAGATACCCTGGGCGCGCAAGTGGGTGACGATGGTCAGGCCATCCATCTCCGGCAGCATGCGATCCAGGGTTATGAGGTCGTAGTCGCCACTCACTGCACGCGCCAGGCCATCACGACCGTTATCGACCCAATCTACTTCCAACCCGTGGCTGTTGAGTTCGGTGACGATTTCCTTGGCGGTGATGGCATCATCTTCGATTGCCAGAATTCGGGTCATGGTCCCTGCCTGAATAAGTGCGTTCAAAGCGTCATTCTGCCTTTAAAAGAAGGCGCCGTTTCTGAAAGAAAGTTTAATGACAGGGATCATATCTCTTTCTTTGCCCCGGCATCTGCGTCCTTGAGCTGTTGCGCCTTCTGCAAACGAATTTTTTCTGCCTTGTTCTTGCGGTCGCGCTCCATTCGCGCGGTGGTGTCCTTTTCGCTGCGAATCTGCGCGTGGCTGATCAGCGCGAAAATGAAGCTGCCACCGATGATATTGCCTGCCAGTGTCGGCGCTGCAAAGGTCAACCAAAAGTCCCCCCAGCCCAATTCTCCTGCAAACACCAGATAGGACACTTCCGCCGAGCCCACCACGATGTGAGTGAAGTCTCCGAGCGCCATGAGGTAGGTAATAAGCACAATGATCGCGATCTTGGCTTTTTCCATGGAGGCAATCATCCAGACCATGGTCGCAATCATCCAGCCCGACACGATGCCCTTGGAAAACATCTGGGCGACATCGTTTTCCATGACTTTGTGGCCTATCTCCAGAAACGCCTTGTCTGTGCTGGCATCGAAAATTGGCAGATTGAGCATCACGTAGGCGACCAGCAACGTGCCGACCAGGTTGCCGCCAAGCACCACACCCCACAGGCGAAACAAACGGCCTATGTTGGCCAGATTGAATTTGCTCATGATGGGCAATACGGCAGTGATCGTGTTTTCAGTGAACAACTGCTGGCGCGCCAGAATGACCGCCAGAAAGCCTGCCGAATAGCCCAGGCTGCTGATGACATGACTGCCGCTAATGCCCTCGAGACGGGAGTTGAGCAGCCCCATCGCCATCAATGACAACCCCATGGTCAGACCCGCTGCCAGCGCCGACCACCACAATGCGGCCACACTGCGCTCAAGCTCGTGATCGCCCTGAATACGGATCGTCTCGTGCAACACCGCTGCACGAGGCGGCTGGTTCTCGTCAATCTCGCGCTCTTCCTCGGCGGAAAGGCCGGGGGTCTTGCCGTCTACTTCGTGGTCCATACAACGTCCTCAGCGCCAGTGATGAATGGTCCTGCGCAGGCGGCGTCAGTCCGATGCTTCAGACAGGTGCGGCGCGCCGTCGTTCGCTGCCGCTCTTGCACATCGAGAATTGTATGCGCGAGTTGGCAAATTGTCGGTGCTAGCCCAGCAAATGGGCGCTTTGTACACGCTCTACGCCGATGCCCAGAAGGGTCTTCCATGCGTGCTCCAGCGAGCCGTTCATGTCGATGGCGCGACAGGCGTCTTCAACCACGTACGTATTGAAACCGGCACTGCGTGCATCCTGCGCCGACCACGCAACGCAGAAATCCAGCGCCAGGCCGACCACGAACAATGTGTCGATGCCACGTTCTTTCAGATAACCCGCGAGCCCCGTAGAAGTCGTGCGATCGGCTTCCAGAAAAGCCGAATAACTGTCGATATGCGCATTGCAGCCCTTGCGCAGGATCAATTGTGCGTGAGGCAGATCAAGCGCTGCATGCAATTGCGCACCGTGGCTGCCTTGCACGCAGTGGTCCGGCCAGAGGGTTTGCAGGCCGTAGGGCAGGGTGATGCTCTCGAACGGCGTGCGTTGCGCGTGGCTGGACGCAAAGGAGATATGCCCGGCCGGGTGCCAATCCTGAGTGATGATCACCCTCGTAAAGCGGCTGCCCAGACAGTTTATCAATGGCAACAAGGCATCGCCATCAGCCACGGCCAGTTGCCCGCCGGGCATGAAGTCGTATTGCATGTCGATCACCAGCAAGGCGCAGCGAGGGTCAGCAGGCTTGTCGGAAAGGAGCATGGTCGGTTCTCTCGTCAGGGCGTAAGCGTCAGTTTGCCTGTTTGCGCCTGTGTTGGCTAAGCGAGGCAGGCAGCATGGAAAAGGGAATAAGGGATTTTGTATCAAGTGTTAATGCGAATCTGTACTATTCGCAAAAAAATCCTGCTGGGTCCCAAGAGGCCTGGTTTCTTGCCAAGGGCAGCACCTCAATGCGTCGTACTCTCGTTTCTCTTTGTATCATTCAGGCCATATCTCAAAACGCCTGGGCCGAGCAGCCCACTGCCGGTCAACCTTCACTGGAATTGCAGAACATCGACATCCAGAGTACGGCCAGCGCCGATACGGCGCAGGGGCCGGTGGAAGGTTATCGCGCCACGCGCTCTGCCAGCGCAACACGTACCGACACCTCTTTGCATGAAACGCCGCAGTCCGTCAGCGTCATGACCCGTGATGCGGTAGAGGACATCGGCTCCACGCGTCTGCAGGATGCGCTCGACTATGCCGGCGGGGTCGGTCGGGCCAACAATTTCGGTGGGCAGGGCCTGACGACGTTCACCGTTCGCGGCTTCACCACCGGCGAGTTCTACCGCAACGGCTTCCCGATCAACCGGGGTTACCCGAACATGCCTGATGCCAACAGCATCGAGCGTCTTGAAGTGCTGCGCGGTCCGGCGACCACACTGTATGGCCGTGGCGATCCCGGCGGTACTTTCAACGTAGTGTCGAAACAACCGCTCAGCGAGCCCAAGGTCACACTGGGCAGCCAGCTCAATGACCAGGGCATGAAGCGCGGCACACTGGACGCTTCTGGCCCGCTGGATGATGAAGGGCGCTTCGCTTATCGCCTGAACGTCGTGGGCGAGGGTGGTGACACCTTCCGGGATCACGTCGAAACCGAGCGCTATGGCGTGGCACCCGTATTGAGCTGGCAGGTCAACGACGCGACCCGCATCACCTTCGAGGGGGATTTCATGCGCAACAACGCGCCGCTGGATCGGGGCCTGACGCGCTATGCCAACCAGACGAGCACCGCTTCTCGAGACACTTTCTTTGGCGAGAAGAGCGTGGGCAAGCTGCACAATGACAACAACATGGCGCAGCTGCGCTTCGATCACGACCTGAACGCCGACTGGAAGCTGGGCGGCGGCGTGCAGATACTCGACGGCTCGCTGCAGGGCGATGCCATCGAGGCCAACGGCCTGGCTGCCGACGGTCGCACCCTCGGACGCAACTTCAACTATCGCAAGCTGGAGTGGACCGACCGCGACGTGCAACTGAACCTTACCGGGTATTTTTCTGCTGGCGGCTTCGACCACACCTTGCTGACCGGGGTCGAATACGAAGACTACGACTACAAGTCGATCATCCAGCGCTCCAGTGGCGCGGTCAGTGCCTACCCCATCGACATTTTCAACCCGGTCTATGGGCAGGCTCGGCCTGCGCTGACCCGAACCACCACCCATGACAAGGAAAACCTGAAAACCTGGGCGGCTTTCGTGCAGGACCAGGTGGCGTTGACCGAGCGCCTGAAGCTGCTGGGAGGCGTACGTCTGGAGCGTTTCGAGCACGATTACGATTCATTCCTGCCCGGCACCAGCAGCTGGACAGCCAGTGATAATGCGGTCACGCCACGCATTGGCCTCAGCTATGACCTGACCGACACCGTCGCGGTTTATGCCAACACGGCACGCTCGTTCAAACCCAACAGCGGTGCCAGCCGTCTGGGTGGCGGATTCAAGCCGGAAGAAGGCAAGTCTTACGAGATCGGCACCAAATGGGAGGCGCTGGACGGGCAATTGAGTGTCGATGCAGCGGTCTACCAGATCGAGAAACGCAACGTGCTGACCACCGACCCGGTAGATTCCACATTCAGCGTGGCGGCAGGCGAAGTGCGCAGTCGTGGTCTTGACCTCAACATGGTCGGCAACCTGACCCCCGAGTGGCGGATGATGGGCAGCTACGCCTATGTCGATGCCGAAGTGACCAAGGACAACACGCTGCGCCCCGGCACACGGCTGATGAACATCCCCGAACAGACCTTCAGCCTGCTCAATGTCTACGAATTTCAGGACGGTGCCTTGCGTCGCCTGGGGCTTGGCGCTGGCGGACGTTACGTCGACCAGCGTGCTGGTCGTACCGCCAATGTCGCCTTCTCGATGGACAGCTACACCGTTTTCGACCTGCTGGCTTATTACAAGGTCAATCAGCACGTGAAGCTGAATCTCGACTTGAAGAACGTGTTCAATACTGAGTACGAAGAAGGCGCGTTCGGTAACGTCTACGCCTATCCGGGAGCCCCGCGAACGGTGCAGGTGGGAGTCGCTTATACGTTGTGATGCTGCACGTATATGCTTCTTGTATAGAAAGCCTGACCCTTTTCAGGGGCGGGTTGAGCGGCGCGTGTCGCTGATATAAAACCCCGGTCGCACGGGCATTGAATCATGAGTACTGGTCTGACTTTGAAAACCCGACACGGTGGCGAAGTTTGCCATACTGGAACTGCTCCTTGCCGGGTAAAATATCCGCCCCCGCTGCTTTGAGCGCGGTCATGTTATCCGTCAAGGCTTTAGTGGCAGCGTCCTTTTGCTGGAAGGTGTTGCCTAACAGCAAGCTGGCATTGCCCACTTCTCCGATCTGGAATTTATAGCCGGCCTCTTGTAACGCCTTGATCTGTTTTGCGAGCCGGGAAGATGCTTCGTTTTCCCTGGCATACACATGAAAACCGCCAATGAGGGCGGGGTTGCCTTCACCATTGGCGGCTTTCAGTTGTTCGGCAAACTTGACCAGACCACTCTGCGGGCCAGCGGTCAGGCCACCCCCCCAGTTACTGTCCTCGACAACAATGCTTCCTTTAAAGCTGGCATTGCGCGCGGATCTAATCAACGTGGTCTGCATGTCGGCCCATTCCTGACTGGCACTCTGACCGCCCTGGTTAAACGTATCCAGCACGAAACCGGGGCGACTGCCGAACTTTTTGACCACACTGCTGATGTCGGCCGCAGCCTGCTTCAACTTGTCTCCCGTCAGCACGTTGCCGCTGCCCTGGTTCGCATTGTCACGAAAAGTGAACTGAACTTTTACACCCTGTTTGCCCCCTTCATTAAGCAGTGCCCTGAGCTTATCCATCTGCTGGGAATCCTGAATCTGAACATGGGTCATCTGGATGCGTAACGTCCCGCCTCCAATCGCTTTCAGCTCCTGAATCATCTTTGTGGCAGCCGCAGGTGTGGCGATGTCATCAGGATTGACGTTGGCCCCCCCGCGCGCTGGCGGGGCGACAGTTTTGGCTGGCTCTGAAGAGGCGGCTTTTTCAGTTTCCTTGGCTTTTTTTTCTGCTGAAAGGACCGTGCTGTCTTTAACCGCGGCCACTTCGTCGCGAGAAGCCTTTGGATCGTCGTGGCTGACACGCGCTTTTTGACTGGCAATCAAAGCCGTGTCTGATGAGGAAGCTTCGCTCTCCAGTGACCGAGTATTTCGACTGAGCATCATTCTTGTGTAAACGGGGGACGTCTCCGGTGTCGCTGCGGTGCGCCTGTCGGAGGCCGTGTAGGTGTCGAGTTTTGCCTGCTTATCCGGATTAGCTTCAGTCGCGACAGCGTCCACGGTCCGAGTGGTCCCGTCTGTCTTTGCAGGCCTTTCGTTGGCGGCCGTAAGAGGGTCATATGACCTGGCGGTGCGGATATTCATCGAATGTCTCTGTAGGCTCTGTACGAAAAGTGGCTGCGCTCGGCGAAACAGGAGAGTGAGTCGTCAGGGAAGCAATAACTTATTAAATGACAGTGTTCATATAGCTGGTTGGGGTAGTTGTGATGACGCTTTTATTAACGTTCAGCTTTTCCTGTTTTTTTCTTAATATGCTTTTTGGGGCAAAAATGTATGTTGAGCCTTAATCTGTCGGCAGCGAGTGACGCATAAACAGAGCGCTCAGGGCAACAAAAATTATGAGTGGCTGCGGTCAAGCCACCTCCCCAGTGACTGTAGCTCCCTGTTGGTAACGTTCATGAGACGTGCGGCCTTGTTTATTACAGCAGGTTTTTCTGTCGCACCCATCGAAAGGTCATAGGGCTGTTGATGTTCATCGAGCGTCTCTGTAAAGGGGTAAATTCGGCGGCGATGCTCAAGGTGTCAATTATCTATATCCAGTACTCAACAGTAAAATATATAAGTGCCGAGCGCCCTGAGTTATTGAATGTCGTTAATAATAAGAAGGCGTGAAAAGAGCGTTAAATAAATCAATGCCTGTGTTCGCCTTTTAGGGCGCGGCTAAGACTTTTAAATACTCCGCTCGTCACGCCAAACAGGTTCACGCACTGATCACGGCAGGTCAGGAAGACGCAGTGCACGTCACTCAAACACCCGAATCGGCGACCCCGCATGCCAGGCCAGAATGTCCTCGATCATCTGCCCATAGAACGTCCGGTAGTTGTTCTCGGTGACATAACCGATATGCGGGGTTGCCAGCACGTTATCCAGCGTGCGGAACGCATGGTCGGCGGGCAGCGGTTCGATGTCGAAGACGTCCAGCGCCGCGCCTGCGATCCTGTGCTGTTGCAGCGTCTCGATCAGTGCGGCCTGATCGATTATCGGGCCGCGTGACGAGTTGATCAGGTAGGCGCCTGGCTTCATCCAGCCCAGTGCTTCTGCATCCACCAGCCCACGGCTGCGGTCGCTGAGCACCAGGTGCACCGACAGCACGTCGGCCTGCTCGAACAATTGCTGTTTGCTGACATAAGTGACGCCCGATTCGGCTGCGGTTTCTGCGGTCAGGTTCTGGCTCCAGGCAATGACGTTCATGCCGAATGCCTGCCCATAACGCGCGATCCACTTGCCGATACTGCCCAACCCGAGGATGCCAAGCGTTTTGCCATGCAGGTCACTGCCCAGGCCGACCTGCCAGTTGCCAGCGCGCAGCGAATTGGCTTCGCTGACCAGATTGCGGGTGATGCCCATGATCAGTGCCCAGGTCAGTTCCGGAGCCGCATTTTTATAGCTTTCAGTGCCGCACACGACAATGCCCTGTCGTTTGGCGGCTGCCGTATCAATGGCAGCGTTACGCATGCCGCCAGTGACCAGCAACTTGAGTTGGGGCAGCTGGCTGAGCAGCGCTTCGTCGAACAGGGTTCGCTCGCGCATCACACAAATGATGTCGAACGCCTGCAGGCGCTGCACCATGGTCGGCGTGTCGGCAGGGTAGTCGTGCAAAAAACTCACGTCGCCCACTGAGTCGAGTGCCGACCAGTCCACCACGTCGCTCGCGACGTTCTGCCAGTCATCAAGCACGGCGATGTTCAATGGGGTCATGTCTGCAGTCCTCATGGTGACGTTTGCTGAAAGGGTTAGTTGAACAGGCTGGCGGCAATGTTGATCGAGAAGCCCAGAATAGCTGTGTTGAAGACGAAGCAGATCAGCGATTGGCCCAGCACGACCTTGCGCATTTCACGCGTCGCCACGCCGACATCCGAGGTCTGAACCGCGACGCTGATGGTGAACGAGAAATACAGGAAGTCCCAGTAATCAGGGTGCTGCTCACCGCCGACAAATGCCAGCGCCGGCTCCTTGCCTTTCCAGGTGTAGAACACGCGCGCGTAATGCAGGCTGAAGATTACGCCGATCATCAGCCAGGAACCGATGACGGTCAGGCCGGTAAAGGCGTGATGAAGCATGCGGGCATCGCTGGAAAGCCCCTTGCTGCTCGCAATCTCGACGATGATTGCAGCCAGGCTGGCCAGCGCCGCGACGCACACCGTGACGAGGATGACGCCAGCGTTTTCGTCTTCCATCAGGGCGACCTGGCGGACATCCTGAGCATTGCTGCGCAGGGTGCGGACGAAAATCAGGATCAGGTACAGCCAGACGCCTGTGTCCCAGCCGGTCAATAAACTCTGCGTGAGTGTTGCCTGGGGTATAAGCCAAGCCCAGGCGATGCCAGCGGTCAGTCCAACCAGAGCTGCGAGAGTCAAGCGAGGGCGGGTGCGGGCGAGATGGCGCATGCGGTTTAGTCGTTACTGGATGTTGCGAGACAGTAGCACGGCCATTCGACGGGCCAAATCCGATTTGAAAAAAAACGGCGCGCAAGGGGGTTGCGCGCCGTTTGCCAGCATCGTGGCGAGTCAGCTTTGAATACAGGTTTGTTTCAACGCACCAGGCAAGGCTGTTTGTTGTTGAATTTCCAGTCGGCGATCAGAAACTGCATGGCCACGGCGTCGTTGCGTGCGCCCAGGCCCATGCCTTTATAGAGCTCGTGCGCCTTGGCCAACTGGTCCATGTCCAGTTCGACACCAAGCCCCGGCGTCTTCGGTACATCGACCTTGCCGCCGACGATCTGCAGCGGGGCCTTGGTCAGGCGCTGGCCGTCCTGCCAGATCCAGTGAGTATCGATTGCCGTGATGTTGCCTGGCGCTGCGGCGGCGACATGGGTGAACATTGCCAGCGAAATATCGAAATGATTGTTGGAATGCGAACCCCAGGTCAGGCCCCATTCGTTGCACATCTGAGCCACCCGGACCGAGCCCTGCATGGTCCAGAAGTGCGGGTCGGCCAGTGGAATGTCCACCGATTGCAACTGAATGGCATGGCCCATTTCACGCCAGTCGGTGGCGATCATGTTGGTTGCTGTCTTAAGGCCAGTGGCGCGGCGGAACTCGGCCATGACTTCGCGACCGGAAAAGCCGTTTTCCGCACCGCATGGGTCTTCGGCATACGCCAGCACGTGATGTTGATCACGGCACAGGCGGATGGCTTCCTTGAGTGACCAAGCACCATTGGGGTCGAGGGTGATGCGCGCTTCGGGAAAACGCTCGGCCAAAGCGGTGACTGCTTCGATCTCCTGGTCGCCGCCTAATACGCCGCCCTTGAGTTTGAAGTCCTGGAAGCCGTAACGCTGGTGCGCTGCCTCGGCCAGACGCACTACTGCCTCGGGGGTGAGCGCTTCTTCATGGCGAATGCGGAACCAGTCGTTGGCAGCGTCGGGTTCGCTGCGGTAGGCCAGATCGGTCTTGCGCTGGTCGCCGACGTAAAACAGGTAGCCAAGCATCTCGACCTGGTCACGCTGCTGTCCTTCGCCCAGCAACGCCGCCACAGGGACTTCCAGGTATTGACCCAGCAAGTCGAGCAGCGCGGCTTCGAGTGCGGTAACCGCATGAATGGCGATGCGCAGGTCGAAGGTTTGCAGGCCGCGACCGCCAGAATCGCGGTCGGCGAAGGCCTTGCGTGCCTCGTTGAGAATCTTCTGGTAAGTGCCGATGCTGCTGCCGACCACCAGTGAGCGGGCGTCCTCCAGGGTCTGGCGGATAAGCTCGCCGCCAGGCACTTCGCCGACGCCGACGTGCCCGGCGTTGTCCTTGAGGATGACGATATTGCGGGTGAAATAGGGGCCGTGTGCGCCGCTGAGATTGAGCAGCATATCGTCATGCCCGGCCACCGGCACGATCTGCATTTCGGTAATGACGGGCGCCTTGCCGGTGATATTGGAGTGCTGAATGTTCATGGCGGGTCCTGTAAAAAGTACGGCCTTTGAATGCGGCCTTTAAAAACGGGCGGTCGTTCAGTGAGCTGCCGGGGTCTGGATCGCGGCGACCGGCGTTGCGCCCGGTTTGGGCGTGTTGCGCGCGGCAAAAACAATGATCGCGGCAATGATCGATGTCGCGGTCAGGCCATACAGGCCGCCCTGAATCGAGCCGGTGTGCTCTTCCAGCAGGCCAAATGTGGTGGGTGCCACGAACCCGCCGAGGTTGCCGACCGAGTTGATCAGCGCGATGACCGCAGCAGCGATTCGGGCATCCAGATACGCCTGAGGAATAGGCCAGAACAGTGAGGAGGCCGATTTGAAACCGAGGGCGGCGAAACAGATGGCAACGAAAGCAAAGATCGGGCTACCGGTGGTAGACATGAACATTCCGGCGGCAGCGATCAGCAGGGCAATCGCGACCCACGCCTGCTGGCGTTTCCATTTGGCCGAAAGGGTTGCGAAGACGTACATACCGATGATCGACAGCAGCCACGGAATCGAGTTGAACATGCCCACTTCAAAATCGGTCATGTTGCCCATTTTCCTGATGATGCTCGGCAGCCAGAAGGTTGCTGCATAAATGGTCAACTGAATGAAGAAATAGATCAGGCAGAACAGGATGATCTGACTGTCCTTGAGGAGCTGGCCGATAGACGCCTTCACCGGCGTCGCCGCTTCACGGGCAGCCTGCTCGGCGTCGATGGCATTGACCAGCGCATCCTGTTCTTCACGGGTCAGCCATTTGGCATCGTGCGGTTTGGAGTCCAGCCAGAACCAGACGAAGAAGCACAGCCCGACCGAGAACATGCCTTCGATGAAATACATCCACTGCCAGCCTTTCAGGCCCAGGCCGGTGATTTGCAGCAGCAGGCCGGACAGCGGGCCGGAGATCAGAGAGGCGATGGCCGAGCCGCTGAGGAAGATGGCAATTGCCTTGCCACGCTCGACGCCGGGCAGCCAGCGGGTGAAGTAGTAGATCACCCCCGGAAAGAAGCCGGCTTCGGCCACGCCCAGCAGAAAGCGCAGGATATAAAAGTGCGTTTCGTTCTGGATAAAGGCCATGCAGGCGGCAACGATGCCCCAGGTGAGCATGATCCGCGTCAGCCAGATACGTGCGCCTACTTTTTGCAGCAAGATATTGGAGGGGACTTCGAACAGCGCGTAACCGATGAAGAACAGCCCTGCACCCAGCCCGTAGGCAGCAGCACCGATCCCCAGATCGTGCTCCATGTGCGAGCGCACGAAGCCGATGTTCACCCGGTCGATGTAATTGACGATAAACATGATGACGAATAGCGGCAGGACATGACGTTTGACTTTCGATACGGCTGAATTCAGCACCGAATCTGTGCCGTCGGCCATCCTGGAACTGGATGTGCTCACAGATGAATCTCCCACTCGTTGTTTTTATGCGGGTATGTGCAGGGTGTGTCCCGTGCATTATCGGTCATCATACAAGTAAAAACCGGTTTCGCAATCCCCTCGATGTGGTTGATTCACATGTCTGATGAGCAAGCGATGGGCGAAAATTCTTGTCAATTTGAGACTGGTCAGAGGCTCGATTAATGGAGTTAATCTTATTTAAAACAATTAGATAGATATTTTCTATAAGACTTTTCTCTTGCTGCTATGGATGATTTTTCCGATGCTTGACGGCACAAGTTACAATCAACGCTGAAACAATACGCTTTGACACGTCTAATCAGCTTGTAATACAAGTCGGACAACCGGTAGGGCTTTGAAACCGGGCTCTCCGCGCATTTGCTGTCGCTATGGCACTGTTCCAGGCCTGATGTGGCAGCACAATCAGACAAGTCAGGATTACTCGCCATGCAGGAACCTCTCAGTGCCGCGCCCAAGCGCCGTCAGCACAGCCTCGCCACGGATCTGGTCACCGAGTTGAGTCAGCGTATTTTGCTGGGCAAGATCGCGCCGGGTCAGAAGTTGCCGTCCGAAAACCAGATTGTTCGGGAGCATGGTGTCAGCCGTACCGTGGTCCGCGAAGCGATTTCCAGGTTGCAGGCTTCCGGTCTGGTGATCACTCATCATGGCATTGGCACCTTTGTGCTGGAGCGGGGCGATCAGACCGGTCTGCGCCTCAAGGTCGAAACCGTTTCCAGGGTGCGCGACATCATCGAACTGCGCATCGGGCTGGAAACCCAGGCCGTTGCCTTGGCCGCTGTGCGTCGTACCGATGAGCAACTGGCGGCCATGCGTCAGGCGCTGGACGATTACCAGAGCCTGCTGGCGAAGGAGGACAGCTGTGTCGAAGCCGACAAGCGCTTTCACATGCTGATCGCCGAAGCGACCGGCAACCCGTACTTCATGGAGATCATGCAGCATCTGGGCAGTGCGGTTATTCCGCGCAGCCGCATCGCCTCGAGCGAGAGGGCCGGCAACAACCTGGCGCATCAGGGGTATCTGGCCAACCTGGAGCACGAAGCGCTGCTCAGCGCCATTCGCCGCAAGGATCCTGACGCAGCCAGGGCCGCGATGTGGACACACCTGAGCAACAGTCGCGAGCGACTGGTGCCGATGGAGTAGGGCCGGCGCTAAGGTTTGGCATCGAGTACGCCGAGCATCACGTCGCTCTGCCACTCGAAATACGGGTTGAACGTCAGACGTGCGTGGATTTTGCCCGGCTCGGTGTAGCCCCAGTCCGAATACCACACGGGTTCGCCCGCCATGCATTTCGCGGTGTCCGGCGCGCTCTGGCCGTTCCAGCAGATACGCTGACTGCCCGCCACGCCATAGAGCGGGTTGTCCGGCGAAAAAAGCATTCCCATGTGCGAAAAACGGCTGATGCGATAGTCCGGCATGTAATCCGTGCGCACCTCAACGCGAGGTGTCTTTGTGGTGCCCTCAGGCAGGTCGCCGTACCAGATCAGGCGGCTGGCCGGGTGGCTGAAACGCTGAAGGAAGTTGTCCAGCACATAATCGGTGTCCAGCACCGAATCGTGTTCGGCGATCGCGATGAACACGGGCTTTTCGTAGCGCTGTCGATGCAGGCGATTCTGTGCGAGCGCACTGCTGCGATAGAACTGGGCAAAACCGTTGGTGGGCACATTCATGTAGCGCACCGGGGTCTGCATGGGGCGCAGGCCGCCATCGGGTTTTGCCAGCCAGGGCCTGACCCAGCCGATCCATGGTGTCAGCCAGGCGTAGCCATTGTTGGAGCGAAATGCCGGTGAGAAGAGCACCAGACCGGCAATTTCGTCGTGATCATAGGCGTAGTCCAGAACCAGATTGGCGCCGGTGGAAAAACCGCCCAGGTAGACTTTGGGGACTTCCTGGCCGAGCAGTTGCGCCTGCTCGCGCACTACTTGTTGCCATTGCTCAAGGCTCACATTGAGCATGTCCTCGGGTTTGGTGCCGTGCCCTGGCAGCAGCACGGTGCGCACCAGAAAGCCCTGATCCGCGAGTTTTCGGGCGACATCGTGGAACGACCACGGCGAATCGCCCAGCCCGTGTACCAGCAGCACACCGGCCTTGATCGTCCCGTTTGGAGTCCATTCGCGTGGTGCATTCCAGTCAAGCTCCGCGCGGTGATCATCGGTCTGGAAAGTGCGCTGATTGCGGATCAGTTCGACGGTCCGTTGCCGGTAATCGTCGAAACGTGTGTCCGGTACGTCGTTGTCAGCCATTGAGGTGCAGGCTTGCAGGGTCAGCAGTGACAGCAAACCGGCGAGTCGGGATCTGATCAAATCTAGGGGCCTCATGCTGGGGGACAGTCCAAACGATCAATCATGCATTGCAGTTCAACGCGGGCACGCCGTCAGGTACATCGCGCGCTGTGTCACTTTCAGGCACACTCGGATGCTCCATAACTTCAATAAAATGCATCCACATGCCGAACCATTGCAAGCCTTGCCCAGCGTCGGGAGCCTTTCATGTTTGCGCTTGATCGAGCGCTGGCGCAGGACATCGTCGCCCGGGCGATGGCCATTCTGCCTTACAACGTCAACGTCATGGACTACCTGGGCATCATCATCGGCAGTGGTGACCCGCATAGGCTGTGCACTCGTCATGAAGGGGCGCAAAAGGTCCTTGCCAGCAGTCAGGTTGTAGAAATCGACTCCCGTGCTGCCTTGCAACTGGGTGGCGTCAGGCCAGGAGTCAATCTGCCTTTGATGCTGGACCATCAACTGGTCGGCGTACTGGGCATCACCGGCGAACCGGATGAGGTTCGCGTGTATGGCGAGCTGGTGAAGATGACCGCCGAGATGCTCATGGAGCATCGTCGTCAGCAGGCTGGCCGTGAGTGGCGCGCACAACGCAGCGAGGACCTGCTGGCTCGCTTGCTGTTGCCCTATTGCCCCGAGAGCCTGGTGGACGAAGCGCGCCAGCTGGGGCTGCAACCGCATTTGCCGCGCCAGGTGGCATTGATCCAGTTCGACCCACAGGGTGCATTTGCCAGCCAGATCGCAAGCTGGCTGGGTTCGCGCTGCACCGACAGCTGGTGCGTACTGCGCGAGCCCGGTTTTCTGTACTGGTGTCGACCGGTGCCCAAGGAGCGGGACGACGGGCTGCTGCTCAAACAGATTAATGATCGCGGCTGGCCGGTATCACGCATCGCAACCGCCGCGCCATCCTCTGACTTGCCGGCATTACGGCATGCCTGCGTAGCAGCTCGGGATCTGCTGGATTACGCCGCTCAGGCCAGACCGGAGCAACGCATCCTGCATCTTGACGCGTTCCGTTTGCCGGTGCTGTTCTGGCGCTATCGTCACGATTGGCTGGCTGCGGAGATAGCCGAGCCGGTGGTGCGTTTGCAAAAACACCCGCAATTGCTTGATACCTTGTGCATGTGGTTCGAACACAGCGGCGAGAGCCAGACCTGCGCACAGGCGCTGGGCATTCATCGCAACAGCCTGCGTTACCGGCTGGAGAAAATTGCCGAACTGACCGATTGCGATCCGTACAAGACCGGTGACTTGCTGCGCCTTTACGTGGGTGCGCAAATGATTACCCGTCACCAATAAGCAGGGCTTTGGTCAAATGCCCGAGAAGCGCTGAGTATCATTGTGCGAAGCGCTGGCGGCAAAGCGGGCGCCGGATGAGAGCATGCGGGCACTGGATATGGAGAACAACAATGAAAATAGTGATTGCCCCCGACTCGTTCAAGGACAGCCTCAGCGCCCAGGCAGTTGCCGACGCAATCGCCAGCGGTCTGGCCGAAACCTGGCCGGATGCCGAACTGATCAAGTGCCCGATGGCCGATGGCGGGGAGGGCACCATCGAAGCGCTGCTAGCTGCCTGTAACGGCACACTGATGAGTGCCAGCGTCAGCGGACCACTGGGTGAACTGGTCGAAGCCCAATGGGGCTGGCTGGCCGACAGCAAGACCGCAATCATCGAAATGGCCATGGCCAGTGGTTTGCAATTACTGAGGCTTGACCAGCGTAATGCCTGCGTGACCAGCACAGAAGGCACCGGGCAGTTGATTCTTGCAGCACTGGACGCGGGTGCGCAGCGGGTCATTCTGGCCATTGGCGGCAGCGCGACCAATGACGCTGGCAGCGGCATGCTCAGTGCTCTGGGCGCGCGCTTTCTCGATGCCGATGATCAGCCGCTGCAGCCAGGCGGGCTTGCGCTTGCCGACCTGTCCCGTATCGACCTCGGCGGTTTTGATCCACGCTTGTCAGCCGTGCGCATCGAGATTGCCGCCGACGTCGATAATCCCCTGTGCGGGCCGAACGGCGCCTCGCATATCTTCGGTCCGCAAAAAGGCGCTTCGCCCGAACACGTCATGGCACTGGACGCCGCGCTCGGTTGCTTCGCCGACCACTCGGCGAAAATCCTTGGCCGGGACCAGCGCAACAGCCCGGGCAGCGGTGCGGCAGGGGGGATGGGCTTTGCAGCCAAGGCTTACCTGAATGCCTCGTTTCGAGCAGGGGTCGAAGTGGTTGCCGACCTGACCGGGCTTGAACAGCTGTTGGAGGGCGCTGATCTGATCATCACCGGTGAAGGCCGTTTCGACGCACAGACCCTGCGTGGCAAGACGCCTCTTGGCGTGGCGCGAGTCGCGCAGCGCCAGCAAGTGCCGGTGATTGTCCTGGCGGGAACGCTGGGCGAGGGCTACGAGCAGCTCTATGCGCATGGCATCGGCGTTGCCTTTGCCTTGGTCAGTGGGCCGATGAGCCTAGAGCAGGCCTGTCAGGATACTCGCCGCCTGCTGCATGATCGCGCGCGGGACATTGCCCGGCTTTGGCAACTGGCCGCAAGACATTGATGACAGCCCTCTGATCAGGGGCCCCACGCATGGCGACCGCACAGGATGACTAAAAAGCCTTAAGTTCACTGAACGCTCTAAAGAATTGTCGAGCAGCGACGATACGCTGGCGGTTGTCTGACAACTCCTCGCCCGACACCCCCCTCTAAATACAAAAGAGCACTGGTCATGAACTTACGCAAACTCACTATCGCTCGTCGCGCCGGCCTGGGGTTTACCCTGATATCGCTGCTGGTCGCGTTGCTTGGCTGGTTCGCGCTGGCGCAGATGTCGACCATTCGACAGAGCGAGGTGGCAGTGGAGACCAACTGGCTGCCCAGTATGCGGGTGGTCGGTGATATCCGGGAAATCATGCTGCGGATTCGTACCATCTCTCTGCGTATGGCACTGGATACCGATCCTGCGAGCATCCCGACCTATCGTGGGCAGATGGATGTGCGCCTGGGTGATCTGGGCAAGAAGCTGGACGTCCTCAAGACCTTTGTCGACACACCTGAAGAGAAAACCCTGACCGATCAGTTCATGGTGACAATGGGCCAATACCGCAGTGCGCTGGATCGCTCCTTTGTTCTCGCAGGGCAGGGCGACAGTGCCGGCCTGAACAAGCTGCTGCTGGTCGATATGAAACAGATCGTCGACGGCTCAGGCAAGCAGCTCAATGACCTCGCCGATTTTTATGTCACCAAAGTCGATGCGGAAGGCAAGTCGGCCGAAGCCCAGTACACCAAGTCGCGCGACATCGTCATCGCTTTTGTTGTCCTCGCCGCACTCTGCACCATCGGTCTGGCCCTGTGGCTGACGCGCAGCATCGTTCGTCCGCTGCAGCGTGCAGTGACGGCTGCCGAGCAGGTTGCCAACGGTGACCTTACCCACACCATCGAAGTCGATGGTGAAGACGAAGTCACCCGTCTGTTGCGTGCGCTGGCGATGATGCAGGTCAACCTGCGCGAAGCCATGCGACACATCGGCAGCTCGGCGACCCAATTGGCGTCGGCAGCCACTGAACTCAACTCTGTCACTGAAGACAGCTATCGCGGATTGAATCAGCAGAATGCGGAAATCGATCAGGCCGCCACGGCGATCAACGAAATGACTTCGGCGGTAGAAGAAGTCGCTCGTAACGCCGTGTCCACTTCCGATGCGTCCAGTCAATCCAGCACCTCGGCACGTGCGGGCCAGGCGCGGGTGATCGAGACCGTGCAGTCTATCCAGACGCTGACTGACAACGTGCAGGCCACCTCAACCCTGGTGCAGAACCTGGCCAACCAGTCGCAGGATATCGGCAAAGTGCTGGACGTCATTCGGTCTATCGCCGAACAAACCAACCTGTTGGCGCTCAATGCGGCTATCGAGGCAGCGCGTGCCGGCGAGTCGGGTCGTGGCTTTGCGGTGGTGGCGGATGAAGTGCGGGCGCTGGCACACCGTACTCAACAGTCGACGCTGGAGATCGATTCCATGGTCGGCGCCATGCGCAGCGGTTCTGCGCAGGCGCTTGATTCGATGAATACCAGCCGTGACCGCGCCGACTCAACCCTGGCACTGGCCAAGGGGGCAGGTGAGTCGTTGAGTGAAATCACTTCGTCGATCAACCAGATATCCGAGCGAAATCTGGTCATTGCCAGTGCTGCGGAAGAGCAGGCGCAGGTGTCGCGTGAAGTCGATCGTAACATCGTCAACATTCGTGATCTGTCGATGCAGTCGACTCAGGGTGCCAACCAGATCAGCGCATCGAGCCACGAATTGTCGCGTCTGGCGGCAGATCTGAATCAGGTGGTCTCACGCTTCAAAGTGTAAAACCCTACCTTGATACAGGTTGTGTCCGCTTGCCGCCGCTCGACCGTGCGCGCATTATGCCCACGGTCAAAATGACCATCGGTACAGTCTGGACACATACCTTATCGAAGGGGGTGGCATCGCGTCATGGACAATAACAATCATACCTTCAGCAGTTGGCTGCGCTCTCCAGCCCATCATCAATGGCTGGCACTGGAGGGTAACCGCCTGCTGGCTTTCGCCAAGGCCGCCAGGCTGGAAAACGGCTTCGGCAGTCTGGATGACTACGGCCGCCTGATGGTGGGTGCCACCGCTGAAACCATGAACACCGCGCGCATGACCCATTGTTTTGCAATGGCTCACGCACAAGGCATTCCCGGCTGCGCCGCGCTGGTCGATCACGGTATTGCTGCCCTGCAGGGGCCGTTGCGCGATGCCGAGCACGACGGCTGGTTCAACGCCACGCTCGAAGACGGCGGGACAACCGGTAAACAGGCTTATCTGCATGCCTTTGTGGCACTGGCTGCCAGCTCGGCAGTCGTCGCGCGTCGCCCTGGCGCGCAGGCACTGCTGTCCGACGCGATCAACGTGATCCAGACCCGCTTCTGGAGCGAGCAGGAAGGTGCAATGCGCGAGTCATTCGCGCAGGACTGGAGCGACGAAGAGCCCTATCGCGGTGCCAATAGCAACATGCACAGCACCGAAGCCTTTCTTGCCCTGGCAGACGTGACCGGCGACGCGCAATGGCTCGACCGGGCGCTGAGCATTGTCGAGCGGGTGATCCATCAGCATGCCGGCGCCAATGACTTTCAGGTCATCGAGCACTTTTCCCAAAGCTGGGAGCCGCTCGCCGATTACAACCGTGAAAACCCTGCTGATGGCTTTCGGCCTTTCGGCACCACGCCCGGTCACGCTTTCGAGTGGGCGCGTTTGCTGTTGCACCTGGAAGCAGCGCGGCGCCGTGCAGGGCGTGGCAATCCTGAATGGTTACTCGACGATGCGCGGAGCCTGTTCGCCAATGCCTGTCGCTACGGCTGGGACGTGGACGGTGCGCCTGGCATTGTCTATACCCTCGACTGGCAGAACACGCCCGTGGTTCGCCATCGCCTGCACTGGGTTCACTGTGAGGCGGCCGCCGCAGCCGCTGCATTGTTGCAACGCACCGGCGAGCAACAATACGAAGAGTGGTATCGCTGCTTCTGGGAGTTCAACGAAACCCTGTTCATCGACCATGAACACGGCAGCTGGCGACACGAACTGAACGAGCGCAACGAGCCGAGCGAGGATATCTGGCCAGGCAAGCCCGACCTGTACCATGCGTATCAGGCCACGTTATTGCCGGTACTGCCGCTTGCCCCCAGCCTGGCTAGCGCACTGGCGTCCCCAGCCTGACCGGGTGCAGAAGCAAAGGTGTCAGAGCGCAGGGATGCGTTTGTCTGTCAGGCGAATGATCTGTCGGGCTAGAAAGCTGCCCGTCAGAATCACGCCGAACAGGCGCAGGGTCTGCATGGCCAGCACAAAACCGACGTCTGCGTGAGTGTCGATTGCGATGATCGCCATTGTGTCCAGCCCGCCTGGGCTGGTAGCCAGGTAAACCGAGAGGTAGTCCTTGTCCATCATTACCGCGATCAGCCAGGCTGACAGCGCGCAAAGCACAATCAGCAGCAGCGAGGCCAGCACCATCATCGGCAGTCTTCTCCAGACGTATTGCACGGTAGGGCGATCAAAGCGCAAGCCGACGTAGCAGCCAATAGCGCCATAACCTATAGGCAGCAGCCAGTCCGGAATGGTGATTTGCATCACGCCGCTCAGTTGCAGCGCACCGCCCAGCATCAACGGTACCAGCAAGGCGCCCGCCGGCAACCTAGAGCCCAGCACTACGCCCGCCACGATAACCGCCAGGCTCAACCCCAGATCCACAAGGCTCAGGCTCTGTATGACAGCGTCGCTGACGTGCGCCTGTGCGCCGGAAACCGGGACGCCGATGAAATGGCTGACCAGCGCGCCGATGGTCACCACGCAGACCACTCGCACGTATTGCATCGTCGCCACAACGCGTGAATCGGCACCGTAGTCCTCGGACATGGCGACCATCGCCGAAGCGGCACCTGGTGAAGTACCCCAGGCCGCAGTGTTGCTGGGGATACCTGCAAAACGCACCAGTACCAGGCCGACTGCGGCACTGAGCATGACGGTGAGAATCGTCGCCAGCAACATGACTGGCCATGACTTCAGTGCCGTCAGCAGTACGCTGGCTGACATCGCATGGGCGATCAGCACGCCAACCGTGCCTTGACCCAGCTGAAACACTTTCTTGGGCAAACGAATCGTGGCGCCCGACACGCCGAAACCAATGGCTACCAGCATCGGGCCAAGGAACATTGCAGCAGGCATCTCAAACAGCTTGAGCAACTGCCCGGCAGCCCCAGCCAGCAGGATCAGGCCCGCCCATTGGACCAGCGGGGGAAGGGTGGGTATCGAAAAACGTGCCGCCTGTGACAAGGACGATCTCCTTGAGTGGTGTGGATTACAGGCATCAGTATCGACATCACAACCAATCAAGTCTATTTTCTAATAATCATGAATTGATAACTTTGGTTGATGAATATGGACCTGCGGGATCTCAATTATTTCGAAACCATTGCGGAGCTGGGGCACCTCGGCCGTGCAGCGGAAAAGCTCAATCGCAGCCAGCCGGCACTGACCAAAAGCATCCAGCGCCTTGAAGAATCGTTCGGGACGAAGCTGTTTCAACGAGACGGCCGACGGATCAAGCTGACCCCTGTGGGCGAGCTGCTGCAGGCTCGCGGCAAGGAGCTGCAACAGAGCGTGGCTCAGACCCAGCGTGAGGTACGGGACTTTGCCAGCGGCATGGTGGGCAATATTCGCGTCGGCTGTGCTGCGACGATGGCGGAATACCTGATGCCGAAACTGACGTCGGCGCTGTTGCAGCGCACGCCGGACGTTACGTTCAAACTGGTGATCGGCCAGGATGACCTGTTGCGCGAGTCGCTGCGTTCCGGTCAGTTGGACATGATCATTTGTGCATTGGCGCCCGACAGCGAAGACGTCAGCAGCTTTGCCATCTTCAGGGATGAAGCTGTGGTGATTGCTGCCAAGCATCACCCGATCTTCAAGGGTCCATTGAAGATGAGTGATCTGTGTGGATACCGCTGGGTGTTGCCGCCGGTAAGTGTTTCATCGCGTAAATGGCTGGACGCGACCTTTGCTGCGCACGGCTTGCCGCTGCCGATGGTGCAGATAGAAGCCAATTCCATTTCTCTTCTGCCGGGCCTGATTGCACAGGGCAACCTGTTGAGCTTCATCGCCCGAGAGTCACTTGAATTCGGCAAGACCATGCAACATCTGCGCGAGGTGCCGCTTGAACAGACCACATTGAAGCGCACCATCGGCGTGACCCTGCGCAAGGGCGGCTACCTGTCGCCTGCTGCAGAAGGGATGCTGCAGATGCTGCGTGACAACGGCGGGGACTTTCTGGTTTGGGGGTGAGCATGCCTGGTTAGCGTCAGACCGCCGTTGCCTGTCAGAGAGCCCCCTTGCGCGCCTTGCTGTTCATGATTTGCAGGCTTCCTTGCAAGCAAGGCTCATCGCTCACTCAGGTACTTCGCCAGCGCCTCGGCACCGAGTTCCACGGTCGAGCTGGTGCCTGTCCAGCTACAGGCGAGCATCAGGTTGCGTGGCAATCCAAAGTCTTCAACCGTGAAGCCGCGCTGGTCCTGACCGTTTTCATCGTGAGGTACCAGCTCACGTAAAGAAGCTACCGGGTCAAAGTACGCCCATACCGGCTTGTTCAGCGCCACTGCCATGCCGATTTCAAAAGCTGTTCCCGAATCCGGCTCCAGACCGCGAAACACATTCAGGTTGGCAAGTACGGCTGTACAGCGGTGGATCATCGCGACGTTCATCGCATAGATCTGCTGCGCCGTTTCATGGGGTTCGCGACCGGGCGTAGCCTCATTGTCGAAGGGGTACAAACCCTCAAGCCCATGCGCTGTACACAACGCCTTGAGATAGCGGCCGTGCTCGACTGCGTCCGGTCTGAATACGTCAAAACCTGCGAGATAAACCAGTGGTGCTTGCATATCCGACTCTCTGCTGCCGATAAAATCCCGGCAATACTAAGGCCCACAGGCCGTGCGGGCTACATGCCGCTGATCGGCCCGCAGACAATCGACAGCCGTTTGCGCTGGAATCTGTACGGATAACCAGTATCCTTGTGACCCTGATTACCTGCGGTGTGAACACTCGCCTTGAATACCTCGCCTCTCGAGAATCCTTTTTACTATCTCGAAAACTTCCGGCACGTCCTCGGCTGGATCGCGCAACGTTACGATGATCTGCTCGACACGTCCGAGCGGCGATTCATCAGCGAGTTCGCTGACTTGCCTGTGCCTGCGCAGGGGTTGCTGGTGCGTATGGTCATGCGCAAGGGGGTGTTGTTTCGGGCCAGCAAGCTGAGTTATGCCGAGATTGGTGACCCTCGTGACGCCGTGCTGCCATTGTTGGCGCGCGACTGGGTCGATCTCAGCCCGCCACTGGGTTTGAGCGAACTGTTCCAGTTGTTGCGCAGAGAGGAGCTGAATCAGTGTTTCAAAAGCCACGCGGTCAAAGGCCCTGAGCGCAAGCACGAATGGATGACGCGCTTGCAACCGCTGTATGAATCGCCGCAACCGCTCGAACAGTGGCACCCATCGCTGACCGATGCGGTTTTTGCTCTGAAGATCATGCCGCTCTGTGATCGCCTGCGCTTGTTGTATTTC
Source organism: Pseudomonas coronafaciens pv. oryzae str. 1_6 (assembly GCF_000156995.2). Lineage (NCBI taxonomy): Bacteria > Pseudomonadati > Pseudomonadota > Gammaproteobacteria > Pseudomonadales > Pseudomonadaceae > Pseudomonas > Pseudomonas coronafaciens. The sequence continues at coordinate 3,086,032 of NZ_CP046035.1, read as the reverse complement.
GGCAATCTGTATCAGGAGTGGTCCGAATTCGTTCTGGCCGATCTGGGCATCTACAGGTACGAAAAAGTCGAATTTTCGACCGCGTCGCGGGCGATCCAGGCGCGCGCAGACATCGACGTGTGCCTGCAACTGCATGACTGCCGGGAAGCGCTGGACACCTGCACCGACCTGCAGGAACTTGCAGAACGCGTCATTGCCATTCAGTGCGGTAATCCCTGGCTGCGCATGCGTCATGCCAAATTGCTGTTCCGTATCGGGCAACAGGCAGAACGCGCGCAGGACTGGTGCCTGGCAATGTCGGTGTACGCGCACTCAAGCTATGCGGGGGCGCGTTCAAGGCGGATTCGCGTGCTGGAACGCAGCGCAGAGTACGTTGAGGCACTGAGGCTGGCAGAGCAGGCACAACTAGAGCCTGAAAGCGAAGCCGAGGTCCAGCATCTGTCGCGTGTCATGCCGCGGTTGCAGCGCAAGCTCGGTCTGGCTGCCGGTGCAAAACGCAAGACCCGCAGCGTTTCGCGGCTGGACGTGGAAATCACCCCAATGCCGGGTGTAAGTGTCGAACGGCTGATACGCCTGCACCTTGAAGAGCAGGGTGGCGAGGTGCATTACGTAGAGAATGCGTTGATCAATTCGTTGTTCGGGCTGCTGTGCTGGCGAGCAATTTTCGCCCCCTTGCCGGGTGCGTTCTTTCATCCTTTTCACAGTGCGCCCAGCGACCTGTACAGCCCTGACTTCTATCAGCGCAGGGCAGACCTGTTTGACGCCTGCCTGAAACAACTGGACTCAGATGAATACCTGGCAACCATACGCGAGCACTTTCAGAGCAAAACCGGTTTGCAATCGCCGTTCGTTTTCTGGGGAGCATTGACGCCCGAGCTTCTTGAGCAGGCCCTGCATTGTCTGCCCGCAGAGCATTTGCTTCACTGGTTTCGTCGCTTGTTGCAGGACATCAAGGCAAACCGGACCGGTATGCCGGACCTGATCCAGTTCTTTCCGGACCAACGTCGTTATCGGATGATTGAGGTCAAGGGGCCGGGCGATCGCTTGCAGGACAACCAGCTTCGCTGGCTGGACTTCTGCGCCGAGCATGGCATGCCGGTGGACGTGTGTTATGTGCGATGGTCGCTCGATAGTGCCGAGCAGCCAGTCAGTCAGGGCTTTCTGACGTCGTCATGATCGCTGTCAGGGTTCATGTCCGAGGCTTTTTTAGAGTCGTGTGGCTGGCCTTTCATGCCGTCTTTTTTAGCAGGTTCAGGGTCCATGCCTTTGGTGCCGGGGCTGGTACCCGGTGCGCCGGTGCTGGTTCCGTCGACATTCTTGTCAATACCAGTGCCAGGCACCGGTTTCATGCCGCTGTCGGGGTAGGTAGGGCCGGTAGAGCCCGCCATGACGCCGCCACTGGCACACGCCAACAGGGTTGCGAGACTCAGTGCCACCAGTCGTTTATCAATCATGATGAAAACCTCTGTGAGTGTCGGTGCTGCTGTCACCGCGCTTCAGCCCGGTAAGCGGAGCTGAAGCGCGCAGGGCTGGCCTGCCAGCGAACAAGGCCAGGCCCTGTCCGCGTGCGCTGTCGGATCAATTGGTTTTGGTTTTCTCGGTAACTTTGCTCTTGTCGTGGGTGCCGTGAGCGCCTTTGTCGTGCTTCATCGAACGCTCTGCAGCCGCTTCCTTGCTTTCATTCTGCGCGCCTGGGGTTTCGGACGAAGTACGGTCCATTGGCTGGGTGTTGGTGCCCGGCAGTTTGGTCGCATTCTTGTTGATCGGCGTCTCGTTGCCGGTCGTCGATTCAGCGAATACTGCACCTGAAGCTACAGCCATCAGGCCAGCCAGTGTAAGGGCAGTCAGTTTGGTCTTGATCATGATGTTTGCTCCGTTGTTTTAAAGTACTCACGTTGGTCATTGGCCAGTGGCCATAGGTGCCCTCTATCCCGACGAACGGTATGTGGCTACCACTTTTAGCAGGTTGCATACAGCAGCAACAAGGCGGCTTTGATATGGCTGCCTTTTGTGCGCTTTCGCAGGGCAATAATAGGCGCCTGTACCGCATTTTTAAGTCGCTTTAGCTATAACGTGACCGTCCGGTCATTTATTACCGATCTTAAAATGCACACTTTCTTACACTTTTATAACGCGGATAGCGTTAAGCCATTATGCTGATAGTGGCAGAACGATATTTCATCCAGGAAGGCGCAATATGCCTGAAAACACTGGGCGAAACACAAATCAAAGGCTCGTTGATCTGCAGAAATTCGCGACAAAAAAGTTTCCGCTTCGACATGATTCGTTTGATTGTCATTAAACAGCAACATTTCAGGTTTTAAATCCGCCTCGGGCCTCCTTAACTGGGCCACCACACAATCTCCCGGACTGAGGTATTACCGTGATACTGCTGACTAAAAAACGCTTGTCGCTTCTGATCGCTTCGCTGTGCCTCAGCGGTGTGGCCCACGCGACTGACGTAACAGGCGCTGGTTCGAGCTTCGTTTTCCCGGTTATTTCCGCGTGGTCCCAGGACTACAGTAAAAGCAACGACTCCAAAAACCGCATCAACTATCAGTCGATCGGTTCGGGTGGTGGTATTGCTCAAATCAAAGCAGCGACTGTCGATTTCGGCGCTTCCGACGCTCCGATGTCCGCTGAGGACCTGCAAGCAGGCGGTCTGGGCCAGTTCCCGAGCGTGATCGGCGGTATCGTGCCGATCGTCAACGTTGAAGGCGTTGAAAGTGGTCAGCTGAAGCTGGATGGCGCTGTAATGGCCAAGATCTTCATGGGCGAAATCAAGACCTGGAACGACCCGGCGATCGTTGCGCTGAACCCTGGCGTGAAACTGCCGAAAACGGTGATCACCGTCGTTCACCGTTCGGACGGCTCGGGCACCACTTACAACTTCACCAACTACCTGAGCAAAGTCAGCCCGGAGTGGAACGAGAAGCTGAAGTTCGGTTCGACCGTTCAGTGGCCGGCCGGTGTGGGTGGCAAGGGTAACGAAGGTGTTTCCGCCTACGTGAAGCAGATCAAGGGTTCGATCGGCTACGTTGAGTACTCCTACGCCGTCACCAACAAACTGTCCTACACCCAGTTGAAGAACGCCGCCGGCAAGTTCATCAAGCCAGACGCCAAGGCTTTTGCCGCCGCTGCCGATTCGGCCAAGTGGGAAGATGCCAAGGACTTCAACCTGATCATGACCAACGCGCCGGGTGACACTGCGTGGCCGATCACGGCGACTACCTGGATCATCATGTACAAGAAAGCCAAGAACGAAGAGAAAAGCGCTGCGACTTTCGACTTCTTCAAATGGTCCTTGGAAAACGGCCAGAAACAGGCCGAAAAACTTGAGTATGTTGCTTTGCCGAAATCGCTGGTCGAGCGCGTAGAGAGCTACTGGAAAACGGAATTCACCAAGTAAGTGATTCAACCCGTACCACCCCTGTCATCAGCCGCGATATCGGCTCGGTGACAGGGGCTTTTCCTTGCGAGTGGCCTCAACATGACTGAAAACACCCAATACCTGTCCGCGAATGTCTCCGCTGGTGAGTCCGAAGGCGAGAAGCGCGCCAAACGGGATCATCGTCATGACCTGTGGTTCAAGCGTTCATTGCAAGCCGCAGCGATGCTGGTGCTTGCTTTGCTGGGTTGTATTGCCTTGTCGACCCTCTGGGGCGGCAGTCTGGCATTCCAGACCTTCGGGTTCGAGTTTCTGACCAGCACCGAATGGGATGTGAACGCCGGCAAGTTCGGCGCACTGGTTCCTATCTACGGCACCCTGGTGACTTCTTTTCTGGCCTTGCTGATCGCCGTTCCGGTGAGCTTCGGCATCGCAATCTTTCTGACCGAAGTAGCTCCGCCTTGGCTGCGCATGCCGATTGCCTCTGCAATCGAACTGCTGGCCGGTATCCCTTCGATCATCTACGGCATGTGGGGGCTGTTTGTATTCGGCCCGTTCATGGCTGAGCATCTTTCACCCTGGATTACCGAAAACCTCGGCGCATTGCCGGTGATTGGTCCGATGTTCCAGGGGCCGCCACTGGGCATCGGCATGCTGACTGCCGGTATTGTCCTGGCGATCATGATCACGCCGTTCATTACCTCGGTCATGCAGGAAGTTTTCCGCACTGTACCTGTTGCGCTCAAAGAGTCGGCTTATGCATTGGGCGGCACTACCTGGGAAGTGGTCTGGGACATCGTGCTGCCTTACACCCGTTCTGCGGTAGTCGGTGGCATCTTCCTGGGCCTGGGACGCGCGTTGGGCGAGACGATGGCAGTGACCTTCGTGCTGGGTAACGCTCACCAGTTCTCTGCATCGCTGATGATGCCGAGCAGTTCCATTGCCTCGGTAATCGCCAACGAGTTCAACGAGGCCTACACCGACTTGCACCGTTCGGCATTGATCGCACTGGGCTTCCTGTTGTTTGTCGTCACCTTCATCGTGCTGGCCCTTGCACGTCTGATGCTGTCGCGCCTTTCGCGTAAGGAGGGGTTATGAGTAAGGACATGACGGGCAGCGAGCGCATTTACCGGGCTCGCAATCTCAAAAACAAGATCGCTATGGTGTTCAGCTGTGGCGCCACTGCGTTTGGCCTGCTGTGGCTGGTCTGGATTCTGCTGACCACCATCATCAAGGGTATCGACGCACTCAACCTGCAACTGTTCACCGGCATGACGCCACCGCCTGGCACCGCCGGCGGTTTGGCCAACGCGTTTTATGGCAGCGTTCTGATGTCCGGTATCGGTCTGCTGATCGGCACGCCTATCGGCTTGATGGCCGGAATCTGGCTGGCCGAGTTTGCCCGCTACACCAAGCTGGGCAACACCGTGCGCTTTATCAACGACATTCTGCTGTCGGCCCCCTCCATCGTGCTCGGTCTGTTCGTCTACACGGTCGTGGTATTGCCACTCAACGCTGTGACAGGCCATCAGGTCGGCTTTTCGGCGCTGGCGGGTGCCTTGGCGCTGGCCCTGCTGGTGATCCCGGTTGTGGTGCGCACCACCGACGAAATGATGCAACTGCAGCCCTCGACCATGCGCGAAGCTGCGCTGGCACTGGGTGTGCCGCAATGGAAGCTGACCCTGCAAATCGTCTTGCGCGCCGCCAAGGCGGGCGTGGTCACAGGTGTGTTGCTGGCGCTGGCACGTATCACCGGCGAAACCGCTCCATTGCTTTTCACCGCTTTCGGCAACCAGTTCTGGAGCAGTGACCTGCTCAAACCAATCGCCAGTGTCCCGGTGGTGGTTTTCCAGTACGCGATGAGCCCGTTCGAAGACTGGCACTCCCTGGCGTGGGCCGGTGCACTGGTCATGACGCTGTTCGTACTGATACTGAGTCTGCTGTCTCGCTTAATTCTTCTGCGCAATAGGGCGTCCTGATGAACAACCTTTCCCTGGCCAACGAAAAGACCAAGATCCAAGTGCGCGGTCTGGAGTTTTTTTACAATAACCAGAAGTCGTTGAAGTCCATCGACATGACCATTCCCGAGAAGCGCATCACTGCGATCATCGGCCCATCGGGTTGCGGCAAATCGACTCTGCTGCGCGTGTTCAACCGCATCTACGCGATGTACCCGAAGCAGGAAGCGCGCGGCGAAGTGCTGCTCAATGGCGAGAACATATTGGCGCCGGGCTATTCGATGAACCGCCTGCGCAGTCATGTGGGCATGGTATTTCAGAAACCAGTACCGTTCCCGATGTCTATCTACGACAACATTTCCTACGCCATCAAACACCACGAAAAGCTGTCACGCCGCGAAATGGAAGACCGCGTAGAGCAGGCGCTGCGCGGCGCGGCGCTGTGGGATGAGGTCAAGGACAAGCTCAAGCAAAGCGCGACCGGCCTGTCCGGTGGCCAACAGCAGCGTCTGTGCATCGCCCGCACGATAGCGCTGCGCCCTCAAGTGCTGTTGCTGGATGAGCCAACCTCGGCGCTCGATCCGATCTCGACCGGTCGTATCGAACAGTTGATTACCGAGCTCAAAGAGCAGTTCACCGTGATCATCGTGACCCACAACATGCAGCAGGCCGCACGTTGCTCGGATTACACCGCGTTCATGTTCATGGGCGAATTGATCGAGCACGGCGACACCGATACCATCTTCACCAAGCCCTCCAAGAGCCAGACCGAAGACTACATCACCGGTCGTTTCGGCTGATCACTCAGCCAGGGCGGGCGCTTCCCGGCGCTCGCCCATGAACTCCTCGATCCTGCTGCGCAACCAGCGCTCGGCAGGGTCGCTGTCCATCACGCTCAGCCATGTCATCGACAGGTCCAGCCCCGGCGTGGGGAAGGGCAACGGCTCGTCATACAGCAAACCCAAGGCGCTCATGGCCTTTGCCGCATAGTCGGAAAGGCCCGAGATCATGTCCGTGCCTGCCATCAGCGCGGGCAGGGTTGTGAATTGCGGCACCGACAGCACCACCTGGCGCTTACGGCCCAGCGCAGTCAGCCACTCATCTGCAAAACTGCTGACACTCGCCACGTGCGATACCACAACGTGCGGCCTGGAGCAGTATTCGTCCATGCTCATCGGGCCAGACGGCTTGTCGGCCCGCACCAGCCGGGGCTGCACGTTACGCAGCGTCTTGCGCTTGGCATTGGCCGGCAACTCGCGAGTCAGGCAGACGCCAACGGTGATGTCGCCGGACATCAGAACTTCGGAGATATTCAGGTAATCGACGTGCGTGACCACGATCACCACCCCGGGGGCTTCATGGCGAATGGCCTTGAGCATGGCGGGCAGCAGGCCGAACTCGACATCGTCGGTCAGGCCGATACGAAAGGTCATCTTGCTGACCGACGGGTCGAAGTCGGTGGTCAGGCTCAGTGCCGTGGACATGGCGTCCAGTGCGGGCGTCAAGTGCTTGAGGATCTCGTGGGCACGAGCGGTGGGCTCCATTCGGTGACCGACCCGGATGAACAGCGGATCGTTGAGCAGGCTGCGCAGCCGGTTCAGTGCGGCGCTGATCGTGGGCTGGCCAAGAAACAGCTTCTCCGCTGCGCGGGTCACGTTACGCTCCTGCATCAAGGTCTCGAAGACCACCATCAGGTTGATGTCGGCCTTGCGCAGTTCATTTCGATTCATTGCTATTCCTTGGCATCAGACCCTGCTGGCCACGACGGCCCGTAACGGACGGCTCAGTCTAGGCAAGCGCAGCAGGGAGCGTCCAGCGTTTTGCCTCGACGGTGTCTGTGTGCCGAAACGTCTGCTTACGGTTCTATGGGTAGGAAAAGGGCGAATCTGTTGTGGGAAACAGGGTCTACTTGCAGGTCTGCTGCTGTGGTTCAGCGTTCAAGCATTTGATTTCATCTACGGGAGGTGCCCTTATGCGGGCTGCAAAGATTGCCGGTGTATTGATGTCGTTGGCGCTGCCAGGCGCGGCGCTGGGCGATACACCCAGCTACGGCCAGCAACTGGAAGGTTTTACCTATCCTCATCCGCTGAAAAAGTTCGAGTTCCAGTCACAGGGCCAGCCCCTGCAAATGGTCTATATGGACGTACAACCCACAGGCAAGGCCAATGGCCGCACTGCCGTGCTGCTGCACGGCAAGAACTTCTGCGCGGCTACTTGGGAAGACACCATCAAAAGCCTGAGTGCGGCGGGGTATCGGGTCATCGCGCCCGATCAGATTGGTTTCTGCGCATCAACCAAGCCTGAGCATTATCAATACAGCTTTCAGCAACTGTCGATGAACACCCATGTATTGCTGGAGAAGCTGAGAGTCGACAAGGTCTCGGTGATCGGGCATTCCACCGGCGGTATGCTGGCCACTCGATACGCATTGATGTATCCGAAGCAGACTGAAAAACTGGTAATGGTCAACCCGATCGGCCTGGAAGACTGGAAAGCCCTTGGCGTGCCTTATCGCAGCGTCGATCAGTGGTATGAACGCGAATTGAAGACTACGGCAGACGGGATTCGCGCCTACGAACAGAAGACCTATTACGACGGCCGCTGGAAGCCCGAGTATGACAAGTGGGTCGATATGCTGGCTGGTTTGAACAAGGGCCCGGGCCACAAGGTAGTCGCCTGGAACTCGGCGCTTATCTACGACATGATTTTCACCCAGCCGGTGTTTTACGAATTTCCGAAGTTGCAGGTGCCAACCGTGTTGATGATCGGTGACGCGGACACCACGGCCATCGGCAGTGACATCGCGCCGCCGGAGGTCAAAGCGAGAATTGGCCAATACAAGGTACTGGGCAAGCAGGTCGCGCAGATGATTCCCGGCGCTAAACTCGTCGAGTTCAAGGGCATGGGTCACGCGCCGCAAATGGAAGACCCGGCGGGCTTCAACGCATCACTGGTGTCCGAGCTTCAGTGAACCATTGGTATGCCCAGCGACAGCCGGATTACGGTTGTCGCTGGGGATTCTTGCACGCTAGACCGCAACCTCCACCTGCTTGCCATTCAGACGCACCGGCCAGACGTCCAGCTGCTGGTCAGGGTATTCGATGCAGCTGCCGTCGCGCAGCCGAAAATGCTGCTTGTATAACGGCGACGCAATAACCAGCTCACCGCTTATCTGCCCGATCAGGCCGCGTCCGATCACATTTGCCCCGGACTTGGGGTCGCGGTTGTCGATGGCAAAGAGTTGTTCGCCCTCTGGCGCTTCAGGCAGGTAGATCAGTGCTATCTGCTTACCTTCCAGCCACGCCACAACACCGGAATTGGCGACCAGATCTTCACGCTCACACAGCGCATTCCAATGCACAGCCTGCGCGGCGTGGGTATTTTCTTCGGCGAATGTTGCGTCGTTCAGGTTCATCACACCACCTCCTTGAACAGCGGGATAAGGGCCAGTTCTTCAGGTTTTGCCGGGCGACGCTGGGCACGTTCCTTGACGAAATGCACGTCAGGATCGCTGCGTCCGTCATTGACGAAGGTGCGGAAACGCTTGAGCTTTTCCGGGTCTTTGAGGGCATTGGCCCATTCGCATTCGTAGCGGTCGACCACCAGTTGCATCTGTGACTCCAACTCGGCCGCCAGGCCCAGGCTGTCGTCAAGGATCACCGCCTTGAGGTAGTCGAGGCCGCCTTCCAGTGTTTCTCGCCACACTGAGGTCCGCTGCAGTTTGTCGGCGGTGCGGATGTAAAGCATCAGGAAACGGTCGATGTAACGAATCAGGGTCTCGTCATCCAGGTCAGTGGCAAACAGCTCGGCGTGACGTGGGCGCATGCCGCCATTGCCGCACAGGTACAGGTTCCAGCCGTTCTCGGTGGCAATCACGCCGACGTCCTTGCTCTGCGCTTCGGCGCATTCGCGGGTGCAGCCGGAGACTGCAAACTTGAGTTTGTGCGGCGAACGCAGGCCCTTGTAGCGGTCTTCGATACGCAACGCCATGGCGACGCTGTCCTGCACGCCGTAGCGACACCAGGTGCTGCCGACGCAGGATTTTACGGTGCGAGTCGATTTGCCATAGGCATGGCCGGTTTCGAAACCGGCCGCGATCAGTTCGCTCCAGATGTCCGGCAGTTCGTGCAGTTGCGCGCCAAACAGGTCGATGCGTTGGCCGCCGGTGATCTTGGTGTACAGGTCATATTTTTTGGCCACGGCGCCAATCGCGATCAGGCCGTCCGGAGTGATTTCACCACCCGGGATGCGTGGCACCACAGAATAGGTGCCGTTTTTTTGCATGTTGGCCATGAACGTGTCGTTAGTGTCCTGCAATGGCACCAGCGAGGGCTCGGTGATCGGACGGTTCCAGCACGACGCCAGGATCGATCCGACTGCAGGCTTGCAGATGTCGCAGCCGTGGGCGCCTTTGCCGTGGCGGGTCAGCAGCTCTTCGAAAGTTTCGATGCCTTCGACGCGCACCATCGAGTACAGCTCCTGGCGGGTGTAGGCAAAGTGTTCACACAGGCTTTTGTCGACCGCTACACCACGTGCCACAAGCTCATGTTCAAAAACCTGCTTGAGCAATGCCGTACAGCCACCGCAACCGGTCGCCGCCTTGGTGCAGGCCTTGATCCCGGCGAGGTCGGTGCAGCCGTTATCGATGGCTGAACAGATCGAGCCCTTGCTGACGTTGTGGCACGAGCAGACCGTCGCCGTGGCAGGCAGAGCATCGACGCCCAGCGTCGGCGCGCCCTCGCCACGCGGCAAAATCAGGCTCGACGGATCAGCGGGCAGGGTGATGCCGTTCTGGGCGTACTGCAGCAAGGTGTCGTAGTAGCTGTTATCGCCGACCAGTACGGCCCCGAGCACTTGTTTGCCGTCAGCCGACACGACCAGGCGGCGATAGCTGGCAGTGGCTTCGTCGATGTAGCGATAGCTGACCGCGCCAGCCAGCGCGCCATGCGCGTCGCCGATGGAGCCAACGTCCACGCCCAGCAGTTTGAGCTTGGTGGACATATCGGCACCGAAGAACGCATCGGTGTCTTTTTCGCACAACTGCGCTGCCACCCCGCGGGCCATCTGATAACCGGGCGCCACCAGGCCGAACACGCTGCCGTTCCAGGCTGCACACTCGCCGATTGCATAAATGTCGGCGTCACTGGTGCGGCAATGCTCATCGATTGCGACACCACCGCGTGGGCCGAGCTCCAGCTCGCACTGTCGCGCCAGAGCGTCTTGCGGACGGATGCCTGCCGAGAACACGATCAAGTCTGTTTCAAGAAATTCATCATTGGCAAAGTTCATGCGATAGCGATATTGCTTGCCGTCGCTGATCGACTGCGTGGCACGGGATAAATGCACACCGACGCCCAACGCTTCGATGCGCGCCTTCAACGCGGCACCGCCGTGATCATCCAGCTGCACTGGCATCAGGCGCGGGGCGAATTCCACCACATGAGCCTCAAGCCCCAGCGACTTCAGCGCATTGGCCGCTTCCAGCCCCAGCAAACCGCCTCCGACCACCACACCACGCCGCGCTTTGGTGGCGGCGTAACGAATGTTGTCCAGATCCTCGAGGGTTCGATAAACCAGTCGCGAGTCGCCCTTGGCGCCTTCAATCGGTGGCACGAAAGGGTAGGAGCCGGTGGCGAGGATCAGTTTGTTGTAACTGAAGCAGCCTTCTGCGGTGATGATCTCGTGGCGTTCGCGATCAATCTCCAGCACAGGCACGCCCAAGTGCAAGGTCAGGCCCGTCTGCTCGTAGACCGACATCTCGCTCATGGCCAGCGACTCGGCATCGCGGCCGGTGAAATATTCGGAAAGATGCACGCGGTCGTAGGCACGCTGCGATTCTTCGCCGAACACATGAATGCGGTAGCGCTCGAGGGCACCGCCAGCAATCAACTGCTCGACGCAATGATGCCCGACCATTCCGTTACCGACGACGATCAGGGTTTTTACATCGTTGAGGGGGAAGACTGTGTTCATAGCGAGTCCCGGCCGAGGCCAATCAGGTTTTTTTTACGCAAAAAAAAGCGCCCGGAACCTTTCGGTTCCAGGCGCCTTTGCCTGTTCTCTTATGGGTGTTCGGGGTGCAATCGAGCCACGTTGCCGGATGCACCTGAGTAGCCCTCTGGTCTCTGCGAGACTGGCGATCTACAGCGATCAACCGGGGCAGGCCCGACCACATTCATGGTAGGGTTATAGTGAATTATGCAGAGGTTGTGCCAGTTTTCAGCTGCGGCTGCTCAGGCACTGTGTGGTGGCGTCTGGAGAGCAACGTGTCAGATTGTGCACATCAGTTCTTGCCTTGCATTGGTGCGAGTGGCCTGTGTGCTGCCTCAAATGCGGTCGAGATTTCAGTCTGTACATCTTCGCGAACAACTTCGCTCCCACCGCCTTTGGCCAGAGTAAAGGAAAGGCTTGTGCAACGCGCGAGCAATGGTACGAGGGGCGGCTAACTTACTCTGCCTGGCTCAGAATTTGTATTAACCTGCGACCCCCAGCCAAGCCAATTGCCATGAATATCATCATTACCGAAGTACATCCCGCCGACATACCGCACACCGTCGACTTCGTCATGCGGGCCCGTGCCGAGATATTTCCATTGCTCGATACCGTGACCGTGCCTCCTGATCTAGCCGGTTTCGAACAGGTTTACCTGAGTGGCGAAAACGGAAAATTCCTGATTGCCCGCTGTGACGAGCGAATAATCGCCGCCGTAGGCTATCTGCCTTACGACCATCGTTTTCCGCAATTCGACTACACAGGGCGTAGGACCGTCGAGATCGTACGCCTGTACGTCGCGCCCCAATTTCGCTGCGATGGCCTGGCCAGCCGGCTATGTCAGGCGCTTTGGGCTCATGCCGATGCTGATGCGATAGAGGTACTTTATCTGCACACCCACCCGTTTCTGCCAGGTGCCATCCGTTTCTGGGAAAAGCAGGGCTTTGCCGTGACCGATGTGGAAAGCGATCCGGTGTGGAACACGACCCATATGGAGCGTGTGCTGTAGAAGGCGAAAAGGGGAGGCATTCAACGGCCCCCCGGTTGCCGATCAGCGCGGGTGACGCTGGCGTGCGGTCTTGAGCAGGTCTTCCGGCGTGATGTGGCCAACCACCGATTTTGCCGCCGCGCTGCCTGGCAATGGCAGATCAAGGATGTGGCCTTTCATCTTGCCGATCACGTGCATTTCACAGGGCTTGCAGTCGAACTTGAGGGTCAGCACTTCGTCACCGTGCACCAGTTGCATCGGCGCGACCTTGGTGCGCACGCCTGTGACGCCCTTTGCCTGTTTGGGGCAGAGGTTGAACGAGAAGCGCAGGCAGTGCTTGGTGATCATCACCGGCACCTCTCCCGTCTCTTCGTGAGCCTCGTATGCTGCGTCAATCAGCTGTACGCCATGACGATGATAGAAATCGCGGGCTTTCTGGTTGTAGACGTTGGCCAGGAAAGACAGATGCGAATCTGGATAAACCGGCGGCGGTGTGGTCTCGGCCTTGCGTCCACCGCGCGGGTGAGCCTTGACCCGGGCTTCGGTCAGCGCCTCGATGGCGTCGCGGCGCAGGGTCTTGAGCTGCGAGTTGGGCACGAAGTAAGCCTGTGGCGCGTCGAGCTTGACCCCCTGAGCGTGGTAGATCGTGGTGCCCAGCTGGGTAAGCAGGTCACGCAGTTGATCCAGTGCCTGCTCGGGCTTGTTGGCAGCACCAAACGGGCCGTCCAGGCCAACTGTCACGTTCACGCCTTCCTCGCTGATGGCATTCAGGCTCAGATGCTCCTCGCGCAGCATGACCTGCCACTGGATGCCGATGCGGCGCTCGGCTGAGGTTTTTAGCAATGCCTGCTGCCAGTTGTGATCCAGGTTGCGGTTCAGCGGATGGTTCGGTCGCACGCGGGAGAGGGCTGCCGGCATTTCGTTCGGCTCTACGCGATAGCGCCAGCGCTTCTGGCCGTCTTCTTCGAATTCGCCTTTGAGTTCGGCGATGTTGGCCCGAAAGCCCACCACTTCACGTTTGATCTGCACGTTGAGGCCGTCACCGTTGGACAGCGGCTCATGGGTGACTGCGATCAGATCACGCTTGCCAAGTTTTTCGACGGTACCCACTGCCAGGCCGGTGAAGGTCGGCGTATCGAACGCGCCGATATCGATCTTGCGGTCGCTGACAAAATAATCGGTGCTGCCACGGTGAAAAGTCTTTTCCGGGTCAGGCACGAAGAAGTGCGCGGTATGCCCGCTTGATGCGCGTGCCAGGTCCGGGCGATCCTCGAGAATCTCGTCCAGACGCTGGCGGTAATAGGCGGTAATGTTTTTGACGTAGGCTGCGTCTTTATAACGACCTTCGATCTTGAACGAGCGCACGCCGGCATCGACCAGATCGCTCAGGTTGGCGCTCTGGTTGTTGTCTTTCATCGAAAGCAGGTGTTTTTCGAATGCGACGACGCGGCCCTGATCATCCTTGAGCGTGTAGGGCAGGCGGCAGGCTTGCGAGCAGTCGCCACGGTTCGCGCTGCGGCCGTTTTGCGCGTGGGAGATGTTGCACTGCCCGGAGAACGCCACGCACAGCGCGCCATGAATGAAGAACTCGATGGTCGCGTCGGTTTCACTGGCGATTTCACGGATTTCCTGCAGGTTCAGCTCGCGAGCCAGCACCAGTTGCGAGAAACCGGCCTGATCGAGAAACTTTGCCCGACCGAGAGTACGAATATCGGTCTGGGTGCTGGCATGCAGTTCGATGGGCGGGATATCCAGTTCCATGACCCCAAGGTCCTGAACGATCAGCGCATCGACGCCTGCGTCGTAGAGCTGGTGGATCAGCTTGCGGGCGGGCTCCAGCTCGTCGTCATGCAGGATGGTGTTGATCGTGGTGAAGATCCGTGCGTGATAGCGATGGGCGAATTTCACCAGCTCGGCAATATCACTGACGTCGTTGCAGGCGTTGTGTCGCGCACCAAAGCTCGGCCCGCCGATGTACACCGCGTCGGCACCATGCAGGATGGCTTCACGGGCGATGGTCACGTCCCGTGCAGGGCTGAGCAATTCCAGGTGGTGCTTGGGTAACGACATGGCAACGGGATCCGGCAGCGGCAAAGCGCGCATTGTAGTGCCACAGGCGGCGCGGCGCACCTGTTGCCGGTTCCTGCCTGTCACGGGCTGACCACCGGCGTAGCGTCAGATTGAGCGCAATCGCAGGATTTTCGTGCCGTCGAAAGGGTCGATCAGCCAGTGCGCAAGGACGCCGAAGGTGCTGAGCAGACGTTCCGGTGTGAGGACTTTCTCCGGCGCCCCCAGCGCCACCAATCGGCCTTTTTCCATGACCGCCACCCGGTCGCAATCCAGCGCCTGATTCAGGTCGTGCAGGGCAATCACTGTCGTCACCGGCAAGGCTCTGACCAGGCCGAGAATAGTCAGCTGATGCTGGATGTCCAAGTGGTTGGTCGGTTCGTCCAGCAGCAGGATTCGCGGTCGTTGAGCCAGCGCTCTGGCGATATGAACGCGTTGCCGTTCGCCACCGGACAGGGTATGCCAGGCACGTTTCTGCATGTGCAGCATGTCCACGTCCTGCAGGGCCTGGTGAACGATGGCATCGTCCTCGGCGCTCCAGGGTTCCAGCGCTGACAGCCAGGGCGTGCGTCCCAGCTCGACGGCGTCCAGCACGGTCACTGCGTCGCTGGTTTCAGCCTGTTGTTCGACCACGGCCAGCATACGCGCCACGTCTCTGCGGCTCATGGCTGATAGTGGCTGATCACCCAGCGTGACCCTGCCAGTGACCGGCTTCTGAATACCGGCCAGCAGCTTGAGCAGGGTGGATTTGCCCGAACCGTTGGGGCCGACCACGGCCAGCGTTTCGCCTGCCGTGATGTTCAGGTCGACATCCTTCAGCAGTGCAGTGCCCCGTACCGAGTAGCTCAGGCCCTTGCAACCAAGTACCGGTGCGCCAGACAGATGTGGGAAGGCGTTCATCGCGTGCTGTTGCCCCGGACAAGAATCAGTGCGAAGACCGGTGCGCCGATCAGTGCAGTTATCACCCCGATCGGCAGTGCCTGCCCCTTGATCAGAGTGCGCGAAAGGATGTCGGCGGCGATCAGAAACAGCGCGCCGCTCAAGGCGCTCAGGGGCACCAGCCGTGCGTGACGTACGCCGACCAGCATGCGCACCGCGTGCGGAATCACCAGCCCTACAAAACCGATGGAGCCGACAATCGAGACCATGATCGCGGTGACCAGTGCTGCTGTGGCGATCAGGATGATCTGCACGCGCCGTACCGCTATGCCGAGAGACGCTGCCGAGTCGCTGCCGAAGGTGAAGGCGTCCAGCGCGCGTCTGTACCAGAGGCACACCAGCAGACCCACCAGCACCGTCGGCACGGCCAGCCAGACCGAATGCCAGCGTACGCCGCTGAGGTTGCCCAGCAGCCAGAACATGATGCCCCGAGCCTGCTCGGAACTGGCGGATTTGGTGATCATGAACGAGGTCAGCGCGTTGAATAGCTGTGAGCCGGCGATACCCGCCAGAATGATCTGCACGGAGGCAGTGGTGCCTCGGGATGAATGCGCCAGCAGGGCGACCAGCGAAAACGCTGCCACGGCGCCAGCGAATGCACCGGCCGACATGGAAATTGCGCCTGCCCCGAAGCCCAGAATGGCCACCAGTACCGCGCCGGTCGAGGCCCCGGCAGAAATACCCAGCAAATACGGGTCGGCCAGCGGGTTGCGCAGCAACGATTGCAATACCACGCCGCAGATCGCCAGGCCGGCCCCACAGGCTGCCGCCACAATGGCGCGGGTCAGCCGGTAATTCCAGACGATGCCTTCATCGATAGGGTCGAGCACATAGCCGGCTGCCCAGAGTTTGTTGGCCAGTACCTGAAAAACCACCTTCAGGCTGATCGAGGTTTCACCTATCGCCGCGCCAACCATGATCGCCAGCACCAGCACGGCGGCAACCCAGACCAGATGGCCAAGCGCTACAGGCAGTCTCATCGTGCGGCGTTGAAGCGATTGGCGGCGTCGGCCAACTCTTCGAAACCGGTGAACAGGCGCAGGCCGGCCTGCATGCCCTCGGCGTCGATGATAACGATCCGGTCATGCTTGACCGCATCCATGTTGCGCGTTACCGGGTCGGTCTTCAGAAATTCGATCTTCTTCTGGTAGTCGTCGGCTGGAAAGCGGCGACGATCCATGCGCGCGATCACCAGAATACTCGGGTTGGCCTTGGCAATGGTTTCCCAGCCTACGGTTGGCCATTCTTCATCGGACTGGACGATGTTGCGCATGCCCAGACTGTTGAGCATGAAGTCCGGAATGCCTTTGCGGCCCGCCACGAAAGGATCGCTGGCGATGTCCGAGCTGGAAAACCAGAACAGCGCTGACACATCGTTGGCCTTGTTCTGTCTGACGTTGGCAATCGCCGCGCTCAGGCGCGCCTTGAGGTCGGCGACCAGCGTAGCGCCGCGATCCTGCACATCGAAAATCTGCGCCAGCTGTTCGATGCTTTTGTAAATGGTCTCGATGCGGAACGGCTCAAGGCGCGTGCCATCGGCGCCGACCAGATTGTCTTTGCCCTCGCAATCGGACGGCAGGATATAGGTCGGGATCTTCAGGTCATGAAACTGCTCGCGGGTACCGACCGCGCCCTGTTTGCCGACCATCCATTCCAGTTGCACGACCACCAGTTCAGGACGCTTGCCGATCACCGCTTCAAAGCCCGGTTCGTTATCGGCCAGACGTTCTACCTTGTCGTTCTGCGCCTTGAAGCGCGGCAGCACATTGTTGAACCACAGCGAAGTGCCGACCAGCTTGTCGCCCAGGCCCAGCTCATAAAGCATTTCGGTGCCAGCCTGGCCAATGGTCACGGCTTTGCCGGGTGCGTGGGCGAAGGTCAGGGACGAGCCGCAGTTTTCAAGGGTCAAGGGATATTGCGTGGGCGCGGCAAAGGTCAGCGTGGACAGCGTCATGCAGGCAGCGAGTGCGGCGAGGCGGGGCAACGACATGAAGTGCAGTCTCCATTGGGACAGGTGCCAAGGCGCAATGCACATAGGAAAACACATCCCCGGCGTGTCAAAAAAGACCGGGCACGGCAGAAACTGCCGACGCGTGCGGATGTCCTTCCCGGACACCCCGCCGGTTAGTTGGTTGAATCGGGTCGGCAGGTCTCCTGACTGGCATGTCATCACCTCGCTCCGGCCTTCCCGGACCCGAGTCCAGTGGCAGTCATGGAGCAGGCTCGATGCCTACAGTTGCGGGGGCAGTTTCGTTTCGACCTTGTTGACACAAGGCGTGCGAATTCCCTGTTAGTTCCTCTCGGAAACCGACGGCCGGCATGGTAAACGATAAGGGTTTTAGTGGCTAATGCTTTGCGCGTGCGGTCGTTCGCTCGGACGCGCCCTGACCGGCAAACGCAGGCACGGTTGTGCCATCGAACCGGCTTCGCCACGCTCGACGTTCGTAAAAACGCTTAAATTATCTTCATGTTTGATTCGCCAAAAGCCTCTAAGCCTTGATTTTAGAGGCGTGCACGATAAAACAGCGTGTTTGCTCCCAACACGCTTTTCACATCTTCTTCACTGCTTCGGCACCATGCTGAACCTATGTTGCTTTCATGGGAGCGGTCATGACTTCGGGGGCTTCTCGGGTCACCGCTGCATATGGGCTCAGTGTAGGAGTGGTCACTTGGCTGACACGGTAATCAACAACAAGAATCTGCTTTCCGGTACAGGCATCCGCCAGCGCTTCAAAATGCATCAGCACGTCGCTTTGTTGTCTGTGGTCGTTGTCCTGGCAGCGATTTGTGCGTGGTGCTACATGGCGTTCTCGGGCGTGCATGTGGTGGACCTCGGCGCCGGTAACAATCTGAAAACCTCCGGGCTGCGCGAACACTGGTTGCGCGGTGACGTGGTGGTCATGATCCGGCACGCCGAGCGCTGTGACCGCTCGACGAACCCGTGCATGGCCAGCGCCGACGGCATCACCTCCAAAGGCCGCGACGCAGCGCTGGCGGTCGGCGCTGGCATGCAAAAGATGGGCATGGATCACGCACGCATGGTCACCAGCCCGAAAGTGCGCACCCAGCAGACGGCAGAGCTGCTGGCAGGGCATGCGGTCGTCGCGCAGGACTGGATCAACGACTGCGACAGCGGCTTCATGAAAGCGGTGCAGGCGCATAAGGTCGGCGGTGAAAACCTGGTGCTGGTCACCCACAGTGGTTGTATCGACCAGTTCGAGCGCAAGGTCGGTGTACCGGGCGGTGAGCGCTCGAGTGATTATGCCGAAGCATTTTTTGTGCGGATGGATGAACGCCATCAGCCAAAACTGCTCGGGTCTCTGAGTGCCGAACAATGGGCCAACCTCAACAGCGAGCAATTCAATTGACGACAACAACCAGCACCAGACTGCGTTTTTACGGCATTAATCTGGGTGTACCCGTGTTTCTCGCGTTACTGGTTTTCGTGACGTTTGACCTGACCAACATCGACCGGCAATTGAGCGACATGCTGTTTGATTCGGCCGCTGGTGTATTTCCCATCGGGCAAATTCATCTATTTGAGACCATCACCCACAAATGGGCCAGGATCATCCCCAACCTGACCGGCGAACTGGCAATAATCGGTGCGATCATGTCGTTCGTCTGGCCCCTGCTGGAGCGACGCAGGAACTCGGGCCTGACGCAGCTCGCCATACGCGCCCGGCTTGAACGCCCTCTGCAATTCGCCCGCAGGCATCGTCTCGATTTCTTTTTTGTAACGGTCGCGTTTTCGGTGAGCACAGGGATGATCCATTACCTGAAAAGCCACACCAGCGTGTATTGCCCGGTCGAAACGACGCTGTACGGCGGTACTCAGGCACATATCGAATGGTTCAGGAACTTCAATCTTCTGCATGAAGCAGGTGCCGGGCGATGCTGGCCGGGCGGGCATGCTTCCAGTGCATTCAGCCTGCTGGCCCTGTACTTCGTGGCGCGGCGCTATTGCTGGCAGCATTCGAACGTGCTGCTGGCAGGTATTCTGTTGCTCGGCATGATCTACGGCACGACGCGGGTGCTTCAGGGCTGGCACTACATGTCACACACCTTCTGGGCAGGTATCGTTGTGTGGCTGAGTTCCCTGCTGGTTGCCTTGTGCTTTTACGGCCGGGCAAAGCTGCAGAGGCCTGTCCGCAAGGGGTCATTGTCGTATGGTAATGACCAGCCGCTCGTTCGCCCCCTGAAGTCATCGGCTACCCTGACCCGGTCAGCTGGATAGAAAACAGGAAGGCGTTGCGATGAACATTCTGGTGATTGAAGACCACCGCGATATCCACGATAACCTGCTGGAGTTTTTCGAACTCCGAGGGCATGCGGTCGAAGGTGCGCTGGATGGTCTGAGCGGGCTGCACCTGGCCGCCTCGAAACGTTTTGATGCAATCGTTCTGGACATCATGTTACCGGGCATTGATGGCAACCAGATCTGTCGCAGCCTGCGTCAGTACTCGAAGTCGGAAGTGGCGATCGTCATGCTCAGCGCTCGCGATGAGCTGGACGATCGTCTGATCGGCTTCAAGGTCGGGGCCGATGATTACATCACCAAGCCTTTTGCAATGGCCGAAGTGCTGGCCCGGATAGAAGCAGTAGTGGGGCGACGGCAGCGCAAGGACAGCCGGGTGCTGATGGTGGCCGACCTGCGCTTTGACCTCGACACCCTGGAGGTCACCCGTAACGAGGTGTCATTGAAGCTGAACCCGACCAGCATGAAGCTGCTGGAGTTGTTGATGCGCAAAAGCCCGCATATCGTGAAGCATTCCGAGCTTGAAGCGGTACTGTGGGGGCGCGACGCACCGAACAGCAGCAGCCTGCGCAGCAGCATTCACATCCTCAGGCGCACACTGCACAACGGCCATGACACGCCGCTTTTGCATACCGCTCACGGGCTTGGCTACAAGCTGTGCGTACAGCGTTGACGCATGCTCAGGCAGTGCGCGTCAGCGGCCGCCGGGCGCGGGCCAGTGACAGGTTGAGACGACGTAGCAGGTTGTCTGGTGTTTCGTTGAGCGCCATCACCACCGCCACACTGGCTGACAGATGAAGACGCTCACCCTGTTGCCGGGTCTTGTGCGCCAGGCTGGCGACTGCGTGCTGCAACTCCAGCGCCAACAGCTTTGCCTGACTCTCGCCAGTATCGGGCAACAGCACTACAAAGCGGTCGCCGGCAAGCCTGCATAGCAGGTCATGACGACGCAGGTTGAGCGCCAGCAAATGACTGAGCGCCGACAGCACTTCATCTCCTTCTGCATGACCAAACGTTTTGTTGATAGCGCTGAAACCGTCGATATCCAGTGCCAGCAGCGACAGCGGTTGCTGCTGGCAGAGGCTTTGCTCAAGGCTTACGATCAATTGCCGCTGCAGAGTGTCGGCGTTGCCCAGCGGAGTCAGCTTGTCGTAAAGCCGATGGTCACCAAAGCCACGATCGCGCTTTTCCACCTGCGCGCGGGTCGCCAGTTGCTCTCGATGCCAATGGTGGATGCCGAGGGTCAATAGAATCAGGCCGACCGGCATCGGGCCGGACGCCAGCCAATGGTCCCATTCGATTTTGGCAGGCAGACGAATGAACTCGTCCAGCACGTCGACCCACCATGAAAACAACACGCAGCTCAGCCCCACCGACAGGTAGTTGGTCACCCGACCGGCTGGCCGTCTCTTGAGCACCAGAAACAGCCAGATGAGCGACAGCAAAGCAGAGCCACCTTCGCCAACGATGTCGAGCCATTGCCATTCGCTCACCGGCTTTACAGTGCCCGATGACAGAAAAGCCGCCAGCCCTAGGTTGGCGGCAATCATCAGCACGGCGAGATTCCAGCGATGAGGTTGGATGATCCTGAACATGATAAAAGCGGCTCCTGATGTGCTGACTGTCGGCCAGCAGAACAGATGCACATGACACTAGGGTGAAGGTGGGTGGGCTGAAAATACCTTTCATTACCGAATCAGGCAGGGCGACTGCGTGCGTCCGGCGGTTGCTTTACCTGCACCTCTGTCATGTCAGAAATGGCGGCCAGACGAACGAACAGGATTTTTTCCTGGCCTGCTTGACTTCCTTTTCTGAATCAGTAACATAGCGCTCATTCCGCGATAGCTCAGTTGGTAGAGCAAGTGACTGTTAATCACTGGGTCCCTGGTTCGAGTCCAGGTCGTGGAGCCATACATAGGCACAGAGGTAATCTATATAGCCTCTGAACCCAAAAAACCCGCCTTTATGGCGGGTTTTTTGTTTTCTGCGCTTATAGGGGCCTATCGCTAGGGGCCTATCGTGCGGGGAGAGGACCATAAGGTCTGATCCGCATTGCGGCCGTTCTTCAATACGGCGAAATAGTGCCCAGCAACCCCACCCCGATTGCCAATAACAAAAAACCGATCAATGAAAGTCCGAGCTTGCCCATTAGTCTCTCCTGCTGCTGTGCTGGATCGCATACCGCAAACGCCAATGACTGGCGTTCGGCAGCGCGTTTGGATGCGTTGCCATTATCGTGTGTGGTGAGTTTCTGGTACAGATTCAGAAACAGCTAAAAAATACAGATCAGTTTCCTTTGAAGCACGCTGTCCTAAGGTCTCAGAACGACGCGATGATACGCCCCAGCATCGCCATCGCCTGTTCGCTGCGGTCATCCCAAGGCGTGCCGTAGTTCAGGCGCGCGCAGTTCTTGAAACGCTGCGAGGCCGAGAATATCGGGCCGGGTGCCAGACTGATGCCTTGCGCCAGCGCAAGCTGGAACAGCTGCAGCGAATCCACCTGCTCGGGAAATTCAAACCACAGGAAATAGCCGCCGATCGGGCGGGTAACGCGTGTCGCCGCTGGAAAATAGCGGGCGGCAGCGGCCAGCATTGCGCCCTGTTGCAGCTCCAGAACATCACGCAGTTTGCGCAGATGGCGGTCGTAGCCGCCGTGCTTGAGATAATCGGCGATGGCGGCCTGTGCGGGCACAGACGGTGAAATAGTAGTCATCAGTTTCAGGCGGTCGATCTGCTCGGCATACCGCCCGCCCGCGACCCAACCGATACGGTAACCGGGCGCCAGGGTCTTGGAGAACGAGCTGCAGTGCATTACCAGGCCGCTGCGGTCCAGGCTTTTGACCGGGTAGGGCGCCTTGGCGCCGTAGTACAGCTCGGCGTATACGTCATCTTCGATCAAGGGTATCTGCTGCCGTTCAAGCAGGTCGTAGAGCCTGACCTTTTTCTCTTGAGTCATGCTCGCACCCAGCGGGTTCTGGAAGCTGCTCATGAACCAGCAGGCTTTGATCGGCAAGCGCGAGAGGCTGTCCTGCAGCGAGTCCAGGTCCACGCCGTCACGCGGATGAACAGGGATCTCGACGGCTTTGAGCTTGAGCCGTTCGAGTACTTGAAGGCAGGCGTAGAAGGCGGGGGCTTCGATGGCGACCAGGTCGCCGGGCTCGGTGACGCATTGCAGGCATAGATTCAAAGCCTCCATGGCGCCGTTGGTGATTACCAGCTCGTCGGCAGACAGACGTGAGCCGTTGATCATGTAACGCAGGGCGATCTGTCGACGCAGTTCGGAATTTCCGCTGGTCATGTCGCCGACAATGCCTGATGGCGTCATGGCACGCACGGCGCAAGCCATCGATTTCGCCAGCCGGGGTAGCGGATACAGATGCGGGCTGGGAAACGCCGAGCCAAAGGGCACCGTGTCAGGGTCCTTGAGCGACCCGAGCACCGAGAAGATCAGGTCGCTGACCCCAAGTTCGGTACCCTCGCTGGCATGCCGGACCAGTTCAGGTTCGGTCAGTGCGTTGGACGCATGTTCTCGCACGTAATACCCGGACCTTGCGCGGGCCTGTATCAGCCCTTTGTCTTCAAGCAGGTAATACGCCTTGAAGACGGTAGCGGGGCTGACCGACCAGGTACGACTTGCGACCCGGACAGAAGGTACTTTTTCACCGGCCGGCAGCACACCGCTGCGAATCATTTCCGAGATATCGGCTGCGAACTTTTCGTAGCGTTTCATAAGCGCCATTGTCTGAGTGGTGCAGCCATGATGAGCCAGACAGCGCTCAGAGAACAGTCGCAAGATACTTTCAAAAAAGCATATCAGAGACTTCGAACGCTCATCTCGGAATGCCTGGGCAACTGTCATTCAGGCACTTTGTGCGGATAAAACATGCTTGAACCCTCCAAACGGATAGGCCTATGATGTGCAGGTCCTTCTACCCTTGTAAGGAATTATCCTTGTCTCGTTCCAACTGGCTGCCTACGCCGCCTTAGCGCTTCGCCCCCTCGCCACACCCTGACTGCCATTAGCTGCGGTCGTCTGTTGCCGTGTCCGTTTTGCGGTCGCTGCCACGTTCATCACAACCCAATCGAAAACTGATGCTCTTGCTCGTCCGGCACGCGTTGCTGTGCGTCCTGCTGCGTCTGTCACAGGTATTTCTATGCTCGAAAAAATCAAAGCTGCGTGGTTTTCCAACGTCCGCGCCGATGTTCTGGCCGGGCTGGTTGTCGCCTTGGCCCTGATTCCAGAAGCCATTGCGTTCTCGATCATTACCGGCGTGGACCCGAAAGTCGGGCTGTATGCCTCGTTTTGTATCTGCACGATCATTGCGTTCGTGGGCGGCCGTCCCGCCATGATCTCCGCGGCCACAGGTGCGATGGCCCTGCTGATGGTGAACCTGGTGAAAGAGCATGGTCTTCAGTATCTGCTGGCCGCCACGTTGCTGTGTGGCGTATTGCAGATCATGGCAGGCTATCTGCGGCTGGGTGAACTGATGCGCTTTGTATCGCGCTCAGTCGTCACCGGTTTCGTCAACGCCCTGGCGATTCTGATCTTCATGGCTCAGTTGCCGGAGCTGACAAACGTCACCTGGCCGGTCTATGCAATGACCGCAGCGGGTCTGGCTATCATCTATCTGTTTCCACGTGTGCCGGTACTGGGCAAGTTGCTGCCGCCGCCACTGGTGTGCATTCTGGTGCTCACTGCGATCTCCATCTACATGGGCCTTCACGTCAGAACAGTAGGGGACATGGGCGCGATGCCTGACAGTCTGCCGATGTTCATGTGGCCGGACGTCACGCCGGGTATCGAGACGCTGCTGATCATCCTGCCGTACTCCGCTGCGCTGGCCGTTGTTGGCCTGCTCGAGTCGATGATGACGGCGACTATCGTCGACGACCTGACCGACACCGGCAGTGATCGCAATCGGGAGTGCAAGGGGCAGGGCATTGCCAACATTGCCAGTGGCCTGATCGGCGGCATGGCCGGCTGCGCCATGATCGGTCAGTCGATGATCAACGTGAAGTCTGGTGGCAAGACGCGTCTTTCAACGCTCAGTGCGGGCTTGTTGCTGTTGATCATGATGCTGTTTCTGGGCGACTGGCTGGCGCGCATTCCTATGGCGGCGCTGGTGGCGGTCATGATTATGGTGTCCATCAGCACATTCAGTTGGGGGTCGATCCGTAACCTCAAGGAGTACCCTCTCTCGACCAACATCGTGATGGTTGTCACTGTGGTGGTGGTCGTGGCCACACACAACCTGGCCTATGGTGTGCTGGTCGGGTCGCTGCTGGCTGCGATGTTTTTTGCCAGCAAAATCGCCCACTACCTCGACGTCAGCTCGCAACGCGATCCTCTCCACAGCCAACATACTTATTATGTGACCGGTCAGGTGTTCTTTGCCTCCGCTGACCGTTTCATGGCGTCATTCGACCTGCGGGAAAGCGTGGAAGCGGTGGTCATCGATCTTCGCGAGGCGCACTTCTGGGACATTACGGCAGTTGCTGCGCTGGACAAAGTGGTACTGAAGCTGAGGAGGGCGGGTGCCAGCGTGGAGGTGATCGGCATGAACCGCGCCACGACCACGCTGGTGGACAGGTTTGGCGTACACGACAAGCCTGATGGAATTGACTCGCTGATGGAGCATTGATCTGTTATCCGCTTGCCCGGCTCAGACCGGCATGTGCAGCCGGATGACGGAGCCGCCACCGGGCCTGTCCTGAACCTCGATATGCGCCTCGTGCTCGACGCAGATAGCGCGGGCGATGGACAGGCCAAGGCCGCTGCCCCCCGAATAGCGTGCCCGCGAACGCTCTGCGCGCCAGAAGCGGTCGAACACTTGCTCAAGGTTTTCCGGACCGAAACCCGGGCCGCGGTCTGAGAAGGTCAGTTCGACATTGCGCGCGGTCGCTCTGGCGGCAATCAGCAGTTCGCCGCCCTGTGCTGAGTAGCGCAGCGCGTTATCCACGAGGATATTGACCACCTGACCCATACGGTCCCGGTCCGCCGTGATGTTCAATTGGCGAGGTATGTCCAGGGTTACACGCAAGCGCGCTTCATCCAGCTGCGTGGCGAACCAGCTCAAGCGCTCGGCCACCAGTTTTTGCAAGGGAAACACAGTTTTGTCCAGCGTCAGCTGTCCGGCGCTGGCCAGCGACAGCAGGTGCAGATCGCTGACCAGTTTGTTCAGTTGGCTGAGCTGCCGATGGACCAGTTCCAGCTGCGCGATATCACGTGGAAACACTTCATCGATCATGCCCTGAACGCGACCCATGGCGGCGTTCAGCGGCGTTCTCAGCTCATGGGCGATCATTGCGCTGGATTCACTGACCTCCAGTTCGTAACGACCCAGCTGGGTGGTCATGGTATTGAAGTCGCTGACCAGCGCCTGCAGCTCTTCCGGTCCTTTGACGTCCATCGGCAGGCGGGTCTTGAAGTCGCCCTGAGCAACGCGTCGTGCGCCTCGGGCAATCGACGAAAACTGACTGGAGAGCGGACGTGAAAACAGAAAACCGAAAAAGATGATGATGGGAATGGCGCCTGCTACCAGCCCCGACAACACCCACCACTCCTTGTTGGCAATGCCCGGCAACAGATTTTCGATGGGATAGTACTGAACGAACAGCTCCCGAAGCCTGGCAATGTTTGCCTCGGGATCGGCTTGCAGACGCTGAAATTCGCTGCGCACCTCGGTCGGCATTGCCTGCACGGTCATCCAGTCAGACACGGTGACGTGCAGCCACATGCAGAAGGCAATCACGATGACTGCACCCACCGCCAGCATGCTCATGCGCATACCGACCCAATGCCACAAAGGTTGCTGCCTGTGCCTGAAAAGAGGTCGCATGAGTTTCACCTGAATCGATAACCGACTGACCGCACTGTCACCAGCACGTTATCCACGCCATGAATTTCAAGTTTGCGACGCAGGTTATGCACATGTGCATCGACCACTCTGGCCAGCGCCTCGCTCTCGGGGAGGCAGATCTCAAGCAATTCTTCCCGGGTGAAAGCCTTGGACGGGGTTTTCAGCAGGGTCGATAGAATCTTGAACTCGGTCGGCGTGAGGTCGAGCACGGTGTGTGGGGTGTCGGCGTTCTCGATAACGGCGGTGACCGATTCGAGGTCTACCAGCAGGTGCTGATGGCGCAGGTGGCGGTCGTTATTGCCATTTTGCTGTGAACGCCTGAGCACTGCATGCACCCTGGCGACCACCTCTTTTGGGTTGTAGGGTTTGACCACGTAATCGTCGGCGCCGTAGCGCAGCGCTCCGAGTTTTTCAGGCTCATCACCCATGGCGGTCACCATGATCACCGGTGTGTCGCTGCAGCGTCTTACCGCCGATAGCACATCAGTGCCGCTGACCAGCGGCAGCATCACGTCCAGCAGAATCAGGTCGGGCTTCCATTGACGGTGCATGTCGATGCCGCGCTGGCCGTTTTCTGCCAGCCCTACGATGAAGCCGTCACGAAGCAGGTAGGCCTCGAGAATACTGGCACTGTCGGCATCGTCTTCGACGATAAGAATGCGTTTTCCTGACATGGGGGTGCCTCTTGATCAAATCTTGATAATTAGCGAACGGTTTATTGAAAGTCGGCGTTCAGGATTGCGTCCAGACCCCACTGTCGCGGACAGATCCTATGCTGATGAGTACACCGCTGTCCAAGCGTATCCGAAACCTGAGCGGCCACTGTCTGCTGGCTGTGCTGCTAGGCATCGGTGTTTCCGGTTGTTCGCTGGTTCCGGCTTACCAGCGGCCAGCGCTGCCGGTTCCCGCAGATCAGTTGTCGGCTGCGCTACCTGCTCGCGAGACACCTCCCGACATCGTCCTGAGCGCGGAGGAAGAGGCGCTTGCGGCCGAGCTGTCACCCAAGGGTGAGCTTCGGGCTCTGCTGCAATCCGCTTTGGCGTTTAATCGCGATTTTCGTGTGGCGGTGCTGCGTGTGGGAGAGGCCAGGGCGATGCACGGTATCAGCCGCGCCGATCGGTTCCCAACGATTGCCGCAGGCGTCGAGCGTGACCGTCAGCACTTCGATAATGCCGCCGCCGACGAGCGCTACGGGCAGGACATCGCTATTGCATCAGTGGGTGTTTCCGACTTCGAGCTGGATTTCTTCGGCCGCGTGCGCAGCCTGTCGGAGGCGGCGCGCCATGAGTATCTGGCCAGCACCTATGGTCAGCAGGCTGCGCGCAGTGCGCTGGTTGCCGAGGTAGCGCGCGCCTGGCTGGCAGAGCGGCTGAGCGCTGCATTGCAGCAGGATGCACAGGCGGTGCATGACGCTCGATCGATGTGGGTGAAAGCCGTCGAAGAGCAGCAGCGTCAAGGCGCTGTCTCGCTGGATGATCTGTTGGTGCAGCGTGTGGATACATTGAGCGCGCAGCAGCAGCTACAGGATGCCGTCAGTGAACATGCGCGTGCATCACAGGCCTTGCTGTTGCTGACCGGCTACTCGACACCCTTGCCGACGACCCCGACGGACACGCCTGTGCTGAGCAGCGCGCTGCTCGAGACGCCGGGCTGGCTGGCGAATCTGCCTTCACAGCGTCTGCTGGAGCGGTTCGACATCCGCCAGCGCGAAGAGGCGCTCAAAGCCGGCAACGCCAATATCGGCGCCGCGCGCGCAGCATTCTTTCCATCGATAAAACTCACTACCGGGGTCGGCATTCAGAGCGACAGCCTGCGCACTCTGTTCAGCAGCGGCAGCGGTGCCTGGCTGTTCAGCCCGCAGCTGAACCTGCCCTTGTTCGATGGCGGACGCAACCAGGCCAATCTGGACCTTGCGCAAGTACGCCAGCAGATCGCTGTCGCCGAATATGAACAGTCTGTGCAGAACGCATTCCGTGAAATGTCCGGTGTGCTGAGCCGACGTCAGCAGGCCTTGGGCCATGTCCGCAACGAGATCGAGCGCGTCGCGCTGGTGCAGGAAAAAGTGCGGCGTCTGTCCTTTGAGTTGAATGCCGGCGCCGCTGACCGTACCGCATTGCTGGCGTCCAGCATCCGCATCGCCGAGGCCGACGCAGCCTGTCGCAGGTCGCTCGATGATTTGCAGCAGAACCGGATTGACCTGTTTCGCGCGCTTCGCGGAGCAGAACCCGCCACCCCTTCGAAACCCTGACTGAACCGGAGTATCACCATGAATCATGACCTCGCTCATTCTAACCCGCGAACTGCTCTGCTCAAGCCGCTGCTCAACACGCTGATCGCTTGCGCCACCATGACCCTGATCGGCCAGGCCTATGCTCAGGAGGGTGATTCTGCGGGCAGTCAGTCCATTCTCGGCGACAAGTTCAACGTCAACCTCGGTCTGGGCATGGCTGTATTGCCGCGCTACATGGGCGCCGACGAGTATCGCAGTCAGGTATTGCCGATGCTCACTGTCCAGCGCGGGATCTTTTTCGCTGATACCACGCGTGGCCTGGGGGTTCAGTTTCAATCGGCGTCCGGGTTCGGTGCCAGTGCGGCGCTCAATTACGACTTCGGTCGAACCGAGAAAAACAGCGGGAATCGTCCCGGCTCCAACGAGCTTAGGGGCATGGGAACCGTCGAGGGCGCCACCGTCGGCGATTTCATGGTCTCTCAGCAGCTTGCGCCTTGGCTGTCGGCCAGCGCCGAGGCCGAATTACGAGTGGCTGGCGAAAAACGTGGCAACCGTTACCGGTTGGGCTTCGAAGGCATTGCCTACCACAGCCAGACCGACACGGTGACGCTCGACATCGACGCACATGCCGGCGACAGCCGCTACAACCAGACCTACTTCGGCGTAAGCCCGATGCAAAGCCAGCGCAGCGGTTTTTCAAGGTTTACGGCCGACAGCGGCATTTACGCGTATTCAGCGGCTCTCGCCTGGCAGCATACCTTCGACGCTCACTGGTCAAGCGTCGCCAGCGTCGGAGTGACGCATTACACCGATCAGACCCGTGGCAGCCCACTGGTCGAGACCGATGCCGAAGGCAGTGGCCTGATTGCCCTGAATTACGCTTTCTGAAGAGTGGACGCCTGCCATGCGATTTCATCCTGATGCGTTTTCTGCTGCCTTGCGGCGACGTGCTGCTCACCTGTGCAGTCTGGCCTTGATCGTCCTGATGCTCAGTGGATGCAGCGACAAACACCCGACCAGCGTTGCTGCCGTGCGTGCCGTCAAGGTCGACGCGGTGCGCGCTGGCGAGGCGGCCACGATGCGCTTTATCGGCACCGTTCGGCAGCAGGCGCGCGCCAGTCTGGCATTCGAGTCCGCCGGCACCGTGAGCGAAATACGCGTCGATGTCGGCGACGCGGTGGAGAAGGGCCAGCTGCTCGCCAGTCTTGATCGACAGCCTGCAACCTTGCATCTGCAGCAGGCGCAGGCCAGCGCGCGTCTGGCTGCAGCCCAGTCAGTCGAGCGTGAGCAAAACTACCAGCGTCAGAAGAATCTGCTCGCTGCAGGCAGTGTTGCGCAAAGCGTTGTCGAGTCGGCCCTGGCATCCCGCGAGCAGGCCAAGGCCGAGCAGGTTCGGGCCCAGGCTGAATTAGCGCTGGCGCGTCGTGATCTGGAGCGTAGCCAGATGCTTGCGCCTTTTTCCGGGCGAGTGGTTGCGCGCCGTGCCGAACCGCGCAGCGTGCTGCCTGCCGGGCAGGTAGTGCTTGACGTCGAATCCGGCGAGGGGCAGCAGGTGGTCGCGGCTGTTCCGGTTGCGCTTGCCGAGGAGCTCAAACCCGGCGAACTCGCCAGAGCTTCGCGCACTGCAGACAACACGTCAGGCTTCGATCTGGCTCTTGAAGGTATTTCTCCACGGGCCGATGACGGGCTGGTCAGAACGGCGGTATTTCGTGTCTTGCGTCCCGCCCGAACGCTGCCCAGCGGCGTCACGCTGCTGGTGCAGATGCAACCCGAATCAGGCCCGCAGCCGCTGTCTATTCCGATACAAGCGTTATGGATGGGAGCTGGCAGCAACACGGCCGAGGTATTTGTCTATCAACCGGGTGGAACGGTGTCGATCCGCGCAGTCTCCTTGGGACCGGTCAGAGAAGGGCGAGCGGTTATCGCCAGCGGGCTGGTTGCAGGTGAACAAGTGGTGACTGCCGGAGCCGCCTTCCTGCAGGACGGGCAGGCTGTCAGCCTGTTTCAGCCAAGTACGCGTTTGAGCGGAAGTGCGCCATGAACCTTACGTATCGAGCAATGCGCGCAAGCCGCCTGACCCTGTTTGCTGCCGGTCTGATTTTGCTGGCCGGCGTCGCTACTTTTATGGGTTTTCCTTCTCAGGAAGAGCCTTCGGTGACTGTTCGGGATGCCTTGGTCAGCGTCTCTCTGCCTGGTCTTTCCGCTGAACGCACCGAGGAGCTGCTTGCCAGGCCGCTTGAAGAGAAAATTCGTGAACTGGCGGATATCAGGAACGTGGTCACTACGATCAAGCCGGGCCGGGTGATTGTGCAGGTCACGGCCTATGACAGCGTCAAGGACCTCGGGCTGTTGTGGCAGCGACTGCGAGCCAAGACAGGCGAAGCGAGCGGTGTTTTTCCAGCGGGTACCCAAGGCCCTTTTGTGGATGACGATTTTGGCCGGGTTGCGGTAGCTTCCATTGCGGTGACGGCACCGGGCTTCAGCATGAGCGAAATGCGCAGACCGGTAAAACGGCTGCGCAACCAGCTTTATGAGCTTGATGGTGTCGATCAGGTCGAGCTCTACGGCTTGCAAGAAGAGCGTATCTATCTGGACTTCGATCACCAGACACTGGCGGTTGCCGGGCTTTCGCCTCAGCAGCTAATGCAGCAGTTGCAGGCGCGGAATGTTATTGCGCCGGGAGGCAATCCGGTGATCGGCCAGCAGAGCACGACGCTCTCGATCAGTGGCGAGATACTTTCGCTTGAGCAGCTTCGCCAGTTTCCCGTGCAGTTGGCCAGCGGTCAGACGGTTGCGCTGCAAAGCCTGGGCAGGGTGTCGGTGGCCGCAGCCGATCCACCGGACACCGAGGCCATTTATCAAGGGCAGGATGCTGTCGTTCTGGCGGTATCGATGCAGCCGGGCCTTAATGTCCAGACGTTCGGCAGCGCGTTGCGCAAGCGGCTCGGAGAGCTCGAACAGCAACTCCCGGCCGGCTTCACCTTGCACATCGTGACGTTCCAGTCCGACGTGGTTAAGCACGAGATGAGCAAGATGTACCACGTCATGGCCGAAACGGTCGTCATCGTAATGTGCGTGGTCATGCTGTTTCTCGGCTGGCGCACTGGCTTGGTGGTCGGGGTGATCGTGCCGTTGACTATTCTGAGTACGCTGCTGGTCATGCGTGCTCTGGGGATTGAGTTGCAAACCGTCTCGATCGCCGCGATCATTCTCGCGTTGGGGTTGCTGGTGGATAATGGCATCGTCATCGCCGAGGACATCGAGCGCCGACTGCATGCCGGAGAGGATCGACGAAGCGCGTGTGAGCAAGCGGGGCGAACGCTGATGATTCCCCTGCTGACCTCGTCACTGGTCATCGTGCTGGCGTTCTCGCCATTCTTTCTGGGCCAGACCAGTACCAATGAATACCTGCGTTCACTGGCAATCGTACTGGCGACCACGCTGGTCAGTTCCTGGTTGCTCAGTGTGACGGTGACGCCCTTGCTGTGCTTTTACTTCGCCCGGTCTCCGGTTGATTCAAAGGAGCCTGCCACCGATGAATATGCATCTGTGTTCTATCGCGGTTATCGAAAAGTCATCGAGGGACTGCTGAGGCACTACCTGATTTTCATTGGCAGCATGGCGGTCTTGCTGGTAATCGCGGTCACAGTGCTGACTCATGTGCCCTACGACTTTCTGCCGAAGTCGGACCGCATGCAGTTCCAGATCCCGCTGGTTCTGGAGCCGGGCAGCAGCTCGCGTGCGACGTCACAGGCGGTGCGTGATATCAGCCAGTGGCTGAGTAATGACAAGGACGTCAAAGACAGCATCGGCTATGTGGCCGATGGTGGTCCACGAATCGTTCTGGGGCTCAACCCGCCATTGTCCGCTCCAGACGTTGCCTACTTCACGGTCAGCGTGCGCGACGGTGCCAATGTCGATGAGGTGATTGAACGAACCCGGCATTTTCTTCTCTCGCAGCACCCCGAAATAGAAGCACAGCCCAAACGCTTTTCACTGGGCACCACCGAGGCAGGCGTCGCGATTTATCGAGTGATCGGCCCGGACGAAAAAGTACTGCGCACGATTGCGCGCAGGATCGAACAGGCCTTGTCGGCGTTGCCGGGTACGCTGGACGTACATGATGACTGGCGCAACCGGCTGCTGCGGTATGACGTGGTGGTCGATCAATACAAGGCACTGCATGCCGGAGTTTCGACTCAGGACATTGCGCAGGCCCTGCAATTGAGGAATAACGGCCTGAGCGTGTCTTCAATGCAGGATGGCGAAACCGCCGTGGCTATCGTGGCGCGCGAGCAGGGCACACCGAGCATGCCCGCCAGCGAGCTGGACAGTACGCTGATCTATCCGGTTTCAGGTGCCGCCCCGCTGATGTTGTCCGCTATCGCCACTGTGGAGCCAAAAGCCGAAGCCTCGACCATCCAGCGCCGCAACCTGGAGCGGGCCATCACCGTGGTCGGGCACAACCCGTCGTTGACGGCTACGTCTATCGTCGAACAACTGGCACCGCAAATCGCTGCGCTCAATCTGCCTGCCGGTTATCGCATTGAGCTGGGTGGCGAGATAGAGGACTCGGCCGAAGCCAACCAGGCATTGCTGCAGTACATGCCGCATGCGCTGGTGGCGATGCTGCTGTTGTTTATCTGGCAGTTCAACTCGTTCCGCAAATTGCTGATTGTCATTTCCAGCGTGCCCTTTGTGCTCATCGGCGTAGCGTTGGCGCTGGTGCTTACGGGGTATCCGTTCGGCTTCATGGCCACCTTCGGACTGCTGTCGCTGGCGGGGATCATTGTCAATAACGCGGTGTTGCTACTGGAGCGCATTGAAGCCGAGCGCGAGGGCGGGCTTTCTGTACGTGAGTCGGTAGTCAATGCAGCGGTCAAACGCTTGCGACCGATCGTGATGACTAAATTGACCTGCATCATCGGCCTGATCCCCTTGATGCTGTTCGCCGGTCCGCTCTGGGAGGGCATGGCGATCACCATCATGGGCGGGCTTGCTCTTGGCACGCTGGTGACGCTGGGCCTGATCCCCATTCTTTACTGGCTGCTGTTCGAAAAGCTCGAGCGCAGGCGCGAACGGACTTTAACGTGCGATACAGGCGCATCGCACTCGTGACGCCTGACAACGCGGTAGGGTATGTTTCTGAAAACCCCGATCATGCAAACAAGGATAGATAACCATGCGCCCATTTTTTCGCTCGCCACTGGCTGCTCACTTGGCCTTGGCACTGGCCTTGACGACTTCGGCACAGGTGGCGATGGCCGAACCCCACAAGGCGATTCAGGCCGATGCGGAGCAATATCAGGACGAGGCCTTGAAACTGCTCGAACGCCTGGTGAACATCGACTCGGGTTCCGGCTATGTGCCGGGCCTTACCAAGGTCAGTGATATCGCTATCGACGAGCTGAAAAAGCTCGGTGCAACCATCGAGCAGGTGCCGAATACACCTGAGGCCAGTCATCATGTCATCGCTACGTTGAAGGGCACCGGCAAGGCGAAAATCCTGTTGATGGCGCACATGGACACGGTATTCAAAGAAGGTTCGGCGGCACAACGACCATTCCATATCAAGGATGGTCGTGCCTACGGCCCTGGCGTGATGGACGACAAAGGTGGCATCGTCGCTGCCATCTACGCGCTGAAAGTCTTGCATAACCTGAAATTCGCTGACTACGCGCAGATCACCGTGCTGCTCGACGCCAGTGAAGAAACCGGCTCGGTGGTCGCGACCGACCTGATCAAAAAGACTGCCAAAGAGCATGATGTCACGCTGAACCTGGAGCCAGGGCGTCCGGCCGATGGCCTTGTGGTCTGGCGCAAGGGATCTGCAACGGCGCTGGTCGACGTGAAGGGCAAGGCGTCCCACGCAGGCGTCGCCCCGGAACTGGGGCGCAATGCGGCCACCGAAGTGGCGCATCAGATCCTGCAACTCGGCAAGCTGGGGGACGAGGAGAAGAAAACCACCATCAACTTCACGGTCCTCAAGGCGGGTGATCGCACCAACGTGATTCCGGATCAGGCCAGCGCCAAGGCCGACGTCCGCGCAGCGGTGCCTGAGGAGTTCGACCGGATCGAGCAAGATCTCGCCAGGGTCTCGGCCAACAAGCTAGTGCCTGATACCGAGGTCAAGACCAGCCTGGTGCGCGGCCTGCCACCCATGCCGCAAACGCCGAAGTCCGATGCGCTGGTCGCTATGGCACAAGGCATCTATGGCGAACTGGGCCGCACACTGACGATTGAAGGCAGTGGCGGGGCGGCGGATTCAAGTCTGTCTGCGAGCGTGGGGACGCCGACGCTGGATGGTTTCGGCATTGTCGGTGGCAATATTCACACGCCGGAAGAATACGCCGAGGTGGGCAGCGTGGCGCCAAGGATTTACTTGCTGTCACGGATGATCATGAAATTGTCCGGTCAGCCTTGATGCTTAAGTCCTGAAGCACTGATACGTGGACAAGCACAAATATTATTTGTGCTTGTCCACAAAACATGTTGATTTTATTTTTTGCTCGCAAGCCCCAGGATGAGGACAGATTCAAGCGGATCGTTTTGGCGAGACAGCAGCCTCGACGACCGCCTCCCATAAAAACGTCCCCGGAGTTCTGATGAGCCTTTCTCCTTTCCATCTGGCAATTCCCGTTTATGACCTGGCCGCCGCACGCACTTTCTACGGCGAAGTGTTCGGGCTTGCCGAGGGCCGTTCCAGTGCGCAATGGGTCGATTTCGACTTTTATGGCCATCAACTGGTGATACACGAACAACCCAAGACCCCTTCCCAGGAAAGCGTACACAGCAACCCGGTGGACGGGCACGACGTGCCGGTTCCGCATTTCGGCATCATTCTGGAGTGGGTGCAGTGGGAGGCATTGGCCGAGCGCCTGAAGTCGTTCGGCACGCAGTTCGTCATCGAGCCTTACATCCGCTTCAAAGGAAAAGTTGGCGAGCAGGCCACCATGTTTCTGTTTGATCCGTGCGGCAATGCACTTGAGTTCAAGGCGTTCAAGGACATGAGCCAGCTATTCGCCAAATAACGTTTGCGTACTGGCAGTGGCCCCGGTCACTGCACTTCCTGACCCTGCGCCGTCAGCAGTCGGGCGAGTTCTTTTACTGGCTCTGCCAGACTTCTGCGCGCCCGATGCACCAGACCTATATCACGATGAAACGTGTGTTGCCCCAGATCGACGGCCCGCACCCCCGCTGGCCATGCCTGAAGGGTGGCTGTCTGCGGGACCAGCGCGACACCCACGCCGTTGGCGACCAGTTTGACGATCGCGTCCAGTTCATCGAGCTCGCACACCTCCCGTAACGCGACGTGCGTCTGACGCAGGAAACGGTCGACTTGGCGGCCGCCAAACGATGATCGGTCATAGCGGATGAAGGGCTGATTCGAGATCAGCGCAGACCAGTCATCACCTCGCACATCGGCCGGGACGATGAGGCAATAGGGTTCGCGTGTCAGGGTGGTCCAGCGCAGGTCGCTGTGCAGCGAGAAGGGTGGACGAATGATCGCTGCCAGATCGATTTCGCCAGCGTCCACCTGGTTGACCAGGTCCATCGACAGCCCAGGAATGATACGGGTTCGACATTGTGGGCATTGCTGATGAAACAGTGCTAGCGCGTCCGGCAAGAACGAGCGTTGCACAGAAGCAATGGCCCCCAGCGTCACCAGCACATCGGGGGCCAGCCCAACGGCGTCACTGCCCAGATTGCCGTATAGCTGAAGCAGCTCTTGAGCCTGTAACAGCACTTGCTGGCCCATACGATTCAACTGCGCCGAACGCCCTGTGCGGTCGAACAACTTGACCCCCAGCTCCGCCTCAAGACGCTGCATCTGCGCACTTACCGCTGCCTGAGTCAGGCCTATCCGGTCTCCGGCAGCGGCGAACGTGCCATCCCGAGCAACGGCGATGAAAGTTTTCAGTTCTTTGATCATTGGCAAATATTAGTTGTGTTCAAGGTGTGAATGCATCGGTTTATTTGATCAATCAGGTTAGCGTAATAACGCGGGGTGTTACATGGCAAATTAGCTTTAAAAAAAGTTCAATAAACCAGATAAAGGGTCGATACATTTATTTAACGTCATAGTGATGGCGTTCCAGGATTGCCCAACTTTTTGATGTCAATATGCTATCGCAAGGACGCACTGTGTACGTTGATGCTTTCAAAACAACGCTGCTTTTCTTGTTCTCTATCGTCGCACTTCCTTTGCTCGCGGCTCCTGCGCCCGCTGATAAAAGCGCTGTGTATGGTGCTGGTAGCCAAGGCCGGGATATGCCAAGGCAGAGAGCAGATCTTTTGGGCGTTTATGAGGCTGCATCCCATAACGATGCTCGATTGTCTGCTGCGCGCCACGCTTACAGGGCAGAGATTGAAGCCGTCCCGCAGGCGCGCGCAGGGCTATTGCCGAGCCTGACTGCCGGCGCGACAACCGAAGTGACGGGCTTGAAGCGTGACGAGCCTGCCCTGAGCCGCGAGCGAAGCGGTACAACTGTTCGGGCGAATCTCAGTCAGCCGTTGTTCCGTATTGATCGCTGGTTCCAGTTGAAGGCGGCGCAGTCAAGTGTCATCCAGGCCGAGCTCGAACTTGCCGCTCAGGAACAAAACCTGATTCTGACGGCTGCTCAGACCTATTTCGAAATACTCAGGCAACTGGACGCTTTTGCCGCAGCTCAGGCGGAAGAGGCTGCCTTGCTGCGCCAGCGCGATCAGGCGCAGGGGCGGCTTGAGGATGGAGCTTCAAGTATCACTGATGTGTACGATGCCCAAGCCGCTTACGACAATGCCCGCGCCGATCGGCAACAGTTTCAGCGCAAAGTGGATGATGCCTATGAAGCGCTGGAGCGCCTGACGCGGCGCACATACAGCGCTATTGCCGGTATGGGGCATCAGTTACCCGTAGAGGCGCCGGTGCCTAACGACGCCCGAGCCTGGGTGGACACTGCTGTTCGACAGAACCTGGAACTTCAGGCCAGCGAATACGCAGTCAGTGCCGCGACGCACACGCTCAGCCAGCGAAAGTCTGGTCATGCGCCCACGATTGATGCAGTAGCGTCGTATCGCAAAGGTGATAACGATAGTTTTGGGTACAGCAATCCCACTGACTTCGGCAGTAATGGTTATCGCGACCGGGTAGCGCAAAGCAGCGTCGGTATTGAACTTAATATTCCCCTGTATTCGGGCGGAATGACCAATTCCCAGATCAAAGAGTCCACCGAGCGTCTTTATCAGAGTCAGGACGAACAGGAGGACCGCCGCCGTGAAGTCGTACTGAATACCCGCAATGCATTTCGCGGTATCAACGCAGGCATAGAGCAGATCATCGCCCGTCGCCAGAGCATCGTTTCCGGGCAGAAGTCGGTGGAGGCTAATCAGGTCGGTGTTGACCTGGGGTCGCGCAATATTGCGGATGTACTCAACGCTCAGCGTCAACTGTACGCAGCCGTGCGTGATTATAACGACGCTCGTTATGACTACATCCTAGACAACCTGAAGCTTAAACAGGCGGCAGGCACCCTGAGTCCTGATGACTTGAAAGCACTGGCGCGCTACTTGAAACAGGACTACGACCCGGCCCGTGATTTTTTGCCGACAGGCAGTTGAAGGTGTTGGCATTGCCTGCCTCAAACATTGAGATTTGGCGATGTTGACGCTGCAAGCATCACACCCACGAAAGTAACTCACACTCTTATTTGAACATCTGATGAGACTGCCGACCTCAAGGCATGTCGGCAGGGACGCGCAATGAATGATTCGGAAATGGGCGCTCGGACGCCTGACAATGCCCCTCGTCTCGACACCGGACTGGCCTCGCTGGTCATGCTTGCGCGCTTCCATCAGGTAGCGGCTTCGCCAGAGCAACTGGCTCATGAGTTTGGTAGTCCTGATCAATCCCTGTCGCAAGACAGCTTGTTACTGGCAGCCCGCAAACTCGGTTTGAAAGCCAAAGCGGCCAAGACCAACACTGAGCGTCTGGACCGTACACCACTCCCCGCCATAGCAGTGGACAACAACGGCGGGTTCTTCATCATTGCGCGCCTCGATCAAGGCAAGGCGTTAATTCACGATCCATTGGCTCAGCGTCCTGAAGTCATTACCTTCGAGGCCTTGCAGGCACGCTGGACCGGACAGCTGTTACTTATTCGCTCGGAGGCCGGCACGCCGGGCGAGTCTTCAAGTTTCGATTTCACCTGGTTCATTCCTGCCATTGTCAAATACCGGAAGTTGCTGGTTGAAGTGATGCTGGTCTCCTTCGTCCTGCAGATTTTCTCGCTGATCACACCGCTGTTCTTTCAAGTAGTGATGGACAAGGTACTTGTCCATCACGGCCTGACGACTCTTGACGTCATCGCTGTTGGCCTTGCCGGGGTCATGCTGTTCGAGTCGGCCCTGTCCGGCTTGCGCACCTACGTATTTGCGCATACCGCCAGCCGCATCGACGTAGAGCTGGGTTCGAAGCTGTTTCGTCACTTGATCACGTTGCCACTCTCATACTTTCAGGCGCGCCGCGTAGGTGATTCGGTAGCGCGTGTTCGCGAATTGGAAAACATCCGTAATTTCCTGACCGGCAATGCCATCACCCTGTTGCTGGATGTGCTGTTCTCGGTGGTGTTCATTGCGGTGATGTTTTACTACAGCGGTTGGCTGACGTTGATCGTATTGCTGTCCCTGCCGCTCTACATTCTGGTGTCGGTGCTTATCACTCCGGTTTTGCGCAAACGCCTCAACGACAGTTTTGCTCGTGGTGCAGAGAATCAGGCGTTTCTGGTCGAAACTGTCAACGGTATCGACACCCTTAAATCCATGGCGGTAGAACCGCAAGCCATTCGAAAGTGGGACAACCAGCTGGCGGGTTATGTTGCTGCGGGCTTCAAAACCCAGAACCTGTCGACCATCGCCAATGAAAGCGTCTCGCTGATCGGCAAACTGGTAACTGTCGCAACGCTGTGGTTCGGTGCACGTCTGGTGATTGACGGCCAGCTTTCGGTGGGGCAGTTGATTGCGTTCAACATGCTGGCCGGTCGTGTCGCTCAACCGATCATGCGCCTTGCCCAACTGTGGACCAACTTCCAGCAAACCGGTGTATCGGTCCAGCGTCTGGGCGACATCCTCAATACCCGTAACGAACTTTCGCAAGTCAATCGCAGTGCGTTGCCACCTATCAAAGGGCGTATCGAGTTCGATCAGGTGCATTTTCGCTATCGCCCGGACGGTTCGGAGATCCTGCGAGGTATCAACCTTGTTATTACGCCGGGGCAAGTCATCGGTGTGGTGGGGCGTTCCGGTTCGGGCAAGAGCACATTGACGCGTTTGTTGCAGCGCCTCTATGTGCCGGAGCGCGGTCGGGTGTTGGTCGATGGCATGGACCTGGCCCTGGCAGACGTTTCGTCCTTGCGCCGCCAGATCGGCGTGGTACTGCAGGACAACATGCTGTTCAACCGCAGCATCCGCGAAAACATCGCCCTGAGTGATGCCGGGGCGCCTTTGGAAGCGGTGATGCAAATGGCCAAACTGGCTGGCGCCCACGACTTCATCCTTGAGCTGCCGGAGGGTTACGACACGATGGTTGGCGAGCACGGCGCATCGTTATCTGGCGGTCAGCGCCAACGCATCGCTATTGCTCGTGCCCTGATGGGCAACCCGCGAATCCTGATCTTCGACGAGGCCACCAGTGCGCTGGACTATGAGTCTGAACGCATTGTTCAGCAGAACATGCAGGCTATCTGCAAAGGGCGCACGGTCATCATCATCGCGCATCGACTGTCCGCCGTTCGCGATGCCAACCGCATCGTCGTCGTGGATCGCGGGCAAATTGTAGAGCAGGGCTCCCACGCCGAATTGCTGACCCACCAAGCGGGTCACTACTCGCGTCTCCACCGCTTGCAGCAAGGAGGCAGTCATGTCTAAAGCCGAATCCACCGGGCTTTTACAGCGCTATCGCCGTGTCTGGCGGCAATCCTGGCGTCAGCGCCGTGAAATGGAAGCGCCCAGGCGCCTGGCGCATGAAGTGCAGTTTCTGCCCGCTGCGCTAGAGTTGCAGGACAAGCCGAGCCACCCCGCGCCGCGTATTTTTATGTGGGCGATCATGCTATTTGCCGCCTTGGCGCTGCTGTGGGCTTGTCTGGGCAAGATTGATGTAGTCGCCACCGCCAGCGGCAAAATCATTCCCAGCGGCAAGACCAAAACCATTCAGTCCAGTGAAACGGCGGTGGTCAAGGCGATTCATGTGCGTGACGGGCAATCGGTCAAGGCGGGTCAGTTGCTTTTGGAACTGGACTCCACATCAGCCGATGCCGATGTGGGACGTGTTCGCAGTGACCTGTTGGCTGCACGCGTTGACAGTGCGCGGGCGGCAGCCATGCTCGACGCAATCAACCAGCGCAAACCGCCTCGGGATCTGGCCGGCACTATTGTCGATGCCGACCCGATGCATGTGATGGCAGCTGAGCGCTGGTTGCAGGGCCAGTATCAGGAATACCGCAGCAGCCTGGACCTGGTCGATGCCGAGATTCAGCAACGCCAGGCCGATATCCAGGCGGCACGCATCCAGGTAATGAGCCTGCAGAAGACCTTGCCTATCGCCACCAAGCTGGCCAGTGACTACGAAAACCTGCTGAAAAAGCAGTACATCGCCCGCCACGCGTACCTTGAAAAGGAACAGGCGCGCCTGGACCTTGAACGCCAACTGAGCGTGCAGCAAGCCAGCGTCCTGCAATCCACTGCCGCCCGACAGGAAGCAGAACGT
Source organism: Pseudomonas coronafaciens pv. oryzae str. 1_6 (assembly GCF_000156995.2). Lineage (NCBI taxonomy): Bacteria > Pseudomonadati > Pseudomonadota > Gammaproteobacteria > Pseudomonadales > Pseudomonadaceae > Pseudomonas > Pseudomonas coronafaciens. The sequence goes on along the minus strand of NZ_CP046035.1, from coordinate 3,044,612 downwards.
CGTCGCGAAGGCGTAGTCGCCCAGACCCGCCGCGCCATGCTCGACTTGCTGCAACAGGCCGACCAGAAAATCGCATCTTTCAATCAGGACTTGACCAAGGCCCGTTATCAGGAAGACCTCACCACTCTCGAGGCGCCGGTAGACGGCACTGTCCAGCAACTGGCCGTGCATACCGTCGGCGGCGTCGTCACCCCCGCACAACCGCTGATGGTTCTCGTCCCTGATGGCCAGCCGGTGGAAGTGGAAGCCATGCTGGAGAACAAGGACATCGGTTTCGTCCGTGCTGGCCAGCCCGTTACCGTCAAGGTCGAGACGTTCACTTTCACCAAGTACGGCACGATAGAAGGCGAAGTTATCAGCGTCTCCAATGACGCCATCGAAGATGAAAAGCGTGGGTTGATCTACAGCAGCAAGATTCGCCTTAACAGCGACACGCTGAACGTAAATGGCGTGGACATCAAGTTGTCGCCGGGTATGGCAGTGACGGCGGAAGTGAAGACGAACAAGCGTCGGGTAATTGAGTATTTCCTGAGTCCGTTGCAGCAGCATGCACAGGAGAGTTTCAGGGAAAGGTAGTACGTGAAAAAAACGGATCAATAACAGCAACTCAAGGCGGTGACTCTCTTATGGGCGATACAACGGCAACTCTTATCAACGGGCAGAGTGGCGACGATTGGCTTTATGGTACGTCGGGCAATGACATCCTGGATGGCGGTGCGGGAAATGACAGCTTGTCCGGTCAGTTCGGCAATGACACTTACCTGTTCTACCGAGGTATGGGGCAAGATACAGTTACTGATTTCGACTGGACCGTCGGCAATATCGATACCATCAAGGTCGCTGCCGATATTGCACCCGCCGATGTGATGGTTAGTCGTGATGGCAACTATTTGTATCTCTCGATAAAGGGCACGACGGACAAAATGTCAGTCACGCTCTTCAATAACATCAACTATCAGGTGGAGCGTGTCGAGTTCGCTGACGGGACGGTATGGGGTGTCGATACCTTGAAAACCATGACTCGCGGCGTCGCCAGCGATGCCGCTGATACGTTGTATGGCGATGTCGGGGCCGATGTGCTCGATGGCCTCAATGGCAACGACAAGTTATACGGTGAGGAAGGCGACGACTTGCTGAGCGGAGGGGGTGGTAACGATTGGTTGTATGGAGGAGCAGGCAACGACACCTTGAATGGCGGTGCAGGCGACGACTCCCTAAGCGGTGATGTGGGCGATGACATCCTGGACGGCGGTGCCGGTAATGACTATTTGTCGGGATATACAGGCAACGACACTTATCTTTTCTACAGAGGGATGGGGCAAGACACTATCACTGAGTACGATACCACTGTCGGCAACGTCGATATCATTAAGGTGGCTGCCGATATCGCTCCTGATGATGTCGTCGTGAAGCAAGAGCGCTCGGATCTTTATCTGTCCATCAAGGGCACGACAGACTGGATGAAGATTTACAGCTATACCGACCCTGGCGCGCAGATTGAACGGGTCGAATTTGCTGACGGGACCGTCTGGTCTCCAACCGATCTCAAACGTCTTTCGCAGGTAGTTGCCAGTGAAGTGGCGGACACGCTCTATGGGGACGAAACCAGTGAGCAGCTCGATGGTCTGGGCGGTAACGACCAGATTTATGGCCTTGCCGGCAACGATGTGCTCTTGGGCGGCGCGGGCGATGACATGCTTGATGGCGGAATGGGGCGCGATACACTGGATGGCGGCGCTGGCAACGACTCGCTTTATGGCGGCACCGACAATGATACTTATCTGTTTCAGCGTGGCGGCGGTCAGGATGTGATCTTTGATAGCGACTGGACCGCCGGCAATATCGACACGATCAAACTGGCGTCAGGTATTGCTTCAACCGATATCAAGGCCTCGCGAACAGGAGACAACCTCGAACTGGCAATTATCGGAACATCGGACAAAATAACGGTTCGCGACTGGTTTTATTCTGCCGATTCGCAGGTCGAACAAGTTCAGTTTGCGGATGGCACTCTCTGGGATGTTGCGACCCTGAAAGCCATGGTCAAAGGCGTTGCAAGTGAAGGCAACGACGTTCTGCAAGGGGATGAGTCCGTTGCCGATATCCTGAACGGATTGGGTGGGGACGATAAACTTTACGGTTTGTCGGGTAATGACACGCTCAATGGCGGTGCCGGCAAAGACACGCTTTACGGTGGTGCAGGTGCGGACACCCTTGATGGTGGCGCCGGCAATGACAGCCTTTATGGTGACGCTGGCAACGACACTTATCTTTTCTATCGTGGCGCCGGACAAGACTGGATCAGCGATTACGACAGTACTGCAGGCAATCTGGATGTCATCAAGATCGCAGAAAACCTTACGCCTGCCGACATCCAGCTAAGCCGCAGTACATACGATCTGTATGTAGGCATCGCAGGGGCAACCGACAAGCTTACGGTGTCTGGATGGTTTTCCAATAGCTCGACCCAGGTCGAGCAGATTCAGTTCTCTGATGGAACAACCTGGGGAGCTGATGCGATCACAACGATGAGTAGTGGTATGGCCAGTCAGGGCGACGATGTCCTTTACGGTAAAGATGCGCTGGCTGATTCGTTGGCGGGTCTGGATGGCAACGACGAACTTCACGGGTTGGGCGGCAACGACATTCTGTCGGGGGGCTCTGGTAACGATCAGCTTTATGGCGATGCAGGCAACGACACTCTGACAGGTGGGGCCGGCAATGATCGACTGAGCGGCGGTCTGGGTAATGATCTCTACCAATTTGAGCGAGGCGACGGTCAAGACGTTATCGACGATTTCGATCCTGATGCCAACACTGATGTACTGCAATTCGGCGCAGATATTGCGGCAGATCAATTGTGGTTCAGCAAGAACGGTTGGGATCTGGAAGTCGGTGTCATTGGCACTGCTGATAAAGTGACGGTATCGAACTGGTCTTTCTGGAGCTCGGACAGTTGGAAAGATTCTCAGAAGATTGAGCAATTCCGTACCGCCGACGGCAAAGTCCTGATGGGAAGCCAGGTTGATCAGCTGGTCGAAGCCATGGCCGCGTTCGCGCCTCCTGCTGCCGGGGAACTTAAGTTGTCCGACAGCTATCAGGCATCGTTGGACGTGGTTATTGCCAGCAACTGGCAATAACCGTTATCCAGGCTGTCGAGCTATCTTAGCTGTGACAGCCTGGAGTTTTCCTGCAGCTGCGTATCCTTGGCTCACATAAAACGTCGGGTGTCGGAGTTTCTAATATTTGATCGTACTTATGCTATTCACCCGCCTGCAGAAACTGCAAAAGCATTTGTCTGCCGGGTCATCATGCCCTGCATCGCATTGTCTGCCTGGGCCTCGAAGACATGACAATTTGCCCTTTATAAAACGCAGCTGGGCATCAGGTACAAGCACTTCTTCTAACTATATGTGACAGGAAAACCGCCATGTACACATTATTCGGCACTGAAAACTCCGGCTCGGCAGCCATCGAAATGGCGCTTGAGCAGTGTGCTGTTCCCTATGAGCTTGTGAATGCGTGTTCATGGGAGGAGGGGTCGGGCAAAGAGGCATTGAGGAAGGTCAATCCATTGCTGCAAGTGCCAACGCTGGTGCTGCCCGATGGCAGTGTGTTGACGGAAAGCGTTGCGATTCTGATTTACCTCGGTCTGGAGTTCCCAGGCTCCGGTCTTTTGCCAAAAGACTCAGGGCTGCGGGCCCAGGCGCTGCGTGCGCTGGTCTATATAGCCAGCAATTGCTATGCCGCCATAGGGCTTATCGACTACCCGCTACGCTGGTTGCCGGGTGCGGATGACGTTCTGCAGGCACGATTTGAATCCGGTGCGCGGGCGCGCCTGAACGAGAGCTGGGCGACTTTCGCTGATCTTTTCGGTCGTCCTTCAGGCTGGCAGCAAGGTGCACCAGGCGCAGTTGAGATGCTTACTGCTGTAGTAACCAGATGGGGCGAGGCCCGCGAGCATTTGCAGGCATTTCGGCCTGATTTTTACGCGTTGTTGATGCAGGTGGATGCCCATCCGGTGGTAAAGACTGTTGCGCAGCGTCACTGGCGTGAAGACACCTGAAACACCTGCTGCGGACTCGGCGTGCTTTTAAGCCTAACCCTGACTCTCCGAGTTGATCTGGCCCAGTATCCTCAGGTAGAGGTGCATGGTGGTGCCACTGCCAGGTGCGGTTTCGACGAGTACGCCGCCGCCTGCGTTCACCGCGAACTCCTGAACCTGCGCCAGGCCCAGCCCGGTGCCAAGGCCGGAGGTCTTGGTGGTGAAAAAGGGTTCGAATATCTGATCCTTGAGATGGTCGACCATGCCGGCGCCGTTATCACTTACGCTGAGCACCACATAGTCACCCGCCTGCAGGCGCGGCTCGTCCTTGACGGATTCAAAACGCGTCGCGATATGCGCCTTGCCTGGCCCCGACATGGCGTCCCGGGCATTGGCCAGCAGGTTCAGTACGGCTGCGTGAAGCTGGGCTTCGACACACAAAACGCCCCAGCCACGGGCTGAGAAGTCGAACGTCAGTTCGAGTTGGTCTCCTACCGAACGCCATAAAAGGTCACGGGCGGCCTCAAGCCGCTCACTGACATCTATGCAGATCAGTTCGTGACCGTCCTGACGGACGCTGTTGAGCAGGCGAGTTACCAGTTGACGGCCATGCTCCACCGCTTGCAGCCCGCTGTTGCTGAACGTCTCGACATCTCGTGGACGTCGCGAGCGCATGTTGATGAGTTGCAGGCTGGCGCTTAGCGCCTGAAGCAGGTTGTTGAAGTCATGCGCGATGCTGGCGGTGAGCATGCCCAGCGAAGACACCCGCTGTGAGTGACGCAAATTACGTTCCAGTGCCAGGCTTTGGCTCTGGGCGTTCTCGAGGCTCAAGGTCAGCTCTGCAGCATGGCGATCGCGTTGTTCGTTGAGCAGGCGATTTTCCAGCAGTGCTCCTGTCTGTCGCGCCAGTGCCTGCAGCGCAAGGCGCTGTTGTTCGGTCAGGACGCGCGGCCAGATATCGATCACGCAGACTGTACCCAGTGCGTGGCCGTCTTCAGTGCGAATCGGCGCGCCTGCATAAAACTTTATGTAGGGCGGCCCCAGAACCAGTGGGCTTTCTCTGAAGCGGGGGTCTGTGGTGGCGTCTTCCACCACCATCACGTCGTCAGGCTGCAGGATTGCGTGAGCACAGAAGGCCAGATCGCGATGGGTTTCCCGGACATCCAGACCAATGCAGGCCTTGAACCACTGACGCTCACGATCAATCAGCGACACCAGCGCTATGGGCGCATCGCACAAGGTGGTGGCGAGCAGCACTATGTCGTCGAAGTCCCGTTCCGGGAGGCTGTCCAGGACGTTGAGATGCTCGAGCGACAGGACTCGATCTTCCTCGTTAGCTGGGAGTGGTGCAGGGCTGTGGGCCATGAGGACGATCGCACTAATGACGAAATGAGACCCTATGATGCCTATGATTGACAGGCGGCAGCAAGGCTCATTATCAGCGACCGGAGCGCGGCCCGTGCTTCCGGCGTGCGTCCATAGGGTATGCCCCTGAAGAGCATGGCGCAGGCGGCTTTGCGGGGGAGTGGGCATGCAGTCGGGGGGCTGCTGAGCGAGCAGTGAACTACGTACGGTGTTCCTCGGTTGCACGGTAACTCTGTGAACATCAGGCTGTGTGTTTAAAAAGCATGTAAAGAAGGGGCGCTTAAAAAGTTTATTAAAGTATGGTCGTAATAAGAATTGAAGTATGACTGTCATAAAAAACCTCGGCGCCTCGTCATTATTCTGTTGTTGTGCACGAATGCTAAAGTTGTAACTTATTGTGTCCAGATTACGCCTGTTGTGTAATAAACTTGCCGTGGGTTTGTGCTGTTCTGCACAAGCTCTGACCCACTAATGTCTACTCGCTTCAGGAGCAATGCCGATGCCTGGCCCAAATGATTCAAGCCCTGCCGACCTGTTGACTGCGGGGTCCGACGATGACCGAATCACGAGCTTGCTGTGGGGGCCATACTGGCTGAAAGGGCCTAACGGCAATAACCTGACCTACAGTTTTCATACCGCAGATTCCGTGTACTCCACTGACTACAGTCGCTCGCAGGAACCCAGCGACGCCTACTCGCTGACCACCGCTCAAATGGACGCGGCCAGAAGCGCGCTGGGCGCATGGAGCGCAGTGGCGGACATCAAGTTCACTGAGGTTCAGGACACCCCTGACAACGTCGGCGATATCCGTTTCGGTGGTTTCAAGGGCCTGAAGGGCACCGAGCTAGGCCAGGCTTACGCGCCGGGCACGCTGGGCAGGTCGGGCGACGTCTGGATCGGTCCCGACGTGGATGCGGCAGTGCCTGGAAAAGGTACGCCCGATTACCTGACGTTCATGCATGAAACGGGGCATGCACTCGGTTTGAAGCATTCGTTCGAAGAAACTCAGTACAACGATGTATTGCTTGACGCGAAGTTTGAAGACGCCCGTTACACCATCATGAGCTACACCAATAAATACAGCTTCAAGCCCACCACGCCCATGCTGCTGGACGTTGCAGCCATGCAGTTCATCTATGGTGCCAACACTCACTATCACACCGAGAACGACGTGTATAAGTGGGCGCCCGATCAGTCGGTGTTCGAGACCATCTGGGACGCGGGTGGTAAGGACACTATCGATGCCAGCAATCAGGCGGCATTTGTGAAGATCAACCTTAATGAGGGGGAGTTCAGCACCATCGGCAAGGCGTTTCTTGATTACAACCACACCCCGGACAACCCGACCCAGATGAATTCGGGGCTGGCGATTGCCTATGGCACGCATATCGAAAATGCAATCGGCTCCGCATTCGATGACACGTTGATCGGCAACGAGCTGGCGAACGTGCTGGATGGTCGTGGCGGTCTGGACACCATGATCGGCGGCCTCGGCAACGACACCTACGTGGTCGATCAGGTTGGTGAGCTGGCGTTGGTACAGGAAAAAGCCAATGAAGGCATAGATACGCTGAAAATCACTTACAACAATACCTCCGACAAGGCAGCGGTGATCGACCTCAACACCGGGACGCTGGCGAACTTCGAGAATGTTCACCTGAAAGGCGAGGGTGATTTCACGGTACTGGGCAATGATCGCAACAATACCCTGACCGGTAATGACGCCAACAACATCCTCGTTGGCGGCGGTGGTAATGACAAGCTCATTGGCGGTCAGGGGGCTGACATTCTCACCGGAGGTAGCGGCGCTGACCATTTCGTATTCAATGACCTGTCTGAAACAGGCAAAGGCCTGAACAGCGACGTGATCACGGACTTCAACAGTCAGCAGGGCGACAAACTGAGCTTTCTCAAGATGGACGCGAATATCGATACCAAGGCTCTGGATGCGTTCACCTTCATCGGCAGCGGAGAGTTTACCGCAGCTGGCCAGTTACGCTTTGTCGATCATGTGTTGTCCGGCAACGTCAATGCCGACCTGCATGCCGATTTTGACATCCAGCTGGTCGGCGTGACGAGTTTTCATGCTCAGGATCTGGCGGTCTGATTGCTGCCATGAAGCGCTGTTGCAATGAACTGTTCAACCAGTAGGAAGTGCCAAGGAATGGCACTGTTTCATTCAATCGTTTTTTTGTCTGAGCCCGGCGTTCGCTGGATTCGTTTGACCTTTCCAGCCTATGCAAACGCGCACCGTGAAAGTGCGAGGTATTGTTTTGCCTGCGTTTTCAGCACCGCTACGGTGCTGTTACAAAATTTAAAGCCACAAAATCAAAATAACCAACAAATCCCACTTGACGCGTCGACATACGCTCCCTGTAATGCGCTGACCGAGGTTCATGCCAAGCGTTACGCAGACGTATTACAGACATACTTACGCTGAGGTATCCCAATTGATTGAGGCAAAGCCATCTTCCGTACCGACTGTAATTGAGGCCGCCGCGCTCGTCCGCAAAGGATGCATGACGTCTATACGCATGACCGAGTTATGCCTTTCGGCCATTGAAACCCACAATCCCACACTGAACGCCTTTGGCGACGTTTACGCAGAGGCTGCGCTCGAGCAGGCCTGGATCCTCACTGGCGAGATGCAGCGCGGCAAGATACGCGGCCCGTTGCACGGCATACCTTTTGGCATCAAGGACCTCTTCTCGACTGCCGGGCTACGCACCACGCGTGGTTCGTTGACCGCGCTGGATGCGGTGCCGACTCAGGACGCTCCGATCATCCGGCGTCTCAAGAACGCGGGTGCAATCATTCTGGGCAAAACCGCGACCACCGAGTTCGGCTGGACCGGGGCCAGCATATCAAAAGTGTTTGGCAACGGTCGCAACCCGTGGGACCCGACGCTGACCAGTGGTGGCTCCAGTTCGGGGTCTGCAATTGCGGTGGCGGCGCGAATGGTTCCGGCCACACTGGGGTCTGATGGCGGGGGGTCGGTGCGTATACCGGGGGCCTTCTGTGGCGCGTTTGCCCTCAAGGGAACCCTGGGGCGCATTCCGACCTGGCCCTGGTCGGCGACCGAGATGCTCAGCCATGCCGGGCCGATTACCCGAACCGTGCGTGACAGCGCGCTGCTGTTCGACATTCTGTCAGGGCCTGATCCGCTGGATCATCAGGCATTGCCTGCCCCTGACGAGTCCTTTCTGGCTCGCTGCGATCAGCCATTGCCCCCGTTGCGAATCGGATTTTGTCCGACCCTGTTCGATACACCGGTCGATCCGCAAGTCGCGGCTGTTGTGGAAGCTGCGGTTGCCAATATCGCCAGGTCCCTGCCAGTGACGGTCAGTACCTTCGATCCGGGCTGGCAGGACCCGCTGGCGACTTTTGAAACACTCTGGGTCGGGGGGCGCGGCATCGCTTACGGCAAGGCGTTGTCGCAGCAGCTGGATCAGCTCGATCCTGGCTTTGCCGAGCTGATCAGACGCTCGGCGCATTACAGCCTGAGTGATTACCTGCAGGCGCTTCAACAGCGCGCAGCCTTTGCCAACCAGGTACACGCGACTTTTGAAGATTACGATCTGCTGATCATGCCCACACTGCCGATTCTGCCGTTTGCCGCAGACGAGGTGGCACCAGCCGGGTATCCCGGTCAGGACAGCGCAGTGCCCTGGGCACGCTGGACGCCGTTTACCTACCCTTTCAACATCGCCGGCAACCCGGCAGCCAGCCTGCCTTGCGGGCTGAGCAGTACCGGGCTGCCTGTTGGCCTGCAGGTCGTCGGGCCACGTTTCGCCGATGCCCTGGTGCTTCAGTTCTGCGCTGCCGTGGAGGCCATTGCGCCTTGGGACCAGCGCCTTCCGCCGATGCTGGGGGCGTGAAGATGAGGCTCGTCCGTGCGCAAGTGCAGCCAACCTGCCGTTACCCCGGAGATATCATTTTGCAACGGAATGTCACCCCCATGCTCAACCAGCCGCGTCTGGACGAAATCATGCGCATGCTCGCGCAACAACAGCGGGTCAAGTCTACCGACCTGGCGCAGATGCTGTACGTCTCCGAAGAGACTATCCGCCGTGATTTCAAGCACCTTGAAGAGGAGGGCAGGTTAAGAAGAATCCACGGTGGCGCCATTCTGCCCAGATCCAGTGAAGAACTGCCTCTGCAGGAGCGCAGCCGCCTCAAGCCCAGGGCCAAGGCGGGCATTGCCACGCGGGCCGTCCAACTGGTCTGCGAGGGCATGGCGATCTTTCTCGACACGGGCACTTCGACCCTGGCGTTGGCCCAGCAACTGACCCGCTTCAGCCATCTGAAGATCATCACCAACTCGCTGGACATCGCTCAGATGATCTCGCACCAGAGCGACAATCAAGTGCTGGTGGCGCCTGGCGATGTGCGGCGTACCGATAATGCGTTGATCGGACCGCATACTCTGGAGTTTGCCCGCCAGTTTCATTACGACATCGCGTTCATGGGCATTGGCGGTATTGATCTGGACCTCGGGCTGATGGATTACCAGGAGCCCGAAGCCATGCTGCGCAGGACGTTGGTCAGGCATTGCACGCGCAGCGTAGTGCTGGCCGATGACGGCAAGTTCGGCCACCGCACGTTCATCAATACCTTGCCGTTTGCGGCAGTCACGACCCTGGTCACCAATCGGCCGTTATCCGACGAGTTCGCGACACGCCTGGAGAAAGATCATGTCGATACCCTCTATGCCTGAGCTGATCGAGCCAGGCGCAGCTGATCTGGCGGCGTTCGAAGCACTGTTTCGGCAAAGCTCGGCCATTGGCGCAACACCGGCTGGCGGCCTGCATCGGCTGGCAGCCTCGGCTGAAGACGGTCAGGCTCGCGACCTGTTTCGTGACTGGCTCGAAGGGCACGGTTTTGAAGTGCGTGTCGATGCTATTGGTAACATGTTCGGTCTGATGACTTTCAACCCAGACGCGCCATACCTGCTGTGCGGTTCACATCTGGACAGCCAGCCAAGTGCAGGCCGTTTTGACGGTGTTTACGGCGTGCTTGCAGGTGCCGTCGCCGTGGCCACTCTGGCGCGACAGATGCGCGAGCGCGATGAAATCCCGGCCTGTAATCTGGCCGTCGTCAACTGGACCAACGAAGAGGGCGCCCGCTTTCAGCCGAGTCTGATCGGCAGCGGTGTATTCACAGGTGCGCTGGCGCTGAACGACGCGTGGGAAAGTCGCGATGGCGACGGCATTCGTCTCAAGGACGCACTGCAAGCCATCGGCTACCTCGGCAATGACACGTTCGACCTGGCCATTTCCGGTTACGTCGAGGTTCACGTCGAACAGGGATGCGGCCTGGAAAACAGTCAGACGGCCATCGGCGTGGTGCGCGAAACCTGGGCAGCTTTGAAACGCCGGGTGCGCTTCGATGGCGAACAGAATCATACCGGCCCCACGCCCATGGCCGCTCGTCGTGATGCATTGCTGGCTGCCGCTCACACCATCACTGCGGTGCGTGAAGAGGCCGGTCTGCATGGCTTGCACATGCACACATCGGTCGGGCGTATCGAGGTCTACCCCAACTCACCGAATGTGGTGCCTTCCAGAGTATCGCTGCTGATCGAATACCGCTCCCGCGATGTCGAGTTGCTGAGCATGGCGGCCGAGCGACTGGACGCAAGCCTGCACGCCATAGCCGAAAAGACCATGACCGGCTTTGAAGTGGAAAGCAGCGTGCTGCGAGCGCCTGCCAGGCTGAATGACGGGCTTGCCGCGCTGGCACACTCGGTCGGCGTCGAGCTGGGCTTGTCGACCACCGACAGCATGACCGTTGCCGGCCACGATGCGATCAGCCTGAACCGCAGCTTCCCTGTGTGCCTGCTGTTCATTCCCAGTAGCAATGGTGTGTCCCATAACGAGGCCGAATACACCAGCGATCAGGATATGCGCAATGGTTTGCGCATGCTGACCGGATTGCTGCATCGCGCTTGTACCTTACCCGTTTCGTCTTGTTGAGGGGCTGACCATGTCATATGGCGACGACTTGACCGCCCGGCTGCTCGGCGCACTGGCAACTGTCGGTTTCGATACAAACCCTGAGGTCGAACTGATTGTTCAGGGAGTAGCCTCGCCATCGCGGCTTGCCACAGAATGGGCCGGTTTCCGTGTGACGGCTGCCGGTGGCAGTTGTTACGCGAAAGTACTGCATGCCGACATGGCACCCCTTATCGATTTTCAGCGTGCCGCGCAGGCCAGCGAATGTGCCGGGCGCACAGGCGCGGCTCCGCGTTTGCTGGGTGCAGACAAGACTGGCGGCGTGTTGATTTTCGAGGACCTTGGGACGAGCTGGCGCGCTGCGCGTCTCGATGACCTGCTCGCGCCGGGGCTGCTTGATGCGCTATGGGCACTCAAGCGACGTGTGCATGCCGGGCCTGCCCCCGATTACGCCTGGTCGCCGATGGCAGACATCGAACGCCTGCGCGTCAGGTGTAGGCAAGACGGGGTTGTACTGCCAGCGGAGCATCAATGGATAGACCGTTGCGTCGACATGGTGTGGCTGGCGTTGCAACAGCGTCAGGTGCGTGTCGCCCCTGTCCACGGTGATGGCGTGGTCAGCAACGTCATGGTGTCGAGCGAAGGCGAATTGCGCCTGGTTGATTTTGACTACGGCGGCTGCATGGACCCGTGGTACGACGTTGCGATTACCTTGAATGAGCTTTATTCGTTCGAGAACCAGTGGCGCGAAGGCATCCGTGCATGGGCGGGAGAGTGTCTTGAAGTCGACTATGCCGTGTGCAGGTTGTACGCGCTGATCAATGACTGGTACTGGACATTGTGGGGGTTCTGGAGTGGCACCACGTCCGCGCGGCAACTGGAGTTTTCCAAGGTAGGCCAATGGACGTTGCTGCGCTGCAGGCAGTGCGTGCAGGACCCGCGCCTGGAAGGCTGGATGCGTCAGGTCCAAGAGGGCAAAGCATGAAAACGTTAGGGCAGTCCATCAGTACCCAGGAGCGTCAGCTGGAGGCCGCAGTGCGCAGCATTGACTGCTGGCAGGGCCGGCATGTCGGTTATGAGCCTGTCAGCGGCGGGATCTCCAACACCAACTGGCGGGTCGAAGTAGAAGGGGCCGACACGGCTTACTTCTTCAAGGTGCCGGGCGTGGGCACAGAGATGTTCATCGACCGTCACACGGCGCACGAAGCCAGCGTGAAGGCGGCACAGACCGGTTACGGCGCGCCGGTGTTCGCCTTTCTAGAAGCGTTCGGTGTCGAAGTGTTCGAGTTCATGGAAGGCTGGCGGGCATCCTCCAATCATGATTTTCTGCAACGCGACATACGCCATGGAGCCCTTCATGGGCTCAAGGCCTTCAACGATCAGCCATTGTTGAAGCAGACCAAGACCGTGTTCGACATGATCGCCGAACACCAGGGTCAGGTGGCTGACCTCAAAGGTCTCAAGCCTCAGGACGACGGCTGGCTCTGCCTGCAGTATCAGCGCGCCAAAACGGCCCTGGAGGCTTCCGGTATCGACCTGGCCCCGTGTATGAATGACACGCTGGCGGGCAATTTCATGCTTAATGCCGAGCGCCAGATTCGCTTGGTGGACTTCGAGTACGCGTCCAATAACGACCGCCATTACGAACTGGCGCTGTGGTTTGGCGAGATGTTTTTCAGCGATGAGATGGAGCTGGCATTGATCGAGGATTACTTCGGCCACGTCAGCGCGCAAACCATCGCGCGTATCAAGCTCAACAAGGCCTTGGCGGATATCAAATGGTCGACCTGGGCCATGGTTCAGCATGCGGTTTCGCAACTGGACTTCGACTTCTACAAATACGGCAGCTGGAAGCACATGCGCGCCCGCAGCATCATCAATGATTCGCAATGGGAAACATGGCTGCGACAGGCATGACCCGCTGTTGATCGACACCTTTCGACACGCACCACACAATAAAAAAATAGCGGGTCACCGCACGTTTCTTTTACTGCTTGAGTTTTATCCGGTCACTTCATAGCCAGATCCTGAAATTCAAGGAGCACTCCATGAGTAACGTTCCGTCCTCCGTAACACCCGGCCGCCTGAAAAGCCTGGTCTTCGGCGTTTATTTTCTTGCCTTGCTGATGATGGCGCTGTTTCCGCCTTTCTACCTCAGCGTCAGCGGCAGTACCGTCGTGGTGCTCGGTATCCCGCTGCCGATCTTCTACTGGATTCTTATCGCCGTGCTGATGGGTTTAGGCCTTTGGATGCTCTACGTGGTCGAGTCTCTGACGGGTGAAATCCCGGAAGAGGGGGGCGCGCAATGATCAGCACGACGACGGTTTCGGACCTGTACATCACCTTCGGCCTGATAGGCGTTTTTCTGGCAGGCATGATCGCTGTGCTGTACGCGACGAATCGCAAGAGCGACAGCTTTTCCGATTACGCAGTAGGCGGGCGCTCCTATGGGCCTTGGTTCATCGCCATGTGCTACACCAATTCATGGTGGCCAGGCGCAACCTTCACGGCGTTCTTTGCCTTGTCCGTCGGCGGTGCGCTGGGTTTTTACGGGATGGTCTATGCCACCTTGGGCGTCACGGCGATGTACCTGATGGCCAATCGCGCCTGGACCTGGGGCAAGCGCTTCAACCTGACCACACAGCCGGACCTGCTGGGTATGCGCTTCAACAGTCCGGTGGTCAAACGTATCGCCTCGATCATCGGCATCATCTCGGTATTTCCATGGGTGGTCATGGGTATCCAGGCCCTCGCAACCCTGTTTCAATTCGCCAGTTTCGGCCGCTGGGGCGTCACCACCTGCTTGCTGGTCGGGGTCGGGGTGATCCTGATTCGTCAATACTGGACTGTGAGCATGGGCATGCGCGGGCTGATCATGACCGACATGTATCAGGGGCTGATCGCCTACGTGCTGTGCGCAGCCTTGTGTATCTTTCTCATGTTCGGTGATCAGGCGTCGTTTTCGAACCTCTCGCAACTGCCCGCCAGCATGCTGATGATCCCCGGGGGGGCAGGCAGCACGTACGGGCCGCTGTACATGTTCAGCCTGATCTTCACCGGCGTCATCGGTTCGATGTGCTGGCCCATGAGTTTCCAGCGCATTTATACCGCCAGCGGTGTGCGTTCCGTGAAGAAGGGCACGGTGCTGACCATTCTGCTGGTGGGTGGTTTCTACGGCATTCTGATGCTCTTCGCGGCAGCCATCAGCCAGGACCCGAGCGTTGCCGCGCATCCGCAGCATGGCTGGTTCCTGTCGCTGTTCGATATCGGTGGGCCGTGGTTGCTGGCCGTGGCAATCATGATTGTTCTGGCCGCCAGTATCGGCCACGTCGATGGCTGTGTTCAGGTGTGCGGCACCCAGTTTGCCAACGATCTGGCGACCTGGAACAAACCCCGCACCGACCGCGAGAAAACCATATTGGCCAAGGTCGGCATGGTGGTATTCATCGCCGCAGCCTCGCTTCTGGCTTACCTGACGTTCGACTATGCTCGCCTGCAATTGCTGGCGCAGATCTCCTACCAGGGCATTATTCAGCTCGCTGTGCCGCTGTTCTTTGGCGTTTTCAGTCGCCGTGGCAATAAGCAGGGCGCGATTGCCGGAATGCTGGTCGGGATCGTGACCGCCATCGTGCTGACCACGCTCTACCCAGACGACATCCCGGCGCTGGGTTCGCTGACCAGCGGCATCGTCGGCCTGATCTTCAATGCTGGCGTTTTTGTCGTGTGTGCTGTTGCGATCAAGCCGAGCGCGGATGAAGTCAGACGTGTCGACGAGCTGTTTGCGATGGCTGCACCGCAACGCCGACACGTGAGTGCAGCTACTGCAATGAGCTGACACTGGCCGTGCGCCGAGGTCGATTCGCCAGCAGCGCTAGCCGCTGGCGTCGAGACCTGCGTCGATAAAGTCCACAGCGGCTGCCAGTGGTCACGCAGCAGCTAAAGCCTGCCTTGTTCGCGCAGCAGGTCACCGATGCGCTCGATTTCCTGTTCACCCTGAATGAGCGCTGCCTTGCTGGTGTGCACCGAGTAGTAGCCTGTGACCAAGTCATGGGGATGCTTGATCGCCGATCCCAACACAAAGCAGGTCGGTCCTTTCGCCACGAAATCGATGGGCCGGTCCGACTCTTCGAAAACGGCCAGTTCGCCCGCACCGATCGGGCCGCCAGCGTCCAGGTGTCCGCTGCTGACTGCCAGCCAGCCAACGGTATGGCCTGCTGGTGGTGTGTAGCGCCAGTGCTCGCCATCCTTTAAATGCACGGCCAGGTAATTCATGCCTGCCGGTGACGGTATGCTGCTTTGAGCCTTGCCATAACGCCCCAACAGCACCTGCGCCGGACCTTCCTGTGCCACCTGCGAGGCAGCCAGGTAAACACTGTTTGCCGGGCCGTTCTCCTGCGCTGCGGGTAACGCTATCCACAATTGAAAGCCGGTTATGGCTGTGCTGCCGGCAGGTTGGGCATCGTGCCACACCCCGTTACCTGCGCTCATCCATTCCACGCCGCCGCTCGGTAGCAGCCCTGATTTACCAGTTGTGTCTTCATAGACAATTTCGCCCCCGAGCATATAGGTCACCGTTGCAATGCCGGAGTGCGGGTGCATGCCAAAGCCCTTTTGCCCCGGTTCGGATTTGAAGCCGAACTGGTCGAGAAAAACGAAAGGCTTCAACTGTTGACCCAGATCGCCCGGGCTCATCAGTCGAGTGATCGGCCCCCGCTTTTTGCCAAGGGTGCGACGAGTAATAGCGCGGGGCTGGATGGCAATGATGCTGTTCATGGGGCTTTTCCTCCGGACTTTATGCCTGAGCGCACAGCATAAGCGTCTGTGGATTGGCTTATTAGTCGGTATAGTTGGCTTGAACTCATCCGTAAATAGAAGGAATCAAAGTGTGGTGCCGGATCTGAATGATATCGCGCTGTTTGTTCAGGTCGTGCGCAGCGGCAGTTTCGCGCAGGCGGCGAGGCATCTGGGTATGCCTTCCAACACCGTCAGCCGCCGGGTTCAGGAACTCGAAGTACAGCTCGGTACGCGACTGTTGCAGCGGTCCACGCGCAAGTTGACGCTGACCCAGGCGGGTGAAGACTTTTACGGGCGCTGCACAGACGCGGTGGACGGCCTGATGGATGCAGCCGAGCACCTTGTTTCAGGGCGCGAAGAGCCCAGCGGGCGAGTCCGTATTGCCGCGACGGCGGACTTTTTCGATTTTTTTTCGATGGACTGGGTGGCCGATTTTCTCGCCCGATACCCTCGTGTACAGCTTGAATTCGTGCTCAGTGACGAACGCGCCGACCTGATCGCTGACCGGCTGGACATCGCCTTCAGGGGCGGCCCGCTGCTGGATTCGGGATACGTGGGGCGGCAGCTGATCGACGAAGCGCGGGACGGGATGGTCGCCAGCCCCGCCTATATAGCGACCCACGGCGTGCCTGATTCTCTGCAAAGCCTGCAACACCATTACTGTGTCAGTGCTGTACATCCCGGAGGGGCCAGCGGCTGGCGTCTGCTCGGGCCTGACGCCAGGATGCATGACGTGCAGATCGCCAGTCGGTTCACCGCCAACACTGCTCAGGCCTTGCGCAAGGCCGCACTTGCAGGGCTGGGTATCGCATTATTGCCGGCGCCCTTGATTCGTTCCGATCTGCGCGATGGATTGCTGGTGCCGATACTTGCGCAATACCAGCGCACCAGTCACGGCCTGCACGTGCTTTACCCCAGTCGACAGCAGTTGCCCTTGGCGGTTTCAGCGTTTATCGAGATGGTGATGGAGAAGCTCGAGACCAAAGCGTTTCCTGCGCAATGAGCGCTGATCGGGCACGCTTGTTTAAATGTCGGGAAAGGTCAGGACGCCCTGGTCCGGCGTCCTGTGGTGCTTAAAGGCAACGAGAGGATGACTGCTGTGTCCAGCTTTGAGCGGTGGCAGCGATCTTGTCGGCCAGTTTAGATACGGCTTTCTGGTGAGCCACGATGAGGTTCTCCATGCCTGCGCCGGCCTGTTCGCGGATCACGCTGCTGCAGGTCAGGCTTTTTCGCTTGCTGCCAGCAATTGCGCCGCCCTCGCGCAGCCCCAGCGTCCACACCACATCGATCAACGCATAATTGCCTGGCATCGACTCGAAGCGCCTGACGTCAGTGCGGATGGAAAGCACCGGCTGGTCAGCGCTCTTCGGCAGACCGGCCATGTCCCGGCTGCCGAAGCGACGCTCCAGTTGCGGCGTCAACGCATCATGAAACTCGTCGCCCAGTGGTGAAGCCCAGCGTTCGGTGTCAAGGATCGCCAGGCTGCCGTTGCCCTGGCGAACCACCAGCGGCGGCTGGTCGACCTGCACGGCCATCAGCACGGGAAGCATTTCAAACTGGAAAGGCATGGGCCTGGCTGCGGAAGCCTCGGTCTGGCCCATGGGCGCAATCAGTGTGTAGTAGTGAGTCTGCGTCGAGGTGCAGGCAACCAGTCCCAGCGTCATGGCCAATACCGTCAGTTTCAGGGGCAAGGTCATTGTTTTGGCTCCGGATCAATGGCTCGGGACGAGGAGGGGGCGTTGAACGAACGTGGGGCGGCATCGCCGGTACGACCACGAATCAACGACTCTGGATGGCGGCTGAGGAAGTCTGTCAGCACCCTGACCGACCGCGCAGTGCGTTGTACTTCGTCCAGTGCCTGGCCCAGTTGCTGGCGTGCTGGCGAGTCTTCGGCGAACGAATCGTTGGCAGTCCCCAAGGTTTTTTCAGCCTGTTGCAAGGTGCCGCGCATTTGCGGCAGTACGCTGCTATTGACCTGTTTGAGGGTTTTTTGCAGCTCGCTCAGTGTGCCATTGAGGTTGCCCGCCAATTGGTCGATTGGCAGTTTACTGAGCTTCTCTACGAATGCCTGCAACTGCTCCTGCAGCTTGTCGAAGCTGCCAGGCACGGTCGGGATCTCGAGCGGGCGAGCCTTGGCGTTGAACGCCACCTTCGGCGCCTTCGGATCGAATTCCATCGCGATGTACAGCTGGCCGGTCAGCAGGTTGCCGTTGCGCACCTGAGCACGCAGGCCATTGGCAACAAAGGCGCCCAGCACTCTGGCCGACTGCTCCTCTTCGTCCCCCGAGCCGCCGAGCTCCTGTAACTTAGACTCGGCTGCGCCCAGACGCTTGGGATAGATCACTGCGCCTACGATGCCCGGGAAGGTCTTGGTCGCCGGATCGTAATCCAGATCGACCGACACCACCTTGCCGATGTTGACGCCCAGGAAGTCCACCGCGGCATTGACCGTCAGGCCACGCAGCGACTGATTGAAACGCATGCGGATGTAACGTGGCTCGCCATCCGGAGGCGCCATTGCAGTGGTTTGATCATCGAAGATCTTGAATTCGGCATTCTCGTCGGCCAGCTTGGCATCCGGGCTCCAGTTGGGTTCGCGGAAGGCGATCCCGCCGGAGATGATCGAGGTCAGGGACTGGGTATTGACCTTGACGCCCGATGCGCCGACCGTGATGTCCACGCCACTGGCGTTCCAGAAGCGGGTATCGGTGGTGATGTATTGGTCGTTCGGCGCGTTGATGAAGATTTGTACGTCAACCCCGCGGCCATCCTTGGACAGCTCATAGGCGACGACCTGGCCAACCTGAATCCGTCGGTAATAAATAGGCGAGCCAATGTCCAGCGAACCCAGGTCATCGGTGTGCAGGATGAAACGCTTGCCCTTTTCACCGAACGTCACTGGTGGAGGTGTTTCCAGGCCGGTGAAGCTGTTTTTGGTTTCTTCGGAGCTGCCTGCATCGGCGCCAATGAATGCGCCGGAAAGCAAGGTATCGACGCCCGACACGCCGTGCGCACCAATGCGCGGACGCACCACCCAGTACTGGCTGTCTACTCGGGTAAAGGGGGTGGCGCTGGTATTCAGTTCGATGGTCGCCAGCACGTGAGTGCGGTCTTCGCTGAGGCTGATTTCCGTGACCATGCCGATGACCACATTCTTGTACTTGACCTGAGTCTTGTTGGCCTCCAGGCCCTCTGCGGTCAGGAAGCTCACAGTGATTCGCGGCCCGATATTCATCCAGTCGTGAAAGGCCATGGACAAACCGATGATCGCTGCGATGATCGGCACCAGCCAGATCAGCGAGACGCGCAGGCGACGACGTTTGACTTCAGGCCGTGGCACTGAAGCAGACGGTGGGAGGGTATTGTCAGACATCTTCAACCTCTGCGTCCCAGATAAGCCGGGGATCGAAACTCATGGCGGCGAACATCGTCATCACCACTACCAAGCCAAAAAACAGAATACCGATTCGCGGCTCGATGGTGCTGAGCTCGCGAAACTGAACAAGAGACGCCACAAGGGCTACAACCAGCACATCGAGCATCGACCAGTAGCCGATCAGTTCGATGAACCGGTAAAGGCGCGCACGTTCGCGCATGGCCCAGGTGCTGCGGCGCTGACAGGTGATCAGCAGCATGGCCAGGACCAGAAACTTGATACAGGGCACCAGCACGCTCGCGACAAAGATCAGGATGGCGATGTCCCAGGAGCCGCTTTCGAAAAACTCGATCACACCGCTTATGATGGTGCTTTCGCTGCGGTTGCCCAGCAGGTTGGTGTACATCACCGGCAAGACATTGGCCGGAACGTAGAAAATCAGCGCAGCAATCAGGTACGCCCAGGTGCGGGTAATGCTGTTGGGCTTGCGCCGATGCACCGGCGAGTCACAGCGCGGGCAGCGCGTGGCGTCTTCCTGGCAGGCGTAGCCGCAGGTATGACACAGGCACAGTTTGTGTTCGTGGGCGAAAGGGATGCCATTCATTCAGGCTTTACTCCCAGTTCATCCCAAAGCCGCCGGATATCCTTGTTGGCGATCAGTAGAATCAGCACCATCAGCATGGCCATCGCCCACAGGCCTACGCCGGGGTGAACATCGAGCATGCCGGACAATTTGATGATCGCCACCAGGATGCCGAGCATGCACACCTCAAGCATGCTCCACGGCCGCAGATGCTCCAGGGCGCGCATGCAGGTTCTGAAACCGGGCGCGATGATGCCACGCTGCGCATGCACCAGCACCCAGAACAGCAGCACGATCTGCAGCAACGGCGCGAAGATGATCGACAGGCCCGCGACCAGCGCAATGAGGGTGATCCGCCCCTGTGCCAGCGCCTCGACCGACTGCCAGAGCGTGACCTCGTTGGTCAGGCCCTTCATGCTGATACTGATCACGGGGAAAAAGTTGGCAAAAACGAAAAACATGGCCGCGGCGAGAGTCAGCGCCAGCAACTGTTCGATGGTCATTCGCCGACCACGACCGAGCAGGGCTTCGCAACGAAGGCAGAACGCAGCTTCGCCCGGTTTCAGCGGCTGGGCTTCGTACAGCGAATCGCAATGCTCGCAGATAATCAGACCGGTTGAGTGTTCAGTAGGATGCACAGTGCTCATCGACGCCATGGGTGCAGAGGTAAAGGGTGAGGGTGCGAAGCACGAAAAGATACCTCGTTAATGGCGTTTTGTAGCTTTTATTTTGTACCGCCCGCGCCAACTGGCGGTACAAACCATTGACCGCGATCGGGGGAGGTGGTTCAGATGTCATAGCGCCATTATTTCATGGTCGTTATTTCATGAGAATAGCAATACGAGGAGTTAGCCTGTGCCCTTCACAAACCGATGAAGGGCACAGGTCATTATCGCGTCGTCTGCCTAGAGCTTGCCGGGTTTGACACGCTGTTTCAGAAACCCCAGCAATTGGCGGGCTGAAGCGGGTACGTTGTGTTCATCGAAGGTCATGCAGATTTCCTGAGCCGTGTCTTCGATGGTGATTTCATACTGATTCAAGTCCCGCGCCTCTTCGTTGAAGGCGCTGCCTGATTTATTCAGGCCGCTGTCACTCACCAGTTGCTGCAACTGCCGAGCTTCTGATGGGTCCAGCGTTTCAGTATCGACCTCACATCGTTTTACCGTGCCTGCAAAACCGCCTGACTGGACTAGACAGACCTTCATTTTATGCACCTTTCTGGTTAGACCTGACCCTCAAGCCTGTTCCTCATACCTTGACCCCGACTTCTTTCCAGGCCGCTTTCACGGCTTTTTTGGCGTCTGGACCAAAACGTGGGTCTGCGGCGATTTTCAGGCTGGTTTTGGCGCAATCGACGAACTGACTGTCCGATTTCAGCGCCAGCATCGTTTCATACCAGATTCTGCCTGCAACTTCCCAGGCATTTCCGCCGAGTGCCTTGGCAACCAGCACGAAAGCACGGTTGGGAATGCCCGAGTTGATGTGTACGCCACCCCGGTCCTTGGCACCTGTGTAAAGGTTGGCCATTGTTGCCGGTTGTGGATCGTCCCCCAGGTCCGGGTCATCTGTGTACGCCGTGCCCGGGTTTTCCATGTCGCGGATACCGCGGCGGGTCGGCGCGGGCACCAATAGCTCCTTGCCGACCACCCAGTCCGATTCAGTGGCGCTGGTGCCTTGTTTCCACTGGCGTACCAGCATGCCGAACACATCGGCAAAGTGCTCGTTCAAGGCCCCGGACTGACCGCGGTAGTCCAGGTTGGACGTGAAACTCTGCACGCCGTGGGTCAACTCATGGCCTATTACCTCAAGGCTGCCGGTGAAACGCTTGAAGACCAGATCGTCGCCATCGCCATAGGCCATCTGGCTGCCATTCCAGTAGGCATTGCTGAGGGGGACGTGTTCGCCGTTGAAGTCCACTTCGGCGACGTGAACGGTCGACACCAGTGACATGCCGCTGTCGTCCAGCGAGTTACGCTCGAACAGCTCGGCATAAAAGTCGTATACATCGCCGGAGCCGTCGTAAGCCTCGTCCGCCGCCTTGTCGCCCGTTGGCGCTTGGCCCTCGGTGCGGACAACGGCACCGGGAAGGTCGTCAGTCCCCTTTGCGTCATGAATTTCGCGATGTTTTCGGCCGTCAGGGGATTTTACTGCGTGCATGGACGGCATGGTCCTGGCGGTGAGGCGAGAGGCGAGGAATGCCGAGCTGCTCGTCAGGTTGGCAATGGCCCGGGTGCTGACCAGGGGCTGGGGGGATCGCGCCATACGCTCCAGCATATAAGGCGGAATGAAACAATGCAGCGGGTTTCGGTCGCACATGATGAACTCCTGTACTAATGCACCGATGGCAGCACGCCACCGATCAACATGGTCGCAGAAGGTTTGACACCTCATGTATCGTTTATATGCAAAGAAATATCCGATTACATGATTACCAATGCCCTATAAACCAGCCTTGGTGGCGAGAGCCCGCGTGGCCGGGGTTTTGTGTCGCCAGGCGCAAGCTGCGACACCTCGACACAGTCGCTCAACACCGCGCGCGAGAATGCTAGACTCGCGCCACTTCAGACGAGGAGCAGACTCACGTGCGCAAGACGGTAATGATAATGGCGATACTGGCGTTGGCTGGATGCGATGCAGGCAGCTCTCGTGCGCCAGCCAGAGAAAAAGCCCAGGACGCGGCAGTGACTGCTCCGGTGTCCGCGCCGCAATGGTTCATCCAGATGAACTCGCGCGAAGCGGTAAGCGATACCAGTGCCTGGCTGCTCGAGCGCAGCTATGCGCCAGTCATCGTGGACATAGACGGTAAACAGCAATTGTTGATCGGACCTTACGAAAGCCAGGCCCAGGCCGAAGAGCAACGTGAAGCGCTGCAGGCCAAGGTGAGCAAATCCCATCGGTTCGCAGAACCTTCAGTGGTGCAACACACCCGGTAATAGCTTCAGCCGACGCTGCTCGGGTCACGCCAGATATTTATTCAAGCAAAAAAACGGGCCTGTGATCAGGCCCGTTTTACGTATCAGCGGGGTGCGTCGATCAACGGCGACCCAGCAACAGCCCTACCACCAGACCAAAGCCGGCAGAAATGGCGACGGTCTGCCAAGGATGGCCACCGATGTACGTCTCGGTCGCTTCGACCACAGGTTTGGTGCGGTCGCGCACGCTGGCCATCGAGTCGAGTGCCTGCTTCAGTTTGACGCTCAGCTGTTCGCGCAGCGTTTCAGCTTCTTCGCCCACCAGTGCAGCGCTTTCCTTGAGCAGCTTGTCCGATTCCTCGATCAGTGCCTGAAGATCACTGAATGCCTGATCCTTGATTTGATCGGCGTTGTATTGAGCTGAGGTCTTGCGAGCCATGGCATTTTTCCTTTCAAGTGATGGCAATAGTGATAAATGGAGTCTCACTTATCCTGAAAAGTTGCAATTGCTTGAATGACCCGACGCAAGACTCTGCAAGAGAAGCCCGTTACGGGTGTAAGATGCAGCCGTTTTTAGCCGTAGGTGACTGTCATGAGCTTCAATCTGGCCAACCGGCCGCTGCCTGAACGTACCGCTCTGGAAGACGAAAAATCCCGCTTGTTCGACCTCTGGCAGAGCAACCTGGGAAAGGCCAAGGGGGAGGCTGCACGCCTGATGGGCGAGCGCGCCAAGCGCAAGGGTAAATGGTCTGAGTGGGTGCGCTCCGAGCTGGACACAATGAGCCCTCCGGAGTACGCCAACATGGTTCGCAGTGAAGTGAATCGTTTAGTGGCGGCTGCCAGGTAGTCGAGTGTCCTGGCTGACTCTCGCGCCAATGCACCGGCTGGAGAGTCAGCAGGTTTTGTACAACGCCAGGCATGGAGCGCAAAAACAATCATTATTGCTATTTGAACCCCGTTTTCAGGGGTCATCAGGCCTGTTGAGATATTTGATGGCCGAAGCCAGCGCAAGATTTACCCAAGGCAGCGTAGCGCGTCATATTGCCGTGACTGCCAGCACCAGTGCCGTCAGCCTGTTTGCAGTGTTCCTCGTGGATATCCTGACACTGGTCTACGTCGCGATGCTCCACGATCCGGTCTTGCTGGCGGCCATCGGCATTGCCAAAGTATTGATGTTTTTCAACAGTGCCCTCGCCACTGGCCTGATCATCGCAGCAACAGCCGTACTTTCCGAGCGCATTGGCCACCGTGCTGCCGGGTCGATCCCGAGGCTCACTGCCAGCCTGCTGCTGATGGTGTTTGCAGTCTGCGCCGTTTCTGCAGGCGTGCAGATAGCGCTGATCGGCCCAATTACAGGCTGGCTCGGTGCCGAAGCGGCCACTTATGACGCCGCGCACAGCTTCATCTGGTTGACGCTGCCGTTTACGGCGATTCAGGCCGTCATGCAGATGTCGGCACAAATGCTCAGGACTTCCGGGGATAACAATCGGGCGTTATGCGTTGTGCTGTCAGCCGCAGCCACATTGGCGGTTGCCGACCCGTTATTGATCTTCGGGCTCGACTTGGGCCTCAAGGGCGCAGGCATTGCGTTTGCGCTGTCCGCCTGCGTTTCTGCATCGTTGGGCGTGTATTGGCTGCGACAGCGAACAGGGCTGGTGCTGACGCGCAACCTCAAACTGTTTCGGCTCCATGCCGTGCGCACGTTCAGGATTGCCCTGCCAGCGATGGCCGCCAACCTGGCGACACCTGTTGGGCTGGCGTACTTCGTGGCTTCGTTGTCGGCATTCGGTACCTCGGCCCTGGCTGCCATGGCGGTGCTGGACAGGGTTGTGCAATTTTCCTATTGCGCATTTTTCGCGTTGCCTGGTGCCCTGGCCCCTGTGTTGGGGCAAAATATCGGGGCGCAACGGGATGATCGTGTCAGTGCGGCAATCGTCTTCACGCGCAAGCTGGTGATTTGCTACGGTCTGGCGGTGTGGCTGCTGCTGGTGCTGTGTGGCGGAATGATCGCCGATCTCTATCAGCTTGAGGGCGACGCGCGGGCTCTGTTCCTTGCCTTTTGTCATTTTGGCGGAGGGTTGTGGGTGCTTATCGGGCTGGATTTTGTTGCCATCTCGGTATTCATGACCATGAACAGGTCGTGGTGGGTGCCGGTTTTCGCCTGGCTCAGGGCTACAGCAGGTACAGTGCCCTTCGTTCTGGCAGGCATTCACTGGTTTGGCAGCAGCGGTGCGTTCCCCGGGATGCTTGCCGGCAATGCGATCATTGCACTGATATCGATCGGCACCGCCTCGCGGACGGCAAAGCGTTTTTTCACCGGCAGGGTCCAGGCAGCAAGCACCCGGGCATATTGAATCAAGGCGTAATCAGGTTTTTATGGTCATCGAAGAATCAGGGAATGAATCCGAAGCGGCAACTGCGCCCAAGCGGCGCCGGGCGCCCAAAGGCGATATGCGTCGAAAGGCTTTGCTGGATGCTGCCACGGTGGTGTTCGCCAGAGATGGCTACTCAAGTGCGTCGATGCGCGAAGTCGCGCTGCTTGCGGGAATCACGACGGTCGGGCTGCTGCATCACTTTCCCAACAAGGAAGCGTTGCTCAGTGCGCTGCTGGAGCGTCGGGATCAGCGGGTGACGTCAAGGTTTCAGGACCTGACCACCGAGCTGACGCTGGAAGGGTTTCTGAAATTTCTCAAGCTGAGCATGAGCTTCAGCATCGAAAATGCTGATGAATGCCAGGCTGCATTGCTGATGAATACCGAAAGTCTTTCACCTGCGCATCCGGCCTGGTCGTGGCACCGCGAGCGCTTTCACATGACCCACGAGCATGCACGCGGCCATTTGAATGCGTTGATAGAGGCAGGAGAGGTGCGTGCGGACATCAATGTGAAAGCCATGGCTCAGGAAATATTTTCAGTCATGGACGGTTTGCAGATCCAGTGGCTGAGAAGTCCAGAAGACGTAGATGTCATGGCTGTCTTCGATATTTATGTGCAGCGTCTGGGAAGGGATATCAAGGCTCTTCCCTGAGCCTTGACGGGTTCATCAGTAGGTCTGTGCCGCGCTGACCTGCACTGCCTTGCGCAGTGGCAACGGCAGCGGGTTGCTGTCGCGGGTGGTCAGTTTTTCGGGGTATAGCGTGATCAGGGTCTTGTCGAGCGTCAGGTTCTCGGAGTCGGTGCCCACGAGAATCTTGAACTTCCCGGCATCGACGTCCCAGCTTGCAGTCTTGTCAACGTAGTAGGCCAGCGAACGCGAGTCTATCGGCACGCTGACCGTCTTGCTCTCCCCGGGCTGCAAATAGACTTTGGTAAAGCCCTTGAGCTCTTTTTCCGGACGATCTGCAGCAGGCTTAACCGGCTGCACGTAGAGCTGCGCCACCTCGAAACCTGCCTTGTCGCCGGTGTTGGTCACGGTGAACTTGACGTCAATCGTAGCGCCTGGGGTCAAGACATTGGTCGAGAGCTTGAGGTCGCTGTAACTGAACGTGGTATAGGACAGCCCGTAACCGAACGGGTACAGCGGCTTGGCGTGCTTCTTGTCATAACCGCGATAGCCCATGTACAGGCCTTCGCTGTAGGTCATTTCAGTCAGCGCCTTGTCACCACGGTAGGCCGCCGGGTCCGGGTAAGAGGTGTAGCTCGGGTTATCCTCGATCTTCTTGTCGATCGTGACCGGCAGCTTGCCCGACGGGTTGATCTTGCCATAGAGGATTTCGGCCAGAGCCTGGCCACCTTGCTGGCCCGGGAACCAGGCTTGCAGGGAAGCGCCGACCTTGTTCGCCCAGGGCTGCATGTTGGCCACGCCGCCACCGTGCATGACGACCACGGTATTGGGGTTGGCTTTGGCCACGAAGCTGATCAGCTCTGCCTGCTGGTCTGGCAGATCGAAGCCATGGTCAGAACCTTCGCCTTCGTTTTCAGATGTGGTGCCGGTTGCCACCACGACCGCATCGTACTTCGACAGGTCCTTTGGCGGACGCAGCGACGCCCAGCTCATCTGCACGCCAGTCAGGCCGCCGAGTACCGGAATGAAATTACCCTGAATGCGCTTGTACTCCAGCTTCACGGTATAGGGTTTGCCAGCAGTCAGTGCAGCCGTTTTTCCCGAGGTGGTCAGCGCGTTCACTACGTCGCCCGAATAAGGTACGCCGTCGCTCTGCAATACCAGTTCATCGTTGACCCAGAGTTTGTAAGGGCCGTCTGCACGGACCTTGAATACCTGCGGGCCGGAAACAGTAGGCTTGATGACGCTGGTAAATCGTGCTGAAAACGCGCCGGGTGATGGGCTGAAACCGGCAACGGCCGTCGCGCCGGCACTGGTGACGTTGGTGCCGGTGGCCCAGTTCAGGTTTACGCCTGGTTCGACACGCGTCAGTGCCGGATCACCGGAAAGGCCTGTGTTGGAGTAGTACTCGGCTTTTACCCCGGAGTTGCTAATGCCGTTGTCTCCCGACGCCGGCTGATACCACGCCGAACTGGCCGGGTTCAGGCTCATTTCCGGGAGGTAGATAACGTTGTCACTGCTGGACGCCAGTTGCTGCAGGCCGCTCAGTTCGGTGACATAGCTGTTGGGTGGCGAGTTCGCAGTGCCGAAAGGCGAGGCAGGCACATCGTGCGCCCAGTTACCGATCACAGCGATCTTCGCCGAACGCGCCAAGGGCAGCAACGGCTTGCCTGTTGCGGTGTTTTCGTTGCGCAGCAGGACGATGGACTCACGCGCGGTATTCAGCGCTGCACGCATGCCGTACTCGGGGTGGTCCAGTGTCTTGGCGGTATTGAGGTTTTCCTGGAGGTCATAGCTGACAATGGCTCGCAGGTTGCGTTTGACCTTGTCATCAATCACGTTCTGAGTCAGCTGGCCGCTCCATAGGTAAGGCAGCAGGTTGGCTTCGGTAAACTGAAGGCCAGACGGCATGTCGATGTCGGTACCGGCCCACGCACCCTTGAATGCATCATGAATAGCATTGAAGTCGCTGATCACGGTTCCCTGATAACCCCATTCACCTTTGAGCACTTCGGTGATCAGGTGGTGGTTTTCGCAAGCGTAGTCGCCATTGACCTTGTTGAAACCGCACATGATGGACGCCACGTTGGCGTTTTTCACCATCGATTCGAAGCCCGGCAGATACAGTTCACGCAGGGTGCGTTCATCGACCTTGACGTCGACTGCCTGGCGATTGGCTTCCTGCTCGTTGGCCAGGTAGTGCTTGCCGCTGGCCTGAATGCCTTGCGCCTGGATGCCGTTGACGATGGCCGGTGCCAGCACCGCGCCGAGGAAAGGGTCCTCACCGCTGACATACTCAGCCGAGCGTCCGTTGTAGGGAGTGCGATACAGGTTCACGCCGGGCGAAAGCATCTGTTGGCCGCCGGAAACCCGGGTCTCGTAGGCAATCGCGAGGCCGAATTCCTTGGCCCGGTTGATGCTCCAGGTCGCTGCCAGCGCGGACTGCGACGGGTACTGGGCGCCAAAGGTGGCATTGTTGACGTGAACCCCCATCGACGAGTCGTACGCCACGGTGCCCTTGATGCCCCATTTGAGCAGGGATGGGATCATGTGCCCGTCATTGACACGTGTGAAATTAATTTTCTCGGACTGATTCATGTTGTCGAGAATAGAGCTGACGCGCGCTTCGACTTCATTGCCGGTGGCTGGCGTCACCGCCGCAAGAGCGAGGTTTGCCTGCATGACGCTGAATGTCAGCAGGCTCAGGCCCAGTGTCTGTTTGAACGCTGACAAGGCATCAATCCTTTTTTTCAGGGCAATCTGTGAATGGGGGTTGTTCATGGGCGTTGCACCTGCGCTGGCGCGTCTTCTGTGTCCACGGGTGTATCAAGCAGCGTGGAAGAGTTCTTTTGCGCGGCCGGGGTGATCTTGTCGGCGCCGGACAGCTGGGCCCTTTGCGCGTCTACCTGCACACGCACCTGTTGATCAGTGGTCGCGGAAGTTGTGTCCGCTGCAAGAGCAGCCACACTTTGCGCGCACAGAAGTACTGCGCTGAAAACAGACAGCATGGTTCTAGTCATCGATTGCATCTCGATTGAGGGGTCAAAGTTAAAAAGACAGCGGTCGCAGTCCTGCAGTGCCGGGGCGGAAATCAAGCCCGGCGTAGCGTTAGAAAGTTTGCTGGCGAGTAAAGTATTCGGAAGCCTTGAATAAAGAAATGATGTCACTTTGATATCTATAAATTTAGAGCTTGTTTTCGAGAAATCAAGCCTTGAAATAAAAGGAAATATCTGTATTTTTTGGCATAAAAAGCGTGTTTCTGTAATTTTTTTGAATTCTAAAGCTAATATTTAAGTGTTTAATGATTATTTATTGTTTTTTATAAACCTAACTGTCGTTAGGTTTAACGATCTGTTAAGCTTTGTGCTGTGAATGGAAATCCTGTTTTTTACCGTGCCATGTATTTAAAAAGTGCATGTTCACCGGGTGCCAGATCTGTGCCAGACAATAAGTAAGGTAGTGCTTTAAATATTTAAGGTTCGTCAGGTATTTTTGTCTGATTTCAGTCGGCACGTTGTCTGGATTATAAGTCTGTGTGTATTGATTCTTCATGCGAGCCACTGGGCAATACGCTGTCGTCGCTTGCCAGCGTTCGTTGTTCAAATACTTATACGGTGAGTGACTCTTTGTTTCGGACTGACCTTGCGATCTTGAAGGCCGTCAGGCGCCTTTGCGCCGGCCAGCCCCGAAAATTGACGTTCGGTCAGATCTACCGAGAGCTGGTCCGCGCCCATTCGAACCTGCCTGCAATCGATGTGTGCGTTGCAATGGTCGATACGATGGTCAGGGAAGGGCTTCTGAGGTCAGCCAGGGTTCTTGAACACGATCTCTCATTTCCCTACCCACAACACATCATCAGCGGCCTGACCGAGATCGGTGCCGCTTCCCTGGTTGAGCGTGAACAGGCTGCGGGCTTTCGTTGATACTGCCTGGGGTAACCCGCGCCTGTCCGGTCATTCGCTGTAAGGCAACGACAGGTAGTACCGACCCAGTTCGGTCAGTCTGCCTTCGTCGCTTAACAGACTGGAAAAATGCGGGTCGTGATTCATGCGCCCAGTGAACCAGGCGTATCTGAACACGTCGGCTCGTCCCTCAAGCGTGGCAACCATATCGGCCATTTGCTGCTTTTGCTTTTCCACAGAGTCAATTTGCATTCCGTCATTCAGGCTGTGCCAATTGGCGAACTCCGTGACCCATACCGGCTTCCCGTAGCGTGTCAGCCTGTCGAGCATTCCTGACATACCGTAGTCGTACCAGTGAAAGGCCAGATAGTCGACCTGAGGATCGCGATTCTGGTTCAGGGAGCGATAGGCTGCGTAGAACGCGTCGAGCCACGTCACAGGGTCGCCGTAGCCGGGCTGGGTTCCCCAGTTCATGGCCGGGCCTACCAGTTTTACCCCGGTCTGCGCTGAAATCTGTTCCAGCCTTGGCCAGAAGCGGGCAACTGCTTCGGGGCTCATGTTGGCTTGATCCATCAGATTGGGTTCGTTGATGACCAATAGATAGCGGATGGCGGGATGTGCCTGCAGATAGAGTTTCAGCTGGCCGTCATCGACGTTGTCGTTCCAGACCATCGGGATGAAGTCCACGCCATACAGTGCGGCATAGTCGTAGGACGCCAGGCGGTCGTGGGGTTTCGGGCTCCAGTTGTACCACCAGCTCAGGCCT
Source organism: Pseudomonas coronafaciens pv. oryzae str. 1_6 (assembly GCF_000156995.2). Lineage (NCBI taxonomy): Bacteria > Pseudomonadati > Pseudomonadota > Gammaproteobacteria > Pseudomonadales > Pseudomonadaceae > Pseudomonas > Pseudomonas coronafaciens. Next base: position 3,013,912 of record NZ_CP046035.1, on the reverse strand, counting down.
GACGATAAAGTGCTGAGGTCGGCGGGTGACGTGATGTCGTAGGCGATACCGCGCTTGGCGCTTTTACTGGCGGCCCACGTCGAGGCGGTCGATGCGCAGAGCAGCAGCGCCAAAAGGGCATATAAGGGCAGGGTATGGAGGGTGGCCGACAGCTTGCGCAGCATCATGGGGTGTCTTCCTTGAAGTGAGGGGAGCAAACAGGCATAAACGGATTCAAGCAGCAAACATGCCAGCGCTTTCAAACCCACTCACGTTGGCATCCGCTTTATGCCCCCGCCACGTACGCTGGCCGCTCAGGGCGCAGGTCTTACCACGGATCCCCCTCTGCCTGACGCAGGTCCAGTGTGCCGCTGTCGCTGAAGCGCAGGGTGCCGAATAACCCGCCAGCCAGTTTGCCGCGCAACGTATAAGGCAGATTGTCCAGGCGCTGGCTTTGCGAAAGGCCTAGCGCCTGGCGCAAGGCGGCAAAGGCCGAGACACTGACCGGGACCACCAGCACAGCCTCGGAGAAGCGTCCTACCGTACCGTTCTGGTTGCTGACACCGGACGCCAGCAGCTTTCCATTCACGTCCAGGTCCAGTGCCACGCCGGTGTAATTGATCTCGGCATCGTTGGGGTTCTGAACACGCAGTGTGACTGCCATGCGCAGCTCCAGGCCCTGTCCGGGGATGGGTTCGATACCGACGACGTTGATCGCAAGCGGGTCTCGATGGGGCAGCAATGCACATGCACTCAGGGTGAGAACGAGCAGGCCTGAAAGCAGGGCACGGATCGGGCGTAGCGACATTGGTGGCTCCGGCATCGTGAGGGTGTTGGTCTTTCAGACCCCTTCTTGCAGAAGAGATTCGGCCTGCAGGGCGCAATCCACAGATACCCGCTAATCTGCCTGCCTTACCCGTTGCGTCCTTATCGCCGCGGGTTGATCATTTCAGCAATACCAACAAGAACAAGACTGGAGATAGCCATGTCCATAGAAAGGACGATTTCGCATCACGACCCCGTGGTCATCGTGAGTGCTGCACGCACGCCCATGGGCGGTTTTCAGGGTGACCTGCAGAGCCTCGGCGCAACCCGCCTCGGGGCAATCGCCATTCGCGCAGCCGTCGAACGGGCCGGGATCGAACCCGCCGACGTAGAGCAGGTGTTGTTTGGGTGTGTGCTGCCTGCTGGCCTGGGGCAGGCGCCTGCCCGGCAAGCGGCGCTGGGTGCGGGCCTGAGCACAGCAACGCTGTGCAGCACCGTCAACAAAATGTGCGGCTCAGGCATGCAGACAGTGATCATGGCCCATGACTTGCTGCTGGCAGGCAGCGCTAAGGTAGTGGTGGCTGGGGGCATGGAAAGCATGTCCAACGCGCCTTATCTGCTTGATCGTGCGCGCAGCGGCTATCGCATGGGGCACGGCAAGGTACTGGATCACATGTTCCTCGACGGCCTCGAAGATGCCTATGAACCCGGTCGACTGATGGGCACCTTCGCCGAGGACTGCGCTCAGCGCCACGGCTTCAGTCGTGAGGCCCAGGACGCATTCGCCTTGGCTTCACTGGCTCGTGCGCAGCGCGCCATCGCCGACGGGCACTTCGACGCCGAGATTGTTCCGGTGCAGGCCACGATGGGCAAAGAGTTCAGGTTGATCGCTCACGACGAACAGCCTCCCAAGGCTCGCCCGGAGAAGATCCCGACGCTCAAGCCAGCCTTTCGCGAGGGCGGGACCGTGACGGCGGCTAACGCCAGCTCGATCTCGGACGGCGCGGCGGCGCTGGTGCTGATGCGTCAGTCGCAAGCGCAGCAACGAGGCCTGCAGCCATTGGCTGTGTTTCATGCGCATGCCGCATTCGCGGACGAACCGGGATTGTTCCCTACCGCACCTATCGGGGCCATCCAGCGTCTGCTGAGCAAAGCGGGTTGGGCTGTAGATGATGTTGACCTGTTTGAAATCAACGAGGCCTTTGCGGTCGTGCCGCTGGTGGCAATGAGCGAGTTGGGGCTTGCCCATGAGAAAGTCAACGTCAATGGCGGCGCCTGCGCACTGGGCCACCCAATAGGCGCATCGGGTGCGCGGATTATCGTGACGCTGCTGGCCGCGCTGCAGCATCGGAATCTGCGAAGAGGCGTAGCGGCCATTTGTATTGGCGGTGGTGAGGCGACAGCTATTGCTGTTGAAATTATTTAGTTTAAATTCAACAATTTAAGAGCAATTTATGAAGTTATTTCTATAATAATTGGATTAAGTCGGTAATTTTTTAAAAAGGATATTTATCAATGATTTACGAGATGATCCTCACAGAGACTATCGAAAAGGTCGGGCTGATCACCTTGGATCGTCCCAAGGCATTGAACGCGTTGAATGCCCGGCTTATCGACGAGCTGAACCATGCGCTCGACCGCTTCGAGGCAGACCAAACCATTGGTTGCATCGTGCTGACAGGTTCGGAAAAAGCATTCGCTGCCGGAGCCGACATCAAGGAGATGGTCGAGCTTTCGTACCCGCAGATCTACCTCGATGACCTGTTCCGCGAAAGCGATCGGGTCGCAGCCCGCCGTAAACCCATTGTGGCTGCCGTGGCCGGATTTGCACTGGGTGGTGGATGTGAGCTGGCGCTGATGTGCGACTTCATTCTGGCGGCTGAAAACGCCCGTTTCGGTCAGCCTGAGATCAACTTGGGAGTGTTGCCGGGCATGGGCGGGACGCAACGTCTGACACGGGCCGTCGGCAAGGCCAAGGCGATGGAAATGTGCTTGACCGGTCGCTTGATGGACGCTCAGGAGGCCGAGCGCGCCGGGCTGGTATCCCGAGTCCTGCCGCTGGACCGGTTACTCCCGGAAGCGCTTGCGGTGGCAGCCAGCATCGCAGCGAAATCGCTGCCTGTGGCAATGATGGTCAAGGAAAGCGTCAACCGCGCGTTCGAGGTCAGTCTGGCCGAAGGTATCCGGTTCGAGCGCCGGGTATTCCATGCTGCATTTGCCAGCCATGACCAGAAAGAAGGCATGAAGGCCTTTATCGAAAAGCGCCAGCCTGGCTTCAAGGATTGTTGATCTCGATCAGGCCGCGCTCCCCCTGACCCCGGCTCTGTTCAAACCAGATGTGCAGCGGCAGGCAGTGGCCTGGGTGGATAATGCAGAGCGCCCGTGGCGTCTGGCGATACTCGTCTGCCAGGCGCCTGCACTGTTCTTCGTCCAGACCCAAATGGCCACGTTCATCGGTTCTGCCTTCGAACAGAATGTCTTCGGCGGCTACGCGCGGCAGATGCTGCAGGCCAGGCTGGTCCATTCGTACGATGTACCAGATACGGTCTGCCAACGGCTCGCCATCACGGCCCGGCTGCCCGGTCAGACGAAGGTCACCCAACGCCGGGTGCCCGGCAGAAGGCGTCGAGACCGACGTGTTGGTGACGGACGCTGTAATCGGCGTAGTGTTCGGGGCGGTTATCAGGATGTGCTGTGGAACGATGTGCAGCGTTGTCATCTGGTCGTGCAAAATCAACCCTTCATGTGTCGTGATCTGCAAGTGTTCACCACTGGCCAGACGAATGCTGTCGACAGGGGCGATGGCTGCACCGTCCAGTCTGAGACTGCAGCCTGAAGGGGCGTCAGCCGGGCCGAGTGCGGCGCAGATCACCGGGCGTTCCGGGTTATTGCCGAGATAGCGAATCAGGACGCTTGTACCTGGCGGCAGAGCATACAACTCATCGCTGGCAGCCTGAGCGGTTGGCCAGGAATGAGTTGAGCTGCCATGGCCGAGGGCTGCTTGCCAGTCGAATCTGATTGATCGAAAACCGGGTCGTTGTTCTTGGGCACTGTCACGCTGCAACGTCGCGATGTGATCGCCTGTGGCGGCAGGCCGAGGGTGTCTGAGCGAAGGGCGAAAGGGTATCGCCCACGGGATGGCCCTGAAACTGTTGCTGTAGCCATTGCCTGATGCGTGCCTTGATTCAACTGGGGCGCGTGGGTCGTTGAGGACAGCCTTCAGAATGGCTTGTGTGTCGTTGACATCGGCTCCACGCAGCACCTGCAACTGGCGTCCCGAATGAGTCACTTCGGTCAGCAGCCATTGATCGTTGAACAACGGTTCGGGGTGCTCAAGCACCTGAACGACTTCACCGCTACGCAGCGCACACAAGCGGGTCTGGCCTCTGACTTCACGTCGTTCGCAACGCAGACGCTCCAGGTTGCGAATGCCGTGCTGGCGGTCGAGCACCTCCTGGGGGCTGACAGATCCGCTATAGGTTGCAGGCACAAAAGGCTGATTGGCTGCCGGTGTGCTCATCTCCTCTGGTGAGCCCGGTGACAGTGGGCTGGCAGTCCTTCGGCTTTGGTGTTGGTAGTGCGAGGCAGGCGGTATTGCCAGTCTTTCGGCCATGTGTAAAAGCGCTGCCTCCGCCGCGTCTGTCTGCCCGTTGTGGCGGAACCTGATTGGCGCGCGCTGGATGGGAAAGCTCGCCGGGTCATCCGAAAACACCAGTACGTGGCCGCTCGGCTCATGCTCGAAGCGGAAATGAATCCCTTCTTCTTCGCACAGTCGGTACAACACGTGCAGGTCGGTTTCGTCGTACTGGACTCGCATCGGCCTGGGAGGATAAAAGCCGCTCATCAAGCCGAACCGGCAGGCGTTCGTGCCGACTGCAGGCGAGCTTAGCAACCGAGCGATCAGTTGCGGTGCCGTGACATCCTGATGAATACGGCGCCGTTGAACGAGCGCAAGTTTTCTCAGGTTCGGCATCAGCACCAGATGGTAAAGGCTGACACATGCTCCGTCGTGGATCCGGCTGATCTGGCAAACCTGGCCATGCACACCCTCGCCAAAACGTCCGTAGCTCAGAAACGCGTCGCGATGCAGCAACGCAAGGATGTCCGGATGCTCAGTACTGCTGATCAGCTTGATATCAAAGCGATAAGTTTCGTTAAGCGCGTCGCGACCCGTGAAGCCGATGACACGCAAGTCCGCCTGGCAGTCGGCAATGGCCAGCGTGATTGGCATTTGCAGGTCTTTGCACATTCGCGGGCTCTCCCACCTGTGAATTCAGGGAGCGCAGGGTACGGAAAGCCAGGCGTCAAAAGCATTGCCGTATGTTTTTTCGGAAAGGGACTACAAGCCGTGCTGCCTATTGGATGATTGCATTTCGCCAGCTCAACAGCCATCTTGGTGAGTTCGTCAGCCAAGATGGCTGTCGGGGGTTTCATCTGCGGTGATCGCGTATAAAATGCGCCGCGCCGGACAGGGTATTTTGCCGGCGACCCTTTTTCAGCGCTTTGCCAGTGCCGCGTTCTGCCAGTCATGCAGGCGCAGGCGGCGAAGCGCCTATCGAATCAAGAGAGCAGACATGGGCGCACAGTGGAAGGTCAAGCATAAAGAAGCGGCAGCCAATGCCAAGGGACGTACGTTCGGCAAACTCTCCAAGGAGATCATGATCGCGGCCCGCGCGGGTGCTGACCCGGTCATGAACTCGCGTCTGCGCCTGGTGGTCGAGCAGGCCAAGAAGGCTTCGATGCCGCGCGAAACCCTGGAACGCGCAATCAACAAAGGGGCTGGCCTGCTGGGCGAGAGCGTCAACTTCGAGCGCCTGACCTACGAAGGTTTTGCACCGCATCGCGTGCCGGTGATCGTCGAGTGCCTGACCGACAACATCAACCGCACCGTTTCCGAAATTCGCGTGCTGTTCCGCAAGGGGCAGTTGGGAGCTGCCGGTTCGGTGTCCTGGGATTTTCTCTATCAGGGCATGATCGAAGCTGTTCCTGCGAAGCCAGACGCAGATCCGGAGCTGGCAGCGATCGAGGCCGGTGCCCAGGATTTCGAGCCGGCTGAAGAGGGCGCCACGCTGTTCCTGACCGAGTCCACCGATATGGATGCGGTCTGCAAGGCGCTCCCTGAGTTCGATTTCACGGTTCAGTCCGCGCAACTGGGCTATCGTCCGAAAAGCACAGTGGATGGCTTGACCGACGAGCAGATGGCTGAAGTCGAAGCATTTCTCGAGGCTATCGACAACCATGATGACGTTCAGAACGTCTACGTGGGCCTGGCTGGCTGATCGGCTTAAGCAAGAGGGCGCTTCATGCGCCCCATGCCGTCAGTTCCCCGAGTACTTCTTCCAGCGATGGCCGTTTATCGCACGCGGGCTGTACGCAGCGCGTCTGCAGCGCCTGCAAACCCGCAATAACGGCATGCTCCTGTGGCGCGGCGTCACAACGCTCCAGCAGTTCCCCCAGCAAAATACCGAAAGCCCGCGTCTCTATACGCTCGAGCGCCTGGCCCAGCGTTGCCGAAGGGTGAAACGACGCCGCGCCGAAATCGCCCAGCAGGCAGTCACCGTCATTCTGCAAGAGAATATTGTGCCCATACAGGTCGCCGTGGGTGATACCACTTGCATGCAAATGGGCGGTCACCGAGGCGATGCCTTTGACAAGGCGCAACAGGACATCCAGCGAAAAGCGCGCATCGCTGGCGTAGACGTCCCGGCTGCAGGACTCCAGGCTCGGCGGTCCGGCAAGGTTGCTGAAGTTGGGGGCGATCAGTTCCATGACCAGACCACTTTGCCCATCTGGATGCCCGGTGATCTGCCCCAGTACCTCGATCAGGTGCCCGTGGCGCCCGGCGGCAATACAGGCGGCCATTTCATTGAGAGGGGAGCCGTCACTGGTAACACTGCCTTTGTACAGCTTGACCGCGACTGTTCGATCTTCGTTACCGGTCTGCCAGACCGCTTGCTGAATGATTCCGGAAGCGCCTTCGCCCAAGCGCTGACGCAGGCTCAAGTGCTGCCAGGGGATCTGTTGAACCGGTATGGTCGGCGGCTCGCTGCACAGCGGATTTTCGGCGTAGGCGAGCCAGGCAAGGGCGGGCAGATTCAGTAGCCATTCCGGCAATTCGCTGAGACGATTGGCGGCGATGCGGATCAGTTCCAGATTATGACAATGCCTGAGGCTGGCGGGCAGGGCGCGCAGGCGGTTGCCGGCAAGCATCAGTTTTTGCAGGTCGGCACGCTGGCCCAGCTCATCGGGCAAGGACTCGATCCGGTTGTCGGTCAGGATCAGCCAGCGCAAGCGAGGCGGCAGTGACGCCGCGCTGACCTGCCCGATGCGATTGGCCTTGAACCCGACGATGCGCAGGTTCTCGCATTGGCCAATGCTCTCCGGCAAGTGCGTGAACAGGTTGTCGGAGCCGAACAGCACTTTCAAGTGTTTGAGGCGGTGGAGGTCGTCAGGCAGCGAGGTCAGTGCATTGCCGCTGAGGTTGAGCACTTCCAGAGTGGGCGCCAGATCGAATATCTCGACGGGAAATTCGCTCAGACCACACGAGAGGTCCAGCCGTTTGATGCCTGCCAGCTTGCCGGCGCGTAGGTCTGCGAGGGTGTGCATGAATAGGTTCGGTCATTGATCGGACAAGGCGCGCATCATAACGGGAGTTTCAGCCTATGGCTGCCGGAACCTCGTTTCAGGGCAGGCAGCGGTCTACCCATTCCCGGACGCGCTCGGCTGTCGGCGCGGATTCTGAGTACAGAATCCGGTAGATCATCGGCGCGACAATGGCGTCGATGAGGTCATCGGCAGGCGGCGACACTTCTCCGCGACTGGCCGCGCGATCAATCAGGGTCTGCAATTGCTCACGGACCATCGCTGCGCATTTACCCACGCCACCGGAGGTGCTGGCAGCCACATCACGCATCAAGGCCCGACCTGGCGCCGAAGACATTTCGTCGAGATACATTTCGCTCCACGTCAACAAATCCTGACGCAGGCTGCCCTGATCGATCGGTGTGTCAGGACGCAGGCGCTCAATGGCTGCATCGGCCAACAGCGTGCTCAAGTCACCCCAGCGGCGGTAGATAGTCGAGGGTGTGACACCGGCCCTGGCGGCAATCATGGGCACACTGAGCACTGCGCGCTCGTGTTCGAGCAGCAAGTCACGAACGGCGCGGTGAATGGATTCCTGCACTCGGGCGCTGCGCCCTCCGGTGCGTACTGCATCTTTAATAGCCATACGGCGGACCTTAACACAAAGTATTTGCTTTAAGAGTTGTAGAGTCGCACACTCCGCAAAAGCTAATTTATAGCTTTAGAGATTTGTTTCAGCGGAGAGTGCAGTCATGTCCCGTTCGTCACCCCACCTGTCAGCAGCAGGCGCGCAACCTCAAGTCGGGGCAAGGGGCAATCTCGGCTTCCTGGCCTTTACCACGCTGTGTTTCTTTGCCGCGTCCAGCGCGCCTACGCCGCTTTATCATTTGTACCAGGAGGCGTGGGGTTTTTCGTCCGCTGTGCTCACACTGGTTTTTGCAGTGTATGCATTCAGCCTGCTGGCTGCATTGTTGATGGGCGGCTCCTTGTCTGATTACCTTGGACGACGCCCGGTCATCTTTGGCGCGTTGCTGTTGCAGAGCGCCTCAATGCTGCTGTTTATTTTCGCCCGTGATGTCAGTTGGCTGGTTGCTGCACGGCTGGTGCAGGGCTTCGCTACCGGTCTTGCTGCCAGCGCACTGGGTGCCGCCTTGCTCGACAGCGACCAGGCCAAAGGGCCGATGATCAACAGCATCTCCCCGATGCTGGGCATGGCGGCAGGCGCACTGGGCACGGCGCTGCTGGTGCAATGGGCGCCGCTGCCCCTCACACTGGCCTACTGTTTCTTGCTGACCGCGTTTGTGATTCAGGCCATCTACCTCGGGCGAGTCGCTGAAACGGTCAGCCGCCAGCCAGGCGTCTGGCAGTCTCTCAAGCCATCGCTGCACGTTCCGCAACAAGCGCGGCCCATGTTGTGGCTGGTGTTGCCGGTAGACATCGCGGCGTGGGCACTTGGCGGCTTTTTTCTGTCTTTGAGCCCGTCCTTGCTGGTAGCGGCAACCGGTTCGACCTCGCCACTCAATGGCGGGCTGGCAGTGGCCGCGCTGACCCTCAGCGGCGCCCTGGCAATTCTTGTATTACGCCTGCGCAACCCCGAGGCGGGATTGTGGGTAGGCGCAAGCTTTTTGCCAGTCGGGGTTGCGGTGATTTTGCTGGCAGTCAACCTCGGCATGCTGTGGCTGTTCTTCGTTGGCGCGGTGGTGGCGGGGGTCGGCTTCGGCTCGAGCTTTCTGGGTTCGCTTCGCATGCTCATGCCGATGGCACACGCCCATGAGCGCGGCGGTCTGATGTCGGCGTTTCTGGTGCTCAGCTACCTCGCGTTCTGCGTGCCGGCTCTGATAGCGGGTTATTACGCGCGTACTGCAGGCCTGGTGATGACCAGCAATGTGTACGGGGCGGTGGTAATCATACTGGCACTGCTGGCGTTGACGAGTTTGATCGTGCGACGTGCAGCGGGCAGAAGGGAAGGCGCTCGGGTTTGAACTATGGGATGTATCCGCGCAGGTGGGGTACATGCTGGTGGCGGGTTATTACTATCAGGTGTTCCGCAACAACAAAACAACGAGACCTGTCCGGGGTATAGAGGGGCATTTCTTCTGTACAAGGAAAGATGAAAAAGTGGCGCGATGCAGTTGTCCGGAACTGCGACTGGCCTGAGTCTGATGCCCGTGACAAAGACAAGGGCCGCGAAGGCCCTCATCATCATGTTGTCAATCAGTCCAGCCAAGACTCTACAGTGTCGGAGCCGTGTTTAGCCTTCCACTCTTTCAGGGTTTTATGATTGCCACCTTTGGTTTCCACTACCTCACCGGTGTGAGGGTTCTTGTAAACCTTGAGCGCGCGCGCCTTGCGGGTCGACTTCACGGGCGTGCCGGAAGCCTTGCCAGGCTTCGAGTTCGATGGATGATCAAGAATTGCAATAACGTCTTTCAGGCTTTTGCTGTATTCACCCAGAAGTTCGCGCAATTTGGCTTCAAACTCGATTTCCTGCTCAAGGCCCTTATCGCCTTTCATCGCTTCCAGCGCAGCAATTTGGTCGGCCAAGTGACGTTCGAGTTGGCGGTATTCAGCGAGTTTTGACATGTGTGCTCCAAGCAATTGCTAAGTGTGATGTGTTTTTTATCCTGCCCCGAAACGCTTGAAGAGGGCAGGAAGAGTGTTGAATAGTCATCCCTTGAACTGACTGTCACCGGGATAAAGAAGTTCGAACTAATGCACAATGCATTGTCCGACATGTTTGCGTGTTCAGCCGCTTTTTGAAGCGGGAACAATTTTCAACGCAAGTCCTTGACCATGTCAGCCAGTACATTAAGCACGTCACTGGCCAGTTGTGCCGAGCGTTTGCCTGACCATCCGGCGATCGGGTCCGGGGCGTTATCGTGGTCTTTGAACGGCATTTCCAGCGTCAGCGCCAGGCATTTATAACGCTCGCCCACGGCGTTAGCCGCCAGGTTCAGGTTGGCCTGGCCTTTGGCACTGCGCGGGTAACCATGGGCAGTCTGGAAGTCCACGGTAACTTCACACAGTTGGCGGCGGAAGCGCTCTTCAAGCTGCTGCTGATGAGGGGTGTATCCAGGGTTGCCTTCACAGGCAGCCGTGAACACATAGGGGATTTCCTCGTCACCGTGGACGTCGAGGAACATGTCCACGCCGTACTTTTCCATTTGCTGTCTGGCAAAGAAGACCTCCGGGCTCTGCTCTTCAGTACTGTCCTGCCAGGCGCGGTTGAGGTCTTTCCCATTGGCATTAGTGCGCAAGTGGCCATGGAAGGCACCGTCCGGGTTCATGTTCGGGATCAGATACAGATCGGCGTGGTTCAGCAGGTGTTGCAAAGCTGCATCGTCGCGTTGCTGAAGGCGCTCGATCACGCCTTCCATGAACCATTCGGCCATGTGCTCGCCGGGATGTTGTTGAGCGATTATCCAGATGTTGCGTTTGCCCTCGGCACCGTCTCCTTTGCGCAGAAGCTGGAGGTCACGGCCTTCGACACTTTTGCCAGTGGCCAGCAATTGCATGCCTGCCTGCTCTTGTGCCTGCAGGATCAGCCGGTGATGGCGTTCGCGGCTGTAGGGTTCGAAATAGGCAAACCAGACGTGCTGCTGTTCGGCAGCAAGGCTGAAATCGAGCGCCTTGCCATCAAAGCCGGAGGGCACGCGAAACCAGTTCTGATGGTCGTAGGACGCCACAGCGTTATAGCCGGTCCAGGCCCTGTTGAACGTGGACTCGCTGGCATTGGACAGGCTGAAACCATACGTCTCGCCAATCGCCAGGCCATCGACCTTGAAGTGAAACCACTGAAAATGAGCACTTTGGGTATCGGGCCGAATGGCCAGTCTGATTCGCGTCGGGTCGCTTGCGTCCAGTACCTGAATATTGCCGCTGTCGAAATCTGCGCTGATAGTGAGGGTCACAATGTGTTCCTGGGTACGTTAGTGCCATGTCAGGCCGTTACTGTACACCGATCGACATTGTGCTCCACGACGTAAAGTTCATGCGCCGCGACGTAAGTTTCATTGCAACGGTCATACGGCTTCAGGAAATGGCTTCTGCTGTGACCATAAGGCTGCAAATGAAGGCTGTCAGCACGCACCAGACCAGATACGCATGACGCTTGCGTCTATGCCAGCCTGACGCGCCAAGCAACGAGGCGGGCGCCTGCAAAAGGCGCCAGACGCGTTCGCTGTTCTGAAATGCAGACAGGTGCCTGGCATCGGCATCAAGCCAGTGACGAAATTCGATACGTTCGCTGGCCGTGGCCGCCGGGCTTTGCAAGTGGACGTACCAGCGGCTTGCCTGATCCTGAATGACCTGGTCGGCGTCGGGCAAGTGCGTGTGCGCCTTGCCCATTGCTCTGAGCATGGCACGCTCGACGCGTGCCACATCGATCTCCATGAAGCGGGCAATGTCCGCATAGGACCAGCCGTCCAGGCGACTGAGCAGAAATATCTGTCGGCTGCGGCGTGAAAGCTTGCCCAGTTTCTGGCCGAGTTCAACTGTCTCAGGCGTTGGCTGCATGCCAGCTGGCAGGTGCAGTAGAGAAGAGAGCTGACTACTCATGATATTTCGGTCGCTGATCTTCCATGGGAATTCTTCCTTGAGCCGTCGGGACATCCGTAACGAGAATAGACTAGTTTATTCGAGAATCATTCTCAATTGAAAAATTGCAGCATTCACTTTTTATGTGCGAATCCTGCCATTTTCAGGGCCTTGGACATGGCCGAAGGGCAGGTTGCTTTGCTATGATGCGTTCCATCGCAGCATGCACATGCAGCCCCCGACTTCATTAGCCTGAAGCAGCGGTAACATTAAAAGAAAGAACCAAAAAAAGACCCGGCTAATAAAGCCGGGTCAAAAACCGTGATTAGCCTGATGAGGAGATAATCCGGAAGCCGACCTAAGACTTCCAGGTTATCAAGCAGTTCTCGCGAACCGCTGAAGCAATAATAATCATTATCATTTGAAAATCAAATGTTTTTATTGCCCTCATCGAAAAAAATTATCCGCCGGCGCTCGTCTGGCGGATTTTCCCATCCCTGAAATCGCCGTCTCCCTCAGTCCAATGGCAATTCCGTGGTGCGTTTCACCGTACTCATGGCGATGTTGGAATGTGCTTCATGCACGTGGGGGAGTTGCAGCAGATGATCACGTAAAAAGCGCTCGTAGCTGGCAATGTCATGCGCCACCACCTTGAGCATGAAATCCATCCCGCCCGCCATGGTGTAGCACTCCAGTACCTCGGGGTGGCCGATGATTGCCTCTTCGAACTCGGCCAGATACCGCCGGCCATGTCCTGAAAGCTTGACCTCGACGAAGACGGTCATGCTAAGCCCGAGTTTTCGGGTGCTGAGCAAGGCGACGGTGCGCTCGATCACCCCGTCCTCCTGAAGCCGGTGGATGCGCCGCCAGCAGGGCGACTGGGACAGTTCTACGCGTTCTGCTATCTCTGCCGCAGACAGATTGGCGTCATGCTGCAACAGACGGAGAATCTTTCGATCGATGGGGCTCAATTTCAGCTGCATGAATTGACCTTGTTTTTTGTTCTTGTCGAAAAAGGCATGCGCAATATCAGCAGATTTGCACGCATTTAGAAAGAAAAAGCCGCTTTGCTACAGGCAGTCTAGTGACAAGGCTGCCGGGCAGGACCGTCCCGGTGCAAAAGGCCTGTTCCCTATAAGAACAAGACTAGAACAAGAGAGGTACGCGCATGTCCCTGGCTGATATTCGTCTGGATGATAAATACCGGCTTGCCACTGGCAATCTGTATCTGACAGGCACTCAGGCGCTTACCCGCCTGCCGATGCTGCAAAAGCAGCGCGACGAGGCGCAAGGCCTTGATACTGCGGGCTTCATCTCCGGTTATCGTGGTTCGCCGCTGGGCAATCTGGACAAAAGCCTGTGGGATGCCAAGGATTATCTGCAGCAGAACGCCATCCACTTTCAGCCCGGGATCAATGAAGAGTTGGCGGCCACGGCGGTGTGGGGCAGCCAGCAGGTCAATCTGTTCCCGCATGGCAAGTACGATGGCGTGTTTGCGCTGTGGTACGGCAAGGGACCTGGGGTAGACCGCTGTGGTGACGTGTTTAAACATGGCAACTCTGCAGGCGTGGCAGCTAAAGGCGGCGTACTGATCCTTGCGGGCGACGATCATGGCTGCAAATCCTCGACCATCGCGCATCAGAGCGAACACGCATTCATTGCCTCCATGATCCCCGTGCTCAACCCGAGCAATGTCCAGGAAATTCTCGATTACGGGATTATCGGCTGGGAACTGTCGCGTTACAGCGGGTGCTGGGTGGCGATGAAGACGATCGCCGAGAACGTTGACTCGTCGGCAGTGGTTGAGGTTGATCCACTACGGGTCAAGACCCGGATCCCTGATGACTTCGAACTGCCCGAAGGCGGGCTGCACATCCGCTGGCCGGACCCGCCCTTGGCACAGGAAGCGCGACTCAATACTTACAAGATCTATGCTGCGAGGGCTTTTGCCAGGGCCAATCAGCTCAACAAGGTGGTCATGGATTCGGCGCAGCCGAGGCTGGGGATCATCACCACTGGAAAATCCTACCTCGACGTGCGTCAGGCGCTTGAAGAGCTGGGCATTGATCAGCAATTGTGTGACAGGGTCGGTATTCGGGTGCTCAAGGTAGGTATGAGCTGGCCGCTCGAGCCGGTCTCTGTCCATGACTTTGCCGAGGGGCTGGAAGAGATTCTGGTGGTCGAGGAAAAACGCAGTGTCATCGAGGACCAACTGACCGGCCAGCTTTACAACTGGCCAGTGGATCGCCGCCCGGTGGTGGTGGGTGAATTCGATGAGCAGGGCCGTTCGCTGCTGCCGAACCTCAGTGAACTGACGCCAGCGATGATTGCCCGGGTGATCGCCAAGCGGCTGGCACCGTTCTACAGCAGCCCGCAGATCGAGGCACGCCTGCAGTTTCTCAGCGAGAAGGAAAGGGCGCTTCAGGCTCCGCTGTTCAACACCCAGCGCACCCCGCATTTCTGCTCGGGCTGCCCGCACAATACCTCGACCCGTGTGCCGGAGGGCAGTCGCGCACTGGCCGGGATCGGTTGTCACTACATGACTATCTGGATGGATCGCGAAACCGATACGTTCACCCAGATGGGCGGCGAAGGCGTGACCTGGATCGGCCAGGCACCGTTTACCGAAACGCCTCACGTGTTTCAGAACCTGGGCGACGGTACTTATTTCCACTCCGGTCACCTGGCGGTGCGTGCTGCTGTGGCTTCAAAGGTCAACATCACTTACAAGATTCTCTACAACGACGCTGTGGCCATGACGGGTGGCCAGCCGATTGATGGAGTTCTGCGTGTCGATCAACTGAGCCGTCAGGTGTTCAACGAAGGTGTGCAACGCATCGCGCTGGTCTCCGACGATCCGGACAAGTATCCCGACCGTGCCGGCTTTGCGCCGATCACCACGTTTCATCACCGACGCGACCTGGACAGCGTGCAGCGTGAACTTCGGGAGTTCAAAGGTGTGTCCGTGATCATCTACGACCAGACCTGCGCCACCGAAAAACGTCGCCGTCGCAAGCGTGGCACGATGCCTGATCTGGAGAAACGTGCCTTGATCAACGCGGCCGTGTGCGAGGGTTGTGGCGACTGCGGGGTTAAGTCCGGCTGCCTGTCGGTCCTGCCCAAAGAGACCGCCCAAGGGCGCAAACGGGAAATCGATCAGAGCGCCTGCAACAAGGATTTCAGCTGCGTCGAGGGTTTCTGTCCGAGCTTCGTCACCGTGCATGGCGGCAAATTGCGCAAGCCGGTACTGCCAAAGCAGGTCGAGGCGTTCGCGCTTCTGCCGGAGCCTGTACTGCCGTCACTGGAACGGCCGTTCAATATTCTGCTGCCCGGCGTCGGCGGGACCGGTGTAACCACCGTCGGGGCGATGCTTGGTTATGCCGCCAACCTGGAAGGCAAGGGTTGCAGTGTGCTGGATCAGGCCGGACTGGCGCAGAAATTCGGCCCGGTTGTCAGTCATATCCGCATTGCTGCGCGTCAGCAGGACCTGTTCGCGGTGCGCATCGCCGCCGGAGAAGCGCACCTGTTACTGGGCTGCGATCTGCTGGTGGCCGCAGGCCCGGACGCTATCGCCAAGCTCGACAGCAGGATCTCGCATGCGGTCATCAACAGCCAGCAGACGCCAACTGCTGAATTCACGCGCAACCCCGACGCCGTATTCCCGGCCGAGGCGATGAAGCAGACGATTATTGACGCTGTCGGCGCCGACAAGACCCACTTTGTCGAAGCCACTTCACTGGCGACCCGTTTGATGGGCGATAGCATCGCCAGCAACCTGTTCATGCTGGGTTATGCCTTCCAGCTGGGGCTTATTCCCCTGACCTCGGCAGCCATCGAAAAGGCCATCGAACTCAATGGTGTGGCGGTCAACCTCAATCAACAGGCGTTTCTCTGGGGGCGCCGCACTGCGCATGACCCTGCCGCCGTCGAAGCGTTCGTCAACCCGCAGCCGCAGGTCAGCGAACCGCAGCAGATGAATCTTGAACAGCGTATTCAAGGCAATGTCGATGCGTTGACCCTCTACCAGAACAGCGCTTATGCCATGCGTTACCTGGAAGGGGTGCAGCGTGTCCGCGAGGTCGAATCACGCCTGTTTCCCGATCAGCCGCCGATGCTGACCGAGGCGGTGGCGTTCAACTACTTTAAGCTGCTTGCTTATAAGGATGAATACGAAGTCGCGCGCCTTTACAGCAACGGCGACTTCACTCGCCAGCTGGAAGCGCAATTCGAAGGTAATTACCGGCTGGAGTTTCATCTGGCGCCCTCCTGGCTGGCCAAACGCGACCCACACAACGGCCAGCAGCGCAAACGAAGCTTCGGCCCGTGGATGTTGCGCGCCTTCGACGTGCTGGCGACTTTCAAATTCCTCCGCGGTACGGCGCTCGATCCTTTCGGGCGCAGCCTGGAGCGCAAGCAGGAAAGGCAACTGATCGATCGTTATGTCAGTGACATCGAGCTGATTGCTCAGCACCTCCAGGCGCACAATTGCCACACAGCGTTGAGCCTGGCGCGTCTGCCAGAGAAAATCCGTGGTTACGGCCACGTCAAGGAAAGCGCCATGAAAGCCGCTGCGTTGCAAGCTGATATCCTGCGCAAAAGCCTGGAAAGCGGGGAAGTGATAGCGCCGAAACTCTATGAGGTGGCTGCCTGATCGGGTAGGCGCTGTCGGGTAGATTTGAGTGTTTGCGGGAGCTGCCGAGGCGGCGCTCCCGCAAAAGCTTGAGGGCGCGAGTTACTTTGGCCTGAACAGATGTGCATGCCCGGCGCGGTACAACGAGGAGTCGCCGAAGGTGTCGGCGCCAAGCACACGGCCGACCAGAATCAGTGCCGTGCGACGGAAGCCTTTGGTTTGCACCTTCTCTTCGATATCGGCCAGCGTACCCAGCGCCCAGTCCTGATCTGGCCAGCTGGCGCGATGCACCACCGCAATCGGGCAGTCGGCCCCGTAATGCGGCGTCAGTTCTTCAACGATCCTGTGCAGGTTATTCACCCCCAGATGAATCGCCATCGTCGCGCGATGGCTCGCCAGGCTGGCTAGTTCTTCGCCGCTCGGCATCGACGTCTTGTCAGCGTAACGGGTCAGAATCACGCTCTGGGATATGTCTGGCAACGTCAATTCCACGCCCAGCAAGGCAGCACAGGCGGCGGTCGCAGTCACGCCAGGAATGATTTCGTAAGGGATATTCAATTCGCGCAGATGGCGAATCTGCTCGCCGATGGCGCCATAAAGGCTGGGGTCGCCCGAGTGGACACGCGCAATATCCTGCCCCTGTGCATGAGCGGCCCTGATCAGGTCGATGATCTGCTCCAGATGCAGTTCGGCACTGTTAGTGATCTGTAATGCCTGATTGCCTTCCAGCACAGCCAGCGGCACCAGTGAACCCGCGTAGATGATCACCGGGCAGCTGCGTATCAACCGCTGGCCCTTGACGGTGATCAGCTCGGGATCACCTGGGCCTGCGCCGATGAAATAGACAGTCAATGAATGCTCCGAAGATAAATGAACGTGACGGGATTATCTGCCCGCGGCGGGGCTGGTTGCCAAGGCAAATGTGACCTGAGCGCTTTTCTGTCGCTCGATCAGTAACCGGGCGGTGCCATCGCCGAGCTGCGCAGCCAGTGCCATCGCCGAGCCTTCGGCGACCCCGTGACAGCCTGTGGTCTGGAACACCTGCGCGGAACGGTGCGTCAGATGAAGTTCCCACGCCACCAATTGCGCGGCATTGAAGAACACCAGCGGCACAGCCAACTGCTCGGCAAGCTTGAGCAGCCCAGGCTCCTGATCTTTCAAGTCGATGGAAGCCAGTGCAGTGACGCTGCTCAGCCTCAGGCCATGTGCCTCGAGGCTGTTGCCGATCAACTCGCGCAATGCCTCCGCCGAACAGCCGCGCCGACAGCCCAACCCGACCACCAGATGTGCGCCGGGCTGAGCCTGAACGCACAGTGGATCAGGCCTGATGCAGGTCGACATTGTTTTTGTGAGTCATATGTCGATGGGCATCGCTTCTGCTGAACAGCCAGGCACTTATCAGGCCCATTGCCACCCAGAACAGGGCATTGGTCAGCAGCGAAGCGATCATGAACTGCGACTCCAGCGCTTCAGGTGCCAGGCTTTCATGAACCAGTGGTTGCGGCGCGCCGATCACATGCGGCACCACCAGAGTTGCGACACCCAGCGCTTTCAGCAGCCAGTTCTGGCCGAACACCAGCAAGGCCAGCCCGGCGGCAGTCGAGGCGGCTGTGCCGACCCACCATAGCTGACGCTGGCTCAGTTCTGCGGCTGCGGTCCCCGGCAATTCGGGTGGCAGGCCTAGGGTCGGCGCCAGCACGAACACTGCAAAACCTGCCAGCCCCCACCATGCGCCCTGTGCGGTGTTGCGCGGAGCACGCAGCGTATAGAGCCCGGCAAGCATCAGTGCGAAACCCACTGCGACCACCAGATTGCCGCCTGTCGTGGACAGCACGCGTTGCCAGCCGTTTTCCGGTTCCCAGGCCGCTTCTTCATGTACGTGGCTGTGTTCAGCAGCCTGGCCGTCGGCATGCTCGTGCGCCTTTTGCGCCGAGGCTGTCTCATAAGTCTCGGCCTGCTGGATCAGCGGGACGACCCAGAAGCTTTGCAGCAGAGTCAGCAGCAAGGCGGCCAGCAGGCCGGTGAAGCCTGCCGTTTGTGCGATTCGCTTGAACATTGTGTAGTCCTCGATGACGCTCAATGGCAAGGAAAGGCAGCGCTGTGGCGGGTGTCGTGGGCTGCGTTGTGTACCGCCGCGATGTGCGAGAAACCGGCGAAGTAGACCAGGCAGGCGCCGAGCAGCGCTGCGCTGATCGCAGCGGTCAGACGTTGGGTCTGGGTGGAGCTGGTGGCAGCCGTCTGGCTGCTGCTGATGGTGCTGGACATGGGCGATCCCTCTTGAGTGTCGGCAAGTGGGCCATGCGCATACGAACCCGCTGGCGAGTGCCAGAGGTTTCGACTGCGCCCGCCCACCGCAGGTTTGTCATTGGAAAGAATGTCGGGCCGGTCTCCGGGCTTGCGAGGGGCTCGAACGGTTTTGCGTTCAAGCCTTCAAGGTCACCTTCCCATGCCGGGGCACAGTGGATCAGACCTTCTCTCGCTTACCGTTGCGGGGGCAGCACCGGACTTGCTCGACAGGTCGAACGCACCGGTTTCCCGTTTCACCCCGTGAGGGGCACCCGAAACAAGGCGCACAGGAAAGCATGGGCGGCGTGGGATCGTCAATCTGAACGATTGACCTGTCTGCGGCCACTGCGTAGCCTTGCCGGTTCGAGGTTCTTCATTGGTAAGCGTTACCATATGGAGCTAAGACGGGAATGCGGTACACGCCGCAGCTGCCCCCGCAACTGTAAACGGTCATGTTCATTGCACAGCCACTGCTGCGGCGGGAAGGCGCGATGAACGTGTGTCGGCAAGGTCTACAGCACCTGCCACACGCTGCCGTGAGCCAGGAGACCTGCCTCGAAACAGGCCCAGTGCCTGCGAATTCTCACTACAACCGGGCGGGGTGATCCGGTGGCGATCCGATCTGCATGCCATGCATGCGGTTCTCGTCCTGTTTGCCCGCCGCATTGCCAAAGGGCACCTGATGAAAACACTGGCCAAGCTTCCCGTCACCATCGTCACCGGCTTTCTAGGCTCGGGCAAGACCACGCTGTTGCGGCACATGCTCGACAACGCCGAAGGGCGGCGCATCGCGGTGATCGTCAACGAATTCGGCGAGTTGGGCATCGACGGTGAAATCCTCAAGCAATGCACCATCGGCTGCACCGAAGAAGAGGCCAGCGGCCGCGTATACGAGTTGGCCAACGGTTGCCTGTGCTGCACGGTTCAGGAAGAGTTTTTTCCGGTCATGCGCGAACTGGTTGCCCGCCGTGGCGATCTCGACCACATCCTGATCGAAACATCGGGCCTGGCATTGCCCAAGCCGCTGGTCCAGGCCTTCCAGTGGCCCGAAATCCGCAACGCCTGCACGGTCGATGCGGTAATCACCGTAGTCGACAGCCCGGCGGTGCTGGCCGGTACGTTCGCTGCATTCCCGGATCAAGTCGACGCACAGCGCAAACTGGATCCTAATCTGGACCACGAGTCGCCGCTGCACGAACTGTTTGCCGATCAACTGGCCAGCGCCGATCTGGTGATTCTCAACAAGGCCGACATGATTGATGCCGAAGGGCTGGCCGCAGTACGCGCCGAAGTCGCCGAAGAGCTGCCGCCCGCCGTCAAGGTGGTCGAAGCCAGCAGTGGTCGTTTGCCGATCAGCGTTCTGCTGGGTGTCGGTGCCGAGTCCGAGCTGCACATCGACGGTCGCAAGACCCACCATGATCATCACGACGATGGCGACGAGGATGACCACGATCACGACGCGTTTGACTCGATCTCGCTGAAACTGCCGCAAGCCGATGAAAAGGTCCTGCTCGATGCGCTCAATCAGCTCGTTGTGCAGCACGGCATTTTGCGCGTGAAGGGCTTTGCCGCCATTCCGGGCAAGCCGATGCGTTTGCTTATCCAAGGCGTGGGCACGCGCTTCGACAAGCACTTCGACCGCGCCTGGCGCGCCGATGAAGAGCGTGCCACGCACTTGGTGCTGATCGGCCAGGAGCTGGACGCTGTCGCGCTGCAAACCCAGCTCAACGCTGCGATTGCCGGCTGACCCATGCATTTACTGAGAACCCAGCCCGGCGGTTTTGTACCGGACGACAGCATCGCCGACCTGGGGCAGACGCCAGCCGAGCTGGTGATTCTCTGCAGCGGCGATTCCAGCCTCGCCCTGCTGGCCGAAGCCGCCCGGCAACTCCCTGAGGATTACCCCAGCCTGCGTCTGGCCAACCCGATGCAGGTACAAAATCACGCGTCGGTCGACTTGTACGTTGACGAGGTCTTGCGCCACGCCAAAGTCATTCTGATTTCTCTCCACGGCGGTATCGGCTATTGGCGTTACGGCGTGGAACGACTGATGGAGCTGGCGGAGCGTGGCGTTGACGTCATTCTGGTGCCGGGCGATGACCGCCCTGACCCCGAGTTGAGCGACCTGAGCACAGTGCCTGCCACAGAGCGCGACCGGCTTTGGCAGTTTCTGCGTCAGGGCGGGCTGCAAAATGCGCTGGACCTGTATCGCTGCATGGCCAGTCAGTGGCTTGGTCGCGATTACCCTTGGGCCGAGCCGCAGCCATTGCCGCGCACGGCGGTCTATCATCCGCAACGGGCAACTGCCGGGTTGCATGACTGGCAGGCAGAATGGCGTGCGGACCATCCTGTGGTCGCGCTGTTGTTCTACCGTTCGCACTTGCAGGCTGCCAACACCGGCTTTATTGATGAGTTCTGCACCCGCTTGCAGGCGCAGGGCATCAACCCTTTGCCGATTGCGGTCGCCAGCCTGAAGGAGCCCGGCTGTTTCGTTCAGGTGGAAAACTGGCTGGATGAGGCTGGGGTCGAACTGATCCTCAACACCACCGGCTTTGCGCAGTCGAGCCCGGAGTCGCCGCATTTGCGCCCGTTCCGACGCGACGTGCCGGTCATTCAGGCGATCTGTGCCCAGGACAACGAGCCTGCCTGGGAGGCCAGCGAGCAGGGGCTCGGCGCTCGTGACCTGGCGATGCACATTGCCTTGCCGGAACTGGACGGGCGCATCATCAGCCGACCGATCAGCTTCAAGGATCTGGCCTGGCGCAGCGAGCGCAGTCAGTCGGATGTGGTCTGTTACCGGGCCCAGCCTGATCGTATGGACTTTGTCGCCCAGTTGGCGCGGCGCTGGATCGAACTGGCGCGTCTGCCCAATGCCGACAAGCGTGTGGCGCTGATTCTCGCCAACTATCCGACCCGCGATGGGCGGATCGGCAACGGCGTCGGCCTCGACACGCCAGCAGCTGCGCTAAACATTCTGCGCGCCATGCAGGCCGAGGGCTATCCGCTGGAGCAGTTGCCGGAAAGCGGCACTGCGCTCATCCAGCAGCTACTCGGTGGCGTGACCAACGACCTGGACAGCATCGACCAGCGCCCTTGTCAGCAAAGCATGGCGCTGGATGAATACCTGGCGGCATTCAACGAACTGCCGCAGAGCAACCGCGACGCAGTGAACGCCCGCTGGGGTGCTCCGAATGCAGATCCGATGTTCCGCAGTGGCAGAATGATGATCGCCGGTCTGCGTTTCGGGATGACCTTCATCGGCATTCAGCCAGCACGCGGTTACCAGGTTGATCCCAGCGCGGTCTATCACGATCCGGATCTGGTTCCGCCGCACGGTTATCTGGCGTTCTACTTCTGGTTGCGCAAGGCTTACGGCGCGCATGCAGTGGTGCATGTTGGCAAACATGGCAATCTCGAATGGTTGCCCGGCAAGGGCGTCGGTTTGTCGCGAACCTGCTGGCCGGATGCGGTGCTGGGCGCGATGCCCAATATCTATCCATTCATCGTCAACGACCCAGGCGAGGGCGCACAGGCCAAGCGCCGTACCCAGGCGGTGATCATTGACCACCTGATGCCACCGCTGACCCGCGCCGAAACCTACGGCCCGTTGCGCAATCTGGAGCTGCTCGCTGACGAATTCTACGAGGCGCAGTTGCTTGATCCGCGGCGCGCTCGTGAGCTGCAACGCGACATTCTCGAACTGGTCCGTGAAACCCGCATTGATCGTGAACTGGCGCTGGACGAGTCCACTGACAGCGACGCCGATGCAGCAGTCTGGCTGCCACGTCTGGACACTTACCTGTGTGATCTGAAGGAATCGCAGATTCGCGATGGCCTGCATATTTTTGGTCAGTCGCCGGAAGGGCGTCTGCGTACCGACACCTTGCTGGCCCTGTTGCGTATTCCGCGTGGCGACGGGCGCGGAGCGCAATCCAGTCTGTTGCGGGCCTTGAGCAAGGCCTTCGGGCTGGAGTTCGACCCGCTCGATTGCGAGCTGGCCGCGCCGTGGACCGGCGCCCGTCCCCCTGAGTTGCTGGCCGTCAGCACAGACCCCTGGCGCAGTGCGGGTGATGCCCGCGAACGGCTTGAGCTGTACGCTGCTGCCATGATCGAGCGGGTCACGCAGGGCGAAGAACTGCACGACCTGCCGGTTCATGAGGACCTGGCGCTGATCATCGACAGCCTGCGTGAAGTGGTCGCGCCGCGGCTGGACGCCTGTGGCCCAGGCGAAATGCAGGGCATGCTCGACGCACTGAGCGGCCGCTTCGTTCCGGCGGGGCCTAGCGGCGCGCCCAGTCGCGGACGTCTGGACGTGCTGCCGACCGGGCGCAATTTCTTCAGTGTGGACGTGCGCAACCTGCCGACCACTACCGCGTGGCGCATCGGTTTTCAGTCGGCAAACCTGCTGCTGGAACGCCACCTTCAGGATCATGGCGATCACTTGCGCCAGTTGGGTCTGTCCGTCTGGGGCACGGCAACCATGCGCACCGGCGGCGACGACATTGCCCAGGCGATGGCCTTGATGGGCGTTCGCCCTGTGTGGGCGACCGGCAGTCAGCGGGTCGATGATTTCGAGATTCTGCCGATCAGCCTGCTGGATCGGCCGAGGGTGGATGTCACCTTGCGGGTATCCGGGTTCTTCCGCGACGCCTTCGCCAACCTCATCAAGCTGTTCGATGCCGCCGTTCAGGCTGTCGCAGCACTGGATGAGCCGGATGACATGAATCCGCTGGCGGCCAGAGTGCGCGAAGAACGCGAGAGTTTTGTGGCGCAAGGTCTCGACGAAGACGAAGCTGCACGCCAGGCTGGCTGGCGGATCTTCGGCGCCAAACCGGGTGCCTATGGCGCTGGTGTGCAGGGGGCCATTGATGGCCGCCTGTGGCAAAGCCGCGAAGACCTTGCCGAGGTTTACCTGAATTGGGGCGGTTACGCCTATGGCGCTGCAGATGAAGGCACCCCGGCCCGGCAGCGTTTCGCTGAGCGCCTGTCTAAGGTGCAGGCAGTCTTGCAGAACCAGGACAACCGCGAGCACGACCTGCTCGATTCGAACGATTATTACCAGTTTCAGGGTGGCATGCTTGCAGCGTCAGAAAGCCTCAGCGGGCAGAAGACTGCCAGCTATCATGGCGATCACAGCCAGCCTGATCTGCCGAAAATCCGCACCCTCAAGGAAGAGCTGAACCGGGTAATCCGTTCGCGTGCGGCAAACCCGAAATGGATCGAAGGGGTCAAGCGTCACGGCTACAAAGGCGCGTTCGAGATGGCTGCGACTGTGGACTTTCTGTTCGCCTTCGACGCGACTACCGAACTGATCGACGATCATCAGTACGCGTTGCTGGCCGACGCCTATCTGCTTGATCCGGCGACCCGCGAATTTATCGCACAACATAACCCCGACGCCTTGCGCGACATGACCGAGCGCATGCTCGAGGCTCAGCAGCGCGGGCTCTGGCAGGAACCTGGCGAGTATCAGCAAGCGCTGGAAGACCTGTTGTTGGACATAGAAGAGAGTTGATGACCGTGCCCGATTCAAGCCGTAGCGACACTCCGCATTTTCCGCTGGCCGCAGTGGTCGGGGCAGATGATCTGAAACTGGCACTGTGCCTGACCGCCATTGACCCCCGCATTGGCGGTGTATTGATCGAGGGGCCGCGTGGCATGGCCAAGTCGACACTGGCGCGTGGTTTGGCTGATTTGCTGGCCAGCGGTCAGTTCGTCACTTTGCCGCTGGGCGCGACTGAAGAACGGCTGGTCGGCACGCTGGACCTGGACGCCGCGCTGGCCGAGGGTCGTGCGCGTTTCTCGCCGGGCGTGCTGGCAAAGGCAGATGGCGGTGTGCTGTATGTCGATGAGGTC
Source organism: Pseudomonas coronafaciens pv. oryzae str. 1_6 (assembly GCF_000156995.2). Taxonomy (NCBI): domain Bacteria; kingdom Pseudomonadati; phylum Pseudomonadota; class Gammaproteobacteria; order Pseudomonadales; family Pseudomonadaceae; genus Pseudomonas; species Pseudomonas coronafaciens. The sequence continues at coordinate 2,989,278 of NZ_CP046035.1, read as the reverse complement.
AACCTGCTCGCCGATCACCTGGTCGATCTGCTGCTGGACGTTGCCGCCAGCGGTGTCAATCTGGTCGAGCGTGACGGGATCTCCCACCGGCATGCTGCGCGTTTTGTGCTGATCGGCACCATGAACCCGGAAGAAGGCGAACTGCGTCCGCAATTGCTGGATCGCTTTGGCCTGAACGTGGCGCTGAGTGGTCAGACACAACCTGTCGAGCGCAGCCAGATCATCCGACGCCGTCTGGATTTCGATGCCGATCCGGCGGTTTTTTGTCAGCATTGGCAAGCACAGCAGGACGCCTTGAAGCTTCGTTGCGAGCAGGCGCGTTCGCTGTTGCCCGGCATCGAGCTGGACGATCAGTCGTTGGTCGCGATCACCGAGCGCTGTTTTGCTGCCGGTGTGGACGGTATGCGCGCTGATCTGGTCTGGCTGCGGGCTGCACGAGCCCATGCTGCATGGCGTGGGGTGGGGCAGATCGAAGAGCAGGACATCGAAGCTGTCGCTGAATTTGCCTTGCGTCACAGACGTCGCGAACCGACTCCGCCGCCGCAGAATCAGGAAGCGCCGCCGCCACCCGAATCGTCGCCTAAGTCAGACAAACCCGAAAGCGGGAAGGGAAGCTGGGGTGAGTTGCCGGCTCAGGCAGTGGTCACCGGGTCACGCCGTGAAGTGCCGAGCTGGCCAAAAAAGCCGTAGGCATCCGCCCCCGTATTACTCAGGGGGCGGATGCCATCCCCCGTCCCGGTCGATTGGCCTCCGGCAGGCAAGGAGCCATTCGCGCAGGTGCCGAGGGCCTGGTGCAATGGCTGCCCACCTTATTGAGGGGGCGACCGAAGAGCCGCAAGGATCTAGTCCGCCAACCACGTAGCGCTCGCCCGAGTGAGTTGCTGCTGGTGATTGTCGATGCGTCGGCTTCGACGCGGCGTCATCAGGCTCTTAGTCAAGCCAAGGGCCTGCTTTCTCAGGTATTCGATGACGCCTATCGACGCCGTGCGCGGCTTGCGTTGCTGACGGCCAGCGGCGCTGTGCCGCGCTGGCAGCATCAGGGCCTCAAGGCTTCAGCAGCATTGGTTCCATGGCTTGACGGGCTGGGCGCGGGGGGCGGCACGCCACTGACGGCCGCGCTGGAACAGGCCAGAGCATGGCTGGAGCAACGCCAGAAGCGCTACCCCGCCGAACAGCATCGGGTGCTGGTGATGACCGACGGCAGGATCAAGCAACTGCCTGTGTTGTCGGCATTTACCTGTGCCAGTCTGCTTATCGATATAGAGAAGGGTCCGATCCGCCTTGGAAGGGCCAGAGAGCTGGCATCAAGCCTGGGCGCGGAATATCGCCATATCGACGAGCTGAAAGAGGTTTGAGGCGCGGCGCCTTATTCACTCTCGTGCCCGAACAGAGCATTGGCGCGGGAGTGAATCGGCTTCAGGTATCGCGATTGGCGCAAGGCGCAATCAGGCAGGCATGGTCCACGGCTTGAGGTCGTAGCCTTCGCTGCTGATTTCTGCGCGGGCCTGTTCCAGCGCACTGGCCAGTTGCCGCTTGTCTGAGTAGGTGCTGCTCGGGATCTGCTTGCGACCGATGCGATTGCTGGTGCGGTCAATCACCGTCAGGCTCAGCTCGCCGTTACCGTCCTGTGGTGCCCAGGCAACACACTGGAAGGGTTCAAAAGCGTGTCCAGCGATCAGAAGTGCATCGTTGAAGCGCAGTGGGGCGTTCATGGTCAAATCCTCAAGTGCCCGTATCAATTCAGTCTCGGCGGCGGGCTGACCGTCCGGCTGGTTACTTGTGTTGATGAACAACAGGGGGGCGTGAGTCACACTGTTGAAAAGAAATTTTCTGTTTTTTTCAAACGCGGCTTAAAAAACAGCCCTGAATCGGCCGCTAATGAACCGAAAGGCACTTAATGACACCTGCCGAAGCTTGTTAGACGTAATCGGTACAAGGCTGCGTCAAATAGTTGCTAGGGTGGTAGTTGGGCTCGCCAACATGCTGTTTATAAGAAGTTTTTAATAATCCAACTCGACGCCGGGCGCCAAGGACTCTTCATGCATCTATCGGCCCCACCGCGACGTCTGTTAATAATCGACGCCAATGACGACTTTCACCAACTGACGCAGGCACTCGACGAGACCGGATGGACGGTACAGCGGGGTACGCTTGATTCAGCGCGTGATGCTGGCTACGACGTCGGCCTGATCCATTTGACGTCTGATCATTTCGAGCATCCGGAGCAGATTGAAGGACTGCTCTCGGGCACTCGTAAGCAGTGGATTGCGCTATTGGCGCCCGATGACCTGCGGCATGAACAGAGCAGCGAGTTCGTCTGCAAGCGCTTTTTTGACGTTCACTCCCTGCCATTTGACATGGGTCGGATGCAGACCAGTCTGGATAGAGCCTTCGCGGCAGGCTGTGTGCCTGCATCAGGCACACCACCGGCGCCTGCTGCCGAGCCGGAAATGCTAGGTGAAAGTCGCCCGCTTCGTGCCCTGCGCAGGCTGCTGAGCAAGTTGGCGCCCACCGACTCGCCGGTGTTGATTCGTGGTGAGCGCGGAACGGGCAAGAAGCTGATTGCGCGCAGCCTGCACGCCCAGTCCCAGCGGCACAGTAAACCTTTCGTGGTGGTTGATTGCGGCTCGGCGCCCGAGCACTCGATCCACGCCGAGCTGTTCGGCTATGAAAAGGGCGCGTTTGAAGGGGCTCTGGAACGCAGCGCAGGACAGATCGAGGCGGCGCACGGAGGCACGCTGCTGCTTGATGAAGTCGGCGATCTGCCACTTGAAGCTCAGGCGCATCTGGTGCGATTTCTCGAAGAGCGGCAGGTTCAGCGTCTGGGCGGCATTGAGTCGACTGCAGTGGATATCCGGGTGCTGGCCACGACCCGTGAGGACCTTGAGGCGGCGGTGGGCAAGAAACGCTTTCGCGAGGATCTGTATTACCAGCTCAATGTGCTGCAGGTAGGGACCGCGCCATTGCGCGAACGTCATGGCGATCTGGCGCTGCTGGCCAACCACTTCGTTCACCGGCACAGCGTCGAAACGGGCAGAAAAGCGCGCAGTTTCAGCCAGGACGCTTTGGTCGCACTGGGCAAGCACGACTGGCCTGGCAACGTGAGCGAACTTGTCAGCCGGGTACGGCGGGGGCTGATGCTGGCGCAAGGGCGGCAGATCGAGGCAGCGAATCTTGGCTTGCAGGGCGAAGAAGAGAATGCCGGCAGCATGGACACACTGGACGAATACAAGTCCCGCGCCGAGCGTCAGGCATTGTGTGAGGTGCTGACGCGCCACAGCCACAACATGAGCGCGGCGGCCAAGGTTCTGGGCATTTCGCGGCCGACCTTCTACCGGTTGCTACACAAGCACCAGATCCGCTGACCTGTCCAGCAGACGCATCACCGCCGCCATCGCCAGCTCGTGGCGTTGCGGCCAGCCACCCCCTAGCACCTCATATGCCTGCCCATGACTGTCAAGCCAGTCTCGACTGGCCTCGAAAAAGGCTTGGCGTTCATCTAACTGCGGCTGACAGCGCTGGCCGTCGCTGATCCATTCCACCCCTTCTGGCGACAACAGCAGATGCAGGTCGTAGCGCCTGCTCAGCAGTTGTTGTTCGATCCACGCAGGGCAGTCACCGAACAACGCCCGGCTCCAGAGCACATTGCTCAGCAAGTGGGTATCGAGAATCAGCAGTTCGGGCTCGCTAGCGCGTGCCGCGTCTTCCCAGGCCAATTGGCCAAGTGCGATGGCCGGGATATCTCCATAAACAGTGTCACGCCCCTGCTGATCGATAAAGTGGCGGACGTATTCGCCCACCAGCACTCCGCCAAAACGACGTTGTATTTCGGCTGATAGCCAGCTCTTGCCGCTGGATTCCGGGCCGGCCAGCACCAGGACTTTCATCGTGCCAGCGCCAGATCGTGGCGCCATTCGCGCCAGCCCTGTACGGCCAAGAGGGTGAAAAGCCCGTAGAGCGCAGCCGTCAGGTAAAGCCCCTTGTAGATAAACAGGCCTACGAAAATCACGTCCAGCAGAATCCACAGCGGCCAGCACTGGACACGCTTTTGCGCCATCCAGACCTGCGCCACCAGGCTGAAACCCGTCAATGCAGCGTCCAGCCACGGCTGAGCGGCATCGGTGAAATGCGCCATGCCCGCGCCCAGCGCAACGCTGATAATTGCGCCAACAACCAGACCTTTTATCAGCGGGCCGCTCTGCAACACTGTGACGGCCCGAGCTGGTAGACCATTGCCATGTCGGGTCCATTGCACCCAGCCATACACCTGCAGGCCGGCATAAATCACTTGCAGCAGCATGTCGGAATAGAGCTTAACGTCGAAGAAAATCCAGATATAGATGACCACCATCACCAGCCCGATTGGCCAGCACCAGGGATTCTGCTTCACTGTCAGCCACACTGCGATAACGCCGATGGCGGCAGCGAAGAGTTCAAGCCCGGACATGGCGGCTCCTTGATGAGGTTTGTTAAGCGGCAGGGGCGGCGATTGTATGCGCTTCTGCGCGCGGCGTGGAGCTTGTGTTGAACAGGTGCGAAGCTGGCAGGCGTTGTGCGTGCAGGTCTGCTAGCATTCCGCGCCTTGCAGGGCCTTGCCGATGAATTCAGGCCCGCTGCAGGTTCAAGCTACGTTCAGGCTTGTCGCGGCATAGTGGCAACCATTTTTTACACAACAACACTAAACAGCGAGCCTGCGGCATCGCTTCATGGGGGAATGATGGATCTTTGGACCGCTGCTCAGGCGTTGATATTGGGTGTCGTAGAGGGTTTGACGGAGTTTTTGCCGATCTCCAGTACCGGGCATCAGATCATCGTTGCCGATCTGATCGACTTTGGTGGCGAGCGTGCCATGGCCTTCAACATCATTATTCAATTGGGTGCCATCCTCGCGGTGGTCTGGGAATTTCGCCGCAAGATTCTCGACGTGGTGGTGGGTTTGCCCAAGCAGCAGCAGGCCCAGCGTTTCACCCTGAACCTGCTAATCGCTTTCATGCCCGCTGTCGTGCTGGGGGTTATTTTTGCCGACACTATCCACCACTACCTGTTCAACGCGATAACTGTCGCAACCGCACTGGTTGTCGGTGGCGTGATCATGCTGTGGGCCGAGCGACGTGTGCACACGGTGCGTACCGAAACCGTCGATGACATGACGTGGACCGATGCCCTGAAAGTAGGGCTGGTGCAGTGTCTGGCGATGATTCCGGGCACATCGCGCTCGGGCTCGACCATCATCGGCGGTCTGTTGTTCGGCCTGTCACGCAAGGCGGCGACCGAGTTTTCGTTCTTCTTGGCCATGCCGACCATGGTCGGTGCTGCGGTCTACTCGGGTTACAAGTACCGTGACATGTTTCGGCCGGACGACTTTGCGGTCTTTGCCATCGGCTTCATCACATCCTTTGTCTTTGCAATGATCGCTGTTCGCGCGCTGCTCAAGTTCATCGCCACCCACAGCTATGCAGTGTTTGCCTGGTATCGGATCGCCTTCGGTTTGCTGATTCTGGCGACCTGGCAGTTCGGCTGGATTGACTGGGCGTCGGCAAAAGCATGACCGCCCAGCGCCGGCCTGCGGCACCTGCCGATCGGGGCAGGGCGCCTGTGCGGGGAGTACGCCTCAAGCTTTGTGTGTTCGTGCTGTTGTGCGCAATGCCGGTCTACGGTTTGGCGTCTCTGTGGATCACGCAGGGCACCATGATCCCGGCTATTGTGCTGGTGGTCATGAGCTTGCTGGCCTTCGTGCTGTACCGCAGCGACAAGCGCCAGGCTGGTAGCGGCGGCCAGCGCACCCCGGAAAACGTCCTGCATACGGTCGAGCTTCTGGGTGGCTGGCCAGGGGCGCTGTTGGCGCAGCAGATGTTTCGTCACAAGACCCGCAAGGTGCCTTTTCAGGTGGTCTTCTGGGTGATCGTGCTGGCGCATCAAGCGTTCTGGATCGACTGGCTGTTTCTGGGCAAGCGGCTTTTGCAGGCAGTACCGTGGTCTTTATAGCTTCAGACCGATCTGTTTCAGTTTCGGCAATTTGCCCACCACCAGTTGGTGCGAGCGGGTCAGCAAGTCGTGTATCTCGGTTTCGTCCAGGGCGTGCAGGTCCGTCACGCTGACCCAGTAAGCTCGCGCCAGATAAGGCGCAGGCCTGATACCCGGCCTGTCCACGTAGCCCAGAAACAACTCCGGGTGAACCTTGAAGGCAAGGTCCTGATCGGTGAGGTCCATGACCGCGAACATCTTTTTCTCCGCGACGGAAAACACCCGCACGCCGCCCCATTTGTAATCTTCCCGCGCGCCCGGCAGGCCAAGGCAAAATCTGGCAATGTCTTCTTTGTGCATGTATTGACCTCTCGTACCACACGTCGCGCGGTAAGCTGTTCGATAGCCGCACGAATATTCGATCCGCAGATTGTATGCTGCAGCAACACTCATTAGTGTGCTCGTTTTGCCTTGTGTGGAGCCTCGTATGCCTGTTGTGCAACTTGCCGATGGTGAACTGAATTATCTGCTGGAAGGCCCGGCCAGCGCGCCGGTGCTGGTGTTTTCCAATTCGCTGGGCACCAACCTGCATATGTGGGACAACCAGGTTGCAGCCTTCGCAGGGCACTTCCGGGTGCTGCGCTACGACACTCGCGGTCATGGTCAATCTCTGGTCACCGGTGGTAGTTACACTATCGAGCAGAACGGGCGTGACGTGGTCGCACTGCTTGATGCGCTGCAGATCGAAAAAGCCTTCTTCTGCGGGTTGTCGATGGGTGGGCTGATCGGTCAATGGTTGGCTATCAATGCGCCGCAACGCTTGCACAGGGTTGTGTTGTGCAATACCGCGGCGAAAATCGGTAATCCGGATACCTGGAATCCGCGTATCGAAACAGTGTTGCGCGAGGGGCAGGCGGCGATGGTGGCGTTACGTGATGCCTCTATTGCGCGCTGGTTCACGCCAGCGTTCGCAGACGCCGAGCCTGCCAGGGTCGAGGCTGTGGTCGGCATGTTGGCGAGTACTTCTCCGCAAGGCTACGCGGCCAATTGTGCCGCCGTACGCGACGCAGACTTTCGCGAGCAACTGGCGACCATCAAGCTGCCCGTCCTGGTGGTCTGCGGCACTGGAGATGCAGTAACGACGCCTGCCGACGGGCGTTTCATGGTCGAGCGCATCAAGGGCTCGCGCATGATCGAGCTGCACGCGGCGCATTTGTCCAGCGTCGAATCCAGCGAGGCTTTTGCCGCTGCAGTCCTGGCTTTTCTGACCGAGCGGTAACCCGCGTTCCCGGCCGACCCTGTCTTGAGGGGCATGCCGTAGCGCGGCATACTCGGCGCTCTTGAAGCGAGGTGGCCGGGTGTTCGATCTCAATGATCTGTTTTATTTCGTCCAGGTGGTCGAATGTCGAGGCTTTGCGCCTGCTAGCCGCAAGCTGGGGATTCCCAAGTCCAAACTAAGTCGGCGCATCGCCGGGCTGGAAGAGCGCCTGAGCGTTACGCTGATTCACCGCTCGACCCGCAAGTTTGCGGTGACCGAAAGCGGACGCGATTACTATGGGCATTGCGTGGCGATGCTGGTCGAGGCTGAAGCCGCAGAAGAGGCCATCCAGCGTTCAAAATCCGAGCCTCAGGGCAGGGTGGTCATCAGTTGTCCGCCAGCCATGGCCGCCATGGGCATCAACGAGTCCATTGCCCGGTTCATGGCCGCACACCCCAAAGTGCAGGTAAATATTGAAAGCACCAACCGGCGTGTCGATCCGCTGGCCGAGAACATCGACATCGCGTTGCGGGTACGTTTTCCGCCGCTGGAAGATGACGGTCTGGTGGTGAAACAGCTTGGCCATAGCGCACAGCGGCTGGTAGCACACCCTGATCTGGCTGCACTGATCCCGGCAGGTGCGTCATTCGACGAGTTGGCCAGGTTGCCCAGTCTGGATGTGCCATCTTCCACGCCGGAGCACCGCTGGCTGCTGGAAAACGGACCAGGTCACTATGTCGAAGTGCGACACGTACCGCGGCTGGTGAGCTCGGATCTGGACGCCATACTGCAGGCAGTTTTGCAGGGCGTCGGTGTGGCGCAGTTGCCGGAAATTTTGGTCAGAGAGGCCTTGCAGCAGGGCCGTGTGGTGGAACTGTTCGATGCGCATCGTCCCAAATGCGGCATTTTGCACGCGGTGTTCGTCTCGCGACGAGGTCTGCTACCAGCCGTAAGGGGCTTGCTGAACGAATTCGAGAGCTCGTTCAAGGAGCTGACGCAGAACCCGGAATCTATCTATTGTTCTTTAAATAGAACGAACAGTCGCGTTAAGGGCGGCTAATCAATCATTAAGATCACAGGTAGGATGCTCCCACTTGATCGCTCAACGGCGACACTCATTTGGGAAGCCCGTCATGAAAATCCTGCACCTTGATTCCAGTATCCTCGGCGACCATTCCGCGTCGCGTCAATTGACCCATGAAGTTGCTCAGGCTTATCAACGCGCCCATGCCGACAGCCAAGTGACCTATCGCGACCTGGCCAGCGAAGCGCTTGGGCATTTTTCTGCTGCCAGCCTTGCTGCAGCGGGCACTCCGGTAGAGGCCCGAGACGCCGCCCAGCAGCAGGAAGTTGATAGCAACGAAGCCACCCTGCAGCAGTTTCTCGATTCCGATGTGCTGATAATCGGCGCGCCGATGTACAACTTCAGCATCCCATCGCAGTTGAAGGCGTGGATTGATCGCATCGCTGTCGCCGGGCGCACTTTCCGCTACTCCGAAGCCGGCCCTGAAGGTCTGTGCGGCGGCAAGAAAGTCATTATCGTGTCGACCTCCGGCGGCCTGCATCAAGGGCTGCCAACCGGCGCCGGTCATGAAGAGCTGCTCAAGGCACTGTTTGCCTTCATCGGTATTACCGATCTGCAATTCGTCCGTGCCCACGGTCTTGCTTATGGTGAAGAGCCTCGTACCAATGCGATGGCAGCCGCCAGACAGCAGATCGACAGCGAGCTTTTCGCTGCCTGATTCATCATGCATTGCATAAAAGCTCCACAGTCCGCGCACGGTTTTGCGCATGGTTGTGGAGTTTTTTATTATGTGAAGCGCGAGTGGCTGAAACCTTGACAGCTTTCTTACAGGTAATTGCGGGCTTGCAGTATTAAGCTGTCGTCTGATTGACCTGTTTTCCAACTGATTAACGAGCAATTCGAGAGTGCGCAGCAGAGGCAAACAGATTGTGGCCCGGCTTGTGCACTATTTCAGTTTTCAAGACTCTCATTTGAGTGAGAGCGGCGCGCTGGAGCATGATGCTCGACACAAGCGCATAACGGACTGTCCGGACGAGTTGCCGGAATTGCAAAGGTTGGGCCTTGCCATGGTACGTCTTTGTGCAGTGATGCTGGTTTGCCTGCTCGACAGCCTGATTCCTGTTTACGCCCAGGCTGACGAGTCCTGGAGTGCCGGTTATCACGAGTTAAGTTTCCCCGACCCGCTGGATTCGCGGCCTGTGCAGGCCATTGCCTTTTATCCGTCAACGGGCAGCGAACAGACGAGCATCCTCCAGGGCTACCGCGTCGACGCCAGCGAAGACGCACCCATCGCCATGGGTCGTTTCCCGCTGCTGCTGCTTTCCCACGGCAATACCGGCACGCCTCTGGCGTTGCATGACCTCGCCACTTCGTTGGCCCGTCAGGGGTTCGTGGTGGTTGCCGTGGTACACCCGGGCGACAATGATCGCGACCATAGCCGTTTGGGCAGCTTGAGCAATCTTTATGGTCGTCCGCTGCAGATCTCCGAAGCGATCAGCACGGCTTTGTTAGATCCAATGCTTGCGCCTTATCTCAATGCCCGTCAGGTGGGGGTTATCGGTTATTCCGCCGGTGGCGAAACCGCGCTGATTCTGGCTGGTGCGCAACCTGACTTGCAGCGCCTGCGCCGATATTGCCTTGAGCGACCGCTGGATCGCGACGCCTGCAAGACTCAGGGTGAGCTGGTGGCAGATCGTGATGACCTGCATGCGCAGGCTGACCCAAGGGTTGGTGCGCTGATGCTGATGGCGCCGCTAACGCTGATGTTCGGCCGTCACACGCTGGGTGATGTACATGTTCCGGTGCTGATGTACGCGGGTGATGACGATCAGTTGCTGGCGCTGGACAGGAACGCAGAAGCTCTGGCGCGCAAACTGCCCCAGGCTCCGGAATACAAGTTGCTGGCAGGGGCAGGGCACTTTGTTTTCATGGCACCGTGCAGTGACGAACAAAGGTCAAGCGCACCTTTATTGTGCAATGACCCTGACGGCGTAGACCGCGAGGACATTCATCGCAACCTGAGCGCCGAGGCTGTAAAGTTTTTCAGTGCTGCGCTTAACTCTGCCGACCCCGATCATTCTGGTATGCAGACAGCCGGTCATCTATAACGCCCCTCAGGCGTCCAGCGATCGCAGGTAATCGCCAAACCCGCCCCTGGCCTTCGAGTCCAGGCGGGTACTGGTGGTGACACGCGGGCGGCAGCTCCAGGCTATCCGCGCACCTATCGATTCCAGCTGGCGAACCAAGTGCACATCTTCGTGGCAGGTCAGCGAAGGGAAACCGCCCGCGCTGACGTAGGCTATCGAACTCACTCCCAGATTGGCCCCATGAATGTGCCGATGGCCATCGCGGTGCTGATAGTGCTCTATGTAAGCCGCTTGGGCCGCAATCGAAATACCACTGTTCCAGTCGCCCGGCATCACGGTTCCGCATACTGCGTCGGCATCCAGCGCCAGCTGTTCGGCAAGCCAGTCACTGGCCACGGTGCTGTCGCCATCTGTGCAGGCCAGCCAGCGCGCGCCTCTGTCGAGAAGAACGGCAGCGCCCTCGGCGCGCGCCTGGCCTACGTTACGCGCCGAAATTTCAAGGGTCATCGCGCCGTATGCTCGTGCGATGTCTGCCGAACCGTCCGTACAGCTGTCGAGAACGACCAATACTTCAACCCGTTCGCCTTTCAGGTCCGGGTGAGCTGCAGCCTGCATGACCGTTTCAAGGCACAGGCCGAGCAGTTGCTCTTCATTGTGCGCCGGAATCAGAATGCCGATCATGGGAGAACTCCTGTTCTGCTACGGAGGTTTCATCACGACTCCACAGGTCCAGCAAGAAATCCTGTTCGTGATGACTGAAAAGCCGGTGCATGGCTAACCGCTTGCCAAGGATGTCGTGGACGGCCTGTGCATTCAGCGGGCAGCCTTCTATATCGGGACGCCAGTGGCAGGCGAGCAATTGACCGTCAGGTGCCAGGGCCGACAGCGCGCAATCGATCAGACGATTGAGATCATCGACGTCAAGGTAATACCCCAGTTCGCTGAACACGATCAGATCAAACTGTCCCTGCGGCCACTGATGCGGCAGACGCGCCTGCACGACAGTGGCGTGGGGCAGTGCCACCAGACGCTGCCGCGCCAGATCGACCGCCAGGCTCGACGTATCGCAGCACACCAGCGCGTCGCAGCGCGCCGCAAGGGCTGCACTGAGCTCGCCATTGGCACAGCCAGGCTCGAATATCGCACGGTAATGTTCGCGGGGTAGGGCGGCCATTGTCAGGGCACGCTTGCGCCGCTCGTACCAGCGCTGTTTGAACGCCCAAGGGTCATCGTTATTGCGAAACAGCTCGTCGAAGTAGCTGTCGGCCACGCTCATGTGAACACCACCTCAAAAGGTTGCAGCAGTCGTTCGAGAACCGCGGCAGGCAGCACGGGCGACAGGCCGATGCCTGGGTCCCCCTCCAGCTGGCTGACAAACGCCTGGGCTGCATGGCGCTTGCGGGCCAGTGTCATCGGGTCCAGCAACAGCTTGCGTGCGCGTTCCCATGGCAGGCGCGAGTCTTCCGGGTCAGCCCAATGCCAGGCCCAGACGGGGAATTCATGCAGTTGCGCACCGCTCGCCAGACAGGCCCTGGCACTGGCCCGACCAACCGCTTCATGATCGCCATGGCCGTCACCCGACCATGTGGCAAATACCACATCGGCTGGCCCCAGATGCTGCTCTAGGAACGTAACCAGCCGATCTTCCTCGTCAGCTACCGCGCCGTCCTGAAAACCGCCTCGCGCCCATTCCAGCTGCTCGGCGGGAACCTGAAGACGATGCAGCGCTTCGGCGCTTTCCTGAGGGCGCATTTCAGCCAGGCGCTCGACAGACCAGAGCGTTGACCCTGGGTGGCTGCCGGTGCCGTCAGTGACCGAGATAACCAGCAGTTTGCGCTCCAGCTGTGCCAACTGACTCATCAGACCGCCACAGCCCAATACCTCATCGTCAGGGTGCGGAGCTATGATGACGGCCCGGCAATTGGGCGGTACCAACAAGTCTGCAGTGATGACCGCCAACTCACGAAGTTTTGCGGACGCATTCCACGCCGCCAGGGGAGTGCCCTGACCGGCGGAATCGTCGCTGACCAAAAAGCCTTCACTCATTTGCTGGCATCCTCACAATGACCACGTTTGCGCGGCAGGCAGTCGGGCACCTGTCAATTGACCCAACGCTTCCAGGTCGCGTTCGGCATGGCTCTGGCGCAGGAACACCGGCAGGTCGGTCATCAGGCGGGCAAAATGTGCGTCCTTGCAATAAGGTCCAGCGCCGACTGCGCGGCCTACGTGCTGAATCACCAGATCCGCAGCCTGCTCGACATAGGCACGGCAGCGTCTGGCGAGCACTTCGGCGTTTTCAGTCGGTGCTTGGTCCAGATGCACGGCGGCAGCGCGCAGCACGTCGATTGCCGCTGTGAGCGCAACATCCACCGCACCAAGATGCGCGAGCGCATGGGGCTCTTCACGCTTGCTGACCTGTGCGAGCAGGCGTTGGGCGATCGAGCGGGACGCACCGTACCAGCAAGCCGCTATGCCAATGCCGCCCTGCCAGAAACCGGGTCGCTCCAGGTAGCCTCCCGGTGCGCCGATCAATTGGCCGTGTGCCTGGTCGAACACCACTTCGATACTTCCGGTCGCGCCCATGCCCACGGCACGCCAGCCCTCGTTCGTCAGGTGTACGCCGGGCTGCTGGAGCCTTACGGCGACCAGTTGCTGGCGATTTTCCTGGTCCCAGGCAGTAATCAACGCATGGCTCAACACATTTGCGCCAGAGCACCATGCCTTGCGACCGGTCAGGCGAATCGAATCGCCCGAGCCGTTGATGTTCACCCGTGCCTGCGGTGGCTCTGCCGCCCACATGCCCCAGGTGCTGAATTGTTCGGGGGGCGGGGCACTCAGTTCCGCCATGATAGCCAAGGCGTCTGTATGCCCCTCATACAACTTGCACAACCCCAAGTCGTGGCCTGCCACGCAGGCCAGCGCCTGCCAGCGCTCAAGTGTCTGACCACCGGCAGGCAGGGGAAGCTGATCCAGACCTTCTCTGACCAATGCCTGCAAGCACTCGCCCAGCGCACGCGTATCGGCATAGCCATGCTTGCGCCAGTCGAGAAACTCACTCAAGGCATCGGTCATTGCGGATCTTCGTGCTTCAGTTCGAACAGCAGCAGTGAACGTGGGGTAACGGTGTATTCCGAACCGAACGCAAATTGCTCCTTGTTGCGTGCATCGTCCTGATTGGTGTCGATCAGGCACTCATAATGCGTGCCTTCAGGCACCTCCGGCAGCGTGAAGTTGACGCCGTCGTGGTGTGCATTGACTACCAACAGCAATGTGGCGTCAGCACCCGGACGACGAATCCCGGTTTCCTGTGCGCGGCCATCCATCAGCATGCCGAGGCAGCGACCATTGGCATCATGCCATTGCTCTACGCTCATCTCTTCGCCATTCGGGGCGAGCCAGGTGACATCCTTGACGCCGATTTCTTCGTTGTAATCGCCGACCAAGAAGCGACTGCGACGCAGGATCGGGTAGCTCTGACGCAGCTTGATCACTCGGGTCACGAACTTGAGCAGCGCCTCGCCGTCTTCGTCCAGATCCCAGTTGATCCAGCCAATCTCGCTGTCCTGACAGTAGGCGTTGTTATTACCGTGCTGGGTACGGGCGAACTCGTCACCGGCAACGATCATCGGTGTGCCTTGTGCCAGCAACAGGGTGGCGAAAAAGTTGCGCATCTGACGCAGGCGCAGAGTATTGATGTCCTGATCTTCAGTCGGACCTTCAACGCCATGGTTCCAGGACAGGTTGTTGTTGCTGCCGTCCTGGTTGTTTTCGTCGTTTGCTTCGTTGTGCTTGTCGTTGTACGAAACCAGGTCGTGCAGCGTGAAGCCGTCATGAGCGGTGATGAAGTTCACCGAGGCCTGAGGGCGACGACCGCGCTGGTTGAACATGTTGCCGGACGCAGTCATGCGCGCAGCGAAATCGGCCAATTGGCCTTCGTCGCCTTTCCAGAACGCACGCACGGTGTCGCGAAACTTGTCGTTCCATTCCATCCAGCCCGGCGGGAAACCACCGACCTGATAGCCACCCGGGCCACAATCCCAAGGCTCTGCGACCAGTTTGACCTGACGCAGTACAGGGTCCTGACGGCACGCAACCAGGAAGCTGTGGCGCTCGTCGAAGCCGTCGTGGTAGCGACCCAGAATGGTTGCCAGGTCGAAGCGGAAACCATCGACATGCATTTCCGACGCCCAGTAACGCAGGGAGTCGGTAACCATCTGCAGGACACAAGGATGGCTCAGGTCAAGCGTGTTGCCGGTACCGGAGTCGTTGATGTAGTAACGCTTGTCGTCCGGCATCAGTCGGTAATATGAGGCATTGTCGATACCGCGCATCGACAGGGTAGGGCCCAGCTCGTTGCCTTCTGCGGTGTGGTTGTAGACCACGTCGAGAATGACTTCCAGCCCGGCATGGTGCAGGTGCGCGACCATTTCCTTGAATTCGGCAATCTTGCCGCTCGCCAGATAACGCGGGTCCGGGGCAAAGAACGCGATGCTGTTGTAGCCCCAATAGTTGGTCATGCCTTTTTGCAACAGATGCTGATCGTTGACGAACGCATGGATCGGCAGCAGCTCTACGGAGGTCACGCCCAGCTTGCGAATATGCTCGACGACAGGTGCCGATCCCAGACCGGCAAACGTGCCACGCAGCTCTTCGGCGACTTCAGGGTGGCGCATGGTGATGCCGCGCACATGGGTCTCGTAGAAAATGGTCTTGTCCCAAGGCGTGCCGACACGTTGGTCGCGGCCCCAGGTGTAGGCCTCGTCGATAACCTTGCTTTTCGGCACGAATGGCGCGCTGTCGCGTTCATCGAAGCTCAGGTCGCCATCGGGGTGGCCAATGGTGTAACCGAACAGTGCTTCTGACCATTTCAGTTCGCCGACCAGTTGTTTGGCGTACGGGTCGATCAACAGCTTGTTGTGGTTGAAGCGATGGCCGTTCTTCGGATCGTAAGGGCCGTAGACGCGGTAGCCGTAGATCAGGCCTGGGTGCGCATCGGGCAGATAGCCGTGGTAGATCTCGTCGGTGTATTCCGGAAGTTCGATACGTTCGATTTCTACTTCGCCGGTCGAATCGAACAGGCACAGCTCAACCTTGGTGGCGTTCGCGGAGAACAAGGCAAAGTTGACGCCCAGCCCGTCCCAGCTCGCACCAAGGGGGAAGGGGAGCCCCTCACGAATGCGCGTCGGGGTACTGGCAGGATTGTCATGCTGAGCGGAGCTGTCATCTGCCGCGGTAGTGGACTTCGTATTCATGGTGACTTCCTGACGTCGAATGGTTTTCTGAGCAGCCGAGACCGCTATCGAAGCCGTGGGGGCTCCAACATTAAATATAACGAGTGGAGTGGCGGCAGGCCTCGGCTCTTATCAGAGCGAGACCCGCAACAATTGACCGGAGTACGGCCAGAAGAGTTTCAAGAATCAGACGATTTGCGCGGCTTCTTGGCAGCAGGTTTTGCAGGTGCATCGCTGGCAGCCTCTGGCGCCGGTTTAGCCTTTGGCGCAGGCTTGGGAGCCGCCTTTGCAGCAGGTTTGGCTTTCGGAGCTGCAGGCTTGGCTGGAGCGGACTTCGCAACCGGCTTGGCTGGGCCTTTTGCTGGCGCCTTGGCGCTGTCTACTTCAGGCAGCTTCGGCTTGGCCGATTTGCGCACAGTTGACTTGTTGGGTGCCAGTGCCTCGGCTTCCGCCAGTTTGCGCGCCATTTCCCAGTGACGCTCATCATGACCGGAAGGTTTGCCCTCCGATTCCCAGATCTGATAAGCGAAATCGCGAATTCTTTTTTCGTCTGCACTCATGTCGAGACTCCCAGCTATTACGTAGTTTGAATAAGCAAGTTGACGGAAAATCTTTCAAGCGCTGCATTGAGCGGTATTTCCCGGTCATTCATCGCGACAACGTCAGAAAAGAGCCCCTTCCAGTGAGTACCGGAATCGGCAAACGGCACCACAATCCGCGTGTCGCCCCAATTGGCAGCATTAATCAATGGAGTTTGTGCAGTACCCAATAGTTCACTGCTTATGCGTGGGACTACTATGATTGCGCGCACTCCTTGCGTCTCTCGGGCAAACGCCATCACCTGATCAGCGTGGCTGCCCTTTATTTCCAGACGGATATATTTCCCCTCGCTGAAAAGTGTTGGATGATCGGCCCGCAGGTTCAATACCCTGGCAATCAACGCCTGTTTGATTCGGCCATCCTGCCAGTGCTCCAGCAGTTCAGCTGCGCTGATGTCTTGTGCCAGCGACTTCTGTCTGGTTGCATAATCCACTGGACGCCGGTTGTCCGGGTCTACCAGGCTGAAATCCCAATACTCGGTGCCCTGATACAAGTCGGGGACGCCCGGTGCTGTTAAGCGTAGCAAGGTTTGCGCCAGGCTGTTGAGCGCGCCCGCGGTAGCAATACGATTGGCGGTTGCGCTCAACGACTGACGAAGCCCCAGTGCTTCCGGAGCAAGCAGAAGCCGCTGCAGGAACTCGCGGCAAGCTGTTTCATAGGCCTGATTCGGGGCGCTCCAGCTGCTGTGCAGTTTTGCCTCGCGCAAGGCTTTTTCCTGCCACTGGACCATACGTTGTGCATAGGCTTCGTGAGCGGCTTCGCCTTCCAGATCCAGTGGCCAGCTGCCCAGCAGGGCCTGGTAAAGCATGAGTTCGTCGCCTGCGCTGATCGCAGGCTCTTCACCCTTGAGGGGGATAGCCAGTTGTCTCCAGCGCTCGACCTGTTCTGCATACCACGGGGCGCATTCGCTCAGCACAGCAAGGCGCGTGCGAGTGTCTTCGCCACGTTTGTGATCGTGTGTCGCAGTGGTCAGCAGGTTGTCAGGGAATTTCTCCAGACGCTCAAGGCAAACCTTATGGAAATCCTCGACCGGCGCACTGAAATGCTGCGGATGAAAGCCCACATCGTTGCGCGACAGCAGTACTGCGGAACGATAGAACGAGGTGTCTTCAACCGACTTGGCAGCAACGGGGGAGGTCAGTTGCTGGAACCTCACGCATGCATTCTTGTACAGCTTGCGCAGATGGCCGCGAGGCAGTTTGCGCCACGATTCTCCGCCCAGCCAGCGTGCCAGATAGTCCAGCACCGGCCAGTCACCTTCATTCAAGGTGGTACGAGCGCCTTCCATTGCCTGTTGGAAGTAATGGTCATCCTGCTCGGACCGGCCGCATACCGAAATGTAGGTGCGATAGATAGGGAAGTTCACAACCAGCGCCAGCAACGCACGGCGGATCGCCCCCAATGTCAGGTCACGGCTCATCAGGTCGCTACGAGCGACTTGCAACAGAGATTGCGCGACGTTCTCGAAGTCACCTGCCAGGGTGCCATGCAGCACCAGATCGCGGGCAATCAGCACTTCTTGATCAAAGTCGGCGGTGCGCTCGGACAGGCGGCTCCACAGCTCGCCCAGCGGTTCATGGCCCTTGGGGTCATGCTGCAGCAACGAGACCTGATTCATGAACTCGTAACCGGTGGTGCCATCGACACTCCAGTCTTCGCGCAGCGGTTCGTCAGGGCCAAGAATTTTTTCGACGAAGATCGGCAAATGTTCGATCTGCGCTTCAGCAGGGCGTTGCTTCAACAGGCTCTTGACCCGGCGATGCAGCTTGCGGCCATAGCCTCGCGGGTTGGCCAGCCCATCGATGTGATCGATGCGCAAGCCATCGACCAGACCGTCGGCGACCAGTTGAAAGATTTTCCCGTGAGTGGCTTCGAACACCTGCGGGCGCTCGACCCGCAGGCCACCCAGCTCGTTGATGTCGAAAAAACGCCGCCAATTGATGTCATCGCCGGCAGTACGCCAACTGGCCAGACGGTAGTGCTGGCGTTCCAGCAACTGATGCAGGCGCTTGAAGCCCTCAGGCTGGCTAGAGTCGAAGTATTCGAAGATGCCCTCGATGCCTTTCAGAACCTGCGCATCCTTTGCAAGCTCGGCCAATTCTGCCTTGGCCTGACGCGCCCGCTCATAAGCCTGAGGGAACTGCGCAAGGGTGGCGAAGCGTTCGCTCATTTCCTTCAACTGCGGGTGGTCGACTGACTGAAGCAGTGAATCATAGGTCAGTGGGCAGATCGGGAAGTGATGCTGATAGTGCTCGATATAAAACGAACCCTGCTCGGCGTTGAAGCGCAGCGGAATTTCTCCGGCCTGCAACACCGTGCCGTAATCACTGCTCAGGAACGGCAGCAGCAACTGACCTTCCAGCAACGGATCTGGCGAATTCCACTGGATATCGAAGAAGTCTGCATAGGGGCTGCGACGCCCCCATTCCAGCAAATCAAGCCACCATGGGTTGTCGGCGCCGCCGACGGCCATGTGGTTGGAAACGATATCGAGAATCAGCCCCATGCCGTGCTCGCGCAAGGTTGCCACCAGACGCAGCAGGGCGGGTTCGCCGCCCAGTTCGGGGTTGATGACTGTCGGGTCGACCACGTCATAGCCGTGCATCGAACCGGCACGCGCCTTGAGCAGCGGTGAGGCGTAAATATGACTGATCCCCAAGCTGGCGAAATACGGCACCAGCGGCACCGCGTCGTCCAGCGTGAAATCCTTGTGGAATTGCAGGCGTTGGGTCGCACGCAAAGGCTGTAGTGGACGTTTCATCGGTCACGCTCCGCAGCTTGCAGCCGGGATTGGGACAGCAATTCCAGTCGTCGAGCAGCATTCGGGTTGTCTAGCAAGGAGGCCGCATTGCCGGGAAGGCGTCTGCGCCAGTTCGGGTGGCTGTCGATGGTGCCAGGCAGGTTGGCCTGTTCCTCGACGCCCAGCGCATCTTCCATTGGCAGCAGTACCAGCGGCGCGCGGGTGTGGCCGATGTAGCGCGTGCTCGCATCAATGATCTGATCCGGAGCTTCGCTGTCGGCTGGCAAATCGTCGACGCTCTGGCTCAATGCACGGCGCAAGCTCTGGGATTCTCGCAGGCGTTCTTCACGCCATTGAGATTCGTGCTGATCGTCGATATGGCCCAGTCGGGCATTCCATTCGATATCCAGCTCGCTGAGCCAGCCTGCCAGCGTTGGCAAGTCGTGAGTACTGGTAGTGGCAAGCGCCTGGTCGGACCAGTCGAGAACAGGTTTGAACTGGCCATTGTTCTGTTCGAACAACAGCACGCGCATGCCCAGAATGGCCCGCGCGCTTAGCTTGTCGCTCAGACCCTCGGGCACTGTGCCGAGGTCTTCACCCAGCACGATTGCCTTGTGCCGCCAGGATTCCAGGCTCAACAGCCGCAGCATGTCATCCAGCGGGAAATTCAGATAAGCCCCTTCACTGGGCGGCGAGCCCTGCGGAATGACCCACAGACGTTGCAGGCCCATGACATGGTCGATACGCAGCCCGCCCGCATGGGCAAAGTTGGCACGCAGCATCTCGATGAAGGCACGGAAACCATTGCGTTTGAGGCCGTCCGGAGAAAACGCGGAAATCCCCCAGCTTTGCCCTGCACGGTTGAGAATATCGGGCGGAGCACCAACCGTCAGAGCCGACAGTAGCTCATCCTGACGACTCCAGGCCTGACTTCCCGCGCCATCGGCACCCACCGCCAGGTCGGCGATCAGGCCGATACGCATGCCGCTGCTGCGTGCGGCATCCTGTGCGCGCTCCAGGCCTCTTGCTATGAGCCATTGGGCGAAGGCATGAAAGCTGATCTGCTCGCCATGAGTCTTGGCAAACTCGGCCACGGCAGCGCCGCGTGGGTCCTTGAAGCGGTCCGGCCACTCATGCCAGTTATTGCCGATAGCCAATGTCGACGACTCTGCAAGCAACGCCTCGAAGCGGCAGTGGTTTTCCAGCGCTTCACCGCCACTGTGACGGAAGCTGTTGAAGTCCTCATGCAAGGGGTGATCGCTCGCACTGAACACATCGTAAAGTGCATGAAGCGCCTTCCATTTGGCAGAGGCAGCGGCAGGCCAGTCAATCAGCGACAGCGACTCGAGACGCTTCATTTCTTCGCCAACACCGGCATCTTCGATCGCCTGACGCCACGCGCGCTCGCCAAGGATGGCGCCGGGGGAGGCATACAGGCTGTTGAGGAACAGGCGGCTCGATGGCGAATAAGGGCTGTAACGGTGCGTGTCATTGGCAAACATCGCATGGATAGGGCTGATGCCTAAAGCATCGGCACCTCGCTCGCCAGCAGAGCGCACGAGCGTCTCGAGTGCCTCGGTGTCGCCAAAACCGCCATCACCTTCTCGACGCAGGCTATAAAGCTGAGCCGTCAGGCCCCAGCCGCGAGGCTTGTCTGCCTGGGTGGCCATTGCCATGCTGTAGCAAGTCTTTGGTGCAACCGCGATGGTCAAGTGCTGCCCGGCAATTTCCAGCTGTTGGTAACCGGGCGGTGCCAGTGCAGGCAATTCGCCATTTGCCGTCAGCCTTGCATCCATTGACGCGCCATCTTCGAGGTGCAAGGTGAAGGGCGTTTCCGGCGCAAACCATTCTGACAGGTTCAGATTAGTGTCCTGATCCACCGTCAGCAGTGGCGGGGCGCTGCTGCCGTGACTGGCGTTTTGCAAACGTTGCAGGCTGGCGTCAATAGCCTCGCCGCTTTCAGCCGGGTAGCCCAGCGCTTCGAGAACCTTGCGCAGTACATCGGGGCTTACGGTCTGTGGCCGAGCGTTGGCGTCGACCCAATGCACCGACAAGCCTGCTTCCGTCGCAAGCCTCTCCAATTGCTCATTGTTCATCCTGTTCCTCCAGAACATCACTTGCTTTCAGGCTGACAATGGCCGTGTATGGATTGAGGATGCCTTGCGAGGAAAGTTCGGACGATTTATCGGAGCTGGAGAAAATCAGGCGGCTCTCTGGCGGCAGGGTCACAGCGACGGCTGTTTCACTCAGGTTCAGGTCGATGCGCAGAACACTGCCATCGCCCATCGTCCAGCGAGCGCTGACCGCCTTGTCGCCCAAAATGTCGGTTTTCAGGAAGCATGCGCCGGGCAGCCGCGGGATTATTTCCTGATGACGCAGGGCCAGCAGCATCGCGTAAAAGTCGACCCAGCTGCGGTGATCCAGGCCGATATCGGTTTCCAGGTCCACTGCGGCAAAGGCCGGGCGTGATGCCTCGAAGGTCTTGATATCGTTGGGGTCAGGAATATGTTCACGCTTTTCCGGGTCTGCAAACGCAGCGAAGTCGGCAAATTCCTTGCGACGACCTTCACGTACCGCGTCGGCCAGTTCGCCGTGGTGGCTGGTGAAGAACAGAAAGGGCTCGCTCGCTGCCCACTCGTCGCCCATGAACATCAGGGGGATCATCGGTGAGAGCAGCAGCAGGGCGGTCGCCGCTTTCAGCGCGGCAGGCGAGCACAGCTGTGGCAGGCGCTCGCCCAGTGCGCGATTACCGATCTGGTCATGATTCTGCAAAAACAGCACGAAGGCGCTTGGCGAAAGGTGCCCGCTGGGCTCGCCACGCGTGTGCCCGTGACGAGTGGCTTCACCCTGGTAGACAAACCCCTCGCTCAGCAGACGAGCGAGTTTTTGCGTCGGCTCCTGGGCGAAGTCCGAATAATAGGCATCGGTCTCGCCGGTCAGCAGCACGTGCAGGGTGTTGTGCCCGTCATCGTCCCACTGTGCGTCGAAGCCCTTTTCGAGCAGGCTGGCCTGGTTGAATTCGTTTTCCAGGTTCAACCACACATGCCTGGACGGTTCTATCTGCCCGCGAACCCTGGTGGCGAACTCAGGCAGAAAGGTTTCGTCGCGTATGGCGTGTACGGCATCCATGCGCAGCCCGTCGATTCTGTATTCGAGTAACCACATCAGTGCGTTGTCGACGAAAAAGTCGCGTACTTGCGGGCGTCGGAAATCAATCGCATCGCCCCAAGGCGTGTGCAGGTCACTGCGGAAGAATTCTTTGGCGTAACTACCCAGGTAATTGCCGTCCGGACCGAAATGGTTGTACACCACATCCAGAATCACCATCAGACCCAGGCCGTGGGCAGTGTCGATCAGGTGTTTGAGCTGTTCCGGCGTGCCGTACGAGGACTGCGGTGCGTAGTGAAGAACGCCGTCGTAGCCCCAGTTTCTGTCGCCAGGAAACTGCGCCAGCGGCATCAGTTCGATGGCAGTGATGCCCAGCTCTGCGAGGCGTGGAAGATGTTTCTCGACGCCGGCGTAGCCACCCATCGTACCTACATGCAGTTCATAGATGACAGCCTCATGCCACGGACGGCCGTTCCATGAGGTGTTTTGCCACGAATAGGCGTTCGGGTCGACGACGACACTGTGCGAGTGCACGTCGTCGGCCTGCGAGCGTGATGCCGGGTCTGGCACTTCGAGCGTGCCATCGACTTTGAAGAGGTATCGAGTACCCGCCTTGCAGCGGGTTTCAAGAACGAACCAGCCTTGCGGCTTCGGCTCCATGGCCAAAGACTGGCCATCCTGCAGTTCAACGCTTACCTGTGAGGCATCCGGTGCCCAGAGGGCAAACCGGGTGTTTTCGGAGTCCAACAAAACGGCGCCGTGGCGCCAGTTATCGTCTGTACGCAGGGGCATCCATTAATCCTTAACCTAGTAGTTGCTGGAAATACTCACATTTTTCTTCAACAGGTCACGGTACAGCTCTGCGTAAGGCTCTACGGCCTGATGCCAGTTGAAGGGAGCGGCCATGGCACGGCAGCGCATGGCATTGAGTAGCTCCGGGTATTGAAAAACGTGAAACGCGCGATTCAACGCGCCGATGTAGCTCTCGACCGTGGATTCATTGAACAGGAAGCCAGTGACGCCATCCTCGATGGTGTCTGCCAGGCCGCCGGTATTGCGTGCCACAGGTAACGAGCCGAAGCGTTGTGCGTACATCTGGCTGAGGCCGCACGGTTCATAGCGCGAAGGCATCAGCAGAAAATCGCTGCCGGCGAACATGCGTCGAGCGTCGGTTTCATTGAAGCCGATACGCACACCGATGCGCCCCGGGAAACGAGCAGCCAGTTCGCGCATCGCTTCTTCTTCCTCGGGCTCGCCACGGCCGATGATCGCTATCTGGCCGCCGTTGTTGACGATGTGTTCGGCGACGCCAATGGTCAGGTCCAGGCCCTTCTGAAAAACCAGTCGTGAGACAACGGCAAACAGCGGGCCGGAGGAGGCGTCAAGTTCGAACAATTCGCGAACGTAGTCGGCATTGATTTCCTTTCGCGTCCACTCATTGGGCGCGAAATGGCAGATCAGGTGTTCATCTGTCGAGGCATCCCAGCTTTCATCGATTCCGTTGGGGATTCCGCTGAGTTGGCCTTTGTCAGCCTTGCTTTGCAGAAAGCCTTCCAGCCCGCAGCCGAACTCAGGCGTGGTGATTTCCTGGGCGTATGTGGCGCTTACAGTGGTGATGTGGCTGGCGAACGCCATGCCGGCCTTGATGAACGACAGCTGGCCGTAGAATTCCATGCCTTCCGGCGTGATCGCTTCATCTGGAATACCCAGTTCGCGACTCGAAGCGGTGCTCACAGTCCCTTGGTAGGCCAGGTTGTGAATGGTGAAGATGCTGGGGGTGGTCTGCCCGCGCCAGCGCATGTAGGCAGGCGCCAGGCCCGCTGGCCAGTCATGCGCGTGCACCAGTTCAGGACACCACTGGCTTTTTACTTCGCCGGCCGCGAACTCTGCAGCTGCAAGGCCCAGACGAGCGAAACGGATATGGTTGTCCGCCCAGTCGCGGCCAGTGCTGTCGGCGTATGGCGTGCCCTCACGCTCGTACAGTTCCGGGCAGATCAGCACATAAATGACGAGGCCGTCCTTCATGTCCATGCGACCGACCTTGCAAGGCGGCAGTGCGGCGTGTCCGCCCAGCTGGCTGATGATGTGAATCGGGTTCCCGCTATTAATAACCTGCGGATAGCCTGGAATCAGAACACGTACATCGTGCAGGTGGCGCATGGCTCGCGGCAGCGCGGCAGACACATCACCCAGGCCTCCGGTCTTCACCAGGTCAGCCAGTTCCGATGTTACAAAAAGCACTTTACGCCTGTTGACCTGAGACAAGGCCGGTTTGACAGGCGAAGCCGGCAGTTGCAGCGATGGAAGGCTGCTGGCAGTGAAGACAGGCAGATGAGTCAGCTCGCCAACTGGCTGGTTAAAACTCTCTCCCTTCTGGGTTTTGACAGCGGCGCTAATCATCGATTTTTCCCCTTAAAACAGTCTTGGTGCATCACTTAGATTTTTATTGGCCATTTCCTATGGCCGGGTACACATACGTGCATTACGCAAGATCAATACCCGTTTCGAGCTTGCGTAATGACAAAGCGGCGTGATGTCGCCATAACCGGATGTCAGCCAATAGCATAGATGCTCTATTCACCTGACAGGGGCGTTTTGGAGAAGTTTCGAGTTTTTTATCGCTGAATGTCTGGAACGGGCTTCGCAGCTGCTATCACAGTCATGCTGCAGGCTGCAGCCCGTCGGACGCTGCGCTCTTTCGGGGCAGAATGGCGTGCCGAGAGTGTGCATGACCGGTCGTCGGATCGTTCGACAATCCCTGTCAAATACCTCGTTAGAAGCCTGTTTGTACGGTCCGTGGAAAACGCAGTGAGTCTGGTCGGTGCATGACGCCCTTTCTCGGTGCGTCTGGCGGTTAATCTTTTATGCTTCTGAGACGTTTCCTACGGTTGCGCTGGAACATTTTAAGGTGGAGCAGGATAGAATCGGGTCATACCTATTAGACAGTCTGCTCGAGTTGATGAGCTGGCCTGTGACTGATTTCACTGAACGACGCTGATCGAATTGACGAGGATGGAAATGGAAGCCCCCGAGGTGCTGGTGCTGCAAGCGAGTTACACAAATCCTGTTCACGCCGAGGCGATCGGTTTTGTATTGAATGAGTATTCAATGGATGTAATGGGCACAGGCCGGCCTCTGTCGACTGATACCCGCCAGCAACTGGCTATCGAGCTTGCCAAGCGCCCGCATGCGTTCAGTGTGCTGGCGTTCATTGCCGGGCAGCCGGTCGGGCTGGTCAATTGCTTTGAAGGTTTTTCAACCTTTGCCTGCCGCCCGCTGGTCAACATTCATGACGTTGCAGTCATTTCCCAATATCGGGGGCTTGGTATCAGCCAGAAAATGCTGCTTAAAGTAGAGGACATCGCCCGTCAGCGGGGCTGCTGCAAATTGACGCTGGAAGTTCTGGAAGGCAATGAAGTGGCGCAGGGCGCTTATAAAAAGCTCGGCTTTGACAATTACCAGTTGAGCCCTGAGATGGGCCGTGCGATGTTCTGGCAGAAGTCGCTTTAGCCGTGCAGGTGCATGAGCAACGCGCGCAGTGGCATGTTGCAGGCAGGGTCGGAGGCGGGGAGTGGTGATAAGGTCAGGCGGGCAAGCCGGCGTATCGGGCTTGCCACGGTGCGGTTTGAATGGCAACACAGCCGGAGTCAGGCGTGAATCATGGCGCCGGGGGCAGACAGCTGGGATTGCTGCAGCATCAGGTTCAGGTGAGCGACCTTGCGCTGGAGCTGATCACGCTCTTCTTTCAATAAACGCAACTCGTCGCGACGGATCGTGACATACAGGGTTTGTGGTGCAAGTGCTGGTAGTAAAGTACCCATTGCTCACCTCGCAAATGGCGGATTAAACCTCAGAAAGGTCCGTGGCAATGACTTTCGATCCGTGAGTGTCGTTGCTTACCCTCTCTATCGGCACTGATTTTGATTTCTTTTGCATCTTTTTGGAACTTTTTTCTTTTTAATTGTCGCGAATGTTTCTCGATCACGACAAAATGCACCACCGGAGGGCGTTAGGCGTCTTCACTGTTCCTCCAAGGGAACCGACGTTCCGCCTCGCTTGACTAACCAGCATGCTCACATTCTGTCGATGCGCTGTACGGCAGGTGAGGCACCTTTTTACGATTTGGGAGCACCTTCATGCAACTTGGGATTATTGGACTGGGCCGTATGGGCGGCAACATCGCACGGCGTCTTATGCTAAGCGGCCACACCACCGTGGTGTATGACCGTGATGAGGCCTCGCGCAGCGCCCTGGCCAATGAAGGGGCGACTGCCGTTGCCGACCTTGCCGAAATGGTCGGCGCGCTCGACAAGCCTCGCGCAATCTGGGTAATGCTTCCCGCTGGCGCTCCTACCGAGGACACCATTCAGATACTCAGCCAGTTGCTTGATGCCGACGACGTAATCATCGACGGCGGCAATACGTTCTACAAAGACGATATCCGTCGTGCACAAGAACTGACCGAGAAGGGCCTGCACTACGTCGATGTAGGAACATCCGGCGGCGTGTGGGGCCTCGAGCGCGGCTATTGCATGATGATCGGCGGTGAAGATGCCGTTGTACGGCGCCTTGACCCTTTATTCGCGACTCTCGCACCGGGCGCCGGGTCGATTGAGCGTACCAAGGGCCGAGTCTCGACAGACGACCGTGCCGAGCGTGGCTATATTCACTCGGGCCCTGCTGGTTCGGGTCACTTCGTGAAGATGATCCACAACGGTATCGAGTACGGGATGATGCAGGCCTTTGCCGAAGGGTTCGATCTGCTCAAGCAGAAGAACTCCGAGCACTTGCCGGCGGCGCAGCGTTTTGACCTGAACACCGCTGACATCGCCGAAGTGTGGCGTCGCGGCAGCGTGGTCTCATCCTGGTTGCTGGACCTGACTGCCGATGCACTGGCAGCAGACCCACAACTGGATGCATTCTCGGGTTCGGTTGCCGACAGCGGCGAAGGGCGCTGGACCATCGAGGCTGCCATCGAGCAGGCAGTGCCGGTTCCTGTGCTGTCCAGTGCGTTGTTTGCACGTTTCCGCTCGCGTCAGACCAGCTCGTATGCAGACAAGATGCTGTCCGCCATGCGCTTCGGATTCGGTGGCCACAAGGAACCAAAATAATGGGCCTGTCGCGTGGCACTGCCGAGCACAAACCTGAAGTGGCACCACCGACGACGCTGTTTTTGTTCGGCGCGCATGGTGATCTGGTCAAGCGACTGCTGATGCCAGCGCTGTATAACCTGTCGCGCGACGGTCTGGTGGACGAAGGCCTGCACATTGTCGGGGTGGATCACAACGCGATCAGTGATGCCGACTTTGCCAAAAAACTGGAGAACTTCATTCGCGACGAAGCGGCTGGCAAGGTCGCCGAAGGTGGCAAGGATCCACTCGATCCTGCGCTCTGGAGCAAGCTGGCCGAGCGCATCAGCTATGTGCAGGGCGATTTTCTGGACGACTCTACCTATCAGGACATCTCCAGCAAAATCGAGAGCACGGGCACCGCGAATGCGGTGTTCTACCTTGCCACGGCGCCGCGCTTTTTTAGCGAAGTCGCCCAGCGTCTGGGTTCCTCGGGTTTGCTGCAGGAAGTGGATGGCGGTTTTCGTCGTGTAGTCATAGAAAAACCGTTTGGCTCCGACCTGGCCAGTGCCGTTGAGCTCAACGGTTGCCTGCTAAAGGTCATGAGCGAAAAACAGATTTACCGGATCGACCATTACCTCGGCAAGGAAACGGTGCAGAACATTCTGGTAAGCCGTTTCTCCAATGGCCTGTTCGAATCGTTCTGGAACAATCACTACATCGACCACGTGCAGATCACTGCGGCGGAGACGGTCGGTGTCGAAACACGCGGCAGTTTCTACGAGCATACCGGGGCGCTGCGTGACATGGTGCCTAATCACCTGTTTCAGCTGCTGGCAATGGTCGCGATGGAGCCTCCTGCAGCGTTCGGTGCCGATGCCGTTCGCGGCGAGAAGGCTAAAGTGGTCGGGGCCATTCGGCCCTGGAGCGAAGAGGATGCGCTGGCCAACTCGGTTCGCGGCCAGTATTCCAGCGGCAAGATGGCCGACAAGGATGTTGTCGGCTATCGCCAGGAAGATCGTGTCGAGCCTGACAGCACGACCGAGACCTACGTTGCGCTCAAAGTCATGGTCGACAACTGGCGTTGGGTCGGCGTGCCGTTCTACCTGCGTACAGGCAAGCGCATGAGTGCGCGCAGTACCGAGATCGCTATCTGCTTCAAGCCAGCACCCTACGCGCAATTTCGCGACACCGAGGTAGACCGGCTGAAGCCTAACTACCTGCGCATCCAGATTCAGCCGAATGAAGGCATGTGGTTCGATCTGTTCGCCAAGCGCCCCGGCCCTACGCTGGACATGGAAGACATTGCACTGGGCTTTGCCTACAAGGACTTTTTCGAGATGCAGCCTTCAACCGGCTACGAAACCCTCATCTATGACTGCCTGACCGGCGACCAGACGCTGTTCCAGCGTGCCGACAACATCGAGAACGGCTGGCGCGCAGTGCAGCCTTTTCTTGACGCCTGGTCCAAGCAGCCGCAAGTGCAGTTGTACGAGGCTGGCAATGACGGCCCCGCTGCCGGTGAAGAGCTGCTGAGTCGCGATGGTCGTGAATGGAGAGCGCTCAATGTCTGATGCATCTTCGTCGTCTGTGCAATTTCTCATGTCTGACATCGATGGCACCTTGCTGCGTCGCGACCATAGTCTGAGTCAGGCCAACATCGAAGCGATCAGCCGTTTGCGTAAGGCCGGTATTCATTTCACCCTTGCCAGCAGTCGCCCGCCCAGGGCCATGCGTCAAGTCATCGAGGCGCTGGGCGTCGACCTGCCAACCGTGGCGTTCAACGGTGGCACCATCACCCATCCCGACGGCAGCCTGCTGGCCGCCCATCGCATTGATCGGAACGCAGTCGAGACGTGCCTTGATCTGTTCTCCGGCGAGGACGTCGCTGTCTGGGTGTTCGCTGATGATCAGTGGCTGCTGCTCGACCCCGAAGCTGATTACGTCGATCACGAGCGCGATGCCCTCGGGTACGATTATGTACAGGTCACAAGCTTCAAGTCCTACCTGGACCGCGTCGACAAGATCGTCGCCGCCAGCGCCGACTTTGAACTGCTCAAGGCTCTTGAGGCCCGGCTCAATCCGCAGATAGAAGGGCTGGCTCTGGCGGCTCGTTCGCAGAAATACTATCTGGATGTGACAGCGCTGGATGCCAACAAGGGAGCTGCGCTGGTAGCGCTGGCGGATTATCTCGGGGTTGATCTGTCACGTACAGCAGCCATCGGCGACGGCGGCAATGACGTTGCGATGTTTCACCAGGCCGGTGTGTCGATTGCCATGGGTCAGGGCGAGCAGACAGTCAAGGGACAGGCTGACCATGTTACTGATAGCAATGAGCAGGACGGTGTTGCCAAGGCTATCGAACGTTACATTCTGCCAGCCTGAGTGCGCGAGGTATCGACCATGAGTGAGCAGGGCGGTCGAGGTCCGGACTTGTAACGAACCATCATCAAGACGGGCATTTCTGAATGGCTGCACTGATTGAAGACTACGCATTACTGGGCAACTGTCAGACTGCGGCGCTGGTCGCCCGGGATGGTTCGCTGGACTGGTTGTGTTTCCCTCGCTTTGATTCCACTGCCTGTTTTGCAGCGCTGCTGGGCAGCGAGGAGAACGGGCGCTGGAAGATTGCACCGACCGCCGAGGTGCTGTCCGTCGAGCGTCGCTATCGCGAAGGTACGCTGATTCTCGAAACCGTTTTCGAGACCCGTGACGGGCGCGCGATGCTGGTCGATTTCATGCCCATGAATACCAGTGGTCACGTTGTGCGCATCGTTGTCGGCTTGACCGGAATGGTCGAGTTCGGCGTCGATCTTGCCATCCGCTTCGATTACGGCAGCAGCGTGCCTTGGGTCGAACGCAAGGATGCACATACCTTGACTGCAGTTGCCGGGCCGGAAATGCTGGTATTGAGAAGTCCGGTCGCTCTGCACCCGCAGGATCATCATACCGCCAGCCATTTTCAGGTGGGCGAGGGTGAGCGCAAGGTCTTCACCCTGGCGTATCAACCTTCTTTCGAACCTCTGTGCGCGGACATCGACGCTCAGCAAGCGCTGGAGGCTACTGCAGCGTACTGGCACGAATTTTCTGACCGTTGTCCCGATGTGGGGTCATGGACGCCGCAGGTCAAGCGCTCTTTGATCACCCTCAAGGCCATGACCTACGCGCCTACCGGCGGCATTGTGGCAGCGGTGACCACTTCGTTGCCTGAACAGCTTGGTGGTGAGCGCAATTGGGATTACCGCTACTGCTGGTTGCGTGACGCCACCATGACGCTGCTGGCATTCATGAATCTGGGGTATTACGAAGAAGCAACTGCCTGGCGCGACTGGCTGCTGCGGTCGGTTGCCGGTAATCCTGAGCAGATACAGATCATGTATGGCGTGGGTGGGGAGCGTCGCTTGCAGGAGTACGAATTGCCCTGGCTGACCGGCTATGAGCATTCGCTGCCGGTACGGGTTGGCAACGGTGCGGCCAGCCAGGTTCAGCTGGACGTGTACGGCGAGGTCGCAGACGCCATGATCCAGGCGCTCAGAAGCGGCATGACGCAGCATCCGCGCAGTGTGGCCATTTCCAAAGTGGTCATGCCCTATCTCGAGAAGATCTGGCACCTGCCTGACGCCGGTATCTGGGAGATTCGTTCCGAGCCGCGTCATTTTACCCATTCGAAAGTCATGGCCTGGGTGGCGTTTGATCGTAATGCCACCCAGATCGCCCAGGCTGCCGACGACGATGAAGACCTTGCCCTTGCGCAGCATTACCGCAAGGTGGCAGACGACATCCATGCCGACGTCTGCCGCAACGGTTTCAATGTCGATCTTGGCAGTTTTGTGCAGACTTACGGCTCAACTGAAGTCGACGCCAGCCTGTTGCAGATTGTCCTGACCGGGTTCCTGCCGCCCGAGGACCCGCGTGTCGTCGGGACTGTCGCACAGATAGAGCGCACGCTGATGCAGGACGGTCTGTTGTTGCGCTACGACAATGAGCGCAGCGTTGATGGTGTTGCGGGTCGCGAAGGGACGTTTCTGGTGTGTTCTTTCTGGCTGGCTGATGCCTACGTGCTGCTGGGGCGTGCCGACGATGCCGCCAAACTATTCGAGCGTTTATGCGGGCTGTGCAATGACGTGGGGTTGCTGGCTGAACAATATGATCCGAAGGGCGGCCGTATGCTTGGGAACTTCCCTCAGGCGTTCAGCCACATAGGCATTATCAACACGGCATTGAACCTGCATCGGTCGGTGTGTCCTGCGCTGGCTAGAACGTCGAGTGAGCTGGAAGGCGTATGACCAGCTAGTTCGGGCCGGCTTTTCGAAAGGTCAGATTGATGCGCTGCTCACCCAGCAATGGGTGTTCAGCCTGTTTGACTGGCAGGATGCCGTGGAAGCGCAGGCGGTCTTCACCGCCCCAAACCACGACATCCCCGTGAAACAGCGAGATACGTAAGGCCTTGTCGCTACGCAGCAAACCGCCGAACTGGAAGATCGCCGGGATGCCCAATGACACCGATACCACTGGCCAGCGATGATCATGCTCATCCTTGTCCTGATGGAGGGACATCTTCGCGCCGGGGATGTAGCGGTTGATCAGGCACGCATCTGGCGTAAAGCCCGGGTAGCCTGCTTTAAGCGCGGCGCTCTGGGCGAGTTGCATGAAGGCGTCCGGCATTGCAGACCACTTGCTGCCGGTCTGCGGATCCGTTTCGCTGTAGCGATAGCCATGCCGGTCGGTTATCCAGCCCAACTGTCCGCAACTGCTCAATGCAGCAGACATGCTCAAGCCTCCCGGGGTCAGCATGTGACGAAAGGGCGAGTGGGTCACGGTTGCCTGAAGGTCTGCCAGCAGCCGGGTGATCACTGGCAGTGCAAAACCGCGGAGCAGCCATGTTCCTGGCCCGAGCTGTTCGTCGCCACCGGCCTGAGGTGTCTGGTCGGCAAATAGATCGAAGTTGGCGGGAGTATCACCTTTGCGCTGCATGATCGACTCGGGTACTTGTGAATGTCAGAGTGCCTTGCTGACCTTGACGTCGGTAATCTGATCGTCGCTCTGGTCGTGCATTTTCTTCAGGGCTGCCTCTGCTTCCTCGATAGAGGCAGTCTGTAATTGCGCAAACTCAAAGCGGCGTTCGCCATTGAGCTTGTAGCTGACAGCGAATTTGGTCGTGCGTGGTGCTGTAGTGTTCACAGTGACTCCTTGCATCATCCCAGTCGCGAGGTCGAGCGCCGGACGATTTTGATCTTGTGGGTGAAGGCCGGTTTGCGCCCTGCGTTGGTGTCTACCTTGCGGCCTGCGGTATCGATCGTAATGTTCCAGAAACCATCGCTTGGTGCCGCGATCTTGGCTGGAAATGTATCGAATGCGCCGCCATGGTAGGTGTGCCGACCGCCGTTCTTGAAGCTGCGGAAATTCGCGTCGTTCATCAGGCGAATGTTGCAGGTCTGAGAGCACTCGATAACGACCAGGTCGTCCTCGTTGAGATGCTCACGCTGGTGTACGAATTTCATGACGGGCTCCGAAAAGGGGTTTTTCTGAAAAATCAAAACGATAGCATGCGACGCCCCTGATTTGACGTGTAGCGCATTAATTTGCCGTGTTTCTCGCAAAAAATGTTCGTCTCGGGATTTAATTGCTCTGAGGCTTGTCGTAGCACCTTTATTTGGAGGCTTTGTATGAAACTGGCTGCTGTAGTAGTCCTGGCTCTGGCAATGACTGGCTGTGCCACGGTGAATGACATCGAACATACACTCCCCACCATGAGCGTGATGTCAGGCAAGAACCCTCAGGAGTATGCGGACTGTTTCGCCGGCAAGATCAGCAGCAGTCGCAAGCCGCCACTCATCGAGCCTCGCCATGATGGACTGCGAGTGATTGTTGCGCAGAAGCTCAGCAAGGCGCCGGCGGCAGTCGTGGACATCGAGACGCGCTCGGGTGGCAGCACGATCAAGGTGTACGAGCGACTTTCCAATGTTCCGATTCGTTTCAGGGACGTGCAGAACGCTGCCGAGGCGTGCATTTCAGGCTGATCGCATGAGCTTGAATGACGCCGCCCCATTCTGTTCGGACAGGGCGGCGGGCAAAAATTACTTGCAGACCACCAGCACGCTGCGGCTTTTGTAGTTGCCCACGTCTACGCCGAGAGTCTTATCTCTTTCGGCAGGCTGCGGTGTGCCATCTGTGCCAACGATTTCGTAGCCGGTGCCTGCGCAGGATGCATCGGCTTTTTCGTAGCAACTGGCCCAAGACATCGCTTCGCCCGAGCAATCGATGCTAAGCCCCTGTTTACCGTTTTTAAGGTAAGTATTGGAGGCAGTCGCGCAACCGGTAAGGCCTAGCACGGCAATAATGCAAAGAAGTCTGATCATGTTTTTCGCTTCAAGATAATTTCAGAGGGTATTAAGTCTGCGAGTAGCTGTGTGAATGTTGGACTGATAGCGAGTGCCATCGTTCCGCCATGTTTTTGCATTGCTGTATCAGCTTCTTACCAGCATCGTTCGCCAGTGGAGGCATGCGGATCCCTGGTTTTTGCGTTGGTCTTGCCTTGGACGACCGTCGCTATATGAAAGAATGTGCGGAACTATCTGGCTTCGTATTCCTCTATGATGGCATTGGACGGTCAGTGGCGGCTCATTGTAAGGTGGTCGCCGCCTGATTAGACTGGCCCGTTAACACCATCAGCCCTTACCAAGGACTTTTATGATCAAGAAATGCTTGTTCCCAGCAGCCGGTTACGGCACTCGCTTCCTCCCGGCGACCAAGGCCATGCCCAAGGAAATGCTGCCGGTGGTCAACAAGCCACTGATCCAGTACGGGGTTGAAGAAGCGCTTGCAGCTGGTTTGACTGAAATCTCGATCGTTACAGGTCGTGGCAAGCGTTCTCTGGAAGACCACTTCGACATCAGTTACGAGCTTGAGCACCAGATCAAGGGCACCGACAAGGAAAAATACCTCGTTGGTATTCGCAAGCTGATTGACGAGTGCAGCTTTGCCTACACGCGTCAGACCGAAATGAAGGGCTTGGGTCACGCTATTCTGAGTGGTCGTCCGCTGATCGGCAACGAAGCATTTGCCGTAGTGCTGGCAGATGACTTATGCGTCAACCTTGAAGGCGATGGCGTGCTGGCGCAGATGGTCAAGCTGCACAAGCACTACGGTTGCTCGATCATCGCAATCCAGGAAGTCGATCCTTCCGAAACCAACAAGTACGGCGTGATAGCCGGTGAAGAGATCAAGCCAGGCTTGTTCCGCGTCACCAGCATGGTCGAAAAGCCGAAGCCTGAAGAGGCTCCGTCCAATCTGGCGATCATCGGCCGTTACATTCTGACTCCGGACATTTTCGAGAAGATCGAACAGACCGAGCCAGGTAAAGGCGGTGAAATCCAGATCACCGACGCACTCATGAAGCAGGCTGCTGAAGGCAATGTACTGGCCTACAAATTCCAGGGCACACGCTTTGACTGCGGCGGCGCCGAGGGCTACATCGAAGCGACCAACTTCTGCTTCGAACACTTCTACAAAGCTGGCAAAGCGCACTGATCTTTGATCGTTAGCGTTTTGGACAAAGCCACCTTCGGGTGGCTTTGTCATTTCTGACAGGCCGCCAAGCGGTTATGCTGTGCTTCTGCCGAGGAGATTTCAATGGCCTTTGATTTTGATCTGTTTGTAATTGGTGCGGGTTCGGGTGGTGTCAGGGCGGCACGCTTTGCGGCCGGGTTCGGCGCGCGCGTAGCGGTTGCCGAGAGCCGTTATCTGGGCGGCACCTGCGTCAATGTAGGGTGCGTGCCCAAAAAACTGCTGGTCTATGGCGCGCATTTTTCCGAAGACTTCGATCATGCCAAAGGGTTTGGCTGGTCGCTGGGTGAGGCGAGCTTTGACTGGTCCACCCTGATCGCCAACAAGGACCGCGAGATCAGTCGTCTTAACGATATATATCGCAAATTGCTGGTCGATAGCGGCGTCACGTTGCTGGAGGGGCATGCGAAGATCGTTGGTCCACAGCAGGTCGAGATCAATGGTCAGACCTACAGTGCCGAGCGCATTCTCATTGCCACGGGCGGTTGGCCGCAAGTGCCTGATGTGCCTGGGCGCGAACATGCCATCACCTCCAATGAGGCGTTCTACCTCAAGTCGCTGCCCAGGCGCATAGTGGTCGTTGGCGGTGGTTACATCGCCGTGGAGTTTGCCTCGATTTTCAACGGTCTGGGTGCTGACACCACGCTGGTCTATCGAGGTGAGCTGTTTCTGCGTGGCTTTGATGGCGGTGTGCGCACCCATCTTCACGAGGAGTTGCTCAAACGTGACATGACGATCCGCTTCAATAGCGATATCGAGCGCATCGACAAACAACCGGATGGCAGTTTGCTGCTTTCCATGAAGGGTGGCGGCACGCTGGAGACTGATTGTGTTTTCTATGCGACGGGCCGTCGGCCGATGCTGGACAACCTTGGCCTCGACAGCGTCGATGTCAAGCTGGACGAGCACGGTTACATCAAGGTCGACGAGCATTACCAGACCAGCGAGCCTTCCATTCTGGCCCTTGGCGACGTTATCGGTGGTGTGCAACTGACGCCGGTGGCGCTGGCTGAGGGCATGGCGGTCGCGCGTCGCCTGTTCAAGCCTGAGCAATATCGCCCGGTAGACTACAATCACATCCCAACA
Source organism: Pseudomonas coronafaciens pv. oryzae str. 1_6 (assembly GCF_000156995.2). NCBI lineage: Bacteria > Pseudomonadati > Pseudomonadota > Gammaproteobacteria > Pseudomonadales > Pseudomonadaceae > Pseudomonas > Pseudomonas coronafaciens. The sequence goes on along the minus strand of NZ_CP046035.1, from coordinate 2,953,545 downwards.
GCGGTTTTCAGTCTGCCGAACATCGGAACCGTCGGCTTGACCGAAGAAGATGCGATCAAGGCGGGTCATGATGTGCAGGTATTCGAAAGCCGTTTTCGGCCGATGAAACTGACGCTGACCGATGATCAGGAGCGCACGTTGATGAAACTGGTTGTTGACGCGAAAACCGATCGGGTGTTGGGTTGCCATATGGTGGGGCCGGACGCTGGCGAAATCGTGCAGAGCCTGGCAATCGCCATCAAGGCTGGCGCAACCAAGCAGGTGTTCGATGACACGATCGGCGTGCACCCGACGGCTGCAGAAGAATTCGTCACCATGCGTACGCCCGCCAAGCGATAAAAAGGCGCAGCACCCGGAGTTCAGGATGGGCTCCGGGATAGAGGCTTGAACGGACGGATCCCTTAGTGAACAGAGAAAACCCTTCGGCGAAGATGCCTCTGCATCCGGCCAGACACAATCGAAATGCCGCCCGGCCCATTGATGTGCTGCGTGAAAGCGAGCGTCAGTTCAGAACGCTTGCTGACAACATGAGCCCACTGGCGTGGACCGCCAGCCCCGGCGGGCAGATCCAATGGTACAACGAGCGCTGGTACGCCTACACCGGAGCGACGCTTGAGGCCATGAACGCGCTGGGATGGCGTTCGGTTCTTCATCCCGAACATCGCGAGCGCGTAGTCTCGCGACTGCAATACTGTTTTGCGACCGGCTCCATCTGGGAAGATACTTTCGCGCTGCGAGGCAAGGATGGCGCCTTCAACTGGTTTCTATCACGCGCGCTGCCTATGCGTGACGCCCAAGGACACATCACTCACTGGCTGGGCACTCATACCAACATCACCGCCCAGGTCAATGCCGAGGAGGCGCTGCGCGAGCTCAATGAAAGTCTGGAGTTGCGTGTTGCCGAGCGTACCCGTGAACTGGCAAAGACCAATGAGCTGTTGCAGGTTGAAATTGCAGAGCGAGCTCAGGCAGAAGAGGTGCTGCGTCATGCGCAAAAAATGGACGCCATCGGTCAATTGACGGGCGGCATAGCTCACGACTTCAATAATATGCTGTCCGGAGTGCTCGGCGCTCTCGAGATGATCAGGATGCGCGTGGGGGGTGAGCGATTTGCCGAAGTGGAGCGTTACGTGGATGCGGCAGTAAGTTCCGCTAATCGGGCTGCTGCACTGACCCAGCGGTTGCTCACATTTGCCCGTCGTCAGTCACTCGATGTCTGTGCGGTGGATGTCAATTGCATGGTGCTCTCTATGGAAGCGTTGTTGCGGGGCACTGTCGGCAATCATGCGCAATTGCACATTGAGCTGGAGGAGGGTTTGAGCGTTATCCAGACAGATGAGCATCAGCTTGAAAACGCTTTACTGAATCTGGTGATCAATGCGCGTGACGCCGTTTCTGCCGGAGGCTTGATCAGGGTTGGCAGTCAGGCGTTAAGTCTTGCAGCGCCGCAAGGGCTGTTGCCGGCAGGTGACTATGTACAGCTCAGTATTGAAGACAATGGCTGCGGAATTCCCGAAAGCGTCATTGATCGAGTATTCGACCCGTTCTTTACTACCAAGCCTGTAGGTCAGGGTACGGGGCTGGGCTTGTCCATGGTTTACGGTTTCATGAAGCAGAGCGGCGGGCATGTGCAGATCAACAGCTTGCAGGGGCAGGGAACCCGCGTTTGCCTCTACTTGCCTTGTGCGGCAGGCAACTGAGGTTCCGTCATGTTTTACCCTGTGGCTTCTTTCTGGGAGCTGCAGTTTTCTCGGGCTGATCAGCCTGCTGCTGCAGGTTTTCCAGAGCGATTTCCTTTTTGGTCAGCAGCAGTTCCAGCATCCGGTTCTGCTGTCGGGCTTCGGTCAAACCCTGCTTGAGTGCTGCGTTTTCTTCCTGCGAGTTGCTTAACCTCTCTTCCAGTAGCGCGCATTGAGTGTGGGTGTGCTGCTGTTGTTCTGCCGAGGCGGCAGCCTTTGCGCTGGCCCGGTTCAGGAGGTCCTTCTGGTCGTGCAGGTCGCGCAGGGTGCTGCGGTTTTCAGCCAGCAATCGCTCGTTGTCACGATTCAGCTGGGTGATTTCTTCCTGGCGCATGGCAATGCTTTGTTGTGCCTGGCGCAACTCCATCTGTAATTGCTGAATCTGCCCTTCATGGCGCTGCTGTTCCTGTTCGCGCTGCTCCTTGATGGAGTTGCGATAGTGCTCCAGTGCCTCTCGGGCATGCAGGTGTTTTTCCTCAAGCGAATGAATCTGAGCGTCTTTGTCTTGCAGGCGTGAATCCAGGTCCAGGTTGGCCTGGAGCAGTCTGGCGTGCTCGGTCTGGGCGTCTTGTAGTGTTTGTCGCGTCTGGAGCAGGGCGGTTGCCTGACTGTCGACGGTGTCGTCACGTTGCTGCACGTGCTCCTGCAGTTCGCTTATCTGCTGTCGAGCGGATTCCAGCTGCTGCAGCAGTTTGGCGCGCTCCGTCTGGTGCTCGTCGTACGCCTGGTCTATGCGTTCCTGAGCCTGCTCATCAAGCCGTTGGGCAAGGTGCGCCACCAGCGTACTTAATTCCTCATTGACATCCGGTGTGGGTGCATGTGCGTTATCCAGCTCCTTGAGATAGCGATGAATCGTGGTTTTGGAGCCGGTATTGCCCATCTCGATGCGTACTGCATCGATGCTTGGGTTGTCGCCTCTGGCCAGTAATGCTGCCCTGGCTTTTTGCACCAATGCCTTGTTTACGCCGCCACGAGCCATGCTCTCTCCTACAATTTCGTACTGTGGTATGTACTCTGTAATTACATACTATATTATTTAGAATAAATTCATATATTTTGAATTATTTGACATGGGATATTGGCGTATTATCCCGTGTCAGGCGGTTTCTACTGCCATCTTGTCGTTGTTATCGGTACACCAGCAGGCTTGATCCATGAATGACGTTGATCGCTACATCGATGCAGCAACCCGCGACAACACGCGCCGCAGTTACCGGGCAGCCATCGAGCATTTCGAGGTGGCGTGGGGCGGGTTTCTGCCGGCGACCAGTGAAAGCGTGGCGCGTTACCTGGCCAGTTATGCCGGCACGCTGTCGGTCAACACATTGAAGCTGCGCTTGTCAGCGCTGGCCCAGTGGCATATCAGTCAGGGTTTTGTCGATCCCACCAAAGCGCCCATGGTGCGCAAGGTCATCAAGGGCATTCGGGCATTGCATCCTGCGCAAGAGAAGCAGGCCGAGCCCTTGCAGTTGCAAGACCTGGAGAAAGTCGTTGCCTGGCTGGACATCGAGGCGCGCGAGGCGAGCGCGCAGCATGATCAACCGCGTCTGTTGCGCTGCCGGCGGGATTCGGCGTTGATTTTGCTCGGGTTCTGGCGTGGGTTTCGCAGTGACGAGCTGTGCCGTCTGCAGGTGCAGGACGTCAAGGCTGTCGCCGGTTCCGGCATCAGTCTTTATCTGCCACGCAGCAAGGGGGATCGCGATAACCTGGGCAGGACCTACCAGACGCCTGCCCTGCAGCGGTTGTGCCCGGTTCACGCGTACATCGAGTGGGTCAACTGTGCTGCGCTCGTGCGCGGGCCGGTGTTCCGGGCGATCGATCGCTGGGGCAATATGAATGAGGACGGGCTGCACGCCAACAGCGTCATCCCGCTGCTACGTCAGGCCTTTGAACGTGCAGGCATCGCTGCCGAACATTACACCAGCCACTCGTTGCGCCGCGGTTTCGCAAGCTGGGCGCACAGCAATGGTTGGGACCTCAAGTCACTGATGGCTTACGTTGGCTGGAGGGACATCAAGTCGGCGATGCGTTACATTGATGCCGCGCCGTTCCCGAGCAATGCCGGGGTGGGGAGCGGCCTGAAGGTTTCTTCTATTGATAAGCTTCCTTCATAGCGAAAAGCAATCGGCGACATCAGGTTTGCCAATGAGCGATTGTCATCGATCGTGCGTAAGCTTCACCCCATCGAATTCACAACCCATCTAACCCATCAGGAGATATACCGATGCCTATCATCAACAGCCAAGTAAAACCGTTCAAGGCTAACGCATTCAAGAACGGTAGTTTCGTTGAAGTTTCGGACGCTGACTTGAAAGGCAAGTGGTCTGTCGTATTCTTCTATCCGGCCGACTTCACCTTCGTTTGCCCGACCGAGCTGGAAGACCTGGCTGACAACTACGAAGAGTTCAAGAAGCTGGGCGTGGAAATCTACAGCGTGTCGACTGACACCCACTTCGCCCACGCTGCCTGGCATAGCACCTCGCCAGCCATTGGTAAAATCCAGTACACCATGATCGGCGACCCTACGCTGACCATCTCGCGCAACTTCGACGTGCTGATCGAAGAAGCAGGCTTGGCGGATCGCGGTACTTTCGTGATCAACCCTGAAGGCCAGATCAAGATCGTCGAGCTGAACGATGGCGGTGTAGGCCGCGACGCTTCCGAGCTGCTGCGCAAGATCAAGGCTGCTCAGTACGTTGCTGCTCACCCGGGCGAAGTCTGCCCAGCCAAGTGGAAAGAAGGCGAGGCTACCCTGGCTCCGTCTCTGGACCTGGTCGGCAAGATCTGATTCGCATGAATCGGCTGGGGGCGTTGAGCTCTTGAGCAAGTAAACCGCATCGCCCCACAAAACGCCCGGGCGGTAATCGCCTGGGCGTTGTTATTTCTACCCTTTGTAAAACAGGAAGTCGCCACATGTTGGACGCCAATCTTAAAGCCCAGTTGAAATCCTACCTGGAGCGGGTTACTCGCCCCATCGAGATCGTCGCGTCCCTTGATGACGGCGCGAAGTCTCAGGAAATGCTCGCACTGCTGAACGACGTGATCAGTGTTTCCAAAGACGTCACCCTGAATGACAGCGGCACCGACGCACGTACGCCGTCGTTCTCGCTGAACAGCCCTGGTCACGATATCAGCCTGCGTTTTGCCGGTATCCCCATGGGTCACGAATTCACCTCGCTGGTCTTGGCGTTGCTGCAAGTTGGCGGCTACCCACCCAAGGTCAGTGCGGAAACCATCGAACAGGTTCGCGCTCTTCAGGGCGAGTTCCACTTCGAAACCTATTTTTCGCAGTCCTGCCAGAACTGCCCTGACGTTGTTCAGGCGCTGAACCTGATGGCAGTACTGAACCCTGGCATCAAGCATGTCGCTATCGACGGCGCGCTGTTCCAGGATGAAGTCACCGACCGCAAGATCATGTCGGTGCCAAGCATCTACCTGAACGGCGAGCTGTTTGGCCAGGGCCGTATGGGCCTGGAAGAAATTCTGGCCAAGATCGACACCGGTGCCGGTGCGCGTCAGGCTGAAAAGCTCAACGCCAAGCAGGCTTTTGATGTACTGGTGGTCGGTGGTGGGCCTGCCGGGTCGGCGGCTGCAGTCTATGCGGCGCGCAAAGGCATTCGCACCGGTGTTGCAGCCGAGCGCTTCGGCGGTCAGGTGCTCGATACCATGGCCATCGAAAACTTCATCTCGGTGCAACACACCGAAGGTCCGAAGCTTGCTGTTGCGTTGGAAGAGCACGTCAAGCAGTACGAAGTCGACATCATGAACCTGCAGCGCGCCGACAAGTTGATCCCTGGCGCAGCCGGTGAGTTGCATGAAGTGAAGTTCGCCAGCGGCGCCAGCCTCAAGGCCAAGACCATCATCCTTGCCACCGGCGCACGCTGGAGGGAGATGAATGTTCCAGGTGAGCAGCAGTATCGCAACAAGGGTGTGGCTTATTGCCCACACTGTGACGGTCCGCTGTTCAAGGGCAAGCGCGTAGCGGTGATCGGTGGCGGTAACTCGGGTGTAGAAGCTGCTATCGACCTGGCAGGTATCGTGTCGCACGTGACGCTGCTGGAGTTCGACGTGCAGTTGCGCGCCGACGCAGTCCTGCAGCGCAAACTGCACAGCCTGCCTAACGTTACCGTGATCACCAGCGCGCAAACTACAGAGGTTACGGGTGACGAGCAGAAGGTCAACGGCCTGCGCTACAAGAACCGCAACACTGGTGAAGAAATCACCATTGCGCTGGAAGGTATCTTCGTCCAGATCGGCCTGCTGCCTAACAGCGAATGGCTCAGGGGCTCCATCGAGCTGTCGCCGCGTGGCGAAATCGTGGTCGACCCTCGTGGCGAGACTTCAGTGCCAGGCATATTTGCTGCCGGTGACGTGACGGTTGCGCCTTACAAGCAGATCATCATCGCCCTGGGCGAAGGTGCCAAAGCCTCCCTGAGCGCCTTTGACCATCTGATACGCACCTCTGCGCCGGCCTGATCACACAAAGCCGCGTAAACGCAAAAAGCCCCGTGAGCGATCACGGGGCTTTTTGTTGTGTTCGCTAATCGTTCTACAAAAGAGCGATCACGCGGAGCCTCAAAGCGGCGTCGGCTGGATGATCTCAACCCAGTAGCCGTCCGGGTCCTTGATAAATGCCAGGCTGTTCATGCGACCGTCGGACAGGCGCTTCTGGAAGTCCACGCCCAGTGTTTCAAAGCGCTCGCAGGCGACCTTTACATCAGGTACGGACACGCAAATGTGGCCAAAGCCACGCGGGTCGCTGTTGCCGTTGTGGTAGGACGCTGTCGCATCGCTTTCGGTACCGTGGTTGTGGGTCAGTTCCAGAATGCCTGGAATCGACTTCATCCACTGGCCACGTGCCGCGTCGTCTTCCGGAATCTGGGTTTTATCGACCAGAGCAAGGAAATACAGGCTGAACTCGGCTTCCGGAAAGTCACGCTTTTCAACCAGGCTGAAACCGAGCACGCGGGTGTAGAAATCCAGTGAGCGGGTGATGTCCTTGACGCGCAGCATGGTGTGGTTGAACACAAATTGCCGGGTGGCCGCTTCTGGATCAGCCGTGACGCCCGGTAGTGTGTTGAGTTCGTGCAAGCTCATCAATATTTCTCCAACATAATGTACAAGTATTGCCCAATGATACGGGGCAGGGCAGTCAGCACCAAACCCAGGCTCGGATAACACGGTTGCGCTCTTGCTCGTGGCGGGCAACAGGCTCAGAATTCTCGGTCACCTGTTATGGCGACCCGATCATGATCTTTGCGCAATACCGACGTTTTTTGCCAAGCCTGTGTCTGTGCCTGCTGGCTGGCGCTGCGCCAGCCCATGCAACTGATGCAATGATCACCTGGCCCGCAGGCTGGGAGGTCGAATCATTGCCGGTCGAGGCAGGCGCAGCCGTTAAGCCGTCCGTGCAAGTCAGACAGCGCGCGGTTAAAAACGATCAAAATGGTAATCCCCTGATGGTGATGGAGCTTACCCAGACGCGGCTGACGCCTGGACACGAGGTGAATGTCTCGGGCGTGTTGCTGGAAATGCGCAAGTCGATTCAGGTCAATTTCGCCCGGAGTGGCTTGCAGAGTGCCTGCACCCATGTCCGTGAAAGCCGGTTAAGCGTCGTGCCGGCGCTGGAGACGACCTGCACCATCACCCAGAACGGTGTACATGTGCTGACCCAGACGCTGGTGGCGGCTGCCAGCAAAGAGATGGCCTGGTCGTTATCGTATGCGGGATCGGCAGAAGGCTATGCAGCCAACAAGGAGGAGGCGTTGCGTATCCGTGAGAGCCTGCAGTTGGGCGATGTGCAGTGAGCGTGTTTTTTCGCAGGCAAAAAGAAGCCCGCCGAGGCGGGCATGGGGCGCTATTCCTTTAGCGGTCTTCATCATCCTAGAACCCATGTGAAAAAAGTGTGAAGCTTGACCGGCCAATTCGAACCGTGCGTTTTTCTTGCACTGACGACCGCACTAACAAAGGTTTTATATTTCGTTACATTGGACAAACTGAATAATTGCTCTACCTTATTCAGGAAATGTTCAGTTTTGTCAGTGTGAAGTGAATCGCTTAAGCCACGTGTTTTATTGGCGTCATTATTTCCACGGTATTAATGTTGCTCGGCACGAAGTTTAGCGTTCCTTCGCGCTCGTCGACGCTTTCGCTATGAAAGCGGCAACACTCGGAAGCCGTCACCGTTAGGCGATGTTTGATCAGGTGGCTGCACCGCGTGGATAATCAGCGGGCTCGCCAGGGCCTGTAAAAAAAGCCCTGCAAGTGCAGGGCTTCAGATGACGAAGTGCAATCAGGCGCGAAGCCAAGAATCAACAGTGTCGACACCGTACTGCTCTTTCCAGGCTTTCAGGCCGCGGTGATTGCCGCCCTTGGTTTCTATCAGCTCGCCAGTGTGCGGGTTTTGATAAACCTTGACGACGCGTGCCCGGCGACGCTTTGGCCCGGCGGACGCAACCAGCGACGTTGAGCTGGAGGGGTCGAGGATAGCAATGATGTCACGCAGGCTTTTGCCGTAGGTGCCCATCAGGTCCTGAAGCTTTTGCTCGAATTCAATCTCCTTTTTCAACCCGGCGTCATTCTTCAAGGTTTCCAGCTGTGCAAGCTGCTCTTGAAGGGCTTTCTCTGCTGCTCGAAACTCGGCAAGTCTGGACAAGTAATACACTCCAACAATGTAATGGCTGTTGTCAGCCCAATAAAACGATGAGACAAAACTGTCTGACTGATTGGCTCGTTCGGTCTTGCCCTCGGCCTGCGGTTTCCAGGATGAAACTTGGACTTTTCGGCGTATCATTGTACAGGCAGAGGGTGTTTATAACTCAGTAGCGCGCAAATAATGCACCTTTTTTGCCAGTTAGAAAATAGTATTTTTCAAATTCCTTAAATGCTGACCGTGTGCGCCGTTGGATATAGACCCTCGGGTCGGTGTATTCAAGCGAGGTGGTTTGTAAGTTATTTCTGATAGTAGACGAGTATTGAAAACGTGCCAGATTGACACCGTGCAGCATAAAAAAGAAACATCTGACAGACACTGTGACTGTCAGATTCGGACTGCGCAAAGGAGGTGGCAATGTCTGCAGGTAACGGGCTGGCAGGCGGGCAGCGGTGTCAGGGTGGCCTTTTGCCGCAATCCGGTCCTACAAGCCCTGCTGCAATTCAGGGTCATCGGGGTTCTGCTGTTCGAGCTCGGCCAGAAGAATTTGAACATTCTGTAACTGACCGTTTTCTTTCCAGTACTGGATCAGCAGGACCCTGGCCTTGCGATTGGCGGGTTGGTTCTGAACGATCTGTGTCAGTTGCTTTTGCGCCGCCTCAAGCTCGTTCAACGAGTGAAGGGCGACCGCGAGGTCATAGCGATAGTCATTGTTATCAGGTGCCAGCTCGGTTGCTTTTGCAAGGCTGAGCAAGGCAAATTCGGCTTGCCCGTGGTTCAACAGCCACATTCCCAGCGCGTGCTGAAGCATGGATGAACCGGGATTGCGCTCCAGCAGACCGGCGAACAGGCCGCGTGCCTGTTCCGCCTGGCCCTTGCGGTCCAGCAGTTCTATATGGGCCAGGGCCGCTTCGATGTTACCCGGATCCAGTGAAGTGGCGCGCTGCAGCGCCTCGACCGCCGGGTCGAGGTCGCCAGTCTGCAAGTACAGCCTGGCCAGTTGTAACTGGTTCTGAGTATTCTGCGGCTGGCTCTTGAGGTACTCCTGAAACGCCTCGGCGCTTTGCTGCAGGACTGCAAAGTAAAGGCCCAGTTCGTCCGGCGAGAGGCCGAGCAAAGCGCCGGTGGCATGAAACCTGACGGACTGCTCTTCGTCGTCCAGCAGCGGCCCAAGCAGCAGACTGCGCTGACTGTTGGACACCAGTTTCACGCTCACGTCGATAGCGGCCTTGCGGACCTGAGCAGAGGGGTCGCCAAGACCTGCTGCCAGCAGTTTGAGGGCCTGAGGGCTGGGATAGTCGCTCAGCTCGGTGAGCAGATTGATGCGTTGGGCGTCAGACAGGTCGGTGCGGGCCAATTGCTGATACAGCACCCTTGCAGCGCCAGGCTTGCCATCGTGGGCCTGCTCCAGTGCCTGCTCGTAGGTGTGGCTCAGCCTGGTCGGCGCAGTCTGCACCGGAGTGCGCCACCACCAGAATGCCAGCGAAAGAGCCAGCACTGATGCGAGCACCGTACCGGGCAGCCAGCGATGTCGAGTAACCGGTAGAGGCGATAACCCCTTGAATGGCAATCTGGGCATATCGATTTCCAATGCTTGACGGGGTGCAGCTTCGGGGAGTGGCTGGCAGCTGTCAAACGGCAATCAGGATGCGACCGTATTCAATCCCGAAAAAAAGCCCCGCGTCCTGGAAGGAGTGCGGGGCTGTGTTGGCGCTGTCAGGTCAGGCTTGAGGCTGCCAACCACCGCCCAATGCCTTGTAAATCGCCACGATGCCACGGTAAAGGTCGATTTCTGCCTGAGCCTGAGAGTCTTCGGCCGCCAGACGTTCACGCTCCGCATCCAGTAACACAAGAAAATCTGCGGTGCCTTCGCGGTACTGCACCGATGCCAGTCTGGCAGCAGCGCGGCTCGATTCGCTTTGGCGCATCAGGGCCACCAGGCGTTGCTGGCGTTTGTTGTAATCGCTGAATGCGTTTTCCGACTCCTCAAGCGCAAGCAATACCTGTTGCTCGTAGTTGGCCAGCGCGCCTTCGGCATCCGCATCAGCGCTGCGAATCTGCGCCCGGACGCTGCCCAGGTCGAAGGCTGCCCACGTGATACTCGGGCCCAGCGACCAGGCTCTGGCGGCGGACGAGCCTATCTGCGAACCACGTCCTGCGGTAAAGCCCAGAAAGCCGCTGAGACTGACGCGGGGAAACAGGTCGGCAGTCGCGACACCGATGCGTGCGGTGGACGCGGCCAGCTGACGTTCGGCCGCGCGCACATCGGGACGGTTGCGCAGCACCTGTGTAGCGTCGCCGATCGGCAAGGCCTTGGCGATCGCCGGCAGCTTGCTGGGGCTCAAGTCCACACTGAGGCTTTCCGGACGCTCACCCAGCAGCGTCGCAATGCGATGGGTCTGGCGAGCCTGTTCGGCCTGCAATTGCGGAACCGTTGCTTCTACCGCTGCCAGGCGCGCATCGGAACGCATCACATCCAGTTCGTTACCGACTCCGGCATCACGCAGTTGAGTGGTGATGTCCTGAGACTTCTGCTGGTTGGTCAGGTTGTCCTTGGCGATGGCTTCACGCAATTGCGCCCCGCGCAGTTGTCCGTAGGCGTCCACCACTTCGGCAATCAGCGTTACCTGAAGCTGATACAGATTGGCTTCTGCCGCATCCTGGTCGGCATCGCTGGCTTCCAGTTGGCGCTGGATACGCCCGAACAGATCCACTTCCCAAGCCATATCTAGGCCCAGGTCATAGCGCTCGCTGTTGACGCGTCGCTCGGTGATGCCGGGCTGCTGACCCTTGCCGATGTCGCTGCTGGCGCGGCTGGTCACCACCGGCATGACGTCGTTGGCGACGTCATCGCGAATGGCCCGTGCAGACTTGAGGCGGGCAAAGGCGACACGCAGGTCGCGGTTGCCGTCCAGCGACCGGGTCACCAGCCTGTTGAGGGTAGGGTCCTCGAATTGCTGCCACCACAGGGTGTTGACCTTGCTGCGGTCATAGTTGCCCTGAGCTGCGGATTCCAGCTTGGCCGGCGCCGTTTCCGGCGCCTTGTAGTCCGGGCCGACGGCACAGGCTGCCAGCGCCAGGACCAGCAGGCTCGGGGCGAAGAGTTTAAATGCGCTCATCAATGCGTCTCCGCGGGCAGGTTTTGCAGAGTCTGTGCACGGGTGGCCTTGCGGGCCTCCTTGCGCTCGACGTAATTACGGATCAGCACGTAGAACACCGGCGTCAGCAGCAGCCCGAAGAAGGTCACGCCCAGCATCCCGGAGAACACTGCGACCCCCATCGCATGGCGCATTTCGGCGCCTGCACCGCTGGACAGCACCAGAGGCACGACGCCCATGATGAACGCGAACGAAGTCATCAGGATCGGACGCAGCCGCAGGCGGCAGGCTTCCAGTAAGGCGTCCAGCGGGCTCATGCCCTCAGCCTGTTTGTCCTTGGCGAACTCGACGATCAGAATCGCGTTCTTGCACGCCAGGCCCACCAGTACGATCAGCCCGATCTGGGTAAAGATGTTGTTATCGCTGCCGGCAATCATTATCCCGGCAATTGCCGAAAGCAGGGTCATAGGTACGATCAGGATTACCGCCAGTGGCAGGCTCCAGCTTTCGTACTGAGCCGCCAGCACCAGAAACGCCAGCAACACACAGAGCGGGAATACGAACAGCGCAGTGTTGCCCGAAAGGATCTGCTGATAGGTCAGGTCGGTCCACTCGTAGACCATGCCGGTGGGCAGTTCCTCACGCAGCAGTTTTTCCACTGCTGCCTGGGCCTGACCAGAGCTATACCCTGGCGCTGCAGCACCATTGATCTCGGCCGTGATAAAGCCGTTGTAGTGCATGACCCGGTCAGGGCCGGCGGTGTCACTGACCTTGACGAAGGTCGCCAGCGGGATCATTTCTCCGAGGTTGTTGCGCACCTTGAGCTGGCCGATCTGGTCGGCGTCCTGGCGGAACTGCTGCTCGGCCTGAACGTTGACCTGATAGGTGCGGCCGAACCGGTTGAAGTCGTTGGCATACAGCGAGCCCAGGTACACCTGCAGGGTGTCGAAGATATCGCTGACTGCCACGCCGTGGGTCTTGGCCTTTTCGCGGTCGATCGCGGCGTCGACCTGCGGCACGTTGACGGTGTAGCTGGTAAACAGCCCCGCCAGTTCCGGCACGCTGCGGCTCTTGGCAATGACGTTCTGGGTTTCCTTGTACAGCTCGTCATAACCCAGGTTGCCACGGTCCTCGATCTGCAGGCGGAAGCCGCCGATAGTGCCCAGGCCTTGTACCGGCGGAGGCGGGAAGATCGCCATGTAGGCTTCTTGAATAGACGCGAACTGGCCGTTCAGGGCGCCTGCGATGGCGTTTGCCGACAAGCTGGCGTCCTTGCGTTCATCGAACGGCTTGAGGGTCACGAATACCACGCCGTTGTTGGGACTGTTGGTGAACCCATTGATCGACAGGCCGGGGAAGGCAATTGCGTCCTGCACGCCTGGCTGCTTGAGGGCCAGTTCCGACATGCGCTTGATGACGTCCTCGGTACGGTCGAGGCTGGCGGCGTCCGGCAACTGGGCAAATGCAACCAGGTATTGCTTGTCCTGACTAGGTACGAAGCCGGTCGGTGTGCTGGCAAAACCCACCCAGGTCAGAACCATAAGCCCCGCGTACACCAGCAAGGCAATGCCGCTGCTGCGAATGACCCGAGCGACAGTGCCTACATAACCATGACTGGCTTTTTCGAAGAAGCGGTTGAACGGGCGGAACAACCAGCCGCCAAGCATTTTGTCGAGGAAACGCGAGAAGCGGTCCTTGGGGGCGTCATGACCTTTGAGCAGAACGGCGGCCAGTGCCGGCGACAGGGTCAGCGAATTGAACGCCGAGATAACAGTGGAGATGGCGATGGTCAGCGCGAACTGTTTGTAGAACTGCCCCGTGAGCCCGGAGATGAACGCTGCCGGTACGAACACGGCACACAGCACCAGTGCTGTAGCGATGATCGGCCCCGTCACTTCGGCCATCGCCTTGTGGGTGGCTGCGACCGGTTCAAGCCCCAGTTCGATGTTACGCTCGACGTTCTCCACCACCACAATCGCATCGTCCACCACGATACCGATTGCCAGCACCAGCCCAAACAATGACAGCGCGTTCAGCGAAAATCCGAACATGTGCATCACGGCGAACGTGCCGATCAGCGAAACCGGTACTGCCACCAACGGGATGATCGAGGCGCGCCAGGTTTGCAGGAACAGAATCACTACCAGGACAACGAGAATCAGGGCCTCGAACAGCGTGTGGATCACAGCCTCGATAGAGCCACGTACGAAGATGGTCGGGTCATAGACAATGCTGTAGTCCATGCCTTCGGGGAAGCTCTTCTTCAACTCGGCCATTCGCGCCCGAACATCGTTGGAGATATCGATGGCGTTGGAGCCTGGGCGCTGGAAGATCGGGATCGCCACCGCAGGCTGGTTATTGAGCAGGGAGCGTAACGCGTACTGGCTGGAACCGAGTTCGATACGTGCGATGTCCTTCAGGCGCGTGATCTCGCCGTCTGCACCTGCGCGAACCACCACGTTTTCGAACTCTTCTTCGCTGACCAGACGCCCTTGAGTGTTGATCGACATCTGGAAGCTGGTGGCATTCGGCGAAGGGGGGGAGCCCAACTGGCCTGCCGCGACCTGGCGGTTCTGTTCGCGGATTGCGTTGACCACATCCGTCGCGGTCAGATTGCGAGAAGCGGTCTTGTTCGGGTCGAGCCACACGCGCAGCGAGTAGTCGCCCATGCCGAACAACTGCACATCACCGACACCGCCCAGCCGCGCCAGCTCGTCCTTGATGTTGAGCACCGCGTAGTTGGACAGGTACAGCATGTCGTAGCGTTTGTCCGGTGACGTCAAATGCACGACCATGGTCAGGTCAGGGGAGGCCTTGTCCACGGTAATACCGATGCGTGTCACTTCTTCTGGCAGCTTCGGCTCGCTGCGAGTCACACGGTTCTGCACTTGCACCTGCGCGTTGTCCAGGTCAGTGCCCAGCGCGAAGGTGATGGTTAGGGTCAGCTTGCCGTCGGCGGTGGCCTGCGAGGACATGTAGAGCATGCCTTCTACACCGGTAATGGCTTGCTCCAGCGGCGAAGCGACGGTTTCGCCGATGACCTTGGGGTTGGCGCCGGGGAAATTGGCACGCACCACCACCGTCGGCGGCACCACTTCCGGGTATTCGCTGATAGGCAGCTTGAAGAGCGATATTGCACCGGCGATCAGGATCAGCAGCGACAGCACTGCGGCAAAGATCGGCCGTGAGATAAAGAATTTGGAGAAGTTCATCGGACGAGTCCCTTAGCCGCGTGGCGCAGTTGCGCTGGCGATATTGGCCGGTTTTGGCGTCACTTTTGGCTGGTTGCTGGCGTCGAGCGCCTGGCGTTGTTTGAGCAAGGCGGCGAGGGTCTCGGCGCTGGCCATCGGCGTCACTTCCGGGTCCACAGGCTGGCCGGGACGTACACGCTGCAAGCCTTTGACGACGATGGTGTCGTCCTTGCCCAGCCCGTTACGCACGATGCGCAAGCCCTCGATTTTCGGGCCCAGTTCGACCGCGCGATAGGCGGGTTTGTTGTCCTTGTCCATCACCAGCACGAATTTCTTGCCCAGATCGGTGCCCACCGCTTCATCGTTGATCAGCACGGCTGAGTAAGTACCACTGCCGACCAGCTTCAGACGTGCATAGAGGCCAGGGGTGAAGCCGCCGTCAGCGTTATCGAACACGGCACGACCGCGAATGGTGCCGGTCCTCGGGTTGACCTGGTTGTCGACAAAGTTCATCTGCCCCAAGTGCGGGTTGCCGCTTTCATTGGACAGGCCGAGGTAGACCGGAGTGGTCTGGCCACGCTGGCCCTTGCGGGCGAGTTCGGTGTACTTGAGGAACACGCGTTCGTCAGCGTCGAAGTAGGCATAGACCTTGTCGGTAGAAACCACGCTGGTCAGTGCGGTGACATCGGCGGTGACAATATTGCCGGCGGTAATTTCGGCCCGGCTTACGCGGCCTGCAATCGGCGCGGTCACGCGGGTGAAGCTGAGGTTCAGTCGGGCCAGGTCCAGTTGTGCCTGGATGGCTGCGACACCGGCCTTGGCTTCCGCCGCCGATGTCGTACGTGAGTCGGCCAGTTCTGCGGAGATCGCATTGTTGCTGCGCAGACGCTCACCGCGCTGGGCTTCGCTGTCGCTGCGTGATGCAACAGCTCTGGCCTGTTGCAGTTGGGCTTCGAGGCGACGGACTTCCGACTGGAAGGGGCGAGGGTCGATCTGGAACAGCAGATCACCTTTCTTGACCAGCGAACCGTCGGTGAAGGCGACATGATCGATCTGGCCAGACACCCGAGGGCGAACTTCGACGGTTTCCGGTGCCTCGAGACGTCCAGTGAACTCATCCCACTCGTTGACCGGCTGCTCCAAGACCTTGGCGACGGTGACTTTGGCTGCGCCGGGCGCTGCAGGGGCTTCTGACGTCTTGCCACACGCACTGATCACGATGAGAGCGATGGCAGTGAGGGGGAAGCGCAGCTGGCTGATTGTCTGGGGCATGGGAAGTTCCGCCGAGAATAGTGAATGGGCGGATTCTGTTGGCGGGGGGTGTTATTAACGAATCGAATAAATCGAAGGTTACTATCACCCGCAATGATGCACGGTCACAGGCCAGTCAACCGGCGATCCAAATCAGCATGTTCATGAGTTTCACCCCCGCGCATGACGAGTGCAACACGAGCTGGCACCGTATCTGGATAGCGCATCACTGGCTAAAAAAGCACATGGCATATTGCTATATGGGTGATGAATTCTTGCAATCGCCACGACTATCAAGTTGTCCGGCCCGGCGTCGATCTTTGGGTATCACGATAAATACCAAGGCAAAATTTGATGAAATCGACATGGCTGGACAACTTGAACGTCAGCAAAAAACTCAGTCTGGGCTTCGGCCTCATTCTGCTCGGCGTACTGACGGTGACCACTATTGGCTACCTCAGCACCAACCTGCTGATCGAGCGACTGGGCAAGGCGTCCAGGGTAGCTGAAGTAAAAGCAGATGCACTGAGCCTGAGGATCGCTGCGCAGACCTACACGGCAAAACCTGACGCAAGCACCCAGCAGGGTTATATCGCTGCTATCGACGACCTCGGCAAGACCATCGAGAACGGTCTGAAGATTCTGACCGTGCCGGTCAACGCCGATAAGCTCCGGGGCATCCGTGATCAGGCGGGCGGCCTCAGGCAGACGTTCGGCCAGTTGGCGGACAACAGCCAGAAAATCGACCAGGCCATGCAGCCGTTGATTACCATTTCCGAGCAAGTCAGCGGCAGTTTCGAAACGCTTCTGCAAAAGACCTTCGAAGACGCCTCACGCTCGCTTGATCAGAACGCTATCGATCAGGTCAAGGTTGCCGGTGACTTGCGCAATGGCATGACCAACTTCCGCCTGGTGTTCCGTCGCTATATCAGTATTCCTACCGCCGAAAACAAGCAGATCACCTTCGACGCAGCAGACTCTCTGATTACCCAGGTGGGCAGCGCGCGTACCCAGTTGCCGAACAAAGCCGGTCCGGCGGTGGATGCTGCCCTTGCGGCCTTGCAGCAGTACAAGTCGCTGATGGTTTCCATTTCCCAACTAATGCAACAGAACGACCAGTTCCGCGACACACTGCGCCAGCAGTCGCTGGACATAGTCAAAAGCTCCGATGGGTTGATGGCGGGTCAGGTGATCAGTGCAAACAACGAAAAAGACAGTGCAGTGACCCAGTTGCTCACCGTAGCCCTGATCGTTCTTTTGCTGGGCATCTTCGCAGCCATCCTGATTACTCGCCAGATCACGCGTCCTCTGGACTCTACGGTGATCGCTGCGCGGCGTATCGCTGACGGCGATCTGACCAACGACATCAGCACCACTCGCCAGGACGAACTGGGCCTGCTGCAGAACACCATGCAGCACATGACCGTATCGCTGCGTGCGCTGATTGGCGGTATCAGCGGCGGTGTGACCCAGATTGCCACGGCAGCCGAGGAGCTTTCGGCGGTCAGTGAACAGACCAGTGCTGGCGTCACTCAACAGAAACTGGAGGTAGACCAGGTTGCAACGGCCATGAACCAGATGGCGTCTACCGTGCAGGAAGTGGCTCAGAACACCGAAGATGCCTCGCAAGCTGCCAGGCAGGCAAGTGAGCGTGCCGCCCACGGTAGCAGCGTGGTGCAGCATGCCACTCGCGAAATCAGCCAGTTGGCGGGTGAAGTAGGGCAGTTGGGGCAGGCCATGCAGCGGCTGATTCAGGACAGTGACAAGATCGGTGGCGTGATCGATGTCATCAAGGCGGTTGCTGAACAGACCAACCTGCTGGCGCTGAATGCCGCTATCGAAGCTGCACGCGCTGGCGAGCAGGGCCGCGGGTTCGCCGTAGTGGCCGATGAAGTGCGCTCGCTGGCCCAGCGCACGCAAAAATCGACCACAGAAATCGAAGCCTTGATTCAGGCATTGCAGCAGGGCACCGGAGCCGCTTCGGATCTGATGGACGCCAGCCGTCAACGCACTGAAGGCACCGTGGAACTGGCCCGTCAGGCCGAACAGGCGCTGGTCGAGATCACTCACTCTATCGGCACCATCGAACAGATGAGTCAGCAGATTTCCGCTGCCGCCGAGGAGCAAAGCGCGGTGACCGATGAAATCAATCGCAGTGTTATCAGCGTGCGAGACATTGCCGACCAGTCGGCGACAGCGACCGAGCAAAGCGCTGCGTCTACCGTAGAACTGGCGCGCCTGGGCAGCAACCTGCAGGAGATGGTTGCGCGTTTTCGGATCTGACAATCGTTATGCGTAAACGGGAGCAGCGCTGAAGGTCAGCGTTGCTCCACCAACTGCAGAAAGCGTCGCGTTCGTTCATTCTTTGGGTCCAGCAGGATATCGCTGGCTGAGCCATCCGCCACAATTCGGCCGCCCTCCATGAATAAGACCCGGTCAGCGATGTCCTGGGCAAACTTCATTTCGTGGGTCACCAGCAGCATAGTCATCTGAAACTCATGGGCAATCGAGCGAATCACCGCCAGGACTTCCCCGACAAGTTCCGGGTCCAGCGCCGAGGTCACCTCATCGAACAGCATGATCTGCGGGCGCATGGCCAATGCCCTGGCAATCGCCACACGTTGTTGCTGACCACCGGAGAGCTGGCTGGGGTATGCGTCGGCTTTATGTGCAAGCCCCACCAGCCCGAGATATTGATGCGCGCGTTCAAGCGCCTCCTCGCGAGAAAGCCGGAGCACGCGCAATGGTGCTTCGGTGATGTTTTCCTGCACGGTGAGATGCGGGAAGAGGTTGAACTGCTGGAACACCATCCCCACCCGATGAATCACCGGGGCTCTGCGTGATCCTGGCCAGTGCCAACGCCCCTTGCGCGCCGGCACCTGCTCGCCAGCAACTTCAATGCTGCCGTGCTGATAGTTTTCCAGCCCTTTGATCAGCCGCAGCACAGTGGATTTGCCCGAGCCGCTGGGGCCGATCAACGCAACTTTCTGACCTTGCGGAATGGTCAGGTCCAGATGGTCGATAATCCGGTTGCTGCCGAAGTCCTTGACCACTTGTTTCAGTTGTATCTGCGCAGTCGTGACGGACGATAGGGCGGGGCTTGCGAGATCAGACATGAGTGCGCCTTTCCAGGTATTTGAACAGCAACGAAGTCGGCACGCTGATCGCCAGGAACATCAGCGCCATCACTGTGTACGGCTCGTTGTAGCGGTAGGTCATGCCAGCAATCTGCTTGGCCGCCTGAAACAGTTCGGGGATGGTGATCACTGCCAGCAGTGGCGTTTCCTTGAACATGCCGATCAGGTAATTACCGAGCACCGGCAGCATCGGTTTCAATGCCTGCGGCAGGATGAGGCGTCGCCAGGTATCGCCACGATCAAAGTCCAGTGCGCGGGCGGCTTCCCATTGCCCGGCAGGGATATCGTCGATTGCGCCGCGATACGCTTCGGCAATGTAAGCTGCGTAGTAACACCCCAGGCCAATCACGCCAGTGGTGATCGCCGGAAATGTGATGCCTGCCAGCGGCAGCGCAAAGAACAGCACGTACAACTGGACCATCAGCGGCGTGTTACGGAAAAAGCTCAGGTAGCCCTTGCTCAGGTAATGCACGAGCTTCGCCTGCGAGCGCAGGGCCAGTGCCAGAACCAGTCCCAACACCACCGCCAGCATGAAACCCAGCACCACCACCTGCACGGTCACCAGCAAACCCTGAAACAGCTCCGGCAAAATCGACCAGGCGAATGCAATATCGAATTCCATGTTCAGTCTCTCACCTGACGCCACGCGGTTGCGTGTCGTTCATAACGTCGGACCAGCCAGCTAAGCGGCCACGCCATGACGAAGTAGCAGATCAGGACGATGCTCCATATCAGCGTTTGCTGGCCCAGCGTCGTGACCAGTTGACTGCCGGTAAAGGTCAGGTCTGTCAGGGTGATGAGCGAAACCAGCGAGGTGGTTTTCAGCAACTCGACCAGTTGGTTGCCCATCGGCGGAATCATGAAGGGCAGGGCCTGTGGCAGGATGATTCGCCTGAACGCGTTCACTGGCCCGAAGTCCAGCGCCCGCAATGCATCGCGCTGGCCCTTGCTGACATTGATCAGTGCCGAACGGATGATTTCCGAACCATAGGCGGAAAACGTCAGGCCCAGGCCCAGTACGCCTGTGGTCATGGGTGACAGGCGAACACCGAACAACGGCAGGATGAAGAACAGGTAGAACAGCAGCACCAGCGCCGAAATACCCCGCAGCACTTCGACATAAATTGTGGCGAACCAGCGCAACACCCGAATCGGCGACAGGCGCATCAGGGCGATCATCAGGGAAAGCATCAGCACCAGAAGCTCGGCGAAGAAGGTGATCTGCAGCGTAACCAGTGAGCCGTGCGCCAGTTGTCTGGCTATAAACCCGGCAGTATCCAGTGTTTCAGGGTCGACAAGCATGGCCTGTACTCGTGTGGGTTAAGGCCTTGGAGGGGCAGCCCGCAGGCCGCACCTGTCATGGGTTGCAGCGTTGGGCTGCGGTAACGGCGGGCTCAGCCAGTTCGTTCTCGGTGTAACCGTACTTCTGCAGAATTTTCAGCAGTTCGCCGGACGCCCGTAGCTTGGCCAATTGCTCATTGAAAGCCTGTTCGAAAGCCGGGTCATTTTTCGGCAGACCGTAGGCATGGTAATTCCAGCCCGGCTTGCCGCTGGCGTCCGGGATCTGTTCGAACGGCAAAGCGCGCTCGATATCCGGACTGTTGGTCTTCTTGATCAGGCTGATGACTTCGGCGTCCGGGAAATACACCACGTCCACGCGTCCTGCCTGCAAGGCAGCCAGTGCCTCGGTGTCTTTATCGAACAACACGACATTGGTAGTGGCGATGCCACTGTCCCTGGCTTCTTGAACCTGATTGCTGCCTGGCTGCGTAGCCAGTCGCGCCTTGCCATTGCTGGCGACATCTTTAAGGCTGTGCAACTTCAGCGGGTTACCGGTTTTGACGATAAACGCACCACCGGATCGCGTGACCGGGTTAGAGAATGCAATCACCTTGCAGCGGTTCGGGTTGATGAACAGGCCTGCACCGATCAGATCGAAACGACCCGCTGCAAGCCCTGGCACAAGAGAACCGAAATCAGTGATCGGCGTCTCGATCTGTTTGATGCCCAGCGGTTCGAGAATAGCCCGCAGTATCTCTACATTGGCACCTGTGGCTTTGCCGTCGGTACCAATGTAGGCATAAGGCTGTTCGTTGGCGATGCCTGCGGTCAGGCCATCGCTGCGACCTTTTTCCAGCAAACCGGCGAGCGCCGGAAATGCCAGAGCGGCGTTTAACACTAAGGCCGAGCCGAACAGGACCGGGGATGACAAGAGTTTGATGCCTTTCATTGCGCGTGCTCGAAATAGGTGGAGGGAGGCGGGCATGTTGGCACTGAGCCTGCTCTTGCAGTCTGTTCTAAAGCGCTGCGCGTTTCGTATAAGGAAGCACCTTATAGCTATTAAAAAATAAATCTAAATATCAATAATGAATATGCATATGCGTTATTCAGGGCCTTGCGCGCTCTGAAAACGGCCTGGTCGCGATCATCTATCTATAGCCGCAAGACGGTTTACGAGTGCTGCTCGGGATACGGTTGTGGCAATGGACGAATCTTAAAGGCTAAGCGGGGCGGTTACTGGATTGTCGGTGTGCATCGCGCTATGGGCGCATGAGTAAAGGACTGACAGAGGATTCTGAAAATCGAGTCATTGGGTGGTGATCTCTGTCAGTGAGTGAGGAACATGCGTGCGCCGCAATGCCCCAATCTGACCTCGCAAGCCAACACTACTGCAAAAGCCACTGGCGCGTCGTGAAGGACGATCTACGCTGGAGATCGCGGCCACGCACATATGGATAGGCGGGCAGGCTGCGTAAACGGCCCTCTCCAAAGCAGTCATGATTGAAAACGAGTGTCGGATTGATGAAGAAAAGCTCTTTTACGTGGCTCGCCAGCTGGATGGCTCTGGTTTTGTTGGTCGGGCTAGGCGTCAGCTACATCGCCAGTCATGAGCAGGCCAGGTCGATTGATGCACATGTAGAGCAGGCGCTCAAAGAGGCCGGAGAGGGGATCGGCGATAACTTGCAGGCGCGCCTCAGGGTGTATGAATACCGCCTTCGCGGCCTGCGCGGTGCCATTCATATGCTGGATCTGGCGCATGTAAACAGTAGCCAGATAAGCCGCTACAGCAAGGGCCGCGATATCGAGAAAGAGTACCCCGGTGCGCGCGGTTTTGGTTTTATCCGTCGGGTACCAGCCAGCGAAGAAGCCGATTTCGTGAGGCGTGTCAGGGCTGATGGCATGCCGGACTTTAAAATCAGTCGACTGGGTACCCAACAGGGCGACCGGTTCATCGTTCAGTTCATCGACCCTCTGGCCCGCAATCTCCAGGCACCGGGGCTGGATATCGCGTCTGAGGAGCGGCGCCGCAATGCGGCGATTCAGGCCATGCTTACCGGGACTGCAACCCTGTCGGCACCTGTCACCCTGTTGCAGAACAACGATGATCACATGCGCTCGGTTCTGTTCATGTTGCCGGTTTACATCACTCCGGAAACCCCGCCCGATAGCACACAGCGCGAAACCTCTTTAATCGGCTGGACTTACGCGCCGCTGGCCATGCGTGAGGTGATGGGCAATCTGGACCCGGTGAACCACAGGCTGCACCTCAGGCTCTACGACGTCAGCGAGGGCAAGCAGCAGATCTACCAGACACCGGAAAACGGTCCCGAGCCGGAAATCCTGCAGACTTATGCTTTCGAGCGAGAAATCTATGGGCGTGTGTGGCGCATGGAAGTAGGTGCCCACCCACAATTTGTCGTGGCTCTCGATCCGGTCCCGGCGGGCAGGGTCTTCATCATCGGCGTGTTGGTCAGCCTTATGTTGACGGTGCTGGTCGGCACTCTGTTGGTGTCTCGCCAACGCAAGCAGCAGTTCATCGCCGGTCAGGCAAGGCTGGCGACGATTGTCGAAAACTCCAGCGATGCGATCATCGGTGAGGCGCTGGACGGGCGCATCATTACTTGGAACCGTGCTGCCGAGCAGATGTTCGGCTATGACGAGGGCGAAGTGCTGGGAAGCCCACTGGCACCGCTGTTGGTTCCGCCGCCGCTGGTTCATGAAGACGAACAACTGCTGAAACGCGTGGCGCGTGGCGAGCTGGGTTCGACGCTGGAAACCCAGCGCCTGCACAAGAGCGGTCAACTGATTGATGTGACGATCACCTGCAGCTTCATTCGCGAAGCGGACGGCACAATACTCGGTGCCGCGAAAATGATGCACGACATCACTGACCGCAAACGCGTCGAGCGCTACCTCATTGAGTTCAACGCGCAACTCGAGCAACAAGTCAGTGAGCGTACTGCCGAGCTTTCCAGAGTCGCCGGATTGCTACAGGCGGTGCTGGATGCTTCCTCGGAGGTTTCGATCATCGTTATCGATCCGCAAGGGCAGATCGTTGTGTTCAATCGAGGGGCTGAACTGCTGCTGGGCTACGGCAACTCGGAAATGGTCAGGCGCAAGGACCCGAGCGTATTTCACCTTCCTGAAGAAGTGGCCGCGCGCTCCGCAGAGCTGAGCCGTGAGTACGGCACCTCAATCGTAGGCATTGACGTATTTTTCTACAAAGCGGACCGTGAAGGTTCGGAAACCCGACAATGGACCTACGTGCGCAGGGACGGCACGACGGTGCCCGTCTCGATGATCGTTACGCCTATCCGTACTGCCGATGGAGAGGTTATAGGGCACCTTGGCATTGCTCAGGACATCACCGAGCGACTGCACCGCAACGCCGAGCTGCACGCAGCCAAAGCCAGCGCCGAGGCCGCCAATGCGGCCAAGAGCCTGTTTCTGGCCAACATGAGCCATGAAATCCGCACCCCCATGAATGCCGTGATCGGCATTTCCCATCTGCTGCATAACACTGCCTTGAACGATCAGCAGCGCCAGTTGCTGACCAAGTTGCAGATTGCCGGCAGGTCACTGCTGGGGATCATCAACGATATTCTGGACATCGCAAAAATCGAGGCGGGAGAGATGCGGCTGGAAAATAATCCTTTCAGCCCGCGGCTGCTGTTCGACGAGTTGAGCGAGCTGTTTTCACCCCAGGCGCAGGAAAAAGGTCTGCGTTTTTCGGTCAGTGTAGTCACCCCGTTACCTGGCTTGCTTATAGGTGATGCATTGCGCGTCAATCAGATCCTCATGAATCTGGTCGGGAATGCGCTGAAGTTCACAACCGTGGGCGGCGTCGATGTGACGGTGAGTTGTGAAAGCGATACTGCCGATACCTGCTGGCTGCGTTTGTCTGTGCAGGATACGGGCTGCGGCATACCGGCCGATGTGCTTGGTCAGTTATTTTCTCCCTTTACTCAAGCGGACGCCTCTACAACGCGCAGGTTTGGTGGCACCGGGCTGGGTCTGTCGGTGGTACGCGGGCTCTCCGAGCAAATGGGAGGTCGGGTCGGGGTAGAGAGCGAGCTTGGTGCAGGCAGTGAGTTCTGGGTGTCATTGCCGTTTCGGATCAGCCAGAGTGACGTCGATCCGTCAGGCACCGGAAACAGTCTGGAGGTCATGCTGCTCAGCGACGACGCGCCGTCATCCGCGATGCTGCAGCGGCTATGTCGCAGCCTGGGCTGGCGGGTTACCAGCCTCGCCGATGAGCAGACACTGCACAACACCTTGCAGGAGCGTAAGCAGAGGAATGCTGCAGTGCCGGACGTGCTGCTGGTTGACTGGCAAAGGCCGCCTGTTGAGGAGGTTAAACGTCTGATTGACTCGACGCCACTCCCGATCATTCTGGTCACCCAGTCCGAGGCGTGGGCAGAGTTGGGTCCGCTGGTTGACACGGTATTGCTCAAGCCGCTGGACAGCTCGGCACTGTTCAATGCGGTAAATGCTTGCATCGCCAAGTACCAAGGCAGCACCGAACGAGTCATTCAGGCCACGCGCCTGGATACGTCCATGACACTTTGGCTCAGCGGCTTGAACCTGCTGCTGGTAGACGACAGCGACATCAATCTGGAGGTCGGCAGCCTGCTCCTGCAACAACAGGGCGCTTTGGTACAAACCTGCACCAACGGGTTTCTGGCCCTCGAACGGCTACGTCAGACGCCAGACTTCTTCGACGCTGTGCTAATGGATGTGCAGATGCCGGAAATGGATGGCTATGAAGCCACGCGGCGCTTGCGCAACGAGCTGGGCCTGACCCGTCTGCCTGTGCTGGCGTTGACCGCAGGTGCTCTGGCAGAAGAGCGGCGACAGGCGGAGCTGGCGGGTATGGATGACTTCCTCACCAAGCCTCTGGACCCCGCAGCCTTGATCCGGGCAATACGCCGTGCTGTCGAGCGTGTAAGAGGCGCTCCGCTGGCGGTCGGCGCAATAGTGCAGGACGCACCGGCACATTCCGAATGGCCGGTGATCGAGGGTATCGACACCCAGGAAGTCGCCGGTCGGCTCGGCAATGACGTGCCCTTGTTTCTGTCGTCCCTGAGGCGTTTTTTCAACGAATTCGTCGAGTTTGGCGAAAGCGAAAAGGTTCTGATGCGTGCGCGGCAAAACTCCGCTCAGACAATTGCCGATCTGCATAAGCTGCGCGGCTCTGCGCACCTGCTAGGCGCGACCGAGACGGGGCGTCATGCCGGTCTGGCGGAAACCTTGCTGCGCGATGGCCATGACCCGGAACAGGCGCTGCGAGACCTGAGTGCAGCGTTCCGGGTGTTGCAGGAGTGTACTTCGGTACTTCCGGACATCACGCCAATGCCGCACAGCGATGCGGATCTCGAGACCTCTCGAGAAGCGCTTTCAGCGCTACGTGAGTTGCTCGAAAACCGTGATATCGCCGCACTGGATCAGTTTTCGCAAGCTGCGCCTGCTCTTCGCGAACAGGCCGGGCAGGCCTTGGTCGAGCAGCTTTGGCTGGCCATTGAAGGGCTGGAGTTCGAGCAGGCGCTGCAACTGCTCGAACGGGCGGACTTATGAACGGAGCTTTTCCCACCATGGAACCTGTACCCAGTCTGCTTATTGTAGATGATGATATTTCCGCCATTCGGGTGCTGAGCAAAGTCCTTCAGGGCCTGGGGCAGATTCGTTTTGCCACGAGCGGCGTCCAGGCGCTGAAGATGGTCAGGGAAATGCGCCCGGACCTAATCCTTCTCGACGCCGAGATGCCTGGAATGAACGGATTTGAAGTCTGTGAAGCGCTAAAAGCCGATCAACTGTTCAAAGACGTCCCGGTCATCTTCGTCACCAGCCATACCGAAACCCGCATCGAGGAGGCCGGACTGGCGCTCGGTGCGGTGGATTTCATCGGCAAGCCGATTCAGCCATTGATCGTCACGGCCCGGGTAAAGACTCATCTGCGCCTGAAGATGGCGATGGATCAGCTCAACCTGCTGGCGCAGACCGACGGCCTGACCGGCCTTGCCAACCGGCGCTTTCTCGACCAGAGCATCGAGCGCGAGTGGCTGCGCGTGCGGCGTAACCAGGGGGCGTTTTCGCTACTGCTGCTCGATATCGATTTCTTCAAGCGTTACAACGATCGGTATGGTCACCTGCAGGGTGACGAGTGCCTGATATCCATTGCGCATGCATTGAGGTGCTGCGTGCACAGATCGACCGATCTGGTGGCTCGTTACGGCGGCGAAGAGTTTGCGGTGCTGTTGCCGGATACGGGCGCAGAGGGCGCCTGTCGGATGGCGGAGGACATTGTGCAGCACATTCATAGCCTGAAAATGCCCCATGAGACCGGTGACTTCGGTCGGGTCACGGTGTCAGTTGGGGTGGCAAGTCTGGAGGCCGGTACGTTGCCTGTTACGCGCCCCGGCACGGCGGTCACACCGGTGCCCGACTCGATTGCTGTGGCCTTGTTGGCTGAAGCAGACCGGGCCTTGTATCGGGCCAAGCACGAAGGTCGAAACTGCAGCCGGTTTGTGCCGATAGAGGTTGAACAGTGATTGTACGGCCTGTGTTTTTGTAAATGGCCTTGTGACCCTGGCAGCCTTCTGTATCGCCGCTACTGTTTTGAGTCAAACCGCGCTCTTCTTGAGCTCTGCTTCAAGGCGGTCAATGAACAGGCGCACGCGGTGAGGCACACGCTGGCGGGTTGGCAGGACAGCCGTGACAGACAATTGTTCGGGGATGACATCCTCCAGGTCCACTCGCCGAAGGCTGCCTTCGTTAATTTCCTGTTGAACATCCCAATAGGTCAGCATGGCCAGCCCCATGCCTTGTCTGCACGCTGTGCGAACGGCTTCGACACTGTTGGCAGAGAACGACCCCAGAGCGCGAACGGTCACTGGTTCGCCGTGCCGGGTGAACGACCAGAAGGGCATTGCCTGCAAGGCGATGCACTGGTGGTGCCTGAGTTCGTCCAGAACCAACGGCATGCCGCGCCGCACGAGGTAGTCAGGGCTTGCGCACACCACCCGAGGGTTGGGCGCCAGTGATCTGGCGACCAGTGCCGAGTCGCGTATTGTGGCAATCCGGATGGCGACATCGATTCCCTGCCCGGCAATGTCCACGATGCTGTCTGACAGGGTCAGATCGATGCTCAACGCCGGGTTTTCCAGCATCAATGCAGGCAGCATGGGCATGATGACTGTCTGGCCGAACACACTCGGCGCCGTTACCCGCAAAATGCCGCTGGCTGTGCCCGCATCGGCCTTGAGCGTGGCGCGAGCGGTCTCGTTTGCGTCAAGCATGGTTTTGGCGTGAGGCAGAAAGACTTCGCCCTCGGGCGTCAGCGACACTGAACGGGTAGTGCGATGAACCAGTCTCACTCCCAGGTCGTTTTCCAGCGCAGCCAGGCGTCTGGAAACTGCCATGGGAGATAGCCCGAGGCGCCGGGCCGCGTCGGACAGGCTCCTGCCGGAGGCAATGGCTGCGAACACCTCTACGTCAGAAATTTGCACAGATTCTATCCATTATCGTTAAACCGCTTTATCGGAACGCTTGGGTTCCAATGAGCTGCTCATGCACTTACCGTCGTGCAGGTTGTGTTTATGACTGCGGCAATTCGCAGGCGATCTGCACCGTGAGGGTTAGAAGTATGAGCGAGATAAGCAAGCACGTTACCGCCCCGTTCGATATAGGTCATCTGAAACTGAAGAACAGATATGCGCTCGCGCCCATGACACGCGTCAGTGCGACCGAAGAAGGCTGTGCCACACACGCAATGGCCCGGTATTATGAGCGTTTTGCCAAGGGCGGTTTCGGCCTGATCATCACTGAGGGCAACTACACCGATCGCAGTTTTTCCCAGGGATATCGGTTCCAGCCCGGGATCACCGACGACGAGCAGGCCCAGGCGTGGCGAGCTACTACCGAGGCACTTCATCGTCATGGCAGTGCCGTGATTGCGCAAATCATGCACGCGGGCGCGCTCAGTCAGGCTAATCGCTTTGTCAACGAAGCTATCGGCCCTTCGGCCATTCGCCCCAAAGGCGAACAAATGGCGTTCTATTACGGCGAGGGCAGCTACCGTGTTCCGCGTGCCTTGAGTGACAAGGATATCGCCGACGTCATTGGAGGGTTTGTCCGTGCCACACAGCTGGCTATCGGCACTGCGGGTTTTGACGGTGTCGAGATTCATGGCGCGAACGGCTACCTGCTGGATCAGTTTCTGACCGACTACAGCAATCAGCGTACGGATCAATGGGGCGGCGACGTCGAACAGCGCCTTCGCCTCACGTTTGAGGTCATCGCCGAGGTCAAAAAAGTCGCTGGGCAGGCCCCGGTCGGAGTACGTCTTTCACAAGGCAAGGTTAACGATTTTGAGCATAAATGGGCGGGCGGGGAGCGCGATGCGGAAATCATCTTCGGTGCGCTGGCCGATGCCGGTGTCGATTACATTCATGTAACAGAACATGAAGCATGCCAGCCTGCTTTCCCCCAGGGTGAAGCCAGCCTGGTCAAGCTGGCCCGTCGCTACGCCCCCGGTGTTGCGCTGATCGCCAATGGCGGGCTGCACGAACCGGATAAAGCCCAGCAGGTACTCCAAGACGGCGCAGACATCATCGCCGTGGGCAAGGGCGCACTGGCCAACCCGGATCTGCCTCGGCTACTGCTTGAGGGAGGCGCAGTCCGCGACTTTGATCCATCCATTCTCGGGCCGATTGCCAACATCAAAGACCGCGAGCTGGCGTTCAACATGGCGAGTTGAGCGAGTACAGGCTGCCTTGCGTGAACAGCCGTTCCGGGCTGTTCACGCCTATGGCTCAATCCATGACGTCCGTCAAACCTTGATCTTCTCCAAGAAACCCGCCGCTCTGGTGATGCCACAACCGCGCATAAACACCATTTTTCCCGAGCAGTTCGCTGTGCGTGCCTTGTTCGATGATTCGCCCGTCGTCCATGACAATAAGCCGGTCCATGGCCGCAATCGTCGACAGCCGATGAGCGATGGCGATCACGGTCTTGCCCTGCATCATGTCATCAAGGCTTTCCTGAATAGCGACTTCGACTTCCGAGTCTAGCGCGCTGGTGGCTTCGTCGAGTAGCAGGATCGGGGCATTCTTGAGCATCACCCGGGCAATCGCGACGCGTTGACGCTGGCCGCCAGACAACTTGATGCCGCGCTCACCCACTAGTGTGTCGTAGCCGCTATGGCCTTGCTTGTCGCTCAGTTGACTGATAAACCCGTCTGCCTGTGCACTGACCGCGGCGCTGTGTATTTGCGCATCGGTTGCGTCGGGACGGCCATAAGCGATGTTATCGCGAATGGAGCGGTGCAGCAGCGAGGTGTCCTGAGTGACCATGCCGATGGCGCTGCGCAGGCTGTCCTGGGTAACGTGCGCAATGTTTTGCCCATCGATGCTGATCGAGCCTTTATCGACGTCGTAGAAGCGCAACAGCAGGTTGATAAGGGTGGATTTTCCGGCGCCGGAGCGGCCTACCAGCCCTATTTTCTCACCCGCACGAATGCTCAGGTTCAGACCATCGAGTACCTGGCGTTCGCCGTTGTAGTTGAAGCCCACATTGTCGAACGTCACCGCGCCACCCTTGGTCGTCAGAACGGCGGCGTCCGGTGCATCCTTTACTTTGGGGCCTCGGGTCAAGGTCTCCATGCCATCCTGCACGGTGCCTATGTTCTCGAACAACGAGGTCATTTGCCACATGATCCAGTGCGACATGCCGTTGATGCGCAGCGCCATGGCAGTGATCGCCGCTACGGCACCTGTGCCGATCTGACCCTGGTGCCACAGCCACAGTGCATAGCCGCCTGCACCCATGATCAAGGCCACTACCAACGCCTGGTTGACGATTTCGAACTGGCTGACGAGGCGCATCTGACGCAAGCCGGTCAGCTTGAAATCCTCCATCGCAGCGCGCGCGAAATGTGCCTCACGTTTGGAGTGAGAGAACAGCTTCACCGTGGTGATGTTGGTGTAGGCATCCGAGATACGCCCGGTCATCGATGATCGCGCATTGGCCTGCTCCTGGCCGACTTTGCCCAGGCGAGGCACAAAGTACAGCATGGCCATGCCGAACAACACGATCCAGGCAAGGAAAGGCAGCATCAGCTTCAGGTCGAAGGCGCCGGCCAGGGCAATGATCGCGATGAAGTACACCCCGATTCCGGGCGCGATCTCGATGAGGGTGAACAGCACGTCGCGCACCGACAGCGCCGTCTGCATCACCTTGGTGGTGACCCTGCCGGAGAACTCGTCGGAAAAGAACGACAGGCTTTGCCGCAGCATCAACCGATGGAAGTCCCAGCGCAGCCGCAGTGGCAGGTTGATCGCCAAGACTTGGTGCTGCACCATCGTGCGCAAGGCCACCAGCCCGATGCTGGTCAGCAACACCAGGCCGATGCCCCACAGCACATGGCTTTCCTGTAAGGCAGCATCGCCGCCAGCCTGCCAGGTCGAGAGCAGGTCCACGACCTGCCCGAGGAAAGAAAACAGCCAGGCTTCGTAAATCGACACGCCGGCACTGAGCAGTGCAAGCGCAAGGACATAACCCCTGGCGCCCCGCGTACAGGCCCAGAGAAACCGTACCAGGCCGTCAGGCGGAGGCGGGACTTCGTCAGGCGGGAAGGGGTCTAGCCATTTTTCAAACGCGCGAAGCATGGAGGTCTCCAAAAAAATATTCAGTGCAAGAATTCCGGCGTCTTGGACGCTCTCCGAGAATCTTCCGGACCGAGGCTCCGGTTCATTGATCATCAGCAACAGTATGCCGGCTGTCCCAAAGCCCCATTACCTGGGTCACTGCGGCATCCAGTGTGGCATGTGACACGCCATCGCGCGCCAGTGTAGACAATCCCGGGGGAAAACGGTCGAGCACGATGCAGACGTGGCGTGCTCGATGAGAAAGGAATAAATGCAGGGAAGCAGAATCTATCAGGGTGACGGGGAGCGCCGATGGGTGGCTTTGAATTCTATGAGGACCGTTTCAAAGCCATATGCCTGATGGCATTCATGCTCACTTGAGAGCCTAGGCATCGGCCCCCACCAACGCGTCTACCTCTTCACGGCCAGGAGCCGTCGCTGGACCTCGACGTGTGACCGCAATTGCCGCTGCCGCATTGGCGCGCAGGGCCGCCCGGTCGACACTACTGCCCCTGGCCAATTCGGCCAGCAGCACGCCTGCATGGGCGTCGCCGGCGCCGTTGGTGTCAAGCGCCGTGACGGCAAAGCCGGGTATGTGCCGTGTCTGTCCAGCATGGTGGACCCAGCAACCTGCGGGGCCGTCGCGAATCACGATAAGAGCATCTTCGCGCAGAATGGAGGCCAGGCTATGAAGGGCGTCGGCTGGCCTCTGGGTTTGCGTGAAGCGCAGGGCTTCTTCGCGGTTGCTGGACCATAGGCTGATCAATGGAAGTACAGCGTGCATCTCGACGCCATGAACAGCATCAAGCAATGGGCCTGGGTCGAAGGCCACAGCAGTGCCACCGGGTAAACCGCCCAGCCAGGCGAGCAAGGCTGCTACCTTGTTTTTGTGTGCCAGACTATAGCCGCTGACAAATACGTAATCTTCGGCGCTGACCTGCACTCCCTGCAGATCAGCGGCGGACAAACCACCTTCAGCGCCCACATAGGAGATGAACGAGCGCTCTGCCGAGGCTTCCACCAAGGCGACCGCCAAGCCGGTATCCTCACCGGCAACCGGCTTTGTGGAAATCTCCACACCCTCGTCGCGCATGGCCTGGCGAGCCAGATCGCCGAAGCGGCCCTGGCCATGGCGGCCCAGGTAAACCGTGCGCAAGCCATTGCGGCAGGCAGCGGCCATGACATTGAAGCCGCCTCCGGCCTCGAACGTGGCGCTGCTGGCCAGCACATCTCCGCCCGATGACGGCAGGTGGTCGACGGCCATGACAAGGTCAACCACAACCTGGCCTGTATAGAACAATTTAGCGGGCATGGGCAGCCTCTTGGGTACTGACGCGGCGGTCACGCGCGCCGCCGAGTAGCGCGTACAGGCCACCGGCGACAATGAAGGTCACGATCCAGCCCAGGCCGTTATGACCCAGCCAGGTATCGGCGAGAAAGCCTTTGAACAGCACATGCTCCGGGGTGGTGGCCACGGTGGTGAAGCTGAAACCGAGCACGATGGCCAGTGCCCACGAGCCCAACACGCGCCATTCGACACCGCCGCGATACCAGTAGGCGCTGCGTGGTGTCTGGTCCAGCAGGTCTTTAGGGGAGTAAACGTGGCGGTGCAGCAGGTCGACGACAAAGATGCCGACCCACGCGGTAATGGGCACCGCCAGCATCGAAATGAAAGTAATGAAGGGGCCGTAGAAGCTGTCGGCGATCAGCATGAAGTAGATCGAACCCGCAAAGATCGCGACGATATCGACGATTACTGCGTGTACACGCTTGACCTTCAGGCCGAGGGTCAAGGTGGTCAGGCCGGCCGAGTAGACCGACAGGTTATTGGACAACAGCAGGCCGCCGAACGCAGTGATCAAATAGGGCACGGCCATCCAGGTGGGCAACATTTCGCGAATGGCGATGATCGGGTCGGTGGCTGAAGCCAGGTGGTCGTTGCCCACCGACAGCAGACCGCCGAGAGTGATCAGCAAAATCAGCGGGATCCCTGCACCAAACGCCGCTGAGGCCACCAGTCGAGTGGCCTTCACGCTGGCGTGCTGATAGCGCGACATGTCGGCGCCCGCGTTGGCCCAGCCGATACCTGTACCGGCAGCCATGGTGCCGACACCAATGATCATGGCACTCAACGGAGCTGCAGGCGCGTCGAAGACCAGGTTCCAGTCGATGTGGGTGAGCAGAAAACCACCAACGATCAGGTTCAGAGCGCCAAACAGGTAAGTCGCCCACTTCTGGATGACCAGCAATGTGGCATGGCCCAGGCCTGAGACGGTCAAGGTCAGCAGCACGAACAAGGCGATGAACAACAGGGTCAAGCCGGGCGCGTTCTTCGCCTCTACGGGGGTGCCGAAAAGGATCGCGAACAGTGACAGCAAGACGAACGCGGCGGTGGTGGTATTGACCGTTTCCCAGCCCAGACGCGACATAAGCGAAACCAGGGTGGGCCCGATATTGCCGCGCACCCCGAAGATGGCGCGGGACAGCGTCAGGCTTGGCGCACGACCACGCCGTCCGGCAATCGAGATAACCCCGACCACTGCGAATGAGCCAGCGGCACCTAGGATGGCGACGATAATGGCCTGCCAGATGGCCAGCCCCTGGAACGCTACCAGGGTGGCCCCGAGCGGCAAGCCCAGAATGCTGATATTGGCGGCGAACCAGACCCAGAACAACTGCAACGGGTGGCCATTGCATTCGTTTTCAGGGACCGGCTCGATGCCACGGGTTTCCAGCTGACCCGCACCTTGAGAGGCGGAAGATGTATTCATTTGCGTTGCTCCTATTGCCTTTATTGTGGTTGTGGCAGTACGTCAGCAGATGCAATCCAGTGCAAACAGGCCTTCCTGAGTAAGGGGCAGCCTGATCGCCGTTCGGAAGTCCGAGGGCGAGGGTGATCTGGTTCCAGCGGGCGAGCAGCGCTCGGCCCGTCAACCGGCGCGCAGGGCCAGCAGTTGATCGACCAAGGGGGCGAGCTCGAGCGCGTTGACCGCATCAATTTGCTCGATCAACGCCCTCGGCCATGCCTGCATGCCGGTGCAGGCGCCCAGCATGGCGCCCAGAATGGCAGCAATCGTATCGGTGTCACCGCCCAGGCTGGCCGCCATGCATACCGCATCGAACGGGCTGAGCTGGCTGCTGGCCACGCGGTGGGCGAGGGTGAACGCTGCGACCACCGATTCCTGTGAGGCGACCGAGGTGCCAATCACATCGTGAACCCGGTCGGCCAACTGTTCGTCGGTGCAGTCGGCGCACAGTGCTTTGGCCCAGTGAATGCGCGCGCCGATACGCCCACCCGCAACCCAATGGCCATGACGTTCGGCACTCAGGGCCACCTCGGCGCCAATCTCCAGAGACTCGGCCAGGGGGGCGCCATTGATCCCGGCGGACACCACAGCCGCGACCGCCGCTGCGCTGGAGATGCCCAGTGTGGTGTTATGGGTGACCTGACAGGCCTGCACCACCTGTTTGATGAAAGCCTCGCGATTGCCTACGTCGGCCGCGATGCCCACTGGGGTAATACGCATTGCTGCGCCATTGGTGGTGCCGAAGCGGCCAGCCTCTTCAGGGCTGTGACCATCAAGGATCATTTCAATCGCGCGCTTGGTCGAAGGCCCCAGCAGGTCTTGGGAGCCCTTGGCTTTCATGGCGGCTTCCCACTCGATCAGGCTGTGGGCCAAGGCTGAGGGGTCAATGCTACCGCCGCCGGCCACCAGCAGGTGTGCCACCAGAATGGCTTGTTCTGTGTCATCGGTGATGGCGCCCGCCGGCATGTCAGGTGCGATCGGCTGATCAGCATCGGCGCCGATGAGCGTACTGATATGGCCATAGCGTTGCAGGATCAATGCGCGCGGCAGCGATTGCGTCGGCATGCCCAAGGCGTCGCCCAAGGCCAGGCCATAAAAGGCACCCAGGCCTCGGTCTTGTAGAAATGCTGAGCTCATGTGGAGGATCCAAAGGCGAGATGAAGGCGGAAATGCACGGGGTCCAACAGGCTCTCTACGTGCTCCATAAAACGTGCACGGCGGTCAAATGTCGTGCGCACGGCTTTGAGAAACACCGTGCCGGGGTCGCGCGCCAGTAGCGCGGCGTCATCGCTGTTCAGGGGCTCTGCACCTATCCACTGGTCACCCTTGTCGCCAATGAAACCGTGGGCAGCCATGGTAACCGTCAGTGAGTCCTCCAGCAGGCCGTACTGCGGCAGGTCTTCCAGGCCATCGACCGCAGGGATCAATGCGCGCTCAAGGGAAACGATACTGCCATCGGCGGCGATACGGCGGCGGTCCAGGGCCACCAGGCTGGAGGTGCCCAGGCGTACTTCAAGGTCGGGCCGTTGCACCGCTACCAGACGCAGGATTTCCGTACGCACGCCGGCGCCAGTGTCAGCAAGAGCCTGGGCCCAGCCAGCGTGCTGATCCAGGCTAAAGCCGTCGTAGGTGACGATTGAGCCCACTCCGGTCTGGGTGGCAATGAAGTTACGCCGCTTGAGCTCGGACAACGCCTCACGCAGCGTGCCGCGGCTGACGTTAAATTCCTGGGCCAGGAGGTTTTCTCCGGGGAGCAGGGCGCCGGAGCTCATCTGGCCGCTTTCGATACGGCGTATCAGCTCATTGATCACCTGGGTTTTCTTGTCGAATCGAACCTGTCTAGTCATGTACAATTTATAGTGGCAAGGTGGATATGAATGCAAGCTGTTTTTGCATGCCACATCGCCACGCGACTTACCAGCAAGGCACTGATAATGGGCGAAAGTCGTATCCGCGAGCTTGAACGCCTTTGAAGGATGCGGGGGCCAGCGCACCATATCCGGAGCAGTGCCGATACTTGGATAGTGCTGTGTCGACAACCCCATTGGTGCAGCAGGAGGGCTCGTCGGTATCACGCTAGACGGGCGGGAGCAAACGAGTGTCTGCCAGCCTGATTGCTCCGGAGACTCGTCAGCAGTGCGTGTTACTTGCTATTTGAATCGCTCGATGGGGCAGGTTATGGCGTTCGCTGATCGCTCGTGGGGCGGGCGTGTTTGAAACCGTTCGCTCAGATGAAGCGCTGTTCCATTTCCTCTACTTTAAGTACTTGTCGATGTAAGACTGGATCTCTTGGCGTATGAAGCGCCCGGAGGCGTCAGCGCGCGCTTCCCAGCCGAAGACGCACGCGGTGACGATACCGTCGAAGCCGGTCCTGGCCAAGGCGCTGAAAAACACGTCCCACTTGGCGAACACACCTTTCTGATGCCAAGGTCAGACGTGACAACTCTGCCGTCCGGTTTGTGGGTGCTGCTTATCTGGCATTTTTTTGCTTGGAAAGCTTTTACCTCAACTGCATCGCAGTTGGAGGCCGATGTAGCCCTTGCATCCACGCCTCTGCTGCGTACTTTCCGGCAAGGTCTGGTGACCAATCTGCTAAATCGCAAATGAGCTCAATCTCTGCGCATATATTGTTCAACAATCAAAAAAACATCGAAAAATTTTGTCAGAGGTTTAACGAGTAAAACATGTACTTAGGTCCAGCACGGATCTGTTTTTTGCTTGAAAATAGAATTATTTTTCATTTCCCTCTTTCAATAAAATAAGTTGTAGCACAATATAGGGCTATCAGAAGCCTGCTGTGGATAGCCTTCCAAAGCCTGGAGTTCAGCGATGCGAGAGATGCGGGAGTGCAATTTCAGCGACAGCCTTGCGGTATTACAGGGCGATCTGGCAGCCACATTTACCCCGGTTTCGTTAGAGGAGACCGGTCGGATACTGCTGGATCAGTTTGAGATAAAAGCTGATCTGACCCGCTTCGCTACAGAAAAAGGCAATACCTTTCGCTGCGACAGTGCGGACGGTAAATCCGCTGTTTTGAAAATCGCTAATCCTCAGGACACGCCAGTTGAGCTATCGCTGCAAGTCGCGGTCGATAGCGTGGGCTTCCTCGTTCTGTCGTCAATATGGCATTCGCTTTCCCCTGGCCATGATTCGTCAGACCGTGCTTTCAGTCAGTGCCCCGCGCGAGGAAATACCCAGTGCGCTTCACACAGCTGGCGCCTCCATGACGCGCCGCGCCGATGGCAGTTACACGCTGGCGATCAGCGGCAGAGGACATGCTGATGTGACGCCACAGTTGCTCAGTTTCGCCCCGCAGTTTCTGCCTGTGTTTCAGCGCAGATGGCGCAACCTCGCACCGGGTGGCCTGGAGGGCCTGCGCTCGGGTCACGAGCGCCACAAACGCTGGTGCCTGGACCAGCCGACGCCAATGGAGAGGATGCGGATTTTCGATTCGAAAGCAGCTGCCAAGTCGGTGGCGCTGACCTACAAACGTGCAGTGGAGCTGGTTCCGGCGTTGAAAGATTCGACGGTCACTGCCGCTTGGGCCGGTTATGTAGACAGCACGCCTGATGGCGTTCCTGGCATTGGTGAAATGGACAACCTGCCTGGTTTGGTGCTGGCATCCGCGTTCAGTGGACATGGCTTCGGGATTGCTTCAGGCGCAGGTCATTTGATTGCCGACATCGTCAGCGGCAAAGCCCCGATCGTTGATCCGCAGCCCTACCACCCGAACCGCTTTCAATCGTCTGCCTGGGGCAAGGTTGCGGAGTTTTAAACGTACACACAGCTTGACTCACAGGAACCTTCGTTATGTTGAAGCACTCCGATCTGACCGCCCCATCCCAGCCCCGGCATGCTGCGTCAGCTGGCTCTGCGGCCCCACAGTTGATGCCATTGCGTGCTGACCATTTACCGCAGGCCATCGGCCTCTCATCTGCATTGGCGTGGCCATACCGGGAGGCTGACTGGCGCTTCGCCTTCGATCTTGGCGCCGGTCTCGCGGTGGAAGTAGAGGGCCAATTGGTCGGCACTGCCCTATGGTGGCTGCAGGGCGATAGTCACGCTTCGGTGGGCATGATCATTGTCTCGGCAGCTGTGCAGGGCAAGGGTATCGGACGCGCCCTTATGGACAGTGTGTTGCAGCACACGGGCGAGCGAACGCTGATTCTCAACTCGACTCAAGAAGGTTTGGCGCTGTACACCCGACTCGGGTTCGTTGCCCACGGGCAGCTCCATCAGCATCAGGCGGTGCTGGAGCAGGCATCGCATTTTGTCCCCGATGACTTGCACCTTCGAAGCATGCAGCCCTGCGACGAGCAGGCCGTGCGACAGCTGGACAGGGTGGCCACAGGCAGGGACCGCAGCGCATTGTTAAGCCACCTGTTCGACATCGGCAGCATCCTGGTCGTCGATCGAGGTGCCGGTGTGTTGGCTTACGGTTGTGTCCGCGAATGGGGCCGTGGCGTGGTCATCGGCCCGGTAATTGCCAGTGGGCCAGAAGCGGTGCCGGATGCCAAAGCGCTTATCGGCGCACTGGCGCATGCCCATCGAGGCCGTTTCGTTCGCATCGACGTGACCGACAGCAGTCGCTTGTCAAACTGGTTGACCGAGCTAGGTCTGCCTTGCGTTGGCTATGCAACCCCCATGGTGCGCACCACGCACTCCCCCCCGAACTCTGCTGAAACTGATGCGCGTTTATTTGCCCTGTCCAACCAGTCGATCGGCTGATGCAGGCAACTACTCACAGATTCTGCATTGCGCGAACGGCTCACTCACCCTCATGTAATGGATGTTGCGTATGAAAATGATGCCCTACTGGCTGGATACCGCTCCCAGGTTCGCAGCGGGTGAACGTGACGCGCCCAGCGGTGAGGTCGATGTGGCGATCGTCGGCGCCGGGTTTACCGGTTTGTCCGCCGCCATTGCACTGGCCAAAAAGGGTGCAAGGGTTGCCGTGTTCGAGGCTGGTTTGGTTGGCAACGCAGCCTCCGGACGCAATGGTGGAATGTGTAACAACGGTTTTGCCCAAGACTACTACGCGTTGTCTACCGCTATCGGGCGCGAGCGTGCGAACCTTTTGTTTCGCGCGTTTGACGCCGGCGTCAGTAAGGTCGAATCGCTGATCGCGGAGGAGGGCATCGACTGCAATTTTAAACGCGTCGGCAAGCTCAAACTGGCGGCCAAACCTGAGCATTTTGACAAGCTGGCCCGATCCCAGGCACTCATGGAAAAAGAATGCGACCCCGATACGTTCATGTTGACTCGGGAACAGCTGAGCAGCGAAGTCGGATCAGACCGTTATTTCGGTGGTCTGGTCTTTGCTAAAAGTGCCGGCATGCACGTAGGTCGCTATGGTCAGGGGCTTGCGGAGGCTGCGGCCCGGCGTGGCGTGCGCATCTATGAAGATGCACCGGTGCTTGGCCTGGCGCGTCACACAGGCACTGAGCATCAGGTAAAGACGCCGCGCGGCGAGGTGCGTGCCAAACAGGTGCTACTGGCGACTGGCACGTCCGCAGTCGGACCGCTGGGGTGGTTTCGCCGACGCATTGTGCCCGTGGGCGCTTTTATCATCGTTACCGAGCCATTGTCTGTTGAAGTGCTTGACCGTCTGGTGCCGAATCGGCGCATGTACACCGATACGAAAAACTTCGTTAACTACTTTCGGATCACCCCGGACAATCGCTTGTTGTTCGGTGGGCGTGCGCGGTTTGCCAAGTCGAACCCGGCATCCGACATGAAAAGTGGCGTGATCCTGCAGAAGGCACTGATCGATATCTTCCCTGAGCTGAGCGGTACACGCATCGATTACTGCTGGGGAGGCATGGTGGATATGACCCGCGACCGCCTGCCTCGTGCCGGTGAGCAC
This sequence comes from Pseudomonas coronafaciens pv. oryzae str. 1_6, assembly GCF_000156995.2. NCBI lineage: Bacteria > Pseudomonadati > Pseudomonadota > Gammaproteobacteria > Pseudomonadales > Pseudomonadaceae > Pseudomonas > Pseudomonas coronafaciens. Next base: position 2,913,880 of record NZ_CP046035.1, on the reverse strand, counting down.
GATGGGCTGTTCTATTCCATGGGTTACAGCGGTCATGGGACGCACATGGCGACCTACATGGGCGCGATCATGGCCGAGGTGCTCGATGGCCGCGCCGACCTCAATCCGTGGAAGGATTTCACCTGGCCTGCCATCCCGGGGCACTTTGGCAACCCATGGTTTCTGCCGTTAGTGGGCGCCTATTACCGGTTTCAGGACTTGGTGCGTTAAGCCGCGACCTGAAGTATCCCCCTGTTTGTTGATGTTGGCATCACCGTCGTGCGCGTTTGAAGGACGTTCCGCTTGGCCGGGACACTCCGCTTTCCTCACTTATGGCAGGTACAACTGAAATGACTGATACCAAGATCGACTCCCAACTGATCAGCGGCCAGGAAAGCCTGCGCGTCTTCGAAAGCCTTAACCGTGATATTTCTCGGCGCAGCGCGTTGCAAATGCTAGGAGTCGCCGGTGTCGCGGCCGCCGGAACCGGCAGTCTATTCGGCGCTGCCGGGAAGCTGTTCGCGGACGAGGCCGCAGCCCCCGTTAAAGGCAAGCCGGGCGGGCGGATTCGCGTCGCGGGCATGAACAGTTCAACTGCCGACACCCTCGATCCCGCCAAGGGTTCCGGTTCTACTGATTACACTCGGCATTTCATGTTTTATAACGGTTTGACGCGTTTCGACAGTCGTATGATCCCGCAATTGGAGTTGGCCGAGCGCTGTGAAACCACCGACGCCACACTTTGGGTGATCACCCTTCGAAAAGAGGTGACCTTCCACAATGGCAAGTCCCTGACGGCGGCCGACGTGGTGTTTTCTTTATTACGGCACAAGGATCCCATCGCAGGCTCCAAAGTCCTGTCGCTGGCAGAGCAGTTCAGCGAGGTCAAGGCGATCAGCGAAAGTGAAGTGCAGATACGTCTCAGCGGCCCGAACGCCGAGCTGATGTCGATTCTCGCAGTGTCGCATTTTCTGATTGTTCCCGAGGGCACCACCGACTTCAGCCTGGGCATCGGCACGGGGCCGTTCAAGGTCAAGGAGTTCAAGCCCGGCGTGCGCTCGATTGCCGTACGCAATATCCAATACTGGAAACCGGGTTTGCCTTACCTCGATGAGATCGAATTCATCGGTATTGCCGACGAACCTTCAAGGATCAACGCGCTGCTGTCAGGCGATGTGCATATCACCAATGAAGTCGATCCGCGCTCCACAGTACGCATCAAGGCCAGCAACACTCACAGGGTGATTTCGTCGCCGTCTGGAAACTACACCGATCTGATCATTCGCCAGGATCAAATGCCTGGTAAAAGCCCGGAATTCACTTTGGCGATGAAATACCTGCTGGATCGTGAGCAGATTGTATCTGCCGTCTTCAGGGGTTTCGCCGTGGTCGGTAACGATCATCCAATTTCGCCTGGTTCGCGTTACTTCAATGTTGATCTGCCACAACGAGTTTACGACCCGGAAAAAGCCAAGTTCCTTCTGAAAAAGGCCGGTATTGAGAGCATCAGCATGCCGGTGTACGCTGCGCCAGCTGCGACCGGCTCGGTGGATATGGCGGTTCTCTTGCAACAATCGGCGAAACAGGCCGGGCTCAAGCTAGATGTCAACCGCATGCCCAGTGACGGCTATTGGTCCAATCACTGGGCGAAGCATCCGCTGAGTTTCGGCAACATCAACCCACGGCCGAACGCCGACGTAATGTTCTCGCAGTTCTTCAAGTCGAACGCGCCGTGGAACGAGTCCGCCTGGAAGAACGAGAAGTTCGACCAGTTGCTGGTGTTGGCCCGTGCTGAAACCGATGAGGCCAAGCGCAGCACAATGTATGCGGACATGCAGGCACTGGTGCACGAACATTGCGGCATCGGTGTTCCGGTCTTCATCAGCAATATTGACGGTATCGATCAGCGCATCAAAGGCTACGGCAGCAACCCGCTGGGTGGTTTCATGGGCTACATGTTTGCAGAGCAAGTCTGGCTGGATGCTTAATCAGAGGCGGTACTTCGAGAAAACAGCACCAGCAAATGCATCGCGGTGGCAACGCTGCGGTTGTTGAAGTCATCCAGACGCAGGTGAAACCTGCCTGGGTCAGCTGGAGTTTTGATCGCCGCGCTGGATGACGGGTGGCAGCAGTTGTGCGCGGCTCATCCACTTTGTGGCAGCCTTTCAGTCAATGTGAGATCGCGATTTTGAGCTGCGGTGCGATCTGTTCGAAGGAGTTAGGGCCTTAGGTGGCTGAACTGCGCTAGAAGCCACTCAGCGAGTTCAAACTCCACACCTTGCAGTTCATTCGACCCTAACCATATCAACCCATATTGACTGCCGTCAGGGTCAAAGCCAGCAGGTGCCGCCAAGCTTCCTCGTCCCACATCGTCAACAGCGAGTATCAGCGGGCTGAGGGCGACACCAAGGCCTGCAGCTGCAGCTTCGACAATCAGAGAGTGATGGTCGTAGTACCGGATTTCTGTGGGCCGAAGCGCCGACGGATGGGTACTCAGCCATTGCGCCCATGCGTCAGGTCGCGTCTTCGACCCGAGAGCAAGATAGTCGCCGCGTTCGAAATTCGGCACCAATTCCGGCCTCATGACAGGCCCAACCTTTTCGGGGAAAAGGGGCCGGACATTCCACGTCTCGGGCACAGCGAAATCTAGCCGTCGAATAGCGAGATCCACCTGACTTTTGCGAAAGTCCACCAGCCCGCCACCCACGGAGAGGTGGAGGGCGATGTTTGGATGCGCCACTTGAAATCCCCCCAACCGCGGAATGAGCCAGCGCATGGCAACTGAAGGTTCGCAGGAGAGCACCAGGGCCGTTTTCCCGACACTGGTAGCACGCAGGCTTTGCATGGTGGCGGCCAACTCGCCGAAAAACCTGCCAAGGGTGAGGTTGAGTGTCTCGCCGGCCGGTGTGAGCCGCAGGCCTCGCCCATTCCTCTCGAATAACTTGACCCCGATGTCGTCGGCGAGTTTGGTGATGCGGCGACTGACAGCGCCGTGCGTGAGCGCGAGCGAGTCAGCGGCACGCCGGACTGAACCCAGCCGCGCTGTTGCTTCGAATGCTCGCAGGTCATCGAGCGAAGGTATTTCTGAATGGTCCATTGGTGAGAAATTATCACCAATAGTGATCAGAAACTATCGCTTTTTATAGTGTGAATGAATTTTTACAATCGATACATGTGTAGAAGACATCAACCGAATATTGGGGGCCTAATGCTTACAGATAATCAACCCAATATCGGGATCCTCGCCGACGATCTGACCAGTGCGGCAGATGGCGCGGCACCTTTCGTCGCTCGCGGACTGAGCGCGCAAATCGGAAGGGGCCAGCTTCCACGTCAAACAGCAGCGGTCGTCGCTGTCGATAGCGGTTCGCGATCCGCTACTTTGTCGCAAGCTTGTGAGGAGGTCGCACGATTGACCTCACTGCTTTCCGGTTGCGCCGTGTTCTACAAGACGGTGGACTCCACGCTACGCGGCAATATCGCGGAAGAGCTTGAGGCATGTTTTGCGGCGAGCGGCCGTAGATCACTGGTGTTCGCACCAGCCTTTCCCCAAGCCGGACGTACGACGGTGGGCGGAATTCAGTTTGTTGACGGTATCCCGGTTTCCGAGAGTGTGTATGGCCAAGACCCTGTGCACCCGGCGCGGCATTCTGCGCTTGTCGACCTGGTCCCGAACTGCATCAAGGATGTCACGCTGCTCGATGCGGTAACGCAGGAAGAACTCGACGCGCAAATTGCTTCTATCGAGGACCCAGAATCTATCCTGTGGCTTGGCTCTCCTGGAATGGCGGTAGCCCTGGCGCGGCGTTTTGTGCCGGCGAAGACTGCACCGCAATTGCTTGATTGCATCAGTAACGATGTTTTGGTCGTCATTGGAAGCGCGAATCCGCGCAGCCATCGACAGGCAGATCTGGTCCGGGAGCTCAGCAGCGTCACGCTGCTGCGCGGACCAGCTACGCGCGAGCGCGACCCGGCTGCGGTGCTGCGCCGCATTGCAGACGACGCGGCGCGCGAACTTCAAGATACACGCTTCGGCGCGTTAATCGCCACCGGCGGCGACACGATGGAAGCTGTCCTGGATCTTCTCAACGTTCGTGAGTTCGAGGTCCTGCAAGAACTGGAACCCGGTTTTCCTCTTTCTCGCGCCAAGCTTGGCGGGGGACGCACGCTCCTGCTTGCCATGAAAGCCGGTGGCTTTGGCAGTGACGACTCTCTAGAGCGCGCTATCGCGCAGATACGCGGTGCAGCCCAAGCCATACACAAGGATTTACTATGAAAAATATTTTCCCTCCAATTGCCCTGACGATGGGCGATGCATCCGGCATTGGGCCGGAAATCGTTGCGAAGTTACTTGCGAAGGGCGGCGAACGCGTGGTCGTGTTCGGCAGCTGTATCGTGATGCAGGACATCGTGCGTCGGCTGGGCCTGGACATCGAGGTGAGACGCATAGATGTGCCCGATGCGGCGCAGTTCCAGCCGCGCGTCATTGAAGTCATCGAGGCCACCCGGATCGTCGAGCCTCCACCACTCGGGCAGATCAGCGCGATTTCCGGGCAGGCGGCCTTCGATGCCATCGTTGCAGCGATAGCAGCAGCCAAGTCCGGAGAGGTGAGCGGTATCGTCACGGCGCCGATCAATAAGGAGGCGATGAGCAGCGCCGGAATTCGCTACCCCGGCCATACGGAAATTCTGGCCGAGTATGGCGGCGCCAGTCGTGTGGCAATGATGCTGGCCAACGACGACATCCGTACGGTGCTCGTCACGATCCACACCTCACTGCGCAAAGCGATCGAACAGGGTGATTTCGACGCGCAGATGTCGGCCATCCGCCTTGCCCACGAGGGCGGGAAGGCGCTCGGCTTCCCGAGCCCACGTATAGCCGTTGCAGGTCTCAATCCGCACGCCGGTGAAGGCGGCCTGTTTGGCGATGAGGAAATCAGGATCATCCTGCCTGCAATTGAAGCGGCCCGTGCCGAAGGTATAGATGCCAGCGGCCCACATCCAGGCGACACAGTCTATATGCAGGCACGGATGGGCAGATTCGATGTCGTCGTAGCCCAATACCACGATCAAGGGCTGATCCCTGTGAAGTATCTCGGTCTGGAAAAAGGAGTGAACATCACACTGGGCCTGCCGTTTGTCCGCACCAGCCCGGATCACGGCACGGCGTTTGACATCGCGGGCCGGGGTATTGCCGACCACGCCAGCCTGGAAACTGCACTTGCCTATGCAAAGCGTCTTGTAGCTGCGCAGGCCACGCAAAACTAATTGAAAGGGAACCATCATGGGACTTCGCTTCATTTTCATGCTCACGCGCAATGACCGCACGGTTGCAGACGCATCGCAGCAACTCCAAACGGCGCTCGACCTCGGTGTTCGACACATCGGCTTCAAGGACATCGGCTTGCCGATCGAGCAGTTGAAGAGCCTCAATGCAGCCATCAAGGCGGGCGGTGCCACCTCCTACCTGGAGGTCGTGTCGTTGGACCGAGAAAGCGAAATCGTGTCAGCGAAGGCGGCTGTCGAGATCGGCGTCGACATTCTTCTTGGTGGCACGCGGGTCGATGACGTGCTGCCGATCATCAAGGAGACCGGCATCCAGTACTTTCCCTTCCCCGGTCTGATCACCGGTCACCCGAGCGTGCTGGAAGGCAGCATCGAGGAGATTGTCGACAGCGCCAAGGCGATGGCAGCGCGCGATGGTGTGCACGGCCTGGATCTGCTGGCATACCGTTCGGCGGAGAACGTGCCCGAGTTGATGCGGGCCGTCTGTGCTGCAGTCTCCAAGCCTGTCTACGTTGCAGGCTCAATCGCAAGCCCCGAGAGAATTGCAATAGTTCAGGGTGCAGGCGCAGCTGGATTCACGATCGGGACTGCGGCCTTGGACGGCCAATACCCTGCCGATGGGAAGGACGTGCCCAGTCAGCTCAACGCAATCCTGCGCGACGTCGCCGCTCTGAACAAGCATCTTTCGCCAATTCGCAAGAAGAACCTGTCAACCGTGTTTGCCGACAAAGTCGAGGGGCAGATCAACAACACGCACATCAAGGTCGCCATGTTCAAGGGCGCCTCCAACTGGTCATTTCGACAGAACGACGATGAACTGTTTTTTGTTCACCGGGGGCGGCTGCTCATGAAATTCCGTGACCGTGAAGAGATTGTCGAACCGGGAGAGTTCATCGTCGTACCGCATGGCGTTGAGCACTGTGCGGTGGCTTTGGACGCAGAGGCATGTGAAGTGTTGCTGGCAATCGCCGGCTAGGTCTTCAGAGAAATCATCGCGCAACGCGCAGGAGCAATCATGACCGTAGCCCAAGTGCTGCATCGCGCCGACGGTGCACCCGTTTCAACTTCCTTCCGCCAAGCGGCGTTCGGTAAGGACGATCCTTTTGCACGACATCGCGAGATTGCCTGGGAAGGAGCCGACTCGATGATCGCGGGTCGAACCAGTTTCATCGGTGAACTTGAAGTTCCGGGCTTCCCTCACAACGAAACCATTGTCGTCGTCGAGGGAGAGCTGACCCTGACCGCAGCCGGAGCGGCCCCGCTGGTGCTCGGCCCGCAAGCGGGTGCTGTCATCGGGTGCGGTACGGAGCTTCGCATCCAGGCCGAATCGGGCGCGCGATTCGTGTTTTGCGCGGCCGCTTGCGACAAGCCGACAAGACGCGGGCTGTTCCCGCTATACGCTGACGCCGACTTCAAGCCATCCGCCTCGCTGCCCGCAGAGGCACTGCTGAGCCAGCCCCCGCAATGCCGCAAGGACAATGTATTCACCGAGGACGGCACGCAGTACAGCGCGGGCACCTGGGATTCGACACCGTACCACCGGATTGTTCGCCCGCATCGCATCAACGAATTCATGTACCTGCTGGCCGGCGGCGTGCGGTTCGCGACTCCTGATGGCTGCGTGCTGTCGCTGGGCACTGGCGACGCACTGTTCGTGCCTCAAGGCGCGCAGGTTGGATGGGAAAGCAGCGATCGCGTGGCGAAGTTCTATGTGACCCAAAGCGTCCAGGCCTGAATTGACTAGCGAGACCCATCATGTCCCCACCACTGAACCACATTAACACATCCTCCAAGCCACCTGCCTCCGCCGAGGTCGTCGTGATCGGCGGCGGCATCATCGGTGTCTTTACCGCCTACTACCTGGCCAAGCGCGGCGTATCCGTCGCCTTGGTCGAGAAGGGGAGGATTGGGGCTGAACAGTCCAGCCGCAATTGGGGCTGGTGCCGGCAGCAGAACCGCGACGCCCGCGAACTGCCCATGGCGAGCAAGAGCCTTGATCTCTGGGAGCAATTTGCCTCTGAGAGCGGTGAAGACACAGGTTTTCGTCGCTGCGGGCTCTTGTTTCTTAGTAACGACGAGGCTGAGATTTCTCGTTGGGCCAGCTGGCATGATTTTGCCAAGAGCGCCGGCGTGACAACCCACATGCTAAGCAGCCGCGAGGCCGCCCAGCAGGGGCAAGCGACCGGTCGCGCCTGGAAGGGCGGCGTCTTCTCGCCCACCGATGGCACCGCCGATCCTGGTAAGGCTGCGCCGGCCGTGGCAGCTGCGCTTATAAAGCTCGGCGGCAGTGTCCACCAGAACTGTGCCGCCCGCGGCATCGAGACCGAAGGCGGGCGGGTTAGCGGCGTGGTGACCGAAGCCGGGGTCATCAAGACCAAGACGGTTGTGCTTGCCGGTGGGGCCTGGGCCTCCTCGTTCTGCCGTCAGCTGGGCATCCGTTTTCCCCAGGCTTCTATACGCCAATCGATCCTGAGCGTGTCCCCTGTGGAACATTGCTTGCCGGATGCCCTGTTTACGAAAGGCGTGTCCTTCACGCGCCGCAACGACGGACGCTACGCATTGGCCATCAGCGGCCGCGCACGCGTGGACGTGACGCCGCAGTTCATGCGATTCGCGCCGCAATTCTTGCCCATGTTCGCGGAGCGCTGGCGCAACCTTCTTCCGGGAGGCCTGCAAGGCATTCAGGGTGGGCACGAAACGCTAAGGCGCTGGCGGCTCGATGCGCCGACCCCCATGGAGCGGATGCGCATCCTCGATCCGAAGCCCTGTTTGTCCACGATCAGGGAGACCCACCGCCGCGCCGTTGAACTGTTGCCCCAGCTTCACGATGCAAAGATCACGCACGCGTGGGCCGGCTTCGTCGACTGCACACCGGACGGTGTTCCCGGCATCGGCGAGGTACCGGGGGTGCCAGGCTTCATCCTCGCAGCAGGCTTTTCCGGACACGGCTTCGGCATTGCACCTGGAGCCGGCCACCTGATCGCTGACCTTGCCAGTGGTGCCGAACCGATCGTTGACCCTGTACCGTACCGGCCGGGCCGGTTCAGCAGTTCCGCATGGGGCAAGGTCGCTGATTTTTAGGCCATACCCACCCAGCCAAGCCTGAAACGGCTTTCTCGCGGAGTCCCGATGACGGCACACCGTTCCGGGAAGAAGCCAGGATCCTGCGAATGTTGCAAGTCCGAGGAGAGAAACCATGACCAATCAAACGAGGAATGCCGGCGTCACTTATCGCCGGATGACTGAGGATGACCTTCCCTCGGCACATGAACTGTCGCAGGCGGTGTACTGGGCGCATCGCCTCGAAGACTGGCAGTTAATGTACCGCCTCGGCACGGGTTTCGTGGCGCAGGAAAACGGTACGCTGGCTGGCACCGGGCTGTGCTGGAAATTCGGCAATACCCATGCCTCGCTCGGCATGATCATTGTGTCATCGGAACGGCAAGGCAAGGGCATCGGTCGCGAACTGATGAACCTGGTGCTTGAGGAACTGGGCGAGCGCTGCATCTTGCTCACGGCCACCCCGGTCGGACAGCCACTGTATGAAAAGCTGGGCTTCGTGCCGACCGGCACCGTCGACCATCATCAGGGCATGATGCAGCAACCGTCCCCACTTGCACTTGCCGCGGGAGAGCGCATCCGTCCGGTTGCGGCCGGCGATCTGCAAGCGCTGGCGGCACTGGCAACGCGCGCCCTTGGCATGCCACGTGAAGAGTTTATGGCGCAAGTGCTAAATGTGGCCGAGGGCGTACTGATCGAAAAGAATGGCGAAGCGATCGGATTCTCCATCATGCGCCCCTTCGGCCTCGGCCGTGTGATCGGCCCAGTGGTGGCCCCCGATACACAGCGTGCCAAGGCCCTGATCGCCCATTGGGCGCGAACCTACTCCGGTTCCTTCGTGCGCGTCGATGTGACCGGCGAAAGCGGCCTTGGCACTTGGGTGGAAAGCCTCGGGCTGGCACTAGCCGGGCCCTCGGTGCGCATGGTTCGCGGCCAGGCACCGGTATCGGACGACACGGTCAAGCAATATGCGATCTTCAGCCAGGCCCTAGGTTGAGCGCGGCCGCAATGCCGTCTACCTATTCCTGACCACTCTTGGGCATTTCGGCAAATCCTGGTTCCTGACGAAGGTAATGGCGTATTAACGATTACGGGACCAATACACTGAATTTATGCAGTTGCGTCACGTTGCAAAAACGCTTCGGCAATGCGGGAGCATTCGAACCTTCAAACGGTAGAACCGATATGACTGACGATAAAAACAAAGTCGACTCCCAATTGATCACAGGCCAAGAAAGCCTGCGTGTTTTTGAAGGGCTCAATCGTGGTATGTCGCGCCGTGATGCCTTGCGCATGCTGGGGGTCGCAGGGATTGCTGCCGCTGGCGCGGGCAGCCTGTTCGGTTCGGCCGGCCAAGTGTTCGCCGCAACCTCAGCAAGTACGGGTCAAGGCAAGCAGGGTGGCCGCATCAAGGTTGCCACATCGACAAGCTCGACCGCCGATACGCTGGACCCGGCAAAGGGCGCGAACTACACCGACTACTGTCGGCACAACATGTTCTATAACGGCTTGGCGGTCTTGGACGCGCAACTGACGCCGCGCATGGCTCTGGCGGAGTCGTTCGATACAGATGATGCGATCTCCTGGACCATCAAGCTGCGCAAGGACGTTGTATTCCACGATGGCAGGCCATTCACTTCGGCCGACGTCGTCTATTCGTTGAACCGCCACAAGCTACCGGAGACTGGCTCCAGGGTGGTGGCCATTGCGCAGCAGTTGGAGGAGGTGAAGGCCGTTGGACCACATGAGGTGCAGATCCGCTTGGTCAGCCCGAATGCCGACCTGCCGGCGATCCTTGCCACTACTTATTTTCTCATCGTGCGCGACGGTACCACCGATTTCGCCATCGCCAACGGCACCGGGCCTTTCAAATGTGCGGAATTCCAGCCAGGCGTGCGCTCGATCAGTGCGCGCAACGCCAGCTATTGGAAGCCGGGCCTGCCTTACCTCGACGAGATCGAATTCTTCTCGATCCCCGACGAGGCTGCTCGTATCAGTGCCCTGCTTGCCGGTGATGTGGACCTGATTAATCCGATCAATCCGCGTTCGGTTGCGCGCATTCAGGAAAGTGCCAAGGTAGAGTTGATGGAGACCCCGACCGGTGGCTATACCAATCTAGGGCTGCGCGACAATCTGGGCCCGGTGCAGAACCCGGACTTTGTCCTGGCGATGAAGTATCTGCAAGATCGCAAACAGATCAATCGGGTTGCTTTCCGGGGCTACGGCGTGATCGCCAACGACCAGCCGGTCGCCCCCAGCAATCGTTACTACTTCGCTGGTCTGCCACAACGTGAGTACGACCTGGATAAGGCCAGGTTCCACCTGCAGAAATCCGGCATGGCCGGACGTCCCTTGCCCCTTGTGTGTTCCGACGCCGCTACTGGCTCAGTGGACATCGCGCAGTTGCTGCAGCTCTCCGGGCAGCAGATCGGCCTCAAGCTGGATATCAAACGGATGCCAGCGGATGGCTACTGGTCCAGTCACTGGATGAAGCATCCGTTGTACTTCGGCAACATCGGCGCGCGCCCGACCGTCGACCTGATGTTCAGCCTGTTCTACCAGTCCAGCGCGGGCATGAACGAATCGGGTTGGAAGAACGAACAGTTCGACCAGTTGCTGGTCGCTGCGCGCGGCGAGACTGATGAAGCTAAACGTAAGCAGATGTATGGCGATATGCAGGTGCTGGTGAATGAACACTGCGGTGTCGGTATTGCGCAGTTCAACAGCAGCCTCGATGGCCACAGCGTCAAGTTGAAAGGACTTACCCCTCATCCACTCGGTGGGATGATGGGTTACATGTTCGCCGAGAACGTCTGGCTGGATGCCTGAGCAACTAGGGAAACGACAGCTCGATAACCAGGGTGTCGCCTGCAGCTTATGCAGGCGCCACTAAGTGAAGGTATGAATTATGAACAGTACTATTGCACGCTTGGTTGGTGGTCGATTGGCTGTAGGCGTGATAACGCTGCTTTTCGTTTCGCTCGTGGTGTTTTTCCTCACCAACCTGCTACCGGGTGACGCGGTCCAGGAACAGCTCGGCCAAGAGGCAACGCCAGAAGTGCTGGCGGCGCTGCGCGCGCAGTTAGGCCTTGATCTACCCGTGCACCTGCGTTACGTGAACTGGTTAGGCGGGCTGATCACCGGTAATCCTGGCGTTTCCTTGGTCAACGGTATGCCGGTTGACGAGATGATCGCCAGCCGGCTGCCCAATACCCTGAAACTGGGAGCGATCGCCGCGTTGTTCTCGGTGCCGCTGGCGTTGGTCATAGGCATTCTGTCAGCGATGTACCGCGGCTCAATCTTCGACCGTTACAGCAACATGCTGACGGTGTTCGCTGTCTCCGTGCCGGAGTTCCTGATCGCCACCGTCGCGGTACTGATCTTCGCGGTCAAGCTGGGCTGGCTGCCGGCGCTGTCGCGTAGCGTCGAGACCGAGTCGTTTGGCGAACTGGTTCACGTCTATGCGTTGCCGGTGTTGACGCTGTGTTGCGTACTGACGGCGCAGATGGCACGCATGACGCGGGCCGCGGTGGTCGATCAGCTCAGCGCCTCCTATGTCGAAATGGCGACGCTCAAAGGGGCAGGGCCGATACGGGTAGTGCTTCGTCATGCATTACCCAATGCTATCGGGCCGATCGCCAATGCCATAGCGCTGAGCCTGTCGTACCTGTTGGGCGGCGTAGTCATAGTCGAGTCGATCTTCAACTATCCGGGCGTAGCAACACTGATGGTAAACGGTGTAGTCACGCGTGACATGCCATTGATACAGGCATGCGTGATGTTGTTTAGCCTGGGTTTTCTGGTGTTGGTTCTGCTGGCTGACCTCTGTGCAATCCTATCCAACCCGAGGCTGCGCAAATGAAACCGAACAGTATTTCACCTAAAACGAGTATCGGCAGTGGCAAGGATAACGGCCGGAATCAGGATGAGGATGGAGCGAGCCAGCCGCTGCGAACACGCGGGCGTCGGCTGTCCCTGTCTATAGGCGGCGTCATCGGCTTGCTGATCGTGACCTTCTGGGCGCTAATGGCCGTCGCCGGGCCCCTGTTGGCGCCCTACGATGCCAACGCAATGATCAGTGATGATTACTTCGGCCCGCTTAGCCTGGCGTTCCCATTGGGTACCGACTACCTGGGGCGGGATATCCTCAGCCGCTTGTTGCACGGCGCGCCTTTCACCATCGGTGTGGCGTTGACGGCCACAGCGATAGCCTGCACTGCTGGCGTCGTACTGGCGCTGGTGGCGGCTGCGTCCGGTGGCTGGGTCGACGCATTCATAAGTCGTACCCAGGATGCGCTGATCGCGATTCCAAACAAGATTTTTGCCCTGCTGATAGTGGCTACGTTCGGCTCCTCGGTACCACTGTTGTTGCTGATGGCCGCATTCGCCTATATGCCGGGTTCCTTTCGGATGGCGCGTTCAGCGGCGGTGAACGTCATGACCATGGACTTTATCCAGGTTGTGCGTACTCGAGGCGAAGCCATGCCCTACATCATCTTCATCGAAGTACTGCCGAACATGCTGCGCCCGGTGCTGACCGACTTTGGTCTGCGCTTCGTCTACGTGGTGCTGCTGCTAAGCGCCATGAGTTTCCTTGGGCTGGGCGTGCAGCCACCGGACGCCGACTGGGGTTCGCTGGTGCGGGAAAATATCGATGGCCTTTCGGCGGGGGCCCCGGCCGTGCTGGTACCGGCGGTCGCCATAGCCACCCTGACTATGGGTGTGAACCTGCTCATCGACAGCTTCGGCGGCCGATCCAATCGCTAGATGGAGAAGTGAGATGAACGAAATCGTCAGGGTAAGTGGCCTGCGTGTGGTTGCACGTAACGAAGAGGGCATCAATATACCCATCGTGCACGGTGCCGATTTCAGCCTGAAAAAAGGCGAAGTTCTGGCGTTGATCGGCGAGTCGGGTTCCGGCAAGAGCACCATAGCGCTGTCGCTGATGGGTTACGCCCGCTCGGGTTGCCGTATCGTCGGCGGCTCTATACGGGTCGGTGATATCGACGTCCTGAAACTGTCGAATACCGAGCTGGCAAAGCTGCGCGGGCGCACCGTGGCGTATATCGCCCAGAGTGCGGCCGCGGCATTCAATCCGTCCAAAAGCATCATGGAACAGGTGATCGAAAGCGCGCTGATCCATGGCGTTCTGTCACGCAAGCAGGCGCAGGCCAAGGCCGTCGAGCTGTTCCGCGAACTGGCTCTGCCGGAACCGGAACGCATTGGTTCGCGCTATCCGCACCAGGTCTCGGGTGGGCAGCTGCAACGGCTGATGGCGGCGATGGCGCTGATAACCGATCCGGCACTGGTGATTCTGGATGAGCCGACCACGGCGTTGGATGTCACGACCCAGATTGAAGTGCTGCGGGCGTTCAAAAAGGTGGTACGAGAACGCGGCACCACGGCTATTTACGTCTCCCACGATCTGGCGGTGGTGGCGCAGATGGCCGACCGCATCGTCGTACTGTGCGACGGCCGGATTCAGGAAAACAACCCTACCGAACAGATCCTGGCTGCACCTGAACATCCCTATACGCGCAGCCTGCTGGCCGCGATAAGGCCGGCAGCTCGCCTGAGAGCGGGCGTTCAAGAGGTACCTTCGGCGCAAGAGGATCTGCTGCTCGAAATCCACGGTCTGGAGATTTGCTACGGCACCAAGAAGGTGCTGCAGAATGTCGATCTGAAGATCCGGCGCGGCGCGGCGGTCGGCGTGATCGGCGAGTCGGGGTCGGGGAAAACCACGCTGGCGCAGGCCATCGCCGGTTTGGCACCAACGTCGGCCGGACGTATCCTGCTGGACGGTCAGCCGCTCAGCAGGAAGCTGGCGGGGCGCACCCGAGAGCAGTTCCGGCGTGTTCAGTTCGTCTTCCAGAACGCTGATACGGCGCTGAACCCAAAGCACAGCATTGAACAGATCCTCGGTCGCCCGCTACGTTTCTACCACGGGATGAGCGGCGCGCAGCAGCAGCGTCGGGTGGTCGAATTGCTGGAGCTGGTGCAGTTGCCGGCCAGCATTGCGCAACGCCGGCCCGGCGAGTTGTCCGGCGGCCAAAAGCAGCGTGTCAACCTGGCGCGGGCGCTGGCGGCGGAGCCGGATCTGATCCTCTGTGACGAAGTGACCTCGGCGCTGGATACAGTGGTGGGCGCGGCGATTCTTGAACTGTTGCGCGACCTGCGCCGCGAACTGGGAGTCTCCTTCCTGTTCATCAGTCATGACATATCCACCGTTCGTGCGCTCTGTGACGACATAGTGGTGATGTACAGCGGCTACAAGGTCGAGGCCGGTGATCAGAGTGCGTTCGCCCAGGCGCCGTTCCATCCCTACACCAACCTGTTGACCAATTCGGTGCCGGAGCTGCGCCAGGGCTGGCTGGAAACCTGCGGAGCCGCTAAAGGCAAGCTGCCGTCGATTGGCGAGCAGACCAACGTAGCGAATCTCTGTGCGTTTCTTGATCGCTGCCCGGTGCGCATCGACGGCCTGTGCAATCGTAGCGCGCCACCGCGCGGCAAAATCGCCGGCGGTAGTGAGATTCTTTGCCATCACACCAGTGCCGAGCTGCTCAAGGTGCAGGAAGGTGTGAGCAGCATGAAATTAGTGGGTACCTACGTATGAGTGCGCGCTTCGTCCGCCTGGCCGAGCGTGAGCAGCCACCGGTCAGGCTGATGGGGGCCTGCCAGGACTGCCGGGCTTATTGATGCGTTAGATACGCTGGTTTCCAACTTGCACATGGCCGAGTTTTGGCAGGGAATTATGTTCGCGTACTCGTCCAATGATTTGGTGAGCGACTGGAGATATTTCAGTCTACAGACTCTTCGCGGGTTCTCACTCTCGCAGTTTAGGGTAGTTTGATGATTGTCAGAACATTGCTCTCGCGACTTTTGCGTGAGTAGCCACTGCCCGGTTTGATATTCCTAGGGTTCAATTCGACCTACTGGGTCGGAGTTCTGGCGCAGAGTGTTTTCTACTTCCACGTCGCCTGCAATCGAGTGTTAGCTTACGTCCTATAGGCCTCAGCGTTCCTGCGGCCGGCTTCGCCGAGGCCTATGCCGGCTTTGTTGCCCAGAAGATGGGGCTTCCGATCAATCAGATAACCATATCTACCAATCGTAATGATGCTCTGCGCCCATTCATACACTTAAAGACTATCCGGATCGCCAAAAAACATCTGGATCCGCGACCTCAACCAACGCTCCCCAGGGTCATTATCCTGCGCGCCGCGCCAGGCCATATGCAGCTCGAACGTACGGGTTTCAATCGGCAGGTCTTCAGAGCGGACGCCGCCGGCGGCGGTCAGTACCTGCGCGGCATAATCCGGCACGGTGGCGATGATGTCTGTGCCGGTCAGCAGGGTTGCCAGGCCGTTGAACTGCGGCACAGCGAGGACAACATGGCGTTTGCGGTCCAGTTTCTCCAGGTGTTCGTCAATGAAGCCGCTCAGGTCGCCGGCGAAGGAAACCAACGCATGGGGCCGGGCGCAGAAGTCGTCGAGGCTCAAGGGGCCGGGTATTGAATCGGCACGCAGCAACTGCGGCTTGCTCCTGCGCAATACCTTGCGTTTGGCGTTGGCGGGCAGGTCCTGGGTGTAACTGACGCCGACCGAAATTTCCCCAGACGCCAGCAATGGCGGCATCAGGATGTAATTGACGCGTCTGACCACCAGCACAATCCCTGGTGCTTCGGAGCGCAGGCGCTTGAGCAGCGTGGGCAGCAAGGCAAATTCCACATCGTCCGACAAACCGATACGAAACACCGAAGTGCTGGTCGCCGGGTCGAATTCCGAAGCCCGACTGACGGCGGTCGAAATAGAGTCGAGTGCCGGGGAGAGCAGGGCGAAGATTTCCGTGGCGCGGGCGGTGGGTTCCATGCTGCGGCCGGTACGGACGAACAGCGGGTCGTCGAACAGGCCGCGCAGTCGTGATAGCGCAGCACTGATGGCGGGCTGGCCAAGAAACAGTTTTTCCGCCGCACGCGTCACGCTGCGCTCATGCATCAGGGTTTCAAAAACGATGAGCAGGTTGAGGTCGACGCGACGCAGGTCGTTGCGGTTCATGCGGAATATCTCGGGCCATTTGTCGGTTGAGGACGTGAGCAGGGTGCGATAGTACGAGCAAATGCGGGTCGGGCGCAGGGAAAATTAATGGCAAGGGCACTGAATGTCCACATGGCTTGCAATGTCTCGTCGACATGCGAACAATGGCGGCCATTACGCATACTGGCTTCCAGACGCTGTCTGGCCGCGGCATGCAGCTCTCAGGACACAATCGATGACAGGCATGTCGACTATCAATAGCCACCGATAGTGTTCCCGGCAATGCCCGGATAAAGTTTGTGGCATCAAGGTTTACCAGGCGAGGTTCTAAATGTCCCGCACGATCCGTTTTCACCAGTTTGGCCCGGCCGAGGTGCTCAAGCTCGAAGAGCAGCCTGTCGCGTCGCCTGTATCCGGCGAGGTGCAGGTGCGCGTCCAGGCCATCGGTGTCAGCTGGTACGACGTTCTCTGGCGGCAAAATCTCGCGTCCACTCAGGCCCGGCTGCCGGCTGGCCTGGGTTATGAGATGGCGGGCGTGGTCACAGCGCTCGGCGCAGGGGTCGATGACTTGCAGGTCGGCGACAAGGTCGCCAGCTTCCCGGCAGCCGACGCCAACCAGCATCCTGTCTACGGCGAATCCATCGTCATGCCACGTCGTGCGCTGACCCGTTATCCCGACATCCTTACCCCGGTTCAGGCCAGTGTGCATTACACGCCCTATCTAGTGGCTTACTTTGCCTATGTTGATCTGGCGCGTATCAAGGCTGGCCAGACTGTGCTGGTCACCGATGCCAGCCATTGCTCAGGCCCTGCGTTCGTGCAACTGGGCAAAGCTCTGGGGGTTAGCGTGATTGCAGCCACCAAGACTGATGACGCCCGTGAGTACCTGCTGTCGCTGGGTGCCGACAAGGTAGTGGTCACCGAAGAGCAGGACCTGCTGATGGCGATCAACAAGTACACCGATAATCGTGGTGTCGATGCCGTGTTCGATGGCTTGGGCGGTCCGCAGATGTCAATCATGGGTGATGTGCTGGCGCCGCGTGGCAGTCTGGTGCTGTACGGGTTGCAAGGCGGTAATCAGACGCCGTTCCCGGCTTGCGCAGCATTCCAGAAGAACATTCAGTTTTACGTGCATTGCCTGGGTAACTTCACCGGTAAGCCTGAACTGGGCATTACGCAAGACCAGGAAGCACTGCAACGCGCCCTGAAAGACATTAATCAGATGACGCAGGATAATAAGCTGGCTCCATTACAGACGCGCAGTTTTCCGTTCGAACAGGTCGTGCAGGCACACCGTTACATGGACGCCTGCCCGATTGGCGGGCGCGCAGTGCTGGAAGTCGAGTCTGCCTGACTCCGCACACAGGCACTCAGCAAGTTATTATCGAAAAGGCCTTCCACACGGAAGGCTTTTTTGCAGGCGCCGTGTGCCAAAAGACAAGGCTGATGAACAGTTGCGGGCGCTGCGGCGGCCAGTTTTGTGTGCCAGAGATAATTAAAGTTGATACGCGCGGTTGTCGATAAGAAAAACAACTTTAACAGCAGTTTATTAGAGTTGATAAATTCTGTCAGAGCAGTGGGTGTCAGGCTGTCTTTTCCTACGGACCATGAAGACAGCGAGCCACAGCTTAGGCGTTGTCGTAAAAGCCGACATGCCGCTGCCGTTTGTTGGCAGGCCCCGACTGACAGTGTGCTTGTTGATGAGCACTTCCATGACTGTGTCGGGCGTTTAAACTAAAGGTTTATGGCGCTGTATAGTTTTACGGTCACAGCCCGCTTTTTGAAAGCAAACTGTATATTGTAATTATCCTGAAGGCCCTGATAATACTTCGGTCATTATTACTCAGGGAATGAGTCATGCCCGACCACACACTTTATTGTCAGCCTGATCTTCGATGCGGTGCCTGCCTATTGTTGTTGTCTGAACGACAGGCAGGGGACGCCCAATGAGTTCTATCCACGAACAAGCCATGAATTACGTCTACCAACAAGTGCTGCAACGGCTGTTGGGGTATTTCACGCGTGCGGAACGAACGGCACTGCAGTTATTGATTCAGCGGTTGATTGTCGCAGCAGGCGGAATCGAACGGATTTCCGGTTTCAAGGTGCTGGTTCTTTTTGGTGGCGGCAAGGACAGCGCCTACACACTGGCTTTTTTACGCGCTGCGCAGCTGAGCATTGCTTGCCGGTCGCCAGGCACGTTCAGCCTGCGAGTTGCCAACCGGCGTCATGCGGGCATGACGCCGGCGGTCATGGACAACATCAACCGTACCTATTCCGCGCTGTTTCTGTATGACGACCCACGCGTGGAAATGCTGGTGATCGACAATCAGTACACCCAGTCGTTTGAGCCGGATCTGCCTTTTTCCAGCGCCGGTCGAGAGCAGAATCGTCTGGACATGCTGCTGGGTGGTCATCTGTCCGCAGGAGACGCTCGCACCACGTTCTGCAATTCTTGCTACTTGGGGCTGGCCGAGTTCGTGGGACGTGCGCTGAGCTGGGGGAATGGCGTCGATGCAGTGGTCAGTGGCGATTCGCGCAGGGAGCAAAAGCAGTACATCACCTGGATCATGCGCCTGGCCCAGCGCACCGGGCAATACTCCGGCAGCTGGCGCGGTCAGACCCTGACCGGCGTGCTTCAGGTGATCGACACCATCGGACAGGCCTATTATCACGAGTTATACGGGGAGGGCGATGAAGGCCCACGAGCGGTTCGCCCCCTCGCTTATACGGAGAAAGCCAGCGCTCCTGCGTTCATCACCATCGCCGATCTGGTCAGTTGCAAGGCAGACGAGCACTGGACCTTGCTCACCGAGTTTCTGGATTTTCGCTTCGATGACCTGTCGTTCAGCTTCAGTGAGTCCGATTGTGCCAACCCTGTGCTCATGGCGCACCTGCGGGGTCTGACCACCCAGTACCTGCAAGGGCGCACCTACGCTGACGGCATCGCTGAATACCTGCAGTTGGCAACCTCCCTGATGCGCAGAAAACAAATGCCGAAGCGGTTGGTCGATCAAGCGCTCGGCGCCTATGCCGGTAGAGCGCGCATCGAGGCGCGTCGCGAGCTGGCGTCTGGCTTCGCTCAGGACGGTTTCGGCCTGAACGAAACTCAATTGGTCTGCATGCTGTTCTCACCCTTCGTGAATCAGGGTGATGGCCTGGAGATGTTTCTGCGCCGCTGCCACCCCGGCATGCTGGTCGCGTTGCCGGATCTGCATAAGGCGCTGTCAGGCTCGACCGCCCCGGAACAGGTGATGCAATGGCTGGTGGATATCAGCGGTTTAAGCCTAAAGTCGCTGCAAAACCTCTATTGCAAGCAGCGGGTCGACTTCGCTGACGAGCACTCGATCATCGCCCGCATACGCGCTGCAGACCCCGACAAACGTCAGGTCATGACCGTTGACCCGGCTACTGGTCAGGCCGTGGCAGAAATACTCTCCGGACGCTGATCATGAAAAGCAGATCGGACTTCGCTTATCAGGCGATCTATCGCTATCTGGCGCGTCTGGCTGATGAGAAGCAAGGTGGGCTGCTGTTGAAGATGCCGTCTTTGCGTCAGCTTGCTAGCCGTCTTGGTGTGTCGATATCCACGGTACAACGTGCCTATTCGCTGCTCGAGAAAGAAGGGCGGGTCTACTCGTTGGCCAAGTCTGGCTATTACTCGGCACCGCTTGGTCAGGACAGGCTCGTCGGCGCTGACTGCGAAGGTGATCTGTTACAGGTTCTGCAGCACAACGCTCAGCGTCCGGGAATGGTCCTGCTGGGCGGCGATGACCCCACATTGCTTCATCCTCTGGAAAGTCCGTTGCTGGCGATGGAGCGTGAGTTGATTCGACACTATCCGCGCCCCCAGGCGCCTGGTTTTCAGCCCTTCGGTGACGCGGAATTGCGCAGCGCGTTGGCGGCCCGTTACAAGCTTAATGCGGAGCACTGCTGGCACGCCGACCATGTCTACATCGCACCTGATCTGTCAGGGGCGATCAAGGCCGTGCTTGAAACCTTGGGCCTGCGTGGCGCGAAGGTCCTGGTTGAGTCGCCTTGTGCTTGGACGTTGTTGCATTTGCTGCAATCATTCGACATTCAAGTCGTCGAGCTACCGCTGGATCAGGGCGGCAATCTCGATTCAGAAGGGCTCAATGACCTCTTAAAGACAAACCACATCGGTCTCGTAGTGTTGCCCTCGGGACTGAATCCGGTGCGAGGAAGTGTGCGATTGCCAGCCAATAACCAGGCGATCGCCACGGTACTCAATCGTCACAAGGTATGGGTGCTGGAAAACGATACGCACAGCGAGTTGCAGTTTGTCCCCGATCCGTTGCGTCTACGCCACTTGATTGACCCGCAGCGGCTGGTGATCATCGGTGCATTCGACAAGCGTCTGGGGCCTGAAGCGCCCTACGGTTATTTGCTGTGCCAGAATCTTGAAGCGCAATGGCAGCGGTACTTTCTGCTGCGGGCTTTCAAAATGCCTCCGGTTCGCCAGCGGGCCATCGCGAGGCTGTGCAGCAATGGACGACTGGACGCATACCTCAAGGTGTTGCGGGAGACGCTGATCATGCGTGCGCAGTCCATGACACAGCTATTGGATGAGCACATGGGCGGGCTGCTGCGCTATGAAGTCCCCGAGGGTGGTTGCGGAATCTGGGCCGAGAGCGCGTCTGTCGTCGACATGCGTCAGGTGTTCGATGTGCTGTTGGCTCAACGTATTGTCGTGACTCCGGGCGAACTGTTCAGTCTGCGAGGCGATTATGGGCAATATCTGCGCCTCAGTTTCGCCATCGACTGGAGTTGCGATCCAGTCATATGGCCAACGGCTCTGGCAGAGGCCCTGAAGGGCGCACGTCATGCATGAATCCTCAGGCGGCAGGCCGTCGATCCATTTGTATTTGCCAGACGTGTTTCAAGGCTGTTAACTGGACGCCTGTCCAGTATTTTCAACCAATGGCTACCCCTCGCAGTGACCCTTATTGCCCCTGTACATCCCGATCCGGCACCTGCCATCGATGACGATGCACCCGCGCGTTATGTGGTGGCCGTGCGCGCGTTGTGCGAGTTCACCGCCAAGGCGGGCGATCTCGACCTGCGTTTCACGCCATCGCCTACCGCGCAGGAAGGGATTGCCGGGCATCGCACGGTTGCTTCGCGTCGTGGTGCCGATTATCAGGCCGAGCTGTCGTTGACGGGCGACTACCGGGAACTGACGGTGAGGGGCAGGGCGGACGGCTATGACGCAGGTCGCAACCAGCTTGAAGAAGTGAAGACCTATCGCGGCGAGCTGGACGCCATGCCCGCCAACCATCGTCAATTACATTGGACGCAGGTGAAGATTTATGGCTGGCTGCTGTGTCAGCGTCTGCAGCTCCGGGAGGTGACGCTGGCACTGGTCTACTTCAATATCGTCAGCGAACAGGAGACCCTCATTCGCGAGTCGTTCAGCGCCGCGACGCTGCAAGCGTTTTTTGAACAGCAGTGCACGGTCTTTCTGGGCTGGGCTCGGCAAGAACTGGCGCATACCCGAACGCTTCATCAGGCGCTTGGTAGCCTGACGTTCCCTCATGCCTCGTTTCGTACCGGGCAGAGGGTGCTGGCCGAGTCGGTGTACAAGGCGGTCAGCACCGGCTGGTGCCTGATGGCTCAGGCACCGACCGGCATCGGCAAGACCATCGGCACGCTGTTCCCGCTGCTCAAGGCAGCGCCGGGCCAGAAGCTCGACAAGATTTTCTTCCTGACGGCCAAGACCCCTGGACGTCGCCTGGCGCTGGATGCACTGGGGGTCATCAAGCACAGTGCGCCCAAACTGAAATTGCGCGTGCTGGAACTGGTGGCGCGGGACAAGGCGTGCGAACACCCCGACAAGGCCTGCAACGGGGATTCCTGCCCACTGGCCCGAGGGTTTTACGATCGTCTGCCTGCGGCGCGTGCTGCTGCGCTGGAATCGCCTTGGCTGAATCAGGCTGGCGTTCGCGACGCGGCCTTGCAGCATGAGGTGTGTCCGTACTACTTGAGTCAGGAACTGGCGCGATGGGCCGACGTGGTCATTGCCGATTACAACTATTATTTCGACCTGAGCGCAATGCTGTTCGGGTTGAGTCAGCTCAATCAGTGGCGGGTGGCGGTGCTGGTCGACGAGGCGCATAACATGGTCGAGCGCGCGCGGCAGATGTACAGCGCCAGTCTGGATCAAAGCCAGTTGAAGACGTTGATCCAGAGCGCACCCGAACCCGTGAAAAAAGCGTTGCAGCGCGTGGATCGGCAATGGAGTGCCCTGCACAAGGCCCAGCCCGGTGCCTATCAGGCTTATGCGGCTGCACCGGAAAAGTTCGTCAACAGCCTGAATCTGTGTATTTCGACCATCGGTGATCATTTCAACGAGCACCCGCAGGCGGTGGATGGCACGTTGCAGGGCTTTTATCTGGAAGCCATCGGCTTTGCGCGCATTGCCGAGCTGTTCGACGAACACTTCATTTTCGACATCGCCCGGCGCGAGGCGGGCGGCAAGCGCATCCTGTCGCGTCTGAGCCTGCGCAATGTGGTGCCGGCACGTTTCATTCGTCCGCGCCTGGGCGCTGCGCGCTGCACCGTGTTGTTCTCCGCAACGCTCAACCCGCGGCATTACTATGCCGATCTGCTCGGGCTGCCGGACAACACGGCGTGGATCGATGTGGAGTCGCCGTTTCATCACGAGCAACTTGATGTGCGTATCGTCAGTCGTATTTCAACGCGTTTCACTCATCGTCAGGCGTCGCTGGCGCCGATTGTGGAACTGATGGCCGAGCAGTTCGAATCCAGGCCAGGCAATTATCTGGCGTTCTTCAGCAGCTTTGATTACCTGCAACAGGTTGCAGAACTGATGGCGCATACTCATCCGCACATCACCCTCTGGCAACAGGCCCGGGGAATGGGCGAGGAGGAGCGCCACGCGTTTCTCGAGCGTTTCACCTTGAGCAGTCAGGGGATCGGTTTTGCAGTGCTGGGCGGCGCTTTCGGCGAAGGTATCGACTTGCCGGGTGCACGCTTGATCGGCGCCTTCATCGCTACGCTCGGGCTGCCGCAGCTCAACCCGGTCAATGAACAGTTCAAACAGCGCATGGCCGCACTGTTCGGTGCTGGCTATGACTACACCTATCTTTACCCCGGTGTGCAAAAGGTCGTGCAGGCAGCTGGGCGGGTGATTCGCAGCCAGAGTGATCGTGGCGTCGTGATGCTGATCGATGATCGGTTCGCCGAGCCCAAGGTGAAACAGCTGTTTCCGGCGTGGTGGCGTCCTGAAACGTCAATCGGTTAGGGATCAATACTCAAGCGGCGCTGTCGAACTGCCAGTAAACTGCCGTAACAATTTGATTTTCATCGGCAGCAAGTCTTTCTTTTTGCTCCGAATTTCATTTCTTCGTGGAGGTTGTATGAGTCTCAGTCCTTTCGCCGGCAAGCTGGCACCTGCGCAGTTACTGGTCGATATTCCGAGACTGGTCACGGCTTACTACACGGGCCAGCCCGATGCATCGGTGCCTGTTCAACGTGTTGCGTTTGGCACTTCCGGACACCGCGGCACGTCGTTCGACCTGGGCTTCAACGAGTGGCACGTGCTGGCTATCAGCCAGGCAATCTGCCTGTACCGCAAGGCCAATGGCATCGACGGTCCGCTGTTTCTGGGTGCCGATACTCATGCGTTGTCCACACCGGCCGCTGCCTCGGCGCTTGAGGTGCTGGCCGCCAACGGTGTTGTCGTAATGATTTCGCAAGACGACGAGTACACGCCGACGCCTGCCGTTTCTCACGCCATCATCTGCTACAACCGTGGCCGCACATCTGGCCTGGCGGACGGCATTGTGATCACGCCTTCGCACAACCCGCCGCAAAGCGGTGGCTTCAAGTACAACCCGCCCAATGGCGGCCCGGCCGATAGCGATGTCACCAAGTGGATCGAAAACAAGGCCAACGAACTGCTGGCTGCGAAATTGGCGGGCGTTTCACGCATCAGCCATGAAAAAGCACTGCGTGCCGACACCACCCATCGCCATGACTACGTCAATACCTATGTGGCTGACCTGAAAAGCGTCATTGATCTGGACGCCATCCGCGATTCGGGTCTGCGTCTGGGCGTTGATCCACTGGGCGGTGCCGGGGTTAATTACTGGTCGGCGATTGGCGAGCATTACGGCCTGAATCTGGACGTGGTCAACAAATTTGTCGATCCCACGTTCCGCTTCATGACCGTTGACTGGGACGGGCAGATTCGCATGGATCCGTCCTCCAGCCATGCAATGCAGAGCCTGATCGGCCTCAAGGATCGTTACCAGGTAGCGTTTGCCTGTGATCCGGATCACGACCGTCATGGCATCGTGACTCCCACTGGCGGGCTGATGACGCCTAACAGCTACCTTGCTGTGTCGATTGATTACCTGTTCCAGAACCGTCCCGAGTGGCGCGCTGACGCCGCTGTGGGCAAGACCGTGGTCAGCAGTGGCATGATTGATCGCGTGGCTGCACGTCTGGGACGTCGCCTGTATGAGGTGCCGGTGGGCTTCAAGTACTTCGCGCAGGGGCTGTTCGAAGGGTCGCTGGGCTTTGGCGGTGAAGAAAGCGCGGGTGCCTCGTTCCTGCGTCGCGACGGTACAGTGTGGACCACCGACAAGGACGGTCTGATTCCGGCGTTGCTGGCTGCAGAAATGACGGCCCGCACCGGTCGTGACCCAAGCGAGCTCTACAAGACTATGACCGACGCGCTCGGTGAGCCGTTTTCGACCCGTGTCGATGCCAAGGCCAATCCGCAGCAGAAGGCGCTGTTGAGCAAGCTGTCGCCGGAGCAGGTCACCTCCACCGAGCTGGCAGGCGAGTCGATTCAAAAAGTGCTCAGCAATGCGCCGGGCAACGATCAGGCATTCGGTGGCGTAAAAGTCATGACCGAAAACGGCTGGTTTGCCGCACGTCCCTCGGGCACCGAAGACATCTACAAGATCTACGCCGAAAGTTTTGTCAGCGAAGATCACCTCAAGCGCCTGGTAGCGGAAGCTCAGGTGCTGGTGGACGGTGCCATTTCGCCGAAGTGATTTAGCCGATAACGGCTGGTGTCATGTGCCTGCGACTGCGCAGGCCTGAGCTGGCAGATGTATCGAGAAGCCTCGAATCGCCCGATTCGGGGCTTTTTTATTACAGCGTTGGCTGTCAGTCGCGATAGAAGACTTGCACAAGGTGATAACCGAACTTGCTTTTGACCGGCCCGTGCACGACGCGCAATGGCTTCTTGAAGATCACCTGATCGATAGCGCCGACCATTTGTCCAGGTCGTACCTCACCCAGATCGCCGCCACGTTTGCCTGACGGGCAGCTAGAATGCTTCTTGGCCAAAACATCAAACGCCTCACCCTTGGCAATACGCTGTTTGAGCTGTTCGGCCTCTTCGGCGTTCTTCACCAGAATATGGCGGGCTTGGGCTTTCATGTCGCAATATCACCTGTCGCAAAAGGCTGCCATTATGCCTGCCATTGGTAATTGATGCCCAGACAGGCTCCCAACGCCTGCCAGGGTAGTGCTGTTGCACGCGTACCGTCGTCAAGGCGCTCCGCTTTTACTTCACTTTTGTACGGTATTGATTATGGATTTCCCGGCGTTGTTGAAGATTCTGGCCAGCCAGGATGGATCAGACCTTTATCTTTCCACCGGAGCACCGCCCTGCGCCAAGTTCAACGGGGTGCTCAAACCGCTGGGCAGTGAAACCTTCAAGCCTGGCGACGTGGCTGCGATTGCTCAGGGGTTGATGGATGAAGAGCAGAAACTCGAGTTTCTGCGCGAACTGGAGATGAACCTCGCGGTTTCGCTGGCGGGTATCGGCCGGTTCCGGATCAATATCTTCATGCAGCGCAACGAGGTGTCTATCGTTGCCCGTAACATCAAACTGGATATCCCGCGCTTCGAGGAGTTGCACCTGCCGCCTGTGTTGCTCGAGGTGGTGATGGAAAAGCACGGTCTGGTGCTGTTCGTCGGCGCCACCGGCTCAGGCAAGTCGACCTCCCTGGCTGCGCTGATCGATTACCGCAACCGGAATGCTAGCGGGCACATCATCACCATTGAAGACCCGGTCGAGTTTATCCATCGACACAAGAAATCCATCGTCAATCAGCGCGAGGTCGGCGTCGACACTCGCAGCTTCCGCGCGGCACTGAAGAACACCCTGCGTCAGGCGCCGGATGTGATTCTGATCGGCGAGATTCGTGACCGCGAAACCATGGAACACGCACTTGCGTTTGCCGACACAGGGCATCTGGTGATCTCGACCCTGCACGCCAACAATGCCAACCAGGCGCTGGACCGGATCATCAATTTCTTTCCGGAAGAGCGCCGCGGGCAGTTGCTGCATGACCTGGGCAACAACCTCAAGGCGTTTGTCTCGCAACGACTGGTCAAGACGCCTGATGGCAAGCGGCGAGCAGCGGTGGAGGTGATGATGGGCACGCCGACCATTCGCGACTTGATCCAGCGCAACGAACTGACGGAACTCAAGGGCATCATGGAGAAATCCGGCAGCCTCGGCATGCAAACCTTCGATACAGCGCTGTTCAATCTGGCGATACAAGGGGCGATCAGCGAAGAGGAGGCCTTGAAGAATGCGGACTCGCAAAACAACGTGCGTTTGCGCCTCAAGCTGCACAGTGAAGGCGGAGCCGCCACACTGACCACGCCGCCCCCGGCACCGACCGGCAGCCGTACCGCAAACACCGCCGAGTGGGGCCTGGTCGACGATGAGGAGCCCGGCCCTCAGGCGTGAACCTTTCAGGTCATTGCCCAAAGGCTTGTGTACGAGTGGCGTTGTTACAACGCCAAGGGCGGAAAGTTAGCGTCGCAAGCGTTTCTTTGCGCACCTCGTCATTCAGGGTGGGCAGCGGCCAGCAGTTCGCGTGTGTAGGGATGTTGCGGTGAATCGAAAAGATCGTGACTGGGCCCGCGTTCGACTACTTTCCCATCCTTGACCACGATGACGTCATGGGCCAGGGCCTTGATCACGGCCAGGTCGTGGCTGATGAACAGGTAGGTGAGCCCATGCTTTTGCTGGAGGTCGCGCAGCAGCGCAACAACCTGTTTCTGCACGGTGCGGTCCAGCGCCGATGTCGGCTCATCGAGCAGTATCAGCGCGGGTTTCAGCACCAGCGCCCGTGCGATTGCGATACGTTGACGCTGGCCTCCGGAAAACTCATGGGGATAGCGATGGCGGGTTTGCGGATCAAGGCCGACTTCTTCCAGTGCGCGAATGACCTCGGCATCGCATTGTGCAGCGTCGAACCGGCTGTGTACCTCAAGGCCTTCGCTGATGATCTGCGCCACTGACATACGCGGGCTGAGGCTGCCGTAGGGGTCCTGAAAAACCACCTGCATCTCCTTGCGCCAGGGCCGCATTTGTTTCTGACTGAGTCCATCCAGCGCCTGACCCTTGAAGCGGATGCTGCCTTGCGATTCCAGCAGGCGCAGGATCGCCTGGCCCAGCGTCGACTTGCCGGAGCCCGACTCGCCGACGATACCCAGCGTCTTGCCACGCTCGATACTCAGGCTGATGTCGTCCACCGCTTTCAGGTATTCCTTGTGCTGCCGCAGAATGCCGCCGGTGAGAGAGAACCAGACCTTGAGATGATCGACCTGCAGCACCGTTTCTCGAGAGTCGCGCGGCAGCGGTTCGCCCGCAGGCTCGGCGTCAAGCAGCAATCGGCTGTAAGGATGCTGCGGTGACTTGAACAGCGATTTGCAGTCCGACTGCTCGACAATCTCGCCCGCGCGCATTACGCAAACCCGCTGCGCCACACTGTGAACCAGGTTCAGATCATGGCTGATCAGCAGCAGCGACATATTCAGGCGTTGCTGCAGCTCCTTGAGCAACAGAAGAATCTTGCGTTGCACGGTCACGTCCAGTGCCGTGGTCGGTTCGTCGGCAATCAGCAGTTCCGGTTCACAGGCCAGCGCCATAGCGATCATCACCCGCTGGCGCTGGCCGCCCGACAGTTCGTGCGGGTAGGCTTTCAGGCGCTTCTCCGGCTGCTGAATGCCGACCAACTCCAGCAGTTCGACAATTCGCTTGCGGGCCTCGCGCCCGCTGACTCCGCGATGCAGCAGCAACGTCTCACCAATCTGGCGTGAAACACTGTGCAGCGGGTTCAGGGAAGTCATGGGTTCCTGGAAGATCATCGCAATCCGGTTGCCACGCAGTTCACGCAGGGTACGATCATCTGCGCCAACCAGTTGCTGACCACGGTAAGTGATGCTGCCGGTGGTCTGCGTGCCAGTGCGCGGCAAGAGCTGCAGGATCGAGTGGGCGGTGACGGATTTCCCCGAGCCCGACTCGCCGACCAACGCCAGGCATTCACCACGCCTGACATCCAGGCTCAGATGGCTGACCACTTTCTGCCCATTGAAGGCGACACTGAGGTCGCGGATTTCGATCAGGGTTTCCGGCATGTCAGGACCTCGGGTCGAAGGCATCGCGCAACGCCTCGCCTATGAATACCAGCAGGGTGAGAATCAGCGCGAGCGCAAAAAACGCAGTCAGGCCCAGCCAAGGTGCTTGCAGGTTCTGCTTGCCTTGAGCGATCAGTTCGCCAAGTGAAGCGCTACCTGCCGGCATGCCGAAACCCAGAAAATCCAGCGCGGTGAGGGTCGATATGGCGCCAGTCAGGATGAATGGCAAGTAGCTCAATGTTGCGTTCATGGCATTGGGCAGAATGTGCCGCAGGATGACCTTTCGGTCGCCGAGACCAAGTGCGCGGGCGGCTTTGACGTATTCCAGGTTGCGGCCGCGCAGGAACTCTGCGCGCACCACATCGACCAGCGTGAGCCACGAAAACAGCGCCATGATGCCCAGCAGCCACCAGAAGTCCGGTTCGACGAAGCCTGACAGGATGATCAGCAGGTACAGCACCGGCAAACCTGACCAGACTTCAAGCAGCCGTTGGCCAAACAAGTCGACCCAGCCACCGTAATAGCCTTGCAGCGCACCGGCGGTGATACCGATCAATGCGCTGATAGCTGTAAGAACCAGCGCAAACAGAATCGAGATGCGCGCGCCGAAAATCACCCGGGCCAGCACATCCCGCGCCTGATCGTCAGTGCCCAGCCAGTTGCTCGCGGAAGGCGGGCTGGGGGCTGGAGTGGTCAGCTCGTAGTTGGGTGTGTCGTCGCTGAAGGGGATGGGTGGAAAGATCATCCAGCCGTCCCCCTTGGCAATCAGCTGGCGCACGTAGTCGCTGCGGTAGTCCGGCTGGAAGGGCAGCTCGCCGCCAAATTGCTGTTCGGTGTAACGCTTGAAAACCGGGAAATACAGCGAATGCTGGTAGCTGACCAGCAGCGGTTTGTCATTGGCAATCAGTTCGCCGCCCAGGGTCAGAGCGAATAGCCCGCAAAACAGCCATAACGACCACCAGCCCCGGCGATTGCTGCGAAAGCGTTCAAGGCGGCGACGTGCCAGCGGAGAGAGGTTGCGCATCAGGCATTCCTCGCGCTGAAGTCGATTCGTGGGTCGACAAGGGTGTAGCAGATATCGCCTATCAGCTTTATCAGCAGGCCGAAGACCGTGAAGATGAACAACGAGCCAAACACCACCGGATAATCCCGCGAGACTGCCGCTTCGTAGCTCATGCGACCAAGACCATCCAGCGAGAAGATCACCTCGATCAGCAGCGATCCGGCAAAGAACACGCTGATGAACGCCTGAGGTATGCCCGAGACCACCAGTAACATCGCATTACGAAACACATGCCCGTAAAGCACGCGCCGCTCGCTCATGCCTTTGGCCCGCGCTGTGGTCACGTACTGGCGAGTGATTTCGTTCAGAAAAGAGTTTTTTGTCAGCAGGGTCAGTGTCGCAAAGCCACCGATCACCAGTGCGCAGACCGGTAGCGCCAAGTGCCAGAAATAGTCTGCAACCTTGCCGACCGTCGTCAGATGATCGAAATTGTCCGAGACCAGCCCACGCACCGGAAACCAGTTCATGGAGGTGCCGCCGCAAAATACCACCACCAACAACATGGCGAACAAAAAGGCCGGTGTGGCATAGCCGATGATGATTGCTGTGCTGCTCCAGATATCAAACTGGCTGCCGTGCCTGACAGCCTTGCGAATCCCCAATGGGATTGACACAAGGTAAGTCAGCAAGGTCGCCCAGAGCCCCAAAGAAATGGACACGGGCATCTTCTGCAAAATTAGATCGGTCACCTTGGCGCCACGGAAGAAGCTGGAACCGAAATCCAGCCGTGCGTAGTTTTTCAGCATCAGCCAGAGGCGCTCATGCAGCGGCTTGTCGAAGCCGTATTGACGTTCTATCTGCTTGATCAGTTCCGGGTCCAGCCCTCGGGATGCTCTGGAGTGCCCGGAGCTGGCCGACTCTGTCGCGCCAGCACCTGCGCCGGCGGTTGCGGCGCCGACCCCCTGTAAGCGTGCGATTGCCTGCTCGACGGGGCCTCCGGGGGCCGCCTGAACGATGAAGAAGTTGACCAGCAAAATGCACAGCAGGGTAGGGATGATAAGCAGTAGCCGTCGCAAGATGTAACCCAGCATCAGTGCATCTCCGCAGCAAGGGCCGAGGCGCCGCGCTTCTCGGCGAACTGCTCGTTGGTCAGCGGCGTGGGGCTGATTTCCCACCAGGTTTCGATGGCTTCGCTGTTGCTGGCCTGGGTTTTCGGAATGCCGAAACGGTTCCACCAAACGGTCGAGGAACCCGGTGGGTAATAGTTCGGGATCCAGTAGTAATTCCATTGCAACACGCGATCCAGGCAGTGCGCATAGTCGGTCATGGTCTTCTTGTTGTCAGCCTTGAGCAGCCCTGCAATCAAGGTGTCGACCGCAGGGTCCTGAAGCGCCATGTAGTTGTTCGAGCCAGGATCCATAGCCACCTTTGAACCAAAACTGTTGTACAACTCGGCTCCGGGGGACGTAGATACCGGGTAACCGGTGACAATCATGTCGTAATCGCGGGCCATCACACGGTTCAGGTACTGCGCCGAGTCAATCCGGCGAATGTCAAAATGGATGCCGATCTGCGCCAGCGTGCGCTTGTAGGGCAGCAGCATTCTTTCGAGCCCTGTCTGCGCGTTGAGAAACGTGAAGCTGAAAGGCTCGCCCTTAGCATTGACCAGCTCATCGCCTTTAGGTGTCCAGCCCGCTGCCTTCATCAGCGCCAGGGCTTGCAGCTGCTTGTCGCGAATAAGGCCTGTGCCGTCAGTCTTGGGCGCTTTGAACACGGTATCGAATACCTCGTCCGGGACCTTGCCACGCAAGGGGGCGAGGATTTCAAGTTCGGCAGCTGTGGGCTGCTGGCTGGCGGCCAGTTCGGAGTTCGAGAAGTAACTGTCCTGGCGAATATACATGTCGCGCATCATTTGCCGGTTGGTCCATTCAAAGTCCCAAAGCAGCGAGAGTGCCTGGCGTACGCGGCGGTCCTGAAACATGGGTCGACTCAGGTTGAACACGAAGCCCTGCGAGCTTTGAATGGCACCTTTGGCCAGATGTGCCTTCTGCAGTCGTCCATCGCTGAGAGCCGGACCGTCATAGCGTATCGAATAGCCAGTCGCCGAAAATTCACGGTTGTAGTCGTAGGCGCCGCCTTTGAGAACCGTGCGAGCCACGTCGATATCACCGAAATACTCGATACTGAATTTATCGAAGTTGTACATGCCTCTGCTGACTGGCAGGTCCTTGCCCCACCAGTCGGGGTCACGTTGAAAGGTAATGGTGCGGCCCGGATCAACATGGCCGATGGTGTAAGGACCACTGCCAGGCGGTATCTCAAACCCGGCGCCACTGGCGAAGTCGCGGGATTTCCACCAGTGCTCCGGGAATACCGGCAATGAAGCCAGATCAAGGGGCAGGGTGCGGCTGTCGTTTTGCTTGAAGTCGAAACGAATCTGCGTGGGCGATTCGACCGTCACATCCTTGACCGACTCGAACTGAGTCCGGTACTGCAGGCTGCCTTGGGTCATCAACAGTTCGTAGGTGTATTTCACATCATTGGCCGTTATCGGTGTGCCGTCGCTGAAGCGAGCCTTCGG
Source organism: Pseudomonas coronafaciens pv. oryzae str. 1_6 (assembly GCF_000156995.2). Taxonomy (NCBI): domain Bacteria; kingdom Pseudomonadati; phylum Pseudomonadota; class Gammaproteobacteria; order Pseudomonadales; family Pseudomonadaceae; genus Pseudomonas; species Pseudomonas coronafaciens. The sequence continues at coordinate 2,881,503 of NZ_CP046035.1, read as the reverse complement.
GTTCAGGTAGAACCGCAACGACAGACCGTCCTCACCGCGCTCCATCTTCTCGGCAACCAGCCCATAGACCGTATAGGGCTCATCCAGCGAGCGTATGGCCAGCGGCGCATAAAGCATGCCGTTGATCTGTGATACGCCCAGGCCTTTGTCGGTGAACGGCATGAGGTGATCGAACTGACCGATTTCGATGGCTGAGCGACGCATGCTGCCGCCCTTGGGAGCATCCGGGTTCACGTAGTCGAAATGCCTGAAGTCAGCAGCATAGCGCGGCGCTTCGCCATAGACAGTCAGTGCATGTTGCGGTGCGGCGGACAAGGGAGGCACGGCGCCGAACAGGGTCAGCGTCAAAGCGAGCAATGATGAACAGACAAAACGCATGACTCGAATCCTGACTGATGTCCGCAAGCGAATATCAGGGTTAAAGGTGACGGGTGATCGGACACGCAAAGGCACAGGCAAGCAGGCCGTGCATCGATATCGCGATATCTTCTACAGACAAATGGCCGCTTAGCCAAGCCACTGCAGGCAGGCGTCTGAATCAATCGCCGGAAACGAAAACGGCCCATCCGAAGATGAGCCGTTTGGCACTCGGTACGGCAGGATCAGTCCTGACGGCTGGTCACTTCCAGCAAGTGGTAGCCGAACTGGGTCTTGACCGGACCCTGAACAGTATTAACCGGCGCACTGAAAACCACCGTGTCAAATTCCTTGACCATCTGGCCTGGACCGAACGAACCCAGATCGCCGCCCTGACGGCTGGACGGGCAGCTGGAATTGGCCTTGGCGATTTCCGCGAAATCAGCGCCGCCTTCGATCTGAGCCTTGAGTTCGTTGCACTTTTCTTCGCTCGAAACAAGGATGTGGCGGGCAGTGGCTTTAGGCATGGGAAATTATCTCCTGTGAAAAAAAGAAAGAGCGTACCGGATTCAGTGCGGTATTTCCCGACAAAGTTCCTTCGCCTTGCCTATCTGTAGCGCAGCCGGTCGACGGCTTCCCGCAACAACTGTTCGGTGGCTGTCCAGCCCAGGCAGCCATCGGTAATCGACACCCCGTATTGCAATGTCTCGCCCAGCGACTGACAGCCCTCGAACAGGTGGCTTTCGATCATCATGCCAATCAGTGAAGAATTGCCGGACAGGCGTTGCTCGAGAACATCGTTGAATACGTGGGGCTGACGTGCCGGGTTTTTGCCGCTATTGGCGTGGCTGCAATCCACCATGATTCGTGGAGCTATTGCGTTTCTGCTCAGGCTGGCCTGCACATGGGCGACGCTCAGGCGATCATGATTAGGGCCGCCATGCCCGCCACGCAGCACGATGTGGGTATCCGGGTTGCCCTGCGTCTCGATGATCGCCGGGTGCCCGTGGCGGTCCATGCCAAAGTGTCGATGCGGGTGCGCTGCCGAGCGCATGGCATCGCTGGCGACTGCAACGCCGCCATCCGTGCCGTTCTTGAAACCGACCGGCATGGGCAGGCCGCTGGCCATTTCCCGATGAATCTGCGATTCGGTAGTGCGCGCGCCGATCGCTACCCAGCTGAGCAGGTCGTCGAAGTAGCCCGCTGCCATCGGTTGCAGTATTTCAGTGGCGACCGGCAGGCCTATCCCAAGCATGTCGCGCATCAACTGTCGCGATAGCGCCAATCCGCTGGCCATGTCGTCACTGCCATCCAGGTGCGGGTCATAAGCCAGACCTTTCCAACCGACTGTCGTACGAGGTTTTTCAACGTAGGCACGCATCACCAGCAGCATCTGATCGCTGACTTGCGCTGCGAGATCGGCCAGTCGCTCGGCATATTCACGCGCGGATTGCGGGTCATGAATAGAGCAGGGGCCAACAACGATCAGTAGTCGGGAGTCGTCGCCATTGAGGATGGCGCGTATGGCGCGACGATGTGCAGCGACCTGTTCGGTCAGCTCCACACTCAGCGGCAGTCGGATCTTCAGCTCGAGTGTGCTTGGCAGGCGTTTTGAGGCGGGGCTGCTGTCCTCTAGCGTCATTACAGGCGTGGACAGGTCAGACGGTTTTACGGCAACGGACGAATTCATTTTCGGGCTTCCTGGGCTGGCGGGGCAATCCCGCGCTGACCCTACTGGGGTGTTCGACAAAGGGCCGTATTGGCCGGGCGTTTACGGTTGCCACCTGGCAGTGACCGGTCGGAGGCGGCAGGCTGTCCCGAACGGAGGTGGCTAAATCGCCAGGCGAAGTCGATGTCGTTGCGGTAATAAGTGGTGTATTTCATGTCGTGATCCTCAGCAGGCAGTGTGATGTTCTTGAAAAGTTGAAAATTCGGGACTCTGAAAAAACAAAACCCCCGATCGGGGAGCCGACCGGGGGTTAGAGAATTCTCTGGTTGGCGTCCCCTTGAAATGGGCGCCAGATGGGTATCAGGCGCGCCAGTGGCTAAACCAATACCCATAATAAGAATTGAGCTGAAAACACTGACGCAGCGACACCATTCGCACGGCCACGGCTGATGCCTGGCGAGTAATGCCGGCAAGAGCTTGAAGCGTGAATGGGATGGACTGCTGCATGGGTGTGTCTCCGTAGATTGAGCCGAAGCTTACTTCAGGAACGGCGGCGCGTTCAATTGGAAAATTCAATCAAGGTCATTGGCGCGGCTATCAGTGGAAAACAGTCAGTGGCAAACAGTGGAAAAACGAAACATGTTTCAAATGTCGCGCCCAACGCTCAGCGATGAACTACCCGATGGTGGGTGACAGGTGGGGCCGCAACAAGGTATCTTGCAAGCCTGTTTGCACCGCTGGAAGCATTGATTCCTGTAGCTTCCTCCCGATGAGATGAACAATACGTCACTCGTTGCCTTCTTTTTTGCCTGGGTTTTGCAGTCGGGATAAATTCACCCTTCTTGCCTGGCAATACCGTCACTTTATGCGCTTTGCCGTTCCTGCTTTCTGCCATTACCTGGCAAATTTGTTGCGGGATCAACGCTATTTCACTAACAAAAGACTGACCGGATGTGCACTGTTTTTCAAGCCAGGCCTTGGCTTGTGCTGCGGTGCGTATTCCGGGCATAGTTCAAAGCCGTTCAAATCAGTTTAATTCAGCTGGGTTCTACCACCCGTCAGGGTGTGTCAACAGGGTTATGCATTCAAATGAGTGGAATCGGATACCGATTAAGGAAAGAACGAGAACGTCTCGGGCTTTCTCAACGCAGCTTCGGTGAGATCGGTGGGGTTGAAGCCAATGCCCAGGGCAAGTACGAGAACGGTGACCGTGCTCCAAAGGCTGATTACCTGGCTGCTGTTGCTGCCAAGGGTGTAGATGTACTTTACGTGCTGACCGGAACCCACACACCTGTGCCGATCGATAATCTGAGTGTTATCGAGGAGAAGATTCTGGGCAATTACCGGGTGCTGGAAAAAGAAGATCAAGACGCGATCAGACGTCTGACCACGACTATCGCCGAGCATGCCGGCTGTGCTGTTGCTGCCGAAAAGCTCCCTTCCGGTAGCTGATCCGAAAGGGCTTTTCAGCGCTTCGGCACGGGTCATTGTCATATTGTCGAGCGTCGGAGTTCGCAGTGCTAGGTCTCACTCACTGTTTTTGTTATGGTGATTGTCATTCGTTATGACTGTTGCGTGAGGTGTCTGCTTGATTAAGGTGCTAGTTGTCGATGACCATGATCTTGTGCGGACAGGCATCACGCGCATGCTCGCCGACATTGACGGGCTGCAGGTTGTCGGTCAGGCCGATTCCGGTGAAGAATCCCTGAAGAAAGCGCGCGAGCTCAAGCCCGACGTGGTGCTGATGGACGTCAAGATGCCGGGCATCGGCGGTCTGGAAGCCACGCGCAAGATGCTTCGCAGCCATCCGGACATCAAAGTCGTCGCCGTCACTGTCTGTGAGGAAGACCCGTTTCCGACTCGCTTGCTGCAGGCCGGTGCCGCAGGTTACATGACCAAGGGCGCTGGGCTTGCCGAGATGGTTCAGGCGATCCGACTGGTGTTTGCAGGCCAGCGCTACATCAGCCCGCAGATCGCCCAGCAGCTTGCCTTGAAGTCGTTTCAACCGCAGGTCAACAACTCGCCATTCGATCTTCTGTCCGAGCGTGAGATCCAGATCGCCTTGATGATTGTCGGCTGCCAGAAAGTCCAGACCATCTCGGACAAGCTCTGCCTGTCGCCTAAAACCGTGAACACCTACCGATATCGTATCTTTGAAAAGCTTTCGATCAGCAGTGATGTCGAACTGGCTTTGCTCGCTGTGCGCCACGGCATGGTTGATGCCAGCGCCTGAACATGACCCAGACATTTGACCCCAGTGCTTTTCTTGCGACCTGTAGCGGGCGCCCCGGCGTCTACCGGATGTTCGATGCCGAAGCCACTCTGCTTTACGTCGGCAAGGCCAAGAACCTCAAAAAGCGTCTCGCCAGTTATTTCCGCAAAACCGGACACGCACCCAAGACCGGTGCGCTGGTTGCGCGCATTGCCCAGATCGAAACCACGATCACCGGCAACGAGACCGAAGCGTTGTTGCTGGAGCAGACACTCATCAAGGAGTGGCGGCCGCCTTACAACATCCTGCTGCGCGACGACAAATCCTATCCTTATGTGTTTCTGTCCGATAACGCGTTTCCGCGGCTGAGCATTCATCGTGGCGCCAAGAAGGCCAAGGGCCGTTATTTCGGGCCTTACCCGAGTGCGGGCGCCATCCGCGAAAGTCTCAGCCTGCTGCAGAAGACCTTCCAGGTTCGGCAGTGTGAGGACAGCTATTTCAAGAACCGCACCCGACCGTGTCTTCAATACCAGATCAAGCGCTGCAAAGGGCCTTGTGTCGGTCTGGTCGAGCCTGAGGTATACGCCGAAGACGTGCGCCATTCGGTGATGTTTCTCGAAGGCCGCAGCAATGCATTGAGTGACGAGTTGAACGCCTCGATGGAAAAAGCAGCCATGGCGCTGGATTTCGAGCGTGCAGCCGAGCTTCGCGATCAGGTGGCATTGATGCGCCGCGTTCAGGATCAGCAAAGCATGGACGGCGGCACCGGTGATGTCGATGTGGTTGCGGCGTTCGTCAACCCCGGCGGCGCTTGCGTACACCTGATCAGCGTTCGTGGTGGCAGGGTTTTGGGCAGCAAGAACTTCTTCCCGCAGGTGGGCATAGAAGAGGAGGTCGGCGAGGTAATGTCGGCGTTCCTGGCTCAGTACTTTCTGGGCGGGATCGACCGGGAGCTGCCCGGCGAAGTCATTGTCAACGTCGTCAACGAAGACTTCCCGGCACTGATTGATGCCATCGAAGAGCTGCGCGGCGTTGAAATGATCATCAGCCATCGGGTGCGCGGCACTCGGGCTCGCTGGCAGCAAATGGCTGTCACCAATGCCGAGCAGGCGTTGGCAGCGCGTCTCGCCAACCGTCAGCATGTTGCATCGCGCTTCGAAGCGCTGGCGGTGGTTCTCAATCTCGATGAGCCGCCGATGCGCCTCGAGTGCTACGACATCAGTCACTCCAGCGGCGAGGCGACAGTCGCTTCCTGCGTCGTGTTCGGGCCTGAAGGGCCGATAAAATCCGATTATCGCCGGTTCAATATCGAAGGTGTCACAGCTGGCGACGACTACGCCGCCATGCATCAGGCGTTGACCCGACGCTATAGCCGCATAAAAGCCGGGGAGGGCAAGTTGCCCGATGTGCTGCTGGTAGACGGCGGCAAGGGACAGATGTCTATGGCCCGCGATGTGCTCAACGAATTGCAGGTTCCGGATCTGATCCTGCTGGGTGTTGCCAAGGGCACCACGCGCAAAGCCGGGTTCGAGACGCTGTACCTGAACGACGCGGCCCATGAGTTCACGCTACCCGGAGATTCTCCGGCGCTACACCTTATTCAGCAGATTCGCGACGAGGCTCACCGCTTCGCAATCACCGGTCATCGGGCGCGTCGGGGCAAAACCCGGCGCACTTCGACCCTTGAGGGCGTTGCTGGCGTCGGGCCGACCCGGCGTCGAGATTTGCTCAAACACTTCGGTGGATTACAGGAATTGTCCCGTGCAAGCATTGATGAAATCGCAAAAGCACCCGGAATCAGTAAAAAGCTGGCAGAGTCGATTTATGCAAACCTGCACAGCGAGTAGAATGCCCGCTCACCTCGTAGCCAGTTGTGCCGATGAATATCCCTAATCTGATCACCGTATTACGCGTTTTACTGATTCCGATCTTCATTCTGCTGTTTTACATGCCTTATCACTGGAGCTACATGGCGGCCAGTGCGGTCTTTGCGTTTGCTGCGGCAACCGACTGGCTTGACGGGTATCTGGCACGCAGGCTTGAGCAAAGCACGCCATTCGGCGCGTTTCTTGATCCTGTGGCAGACAAACTGATGGTGGCCGTTGCACTGGTGCTGCTGGTTCAGGCGCATGCCAATCTATGGCTGACGCTGCCTGCGGCGGTAATCATTGGTCGTGAAATCGTGATTTCCGCACTTCGTGAGTGGATGGCGGAAATAGGCGCACGTGCCCAGGTCGCCGTTTCCAACATGGGTAAATGGAAAACTGCAGCGCAGATGCTAGCGCTGGTCATACTGCTGGGCAATCCGCCAGCTGTTACCGTCTGGGTAATCCTTGGCTACGCGCTGCTGCTTATCGCCGCGGGGCTGACGTTATGGTCGATGGTGCAATATCTCAGGGCCGCGTGGCCGCACCTCAAGACCACTGCAGAAAAAAAATAAGTTTTTGAATCAAAGGCTTGACGTCGCTATTTGAAAGGCTAGAATAGTGCCCGTCATCAAGACAATGCGGGAATAGCTCAGTTGGTAGAGCACGACCTTGCCAAGGTCGGGGTCGCGAGTTCGAGTCTCGTTTCCCGCTCCAATTCAAAGAAAAAGCCACTCAATGAGTGGCTTTTTCTTGCCTGAAATTTGGTCACGGCATGTGCCGCACACCACAGTCCTTCACTATTCAGATTATCCAGGCAAACGTTTGGCCTCTCGGCCGTGTTGAGCCGGTTTCCGCGCGCCATCATTAAAAAAAGGTTGAATAATCACACCGAATGTTATTTAAATAACAAAAATAATAACGCCGCAGAGCTTGCCACGGCGTATACAAGGTGACGATATTCATGAACAAGATTGCGGTCATCGGCAGCAACATGGTGGATTTGATCACCTACATCGACCGAATGCCTCTGCAGGGCGAGACCCTCGAGGCGCCGGGCTTTGCAATGGGCTGTGGTGGCAAGGGCGCCAACCAGGCGGTAGCCGCTGCCAGGCTCGGCACGTCTGTGCTGATGCTGACCAAGGTCGGCGATGACATGTTCGCCGATAACACGCTCGGCAATTTCAAGCGCCATGGCATAGACACTCGCTACGTCACACGCGTGGCCGGTGTACCCAGCGGTGTTGCTCCAATTTTCGTGAGCAGTGATTCGCATAACAGCATCCTTATCGTCAAAGGTGCCAATGCGCACTTGAAGCCCGCGGACATAGACCACGCCGAGGCAGCACTGATCGAATGCCGCCTTATCGTGCTCCAACTGGAAATCGATCTGGCGACTGTCTACTACGCCATCAAATTTGCCAAGCGCCATGGTATCGAAGTGTTGCTCAACCCTGCTCCTGCGTTGGCAGGGCTGAGCCGCGATCACCTGGCGCAACTGGACTTTTTTATTCCCAATGAAAGTGAACTCGCGCTGATTACCGGCAAGTCCGTCGGCGGCCCAGAGAGCGCGCTGATTGCTGCACGTGAACTCGCTACGCAAGGCATCCGTCATGTCATCGTTACCCTGGGTGAGCATGGCGCGCTGTACGTTGGCGAGGAGGGCGAGTTCCATGTGCCGGGGCGCGAAGTCGTTGCGCGAGATACGTGCGGCGCCGGCGACGCGTTCATTGGCTGCTTCGCTCACTATTGGACCAAAGACGTTGACATGCGCGCGGCAATCACGCAGGCGGTGGCTTATTCCGCATGCTCGGTGACCGCGCTGGGTACGCAGAGCTCTTATCCCGACGCTGCCACTTTCGCGCGATTCGTTGAAAGTTTCTGATCCACGGTTGATGCCTTGCGTCGCTGACGCATTCTTTTGCTCACGGAGAATAACAATGACAAAAGTCCCGCTCCAACAGACTCCCGATGGTTTTTACCTCAACCGCACACCCTGGTTCGCGTTTCTGTTGCTGTGCAGTATTTTCGCCTTGTGGGCGGCGGCTGCGAGCATGAATGACGTGCTGATTGCTCACTTCAAAAAAGCGTTCTTGCTTAGCGACTTTCAGACAGCGTTCGTGCAGTCGGCGTTTTATCTGGGCTACTTTTTCGTGGCGATTCCGGCGGCGATGGCTGTACGGCGTTTCGGTTACAAAAGCACGATTCTGATTGGCTTGGTGTTTTACATGCTGGGTTGTGCGCTGTTCTTTCCGGCTGCCTCGACTGCCACGTACGGTATGTTCCTGATGGCGCTGTTCGTCATCGCGTGCGGCCTGTCCTTTCTGGAAACTGCCTGCAACACCTATTCAACGTTGATGGGGCCCCGTGAAACCGGTACGCGTCGCTTGAACATTTCTCAGACGTTTCACCCGTTTGGTGCCATGACAGGCGTGTATGTCGGCAGTTTCGTCATGTTCAAGGACAGTGATGCAACCCGCGAACAACTCACCCAGATGAGCGCTTCGGAAGCGGCGGCCCAGCAACTGGAAATGATTCAATCGACGCTGTTGCCTTACAAATGGATGATCGCCGTCCTGGTGCTGATATTCATCCTGATCCTCATTACCCGCTTTCCTGCCTGCCGTGGCAATACCGAAAGTCGTGAAAAAAAGCATGGTCTTCTTCAGAGCCTTTCTCGGTTGTCGCGTAACTCGCGTTTCACCTTCGGGGTACTGGCGCAGTTCCTCTACGTCGGTGCGCAGGTAGGCGTGTGGAGCTTTACCATCCGCCTGGCGATGCAGATGGGCGGAATGAACGAGCGTAGCGCCTCCTGGTTCCTGTTGACCACATTTGCCACCTATTTCATCGGCAAGATGATTGCCAATCTGATGATGCGCAAATATCACCCGGCCAAGGTCTTGATGATTTACGGAGTGCTGGCAATTGTGCTGCTGGCTTACACCATTCTTGTGCCTAACATCAGCGCCGTATATGCCGCAGTGGGCGTCAGCATCTTCCTTGGACCCTGCTGGCCGACCATTTATGGCCTCACAATCGACGGGCTTGGTGAGGACACCGGTGTCGGCGGCTCGCTGTTGGTGATGAGTATCGTGGGTGGGGGCGTCATGCCGGTTTTCCAGGGCCTTTTGTCCGACGCCACTCATGGCAACATGCAGCTGGCGTATATCGTGCCCTTGCTGTGCTTTGTGGTGATTGTCGCTTATGCCTATTCGTGCATGCGCCATAATCGGACCACCCAGGCCGGTGCTGATGCAGTGGTGGCGTCATGAAAAACCTCACCATAGCCCTGACGCCTGAACAGTTCACCATGAGCGAGAAGACGCTGGCGCAATCCGCTGACTTCAAGGTAGTGGCCTGGGCCTATCCCAGTGGGGTGAAGGCGCTGGCGCTGGAGAACGCTCGCGGACGGTTGGTCGTATTGCCCTATCAGGGCCAAATGATCTGGTCGGCGATCTTCGATGGTTGCGATTTGACCATGCGTAACATGTTCAGCCAGCCTCGTCCGAGCCCCACTATTATCGGCACCTATGGTTGCTTCATGTTCCATTCCGGACTGTTGCGCAACGGTTGTCCCGGACCGGATGATGACCATCCGTTGCACGGTGAAATGCCCTGCGCGCCGATGGACCTCGCGTGGCTAGAAGTGGGTGAAGACGCCGCTGGGCCTTACCTGCGGCTCAAAGGGGAATATGAATACGTGCAAGGGTTTGGCGACCATTACCTGGCTGCGCCCTCGGTCACTTTGCGCGCCGACTCTGGTGTTTTCGACATAGGCATGCAGGTCACTAACCTGGCGGTTAGCGCGATGGAGCTGATGTACATGGCGCACATGAATTACGCCTATGTGCCTGAAGCGCTTCTGGTCGAGCCGCTTGGGCGTGCCAGCACACGGGTACGCCAGACTGTGCCCGCTCATGTGAAACCCACACCGGAGTGGTCAGCCTATATTGCGCAACTGAGTGAAGACCCTGCTGGCTTGAGCCGGCTGGATGCGCCGGCTCTTTATGACCCCGAGATCGTCTGCTTCTTCGACGATGTGCCTGTAGATACTGCAGGGAATGCACATTTTCTGCTCGACCACCCTTCAGGCGCCGCGTTTTACACGCGCTATTCACCCGAGCAGTTTTCCCATGCCGCGCGCTGGGTTTTGCACAATGCCGATCAGCAAGTGGCTGCATTTGTGTTGCCTGCCACCTGTGAGCCGGAAGGCTATCAGGCGGAAAAAGCCAAAGGCAATGTGCGCTTATTGGGCGGCGGGCAAAGTACCGCGTTCAGCGTCACCACCGGGTATGTGTCCGCTGAAGAACGGCATTTGCTCCGCCAGGAATGGGAGAGCCGGTGAATGCCTCACACCACACAACGCGCCCCGTTTTTGGCAATCAATTCGCGGTAGGACTTGGGAAGTTTCTTGTCGGAAATCACCACGTTGAATTCGTTGAGCGTGGCGAAATGGGCGGTGCGCACGACGTCGAACTTGCTGTGATCGGCAAGCAGCACGCTGTGCTGGGTCTGGCGAAGAACCTTTTGCTTGACCTCGACTTCGTTGAAGTTGAAACACGTGACGCCGAAGGTTTCGCTGACACCTGCGGCCGACAGAAACGCCCAGGTCAGGCGCACATTGTCGAGAATGCTGTGCTCACCTGCATGGTCGAACACTTGGTTCTTGCGATGGAAGATTCCGCCACACAGCACAATGTTGCAGTTGGGCTTTTGCTGCAGCTTGAGCAGAACGTTCAGCGAGTTACACACCGCTGTGAACTCCATCTCATCGGGGATGAAGTCGATCACATACGGCACCGTGGTGCCGCAATCGAAGAACACTGTGTCTCCACGGCTGATGAACTTCGCTGCGAGTTTGCCGATGCGGCGCTTCTCCTCGACGTGCCGCGCGCCTTGTTCGGTCACCTTGTAATCGGAGGCGTCGGCGGGTTCGAAGGCGAGGGTGATGTGTCCGCCCAACAAGTGCAATTTTTCCGGATAGCGATTCAGGTCGCGACGCAAGGTCATTTCAGAGACGTCGAGCAACTCGGCCATCTCGCGTAAATGGATCGCTTTCTGATGCTGCAGGGCTTGCTGGATCAGCTTGATGCGTTCTGATTGTTTGCTTTCCACGGGCATTCCATTGGCTGTTCGTGTTGTGATTTAAACATTTATTGCTATTATTCTAACATGTTGAGTGCGTGGCTTCTTAACCGCGGCTCCCCCCATGACTCATTATCAGGACTGAATCTCATGAGCCCATTAACACCTTCAGCACTCGCCAGATTTATTGATCATACCTTGCTGGCCCCCGACGCCTCTCGTCAACAAGTGGCCACGCTGTGTGCCGAAGCGCAGCAACATGGCTTTTATTCCGTGTGTGTGAATTCTGGTCAGGTGGCCTTTGCCGCACAACTATTGGCAGGCCAGGCCGTCAAGGTCTGCGCGGTGGTCGGGTTCCCGCTAGGCGCTGGAATCAGCGAGAGTAAAGCCTTTGAGGCCCGCCAGGCAATTGCAGCGGGCGCAGGTGAAATCGACATGGTCCTTAATATCGGTGCGCTGCGAGACGGGCTGACGGACACCGTGCGCGACGATATTGCTGCTGTGCAAGAGGCTTGTGGGCCGGTACCACTCAAAGTGATTCTCGAGACCTGCCTGCTGGACGATGCGCAGAAGACTCTCGCGTGTCATATCTGCCGCGAACTGGGCGTGGCTTTTGTAAAAACCTCCACCGGGTTCAGCCGCAGCGGCGCAACCGTCGAAGATGTAGCGTTGATGCGCAGCGTCGTAGGTGCCGATATCGGCGTCAAGGCCTCGGGCGGTGTGCGTGATTATGAAACGGCGCTGGCCATGATCGAGGCTGGAGCAACGCGCCTGGGCACGAGTTCCGGCGTGAGCATTGTCAGCGGCAAGTCCGCTGATGCATCGGGTTATTGAGGTCGCTGCCAGCGCAGGCGTTCAAACAAAAAGCCACTCTATGAGTGGCTTTTGCTCATCTGCAATCCTTGCCAGGTATTCAGGGATCACCGCCGCCCGGCGCGCGTGCTCACATCTACCCACACTGCCAGCACCAGAATGCCGCCCTTGACGATCATCTGCCAGTAGCTGTCGACGTCGAGCATCGACATGCCGTTGTCCAGACTGGTAATTACCAGCGCGCCGAGCAGGGCACCATAAACGGTCCCGGAGCCGCCACGCATGGAGGTTCCACCGATGAAGCACGCGGCAATGGCATCGAGTTCGCCCATGTTGCCAGCCGAAGGGGAGCCAGCGGCCAGGCGTGCTGTATTGACCAGGCCGGCGAGGGCGCACATGACGCCCATGATGCCGAAGATCCACAGTTTTATTGCCTGTACGTTGATGCCGGACAGCCGAGTGGCCTCCATGTTGCTGCCGACCGCGTAGACGCGTCGTCCGAATACCGTCTGGCTGGTGACGTAGCTGAACACGCCGAGCAGAACCAGTAGTAACAACACCGGAACCGGAATCCCGTCGTAGCTGTTGAGGATATATACAAACCCGGCCAGTACCGCACCAATCAACACTACGCGCAATCCGTCACGAATTATCGAATGTGGCGCCAGCCCGTGCAGCGCTCTGTTGCGTCGTTGTTTCCAAGTGAGGAACAACGTCAGGGCCATCAGCAACAGGCCCAGGCCGGTGCCTGCTGCGTGAGGCAAATACCCCTGACCCACATACACCAGCGACGGCGAAACCGGTGCAATCGTGGTTCCGCCGGTAATCCCCAGCAAAATGCCGCGAAAAGCCAGCATGCCGCCAAGCCCGACAATAAAGGACGGAATGCGCAGGTAGGCGGTCATGTAGCCATTGGCCAGGCCGATCATCAGGCCACACAGGGCAACCACGCTCAGGTTCGCCAACAGCGGCACGTGATAGACCACATCGAGAATCGCCGCCAGGCCACCGAGCAGGCCGAGCATCGAACCCACCGACAGGTCGATTTCGCCGCTGATAATGACCATCACCATGCCACAGGCCAGAATGCCGGTGATGGACATCTGTCGCAGCAGGTTGGAGAGGTTGCGCGGGGTCAGAAACCCGCCCTCTGTGTGCCAGCTGAAAAACAGCCAGATCACGACGATGGAAATCACCAGCGCGAGCATTTTGTAGCGGGCAAAGAACTGTTTGACCTGATTCATCTACGCGGTCTTCCGGTCGTTGTCATTAGGGTTGCCAAGGTCGTCGGGATGGCTGAGTGCAGCGGCCAGCACCTGTTCCTGAGTCAGACCCTGGTTGATGAAGTCGCCGCGCAGCCGGCCTTCGCCGATCACCAGTACGCGGTCGGAAACACCCAGCACCTCGGCCAGCTCCGACGAAACCATGATGATCGACACACCCTCGGCGGCCAGCGCGCCCATCAGTTTGTAGATTTCGTATTTGGCGCCCACATCGACGCCCCGGGTGGGCTCATCGAGAATCAGTACCCGGGGTTTGGTCAGGAGCATCTTGGCCAGTACAGCTTTTTGCTGATTGCCACCGGACAGGCTGGTGATCGGTAGAAACGGGCTGGCCGTCTTGAGGTGCATGCGCGAAATTTCCCGGTCGATGCTGCCCAGTTCGGCTTCGGCATCGATGCGCGTCATCTTCGAGTAGTTGTCGAGAACGGCGAGGGTGATGTTCTGACCGACGCCCATGTCGGGGATGATGCCCTGGCGCTTGCGATCTTCTGGAACCATGCACAGCCCGGCGCGGATCGATTTGCGCGGCGTACGCGTGTCGATGGGCTGACCATCCAGCCACACCTCGCCGCTGTAGCGCCCTGCATAGGCACCGAACAATGCCGAGACCAGTTCCGTACGCCCGGCACCCACCAGACCGGCGATACCGAGAATTTCCCCGCGCCTGAGGACAAACGAGACATCGTCAACCCGCTTGCGTTTGGGGTTGTCGACGTCATGACAAGTGATATGCCGCGCTTCGAAAAATACCTCGCCGACCTCATGCGGTTCGGTCGGGTACAGATTGCTCATTTCCCGTCCGACCATCTGCGTGATGATCTTCGGAATATCCATTACCGCCATGGCGGTGGTCGCGATGTGTTTGCCGTCGCGAATCACCGAAATGGTGTCACACACGGCTGCTACCTCATCGAGCTTGTGTGAGATGTAGACACAGGCAACGCCCTTTGCTTTCAGGTCACGAATGATATCCAGCAACACCTCGATCTCCGAGCGGGTCAGGGCCGAGGAGGGTTCATCGAGTATCAGCAGCCGTGCCTGTTTGTTCAGTGCCTTGGCGATTTCCACCAACTGCTGATAGCCGCCGCCGTATTGCGAGACCGGCAGCGCCACGTTCATGTCCGGCACCTTTAGCTCGCGCATCAGAGCTTCGGCACGGTGAATCATTGCGGGGTAATTCATGCGCCCGCCAGGCAGGGTCAGTTCGTGGCCCATGAAAATGTTTTCGGCCACCGACAGGTCGGGGACCAGGGTCAGTTCCTGGTGAATGATGACGATCCCGGCAGCTTCGGTTTCGCTGATGGACTGGGCCTTGAGTGGTTGACCGTCCCAGAGGATCTCGCCTTCCCAGGTGCCATAGGGATAAACCGCCGAAAGGACCTTCATCAAGGTGGATTTGCCAGCGCCGTTCTCGCCACACAGGCCGACGCATTCGCCGGGCCTGACCGTGATATCGATGCCATTCAGGGCTTTGACGCCGCCAAATGTTTTGACGATGCCTTTCATTTGTAGCAGGTAGTCGGACATGGCTCAGGGCTCATACGCAGGCAGCAGGACGGGCTTGGGGACGACCCTGCGCAATCTGGTTGCGCAGGGCCGGCTCAGGCTCTATCGACGTGTCGACGCTCGACAGTTCACTCTTTGCCCATCTGCGCCTTGGTGTAGAACCCGTCCTTTTCCAACAGGTCGATGTTGTTCTTGGTCAGCTCCGTTGGTGTGAGCAGGATGGTGTCGACTTTTTTGCTGCCGTTGTCATATTGCGAGCTGAAGGTGGTTTTTTCATTGCGCGCCAGTTGCACCGAGAGTTTCGCGGCTTCGGTAGCGATCAGCTTCAGAGGCTTGTAGACAGTCATGGTCTGAGTGCCGTCGATGACCCGCTTGACCGCTGCCAGATCGGCGTCTTGGCCCGAAATAGGCACTTTGCCTGCCAGTTTCTGGGCGGCCAGTGCCTGAATGGCGCCGCCAGCGGTGGCGTCGTTGGAGGCGACGATGCCATCGATCTTGTTGCCATTACGGGTCAGCGCGTTCTCCACAATGCTCAATGCTTCGGTGGGGCTCCATTCCTTGACCCACTGCTGCCCGACAATCTTGATATCGCCCTTGTCGATGGCTGGCTGCAACACCTTCATCTGACCTTCACGCAGGATTTTTGCGTTGTTATCGGTAGGCGCGCCGCCGAGCAGAAAGTAGTTGCCCTTGGGTGCAGCGTTGAGCACGCCTTTGGCCTGCATTTCGCCGACTTTTTTGTTATCGAAGGAGATGTAGGCGTCGATGTCGGCGTTGAGGATCAGCCGGTCATAGGACACGACCTTGATCCCGGCCTTTTTGGCTTCGGCAACAGCGTTGGTCAGCACCGTGGCGTTGAACGGCACAATGACGATCACGTCGACGCCTCGGGAAATAAGGTTTTCGATCTGCGAAATCTGCTTTTGCTCGTTGGCATCGGCTGACTGGACGAAGACTTTGGCGTTCAGCTTTTCCGCCGCAGCAACGAAGTAATCACGATCTCGTGACCAGCGTTCCAGACGCAGGTCATCAATGGAAAAACCGATTTTCGGGTGGGCGGCGTCGGCCATGACCGGCAGCGACAGCAGCGCCAGAGCGCTGGCGAGCAACGTACGTTTCAGGGTGTTCATAGGGTGCGTCCTTTTATTGTTGTTTGAAAGACACTTCATGACCGGCAGCGTAATGCCGGTGGAACTGTAGAACGTTGTCGGGCGCTTGGGGGACTGATTTGTCGCGAGAGTGTCACTGCAGCGCCCGTTTTCGAAACCTTCAGGTATAGATAAACCGGTTGACCACTCCTTCCAGCCATTCCTGCCGCCCGCTGACCGCCTGCGGGTTCAGTTCGTGGGCAAACGCACGCTCGGCCAGTGAGGCAAGGCTGAACTCGCCCGCCAGCACTGACTGGCCGAACGGCTGCTGCCAGCCCGCGTAGCGTTGATCCTTGAAAACCTGGAGCTTGTCGTTTTGCACCATCGCGGCTGCGCGTTCCAGGGCCAGTGCCAGCACGTCCATAGCTGCAACGTGGCCGTGGAACAGGTCGATTTCTTCCAGGCTCTGGCGGCGCACCTTGGAATCGAAATTGTAGCCACCGTTGGTAAAACCACCGGCTTTGAGAATTTCATAGGTCGCGAGTGTCATCTCTTCGACGCTGTTCGGGAACTGGTCCGTGTCCCAGCCGTTCTGCGGGTCGCCACGGTTGGCGTCGATGCTGCCGAATATGCCCAGCGATACGGCCGTGGCAATCTCGTGATGAAAACTGTGCCCGGCCAGTGTTGCATGGTTGGCTTCGATGTTGACCTTGATCTCGTTCTCCAGGCCGTACTGCTGCAGGAAACCAAAAACCGTGGCGCTGTCGTAATCGTATTGATGTTTGGTAGGTTCCTGAGGCTTGGGTTCGATCAGCAGATCGCCTTTGAAACCGATCTTGTGCTTGTGCTCGACCACCATGCGCATAAAGCGTCCGAGTTGTTCGCGTTCATGTTTCAAGTCGGTATTAAGCAGGGTTTCGTAACCCTCGCGACCGCCCCACAGCACATAGTTGGCGCCTTTGAGGCGCAGGGTTGCGTTCATGGCACTGAACACCTGCGCGGCAGCATAGGCGAACACTTCCGGGTCCGGGTTGCTGGCGGCACCGGCGGCAAAGCGCGGGTTGCTGAAGCAATTGGCGGTGCCCCACAGCAGCTTGAGGCCGGTTTGCTCCTGATGTCGCTCCAGGTGATCGACCATCTGTGCGAAGTTATTGCGGTATTCCTTGATCGACTGGCCCTCCGGGGCCACATCGGTGTCATGAAAACTGTAGTAGTCGATGCCTAGTTTGGAGAAGAACTCGAACGCAGCTTCTGCCTTGCCGATCGCCAGTTCCATTGGGTCACCGGTGCGCTGCCACGGGCGCTTGAACGTGCCGACGCCGAACATGTCAGCCCCCGGCCAGACAAACGTGTGCCAGTAACACGCAGACATCCTCAGGTGCTCACGCATGGGTTTGCCGAGGACCAGTTTATCGGCGTCGTAGTGGCGAAAGGCAAGGGGCGAGTCGCTGTTCGGGCCTTCGTAGATAACCTTGTCGACAGTGGGGAAGTACGGCATGGGCGATGTTCCTTATTGTTCTTGGCGATGCCTCGATACTAGCAACGGCCTCAGGGTTGCTGATTATGAAAATCATCAACATGGAGTGCGATTTTGAGTATTGAGATTCGCCTGTCACGCGCCTAGTCTATCGACACGCATCGCGCTTCCCGTATCGGCATAAAAACAATGAAAACCGTACCTCCTGTTCACCGCATCGCGCTGTTGTTCAACGGCAGCAAGATCTATGACCGCGGCATTATCAGTGGCATTGGCAATTACCTCAGCAGCACCCGCGTGTCCTGGGACTTGTTTCTAGAGGAAGACTTTCTGTGTCGCCTGAAAGGCATCGAGCGCTGGCAGGGCGACGGGATCATTGCTGACTTCGACGATCCGCTGATCGGCGAAGCGCTGGCCGGGATCAGGTTGCCGGTGGTGGCGGTCGGCGGTTCCTATCAGGATGAGCGTGCTTACCCGAAGGGCATTCCTTATGTCGCTACCGATAACCACGCGCTGATCAAGGCCGCCTACGAACACTTGATCGAGGCCGGGCTCACCCGTTTTGCCTGCTTCAGCCTGCCTGAGGCGCAGGCCAACCGCTGGGCACAGGAGCGAGAAAAAGCATTTCGCCGATTGTTGCAGCGCGACGGTCTGCATGCAGAGGTCTATCGCGGCATGGGCACCAGCGCGCCGCTCTGGGACAGTGCCGTGGAACAGCAGATTGCCTGGCTGCAAAGCCTGCCGAAACCCATTGGGATCATCGCTGTGACCGACGCTCGTGCGCGGCAATTGCTGCAGGCGTGCCTGACGGCCGGGATTGCCGTGCCCGAGCAAGTGGCCTTGATCGGCATCGACAACGATCCACTGACCCGGACCCTGACTCGGGTGCCGTTGAGCTCGGTGATTCAAGGCACCGAGACCATGGGGAGAACCGCCGCGCGCTTGCTCCACCAGATGCTGCACGGTATGCCTGCCACCGGAACGCAAATTCTGATACCCCCGGAGGCGATCAATGTGCAGGCCTCAAGCCTGCATCAACCGCTAGGCAATCCCTACGTGATGCAGGCGCTGTTGTTCATACGTCAATACGCATGCCAAGGCATCAAGACAGCGCAGGTGGCTGCCTATGTAGGCGTGTCGCGCTCATCGCTGGAGTCGCACTTTCGCAAGGTGAGGGGTTGCAGCGTGCATGACGAAATTCTGCGCTTCAAACTGGCCGCCGCCGCCAGCGGGCTTGAAAAAACCGATTCGGCGATTGCAGAGATTGCCCGTAATTGCGGCTTCAAGTCAGCGCAGTACCTGCATACGGTATTTCGTCGCGAGTTTGGCTGTACGCCGCGAGAATATCAGCAGGGCGGCAGCGATAACGCTGCCTTGGTCAACTGAGCTGCAACGACTAGTCGGCGATGATCCGTATCGTCCAGAAGTCCGAGGACAGATTCGGGTCCATAAGGTAGCCGTACGGCATGGTGAAATATCCTTCCATGCCCCAGGAGACGCCCCAGGAGTTACGTAGCAGGAAGCGCTGGTGTGCATCGTCGTAACCCACTACCAGAACACAATGACCACCGAGCATTTTTTCATCGTGTGCGGGCATGGGTGCATGCCCTGTCTCGGCGACTTTCTTTTTTTCAAAGCTTTCGTACACGCTGAACCCGATTACGAATGGATAGCCGGACGCCAGGCAGCCCTTCATCTGATTAAGGTGTTGCGCAACTTTCTGGTAGGACACGGCTTTATACTTTTTGGCGTCCTTGTAACAGGCGGGCGGCGGCTTTACCGCGAACTTGGCGATATCGTAAGGCCACTCCTTCTCGGGACAGTCACCCAGGGTCGCAACCGCTTTTATTCCATCCCGGATCATCGCGCCGCTGTCTGAACTCACGCTGTGTTCAATGACGCGTTCGTTGTAGTAGATAAATAAACGCGACGGTATGAACGCCGGTTTCAGTTTCTGCTTCATACGGTCAAACTGAATGGCGGCTGCAATTCCATTCGCTGTGCAGCTGCCGAGTTGTCCCTGATCGTAAACGGGAGGGCAATGCTTTCTCAGGTCAATCGAGCGCGGAAGTGTTGTCAACGCAGCCACGGGCGCGGCATACAAATGGTCGCGATGATCCGGCAGGTCGCGAATCCAGCCATATTGCTTTACGGTGTAAGTCATCGTGTTTTCCTTGCAAAAGGGACTGCCTGACAGGCACCAGATCAATTGAGTTGCTCATGATGCCTGGCGCCATGTAAGCAGTTTCCCCAATGGCAAGGGATGAAGATGTTTTTAATGCTTAGTTGGCTAAATATCGCGGACAGAGAGCCATCTTGCCCGAACCGGCAGCCGTTGCGCCTCGGAAAGCAGCATGGGCTCAGGCGCTTGCCGGGACAGACTTAAAGATGGCCCACTGTTTCACGACTTGTCATCAATTCCCGGCAAAAAAGCTCAACCCTTTGCCAATCGCGCATTCATAACTCACCACTTTGCCCACCGGTTCATAAGCCGGAACGCTCAGCGTCGTCATGCTGAAGCTCGCCTTACCGTCAGGGCGCACCTGATAACGAATGAATTGCTGGATAGGCTTGTTATCGCGGCTAATGGTGAAGTGCGTGTCGGAGAAGGCCAGGGTTCCGTCCCCGGTAATGAGGTAGGTATCTATGCGTTTGCCGCCTTTGGTCTTTGACGGCTCTGCGCCTTCGACCGAGGATTTGCATTGCCCCAGATCGATCGCCACGGCCACCGATTTGCCGGTATTCAGGGCCTGGGTAAGGGCAGGGTAGTTGACCAGGGCATCACTTGCGTGGGCAAGAACTGGCAGGGACAGAACAAGCAGCGCAGCACAGTAACGTTTCATGGCTTCTCCAGTAAGGCAGACGGGCCTGATACAGCCAGTCATGTCCGGGGGGTTAAAAAACAGCGAAAAATCCTAGCACAGGCTGCTTTTAAAGTGGGCCTCGATTCGCTGTTGGCCAGGCAACAGCGAATCGGCAATCTGTGTTCCAACGCCGCCGGACGACGCCTGCTACTGGGCTGAAGACAATACGCAGCAACGGCAGGAACGCGCCTGCCGCCAAGGCTGGCAGGCGGCTTCAGATGTTTGGGCACGACCTGTGCACTGCTGAACAGGAATGTTTTCCTGAGCCAGCGGAGCTACCCGAATGCCTGATGCCGTCCCGACTTTCAAATCGATTCGATTGCCTGCCGTATGGCGCGCCCTTGCGCTGACCCTGATTGCTGCCAGCCTTGCTGCAACGGCCCGCGCCGACGACAGCGACGTGCCCTCACTGGCGGGCAAACGCATTGCTATCAGCATGACCGGCACCAGTCACTATTTCGATATCAAGACCTTTCAGGCCCAGGTCGATGAGGTCAAGCGTTTGGGGGGCACGCCGATCACCCTCGACGCCGGTCGCAACGACAAGAACCTGGTCAATCAACTGCAAACCGTGGTCACGCAAAAGCCCGATGCCGTTATCCAGACTCTGGGCACGCTCAGCGTGATCGATCCTTGGCTCAAGCGCATCAGCAAGGCGGGCATTCCGTTGTTCACCATTGATGCGCCATCGCAGTACAGCCTCAATAACACCACTTCCGACAACATGGCGACGGGCAAGGCGCTGGCCGGGCAACTGATTAAAGATGCAGGCGGAAAGGGCAATGTGCTGGTGTTCAACGGTTTTTATGGCGTGCCGGTCTGCGCCATCCGCTACGACCAACTCAAGCTGGCACTCAAGGACCAGCCTGAAATGAACATCATCGAGCCCGAGTTGCGTGATGTGATCCCCAATACCGTCCAGGACGCCTATTCACAGGTGTCGGCACTGCTCAATAAGTACCCCAAAGGCAGCATATCGGCCATCTGGGCCGCTTGGGACATTCCGCAGTTGGGTGCCAGCAAGGCGCTGGTCGATGCAGGGCGAACCGAGATCAAGACCTACGGTGTAGATGGCACCCCGGAAGTGCTGGAGCTGATGCGCCGTGAAGACTCGCCGATAGGGGCCGTGGTTGCACAGCAACCGGTACTGATCGGCAAGACTGCTGTGCAGAACGTCGCCCGCTACCTTGCCGGGCAGCGCGATTTGCCCAAGGAAACCCAGGTGCCGACGCTCCTGACCACTGCCGCCAACCTGCCAGAAGTGCAAAAGCTTCGGGGCGATAACTGAAGCGGGAGATTGATCATGGTTTCAGCGATGGCTCAGCCAGCAGATGTGCCTGCCTTGCACCTGAAGGGCATCAGCAAACGCTTCGGCGCCACCCAGGCGCTGGATGGCGTCAACTTGCGGGTGGAGGCCGGGACGATTCATGGGCTGGTAGGCGAAAACGGCGCAGGCAAATCGACGCTGATCAAAGTGCTGGCCGGTATTCATCGTGCAGATGCGGGGAGCCTGAGCATCCTCGGCCAGCCATTCGAGGCTGTCACACCAGGCCAGGTCGAGTCGATGGGCGTGCATTTCATCCATCAGGAGCGGCTGCTGCCAGGCAGCTTCACGGTCGGAGAAGCATTGTTTTTCGGTCAGGAAGTAAAGCGTGGCCTGTTTGTCGACCGACGCGCTCAGGATCGCGAAGCGGCCAGGCTGCTGGATGACTACTTCGCCATGCGCCTGCCAGCCGGGGCGTTGATACGCGATCTGGACAGTGCCCAGCGGCAGATTTTGCAGATCACCCGGGCACTGCTGGCCAGGCCAAGGGTACTGGTGTTCGACGAACCGAGCGTTTCGCTGGTCAAGCGTGAAGTGGACCGGTTGCTGGCCATCGTGCGGCGCTTGCGCAATGAAGGCCTGACCATTGTGTACATCTCGCATTACCTCCAGGAAATCGAATCGCTGTGTGACCAGGTTACGGTTTTGCGCAACGGTCGCGATGTGGCAGTGGTCGATCCCGCAACCACCAGCACTGCGCAGATTGCCCGGCTGATGGTCAATCGTGAGGTAGGTGAGCAGTACATTCGCGCGAAGGCCGTGCCCGGCGAGAACGTCTTGCAACTTCGCGGTTTGGGGGCAGGGCGTTATTACGATGGCATTGATCTCAGTGTGCGGCGCGGTGAAGTGCTCGGCCTGACAGGACTGGTGGGCTCAGGCGCAAAAGAACTGCTCAAAAGCCTGTTCGGACTGCTCAAGCCTGACCGCGGCGAGTTGCTTTTGAACAATCAGCCCTTGCGCCTGAAGTCGCCTCGTGACGCGGTGCGCAACGGCATCGCGCTGGTCCCCGAAGAGCGCCGGACGCATGGCGTGGCTCCGGCGCTTTCGGTGCTGGAAAACGTGACCTTGGCCAGCCTGGGACGATTCAGCCGCTGGGGGCTGCTCGACACTCATGCTCAGTTTCGGGAAAGCCAGCGTTTGATCGGTGAGCTGGCGATCAAGACCCCCGGCAGCGATGCCGCTGTTCATCTGCTTAGCGGCGGCAACCAGCAAAAGGTCGCCCTGGCCAAGTGGCTGAGTCGACATTCCTCTTTATATCTGCTTGACGAGCCCAGCGTAGGTGTCGATATCGGCGCGAAAGTCGAGATATATCGACTGATAGCGCGGCTGGCCGAGGCCGGTGCGGCTGTAGTGGTGTTGTCGTCGGACCTGCCCGAACTGATCGGCATCACCCAGCGCATTGTGGTCCTGCACCGCGGACGAATTGCAGGCGAATTCGAGTCGCACGCCACTGACAGCGATGAGTTACTGGCCTGTGCCACCAATGCCAGTGAGCGGCCCGCGCCTTTCAAATCAGTGCATTTCGAACCAGTGCTCAAGGAGGCTGACAATGTCGACGCATGAGGTGATCGCCAACCTGGACGTTGATCTTCCGCAACACCTGCTGGTGAGGATGGCGCAGCGCGGCTCTGTGCTGGTATTTCTGGCGATTCTGTTGGCATTTGCCGTCAGTGCGCCTAACTTTCTCAGTGCCGGCAACATCAGCAACGTGTTCGCCCAGTCTGCCGTGTTGGGCATTCTGGCCGTGGGCCTGACCTGCGTAGTGATCGGTGGCGGGTCCAACGTGGTCAGCGGTGGGCTCGACCTGTCGCTGGCGGCCAATCTCGGCCTGTGTGCTGCGGTTTACAGCAGCTTGAACAATGCCGGGGTCGAAGCCTGGCAATCGATGTCCCTGACGTTTGGCTGCGGCTTGCTGGTCGGCGCGTTCAATGGCCTGGCAGTGGTGCTGTTGCGCCTGCCGCCGCTGCTGGCGACCCTCGCCAGCATGAACCTGATCGCCGGGCTGGAACTGGTACTCACGCAGAACACCGTGCTGGCCACCGATTCCGTGCTGCTGGACGGCCTGGCGTCGGGCGTCTGGCTGGGCGTGCCGGCGCTCGCATGGGTGCTGCTCGGTGTCGCGGGGTTGTTGTGGCTGCTTATTCAGCACAGCGTGTTCGGCCTGCGTCTGTATGCCATCGGCGAGTACCCGCAAGCAGCAAAAGCTGCAGGCTTAAGCCTGCAACGTTATGTGTTCGCCAGCTACCTGATTGCCGGCGGCTGCGCGGCCATTGCTGCGTTTTGCTCGGCGGCGTATTTCAGCGGCAGTACCACCGGTTCAGGCGACATGCTGCTGTCGGTGGTGGCCATTGCATTCCTCGGGGTGGTGTTCTCGCGTCGCTTGACCGCAAACATCCCCGGCACCTTGCTGGCTACGCTACTGCTGGGCTTTCTGATCAACGGTTTTCAGTTGCTGAACATTTCCAGCTTCTGGGTCAACGGCGTGCAAGGCGTGTTGATTCTGATGGTGGTGGCGTTTTCCGGTGTGCTTGCCCGACAGGAAGGTGAATCATGAGTGCGTTGACCCTGAACACCCCTTCGACGGCGGTAAAAGTGTTGCCGCGCCTGTTGCCAGCGGTTCTGCCGCTGCTGGTACTGATCATCCTGCTGTTTTTTGCCGTCAATGCGCCGGGCTTTCTGAGCTGGGGCAACCTGTCGAGTCTGGTTCTGAACAATTTCGTATTGCTGGCCATCGTCGCAATCGGGATGACCTGGGCGGTGGCCGCAGGGGGGATTGATCTGTCGGTAGGTACAGCACTGGATTTTGCCAGCCTCGGTTTTGTGGTGACACTCAACGCCGGTTATGGTCTGGGTGCTTGCGTCGTAGTTGCCTTGCTCGCAGGGGTTGCGGCGGGCGCATTCAATGCGTTGCTGATTGCCGGACTGCGCATTTCGCCGTTTCTGGCGACGCTGGGCACCTTGTTCATCGGCACCAGCGTGCAGCAACTGCTGTCTGACGGCGGCCAGCCGATCTACATCGCTCAAGGTGTGCTGCCGGGTGTCAGCAGTGTGTCGATTCTGGGCGTGCCGTTGCCATTGGTGGTCATGGCGCTGCTGGCCAGTGTGTACGGCCTGGTGCTGGCTCGCGGGCGTCTGGGCCGCGAAATTCTTGCCGTGGGCACGCAGCCGCAACTGGCTTATTACTCTGGCCTGCCCACCCGGCGTATCGCTGCGTTGGTGTTTATCGGCAGTGCTCTGGCCTGTTCTGTCGCGGGCATTCTGCTCAGTTCCACGGTAAATGCCTACGTGCCGATGTCCGGCAACGCCTACCTGATCAATGCGATAGGTGCCGTGTTTATCGGCACCACCCTTAGTCGTCAGGGACGACCTAACATCGCAGGCACGCTGTTGGGCGTGCTGCTTATTAATGTCATCGCCAATGGGTTGTTACTGATCGGCTGGAACTTCTACTGGCAGCAGGTCGCGACTGGCGCTTTGATCTTCGCGGTACTGACGTTCAGCTTTGCCAGTCGCCATCTGCTGCGCAATGTCCTTTAGGGCGGGGTGCCTCAAGCATTGCCGGTGCCGCTGCCGATCTGCCACACAAAAGGCGGCTCGGTGCCGTTGATGCGCCAGTCGCCGACAATGCGCGCCTTGTAGATCAGCGGGTTGTGCGATGCCGCTGTGCGCGCATTGCGCCAGTGGCGATCCAGTGATTTGTCGATACTGACGCCCGAGGCGCCCAATGCGTTGAACAGCTCGGTGGCAGAACGCAGCACCAGTTCAGAGACAATTACTTGCGCCTTGGCGGTCTCGATTTCGGCGGCAATGTTGGCGTCTTTCTCCTGTTGCGGGTCGTTGCCGAAGCGTGCCACATACGCACGCTGCAAAGGCTCGGCGGAGCGTAACGTTGCGGCCTCGGCGGCGTATACCTGCGCTGCGATCTGACCGACCACCTGCTGCACCTGTGAATCCTGGCTGACGCTGCCCGCATTGCCGTGGCTGAAGATGCGTTTGCGATCGCGCACCTCTTGAGCGATATCGCGTTCGACTGCCCGGCCAATGCCTGCCAGCACCGCCAGCAGCACCAATTGATAAAAGGCCGTCTGATATTTGAAGCGTTCCTCGAACGGAATCACGTGGGCCGCAGGCAACGGCACATTGTCGTACACCGAGGTGCCGCTGCCGGTGGTGCGTTGACCGAACCCGTCCCAGTCATCGCTGTGGCGTACACCCGCATGCCTGGCATCCACCACGGCGATCACATCGGCGCCGGTATCAGCACGCTGGGCGTAGACGTCGATCCAGTCGGCGAAGATGCTGCCGGTGCTGTAGAACTTGCTGCCGTTGAGTACGAAACCGTCAGGCCGGGGGCTGACCTTGGTGATTACGTCGCCGATTTTTACCGCGCCTATCTCGGTCCAGCCATTGCCCACCAGATCACCCGCTACAAAGCGCGCGAACCAGGTGTCGCGTTCTGCACCTGGCGGCGCATTCAGCCGGTCTTCGACAAAAGCGAAATGCGCCCGTAAAGCTTGCGGGATGTTCGAGTCGGCCTCGGCCAGCTCTATCAACAGTTGAAACAGCTGGCCGACCGAGGCGCCAGCGCCGCCGTACTCTACGGGTACACGCACGGCACCGAAACCTGCCTTCTTTAGCCAGGCTATCGGTTCATAGGGCAGGGCGCGGGCTTTTTCACGCTCTACGGCGCCAGCGCTGATCTCCCTGAAGATTGGCCGGAAACGATTTGCCAGCTTTTCATAATCGGTGCCCAGCGACAGTGGGTTTGAACGGGTTGATTGCGTCATGAGGTGCTCCTGAGCATGAACTGACCGGCACTCGGCCGGTGAATGGGTCGTTCAGCGCAGTGCATGCTTTATGCCTGAATTTAACTGTATGAATTTTATGAATATTTTATTTTTTGGCAGGCCTACTTGTTGCGCTTGCAACAGCTGCGCAACAGCCTGTCAGCAAACCGCACATTCACTACTGCGCTCTGTAAACCACTGTTCAACCAGCAACAGCGTTTGGGCATTTTGTGCGCTGCGCTGCCTTCAATTATCAGGTTGATCAAGCAACTTATTGTTTTAAAAGATAAATATTTTAGGCATGAGCTGTGCAATGACTAAGGCTACGTGTGTTAAGCGTTATCAACCGGTCGTCAACGATCAGGAGCCTGTTCATGAGTAGCCCATCGCCAAACCCTCCCAAAGCCCACGTGATTGCCTCGGACGCTGAAGCCATTGAAGTCGCCACAGCACTGGCTGCCCGTTTTGCTGAACACGCCTCACTGCGTGATCGCGAACGTCGTCTGCCGGTTGCGGAGCTGGATGAGTTCTCCGCCAGCGGCCTGTGGGCCATCACCGTTCCGAAAGCCTATGGTGGCGCCGGCGTTTCGTACGTCACGGTGGCGCAAGTGATCAAGATTATTTCTGCTGCCGATTCCTCCCTCGGGCAGATTCCGCAAAACCATCTGGGTGTGCTCGACATTCTGTTGCAGACCGGCACCGAAGAGCAAAAGCATCATTACTTCGCCAAGGCTCTGGCTGGTTATCGCTTCGGCAATGCGTTCTCTGAGTCGAAAAGCAAGAATGCCGGAGCCTTTCAGACCCGCATTCGTTTCGAGGGTGAGCACGCGTTGCTGGACGGTGAGAAGTTCTACTGCACAGGCGCGCTGTTTGCCCACATTGTGCCGGTGGTGGGGGTCGATGAGCAGAACAAGGCATTCATTGCCTTTGTCGAGCGTGATAACCCTGGGTTGGCAATCATTGATAACTGGGACGGCTTCGGGCAACGCACCACGGCCAGTGGCGGCGCCGTTCTGAAGGCTACGCGGGTGCCTGTCAGTGCGGTAATCCCAGCGCATCAAGCGTTTGATCAGCCGACGGCTCATGGCCCTATTTCGCAGATCATCCAGGCTGCGGTAGACACCGGCATCGCTCATGGCGCCTTCGAAGAAACGCTCAGGTACGCGCGTCTGGCGCGGCCCTGGATCGACAGCAAGCAGGAGTTCGGCTGGCAGGACCCGTTCAGTATTGCCGCCATCGGCGACCTGCAATGGCAGTTGCACGGCACCGACGCCATTCTGGCCAAGGCGGGGCAAGCCATCGACCAGGCCCTGGCTGAACCTGACGAAGCCAGCGTCGCGCAAGCGTCGGTGGTGGTTGCACAGGCCAAAGTGCTGTCAGCGCAGATCGCCTTGCTCGCCAGCAGCAAGCTGTTTGAGCTGGCCGGCACTCGGTCGGTCTCAGGCAAGCTCAACCTCGACCGTTACTGGCGCAATGCCCGCACCCACACGCTGCATGATCCAGCCCGCTGGAAGTACCACCTGATCGGCAATCAGGTGCTCAACAACATCCCACCGCCACGTCATGCCTGGAACTGATAAAGGAACGTCTCATGCCCCATCCTGCCATTACCGCACAACTGGCGGTGGCCACCGAAGATCTGGACCATGCCCGACGCGGGTTTCTGCACACCCTCGATTACTTGCGTGAGCTTAGCGAGCCCTGGGCGCAAGGTGATCCCGGACGAATAGCCGATGACCCATACGTGATCAGCAAAATCGGCGACCTGCAGATACGCCTGGAAGTTGCCGCAGCGCTGCTTGAGCGCGCCCAGAGCTTTGTCGGTACGCCCGAACAGCGCCTGATTGCCAGCAGTGAAGCGGTGATTGCCAGTGCCGACGCGCTTCAAGCGGTCGGCAACATCCAGTTCGAACTTAGCGGACAGCATCTGTCACTGCCCGCTCGGGGCGATCGCGAACCTTTGCGCTGGCACTACCAAGTGATCGGCAATCAACGCCTCAACGGCGCAGTGCCGCCACAGCTTCAGGAGTAAGCGCATGCCTCGTCAAATACGCCTCAATGCCTTCGACATGAATTGTGTCGGCCACCAGTCGCCAGGGCTTTGGGCGCATCCGCGTGACCGCTCGTGGCAGTACAAGGATCTGGAATACTGGACTGACCTGGCGAAAATTCTTGAACGCGGCAAGTTCGACGGCCTGTTCATCGCCGATGTGCTGGGTATCTACGATGTCTATCGTGGTAACGGTGAAGCGGCGATCCGTCAGGCCACGCAGGTGCCGGTCAATGACCCGTTGCAGTTGATTCCGCCCATGGCGCTGGTCACCGAGCACCTGGGTTTCGGGTTGACCGCATCGTTGTCGTTCGAACACCCGTATCCGTTCGCCAGGCGCCTGTCGACGCTGGATCATCTGACCAAGGGGCGGGCAGGCTGGAACATCGTTACGTCCTACCTGGAAAGTGGCGCTAAGAATCTGGGCCAGAAGACTCTGACCGAGCACGATGCGCGTTACGACTATGCCGAGGAGTATCTGCAGGTTTGCTACAAGCTGTGGGAGGGCAGTTGGGAAGACGGTGCAATCCTGCGCGACCGGGAACGGCGAGTGTTCAGCGACCCGAGTAAAATCCACGAGATTCGCCATGTCGGTAAACACTTTCAGGTGCCTGGCATCCACCTCTGCGAACCTTCACCGCAACGCACGCCTGTGCTTTATCAGGCCGGCGCGTCAAGCCGGGGCAAGCAGTTTGCCGCCGAGCATGCCGAGTGTGTTTTCGTGGCAGCGCCTTCCAAAGTGCTGCTGAAAAAGACCGTCGCCGATATTCGCCGTCGTACTGCCGAGGCTGGTCGAGACCCTTCCAGCGTGCTGATATTCAACTTGCAGACCGTGATCCTGGGTGAGACAGACGCCAAAGCGAAAGCCAAATTCGAGGAGTACAAGAGCTGGGTCAGTTATGAAGGGGCCATGGCGTTGATTTCCGGCTGGACTGGCATCGACTTCAGCCAGTTCAGGCCGGATGAGCCGTTGCGGCACGTGCACACCAATGCCATCCAGTCGGCTGTCGAGACCTTCTCCACCGCTGACCCGAACACTGTCTGGACGCCTCGCGCGCTGGCCGATTGGGTGGGTATAGGCGGTTTCGGCCCGTTGTTTGTCGGCAGTCCGGAAACCGTGGCCGATCTGCTGCAGGAGTGGGTTGAAGAGACAGATGTCGATGGCTTCAACCTCGCTTATGCGCTGACCCATGAGACGTTCGTCGATGCGGTCGACCTTCTGGTGCCGGAATTACAGAAGCGCGGGGTTTATAAAACCGAGTACGCCAAAGGCACCTTGCGCGAGAAGTTGTTTGGCGAAGGGCCACGTCTGGAAGCGGGTCATCCGGGAGCGGCGTTTCGCGACCTCGCTGCGCTGAATCGCAACCGCCATGCGGAGATTGCCTGACAACTGCGTGACGCATTTTGATACTCGTTCCCGCGCTCCGCGTGGGAGCGCAGTTCTGGACGTTCCGCGCCCTATTCTCAGTGCTCGGCGCAGCGTGGGCACTCACAACTCCAGCGTGTAACCCACTTCATCAAGTTCTCGAGTCTGGTCCTGCCTGCGGCAGGACTGTTCTCGTTGGCTGCGTATTAGTCCCTCCACAGACCGTGCCTTGTTTCCAGCGAATCGCTCGGCACTGCTGCAGACGTCTGGAGCAACCCTGATGATTTCTCTACTAGTCTTTGAATTTCTCGGGTACTTAAACGTTTTACCCTTACCGACAGTGCGGTCATTGATGACGCGCGCTGCGGTTTTTGATTCTTCATGAACAGGAGTTCTCATGAAACCAAGCTTACCGAAGTGCGTCTGCGTCCTGATCCTGTTGACCGGTTCGGCCATCTTTCAGGTTCAGGCCAAACCGCTTCCAGCAGGCTCCGCTGACAAGGTTGCCAGGCTGCCGGTGATCAAACCGATCATGGGCTGTTCTGCACTGACTCGCGTGGTACTCGACGATATCGGCGGGCACGGCAGCAGCGTGGTGTCGGCCGGCGAGTCCACCCGTGAGGGCGTCGCCGTCTGTGCGGTAGAAGGCCGGCTGGCGCCGGAGATTGGTTTCAGGCTGGAGTTGCCCATCAACACCTGGGCGCAGCGCTACCTGCAGGTCGGGTGCGGTGGGCTATGCGGCAATATAAGCACAACAGTGCGCGTCGCAGAGGGCTGCAAACCGCTGAGGACAGGAGCGTTTGCGGTGGCGTCAACCGATATGGGTCATCAGGCATCCGATGCGACATTCGGCGATGATCCGCAGAAACGAGCTGATTTCGCCCATCGTGGCGTTCACCTGACAGCGCTGGCCTCCAAAAAACTGATGACTGCTTTCTATGGCCAAAAACCGGAATATGCCTATTTCTCGGGGTGTTCCGATGGCGGGCGCGAAGCTTTGATCGAGGCCCAGCGCTACCCGGACGACTTCAACGGCATTATCGCCGGAGCGCCTGCATTGAACTTTCAGGTCCAGAAAACGCTGTATCACGGCTGGATGGCCCGATCCAATACCGGGCCTGATGGCAAACCGATTCTGTTGGCTGCAAAGTTGCCGCTGCTGCACAGCGCGGTACTGGCCAAGTGTGATGTGCTGGACGGGCAGATCGACGGGCTCGTCTCTGACCCACGTATCTGTGACTTCGACCCGGCGGTGTTGCAGTGCAAGACATCTACGAACACCGGCAACTGCCTCAGCGAGCCGGAAGTGGCTGCGGTCAGACACTTCTATGGCGGCCCAAGGGATCCTGCCAGTGGCGAGCGGTTGACCCTCGGTGGCCCGCAGCCTGGTTCTGAACTGGCTTGGGCCGGCGTATTCGTGCCAGTCACGGCCAACCAGACTGTCTACAGCCAAAAAGCGGCGAAGGAGGCAATCCGCAATCTTGTGTTCGAGAAAAACCCCGTTTCGGACGTTGATCTGAATACGTTGAGCTTTGACAAAAGTACGTTTGATAAACTGCGCCCGCTGCATCCTCTATATGACGCCACCAACCCGGACCTGTCTCCTTTTGCAAATCAAGGCGGTAAGCTGATCCTTTGGCACGGCTGGGCCGACCCGAATATCTCGCCACTCAATACTCTGGCTTATCAAGAGGCCGTCGAGGCAAAGATGGGCAAGACTCGCACAGAGACCTTCGAACGCTTGTACATGTTGCCTGGCGTCTATCACTGTGGCAGCGGGGAAGGGCCGAGCGTGGTCGATCTGCTCACACCGATGATGGCCTGGGTCGAAAGTGGCTATGCACCGGATGCAATCGTCGCCCGGCAGGCCAGGTCTGGCAACACCGCCAAGGGCCGGCCTCGGACGCAACAGCCGCTGCCGACGTTTCTGATCAACGACAACGTCGCAAACCGTGGCCGCACGCGCAAGGTCTTTCCATACCCGTTCATGGCCGAATACGATCACAAAGGCTACTCGAAAAACGCACGCAGCTATCAGCGCGCAGAGCCACTGACCACAGAAAAGACCCCGCAGTGGATAGGCTCAGGCTTTTTTCAGCCGTACACCGCCCGGGATCTCTAGCCACGAAAGTGGGCAGTAAGGATGCCTGTCAGGTGAATTATTTTCTCCTCGTTCTTGACATGGCATCCGAACCAGTAGAGAATTGCGTCCATTCCTGAACGAGGAATTGAAAAAAACCCTTAAGATTCAATGGGTTGGAAGCCAAAGAAATAGTGGTTTCCCATGCAGTTCAAAAGCGTTGATGTTGCAGTACAGCATTCGACGTATGAGGCCGAGTAGCAAAATGGTTATGCAGCGGATTGCAAATCCGCCTACGCCGGTTCGATTCCGACCTCGGCCTCCACTATTCAAAGCCCCGTAGATTAACGTCTGCGGGGTTTTTTATTGGCTGCTGGAAAGTGAGAGGTTCCGAAACTTTGAGGGGTGGAGTTCCGAAACTTTCTCACTTTGAGGGCTGCGCGACGGCACCGATCCGGCGGTAAACACGCTTCGTTATCTCCTGTTTGGAGTGGCCCAGCAACAAGCTGGCGTCTGCGATATCGGAGATCTCGGACGCGGCTTTCGGCCTGATATCCTTGAATTGGAATTCCAATTATTCCCTGTATGGGCGGCAAGCGCCGCCTCGCCGACCGGCTTATCCCCCTTTTCCCGCCACATGAATGCTATATCGAAGTTTTCGCTGGTGGAGCCGCGCTGTACTTCATGCGACCTCAGGCCGCCCCTGTTGAAGCTCTGAACGACATCAACGGCGAGCTGGTTAGCTTGTACCGGGTGGTGCAAAACCATCTCGAAGAATTTGTACGCCAGTTCAAATGGGCGCTTAGCTCCAGGCAAGTGTTCGAATGGCAAAAAACGACCCGCCCTGAAACTCTCACCGATATTCAGCGAGCCGCCCGATTTTTCTATCTCCAGCATCACGCCTTCGCAGGCAAAGTTACTGGCCAGACATTCGGGACCGCGACAACTGGTCCTGCCATAAATCTGCTGAGGATCGAGGAAAACCTTTCCGCTGCTTGGCAGAGGCTTTCTGGCACGTATGTCGAAAACCTTCCTTGGCTGGACTGCGCCGAGCGTTACGACCGTGCCCACACCTTTCACTACATGGATCCCCCGTATTGGAAAACCGCTGGCTATGGCGTGGATTTCCCGTTCGAAAACTACGAGCGAATGGCCGACTTCATGCGGAGATGTAAAGGAAAGGTGATGGTGAGCATCAACGATCACCCTGACATCAGGAAGGTTTTTGACGGCTTCCATTTTGAGCTGGTGGATATTCGCTACACCCCTTCGAATCAGCGACAACCCAAGAGCGTGGTCAGTAGAGAGCTCGTAATAATGAATTGGGAGCCGTCTGCGTTTGGGGGCTTTTTCTAAGGCTTCGCGCCTTATTTTTATGTACTTTGGAGGCAAAATGCAGACATCGATCAAACAAGAACCTACGACCGCACTAGGAAAGTCACGCTGGCAGTTAAGGCGAACGGCGGTTCGGTGTCAGTCCAGATCCAGGCTGCTGACAGCTGGATCAACACCGACACGTTCTGGAAAGACGGTGCCTATCAGTTGAGCTTTCCGCCGGCGACGATCCGCATCGTGCCCGCTGCTGGCGTTGCGTTTGAGGTATACGCATGAGCCTTCTGGTAAATCCCGTCCCTCAGCGCCAGCCGATCCGACGCGGCCTGGGCCTGCTCGGCGATAGCTTCTCGGGCAATTGCCACATCATCGCGGCGACCGCGTTCGGCACTGAGGCCTATGGCTAGCATGATCGCGACGCGCACCGGCCTGTTTCCCAGCTACCTGGACGATCAAGGCAAGCTCGGCGACCACACCGGGCAGTTCCTGGCCAGGCTACCGGCCTGCATTGCCTCGTCTACGGCTGACCTGTGGCTGCTGCTGTCACGCACCAACGACAGCACCACGGCGGGTATGAGCCTCGCCGATACGAAAGCCAACGTGATGAAGATCGTCACCGCGTTCCTGAACACGCCTGACAAGTACCTGATCGTCGGCACTGGTACGCCGCGCTTCGGCAGCCGTGCTCTGACCGGGCAGGCCCTGACCGATGCGATCGCCTACAAAGACTGGGTGCTGAATTACGTCAGCCAGTTCGTACCTGTGGTGAACATTTGGGACGGCTTCACCGAGGCCATGACCGTGGAAGGCCTGCACCCGAACATCCTCGGTGCCGATTTCATCAGTTCGCGAGTGGTGCCGATCATCACCGCCAACTTCGAATTTCCTGGCATCCCGCTACCAACGGACGCTGGCGACATTTACTCGGCCATTCGCCCGTTCGGCTGCCTGAATGCCAATCCTCTGCTGGCTGGCACTGGCGGGACGCTACCGGCTGCCGTGAATGCCGTGGCTGGTTCGGTGCTGGCGGACGGCTACAAGGCCGTGGGCTCAGGCCTGAACGGCATTACCACCCGCTGGTTCAAGGAACCTGCCGCGTATGGCGAGGCGCAGTGCATCGAGCTGGGTGGCAACATGGCGGCGGCGGGCGGTTACATCTACATGCAACCCACGGCCAACGTGGTACAGACCAACCTAGCGGCCGGCGATGTTATCGAAATGGTGTCGGCGGTGGAAATCATTGGTTCGTCGCGTGGCATTCTGGCTTGGGAGGCTGAATTGATCACCACCAAGACGGTCAGCGGTGCTTCGTCCACGTTCTATTATCGGTCGATGGACAAGTACCAAGAGCCGTTCACCATGCCGGCAAGCTTCTCCGGGCAGCTGGAGACGCAGCGCGGTACGGTTGATCTGACTGAAACGGTGATCACCTCACGGATGGGGCTGTACCTGGCCGCTGGCATTGCGCAGAACTCGATGGCCAAGGTCGCACAGTTCGGGATTCGTAAAATCTAAAGAATGGCTCCATTAGGACGGCCTCAGGTATGAACGGCGGATCTTAACTCTTGAATTGTCTAACTCCTTCCAAAACAAGCTCGGGATCTGCGCCTACACTCGAGAGATTTAGCTTCCAAGCCTATATCTGCCTATCGACCATATTTCGTAAAAAACTAAGCAAAGTCTCGCCATCTATACAGGCAGTGTACGACTTGCTTTCTGAAGTCGCACAATGCCTGAGGTTATTACCGATTTCCGTAAGGGCTAGGTCTCAGAATGTACTGGCGATCAAGCCCGTCTGGGTTTGTAATCTGAGCGTAACTCTCTGAAGAGTCTGAATTAGCGTTCATTTCATTTTGCACAGATATGCGCATGTTACTCCATTCAGATATATATTCACGCATTTTGGCAACGTCTTCATGGGGTTGCGATCCTAGAGAGAGTACTGAAAGTCCTGACATAAATCTATGCTGTATAGTCGCCCTATCAAGCATACGTTGAGTACGTTCGTAGAGATTGTTGTGGCTACTTCGCAGACTTAAAGAACCTCGATGATTAATGAAGTAATTCTGCTCTCTAGTCAGGCCAGAAGAGTCCACCAATTGGTGTCTGACGCTCAGGAATTGATCGGGGGTAACGTGATTTGGGTCATCTGAGTTGTTGCTAACCCGGTCTGGTGAGTTCACCTGATGGGCCATCGATGACCCGCCTACACAGATGTTTCCCATTGGTATATACCCTCTTTAGCGCAGTGTTTATCACAGCGGTTAGTTGTTGCGGTCTGACTTTTGACAAATCCATAGGGCGACTTACCGATAGAGCATTGCGTGTGGGACCTGCCACGCTAGACGTTGGTTGAATTCGCTAATTGGCATCATAAAGTTAGGTCCATGACGAGGATCGTGGAAGATTATCTTAGAGGAAGCTGGATCGACACCTGTAAGAACTGACATATGCCAACTGTTACTTGGAGTCTGCCACCCAAAAATAATTGGGCCATGCCTGTAGAGAAGTTCCCCTAGTTCTTCGTGTGAAAATTCCCTGTTGGCGGGTAGGTCTACCCTAGATAAACCTTCGTTCTGGATGAACTGCTCCACATCAGAGAAATCCTGGAGCTGGGCGTGGCCGGAACGCGGACTTTAGAGTTCTGGCAATCCTAGTCGAGGTCCTGCCTCAACGGTATGCCCAACCATTCTTGCACAGGCATACCAACATCCCATTCGCTCCTCTCCCTGAGGAACGAAGGGCACGTGCCTTAACCGAATGCGCTTCGTTACTGGACGGGATATGTCGTGTCACACTGAGTCCGACTTGCATTTTGCACCTCTGCGGCTTATTGAATGACAAATCAGTGGTCACAGAGGTTAAAATGGTTCCAGCCCTAACTTGGATCCAATACTTCAGGGGCTCACCTATCTTGGCCACCCCATCTTTCCGGGCCGATACCTGCAACTCTCATAACTTCACGATACTGGTCGATGACGTACTTCTGGGAGTTGATAGTTTTCCATGAGTCACAAGCGTCGCGCAGGGGTCGGATATCCGGCTTTCTGCGTCTCTCAGCTTGACCCTGAGTTTGTCACGCTCGAGCGCTGCGTCGTTGTGCATGTTGATCAGCTTGGTGAAGTGTCTCCGATATCGGTCTACTTCATCTCGCAGCAGCCTGTTCTCTTCTGAGACCAAGTGCGCATGTTGCTTGAGCATCTGCTCCTCCGTGGGGCAGAAAGGC
Organism: Pseudomonas coronafaciens pv. oryzae str. 1_6; assembly: GCF_000156995.2. Lineage (NCBI taxonomy): Bacteria > Pseudomonadati > Pseudomonadota > Gammaproteobacteria > Pseudomonadales > Pseudomonadaceae > Pseudomonas > Pseudomonas coronafaciens. Next base: position 2,845,119 of record NZ_CP046035.1, on the reverse strand, counting down.
CAGTCTTCGGCGTAGTCGATGTTCATGATGAGTGATTCTCAATTACTGTATGGGTATACAGTTTTTAGGTTTTGTACGAAAAGTATTGCCGCATACAACGTAGGCTGCAGGCCAGCGTGACCATGGCTGCGTAGCTCTTGGCCAGCTTGTCGTAGCGATTGCCGATTCGGCGGTTCTCTTTTAGCCAGCCAAACATCCGCTCAATGATGTTGCGCTGCCGATACTTTGGACGATCAAAGAGTCGGGGCAAGCCAGGTCGGGGTTTGCGTGGCATGGCGCGTAGCGGGATCACAGGCTGTATTCGGTAACGGTCGCAGTAGTAACGCAGGTGTTCTGCGTCATAACCTTTGTCAGCCAGTAACCATCTACTGCGCTTTCGTGGTCGCCCCGGCTTACCGGGAATGCGCACCTGATCCAGCAACGGCTGGGCGTGTGCGATATCGCTGGCTTGTCCCGGTGAAAGCATGAAGCGCAATGGCACGCCATTAGCGTCGCAAACCATATGAATCTTGGTTGTCAGGCCGCCTCGACTGCGTCCCAGAGCATGGTCTAGCGGTTCTTCAGGCCCCCCTTTTTCCCGGCGCCTGAAGAGGCTCGGGTTGCACGTACCGCCGTGGAGTCGATCATCCAGGTGTCCAGATCGATCAGCCCTTCCTGGTTGAGTCGAATGTGCAAGCGCTCCAGTATTCGCTCGAACGTACCGTCATCGCGCCAGTCACGAAAACGCTGATACACCGTCGACCAAGGCCCAAAGCGTTCCGGCAGATCACGCCAGGCAGCACCTGAGCACAAAATCCAAAGGATTCCGTGGAGTACCAGACGATCATCACTACGTGGGCGACCCATTTTCTGCTCGGGGGAAACCAGATCCTTGATCAATTCCCACGATGCGTCGGAGAGTTCGTAACGCTTTGCCATGAGAGCCTCCAGCCAATCATGGCGGCAATTCTACCCCCCTACCGACTTTTCGTACAAAACCTAGCAAGCTCAGCGCCCGTACAGGTCACCTACGTCCTATAGCGTTTCGGGGTTGAGTTCAAATAACCCGCTAACTTCACAAGGCCGTCTCCAAAGGTGGCATAGCCAATTTCCAAATTTGGCAGTCTCGTGGAACCGAATTCGGACTAATTGCCACACAGGCACGGCAAATTAAAAAAGTCCACCATATGAATGGTTATATGGTGATTTAACACACTCGAGTGCATTAGCGTTAATGCATAGCAAAAAAAGTGAGGTAATTATTCATGGGCTGCGTCTCGTCAAAAGGCAACCCAATGCTTTCTCCGCAGGCTTCTTTTAATGACGCTTCTCGTACGTTTTTCAGAGCACTTCCCGGCCCAGCGGCAAGACAATTGCAGGTCTACGATCAATGCTTAATTGGTGCAGCGCGCTGGCCTGACGATTCCAGTAAGTCGAGCACTCCCGAAAATAGGGCGTATTGTCAGAGCATGTACAACTCAATTCGTTCTGCTGGAGGTGAAATTTCCAGTGGCAGGATCACGTCTTTTGATGAACTATGGGGGCGCGCAACTGAATGGCGACTTTCAAAGTTGCAGAGAGGAGCACCGTCCTATTCTGCGTTTGCCTCTGAAAGGACGTCCAATACAGACGCAGTAACCCCCTTAGTTAAACCTTATAAGTCTGTCATTGCCAGGGTTGTTAGTCACAAGGATGCACGCGATGAAACAATGAGGGACAATTTGTTTGGCGATCTGCATGTTAAGGCCTACCGCCAAACAGCACGTCTCAATGGAAATATTATTCCACTTAACACTTTTCGCGTTGCGACAGATACTGCATATCTGAGAGGGCGTGTAGCGCAACTGAGAAGAGAACTAGGCGCAGAGGCAATTGAACAGCATTTGCGCAGATATAATCCCGATAGAATCGACCATACAGATGCTTACTATTTACCTATTATAAAAAATCATTTAAATAATCTTTACAGGCGAGCTACATCTTCCGACTTAAGGCGAGCCGATTTGATAGACCTGATAGCCCGCACTCATTGGTGGGCTGCGAGTGCAATGCCTGACCAACGAGGTAGTGCTGCCAAGGCCGAGTTTGCAGCTAGGGCTATAGCTAGCGCACATGGTATAGAGCTACCGCCTTTTCGAAATGGTAAGGTTTCTGATATAGAAGCAATGCTCAGCGGAGAAGAGGAGTTCGTAGGCAAATACGTAAGCTTGCTAGATTCTGATTGCTTTTAATATTGAGTTAATCTATATTAAATTTATCACCTGATGTGCATTCTCAGAATAAAAGCGCTCTCTATAACAGGTTTTCTGTAAAAAATATAAGTATGCCTGCATAGTGAGAACGTTTATTTTGAGGTTGCGCATTTGGCGCTGACTGCGCGTCGGTGGTTCTGTAGGTCATTCAGGTTTGGGGAGTGGTGTTCGTCGGCAGGACGCCGGGAAGGGGGAAAATCAGTTCCGAAATAAAAAGTAGAGTCCGCATTCCACGGGGCCTCCAGAGGACTTTTTTTGCTTCTATTTCGGAACCAAATATCGCCACAGGCCGCAGCCTGATTGTGTTTCATGGCCGGATTGCAAATCCGCCTACGCCGGTTCGATTCCGACCTCGGCCTCCACTATTCAAAGCCCCGTAGATTAACGTCTGCGGGGTTTTTTATTGGTCGGCGAAAGTGAACGCTGTTGCCTGGCCGGTAGCACCAGGCAGTGGTAAAAAGAGCCTGCGACTTTTGGCGAAGCGCTATGCACCTCATATTTCCACCGAAAATTCTACTGGTTGAACTGCTAGCTATCCGCTTTACGAAAGTAAGTACTCAATTGTGCAACAGGCAAGGCATGCCTGATTCGACAACTGAGGGTATGGAAATGAATGAATCTGATACCGCGCGCCCCAGGCACGGCAGGGTAATAAGCCCAGCATCCCGTGGTTCTTATGCCATGGAGAAAGAGCTGCTACTGGAATGGGAAGTGGTCTCCATGGAAGGAGGCAAAAACTTTCCCGACCTGACCTATGGTTACGCACACGATTTCCCTCGTGTCGATGTACCTGTCGACTTAACTTCTACGCTTACTGATCCCCCAGCAGATGGGCTTATACTCAGTGGCGGGAATAGTGGTAGGTGGGCACGTGTAAACCTTACGGATAACGGGATTATTGAAGAAATAAAGAAAAACGGTAAAGGTTATGCCGATAAGTGGCCTCGCTTGAGCGTCACCAGAGGAGCCGAATTTAAAATTGAATGGGTGTATCACGCTGAACATTTGACGCGCGGCTACCGGTGGTTTATTACCAAAGAGGGCTGGGATGAAAGTACACCTCTTACCCGAGCTGACTTCAAGGGGAAGAACTACGTGTCTGATAACCACTTCAACGCTAACTCGCAAGACGGGTTAATGTGGAGTGATGTTTCTGATTTGAGTCCTTTCAGTGAGCACAGGAACGAGCTACAGCCGAAAAAGACTTCATCAGTAACACTGCCTGACGATAAACACGGGCACCATGTCATTCTTCTCGCCTGGATCATTGCCGAAACTGATAAAGCCTTTTACCAAGCGTTTGATGTCGATTTTGGGGCGTAAGGTCTGTTTTAGTTACGACGGACAGCTTGACGATTTGATGCGCTCCCCTGGCACATGTACAGGAACTTGCTCGGGGCGACCGCATTAGCGTAAAGCTGCCGCGCACCCGTTCTCGGAAAGTCTTGGTGTCCGGATCAAGGTTCTAGGTGCCAAGAATTTCTGGCTATCTTGCGTGATACTCGCTGGCCCATTAGACCGCCGACAACGTTCTTCTAAGCCGGTTAAGCGCGTGGTGCCACTTTGAGCCTGCTATCAGCGAGAAATCTGAAAAACGGGAACCTGATTCATCCAGGTGCCCACTGACTGTACCGTATCGTTACGGCTGGAATGGTAGTTGCGGATCCAGCAAATCAATACCTTAAGATGCAGTGGTGAATATTATGACAAGCGTTTCCCGTACCGCCTCCCTTAGAAATATTCAAGCCATCCCGGGCTTCGAGGCATCTTCAGAGTGCAAATTGATTCCCTCCTTGGGTGAGAAGCTCGGCAGTGGAAGCCAGAAAGACGTTTATCACTCTCGACAAGACCCAAGGCACTGCGTCTGTCTGATTCGGCCCGGTACGACAGGAACTGTTCCTGAGCGGGAATATGCTTTAAAAGAACTGGAAGCGACCCGGTATTTAAAAAACCTCGGCTTTCCTGTCGTGGATGCGCATGCTCTGGTGACTTACGATGGCAAGGTGGGTATCTCGAAAGACTATGTTCACAACGCTCTGGACTCCGGGGATATCATTCATGGTCGCACCTGCATGCCACGTGATTTGGCTTTCAATAAAAATGTGCTGTCTGACTGTGATGAGATCATATTCAAGCTGAGAACCCACAACCTCCATATTGAGGATTTACAGTTCATAATTGATGAGCATGGCCGGGTGAGAATCAATGATCCACGGGGTGTAGTTCGATCCTTTCCTGAGAAAAGTATCGATAAAGTTAAAGATTTGCGGACCATTGCACTTGAGAACACGCTTGACGATGCCGACAGTGACTGAGATCCCCCGGATCACGACTCTTTTTGCTGAATGCTAAAGAAAGGGCTCACCGAGCGCGTTGCCCAGTGAGCCCTCGATCTATAAGTGTTGCTATAGGCACGATTTTGCGCGGAGCGCATGTTGCTCACGGCAACATTCCGCGAATCACAGGTTCAAGAGTTCTTTTCGGACGATGTCTGCGCCTGCACTTAACGCGCGCAGCTTGCCGCTGGCGACATGACGAGGGAGGGGCGCCATGCCGCAGTTGGTGCACGGATAGAGTTTATCGGCATCGACGAATTGAAGTGCCTGTCTCAGGGTGTTGGCGACTTCCTCAGGCGTCTCAATGGTATGGCTTGCCACATCAATGGCCCCCACCATAACTTTCTTGCCCCGAATGAGCTCAATCAGATCCATAGGGACGCGAGAGTTGTGGCATTCCAGAGAGATGATGTCGATACTGGACGTTTGCAGTCTGGGAAAAGCCTCTTCGTACTGCCGCCACTCTGAGCCTAACGTTTTCTTCCAGTCGGTATTCGCCTTGATGCCGTAACCATAGCAAATATGCACGGCAGTTTCACATTTGAGCCCTTCAACTGCCTTCTCTAACGTAGCAACTCCCCAGTCATTCACTTCATCAAAAAACACATTAAATGCAGGCTCATCAAACTGAATGATATCCACTCCGGCGGCCTCAAGTTCTTTAGCCTCCTGGTTGAGGATTTTGGCAAACTCCCAAGCCAGTTTTTCACGATCTTTATAATGAGCGTCGTAGAGAGTATCAATCATCGTCATTGGCCCTGGCAGGGCCCACTTGATAGGCTGCGTGGTTTGCTGACGTAAAAATTTTGCGTCTTCAACAAAAACTGGCTTTCGGCGAGCAACAGCACCTACAACCGTTGGCACGCTCGCATCATAGCGGTCACGAATTCTGACGGTCTCGCGCTTTTCAAAGTCAACGCCTTCGAGATGCTCGATAAACGTAGTTACAAAATGCTGGCGTGTTTGTTCACCATCGCTAACGATATCAATATTGGCCAGTTGTTGTTCTTGCAGCGATAAACGCAACGCGTCCTGCTTACCTTCAACCAGTTCTTCGCCATGCAATTTCCAAGGCGACCAGAGCGCCTCGGGCTGTGCAAGCCAGGAAGGTTTAGGCAAGCTGCCTGCAGTGGAGGTGGGCAACAGTTTTTTCATTAAAATAGCCTTGGTTTTTAATAGTTCAAAGCACGCAGTCAGCGAACCATTGATCAAGAACGGCCTGGTAAGGTTTGATAAAGTGTTCTTCAGCAAATTTGCCTTGTTCAATAGCCAGCTGACTACGTTCCTCGCGGTCATAGACAATTCGAGTCAATGAGTAATCCTGGTTTTTCAAGCTAGGCTGATAGCGTTTTCCTGCCACTGAGTTTGCGTTATAGATCTCAGGTCGGTAAATTTTCTGGAAGGTGTCCATCGTGCTGATGATGCTAATAAGCTCAAGATTGGTGTATTCACCAAGCAAGTCGCCTGAAAAATAAAAAGCCAAAGGTGCAACGCTATTCGGAGGCATGAAATAGCGAACCTTTAAGCCCATCTTCTTGAAATACTCATCCGTCAAAGAGTATTCGTCCTGCTGATATTCAAATCCCAACACAGGGTGCTGATTCTCGGTCCGGTGATAGGTCCTGGAGCTTGATACGCTCAGGCAGATAACAGGCGGTTTGTCGAAATTAGCGTGGTAGCTGCTTGAATTGACGAAGTATTTGAATAGCTTGCCGTGCAGGTCTCCGAAACCTTCTGGCGTACTCAGCCCGGCCTGACTCTTGCTGTGCTCCAGCAATCGGACACTGAAGTCATAGTCCCGTACGTAAGAGGAAAAGTTGTTGCCTACAACCCCGTTAATTTGTGCGTCAATTTTTCGATCAATGATCGTTGTTTTTAAAACTTCCATCAACGGGATAGCAGGGTGATTGTCTCCAGCGGGAATATTCATTTCCGCAGAAACAATGTCCAGTTCGACCGTATAACGATTTCCTTTGGGGTTGTCCCAGTGCGCCAAGGCATTGAAGCGATTGTCAATCATCGTCAAGGTGTTACGTAGATTTTCCTGGCGGCTTTCCCCTCTGGCCAGGTTCGCAAAGTTAGTTGTAATGCGCGTGGTGTCTGACGGTGAATAATCCTCATCAAAACGAGTTCGCTTGATAGAAAATGTGGGTTCTTTAGTCATCCTGGTGTGTCACCCTGTTTTTGAGGTGAAACCTGAGTGGGCTCCTTGCCTCTTATAGATTTGATCGACAGCTGTTTATTTACTCGGCAGTCGTTATCCTTCTGAGTGAAGGTGTGCGTGGATTTTAAGCCGGGTGCCTACGAGAACAAAAACGAATTGATTTCAATAAAGCATTAGTCACGCTCATGATTGGAACAAGGTCAGGAGTAGGGTCCTTGGAGGGGGCATGGCTGCAAGTCTTGGACGTGGTCGATGGGTGATTTCAATTTGTGTGTGTAATGAGTGATTCGGGTTTGGGGAGAGGTGTTCGTCGGCAGGACGCAGGAGAGGGGCTAGAACAATAATTGCGGCAAGAATATAAAATTGCGACAATCTAAACAAAAAGGGCATACGCACATAAAGCGCGTAAGCCCTTGATCTATAAGTGGTGCCCCGAGCCGGGGTCGAACCGGCACGTCCAAAGGACGAGGGATTTTAAGTCCCTTGCGTCTACCAATTTCGCCATCGGGGCGGTAGCGCCAAGAGCAGGGAATATATACACCCGGCCCCCATGAAGCAAGCTTGAAAGCACTGTAAATGCCACAGGATGCCGCTTTCCTGTCTGTCAGAAATGCTTGGCAAATCATAAGGCTACAAAAAATGCTGAAGCAAACGCTGAGTAGCCGGGTTCATACTGCTCAGGCTTTGCCTTCCTTCACTACCTCTTCGACTTTATCCGCAAGGATTCGCAAGTAGCTGGCCAGCGCGACTTCTTCGAGCCTCATGCCCTTTTTCTGTCGGGAGCGGGGGAGTTTGGCGAGGTTGCCGAGCAGGAAGCCTTCCAGCACGGCCGGGTGGATGTAGCACTTGCGACAAATAGCCGGCGTATTGCCCAGTTGTTTGGAGACGGCTTTGACCATATCCACGATGTGCTTTTTGGCGTCCGCTTCCGGCTCCCAATGCAGCTTTTGCAAAGTGGCAAGGGCCAGCGCACTGGCCGCCCAGGTCCGGTAGTCCTTGGCGGTGAAATCGGAACCGGTCAGGCTTTGCAGGTAGGTGTTGATGTCGGATGACGTCACGGCATGGCGCACCCCGTCGTCGTCCAGGTACTGGAACAGGTTCTGCCCCGGCAGTTCCATGCAGCGCTTGATGACACCGGCCAGACGCCGGTCTTTCACGCTGACTTTGTGCTCGACGCCGCTCTTGCCGCGGAACTCAAAGAGGATCTGGCCGCCTTTGACCTCCACATGCTTGTTGCGCAACGTGGTGAGGCCGTAAGAACGGTTTTCCTTCGCGTATTGACTGTTGCCGATGCGAATCAGCGTGGCGTCAAGCAAGGAAATCACCGTTGCCATGACTTTTTCCCGGCCCATGCCCGGCTGGGCAAGTTGCGCTTCAATCTGCTTGCGCACTTTTGGCAGCGCATGGCCGAACTCGATCAGACGTGAGTACTTGTCCTGATCACGAATCTCCCGCCAGCGTGGATGGTAGCGATACTGTTTGCGCCCTCGAGCGTCGCGACCGGTGGCCTGCAAGTGACCCATCGGGTCGGCGCAGATCCACACATAGGTGTAGGCGGGCGGAATCGCCAAAGCGTTGATGCGCTTGATCTCTGACTCGTCCTTGATGCGTTGGCCCTTGGTGTCGAAATAAGCAAATTTACCGCGCAGTATCTTGCGGGTAAGGCCGGGCTGAGTGTCGTCTACGTAATGCAGGTCACTGGCAGGCTGGCTGATGGCAGTCGAGTCAGGCATGGCTAAATTCCAGAGGCAGTTAAAAGGACTGACCGCGACCGTTGACGGTGGTGCCGTGTATTTCACGCCCGGTGAATTCTCGATTTATTACGCCAGTACCGCGACTGCCTTTATCTGCGCCCACAGCTGCTGGCCTTGGTGCAGGTTCAATTGGTCTCGTGAATAGCGAGTGATGCGCGCCAGCAAGGGGGTGCCGCCAGCGTCCAGCCTTACCAGTACATGCGCCGAATTGTCGGCAAGCATTTCTGCTGTCACTGCTACCGGCAGCCTGTTGAGAATGCTGCTGTGCTCGTCAGGTTGCAGGTTGAGGCTGACATCCCTCGCCTGCACCTTGATGCGCAGCAGCGTGCCGATCGGTACTTCGGCGTGGGCGACGCGCATGCCGAGCTCGCTGCCGGGAAGCGTGATGGTAAGCAGTTGATAATGACGATCGTAGGCGGTTACCGTCCCATCGATGACTACCCCTGCGTCGTTGCCCATGGCCAGTGGCAGGTCCAGCCGCGCCAGCGTTTCCTTGATCGGACCGCTGGCCAGCACCTTGCCAGACTCAAGCAGCACAAGATGATCGGCCAGGCGTGCGACTTCATCCTGAGCATGGCTGACATACAGCATGGGAATGTCCAGCTCCCGGTGCAAGCGCTCCAGGTAGGGCAGGATTTCACTTTTACGTTTGGCATCCAGCGCTGCCAGCGGCTCATCAAGCAGCATAAGGCGAGGGCTGGTCAACAAGGCACGGGCGATGCCCACCCGTTGCCGCTCGCCTCCGGACAATGTGTCGGGGCGGCGTGCCAGCAGGTGATCAATGCCGAGCAGCCCGGTCGCCTGCTGCAATCCGATGCGGCGTTGCTGGCGCGGAATGCGCTGCATGCCGAATTCCAGATCGGCGCGGACCGACAGATGCGCAAACAGGCTGGCTTCCTGAAACACATAGCCAATTGCGCGCTTGTGCGGGGCGAGGAAAATACCGTTGGCACTGTCCTGCCAGACCTCGTCGTGAACACGGATAAACCCTTGTTCTGCTTTCTCCAGCCCGGCGATGCAGCGCAGGCAGGTGGTCTTGCCCGAGCCGGACGGGCCGAACAATGCAGTAATGCCCGAGCCAGGCAACGTCAGCTCAGTGTTTACAGTGAAGTCGGGGTAGGTCATTTTCAGGCGCACTTCAATGGGCGACACCATGGCTCAGCTCCATCCCGCTTTGGATCTGCCGCTCGAATAGAGCAGGAGCAGAACTAGAAAGGAAAATGCCAGCATCACGCCAGCCAGCCAGTGGGCCTGCAGGTACTCCATTGACTCGACATGATCGAATATCTGCACCGATACCACCCGCGTCTTCTCCGGAATGTTGCCGCCGATCATCAGCACCACGCCAAATTCACCGACTGTGTGAGCAAAGCCCAGAATCGCAGCAGTGATGAAGCCCGGCTTTGCGAGCGGCAGGGTTACATGGAAGAACGTATCCCAAGGGCTGGCACGCAGAGTGGCGGCGACCTCCAGAGGGCGTGTACCGATTGCTGCGAAGGCGTTTTGCAGAGGTTGCACGACGAAGGGCATCGAGTACAGCACCGAACCGATCACCAGCCCGGCAAAGCTGAATGTCAGCGTCCCGAGGCCAAGACTCAGGGTCAGTTGACCGATTGCACCGTTTGGGCCGAGCAGCAACAGCAGATAAAAACCGATGACGGTAGGTGGCAGCACCAGTGGCAGCGCAACAACTGCACCGATCGGTCCCTTGAGCCACGAATCGGTGCGCGCCAGCCACAGCGCAATCGGCGTCCCGATGATCAGCAGGATGACCGTGGTCAGCGACGCCAGCTTCACTGTCAGCCATATAGCGGCGATGTCAGCACTTCCCAGCGGCATTTACAGCTGGTACCCGAACGACTTGATGATCGCAGCAGCTTTTGGACCCTTCAGGTACGCAACCAGTGCTTTGGCTGCGGCGTTGTCCTTGCCTTTGACGAGAATCACAGCGTCCTGTCTGATCGGGTCATGCAGCGAATCAGGCACGATCCACGCCGAACCGCCAGTCAGTTTGCCCTCCTTGTAAACCTGCGACAGGGCCACAAAGCCCAGTTCTGCGTTGCCGGTGGAAACGAACTGATAGGCCTGGGTGATGCTTTGACCTTCGACGATCTTTGCTTTGGTTGTGTCAGTCAGCTCCAGCTTCGCCAGTACCTGCGTCGCCGCCAGGCCGTAAGGTGCTGTTTTCGGATTGGCGATGGACAAGTGCTGATATTGATTGGCCTTCAGCACATCACCCTTGCTATCGACATAGCCTTCTTTGGGCGACCACAGTGCCAGCGTGCCTACCGCGTAGGTGAAGCGCGAGCCTTTGACAATATCGCCTTCCTGCTCGAGCCTGGCCGGGGTGGCGTCGTCGGCCGACAAAAAGACTTCGAACGGCGCGCCATTTTTTATTTGCGCATAGATCTGGCCCGTGGCGCCTGAAGAGACGACGAGCTTGTGGCCGGTATCTTTCTCGAAATCTGTAGCGATGGCCTGGAGAGGCGCGGTGAAATTGGCCGCTACGGCAACTTGTACGTCATCGGCTAGCGCCGAGGCGGCAGCAGGAATGGCAACAGCCAGAGCAGCGAGCTTGAGCAGGGCGTGCAGCGAGGTCTTGCGCATGAAACAGGTTCCTTGAGGGTGAGGCAGACGCCGCTGGTAGAGAGACGTTTCGCTATATATTTAAATATATAGCGCTACCCCTTTGTTCTGAAAGCTATGTTTACCGCCGAGAGAGAATTTTCAGCGCATTTGCTGCCAGTTGTTGAGTCAGTTCCCCCGCGCCGAGCTGGTGCTTGATGCCGACTGCCTGTCCGGCCCAAAGGTTCATGAAGTCGCTGTTGCCTAGTTTCTCTGCCGCTGCACGCAGCGGCAGCAACGCACCGCCTGCCAGCGGAAAGGCGGGGGCGAGGGCGCTGATGGGGCCGATTTCACGCATGATCCGGTTGACGATGCCTCGGGCGGGCCGACCGCTGAACAGATTTGTCAGTGCTGTCTCGCTATCAGTCGCATTCAGCAACGCTTGGCGATGAAGGGCGCTGACGCTGGCCTCCGGGCAGAACAGATACGCCGTGCCGACCTGAGCCGCCGATGCCCCCAGCGTGAACGCCGCTGCCACACCTCGACCGTCTGCAATACCGCCTGCCGCAATGACCGGGACACTCACTGCATCGACGACTTGCGGCACCAGTGCAAAGGTACCGACCTGCGTGTGCAGTTGATCGCTGAGAAACAGCCCGCGATGGCCGCCCGCTTCGTAGCCCATGGCAATCACCGCATCACAGCCTTGCCGTTCCAGCCATACGGCTTCTTCGACCGTGGTCGCTGACGAGATGACAGTGGCGCCGGTGGCCTTTACCCGGTCAAGCAGCGTGGGTTCGGGAAGGCCGAAGTGAAAACTCACCACCGAGGGTTTCAGGCGCTCGACCAGCGCACAGGTATCGCTGTCGAAAGGCGTGCGGTTGGAGGTCGGCGTTGGCGCGTCGTAGTCGGCTCCCAATTCCTCGTAATAAGGTTTGAGCGTCTGCTTCCAGCGTTCAGCCCGCGCGGCGTCAGCGGCAGGAGGCACGTGGCAGAAAAAGTTGAGATTCAGCGGAGCGCGGTTATGGTGCCGACGGAAAAGCTGCATCTCTTCTTCGATTCTATCGAGTGACAGCATCGCGCAGGGCAGCGCGCCCAAACCGCCTGCTGCCGCCACAGCGATTGCCATTGACGAGCCACTGGCCCCGGCCATCGGCGCCTGCAGGATAGGCAAGGTGATGCCGAACAGTTCAAGAACACGGGTATCTGGCCAGTGAGGCATCTGTTTCTCCGGTTATCAGGCATCGCAGCAGTGAATTTTTCATTGAGCGCGAGGCTGCTCCGAATGGCAACCGCCATTTATGGCCCGTTTATGCGAACTTTACCGATGGTTGACTTGTGAGACGATCGGTCTAGTATTCGGGGATGACTCAGATTCCGCTCACCACCAGACGCCCAGGACGCCCGCCCAACGTCAACCGGGACAACCTCGAAACCCGCGAGTTGCTGCTGCGGCGCGGCCTTGAAGTGCTCACCGAGCAAAGCTTTTCAGCAACCGGGCTGGACTACATTCTGAAGGAAGTGGGGGTCCCGAAGGGGTCGTTCTATCACTACTTCCCCAGCAAGGAAGCGTTTGGCCGCGCGGTGCTGGATGAATACGCCCGATACTTTGCGCAACGCCTGGACCGCTGGCTGCTGGATGAATCATTTTCGCCACTGGAGCGGCTGGTAGGTTTCGTGCAAAGCGCCAAAAGCGGCATGGCGCGGCATGATTATCGACGCGGCTGCATGGTCGGCAATCTCGGGCAGGAAGTCGGCCTGCTGCCGGAGGGGTTTCGCGACACGCTGGAACAGATTCTGCTCGATTGGCAAGCGAAACTGGCAGGCTGCCTGAGAGACGCGCAGGTCAGCGGTGAATTGTCCGCAGACGCAGACTGCAACGAACTGGCAGCGTTTTTCTGGATCGGCTGGGAGGGCGCTGTGCTTCGTGCCCGGCTGGTCAAAAGTGATATTCCATTGAACACCTTTATTGCCGGTTACCTTCGCGGGTTGCCGCAATAATTTCCCGGGTCTATTTAAAGACGATCGGTCTAAAATTGGAGGCGAACATGTTCAAGGGCATTTTGATCGACAAGGACGAGGCAGGGTATCGCGTCAATCTGACGGATATCGATGAAGCAAAACTGCCGGCCGGTGACGTGACGGTACGCGTGTCGCACAGCACCCTCAACTATAAGGATGCATTGGCAATCACTGGCCAGAGCCCAATTGTGCGCAGCTTTCCGATGGTGCCGGGCATTGATCTGGCGGGTGTCGTCGAAGCCAGCGATGCGAGCGAATTCAAGGTGGGCGACAGGGTGCTGCTCAATGGCTGGGGGGTAGGCGAGGGGCATTGGGGCGGTCTGGCGCAAAAAGCGCGTTTGAAAAGCGAATGGCTGATCGCTTTGCCGCAGGCCTTCACCCCGGCGCAGGCAATGGCCGTCGGAACCGCCGGCTATACGGCCATGCTCAGTGTGATTGCACTGGAGAAACACGGCTTGACGCCTGACCACGGCGATGTGCTGGTGACCGGCGCCAATGGCGGTGTGGGAAGCTTTGCCATCGCTATTCTCGCCAGGCTGGGTTACCGAGTCATTGCGTCTACCGGGCGGATGGCGGAGCGCGAGTATCTGCAAACGCTCGGCGCAGCGGCGGTCATTGACCGTGAAACGCTTTCACAGCCGGGCCGCCCGCTCGGCAAGGAGCAATGGTCCGCAGCAATTGACTCCGTGGGCAGCCACACGCTGGCAAATGTATGTGCCGGGATTCGTTATCGCGGTGTGGTCGCGGCCTGTGGCCTGGCGCAAGGCATGGAGTTCCCTGGCTCTGTGGCACCGTTCATCCTGCGTGGCGTCACGCTCGCAGGGATCGACAGCGTGACGCGCCCCCGCGCTGACCGGCTGGAAGCATGGTCGAGGCTGGCGACCGACCTGGACTTGTCCCTGCTACCGCTTATCAGCCGTGAAGTCGGTTTGAGCGAGGTGATCGATATCGCACCGCAATTGATTGCAGGTCAGGTTCGCGGGCGAGTGGTCGTGGACACCGGGCGCTGAAGGGCATCAAGAAAGATTGCCGGGCGCTGCTCAAGCGTTTTCACGTCCAGTTCAGCCAGTGCCCGATGCGCCTGAGCAGCACCGATTCCGGTTTCACACAATTGCAGCGGCGTGCGGTCGCCATGAGCCTTGTCTGGAGTGATCATCCATCGACCGGCACGCTCGGGAGTTTTGAATATGTGCAGGGCATGGCTGGCAAGCATTGCAACCCTGTCCAGACGCTCTGAGGCCACAGGGTCCAGTGACCGCTGCTGACGCTGGCGGCGCTCCAGGGTGGAAACAGAGGCATTGAACAATGCTTCCAGCTGCTGTGGCCCCAAATGGAAGGCGTGGCGCATCGCGTCTATCCAGCATGGGCCGAATCCGGCCTGAATACTTGCCAGCCGTTCGGCTTCGCTGCGCTGGCTTAGCTGGTGGGCCAGCAACCAGAAACGGGTGGCCGCCTCGCGACGGTGTGGTGATCGGGCAGCAAGGTACACCATCAGATTGCCTCGGCGATGACTTAGAAACACGCGCAAAGGCTAACCCGGACCAGCGTTGATTCAAGCCCCGGGATGTTACCGGGGATTGCCCGGTCGAGCATGTTAAAGTCGGGCGCTTGAACATGGCCGAATTGAACCTGAATCAGAAGTGCATGAGCCGTTCGCTCGCACTTGCATTTGCACCAGAGAAGGCGTTGCTCCACATGCCGCAAGACCCTCATACCGACCAGGCCGCACGCAACGTCAGCCCGCCCGCGCTACCGGATGTCAATAAACCGCTGCGCCTCTACCTGGATCGTCTTGCGCCTTCCAGCCGCCTGACCATGACTTATGTGCTGCAGGATGCAGCCGACCGGCTGGGCATGGCCGATGTGGATATTCACGACATTCCCTGGCACACATTGCAGCCAGGTCATGTCACCGCTTTGGTCGCCACGTTGCGCGAGGATGATTACGCACCCAACACCACTTCGCTGTATGTGAATGCCATTCGCGGGGTGATGAATGAAGCCTGGCGGCATGACCTGATCAGCCATGACCAACTGTTGAAAATCCGCTCGATAAAACCGGTCAGTGGCACTCGCCTGTTCAAGAGGCGCAACATCCGGCGTACGCTGATTCGTGAGCTGATGGAGGCTTGCGCTGCCGACCCGAGGCCTCAAGGGCGCCGCGATGCTGCAATCATCGCGATTTTGTACGGTTCCGGCATGCGCAAGTCAGAGTCGGTCAATCTGGATATTTCTCAGGTTGATTTCGCCGAGCGTAGCCTTAGGGTCATGGGCAAAGGCAACAAACAGTTGATCAAGTACGCCCCGCAATGGGCCTTCAAGGCGCTGGGTGACTGGCTGGAACTGCGCCGCTCATTCCTTCAGCCGGGGCAGAGCGACGACGTGTTTCTGTTCAACCGGATACGCCGCGGCAGCCATATCACCCGCGACCGCATCACCAAGCACGCCATTTATTTCATTGCCAAGCAGCGTGGGCGCCAAGTGGGAGTGAACATCATGCCCCACGATTTCCGTCGCTCGTTCATCACTCGGGTAATCGAAGAGTACGACTTGTCGATTGCGCAGAAACTGGCGCACCACACGCACATATCGACTACCGCCAGCTACGACATGCGTAACGAAAACGAACGTCGCAATGTGGTGGATGGCTTTGATCTCTAGCGAGGCAAGGCAAAAAAAAGCCACTTCACGCAATGTGAGGTGGCTTAAAGATCTAACCAAAGGAGCGATGAAGCAGAGCAGTAATTTACTGACCTTGTGACGCGGATTCGCAAGGTCGGCAGACGTGTTCGTTCATCGCCGCCAACGGTAACACCACCGCCCTCGATTCAATTATCAGCGTTATCGATACCAGTCATTGTCAGAAAAGATAGGACAGCCAATGTCTTGCAGGAGCAGCGATCAAAAAAATCGATAACTTGCCTCTGAGCTATCCAGCAATCGGATAGCCAACGATTGGCAACAATTTCATGCTTTGTCGCACTTGAAACGTACGGGACTGAGCATGGAAAAGTTCGATATACACCGTAAAACCGCCTTCGATTCCCTGGTACATGAGTACGGGCTCGACGGCAGTCGACTGTTGCCCTGGGAGGGCTACCCGATGCCCTTCGCGGGCGGCTGGTGCGTGGTCCGCCCAGGCACTTGCAGTGAAGCGCACACGCAGATCGATCAGGAAATATTCATTGCCATCAAGGGCAGCGCCCAGCTTGTGGTGGGCGAAAAGCAGATGCCCTTCAATGTCGGTGACATCGCCGCGATTCCGAAACACACCAACCACTATGTCATCAATGATTCCGCCGAAGACTTCCACTTTTATGTGGTCTGGTGGGACATGAATCACGTGAATGCCTTCGTCGCGCAGCACACAGAGACCACGGGGTGCATCGATGGCTAAGTACATCGTCACCATTACACCGCCAACCCCCAATGGCGACTTGCACATTGGTCATATAGCCGGGCCGTTTCTGGCCGCAGACGTATTCACCCGGGTTCAGCGCCAGCGCGGTCACGACTGCGTGCTGGTGTCCTATTCCGATGACTACCAGTCCTACATGCTGCGCAAGGGGATGGAACTCGGCGTCGATCCGGTAGCGCTTGCCAACAGCAACTCCGATCGTATCGAAGCGTCGTTGGCGGCAATCGGCATCGAGCCCGACAACTGGATGCGTCCCTACGACAATCCCTGGTTTGCCGAAGCGGTAGGTGAAGTATTCGGCGCTTTGCAGGCGGCGGGCTCGATTGATTTTCGTGATTCCAGCGAGCCCTATTGCCCGGCGTGCGACGTCTGGGGCTACGAGGCGTTCGCTCGAGGTCACTGCAATTACTGCGGTGCCGAATCCGATGCCAGCCAGTGCGAAAACTGTGCTCAGGCGCCGGATGCCGGGCTGATGACCGGGTTGCACTGCAAGCTGTGCAAGCAGCCTTCGCAATGGCAGACCGCGCACCGTGCGTTTCTGAAACTGGCTGATTTCAAACCGCAACTGCGCGACCGCCTGCTAGGGCAGCAATGGCGTGTGCCGCTGGACAACTGGCTGCGAGACACGCTGGAGCACTTGCATGACTGGGGCGTGACCCGGCCCGGAGATGGCGGGCTCGACCTGCAAGTCGACGGTTCATGTCGGGTCCACACGTGGTTTATGGGGCTGGCCGGTTACATGGCTGCGTTTCGTGAATACGCCCATAACGTCGGCCGCCCGGAGCTGTTTCGCCAGTACTGGCAGTCGGGGCAGGGCACGCTGGTGCATTTTCTCGGTTTTGACTGCGTGTTCAGCCACGCCATCGTCTACCCGGCGCAGTTGTCGGCGTTACCGGACATCAAGGTCCGCCAGCGCTTTGTGCCCAATCAGTTTCTCAAGCTGGATGGTGTGAACCTGTCGACCAGCCGCAACCATGCCATCTGGGTCAGCGACCTGACGCGCCAGGCCTGCGCTGACAGCGCACGTCTGTACTTGGCCAGCATTGCACCAGAGGACAACGAGGGCGATTTCCGTCTGGCGGATTTCCTGGCATGGCGGGACGCGCTGTTCAACCAGTTTTTTCCGGCCTTGCTGGAAACCGGGAAACAACCTGGGGACAGCGGCTGGAATGGCCTGCGTGGTGCCGATGCCGGGCTGCTGGAGGCTTTTCGCCTGCAATGGTTGAAGGCCGCCGAGCCTGCGCAGTTCTCCATGAAAGGTCTTGCTCAGGTACTGCTGGATGTCATCGCCATTACCCGCCTGCGCCTGGCCGAAGGTCGCCCGGTCGGTCATCTGGCTGCGTTCATCGCGGTGACCGGCAAGGCGCTGATCCCGCAAATATCAGCGCAACTGATCACGGCTTACCGGCTGCCCGAAGCCCGCCTTACTGCCACGCTCATGAACGGTTCGGCCGCTGAATATTCCATCTGAACGGACGCACCTTCACATGTTCATCGACTATGAAATAGCGGTCATTGGCGCCGGGATCACGGGGGCGAGCATTGCCGCCAAGCTGTGCAGCTCCGGGGTATCAGTTGCCTTGATCGACAGGGCCACGGCCGGCAGCACAGGCGCAAGCGGTTATTCCGGCGGCCTGGTGCGCCTGTATGACGGCGACCCGACGCTGATGGCGCTGGCAGCGTACTCGATTACCCAGATGGACGATGCCCTCTTTGCCGCCACCTATGCCCGTGCGTTACGACGCACCGGCGTTATCTATCGAGGGGCGAGCGACCAGGAAGACAAGCTGCGCCGAGCCATCGAGCGATATGGCAGCGAGCGCTACCCAATGCGGATGGTGCCGAATCATCAACTCGATGGCCGTCGCTACCCGCATTGTCTGGCGCAAGATCGTGCCAACCTGTTCGAACCTCACGCGAGCGTCGGCAATGTGCGTCAAGCCGTTGCCGAGCTGTGTCAGGTGGTGCGCCAGCAGGGGCTGCTGCTGGAGCACTGCGAGATCAAGGCCATCGATTGCCGCGCTGCCGACCTTGTATTCATCGAGCTGGGCGATGCGACGCTACGCTGCCGGAGCGTAGTGGTCGCCGCGGGAGCCTGGAGCCAGCATCTGCTGCCCTGTGTGGGGCTTGAAGTGCGTTCGATTCCTCTGGCCAGGGTGTTGACTGACAGCGACTGGTCGATGCCGGTCATCGATGCTGTCACTCAGAGCTACGCCATCCCGCTGACCCGCAACATAGTGCAGACCGGCTGCGGCCTTCGCGACAGTGCATTACGGCCGGAGCACCTGGTACAGCCTGATGAACGTCATGCGCAGGATGCCCGCCAGCGCATCGCCCAGTTGAGTGGCTCTGACAAGAACGTCCGCGTGCTGGACGTGCTGCCAGGTTTCGACAGTTACAGCGTCGACGGTCGCCCGCTGGTGGGGTTTTGCGATAAGCAAAGCCCGGTTTACCTGGCTGCCGGCCTTTCAGGGTTGGGCTTCAAGTTAGCGCCAGGGATCGCCCGGATCGCTTTCGAGCAACTGCGTGGTCATCTGGCCGGGAAAGACCGTTCTTGCCCTGACTGGTCAGCCCTGTCGCCGCAGCGACTGATGCCGGGCCGTCACCCGGCGAGCGTGCAGCCATGAAGCCGGTTGTCACACACGCAGCGCCTTTGCGAGTCGGCGTCAGTGCGCTGTTCGACCCCGATGACACGCCCCATGCGCGGACCTTCATGCGGGCGCTGGCGATCGGGCGAAACTGCCTGCCCGGGCTGGCTCAGGTGCAGTGGCATTTTCTCGATGACGGTGCGCACGCCATTCGCGGCGCTGAAGTTGCGCGGCACATGATCGACTGGAAAGCGGATGTCGTCGCAGGTCATTTTTCGTCGGATGCGGCCCTTGGTGCTGCACCGCTTTACGAGCAGGCCGGCATCGCGCTGCTGACCCCGGCAGCGACGATCGATCGCCTGACGACGGAGCATCACAACGTGTTTCGTTTCTGCCCCTCGGACCGGCAACTGGCTGGCGATCTGGCCGACTGGCTGGCGTCCCGCGGATGGCAGCGCGTACAGATTCAGGCCGATGACAGTGCGCACGGTCAGGCGCTGGCCGCCATCCTCGGCAACGCGCTGGCTCGCGCCGGGCTGCAACGTTGCCACGCCCGTGCTGATGTGGAGGTGTTTGCCGGTCGCCTCAAGGCCAGCCGCGAGCACTGGCGCGCGCGACGAAACGCTGGCAGCACTCGACCTCTGGTGCTCACCGACGACGCAGCCTCGCCTCATCTGGGCTGCGCGCCAGAACAGGACCGCAATACCTTCGTCATCGGCTTCGGGGTTCCCGACAGCGCCGCAAGCGTCTGTCAGGCCGCCGCGCTGCACCGGGCTTTTTTCGCCAGCGAGCCGCACACCTATTTCCGCGAAAGCCTGCTGATGCTTCACGTGCTGGCCGGGTTGTCCGGCCAAAGGCGCGCGCGACCACTGTCGGCGACGTTGCATGACAGCGTTTTCGCCACCCCGATGGGCGCCGTCAGCTTTGACCGGGGGGAGTACCGAAGCGCGCAGAGCTGCATCTGGGCCCTTGGTCCGACAGGGCTGACTCCCGCAACTCGTTGACCGGAAACACCAAGAACAGCGCTTTACGCCAAATCTAAGGACAGGAATTTCATGGGTAACTCGATACCTAACTCTTTTCATTCGGACGCCGTTTGTATCGGTTTCGGCCCCGCCGGCATTGCGCTGGCCTGCGCTGTGGAGGACGCAAGGGAGGCCAATGAGCCGCTGGGCAGTCTTTCCATCCGCTACCTGGAAGCTGCGCCGGACACTCAATGGCACCGCGAACTGCTGCTCGCCGGCACCGACATCAACCATCACGTGTTTCGTGATCTGGTGACGCCACGCAACCCGCGCAGCCGTTTTTCGTTCGCCATGTACCTCAAGGACCAAGGGCGGATGTTCGATTTCGGGCTGCTGGGGCGCCCGGCCAGTCGCCATGAATGGTCGGATTACCTCGCCTGGGTTTCCAGGCAGGTGGACGCCCGCACGCTGTTCGATACGCCAGTCACCGAGATTGACCCGGTGATCCGCAACGGCCGCTTGCAGGAGGTCAGAGTCCATACGCTGCAGGCCAGCTTCATCACGCGCAATATCGTGTTGTCGAGCGGCAGTGCGCCGCGGGTTCCGCCTGAGTTCGAGGCGTTGCTTGGCCCGACGCTGTTTCACACGTCGCAGTTTCTGACCCGGCTGCAAGCCTTTGGCGAGCACCTGCCCAAACGCTGGCTGGTGCTGGGCTCGGGACAGAGTGCCAGTGAGTCGGTGCTGGAACTGCTCAGCCGCGACTCATCAATCGAGGTGCATTCGGTGCATCGTTCCGCCGGGTTCAAACTGACCCAACTGGGCCAGTTCCCCAACCGGGTATTCGCCCCGGAGCACGTGGATTATTTCCACAGCCTCGACCCGACGGCGCGGCGTCGCTTTCTCGACTGCAGCCGCTCGGCCAACTATGCCGGGATCGACCCGGATGAAAGCCAGAAGCTGTTTTCGCTGATCTACGAGGATGCCATCGCAGGCCGCAAGCGCCTGCAAACCTGGGGCTACAGCGCAATTACCGCTATCGAGCCAGAAAGGGATGGCTATCGGGTTGTGCTGACCGACACCTTCAGTCAGCGCAGGCAGGTGCTGGAAGTCGATGCCGTGGTGCTGGGCACCGGTTATCAGCAACACCTCATACCGCCATTGTTGAGTGGGCTGCAGCCTTGGCTCAAGTCGGATGCGGACGGTGGTCTGGCCATCGATCGCGATTACCGCGTCGCAATGCAGGGCCATTGCAACGTGAACATCTGGGTCAACGGTCTCTCCGAACGTAGCCACGGTGTCAGCGACAGCCAGTCGTTTTCGCTGATGGCGTTGCGCGCCGGGAGGATTGGCGCAGGGCTGGAGCAGGCCCTGGAACCGAGCGTCGATTCAGCCTTGCTGGCGCAACGGACATGACCTTCATGCACAGGACAGCTGAATACCACAGCCTCGGCGACATCGTTCACGATCAGACCTTCCTGAAAGTGACGGGCATCGGTCAGGACTTTTTCCTGAAGATGGAGTCGCTCAATCCCGCCGGGTCGATCAAGCTCAAGACCGCTGTCGGGCTGGTAAACGACGTTCAGGCACGCGGCCTGCTGGGGCCAGAGACAATTCTGATCGAGTCATCGTCAGGCAACCTTGGCGTGGCGCTGGCGATGATCTGCGCGGAGCGCGGGATTGCGTTCACCTGCGTGGTTGACCCCATCAGCTCCAGCCATAACATTCGCATGATGCGCAGCTACGGTGCCGAGGTCATTAAGGTCGACACGCCTGATGCCAACGGCGGGTTCCTGGGGACGCGCATTGCGCTGATTCGCGAAAAGGTGGCCAGTGATCCGCGTCATGTCTGGCTCAATCAATACGAGAATGCCGCCAACCCACGCGCTCATGCCCGAACGACGGCGCATTCGATCAGCCAGCATTTTGGTCATGTGGACTACCTGTTTGTCGGTGCCGGAACCACTGGCACGCTGATGGGCTGCCTTCAGCATTTTCGCCGGCACCATCCGACCACACGCATCATCGCCGTCGACAGCGTGGGCTCGGTGACGTTCGGCACGCCTGCCAGCCGACGTTTCATTCCGGGTCTGGGCACCAGCCAGCTTCCGCCGATCTTTGATGCCGAGGGTATTCATGCGCTGGAAATGATCCCGGAAGCGCGCACCGTTGCCATGTGCCGCATTCTGGCGCGCAGCAAGGGCATGCTGGTCGGCGGTTCTACCGCGACGGTAATCGCAGCTGTACACGCCTGGCGCGAGCGCATCGAGCCCGGTTCGGTAGTGGTCGCGTTATCGCCGGACTGGGGCGAGCGTTATCTGGACACACTTTACGATGATCATTGGGTCGAACAACGTTTTGGCCGTGGCGTGCTGTGCATGACCCTGGCGGATCTCGAATCGCCAGAGTCGAGCGTTGAGCACCCGTTCCGCAAAAGCTTCTGCGGGAGCGAACGTGCTCGCCAAAGTGGTGATTTCGCCATGACGCCTTCGCGAGCAAGCTCACTCGCGCAGACTGTAGACTCAACCCTCTTGCAACAGGCGCCATTTCACGTGATTGACGGGGAGGTGGTTGCGCGCTTGCTGGCAGCTGACCCTCTGACCTGCATTGATGACGTTCAGGCAGCTTACCTGGCCCATGAGGCGGGGCAGACGATCAATCCTGACAGCTATTTTCTGCGTTTTCCCGAGGCGCCGGCCAATCGCATTATTGCCTTGCCTGCCAGCCTGAACGGCGCAAAGCCGGTCAGTGGCATCAAGTGGATCTCCAGTTTTCCGGGCAACCTCGACAGCGGGCTGCAACGCGCCTCGGCGGTGCTGATCCTCAATGACCCTGCGACCGGCTATGCCTTTGCCTGCCTGGAAGCCTCACGGATCAGTGCCATGCGCACGGCAGCGTCGGCAGTGCTCGGCGCGCGCTGGATGAATGGCCATAGGCGCCATGTGCAACGAATGGCGTTTGTCGGTGCAGGTTTCATCGCCAGAACCCTTCTCGACATGTTTGTCAGTGACGGCTGGACGATGGGCTCGGTGAGCGTCTTTGATGAGCATGAGGCATCGGCGCAGGCGCTGGTCCGGCATGCTACCGATCGGTATCAGCTGGAAAGTGCGCAAACCGACCTGCCAGTCAGCCTGCAGGCTGATGTGGTGGTGTTCGCCACGACGGCGCCCAGCCCTTACGTGCTGGACCCGGTGTTTCGGCCTGGCCAACTGGTGCTGAACATTTCGCTGCGCGATCTGGGTCATGAGGTTATTGCCCGGGCCAATAATATCCTTGATGACATTGACCATTGCCTCAAGGCGCAGACGTCTCCCGACCTTGCGGTGCGCCACTATCACGATAGCTCGTTCATTACCGGCACCCTGGCGCAATTGATGACCGGGCAGATTGAATTGAGCCCGGATCGGGCATCGATCTTTTCGCCATTCGGGCTTGGCGTGCTTGACCTTGCGGTAGGCCAGCGCATTTATCGCCAGGCACTTGCGCAGGGTCTCGCGCTGCCGGTGCCGCAGTTCTTCTTTGAACCGAAGCGCTGGTGATGGCCATGAAGACACAGATCATCGCCATCATCGGCATGGGCTCGCGTGGTCTCAGCGTGCTGGAGCAACTTATCGGCCTGAGCCGGCACGCTGATCGGCAACCGCTGCAGATCGAAGTGTTCGACCCACAGCCTCCGGGCAGCGGATTGCACCACGCGCAACAGCCGGATTACCTGATGCTGAACACAATGGCTGGGCAGTTATCGGCGTTTTCAGCTGCGTTTCCGGCCTGCGAGCCGCCGGGCCGGACCTTTTTGCAATGGTGCCACGCCGAGGATGTCCGGCTTGACGAGCGCGGTCATGTCAGCCGCGATGGACAGGGCAGGCCGGTGACGTTTGGGGATTTCTTACCGCGGGCCTTGCTGGGGCGCTATTTACAGCACAGTTACCGCTTTCTTCTGACGCAATGTCCGGCGCATGTGCAGGTTCGTTATCACGCCGAACAAGTATTCAGCTGCCGGCCACAGCCCGACGCGGCGGGTTTCACGCTGCGCAGCCTGAACATTGCAAGGGATGTCGACGCCGTGTTCCTCACCAGCGGGCACGCCTCAGACGCATTCGGGCCGCAAGAAGTCGGCGACGTCGTGGCAATCGAAGGCTTGGGACTGACTGCGATGGACCGGTTGGCGAGCCTGACCGAGGGGCGCGGAGGGCGTTATGTGCGCGACGCAGGGTTTGCTGGCTGGCGTTATCTGGCGTCAGGGCGCGAGCCCAGGGTGTTTATCTACTCGCGCAGTGGGCAACCGTTCCGTGCCCGACCGCATTGGCATTCATCAAGCGCCGCAGCGTTTCCCAGGCTGTTTTTTACCGCTGCCACCATTGCCCGTTTGCGTGAGCAGAAGCCGGGCGGGCAGCTCGACTTTACCGCCGATGTACTGCCGCTGATCAAGGACGAGATGCGCGCAGTGTTTTACCAGGCCAAAGTCCGGCTCGATGCGCCACGACAGTTGGCGTCAGTCCAGCGGATGCTCGGCGAAACCGATTCCAGGCAGGCGTTGTTTGCCTGGCTGGCCGATCAGTGGGGCGAATTTGACCCTGGGCAATGGCTGATCCTCCGGCCTTGGTCAGGCGCAATGGACGCCTACGAAGCATGGTTGGTGGCGTGGATCAAGCAAGACCTGGCGTTGAGCCGTCTGGGCACAGCGCATAGCCCGATCTGCCAGGCGCTGGAGGTGTGGCGTGACTATCGCGACCTGTTGCGCAGCGTCGTGGATCGCAACGGCCTGACCGAGTCTTCGACGCTGGAGTTTTACCGCCTGTGGGCCGGGCTTTCCAACCGACTCGTCGGTGGGCCGCAAAAAGAGCGTCACGAGGACCTGCTGGCGCTGATCGAAGCCGGCGTGGTGACGGTTCTTGCGCCGACAGGTGACGCGCAACGTAAAGACATCCCGTTGGGCAGTGTCATCTGCGCCAGGGTCAGTAGCAGCGGTTTATCAGGCGCCAGCCGGTCCGCTAAGGGCGTTGAGCTGATCAACGATCTGCTTGCGCAGGGCCTGATTCGGCCAGCGCACGCATGGCCCGCCGACGGCATCGAGACTGACTCGCTGGGGCGCGTCATCGGCCGCGAGGGTCAGGCTAATGCGCGGCTCTGGGCGCTGGGGCCTGCGGTAGAAGGTTGCACGTTCTACAACCACTACGTCCCGACTCCTGACCCTGGCTGCCGAGCGCTCACCGAAGCGCATGAAGCGGTGAAGTCCTGCCTGGAAAAACTGGCAAATCTCTCTTCAAGTTGCATCACATTTCAATTTAATAAAGCTGTTTAACTGTTTGATTAAAGGGTAATTAATTTATGAGTGAAATAACTTTGCTGATGGCGTTGGCTGGCGCGTTCATCGTTTTGATCATCAGCCCCGGTCCGAACTTTCTGGTCATCACTCAACTGTCGCTCAGCCAGTCCCGAACGCAGGGAGTATGCGCAGGGCTGGGCGTTGCCTCGGGCAGCATCCTATGGGCCTTGCTGGCGGCCACCGGGCTGGGGCTCATCTTCCAGCAAGTGCCTTGGCTGCAACCAGCTTTGCAATTGCTCGGAGGCACTTACCTTGCCTGGCTTGGCGTCAAAAGCCTGCGCAATGCGGGTGGCTCGCCAAAACCCAGGGACATTGCTGCGTTGGGCATCGGCGGCCCTGGACGCGCCTACCGTTTTGGCTTGCTGACCAACCTGACCAATCCCAAGGCGCTGGCGTTTTACACCAGCGTATTCACCACTGTCACCTTGCCGGGCATGCCTGTGTGGGTGCGCGTTGCAGGGGTGGCGATCATCGCCGTGCTGGCGATCTCCTGGTTCGTGCTGTTGGCCACGCTGTTTTCGATCCCTGCCGTGCAAGCCCGCTATCGGCGAATGAAGAGGGTGATAGACATCGTAACCGGCCTTTTCATGATCGCGTTCGGCCTGCGCCTGCTGGTCGGTTTGCTGCCCGCAAGCGTCTTTAATTGAAACGCTCATCTCATTGATATTCAAGGAATAGAACGATGAACAGCAACAACTGGCATTACCCGACTTCAATTCGCGCCGGTGCCGGACGCGTCAATGAGCTGGCCGACGCCTGTAGGGTGACAGGCATCAAGCGACCGCTGTTGATCACCGACAGCTTTCTTGGCGGTACTGACATGATCGCCAGTGCCGTGGAGGATTGCCGCCTGCAACTGGGCCACTGCGGTGTGTTCGACCGGGTCAAGGGCAACCCGACCGGCAGCAATGTCGCCGAGGGGCTCGAGGTTTATCGAAGCGGCCGTTACGACGGCGTCATTGCGTTTGGCGGCGGTTCGGCGCTGGACGCCGCCAAGGCAGTTGCCCTGATGTCCGGCCAGAACCGCCCGTTGTGGGACTTCGAAGACATAGGGCATAACCATTTGCGTGCCGATCCCGAGGGTATTGCCCCGGTCATCGCATTGCCGACCACCGCCGGGACTGGCTCTGAGGTGGGCAGGGCGTCTGTGATTACCGACGAGCAGGCGCGGGTCAAACGCACGATCTTGCACAGTCGCATGATGCCTCGCATCGCCATTCTCGATGCCACATTGACGCTGGGCTTGCCAAAGCACCTGACCGCTGCCACGGGAGCTGATGCGCTGACTCATTGCATGGAAGCCTGGTGTTCACCGGTCTGGCACCCGATGGCTGAAGCGGTAGCGGTCAAGGGGATGCAGATGATCAAAATGTTCTTGCCCAGGGTGGTCGCCGACGGGCAGGACCTGGAGGCGCGTCAGCAGATGCTGGTGGCGTCCAGCCTGGGGGCTGCGGCGTTTCAACGTGGTCTGGGCGGTGTGCATGCCATCGCCCAAAGCCTGGGCGCCCTTTATGACCACCATCACGGTTTGTTGAATGCGATCCTGCTGCCCTACGTGCTGGAGGCCAATCGCCCGGCGCTGTCCACACAAATGGATGATCTGGCGGTTTACCTGCGCCTGCCGAGTCCGAGCTTCGACGGGGTGATGGAGTGGGTGTTGAGCCTGCGCGACCAGATCGGCATTCCATCTACGTTGAGTGCCATCGGCATTGATGAGCGTGACGCCGAATTGGTCGGGCGCATGGCGTTTGCCGATGGCTGCTCGCACACCAACCCGATTCGTCATTCTGCTGAAGTCTATGCACAGGTATTCAGCCGTGCAGTAAAGGGGCATTGAGGCATGGCGCAGCTGGATGACCTGACCGTGCAGCGCGTGGATGAGGTCTGGAGCCGCTTTGTCGATCAGGGCCGGATAGTCGGCGGAGTGTTGCTGCTGGCCCAGCAAGGCCAACTGCGCTATGCCAGCGCACGAGGCTGGGCGGATCGCGAACAGCAGCTTGCGGTCAGTCGTGCGACGCGCTTTCGCCTGGCCTCACTGACCAAGCTGCTGACCTCGGTGACTGTACTGCGGCTTTGCGAACTGGGCGTGTTGAGCCTGTCCGCCGCAGTAACCGACTGGCTACCGGCATTTCGGCCATGCATGACGGATGGCCGCGAGCCGGTCATCACCTTGCAGCAATTGCTGTCGCACACCGCAGGCCTGAGCTACGGTTTCGACCGGCCCGTCAATAACGCTTACCTGCGGGGCGGCGTGTCCGACGGGCTGGACTGCGTTTCGTTCGATCTGCGGGAGAACCTGAGCCGGCTGGCGAGGTTGCCACTGCTGTTCGAACCTGGCAGCGGCTGGGGGTATTCGCTGGCAACCGATGTTCTCGGCGCGGTGGTCGAGCAGACCACCGGGCAGCGATTGTCCGAGGCTATCGCTCGCTGGGTCACCGGCCCGCTGCGCATGCAGGCCACGTCATTCCGTCACGAACCGCATCAATCGCTCTCGTGTGCCTACAGGCATGACGGTCCGGGCGCGGAGCTCATTGGCAATGACGATGTTCTGCTGCTCGACAGCGGTCAGGCGTGGTTGTGTTCGGCCCGTGCCCATGACGCGCAGGCCTATGAGTCGGGTGGCGCAGGGATGCTGGGCAGCGCCGATGACTATTTGCGGTTGCTGGAGTGCCTGCGGCTCGGCGGCGCGCCTTTGTTGAGTCCGTCCAGTACCCGGAGTCTGCTGGGCAATGCGATCGGTGCCACGCCTGTCGCTCATCGTGGCCCGGGCTGGAAATTCGGGCTGGGGCCGATGATTCTCGCCGATCCCTCGGCTGCCAGACAGCGGCAGGGCGCAGGCACCTGGTCGTGGTGCGGCCTGTATGGCAGCCATTATTGGGTCGACCCGATGTGTGGAATAAGCCTGGTCGCCATGACCAATACCGCTATCGTCGGCGCTTGGGGGGAGCTCGCCGAATCAATTGTCGACGCGGTGTACGTCAGGTCCGGGCGAACTGCTTGCGGTAGCTGCTCGGGCTGATCCCTACCAGATTGCGAAAGTGTCGACGGAAGGACTCTTCCGAGCCAAAACCGGCCCTGTCCACCACTTCATTCAGACGCAGTTTCGAGGATTCCAGCAGTTCTTTGGCGTACGCCACACGTTCGCCAAGCAGCCAGTCATACGGGGTCAGACCTGTGCTTTCCATAAAACTGCGGTGCAGGGTGCGGGTGCTGAGCGACGCCCGCGACGCCATCTCCTTGATGGTGTGCGGGCGTTGCAGATCACCGCGAATCCAGTCCATGAGGTTGGAAATCGGCCCGTCGCTGGCCGATACCAGTTGCCGTGAGGCGTACTGCGATTGTCCGCCTTCGCGATGCGGCGGGATGACCATGCGCTGCGCGACCATATTGGCCACCCGAGAACCATGATCGTTGCGCACCAGGTGCAGCATCATGTCCAGCCCGGCCGCGGAGCCGGCAGCAGTCACGATGTTGCCTTGGTCGACATACAGCTCGTTGGGCTGAATGGTCAGCCCCGGGTACATGGTCGCCAGCAAATCGGTATAGCGCCAGTGGGTGGTGACCTTATGCCCGTCGAGCAGCCCGGCCGCTGCCAGCACGAAAGCCCCGGTGCAGATCGAGCAGATTCGCGTGCCGCGTGCATGAGCGGCCTGAAGCTGCTCGATCAGGCGCAGAGGGACTTTGGATTCCACGCCGCGCCAGCCCGGAACGATGATGGTATCGGCGTTTTCCAGCAGCACTTCGCCAGGCGTCGGAACAATGGTGATACCCCCGGCTGCGGTGATCGGGCCGTCATCTACCGGGAAGGTGGCGAACTCATACCAAGTCACCCCCAGTTCGGGTCTTTTAAGGGCAAATACCTCGACCGTGCAACCGAATTCGAAGGTGCAGAGCTGGTTGTAGATGAGGGCGACAACGAGATGATTTTTCATGGCGCGATGTTACCGGATATTGGCATTTCAGCCAGTAGTTTGTAGCGGCGTCACTGCGTAATCTGCCCCGGTGAAACCTTAACATGCAAGCGGTCTGGCAAGCAGACCCAGGAGCCAATTCGTGCCACTCAATATCGGTATCTACGTTTATGACGACGTCGAGGTTCTCGATTTCGCCGGCCCCTACGAAGTGTTCACTACCGCAACACGCATGCATGCTCGCAACACCCGTGATGACCGCCAGTTGTTCAACGTATTCACCATTGGCCGCAGCACCGCATCGGTGCGTGCCCGCGCCGGTTTGAAGGTCGATCCTGACTTTTCGATCAGCGACCATCCACCTGTCGATTGCCTGATCGTTCCAGGAGGGGTGATCACTGCCGAACTGGAAAAGTCTGACGTGATTCGCTGGATCAGTGAGCAGTCGCAGCCCGGTCGTGTAATCGCCGCAGTGTGTACCGGGGCGTTCTTGCTGGCCAAGACCGGCAAGCTGGCCGGCAAGCAGGTGACCACGCACTGGGAAGACATCAACGACCTCAAGGAAATGTTTCCTTCAGTGGACGTGCTTAGCACCCTGCGTTGGGTCGATGAAGGCTCATTCGTGACATCGGCCGGCATTTCAGCCGGCATCGATATGAGCCTTCATCTGGTGGAGCGTCTGCACAGCCGGGAGCTGGCCGAGCGTACTGCGCTGCAAATGGATTTTGACTGGACCGAAAACGACTGAGTCATCCCCGGTAGCCAAGCCATTAGCAAGGTCGCTGCCGGCAAACCAGACGCGTCAGAGCGCACTGCTGACGATCAATGCGACGTAACCATATCCGCCGTTACCCGGGATATCCAGCCTGCGGATACCACGCATCACGCTGTGCGCCCGAAACCTGCATAGCGAACGTTCCACGGACAGCCAGCAGTCGCTTTGCCACGCTTGAGACATCTCTTTGAATTGCCGACAGGCCGGGCAGTCCGGTGTATCGGCGGGGGTTTCTGCATTCCCGATTTTTCAGTTCAGCAGCCTTCAGCCCTGCGGCTGGCCCGCGCCCACCCCTAGCAAAACAGAGTTCAGGACATGAAAACCCACTTCTTCAAAGTCGTTCAAACCGTTGCACAGCACGGTTCGTTCTCGGAGGCCGCGGCCATTCTCGGGTGCAGCCAGTCCAACATCAGCTATGCCATCAAGGAGGTCGAAGACTTCTTCGAAAAGCGGCTGTTTATCCGCAGTCGGACCGGCTGCAAGCTTACCCCTGATGGCAAGGTCATTACCCAGACACTGGGGACCGTCATGGCCACCCTCGAGCAATTAAAAAAAATGGGGTGAGTGGCAGCGTAACCATCCATTACCACACCCATATTCGCGAGACGAGCCTGTCCGCTTCACTGGATTTTCTCGCCCGTCATTACCCCGATATCCACTTGAATGTACTGTACCCGGGCGAGCAGAACCCTTCATTGAATGCATTGATCAAGGACGCGGCCGACATTCTCATCCTGCCCGGTACGCTGCTGAGCGAGCACTACATGGAGCACCATCAGTGGTCTGACCATTATGTACTGGTCGCCGCGCGCGCCAGGCGGACGCTACCGCAGAGTTTTGTCGAGCTGTCCCAGGTGTCACGTTATGTGGCGTGGCGGCATCCCGGCGTGGAGCGCCTGCATCAGCAACTGGCATCGGCTCAGGTCAGGCTCAGCCAACGCGGAGAACTCACCTGTCTGGAAACGCTTATGGATCTGGTCGCCAAGCGCCATTGCATCTCTATCGTGCCCAGCATGTTGTTGCGCGACGGCTTCCGTGAGCTGGAGCAGATTGCGCTGCCTGTGATGGTCATGCGCCAGATCAGTGTGGTGGCTCGTCCGGCCTCATTGCTGTCAACTGCGGCCAATGCCGTGATTCAAGCGCTGAAAAAGCCGGCGCCCCCTGCGGCGCTGCATTATTGAGTCGGAAAAAACTGTCGCAGGGCTGTCGGCGGCAATCGGGTCCGCACATCAATGCAACGATTCAGGTCTGTTGGGCTCATATCCCTAGGTAATACATTCAGGGCGTTCCGCACAAGGATCGCCTCAGGTCGCCGATTCGAGAGGAAGACAGGACGCTATGACGATACCGGACAAGCAGTACGTGGACTGGCTGGTCGAGCAATCGATGCTCAATGCCGCAAGACAGCGCGCCAAGACCTATTCGGGGCAAGGCAGGCTCTGGCAGCGTCCATTTGCGCTGGCGCGTCCCAGAGATGCGTCCGCTATCGCTTCGGTGTGGTTCACCGCCTATCCGGCATCGATCGTCACCCGTGAAGGCGGCTCGGTACTTGAAGCGCTGGGCGACGAAACGCTGTGGCATGCCCTGTCCGAAATCGGCATTCAGGGTATTCACAACGGGCCGCTCAAGCTCTCTGGCGGACTGCAAGGCCGTGAACGTACGCCAAGTATCGATGGTAATTTCGACCGCATCAGCTTCGGCATCGACCCGGACCTGGGCACCGAAGCACAATTGTTGAGCCTGACGCGCATTGCTGCGGCGCACAATGCGGTGATCATCGACGACATCATCCCGTCGCACACTGGCAAGGGCGCAGACTTCCGCCTCGCCGAGATGGCGTATGAGGATTATCCAGGCCTGTTTCATATGGTCGAGATCCGTGAAGAAGACTGGTCGCTGCTGCCCGACGTCGCGGCTGGCCGTGACGCGGTCAATCTGATGCCGGACGTGGTCGATCAGTTGCGCGACAAGCACTACATCGTCGGTCAGTTGCAGCGAGTCATCTTTTTCGAGCCGGGTGTAAAGGAAACAGACTGGAGCGCGACCGACGTGGTGCAAGGCGTCGATGGCAAGGCGCGGCGCTGGGTTTACCTGCATTATTTCAAGGACGGCCAGCCTTCGTTGAACTGGCTGGACCCAAGCTTTGCAGCGCAGCAGATGATCATCGGTGATGCGTTGCACGCCATCGATGTCATGGGTGCCCGCGTATTGCGCCTGGACGCCAACGGTTTTCTCGGCGTTGAACGGCGTGCCGAGGGCACGGCGTGGTCGGAAAGCCATCCGCTGTCGATCACAGGCAACCAACTGCTGGCCGGGGCGATCCGCAAAGCGGGGGGCTTCAGCTTTCAGGAACTGAACCTGACCATCGATGACATCGCGTCCATGGGGCAGGGCGGCGCTGACCTGTCCTACGACTTCATCACGCGGCCCGCCTACCAGCACGCGCTGCTGACCGGCACCACTGAGTTCCTGCGCCTGATGCTGCGTCAGGTGCATGCTTATGGCATTGATCCCGCTTCGCTGATCCACGCGTTGCAGAACCACGACGAGCTGACGCTGGAACTGGTGCATTTCTGGACGCTGCACGCCCACGATACATTCCATTACCAGGGCCAGACATTCCCCGGCAACATCCTGCGCGAGCATATTCGCGAAGAGATGTACGAGAAACTGTCCGGCGAGCATGCGCCTTACAACCTCAAGTTCGTCACCAACGGGGTGTCGTGTACCACTGCGAGCATCATCACGGCCGCCTTGGGCATTCGCGATCTGGACGCGATCACCGATGCCGATATTCAGCAGATTCAGCACATCCACCTGTTGCTGGCGATGTACAACGCCATGCAGCCCGGTGTGTTTGCCTTGTCTGGCTGGGACCTGGTCGGCGCGCTGACCTTGCCCGCCGAGCAGGTTGACCATCTGATGCAGGATGGTGACACGCGCTGGATTCACCGGGGCGCCTATGATCTGGCCGATCTGGACCCGGAAGCCGAGTTTTCGGCAGGTGACATGCCGCGCCCAAGGACGCTGTATGGCAGCCTGGTCAGTCAACTGAAACGGCCGGACTCTTTTGCCTCGCAGCTCAAGAAGATTCTCGCTGTGCGTCGTGCTTACGATATCGCCGCCAGCCGCCAGATTCTGATCCCGGACGTCGAACACCCGGGCCTGCTGGTCATGGTTCATGAGTTGCCAGCTGGCAAGGGCACGCAGATTACCGCCCTCAACTTCAGTGCCGAGACCATCGTCGAGACGCTGAACCTGCCAGGCATCGCGTCTGGCCCGGTGGTCGACATCATCAACGAACGCGTGGAAGGCGATCTGACCGAGCAGGGCGAGTTCACCATCACGCTGGATGCTTATGAAGGTCTGGCGTTGAGGGTGGTCAGCACACTGCCTTTGTGATGTCGGCATGAAACGCGGCCTTGAGCCGCGCTTCAGTCGCTTGCCGGGTTTGCAGTGCTCAAACGGCCTTGGGTGGGCATTTCTTGAGACGGTAGGCGAACTGGGCGCGGCTCAAGCCCAGCAAGCGCGAGGCTGCCGACAGGTTGCCGTGGCTTTTATCCAGTGCTTCACGGATCAGACGCTGTTCGAGATCGTCAATCGAAAAGGCCTGGTCGTTCTGCGCCAGCGAATCCAGCAGTCCCGCCTCAGGGA
Organism: Pseudomonas coronafaciens pv. oryzae str. 1_6; assembly: GCF_000156995.2. Lineage (NCBI taxonomy): Bacteria > Pseudomonadati > Pseudomonadota > Gammaproteobacteria > Pseudomonadales > Pseudomonadaceae > Pseudomonas > Pseudomonas coronafaciens. The sequence continues at coordinate 2,811,413 of NZ_CP046035.1, read as the reverse complement.
CTGTTTCCCCCGCTACCGAAGTGGCTCGCGCCAATACGCCATCGTGATTCAGCGAGTAAGAACCCGCTGGTAGCGACTCGTTGCGAAAGATATGCACCAGATCAATGGCCTGGCCTTCATCGCTGGCGATCAGCCCGCGTTCGATCAGGTTCTGCAATTCACGCACATTGCCGGCGAAGTCGTAACGCAACAGGGTTTTCAATGCTCGCATTGTCAATCCCGCAGGCGTCCTGCCGTATTCCTGACAGAACCGCTTCAAAAACGCATTGATAAGAAGCGGAATGTCATCGCGGCGCTCGCGCAACGGGGGCAGGGCAATCGGATAAACGTTGAGCCTGTAGAACAGGTCTTCGCGAAAATCACCGCTGGTCACGGCCTTGCGCAGGTCGACGTTGGTTGCCGCCACCACTCGCACATGGACCTTGATGCCATGCCCGCCGCCCACACGTTCTATCTCGCGCTCCTGCAACGCGCGCAGCAATTTGCTTTGCCCGGCCAGGCTCAGTGATGTGATTTCATCCAGAAACAGCGTACCGCCATTGGCTCGTTCGAAGCGTCCGGGCCTGGAGTGCGTCGCGCCGGTGTAGGCCCCGCGTTCCACACCGAACAATTCCGCCTCTATCAGGTTGTCTGGAATGGCGGCACAGTTGAGCGCCACGAACGGGCCGTCCCGGTGTCGGCTGAGCTGGTGCAGTTGACGAGCGAACATCTCTTTGCCGACGCCTGACTCGCCGCTGATCAGTACCGTCGCCGGAGTCATAGCCACTCTTTGCAACGCTTGTGTGGCGCTGTTGAACGCCGCGCTGGCCCCGATCAGCGGTTGATCGGTCCCGGCAGGCGGCGCTTGATCATGGCTGGGTGCGAATGGCGTCTGGTGGGCAGGCCCTGGCGAGCTCAACACACTCAGGTAACTCAGATCGCGTTCGACATCGCCCCATTGTTCGGCGGTCTTGCCAATGACCCGGCAGTGGGCATGACCCATTCCACGGCATTCCACTTCCCGGAAAATCACCATTTGGCCAAACAGGCCGCTGACAAAGCCAATGGCATAACCGACCTCGGTCCAGCACACCGGATCCTGGCCGACGCCATAGGCCGCGACATGCTCGTCGGCTTCGCAGGAGTTATGCCAGAGAAACTCGCCTTCGTAAAAACCCGATTCTGCATCGAACTTGAAGTGCAACGGTTCGACCTTGGTCATGCCTTCCAGCGTATGCAGGTGCGTACCGGCGCGGAATGCCGAGGTGGCGTCTGCCAACGGCCAGCGCTCGCGGATCAGCCGGGCATCCCGGGCTCCGGACAGATAACCGGCACGGGTGAACATGCCGCGAGCATGTTCCTGGCCAAGGCGCTCGATGATTTCATGGCGCAACGTGCCAAACGATGAGCTGTGCAGCAACAGCATGCGCTGGTCATTGAGCCAGATACGCCCATCGTCAGGTGAAAAGAACAGGCAGCTTGTCAGCTCTTCAGCGGTCGGAGAGTCGCCGACATCAAAATGCGTGCTGTCGCCGCGAGGCGAGGCGCGCTCAATGCTGGCGCTATGATAGGGGAAGTGGCTGTGAGGGTTGTTCATTCTTGTGCCTCGGCCTGTATGATCGAAATGATCAATCTGTCAGTTAGTTAGTAAACATAACTTGATCAAATGAACAAGCCTCGTAGGCGACATTGCTACGTGCGTTGCTCTCTGAAAAAAGCATCAGAGCTGGAAAGCCATGCGATAGAGCTGTTGACCCGATATATGACCTTATAATGGCAATCCCGGCACAGGCTTTGCTCTGGAGTGATTACGGCGCGTGTTACCCATTCGATGGGTACAGGCGATTACAACCATAAAAGCCGGAGTCCTGAAATGTCTGCGTCCAACGACACCTTCCTTCTGCAACCTGCGATTGAGGCCGAGTGCATCTTCAATGGTGACTGGATTCCTTCTTCGGCACGGCTGCAAGCCGTCATCGAGCCTGCCACCGGCGAATTGCTGATGAACACAGCCATGGCCAACCCGGCGGACATCGCCGTCGCTTGCCGAGAAGCCGCGTTGGCGCAGCCTGCCTGGGCTGCGCTGGGGCCTCGAGAAAAAGCAGAAGTATTTCTTCTGGCCGCTGATCACGCGGTCTGTGCTTTCGATGAGCTGGCGCTTTATGTTGCCCGCGAGACCGGTGGCAGCCTGCAAAAGGGCCAGCATGAAGTTAACGAAACCATCGTGCTGCTACGCCAGGCCGCAGGCATGCTGTCGCAGGCCCACGGGCACGGTTTGATACTGCCAAGCGCGGCCGGTCGCCTGTCGTATGCACGGCGTGTCCCACACGGGGTGGTGGGGGTCATATCGCCGTTCAATTTCCCGCTGGTGCTTTCCCTGCGTTCGGTAGCTCCGGCGCTGGCTGCCGGCAATGCCGTGGTCCTCAAGCCCGATCCACAGACGCCGATAAGCGGCGGTTTCCTGATTGCCCGGCTGTTTGAGGAAGCAGGTCTGCCCAAGGGCCTGTTGCACGTGCTACCCGGTGCGGCAGATGCAGGCGAAGCGTTATGCCGCGACACCAATGTGCAGATGATCACTTTCACCGGTTCGACCGTGGCCGGACGTAAAGTCGCCGAAGCCGCCGGGCGAAACCTCAAGAAGGTCTCCCTGGAGTTGGGCGGCAAGAATCCGCTGATCATTCTTGAAGACGCCGACCTTGATCTGGCCGCAAGCAATGCAGCCTTTGGTGCGTGGCTGCATCAAGGACAGATCTGCATGGCAACGGGGCTGATTCTGGTTCACGAGTCCGTCGCTGCCAGCCTGACCCGTAAGCTGGCTGAAAAGGCCCGGGCCCTGACGGTGGGCAATGCCGCACGGGGAGAGTCTGCACTGGGTCCGCTGATCAATGAACGGCAATTGCAGCACGTGCATCAAGTGGTTACTGACACCCTGCAAGCCGGCGCGCAGCTGGAAACCGGCGGCGAATATGAAGGCTTGTTCTATCGCCCGACCGTGCTCAGCGGCGTCAAGCCTGGGATGCGCGCGTTTGAGGAGGAAATATTTGGTCCGGTGGCGGTTGTGGCCAGTTTTTCCACCGACGAAGAAGCCATCTTGCTGGCCAATCGTTCCGAATACGGCCTGGCTGCGGCGGTCATCTCTCCCGACGTAGGGCGCGCCACAGCGCTTGGCGACCGGCTCAGGTGCGGCATGCTGCACATCAACGATCAGACAGTGGCCGACGAATGCATCAACGCATTTGGTGGGCGTGGTGCGTCTGGCAACGGCAGCAGCGCAGGCAGCCCCTCTGACTGGGATGAATACAGCCAATGGCAGTGGGTTACCGTGAAAAACCAGCCCCCGGCTTATCCTTTCTGAGATTTACGCAAGTCGCTTCAGCTTTTCAGACATCAATGACGTGATCCCATAACAATAAGAGTACGTGAGCATGAACCTGACTAACAAAACACTGATCGTCACAGGCGTTTCGTCCGGCATCGGCGCCGAGGTCGCGCGTCTGGCGCGCTTTCACGGCGCGCGAGTCATCGGTATCGATCGCCATGAACCGCAACTCACCGTGGACGGGTTCTTTCAGGCCGACCTGGGTGACCCTGAGAGCATCAATGCGCTGGTTGAGCGCTTGCCAGCGCAGATCGACGCCCTGTGCAACATTGCCGGAGTGCCCGGCACGGCGCCGGTCCAGGCCGTGGCGCAAGTCAACTATCTGGGGCTGCGACACCTGACACAGTGCCTGCTGCCACGCATGACGCCGGGCAGCAGCATTGTCAACGTGTCGTCGGTGCTGGGTTCGCAATGGGCCGAGCGGCTGGAACTGCACAAGGCGCTGGCTGCCACCGATAGCTACAGCGATGGCCAGCAGTGGCTGGCGGCCAATCCGGTGGCGCAGGACACCTGTTACCAGTACTTCAAAGAGGCGCTGATCGTTTGGAGCTTTCAGCAGGCGCAAGCGTGGTTTCGCGATCATTCGGTGCGCGTCAACTGCGTCGCGCCAGGGCCGGTGTTCACGCCGATCCTTGGCGATTTCGTGAGTATGGTCGGTGAAGCGCGAGTGGCACGCGACAGTTTGCATATGAAACGCCCCGCGCTGGCCGACGAGGTAGCTGACGTGATCGGGTTTCTCTGTTCGGACGCGTCACGCTGGATCAACGGCGTCAACCTCCCGGTGGATGGCGGACTTGCGGCCTCGTACGTCTGAAGATGTAAAGCGTTCCCCCCCGGCGACACGGTCGTGAAACCGGGGTTATAAAAAATAACAACAATAAGTACAGGAATCCCAAGATGCCCAAGTCTATCTTGCGTACCGTTGCGTCCACTTCTCTGGTTTTTCTTTCATCGGCGGCACTGGCTTACGATCTACCAGGCCTCAACCTGGGCAATACCAGCTTCTACGACGGCTCGCCAGCGCCTGCCGGGCCGGGCTGGTACCTGGAGGAATACCTCAACTATTCCAAAGCCAGCCGTTTCAATGACGCCAATGGCGACAAACTGCAGCTGCCCAGGCAAGACGTTGATGCACTGGCAGTTACCACACAGATAATCTACGTCGGCCAGCCTCTGGCCAACGGTGCAATGCCGGGCATTACCGTAATCAACACTTCGCTGGCGCATGTTGGCGTGGACGATGGTCTTGATAACAGCGCACTGAGTTCGCGCGCCGGTTTCGGCGACGTGGTTATCGGTCCTTATCTGCAACTGCCGACCCTGACTCGGGCCGATGGCAGCCCGCTACTGACCCAGCGGGTCGAAGCCGATGTGTCTGTTCCGGTGGGCGCCTACAACCGCAACCGCTCAATCAACCCCGGCAGCAACTTCTGGTCGTTCAACCCGTACTACGCGGCCACTTACTGGTTTTCGCCTAAGTGGTCGGCCAGCGGGCGTTTCATGTACTTGTGGAATGGCAAGAACGATGACCCGCAAGCCGGTTTTGGCAGTGTTTCCGACACACAGGCAGGCCAGGCATTGCACGCCAACCTGACCCTGCAATATGCAGTGACCGAACAGCTCTCGGTGGGACTCAACGGTTACTGGCTCAAGCAATTCACCGACACTCAGGTGGGCGGCCACGACGTGAGCGGTCGCAAGGAAAAAGTCTGGGCGATCGGGCCGGGCGTTCTGTACAGCTTCAACAAAGAGAACGTTCTGACGGTCAACAGTTACTTCGAACAGGGCGCGGAAAACCGTACTGAAGGCAACAAGCTGGTGCTTAACTTCCTGCATAAGTTGTAACGCTTGCAGTAAGCCCAAGTGTAGCGCTCATCGCTGTGTGGCGATGAGCGCCGATGTTGTTATCGCTCAACTCGCTGTCTTGAGCTCGCGCTTGCCAAATGCCGAGGCGCGCGATAGTACAGTGATCGCCGCCAATGCGGCGATCACCAGGCCTGGCGAGGTCGCCAGCAGTACGCCAGCGGTTCCCGCACCGGCGCCCAACAATTGCCCGGCAGCCAAGGGGCCGGCGACCGAACCAAGACGACCGATTGCAACGGCAGCCCCAACGCCGGTAGCGCGCACCGAGGTGGGGTAGGCGGGCGGCGCCAATGCGTACAACACCAGTTGTGCCGCCATGACGAACACCCCGGCAGCAAACCCGGCCATCGCCATCGGCACGATACCGACCGACACGCCCACACCAGCCAGTGCCGCCAGCAGGCCTGCATAGACAAACAGTACGACCTTCATGCCGTTGCAGCGATCCAGCAACAGCCCGCCCAGCAAAGAACCCAAAGCGCCGCCAATGTTGAACAGCATCTGCACCATGCCCGCCTGTGGCTTGCTGAAACCCTGCGCGATCAATAGTGACGGTAGCCAGTTGAGCAACATGTACATGACTGTGAGGGTAAAGAAATAGCCGACCCACAGAGCCAGTGTGGTACGCGTCCGGCCTTCGCCAAATAACGCGCTGGCGGCTGAATGCTTAATAGCACTCGCAGAAGTCTGCTGTTTGAAGGCGCTGGACTCCGGCAGCAGAAGGATCATCAAAGGTGCCGCCAGCAAAGGTGCCAGACCGCCGATGATGAACGTAGTCTGCCAGTGCTCGCTGGTGAACATCGCCACCACCGCAGCCAGCGCGCCGCCCAATGGAACGCCCGCATACATGACGCTGATCGCAAGCCCGCGATGGCGTTCGCTTACGGCTTCCGCACACAGCGCAATCAGATTGGGTAACGCTGCTCCCAGACCCAGCCCGGTCAGAAAGCGCACTAGCAACAGGCCGGAAAAAGACTGCACATAAGCGGTGCTCAGCGAGAAAACCCCAAACAGCAGCACGGCGACCACGAGAATCTTCTTGCGACCAATGCGATCAGCAATCCAGCCTCCGAAAAATGCGCCTGGAAGCAGGCCGATGATTCCGGCACTGAACACCCAGCCCATCATTTTGGGATCAAGCGAGAAGGTCTGCCGCAATCCGGCTGCGGCGGTGCCGGCAGCCTGCAGATCGAACCCTTCGATAAGCGCGACGATGAAACACAAAAAGATGGTCAGCGTCGAGCGACGCAACGGACTGTTCATGGCAAGCCTCATTGTTGTTTTTGTTGTCTGCAAAGTCGGCTCCTGAACCCTGTAGAAGGTTCGAAACCCGCGCGAATCAAGGTAACAAAAATAACTAAAAAAAGAATCTGCGCCTGTCTATCGAGAAGTCGGACGTTTATTCGTTTATAAACATAGGCTTAGGATTGTATGATAAGGATTATCTTAAAGTGGTTAATAATATTAATGTTCGATTATCGATCATTGTGGATTGACGCCAGCGCTTAATCTTTCAATTCTCTACTGACAGCCTGCCATCAAGCGCGGGCCCGAACCCCAAAAACAACAACAATAATTGGAAATCGAATATGCCGATGCACACTCGTGATGCAGTCAGCGCCGTTGCAGTCTGTTTTTTTCGTGGACAAACCTACCGCTTCGCATTCGGCCTGCTGGGTATCAGCGTGTTGGCTGATACTGCGCAGGCCCAAGGGTTTCTGGAGGACAGCCACGGCACCCTGACGCTGCGCAATTACTATATGGACCGCGATTACAAGGATGACGGTGCCAAGACGGCCACCCGGGAGTGGGCGCAGGGCTTCATCATGAATGCCGAGTCGGGTTTTACCGAGGGACCGGTCGGCTTTGGTCTTGATGCACGGGCTCTGGTCGGCATGAAGCTGGACTCATCTCCGGACCGTAGCGGCACCGAGTTGTTGCCAGTTTCCGCCAGCGACGGACGCGCGGCCGACGAATATTCGCGTTTGGCATTGACCGGCAAGCTGAAATTCAGCGAGACCACGATCAAGACCGGCGATGTGTCGATTTTCCTGCCGTTTGCCTTTGCCAGCCCCTCGCGTCTGCTGCCGCAGACCTTTCGTGGCACGACGCTGACCTCAAAGGAGATCGACGGTCTGACCATGAATGCCGGCTATATCGACCGGGTCAACAAGCGTGACTCCAGCAACTATCAGGCAATCAGCATTGCAGCGCCGAACCGCCGTTTCAACGGCGCGGCTACGTCATCGCACATGGCCTATGCCGGGGCTGATTACCAGGTCAGCAAAGCCCTGAGCGTGCGTGCCTATCATGCCGAAGTGGCCGACCTTTATACCCAGAACACCCTGGCGCTGCTGCACAAGCTGGACATCGGCGACGGTGTACTGAGCACCGATCTGCGCAGTTTCTTCAGCAGCGACACCGGCAGCGCGAAGGCCGGAGAGGTCGATAACCAGAATCTCTCGGCGCTGCTGGGTTACAAGTGGGGAGGGCACAGCTTCAGCCTGGGTTACATGCATTCCAGCGGCGACACAGCGACGCCTTATGTGTCGGGCACTGAATTGATGGGGTTGAGCGAAATGACCATGAGCTCGGATTTTCTCAATGCCAAAGAGCGCACCTGGCAGGCCATTTACGACTATGACTTCACTGCGGTAGGCCTTGTCGGTCTGCGCAGTCGTCTGCGCTATGTGCGCGGCGACAACATAGAGCTGGCTGCCTTTAATGCCGACGATCGAAAAGAGCGAGAGTTTCAGATGGAGCTAGGCTATGTCGTCCAGAGCGGTCCATTGAAGAACGTTGCCCTGTTGGCACGCAAGTCGATCTATCGAAATGACTTCCCGGCGGGAGCAGCTTTTCGTGATGAAAACCAGACGCGTTTTATCGTCCAGTACAGCTTGCCGCTCTGGTGATCAGGCACTGGAAATCGGTCGGTCACCAGCGGCGAAGCGCCGCTGATGACGATTTCAAGCCTGGTAGACTTTTTTCAGCAGCCTGAGCAGGTCCTGACGTTCCTGTTGGTTCAGTGCTGCGGTGGCATCAAGATCGCTGTCCACGGCAATCTGCTTCAGTTGACGGAGCAGCGTTTCGCCGGTCTTGCTGAGAAATATGCCATACGAGCGTTTGTCCGGTTTGCAGCGAACACGTACCGCAAGTGCGCGCTCTTCCAGTTTGTTCAGCAACGGCACAACCTGAGGCGGCTCGATCGCCAGTGCTTTGGCCAGATCAGCCTGCATGAGGCCAGGGTTCTGTTCGATGATCGCGAGTGCCGAAAACTGCGCCGGCCGCAGGTCATGAGCGGAAAGACGGCCGATCAGGTTCTGGAACAGTTTGAGCTGTGCCCGGCGCATGGCATAACCGATCAGATCATCCAGCGCGGACTCGGTGGGCAGAGCTACCTCGGCAGTCTGTACCGGCGACTGGATAACATCAGCGATGTCGGATGGCTTGGCCATTGAAAATGCGGTCCTTTTGATGGTTGGGGTCGATCAGCCGATCAGTTTGCCGAGGTTGGCGACCGATAGCTATGGGGCAGTCATGACTAAGACCAGCCTGTTTTGCCGGAGTGCCAAAATAGTGATTAATTGCATTAATGGTTAATTGACATAACTATATTTGCGGTTTAGCTTTGAGTCATCTACTGATCCAGAACAAGAGAGCACGCCATGAGCAAGTACGAAGGTCGCTGGACAACCGTCAAGGTCGAGATGGAGCAGGGCATCGCCTGGGTCATCCTCAACCGCCCTGAAAAGCGCAACGCCATGAGCCCGACCCTGAATCGGGAAATGATTGATGTGCTGGAGACGCTCGAACAGGATCCTGAAGCAGGCGTGTTGGTGCTGACCGGCGCTGGCGAGGCCTGGACTGCAGGCATGGACCTTAAGGAGTATTTCCGCGAGGTAGATGCGGGGCCGGAAATTCTTCAGGAAAAGATTCGTCGCGAAGCGTCCCAGTGGCAATGGAAAATGCTGCGCATGTACGCCAAGCCCACCATTGCGATGGTCAATGGCTGGTGTTTCGGCGGCGGTTTCAGCCCGCTGGTGGCCTGCGACCTGGCAATCTGTGCCGACGAGGCAACCTTCGGGCTGTCGGAAATCAACTGGGGCATACCGCCAGGCAATCTGGTCAGCAAGGCTATGGCTGACACCGTGGGCCATCGGCAATCGCTGTATTACATCATGACCGGCAAGACCTTCGACGGTAAGAAAGCCGCTGAAATGGGCCTGGTAAACGAAAGCGTGCCATTGGCGCAATTGCGCCAGGTGACGATTGATCTGGCCCTCAATCTGCTGGAAAAGAACCCGGTGGTATTGCGCGCCGCGAAACATGGCTTCAAGCGCTGCCGCGAACTGACCTGGGAGCAGAACGAAGACTATCTGTATGCGAAGCTCGATCAGTCCCGCCTGCTGGACAAGGAAGGCGGGCGCGAGCAGGGTATGAAGCAATTCCTCGACGACAAAAGCATCAAGCCGGGGCTTGAAGCCTATAAGCGTTAACTGCTGGCCTCTCGCTGCCAGGCTTTGGGCTTGCAGCTCAAAGCCTGAAGCTGCACTTCAACAATAATAAAGAGGAATCACCATGCTGGACGTGCCCCTGCTGATCGGCGGCCAGTCGTGCCCCGCCCGTGAAGGTCGTACTTTTGAACGCTGCAACCCGGTGACAGGCGAAGTGGTTTCGCGAGTCGCCGCAGCGACGCTGGAAGACGCGGACGCAGCCGTTGCTGCTGCCCAGGCCGCGTTTCCTGGCTGGGCGGCGCTGGCGCCCAGTGAACGGCGTGCGCGCCTGCTCAAGGCTGCCGAGCAAATGCAGGCCCGCAGCGAAGAATTCATCGCCGCTGCGGGAGAAACCGGGGCGATGGCCAACTGGTACGGCTTCAACGTTCAACTGGCCGCCAACATGCTGCGCGAAGCCGCATCGATGACCACGCAGATCACCGGCGATGTCATCCCCTCCAATATTCCCGGCAGCTTTGCAATGGCCTTGCGCCAACCCTGCGGCGTGGTGCTGGGCATTGCGCCGTGGAATGCTCCGGTGATTCTGGCTACACGTGCCATCGCCATGCCGCTTGCCTGCGGCAATACCGTGGTGCTCAAGGCGTCTGAACTCAGCCCGGCGGTGCATCGCCTGATCGGCCAGGTGTTGCAGGACGCCGGGCTGGGTGACGGTGTGGTCAACGTGATCAGCAATGCACCTGCGGATGCTCCGGCGATTGTCGAGCGCCTGATTGCCAATCCTGCAGTGCGCCGGGTCAATTTCACCGGCTCGACCCACGTTGGGCGCATCGTCGGTGAACTTTCGGCCCGGCACCTGAAGCCCGCATTGCTGGAGCTGGGTGGCAAGGCGCCGTTTCTGGTGCTGGACGACGCTGACCTGGACGCTGCGGTGGAAGCGGCAGCTTTTGGTGCCTATTTCAATCAGGGGCAAATCTGCATGTCCACCGAGCGGTTGATTGTCGATCAGAAAGTGGCTGACAGCTTTGTGGCGAAGCTGACGGCCAAGATCGAAACCTTACGCGCGGGTCATCCGGATGACAGTCAGTCGGTACTTGGGTCGCTGGTGGACGTCAGCGCCGGGACGCGCATCAAGGCGCTGATCGACGATGCGGTCAATCTGGGGGCAACGCTGCTGATTGGTGGCCAGTTGCATGGCAGCATTCTGCAGCCGACGCTGCTCGACGGCGTGACGGACGCCATGCGCCTGTATCGCGAAGAGTCCTTCGGTCCGGTGGCGGTAGTGGTTCGCGGGGAGGGTGACGAGGCGTTGTTGCAATTGGCCAATGATTCCGAGTTCGGCCTGTCTGCGGCCATCTTCAGCCGTGATACCGGCCGCGCCCTGGCGCTGGCGCAACGTGTCGAGTCCGGCATGTGCCATATCAATGGGCCCACCGTGCATGACGAGGCACAAATGCCCTTCGGCGGGGTGAAGTCCAGTGGTTACGGCAGCTTCGGCGGCAAGGCATCGATCGAGCACTTTACCCAGTTGCGCTGGGTGACCTTGCAAAACGGGCCTCGGCATTACCCGATCTGAATCCTTGCGCACTGACGACGGCCTGCCGGACAGCCGTTTCGCCAGTAAGCCGGGTACAACAATAACAAGGCTGCAGCCCGACGCTGCCACGCTCGACCCGAACCGCTGCTGGCCGTTTGGCGTCTGTGTGCCTTGATGGAGAGAACGCACGTGAGTTCCGATATCAGATCATCGTTGTTGCAGAGTGAAGCCGGTTCGCCGCGCTATCGTCAGGTCTCCATCGGCCACCCGCCCATAGAGGTGCGGGAAGAACAGGGCATCTTGCACATGCGCGCCCTCGAACCCCTGGCCCAATTGCCCGACCGGCTGCTTGACCGGCTGGTGCATTGGGCCAGCGTCAGGCCGCAGCAGACCTTTATCGCTGCCCGCGACAGCCGGGGTGGCTGGCGTAAGGTCAGTTATGCCGACATGCTGGCTGATGTCCGCGCCATTGCCCAAAGCCTGCTGGCTTTCGGTCTGTCTGCGGAACGCCCGCTGACGTTGCTGTCAGGCAACGATATCGAACATCTGCAGATCGCCCTCGGGGCCATGTACGCCGGGATTACGTATTGCCCGGTGTCGCCGGCCTATTCAATCATGTCTCAGGATTTCGCCAAGTTGCGCCATGTCTGCGATGTGTTGCAGCCAGGCCTGGTATTTGTAAGCGAAGCAGCGCCATTCCAGCGCGCTATCGATGCGATTATTCCGGCGCAGACGCCGATCATCACGGTGCGTGGGCAACTCAGTGGCAGACCCGCGCTGAGCTTTGCCAGCCTGCTCGAAAAGCCAGGCGGCAGCGAAGCCGAAGCTGCATTCATGGCCAGCGGGCCGGACAGCATCGCCAAGTTTCTTTTCACCTCAGGCTCGACCAAGTTGCCCAAGGCGGTGGTCACCACCCAGCGCATGCTTTGCGCCAATCAACAGATGCTGCTGCAGACCTTCCCGGTGTTCGGCGAAGAGCCTCCGGTGCTGGTGGACTGGTTGCCTTGGAATCACACGTTTGGCGGCAGTCATAACATCGGTATCGTCCTGTACAACGGTGGCACGTTCTATCTGGACAATGGAAAACCGACTGCTCAGGGTTTTGCCGAAACGTTGCGCAACCTCAAGGAAATCTCGCCCACGGCCTACCTGACCGTACCCAAAGGCTGGGAAGAGCTGGTAAATGCTCTGGAGCAGGACGCTGACCTGCGTGAGCGCTTCTTTTCGCGCATGAAGCTGTTCTTCTTCGCCGCGGCCGGGCTGTCGCAGAGCATCTGGGACCGTCTTGACCGAATTTCCGAGCAGCATTGTGGCGAACGAATTCGCATGATGGCCGGGCTCGGCATGACCGAGGCCGCGCCGTCCTGCACGTTTACCACCGGGCCGTTGGCAATGGCCGGTTACATCGGGCTGCCTGCACCGGGTTGCGAAGTGTGTCTGGTGCCGGTAGACGGCAAGCTCGAGGGACGTTTTCGCGGCCCCCATATCATGCCGGGCTACTGGCGCTCGCCGCAGCAGACTGCCGAGGTGTTCGACGAGAACGGCTTCTACTGCTCCGGCGATGCGATCAAACTGGCCGATCCTTCGGCGCCCGAGTTGGGGCTGATGTTTGACGGGCGTCTGGCCGAAGACTTCAAGCTGTCTTCGGGCGTGTTTGTCAGCGTCGGCCCGATGCGTAATCGCGCGGTGCTGGAAGGCTCGCCGTACGTTCAGGATGTCGTCATTACCGCGCCGGATCGCGAATGCCTGGGCGCGCTGGTGTTCCCGCGCCTGTACGAGTGTCGGCAACTGGCCGGCCTGGGCGCACAGGCAACTGATGCCGAAGTGCTGACCAGCGCCGCAGTACGCGAGTGGTTTGCAGGCTGGCTGGCTCGCTTGAACCAGGGCGCCAACGGCAACGCCAGTCGGCTGGAATGGATTGCATTGCTCGATGAGCCTGCGTCTATCGATCGCGGCGAGATTACCGACAAGGGGTCGATCAACCAGCGCGCGGTCCTGCAGTGGCGAGCAGACCGAGTCGAAGCGCTGTATCGCGGCCAAGACCCCGACAGGCTTGATGCAGGTCCCAAGGGGTGAGCGGTGGCGGTCAGTATTCTGCGTTCAGCGATGTCGCGATCGTTGAGGCTGTGCGCACTCCGTGGGTGGATTTGGGCGGAGCGCTGGCGAAGATTTCGCCCATCGATCTGGGCATCAAGGTGGCCCGCGAGGTGCTGGCGCGCGCCGCAGTCTCGCCAGCCTCGGTCGACACGGTATTGGCCGGCTCGATGGCACAGGCCAGTTTTGATGCGTACCTGCTGCCCAGGCACATCGGTTTGTACAGCGGTGTGCCACAGAGCGTTCCGGCGCTAGGCGTACAACGAATCTGCGCCACGGGCCTTGAGTTGTTGCGCCAGGCGGCCCTGCACGTGGGTGGAGGCGGACAAATGGCGCTGTGCGTCGCTGCCGAGTCTATGTCGCGCAATCCTATTGCTGCGTATACCCACCGGGACGGATTCGCATTGGGCGGCGAAGTGCAGTTCAAGGATTTTCTTTGGGAAGCGCTTTACGATCCGGCACCGGCCATGGACATGATCGCCACGGCCGACAACCTGGCCCGGCGCCACGTGTTGAGTCGCGAAACAGTGGATGAATACGCCTTGCTCAGCCATCAGCGAGCCATGCAATCACAGGTCGACGGTCATTGGCTTTCGGAAATTGTCCCGATCAGCAATGAATGCTTTGAACTGGCGCTGTTTCAACCGCGCTGCATAGAGCTGCCGCGCGGGGTCGAGAGCGTCACTCAGGACAGTCACCCGCGCGCAACCAGCCCTGAAGCGTTGTCGCGTTTACGTGCCATTCATGGCGATGGGGTTCAGACCGCAGGCAATAGCTGTGCGGTGGTCGACGGCGCGGCCGCGGCGCTCGTCGCTCACCTGTCGCAGACAGACAGGCCGGTCATGGCGCATTTGCTGGCCTGCGCGGTGGTCGGCGTCGCTCCGGAGTTCATGGGCATCGGCCCTGTGCCGGCCATTCAATTGTTGTTGCAACGCAGTGGGCTGGCGCTCGACGATATCGACCGGCTGGAAATCAACGAGGCACAGGCCGCTCAGGTGCTGGCCGTGGCGCAGACACTGGAACTGGACATTGAAAGGCTCAATTGTCAGGGCGGCTCACTGGGTATCGGCCATCCGCTGGCCGCCACCGGGCTGCGGCTGGTCATGACCCTGGCCCGTCAGTTGCGCGAAGAAAACCTGCGTTACGGTATTGCTGCTGCCTGTGTGGGCGGAGGGCAGGGCATGGCGCTGCTGATCGAGAACCCTCTGTATCGAGCCTTCCCGGAACGCGACCGAGTGTCCGCGTAAACCTGTTTATACCTCCATAAACACTGCGCATGATGCATGTCATCTTTTACCGCTTGACCGAATCATGATGAAGGGCGACTCTCGCGCCTTTGGAACACCACGGAACCTGTCTATGCGTGCCCTCGCTGAGCTATCTTTCGATTTCGTCTGGCATTTGATGTTCACGGATGGTGATCAGCTCGACCAGGATCTGGCAGTGCGCTCGCTGGAAGGTCTGTCCGACTACTTTTCAGCAATGTCCGACGAAGAGAAAAGGGCGTTCATCGCCGTGGCGCATGAGCGCAAGGCACGCTTGCTGACGGTGCCTGATACCGTTGGCTACGCTCCAGTGAAACGGGTCACCGAAGACCAGGCGCAGTTTCTAGATCACGTTGTTTCGGGGCAGTTCTTTCAGCAGTTCGAAGAGCCTTTGGTGGTTGATCCGGGCGACTGCGTGGTACCGATCCGCAGCCGCTGAAGGGCTCAAGCAGCGGTTTATTGCGCCGCAGATCCCGGCAGCCTGACGATGACCTTGATTTCGAAGTCAAAACCGTAAAGCCAGGTAACTTGAAAATTCGGCACATCGTATTGTCGGGTATCTGTGGGCGCGAACCGGCAAGGCGCTGCCTTATGCCATGCACCGCAGTGGCGAACAGGTCCATATTCAGGGCCGCTACACGCTGGCCGTGGATGACGGCAACGCCTATATCGCTGCCGGACTCGCCGGGATGGGCATTCTCTGGCTACCCGATTACATGGCTCGGCCGCATCTGGCGCGAGGCGATCTTGTCCGGTTGTTCGAGGATTGGCAGCTGGACAGCATGCCGATGTATGTGGCCTTTCCCCCCAATCGGCATGTCAGCATCAAGGTGCGGGTGTTTATCGACTGGGTGAGCGAAGTGATGGCTCAGCACGGGCCGCTTGGCAAGCGTTCCAAGGCCGATCAGGCATAGCGCGATGCGTTCAACGCCGCGCCGAGAGTTGTTGAGGAGCCAGAAACGCGTCGTGGAAATAGTTGCGGAAGGCCTGCATCGCCGGGCTCAATTCGCGCCCGCGGTGCCAGGCCAGCCCAACGCTCATAGGCGTTACCTGGTCGGTCACGGTCAACGTCTCGATTCGCTTGCCCTCCAGCGACCATGGGCGATGCACCAGGTCCGAGAGAATCGCCACGCCGCTGCCGTTGGCAACCATACTGCGCACGGCCTCCACCGAACTGGTGCGCACACGAACGTTTGGTTGTTGGCCAGCCAGCTCCCAGTAGCGCATGGCGCTCTGCTCGGCTTCGTCAACGGTCAACAGGATGTAGGGCTCGTTTGCCACGTCGGCCAGGCTGACAGAGGCACGCTGGCACAGCGGGTGGTGGCTGGACAGCCATAAGCGGCGTTCCGAGTTGAACAGTGTTTCCGAGATGATATCCGGGTGAGTGATGTTGGCGGTAAGCACCACAGCCATATCGAATCGGCCTTCCAGCAAGCCTTGCTCAATCGATTGGCGCTCCTGCTCATGCACTTTGATGGCGACGTCCGGGTGCCAGTGCTCGAGCCGTTGCAAATGGTGCGGCAGAAAGTAACCGATCACGGTATAGCTCGCGGCCAGGCGCAGTACGCCGCTGGCGCGAACATCGGGCAAAGGGCTGTTCAGTGCATCATCAACGCTGCGCAGAATCACATAGGCACGGTTGAGAAAGTGTCGTCCGGCCTCGGTCAGGCTCATGCCTTGTGCCGAGCGCTGGAAAAGCAGTGAACCCAGCATGCTCTCCAGTTCCTTGATCGCCGTGGTGACGGCTGACTGGGAAATATTGAGATGGATGGCGGCCTGCGATATCTGCCCGATCTCGGCGGTGGCGACGAAATAACGAACCTGGCGCAAGGTCAGGGACATAAGTACTCCAGTCTGAGAGGTATCTGTTTTTCAGAAGATAACGTATCTGATAATAGATCTACCCAAGGGGGTAGTGAAAATTTAACGTGGTTTGCATCCCGCTACCTAGCCTCAGGAGCAAATACCATGCAGGTGGATTTCAACTCGGACATGGGTGAAAGCTTCGGCGCCTGGACCATCGGAGACGGTGTCGACACCGAGCTGATGGCCTTTATCAGTTCAGCCAACATCGCTACCGGCTTCCATGCCGGTGACCCAGGCACCATGCGTCGAACCATTGAGCAGGCCAAACGCCTGGGCGTCGCCATCGGCGCACACCCAGGTTTCCGTGATCTGGTGGGCTTCGGGCGTCGGCATATCAACGCGCCAGCGCAGGAACTGGTCGATGACATGCTTTACCAACTTGGCGCACTGCGCGAACTGGCCAGGGTTCAGGGCGTCGCCCTTCAGCATTTCAAACCTCACGGCGCGCTGTACATGCACCTCGCTCGCGATGAAGAGGCCGCCAGGCTGCTGGTGCAAAACCTGCAGCGTCTCGAGCCTGATTTGCTGCTTTACTGCATGCCCGGTTCGGTGATCTGCAAGGTGGCTCAGGAACTGGGTCAGCCGGTGGTCCGCGAGTTCTATGCCGATCGTGCTTACGACCTCAGCGGTTCTATCGTCTTTACCCGCAACGTACGCGCCCATGAGCCGGCTGAAGTCGCGGCACGTGTGGTTCGCGCCTGTCAGCAAGGGCGGGTGCTTACGGTCGAAGGCGAGGATCTGGCCATCGAATTCGATTCAATCTGTTTACACAGCGACACTCCGGGCGCCCTGGCCCTCGCACAGGCAACCCGTGAAGCGCTGGATAATGCTGGGATAGACGTGCGTAAGCCGCGTTAGCCAGCACGCGGCACCGGGAACAAAGATTCCTGGGCCGCCATTACGATCTTTGCCTGCCTTTCTACAACGATTCCAAAAAGGAACAGACATGGCCGATCCGATCCGCTACAGCTTTGGCGCCGATGAACATCTTTTTGCCGAGGTCAGTGACAGCATGTCGCTGGAAGCCTTCTTCAAGGGCCTGGCCGTAACCCGTGCGGTCGAGCGCCTGGCGCTGGATGGCGTGCTCGATGTTTGCCTGGCGAATGCCTCGTTCCAGATCCGTTTCGATCCCGACCGCATCGCACCACATGCGCTGCTGGATGCGGTAAGGGAGGCCGAAGCCGGCGCGGTCGCCGAGCGCACTTTACAGACCCGTATCATCGAGATTCCTGTGCTCTACAACGATCCCTGGACCCACGAAACCCTGATGCGTTTTCGTGACCGCCATCAGGACCCGAGCGCCACAGACCTTGAATACGCTGCGCGCATCAACAATCTGGCCGACGTGGATGCGTTCATCGCCGCGCACAGCGGCGCGCCGTGGTTTGTGTCAATGGTGGGATTCGTGGCTGGCCTGCCGTTCATGTTTCAGATGGTCGAACGTGAACGGCAGTTGCAGGTGCCCAAGTACCTGCGCCCGCGCACCGACACGCCGAAGCTGACTCTGGGGCATGGCGGTTGCTTTGGCTGTATCTATTCGGTGCGTGGTGCAGGTGGTTATCAGATGTTCGGCGTCACCCCGGCGCCGATCTACGACCCGCAACAGGGGCTGGCGTACCTGAAAGAACACATGGTGTTTTTCCGGCCGGGCGACATTGTGCAGTTCAGATCGGTGGACCGGGAAACCTACGATCACGCCGTTGCCGAAGTGGAGGCCGGGCGTTTCGACCTGCGGATTCGTCCCGTCGAGTTTTCACTGGATGCGTTTCTGGCCGATCCCGCGGGCTATCCGAAATCGTTGCAGGAGGTGCTGGCATGATCAAGGTACTCAAACCCGGTCTGGCCACCTCGGTTCAGGACCTTGGTCGCGAAGGTTATTACCATTTGGGCATTCCGCCCTCAGGTGCTCTGGACCAGTACGCACTGAGCGCCGCCAACCAACTGGTCGGCAATCCGCCCGGTGCCGCCGGACTTGAATGCACCCTGGTCGGTCCGGAGCTGGAGTTCCAGTGCGACGCTCTGGTTGCGGTGTGTGGGGCACATATGGCTCCGCGCCTGGACGGCGTTGAAATGCACCATGACACTGCTTTTTCTGTAACCGCCGGGCAGGTGTTGCGTTTTGATTTTCCCAAAGATGGTGCCCGCACTTATCTGGCTGTCGCGGGCGGGATCGATGTGCCGCTGGTGTTGGGCAGTCGTTCGACCTACACGCTGGGTGCGCTTGGCGGTTTTCAGGGGCGCAGGCTGGCGACAGACGATCTGTTGCCGATAGGCACCGCCAGCGGCAAGGGCCGTGCAGGCGCGAGTCTGCCGATGGCGCTGCGCCAGTCGCTGGGCGGCGAAGTCTATCTGCGTGTGGTGCCGGGGTTGTATTACGAGCGCCTGACCGAGTTTGCGGCAACCAGCTTTTTCTCCGAGTCCTGGACCGTCGGCTCGGAGGCGGACCGTATCGGCTATCGCTTCAAGGGCGGCAGGGCGCTGACGTTCCAGCCACGGGAACAACCGTTCGGCGCCGGCTCCGACCCTTCGAACATCGTCGACAGTTGCTATCCGATCGGCTCTATTCAGGTCCCGGCGGGGCTGGAACCTATCGTTTTGCACCGTGACGCAGTGTCTGGCGGCGGCTACGCGATGATCGGCACCGTGATCAGCGCCGACCTTGACCTGATCGGTCAGATGCAACCCAACCAGAAGGCCCGCTTTGTTGCCGTGACGCTGGAGGAGGCCTTGCTGGCGCGCAAGTCGTACAAGAAGAAGCTGGCGTGTTTGAGCAAGTTGTTTGCTTCCTGAAATGATCGGCGGGCAGGGCGGTCCCGTCCTGCTTGCTCATCACAGCGCTGGAAACCCTTCAACCGGCCTGTGCGGGAGTCACTTGAGCCAGCATTTTCGCGCGACATACCTCGAGTATTTCATCGGCCAGCGGTGAATCGTCCGGGCAGCTGCGCGACAGCAGCAGAGCACCGATCGCGTGGGCAAACATATCAATGGTCTGGGCCCTGGCCTGCTGTAGCGTGTCGCCATCAGTGCGTTCGTCCGAAGGCTGCATTGCGGCGAGTATGCTTTCGATACCTTTGGCAAATGTCGCTTTGACTTCATCCGACTGACGCGCGGCATCACCCCCGAGCGCCGCCATTGTGCAGCCGGTGCCGGGGTTGTCCCGGTGGTTTCGGGACAGGTAGTAGTCGATGAATTGCGCAGGCTCAATGTCCTTCGATTGTTCCACCGTCTGCTGGATAGAGCAGGCGGCCGACTCTGCCATCAGGTCAGACTTCGAGCCAAAGTGCTTGTAGAACCCGCCGTGGGTAAAGCCTGCGGCTGCCATCAAGTCAGCTATTCCCACACCGTCAAAGCCACGCTCACGAAACTGTACGGATGCGGTCTCTACAATGTGAGCGCGGTTGGCCTGCGCCTGCGCCTTGGTGACCTTCATGTATTTTCCTCGTTGTCTGGCCGTTCGACAGGAGGAGAATATAGCATTGATGTTGACCGTCATTAAAGGGCCGGGCAATTTGCAACGGTCATGAAAGAGGCTTTGATCATCAGGCGACCAACCACCGGGTACAGTGCGAAACGTCTTGGCGCCTTGCTGACCGATAGCGCGCGAGTCTGAAGATGGATGACGCGACGCGTTCCGATGGGGGCTGATCTTCGTCGTTGCGTTGAAAGTGTTTACGTATTCGCGGCATTTCTCTTTGTAACAGGAAAGGCCAGAATACTTGCCATCCTGTAGCCCACCCCAGCTGGCGACACGTTGCGCTAAGCACGTGCGCCGAGCCGAAATACCGATGAGCAGCTCTGGCTGGCTCATCAGGAGAGCCCATGCATCGAACAGCCATTTCTTTAGCAATTGCTATGATTTCCGCAGCCACGCTCACTACTTCACTGGCTTATGGCATGAGCACCACCGAATTGCCTGCGAGTGCGCCTGCCGATAAACCCGTCGGCAAGCTCGAACAGGTCCATGCGTTTTATGACGCGATGCCGACTGGCGTGACAGTCACCGAAACCGGGCGAATCTTCGTCAACTTCCCTCGCTGGGGTGACAAGGTGCCATTCACGGTGGGCGAGATTCGTGACGGCAAGGTGGTCGCCTACCCGGATTCGGCGGTCAACCAGGAGAACCCGAAAGACCCGGCCGACGGCCTGATCAGCGTGCAGAGCGTGGTCGCTGATGGCAAAGGGCGCGTTTGGATGCTGGATACTGCGGCGCCAGGGTTCGCAGCACCACGTCCGCACGGTGCTAAACTGGTTGCGGTAGACCTGGCCACCAATAAAATCGTCAAGCGACTGGTCTTTCCGGATAACGTGATTTTGCCCAGCACTTATGTCAACGACATGCGCTTCGACTTCCGCAAGGGGTCGCAGGGGACTGTCTATGTCACTGACTCGTCGGTAAGCGGGCCGGGCGCAATCATTGTCATGGACATCGCCAGCTGCAAGGCTGTGCGGCGCTTGAGCGGGGCAAAGGCAACCTCCGCAGACCCTGCGTTCGTACCTGTCGTCGAGGGCATGCCCGTACTTGGCGATGGCCCCGATGGCACGCGCAAACCAGTGACCGTTGCTGCAGACGGGATAGCACTGTCGGCAGATGGCAAGACGCTGTATTTCTCGCCGTTGTCCAGCCGCCACCTGTACTCCGTCGCTACCGACCTGTTGAACGACAGCGGTGTAACCGAGCAACAACTGGTAGCTGCTGTTCAGGACCTTGGCGAAAAAGGCGCCTCCGACGGGCTGGAGTCCGATGCAGAGGGCGCTGTGTACACAGGTGATTATGAGCACAATGCGATTCGCAAACGCCTGTCGAACGGCGCATGGCAGACCGTGGCACATGATCCTCGCATGCTATGGCCCGATACCTTGTCGATCGGCCCTGACGGTTACCTGTATTTCATCGTCAACCAGTTGCACCGTCAGGCAGGTTTCAATTCAGGCCACGACAAACGTGAAAAACCTTATAGCTTGCTGCGCGTGAAAGTCGGCGCTGCGCCTGCGCCGACGCATTAACCGGACCGAATTGAACCGAACAATGGAGAGCTGGACATGAATACGCAGGTAAAACCCATCGTCTTGATCGCAGTCCTGAAAGCCAGGCCGGGCAAGGAGGCTGCATTGAAAGAAGCATTACTTACACTGGTGGAACCCTCCAGATCAGAACCGGGAAACATCGAATACGTGCTGTTCGAGAAGTCCGATGAGGCCGGGACGTTTTACATGCGTGAGTGCTTTGAACACCAGGCAGCGCTGGATGCGCATGTTGCCACGGCACACTATCAACAGTTCTCGGCGGCAGCCGGCGAACTGCTCGCCACGCCACCTCAGTTGATATTTCTTGATCAGGTATCGCACTGAGTCGGGACAGGTCGTTGCAATGCTTCAGGCTGTGATCAGAGAGCCTGAAGTCCATCAACTGTCGGGCGTGCCGCCCATTGCGGCGTAAGGTATTAGCCCGGCAGGATCAACCGGGCGTCGACCAGACGGCCCATTCTTCTCAAAGAACGGACTGAGCCGGATCGGGGGGGGGCTCAATACCTCGGTTTGACTGCTTTCCATTCCGGTTTGTACTTCTGCATCTGTTTTACATCATCGCGCTGACGAATCCCGCAGCTGTGGTACTGGTCGTTGAGCTTGCCGAGCTGGTCGTAATCCAGCTCCAGCCCGAGGCCGGGTGCCCGGGTGATGCTGACGCAACCGTCGACAATCGGCAGCTTTCCGCCCTTGATGACTTCTTCGTCCGGCTCCTGCCACGGGTAGTGGGTGTCACAGGCGTAATCCAGGTTGGGCACGGACGCGGCCACGTGGGCCATCGCCATGAGGCTGATGCCCAGATGCGAGTTTGAGTGCATCGACACGCCGAGGCCAAAGGTGTCGCACATCTTCGCCAGCGTCTGAGTGTCGCGCAGGCCACCCCAGTAATGGTGGTCGGCGAGCACGATCTGCACGCTGTCGAGGGCCACGCTGCGGCGGAACTCGTCGAAATCGGTCACGACCATGTTGGTCGCCAGCGGCAGGCCGGTGCGTTTGTGCAGTTCGGACATACCGTCCAGGCCCGGTGTCGGGTCTTCGTAGTATTGAAGGTCATCACCCAGCAATTCGGCCATGCGGATCGAAGTTTCCAGCGACCAGTTGCCATTGGGGTCGATGCGCAACGGATAGCCGGGGAAGGCTTTTTTCAACGCCTTGATGCAGGACACTTCATGTTCTGGGTCCAGCGCGCCGGCCTTGAGTTTGATGCTTTTGAAACCATAGGCTTCGATCATGCGTCTGGCCTGCGCGACGATCTGTTCCTCGTTCAGTGCTTCACCCCAGCTGTCTGGCGCGTAAGGCGCATCGGCATGCTGCGCATACTTGAAGAACAGGTAGGCGCTGAAGGGAATCCGGTCGCGAATCGCGCCACCAAGCAGGTCTACCAGAGGCAGGTTCATGGAGCGTGCCTGCACGTCCAAAAAGGCCACCTCGAACGCGGAATAGGCGTTGCTGACTGCTTTGCTGGCGTGTGAGCCCGGCGCCAGCTCGGCACCTGCCAGACTGAAGGGCTTGTGTGCGGCAACGGTCGCCTGAACGATACTGCGCAATAGATTGAGATTGAACGGGTCGACACCGATCAGCTGCTTCTGCACCTGTTGTTGAATTGCCAGCGCCGGAGCATCGCCGTAGCTTTCGCCAAGGCCTATGTAGCCGTTGTCGGTTTCGACCTCGATGATCGAACGCAGCGCGAAAGGCTCGTGGATGCCGCTGGCGTTAAGCAGCGGCGGGTCACGAAAGGCGATAGGGGTCACGGTCACACGTGTGATTTTCAAAGGACTGTCTCCCGAGGGTTCAGGGTTTTAGGCTGGAAGGGGTGCCAAGCGTGCCCTTGCGATGCAGCGGGGCGTGCTCGACGTCGGATGGGCGTCTGTCACCGCGCGGAGTGGTGCGGGCGAAGAAAATCACGATGGCGGCCAGCAGCGATGTGGCAGCAAGGCCGTACAAACCACCCTGTATAGAACCGGTGGTCTGCTCGAGGAAGCCGAATGTGGTGGGTGCCACGAAGCCGCCAAGGTTACCGATGGAGTTGATCAGTGCGATCACCGCTGCAGCGATGCGTGCATCGAGGTATCCCTGAGGAATTGGCCAGAACAGTGCCGACGCAGCTTTGAAGCCGATGGCTGCGAAACAGATGGCGACGAAAGCGAAAACCGGACCGCCAATGGTCGACATGAACATGCCGACAGAAGCGATGACCAGCGTCACGGCGACCCACGCCTGCTGATGTTTGAAACGCGCGGCAAGGGCGGCAAAACCGTACATGGCGACAATCGAGATGATCCAAGGCACCGAGTTGAACAGCCCTACCTCGAAGTCGCTGAAGCTGCCCATCTTACGGATCATGCTAGGTAGCCAGAATGTCGCGCCGTAGATGGTCAGCGCTACCGAAAAGTAGATAAAGCAAAACAACAGAATCTGCCGGTCGGCCAGCAAGCGGAATACCGAAGGCTTTACCGTCTGTGCGGCTTCGCGAAGCCGCTGTTCTTCGGCAATGGCGTTGACCAGCGCAGTTTTTTCTTCAGCGCTGAGCCAGGTTGCCTGGTGCGGATGCGACTGTAACCAGAACCACACGAAGCCACACAGGGCGATGGATGCAAAGCCCTCGATCAGGAACATCCATTGCCAGCCGTGCAGGTTCAACCCTTCTACGCTCAGCAACGCTCCGGATACCGGACCGGAGATCACCGAAGCAATCGCCGAGCCACTGAGAAACAGCGCCATTGCCTTGCCACGATCGCTTGAAGGTAGCCACTGAGTGAAGTAATAAATGATGCCTGGAAAGAAGCCCGCTTCAGCCGCGCCAAGGATAAAGCGCAGCACATAGAAGCTGGTTTCGCCCTGCACGAATGCCATGGCCATCGCCGCCGCGCCCCAGGTGAACATGATGCGCGTCAGCCAGGCGCGGGCGCCGTAGCGCTGCAGCAACAGGTTGGAAGGCACTTCGAACAGCGCATAACCAACAAAGAACAAACCGGCACCCAACCCGTACGCTGCGGCGCCTATACCCAGATCGGTTTCCAGATGGCTGCGCACAAAGCCGATGTTGACCCGGTCGATGTAGTTGACGATGAACATCACCACAAACAGTGGCAATACATGGCGTTTCACCTTGGAAGCGGCACGCGCGAGCACCGTGACATCCGTGGTGTGAGGGGTGGTATTCAAGCGATGACTCCCATTCATTGTTTTTTTGAGGGATGAGTCGATCATGGACGTGCGGATTATTCCCGTCTAATCTAGTTATTGACTTGATTGATACCTGGATTGGATCAATGTTCGAGCTTTCGCAATTGCGCTGTTTCACCACCGTGGCGACAGAGCTGAATTTTCGGCGCGCCGCCGAACGACTCAACATGACCCAACCACCGCTGAGTCGACAGATCCAGTTGCTGGAACACAATCTTGGTGTCGAGCTGTTCACCCGCAGCACCCGTAGCGTGGCACTCACCGCCGCAGGTCGGGCTTTTTTCATAGAGGCTCAGACGCTGCTGGAGAGGGCGCAGCAAGCGGCCATTGCCGCTCGACGTTTCGCGGAAGGTGACATCGGGTCGGTGACCATCAGTTTCGTGGGGAGCGCGGTGTATGAGTTTCTGCCCAAGGTGATTGCAGAGGCTCGGTTAAACCAGCCGCAGGTGAAGATTTCCCTGACTGAAATGAACACCTATCAGCAGCATGAAGCACTGAGGGCTCGGCGCATTGATCTGGGTATCGTCCGGGCGCCGCTGTTCCAGCCTGGTTATGAGAGCGAATGCCTGGTGCGCGAGCCTTTTGTGCTTGCGGTGCCTGGCAAGCATCCGCTGGCTAGCGAGGACAACGTAGGTGTGGTTGACCTCGATGGCGTTCCTTTTCTGATGTACTCGCACTCTGCTTACCCGCCATTCAACGAACTGCTGACCGGCATGTTTCGTTCGGCGCAGGTGGCGCCGGAGTATGTCCAGTGGCTTGGATCATCACTGACCATTCTGGCGCTGGTCAATGCCGGCATGGGGCTGGCGCTGGTGCCGCGATGCGCGACCAACGTGGTGTTCAAGGACGTTGTGTTTCGTGACATCGACCTGGGTGAGGGGGTGCAGAGCGAGTTGCATCTGGTCTGGCGTTCAGACAACGACAACCCGGCTTGCAGAATGCTGCTTGAAGCGATCCGCACCGCAGTAAGGTCTTATTAAAAACATGCCTGAAACAAGGTGCAGCTGGCCGGCGTCGACTATCATTTGTTCAGTCGATAGTCATCATCAAGCAAGGCAAGTTCTGTTTTTCCGGCAAAGGAGGAGGATGGCGTCATAGCCACTTGCTCTAAGGGAGACGACGCGATGAGAATGTTCAATCTGTTGACGCTTGCTGCTGTGTTAACAATCGCTAGCGTATTTTCGGCACCCGCCAGCGCTGCCGTCTCGTCCGCCACTCCAGCCTCCGAACAGTCCTGCCACTTCGCGCCCGTCGCCGACAGCGCCGCCAGTCTTCGGCACACACAGACAGTGGGTGTGCTGTACAGCGAAAACACCCTCAGCAACCTGCAGTATCTGAACAACTACCATTCGGTCGCGCTCGGGAGCGGGAAAAACCAGGCGCTCGATTCACGTATCCGCAATGCATTTATCAGCAGTTCAGACCCCAAGCTGGCGACGGACTGGCTGGTGGGGTCTCTGAGCAAAGAGTTCGCTTCCGTAACGGTCTACGACAACCTTGACGCACTGATGCTGGCGCGCCCGGACGTCGTAGTGATGCTCGACACCTATAACCGGCTGGTAAGCAAACGCAACAGTCAGGTCGAAGCGCGTTTCATGGCCCGCTTTTACGACAACAACCTGCAGTACATCGGCAAGGCAGAAGGCGAGGTGGTGAAGGACATCACATCAGTCTGGGTGCAGGGCAAGGCTGCGCCCGAGATTGCTGCACAGATCAATCAGCAGCGTGAACTTCAGGTCAGTGCATTGAAGCAGTTCGATGTGTCGCTGAAGTCGCTGGTGATGCAGGCTGATCGTGCCCAGGTGGCGGCGAACTGAGCGTGACTTGAAGATTCATCGCAAAGCGTCTGCAGGATGTCTTGTCGCGGTGGCTGGCGCACTGTGGCCTGTCTGTTTCACTCAAACCGATGCGCGGTCCGGTTTTACTGTAAAGAATTAATCACCGCTGCCGAGAGCATTACAGGTGAGCAGGTTACAACCCGGCTCGCATGATGAGCAGCAAGCCACGTGCGCTTTGACTGTAGTGACAGAGAAGCCTTGCGATGCTGAAAAAACTACCGGGTGCCTTGCGTACCCTGATGTCCGTGCCTTCCGATAATCCCCGGCTTTTGCAAGCCCAATACGTCGCTTTGTCCCGACAACTGCCGCTGATGTACTTCGTGCTGTTGGTCAATACGTGGGCGCTTGCCTTTACCCATTGGGCGACTGCCCCGATTTGGCTGACGTTGCTGGTGCCGACAGTCCTCACCATCGGGTGCGGCATTCGCGCGCGCAAGTGGCTGCTTTCGGTAAACAAGCCGCCGCCAGCTTCAAGTACCATTCTGGCGACGTTGCGCGGTACCAATGGGCTGGCAGGTATCATCGCCGCCGCCTTCGCGGGATGGTCCTTGGCGCTGTACCCCTATGGCGACTCCTATACCCAGGCGCACGTGGCGTTTTTCATGGGTATTACCGTGATTGTGTGCATTTTCTGCATGATGCATTTGCAATCTGCAGCCTTGACCACCGCGGTGATCGTCAACACCGCGTTCGTTATTTTCTTTGCTTCGACGCACAACATCACGTTTATCGCCACTGCGGCGAATATCGTGCTGGTGTCGATCGGTATGCTGATCATTCTTCGCTATCAGTACCGCGACTTCACCAGCCTGGTGAACGTCCAGGTCAGGACTGAACAGCTGAGCAACGAGAACCTGTTGCTGGCCAATCAGGATAGCCTGACCGGCTTGCCCAATCGTCGGCAGTTTTTCCAGACACTGGATACGGCGATGAACGAGGCACTGCTGCAGCGCAGCGGGCTTGCGGTGGGTGTGCTGGATCTGGACGGGTTCAAGCCGGTCAACGACCTTTATGGCCATCGTATCGGTGATCGGCTGCTGATGCTGGTCGCCGAACGGCTGAGCAGCGCTGCCAGCGATACAGTGCATGTGTCGCGGCTGGGCGGTGACGAATTCGCGCTGGTCATCAAGGGCGACATCAGTAACGAGGCGTTGCTGATGTTCGGCAAGCACCTTTGCACATTGATGCATGAAAGCTTCGAGCTGTCGGAAATCCCGATCCAGATCGGCGCGACCCTCGGTTTCGCGACGTTTCCAGCCACCGCCGACAATGCCACCCAGCTGTTTGAATATGCCGATTACGCCCTTTACCAAGGCAAGAACCACAACCCCGGGTCCACTTGCCTTTTTTCGGCCGGTCACCGTAAACAGCTGCATACCGATGGCGTAACCGAGCAGGCATTGCGGCGGGCGAATCTGGAGACGGAGTTTCACGTCCTGTTTCAGCCGATCATTGAAAGTTGCACACGTGAAACAGTGGCTTTCGAAGCGCTGGCACGCTGGAACAGCCCGGAACTCGGCGCAGTATCGCCTGCGCATTTCATTCCGATTGCCGAGCGGATCGGCATGATCAACAAGCTGACCGTACCTTTGCTGACGCATGCACTGCAGCGAGCATTGTCCTGGCCATCGCCGATCAAGCTGTCGTTCAATCTGTCGGCCCATGACTGCGCGACCTGGGAAAGCGTCAATAAAATTGTAGAGATCATTGAAAACAGCGGTTTTGACGCCTCGCGCCTTGATCTGGAAATCACTGAAACGGCCGTCATGCAGGACATTAACCAGGTTCAACAAGCGATTGCCCGGTTTCGCCAGTTGGGGTGCGGGATCTCCCTTGACGACTTTGGCACCGGTTACTCCAGTCTTAGCCAGCTGCACGCCCTGGCGCTGACCAAACTGAAGATTGATCGCAGTTTTGTGACCGGCGTGCATGACAATCCGGCCAGTTACAAGATCGTCAAGTCGCTGGTAGCCCTGAGCCTGGACATGTCACTGGGTTGCGTGATCGAGGGGGTCGAGACGCAGGACGAGCTGAACGCGCTGACGAGCTTGGGCTGCACGATGGTCCAAGGCTATTTCTACAGCCCGCCGATAACGTTCGCCGAGACACTGGTATGGATTGAAACGCCGGATGACGAGCGCACATTTGGTTACGCAGCTTCGTGCCCCATCTGATCTATTGCCCCTGAGCCATTCAGCATCGCGCGAGTGGGGTAATATGCATTTTCCTATGCCCACGGAATGCTGTTCATGAGTAAACCCGGACAGACTGTTCTCGTTGCACTGCGCAAAATGATTGCATCAGGCGAACTGGCGGCCGGTGAGCGCTTGATGGAAGTGCCGACTGCGCAATTGTTCGGTGTTTCACGCATGCCGGTGCGTATGGCCTTTCGTACGCTGGAACAGGAGGGCTTGCTGGTGCCCTTTGGCGGGCGGGGCTTTCAGGTACGTTCGATCAGCCCACAGGAAATCGCCGGCGCGGTAGATGTGCGTGGAGTGCTGGAAGGGCTGGCGGCTCGGCAACTGGCCGAGCGTGGGTTGACCCCGCAAGCCCGTGACGAGCTTCAGACGTGCCTGGATCTAGGCGATTCGCTGTTCGAGAAAGGCCACGTCACCGAAGATGACCTTGAGGTTTATCATGACCTGAATATGCGTCTGCATCGGGTAATTGTGGAAGGTAGCGGCAACCGGGCTATTGCCGATGCGCTGGCGCGTAACGATCATCTGCCTTTTGCGTCGGTCACGGCACTGGCAGTTGATCGCAATAACCTGATTCGCGAGTACCGACGCTTCAATTTCGCCCACATGCAGCATCATGCTGTGGTCGATGCGCTTATCAACGGCCAAAGTGCCCGCGCTGAGGCGATCATGCGTGAGCACGCCAATGCGACCCTGCGCTATGCCGAGATTTTCGGTACCTGCGTGCCCGAGCGCATGAAGGTCATTCAACCCTCCGACTGATCAGAGGTCGATGACCAGCAGAGGCGTCCTGGAGCGCGAGCAGCAGGGCGTGAACTGGTCGTTGAGCGCTTGCTCGTCCTCGGTCAGAAACAGGTCCCGGTGGTCGGGGATGCCTTTCAATACCCGCGTCAGGCAAGTCCCGCAAACGCCTTGCTCGCAGGACAGCGGAATATCGATGCCGTGGCTTTCAAGCACCTGAGCCACAGTCTTGTTGGCCGGAATAGCGATGACTTGACCGGTGCTGGCGATCTCGATCGAGAAGCTGTCGTCGTTGCTGGTGTCTACCGGCTCGGCGGAAAAATACTCGCGATGCAAATTGTCCTCGGACCACCCCGCACTGCGCGCGCTGTCGAGGATGTGCTGCATGAACCCACCCGGTCCGCAGACGTACAGATGACAGTCGGGTTTTGGGGCAGCCAGCACTTGGGCTGCGTTCAGTGCAGTGCCCGGTTGCTCATCGAGGTGCAGCGTTACCCGGTCGGCGAAACGCGACTGCTTCAGACGCTCGATAAAAGCCCCTCGTTCGGCAGAACGCACGCAGTAGTGCAGCTCAAAGTCGGCGCCGTCCAGGTCCAGTTGTTCCGCCATGCAGAGGATCGGCGTGATACCGATGCCGCCACCAAACAGCAGGCTACGACGGCTGTTCTCGGCCAGGGGGAAGAGGTTGCGCGGTTCGCTGATGCGTAACTGCGCGCCTGCCTGGATCTGCTGATGCAGGCTGCGCGAACCACCGCGTGAGGCCGGGTCGTTGAGCACGCCGATCAGGTATCGATGGCGCTCGTTCGGGGCGTTGCACAGCGAATATTGCCTGATCAGACCATCAGGCAGGTAGACGTCTATGTGCGCGCCGGCCGTGAAGGGCGGTAGTGGCTGCCCATCGGTACGCACCAGTTCAAAGCTGCAGATATCCAGCGCTTCGTCATTGCGTGATGACACCGTCACGTCGATCATGATGTTTCCTCGGGTGACCGCTGCAGGGTCACTTCTGATTGTTCTCAAAGCATCTGGCTGGGGTTTTGAACGTCACTTCGTGGCCATGACCGGGATCTGCTCGCCAGGGCTGGCCCGCTCGGCGGCGATCAGGCGTTCCAGGATTTTGCGTGACTGCACGCCACCGGCATCAATGTTGAGCTTGAGCAGGTTGCGATGGGGGTGCTGCAGCAGGTTCTGTTGCTGGCGCTCGAGCATTTCCAGGTCTTCGCTGAAAATCTTGCGCTGACCTTCGCGGATGGTGGCTGTCAGCGACTCATCAGCTGGATTGAAATTGCGCGCCATCCCCCAGAAATACCAGATGGATGTGTCGGTTTCGGGCGTGATGAAGTCGACGACGATGCTCGACGCCTTGAATTCCTGGGGTGCTTCATAGCCACCCTTGCCGGCATGGGCGACGCCGACTTCGATCAATACATGACTGGGCGGGGTGAAGCGACAGATCTGCCAGCGATCTACCGGCACGTCATCCGCAAGATTATTACCGCGCAAGGCCATTTGCCAGAATGGCGGTGGCATGATGTTTTCCATATGGCGCGCAGTGACGACTTCTTCGCCTTCGACGGTGGTGACGGGCGGCGCTTCGTCGATCTCCTTCTGGCCGATGCTTGAGGCATGCACGTAGGTTTCGTGCGTAAGGTCCATCAGGTTGTCGATCATCAGGCGGTAGTCGCACTGGATGTGAAACAGACCGCCGCCATAGGCCCATTCATCACTGACCGCCCATTCCAGATGATGGATCAGTGCAGGGTCCGCTTTTTCCTTGTCACCCGGCCATACCCATATGAAACCGTAGCGCTCGACGGCTGCAAAAGTCTTGTTACAAGGAAAACCCCGAACCCGCTGGCCTGGCATCGACACCGTCTTGCCATCGCTGCCCATCACCAGGCCGTGGTAACCACACACCAGTTGACCGTTCTCGACATACCCCAGCGAGAGCGGAGCGCCACGGTGCGGGCAGAAATCTTCGACGGCAACGATCTGCTGATTCTGATCGCGGTAGAACGCCATCTTCTCGTTGCATATCTGCCGGCCCAGCGGCTTGTCGGTGACTTCATCGGCAGTACAGGCGACATACCAGGCATTTTTTGGGTGCATGACGGTTCTCCACGGTTTGCTTATAGGTCTTATGGATCCACAGAATTGCGCACTTGTTTTCCTCAGGATCATTAATGCCACAGGACAGGCATTAATCCAATGATTAATTTAGTTAACTATTATTTAATGGATCCACAGAGCGCCTGTCAGACGGTTTTGTCGATCGTCAATGCCGCTCGCAGTAAAGGCGCCAACGCCTCCAGCAGGGTCTGGACAGAGCGCAGTGCCCGACAGTCGGGACGTGTCAGCAGCCACAGGTCGGTGCTGCAGCCCGCCAGCGGTTCGCTGAGGCGCTCCACACCCGTCAGGCCTCTGACTGTGAAATCCGTCAAGGCTGCTACTCCCAGCCCCGCAGTGACCAACTGGGATACGGCCGACATGCTACTACAGCGGTAGCGCGGTATCACCGCAGGGAATGCCTGTTTACGCCAGATCACTGAGGTGTGGTCCGGCATTGAATCGTCCGGGCTGATCCAGGGCACCGAGGCCGGGTTCTGCTCCAGTGCCTCACGGTAGTCAGGACGACCGCAAACGACGTATTCGGCACGTCCCAGGCAGCGCCCGATCAGATGCTCGGGTGGCGTGTTGGTCAGGCGAAGCGCAATGTCGGCATCCCGGCGACTGAGGTTGGCGAAGGCATTGGACGTCGCCAGCTCCAGGGTGAGTGCAGGGTACTGCGGCATGAACGTCGCAAGCGCTGGCAGCAGCAGACTGTGCAGTACGGCATCGGTACAGGTCAGGCGCACGGTGCCGCTGACCACGTGTTCGCCTTGCTGTAAGGCCACCCGAGCTGCGCTGAGAGCCATCTCGGCCTGCTCTGCCTGCTCGGCCATGGCCTGAGCGGTGTCGGTCGGAATGTAGCCTCGCCGATTCTTTTCAAAAAGGGCTGCACCGAGAGCCGTCTCGAGACGGTGGATTGAGCGAAATACCGTGGAGATATCAACGTGCAGGAGCTCTGCAGCGCGTGCCAGCGTACGGCCACGAACCAGCGCCAGCACCAGTGAAAGGTCTGCATGATTAATTTCATATTGCATGGCTGCAATGTTTCCTTGCCAGAATGCCCATGTCTGTTGCACAAGTGACTATCCTAGACTGCTTCCATGTTTTCCGGATAGCTGTATCGGTGCTGTCCGCTCCCTGCTTTTGCCAAGGATTCAACCATGTCACGACTTCCTTTGATCGGTGTCACCGCTTGCCGCCAGCAGTTGGGCAAGTACTCGTCTCATACCGCAGGCGATAAATATGTCGAGGCTGCCGCTTTCGCGGGTATCCCGGTCATCCTCCCTGCGCTGGACGAGCCCACGGAGCCTGCACAACTTCTGGCTTCGCTCGACGGATTGCTGTTTACCGGATCACCTTCAAATGTCGAACCTCACCATTATCAGGGCGCTCCGAGCCTGGAAGGCACTGCACACGATGTGTTTCGGGATCGAATGACGTTGCCGCTGCTCAGGGCTGCCATTGCTCGAGGCGTACCAGTGTTGTGCATCTGCCGGGGTTTTCAGGAGTTGAACGTCGCCCTGGGGGGCAGCCTGCATCAGCGAGTGCAGGACTTGCCTGACTATCTTGATCACCGCGAGCCGCAGAGCGAGTTGCTGTCAGTCCAGTACGCACCGCAGCACCCGGTGCAGGTGCAGAAGGGCGGCCTGCTGGAGTCGCTCGGTCTGGCACCGGGGTTCGAGGTCAACAGTCTGCACAGTCAGGGCATTGACCATCTCGCATCGGACTTGCGCGCGGAAGCGCTGGCACCTGACGGGCTGGTAGAAGCGGTTTCACTGCCCGGTGCGCCGGGTTTTGTGCTCGGTGTGCAGTGGCACCCGGAATGGGAGTTCAGGGAAAACCCAGTATCGATGAGGTTGTTCACCGCGTTTCGCGAGGCCTGTCAGGCTTATGCCCGTCGTCGTGATGACGCGATCAGCGGCTGAGTGTTGCCGGCAAACGTGATTTAATATCCGGCTTTGCCGCCTCGCGAAATGGAAGATCCGTTGCGTCGGGGCTTTGCTTTATTCATCGGATATCTTTCGCATAAGGCCACTATGGATACGGGAGCACGACTCAAGCTGGTGCGTGAAAGCTACAAGCTGTCGCAACGCGAACTCGCCAGACGCAGTGGTGTGACAAATGCGACGATTTCCCTGATTGAGCAAAACCGCGTCAGCCCCTCGATCAGCTCATTGAAGAAGCTGCTCGAAGGGATCCCCATGACTCTGGCGGATTTCTTCACCTTTGATCAGCCTCCGGGGCAGGACCAGTATGTCTTCCGGGCAGGTGATCAGCCTGATCTGGGCCGTAACGGTGTGCGGCTGCTGCTCGTCGGCGCAACGTTGCCGAGCCGTCAGATGCGTTTTCTGCGCGAGCAGTACGCGCCCGGTGCAGACTCCGGCGAAGAGCCCATCGTGCATAGCGAAGGCGAGGAGTGCGGGCTGGTCACGCGAGGCACTGTGGAGCTGACCATCAATGGTCAGGTCAACATCCTCGGTCCTGGAGACGGCTATTACTTCCCGACCACGCTCCCGCATCGCTTCCGCAACATCGGTCAGGACGAAGCCGAGATCGTCAGCGCCAATACGCCCGCCAATTTCTAGGCGTTCATCTGCATCAGGGCGCAACTCAACCTCGGTAACTATCGCTGCGCTGAGCCGGTCAACCGACTAGTCGACACGTCAGCCAACGGCCGGTTTTGGCGTTTCTTACCAGTCAAATGACCATAATATGATTTTTATCAGTTGTTCGAGAACCCTTTTGAAGGGCGACCAGTCCTAGCTGTAGAGAATATATCTCTCCTCTTATCAATAGCCTTGGAGTTTCTGGCGTGTCGGAAAATAAAGCCCGTGTCGACAATGATGCAACGGGAGACATCCAGCATCAGGGAAGGGATATTTTTTTCGCAGCGGTTGAAACAACCCGCATGCCCATGATCGTGACGGACCCCAACCGTCCCGACAATCCCATCATTTTTTCCAATCGTGCGTTTTTGGACATGACCGGTTATTCGGCCAGCGAGATCATTGGCACCAACTGCCGGTTTCTGCAGGGGCCGGATACAGATCGGGCGGTGGTGCAATCCATTCGCAATGCGATTCAGGATCGCGTCGATATTTCTACCGAGATCCTTAACTACCGCAAAGACGGTTCTACGTTCTGGAATGCGCTGTTCATTTCACCTGTCTACAACGACGCCGGTGACTTGATCTATTTCTTTGCATCGCAATTGGATATCAGCCGTCGCAAGGACGCGGAAGAAGCCTTGCGCCAAGCGCAGAAAATGGAAGCACTGGGGCAACTCACCGGCGGTATTGCCCATGACTTCAATAACCTGTTGCAAGTAATGGGCGGCTATATCGATCTGATCGGCACGGCGGCGGAAAAATCCGAAATTGATTTGCAGCGTGTTCGACGCAGCGTCCACCATGCCAAGTCTGCTGTTGAGCGTGCCAGCACATTGACCAAACAACTGCTGGCGTTTGCCCGTAAACAAAAGTTGCAAGGCCGGGTGTTGAACCTGAACGGACTGGTTTCCACCACCGATTCGCTTCTGGAGCGTACGTTCGGGCCGGAAGTGATAATCGAAACCGATCTTGAACCAACCCTCAAGAACTGTCGTATCGATCCGACCCAGGCGGAAGTAGCGCTGCTCAACATCTTTATCAACGCGCGGGATGCGTTGATTGGCAGGCCCAACCCCAAAGTGTTCATCGAGACACGCAATCTGGTGGTCGACGAGTTGGCAAACGTTTCCTATGACGGCCTGCTGCCGGGACGCTATGTCAGTATCGCTGTCACCGATAACGGTATTGGCATGCCTGCCAGTATTCGTGACAGGGTGATGGACCCGTTCTTTACTACCAAGGAGGAGGGCAAGGGCTCCGGGCTGGGCCTTTCGATGGTTTATGGGTTTGCCAAACAGTCGGGTGGTGCGGCGCGTATTTATACCGAAGAAGGCATCGGTACAACACTAAGGTTGTATTTCCCGGTGGACGAAGCCGGGCTGACGAAAATCGAATCGCCCCAGACAACAGAGAAACGTCTTGGCAGCAGCGAACGTATTCTGATTGTGGAAGATCGTCCGGACGTGGCCGAATTGGCGAAGATGGTGCTGGACGACTACGGCTATGTTTCCGACATTGTCCTGAATGCGCGCGAAGCGTTGAAAAAGTTTGAATCCGGGTGCATGTATGAGTTGCTGTTTACTGACCTCATCATGCCAGGTGGCATGAACGGGGTTATGTTGGCACGTGAGGTCAAACGTCGTTACCCGAACGTGAAGGTGTTGTTGACGACCGGCTATGCCGAAAGCTCTATCGAGCGAACGGATATCGGAGGCTCGGAGTTTGAGGTGGTTTCCAAACCCTGCATGCCTCATGACCTGGCGAGAAAGATCAGGCAGGTACTGGACGGTCCAAACGGAATAGCCTGAACCCATGAACAGTGAGCCGGACAGGATGTGCGGCTCATTCGAACTCCTCCAGTCTTCGCCCACTGCACTTTTAATTCTGCTACCGGCTGCTGCTGATTCTCGCCGTGCCCGCGTGACGTCTTTATCTAATATGCTGCTTGCTTAACTGACAACAGACAACGGGCTGTCCATGCCCACTGTTTATAAACGCAATGCCGAGTGCGCAACTGCAAAGTATTGACACGTCTGAAACAGGGCTGAGACATCTCGCTTCCTCGGTAGACAGTATTTTTAACTGCGCAAAAAAAGGGATGAAAAGTTTTAAACTTCTGCCGTGCCGATCAGGTCATTAAATTGGAACGCAGGTATTTCTGTGTTTTCTGCCAATGACATAAAGGACTACGACTATGATTCGCGACGATCGCATCGCCCCAGGCGCCCCTGTGTATCAGGAAACTCACGCAATGGCCCCGCTGCTTAAACGTATATCCTGGAGTGCGATTCTGGCCGGTGTTGTATTGGCCATGGTTGTATCGCTTTTGCTGAACCTGTTGGGTACTGCTATTGGCTCCGCCAGTATTGATCCCATGCAGGAAGCCGATCCGCTTTCCGGCATCGGTACTGGAGCAGGTATCTGGGTGGTCGTCAGTTCGGTGATCTCGCTGTTCGTGGGTGGCTGGGCCGCAGGGCGTCTGGCTCAGCGTGAAGGGGCTTTCCACGGCCTGCTGGTGTGGGCATCGGTGTCTTTGATCACTGTGTATCTGGTCTCCAGCGCTGTGACGGGCGTGGTTCGTGGCGGCCTCAATCTCGCAGGCAGCGGTATGTCTGCTCTGGGCAGCGGCATTGCTCAGGTAGCGCCGGCACTGGGCAGCAAGATCCAGGAC
Source organism: Pseudomonas coronafaciens pv. oryzae str. 1_6 (assembly GCF_000156995.2). Taxonomy (NCBI): domain Bacteria; kingdom Pseudomonadati; phylum Pseudomonadota; class Gammaproteobacteria; order Pseudomonadales; family Pseudomonadaceae; genus Pseudomonas; species Pseudomonas coronafaciens. The sequence goes on along the minus strand of NZ_CP046035.1, from coordinate 2,774,602 downwards.
CAATTGCGTGAGCAAGGCATCGACTTCAATCTGGACGATATCCAGGGCGAGATCGAAACGGCAATGCGCCAGACAGGCAAGCCTGAATTGAACCCGGACAATGTCAAGCAAGAGGCTCAGGCCACTCAGCAGGATGCGCAGAACACTGCCAGACAGAGCGCCCAGAATCCTCAGCAGGCCGACGAGCAGTTGGGTGGTTTGATGGACCGTATCAAAGCCAAGGGTGATCAGGCATGGGATGCTGCCGATCGTCAGGCGCTGGTCAACCTGATCAAGGCGCGTGGTAACAAGACCGACGCTGAGGCGAATCAGATCGTCGATCAGGCCCAGGCCAGCTATCGTCAGGCCTATGCCAAGTATCAGGAGCTGAAAGCTCAGGCAGAACAGAAAGCGCGCGAAGCGGCTGAAGTGACAGCCAAGCGGGTTTCGCAAGGTGCCTGGATTTTGCTGATCACGCTGGTGATCTCGGGCCTGGTTGCTGCAGGCGCAGGCGTACTGGGTCGTCGCACTCAGCCACCTGCCAAGGTTGTTGCTGCGATCTGATGCCAGGGTATCGCTCGTAAACTGAATTAAAAGAATGGGGAGCATTATGGCTCCCCATTCTTTTTGCGATCATCGGAATGATGACGCCGATATGCCTCGCGATTAACAATTCCTCAACAATCGCCCGCTTATACTCCCGACAGCTTGATCTCCCTCCTGATCTGACCTTTTTAAATTCGGTACGCGCCTTGATCACTTCCCGTGTTCTCTCGTTGATGCTGTTGAGTGCTGCACTGTTCTTCTTCGCGCTGGGCAATCACCAACTGCAAAACTCTACGGAGCCTCGAGTAGCGGGCATCGCCATGGAAATGCAGCTGAGCGGTAATTGGGTGACACCGACACTGAACCGCCAGCCTTTTCTGGAAAAGCCGCCGCTGAGTGTGTGGCTGGATGCGACGGCTATCCGCCTGTTTGGTGCGACTCCTTGGTCGGTGAGGCTTGCGTCTGCATTTGCGGGGCTGTTGGGCGTTTTGCTGCTTTACACGATGTTGCGTCGTTTTGGCCGCCCAGCCCCTGTCGCCTGGATGGCGGCATTTATTCTTGCGACCCAGGCCAGTTTCTGGAGCAATGCTCGGCAAGTGGGCGAAGACGCCTTGCTGGCATTGGGCGTGAGCACGGCGCTGCTGGCTTTTTTCCACGTCAGCCATCACTCGCGTAACCACCGCCGGGCACTGGGCATGTGGTTGCTGTTCGCTGTGGGCGTTGCTGTGGCGACTATGAGTAAAGGCGTACTGGGGCTTGCCATGCCCGGCGTGGTGATTTTCGCCTGGCTGGTGTGTGAATCCGTGCAGCAAAGACGTGTCGTGCCTGCGCATTGGCTATTGCCAGCAACATTCACTGCGCTGGCTCTGGTGCCACTGTTGGTATGGTTGTATTTCCTGTACGGACAGGGCGGGGTGCCGTTGTTGAAAGAGGTGCTCTGGACCAACAGTGTGGGTCGCTTCAGCGGCTCGTTCGAAGAAGCCGGTCATTACGAGCCTTTCTATTACTACCTGACCAAGCTCCCCGAAGCATTTTTGCCCTGGAATATTCTTATGTATCTGGGCCTGTGGCACTTTCGCAAGCAACTTCTGGCCAACCGTTATCTGCTGTTTTTCAGCCTGTGGCTGGCGGCGCAATTCCTGCTGCTGACGCTGGCGTCCAGTAAACGCATGGTCTACCTGATGTCACTGGCACCTGCAGCTGCCGTGATCGCCGCTGAATATGCCTTTGTGTTGGGCGAGAGGTTGCAGAGACGGTCTGCGAGTTCGGCGTTTGCAGCGTTCATCGTGAGCAACCGCAAGGCCATGACGACAGCGTGCGTAGCGCTGATTGTGGCGGGTTATTTGAGCGCAGCTTTCTGGCTGGCGCCTCGGGCGGATCGACATTTGTCGTTCCTGCCGCTGACCGACAAGGTCCATGCGCTGCAGATTCAGGGACATCTCGTCGCATTGTTTCAACCCAGCGAACGGCTGGCAGGCGCCAGTGTGTTCTACAGCCAGAGTCTGCTGGACACGCTCACGACGGATGCTCAGCTGAGTGCCTTTCTGAAAAGTCCCGGCGACAATATCGCTGTTATGGAAAGCCTGTCACCTCCGCAGCCACCTCTGCGGATCGTGGACAGTGTCAAAGTCGGGGAGCGGATTTACTATTTTGTCAGTCAGGCACCCGTGGCGGCAGGCGAATGACAAGTCGCTATACGACCTGGCTGCTGACCTGCGGGCTGTAAGGCACCCACTGCTTCTGCGGGATCGGCAGCTCGCACGATTCGCCACGGCCGATGGGGAAATAGTGGAAGCCGTGCTTTGCCAGTCGGTCGGTGTCGTACAGATTACGCCCATCGAAAATGACCGGTGCGGCCAGTCGCTGCTGGATCAACTCGAAATCCGGAGCCTTGAACTGCTGCCATTCGGTGCAGATGATCAGTGCATCGGCATCGTTCAGTGTGGATTCTGGCGTGCCCATCAAGACCAAGTCCTTGCGATGGCCGTAAATACGCTGGGTTTCCTGCATAGCTTCGGGGTCGAATGCCCGAACGCTGGCGCCAGCTGCCCACAACGCTTCCATCAGTACCCGGCTGGGCGCGTCGCGCATGTCGTCTGTGTTGGGTTTGAACGCCAGGCCCCACAGTGCGAAGGTCTTGCCGCGCAGGTCGCCTTGATAAAAGGCGTTGACCCGCTCGAACAGTTTGCTCTTCTGTCGCTCATTGATGGCCTCGACCACCGACAGCAGGTCATTGTTGCAGTGGGCCTCTTTGGCACTGTGGATCAGCGCGCGAATATCTTTGCCGAAGCATGAACCACCATAACCGCAGCCGGGGTAGATGAAGTCGTAGCCAATGCGTGAATCGGCGCCGATGCCCAGACGCACGGATTCGATATCAGCGCCCAGGTGTTCTGCCAGCTCGGCGATCTGATTGATGAAGCTGATCTTGGTTGCCAGCATGCAGTTGGCTGCGTACTTGGTCAGTTCGGCGCTGCGCAGGTCCATGAACATTATCCGGTCGTGGTTGCGGTTGAACGGAGCGTACAGCTCGCGCATGACTTTGCGCACCGCGTCATTTTCGCAACCGATGACGATCCGGTCCGGACGGCGGCAGTCATTGACCGCAGAGCCTTCCTTGAGGAATTCAGGGTTGGACACCACGTCGAATTGCAGCAGCCGGCCGGCCTGGCGCAGGGCCTTGTCGATATGGGTGCGCAACGCGTCGCCGCTGCCGACCGGTACTGTCGATTTCTCGACGATGATCAACGGTTCGCGCCGATGCCGCGCAATCGCGTCGCCCACCGCGAAAAAACCGCTCAGGTCAGCGGAGCCGTCGTCTCGTGAAGGTGTGCCGACCGCGATGAACAAAACCTCTGCATGTTCGACCGCCAGTTGCTCGTCGGTGGTGAAGTGCAGACGCTTATGATCCAGGTTTTCGCGGACTAGATTGGCCAGCCCAGGCTCGAAGATATGCACCTGGCCCTGACGTAACTGATCTATTTTGGCCTGATCGATGTCCATGCAGACCACATCGTGGCCAACTTCGGCCAGCACGGTTGCCTGTACAAGGCCGACATATCCGCTACCGAAAACGCTTATTTTCATGGGGAATATCCTGAGGTTGTGGGCTGGGGATGCGCCGGAGGTTGATGGTCAAGACACCTGCAACGATCAGCGTGACACCCACAGTTTTCGATACTGTGAATGCCTCATGGAAAAATGGCAGAACGGCGGCCAGGGTATAAACCAGTGCGTAGCTGATGCTCAGCAGCGAATAGGCGCGGCTCAGGGGCAAACCCCGAAGTGCCACAAGCCAGAAAAGCATGGAGAGTGCGTAGGCGATGATCGACGCGATAATCACGCCGACGGCATAGAGCTGGATATGTGTGTAGGCTTGCAGGTCTGGTAAGTGCAGAAGTGATGGCAAGCGGCTCATGCCCCAGCGCATACCCAGTTGGGCGCTGCTGACCAGCGCCACACTGGCTATGGCGCACAATGTCGCGCCGTGGCGGGTCATGCCTGACTTCCCAGCAAGACCACGCCGCCCACAATCAATGCGACGCCCAGCCAGTGCTGCAGGTCTACCGGCTCCTTGAAAACGTAGCGACCCACCAGGGTGATCAAGACGAAGTTGACGCCGAGCATGGGGTAGGCGACGCCGACCTCCATGCGCTGTAACACCATCAACCAGGTCAGCAGGCCGAGGCCCAGGCAGGTGATCGCCAGCCAGAGCCATCCTGATCGCAACGCAAGCCGCAGGCCGGGTAATACGCCGCGCCAGCTCTCTACCGCTTTCTTTTGCGCAATCTGGCCCAGACACGTCAGCAGGCAGGCGGTCATAAGCATCAGCGCAGTCATGACGCAGACTGCCCGTAGATGAGAATGATCAGGTTGCCCTCGTCGTAGCGCGTGGCGCCCTCGGGCAGCGACTCAAGCTCACGCAGCTCTTCGTCGCTCTTGCCGCGCATGATGACGCCGACCTGACCTTCACGGCGGGCCTTGGTCATCCAGGCATCGATATCATGCAGATGGACCTCGCGGCCCTGTGCATCCGGATACCCAAGACCGTATTCGAGTTCGCCCCAGGTATTGAACAGCGTGATGTCCGGCCTGCCCAGTCGCCACGACAGGGCCGATGCGGCGCCCAGGTCGTTGCTCAATAACGACTTGCTGGCGGCCAGCTCCGTTTGGTGCCTGGAGACGAACTGGTCAGGTGTCTTGTTGTACACCACATCATCGGGCAAGCCTGCTGGCAGCATGGCCACGAGCAACCAGCTACCGACCGCCGGCATGATCCAGAAAGTCTGCGGGCGAATGCTGTGGAGCGCATTGCTCAATGTCCAGCCGACGAGCACGACGATCGCCAACAGCAAGTGTGACGGTTCGTTCTCATACACCGGTTGTTTCAGTTGCAGGTACAGCAGCACCATAAGGCCAATGACGCCTGACGCTGCATTGAAAAGCCCGTTGGTACGCAGCGCCGCGCTGCGGTCTTGCCTGAGGCGATCAACCAAGGTATCAGCCATCAACAAGGCCAGAGGCAGCAGGCAAGGCAGCAGATAAGTCGGCAATTTGCCCTTGCTCAAGCTCAGAAACACCAACGGCACCCACAACCACAGAGACAGGAAGGCGATATTAGTCTGCTGCCGTCGTTGCCACGCCTGTTTCAACGTTACGGGCAGCAACAAGCTCCACGGCAGGCAGGCGACGATCAGCAGCGGCAGGTAGAACCACCACGGCTCTGCGTGCTGTGCATTGTTCCCGACAAAGCGCCGGATGTGCTCGTGCCAGAAAAAGTAGCGCCAGTAGTCGGGTTCTTGCTGATGCACTGCCAAAACCCAAGGCAGGCTTATCGTGACAGCGATCAGCACCGCAACGGGACCGAACCTGAACAGCTCGGCAAGGCGCTTCTGCCACAGCATGTAAGGCACGACGACTATCACCGGCAGAGCCCAGGCCAGAAAGCCCTTGGTCATGAAGCCAATGCCGCATGCCACGCCGATCAGCGCCCAGGCCAGCAGACGTGATCGACCGGTACTGTGGGCGGCATACCAGAACGACACGAGCGTGAGGTTGGCCCAGAACGTGAATTGAGGATCAAGGTTGCTGTAGCCAGCCTGGCCCGCAATGAATCCGAAGCTCATGAACAGCAGCGCGCTGGCAAAGCTTTTACGCCGGTCGCTCCACATCCTGGCGGCCAGCAGATAGGCGAGGGCGACGCTGAGGCCGCTGCTCAGCGCCGAAGTGATCCGCACACCGAACAGGTTCTCACCGAAAACTGCCTGCCCGAGGGCCATCCACCAGTAACCCGCAACGGGTTTTTCGAAGTAGCGCAGGCCCATGAAGTGTGGGGCCACCCAGTTTCCGCTGTGCAGCATCTCCTGGCTGATCTGGGCGTAACGCGTTTCATCCGGAATCCACAGACCGTGGAAGCCCAGCGGCAGTAGGTACGCCAGCGCGAACAACAGTACAAGCAGCGAAATGTCGCGTGTTCTGCGATCAATCATTGCTGCACCCCTAACCAGCCATCACGGCCCGCGAGCGTCCCCCGTACCACCTGGCCGGCGGGCAGTTGCTCGATAGAGGCGGGCAGCAGCTCGCCTAAAGGGGTGAAGCGGATACCCTGGGCGTGCGCCTGCGCCAACAGCTGCCTGAAACCGTTGGCCATGACAATGCCTTCCACCTCAGCGTGAAGCGTATAGACGTTTAGCGCCGGCTCGGCAAAGCGTCGCAGAATGTAGTCGTTGAATGCATCGGCCTGCAGATGTGGGCCGACCACCTCATCGAACGTTGGCAGGTCCACAGGTATTTGCGGCGTGCCGAGGCTGCCGTCGGCCAACAACGGGCGAAACAGCGTGGTGCCGCGACAGTCACTGTTGTAGCGGAAGCCGAAAGGCTGTTTGGCTTGCACGATGCGTTGGTCGGCACGCCAGCCGGCGGCTGCGGAGCAGGTCACCGGGTGGCCCAGAATGTCGCTCAGGCAATCCACGCCACGGTGTATCTGCGCCGTCAGCTGCGTATCGTTCCAGAGCCCGGCATTGGCCTGCCAGCCGTGATGGTCCCAGGCATGCAGTCCGACTTCGTGGCCTGCATCCAGAGCGCGGCGCATCAGCGGACCAAGGTCACGGCCGATCTGTTTGCCCGGCCAGGCAGTGCCTGCCAGCAGAATATCCCAGCCATACAGGCTTGCCGCCCGGGAACGAAGCATTTTCCAGAAGAACTGCGGCCGGACCAGACGCCAGAGATGGCGCCCCATGTTGTCAGGGCCGACGCTGAAAAAGAACGTCGCCTTTACCTGTGCTTCGTCGAGCAGGTCCAGCAGCCTGGGTACACCTTCTCGCGTGCCACGATAGGTGTCGACATCAATTCTCAGGCCTGCCTGCATCAGCGCTGATCCGCTTTTTCGATCATGGCTTCCCGAAGAAAGAAATCCAGGGTCTTGCCGATGGTTGTGCTCAGTTCGATGCCAGGCGTCCAGCCTATCAACTGCCGAGCGTTGGCGATGCTCGGTTTGCGATGGCTGACGTCCTGATAGCCCTTGCCATAGAAAGACTGGCTTTCGACATCGCGAAAGCCTGCGAACGGCGGAAAGTTGTCGCGCAGCGGGTGTGCTTCAAACTGTCGTAGCAGTTCTTCACCCAGTTGACGAATGCTGGCTTCGTTATCCGGGTTGCCGATATTGATAATCTGCCCGTTACAACGCCCGTCGCGGTTCTCGATAATTCGCGCCAGCGCTTCAATCCCGTCAGCGACATCGGTAAAGCAGCGTTTCTGGGCACCACCATCCACCAGCCGGATCGGCGTACCCTCCACCAGGTGCAAAATCAGTTGGGTAATGGCCCGAGAACTGCCGATGCGCGCCGAATCCAGTCGATCCAGACGAGGTCCCATCCAGTTGAAGGGCCTGAACAGCGTGAACTGCAGACCTTTCTGACCGTAAGCCCAGATAACGCGATCCAGCAGTTGTTTCGATACCGAATATATCCAGCGCTGCTTGTTGATCGGGCCGACGACAAGATTTGAAGTGTCCTCGTTGAAACTTTCATCCTGGCACATGCCATAGACTTCGGAGGTCGACGGGAAAATCACGCGCTTGTTGTACTTCACGCAATAGCGGACGATTTTAAGGTTCTCTTCGAAATCCAGTTCGAACACCCTTAGCGGGTTACGGGTGTATTCGATCGGTGTGGCGATGGCCACCAGAGGCAATACCACGTCGCACTTTTTGATGTGGTATTCGATCCATTCAGTGTGGATGCTGATATCACCTTCGATGAAGTGAAAGTTCGGTTGGGTGCGCAGGCGTTCTATGGCGTCCGAACCGATGTCCATGCCGTAGATTTCATAACGGTCATCCTGCAGCAGGCGCTCTGACAGATGGTTCCCGATGAAGCCGTTGACGCCAAGGATCAACACGCGGGTGCGACGAACAGGGCGGCGTTTCTGCGTATCCAGTAGCTGTGATCCTTCTACCAGCCCGAACTCGCGAGCCAGCTGCGCGCCGCTGAGGTACAGGCCTGCGTCACCACGCTGGCCGGCACGAATCACCAGTGATCCCTCGCCGCATGCAATGCGCAAGGGATCATGACTGATGACCGTCCCCGGTGCTTCGCCGTCATTGCGCAGTTCCAGGTCGGCTGCCCATATGATCAGTTTGTTGTCGCCCACCGCGCAAAATGCGCCGGGATAGGGCTGCGTGACGGCGCGTATCAGGTCATACAGGCGCGCAGCCGGAAGCGACCAGTCGATCAGACCATCAGCCGGAGTGCGCTTGCCGAAACAAGTTGCCCGGGATTCATCCTGGGGGGTGCCGGACAGCCTGTCCTGTGCGAGCAACGGCAATGTTTCGGAAAGCAGGTCCGTTGCGGCTTCACGCAGCTTGCCATGCAGTGTCAGGGCTGTATCAGTGGCGCTGATCGGGACCCGCTGTTGTGCAAACACGGGGCCTGCGTCGGCACGCTTGACCATCTGGTGCAGGGTGACGCCGGTTTCTGTTTCGCCATTGACCAGTACCCAGTTTGCCGGCGCCCGCCCGCGGTAGTGGGGTAACAGCGAGCCGTGGAGGTTGAAGGCTCCTTTTTTGGCGCAGGCCAGTAATGGCTCACCTAATAGCTGCCGGTAATAGAAGGAGAATATGAAGTCCGGCGCCAGTTTGGCGACACGCTCCACCCACAAGGGATGATTCGGGTCTTCAGGTGCATGCACGGTTATGCCGTGCCGTGCGCAAAGCCTGGCCACCGAGCCGAAGAACGTGTTTTCGTCGGGATCGTCGGCATGCGTATATACCGCAGCAATCTCATAACCCGCGTCCAGCAATGCTTGCAAACCGGCACAGCCAATATCGTGATAAGCAAAGACGACCGCTTTAGAGCTCATGGCGCAACCTTGTTAAGAAGGGGGGGGGCGGAAGAATCAACGTGTTCGGTCGCAGTTGGGGATGAACTGCGCACCACTTTTTCGATAAAGAAGCGCGGCCTTGCACGGACATCGCTGTACATCCGGCCCAGGTATTCACCCAGCAGGCCCATGCCGATGAATTGGCCGCCGGTAAATACAAATAACACCGCAAACAGTACGAAGGTGCCGCCGCCGGCCCACGTCGCGCCGAATATCAGGCGCAGGACGATTAACAGCACCGCGAACAACCCGCCGAGAAACGCCATGCTGAAACCGATGATGCTGAGCAGGCGAAGGGGCGTGGTGGTCATGCAGGTAATCAGGTCGAACATCAGGTTGACCAGCCGCATCGGGCTGTATTTGGAATCGCCGTGTTCACGTTCTGCGTGGTCAACCAGCACTTCGGTGGTGTGCCGCGCGAAACTGTTGGCCAAAATAGGGATAAAGGTGCTGCGCTCCCGGCAGGCCAGCATTGCGTCGACAATCGTGCGGCGGTATGCCCTCAGCATGCAGCCGTAATCGCTCATGGCAACGCCGGTCGAACGTTGTACCGCCAGGTTGATGAGCCTGGACGGCCAGCGCCGCCATGCTGAGTCCTGACGATTGTTGCGCACTGTGCCGACAACGTCGTAACCCTGTTCGGCTAGGTTGACCAGCCGGGGAATTTCCTCGGGAGGGTTCTGCAGATCGGCGTCGAGGGTGATCACCACGTCACCTTTGCAGTGTTCGAATCCCGCCATGATCGCCGCATGCTGGCCGTAGTTCCGGTTCAGTATCACCGCTACAAAAGGGCTGCCATAGCGCTCGGCGGCCTGCTGAAGGAGGTCCGCCGAGTCATCGCGGCTGCCATCGTCCACCAGCACGATTTCAAACGGGTGATTCAGTTGCCGACATGCTGACTCGGTCCGGCGCAGCAGTTCCGGCAGGCTTTGCCGCTCGTTGTAGACCGGGATGACGATCGACACGAATGTGATGGGATACGGTTTCACAGGCTGGATTCCAAGGTCGATTCAATGGCCCTGACAACCCGATCGACATCGTCGAGCGTCATGTCGGGAAACAGGGGGATGGAACACAGCCTGGAAGAATTCCATTCGGTATCAGGCAGACGAACATCCGGGAAGCGCTGGCGGTAGTAGCTGTGCAGATGAGTGGCGATGAAGTGGATGCCGGTGCCGATGTTCCGGGCCTGCAAGGCTTGCATGAAGGCATCGCGATCAAGCCCGCAACGTTCGGGATCGATACGCAGGATGAAAAGATGCCAGGCGTGCTGTTGCGCATATTCCGGCAAGCCCAGGGGAAGCACGGGGCTTGCCGCCAGGCGTTCCAGGTAATGACTGGCGAGCACTTGGCGCTTGGCATTGATGGCGTCCAGACGCTGCAACTGCACCAACGCAATACTGGCATTGATGTCTGCCAGGTTGTATTTGAAGCCCGGCTCGATCACCTCAGCCTGAGGTTTTCGACCCAGCGTCAGGCGGTCATAGGCGTCGACACCCAAGCCATGAAATTTGAGCTGACGCACATGATCCGCCAGCAGTGCATCGTCGGTCACGAACATCGCGCCTTCGGCACAGGTCATGTTCTTGATCGCATGAAAGGAAAAGATGGCAGTGCCTTGACGTCCGACAGGCCGACCCTTGTAAGCGGTGCCCACAGCATGTGCGGCATCTTCGATCACCGCTATGCCGTGCCGTTTGGCCAGCGTGTAAAGCGGGTCAAGGTCAAACGCTGCGCCTGCATAGTGGACAGGCACGATCGCTTTGGTGCGGGGGGTAATGGCCTTCTCGATCAGCGCAGCGCTGGTCATGAGCGTGTCCCGGTCTACATCCACAAAGACCGGTGTGGCCCCCAGCAGGCAGATCATGTTTGCTGTCGAAACCCACGTTTGCGACGGGGTAATCACCTCATCACCTGGCCCCACACCCAGCGCCAACAGCGCCACATGCATTGCCCCGGTGGCTGACGAAAGCGCGACAGCGTGCCGTGCGCCAACCCGTTCGGCGAATTGCTCTTCGAGCTTCTGACATTCCGGCCCCGTGGTAATCCATCCGGAACGCAGCACGCGTGTCATCGCAGCAATTTCTTCATCGCCCACGGACGGTCTCGAAAAGGCAAGAAAGGCCTGACGCATTTATTTCTTCCTCATGTACACGAGATGACAAGTAAATGAATATTTGCAGAGCATGGCGTGAATATAATGTGTTCGTTTTCGGCAGCCGCATATTGCCAACGTCGAGGCCATGAAAGTTAATGGCCGTGTTGTAAAAATAACGGTGAAACGGTGTTGGTTTTTTGCAGTGTCGCACTATTCAATATTTGTAGAGTAGGGCGGATTTTATAGAGATGGCAATGCGGTACTGGCTCTGTGTAAAAATATTAATGTGCTGTTAATATTTAATATAACTACTGTGGCATGGACAGCTAAAGTTCAGGTTGCTCGTGCTAATTCTGATCAGTTGCAAGTTTAATAAAGTGGTGTTTGTAGAGAAGTCTGCAGCTGCCGCTGACAAGCGCTGAGGGCAGGGTCCCAGGTCGTTTGGTCGGCATAGTTTGCCGGGAGAGGCGCGTCAAACAGTGGTTTGTGCCAAGGCGACCCTGCGTTTAAATCTTTTTGTGTCGCGTCATGGTGGTGTAATAAACCCATGATGCGCATCGCATGAGCATCGCGTATCGTCCCCCCCGACTATCAACGGATAAAGACTATGCCAGCACCCTTGACGCTTGTAGAAACCTCTCCCGACCTTCCTGCGGACGCTGATGTCGTGGTGATCGGCGGCGGTATCATCGGAGCGTTTACTGCTTATTACCTCGCCAAACGTGGCATGAAGGTCGCTTTGGTCGAAAAAGGTCGTATCGGAGCTGAACAGTCGAGCCGTAACTGGGGCTGGTGCAGGCAGCAAAATCGGGACGCGCGCGAGCTTCCGATGGCGACCAAAAGCCTTGATCTTTGGGAGCAGTTCGCAGCGGATACGGGTGAGCAGACAGGATTCACGCGTTGCGGCCTGCTGTACCTCAGCAATAACGAGGCTGAGCTCGCCGGGTGGGCACGCTGGGGCGAGTTTGCCCGCACGGTTAACGTCGAGACTTACATGCTGAACGCACAGCAGGCGGCCGAACGCGCCAAAGTCACCAGCAAACAGTGGAAAGGAGGAGTGTTTTCGCCCTCTGACGGCGTCGCCGACCCTTCACGTGCAGCCCCGGCAGTCGCTCGCGCCATCATGGCTCTGGGCAGTACCGTACATCAGGGCTGCGCCGTCCGTGGGATCGAGACCGAAGCCGGTCGACTTTCTGCCGTCGTTACTGAAAAAGGTACTATTCGCACTCGCGTTGCAGTCCTGGCTGCTGGCGCGTGGGCCTCTTCGTTTTGCCGGCAATACGGCATTCGTTTCCCGCAGGCCACTATTCGTCAGACCGTGCTTTCGGTTTCTCCTCCAAGCCATGAAATACCCAGCGCGCTGCACACGGCCGGTGTTTCCATGACGCGCCGATTCGATGGGAGTTATACCTTGGCAATCAGCGGGAGAGGGCGTGTCGACCTCACTCCGCAGTTGCTGGGGTTCGCGATGAATTTCCTGCCCATGTTTCAACGCAGGTGGCGAAACCTGGCGCCAGGGGGGCTCGAAGGGTTGCGTGCTGGCCACGAAAGCTGGAAGCGCTGGCGCCTGGACGAGCCAACTCCTATGGAGAAGATGCGCATTCTCGATCCCAAGCCGGATGCTACTGCTGTGGAATTGACCTACAAGCGTGCGGTGGAGCTGATTCCGTTACTGAAACAGTCTGCGGTCACAGCGGCCTGGGCAGGTTACGTGGACAGCACGCCGGATGGCGTGCCGGGCATTGGCGAGATGACCAGCCTGCCTGGCCTGGTGCTGGCTGCAGGGTTCAGCGGGCATGGCTTTGGTATCGGCCCAGGCGCGGGCCATTTGATCGCCGACATCGTCAGCGGCGTCAAACCCATCGTCGACCCAACCCCGTACCATCCTGATCGCTTCAAAGCGTCGGCCTGGGGCAAGGTTGCGGATTTCTGACATTCGCTTTGGCAGGGCACTGCAGTGTGCTCTGCCCGAGAGCAGGCCTGACCACAGTCAGGCCTGCTGAATGACGTTATCGCCTTCTCTCGAAATTCGCCCGTAAAAGCTTCGAACTCAAGTCCTCCCAGTGCTCGACAAAGGCTGCTCGAGCCGTCTCGAAATCCCGGCTGCGCAAGCACTCTATCAAGTGCTCATGGTCAGCGACGATATCCTTCGGGTCTTCATAGCAGGGTTGTTGAAGCACCAGAAGCAATTCGATCTCGCTCTCCAGCATGGCGTAGCTTCGTTGTAATCGAGGGCTGCCACTGGCACGGATAATTGCCCGGTGAAAGTCCCCATCGGCGGTCACGATATCTGAGCGAGGTGAGTCGGCCGGCGCGTTACGCAGCTTTTCCACCGCGCTGAGTGCGTCCTCTGGAATCACCCCGTTTAAAATAATCATGCGCACCGCTTCAGTTTCCAGTACGCCTCGCAACCTGGCGATATCCACAATTTCGTTCGGACCAAATTCGGGGATGCAGAACCCGCGATTAGGTACCTTCAGCAAAAGTCCGAATGAAACAAGCAATTGAGCGGCGCTTCGGAACGTGTTGCGTGCGACTTCGTATTCCTCTGCCATTTTAAAATCCCGCAGAAACTCTCCGGGTTCGAAATCACCGTTCAGGATTCTGGCTTTGAGCTTACTCGCCAGCACCTCGACGGCTGATAGGCCCGCTGCGCGAGATTCGATGTTGCTGCTGAGAAAAGTCATTTTATACATGGCCGGATCGAGGCTGCGTTGAGAGGCGATTCTAATCCGTGTGGGTCATGTTCCGCCAGAGAACTCATAAGGCAAGATATTTATTGTTCTACAATTCAAATTATGCGCTTAAATTATTTTCTCTTTAAAAACAATAAATTATCCGTTTTTCTTCTGATTTTGAAGGGGATTTCAAAATTTTAGGAATTATTTTTCTTTCAAAAAAATAAATTGTAGCACAATATCTGGTGCGTCAGATGCGAGCGGCAAGTGACCAAAAGGTCTGGAGTTCAGCGATGCCCGAGATGCCCGAGATGCGAAAAGATGAGATGAGCTGTGGCCTTGCTGCCTTGCAGGGTGATCTGGCCGCGCCTTTCACCCCGGTTTCCCTGGAGGAGGGCAGGCGGGTTCTGTTGGACCAGTTCGGGGTGGATGCTGAATTGGTGCGCTTTGCGACGGAGAAAGACGATACCTTTCGGTGCGACAGCGTGTGCGGCAAAACTTACGTTCTTAAAGTCGCCAACCCTCAGGAAGCGCCGGTTGAGCTTTCTCTGCAAATTGAAGTCATGCGGCACATCGGGCATACAGCACCAGCGCTGCCAATCCCCAGGGTTTATCAGTCACTGGAAGGCGATTACCTGACGCCCATTTCGACTTCCAGTGGCGACTCCAGGCAGGTACGACTGATGAGTTTCCTGCCAGGAGTGCCCCTGGATAAAACTACTGTTAACGCAGACGGTCGCGAGCGTATTGGCGAGTTGCTCGCGCGCCTCAGGCTGGCTACCGCTAATTTTTCCCACCCGGGCGAGTCTCGCAAAGTATGTTGGGATGTTCAGAACCTGAGTACCCTGGAGCCCTTGATAAGCTTCGTGTCAGAGCCCGCGCATCGACAATTGCTGAGAAAGGCTTTTGATCGATTTTTCCAGGTTGAAAGTTTGATTGCCGGTTGTCGCCAACAGGTGCTGCACAACGACTTCAATACCTCGAACATTGTGGTGGATGCGCGCAATCCGCAATGCATCAGCGGCATTATCGATTTCGGTGACACCGTAAAAACAGCCATTGCCATTGATGTATCCACGGCAATGATGAACCAGTTAGGCGTGGTTGGATCAGGCAACGACGTCGATATCTTCGCTCCGGCAAAAGATGTATTGAGGGGGTATTTGCGCGTTGCTGACCTGACCGCCGACGAGCTTTCCCTCATCCCGCATCTCGCCATGGCACGCTTGCTGACTCGCGCGTTGATAACCACCTGGCGATCTCAGCTGTTTCCGCAAAACAGTGCATACATCTTGAGGAATGCGGCCCCGGGATGGTCTCAGCTCGACTGGATAGTCAGTCGATCACCTTCACACATGTCAGAGCTTCTGATGTCCTTCGCCGATTGATTCATCTTTGTGAGTGGAGATTTAAATGAACACTTCAAAAATCGAGGCTGTCCGTGGTGATATGCCTAACGGCTTTAACCCTGCCAATGCCGATCGACTGGATGCCTCGGCGCGCGAGCATATTCAGCGCCGCATCAACCTTCTTGGCCCAGGCTACAGATTGTTTTATAACGAGCCGGTCGGTGTCGTCCGCGGCAAAGGTGCATATCTCTACGACAAGGACGGCAACGAATACCTGGATGCCTACAATAATGTGGTGTCGGTGGGCCATTGTCATGATCGCGTGGTGGCCGCGATAACCGAGCAAATGACTACGTTGTGCAGCCATACCCGTTACATGCAGGAAGGGATTCTTGACTATACCGAACAACTGCGTGCCACCGCGGATGGCGATATGGCGGCTGACGGGCAGATGATGTTCACCTGCAGCGGTTCGGAGGCCAATGACCTGGCCATCCGTATCGCACGTCATCACACAGGTAATACCGGAGTTATCGTTACTGCCGAGGCCTACCACGGCAATTCGGCAACCGTGGCCGCTTTTTCTCCGTCGCTGGGCGCCAATGCCAAGCTTGATCCCTATGTTCGTCGCGTGCCCGCTCCGGACTCTTACCGCATTCCGCGTGAGTCACTGGGGCGCTATATGGCAGACCAGGTCGCTGCACAGATTCAGGATATTCAGCGTCACGGCGGCGGTGTCGCTGCATTCATTGCTGACTGTCTGTTTTCGTCCGATGGACTGTTCTGCGATCCGGTGGACGTGTTCAAGCCTATAGCCGAAGTGGTGCGCAAAGCCGGCGGCTTGTTTATCGCCGATGAGGTTCAGTCAGGATTTGGTCGCAGCGGCACGCATTTCTGGGGGCATCAGCGTCATGGGGTAGCACCGGACATTATCACCATGGGCAAACCGATGGGTAACGGCTATCCCGTTGCCGGCTTGATGGTGCGCCCGGAAGTGGTTGCGAGCTTCGGGCGTGACATGCGTTATTTCAATACCTTTGGTGGCAACAGCGTTGCGATTGCTGCAGCCCAGGCAACCCTGAATGTGATTCAGGAAGAGCAGCTCATGCTCAATGCCACGCGCGTCGGCGGGCTTGTAATGGCAGGCCTTAAAGACTTGGCCAAGCGTTATGAGCAAGTTGGTGATGTGCGTGGCACCGGCATGTACTTTGCCGTTGAGCTAGTCACTGACAGGGCGATGAAAACCCCTGACATGAAAACTGCGCTACGAATAGTTAACCACTTGCGTGAACAGCGCGTGCTTATTTCCGCAACAGGACCGGATGCGAGCATTCTGAAAATTCGTCCACCCTTGATCTGGACTGAGAGGGAAGTAGGGCGGTTGCTTGACGCACTGGAAAGGGCTTTTGCTGCGCTATAAAAACAACGCTTGCCTTGGGCTGCGAAGTCTACCAGGGCCTGCCTCACCGAGTACTTGCTTGACCCTTTGTGAACCAAATACTGATCAGGACTACAATCATGAGCTTTCTTCGCCCCAAGTACATTACCTTCGACTGCTATGGCACATTGACCAACTTCAAGACTGCCGCTTTGACGCGCGAGTTCTTCGCGGACAGGGTTCCTGCCGAGCGCATGGATCAGTTCATCAAGGATTTCTCGGCGTACCGTCTGGATCAGGTAATGGGCGATTGGAGACCGTATGACGAGATACTCAAGACAGCATTGGCGCGTACCTGCAAACGCTGGGGTATTGAATACCGAGAAGAAGGCCAGTTGTACTACGACGCAGTACCTACTTGGGGCCCGCACCCTGATGTACCTGCTGGGCTGGCAAAAATTGCCGACAAGATACCCTTGGTCATTTTCTCCAACGCCATGGACGAGCAGATCATGTCAAACGTCGAGAAGCTCGGCGCGCCGTTTCACAAAGTGTTCACCGCTCAGCAGGCGCAGGCCTACAAGCCTCGTCTGGCGGCCTTCGAGTTCATGCTCGATAATCTGGGCTGCGGCCCGGAAGATGTTCTGCACGTATCCTCAAGCTTCCGTTACGATCTGATGTCAGCCCACGACATGAACATCAAGCACAAAGCATTTGTTGCCCGAGGACATGAACAGCCGGCGAATGCTGCGTTTGGTTATCATCAGATTCCCGATATCGGCGGGCTGCCCGGTCTGGTTGGGCTTTAGCTCTATTGTTGCAGTTTGTCGTTCGAATTGCCCTTGAAACGAGTAGGAGGGCGATAGCCCAGGAAGGCTATCCGTTTAACTCAACTAAATGACGGTTTAGTTGAGTTGGATATTGTCGCGTGCATTCCATTCAATGCCGGGCGAGGGTGAGCGTGCAGCCTTTCCTGAAGTAATCAACAACCGTCTGGACCTGAGGCCCATACCTGCATACTTTTAGCGCTGCCACCACCATTGTGTATTGGTATGCGTTAAACAGTATCAGACACAGCAATCTTCGTCCTGCAGGTCGAGTCGTCAGCCACACACCTCATGTCGCCGCCAACGATGAGCCTTGTTCGCCAGGCAGTCAATACTATGGAAATACTGCTAGATATGGAAATACTGCCAGATAGTGCCGTTGATGCGAGCTTGTGGTAGATGCAAGCTGGTGAATGGGATAAATCCGGCTGGACCGACGGTGACCAAAATGGGTACGCCAGTATTGAGCATACACAGCGTTTCAGATGTAGAACTGCGTAATTCCACCCAATGCTTAGCTATGGCCCTCGAAGGCATGGATACCCGCATCAATGTAATTCTACGAGCAGATCTTGTCCTCGAAATGGAATTGGATTTGGTAACAACAGCTCAGTCCGATTCCATTGCCATGTTGATTGCGTGGTCAGGACCTGTGACACACATGGACAGGACAGGAGGCATCGCGAGTGTTGAACGTGGTTCGTGTGGAGAAGAGGTTTCGTCTGCGCAGATCTGACGGGTACTGCGGTTTGTGACGCAATACCATATTACGCATAATGTATATTATGTTAAATTGTGTTTGTTTGCTTACACCTCTTGATCTGTGTCACCAGTGAGTAAAAACCGTGGTTTGCCTCGAATTACCAGAATCCAACCAAATCAACGAGTTCCTCGCCCTACCTCCTGTGCCTTCGAGATTTTCCTTGGCTCTCGTCAGCGATTCCTCAGATTTGAAAACAAGACTTCTAATCCTCACCTCAAAGGCACCAACTATTTCCGCTTAAGCCTCGCCTGACACTCGCCAATGCGATCTTTGTCGTGCTGAACACTTGAGTGTAGGCTTTCTATGAGGAACTGGCTGACCGTTCAGCGCCCACTCCGTCATGAGTCCCAACGATGAATCCCCGTGACGTTTTTAGGCCCGCTGCACTGACCCGGTTGACCTGGTTGCCATGACTTGGTTACTTGGCTAACCCAGCAGACCCGGTTGCTCAGTTCCCGCTTACCTCAAGCGGTCAACGTGTTCGCATAGGACTTGTAATCCATGGCTGAGCCCACAGTTCCTTATCCTCTGTTCCCACCCTTGGGTTTACTCAACGACCATGCCCACGTTGAGCAGCCCATAAACCTGGAAGTTCGGCGCCGCTTGGAGTTAGTTCCCGAGCATCTGAATGCGCTGAAAGCCTGGCAAACTGGCATGGGCTTTCTTATGAAGCAATCTCGACGGTCTGGATTCCAAGACCGTCACTACAAGATGCTTTGCCCGATCATAGAGTCGATGATGCACTGGAGTTGGTCAATCCGAGGGATAGCCTTGGCTGATTGGGACAGCGCCGACGCAAGAGCTTT
This sequence comes from Pseudomonas coronafaciens pv. oryzae str. 1_6, assembly GCF_000156995.2. Taxonomy (NCBI): domain Bacteria; kingdom Pseudomonadati; phylum Pseudomonadota; class Gammaproteobacteria; order Pseudomonadales; family Pseudomonadaceae; genus Pseudomonas; species Pseudomonas coronafaciens. The sequence goes on along the minus strand of NZ_CP046035.1, from coordinate 2,755,799 downwards.
TATAGAGTTCATCATGAGACCGCCGATTGCTTGGGTCACGACACCGGGCTGTAGTCGGTACTCTAAAAAGACCCGGGGGAATTTTGCAAACAAGCCTCTTGATCCGCTATGGCGTCCGATCATCCGACAGACTCTCTCTGGCGATGATCCAGGGCTGAGCTCTAAACACCATCGGAACTGGTTCCTTACGCATGGACGGGAATATTTCGCTTTTACTGATTCGCTGCTCACTGACGCCGGTATCGGGACTGGAAATCCTTTTCGGGATTTATCACCTAAAGACTTCGAAGCCCGCACAGAAAATCGCCGGACAATACTCACGTCGGAGCAACTCTCCGACCTAATGGAGATTACTGAGTCGCTTGCAAACTACAGTGAGAAATTGGAACCGTTTTTGTTCATCGTCGCAGCGGCCGTCCACTCGGACATTCCTATGCGGGCGCTCACTGCCACACAGACCATCAAGCCCACTTTCTCTTACTTCAAACCCCTAGACTTCCAAGTATCCGATCCAGTCCAAAGCCAGCCAAAAACTGAATTTGCCAGCTCTTACTTGGCCTCACGGCTGGCATTTGCCAAGGGCCCAGGCTTCTTCGAGAGTCCGCTTTACCTTGGTCGCCGGTTCCACCTTTCTGCTCCATTCCAGCCCTACTTCCAGCGCTATGCGCAATTCAGACACCAGCATGATCCATTGCTGAGTGCGCATAGCTACCTGCTTCCTTTGATGCACGGCATTGATGCTTATGGCTACGGCAGCCTCATCGAAAAGTTCCGCGAGTTTACCGCCAGCATCTTACAAGACCTCCGCGCTAGGCCTGCATCAGCTAGGATGCACTGGAAAGGTTCGGACAAGCTTGACCCCAGTGCTTCACTGACATTTGCCGAGCTGCGTGAATCGGCAAAGCGCGCAGGCCTCATTCCCAAGGGCTTCGTCTCGCAGGATGTCGGGGCTAACGACAATGTTTGGCCAGATATTGGAATTCGCCAAGACATATCAAAATCCCACTGGTTTCAGACTCACTGAGGTGTACAGGGTAAATTGTCAAAGCTTGGTAACCGAAGCGACTGGTTCGCCTCCTAGCCCGCTTTCCGAGCTTTGGCCTAGCCCCCTCCTCTACGTCGGCCGTAATGACGGATCATTGAGGCGCGCGCCCACAGGGTCGCTGGCGTGCACGTAGCTTTTGATTGGCGTCTCAGAACGCACAACCAAAACCATTCGCGGATCACAACCGCTTCAGCAGCGAATCCAGCTTCCTCTTAACCCCAATCTTTGGGTTCAAGCGCAGAGCTTCCTCATAACACCCGATAGCCTCGCGACCTTGACCAAGCGCCTCATGGGCCAACCCTTGCACCTTCAACGCTGTCGGCTTCCAAGCTGGATTATCGTCCGCCCCCAAAACTCGAGATCCAATCACCGCGGCCAGAATCCTCTCCAATTCAGACGTGGAGCATCCAACCTTCAGCATGGCCTCGGCAGTTAGAATGACGTCCGTATAGTTGGTCGAGCTCAGCATGGCTTCATCTGCGGCGTCCTCATCCACCAGAGCCTCGTCAGCCCCGTAACGGTACTCGCCTCCGCCTGAGACCTTGACCACCAGTTGCCGCGACTTCTCATCAAACCCGATGTGCTCGCCGGCACGCTGCGGCGTGACCGCGAAAAGCTCCACGCCTTCTTTGAGGTCATACAAAGCGAGCTTACGCCCATCCTCAGTCGGGCTGTTTGCGGTGAGGCAGTACGCCAGGAGGCCATTGCGAGAAATTCCACTCTGCAGAATATTTGCGCTCAGCACCTTGGTGATTATCGGTAGACCCTGAGAAGTGAAGAAGTGAAGACGTGAAATGTGCCGGACAGCGCGCTCCCGAAGTGCCAGTCTTCCAGGCAGAAGCTGCCGTTGTCCGCGACTGCGCCGTTGTTCGGACGGGGCATTCTGGCATCGACCAAAACAGCATTGTTGGCGACATCAATAAGGACATACCTGCCCTCACCTTCCTCGCGGTGCCCGCCACGCCGTCCATCCGGCGTCGAATCCTTCCAGGAGATCGCCCACGCCTTCTTAGGTGAGTATTTATAGAGCCCGTAGTAATCGCGGGCTGGCACGGTAAGCAGTCCACCTTCGAATTCAAAGCTGTCGCGGCCGCCTGGATTCTTCGGCGGGGATTCAACGCGTACAGCTTTACGCTTCCCAAACAACCAGTCCAACATGCCCATCGCTGCCCGCTCCCCTTGGCAATGGCCTGAATACAATGTTCAGTAAACATAGCTTGCATGATGAAACAACCTCATGCCTGTACGGTGGGATAATCCGTGTCTGCCTCTTTGCCTAAGCGCGGCGCGCCAGTACGACCGCCAGCCGCCAAGTGTTAAGATGTGGCGAACTGCCAGCGGAGCTGGCCAACAAGATAATGAAGTAAAGGGATGTCAGTATGATCAGACGGTTTCGGCTGGAGCAGAAGTCGCTTTACGAGAAACTGGTCATTGCTCAGCGCTTGTCGGACATGTTGGAAAAATTCCTCGACGGGCGTCGGGCTCCGCTAGAAATTGGTGCTGAGCAAGGCGGTATCGAAGAGTGGGATGATGTTGTAATCGTCCATTCACGAGATTCATTCGAGCACCTGCAAATCAAGCGCCAGAGCACGCCCTTCTGCACCAAAGACCCCGATATGCGGGTATATCTGGCCAAACTCGCAGAGAAGAGACTCGCCCGCGAAAAGAGCAAAGCCGCCAAAGCTGCTAAAGCCGCCAAGGGTGGCAAGGCTGCCTCCGTACCCCTCGTTACGGAAAAGCCTGTTACGGACAAGCCTATTGCTACGGATGATGATATTGGTGCGGACGAAGCTGTTGCCACACTGGTTGCCGTAGACGATCCCGCAAATGCTGACGATGCTGCTGACGCGGCCAAGGATAGCCTTTCCGTTCTTGATTCGGCCTTTTCAAGCTTAGCCAGGCACGCTCGCGCCGGCACATTTGCCCAATTGCCTGAACGTCGATTTCAGCTGACGCTTTTAGGGGCACACCTAAGCATCAAGGATAAGCTGACCGTTAACCATCTGGACGAGCTGTGTAAGCTGTGCCGCCAGATAGGACTCAATCCCGACGACTTGGCGAAGCGTGTCGACGGGCCGACAACCCGGGCTCATCTCTGGCTTACGACCTGGTGTGGCTTTGAAGATTGGACGCAGATCATCGACACCCTCAAGCGTGTCACGGTCGTCTGCGTGGGGAACGACGCGACATTACAGCAGCGCTCAGTCGAATCCCTGGGCAGGCATTTCACCAATCCGGAACGCGCCCTCGAACAGCTTATTTCGGTGATCACCGCCGAGGTCTCTGACGTTTCGGCCCTGGGGTGTCATGCGATTATCCATGAGCTCAGAGACGAGCTTCGCCCCGATATCGAAACTTGGGCTCAATACCTGCTAGGGGATGAAGTCCAACCTTCCGGCAAGACCTGGTCGTTTTCTGGCACCCATGATCTCGGTGCGCTCTCCCCCCGAACAGCCCAGGGTGTCGTGAATCACCTTTGGGGCAGTGCACCAGGGAATCGGAAGCTTAGGGTGTATGCACCGTACTCGCCTCCCATAGGAGCGAACCTTACGCTTCCATCCGCAATATTGAGAATGGCGCTGCATCTGCCACACGGCAGTCAAAGCCTGATGCAGGGCGCGCAAACCTGGCGCACCAATGTTGGCCATGAAGTCGGGCACACCCTCGGTTGCGCCGAGAGCGACCTCAAAGATCTCTCGTGGATGGATAACACTGAGGCGCTCGTGAGCTCCCTGGATCATGAGTTCAAGACCCTGAGTGCTGCTCGAGCGGAAGCTGTAGCGCTCGCAAGTGCCATGGACGACTTAGTGTGGCAACGGCTAACTCAAAGTGTTTCTGCAAAGCTAAACGCCGTAAAAGATTCTGACCTTGCTGATGCCATGGAAGCGATTTGGCTAGAGTGGTTGGACGGATTCACGAAGAATCCGGAGAGCCGTCGTCAATTTCTGGAGCAGCTTCTATACCCGGAGACGGAAGGAAAAAATGCTACCCACGCACTTCGCCTTGGCCCTCGCACCGTAGACCTGCTGGTTAGCGCCGTCGAACTGCTTTTGCTGGTCGCCGTAGGGGTTGGAGGTGCAGGCACCGCTTGGAAGCATTTCCCGGAGTTTGGGGAGGTTCTGAGTATTGCCCTCAAGTACTGGTCTGGCCCGGCAACTGGAGCTCCTGAAGTCCGTGAGATATCCGACGATCTGTTGATCAACGTTATCGGCCCGTCCCCTGCCCCAGTCGTGATCCTGTCTGGCGTCAGCACTCCCCCTTCAGAACTCTTGAATACAGGTATGGCTGACGATGCAGAGTCGGCCACCAGCATGGCTGCAGAACGCCGACCACATCTGCTCGTGACCCGCTCTGGCGTATTCAACCAGTTGCGCTTCGGCACGCTGGCCACAGTGCGGCAACACTTTAGTAAACAATTGCAAGATCGACTGGTGGCGCGCCAGTCCGCCATCGACACGAACACGAAAGGAATCTGACATGCTAACAATCTCGGAGATGGTGGAAGCCATCTCGAACCGTGCCGAAGGTCGCTATGAGGTCGCCTATCCGGACTCGGTGGAACTGCCATCGCCGTTGGCTGAGATCGCGAGCGCAGGGATGCAGCTGAAACGGGTTAATCAGGAAGGTGCGGGCTGGCGGACTGTCTTGATCGCCGCCCTTCCCTACGACGTGTCTAAAATCCAGGGAGCGTTTCGGTGGGCGGCAGATGTCCGTGACATGCTCCCGGAGCCGCAAACTGCTGACCTCTACATGTTCATGCTCATTGAGGGTGTTGCGTCTGAGGACGCTGCTCGGCTCGAGACGGACGACCGCTTCTGCAGAAAGGTAGTCGTCAGAGAGGGCGAAGACGCCGGTTCCTTTCTCGACCGCAGCTTCCTTGCGACACTTTCGATTCCCGGTAGCTCCGACAGCATTAGTGACCCATTGTCAGCTTCCCTCAGCGCCCTCGTCTTGGCGCATACGTGGGTCAAGCCGCATCGCGATGAATGGCGCGAGCTCCTGCTTTCCGGCAAATCGGGTGGCGAAATTGCTGAGGCCCTTAGGATCTCGGCGTTTGGCGAGGAGGACGAGAAATGAATCAATTAAAGTCCATAACGCTCTCGAACATCCGCCGGTTTGGCGCCGAAACGAAGATTGAGCTCAGCCGCGGGGCCACGATCTTGCTCGCCCCCAATGGCACTGGGAAAACCGCGATCTTCGAAGCGGTTGAGTTCGCATTGACGGGCAAGATCTCTCGCCTCGACGGAAACCTCGTCCCAATCATCCGAGACTCTCAATCCATGGCTCGAGTGAGCCTTGATTTCGGTGATCTGCAAGCCAGCGCTCAAGTCAACAAAAGTGGGGACGTTGAGACAACGGGTGATCTGAGCCTTCTATTCCCCTCGAAAGATCCTGCCGACATACCCTTTCTGCTCAGGCTCACCCACCTGCTTGATCAGCGCGAGGGTGAATGGCTGGTCAAGGCAGATCCAAAGGTCGCGGGCTCCCAGTTGGAACGGTTGCCGATTGGCAAGGACGGCAGCCAGGTAAGCTCTGCTCTCGCGAGCATCCGGCGGGCGCTCACAGAGCAGATCAAGCAAGCGAAAGCGTCGCTGGATTCGCTCGAAGCCGAGTTTGCAGAATGGCAAAGCCTGAGCCTTGACCGAGACCAGGCGGCTGTCCAAACCCAAGGGGCGCTGCGCAGCAGGGAAAGCATTGCTGAGTCGATCTCGGACATTGCTCAACAGGCGCAAAGCCTCGACCAATTGCCCTCCGGGCTGCTCGTACCTCCATTGGGCCAAGATGGATTGGAGACGGTGCATGATGCACTGGAGCAACTGGTTCAAAACAAGCTCGAGCGACTTCGTGAACAGATCAAGGAATTGGCTGAGGTCGACGGGCTCATAGGCCGGTTTGTGTCTGAACAAGCTCGTTCAGAGCAGCTCAGTACCGAGTTCCTCTCCGCGACGCAGGAACTGAACCAGAAGAGAGAACATCGCTCGGTGGCCGTGGCAGCTCTTGAGCAGCTACAACGAGAGTTGGTCGCTGCAGAAACTGAACGCGACACGATTGCTCAGCAACTCAATCGGTACGTGAATGAGACCAACGCCAAGGAGACGGTTGAGCAACGCCAGCAGGTTCTGAAGACAACCGACGACGCCCTAACCATCGCTGAATCGCAAGCTTCTACGGCGCGCAGAATGCACGAAGGACACGAGCAGCTCGGTGTTCAACATGACCTGATCAATGGTCAGCGCAAGACGCTGCTGCAAATAGACTCCGACCTCCTCACAGCTCAAGAACTCCTGGATCGCTGGGAGCTGACTCTTCAGCGAGTTGCAGAAGTTACCGGCACCATCAGCGGCGAAGCAGCACATGAAGAGCTTCTCAGCGAACAGCTTCGTGTCGCGCTAGAGGCCAGAGCGACCGCTGAGGAAGAAGATCAGGCCGCCAAGGGCCATCATGAAAATCTGACATCTGCGGCTGACTCAATACGCCAAGCTGTTGCAGCCATCGCGGCCCATTTGCCTCCCGACCGCGGTGATTGCCCGCTGTGTGGCGAAGAACATGGCGCGGTCGGCTTACATGAGCGTGTCGCCAAGGCGCTAGCGGCTATCGACCCGAATATCGTCGAAGCCGAACGACGTGTAAAAAGGGCCGCGGATGTTCTCCGAGAATCTACTGAGGCAGTGACGAACGCTGAAGCAGAACTCAGAGCATGTCAGTACAGGATTATTGACCTAGAGTCGCAGCAGGGATACCTGACAGCCGATATCGTCGAGATCAGCTTGAACAATCTGCTCGGCGGCGACACGGTTCCCTTGGCGAAAGAGTCCATCCGGCTTCGCGTTGATGCCAATGCCGCTGCGAAGCTTCAACTGGACGATAAACAGCGCAACCTCGCTCCGCGGGTAAGCTCAGAAGTCTTTGAGCAGACAAGGAATGAATACGACTCCGCTGTTCGCGCAGTGGACTCCGCGCGGCAGGCCCGTTCAGAGGCCAGTAGCCGGCTGGAGCAAGCGACTGCGGCGTTGGCAGCGATCACCGCAGACGCCCCGCCAGCTCAATCCTTGGAAGATCTGTCTACCGCGCAGAACCAGACCGCCAATCAGCTCGTTGAGTTAGGTGCCAAGATAATTGCCGAACAGACTGCCTTGGATCGTCAGCAGGCCCAACTGACCGATGCCACGATCGCTGCAGCTGGTTTGGAAACACAGCTGTCTGAAGCGCAAGCACGATTGGCTACCATCAGGGCGTCCTGGCGTCAGCTCTCATTCGCCGGCGATCCCACAGCCGCGGTTGCGAGCAGCCATGAGGCTCAGTTGCAGTCCACCAGCACTGAGCTAACTAGGCACTCGGAAACGCTTCAGACCATCAAGATCGAGATCGGAGCGTGGAGCAAGATAGAGCAGGCCCGGCTCGCTCAGGGGCTTCTTGATCGCCGGCGCGGCGAGCGGTCGGAGGATGAGTTCTCGACCCACCTGAATCAACAGGTCGAATCGAAGCGCACGGGCGTGCAGCGCCTATCGCAATTGTCTGCAGCGATGGAGTCGCTCAACCAGTCCCTTTCCTCCGAAATCGCGAACGTCCAGAAAAACGTTCAGGCAGTGATGCCTCGGTGGCAAGCATTGCTCAAACGCGTGGTCAGGGAGCAAAGGTTTACCGGGACGAATCTGAGTTTCCGAAGCTCCTATCAAAAGGCACGTGCTGAGGTATCTGTGCCGCTCCACGGGGGGTTAGCCCCAGTACCCTCGATAGCCAGCGAGGCTCAACTGACGGATCTGCAACTGACGTTCCTGCTTTCAATGGCCTTGGAACATCAGTGGTCTCCGTGGCGCGGGCTCCTCCTTGATGATCCCACACAGCATCACGATCTGGTGCATGCCGCGTCCGTCTTTGATGTGCTTCGCGACTACATCATTAATCATGATTTCCAAGTGGTCATCGCGACGCACGATGCCCTTCAGGCCCGCTACTTCATGCGCAAACTGCAGAATGATGGAATCGACGCACGCATATGGTCACTTGTTCCGACCCCTGAGGGCGTAACCGCGGTGGAAACCCCTAGGCCGGGTAGAAGCCAGATCACGATTGACGAGCAGTCACCACCGGCGCTCGACGATGTGTGAGTACTAGATAGGATCTGCAGGCTGCAGCGACTGTGCCGGGTGTTGATCCGGCACGGTCAAATAATAACGACGCTCTCTGCTGCAATTCGGGCTTGCCGCGACCCAACCATTGCCTCTTAGCCTCATAACTCACCATTCACAACAGCGCGAACGGCTCGCTTTTCCTTGAATCAATAACCTTTTTAAATTGGTTGCTCCGGCTTTCGCTCCATAGGCATCATGGAATGAAACAACAATAAGACGCTATCCATGTCCCAGCACCCGATCACATTCCTCATAGGCGATCGCAGTAAAGCGATTGGGGTAGCTGAGTAATGCCTCTGAACTAAGGATTACTGATGAGATTTGCGGCTGGTGTTCAACGACCAGAAGCATTCAACGGCGCACTGGCTAGCATGGTCAACACTTGCGATGCGCTTCGCTCAATGGTTAACGTGTAAGAAAACAATAACAAAAAGGATCGCGCGTAATGTCCCAGACAAGCTCTAGCTTCCGTACAGTCAAATCCAAAAAGGGTGATCATGAGGTGACTCGCCATGTCACCGACAAGGCGGAAAGCCGGCTGCTCAGTAAATTTCAGTCGCTTGGCTATCTCTTGTGCTGGGTAGATGACATAGCCAAGGATGAGTCTGACATCGGAGGATCAATCACTGCCCTGTTTTCCTTCGATGCTGAGGTCGCTGCATTAGGTTTTGACCGGTACGACCCGGTGCACATATTGACGGCTCCCAGCTGGAAGATACGTATGTACGCTGCCTGGTGTGTGCTGGGTGGCTTAGAACGCACCATTGCTGCGCAACTCGATTACACGGAGGTTCACAACTACTGGCCTAATGCTGATTTCTGTGACCCTGCATGGGATGAGGAAGTGAGGCAGTGGGCGGCCACCGTCACGAGCTACGATGAGCCTTCTGAATTCAAAATCGGTGAGATAGCCGGATACCCTCCCCGACCGAAACTGGTATTCAAGGTCTGAGGAAGACCAGCGGCGGCTGATTCAGCCTCCGGGGAGCAAAAACTGAGTCTTTGATGGTCAGGCAGTCTATTGGCCGCATCGATTAGCCGTATGCCCTGTGATTCCAGCTACTCAATCGATAGCTGGAATCACAGCGACACTCCCGGGCGTCGCGCTGGCGGCGCACCGCCACTTCGTATTGTTTGATCACATCACGTTCGGGCCGCTCGGCTACCCCTGATGCATGCTCTAGAAGCCCGTGCCAATCAACGAACATCTCGAACGTTATCAAACGACCAGTCCGCCAGCCCCTCGCAGCCCGCTACCAGGTAATCCGATCTTATCCCCAAGGTCGGATCCGCCATGAATGCCATGAAGTCTAAAGCCTGGCTCTTCGCGACGGTATCTAGCGAGTCCCACCAGGAGATCCGGATTGCATGATTCTCGCAACACGCGAGCGAGAACCGCAGCAACATATCCTCAATTTTCCCAACGCCGCGCCCTGATTCAGCCAACGAATAAACGAATCGCTCGCAACTCAGATCGCTTGATTCATGCCACGCCAAAACGAAGGCCCAGCCGTATTCGGTGGGGGCTGTGAAGAAGACCAAGAGATCCAGATTTTTGGTTTCGGGGCTCAGATCCTGTAGCTGGCGGCCTTGAAAATCAAAATCGGGGAAGATCAGTCCCGAGGCCTGCAGCGAGCATCGAGATGTCGAACCAAAGATAATGAACTTCAGGCCGGTGAAATCACTGGCCGAGAGACAGTGATCGTAGATGAGCTTGTGACGCTTGAGGCGCTTAAAACCGAGGGACTGTCCATACGCAGCGCCAGCCAGCATCTGGCGTTGCTCAACTCCGAGCCCTGGGTGTTTGAACATCTCAGTGAGGGACTTCGACGCGTTCTCTTTGACGAAATATTCTCGGCAGATACTGCGATATGCGTACAGCGCAACCTGGTGAGGATCGATCGACAGGGGCCGATCATCAATGGGTGAGAAGAGCTTGTTGTCGTGCTGCTTGCACATCCCTGGAAAGGTTGACGCGCGATTTACCCCAATTTTTTTGGGCAGTGGTTTGCCTCCCGTTTCCTTCAAGGTCGACAGGTCGGCATTGACCCGGTACACATGACCATCTTCAGCAATCAGGCCCAGTTGTCCCCGTTTCTGTATGGAGTGGGCCGAGATGATCTCGTTGCATTGCACGCCATCACTGAAGTGCAGGCAGCGCCCCCTCTTGCTCTGCAGTTTCATCGCTGCCTGATGTGCATTTGCGAACGACATATCTGAATCCTAGGGTACGGGGTCACGGGATCGGGCTCGGCGCGGCGTCGCCGCAGCCCGTATAACAGGAATGGTCGGCTGTGCGGTGGCCCGATCAAGGTGCTGCGCTATACGGCGCAACCTCCAAATCTGGCCATGCCGACTCGATGCGATTTCACCGTTATTTCTTCGCAGCTTCAACCCAGTTGGCATAGGTAGTTGCTGCAGCCTCAAGGCGATCCAGTGTCGGTTTAGTCTTCAGTCCGGCGATCTTTATCGCGAGTACCGCAAGCTCATCCGCTGCATCTGGCTTCCATCCATGAGCCACCGCCCACGCCCTGATGTCATCTGCGTCCAGAGAGTGATTCTTCCGTCGCAAGATTTTGAGAGTCCGAACAGCACGCTCCTTGTCATTAGGATGTGAGAGCGGGTTGGACGGGTTCACACGGCGGGTGAGTGACTCCATGGCCTTGACTACTACCGGGTCATCTATCAGTTTCGCCCGCTGAGTTTGCCGCACGCCATCTACCATGGGCGACCAAGATTTAATCCACTCGGCCACGGCGTCTTCACCCCAAGGTAAGGCAATCACCGCGGCCACCTGACCTGCAGCATCGACCTTGTCCATGATGTCCTTGCTCGCGTACGGACAAATGACCAATGTACCTGGCGAAAAGTATGTCAGCGTCCTCTTTGTCATCAGCCGAGCGGGCTTTCCAACCACCGTAGTGCGCTCACCTTTTTCCAGTGCCTTGACGCGGGTCGCGCCCAGGAAGGCACCGATCGTGGTGCTCACCTTGATGTTGGCCATTGCCGGAACGAGAATCACGACTTCATTGATGGCGTGGCTCGGGTCGCTGCAAAGGTTCTCTGCGTATCGGAACGCTGCATCAAAGGCATCGTTGGTAAACACGACTCTGATAGGATCTGGCACGGATAACTCCTTGTAAATTCGAGCCAACCATACTCGGCAAAGTGCGCGGAAAAATCTACTCCTGGAGGGCCGATGCGCACGCGTCTGATCGCCGTTTGCAGACGCGAAAGCCTATGCGGATCACGCAACCGATCCCCTCGTTCGTATACCATTGCGTGAACTTAGATCGAGAAAGGTGCATCTGCTTTGTCCCCTACGCCCCTTACCGCCCGCGAGGCTTACCAGGTAATGCGCGACATCGCGCTGGGAGTTCGCACCATGCGGCGCTTAGGCATGCATTCCTGGGCTGAAATCTATACGGGGCTGATGACTGTCGAGGTGGATGGCTGGGTGATCACCTTTTATAATGATTGCGATATGCTCGACTACTGCGACAGTTGCTACTGTCCTGATGGCCGCGCCTACAGATTTGATTCATTCCAGCGATTTGGTACCGACCCTGTTGAGCTGCTTAGCACTTGGGAACATGCCCAGCTGGAAAAGCTACTATCTGCTCTATAAGCCATGGCGCATTAGATTTGTCCCCGCGCCTAACCCGCTGACGGCCACGTTTCTAAACGAGCAGCCCGCCCAGCCTGGAGTACGTCCAGACAGGCCAGCAGTCCTCCAAATCACCCATGCATCGTCACTCAGTCACCGGATGGTTCGGCATAACGATCCCTCGCGAAGAGCCAATCCTCGGGTATTTCCGACAACGATGGGTCACCTGCCATCATCGCCTCTGTCGGACGCTCGCTGCGCATGGCTTCGATTTGTTGTGCCAAATTGTCGGCGAACCATTGAAGTGACTCGAACTGGGTCGCGACTCTCAAGAAATGCTGTTCGCTTAGCCTGAAAACACCGACTCGGTTTTCCCAGTCATCGGCAATTCCCTTTCCCTCAGAGTTGCCGCGCTCCTTGTTTACTCTTGGCGCGATCTGAATGGCGCTGATGCCATCCATGAGAATCACCGGTTCCAACGCCCGCTCATCCAACAGCTGCCTCACGACTGCCAAGTCAATCAAGACGAGGCACGTAAACCGTTCCTGCATGAACAACACCGTATTGGCGGGAGACAGTGTGACGGTGAACGATTTGTGATGCTGCCAGGTGGGTTCAGGAGTTAGAGAAACGGTCAACGTGGTGGGCGTTTGATATTGCCCGTGTAGATCTAAAAAAGCCTCGGCCCTCCCAGCAACATTCCATCCGCACAGGTACGTCAGGCCAAGCTCAGGGGCCACAACCGCCGTCCCATGTTGCTGGGCCTTCGTCAGACACTCGTTGATCTGATCCTCGTAGCTGACGAGGGGAACAGAGACTTCAACGCGCTTGGCATTGGCCAGTCCTCGAAAATTCGGCGCGTAGTCATTTGCAAAGAACTCCTGCAGCACCCGAATTTGTTCCTGCTGCTTCTTCACGCGCATGTTGGTGTTCTTAGAGCTTTTGATCTCCCAAGGTAGTGGATCGGCAGCGCCCATCAAGCAGACGTCACCGTGGCGGATCACGTTCGTAAGGTCTGACAGGATGGCAGGCACGTTCATGGCCAAAGCCCTGCGCAGAAAGCGATACTCGTTTATGAACCCAGTCTTGCCGAGCATAAAGCCCGGGTCGCTCTTCACCTCGTACTCCCCATCAAAATACAAGTGCTTGAGGCTGTAGGAGCTTTGATAGACACAAGCGATGCCATCACCAAAGCATTTCCACAAAAAGATCAAATGGTGGAGATCCTGGATCCGACTAGCAGCTTTTGACGCTAGGGCCTTGAGGATTGTTGATCTTTCCCTCGTTGAACCTTTGCGCTTCAAGGATTGCATGCGAGCTCTCGCCTTCTTGAGCCGCTTTACCCGATGCTCAGCTGTGATGATCTGTCGGAGCAGAAAGCGCTGGAGAGTCAGCACTGTGCTGAGGTCGTCAGGATCTTGCCGAATCTTAGAGAGCAGGAGCGCGGCCAGCCCGAGGTGTTGGATTTGTCTGGGAAACCTCATGACCATGGCCCTGCTTTTGGATGGAAGCCGCATGGTGGACGACGAGCCCATCGGTCATCAAGTCGCATGAACTGCTGGGGCTCGTGGGAAACACTTCCTGAGTGGCTTGGTCGGTGGACGTTAACCATCAACCGGTGGCTGATTCCCGCCTCGACTCGATGACCAAGTGGGCGAACTGAACCAGATTCCGCACCCCTTCTCTACCCGCTCGATCTAGATGAAAGCCAAGCATCCCTACGGCCCTGGGCCCATCTCTGTCGCACTTTATTGAGTCGCCGACCATTGCGATCTGCGAACTACGCTCGCCGAAGATTTCGCCAGGTGTAACCCCTAGAGCACTGCAGATGGACTGGTAGATCACGGCATCAGGCTTCATCGCGCCAACCTGATAGCTGAGGGCGTATGCATCAAGGTCAGGAAAGGCCTTAAGCACCGCGGCCCCATAGGGCTCGCAAAGATTCGAGCAGATGCCCACCCTGACGCCGTCTGCGCGCAGCATTGCTACGGCCTCAACCCCATCCTCAAAGGGGCTGATAGAGGCGATCTCGCGCTCCAGATCGCCTTGCAGAGCCTTTAGCCGAGTGGGCGAAATGCTGATACCCAGCTGACTTGCAGCCTCTTCCAGCGGCCATGGGTTGCTCATCAGCACCCGCACATCGTTTGGAGAGGGCGTGCGGCCATGAGCGATGCCATCCTTGAGCAATTGCCGGAAGGGATGAAGCTTGCTCCTAAGTTCGAGCACAGTGCCAAAGGCGTCGAAGACAACAGCTGTAATCATTGGAGGTACCTCTTTGGCTCGCACAGCCTGACTTTCTTGGACGCTCATCACAGAATTGCGAACGTATCACCCTGGCCGAATTTGTCTATCCCGGCGGCGGACGAGTGGACGACCGAGGATCAAGCGCACTTTTATGGAAGATCGAGTCGAAAATCCGGTTTGCCCTGCTGTCGTTCAAATGTGGCTGGTGACGATTTTACCGTGTACTGTATATGCATCCAGCACCACAAGAAATGCTCCTATGAACCTCATTTCCCTACGGCAAATCACTGAATCCGAGCTGCCTACCCTCCTCCAGGTTCTGTCAGGTCGCGCCTCGGGCGGCTTTCCCAGTCCAGCGGCCGATCACTACGAAGCCCGATCTCCCTGGACGACCTGGTAGACCTTAGAGCTCCACACGTCTGGCTCGGTGAAACGGAGGGGGACAGCATGTCGCCGGCGGGCATCTTGAACGGTACCAAGCTTGTCATCGACAGGGCACGGACGCATCAGGTTGGCAATGTGGTGGTGGCATATATCGACAATCAGCCTGTGGTCAAACGTCTGGATCGACAGCTCAATGGTGGCTGGATGCTGAGCTCTGACAACCCCAAGTACAGATCATAACACCGGCGTTGCACGCGCTGGCTTCGTCGGTCACGGCGTACCACGTTCAACAGCTGATTCCTGGCTACACGGTCTGCAAGCGCACACTCGCTGAGAGTGCGCGCTCAGAGACCCGTCATAGCGACAGCGCTTGCTCCTCGCCTTCAATCGTTAAAGTGTTCAGGACTTCAATGTCTTCATCCTCATCATCCTGGGAGGAAGCGACTGCGGGTGACCATTCGCGTAGCTCAACGACAGCTGGGAGTTTGTCCAAGGCGTGCGTTGGTTCGATACCGAGGTCGGCCAGGCGCTGGAGGAGCTCGGCGAAGATTTCTTCTTTATGCATGCTCCAGGATGAGGCGAAGCACCGCCAGAACGTCCACCCTGCACGCTCAAGGATACGCTGGCGGTTCATGTCCGCCTCCCATCGATCAGGGCCATGGAAGGCGTCGCCGTCACACTCAATGGCCAAGCGATTATCGTTGGCGCCCTCAACGACCATGTCGAGTCTGAATGCGCCGCTCTTCACCTGCGGGATCACACGGTATCCACGCTCAACCAATCGGGTGAACACTTGCTGCTCAAAGCCTGACTCGCACAGCTTGATAAGGCCGTCCTGATCGACCTCCTCCTCAGTCAGCGGTTTGCTGAAGTACTCAAGGAGCGTTCGGCGCACGTCTTTTTGGGAGAGGTGATCAAGGGTAACCGATCGAATCAGGTACATCCTGTCGCGCGCACGGCTGGCTGCCACGTTGAACCGTTGCTCGGCAGCATTGCCCGAGAGCGGGTGACAATTCTCCGGGTCAGCGACGAGGGAAATGAAGATGATATCGCGCTCGCTTCCCTGGAAGGTGCTGGCGTCGCCACAGGCAAATTCGCGGGCATGGAGCTCTGCTGCAGGGCAGCGTTCGCGCACCAGTGAGTCGACGAATTTTGCTTGCTCCATGCCCCCCAGCAGCGTCACCACACCAATCGAGCGACCCGCATATTTGTCGTTCTTGATGAGCGCCTGGATTTCCTCAGCGATAGCTTCAGCCTCAAGCTTGTTGCAGCCCTTCTTGTTCCGCACCCCGTCCTTGACGTAGATGTCCACCAGCGGTGGATCGAGACGTTCAGACGGGCGAGGGATTCGAAGGGGCTGGATCGCGCCACCGTAGAACTGGTTGGAGTAGGAAATGATGGGAGGGACGCAGCGGAAATGCTCACGCAGCATAACCATGTGGCCCGCGAAGACTCGGGACGCCAAATCGTACAGTGATTTATCCGGTGTCATGTCCGCCCCATAGGGCTGGTCGTTCAGATACCGGTTGCGAAGTTCGCCAATCCGTTTACCCGATTTGAAACCACCATCGGGAGAGACCTGCTTGTCATCCCCTACTACGAGTACCTTCTTGGCTCTGACGATCGCGGGCAGAGCCCATAGATCTGACTGGCTCGCCTCATCGACAATCACCAGATCGAATGCGCCGATCTCTGCCGGCATGGATTCAGATATCTTGGCGTGACTCATGATCCAGCAAGGCACAGCGCCGGCGGCGTCCTGCATGCACTGCTGGGCGTCACGGCGGTAACGTTCCGCGTTCGGGCCTGTCCCTTGCCCAATCTTGCGTATGGCCGTCGAGTAGCCGGCGAGTGCTTGCAGCACCATAGGACTGGCATTGGCTTTGGTGGAAAGCCACGCTGCTCGGCTCACGACCTCCCGGTACATGCGAGCCAGGCCCGTTTCAAGTTTTACTCGTTTGCTATTGAGCTCAACGAGCTCGTGGCGCGCTTCAATGCTCTCAAGATGGGAGCGAATCCGCGCGTGTTGCCACGCCTCCTTCCAACTGCTTGGGAGGGCCAGGTCTTCAGCACCGTTCTCAACGGGGACAGTCAACAAGCGCTCGGACAGCTTTTGCGCCCCAGCCTTCATCACTTGGTGTGCGCCTTCGCGCACATGATTCAAATGTCCCCCCAGGGCTTTGATCCGCTGCAATTCTGTGAGCAGGTCTACGTACAGGGATACGATCCGATGCGAATCCTGATCCGGGCTGCCCAAACACTCCAGGACGAACGACCGGAGTCGGTGGGCAACAGGGCTATCGCCCGCAACTTGGGCTTGCAGAATCGCGAGCGCGGCTGCAGCGAGACTGAGATCAAATCGCGCCAGGTTCTGGTTGAGCTGATCTCGTAGGCCACGTATTTCTGCGACTGTCAGGCGATGCATGCTATCCGGCGCATCCGCGAAGACGGCTTCGCAGAGCGGCTGCACCTTGTCAACGTAGTGTGCAGTGAGATCGACGGCTGCCTGGACTGCGATGATGGTCAGCTCCAGTTCCCGGAGATGAGCCATGCCCGATTGAAGTCGAGGGATCCCCAGAGTTTCAGCCAATGGGTTCCACCTTGCAGAGAAGGATCGCACGTCAGCGTGAAGCTTCAGATAGTCCAGGACAGTCTTCCACTGCTCAGAAGACTTTGGCGCCGAGCCATTGATACGGACGTGACTGATGTGTGCCTTGGCTTGAGAGGCTCCAAAGCTCATGAGGCCAAATGGCTTACCTGTGTCGGCAGCTCTTTCGACAGCCTCGGCCGTTTTCTCGCAATCCAAAGCCTCATCTGGGAACTCAACAAAGTTTTCCAGCATCACCTTACGGCGTTGTATCAAAGCCTGTGCCACCGGGAGCATGCCTACCAGGACAGAGAGTTCACTGTCGTAGCGGCGACCTGCGGCCTTGAGGCGCAGCTCCAGCGACCAAGGAATTTCGGACTCTCCGCCCTCGTGCAAGACCTCCAGTTTCTCTTCGCACAAACTCAGTTCTAGAACCAGCTCCCTGGCGGCTGCAATAACGATTTCGCTGTCGGACTTTAGAGGCTTCAGCTCACCCTGACCCAAGGCATGTTCAAGAGACTTCAGCTTGCAGAGTGAGCCGTGGAGTTTGCCAATGTCGGCCGCTGCCGGTAATTGCTCAACTTCCGGCAAGCTGGCGTCGACGTACACAAGGTCATTTCCAAGCTCGCGGCGAGCTTGTCTCAAGTTCTTACCGACTTCACCATCAAAGGGCAGCGAATGTTCAGGGGATAATGACAGTACGTCGTCAAACCAGGCGTATTGGTCTGCGCCCTTCATGAGCAACTCGGCAAGCTCCTCCGCACGGTATTTCGCATCGCCGACCTGAATATCGGAGAGCTGAGTCAGCGCAATCTCATTGACGCGACGATCAAGTTTCACCAGCTCGGTATGAGCGAGGTCGATGGACTGGTGCAGGCGATCAATCTCTCCCCGAGCCAGGGATGGATTGATTTGCGAGACCTGATGTTGGATCGCCTCGATCGAGCCTTGGAATTGCCGAATACCCTCTCGGTCACTCGTCAGCAGTGCGACCGTGAGAGGCCTGACCTCAGCGGGTATCTTGGATTGGAGTACCTTCAAGGCTTGCTCGCCACGAGAGGTGACCAGAACGCGTTTACCCGTCGCGAGGTAATGGCAGATGATGTTCGCGATCGTATGGGTCTTGCCGGTACCGGGAGGGCCTTGAACCGTTACGCCGGGAGCGTGCTCGAGGCGTTGTACGATCGTGACCTGCTCATCGTTGTAAGGGAGCGGAAAATACAGCTCCTTCGGCTCAGCGGTCGATCCATCCATGCTTCTGCTGGATAGCCCACGGAAGTTTACGTGCTGGTAATCAAGGGCGATCGTCGAGGCCGGGGTCACTAACGCAAGCGGGCCCGCGGGGAGTTCAAGACACTCCTTGAGCTTCTCCCGAATTTTGCGCAGATCATTGATCAACCAGTTGCTCGGTTTAGGCCGTGCGAACACAACCCAAGCATCGCTTACCTGCAGAGTTTCACTTGGCTCAGGGAACCGCTGGGCGCCGTCCCCCATTAGCTCGGCATATTTGCCTTTGCTGTCCAGGCTTCTTGCCGAGAGCTTTAGCACATCACCGAAAGTCGATGGCAGGAATGGGTTCAAGGGCGCGTCGGCGTGTCTGCCCAGGTGATCGCGGATGGCCCTTTCGCACTCGCTGGCGCCAGGAACATTTGCGTTTATCAACGCATCGAACTCGATCATCGGTTCGGTGGCTCGCGGGCGAACTTCGACCGCCATGCTCTGCTCGTTCAACGATATGTCGAGTGCCTGCGTGAACAATGGATAATTGAAGCCCTGCTGCACATCGTTGATGGTTAGCGTCCAGGCGCTGACGCCTATGCCCCAGACCAGTTCACGAGCGGATTTTCCCGTCTCCATCTGCTGCATCAACGCGAACATGTCGCCATAAAAGCTTATTGTCCTGCGACGGGGCTTCTCGTGCTCAGCCCATTCGTGCCACTGAACCAGATAGGTCGTCAGCGCAGCCAAAGCTTGCGCACGCACCTCAGACTCAATGACGGCAATGTCGCCTTCAGGGTCTTGATCCTGCTGTTCGCGAATACGCTGATGAAGCGCCTGTTCAGCTAGCACGGGTGGCTTGGCAGGGTTGTTGCTGACGGTGATGAGGGGGCTGTAGTCTCCGCCAACGGGGGTCGGAGCACGTGATTCCTCCAGTCGTTCGATCTGCAGCCAGACGTTGTCGCCCGGAAACTGGAGATCAAAGTGCAGCCCTGGAAGATCCAGAAGCGCCGCCGGCTGATACACATCATTGACAGAGCTTGTGAGCTGAAAGCGCGACGGATCAAGTTCCTTGAGGCTTTCCTCCGCATACTCGAACAGTCGGCTGAGGAGCTCATTAGGCGTCCGTTGCATGTTCATACTCCTTAACAATTCAGGGCGCGGTCACCGGTAAATATGGCGCCAAGGATGCCATATTGCTTGCCGCCATAGTTTCAAAATCGCTCGGTTCCGACGAGTGTCCGGGCGCCCTGCTCGGCTTCAGGCAGCTCCGTAAGCTGGGGGCGACACTTGCGGCCGTTCAGAGCTCGCAATGATCGGATCAAGCTTCATGATCGGAGCCAATGGTGTGAATCGCTCAGCCCTGGCAATGAGCATCTGAGACAGGCGCTGATGAGCGAATGTCCAGGCTGAATTGCCTGCAACAAGTTGACGCGGATTTCCGGTGATCTGATCCATGCTTCATTTCCTCGGTCGTATCGAAGGCTTGTCGGGCCCGGCACTGTCCTGAACCTCTACCGCTGAGTGGGGATCGCCCCCCTCCCCCAGGCTCGGCCTAGCAAGCTCTGCCTGGCGTAATTGATCGTTCTCGCTTTGAAGCTGAGCCATCCGCGTCATGGCTTCTTGCTCACGTAGATTCGCTACAGCGGCGGACTTGTGGAGCGCCTTGGCCTCTTCACGCTGGGCCGAGAGCTGCTCCTTGAGATGCTCGCACACACCGGCGGACTTCGCCTGATCCTGGCGTAGCGCCTCAATTTGGGTACTTAGCGTTTGGACGAGGGCTTCCTGAGTATGCAGGGCCTTGGTTTGCTGCCTGGCTTCAGCCAGAAGACGTTCGTTGTCTCGGTTGAGCCTCGTTGACTCGTCCTGCTTTACCGCGATGGTTTCCCGCAGCTTGCGTTGTTCAACCTGCATCTCGTGCAGTTGAGATTCGTGCCTGCGTTGATCTTGATCACGCTGCTGCTTTGCCGCCTCTCGATAGTGCTCAAGCGCCCCGCGGGCCTGGACGTGCTTTTCCTCAAGCGAAAGGATGTGCTTGTCCTTCTCGGCAACAAAGACCTCCAGATCGGAACAACGCTGACTTAGCCCTGCATTCCGGTTCAATTCGGCCTGCAGTGAGGAGTGAGTGGTTGCGAGTTCTGCACTCTGTGTCTCTAGCGCGGCGGTTTGGGTTACGGAATGCCGCTGCGCCGCAGCCAATTCGGATCTAAGTACCTCGGCTTGGCCTTCAAGCGCCGAGCGTTGCAGCTCAAAAGCCGCAGTAGCTTCGGAGATGGCCTGCTGACCCTCTTCCATCAGTTGATCCAGGAGGGTTTGCACCATGCTGTTGAGCGAGTCACTCAGACGCTCGCGTGCTGCCGCTGGCTCGCGAGCTAAAGGGTCAAGCTCCTTCAGGTAGCGAGAAATGGTCGTTTTGGAGCCTGTATTCCCCAGTTCAACGCGCACCGCGTCAATGCTGGGGTTGGCTCCTCGGGCTAGGAGGGCCTGACGTGCTTTTCGCACAGTAGCTTTGTTGATTCCGCCGCGGGCCATCAGGCTCTCCTACGATTTCGTACTGTGTTACATGACATGTATTTACGTATCACCATTCATCAATATTACGCCCTTTGATCTCGCGTAGCTAGGAGACCATAATGGAGACTTATAGCTTCTTCTCGTTCGAAAAGACTTTTAGCGGCCCCTGAAATTGTGGAATGCTGAAAACACGCAGATTTTGAAGGCGATAAGTGATGGAAAAGGCTGACCGGTACCTGAAGGCTGGGACGAGAGAAAACACCCGGAAAAGCTACCGGGCCTCGATCGAGCACTTTGAAGTGACGTGGGGCGGCTACCTGCCCACCACTGGCGATGGGATCGTTCGATACCTAGCTGAGTACGCCGATAAGCATGCGATCAGTACGCTCAAGCAGCGCTTGGCTGCGCTGGCGCAATGGCATATCACCCAAGGATTCCCAGACCCGACCAAGACGCCTAGTGTGCGCCAGATGATCAAGGGCATCCGTGTTGTGCACCCTGCCCAGGTGAAGCAAGCCGCTCCTCTCTTACTCGGGCATCTAGAGCAGGCCGTGAAATGGCTAGAAGCTGAAGCGAGCGCTGCGCTTGATCGCGGGGATTACAAGACGCTGCTACGCCATCGTCGTTCGGTTGCGATGGTGCTGATCGGGTTCTGGCGGGGGTTTCGTGGGGATGAGCTGGCTAGGCTTACAGTAGAAAATACGAAAGCCTACAGCGGTGAAGGCATCACATTCTTCTTGCCCTACACCAAAGGCGATCGCCAGCATGAAGGGACAACGTTTCAAACGCCGGCTCTGAAAGTGCTCTGCCCCGTCGAGGCCTACATCGACTGGGTTACGGTTGCCGGTATTGCAAAAGGGCCTGTGTTCCGGCGCTTGGATCGCTGGGGAAACCTAGGAGATAAGGCCGTACAACCTCATAGTCTGATCCCCATGCTGCGCCGCATTTTTAAAGAAGCCGGCCTGCCCGAGGAACTGTACAGCACCCACTCTATGCGACGCGGCTTTGCGACCTGGGCATCAGCGAATGGGTGGGACATCAAAGGACTGATGAGCTATGTGGGGTGGAAAGATATGAAGTCGGCGTTGCGTTACGTCGATGCCGGCATCTCTTTTGGAGGCCTCAAAGCTAATTCAGGTACACCGCGACTGGAGACCTTCTGATTGCTCGTAGAAGTATCTACGTTGCAACACAACGAGTTGTTGAGGCCAGCACGCCCTTGGGTAAGGTGAAGTGGAGAAAAGGGGTCTGCATTTGAAGCCTTCAGAACAAACAAATTTGGCTATCTCATAGCCTAGGGACGTTGATGCGAACTTTACACAGCTGGGATTACAAATTACTCGATACGCCTAAGCAAATCGAATGTCCCGTTATGGAGGTTATTGGGCATGATTCCGAATCCGCCCTACTTGTAGGGCCTGGCCAAATCTCCATTAACTCCTCTACTTCGATGAGTTTCGTCATGCATGCAGAGGCTAAAGATCAGGGTCGGGCCTTCCAAGCTCTAGTGCACGCAAAAACCAATCCCTACGAAAATTTGGAACAGCTAAGAGTATTTGCTACGGACTACGAAGGCACACGCTGGAACTGCGGCTGGGTGAATGTTCAGCTGGGTGAGATAACACAGTCTCGGTGGCGCTTATCAGGAGCAATCCAAGGGATCATGACCATTGTCTCAGGCTACGGTGTGGCTCGGGACGCCGGCGTGGAAGTCATCTACGATACCAAGCTGTCTCTGCCTCAGCCTCCGCTTCAGAAGCGTGGTGATCCAGGGCTTGGCAAGAATGAAATACGAGATACAGTGACTGTCGAGGGAGTGAAATTGCAGTTCTTCGACAGCTCAAACGGTACGAGAACTCTTGGCGTTGCAGAGGTCTCATCAAGTTTCAGCCACCCCTACGCAGAAAACTGGATTAGCGAGCCTTTCAATATCTTGCTTGGTCAATTGATTTACCCTCGGCTAGTCGCTAGAAATATGGGGAACGGTACTGCCCAGGTTTCGTTGCGCGTAGTTCCTGAGCATACGGCGAATCAAAAGATATCATCAATCCTATCTGAGCCTAGCAGGGCAGACCACAAGCGGTTTTGGGAGCTCTACGGAGCGATGCTCTCAGTCGTGATTCATTCCCGAGACGGATCGGATAATCCGAATTTTGAACTGAACCCTCTTACCCATTACTATCAGGAGCTCGCTCAAGCCACGACCGGCTCAAACTGGGTTCTGTGCATGACACTGGCCAGTATCATTGAGGGTTTAGCAAATCTGATGTACCCGGTCAAGGATAGGGTTTCAGATATTGACGTGAATAAGGTCGGACGCCTTAAGGCTTACATAGAGGAGTGGAAAGAGGATATGCATCTTCGCCAGCGGATGTTGGACTCACTGGCGAGAACAAAGACCAACGGAGTAGCTCAATCTCTACGAGGGCTTTGCAAGACCGGCGTACTAGAAAGCGCTCATCTAAAAACTTGGCAAACTGTCCGTAATCAGGTCATGCACGGGGAACTAGTTTCGCCTTGGTCAACTCAAGAGCTGGAACTCCAGCTAAAAAATTTGGTTCAGCTCGTACACGGGCTCAGCGAAGCCTATATTCGACATTTCATCAGCAAGAAGTGAAACCCGTCCATGATGGATGAGCACGCAATTTCTCGAGTTACTTGTGAAGGCCCGGGTTAGGGTCTGCTGATTAGACTGGAGCAACTTCTTCTTTGGAGTAGCGCAGAATGTAGGTGTCTCGAAAGGGCATCACCTCAAACACCCTGTCAGCGTTTGCAGATGTAAAGGTAACTAATGCTTGGGCTGGCCTGATTGACACCACACCTGAAATTGTACCGATCATTTCCCAAACTCCGATCATCACCGGGCTTACTATCGCGTCAGGATTCAGTGGCATGGCTTTGGAATAGGCCCAGGCGCTGCTCGATTAGCTGCTGAGATAGTGACGGGTGAAAAGCCGTTCGTTGACCCCGCCCCGTATCTTTTAAGCCGATTCAGCGACGGTTCACGCATACGCCGCCCGGAAATGATGTAGTGAATCTTAGGCGAGCGTGTGCATAAAATGCTGGCTCAGGCCGTCTGAGCCACTGAATCAAGCGGATGAGCACATGTTCAATCCTCGCCTCTTGTGTGGTACGTGACGGTCTCCTGAGGCATGCGTGTCGTCTAACTCCGAGGAAAAAACTATAGGAGATGAGACAGCTGTCGTAATTGTTGGCGCCGGTGGTATTGGTATCTCCATTGGCCGCCTTCAGGTATTTGGCAAGACCGTCCTGCAGATGGCGACGCTGAAATTGCGATATCTTAGAGAGATATTGCCGACGTAGCGCTTATGCCCTAATTTGGAAATATCCATACCTTGCACCGGGGAATGCATCCCCAGATACTGGTCTCGCGGCCGGAGCGAACCTCCTTAGGCGCGCTCAGAACTTCCAACGGATGATCCTGCTCGATCTTAATCACAACGATGCTGAAGCGCTGCTACGACACAGCCAGCAGTTCGCGGCCGCGTCCCAAGGACAGCCGAGAAGGCCGGCGCCCAGAATCTGCTCTTGGAGAGCTGGCAGAGGCAATTCAGAAGCACCTCTACCCTCCCGCACTGGTCGCGTCGAATTCAGCCTCCGAAGAAGGGTGATATTAAGCCTCCCTGCAACCTGGATAACACCACATGAAATGGAACACGACTCGATTCCGTCGTCGAGCGACGGTATTTTCGCTAGGAGCACTATTTATGACCGCACTCCAGGTCGCTTCGACGATCATAGGGCCTTGGCTTCCCTACGCATTCGCGCCCAAATCGTCAGACGGCTTGAACCCTAACCTATTGGGCATGTGGCAGGAAAAATATCAGTATCCGGATCGCACCGCCGTCGTAGGCTTTGAGGGCACTACGCAGTTTTTTGCCAACAAAACATACAGGGTGTCCGGCCTGCTAAATATCACACTGGGTACGGCTGTACCTCGACCCCCGGTTGTTGTCAGCTACGACTTCATCGGTAACGGTGAGTGGCAATCCACTGATGAGGAATTAGTCACTAAGCTGCTCAATGTGAGAACTAAGCTGGTGGCAGTATCGATAACCGGCAAACCTATGTCCATACCTGTACATATGCGCCGTGCCGGCGACGATCTTGGTAATGAAAAATCCGAAATTGAGCAAAGGCTACTATTGGCCCAGTCGCAGCGATACGACATCCGCAAAACCGCGAAGAACGAGGTCATTCTTGAGACAAATGGTCTGTACGCTGACAGCTTTCTGATCAACATGACGCGCACGGACAGGATGTATATGAGATAGCTGTACCGCCCCAGGGCAAGATATGATTCGCCCAGACACCCCCCATTAATAGCGCATTGGAAGCCAACCTTGTCCGAACAGCTTGTTAACTCCCCACTTGAATTGATCGACGTAACGATCAAGGTGCTGCCTTACCTCGGAGCAGTCGCTCTGATGCTATATGTGATACTCCGAACCAATGCGATGTTTTACGTGGTTTACCGATGGCACCAATTGCTGGGAGCCGCGAAGAGTTTCAATAGCAAATTTGTACAGCGGGTCTGGGCGGATCACGAAGACCTGCAGCGCTTCAACCTCTGGTTTGGCCTAGATCTCAAAACGTCTAAACACCTGGCGAAGCTGCTCTCATGGCTGGGTCGTAATGATTTGACGATTGAAGAGCTATGTCGAGCACGACGGTACTTCGATGCAAATGAACTGACGTTCAAGATTCCCTCAAAGCGCCGGCGCCGAACCGTCCGCGCCCTGATGCTCGCCGCAATGACTTTTCTATTCCTATCCTCGTACGTCCTTACGCACACTCACTACGCATGGCTTACGGTCAAAAAAACTCAGACCATGTTCTGGGTGCAGCCAGACGAAGCGTTTAACGGTAGCAGTAAGTGGCTATCCTGGGCAGGTGCTGCGCACTGGACTGTCGGCAATGACTACTGTCTATTCTCCGACGGCTTGGAGCCCTTTACAGAGCAGTGGGACAAAGATGTGATCTGCAGCTTGGTTTTGGGCAATAACAACCAGAGAATCGAAGACGTGATTCGTGAGCAATGGGCGATTGGATTCGGCGCTGGCTGCGCTGCGTTTGCTTGTCTCCTATTTCTCATGTTCATGATTGATCGTGAGAACAATGCCAAGGTGTTGAAGAAAAAGGTCGCCGAGGTGGCGGCGAGCGTGAGTTAGACTTCCCAGGTAGGCGTTACCTGTACCTCCAGCATACCCAGCAGTGGACTTCCTATGGCAGCAAATAACACGCCGAAGCAATCCGATTCGCCCCCCTCGCTGGAGAGCAGTATTCGCGGCAGATATGAGCAGATGTCTGCCTTGGAACAAAAACTGTCCGACGTAATTCTCGCCTCCCCCGGTCAGTTGGCAATGCAGACCGCCACCGAACTCGCGAACCATGCAGGCGTCTCAAAAGCCACCACCACGCGTTTCTTCCGCTCGTTGGGTTACGACTCCTATGAGAGTGCCCGGCGTGAAGCGCGCAAGGCGAGCACCGGAGGATCCCCTCTATACCTCCAGCATCTGGGGGACGAAGATCGTGATCCACAAGCGCTGATCCAGCACCACCTGGATCAAGAAGTCGCAAATCTGGTCAAAACGTATGGATCCTTAGACCAGACGGAGCTGTTCGAGATAGCGCAAGCCATTGCCAAGGCCCGCCGGGTGGTGCTGATCGGGTACCGCCACAGCCAGACCATCGCGGTGATGTTCCGCAGTAATCTGATCCAGGTGCGCGGCGACATCCTGCTGCTACCAGCACCCGGCGATAGCTTGGCTGAGTACATTGCTGGTCTGGACGAACGAGATGTGGCCATCTGCATAGGCTTGCGTCGACGCGTGCCACAGCTAGAAAGTGCGACGTCGGCGATGTCGCGGCTCGGTGTTCAACTGCTGTACATCTCTGATGTGCTTGCTGGAACGCCCGCTAAGCTCGCGCGGTGGGTAATCCGGTGCCACACCGCAGGCAGCTTGATGTTTGACAGCAATGCCAGCGTCTCTAGCATCACTAACCTGCTCTGTTCACTGGTAGGCAAAGAGCTGCCGGCGAAAAATCCACCCACTTGGCACAGGCTGAGGTCTTGCACCAAGAACTGGGCGAGCTGGAATGATGCAGGACGCGCTCGCACCAATCAGGCGCTAAGGCGCCCCTTACTGGCGCACAAATAAGCCCAGATGAAATTGTCCATTCGCGCTTGTGAAACATATGTTTCATATAGAGCGCCCATGAAACCCTGGTTTCTAGCGGGCTGACAGTTTTGTTTCAGTGCCTCAGCAGACAGTTGCATAGAATCTGCGATACACCTTGGGTCTACCACCACACCAAGGGCGCTATCATGAAAAAACTGTTCGCCGGTCTTCCTTTTGCGCTGGTCGCTGCAGCGCTCGCGGTTAGCCTCCACGCCCCGCTGTCCTCAGCCGATACGCTCGACGATGTGAAAGCGTGCGGCACTCTGGTCGTCGCCATCGACCCCACCTTCGCACCCTACGAATACACCGATGACAGCGGCGCGATCACTGTAAGCGTCCAGCCAATGCACCTTGCCTAGTCTAGATATGCCCAGCTATCGGCACCATCGAAATGGCGCACGGGTGTTGTTCCGACCAATTCCTGATCGAAATTATTAATATTCACCCCAACACCAGCACCTGCCCCCGGGAGGATCGCTTCCCAGTGAGTGGCGCACCCACAATTACTACAACGGATCGTCCTCAGGGTTTCCTGACCCCAAACATACGATGAGGTATTTTGAGGGTGTCCCTCGAACTTTACTGCACCAGTTTCATAGTGAGCCCAAAGCGCCCCGAGTCTCCGGCAAATAGAGCAATTACATTTGATGGCATGAACTGGTGGATGCGGGATGAACACGCGCACGTTTCCACAATGACAGGAACCTTCTAACAGTCCATTTTTGGCGTGGATTTTCATGTCAACTCAGTGACCGATTTTATGCCGGATGCCTAACTTACTTCAGTTGGGCACGATTAGGCGTCCATTCGTGGGGCAGTAGGTGGCTTATTTCACTCGCCCGCTGCGTCGGCAGGCGCGTGAGTACATCTTTCAGATAGGCATACGGATCATGACCATTCAGTCTCGCCGACTGGATCAAACTCATGATCGCAGCCGCGCGTTTGCCGCTGCGTAACGAGCCCGCGAACAGCCAGTTCGAGCGCCCAAGAGCCCACGGCCGGATTTGATTCTCGCACCAGTTGTTATCGATGGGCACAGCTCCGTCATCGAGATAGCGCGTCAGCGCTATCCAGCGTTTGAGGCTGTAATCCAACGCTTTGGCGATGGCCGATCCCTCAGGCACCAGCTGCCTCTGGGCGATCATCCAGGTATGAAGTGCATCGATGATCGGCGCTGCTTTGTCCTGCCGTATTCGCTGCCGGATACCCGGTTCCAGCTCGCGTGCCTCTCGTTCAACTTCGTACAAGGCCGCTATGTAGTGCAGTGCTTTTTCAGCGATCTGGCTCTTGTTGGTCGCGTGCAGATCGAAGAACTTGCGGCGCGCATGGGCCATGCAGCCGATTTCCGTAACGCCCAGTTCAAAGCCTGCCTTGTAGCCAGCGAAGTCATCGCAGACCAGCTTGCCGTTCCAGTGGCCGAGAAAATTTCGAGCATGTTCGCCAGCACGGCTCGGACTGAAGTCATAAACGACCGCAGCAAGTTCAGATAACTGGCTGGTGGCATAGGCCCAGACGTAAGCGCGATGAGTTTTCTTCGCGCCAGGCGTCAGCATCTGTACCGGAGTTTCGTCGGCGTGGACGAAGCCGTGCGTCAGCACGGCTTCGCGCAGCGCATCGACTAGCGGCTGGAGTTGCACGCCGCAGTTGCCTACCCATTGCGCCAGAGTAGAACGAGCGATGGACAACCCGGCACGGCCAAAAATTTTCTCCTGCCGATACAGCGGTAGATGGTCAGCGAACTTGGCCACCATGACGTGGGCGAGCAGGCCTGCTGTCGGGATACCCTTGTCGATGACGTGCGCCGGTACCGGTGCCTGGATCAGCGTTTCGCATTGTTCACAGACCCATTTCCCACGGATGTGGCGCTCGACGGTGGACACGCCCGGTGTGTAGTCGAGCTTTTCGCTGGCATCTTCACCGACGCGTTTGAGGGCGCAGCCGCATTGGCAGTGGCTGTTGTCCGGCTCGTGATGGATCAGCGTGCGTGGAAATTGCGGTGGCAGCGGTGCGCGCTTGGGTTGCTGGCGCAGTTTGGCTCCGACAGCTGCCGGTTGCAGTGCCTCAAGCTCCGCTTCGATAGCGGCGATATCGGTGTCGATCAAATCGTCAAGCAAGCTGGCCTGATCCGGACTTAGCTGCTCGCTGCGCTTGGCAAACTTGAAGCGCTTGAGCAGCGCGATCTCATGGGCCAGCTTCTCGTTGACCGATTTGTGATGGGTGATTTGCTTGTCCATTGTCTCGACGCGCTGGATCAACTGCGCCGCCAAGGCCCGCAGTTGTTCAGGGTTTAATTGATCGAGATTTGGATGCGAAGTCATGCCGCCGATTTTGTCAGAGAGGGCTGGTGGCGACGATAGGCTGATGGGCCCCGACGTTTGAGGACTGCACAGAGGAACGCCTGTCTGGGGTTGTCGAGACCCTGCGCACGCTTTCCGGTATCGTGCCTTGGATTCGCAAGCTCTCGGTCTAGAAGGCTCTCGGCTGGGATGAATCGAGTGAATCAGTTGGTTGGCTCACTCTATTCCCATCGGCTAGGTAGCAGGACAGGCTCCTCAGTCCAGGCAGATAAGTAGTCAACTACTTACGACCACCATCTGATCCACACATTCGTCCGCACTTCTAGTCACTCAGGCGTCACAGGGGCGGGCGCGTTCCACCTCGCGGGTCTCGATCACCAGCGACCTTGGGCTTGGCATTTGCTATCAGCGTTCCTCACAGCCGAACTGGACTCCCAGATGGGTCAGGCAGCTGGCGTCATCAGCCCTACTCTGGCGGCGGATCCAAGGTGAAGATCTACTCGCTGCCACCCGTAAAATTATCTGCGCCTACTAGCCCAGGATTCATCCCCGCTCGCAAAGCTCGTTTTGCATGCGAAGTCATCGAGTCCTGAGAAGAAACCAAGGTACTCGATCCGGAAAAATCAGTGATGCGCAAATTGATCCAATCCGTGTGGCAGGGTTAAGAAGCGATATGTCATGCCCCATTTGCGGCTCGCATACCTCATCCCACCGCCGGGTGACATCTGCCACCGTCCAAACCCCATGGCCGATCTGAAACACATGGTTAGTGCCGGCGCGAACAAGCGGTTGACTGAAATCTAGATAGCTTTGCGGGATGAAGATGTTGAAGTGCGCGTGATCTAGACTTATCAGATTTTGATCCAGCTCGTCCTGAAGGGAGTGTCGGCCACTGACGAGCAGTACAAGCGCCAGTGTTTCTGAAGGCGAGCTACTCAAGCTCTTCAATGCGACTGGGTCTTTATCGGCGCGTGCCTTGAGGTAGCCGTACACATCATCTGCCGCCAACAGAGGGCGAGCAAGTCGACCATTGTGCTCAATGAGTGAGTTGCTCAGCGTGCTGACCACTAGCTCACCAAGACCATTGAGTTCATCAGCTTTTATTGCGGTAAGGAAAAGCGCCCAATACGGGGCTTCATCCTCGCTCATACCTGCACAGCAGCTCGCGTAATGCTCTATCAATATTCCGCTCAGTTGCTCCAGCGCCTCTTTCAGATTGGCGTTATTCATCTTGAGTTCCCCAGCCAAGTGGGCAGCGGCGCCGGCCCAGCCCAAGATTCTTGCTATACGCTGGGGAAGGTAGAACAGGTCGGGGATGCCGTGTCGGCATAAAGAGCTAGGATGTTCTCTAAGCGCACCAACGACGTCCCAGAGTAAGTGCTCAACCTCCACGACTATCTCATGGGCCAGCCCTATGACGCAGTCGCGCGAGGCACCGTCTTTTTGGGATGAGTGAAGGAGCAATGCAGCGCACGTCGCGCTTAGTTCGACCCTTGAGAAACTATTGGAATGACGCCTTGCCCCCTTCTCCAATGACTGCCATATACCGCCAATGAAAACGCCCGCAGCTCCGGGTATGTCGACCAAGCGATCGACGAACTTGGAAAGGATGGGAAAAAGGCTTTGAGCCATGAGCTCATGTTCCGGGGCAAACATCAGCTTGTAGAGTTCGGTGGAATGACTGCTGATCGCTTGTCCTGCCGGTGACGCAGGTGCGATGCCGGTAAAACCCAGCAAGGAAGAAGTTTGGTTTTCGGTAGCATGTGGATTGCCGAACAGCGGCATATGGCCATAGAGATTGACGCCCCAGACTGAGGGCATCTGCCCTCCTTGGGTCTGTTGTGACACGTACTGTGCAGCGGGTCGGCCTATATCCAGCAGATCAAGCATGCCTGCTCGCGACCCCGTGTCGATCTCCCCATCCAGCACTTTGAGCAAGCCGATAGTCCCGTACCCGCCTTGACTCGTCTCGCTGGCGTACTGGTCTGCTGCCGATGATACAAAAAATGAGACGCCGAACGTTTTGGCTTTTCCAATCACTTCAGGCTTCAGCAATATACCCAGATTGGAGACCATGCCAGCGGCATCCAGCACCATTCTTTCACGACGCAGCAATTGCAGTCGGGAAAACGATCTCTGACTAGGTTTTGTACGAAAAGTCGGTGCGGGTAGAATTGCCGCCATGATTGGCTGGAGGCCCGCATGGCAAAGCGTTACGAACTCTCCGACGCATCGTGGGAATTGATCAAAGACCTGGTTTCTCCAGAGCAGAAAATGGGTCGCCCACGCAGTGATGATCGCCTGGTACTGCATGGAATCCTTTGGATCCTGTGCTCGGGCGCTGCGTGGCGCGATCTTCCTGAGCGCTTTGGGCCTTGGTCAACGGTGTATCAGCGTTTTCGTGACTGGCACGACGACGGCACGTTCGACCGAATACTGGAGCGCTTGCATATTCGACTGAACCGGGAAGGACTGATCGATCTGGACACCTGGATGATCGATTCCACGGCGGTACGTGCAACCCGAGCCTCTTCAGGCGCCGGAAAAAAAGGGGGGTCTGAAGAACCGCTAGACCATGCCTTGGGACGCAGTCGAGGCGGCCTTACTACCAAGATTCACATGGTCTGCGACGCCAATGGTGTTCCCTTACGTTTCATCCTTTCGGCGGGGCACGCCAGCGACATCGCTCACGCCCAGCCGCTGCTGGATCAGGTGCGAATTCCCGGTAAGCCGGGGCGACCACGCAAGCGTAGTCGCTGGTTACTGGCTGACAAAGGCTATGACGCAGAACACCTGCGACAGTACTGCGACCGTTACCGAATGCAGCCGGTGATTCCGCTGCGCGCCATGCCACGCAAACCCCGGCCAGGCTTGCCCCGGCTCTTTGATCGTCCAAAGTACCGGCAGCGGAACATCATTGAGCGGATGTTTGGCTGGCTAAAGGAGAACCGCAGAATAGGCACTCGCTACGACAAGCTGGCCAGGAGCTTTGCAGCCATGGTCACGCTGGCCTGCAGCCTACGTTGTATGCGGCAATACTTTTCGTACAAAACCACGGAAAAAGCTCGCGTGGTCAGCGATGATTTTCGCCGAAGGTTTGAATGTCTTCTTCATCTAGCTCATCCATAGCCTCGGCTACTCGGTGGTCGAAGCTGTCGGGGTCATCGTCCTGGCGGTTCAGTGTTTCACGCTGCTGTGCTTCCCAAGCGTGCCCCAGAATGAGCTCATCACCGTTATCTGCACTCCCATGGATATGAAGTACCTGATCAGGATCAATTCCATAGATCTTGGCGAGGGTGTTCGTGTAGTTGAAAGTCAGATAAAACGCCTGAGGGTCAAGTGTCTGGAGCTGCACGGGGGCACTGCTGGCGTCAGGGATGGGCAACGAGCTCACCCATTTGCTGAACAGCTCTTGAAGGTGGATGACAGGCCGGAGGCTACTCGCTCAATCTCGTATTGGAAATCGTGGTGTCCCGAATCACTCCAGTCATCGTCACCATATGACCCAAGGAACTGCGTACGCTCATCTACAATGCTGTCAGTATCGAGGTAAGCCAGCGAGCTCTCAAGTTCCCCCCAATATTCCCCAGCAGGAACGTAGTCCTCGACCCATTCAAAAACCTCCCGGTCATTCGCTCGCACGAAGTCCTTAAATGCGCAGTAGCTTGATGGAATGCCATGATACAGATCGAAGCCGTTGCCGATAACGTAAAGCTTTTTTGCATCCATTCAGGTCTCGCTCGGTCTAGTCAAATCGCAAATATATCAGTGGGTTAGCTGCCAATGCACAGGTCACAGGCTGGAGTGGTGTAGCCCCTCACACGAATGATCAGCGTGTGGAGACGACTATTACGATTTCGTGGTGCAGCACTTCGCCCAGCTGTATAGCTTGGACAAAACATAATTCTGGGCAAGGTACTCTTGTTCCAAACGGATAATGCTTTGCGCGGATTTGATAAGCGACTCAAACAGCAGGCGCTCCTCCGACAATAAACCCACAGCAGGAAGGTTCGTTGAGCGCGGCTCCTCCACGGAAAAATCCATGTGCGCCATTAAGGTTTCGTGATCCATCATCAAGGCCGTAATCCCTGGCAGTGCCTGCCTGGCGTGAGCAAGGATAGTCAGCCCCCAGCTGTCGATGTCTCCCCAATATGCTATATCCCGCTCGGCGAGCCATGGAGCCATACGCCATTGGGTGTTCCGGCCGCCGCCAAAGATGGCGACCGTGTCTGGAAGTTCGGGCAAGGCGTAGCCGGGCTTGGTGTTCTCCACGACCAACACCCTGCGACCAGGTAATGGTCGTGCCAAAAACTCTTCGAGGGGAATCTGTAATACTGAGAAGCCACCCATTTGCTGCCTAAGTTCTGGACACAAGGGTCGAATATAGAGCCAGTTGCTCGGGGTTTGCAGGCAGCCGAGCCAGGCCTCCAGCCCACCGGCTTCACACAGTGCCCCATTGTGGATGACATCAAGCAAGGTGGTCAGCAGAGGTGTGTGCGTTTCCAGAAATTTGGTATCAATCCCTTGTACAGGCACCCCCCGCAGGTAACACCCATCCCCCATACCCTGACGCAACTGTGGCAGCACCTTCGCCATCTGCTGGGCAGCACGATGACTCATTTGCTCGACTACAAGAATCTGGCCAATGAGGGTGTCATACAGATTTCGATCCACTGCCAGAAGGGGTTCCATGAGTGCCGCCCAGATCTGAGAACGCTGGACGGCTGCCGGCCCGATGGCTTCAATCAAATCTTTAACATTCGAAAGATCAAGCCGCTCCGGTACCTCGACATCACCCACCACTCGATACCTGCGGGTTACCCACTTAACCTGACTTTGCTTGCTCCATTGCCGCCATGCATTGACCCAGTTGTGGAAGTGGTCAATGTCCATCAATGCATCGCCAGCCGCTGGTGGCTTAAGCGTCAAGCTGATCGGAAAGCGCCGCGTGCCCTGCAGTCGCCCCCGTAGATTGGTTGCGTTATCCCATTCAAGGCGCTCGACCTCGCGCATGACATCGGTTGGCAAACGCCCCCAACTGCGCATTAGAGTTGCTCCATCTGAATGCCCAGGCCTTCAGCGACCCCGGCCAATTGGGTTTGCTTAGCTTCCCGGCGTTCAGCGCTTTGCTGGTCAAGTTGATCCCAAGTGATCTGGCTCAGGCGACTTTCATGGCCATCGATCTTACGCTCGGCGATGATCAGAGAGCGGGCTGAATCACGAGCCAGGTTCAGGTTCTTGTAGGGTGTAATCAAATTGACGTGAATCTTAAGCTCACGAAACACCCGCAGCACGCGGCGACTCACCTTATCGGCAGTGTTGGAAAAGGCCTCATCCAGGAAAACGGTGCAGTACATCGGGTGCGGAGCACCATCCGGGGTCAACACATAGGCCAGACTGGCAGCCACGATGATGCCGGCAAACGACTCCTTCTCCCCACCGGACTTGCCTGAAGATGAGCGAAGCACATCACGCACGGCGCCGGTTTCCTTCACGATTTCGTTGGCATAGAACGTCATGCGGTAGCGCGAATCCAAGAGGCGTTGACTCTCCAGGTTAATGGCGGTGGCTGAATTGGTAGCCTTTTCCAGCTTGCTGATCAGACTACAAAGCTCGAGGAACCGAGACTCGTGATCAACGCTTGAGGCATGCTTAAGAACCGAGCCCAGTAAGGCTGTGAATTCTTTGACATGCGCGTAGTGTTCATCCTCATGTTTCAGCCGCAGGAACGTGCCGTGGTTGAACTCAGTACGCTCCAGCACTTCGTTGATGGTGGCGATACGATCCCGAATGTCCTCACGCTCGTCATCAATGGCCCGTTGCATGCGGCCCAGGGACTGGGTGGTATTGTTGTTTAGACGCTGCTGGAAGCGCTCAACCAGATCGGGCAGACCCTCGTTATTAAGCTTGTCGAGGTAGTCGATGTAATCCTGGCGACCCTCGATAGTCGTCAACCAGTCATTGGCAACCAACGGCCACTTTGTCTTGAAGCTGTTGATGATCGCGATCATGCGGCCGTTGTAGTGATTCGCTCGTTTGCCAATCGAGTTCAATGCATCATCTAGGAACTCTCGCTGGGTTTTCTCCAGTTGATTGAGTTTATCCAGATGTTCCAAGGTAAGAATGCCAACACGCAGGGACAATGACTGGCGCACAGCGTCTGCCAAGCCTGCACTGGCAGCAAGGGCTGAGACCTGACGACTTTTGTTGGCCTGCTGGATCTCCAACTCGAGCCCACCGACCGCTCTGGCATTTTGGTTTTGCGCATTGCGGATTTCCTGGAGCTCTTTTTTAGCCAGTTCAAGCAGCGCCTTCGCCTTACTCAGATCGCTGTCCGGAGCATTGATGGCCGCTAGGTCGTTCTTTAGGGTGTCCAGGTGTTGCTTTGCCAAAGTGACGTCAATTTGATCCCACAGGGTTTGAGCCACACGTTTCCAGATGGCCTCAGAGGCCAGTAGGATGTCCATTTCCTGACGTTTTACAGATTCATCGGATCGGGCGGAATCGAGGCCTTCCCGCAGGCGCTCCCCCTCTTCCTGGAGTGCCGCCAGTCGGCTGAGGTTGTTGAATCCGAGGTACCAGTTCTTTTTATCGTCGACGCGTGTCCCGTCCTTCTTCTCAAAACGCCCCTTTTCCATGTGCACCAGGCCCTCGCGGGTCATGGAGTAAGGGGTATCATTGAGCACTTCTGTGGAATCCACACAGTGCAGGTCGAAACGCGCCAGATGGCGCTTTAGCCAGTCGCGATACGGATGTTCTTTCCATTCTAGTTTGCGTAGGAACCCGTCGCCGAGGAACTCCGGGTTGCGCTCGGTGTTGCTGACAACCTGGACACGAACATGCAGGCCAGTGTGTCGGCTGTTTACCCAGCCGGTAACCATGCGGAACTTGTCTTCGGGCACCAGCAACGTTGTCCGGTGGCCCCCAAGCGCCCGCTCAATAGCACCGCGCCAACGCGCTTCGGTACTGCGCACGTCGAGCAGCTCACCGATAAATACGACGCCATCTTTGTTGAGTTGCAGGCTCTCAACCATTTCGTCCCGCAGGCGCTGAAACGCGGCGTCAATGTTGGAGTTGGGCCGCTTCTCAATTTCACTGATCTGGGCCTGCAGGTTCTTTATCTGTTGGGTAATGCCCGAGAGAGCGCCACGCGACTCGCCGAAAGCATTCTTCGCATCGTCAATCTGAGCGGGTAAATCAACCAGGACAGCTTTGGCCGAAGCGATGTTGTCCCGCACGGCGCTCGCGGTAAGCGTTTCAGCAAGCCCAAGATCACGAGTGTCCTTCTGGTAGTCATGGGCCTTATTGGTCGTGGTCTGGAAGCCCCTCTCCGCATCCTCAACCTCACGCCGCAGGCTATCAAGGCGATCACCGCCCTGCTGCTGGTAGGCGTGTAAAAGCGAGGTTACACGCTCCTCATTCCGCGACACCGATTCAGCCAAACGCTTACCGTCCGACGTCAGGTCATCCAGCGAGCGATCCAGATCTTCACAGCGCATTCCCCAGAGTCGGTTGCCCTGCTCACCGAAGAATGCAGTCAACCCAGTGGCCTCTGAGTTGACCTGCCCTTGCTCCTCCAAGGAACTCTCATAGTTCCGGTTATGGTCTGGCAGGATGCTAAGCACCTCCTTTTGCTGCTTAGCTGTATCCAGCTCATTGTGGACGGCGATCAGATCGTCGAATTCCTTAACAACCCCAGTAGCCAGATCGCGAACTTTGCTTGGCTCCAGCACCAGTTCACGGATCAGCGCTGTCAGGTCATCAATCTTCTTCAGACCCAATGCACGCTGCAGCAGCGCCGGCGCATTGGAGTTTTCCATGCGTAGCAGCCTAGTGAAATACTCTTGGTACGCAGAAAAACTGTTGTCGAAGTGCTTAAGCATTGGGTCGTCATCGACATACTGCTTGAGCTGGCGCACGTTGTTGGAACCAAACTGCTGCAGGAGCACTTCCAGACTGACATTCCGCTTACCTACCAGGTAGAAACGCTTGAGGTCAGTCATGGAGGCGCCGGCTTGGCGAATCCAGAACATGGAAACCAACGTTATCTCGGAGCCGTCGTCGGCCCGGTATAGGGCACGCAAGGCGGTCATGGTGGCGCCATCGCGCTTCATCAGGTTGAGGGTTTGAGAACCGTCGTGGGCTGTCCCGTAATTGCCGCGAATATAGGACATCAGGTTGCGATCTGAACGATCACCTTGCGAGGCTGCGATGTTGAATGACGTTTGCCCAGGTCGGTTGAGCAGTGCCATGTGCGCATCGATGAGCGTCGACTTACCCGCACCGTTATCACCGGTGATCAGGGTGCCTTCAGGGTCGATCACTGCCGTGTGTAACCCGTGGAAGGAACCCCAGTTGTAAGCCGAGATCTCCGCTAGGCGGATCTGTCCTGTAGAGAATAGATCGCCAAAGCTGGTATTGGTCGTGTCAGACATCGTCTTCTACCTCCTGTTGACCCATCACACTCCCCCGTTCGGCCAGCAGCTGGTACTCGCTTAACAGGGTATTCAGGAAGTCGGCATTGACCACGTACCGAATGACCGGGGTGATTTCCAATCGCTCACCGTCGCCGCGCACATTCGCCAGCAGGCGCTTTTCGCGCAGCTTAGCTATAGAGCCATTGAGGGTCTTGCGCTCAAGAGCGCTGCTGTTGGTGAGCTTCAAGAAAGGGGTCATGAGTTCGGCGATGGTGTCGACATCGATCATCACCTTGTTCTCACCAATGACTTCCCGCTCCTGGTAGTACTTGCGCAACACCAGCAGCACCAGGGTGTCGTAAAGCGGCATAGTGCGTTTTCCAACTAGGCTTGAGCCATCCTCGTCTGTCAGATCCTCGAACCCGGATTCGCTCAAGTCCTGCTCGAGAAGGATAGCAATGCCTGCTTTCTGGTCTAGCGTCATACACAGCAACATGTTGGCCAAATGAGCGGCGATGAGTGCTCGGTGCTGGCAGAGCGCTTCAAAAGCCAAGCGTTTCTTTTCCGCCCGCACAACACCCGTGTTCAATAGCAGCCTCAGGGCCCGACGAGCCTCCGCTGGCATGATGTCGTAGACAACCTGTGATTCAGGTTGGACGGCCACTTCGTCAAGTTCGCCGGGCTCCTCCTGCTTTGCCAGTCCTTCTTCCCGGTGTCCTGTATCGGCCAGGGCAGTGACTGCCACTTGGCGGTAAGTGTCGAAGAGCGACGGTGCCAAAGCATCGTTGTTTTGGTCTTCACGATTCATAGGGGGAGGCTCTCTAAATTCTCCGGGAACTGGTCGGCGCTCAGGAGTAGCACGGGAATTTTGGCACGTATGGTCTGACCTTGTCGGTCAGCGACCACCAGATGCTCGACGCCCTCGAGGGAAACCGCTTCAATGGCTTTAGCGATGCGGACAAGGGCGACCAACTCCTCAAGCCCGCCCTGAATAGGGCGCAACTCGGCGATCTGAGCCAGGCTCATCGGCCCTTGGCTTTTCAGCAGGTCGCGCATGGCTTCGGCCACCTCCTGAATCTGAACAGCCTCTAAACACTCAAGAATGGTGTCACTCACAGTGGTCTGGTTACTTTGCGGAACCACCTTGCTGGTATCCAGGCTGGCTTGCGGTTGCATCAGTCGAATGCTCGATGGCGAGCTAACCGAGAATGGCCCGCTGGCTACATATACCTTTAGTGAGGTGCGTGGGCCAATGTCTTGATCCTTAAAGGTGACTGCGAGTTTTTCCAGTTGGCGCAACACCTGCTCGACTGCCCTGCGTTCGCTCTGAGCACCAGCCTCGACAAATGCCCTGAGGCTTTCCTGGGTGCGGCGACGTATCGAAATTACCCGCTGACTTTCGCTACTCAGCTCACGAACCAGATGTGTGAGAAAACGGATTTCTTGTGCATTCAGGTGGGATCTGGCAGTCGGACGATTCAAAATTGACCGGATTTGCTCACGGAATTCTACGCTCCTGTTCTCGTCGCAGAGGAGCCTGAAAAAGCCGTCAAACGCCTGACCAGCGTCTGTCTGCAAAAGTGCATCTTCATTATCCAGAAGGTTCTGGATAACCAGGCCACGACCGCCTTCCGATTCGATCATCTGAACACGGATGCTTTGGTCAAGTTGACGGATGTCATCCTCAACCCGGCGAAAATCACCGGTTAGCCCGGAGGCCATCTGGTAGACACCGCGTACTCGCTCACGCTGTTCGGCACTGGATAGCTCGGGCACGATGCCTGCTTCCAGCCGCATGACTTCTTCACTCAGTTCTGCCATCCGTTCACGCAGTACGAGCAAACGCTCTTCAGCACTCGGGTTGAGAGCGACTGCTAGGTCTCGTACAGCGTCTTGGACTCGGCGTAGGTGGGTGGCAGATGTCGTGGTATCCCTGCTCTCAAGACCCTCGACAAATCGCAGTGCCTGATGAAAGGCGTCAGTACGGGTCAGGTGGTCATCATGCTCACGCATCCAGCCGGCATGGATCCAGTTGCGCAGGTGCGAGTTGGCGTTGTCTTGCATGCCATACGCTCCCTGCCAGGTCGGCAACTCCGCCTCAAGGGCGGCTTTTGCACGTGCGAACAACACCTCTTGTTCGTCAGCAAACAGGCTGTCGATGAACGCCAGGATAATCGGTGCCGAATCTGCACGCAGCAAGCGCCAGGCAGACTGTTCACTATGCAAACGACGATAACGCGCTTGCTTCTCGTACAAACTCATCGCGCCTCTCCAATAGTAGTGAGCTGCAGCATCTCTGCTCGTGGCGAGACGAACCTGGTATCCCATGCTGAGACCTCAATCCTAAAGGATTACAAACCCATCTCAATATGCCGTCCCCGGACGCTTACGTTCAGGGCCTCACCCCTAGGGCTGGTAGTCTGGTTCAGACCCTGCTGTACAAGGCCGCCGTCGCGTATGCCGATCCTGACCTCCATCTAAGCCAATATAAGCCATGTCATGTCGTTCGGGTATTAAGGGGCTACGGGCGTCGTGAGCTTCATTTCTGAAGGGTGGCGACACGTCGAACCTACATGGAGACAGAAGAGGCTGACCAGGTTTCGGAATCTCCAAGGGGCCCCGTACCTGTTCAGAAACGTATAGAAACGCCAATGGGAGATTTCATTAAGGCGGAGAAAACGCCTACGAGATTTGCTAAAAACTGTAGAAACGAATCAGGCATCTTCCAATAATTTGCAAATCGATGATTAGAAGTCTATATAGATCAACGAAATAGACGATTCTATTCCTTTCGCAAACGTATCATCGGGCGTCAGGGCGTTACTCCGCTGCGCTCCTGCTGGAGCTGGCTCAGCCAACTCCGAAATCGTTAGACCACTACACTTAGTCACAGAGAGGCCCTGAGCACATGAACCGCCGATAACTGCTTTTCTGCTTCGCAAGCTGTAAGAGTTCTTTCACAGTATTCTCGACTCAGAAAAACGATTGTGTCATTACCGTCAGGATTGTCGGAATAACCAGGGTGTTTTGAAATCTCTGTGAGCAAGTCTTCGGAGACTGGAGCGACATGAAAATGCGCGTTGAAATCGAGAGAAAATCCCAATTTGTAAAACATTACTTTGTACGGGGAATAAACCTTTGCCAGCAGACGCTCCGAGGTTTTCATCACTAAACCTAGAGATGACATGGCTTCGTCGCTCAAATCGCTGAGACCTGAAGCCGTCTCTTCAGACGAAATTATCAAATACCCGTCATAACGTGAATCTCGCCGATGAGTCACTATCCAGTGGGGGTGGCTGAAAACTCTTAGCTCGTCCATGTGGCTCCTGCTAAACGACGTGTTTTATGACCGTTAGGCCGACTGTTACAACCTAAATTTCTTGCCCGATGATATGCAACCAAGTTATCGCAGCGGCTTATCGCTGACCACTGATGAGTAGATCATGAATGACCGATGCTCAAGATGTCTGGAGCGAGCATGGCCTGGCCAGTCGCCTCATCTGCGCCTACCCTACCCCGCGCGATAAATCCCCAAGAAGCCTGATATTCATGAGCAAGCATCAGAACCGTCAGCAACTCCTCCCGGTATATGCATTAGGCCCTAGAGTTGGGGCTTACTGCTATAACACCCTTCATTTGTATGCGTCCGGTGCTGCTTTACTTGCGACCGGAATGATATGGTCAACCCCTGAATTAGGCGCGATAGGTGCTCTATGGCTGGCGCACGCTGGTTTTGATCGAATGCTCGGCTATGGCCTGAAGTTACCACAAGGCTTCACTTATACCCACCTAGGTAAAATCGGTCGTTGATAAGTAGGCAGCCTTTCCATGGTTCGCTCCTAAGCGCACTAGCACCGCGCCCGGGCAGCAAAAAATCCAGGAGTTCGAAGCACGGA
The DNA here is from genome assembly GCF_000156995.2 of Pseudomonas coronafaciens pv. oryzae str. 1_6. NCBI lineage: Bacteria > Pseudomonadati > Pseudomonadota > Gammaproteobacteria > Pseudomonadales > Pseudomonadaceae > Pseudomonas > Pseudomonas coronafaciens. The sequence continues at coordinate 2,714,254 of NZ_CP046035.1, read as the reverse complement.
TCGCCCGTCTTGAGCGGGAGAAATCCATTGCCTGCAACACCGCTGGAACGACGGGGGTGTGACCTGGAGACACCTCACGATTGGTGGACACGTTGAGTTATTCAATACTGGTCAATACCCCGCTTCTTGATCCGCTCAGCAAGGGTGATAAAAATGTTTGACTTCGGCATGCTCATGAAAAGCCACTGCACTCACCCAGGCCCTCTGTGCCTGCTAATGGCTTTAACACTGTGTACGCCTTTCTCAATAGCCCATGCAGCAAACCCGCCCCCCAACTCGACAGGTATAAACGCGACAAAAAGCGGCACCCAAATGAACGACATTCCCCCACGCCTTCAGTGGGAAGCAAACTATGGTTATTGCGGTGAAACGGCGCTCATCAGTGCCGGCCTTTACTATGGCCAATACGTTTCACAGTTCGATGCCCGCGCAATCGCAAGCCCGAACATCAGGCAATCCAAGCGTGGCAGTCAGTTACTGTTGGGGGTGAACGATGCGGCTGCTGCCACTAAAATGCGCCTGAAAGCTGTTGAGTGGAACAGCCCTACTATGGCGAATGCAAACGAATTCCTGGCATGGGTCAAGGACAATGTGTTGGTCGGTTACCCGGTCATCATCGGCGTTTACGAGAATTTTTCTCAGTTCGAAAATGAAAATGGGAGCCAAGGCGATGGTGAATACGACCATATCGTTCCCGTCATTGGCGTATCGTCTAGCAAACCCGCTACCCAACCTGCTGCCTATTACGCTGATGACGCCATTACGTTCAGCGATAACGGTCTTTGGTCGCCCGATAGAAAGCCGGCCTATCGTTACCGCTTTAAGTTCGGAGCATTTCAGGCGAATCGAGAAGAAGCCAATGACGAGAATCGACCGCTGTATTCATTACCCAGCGGCGGAAAAAACTATGGCGTGGCCATCACCGGGATTATCGACCGGGACGGCAAGACGCTTCCGGTTCGCCTCACCACCGATGTGAATGAAGAAAAACCGGTGATGGATGAAAACTCCAATAGCCGTCCTGATTCCGCGAATCTGAACTTGAACTTCACTGTCTCGGGGCTCAAGCCAGGCGTGGCGTACAACCTGTATCGATACAACAGCTTCGACAACGTGCCTGAGTCAGGTTTTAACGCAAAAGCATCGAAAGCGAACAAACACTGGGAGATCAACATCAAAGAGGGGGCGACTTACGTACTGAAAGAAACTATACGTTCAGATCAGGTCGCCGTATACCGAGCCGTTCCAGGGACGGCTCCATAAGCCAGCCAGTGCGGGCACATGAGCGGCGCGCAGTGGCAGCAGGACTTTCATTAGCTATGCGATTGCTGCGATGTTCAGGTGAAGAGAAGATGGTCGAGAGAAGAGAATTCAGCCGTACAACATTGCGCAAAAATTTCCGCTATCTGGACAATGACGAAAGAGAAACACCGTCCCAGGCCAGTATTGGTTTCTTGCTGCTCCAGCACTTCTCACTGCCCGCCTTCACCCAGGCCCTGGATACCGTGGTCACCGCGAACCTGCTAAGGCCTAATCTTTTCACATCCAGAACGTTCGGATTGGCCGAGCATGAAATTCAGAGCGATCTGGGGCTGATCATCCGTCCCGATGCTGTTCTAAATGTCAGCGAACTCAAGGAGCTTGATCTTCTCGTCGTCTGCGGCGGCTATAGGACTGAGCTCAAAATCGATCCATCTCTTACGGCCCTGCTTCGCACGGCTTCGGAATGCGATGTGATTCTGGCCGGCTTATGGAATGGCGCATGGTTCCTGGGCGCTGCCGGGCTTCTTGATGGATACCGATGTGCCATTCACCCCGAACACCGATCTGCGCTGGCCGAGATATCCAGAATCACCCATGTGACCAGTGAGGCCTATGTTTTGGATCGAAACCGAATGACTGCTTCGAGCCCGGTCGGCGCATTTCAGATGGTGTTGGAGTGGATCAAGGGCCTGCATGATAAGGAGCTGGTTGAGGGCATCGAGGACATTCTGTCTTTCGAAGCCTCTCGTTATCGCAGGATCAAACCGTCAAGGCATCTGTCCGTCAGTGCTCCATTGAGGGAGGTCGTCAAACTGATGGACTCAAACCTTGAGGAACCTCTGGAACTGGAACAATTGGCCGTTTATGCGGGACGGTCCCGGCGTCAGATCGAGAGGCTGTTCAAGGAGCAACTCGGCACCACGCCGCAGCGCTATTATCTAGAGTTACGTATAACCGAGGCCCGTCGCCTTATTCAGCACACCGATCTCTCTCTCACAGAGGTCGCAGTCGCCTGTGGTTTCGTCTCACCGAGCCACTTCAGCACGTGCTACAGCTCTTACTTCGGCTACCGACCTTCCAAGGAAAGTCGGCACGCCATTTAACGCATCTCCTCAACCAGCACAAATTGCTACATCGCTCCAGGCTGGATCCGCTTTGAAATCTGGCTATCCCCGGCTTCGCGCCTGATTGATGTTGAACCCGCGAAGAGGTGAGGCATCAGAGACATTGTCGACCACAGGAGTTTGCAACATGCAGAAAACCCCCAAAACGCTGTTTCTAATCCTATCCGTGACTGCAGCCTTGTCGGGGTGCTTTGATAATTCTGACAGTGAGCAGGGGACGAAAAGTAATCCCGATAACGGCTCATCGGTACAAATGGAGAAGCGCTAGGCGAGCGTCGCTCGCAGAAGCCGTACCAGATCGTTCCACCACATCGCTATCGCTCAGGATGACACATGACCTTCTATATCTTTCTTCTAGCCTGCTGCGCCGCAGCAGCAACCGGCATCATCTTCAAACCAGGCGCATGGTACGAGTCCCTTAAGAAACCTGCTTTCACTCCGCCGAACTGGGCATTTCCAGTGGCATGGACCACGATCTATCTGCTCCTCGCTTGGGCAGGCTATCGCTTGACCCTGATCCCCGGCAGCGAGACCGTGCTGGCGTTGTGGGCTGCTCAGATTGCGCTGAATACGTTGTGGACGCCGGTGTTTTTTGGCGCAACCCGTCTTGTAGCTGCAATGGTGATTCTGGTCTTGCTATGGATTGTTGTCGCCACAATGATCGTAATGGCGTTGCAGCTGGATATTGTTACAGGGCTGATTTTATTCCCGTATCTGGTGTGGCTCTCGGTAGCTGCGGCGCTGAACTTTTCCATTCTGCGCCACAATAGATAATTGCCATTCCGTTTGAACGAGGGATAAAGCGCTATAGCGCATAGCGCCGGCAATGTTCCAGGTAGCCCTGCTCATGACTACCGACCAGTTGAACCACGCTTGACCATAACCAAGAGGGAGCGTCGAGGGTCTGGGATCGATTTGTTTGCAGATCCCGGATCCACGCGGTGCGCGTCGCCAGGTCCATCTGCCTGGCGTGCGCCATGCCTACCACTTTCGCGAGGTATGCGGCTGCCTGCATAGCCTCCTGCTGGGTAAGTTCATCAAGTTCCAGCTTCATATCCTGAGGAAGCAGTTCACGTATGAAGAACGAGTGATCCAGCATTCTTACAGCCACCATCCGACTTCCCAAGCCGGGCGAAAGATGCCTGGCACCCTCCACTACTCTTTTGCCATTGTCTCTGGGCATAGGCGCTCTTGCAGTACGCGGAGCAGCGGCGGCGACCGCTTCCTTGATATCCAGCAGACAGAACTCCTGATCATCTTCATCACCCACGCCCATTAATACCGCGTAGCGAAGCAGGCCAAGAGAGCTACAGCCTTTTACCCAATACGCAGAGTCAAGTAATTGCACTCGGTCGTCCTGAGACCTGCCCTTTAGCGATGTCACCAGCGCATGAATTTCCGCCGTCGAACAGAGCGCTTTAATGGCATCGCGCTCTGCACGCGACAGTGCCCAGAAATGCTTGCCCAGCGGAATGCTGGGTTGAGTATCTTCAAAGCGTTCCTTGGCAAGGTGCTTCCACGTACGCTGCACCGCGCTGCGCATCCCGGCTTTTACCTGTACCGGGCGATCAGGCTCTTCATCGCCGTCGCCCAAAAAGGCTTCTTCGTAGCCTTGCATCATCTCTTCCAGCATCCGAGCGGTCGTGACCCCAGGCAGGTCCGAGCCGCGCGCAGCTGTCGCCAACGACAGTCCCAGCCTCACAAGGTCGTGAGCAGGATTGCCGATCACAGCCTGATCAAGGTCGCGTATGTGCATATCGATGCGCCCTTTTGAATCTCCCGTTGGCCCCAGATTACCGGCATGGCAATCGCCGCAAATCCAGACCGGCGGGCCGCTGGGCAAACGTCTGCCTGACTGGCTGTGGAGCCACTCGTAAAACTGAGCGGTGTTGCCTCGCACGAACGCATGCGCAGAGCGGGCCATCTTGAGATTGCGCAGATCGGTCAGGGGTTTATGGCGTGCGTTGGGGCGAGGCGTTTTCATCGGAAAACCTTGAAGAGAGTTATTTCATTGACTCGCGCGGCCAGTGGAATGTTTCAAGATATTTCAAATTTATTGCACTGTGAGTCAAGCACGGCGGGAGATGCTGCCCTGACAAAGAGTCAGCGGATGAGAATACAGTTGTACCGAGATGTCTGGGGCCTTGTGAGTCTGGTCTTTGTATGGCGTGATTGCATCTGTTTATCTATGAGTGAAATGACAAATGCACCACAGACAACGTGTTGGAGGCGCGAGACAAAAACTCTCGGAAGCCGGATTGGCGACGAAGCAAACACTGATGATCAGGGAACCGAGTTAATGTTTCACGTCATGTTCAGCCTGCCTTGCCTGTACGTTATCCTGCGTTATTTATTGCCGATGCCTTGGGCACTGTCGTCGCGAATAGCCGTCGGCACGCTGCTTGTTCTCGCCTCGCAATATCACCTGTATTGTCGGTTCTCCTCCGGCAGCGTGTTCTCGCCGGAATTTCCGCGCTATGTGGTTATGCTCTTCAACTGGGCATTTGGCGCGATCCTGTTACTTGCCGTGCTGCAAATCATTGTCGACCTCGGCACCGTGCTGACAATGCTGATTCGGCGCCAACGGCTGGCTGTTCCAGCAAAAGTGCGTTACAGCATCGGGGTCGCAGCACTGCTGCTCGCTGCAATCGGTGTCCAGCAGGCAGTGCGCGTGCCGCCCATCAAGGATATCGATATCGCAGTCAGAAACCTTCCCCCGCAATTTGAGGGCTATAAGGTATTGCAACTGACTGACATGCATATCAGTCGCCTGTTTGATGCGCCGTGGACACAAGCGGTGGTGAAAGAATCGAACGCCTTGGGTGTCGATCTTATTGTCATCACGGGAGATCTTATCGACGGCTCGCTCAGCAACAGGAAGCTGGATATCGATGCATTGCGTGATTTGCGTGCGCCGGATGGCGTTTATGTCATACCCGGTAACCACGAGTATTTCTTCGACAACAAAGCATGGATGCAGCACTTCGTTTCGTTGGGGATGATACCGCTGGCGAACAGTCACACATTCATCGAGCATGACGGTGCCCGAATTGCACTGGCTGGCGTAACGGATTTAACTGCACCTAAAACAGGGTTTCCCGCCCCCGACTTTCAAAAAGCCATAGCTGGCATAGCGAAGGATACGCCGATCATTTTGCTCGACCATCAACCAAGGAACGCGCGCGCGGCTTCAGCTCAAGGCGTGGCTGTGCAGCTGTCCGGACATACCCACGGCGGGATGATTTTTGGTATTCATCGACTCTTGGCCATGGCAAACGGCGGCTTTGTATCAGGGCTTTATGACGTTGCCGGAATGCAACTGTACGTCAACAACGGCACTGCGCTCTGGCCGGGGTTTGCCATCCGCCTCGGCAAACCGTCGGAGCTGACACGCATCACCCTTCGACGAGCGCCGGACGCTTAGTCAGAGGGATAGACTAATAAACTGAAGCAGTATACGACCGGGCCAGGGTACAAACTAATGGCGCGGTACAGAGCGGATAGACCAAGGCATTCAAGCCTTCGCCCTGTATCGAGCTTTTTGCGCCCTGCCCTCAACTTCGGTCGAAATCGATCAACACTTTTCCTACGTGGTTCGCCGCTGCGAAATAGGCATAGGCCGCAGGTGCATCATCGAACGTGAAGGTCTTGGCGACCACGGTTTCGATACGGTTCGCTTCGACTGCGCGAATGAGGTCGACGAACATATTGCGGCTACCGTTAGCGATACCTCGGATTGTCACGTTCTTGATGATAAGGGACAGGTAGTCGGGAATCGGAGAGTGCTGGCCGGGCGTCACACCTATAACTGCAATCCGTCCGTTGACGGCGGCAGCGGCAAGCGACTGGCCCAAAGTGTCCTGACCTCCTGTTTCGACAACGATGTCGGCTCCGGCGTTATCGCTCAGGGCCATGACCTGCGCAGCCCAGTCAGGGTGTTTGCGGTAATTGATAGTGATGTCCGCGCCCAACTGGCGGGCAATGTCCAGTTTCTCGTCACTTGACGATGTGATCGCCACCCGGGCACCGTGAAGCTTGGCAAGCTTCAGCGCGGCCAGAGCCACCCCGCCAGTACCCAGACAAAGAACAAGCTCGCCCGGTTTAAGCTTGCAAACCTCTATCAGAGCGTTCCAGGCGGTCAGACCGGCAGAGGCAAGCGCGGCCACATCCTTGTCTGCCAACGAGCCCGGCACTCGAATGAGTGCAGCTGCGGGTAGTACGACCTTTTCAGCTAGCCAGCCGTCATGCGTCACGCCGACATCATGAGCAAAAACGCTAGTCCGGAATTCGCCCTCCAGCCAATCAGGGAAGTGACCGCAGATGACTCGGTCGCCAGGTTTGACCTGGTTGACGCCCTCGCCCACAGCAATGACCTCACCTACACCTTCGGACATGGGAATGCGCTCGGGAGACTGTATGGGACCGTATACACCTCGAAGAATTTGAACGTCCCGGCTGATCAGGCTCACCATGCGAGGCGCCACAACGGCTTCTCCAGGCCCGGCAATCGGCTCGGGGCGAGTGGTAGGGGTCAGAGAATCCAGGCCTTGTTGAAGCCCGATCTGAAAAGCTTTCATTAGAATAATCCTTGTACCATCAGCGCAAAACCAGACGTGTATCGCGCCTCGTAAATGTCATTACAGCTTGGCTGAAGGTTGCGCGGCTTCGGCTTTACTGCCTACACCATACCTGCTCTTGGCTTGGTCGCAAGTACAGCAAGCAGTTTGTGAAGCATGCCTGCGCCATTAAACAAGGGCTCGTAGAGCGTTGTTGGAGAGTGGCATTCATTGTTCGCCTGGACTGTGCGTTACCACAAAATGACAGGGAATATGTCGCTTGGTGTATTGATCACATACGACTCCAGTCCATTGTTCTCGGGAAAGATTTTCAGGATCATTCCCCGGTTGAATGCAACAGTCAAAATGGCAAATTCGTCAATTGAAATGCGTTCTATATCGACATTGAGGAAATCAAAAAACAAAGGGCTGGTGGCCACATCTTCTCCATGCCCCCACCTGCCCACGCCATTGATTTCGCAAAAAAACGAGCACTGAATCATTACGCTGGCGACGTCGCCAAAAAGCAGTACCTGAGCGCCCACCCCGACAGTGACACCCGTGAGTGCTGAAGGAAGCATTTCGGCCAAGTCCGAGTTATTGATCATCATGCTGCGTGCCCGTTCTAAAGATGATGGTGTCCGGGCCTTCCTGTGCCCGGTTACCGGATGACCCATTCTGGCTGGCGAATCGAAACAACGCGCAGGCTATTGAGCCTTTAGCGGAATATGCCTGCACCATTTGAGCGACAAGACCGCCTGCTCGTCAGGTATCTGGGCATAGCGAAAGAAATATACCCGTCTCATCATTTTGGACGAGTCTTCGGTTCAAGACTGAATAACTACACGGCACTTGCCCTGACCGGCCTGGCTGGCGCACTCATTGCCAGCAGCGCTTTCGCCTGAGCCAAAGGTAGCGGCTTTCCAAACAGGTAGCCTTGGGCAAAGTCGCATTTATTGATGGCCAGCCAGTCCGCCAACTGCTCGTGCTCTACTCCCTCGGCGGTAATTTTCATGCGCAAGCTCTTACCCAAGGCAAGGATGGCTTTGACCATTTCATTCTGGTTATCCAGAGACGTATCAAAGAAAGACCTGTCGATCTTGATTTTGTCGATGGCCAGCTTGGTCAAGTGATAAAGCCCTGAATAACCCGTCCCGAAATCGTCCAGTGCAACGCTCACTCCCATTGCGCGTAAACGTTCCAGGTTCAAGCGGGCGCTGTTCATGTTGGCCACCAGAGCGTTTTCCGTCACTTCCACTTCCAGACGACTCAACGGAAATCTGCCTTCGCTGGCCAGTTGCTCAAGCCATTCGGGAAAGTCGAGGTTTTCGATCATCAGCGAAGTGACATTGATTGACAGTGTGAAGTCGCTAGGCCAGTCAAGCGTATGATCGAAGGCCTGCACTAACAGACTCTCGGTAAGTTGCTTGATCAGCCCCAGCTGTTCCGCCACGGGTATGAAGTCCATTGGCATGATGATGCCCCGCTCGGGGTGCAGCCATCGTGCCAGCAGCTCGAACCCCGCAAGGCGTTGTTCGGGAAGACTGACGATAGGCTGATAAAACGGCTGAATATGTTTCTCTTCAATCGCATGCCTCAGTTCCTGCGCGAATAGCTCCTGCAGGCGTTGTTCGCGCTCAAAACTGACCTCGTAGAAGTGAAACGAGGCTCGGCCGCCGCTCTTGCCTCGATACATCGCGCTGTCGGCACGCTGCAGCAGGATGTCTGCATCTGAACCGTCCAGTGGCGAAACGGCAACGCCCAAAGAAGCACTGAGGGCCACACGTGACACACTTGTCCTGGACGCTGCAATTTTTGACAGAACGCTTTCAGCGAGTGTCGCCAGTTCCACCTGGCTGAAATTACCGCTTACCGCCAGACCGAACTCGTCCCCTCCCAGCCGCGCCACGGAAGCCTGTAACCCTGCAGTTGCCTCGCGCAGACTTTCTGCAACGGCACAAATAGCGGCGTCTCCCACGGCATGCCCGTGGGTATCGTTTATTAACTTGAATTTATCCAGATCGATCAGGAAGACGGCGGTCTGCATAGATGTTTCCTGTAAGCGCGCGACCAGTTGCTCATGAAACACCCGACGATTAAGCAGACCGGATAACGGGTCGTGACGGGCCAGCGAATCGCTGAGTGTCTGCGAGGCCAGCAAGTCGTTGTAGCTGCCCTGCAATCGTTGCATCAGACGTTTCAGCAGTATGAACGGAACGACCATCGACAACAGCGCAAACCCGGTCGACGTCAATACAAAGCGCCAACGTTCGGCGTTTTCGAAGTCTGAATCGTAAGGCAGGTTCATGGTGTACATGGCCAGGGCTTCAAGTTTGAACTCCCACACCACTGCCAACAGGAATAGAGAAAACAAGTAAAGCCACAACACGGTGTACAGGTATTTACGAACCGTTCGCGGATCGCGGGTAAATGACATAAGGGCTACGCTCGAGGGACTGCGGGTGCTACGGCTATAAACAAGTTATCGCTAGTCAAGCGTCAGGTTTGAAGACAAACGGTCCCACGCCGAGCGCTGACCAGGCATGGCCCCAGGGAGTACGATTAACGTGGCCCCCGGAGCCGATCAGTCAGCGTGCAATTAATTCGAGCGCTGACTGACAAAACGACTGACTGCCCGTACTACAGTATTGGCGCCCTGCTGGATCTCCTGAATGACACGGTCGGCGTCGTTGGCCAATACCAGTGCTTCGGAAGCCTGCTCAGTGCTGCGCACGATCACGCTGACCGCTTCTGAAGCCAGGCTTTGGTTGGTCTTAACCACATTTACAATTTCTTCCGCCGCCTTTGTGGTGCGCGAGGCCAACTGCCGCACTTCGTCAGCGACGACTGCGAACCCCCTACCCTGTTCGCCTGCGCGGGCGGCCTCGATGGCGGCGTTCAATGCGAGCAAGTTGGTTTGCTCGGCGATCCCGCTGATGGTTTTTATGATCGTCCCGATCACCTGACTTTGAGAGTCAAGTGCCTCGATGCCCCGCGTGGCCTCTCCCATCGAAATCGTCAGCTGGCCGAGCATTTGAAGCGTGTCGTTGATTACTTTTCGACCTTGCTGTGCGCTTGTGTCAGTGTCGATAGATGTCTGATAGGCCATCTCCGACGCTTCGGCGACGGCTTTCTCACGTTCAACCTGTTCAGTAATAACTGTCGCAAACTTGGCGATCTTATAGAGTTTGCCGTTTGCGTCGGTGATAGGGTTATAAGATGCTTCAAGCCATACATCGCGGCCAGACTTGTCGACCCGGCGAAAACGGTTGACGATGAATTCACCGCGCCGCAGTCTTTCCCAGAACTGGGTATAAGCATCAGAACTGGACTCTTCAGGCAGACAAAAAATCTTGTGATGCTTGCCTTTTATCTGATTAAGCTCGTAGCCCATCGCTTTCAGAAAGTTGTTATTGGCGCCAATGACAATTCCATCAAGGGTGAAGTCGATCACGGCGGTAGAGCGCTGCAAGGCATTGACGAGGGCCTCGTTTTCACGCGATGCCTCGATCGTCCGCGTGAGAACACTCGAGTACAACGTGATCTGTTCGATGCCGCCTGTTTCATTTTTGAAGGGTACGACCACTGTCCTCAGCCAGACCCTGGTACCTGTCTTGCTGATCAGCCTCAAGGTGCCACTGAAGTGCTTGCCTTCCCGAATCGCAGTCAAGGCGCGCTTCTGATGAACATCACCGCTTAGCTCTGGCGGGCTCAGTTCAGAAAGGTTGCGCCCGGCAATCTCGCTTTGTGAGTAGCTCATTTCCGTTTCAAACAGACCGTTGACGTTCTGCACCTTGCCCGAGGCATCCAGAACGACGGCAACAGTCTCCAGATTGAGGATTTGCCCGGCTTGTTCAAGCATGGCGAGGCGGCGCTCCAATGCCTTGTTGGTGTTTTTCAAATGCGTGTTGAACATTGCGACTATCCGGGACAGTTTGGGTTGTAATCTTGATCGGTCATGAAACCGAAACCTTTAGCGCGCTTAATAAACTAATATCGAAAAAGACAGATAGAACTTCCAAGGCTTAGTTTGGGATCCAAATTGTCTTTTATTCGTATGGCAAAGTTTTCTTTATGACGAACCGTGTATCTGCTGATGAATCAAGTTACCGGTCAGTGGTCGACCCTTTTTGCCAGTCTGAACAATAGCTGAAGAGAAGATTGACATCGTTTGCATATTGCTGAACGGTAAGATAGAGGCTTTTACGCATGCCAGAACCTCACATCCGTCCCCTTGCACTTTGCATCTTCCACCGTCGCGGAAAAATATTGGTCAACCAATTCTACGACGCCGTCGAAAAGCGAACCCTTTTCCGTCCGATTGGCGGTGGCATCGAGTTTGGTGAACGAAGCATCGATGCCATCGTCCGAGAAGTGCATGAAGAGTTGGGTCTTTCGATCAGCAACGTTCGATTGATTGGCACGTTGGAAAGCATTTTTACCTACGCGGGCATGCGAGGACATGAGATCGTCCAGGTCTATGATGCAAGGTTTGAAGATGCAGCAGTTTACGAGAAGCCCTGGCTGGAGGGCCTTGAAAGCGATGGTTCACCTTTCAAGGCGACATGGCATCCGGTTTCCAGCTTCACCGCTACATCTGCGCTGGTGCCTGAAGGCCTGTCCGAACTGCTCAGAAAATCTTGCCTGCTGGAATGAGTGTCCAGACGAAAGGCAGCGTTTCCTGGCTGGCCCCTAGCGCATATATTGGCGCTGGATAGGTGCTCTGTACGGAAGTCTGCGCACTGTTTGACGTTGGTGCTGATATTTTGGATGTGACCTAGGCGTTCCTTTAATGATCTTCTTGAGAAAAGATAGCCATTCCTGATGCAGGTGCTGACGCTTAATACTTTTGATCAGTTTGCCCTGAAGATAATCCAACGCAGCGAAGAGCATGACCGCGCTGCGCGTATGGAGCCATTGGATTTGGTCTGGATATGGCCCATGCTCATACGTAATCCCGGCTACGTCCGCTCCAGAGCTTGAACCTGGCTTTTCTCATCGCAACACAGCATTGAAGCCTTGTCAGGTGGTTCCAGGTAAGGCCTGATCTGCTTTGATATCTTTGTGAACGGTGTGTCCAGCACTCGAAGCGAGTTCAATATGGGTGGATGAAATAGCGGGCATTGAAGTATTATATGCACCGCAGACACTGCTGCGAAAATAAAGGACTATGCATATGTTTTGGTTCATCGTAATTGTTGTAGTTGTTTTAGGCATACTCGTTGCTTGGGCTAGCGAGAAAGCAAAAACTGAAGCGCTTCAAAAGTATCAAAAATCTTTGGACAATCTCAAAGCCGACCCCAGAAATGCAGGTTTGCGTCAGCAAACCTTAGCGCTTGGCCGTGCTTATTCAAACCTGATGCGCGATAAGAAAGGGCAGACTGTTTTTGACGAGGTAGCGCTCATGAACGACATCAGCGCTGCTTGCGCTGGGGCCTCAGAGTCGCCGATTATTAAGCCAGCTGTGAGCACGCCTCCTGACAACGTCGAAGCACGCCTGGAAAAGCTTCTCTCGCTTAAAAAGCGTAATTTAATTGATGAGGTTGAATACATTTCACGCCGTAAAGAAATTCTTGAGTCTATCTGAATCATTATTTTTTAGGATGAGGCAACGTACGGGATTCTGCGGCGATAGGTCCCATCGCTATCGCGAATTCAACCGCCGCAAAAACTCTTCCCGCCGTTCTCTGTCAGCGCCCTCCTTCGCCAACAACTCAGGCAACAACTCAGTCGCCTGTTGTGGGCTCAGGATAAACACCCCGTCGTCATCGCCAATCGCGATATCGCCCGGGTTCACAATCACTTCACCTATATTGATCGGCCCATTGAGTTCGCCGTTTTCCCCGAGGCTTCGAGTCGTGACGGCGCTGACGCTTCGGCTGAACACCGGCAGGCGATGTTCGCGCAGGGCGGCGACGTCAGTGACTGCACCGGACACCACCACGCCGGCCACACCTTTGATAAGGCCGGCCAAGGTGCGCAGTTCGCCCCAGCAGGCGCAATGCTCGTCGCCGACGCATTCGATCACCAGCACGTCGCCGGGAAGGCTGTTGAGCAGTGCGTCGCGAAGGATGCTGCCGTCGGGCAGTTGGACTTTTACGGTAACCACGTTGCCGACCAGTCGAGCACCGTCGAACAAGGGGCTGATCCCGCGTAGATAACCGCTGTCGGTAAGATGGCCGATGGTGGAGGCAGAGATGCCCTGAAATTGGGCTATGACCGCGTCACTGAGCTGTTGCTGACGGTGTGAAATCTGTTTGTTCATCGACATTTCTTTGGCCTCAACAACGGGCAGGTAGAGCAATATTCGACCGGGTTGCTGGCGTCGTAATAGAAGCAGCAGGTGCGCCGGAAACGGACAACCTTGCCTTCGGGTTCGAGCAATGTAGGGGGGCGTCTGAAGTGTTTCAGCGGGTTATAAGTCAGCCCGAACATTGCAGGGTCGGCCTGATTCAGCAGCCAGTCGAAATCGGCTTCGTAACGCTGGCGAATAATCGGGTCTTCAACCTTTTCCATGCGTTTGTCGTACAGCGAATAGACGCGTACGGCGGTGTTCTCCCAGAGAATGCGTCGAGAAATACCGCTGACCCGGTTGAAGGTTTCCCACAGCGGCTGGAGCATGTCGCGAAACAGCGTACTGGCGATCATTTCACGCCACGCTTCGCGCGTACCCGGTTGATAGCCAACAGGCGCAACGTCGAGCAGCGGCATCGAAGAGGTCCACAGGCCGTCATCGTGCGCGTATTCGATCAGGCTATTGTCCAGAGACAGGATCAAGCCTTTGTCGTAGATCGACATGGCGTACAGGCAGGCACCCGTGCTCAGGAAAGAAAAGCGCTTGGCCAGTAATGATGCTGTGATCGCCAGCGTCGGCGAGCCGATGATGGGGCCCAGTGTGGTCAGCAACTGCTCACAGGCCTCTTCGTCCAGCAATGCCCTTGCGGGCAGTGAGCGAGGGTCGCGTTCATCCGCCTGTTTTAGCCGCAGCCCGCCGGACAACAGCGCCCATTCTGCTTCGCTGAAGGCGTGTGCCAGAATCATTGCGGCAGTTCCCGGCCAAACGGAATGCACAACGGCGTACCGAAGAATGGGTCGGCGATGATCCGGCAGTTGAGGCCAAATACCTGCTTGACCAGCGCTTCGCTCAGGATATCGGCTGGGCGTCCTTGAGCAAATGCTGTGCGTTCGTGAACGGCTACCATGTGATCGGCATAGCGGCAGGCCAGGTTCAGATCATGCAGGACCATAACGATGGTCTTGCCTTCCTGGCGATTCAGGTCGCGCAACAGGTCCAGCACTTCGATCTGATGAGCCAGGTCCAGAAAGGTTGTCGGCTCGTCCAGCAGCACGATGTCGGTGTCCTGCGCCAGGGTCATGGCGATCCACGCACGTTGACGCTGGCCACCGGACAAAGCATCTACCGGCCGCTCGGCCAGGTCCTGCATTCCGGTCTGCGCCAAGGCCCGTTCTACCATCGCTTCATCCTGTTCGGACCATTGCTGCATCCAGTTTTGATACGGGTAACGCCCCAGCGCAACCAACTGACGTACGCTGATGCCCTCAGGGGCACTGGGCATCTGCGGCAGAATCGCCAGTTCGCGGGCAACCGTGGCAGTGGATTTCTGATGGATATCCGCGCCATTGAGCACAACGGTGCCCTGCTGTGGCTTGAGCAACCGCGCCAGCGACTTGAGCAAGGTACTTTTCCCGCAGCCATTGCTGCCGATCAGCACGGTGACCTTGTTCTCGGGCAATTGCAGATTGAGGCTGTCGATGATCACCTGGCGCTGGTAACTCAGGGTCAGGTCGTGGGTTGCGATTGACGCCATCCGTAATTCCTTAGTGCCGCTGGTTGATCAATAGGTAGAGAAAAAACGGTGTGCCCAGCACCGCGACAAAAATTCCTGCAGGCAGGTCCAGCGGCAGGAACAGAGTGCGTCCGGCCAGATCGGCGAGCATCACCAGATTGGCACCGATCAGGGCGGCCATCAGTGCCTGACCGGTAAACCCCGGTGGCATCAGACGTTTGGCAATGTGCGGCGCAATCAGCCCGACAAAGGCAATTGCCCCGCCCCAAGCGACCGCGAGACCCGCCAGCGCCACGCTTACCAGTAACAAGCCGGCACGCAGCCATTGCACGCGCACGCCAATGCCTTGGGCAAGGTCGTCATCCAGTTGCTGCATGCGCACCTGACGAGCAAGCAGCACCAGCAGCGGCAGGGTCAGCAACAGCCAGCCGGCCAGGGCACGCGGCTCCGGCCAACTGGCACCATACACGCTCCCGGTCAGCCAGACGTAGGCCGACAAGGTGGTGGTCAGCGAACTGAACACCAGAATGAAGGTGGTCACAGCCGCCAACAGCGCCGATACCCCGACCCCGATAAGCACCATGCGCAAGGGCGAAGCGCCCTGATTCCAGGCCAGCAGGTAGATGACCAGCGCCGCAAGGCCTGCGCCGGAAACAGCTGCAAGCGGCAGAAATTGCGCACCCAGGGCAGCCGAGAAAAATGACAGATACAACACCGCCGCCGCGCTGGCACCGCTGGTGATGCCCAGCAAGTCCGGTGAGGCCAGCGGGTTGCGAATAATGCTTTGCAGGATCAGCCCGGACACCGCAAGTGCGGCCCCTACCAGCGCGGCGAGCGCCAGACGCGGCATGCGCAGTTGCTCGACGATGAACACCAGGCTTGCGTCGGCATGGCCGGAAAACACACCCAGCAGAGTGGTTGGCGACAGATTGATCTTGCCCACGGCCAGCGACCCCATCGCCACCAGTAGCGTCAGCGCCACGGCAATGGTCAGGCGCCTGATTACGATCAGGTTGAACTGCCGGGAGAAGCCGCGATAACGCAGCGTCAGGTGCTTATCCATAACGTGCGCCTCGACGAACCAGTGCAATGAAAAATGGCGCGCCGAACAATGCGGTCATGACGCCCACCGGGACTTCCTGAGGCAATATAACGACCCGTGCCAGCGTATCGGCAAGCAGCAACAGCGTGGCACCCAGCAGTGCGCAGCCGGGCAGCAGCCAGCGATGATCGATGGACAGCGTCTTGCGTACCATGTGCGGCACCAGCAGCCCGATGAAACCGATGCTGCCTGCCAAGGCAACGGCACTACCGGCCAGAACGATGATCACCAGGCTCATCAGCAGGCGAATCAAACCGGTGCGCTGGCCCAGTGCGGTGGCGATGGCTTCGCCGGTGTTGAGCACATTGACCTGCCCGGCGAGTATCCATGCCCCGGCCAAAGCAAGCACGACGCAACCCAGCAGCGGTGCAGCGGTGGCCAGATCCCGTTCCGACAACGAGCCGGCCAGCCAGAACAGCACAGTGTCCAGACCGTCCTGATTGACTACCAACAGTGCCTGACTGAAAGCGGTGAACAGCGCGGTGATCGCAGCACCCGCCAGCACGATACGTAACGGGTTGAGACTGCCCTGCCCCCGGTTGCCGATCACCCAGACAAGGGTCCCTGCCACTGCCGCCCCTGTAAACGCGCACCACAGCCATTGGCTCATCGAGGTCAGAGCAAACAGTGACGAACAGGCGATGATCGAGAACGTGGCCCCTGCATTGATGCCGAACAGCCCCGGTGAGGCCAAAGGGTTACGCGTCAGCGCCTGCATCAGCGCACCGGCAACCGCCAGGCTGGAGCCCACAGCAACAGCCATAAAGGTGCGCGTCAGTCGAGTGTCTAGCAAGACGTGCTGAACAGGGCTCAACACGTCTGGATGCCACAGGCTTGCAACGATCGCTGATGGCGAAATCCATATCGCCCCGGTCGCCAGACTTAACCCCATACACGCGACCAGCATCCACAGTCCCAGGCCCAGCTTCATCACTGCCGTCATGAGGCGCTTTCCGCCATTGCCACTCGAGTTATTTCATCGAGCATGTGGTTGGCGCCGAGAATGCCTCCTGACAGGCTCCAGGCAACCGCATCAACGCGCCATACCTGTTTATCCTGCGCGGCGCGTAATTGCTGCCAGAACGGGTGCTGGACCAATTTGTCGTAATTTTGCTGCGCGGCCTTGCTGTCCGCACGCTGGAAGATAAAGAACAGGTCGGCATCGACCACAGGCAGGCTCTCTTTGCTGCTGAGTTTAAGGGAGACGCCGCTGGCCTGGCGGGCAGCGGGTGTCCAGTCAAAGCCCAGCTCGGTGAGCACCGAGCCGGCAAAACTGGCAGGCAGATAACTGCGGATATGGTCCTCGCGAATATCGAGCACCGACACAGTGATCGGCCAGCGACTGGCGAATTTTGCCTGTAGCTGGCCGCGTAACGTGGTTATACGTCGTTGCCATTCACCGAGCAGTTGCATGGCCTGCTGCTGGCGATTCATCGCCGCGCCCATCATTGCCAGCGTGCGCTTGAATTCGAACACTTCTTCCAGCATCAGGACCGGGCAGATCTGCTCCAGCAGCGGTGCGATGCGCTGATGGCGAAAGCGTGAAGCGACAATCAGGTCGGGCTTGAGCAGCACGATGTCTTCCAGGCTCGGCTGGGTTTCCAGGCCCACGTGCGGCACCGCTGCCAGCGCCGGGCGCAAGTAGCGGTACATCGGTTTTTCGCTCCAGGAGTCGACCACACCGCACGGCGTCACTCCCAGTGCCACGGCGCTGTCGGAGGCTCCCTGAAACAGAGTGACAATTCGCAAAGGCTCTGTGCGCAACGACGCTGCCCGGACAATGCCGGGCAGCGCCAGTAACCCCAGCGACAGGCGCAACACCGCGCGCCGCGAGGGGTGCAGGGTTCGGTCAGGTGTCACGGCGCAACCTGTGGAAGGGGTTGACCACCTGGCCTTTGCCGAACGGCATGCTGCCCGGTCCGCCAGCGCGCTCGATCATCGGTGTGAGCAGCAGTTTTTGTGGCCAGTTCGGTGCTTCGAACAGTTGATGCCTGATCATGGCACGTGCCTCGTCGTCGAATTCGATGGTGGTGATGAGATTATCCAGAACATCGCGCAGTACAGTCCACAACGCAGTTACCGGCAGCTCGTAAACCTGGGCAAGTGTATCCATGATTGCCCGCACGTTGACCTGAATACCCAAGGTCTGCAGCCAGAACAACAGGTCTTCGGGGCGGTCATGATAAAGGGTATTGGCATGACCTTTCTTGATTCGATATTCCGGGTCGTGCATGCCATTGCGCTCCAGCCATGGCACGAAGATACGCAATGAGTCGTGGTCACGCAGCAACAGCCCTTGTGCCTGACCTGCTTTCCAGACCATCACCGCATTCTGGCCATGCACCTCGCCGAGCATACCAAGACGGAACATGCGCAGGTTGATGTCGAAGAAGCTGTGGCTCAGCTCACGAAACAGGGTCAGCACCGACGCCTGATTGCGCGGCAGGTCGCGGTAATCCATCCATTCATCGAAGAAGTGCCGATTACTGCCGGGCAATGGCGTGCCCAGCGCGGCCATTGGCAGCAGGCGACAGTCCGGATCATCCAGCAAGGCCGGCGGGTAGCCGCGGACCATCGCCGACAGGTGCCGTGGCGCCTCGTCAAAAAGTGTGGCCTGCGGCGGCATGAACGCCCACCATTTACGTTCGTCGCACAGGTGCAGCGAGCGGCTTAGCGTTACGTCCTTGTCTACCACCTCGCGCAGCAGTTTCTCGCTCAACTCGCCATTGATCATCTTGACCGCAGGCAGGTACCGGGACGCTCCCAGGGAATAAATCGCCATCGGCAGCTTGAGGTAGTCGGCGCTGTCGAAGCACGGCGTCATCGAGCGCAGCGATGAGGAGGCATACACCGTTGCCGCGCTGAACGTCAGGCGCTGACACTCGCCTCTGGCGAATACTTCGCCCAATTGTGTCTCCAGAACATGCTCGAACTGCCAGGGATGGACCGGCAGCGCTACGTGACTGTGCGCGATACCACGTTGTTGCAGCTCCTGGTCGAGATCGGCCTGCAGGTTTTTCGGCAGCAGATAACGCGCCGGGAACGATGTGTTCACATCCCCTACTCCGCCCCCGCATTGCAGCAGGGCCTTGTCGACGGCAACCCAGTTCAGCGCGACCGGCTTGGCGAACTCTGCCTGATACTGTTGGTATTCCTGCTCGTTCAGGCCCTGTTTGGCCTTGGCCAGCGGGTGATAAGGTCGATCACGCAGCGACGCCCACTGTTCCATGGTGCGGAAAAACGTCGCACCGTCCTGGGCCATCAGGTTTTCGTGATCTACCTCATGATTCAGTGACAACGCGGTCTGCCAGACGCTGATGCGCAGAACATCTAGAAACAGCGCGATACCTTTTTCGTTTTCCTGACGCTCGCTGTCCTGCAGCTGGGTAGCCTTGCCGGCAAACACCCACTTGAGGAAGTCCTCTGGAGACAACTGCGTCCAGCGCTCATCCTGGCGGCCCAGTACCGGAGTACCGGGCACTTTTTCCCATTGTTGAGTGATGCCGGGGCGCAACGCGATACTGATGAAGCGTTGCTCCGACGCATCGCAGCACCATTCCCAGACCTGTTGAGCCGGGCTTTGCTCTGCCAGTTGCGGCGGAGCCTCTGGGTGACGCGATTGCCAGTGAGCGGTGTCCTGCAGGCTCAATGGCTCGCGGCCAAAGAAGTCTTCAGCCAGCAGGCAATCGACCAGATCCTGCATGACCATGTCAGCGGCGAGTGAAGTGACATTCATCGGGTTATTTTCCTTCTGCTGAAATTTGGGTCAGGCGGGCATGCAGCGCACGAAAAGCGATGCCGCGCTCATCCCCGAGAACAAAAGCCTTGACCCCGCGGGCTAGCCAGCGGGCGGCATCGCCGGGTTGCCGGGGAATGGTGCAATAGGCAACGCCTGCTGCCTGGGCGGCCTGCCAGGTATCGGACAAGGCTTGTTGCACATCGGGCTGATCGATCTGCCAGGGCATGCCCAGTGACTGCGACAGATCGGCCGCACCTTCGAGAATCATGTCCAGCCCCGGCACAGCGGCGATCTCGGCAGCGCGGCGCACGCCTTCAGCGCTTTCGATCATCGCCACAACCATGATTTGCTGGTTGGCGGCTTCGACGTACTGCGCCAGGCTGTGTTTGCCGAACGAGCCGGGACGCCCGGCATTCAGGCTACGGCGGCCCAGCGGGTGGTACTTGCAGGCTGTGATGGCGTCCGCCAGTTGCTCCGGGCTCTCGATCATCGGCAAAACAATGCCCTGCGCGCCGCCATCGAGCAGGCGCAGCAGGGTTTTGGGATTGAGATCGGCGACCCGTACCAGCGGCGTAAGGCCGTAGCTTTCTGCCACACGGATCATGTTTTCCACGGTTTCCGGGTTGATCAGCACGTGCTCCATGTCGATGATCACGAAGTCGAAACCGGCCTCGGCGATCAGTTCGATGGCTGCCGGCGCTGGAATCGAACTGATCAGTCCGTACACGGGTTGGCCGTTGCCGAGTTTGCTCTTGAGCGTATTGGTCCTCAGCATCATTGTGGCCTGTGCGCATGCAGCGGGTTGGGCACCGAGCGGAAACGCCGCTCGCCATCGCCCAGCAGGCGGCGCTTGGTCAGCTCTTCCACTTCATAGGTGGGCGCAAACACGTCGAACAGCGCAAAACGCTCACGGTGTTGCGGGTGCGCCTGCTGGTACTCGATGATCGCATCAGCGGTCATCTGCCAGAACACGGACTCGTCCAGCTGATATTGCTGGCGCAGGAAAATCGCCATTTCTGCCAGGCAGATGAAGAAGAAACAGTCGCAGGAAAAATCACGCACTGCATTCACGTCATCGGTGATGATGAACGAGTTGCGATTGAGCTTCGCGTGGCTTTCAGGCAACGGAACCAGTTCGGGACACAGTTCAGGGCGCCCCAGATGAGCCGGCGAATAACGTACGCCGTCATGGAAGTCCTTGAGGGCGATACGCTGCGGCCAGCCCTGCTTGACGATCAGCACGATGTTCTGGCCGTGGGACTCCATGCCGATGCCTTCGGCGTAAAGCATGTGAATGATCGGTGGCACGGTAACTTGCAACAGTTGACGGGTCCATTCCTTGAGGCCGTACTGGCTGATCCAGGCATCAATGAAAGGTGCCTGCTCGCCGACGCCATAGCGGTTTTCCACATGGCTCAGGCCATTGAACGGTACCGCCTGTTCATCGTCCTTGAGGTACTGGTGCAGGCTTTCGCGCCATATCGCGCCCAGCGTGCCGTAAGTCTGCGCCGAACGTGATTCCGGCAGGTGGCGATAGTCGTAACTGACACCCGCTACTTCGCCAAGAATCACGAAGTCCAGCGCTTTTGCAGTGTTGTCAGTGGCGATCAAGTGGTGCAGCCAGTCAGTGATGATCGGTCCGTTCAGCACTGTGTGCCGCGCCAGGATCCGTGTGCTGGAGGTGTTGGTCATGCTCATCGCCAGCTTGACGTAGGGCCGCTTTGGCTGGCTGGCGTTGGCCAGCGTGCGGATCGATTGCTGCGCTTTGTAGAGGTCGGCCGAAGTGCCCAGATAAATCAGCTCGCCGCTGGCCAGTTCCGGGAAGAAGGTCGACACCGTCGTGTTGTCCCACTGCCACGGGTGGACCGGCATCAACTGATAGTCATCGATCGATTTGCCTCGCGCAGCCAGTTCATTGGCAAACTCCTGCCATTGCTTCGCCCCCAGCTCGTCGCGAATAAACGCCTGCAAATCCATACGTCGCGAATGGCCAACCGAAGCGCTCGACTTGGCAACCGCCAACCATACCACGGCGAAAGGTGTGGCAAATTCAGGCCCGTAATTGCGGTTGTCGGCCAGGGAAAATCCGATTCGCGACTTGTAGCACGGGTGGTAGCTGTGGGCGTCCATGAAATGCTGTTCCAGCCCATCCACATCCAGCTCGTGGGCGGGTCTGTCGGGGTGATAACCCTGATTGCGCGCTTGCAAGTCCTTGAGCTGGGTCTGTTCTATTTCCTGAATGAAGCGCGCCAGATGCGGGCTGCCCTTGAACGGCGCGAGCAACTCGCTTAGGGCCAGGTGCAGGTCCGGTGTCGAGCGCTGGCCTGCACTGTCGAAGCGCTCAAGACTGGCGTGATCCAGACGGATCAGTTCGAAGCTGGTGCTGAGCAGGCCTTTGCAGCGGTATTCCACGCCATCACCAAGCGGGACGACGAAGCGATGTTGATGCTCGCCCAGCGGCTCGCAACGGTAAGGCAGCGCTGCTTCGTACAGCAGGGTTTGCAGCAGTTGCCCGATAACCCGGCGCTGTACTTTTTCGTAACGCGCGGTGTCGATATCGGCCAGCCAGGCGCCGGTGGCCTTCGTAGTCGGTGCGGTGTGACGTTGCAGCGGTAATGGGGTCGCCATGTTCATACCTCGAACGGAAAATTATCGGGGTTCAAGCGCGTCGGGCCTGGCCTCGATGCGCTCGTCGTTAAGGGGGAAACGCCAGGCACAGGGCAGTGCCAGCAGGATCAGTACGCCGGTGACAATGAACACTTCACTGATGGCCGACGGCGTGGCGCTCGGCCCTGCCGAATTGAGGCGAAATTCCAGCCAGAGAGAGGCAATGACAATTGCCAGCGATGCAACAAGGCGGCGGGAGATGTTGTTCATCGCGGCGCCCTGAGTGACCATCGGTTCTGGCAATGCATTCAGCCCCGCAGTCGTCACCGGCATGTAGGAAAGCCCGAGGCCTGCGCCACGCACCATCATCAGCATGAACACTATGCCAATCGATGCATCGGCATTGAGCATGCCCAGCGCCAGAGTCGCCAAACCGGTGAGCAGCAGACCGATCGCGACCACCGCGCGCGGGCCGTGCCGGTCCAGCGCCTTGCCGCCCCACTGCCCGAACAGGCTGGCGAACGCAGCGGTGCACAGCAGAGCCAGGCCGGTCCAGATCGGGTTGTAACCGAGTACGCTCTGGACCAGCAGTGGCAGCAGCACCAGACACTCGAACATGCCCACCGATTGCACCACAGCAACGATCACGCTCAACCGGTAGCCGCGCAGGTTGAACAGACGCAGATTGAGCAGCGGCGCTTCACGACGCAGTTCCAAGCGGACAAAAGCAATCAGGCAGCCCACGGCGACCAGCGCCATGCCCTGATTGAGTGGGTCAAGCAGCGCTTCGGCGTGGTGCATGCGGCTGATGGCGATCATCAACAGGCCAATACCCGACGCAATCAGCAGGTAACCGATCAAATCAAACGGCTTGCGTTCGGCTGGCTCCGAGTCAGGCAGCACGCCGACGCCCATCAGCAATGCAAGCAGGCCGATGGGCACATTCATCAGGAACAGCGAGCGCCAGCTAAACCATTCCAGCAACAGGCTGCCGCACAGCGGACCGAGCGCAGGCGCAAGCATCACCGCTGCGCTCCACAGCCCGGTCACTCTGCCCCGTTCGTGCTTTTCGTAGACCGAGAAAATGATCGCCAGCGACAAGGGAATCAGCAGCCCGCTGGCTACACCCTGCACCACCCGAGCAGTGATCACCAACGCGATGGAGCTCGCCAGCGCACCCAGCAAAGAGCCACCAACGAACAGCGCCACACCCCAGAGGTAAAGGCGTTTGCGCCCGATGCGCTGACTGAGAAAGCTGGTCAGCGGCATGGTCATGCCCATACTGGTCATGAACCCGGCGACGATCCAGGTGGCCAGCAACGGGCCGATCTGAAACGCCTCCATAAAGGTTGGCAGCGCCGGGTTGAGCGAGCTGTTGCTAAGGCTGACCGTCAGGGTACCGAACAGTACGTTGATCACCACCCAGCTGCGGGGGACGTTCAGACTCATTTGCTGACCCGTTGGCCGTTACGCACGAAGTGCTGTAGCGGTCGTGGATGGCAGAGAAAGTCGGCGTGCGAGATGTTGTAGCCATAGGCACCCGCCATCGGCAGGACCAGCAGGTCGCCGATATTCACGTTCTTGAGGGGCTGGCGTCTGCTGAGCACATCCTTTGGCGTACACAACTGGCCGACGACGGTGTACGCCTGTTCGGACGGCGCCGCTGTCGGTGGTACGCTCGGTAAATGAATGACTGGATGATCGTGGCCTTGCGCGACCGGCAGACGAAACTGGTGAGTACCGCCCCGGCATACCAGAAAATGCTCGCCGTGGCTGGTTTTGCTGTCCAGCACCTCAATAACGTAGTAGCCGCAGTAGGCGCTGATGAAGCGTCCCGGCTCGAAACGCAGGATCGGCGCGTCGCTGTGCTCGGCCAGACGTTTTTCCAGGTAGCGACACAGGCGCTGCCAGTCGAACTGCTGACTGTTCAGGTAATCGACGCCAATGCCGCCACCGACGTTGAAATGGGTCAACTGATCAGGGTAGCGGGCCAGAGCCTTCCAGGCCTGCCAGCGCTGCAGGTAGAAGTCCAGCAACTGCTCGTGGCGTTCGACCGACATCTGATGTGACATTGCGTGTACATGAAAGCCTTTGAGCGTCAGGTGCGAGGCACTGTCCACAAGGCTTACGGCCTGGGTCAGGTCCGCCTCGTCGATACCGAACGGGGTTGCTGTACCGGCCATCGCCAGCTTGCTCGATTGCTCTGCCGGCAGGTGTGGATTGATGCGGATGAACACCGGCTGCACGCGACCTGTCTCTTCAGCCAGATGTTGCAGACGCTGGATTTCGTTGAGGCTTTCAAGGTGAACGGCTTCAACCTTGTTGAGCAGCGCCGAACGCAGGTCCGAATCGAGTTTGCCAGGGCCGGAAAACACGTAGGGCTTGCGCGTCGGGCAAGCCATGACCCGCTCGATCTCGCCTCCTGAGGAAATCTCGAAACCGCTGACCAGCGGCGCCAGGGTTTCCAGCATCAACGCTTCGCTGTTGGCTTTGATCGCGTAATACAACTCCACGCCAGCGGGTAACGCCGCCATGACCTCGCGGACATGCTGCTGCAGCGCGTCCAGATCGTAAATGAACGTGGCCAATGGGTCGCTTTCGAGCCCTCGGACTTCGTGAATGGCGGCCAGCACGGTTTCCGGCAATTTATGCATAGCGAGCCTCCTTGTCCTTGCCCCACGGTGACGCAAGGCGCACGTAATTGGCCTCGCGATCAGCCTTGGCGGCCAGACGGACCTTGAGGTTGGTCTTGCAGGCAATCGACTGCCCCGCGATCAGTGCGTCCAGCTCTGGCGCAGGCAGCACCAACTCGTCACGGATGCTTTGTAACTGCTGTTCGACTTTGTGCCACATCAGCGGCGCCAGATGTGGTCGCTCCCAGCTCAGGGCCAGTACGGCTTCCGACAGGTTGTTGATCAGCAGGCAATACGTGATGCGGTTCCAGCCTTGTTCGCGGGTATAGAGCAACGACTGGCGAATGCGTGGGTGCAGGCCGACCTGAATCGCCTTGATGCCCAGTTCGTCGGTCAGCTTGACGCCTTCGAAGTCACGCAACAGCAACTGCTGCGGCTGGCCGTTATCGTGAATCAGTACTGCGTTCTGCAGATGCGGCTCCATTACCACGCCATGATTGAAGAACAACGCCATGACCGGGCGCAGCAACAGCGCCTGATAGGCGTCGAACCAGTTCAGCAGATGCTCGTCCTCAAGTTCGCCGCCGTTGAACGTCTGGAGAAAGTCATGCACCAGCGGGCGTGAGCGCAAATCGCGCGCAAACAGCGTGCCTGCCATGACGCTGCAATCAGCTCCGGAGCGACGGCAGAAATTCTCCCGCAGGATCGCGCCGGTCTGCTCTCGAAACCAGTGGCCGTCAGTCTCGCTAACCCCTTTTGGCGCCCAGCTCATCGAACCGGGTTCGGCGACGGTAGACAGTCCGCCCAGCGTATCCGGGCAGGTCTGCTGCAGGCGCTGAAACAAATCGTCGATGATCAGCGTGCTTTCCAGCTCGTACCAAGCGTTCTTCCTGACACAGTTGGTAATGCGCACATTCAGCGACCCCTTGATGAAGTAGTCGTGGCCCTCGATGTACCAGGTGCGCATGGATGCGGTCGGGCTGGCCAGTAAGCCGCTGGCGCCGAGATCCGAGATATCTCCCAGTTCGAGCAAACGCTGCACGCGACGGTCCTGCATGAACAGCTGCGCCTGCACCGGATGCATGCAGATCAACGCATGGCCGGGCCGGGCCCGTGACTGATCGGCAAAGCCTGCCATGACCTGCGCTTCACTCAGGCCATTGGCGGTGATCCGCAGCCCCTCCAGCGGGACTTCAAACAGGTGCAGCGCGGTCTGCGCCTGGAATTCCGGCGCGTAGGTTTCCTGTGCCAGGTGTGCAGGCCAGAGCCTGGCCTTGGGCGCCGGATGGTTAGGGTGGCCGAACCACAAGCCCTGCTCGCTGGCCAGGTAGCCGCTCAATGGCGCCGGGTGCTGCCCCGTCATGTTGTGCGCCACGATGGCAGCGGTCAGGTGCTGGCTTTGCAGGACCTGGTCCAGCAGCTCATCATTGCTGGCCCGGGTCATGTGCTCGCACGCGCTGAGCAATTGCTGGACGAATTCGGCAAAAGCCAGGCAGCGCCAGGTGGTGTTGCCGTTCCGGGCGTAGACGTCGGAAAGGTAGCGATGACTGCCCAGACGGTCGCGGCGGTCAACCAGCACGAAGAACTGCTGTTGGTTGGGCAGGCTGATGGTGAGCGGAATGCCTTTCCATTGGCCGCCGTCGACGAAACTGCCTGGGGCAATACCCTGCATGCCCTCGGGCCACGTGTAATGAAGGCAGTTCTCGGGCAGTGCAAACTCCTTGATCAGGCAGTTGAGTAATGCACGAGTGGTTGCCAGCTCGCTCACCATGTTTGATAAAACGGTGCGATCGGTATTAGTCATGTCTGCTCCACAGTTGCTTTGCGCTGACTGTTTAAGTGACCTTGTAACTGGGTTGACGCCGCAACAAGTGACGGGGTGTCGATAATCGGACACTCGGACAACTTGTCGATAGAGACTGGCAGGTCGGCATGGCGACCATTGCGAGTCAATGAAGTAAGCACGATGAGTTTCCGCGGCCTAAAGTTGTCTTTATTTGCGCAATTGAGACAGTGCAGCCTTCAGGGCTTCTTCAAAGCGCTGGATCACCAGTTGGCATTGCTCTTCGGTAATAATCAGCGGCGGCAATAACCGGATTACATTGCCATTCCGACCTCCGCGTTCAAGCAGCAACCCCTGTTTGAAACAGTGCTGCTGGATGACCACCGCCAATTCCGGGTCCATCGGGAAACTGCCGAGACGATCGGCCGGTTTCCGCTCGTCGACAATTTCGATGCCCAACATCAGCCCGCGTCCCCGCACCTGCCCCATGGCCGGGTAGCGTTGCTGCAAAATACCCAGTTGCTCCTTGAGCCATTGACCGCGCTTTGCGGCCTGAGCCGGCAGGTTTTGCCGTTGCAGCACCTCAAGTGTCGCAAGGCCGGTGGCCATCGCCATCTGATTGCCACGGAAGGTGCCTGCATGATTGCCCGGTGCCCAGGCATCGAACTCGCGTTTGAAACCGAGCACTGCCAGCGGCAAACCGCCACCGACCGCCTTGGACATGACGATGACGTCGGGTTCGATTCCCGCGTGCTCGAAGGCAAACATCTTGCCGGTGCGACCAAAGCCTGCCTGCACTTCATCGAGAATCAGCAGAATGCCGTGCTTGCGGGTCACCTCGCGAATCTGTTGCAGCCACGCGGCTGGGGCTGGATTGACACCGCCCTCGCCCTGCACGGCCTCAAGAATCACGGCTGCAGGCAGCGACACGCCGCTCTCGACGTCTTCGATGAATTGCGTGAAGTAATAACTCAGTGCCTCCGCACCTGCCTCCCCGCCAATGCCCAGCGGGCAACGGTATTCATGCGGGTACGGCAGGAACTGCACGCCAGGCATCAGGTTGGCGACCGCATTTTTCGGCGCTGTGTTACCCGTCAGCGCCAAGGCACCGTGGGTCATGCCGTGGTATGCGCCGGAAAAGCTGATGATGTTGTGCCGCCCGGTGGCGGTTTTGGCCAGTTTGATGGCCGCTTCGACAGCATCGGCACCGGACGGTCCACAGAATTGCAGGCAGTAATCGCGACCTTGCCCCGGCAACAGGCCCAGCAGGGTTTCACTGAAGGCGTCCTTGACTGCTGTGGTCAGGTCCAGTGTGTGCATCGGCATGCCCGAGGTCAGGAAGCTGTCGAGACTGGCCATTATCGCTTCATGGTTGTGACCCAGCGCCAGTGTTCCCGCGCCAGCCAGGCAGTCGAGATAGGTGGTACCTTCTACATCGGTGACCCATACGCCATGTGCCTTGGCGATCGCCAGCGGCAACTTTCGCGGGTAACTTCTTACATTGGATTCAAACTTGCTTTGCCTGTCCAGATAATTGGCATTGGTTTTCTGCGACGAAGTAGAGTGCAATAAGCCATCATTCAACATCTGTTAACCCTCGCTAAATTCTGGATGCAAATTATTATCATTTCCGAAAAAGTGCAACCCGTTGTTTCGAAAAAAGATGAAATTTAAATGAACATGGCAACGTCTTTTTAACAAATACCCGGGCACGCAAATACACCGATATTCATGTCGGTATAATTCAAAATGCCAGCATCAAAACAGCTGTTTTTTATAAGGCATTTATCTATTAAAAGAAGCCAATGGAATAACAGCAACGCTGTAAGGTTTTATTAATTGATCCTGTCACCCGGCCAGTCTAGTGTTTGTCCGGTACGGCCCTTCCCTGGGCCATTTGCTGAAATCAGAAGCCGATGGTCGCCGAGAGCAAGTAGGTTCTCGGCGTCGACAGCGTGAGGCCCGGCTCGCTGTCATCCGACGCTCCGGCCGAACTCCAGTAGTATTTGTTCATTACGTTCTCGACGTTGGCCCGCAGCGTGATGTCCTTCTGATCGACTTTGAAGGCATACCGTGCGCCTACGTCGAAACGTTCGGAAGAATCGATGCTTTTGCTGTTGGCCTGGTCCAGGTATTGCGAACTGGTGTAGATACCCCGTCCGGTCAGGGTTAGGCCCTGAACGCTCGGCACGTCCCATTCCGCACCCAGATTCACGTTGTACTCCGGGGTGGCCGGCGCACGGTTGCCATCAAACGTGCCGTTGACGGTGTTGGTCAGCTCGCTGTCGATGTACATCACGCCGCCCAGCAGGCGGAAGCCCTTGAGTGGTTCGCCGAACATGGTTAGCTCGACACCGTCGTTGCGGCGCTTGCCATTCGGGCCAAAGACCCTGGAAGCAGTGTTGGTTTCGTACGCTGGCTGCTTGATACGGAACACCGCAGCGGTGAAGGCGAACGACCCCAGGTCATACTTGGCCCCGACTTCGACCTGACGGCTGACGAATGGCGGGAATATCTGGTCTTCATTAATAGAGGTCGAAGGAGCGATCTTGCCCTGGCTCAGGCCTTCCATGTAGTTGGCGTACACCGACAGGTCGTCGGTGACCTTGTACAGAATGCCGCCGGATGGCGAGACCTTTTCCTCGTCGTAAGCAGTGTCACCTTTCACGCCGTTGGTCCAGTCGTCGACCTTGACGCGCTGCCAGCGCGCTCCGAGGGTCAGCAAGAGTCGGTCCTCAAAAAAGCCCAGCGTATCGGTCAATGCCACACCGCTGAACCGGTTTTCGGTATAGACCTTATCGTCCAGGCGTGTCGGATTGGCGGGCGTCGGGGTGTCGACCGGGTCATACAGATTGCTGGGTGAGGCTGCATAACGGGCGCCACCATTTTCGAAGTCCATATAGAAATAGCTGGCCGCCAGGTTCACTTCGTGACTTACCGGCCCGGTATTGAACCAGTTGCGCACTCCGGCGTTAGCCGTGCGTACGTTTTCGTCACGGGTGAAGTCGCGCGGCTGGACGCTGAAATCGCCCGCATCATTGGTAACCGATACTGCATGGCGAAGAAACTCGTGGTTACTTTTTCGAGCCCCTACGCCGCCATACAGCATGACCGAATCGCTGACATCATATTCGGCATTGATCGCGCCAAAAGTATCCCTGGTACGTGCCTTGCTCCATGACTGCGCGTAGTTGTCGCGTACGTCATTAGCATTGGGCACCTTGGCGTTGGCGCCGACCTGCACACGCTCCTGCGGGGCATCGGTATCGCGCTCGGTGTGACCGATGTCCGTTGACAGTCGCAACCGCTCGCCACGGAAGTCCAGACCCAGCACAGCCATGTCGCGATCGACGCTCTGGTGATCCCATTCCGTATCGCCAGACTGCTTCACGCCATTGAAACGAATCCCGAACTTGTCGTCTTCACCGAAGCGCCGGGCCACGTCCACAGCTGCACCCGCCTGCCCTTTGGAAGCATAACTGGTGGTAATTTCGGTAATGGGCTTGTCCGTCGCGCGCTTGGGAACCACGTTGATACCGCCACCAACACTGCCACGCGGAGAGATGCCATTGATCATCTGGCTAGGCCCCTTGAGGATGTCTACCCGGTCAGCCATTTCCATGTCGATGGTGTAGGTCGGCAGGATGCCGTACAGCCCGTTGTAGGAAACGTCACTGTTGAACAGGCTGAAGCCGCGAATGGTGAACTGTTCGTAACGCCCGCCTGCCGGGTTGGTGGAACGCACCGACGGGTCGCTGGCGATGAGGTCGCCCAGGGTACGGGCCTGCTGGTTTTTCACCGCCTCCCTGGTGTAGGTGGTCATGCTGAACGGCGTTTCCATGAAGTCCCTGGAACCGAGCATCCCTTGCGAGCCTTTGCGCGCAACCTGGCCGCCGGCATAGTCCTGACCGTCCGTGGAGCCGGTGTCGCCCACAATCGAAGTGGGTGCGAGCTGCAGGCCAGCCCCCTGCGGCGCCGGAATCAGTGTGTATGCCTGCTCGCCGACCGGCACCAGTTGCAGGCCGGAACCTTGCAGCAGGCGCGCAAAACCTTCTTCAACGGCGAAGTCGCCGCTCAAACCGGCACTGTTGCGGCCGTTTACCAGTGCAGGGTCTACCGACAGATTGACCCCGGCCTGACCGGCGAAACGGGTCAGCGCGGCACTCAGGCTACCTGCAGGGACTTCATAGGCGCGCTTGCCGGACGACTCCGCCCAACTTGCCGAAATGAACAATGGGCTGGAACTCAATGTCAGCAACAGGCTGAAATGCAACAGCGGACGCAAACGGTAGGGAGAAACTGCGGACATGGAAGGAAGCTCTCATATTTGTTCACTTACCTGAAATGACAGGCGAGACGAAAAAAAGGGACAGGCTTCACGCATTATTTTTTATAGGAATGTTTTTTCGAGGCACCAGCGTGACCCAATAGCGGGTCCGCATCTGGACGTCCACCGGCAAGCTGGCGGCCAGCAGTGAAAGTACCCGGTCAGTGTCGTCAACCCTGAAACTGCCGGTCACTCGCAAGGTCTCAAGCGCCGGTTCCCAGCGCAGCAAGCCGGGCCGATAACGACCAAGCTCACGCAGGAAGTCGCCCAACGACTGATTTTGAGCGCTCAGTACACCGTCGCGCCAGCCAGGCAACATGGCATCGAAAGCACTGACAGGCCCTGCTCCGTTTTGCTGCAGGTTCAGCTGTTGCCGGGCGCGCAAAGTCAGTGAAGGCCCCTGTGCGGGATGTATCTGTACAGCACCGCTGACAACTGACACCTGGCAGTCGTTCTCGTTGAGCCGTATGCAGACTTCGCTCTGACTGACAACGATACGCCCGTAAGGCCCCTCGACAGTCAATGCTGCCCTGCCCGGCACCGTGAGTGACATTTCTCCACGCACTAGCTTGATTTGCCGGCCAGTCAGATCGACATTTACTGCGCTGTCAGTGTTCAGCTGCAACATACTGCCGTCAGCCAGCGATATGCGTTTGTGCTCACCAATCGAGGTTTGCAGGTCGGCGCGCCATACATCCAGCGGCAACTGTCGCCCCAGCAACCAGACCGCCGGAACCAGCGTGACGGCGCCCAGCGCTCTTTTCAGGGCTGCTCGCCGCGCCTTGTCAGGCCGATCGAGCGTCGCCATGGCCACATGGCTGGGCAGCCCCGAAAAACGTTGCCTGAGCTGTTGCGCCTTTTGCCAGGCGCGTTCGTTGCTGGTCGAGCTGTCGCGCCAGTGCTGCAACATGGCGTGATCTGCTTCGTTGGCACCGCCGGACTCCAGCAGGGCCAGCCATTGGGCTGCCCGGCGTACGACCTCGCGTTCTTCGTTCGAAGGCGCGGAGCGAATCACCAGTCCACCAGCAGACAGTGCTCGTAGGCTTGCGCCATGTAGCGTTTGACAGTGCGTTCGGACACCTGCAGGCGCTCGGCAATTTCGCGGTACCCCAGGCCTTCGAGCTGACTCCAGAGAAATGCACGACGTACCACGGCCGGCAGGCCATCGAGCAGCTCGTCCAGCGCCTGAAGGGTTTCGAGCAGCAGCCAGCGCTGCTCGGGAGACGGCACGCTTTCTTCAGGCAATTGCGCCAGAGCCTCCAGGTACGCCTGCTCAAGACTGCGTCGGGTGTAGAAGTTGCTTAGCAGGCGTTTGCCCACGGTCAGCAAATAAGCGCGCGGCTCCTGCATGTCGGCGATCTGCTGCGAGCTGGACAGCACGCGCAGGAACGTATCCTGACTCAGGTCCGCAGCATCCCAGGCATTGCCCATGCGTTTACGCAGCCAGCTTTCGAGCCAGCCATGATGGTCGCGGTACAGAGAATGCAGGGTTTGCGGAGACAGGGTCGCTGTGTCAATCATGACAAGAGCCTTGAGCGGTGAGTGCGCCAAATGAGACTGATTCTAATTAGTGTTATATCCCGAGTCCATGCTCTTTTTTGCAGAATGCCCATTGCCGTTGCGGAAAACAGGCGTCATTGGACCGCAAGGCGTTGATTCGCGGCGTGTAAGAGCGATCTTTTGAGCCAAAGAAAGATATGCCGCAGGCCCCTGCCGAGCTGATACTGGACACCTATCGGGTAGCCAGAATACGTTTCCAGTTATTACAATAATCAGTTACAGGAGCACCGGCATGAACCAGCCTGCGCAGCTCACAACCCCTACAGCGTCTTCCGTTCCGGCGCTGGCCGAGCTGCTTGATGCTACGCTGAAGGCCTGTGCAAGGTGTTGCTCGGCGGCATTGAACTCGGTCAGCAGATGCCTGTGCTCTTCGGCGTCAAGAATCGACAGGTTGTTCAGCGTCA
Source organism: Pseudomonas coronafaciens pv. oryzae str. 1_6 (assembly GCF_000156995.2). Taxonomy (NCBI): domain Bacteria; kingdom Pseudomonadati; phylum Pseudomonadota; class Gammaproteobacteria; order Pseudomonadales; family Pseudomonadaceae; genus Pseudomonas; species Pseudomonas coronafaciens. The sequence goes on along the minus strand of NZ_CP046035.1, from coordinate 2,681,348 downwards.
GTGGCCAGTTCTGCTCGAGCGTGTGTACAAGGTGTTCCAGGGTGGTTTGCATCCAGCACGCCACACTTCGAATACAGCGATGATCCGGCCTTTTACAGGCGACTGGCCCGCCTGGTGTCCTCCACCGGCTGTGCGACCTTCGCCGGTCAGATGCTCAAGAGCCTTCCGACATGCTGCTGCCGCTGCTCGGGCAACATGCGCAGAGCCTTGCGCAGCAGGCAAGCCTGCAATACACCGGGAGCGAGACCGAGGCAGGTTCTCTGGATCCGGTTTTCAGCATCAAGCTGGCGCAGGAAGCCGTGACACTTTCGGCACGGGAACAGGAGGTGTGCATAGGGTTGCTGACAGGCGGCACAGTGTCCCAGATGGCTCAGCGACTGAAGGTCAAGAACAGCTCGGTGGAGACCTACCTAAAGCGCGCCACCGCCAAACTGGGTGTCAGCGGCAGGCACGGCCTTGCCCGGTGGATAGCTGAACGTTTAAAGGTACGCCAAGGGTTCAGGGAGGCCCGCAAAGGCCTCTCTCACCGAGCTGATTAAGTTTTCAGTCCAAGCGAAACGCAATCACGCTGTCGCCCAGTGTCGTGCCCAGCGAACCGTGCCCGCCAGCGGCGATAATCACATATTGCTTGCCGTCGCTCCCTCGGTAGGCCGACGGCGTGGCTTGACCGCCGGCCGGCAATTCGTGCTCCCACAGCAATTCGCCGGTATTGACGTCGTAGGCACGAATGAAGTCATCCGCAGTTGCCCCGTGAAATATCACCCCTCCTGCCGTGAGCAATGGTCCGCCATGCGCAACCATGCCCATCTGAAAGCCGATGGGGAAACGCTCCTGCATAAAAGTAGTCTTGAGGTTTTTGGTGGTGCCCACCCGGCGTATCCACTCGGTCTTGGCAGTGCTCAGGTCCACACCGGCCATGCGTCCCCACGGTGGCGCGTTACAGGGGATGCCAAGCCCGGACGCAAGCCGGGAAATACGAACGGCGTAGTCTCCCTCGAAATTTTCGTTCCAGTACGGCTTGCCTTCTTGAGTGAACAGACGTTTTTCTCCCGCATCCCCGGGGCGCTTGATCAGGTTATAGACGTACGCCAGATGTACCGGCGCGGCCACCAGCAGCTGGCGGTCAGGGTCGACGGCAACCGCTCCCCAGTTGAACACCCCAATGTTGCCGGGGTATATCAATGAGCCCGACTCGGTGGCTGGCGTCCACGGATTGCCGTCATAGCGAAGCTTGTTATAGGTGATCCGGCAGGCCATCTGGTCAAAAGGCGTCACCCCCCACATGGACTTCTCGGTCAGTGCGGGTGGAATGAAATTGAGTCGGGAAACCGGCTGGGTCGCTGCGAAGCGCTCGCCCGCCACGCCCCCGCCAGTGCCGACCCGCACCTCATCGACAGGCACAATCGGTATACCTGTCAGTCGATTGAGCACGAAGATATTGCCGACTTTGGTGGGCAACACCACTGCCGGTTGCCTGCTGTCTTCGGGACCCAGCTCCAGGAGCGAAGGCTGCGATGGGTTATCGCGGTCCCAGAGGTCATTGTGCGAGGTCTGGAATTTCCAGCGAAATGCGCCTGTGTGCAGGTCCAGCGCAACCAGCGCGTCCCGGTATTTCTCGGTATTGCTGCCCAGGTCCCTGCGGGTGCCGGTCTCATCCGGCGAAGCATTGCCAAACGGCACGTACACCAGGCCATTCTTGACATCGGCACTCAGGGTCGCCCAAGCGACCGGCGTGTCCTGGGGATATTGGCGATCAGTTGCCAACGGTCGGGTGTCGCCCGGATTCTGCGGGTCGAAGTTCCAGACTAATTGGCCCGTCAACACGTTAAAGGCGCGAATCACTCCGGACGGATTGCCGGAATCGTAACCGTTGTCCATGACCGAGCTGCCAATCACAATCAGGTCGCCTGCAATCAATGGCGCGGAGGTCTGCATCAGTGCGTGCGGGCGAAGGGTGCCCATGCTGACGCCGAGATCGATGACTCCATCGGCGCCGAAATCGCTGCAACGTTGGCCGGTGTCCGCATCAAGAGCCACCAGCTTCGCGTCGGCGGTGGCCGTGATAATGCGCTTTCCGCACTGCGTCGGCTGATTCGAGCGGCTAGCGGAATAATAGCTGACGCCGCGGCAGGTCTGGTGTTGCTGCAGGTAAGAGCGGGTCTTCTCTGGCACATACTTCCATGCCAACGCTCCGGTCTGCGGGTTCAGCGCATGCACCTCGTTATGCGCGGTACACACGTATACCCGGTCATTGACCTTCAGCGGGGTGGCCTCAAAGGTGTACTCGCCCGCATCCTTGTCCGCATCGCGCAGGTCGCCGGTGTGATACTCCCAGGCAACAGACAGCTTGCCGACTGTCTGAGGGGTTATCTGATCAAGACCAGAGAATCGTTGTCCGGCATTGGTGCCGCCATAAGCCACCCAATCATCCCCTGCCGTTTCAGTACTGCGTGCCACTGCTGTCGTATTGATCTGGCCCTTGAACGGGTACGGATCATAGGCCATCAGTACTACAACGATTATGAACATCACGCCCAGCGTACCGCCCAGAAACGGATGAAAACGACGGTTATCGAGGGCTGTTTGGGCTTTATAGAGAGGGCGGACCACCCAAGGCATTGCCAGCCACAACCCGATCAATGCAAACAGGTCGCCGCGGGGAATCCACTGCCATTTGTCGAAGCCAACTTCGTAGACGATCCAGACCAGAACCCCCCACATGAGCGACGCATACAGGGTGAGCGCCGATTTTCTTTTGCAGAACAGCAGAACAGCTGTCGCCAGCAGCCCCAGAGCAATGATCGAGTAGGCCGGGGAGCCTCCAACGGCCACTAGCTGGGCGCCCATGTAGAGAAGAATCAAGCTCAGTATCGCCAGTGCGACACCTGTCACTTTCAGAATCATTGCCGTCGCCCTGTCTTGTTATGAAGTCCCTATTTGCAGTGCTTGCGACAGCCCGTAATTGTGAATGGTTCATCACCCTTTGCGCGTTGCGTCATCCAGCGCAAGGATGGTATGCGCATTGGTGACCGTCGTGGCCAGTGTGTTGATCACTCCCGAGCGCAGTGCCCCTAGCGTGGCGGCAGCCTTGGTATTTTCACTGGCAATGGCCACCACATCCGGAATGCGTAACAGCTCCTGAACGGTCAGCCCTATCACCCTGCCCTGTATAGCGTTGACCGCAGGCTGCCCGTGAATATCAATAAAGTCATAACCCATCATGTCTCCCACGGTGCCGGATAACCTGGCCTGGGCGATTTCCTGCGGCGAGAACCAGCCCATGCGCACCATGTTGCTGTTTTCGCTCATGTCACCGATACCGATCAGGGCCATATCGGCCCGGCGCGCACGATCGAGGGTCGAGCGCACCGTGTCGTTGCTGATCAGCACGCTGCGCAACTCCGGGTTGGCGACCAGCGCCGGGGCGTAAAGGCTTTCACTTTCGCCGCCGAAACGCAGCGCCAGGCGACGGCAGATGTGGTCCGGGTTCATGTATTCGCCTGCTTTGAGCGAACCGCCAATGGCGCAGACAAATGTGCAATTGCGCGTCACCGGCAAAAACACGTTGTCTGCCACTGCGCCCACGTTGCGGCCCATTCCTACCGCGACAATCATGCCGTCGCTCAGGGTTTTGTTGAGGTAATTGGCCACCAGGCTGGCCACCGCCGAGCGCTGGGTATCCGGATCGCTGTGATCAACCGCGATCAGCGCACGATCAAGCTCGAAGCGCTCCACCAGCGCCTGTTCAAGTTCGTTATTCATGGCCGGATGCTGCAGCACCCGCACCTCGACAATCCCTTCATCGCGTGCACGCTTGAGCAGACGGCTGACTTTCGCGCGTGACAGGTCGAAACGTTTGGCGATGGCTTCCTGAGTGACGTTCTCAAGGTAGTAAAGCATTGCGACTTCGGTCATCAGATCGATATCGCTGGCCATGCGCTGGGTACTGTCACTCATGTGGAGAGGCTTCCGTTTCGGCATCAAAGGCGCATTCTCCCTACTCCCGCCCTGTCTCGTCCACTACTGATGGCCGTCACGCTCGATGGCATTGATGCGCTCGACCTTGGCTCCGGAGCGTGCAGCCTCGAACTCCGATTCCAGAAATGATTTGACGATGCTTTTCGCCAGCTCCGCACCTATCACCCGCGCACCGACCGAGAGAATTTGCGCATCGTTGCTTTTGCGCGCGCGCTCGGCCGAATAGGTGTCATGGGCCTGAGCGGCACGAATGCCGAACACCTTGTTGGCGGATATGGCCATGCCTATTCCGGTACCGCAAACCAGTACACCGAGCCTTTGCTGGCCTGCATTGATGGCCGTTGCGACTGCCAGGGCGATGTCCGGATAAAGCACCGCCGCGGTTGAGTGGGTGCCGAAATCGGTTACCGGGTAACCCAGTGACTCGATATGGCGTTTCAACAGTTCTTTGAGTTCGTAACCCGCTTCGTCACATCCGATAGCCACCGGGAAAGGTGTGTTCATGGCGTCTGGCTCCGCTGCCGTGGTCGCTCAAGCTCGACCAAATGTTCATTCGGTGAAATTCCGATCAGTTATTTCTCGAGCATTACGGTCAGTCTGTCAAGCGAGATTTGCGTGAATACAGGGCTATAGTCGCAAAGACAAGTCAATCGCGCACTTTTCACACGCTATGAAACTTTTAAGTGAAAGAGATTGACTGATCAGAATTTCATTTGATACACATATGCTCACTGAGCAACACGTCAGTACATCTAATAAGAAATTCACAGCACGAGGACACGCCGATGGCCAAGCCATTACTGCTCCAGGCTGAACAGGTCACCAAGGCCTATGCCGGCATACCTGCCCTGCGTGACGGCCGTCTTTCGCTGCGCGCTGGCAGCGTGCATGCCCTGTGCGGCGGGAATGGCGCGGGCAAATCGACCTTCCTCAGCATCCTCATGGGCATCACTCAGCGCGACTCAGGCACCATCCTGCTCAACGGCGAACCGGTGCAGTTCAATCGCCCCGGCGAGGCTCTCGCTGCAGGCATCGCGATGATCACCCAAGAGCTTGAACCCATCCCCTTCATGACCGTCGCGGAAAACATCTGGCTGGGCCGCGAACCGCGCAGGGCGGGTTGTATCGTCGATAGCAAGGCGCTTAATCGACGCACCCGCGAGCTGCTGGAAGAACTCGAATTCGACGTCGACGCCACCAGCCCCATGTACCGCCTGAGTGTGGCGCAGATACAGCTGGTGGAAATCGCCAAGGCATTCAGCCATGACTGTCAGGTGATGATCATGGACGAGCCCACCTCGGCCATCGGCGAGCGCGAGGCGCAAACCCTGTTCAAGGCTATCCGCCGAATGACCGCACGGGGCGCGGGGATTATCTATGTATCCCACCGCCTCAGCGAACTGGCGCAAATCGCCGATGATTACAGCATCTTTCGCGACGGGGCCTTTGTCGAAAGCGGGCGCATGGCCGATATCGATCGCGCACACCTGGTGCGCGGCATTGTCGGCCAAGAGCTGCAGCGTATCGATCACAAGGCAGGGCGGGACTGCGCCGCCGAATGCTGCCTGGACGTAGACAGCCTGAGCCGGAACGGCGAATTCCAGGACATCAGCCTGCAACTGCGTCACGGCGAGATTCTGGGCATCTACGGCCTGATGGGCTCCGGACGCAGCGAATTCCTCAATTGCATCTACGGCCTGACCACGCCTGACGCAGGTCGCGTGACCCTGCAGGGCAAACCCATGCCGATCGGCCTGCCCAAAGCGACTATTCGGGCCGGCATGTCTCTGGTTACCGAGGACCGCAAAGACAGTGGCCTGGTACTCAGCGGCAGCATCCTCTCGAATATCGCGCTGTCGGCTTACCGGCAGCTGTCGAGCTGGTCGCTGATCAATGCGCGCAAGGAACAACAGCTGGCAGAAGACATGGTCAAGCGCCTGCAGATCAAGACAACCTCGCTGGACCTGCCCGTCTCATCCATGAGCGGAGGCAACCAGCAGAAAGTGGTGCTAGCCAAATGCCTCTCCACGCAGCCGGTATGCCTGCTCTGTGACGAACCGACCCGAGGCATCGACGAAGGCGCCAAACAAGAGATCTATCACCTGCTGGACCAGTTCGTGCGCGCGGGCGGGGCCGCCATTGTGGTGTCTTCAGAGGCCCCGGAGCTGTTGCGCCTGAGTGACCGTATCGCCGTATTCAAAGGTGGCAGGCTGGTGACCATCAGCAGCGATGCCGATCTTTCCCAGGAAGCCCTGCTGAGTCTCGCCTCATGAATAGCAAAACCATCATTGCGCCCGCCACTGCCGAACCGCGCAGCCTGCTGCGTCTGTCCCTGGACCGTTTCGGACTGCCACTGGTGTTCATCCTGCTCTGCCTGGTGATGACCTTTGCCAGCGAGTACTTCATGACCTGGCGAAACTGGATGGACATCCTGCGCCAGACGTCGATCAACGGCATTCTCGCGGTCGGCATGACCTACGTGATCCTGACCAAGGGCATTGACCTGTCGGTGGGCTCGATTCTGGCCTTCGCCGGGTTGTGCAGCGCACTGGTGGCCACCCAGGGCTATGGCCTGCTGGCGGCGGTCAGCGCCGGGATGTTCGCTGGTGCGATGCTGGGAGTGGTCAACGGCTTTATGGTCGCCAACCTCTCGATACCGCCATTCGTTGCCACGCTGGGCATGCTCAGCATCGCGCGCGGCATGACGTTCATTCTCAACGACGGCAGCCCGGTCACCGACCTGCCTGAAGAGTATTTGGCGCTGGGCATCGGCAAGCTTGGCCCGATCGGTGTGCCGATCATCATCTTCGCTGTGGTTGCGCTGATCTTCTGGATGGTGCTGCGCTACACCACCTACGGTCGCTATGTGTATGCCGTCGGCGGCAACGAAAAGAGCGCGCGCACCTCCGGGATCGGCGTGCGCAAGGTGATGTTTTCAGTCTACGTGGTGTCCGGGCTGCTGGCGGGGCTGGCAGGTGTGGTGTTGTCGGCACGGACCACGTCCGCCCTGCCCCAGGCCGGCATGTCCTACGAACTGGACGCCATTGCAGCGGTGGTCATCGGCGGCACCAGCTTGTCCGGGGGCACTGGCAGCATCGTCGGCACGCTGTTCGGCGCCCTGCTGATCGGCGTCATCAACAACGGCCTCAACCTGTTGGGTGTGTCTTCCTATTACCAACAGGTCGCCAAGGGCCTGATCATCGTGTTCGCAGTACTGATCGACGTGTGGCGCAAGAAAAAACGCTAGCTGCTTTTCCTCTGAATGACCGACTGACTAAAACAATAACGAGGTGCTCATCATGAAATTCGGTAAATCCCTCGCCGCTGTCGCGGCGCTCTCCCTGCTTGCCAGCAGTATCACCCTGGCCGCCGATGGCAAGACCTACAAGATCGGTGCGGCGGTTTATGGCCTCAAGGGGCAGTTCATGCAGAACTGGGTCCGCGAGCTCAAGCAGCATCCGGCGGTCAAGGACGGCACCGTGCAGATCACCGTATTCGATGGCAACTACGATGCGCTGACCCAGAACAACCAGATCGAAACCATGATCACTCAGCATTACGACGCGATCATTTTCGTACCCATCGACACCAAGGCAGGAATCGGCACCGTGGCCCGGGCGATGGAGAGCGACATCCCGGTCATCGCCTCGAATACACGTGTCGCCAGCGCCAAGGTGCCTTACGTCGGCAACGACGATGTCGAGGGCGGGCGGCTTCAGGCGCAGGCAATGGTCGACAAGCTCAAGGGCAAAGGCAACGTGGTGATCATCCAGGGGCCGATTGGGCAGTCGGCACAGATCGACCGCGAAAAGGGCGAGATGGAGGTACTCAAGCAACACCCTGACATCAAGATCATCGAGATGAAAACCGCAAACTGGTCGCGCGCCGAAGCCTTGGCACTGACTGAAGACTGGCTCAACGCTCACCCGAACGGCGGCATCTCGGGGATTATTTCGCAGAACGACGACATGGCGCTCGGCGCCCTGCAGGCGGTCAAGTCCCGCAACCTGAAGCCTGAAGACGTGCCCATCACCTCCATCGACGGCATGCCTGATGCGATTCAGGCGGCTAAAAAGAACGAAATCACCACATTCCTGCAGGACGCCCAAGCCCAGTCCCAGGGCGCGCTTGACGTCGCCCTTCGTGCATTGGCCGGCAAGGACTACAGGCCGAAGTCGGTGATCTGGGATCGCTACGCCAAGGACGTGAAATGGGGTGACGGAACCGACAAGAACTACATCCTGCCCTGGGTGCCGGTCACCGATGCCAACGCCGATGCGCTATACAAACAGGTCAGTGGTGGCAAGTAACTCAAGCGTCCTGGCGCAGATCTGTGACGCAGAGCGTCACGAAAGGCATTCCCACGCGCCAGCGTGAGAGCGCAGTTCTGGATGCTCTGCGTCCGATCTTGAGTGTGCGGTAAAGCATGGATTTGTGACGCAGAGCGTCCCGAATCATCAATCAACCAGCGCTAAAGGAGTAATTTTCATGTCCGAGTTCTGGAACAAGGCGTTCGATCTCAAGGGGCGCTGTGCTGTCATCACCGGCGGAGCCGCCGGCATCGGTCTGGCCTGCGCGCGCCTGTTGGTCGAGCATGGCGCTCGTGTGGCGCTGCTGGACCGTGACCCTGCGGTGGCTGAAGTGGCTGCCAACCTCGGCAGCGGCCACATCGGTATCGCAGTCGATCTGCGCCAGCTCGATCAGGTCAACAGCACTATCGACACTGTATTCGAGCATTTCAAACGTCTCGATTATCTGGTCAACAGCGCTGGCGTCGCGCTGCTCGACAAGGCTGTCGATGTTACCGAAGACGCCTGGGACACCACCCTCGACATCAACCTCAAGGCCAGCTTCTTCGTTGCTCAGGCGTGCGCCCGACACATGCTGGTCCAAGGCAACGGACGTATTGTCAACCTCGCCTCCCAGGCCGCCGTTATTGGTCTTGACCGACATGTCGCTTACTGCGCAAGCAAGGCTGCGGTGGTCGGCATGACCAAGGTGCTGGCGATGGAGTGGGCACCGCACATCAACGTCAACGCGATCTCCCCCACCATCGTCGAAACCGCGCTGGGCAAGAAAGCCTGGGCCGGTGAAGTCGGCGAGCGCGCCAAAACACAGATCCCGGCGGGACGCTTCGCTCAACCAGAAGAAATAGCCGGGCTGGCACTGTACCTGCTCAGCGACGCGGCCAGCATGATCACCGGTGAAAACGTAGTGATCGACGGCGGCTACAGCATCCAGTAACTCACTTTTCTGTTGCGAGGTTTCTCGTCATGTCCACTGTTACCGAACGCACTGCCGAACAGCTTTCCCCCGTCATACCGACCACCATGCAGGCGGTGGTCTGCTATGGACCGGAAGATTACCGACTGGAAACCGTCGACGTGCCGACGCCTGGCCCTGATGAAATCCTCACCAAGGTCGAGCTATGCGGGATTTGCATGGGCGACATCAAGACCTATCGCGGTGCGCCATCGTTCTGGGGCGATGCCGAGCAGCCGCGCTACGTCAAACCACCGATGATTCCGGGCCATGAGTTCGTCTGCCGAGTGGTTGCACTCGGACCGGGAGCGGAAAAGCGTGGTGTGCAGGTCGGTGACCGGGTTATTTCCGAACAGATTGTGCCGTGCTGGGGCTGCCGCTTCTGCAACCACGGTCAGTACTGGATGTGTCAGAAGCACGACCTCTACGGCTTCCAGAACAACGTACAGGGCGCAATGGCGCAGTACATGATTTTCACCAAAGAGGGCATCGTCCACAAAGTCCCGGACTCTATTGCCCCGGACGAAGCCATTCTGATCGAACCCCTCGCCTGCTCCCTGCACGCAGCCGAACGGGCCGACGTCGATTTCGATGACATCGTGGTCGTAGCCGGGGCTGGTACGCTGGGGCTCGGGATCATCGGGGCGGTTCGCATGCGCAATCCGAAAAAACTCATCGTGCTCGACATGAAACCGGAACGCGCCGCCCTGGCGTTACGCATGGGTGCTGACGAAGTGTGGAACCCGGCCGAAGTCGACGTGCTGGCGAAAATCCGCGAAATCACCGACGGCTACGGCTGCGATATCTATATAGAAGCCACGGGGCACCACAAGGCCGTCAATCAGGGCCTGGCGATGCTGCGCAAACTGGGACGTTTCGTCGAGTTCAGTGTGTTCAACGACGAAGCCACGGTGGACTGGTCGATCATCGGCGACCGAAAGGAGCTGGACGTGCTGGGCTCGCATCTGGGGCCTTACATGTACCCGCGGGCCATCGATTTTATCGGCAACCGCAAGATCGACATGCGCGACGTGGTCACGCACAAGTTCGCCCTGGCGGACTTCAAGGAAGCCTTTGCTGTCATGGAGCGCGGCGACAAGTCATTAAAAGTGGTACTGGAGCCCTGATCCGCATGCGTCTCATAAAAACAACACAGGAAAACGCGTTATGAATCGAGTGATCAATGATCCGGACCAAGTGGTCGAGGACATGCTGCGCGGTATTCTGGTGGCACATCCTGAACTGTCCCAATGCGACAACAACCCGCGTGTCATCGGTAAAGCCGTGCCCTCCCCGCAGGGCCACGTCGGTATTGTGACCGGAGGCGGTTCTGGCCACGAACCGGCTTTTCTGGGCTACGTCGGCCCCGGTCTGGTTGATGCCGTCGCGGTCGGCGAGATTTTCTCCTCACCCACCGCAAAAAGCTTCTTCGACGCTTTTCGGGCTGCAGATCACGGCGCGGGTATAGCCTGCCTGTATGGCAACTATGCTGGCGACAACATGAACGTCAAGCTGGCGATGAAAATGGCCGCCAGCAAAGACCTGCAAGTTCGTACCGTGGTTGCCAACGACGACGTGGCGTCGGCGCCGAAAGCCGAGATTGCCAAGCGCCGCGGCGTGGCCGGGGAAATCTTCATGTGGAAGGTCGGCGGAGCTGCCGCCGCAAAAGGCTACGACCTGAGTGGTGTTATCCGCGTCGCCCAGAAGGCCGTCGACCAGTGTCGTTCAATCGGCATCGGCCTGACGCCCTGCACCATCGCAGCTGTCGGCAAGCCGAACTTCCAGATTCCGGACGGCAAGATGGAACTGGGCATCGGGCACCACGGCGAGCCGGGCATAGAAGTCATTTCCATCGAGTCGGCCGCTGCGATGGCCGAGCGCATGCTGGCGCCCATCCTCGCCGACCGCGACTTCAGCGCCGATGAGGCTGTTGTGGTGCTGGTCTCCGGGCTGGGCGCAACGCCGGTCATGGAGCTGTACATCTTTTATGCCGAAGTGGAAAGCCAGTTGAAAGCCAAGGGCCTGAAGATTCATCGCTGCTACGTCGGCAACTACTTCACCTCGCTGGAGATGATGGGCGTGACCCTCACCCTGCTGGGCCTGGACGATGAACTGAAAACCCTGATCGATCATCCCTGCCGCTCCATCGGCATGACCCAGGCGGAGTAGACCATGAGCCAGCATTTCTCCACACACGAAGGTACGGCGATTGTTGCAGACCTGGTGAGCGTGATCGTCGCCAACCGCGAATACCTGAGCGAAGTCGACGGTGCTATCGGCGATGGTGATCACGGGATCAACATGGCCAAAGGCTTTGCCCATTGCGGCCGAACCCTCGAAGGACGTCAACTGACCTTCGCCGAAGCGCTGGACGAACTGACCCTCAGCCTGATGGAAGGCATCGGCGGCTCGATGGGGCCGCTGTATGGCAGCCTGTTTATCGGCATGGCCGATCAGGTGCGCAACTGCGAGCAAATCGATGCAGCCACCTTTGCCCGACTGCTGCGCGGCGGGCTCACTTCATTGCAGGACATTACCGAAGCCGGAGTCGGCGACAAATGCCTGATGGACAGCTTGATTCCGGCAGTAGAAGCCTTCGAACAGGCTCACGCCTCGCACGCCTCATTCAACGAAGCCCTGGACGACATGAAACGCGCTGCAACGCAGGGGCGCGACTCGACAAAGGACCTGGTGGCAAAAATCGGGCGAGCGAGCCGGCTCGGCGAACGTTCTGTCGGTGTGCTGGATGCCGGGGCGGTGTCTTGCTGCCTGATACTGACGCAACTGGCAGACTCCGTGCAGCCAAGGCTGAAAGACAGTTGAAATACTTGGCCTTCAAAGCTCGAATCGAATCCGTCACTCGCGCCGCTGCGCTTCCGGCAACGCCTCGCCGCGTCTGACTGCGGCGAGCAGTTGCTCGACGCCAACGGGAATGGCATCGGCGGGCACGTTGCAGGCTTTGAAGTTAGCCACATTGTCGAGACCTTCTCGATGCGACCGAATGATATTCACATCCTGCTGAATCACGATGTGCGTATACAGGTGGATAACCGGACGCAGCATTCGCAGCACCCACCTTGGCAGCGGAAAACGATAGGCGATGTACGTGTATACACGCGATTGGCGTTCACTGATCGGGGTGATCTGGCTAACGATCAAGAAGCCTGAACGCGCCCCCCACAGGTAGTCACAAAAAGTCACATTGGGGGCTACAAAACGATCCGTGTGTACCAGCGGCTCGGCATCCGTATTGGTCAGCCACTGCATCATCCCGATCTTATCGCCTTCGTCGTGATAGGCCACTTCGATACTCTGCGCCTTGCAGGCAAGCGCCGCCTCCATTGCACGGCCGCTGCTTGAGCTGTCCTCTTCACGTTCATTCATGAGCTGACTTCATGACACTGTTCATCAGTCAGGCGAAGGCAAAAGGCCCTTCGAAATTGCCGATCGGCACCCAGTGGGTAATCAGTCCCGTATCACTTTTCCAGTGATGCAGCAACAGTGCAGGCGGCTCTATGTATGAGGCGTCGCAAGCGTCCGGGTGAAGTTGCAAGGCGATGGCCGTGGTCGTGCTGGGCGCGGTACACATCAGCGTTCCGCCAAAACGAAGCTGCATGAAGCGGTGAATATGCCCGCAGACAATTCGCTCGACCGCAGGGTATCGCGCCACGATCTCGGCCAGCCTTTCGCCGCGCTCACAGCGGTAGGCATCAATGCAGGTGATACCGCTTGAGAACGGTGGCTGATGCATCATGATCAATGGCGGTTTGTCGGACTCCAGCGAAACACGCTGGCGGAGGTTGCCTTGAGTTGCAGGCTCATCCGGCAACCATCACCCGATTTCTACCCTGCTGTTTACCGCTGTAAAGCGAAGTGTCTGCACGATTGAGCGCGACCTCGAAGGTTTCTCCCATCGCTATTGCGGCTACCGCCAGAGTGGCGGTTACTGCAATAGCACGATCTTCTACATGACCGGCTTCTTCGCAGATGCGCTGCCAGATACGCTCCGCCACCCTTAGCGCATCAGCGGGCGAGGTGTCGGGCATGAGCACCAGAAATTCCTCGCCTCCCCAGCGGGCGGCCATATCGCTGTTGCGCACGCTCGAACTGATGATGTCCGCAACCCGCCGCAAAACCACGTCGCCGGTCTCGTGACCGTGATGATCATTGATCTGTTTGAAGTGATCAATGTCCAGCAGGATCAACGAAGCCGAAAGCCCTCTGCGTCTTGCCTCAAGCTCGCGCACGCGGTGCAGCACTCTCCTGCGGGTAAACAGGTTGGTAAGGCTGTCACGATTGGCGATATGAAACAGGCTCAGTTGCATGGAAGAGGTGAAACGCACTGACAATGCGGTGGCATAAATCGACAGTATGGTCGCGACCAGCACATTGACGATACCGAACGCATCGAGCATGTTCGGCGTCAGGCCAGTCCCCTGCCCCATGTAGCGGCGAAAGGTAAAGCACCCCACCAGCGACAGCAGGATCGCCAGGCTATAGGCAATGCGCCTGACGGCGGCCAGTTGAAAGGTGAAGGCAATCACCGGGATCACGCAAAACATATAGAAGCTGAAATTGCTTTCCCATCCCAGCTCCCACGTCGCGAGCAGCGCATGACCAATTATCTCCAGGCACATCAATTGCCCGGCCTGACGATAGCGCTGCCTTTTGATCAGGTAAAGGCAATTGACGTAGATCAGTGTGCTGACGATGTTCGCCACCCACAGAACCTTCATGCCCAGCCCCAGAAACACCACGAGCAGAACGCAGTGAATGCCCAGGGCGAAGTATAAGATCGGCGTGATGTGTTTCCAGAACTGGATCGCTGTGTCCTTGAACAGCTGGGTGCGGTCTTCCGCCGGGAGGGTCATCATCACGTTATCTCGAAATGCAGGTGGAATATGACCATGAGCGTAAGGTTGAGATCATGATGTATTGTCGGCCTGAACCGCCGCCGCATGATACAGCGGCTCGATAATATGTTGGGCTGCACAGTAGAAACGCCTCGGGCAGAAACGCCTCGGCATGCCTAAAGTGAGTCGAATGGACACCAATCAGCGCAAGTAGTGCAGTCGAATGACTGGCTTTTCCGGTTTGTGGGCAAATTTGCAGTGGCGATTCCGGTTTTCCGGAAATACTATCGGGGCTGGGGATTGTGTTGATCGTGCAATGCTCCTCAGCCCGTGAGCGCGCGGGTCGTCCGGAATGATTCAGAAGGATACGTACCGATGGAACGTCTCACTGCGAAAGATTTTGCACCTGAACTGCTCGAGCTTTACGACTATTACGCGCACGGCAAGATCAACAGGCGCGAGTTTCTTGACCGGGCGGCGCTGTTCTCGCTGGGCGGTCTGACCGCAGGCGCGTTGCTTGCCTCACTCAGCCCTGACTATGCGCTGGCCACACAGATCGAATTTACCGACCCGGACATCATTGCCGAATATGTCTCCTACCCTTCCCCCAAGGGTCATGGACAAGTTCGGGGCTACTTGGTGCGTCCTGCAAAAGCTACCGGCAAAGTACCTGGCGTGGTGGTGGCGCATGAGAATCGCGGTTTGAACCCCTATATAGAAGACGTCGCACGTCGCGTGGCCAAAGCCGGGTTCATCGCCCTGGCACCGGACGGTCTTTCATCGGTTGGTGGCTACCCGGGCAACGATGACAAGGGCCGAGAATTGCAGCAGAAAGTCGATCCCGAAAAGCTCATGAACGACTTTTTTGCCGCCATAGAATGGCTGATGACGCACGACGCGACCACCGGCAAAGTCGGCATCACCGGGTTTTGTTACGGCGGTGGCGTCACCAATGCAGCAGCGGTCGCTTACCCGGAGCTTGGGGCTGCGGTCTCGTTCTACGGACGCCAGCCAAACGCTGAAGACGTGGTGAAGATCAAGGCACCGGTCATGATTCACTATGGCGAGCTGGACACCCGCATCAACGAAGGCTGGCCGCCGTACGAGAAGGCATTGAAGGCGGCAGGCACGACCTACGAAGCGTACATCTATCCAGGCGCCAACCACGGCTTCCACAATGACTCCACCCCCCGCTATGACGAGGCAGCCGCCAAGTTGGCATGGGAGCGGACACTGAGTTGGTTCAACAAGTACCTGGTGTGAGGGCTCATCCTGAACAGGCGGCGCAGCACTGATATGTAACGCAGAGCGTCACGCAAGGCATTCCCACGCTGGAGCGTGCGGAACGATAACCTCAGGTGCGACGCTCTGCGTCAGGGTTACAGTGCCCTCATCCGCTCCAGCATCACTTGCAACGGATGCTGCACCACTTTGCCATCCTGACGTTTGACCTGGCTGCGGCATGAATAGCCGTCGGCGACCAGTCGGCCGTCACCGCCGTGACGCGCCACCAATGGCTGCCAGGACTGGCGGTAGATAGTCTCGCTGGTCCTGGCGTTTCTGGTTTCATGCCCATAGGTGCCCGACATACCACAGCAGCCGCTGGCCAAAACCTCCAGCTTCAGGCCGGCGCGGGCAAAGACTTTCTGCCAGAGGCCGACGCTGCCTGGTTCATTGGTTTTTTCGGTGCAGTGCGGCAGGAAGTAATAAGTCTCGTCCGAGATAGCATCGGCTTGCTCTTCAAGCTCGGTTGCGAGCCATTCCTGCGGCAGCATGACGCTTGGCACGTTCTCGCTGCCCAGAGTCTTGCTGTATTCCTGGCGATAGACCAGGGTCATGGCCGGGTCCAGGCCAATCAGCGGGATGCCGTAGTTCGCCAGCTTGCCCAGCGACTGGCTGTTGAAGCTCGCCGCCTTCTCGAATGCCCCCAGAAAACCCTGCACCTGCAGAGGTTTGCCATTTGGCGCAAACGGGGCAAGATAAACCTGATAACCCAGCCGCGAAATCAGCTCGAGCCAGTCAGCGGTCAGCGGCGTTTCGAAATAACGGGTAAACGCATCCTGCACCAGCACCACCGTACGTTTGCGCTCTTGATCGGTCAGCGCGGCCAGCCGCTGGGGCGTGGCTATGCCGACGTTCCAGCGCGCGCAGGCGGCGCGGAAGTCCATCAGGCTCAGCAATGGACTGTCGACCATACCGGCAACGTGCTCAAGCAGGTAGCGCACGGGCCTTGCACGCATGATGGCGTTGTACAACTTCGGAAAGCGCGCCAGATGCGGGATGCTGAATTCCAGCGAGCCAATCAGGTAATCCTTGATCGGGCGCAGATAGCGGCTGTGGTAAAGCTCCAGAAAGCGCGAACGGAATTCCGGCACATTGACCTTGACCGGGCATTGCCCCGCGCAGGACTTGCAGGCCAGGCAACCGGCCATTGCGTCATAGACTTCGTGGGAAAAATCCTTCTGCCCCGCGACTCTGGCTACGCTATTGACGGTCCGCTCGGCCAGACTTTTCAGCACATTGGCAGTACGCGCCCTGGCGCTGGCGGTCAAGACGTCTACATCCTGCTCGCCTTGCAGACGCAACCACTCCCTGACGAGTGAAGCACGGCCCTTGGGTGAGTGAACGCGGTCACGAGTGGCCTTCCACGACGGGCACATGGCGTCGTCGGTGTCATAGTTGTAACAGGCGCCATTGCCATTGCAATGCAGCGCGCTGTCGTAGCTCTTCCAGACCCGCTCGTCGATCCTGCGATCCAGGTCACCGCGCAACGTCACTTCGTCCACCAGCGTCAACCGTGCATCAGGAACCGTTGCAGGCGTGGCGATTTTTCCGGGATTAAGCTGGTTATGGGGGTCGCAAGCCGCCTTGAGCGCCTGCAGCGAGGGGTATAGCTCGCCGAAATATTCCGGCACGTATTGTGAGCGCAGGCCCTTGCCGTGCTCGCCCCACAACAGGCCGCCGTAGCGCTTGGTCAAGGCGGCAACAGCGTCGGAGATCGGCCGAATCAACGCAGCCTGCGCCGGGTCTTTCATGTCCAGAATCGGCCGCACGTGCAGTACTCCCGCATCCACATGGCCAAACATGCCGTATTGCAGGTCATGACTGTCCAGCAATGCGCGAAACTCCTGAATGTAGTCGGCCAGATTTTCCGGTGGCACGGCGGTGTCTTCCACAAACGGCTGCGGCCGTGCTTCACCTTTGACGTTGCCGAGCAACCCCACGGAGCGCTTGCGCATGGCATAGACCCGATTCACCGCAGCACTGCCGATGGCCAGCGTATGGCCCAGGCGCACTACCGAAGTATCTGCCTGCAAGTGTTCGACGAAGGCATGGACACGCTGTTCCACTTCGCTCGATTCGTCGCCACTGAACTCGATCAGGTTGATGCCCAGTGTGGGCGTTGCAGGGTCCTGAGGAAAATACTCAGCCACGCCGTGCCAGACGATGTCCTGCATCGCCAGCATCAGCACCTTGGAGTCCACCGTTTCAATGGACAGCGGCTTGTGCGCCATCAAGGCTTTGGCGTCGCGCAAAGCGTCCATGAAGCCTGCGTAACGCACGTTGACCAGAATCGAGTGCCTGGGGATCGGCAGCACGTTGAGCCGAGCCTCGACAATGAACCCCAACGAACCTTCGGACCCACACAACACGCTGTTCAGGTTGAAGCGCCCGTCGCCTTCGCGCAGGTGCGCCAGGTCGTAACCGGTCAGGCAACGGTTAAGCGGTGGGAACACATCTTTGATCAACTGCGCCTGGGTATCGGCGATCTGCTGCGCGCAACGATACACATCACCGGCCCGGTCCGTGCGCGCCTGCTCACTGGCCAATTGTTCGGCGTCGATTGCCTGGCTGTGAACGTACGATCCGCCGAGCAACACGGTGGTCAACTCCAGCACATGGTCACGGGTTTTGCCGTAGGTGCAACTGCCCTGCCCGCTGGCATCGGTATTGATCATGCCGCCCAGCGTGGCCCGGTTGGAAGTCGACAGTTCAGGGGCGAAAAACAACCCGTGCGGTTTGAGCGCCGCATTCAACTGATCCTTGACTACGCCGGTCTGCACCCGCACCCAGCGCTCCTCGACGTTTATTTCGAGGATGTTGTTCATGTGCCGCGACAGATCGACCACCACGCCGTCGGTAAGCGACTGGCCATTGGTGCCGGTGCCACCGCCACGCGGGGTCAGCACCACCTGTTTGTGCTCGGGCCGCGCTGCCAGCCGGGCGACGATCGCCACGTCATGACTGTCCATCGGGAACACTGCCGCCTGCGGCAGGCGCTGATAGATGGAGTTATCGGTAGCCAGCACCGTGCGCGATCCATGATCCCTGGCGATTTCGCCGCGAAAGCCCCCCTCGGTCAGGGCATCGAGAAAACGGTCGTAGGCACCGCCCTGTGCGGAGGTCGGTTTCAACAGCGCAATCATGGTGGTCTTCCTGCTGGCTAGGCGTTTTATATGCAAAGCACGTATGCTTCCAAACGCTCGAATACGTGGCGTCATCAACGGTTACCGGGATTCTCCCGCCTGTCATCCTCCAGCGCAAACGTAAAACCTGCCGCTTTTTCATGAGTGTTATGAATGAACACCCGAAGACTGACACCCTCCATGTCACTCCTGCTCGCTTTCGAGGCCGCCGCCAGACATGGCAGCTTTACCAAGGCCGCAGACGAACTTTCACTGACCCAAAGCGCAGTCAGCCGCCAGGTACAGGCGCTGGAAGCGCAACTGGATGTCGAGCTGTTCAAGCGTGACGGCAGGCGTATCGAGCTGACCACCGCAGGCGCTTTGTATCAGCACGAATTAGCCGCGGCGTTGGGCCGCATCCGCAGCGCGACCTTACAGACCATCGCCCACAAATCCGAGGGCGGTACGCTGCACCTGGCCGTGCTGCCGACATTCGGCTCCAAATGGCTGCTGCCACGGATGAATGATTTCTATACTCGCCACCCGGGTTACGTGGTGCATATCCACTCGCGGATCGTCAACGCCGACCTGACACCGGTGGCCAGTGAAATGAACGCGATCATCTGCGCGGGCCATGGCAACTGGCCGGGTTACATTGCCCATATGCTGGTCAGCGAAAAGCTGGTGGTCATCGCCAGCCCGAAGGCACTGCCCGGCTACCGGTCCATGAGTACGGCCGAGGTAGCCCTGCAGTCGTTGCTGAGCGTCGTTTCCCGGCCCAATGCCTGGTCGGACTGGTTCGACAGCAACCAACTGGCTCACCACGTCATGCGTCCCGGCCCGAGCTTCGAGCTGACCTCGCACCTGATTCAAGCCGTGACAGCGGGGATCGGCATCGCGCTGGTGCCACGCATTCTGGTGCAGGACGAGATCAGCAGCGGTGAGCTGGTCACGCTGTTCGAGCCGCTGGACAGTGGGCGCAATTATTACCTTGCGTACGCCACGCGCTTTCAGAACCTGCCGTCGCTGTGCGTGTTCAGAGACTGGCTGCTGTCGACGCCCTTTCCAGACACGTTGTTTCAGGATGGTCGGGCGCGCAAGAACACTCTTTCTTGAGCGGTCTTCAGTGAGCGTTGCGGTCCCAGATCCAGTTCCATACGCCGGGTAAGCGCACAGGCTGATCGGCGTTCTTTACGGTGCGAGCCAAGGCAGCGCGCTGCAATTGGGTGCTGTCATCGTAAAACGGCTTGGCGGCCAGTCGCACGCCAGTCTGTGCGGCGCTGTCGACCAGTATCTGCAAATATTCTCGCGCATGCCTCGCGGTATAGCGGTTCAGGTCATGAAAGGTCACCACCACGGGAATTACGCCGTCTACCGCGGGCAATTCTCCGGCAGCAATACGCTCGCGAACCTGGGAAAGCTGGCTGACCAGGTTCGAACGACGCCGCAGGCTGAAGTTGTAACCCCAGATTTTGCCGTCGTTGGCGCTCAGGTCGGTCAGCAACACATGCAGGTCATGCCGCTGATAAGCGCTGAAAGTGCGCTTGTCGTAGTTCCAGAACGGCGGCCGCAGCAAGACAGTCGGTGCGCCGGTGATAGAGGCCATGATGGCGCAGCCCTTGGTCAGGGATTGCTCCAGTTCGTCATCGCTCAACGAACGATGATTGGTGTGGTGCGGCGTGGCGGTATGGAAACCCAGCAGATGCCCTTGCTCATGCTCGCGCTGCATGATCGCCCGGCCCTGATCGCTGTTGCCCGCACCGGTGGCGCCGGTCTGCACGAAAAATATGGCCTTGATGCCCGGTTGCACAGGGTTGTCGGCCAGGCTGTCGAGCACGGTGATACTCGGGTTGTAAAATGTCGAAGCACTCGGGCCGTCGTCGAAGGTCAGCAAAAACCGCACAGGAGGCTGCTGACGCAACTTCTCGGCAGTGCCTGCCGTCAGCGGGACCGGCGCACTGATGCAGGCAGACAGACTCACAGCGATGCCGAAGATCCACAGGGTTCTGAAAAGCGGTTTCATCGGGGGGCTGGGTCCTTTGAGTGGGCTGCTGAAGCCTTGTGTAACGCAGGCGAATGATCATCCACAGGCGGCGCAAATACAATCACTGCAGCCCTGAGTTTGTCGGCCCCGAAACAACTCATACGGTTGAAGTCGGCATGACTGACCGGCATATGCTGGCAGTCGATTGCCTGACGATGCAGGCTGTGATCGATATCGGGGTCATGCAGGTAGACAAAGTCGCTGTCGCAATCGGTGACCATTACCCAATGCGGGGCCTTGGAGCGCGTCAGGCGATAGCTGCTGATCAGCACCAACGGCTTGCCGCCGCCTGCAAGCACCCCCGGCAAATTCAGCGAGCGGTTGGGCAACGACTGCACACCTGCCGCGTCAAGCTCGCGACAAAACTGTTCGTGAACCAAGCGGATCACCTGCTTCTTGTTATCACTGCGCACCCCGGCCAGAAACAACGGGCCCGACATAGACACCAGCAGCTTCACTGCAAAGCCGCGCCGCCATGCAGCCAGCGCAAGCCCCTGTGGGCTGCAGCCGCCATGCCCAGAGGTCATGAACACCGTGGTAGCCTCGCGCCAGATCTGCAACTCTTCAGCGCGCCCCATCAAGCGCGCTGGCTGCAAGGCTTTCATGGCCATCAACAGACAGGCCGGGCCACAGGTGAAATCCAGCGTTTGCTGATAGTAAGGCACCGAGCGACTGTCGTGCCTGACGTGTTCGACGATGCGCTTCTCGTAACGCAACGCCGGAGCATGATCCTGATAGTAGTCGTCCACCTGAGCGAAGCGCCGGTACCCGCTGCGCTCGTACAGTGCGATGGCTGCGGCGTTGTCAGGTCGCACTTCGAGGCGCAAATAGGCGCAATCGCGCTCGACGGCCTGTTGCTCGGCGCGCTGCAATAACTGCTTGCCCAGACCCTGCCCTCTCGCAGAGTCGGCAATCGCCAGTGAATAAAGACGCCCCAGCGAAGTGCCGCGATGGAACAGCACCAGCGCGTAACCGGCAAGTTGCCCGGCGTGCTCTGCGACGATCAGGCACGCGTTGGCGCGGCGGATCATCCACTGAAAGCTGCGCGCCGTCAGTCGATCGCCTTCAAAGCAGCTGTCCTCCAGAACCAGCAGCGCGTCGACATCACCTGCCACTGCACCACGAAATATAAAGTCCATCTGCACCGCCGTAAAAGTTGTGTAACGAAACGGGACATTTCAAAAAGCACATGCTTAATAGAAAGGACTTGTTTCCCATCGGATCGATTACACATGTCAGCGGCACAGGTGAAGATGAACGAAGTATCGACCCAACTTGCACATTCAGCAACATCCAACCGTGCATTTCCAATAACTTCCTTTGCAGCGCAGAGGCCACTGTTGATTATTGTCGAACGGCTTGAAGACTGGGCATCCTACTTCCCCAGCGAGGATTTGATCAGCGCGCAGGACTACTTTGAAAAACCGCTCGAGGCCGCCGCAGGCAAGCGCGTACAGGTCATCAACCTGTGCCGGAGCTACAAGTACCTCGGCCACGGTTATTACTGTTCGCTGCTGGCCGAAGCTCGGCAACACCATGTTATTCCGTCGGTTAAAACCATCAGTGAACTGACCCGCAAATCCGTCTACGGTCTGGCACTCGATGACCTGGACAAGTGCCTGGAAACAGCACTTCTGGATCACCCCTATAACGACACGGACGGGTTTACCCTGACACTGTATTTCGGTCAGACCACACTTGAACCATTGAAAGACCTGGCCCGCCAAGTGTTTGAAGCCTTTCCCTGTCCAATCCTGATGGTCGAGTTTCGCAAACGCGACACGTGGCACATTGCAGGCATCAAAGCCGGCGCCCTGCCGCGTTTGCGTGATGATCAGCAGGATGAGTTTGCCGCTGCACTGGACGGCTTCAGCCGCAAGATCTGGCGACAACCCAGCTCGCGACGTCTGGCGCGCTATGACCTGGCCATTCTCCACGACCCGCATGAGCAGTTGCCTCCCTCTAACGCGCTGGCGCTGGCCAACTTCATTCGCGTCGGTCAGCGCCTGGGCATTGACGTCGAGCTGATCGAAAAGAAGGACTACGCCCGCCTGGCCGAGTACGACGCCCTGCTGATCCGTGAAACCACCAGCGTCGACAACCACACCTACCGGTTTGCCAAAAAGGCCGAAAGCGAGGGCCTGGTGGTCATGGATGATTCCACGTCAATTCTGCGCTGCACCAACAAGGTGTACCTGACAGACCTGCTCAAAAGCCATGACCTGGGGATGCCAAGAACCGAAATTCTCTACAAGGACCGCCCCGAAGAGCTGCAACATGTCGCGACACGGCTGGGTTTTCCGCTGGTGCTGAAGATCCCTGACGGCTGTTTCTCCAGAGGCGTCATCAAGGTCAGTACGCCCGAAGAAATGCACACCGCGACGGCCCAGCTGTTCGAACACTCGGTGTTGCTGCTGGCTCAGGAGTTTTTCTACACCGAATACGACTGGCGCATCGGCATTCTCAATCGCAAGCCGATTTTTGCCTGCCAGTACTTCATGTCCAAGGGGCACTGGCAGATCTATAACCACAAGGCAGTGGGCGCCGAGGTCAATGGTGAGTGCCGCACGCTGGCTGTACACGAAGCGCCAAGGGCTGTGGTCGAACTGGCGCTCAAGACCGCCAACCTGATTGGCGACGGGCTTTACGGTGTTGATTTGAAGCAATCCGGTGAGCAGGTAGTGGTTATCGAAGTCAACGACAATCCGAATCTGGATGCCGGTATCGAAGACGCTTACCTGCAAGACGATCTGTACAGCCTGGTGCTGGAAGAATTCATTCGTCGCCTTGAACTCAAACGCCTCGGTCAGACATGGTGAGACGATGATTCAAGGTCTGGAACTCAATGACGGTCGGTTGCAAGCGTGCAATCCGCAAAAGGCTCAGGTGCTGTGGTTCAGCAAACCCGATGCCGGGGAACGCAGGCTGTTGCTGGAGCAATTCCACCTTGATGAGCATGCGGTGGCTTCGGCGCTCGATCCGGATGAAATATCACGCATCGAGTTCCACCCCGATGCGCTGTTTCTGATCTGGAAACGCCCCGAGAACTATTCGGGCAAGGACAGCTTCTCGTTCGATGTGTCTTCATTCGGCGTACTGCTCAGTCAGGATCAGCTTGTGCTGATCTGCGATGACGATCAGCCATTTGACGCGCTGGGGTTTCATCGTCCGTTGCGCCAGCCGCTGGATATCCTTCTGGAAATGCTGTTCAACAACATCCATCACTACCTCGGGCATCTGAAGGTCATCAAGATGGTCGCCCGGGAATTGCAGCAGAAATTCAACTCATCGCTGGAAAACCGCCACCTGGTGCAGATGTTCAACCTCAGCGAGAGCCTGGTCTATTACATCAACGCCATCCACAGCAACGGCGCGGTGCTCACTCGCTTGCGCAATCATGCGCAGGGCAAGCAATACGCGACTGCAAGCCTGGCGCTGATCGACGACATGATCATCGAGAACGACCAGTGCTACAAACAGGCCGAGATCTATTCCACTGTGTTCGCCGGGTTGATGGACGCTCGGGGCAATCTGGTCAACAACAGCACCAACAACCTGTTACGCAAACTGACATTGATCAACGTGGTGTTCCTGCCGCTGAACCTGATTGCCGGAATCGGCGGCATGTCCGAATTCAGCATGATGACCGCCCCGCTGCACTGGTGGGTGTCTTACCCGGCCTTGTTGCTGGCAATGCTCGGGCTTGGGGCATTGATGGTTCTTGGACTGCGCAAAATGGCCCGCTCGACCTGACCCGTCATTGCTCCCACTCAGCCTTGGCCGCCTGCAGACCATGCAGGCCTTTATAGGCGGCACGCTCGGGAGACTGCCAGCCCTTCAGCAGCGAAGCGTCGAGGTCATAGATCTCGACGCCTAAGGGCCGACATACGCCTAGCGGGTCCTGCGCTTCCGGCCCCCACATTGGCAGTGACAGGTCGCCACCCGGACAGGTCGACAAGGCGCACAGCAGGTCGATTTCTGCGAAGAATTCCAGATAGTCGCCCTTCTGCGCCGGGCAGGCTTTCATGAAATACATGTCGTCATGGTTCAGGCCGGTGCACTGAAAAATGTTCAGCACGTCATGTACGTCAAACTCGGTCAAGCCGTGCGGCAGCACTGCGCGGGTCAGATTCGAATGGCAGTGATGATGGAAGTCTTCACCGGTCAGCATTTTGTTGACGTACGGGTCGCAGCGCGTGCCGAGCAAGTCGTGCAGACGGCCGCCATGTTCGTCGATGCCATAGCTGGCCAGACTGTCATCGGTAATGGTCACCAGCGGTCTTAAAAACGGCAGGTTCGACCATAGCCGGTCATGAGTGCTGACATGCGCGCCTTGCAACTGACGCGTGCGCGCCGCCCACAGGCGTTCACGTGGATCATTGGCATTCCACACGTTGAAATCCCCCACTTGCGGGCCGACCGGTGTGGTTATGCGAAACACCTGGCCAGCCCTGACCTTCCAGGCACGTCCGGTGCGAATCGGCACGTCGAACTGCTCGACCAGCGTACGCTGCTGCGCATCGGCGCGGATACGCTCGTAAAAGGCCGTGTCCACTTGCAGCGCGGCGCCTTTGCTGACCTGGTAAGCGGCTGGGTAGTCTTTGTACATGGCGGTCTTCTCGCTGGCAGGATGTAACAATTGGCGCTGCAAGTTGCGGGCCTGATCTGATCACTGAAAATCCCGACTGCGCACATCCAGCCCGGTCAGCAACGGCGTCAGGTCATAGAGCCTCTGGGCGATCAGGTGGCGCACGCCATTGTTTGACTCCAGCCGCCCGAACACCTGCAGCAACTGCGAGCCGACCAGCACCTTGCGTTGACGCTCGGCAAGGTCGCGCCAGACCACGACGTTGACCATGCCGAACTCGTCCTCCAGCGTCACGAAGGTCACGCCGCTGGCGGTGCCCGGTCGTTGGCGACCGATGACCAGACCTGCCAGGCTCAGGGTTCGATCGTTCTCGAGGGTCAGCAGATCCTGCGAGCTGCGAAAGCGCTTGGCGGTCAGTTGCCGCCGCAGCAAGGCCAATGGGTGCGGGCCCAAGGTAGTGCCCAGCGAGGCATAGTCGGCCACCAGGTCTTCGGCCACGGTCGGCAACGGCAGCGTCACATGGGTTTCTTCGCCGGGCAGGTCACTGAACAGCGGGCGCTGAGCCTCGACCCCCGCCACTTCCCAGCGCGCCCGGTGCCGATGGCCGATCAGGCCGCGCAAGGCTCCGGAATCCGCCAGAGCTTCGGCAGCGCGCGAGTCCAGGCCGGCGCGCTGAGCCAGGTCGGTGGCATCGGTAAACGGCCGTTTCGAGCGCGCCGCTTCGATACGCAGGGCATCGTCTTCGCGAAAACTGCGCAGCATGCGCAACCCCAGGCGAATGGCCAGATTGCGCGTCCTGTCTGGATGCTCGACCGGCTCCAGCGAGCAATCCCAGTGGCTGTAACGCACGTCCACCGGACGAATTTCGATGTGATGGCGACGTGCGTCCTGCAACAGTTGGTCCGGGCTGTAGAAACCCATCGGCCAGCTATTGATCAGTGCGCAGGCAAAAGCTGCCGGTTCATGGCATTTGAGCCAACAACTGGCGTAGGTCAGCAAGGCAAAACTGGCGGCATGGGATTCGGGAAAGCCGTAGCTGCCAAAACCTTTGATCTGCTCGAAGATACGGTCGGCAAAATCTGCCTCGTAACCATTCTTCAGCATGCCGGTGCGTAAGCGCTCACGGTGCGGATCCAGCCCGCCGTGGCGTTTCCAGGCGGCCATCGCGCGACGCAACTGGTCGGCCTCACCGGGTGTGTAATCAGCCGCAATGATCGCCACTTCCATGACCTGCTCCTGAAACAGCGGCACGCCCAGGGTACGTTTAAAAACCGACTCAAGCATTGGTGGATAAGTAACGGCTTCTTCACCATTACGCCGACGCAGGTACGGATGAACCATATCGCCTTGAATCGGCCCCGGCCGGACGATGGCGACTTCGATGACCAGATCGTAAAACTTTTCCGGCCTGAGACGCGGCAGCATGGCCATTTGCGCGCGGGACTCGATCTGGAACACGCCGATGGTGTCGGCGCGGCTGATCATTTCGTAGGTTTTTCGATCATCACCGGGCAGATCTGCCAGCGTCCATCGTTTGCCACGATGCAGATGCACCAGATCGAACGTCCTGCGCAGTGCGCTGAGCATGCCCAGTGCAAGGATGTCGACTTTCAGCAGGCCGACAAGGTCCAGATCGTCCTTGTCCCACTGGATAATAGTGCGGTCGGCCATCGCCGCGTTTTCCACCGGCACCAGCGTGTCCAGCGGATGCTCGGAGATCACGAACCCACCCGGATGCTGCGACAGGTGCCGAGGAAAGCCGATCAGTTCGCCGGTCAGGGTCAGCACACGCTTGAGGACGGGGGTTTCGGCATTGAAACCATATTCGCGCAGGCGCTCGGGCGACGGCAGCGAGTCGCTCCAGCGACTGAAAGCTTCAGCCAGCGTGTTGATCTGGTCGGGTGGCAGCCCTAGCACTTTGGCCACGTCACGCACCGCACCTGAACCGTGGTAGGTGCTGGCCACAGCGGTCAGCGCCGCCCTGCCGCGGCCATAACGTCGGAAAACGTACTGAATGACTTCTTCGCGGCGGTCATGCTCGAAATCCACGTCGATGTCTGGTGGCTCGTCGCGCTCTCTGGAAATGAAGCGCTCGAACAGCAGGTTGCTCTTTTCCGGGTTCAGTTCGGTAATGCCCAATGCGTAGCACACCGCAGAGTTGGCCGCCGAGCCACGGCCCTGGCAAAGAATGTGCTGGCTGCGAGCAAACTCGACAATGTCGTGAACTGTCAGAAAGTAGCTGTCGAATTTCTTTTCCTTGATCAGGGCGAGTTCTTTTTCGACCTGTGCGCGTGCCACCGTACTCAGCCCGTTCGGCCAGCGCCTGCGAATACCGCGTTCGGTCAGCTCACGCAGCCACGATGAGGAAGTTTGTCCTTTGGGAACCAGCTCGTGAGGGTATTCATACTTTAATTGGTCCAGGTCGAACGTGCAGCGCCGGGCGATGCGTGCCGATTCGGCCAGCAGCCAGTCGGGGTAATGTTCTGCAAGCGTGTCGAGTGACCGTAAATGACGCTCGCCGTTGGCAAACAACAGGTGCCCGGCTTCCGCTACCGTGGTGTGATGGCGGATGGCAGTCATGGTGTCCTGCAAGGCACGTCGCCCGCGCGCATGCATGTGTACGTCACCGCTGGCCACTGCCGGAATGCCCAACGCCTGCGCCAGTGCCAGCAGGTCAGCAAGGCGCTGATCGTCATCTGGACCGCGGTGCAACTCTACGCCCAGCCAGAGGCGCTCGGCAAAGAGCTCGCGCAACCAGTTGCCCTGCGACAGGCATGCTTGAGCATCATCGCCGATGTCTGGCAGCCAGATGGCCAGCAGACCGTCCAGCGACACCTCGACATCCTCGCGCAGCAGTCGGTACTCGCCCTTCCTGGCCCGCCGCCGCGCCACTGTGATCAATTTGCACAGTGCTTCATATCCCGCCTTGTTCTCCACCAGGAGGACAACTTTCGGGCCGTTCTCGATGTGCATTTCGCTACCGACTATCAGCGGCACACCAGTGTCCTTCGAAGCCTGCCAGGCACGGACAATGCCCGCCAATGTGCATTCATCGGTGATTGCCAGCGCCGTATAGCCGTGGCGCAAGGCACGCTCGAACAATTCTCGGGCGCTTGAAGCGCCGCGCTGAAAACTGAAGTTGGACAGGCAATGCAGCTCGGCGTAATCGGTACTCATGCAAACCAGCCATGCAGCAGCAGTTCGCCCTGCTCGCCAACGCAGCGATACGCCCAGGCGCGCTGGCCATTGGCGGTTTCGACCAGATAATAATCACGGCGCACATCACCACCGTCCCACCAGCCGGACTCGATTCGCTCGGGACCTGCAACGATGCGCGTTGCATGGACGGGCAAAGGCAATGGCTCGCGCAGCAGCCAGCCAGGGCGTGTAACGCCGCGTGCCGGAAAAACCGGCTTGCTGGTGCTTTGCGGTTGCCAGGCACATTCCGGACGATGATCCGCCTGCGCACGCAGGCCACAGACCGACTCGTCACCCAGACGCGCGCGCAAGCGCTCGCGCAGTTGCTCCCACGGCAGGGTCTGTTGCACGCGCTCATCGAACAGCTCGCGGTGCGTCGGCACAAAGTCCGGCAGGTCACGGGCCTGCAAGCGTACGGCACGCACCGGCGAGGCCACCAGGACTTGTTCCAGCCTGCCACGAGCCAGTTCGAAGAGCATCGAGGGGTCGCGTTCGGCACTCAACAGCCCGACCGGAACCACGCTCTCGGGGCCATCGACGTGTTCCAGATGCAAGGCAAAGCGCTGCACGCCACTGTCACGTCCGGCCAAGAACAGGGCCAGATCGGCAATCAGACGCTTGAGGGGAAATAACAGGGCCTGATGCGATTCGACATCAAAATTCAGCTCGATGCGCACATCGAAGAAATCCGGTGGCGTGTAGCACTCGAGCGCCACCGGCCGCTCCCCTAACAGTGTGTCAAGGTGCTGCAGGACACTGGCCGGAAAACGTCGTGCCAAAGTATCGCGTGGCAAGGCCAGAACCTGCCGTACGCTGCGCAGGCCCATGCGCGTCATGGCAGTGGCCGCCTCGCGACTCAGCCCGATGCGATCCAGTGGCATCTGTTCCAGGGTGCGACGCAGTTCATGCGGGCAATCAATGCTCAGGCCATCATGCATGTTGGCCAGCATCCGCGCTGCTATCGGGTTGGGAGCAACCACGATGCGGTGGCGGAAACCCTGTTTTGTCAGTTCTTCACGCAGGCGAGCCTCGAACACAGGCCACGGCCCGAACAGCTTGAGGCTGGACTCGATCTCCATCAACAGCACCCGAGGGTATTTGAGGCTGACACTGGAGCTGAAACCGTAGGCCCAGGCAGCCAGCAGTTGCTGCAACTGCTCGGTGTCGGCGGGGTCGTGTACGACCGTCGCAAAGCCCGGCACGAGTGCCTGCGCCGCTGTCAATGACTGCCCTGCCCTCAGCCCCAATGCCCGCGCAGCCGGATTGACAGTTTGCAGAACGCGCCGATGCGCACTGCCGCTGATCAGCGCCAATGGCTCATCAGGATCGCTGCGACGACGCATGACGCCGTCGAGCGCCAATTGTGGCAGCAAGACACAGGCCCACAGCATAAGAACCTCAAGCGTCGGTCGGGAATGGAATCGGAAAAGGCGGTGCCAGCCCGCCGCGGCACTTGAGCACGCGCATTTGTGCCGGACAGGTATCGACAGCGATCCGCAGTGCGGCCGGCGATGGGTTGGCAGCAGCCTGTTGGGGGCGACAGGCAAATGCCAGGGTCTGCCCGGTTTCGGCGGCCACCTGCAAGCGCCGCAATGCACGGTCATCGACCATGCCGGGCCAGCAAATAACCGCGCCACAACTGCCCGAACGCAAGCACTGCTCGGCCGCCCACAGGGCATCACGCGTACCGGCCTCGATCACCACCAGATGACGCAGGTCGACCCCGGCAGCGAGCCAGGCCTGTGGATAGGGAATATAAGGCGGAGCGACCAGCACGATGCGCTCACCACTGCCCGACAAACGCGCCAGGCTCGGCCACAACAGGCGCAATTCACCGCTGCCATTGGACGCAATGAGGATTTCGGTCAGCGCCGAAGCAGGCCAGCCACCGGTGGGCAAAGCGCTGTCCAGCGCCGCATGCCCGCTGGGATGCGGGCTGACCTGCGACGTGCCCTGCTGACGACCCTTCCAGACCCTGCGCTCGTCCAGCAAGGTGTCCAGACTGACCAACGCGCCCATCATTCGCGCCGGACCAGCCCGCAGAACACGCCTTCGATGGCGAAGTCCTGATCGGGCGTGACGATGATCGGTTGGTAAGCCGGGTTGCGCGGCAGCAGGTGCAACTGATCGCCGCGGTGCTGCAGACGCTTGATGGTGACCTCGCCGTCCAGACGGGCAACGACGATCTGCCCATCACTGGCCTGCGGGTTGCGGTGTACACCGACCAGATCGCCATCAAGAATACCGTCCTCTATCATCGAGTCGCCCTGCACGCGCAACAGGTAGTCGGGCACGCGGGTGAACGTGCTGCGATCCAGATGCAGCGTGGTGTGTATATCCAGATCCGGCCCGATGGGAGCACCTGCAGCCACACGGCCCAGCACCGGAATTTCCAGCAGCTCGGGACGTGGCTCACTGTTCAGCAGACGAATACCGCGGGCCTGATGCGGCACGACCTCGATCAGACCGGCCTCGGTCAGGGCCACAATGTGTTTGCGCGCCACGCTGCGTGAAGCAAAACCGAAAGCTTCGGAAATTTCCGCCAGGCTCGGCGATTGCCCTTGCTGCGCGATGCGGTCGCGGATGAAGGTAAGGATGGCGCTACGACGTGGAGATAATGTGCTCATGGAGTACATTTGTACTCCTTTCGGTATTTTGTGGCTAGCGCGTTTGGTCGGATTGAGGAAGGCTATTATTCGGATTTTCCCAACAGTGAAATCACAAACACCCGGTTTATAGCGCCAGTCAAAGAGCAGACACTCTACGGCTCTTCAAACATCAGGAGTACTCATTGTGATCACGCGCCAACTGGGTAAAAACGGTCCGCAGGTTTCCGCTACAGGCTTGGGTTGCATGGGCATGTCGGATTTCTATACCACCGGCATTGATGAGCAGGAGTCCATCGCAACGCTGCACCGTGCGCTGGAGCTGGGTGTCACTTTTCTTGATACGGCTGACATGTACGGCCCGTATACCAATGAGGCCCTGCTGGGGCGGGCCCTGCAAGGCAAGCGTGAGGGGGTCCATCTGGCCAGCAAGTTCGGCATCGTGCGCGGTGACGACCCGCATGCGCGAGGGGTAAATGGCAGCCCTGAGTACATCCGCCAGGCCATCGAAGGCAGCCTCAAGCGGCTGAATACCGATTACCTCGACCTTTATTATCAGCACCGCGTAGACCCGAATGTGCCGATCGAAGAAACCATTGGCGCGATGGCCGAGCTCGTCAAGGCAGGCAAGGTTCGTCATATCGGCATCTGTGAAGCCAGTGCCGCGACCATCGAAAGAGCGCACAAGGTGCATCCGTTGGCAGCGGTACAAAGCGAGTACTCGCTTTGGTCACGAGACCCGGAACACAATGATGTGCTTGCCACCTGCCGTCGTCTGGGCATTGCCTTTGTTGCCTACAGCCCGCTGGGCCGTGGCTTTCTGACCGGCGCGCTACAGACCCCTGACGACTTCGCCGCCGATGATTACCGACGCTTCAGCCCACGCTTTCAGGGCGAGAACTTCAATCGTAATCTGGCATTGGTGGAACAGGTCAAGACGCTGGCCGCAGCCAAGGGCAGCAGTGCCTCTCAACTGGCGCTGGCCTGGGTTCTGGCGCAAGGCAACGACATCATTCCGATTCCAGGCACCAAACAACGCAAGTATCTGGAGAGCAATGTGGCCGCAACCACGCTGACCCTGAGTGAAGATGAACTGGCCCGACTGGACGCAATCTTTCCGTCCCGCGGGGCAGCTTCAGGTGAGCGTTACAGCCCGGAATCGATGAAGTCTCTCAACGGCTGACAGATCCGACACCCGATCAAGCGACGGGTATCAGGTTGTCGTAGGGCAAGCCTCGGTGCCGTTGTTAAGGCCTTGCTTGTGAGTCTTGTAATCCAGCGTGGCTTTGCCATCGACCCACTTCAAGGTGACCACCACCACTGAGTCGAAATCGTCGCCGGTCCAGTCATCCACCAGGTTGACGGCCTTGCCAGACGCCTCTTCAGCGACCTTGTTGATCAGCTCCGGCAGGTAGCCGTGTGACCAGGCGGTATAGATGATCGAGTTATGGTACTTGTCCTGCATAAACTCGCTGGCAAGTTCACTGGTGTCATTGGCGCCGAAGTCGATATTGACCGGCAGACCCAGCTTGATCGCACTTGGCCCGACCGTCATCAGGGGCCGGACATAGCTGTAGGACAAGTCGCCCTCACCTTCTTCCACATGCCGGCTGGGGTTGGCGGCGAAAATAAAGTCAGCCTTGCCGAATTCTCTGGGAAGCACTTCCGACAGTTCTATGGCCCGGTTGAGCCCTTGGCAGTTCAACTGCCCCAACCCCATCGCCGGTTTTTCGGCGTGGCGAAGAAAGACCAGAGTCTGGGTGCCGTTCTTGGGTTCGGCATGCACCCCTTTACCCATGGCAAACAGAACCAGTGCAGATGCCACAAGCACTGACGGGAAAAAGAACCAGGCGATGCGGCGCTGAAGACGGGCGGTCAAAGGCATTTTTGGAATATTCATTATCTTCTGAGTCCGTTGCGCATTTGAAAGGGATCAGCCCATTGGCTGGTGCGAATGTGCAAGCGTGTGCAGTTCGTCCCGAGAGTTTCTGCGGATCAGTAGAGCAAGGGCGCAATAGCGAGCACCCCTGACCACGCGCGAATCTTAGTGCGCACATGTTTCGAAATTAAGAATGTGGACGATTAAGAGTGTCAAAAAGCGATTCTGTTGCAATCGCCATGAAAAAAACCGTCCCGCGTACAGAGAGAACTGTCAGAAAACCGTCGAAAGCAGAGTAATAAGGCCTACTGTTGCTCGCCCAACAGCAAACTCACAGGCTGCTACCTGTTCAACAACGCGTTGTACTGAGAAACGTCCCGAGCCCTTGCCTGCCAAAGGCTTCAGGTCATTGGCACAGAGCGTGCAATATTCCATTTTGTGAATTTCACACACTTTGGACTGCTGATTTTGAATATACAAATCAGTCATTGCAGCCCTGTTCCTTTATCTGGACGCCCACTATGACACACCCCCCCGTTTCTTATCGGCTGCTGACCTCACGCCGTCTCGTCCGCTGGGTGGCCGCGGCCTGTGCAATCGCGTGGAGCCTGCAAGGCGTGGT
The DNA here is from genome assembly GCF_000156995.2 of Pseudomonas coronafaciens pv. oryzae str. 1_6. Classification (NCBI taxonomy): domain Bacteria; kingdom Pseudomonadati; phylum Pseudomonadota; class Gammaproteobacteria; order Pseudomonadales; family Pseudomonadaceae; genus Pseudomonas; species Pseudomonas coronafaciens. Next base: position 2,647,912 of record NZ_CP046035.1, on the reverse strand, counting down.
TCAGGGCGCAGAAACGGCGCCTGCCGAAGTGCGCCTGGATTATGCCTATTACTCGCCGGTCAGCCTGGCGCTCAAGCATTTCGGCTGGCTGGAGAAAGCTCTGCCGGATGCCAAAGTCACTTGGGTACTGAGTCAGGGCAGTAACCGCTCGCTGGAATATCTGAACAGCGGCAGCGTCGATTTTGCTTCGTCGGCCAGCCTGTCCGCGGTACTGGCCAAGGCCAACGGCAGCCCGATCAAGTCGGTCTACGTCTATAGCCGTGCAGAATGGACGGCTTTGGTGGTGCGCAAGGACTCAACCCTGCAATCGGTCGCCGAACTCAAAGGCAAGAAAATCGCCGCGACCAAGGGCACCGATCCTTACCTGTTCACCTTGCGTGCCCTGCAACAGGCCGGGTTGAAAAAAGATGATGTCGAGCTGCTGCACCTGCAGCATCCAGATGGCCGTACCGCGCTTGAGAAAGGTGACGTGGACGCGTGGGCCGGGCTTGACCCACATATGGCGGCCAGTGAAATCCAGTCCGGCGCTCGCTTGCTTTACCGCAATAAGGACTTCAACAGTTATGGCGTTCTGAGTGTCATTGAAACCTATGCCAAAGAGCACCCGCAAGCGATCAGGACTGTATTGGCCGCCTATGAAAAAGCCCGTGAGTGGGCGGTGAAAAACCCCGATGAGCTGGCAAAATTGCTGGCCACCGAGTCGGGCCTGCCGCTGGATGTCGCCAGGCTGCAATTGTCACGCACAGACCTGAGCAATCCGCAATTGAGCGCAAAAGACGTGGAAGCGTCCAGGTTGGCAGCACCGATTCTGGTGTCTGAGGACTTGGTGCGCAAAGGTGTGAATGTCGAACAGGTGATTGATCAGTTGATCACGCCTGAATTTTCCAGAGCCGTGACCGCGAACCCATGACCAGCCGAGACAAATCGTTACCCGCCTCGGCGCCGCCAGTACTGTCTGACGAGGCGCAACGCACACTCTGGCAGCGCTACAAAACGCCACTCAAGGGCCTGGTCGTGCCTGCGGTGATCGTTGTGTTGCTGGAAATAATCGTACGCATCGGCTGGTTGCCGTCCTATCAGATGCCAGCCCCCAGCGACATCCTGCTGACGCTGCGGGATCTGGCAGATGGCGCACTGTGGAAGCACATCAGTGCCAGCCTGTTGCGCGTGCTCAGCGGATTTTTCATCGGCGCCGGTCTGGCCTTGGTGTTTGCCGCCTGGGTGGGCCTCAGTCGAGAGGCAGAGGCTTATCTGGAACCGACCTTCGCCGGCCTTCGCTCCATACCGAGCCTGGCTTGGGTGCCGCTTCTGCTGCTATGGCTGGGCATTGGCGAAACCTCGAAAGTCGTATTGATTGCGATCGGGGCGTTTTTCCCTGTTTACCTCAACGGCGTGGCAGCGATTCGAGGCATTGACCGCAAGCTGGTGGAGGTCGGGCAGATGTATGGCTTCAATCGTTACCGCCTCACTCGGCGCATATTGTTGCCTGCCGCCCTGCCCGGTCTGTTCACCGGACTGCGTAGCGGCATGAGCCTGGCCTGGATGTTTCTGGTGGCCGCCGAGTTGATCGCAGCCACCAAAGGCCTGGGTTATTTGCTCAGTGACGGCCGCGAAACCTCGCGCCCGGACATCGTGCTGGCCGCCATCATCGTTCTGGCAACACTGGGCAAGTTGAGCGACAGCGTGCTGGCGGGTCTCGAAAAACGCTTTCTCGCCTGGCGAGACACCTTCAAGGGTCAGGGGGATTGATCAATGCCGGATGTGTTGATGGATATTCGAGTGGAACGCAAGGCTTTTGCTGGCGATACAGTATTGCGTGACATAGCCCTGTCATTGCGGTTGGGTGAAGTCGTGAGTCTGCTGGGCCCCAGCGGCTGCGGTAAAAGCACCCTGCTCCGAATCGTCGCCCGACTGGAGCAGGACTTTCGGGGTTCGGTGGAGCGGGTACAGGGCGAGGTTGCGTTCGTGTTTCAGGAGCCGCGCCTGATGCCCTGGCTGACCGTCGAACAGAATATCGGTTTCAGCGACGATGACAGCTACGATCGCGCCTGGGTCAAGCAACTGATCGAGGAAGTGGGTCTGTCGGGGTTTGCCGATGCCTTGCCCAAAGCGCTGTCAGGGGGAATGGCGCAACGCGTGGCACTCGCCCGAGGCCTGTATTCGCATCCGGCAATATTGCTGCTTGATGAGCCATTCAGCGCGGTGGATGCATTTACCCGCATGAAGCTCCAGGACCTGCTGCTGCAACTGGCTCGGCGTCATGCCATCGCACTGTTGCTGGTCACTCACGATGTCGACGAGGCGTTGTACCTGAGCGACCGGGTGCTGGTCATGGGCAACCGCCCCGGCACCATCACCCATGAACTGCTGGTCGAAGTGCCAGCACCCAGAGATCGCCGAGATCCGTTGCTGGCTCGCCTGAAGGCCCAGGCACTGACCGGCCTGCATCAGGCGCATGTCATTTGACACGCCAGACAGCAGATGGTCGGCCCTTCAGGGGGTGTTTTTGAAGGTGTCCCAGATGCCCAGGCGCAGGACTTCGATATTGATCGGCACCTGCACCATGACAAACAACCGGCTCAGCATCTCGGCATCGGGGTATACGTCGGTATCAGTCCAGAGCGCAGGACTGATCAAGGCATCTGCTTTCTCGTTACCGTTGGCGTAATGCACGGTATTGGTGATGTTGGCGATCACTTCCGGCCGCAGCAGATAATTCATGAAGGCGTAAGCGCCCTTGGTGTTCGGGGCATCAGCAGGAATGGCAATCATGTCGAACCACATCGGAGCCCCCTCCCTGGGCACCACGTAGGTGATGTTCGGACCGTCTGCGACTTTCTTGGCCAACTCCTGAGCCTGGGAAATATCGCCCGAATAACCTACCGCTACGCAGATTTTGCCCGCAGCCAGGTCGGCGATGTAATCGGCCGAGCTGAAATTGCGAATATATGGCCTTACGCTGTCGAGCACTTTCCTGGCCTGCGCATAGTCGCTTGGTACTTCACTGTGCGGCTGCAAGCCGAGGTAATTGAGGGTAATGGGCAGCAGCGCAGGCGCGCTGTCCAGAAACGCAACGCCGCATTGGGCAAGTTTTTTCATGTTTTCCGGTTTCAGGACCAGCCCCCAGGAGTCAACCGGCGCATCTTTGCCGAGCAGCGCTTTGACCTTGACGGCGTCGTAGCCGATTCCGGTGCTGCCCCAGAGGTAAGGAAAACCATGTTGGTTGCCAGGATCGCCAGCCTCGAGAACCTTGAGCAATACCGGATTGAGGTTTTTCCAATTGGGCAACTGGCTTCTGTCGAGGGTCTTGAGCAGGCCCTTGTCGATCTGCCGCCCCATGAAGTGGATGGACGGAAAGACCAGGTCATAGCCCGAATGACCCGCCACCAGCTTTGCGTCCAGCGCTTCGTTGCTTTCGAAAGTCTCATAAGTGGTCTTGAAGCCACTGGCCGCTTCGAATTTTTCGAGCGTGTCCGGAGCAATATAGTCTGTCCAGTTATATATATTGACCGTTTCAGCCGCATGGCTGGTCGAGGCAAGCAGCATCAGTGCAGCAAAGGATCTTTTCAGCATGCGCAGTTCCTCGGGTCAGTAGTGACAGCTTGCCCGAGGTGCTACGGGAAAACCAATGTGGTACGGGGGATATCCACGCCCTCAAAGTCGTTAATAACTGTATGGCGCGACCCTATCAATACCTTTTAATGATACCGCTCATATAATTGAATTTTTTCATCAAGCGTCATAAAAATTTTTTCCAGCAAAAGCCTGACTGATGCTATTTTCAGTGTTCGTCAGATCGCTCAGTAAACCTGCTGGAAAGCAGCGTCCCGACAGATGATTGGCAAGGCCGCTCATCGTCTGGTCATCATGACTTTGCCAGACACATCCTGACTGGTCTGCCTACCCCATGGAGCATTGGAAGCTCGGTTGATTCAGGTGGGCCATCGCTATGAACAAAGTCACCTTTCCCAACGCCTGCCAGTTGATGCGCTGGCACTTTCATCCAGTTGGCTTCGAAGCCTCGATGGATGCGCCTGGCAGCATGATTGCCCGACTGTTCGATCGCGCAAGTGGCGAAACGGTAGTGGCGATTGCCGGCTTGCCTTGCTCCACGGTGATGAACGCAGCCGACGTAGAGCGCATCATCGAAGCGATTGAGGACGAGCTCGAATTGTTCGGTTCAAGCACGCATCAGCAGATAACCAGCTTCTCCTGAGCATGTAGTCGAAGTGAAATCATCGACTGCACCTGGGCTCAGCCAGCCTGAACCCTGCCACGCAGATCATCAAAGAACGGCTTATCCCGGGCAATACGGTCTGATGCCTTGGGCATGTGAGCACTGTCGGCCGCCGCTGCACCTGCTGTTTCGTCTATGTACCAATAACAATGCCGTGCCGAGCGGGTGATGGCCACGTAAGCGAGACGCAAGACTTCATCCTTTTGCGCGGTATCGAACGGCTGAAGATCGTTCGCGTCGCCCAGACCGGCAAGCCGATAGACCTGATTCTTGTAAGGCGAGACGGTGAGGTGCTGACAATCGCCCAACAGGAATACGGCATCTGCCTGCAGCCCTTTGGAACTGTGGTAGGTGAGCGTCCTGATACGCCGACCCTGATTGCCCGTTGCAGCGTCGGCATCGATCAACGCCTGCAGACGCTCGGCAAACCGGGCTTTCTCGCTACCCTTGCGATAGAGCAACAGAATCGAATCGCCGTCGTTGTAGTGCTCGGCCACACGCTCGGCCAGCTCGTTCTCGTCGCGGTCCAGTACTTTGACAGGCAACAACTCCTGAGGCGCACCGCTGGCACGGGCTTTCTTGCCGGGAATGGCCGGTGCGGCACGAACAATATGCTCGGCCGCGTCGATGATGTGTTGATGGCTGCGAAAATTCTCGCTGAGCATGACCTTGGTGGTCGCCGGAGAGGAAAACTCCTTGGCGAACTCCATGAAGTACTTCGGCGAACTGCCCCGCCACCCATAGATCGATTGCCAGTCATCACCCACGCACAGCAATGATGAATGCTGCGCGATACGCCCGACGTGCATTGCGGGACCACGACGCCTGATCTCTCGCAAACTGGCGCGAATCCACGAAACGATCTGTGGCGAAACGTCCTGAAATTCGTCGATCATCAAATGTGACAGCGGTCTCAACATCTCGTCACTGACGTGTTTGAGGTTTTCCGGCGAGGTTTCTCCGAACAATGCAAACATGCGGTTGTAGGTCATGATCGGAGGCGTCTGGGCCTGAAGGTGTTGTTCGAAGGCTTTCCAGAACAGGCTGAGCGCCTCGAAGAAGAAGCGGTCCGGGTCATCGCTGGCGAAACTCATTTCGGCGACGGCGTCTGGCACATCCAGCCCGAGGTTCTCGATGAAGCCGGCGGCGCTGACAAAGCAGTCCAGCAACGGTGCTGCGCTCAACTCGCCTTTGACACGATAATCGAATCCCGGCCCGGCCACTGCAGCCCCGGACAACGACTGCAACACCTCGCTGGCTGATCGATAGTTATCTAACCATATCAATGGCTTACTGCAGAAAGCTTGAAACAGGGTGCGCTTTATGACGCCTTCGGCCCAGACTGGCAGTTTGGCGCCCGGGCGTTTCAGCTGCTGGTCCTCACTGGCGTCCAGGCCCAATACGACCCAGGCATCCAGCTCCGCGATATAACCGTGAAAATGAAACGGAAAACCATTTATTTCAACGGTTTGGCGCATAGGCTCAATGCCCTTTATAGGCCAGACCCCGGCGCGGATCCACAGGTCCTCGACAGTGTCACACCACTCTTCATCCCGTTTCGAGGACAGTTCGGTCACCGTGACGCGCTTTTGCACGTCAGGGTGATCGCGGTCCAGCTCCTTGAGCTGCAAGGAGTGTCGATAAAGCGGCGCCATAACCTCGCGAAAACGCTCATTGCTGGCGTACAGGTCGCGATAACACAGGTTCAACTGCTGGCGCTGAGCGTCGTTGATCCGCAGATCAAAGGGGTTGCTGTCCGCATCCTCTGCCCCCGCAGACTGATTGCCAAGGTTCTCGAACGCTCGCAGCTGATCAAACCCCGGCAGGCTGCGCACCAGCGGCAGAATGCGCGAGTGGAAGGTGCGCACCAGGTCCCGGGCCTGTTTTTGCCCCATTGCATGCCCCCACAAGGCCATGACATCGATCAGCTTGCTGATGAAATCCTTGCGCGATTCCCGGGTGAAGGTCACCACCGTCATCGCGTTCAGCTCAAAGCCCAGATAGTGATGCAGCAGCAGGATACGCAATACCAGCGATGTAGATTTGCCCGCCCCGGCACCTGCGATCACGTAAGTGGACGGCGTGTCACTGAAAATCATCTTCCATTGCGCGGCACTGGGCTGAGCCTGCGCAGGCAGCTTTTCGGCCACGTCACTCTTGACGCGCTTCTTCAGCTCAGGCGTCAGCGCAACACGCCAGTCATCGAACAGATGATCGTCCACTTTAGGACCGCGATGCAGAGCCGGACGCTTGTCATTGATGACCAGAACCTGACGACCCTGCTCCTGGCCATCGAGATAGCCTTCGGCATAACCCTCGCTGACCCCTTCGATATGACCGTTCAGGTAGCCGTCGGCGTGCCCCTGAAACCACGACGGCGTGTGCTGCGCGCTCAGCCTGGTCAGACCGCGCGCCATCACACGCGCCAGCAGACGTTTGAGAAACGGCAGCTGGCGCGGCGGCAGCAGATCGACATCCAGGTCATGGGGAAGCTCGGAAGGCAGATCGTCGGGCACGCAGACTCCATTGGTGGCTTGCAGACAGAATACAGGCGCCTATGGTGGCTGGATTCGTCTGCAGGTTCCAGTGAAATGCTTTGCTGTCAGTGCGTTAGCCGATCAACTGCATGCAATGTAGCAGGTGCTGTCAAAGCGGCATGACTGTTTTCGGTATCAATGCACCCCGATGCTGAATGACCACGCCGGCAAGCCGATGCCCTGCTTCGGCGGCCTGTAAAGGGTTTTCACCCAGCAGTCGCGCAGCCAGGTAGGCAGCGCTGAATGAGTCTCCGGCTGCCGTTGTATCGACAATGTTCTTGACGCGTTGAGGCGCAACTTCAAAGCGCTCGCTACCCGCCTCGATCAGGCAGCTCTGCGCACCGCGCTTGACCACCACCTCTCCGATGCCGCGATCGCGATAAGCTGCGAGCAATTGCTCGCTGTCGGTGTAACCGTAAAGCGCCTGCTCGTCATCATCGGTCAGCAGCGCCAGATCCACATACGGCAAGCACGCCTGGTAGGCCTCGCGTGCCTGCTCGACACTGGCCCACAGCCGAGGCCGATAGTTGTTGTCGAATGCCACCCTGACGCCGCGCGCGCGGGCACGGCCCAGCGCTTCCAGCAGGCGCGCACGCCCCTGTTCGCCCAGCACCGCCAGCGTAATGCCGCTGAAGTACAACACGTCATAGCTGGCCAGTGCCGCAAGAATCGGTTCGGCAGCCGGCGTCATGAAACAGTCGCGCACGGCGGCCTCATTACGCCAGTAAAGAAAACGACGCTCACCACTGGCATCGGTCTGAATGCAGTACAACCCCGGCAACCGGCCCGACATACGCTGCACTTTGCCCAGACCAATGCCCTCGTCGGCCCACGCCCGGCACATGGCATCGCTGAAACTGTCGTCGCCCAGCGCAGTGACATAGTCAACCTTGGCGCGCTCTCCCAGCAGACGGGAGAGATAGACGGCGGTATTCAGAGTGTCACCACCAAAGCTCTGGTGCAGGCTGCCGTCGGCATGCTGTTGCAACTCAATCATGCATTCGCCGATCAGGGCGATTCGTGGAAGGCTCATAGCGTTGACTCCTGCAAAAGCTTGAACTAGAAACAGGTAGTGAAAGGTTCGATAACCCGCAGGTCATCATCCACCAGGCAACCTGAACGCCACTTGTCGAAGGTCAGACACGGGTGCGAGGTGCCGAAAGAAATGATATCGCCCACGCGCAGCTCGCAGCCGGGCGCAACTGTCATGAAGGCATGCTGATCCATCACCGCAGTGACCTGGCAGGCGCTGACATCGACCCCTGAACCGGGCGACGCACCCGGTTTGTAGCACAACAGCGGGTTGGGCAGCCCTGCATCGTAGGCAACATCGCGCTTGCCCATGGCAATGACCGCGAAACCTGTTTCAGGCATGGACTGCACATGCGCCCAGACTTCAAGGGCCGGACGCAGCGCCTCGCTCAACTCGGCGCGCCGGTCCAGCACGCAGCATTGCGCATCCTTGTAGATACCGTGGTCATGCACCACGTAGCTGCCGGGCCGCAGAACGCTGAGGAACCGCTCGCGAACCGCCTGAGCGTCGAAGGCTTCGGCGATCAGGTCATACCAGGCCGAGCCTGAAGCCGTCACGATCGGGCGATTCAGGGCGAAGGCGCCTTTGTTCTGCAACTCGACCGCCAGGCGCACCAGCGACGCAGCGAATTCCTTGATGCCGGCAACCGCCTGATCACCATGGATGACGCCCTCGTACCCCTCAATGCCGGTCAACGCCAGCGCCGGTTGAGCCTGAACGGCGTCAGCCAGGGCCAGCACCTGAGCTTCGCTACGGCAGCCGCAGCGCCCGCCCGGCACACCGTATTCGATCATCACGTTCAAACGCAGCCCGCGCGATGCAAAAAACGCCCCCAGCGCTGCCACGTTGTCCGGGTGATCGACCATGCAGTGAAATTCAAACATCGGATCAGCCAGCAGCTCGGCGATCACTGCCATGTTCGGCGTTCCGACCAACTGGTTAGCCATCAGCACACGCCTTACACCATGAGCATAGGCAGCCTGGGTCTGCACAGCGGTCGCCAGGGTCATGCCCCAGGCACCGGCGTCCAGTTGGCGGCGGAACAATGCCGGGACCATGCTGGTCTTGCCATGCGGCGCCAGCTCCGCACCGCTATCGGTGACAAAGCGCTGCATCCAGCGAATATTGTGCTCCAGTGCCTGATTGTGAATGACCAGCGCGGGCAGGCTGACATCGCTGACCAGGCTGTTCCCCGGTTGCGCATTACCTTTTTCCATGACGGCGGTGCTCATCGGTAACCTCCTGCAATTATTCGTTGATTCGGCGAGCCAGGCCATTGGCACTGTCGATCAGCACCCGCCGGTAGTCGTCGTAATGGGTTTTTGCGTCAGCACGTGGCGCCACGATGCACAGGGTTGCAATGCACTGACCCCGCTCGTCCTTGACCGGCGCGGCAAAGCAATGGGTGAAGGTATCGGCCACGCTGTCGAAAGAGAAAAAGCCCTCTTCGCCTGCCTTGCGGATTTCCCGCAAAAAAGTTTCCAGCGGCAAACGCTCACCGCCCGGCAGAATGAAATCATCGGGATCGATCAGGTCGATGATTTGCTGATCGGTCAGGTGACTGAGCAATAAACGTCCGGAAGCGGTCCAGGGGATCGGTGCGTTTTCGCCGATGTCCGAAGAAATCCGAAAATGCCTTTCGCCCTCCTTCATCAATGCCACTGTGTATTTGCGGCCGTTGAGCAGGCACATCTGCGCGGTTTCTCGGGTCTGACTGACGATGTCGCCCAAGCAGGCTTCCGCCTCGCGTGTGAAATCGAAATGGCGCAAGTGTGCTTGGCCGAGAAAATACAGCTGACGACCGAGATAGACGTGCCCTTCTTTGCCGACCGACTCCAGAATCCGCCGCTCCAGCAACGACGCCACCAACTCATAGACAGTCGACTTGGGGCTGCCAATGCCGCTGGCTATTTCATTGGGGCGCATAGGCCTGGCCTTTTCCTTGAGGAAATCCAGAATATCGAACGCCCGGTCCAACCCACGCGCCCGGCGTTTGATCACGTCTTCAGTCATGCCGATTCCTTAAGAAAACTTCACACGGCAAGCTCAGGCCGAAAGCCCTGTCGCCTGCCGCTTTGCGCTGACTGCTACTACTTCCGCTTGTAGGCAATACAGTCGATTTCGACTTTGCAGTCGACCATCATGCTGGCTTGTACGCAAGCGCGAGCGGGGGCATGTTCAGGGCTGAAGTATTCGCCGAACACCTTGTTGAAACTCCAGAAATCCCGAGGATCTTCCAGCCACACACCGACGCGCACTACGTCCTTGATGTCATAACCGGCCTCTTCGAGAATGGCGATCAGATTGCGCATGGTCTGGTGCGTCTGCTCGACAATGCCGCCAACGATGATCTCGCCGTCCTGCGCGGGGACCTGCCCGGAAACATGCAGCCAGCCATCTGCTTCGACAGCTCGGGCGAATGGGCGCGGCTGGCCGCCACCTGCGGTGCTGCCAGCGCCATAACGGGTAATAGTCATGAGGTTTTCCTTGGTTGAACGTTGAACATGATGAAACGTTAAAAGCGGATGTTCTTGAGAAATTCGCTCAAGCGTGCCGATTTCGGCTGCTCGAACAAGGCTTTTGGTGGCCCCTGCTCCTCGATGCGACCCTGATTCATGAAGACGATCTGATCTGACACTTCATAGGCAAAACGCATTTCGTGGGTGACCAGCAACATGGTCATGCCCTCCTCGGCCAGGTCCTTTATCACACTCAGCACCTCGCCCACCAGTTCAGGGTCCAGTGCCGAGGTCACTTCATCGAACAGCATCAGGCTGGGATTCATGGCAATGGCGCGAGCGATGGCTACACGCTGCTGCTGGCCGCCGGACAACTGGCCGGGAAAGTGGTTGCGCCGCTCCAGCAGCCCGACGCGATCCAGCCATTTTTCGGCGAGTGCAATCGCCTGGTCCTTTTGCATCTTCTTGACCTTGAGCAGGCCAAGGGTCACGTTCTGCAAGGCACTGAGGTGTGGGAACAGGTTGAATTGCTGAAACGCCATCCCGGTCATGGCACGGTGCTGTGCAATCAGACGTTCCGGGTGACGAACACGCTTGCCGTCTATGTGGCTGTAGCCGATATCCTGACCTTCGAGGCGGATATGACCGCCCTGAAACTCTTCCAGCAGGTTGACGCAGCGCAGCAAAGTGGTCTTTCCAGACCCGCTGGAGCCGATCAGGGTCACGACATTGCCTTTCTGCATACGCAGGTCGACGCCCTTGAGCACCTCTAGATTGCCATAGGATTTATGCAGGCCCTCAATGCTGAGCAGCGCCGGGCCGGGGGTTGCAGTCTGAGTCAATGTCATGGCAAGGCCACCCGTTTTTCGATTTGTCGCCCGAGAAGCTCGATGGCGTAGTTGATAAGGAAGAACAGGAAGCCTGCAAACAGATAGAACTCCAGGGTCATGAACGTCCGGGCGATCACTTGCTGCGTGCTCAAGAGCAGTTCAGCGACGCCGATGACCGAAAGCAAGGTCGAGGCCTTGACGATCTCGGTCGACGAGTTGACCCAGGTCGGCAGGATCTGGCGCATGGCCTGTGGCAGCAGCACGTAGCGAAGCGTTTGACTGAAACGCAAACCTATCGCCTTGCCTGCCTCGATCTGGCCGGGAGGAATGGCCTGTAGCGCACCTCGCACGATCTCTGAAACATGAGAGCCGCAGAACAGCGTCAAGCCTATTGCTCCGGCCTGAAAGGCGCTGATATGCCAGCCCAGCGCCGGTACCATGTAAAAAACCGCCAGCACCAGGACAAATACCGGCGTGCCGCGAATCAGATCCACGTAGAGGCGGACCGGAAGTCGTGCGAAAAAACCGCCATAGGTCAGCACCAGACCGGCCAGCATGCCGATCAGCGTGCCCGCGACAATCGCCAGCGCCGAGCATTGAATGCTGGTCAAAAAGCCCGACCAGAGTACTTCTCGTGCCGTCCATAATTCCTGCAACCAGCCAGGGGGTTGGTACATGATGGCCTCCTAGCGGCGAATCGCCAGACGTTGTTCGAGCGCACGTAAAAGCATCGCAATCACGTAGCAGGCCACCACATACAGCGCGGTGGTCACCAGCCAGGTCTCGATCACCCGGTAGCTCTCGACGTTGATCTTGCGTGCGTAATAGGTCAGTTCCGGGACAGCAATGGCGGCCGCCAGCGACGTGTCCTTGAACAACGAAATGAAGTTGTTGGAAAGCGCAGGCAACACATTGCGCAGCATGACCGGCACGGTTATGTAGGCCCTGACCTGCCATTCGCCCAAACCAATCGCCAAACCCGCTTCACGCTGGCCTTTGTGAATGCTCAGCAGCCCGGCCCGGAAGACCTCGGTCAGGTAGGCACCAGCGTACAGCGACAGCGTGACAATGAACGAGGCCAGCTTGTCCAGGCGTATACCCAGCCCTGGCAAGGCAAAGTAGATCAGCAGGATCAACACCAGAATCGGCGTATTGCGCACTACCGTCACGTAGATGGACGCCACAATGCGCAGTGCCCGATAACGCGATAACAGCGCGAAAGCGTTCATCAGGCCGATCACGCAACCGATGGCGATCGAGATCAGGGCCAATTCCAGGCCCAGCCCCAAACCCGCCAACAGGCTGGGAAAGTCGCGCCATACGGCGTCAAAATTCAATTGATAATTCATGCTTGCCCGTACCTGACAGGGGCAGGCCTGATGGCCTGCCCTGCCCTTGAAGGTCAAAGTGGACTTATTTGTATTCCATCGGAAAGCCGATTGCTGGCACAGGCAGATCAACGCCGAACCACTGCTTGAACGAAGCGGCATAAGCCGGGAATTCGACGCCGGTCATGGCTTCATGCAAGGCGGTGTTGACGAAGTTCAGCCAGTCCTGGTCGCCACGTTTGACGGCGCATGCGTAGGTTTGCGGGCTCCAGGCAAAAGACGGTGAGCGATAGCGACCTGGGTTTTGCACCATCAGGTACTTGACCGAAGACTGGTCGGTCGCGGCCGTATCGGCGCGACCAGAGTTGATCGCCTGGTACATCAGATCGACGCTGTCGTACTGGTCGACCTTGGCCTTGGGCAGTGCCTGATGCACCAGTTCTTCGGCATAGACGTTTTGCAGTACGGCAACGGTGACGCCATCGCCCGCCGCTTTCAGGTCATCGATTTCCTTGTACTTGCTGTTCGCAGGCAGCAGCAGCGCTACACCCTCGCGGTAGTACGGCAGTGTGAATGCCACCTGCTGCGCACGGCTGGCGGTGACGGTGATGAACTGGCAACTGATATCGACCTTGTCAGTCAGCAGATTGGGGATCCGGGCGTCCGAAGACTGCACCACGAACTCGACCTTGCTCGGGTCATTGAACAGGCCTTTGGCGATGATCCGACCGATATCGATATCAAAGCCCTGCAACTTCCCGTCCGCGCCTTGAAAATGCCACGGCGCATTGGTACTGCCTGTGCCGACGACAAGGTTGCCGCGTTTCAATACTGCTTCAAGTTTACTTCCCTGGGCCGCCTGCCCGGTATTAGTCAGGCTGAATGAGGCTGCAAGAACAAACGCACAAGCTTTCAGAAAAGAAGGTCCGCGATGCATGACATAAACTCCGCCGAGGTACTGGTTATTCCGCTATAGCGGACTCTGGTATGTAACAACGGAATAGGCAGCAGAAAGTGTGCCATAAATGGCAAACTAAAAACATCGAGTAAATAAACCGAGATAAAACAACAGCCTGAAAACAAATGTACGGCAGCCGATTGCAAGCGGATTTTTAACGACCCGCTACTGGCTGTCACAATTGAGTGGTAAGGCCCCATTCCTGTGCGGGTACGCTGCAATGGGTGGCAGCGCTACAGTCCGGAATGATGTTGCGCGATGCTGAAGATGTGTGCTTGGTGCGCCGTGGGATGCATGCCAATGCAGGGCATAGGCATGCGGGCGAGCCTTGGGCAGCTCAAAGGCAGGTAGCAATCGCCGCAGAACGCAATGCCGCTTGGGAATCGCCTTGTGGCGCATAAAACTCGACGGTGGTGGCCGGGCCTTTCGCGTGCACATCTGCGAAATAAGTCGATTCGGTGGTGAATACGGTGAAGCCGCCGCCTGACAAGTCATGCAGGAATACATCCGAAGACGTACCGAACATGGCTTCGTTTTGCCAAGTCACCTGAATGCACTGGGCGACAGCGCTATCCTGCTTGGCGCTGGACAGCACCTTTACAGGCCCTGCCGAGCGTGCCGAAGCAGAAGGCGCTGCGCACCCGCTCAACGCGGCAGCTGCAACCAGGGTAAAGCTCGCTAAAAACAGAAACTTCATGTCATGCCCACGCTGATAAAAAGCCGATTCTAGCATTGCAGCGAAGTATCAGCCCTCAGCCAATTGTTCTTCGTACTCCTTAACGTACTCGCCAGCCAGCGTCTGTTTCTGCTTTTCGTCGAGTAACTTTCCCGCCATCTGGAAAAACTTCTGCTCTTCTTCCTTCAAGTGATGATGCACTTTTTCCGATAGCTTTTTCGCCGTTGCCAGCCAGGCCGGGCTCGACATTTCGGTCTCGTCGAGTTCTTCCATCATTTCATCCATTTCATGGTGCTCGGAAATGGCATGACGGCTCAGGTCCACGCCATTGTCGTGAGCCATCAACGGAATGTAGAAATGACGCTCTTCAGCAGTTTCATGGGCCTGAAGCTCTTCCTTGAGCTGCTTGTAGGCTTTCTCGCGCTCGGCGCTGTCGCCGCTGGTCTGGATCAGCGCATCGGCATAGCCACGTTGACGGTCATGGCTTTCGCGCAGGGCTTCGAAAATATTCAAGGTCGGGTCTCCGGGTCGGCTTCCGGGACATGGAAGCATTGTGGACTAGACCCCTGACCAGGATCAGCAGTTCAAAGAAATGCTGGCAAACTACCATTGCACTGTAAAAGCATGCTCAGGCCAGTTCGAAAACCACGTCCTGAGCGCCTTCCCAAAGAGTCTTGACGCCCAGTTTGCGCAGGTTTTCCTTGCCATGAGTGATGGTCAAAAAATGATTACCTGCCAACTGCCCCATCTTGCTGGCAAAACAGCAAGAACCATAGGCCAGGATAATCTCGGTTTCGCTGTAGCCGCCTGGATAGAAAAGAATATCGCCCACCGAAGGATGGCTGGTTGCGTTCTCGAAACCGATCAGTTTGTCATCCAGCTTCAACTGATAATCATCCAGCGGCACCCAACAGCCTTCACCGCTCCAGCGCACATGGATGAACTTCTGCCGATAAGGCAACAACTTCAGAAACGCCTCGACAGTCTGTGGCGCATCCGGGTTGGCTTCAGCCAGAAACTCATATCCGCCAGTGGTGATTCTGATAGTGGTCACTGAAAGAGCTCCTTTAAAGCGTAGGGACCCGAAACGGGTGCAAAAGAATAAACGCGGCCGTAACGCAGAGTCACGGAGTTCCGTTGCGGCCATACAAGAGATAGCCGGGCCGACTGCTCAAACGCTCGTAGTACATATTTACAGCAGGCAGATCCGGATGATCGAGCGGTGTCTCGAACCAGCGATTGACCGAAAGCCCGACGGGAATATCGGCCAGCGTGAACGTTTCTCCGCTCACATAAGCGCCTGTCATTTCCAACTGTTGATCAAGTATCTGCATGTACCGGACCCAATTCGCACACGATGCAGCGGTAGCAACGACGTCCTGATGATCGGCCGAACGGCGTACCAGCGACATGAATGCATAGCCCCATGCCGGGTTCAGATCAGCGCTTTGCCAGTCGATCCATTGATCGATACGCGCTCTGGCAATTGGCTCGAATGGGTAAAGATGACAGCCGTTGTAACGGGCAGCCAGATAGCGAAGGATGCTATTGGACTCCCACAGTACAAAGCCGTCATCGATGATAACCGGGACCATTGCGTTGGGGTTGAGGGCAAGAAACTCCTCAGTATCGGTCGATTTGAAGCCACTGCCCCACTCTTCCCGACTGAACGAAATATTAAGTTCCTCACATGCCCAAAGCACTTTCCGTACATTGATGGACGATGCCTTCCCGAGTATCCGTAGCATTGAAGCCCCCTCTGCAGAGCAACAGTCTTAGCGCTCTAACGGCATCAGATGTTTGCCGAACAAGTGATTTTCATGAACCTCACCCTGAAACTCATAATGAGGTGATCCTTTCATCGCATACCCTTGGCGCGGATAAAACCCCAGCGCACGCTCGTTACCGACCCAGACCGTCGCCCAAAGCAGTGAAGCATGGTGGGCGGCGGCGTGCTGCTCGGCAGCCTTGAGCAATAAGCGTCCGGCACCGCGCCCGGTGAAACGCTCTTGCACATAAAGGCGCTGCAACTCAGCGGCAGTCGAGATGCCCAGCATCGGGTGATCAGTGCGTAAGGTGACCTGAGCAAAGCCGATCAGATGGCCGTCTGACTCTGCCACCGCAATAAGTGTTGCAGGCTCGGCAAGCAGGCGCGCAAAGGCCTGAGGAGAGAACGCGTCGAGGGCTTCGCGGGCGATGGACTCCCGAATGCCCTGCGTCGCGTAGGTGTCGAGAAAAACCTGTATGCCGAGCGCGCTGAGGCAGACCGTGTCTGTGGCAGAGGCCTCACGCAATGTGATGGTGTGGCAAGGAGTGGCGTTCATTACATCAGTTGACCCGGGGGCCGAGGGCTTGAACCCGGATCATACCCGACAGGCAGGCCTGGCACGCAAGCCAGGCCGCCAGCCTCAGCGTCCGGTCATGAGCGACTGCAGACGAGCCTGAGCTTGCTGAGCGTTTTTGCCTTGCTCATTCAGCTCTTGCAGCAATTTGTTGAGTTCTGTCTGTACTACCGGGTCCTTGACGGTAATTGCCGAACCCGAGATATCGATTTGCGACTTGTGCGCCTGAACGTAATCAGCAACCTTCAAGCCACTGGCAAAAGTACCTTTGATCTGTGGCAGTACTTCACGGAACGTGTTCGCCGGTACGCTGACCGTGCGGTCATAAGCCTTGTCGTAGACAACTTTCAAATCATCAGGCTGCTTCAGTTTCGCGTGTGCAGCATCTGCCTTTCCCTGCTCGACAGTCAGTTTTTCACCGACTTCATCAAGGCCTGTCTGCACCGCAACCAGGTCTGCACGACGCTCAAGGACATCGCTGACCGACCGAAACGAACCCTTCTGCATCAAGCCACTGAGTGGCTGCACCGCAGTATCCATGCCGGCTCCGAAATCTGAAATCACAGCATAGTGGGAGCTGTAATCGCCGAAGGCTTTTTTCTCGTCGTCCGTCAGCTTGGGTACATGCAGGCCAGGCTTGTCGATAATGCGGGTTTGCAGGAACTGAGTGAACGCGGTGCGCTGCTCAGGCTCCTTGTCGCCACAACCAGCCAGCAACAAGGGTAACGCGACAGCCAGCAACAAGCCTGGACGGAAAAGGGACTTCATGTCATGAACCTCCGAGATCATAAGAATGCCTGTTCAGCCAAACCGCTCACTGAACATACGCGTGCTTATAGTCTCGCAGTGACATCATCTAGTTCCGTGATGACTGAAAAGATAGGGCACAACACTGTTCCCACATGCGGTCAGAGCGTCGACTTGCCAGCAGCGGGAGCAAGTGCCACTGGCGTCGCAATCAGACGCGAATCAAGGCGTTCTGGAAGTGTGTACATGGCGCCCGTCAGTGGATCGACGATCAACATTCCGATAAGGCCACCGAACACGATATTGCCCCAATACCAGCCGTCTATACCGGAATTCAGCGTCTGCATGTTGCTGGCGTATCCATCCTTGCGGAAAGTCACTTTGTACAATTCGCCATCGAAGTAGCCAGCACCGGCGCGCAAGGTGACCTGATCAGGCGTAACACCGGAATAAACCGACACACCGCTTTGATTGACGATTTCGTAGGCAGCCCCGGAGGGGCTGGACGTGATCGATACCGGGTATTTCGAGTCGCTGACGATGCTGGCACAGCCCGTTACCGCCGCAGCAGCCAGGATGACCGAGATTTTCATGAATGTAGCCAAACGCATTTCGCAGCTCCGTTGCCTGAATTTAACGAAATGATATCACGATGATATTATTTTCATAAGAATCTTTTAATGATCAGCACGTTAGAGGGGCTTTGCTGCTGAGCATCAGGTCACGCGCTGCGTTTACGTCGCTTCATTTGAGCCCAGTTTCAAAGGTGCGCAAAAAAGTTCCTTAACAATTCTTCATGTGATGAACCGTTTCAGCGGCTAGCCTTTACCGGACCAGCAACGTGAACAACAGGAGTCAATCACGATGTTTGCACACGAGGGCCTAGGCCTGATTCTTATCTCCATCGTCTTTCTGCTTGGAGCGATTGCGATGTTCATCCACCCATTTCATGCACTGGGAAACTGGTTCAGGAAGAGAAAGCAGGAGCGAAAATCCAGGTAATACCCTTTTTGACGGCTGGCGTTATTCCCCGTCAGCAGGCAGCCCGGTGATGCCGGGCTACCTGAGAAAACCTCTCTCTTGATACTCCGCACTACTATTGACACCGCGACAGGCATTGATGCACTGATCAAGTGCAACATTAGAGAAATAATCCTCAGGCAAAATATAGCTGCAGTGTTTTAGTGCATCTAAGCCCAAGTTAATACTCAGCGTATCAACCCGAACACATATAATATCAAAACAATATCAGCACACCGATATGGGCAACGCACCCTCTGCATTAGTTGCAGATTGAGATAACAGGCTCTCGAAAATTCGCCACCGCCTATAGCCAAGTGTTTCCAGTATGGTACTCTTTTGAAATTCTTTGATATTGAAATAGTGGCAACTAGCTAATAATATCGCGCACAGAATGTCCCAACTAATTTGCCACTAGTGCTTGCAGGGCAGTCATGACCAGTCAATTATTCAATGCAACCGAGCGCCTCCGGAAAATAGTTGAACATCATGCGCTATCCCCGGCGTGCGTGCTTGATTTCGGCAAATGCAAAGCCAGCCGCAAGGGCCCGGTGTTCCTCATCGGGTCAGGCAGCTCGGCCAGAGACTTCCCGATAAAGGAGTTTGCGGACGTTCCCATGATTACCATGAACGGTGCGTTCTCGATGTTTTCGGGAACCTGCATCAAACCGTTTTTCTATGTTTGCTCCGATAGAGATTTCCCCAATCAACAACCCGAGCTTTTTGCCGCAGCCATGCGTGCCAGTGAAAACGTCGGCCTGTGGGAAGACCAACTTAGAACTGGCATCGCAAAACCCGCCGGACGTGCCTATGCATTGAAGAAGTCACCGCCGGTGTCGACAGTGGCAGCTCTGTGTTCACGAGAAGAGGCATTGGTCAGAAAGCTGTCGCTGTGGAGCAGCCGCAGCAGAGGCATCGGTTTCAGCAAGAACCTTGAATTGGGTTTCTTCGACGCCCGTACAGTCATGTACCTGGCGCTACAGTTGTCCTGTCACCTTGGTTTCGAGAAAGTATTTCTGGTCGGCTTCGATTTGAACCAGTCTGCTGGTCGCTTCTATGAGAGACCTGGCGACAAGTGCTCACCGTGCGGTCTGGATCAACACTACGAATCAAGAATTCTGCCCTCTCTCGAACTGATGGCAAAGCATGTAGTGTGCGACGACTTTCAAGTGTTCAACCTGTCCGAACAATCTCGAGTGCCCGGTGAGATGATCCCGAAACTGAGTATCGATGAAGCCAGGCGCATGCTCAGCGGCATGGACATCGAACAGATGTAACTAAAGACAGCAGCGACGTTGCCGCTGAAACACGTTGCCCAAGCGGGCATCGACATTGCGCAGAATCCGTATATCAGGCGCAGACCGCCATACACCTGACGCCACACCTATGCGACAATGCGCGCCAATGTCTGGCATGAACCCCCACATTCATATCCCGGCAACGCAGTCATGGCAGGCTGACGTTGCTGTCGACGTATGCCCGTTGGATCAGCTCATGCTCAGGCGGAGCAAGCTGAACAGCTACGGCCAGTACCCCAAGCGGTACGCGCTGCTGACCCCGGCGCTCCTCCAGTTATTGCCCAAGTTATTGATAGGTAAAGTAATTGATCTCCACAGCTAACATCACGATGCAGTTCGGCCCCAAACCCTTGTTCGAGAACGTCTCGGTCAAGTTCGGCGCCGGTAACCGTTACGGCCTGATTGGCGCTAACGGCTGCGGTAAATCCACCTTCATGAAAATCCTCGGTGGCGACCTTGAGCCTTCGGGTGGTCAGGTGATGCTGGAGCCGAACGTGCGTCTGGGCAAGCTGCGCCAGGATCAGTTCGCCTACGAAGAATTCACTGTTCTCGACACCGTCATCATGGGTCACGAAGAGCTGTGGAAGGTCAAGGCCGAGCGCGACCGTATTTACTCGCTGCCGGAAATGAGCGAAGACGACGGCATGGCCGTCGCCGAGCTGGAAACCGAGTTTGCGGAAATGGACGGTTACACCGCCGAGTCGCGTGCCGGTGAATTGCTGCTGGGCCTGGGTATCGGCATCGAGCAGCACAACGGCCCGATGAGCGAAGTATCGCCCGGCTGGAAGCTGCGCGTACTGCTGGCTCAGGCACTGTTCTCAGACCCGGAAGTGCTGTTGCTCGACGAACCGACCAACCACCTGGACATCAACACCATTCGCTGGCTGGAAAACATCCTGACCCAGCGTAACAGCCTGATGATCATCATCTCCCACGACCGTCACTTCCTGAACAGCGTGTGCACCCACATGGCTGACCTGGATTACGGCGAGTTGCGCCTGTTCCCGGGCAACTACGATGAATACATGACGGTGGCCACCCAGTCGCGGGAGCAACTGCTATCGGACAACGCCAAGAAGAAGGCGCAGATCTCCGAACTGCAATCGTTCGTCAGCCGTTTCTCGGCCAACGCATCGAAAGCCAAGCAGGCCACTTCTCGTGCCAAGGCAATCGACAAGATCCAGCTGGCCGAGGTCAAGCCTTCGAGCCGTGTCAGCCCGTTCATCCGTTTTGAGCAGACCAAAAAGCTGCACCGCCAGGCGGTCATCGTTGATCGCATGGCCAAAGGCTTCGACGGCAAGACGCTGTTCAAGGATTTCAGCTTCCAGGTTGAAGCAGGCGAACGTGTTGCGATCATCGGCCCGAACGGCATCGGCAAGACGACCCTGCTGCGCACCCTGGTCAGTGAGCTGACTCCAGATGCTGGCACTGTGAAGTGGACCGATGCAGCAGAACTCGGCTACTACGCTCAGGACCACGCCCACGACTTTGAAGATGACTGCACCCTATTCGACTGGATGGGCCAGTGGACGCAAGGCGGTGAGCAAATGGTACGCGGCACGCTGGGCCGCATGCTGTTCTCCAACGACGAGATCCTCAAATCGGTGAAGGTGATTTCCGGTGGTGAACAGGGCCGCATGCTGTTCGGCAAGCTGATCCTGCAAAAGCCGAACGTACTGATCATGGATGAACCCACCAACCACCTGGACATGGAATCCATCGAAGCGCTGAACCTGGCGCTGGAGAACTACCCGGGCACGCTGATTTTCGTCAGCCACGACCGCGAGTTCGTGTCTTCCCTGGCCACCCGCATCATCGAGCTCAGCCCAAGCGGCGTGACCGACTTTAGCGGCACCTACGACGACTACCTGCGCAGCCAGGGCGTATCGTTCTAAGCCCTGACAGCCTGCGACACCCCGAAAGCCCTGTCTTCTGGCAGGGCTTTTTATTTTCAGCCAGGCTACTGGTCTGGCTGGCTGAGCATCTCGATCCACAGCGCGCCCTTGCCCGACGGTGCTTCGCTGACCCGCTGCAAGGCTCCGTCCGAGGCAATGGCATAACTGCCGACCTTATCGCTTTTTTCGCCACTGACCAGCAACCAGCGTCCGTTGGGGGACACAGCGATATTGCGCGGCTGTTGTTCCTGGACCGGATAGTTTTCAACAAACGTCACCTTGCCACTGGCAGGATCAACCTTGAAGACCGAAACGCTGCTGGTGGTCCGCTCACTGGTGAACAGCCACTTGCCATTCGGCGCCAAACGTATGTCCGCAGCCCAGATGCGCGGCGTAGGGTCATCCTTGAGATCATTGTTGCGTGCATCGCGGGCCTGCCCCGGCGCCAGGTTCAAGCGCTTTGGAACGCCGGCTGCCTGGCTGGTCTGCTTCAACGCTCCGGTTTTCCGGTTTATCGCAAAGGAGGTGACGGTGCCGCTCATTTCGCCCACTACGTACAGAAATCTGCCGTCGGACGAGAACGCGAGGTGGCGCGGACCGGTATTCTCGGGAACTGCGACAAAGCCTTCGCCAATGGGCACGAGCTTGCCGTCCTTGGGCTCAAGCCGATATTGCAGGATGCGATCGACCCCGAGATTGCCTGCATAGACGAAGCGATTGCTCGGGTCGGTGCGTACCGAATGCGCATGCATGCCGGTCTTGTAGGTCTGAATACTGTCGCTCGGACGATGCTGCGCATCGATAGGCTGAACACTGAGCAGGTCAGCGCCATAAGAAGCGCCGAACAGGAAGCGCCCACTGCGGTCAGTCGAAAGGTACGCCAGACTCTCCGCCAAGGGTGCCTGACTCAGCGCTTTCAGATGCCCCGTTACAGGCTCAATGGAGAAGCTCAGCACCTTATAAGGCTTTGCACGCAGCGCAGCAAACAATGCCTTGCCGTCAGGCGAGATGGCCATCGGATTGACCTGGTCACCCGCCTTTGTCTGCTCCACGAGGCTGAGTGCCCCGCTTTGCTCGTCCAGCCGGTACTGAGAGATCAGTCCATCAGCCGGGCTGGAAATGTAAGCGAAGGTGGAAGCCTGAACAGGCAAACCGAACGTACAACCGACCGCTGCAGCCAGCATCAGGGTTTTTCTCATGACGGACCTTTTTATTGTTTTGGTGTGATTTGGTTTACAGCGTGATCAGTCATCCTATGACCACTTCTGTTTAACAGCAACTGCATCATGATGCCTCCGGGTCTGGCTGAAAACGTTAGCCTGCTTTCATTTTTTGGCTCCGCGAGCCATGATGAAGCACTCCCACCGCCGCCAGCGAAGAGTCCAATGCCTGTCGCGCAACCCGGTTCCATGACGGTCACTTTGCAGATTGTTTCCATCGTCTTCTACACCTTCATCGCCTTTCTGTGCATCGGCCTGCCGATCGCAGTAATGCCAGGTTATGTCCACGATCAGTTGGGCTTCAGCCCGCTGGTTGCCGGTCTGACAATCGCTTCGCAGTATCTGGCTACGCTGCTGAGCCGGCCCTTCGCCGGACGGGCGACGGACACACTGGGCAGCAAGCGTTCGATCGTATTCGGGCTGTGGGGCATCGGCATCAGCGGTGCACTGACACTGCTGGCCACCCTGCTCCAGGAATTTGCAACAGTCAGCCTGTCGATTCTCATCGTCGCGCGACTGTTTCTGGGCGTGTCGCAAGGTTTGATCGGGGTAGGCACCATCAGTTGGTGCATCGGCAAGGTCGGCCCGGATCACACTGCCCGGTCCATCTCATGGAACGGTATTGCTTCCTATGGCGCCATTGCCATTGGTGCGCCGTTGGGGGTGGTTGTCATAAAGGCTTTGGGTTTCAACAGCCTGGGAGTCGCCTTGATAGCCATGTCGGGTCTGGCACTGTGGCTGATTCGCCACAAACCGTCAGTGCCGATAATAACTGGCGAGCGGCTGCCCTACTGGTCAGTATTCGGCAGAATCGCGCCCTTTGGACTGGGTCTGACGTTGTCCTCTATCGGCTATGGCACGCTGACCACGTTCATCACGCTGTTTTACCTGAGCCGAGGCTGGGAAGGAGCCGCCTACTGCCTGAGCATGTTCGGCGTGTGCTTTATCCTTGCGCGCCTGCTGTTTATCGGAGCTATCAATCGGCTTGGCGGCTACAACGCAGCCATTTTGTGCATGGCTATTGAAACGTGCGGACTAGTGATGCTTTGGCTGTCATCGAGCAACGGCATGGCCCTGGCTGGCGCCGGATTGACCGGTGTGGGGTTGTCGCTGGTTTATCCGGCACTGGGCGTAGAAGCCATCAAAAACGTACCCACGCCCAGTCGCGGCGCAGGACTGAGTGCCTACGCAGTGTTCTTCGACCTGGCACTGGCAATTGCAGGCCCGCTCATGGGCGCTATCGCCCTGGGTCAAGGTTATGACTGGATATTTTTCTATGCCTCGCTGCTTTCGTTGTGCGCACTCGGCCTGACCCTCTGGCTGTCCCGCAAAGCCAGTCGGCAACCTTACGGGGATATGCATGGGTGATGTTATGGAATAAGATTTTTGCTTTTTGTTCCGATAGTTAGCAGATAAAACCGAAATAACGCCACCGGTCGGTCAAGTTCTTGACGTCCTGATGAAGAGCTTCTTGACTTGGTGCTGCAAGCCTCGACAAAAGGCTCGCCAAGCCGTCGTCGCGCGCATTCATGCGACGGCCAAATGTGTGGCAGTTCGGCGCTTCCCCTTCTTCAACGGCCTCTCTGTCCGCTCGACCGGGAGAGCCGTCATGAGATTCTGCAGTCGTCCTCTGTGCCATACCCGCAATGTTCTGCCCGCTTTTATTCTGGCGGTCATACCACACACTGCTGAAGGGGCCTGCAATCTCGCCCCAACTGACAATAATCCGATTCAGCTGTGCGAAAGCGGCACCAGTGGCCCTTATACCGACGTGAATTCAGCTTCGCATAATCTGGTGTTTCCACAGGCCGGCACAGCGACCGTCAATGGCAATATCAATTACGGGGCGCAGGCAGACCGCATAGAGATGGCGTCAGGTCGGGTCTTTGGCAGCGTCAATCAGGGCGCAGGTGGCGATACATTTCTGTTTTACAGTGGCGAGATCACCGGTGAAATAAGCCAGGGCCTCTCCCGACACTTTCACCATGACCGGTGGCACGTTGGGTTCACTGGCTCAGGGCGACGGGCTGGACACCTTCCTGATGACCGGGGGCACGATTATCCGCGCGTTCGAGGATGGCGACCGGGCTGTCATGACCGGAGGCAGTATCGGCCGGGTGGACATGAAGCTCGACAATAACGTATTCGAATTGTCGGGCGGCAGCATCACTAACAACCTTGTCGCAGGCTTTGGTCAGGACACGATTATCGTGTCGGGCGGGAGTATCGGTGGCGCGGTCAGCGTCAGCGGTGGTGATGACAGGATATCCCTCAGCGGTGGGGAAATTCGCGGCGAGGTGCGCACCAGCTTTGGCAATGACCGTTTCGAGTGGTTGAGCAATGGTTACGTGCGCAACAGTGTGTTGATGGCAGATGGCAACGACACAGCGCGGCTTTACAACCTCAGCGAATACCTGACCAACTCCAATCCGCTGCTGGACGGCGGCCTTGGCGACGATGTTCTGACGTTTGACAGCACAACGCTTTCCCACCCGAATCGTTATCCCGCCTGGGAAACAGTCAATCTCTTCAACGGGTCACAACTGGACATGGTCGGAACACTGACTCTCGGCGATGACCTCAGCCAGACCGGTATCCTGAATATCGACGCCACCAGCACCCTGCGTTCAACATCCGGCAGCATTGTCGCGTTCAACACCGCATCCCGTGCGACTCTCGACAACGCCGGGACGCTTGACCTGACCGGCAGCGGTAGCTCGGTAACCGATACCCTTACCATCAACGGCAACTACTTTGGTCGGGCTGGACGGTTACTGCTGCAGTCGACGCTGGGAGACGAAAATTCGCCCAGCGATAAACTGGTGGTGTCACAGGGCACCATCGGCGGTACGACCAGCATGCTGGTCAGCAATATCAATGGTCTGGGGGCACTCACCCAAGGCAACGGAATAGAGGTGGTGCAGGCGACCCGAGGCGCTACCAGCGAGGCGACTGCATTTTCGTTACAAAACTCGCTGTCCGTTGGTGCGTATGACTATTACCTGTTCAAGGGTGGCGCTACGGCGGGCAGCGAAAACAGCTGGTTTCTGCGCTCGGCAGTGATTGCACCGCCTCTGCCCGAAACGCTGCCACCGAGCGAATCTGTTCCTGGGCCGGACCCTGCGCCCATAGCGGAACCATCACCCCCGACAATGCCCGCCTCCCCTCTACCAACCGAACCCGCCGTGCCCCCGGCACAACCGCCACCCACTCATCCCATACTCGCACCTGCACAACTTCCGGCAACCACGCTGCCCGTAGCGGCAATCGGCACGCCATCGCTGCCGGAGCCGATTCGCGGCGCGGCCCCTGTGCCGCTGTACCGACCGGAAGTCGCCAATTACGCGATTGTCCCGCCCGCCGCAGCGACGCTGGCGCTGACTTCGCTGGGCACCTTCCATGAGCGTCAGGGCGATCAGAGCCTGCTGGCACAATCCGGGGCAGCGCCGGCTGGCTGGGCGCGGGTGTTTGGCAGTGACTTCAAACAGCAGTGGTCAGGCACGGTCAGCCCCGGCCTGGACGCATCGCTCAAGGGCTATCAGATCGGCCATGACGTGTACGCCTGGTCACTCGATGCACAGCGGACCCTGCGGGTCGGTCTGTTCGTCGCCCAAAACCGCCTGGGCGGCGAGGTGCGGGGCTTTGCCGGTGGTTTTCAAAAGCGGCAAACCGGACGAATAAAACTGCGTGGCGACAGCGTAGGCGCCTACTGGACACTCTCAACGCTTGCCAACGGTTACATCGATGCGCTGGTGATGAGCACGCGCCTGGACGGCTACAGTCGCTCTGACCGAGGCCTGCGCATCGACACTGATGGTCATGCGCTGAGCCTGTCCCTGGAAGCCGGTTACCCGCTTGCACTGTCATCGCGATGGATCGCCGAACCGCAGGCGCAGATCATTCATCAGCGCATTGATCTTGATGATCAGCACGACGGTATTGCACGGGTGGGTTTTGACAGCCAGCCCTACAACACCGGGCGACTGGGCGTACGATTCAAGGGCCGATACGCGATGGCGGGCATGCCCATCGAGCCCTACCTTCGGGTCAATGTCTGGCGCAATGAAGGGGGGCATGACACGGTAATATTCGATCACACACAACGCGTCAGGACAGCCCACCGATCAACGACGGGCAGCCTGGGCGCAGGAATAGTCATCAAAATCGCCAATGAAACCAGCGTGTACTGGAGCGCGGATTACAACCGTGATCTGGACAATCAGGTGTTCAACGGAATAAACGCCAGCCTGGGGGTCAGGCTGGCGTGGTAGCGCGGAGGAATGATCGGACGTGCCAGGTCCGACCTTACTCAGTTGTTTGCAGGCTTTAGAATCAGCACAGCAAGTGGTGGCAAGTTCAGAGTAACGGACGCCGACAGGCCATGAGCAGGCTCGTCTTCGCTGATCACCTCACCGCCGTTACCTAAGTTGGAGCCTGCGTACGTTCCGGAATCGCTGTTCAGCAGCTCTGTCCAGGCGCCCTGCACAGGCACGCCGACGCGGTAGCCCATACGTGGCACTGGTGTCATGTTGACCACCACCAGAACCGGGTCGCCTTCGCGGCCCTTGCGCAGGTAGGCAAATACGCTATTGGCCTTGTCGTCACCGATCAGCCACTGGAAACCGGCCGGATCGGAGTCGAGTTCATGCAGCGCCCTTTCATCGCGGTATAGCTTGTTCAGGTCAGTGACCAGCTGTTTGACGCCGACATGCTCGGCATACTGCAGCAAATACCAGTCAAGCTCCCGATCGTGGTCCCATTCACGCCATTGACCGAATTCGCAGCCCATGAACAGCAGCTTCTTGCCCGGATGAGTCCACATGAAGGACAAGTACGCACGCAGATTGGCGAACTTCTGCCAATGGTCGCCAGGCATCTTGTCGATCAGCGAATGCTTGCCATGAACGACTTCATCGTGCGAGATCGGCAGCACGAAACGTTCCGAATAGGCGTACACCAGGCTGAACGTCAATTCGCCGTGGTGGTGCTCACGGTGAATCGGGTCCTGCTCCATGTAGCGAAGCGAATCGTTCATCCAGCCCATGTTCCACTTGTAATTGAACCCGAGACCGCCTTCCTGGGTAGGCTTGCTGACACCGGGCCATGCAGTGGACTCTTCGGCAATGACCATCGTGCCCGGTGCTTCCAGCGCAACAACGTCATTGAGGTGACGCAGAAAATCGATCGCTTCAAGGTTTTCGCGGCCGCCATGCCGATTCGGCACCCACTCGCCAGCCTTGCGCGAATAGTCGCGATACAACATCGAAGCCACGGCATCCACCCGCAGGCCGTCGATGTGGTAATGCTTGAGCCAGTGCAGTGCCGAGGCCAGCATGAAGCCATGAACCTCAGTACGGCCCAGGTTGTAAATCAGCGTGTTCCAGTCCTGGTGGAAGCCTTCCTTGGGGTCCACGTACTCATACAGAGCAGTGCCATCGAACTGCGCCAACCCGTGCGTATCGGTCGGAAAGTGCGCAGGCACCCAGTCGAGGATGACGCCGATTTCTGCCTGGTGGCAGGCATTTACAAATGCTGCGAAGTCTTCAGGTGAACCGTAGCGTGCCGTCGGCGCGAACTGGGCCAGTAACTGGTAGCCCCACGAGCCACCAAACGGGTGCTCCATGATCGGCATCAGCTCGATATGGGTAAAACCGAGTTCCTTGACGTAAGGGATCAATCGGTCCGCGAGCTCGCGCCAATTGAACTGACGCCATTGACCTTCTTCGTTCTGCTCCATGCGCCAGGAGCCGGCATGCAGCTCGTAGATCGACATCGGCGCCGTGACTGCGTGGCGTCCCTCGCGCGATTTCAGCCATTCATCGTCATGCCACTCGAACTGCAACGGCGCGGAAATTTTCGACGCAGTGTCAGGCGGCAGCGTGGTAGCGAGTGCCATCGGGTCGCTCTTGAGCGGCAAAATTCCGTGGGCACCCAGGATTTCATATTTGTAAACCTCTCCCGGCTGCAGGCGCGGGACAAATATCTCCCATACCCCAGTGGGATGCCGCAGACGCATTGGGTGACGTCGGCCGTCCCAGCTGTTGAAGCTGCCGACCACAGACACACGGCGCGCGTTTGGCGCCCAGACGGCAAAACGCACACCGGCGACGCCATCAACCGTGGTCACTTGCGCACCCAAGCAGCTGCTCAGATCACGGTGATTGCCTTCGGCAAACAGGTACAGGTCCATTTCGCCCAACAACGGGGCGAAGCTGTAAGGGTCTTCGGTGATTTGCTCACCGCCGGCCCAATTTATTTTCAGCAGGTAAGGCTGCGGCTGCTCGAGATGGCCCACAAAAAAACCCGGGACCTCGCTCATCTCCATTTCGCCAAGTTCTCTACCGTCATCCCTTGCCAGCAGGCGTGCGCTCAGGGCGCCGGGCAGATAGGCTCGGACAAACTGACCGCTTTCACCATCGCCATGCGGACCCAGGATCGAAAACGGGTCACGATGTTCAGCACGGATCAGCGCATCCAGATCTACGGCAGCGGGGATCGCGCGGCGACCCTTGGCGGTTTTTTCAGGCGCATTCATATTGGCTCTCCATCAGACGGTTGCAGCAACCCACGCAAGCCTTGCAAGGGAACGGCCAGCCACGCTGGGCGATTCTCGGCTTCGTAGATCACTTCATAAGCGGCTTTTTCCAGGGTGAACAGTTCCAGTGCAGCGTCCTCCCCTTTTGCATCCTTCCAGGCATGGGCCATCTCGGTGGTTGCCGAGCGATAGCCTTCGATGAAGGCGGCGCGGGCCTGCGACAGGTAAGTTTCGGCGACACGCTTGCGCGCCGCTGCCGCTTCCGGCGATGTGTCGACACTTTGCGCACTGCGTACGGCCATCGCCGCCGCATAGTCGAAGGAGCGAAGCACCCCACTCACATCCTTGAAAGGGCTGTGCTTGGCGCGACGCTCTTCAAGCGCACGAGCCGGCTCCCCTTCGAAATCGATCAGGTAGGCATCGCCCTTGACCACCAGTACCTGCCCCAGGTGCAGGTCACCATGTACGCGGATACGCAGGCCGCCGGCAGAGCGTTTGGCAAGGGTGTCGATACGCTGACGAATCTGCTTGCGATGCGCCAGCAAATCACTGACCAGCTGCTGATCGTGTTTTTCCAGATCGCCCTTGCGCTGCTCGAGCAACTGCAACGCGCGCTCAAGCTGAGCGTTTACGCTGGCACCAGAGGTCTTGCTGTCCGGTGCGCTGGTGACTTCAACGGCAAAGTCCGGGTTATCAGTAGGCGCGGCGAGGATCTGGTGCATTTCACCCAGGCGCTGGCCCAGGCTGCGTGAAAAGTCCGCGAGCTCCAGCAGGGCGTTGTAATGCTGTTCCTGGCCAGACACGCCATGCGCCAGCTCGTCGCGGACCGCACGTTCGAGGTTGTTCTGCGTCCATTCCCAAGCATCGCCCTGATTGCTCAGATAGCCTTGAGCAATCATCAAAAGATTCGGCTTGCCGTCGTTACCGACGCGCACCAGCGATCCCAGCAGTGGCGAAATATTCTTGAAACCGGCCTGAGTAAGAAAGGCGCCCATCTCCAGCTCAGGGTGCGTCCCGGCACTGACCTTGCGGATCAGCTTGAGTACCAGGCTGCTGCCTACCACCACCGAACTGTTGGACTGCTCGGCGGACAGATAGCGAACTTCCGACTCGTTGTTCAGACCCAACGGTGCCAGCTGCGAACTTTGTTCAAAACGCAGCTCACCATCGGCACACGGAATCACGGTGTCCGACTGCATGCCTTGAATGACTGCACGAATGAAGGTTTCCAGCGTGAAGCCATCGGTGATCAGGCCGACATCGCGGTTGCGGCGAACCCTGGCGAGCGCCAGCTGTTGCGGCAGTGCGCTACTGATGTCGTCTTCGGCCAACAGACCGAATGGCAACTGATAACGCTCGGTCTGGCCATCTGCCGTAACCTCGATCTCGCTGAGCAAAACCGGATGAGCTTCGTCGCCAAAGCGTACTGCGTAGGCGATCTTGACCTGCTCGATGGGCTTGTCCTTGCCACCGAACCAGCGGCGTTTGGGCAAGTAATTAGCGAGCGAGGTGTTTTCCATGGTGCCGCGCAGCGGCTCGTCGAGCAATTCTTCAAGATGCTTTTTAAGCACCAGGGTCGGAAAGTCCGGCATGCTTTGCGCGGGTTCAATGTGCCAACTGGGCATTTGATTCTCCGGGGCCAATAGAAACCAATAAAAACCATACGGTGGGAGCGTGAGTAGATAGCTCAACTGACCGATAGGCGGAAACGCACTGCCGCCGAGCATCTCTACCGGAACCGTGCCAGCGTAAGCAGACAGTTCCAGCTCGGCCGCTTGCGCAGCGCTGGACATGTTGGCGACACACAACACGATCTCGTTGTGACCATCGGGAGCGGTGTATTCGCGGGTATAGGCAAGAATTCGCCGATTCGACGGCGAGAGCATTTTCAGCGTGCCGCGGCCAAACGCCTTCTGCTGCTTGCGCACAGCCAGCATGCGCCGGTTCCAGTTCAGCAGCGAATGCGGGTCGCGCTCCTGACTCTCGACGTTGACTGACTGAAAGCCATACATCGGGTCCATGATCGGCGGCAGCACAAGGCTGGCCGGATCGGCACGCGAGAACCCGCCATTGCGGTCGATGGACCATTGCATCGGCGTGCGCACACCGTCCCGGTCGCCCAGGTAAATGTTGTCGCCCATGCCGATCTCATCGCCGTAGTACAGGGTTGGTGTACCCGGCATCGACAGCAGCATGCTATTGAGCAATTCGACGCGACGGCGGTCACGATCAACGAGTGGCGCCAGTCGGCGGCGAATGCCCAGGTTGATACGCGCGCGGCGATCGGCGGCGTAATAATTCCACAGGTAATCCCGTTCACGGTCAGTGACCATTTCGAGGGTCAGCTCATCGTGGTTACGCAGGAAAATCGCCCATTGGCAGTTTTCCGGAATCTCCGGCGTCTGGCGCAAGATGTCGGTGATCGGAAAGCGGTCTTCCTGCGCCAATGCCATATACATACGCGGCATCAAGGGGAAGTGAAACGCCATGTGACATTCGTCACCGTCCGGCCCTTTGCTGTCGCCGAAATACAGTTGCGTGTCTTCCGGCCACTGATTCGCCTCGGCCAGCAGCATGCGGTCCGGATAGTTCGCGTCGATCTCGGCACGAATGCGTTTGAGCACCTGATGGGTCTCCGGCAGGTTCTCATTGTTGGTGCCATCACGCTCGATCAGATACGGGATGGCATCCAGCCGCAGACCGTCGATGCCCAGGTCCAGCCAGAAGCGCATGACTTCAAGTACCGCTTCCAGGACGTGCGGGTTGTCGAAGTTGAGGTCCGGCTGATGGGAGTAGAAACGGTGCCAGAAATACTGCCCCGCCACCGGATCCCAGGTCCAGTTCGAGGTTTCGGTGTCCAGAAAGATGATCCGCGTACCGTCGTATTTCTGATCGGTATCTGACCAGACGTAGAAGTCCCGCGCCTTGGAGCCAGGCTTGGCATTGCGGGCTTTCTGAAACCAGGGGTGCTGGTCCGACGTGTGATTGATGACCAGTTCGCTGATCACCCGCAGGCCACGCTTGTGCGCCTGGGCAATAAAGCGCTTGGCGTCGGCCATCGTGCCGTAGTCGTCGTGGACGTCCCGGTATTCGGAAATGTCGTAGCCATCATCCCGGCGCGGCGACGGATAGAACGGCAAAAGCCAGATCGTGTTGACGCCTAGAGCAGCGATGTAATCAAGCTTTTCAATCAGGCCTGCAAAATCGCCAATGCCGTCGTTATTGGCATCGAAAAACGATTTCACATGGACCTGATAAATCACCGCATCCTTGTACCAGAGCGGGTCTTTGATAAATGTCGCTTCACCGGGTTTCTTAGCCATTGCTGACTCCTTGGGAGTATTACTGCGAGGCCTGGATACGCCAGATTCCGAAAGGTTGCGACGGGTCGAGACGCGTATGCTGGTACTTGCCATACCAGGTCCAGCGATGACCGGTCATCAAGTCTTCGCCAGAGGTCGCGGCATCGTCGGCCAGGCCCATTTCCCAAAGAGGCAATTCAAAATCCGCTTCCTGCGCGTTGTGCGGATCAAGATTGATGGCCACCAGAACAAAGTTGCTGCCATCGGCAGAACGCTTGCCAAAGTACAGAATGTTGTCATTCCAAGCGTTGTACAGCTTCAAGCCCAAGTGGGTCTGCAGCGCCGGGTTCTGTCTGCGAATGCGGTTGAGCTGAGCTATTTCGGCGATGATGTTGCCGGGCGCGGCATAGTCACGAACGCGGATCTCGTACTTCTCCGAGTCCAGATATTCTTCTTTACCGGGGATCGGTGCGGCTTCACATAATTCGAACCCTGAGTACATGCCCCACAGGCCTGACCCCATGGTCGCGAGCGCAGCACGGATCAAGAACCCGGCCCGGCCGGAATCGTGCAGGAAGCGCGGATTGATATCCGGTGTGTTGACGAAGAAGTTCGGGCGATAGCAATCGCGCCACGGCACGTCGTTGAGTTCAGTGAAGTATTCCGACAACTCGGCCTTGGTGTTTCGCCAGGTGAAGTAGGTGTAGCTCTGGGTGTAGCCGACCTTGCCCAGGCGCGCCATCATTGCTGGCTTGGTGAACGCTTCGGCCAAGAACATCACTTCAGGGTGCTGGCTGCGCACTTCCCCGATCATCCACTGCCAGAACGGCAACGGCTTGGTGTGCGGGTTGTCGACGCGGAAAATCTTCACGCCTTCCTTGACCCAGCCCAGCACGATGTCACGCAGTTCAAGCCACAGGCCTGGAATGGCATCGGGGGCATAGAAATCGACGTTGACGATGTCCTGATACTTTTTCGGCGGGTTTTCTGCATAACGAATGGTGCCGTCCGGACGCCACGAGAACCAGCCCGAGTGCTGCTTGAGCCAAGGGTGGTCCTGTGAGCACTGAATGGCAAAATCCAGGGCGATCTCAAGACCGTGATCAGCTGCAGCTTTGACCAGGTTGCGGAAGTCTTCGCGACTGCCCAACTGCGGATGGATGGCTTCATGGCCGCCATCTTCACTGCCGATTGCATACGGGCTGCCCGGATCATCAGGGCCTGCAGTCAGAGAGTTGTTAGGCCCCTTGCGGTGGGCGCGGCCGATCGGGTGGATCGGCGGGAAATACAGCACGTCGAAACCCATGTCGCGAATCATTGGCAGACGCGAGTGGACGTCGTTGAAAGTACCG
Organism: Pseudomonas coronafaciens pv. oryzae str. 1_6; assembly: GCF_000156995.2. Lineage (NCBI taxonomy): Bacteria > Pseudomonadati > Pseudomonadota > Gammaproteobacteria > Pseudomonadales > Pseudomonadaceae > Pseudomonas > Pseudomonas coronafaciens. The sequence goes on along the minus strand of NZ_CP046035.1, from coordinate 2,614,143 downwards.
TGACGTGACTTGTCGTCTGTCATCGAACGCGGAAACAACTCATACCAACTGGCGAACTGCGCCAGCTCGCGCTCGACATCCAGGGGGAACTCCACGCTGCGGCTCAAAAACGCCTGATTGTCTGCCTGCTTCATCAGGTTCGCGGTGTCGCTGTGCAACAGCAGCGCTACCTTCTCGTCGCTGTCGGATTTTTCAAGCCGCCCTACCAGGTCTTCGATGTGCTGACGCTGTTCACCCTGACTGCGCTCTGCAGCATGCACCAGATGAATACGCCCTTCTTCCAGCTCCAGTTTGATGGACACACCGGCGCCGAACTTCTTTTCCAGTTCGTAGCGATAGCTGCCAAATTGGTCGATCCAGGCTTCAAGGCGAAACACATGGCGGCAGACAGATGTCGGGGTGAACTCACCGATCCAGCTGTCGTTGCCCAGTTCGCGCATGGGGGCCGTGTGCCAGTATTCTTCATCGGCAGCGCGCCAGCGAATGTTGACCGCCATCTTGTCATGCCCATCGGCGTAGACCTTGCTGGTGACCGTAACCGCTTGCCCGGTGATTGCCTTCGCCGCAAACAGCCCACCGTCAATGACCGGCGACGTGTCTTCGATCACGATGCGGGGCAATTGCAGCGCTTGGGTAAGAGACAAAGGAAGGGTTGGGTGCGGGACATCGGTGGCCAGAGAATCCGGACCGTATGGCTGTTCATTCATCGAGCATCACTCCTCACGCCCCAAGGACGCTCCTGTGCATTCCATGCAATGGAAAAATTGACGGTATGGCAGCAGATGATCTAATTCAGCTGCCTAGGTTCCGAGCTGTCAACGAAAGTAAAGTTCAAAGGTTTTACGGTTGTTTGACCGGTGTGTCGAGGTGTGGGGTCAAGGTGCGAGCGAAGTGCGCTCGGGAAATCGGTGAGCAAGTGCGATAGGTAAAACGATTGAATCATCAATACGCAGCGGCAGTCGAAAGCTGCACCCACAAGGAGGCTGATGCCATGACGTTACCCAACCCGACAGAAGTGCCAGAGCCGAACATCGATGATCCCATCCTGCCTGATCCGCCGCCTGAGCAGAAACCGCCTCCATCGACACCTCCCCCCAACGAAACTCCCGTGGGCGACCCGCCAGCCAATGCGCCGCCCGTCGTGGTGTGAGCCGTATAAGGCAGTGCGATGGTGCCTGTGTTTCAAGCACAGGCGCCCTCAGCGCCCTCCCGCCACATCGATGAACGTGCCCGTCGCATAGGACGCCTTGTCCGATAGCAGCCAGAGGATGGCTTCGGCCACTTCTTCTGCGGTGCCGCCACGGCCCATTGGCAATGCCCCCTCCAGCTTGCTGACGCGGAACGGATCGCCGCTCAGGGCGTGAAAGTCAGTAAAGATAAAGCCCGGCCTGACTGCGTTGACACGAATGTTCTCCCCCGCCACTTCTTTGGACAGCCCGATGGTGAAGGTGTCCAGCGCGCCTTTGGAGGCGGCGTAATCAACGTACTCGCCAGCCGAACCCAGTCGCGATGCCAGCGAGGACACATTGACAATGCTGCCACCGTGCCCGCCATGTCGAGGCAGCATGCGCAGCAGGGCGTGTTTACTGCACAACATGGGGCCGACCACGTTGTTCATCATCATCTTGAGCATGCGAAACTCGGACATATCCTCGACCCTCGAAGCCTGGGCCAGAGTGCCTGCGTTGTTGACCAGATGAGTGACATGACCAAGTTCCGAGTCGACTCTGGCAAACAGCCGCATTATTTCATCTTCGTTGCTGACGTCGGCCTGCACGGTGATCGCGTGCGCGCCCAGCGCTCTGACCTGCCCGGCGGTCTTTTCCGCCGAGGCGTGGTCGGACAGGTAGTTGATACAGATCCGGTAGCCCTGAGAGGCGGCAAGACGCGCAGTGGCGGCGCCGATCCCGCGCGAACCGCCGGTGATGATGAGGACTTTTTCCATGGGCTTTCTCGTATTTTTTCTGAAGCCGGCGTTGAGGCGCAGTGGACACCTGCACGTTCGCCAGACTCCGCTGATCGTGCCAGCCTTTGTCATCCAGCGCCATCAAAGCGTGTCAGAAAACCTCTGCCTGCCATCGTCAACACCGGAGGCGCCCTTGGCTTCGGTTGCCCGGATCTCGTCGAGAAACTGCTGCGCAGGCAAAGGGTGACCGAGCAGGAAGCCTTGCAGAGCGTGGCAGCCCAGGTGGGTCAGAAAGCGCTGCTGCACGGCGGTTTCCACGCCTTCGGCGACGATTCGCAGGTTCAATGCCTGGCCTACGGCGACGATGGCCGACACGATGGCAGCGTCGTCGGTGTCGTGCTCAAGATCACGCACGAACCCTCGATCAATCTTGATTTCATTGGCCGGTAGCCGCTTGAGATACATCAGGCTGGAGTAACCCGTACCGAAATCATCGATCGACAGGTCAACGTCCATCTCCGAAAGCCTTTTCAGCACTGCCAGGCTGACATCAGCGTCATGCATGGCGGTGGTCTCGGTAATTTCCAGCGTCAGACAGTTGGCCGGAAGCTGATGGCGGTCCAGGGTGTCAGCTACTGCCGTGACCAGCCCGGAATGGCAGAACTGCAAGGCCGACAGGTTCACCGATATGCGCCAGTGAGGGTAACCCTGGGTGTACCATTCGCGCATTTGTCTACAGGCTTCGTCCAGCACCCATTCGCCGATCTGGATGATCAGGCCGGTCTTCTCGGCCAAACCGATGAACAGGTCCGGGCCCAGCAGACCGCGTTGCGGATGGTTCCAGCGCAACAGCGCCTCTGCCCCGACCGGCAAGCCGCTCAATGCGTCGAATTTGGGTTGGTAGTACAGACAGAAATGCTTCTGCTTGAGTGCCACGCGCAAGTCCTGCGACAGCTGAAGCTGGTTGAGTGCATTGCTGTTCATCGAGGCATCGAAACAACTGAAACCGTTCTTGCCCGCTGCCTTGGTGTGGTACATCGCCGCATCGGCGTTGACCAGCAGTTCGTGCTGCGTCACGCCATTGCCAGGATAGACGCAGATACCGATGCTCAACGAAATCTGCAGTTGATGCCCGCCTATTTCGAAGGGATGACTGATCACGCTGACCTGGCGTGCAGCGACCAACGTTGCTTCCTGGGGATCGTTCAGCTCGACCAGCAGCACGAACTCATCGCCCCCGACCCGCGCAAGCGTGTCCTCGCGATGCAGGTTCTCGCGCAGCCGTATCGCCACCTGTCGCAGCAGCAAGTCGCCGACATGATGGCCAAAAGCATCATTGACCGGTTTGAAACCGTCCAGATCCATGAACATCAGCGCAAAACAGCCGCCCTGCTCCCGGGTCTTCTGCATCGCATGCTCTATACGGTCGGTCAGCAGCACGCGATTCGGCAAACCTGTCAGTTTGTCGTGCAAGGCCAAGTGGGTCAGTTCCAGGTTCGCCTGAGTCAGCGAATTCGCGAGCACCGCAGTGCGCGCCTCCAGGTGGGAGTCAAGAAGGCAGGTCAGCAAGGTGATACTCAGCACTGCCAGGCTGGTGACGAGTACAAGGGGGTTGAGATCATCCGCACTCACACCGCTGCTCCATGCCCCGCAGAAGCTGCCATCGGCAAAGTGGGCAGCGGCCATACCGGTGTAATGCATGCCGACGATGGCCACACCAAGCACCACCGCTGCTGCAGTTCGAGCCAGATAGACGCGCGGTCGTTGCTGGCGAAGCATGAAGCCCATCCTCAAGCCGGCGGCCGATGCCAGGACGGCAATGATCAGAGACAGGATCAGCCATCCCGTGTCGTACTCGATGGCAGGCTGCATGCGCATTGCCGCCATGGCGATGTAATGCATCGAGCTGATACCGAGACCGAGCAGCAGTGCGCCCAAGCACAGCGGCAGTGCGGTCAGCTGCCGCTGGCTCACCAGCCACAAGGCAAATCCGGATGACAGGATTCCGATTACCAGAGAACACAACAGCAGCGCAATGTCATACGCCAGCTCGAACGGCAGCGCGAACGCCGACATGCCGATGAAATGCACGGACCACATACCGACGCCCATTGCGAACGCACCGCCTGCGATCCACACATACAATGTCTTGCCGTTGGCAGAGACGATTCGCCCGGCAAGATCGAGTGAGATATAGGACGCTAGTACCGCAACAACGACGGAGATCATGACAAGCGAGGGGGTGTAACTGCCAATCAACATAAACGCACCTGGAGCCCAATGAGCGCGTCCATGCCGATCTTGCGGACGATTGTACGCAATAGCCACCAAATGTCGCGGCACCTGGTCTAAAAGGATGGCTAAACGCCATTAATTTTGTATTTATGAGCGCTACGTCGAAGAAAGTCGTCCGCGGCGCTTTAAAACTTACTCTCTAAGCGTCAGGCCACTGTCTGCATCCCAGCCACCGCCCAATGCGGCAATCAACTGAACACTGGCAATCAGCCTGCTTTGTAACACGCTCAGCACACTACGCTCATTGCTAAGTGCAGTGGCCTGGACGTTGACGACATCCAGATAGCCGATCAGTCCGGCTTTGTACTGGTTACTGGTCAAGCGCAACGAGTCTCTAGCGGAAACCAGCGCCTCCTGGCGCACGGCAGCCTCCTGCTCGTATACCTTGAGCTGTATAAGGTAGTTTTCTACCTCCTGAAAACCGTTGAGAACCGTTTGCCGATACTGAGCAACGGTCTGGTCGTAGACGGCCTCGGAGCGGTCGACCTCCGCCGTCCGCCGTCCGCCATCGAACAGGGTCATCGCCAGCTGCGGTCCTACCGACCAGAAACGGTTGGGCAGGCTGATCCAGTTGGCGAAGGTACTGCTGTTGTAGCCACCGCTCATGCTCAAGGTGAAGTCCGGATAGTATGCAGCCTTGGCAACCCCGATGTTGGCGTTGGCGGCCATCACCGAGCGCTCGGCGGCAGCGATATCAGGTCTACGCTCCAGCAGCTGGGAAGGCAGACCGGGTGGAATCTGCGGTAATTGCGGTATCGATGTCGTGGCGGCCAGACTGAACTCTGCTGGCGCCATCCCCATCAGCACGGCAATGGCGTTCTCGAACTGGGCACGTTGCCAGGCCAGATCGATCAGGTCGGCCTGGGTGCTTTTCAACTGAGTCTGCGCTTGCGCCACCGCATCACTGCCCGAGATACCTGCACGGTACTGGTTCCGGGTCAGGTTCAGTGAGCGCTGATAGGCTTCGACAGTGGATTCAAGCAGGCGCTTCTGCTCGTCGATGACCCGCAGCTGCAAATAGTTCTGTACCAGCTCCGATTGCAGACTAAGACGCATGGCAGCCAGGTCAGCAAGGCTCGCCTGTGCGCTGGCAGTGTCGGCTTCAAGCCCGCGACGCAACTTGCCCCAGATATCCGCCTCCCAACTGACGCCGAGCTGTGCGTTATAACTGTTGCGGATGCCCGACACACTGTTGCCACTATTCGATGTACCGGTGCCCTGCCCTGAACGGGTCTTGCCGGTGGTCAGGTCCAGAGTCGGAAAGAATGCGCCTCTGGAACTGCGCACCAGCGCTTGCGCCTGTCGATACTGCGCGTCGTATTGAGCGACGGTCTGGTTAGAGGTATTGAGCCGCTCGACCAGCGCGTTCAATTGAGGGTCTCCGTACACCTCCCACCAGGCGCCTTTGACCATTGCGTCACTCGGCGTGGCCGCACGCCAGCCCGCGGCGGCCTTGAAATGCACGGGCGCTGCCGCTGACGGCTTCTGGTAGTCCGGCCCGACCGCGCAGGCACTCAGCAGCACGATGCAGAGCCCCAGCCCGATTGGACGAATCAGCCCCTTCGGGCGGGATATGAATGCCAGGCGTTCGGTCATAGCGGGGTTTCCAGAGCAGCATCGGTACGCACGCCGCGCCATTTGTTGTAACGATGGCGCAGACGGTCGAGATAAAGGTAAACCACCGGAGTGGTATAGAGGGTCAGAATCTGGCTGAAGATGAGCCCGCCAATGATCGTCAAACCCAGGGGTTTGCGCATCTCGGCACCTTCGGCGGTGCTCAGCAGCAGCGGCAAGGCGCCGAGAATCGCCGCCATCGTGGTCATCAGAATCGGGCGCAGGCGTTGCAGACAAGCGCTGCGGATCGAGTCCTGAGGGGTCATGCCCTGATCGCGTTCCAGGTGCAGCGCCAGGTCGATCATCATGATGGCGTTCTTCTTCACCACGCCGATCAGCAAAAACAGCCCCAGCAGGGAGATCAGGCTGAATTCGCTGCCCAGCACATAGATCGTCAGCAGTGCGCCAACTCCCGCCGATGGCAGGGTCGAGAGAATCGTCAACGGATGAATGTAGCTTTCATAAAGGATCCCCAGCACCAGATACACCGCCAGCAACGAGCCGAGGATCATCCACGGCTGGCTTTCCTGGGTCGAGGCGAATGCGTTGGCGGTGCCAGCCATCTTCGAAATGATGTCGGCCGGCAGACCGATAGCGGCAATGGCCCGCTCTATAGCTACTGTCGCCTTGTCGAGGCTGGCACCCTCGGCCAGATCGAAGGAAATGTTCTCGGCCGCGAACTGACCGTCATGAGACACCCGGTCATTCGCCAGACTACGCTCGTAATGGGCGATGCTCGACAGCGGCACGCGCTGCCCGTCGGATGTGATCACCTGAACCTGCTCCAGGGTCACAGGGTCCCGAGCGTATTTGGGGCTGACCTCCATGACCACCTTGTACTGGTTGAGGCTGTCATAGATGGTCGACACCTGACGTTGACTGTAAGCATTGTTGAGCACCGCCGTGACCATGTTCATGTCGATACCCAGCCGTTTGGCTGTGTCGCGATTGACTACCAGAGTGACCTGTTGCGCGCCGCGACCTTCCCGTGCATCGATGGCCGTCAGTTCCGGGACCGACTTGAGCGCCGCCACGATTTTCGGGTACCACTGGCGCAGGCTGGCAAGGTCGGCACTCTGCACGATGTATTGATACTGCGAGCTGGTCTGTTCACGTCCGCCGCCCAGTTGCAGATCCTGATCCGGGGCCAGGAACAGCCTGCCGCCCGGCACATGCGGCATATTCTTGCGCAGGCGTTCCACTACCTTTTCAGCAGAAAGCTTACGCTCCCCGATCGGCTTGAGGCGCACGATCATGAACGCGTTGTTGGTGCCGCCACTGCCACCGATGAAACCGGCGACACTTTCCACCGCAGGATCGGCCAGCACCGAGCGGCGAAAGGTTTCCATTTTTGGCTGCATGACCGAAAAAGACAGGCCGTCATCGCCACGCACAAAGCCCATCAGTTGCCCGGTGTCCTGCTGTGGCAGAAAGGTTTTGGGCACTACCACATACAGCGCGACATTGACGATGACAGTGATCAGCAGACTGAGCAACGTCAGCCGCGGGTGACGCAGCACCCAGCCCAGCGAGCGATCGTAGCCTGCCACCATGCGGTCGTTGACGCGTTCGCTCCAGCGCTGAAAGGCGTTTTCTGCGGCCGCGTCGTGGGGCTTCAGCCAGCGCGCGCACAACATCGGGGTCAGGGTCAGGGACACAATCAGCGAGACAATGATCGCTACCGACAAGGTGATGGAAAACTCGCGAAACAGACTTTCGACCAGTCCGCCCATGAAAAGTATGGAAATGAACACCGCGACCAGCGAAACGTTCATCGACAGCAAGGTGAAGCCCACCTCCCTGGCCCCCAGAAAAGCTGCTTTCATGGGGTCAAGACCGTTGTGTATGTGCCTGGAGATGTTTTCCAGCACCACAATGGCGTCGTCGACCACCAGCCCGGTGGCGAGGATCAAGGCCATCAACGACAGGTTGTTCAGGGAAAAGCCGAACAGGTGCATGATCGCAAAGGTGCCCACCAGCGATACGGGAACCGCCAGGGTGGGAATCAGCGAGGCCCGAAAACTGCCGAGGAACAGAAAGACCACCATGACCACCAGTACCACGGCGATCAGCAGTGTCATTTCGGCCTCGTGCAGCGTCGCCTTGATCACCGGCGAGCGGTCCATGGCGATATTGAGACTGACACTGGCAGGCAGCACAGCGCGCAAGGCCGGCAACTGTGCCTTGATCTGCGCCACGGTCTCGATGATGTTGGCACCCGCCTGACGGTTCACGACCAGCAAAACCGCCTGATCATTGTTGTAGAAGCCGCTGTTGTAACGGTCCTCTACTGCGTCGCTGACTTTCGCGACATCCTTCAGGCGCAGCGTCGCGCCATCCTTGTAGCGGATGATCAGCGGAGCATAGTCCTTGGCGGTTTCAAGCTGGTCGTTGGCCTGAACCTGCCAGTTGTGCTGATCATCTTCAACAAAGCCTTTGGGCCGCCGCACGTTGGAACCGGTGATGGCGGTACGTACATCGTCAAGCGATATGCCGTACTGGGACAGCATCTGCGGCTCAAGTTCGATACGCACTGCAGGCAACGAACTGCCGCCGATCTGCACTTCCCCTACCCCGGGCACCTGCGACAGGCTCTGTGACAGGATGGTCGAGGCGATGTCGTACAGCTGGCCCTTTTCAAGCACCGTCGACGTCATCGACAGGACCATGATCGGAGCCTGGGACGGGTTGACCTTCTTGTAGGTGGGCATGCTGCGCATACCACTAGGCAGCAGGTTGCGCGAAGCATTGATGGCCGCCTGGACTTCACGAGCCGCGCCGTTTATGTCGCGTTCCAGATCGAACTGCAGAATGATCCGAGTCGTTCCCTGGCTAGAATTGCTGGTCATGGTATTGACCCCGGCAATGCTGCCCAGCGAACGCTCCAGTGGGGTGGCCACGGTGGAGGCCATTACTTCGGGACTGGCACCCGCAAGGCTCGCCGATACCACAATGACCGGGAAGTCCATGTTCGGCAAAGGCGCCACCGGCAGCAGGCGGAAGCTGACGGCCCCCAGCAGCATGATCGCCAGGCTCAGCAGTACAGTCGCCACCGGGCGACGGATAAACGGCGCTGACAGGTTCATGTGTCAGCCCGCTCCATTCGGTCCTGACCGGCAGGCTTGCGACTCCAGCGGCGGCCCAGACGGTCGAAGTAAAGGTAGATGACAGGTGTGGTAAACAGCGTCAGAACCTGACTGAGCAACAACCCCCCGACCATCACCAAACCCAGCGGCTGACGCAGTTCGGCACCGGAGCCGCTAGCCAGCATCAGCGGAATGGCACCGAAAAGCGCAGCCAGCGTGGTCATCAGAATGGGCCGAAAGCGCAGCAGTGCAGCTTCATAGATCGCTTTCTCGGGCGCCACGCCCCGGTTGCGTTCCGCATCCAGCGCGAAGTCGATCATCATGATGGCGTTTTTCTTGACGATGCCGATCAGCAGAATGATGCCGATGATAGCGATCATTCCCAGATCGTTACCGCTGATCAACAGCGCCAGTAACGCACCGACCGCCGCCGAAGGCAGGGTCGAAAGTATTGTAATCGGGTGAATGTAGCTCTCGTAAAGCACGCCCAGCACGATGTACATGGTTACAACCGCTGCCAGAACCAGCAGCAGCGTGCTGGACAGCGATGCCTGAAAGGCTTCCGCGGCCCCCTGAAACTGCGTCTGAACGCCAATCGGCATGCCTATTTCGTGCTGAACCTGCTCGATGACTTCGACCGCCTTGCCCAGTGCGATACCGGGCGCAAGGTTGAACGACATCATGACCGCCGGAAACTGCCCGAGGTGGGCAATGGCCAGTTGTGCCTGACGCTGCTCCACCCGAGCCAGGCTCGACAGCTTTACCTGTGCGCCATCGGTGGTCTTGACGTGGATCTGCTCGAGCGCTTCAGGACCCAGCTCACTGGCCGATGCGGCCTGCAGCACCACCCGGTACTGACTGGCCTGGGTGTAGATGGTGGATATCTGTCGCTGGCCAAAAGCGTCGTACAGCGCGTCGGTAATAGAGGCGACAGTAACGCCTACCCGGCTGGCTGCGTCGCGATCAATGTTCAGATACACCTGCAAGCCCTTGTCCTGCAGGTCGCTGGCTACATCGGTCAACTCGGGTCGTTTGTCCAGCGCGTCCACCAGCTTCGCGCTCCACGTCGCCAGCAACTCGGCATCGGGAGAAGACATGCTGAACTGATACTGGGTACGGCTGACCCGGTCTTCGATGGTCAGGTCCTGCACCGGCTGCATGAACAGGCGAATATCCGAAAGTTTGTCGACTTCCGGTTGCAGGCGCTGAATCACCTCGCTCGCGGTAAGGTCGCGGGCGCTGTGGGGCTTGAGGTTGATCAGCAGGCGGCCGCTGTTGAGTGTTGCGTTGTCGCCATCGACGCCGATGTAGGACGACAGACTGACCACCGCAGGGTCTTTCAGGATGATGTCCGCCAGGGCCTGTTGACGCTGGCTCATGGCTGCAAACGAAACCGACTGCGGCGCTTCGGAAATGCCCTGAATCACGCCGGTGTCCTGCACCGGAAAGAACCCCTTGGGCACCGCGATATAGAGCAGCACGGTCAGCGCCAGAGTGCCTACGGCCACCAGCAGAGTCAGGGGCTGATGCTTGAGTACCCAACGCAGCCTGCCTGCATACACATCGATCAACCAGTCGATCCACGCGCCGCTGGCGCGGTAAAAACGGCTCTGGTCCTCCTCCTTGGGCTCGCGCTTGAGCAGGCGCGCGCACATCATCGGTGTCAGGGTCAGCGATACCACAAGCGATATCAGGATCGCGACCGCCAGGGTGATGGCGAACTCGCGAAACAGACGCCCTACCACATCGGCCATGAACAACAGCGGGATAAGCACCGCTATCAGCGACAGGGTCAGGGATATGAGGGTGAAACCGATCTGCTTGGCGCCCTTGAGCGCGGCCTGCATGGGCGTCTCGCCCTCTTCAATGTGCCGGGAGATGTTTTCCAGCATCACAATGGCGTCATCGACCACGAAGCCGGTCGCAATAGTCAATGCCATCAGCGTCAGGTTGTTGACCGAGAAACCGGCCAGATACATCACACCGAAGGTGCCGACCAGCGACAGCGGCACGGCAATGGAAGGAATGATCGTCGCGCTGAAACGCCGCAGGAACAGGAGCGTGACCAGTACCACGAGCACGATGGCGATCAACAATTCGTGTTGAACATCGGTCACGGAAGCACGAATGGTCTGCGTGCGGTCGGTCAGCACGACGACATCAAGGCCGGCCGGCAGGTTTTCTGTGATTCCGGGCAGCAGTGTCTTGATCCGGTCGACCACATCAATCACGTTGGCGCCTGGCTGGCGCTGAATGTTCAACAGCACCGCCTGACTGCGGTTGGCCCAGGCAGCCAGCCGTTCATTCTCGGCACCATCAACGATTTCAGCCACATCCTTCAGTCGCAGCGGCGCGCCGTTCTTGTAGGCCAGGATCAGGTTGGCGTATTCCTCCGGGGATTTCAGTTGATCATTGGCGTCGAGCATGGAAACCCGGGTCGGACCGTCGAAGTTACCCTTGGGCTGATTCACGTTGGAGGCGCTGATCAGCGTGCGGACATCGGACAGGTTGAGACTGTTGGCTGCCAGGGCCTCGGGGTTGACCTTGATCCTTACCGCCTGACGCTGGCCGCCCGCGATGCTGACCATGCCCACACCACTGATCTGCGAGATCTTCTGCGCCATGCGCGTATCGACCAGGTCATTGAGTTTGGGCAACAGCATGGTTTTGGAGGTGATCGCGAGGGTCAGGACCGGCGTGTCTGCCGGGTTGACCTTGTTATATACCGGAGGTGCCGGGAGGTCGGTCGGCAACAGATTGGTGGCTGCGTTGATCGCAGCCTGCACCTGCTGCTCGGCCACGTCCATGTTGATTTCAAGACTGAAGCGCAAGGTAATGACCGAGGCGCCTCCAGAGCTGGTGGACGCCATCTGGGTCAGGCCCGGCATTTGTCCGAACTGACGTTCCAGTGGCGCGGTCACGGAGCTTGTCATCACCTGCGGGCTAGCGCCGGGGTACAGGGTCATCACGCGAATGGTTGGATAATCAACCTGGGGCAACGCCGACACTGGCAGCAAGGTATAGGCGATCAAGCCAGCCAGTACGATGGCCAGCATGCTGAGAGTGGTAGCGACCGGGCGCAGGATGAACAGGCGCGACATGTTCATACGTTTGGTTTTTCCACCTTACCGAGCGCTGCCGACTTGTCGACGCCGCTGTCAGGCTTGCCTTGCAGCTTCTGCCCTGGGCCTGCCGGAACATCCTTGCTGTCGTTGACGACTTCGACTTCCGCGCCATCGCGCAGACGATCGGTACCCTCCAGCACGACTCGCTCGCCGACCGCCAGACCCTCAGTGATGACCGTAGAGGTTTCATCACTGGGGCCGGTCTTGAGCAATTTGAGTTTGACCTTCTTTTCACCGTCGAGCACATACACAAAAGTGCCGTCCGTGCCGAACTGCACGGCCGCCGTCGGCACTAGAACAGCCTGCTTCAGGGTGTCGGCTCGCAGCCGCACGTTGACGAACTGATTGGGGAAAAGGATTTCGTCACCGTTATCGAAACGCGCCTTGAACTTCAGGGTACCGGTCGCCACGTCGATCTGGTTGTCGAGGCTGGCAAGCACGCCGGTGGCTTGCAGTTTTGTATCGCCGCGGTCCCAGGCTTCGACAGGCAGTTTGTCACCCGTGCGATAGCGGGCAATGACCTTTGACAGATCCTTTTCCGGCAGTGTGAACGCTACCGATATCGGTTGAGTCTGGGTAATCACGACCAGCGCAGTGGTGTCATTGGCAGCTACCAGATTGCCGACATCGAGCTGTTTGAGGCCTACACGCCCTGCAATCGGCGCACGAATACGCGTGAAATCCAGGCTCAACTTTGCGTCAGCCACAGCAGCCTGATTGGTCTTGATAGTGCCCTGATACTGACTCACCAGCGACTCGGCCGTGTCCAGTGTCTGTTTGGCAATACTGTCTTCGGCGTACAGGTCACGGTAACGCTTCACATCAAGCTGAGCATTCTTGAGCAGCGCCTGATTGGTCGCCAGCGTACCTTCGGCCTGTAGCAACGCGACCTGATAGCTGCGCGGGTCGATTTCCGCCAGCAAGTCACCTGCCTTGACCATCTGCCCTTCCTGGAAGTAGAGCTTGACCAGTTCCCCCGCCACCCGGCTGCGCACATTGATGGTATTCATCGCCGTTACCGTACCGAGCGCCTTGTAGTAGATCGGAAAGTCGCCCTGCGTTACTGGCGCGACGCGTACCGGCACCGCAACCGCCGATGCACCGAAGCCGGGGCGTGCCATACCGCCCGCACCAGCCTTCTTGCTCTCGGCACCCTTGCCGGAAGTGGCTGCGGGCCAGAACCACCAGCACAGGGCGACAACGACCAGCAGGATCAACAGACTGATCAACCAGCGACGGGATTTACGGGAGCCAGACGATTGCATGAATAAATCAACCATTACAGGTGGGGGTTCTAACAGAAGGGTGAACAATAAGCACAGTTGCGTTACAAGCAAAGCGCCTTTACCAAGCGCTTACTTTTGATAAACGTATGAGGCACAAACAAAAAACGGCCCGAGCGTACTCAGGCCGTAGTACATGTTGCAGAACGTTACTTCAATACTGCCAGTGCGGCATCGTAGCCTGGTTCTTCGGCGATTTCCGACACCAGTTCGCTATGCAGTACGTTGTCGTTTTCGTCAAGAACGACGACTGCACGTGCAGTCAGGCCCTTCAACGGACCGTCAGCGATGGCAACGCCATAGTGCTGACTGAAATCGGCACTGCGGAATGAAGAAAGGTTATGAACGTTATCGAGCCCTTCAGACCCACAGAAGCGGGCTTGTGCGAATGGCAGGTCAGCCGAGATGCACAGGACGACGGTGTTGTTCAGGTCGTTGGCACTGGCATTGAATTTACGTACCGACGTTGCGCAGGTCGGTGTATCGACGCTTGGGAAGATGTTCAATACCTTGCGTTTGCCAGCGAAGTCGGCAAGGGTCTTATCGGCAAGACCTGCGCCCACCAGCGTGAAGGCAGGCGCCTTGCTGCCGACTTCAGGCAGGTTACCGTTGACTTGAACAGCACCGCCTTTGAGGGTCACTTGAGCCATGAAACACATTCCTTTTCTGAGAGGATAAAAGAGCCGGAAGTTAAACACGAAAGTGTGCCCCCGGCCTATATCGGATAATTCCGATTTTTTTCAGGAAACCAGTCTGTCCCTGATATCCGGGTGGGCACACAATTCCACCAGCCAGTCGACGAATACCCTGACCCGCCGTGACAGTTGCCGATGAGGCGGGTAAAGCGCCGTCAACGGTAGCGGCGGCGGTCGGTATTCGCGTAACACTTCGATAAGCGCCCCTGTGCGCAACTGCGCAGCAACGTGATAGCGAGGGACCTGGATCAGACCAAAACCCGCATCGCAGGCAGCCACGTAGCCTTCGGCGCTGCTGACGGCAATAGAACGCTCCATGCCATAATCGTCCAGTTCTCCATCGGCCATGAATTCCAGGCCATAACGTTTGCTGGCACGAGTGGCGAAATATTCGATGACCTGATGTTGCCGGAGGTCGTGCAGATCGAGTGGTGTACCGTACCGTTTCAGGTACTCGCGACTCGCACAGGTAATCTGCGTCAGGCTGCCCAGCGGTCTGGCGACAAGCGCATCGTCCAGTGCAGCGCCAGCTCGCAATACACAGTCAACGCCCTCGCGAATCAGGTCGACAGGCCTGTCACTCATGCCTATCTCAAGCCTGATCTGCGGATAGCGCCGTGTGAATTCGGGCAACGCAGGGATAACGATCATGCGCCCCAGGCTGACCGGAACATCGATGCGCAGCAGCCCTTTCGGCTCGATACCCTTCGACGAAAAGGCTGCTTCTGCTTCTTCCAGATCAGCCAGCAGGCTGACGCAACGCAGGTAATAAGCCTTGCCGTCGGGTGTGGTGCTTACCTGACGTGTGGTGCGCTGTAACAGTTGCACACCCAAGTGCGCTTCCAGCTGCTTGATCATGATGGTCACCGACGCACGAGGAACATGCAGACTCTCGGCGGCCTTGGCAAAGCCGCCCAGTTCGACGATACGGGTGAATACGCGCATGGCGTTGAATCGATCCATGATTACCGGAAGCCCGAGTGCAGAGTGTGTGGTCAGGATCACACTGTTTTAACAGGGTAAACCGGTTGAACGAAAACGCTGGCCGCTCGCAGCGGCCAGCGCTATTCAGAAGTCTCTTTTATAGAAAATATCCAGTGAGCTGGCAACACCACTGGCGGCCTCAAGGTAAACCCGCTTGCTCAACAGATAGCGCAACGCAATGGTATTGGCCGGCTCGAAGACACCTACACCATAGCGCAGGCTGAGCTTCTCGGTGATCTTGCCGCTGGCCACCACATTGGTTTTGTCACCGGTCCCCGATGTATCCAGTTCGAAGTCCTTGATACCCAGGTTGTCCGCGAGCTTGCCGGTGGTCGAAGAGCTCCCGGCAACGCCCAGCGCCAAGGCAGCCTGAGCAACCATGTTGTTGTCTTCGCCAGAGGTGCTCAAGGGCCTGCCCATGACCAGGTAGGAAAGCGCCTGCTCCTGACTCATCGCAGGCTCGGAAAACACCTCGGTAGTGGGCTGCTCGGCACTGCCGGTCAGACGAATACCGGCAATCACATCGTCGGTCTGGCGAATGGCCTCGATATCCAGATAGGGCTGGTCCACCGGGCCTGCAAACAGCAAGCGAGCCTTGCGGATGGTCAGCCGTTGCCCATAAGCGCGATAGCGGCCGTCATTGAGATTAAGCTCTCCGCGAGTGTCCAGGTTGTCACCTATGTGTACCTGCCCGACCAGATTGGCGGTCAGCCCGAAGCCGCTGAAACTGAGTGTCTCCTGGCCGACTTGCACGTCGATGTCCATGGCCACTGCAAGTGGCGGCGCACCTTGTTCGGTTTGCTGCCCAACGATCACGGTGTCGCCCGAGAGCTTGACCGTGGACGGCGGCAGCTCCCGTACGGTAATCGTGCCTTTGGGCACCAGCACTTTGCCGGAAATGGCCAGCCGGTCGCCCTTCATGGATATTTTCAGGTCAGGCGCCGCCTCAACCGCAGCATAAGGCTCGACATTGATCGGCAGACGAGACCCCTTGAGGTTCACATCAACCATCAGGTTCTGCCCCCAGGCCACCTGACCGCCAATAGAACCCTGGCCAGTGCTGCCACTTTTCCAACCACCTTCGATTTGCACGGTCTCTCCGGCAATCAACGCTTGAACCTTCAGATCGTGCAGCTCCATCGGCAGCTCGGCACCGGCTACCTCACCGCCTTCAAGGGTTACGCTGCCGTTGACCAACGGCGCGAGCAGGCTTCCCGACAACCGGCCGGCACCGTTCAGCCGCCCGTTGAGTTTCTGCACCGTCGGCGCGAACGGCCTTGCCACCGAGATGTCCAGCCCGGACAGATTGAAGTCACCTGACAGAGTCTTGTCTTTTGCCAGCGGATCGATCTGCGCGTTCAACAGCAAACGGCCCAGTTTCCCGCCCTCAAAGTCCAGACGCGAGTCGATACGCCTGGGGGTCATGGTGCTGCTGAGCTTCAGGGTCTGATAGGGGAAGTCCAGCCACTGCCCTTTATTGCGGACCCGTAGCATGCCGCCTCCGGCATCAAGCGTGATCTGCCCGCTGGGGCCTGCCGCCGGAATGTCGAGCCTCACATACGCATTCAACGCGCCCTTCCAGGCGAAGTCCTTGGGCATCCACTGCGCCAGACTGTCGAGTGGGAAGTTTTCCAACTGATAGCGCAGATGTGGCTCTGGCATCAAGCGCTGGTCGCCGCCGCACAGGCTTGCGGCTCCAGACAGCCAGCAGTGCGCGCCGAAGTTCAGCCTGCCATCGGCCAGGCGCTCGATTTTTGCCGGTTGCTGCAGGCGCCAGTTCTGGCCACCACTTTGCACCGAACCGCTAGCCAGACGACCGCGCCAATCACCCTTTTCAAGCGTGCCGTCCAGTGCAACAGCAAGCTTGAGCAATGGTCCTTGCAGGTCAAGCTTCAACTGCTGGACCTTTAACGTACCCTGCCCGTCAAGCAGCAAGGTGCCTAATGCGGTATCGCCCGCCTGGATGCCTGCACCCTTCAGGCTGATGGTGGCACGCTGCGCCGGATCCAGTCTGGCGTCGAGTGCCAGGCTTTGCAGACGGTTTTCCTGGAACACGAGCTGATTGCCCTGCAAAGCGAGTTTTCCCTCCGGGGCCTGCAGTGTGCCGGCCAGGTCCATGCGACCCTTCGCCTGCCCCGTCAGCCGTGGCCACAACTGGCCCAGACGCGGCAGGTCGATATCAAGCTGCCCTTTCAGTCGCTGCTGCACACTGCCAGCGCCCTGAATGCGGTTGTCACCCAGGCGAATGTTCAGGCTGCCGACATTCCATTGCTGATCGCGACCGTCGGCCCTGACTTGCAATACGGCAGGTTGGCCGCGCAGGCGACCTTTCAAATCAAGGTCCGCAGTGAGTTGCAGCTGCTGGTTTCGGAGCTGACCGCTGCTGCGCAACGGACCTGCCAGTGTTCCGGGCAATTCGGCAACCCAGAACGAAGGATCCAGTGCGCTCAGGTCAAGCGCCGTATCCCAGCCGATACCATCGGCAAATTGCAGATTCAGATGGCCACTGGCCTTGCCTTGTCCTGCGACCAGCTCCAGCTGCGGGAGGTGAACCTCCTGCAGGTTGCCGCTGAACGGACTGACCAGCGTAAAAGCGCCTGCGGGGCCTTTGAGGCTGGCGTTGAAATTGCCCAGATACTGGCCGTCGGTATAGGAAATATCACCTTTGAAACTGTGCAGAGACACCGGCGGTTCGGATTCCAGCGGATACAGTCGCTGCCAAGGGAAGTCCAGCCAGTCGATTGTCGCATCGGCTGAAAGCCCGTTCTGCCAGTTCAGTTTGCCATTAATGGCAAGCCGCTCTTGATCATTGGCGGCCAGGTTCAGTGCCGCAAGCGTTGCACCGCTGGCATCGACTCGCCCTTGCAATACCAGAGCAACCGGGCCTTTGCGGGCTGGCAGACTGGCCGTACCGCCGATCAGATAACCCTCATCCAGATTGCCTTCGGCCGTCAGCAGCAACTGGTCGAGCTGCAGAGTGTCGGGCAGCGCCGAACTCGGCTTGAAGTGGTCGGCAACCAGCTTCAATTGCGCAGGCAGATGCGCTGTCAGAGGCTGCAATTCGCCACTCAGCACGCCCGCCAGGTAACCACTGCTGTCAGCCTTGAGGTGCAGGGTCTTGAGCAAATTACCCTGAATATCCAGAGCCAGCGTCCACGCCTGCCCGTCCTGTGGAGGCAGTTGCAGTTGCCCTTGGGCACTGAGTGGCCAGTCACCCTCGGGTTTGAGCAGGCCGTTGAGGTCCAGAATCAGCGCATCGCGTTGCAGATGCGCGCTGTCTATCTGCAGCCCTGCGGAGGTCCAGTGCGCCGCCAGCTTCAAATCGCGTAATTGCTCGACGCCGTCCAGTTGCAGGCTACCCAGTTGTACGTCGCCCAGTTGCAAGGCCAGCGGCAGGGTGAGCGCTGGCAGGCTGACTGGCTCATCACTGTCTGGCTGGCTGCCAGGGGGAAAATGCAGGAGCACTTGCCCTGCATGCAGGCGGTCAATACACAGCGTCATTTTCAACAGGCAGGCAGGCGTCCATTCGAACTCGGGCGACTGTACCTCGACACGATCCTCGCCCTGCTGCCATATCAAACGGTCCGCATGCCATTGCCCGCCGAGCCGCCCCTGAAAATTCTCGACCTGCAGGCCAGGGACACGTGCCAAAGCCCAGCCACTGCCAGCCTGAGTGCCAAGCAGCAGCCAGACACCGATGACCAGCAGTGCCAGCAACACGATCAGGCCAAGACCGACCGCCTTTGCGCCGCGTTTGATATTGACCTCGTTCAAAGCTCCGGCCCCATCGAGAAGTGCAGACGTATGCCGCCGTCATCGTCCAGAGCGTGCGCCAGATCGAGACGCAACGGCCCCACTGGCGAAACCCAGCGAACACCGAAGCCGACACCGGTTTTCAGGTCCGGCCTGTCAAGGTTGTTGAACGAATTACCCTGGTCGACAAACGTTGCCACACGCCACTTTTCGGCAATCGAATACTGATACTCGACGCTGCCGGCGAACATGTACCTGCCCCCGATGCGATCGCCGTCGGAGTTGGTCGGGGACAGCTTTTGATAGTCGTAGCCGCGCACGCTTTGATCGCC
Organism: Pseudomonas coronafaciens pv. oryzae str. 1_6; assembly: GCF_000156995.2. Lineage (NCBI taxonomy): Bacteria > Pseudomonadati > Pseudomonadota > Gammaproteobacteria > Pseudomonadales > Pseudomonadaceae > Pseudomonas > Pseudomonas coronafaciens. Next base: position 2,595,070 of record NZ_CP046035.1, on the reverse strand, counting down.
ACCGGCAAAAAAGCGCAGCGAAGGCGGTATGGAGGTGTAACCGTCGGTTAGAGTGCCGCCTAGTTGCACGCGACCGAGAAAACGATGGTTCTGGGCGACTGTCGTCAAGCCCTTGAGCAACACGTTGGCATGCACCAGATTGGCATCCGACAACATGCCCTCTTTGGCCACTTGCGTCTCGAACTGCAGACGGTAGCCCTGATGTGGATCGATGCGATTATCGCTGCGCAGGTATGAGTAACTGATGCCTGGCATCAGCAGTGTGCTCAAACCCGCATCATCACCCAGCCGATACTCTTCACGCTGCCATTTGAGAGAAATGACCCGCTCCCAGCCGCTGGGCAGCTTGCTGTGCCATTCCGGCCCGGCAGTCAGCAGCTTGCTGAGGCTGTCAGTGCCCGCGATCTCTTCATACTGATAGCCGCCGGCATACCGCATCTTGTCGGTCAAAGGTGGATCAAGTGGCACGTCGTACCACAGACCGACGTTCTGCCGGGGTGCGGATATCTCCGACTCAAAGCCGTAGCTGTGCCCTTGCGGGTTGGCCCAGTGCCGGGTCCAGTTGGCTTTGCCGCGTGGCCCGACGTCGGTGGAATAGCCCAGACCAAGACCCATCGTGCGCGGCTTGCGGGTTTCCAGCTGGACGATGACCGGAATCACATCGTTCACCGCCGCAGTCGGCGCTGCGTCGACACGCACGCCCTCGAAATAGCCACTGGCCTGCATGTCCTGGGTCAGTTCGGCAATCAGTTGCGAGTCGTATGGGGTGTTTTGCTTGAAAGGCACCATGCGCCTGAGCAGTTCTTCATCGAATGGCGTGTTACCACTGAACTTCACCTGGCCGAGCGTATAGCGCGGACCGCTGTCAAATATAAGCTCGATGTCGGCAACCCCGGCACGCGGGTCGATGGCCAGGCGCTGGCGGGTAAAGCGACCACTGAAAAAACCATAGCGGGATGCCTGGTTCTGGATCAGGCGCTTGGCATCTTCGTAATTGCCGTGGTTGAGTACTGCGCCGGTCGTGAGCGCGTCGCTCTTCGGCACCTTGAAAGCCTTGAGCGACGCTGCCGGCCCGTCGACCCGGATCACCACGTTGCGCAGGTGTACAGGTTCACCAGGTTTGATATTGATGACCAGACGCGGCTCGGCACCGTCCTTTATCTCGCTGTCGATCTGCGCCTGATAATACCCCAGCGCCTGAGCCGCTTTTTCGGCCTGCTGCTCGGCGCCCAGACTGAAGTTGCGCAGCGCCTCTGCATCACGCCCTCCGAGATCGCCGATGTACCCTTCGACGTTTGACTTCAGCTCGGGATTGGCAGGCTCGACCCTTACGTCCAGACGAGCCTCTGCCAGCGCCGCTGCACTTATGGTCATCAGGAAAAGGCTGCCGAATAATCTGAAAAGCTTCATGGGCGAAGATGCTATCACGATCGACAGGCTGTTCTGAAAGCCCACGAATGGGCCGCTATTCAAACCGTTACGTCAGCTACCGGCAGTAAAACCTGAGGGTTCGGATGAAAGAACACGTGTTCTCGGACCGGTCCCACAGCGATCTCGCCAATTTCCTCATAACCCTGTCGTTTATAGAACTCGAGATATCGGGGGTTGCCAGTATCTACGACGATGCCCTGAGAGTTTTCATCCACAGCGCACCAGTCATGCAACGCGCCTAACAATTGCTCGCTTAAATCCTGACCCAGCTTCTGCCCCTGAAACTCTGGGTCCAGGCCAATCAGGGGCAGCACATGCACAGTTTCTGATGGCACGCATGCAAGTACGGCGTTGTAATAGGCCAGGTAACGCTGCGTGCAGCCCAGCCCGGTGTCCATCACCATACGCAGGCGCCACGCCCAGCTCTCGGTGACGCCAAGACGGCGCTGCGGAGGCGCGATCAGGGCTACGCCGACCAGACGATCTTCAAGAAACAGGCCCAGCGCTGGCTGGTTCTGCAGGAAATGCTGCTTGACCAGTTGGCGGATGGTCGCCAGTACGCGTTGCTCGTACCCCTCACGCTCAGCATTGAACAGGTACGCAAACGTCGGGTCGTGCCGGTAGGCCCTGAACAGCAAAGAGCGGGTTTCACGGGAATAGCCGCTGTCGAGTTGGCGGATTTCGCCCGTGATGGCAACAGGTAGGGACATAAAGGGCCTCATGTTAACGGAACTGCGTCTTGCGCAGCGGTTCTGGCAAGCAGCCTTTCGAGTGATGGCCATTGATAACAGTTCCAATAAATTCTCGGACCACCGCTGCTACGTTGTACCTACGCAACACTGGTCCTGAACCGGCAGGTCGGCTAGCATCGCCGTTTGCTTTTGCTCAGGACCGCCGCTTTATGAAAATCGTCTCGTTCAACATCAACGGGCTGCGTGCCCGCCCCCATCAGTTGGCGGCGCTGATCGAAAAACACCAGCCTGATGTCATCGGCCTTCAGGAAACCAAGGTTTCGGATGAGCAGTTTCCCCATGCAGACATCGAAGCGCTGGGCTACCACGTGCATTTCCACGGCCAGAAAGGCCATTACGGCGTGGCACTGCTGTCGCGCAATCCGCCGCTGGACCTGCACAAAGGCTTCGAAGGCGACGACGAAGAGTCGCAGAAGCGCTTTATCCGGGGCACCTACGCGGACAGCAATGGCCAGCCGGTCACGATCATGAATGGCTACTTTCCCCAGGGCGAGAGTCGCGACCACCCGACCAAGTTTCCAGCCAAGCAGCGTTTTTACGAAAACCTCCAGAGCCTGCTGGAAAGCCATTTCAGCAATGAACAGCCGCTGATCGTCATGGGCGACGTCAATATTTCCCCAGAGGACTGCGACATCGGTATTGGGGCTGACAATGCCAAGCGCTGGCTGAAAACCGGCAAATGCAGTTTTCTACCCGAAGAGCGCGAATGGATGGAACGCCTGAAGAACTGGGGGCTGGTGGACAGTTTTCGCTATCTGAACCCAGAGGTCAGCGATCGCTTCAGCTGGTTCGACTATCGCAGCCGCGGTTTTGAAGACGAGCCCAAGCGCGGCCTGCGCATCGACCTGATCATGACGTCGACCGGTCTGCAGCCGCGCATCAAGGCCGCTGGCGTGGACTATGATCTGCGGGGCATGGAAAAGCCTTCCGATCACGCCCCTATCTGGCTTGAACTGAGCTGATCAGGTTTGCGCCGCACGACCCGTGTTCATTCCTGAGCGGGTCGCCTGCGCAATGACCGAGCAATCGTCATATTCCAGCAATATCACTGTCTTATTCTCCCGTCACCCTCCCGTGATTCATGGTGACGCCGATGCTGCGCGCTCTGCTAACGGCGCTGATCCTGACGAGCGCCACCCTGCCCGCCTCCGCGATTGCGGCATTGCCAATGGCTTCGGGCGACGCGCCAGTGCTGCGCATCCAGGGCTCCAACACCATCAACGCCCAACTGACGCCTGCACTGGTTGAAGAACTGATGCGTCAACAAGGCATGCAAGCAGTGCGGTCCCTCCCCAGCGCCGTCAACGAGCTGCGAGTCGTCGGTACGACGCCAACCGGGCAACTGGTCAGCATCGACATCGCTGCGCACGGCTCGGGCACCGGCTTTTCTGCCCTGAAGGCCGGTAACACGGACATTGCCGCCTCTTCGCGTCCGATCAAGGATCAGGAAGCGAAAGACCTGGCCGGACTTGGCGACCTTAAAAGTGCGGCGGGAGAGCAAATCATCGGCATTGATGGCGTCGCAGTCATTCTGAACCCGGGCAATCCGCTGAGACAGCTGGATACTGTGCAGCTGGCGCGGATTTTCAGTGGTGAGGTCAAGGACTGGAGCGAGGTGGGTGGCAATCCGGGAGCGATTCATCTGTATGTACGCGATGAGAAGTCCGGTACGTATGAAACCTTCAAGGAGCTGGTACTCGCTAAATACGGCAAGCAGTTGGCCGCTAACGCCTTGCGCTTCGAGTCCAGCGAACAGCTGTCCGACGAGGTCAGCAAAGACGTCAACGGCATCGGTTTTACCGGGCTGCCCTCGGTCAGACATGCCAGAGCCGTCGCCATTGCAGATGGAGAGTCCAGGCCGATGCTGCCGACCACCAGCCTGATTGCCACCGAGGATTATCCGCTTTCGCGCCGTCTCTACCTGTATGTGCCGCCCGCGGGTCACCAGCGCTGGGCACAGGCGCTTGTGCATTTCGCGCAAAGCGCCGATGGTCAGGCCATTGTGGCCAGAAGCGGTTTTGTAGCGCAGACGGTGCAGGCCCTGAAAGTGCAGCCCACTGCGCAGATGCCTGCCGATTATCAGGCGCTGACTCGCAAGGCTGACCGGCTTTCCGTCAACTTTCGTTTTGCGCAAGGCAGCGCCAGGCTGGACAACAAGGCTCAGCAGGACCTTAAGCGAGTGGCCGACTACCTGAAAGCGCAAGACAAGCTTGATCAGCATGTGACGCTGGTCGGTTTCGGCGATGCCAAGAGCGATCCGGCCCGCGCCACCCTGCTCTCGCGACTACGCGCCATGGCCGTGCGCCGCGAGCTGTTGAAGAGCGGCGTTACATTTCGCGAGATTCTAGGGCTGGGTGACGAAATGCCTGTGGCGAACAACGATATCGACGATGGCAGAATCAAGAACCGCCGCGTCGAGGTATGGGTGCAGTAACCGCCCTGCGACTCAGGGCCGGCTGCGAGAAAGGTCTGCAGGCAGGTACTTGCCCAGCTCGAATTTGCCGATGGCTGCGCGATGCACCTCATCAGGACCATCGGCCAGGCGCAGCGTGCGCTGCATGGCGTACATGTACGCCAAAGGGAAATCATCGGAAACACCGGCCCCGCCGTGCATCTGGATGGCCCGATCAATGACCTTCAGCGCAACATTGGGCGCGACGACCTTGATCTGTGCTATCTCGCTTTTAGCCCCTTTGTTACCGGCGGTGTCCATCATGTAGGCCGCCTTCAGCGTCAACAGACGGGCCATGTCGATTTCCATGCGCGAGTCGGCAATCTTGTCGATGTTGCCACCCAGCTTTGCCAATGGCTTGCCGAACGCAACGCGATCAAGAGAGCGTTTGCACATCAGTTCAAGCGCGCGCTCAGCCATGCCGACGGAGCGCATGCAGTGATGAATACGACCTGGCCCCAGGCGGCCCTGAGCAATTTCAAAACCTCTGCCTTCACCCAGCAATACGTTGTCGAACGGCACCCTGACGTCTTCAAACAACACTTCGGCATGGCCGTGCGGGGCGTCGTCGTAGCCAAATACAGGCAGCGGTCGGACAATCTTCACGCCCGGCGTGTCGACCGGCACGAGGATCATCGAGTGCTGCTGATGACGTGGCCCGTCGAGATTGGTGAGGCCCATGAAGATAAGTATCTTGCAACGCGGATCGCAGGCACCGGAGGTCCACCACTTGCGGCCATTGATCACCCACTCATCGCCTGCGCGCTCGGCACGGGCGGCCATGTTGGTAGCGTCCGACGACGCTACTTCAGGTTCGGTCATGGCGAATGCAGAACGAATCTCGCCACGCAGCAACGGTTCAAGCCAGCGGGCTTTCTGCTCGGCGCTGGCGTAGCGAACCAGCACTTCCATGTTGCCGGTGTCGGGCGCAGAGCAATTGAACGGTTCCGGCCCAAGTAACGAGCGGCCCATGATTTCAGCAAGGGGGGCATATTCCAGGTTGGTCAGTCCGGCACCCAGTTCTGATTCGGGCAAGAACAGATTCCACAATCCCTCTGACTTTGCACGAGTCTTGAGTGCCTCCATGATCGCCGTGGGCTGCCAGCGATCCCCTTCTGCGACCTGTTGTGCGAAGACCGGCTCGGCCGGATAAACGTAACTGTCCATGAATGCCGTGACTCGCTCACGCAGTGCCTGCACTTTGGGGGAATACGCAAAATCCATGGGTTCGCTACCTTTTCGATCAGGTTTTCGATTTCATGACCGGATGCTAGAGAAGCGACGAGCATTTATCTAATCTATTCTCGTCGTGTATAAACATTCATAACCGATATATGATTCTTCATCGCAACGGCACACTCTGCCTACCGGAAAGCTCATCACAATAACAGCACGAGGCGCCTCATCAATGAACCTGAACAAGGTCGATCTCAACCTTTTCATTGTCTTCGACGCCATCTACACCGAAGCCAATCTGACCCGTGCGGGGCAGATTGTCGGCATCACCCAGCCTGCGGTGTCCAATGCACTGGCACGCTTGCGCGAGACGTTTAATGACCCGCTGTTTGTAAGGACAGCGCAAGGCATGGTCCCTACGCCCATGGCGCAGAACATCATCGGCCCGGTGCGTAACGCCCTTTCATTGCTCAGGGTCTCGGTACAGGAAAGCCGTATTTTCAATCCGCTGCAGGCTGGCAAGAACTACCGCATCAGCATGACCGACCTGACCGAAGCAGTCATTCTGCCGGCGCTATTTCAGCGCCTGAGACGCCTCGCGCCTGCGGTCACCATTGAGAGCTTCCTGTCCAAACGCCGCGAAACCACCAAGGAACTGGCCGCAGGTCGCCTCGATTTTGCCGTGGACGCACCGCTCAATACCGACCCGCAGGTACGTCACGTCAAGCTTATGGAAGACCGCTACGTGTGTGGCATGCGCAAAGGCCATCCGCTGGCGAACAAGGCACAATTGACGCTGGATGATTATCTGGCACAGCCACACATTCATATCTCAAGCCGCCGCAGCGGGTTGGGCCATGTGGACCTTGCGCTCGGCAAGATAGGCATTCAACGCAGGATCGCGCTGCGCTCTCAGCATTACCTGATGGCGACCCAGGTGCTGCAGCAGACAGACATGGTCATGACCGTGCCGGAACGCTTCGCCAGACGCAATGACTTGCATTACGTGTACCTGCCGGTCAACGACGTTCCATCTGTTGAAATGCACCTCTATTGGCACGAGAGCACCGATCAGGACCCCGCCAACCGCTGGATGCGCGAGCAGATCATAGAGCTTTCCCAGCGCGTGGTCGCTCAAGAAAGCCATCTTGAAAACGCATGAACTTATAATATTAAGACTTTGTTTTTAAAACATTTTAATAAAATAGTTAAAGCTGTTTCTAGCTTTCAAGCCAGGTGCCTGACGCATTTAATCAGCCCCCTTTCTTGACGCTTACGTCAAGCTGACTTTAGGTTAGCGTTGTTCCTTTCGCCGAGCCCAGCCATGAGCAGTCAGACGTACAGTATTTCCGAGCTTGCCCGCGAGCTGGACATCACCACCCGCGCCATCCGCTTTTACGAAGAGCAAGGCATGCTGAGCCCCGAGCGCAAAGGCCTCGAACGTATTTATTCGGCCCGTGACAAAGTCACGCTGAAGCTGATCCTGCGTGGCAAGCGTATTGGTTTTTCGCTGGCCGAGTGCAAGGAACTGATCTCGCTATACGACCCTCGCGGCGGCAATCGAAAGCAGTTGCAGACCATGCTGGGCAAGATTGCCGAGCGCCGGCAACAGCTGGAGCAGCAATTGCTGGATATCCAGCAGATGCAGCTGGAACTGGACACCGCTGAGGAACGCTGCCGTGCCGAACTCGATAAAACCGCTGCCCTCTCACACTGACTCCGAAGGCGCTGCCATGTCACTCCCGCAACAGGTAAACATTGTCGAAGTCGGCCCACGTGATGGCCTGCAGAATGAAGCCCGGTCAATCAGTGTCGAAGACAAGGTAAGGCTGGTGGATGATCTGACCAATGCAGGGCTCACTCATATAGAAGTCGGCAGTTTCGTGTCTGCCAAGTGGGTTCCGCAAATGGCAGGGTCGGCTCAGGTCTTTGAACGCATAAAGCGCAGTGAAGGTGTCATCTATTCGGCCCTGGCCCCCAATCTTAGGGGGTTCGAGGACGCACTGGCAGCAGGAGTTCGGGAAGTCGCGGTGTTCGCTGCCGCCACCGAGGGGTTCTCCCGGCGCAACCTCAACTGCTCCATCAGCGAGAGTCTGGAACGCTTCGCGCCTGTCATGGCTGCTGCGCGCCTGCATGGCATGCGGGTCAGAGGTTATGTGTCCTGCGTGCTGGGTTGCCCCTATGAAGGCAGCGTACCTCCGGCGCAGGTGGCTGCCGTGGCCAATGAACTGCACGCGATGGGCTGCTACGAGATTTCGCTGGGTGACACCATTGGTACAGGCACACCGGGCGCCACACGGGCGCTGATCAATGCTGTCGCCGACCAGATCCCACGCGGCAAGCTGGCCGGGCATTTTCACGATACCTATGGCCAGGCACTGGTAAACATCTACGCCAGCCTGGAGGAAGGCATCCAGGTGTTCGACAGCTCTACCGCAGGCCTTGGTGGCTGTCCCTACGCGAAAGGCGCCAGCGGCAATGTGGCCACCGAAGATGTGCTGTACATGCTGAAGGGCCTGGGTATCGAAACGGGCGTCGATCTAAACAAGGTAATCGACGCCGGACAGCGCATTTGCGACGTTTTGCAACGCAGCAACGGCTCCAGGGTTGCCAAGGCCAGGCTGGCTCAGTGACAAACGTCACCGGTCGGTAACGAGGTGCGACATCTTGTCACAGAGTGTTACTCTCCCCCGCGTTCAGTCGAGACAAACGGGTAACACGGAAACAATCGACCGCAGAATCAAATGGCTTGATGCCTTGAAATAACCCTGAAGCTCACTGTTTCATGGGTTTCGGAAAACTGGCACGGGTCCTGCTATATCTCTTGTACAACAAAAATAAAAACACGCAGCAACCCAATAAAAACAACACGTACCGGCTCTGACATAACAAGAACAACACGGACAGAGGCGTAGCTAACAGATTTTTTTGAAGTGGACAGCTTTTCTGAACAGCTTGCCTGGCAAGTCGTTCGCAGTCAGACAGAGAACAATAAAACTGCCCCAAGGCAGCTCCCGTACTGACTGGATCAACACGATGAAAGTGGCCTCAGCGCTCAAAAAAATACGTTTGCTCTTGATCCAGCTTGTGGGTCGCTCAAAAAAGATGTGAAGGGTCAGGTCACCAAAAACAACAACAGACCTCCCGACAAACAAAAAAGAGCATAGAGATACACCTTGAAGGGGAGCCCAGGCTCCCCTTCGTGCTTTCTGGCGTTTGCCTGGCGCCGATGTCGCCGTCGTTCCCCCTCCCTTGTACACGCACTTCCCCAGCGTCCTTTCGCCCATAGGCCGCATTGACAGCATCCGGCTACAAGTTTACGTTAACGTAAAGGTAATAGCTGATTCGAACCTATCAAACAAAGAATAAAACAGGAACGCTGCCCATGAGTTACCCCAGCCTGAACTTCGCCTTGGGCGAAACCATCGACATGCTGCGTGATCAGTTGCAGTCGTTCGTCGCCGCAGAGCTCTCCCCCCGCGCTGCCCAGATCGACAAGGACAACCTGTTCCCCGTCGACATGTGGCGCAAATTCGGTGAGATGGGCGTGCTGGGCATCACAGTCAGCGAAGAATATGGCGGCGCAGGACTCGGGTATCTGGCGCATGTGGTCGCGATGGAGGAAATCAGCCGCGGCTCGGCCTCCGTGGCGCTGTCCTACGGCGCGCATTCAAACCTGTGCGTTAATCAGATCAACCGCAACGGCACACTTGCGCAGAAAGCCCGCTACCTGCCCAAGCTGATCAGCGGCGAGCACGTTGGCGCACTGGCCATGAGCGAGCCGAACGCCGGCTCGGATGTGGTTTCCATGAAGCTGCGCGCTGACAAGCGTGGCGATCATTACGTCCTCAATGGCAGCAAGACCTGGATCACCAATGGGCCGGATGCCGATACCTATGTCATCTACGCCAAGACCGACCTGGAAAAGGCTGCGCACGGCATCAGCGCGTTTATCGTCGAGCGAGACTGGAAAGGTTTCTCGCGTGGCAGCAAATTCGACAAGCTCGGTATGCGCGGCTCCAACACCTGCGAGCTGTTTTTCGATGATGTCGAGGTGCCGGAAGAGAACCTGCTGGGGGCGCTCGACGGTGGTGTCAGGGTGCTGATGAGCGGCCTGGACTACGAACGCGTGGTGCTCTCCGGCGGGCCCACCGGGATCATGCAAGCCTGTATGGACGTGGTTGTGCCCTATATTCATGACCGCAAGCAGTTTGGCCAGAGCATCGGCGAGTTCCAGTTGATTCAAGGCAAGGTTGCCGACATGTACACCCAGCTCAATGCCAGCCGTGCCTACCTGTATGCCGTGGCCCAGGCCTGTGACCGCGGTGAGACCACGCGCAAGGACGCCGCAGGCGTCATCCTCTACAGCGCCGAGCGTGCGACGCAGATGGCGCTGGACGCCATTCAGATTCTCGGCGGCAATGGCTATATCAACGAATTTCCAGCCGGGCGGCTGTTACGTGACGCCAAGCTTTACGAAATCGGCGCAGGCACCAGCGAAATCCGGCGCATGCTGATAGGTCGCGAACTGTTCAACGAAACCCGTTGATTGCGGAGCTCACATGGCCATTCTCCACACCCGAATCAACACCCGTTCCGCAGAGTTTGCGCTTAATCACTCGGCGTTGCTCAAGCAGGTCCACGCGCTGCGCAGCCTGCTCAATCAGGTCCAGCAAGGCGGCGGTCTCAAGGCTCAGGAGCGCCACACATCGCGCGGCAAGTTGCTGCCCCGCGACCGCATCAATCGCCTGCTGGATACCGGCTCGCCGTTTCTGGAAATCGGCCAACTGGCCGCGCATGAGGTCTATGGTGAAGATGTTCCGGCTGCCGGAGTGATTGCCGGCATTGGTCGTGTCGAAGGCGTCGAGTGCATGATCATCGCCAACGACGCGACGGTGAAAGGCGGCTCCTACTACCCGCTGACCGTGAAAAAGCACCTGCGCGCCCAGACCATTGCCCAGCAAAACCGTCTGCCGTGCATCTACCTGGTGGACTCGGGCGGCGCCAACCTGCCGCGCCAGGACGAAGTGTTTCCCGATCGTGAACACTTCGGGCGGATTTTCTTCAATCAAGCCAACATGAGCGCCCAAGGCATTGCGCAGATCGCGGTGGTAATGGGTTCTTGCACGGCAGGTGGAGCCTATGTGCCCGCCATGGCCGACGAAGCGATCATGGTGCGCCAGCAAGCCACCATCTTTTTGGCCGGCCCGCCGCTGGTCAAGGCTGCCACCGGTGAAGTGGTCAGCGCAGAAGAACTGGGCGGTGCCGATGTGCATTGCCGCACCTCCGGGGTCGCCGATCATTACGCCGAGAGCGATGAGCATGCCCTGGCGCTGGCACGGCGCAGTATCGCTAACCTGAACTGGCGCAAGGCGGGCCAGTTGAACATCGAGCCGCCGGTTGCGCCGCTGTATGCCAGCGATGAGCTATACGGTATTGTCCCCGCCGACACCAAGCAGCCGTTCGATGTGCGCGAAGTCATCGCCAGGCTGGTAGACGGTTCCGTGCTGGATGAATTCAAGGCGCTGTTCGGTACGACGCTGGTCTGCGGCTTCGCCAGGCTGCACGGTTATCCGGTCGCGATTCTGGCGAATAACGGCATTCTGTTTGCCGAAGCGGCGCAGAAAGGTGCGCATTTCATCGAGCTGGCCTGCCAGCGGGGCATCCCGCTGATATTTCTGCAAAACATCACTGGTTTCATGGTCGGCCAGAAGTATGAAGCAGGCGGCATCGCCAAGCATGGAGCCAAGCTGGTGACCGCCGTGGCCTGTGCCAGGGTGCCCAAGTTCACGGTGATCATCGGCGGCAGTTTCGGCGCCGGCAACTACGGCATGTGCGGTCGCGCCTACGACCCACGCTTTTTATGGATGTGGCCAAACGCACGCATCGGCGTAATGGGCGGCGAGCAGGCCGCAGGCGTGCTGGTGCAGGTCAAATGCGAACAGGCCGAACGTGCCGGCCAGGCATTCAGCGCGCAACAACAGGCCGAACTGAAACAGCCGATTCTTGATCAGTATGAACATCAGGGCCACCCTTACTATTCCAGCGCGCGCCTGTGGGACGATGGGGTGATAGACCCGGCGCAAACCCGTGACATTCTCGCTCTGGCCCTCTCCGCCTCGCTCAATGCGCCCATCGAACCTACCACCTTCGGGCTGTTCCGAATGTGAGCCGGGAAACGACCATGACTTCGACTTCATTCGCAACCCTTGAACTGACCCTCGACCCCCGTGGTTTTGCCACGTTGTGGCTGAACCGACCGGACAAGAACAATGCCTTCAACGCCCAGATGATTCGCGAGTTGATCCTCGCCCTGGATCAGGTGCAAGGCGATACAAGTGTGCGTTTTTTGCTGCTGCGCGGACGTGGCAAGCATTTCAGCGCTGGCGCCGACCTGGCCTGGATGCAGCAGGCAGCCGATCTCGATTACAACACCAACCTGGACGATGCACGTGAACTGGCCGAGTTGATGTACAACCTCGCCCGACTGAAAATCCCGACGCTGGCGGTGGTACAAGGTGCAGCGTTCGGCGGCGCACTGGGCCTGATCAGTTGCTGCGACATGGCCATCGCCGCCGAAGACGCGCAGTTCTGTTTGTCCGAAGTGCGCATCGGACTCGCGCCTGCGGTTATCAGCCCTTTCGTCGTGCAGGCCATCGGCGAACGGGTAACGCGGCGCTATGCCCTGACCGCCGAGCGCTTCGACGGTCAGCAAGCGCGCCACATAGGCCTGATTGCCGAGTGCTATCCCCTGCCCGACCTTGAGGCGCGAACCGTCGACTGGATAGACAACCTGCTGCTCAACAGCCCACAGGCCATGCGCGTCAGCAAGGAATTGCTGCGGGAAGTCGGCAGTGGTGAACTCACGCCTGCAGTACGTCGTTATTGCGAAAGCACCATTGCCCGTATCCGCACCAGCCCTGAAGGCCAGGAAGGCCTGCGTGCATTTCTACAAAAACGCGCACCCGGCTGGCAGCGACACAATACGGCTGAAGAAGCATCAGAGAAGGACCTGCAGTCATGAACGTAACTGACATCAAGGTAGCTGATATCAAGGCACCCGAGCTGACCACGCTGCTGATCGCCAACAGGGGTGAAATTGCCTGCCGCATTATGCGCACGGCGAAAAAGATGGGGCTGACGACCGTTGCAGTGCACAGCGCGATTGATCGCGACGCTCGTCACAGCCGTGAAGCCGATGTCCGTATCGACCTGGGCGGCAGCAAGGCAAGCGAAAGCTATCTGGCGATCGACAAGCTGATCGAGGCAGCCAGGGCCAGCGGTGCCCAGGCCATCCATCCCGGTTACGGCTTTTTATCTGAAAACGCCGACTTTGCCCGGTCAATCGAAAAGGCCGGGCTGATCTTTCTCGGCCCGCCCGCCTCGGCCATTGACGCCATGGGCAGCAAGTCTGCCGCCAAGTCGCTGATGGAACAGGCAGGCGTACCGCTGGTGCCCGGCTATCATGGCGATGCGCAGGATATCGACACATTCCTTGCCGCCGCCGAGCGCATTGGTTATCCGGTGCTTCTGAAAGCCACAGCCGGGGGTGGCGGCAAAGGTATGAAAGTGGTCGAGCATGCCGTCGAGATGGCCGAAGCCCTGGCCTCTGCTCAACGCGAAGCGCTTTCATCGTTTGGCGATTCACGCATGCTGGTGGAGAAATACGTCATCTCTCCACGACACGTCGAAATTCAGGTGTTCGCCGACCGGCATGGCAACTGCCTTTACCTGAACGAACGCGACTGCTCCATTCAGCGCCGTCATCAGAAAGTAGTCGAAGAGGCCCCTGCGCCCGGTCTGAAGCCGCAACTGCGCAAGGCCATGGGCGAAGCTGCAGTCACTGCTGCACAGGCCATTGGCTACGTGGGAGCAGGCACGGTGGAGTTTCTGCTGGATGCCCGCGGAGAGTTCTTTTTCATGGAAATGAACACTCGCCTGCAAGTAGAGCATCCGGTCACCGAGTACATCACCGGGCTCGACCTGGTGGAGTGGCAGATCCGCGTTGCTCGTGGTGAACCCTTGCCGATCACTCAGGCGCAGGTCCCGCTGACAGGACACGCTATAGAAGTCCGGCTGTACGCCGAAGACCCGGCCAACGATTTTCTGCCCGCGACAGGCAGGCTTGAGCTCTATCGAGAGCCCGTCAGCGGCGTCGGCAGACGCATAGACATCGGTGTGGCCGAGGGCGACAGCATTTCACCCTTCTATGACCCCATGCTCGGCAAGCTGATTGCGTGGGGCGAAAACCGCGAAGAAGCGCGCCTGCGCCTGCTGGGTATGCTGGACGAGTTCGCCGTAGGCGGCGTCATGACCAATCTGGCCTTTCTGCGCCGCATCATTGCTCATCCAGCCTTTGCTGCGGCCGAACTGGATACCGGTTTCATTCCTCGCTACCAGGATCAACTGCTGCCAGCGACCCACGAGCCCTGCGAGGCATTCTGGCAAGCTGCCGCCGAGGCGTTCAGACAGAGCGAACCGGCCCGTATCGATCAGGCCGACCTGCACTCGCCGTGGGCCGACGCGTCAGGCCTTCGTGTCGGCCTGCCTGCACAGACCAATGTACTCCTGAGCTGCAACGGGCAAACTCATGCCGTGCGCCTGCTCGATAACGGCACATCGCTGATCCATCTGGGAGGCGAGCAACTGCATATTGAAAACGATGGTTTGCGCACAAGGCACCTTGCAACACGTCGCGGCGACACGCTTTACCTCAAATGGCAGGGTGATCTGCACACCGTGCACAAAGTTGACCCCGTGAACCAGGTTGAGTCTGTTCAGGGACAGCATGGCGGCCTGACCGCGCCCATGAATGGCAGCATCGTCCGCGTGCTGGTCGAAGTGGGCCAGACAGTCGAGGCCGGGGCACAGTTGGTGGTGCTTGAGGCCATGAAGATGGAGCACAGCATCCGCGCAGCCGCTACGGGTGTAATCAGCGCGCTTTACTGTCGAGAGGGAGAGATGGTCAATGAAGGCGCCGTTCTGGTGGAGCTGGACTGACCGAGCTGCGCTGTCAGGTACCCGTCACAGTGCCAGTATTCTGCCACACAAAAAAACGCCCTGAATAATCAGGGCGTTTTTTTTGCAGCAAGGACGAATCAGTAGTACGCGTTTTCTTTCTGCGTATGGTCCGTTACATCGCGGACGCCCGACAGCTCGGGTATGCGCTCAAGTAATGTGCGCTCGATACCTTCCTTCAGCGTGACATCAGCCTGACCGCAACCCTGACAACCCCCACCGAACTGCAGCACGGCGATGTTTTTCGCCTCCTCCTCGACCACGTCGATCAGGGTAACCTGACCACCGTGACTGGCGAGCCCGGGGTTGATCTCGGTTTGCAGGTAGTAATTGATTCGCTCGTTGATCGGGCTGTCGGCATTGACCATCGGCACTTTGGCGTTCGGCGCCTTGATGGTCAGCTGACCACCCATGCGGTCGGTTGCGTAGTCGACAACGGCGTCGTCCAGGAAGGCTTCACTGAAGCCGTCGATCCAAGCGGTAAAACTCTTCAGGCCAATGGCCTTGTCGTCCGGTTTTTCTTCACCCGGTTTGCAGTAGGCAATGCAGGTTTCGGCGTACTGAGTGCCGGGCTGAGTGATAAATACGCGGATGCCGATGCCCGGGGTATTCTGCTTTTCCAGCAGATCGGCCAGATAATCGTGGGCGGCGTCGGTAATAGTGATAGCGGTCATGAAAATTCCTCGCAGACGTGCTGGCAGTTTACGCCAATCGGCCGCGCCATACAAAGTCCTAGTATTTTTGTCAGGTTAATGCCTGAACCCGACCGCCCGAGCGACGCTCGTCAAGCCAGCCCTTCATTCGTCGGTAGAGCCCCTTCTCGATCCACTCATAGCTGACCCAAGCGCCGATGGCGATGATCGGTATGCAAAAGGCGAACACCACGTAAGGGCTCAAGCCGAAACGCTGCGCCATCAACAATCCGCCATACAGCACCAGCACGTGCAACAGGTAAACCGAATACGAGCAATCCCCCAGCACCTTGAGCAGGCGACTGCCTTTGAAAAAGGGCTCCAGAGAAATACATGACAAAACGATCAATGCGCTGGGCAGACCCCAGTTGAGCAGACGGTGCTCGTTTGTCAGGCTATTAATAGCGTACAGCCCGACCGCAATACCTGCCAAAGGCAGCCATAGCGCCTGTTTGATCCATCCACGGCGATAGAGAATGCCGATACCGATACCGAGGAGAAACTCGTAAACGATGTCATTGCCGTAGAACCGGCTGATCAGCCCTGCCTTTGCCAGCACTTCACTGACCGCAAACAGCGCGGCAGCAATAATCAACGGCCGGTGGCGTTGCTCGAACAGGAACACCATCGAGAACAGCAGGTAGAAAAACATTTCGTAGTTGAGCGTCCAGCCGACATTCAGTGTCGGATAAAGGCCGTAACCGCCGGGGTTTTCCGAAGGGATAAACACCAGTGATAGCAGGAAATTCTGCCAGCCGATGACCTGGTGGGGCAGCATTGGCGCTGCGATCAGCAGGAGTAAACCCATCGCAGCGGTATACAGCCAATAAGCCGGTACGATGCGGATCAAGCGATGAAGGATGAAGCGCCGGGCTGGCATGTCGCTGTTTTGGGTAGAGAGAAAAATCACCAAACCACTGATGACGAAGAAGATATCGACGCCCACTGCACCTTTGGAAACGAAGAACTCACCAATCGGGCCACTGGCCTTGAAATCGAAAAAAATCTGCATGAAGTGGTGACACACCACGACCCACGCGGCAAACGCCCGCAGGGCCTGAACTGAAATCAACATTGCGAAAACCTCTACCGCCTGACTTTCAATCGTGCACCGGCCTGCAGCCGGACACACGACGCGCACCATTTCCGACCACGATTTTGGAAAAAAGATCGCGCAAGATGCGTTTCGTTCAGGAAGTGATAATGGCTGGAGGCCATGTTCCATATGGCTTTCTTTACAAATCCATAGCCACAGGCAACATGAATGATTTTCATGGAAAACCGCGACACCACCAAAAGCGCTCCGGTTTGCTATCATCGCGTCATTTAAAGCATCGACCTTCTCAAGGTAGCCCTCATGTCTGACCGCAGCGCCCGCCATCAAGCCTTTCTTACTGCTCTCAAACAGCGGATTCTGATCCTCGATGGCGGCATGGGCACCATGATCCAGAGCTACAGGCTCGAGGAGCAGGACTACCGTGGCAAGCGCTTCAGCGACTGGCCAAGTGACGTCAAAGGCAACAACGACCTGCTGATCCTGACGCGTCCAGACGTGATAGGCGCCATCGAAAAGGCTTATCTGGATGCGGGCGCAGACATTCTCGAGACCAACACTTTCAACGCGACGCAGGTGTCCCAGGCCGACTACGGCATGGAGTCGATCGTTTATGAGCTGAACGTCGAAGGTGCCCGGCTGGCGCGAAAAGTGGCAGACGCCAAGACTCTCGAAACCCCAGACAAACCACGCTTTGTCGCCGGCGTCCTCGGCCCGACCAGCCGCACCTGTTCGCTGTCGCCGGATGTCAACAACCCTGGCTATCGCAATGTCACCTTCGACGAACTGGTCGAGAACTACACCGAGGCCACCAAGGGCCTGATCGAAGGCGGCGCCGATCTGATCCTGATTGAAACCATCTTCGACACACTCAACGCCAAAGCCGCAATCTTTGCCGTGCAGGGCGTGTTCGAAGAGCTGGGCTTCGAGCTGCCGATCATGATTTCCGGCACCATCACCGACGCCTCAGGCCGTACCCTGTCGGGGCAGACTACCGAAGCTTTCTGGAACTCGATCAGCCATGCCAAACCGGTCTCGGTCGGCCTGAACTGCGCGCTGGGTGCCAGTGAACTGCGACCTTACCTGCAGGAACTGGCCAACAAGGCCAACACCCATGTTTCAGCGCACCCCAATGCTGGCTTGCCGAACGCCTTTGGCGAATACGACGAGCTGCCGAGCCAGACGGCAAAAATCATCGAAGAGTTCGCCCAAAGCGGCTTTTTGAACATTGTCGGTGGTTGCTGCGGCACGACGCCCGCGCACATCAAGGCGATTGCCGAGGCTGTATCGGGTTATGCCCCGCGTGAAATTCCGGACATCCCGAAAGCCTGTCGCCTGTCGGGTCTTGAGCCGTTCACCATTGATCGCCAGTCGCTGTTCGTCAACGTCGGCGAACGGACCAACATCACCGGCTCGGCCCGCTTCGCCCGCCTCATTCGTGAAGACAACTACACCGAAGCCCTGGAAGTCGCCCTGCAACAGGTCGAAGCCGGCGCCCAAGTAATCGACATCAACATGGACGAAGGGATGCTCGATTCGAAGAAGGCCATGGTGACCTTCCTCAACCTGATCGCAGGCGAGCCGGATATCTCTCGCGTACCGATCATGATCGACTCGTCCAAGTGGGAAGTCATCGAGGCCGGCCTCAAGTGCATTCAGGGCAAGGGCATCGTCAACTCGATCAGCATGAAGGAAGGCGTCGAGCAGTTCATTCATCACGCCCGCCTGTGCAAGCGTTACGGTGCAGCGGTAGTGGTGATGGCCTTCGACGAACAGGGCCAGGCCGATACCGAAGCGCGCAAGAAGGAGATCTGCAAGCGCTCCTACGACATATTGGTCAATGAAGTGGGCTTCCCGCCGGAAGATATCATCTTCGACCCGAATATCTTCGCCATTGCCACTGGCATCGAAGAGCACAACAACTATGCCGTGGACTTCATCAATGCCTGTGCCTATATCCGCGATGAGCTGCCGCATGCCCTGACCTCGGGCGGGGTGTCCAACGTCTCGTTCTCGTTCCGCGGCAACAACCCGGTGCGTGAAGCCATTCACTCGGTGTTCCTGCTGCATGCGATCCGTAATGGCCTGAGCATGGGCATCGTCAACGCCGGTCAGCTGGAAATCTACGACCAGATCCCGGCCGAGCTGCGGGACTGCGTCGAAGACGTCGTGCTCAACCGCAACCCTGAAGGCACCGATGCGTTGCTGGCCATTGCCGACAAGTACAAGGGCGATGGCAGCGTCAAGGAAGCCGAAACCGAAGAGTGGCGCAGCTGGCCGGTCAACCAGCGGCTGGAACACGCGCTGGTCAAGGGCATTACCACGCACATTGTTCAGGACACCGAAGAGTCGCGCCTGGGGTTCAAACGACCTATCGAGGTCATCGAGGGCCCGCTGATGTCAGGCATGAACGTGGTCGGCGACCTGTTCGGCGCGGGCAAGATGTTCCTGCCACAGGTGGTGAAGTCGGCACGTGTGATGAAGCAGGCGGTGGCGCACCTGATCCCGTTCATCGAACTGGAAAAAGGCGACAAGCCCGAAGCCAAGGGCAAGATCCTGATGGCCACGGTCAAGGGCGATGTTCACGACATCGGCAAGAACATCGTCGGCGTGGTGCTGGGCTGTAATGGTTACGACATTGTCGACCTTGGCGTGATGGTGCCTGCCGAGAAGATCCTGCAGGTCGCTCGCGAACAGAAATGCGACATCATCGGCCTTTCCGGGCTGATTACCCCATCGCTGGACGAGATGGTGCATGTTGCCCGGGAAATGCAGCGTCAGGATTTCCATCTGCCCTTGATGATCGGCGGCGCAACCACATCCAAAGCCCACACCGCGGTCAAGATCGAACCCAAATACAGCAACGATGCGGTGATCTACGTCACCGACGCGTCTCGTGCGGTCGGTGTCGCGACCCAACTGCTTTCCAAGGAGCTGAAGCCGGCTTTCATCGAGAAGACCCGCCTTGAGTATGTCGAAGTACGTGAGCGCACCTCGGCACGCAGCGCGCGCACCGAACGCCTTAGCTATGGCGCGGCGGTGGCCAAGAAGCCGCAGTTCGACTGGGAAAACTACACCCCCGCCCAGCCGACATTCACCGGCACACGTATCCTGCAGGACATCGACCTGAACGTACTGGCTGAGTACATCGACTGGACGCCGTTCTTCATCTCCTGGGATCTGGCCGGTAAATACCCGCGCATCCTGACCGATGAAGTGGTCGGTGAAGCGGCTACCGCGCTGTTTGAAGATGCCCGCCAGATGCTGCGCAAGCTGATCGATGAAAAGCTTATCAGCGCCCGCGCGGTGTTCGGTTTCTGGCCGGCCAACCAAGTCAATGACGACGATCTGGAGGTCTACGGCGACGACGGCAAACCGCTGGCCAGGCTTCACCACTTGCGTCAGCAGACCATCAAGCCCGACGGCAAGCCGAACTTTTCGCTGGCCGACTTCGTTGCGCCCAAAGACAGCGGCCTGACCGATTACATTGGTGGTTTTATCACCACCGCCGGTATCGGTGCCGAAGAAGTGGCCAAGGCCTATCAGGACAATGGCGACGACTACAACTCGATCATGGTCAAGGCCCTGGCCGACCGTCTCGCCGAAGCCTGCGCCGAATGGCTGCACCAGCAGGTGCGCAAGGAATACTGGGGCTATGCGAAAGACGAGGCGCTGGACAACGAAGCGCTGATCAAGGAGCAGTACATGGGTATTCGCCCTGCCCCGGGCTACCCTGCGTGCCCTGATCACACCGAAAAAGGCACCCTGTTCGCCTTGCTCGACCCGCTACCGGAAGGTACACCGGAGCACACGCCAGGTAAAAGCGGCGTGTTCCTGACCGAGCACTACGCCATGTTCCCGGCCGCTGCGGTCAGTGGCTGGTATTTTGCTCATCCGCAGGCGCAGTACTTTGCTGTAGGCAAGGTCGACAAAGATCAGGTCGAAAGCTACACCGCACGCAAGGGCCAAGACCTGAGTGTCACTGAACGCTGGCTGGCCCCCAACCTTGGCTACGACGAGTAACGCAAAACGCTTACTGGCCGCCTGCGTCCACAGGCGGCAACATGCTTTTCAGCGAAAAGGGCGACTGCTCGCCTACGACTGCCTTATCGAAAGCCTGCGGGTCGAGTCGATAACGCTCACTGCTTGTAGCTTCCAGAAAACGTCGCGTGTCCTGCGGCTCGACCAGATGCAGCACATCAATAATCCGGGCGCGGGGCTGCGGGAGCAGTAGCTGTGGAGAGGTTTCATAGCGATGCAACAGAATGATTGCCCATCCGCCCAAAGTGAAATGTCCGGTAGCGACCACATCAAGGCTCCCGTTCAGCTGTGCTTGCAACGACAGAGACGAGCCGTTGATAGCGCTGAACAAGACATCCTTGCCTGGTTTGCCACCTCGCTCTCTCAAGGCGTCCATCACGCCGAATGCCATTTGCTCATTGGCTGACCACACCAGACGAATATCCGGATAACGTGCCAACAACACGCGCGCCTGCTCAAGCGCGCGATCACGTCGCCAGCCGCCCAGAACGATCTGTCGCAAATGGACTTCGGGATGCTCTGACAGCGCGCGCATCAAGCCCTTTTCACGGGAAATCGAGACCGGTGTGGTGTTGGTGCCCGAGAAAGCCAGCATCTCGACAGGATTCCCTGGCACAGTCGGCTGAGCCAGACTGATCAGTCGCTTGGCGGTCTGATAACCGCCCTCCTCGTCGTTGCCCACCAGACTGCCGATGAAGTCCGGATAACGCGAGGGCAAGTCGCCAAGAATACGGACCTGGTCGGCCGTCAGCGTATTGTTCACCGCGAACAGCTTGACCCCGCTGCCTTGCGAAAGGCGCAGCATTTCAGGCGCGACGTTCAATTCATTCGAGAACAGCAGATAATCCGGGCGCTCGCTGCCTTGCAGCGCTTCGCGCGCCATCGCAACCAGCTTGCGCGTATCACGATCCGTATAGCGTATTTCCAGCGACATGCCCGTTGTGTCAGCCGCGGCCTGCATGACGCGGGCATAGGGACGCCAGTAGCCGTCGGTTTCAAAACCGGGACACAAAAACACCACTGAAGCGGCCCATGTCGCACCGACCCACATCAGGCCGGAAATCATTAGCGCGAGGGCGCATAAAACCTTCATATCATCGAACCTTGAGGTCGCAGGAAATGACCGTCATACGCGATCTATCGGCCGCAATTGCAAGGTTCTGCAGGTCCGGGGCAAACTCTTTGTGCGCCTGTCAGCGGCCGCTGGCCCAGAACATCGCGACCCCCACTGCCAGAATGACAATAAAAAGAATCGCCCATGTGTCCACGGACCTGCCGGTTTTTGTTGCCTTGGGGTGCTTGCTCATCGCATCGCCTCTTGTTTGTCTTGTGGCTGATTGCACATGAAAGATCGTGTGCCGGTGCTGGTTGAACACCGGTCAATGCTCAGTTAAGTCGAGTCTTGCCCACACGGCAAGCATGGAGATGTACAAGCGGCCATTTGCTTATCGCTTTTAGTGATTTGCATATATATAAACATCACTTTTATCGATATCTGCAAACTGCTATCGTCGCCTCCGCTCCGCAGGGAGTGCGCGGCCGTGCGCGCAGAATCGACCAGATGACGCAGGCAGCAAGCGAAGGGCATTTTTACCCTGACCGCATGTTATCGGACCTGCTTCATGACGAAGCCTGAGAACAGGACTTATATGTACGTATACGACGATTACGATCAGAAGATCATCGAGGACCGCGTCAAGCAGTTCCGTGATCAGACCCGACGCTATCTCGCCGGGGATCTGAGCGAAGAAGAGTTTCGACCGTTGCGCCTGCAAAACGGGCTTTATGTCCAGCGCTTCGCACCGATGCTGCGCGTGGCAGTTCCTTATGGACAACTGACTTCGCGCCAGGCCCGCATGATGGCAAAGATTGCGCGTGACTACGACAAGGGCTATGCGCACATCAGCACCCGTCAGAACGTGCAGTTCAACTGGCCCGCGCTGGAAGATATTCCCGACATACTTGCCGAACTTGCGACTGTGCAGATGCACGCTATCCAGACCAGCGGCAACTGTCTGCGCAACGTGACCACCGACCAGTTCGCCGGCGTCGCGGCAGATGAACTCGTCGACCCACGCCCCTGGTGCGAAATCGTCCGTCAATGGACGACTTTCCACCCCGAATTCGCCTACTTGCCGCGTAAATTCAAGATTGCCGTCAATGGTTCGACCAGCGATCGGGCAGCCATTGAAGTTCACGACATCGGTCTGGAGCCGCTGCGCAACGAAGCGGGCGAATTGGGTTTCCGGGTCCTGGTGGGCGGCGGCCTGGGCCGTACGCCGGTAGTGGGCGCTTTCATCAACGAGTTCCTGCCGTGGCAGGACCTGCTCAGCTACCTGGACGCCATTCTGCGGGTTTACAACCGCTACGGTCGTCGTGACAACAAGTACAAGGCGCGGATCAAGATTCTGGTCAAGGCGCTGACCCCCGAAGTCTTCGCAGAAAAGGTCGAGGCAGAAATGGCCCACCTGCGCGGCGGCCAGACCACTCTCACAGAAGCTGAAGTGCAGCGCGTTTCGCGGCACTTTGTCGACCCCGAGTACAAGGCCCTCAGCGACCAGCATGCCGAACTGGCCGCGCTGGATGCTCAACATCCAGGCTTTGCACGCTGGCGCCAACGTAATGTGCTGGCTCACAAAAAACCGGGTTACATCGCCGTCACCCTGTCGCTCAAGCCGACGGGCGTAGCGCCGGGCGACCTGACCGACAAGCAGCTGGACGCCGTCGCCGACCTGGCCGATCGCTTCAGCTTCGGGCAACTGCGTACATCTCACGAGCAGAACATCATCCTTGCCGACGTCGAGCAGGCCGAGCTGTTCACGCTGTGGAACGAGTTGCGTGAAAACGGCTTCGCCACCCCGAACATAGGCCTGCTGACCGACATAATTTGCTGCCCTGGCGGTGATTTCTGCTCACTGGCCAACGCCAAGTCGATCCCGATTGCGGAGTCCATACAGCGCCGTTTCGACGACCTGGATTACCTGTTCGACATCGGCGAGCTGGACCTGAACATTTCCGGCTGCATGAATGCGTGCGGCCACCACCATGTGGGCCATATCGGCATACTGGGCGTGGACAAGAAAGGCGAAGAGTTCTATCAGGTGTCACTGGGCGGCAGCGCCAGCCGCGACGCAAGCCTTGGCAAGATCCTCGGCCCTTCATTCGCCCAGGATGCAATGCCGGACGTGATCGAAAAGCTGATCGATGTGTACGTCGAGAAACGTACCGAAGACGAACGTTTCATCGACACTTTCCAGCGGATTGGCATTGACCCTTTCAAGGAGCGTGTCTATGCAGCGAATCATTAAGAACGACGAAGTCATTGATGAGACCTGGCATTTGCTGCCAAAGGAAACCACCTTTGACAGCCTGTCCAATTGCGACGACCTGATCGTGCCGCTTGCGCTGTGGCGCGAGCACGCGCATGCCCTCAAGGCCCGCGATGGCGGTCTCGGCGTGTGGCTGGACAGCGATGAAGAAGCGGAGGAAATCGGTGCCGATGTCGATCAGTTCCAGGTCATTGCCCTGAACTTTCCGGCTTTCACTGACGGTCGAAGCTTCTCCAACGCTCGCCTGTTGCGTGACCGATATGGCTATAAAGGCGAGTTACGCGCGATTGGCGACGTGTTGCGTGATCAGCTTTTCTACATGCGCCGCTGTGGCTTCGACGCGTTTGCGGTGCGCCCGGACAAAGACCCGTACGACGCGCTGGAAGGTCTGAAGGACTTCTCCGTGACCTATCAAGCTGCTGCTGATCAGCCTCTGCCACTGTTCCGGCGACGCTGACCCTCGAAGCTGTAAGCAAGCCCACTCCTGCTTCTGGCCAAAGGCCGCAGGAGTGGAACCGGCGACGCTTCGCTTATCCACGATCTGCCCATGATTTTCAGGAATTGCAGGAGCGGACTTGTCCGCGATCTGCCGGGAACCGGCAGCAAGACCAGTGCATTCAATACATCAGAAAGAACCGAGTTCAGGGCCCTTTTTGCAGCAATCGCAGGCGTCGTAACCTCCTGAAGCTTGTATCTTTAGCTCCCACGGCCTGAAACCAGAATCAAAAGCGGGCTTATGCATGACGATGAGCGCTGAGCATCGGCACTAGGGTCGTTACTCCTACCAGAACCGCTGTTGAGTCAAACGCCCCCACCACTTTGCAGCCACCTGATCCACAGAGGTCGCAGCAGCCATGCCCATGCGTTCCGGCAGGCTCTTGCGCTGCACGTAATGCAGGTGAAACACGTCAGCGTTCTTTGCGCGTTCCGCGAGGTACTCGTCGCTGGTTTTCAGTTCATCGACCAACAGTTTGTCGACTGCCGCCATGCCCAACCACACCTCACCGGTAGCGACCTCGTCTATGGACAGTTGCGGGCGGTAGCTGGCGACGAAGTTCTTGAACAGGTCATGAGTGATGTCCAGGTCCTGCTGAAACTTCTCACGGCCTTTTTCGGTATTTTCGCCAAATACCGTGAGCGTACGCTTGTACTCGCCAGCGGTCAGGACTTCAAAGTCGATATCATGCTTTTTCAGCAGGCGGTTGACGTTAGGCAATTGCGCCACGACACCGATGGAGCCGAGGATGGCGAACGGGGCGCTGATTATCTTGTTGCCGATGCAGGCCATCATGTAACCGCCACTGGCAGCCACCTTGTCGATGCACACCGTCAGCGGAATGCCTGCCTGACGGATACGCGCCAGTTGCGAGGACGCCAGCCCGTAGCTGTGAACCATGCCGCCGCCGCTCTCGAGACGCAACACCACTTCGTCCTTGTCAGTCGCCAGTGTCAGCAGCGCAGTGATCTCATGGCGCATGCTTTCGGTCGCAGACGCCTTGATGTCACCGTCAAAGTCCAGCACGTAAACGCGAGCCTTGGTCTCGGCCTGCTTTTTCTCTTTCTTCAAGGCCTTGCCCTGCTCCTTGCGCAACGCCTTGAGACGGTCCTTGTCCAGCAGCGACTGCTCAAGCCGCTCGCGCAGGCCTTTGTAAAAGTCATTCAAGCGAGTGACCTGCAACTGTCCTGCAGACTTGCGTCGGCCCTTGCCACGCATGGACGCAATGGCGACCAGCACGACCACGATGGCAATCACCAGCGTTACGGTTTTAGCCAGAAAACTTGCGTAATCGACAACGAAATCCACGAATATCCCTCACTTGCGTTAGACCCCCTGTGCGGCAGGGGCTGCGATGACTGCAGCATACCGACGCCCTGTTCGACGCACCAGCAGCCCAGCCGTTACAAACCATTAAAACGGTGATTTCAAACGAGCGTATGTTTTTTCATTGACAGTCCCCAGGCATCCCTCATAACCTCGCTGGACCTTCAACGTACCGAGTGACCCGGACGTGGGCAGCATCTACCTGATACGACATGGCCAAGCCTCATTTGGTGCAGACGATTACGACGTACTGTCGCCTGTGGGCATTCGTCAGTCTCAGGTGCTGGGGGCTTACCTTGCGAAACTGGGCCTGAGCTTTGACCGCTGCGTGTCAGGGGCCTTGCTGCGTCAGAAAGACACCGCACAGCATGTGCTGGGCCAGTATGCCGAAGCAGGCCTGGACACACCTCCCCTGCAGCTCGACAGCGCTTTCGATGAATTCGACGCCGAAGGGGTGATCAGGTCGTTGATACCGGCGATGCTCGTCGACGAACCGCAAGCGCTGGATATTCTGCGCGACGTCGCCGGGAACCCCGCAGGGTTTCACCGGTTGTTCAACCTGATTACCGAGCGCTGGCTGAGTGGCAAGCATGACACGCCGGGGTTGCAGAGCTGGCTGGGTTTCGTGGCCGGCGTAAAGGCAGGCCTGGATAGAATTCTCCATGCTGCAGGTCCGAATGAGCGTATCGCCATATTCACCTCCGGCGGGACCATCACGGCCCTGCTGCATCTTGTAACGGGAATGCCCGCATCAAAGGCGCTGGAGCTTCACTGGCATATCGTCAATACATCGCTGCATCAGCTCAAGTTCAAAGGCACCAACGTTACCCTGGCTGCCTTCAACAGCTACACGCACTTGCAACTGCTCGACACGCCGGCGCTCATTACCTATCGCTGAGCCCGACCAATCGCATCCCTCCGCACGCAAGCACTTACCACAAAGGATCAAGACATGACCTCAGTAGCAGAAGCAGTACAGACCATGAAAGAAAAGTTCAACCCGGCTGCAGCTGCCGGTCTGGACCTGATCTTCGGTTTCAATATCACTGACGAAGACAAGCACTATGCCTTGATCGTCAAGGACAGCACCTGCGAATTGCAGGAAGGCGAGAACCCGGACGCCAACGTGACCCTGGTCATGGACAGCGCAACCCTCAAGGGTATCGTCAGCGGCGAGACCGATGGCATGCAGGCCTTCATGGGCGGCAAGCTGCGCGCCGAAGGCGACATGATGCTGGCCATGAAATTGAGCGAACTGTTTCCGGTATAACTGCCGATTCGTCGCGCCCGTTTCAAAAAGACCGAAGCCTGGCGCTTCGGTTTTTTATCTGCGCATATCAGTGATCAGGGACACTGATTGCTCGGCAACACGCTAGCCTATAAAGCTGTAGCCGAGTTGATGGTGATTCTACAGACCATTAGATTGCTCAATGATCGAAGCAGCGCACAAGCACAAGCACAAGCACAAGGGATAAGCATGGAACTGACTGATCAGTCCACCAAGATTCGCACAGGCGAAGAGCTGGACGCTGGCCTCATTGATCCCTACCTGAAGGCTCATATTCCGGAGCTGCGGGGCGTGCCGGTTATCAGTCAGTTTCCAGGCGGCGCGTCGAACCTGACGTACCTGATCCAGTACCCCGATAAAGAGCTGGT
This sequence comes from Pseudomonas coronafaciens pv. oryzae str. 1_6, assembly GCF_000156995.2. Lineage (NCBI taxonomy): Bacteria > Pseudomonadati > Pseudomonadota > Gammaproteobacteria > Pseudomonadales > Pseudomonadaceae > Pseudomonas > Pseudomonas coronafaciens. The sequence continues at coordinate 2,567,647 of NZ_CP046035.1, read as the reverse complement.
GCTGCGCCGTCCTCCGTTCGGGCACAAGGCGCGCTCGGCACACGACATGGGCCGGGAATACCGCATTCTCAATCAGCTCAAGGACGCATTCCCCTTCTGCCCCGAGGCTTATGTGCATTGCACCGACGAGTCGCTGATAGGCTCGGAGTTTTACGTGATGCAGCGCGTCAAGGGCATCATTCTGCGCTCCGATCTGCCGCCGCAACTGGGGCTGGATGCCCGGCAGACCGAAAGCCTGTGCAAAAGCTTCATCGAAAAGCTGGTGAACCTGCATCAAGTCGATTACCGCGCTTGCGGCCTGGGTGATCTGGGCAAGCCACAAGGGTACGTGCAACGGCAGATTCTGGGCTGGTCGGAGCGCTACGAGAAAGCCATGACCCCAGATGCTCCGGCATGGGAGCAAGTCAAGCGCTGGCTGGTCGACAAGATGCCTGCCGACTCGCCCACCTCGAGCATCGTGCATAACGACTATCGCTTCGACAACGTGATCCTCGACCCAGCCGACCCGATGAGCATCATCGGCGTGCTTGACTGGGAGCTGACCACGCTGGGAGATCCGCTCATGGACCTCGGCAATACCCTCGCCTACTGGATTCAGGCTGACGATCCTGCGCCGGTACAGGCAGTGCGTCGTCAACCCAGCAACGCGCCAGGCATGCTGAGCCGCCAGGGGTTCGTCGATTACTACGCCGAACGCTCAGGTATGCGCATCGACAATGTCGACTTCTATTACACGTACGGGCTTTTTCGACTGGCCGGCATCGTGCAACAGATCTACTACCGTTTTTTTCATGGCCAGACCCAGGACAAACGCTTTGCCCGGTTCATCGACATGAACCGGCTGCTTGAGCAAATGAGTCTGAACGTGATCGCCAAATCCAGCCTTTGATGACGTCAACACAGGGAATTGAAATGTCCAGAACCCAACTGTTCGATCTCGACAACAAAGTGGCCTTTGTATCAGGCGCCAGTCGTGGCATCGGCGAGGCCATCGCCAGGTTGCTGGCCCAGCAAGGCGCGCATGTCATCGTGTCGAGTCGCAAGCTCGATGGCTGCCAGGCCGTGGCTGACGCTATCGTCGCCGAGGGTGGCAAAGCCACCGCCATCGCCTGCCACATCGGAGAGATGGAGCAGATAACCCGTGCTTTTGCAGAAGTACGTCAGCAATTTGGGGGCCTGGACATTCTGGTCAATAACGCCGCCACCAATCCTCAGTTCTGTAATGTGCTGGACACCGACCTCAGCGCCTTCCAGAAGACTATCGATGTCAACATCCGCGGCTACTTCTTCATGTCCGTAGAAGCCGGCAAATTGATGCGTGAAGGCGGTGGCGGCAGCATTATCAATGTGGCCTCGATCAATGCCGTGTCGCCCGGTGTCTATCAGGGTGTCTATTCCATGACCAAAGCCGCAGTGGTCAACATGACCAAGGTGTTCGCCAAGGAGTGCGCGGAATTCGGCATTCGTTGCAACGCACTGCTGCCAGGCCTGACCGATACCCGGTTTGCCTCGGCGCTGGTGAAGAACGATGCGATTCTGAACATGGCCCTGTCGCAGATCCCGTTGAAGCGAGTCGCAGCGCCCAGCGAAATGGCCGGTGCAGTTCTCTATCTGGCAAGCGAGGCCTCCAGCTATACCACCGGCGTTGCGCTGAATGTAGATGGCGGATTTCTGACCTGAACGAAATCACTATCAGAATAATGAATTAATTTTCCATTATTTATTTAATTGGAATATATTTTCCGCATAACAACAATCCATTCTGGAGAGTGTCATGCGGGAAACTCTATCCACCAGCCGGCCTGAACTGGGCATTGGTCTTATCGGCACTGGCTTCATGGGGCGCGCCCATGCGCTGGCGTTCGGCAGTGCCAATGCTGCGCTTGAATTGCCAGCCCGTATTCGTCTGGCTGCCCTGGCAGACGCTGACAGCGCCAGAGCCGAGCATTGCGCGCAGGCCTGGGGCTTTGATCGCAGCCATGCCGACTGGCAACAGCTGATCGACGACCCGCAGGTCCATATCGTGGCGATCACCACCCCCAACCACCTGCATTTCCCCATGGCGATGGCTGCCATCGCCGCCGGCAAAGCGGTGTATTGCGAGAAGCCGCTCGCCGTCAGCCTGGCTGAGGCCAACGAGATGCGCCTCAGCGCCAAGGCCGCTGGAGTAGTAACTCAGGTCGGCTACAACTACCAGCACAATCCGGTAATCGGGCTCGCCAGAGAAATGATAGAAGCAGGCGAACTGGGCGACATCGTCAGCTTTCAGGGCGAGTTCAGCGAGGACTTCATGGGCAACCCGACCTCACCCTGGTCCTGGCGATGCGAGCCGGCACATGCCGGAGGCGCGCTGGCTGATCTGGGCAGCCACCTGCTGGCGATGGCGCGCTATTTGATGGGCGATGTCGAAGCGGTCTGTGCGGATGCCAGCACCGTACACCGTCAACGTCCTGCAAGCCTGGGCAGCAGCGAAATGCGCACCATCGCCGTGGATGACCAGACGCACGCATTGCTGCGCTTTGCCAATGGCGCTCGTGGCACGTTCAGCAGCAGCTGGCTCAAGCATGGCTATAAAAATCACCTGAGCTTTGAAATCAGTGGCACGCAAGGCACGCTGGCTTACGATCAGGAACGCCTCAACGAGCTGCGCATCTACCGCCCTGGCGCGCCAGGGCGGGACGGCTTCCAGCGCCTTCTAGCCGGGCCAGCACTGCCCGGCTACGCGGCGTTCTGCCCCGCACCCGGTCACCAGTTGGGGTATAACGAGCTCAAGGCACTGGAGGTGCAGGCATTGATCCTGGCGGTGTGTGGCCAGGGCAGCCGCGGCCCGGACTTTGAAGAAGCCTGGCAAATCGAGCGCCTGGCCAGCGCGATTCGTCGTGCAGCGACAGAACAGCGCTGGGTCGCGCTTGCCGATATCTGACTTCCTGAGAGCACGTGCGAACGGGTAGAATGCTTGCCGTTCCGGCTGGCGTTCCAGCCCCTTCCCGCGCTCTCTCTAAAAGCCCCCGTGCCATGCCTTTCGAACTCAGCGTTGACCTGACCACCCTTGCAATCCTTGCTGTCGTTGCATTCATCGCGGGCTTTATCGACGCCATTGCCGGGGGCGGCGGGCTGCTTACCACCCCTGCCCTGATGACTGCAGGCCTGCCACCGCATCTGGTGCTCGGCACCAACAAGCTCAGCTCGACCTTCGGTTCGGCGACTGCCAGCTACACCTTCTACCGCCGCAAGCTATTCCACCCGCGACAGTGGTTGCACGCGATCGCCGGCACGGCGGCAGGCGCTGCCATAGGGGCAGTCATCGCTCATTACCTGCCTGCCGAATGGCTGAATCAGATGCTCCCGGTGATTGTGTTTGGCTGCGGGCTCTATCTGCTGTTTGGTGGTACGCCCAAGGCGCCGCTGGACATCGATGCGCCGATCAAAAAGAAATGGCAGTTGCCACAAGGGCTGGGGCTGGGCTTTTACGACGGTGTCGCAGGCCCTGGCACTGGCGCTTTCTGGACGGTCAGCACCTTGCTGCTTTATCCGGTAGACCTGGTCAAGGCCAGCGGTGTTGCTCGCAGCATGAACTTCGTCAGCAACGCCGTGGCGCTTTCGGTGTTCATGTTTTCCGGTCAGGTGGATTACATCATCGGTCTGAGCATGGGCCTTGCCGTGATGGCGGGCGCCTACTTTGGCGCCGGGACGGCGATCAAGGGCGGTGCCAAGTTCATCCGCCCGGTGTTCATCACCGTAGTGCTGGGCCTGACCGTACGCTTAGCCTGGCAACACTGGTTCGGGGGCGCCTGAGCACTGGGCCAGATACGCTTCGATCAGATAACGGGCAATTGACCGGCTGGCCGGAAGCGGTGGCAGGTCATTGACGTGAAACCAGCGTGCGTCTTCGATTTCCTCAACCTGGGGAACGATCTCTCCGCTTTCATATTCAGCATGAAAACCGAGCATCATCGAGTGAGGGAATGGCCAGCACTGGCTGCCCATGTATTTCAGGTTCCGGATACGCACCCCGACCTCTTCCATCACTTCGCGGTGCACACAGTCTTCAGCCGACTCGCCTGGCTCTACAAACCCTGCCAAGGCGCTGTACATACCTGTGACAAAACGCGGCGAGCGGGCCAGAAGCACTTCGTCGCCCCGGGTGACCAGCACGATCATGCTCGGGGAGATACGCGGATACAGGCGCAGGTTGTCGTGCTCGCAGAACATTGCCCTCTCGCCGGGAATCTGCACTGTCGGGCGACCGCACGCCCCGCAAAAGCGGTGCTCCCTGGCCCAGGTGCTCACCTGCGCGGCATATCCGAGCATCTGGAAAACCGCGAAATCACCCTCAAGCATGAACTGACGCAAGCCTTGCCAAGAGCATCCCTCCACTGAAGCAGGGCCTTCCAGTACCAGCAGGTAAACAGGCTCGCCGTCGAGATGACCGATGCCGTGTTCGCTCTGCACCGGCAAACCCAGCGCTTTAAACCATTCTCTGGGAAACATGACCCCATTGGCGTCCAGCAAAAAACCCTGTTCCCCCTGAACCACGGCCAGACCGCCACTGGCTTTGAGATCCAGGACTGCAGTTGTCCAACGCTCCGGGCGTGTCATGAAAAACTCCTCTGTTCAAACTCAGGCACTGTTGTGCATCAATTATCGAAAACCGGCTTCTGCTTGCTCATCTGCGCGACCATTGCCAGCTTCAAGTCAGGCGATTGCAGCATGGCTGCGTTCCAGATGGCAACGTGCGCAAGCCCGTCCTCTACGCTGTGATCACGCATGTAGCTGATCATTTCCTTGGTGCCTTCGACGGCAATCGGGGACTTCTCTGCTATTTCCCGTGCCACCGCAAAAACACCCTCCAGCAGACCGGCAAGATCATCGAAGGTGCGATTTACCAAGCCGATTCGCTGAGCTTCATCAGCCCCCACAGTACGCCCGGTGTAAGCAAGCTCACGCAACATGCCGTCACCGATGATCCTCGGCAGACGCTGCAGGGTGCCTACGTCAGCGGCCATGCCCATGTCGATTTCGCGAATTGCAAATTGCGCATCGGCAGCGGCATAGCGGATGTCACAGGCTGAGATCAGGTCGATGGCTCCTCCAAGGCAATAGCCCTGAATGGCAGCAAGAACGGGTTTACGGCATTTGTCTACCGCCGTGAACGATGCCTGCATGTCGCGAATCGTGCGCCTGAGCAGGCGAGCGTTACGGCCCGCATCCTTGCCCAACTGACTGGCCACCGAGGCCAGCAAGGCCAGGTCGATACCCGAAGAAAAATGCTTGCCTGCGCCACTCAGCACCACGACACGCACTTCGTCAGTGCGCTCGACCCAGTCGAATATCTGAATTATTTCACTCCAGAACGGCTCGTTCATGGCATTGAGCTTTTCGGCCCGATTGATTTGCACATGGGCAATGCGCTCTGTCAGTTCGACCCGGAAGGCATGGTAATCGGACACGATTCGATCCTCGGAGATTTTTATTGTTCAGGCTCAGGACTATAGCAACAGCAGCCGATGAACTGTAACCGCATCGGATTGGCTGACTGGTCACCTCGTTTGAATGCGTCCTATGCTGGCAGCTGGCTTCAATCAGGCTGAACGCTGGGAACTTGCAGTGGTCCAGAGTTAAGTACTATCAAAACCTATACAGGTTACTAGAGGGCGATACTTGAATACGTCAAAAGCGGCAACCGGGATTGAAGGTCTGGATGACATCCTCGCGGGGGGTCTTTCACGCAGTCATGTTTTCCTTCTTGAAGGAGAACCCGGAACCGGCAAGACAACAATAGCGCTGCAGTTTTTGCAGGCAGGCGCTGCGGCAGGCGAGATTTCGCTATACATCACCCTGTCCGAAACCGAAAAAGAGCTTCGCTCGGGAGCCGCCTCTCACGGCTGGGAGCTTGACGAGCAGATCAATATCTTTGAACTGACGCCGCCCGAAAGCCTGATCGATGCCGATCATCAGCAAAGCCTGCTCTACTCTTCCGATCTGGAGCTGGGTGAAGCCACTCGCCACATATTTGAAGTGGTGGAGCGAGTCAAACCTTCCCGTGTGGTAATTGACAGCCTGTCGGAAATCCGCCTCCTGGCGCAAAGTTCGCTGCGCTACAGAAGGCAGATTCTGTCAATCAAGCATTACTTCACGCGCTACAACGCCACGGTGCTGTTGCTGGACGACCTGACCACCGAAGCGCTCGACAAAACCGTCCACAGCGTTGCCCACGGTGTCATCCGTCTTGAGTGCGTGACGCCGGTGTATGGCGCGGAGCGCAGACGCCTGAAGATAGTCAAATATCGCGGTCAGAAATACCGGGGCGGCTACCACGATTTCACTATCGCCGAAGACGGCATTCATGTGTTTCCACGCCTGGTCGCGGCCGAACACCGCTCTACCTATGCGCGGACTCAAGTGAGCAGTGGCATCGCAGAGCTGGATAAATTGCTCGGCGGTGGCATAGAAAGCGGCTCGAGCACGTTGATTCTCGGCCCTTCAGGCACCGGCAAATCGCTTATTTCACTGGTCTTCGCAGTTCAGGCCGTGGCGCGCGGTGAGCGAGTCGGGCTTTTCATATTCGATGAAGAACTGGGCTTGCTGTTCGAGCGCATGCTCAAGCTCGGGATCGACCTGCGTGCGCTGCAGGACACCGGTAACCTGGTCATCGAACAGGTTGACGCCGCAGAGCTGTCTCCTGGCGAATTCGCGCATCGAGTGCGAAGTGCGGTGGACAGTAAACATATCAAGACCGTGATCATCGACAGCATCAACGGTTATCAAGCGGCAATGCCGGAAGAAAGCGCCCTTGTTCTGCATATGCACGAGCTGTTGCTGTATCTCAACCGCCTGGGGGCATCGACCTTCATGACGGTTGCGCAGCACGGGCTGGTAGGCGATATGCGCTCGCCGGTGGACATCACTTACCTTGCCGACAGCGTCATCCTTCTGCGCTACTTCGAAGCGATGGGCCAAGTGCGACGAGCCATTTCCGTCATCAAAAAGCGTACTGGTACTCACGAGTCGACCATTCGCGAATACCGTATCGGCTCCACCGGTTTGACGATCGGCGAGCCGCTTGAAGCTTTCCAGGGTGTATTGCGCGGTATTCCGACTTATCACGGCGGGCATGAACCTTTGTTGGCGGATAAAGGGCTGTGAATACCCCGGGGCAGGTATCGGAGCGTTCGATCATCCTGGCGCCGAGGGGCCGGGACGGTCAGATCGCGCTGCGAATTCTGGGTGAAGCCGGCTTTCCCGCTTTCGTCGTCAATGACCTTGAGCATCTGGTCCGCGAACTGGCTGCAGGTGCCGGCGTTGTGATCATTGCCGACGAAGCCCTGCGTGCGGGTGACCTCAACCCGTTTCTGGAGCTGTTGAGCATTCAGCCCGCCTGGTCTGACCTGCCTATCGTGCTACTGACCCATCATGCCCAGGTGGATCATGTTCCGCCCGCGCGCATGGGCAATCTTTTAGGCAACGTGACCTTTCTGGAGCGCCCCTTCCACCCGACAACGCTGGTAAGCCTGGTGACGACCGCCGTGCGCGGCCGCAGGCGCCAATACGAAGCCCGGGCTCGCATGGAAGACCTTCATGAAAGTGAGGGTCGCCTGCAAAACGCACTAAAAGCCGGCAGACTGGGGTCCTGGCAGCTCGAAGCACAAGGTCTCAGGCTTACCTGCTCGGCAATCACCAAATCCCACTACGGCCGTGACGAACAGAGTGATTTCAGCTACGACGACTGGCTCGCCGCTGTCTACTTCGAAGATCAACCCAGAATGCAATCGGCGCTCCAGCGCAGCCTGGACACTGGCGTCGATTTCATCATCGAATACCGCAATGTATGGCCTGACGGATCACTGAGCTGGGTGGACGTGCGAGCCCGCGCGATTCGCGGCAAGAACGGTCTGGTGGCGTCGATGGCTGGGGTGACATCGGACATTACCGAACGCAAACAGGCTGAGTCGCAGCTGCGCCGCCTTAACGAGACGCTCGAACAACAGGTCGAAGAGCGCACTTCGCAGTTGCGCCACAAAGAAGAGATTCTGCGCCAGTCGCAGAAAATGGAAGCTGTCGGCCAGCTGACTGGCGGGATTGCCCACGATTTCAATAACATGCTGACCGGTATCATCGGCAGCCTGGAGCTGATCAGAAGACGTGTCGCACGTGGACGCACCGAAGACCTGGACAGCCTGATTGATCTGGGCGTGACTTCGGCGAACCGTGCTGCAGCGCTCACCCACCGCTTGCTGGCGTTTTCGCGCCGCCAGTCGCTGGATTCCAAGCCGGTCGAGATGAACCAGCTGGTGGATTCCATGGACGAGCTGCTGCAGCGCAGCGTCAATGAAAGCATCCACTTGCAGTTACGTCTGGCCAATGATCTGTGGACCGCCGAAGCAGATCCAAACCAGCTGGAAAACGCCTTGCTCAACCTGGTGCTCAATGCCCGCGATGCCATGCCTGACGGCGGCACGCTGGTGGTTGAAACCTTCAATCAGCAATTGGACAAATCCTTCACAAACGCTCACGAAAACCTGCTGCCGGGCGACTATGTGGTACTGAGTGTCAGCGACAACGGCTGCGGCATGCCTGAGACAGTCATCAACCGCGCGTTCGATCCGTTCTTCACCACCAAACCCATTGGTCAAGGTACGGGCCTCGGTCTGTCGATGATCTACGGCTTCAGCAAACAGTCACATGGGCACGTCTCGATCAGCAGCGAAGTTGGTCACGGCACGACCGTGCAGCTGTTTCTGCCTCGCTTCCAGGGCGCCGCCGATGAAACAGAACAGAGCTTTCAGAGCAATGCAATCTGCGCCGAAGATGGCGAAACGGTGCTTATCGTCGAGGACGACCCCGCCGTAAGGGCGCTGGTCAGCGAAGTGCTCAGTGAACTGGGTTACCTCTACATAGAGGCCGGCGAGGCAATGAGCGCCGTGCCGATACTTGAATCAGGCCAGCGAATCGATCTGCTGATCAGTGACGTAGGCCTGCCTGGCATGAACGGTCGGCAATTGGCGGATATTGCCAGGCAACTGCGACCAGAGCTCAAAGTCTTGTTCATTACCGGGTATGCGGAACATGCTGCGGTGCGCGGAGGCTTCCTGGAGACTGGCATGCAGCTGATTACCAAACCCTTCGCCTTCGACCACCTGACCTCGAAAGTCCGTGAAATGATCCAGGCCAGAGAGGTGGTCAGGCTTTAGGCGTTCATCCATCCGACTGAACGCTGCATAGTCAGGCCAGCAGGGCCTGAATCTGCGATTGCAGGGTTTCCATGGTGAACGGTTTGGCCAGGATCGGCGCTTTCAGCGCAATGGGGCTTCCGGAATCCAGAATTTCTGCCGGGTAGCCACTGATGAAAATGACCTTCAGCTCAGGCCGCAGCATCACGGCAGGCTCGGCTATCTGCACTCCCGAAACGCCACCCGGCAAGCGATAATCCGTAATCATCAGGTCGAGATGTGGCTTGGTAGCCAAAATCTCAAAGGCCTGCTCACCATTCTCGGCCTGCAGGACACGATACCCCTCACCCGCCAGATAATCGGCCAGCAACATCAGGATAAGAGGTTCGTCTTCGACGATTAGTACGACGTTTTCTGCATCAGCGCTCATTGAACTGCCTTCGATCTTATAGATAGCTGCCATTACGACCACGGCATGCATAGGAGGTTGCGCCGACCTGCGATTAAACTTGATTGCCAGTGGCTATCATCCTCGGCAGCGTCTCATAAAGGGAGACAGATGCGGAAGGTCGAGCCCTTGCCCTCCTCGCTTTCCACTTCGATACGACCGCCATGAGCTATCACGATCTGTTCGGAAATAAACAGCCCAAGACCTAGCCCGGCAACCGCATGACCACTCGAAACCCTCTCGAATTGCTGGAAGATACGCTTCTGGTTTTCAGCCGTGATGCCGATCCCCTGGTCCCTGACCTCTATGAATGCCTCACTGCCACGGCTGCCGACATGAACTTCGATGGGCTTGCGCGCGCCGTAACGCAGGGCATTGGTCAATAGATTGGCAACCACCTGCTCGATGCGAAACTCGTCCCAGACCCCAATAACCGGCTCATCGGCAAACAGCGTGATGGACGAGCCGACAGAGGCAATCTGAGCGGCGAAGCTTTCCAGCAACTGATTCAGCAGCTCGCTCAGGTCAAATGCGCTGGGCCTTATGGAAAGTTTCCCGGTACGGATGCGCGAGACGTCGAGCATGTCTTCTATCAGGCGGATAAGACTTTGAATCTGTCGTTCGTCGCGATCCACCATCCCGCGCAGTTTTTCCATGGTGAAGGCCGCTTCGTTATCCTTGGCCAGATGCAGCTTGCGCAGCTGGGTTTCGAGAATCAGCCCGTTGAGCGGCGTACGTACCTCGTGGGAGACGATCGACATGAAGTCGTCACGCATACGGATGGCATGTTCCAGTTCGCCCTGTGTCGCTTGCAGACGCTTGAGCAGCGCTTCCTGCTCCTGTCGGCTGCGCTCGAGTTCTTCGACCTGCAGCTTTACGGCTTTGCGCTGCCGGTACAAATCAACGAATACGTTGACCTTGCTCTTGACCGCATGAATATCCAGTGGCTTGTGCAGAAAGTCCACGGCACCGCTCTCATACCCCTTGAAGGCATAATTCAGCTCACGACCGGCCGCACTGACAAACACGATTGGAATGTTTTTAGTCTTTTCGGTGCTGCGCATCATTTCGGCCAACTCGAATCCGTTCATGCCAGGCATCTGAACATCCAGGATCGCCAGAGCAAACTCGTGTTGCAGCAGCAGTGACAACGCTTCATCTGCCGACAACGCCTTGTACACCTCTCTGTCCCCACGCTTGATCAGCGCTTCAAGGGCAAGCAGGTTTTCCGGCAAATCGTCGACGATGAGCAGTTTTGCCTGAATTTCACTTAACATGCGGTATTTTCCAGCTCGACCAGCAAGCGACCGATATCGGTCAGGGAGAGAAGATAATCCGGCTGATGCAACGCCAGGGCTGCTTCGGGCATGGTAGATGCCTGAGCCTGCAAAGGATCCTGAATCACCGTGAAACCACCATAGTTCTTGATCTGCATCAAACCTCGCGCACCGTCGCTGTTGGCGCCTGTCAGCAAGATACCCGCCAGCTTCGAGTCATAGGCATCAGCTGCCGAACTGAACAGAATGTCGATACTGGGCCTTGAATAAAACACCCGATCCTCCTGGCTCAATGACAGAGAGCGATCGGACTCTACTGAGAGGTGATACCCCGAAGGCGCGAAATACAGCGTGCCCGGTACGATATTCTCTTTGTCATCAGCTTCCTTGACCGGGATCGACAGACGATTCTGAAAGACTTCGGCCAACTGGCTGCGACGGTCATCAGGCACATGCAGTACCGTCAGAATCGGCAGACTGAAACCCGGCCGCAGCCCACTGAATATTTTCAGCAGCGCCTCCACACCACCTGCAGACGCACCCACAACAATGGCATCGACAATCGGCAGATCGCCAGGAGACGAAACTTCAGCAAACGTGGCTTTCATAATTTTCGGTAAATGCGCTCCGGTTTTACCAACGTCTCGAATGCGTCTCCATAGGCGGAGAAATCCACGGTTTCCTTACTGCCAAGCGCCAGAAAGCCGCGATGACACAACGATTCATGAAACAACCCAAGCGCTCGATCCTGCAACTTTTTATTGAAGTAAATCAGCACGTTACGGCAGGATATGAACTGGGTTTCGGAGAATACACTATCTGTCGCCAGACTGTGATCGGCAAACGTCACGTTCTCGCACAGGGTTTTATCAAATATCACATGATCGTAAGCCGACGTGTAGTAATCGGCGAACTGACGTTGCCCACCTGAGCGGCGATAGTTCTCGGTGTAATCGCGCAGGTTGTCCATGGAGAAAATACCCTGCTTGGCCTTTTCCAGAGAAGTCGGGTTGATGTCGGTCGCATAGATAATAGTCCGGTCCAGCAACCCTTCCTCGCGCAACAGAATAGCCGTCGAATAGACTTCTTCGCCGGTGCTGCAACCGGCTATCCATACTTTGATCGACGGATAAGTGCGCAAGACAGGTACAACTTCTTTGCGAATGGCCAGAAAGTGCAACGGATCACGAAACATCTCGCTCACAGGAATAGTGAGTATCTGCAACAACTGCATGAACGCGGCGGGTTCGTGCAGCACACGTTCCTGCAGGGCGGAAATAGTTGCGCAATCAAAGTGGCGCAACGCATGAATCACGCGACGCTTGACCGACGCGCCTGAATAATCGCGAAAATCATAGCTGTATTTAAGGTAGATCGCCTCGATCAGCAGGCGCACCTCGATCTCCGCGTTTCGGTCAAGTTGCATGATGCCGCCCACAGCGGTCGTCAAGGCTGAGCATTTGGCGTGCACTCACTCAGATGCGCTCCATCTTCGGCAACCAGACGCGAATCAGCGAGAATAGCCGATCCAGATCAATAGGTTTGGCCAGGTAGTCATTGGAACCCGCCTGCAGGCAACGTTCCTGGTCATCTTTCATGGCTTTTGCCGTAACAGCGATGATCGGCAGTTTGCGCCAGCGCGGGTCCTTGCGAATCTCGATGGTTGCTTCGTAACCGTCCATTTCCGGCATCATCACGTCCATCAGCACCAGATCAATGTCCTCGACTTCATTAAGGCGAGCAATCGCTTCCAGGCCATTACGAGCGATTTCCACCACAGCACCCTTGTGCTCCAGCGCACTGGTCAGGGCAAAGATGTTTCGCACGTCGTCATCGACCACCAGGATCTTGCGCGCCTCGAATACCTTGTCACGACTGCGTGCTGTCTTGAGCATTTTCTGACGCTCACTGGACAGTTGCGACTCGACCTTGTGCAGGAACAGCGTGACCTCGTCGAGCAGCCGCTCCGGTGAGCGTGCGCCCTTGATGATGATCGAGCGCGAGTACTTCATCAGCTCGGCTTCTTCATCACGCGTCATGTTGCGCCCGGTGTAGACGATCACCGGGGGGAAGGAACGAATGTCTTCGGTGGACATGCGCTTGAGCAATTCATTGCCAAGCATGTCAGGCAACTTCAAGTCGATGATCATGCAGTCATAAACATGCTCACGCAGCAGATCCAGGGCCTCCTGAGCGAACCCTACAGCAGTGATTTCAATGTCATCGTCACCGATCAGACGCGCAATGCTGTCGCGCTGCAACGCGTCGTCCTCGACCAGCAGGATGCGTTTGACCTTCTGGGTCAGCTTGGCCTCAAGCTTGGCAAAGACGTCCTTGAGCTCTTCACGGGTCGTCGGTTTGACGGCATAGCCTATCGCGCCCATGTGCAAAGCGGCCTCCTGGCGGTCCTCAACGGATATCACATGCACCGGAATATGACGCGTCGGCGCCAGTTCCTTGAGGCGTTGCAGCACCGTCAACCCGGAATGGTCTGGCAGGCGCATGTCCAGCAGGATCGCATCGGGCGTATACCGTGCGGCCAGGTTGAAACCGTCGTCCGCAGCATGCGCAACCAGGCAGTCGTAACCGAGCTCGTGGGCCAGATCGAAGAGGATCTGCGCGAAACGTACTTCATCTTCGATAACCAGTATGCAGCGACGCTCGAATGGCGCTTTGTCACGGTCATCGTCAAACACAGCCACGGGTATCTCCACCGGCACAGGCTGCGCAACGACAGGCGCAGCAATCACCGGCAGAGGCGGCACGGAAGTCGAGGCAGCAATGACAGGATCGCTTCCCGACGGCTGAGGGCCTTGTTCGAGGTATTGCTCGGGCAGCACCAGCGTAAAGATGCTGCCCTGCCCAGGCGCGCTGGTCACGCTGATCGACCCACCCAACAGCGCTGCCAGATCGCGGGAAATCGACAAGCCCAGCCCGGTGCCGCCATAGCGGCGGTTGGTGGTGCCGTCGGCCTGGCGGAATGCTTCGAAAATCCCCTGCTGATGCTCCTCGGCGATCCCGATACCGGAATCTCGCACAGAGAACACGATCCCTGCGCCCGGCTGGCGCGAAACGACCATGCTGACGGCGCCGGCCTCGGTGAATTTGATGGCATTGGACAGCAGGTTCTTGAGGATCTGCTCGAGGCGCTGGCGATCAGTAAACAACATGGTCGGCGCACCCGCCTGGATGTCGACGGTAAACGCCAGTTTCTTCTCCGTCGCCAACGGCTGAAACATGTTGCGCAGCCCTTCCACCAGGCGCGACACACTGCTGTTTTCCGGACGCACTTCAAGCTTGCCGGCTTCAACCTTGGATATGTCCAGAATATCGTTGATCAGGTTCAGCAGATCGTTACCCGCCGAATAGATCGATTCGGCAAACTTGACCTGTTCTGCAGTCAGGTTCTCGCTCGGGTTCTCGGCCAGCAATTTGGCAAGAATCAGCGAACTGTTGAGCGGCGTGCGCAGCTCGTGGGACATGTTGGCAAGGAACTCGGACTTGTACTTGCTGGAACGCTGCAACTCGTCAGCCCTGGCCTGCAACTCGGCCTGGGCGATATTCAGCTCTTCATTATTCCGGTCCAGGGCGTCACGCTGATCGGACAGCGCCTGGCTCTGCTCGGCCAGTTGTTCGTTGGTCTGCTCCAGTTCGGCCTGCTGGGTTTCCAGGTGAGCCTGGGACTCTTTGAGAATGCGTGATTGCTCTTCAAGCTCTTCGTTGGCGGTGCGCAGTTCTTCTTGCTGCACTTGCAGCTCTTCATTGAGCTGCTGGGTTTCAGCCAGTACTTCCTGCAGGCGCTGACGGTAGCGAGCCGCTTCGATCGAAGTGCCGATGTTGTCCGACACCAATTCGAGAAACTCGACATCCCGTTCGGTCAGAGGGCGCAGGAAACCCAGTTCTATAACGCCATTGACCTGATCGTCATTGCTGGTCGGTATAACCGCTACCGCACGCGGCGAACCTTCGCCCAGGCCAGAGGCGACCTTGAAATAATCGTCCGGTAATTCATTCAGCGTGATGATCCGGCCCTGTCGGGCGGCTTGCCCAACGATCCCTTCGTCGCTGTGGATGGTCTGGTTGCGCTCTTCCTGCTCACGCGAAAAACCATACGCAGCCACCCGGGTCAGGCCTCCGTGATCCTGCCTGATGTATACCGCAGCAACCGAAGCGCCCAGAAAATGGGTCAGAAACTGCAGAATATTCCGGCCCAGCATGTTCAGCGTCAGTTGCCCCAGCACTTGCTCGGCCAGCTCGCTTTGGCCGTTGCGCAACCAGGCAACTTTCTGCAAGCGCTCGGAATTGAGTTCCTGCAGCCTGAGGTTTTCGCTGTAGGTGGTCGAGAGCGACAGCAAGTCACGGCGGCCTATATAGGCGAGAATCGCACTGACAATGACCACGAAGATCAGGTACAGAACCACTGAAAGAATGGTACTGCGCGTGACCTCGGCATTGCGGGTCAGGCGAAGCTGCTGTTCCATCTCCACTGCCTGGTCGTACTCGGTACGGATCTGGTCAGTAATTCGCTTGCCACGTCCGGCCAGCACCGGCGTCTGGTAGTCGCCGTTGGTGCGCCGCAGATCGATCATGTCCTGCGCAAAAGCGTTCCATTCCTGCTGCAGGGTAGACAGACGCCGGAACCGGTCGAGTTGCGTGGGGTTGTCCTCTACCAGCGTCATCAGGCTGTCCAGCTCGGCCTGCAACAATGGCTTGGCCACCTCATAAGGATCGAGAAAATGCTGATCCCCGGTGAGCAGGAAGCCGCGCATGCCGGTTTCCATGTCTATCGATAGTTTCATGGAGCGATTGGTGTTGTTGATCACACGGTCGGTGTGTTCGACCCACTGTATGGCCGACAGCAGATAGCTGATCAGCAAAATGAAGAAGACAGCGCTCAGTACGCCAACACCCAATGGCAAACCAACGTTACGTCCCAGCAATTTACGAAAGCGCTGCTCATCAACGGCTGACGTCCTATTCATGAAATATCCCTGGCAAATGGATCAAAACCATAGAGTTTGCCGTAAAGCGGCAAAAAACACTCTTATTTCTGACACACAGGATTGAAATTTCTCTCATAAATCGGCGATAAGCTTGCGCACGCCTTGCACGTCTGACAATTGCACCGTGGATCAATGCCTTGAGCTCGAGTTTGCGTATGAATTGAACTTCACTCATTGTTTATTTACTGATGCATAGACTGTATTGCCAGCGGACAGACCGTGCTCAGGTATGCTGAGCACCAAAGCAGGATACAGATCACTCCTGCAACGTCTGTTCTGCCATTTTTTCAGCTTTCTTTATTAAGGAGTCAACCATGCCGGACACAGGCAGCACCATTCTCGTTGTCGAGGACGACGCCATTGTGCGCATGCTGATTGTCGATGTGCTCGAAGAGCTGAATTACAAGGTGCTGGTGGCAGAAAATGCCGAATCCGCCCTTACCATTGCCACCTTGGAAAATAATCACATCGACCTGCTGATGACAGACCAAGGGCTGCCTGACATGAAAGGCACGGTGCTGGCGAAAAAGATCGTCGAACTGCGCCCCGCGTTGCCCGTTTTGTTTGCCAGCGGCTATTCCGAGAATATCGACGTCCCGCCGGGCATGCACTCGATTGGCAAGCCATTCTCCATCGATCAGTTGCGTGACAAGGTAAAAAGCATTCTTGTCTGATATCAACGTTATTACTCATCGTGACGACGCAAACGGCGTAACCCGCTTATTGATCATCGGCTACGTCTGGCCAGAGCCCCGCTCGTCGGCAGCCAGCGGGCACATGATGCAATTGATCCAGTGTTTTCTCGAACAGGGCTGGCAGATCACCTTTGCCAGCCCGGCCACTGAAGGCGAACACCGCGCCGATCTGGTCAGCCTGGGCATTCGTGAAGTTCACATAGAACTCAACAGCAGCAGCTTTGATGTCTTTGTCGGCGAATTACAGCCAAACATTGTGCTGTTTGACCAGTTCATGATCGAGGAACAGTTTGGCTGGCGCGTCGAGCAGCAATGCCCGGACGCCCTGCGCATTCTTGAAACTTCGGACTTTCAGAGCCTGCGCCACGCCAGGCATCAGATGATCAAGGATGCACCCGACAATCTGCGCGATGTCTTTGAACACTCGCACAGCAAGCTTTTCCCGCTGATTGCTGCGACTGATCTGGCGCAGCGCGAGGTCGCCTCGCTGTTCCGCTGCGACTTGAACCTGATGACATCAGACGTCGAGATTGAGCTGCTGACCAGCGAGTTCGGAGTGCCCGCTTCGCTGCTGCACTGGTGCCCACTGATGATCGATGGCGTACCGGACGGCTTCAGGCCCTTCGCCGAGCGCGCGCACTTTCTCAGTATCGGCAACTTTCGGCATGCGCCTAACTGGGACGCCGTACTTTGGATGAAAACGGCGATCTGGCCGTTGATCCGACAACAATTGCCAGACGCGCAATTGCACATCTACGGCGCCTATACCCCACCCAAGGCAGCTGCCCTGCACAAGGCCGCGCAAGGTTTTCATGTGAAGCACTGGGCGGAGGATGCGCTCGACGTCATGTCCAATGCGCGCGTCTGCCTGGCGCCGTTGCGCTTTGGTGCCGGGATAAAGGGCAAGCTGATGGACGCCATGCTGTGCGGAACGCCATCAGTCACCACCCCGATTGGCGCCGAAGCCATGAGCGGAGGCTTGCCCTGGCCGGGACTGATTGCCGACAGCCCCGAAAGCATTGCGGCGGCTGCCGTCAGGCTTTATCAGGATCAGGAGCTCTGGCTTGAAGCACAAGACGCTGGTCGAACGCTGCTGCAGACGCGGTTTCAGCACCGGCCACATTGCGACAGCCTGGTAGCGCGCATCCTCGCCATGCTCGACCGCCTGCCAGCCCACCGCCTGGCAAACTTCACGGGCAGCATGCTTCGGCATCACCACCACAAGAGCACCAAATACATGGCGCAGTGGATCGAGGCCAAGAATCGGGTCAAGGACGAAAGCCCGACTCAGGCGCTGCCCGAAACGCCGGCCAGCGAAGGCCAGACTGGTTAAAAAGGTCGTTAACAGCTGAAGTGAGGCCTGGCCTGTTTTGCGCGGCGTTACTGAACGCCGCCCTTTACATATAGCCTGGTGTGGTATTTCTGAAACACCACACTAGGCCGGCTTGCGCAACAGATACGTGTCCATGATCCACCCCTTGCGCCCGCGCGCTTCGGCGCGTAGCCGCTGGATCTGCTCGCAGACCTCATCGAGCCTGCCCGCCACCAGTATCTCGTCATCCGTGCCCAGGTACGCGCCCCAGTAAATATCCAGGCCCTGCCCGATGTAACGTTCGAAGGTGCAATGCGCGTCCAGCATCACCACGACGTTGGCAGGTTGCGTCAGCGGGTCTGTGGCCAGGCGGCGCCCCGTGGTGATGTGAATCGGCTCGCCAATGCGATTGAGCGGTATCCGGTGTCTTGCCACCAGGCTCTGGACACTGGTTATACCGGGAATCACCTGATAATCGAACACAACGCGGCCCCGCGTCAGGACTCGGTCAAGGATACGCATGGTGCTGTCGTACAGGGACGGATCGCCCCAGACCAGAAACGCGCCGACCTGATCGTCACCCAGTTCATCGCTCAGCAATCGCTCGAACAGCGCGGCGCGTTGCTCATGCCACTGGTCCACTCCCCGCTCGTAGACCTGCGGATCGTTCTCGCGTCGAGGGTCCTGAACCTGAACCAACCGATAGCGCTGGTGGGTGATATAGCGTTGGCACAGCGCCTTTCGCAGCCGCAGCAGCTCATCGTCGGCATAGCCCTTGTCGAGAATGAAGATAACCTCGGCACGATTCAGCGCTGTAACCGCCTGCAGGGTGATCTGCTCGGGATCGCCAGCACCCATGCCGATTAGCAGGATCTGTTTCATCGAACGACGGCTCCAGTGTGGCAAATCATGTCAGAGGTGTGATCGTAGGCGATTTTTGGCAACGATCGGGCATGGAAGCAAAAAATCAGGCACATTACGGCTCTGGCAATTGCTGAACACGACCCAGCCATGAGTAAAACAACAAGAATCGCAGACCCCTCCTACGAATTGATGGACGACCACAACGGCCTGTCGATCATTTATCGCGAACACGGTTTCCCGTGCCCGCTGGTACGCTGGCACTTTCACAAGGAGTATGAGCTGCACTTGATTGTTGCCAGCTCCGGCAAAGTCTTCGTCGGCGATTACATCGGCAACTTCAACCCCGCGAGCCTGTTTCTGACCGGCCCCAACCTTCCGCACAACTGGATCAGCCAGATCGACGAGGGGCAGGTAGTGCCCAAACGCGACATGCTGGTCAACTTCACCGACGAACTCCTGGAAAGCGGCAACCAGGTATTTGCCGAGCTCAAGACCCTCAACCCGCTGCTGGATCGGGCACGCTACGGCATCGAATTTCGCTGCAAGCGCACAATTCGCCAAGCCATGAAGCAGATGCAGAAAATCGCCGACTCACGCGGTGTTACCCGCCTGGGGCACTTTTTCATACTGCTGGAGCTGCTTGCAGCCAGTGACGATTACCAACTGCTGTCAGGAACGGCCGTCGCCCATACCGCCGACGAACACAGCGTCGATCGCACCAACCGCGCAGTGGATTATATCTTTGCGCATTATGGCCGAGAACTGCCGCTGGAAGAGGTCGCCGAATACTTGGGGATGAAACCCACTTATTTTTCCAGAGTATTCAAACAGGCCACAGGGCGCAGTTTTGTAGAGTTCGTCAATCGCCTGCGTATCAGCAAGTCCTGCGAGTTGCTCGCCGATGGCGAAAAACCGGTTACTGATGTGTGCTTCGAGTCAGGCTTCAATAACATTTCCAACTTCAACAGACGCTTTCAACAGCTCAAAGGAATGACGCCGTCGCACTATCGCCGTCTCGCCGTTCAGCGCCTCACCGAACAAAACCTGTACTGATTCGCCCTGCTTTCGCCCACGTCGTCTAGGCTCCGATTGCGCCAACGCTTGCCGGAGGGCGGTTGAGGATTGAAGCCGTTGATCAGCTCAGTGCAAAAAAGTATCAGTCAGAGTGCTGCGCAGGATTTGTCTTTAAACCTGAACGCCGTTGTAATCAGTCCACATCTTCCTCACCTCCGGAAGAGAAAAAAACAATAACCGTCCTTCTGCCGCTCACCGAGCGTGGAAGAGGAGTGATCAATGAAGACCCCAGCAAAACTTCTGCTCGCCAGTTCCGTCCTCAGCACCTGCTTTGTGTTCAGCGGCGGCGCCACGGCCGGTGAAGTGACCATCGCTACCGTCAACAACAGCGACATGATCCGCATGCAACGCCTGTCCGGCGAATTCGAAAAGGCCCATCCGGATATCAAGCTCAAGTGGGTGGTACTTGAAGAAAACGTGCTGCGTCAGCGTCTGACCACAGACATCGCCACCAAAGGCGGCCAGTTCGATGTGTTGACCATCGGTATGTACGAAGCCTCACTCTGGGGGCAGAAAGGCTGGCTGCAGGAAATGAAAGACCTGCCTGCCAGCTATGCGCTGGACGATGTCTTCCCGTCAGTGCGCGACGGCCTGTCAGTGGACGGCAAACTGTTCGCACTGCCGTTCTACGCCGAAGCGTCGATCACCTACTACCGCAAGGACCTGTTCAAAGCCGCAGGCCTGACCATGCCTGAGCGCCCGACCTGGACCCAGATTGCCGAGTTTGCCGGCAAGCTGACCGACAAATCCAAGGAGCAGTATGGCCTCTGCCTGCGTGGCAAGGCTGGCTGGGGCGAGAACATGGCGCTGATCACTACTCTGGGCAACGCTTACGGCGCGCGCTGGTTTGATGAGCAGTGGAAACCGCAGTTCGACCAACCGGAATGGAAGGACGCTCTGAACTTCTACGTCAACACCATGAAACAATCTGGCCCGCCGGGCGCCTCGAGCAACGGCTTCAACGAAAACCTCGCGCTGTTCAACAGCGGCAAATGTGCAATCTGGGTCGATGCCAGCGTTGCCGGTTCGTTCGTGACCGACAAGAAGCAAAGCAAGGTAGCCGACGACGTTGGCTTCACCTATGCACCTCACGAAGTCACCGACAAGGGCTCGGCATGGCTGTACTCGTGGTCTCTGGCGATCCCGACCAGCGCCAAAAATACCGATGACGCGAAGACATTCACTCAGTGGGCAACATCGAAAGAGTACGCCAAGCTGGTTGCCGACACCGACGGCGTGTCCAATGTACCGCCAGGCACCCGAGCCTCGACCTACACTGACGAATACAAAAAAGCCGCGCCGTTTGCCAACATCACCCTGGAATCGCTGAAAGCAGCTGACCCCAAGTCACCGACGCTCAAATCTGTGCCTTACGTCGGCATCCAGTTGGTGACCATTCCTGAGTTCCAGGCAATCGGCACCAGTGTCGGCCAGCAATTCTCTGCCGCGCTGATCGGTCAGTCGACAGTGGACCAGGCGTTGAAAAATGCGCAGACCGCCACCGAGCGGGACATGAAACGAGCCGGTTACCCGAAGAAGTAATCGCCTTGCCTCAGGGTGAATGCCAACGCGTTCACCCTGAGGCTCAACTGCGCAACCCCTCTGGTGCAATCCGGTTCGGAGCTCCCAATGACTACCTCAGCCTCCCCTGAACGCACGGACGTGTCCGGCGCTCAGCCCCCGATCAAAAACCGTCGATTCAAACCGGGCTGGTTTCTGGTCAGCCCTTCGGTAGCGCTACTGCTGGTATGGATGATTGTGCCGCTGGGCATGACCATCTACTTCTCGCTGATCCGTTACAACCTTTTATCACCCGGCGAAAACGAATTCGTCGGGCTGGAAAACTTTCAATATTTTGTGACTGACAGCGGTTTCCTCCCGGGTGCAGGCAATACCCTGCTGCTGGTCGGCAGCGTGCTGGCGATCAGTGTGATCCTCGGCGTGCTGATCTCGGCCTTGCTCGAAGCCAGCGAGTTTTTCGGCAGAGGTATCGTCCGCGTACTGCTTATCTCGCCTTTCTTTATCATGCCGACAGTCAGTGCGCTGATCTGGAAAAACCTGATTTTCCACCCGGTTTCCGGGGTACTTGCGGCCGTGTGGAAGTTCTTCGGCGCGCAACCTATTGACTGGTTCGCCCACTACCCGATGCTGTCGATCATCATCATTGTGTCCTGGCAGTGGCTGCCGTTCGCGATCCTCATCCTGATGACTGCCATGCAGTCGCTGGACCAGGAGCAAAAAGAAGCAGCGCGTCTGGACGGTGCCGGCCCGCTTGCGATCTTCTGGCACCTGACCCTGCCGCATCTGGCTCGTCCGATTGCGGTGGTGGTGATGATCGAAACGATTTTCCTGCTCTCGGTGTTCGCCGAAATCTTCACTACCACCAACGGCGGGCCGGGCTTTGCCTCGACCAACCTGGCGTACCTGATCTATATCCAGGCACTGCTGCAATTCGACGTCGGCATGGCCTCGGCGGGCGGTTTGATTGCCGTCGTCATTGCCAACATAGCGGCGATCATCCTGATCCGGATGATCGGCAAAAACCTCACCGACAAGTCATGAGGACCTTGCCATGATGACTCTCAAACAGTCCCGCCGCCTGCAAAGCCTGTTGCTTGGAACCCTGTCCTGGCTAATCGCCGCGCTGGTGTTCTTTCCGATCTTCTGGATGGTTCTGACCAGTTTCAAGACCGAGATCGACGCCTTCGCGACGCCGCCGCAGCTGTTCTTTACCCCGACCCTGGAAAACTACCTGCACATTCAGGAGCGCAGCGATTATTTCCACTTCGCCTGGAACTCGGTACTGATCTCGTTCAGTGCCACTGCCCTGGCGATGCTGATCGCCATCCCGGCAGCCTACTCGATGGCGTTTTTCGAGACCAAACGCACTAAAAGCACCCTGCTTTGGATGCTCTCGACCAAGATGCTGCCGCCTGTGGGCGTGCTGATGCCGATCTACCTGCTGGCCAAGACCTTCGGCCTGCTGGACTCCCGCCTGGCGCTGATCATTATCTACACGCTGATCAACCTGCCGATTGTGGTCTGGATGATCTACACCTATTTCAAGGACATACCCGGCGAAATTCTCGAAGCCTCAAGGCTGGACGGCGCCAGCACCCGCCAGGAAATCTTTCGCGTGCTGATGCCGATCTGCAAGGGCGGTCTGGCATCCACCGCGCTGCTTTCACTGATCCTGTGCTGGAACGAGGCGTTCTGGTCGCTGAACCTCACCTCGTCTGCCGCTGCGCCGCTTACCGCACTGATCGCCTCCTACTCCAGTCCTGAAGGGCTGTTCTGGGCCAAGCTTTCGGCGGTGTCGACCCTGGCGTGTGCTCCCATCCTGATTTTCGGCTGGATCAGTCAAAAACAACTGGTTCGCGGCCTGTCGTTCGGCGCTGTCAAATAGCCCCGACCCAAAGAATAAAAAGGAGTCCAAAATGGCTAACCTGAGCATCCGAAACCTGCAAAAAGGCTTTGACGGTCACCAGATCATCAAGGGTATCGATCTGGACGTGAAGGACCGCGAATTCGTCGTCTTCGTCGGGCCGTCGGGCTGTGGCAAATCCACCCTGCTGCGGCTCATCGCCGGGCTTGAAGAGGTCACCTCCGGCACCATCGAACTCGATGGCCGCGATATCACCCAGGTCACCCCGGCCAAGCGCGACCTGGCGATGGTGTTCCAGACCTACGCGCTGTACCCGCACATGACCGTCGGCAAGAACCTGTCGTTCGCGCTGGACCTTGCCGGCGGCGACAAGGCCGAGATCAAGAAGAAGGTTGATGAGGCCGCACGCATTCTCGAGCTCGGCCCATTACTGGAGCGCAAACCCAAGCAACTGTCAGGCGGACAACGTCAGCGCGTCGCCATCGGGCGGGCCATCGTGCGCAACCCAAAGATCTTCCTGTTCGACGAGCCACTGTCCAACCTCGACGCCGCGCTGCGTGTACAGACCCGCCTCGAATTGTCGCGCCTGCACAAGGAATTGCAGGCCACGATGATCTACGTCACGCACGATCAGGTCGAAGCCATGACACTGGCAGACAAAGTGGTGGTGCTCAATGGCGGCAAGGTCGAGCAGGTCGGCTCGCCTCTGGAGCTGTATCACCACCCGGCCAACCTGTTCGTCGCCGGTTTTCTCGGCACGCCGAAGATGGGCTTCCTCAAAGGCAAGATCAGCCGTGTCGACAGCGCCAGCTGCGAGGTAGAACTCGACGCCGGCACCCGTATCAACCTGCCGGTCAATGCCACAGGCCAGAGTGTCGGCGCGCCAGTCACCCTGGGTATTCGTCCGGAACACCTGAACCTGGCCCAGAACGGCGATTGCCAGCTGCAGGTCATCGCCGATGTCAGCGAACGTCTCGGCAGTGATACTTATTGCCACGTGCGCACCCATTCCGGCGAGCCGTTGACCCTGCGTATTCGCGGTGATCTGGCAAGCCAGTACGGCGAAACGCTGAACCTGCACCTGGACAGCGCCCATTGCCACCTGTTCGACGCTCAGGGCCTGGTCATTGCCAAGGCCCTGCAGACTGCCGCCGCCTGAGTTCCGGAGAGCCTTTCATGAAACTGAACAAGAACAATCTGTCGCGACTCGATGCAGACATCGCCCTGCCTGACTATGCCGTGGAGAACACCCGTCAAGGGATCGCCCACATCGGCGTCGGCGGTTTTCATCGGGCGCATCAGGCGTTTTATACCGATGCCCTGATGAACAGCGGCGAAGGTTTGGACTGGGGTATCTGTGGCGTGGGCCTGCGCCCCGAAGACAAAGCCGTTCGGGACGCACTGGCGGAGCAGGACTACCTGTACACGCTCTATGAGCTGGGCGACACGCCGGACACCAAAACCCGCATCATTGCCTCGATCAGCGGCATGCTGCTGGCCGAAGACAGCCCGCAGGCGCTGATCGACAAGCTGACCAGCCCGGACATCCGCATCGTCTCGCTGACAATCACCGAAGGCGGTTATTGCATCGACGACAGCAACGGTCAGTTCATGGCCCACCTGCCGCAGATTCAGCATGATCTGGCGAACCCGGAGCAACCGGCGACGGTTTTCGGTTTTCTCTGTGCCGCGCTGGCACGCCGCCGCGCCGAAGGCACGCCGGCCTTCACCCTGATGTCCTGCGATAACCTGCCGCATAACGGCGCGGTGGCCCGCAAGGCACTGCTGGCCTTTGCCGCGTTGCGCGATGCCGATCTGCATGACTGGATCGCTGCAAACGTAAGTTTCCCCAACGCGATGGTTGATCGCATCACGCCCATGACCAGTGCGGCACACCGGCTGCAGCTGGCCGACGAGAAGCACATCGACGATGCCTGGCCCGTGGTCTGTGAACCGTTCGTGCAGTGGGTACTGGAAGACAAGTTCGTCAACGGTCGCCCGGCCTGGGAAAAAGTCGGCGTGCAGTTCACCGATGACGTGACGCCTTATGAGGAAATGAAGATCAAGCTGCTCAATGGCAGCCATCTCGCCCTGACCTATCTGGGCTTTCTGAAAGGCTATCGTTTCGTCCACGAAACCATGAACGACCCGCTGTTCGTCCGCTACATTCGCGCCTATATGGACCTGGACGTCACGCCACAGCTGGCCTCGGTGCCCGGCATCGATCTGGAAGGCTACAAAGACACGCTGATCGAGCGTTTTTCCAATCAGGCCATTGCCGACCAACTGGAGCGGGTCTGCTCGGACGGCTCGTCGAAATTCCCCAAATTCACCATCCCCACGATCAATCGCCTGATCGTCGACCAAGGCAACCTTGAACGTGCTTCGCTGGTGGTAGCTGCGTGGGCGCTGTATCTGAAGGGTGTTGACGAAAATGGGGCGGTTTACCGGATTCCCGATCCGCGCGCCGAGTTCTGTCAGGCGCTGGTCGCTGACGACGCCCTGATCACCCAGCGCTTGTTGAGCGTTGAAGAAATATTCGGTCTGGCCATTCCTCAATCGGCCGAATTCGTGGCGGCGTTCGAGCAAAACGTCAATAATCTGCGCGAACTGGGTGTCAGCGGCACTCTGGAAAAACTTCTCGCCAAAGGGCACTGAGGGACACACCATGTTTCTTGGAATCGACTGCGGCACCCAAGGCACCAAGGCGCTGGTGCTTGATGCCGAAAGCGGCAAGGTACTGGGCGAAGGCTCGGCGCCACACAGCCTGATAAGCGACCATAATGGCCGCCGCGAGCAGGACGTGCAGCAATGGCTGGATGCGCTGCAACAGGCCGTCCGCGAGGCACTGGCCCTTGCCGATGTTTCCGGGCAGCAGATTCAGGCCATCGGTGTGTCCGGCCAACAACATGGTCTGGTGCTGCTTGATGATCAAGGGCAGGTGTTGCGTCCGGCCAAATTATGGTGTGACACCGAAACCGCTCCCGAAAACCAGCGCCTGCTGGATTATCTGGGCGGAGCACAAGGCTCGCAGGACCGTCTGGGTCTGGTGATTGCTCCGGGCTACACCGTATCCAAGCTGCTCTGGAGCAAAGAGCAGCATCAGCACGTGTTCGAGCGCATCGACAAGGTGTTACTGCCCCACGACTACCTCAACTACTGGTTGACGGGGCGCAGCTGTACCGAATATGGCGATGCGTCGGGCACAGGTTATTTCAACGTACGTACGCGTGAATGGGACTTGCCACTGTTGGCCCATATCGACCCGAGCGGGCGTCTGGGCAAGGCTCTGCCGCCACTGATCGAAGCTGATCAGCCGGTTGGCACCCTGCGCCCCGAGATCGCCCGATTGCTGGGGCTCAATCCGGACGCGCTGGTTTCCAGTGGCGGTGGCGACAACATGATGGGCGCAATCGGCACCGGCAATATTCAGCCGGGGCTGATCACCATGAGCCTAGGATCGTCAGGCACCCTGTATGCCTATGCCGATCAGGCGCAGGTCAGTGAGCATCAATCTGTCGCGACGTTCTGTTCGTCATCCGGCGGCTGGCTGCCATTGATCTGCACCATGAACCTCACCAACGCAACAACTGCCTTCCGCGAGCTGTTCGCGCTGAGCATCACTGAGTTCAACCAGAAAATCGCCAGTGCCCCGATCGGCGCCGAAGGCGTGCTGGTATTGCCTTTTCTCAACGGCGAACGCGTACCTGCCCTGCCCGACGCCACTGGCAGTATCGTCGGGCTGGACAGTACCAACCTGACCCAGGCCAACCTGTGCAGGGCGGTGGTCGAAGGCACCACCTTCGGTCTTCGCTACGGGCTGGACCTGCTCCGCGACAGCGGCATACGCAGCGAAAAGATCCGCCTGATTGGCGGCGGTTCGAAAAGTGGCGTATGGCGTCAGATAGTGGCAGACATCATGGACACACCGGTGATCTGCACCGACCACTCGGAAGCGGCGGCGCTGGGTGCTGCGATCCAGGCCGCCTGGTGCTGGTCGAAGGCCAGCGGCAAGGCCCTGGAACTGCGACAGATATGTGAGCGCTGTGTGAGTCTTGATCAGGCCAGCGAGACCCACCCCGTTGCGCGCAATGTGGCCGCGTACCAGCAGGTCTACCAGTCTTATCAGGCACAAGTACGTAACATCTGACCCCTGTACTTTTTCATGGAGCACTTATGTTTCTGGTTTGCGGCGAAGCACTGTTCGATATTTTCACCCGCGCTGACGACGGCAGCTCGCTCAACAGGCTGGGGTTTGACGCGATAGCCGGTGGTTCACCGTTCAACGTTGCCATCGGCTTGCGCCGTCTGGGCGTGGAAGCAACGTTTTTTGCCGGGATCTCCACCGACTACCTGGGCCGCCGTCTGCGCGCGGTGCTTGAGCAGGAAACGGTCGACACCGCCAATTTGGTCGATTTCGACTCGCCCACTACGCTGGCGATGGTTGCAGTGGGCAATGATGGCTCGCCCACTTACAGCTTCCGCGGTGACGGTTGTGCGGACCGGCAGTTGCGCATGGAACACTTGCCTGAAATGAACGAACACATACGCGCAATTCATGTGGGTTCGTTCTCGTTGGTGGTGCAGCCGATTGCCGACACATTGCTGGCACTGGTGGCTCGCGAAAGCTCTACGCGCCTTATTTCCCTGGACCCCAACGTACGTCTTAACCCTGCGCCGGATATCCAGCGCTGGCGCAGCCAGATTGCCCTGTTTGCCGAGCACGCTCACTTGATCAAGGTAAGCGACGAAGATTTACACCTGCTGTATCCGGAAAGCGACCCACAGCAGATCGCCGAGGGCTGGCTTGGCAAGCGCACGCAACTGGTGATCGTCACACGCGGCACTCAAGGCGCCAGCGTCTTTACCCGCCAGCACGGCACCTGGTCGGTACCGGCCAAAACCGTGGTGACGGCCGATACCGTCGGTGCCGGAGACACCTTCCAGGCCGCCCTGCTGACATTTTTGAGCGAAAGACAGCTGGACACGCCAGAGGGTCTGGCGACTCTGTCTAGAGAAATGCTGGGCGAGATGCTGGAGTTTGCCGTCGGTGCAGCCGCGCTGACCTGCACGAAAGTAGGCCCGGACCTGCCGTATCGGCATCAGTTGGGTTGAAATGGCTTATTAAACGCTACCGCCATGCATCCGCTTCAGCTGTGGTGCATGGACGATAGTCTTGGTGAGCACGCTCACTGCCACATTGACAGAGCATTCCAGTCGAGAAGGCCAGAACCCTCTCCTTACAGACTGGACACTCGGATTATGGGAGTGAGCTTACTTACGAAACGGCCATCACAGCTGCCGGACAAGCCACTGAGTTCAGTGGCTGTCAGGCCACCATGCCGGCCTTGATACCTCTGATGCGCGTATTGATATCATCAGCAACATCATTCTGCTTGTCCTTGAGCGCGTCCTGGACTTTCTGGTCGATGGCCAGTTGGTCCTGTGGCGTCATGGCGTCGTAGTTTTTCTGGGTGACGCCCGTCAGCTTCTCGCGCACTTTCTCTTCGGCTGTCTGCTTCAGAGAATCCATGAATTTCTGTTGTACCGAATCCGTCGATGCCGTGTCAGAGGCGCTGGCGGCGTTGGCCACTGAACCGATGAACCCGTTATCGCGGTCTCCCGTCTTCTCCGACAGTGACGTATCACCGGCAGACTTCAGGTTGATCATCATCCGGGCAAAGGATTCGTTGTAACCATTGTTGTCCTGCTTGCTGTCCTGCGATGCTGTATCGCTGGCTTGTGCAACGACCGGTGCCGGACCTGAACTCAGGCCAGCGGAGGCAACCGCGCTGAAAGCGTCCTGGGACACCTCATCCACGGTCTTGCGCCCGACGACCGCTCGGGAAACAAGTTGCTCAAGCGCACTAGTGCCAATAATCATTTCTTCACCTCTTGATGAACATGCTGCGCAAGTTCAACAGCAAGTCCAGTGCCAAGTGTGCAATAAACCATCAACCGCTTGATTTCATTGATCTTGATTTGAAGACACAGCACGCCGACCGTCAAAAACCGAGTGTAACTTGCCGACTGCGGCAAGACTTCGCCGGGAAAACAACGTTGTCAGTCCGATTCGCCGACCGCGTCGAATTTCAGTTGCCCGATGGGCATTGGTGCAGAGAAGTAGTAGCCTTGGGCTTGCGCGGCGCCGATTTCGCGTAGCAACTCCAGGGTTTCAAGGTCTTCGACGCCTTCGGCAACCACTGCCAGGTCAAGGGATTCAGCCATGCGCACGATAGCGCGGACGATGGCCCGGCTGCGCACGCTCGAAACCAGTCCGAAAATAAACGACTTGTCGATTTTCAAACCGCTGAAATGGTACTGATGCACGTAGCTGAGGGACGAGAAACCAGCACCGAAATCATCCAGCATGACCGACATGCCCTGCTCTGCCAGCAGCTTCATCGACAGCCGTGCCTGATCCGGATCAGCTACCAGAGCGCCCTCGGTCAGCTCCAGACACAAACGCCGAGGGGCTACCCCGTGCTCGGCAAGCATCGCCAGAACTTCGGCCGAGAAGGTCGGCCGGGTGATGCTGTAGCTGGAACAGTTCACGTGCACAGGCGGCCAATGGCTGTTTTCCGGCTGCGCCAGAATGGTGATGACCTGCTTGAGCATGTAGAGGTCGAGACGTCCGATCAGGCGCAGGCCCTCCAGTGCAGGCAGAAAACTCTCCGGCGCGATGATCTGGCCATCGGGTGTGCGCCAGCGAATCAAAGCCTCGAGCGCTCGCAATTGCCCGGTTTTGACGCAGACAATTGGCTGAAAATAAGGGATCAACTGATCCGTGCATTTCAGCGCGGTGCGCAGTGCACCTTCCTGCTCGACCTGGTCAAGAACCTCTCGGCGCAGTGCCTGATTGAACACCGCGAAGCTGTCACGTCCGCCATTCTTGACCCTATACATGGCCGTATCGGCATCGCGCAGAAGGTCCGCCGGCTCTTGATGGAACTGGCTGTCGGCGCCCACGACGCCAATGCTGCAGGAAGAAAAAACCGTGTGGTCGTCAATCACGAACGGCTGTTCGAACGCGCTGAGAATGCGTTGCGCGATGTCAATGCCGGTCTGCAGCGGCGCATCGATGCTCAGTACCGCAAACTCGTCGCCGCCCAGCCGCGCGAGCAAATCACCCTCGCGCATGCAACTGCGCAACCGCTCGGCCGCCTGAATCAGCAGAATGTCACCGCAGTGATGACCAAGACTGTCATTGATCATCTTGAAACGATCCAGATCAATGAACATGACACTCAACTGCTGGCCGCTCAGGCAGAATTCCTGCCAGGCCTGCTTGAGGCGATACTGCAGATGACTGCGATTGGGCAGCCCGGTCAACGAGTCGTGGGCGTTTTCATATTGCAGCCTGGCATTGGCCTGATCGAGCTCACGGGTCCTGTCGCGCACCCGTGCTTCGAGGCGCAGATTAGCCGTATGAATGGCTTCTGCCGCATTGCGGCGAGACAATGCGGTATCGATATGGCGGGATACAAATGTCAGAAGCTCCTGATCGCGCTGGGTATAGCTGACGTCCTTCGAGTAGCTCTGGACCACCAGTACACCACGCACCTGATCGCCATCGAACAAGGGGATGCCCAGCCAGGAAAAAGAGGGCGTCGGGTCCTTCTGTACTTCGATCTCTCCGAGGCTTTCGAGCCTGCGGGCATCCTGGTAATCGATAAGGCAAGGTCGCCGCTGACCGATCACATACTCCGTGAAGCCTCGCTGCCCGCGCCGGGAGCGAGGCGGTACAGGTCGGTATTCGTCGATGTAATACGGAAACGTCACCTCGCCTGTGGTGCTGTCGTAAAGCGCGATGTAGAAATTCAGTGCAACCAGCAATTCACCGACGATCATGTGCAGGCTGTGGAACAGCTCGTTCATGTCGCCAGGCTGACTGGAAAGCTCGGCAATCTGGAACAGCGCATTCTGCAAATGCTCGGCGCGCTCCCGGTCTCTCACTTCCTGCCTGAGCGCATCGTTGGCTGCGCAGAGCTGCTGCGTGCGCAGTGCCACCATCTGCTCCAGATCGTTGCGTCGCAGCAGACGCTCCAGGGCCATGGCGACATAGCGCGAGACTACCGCGAACAGTGCCCGGTCCTGGGCGCTGTACACACGAGCCACGTCATACACCTGCATCGCCACCATGCCGAACACTTCATCCGAGGCGTTCTTCAGCGGAACGCCCATCCAGAACTCGGGGAGACGTCCGTAGCAGAAAAAACGGCCCTCATTTGCAGCCAGTTCGATGCACGAAGCATGAAGAAACAAGGGCTGGCCTGTACTCAGGACATACCCGGTCAGGGAGATCCGCTGAGGATCGATGAACTCGAACGTCTCGGGGGCCATCGCTTCGTCATCGAAACGGTCGATGTAATAGGGGTAGGTGATCTTGCCGCACTGTGCGTCGTATAACGCCACGTAAAAGTTTTCGGCATCGACCAGCGTGCCCAGTTGCTGATGGATACCTTGCAGAAAGGCACGACGATCAAGCGGCGAGCTTGCCAGAAGGCTGATTTCATAAAGCGTCTTCTGGGTATTCTGTGCCCTGATCAATGCCGCCGTCTGCAACAACGCACCCAGCCTGCTGGCCAGTTCCACAAGTTGCGGATGATCTTTCTCGGCCATCGGTGCCAGCACCCAGCCCAGCGCGCCTTCCCCCTGACCGGCGATGCGGCGGTAAAGCTGCAACTGATCACAGAATGCATCGAAGTCCTCTAGCGCGATATGCCCCGGCCATACAACGCCGTCATCCCCCTGACCCAGCAAGCATTTGAGTTCACCTGCTGCGTAGGCCGCCCAGGCGATATCCGGCATGTGCGCTCGCGCTGCGTTCAGAACCGCATCGATGGAGCCATCATCCGAGCCGTCGGAGCTGTCATTCGACGCCTCTTCGCAATTGGAGACAACGCTCGGGCACAACTCTATGGCCAGATTTGAGACAGTCATTGAAGCACCAGATGCATAAACCGACGGCAGTCATTTTTGAAAACCATGACCAGAGGTGACAAGCGTGTTGCCACATTGTTGCAAAGTTCATTCCTTTTTGGCAGAGCTCATTCATTCGCTCATGCGGGTATGTGACGCCGGGCACTATCCGGCAACAGGACCGGTCAGATTCAAGTGTGATGTGAAGCCCGTAACAGCCTTGAAGCACACGATGCTGCGCTGCCCCGAGCGGCCTCACGCTCGATTCCCTTACTGAACAGGTGACAGTGATGATCAAGACCTACAGCTATGCAGCGCAATCCGCAAAAGAAGCGCTCAAGCCCTACCAGTTCGAACGCCGCGCTCCTGACGCCGATGATGTGCAGATCGACATTCTCTACTGCGGCGTGTGTCACTCGGACCTGCATACGGCCCGTAATGAATGGCACAACACGCTGTATCCATCGGTTCCCGGTCACGAAATCGTCGGCCGGGTGACAGCGGTCGGCGCCAGCGTCACGCAATTCAAAGTCGGCGATATTGCCGGCGTCGGCTGTATGGTCGACAGCTGCCAGCAATGCGCATCCTGTTCCGAAGGTGACGAGCAGTACTGCGAAAGCGGTTTTACCGGTACCTATAACGGCCCGGTATTTGGCGGCGAAAACACCTTTGGTGGTTACTCCGACACGATCGTGGTCAAGGAAAAATTCGCTCTGCGCGTGTCGCACGATGCCAATCTGGCAGCGGTCGCGCCTTTATTGTGCGCAGGCATTACAACCTATTCGCCGCTGCGCCACTGGAAAGTCGGTCCGGGCATGAAAGTGGGTATCGTTGGCCTTGGCGGCCTTGGCCATATGGGTGTGAAGATTGCACACGCGATGGGCGCCCATGTCGTACTTTTCACCACATCCCCCGACAAGCGCGAAGATGGCCTGCGCCTGGGTGCCGATGAGGTGATCGTGTCCAAAGATCCCGAGCAGATGGCAACTCAGGTCAACCGTCTGGACTTCATTCTTAATACAGTCGCTGCGCCTCACGATCTGGATGCCTTCCTGTCACTGCTCAAGCGTGACGGCACCATGACACTGGTGGGCGCACCGGCTGAGCCGCACCCCTCGCCCACCGTTTTCAATCTGATATTCAAGCGCCGCAGCCTGGCCGGCTCGTTGATCGGCGGCATTCAGGAAACCCAGGAGATGCTGGATTTCTGCGCCGAACACGGCATCGTTTCGGACATTGAAGTGATTGCCATGCAGGACATCAACGAAGCTTATGAGCGGATGCTCAAAGGTGACGTTAAGTATCGATTCGTCATTGATATGGCCAGCCTCAAACAGGAAGCGTCTGCTGCCTGAATGTCGCCCTTTTGAACGGAGAATGGGTGCCAGGGACGGCAACTTCTGCAAAAAAACTTCGCCGTACGTCGCACAACAGGAACTGCTGCACCGCATCTTCACACTTACGTCCCATACTCTGAAAACATATCAGCGATCACACGCCGTTTTGATGGCGCCTATGCCTGTCCTGAAACTTCCCCGGCGATGGACAGCTGATAACAATGAACTTTTTATTACAATTCAGTGACTACAACTTAGCCCCAATGGGGTCTCAAGTTCACAGAGTCCTTGCAGATATTGATGTGAATGGACGTTTAACAGGTGAATGGATTATGAAACAGCGCGCGACAGTCATCTGCAAACGTGACGGCCAAGTGCTTTACGTACGCAAACCGAAATCCAGATGGGCGTTGCCTGGTGGCAAGATCGAATCCGGAGAAACACCCGTTCAAGCCGCGGTACGCGAATTGAGCGAGGAAACCGGCCTTGAGAATCTCGACCTGCTGTACCTTGCGGCCTATGAAAAAGACAAAGTCACTCACTATGTCTTCGTCACGCAGGTTCCCAGCTCCATCGAGCCCTCGCCGCAGAACGAAATTTCCGCCTGCAAATGGTTTGCGCCGAAAAACCTTGGCGACCTCAAAGCCAGCAGCGCTACCAAGACCATCGTCAAATCATACGCCCTGCAAGCCTGAGCCTTGCCAGGCAAGACAGGCGGCATTAAAGGGAACTGCACTGATCGGGTTGAACCGCTGGGCCTGATGCTGTTCTGAAGCAGCAGACGGTCCATTTACTTCACCCCCGTCTCAGGAGATCCCCATGACTCAGACCGCCCTGGTTGTTGGCGCAAGTGGCATTGTCGGCAGTGCAATCACCCAATTGTTGCTCGAACATGATTGGCAGGTAGCCACGCTCTCCCGCAATCCATCGGCCCGACCCGGCGTAATTCCGGTTTCCGCCGACCTTCAAAACCCCGAGTCCGTCAACGCGGCGCTGGCAGATCTGAAGCCCACTCACGTATTTATTACCACCTGGTCGCGTCAGGCCACCGAAGCTGAAAATATCCGCGTCAACGCCGCCATGGTGCGCAATGTGCTGGATGCTCTCCGGCCTGCAGGCAGTGTGCAGCACGTGGCACTGGTCACCGGGCTCAAGCACTACCTCGGCCCGTTTGAGGCTTACGGTAAAGGCACGCTGCCGCAAACTCCGTTCCGGGAAACTCAGGCGCGTCTGGACATCGAAAACTTCTACTACGCGCAGGAAGACGAAGTCTTTGCCGCTGCCGAGAAGGATGGCTTTACCTGGAGCGTGCATCGCCCACACACCGTGACAGGCGTCGCCGTCGGCAACGCCATGAACATGGCGACCACACTGGCTGTCTACGCTTCCATCTGCAAGGCCACTGGCCGGCCATTTGTGTTCCCCGGCTCGCGCGTGCAGTGGGACAGCCTGACCGACATGACCGATGCGCGTCAGCTGGCCCATCAGCAGTTGTGGGCTGCCACGACACCGGCGGCAGCTAATCAGGCTTTCAACATCACCAACGGGGATGTATTTCGCTGGAGCTGGATGTGGGGCCAGATCGCTGAATACTTTGGTATCGAGCCTGCAGCCTTCCCGAATCAGCCTGCCCCGCTGGAAACCCAGATGGCCAATGACCAGGCAGCATGGACGGACATCGTCCGTGAGCATCAGCTCAAGGAAGCGGATATCAACCGACTGATCTCACCGTGGCACACCGACGCCGACCTGGGTCGTCCGATCGAAGTGGTCACAGACATGTCGAAAAGCCGCAAACTGGGCTTCACTGCGTTCCAGGCAAGCGATGATGCGTTTTTCAATGTCTTCGAGAAACTGCGTAGTGACCGGCTTATTCCCTGAGACAGGGTGACTGCTGGTCTGACGACTCCCTTGCCAGCAGCTGGCATGGGAGTCACCATCGCTTAGCGTAAAAAGCGCACAAAAAAAAGGGTCAACCTCTCGGTTGACCCTTTTTTTTACCGCCCAGCAGAGCGGATTTTGTTTGGTAGGCGCGATTGGACTCGAACCAACGACCCCCACCATGTCAAGGTGGTGCTCTAACCAACTGAGCTACGTGCCTGCTGTGGGTCGGCATTCTACGGATATTCGAATACCTGTCAAATTCTTTTTTGCAGTAACTCTCTGAATAATTGAAAATTTTTAGCCTGGTCAACAAACGTAAAACATAAAAAAGGGCCAACCTTTCGGTTGACCCTTTTTTCACCGCCCAGCAGAGCGGATTTTGTTTGGTAGGCGCGATTGGACTCGAACCAACGACCCCCACCATGTCAAGGTGGTGCTCTAACCAACTGAGCTACGTGCCTGCTGTGGGGCGGAATTTTACGGATATGGACATATATGTCAACCTGTTTTTTGCCTAACCCTATGAATTAAAGCGTTTTTTGCAAAATTCTGCGCCTCGACTGTTTTCGCCGGACGCTGGCAGAGCCTTGGCATCTCGGGTACGATCAGCGCCATCGTCAAGAATATTAAACGGAGCATCAGGATGGCAAATACGCCCTATCCCCAGTCCTATTACGCCGCTTCAGCCAACGCTGCGCCGCAACGCCCAGCCCTGCAAGGCGAGGTCGAAACCGACGTGTGCGTCATAGGTGCCGGCTACACCGGCCTGTCCAGCGCCCTGTTCCTGCTGGAGAACGGGTTCCGGGTGACGGTGCTCGAAGCAGCAAAGGTCGGGTTTGGCGCATCCGGGCGTAACGGTGGTCAGATCGTCAACAGTTACAGCCGTGATATAGATGTGATCGAACGTACGGTAGGCCCACGCCAGGCGCAGCTGTTGGGGCAAATGGCTTTTGAAGGCGCGTCCATCATTCGTGACCGGGTTTCGCGCTATGGCATTCAGTGCGACCTCAAGGATGGCGGCGTGTTTGCAGCCATCACCAGCAAGCAACTGGCGCATCTGGAAGCTCAGCAGCGATTGTGGGAGCGCTACGGCCACAACAAACTCGAGTTGATGGATAAGCGACGGATCAACGAGGTGGTGGCCTGCGACCAGTACATTGGTGGTTTGCTGGACATGACCGGCGGTCATATTCACCCCCTTAATCTGGCGTTGGGTGAAGCTGCTGCCGTTGAAACGCTGGGCGGTACGATCTACGAGCAATCTGCAGCAATCCGCATCGAGCGCGGTGCCAGCCCGGTGGTCCATACCGAGCAGGGCAAAGTCCGGGCGAAGTTCATTATCGTCGCCGGCAATGCCTATCTGGGCAATCTGGTCCCGGAGCTGGCTGCGAAATCGATGCCGTGCGGCACCCAGGTCATTGCCACCGAGCCGTTGAGCGATGAGCTGGCTAAAACCCTGTTGCCGCAGGATTACTGCGTCGAGGACTGCAATTACCTGCTGGATTACTACCGACTCAGTGCCGACAAGCGCTTGATTTTTGGCGGTGGCGTGGTCTATGGCGCGAGAGATCCGGCCAATATCGAGGCGATTATCCGGCCGAAAATGCTCAAGGCGTTCCCGCAACTCAAGAACGTCAAGATCGACTACGCCTGGACCGGTAACTTTCTGCTAACCCTGTCGCGCCTGCCGCAGGTTGGAAGGCTCGGCGAAAATATCTACTACTCACAGGGTTGCAGCGGGCATGGCGTGACATACACCCACCTGGCGGGCAAGGTGCTGGCCGAGGCGCTGCGCGGTCAGGCCGAGCGTTTCGATGCATTCGCCGACCTGCCCCACTACCCCTTCCCTGGTGGCCAGATGCTGCGCACGCCGCTCACTGCATTGGGCGCGTGGTATTACAGCCTGCGTGATCGACTGGGATTCTGACCAGCAACCGGCAGATCAACGGCACCTTCAAGATGCCGTTTTTGTTGATTTCATTTAACGCCACGCTCCAGCGTTCTTCTGGCCTCGCCTGCCGCCTGCTCCTGACCCGCCTTTGCCAGCGCGTCGGCCGCCTGCAGCCATCGTTGATGATCGACATTCGCAGGCAACTGGCGAGGTGCTTGCACCAGCACCGCCCAACCGCCTGCGTCTTGCCAGGCTGAGACAAAGCTGCTGAAGCTCATCGAGTAACGACGGTCCATTCCCGCGTTCAGCAAGACAGTTTGCTTGATCCGGTTGTAGCCGATCAGCACCGCATAACGCGGCCCTTTCCAGAACGCGGAACCCTGCGCAAAACGCAGCATGACCGGGTAGCCTGCCGAAACCTGAGCCAGCAGCTCCTGCAACTGGCTGTCGAGCGGGTAGACCATGAAGCCATATTCCCTCGCGACCTTCTGCATGTTCTGCTCCAGCCGGTCTTCGGCACCGGGCAGTTG
This sequence comes from Pseudomonas coronafaciens pv. oryzae str. 1_6, assembly GCF_000156995.2. NCBI lineage: Bacteria > Pseudomonadati > Pseudomonadota > Gammaproteobacteria > Pseudomonadales > Pseudomonadaceae > Pseudomonas > Pseudomonas coronafaciens. Next base: position 2,529,855 of record NZ_CP046035.1, on the reverse strand, counting down.
CAGTGGTTTGTCGAGCAGACCGGGAGTGGTCTGTACCTGCTGATTGGCCAGCATGCTTGCCAGCACCATTGGCCCGCTCTGGTACGCGTTACCCCGGAAGAACGGCACCGACGTCAGTTCGACACGGTCAGGCAGGCGTTTCATCTGCGTCGTAACCATGGATGAACAACCAGCAAGGCTGATGATCAAGGCCAGCACCAGCCATGAACGTCTGGCGCCAGCGGCGCCGTCAATTAAAGAATCCGACAACATGCTTACTCACTTCAACTGATGTCGGGCAACCTGCGACCCGACCTAGGCTCGGATAATAGAGCCGTCCGGGGCTCGGGTATAGCGTTGTGCAGAGGCCCGTTGAGCGGTCCGCAACTAAATCGGTCATAGCCCGATGCCATTGGTCAACTAACCGAAACATGCTTCGTACTAGAATGTCAGTTATCAAGACCGTAGCAAAAGCAGGATGTGGAGGCACTTATGAGCCTGGAACTGACAATCGTGATGCTGATCGCTTCGTGGCTTGCTGTGTCGAGCGCCATGCTGTGGGGGGTAATGCGCATCTCGCGTCGCCATCATCCACGCAGCAGCAGGCCGCTCTTGGTGCAGAAACCCGATCTGACAAAACATGTAAAAAGGCAATCTGCCGTGGCTGGCTGAACACGCTCGCCATGCCAGGGCGTACGCAGACGATGCCTCGAACGCAAAACGGTCGACTCAGTTGCCTGGGTCGACCGTTTTTTTTTCAGCCAGTTCGTCTATCAGCCATGTGATAAACGAGCAGCCTTTCGGCGTCTTGCTCTGCGCACCAGCATGTTCAGCCCTTCAATGGCGGCCGAGAACGTCATGGCAGCGTAGATATAACCTTTCGGTACGTGGGCACCAAACCCTTCGGCAATCAACGTCATACCGATCATGATCAGGAAGCCCAGCGCCAGCATGACTACCGTAGGGTTGTCATTGATGAACTTGGCCAGCGGGTTTGCAGCTACCAGCATCACCACCACGGCGCTCACTACCGCAATGATCATGATAGGCAAGTGCTCGGTCATGCCCACAGCGGTGATGATGCTGTCGATAGAGAACACCAGGTCCAGCATAAGGATCTGCACGATCGCCGCGCCCATGCTCAACGCCACCACCGAACCCAGGGCTTTCTCTTCGTCCGTCTTGACGTCCATGCTGTGGTGAATCTCAGTGGTCGCCTTCCAGACCAGGAACAGGCCACCGGCAACCAGAATCATGTCTTTCCAGGAGAACGCCTTACCGAACACCTCGAACACAGGTTCTGTCAGTTGCACGATATAGGCGACAGTGCTGAGCAGGCCCAGACGCATGACCAGCGCCATGCCGATGCCAAGCTTGCGGGCCTTTTCTCGCTGATGTTCCGGGAGCTTGTTGGTGATGATCGAAATGAAGATCAGGTTATCGATGCCCAGCACGACTTCCATCACAACCAGTGTCGCAAGGGCGATCCAGGCTGCCGGACTTGTCACGAGTTCCAATAGGTATTCCATAGATCACTGCCCTGCCTGAGCCAATAGTTTCACGTTAGATTTCTTTATCGGACTTTTTATCGTTTTCAGCCGAGCCTGGTAGCGGCTCGAGTACTGAAAGTTCCTGTTCGGCCTCGTCAAGCAACTGGGTGGCGGCTTTGTGAGTATCGTCTACCGCTTGTTTCGCCGTATTTGCAGCGGTATCAAGCATCTGCTTTGTCGACGACTCTATCTGATCGCATCCCGCTATGACCACCAGCGAACAGCTCAAAAATGCAGCACAAATGGATTTATTCATGGATTCCTCACCAGACAAGGCCGGACGATATTTCTGGTCCGGCGTTAGAGGCGCATTCTAGACATCTTGAAACATCAGGAAAATTCGATTTTATAACGCGTATACTTCGGTTTTACCGAATCGGCGATTCTTATGCTCAACTACCGTCAGTTGCACTATTTCTGGGTGGTGGCCAAAACCGGAAGCATCGTGCGCGCTTGCGAGCAGTTGAACCTGACCGCTCAGACCGTCAGCGGACAGATCAGCCTGCTGGAGGCTTCACTGGGCGTCGACCTGTTCCAGCGCGTAGGTCGACAACTGGAAATGACCGAAGCTGGCCGACTCGCCCTACCCTATGCAGAACAGATGTTTCAACTGGGCAATGAGCTGGAAAACCTGCTGCGCTCGCAACCGGATGAACAACAGCTGCTGTTTCGTATCGGCGTTGCGGATGTGGTACCCAAATCAATTGTGTATCGATTGATTTCACCGACCATGAACCTGCAGGAATCCATCCGCATCACCTGCCGGGAAGACAAGCTGGACCGGCTGCTGGCGGACCTGGCGATTCAGCGCCTTGACCTGGTGATCTCGGACAGCCCCATGCCGCCGCATCTGGACATAAAGGGCTACAGCCACAAACTGGGCGAGTGTGGGGTCAGCTTCTTTGCGACTCGTGAAGTGGCCGAACGCGTTGGCGACGACTTTCCGCAGTGCCTGCACGGCGCGCCGTTGTTGATTCCGGGTCAGGAAACGGTGGTGCGCGGCAGGCTGATGCGCTGGTTTGCCGAGCAGAAGATTCAGCCGCGTATTGTCGGCGAGTTCGATGACAGTGCGCTGATGAAAGCTTTCGGCAAGTCCGGCAGCGGCATCTTCGTCGCGCCGAGTGTGATCGCCGCTGAAGTACAGAGCCAGTATGCGGTACAGGTGATAGGCCAGACCGACGCCGTGACCGAGTCCTTCTATGCCATCACCGTTGAGCGCAAGGTCAAGCACCCCGGCGTTGTCGCCATCGCCGAAAGTGCTCGAAACCAGCTGTTTACCGACGCAGGTTAAACAGCGAGCGGACCGCGATCATGCTTGATCAGTAACAGTGCAAGCACGATGGCCAGAACGATGATGCCGGCGGCAGCGAAACCGACGCTGCCCAGCCCCAAGTGATCAATGACCCTGCCGCCGATTACCGCACCGATGCCGATGCCCAGGTTGGCACCTGCAATGTTCAACGACGCCGCGAACGCGGGTGCCTCCGGCGCTGCCTTGATCAGACGTACATGACTGACCAGAAACAGCGCGGCCTGAGTGATGCCCCACACCGCCAACGCAAGGGCAAGCGCTACCACCGACTGGATGCTGGGCACCACTGCGATCATGCTGACCACCATAAAGGCGCAAAACACCAGGCTGGCGATCAGCGGATGACGGTCGACCATACGCCCGCCCAGAGAGTTGCCGAGCAGACCGACTGCGCCAAACCCCATCAGGCACCAGCCGACCAGATTGCCATCAAAACCGGCCAGACGTTCAAGCATGTCCGCGAGATAGGTATAAGCAGTGAACATGCCGCTGAATACGAGTACCGACAGCAACACGTGACCTTGCATCATCGGGCTGCGCAAAATGCCTAATTGTTTGAGGATTGAAACCGGGTTTTTCTTCGCAGCGGTTCGTGGCAGATAAACTGCCAGCAGCAGCGCCTTGGCAAACGCCAGGCCCGCCAGCATGAAAAATGCGCTGCGCCAGCCGAACGCATCAGAGATCAGGGTGCCCACGGGAATGCCGAATACGGTGGCACAGACGATCCCGAAACCGATTTTCGCAATGGCTCGTCCAGCGAATTCCGGGCCGACGATGTCCACTGCGGTCTCACTGGCCAACGCCCAGAATACGGGCAGCCCCAGCGCGGGAACCAGGCGCGCAACGCCCATGACGGCAATGTCGGGCGCCAGCGCTGCCAGGGCATTGGAAAATCCGAACAGGATCAGAATGCTGATAAACAGACGCTTGCGCTCGAAGCGCGAGAAATACGCGGTCAGAAACGGCCCGAAGGCGGCAACGGTAAACGCAAACAGCGTCACCAGCAGTCCGGCCTGAGAAACCGTGACATCCAGGTCACGGGCGACCGCAGGTAAAAGACCGACAATAATGAACTCTGTGGTCAGCACGGTAAAACCGGCGGCTGACAACAGCAGTATGGGCAACAGCATGAACACTCCAGAACAACGACACAGGCTGCCGGACAGCAGGGCCTGCGGGGGGACTCAAAACAGGATGTAACGTATGTCGCTCAGTACGTCCGGCACGACGGCGGACTTTACCGAAGCGCTGGCTTTAATGGCACTGCATCTCGTTCGGCCTGAAGCAAGCGTCAAAGGCCCACGCGCGCAGCGTGTGGGAATCTGCGTAACCTCAGGCCAGTCTTCCGGGCTTTCAGCACTTGGGCCCGGTCAACTCACACAAGAACGATTAAAACTTGCCCATGAAATCACGCTTGCCGATTTCGACGCCATTGTGGCGCAGCAGGTTGTAAGCGGTGGTGACGTGGAAAAAGAACTGCGGCAAGGCATAGCTGAGCAAGTAAGCCTGACCGTTAAGACGTTTTTCCTTTTCGGTGCCTGGGCGCAGCACGATCTCGATACCTTCCTTTCCATCAACCTGCTCGGGCGTGATGCTGCCGATGAAGGCGAGGGTCTTGGCCAGCAATGCCTGCAACTCTTCGAAGGTGGTTTCGGTGTCTTCGTATTGCGGGATCTCGACACCGGCCAGACGAGCCGAGGCCCCCTTGGCGAAATCGACGGCAATCTGCACCTGGCGGGTAAACGGCAGCATGTCCGGGAACAGTCGGGCCTGCAACAACGCGGGTGACTGGATCTTCTTCTCGGTCGCGTGGGCTTCAGCCTTGGTCAGAACGTCGCTCAGCGCATTGAGCATTTGCTGAAAGACAGGAATGGAAGCGGCGTACAGGGAAATAGACATGACGTATCCTGAATGAGAAAGGCGCAATTATAGACCGTCCTGACGCAAAACAGCGTGACACTTTCACTGTGCGTGCAGATGCCTGCAGCAGGTGCTGGCAATAATTCCTGCCACACCCTACGCTGATCCCCCGCCATCACTCAGGGAAGCGTCATGTCCATTGAACCCTCCACCACCGAATCCTCCACCGATGCCGAGGCGTTGCAGCTGAACAGTACAGAGGTGCGTATTCTTGGCTGCCTGATCGAGAAGCAGGCGACCCATCCGGAAACGTACCCGCTGACCCTCAATGCTCTGGTCATTGCCTGCAACCAGAAAACCAGCCGCGATCCGGTGATGAACCTGACGCCGGGCCAGGTTGGCCAAAGCCTGCGTGCGCTGGAAGGCCGTGGCCTGACCCGGTTGGTGATGGGCAGCCGCGCTGATCGCTGGGAGCACCGGGTCGACAAAGGCCTGGAACTGGTACCCGCGCAGGTTATCCTCAGCGGTCTGTTACTGCTGCGCGGTCCGCAAACCGTCAACGAGCTGCTCACTCGCAGTAACCGCATGCATGATTTCGAGGACAGCGAGCAAGTCGTCCATCAACTGGAACGCTTGATCGCCAGAGGCCTGGCGACTCTGGTGCCTCGCCAGTCAGGCCAGCGCGAGGACCGCTACATGCACCTGATGGGTGACCCCTCCGACCTGCAGGAGCTCCTTGCATCCCGGCAACAAGCGCCAGAGCGCAGCACGATCAGCCCTGCCGCAAACCAGCGCATCGATGAGCTGGAAGCACGTGTCGCCGCACTTGAAGAACGCTTGGCCAGGCTGGAGTAGACAGCACGCCCTGCCCTTGCGGACAGAGTGTCATCAGCCGGCTCTGGCAAAAGCCGCTGCTCGCTGATACTGCTCATCTGTAGGGCGAACACCGGTGTAAAGCACAAACTGCTCGAGCGCCTGGATCGCTGCCACTTCGTCACCGCTGATGACGCGTTTGCCCGATTGAAGGGCGGCACGTATCAGCGGGGTATCGGCCGGCGTCGCCACAACATCGAAGATCGTTTCTGCAGCATCAATGGCCTGTTGTTCAAACGCCAATTCGGCAGACTGTGCCCCCTGCATCCCCAATGGGGTGACGTTGACCAGCAAAGGCGGACGCGCTGCACCCAATTGTGCCTGCCAGCGGAAACCACAGGCTTCTGCCAGCCTTCTGCCTGCACTCTCATTGCGCGCAACAATCAGACCGTCGATGAAACCGGCGTCACGTAGCGCGAATGCGACCGCCTTGGCCATGCCGCCACTGCCACGCAGAGCGAATTCGCTACGCGGTACGGCATGGCTGTCCATCAACTGCGCAACAGCGATGTAATCGGTATTGAACGCCTTCAAGTGCCCATCAGTGTTGACAATGGTATTGATCGACTGGATGGCCGCGGCAGAGGCATCCAGTTCATCGACCAACGCTATACAGGCTTCCTTGAACGGCATCGACACTGCACTGCCGCGAATCCCCAGCGAACGTATACCCGCCACGGCTGCGGCCAGATCATTGGGCGAAAATGTCTTGTAATAGAAGTTGAGACCCAACTGCTGGAAAAGGTGATTGTGAAAACGAACGCCGAAGTTCCCCGGGCGTGCGGCCATGGACATACACAACTGCGTGTCCCTGTCAGCCGTTACAAGCATGCTGTTTCCTCCAGACGGTAATGGCTTGAATCTTCGACAAAAGCGTAAGCTATGCAGCCATGAATAGTGAAACGCACCTTACATAAAATTTACTCAGCGCTTTCGCAGATTCTTACAATTTCGGTGTCATAGTGTTATCCCGTGGCAGTGCTTGAGAATGATGCAGGCGCGCGACAACGGGTTGAGAGCGAGGAACAGTCATGATTCGTCAAATCCCCAAAATTGCCTTGTTTGTAGGTGCATTGGCCATTGCTGGCCAGGCGAATGCTGACCGTGGCTGGGGTGGCCCTGCCGTGGTGGGTGCTATCGTAGGCGCTGCCGTTGTCGGGGCGGCGGTATCTTCAAGCCATGACAGGACGGTTTACGTAGAGCGTGAGCCTGTCTATGTACAGCAGCGGCCGGTCTACTACGCACCGCCGCCGGTTTACTACCAGCCGGCGCCTGTGTATCAGGTTGTCGAGCGCTACCCGCCACCGCCGCCTCCAGGCTATTACTACCATCGCTATGGCCCACCGCCACCTCCAGGCCCGGGCTATTACTACGGCCCGCCACGCGGTCGCTGGTAACAGAACAAAAAACCCGCCTTTTCAGGCGGGTTTTTCGTTGATGTGCGCACAACATTGCCTACCGTTGCAATGCAGCCAACCGTTGTTGACATCAATGACCACTATTGAGAGCGTCGATTTCTACCTGACCTGCTCGCCCCCTACAGTAGCGACATGGATTGAGGAGGCAGTTATGAACAAGGTAAACATCATGTCCGTCGTCGGCAGCGCAGTGCCTGAATCGCTCAGAGCACGAGGTCTGCTGGCCTGCTGGTATCTGATTCAGGATGGCGAACCGGTCAGCGGCCCGCTCGCATCCCTGCCTGTCGCAGAAGCGCTGTCCAGGCAAATGCAGTGCCGCCCCCTCAACAGCTGATTTTTCAGAAACTCGTGTGTAGCCCTGTACATCCCCTTGCCCGCCTCTCTAGGCGGGTTTTTTTATGGCTGTCAGTCTTGCCGTCCCGCCTGCAATTAACCTCTCAGACGCGCTCGGCCATGGCCGCGTTGACCTGACAGCGATGGGTCAGCTTTTGCAGGCGCTTCTCCAGTGCCAGGAACACCACCCGGTCGTTGCGCCCGCTGTCTAGTTCGTCGATCAGGTCATTGGCCACCTGCCGCAATTCATATGCCAGCACCACACGGTCGTCACTGAGGTCTTGCTTGTGAGACTCGAACAGGCGGTGCAAGTAGTCCTGCAAGGTAAATTTCAGACTGTGCCGGTCGCTGGCACGCAAGTGAGCCAGGTTAAGGCTGATACGGCCCTGCAGTTCGCTCAACTCGCCACACAGATATTGCATGCGGCGCGCATAGCCCACTTCGCGATCACGCAACTGCTTGTGGGCCAACTCTGCGTCCTGCTTGCGCTGGATGGCCGGGACCGCGATGGCAACCATCAACCCGACTATGAGGCCGATGGCCTGCATCCAGCCAGCCCAGTCGGACGGCCGTGAGGTAAACCCTGCACCCAGCAACAGCACAACAACCAGCGAGGCAATGATTACCAGTACCAGATAATCCCTGCCGATAAACCCCTTGAGCATTACATGACTCCTTGAATCGCTGACCTGAATGGCATGGAATGCTAATCGGTGCAGGCCGCGCGCACCACGAATATTAAAACTCCTGAGTGTTTTTAGACTGCTTTGTGAGCAAAAAGCCACTTAACGACGGCTTAACGGAAGCCCGATTCCCGTATTTATAAGTGAATTACCCTGCCCAGCCATCGACACACGACAAAGTCTGCTCATAAAATGCAGCCTTTTGACGCGATCCCTTCCATTAACACACTTTATCGAGTGAGCCTTGCTCTTGAAAATTCGTCTGTCTGTTCTGGGCCTATTATGTGTACTTACAGGTCCGGTATTTACTACACCCGCATTTGCCAATGAAACCGCCGCGCTGAACCGTGACCCCTCCAACCTGCACCTTGCCTCCGGCAGCGCACTGGTCGTCGATTTGCAGACTGACAAAGTGCTGTACTCCAGTAACCCGGACGTCATCGTACCGATAGCTTCGGTGACCAAGCTAATGACCGCCATGGTCGTGCTCGACGCCAAACAATCGATGGATGAAGTGATTCCGGTCAATATCTCCCAGACACCGGAAATGAAAGGCGTCTTTTCACGCGTCAAACTCGGCAGCGAAATGAACCGCCGGGACATGCTGCTGATCACCCTGATGTCCTCGGAAAACCGTGCTGCCGCCAGCCTCGCGCATAGCTACCCCGGTGGTTACCCGGCGTTCATTCTGGCCATGAATGCCAAGGCCAGGGCGCTGGGCATGAAGCACACCGCCTATGTCGAACCCACCGGCCTGTCGGTGTTCAACGTGTCAACTGCCCGCGACCTCACCAAGCTGGTGATGGCGGCGCGCAAATACCCGATGATCAGTGAACTGAGCACCACCGAGCAGAAAACGGTTACGTTTCGCAAACCGACCTACACGCTAGGCTTCAGCAACACCGACCATCTGGTGCGCAAGGACAACTGGGACATCAAGCTGACCAAGACCGGCTTCACCAACCAGGCAGGTCACTGCCTGGTGCTGCTGACTTCCATGGCTAATCGTCCTGTATCCGTGGTCATCCTCGACGCATTCGGCAAGTACACCCACTTCGCCGACGCCAGTCGTATCCGCAAGTGGCTGGAAACCGGCCAAAGCGGTCCGGCACCGGAAGTCGCGCTGCAGTACAAGAAAGAGAAGAATCTGGTCATGAAGCAGACCGGTATTCAGGCCAAGGACTGACCGGCTCGGTAAGTGGAATGAAAAACGGTCGCGATGCTTGCACATCGCGACCGCTTCATTTACCAACCCCCGCCCGCACTCAGTTGTATTGAGTGACCAGCTTGGTGTTCAGGTACGCCTCGATAGCTTCGGTGCCACCTTCGGAACCATAGCCAGAGTCCTTGATGCCGCCGAACGGCACTTCGGGCAAGCCTATACCCTGATGATTGATCGACAGCATGCCCGCTTCGATGTAGGTGCTCAGTGCCTGCGCGGTCTTCATCGATGTGGTAAACGCGTAGGACGCCAGCCCGAAAGGCACTCGGTTGGATTCGGCAATCGCCTCTTCCAGCGTATCGAACGGCACCAACAGCGCGACAGGGCCGAACGGCTCCTCGTTCATGATGCGCATGGCAGGTGTCAGACCACTAAGAACGGTCGGTTCGAAGAAATAACCCGCCCCTTCAATAGCCTTGCCACCGACTGAAAGCGTTGCACCGCCGCCCACTGCATCCTTGATCAGATCGATCAGCGCAGGGATGCGTCGATCATTGGCCACCGGCCCCATGGTCGTGCCTGCCTCCAGGCCGTTGCCCACCTTGATCTCGCGAGTCAGACCGACGAACTTCTCGGTGAACGCGTCCAGCACCTTGCGCTGCACCAGAATTCGCGTTGGCGACACACACACCTGCCCGGCGTTGCGGAACTTGGCGGTGGCCAGCACACGGGCCGCAAGGTCAATATCAGCGTCATCGAAAACCAGCGCCGGTGCATGCCCGCCCAGCTCCATGGTCGCGCGCTTCATGTGTTTCCCGGCCAGTGCAGCGAGCTGCTTGCCGACCGGTGTCGAGCCGGTGAATGTCACTTTACGAATGACCGGATGCGGGATCAGGTAGCCGGATATCTCTGCCGGATCACCGTACACCAGCCCGATGACGCCCGCAGGCACGCCAGCATCGGCAAACGCCCGAATCAGCTCGGCAGGCGATGCCGGCGTTTCTTCCGGGGCCTTGACGATGATCGAACAGCCAGCCGCCAGCGCAGATGAAAGCTTGCGCACCACCTGGTTAATGGGGAAATTCCAGGGCGTGAACGCTGCTACCGGACCTACTGGCTCCTTGATGACCTTCTGTTCGATGGACGCGCCGCGCGATGGCACGATCCGGCCGTAGCTGCGACGCCCCTCTTCAGCCAGCCAGTCGATGACGTCGGCAGCGGACAAGGTTTCCATACGCGCCTCGGCCAGCGGCTTGCCCTGTTCCTGAGTCATGATCCGCGCAATGCTGTCTGCACGCTCGCGAACCAGGTTCGCGGCCTTCTGCATGATCTTGTAACGGTCGTATGCCGAGGTGTTGCGCCACGTGGCAAAGCCGCGCTCGGCTGCCGCCAGTGCTTCGTCAAGATCGGCAACACCCGCATGCGCCACATTGCCCAGGGACTCACCGGTCGCCGGGTTGAAGACCGGCAGAGTGCGGTTATCGCGACTGGCACGCCATTGACCATCGATATAAAGCTGTACGTCTGGATACATGAGAATTCTCCATGATGATGTGGAGGGAATTGCAGAGGGCGCAGGATGCTCTGCGCTCGAGAAAGCCGAGTGGCATTTAGAGAGGTAATACGCTGCGGGTCAAGTAACATCGAAAACGGCGTGGGAGTCACGCCGCCCCAGTCAGGTACCCATATTGATGAGCATCTGACTGGATGATGTGTCGCGCTTTACAGAATCGGCTTGCCGCCGGTTACCGCATAACGCGAACCGGAAATGTAGCTGGCTTCGTCAGAGGCCAGCAATACATAGATCGGCGAAACCTCCACCGGCTGACCAGGGCGTCCCAGCGGCGTTTCACTGCCGAAGCTTTTGACGTCTTCGTCGGTCATGGTCGCAGGAATCAGCGGCGTCCAGATCGGACCAGGTGCAACGCTGTTGACGCGGATGCCCTTGTCACCCAGCAATTGCGCGAGCCCGCCGGTAAAGTTGGCAATCGCGCCTTTGGTGGTCGCGTAGGCCAGCAATGTCGGCTTGGGCATGTCCGAATTGACCGAACTGGTGTTGATGATCGAGCCGCCTCTGGGCATGTGCGGAACTGCCGCCTTGCAGATACGAAACATCGCCGTGATGTTGATATCGAAGGTTTTGACCCACTCTTCGTCAGAGATTTCTTCCAGTGTTTCGTGATTCATCTGGAACGCTGCATTGTTGACCAGCACATCGATACGGCCAAACTCGGCAACAGTCTTGCTGACGATGTCCTCGCATTGCTGCTTCTGCGCCAGATCGCCAGGCAACAGCAGGCACTTTCTACCTGCCTCTTCAACCCAGCGCTTGGTTTCTTCAGCGTCCTCATGCTCGTCAAGGTACGAGATCGCAACCTGCGCACCTTCGCGAGCAAAGGCGATCGCGACAGCGCGACCGATGCCGCTGTCAGCACCGGTGATCAACGCGATCTTGTCCTTGAGGCGACCCGAGCCGGTGTAGCTCTTTTCACCACAATCAGGATAGGGGTCCATCTTGCCCTGCAGACCGGGGACTTTTTGCGGTTGGCTGGCAAAAGGGGGTTTTGGGTATTCTTCATTCATCTGGATATGCCTCCTTGAATGGTAATAACCCTTGTCGGTGGCACAGGCCTTACACGACAAGGGGGACTATTACGACTTGGGCCTTAGGCACCTGGCTTGAGCACGACCTTGGTCCAGCCATTATCGCGCGCATCGAAATGCTGGTAAGCCGACGGGCCCTCTTCCAGCGTCAAGCGATGGGAAATGATCTGCGACGGCTTGGCGCGGCCATGGTGGATCAGCTCTGCCAAGCGACGGTTATAGGCCTTGACGTTGGCCTGCCCGGTACGAATCTGCTGGCCCTTGAACCAGAACGAACCAAAATCGAAAGCCATCTTGCCTTCTTTCGCCAGGTCGTTATGAGCACCCGGATCCTGAGGTACGAAGACGCCCACGACGCCGATCCCGCCGGTAGCCTTGGTCGAAGCCACAAGGTTGTTCATGGTGACGTGATTGGCCTCGTGACCGTGGCGGTCGCAGCACTGATAACCAACGCACTCGCAACCACGATCGGTGCCTTTGCCATCGGTCAGGTTGAGGATCTGGTCTACCGCGCCCTGCTCCAGCGAATTGATCGGCGTAGCGCCCATCTTTGCAGCGAGTGCCAAGCGATCCGGATGGTTGTCCACCACAAACACCTGTGAAGCGCCCTTGATCATCGCGGAGTGCGCGGCCATCAGTCCCACTGGGCCTGCGCCATAGATCGCCACACTTTCGCCCGGCAGCAGACCTGCCAGTTCAGTGGCATGCCAGCCGGTGGGGAAGATGTCCGACAGCATGACGTAATCGTCTTCGCGCTCGACAGCGTCTTCAGGCAACAGCAAGCAGTTGAAGTCCGCGTAAGGCACACGCAACAGTTCAGCCTGGCCGCCTTCGTGGGTACCCATGTCGGCAAAACCGTAGGCAGCGCCTGCACTGCCGGGGTTGGCGGTCAGGCAATAGCCGGTCAGACCTTTTTCGCAGTTTTCGCAGAACCCGCAGCCGATATTGAACGGCAGGCAGACCCGGTCGCCGACCTTGATACGGTCGACGCCCGCGCCGACTTCGATGACTTCGCCCATGTTTTCATGGCCGAAAATACGGCCGGTCTCGAACGATGTACGGCCTTCGTACATGTGCAGATCCGAACCGCAGATATTGGTAGTCGTCACTCTGACAAGAGCATCTGTCGGCTTCTCTATCTTCGCATCCGGCACGTTTTTGACGCTGACATCGCGCGGACCGTTATAGACGATGGCTTTCATTAGTGGCTCTCCTGACGTGAAAAATACAACGAGCTTTCTGTAGCTCACGGTGTATCTGTCACGAGACACACAATCGCGTTTAAAACGATTGCCTGCAGAGCTGACGAATGGTCATCAGGGACAGGACGCTTGTTTACGCACAAGTAAGTTGGCCGCGATCAAACTCAGGTTGAAAGCGCTTTGGCGGCCTGCAAATAAAGCATTTGCACGAGGGTCTGGTGAGTACAAGGACGGAACCGGGGCTCTGGCGAGTGCCAACGACTCACGGTCTGATCTTGCTGCCGGTGTCTGGACGGGAGACCTGAGCAGTGCTCACAGGCTGGCACGAGATACCCGCTCGGGTATCATCTGGTTCAACACCTTTCGCGCCGTGTCGGCGATGACGCCTATCGGCGGCTCAAAAAGAGCGGCCACGGTCGCAACGGCGGGATAGACTCCGTCTATGGCCTGCACCGAACCGAAACGGTGTGGATCAACCTTTCGCAGGCGCCCCAGCCTGATCCATTTGTCATGCGTTAACGAGGCCGCTGCGATGATCGAACCGAGTATCTACAAAGAAGTCATGGCGTCATTCCCGTCGGGCGTCACCATTGTCACCACACTGGACCCTGAGGGTAATCTGGTCGGCATTACTGCCAGCGCCTTCAGCGCGCTGTCCATTGACCCTGCACTGGTACTGTTTTGCCCCAACTATGCGTCGGACACCTACCCGGTGCTGCGCGAGAGTAAAAAATTCGCGATTCACTTGCTCTCCGCCGATCAACAAGTCGAGGCTTATGCGTTCGCCAGCAAGGGCAAAGACAAGACCAAAGGTATCGAGTGGCAGTTGAGCGAGCTGGGCAACCCGCTGCTGGACAAAGCCACAGCCATCATCGAATGCGAGCTGTGGCGCGAATACGATGGCGGAGACCACGCGATCATCGTCGGGGCTGTAAAAAACCTGATTCTGCCTGCCATACCCGTTACCCCGATGATCTATCACCGCGGCAAGATGGGCGCGCTCGCGCCGATCGTCTGAGGCTACGTCCGGCGGTTTTGGTGGTGGCGCGCATCGGTAACGGTATTTAAATGGGTATTGCGCGCCTGTCAGCGAATCCCGGGTGACGGATGCAGGGCAAAATACTCGCGCAGAAACTCAACCGTCACACGGACCTTGGCCGAACTCATCAACGGTGAGGTGTGAACTGCCCAGATGTCTGCGTCCTGCCGATACTCCGGCAGCACCTGAATCAATCGACCTTCAGCCAGATCTGTACGAACATCCCACAACGAACGCAGCAGCACCCCACGCCCGTCCAGACACCATTGACGGGCAATTTCGCCATGGTTGGTGGAAAGGCTGCCGGTCACCTTGACGGTTTCGGCACCCTGCGAACCGTTCAGATGCCAGATACCGAACGGTCGGTCGCGCTCCTTGATCACCAGACAGTCGTGATTGGCCAGTTCCCCCAGACTGAGTGGCACACCGCGCTGCTGCAGATACGCCGGGCTCGCACACAGCACTCGCCAATTAGTGGCCAGGTGCCGGGCGCGCAGATGCGGCGCTATTTCGTTGCCGACACGGATATCGAGGTCCACCCCTTCCTCGATCAGGTCCACCAGCCGGTCCTGAATATCCAGCCGGATGTCGAGCTTCGGATAGCGCGCTGCCAGTTCTGACAAGGCAGGCGCAACAAAGCGGCGGCCAAAACCCTGACTGCTGACCACTCGCAACAACCCGCTGGGCTCGCCGTGCAACGCCGCGACCTCATCGCCCATTTGCTGCACAGACTCAAGAATGCCTCTGGCCCATTCGTAGACCCGCTCACCGTCTTCGGTAATCGATACCTGCCGGGTGGAACGATGCAGCAGTACCACCCCCATGCTCTGTTCCAGCAGCTTGACGCGCTTGCTGACGTACGCGGCAGACATGCCCAGCTCATTGGCAGCCCCGACAAAGCTGGAACGTCGAGCGACGTGAATGAATACGTTGAGGTCATCAAGGTTTGGATAGTTCACGATTCGTGTTTTCTCAATCCATAAACTGGCTGATTATCTTTGTATCGTGTGCTTATAGCATGCATTGAACTGCGCTGAACCAGTCACTGCATGCTGTCCAAAGAGAGAGTGCCCTGTCATGAACAACAAAAAACTGCGCATTGCTGCCATCGCCGGGGACGGCATCGGCCTTGAAGTCCTGCCGGAAGGTGTAAAGGTTATCCAGGCTGCCGCCGAGAAACACGGGCTGGCGCTGGAGTTCGAGTACTTCGAGTGGGCCAGCTGCGATTACTATCTCGAGCACGGCAAGATGATGCCGGACGACTGGTTCGAGCAATTGAAGGGCTTCGATTCGATTTTCTTCGGTGCAGTGGGCTGGCCGGACAAAGTGCCCGATCACATCTCCCTGTGGGGTTCGTTGCTCAAGTTTCGTCGCGAGTTCGATCAATACGCCAACATCCGCCCCGTGCGGTTGTTCCCCGGCGTCCCCTGCCCGCTTGCCAATCGCAAACCGGGTGATATCGACTTCGTCGTGGTTCGGGAAAACACCGAAGGTGAATACTCGTCGCTGGGCGGGATCATGTTCGAAAACACCGAAAACGAGTTCGTGTTGCAGGAGTCTGTATTCTCCCGTCGCGGTGTCGACCGCATTCTCAAATTCGCCTTCGAAATGGCCAGCAAGCGCGAGCGCAAGCACGTCACCTCGGCGACCAAATCCAACGGCATGGCCATCAGCATGCCCTACTGGGACAAGCGCACCGAAGCGATGGCCAGCAAGTACCCTGACATCACTTGGGACAAACAGCACATCGATATTCTCTGCGCGCGTTTCGTACTGCAACCCGATCGCTTCGACGTCGTGGTGGCGTCCAACCTGTTCGGCGACATCCTCAGCGACCTGGGCCCTGCGTGTGCCGGCACTATCGGCATTGCGCCCTCCGCCAACCTCAACCCGGAACGCAACTTTCCGTCTTTGTTCGAACCGGTCCACGGCTCGGCCCCGGACATCTTCGGCAAGAATATCGCCAACCCGATTGCGATGATCTGGTCAGGCGCGCTGATGCTGGAATTCCTGGGGCAAGGCGATGAGCGTTTCACTACAGCTCACGACGAGATTATTACCGCTATCGAGCAGGCAATCGCCAATGGCGAAGTGACGCCAGACCTGGGTGGCACACTGTCGACCCAGCAGGCAGGTGCGGCAGTCGCCAAGCGTGTTGCTGCAGACGCTTAAGCGTTTTGTCCGACGTTTGCCTGCTCGCTGCGCTGCTCCAGCAATTCGACGAAACGCGTCAGGCTGCGCGACACCGTGCCCCGTCGCCAGATCAACCAGGTGTGCAGGTAACGAAACTTCTCGGACAAAGGCCAGATGCTGACCGTCGCGCAGCCGGGCATGCTTTCGAGCATGCTGCGCGGCATCAGCGCCAGCCCGGCACCGGCGCTGACGCAGGCCAGCATGCCGTGGTAAGACTCCATCTCGTGGATCTTGCCCGGCACTGCGGCGTCGTCGGTAAACCAGCGTTCAAAGTGATGCCGGTACGAGCAATTAGCACGAAACGCATAGATGCTTTCGCCGCTGACATCTCGCCCACGCTTGACCGGCGCATGGTTGAGCGGCGCAATAATGACCATCTCCTCTTCAAACACCGGCACGCCTTCAAGGGAGGGATGCAGCACCGGCCCGTCGACAAATGCGGCAACCAACCGCCCGGCTAAAACGCCCTCGATCATGGTGCCGGAAGGCCCGGCGGAAAGGTCCAGCTCTACCTTGGCATTTTGCTGATTATAGGCAGCCAGCAGTGCCGGGATGCGCACAGCGGCCGTGCTTTCCAGCGACCCCAGTGAGAAAGGACCGTGTGGCTCCTCGCCCGACACCGCCAGTCGCGCCTCCTGGACCAGATCCAGAATGCGCCGCGTGTAATCGAGAAAATTCCAGCCGGCAGGCGACAGACGCAGGCGATGCTTCTCACGAATGAACAGGTCAACGCCCAGGTCCTGTTCCAGCTGCTTGATTCGCGTGGTCAGGTTCGATGGCACACGATGAATATGCTGCGCGGCGGCGCTGACACTGCCGTGCTCGGCGACAGCCTTGAACATCTCGAGCTGAACCAGATCCATATTCATTCTCTATTTGTGAACGATGCGATCATTATTATTCAGTTTTAGAAAGCATGTCACGCCTATATTCTGGTCGCACTTCCCACTTCAACAGGATGGCGCAATGACTACAGTCTCCAGCAACACCCACGCGATCTCGATCAACCCGGCTACCAGCGAACAGATCGGCCATTACCCTTTTGAATCCGAGGCGTCGCAGGACAGCACGCTTGCTCGCGCAACTACCGGCTTTGCTGGCTGGAGGCGCAAGCCTGTGCAAGAGCGTGCGCAGTTAATTGTCGCAATGGGCAAGGCGCTGCGCGATGACGCAGAAAACATCGCTGGCATGATCAGCCGTGAGATGGGTAAGCCGGTAACGCAGGCCAGAGCCGAAGTCGAAAAATGCGCCCAGTTGTGTGACTGGTACGCAGCGCATGGGCCGGCAATGCTGGTTGCTGAACCGACCCAGGTCGAACATGACAAGGCACGTATCGAATATCGCCCGCTGGGTCCGATTCTGGCGGTCATGCCGTGGAACTTCCCTATCTGGCAGGCGCTGCGTGGTGCGATTCCAACCCTGCTGGCGGGTAATACCTACGTGCTCAAGCATGCGCCCAACGTGATGGGCTGTGCTTATCTGATGCGTGACGCATTCCAGCAAGCGGGTTTTCCGCAAGGCGTGTTTGAAGTGCTCAATGTGCTGCCAGAAGGCGTTTCAAAGGCCATTGCCGATCCGCGCATTGCTGCGGTGACGCTGACGGGTAGCGTACGTGCCGGTCAGGCGATTGGTGCTCAGGCCGGTGCGGCGTTGAAGAAGTGCGTACTGGAACTGGGCGGCTCTGATCCGTTTATCGTACTCAACGATGCGGACCTCGATCAGGCAGTGAAAGCGGCAGTCATCGGTCGCTTCCAGAACACCGGACAAGTGTGCGCGGCGGCCAAACGTTTGATCATCGAACAAGCCGTGGTTGAGGAATTCACCCGCAGGTTCGTTGAACAGACGCGCCAACTGGTGGTGGGTGACCCTCTCTCCGGCGACACCTACATAGGCCCGATGGCGCGCGTTGATCTGCGCGACGAGCTGCACGCGCAGGTTCAGGCGACGCTCACTGAAGGCGCGACGCTGCTACTGGGCGGCAAGAAGGCGGATGGCCAAGGCAACTATTATGAGCCTACGGTGCTGGGTGACGTCACCGATCAGATGACTTCATTCAGACAGGAACTGTTTGGCCCAGTGGCGTCGATCATCACCGCCCGCGACGCGCAACACGCGCTGGAGCTGGCCAATGACAGCGAGTTCGGTTTGACCGCAACGGTGTACACCCAGGACCTGGAACTGGCAGAACAAATGACCGCAGAGCTGCAAACTGGCGGTGTATTCATCAACGGTTACAGTGCTTCAGACCCACGTGTCAGCTTTGGCGGCGTCAAGAAAAGCGGCTTTGGCCGCGAGCTTTCACACTTCGGCGTGCGCGAGTTCTGCAACGCTCAGACCGTGTGGAGGGACCGCAACTGAGGGTCGCAAGAACCCTCGTGGCCATGCGGCTCGGCGCAGATATTTGACGCAGAGCGTTACGACAGGCATTCCCGCGCTGGAGCTTGAGGATCGACTGTCGTGCGACGCTCTGCGCCCGTTGTTGCGCAAGTCAGGGGCGATTATTTGTCGCCCACTGCCACAATCGCAGGCTCGCCAATCGTGTAGAAGTGTCCGCCTGCGACGTAGTGCAGGCTGCGCCATTTCGGGTCGGCTTTCTCAAATTCCCAGTGCCCGTCGTTGAACACACGGGTGTCGGCCCAGGCACCTGTTACTTCGCCAATGAACAAGTCGTAGGTCTGCTGGTTATGGGGCTCCGGAATGACCTTGCAAATCAGCCAGGCAGAGCATCCGGCCACCAGCGGGGTGTCGTGATCCTCGATACGAAACAGGTCCACGTTAGCCTTGTCCAGTTTGTCCGGGATGAAGACTTTGCTCTGGGTGCCAACATCGAAGGTCATCTGCAACTGATCCAGATTGGGCACCTGCAAGGCAAAATATCCGCTTTTCTCAACCAGACCGCGTGTCTTGGTCATCTTGTCGATCACCAGCGTCACCTTGGGCGGCGAAAAATCCAGCGCACAGGCCCAGGCCGCAGCCATGACGTTATGAACGCCTTCGTGGCTGGACGAGACCAGCACGGTCGGCCCGTGATTGAGCAGGCGGTAGGCTTTTTCCAGCTCGACAGGACGAATGTGATTGTCCACTTGAAACCCTCGCAAACATGATTCGTACCGCTACCGGCAGAGCAGCGAAATAAGGCATCCTGCGTGCGATTGAAACGCACCGCGATCCCCTTCTTTCACACCTACTCATAAGGCATCGGATTGAGCAGCATAGACAGCCAGAACCCTGAAGTGTTCGCCCTGATTCTCGCAGCAGGCCGCAGCAGACGCTTTGGCAGCGACAAGCGGCAGGCGCTGCTGCCTTGCGGACGAACGCTGTTCACGGCGAGTGTCGAAAACGCCTGCGAAGTATTCAGCAATGTGGGGGTGGTGCTTCGCGCAGACGATGACGCCCGGGCAATGGGTGTTCCGACAGGCGTAACGATCATTCGCAGCGAACACGCTGATATGGGGATGGGCCACAGCCTGGCCAGCGCAGTTGCAGCGGTATCGAACTCGCAAGCCGATGCCGTAGCGGTACTGCTCGCGGACATGCCCTGGATAAAGCCGCAGACACTGCGCGATCTGGTCAGGCTGGCAGACCCGTCACGCATTGCCCAGCCGATGCATGAAGGCAAGCGAGGCCATCCGGTGATCATAGGGCGACAGTTCTGGACGACGCTGGCGACACTTGAGGGCGATCAGGGCGCCAGGGCCCTGATCATCAGCAACCCCGAGTTGTGCGATGTAATGGATTGTAACGACTCCGGCGTACTGCGTGATGCAGACACCCCATCAGCCCTGGCAATGGCCTGCCGGCAAGCCCTTACAGATCACCACGACTGACACCGTTGGCAACCCGCAGAATATCGGCCATTACCGCGATCGCAATTTCCGCAGGTGTCTTGCTGCCCAGATTAAGGCCGATGGGAGCATGGATGCGCTCCAGCGCATCGGCCTCCAGACCACCGATTCGCGCCAGACGCTCGATGCGCTTGCTGCTGGTACGCATCGAGCCCATCGCACCGATGTAAAACGCTTCGGTGCGCACTGCCTCCAGCATGCTCAGGTCGTCCAGCTTCGGGTCATGAGTCAATGCCAGCACCGCAGTCGAGCTGTGACAGCCACCTTCGGCAATGAAAACGGCGGGCAACACGCCGCGCACCTCGACGCCTGGCATCGAGAACCCGGCAGTGACTTCGGTACGCGGGTCACAGACGATCACTTCGTAGCCCATCGCGACAGCAAAACTGGCGCAGAACTCGGCCACCGGTGACAACCCGGCAAGCAGCACGCGATAAACCGCCCCCATCCGGATGCTGATGCGCTCACCGTCTACCTGCACCCGCGCCTCGCCCAGAACGGCGGGCCCGACGTTTCTCTGCGCGCCGCCCAGTTGCACCTCTCTGCTCACCAGCTCACGTCCGGCCAAGGCTTGTTCGAGGGCCGCCAGATGCGCGTCGGCTTCGGGACTTGGCGTAATGCATTCAATCAATACATCCAGCACACCGCCACACGGCAAGGCGCGCGTGGGTGCGTACCCACCGTCGCCATAACGAACCACCTGATTGACTGGCTGAAACTGCCCGGCGGCGACGCGTTCGAGAAAATCCTCTTCCACACAGCCGCCGGACAACGAGCCGCGGTGCTCGCCACTATTCAGCGCCACCAGCATTGCCCCCGGGCCGCGCGGCGCCGAGCCAAAGGTCGAGAGCACCGTGCACAACCAGACAGGTTTGCCGCCTGCCAGCCAGTCACGTGCTTGTTGCACAACCTGCAAATCGAGTTGCTTCATCGTTACAACCCTGCCATCAGTTTTTCCTTGGTGATGGGCAGACTGCGCACCCGTTTACCAGTAGCGTGATAGACCGCATTGGCCACTGCGGCGGCCAGACCGGTTACACCGATCTCGCCAATGCCGCGTGCGCCAAATTCGCCTAGGTTGTAATCCGGGTAGTCGAGCAAAAGCACATCAATGTCTGGCTGATCCGCATGCACCGGCACCACGTATTCGGCGTAGTTGTTGTTGACCGGCATGCCACTGCGCGGGTCGTACTCGGCGGCCTCGAACAGCGCCATGCCGATGCCCATGACAATCGCGCCCTCGACCTGATTGCGTGCTGCCAGCGGGTTGACTACCTTGCCAACGTCGATTGCGCTGACCACCCTGGACACCCGCAGGCTGGAAATGCCCGGGTCCCAGCGCACTTCGACAAAATGCACACCGAATGACCGAAAAGAATGCTTGCCCGCCTCGGGCATACCGCTGTGAAAGTTGCCTTCGGCGCGTGACAGACGCTGCCCTTTCAGCACGTCGACAAAGCTCGTGCGCTGTTTGCCCAGCACCAACTGAGCGTTTTCGACCTTGATCGACTCAGCGTCCTTCCCGGCAAACATCGCATCCTTGCCGACTGCGTACTGGCGCAGCTTCTGCAACGCCTCCCGCGTGGCACCGGCAACCGCCGGCATCACGCTGGCCGTCACCCACGAGCCACCGGAAACCGGGCCTGCCGGGAACGACGAACTGCCCAGTTCCACTTCGACCTGCTCCATCGGGATGCCGGTCAGCTGGCTCACGGTCTGCGCCACAATGGTGTAGGTCCCGGTGCCGATATCCTGCAAACCGCACTGCACCAACGCTGTGCCATCAGCGCGCAGGATGACCCGTGCCTCGGTAGGCACCTGATAGGCCTCCCAGTTACACGCGCCCATGCCATAGCCGATAATCTCGTCGCCTTCACGCATCGAACCGACTTGCGCCTTGCGTGCCTGCCAGCCGAAACGTTCGGCGGCCTTGTCGATGGCTTCCGGCAAGTGATTACTCGACCACGGCAGCCCCATGCTCTGGTCCATATCAGACAGATTCAGCTTGCGAAACGCCAGCGGGTCCATGCCACTGGCGAGGGCCATTTCGTCGATCGCTGACTCCAGCGCAAACAGGCCAGGCGCTGCGCCCGGCGCACGCATCGATGTGGGCGTACCACGGTTGATAGAGCTTATCTTGTGGCTGACCAACACGTTGTCGCAGGAGTAGAGGCTTTTGGTGACACCCCCACAGTTTTCGGTGTAGTCATCAAGCATGGAAGTGTTGTTGAACGACTCGTGGCGGATCGACACCAGCTTGCCGCCGGCATCGGTGGCCAGGCGCAAGCGCTGACGGGTTTCCGGACGATGGCCTACGGTGGTGAACATTTGCGCACGAGGCAGCACCAGTTGCACCGGGCGACCAGTCACCCTGGCGGCGGCACAGGCGGCCACCGAATGCGGCCACGGCCAGAGCTTGCCGCCAAAACCGGAGCCTATGAATGGCGCTCGCACTTCCACCCGGTCAGGCGACAGGTCAAAAACGTTGGCCAACAGGTTGCGATGGTTGACCACGCCCTGAGTGCTTTCATAAACGAAAAGCTTGCCGTCCTGCCACCATGCAGTGCTGGCATGCATCTCCATCGGGTTATGCACTTCAACCGGTGTCGTGTAGGTCTGGTCGAGCTGATTTCTGGCGCTCTGAAATGCGGCGTCCGGGTTGCCGCGGTCATGTCCCGCGCCGCCATCACGAACGCCATTGACGCGCATGCCTTCCTGCAAATCCCTGACCGCCGGGCGCTCGTCATAGTCGACGGCCACACGGTGCGCCGCTGCCCTCGCCTGCTCGAAGCTTTCAGCGACCACCAGTGCGACAAACTGGCCAGGATAGTAAACCCGATCATCCTCGAACGGCAGCCGATGCTCGTCGGCTTTGCTTGCCGAAAGCATCTTGTCGAAGCTCAGCTTGGTATTCGGGGTGCGGTGCAGCGTGGGGAAATTGCCGTGATGAAACACGTCGACCACCCCGGGCATGGTCTTCGCTTGACGATCGTCGACAGCAATCACACGGCCATTGGCAATCGTGCTGTAGACCCCGTAGGCATAGAGCATCTGGCCCATGGGGTGGTCTGCGGCGTAACGTGCCTCACCGCTGACTTTCTTGCCGCCGTCGATGCGACGCTGCGGCGTACCGATAATGTTTTCGCTCATGAGAAATTCCTAGGCCGTAAGGTCGCGAAGATTGCGGACGATGACCTGCTGACCCAGCGGGATCTTGAAGGCGTTGTGTTCATGTGCACGGGAATCCTTCATAGCCAGCTCTGCCACTTTGGCGAAGGTGGCCAGGTCGGCGCGCTGACCAATCAGCGCCCGCTCGGCCTCGACGGCGCGCCACGGCTTGGTGCCCACTCCGCCCAACGCAATTCGCGCATCGGTGATGCGCTTGCCGTCCATCACCAGAATCACGGCGCTGGATGCCAGTGCGAACTGGTAGGAAGTGCGGTCGCGCAGCTTCAGATAGGACGAACGTCCGCCTGCCAGCGGCGCATCAAGCGTCACATGCGTGATCAGCTCATGAGGAGCCAGCGCATGTTCGCGCTGCGGCGTATCGCCAGGCAGTAGATGGAAATCGGCAAAGGGTATGTCCCGAGTACCGTTGGCGCCCTGAACCGTAACTTGCCCACCAATGGCCGCCATCCCCACGCACATGTCCGACGGGTGTGTTGCGATACAGTGCTCGCTAGTGCCCAGAACTGCATGAACGCTGCGATTCATACCGCCTATGGCTGCACAGCCCGAACCAGGTTGACGCTTGTTACACGCCGATACGTTGTCGCGAAAATACGGGCAGCGCACGCGCTGCATGAGGTTGCCAGCCGTAGTGGCCTTGTTGCGCAACTGCGTCGATGCGCCAGCGAGCAGCGCTTCGGACAGCACCGGATAACGCTGCTGCACCAGCGGGTGACTGGCCAGGTCGGTATTGCTGACCAGCGCCCCGATGCGCAGACGCCCGTCAGGCAGTGATTCGACCTGTTTCAGCGCAAGGTGATTGATGTCCACCAGTTGCTCCGGCTGCATCACATCGAGTTTGACCAGATCCAGCAGCGTAGTGCCGCCAGCCAGGTAAAAACGCTGGCCCTGACCTGACGCCGACATGACGGCCTGTGCGGGCGAAGTAGCCCGCGCGTAATCGAAGGTTCGCATCAGGCAGCCCCTCCCATTTTCGAACGCGCCGACTGCACGGCCGACAGGATGTTCTTGTAGGCCCCGCAACGGCAGATGTTGCCGCTCATGGCTTCTCTGACGCTGGCGTCATCGGACGGAATATTCGGGTCCTTGAGAATCGCGACAGCGCTCATGATCTGCCCTGAAGTGCAGTATCCGCACTGGTAGGCGTCATGTTCCCAGAAGGCTTCCTGAACCGGATGCAGCTTGCCGTTCTCGGCCAGCCCTTCGATGGTGGTAATGCTGTCGCCCTGATGCTGCACGGCAATGGACAGGCAGGAGTTGATCGCCACGCCATTCACCAGCAGCGTGCACGCACCGCACTGGCCATGATCGCAGCCCTTTTTGGTCCCGGTCAGTTGCAGACGGTCACGTAACACATCAAGCAAAACCGCGTTGGCCGGCACATTCAGGGTGTGAACCTGGCCGTTGACCTTAAGCTGGATACGATGCTCCCCCGCCGCAGGTGCATCGCTGTCTTCTACCACCGGGGCGACCGCTGCAGCGGGTGCTGCCTGCAGCATGCCGTCGGAAGGCATCCAGGTAGACAACGTGGCGGCGGCGATACCCGACGCACCGAACTTCAAAAAGTTACGGCGCGAAGGCTGCACGGTACTGTTGTCGGCAACAGATTCCTTGTGCTTTTCAGATTGGGTCATCAGGATCACTCGGTAATAGCCGACGCTGCCATAAAGCGTCGGGCGTTTTTAAAGATCAGCAGCCCGGGCATGTTTGCGCTCGTTGACCTGTTGTTTTTCTCAGGGGTCATGGAAGCCAAAAAGCTATCACCGGTTACTGTTTAACTGGTCAGCGCAACTAAAGTTCCAACTCATTGACGAGCGTCTGTATCCGGAGATTGCAGCCGTTGCGCGAAGCCAATCGTTGACCCTAACAGCCGGCCCAGGCACTGATTAGCCAGCCTTGCTTACTAGCGGTAATGAGAAAAACTCATGAATAGGTCACTAAATGTGACCAAAGACGTGGCGGAGCGCACCCACAGGCGTCACTGCCCCTTTATGGCGGGATGGCGGGATGGCGGGATGGCGCGGGGCAACGTAGCGTGTAGTTGTCAATTAAAGACTGGCAGGAAAGTGACGATATATAGCGTCAGTAATGTCTTGAGGCTTCTAAATCGGGGCATTGATGCCCGATGTGGTGATGGCACCTCGCAACGGAGGCCCGGTTTATGCGAAAATGCCGCCTATTGGCTCAAGGGCACCCGGATTTACGCACCATGCATAAAAAATATGCATCCCGCGTGTCTCCGAGCCCAAATGCGGAGTCTCAGACTCCGTTAACAGGCTGACCAGGTGTGTCTCCGCTCAAGTAAGACCGGACAGGCTTCCGGACATTGCAGCACACCGACAGAGCAAAATGTCACTCATGACGCTGAATCTAACGATGATAAGAAGCCAGCGCAGCAGGACATCAATTGAGGTCTCGAGCGGTATTATATTGGCCTTGTATGTCCACCTCTAGTCCCTGCAGGTGCGAGAGTTTGTCGCATGCGTTGAAGCGTGTGACGGGCCAGATCCTCAGGAGCAGTCGGCGGATGGCGTTTATCAGATGGATGACAGAATGTTTAAGAAAGTGAACACGGCCCTGCTGGGTATGGCCATCTCCATGGGCATCATGCCCGTGCACGCAGCTGAAACCAAAAAAGTCGACGTACTGCTCGTTGGCGGCGGCATCATGAGCGCAACCCTCGCGGTCTGGCTTAATGAGCTGGAGCCGAGCTGGTCGATGGAAATGGTCGAGCGTCTCGACGGCGTTGCAGAAGAAAGCTCCAACGGCTGGAACAACGCCGGTACCGGTCACTCGGCACTGGCCGAGCTGAACTACACGCCGGAAGACAAGAACGGCAACGTCGATATCTCCAAGGCTATCGAAATCAACGAAGCGTTCCAGATTTCGCGTCAGTTCTGGTCCTGGCAAGTCAAGACCGGTGTCCTGAAGAATCCGCGCTCGTTCATCAATTCCACGCCACACATGAGCTTTGTGTGGGGCGACAACAACATCCAGTTCCTGCGCAAGCGTTACGCAGCATTGCAAGCCAGCCCGCTGTTCAGCGGCATGCAGTTCTCCGAAGACCACGAGCAGATCAAGAAGTGGGTTCCGCTGATGATGGAAGGTCGTGACCCGGCGCAGAAGCTGGCCGTGACCTGGAGCCCGATCGGCACCGACGTCAACTTCGGCGAGATCACTCGTCAGTTCGTCGGCAACCTGAAGGCCAAGCAGAACTTCAATCTGCAGTTGTCGAGTGAAGTCGAAGACATCAATCACAACGACGACGGCACCTGGCGCGTCAAGTACAAGAACCTGAAAGACGGTACTGTCACCGAAACCGACACCAAGTTCCTGTTCATCGGTGCCGGCGGTGCTGCTCTGCACTTGCTGCAAGAGTCGGGCATCCCGGAAGCCAAGGAATACGGCGGCTTCCCGGTCGGCGGTTCGTGGCTGGTCACTGAAAATCAGGACCTGGCCATGCAACATATGGGCAAGGCCTATGGCATTGCTTCCACTGGCGCGCCACCCATGTCGGTTCCTCACCTGGACACTCGTGTCCTGGACGGCAAGCGCGTAATCCTGTTTGGCCCATTCGCGACCTTCTCGACGAAGTTCCTGAAAAACGGTTCTTACTTCGATCTGCTGACCAGCACCACCACGCACAACGTGTGGCCAATGACCCGCGTTGGTATCGAACAGTATCCGCTGATCGAATACCTGGCCGGCCAGGTGATGATGTCTGACGACGATCGCTTTGCTGCGCTGAAAGAATACTTCCCTAACGCCAAGAAAGAAGACTGGCGCCTGATGCAAGCCGGTCAGCGCGTACAGATCATCAAGCGTGACGAAGAGAAAGGCGGCGTACTGAAGCTGGGTACTGAAATCGTTGCTTCCAAGGACGGCTCGATTGCCGGTCTGCTGGGCGCATCGCCAGGTGCTTCGACTGCAGCGCCAATCATGCTGGGCGTGCTTGAGAAGGTCTTCAAGGACAAGGTAGCAACTCCGGCCTGGCAGGAAAAACTGCGCCAGATCGTGCCTAGCTATGGCACCAAGCTGAACAACAACCCGGATCGCGTTGCCGAGGAATGGGCTTACACGTCCGAAGTCCTGCAACTGACTCCACCACCGCCGGTCAACAAGGCTGGCGCTGCGCCAACGCCAGCTGCCCAGC
Source organism: Pseudomonas coronafaciens pv. oryzae str. 1_6 (assembly GCF_000156995.2). NCBI lineage: Bacteria > Pseudomonadati > Pseudomonadota > Gammaproteobacteria > Pseudomonadales > Pseudomonadaceae > Pseudomonas > Pseudomonas coronafaciens. The sequence continues at coordinate 2,502,460 of NZ_CP046035.1, read as the reverse complement.
CAGCGAAAAGCAATCCAGCCAGTGACATGGCACTTTAAGGCTCGTACAGCTTGAAGCAAAGCCCCGCCAGACCCTGTCTGGCGGGGCTTTTTTTTGGCGGCCAGTTTCCGGCCCTTTCCAGACAGACTGAAAATATGCCGAACTCTGCGCGTCTCCTGCGCCTCAAATAAAAACGACACACAGCGAGGAACTGCAATGAGCAATCGTATCGACACGCCGTCCGGTGGAAGTGCTGAACACTCTCCTTCTATACCGACGCCAGCGAAAGACCAGTCCGGAAAGCCGGTTGACGTGGTTCGCAAGGATATTGCACGGGAGCATTCCAACACAGAGGGCGTCGACAAGGTCATTACTCCGACCTCGACCAAGGAGAAGGAGCAGGATGCCGAAACCCTTCGCGCCAAAAACCGCGAGCTGGAACGCAAGTTGAACGGTCAGGACTGAGAGGTCCATCGCCCTTCTCAGCTTTTTTCGGCTTCGGGAGAGCAGGCAGGCAGTGCCGTAAGCGGCCAGACCTGCCTTTTGGCAGGAATCTTCCGGTAACAGGTCGTTAAAGCCACGCATCACACCGGCACCTGTTATGGTGGCCTCACTTCCGCCAGGCTCTCGCTTTCGGCAGAGCCATACGACTCAAGTCTTTACGCCGCAACTTCGCGGCAACCTCGCAGTTCCTGCGCTGTCCATTCGCACCCTCGCCGCCCGCCCTCGTTGCTGCGGCTGATTGAACCTGTCCAATCCACTTGTCATGCATCAAGACTGCCCAACGCACAAGAGCAGCGACTGGCTGTTCCCGGCTGAAACACCCTTGGAGTTCACCTAAATGATCGAGCAGACACTCGACGCAAGCCCCGATGCAGCTCTCGAAGCCGCGCTTGCCGAATGTGCGCGTGAGCCGATCCGTGTGCCCGGTGCGATTCAGCCTCATGGCGTATTGCTCAGCGTGACAGGTGCCCCGCTGCGCATTGAACAGGTCAGCGCCAATTGTGCAAGGGAGCTGGGCCTGAGCAGCGCCGAGCTGTTGGGCCAGCCGCTTTCATTGCTGTTATCACCCGATCATTCGATGCTTGTCGATCAAGCTTATGGCCACCTCAGCGTCACAAACAGTGACCCCATAAAGCTGACAGTGGGTGACGTCGAGTACAGTGCTTCGCTGCATCGTGCCGGTGACGTACTGATTATCGAGCTGGAACCCTTTGTCGAAGCGGCCCGGGAACAGTCCAGAATCATTACCCGCGTATTGCGCAACCTCCAGGCAGCCACCACCCTGGAAACACTTTTCGATATAGGCGTGCACGAGATTCAGGCGCTTACCGGTCACGACCGGGTCATGATTTACCGGTTCGAACCCGAAGGCCACGGCAAGGTTGTTGCGCAGGCATTGACCGGCCCTCTGCCGAGTTACAGCGGCTTGAATTTCCCTGGTTCGGACATTCCTGCCCAGGCGCGAGAGCTGTACCGCTTGAACTGGATTAGGGTCATTCCGGATGCCGCCTACGTTCCGGTCCCCTTGGTACCGACGCTGCGCCCGACCACCGGGCAACCACTCGACCTTGGCTTCTCGACACTGAGAAGCGTGTCTCCGGTGCATTGCGAATACCTCAAGAACATGGGCGTCCGCTCATCGATGAGCATCTCGCTGTTGGTGGGGGGTGAACTGTGGGGCCTTATCACCTGCAGTCATCCCGAACCGCTGCTGGTGCCCCGAGAGCTGCGCGATGCCTGTGCGATGATTGGTCAGCTGTTGTCAGTGAAAATTTCTGCCATCGTCGCCACTCAGATCCAGCGTGAGCGGGAGGAGAAAGTCGTCTTGCTACGGCAGCTCGCGGAAGTCATGAGCCGAGCCGATCACGATATTCTGGACGGCCTGCCGAGCAGGCCGGAACTGCTTCAGTCACTGACACTGGCGGACGGTGCCGCTGTGCTGATTGACGACCGGCTCCATCTGTTCGGCAATTGCCCGACGGCCGATGAAGTGCGCGCACTGTACCTCTGGATAAGGGACAAAGGCCTGAGCAGCCAGCGGCTCACAGAGCAGGCCAAAGGCTTGCAGGGGCTGGGGGTTTTTCATACAAACTCCCTGCAGAAGATCAACCCGGAAAGCGCGACGTATCAAGCGGTGGCGAGCGGTGTCATAGCATTCACCCTGCCCAAGCCGGTCGACAATGCGGTCATGTGGTTTCGCGCCCAGCTCACCTCGACCATGAACTGGAGCGGCGACCCGGCCCATCATGTCAGCGTCAGCCCTGTAGACTCTGCGAGCCATCGCCTGCGCCCGAGGCAGTCTTTCGACGTATGGGCGCAAGAGACCACAGGCATCGCCATGCCTTGGTCACAGGGAGATCTGTACGGCGCTGAAGATCTTCGCCGCTCTGCCCTGGAAATCGATCTTGAGCGCCAGGTGCAGCGTGAGCAGGAAGCAGTCCGCTTGCGTGATGAACTGGTTGCCGTGGTTTCCCACGACCTGCGTAACCCGATGTCCATCATCATCATGCAGTGCGGCATGATGCAACGCTGGGCAATCGGCGACACGACCATCGAGAACCGCAACATTCGCAGGGCGTTGGGCACCATCGAGAAGGCTACGACCCGGATGAACAGCCTGCTCGAGGATCTGCTGGACACTGCGCAGATCGAAGCCGGGCGTTATCAGCTGTCTCGCCTGGCACTGAGTGTCACCAGCCTGCTGGAAGAAGCCTGCGGCCTTCTGGTGATGCTGACGACGGAAAAGAACATCGAACTCAACTGCACCTCTGCACACGGTCTGGTAATCGACGCCGACCCGGAGCGAATCTTTCAGGTGCTGTCGAACCTGGTTGGTAACGCGATCAAATTCACCCCGAAAGGCGGTCGGATCAACATCGATGCAGTCGCCGAAGGCAACGAAGTTCTGTTCAAGGTCAGTGATGACGGGATCGGTATCCCGAAAGAACACCTGCCGTATATCTTCCAGCGCTACTGGTCCGTGAAGGAGGGCAACCCGCGTGGCAATGGTCTGGGGCTGTATATTTGCCAAGGGATAGTCACCGCTCACGGCGGGCGCTTGTGGGCCGATAGCTCGCTCGATTCCGGCAGCATATTTTCATTCACTCTGCCCATGCACCTGGGGCAGGACACAGTGGGCGAATCGACGTTCCTCAAACAGAGCGGCACGACTCAGCGCCTGGCGCAGTCGATATCGAGCAAGCTGGAGCGCCAGCAAATGGAAGACCGCCTGGCACGCGCAGGACTGTTGAACGAGCTTAACCACCGGGTCAAAAACACTCTGGCAACCGTTCAGGCCATTGCTTCTCTGACCGTCAACAGCTCCGCCTCACTTGATTCCTTTCGCAAAAGCTTCGATGCACGTCTGTTTGCGTTGAGCCAGGCGCACGATGCGCTGGCGCGCGCGGAATGGATATCAACGGAACTGATCGATCTTGTCGAACAGCTACGTGGTGTGGACGGCGATCGGAGCAACATCACGTTCAAAGGTGATCCGGTAACCCTGGAACCGCGGGTTTCCCTGACGCTTTCAATGGTGTTTCATGAATTGATGGCCAATGCCCTGCAACACGGCGCGCTCTCCTCATTGACAGGCCAGGTAACAGTGGCTACTGCCTTGAACACCGCAGACAACCCGCCCACTCTGCGAATCGACTGGCTGGAAACAGATGGCCCACCTGTCGTTGCGAGCACGGCGAGAGGCTTTGGCTTTCGTCTGATACAGCGCAGCATAGAGCGTGAGCTCAAGGGCAAGGTCGATATTCAGTTCGCCAGCACAGGCATAAGTTGGTCATTGCTGATCCCCTGGCCAGACAAACCGGAAGATTGCGCATGAGTTCGGAATCAAATGAAACCTCGCTCCCCAAAGTGCTGCTGGTGGAAGACGAGACCATACTCGCGATGTTGATGGAAATGACGCTGGAAGACCTTGGGTTCATCACCGCCTACCATGCAAGCTCGCTTGGCGAAGGCATCGAGTACGCTCGGGACGGCGACTACGACCTGGCGATACTGGACATCAATATTATCGGCGGTACGTCGTTTGCGATAGCAACCGTGATTGCCGATCGCGGTATCCCCTTCATGTTTTGCTCCGGCTACGGGCGTCTCGGTATTCCGGAAGCCTGGCTGGACCGGCAGTGCGTTACCAAACCATTCAGTGCCGAGCAACTGGACAACGCGTTGACCAGCCTGCTGCAGGGTTAACCAGTGCTCTGATGAGCATCAGGACTCAAGCCGGGGCGCTCCGGCCTGCTCCGACTCAATCAGGAAGCGATAGTGGTTTCCTCGGGACCCGGCCATTCGCTATCGGGTATGTCATAAACGTCGCCGTTCTTGACGCCATCGATCTCGTACTGGGTCAGGTAGTCTCTGAGGTGGTCAGAGAAACGATCGACGCGGGTCTCCTGCTTGCCTTCCTCGATCATGCCGGGAATAAGCAACGCCAAAGCGCCCACTCCGGCGGCGGCAAGCCCAAGGCCGCCAGCGATCAACGGCAAGGCGCGGACCACACTGCCCGCCAGTTGCATGACGCCCGCCGCGCCTTCCGCTGCAGATGCAAGACCTGCCATGGCGCCCAGCGAACCTGCAGTAATGCTCATGCCACCAGCCACAAGCTCACCTCGTCTGATCGATTTCACACCATCGAAAATACCGTAGGCTCCGGCCGCCACCCCGGCCAGCCCGCCCAGCCCCTTCGCGGCGTTTTCCAGTTTCGACAGGTTGGTAGTAATTTTCTTGTAAGCTTCCGGTTCAAGCGTGTCCTTGAGGTCCTTGTACCTCGTTATGACATTCTTGACCCCGCCCTCGGTCAGCAATGTAGCGCTTTGCACTGAACCGGTAGTGATATCGACGATCTGCCGATCCGTCAGGGCTCCAGCACCATTCGCGCCCTTGGCAATCGTGATGCCGGCCATGAACAGACCGCTGACACCATGCAGGACTCCGGCACTGGAGGCGGCCTTGATCGATGAGTTATCACTGAACAGGCCCAACTCGGAAATGGACTTGGTGCCTTGGCGCAACAGATCCCAATTACCCCGGAATACGCCCAGAATCTGATCGGACGTGGCCGGTTTGCCGTCAGCGTTGGTCAGCAACTCGGGATTGCTCTCGCCGATCTGGTCGATCAGCGACCTGACCTTTGCTTCGTCGAGTGTGTCGCTGCCATCCTTGCCAAAGGCCTTCTTCAAGTCCTCGAAGCTGGCGTCCTTGAAGACGCTGTCCTTGGCAATGGTGGTGTAGTTTTCAGTCAGTTTGTCATCGTGTTTGCCAGTGAACTCCGGGTTCAGCGCGGCGTTGTACATCGCCACTTCCATGCTGAACTGGCTGGTCGCCACTTCGAAGCTTTCGGTCTTCAGCAACTCTTTGAGGCGCTCACCAGACACCAGAGACTTTTCATAGAACGATTCGAAATCCTTGTTGTGAGTGGACTTCTGCACGGCCTCTTGAATCTTGCCTGGATCGCTTATGCCCAGCGACTCCTGAACGCTTTGCGCCGAGCTGTAGAACTGCGCCAACGCAGTCTGCTGATCGGTCTTGCCGTCCTTGGTATTGGCATCCCACAGCTTGTCGAGGCCCTTGCCGGTCATGATTTCATCGTCATAAGTGCTCTGCAGCGCGTTCTTGAGACCGTCGCTGCCCTCCAGCACCTTGCTCAGCTCGCTGGCGGCGTTATCGTTGTAAAACTTGACCACCTCAGTGTCTTTTTCGAGCGTTGCAATATGCTCGTTGACATCATCGAGCAGCTTTTGCGGGTCTGGATGACTGCTGACATTGTTGGCAATCTGGACCTGAGACTTGTCGTCTTTCCACATGCCCGCACCGCTGCCCTGAATGATCAGGCTTTGAGCGGCCTTGAGTTCCTGAAGCACGGCAGCCTTCTGTTCTGCAGTGTAGTTTTGCGGATGCTCGAACACGTCCTTGTTCAATGCATCGGTATTGACCTTGTGGAGCAAGTTACCTTCTGAAACAGCTTCAAGTAGCGTCCCCACCGCACCGACGTCTTTCGGTGCGGCGTTCTTGATGAAGGCCTGAATATCACCACGGCTGGCCTTGCCATCGCTGCCCTGCTCAAGCGGACTTTTGGCATTGTCGAGCAGCGCAAAGGCTCCGGGCTGAGACCAGAAGTCCAGAGCCTCCCTGACCTCTTTGTCGAGTTGCGGATGCTCGTCCTTGTAGGCCGTCAGCGCTTCGGCGGTCATGTCTGCGGAGCCGGTCTTACCCTTGATCGCATCGTGGTTCTCGTCAAGAATCGCGGCGTATCTGGCGATCTGTTTCGAGGCATCATCAGCATCGGGGCTGGCTTTCAGAAAGTCTTTGTAACTGCTGATATCTTCGTTTTTCTTTAGTTCGGGCAATGACTCGAAACCCAGCTTGCCAAAGTCCTGCAGACGGCCCGCTTCGGTGCCATGCCTGGCCTCGGCGCCTTTGGTGAAGCCATCGACCCTGCTGTTGAACGCATCGCCACCTGACTGGATTTCGCCCTTTTCGTTGTACATCGTCACCCGGTCAAGCACCTGAACGGCACGAAAAGCCGCATTGGCATCTTTTTCGAAATCCCCGACCCGCTCTTTGAGCATATCCTTGACGCCGCTCTGGTTACCGAGATCCTTCAGCAGCGGGTTGGCATCGATAATGTCCTGAGCCGAGCGCTTGTCGTCCTTGGGCAATTCCCACAGGAAGCCGAGTTTTTCGGCCTGCTCGCGAGCCTGGGTGTTGTCGCCAGCAACCGACACGTTGCTCATTTCGCCTTTCAGGCTGGAGAGACCCTCTTTGCCGAAATCCTGCAAACGACCTGCTTCAGTGCCGTTGCGAGCCTCGCCGCTTTTGGTAAAGCCATTGATGCTGCCATTGGCGACGTCGCTGCCGACAATCCGCGCACCGTTGCCGTCGAACTGTTCGATATGCGCCAGTACCTGAGTGGCCCTGTAGGCGGCATCAGCGTCGTTATCGAAATCGCCGACCTGCTCCTTGAGCATGTCCCTGACGTCACTCTGATTACCAAGGTTCCTGAGCAACGGATCGCCGTCGACGATGCTCTTGGCATCGCGTTCATCGCCTTGTGGACGCTGCCATTGAATACCCAGTTTCGCGGCCTGCTCGCGAACTGCGGGGTCGTCGGCAGACGATTTGATTTCATGCAGCGTGCCCTTGAGACTCGCGAATCCCTCCTTGCCGAAATCCTTCAGGCGACCGGCTTCAGAACCGTGCCGTGCTTCGCTGCTGCTGGTGTAGCCGTCAATGCGGTTGTTACCGATGTCCTTGCCGGCAAGGCGATTGCCGCTGGCGTCGAAGGTTTCAATGTGTTCAAGCAGTTGCACGGCACGAAACGCGGCATGCGAATCCTTGGTGTAGTCACCGACTTGCGCGATAAGGTTTTCCTTCGCTTCTGCGCGGTCGCCACGTCCGCCCAGGTTTTTAAGCAACGGGCTATCGTCGATGATTTGCTGTGCAGAGCGTTTGTCGTCGGCAGGTAACTGCCACTGGATACCCACCTCCCTGGAGTGCTGTACAGCCTGTTCCCAGGCTTGAGCGTCCGCAGGGTTGGTGGGTTTTTCGGTAGTGATCTTGCTGACAGTCGTCATTGTTTTTCATTCCATTGGTCATCAGTCGTTCCATGCGTTGAAACACCGCTAGTGCAGGCAGGCGATAACCGCTACGGATTGACTGATGCGAGACGGGCCTTTGCAGGCAGAGGCGCGGCGCCCGGGTAACTGCCAGGCGTGCGCTATCACGTTCAATTAGAACGACTTTGCATTAAGGAGGGATGACACCCGCCCGCAAGTTACGAATGACTGACGACCGGCGATCAACTAACGCACTGTCACTTAATGGTTAATGGCGTTAAGTAACAGCGCATCACTGATTGCAGCGCCGCTGGCCGTATTATCGAATATGCACCATGTTTCAACTCCCGCTTCGGCAGACGTCAGCATCTGTCGGGCCAGAGGCTCCAATCGGTCAGCACCATAGGTGCTGTGATAGATAGTCGGTGAACCATGCAGCCGCCAGTAACGGGCTCCAGGCCAGCCACCCGGGAGCTGGCCCATGCTGACAGGCGAAGGATCGGCGGCGACTCGCGCAATACGCTGCTCGATCATGAGTGCCTCGGCCTGGTGCCAGGACTCATGACGCGGTTCGATCACAAGCGTACCGCTGTAGCGACTGCGCAACGCTGTAAAAAAACGTGTAGCAACGCCTGGAACATAATCGAGCGAGGGCGGCAATTGAATAAGCAGGCAACCAAGTTTTTCGCCGAGCTCACAGCACTGGGCAAGAAACACATCCAGTAACACTTCACAGTCTTGCAAGCGTTGCTCATGGGTTATTGACTTGGGGATCTTTACCGAGAAGCGAAACCCGGCTGGCACTGATTGCGCCCAACGCCTGTAAGTCTGCGGACGGTGCGGGCGATAGAACGAACTGTTGATTTCGACGGCGTCGAATCGTGATGAATAGCGTTGCAAATGAGTTCCTTCAGCAGGAAACTCAGGCCAGTATTCGCGTCCCAGGCTCCAGCCCGCACAACCGGTGCGCATTATTGGCGCGGCGCTCAATACAGCACCTTGCCGGCCTCACGCATGAATATTTCTACGGTCTTCGGCCCCACGCCGTCAAAGGCAGCAAGACGCTTTTCGAAGTCCGCGCGGTCTTCGCTGGCCTTATGCACGCTGCCAAGGCTGCCGGCGTATTCAGTGTTGAGCTTATTGCACAGCGCGAGCAGGCGATCGGCAGTGGACTCGTCATAACGCACGTAATGCGCCTGGCCGAGCATTTTCACCAACTCTCGGTGGGTGCAATGAGCAAGCTTGCGTGGTGTATCTCGGTCATGTTGTTCGATGATCACCCGGTAAGCCTCACACGCGATCGCCGACTGAATTCGTTTGCCCATCAAAAAACTTGCGATGAACCACTTGAACAAGGCTTTTTCCGGATCTTTAGAGAAGTCGATATTCAATTCTGCAGCGTCAACGGTGCGATTCATGGAAACCCTCAATACAAAGCCAGCCCCGTACATTAGTTATGGCAAGTAATTGTGCTAGAGACAGTTCGAGCGAATGGCGGGTTGATAAAAAATCGTGACAAGTCGACCAACGGTACTCAGAGAAACGGCCCGCCGCTGTCGATTAACCCAGGCGCGATTTGTGCATCTCTATCAGAACAGTCATCTGATGTCGCTAGACTTTGCTCTTCCCGAGAAGTCGGCGCTCTAAACCGGGGATGCGATAAAACAAGTAGTACATGCCCGGTAACACTGGGCGTCCGATGAGTAACAGCTTGCCTTTCGGAACTCATCGGCCTTGGCAGATAAACAGAATACTCATCAATACTCGGATACCTATCGGGACCTTCATGCTCCTGCACGGTGCGGCGGCGCAGTCATTACTTCTGACACAGGTATAAGCATGGATTTCGAAGCAAGCGGCCAAGATGCAGTGGCCACTCAGGAAACAGGCGATTCTTCACACAACCATGAGGCGATCCACTTCGGCTCTTTCACTTTGCTTCCACGCGAATATTTGCTACTCAAGGATTCACAGCCGGTGCCGCTGGGCAGCCGCGCGATGGCGTTGCTCGTAGCCTTTGCCACTCGACCAGGCGAGCTTCTGGAAAAAGCCGAACTGCTGACGCTGGCCTGGCCCAGGGCGGTGGTTGAGGAGTGCAACCTGCGCGCGCAGATTGTCGCCCTGCGCAGGGCGCTGAATGACGAGGAGAACTACATTGTCACGGTGCCAGGTCGCGGTTATCGCTTCATCGCACCGGTCAGTGTGCAACCGGCTATCCGCCCCGTGCCAGCACCGACTTCAGCGGACACGCTGCCTGCCGTCCCGCTGGTCAATCGTAAGGTACTGGGACGCGGCGAACTGATCGAACAATTGTCGACGCTGACCCTGGCCCGGCGTCTGCTGACCCTGAGCGGTCCGGGCGGCGTAGGCAAAACCACCGTGGCGCTGGCGCTGGCTGACAGTCTCGCCGCGCAATCGGGCCTCAGCGTTGCCTTCGTCGACCTGACGCCGGTCAACGGCACGCAGCCCATACTGGGAAGAATCGCGTTCGCGCTGGGCCTGAGCGCCGAGAGCGAACACCCATTGCATAACATGCCTCCTTCGCTGGTCAGCCGCCCGCAGTTGCTGGTGCTGGATAATTGCGAGCATGTGCTCGATGAAACAGCTGCTGCAGTCGAAGCATTGCTGACCAATGCTCCGCTCTGCTGCATCGTGGTCACCAGTCGCGAGCCGCTGCGCGCGTTCGGTGAATGGGTACATGAGCTTGGCCCTCTTCAGGTGCCGGACGAACACGAAGCGCTCACTGCCGAACAGGCCGTGATGTACTCCGGGGTGCAGCTCTTCGTCACGCGCGCCAGAGAGCAGGACCCGGAATTTTCCTTCAATGACAGCGACGCCCATACAGTGGCTGCCATTTGCCGCAAACTGGACGGTAACCCACTGGCGATCGAGCTGGCAGCTGCACGCGCCAGAACCTTTGGCATCCACGATCTGGTCGGCCTGCTGGACGGCAGTTTCCGCCTGCAAATGACCGGGCTGCGCACTGCCCTGCCGCGCCAGCGCTCGCTGAGCGCCACGCTGGACTGGACCTACGGCATGCTCAGCGCAGACGAGCAGGCCTTGCTGCGCCAGCTGTGCATATTCAATGGGTCTTTCACCATTGACGGGGTCATGGCAGTCGTCAATATCGGTCTGCCTGATGTGCGCCTGACGTTGCCGATGCTTGAGAGCCTGCTGGACAAATCCCTGCTCGGCACCTTCGATCACAGCCAGGGCAAACGCTTCAGGCTGCTTGAGACCACACGCCTTTACGCACGCGAAAAACTTGTCCGGTACGATGATGTGCCACGCTTGTGCCGGGCTCACGCACAATGGTCGCTGACACTCCTGGAACACGCCAGACAGGACCTCGAACAGCTCTCTCAGGAAGTCTGGACTCAGCGTTACAGCATAGAAATCGACACCATCCGGGCTGCGTTGACCTGGGCTTTCTCAGCCGAGGGTGACCGCCAGCTGGGGGTCGAACTGACGCTGCACAGCTCGCCGCTGTGGCTGCGCCTGTCGCTGGTTCGTGAATATCAGGACTGGGTCAACCTGGGCCTGCCGCGGCAACTTGAAGAGGCGCTGATGGACCGTCGGCAACGCATGCGACTACTGACCATGTCCGGCAGTATTCTGATGCTTACGTACGGCGCGGGGCAGAAAATGCGCGAGGTCTGGAAACTGGTCAGTGACGACGCCGAAGCGCTGGATGACTCCGAATACCGCCTGCGGGCCTTGTGGGGAAAATGGAACGACCATACCTGCAGCAACAGGCACGTGCAGGGCACGCAGGTTGCCGAGCAGTTTCTGGCACTGGGCAAGGATTACCGGATCGCTGACTGTCAGTTGCTCGGCAAGCGAATGCGCGCTACCAGCGCGTTCTACATGGGCGATATGAAAACCGCACGTCAGGCCATCGAAGAAGCGCTGGGCGCGCCTCGCTCGCGGTCATCGCACATCATCGACATGCATTTCGACCAGCGCATTGCCGCGCAGTCGCTGCGGGCTCAGGTTCAGCTACTAATCGGTAATACCGGGCAGGCAATGGTCGCTCTGGATACCAATGTGGAACAGGCGGTTGCGCTGAGTCATCCTGCAACGTTGTGGTACACCCTGGCGATCAGTGCGATCCCGGCGACGCTCATTGCCGGTACGCTGCACAAGACGCGGCGCTTCCTGAAGCTTCTCAAACAGAGCAGCGAACGGCAGCCGTTGCATATCTGGCGGCAGCTGACGTGCTGCTATGAAAGTATTCTGGCGATTCGCCAAGGTGATCCGGCAACGGGTGTACCGCTGCTCGGAGAAGCGCTGCAGCAACTGCGCAACCATGTCGAAACACCCCTGCATGCGATGCTGCACACAGAGTATGCGACCGGGCTGGCGGCGCTGAAACTCGAACCCTTGGCGCTGGAAATCCTCGACGAGTTGCATGTCGGTGCGGTGAATAACCACGATCGCTGGTATTTGCCGGAGATCATGCGGGTCAAGGCTCAGCTGATGCTGGACCAGCCGCATGACTACTCGCTGGAAGCTGTGCGCATGATGCTGAATCAGGCCCTGGAAACAGCGCACAAGGACGGCACGCATTTCTGGGCATGGCGTATCAACACAGACCTCAACCGCCTGAAGATCGCCCCAGGTACGCCTGTAGCCCGCTACAGTCCTGCGATGCATTGAGTGCGCTGGTTAGCGCTCAGGTCATATCAGCCGCTGCGCCACCAGTGCGTCGGCGACGGCCTGAAACGTGTTTTCCGGGACCGGGTCGCCCGCCACGCTCCGCTTGGCAATCGACTCGGCAAGAGCTGCATCTGGCCACACGGCGATGCCCAGAGGTGTAGCCTCGGCCAGCAATACCGCCGATTCGTGTTGTGCGGCGCGGCAGACCACAATCGGCACCGGCGTTTCTCCTCGAACATAACGCACGCCCACAACCCAACCGCCAGCGTCGCCGATCATCAGCGACGCCCGTGCCAGCCCTAGCTTGGTCGCCAGTGCCTGCATTTCGCGCCGTTGACGCTGCCGTTCGCGTTTGATCATCGGGTCGCCATCGACGTCTTTGCGTTCGCGCTTCTGCTCACTGTGGCTCATTTTCATTTCCCGGCCAAACAGCCAGCGTTGCATCAGTACATCCACGGCACCGACCAGCAGAAACGCCGCAAGCACGGTAAACACCAGCGGTTTGAGGACCAGATAAAACGTCGACTCGATACAGCCCTCACCACAGCGCGAAGACTCCATCAGCGCTTGCAGTGCCTGGCGGCCGACCACATAGAACGCCAGCCCCAGCAGCATCACCTTGACCAGCCCCTTGAGAAACTCGATCAGGTTACGCATGGCAAAGATGCGCTTGAAGCCCTCGGCCGGATTGATCCGCTTGATGTCCGGCTGAACGGGTTCCACCGAGAACACGACACCTTTCATCGTCACGATATTGGTCAGAATCACCGCCCCGACCGTCACGGCCACCACTGGCAAGGTGATGCCGATGACGATTTGCTCGGCATGATCGAGCAGCCGTGGCCAGACGTCGTTGAAGGGTTCGATATAGATCAGCGCCGCCAGGTCGATCAAGGCTTCGACCTGCGCCCTCGCCCTGGGCAACAGCACCGAGATACACAGGGTGCATAACAGAATGACCATGCCGGAAACCAAATCCTGACTCTTTGCGACTTGACCTTTTTTGCGCGCGTCACGCAGCTTCTTGTCCGTGGCCGGCTGGCTTTTCTCTTCGCTGGACTCACCCATCAGTCGCCCTCGACCGCCAATGCCTTGAGCACCTCGACGGTGCCACGGAACTGTGCCAGCTGATCAATCATCACCGGGATCAGAAAGCCGATATAGACCACCATCAACACCGAAAAAAACAGGTTCTTGACCGGTAATGACAGGTCGAAAATATGCAGGCTGGGCGCCATGCGCGACAGGTACGCGAGCATCAGGTCAGTGATCAACATCGCAATCAGCAGGGGCGCGACCATCAATACACCTATGCGCATCACCTGATCGAGAATCGCCAGAATGGACATCAGGGCCGCGCTGCTGAACAGCGGCGTGAACTCGGTCACAGGCCACAACTGGTAGCTGTGGTAGTAACCATCGACCATCAGGATGAAGCCCCCGGACATGAAAAACAGCGTGATCAGCATGACGGTGAGCAAGGTCGCCATCACACTTGCCTCCCCCTGCCCCAACGGGTCGACCAGTTGTTCCATGGTGGAACCGCGTTGCAGGTCGATCAGCTCGCCTGCCACTTCTGCGGCCCAGAACGGTATGCCGAACAACAGCCCGATCAGCAGCCCGATCAGCAATTCCTTGATCATCAGGCCGGCCAGAAAGAATCCGCTGTGCTCGGGCATCGAGGTGAACGCTGAAAAGACCGGCAGAATCATCGGCACCGAGATCGCGACCGCCACGCAGCCGCGAATCATGCCGGTCAGCCCCAGGCGATTGAACGCCGGTGTAATGATCACCACGCCCATGGCACGGGAGGCAGCCAGTGATGCAGAGCTGATCACCGGGTAGGCGATTTCGATGAACGCATTGGTCAGATCAGCGCCCATGACAGTTCAACGAGTCCACAGCGGAAAGTTGTCCAGCACCTGATTACCCAGCTCCGCCACCTGCCCTGCCAGTAACGGGCCGACAAACACGATCACCAGCAGGACGCCGACCAGCTTGACCACCTGCGGCAGTGTCTGGTCCTGAATCTGCGTCAGCGCTTGCAACAACCCTACGCTCAACCCGACCACAATCGCCACGATCAATGCCGGGGCAGACAGCAGCAGCACAGTCATCAATGCCTGATTCATCAGCGACAGAAATACGTCCTGACCCATGGCGTCAGCCCCCGTAGCTTAGAATCAGCCCGTGCATCAGGCGTGACCAGCCGCTGAGGGCCACGAACAGGAAGATTTTCAGGGGAATGGAAATCAGCGTGGGCGAGACCATCGACATGCCCATGGCCATCAGCACGTTGGACACCAGCAGGTCGACGACCAGAAACGGGATATACAGCAGAAACCCGATTTCAAAGGCACGGGTCAGTTCTGAGCTGACAAACGCCGGGATCAATACCACCAGATCGTCGTCACGCAGATCGGCACGGGCCTCGGGTGACCAGATGGTTTCGGTGGCCTGCACGAAAAAGCCGCGTTCGCTTTCGTTGGCGAACTTCGACAGATGCGCCTGCAACGGCGGGCGCAAGGCACTGCCCAATTCTTCCAGTTGCTGAACGTTTTGCAGGCTCAGGTCGCGGCCCTCCACCTGCCGATACATGTCGCCGATCAGGGGTGTGGTGACGTAGACCGAGAGAATCAGTGCAATACCGTAAAGCACCAGGTTCGGCGGCGTCTGCTGCACGCCCAACGCGTTGCGGATCAGAAACAGCACCACAGAGATCTTCATGAATCCGGTCAGGGTCACCACGGCAAGCGGAATCAATCCGATGGTGGCAACGACCAGAATGATCTCGATCAGATTTGGCTGGTAACCGTTCATGAGCCACTGAAACCGAGCAGACGCACGCCCAGACCGTCACCGATAGTCACCAGTTCGCCACGGCCGACACGACGGCCATTGACCATCAGGTCTACTTCATCATGCGCCAGGCCGGCCAGCGGCAGCAGACTGCCGGGGGCCATTTCGCGCAACTGCGCGAGCGTCAGCTCCACGCTGCCCAACTGGCAGACCAGGGTGAGCGGCAAATCGTCCAGCGAGGTGTCCAGATCGGCATCGGTGCTCAGTTCACTCATCAGATCGTTCCTGTCGTAGGTATAGGGAGGGAGCCCGGAGTTGCCAGGACGTAACGCGCCTTGCCAGACCAACGCGTCTCGCTGACGCCTCGCTACGGTCTGGCAGTGATGCCCAAGGCGCAGCAGAACTTGCGCGTCAGGCAGGGTGTCGAGCATGACAACATCGCCTGGTAGCAGGCTGCGCAGCTCGGCGCAGGTCAGCGGGGCCTGCCCGGCTTCGACACTCAATGCGAGCCGTAACCCTTCCAGCGGGTCGTGCGCACAAGCGGCATGCTGCTCAAGCAGTTCGATCACTCTGGAAGCGCTATCTGCGTCCAGATACAGGTTCAGCGCCTGCGCAGAATGGTTGTCAGGACGTACTTCGATCGCAACTTTCATCAGATGCCTGCATGGCTGACTTGCGGCGCATGGCACTACCCGCACAGACTCGCTCAGCAGCGCCTCCAGCGGCTCGATCCAGCTCAGCCAGGCCTGTTCGAGCAGCATGGCGTCTGCCTGAGTATCGATTGCAGCACCGGGCTGCCAATCCAGCCCCGAGAGCTCAAGCAGTCGACGCGGGATGTTCAACTCGATCTGATGCTCGCCAAGCAGCAGTGCCACACGCACCGACTGCCGGCATTCGCCGCCAGCACTGGCCCATAGCACCTGTATCGATTGCTCGCCGATGAGCATCTGCCAAGGCGCCAAGCGTCGGTGCAGCCGGTTGTGCGGGTTCAGCAGTGCAGCGTCGAAACGGGGCAGTCGGGCCCTCAGCGGGGCAGCGTCAGACTGGTCGGTGGCGATGGGTCGGGCAAACACCGTCATGGTTCGTTTCCTGATACGCCGGCAGGTATCGCGACAGAGGGTTGATCGGCTTCGTCACGTTGTTCGGCCAGCCGTGCATCGCTGCGCACGCGCTGCTCCAACAGGCTGTCCCAGGCCCTGGTTTTCTGTTGCTGTTCGATGTGCGCCTGCTTCAACTGCGCACGGGCCTGCTCTTCGGTCTTAAGAGTCAGGGCCACCGCGTCAGCATCGGCCTGAAGCGCTACGCGCTCCTCGTCCAGCTGTTGCAAGCGATCCTGTGCAGCCCGCCAGGCGCTGACCGACAGCCCTTCGCTGAATCGGCCGTATACCTGCTCGGCTTCCTGGACGAGCTTTTCACGGTGCAGGCGCAAGGATTCGCGCGCGTGGTCGAGGTCGCTACTGGCATCGCGACAACGTTCACGCTGCACGGCAAGGCGCGTCGCTGCGCGCTGCTCACGCAACGCGCGCAAAGCCTGAAGACTGTGCAAATCAGCCGTTTTCATAGGCGTTTTCCATGACACTTGCCTGCTGGCATCGAATGGGGAAGTACATGCGGTCAACCAAGATATCCAGACCTGCTTCAACTGACAGACCACCGTTTGCGCTCATGCGAGCACCTTGCGCATCTGCGACAAAGTCTGCTCGAGGCTGTCGTGTTCGGCGGCAGGCTGACGCAGAAAGGCCTCGATAGCCGAATGCCGGGCAATAGCTTCATCAGCCACCGGGTCGCTGCCAGCGGCGTACTCACCCACCTGAATCAACAGTTCGATTTGCTGACGCCGGGCGATCAGTTCACGCATCCGCGAAGCCAGCTGGCGGTGCTCTGGCGTGGCGATGTGGTCCATCAGTCGGCTGCGGCTGCGCAGTACGTCGATGGCCGGAAAGTGATCACGCTGCGCCATATCGGCACTCAGCACGATGTGGCCATCGAGAATCGAGCGGGTTTCTTCTGCCACCGGGTCCATACTCGCGTCGCCCTCAGTCAGTACGGTGTACAGCGCGGTGATGCTGCCTGACGGCCCCGGACCAGCGCGCTCCAGCAGGCGCGGCAATGCCGAGAAGAACGACGGTGGATAACCGCGCCGGGTCGGCGGCTCACCCACCGCCAGACCGATCTCACGCTGAGCACGGGCGAACCGGGTCAAGCTGTCCATCAACAGCAGCACGCTACGGCCCTGATCGCGATGGTATTCAGCAAGGGTCGTCGCCACATACGCCGCCCTCACCCGCTCGGCAGCGGGCCGATCCGAGGTGGCAACCACGGCAACGGTGCGCGCGCGTGCCGCAGCATCCAGCTGGCCTTCCAGCAGCTCACGCACTTCACGGCCACGCTCGCCAATCAGGCCGATGACGATCACATCGACATTGCTGTTGCGCACGATGCTGGCCAGCAGCGAAGACTTGCCCACGCCCGGCTCGCCGAAAATGCCCATGCGCTGACCCTGTGCAAGGGTCAGCAAGCTGTCGATGGCGCGCACCCCAAGCGACAGCGGCTTGACGATCCGCTGGCGGCTGAAGGGGGCTGGCGGCTCGGCATGCAGTGGGTAACGCTGCAAGCCGATGGCAGCGGCCGGTGCCGGCCCATCGAGAAACTCGCCCATCGGGCTGATGACCCGCCCCAACAAGGCGTCGCCGACCTGCACGCCCATTGCCTGACCCGTGGCGATTATCTGGGTGCGGGTCGACAGGCCCTCCATGGAGCCGATGGGCGACAGGATGGCGTCGTCCTCATCGAAGCCGATGACCTCGGCCGACAGCTCTCGTCCGTTTACGGGATCGCGCAATACGCACAGTTCGCCGATCCGCACCCCGGCGACACTGGCACGCAACAGCACGCCGCGAATGCTTCGCAAGGTGCCACGCATCGGTCTAGGCTGAGCAAGTTGCAGACGCTGCTGAAGATCCGGCAGCAGCGTCATCAAGGCCTTATTCAAGGAGCATCCCCTTCCGCCAGAGGCAACAACGCACGCCGCAGGTTGTCCAGTTGCGCCTCCAGCCCGAGTTCGACCGAACCAGCCGGGCTGCCCAGACGCGCCTGACCGGTTTCGAGCTGGTCATCGCCGACGATGCTCAGCGATTTGAGTGCCAGAGGAGCATCGTCAGCAAGCCGCTGGCGAAGGCCCTCGACTTCAGTCCGGGGCACGTACAACGTCAGGGCCTGATCCTGGCGGAACGCCGAAAGTGCCTCCGCGGTGCAACGCAGCAGCCGCTCGCGGTCATTCATTTCGCCCAGCACTTGGCGAGCAATGCCCAAGGCCAGTTCAGCCAGCGAACTTTCCAGCCCGGCAAGGTAGCGGTCCACCTCGACACTGGTCTGCGCCAGCAGTGACGCTACCTGCTCAGCGCCTTCCTGACGGGCACGCTCGAAACCCTCTGCACGCGCCTGCTCCAGCCATTGCGCACTGTTTTCGCGAACAGACCGGGCCTCCTGGTGAGCCGCTTCGACAAAGGCGTAGCCGTCAACCCAACGTGCGGCATCAGCTGCGCGGACGATGCGTGATACAGGTCGGGTTGGCAGCTCACTCATGGTCATCACTCTCGGTCAGCAGACGGGCAACGGTACGTACCACGCTCACCTGTCGTTCATCGTCCGGCTGTTGCGGCCCTTCAGAAACGTCGAAGCGCAGGCGCAGCCAGGCCTGCAGATCCACGGGCAGCGCCTGAAACCAGGCAGCAACGCAGGCTGCGCCATCACGGTCGATGGCCTGAAGCAGTTCAGTCGGCGTGCGCAACAGATTGGCGGCCCCGGCAAGATGGCGCTGGGCGAGCGCCAGCGAAAAAGCATCGTTGCCCAATAATTCGCGGTACTCGCTGACCACATCACCACGAATTTCCCGACTCAGCGTGGCGGCGTGCCAGACCGCGCCGCACAGACGCGGCAGGCGTGCAAAATGGTGGTCGGCCAACAATATGACAGCCAGATCTTGCTGCGCTGGCGGAGCCATTCGGGCCAATGGTTGTAGCTTGAAATGCGCGCTCAGCAGATGTTCGAAGCGCTCGCCAAAGCGCGGGGAGTCTCGTAGTTTTGCCAAGGCCGAGGCACTGACATCGCGTTGCAGGCACTCGGCAAGCCAGCGTTCCCTGACAAACGTCAGAGGACGCCCGGCCAGCGCCTGCCACTGCTCCATCAAGGCAGCGCTCATGGTGCGTCACTCAGCACATAGGTGCCTTCGACCCGGTGGCGCTGCCAGAACTGGCGACTCAGCAACCCGGCCAGCACCAGTGCAATAAGCAGCAGGCTGCC
Organism: Pseudomonas coronafaciens pv. oryzae str. 1_6; assembly: GCF_000156995.2. Lineage (NCBI taxonomy): Bacteria > Pseudomonadati > Pseudomonadota > Gammaproteobacteria > Pseudomonadales > Pseudomonadaceae > Pseudomonas > Pseudomonas coronafaciens. The sequence continues at coordinate 2,483,150 of NZ_CP046035.1, read as the reverse complement.
AAACAGCCAGCGCGCGGCGGGCACATCATCCTCGAGCATCCATAGCCCGAAGAAGCTGGCGAGTTGCGGCTGGGCGCTGGCCTTGTCGGGGACGACTGCCTTGATGGCGGTAACCGAAACGCCGTCGTAGCCGAGCCCGGAAATACCATTGGCAACCAGGGTCTTGATCTGCGGGATCAGCACGTTAATGTCGGTGCGCGGATCGTACCGGACCAGCACCGAAGCAGAAGACGGCGAGATCACCCGCTTGAGCAGATCATTGTCAGGCAACACGACATGCACCCGTGCGGAAAGGATGCCGTCGATCTGCGAAACCGTATGTGACAATTCCTCGCTGAGCGCATACACCATCTGCGCGCGCTCCTGTACCGGCGAAGACACCAGGCCGTTGCCTTTGAAGACCTCGCCCATATTGGAAAAAGTCTGACCGGGCAAACCGGCATCATCCAGCGCCGCCATCGCCTCGGCAAAACGCTTTTCGTCGACCATCACCTTGAGCTGGCCGTTGTCCTGCACCTTGCGTGACGCAGGTATGCCATCGCGCAGCAATACCGCCAGCATGGCGTTGGCTTCACGTTCGCCGAGGTTGGTGTAGAGATCGATGTCGCAAGCCTGTAACAGACTGGCAAGCGTGGCCACGATCAACAGGCGCAGGACACGGCAGCGTTTGGGCATGGTTCATTGACCTTTGAGAAGGGTGTTGGCAGAGCCGGATATCTGCGTGGCCCCGCGCACCACCATCTGAGTTTCGATGGAGTAGTCGAACATCCGCCCCAGCGACTGCACGATCTGGTCGACTTGCGGCCCGCCGACCTTGCCAATCGCCTGGCCATCGCTCGCGGCGGCTACCGGTGGCTGACTGGCGGCCTGCGGTGCGCTGCCCTGGGTCAGCGCATCGGCGCGCTCGGAAAACTGCCGCGAGCGGTCGATGAAGCCGTCCAGCCGCTCCATCAGGTTGCTGCCGATCTGATGCGGGCTGGCGCCTTGCGGCATGCCTTTTGAGGTCTCGGCCATGTGTTCGAAGAGGTTCTGCGAAGCCTGTGGCCCCGCGCCTCCTCCCGGCGAAGGCAAGGCTGCCGCCGCCGGTGACGCAGCTAGATTCACCGTCATGGTCGCACCTTATTCAGAGTCGTCATCGGACTGCGCTTCGTTCAGCATTTCCTGAGCGCGCGGCATGATGATGAATTGCCCGCCAATGGTGACGGCCTGAGTGATCATTGCTTCGTTGAACTCACTGTCGCTGGATGCCTGTTCGGCGTTTTCGACGGCGGCGTTGAAGCGCGACTCCTGGCTGGAAACATTGACGTCGACGTTGCTATCTACAGAATTGACGGACATGGGTAGTGCTCCTTTCTGAGGTTACTGGCGGTCGGTGGCGACTTGAGTGACGACACCGCCTCGAAACACCCGCACACCGCGCTCGCGCACCACCGGTGCGGCCTCGGCGACAGGTTGACGATCCACATGCTGCTGAATCTGCGCCAGGTAGGCTGGCGGCCCGGAGACGAACAGACTGTCGTTATCCGGGCTGACACGGCTGGACATCGGCTGGCCGGACACTTCCAGGCGCGTCAGATAGTCCTGCAACTCTTGCAGCGGGGCGCCTTGCAGGTCGAAAACCCGCGTGCCGACCTCATCCGCGCCTGCGATGTGCAGCACGTTGCCGTCGAAATACCAGCTCAACTGATTGGCATCACACAGGTGGCCAAGAAACTCCCCGGCCGTTTTGCCGCGAACCGTACCGCGCGCACTGCCACGGACCTTGTCAGAAAACACCACGATCAGGTCGAGGTTCTGTGCAAACTCGGTCAGCGCACCACGAATATCCTGGTCGACCAGCACATAGGCATAAGGCTCGGAGAACCACTCGGGTTCGCGCTCCGCAGCGGCATTCGACACTCCGGACGACGAGCACAGCAGCATCAGCAGCAGTAGTTGCGCGGCGCGCCAGTCAGCCTTGAGCAGCATCATGGTGTCCTCCTTGCCTGGTGCGGCGCTGCGGAGTGCAACGACCAGCGGCGCGGCGAAAAACAGGGTTTAAAAAACGGTCGCAATTCAGCGCTGTGGCTATAAACTGGCGCTCGCCTGCGAAGGCCGTCGACGGCTGAATCGCCTTGTCCCGTCCCCTTTCACAAGAGCCTTGTCCATGCCTCCTCGCTCCCTCCCAACGCTGTTGTTGCTCGGCTGCCTGACCCTGACGGCGTGTGCGACCCAACCCAAAGCCGACGCCAGTTACGAGCGCTTCATGCAACTGGCTGCCGACCTGGAAAAACGCGGTGACTCGACGACTGCCGCGTCGTTCTACCAGCGCGCCACGCAGCAGCCCGAAGCCGGCGTGGAGGCCTGGCGCAAACTCGGTGCCGCGCTGCTCGTCAGCGATGACACGCGTGGCGCGGAACGCGCCTACCAACGGGCACTGGAGCTCAAGGCCGATGACCCAGAAGCCTTGTTGGGCCTGGGCACCGCACAGCTGCGCCAGGGCAAATTGCAACGTGCCGTTAACGTGCTGAACCAGGCAGCCACTGCGTTGCAGCAACCGCAGGCGTGGAATCGTCTGGGCATCGCCTACATCCTCAGCGGTGAGGCCGCTCAGGCACAGAACGCCTTCAATACCAGCCTGCGCCTGGCGCCGAACGATCTGGACACACGCTGCAACCTGGCCCTCGCCTATGCGCTGGGCGATAACAATCAAAAGGCTCTGGATACCATTGGCAGCGTCAGCGAATCGCCGCTGGCGCAACCTCGCCACCAGCGCAATCAATTGCTGGTGATGGTGCTTGCCGGTAAGGACAAAGACCTGAAGGCTGTGACCTTCGATGACATTCCCAAGGCCGAGCGCAGCAAACTGATCGCCGAAGCGCGACGCATCAAGGCGATACCCGACCGTGCCGAACAGGCGCGCGAATTGGGGCTGGTCGACGCTCGCTGAAATCATCGTGCCTCACGGGTATCAGTGTTGGCCTGCTGTTCTGCCTGACGGCGGCGCAGCTCCTCGCGGTCATAGCCATCGATATAGACTTGCGCCGCTCGGCCCACCGGAGCCGCCATGACCGGCCCGGTACTCCGGCCCTGCACCACATCCGAACGCTGCTCAACCATCTGCAACAGAATCAGATTGCTGGCACAGCCCGGCGGCAGCAATGGCTGGAAGTCCTCTCCGACGCCAATGTCATCCTGAGCAGCAGGCTGGACGCAGGCATCAGGCACCAGTTCCACGCGACCGTCGGCACGGGTGATGGCTGTGTAATCCGGCGAATAACGCACCGGGTCTAGGTGCGTCTTGCAACCTGCCAGCAGGCACAGCGTCATGATGACCGGCAGGCGTGGCATGCTTGAAATAAGGTTCATGGCCGGCTCCTGTCAGTTCATGTAAAAGCCGAACGCGCCGCCGCTACGCGGTCCTGCCGACGCGGTACTGGTTGCACGTTGCTTGTCGAGGGGGGTTGCCGCAACACGCTCCTTGACCGGCTCGACCAGGTAAGGGGTGATCAAAATCACCAGTTCGGTCTCGTTACGCTGGAAGCGCTTGGAGCGGAACAGATTGCCCAGGATCGGCATGTCGCCGAGCATCGGAACCTTGTCCATGTCCTGGCTGCTTTCGCGCTGGAACAGGCCGGCAATAGCGAACGTCTGGCCGCTGCCGACTTCCACACGGGTATCGGCGCGGCGCACCCGGAACGACGGTACCTGATAGCCGTTGACGTCCAGCGTGGTGGTGCTCATCAGGCTGCTGACCTCGGGGCGTACTTGCAGTGCAATTCGTCCGTTGGGCAGCAGTGTCGGGCTGAACAGCAGCGACACACCGTAGGGCTTGTATTCGATACCGACCACTTCACGGTTGACGGGCACTGGCACCGCGACTTCGCCGCCCGCCAGGAAGCTTGCGGTCTGCCCGGTCATGGCCGTGATATTCGGCTCTGCCAGCACTTCGAGCACGCCGTTGCTTTGCAATGCTTCAAGCATCGCATCGATATTGACGTTACCCGAGGTGAGCCCGGCGCTGATCACGTTCGACGCGCCGCTGGCGGCATCGGCAGCCAGGCTGCCTCCGGTCAACAGGCCAAAGGAAAAAGTGCCGTTATTGAACAGCGCGTTCCAGTTCACCCCATAGCGCAACAGCTCGGAGCGTGAAACTTCGGCAAAACGCACGCGGATGTTGACCTGCGCCGCCCCCGCATAAGTGGCGCTGTTGACCGACGATTGAAAGTTCTGGCCTTCGCTGCTCAGCAAGGCGTTCAGGTCGGTCGCTTCACCGACATCCTGCACAGAGCCGCTGGCAATAACGCGATTGCCGCTGGCGCTGATGCGCGCCCGACTTTGCGGGTGCAACGCCTTGAGCGGACGTGTCACCGCTGCCGTACCGCTGCTCACGGCAAGACTCAGCGCGGCGGTTTCCCGGCCTTCACTGTCCAGTGCAATCAGGCTGGTCTGTCCGGCGGTCTTGCCGAACACATAGATCACACCCGGTGATACCACTTGCAGATCGGCAATGCCCGGTTCGGCGACCATGACCGAATCGACAGGTGCCGAAAAATGCAGAACCCGGCCCTCGCCTATCGCCAGGTCAATGGTGCCCTCGGCACCTTTGGCGATGGTCTGGGCGTTCGCACCGCCAGCAAGGAGCAACGCGCCCAACGCAAGGAACAAAACACGAATCATGGAAGCTGAACACATCATGAGGCAGTCGCCAAAGGGGTGGCCGCGCTGGTCTTGGGGGCCGGGCGCGCAGTGATGTCGGTCAGGCTGACAGTGCCGACCGCTTGAAGGTTGTATTCGCTGGCCAGCTCGCGGTAGGACAGCACCGGTAACTGCAATTCGCCGCGCACAATGATGCGGCGCAGGCCGCGACGCAGCTCTGGATGTACCAGCAACACCGTCAGATCATCTTCCGGCAGCACATCGCACAGACGTCGAAGTTGCCCCAGCACGGTCCGGCCGATGTCATCGGGCAACGCGTCACGGTGTCTGTCCTGGCGGCCCAGCGCGGTACGCAGTTGCTCTTCAAGAGCAGGTGCCAGCACGAAAGCGCTGATGACCCGGTTGCGATCGGCATATTGATGGCTGATCTGGCGCGCCAGCGCGGCGCGCAGGTGTTCGGTCAGCCGCCCGGCGTCGGCCTCGCGGCCGCCCCACTCCACCATCGCTTCCAGCAGGCCACGGCGATTGCGTATCGATACGCCTTCGGCAACCAGCAGTCGCAACACTTCGGCGATGCGTTGCAGCGGCAGAATGCGCAGCGCCTCTTTGACCAGCTCTGCGTACTTGCCTTCAAGCTGCTCGAGCATCACGCGGGTTTCCTGAATGCCCAGAAAATCCGCGGCATAGCGCCGTAACGTGCGCTCCAGCATGGCGCGCAGCACTTCGTCGGCGAACAGAAAGCCGATGCCCGCCTCCTGCAACTTGTCTGCATGATCACGCCCTACCCAGCGACCGGGGCGGGAGCTGATCGGAGACGGGGCCTCGAACGGCTCTACGGACATCAATTGCGCGTGCAGCGGATCGTCTTGCAACAATAGCGAGCGAGCGCTGAATTCACCTTCGCAAACCGGCACGCTCTCCAGCTCGACCTGAAAGCGATCGGCCGCCAGCGCACGATCCAGATAAACCTCCGGCACGGGCACCTCGACCCCCAGATCAACGCGAATGTCGTGGCACATGGTCTCGATACGCTGACGTAATGGTTGCAACGGCGCGACCTCGGCCAGCCCGGCACCGATGCTCAGCAGCACCTGCGTATCGCGAGGACGTTCGGCCTCCTCGAAGACTGTGGATGGCTCAGGGTCCTCCACCAACGGCTGCTCGGGCTGCTCGACCTGAACGGCAGGCTGGCTGGCCCGGTGCTGACGACGCCAGAGAAAAAACGCGCTACCGCCGAGAATGGCCGCCAGCACCACGAACACCAGCATGGGAAAGCCGGGCAGCAGGCCAACGCCGAGCAGAATCAGTGCAGTCAACCCGAGGGCACGGTGGCTTGCACCCAGCTGGCGGACAATCTCGGTGCCCAGATCGCGCTCCTCACCATCACTGTTGACGCGTGTTACCACTGTGCCGGCGGCTACCGAAATCAACAAAGCCGGGATCTGTGCGATCAGACCATCGCCCACTGTCAGCAGCGAATAGGTATGGGCCGCCTCGGCGAATGGCATGCCGCGCTGCACCATACCAATCATCATGCCGCCCAGCAGGTTGACGAACAGAATCACCAGCCCCGCAATGGCATCGCCCTTGACGAACTTCATGGCACCGTCCATCGCACCGAACATCTGACTTTCCCGCTCCAGACGCGAGCGGCGGCGTCTGGCCTCGCCCTGATCGATATCGCCATTGCGCAGATCGTTGTCGATGCTCATCTGTTTGCCGGGCATCGCGTCCAGGGTAAACCGTGCCGCAACTTCGGCGACACGCTCGGCCCCTTTGGTAATGACCACGAACTGCGCCACCGTAATGATCAGAAACACCACCAGCCCCACCACAACCTGGCCGGCAATCACGAAATCGCCGAACGCCTTGACGATATGACCGGCGTTGCCGTCCAGCAGGATCAGGCGCGTGGTAGTGATCGACAGCGACAGACGAAACAGCGTGCTGAGCAGGATCAGCGGCGGCAACGCCGAGAATTCCACCGAGTGATTGATGTAGAACGCGACGATCAGTATCAGCAGGCTGAGGGCGATGTTGAGGGCAATCAGCGCATCCACCAGATAGGTGGGCAGCGGAATGATCATCATCGCGATGGCCATCAGCATGAACGCAACAATGATCACATCGGTGCGCTTTGACGCTATTTCGGCGAGTTGATTGAGGCGGTTCATGAGGGTCATTGCGCGGCCCTCCGGGCGTCCAGATAACGTCTGAAACACTGTCGCGCATCATCACTGCGACCGGCTTTCCACAGCGCCCGGCTGCGTAACAACAACAGCGACGCGCTTTCGCCTTGCTGCTCGACCAGACGGTCCAGCGCTGTGAGCGCCCTGTAGGCATCACCACTGTCAGTGAACGCCAGCACGAGACTGTGCAGCAGCGCGGTGTCGGTCGGCGCCAGTTGTATGGCAATCAACAACATGACCAGTGCTCGCTGAGGCTGACCACTGCGCCGGTACAGATTGCCGAGCCCGGTCAGCAGCTCAACGCATTCCCGATCCTGATACGCACTCATGGCTGCACCTCGGCGCGCTGCTGTTCCAGCAACAGACGCAACTCGATTTCTTCACGAATGACGTCCTCTGCGAGATCGCGAATATCTGGCTCCGCATCCAGTGCAGGGAGTACTTCGTCTAGCAGATAACGCAGTACCTGCAACGAGCGAGCCGCGCCGAACAAGGGGGCAGCGACACCGGCAGCCTGTTCGGTCTGCTCCAGTTCGCCACGCAGCGAACGACGCACCTTGCGCTCGCGCTGATCGAGCAACGCCTCGAATCGCGTGCCCTGTCTTGGCTGCGCAGGCGCAACACGTTCGACCGCTGGCAAGGCCTCCGGGGACGTCGAGGTGATGGGCCGCAGATCAACTTTCATAGGGTGAAGGCAAACCGTTCCTGGCCCCGCGCCAGATGCACCTGATCACCCTCGATGCTTTCCAGCGTCCAGTCGTCAGTCAGCCTCGCGCCAGGATAGACGCGCTTGCCGTGCTCATCGATGACATAGGGATTAGGCCCGAACCAGACGGCCTGCAGACGCACACGTGGCGTAGCGACGGCGGCGCTGACCTTGACACTGGGGGTCAGCACCACGCGTTGGCCGAAACGGCTATCGAAATCGCGCTGGACCTGTAACCAGCTGTTTTTGAGCGCGGCAGGATAGCTGCCCGCCACGGTGAGTTGGCCTTCCTGCTCCTGGATGCGCAATTGGCCAAGACCGGCGTCACGCAGTGCCTGCTCCAGCCATACCCTGGCGTCAGGCAGCGCAGGTGAAGATGCACTGACAGAAGCCGGAATTGCGCTGTCGGTGGTGCGCAGTGCGGACGCTGGTGGCGCGCGGAAAGCAAATGCAGTGGCGCACGTCGCCAGCAGCAAAAGTGCGCCCAACAGGGGCAATTTGAGCGCCTGCAACGAGCCGGCTGCGACAGGCGAAGCGCTTGCAGGGCGAGTACTGCGCAAACGCAAACGACTCTGGCCAAGCTTCAACTCGACAGGCAGGTCCAGGCGTTGACCATGCCCTTTCGGAATAAGCAGGCTTTTTCCAAGAGCATCGATGGCAGTCACGTCGCTGCCCATCGCCTCAATGGCAACGATGTCATCGGAAAACCGCAGGCGTGCGTGCTGGCTGGCAATATCGGCATCGCCCAGCACCAGATCGGCCGGAGCGGCATTGCCGATGATGTAGACAGGCTTGTCGAGTGTCAGGGCGACACCCTGATGCAAGCCGTGAAGAATTTCGAGCAACGCCACGCCACTGTCTTGCAAAGACGAGTCTGGCGTCGCGTTCAATGAAACAAGGGCTGTCATGATCGAGTCACCACCGTGTGATTTACCGGAAACGGCACGTCAGAGCCAGGTAAAGCTGTCGATCGAAAGACGTCGTGCAAACACTGCAAGAAGCGGGTGTGGGCAGCAGCGCCGCTGCCCACACCACAGCATCAGTTCTGAGGACGTTGCTTGGTAGCGTCCAGCTCTGCCTTTTTGGCAGTGGAGATTTCAGTGATCTTGGCTGACTTCTCGATAGCCATATCAAAGGTGGCGGACATTTTTTCGATTGCTGCGTCCGAGTTGCCGGAGCTTACTGGTGGAGTCTCACTCATGTTGTTTCTCCTTGCTTTTAGGGGGAAAGTTTCAACTGCCGGAAGGCAGAGCAATATGCCATCACAGAACAGCAAGTCAGGGACGGTATTACTTAATGATCCCGGTCAGCAATGTGCTCACTGTTTTGCCGAGCCGATAGTACGCAGGCGCGATTATTGAATGCTGTGAAAAGTTGTGAATTTGCATTTTCACAACCAGCAGCATCAACTGAAAACAATGATATCAACGTGACATTTATTTCTGCTTTATTTCAATGCGGATTATTTTTTAATCTGGCGTCTACAGCTCAGGCGCCGTCGTGCGGGGCGTTTGGAGCGTTACGGGAGGTACGGTTGCTCTGTGAAACATTGTGAAAATACACTTGCCACTCTTTTTCTACTTCGCCGAGTGTTAGTACTTTCCATTAAACAGCGCCACAACACGTAAATATTAGAACAAGCCCAATGAATACACTGCACACGCTTCCACGCGGCGTCACTTGCACTATGACAAAAACTGCATTCTAGCCAGCGAGTATGGGCTGGCATTAAAGCGCGTGCGCGACAACACTTGCTATAATCAGGTTTTGTAATCCAGCAAACCACTCGATGGCGATTTACACGTGGATACGGCGAGCCGCATACATCCCCGGATCAGCAGCAACGTAACAGCGGCGCACAGTGAATCAAAGTTTGCCGATCTCTCCGGTCGCTTCGCCGATGGTAGCGAGAGTCGCCTCGACATCATCGAATGCCTGTTCAATAGCGACGAACGATTGCTGAATGGCTTCCCGGTTGTCCACCGTCTGCTCCCCTCGCAAACGTTCGACACGCTCCAGCTCACTGAGCTGCAATTGCCGAACCTCCTCGCGCAGGTTTTGCAGCGTCGTCCAGACTGAATGGAATTGTTGCTGGCTGTCATTTACCACCGTTTTACCTCCTCGTCGATTCGTTCACGTGCAGGGTTGAGACAACCGGCATTCGCGATGCTCCGCTCTATTGCTGGTGATCTGATTAAATACCTGACAACGCCGCCCGTCAGGGTTGATACACATCACTTTGAATTTCCCTCCGTCCCCAGGATCACTTTTCATACCGTTGCCGCACTCAACCGACACAGCAACCTGGTTGTTCACACTGTTCACTGTAAAAGCGATCTCATTACTGACAGGTTGATGCTCGAACTATTGATGAAGCTATATATGACCGATAACCGCCTTTGGCCTCGAACCCTCCCCAGCAGTAATGAAAAAGGAATTTCCCGGCATGGCCACTCCTGACACAACCCCGCTGCGCCGGGCAATTACCGCCCCTATGCTGACCCTGTTCATCCTCGGCGACGTGCTGGGGGCCGGCGTGTATGCGTTGGCAGGCACGATAGCCGGACGCGTCGGCGGCGCCATCTGGGCTCCGTTGCTGATTGCACTGTGTTTTGCGTTGCTGACTGCTGCGTCCTACGCCGAACTGGTGACCAAATACCCGCGTGCAGGAGGTGCAGCGGTGTACACGGAAAAAGCCTTTGGCAAGCCGCTGCTGTCGTTTCTGGTTGGCTTTTCGATGGTCGCGGCAGGCGTCACCAGCGCTGCCGGGCTGGCGGTGGCATTTGCCGGCGACTACTTTCAGGCATTGGTGAACTGGCCCGCGCAGTGGGTGTGCGTCGGTTTCCTGGTCATCGTCGCGCTATTGAATGCGCGGGGTATCAAGGAGTCGTTGTCGGCCAACCTGCTGATGACCACCATTGAGCTGAGCGGTCTGGCGATGGTGATCGCCGCTGCCGTCTGGTTTGTCAGCCAGGGCAATGGTGTGCCGCAACGCGTGTTCGAACTGGATACAGCATCACCGGCCACGGCGATTCTTGCTGCGTCGTTGCTGGCCTTTTATTCGTTTGTGGGCTTCGAGACCTCGGCCAACCTTGCTGAAGAGATCAAGGATGTGCGCAGGGTTTATCCAAAGGCGCTATTCGGCGCGCTGCTCATCGCAGGCGCGGTTTACATGCTGGTCGGCGTAGGCGCAGCGATGGTCTTGCCCGTCGAGCAATTGAAGGCATCGCAAGCTCCGCTGATGGATGTGGTCAGCGCATCTGGGCTTGGAATACCTGCGCCCTGGTTCGCAGTCATCGCGCTGATTGCGGTCGCCAATGGCGCGCTGTTAACCATGATCATGGCCAGCAGGTTGACCTTCGGGATGGCACGCGAAGGTCTGTTGCCGTCTGTAATGGGTTCGGTTCTGCCCCGGCGCCAGACGCCCGGTGTGGCCATCTTCGTGACTACGCTGGTAGCCATCGCCCTGTCCTTCACGAGTACCCTGACGATTCTGGCTGAAACCGTGGTGCTGTTACTGTTGTTCGTGTTTCTCAGCGTCAATGTCGCGGTACTGGTACTCAAGCGCGACAAGGTCGAGGAAGGGCATTTCAAGATTCATTGGGTTGTCCCGGTGCTCGGCATTCTTTCCTGCCTGCTGCTGCTCACCCAGCAAGGTCCGGAAACCTGGTTGCGTGCAGGCATCATGCTGGTCGTGGGCGCGGTGTTGTATGGGCTGACCCGGTTGGGTAGCTATGCGTTGGCATCACATTCTCGTTAACAATGCGGGGGAACAACTTGACGAAGTTCACGCTGATAACAGGTCAAGCCCCCACAACCGGCATAACACCGTTGACTGCCTCAGCGGTGTTATTTAATAGCGCTAACATAATCATCACATCACATCACATCACAGCCGCAGACTGACATGTCGCGGCTTTACCTTCGCTATCAACAGCCTTCCTTCATGAAAAAAGCCCTTGCCGATCACTCGACAAGGGCTCTTTCACTACTGCATTGCAATACTTAACTTACCGGCGCTTCATCCGGTCAATGATCACTGCGAGCAGCAGGATCGTGCCGCGAATCACGTACTGGTAGAAGGTATCGATGTTCTTGAGGTTCATCGCGTTCTCGATGATCGCCAGAATCAGCACCCCCGCGATCACGTGACGAATCATGCCGATGCCGCCGCTCAATGAAACCCCGCCCAGTACACAGGCCGAGATCACGGTCAGTTCAAAGCCCTGGCCAATCATCGGCTGGCCTGAAGTCATGCGTGAAGCCAGTACCACACCTGCCAGCGCTCCGATAAGGCCGTGCACAGCGAAGATGATGATCTTGGTGCGATCGACATGCACCCCCGCCAGCAGTGCCGCTTCCTGGTTGCCACCGATGGCCATGGTGTTGCGCCCGTAGGTGGTGTAGTTGAGTAGCCAGCCGAAAAAGACGAAGCAGGCAATGGTGATCAGGATCGGCACCGGCACGCCGTACACCTGCCCATTGCCGAAGATGAAGAAGTCTTCGTTGGAAACGCCGACGGCCTTGCCGCTGGAGAAGATATACGCCAGGCCACGCACAATCTGCATGGTCGCCAGCGTCGCAATCAACGCATTGATGCGCAATTTGGCGATCACGATGCCATTGATAAGGCCCACCACCAACCCCAGCGCCAGTGCGGCGGATACGCCCAGAAACACGCTGTCGGTGTCACGAATCACGATACTGGCGATGACCCCGGAACAGGCCAGTACCGAACCGATCGACAGGTCGAAATGGCCGGAAGCCAGGCAATACAGCATGGTGCAGGCGGCAATGCCGACAGTTGAAATCGCCAGGCCGAGACCGCGCATGTTGAGCGGCGACATGAAGTTGTCGATGAACACGGCGCACAGCAGGAAGATCCCTACAGCGGCCAGAAGCATCACCCAGTCATCGGCAAAACGACGCAGGTTCATGCCCTGACGGGGAGCCTGCAGGCTGGATTCGGTAGACATACGCACCTCTTTTTTATTGTTCATGGTCAGGGACCGACTGTCAGCCGCGCGTGCGTGGCAGAGCCAATTGCAGTAATCGCGACTCGTCAGCCTCGTCGCGGTTGAGTTCGCCGGTGATTGCGCCTTCGCCCATCACCAGAATTCGGTCGGAAATACCCATGACTTCCATCAGATCGCTGGACACCACAATCACGGCAATGCCATCAGCCGCCAGGTTATGAATGATCTCGTAGATTTCAGACTTGGCGCCGACGTCGATACCTCGGGTAGGCTCATCCAGCAACAGCACTTTCATCGGCATGGAAAGCCAGCGCCCAAGAATCGCCTTCTGCTGATTGCCGCCCGACAGGAACATGATCTGCTGCTCGGGAGACGGTGTCTTGACGTTCATCGACTTGATCTGGTTACGCGCGTTATCGCGCTCCCAACGGCCCTGAATAAGGCAGCCAAAGTTCACATGCCGTGGCCGCGCGCCAATGTTGATGTTCTCCGCAACGCTGGACAGCGGCACGATGCCTTCCTTCTTGCGGTCCTCCGGGCAGAGCAGAATTCCGGCCTCGATGGCGTCGCGTGGCGATCTCAGCGTCAGCGGCTGGCCATCCAGTTGCAGACTGCCTGCTGTACTGCGCGTCAAGCCGGACAAGAGGCGAAACAACTCGGTGCGACCTGCGCCCACCAGACCGAAAAAGCCCAGCACTTCGCCTTTTTGCACAGCGAACGTCACCGGCTCATGCAGGCCAGGGCCCATCAACCCGGTAACACGCAGACTCGGACCCTGGTGCTGACGAGGGCGGTAGTTATAAATATTCTGAATGTCGCGACCGACCATGCAGGTCACCAGCCGGTCGTGGTCCAGGTCGGCCATTTGCTCGAAGGTTTTTACAAAGCGCCCGTCCTTGAACACCGTTACGGCATCACAGACGCGAAAAATCTCTTCCATACGGTGCGACACATAAAGAATCACCCTGCCTTCATCCCGCAGCCGCGTGATGATCGCCATCAAACGGTCGATCTCGCGCGCCGACAAGCTGCTGGTAGGTTCATCGAACGCAATGACATGAGCGTTGCGCGACATGGCCTTGGCGATCTCCACCAACTGCCGCTGACCCAGCGACAGATCGCCCAGACGCGTACGCGGGTCGATTTCGTCAGCCAGCCCCTTGAGCAATTCGCCGGCACGACGGTACATGGCGCCACGATTGATCAGCCCAAAACGATTGGGCATGTGCCCGAGCAGCAGATTTTCGGCGACGGTCATTTCCGGCACCAGATGCAGCTCTTGGTGAATCACTGCAACCCCTGCCGAGATGCTGTCGGCAGTGGACTTGAATTGGTGGGTCTGATCGCCGATCTGCACGTTGCCGCTGTTGGGCTGGTACGACCCACCGAGAATTTTAAGCAACGTGGACTTGCCTGCGCCGTTCTCGCCCATCAGTGCATGGACGCTGCCGGGACGGGCCTCAAAGGTGATGTCCGACAGCGCCTTGACGCCCGGGAATACCTTGCCGATACCATTGAAACGCAGGGCACCGCCTATGGGTTGAAGCTCGATAGCCTGTTGCATGAAACCAACCTCCTCGCACAGTTGAGGGGCCCGAAATCAGGCCCCTCGCTCAGCTCACTTCCACAAACCGATTTTGGTCAGTTCAGCCTGAAAGTTTTCGCGAGTGATCAATGTCACGTCATCCATAGCGGTGTACTTGGGCGGCTCGACACCCTTGGTGACCCAGTTGAAGACGTACTCGGCAGTCCGGTAGCCTTCCTTGTCGGGGCTTGGCAGCATCGAACCGAAGAAGCCGCTTTCTTTCTTCTTCAGCTCATCAATGGCATCGGTGCCATTGATGCCGATCCCGATCACGTTTTTGGCGGAGAACCCTGCGCCCGAAGTGGCGCGTACGCCGCCCAGTACAGTGTTGTCGTTCATGCCACCGATGATGAGGTTCTTGGCTTCACGTGGCAGCTTTGGCAGAGCCGAGTTGGTGGCGTCCATTCCGCCTGGTACATCAAGTGTCTTTTGCGGAGAAAACAGAATGTGATCGGCTGGCAAACCGGCTTTTTTCAATGCATCCACCGAGCCGTCAGTGCGCTTCTTGCCGGTGTCCAGCTCGCTGTAGGTATTGATGATCGCGTAGGTGTTCTTCCACTCGCCCTCATCCCACTTGCGATTCTTGGCCTCGGTCGCCATGGCGGCGCCCTGCTTCTGGCCCACTTCGAAGGCTGCCATACCCAGATACGGCACATCCTCCATCGGCTTGCCGCTCGCATCGACAAAACGGTCGTCCACCGCCATGACCTTCATACCATTGGCCTTGGCCTTGGCTACGATGGCAGGGCCTAGCGAAACATCAGGCGGGCAGATCACAAAACCCTTCACGCCGTTGGCAGCAAGGTTGTCGATCGCAGACAGGGTTTTCTCGCCGTCGGGAACGGCAATCTTGATGACCGTGAAACCAAGCTCTTTCCCGGCTTTTTCGGCGAATTGCCATTCGGTCTGGAACCAGGGCTCTTCAGCCTGTTTGACCAGAAAGCCGATCTTGACTTCATCAGCAGCGGAAGTAATGCCACTCATGCCCAGAATGGCAGTGGTGACAGCGGCACAGCACAGGGAACGAATCCCGTGACGACTCAACATAGCTAACTCCTTATTTTTATTGAATAGCTACAGCGACCAGCAAGGTGGCGGTTGCAAACGCGGGGGCGTCTGAAACCGATTAAATAGTCATACCATATAATGAATGACCGCTATGTAACCGAATGTCACTTTGCCGCCACCGCCTTGATAGATGCGTCGACAGCATAAATTCTTCAACCGGCAAAACGCTGACACAGCGTCCCTTTCACGCCCACATCTGCCCTCAATACCGCACCGTCGAACTGACCATGCGCATCGCCAGGCGCTGCGCTAGTGACGTACAGCGTCTGCAGATCAGGACCACCGAACACGCAACTGGTGGGGTGGCTGACAGGCAGCTCGACAACCCGATCAACACTTCCGTCGGGCGCGAAGCGAATAAGACAACCGCCGCCCCAGCGGGCGTTCCAGACATACCCCTCGGCGTCCATCGCCGAACCATCAGGCGAACCCTGGCTTTGCACACCAGCCCAGACCTGACGAGGCCCCAGCGTCCCGTCTGCCATGAGCGGGTATTGGTAGATGACGTCGTCAAGGGTATCGGCGCTGTACAACACGCTGCCGTCGGCATTCCAGAGCAGGGTGTTGACGATGCCCTGCCCGTCCAGCAAACGTGTCACGGCTGCATCGGCATCGACCCGGAACAGGCCGCCCGAGCGACGAAACAACGGTATATCGCCGCCTTCCGTGTCGATATTGTTTTGCATGCTGCCCATCCACAGCAGCCCGCGCGCGTCACAACGGGCTTCGTTGGCACGGTTGCCGGGCGTGGGATCCGCCACGCAAAACAATGACAGAGAGGTTTTTTCGGCGGTCAGATCCAGGCGATAGATACCGCTGGCCAGGGTCACCAGAGCATCGCCTTTTGCGGTCGGAATGAACGCAGAAACCGGTTCGGGCATGCGCCACTGACGGTATTGCCCGGCAGCCAGACGACAGGCCAGAAAGCCAGCGATGTCGACCCAATAAAGGGCTTGCTCCTGAGCATCCCAGAAGGAGCCTTCGGCAAGCTTGAAACGGTGCTCGGAAACGGGCAGCCAGTTCATGAAAAATGTCCTTTGTTATTGTTGTAAAGGCACTTTTTTAGCGTGTGTCGCGCTCAGGTGGTCACATCACGAGCTGCATTAGCCGAGCCATTGGGTTCATCCTTTTTTTTCAGGATTCGGCTCATCTGGCTGAAATCATTGTCAGATCATCGGCTAAGGTTACTGACCAAGCCTCAGTGACGCCTGCACTACTAAATAGTATTACAATTTATTTTTCAAGCGGCATTTTATCGGCTATAACCCCATGCATCGAATGAAATTCGATCAAATAGTCTTACCAATAACAATAAAAGCGGGTAGATCAGATGAAAAAGCACGCTCTTCTCAGCACCTTTGGACTGTCTTTGATGATCAGCACCTTGACGGCACAGGCCGCACTCACTAGCGAACAAAGCAGTTTTGGACAAACGTCCGACGGCAGTGCCGTTGAAAAGTACACCTTGCGCAACAGCCACGGCATACAGGCCAGCATCATCACCTACGGCGCGACACTGCAATCGCTGCTGGTTCCCGACAAAGCTGGCAAGGTCGACGACATCGTGCTGGGCTTCGACGATGTGAAGGGTTACCAGGACAATGGCACCGTGTATTTCGGCGCAACCATCGGTCGCTTCGGCAATCGCCTGGCGGGTGGCAAGTTCAGCCTCGATGGCAAGACCTACCAGGTGCCACTCAACGACAAGACCAACGCTCTGCACGGGGGCACCCAGGGGTTTGACAAAAGACTCTGGAAGGCAGAAGAAACCAAAACCGGTGACTCGGTCGGCGTCAAGCTGACCTACGTGTCACCGGATGGCGAGATGGACTTCCCCGGTACATTGCGCACCGAAGTCACCTACAGCCTGAACGACAAGAATGAGCTGAAGATCGACTACCACGCTACCACCGACAAACCGACGGTGCTGAACCTGACCAACCACAGCTATTTCAATCTGGCGGGCGCAGGCAGTGGTGATGTTCTCAAACAGGTCGCCACCCTTCACGCTTCGCATTACACGCCGGTCAACGACAAATTGATCCCTACCGGTGAACTGCCTGCTGTGGCCGGAACCCCGATGGACTTTCTCAAGCCCACTGCGTTTGGCAAGCACATCAAGGATGATCACCAGCAACTCAAGTACGCAGAACCCAAGCAAGGCGGCTTTGACTTCAACTGGGTGCTGGACACCAAAGGTGACGTGAAGAAACTGGCTGCCGAGGTGAGCGACCCGCAATCAGGCCGTAAATTGCAGCTGTTCACCACAGAACCCGGCGTGCAGCTGTACACCGGCAACTTCCTGGATGGCACTATTCGCGGCAAGGCGGGCAATATCTATCCGCACTGGGGGGCTTTCACGCTGGAGACCCAGCATTACCCTGACGCGCCCAATCAGCCGAAATTCCCCAGCACACGACTGGACCCGGGCAAAGCGTATACCCAGACTACCGTGTTCAAGTTTCTCGACAACTGAGGCTTGGCGTTGCGCAGCCCTTGAACGCCAAGGGCTGCGCGCACTGAGGTTTTACTGATTGCGTTTCATCGCGGTGGTGAGGGTGTCGACGTTGTAGCGAAACATCTTCGCGTAAGTCGGCGCAGGACCATCGGCAGGCGACAGGGCCTCGACGTACAGCTCACCACCAGGTTGAGCACCACTGGCTTCGGCGATCTGCTTGACCAGACGCGGGTCGCTTGAGTTTTCGAAGAAATAGGCGCTGACGTGTTCGGCCTTGATCTGGCGGATCAGTTTCGATACATCCGCTGCCGATGCCTCGGACTCGGTTGACAGGCCCAGAGGCGACAGGAACTTCACGCCGTAGGCATCACCAAAGTAACCGAACGCATCATGCGAAGTGAGAATCTTGCGCTTGGCCGCCGGAACCAACTGGATCTGGTCGCGGGCATAGGTATCGAGTTGCTGCAGTTCGACGATGTAGCGATCACCATTAGCCTGATAGACACTCGCCCCTTCCGGATCGGCTTTTTTCAACGCGGCAACAATGTTGCGAACATAAATCACCCCATTGGCTGCACTGTTCCACGCGTGCGGGTCGACGATGCTCTTGCCGTCTTCATCCATGCTGCGGGTCTTGATACCCTGGGACAGCACGACGGGCTGCCCTTTATAGCCCGACGCCTTGATCAACCGGTCCATCCAGCCTTCCAGATGCAGACCACTGACAAACGCCAGATCAGCGTTTTTCAATGCTTGCGCGTCGCTTGGCGTTGGCTCGTAGACGTGCGGATCGCCATTCGGGCCGATCAGGGATTTGACGTGTACGCGATCACCACCGACGGTACTGACCATATCGGCAATAACCGTGAACGACGCCACCGCCTCAAGCGGCTTGGCCTGAGCCAGGCTGGCGAATGCCGACAGCGCCAGTGCAGCCATAGAACTCAATAACATCAATCGTTTCATGACATACCTTTTCAATGAGCCAGGTGAGGTTTGGGAAACAGTCGACGTACGATGCCCGTGCGCCCGAATAACAGGGACACGCCATAGAACGCACTCGCGGTGAGGACGATGGCCGGCCCGGAGGCGACGCCAACGTGGTAGGAAACGATCAGCCCGATCAGGCCGGACAATGTGGCCAGCAGTGTCGAAATCACCATCAGGCCGCTCAGCGAGTTGGTCCAGAAGCGGGCAGCTGTCGCGGGCAGCATCATCATGCCCACTGCCATCAAGGTGCCAAGCGCCTGAAAGCCTGCCACCAGATTCAGCACCACCAGCAGCAGAAACAGCACGTGATATAACGATCCGCGCCCACCGACAGCGCGCAGAAACCCCGGATCGAAACACTCCAGAACCAGCGGACGATAGATCACGGCCAACAGCACCAGCGTGAAAGAGGCAATGCTGCCGACCATGTAGATGGCAGTGTCATCAATGGCCAGAATGGTGCCGAACAGCACATGCAGCAGATCGACGCTGGAACCATGCAGCGAGACGATCAGCACGCCGGCAGCCAGCGAGGTCAGATAGAAACTGGCAAAGCTGGCGTCCTCACGAAGCGAGGTCAGTCGGCTGACCAGCCCCGACAGCAAGGCAACTGCCAGCCCGGCGATCAACCCGCCAAAGCCCATGGCAGGTAACGACAGCCCGGCGACCATGAAGCCCACCGCAGCCCCCGGCAGGACGGCGTGACTCATGGCATCGCCCACCAGGCTCATGCGCCGCAGCATCAACAGCACGCCTACCGGGCCGGAGCCTATCCCCAGGGCCAGACACGCCACCAGCGCACGACGCATGAAGCCGAACTCGATAAACGGTTCGACGACCAGGCTATAAAGCATCATGAATGCTCTTCCTCGGCATCACACAGCATTGCGTCCGGGCTCCAGTACTCCGCCATGTTGCGCGCCTTGCGCAGGTTGGCAACGCTGAGCACATCGGCGGTTTCGCCCCACGCAATGGCTTCACGGGCCATCAACAAGGTCTGCGGAAAGTGCTGACGCACCTGATCGATGTCGTGCAGCACAGCGATCACTGTACGCCCCTGCCCGTGCCAGACGCGTACCAGCTCCAGCAGATCGCGGGTGGTGCGTGCGTCGATGGCAGTAAATGGCTCGTCGAGCAGGATCACCGATGCGTCCTGCAGCAACAGCCGAGCAAACAGCACGCGCTGGAACTGTCCCGACGACAGCGAGCCGACGCTGCGCTTTTCAAAACCTTCCAGCCCGACAGTGCGCAGCGCATCCTGGGTCAGCGTGGCGTGATGGCGCGTGAGCCCGCGGAACGGGCCGACGCTGTGCCACGCACCCATCGCCACCGTGTCGGCAACACTCAACGGGAAACTCCGGTCGATTTCAGCCGCCTGAGGCAGATAACCGATTGTGCGTGTAGCCAGGCGCCCCCGGTCGACATGCCCCTGGGCGGGTTTCATGGTCCCGGCAATGGCCTTGATCAGGGTTGATTTACCCGCGCCGTTAGGCCCGACGATAGCGGTAAGACTGCCTGCCTCGAAGCGTCCGCTGATGTGATGCACAGCAGGACGACGCTCGTACGCCACAGTCAGATTTTCCAGCGCAATCGCGGCACTCACGGAATGGCCACCGACCAGCCGATTGCCAGCCATAGCAGCGTCAGTATCGCCAGCGAAAACAGAACACGCTTCCAGGCGGATAGCGCCAGAGCAGAACCTGCGATTGAAGGAGAAGAAGAGGATTTCACGCGCGGGCAACCTGCAATTATTTGTTACAGTATTACATACCAGATTCAAACATCGTTATAAAATAACATTTAAGTTCGCATTCGCCTCTTCGCCTTATCGGCCCTGCATGGATCGACCTTCGGTCTGATCCGGGTATCGACGCTTGAGTCTGCATCGGCAACTCTATACTGTGCATACAAACAGTTAAGGGGCATGCCATGCAGCTCATCGACAAGCTCAGCATTCTGGCGGACGCCGCCAAGTACGATGCGTCGTGCGCCAGCAGCGGAGCGCCCAAACGCAGTTCCCAGGACAAGAGCGGGCTCGGCTCTACCAACGGCATGGGTATCTGTCACAGCTATACGCCGGATGGGCGCTGCGTGTCGCTGCTGAAAATCCTCCTGACCAACTTCTGCCTGTACGACTGCCAGTATTGCGTCAACAGGCGCTCCAGCGACGTTCCTCGCGCGCGCTTCACGCCTGAGGAAGTGGTCACCCTGACGCTCGACTTCTACCGTCGCAATTGCGTAAGCGGGCTGTTCCTGAGCTCCGGAATCATTCGCTCGGCTGACTACACCATGGAGCAACTGGTCGAAGTAGCTCGGTTGTTGCGGGAAGTGCACGAATTTCGCGGCTACATTCACCTCAAGACCATCCCTGACGCCGACCCCGCGCTGATTGAAAAAGCCGGCCGCTATGCAGATCGTCTGAGCGTGAATATCGAACTGCCCACCGACCTCAGCCTGCAGACCCTGGCGCCGGAAAAAGACGTGGCCTCCATTAAAAAGGCCATGCAGACCATTTACACCGGCGAACAGACGGTGCGCAATGAACCGCGCGCTCCGCGCTTTGCACCTGCCGGGCAAAGCACCCAGATGATCGTCGGCGCCGATGCCACCGACGACAGCACCATCCTGCATAGTGCCCAGTCGCTGTACAGCAACTTCAAACTGCGCCGGGTCTATTATTCGGCGTTCAGCCCGATCCCCAACAGTCCCGACAGCGTGCCGCTGGCCGCGCCACCGTTGATGCGCGAACACCGGCTGTATCAGGCTGACTTCCTGTTGCGCGGGTATGGTTTTACCGCTGGCGAACTGCTGAATGGGCCGGGCGATCTTGCTCTGGACATCGACCCCAAGCTGGCGTGGGCGCTGGGCAATCGCCAGGTGTTCCCACTGGACCTGAACAAGGCCGACCCGGCATTGATCGCCAGGGTGCCGGGCATAGGCATCCGGACTACCCAGCGACTCGTCGAACTGCGCAGGCAACGGCGCATTCGCTACGAAGACCTGACACGCATGCGCTGCGTGCTGGCCAAGGCCAAGCCCTTCATCATCACCAGCGACTATCATCCGCCGCAGGCTGAGACCACCAGTGAATTCCTGCACCATCAGTTGCGGGACCGGCCGCAGCCTCAGCAAATGGGGCTCTGGGGATGATTTGCCTTGATTGCGACGATCTTTTCGACACGTGGCGGCTGCAGGCGCGCTGGTTACTGAGCCATCAGATAGACCCCAGCCAGGTCAGTTGGAAATCACCCGACGCTACAGATTTGTTCGGCAGCGAAGAAGAATACCCCAAGGAGTCCGGCCCGTTTCAGGCCCGTGTTCCGCTGGAATTGCTGCAGTTGCTGGAGAGCACCTCACGCTATCGCGGCGAGCAGCGCTGGAGCCTGCTGTACGAAGTGCTGTGGCGTGTTACCCACGGCGACCGCACCGCCATGATGGCTGGCGACAGGCTGGGCAGTGAATTGCATCGCAGGCTCAAGTCGGTGCGCCGCGAGGCCCATCACCTGCATGCCTTTCTGCGCTTCGTAGCGTTACCGCCTACCGACAATGACGCTGCGCTCATGCGCCCGCAATACGTGGCCTGGCATGAACCGGCTCATGACATTCTGCTCAGTGCCAGCGAACACTTCATCGGCCGCATGGGCCAGCATCGCTGGATGATTGCCACTCCGCAAGATGGTGTGTACTACGACGGCAAGCAGTTGATCCACGAACGTCGTTGCCCGCAAGCGTGGCAAACCATGGCCCGGCACGTCGAAGATCCGCACGGCGAGTTGTGGCTCACGTACTACAGCCATATCTTCAACCCTGCGCGCCTGAACCCCAAGGTCATGGAGGGTCATTTCCCTTCGCGTTTCTGGAAAAACCTGCCTGAAGGCCCTTTGATTCCGGCGCTGATCACCCAAGCGCGGACCGGCAAGCAACGCGACGGTCAGGCCAGCGATATTGCCGCCCGGCGTGGCAAGAAGATTGCAATCAAGGAATGAATGCCTTGCCGCAGTGGCCCTCGGCACCAAATCCCAAGACTGTCTAGCCTGGAGCAACGCCCGGCACGCTTACAGTGAAACCTGCCCTTCGATACAGGTTACGGTCGAACCGCCCACCCAGATATCGTCACCCACACGCTGGACAGATACGCGGCCCTTGCGACCGAGCGCGGTACCCTGGCTGGCTGTATAGCTGTCAGGTGCCAGCCCCTCGTCCAGAAACCAGCGAGCGAGTCCGGCATTGAGGCTGCCAGTCACAGGGTCTTCGGCCATGCCGTCGCCCGGAATAAAAGCGCGAACTTCGAACTGTGCCTCGTCCCCGTCCACTGCGGTGTCCCAAGGCGCGATAACGCCGAGCTTCAATCCTTTCAATAGCGTGTAGTCCGGTTGTAGTGCCAGTACGCTGGCACGATCTGCCAACCTGAACGCGACCCAACCGGGGCCGTTATCTACCCAGCGAGCATCCAGAATCTCCCCCGGACCAAGCTTCATGCCAAGGCGAATCTGCTCGATAAGCCCGGCGTCTACTGCGCCGTAACGCAGCAAAGGCGGCGCTGTAAATGCCAACCCGCTGCCCTCGCGTCGAATGCGCACCAGGCCAATCCCGCATTCCTGGATGATCTCCTTGCCACGCGCCACGCCACCGCCTTCGAGCCACGCGTGACAACTGCCCAGCGTGGGGTGACCTGCAAACGGAAGCTCTCGAAGGGTCGTGAAGATGCGCGCGCGATAGTCAGCACGCGGGTCAGTCGGTTTGAGCAAAAACGTGGTCTCACTCAGGTTGGTCCAGCGGGCAAACGCAGCCATCTGGTCGTCGCTCAGCCCGTCAGCCCCCAACACCACCGCCAGGGGGTTACCAAGCAAAGGCTGGTCGCTGAACACATCCAGTTGTTTGAAATGAAACGAGCGCATCGAAGCTTCCTTGGCAAGGCGATAAAGGTTAAAGGTTGCCACGAGTGCCGGGCGCTGGACAATGGCCCTTTGAACCAACGCTTCCCAGAGTGCGCCTGCCTGCTAATCTCGCAGGAACAGAGCCCGGATAATATTGCTCATTCGAGGTTTCAAGATGCTCGACAGTACAACCCGCAGTCAGCTTGAAACGCTTTGCGAGGCGATGACCGACAAGGCGTTTCTGGTCGTTACCGGCGCTGGCATCAGCACCGCATCCGGCATCCCGGATTACCGCGACAAGGATGGCGTACGCCGTGGCAAGCAACCCATGATGTATCAGGAATTCGTCGGCAACCCTGCTGCGCGCCAACGTTACTGGGCACGAGCGATGCTTGGCTGGCCGCGTATCCGCGCGGCACAGCCCAACGCGGCGCATCAGGCGCTGGCTGCACTGCAGGCTGCTAATGTCGTCAACAGCCTGATCACTCAGAATGTCGATGCCTTGCATACTCAGGCCGGGAGTCAGGACGTCATCGAACTGCACGGCAGCCTGCACCGCGTGCTGTGTCTGGATTGTCAGCAACGGATGGACCGGGCGGCGATTCAGGAGCAGTTATTGCTGCAGAATCCGTATCTGTCCGGCGTCCATGCGACACAGGCCCCGGACGGCGATACGCTGCTGGACCCTGCCTTCGAGGCCGGTTTCACAGTACCCGCCTGTATGTACTGCCAAGGCGAGCGGCTCAAGCCGGACGTGGTGTTCTTTGGCGAAAACGTCGCTCCACAAACCGCTGCCAGTGCAACATCGAGCGTGGAGCAGGCTGACGGGTTGCTGGTCGTGGGCAGCTCACTGATGGCCTGGTCGGCTTTCCGGCTGTGCAAAGCCATGGTCGAACAAGGTAAACCGGTCATTGCCATCAACCACGGCAAGACCCGCGCAGATGAACTGCTGCACATGAAAATCGAAGCATCCTGCGAGCAGGTATTGCCGTGGCTCGCCGATAAACTGATCACTCGACAGGCTCTGTAGGAAAAGCCGACGAGCACAGTCATTGCAGGTCTAGAGCCTAGAAAAGCCCCAACTGCCCGCCGACGAGTGTACTGAAATCGTCGTCCACGAACGGCAGAATAGCGTCGGCCAGCGGTTGCAACTGGCGCGTCACGTAATGATCGTAATCGATAGGGGCATGGCGAATTTCCAGCGGTTCCGGGCCGGCTACGGTCATCACATAGCTGATCCAGCCGCCGCTTTGATACTGCCGCGGTCGCCCCTGCTGGTCGTTGTATTCGTCAGCCAGACGCGCGGCGCGCACATGCGGTGGCACGTTGCGCTGGTAATCGTCGAGCTTGCGACGCAGTCGCTTGCGGTAGATCAGCAGATCATCCAGCTCGCCTGACAGCGTACGTTGCACATAATCGCGCACGTAATCCTGATACGGCTGACGCTTGAAAATACGCAGATACAATTCCTGCTGAAACTGCTGAGCGAGTGGCGACCAGTCGGTTCTCACCGTTTCCAGACCCTTGTAGACCATTTCCTCGGAGCCGTCGGCGCGAGAGACCAGCCCCGCATAACGCTTCTTGCTACCCTCCTCCGCGCCGCGCACCGTCGGCATCAGAAAGCGTCGAAAATGCGTTTCGTATTGCAGTTCCAGAGCACTGTGCAAGCCATATTCTTTCTGCAAATGCTCGCGCCACCACTGGTTGACCTCCAGCACCAACGCTTTGCCGATGCTTGCCGCCTCTTGCTGCCCATGCGAGCGGCCCAGCCAGACGAATGTCGAGTCGGTATCACCGTAAATCACGGTGTAGCCTTGTGCCTGGATGAGGTCGCGGGTCTTGAGCATGATTTCATGCCCGCGCAAGGTAATCGACGAGGCCAGGCGCGGGTCGAAAAACCGGCAGCCGCTTGATCCCAACACGCCGTAAAAGGCATTCATGATGATTTTAAGGGCCTGGGACAGTGGCGCGTTCTGCTCACGCTTGGCAGCCTCGCGCCCCTGCCACACACGCTCCACGATGGCAGGCAGGCTGTGCCTGGTGCGTGAAAAGCGCGCACCGCGAAAACCCGGCACCGACGCACTGTCGTCAGGGTGACGCATGCCCTCGATGAGCCCCACCGGGTCAATCAGAAAGGTCCGAATGATCGACGGATAGAGGCTTTTGTAATCCAGTACCAGCACCGACTCATAAAGACCCGGCTGCGAATCCATGACGAATCCGCCAGGACTGGCTTCGGGCAATCGCTCGCCCAGATTGGGCGCGACAAAGCCCTGGCGATGCATCAGCGGAATATACAAATGGCAGAACGCGGCGACCGAGCCACCGCTGCGGTCCGCAGGCAGACCAGTCACCGTGGCACGCTCGAGCAAAAAGGTCAGCAGTTGAGTCTTGGCGAAGATACGCGTAACCAGCTCGCAGTCCTTGATGTTGTAGCGCGCCAGTGCCGGTTTATCCTCGGCAAACATGCGGTTGATTTCATCCATGCGCTGGTAAGGCGTGTCAATGGCCTTGCCCTCACCCAGCAATGTCTGCGCGACGAACTCAAGACTGAACGACGGAAAGCTCCAGGTTGCCGAACGCAGTGCCTCGATGCCGTCAATGATCAGCCGCCCGCTGACTTCAGCAAAAAAGTGGTTGTTGCGACTGCCGTGCTCGCGCCAGCCCATTGCCTCCCCGCCACGTCCGAGGCGCAGCGGCACCTGCAGACGCTGCGCATGTTCGTGCAGGACCCGCAGATCGAACTGCACCACATTCCAGCCAATGATCGCGTCAGGGTCGTGCAACGCCAGCCAGTCGTTCAGACGCTCCAGCAACTGTGCTCGGGTATCGCAATAGTCGAGCTGAAAGTCCAGCTGCTCATCGCCGCCATTCGGCGGGCCGAGCATGTAGACCTGACGCTGACCGCAGCCCTCGAGGGCGATTGAATACAGCTCACCCCGCGCCGTGGTTTCGATGTCCAGAGACGCCAGTTTGAGCTGTGGCCGGTAATCCGGGGCAGGCCTGATCTGCGCATCGCACAACACGCCATCGGCATTCGGTGTGCCGCCAAACTGTACGGGAGCAGTGATGAAGCGCTCCATCAAATAGCGCTCGGGCGGGCGGATGTCGGCTTCATAGACATCCACATTGCCCCTGCGCAACAACTTTTCGATGTTCATCAGTTGACGGTGCTGCTGGCAGTACACACCCAGTACCGGACGATGGCGAAAATCACAGAGTTCCAGCGGACGCAACTCCACGCCACGTTCGCTACGTAACAATGAGCGGACGCGCTCGCTCTGTTCAGCAGGAATGAAAGCCACAGATGGCTGGCAAGGCAGACGAATGTGGCGCGGCCCCTGGTCAGTGGCCAGCCAGAAGTCGACCTCGGTCCCGGCGGGCGTGTCTTGCCAGTGCCGACTGAGGATAAAGCCCTGCTGTAAATCCAACGCTGCAACCTCGACTATGAGTGAACACGTTGATTCTACTTGGCTATCAGGGTGAACGTGCAGCGGACGCTCTAATTAAAGGCACATCAGTAAGGGTCGTCGGCGCGCAGAGCATTGATTCCGTCTATGCCCTCCATGCTTATTTAGCGGTTGATTGGTTCAGCTGAGTGCATGAATCTGTAGCGCTGCTGCAGATGCACTACAGTCAAACAGGTCGCCACCCCGGAGAGCACCATGAAAACCGTCGCCCAGCTGTTGAAATTGAAAGACCTGCACAACCAGCAAGTGCACACCATTGGCCCGCATCAGATGGTGCTCGAGGCGCTCAGGCTGATGGCCGAAAAAAACATTGGCGCGTTGCCAGTGGTTGAGAATGGCGTAGTGGTCGGCGTAGTCAGCGAACGCGATTATGCGCGCAAGGTGGTCCTCAAGGGACGCTCTTCGGTAGGCACGCCGGTCAGTGACATCATGAGCAGCCACGTCATCACTGTGGACTCGCAGCAGAGCGTCGACGCCTGCATGGGGATCATGACCGACAGCCACCTGCGCCATCTGCCTGTCGTGGAAAACGGGCAACTGCTAGGCCTGCTGTCCATTGGCGACCTGGTAAAAGAAGCCATAGCCGAGCAGGCCAGTCTCATTCAGCAGCTTGAACAGTACATTCGCGGCGACTGATCAAAACACCTGCCCGTGAAGCGCGCGGTGACGCGCGCAATGGCATCACTCAGTCATCCAGCGCCTTGCCAGGCGCGCCACCCTTGACTGGCTTACCGGGCTTTTCGGGCTTTTCCGCCGGCGCGGGTTTGGCTTCAGGCTGCGGTGGCGGCGCGGAAGCTTCCTGCTCTCTCATCGGCATCTGGTCGATGGTGGCGAAGATCTCCTTGGGGTCTATCGACTCTGACTTTCCGACAGTCCTGTCGATTTTTTTCTCGCCGTCCTTACCCACCAGAATGACCTTGGTCCCCACTCCTGCACCCAGTTTCAACTCGCGAATCAAGGCCATGGTCGATTGTGCATCAAGGGTTTTGCCGTTGCGTTCGCCGATGGTATTGACGATCGTGTACAGCACCATATGACGCTGCGAAAACGCCTCACGATTGGCCGGCTCGTCCAGCGCCTTCTTGAGCTTGACCAGTGTCGGATCGACCGTGCTGGGCGCAATGATGATCAGCGGACGCGACGTACCGCGTTCTTGCACCAGCGGGTTTTCGTCAGCGGCAAGCGCTGTGCCGGTAGCAACAAGCAGGGTGGCGAGGGTCAGGGACCGGATTAACATGGTGGGCTCCTTTCAAATCCATTGGGTAGCCATCGCGCAGACACACACGACGCTTGTCCCTTCTACCGCAAATGGGCGGTTACGGTACAGCCCGGCGTAGTCCTTTTCCTTCATCAAGATCCTGGGCTGAACATGCAAGCGACCGCTGGGAGGCGCTGTCGAGTGCTGCCGACAGCCGCTGAACAATCTGTGCAACCTCGGCAGCATCGAGCATCAGAGGTGGCAACAAACGAATGACCTTGCCCCGTGTGACGTTGATCAACAGAGCATGTTGCTCGGCCTCGATCTGCGTCAATTCGGGGATCGCTTCTTGCAATTCGATGCCGATCATCAGCCCTCTACCGCGAATCTCCAACACATTCGGATGTTCGCCAAGCGCGCTTTGCAGTTGCTCAAGCAAGCGCTGGCCTTGAATCCCGGCGTTCTTCACCAGTTCCTGTTGCTCAATGATGTCGATCACAGTGCACCCGGCACGACACGCGAGCGGATTGCCGCCGAAAGTACTGCCATGGCTGCCGGGCGTGAACAATTGCGCAGCCTTGCCCCGCGCCAGACAGGCGCCGATCGGTATCCCGTTGCCCAGTCCTTTGGCCAGGGTCATGACATCGGGCACGATGCCTTCATGCTGAAAGGCAAACCACTTTCCGGTGCGGCCCATGCCGGTCTGGATTTCATCAAGCATCAGCAACCAGTCGCGGCGCGTGCAGCGCTCCCTCAGCGCCTTGAGATACCCGGCCGGCGCCACTTGCGCGCCGCCCTCCCCCTGAATCGGCTCGACCAATACCGCAGCGATCCGGTGCCCGTGAGTGACGCAGACTCTATCGAATGCTGCCAGATCACCGAACGGGACCTTGACGTAGTCACCCGGCAAGGTGCCAAAACCCAGGCGCACGGCCGGCCCGTCGCTGGCTGACAGCGTGCCCAGCGTGCGGCCGTGAAAGGCGTTTTCCATGACCACCACCAAGGGTTGCTCGATGTACTTGTGCCAGCCGTGCAGCCGAGCCAGCTTGAGCGCAGTCTCGTTGGCCTCGGCACCGGAGTTATTGAAAAACACACGCTCCATGCCAGAGAGCGCTGTCAGCTTCTGCGCCAGGCGTTGCTGCCAGTCAATGCTGTACAGATTGGAGGTGTGCAACAGCAACCCCGCCTGATCACGAATCGCCGCTACCAGCAGCGGATGCGAGTGACCGACATTGGTCACTGCCACCCCCGCCACGGCATCCAGGTATTCGCGCCCGCGCTGGTCCCACAGACGCGTGCCCAGACCATGAGTGAAACCAATGGCCAACGGTTGGTAAGTGCTCATCAGGCAGGCAGTGGTCATCGCGTGAAGCTCCTTGGGTAGATGTCGATTTTTGCAGTATGGTTAACCACTCCTTATGGATAAACAGCGCAATACTTCAATCATCTTAAAGTCAGGATTGATAATGGATTTGTTTCAGGCGATGCGTGTGTACGTAAAGGTTGTCGAGGCAGGCAGCCTGACGGCAGCGGCGCAGGCATGTTCGATTTCCACTACGATGGTCGGCAACCATCTTCGCGCACTGGAGCAGCGCCTGGGCGTCAGCCTGTTACAGCGAACCACCCGCCGCCAGCGCCTGACCGAGTTCGGCACGGCGTACTACGAGCGTTGCCTCGAGGTATTGGGCCTGGTCGCCGAGTCCGAACAACTGGCCGAGCAGGCACAAGGTGATCCGTCAGGCACACTGCGCATCACCGCGCCACTGACATTCGGCTCGGAAGTGCTGGCACCTGCACTCGCAGAATTCTCCCGGCACTTTCCACAAGTCAGGCTCGATCTGGTGCTGACCAATCAGCGCCTGGACATGATCGATAATGGTTTTGACGTTGCAGTGCGCCTGGGCAATATTCCAGAAGCTTCGCCACTCATTGCGCGACCCATGCAGGACTACACCCTGACCATTTGCGCCGCGCCGGCCTACCTGGCTCGCCACGGCGCGCCCACACACCCTGAAGATCTTCGTGCGCATAATTGCCTGCCGTTCGCCTACCCCGCCGGAGACGAGTGGCGCACTGCAGGCACCCAATGGCGCATGACAGGGCCTGAAGGCGAGGTGTTGGTAGAGGTGGACGGTTCGCTGATTGCCAACACTTCCGCCGGTCTTTATCAGGCGGCTCGCGCTGGAATGGGTATCGTGATGCTGCCGGATGCGCTGGTTCAGCGAGACTTGCAGGAGGGCCGGCTGGTTGCGCTGCTGCCCGACTATCACCTGCCGAGACGCCCGATGAACCTGCTGTATGTACAGGACCGGTACCGGCTGCCGAAGCTGAGAAGTTTTGTGGAGTTTGCGTTGCAGCGCTGGGGCCGCTAGCTGTCAGAGCGCGTGCGCGTCACCCCTACCGGTGCGTGGCATTGCGCCCGCACCGGAGTATTGCCGAGGGTAAACGTCAGACTTTGAAACGGTTGACCAGGCTTTGCAGGTGCCCGCCCAAGCGGGCAAGCTCCACGCTCGACGCGGCAGTCTGTTCACTGGCCGAGGCGGTCTGTTCCGAAATGTCTCGCACATTCAGTACGCTGCGATTGATCTCTTCAGCCACCGCGCTCTGCTCCTCAGCCGCCGCAGCAATCTGATGGTTCATCGTCTCGATGGTCGAAATCGCCTGAGTGATGTTACTGATCGAGACGCCCGCATCGCGAGTCAGCTCGACACTGTTGGCGGTCAGCGCCTGGCTGTTGTCGAGAATTGTGGCCACTTGCGTGGTGCGACTGTGCAATCCGCTGATCAGGGCAGCAATTTCCTCTGTCGAGGTCTGCGTGCGTTGCGCCAGACTTCTCACTTCATCTGCAACGACCGCAAAACCACGTCCAGCTTCGCCCGCTCGGGCGGCTTCGATGGCGGCGTTGAGCGCCAGCAGATTGGTCTGTTCGGCCACTGCCTTGATAACGTCCAGAACGCCGCCGATCTTGTTGCTTTCGCTCTTGAGGTCATCCATTGCAGATTTGGAATGCTGCACTTCGGTGGCCAGTTTTTCGATCTGTGCCACGGCCTTGGAAACTACGCCATCGCCTTCACGCGCTTCTTTCGATGCGTTGACCGCAGCATTAGAGGCCTGCTCGGCGTTTCTGGCGACTTCCTGAACGGTCGCCGACATTTCGTGCATGGCGGTGGCGACCTGATCCGTTTCGCTTTTCTGGCTGTTCACACCCGCGCTTGTCTGCTCGGTCACTGCCGAAAGCTGCTCGGCGGCACTGGCAATCTGGGTAACACCGTCACGCAATCCGCCGATCAGCTCACGCAAATTGGTCGTCATGCGCTGCATGCTGCTCTGCAGACGTCCGAGCTCATCCTTGCGGGTGACCGCCTGATTGTGCGTCAAGTCGCCATCTGCGACACGCTCGGCCAGCTTCAATGTTTCGAGCAGCGGACCTACGATCAGGCGGGTAATCACCCAGGCCGCGAGGAAACTCATGATCAACGCCGCAACCAGCCAGACCGAAAGCAGCGTCTTGGCCTGATCGACGTCTTCAATGCGCAGATTCACCTGGTTGGCGGAAAGCTGGTCGGCCGACTTGAACAGAACACCGATCACTTTGGTGATACCCGCCTGGGCCTCATCAATAGATGCCTGTGCAGCAGTGAACTTGTTCATGGTGCTCTGGTAGCTGACCATGGAATCTACAAGGTGCTTGATCGTTGCAGACTGACTGTCGAACCCTTGCAGACCTTTGACAAAGTTGATGACTGTATTCATCGAGGCTTCTGCCGGCGCCCTGTTCTCGGTTTTCAGAGAGTAGGTATAACCGCGCAGATCGAAACGCATTTTCTGAAACAGTGTCATGGCCTGAACAATAGCGTCGCGCTGTGAAGCAGTGCCCTCATCCGACCTCGCGAACGCATTCAGCTTCTGCAAGTCTTCAGCCCCGGCATCAGCGTACTGGCCAAACATTCCACGGGTCGCCTCGCGGGCGGCAGTCGCCCGCATGAGGTTGTCATAATGGACCCGGTATTCAACCAGCGCTTCGGCAGCAGCATTTACCAGCGGTATGTTCAGCGGGGAGTCGAATACCTCTTGCGCATACTTGACGTGGTTCTCGAGGCGCTCAAGAGCCTTCAGCCAGTCATTGGCACGCTCGGCGTCGTAGTTTATCCAGTACGCCAGGCGTGCGATGCGAACATCACGAGTCAGCGTGCTCATTTTGCCGATGTCGGCAATCCGTTCGCTTCGTTCGCTCAGCGAAGAAATGCCGGTCCAGCCCGTCAGCGCAATCAGCACCGTCAGCACGATGACCAGAGCAAAGCCCAGCGCTAGCTTGGACCGGACAGAAATATTGCTCAGAGTGTTTTTCAACTTAAGTCGCTCTTTATAGGTCATCGGGTGGAGTTACGGGGCTGATCCTTGCCACCTGCTCAGTCCAGTAGTCGGCTGAACGACGCCGAACTTTAAAGCTGGCGTCAATAATTCATGCTCACAAATAATTCACCAGAGGCTGTAACGTATATGGCTTTTTTAAACGGCTCGGTTAGCATGGTGCGCTGCGCACATGAATGAGTACCCCCGGAGAATGACATGAGTTTGGCGTTGACAACTTCAAGGAGCTGCTTGACCACTGAGGAACGCTCTGCGATCGCCGAGATCGAGGCCACGACCAATGTCTTGCGGCTGGTTACCCGGCTGACCGGAATGCGTTTTGCGGGCATCGCGAAATTTACCGAATCGGACTGGATAGCCTGCTCGGTCTATGACCCGACAGACCTCGGCATCGTCGATGGCGATGTGTTCCCGCTCGAGACCACGCTGTGCAGCGAGCTCTGCATCAACCCCCAACCCTTGTTCGTACCGCAGATCAGCCAGAACGGCAGGTACGCCAACCGCCCGGTGGTAAAACGTTACGCCATAGAAAGTTATGCGGGTGTGCCTATCTATCTTCCGGACGGCCAACTGTATGGCGCGCTGTGCGCACTGGATTCACAGGTGACGCTGTTTGAAGACCCTGATCTGCCGGAAACCCTGACTCTGTTCGCGCGGCTGATCGGGTGTATTTTCTTCGCCAATATCACCGACACCAACGCCTGAAACAGAACAACCCGGTCAAGGCCGGGCGGTATGTTGTGTCGCCGCATACAGAGCAGGTTCAAGCATTGCGCTGCTGAACCGGCCCTCATCGAGTTGCATGGTACGTTGTGGCGAAACAGGTCTGGACGGGGTTTCTGCGTCCAGCGTATCGGCAGGCAGGTCGACGCCGAAATGAGAAAACGGTTCTTGTGCAACCATACCGCCAGCCGCCAGAACCAACAGCAGGAATACGCCCGCAACGGGCTCTTTTGATACGCACATAACCGCTTCTCCACTTCGGTAAAACGATTCGACTCAAGGCAGGCAACGTTGCACAAGGCCGCAGAGCTGTGCCGGCCTGATGCCGATCACCTGCTGCGCGGTGCAACCCGGAATCAGCAATCCGACATGGCCGATATGCTGCGCACCCACCACCATAAGTGAACGTAACGGTACACTTATGGTGAAATAGAGGCAAGACCTCATTTTTTGCGAAGGCCGCGCTACACGCTTTGCAGGTACGCGCCCAAATGATCGTGCAGGAAGAACGCAAGCAGCGTTCCTGCAAGCATTGCCAGCAAATCCAGCGCTCTGGCTTTGCCCCACATCGGTGTGCGCTCACGAAGTCGAAAATACCAGGGGCCAGTGCAGAGGATCAGGCCTTGGCCAAAAATCCAGACAAGCGCAATGAAAACTCCTGTGCTCAGAAAGCCTTCATCCCGGACACCCCACCGGTCCGTCGACTGATTCATGGCGACGAAGTAAAGACCAGCCGCGCCGATGATCGCCATCGTCAGGCCAATAGGCCAGGCTGGAAAACCGGGTCGCTGCATCGCCTTTTCAAGGTTGGAACGATCGCCCTCCAGCAACTCGATAATCCTTGGCCACCCCGCCATACGCGCAAGCGCCAATGCATCATGCCCATTGCTGTTGGTTGCCGCCGGGTCTGCCCCGAAATGCAAAAGCGTGACAACAAAATTGCAATTGCCCGCGAGCGTCTCGCGGTGGATCATCTGCCAGCCCTCTTCGTCAGGGTCCGTGACTAGCGCAGGGTCCTCTTTAAGACCTTGTTCGACAGTGCTTTGAGCATTCAAACCCATCGGATGTTCGAGCCGCTCAAGCGTGTTCAAAGCCCGTTTGTCCGACACGCTGGCAAGTGTGCGGGTGAAGCAGACTGGCGACTTGCCCTCAGCGGGCGGGACAAGCATCACCGTGCCAGCCTCACCGAAGTCCAGGCCCCATGCCTGATCGTGTGCTATGCGTTCTGCCGCAGACATCCCGGACCGCAGCGCATCAATGGTGAAGCCACCGAATACGCGGCCGTCCGACACATAGACCCAGTCGTTCAGGCTGGTCAGCGGAACCGTAACCGGGTCTCCGGCGCCCATCGAGTTCACCCACACGGGTTCATTCATGAGAACGCCTGAAAGGCTCTGGCCGTCGAAATCGACATCCGTCACCCACATGTTCTCGACCGATGGGCTATCCGGATCAGGTGATTGGGTGGCGAACGATACCTTTACTGCGGCCAGGTCCAGCCCTTGAACAATTCGGCGGCGCTCCCATGACAGTTCCCGCCAGAAAAACTTGAACGTGCGCCGCGCACTGGTAGCGGCGGCGCGAAAGTCTTCGCTCTCGCCTTCAACGCCGTAGATCGTATGTTCCTTCATCGACAAGTGATTCCTTGCATGGAAAGATTCAAAAAACGCAGCTGCTGAGCGTCATCGATCACAGCCGGTCAAAGATGTCATCTATGTATTGGCTGCAAGTCTCTGGCGCCTTTCTCACAGCGCCAGGCTTGCGGGCGGAATAATCCGGTGCCAGAGTGCCTCGCACAATGCTTGAAATTTTACATGGGCAAGCCCGAGTATATTGTCTGAGCCCTATGTAGCGGTCGCCGAAGTTTCCAATGACGTTTCCTGACTGTGACCGATAGACACCATTCAAGGAATGAATCCAATTGCATACACCTGTCTCGCAAATTCTCATTCAGCGTCTGGCTGAACCCCACCTTGAAGGCGTCACTGCGCTCTACAACGAGCCAGCTGTTTGTCGTCAAGTGTTGCAGATGCCTTATCAGTCCATCGAGGTATGGCGCAAACGTCTGGCAGATAGCACCGAACGCCATCTGAAACTGGTTGCGCTGAGTGGCGGCGAAGTAATCGGCAATATTGGTCTCGAACAATATTTACGCAGCCGCCAAAGCCATGTCGGCGCCATCGGTATGGGCGTCGCATCATTCTGGCAAGGCAAGGGCATTGGCTCAAGATTGCTGGCGGCAGCGCTGGACGTGGCAGACAACTGGATGAATCTGCACCGGATAGAACTGACTGTATTCGCCGACAATGAGGCCGCTCAAGGCCTGTATCGCAAATTCGGTTTCGATGTGGAAGGACGGCTGCGCAACTACGCAGTGCGCGACGGAGTATTCGTCGACGCACTGAGCATGGCGCGACTGAGATAACTACGCAGATAAAACTGCCGCTTGAGCCCTGCCTGAAAAAGTGCAAGGATCAGCCATGAACAAAATTTTTCAAAGCAACCGACATCACCATCACAGCCCCTTTCAAGGCGCTGAGGTTGCGTGTGCTCATCGATAGGCCAGACATGGATTCATGCTCTGCCCCATCAGTGAAACAAACCAAGGCGCCCCAGGCGCCTTTTTTATTGCCTGTCTATTACCCTCAAAAAATCACCCTCAAAAAATGGAGATAACACCAATGACCATGCTACGCGGAACCCGCATCGTGACCGGACCAGAAGCCGCAAACCTGCGTGAAACGGAAAACCGTTTCCGGAGCTATCTTCATCGAAGCTGGCGCTGAGGAAGCAATCGTCCCGGCCTTGTGGGGTCAGGACACGTTTATCGAAAAAGCGGGCGGCAGCGAGATCATCGGCCAGATGTGGGCCTTCAACGACAAGGCCGGACGCGCTTGCTGTCTGATCCCGGAAGCCACTGCCTTGTTTCAGGAGCGCAGCGAAGTACTGTTGAAGGGGCGCAGTGAGGCCATGTTTTTCTATGTGGCACGCTGCTACAGATATGAACGCCCTCAGGCCGGACGCTATCGCGAGTTCACGCAGTTGGGGCTAGAAATTCTCGGTCCCTCACCGCAGCAGGCATTGCTGCGCAGCCAGGCGATATGCACCGGCTTTCTCGATTTGCTGGGGCTGGATTACCAACTAAATATCGCCGTCAAACGGGGCCTGAGTTACTACCTGGAAGGCAATGGCTTCGAGGTGCGCTGCCCGGGATTGGGAGCGCAGCAACAAGTCGTTGGTGGCGGGGCCTATCGGGAAGGTGCCGGGTTCGGTATCGGGCTTGAGCGGCTGGTGCTGGCGCTTGAGCAAGATTGACCTCGACTGATGCAGGGCGCCTCTGCCAGGGGGCGCGTCTCCACTAACTGGAGTTAGTCCGAAAAGTCAGCCCGCAAGCTTCTTTTGATACAGGCCAGTGTGAGATTGCTCCCCGCCCGCCCCCTGTGTCAAAGGTCGAGGAACCATTATGGCCCTGGAACCACCTATTGATTTAGCTTTCTTGGGGGATGTATGGCTTCGTCATCTGCTATAGCGTTTCATTACGCCCAGTCATTTTCCTGTATCGCGGAGAAGTGCGAGGATAATTGCTGCCAGGAAGGCTGGCAGATTTCTGTAAGCGACCAGCGTGTCGATGCTTATAAACGGTCGTCTCCCGAACTCCTTAATCTGATAGCCAGTGACAATGAAGGTTTCAGGATGAACCTGAATGCGGATAATCAATGTATGGCTCTGCAAGGGGGGCGCTGCTCCGTACATACCCAATACGGTGAGGCGGCTCTGCCGGATATCTGCGCAACGTACCCACGTATGAATCGTCGGTTCGATGCCTTTATTGTAAAGTCCGCCACAATGAGTTGCCCTGAAGTGGCACGGTTGGTCTTGTTTGGTGATACGCCCTTTCTGCTGGAAGATAGCGTTGGGCCTAATACAAAGGGGGATGGAAGTTTAGCCAACCATTTGATCAAGGTCGATCCTGACAGCTGGGCCTCTATCATTCGTTTTTTCAGCGAGCAGGCGCTGACGCCGCACAGGTCGGTGTACCAGGTCATCGGGCAGTTATGCTATGTGGTGTCGGGTCTAGAGGGCCTGCCTTACGAAAAGTGGATGGAAAGCATCCATCGACGTGGCTCCGCAACCTCGCCGCTGATGCTGAATAAGGAGCCCGAAGTAACAGATCAATTACTTCAGGTACTGGAAGATATTCTGAAAGCGCGAACCATACCGGAGAGCATGCGAAAAGCCGTATCAGATGCAATTACAGTTCAAAAAAAAGGACCACAGAAACGCCAGCTAAGGGCGCTTAAACCAGAATTTTCTGACACTGCCCAGCATCACGCAGATGCAGCTCTGGAACAGGCGATTAAACGTTTTATTGCGGCCGAAATTACCCGCACTGGTTTTCCTTTTATCTCTACCACACCCGCAGGGCAAGATTATGGTTTGTCTCTCAGTGAATGGACCGCTACCTTGGCGATCCGTACATTGGCTCTGCGTTTGCTATTGTTAGCACACTGCGATCAAGAGCCTGATAACCAACTGCCGCCACAAAAAATCGTTGAGCTCATCTACCGCTATTGCCGTGCGGCCAATCATAATCTCGCTACCGCTAGCGAAATAGCACTGAGACGAAATATCAGTGCAAGGATCCTGGCCATCCACGATACGTCGGTAACGTAAGAGCAGTTGATATGTACCCTACGCTGACCCTCTCCGGTTTGGTGGCTGCAAAATCAAAAAGGAGAGACGGCCGGCAAGAAAATTTCTATAAGGGTTTGGGGGCAATGTAACTTGAGCTTAAATGCACTTGCCGTTACGTTAATCCCCAAACCCCAACAACAGAAATATTAAACGTCAGCCCAGCGAAGCTTCAGGTAGTCGACCACCTGCTGAGTCTGTGAGGCCCGCAGAAACATATGTCGAAATAACATACACCCGGAAACCTCAGTCAGAGAATCATTCAAGTCAAGCTGACGGGTAATTTCAGGCACGCCCCCCTCGACAGTCCAGTCGGGCTCGGTTTCTGATGCCGTTCCCACTTTATACAGAGCCATACCAATATATAACGCTGTGCCAGTTCCGCTGACGGTATCCGCCCACCACTGTGTGATGACATCATAACGCGCAACCTCACGAGCAAACGGCCAGTATACCTGCGGGGCGATATAATCAATGATGCCGTCAATGACCCATTTCCGTGTGTCTGCATACGCGAAATCGTAATTAGACGCACCGGCCTGCGTATCAGACCCCAGCGGGTCGTCAGATTTATTCCGCCAGACGCCTGCCGGGCTGACGCCAAACAAGACATCCGTTTTTACGGCGGCTATTTTTTTATGGCATGTATCAACCAGCGAATAAGTGTTATTCCGCCGCCAGTCGGCCTTCGTGGTAAAGTTCGTATTGTATTTCTGATAGGTGGTATCATCCTGCAGCAGCGAGCTGGCAGTTTCATAATAAAAATAATCATCGAATTGAATGGCATCAACATCGTATTTAGTGACAATTTCTTCAACAATACTACTAACCCACGTCTGAACTTCAGGTATCCCGGGGTTGAGAACAAAGCGGTTCGCTGCGGTTCCCGTCCATTCAGGATGCGTTTTAAACACACTGGCCGGTGAGTCAGATGATGAGTTGTTCAGCTCTTCGATTGTGGCATCGCTGGCGTTCATTGATACGCGGTACGGGTTCACCCATGCGTGCAGCTCAATATTGCGAGCATGTGCCTGCTCGATAGCATAAGCCAGTGGGTCGAAGCCGGGATTCTTCCCGAGCGTACCCGTCAGGTACTTCGACCACGGAAGCAGGTCTGATGCATAGAATGCATCTGCGCAGGGAACAACCTGGAATATGACGGCATTCATTTTCATTGCCACAATTTCATCAAGAATGCCGGTCAATTCTTCTTTCTGTTTACTGACACGAGCAGCCTCATCAGTAATGGCCACAGATGAGACTGACGGCCAGTCAAGATTCGTAACTGTCGCGACCCAAGTCGCCTTGAGGTTTTTGTTCGCAGTTGCCATTGCGGTTTCTCGTTTAGGGTTCTGAGTGAACGAAGAACGCCTGCTCTCACAGACGTTCTTCAGGTATGGGAACGGTGTGTCAGCTCAGTTGCACGTCTTTCATCGCAGGAATATAACCGTAGTCATATTCTTCCTGCACGAACGAGCGATCCCCTTTCAAGAGGATTCTCACCGTCGGCGCTTCGGTCCCGCCGATACGATAATCCTCGCCTTCGGTGGGCACGCTGTCGATGAAAGAAGTTACCAGACCGTTTGGCATGACGCAGTGCGAATACGTCTGGAAAGGCTGCTCGGGCGGATTGCCAAGCACCAGGCCAGAAGCGTTCATTGGCCGGTAAGGACCGAACAAATGTTCGCCGACAAAACCGTACACCCCGTCCGGCCCTGTAACACCATCGGCATACGTGAACTTGTGGCTGATGGTGAACAAGTAATACTTGCCGTCTTGAAACACGTAATGCGGACGTTCGGTCTGATCGTTTACGCCGACCGCTGTTACCAACGGCGGAAGTAGTTCCCACTCTTCACCACTGAGATCCTTTGCGACCGCCAGACCGATACAGCCCACCTGGAATCTGGCACCCCCCACGTCTTCATAACCCGGTGGCACAGGGCCAAGTTCGGCAACCCCTACTGTATGCGAACCGCGTTCACCGGCGACATTGCCTTCGAACACCATGTACAACTTGCCGTCATTGGGATCAATAAACGGACTGGGGTCGCGAAAGTTCCAGGTCGAGTTCTGCGCTTCGGTTTGATAATACGTGCCGTCGGCGTCGAAAAGAATCTTGACGTCGGTAAAGTCTTTCAACTCCACGCCTTTATCAGAGGTAACAATACGACCGCGAAC
Organism: Pseudomonas coronafaciens pv. oryzae str. 1_6; assembly: GCF_000156995.2. Classification (NCBI taxonomy): domain Bacteria; kingdom Pseudomonadati; phylum Pseudomonadota; class Gammaproteobacteria; order Pseudomonadales; family Pseudomonadaceae; genus Pseudomonas; species Pseudomonas coronafaciens. The sequence continues at coordinate 2,443,028 of NZ_CP046035.1, read as the reverse complement.
TTTGGCAATCGCTGCGCCAGGCGTGACGCAGGTGTAATAAAGATCAATATCGCCCTTGTCATTCAACAGTATGGGTGTGCCCGCCCACTCTCGTGTTGTAGGCGATACACCCTCGGCCATTACACGGCCACCAAAGATCCAGTCCTTGCCAGTACGCGAGTACCAGTAGCACATGCGTGCGCGGCCATGTCGATCTTCCCAGTCGCGCTTGATGTCATAGCGACCGTCGGGCCCCAGGTACTGAGGGTCGTCAGGATGGCGGTCCGCCGTCAGGGTGATGATCACTGACCAGCCGTTGACCGAGACCACCGTGCCGTCGAGCTCTCGCAGCGGCATGGTGTCCCAGATGAATACCGTATCACTCATGACCGGAAAGTCCGGGCTGACCAGTGGCTGCGTGGTGGTAGGGTCATTTTCATTGACCTTCAGCGCATCGGCGCGGGACCACACAGTGGGTGCGTAATTGATGTTATCTACGCGCGAAATATGTTTGAACTGGCTGATAGCAGAGCTGCTATTGGACATAGTTAATACCTTTAGATAGTTTTGGGAGGCAGCAGCGACGCTGCTGTTCTTCTGTCGCTCAAAGGCGATAACTCAAGGCTCACGGCCTTCACATGATTCAATGTCCCGCAGCGGGGGCACTTGATCTGGAGTTCGGTGTAGTCACCCATGCGAAGCAGCAGCTTCTTGCACTGCCCGCATCTATAGTCTTTCAACACTTGCACTGGTCTCCTTTTGCTTCGCCCAAAGAAAAACCCCGCTTGGGCGGGGTTTGGGTAATCGCAATTTACCGGTCGGTGCTGTTGAAAAGCCCGTATCCGGCGGCTGCCCTGAGGCGCAAATCGCATATCGTGGTAACTTTTTACCTCCCTCCGGAAAGGCTGGAAAGAGGCAATTTCGGGGTGGATCGAGTTTGACCGGAGTTCAACACGAGTTCGACCACAGTTACGCAATTGACACGGATAAACGGTACGAGACAGCACTTACATCGGCGCGCTTCGAGGCGTGTCGATCTTTGCCGCGCAAATCGCAACGGCGTTGGGAGCAAAAGTCATCGCTACCTCCAGCAAGGATGAAAACCTGCAAGCGGTCAAGAAACTGGGCGCCGTGGCTGGTGTGAACTATCGAACTCATCCCGAGTGGGCAGAGGACGTGCTGAAACTCACTGACGGCAGAGGCGTTGATCTGTTGCTGAATGTGGCTGGCGGCGACGGCATCAATCAGTCGATTGCGGCGACAAAGGCCGGAGGACGTATCGCACAGATCGGTTTTCTGACCGGCCAGACGTCGGCGCTCAACCTGATGCCGATGATCTTCCGCCAGACCAACTTTCGCGGCATCGCCGTAGCGCCCCGCTCGTCTTTCGACCGGATGAATGTCTTCCTTAACGAGCATAAGATTCGCCCGGTGATCGATCACGTCTACCCTTCGAGCAGGCTCGCGAGGCCTACGAACACCTGGCCAGAGGGGGATTTGGCAAAGTAGTGATCAAGGTCGGTCGGGCCTGAGACGGACGTGGCCATGCAACACACATTCCCCCTGTGTATTGCATGGCGCCTGCAGGTTATCAACCACCCGCTTTGACAGCTACACTGCACCCTACCCGCCCAGCCCCGAGGCCCTGCATGAAAGTTGGCGTGATTTCCGACACCCATGGGTTGCTCCGTCCCGAAGCGATTGCTGCGCTTGAGCACTGCGATGCAATTATCCATGCCGGCGACATCGGCAGCCAGGATATCGTTGAGCAACTGGCCGCCCTCGCACCGCTGCACATAGTGCGCGGCAACAACGACATGACTGCAGAATGGGCAACGCCCATCGCTGACTACCTGCGTTTCGACATCGAAGGCTGGCAAGCGCTGCTGGTCCACGACATCGCCGACGTACCCGCGCTGCTGGATAACAGCGTGAGGCTGGTCATCACCGGTCACTCGCACAAACCCCTCATCGAATGGCGCGGCGATGTGCTGTATCTCAACCCGGGCAGCGCCGGAAGAAGACGCTTCAAGCTGCCAGTGACGCTGGCGCTGCTTGAAGTGAGTCCGGATTTGATGGAGCCGAGCCTTGTCAGGTTGATCGACTGACAGGCATGCAACCAGCGTTTTATCGCTGTCATCAAAGCTGCGCAGGCATACGAAAGTCACGTAATGCGCTCATATCGAACGGGTTCGGTGCACGCTGGCTCGACAGTAGATAGTTGGCTCGCATTCCGCCCACATCCGCTTTGAGCAGAAGCACATCTCGTCCTTTCAAAGGCTCGGTCTGCATTAAATCCATGAGACGGAACAGCGACCACGGCCCGGAATTTTTCTCTATGCCAAGCGGGCGTCCGACCATGCCCTCCATGACCAGGCTGGCGCGTCCGTCCAAGGTGTCAACCGGCCACATGAACGGTGTCGGCACGATTGGACCGTGTTGATACTCGAGCGACTGGTCACCAAGACGAAACTCTGCTCGACGCACGCCGGGGTCAAGGGTGTGAGGCTCAAGCGTGAAGCGGATTTGCGGCTCCTGGGCACTCTCGGCAAAGAAGCTTTTACGAATATTGTAAACACTGGCCATCTGATCCAGATACGCATGGCTCATCGGCAAACTGTACCCATCGATGCTGCGCAGGCGATAGCGGCCGGGATCGCCGCTCACAAACGGCTTCAGATAATTCTCGAAGAAGCGTTCCGCTATACCCTGCGCCTTGAAGAACTCGCGAAAATCATTAAGTGCTACATCACTGCTGCTATGAGCGTGAAACGGATATCGTTTGTCGAGTGACTGGCTGTAGAAGCTGTAGAGTTCGGACTTGTAACGCTGATTGAGGTATTGATGAGACTGGTGCAGCACGAAGCTCCAGCTATCTTCTGCCAACGTATTCATCCAGCCACCGACAGGCTGAGGCAATATCGTCGCTGCATTGCGCAGTTTGCTCAAAGCATCCTGCTGTCCTGACATCCGCCCCTTGGCCATTTCGTACGCAGCCCTTTCAGGCTGACCGGAACGACTCAGCGCAGCCATCTGCATCTGCAGTTCATCAATAGCGCTCAGAGCTTTAGTCAGATCGGCAGCCGGCCCATTCTCCCCATCCAGCAAGCGATGCAACGTATCGAAACGACGCTGCAAGGCCCTCTTGGCCGTATCGGGCAAAGCGTTGGCAACCGATGCCTGCAATTGCTCGCCAGTCTCGGTGAGTTGAGTGGGCACTGCAGATGTCGCCACCGCTTTACCAGCTTGCGCCTTCAGGCTGTCAAGACGGTCTGCAAGAGTGGGAAAACGCGTGTTATCTCGTACTTCGTTCAGTAACTGAAGCAACGGCGAATGGGCTGCCGTCAAGCCAGCCATTTGCAAGGCAGCCTGCCGGGTTCCTTCGAAGGGTTGCAATGAAACCCTGCCGATAGCCTCGGCCCAGTGATCGGCATAATCACGAAAATACAACTTTTCCAATTCAACCATCAGGGCGCGCAGTTGCGCTGCGCTAAACGGTGTACTTTCACCAAGAACCCAGTTATTGCGCATGATTTCAGTCACTACGTCAGTGCCGTGAGTGACAAAATACTGCTCATAGCCATGCCGAGTGTAGAGCCCTGGAATTCGATAATCTGTCCCTGCCAATACAGTTTCTTGAGGCCCGGTGTGCCGGCCAAGACTGTAATCGGGCAATGAATGTGCTTTTTCACGCAACGCTCGATAGACCACGTGGGCAAAAGATTCATTGCGCAGCGTTTTACGCGCCTGGGCCACAAGTGCATCGTTGACCCGATAAGCAAAAGGCAGAGCCATCAAGCGCTTGAAGTGCTGGTTAAGCTCGCGCTGGGCCTGCGCATGGCCGGCATAACGAATTGACCAATCGGCGGCGGTCCACTCTTCAAGTGCGGAAGGTATCCGGTGCTCGCTGTTAACAAGCATCAGATAGGCACGCAGACTGCTCAGCAAAAGCTCGCGATCCTCCAGGCTGGCCAGTATCCGGGCTTCGAACATGCGCACTACTCGTGGAAGTAGTTGAGTTTGCAGTTCCGCATGGTAGGCACTTAGAAGCACATCGTTGACGGCCTGTCCCTGATACAGCCCGGTGCGTTCGTAAAGTGCCACATCGTTACTGTCTGGAAATACAAGGGCGGCCTGGTGACGCATGTTCAAAGTATCCAGGACAGCCAACAGATCATCGTCTGCAGTCAGTGATGAACGCTGTCGAGTCAGTTGCTCGCCAAGGACACGAAGCGTTTCAAGTCGGTCATGACTGGCACTGAAACCTGTTACCCACAACGCTCCGAACGCCCCCAGAAACAACAGTGCCGCAGCGTACATTCCTCTCTGACGCCACTGAATCTTTCGCCACGTTTTTTTATCCAGCGTGGCCAGATCGGATTCCGGGAAAATCACATGGCGCAACAAGTCATGGATAAACCGTGCTTTTCCGACGTGCTGATCAGGCAGCCCGCTATCCTCGTTCAGCCCAGGCTGATCGCCGCGCTGAACCAGATGCGGCGCCCGGGTCAGGTAAAAACCACGCAGTTGACTGGCACGCTGATAGCGATTCCCGGAAAACGCCAGCTCTGCGAAGAGACCGAGTCGGCGCTCGATGCTTCCAAGGCAGTTCGGGAACTCGAGCATCGCCCCGCGGCGCCGACTGTCGCGCTCTTGATGAATGCGGCCAATCACCTGGCTGCCAAGGCGCTGGAGCAGGTTGTCGAACTCCATACCGAGGACGCCGACATCGCTTCCCTGTTGCCCACTCCTGAAAGTTGCTCCAAAGACCTGCGCACTTTCTTCCAGGGACAACTGGTCAAAAAACTCATCAAACCCGGCGATGGAGTCAGCCTTGGTCAACACCAGATAAACAGGTACATCGACATGCAAGGTTCGATAAATCTCGTCGAGGCGAACACGTACATCGTCAGCAAGTTTCTGCAGGCGATTATCACGTTCATCGAGCAGTATGCCTACCGGCAGGGTGATCAACACACCACCGAGCGGGTGTGTTCGGTGACGGCCGCGCAACAATTCAAGCAGCGTCTTCCAGGCACTGCCGTCTACCTCCGGCTCGGGCTGATCAAGGTAGCGGCCCGATGTATCCAGAAGGATTGCCTGCTCAGTAAAGTACCAACTACAACTGCTGGTACTGCTCGCATCACGTGTCAGCTTGCGACAGGACCTGTCGAGGGGGAAATCGAGTCCTGAAAAGTCCAGAAGGCTAGTCTTGCCGCTGCCCTGCGGCCCCATCAGCATATACCAGGGCAGCGCCTGCCGACTCCGCGCACCCAACTCACCATATAAAGCGGAATTCTTGATTACCTGCCGGGCGTCCTTGAATCGACTGAAGAGCTCCAGCTGCTCTTTTTCTCTGGCAAGGGACTGGCGCAGACGCTCCTGACCTGTCTGGCTTTCTGCAGCAAGTTTTCTTTTCAAACCGCTGCGCCAGTTGGCGAAAACGTTCCAGAGCCCCCAGACCAGAAACAATGCACTGATCGTTAGCAAACGCGCGCTGGGGCTCTCCCAGAACCTGCGGTCGGCTACTGCCAGCAAAGGACCGAATGCCCAGATTATTATCGCCAGTGCGCCCACCACCAGCAGTGACCAGAGCCAGGTGCTGCACAATAGTGTGACGAGTTTCTTGAACAAGGTTTTCATTGAATCTCTCACTTCGATACCCGCATCTCATGCGCAGCCAGCGCCGCTGAATGATGAGGTTTGAGCACAGCCTCACGCTGCTCGCCGAGAACCCAGGCAAACCCTGAATACATCACTGTCAGACTGATGCCGGTAAACAATGCAATCAGCCAGATCGGGAGGACTCGCAATTGACGGACGCCTGAAGAGTTAACGCCCTGCCAATGGGGCGACAGCGTTCGTGACACATCACCTCTCACGTGTCGTATCTGTCGATAGAGCCCATCGCGAATGTCCTCGAGCTCGTTACCCCTGCGAAGGTTGGAGCGGTATTTCCCCTCAAAACCGAGAGCCAGACACAGGTACATCAGTTCAAGCATTGGCAAATGCATGAACGGATTGGAGGATAGTTTTTCAAGGAGCTGAAAGAATTTTTCGCCGCCGAATGTTTCCTTGTGAAAGCGGCTGAGCAGACTGATCTTCGACCAGTCGCTTTTGCTGCCCCAAGGAGTATTCAGTACAGCCTCATCCACCACCGTACACAGCACGTAACGCGCCGCCAGCATCTGATCGGTGGCTATAGCGCGTTGCCGGGCTTCTGACTCGAACTGTTTTACCTGGTCCGAAAGCTGAACGTTCAGCGAATGGATATCCCCAACACTGTCTGTCGAAGACAGCCTCGACACTTGGGCCAATAGTCCGCTCGCTGCTGCGACAAGTGGATTGACATGCGCATTGAAGCGCTTTTCAGGCATTCGCCGAGCGCTTTCCACAAGGCGATCCTGCAGGCCTTCGAAATGATCTCTGTGGTGAATGTCGCTGAACCTGTCGCTTTGCAGATCCTCGTCGTTCTGGCCATAAATGACTGCGTAACCATCGCGTCTGCTTTCCATGTCGGGCACTCTGCTCAATTTCTGATCGCCCAGAACTGCAATTCAAGTCCGGGAAACTCGCCTGAAACGTGAAAGGCAAAACCTCCGGACTTATCAATTGTTTCTCGCTCCCGCGCGTCGAGGTCGAGAACGAAGTAGGTCTTGGCGGCGTGAAACGGAATCTGCCGCGGAGCCACAGGCAGTGGCCGAAGGCGAATGCCTGGCAAGTGCAAGCCCACCAGCTCGCGAATACTTTCCACAGAACCTATTTTGAGGTGTGAAGGCAATCGCAGACGCAGCTCTTCAGCATCGCAGTGCGCACGCGCAGCGAGGACAAACGAGGCAGCCCCCAGCAACTCGCTGTCCACTCGCGGCGACACCAGAACACCGTACTGCCGGGGCTGTAACTCGAGTTCCTGCGCATGCTGTTCAAGCACCATCGACAACATCTGCCGAATAGCGAGCATCACGCTCCTGAACGTTGCGCCCTGATCACTGTGCTGATAACTGCTCTCCAAGCGAGGACGGCGGCTGTCATCGCCAAACGTCGACAGCTCGCCCAACAGCGTCAGCAATAACCGATACAGCTCTTCCGGATGTATATGCCCGATATTCAGAAAGTGCCGAAGTATCAACGCATTGCGGTTGACGATCTGCAGCATCATGAAATCACCCAGTTCCGCCCCGCTCGCCTGCCCCGTCGAACCGATTCGTTCGGCAATCACGTCTCCGCGGTGGAGAAGCAGAGCTGAAACCTCCTTCAGACAGGACATCAGATAACGGGAGCCACTGGCGCACAGGGACGTGGGAGAAAATGCCGCATCCAGTGTTAGCGACCTGTCAGGGCCACAGATAAGGATATGACACAGCTTGAGCATCGCGTACGCGCTTTCGCCCCTGGGCTCGCCCAGTAACAATCGAAATTCCGGCCGTGCACAGAAGACCGGTGTCGAACTGTCTTCCCCGGCGTTTGAATCAGAAATACTGGCTGAATAGGCTGTGAAGCGCGTCACAGCGTCAGGCTGTTCATGACCGCGTGCCTCAACGCAATTGCCTGCTACTATCGGCAAGGCAATGTACACCGCCATGTTTGAGGTATTGGCCGGGATGTCCAAAACTAGTGGCGTGTCATGATCGCGTATATCGAAAACGCTGCCGTCCGGCAGGATGCCCGAGGCATGAGCAAGAACGATCTGGCCCGACCCCAGAAATTGCGGATCGATTTCCACTGCGGTGAATCCCCAGTTGTAAGGGCCTGCCAAACGAGTGCGAACCCTTAACTGATGATCGTAATAACGGTCGTTATGCTGGAAGTGCTGTGGACGCAACAACATGCCTTCCTGCCAGATGACCTTGTGTGAATTCATAGCGAATTTCCTGCATGGGCCCGATTATCGGTCCGATAAATACCAGACTCACCCAGCAAGAAAACAGCACGATTCTGCTGCCCGGGAGACACCTGAATGACATGACGCCATCGGGTTTCCGACAGGTTTCTATAAGCAGCCAGCACAGCGAAATACCGACTGCCTTCATGCAGTTTCAATTTCAACTCAATGCGGTCGCCTGGGCGAAGTTCAACAATTTCACTGGCTGCAAGATCGTTTGCCAATACATCTTCAGTGCGTTGATAAAGAGAAAAGAAATCCATCGATTCGGCCGTGGTCGGGCGCTTCAGCTCCAGTAACTTGATCACCACTGGTGAGGGCCTGCCATTGATATCCGGGTTCAACTGATTGTCTGCAATCACATTAATATCCAGACGCGTCTGTTTTGAATAAGGCGAAAGAACCGAGCAGCCGGCGAGCAGGCTCAACAGCAGCAGCGGCAGTCGCCGGAAAAAAGAAAAACGCATGAAAGTAAGGCCTGTCAGTCGTGATAGAAGTTAGCGATCAAAGGAAAGTGCTGCTCATAAGCAGACACAAAGTTTTTAGCCAGCAGCGTCTTGCTCCATATGTCACTTTGCGTCAGGTCTTGGTGATGCCTGACATAATCACGCCAGCGGCGGGCATCCGTCAGTATCCAGGGCTTGCCCCGATCATGTTCAAATTGCCAGACCAGCTGCTGCGGAGAAAAATGCTCGACCGCCGCATGCGCCATTGCACGACAACCTGCCAGCACCGAAGCTTCATGAGCCTCCAGCTCCCGAAATACCCGAGAAATAACCTTCGTATCCAAGAGAGGCGCTTGCTCATCTCTCAGCAAGCTTTTCATGATTGCCTCGACACTCGCACCCTCAAATGCCCTGACCCTCTGGCAAGCCGTTTTTGAGAGGCCTACCTCCAGCTCGTCTACTCTCTCGCTGCGAGCCTTTAGTGTCCGTTGCAGACCGCTCAGGCAACGCTTGAACAGGCGCACACTCTTTACAACGCAAGCTTCGCGTGTCGTCGGATCAACAGAAGCGAGTTCAATACCCAGTACGTCACTTAGCTGTTGCCAGAACAAACCTGCTTGATGCTCTGGCTGATCAGGGCAGTCGCTTGACGGATCGGGTACGGGCACCGACACACGTCGTGGCAGGGATAAGTAACATCCGTCACTACTTGAACAGTCTGAATAGTGGCGGGTGGCATGGTTACTTTCCAGGAAGGAAGTCAACCCGCTCTCAGGACGACCGGTATGATCAGCCCCTGCCGTATGGCCTGTTTCTAATGCATCGTCCATGCACATCTCTCTTTATAGTTATTGATTGCGAGTGGCAGGCGCCGGGTTGCCCAGCGTCCGATATTGATCGTCGCTGAATATAAAGTGGCCCGTGCAACCGCCAAGACAAATCAACGCAGTCATTACAAATGGCAGCGTGCGCCAACAATGAATAGTCATTGAAGTCATCTCCAGAAAAACAAGTAAATACGAATACGCGTCCGCGTTTAACCAGTCCCGCCATGAGCAGCACCTAGTTTCAGGTGAGCCAGGCGATACAGCAGCGTGCGCCGCGACACTCCCAACGTGCGTGCAGCAAGACTTCGATTGCCGTCGCTGTCGCGCAGACACTCAAGCAAAACACCACGCTCGAATTGCTCGATACGTTCACGCAACGTGAAGGCTGCGGGACAACTGATGGCATCGGTGGCAATAGGAAAGTGCTCTGGCCTTAACTCATCGTCCTCGCACAGCAACAGCGCGCGCTCGACAAACCCTTTCAGTTCACGAACGTTGCCCGGGAAGGCGTAGCCAGACAAAACGTCCAGTGCGGCTTTCGACCATTGCACAGCGCTACGTTGTGAGCGCTGGCAAACCGCGTCGGAAAAATGCCTGGCCAGTAGTTCAATGTCCTCTATGCGTTGACGCAACGGAGGCAGCTCAACGGGAAACTGCGCCAACCGGTAATAAAGATCTTCACGAAAGCGCCCCTCTGCAATCAACTTCGGGAGATCTCGATGAGTCGCCGCAATGATTCGCACATCAACTTTGCGAACCTCGTTGGAACCCAGTGGCCGAATCTCCCCTTCCTGCAATACCCGCAGAAGCTTGGCCTGTAGCAGCATGGGCATGTCACCGATTTCATCGAGCAGAAGCGTACCTCCGTGCGCAGCATCAAACAGGCCGCGCCGATCTCGATCCGCTCCGGTAAAAGCGCCCTTGCGATAGCCAAACAGCTCGCTTTCCAGAAGCGCTTCCGGAAATGCAGCACAATTTTGCACAACGAAAGCGTTCGAGCGCCGCGGACCATGTTCATGTATCGCACGCGATACAATTTCCTTGCCTGTGCCTGTCTCTCCGGTAAGCAATACGGTGCACGAACTGTCGAGGACTTTACCCAGAAGACGAGTTGTGCGTTTCAGCGCAGCGCTGTTTCCCGTCAACCCGTAGTGCGCTGCCTGAGGTGGGCGTACCGTCGGACTAGGTGGCGCGCCTGCGGTATTGTTCAAAGGTTCCAGAAGCAGCCATTGTGAAATGACAAATGCTCCCAGTGCGCCTAGCGATTCTGCGTAGCATTCCAGCTCCCTACGGCAACTGCTCACACAGATCAGCAACCCCACAGGATCTTTTTCGCGCCCAGGCAACGGGATGCATAACAGCGATTTCCAACTCTCGGCTCGAACAGGCAGAAAACGAACGTCATTCAAGCTGGCGCTGATTTCCTGAAGGCTGACAACCTTGTTTTTCTGGAGACTTAGCTGCAGCAGTGGCTGATCGCTCCAGTTATTTGCTGACGCCTTTGCTGTATCGGGCTGAATGACGCCATCCATTATTTCTGCAGTGAGGCTGAGACGTTTCTGAGTAGGACTCTGCATAAATAACTGAGCTGCCTCACAACCACTCAGCTCTGCGGCGAACCGGACGAAATCATGCAGTAACGATCGTTTGTCGCCTGAAAGCGAAAGGCTTGAGTAATACGATAATAGTTTTTGCGCGCAGCTCAGCGGATCAGGTAGCGCATGGAAAGTCGAGGCCACCTTATTTGCACTCACAGACAATGCCGCCCGAACTGTCCAGCGTAGCGTGAACCGTGAGAAGCATAGCGTCGCTGTTGCTCGCAAGAAGCAAAGCGTCCGCGATGAGCGGGGTCAGTTGCGACGCCAGTACGTGGTCAATCAGCCTGGCACCGCTGTCGAGTTGCGCGCAGTTTTCAAGCAGATGAAAAACCAGTTCCTCGGAATAGCTGAACGTCAGTCCGCGTCCTTCAAGCTTCTCCACAAGATGATCCAGCTTTAATTCAATCAGCTCTTGAAGCACCAGGCCACTGATGGGATAGAAAGGAACCACGCGCATTCTGGCGAGCAATGCGGGTTTGAAGTGACCCACTAGCACCGGGTTTATCGCACGCACCAGCGTATCGCTTTCCGGCCTTCTGCCGTCTCGGCAGAGTGAATGTATAAGGTCGCCGCCAAGGTTGGAGGTCATCAGAATAAGCGTATTACGGAAGTCTATTTCTCGCCCCTCGCCATCGTTCGCTACGCCTTTATCGAAAATCTGATAGAACAGGTTCAATACATCGGGATCAGCTTTATCCACCTCATCAAGTAAAATTACCGAGTAAGGTTTCTGTCGCACGGCATCAGTCAGCATGCCCCCTTCCCCATAACCGACATAACCAGGTGGCGCTCCGATCAAGCGCGAGACCGTGTGCTTTTCCTGAAACTCGGACATGTTGATCGTGATAAGAAAACGGTCACCGCCGTACAGCAGGTCAGCAAGAGCGAGGGCTGTTTCGGTCTTGCCTACTCCGCTGGGGCCCGTCAACAGGAATACTCCCGACGGTGCATTGAGCGCACTCAATCCGGCGGCAGATACTCTTACGGATTGTTCAAGTACCTGAATCGCCGGCTCCTGCCCACGAATGCGCAGACGCAACGCAGAAGAGAGGCCGGTAATTTCCGAACTGTGCGCTTGCGCCAGCTGCGACAACGGAATGCCTGTCCAGGCATTGACCACTTCCGCTATCAGCCTCGGACACACTTCAAAACTGACAAGACGGTCATCAGCTTGAGTATCCATGAGCGTTTGCCGGGCCTGAACCAAATCGGATTCCTGTGCCTCTGTGGAACGACATTTACTGTTTGGGTTACCCGGGCCTTCGCGCTTTACTGCAGGGTGTGCCTGATGGCTGCGTAGATCGAGCAGCCGCCGAGCGGCGCTCTGTTGATCAGCCCACATGACTTCCAGTGCGGGCAACTCTTGCTGAATGCGTGAAAGATCCGATGCCAGTGTATTCAACACTTTTTCATCCACAAGAAGCCCCGCAGCTGCGTCACGCTGCACTGCGTCATAATGCCTCTGGTATTGAGTCCGATCTGCTCGCAGACGCTCGATGCGTTCGGGCACGGCAACCAGACTGACTCGCACGCGAGCACAGGCCGTATCGAGCAGATCGATTGCCTTGTCAGGCAGTTGTCGCCCCGAAATATAACGTGCCGATAGTCGAGCAGCGGCAACCACAGCGTCATCGCGCAGATAGACGCCATGGCTGCGCTCATATAGCGGGGCGAGCCCACGCAAAATGATGATGGCCTGCTCCAACGTTGGTTCCAGTACTCGCACAGGCTGAAAACGCCGCGCAAGCGCAGGGTCTTTCTCGAAGTATTGCCTGTACTCGGTCCAGGTAGTCGCTGCAATGGTGCGCAATTCGCCGCGAGCCAGTGCCGGTTTCAACAGATTGGCTGCGTCCGAACCTCCCGCCTGCGAACCGGCCCCGATCAGCGTATGAGCCTCGTCAATGAAAAGAATGACAGGTATCGGCGAAGACTTGACCTCATCGATGACTCCCTTCAAGCGACGTTCAAACTCACCCTTGATGCTGGCGCCTGCCTGAAGCAATCCCATATCCAGAGATAAAAGCTCGACGTTCTTCAAGAGATCAGGGACCTGTCCTGCGACGATTCTCAGCGCCAACCCTTCAACAATCGCAGTTTTGCCAACCCCGGCCTCGCCTACCACAATCGGGTTGTTCTTGCGCCGACGAGCCAGTATGTCGACCATCTGACGCAAACAGTCGTCACGGCACAGTACCGGATCCAGCTCACCCCTCCTGGCCTGTTGCGTCAGGTTATGAGTGAAGCGCTCAAGAAGCGACTCGCTTGGGCTCGCTGTAGTTCGGGATGTTCCGGATGCCTGCTCTGCAAGGGCGAAGTCACGAAATCGCTCGATGTTGATTTTTGCCAGCAGCGGCTGATAGGGGCGATCGGCATAACGCAAAGGGTTACGCAGCAAAGCGAGAATAAGTGCAGCCTGATCAATCTGGCTCTGCCCCAAATCCAGATTGGAAACCAACAAGGCGTCCTGAAGCCACAGAACAAGTTCGGCAGCAAATACCGGGTTGGAAGCCCCACAGTATTCAGCTGGCGGGAGCAAGAGGCTTGCGAAATCGGCAGCCGCTATACTGGCGTCATTCAAAGCACGTACTAGCATGCCGTCAGGACGCTCCACCAGGGCAATCAGTAGATCTTCGACAAGAATTCTGTTGCTGCCCCGGGAAACGCAACGCTCGGCTGTCCCCTCAAGCTCTATGCGAGTGGGCACGTCAAGAGCTTGAACGAGTTGCTGCAGGTCTGGGTTGATCATAGTTAGTCCTTAATGACTCGGTCTGTTGAGACGGACCAGACCCTGAGCACGCTCATGGCCTAACCAGGTGGTCCAGCCCAGACGACAGGTGCTCGTCTGGGCAATGCGAAGTTCCCTGATGTCTTCATTCAGAAGCTCAAGACAGATGTCGTAATCCAACGGATCGCGCAGGGTGAACCGCACCAAGGCGCCCAACGGCGCATAACCTGCGCCGATGGGTAGAAATTCGTGGAACCGCGCCCAATCCAGTTGTTTTATATGGATACGAAATTTGCCTCCCCGGTCAGGAACCCTGGTGCCCAACACTGCGTTTTTCCCTAGTTGGCTACTGCTCTTGCCAAGACGATTAGTCTGCGAATGATCGATGCACACCGATCGCTCCACACACTGTTCTATGAACAACTGAGCGTGCTTGAAGTAATAACGGAGTACTGACTCGATCAGGGCGGCGGAATGTGCACGCAGGCTAAGCAATCCCAAATAAGGTAATAAGCGCTTCCAGTTCAATTCCGTGGTGTTGCGTATGCACGTCCCGTGCAACCCGATTAACGCAAACAGCTGCTCGGAAAACCGGTCGTTTGCGCCTCGGGCGAACACCGCGTGATAGCGGTACTTACGCCAAACGGGCAACAGCAGTTTTTGCAGACGATGATTGAAGATACCCAGAAAATCCCGCGTGGTATTAGGTTTGTCCAACTCCCCCAACGCTTGTTCGGCGTAAAATGCAGGCAGGGGCGAATCGGAACCGATCAGGCTCATCACGTTGAGGTACAGACGAACATACAACGTTCCGTTCTCGTGAAAGAAATCCATGCTCTCAATATCACTGCGCGGAAATCCAAACTGTGGATGTGCCCGTAATTCAAGGTACTCATGCAGTTGCTCATCATCGGACTGCGGATGGAGTTCACGCAAGACGTTAAAGATAAGAGGGATCGCCTGGTAAACCGAATATTCCCGTATGCCCTGACTGAGCGCAGTCAAAGTAACGGTTGCTGTCCCATACGTGGTGTCCATTGATAACCACCTCCCTGAGCAGTTTTAACGTGCAGTTCGTGAAAAGAGTTCAAACTCGCGTACAGCGCGAAAAACTCGTTGAGGACTGAAGCAAACAAAAACAGACCGGCTTCATCGGCAAGACCTTCGGGTGCTATAAGCAGTTCGGTCTTCACCCCTCTTACCGGTCGGCCTTCATGCAGGCGATCAACGTGCTGGTGGTGGATAGACTTGAGCCCGTTCAACAGACGCTGACTGACCTTTTCGGCGTGCTTGTCGTAATAGCGCGGAAGATCGTAAGTTTCGAGTATCACCTTCAACGCGTCGATACTCGCCAAGGACAGGTAGTTCAGGGACATATTACTGATGACCCGCCATAGAAAATCCTGACCCACCGGCGGCGCGTAACTTTTAGTCGCAGTGGTGATATTACTGAATCTTAAAAAGTCCGGGGTATCGTCGCCTGACCTGCATATTCCGCCTGCGGGGATGCGCAGTGGAAGATCATCATTCGTGCACGTTAACTCAATGGAAATAGTTTCGTTTTTTCGATCAGTACGGACGTCGAAACTTAAATAGGTATCCAGCCCTCTCTGCAAGAGGGAATCTCGATGACGCACGCTGTACCACGGGGCGTTGCCATGGACATCGACAGCAGGATCATGCTCGAATGATGCGAAGGGAACGTAGTGCTGATACCCTTTGCCTCCCGGCTGCCAGCCCGTCACTGCATCAACCGAATAGACACCGCAGCGCTGAGGTCCCAAATGAGCGGGGACCAGCAAATACTCATCCTGCCGGGCATCAACGAGAATAGGCAGTGCGTCCTGCTTGAACAGGTTGACCACAGGTGTGCAATATAACTTTATGTGTTCAACGGTAGGACGAAGGTTTTGCATGTCCTCGCTGTGCATGTCAAAGACCAACTGAAAACCACGTGCCGTTATCAAATGTTCGTCGAGCACCGACGCAATGACCTCAAGACCTTCAATATCAGAAAAAAGAAATTTTTCTGGAAAGCAAAAGTATTCTTGCAAATAGCGGTACCCACGGAAGGTATTCAGTGGGTACGGTATCAAGGACTCGTCCTCTGCGAAGCCGACTGGTTTTACACGGTTTGCCGGAATGCTTAACTGAAGTGGTTTCCCATCACGATCTGTCAACGGATTTTCTTGCTCATCCAGCAATAATAATCTGATCCCTTTTAACTTCCGCATGAGGCCGAGGTAAAGCGCCTGGCTGATATGCCGATCACCTGCAAAGTGCAGCCGCAGCCTGCTCAACTTCAGCATGCCCAAGTGCCCTTCTCCGGTCATCGTCAGACTTAAAGTCAATGCTGCGGCCTCGCCATCAGCTGAGTAGGAAACACGTGACAGACTGAGAGGCAGAACCTCTGTCGAAAAGCAGGTACGAAATCGGCAGGCCAGACCCTCCACGGGTTCACTTTCAACAGGCGTATCACGCTCGACGGTGAAGCCAGGTCCTGAAGCGCTCAAGGGCTCGAATTGCAACATGCTCATTGCAGGTAAGGGCCGCATATAATTTGGCCACAGCAGTTGCATCAGCGAATGGGTCAATTCAGGTAAATCATCATCCAGTTTTTGACGCAAACGTCCTGTCAGGAAGGCGAATCCTTCAAGTAGACGCTCAACATCCGGATCGCTGCTGCCTTGCCCCAAAAAAGGCGCCAACGCCGGGTTGCGTTCGGAAAACTTGCGCCCTGATTGGCGAAGAGCCATTAGCTCGTCTTGATAATAGTGATTAAATGACAACGCTGGCCTACCCGACTGAACCATAAACATTAAAAAAATCATCACGCCTAACTGTGATGAGTGACAACCTCACCACAACCCGTCATGACGTTTCACACGACACTTACATTCCCATCACCACTGATCGTTGTAAAAAAACGAACAGGCTTTTTAATTCCATCCACTTCAACGCAAGCATTTACGAAGAACTGACGCCGGAGGACAGAGCCTTTGTTTTCTTCAGGCAGCACGTAAATATCAGATAAGCGAGGTTCATAAACCCGAATGACGTTTTCAATGGCCTCTCGAGACTGTCTTAATGAGTCATAAAGGCTCACACTCATATTATTAAGGTCGGGCAATCCATAATCAGGTAGCATTTTCACATTACCTGCACGGGTGCCCAGCAACTTTGATAAGTGCGAGGCAATGGATGCCATTAACCGTCCTTCGTCTCCACAATATGAATGCTGGTGCTGGACGTCCAAGGCAAGCCGTTCGAAAAGGCTTCCGTTTAGATTCATGGCCTGTCCTCTTGATTATTCCTTGTCCATTTTCCCAATCAGGGACAGCGTAAAATCAGCCCCCATGTATTTAAAGTGCGGACGGACATTCAAGCTGACACGGTACCAACCGGGATCGCCTTCCACATCGCTGACGATGATCTGAGCGTTGCGCAGGGGGCGTCTGCCACGCACTTCGGAGCTCGGATTTTCTTGGTCAGCAATGTACTGGCGTATCCACTTATTGAGTTGATTCTCAAGATCGACCCGTTCCTTCCAGGCCCCTATCTGTTCTCGCTGGAGCACCTTGAGGTAATGAGCAAGCCGATTGACGATCATCATGTAAGGCAGTTGGGTGCCCAGCTTGTAATTAAGCTCGGCCGTTTTGCCCTCTGGACTATTGCCAAAGAATTTAGGCTTTTGTACTGAACTCGCGGAAAAGAAGGCCGCATTGTCGCTTCCTTTGCGCATGGTCAATGCGATAAACCCTTCCTCTGCCAGCTCGTACTCACGACGGTCAGAGATCAGTACCTCAGTCGGAATCTTGGTCTCGATCTCTCCCATGCTATGGAAATGGTGCAACGGAAGATCTTCGACAGCGCCGCCACTCAGCGGACCAATAATGTTGGGACACCAACGAAATTTGGCGAAACTGTCTGTCAGTTTTGTCGCGAACGCAAAAGCAGTGTTTCCCCACAGGTAATGCTCGTGAGCATTCACAACGTTCTCTCTATAGGCGAACGTTTTAACGGGGTTTTCTTCTGGCTCGTACGGACTGCGCAAAAGGAAACGCGGTACTGTCAACGCGATATAACGGGCGTCCTCTTGTTGTCGAAAGCTTTGCCATTTTGCGAATTGCGGACCCTCGAAGTGGTCTTTCAGATCCTTCAGGTCAGGCAACCCGGTAAACTGCTCGATCCCGAAAAAATCCGGTCCTGCTGCCGCGATAAAAGGCGCATGCGCCATGCAGGCGACGCTTGACACGTATTGCATTGTCTTGACGTCTGGGGCACTGGGGGAGAAAAAATAATCGGCGATGATTGCGCCGACAGGATTACCACCAAACTGGCCGTACTCTGCAGTGTAAACGTGTTTGTAAAGCCCCGACTGAACGACTTCAGGTGAGTCCTCGAAGTCTTCCAGCAAGTCCTGCTTGGAAACACTCAGCAATTCGATTTTTATATTTTCACGAAAATCGGTTCGGTCGATCAGTAAATGCAATCCGCGCCAAGACGCCTCGAGCGAGCGAAAGTCTGCATGGTGGATGATTTCATCCATCTGACGACTTAGCTTGCTGTCGATTTCAGTAATCATTCGATCAACCAGCGCTTTTTTTACCGGTTCGATGCTGTTCGTAGGCTTCAGCAGTTCTGCGATAAACGCAGCAACACCGCGCTTGGCAATGTCATAAGCCTCATCACCTGGGCTCAACCTGGTTTCTGCAATAATCTGGTCAAGAATGCCAGTGTGAAATTCGCTCACCGGGTCCTTCTTTAAAACGTTTGTTGCCATCCGCTGGTCACTCCAAAGATAAAATTCAATGAACTACTGTGCTGCCGTATCCATGCCCAGCTCATTCATTACTTTATGGCGCGACTCTTCGTCAGCCAGAACGTTCTCGATTGCCTTACGAAAAGCAGGCGTATTCCCGAGTGGCCCTTTAAGTGCCATCAAGGCGTTGCGTAGTTCCATCAACTTTTTAAGCTCGGGAATTTGTTCCACCAGGCTGGCCGGATTAAAGTCTTTCATCGACCCGACCTTGATGCTGAAAGCCAGATCACCAGCATCATCTTTAGATTGCAGGCGATCAGGAACACTCAGTAAAATTTCAAGTTCTTGCTTGGCCATGACATCATCGAAGTTATTCTTGTCGATGCTGATAGCCTTACGCTCTTCGAGCTTCCGGCCATCGGCGCGCTGTGTGAAATCGCCCAGGACCAATAGTTTTAATGGGAGCTCTACTTCCTCCTGCGCTCCTCCGACAGCGGGCTTGAAGGTGACGTTAATCCTTTCTTTGGGTGCCACAGAACCTTCTTTGGCCATTGTATTTCTCCCGATCTATTTCAGAGGTACCGCGTTATGCTATTAACAGCTCAATATCGTAATGACACACCTATGATAAATCTCCTCTTGACGACTTACCGATTTATCACCTTGGGGAAGCCGTTCATAGCAGTCATGCAGCAAGCGCATTACATTCAGATAAACCTGTGGCTCCCACTCATGCAAGCCTGATGACTGGAGTTGCTGATCCAGAAATTCAAGTTGAATTTTGGACAGTAGATACTCTTTCGCCTGATAGCATATACGGGCAAGGCACAACCTCCAGAAGAATCGGTCTCGACCGCCTTTAGCGTTGTATAAATGCTGACTCAGCACCTGAACGGCAGACTTTAAACCGCCGAACTGCAGACCGGGTAAAAGTTCGTGATAAACAGCATCCCATTGAGAGAGTTCAACACTCCCCTGCCCACTAACACTGTCCTGAGTGGATACAACCGGAGGTGAAATGTAATCGATGACCCATTGAAGTGTATCGGCATTCGCAAAAGGCGTTGCGTCGTGGAAACGTAACGCCATGACTTCCGGGAATCTTTTTACAAGCAGCACACAATGCGCTTCTACCTCATGCATGGCTGCTTCTGCGCCCAAGGCCTTTAAACAGTTCCAGATCAGTCGCTGTCCGTCGAACCAAAAGGGTGAGGACATCAGACTGGCTTCAACATCTACGATCAGATCAGCGTAGAGCCCCTGCTCGAATCGCTCGTGGTAGTTCCTGAGTTTCTCTCCGGGCAGCCCACGTACCTGTGTTGTTTTTTCCGCATTGCACTCAGGCATGCTATCCACGGCAAGCCAGACCACCGCCCGACCAAGGCGAAACGCGCGCGGGTCGCTGGTTTTTTGCCTCAGCCACCACTGACAGAGATTACGCGCGGACTCAATCAGTAAGTGTGAAGAGCGTTGGGCATCTTTCTCATTATCAATTTGAGAATTGCTGGAAAACAGCTGGGTGGCTACCTGCTTGACTTGCTCGATAACGGTGACAGGTTCTTTCTCGGCCTGCATTGCACGCTCGATCATTCGCGCCAGCCTTCTGCGAAGCGGCAGCAGCATCGGAGCGTCGTTACCCAAACAGCAGCCAAATATCTCATCCAGCTTGTCCAGGTGACTGGTCAGCTGCTGAAATACGACAAGCTGGTTGCTGATAGGAACATCTTCTACCAGTACTTTTTCGAGCCTGAGCAAGAGCCATGCAAAAGCGGCAGCACGGGTTCGTAACTTCTGGGGATGTAACGCCAGCCAGTGATGCTCGCAGAGCCCATGTATTAACCCCAGGCCCGCAACTAGCCCGACAAAAGAGTCACATTCGTACAAAGACCATGCAAGCCAACAGGCAACGCGTAGATCTTTGGACTGACTGACAAGGATATGTTCACTGCCTGCCCTGACCTTCGACCAATCGATATTTACAGGTGCCAGGATCGATTGCGCGCCGCCCAGCTCCCGCTCTAATGATTCAAAAGTGGAAGAAAAACGAATGTCTTGGCCTGCGGGGTCTTGTCCTGGTATCGGTTGTCGGGCGGCTGCCTTGTAGTGACTGGAGAGCTTATCTATGGCAGCCATCAAAGTGCGCCTCCCGGCAATAGATTACTGTGAACATTAGTCCAAACAAGACGTGCAAAAGTTACGCAAACTTTATCCCTGACTTCCCACACGCACAAGACAAAGATGACACCCCTACACTCTTTCAGAAAATTCCTACACAAATAAAATAATATTTGTAGGATGCGCGGCATAGCGCAAAAAAAGCCGAGCATAGGCAACTGCACCATGCGCCATTTATTGCGCACTTTCTTTGACGATCACAGATTGTAGAAAGCAGAACGCCCATAAACGTGATTCAGACATCCTGCGCAAAAACAAGTAGATACCGAGCAAAAAACTGCGCGATTTTTATTACACGCTTATAAGAAATGCGTCCTAAATAAAGCAGCGATAGCTTCACCCCCCCGCATCTACGGCGCTTCCTATTACCTGGCACGCTATTTGTTAGCGCTACAGCTCACTGTGCATTGATACACCGCCGCACAGTGCATGTCGATCATCAGGAGAAGAATCATGCCTACACCCGCGTTCCTTACAGTTATTGGCAAAGTTCAAGGCCTTATCACAAAAAATGCATCCAGCGTTGAATCAGTCTCTGGAGCCTCCCGAACCGATCATATAGACGAATCCATGATTCAGGCCTTGAGCCATGAAATAATATCTCCTTACGATCGCCAGTCAGGCAGCAGCACAGGCCCGCGCATACATGGCCCTCTTTGCCTTACAAAATCTTTTGACAGTGCATCACCGCTGCTGCTACAGGCTTTGGTCAAAGGGGAAGAACTGGAGAAAGTTGAAATAAGATGGTACCGGATGTCGGGAAGCAAAGAGGAGCATTACTACACCACCACTCTTGAAGATGCCAAGATTGTGGCCATAAAAGACTACATGCCCAGCTGTCAGGATCCTGGCAATTCACATTTCACACACTTGCAAGAGGTGCACTTCAGTTATCGCGACATTACGTGGAATCACGTAGCGGCCAGCACGACCGGCTCTGATCAGTGGGATAAGTCCAAGATGGATTGACCTGAAACGTTGCCCCACCCATCTTCGGATCGATGGGGCTACCCATAAAAGGACAGACAGGGAACCCCATGAGCGATCACCCCCCATTCCGCCTTAGTCTCGCTGACAAAGAGCATCTCTTTAACGTCTTGTCATTCGCCGGTCATGAAGCCATCAACCAACCGTTCTGCTTCACGGTGGAACTCGTCAGCGAGCATACGTCGCTGGATCTGGAAAGCCTGTTGGGCCTTCCGGCTTTTCTGCAATTTGCTCCTGACGGTGGTGGCACCCATGGGCTGATTGACAGTATTGCCCAAGGCGATTCGGGTCCACGCCTGACCCATTACGCAATCACGCTGCGCCCACGCCTGGCCCGTCTTGGCCATCGCACCAATCAGCGTATTTTTCAGCACAGGACGGTGCCGCAAATTATCGCCACGGTGCTAGAAGAGCATCATCTGCTGGCCGACACCTACAGGTTCGACCTCGGCACGGCATGCCCTGAGCGCGAATACTGCGTGCAATACAACGAATCTGATCTGCACTTCATTCAGCGGCTGTGCGAAGAAGAAGGCTTGCACTACCACTTCGAGCACAGCTTTACGGCACACAATCTGGTATTCGGTGATGACCAGACCGTATTCCCTCGACTGGGGCCGGTGATCTACAAGCAGAACAGCGGGATGGCGGGTAAAGAGCCGGTAATCCGTAGCTTCACGCTACGCCTCGAAACCCGATCAAATCACACGACCCATCGCGATTACCATTTTGAGAAACCTTATCTGACCATGGAAGGATCAGCCATTGGCGGTGACAATCCAGACCTTGAACACTACGATTATCCCGGCGGCTTTACTCACCGCGATCGGGGTTCACACCTGGCGACAAGAGCGCTTGAACGGCACCGTCATGATTATCGACTCGGTGACGGACAAAGCGATCAGCCTCTGCTAGTCAGCGGTCATTTTCTACAATTGAGCGAACACCCCAATGAAGACTGGAACGATCTGTGGCTGCTGAACGAAGTACGTCATGAAGGTCGCCAGCTACAGGCGCTGGAGGAGTCCGCATCGCCCATCCAGGGCGATGGCGACTTTCACCAGAGATATCACAATACATTTGCGGCCACACCCTGGAAGGCGTGCTATCGCCCTCCGTTGCGTCATATAAAGCCAAGGATCTTTGGCAGCCAGACCGCCGTAGTCACTGGCCCGAAAGATCAGGAAATACACTGCGACCGGCATGGCCGGGTCAAGGTGCAGTTTCATTGGGATCGCGAAGGTCAGGCTAATGACCGCACTAGCTGCTGGTTGCGAGTGTCGTCCAGTTGGGCTGGCAATCGCTACGGTGGGATGGTCATCCCGCGAGTCGGCATGGAAGTGCTGGTGACCTTTCTCGAGGGTGATCCCGACCGCCCAATGATCAGCGGCTGCCTGTACCACGCCGAACACGTCCCGCCCTACGACTTGCCCGCGCATCAGACACGCAGTGTGTTCAAAACCTTGAGCAGCCCTGTCGGTAATGGTTCGAACGAGCTGCGCATCGAGGACCTGGCCGATCAGGAACAAATCTACATTCACGCCCAGCGGGACTGGGAACAGCACATCAAACACGATCAGAAAATCCACGTTGGCCATGAGCGTCACGATCATGTCGAAGCCAACAGTTACAGCGTGTTCAAGGCAGAGGAACACCGGAACGTTGAGGCTGATCGATTAACTGAAGTCAAAATGGACGATCACTTGACGGTGGGTGGTACGCGACATATCAGTGTGGCCAACGGGTTGCTGGCGGAGGCCGGACGAGAGGTGCACTTGAAGGCTGGACATAAACTGGTCATCGAAGCCGGATTGGAGATCACCATCAAGGTCGGTGGTTGTTTTATCAAGCTGGATGCTGGTGGTGTGACGATGGCCGGGCCGGAGGTCAAGCTCAACTCGGGAGGCAGCCCTGGCGCCGGCTTCGGCGCCACACCGTTACGGCCTGGTTTGTCAAACCGCGTTGACACGGTCAAAACCGGAGAGATATTGCCCTCGGCACAAGCCCAGACAATGAAGCGCAGGCCATTTTGTGAGCAATGTGAACGAGCAACGGAGAGCGCAACGCCATGAATCAGGCCAACTACCTGTTGATTGATGGCGTATTGCGGCCTGATGCAATCAAGCGGGTGTATCAATATGCCGAGCCAGTGGAAGTCATGCCACTGTACCTGGGAACGCGCTGGTCAAAGCTCATGAATCAAGGGCCTGTGCTGGTAAAGGCGCAACACGCATCTTCACTGATTCGCGAATGGGTTGAGCCATCCGGGTTACCAGCCGATAGCAGCTTGTTTTGCAGCAACGCTTGCCTGAAAACCGTAGCCACGCATCTGCGCCATTTTTTGTGCCCGCTTGACCATCTTGGCAACTCAAGCCTGCTGCGCTTTGCAGATCCGCTAGTGATGTATTACTGGCTGTCCAGCTATAGCCGCGAGCATCTTAGCCATGTATTGGGACCTATTGATCAGCTTTGGGTGCAGGTTCCCAGGCATGGTTGGCAGCTGCCCCCTTCTCCAATCCCTGCAAAATTTGTTAACGAGTATCCCGGACAGCCGTGGCAGCAAGACTTTGCGTTGCTGGGCGAGCCGCAGCTGCAGGCACTGAAGGAATCCTATCGGTGGCTGTTTGAAGAACGTATTCATGCCTGGCTACAAGAACAGGATCCGCAAGCGTTCGCGAACCAGACCGAAGATCAGATAACCACCTGGCTAACTCAAACCGTGGAAAGTGGCCTCGAGTGGGGGTTGGTCAGCGAGTACGCACTGGCGACCTGGGCGGACCTGTGTCGCGAATGGGGACTGGATTTTGTGAGTCGGCCGCACCCCACCTATCAGTTATGGCAGACCCAGAACCCGAAAATTCAGCACTTGCCTCCGGAACTGCGCATCGACTCGCTTGATGAATACCGCCAGAAACTTGATACAAGCAAGAGCACGTTGCATGACCGATAAAAACGGCACACGCCAGCAACGACGTGCGGCCTGTTTCGCCAGGACACCGGCTACGGCCACCAGCCTGTGCCCGTTCCGCGGGCCCAACGTCGCCATCGTGCCAGTGCGTTATGCGCTGGATCGCTCGCGGTATGACGTCGCGCCCGGTCAACTGAAGCCGCTGCCGAAAGACGGCAAGTGGGCCCGCCAGCCGCCGTTGAAAACGCGCAGCCATACCCTGCGCCAACTGTACGACGGCTATGTCTACGTGTTCGACGAAACCGCCGACACGCTGCACGAATACGCGGCTTCAGCCCTGAGCGGTCAACTGAGCCGTATTGTCTGGGCCGAGGCACAGATCGGCAATGACCAGCGAAACGGCGCCAGCGACGGTAAACCCTTCCTCTTCTACCCGCGCCGCAACATGCTGCACATTGCTTTCTCCCCCATCCAGTGGACATGGCGTCTCTGCGAACACATGCGCTCCAATGCCCCAAGCCGCGCCTTGTGGATGAAAGCGCTTGACCTGGCCCGCTACTGCACCAGCATGGCCGAGCCCGATACCTTGCCGCTGGACCGCATCGCAGAGGCCGTGGCGGATATCGACCTGGGCCACGTGATTGACGATGGACGTTTTGCAGATACGTCGGTCCCCACTGCCCGCCCATTGTCAGAAGACCAAGACGCACAACCGTCATGGGCCCCATTGGGGGCTGACGTCTTCTGGCAAGGCAGCGTTGACGATCAGGACAGCGCCTTGGTCATCGCCCTTGATGACCCTCTGGCCGTTTTCAACGATCTGGGCATGCAGCTGGCGGCTGATCAGGCGGCGCTTCGGGATTGGCAAAGCGAACACGAACACAAGATCCAGATCGCCCAGACCGTCGCCACCCTGTGCGGCGCAGAGAGTGAAACGGATAAACTGCCTGCCTCGGTGCGCGACAATACTCTACGAACGCATCAGTACCTGAGCGAGCTAGAAGCCTACTTTGAACAGTGCATCCTTGAAGAGGCACAGATCAGCAGTAGCAACGTTCCAGGAGATTTTCTGCTGCTGCCGGACATGTTCAAGAGCCTGGACATGCGCAAGTCAATTCAGACCCGTTCCGGCAGCGCTTTGCCGGTGCGGCAACATACATCATTGCGTTAGGTGTCCGCCAAAAACCATCTACAACTACACCATAAAAACCGACTGTGCCCACCTGGATTACTACCTCCACTACCCCGACTTCGCCTCGTCCTTATTCAAAGGCATCGCCATAGCCGTCATCCTCGTATTCGTTCTCATCGCCGCCCTGACCGGATCGATACTTTTCCTGATCGGTCCGGTAGCCGTTGCATTTGTCGCAGCCGTCAAACTGCTAAATTGGGAAAACCCCATTCACCACGAACAAAGCCTGCCATGGGGCGAATATAACTACGTCACCGTCGACCGCAAGCGTCTGATGATCATCACGCACCGCACCGACGTGACGCTGGGCTTCGAGGCCCGCTTCCAGCACGAGGTACTGTTCAACAAATACCTCAGCTTTCTGCACACCGTGCTCCCCTCCACTGCCGAGTTCACCGAAAAAGCCTGGAAGTGGTAGTGCGCTCCAGATAACGTACACCCCGGAATTCAAGCCCTACTTGCCAAGGCCCCTCATGATCCAGATCCGCCCTATGACCCCGGAAGACTTCGACCACTTCTGGCCCACCTTTCAGGCTGTTGTCGTCGCTCAGGAAACCTACGCGTTCGACCCAGCAATCACTCAGGATCAGGCACGCGATCTATGGATGACGCTGCCACTGCACACGCTGATCGCCGAGGAAGACGGTCAGCTTCTGGGCAGCTACTACCTCAAGGCCAATGCGGCAGGTCCGGGCAATCATGTCTGCAACTGCGGCTATATGGTGGCGGACGCAGCAAGAGGCCGGGGTGTAGCGCGGTTGATGTGCGAGCACTCGCAACAGCTGGCGCGGGACAGCGGCTTTCTGGCGATGCAGTTCAATTCGGTGGTTGCCTGCAATGAGGTCGCCGTGGCGTTGTGGGCCAAGCTGGGTTTCGAGACTGTCGGGCGTTTGCCCAAGGCTTATCGACACGCCCGCCTGGGGTTGGTGGACTGTCTGGTGATGTTCAAATGGCTGGCTGAAGCGCCAGTGCCTGCAGAGCCGGTGCAACCCAAGCTGATAGGTCGCAAGAATATCGAGTCGGTGGTGTCGCGCCCGCGTCGAAAATAAGCACAAATAAAAACGGGGCTCGCCCAACAAACTGGCGGCCCCGTTTCGGTACTGCTCAGCGCTTATTTACCAGAGCTCACCTCGGGCTGCTTCTGCAGCAATACCCGCGTCACTCGACGCTCCTCCACGCCCACCACTTTCAGGTCCCAGCCCTGCCAGGTCAGGCTGTCGCCCGTAGAGGGCAGACGGTCCAGCAGGCTCATTACCAGCCCGGCCAAGGTCTGATAGTCGTCGGTCGCCTTGGCCTGAAAACCGGTCCGCTCGCGAATCAGGCTCAGGTTCAAGGCACCGGAGACCACGAAGTCCTCACCCTGCGCAACGATGTCCGGGCCTTCCACTTCACTGGCGTCAGGCAACTGGCCAGCAATGGACTCCAGAATGTCGGTCATGCTGAGCACGCCGATAAAGTCACCGAACTCGTTGACCACAAACGCAATGTGGGTCGACTCCTTGCGCATCTGTTCCAGGGCATTGAGGATGGTGAAGCTTTCAAGCAGATTGATGGCCTTGCGTGACACCAGTTTCAGGTCAGGCTGATTACCGGCCAGCAACTCCTTGAACAGTTCTTTCTTGTGTACAAAACCCAATGGCTCGTCGATGCCGCCCTCGCCAATCAATGGCAGTCGCGAGTATGAAGAGTGCATCAGATTCAGGCGAATCTTCTCGGCATCGTCGTTCAGGTCGATGTAGTCGATCTCGGCCCTTGGCGTCATCACCGTACGAATCTGCCGCTCCGCCAGCTGCAGCACGCCGCTGATCATGACCCGCTCACGCCGATCGAATACCGGCTCGGTGCTTTCGCCCTCAAGGATGTCGGTGATTTCCTCATCGACATCGCCAGGCTCGAGCCTGCGGCCGCCCAGCAAACGCATTACCGCATGAGCGGCACGCTCACGACGTGGCAAGTGACCATGCGCAGACTTCTTGCTGCGCTTGCGAGCGATCTGATTGAACACTTCGATGAGGATCGAGAAGCCGATCGCCGCGTACAGATAGCCTTTGGGAATATGGAAACCCAGGCCTTCGGCAGTCAGGCTGAAGCCGATCATCATCAGGAAGCCCAGACACAGCATGATCACCGTCGGGCGACTGTTGACGAATTTGGTCAGGGGTTTGCTGGCAATCATCATCAGGCCGATGGAGAAGATCACAGCGATCATCATCACCGACAAGTGTTCGACCATACCGACCGCGGTGATCACGGCATCCAGCGAGAACACGGCGTCAAGCACCACGATCTGCGCGACGATGGGCCAGAACAACGCGTAGCCCGCGTTACCGGCGCGCTGGGCAACGTGGCCTTCCAACCGTTCGTGCAGTTCCATGGTGGCCTTGAACAACAGGAACACGCCACCAAACAGCATGATCAGGTCACGCCCGGAGAAGCTTTTGTCGAAGACCTCGAACAACGGCTCGGTCAGCGTCACCATCCAGGAGATGCTCGCCAGCAGGCCGAGGCGCATGATCAACGCCAGAGAAAGACCAATGACGCGCGCCTTGTCGCGTTGTTCAGGGGGCAGTTTATCGGCAAGGATGGCGATGAACACCAGGTTGTCGATACCCAGCACCAGTTCAAGCACGATAAGCGTCAGCAGGCCAAGCCATGCCGTGGGATCAGCGATCCATTCCATGGTAGTTATGCAGCCTCACGAGAAAAATGACAGAGAGTGGCGTTGGTTACTGTAGACCAGACGCGATCGCGAACTTTCAGACACAGCTTTGCAGCGTCAGGACGCGAGGCCCTGCCGGAATCAAAACAGTTCAGAAGGCTGGATAACTCAGTATCGGGATGGGGCGGCCTGCTCGGTAAGAAGGAAATCACCGGCCAACCATGAGCAATGAAAGGAGGACAACTCGGAGGCTCCTGAAGGGTATTCATACAGTCCTGAAAATCAATACGGGCGCTGATCGTACAATACACACAGATGTTTCGTACGCTGGAGAAGTATTACAAGACTTGACCATTCAGTACCTGCCTAGATACTGACATAAAGGCCCAGAGCGACGTTTTGTCACACCTCCAGGCACGACCAGTTGTCTGACAACGGCTGCTCACGGGTAGATGGTGCAGGCCATTTGTTTTAAAATGTTTCCATAGCGTCAGGCAGACGCTGTGTCTTTTGCGAATTGTCCAACCTCGCCATTCACTGCTCGCCTGATCAGAACCATAAAAAGAAAGCCCGTCATAGACGGGCTTTTTTCGTTTTCAGCTTTTGCATCCGGTGCCGCTTCCGGCATCACAGCAAGCCGTTTTTTCAACATTTGAGGTGATATCCCCATGCTGCGTATAGTTGTCGTTCATCTGTTCCAGTGGTTCAAACGCCTGTCTTCCGCCCTGCTGTTCCGTAGCGCAGAAGACAACTACTCTCGTAGCTTCACGCGGGAGAACGACGATGAAGGCCGCTGGACCTTTGTTTCGATTGCCATTGTTCTGACCCTGAGCCTGTACTGCCTGGCAGGCCTCGGTTACTACGCCAAGACCAACATCTGGGACGGCTTCACCCAAGCGCAGAAAGAAAACATCGCTCAGGCCATGATCGTCAGTTCGCAGAACCTCTGAGCAGCCCAGTGTGACATCCGGACGGGGAAGCAAATGCTTCCCCGTTTTCGTTCTGGTGGCTTGCCACAGACTGCAATTTCTGCGAGAACGCCACCCCGAGACAAACACTCACTGGATAACCAGCAATGAGCAATGACTTACAGGTAACCGACCTGCAACTCGGCGACGGCAAGGAAGTGGTCAAAGGCGCGCTGATCACCACTCATTACACCGGAACCCTGAACGACGGCACGGTGTTCGACTCTTCGCATCAGCGCGGCAAGCCATTCCAGTGCGTGATTGGCACAGGGCGCGTCATCAAGGGTTGGGACGTGGGCCTGAAGGGCATGAAGGTGGGCGGAAAGCGTAAATTGTTTGTGCCAGCGCATCTCGCCTACGGCGACAGAGTTATGGGCGCGCACTTACCACCCGGTTCCGACCTGACTTTCGAGATAGAGCTACTGGAAGTGCTGACCCGCGACGATTGATTACCTGTCCTGAGGGCTTAACCTTACTGAAACGACGCCGATATCATTGACTACGCATAAGCCCGATTGCTTGTTATCGCGGAAAAAGCCATGCTCCGGGCATGGAATTCAGGTTTTCCCACAGGAACACGTATGGCGCTCAATAAGTCGACTCAAGAGCTGAAAAAGCACTTGAAAGGCACCGCAACGAATCTCGAAAGTACGGCAGAAGAAATCCTCAAGCTCGCTTCGCAAATGAAAGATGTCGATGTCACGGCCATTCTGCAGATGGTCAATCGACTTTACAGCGACGCTGATCAGCTCAAGGCTTACGCTGATGAAGTGAGGGCGAAAAGAATCGTACGCGCCAAGCCGCTATAAGCAGCTGAAGGCGTCCGCCAGCAACATTTGCGCCGGTACAGAGGTTCTTTGATGCTGCCATCGCCCGCCAACGTCAGCGCCAGTTCAAGGCACCTGCACATGCAGAAATGGCGTGGCCGGGTCGGCATGACGCTGGCTGCCAGCCTTTCGGTGCTGGCGGGTATGACCGATGCCATCGGCTTCATGGCGACCGGCGATTTTGTCTCGTTCATGAGCGGCAACACCACACGCCTCGCAGTCGCTATCAGTGACGGCGACCTGAACGTGACAGCACGTCTAAGCCTCGCGATCTTCACCTTCATCGTTGGCAATGCGCTGGGTGTCGTCGTTGCGCGGCTGGGGGGTCGGCGCGCGCTGCCTTTATTGTTGAGTATTGCCACGCTGTTGTGTGCTGCCGCCGCCTGGCCGCTGGAAAGCAACATCCTGGCCCTGGTCTGGGCAATTCTGGCGATGGGCATGCTTAACGCCGCTGTCGAGCAAGTCAACGGGCTACCGGTCGGGCTGACCTACGTAACAGGCGCACTGTCACGCTTCGGTCGCGGTCTGGGCCGCTGGATGCTCGGGGAGCGCCGGGATGGCTGGCGCATTCAGTTAATACCCTGGGCCGGCATGTTCATCGGCGCGGTGATCGGCGCAATCCTTGAACAGCGTCTCGGTCTTGATGCCTTGCTCGTCAGTGGCAGCCTGTCCGCGCTACTGGGGCTGGTGTCATTGAGCATCCCCCACCGCTGGCAGCGCCGATACATGCCTCGCTGAAGGCCGAGATTCCCATTCGCTGAAATACGTTTACCATACGGCGCCTTTCATAACCGACCGCTGTCATGACCCCTGAAGCATTAAGCATCCTGCAACAGCACCTGCTCAACGCCCTGAGCGACGTTCCCGATGAAACCCGCCGCCTGTTCCACGGACGTGGCCGCGTGTGGCCGGGGCTGGAGCACATCACCGTGGACTGGATGCAGGGCGTGGTGCTGGTCTGCGTGTTCAAGGAGCCGCAACCGGGCGAGCTGGAAGCACTCACGCACGTGCTGACCGGGCTGATCGACACACTTCAGTGGCAGCAAAGCCAGGCTCACACCCTGTTGTTGCAGCACCGCTATCTGCCGCAGAGCACCACACAATGGCTGACTGGCGAGGTGGTGGACGAATGGGTGATCACTGAGAATGGCTTGCGCTACAAGGTCGATTTCGGCAAAAAGCAGAATAGCGGCCTGTTTCTGGACATGCGCTACGGGCGGGACTGGGTGCGGGCCCAGGCCAAGGGCAAGCGCATCCTGAATCTGTTCGCCTACACCTGCGGCTTTTCGGTCGCCGCCCTCGCCGGTGGTGCGGACCACGTGGTGAATCTGGACATGGCGCGCGCGGCACTGAATCGCGGGCGCGAGAACCATCGGCTTAACGATCACGATCTGGGCCGAGTGACGTTTCTGGGGCATGACCTGTTCAAGTCATGGGCCAAGGTGACGCGCTCGGGGCCTTACGACCTGATCATCATCGACCCGCCTTCCTTTCAGAAAGGCAGCTTCATGCTCGACAAGGACTACCAGCGGGTATTGCGTCGCTTGCCGGAATTGCTGGAAGAAGACGGTTTGGTACTTGCCTGCATGAACGACCCTGCGACAGGCCCGGAATTTCTGATCGAGCACACGGCGGTCGAAGCCCCCTGCCTGCGCTTTCAGGAGCGCCTGGAGAACCCTCCGGAGTTCCCGGACGACCGCGTCGATGGCGGGCTCAAAGCTCTGGTATTCAAAGCTGAAGGCTTGAGCCGGACAGGATGGGCGTAACGGTTACTGAAGCGCTTCCCGGTCTGCAGCTTATTCCGCCTGCCCGAATACCTGACTCGGCCGGCGCAGCGACGGGTCGAACGGGTTGATCTTCGCGCTGATCGTCGTCGCTTCGCGCTTGAGCAGCTCTACCACGGTCGAAAGACGGTCAGGCCCTAAACGGTCGCTGATCGTCGCCACGCTGAGTGCCGCCACCGCGCGTCCGCTGCGGTCTAGAATCGGCACCGCCAGCCCCGCCATGCCCGGCAGCGCGCCGGTGTTGCGGCCCGCGTAGCCGAGACGCCGTACGTTGTCGACCTCAGAGCGCAGAAACACTTCGTCGTACAAGTGGAAGTCTTTGAGTCGTGGCAGGTTGTAGGCAATTACCGTTTCTCGCTCGTCTTCTGGCAGAAACGCAAGAATGGCCAGGCTGCCCTGCCCCACACCCAGTGCGACACGACCGCCAATGTCGCCGGTAAAGGTGCGAATCGGGTATGGGCCTTCGCTGCGGTCCAGGCAGATCGCATCAAAACCACTGCGCGCGAGCAGGAACAACGAGTCTCCCAACGATGCCGACAGACGCAACAGGCTCGGCCGCACAACATCGCGCAGGTTGCCTGTATTGCCAGCACGCGCCGCCAGCGCAAAGAACTCGATGCTCAAACGGTAGCGCTTGCTGAGCAGGTCCTGCTCGACCATGCCCTCATCCATCAGGCTGCGCAACAAGCGATGGGTGGTGGGCTGTGACAGCCCGACGCGCCTGGCCAGTTGGGTGACCCGCTCGCCGCCTTCGTCACAGTCACCCAGGCAACGCAGTACGGCAAACAGTCGTGAAACAGCGCCCACACCGACTTCTGCAAGCACGCTATTCCTATCAGTGGAATTATTCATGAAAATATCTCGCTTATTTTCCACCTGATGAATTAATCCGAATAAATATGTTATTCAGTGAAATTCCTTGTTGAGCGCATCCTAGCCTTCGCCCTACTCTCAGTCCACAGGGGCGATTTGAACAATCATCGGTAGCCGACTCAGAGCGAGCGCCAACGTCCACAGAATTGCATGACTTCATTTCGCATCTGCCCATGACAAACGCGTGCCACGGCACGCACGCATAAAGGTGGAAGCAGGCATGGCATTTCTGCAGCTGGAAGGTCTCTCCAAACGTTACGGTTCCATAGACGCCGTGGTTGCCACTCACCTGGCGGTGGACAAGGGCGAGTTCGTCTCGTTGCTCGGCCCTTCCGGGTGCGGCAAAACCACCACCCTGCAAATGATCGCCGGCTTCGTTGAAGTGAGTGACGGACGCATCGTGCTCGACGGCCGCGACATAACCCACGCCAAACCCAGCAGCCGTGGCCTGGGCGTGGTATTCCAGAGCTACGCGCTGTTCCCGCACATGACAGTGGCCAACAACGTGGCGTTCGGCCTGCGTATGCGCAAGGTGCCTGAAGCAGACCTCCAGACGCGGGTCAGCAAGGTGCTGCAACTGGTGCGTCTCGATCAGCACGCGGAGCGCTATCCACGTGAACTGTCCGGCGGCCAGCGGCAGCGGGTTGCGCTCGCCAGGGCGCTGGTGATCGAGCCGCCGGTGCTGCTGCTCGACGAGCCGTTGTCCAACCTGGACGCCAACCTGCGCGAAGAAATGCAGTTCGAAATCCGCCGTATTCAGAACGAAGTGGGCATTACCACGCTGATGGTGACTCACGATCAGGCAGAAGCCCTGTCGATCAGTGATCGGGTGGTGGTCATGCAGGCCGGACGCATTACCCAGATCGACGAGCCGTACAAGCTGTACGAACACCCTCGCACGCGCTTCATTTCGGGCTTTGTGGGCAAGGCCAATATGCTGCCTGGCGACCTGGACAGCAGCGGCTGCCCACAGATTCGCCTGCTGCCTGGCGACGGTGCGCTGACCCTGAGCTTGCGTCCCGAGAAAATTGACCTGGTTGCATCAGGCAGTGGTCGTCTTTCAGGGCGAATCGTCACGCGCTACTTCCTCGGCAGCCAGTGGCTGTATCGCCTCCAGACCGACATTGGCGAGATCACCGTGGTCCGCCGCAATGACGGCCAGGCCCCGCTGGAGGAAGGCGCTACAGTCGGTATGGACTGGCCAACCGAGTTGCTGCGCGTACTGGACGCCGATGAGGTGCGCGCATGAGCCTGATGACCGAGATGCGTCAGGGCGGTCGCGGTTACTGGCTGTCGGCGCCTGCACTGGCGCTGTACATCGGCTTGCTGGTGCTGCCGCTGGGTCTCACCCTGCTGCTGTCGTTCAACGTGTTCGACTATCAGGTGGGGGTGAAAAGCGACAGCTACACCTTGGACAACTATGTGGCCGTAGTCACCGATTCGTACTTCTATGAAATCTTCCTGCGCACCTTCTGGATCAGTGCACTGGTAACCCTGTTGTGCGTACTGATCGGCGTGCCGGAAGCCTACATTCTGAGCCGCATGGGCACGCCGTGGCGCTCGATTTTCCTGATTCTGATCCTCACGCCATTGCTGATTTCAGTAGTGGTGCGGGCCTTTGGCTGGAGCCTGCTGCTGGGAGCCGACGGCTTGATCAATCAGGCCATCCAGTTCATGGGCGGTCGCCCGGTGAAGCTGCTGTACACCCCTTTCGCGGTGATCATCGCGCTGGTGCATGTGATGTTGCCGTTCATGATCATTCCGGTCTGGACTTCGCTGCAGAAGCTGGACCCCACCGCCGAGCAGGCCGCGCTGTCGCTGGGCGCCAGTCAGGCGAAAGTGATGCGCCTGATCGTCCTGCCGCAAGTCATGCCCGGTGTGCTGTCCGGCTCGCTGATTGTGTTCGGCCTGGCCGCCAGCTCATTCGCCATTCCCGGACTGCTCGGCGGACGGCGCCTGAAGATGGTCGCCACAGTGATTTACGACCAATACCTTTCGGAGCTGAACTGGCCGATGGGCGCGACTCTGGCCGTGGCGCTGCTGCTGGTCAATCTGCTGGTGATGCTGTCGTGGAACCGCATGATCGAAGGCCGTTACAAAAAAACTCTGGGGGAATGATCCATGTCCAAGAACGGTCCTTTGTCCCTGTCATTTCATGCACTGGTAGTGATCTTCATGATGGCCCCGCTGGTCGTGGTATGCATGGTCGCATTTACTCCGGAAAACACGCTGAGCCTGCCTACTACCAATTTTTCGCTGCGCTGGTTCAAGGCAGTGTTCGAACGCGCAGACTTCATTGACTCGTTCTACAGCAGCGTGATTCTGGCGTTCGTGTCGGCAACCCTGGCAACACTGATCGCGGTGCCCGCCGCCCTGGCAATTACCCGGCACACATTCCCAGGCCGCAATTTTTTCAACGTACTGTTCCTGTCGCCGATCATCATTCCGCATCTGGTGCTGGGTGTGGCCATGTTGCGCCTGTTTGCCCTGATGGGCGTGAACGGCAGTTTCACCTGGCTGATCTTCGCCCATGTGCTGGTGATCACGCCCTATGTGTTGCGCCTGGTACTGGCTGCGGCCATCGGCATCGACCGCAGCGCCGAACACGCCGCCGAGTCATTGGGCGCAGGTCGTTTCACACTGTTTCGGCAAATCACCCTGCCGATGATCCTGCCCGGCGTGGCGGGCGGCTGGCTGCTGGCATTCATCAACAGCTTCGATGAGGTCACGCTGTCGATCTTCGTCACCTCGCCCGCCACCCAGACCCTGCCGGTGCGCATGTACGTGTACGCCACTGAATCCATCGATCCGATGATGGCCGCCGTGTCGGCACTGGTCATCGCCCTGACTGCGGCCACCATGATCCTGCTCGATCGGGTCTATGGACTGGATCGCGTGCTGGTCGGCAAACATTAATCCGGAGCTCTGACGTCATGGCACTGCTGAAAAGACTGGTCGAACGCGACCGCCCGGCACTCTCTTTCACGCTCGATGGCCAACCCGCCAGCGGTCTGTTCGGCGATACGCTGCTGACGGCGATCCTGACCACCAGCGAGCACCTGCGCGGCAGCGATTTCAGCGCTGAGCCGCGCGCCGGGTTCTGCATGATGGGGGCCTGTCAGGATTGCTGGGTCAGGCTGGGTGACGGCCAGCGAGTGCGCGCCTGCTCGACGTTACTGGAGGCCGGCCATGCAGTGATTCGCGAACCGGGGCGGCGCCTGTGAGCAATCACAAGATTGCCATTATCGGTGCCGGCCCGGCAGGCATTCGCGCCGCACAGACCCTTCTGGCCCACGGCATAAAAGCCTGCCTGATCGATGAAAGCCTGCGCGGCGGCGGTCAGATCTATCGTCGCCAGCCGGAAAATTTCAAGCGTTCGGCCAAAGCGCTTTACGGCTTCGAGAGCGGCAAAGCGCTTGCTGTCCATCAGACGCTCGATGCACTGGCAGCGCAGATCGACTACCGACCACGGACGCTGGTCTGGAACGCCGAAGACAATCGGCTCGACACTTTGCAGGACGGCTCGGCATCAACTCTCGACTTCACCCGACTGATCGTCGCCACCGGGGCCACCGACCGGGTGCTGCCCGTACCCGGCTGGACACTGCCCGGCGTCTACAGCCTGGGCGCCGCTCAGGTCGCCCTCAAATATCAGGGCTGCGCCATTGGCGAGCGGGTGGTGTTCTGTGGCAGCGGACCGCTGCTGTACCTGGTGGCCTATCAGTACGCGAAGGCGGGTGCAAACGTCGTAGCGGTGCTGGACAGTGCGCCGTTCTCGGCCCAGTGCAAGGCACTGCCGGCATTGCTCGGCCAGCCAGCGACGCTCGCCAAGGGGCTTTATTACCGGGCTTGGCTGACCGCACGGGGCATCCCGGTGCACCAAGCTGCGCACCTCACGCGCATCGACGGTGAGCAGCGCGTGAGCGGTGTCCATTGGGAGCGCAATGGCCGATACGGCCAGTTGAGTTGTGATGCAGTGGCGTTCGCACACGCGCTGCGCAGCGAAACCCAGCTGGCGGACCTGCTGGGCTGCGAGTTCGGCTGGAGCCCATTGAATCGCGCCTGGCTGCCCACCCGCGATGACTGTGGGCGCAGCAGCGTATCAACCGTGTACTTGGCAGGCGATGGCGCAGGAATCATGGGCGCAGACGCCGCAGAGATGGCCGGAGAGCTTGCCGCACTCGCCCTGTTGCAAGACAGCGGAGTCAGCGTGAACGCCTTGCGGATGAGTGATTTGCAGGCCGTCCTGCAGCACATCGAGCGCTTTCGCCAAGGACTGGAAACAGCGTTTCCGT
This sequence comes from Pseudomonas coronafaciens pv. oryzae str. 1_6, assembly GCF_000156995.2. Lineage (NCBI taxonomy): Bacteria > Pseudomonadati > Pseudomonadota > Gammaproteobacteria > Pseudomonadales > Pseudomonadaceae > Pseudomonas > Pseudomonas coronafaciens. The sequence continues at coordinate 2,406,141 of NZ_CP046035.1, read as the reverse complement.
TCCCGGAGCAATGGGCCGCGAACGTCCCGGATGAAACACTGATCTGTCGCTGCGAAGAGGTCACCGCAGGAGTTATCCGCAGCACCGTGCAGGACGGCCATTGGGAGATCAATCGAGTCAAGGCCATGTGCCGGATCGGTATGGGCCGTTGCCAGGGCCGCATGTGCGGGCTGGCGGCGGCCGAACTGATCGCCCACGAAAGCGGACGCCCGGTGGATCAGGTCGGTCGCCTGCGCGGCCAGGCGCCCATCAAGCCGCTGCCGTTCGGCGTAAAGACCCTGATCGTGGAGCCGCAGCCATGAGCACACTGATTGAAACCGACGTGATTATCATCGGCGGCGGCATTGTCGGTGCGTCAGCAGCTCTGGCGCTGGCTCGCAAAGGCCAGCGCGTCGCTTTGCTGGAGCGCGATTTCTGTGGCTCGCATTCCAGTGGCGTCAACTATGGCGGTGTCAGGCGGCAAGGTCGCCCGCTGTCACAATTGCCTCTGTCACAACGAGCGCACCAGATCTGGGGCAGCCTGGGTGACCTGATCGGCACCGACGGCGAATACCAGCGTTCTGGCCATCTCAAACTGGCCCGCAGCGAACAGGACATGAATGCCTTGCGTGCCTATGCCGAGGCCAGCCAAGGGTTTGGCCTGGACCTGCAACTGCTCGACCGAGAACAACTGCGTGCGCGATACCCCTGGGCGGGAGACGTAGCGGTCGGTGCGTCGCTGTGTGCCGAGGACGGCCACGCCAACCCGCGCCTGGTATCGCCCGCGTTTGCCCGCGCCGCGTGTCAGGCCGGCGCGCAGGTGTTTGAGCAGGCAACAGTGGTTGACGTCAGCCATGCCAGCAGTGCTTTCACGGTCAAAACAGCCAATGGACTGACACTGCGGGCTGCCTGGCTGCTTAACTGCGCCGGCGCCTGGGGCGGACAACTGGCGGCGCAATTCAACGAACCTGTGCCGATGTACTCAGGGCATCCGGCGATGCTGGTGACCGAGCCGCTGCCGATGTTCATGGACGTCAGCACAGGCGTCGAGGGCGGTGGTATCTATGCCCGGCAAGTAGCTCGCGGTAACTGCGTGCTGGGCGGTGGGCAGGGCTTCGCCCTTGACCCTGCACGCGCCAGACCGGGCCAGGCTGCGCTGCTGGACATTCTGCGTGACGCCGTCGAACTCTACCCGCCACTCGCCGGCGCCCAGGCCATTCGCACCTGGAGCGGCACCGAGGGCTACCTGCCGGATCGCGAGCCTGTGCTGGGGCCGAGCCTGACTCAGCCTGGCCTTTTGCACGGGTTCGGTTTTGCCGGAGCCGGTTTTCAGATCGGCCCCGCAGCCGGCGAAGCACTGGCCGAATGGGTCTGCGAAGGCTCTTCGGCTATCTCGCTTGAGGCCTTTTCAATAGGCCGCTTTCAGCAATCCCCCCTTCAACGTGAACCCGTTACGAACGTCATCCCATTGCACAGAGGAAGGTCGTCACTATGAAATTTATCAAACATCTTGCCCCCAGCGGTCTGTCGAGCCTGACCTTGGCCGTCGCACTGTTTTCCATGCCTGCGCAGGCTGAGACGACGCTGTATCTGGGCATGAACGGCGGCACCATGGAGCGCCTGTATGCCGATCAGGTACTGCCCGCGTTCGAGAAGGCCAATAACGTAAAGGTCGTGATCGTGCCGGGTACCTCAGCCGATATCCTCGCCAAGGTGCAGGCCAGCAAGGACAACCCGCAGATGCACGTGATCTTTCTTGACGACGGCATCATGTACCGGGCCATTTCCATGGGTTTGTGCGACACCTTGCAGCCGAGCGCCAGCCTCGCCGACCTGCCAGCCAAGGCAAAAATCAAGGATCAGGCCGCGGCAGTCAGCCTGGGCGTGACAGGCCTGGCCTACAACACACGCATGTTCAAGGAAAACGGCTGGAGTGCGCCGACCTCGTGGATGGATCTGGCCGACAAACGCTTCAAGGACAAGGTCGTGTTCCAGTCGCTGGCTTCCTCGACCTTCGGGCTGCATGGTTTTCTGATGTTCAACCGCATTCAGGGCGGCAGTGAAAAAGACGTCGAGCCTGGCTTCAAGGCGTGGCCGAAAACAGTCGGCCCGAATGTGCTGGAATATATTGCCAGCTCGGCGAAAATCTCAGAAATGGTGCAGACCGATGAAGCCGCACTGTTTCCATTGACCCCGACTCAGGTCACCGCGTTGAAGATCAAAGGCGTGCCAGTGGAGTACGCATCGCCCAAGGAAGGCGGCGTCGTGCTGAATGTGGCCGAATGTGCCATCGCCAACAACAACCAGCCGGAACTGGCGCAGAAACTGGCAGCGTATCTGCTCACCCCCGAGGCTCAGGCGCCGGCACTGGAGTTCGGTGACCAGATCCCGTCGAACCCCAAGACCCCCACCACCGACAAGACTCGAGGCCAGGTCGAGGCCATGAACAAATACCTCGAAACCGCTGTGACCATCGACTGGGATCAGGTCAATCAGATCCGTCCCGAGTGGAACGCCCGCTGGAGCCGTAGTATCGAGCGCTAGCGCGACCACCTGCACGCTGGATGCCCGCATTGGCGGCCAGCGGCAGTGTTTTCAAACCGCTCGGCAAATTATTTCAACTTATTACCGCATAGGGCAGTCCCACCGTTACGCCCTCTTCTCAAGGCGCATTCAACGGTGGTTCTTTCTCTATGAGTTTTCTGGTCTGCATGGGCGTGCTCGGCGTTTTATTGATGCTGTTGGCACTGACCTCTTCCTTTTTGCGCTGGATGCCGGTGACAACGTCGGCAGTCTGTCTGGCGTTCGGTTTCAGCATCGGCCCGATGGGCCTCGATATTGTCGATCTCGACTTCAAGGCGTCGCATGAATGGCTTGAGCGCCTGACCGAAGTGGCCGTGCTGTTTTCACTATTCGGTACCGGTATCAAGCTGCGCTTGCCGTTAAAGGGCAAAGCCTGGCACTCGGCTTATTGGCTGGCCGGGCCGGTGATGCTGGCGACGATCGCCGGGGTAAGTGTTGCCGCTCATTACATCTTCGGTATCGACTGGACCATATCCTTATTGCTCGGCGCCATGCTTTCACCCACCGACCCGGTACTGGCGGGGATGGTGCAGGTCAACAGTGCGCAAGATCAGGATCGCCTGCGTTTCGGCTTGTCGGGCGAGGCAGGGCTAAACGACGGTACCGCGTTCCCATTCGTTATTTTTGCGCTGCTCTATCTGACTTCCGGCGGAGGGATGGCCAACTGGGTACAGGACTGGCTGATCAAGGACCTGATCTGGGCAGTACCCGCTGGCCTTCTGATCGGTTATGGCATGGGACGAGGGGTTGGCCACCTGATGATTTTCCTGCGCATCAAGAATGCCGACAGCACCACCTCCCCCAACGACTTCCTGGCCCTGGCGCTTATTGCGCTGGCTTATGTAGTTGCCCAAAGCGTAGGAGCCTTTGGTTTTCTCTCGGTATTCGCCGCAGGCTTTGGCTTGCGTCAGGCCGAAGTGCGCGTCACCCGCTCGGAACTGCCCTCAGAGCACGTGGCACAGCCGGTGCTCGGGCACATGACAGCATCACTGGAAAAAGGCACCGTGGCCGAATCCGATGACCTGAGCGATTCACAATTGGCCGCCGGCGTGATGATGGGCGATATGCTGGCGTTCGGCAGTCTGGTGGAGCGCGCAATGGAGGTACTGCTGATCACCTTGCTGGGCGCTGCGCTGGCCACTTATTGGGACTGGCGCGCCATTGGCCTGGGGCTGGCGTTGTTCTGCGTCATCCGCCCGGTCAGTGTCTGGCTGCTGATCAGTCGACGTCTGCTCAACCGGAAACAGAAGGCACTGGTCGGCTGGTTCGGCATTCGCGGCATCGGCAGTCTTTACTACCTGTGCTTTGCCCTTTCCCATGGCCTGGCGGACGATGTCGGGGATGTTGTGATCGGCATGACGCTGTCAGTGGTGGCCTTGAGTATCTTGCTGCATGGCATCAGCATCCAGCCGTTGCTGGAGCGTTACGAGCGTAGCGCTTCGGCCAATCCTGAAACATGAGGCAACCCTGGCAGCGGTAATAGAGCAGGTCGATGGGCGTATCGGAACAAGCAATTGGACTGCGGCATTTCGTCTCGGTTAGCGTGACACATATCCAGCCTGTGCAACCCTGTCCTCACTAGCTACTATGAAGACTGATCGAGGCACTCTGCCAGCCTGTACCCCAGCGCCACACAGCACTCAGTCTGCAAAAGACCTGAACCCCTGTAAGTCGCTGGCCTCCAAACGGAATACAGTTCTATCAAACAGTTAGAAGGTGAAATGTCAGAACCGGTTTTGATGGACCGCTTTGCACGCAAAGTCGATTATCTGCGCATGTCGGTCACCGACCGATGCGATTTCCGCTGCGTGTACTGCATGGCCGAAGAGATGACGTTTCTGCCGCGACAACAGATTCTGTCACTGGAAGAAATACTTCAGGTAGCTGAGCGCTTCGTCGCACTGGGCACCCGAAAAATCCGTCTTACCGGTGGTGAGCCTTTGGTGCGCGCAGGCGTGGTTGGGCTTTGTGAGCGTATTGCCGCCCTGCCCGGCCTTCGCGAACTGTGCATGACCACTAACGGCTCGCAGCTGGATAAACTCGCCGAGCCGCTGTTCAAGGCTGGCGTCACGCGCTTGAACATCAGCCTGGACAGCCTGGACCCGCAACGTTTTCGCGAACTGACCCGTACCGGGGATCTGTACAAGGTCATTGCCGGGATCGACGCTGCCAACGCCGCCGGTTTTGTACACACCAAGCTCAACTGCGTGGTAATGCACGGGCGCAACGACGACGAGATCAATGATCTGGTGGCGTTCGCCATTGATCGCAACCTCGATATCTCGTTCATTGAAGAAATGCCCTTGGGTGTCATCAGCGAGCACAGTCGCGCCGAATCCTTTTACTCCAGTGATCAGGTCCGCGAGCGCATTGCCGAGCGTTATACGCTGGTGCCCTCCACCGATTCGACTCAGGGGCCTTCGCGCTACTGGCGCTTGGCCGAAGCGCCAAACATTCGTATTGGTTTCATTTCTCCGCACAGCCACAACTTCTGCGGTACCTGCAATCGTGTGCGGCTTACCGTAGAGGGCCGCTTGCTGCTGTGCCTGGGCAATGAACACTCGGCGGACTTGAAGTCAGTGCTGCGCGCGAACCCCGGTCAGCCGCAAAAACTTGAGAAAGCCATCATCGACGCCATGCAGTTGAAGCCCTGGAGCCACAACTTCACTCACGACGATGGCGTCCAGGTAGTGCGCTTCATGAACATGACTGGCGGTTGATCGCCGTTCAGGTCACACAACGCCTTGCGGCAAGGCGTTGCTTACTTCTCGGGCTTGCGAAAGAACAACGTGATCTGCCCGACCTCGACGCCCAGCTTGGTCATCGACGATCGGTTAGCCAGCGTCCGCTCATCGATCAGGTACATCCAGTCATCCAGACTGACGTCATATTCAGTGCCGTCCACCGGCAGTCTGAGCACGTAATTCCAGTGAAAGCTGTTGCCTGCCACTTCGCCGGACGCCTCCCCGACCACGTCGCCTGCGGTGCCCTTCCAGCGGCCCGGACCGTCGGGACGCAAGCGCCATTCCCGTACTTGTTTGGTGCCGTCGCTGTAACTGAACGCTTCGTGCATGACCAGCACTTCGCCCTCGCTGTGGCCATTGATCACGACGGTAAAGCGCTTGGCGACTTCACCTGAGCGTTTCTGAAACATCCCCCAGGCTTCGACACGCCCAGTGAAGTACTCGCGCAAATCAAGTTTGGGCGCTTCCTGGCTGTAGTGACTGACTGGCACACCGCCGCAACCGCCCAGCCCAAGACCGAGGCAAACCATCAACATCCATTTTCTGAGCATGAGCCCTCCAGAATCGATCATGAACCTTTGCTGCCCAGTAGCTGTTCCCGAAGCTCGGGGTTACGGGTTTTCGGGTCAAGCCAGATGGAAAAGAACGCCTTGGCAAACTGGCCGTCCGGCACGACATGCTGGAGCTTGTCGCCGACATAGAAACGCGCCTCGCGCCCAGGCAGATAGACGCCTGTAATCTTCATGCCCGGCTGAACGTCGACAAATGATTGATTCATTTGCTCGCGCCACTCGCTCAGTTGCCCGGCAGTCACCGTCGGCCCGGAAATGCGCTTGATTTCATCGATGCTGGCATCAACCAGATCTTCGCGATCAATGGCGCGATGGTAGGTGAGCTCAAGGGCCAGTGGAGCATCTGCCACAAAAGGTTTGGAGGGGCTCAAAAGCCTGGCGGTATAGATACGAAAGCCGAACAGACTGAGGTCACCGCCGCCTACCACTTGAGCATTGGGCAATGCCTCATGCCAGTCCGCCGAAGCGTTTGCGCTGAGCAGGATAACCAGCCATAACCACCGTGGTGCACGCATCGGCAACCTCTGTATAGGCACTGCCATAACTTCGATGGCAGGCTGGGAATGAGACAAGTCAGATGCACTGACTCATTGCCGGAATCTATACCAGCAAAATCACTTTGTACAACCGATAAGGCAATTGTTCTTCTCGGTACTTAAAACCAAAAAGCCTGCTCCCGATCAGGATCGGGAACAGGCTTCAGGGCTCAAGACTTAAAGCATCTTTAAATCACGCCACCTGAGAATGAGCGTGCCGCCGGGTCTTCAGCCATTCACTTTTCAGTGCCTGCAATGTGTTTTCCATAAAAGTGCGGTCAGCTGCGGCTTTCTTGCCGACATAACCCTGACCGCGGCGGAACATCTTCAGTGCCGTGCGCATGTGCGGGTGCGCATCGCGAAACTCGCTTTCCTGCGTGAACGGCGACATAGGGTCGACATGCACTTCACCTGAATCGGCGATCCAGACGATGTGGTTGTCCAGCGTATCTTTGCGCGCGGCAAACAGACGAGCCAGCTCATCGATAGTCGGTTGATTGTTGATATTCATGGTGACGCTCCTTCGCTCGCAGACTGTTCGATAGTTGATGCATCAAGTTCATGCGCCGGACGTTCATCGACGAAACTCGTCGAACACGGTTCCAGCCCTAAAGGACATGCAGGTAGCCCTGATGAAAAGCCGCTACACAACAGCATCAGCGCAGAGAAAAGAAGTCACGAAACCCAAAGATCCGGCCCAGGATCATCAATCGATCCGTTACAAGCATCATGAGGACATTTCGCCAGCTTCTCGCCCTTATCGACGACAATGCCAGTTCAGCTCCATCAATCTGCCTTGTGGGCAGCCTGCATCCAGGAACATCTCGACGGTTTGCCGAGCCCGTTCAGTACCTATTTGCAGCGCTCCCGATCAGGGAGACAGCTGCATGATGCAAGGGTAAAGGAGATGCGTCAACGATTATGTAGTGATTATTTTAAAGCACTACATAGCTGTATGAGGGATGTGCAGTTACGCAGAATCCTGACTGAGTGGTCGCAGACCGATACAGAATTCGAATAACAAAAAGGCCTGAAAGCTTTCGCTTCCAGGCCTTTGTACAGATGCATGACGCCTGGTGATCAGCTCACCTTGAAGCGCCCCACCAACCCTTGTTGCTGCTCGGCCAATCGAGCCAGTTCGCGGCTGGTGACGGCTGTCTGCTCGGCACCGGCGCTGACCTGGATGACCAGCGCGTTGATGTCGTGGACATTGCGATGGATTTCTTCGGCAACCAGGCTTTGCTCCTCGGCGGCCGAGGCCACCTGGATATTGCGGTCGCTGATGCTGGCGATGCCTTCGGCAATTTCTTCCAGCAGCTCGCCGGCGCGCACCACGTTGCTGGCGCCCTCCTGCGCTTTGCCCAGAGTCTCCTGCATTGAAGCGGCGGCACGTTCGGAACCCGATTGCAGGTTGGCGATCATCTGCTGGATGCTGACGGTAGAGTCTTGGGTCTTCTTGGCCAGGTTGCGCACTTCGTCCGCAACTACCGCAAAGCCGCGACCTTGCTCGCCTGCACGTGCAGCCTCAATGGCCGCGTTGAGCGCCAGCAGGTTGGTCTGGTCGGCGACGCCACGGATCACATCGAGGACCGAGGAGATAGAGTTGCTCTCGCCCTTGAGCTCGCCGATGATCTGCGAAGTTTGCTGCGCCTGAAGCGACAGTCCTTGAATCAGGCTGATGGTGTTTTCGATTTCGGCCTTGCCCTGCATCGTGCTGGCATTGACCCGTTGCGACATTTCCGACGCATCGGTAGTGCTGCGTGCAACGTCCTTGACCGTCGAGCTCATCTGGCTGATGGCAGTGGCCACCTGATCAGTGCCCTGACGTTGCTGTGCCACGTTCTGGCTGGTCTGCAGCGCGACGGCCGAAGACTGTTCGGCCGCCGTGGCAACCTGCGCTGTGGCGCTGCCGATCTCGCGAATGACGTCGCTGATCTGTTGCGCCATGTTGTCCAGGTTGCGTGAGATCTCGCCAAACTCGTCTTTGCCGATATAACGCGTTCTTGCGGTCAGGTCGCGGGTGGAGAGCGCAACCAGCGTGCGGTTCACGTCCACCACTGCAATCTTGATGTTGCGGATGATCACCGACGCCAGCCAGAGCACGACTATCAGCATCATGACCACCGTCCCGATAGCCACATACAGGCTGCGCTCCGCCTCGTTGCGCGCATCAGAGGCCAGGCTTACGACGGTCTGTCCCAACTCGGTTTCCACCTGAGCCATCATGTCGATACGCGACGTTGCAAGGTTGAACCAGTCTTCCGGTTTTACATTGAGTGGGTCGCCCAATGGCGTATCAAAACCCAGACGCTGCAGACGCGCGACTTCCAGCGAAGCAGGTTGCTGCAAAACAGCGTTCAATTTGGTTTTGAACACTTCAGGGGACCAACGCTGAAAGGCTTCGTAATAACCGGAGAACTCGCCCAGGTTGCGACTGAAGCGTGATAACAGTGCCGCGTCGAAACGGTTCTGGTTGAACGCCAGGCCCAGCAATACACGTTCACGACCTGCGCGCTCTTTCATGTCAACGAATTGGTTGAGGGAGCTCAGGGCACGCAGTATTTGCGGGTCTTCAATCGTGGCTTCGAGAGAGTAAGTAAAACCGATCAAGACTTTGATGATGTCGGTGAAGCGCGCACCGGACTCGGTATTGTTGATCGCCAGCGCATCGACTTTCAGGCGCAGTGCGATGACGTCATCCAGCGCACGCGACACGTTCTCCGTTCCGGAAAGGCCTTCAGTAGATTGCGCGCGCATTTCGACCATGGCCTTGTCGGTTTCCTGACGAAGGCTTCGCAGCTTGTCCTGCATGGTTTTGCCGCCGCTGCCCAGGAATACGCCACTGGCGCCGCGTTCGCGCTGCAATGTGGTAACCACATCACTCAGCGTACGGGCAACGCTGGTCGCAGTAACCGCGCGACTGTTGTCACCCAGCGTCTCGCTTTTGTCAGCGACGTAGAGACCTGCAAAGGCCAGAAAACCCAGCAGTGGGAAGATTAGAATAAGCAGCAGTTTCATACTCAAAGGAGCATTTCTAAGCATTACAGACCTCGTGACTCGCAAACTTTCTATAAAAATCACTGTGGCCCAACGCTTTATAAGCACTGACGTTTTTATAACCAGAGATGATTCGATAATTAGCCTGCCGTAGCCTGTCCTGCCTCCATCCATTTGTTTCGGCCGTGTTGTAGCAAGCTTTACCTGCCGGTCTGCTTTAATTTGAAAGCACGCCATTGCGAGAACATGAAATGAGTAACGACTGCGCGATTTAATATCAAACAAGAGGAAAAGACATGATCAAGAAAGTCGGCCCTACCGACATCAAACCTGTCCACCGCGCCTCGTGCCATTGCGGCGCGATCATGCTGGAGCTCGATTTACCGGACGGCGTTGTTGACCCGCGACGTTGTGATTGCTCGCTGTGCAGGCGCAGAGGCGCTGTGGTGGCCACTGTGGCGAAAGACGGCGTTCGGGTGATTCATGGGCAGAGTGTGTTGAAGCTGTATCAATTCAACACACGCACCGCCGAGCATTATTTTTGCGGAAGATGCGGGATCTACACCCACCATCAGCGACGTTCCAACCCCAATGAATACGGTTACAACGTCGCCTGCCTGGAAGGTGTGAACCCTTTCGATCTGGGCCAGGTGAAAACCAGCGACGGGGTCAATCATCCATCTGACCGCCCAGCCGATGTAGCGCCCGAGTGCGATTAGCGCAGGTTGGTCTTGGCCAGCTCCAGCACTTCGCTGCCTCGTCCGCTCATGATCGCGCGCATCATATACAGACTGAAGCCCTTGGCCTGCGCCAGTTTGATTTTCGGCGGGATGCCCAATTCCTGTTTGGCGGTGACGACGTCGATCAGCACCGGGCCGGGGTGATCAAAGGCCTTGCGCAACGCTGCGGGCAGTTCTTCGGCATTTTCTACTCGCAGGCCAAGAATGCCAGCGCCCAAGGCGATACCGGCAAAGTTGGTTTCGTGCAGGTCAGTGCCATGCGGCACGTAACCGCCGGCCTTCATTTCCATGTCGACGAAGCCCAGTGAACTGTTGTTGAACACCACCAGTTTGATCGGCAGGTTCAACTGCCGAATGCTCAGCAGATCACCCAGCAACATCGACAAACCACCGTCACCACACAGGGCGACGACCTGCCGGTCCGGATGTTCGGCCTTGGCACCCAGTGCCTGAGGCAGCGCATTGGCCATCGAGCCGTGGTTGAACGAGCCGAGCAGGCTGCGTTTGCCGTTCATGTGCAGGTAGCGCGCAGCCCACAGCGTCGGCGTCCCCACGTCTACGGTGAAGATGGCGTCGGCATCGGCATGCTCGTCGACGAGTCGGGTAAGGTACTGCGGGTGAATCGGTGTGCCATCCGGTGTCGGCGTGGCGAGTTCGTCCAGCTCCTCACGCGCCTTGGCGTAATGCTTCAGAGCCTTGTCCAGAAAGCGTCGGTCAGCGTGGGGAGTAAGCTTGGGCAGCAACGCGTCCAGAGTTTCGCGAACACCACCGACCAGCCCCAGGGTCACTGGGGTGCGGCGGCCCAACTGGGTCGGGTCAAGGTCGATCTGAATGATGTCGGCCTTGTCCGGATAGAAGTTGCGATAAGGCAAGCTGCTGCCGAGAATCACCAGCGTGTCGCAGGACAGCATGGCGTGATAGCCGGAGCTGAATCCGATCAGGCCGGTCATGCCGACATCGAACGGGTTGTCGTACTCGACGTGCTGCTTGCCGCGCAGGGCATGGACGATCGGTGCGCCCAGCTTGTCGGCCAGGGCGAGGACCTGCTCGTGAGCACCTTCACAACCAGCTCCGCACAGCAAAGTCACAGCCTTGGAGGCGTTGAGCATTTCGGCCATAGACTGCAAGTCGTTGTCCGCCGGCACGACCGTCGGCGGCGTAGGGGCGACCCATTTCACCGCAACATCCGGAGCCTCGCTGAGCGCCACGTCGCCGGGCAACACGATGACTGCCACGCCCTTCTGGCTGATGGCCGCACGCATGGCACGTTCCAGCACACGCGGAAACTGCTCGGGGTTGCTGACCAGTTCGACGAAGTGGCTGCACTCCTTGAACAGCTCCTGCGGGTGGGTTTCCTGAAAGTAGTCCAGGCCTATCTCAGGGGAAGGAATATGCGCGGCAATTGCCAGCACCGGGACCCGGTTGCGATGGCAGTCATACAGGCCATTGATCAAATGCAGGTTGCCAGGTCCGCAGCTGCCCGCGCAAACCGCCAGCTTACCGCTGGACGCCGCTTGAGCGCCTGCAGCGAAGGCAGCCACTTCTTCATGGCGGGTGTGCATCCAGCGAATCGAGTCGATGCGTTCCAGGCTATCGGTCAAGCCGTTGAGGCTGTCACCGGACACCCCCCATATGTGGGAAACGCCTGCCGCTGCGAGGGTTTGCGCAAAATGATCGGCAATGGTCTTGGACATAAGGGGTTCCTTGTCGAGGCAATAAAAGGGTCGAACAAACAGGCGTAGCGCTCTGCCACGCCTGTTGTGGTCGACCCGACGGAATCTCGACAGTTCAGAAAACCTGAGCCCTGTTCAGGGCTCAGGCAGGCAGTCTGCCTGGGCAGACGGCTCAGGCGTGCGGGTTGCCCGTCGCCTTGGTGGGCACTGCGTATTGCGGCTTGAGCTTGCCGTCGCTGTCGAGCAGCCAGGCGTCGAGAATTTCCCGCACCACCGGACCGGCCACCCGACCACCCGCCTCGCCGTTCTCGATGGTCACCGACACTACGATCTTCGGATGGTCAGCCGGGGCGAAACCGACGAACAAGGCGTTGTCGCGGTTACGCTCAAGGGTCTTGAGACGGTTGTAACGTTCACCCTGCTTGATCGCCACCACCTGCGCCGTACCGCTCTTGCCGGCAATCCGGTACTGCGCGCCCTTTGCGGCGTCGCGGGCAATACCGCGCGGATCGTGCATCACCATCTGCATGCCGGTGTTGACCTGATTCCACTCATTGGGGTCATGCAGCACGATATTGGGCATGGGATGCTCATCGACCGGCGCGGCATTGCCGACTTCCATCGCCAGATGCGGACGATGCCAGACGCCCTTGCTGGCGATCAGCGAAGTGGCCTGGGCGAGTTGCAATGGCGTGACCTGCATGTAGCCCTGACCTATACCGAGGATTACTGTCTCGCCGGGGAACCAGGCCTGACGGCGCGTTGCACGCTTCCATTCGCGGGACGGCATCAGCCCGGCGGCCTCCTCGAACATGTCCAGCGAGACTTTCTGGCCAATGCCGAACATGGTCATGTAGTCATGCAGTCGGTCGATGCCCAGCTTGTGCGCCAAGGTATAGAAGTACGTGTCGTTGGACCGCATGATCGCGGTGTCCATGTCTACCCAGCCATCACCGCTATGGTTCCAGTTGCGGTACTTGTGATCGAAGTCCGGCAGTTGGAAGTACCCAGGGTCGAAGACCTTGGTCGAGGCAGTGACCACACCGCTGTCGAGGCCGGCAATGGCAACTTCCGGCTTGACCGTCGAGCCAGGGGCATACAGACCGCGCAACACGCGATTGAACAGCGGCCGGTCGATGGAATCGCGCAATGCAGCGTATTGCTTGAAGCTGATGCCGGTCACGAACAGATTGGGGTCGAAGCTCGGCTTGCTGACCATCGCCAGCACCTCGCCTGTTTCCGGGTCCAGCGCCACTACCGAACCACGACGATCACCCAGCGCGTCCTCCGCAGCAGCCTGAAGATGCGCATCCAGCGTCAGGGTGATGTTCTTGCCGGGCACCGGGTCAGTGTGTTTCAGAACCCGCAGTACGCGCCCCTGGGCATTGGTCTCGACTTCTTCGTAACCCACATGACCGTGCAGCTCTGACTCGTAGAAGCGCTCTATCCCGGTTTTGCCGATGGATTGAGTGCCGCGATACTCGTTGTCGAGGTGAGCCGCTTCCTTTTCGTTGATGCGCCCAACGTAACCGATAGAGTGAGCAAAATGTGCGCCCAGCGGGTAGTGACGAACGAACTGTGCCGCGACATCAACGCCCGGCAACAGGTACTGATTGACTGCCAATGTGGCGATCTGCTCTTCGGTCAGTTCGTACAGGAGGGTCGCAGGCTCGAATGGATGACGTACCTGTTTCAGCTCTTTGTCGAACAGAATACGGTCTTCATCCGGCAGTTCCAGCAGGGTCATCAGTTCGTCGATAACCTTGTGCCAGTCACCTGCTCGCTCACGGGTCAGGGTCAGATTGAAACTGGGCCGATTGTCGGCCAGCACTTCGCCATTACGGTCAAAGATCAAACCGCGCTCAGGCGGAATCGGCAGTACATGGACGCGGTTGTTTTCGGAGATCGTCGAGTGATACTCGAACTCGGTGACCTGCAGGAAGTACATTCTCGCCACCAGGCAGGTGGCCAGCAGCCCGACCAGCACGGCACAGGCAATCAGTCGCTGGTTGACCAGCCGCGTCTCTTTCTCGTGGTCTTTCAGGGGGATTGGATTGGGCATTTCTACAGCTTCTCGATGAAGGGCAAACGGCGCAACTGAACGTGTAAATGAATATTTCGGCGCGCACCATAGCAAGAAGCGACTGATGACAGGCAGTTGCGCTGACATTCGCCAGATGAAAAATCTGTCAGAAATGCCTCAGGCAGGCAATGCACGGGCCTCGGCTGACGCTTCGCGCGCCTGCATGATGCGCGGCAGACTTGTCTCGATCCAGGTGACCAGTGTCTCGACCTGCAAAGCAACCTCTTCGCCCATCGGGGTCAACCGATACTCGACATGCGGCGGAACGACAGGCAGCGATTTGCGGCTGACGAAACCGTCCTGCTCCAGATGCTGAAGTGTCTGGGCGAGCATTTTTTCGCTGACCCCGCCGATCTTGCGTCGCATTTCGCTGAAACGGTGCACGCCGCCACGCAACACCACCAGCACCAGCACGCCCCATCGACTGCAAATGTGATTGAGCACGACCCTTGAGGGGCACTCAGTGGCCAAGACGTGTCCCTGGCGAACAAAGGCCAGCATGGACTCGACGGTATCAGATGGCACCTGCGGGGCAGACTCACTCATGACACTTACCTTTTTGTGCGTACTTACGAAAGGTAAGCATGATGACTATGCTGACGCTTCCTTTCAACCGATTCGAGGAATCATTCCATGATCGTTGTCACCGGTGCCACTGGCCAGCTAGGCCGCCTCGTCATTGAGCAACTGCTCGTCCGCATTCCTGCCGGACAGATCATCGCAGCCGTACGCAGCCCCGATAAAGCCGCTGACCTGTCGGCACTGGGGGTCCAGGTTCGTCACGCCGACTATTCGCAACCCGCGACCCTGGACAGCGCATTTGCGGGAGCTGAAAAGGTGCTGTTGATTTCTTCCAGCGAAATAGGCCAGCGCCTTTCCCAGCATAAGGCGGTTATTGATGCAGCCAAGCGCGCCGGGGCCAAATTGCTCGCCTACACCAGCGTATTGCACGCTGATGCCTCGTCACTGGGCCTGGCCAAAGAACATCGCGAGACCGAGGACTACCTGCGCGCCAGCGGGTTGTCATTCGCCTTGCTGCGCAATGGCTGGTACACCGAGAATTACACGGCAGGCATACCGGGGGCACTGGCACATGGTGCGATGATGGGTTGCGCCGACGAAGGCCGAATCAGCTCGGCATCGCGCCTTGATTACGCTGAGGCTGCAGCGGTTGTATTGACCTCGGAAGAAGATCAGTCAGGTCGCGTTTACGAGCTGGCGGGCGACGAGTCTTACACCCTTGCCGAATTTGCCACCGAGCTGTCGAAACAGTCGGGCAAACCAGTGCCTTACGCCAATCTGACGCAAACCGGGTTCGAAGCCGCTTTGATTCAAGCCGGCCTGCCTGATTTCGTCGCAAATCTGTTAGCCGATTCCGACGCGGCAGCCGCCAAAGGCGCCTTGTTTGACGACAGCCGCCAGCTGAGCAGACTGATCGGTCGCCCTGCCACCCCACTGGTAAAAACCATTGAGGAAGCACTGCGAGGCTGAGCACTGTAAAACCGATCGAATGATTCCAAATCGTGAAGGTCCCAGTTATGACCAATGGCATAAAGCCGACTGAGACCTAAGACTGGGAGTCTTCACATGAATACCAAATCGCTGATCGCCTGCATGACCCTGCTCGGCTGTTTCTCTGCCGTCACCCTGCCAGTTCATGCTGCCGAGACGCCTGATCCGAAAATCACCGAGTCCAAGGACAACGTTCACGAGCTTGAACTCGGTTCCCGCATACCCGAGAAATATCGCCGCAGCGACCTCGAAGTCAAAGACTGGAAAAGCAAAGGCCTGGAAGAGCCCGCCAAGGAAAGCGAATGGGTAAAGGTCAATGACAAGTATGTGCGGTTTCAGAAAGTGAATGGCCAGATCATGGATATCGTGCCGATCAAGAAGTAATCTCATGTGCCTCGCGCTGGCATGCCTGAGTGACACATAGAGTCACGAAATACATGTCAACGCGGCGCGTCGAAAAGAGTCAGTCAGACATATGCAACATGATCGGTGCAGCCCCACAAGCCTAGGCCCGGTGCCTCTTGCTCCTCACGCTTAATGGTGACGCTCTGCGTCACCTCCGCTTCGCTCTGACTCATCAGTTCAGCTAATCTGGTCGCTCTGCCGACGGGATATCTGTATGAACAGCACACACCCCAACCACTCGACCGTGAATCCTTTCTTCTGGCGCGATGAGCATCTGCCTTTCATCGAGGCACGCTCGGTAGAGGACGGCAGAAAGGTCTGTTATGCCCCGCATTCGCATGAATTTTTTTCCATTGGCGCGATCATTGCCGGGCAAAGTACCTATCTGCACGAAAAGACATCGCGGCGCGTCATGGCAGGCACCGTGGTGCTGATGAACCCTGGCGATGTACATGCCTGCAATCCGATCAATGACCAGCCGTGGTCGTACCTGATGCTTTACGTCGACAGCTATTGGCTGAGCGATATTCAGCAAGACGCGAGGCTGGATGCAGCAGCCGGATTTCAGCCGCTGCCCTACACGCATAGCTGCAATCCGGTCCTGTTCGGCGCATTGACGGCGCTTTACGAGACACTGGTCGACGTGAGTCTCGATACGTTGCAAAAGCATTGCTCAGCCGTATCGTTTTTCACCCTCATGCTGGGCACATTGGGCGCTGCGCAACTGCACCCACCTCAACCCTCCGCTCGAGTCACGCGGGCCGCCGACTACATCAACGAGAACTTCACTCGTTCCATCAAACTTGCCGACATCTGCGCAGCCTCCACCCTGTCGGCGTCATACCTGATTCGCTCGTTCGAACAGCACTATCACCTTACGCCGCATGCCTACCTGCTCAACCGACGCATTCAGCACGCCTGCACCGAACTTAAACAAGGCAAGATGATCGCCGATGTCGCACTCGAAAGCGGTTTTTCCGATCAGGCGCACTTTCAGCGCGAATTCAAAAAACATCTGGCCGCAACGCCAGGCCAGTACCGGTTGTGATGAATACGATCAGATAACCAGGTAAAACGCGCAGCCAATCAGCAACAGTCCCATGAACCGGTTGAACGCGCGCACCCTCGCCGCGTTGCGCAAGTAATGGCTCAGGAAGCTCCCGGCAAAGGCCCAGCAGCCGAGTGACACGTAGCAGACCACGCAATAGATGGCTGCAAATTGCCAGACCAATACAGCCTCGCCATTGGCGACAAAAACGCCCATACCTGCTATCGACGCCAGCCAGGCTTTGGGGTTTAGCCACTGCATGACCGCGCCTTGTATCATCGATGGGCCAGTGCCCTGCTGTCCTAAACTCAGTAGCCCGTTATCGGTTACCAGCCGAAAGGCCATGTACAACAGAAAGGCCACTCCAGCCCCTTGAATGATCCGGGTCAGAAAAGGCCACTGCTGCAAAGTTTCGTGCAGGCCGAAACCGATAAGCAGCAACAACAGCGTGAAACCCAGCGTTGCGCCTAACACATGGCGCATGCCTGGCCAAAAACCAAAACTTGCGCCGGCGCTTAGCGCCACGATGTTGACCGGCCCCGGCGTGATGGACGACGCCAAAGCAAACGCAGCCATAGAAGTCAGCAAACTCATAGAGAACTCCTCGAACACGATCAGAAATGACCGAATCAAGGTAATGGCGGCAACGCACAGCGTATTGAAGGAAATTACCCTTGACCCGGTTTCAGTCATCCGGCGCGCCAGATACAAAACTTAAAACCATTGCTTTTTTGTCCGCTTGGCTTACAAATGCAGAGGCGTGAGCCTGTACCATCACTGCCACCTTCTCTGCGAGCCTGCTCCATGTCCAGAACTGCTGCCATCGCCATTGCCTGCCTGCTGTCCTCCACCTTGCAGGCCGCCTGCCCCGCTGCCAGCCCGGTCGATACCGCGCGCTGGATCTACGAAAAGCATCAGGATTTTTACGTCAACGGCAAAGGGGGCGCGGATTACCTGTCCAAACCACTGTTGAGCCTTCTCAAGAAAGACTGGGCCTGTCAGAACGGCGATCAGTGCGCGGTCAGTGCCAACCCGTGGACAGATGCGCAAGATGGCGACGTGCAGAAACCAATCGACTGGAAGCTGGTGTCCAACTCCGACAAACAGGCGGTGGTCGAGATGACCTACAACCTGGGTTACAAAGACGCCCCGCAACAGCCGGTTACCAGCCAGACGACACGCCTGTTACTGGCCAAAAATGCCAACAGTTGCTGGGTGCTGGATAACATGCAGGGCCCGCAAGGCGTTGCGCTGATGCAAACGCTTGAAGAATTCCCCTACGAGGGCGACTGATCGCCCTTGAAACACTTCAGTATTCTCGGTATTACAGCAACCTGAACCCGAAGAGCGAGCACCATGAATACCTTTGAGCAATCGATTATTGAGGCTGCGCAAGCTGCCACGCCCAATAACACCGATGCCGAGCGCGAAGCTGCAAGAATCGCCGCCACGCAGGCAGTAGCCGACATCATGTCCAGCCGCAGCGGGCTGGACCGCACGCTGGCGCTGGCCGAGCTGCTGGATTCCTATACGGAACAGGACGAGCAGGATGAGGATTAGCGGGGCCGCTGCTACCTGATAAATTTATTTAAGCCAGGCATTAAAGAAACCTGTTCAGGTTGCCGACAAATCGTGTTGGCAGGCTCGGTGGAGTCGCTCATTTATCAGGCTAGTGCGCTCGGATGCGACCTAATGGGGAACATCCGTGCAGATTGAGCAGTTGAAAGATATCCAGGCCTACGTACAGCGTACCGCCGACGACCTTGAACGCGTCTCGGCCAACATGGCCGGGCATCTGTTGTACCTTGAACGTACGTCTCGTCCGCATGAAGCACGAGAAGTCAACGAGCGCATCATCGGTTTACAAGCATCGGTAGACGGCCTTCGCGGCGTGTTCATCTGACGATCTACCGATCTCCGGCCTGCGACAACGGCCTCGCTACTTCCTCCAGAGACTTGCGTTCAGCGGCCGCGCCCCAGATCGACTGCACAACGGCCGCCAGCAGCATCAACCCCGCCCCGACAAGATAACCAATCAGCACATTGCTGCGTTCGCCGGTGTCGATCAGTTCACCAAACAGCGTCGGCCCGATCATTCCGCCCAATCCGGTGCCGAATGCATAAAAAACCGCGATTGCCAGGGCGCGAATTTCCAGCGGGAAGGTTTCGGCCACAGTCAGGTAAGCCGAGCTGGCAGCCGCCGAAGCAAAGAAGAAAATCACCATCCAGGCGATGGCTTGCTGAGTGACGTCCATAAGCCCTTGCTGGAACAGGTAACCGCTTATTGCCAACAAGATGCCGGACACGCCGTAGGTCAGGCTGATCATCACTCGCCGCCCGATCACGTCAAACAACCTGCCCAGCAACAGCGGCCCGCAGAAATTACCCAGCGCAAGAGGCAGCACATACCAGCCCACTCGCTCTGCGGGCACGCTGTAGAAATCTGTCAGCACCAGTGCATAGGTGAAAAAAATCGCGTTGTAGAAAAATGCCTGTGCGGTCAGCAATGTGAGGCCAACCAGCGAGCGCTGTCGAAACGTCACCAGCAGCGTTCGGGCGACTTCGCCGAGCGGCGTATGGTCTCGAACATGCAGGCGCAGGGGCTTGCCCTCGACCGCTGACAATGTGTGGCCCTGACGTTGTAGATCCGCTTCGATCTGCTCGACGATTCTCTTCGCTTCGGCCGATTGTCCGTGAATCAGCAACCAGCGCGGGCTCTCCGGAAGCCACAGGCGCATCAACAGCACCAGTAGCCCCAGCACTGCGCCAATTCCAAAACACAGGCGCCAGCCCAGCTCCGCGCCCAGCCATTGCGGGTCAAGTAACACAATCGAGCCGATCGCCCCCAATGCTGCGCCGAGCCAGAACGTGCCGTTGATGGTCAGGTCAACCCAGCCTCTGTAGCGCGCCGGGGTGAACTCCTGGATGGTCGAATTTATAGCCGTGTATTCGCCGCCGATGCCCATGCCGGTCAGAAACCGAAACAGCATGAAGCTCCAGAAACTGAACGAGAAAGCCGTCGCCGCAGTAGCGCCGACGTACAGCAGCAGGGTGATGAAGAACAACTTGCGACGCCCGAGGCGGTCGGCCAGCCAGCCGAAGAACAGCGCGCCCAGCACCGCGCCGGCGATATACGCTGCCCCCGCCAGACCTATGTCGCTGTTGGTGAGGTTGAGCGCCGGGCTGGCCTTCAAGGCCCCTGCCACCGAACCGGCAAGGGTCACTTCCAGGCCGTCGAGCAGCCAGGTAATGCCCAGAGCCACCACCAGCAAGGTGTGAAATCGCCCCCACGGCAGGCGATCCAGACGGGCCGGTAGATCAGTCTCGAACACGCTTGCAGTGTCGCGGGGTGTGTTCATGTCCGGGTTTCCTCACGGCTGACGGTGGTCTCAAGTTGAGAGTCGCTTGCTCTGCCCGAGTTCAGATGATCCAGAACCACAGCAACGTCAGGTTGGCCGCAGAGATCAACCCGAACAGGCCCCAGGCAGCGGTTTTTACCAGGCGGCTGTTGACGAACGGCCCCATCAGCTGCGGATCGCTGGTAAAACGGATCAGCGGCCACAAGGCGAATGGCAGTTGCAGACTCAATACCACCTGACTGAGCACCAGCATTTTGCCGACCGAGCCGTCTCCCAGCCAGATCACCCCGATCAACGCCGGGATCAGTGCCAGTGCACGAGTGATGAGGCGCCGCTGCCAGCAAGGGATCTTCGCCTGCAGAAAACCTTCAAGCACCACCTGCCCGGCGATGGTGCCGGTAAACGTCGAGCTCTGGCCCGCTGCCAGCAATGCCACGCCGAACAGTACGCTGGCGACAGCGCCTCCTACCAGCGGATCGAGCAGGTGATAAGCATCCTGAATCTCGACCACCTCCGTATGGCCGGTGGTGTGGAAGGCTGCGGCAGCGAGGATCAGAATCGCGGCGTTGATCAGCAGCGCAAGACTCAGTGAACCGACAGTGTCCAGTCGCGCGTAACGAATGGCGCTGGCCTTGCTGACCAGGTCCGAACCATTGACCCGGGTCTGGACCACCGAGGAATGCAGATAAAGGTTATGCGGCATGACTGTGGCACCCAGGATTCCGATGGCAATGTACAAAGGCTCCTGGCTGCTCAGCACATCCCAGCTCGGCCGTAGACCGGCGAAGACATCCGGCCAGAACGGCTTGATCAGAATCAGCTCGACGGTAAAGCAGGTGGCGATGGTAGCGATAAGCCCGAGGACAATGGCCTCGAGACGCCGAAAGTTGGCGCCCTGCAAGGCCAGCACGATCAGCGTATCGAAAGCGGTCAGCGCTACACCTGTGGTGATAGAGACACCCAGCAGCAAATGAAACGCCAGCGCAGCGCCCAGGACTTCGGCCAGGTCGGTGGCGATAATCGACAACTCTGCCAGCAACCACTGACCTGTGGCGACGTTACGGCTGTAGCGAGCGGCAGACAGCTGCGCAAGATCTCGTCCGGTCGCAATGCCAAGGCGGGAACACAGGTTTTGCAGCACCATACCCGACAGGCTGGCCAGTACCACGACAAACAGCAACGAGTAGCCGAAACGCGAGCCCGCCTCGATGGCGGTCGCCCAGTTGCCGGGGTCCATATAGCCGATCGACACCAGCAGGCCAGGGCCAACGAACAGCATCATCTTGCGCAGCAAGGATGCGTTGGGCGGAATGCTGACGCTGTCAGTCGTTGCCGAGGGACAGAAAGGCGCTGTAGCGGTGGTGGGCAATTTGTACGTCACGGGAACCCGGCAGGTAGAAAGCGAGGCCTTCATCCTAAGGTTTTGCGACACATGTTGATACATCCTTCGCAGCGTCGCACTGCACTTCGCTGGCGGTGCTGACGGGCGGCCAATCGGCTCAACCTAAGCAGTAAAAACAGGAAATCAGAAAACCAAGAGTGCTAACGATTAAACAATCATTCATTCAGAAAACACACGTTGAAGCATTCAGAAACAAAATAATGCAAATCATCAGTAGTACCATCTAGATTCCAACAAGAACTCAGGATGCTCACCGATGAATTCATCACTCCAGACAGGCGTCTCGGTCAGTGACCCGACAAGAGCTGCCTCGATTTCGGCGCGCATCGACCGCCTGCCGGCGGTTGCGACGATATGGCGACTGGTTGCCCTGCTTTCCATCGCCGGATTCTTTGAGCTTTACGACCTGTTCCAGACCGCCTATATCAGTCCGGGGCTGGTTCGCGACGGGATTTTCGCCACGGGCAGTCAAGGCCTGTTCGGGTTTTCCGATCAGGCGGCTTTTGCCTCTGCCACCTTTCTCGGGCTGTTTCTGGGCGCCAGCCTGCTCAGCCCTGTTGCCGACCGATTAGGGCGCAGGACAATCTTCACCTTCGCATTGATCTGGTACACGGTTGCCACCGTGATCATGGGCCTGCAAACCTCTGCCCTGGGCGTTATAGCCATGCGTTTTGTGGTCGGCATCGGCCTGGGCGTCGAACTGGTGACCATCGACACTTATCTCGCGGAACTGGTGCCCAAGCGTATTCGCAGCTCTGCGTTCGCCTTCACCTTTTTCATTCAGTTCCTGTCAGTCCCAACCGTTGCGCTCATGTCATGGTGGCTGGTGCCTCTGTCGCCGTTTGGTTATTCCGGCTGGCGTTGGGTGGTGATCGGCAGCGCAGTGTTTGCCCTTTTTGTCTGGTGGTTGCGCTCGGCATTGCCCGAATCACCTCGCTGGCTGGCGCAGCAAGGACGTTACGACGAAGCCGAACGAATCATGGACGGTATCGAAGCGCGTTGCGTCAAAGACCACGGCAAGCCGCTGGATCAACCGGAACCGCAGAACGTGGCACTCGAAGGCAAAGGCCGCTTCTCAGATATCTGGCAACCGCCTTACCGTCGGCGCGCCGTCATGCTGATCGTGTTCCACGTCTTCCAGGCAATCGGCTTCTTCGGCTTCGGTAACTGGCTGCCCGCGCTGCTTTCCGGTCAGGGCCTCAGTGTCACCCACAGCCTGGGCTATGCGTTTGTGATCACGCTGGCCTACCCGCTGGGTCCGCTGTTGTTCGTGAAGTTTGCCAACCGGTTTGAAAACAAATGGCAGATCGTGGGATCAGCGCTCGGAGCGATGATTTTCGGCAGCCTGTTTGCGTTTCAGAGCAGCGCCGCAGGACTGGTCTTCTGCGGAATCATGATCACGTTCTGCAACGCATGGCTGAGTTTCAGTTACCACTCGTACCAAGGCGAACTGTTCCCGACCAATATACGCGCCCGGGCGGTAGGCTTCTGCTACTCGTTCAGTCGCCTGTCTACCGTGTTCAGCAGCCTGCTGATCGGCATATTCCTCGATCACTTCGGCACGCCGGGCGTGCTGGGCTTCATTGTCATCAGCATGTTGATCGTGATCATCACCATCGGTCGCTTCGGGCCGCGCACACGCAACCTGGCGCTGGAGCAGATAAGCAGCCGCTGACGTCAGGCGGGTGACATCAATACGTGGAGTGGCTCAGGCCTGAGCCCACTCCACGTCAGTGACACCGAAGTGCTCGGCATAGGGTTTGGACACGCGCTGGACTTTTTCCAGGCGGTATTTGGGGATGCGTGCCAGACCTGCGTCCACACTCGCGTGGTGCCACGCCTCTGCGTTATCCATGTTCTCGGTACGTATGTAAAAGCTCTTGAACGAACCGTTTAACAGATAATCAATGCGGTAGTGCTTTGGAAGTGCCATTGAAAGTCTGATCCTTTTTCAGCAGTGACTTGAGTATAGGTGACTCAAACCGACGCCGGAAATTCACTCTTTTTTGGATCCGCACGACCGGCGTACACCGCCTCCATATCAATCACTCGCCATCCATCAATAGTCATCAAGCATCGTAGGCGCTGAAGCAGACACGTTCTCTGGCGTCATCGGCACGGCTATATTGCTGATGGTCTTTAACTTTTTTGTCGTGGTGAATGTCCGCTTTCGTCCCATAGTGCGCTCACTTTCAAAGGAGCGACTATTCATGTCCGGCATTCAGGGAAGAATTCTTGAGGTTCACCCTCCGCTGGTGGTCGACCTCGACGGCACATTACTGTCTTCGGACATGCTGTTTGAAACGGCGATGGCATTCATACGCCATCACCCGCTGCAGGTGTTGCGGATTTTTGCCTGGCTGCTGCGAGGCAAGGCGTCGCTGAAACAAGGGCTGGCGCTGGGCACCGATATTGATGTGACCTTGCTGCCGTACCACGCAGCGGTCATTGACTACATACAGACCCAACGACAGAGCGGACGTCTGGTGGTATTGGCAACGGCCTGCCATGACACACTTGCCAGCCGAATAGCCACGCACCTGCAACTGTTCGATCAGGTCTTGGCCTCGGATGGCATGATCAACCTCTCTGCCCATCGCAAACGCGATCTGCTGGTCAGCCTCTACGGTGAAGGCGGCTTTGACTACATAGGCAACTCGCGGGATGACCTGTGCGTCTGGAAGGTTTCGCGCCAGTCTATAGTTGCCAGCCCGCTGGCAGGCGTAGAGCGCAAGGCACGCGCGCTGGGTAATGTCGCTCAGGTCATCAAAACCGCATCGACGCGGCGGCACGCCTGGTTTAAAGCGCTTCGCCTGCACCAATGGATGAAAAACACCCTGATTCTAGTGCCGCTGCTGGCCGCCCACCAACTCCAGAACCCACTGTTGATGCTTGACGGCTTACTGGCATTTTTATGCTTCGGGCTGTGTGCTTCAAGCGTCTACCTGCTCAACGATCTCCTCGATCTGGCAGACGATCGGCACCACCACAGCAAGCGCCTACGTCCGTTCGCCAGCGGCCAACTGTCGATAAAGTCCGGCCTGGTCGCGATCCCGCTATTGCTGGTGGCTGCGTTCGCGGGCGCAATGCTCACATTGCCGTGGCAGTTTTCGGCAGTGCTGGCAGCTTATTACCTG
Organism: Pseudomonas coronafaciens pv. oryzae str. 1_6; assembly: GCF_000156995.2. NCBI lineage: Bacteria > Pseudomonadati > Pseudomonadota > Gammaproteobacteria > Pseudomonadales > Pseudomonadaceae > Pseudomonas > Pseudomonas coronafaciens. The sequence continues at coordinate 2,381,371 of NZ_CP046035.1, read as the reverse complement.
TTGACGCTGGTTTACTCGCTTTATCTGAAGCGGCATATGGCAGTGGATGTCATCGTTCTGGCGATGCTCTACACCACCCGCATCCTTGCAGGCGCTGAGGCGTTTCAGTTACCCCTGACGTTCTGGATTCTGGCGTTCTCGATGTTTCTGTTTCTCAGCCTTGCGCTGGTCAAACGCTACGCCGAACTGCGTGACGCCCGGATGCGCAATCTGACCAGCAGGACACGCGGTCGCGGCTACTACCCCGGCGATCTGGAGATGATCGCCTCATTGGGAGCGTCGTCGGGCAATCTGGCCGTCATGGTTCTGGCGCTCTATATCCATGAAGGCGCAACGTCGGCCCTTTACCAGCACCCACATGCGATCTGGCTGGCATGCCCCCTGTTGCTGTTCTGGATAACCCGGATCTGGATGCTGACTCATCGCGGCGAGATGAACGAGGACCCGGTGGTGTTCGCGATTCGCGACCGGGTGAGCCAAGGCATCGGATTTCTGTTCCTGACTGTTTTCTGGGTCGCGGCATGAACGCACCTCTCTATTCATGGGGTCGCTACCCGCTCATTCCGCAGCAAGGTCACGCATGTGAAGCGATAGAGCGCTTACCCACACATATTGCCGACATCATTGGCCGCCATCGCAGCAGCCTGCCGTTCGGCAACGGACGCAGTTACGGCGACAGCTGTCTGGCCGCCAGCGATCATGTGCTGGACATGCGCCGACTGGACCGCTTCATTGCCGCCGACTGGCAGACCGGCATGGTCCGACTCGAAGCGGGCATGACCTTGTCGCAACTGCTCGACGCAGCCATACCGCATGGCTGGTTTCTACCGGTCACCCCCGGCACCCGATTCGTCACACTGGGCGGGGCGGTTGCCAACGACGTTCATGGCAAGAACCATCATCGACGCGGGACATTCGGCTGTCACGTCAAGCGCTTCGGGCTGATCCGCCAGGGCGAGGCGCCGATGATCTGTTCAGCGCAGGAACACCCGCGATTGTTCGCCGCAACCATCGGCGGCCTTGGCCTGACCGGGGTGATCAACTGGATCGATCTGCAACTCATGCCTGTCCGCACCAGCCAGATTGATAGCTGCGTCGTGCGCTTTGCCAACCTGAAAGAGTTTTTCGCTTTGTCCCAGGCTTTGGACGCCCGACACGAATACAGCGTGGCGTGGATCGACTGCCTGGCCAAAGGCAACAACAGCGGGCGCGGGGTCTACATCGTCGGCGACCATGCCGGTTATGGTTCGCTGATGGCAACGCCGCGCCGCGCACTGAGCATGCCGTTCATGCCACCGTTTTCCCTGGTGAACAACTTTTCACTGCGCGCCTTCAATTCGATGTACTGGCATGCACATCCACGCCGATCCACGCCAAGGCGCTGCAGCCACGAATCTTTTTTCTACCCGCTGGATCGCCTTCATCACTGGAATCGCCTGTATGGCCGCAACGGTTTTCAGCAATACCAGTGCGTGATCCCGGAAAATTGCGCCCCACAAGCCATTCAGGCGTTGCTCGACGTTATCGCCGCATCGGCGCGGGGATCTTTTCTCGCGGTGCTCAAGCGCTGCGGCGACATCGTCTCACCGGGGTTGTTGTCATTTCCGATGCAAGGCACCTCGTTGGCGCTCGACTTTCCGCAGACCCACGATCTGGCCGGTTCTCTGTTCCCGCGCCTGGACGCTATCGTCCGGGAAGCCGGCGGACGCCTGTACCCGGCCAAGGATGCCCACATGAACGGTAGCGATTTTCGTTTGGCCTACCCGGCCTGGGAGCAACTGGAAGCCCTGCGCGACCCTTCCCTGATGTCCCGCTTCTGGAAACGAGTGATGCCATGAAACGAATCCTGATCATTGGAGCGACCTCTACCATCGCCCACGCCTGCGCTAGGCTCTGGGCAGTGCAAGGTTGTGATTTTTTCCTCGTCGCACGCAATGTGGAAAAGCTGGAAAGCAACGAAGCCGACCTCAAGGCTCGTGGTGCCGGGAGTATCATCCTGCACCCCATGGACGCTACGCACTTTGCCGAACACCCGGCAATGCTCGACGCATGCCTGAAGGCCTTCGGCCAGATCGACATTGTGCTGATTGCGCATGGCACATTGCCCGACCAGCGCGCGTGCGAACAAGACGTTGCCCTGGCGCTGCAGGCTTTCATCACCAACAGTGTTTCAGTGATCGCGCTGCTGACCCTGCTGGCCCGGCATTTCGAAATACAGCGCTGCGGCACACTGGCGGTGATCTCTTCGGTGGCTGGCGAGCGCGGCCGCCCTTCCAACTACCTTTACGGTTCGGCCAAGGCAGCAGTCACCACGTTCTGCGACGGGCTGGACGCGCGTATGTTCAAGATCGGTGTGCGTGTGCTGACCATCAAGCCCGGTTTTGTCGATACCCCCATGACCCAGGGTCAGAAGTTGCCTGCCGCGCTGGTTGCGCAGCCTGAAACGGTTGCCAGACGCATCGTCGCGGGGATTGAGCGTCAATCAGGCAGTCTTTACGTACCGGGCTACTGGGCCTGGATCATGTGGGTGATCCGCTCGATACCGCGAGCGCTGTTCAAAAGGCTCGACCTGTGAGCAGTCTGTCGGCGCTGTCAGGATGGCGTTATAGGGCGGTATTGCTGTCAGTGGTCGGCTCTGCGCTGGGGTATCTGGGGTTTTCCCTGTGGGGCGGCTGGCAGGCGGTGAGCGAGGCGGCCGCCAAGGTCGGGCTGCTCGGCATTGGCGCGGCATTGCTGATGTCCGCGCTCAATTACGGCCTGCGCTTCGGCCGCTGGCAACTCTACCTTAAGGTCCTGGGGCATCCGCTCGCGTGGCGACACAGCCTGAGCATTTATCTGGCGGGCTTTGCCTTGACCACGACGCCTGGCAAGGCCGGCGAAGCCTTGCGCGGCGTGTTACTCAAACCGCTGGGCGTGCCCTACCCACACAGCTTTGCCGCTTTTTTCAGCGAGCGCCTGTCCGACTTGCTGGCCATCGTGCTGCTGACGTTGTTCGGCTTGTCGTGGTATCCGCAAGCGCAAACAATCATCGTGCCTGGCCTGATATTGGTACTCGCCGTCCTGCTGGTCCTGTCTCAACGCCCTTTGCTGCAACGCCTGCGGGGTTTGATACCGGCGGCCAGCGGCACACGACGGCACAGACTGTGGCGGCAAGTATTCGACATGTTGCTCGCGGCGCGCCAATGCCTACGCTGGGACGTACTGCTGACGGCCAGCTGGCTAAGCCTGATCGCCTGGAGCGCCGAAGCACTGGCGTTCTACTGGATGCTTGGCTGGCTGGGCGCCCAGATCCCCCTCACGTTTGCCGTGTTCACTTACGCATTGGCGATGCTCGCAGGCGCAGTGAGTTTCATGCCTGGCGGCCTGGGCAGTGCCGAAGCGGTCATGGTCGGACTGCTGATTTTCAAAGGCATGCCAAGCGCGGATGCCGTTGCGGCAACGCTACTGATCCGCCTGGCGACCCTATGGTTTGCGGTGGCCATCGGGGCGGCGATGCTGTCCCGGTTCAAAGACGCTGCACAGGTGCCGGAGCGTCAGCCCTGACGCCGCCAAGTGATCGTTTCCCGTTTTTCTGTTCACCTCAAGGAGGAGTTTTATTCAATGCCTGCCGATACTTCACGCGCATCAAACATCATTCCCATGGTTCTGCTATGCCTCGCCATTGCAGCGAGCTTTCTGGCTTCCAGCGGGCCGGTGCAATGGATGGACAACGGCATGTTTCTGGCCAATGCCCATGAGGGGCCGTATTTCAGCCAGTCGCTCGGACCACTGGAGCATCCGCTTTATCAGTTGTTCAATGCCGTATTTTTGACTTTGTTCGGAGCTACGCCGCTCAGCCTGCTGAATTCTATGATTTTGCTGCCACTCGCCTGGGTCATCTATCGACTGGCCCTGAACGTCGGTGCAGGGCCTCGTCAGGCCGTACTTGCCGCAGTGGCGACACTGCTCGCCCACGGAGTTTTCTGGGTCTCGACCAAGGCGGAGGTCTACCTGCTGCACACCCTGCTCGTGCTGCTGACATATGCGTTGCAATTTCACGACAGCAGCCGGCTGACACCGTTGAAAAAGCTGTTCATGGTCGGCGTTCTGACCGGCATGGCCGCCTCGATCCACCAACTGACCTTTGTGGTCCTGCTGCCGTTGTACGTGCAAATTCTGTATCAGCACAAAGCTCTGGCGCTGATCACACTGCCCGGCTTCCTGCTGGGCTTTGCGGCAGCGGCCTTTGCTGTGATCAATGATCTGAACGCAGGCTCGGGGCTGCTGGAGATCGCCCGTCGTTATCTGACCGGAGCGTCCTCGACTCTCGCTGGCCCGGAATGGGAAGGCAGCCTGCTGCGCTTCGACCAACTGTTACAGGAAAAAACCTCGGTAGTGCTGTTGCTGCTATCGCTGATCGGACCTCAGCTGGCGGGTCTGGTGCTGTTTCCCAAGGGCAGTCGGTTACGCTTGCTATGGGCCGCGGCACTCCTGAACCTGGTATTCGCCATTTCCTATAACGTCACCGACCGCTTTACTTTTTTCCTGCCTGGCATAGCGATGTTGAGTGTCCTTGGCATGATTCAACTGCGGCGCCTGTTGCCCCGCAACGCTGCTCGCGGGGTCCTGCTCAATCTTTCAGTGTTGTCCGCGCCTGCGGTGATCCTTCTGGCCTATGCGCTTTACGCCAATGGCGTCATCCAGCTGCCTGCGCATACCGAAAAGCTGCCGATGCGAGACGACATTCATTATTTCATGGTGCCTTATCTGCGCGATCGATCTGCCGAACAGTTCGTGCACGCCTACGAAGAGTCGGTGCCGGAGGGCGCGCTGCTGATCGCCGACTGGACGCCCATGGGTGCGCTGCGCTCAGCTCAGGCCGTGGGACTGCTGAGCGGGCGCGAGCTGGCGATGTGCGGCGATGCCGTCGACACGCGCGAGTACCTGAATGGCCAAGGCGCGTACCTGACGAGACTGAGCCATTGCGAAACATATGCCGAAGATTATCGACTGGAAAAACAGTCGGTCGGCTACGTTCTGCGCCCTAAGTAACCCGGTGTTGGCGGGCGATGGACGCTGTACCACACAGCGCCTTTTCGAAAACGCTCGGTACACTCAAGGCTGCCAGAGCGCCTGCCCGCCTCCCAGTTTACGGTCCAGAAAACTGGCCGCGCTGATCAGCGCCAGATGACTCAAGGCCTGCGGTGTGTTGCCCAGATGCCGCGCGTGACTGTCGAACTCTTCGGCATACAGCCCCAACGGGTTGGCGTAACGCAGCAGTTGCTCGAACTCCAGATGCGCCTGCTCGACCCGCCCGGCACGGGCCAGACATTCCACGTACCAGAACGAGCAGGCCACGAAGGCGCCCTCTTCGCCCGCCAGGCCGTCATCATGATCGTCGTCGTTGCGGTAGCGGAATACCATGCCATCGCGCACCAGCGCTGCTTCGATGGCATCCAGCGTCGCCAGCCACTTCGGATCATTGGCCCCGACAAAGCGCACCAGCGGCATCAGCAACATGGACGCATCAAGGTTGCGGCTGCCCTTGTGTTGCACAAAGTGGCCCAGTTCTTCGTTCCAGAAGTTCTCCCAAATGTCGTTCTGGATATCTTCGCGCACCTTGTTCCAGCGTTCGAAAGGCCCCGACAGCGAACGTTTCAAGGCCAGGCGCAGAGCACGATCCAGCGCCACCCAGCACATCAGCCGAGAATGCAGAAAGTGCTGATCGCCGCCGCGCATTTCCCAAATGCCCACATCGCGGTCATTCCAGTGCTCGCACACGTAATCTACCTGACGCACCACATGTTTCCAGCCTTCATGGGAGATTGCGTCACCGTACTTGTTGGCCAGGTAAACGGCGTCCATCAGCTCGCCGTAGATGTCCAGCTGGACCTGCTCGTACGCTTCATTACCAATACGCACTGGTTGCGCACCGCCGTAACCGGAGAGGTGATCGAGATGTTCTTCGGGCAGCTCGGCATGGCCGTCGAGGGCATACAGAATGCCGAGCTTCTCGGTCTGTTCGCAGCAGTCATCCAGGCGCCCACGCACCCAGCCCATGAACGCATTGGCTTCTTCGGTGTAGCCCAGACGCATGAACGCATAAACGGTGAACGATGCGTCACGGATCCAGGTGTAACGGTAATCCCAGTTACGTTCGCCACCCTCGGTTTCCGGCAGGCCAAATGTCGCTGCAGCGACGATGCCACCATGCTTGCGAGAGGTCAGCAGCTTGAGCGCCAGCGCCGAACGGGTAACCATTTCACGCCAGCGGCCCTTGTACTGCGACTGGCCAGCCCAACGACGCCAGAATTTCAACGTGTCGTTGAAATAACGCGAGCACTTGCCCGCTGCGACATTAGGGTCGTCGATACCGCCAAGAATGAACTCGATGGTCTGGCCTTTGTGCATATGAAACTCAGCGACCGCGTCCTGATCCTGCAGATGCAATGGCGTGGCAGCCGACAAGCGCATGCCCGGCTGCCCCTCTGCCTCGAAACAGACGTCCTGGCCGTCAATGCGCGCGGTGGTTTCAGCGCGGCTGTAGTCCATGCGCACGCGGCAGCGCATACGGATCGTCGCCTCGCCAAAACGCACCTGCACGCGACGTACGATACGGGGCAGGTCTTCCTGATCTTCGCCAATCGGCATCAGGTCAGTAACTTCCACCACCGCATCTTCGGAAATCCAGCGGGTTTGCAGCACGTTGGTGTCGGGCAGGTAAATCTGCAGCCTTCGCGCATCAGGCAGATCCGGCGCCAGCTGAAAGATTCCGGCGTCGTTGGTGTCGAGCAGCGCGGTAAAGATCGACGGGCTGTCGAAGTCCGGCCAGCAACAGAAGTCGATACTGCCGGTGTCGGCGATCAGCGCTGCACTGCGCATGTCACCGATGATGCCGTGATTCTCGATACGGTTCTGCGCCTCTTCCGGAAAGTCAGCCATTGCCACGAAACTCCGGATAAAGGGTCATACCACCGTCGATGAACAGGGTAGTACCGTGGACATAATCGGATGCATCGGAAGCCAGCCAAAGGACCGCGTTGGCGACGTCTTCCGGCTCGCCGATGCGGCCGTAGGGAATCAGCTTGAGCATTTCCTTCTCGGCATCACCTTTACGCGCGTCGGCATTGATCGGCGTGCGGATTGCGCCCGGCGCAACACTGTTGACGCGAATCTTCAGTTCGCCGACTTCCTGGGCGATGCTGCGCATCAGCAGGTCGACGCCGCCCTTGGACGCTGCGTAATTGACGTGCCCGGCCCAAGGGATCAACTGGTGGACCGAACTCATGTGAATGATCTTGCCCATCGCCCTGGACACATCGGGGCGCATGCCCTGCTTGATGAACTGGCGCAACGCGGCGCGGGCGCAGAGAAACTGCCCGGTCAGGTTGACATTGATGACCGTGTTCCAGTCGTCCAGGCTCATGTCGACGATGGACGCATCTTTTTGCAGACCGGAATTGGCGACCAGAATATCCAGCGTACCGAAGTGCTCGATGGTCTGGGCGAACATCCGCTCGACATCTTCCTCTTTCGACACGTCGGCCCCGATCGCCAGGGCACGGCCACCCGCAGCGCGAATTTCTTCGGCCAGCTTCTCGGCAGGTTCAGCCTTGGAGTTGTAGTTGATGACCACTGCAGCGCCAGCGTCGGCCAGCGCCCTTGCGGCACCGGCACCCAGTCCGGAACTGGCACCGGTAACGATTGCGACTTGTTGCTTGAGAGAGATATGCATCAGGGTTCAGCCTCGAAGTAAGCACCTAGTGCTGACTGGCGAGGCTGACGGGAAGTTCAGTGCAGGTTATGGCGCGGGGTTGGGTTGCGCGGTGTGAATAGCCTCGATACCGGCGATCACTTCATCGGACAGCGTGACATCGATGCTGTCCAGATTGATCTTCAACTGCTCCAGTTTCGTGGCGCCGATGATGTTACTGGTCACGAACGGGCGGCTGGTCACGTAAGCCAGTGCCATGTGCGAAGGGTCCAGACCATGCTCGCGGGCCAGCGCAACGTATTGAGCGGTAGCGCTGACGGCCTGCGGGTTGTTGTAGCGCTGGAAGCGCTCGAACAGGGTCAGGCGGCCATCGGCCGGACGTGCGCCGTCAAGGTACTTGCCGGCCAGCACACCGAACGCCAGTGGCGAATAGGCCAGCAAGCCGATCTGTTCGCGAATGGCGATTTCTGCCAGACCGACTTCGAATGTGCGGTTCAGCAGGTTGTAGGGGTTCTGGATCGACACGGCGCGCGGCAGATCAAGCTTTTCGGCAAGGCTCAGAAAGCGCTGGGTGCCCCACGGCGTTTCGTTGGACAGACCGAAGTGACGGATCTTGCCTGCCTTGACCAGATCAGCCAGGACCGACAGGGTTTCCTCGATCTCGACCGCTTGGTCGTCAGGGTCGTGGGTGTAGCCCAGGACACCGAAAAAGTTGGTCTTGCGATCCGGCCAGTGCAACTGGTACAGGTCCAGATAATCCGTGTTCAGACGCTTGAGGCTGGCCTCAAGTGCTGCAGTAATATTCTTGCGGTCGAGGCGCGGGTTGCCATCACGGATGTGCTCCATGCGACCGGGTCCGGCCACTTTGCTGGCCAACACCCAGTCGCTGCGGTCGCCGTACTTCTTGAAGTACTCGCCGATGATGCTTTCGGTCTTGGTGTAGGTCTCGCCACGCGGCGGCACCGGGTACATCTCGGCCGTGTCGAGGAAGTTGACCTTGGCGTCCTTGGCCATACGAATCTGTTCGAATGCTTCATCCTGGGTGTTCTGCTCGCCCCAGGTCATGGTGCCCAGACAGATCGCGCTGACCGACAGGTCGGTTTTGCCCAATTTACGAAATTGCATCGATGTCTCCGTTTGATTCAAAAAATTACGGCGTGAAACAGGGCTCCCATAAAACGCCGACTGGTCATTCACTGCAACACTTTTATCTAGCGATAGCCCTGCGCCTGAAGATCGAACAGCGTTGCGTAGCGCCCTGCAGCGGCGATCAGGCTGTCATGGTCACCGCGTTCCAGCACCCGCCCGTGCTCCAGTACAACGATGTGCTCGGCGTTACGCACGCTGGAAAACCGGTGCGATATGAGCAGCGTCATGCGGCCTTTCGCGTATTCACGGAAATGATCGAACACGGCGGCCTCTGCGCCCGCATCCAGCGCAGCGGTGGGTTCGTCGAGAATCAGAATATCGGCGTCCCGGCGCATGTAAGCACGAGACAGCGCGATTTTCTGCCATTGACCACCGGACAGCTCCTGACCGCCTGCGAACCAGCGTCCCAACTGAGTGGCGTAACCCTTGTCGAGTTGTTCGATGAACTGCGCGGCCATGCCTTGCGCCGCCGCCTCGCGCCAGCGGGTTTCATCGTGAAACGCATGAGTGTCGCCGACACCGAGATTTTCGCCGACCAGAAACTGATAACGAATGAAGTCCTGAAAGATCACGCCAATGCGCGAGCGCAGCGCATCTTCTTCCCAGTCCTGCAAATCGCTGCCATCCAGCAGGATTCGGCCCTCGTCAGGGCGATACAAGCGGGTCAGCAGCTTGATCAGGGTGGTCTTGCCCGAACCGTTTTCACCCACCAGCGCTACGCTGCGACCCGGTGCCAGGTGCAGGTCGATATGCTCAAGTGCCGGGCGGCTGGTGCCCGGGTAGGTGAAACTCACCCTTTCGAAACGCATGCCATCGCCTGGCAGCGCGCCCTGCGTCAGGCTGCCCGTCGGTGGCGTGACCGGCTGGCCAAGGTAGACATACAGGTCCGCCAGGTACAGGCCGTCCTCATACAAGCCGCTAATAGCGCTAAGGCTGCTACTGACCGCGGCCTGCCCCTGCTTGAAAAGCACAAGGTACATGGTCATCTGACCGATAGTGATTCTGCCCTGTACCGCATCGATCACTACCCACGCATACGCCAGGTAGAACGACGCAGTGCCCAGCAGCCCAAGCAGAAAGCCCCAGCCGTCACGACGCAGAGTCAGGCGGCGGTCTTCGGTGTACAGACGCTCGAAGGTCTCGCGATAGCGCCGCAGCAGCAATGGCGCGAAGCCGAACAGCTTGACTTCCTTGATGTAGCCCTCGTGGGAAAGCAGGGTTTCAATGTAATTCTGTCGACGGGTTTCCGGGGCACGACGCGTGAACAACCGGAACGCATCACCGGAAAAATGCGCCTCGGCAAAAAACACCGGCAATGCACCGACAACCAGGATCAACAACGCCCACGGCGAAAAATGCACCAGCAGCACAGCAAAGCTGATCAGCGAAATCAGGTTTTGCAGCAGCCCGAGCGATTTGGTCACCAACGCGAGCGGCCGTGTCGAGGCCTCGCGCCGGACACGCACGAGTTTGTCGTAGAACTCCGAATCCTCGAATTGCGACAGCGACAGGGTCTGGGCCTTTTCCAGAATCAACGTATTGACCTTCTGGCCCAGCAAAACCCGCAACAGCGCCTGCTGCACTGACAACGCTCTTTGCGCACAGGCCAGCAGCGCCAGCACACCGGCTTCGAACAATACGTAACGCAATACCGGCCACAGAGGCGCGTCGCCGGTGCTGGCGTGCAACTGCATTGCGGCCACGACGGCGTCCACGATGCGCTGTCCCAGCCAGGCGGCCAGTGCGGGCAACAGTCCAGCAATCAGCGTTGCCAGTATCAGGCCGACGGACAAGCCGCGAGAAGTGGTCCATACCAGGTGCATAGCCCGAAAGGCCTGCTGCATGAAAATAGTGAAGCGCTTGAAGACAGGCATTCGCAAAAACTCTCGAGACCGGTAGAACCCCCGTGTCGGGCGGCCATCATACGACCACAGGTTCGTGAAAAAACAGGAAGCAGATCATGAACGACGCTTACAACCTGCAACGCTTTGTCAACGCTCAGCAGCCAGTGTTCCAACAGGTGGTAATGGAACTTGAAGCCGGGCATAAACGCAGCCACTGGATGTGGTTCGTGTTTCCGCAGATCGAGGGGCTGGGCCGCAGCGACATGGCACAACGTTACGCCATCAGCGGTCTGGAAGAAGCCCGCGCCTACCTGCAGCACCCGCTGCTCGGTGCGCGCCTGGAGCAATGCGCCAGCATCATCGTGACTCAGGCGGAGCGTACGGCACGCCAGATATTCGGCTCGCCGGATGACCTGAAGCTGCATTCGAGCATGACCCTGTTCGCCCTCGCCGCCCCTGAACGACCAGTGTTCAAGAGCGTGCTTGATGCATTTTTTGCAGGCGAACGGGATAAAACCACGGAAAAGCTTCTGTCACGCTGATCATCCATGAAATGCACCCTCAAACGAGCGGAGTCGGTGCCAACTGGTTCAAATGCCCTTCGGCGCGCGCTGCACACAGCGTTCACGCCGGTCATCCACGCGCTCGGCGAACCAGGCGGTGGTGAGGTTGCGAGTGATTTTCGGGCTTTTCAGGGTAATGCCGGGCAATACGGCCCTTGGCAGGGGCTTGCCTGCTGACGTGTCGGCCAGCGCGAATACCTTGCGATATAGATTGGTGTCCTCAAACTCCAGGGTGTCGCCCTGCTTGAGCTGACTCCATATCTGCGACTTGTTCATGCCCAACTGGCCCGCCAGCGTGCGCACTGCAAGCTCGGTGGCGCCTGGCGAGGTGGAGTCGAAGCGGATCAGGTCCCCATCAAGCGCCAGTTCGATACCGGTCGCGCGGCTCACAGCATTTTGAAATGCGGCGTTACGGCTGGCGTACCAACCGGCATTGAAGTCGGCGAAGCGGTACAAGGTCTGCGTGTAGTTCACCGGGTAACCCAGCAGATGGGCGATGCCGAAATACATGCCGCCACGGCGGGTAAACACTTCTCGCCGGATCGAACCGTCAACCGTGTAGGGATAATCCTCGGCATGTTTTTCGGCGAAAGCGATGCTGACCTGCATCGGTCCACCGGTCTTGACCGGATTGAAGTTACCGAAAAGGACCTGCCCCAACGGCACCATGCCGATGAAATCATCGAAAATGGCGCTCAGGTCCTTTTCCGTATGAGCCGAGTCGAGCCGCTTGCCGTACGTCTTGCCATCCGGCGAACGCACCCGCAACGCCGTGGCAATCAGAGCATTCGGAATGTGCAGCCGCGCGGCGCGGCGGTCGATTTCGGCGCGGGCAATACGGCCCATGCCCGGCACTGCAGGGTCAGCCTGAAAGGTCGATTCCTGTTCGGTCACAGCCAATACAGAACATACGTTTTCGGTTGTCATCGGAATTTTCTGCGCGGCGAACGCGGCCTGGATATCCGCCGCCCACGCCTGCCGGTCCGAGACATTGGCAGGCATCAGACGCGAGATCTGCGCACGCGCCTGCTCGGGGCTCAGTTCAGGCTCTTGAGCGCGCTGAGTACCGCACCCCGCTAGTGCCACAAGCGCAGCACTCATCATGAGCCATTTGCACACACTTCGATTCAATCCATGACTCCTGACGATTTGCGTTCCGAGCACTGTTACCTCAAAAGACTGACCAGTCAATTCGCGCGCTGAGTTTTTCCAGCGCAGCCATACCAACCAGGGAGTTACCTGCCGCGTTCAACTCCGGAGACCACACACAGACTGAAAAGCGCTCCGGCACGATTGCCACAATCCCGCCGCCTACCCCGCTTTTGCCCGGCAGACCGACGCGGTAGGCGAAGTTTCCGGCTTCGTCGTAAAGACCGCTGGTGGCCATGATCGAATTGACCTGGGTGGCCTGGCGGGCGCTGAGGATCTGCTCGCCACTGTGGGCGCAAAAACCTTGATTGGCCAGAAACCCGAAAGCTCGCGCCAGATCAATGCAGTTCATGCTCAACGCACAATGGTGAAAATAACTGCGCAGCACGTCCTCTACGTCGCCGTGAAAATTATCGAAGGATTTCATCAGATAAGCCGCCGCCGCGTTGCGCGAACGGTGCTGGTATTCGGACTCGGCGACCTTGGAGTCGGAGGTGATCGAACGGTTTCCGCACAAACGACGCACAAAATCGCGCATCGACAACGAAGGCGCCGCAAAACGCGCCTGGTTAATGTCGCAGATCACCAGCGCACCGGCGTTGATGAACGGATTGCGCGGCCTGCCTCGCTCGAACTCCAGCTGCACCAGCGAATTGAACGGCTGGCCGGAGGGCTCATGGCCCAGACGCTGCCAGATGTCCTCGCCGGAATGGCCGATGGCCTGAACCAGACTGAACACCTTGGAAATGCTCTGAATCGAAAACTGTGTCTCGGCATCACCCGCGCAGAATATCTGGCCATCGTTGCCATACACCGCGATGCCCAGCTGATCAGGCCGAACTCCGCCCAGCGCCGGAATGTAATCGGCGACCTTGCCCTGGCCGAGCAAAGGTCTTACTTCATCGAGGATTTCGTTCAGCAGGTCTTGCATGTAGGCGCCCCTTGTTTTGGGTGCGCACACTACAGCAACGCTCAACGCCTCGCATCACTGCATTGTGGATCACGTAACCGACGTAGTGGATGCCCAGTCCGCTCAGGTCAGGTCATCGACGAACCTGAAAGAGTGGTGCGGCGCAGAGTTGTGACGCGGAGCCCCACCCGAGGCATTCTCACGCGAGCATGGGGAACGAGAATCTGGACTATCGTGTGACGCTCCGCGTGCCATCTGCGCATATCAGGCAATACGTCAATGACCGCTGTGATCACCGTGCCCGCCGTCTTCGTCACTGGTCAGTGACCTGGCTATCGCCGTGACCTGAACGGATTCCTTCACGCCCTTGGCGTCTTCCACCGTAAGGGCCAGGGGCACCTTGTCACCCTCTTTGACCTGCGAAGCAAGGCCCATGAACATCACGTGATAGCCGTTGGAGTCAAATACCACCGGCTCACCCGCCGGCAGGTCGACCGAGGTCACGCGTTGCATGCTCATCACATCGCCTTTCATGCTCATCTGATGGATCTGCACGGTCTTGGCAACAGGTGAAGCAACGTCCACCAGTTTGCTGTCGGTGCTGGACGTAATGCGCATGAAGGCGCCCGTCGAAGGCTGGCCCGGTACGGTGGCACGCACCCAGGCATCATCGACGTGTGTTTCAGCCAGTGCCTGAGCGCTCAGGCCCAGCAGCGAAAGGGTCAGCAAAAGCGGTTTTACGGCATTACGAATCAGAGCAGTCATCAGCATACTTCCATCAAAGTGAGCAGATCTTCGGTGCATTGTTGAGCGGACAGCCTGTGCGACAACCCCAGGCGCAGCACGCCGCGGGTGTCGTAGACGTAACTGGTGGCTGTGTGGGAAATGGTGTAAGTATCGCCCAGCGGGACCTTCTCGAAAAACACGCCGAACTCCTTCGCCGTTGCGGCCGTCTCTTCAAGCGTGCCGGACAGGGCAACGAAGGTCGGGTCGAATGCTTTTACGTAGGCATCGATCACTTCGGGCGTATCGCGCTCCGGATCAAGTGTAATGAACACCACCTGAAGCGTCTTGCCCTCCTCGCCCATCAGTTTTCTGATCTGGGCGGCACGCGCCAGCGCCGTCGGGCAAATGGCCGGGCATTGGGTGAAGCCAAAAAAAATCATCGGCATCAAGCCGCGAAAGCTCGACAGGGTCTTGACGTTGCCTTTCGAATCCTTGAGCCGGAAGTTACGGCCAACAATTTCGTTGCTCATGTCTTTGCCGTGCTTGAACGGCAAAGCATTGGAATTGCCACAGCCAGCCAGCAGGCCAAGGCTCAGCAACGAGAGGCCTGTGACCACCTGGCGGCGGGTCGGTTGGTACGTCATGTCTTACGTCCCCTGGAGGATAAGGCGCGTGGGTTCAGACAAATTCAGAGGGGGCGAATTTACCACTCACGGACGGTCGGGAATACCGACAATCCTGTATCAAACCATGAGCAGGCGCGCAAACGTCGGTCTTATGGGCGTCAGGCCGGGTGCGACAAAACAGCACGGGGCTGGCTGCAAGGCTATTGCTTACCTGACGGCCGCCGCGCCCTGCAGGAAAAACTGAATCAGCAGCGCTCCCATCCCTGCGCGCGCCAGACGACCGCGGCGTTCGGCGTCGACCATCCCGGAGAGCAGCGCTGCAAACATTTCGCTGAGAACAGTGGCGCTGATATCGATCCTGAACAGGCCTTCACGCTGACCACGCAGAAAGAACGCATCAAGTGCATCGGAGTAAGGCAACCAGCGACGACCGCCGCAGCTTTCGTCGAGCGAATCAGGGCGCCACTGGAAGACCAGAAAGACCAGCATTTCGCGATGCATAAGGTGGTTGTCCACCAGCCGCTGGAAAGCCTCGAGCGGCGGCGCGTGCTTCAGGTCTGCGTCGGCTACCATCTGATTCATGAGGACCGAGGCATGGTTGAGGAGCATTTCCACGAGATTGGCCCGGGTCCCGCAGAACCGGTTGAGGGTCGCCTTGCTTACGCCAGCAGCCTGCGCAATGTCCTTGAGCGTACCGTTGGAATGGTCAACCAGCGCAACGGCCAGGGCCTTCAGAAATTTGTCGTCAGCAGCGGGTAATTCCATTAGGTACGTCTTCAACTCGTGTAAGTGGCGGGCGGCGCATTGTGCAGAAGATAGCTGCATTCTCAAAGCGCCTACACAATTAGTCACTAAAGTCTCATATGAGTCAATGTTGACTCACCATAGTACAAAGGTGGATTATGCGCGTCTTTAGCGTCTGATGGGCTGCGGCCAGGTGAATGATGAGTAGTTTGAGCGATTGGCGTTTCGTGCCTGGTTTGGCACTGCTGGCCGTGCTGGGGCTTGCCGGATGCGAGCAGAAGCCGGCGCAGGACCACGCTGCATCTGCGCCCCCCAAGGAGGTAGAAGCGTTCACGGTCAACACCGAGCCTTTCACCGTAATCGACGAATTGCCCGGTCGTATCGAACCGGTTCGTGTGGCACAGGTGCGAGCCCGGGTGGCCGGCATCGTGCTGACGCGCAATTTCGAGGAAGGCGCCGACGTGAAAGCCGGTGCGGTACTGTTCCAGATCGACCCGGCGCCGTTCAAGGCAGCGTTGTCCAAGGCTCAGGGAGATCTGGCACGCACCGAAGCCACGCTGTTCGAAACGCAGGCCACGGCCAAGCGCTATGAGTCACTGGTGGAAATTGAAGCGGTGAGTCGGCAGACCTTCGACACCGCTCGCTCTGCGCTGCAGAACGCGGTTGCCGCCAAGAAATCTGCCCAGGCTGATGTGGAAACCGCCAGGCTGAACCTGGGCTATGCCACGGTCAGGGCACCGATTTCCGGGCGTATCGGTCGCGCAACGGTCACCGAAGGCGCATTGGTCGGTCAGGGCGAGACCACACTGATGGCGACGATTCAGCAGTTGGACCCGGTCTATGCCGACTTCACCCAGCCAGCGGCTGAAGCGCTGCGGATGCGCGCAGCCATTCAGGAGGGTCGCTTGCCCAAGGGCGGAGAAGACGCGCTGTCACTGAGTGTCGACGGCACTGACTATAAGAGCACGGGCACCCTGCTTTTTACCGATGTTGCGGTGGACCGGACCACCGGCCAGGTTTCGTTGCGCGCGCGCTTCGCCAACCCCAAAGGCGTATTGCTGCCGGGCATGTATGTGCGCGTACGCACGCCTCAGCGGGTCGACGCCAACGCCATACTCGTTCCCCAGCGCGCTATTCAGCGTTCCAGTGATGGTGCAGCACGCGTACTGGTGATCAGTCAGGACGGCGCAGTCGAGACCCGGCCGGTCAAGACTGGCGCCATGCAGGACTCGCGCTGGCAGATCACCGAGGGGCTCAAAACCGGTGAACAGGTGATCGTCGGCAACATGAGCGGGCTTAATCCAGGTGACAAGGTTACCGCTAAATCGCCGCCCGCCCAGCCCAAAGCCAACGCCCAGTAAAACCGCCTTCAGGGCGACCGAGGATCACTGCACATGTCTCTGTTCTTTATCAGGCGGCCCAATCTTTCCTGGGTGCTGGCCTTGTTCATTTTACTGGCCGGACTGATGGCGCTGCCTGCCTTGCCGGTGGCGCAGTACCCGGATGTAGCTCCGCCGCAGATCACCATCACCGCCACCTATCCCGGCGCCTCTGCCAAAGTGCTGACCGATTCGGTGACCAGTGTCATCGAGGACGAGCTCAACGGTGCCAAGGGCATGCTCTATTACGAGTCGACCAGCAACTCGACCGGCAGCGCCGAAATCAATGTCACGTTCGTACCCGGTACCAATCCGGACCTGGCGCAGGTAGAAGTCCAGAACCGTATCAAGAAAGCCGAAGCGCGCTTGCCGCAGACTGTTCTCAGTCAAGGGCTGCAAGTCGAACAGGCCAGCTCCGGCTTTCTGCTGATCTTCACCCTGAACTACACAGGTGACTCGGCCAACAAGGACACGGTCGCTCTGGCTGACTACGCAGCACGTAACGTCAACAATGAAATCAGTCGGGTGAACGGTGTCGGCAGGCTGCAGTTCTTCGCCGCAGAAGCCGCCATGCGAGTCTGGATCGACCCGCAGAAGCTGGTCGGCTTCGGTTTGTCCATCGATGACGTGAACACGGCAATTCGCGCGCAGAACGTGCAAGTGCCGGCTGGCAGTTTCGGCAGCAGCCCAGGCACGTCATTACAAGAGTTGACCGCTACGCTGGCGGTCAAGGGCACGCTGGACAACCCGGAAGAGTTCGGACGAATTGTGCTGCGTGCCAACGAAGATGGCTCTGCGGTGCATCTGTCAGACGTCGCACGGGTCGCGATCGGCAGTCAGGATTACAGTTTCGAATCACGTCTGAACGGCAAGCGCGCCGTGGCCGGGGCCGTCCAGCTTTCGCCAGGCGCCAATGCCATCGGCACTGCCAGGGCGGTCAAGCAGCGGCTGACCGAGCTGTCGGCCAACTTCCCCGAGGGGGTCGAGTTTTCGATACCGTATGACACCTCAAGCTTTGTCGATGTGGCCATCGACAAAGTGATCTACACCCTGATTGAAGCCATGGTGCTGGTGTTTCTGGTGATGTACCTGTTTTTGCAGAACATCCGCTACACGCTGATCCCGACCATCGTGGTACCGGTGTGTCTCGCAGGTACGCTGGCAATCATGTACTTGCTGGGCTTTTCGGTGAACATGATGACGATGTTCGGCATGGTGCTGGCTATCGGTATTCTGGTCGACGATGCCATCGTGGTGGTCGAAAACGTCGAGCGAATCATGGCCGAGGAAGGCTTGTCCCCCGCTGCGGCGACCGTAAAGGCGATGCAACAGGTCTCCGGCGCGATTTTCGGCATCACTCTGGTACTGGCTGCAGTGTTTCTGCCGCTGGCGTTCATGGGCGGTTCGGTCGGTGTGATTTACCAGCAGTTTTCGCTGTCGCTGGCCGTGTCGATTCTGTTTTCGGGGTTTCTGGCCCTTACTTTCACTCCGGCGCTGTGCGCCACGCTGCTCAAGCCGATCCCTGCCGGGCACCATGAAAAGCGTGGCTTCTTTGGAGGCTTCAATCGTCTGTTCGGCAAGTTCACCCACCGGTACGAGCGTGTCAGTTCCAGCATGATCAAGCGTGCCGGCCGCTACATGTTGTTGTATGTCGGGATCGTCGGCCTGCTGGGTTTTTTCTACCTGCGGTTGCCAGAGTCCTTCGTGCCGGTGGAAGACCAGGGCTATCTGATCATCGACGTGCAACTACCGCCTGCCGCGACCAGGGCGCGGACCGATGTCACGGCTCAGTTGCTGGAAAACTACATGCTGTCGCGTGAAGCCACCAGCGCGGTGACCATGCTGCTGGGGTTCAGCTTCTCCGGCATGGGCGAGAATGCCGGCCTGGCATTTCCGACCCTCAAAGACTGGTCGGAACGTGGCACCGGCCAGTCGGCGGCGGAAGAAGCGGCTGCGTTCAATCAACATTTTGCCGGCCTCGGCGACGGTACGGTAATGGCCGTCACGCCGCCCCCTATCGACGGCCTCGGCACTTCGGGCGGGTTCGCGTTGCGCTTGCAGGATCGTGCAGGTCTGGGCCGCGAAGCTCTGCTGGCGGCGCGCAACGAACTGCTGGGCAAGGCCAATGGCAACCCGAAGATTCTCTACGCGATGATGGAAGGTCTGGCTGAAGCGCCGCAGTTGCGCTTGAACATCGACCGCGAAAAGGCCCGCGCCCTTGGGGTCAGCTTCGAATCGATCAGCAACGCCCTCTCCACCGCATTCGGTTCCTCGGTGATCAGCGATTTTGCCAACGCTGGGCGGCAACAGCGAGTAGTCGTGCAGGCCGACCAAAACGCGCGAATGACCCCGGAAAGCGTGCTTAAACTGTATGTACCCAACAGCAGCGGCACGCTGGTGCCACTGGGTGCGTTCGTGTCTACACACTGGGAAGAAGGCCCGGTACAGATTGCTCGCTACAACGGCTACCCGGCGTTCCGGATAGCCGGTGATGCACCGCCCGGCGTGAGCACCGGCGAAGCGATGGCGGAAATCGAGCACATCCTCTCCAGCTTGCCTGCGGGTATAGGTTATGAATGGACAGGTCTGTCGTATCAGGAAAAAGTCGCCAGCGGGCAAGCGACCGGGCTGTTTGCACTTGCGCTGCTGGTGGTATTTTTGCTGCTGGTCGCGCTTTACGAGAGCTGGGCGATTCCGCTGGTAGTGATGCTGATCGTGCCGGTGGGCGCGCTGGGGTCGGTCTTGGCTGTGACTGCCGTAGGCATGCCCAATGATGTCTATTTCAAGGTCGGGCTGATCACAATCATCGGGCTGGCGGCAAAAAACGCGATTCTCATCGTGGAGTTCGCCAAAGAGCTTTGGGATCAGGGCCACTCACTGCGCGATGCTGCCCTTCAAGCGGCGCGGATGCGCTTTAGGCCGATTGTCATGACTTCGCTGGCCTTCATCCTCGGCGTTGTCCCGCTTACCCTGGCTACCGGCGCAGGTGCTGCGAGCCAGCGTGCCATCGGCACTGGCGTCATCGGCGGCATGCTTAGCGCTACGTTACTGGGGGTGGTTCTGGTGCCGGTTTTCTTCGTCTGGGTACTGTCGGCGCTGCGCCGCAAGCCGCATCAACAACACCAGACTGCTGACGTCGAGCCCGACGAAAGGTAAAAAACGGGCTGGCGGGCTGCAAACCCGCCACCCCGGCTATTCCGGTCCGGACTGCTGATTACGCAGCACCTTGACGCGGCTCCAGGCAGGCAAAGCGCCGCCGCCGATGTCCGAGGCGGCGTTGACGCGATTGCGACCTTGTGACTTGGCGGCATACAGCGCACGGTCAGCGAGCTCGATCAGCCCCCGCTGGTCAAGCCGTCGATCAGTGCCCATGAACGTGGCGACACCCAGGCTGACAGTGACGATACCGAACGGACTGTCGGCATGCTCGATCTGCCTGTCGCCAATAGCGTGCAGGATGTTTTCCGCGACCTGGCGGGCGTTTGACTCGTCGGTCCCGGGCAACACCACCGCGATCTCTTCGCCACCGTAACGGGCTGCAACATCTGCAGGCCGGCGAATGCACTGTTCGACCATCCTGGCGAGCGTCACCAGGCACTCGTCACCGGCCAGATGACCGTAATGGTCGTTGTAGCGTTTGAAGTGATCGGCATCGATCAAAATTAACGACAGCGTGCTGCGCTCGCGCCTGGCACGCTTGAATTCCAGGTCCAGAAACTGATCAAAGCGGCGGCGATTGGCCAGCCCGGTGAGCTTGTCTTCGGACGCAATAAGCTCCAGATGCTGATTCAGCCGGATAAGAGCAGCCTGTGAACCCAGCAATTGATCTTCTACCCGTATGCGGCTGTGAATATGGCCCAGCAGACGAAACCCCAGCCCTACGACCAGCCCGAGTAATACCAGCATCACCAGGATCGACTGCTTGGTCTGTCCGAGCCAGTCGAGCATGGCCTCCTTCTGCCCCAGCGCGACCACGGTCACAATCGGGTACACGTCACTGCGTTTGAACGCGTAGAACCGGGACACGCCGTCAATTCTGGAAACAAAACGGGTGGTCCCGGACGGCGAATCAAGTTCGGACGTGAAAATAGGCGTCGACGAAAGGTCTCGACCGATCTCTCCCTCAAGGTGGGGATAGCGCACGCGTAACTGCCCGGCGGTCGAGGTCAGGCTGATGACGCCGGTTTTGCCTATCTGAATGGCTGAATAGAATTTCAGAAGGTGCTCGACACCGATTGTCACGACCATCAGCCCGGCAAAGCTCGAGTCAGGATTCTCGATGCGCCGGCTTACCGATATCACCCATTCCCCCGAAGCACGACTGCGGATGGTCGGGCCTATGTAGGGCGCCTTGCCGGGCGTGTGCAAGTGACGCTGAAAAAAATCGCGTTGCGCACTGTTGATGCCCACCGCCTTCGGATTGCTTGAAAAGATGCAGATGCCATTGGCGTCGTACAGCGAGACAGTGTCGATTTGCGGCAATGCACCCATTTCACGTGCGATGACCGACCTCAGGCGTTCGAGCTGATCAGGCCCGATACCGTCCTTTTCGACACGCTCAGTCAGGCCGATAAGCATCAGCTCGCTTTGCTTGAAAATGCCGTCTGTATAAGTACTCAGCGCCCCAGCCAGATTCACCGTGCTGGTCTGGATGTTATCCAGCGTGTTGCGGCGCGCGGTCCATGCCTGCCAGACCATCAGCATCACCACGCAGATACACACTACAAAGATCAGCCACGACGCAAGCCGAAGGTCGCGTTTCAAAAAACTTGCCTCCACAACGGTGAGAACCAGTGCATCTGGTCTCTGAAAACCGGACCTGATCACTCAGGGGCCACCAACAATCTCCAGCTATCAACTGCTCTACTCGACAGCCGCCTGGCCAAGCCGAAAAGGCTGACGCCAGGCAACAGCATGCCGGACGGTGACATCATAATGCCACGTACAGATATCATTTGGTTGATTGGGGATCAACTTACGCAGGCAGCCAGACACTGGATCACAGTGGCGGAGGATTTCTGAAGGGCCGTGAGCGAAGTCCGCTCACGGCAACCGGGCGGGAGGGTCAGCGGATCAGGCGATGGCGGCTACAGGCTTGCGTTGTGCAGCGGCCTCCAGGTCACGCACCAGTGGCAGCACGTGCTCGCCGAAATAGGCGACTTCTTCCTGAAAATGCAGGAACGCAGATAGGATCAGATCCACACCGACAGACTTGAGTTCGACGATGCGCTCGGCTATCTGACGCGGCGTACCGATCAGATTGGTCTTGAAACCGTCGTTGTATTGCACCAGGTCCTGAAAGGTGGATTTGGCCCAGTTACCTTCACCTTCCGGGCTGGCCTTGCCCGCCTGCTTTGCCGCATCTCCGAAAGCGTTGACTGCTTCAGGGTCTGCCTTGTCAACGATCTCCGCCAGCACCGCACGGGCCTCTTCTTCGGTATCGCGGGCGATGATGAAGGCATTCACGCCGATTTTCACCGAATGGCCGTTTGCAGCGGCCTTGGCGCGGATGTCATCGACCTGAGCCTTGATGCCTTCGACGGTATTGCCGTTGGTGAAGTACCAATCAGACACCCGCGCCGCCATATCGCGCGCAGCACGCGAACTGCCGCCCTGGAAGATTTCCGGGTGGGGACGCTGAATCGGCTTGGGCTTGAGGGTGTAGTCGTGGAACCGATAGAAATCACCCTTGAACGTAAAGCTGTCAGTGGTCCAGATGCCCTTGAGAGCGCGAATGAACTCTTCGGAGCGACGATAACGCTCGTCATGCTCCAGCCAAGGCTCGCCAATGGCCTGAAACTCGCCCTTGAACCAGCCGCTGACGATGTTGACCGCCACCCGCCCTGCCGTGAGCTGATCGATGGTTGCCAGTTGCTTGGCCGCCACCGACGGCGTCCACGGCCCCGGCAAAATAGCGGCGATGACTTTGAGCTTTTCCGTCGCGGCCAGCAATGCATGGCTGAAAGCAACCGACTCATGCTGAAACTCGGCGCCATAACCGGCGGTAAAACGGATCTGGGTCAGCGCGTATTCAAAACCCGAACGCTCGGCAATCTGCGCCAGCTTGCGGTTGTAATCAATGGTCCAGCTGGTGCGTTGCTCGATTTTGCTGACGACCAGTCCACCGCTGACGTTCGGCACCCAGTACGCAAATTTGATGGCTGATTGGCTCATATCGGCACTCCTCTCACGGCAGGTTTCCCGAGCGCAGTAGTCGAACGGGGGTTGCAATTGCTATAGAGCAGCAACCGTGCCAGAGAGATAATCATTTACAGATCAAAGAGTTGGAACACCCGCTTATGGATGTCAACTGTTCGTACACCGGCAAGGTGCAGGACGACTGTTGCCAGAGCAACAGTCCCCTGCCGTCGTGCGCCATCCGTTGGCCCGATTGATCAGGCTGGCCAGCCGACGAAAGGCCGTCTGTAGTGGCTATTCAGAAGTAAAGGACAGGAGTAAATTTGGATCCAATGAAATCACATTCATCCGCAGGAGCACTGATGAAGTCTACCCTCTGGCTTTTGGCCTTGTTGATCCCGGCACTGGGAGCTCATGCCGAGGCAAAAACCATTCCCGTCCCCATGGACGTTGCAGGCCAGCACGCCTTGCTGGAAAAAAGCGGGAGTTCAGATCTGCGCGTGGTCGTCACGCGGCGGGAAGGCCTGCTCGGTGTGCTTTATTCAAAGCGCCTCTACAACTGCGAAAAACATTTGGTGAACCTGGTGGGCACCGGTTCGACGCTGGAAATCATGGAACAAGCCCATGCAGTC
The DNA here is from genome assembly GCF_000156995.2 of Pseudomonas coronafaciens pv. oryzae str. 1_6. Taxonomy (NCBI): domain Bacteria; kingdom Pseudomonadati; phylum Pseudomonadota; class Gammaproteobacteria; order Pseudomonadales; family Pseudomonadaceae; genus Pseudomonas; species Pseudomonas coronafaciens. Next base: position 2,357,818 of record NZ_CP046035.1, on the reverse strand, counting down.
AGTGGCATGAGACCTATCATTCAGGATTCCACGGACGACTACATCGGCTCCGAGGCCTGCAGTTGAACTGACTGGGCACCGCTTCCATCGACACATGTCACAGATTCGCCAACATGAAAAGCGCCCACTCAGAGGCGCTTTTTTCGTTAGTTACAGGTATTTCAACCAGCCGATATCGCGACGACGCGCCTTGAGTGCGGCGAACCAGCGTACCGCCGGAAACAGCACCACAGCCAGTACCACTGAGGCCAGCCAGACGCCCCACATGTGGTCGAAACCAAAGTACTGACCCTGATTCGCACCCCAGATAGCCAAGGCAATCAGGTAGAGGATTTTCAGCACATACAGGTGCAGCAGGTAGAAAAACATCGGTGCAGAACCGAGCACCACCAAGGGGCGCACCCAGCTTTTCTCCTGACTGCGTTCGAACAGGATCAGCAGCAGCATGCCAATCCCCAGCGTCAGACTGATGAACACCAGCGATGGCGGGTACTTGGTGATGTTGAAAAAGCTCATGACGGTTTGCACGCCGGTCTCGCCAGCGCTCCACGGTTTTTCGCCGTAGCCGTTGATCATGCGCAGCACCACGAAACCTGCCAATGCTCCCACGCCGCACATCAACAGATTCGCACGCCGCTTCGCTGGCTCGAAACCTGCCACAAACCAAGGGCCTGCGGCATATCCCAGTGCGATGATGCCGATCCACGGCAACAGCGGATACGAGGTGCGAAAGCGCAGGTTTTCTGATACGTCGATCCAGCCACGATCATGCAGAATCGCCCACGGGATGTGCATGGCAGACTCGGCACCGAAATGCAGTGTGTCCAGCAGATTGTGCCCGCCAATGATCACAGCGCCGATAACCACCAGCGCCCAACGCGGCAGGAACACCATCGCCGACAACGCCACCATGCTCAGGCCGATGGCCCAGATCACTTGCAGGTAAATAATGGTCGGCGGGAACTGGAAGGTCCACGCAAAGCTCACCAGAGTGAACTCAAGCGCGATCAGAAACAGCCCGCGCTTGAGCAGAAACGCCGAAACGTCGCTTCTGCCCTGGTATTTCTCGCCATACAGGTAGGCCGAAAGCCCGGTCAGCAGCACGAACAGAGGCGCACACAAATGCGCCAGAGTGCGGCTGAAAAACAGATCTGGTCCGGTTGTCGCTACATCCATCGGGTCCAGCACCTGACGGTGCAGAAAGAACGTCTCCCGAACATGATCCAGCAGCATGAAAAGGATTATCAGCCCGCGCAGAGCATCAATCGAGCGCAACCGGGATGCCGGTGCTCGGGTGGGTTGAACAGCTGTTGTCATGAAAATTCCAGGTCCGTGGTTGGGCTTGCCAGGTACAGCGTATTGCTCAAGCTTTATCAGAATTCGTTTTGCAGAGCCTTGTAACCGCGCACCAGATCAATGTTGGTGTGTGCGACGTCTTCGGAAAACTCTGAGGCCGAGATGCTCACTGGCGGAAACTGCGAGAGATCTGTATTCGCCCCGATGCGAGTCGTGGACGGCACGTAAAAATTCTCCGGCAGATCGCGGCCATCGACCACCGAGTTGTGCCTGACCACACTGCCGTTACCGACCTTGCAATTGAACACCACACTGTTGAAGCCGATGAACACGCGATCTCCGACTATGCAAGGTCCGTGCACGATGGAACGATGGGCAATCGAGGTGAACTCGCCGATAGTCACTGCAGCGCCGGATTTGGAGTGGATGACCACGCCATCCTGAATGTTCGAATTGGCGCCAATGATGATCGGCTCCATGTCGCCACTGGCATCGACTTCATCGGCGCGGATCACCGCGTAAGGGCCGACGAAGACATTATCGTGGATGATCACCTTGCCGCAGATTATCGCGGTTTTGTCGATGTAGGCGGATTCGGCAATGACCGGCAGGTGGCCGGACGGGTTTTTACGGATCACGGTATGAAGCCTCAGGACAGGTAGTTGGAGGTCTGCGCAGCTGCATCGTGCGGATGCAGGCTTTCGAAGTGACGCACGCTGACACTGGAGGCGGCGTAGCGGCCCTCAAGTGCTTGCTGGATCTTGCGTGCGGCGTCTTCGACGTACATCAGGTTTTGGCCATTGAGCCGGGCGAACGCCTGCTCGTCAGCACGTTTGACGGCGGTCTGCACCGGCGTGCCCAGCGCTTGCTCGACAGCATCGATCAGGCTCATCAGGCCCAGCTCGGCAGCCTGTTCAGCGACCCGCACTTGTACCGTCGCCACGCTGCGCTGACTGTGCGGCGTGGCATGGGAGGCGTTCTCCCGTAGCCAGGCGGCAACCACCATCGGGTCGACAAACGACTGCCTGCCGAAGCGCATCGTGAACGCCTCTTCCAGCAGTTGCCGAGACAATGCAGCCGAGCATGGGCAGGTAGACGAATAGGTGATGTCGGCTGAGACATTGAGGCACAGGTGGCCTGCATGCCAAGTGGCGTCAAGCTTCACCGGGTAGGATTTCCAGCCGCTGAGCCCTTCGGTAATCAACGCCGGGCGACGGCACAGCAGGTTGAAGCTCAACGTCAGCCGGGCGCGGCTGGAGTGACAATCGAGATGGCTCTCGACCATCGCCTCCATCAAGGCTGCGAGCGTGTCTGGGCTCAGTATCTGGTGTTCGGCGTACCTGTCGAGCAGGCGGTAAAGTCGCGACATATGAATGCCCTTGACGCTCGGATCGGCCAGATCGACCTGCAGATCGACATGCGCATGAACAGGATGCCGGATGCCCGCTTCGGCGAGCCTGATAGGCACTTCGACGCCTTGCATGCCGACCCAGTCAAGTGAAATCAGGGCCGAGGAAACTTCCGTCAGGGCAACGTCTGGGAGGGGGTTGTTCATGTTGGTCGGTCGTCTCGCTGGCTGACCTCGCCGCGTGGGCAAGGCCTGATGTTGGCAGAGCACGCGTATACAGCGCGCCACTGCAAATTCGTTACACTATAACATCATGAGCAAACAGTTCATCAACCACACATTGTCCAGCCGATACAGCGAAACCTTACGGGCACAGGCCTCTCAGGTCTTTGCCAGCTCCTGAATCAGAAAATCGCGAAACGCCGCCACAGCAGCGGGCAGGTTCCGCCCGGCCATGCTTTGCAGCTCGATACGCCGCGCTTTCATGCCTTCGTCGCTGATCGGCAGCGATTTGAGCTGTTTTTCATGCGCGCGCTTGTCGAGCGTCATTTCGCTGGACAGGCTGATACCGCCCTCCTCGCTGACGAATCTCAGCAGCGCGCCAATGTAATTGCTGGTCAGCACCGGGTCGAACATCAACCCTTGCACACCACAACAGATATCAAACAGCTGGCGCAACGTCGTGTCGGTGTTGGTCAGCGCAATGGCGTAGGGCTGCAGCTCGGCCAGCGCAACCTCTTTGCGCGAAGCCAGCGGGTGGTTCTGGCTGACCACCGCGCAGATGGCGCCGCTGTGAATATGCTCGACCTTGATCTCGTTCTGCGGTGTCAGGCTGAAGGTCAGGCACAGGTCCGCATCGCCCGAGCGCACCCGCTCGGTGGCCTGGGCCGGGGCGCAGACTTCCATCGAGAAGTGGATGCCTTGATAGACCTGCCGGAACCGCGCGATGCATTGCGGGAGGAAGTCCAGCGCAAACCCCTCAGAGCAGGCAATCCGCACATGACCGCGCTGCAAACCCTGCAGCTCGGTGATTTCCAGCACCACCTGCTCGGCCTCCAGTTGTGATTTGCGCGCATAGGCCGCCAGCCGAATGCCCGCCTCGCTGAGCATCATGCCGCGTGCCTGGCGCTCGAACAGCAGCGCATCCAGCTCGCGCTCCAGCTTGCTGATCTGCCGACTTACCGCTGACGACGCGACATTGAGCCGGATTGACGCTTCGCTGATCGATCCGCAACGCGCCACTTCGAGGAAGTAGCGCAGCGCGGTGGACTGTACGCCGTAGAGTTGCATCGCGGCTCCTGCGTTGCCTTTTCGGCAATGAAAGGTTCGAAATATTGTGCTTGTGGCATTGATACGCTTTGCCTAGAGTCATGTCGAGGCGCAACTCAATCAAAAGAATGCAATCAAAAGAACACTGCCGCCTCGTTGTCCTCCTCTTCTCGCATTTGCGACCCACTGCCCTTTGATACATCCACTTTGCCTTTTGGAGATGACGGCATGGGAATCAAGGGTTTCGCTCGCAGCATTGCGCTATTGAGCCTGTTCAGCAGTTTTTCCGCACTGGCCGGCAAGGCCGACGACACGCTGGTCTACGCATCCGACAGCGAACCGGAAAACATCAGCCCCTATCACAACGACCTGCGCGAAGGCGTCATCCTAGGTCGCCTGATCTGGGACAACCTCGTCTATCGCAACCCCGACAACGGCCAGTACGAACCCATGCTTGCCACCCGCTGGAAGCAGGTCGACGACACCACTATCGACTTCCAGTTGCGTGAGGGGGTCAAGTTTCACAACGGTGACCCGTTCACTGCCGACGATGTGGTCTTCACCCTCAATTACGTGGTGTCGCCCGAGTCCAAGGTCGTCACGGTACAGAATGTCGACTGGATCAAGAGCGCCGAAAAACTCGGTGAGTACAGCGTCCGCCTGCACCTGAAAAAGCCCTTCCCGCCTGCGCTGGAATACCTCTCCAACGCCGTACCGATGTTTCCGCAGAAATATTTCGAGCAAGTCGGCATGGCTGGTTTCAGTCGCAAACCGATTGGCACCGGGCCTTACAAGGTCACGGCCATCGCCGCCGGTGAAGGCGTAAAGATGGACAAGAACCCGGACTACTTCAAGGACAGCCCGCAGGGCCAGCCGAAGATCAGCCACATCAACTTTCGCGTCATTGCTGATGCTGAAACACGTCTGGCAGAGCTGATGACCGGTGGCATCGACTGGACTTGGCGAGTTGCTCCGGATCAGGCGGAAAACCTCAAGGCCATGCCGAATCTGGTGGTGACCAGCGGCGCGTCGATGCGTATCGGTTTTCTGATTCTCGACGCACGCGGCACTTCCAGCGCCGACTCGCCGATGAAGCAATTGAAAGTGCGGCAGGCGATCAACTACGCGATCAATCGTGACGGCCTGGCCTCGCAACTGGTCGGCGGCGAAAGCAAACCGTTACAGGTGGCCTGCTACCCCGGCCAGTTCGGGTGCGACACGACAGTCGCGACTGTCTACAACTATGACCCGGCCAAGGCCAAGGCGCTGCTCGCCGAAGCCGGTTACCCGAATGGTTTTGAAACAGAAATATTCGCTTACCGTGACCGCGACTATGTGGAAGCGATCATCGGCAACCTGCGCGCAGTAGGCATCAACGCCAAGTTGCGCTACCTGAAGTACGCCGCACTGCGTGATCAGCAGCGCGGCGGCAAGGTGCCGATGTCTTTTCAGGCCTGGGGCTCGTTCTCGATCCTCGACACCTCGGCCTCCGCTGGCACCTGGTTCAAGGGCAACCCGGACGACAACATCAAGGACCCGCAAGTCCAGAGCTGGCTGCAGACGGCCGACAACGCGCTGGACCCGCAGGTGCGCAAGGACAATTACCGCAAGGCATTGCAGCGTATCAGCGAGCAGGCGTATTGGGCACCGTTGTTCAATTATTCGATGAACTACGCCTACGTCTCGGACCTGAACTTCAAGCCTTATCCGGATGAACTGCCGCGCTTCGTGCTGTCGAGCTGGAAATAGGCCGTTCGTGACGCCAATCGGCGAAACCGGCTGTGAGGTGCGTGAAGGGCCTTGTAGCGTCGGCCGCCAACCCGTTATCCCCTGAACACAAGGTCACTTGTCATGTTCGGATTTCTCTTGCGCCGCCTGGGCATTGCTCTGTGCGTGGCGATTACCGTGTCGGTGATCAGTTTTTCACTGCTGCACCTGTCCGGCGACCTGGCCACCGCCATTGGCGGGCCGGAAGCCAGCAGCGAGCAGATCGAACAGATCCGCGTGCAGTACGGCCTTAACAAGCCACTGGTCACCCAGTATTTCGAATGGCTGGGCGACGTGGTGCGCCTCGATCTGGGCGATTCGTTCTTCTTTCAGGAGTCGGTCTACAACCTGATCGCCTCGCGCCTGTCGATCACCCTCGGGCTCGGTGCGATGGCCCTGAGCATTGCGTTGCTGATCGCCATTCCGCTGGGCGTGCTGGCGGCTGTGAAGCGCGACACCTGGGTTGATCGTCTGGCGCTAAGCATCGCGGTGCTCGGTCAGGCAATGCCAAGCTTCTGGTTCGCGCTGATGCTGATTGTAGTGTTCTCGGTAACCCTGAAATGGCTGCCTGTGTCGGGCAACTCGACCTGGGCGCACTTTGTTATGCCGGCGATTGCCCTGGGTTATTACGCTACCCCGGCAATCATGCGTCTGACCCGCGCAGGCATGCTCGATGTACTCAATTCCGACTACATCCGCACCGCGCGAGCCAAGGGGCTGCGCCCAGCCACCGTATTGTTCAAGCATGCACTGCGCAACGCGCTGATCCCGGTGGTCGCGCTGGCTGCTGTGGAATTCGGTTTCATGCTCGGTGGCTCGGTGGTCATCGAAACAGTCTTCTCGTTGCAAGGCATCGGCCAACTGGCCTGGGATGCGATTGCCCGCGACGACTTCCCGGTGGTGCAGGCGGTCGTGCTGTTGATCGCGGTGATCTACATCGTTCTCACGCTGCTGGCCGACGTGCTCAATGCACTGCTCGACCCGCGCATCCGCGTGAAATAGGAGGCTCCATGAGCACAACCACCTCATCGCCACTGGCCATTCAGGATTACCAGCCACCAGCGCGCAGTGTTTTGCGCACTCTGCGCAGCAGTTTTGCGCATCGCGGTTTTGCCATCGGCGCGTGTTTGCTGTTGATCATCCTGATCGGTGCGCTGTTCGCACCCTGGCTCGCACCCTATGACCCTTATACGCAAGACGTGATGTTGCGTATGAAGCCACCAGTGTGGATGACCAACGGCACGTGGGAGTACGTGCTGGGTACCGACAAACTGGGCCGCGATTACCTGTCGCGCCTGCTCTACGGTGCGCGCATATCATTGTTCATCGGTTTCTCGGCAGCGCTGATCTCTGGCGTCATTGGCACCATCATGGGACTGCTGGCCGGTTACTTCGGCGGCAAGACCGATGCGCTGATCAGCTACCTGATCACCACGCGCCTGGCGATGCCGGTGGTGATGATCGCGCTGGCGTCTGCTTCGTTGATCGGCGGTTCATTGAAAGTGGTGATCATCCTGCTGGGCTGCCTGCTCTGGGACCGCTTTGCCGTGGTGGTGCGGGCCGCCGTGCAGCAGATTCGCGATGCCGAATACGTCGCCTCGGCCCAGGCCCTGGGCTGCTCGACGCTGCGCATTCTGGCCAGCGAAATCCTGCCCAATCTGATCGGCGCACTGATTGTCGTCGCCACCCTGGAAATGGCCCACGCGATACTTCTGGAATCAGCATTGTCGTTTCTTGGGGTCGGCGTCCAGCCGCCAATTCCTTCCTGGGGCCTGATGATCGCCGAGGGCAAACCGTACATGTTCTTTTCCCCGTGGGTAATCGCCATACCCGGCATCGCTCTGATGGTGCTGGTGCTGGGCATCAATCTGGTCGGTGACGGCCTGCGCGACCTGATCCTGCCCGAAGGGCGAAACTGACAGAGGAGATACGCACATGGCGCTGTTGCATGTTGAAAACCTGCGTGTCGAGATCCCTCTAGGGCAAGACACGCTCCACGCAGTGCGCGGCCTGGACTTTCAGGTAGAGCGCGGCGAAATGCTGTGCATCGTCGGCGAATCGGGCTGCGGAAAATCCCTGACTTCGCTGGCACTCATGGACCTGCTGCCGCGCAAGGCCCGGCGTACCGCGACGACATTGAAGCTGGACGACATCGACATGCTGACCCAGAGCGAACGGCAGATGTGCGACCTGCGCGGCAACCGTCTGGCAATGATATTTCAGGAGCCCATGACCTCCCTGAACCCCGCCTACAGCATCGGCGATCAGCTCAGTGAAGTGCTGACCCGGCACCGCAAGGTGTCACGTAAGGAAGCCCTGCAGCGCGCTGCACAGATGCTGGAGAAGGTCGGGATCAGCAACGCTGGCGAACGCCTGCGCCAATATCCGCATCAATTGTCAGGTGGCCTGCGCCAGCGGGTGATCATCGCCATGGCGCTGATGTGCGAGCCGGATGTGATCATCGCCGACGAGCCGACCACTGCACTGGACGTGACCATTCAGGCGCAGATCCTGCGGCTGATCCGCGACATTCAGAAAGAGTTCGGCCTGGCAGTAATCTTCATCACTCACGACCTTGGGCTGGTGGCGCGCATTGCCGACCGGGTTGCAGTGATGTACGCCGGGCAGATCGTCGAAACCGCCCCGGCGATCGAGCTGTTCGAAAACCCGCAACATCCTTACACGCGCGGCCTGCTGGAGAGCATACCGATTCCCGGACGCACCCAGCCGGGTCAGCCGCTGGGGTCGATTCCGGGTCTGGTGCCCAGTCTGGTGGGCGAGCAATATGGCTGTGCATTCCGCAACCGCTGCCCACAGGCAGTCGCAGCCTGCGCCGAAGACGTCCCGCCGGTTCACAGCCACAATCACATGACCCGCTGCCTGTTCGCCACGGCGAACGCCGAGCCCGTGTTGTGCCGCGAGGGCATCACCTCATGACCCGACAAGCCCTGAACATCAGTGTCAAAAAAGATATCGCCCTGGAACTGTGCGACATCCGCCGCGAATTCAGCATCAGCCGTGGCTTCTTCAAACCCAACGCCACGCTGAAAGCGGTCGACGGCGTGTCGCTGCGCCTGATGCGCGGCGAAACCCTCGGCCTGGTAGGCGAATCCGGTTGCGGCAAAAGCACTTTGGCGAAAATGCTGCTGGGCCTGCTTGCACCCAGCAGCGGCGATGTACTGGTCAACGGCAAGCACCTGGCAGGCACCGACCGCAAGGAAATGGCGCGGCGCATCCAGCCGATCTTTCAGGACCCTTACTCGTCGCTGAACCCGCGCAAAACCCTGCGCGAAATCGTCACCCTGCCGCTGATCGTGCATGACATCGGCAGCAATGCCGAGCGCCGTCAGCGTGTCGAATCGATGATGGATGTAGTCGGTCTGCCGAAACGGGTAATCGACAGCTACCCCAGCCAGCTCTCCGGCGGTCAACGTCAGCGCGTGGCAATTGCCCGTGCGCTGGTGATGCGCCCCGATGTACTGATCTGCGATGAGCCGACCTCGGCGCTGGACGTTTCAGTGCAGGCGCAGATTCTCAACCTGCTGCAGGACCTGAAACAGGAGTTTGGCCTCACCTACCTGCTGATCAGCCATAACCTTGCAGTCATCGAACACTTGGCAGACCGGGTAGCGGTTATGTACCTGGGCAAAATCGTCGAAGAACGCAGCCGCGAATCGCTGTTTGCAAGGCCCGGTCATCCTTACACCCAGGCGCTGCTGGACTCGGTGCTGACCCCCGACCCGCATCTGGGGATTCCGGACCTGGGCCTGCATGGCACCTTTCCCAACCCTATGTCACCGCCGTCCGGCTGCGCCTTTCATCCGCGCTGCCCGAGCTGCATGGCGGTGTGCAAGGAAAACTACCCGAGCACTGGCCGCATGGAAGGAGGAACCGTCCGATGCCACTTGCGCGACACCTCGAAAACCCTGGAGTTAATGCCCTCATGAGTAGCCGATCGCATGCCATCGAAAACGCCACCGAGCAGTTCGACAACGGCAACTTTTTCGCCTTGCTCGGCGACAGCGTCGCCTATCCGACCCAAAGCCAGGAGGCTTCGAGCCTGCCGGAGCTTTATCGTTACCTGAACGAGTTCATCACTCCGCACGTCGAGCGTCTGGGTTTCGACGTCAAGGTGTACGACAACCCGGTCGCGGGCCGCGGGCCACTGATGATCGCGACGCGCATCGAAGACCCGGCCATGCCGACACTGCTCAGTTACGGCCATGGTGATGTGGTGCGCGGCTACGATGCACAGTGGCAGGCGGGCCTGTCGCCGTGGAAGGTCACCGAACGCGACGACCACTGGTATGGGCGCGGAACCGCCGATAACAAGGGCCAGCACCTGATCAACCTGACCGCCCTCGAACAGACCATGAAAGCGCGCGACGGCAAGCTGGGTTTCAACGTCAAACTGCTGCTGGAGATGGGCGAAGAAGACGGCTCGCCCGGCCTCAGCGCGTTCTGCCAGGCGCACGCAGAAGAGCTTGCCGCAGATATTTTCATCGCCTCGGACGGTCCGCGTCTGGCAGCCGCGCGCCCTACCCTGTTTCTCGGCTCACGCGGGGTGTTCAACTTCGAGCTGACGGTCAATCTGCGCGAAGGCGCGCACCATTCCGGCAACTGGGGTGGCCTGCTGGCCAACCCCGGCATCATCCTGGCCAACGCCATCGCCAGCATGGTCGATGAGCACGGTCGGGTAAAAGTCGCGGGCCTGATGCCAACCGCCATTCCCGACGCAGTAAAAGCCGCGCTGGCGGATATCGAAGTCGGCGGCGGCCCCGGCGACCCGGACATTGATCCGCATTGGGGGGAACCGACGTTGTCGCTCAGCGAAAAGGTCTTCGGCTGGAACACCCTCGACATCCTAGCATTCAAGACCGGCAACCCCGACGCGCCAGTGCACGCCATACCTGGCAAGGCCCACGCGCTGTGCCACATCCGTTTTGTGGTCGACAGCGATTACACCGCCTTCATTCCAGCGGTGCGCACGCATCTGGATGCGCACGGTTTCACTCAGGTCGAGGTGCGCCAGACACGTATGGACGTGATGCACGCCACGCGCCTTTCACCTAACAGCCCGTGGGTCGGCTGGGCACTGGAATCGCTGGCGACCACCACCGGCAAAAAACCAGCATTGCTGCCCAATCTGGGTGGTTCGCTGCCCAACGATGTCTTCGCTGAAGTGCTGGGCCTGCCAACGGTCTGGGTGCCACACTCGTACCCGGCCTGCTCGCAGCATGCACCCGACGAGCATTTGCTGGCGCCAGTGGTCAAAGAGAGCCTGCAAATCATGGCCGGTCTGTTCTGGGACCTGGGAACCGATGGCGCACGGCTGACCCGAGAGCATCGGGCACAGGAGCTGAGTCAATGAATGAAGCACAACGGCAGGCAACAGACTGGCTGAGCGAGCAGTACGGAGCGATGGAAGCCCTGTTGCAGAGCCTGGTCGACACCGACTCCAACAGCTACGACAAGGCCGGTGTCGATGCGGTAGGCGATCTGCTCGCTGCGCAATTGCAGGCCGACGGGATAAGCGTCGAACGCATCCCCGTCGAAGGTTTTGGCGATGTGCTGTTGGCCGAGTTACCGGGCGGCCTCGGCAAGCCTGTATTGCTGCTCGGTCATCGCGATACGGTTTTCCCGAAAGGCACGACAACTACGCGCGGCTACTCGAAAGACGAGACAAAAGACAGCGCACTGGCCTATGGCCCCGGCGTTGCCGACATGAAAGGCGGCCTGGTGTTGAACTGCTTTGCACTCAAAGCACTGAAACAAATCGGCCCGCTGCCGTTTCCCGTGCAGATCCTGTACACCGGCGACGAAGAAATCGGGTCCGCCAGCGCTCGTGTTCACATCGAAAAATACGCCAGTCAGGCGCGCGCAGTCCTCAACCCGGAGCCAGGGCGTGCCAGCGGCAACGTGGTCAGCGCCCGCAAAGGCGGCGCTACGCTGATCATCGAAGTCAGTGGCCGTGCAGCGCATTCCGGGGTCAATCATGCGGACGGTGCCAGCGCCATCCATGCGCTGGCACACAAGGTGATCAAGCTGCATGCGCTGACCAACTATGCAGCGGGTATTACCACCAATGTCGGGCTGATCTCGGGCGGTACGTCCAGCAACACCGTTGCACCCAGCGCCACAGCCAAACTCGATGTACGTTTTGTCGAGCTCAGGCAATGGGATGAAATTCTCGCAGCAGTCCAGGCCATCGTTGCCGAGGAGGAATTGACCGGCACATCGGCCAGACTGCTGGAAGCCACCACTTTCCTGCCAATGGAAGCGAAGCACAGCACTGATTTGCTGGCTATTTATCAGGGCCTTGCGCAGGAGCTGGGCTTCGCTGTCGAAGGCGAATTCACCGGCGGCTGCGCCGACTCGGGTTTCACCGCCAGCCTCGGCATCCCCACCCTGTGCGGCCTCGGCCCGGTAGGCGGCAAAGTGCACACCGACCGTGAGTATCTGGAGCTTGATACTTTGATCCCCAGAGGCCAGGCACTAGTGGCGACGATACTGGCGCTCGGGGATTTTTGAGGATGCCTCATTACCGCCAGGTATGTATGAGGGTAGGAGCAGACCGGGCGACGCGTCGCTTGTGTGGGAGCGGACTTGTCCGCGAACTGTCGGGAACCGACAGCAAAACCAGCATATAAAGGACATCAGGCACAACCGAGGTTACCAATTTCAGGCCCGCTTCGCAGCCCATCGCAGCCGTCGTGACCTCCTGAAGCTCCCACGGCATGCGGCCAGAATCAAAAGCAGATTCGTGTAAAGCCGTAAATGTGGCGCGTGGCTGCGATCAACACTACGAGGAAACCCCATGCAAAATTCTTCCGAGCTTCTCGGCAAATCCGCCACCGAACTGCGGGCGCTGATCGGCAGCAAACAGATCTCGCCAGTGGAGTTGCTCGACGCCTGTATCGAGCGCATCGAGACCCTCAATCCGAAAATCAACGCCTTTGCCGCGACCTGCTTTGACCGCGCCAGAAGCGAGGCTGTCAGCGCCGAACAGGCGGTGATGCAAGGCAAACCGCTGGGCTTGCTGCATGGTTTGCCAATCGGCATCAAGGACCTGGAAGAAACCGCAGAAGTACTCACCACCTACGGCTCGCCATTGTTCCGCGACAACATACCCACCCAGGACAACCTGTTCGTCGCCCGCCTGCGCGCTGCCGGGGCAATCATGCTCGGCAAGACCAACGTGCCGGAACTGGGCGCCGGCGCCAACACCCGCAACGTGGTCTGGGGCGCAACCGGCAACCCGTTCAACCCTGAATTGAATGCAGGCGGTTCTTCGGGTGGCTCGGCCGCTGCGCTGGCGGTGGATATGGTGCCACTGTGCAGCGGCTCTGACACCGGTGGCTCGCTGCGAATTCCCGCCGCGCTGTGCGGCATCGTCGGCTTGCGCCCTTCTCCGGGCTTGGTGCCGAGCGAGCGCAAGAAACTCGGCTGGACCCCCATTTCCGTCGTCGGCCCGATGGGCCGCAACGTCGCCGACACCCTGCTGCAACTGCGTGCCAGCGCCGGGCTGGCGCAGTCCGACCCATTGAGCTATGCCATCGCCGCTGACGAATTTGCTCCTCGTCAGGTAGACCTCAGCCAACTGCGGGTCGGCTACAGCGAAGATTTCGGCACCTGCGCGGTGGACACCCATATTCGTGCAGTCTTCCGGGAAAAGATCAGCGCACTGAAACCGCTGTTCAAGTCCTGCGAAGCCATCGACCTGAACCTGAGCAGTGCCCACCGTACCTTCGACGTCCTGCGCGCCGAAGCATTCGTCGCCGGCTTGCAGGACGCCCACGACCGCAACCCGGAAGCGCTGGGCCCCAACACCCGAGCCAATTTCGACATGGGCGTAGCGATGTCGTTGCAGGACTGCGTAAAGGCACATGGCGAACAGAGCCGAATCTTTCGCGGCTTCCAGAAGCAATTCGAACACTACGACGTTATCCTCGCCCCGACCACACCGGTGTCGCCGTTCCCCTGGAGCGAGCTGTACCTGCGCGAAGTCAACGGCGAACCACTGGACAACTACTACCGCTGGCTGGCGCTGTGTTACACCATCACCCTGACCACCAACCCCGCGTTGTCCCTGCCCTGCGGCACCGATCATAAAGGCATGCCATTCGGGCTGCAGGTGATCGGCGGTTTTCGTGGCGACGCAAAACTGCTCGCCTGCGCCCAGGCGCTTGAGCAAGCGACGGCGTACGACCCACGCTTGTCCCGGCCACGCCCGGACCTGCAGAAACTGCTGACGTCGGGAGTCGATCTGACACATATCGTCACGCATCCGCCTATTTATGGTGGGTCGAAGGGCGGTAAGCCTGAGGTGGGGGCGATGTGAGGGGGATTCTCAGACCACCGCCATTGCATCACGCCCAACCACCACATTGCCCGGCAACTCTCTAGGCTGTGTCATCAACCACGCATCCAGCGTGTGGCCAATATGCGTCAACACCGCTTTGCCCGGTCGCAGTTGGTCAATGCTTTCCAGCGCCAACGTCAGGTCATTGTGATTACGCGGTGGCTGAGGTTGCGGGGGCATGGAGCAGTCGAGAACCAGCACGTCCAGCGGCTGGCGTTGCAGGAACTCGCGGGTCACGTCGGGCAGGCCGACGGTGTCGGTCAGGTAAGCAATGCGTTGCCCGTCACCTTCAAACAGATAACCAAAGGTGGGCCTGGAGTGTGTCAATGGCAGCGCAGTGACTTGCATAGCGCCCAGCGATCGGGTTTCGAACGCTGCAAATGGCTGGCTGAAATCAAGAATGCCGGGGTGCTTGTAAAGGTCAGCCAGGCCTTCCGGGTCCGCCGGGCCGTGGACCGGGATGATCAACCCCTGCCCCCAGCGCAGATGCAGCAGGCCCTGCGCATGATCGGCATGGTAGTGGGTCTGCAAAATGCCGCTCAGGCTGTGCGGCGGAAAACGCTCGGTCAGATCGTTGAGGCCGCTGTCGATCAGCCAGCGTTGGTCTGCGCATTCGATCAACGCACTGCAGGGCAAGCGCCGTAAATCCTGATCGTCCCGCGCCGCAGAACAGGCCATACAGTTGCAACCGTAGACCGGCACCTGCCGCGCATCACCGGTGCCCAGCAGGGTCAGGCGCATGCGTGTCGCTTGTCCAGCAAGCCGATCAGGGTCGCAACCGTCTGTTGCAAATCAGCGGAATTATCCAGTGGCACCACCTGCGGAGTATCTGCCATCAAGCCCCCGGCGAAGCGTGCGTTGCGCTCCAGCCTTTCCTCGATTTCCGCCAGGGTTTCCCGGTTACGCGCCAGCAGGCGCTGACGCAAAACGTCTTGATTGACCATCAACAATACGGCCAACAGGTTCGGATAACGCGCTTGGGCTTTCTGCAGATGCGCTCGGGAACCGTTGATAAGCACGTCATGGCCTTCAAGCAGCCATTGATCGATCTCGATGGGGATGCCGTAGCGCAGGCCGTTGGCCTGCCAGCACAAGGCGAACGCACCGCGCTCGCGCATGTATTCGAACTGTTCGACGGTCACTGCCTGTGCCGCCTCGCCCACCGCTTCCGCAGAACGGGTGATCACTCTGCGAACCACCCGGCAGTCGCGCCGCGCCAGGGTTTCCCGGGCAGCGTCCAGCAGGCTGTCCTTGCCTGAACCAGACGGCCCGATCAGATAAATCAGTCTGCCAACCATCAAAACACCCTCTTGCCCTGTCGCCAGACTTTATCGATTACCGGCAGACCGCCATGGCTACGCGCCTGAATCAGATCTGCGCGCAGCCCAACGCGAATTTCGCCACGATCCGTCAGCCCTGCTGCAACGGCCGGTGTGCGGCTGACCATGTTGACAGCCTGCGGCAAACCGCATTCGTTGTCCTGATCGGCGAGCATGAATGCCGCCTGCAGTAGACTGGCCGGATAATAATCGCTGGAGAGAATGTCCAGTAGCCCTTCCCTTGCCAATGATGCTGCCGCCACGTTACCGGAGTGTGAGCCGCCGCGCACGATGTTCGGTGCGCCCATCAACACACTCATGCCCAGTTGGCGACAGCCTTTGGCTGCCTCGAGTGTGGTCGGAAATTCGGCGATGTTCATGCCGTAACCTGCCGACTCCTCGACATGCGCCATCGTCGCGTCGTCGTGGCTGGCAATCGACAGGCCACGTGCCAGACACAGTTCGACAATCGCACGCCGGTAGCGGTCGGCGTACTCGGTGGAGTTGGCGACCTGTTCGACGATAAAACGATCCATTTCCTCATGGCTCATGTGGTATTTGCCCATGTAGTACTCGCGGTACTTGGACTCTAGGGCGAACTGGCGCTGGCCGGGTGCGTGGTCCATCACCGAAACCAGTTGCACCAAGGGCTGGCCTACCAGGTCGCGAAACACATCAAGAGTGTCCGGATGGCTGACCTCGCAGCGCAGGTGCAACAGATGATCAGCGCGGGTCAGGCCAGCCTCGTTTGCATCGGCAATTGCCTTCAGCATCGAGGGCAGTTGCTGCATGCGCTTGCCCTTGGGGTTGATGTCGCCGATAGACAGTGCGTCGAACACCGTAGTGATACCGGCTGCGACGATTTGTGCATCGTGGCTGATCACGGCTGACATCGACGGCCAGTCGACACCAGGGCGCGGCGACAAGTGCTTTTCCAGGTTATCCGTGTGCAGCTCCACCAGCCCCGGCAAGAGGTAATCGCCGCGCATGTCATGAGCCTGGCTCAGTTGGCTGCTCCCGGTCTGAAGCTCCGCGATAAGCCCGTCACGCACCACCACAGTGCCGGTGAACACCTGCTCGGCAGTCACTACACGGGCGTTACTGAAAATCTGTTCGTTCAGCATTGCTGCAACTCCTTGGCGGTGAGTGCCACCGGGGTCATGTCGAGTTGACGGTCGGCGACCGACTCTCGGGCGTCACGGTCGTGGAAGATGCCGATCAGTGCAGCACCGGCCTGCTTGGCTTCAGTGACCAGTTCCAGCACCACCTGGCGGTTGGCGTCATCCAGCGAGGCAGTCGGTTCGTCAAGCAACAACACGGGCCAAGGCACCATGAATGCTCGGGCAATGTTGATGCGTTGCTGCTCGCCGCCGGAGAACGTACTGGGCGCCAGCGGCCACAGGCGTTGCGGTATGGTGAGGCGGGTCAGCAGCAGTTGCGCCCGCTCGTGAGCCTGCTCGCGGGACCAGCCTCGCGCCAGTGCGGGTTCCATCAACACGTCCAGGCTGGATACACGCGGGATGACGCGCAAAAACTGGCTGACGTAGCCCAGAGTCTTGCGCCGCACCTCGAGTACTTGTCGCGGGGTAGCGCCGACCAGCTCGATCATCTGCCTCTCGTGCTGCACGCGAATGCTCCCGGCGGCAGGCAGGTAGTTGCCGTACAGGGTGCGCAGTAGCGTGCTTTTACCAGCGCCGGACTGCCCGCTGAGTACCAGGCATTCGCCACTTCGCACCGAGAAATTAAGGCCGCGCAACACATTCAGGACCACGCCGTTGTGCTGATGCAGGGTGAAGGTTTTCGACAGGTCGCGGACCTCGATCAACGTCGTCATTGAGCTCACCTCTTGTGAGTGGACCGGCTGGCTCATGGCTGCAACACCGAGGACACCAGCAACTGCGAATACGGATGCTGCGGATCATCGAGGATCTGATCGGTGAGGCCGCTTTCCACGACTTTCGAGCGGCGCATGACCATCAGCCGATCCGCCAGCAGCCTTGCCACCGCCAAGTCATGAGTGACAATCACCACCGCCAGGTCCAGTTCGCGAACCAGCCCGCGCAGCAGATCGAGCAAGCGTGCCTGCACCGACACATCCAGCCCGCCGGTGGGTTCGTCCATGAACACCAGCCTCGGGCTGGACACCAGATTGCGGGCGATTTGCAGGCGTTGCTGCATGCCGCCGGAAAACGTGCGCGGCAGGTCGTCGATGCGTTGCGGATCAATCTCCACCTGAGTCAGCCAATCCACCGCCGCACCACGCAGCTGCTGATAATTGCGCACGCCCTGGGCCATGAGCCGTTCGCCGATGTTGGCCCCGGCCGACACGCCCATGCGCAGACCGTCACGCGGGTTTTGCTCGACAAAACCCCACTCAGTGCGCAGTAACGTGCGACGCTGCGCCTCGCTGGCGCTGTACAGATCCAGCCAGTCGCCATCCGTACCGCGATAATCGATGTTGCCGCGATCCGGCGGGCAACGTCCGCTCAGCAGCGACAATAGAGTGGATTTGCCCGAGCCGGATTCACCCACAATACCCAGCACCTCGCCGGGGTACAGGTCGAAACTGACGTCCTGACAGCCCTTCTGCACTCCGTACAGTCGGGTCAGCCCCCGGACCTTGAGCAGCGGCTGCACAGGTTCTGCCTGGCGCTCGGCCTCGGAATTCAAAGAAAGGGCACTGATCATCGTGCGTTCTCCTGCTGTTTGACACGCTGGGAGCAGTAATCGGTATCGGAGCAGACAAAACTCTGGGTGCCGGCGTCGTCGAGAATCAGTTCGTCGAGAAACGAGTCGTGACTGCCGCAAATGGCGCAGCATTGCTCCCAGCGCTGAACTTCAAAGGGGTGATCTTCGAAGTCGAGGCTCACTACTCGGGTAAAAGGCGGTACGGCGTACAGGCGTTTTTCACGGCCTGCACCGAACAGCATCAGCGCCGGGCTCATGTGCAGCTTGGGGTTGTCGAATTTCGGAATCGGCGACGGGTCCATCACGTAACGATCATCGACCATCACCGGGTAGGCGTAGCTGGTGGCAATGTGGCCGAAGGTGGCGATGTCTTCGTAGAGTTTGACGTGCATGACGCCGTAATCATCCAGGGCGTGCATGGTGCGGGTCTCGGTTTCCGAGGGCTCGATGAAACGCAGGGGTTCGGGAATCGGCACCTGATAGACCATGATCTGATCGGCGTGCAGCGGCGTTTCCGGAATCCGGTGGCGGGTCTGAATGACGGTAGCCTCCGGGGTACGCTCGGTGGTGGCGATGCCTGCCGTACGGGCAAAAAAGCGCCGGATCGACACCGCGTTGGTGGTGTCGTCAGCGCCCTGATCGATGACTTTCAGCACGTCGTCGTCACCGAGGATCGTGGCCGTCAGTTGCATGCCACCGGTTCCCCAGCCGTAAGGCAGCGGCATTTCGCGCCCACCGAATGGCACCTGATAACCGGGAATCGCGACCGCCTTGAGCAGCCCGCGACGAATCATGCGTTTGGTCTGTTCGTCCAGATAAGCGAAGTTGTAAGCCTCGTCCCGCCCTGGTGCTGGTTGCGCAGTGCTAATGGGGGCAGTACTCATTGGTCCCTCTCCGGTTTCGGTGCGGATTTGCGCAGTTTGCGGATCAACTCCAGTTCAGACTGGAAGTCCACGTAATGCGGCAGCTTGAGGTGCGAAACAAAGCCTGCGGCTTCGACGTTGTCGCAATGCGCCAGCACGAATTCTTCCTGTTGCGCAGGCGAGCGAATCTCCTCGTTGAACTCTTCAGCGCGCAACGAACGGTCCACCAGCGCCATGCCCATTGCCTTGCGCTCTGCGTTGCCGAACGCCAGCCCGTAACCGCGAGTGAACTGCGCCGGTTCGCTCGCCGAGCCAACGAACTGGTTGACCATCTCGCACTCGGTGATTTCGATGTCGCCAATTGAAATCGGAAACCCCAGTTCTTCGGGTTCGAGCCAGACTTCGACGGTGCCGATACGGATCTCTCCGGCGAACGGGTGATTACGGCCATAACCGCGCTGGGTCGAGTAACCCAGTGCCAGCAAAAAGCCCTCATCGCCACGCGCCAGCGCCTGCAAGCGCTGGGCACGACTGGCGGGGTACTCCAGCGGTTCACGGGTGATGTCCGCCACGCTTTCGCCGTCATCGACCTCGGGCTTCATCAGCCCTTCTCTGGCCAGCAAGCCCAGCACGCGTGGACAAGGCTCCAGCGTCGCCTCCGCAGCCGCATTCGGCCCCGAATGCTCGCCTTCGGCCAGCAGGGTGAAATCCAGCAGACGATGGGTGTAGTCGAAGGTCGGCCCCAGTAACTGACCGCCCGGCAGGTCCTTGAAGGTGGCAGACAAGCGCCGGTCGAGCTGCATGTTCGAAGTGTCGATAGGCTGGCTGGCGCAAAAGCGCGTCAGGGTCGTGCGGTAAGCACGTAACAGAAAGATCGCCTCGACCAGGTCGCCTGCCGACTGCTTGATCGCCAGCGCAGCCAGTTGCGGGTCGTACAACGAGCCTTCGCTCATGACCCTTGCAACGGCCAGCGGCAGCTGCTGACGGATTTGTTCGACATCGAGCTCAGCGATGCCTGTATCGCCACGGCGCCTGCTGGCCAGCAGGCGGTGGGCATTATCGATGGCCTGTTCGCCACCCTTCACGGCAACGTACATCAGGCACACTCCTGCACGCGGGTGCTGCGTGGCAAACCGAGCATTTGATTGCCCGACACGAAGAACATATCCAGCCCGCACGGAAATTCGATGCGCGATTCGCGTTCGTTCCAGAATCGCTCGTCGAGCGGTAACTTCACGCTGTTCTGACGCTCGATGCCCGGGCCGACACAGCTCATTTCAGGCCCGCCCTCAAGGCTCGGCAACTGGATGAGCAGCGTGCAGGACTGATCCGGGTAACGATCATTGCCCGTGTCAAAACCTTCAAGGTCCTGAGCTGCTGGCCCATCAAGCAACGCAAAGCGCGCAGCTTTTCGATCAGCAACAATCGGGCTGCCGCAATGAAACGAAAGGTTCGCGCGAATCGCCGGCGTATCGAATGCCGGCGCCAGCCAGACAGGCGTATCCAGGTCCAGCAAGGTCAGGCACAAGGCGTGGGTCGCGGCGTCCAGCCCCTGCAATGCAGGCGGCTGATGCCGCGCGGGCAAGGCCTGAATCACGCCTGGGCCGGCGAGCGCCTTGAGCGCCACCCGGAAACTGCGCTGCGCATCGAGTACGGGTTCAGTGAAAGCGGGTTGCAGCAGAACGGCATTCATCAGTCTTCTCCTCGGACCAGGGTAAAGAATTCCACTTTGGTCGCAGCGGTTTCAGCGTCCTTGCGCGCCCGGCACTCGGCTTGCGCACGCACCAGGGGCTCGATCAGTTCGGTCAGCCACCAAGCCTGCTGCGCGCCCTGCAGATGGGCGTCGGCCAGGGCAGCCAACTCTGCGTGTCGCTTGTCGCGTCCTGCCAGATAGCTGTAGCCAGTGCGCCCGTCGGCCAGGCGAACCACGCAGCGCGTGACACTCATCTCGCCCAGATTGAAGGCCGAGCCAGTCCCCCCCATACGCCCGCGCACCAGCGTCATGCCGATTTCAGGGGCGCGGATCATCTGGTAGTCGGCATCACGCAATGCCGCTTCGTGACGGTTGAACTGTTCGCGGCCCGGCTCGTCGACGTGGGCGCGGGCCAGTACGCCCATCCAGCGCTGACGCGCAGCTGTTTCAGGAGTTGTCTGCATGGAACACCTCGGTGTCAGGTCGTCTTTATGGGAGTCGCCACTGGGGTCGTGACTTGATACTGGAAACGGTCGGCGCGGCTCACGGATCTGGAAAGCTCCACAGCTTGCCCGGAGGCATCAGAGGAAACCGTCAGCACCGTCAGCGCAGGCATATGCCGGGGCATCAGCAGCAGCCCGGCCTCTTCACGGGATGGCAGGCGCGCGCCAATCAGGCTTTGCACACGGCTCAACGGCAGCTCGCGCTCGGCCAGATACTGACGCACCGAACCTCCGTGATAATCGGCCAGCAACCCGCTGTAGCGGGCGCTGTAGCGGTGAAAAATCAGGCTTACTGCCTGCCCGTCCAGCTTGCGCAGGGTCTGCAGCTCGATCAGCGGCGCGTGTTCTTCCAGCCCCAGATGCAGGGCATCTTCACTCGTTGCCTGGCATTCGCGGCGTTGCAGCAGAATCGCCTCCACTCCCAGGCCCTGCGCCGACCATGACTTGCTGTAGGCGCTGTCGGCCTGCATCGGATAAATCAACGGGCGCTCCAGCACTTGAGTGCCCTTGCCCTGGCGGCGCAAGACGCTGCCCTCGCGCACCAGCTCATCGACCGCACGGCGGATGGTGTGACGATTGACGCTGAAGCGCTCGGCCAGTTGAAATTCGGCCGGTAGAAAGTCGCCAGGCTGATAAGTGCCCAGCTCTTCACGCAATGTATTGGCGAGCTCGCGGTACATCGGAGTAACTTGTCTAGACAACTGCATGTTTAAAAAAAGTGTTCATCTGAACACCCCTCTTTAGTCAAATGAATTGCTTGCGCAGGCGCTGCGAAACAATGTCGATCGCGCTGACCACGACGATGATGACCAGCAGCACGGCGCTGGTCTGGACAAAGGCAAAGGCACGGATGTTTTCCCAGAGAATAACCCCGATCCCGCCTGCCCCGACCATCCCCACTACCGTCGCCGAGCGCACGTTCGATTCGAAACGGTATAGAGCATAGGAGATCCACAACGGCATGACCTGCGGAATGACGCCATAGATCACTTCCTGCAATGCGCTGGCCCCAGTGGCACGCACACCCTCGACCGGTCCGGGTTCTATGGCTTCCACGGCTTCGGCAAACAGCTTGGCCAGCACCCCGGTGGTGCTGATCCACAACGCCAGCACCCCGGCGAACGGCCCGAGGCCGACCGCCACCACGAACAACATGGCGAAGACCATTTCATTGATCGAGCGAAACGCATCCATGCAACGCCGTATCGGCAAGTGAACCCACCACGGCGTTATGTTTTCGGCGCAGAGAATGCCCAGCGGTATCGAACAGACAATCGCCAGCGCCGTGCCCCACAGGGCGATCTGGAGGGTTACCAGCATTTCCTTGAGGTAGCTGCGCCATTCGCGGAAGTCAGGCGGAAAGAAGTCCGAAGCAAAGGTCGCCATGTTCGACGAGTCGCGCACCAGTGCCATCGGGTTCATCTCGGCGCCTTGCCAGGCCCAGGCCAACGCGGCCAGCAGCAGCCCCCAGCCCAGGTACCTTGACCAGTTGTGCTTGCCCGCAAGGTGGATATATGCAGCGTGAGTGGTCATGACGACCTCCTGTTGGCAGACTGATATCAGCCTGCAGTACTGGCTGCGGTTTTCTGATTCAACTCGGTGATGCGCTCCTGCAATTTGCTCAGGTTCGCGTCGATTTCCTTGAGGCGGCTGGCTTTCTCCTGCGCGTCCAGCGTAGTACTGGAGACAACTTCAGTACGCTGCTTGAACAGCTCGAGTTGGCGAATCGGCAACAACTGGTCGTCGCTGGAGGGGAGGAACTTGCCCAGTTGCATGTTCTTGAGGACGGCTTTCTCTTCGTCGGTATCGCCGTAACTGGCAAAAAACTCACGAATCTTCACCTTGTTTTCGTTCGACAGAGCCTTGCTCCAGACCATCGGGTCGGACGGGATAAGCGGCGACTTCCAGATCACCTTGAGCTCCTTGACCTTGTCCGGCTGGGTCACGGCCAGGCGATCCCAGCTTTCGGTGTTGAACGTCGCGACATCCAGCTGGCCCTTGGCGACGCTCAGTGCATTGACTTCATGACTGGAGTTGAGCGTGCGCTTGAACGCGGTGGAGGCGTCTACGTGATTCTTGGCGAATACGTAATAGCCTGGCACCAGATAACCCGACGTGGAGTTGGGATCACCGTTGCCGAAGGTCAGGTTTTTGGCATTCTTGAGCATGTCCTCGACCGAGTTGATCGGGCTGTCCTTGCGCACGATCAACAGGCTCCAGTAACCGGGGGCACCGTCGGCCGCCGACGTCTGCGCAAAGATTTCGCCATTGGAGCGGTCCACTGCTTCCAGTGCAGCCTTGTTGCCCAGCCAGGCCACATCGACCTTATTAAAGCGCATGCCCTGAATCAGCCCGGCATAGTCCGAGGCGAAGGTGGCATTGATCTTGAGGCCGGTTTTCTTGCTCATGTCATCGAGAAACGGCTGCCAGATACTTTTCAGGTTCTGCGACGATTCGGTGGACATGATGCCGAAATTGATGACTTTCTCTTCTGCTGCATGAGCAGTGCCCAGCAAGCAGGCGGTCAGCAAGGCGGCAGACGCGAGGACGCGACCGATACGGTTGAACATGCAAGCTCTCCTGGTAATGAGGTTGATGCAACGGCGGTTGATGGTGAGCGTCATCAGACTTTGGCCAGCGCCAGACGCGGCTTCTGGCGGACACGACGGCTTCGTTCGGTAATCATCAGGCTGGCATCCTCGTCTGCACCGTACAGGTCGTTGAGGAACGTCTTGCTGAGGTCGCTGGCCAGGCCGTCGTAATGGATCCGTCCGCCCTTGAGGGCCACGGCACGCGGGCAATAGCGCACGGCATAATCAACCTGATGCAGCGTGACCACGACCGTCTTGCCGTCGCGGCGATTGATGTCGGCGAGGATTTCCATGACCTTGCGGGCGGACTCGGGGTCCAGCGAGGCGATAGGTTCGTCCGCCAGAATGACTTCAGCGCGCTGGGTAAGTGCACGGGCGATTGCGACGCGTTGCTGCTGGCCACCTGACAACGTCGAGGCACGCTGCCCGGCAAGGTCTGCCAGCCCTACCCGATCCAGCGCGGCCATGGCTCGCTGTTTCTCTTCGCTATTGAACAGCCCCAGGCTACCGCGCCAGCGTGGCATGCGGCCCAGGCAGCCGAGCAATACGTTGTCCAGTACGCTGAGACGGTTGACCAGGTTGAACTGCTGGAAGATGTAGCCAATGTCGGCGCGCAAACGGCGCACCTGGCTGTTGAGACGGCCCGAAGACTGAACCTCGCGGCCCAGCACACGGACCTGACCGCCATTGCCACGATCACAGCAGGCCAGGCCTGCAAGATGGCGCAGCAACGTCGACTTGCCGGAGCCGGAAGCCCCGATCAAGGCAACCATTTCGCCAGGTTGTATAGACAATGCGAGGTCTACGAGAGCACTCTTGTGCGAGAAAGTCTTGTTCAGGCCTTCGACATGAATGGCTGCGTCCATGAGGCTTCTCGGTCTTGGCACGACCCGGGACAGGTCGTATTCGGTGTCAACCAAACTGGACCTGTGTTGTTGCAGCCTCATGAACCGCAAGTGACGAGCTGATAACAGTTTGTCGCAAGGGGTGTTGCAAAGCGCCCATGTGTGATGCAGAGCATCACCCCACGCAGCGCTCAGCGTACATACGTTTTTAGGTGCCCGCAGACTGGGCTTGGGTCCGCTCCTGCGCCGCCCGCTTCAGGGCATGGAGGGGCGCAGAGAGCAGCTGGATCAGATCCTGAAGCTGCCTACCAGTTGCTGTAGCCGGGCAGCTTGTTCCTCCAGAGAATTGCAGGCTTCCAGGGTCTGGCGCAGGTTGTCCACGCCCAGCTGGTTGAGGGTGTTGATGTGGGTGATGTCGACGTTGATCGACTCGACCACCGAGGTCTGCTCTTCGGTTGCCGCCGCGACCGACTGGTTCATGCCGTTGATCTCTTCGATGCGGCGGGTCACGCTACCCAGACGCTCACCGGCCAGGTTGGCGATACCGACGCTGTCTTCGCTCTGGCGCTGACTTTCGGTCATGTTGATCACCGCTTCACGAGCACCGACCTGCAGCTCTTCGATCATCTTCTGCACTTGTTGCGCGGAGTCCTGAGTGCGATGCGCCAGGTTGCGCACCTCATCCGCTACCACCGCAAAGCCACGCCCCGCTTCACCGGCACGCGCCGCTTCAATAGCCGCGTTCAGTGCCAGCAGGTTAGTCTGCTGGGAAATACTGGTAATCACCTCGAGAATCTGGCCGATGTTGGCCGTCTTGCCGTTTAGGCTCTCGATGTTCACGCAGGACTCACTGATCTTGCCGGACAGCTCGTTCATCGCCTTGATGGTTTGCTGCACCACGTTTTGACCATCACTGGCCAGCCCGCTGGCATCGCTGGATTGCTGCGACGTGCGCGCGGCGTTCTGAGCGATTTCCTGCGCAGCAGCACCCAGTTCGTTGATGGCGGCTGCCACACTTTCAGTGCGATGAGCTTGTTGATCGGAGTTGCCCATCGATGCGTTGGAAACCTTGACCACACGCGTGGCGACTTCGCCCAGTTGCGCCGCCGTGGAGGCGACTTCGCGGATCGACGTATGAATGCGTTCGACGAAGTGGTTGAACGATTCTGCCAGTGCGCCGAATTCGTCCTGCGAGGTGATAGCCAGGCGCTTGGTAAGGTCACCCTCGCCATCAGCGATGTCGCGCATCGCACGGCCCATCTGGTGCAGCGGTTGCATCAACACGCGGATCAACAGGCCCAGGAGCAGGATGATAACCAGCACGACCACCACCATTGCGGTGATGGCCGAGGTACGAAACTCAGAAAGCATCGCATAGGCCGTGTCCTGTTCAAGCACCAGCGCCACGTACCAGTTGGCAGACGGCACGCCTTGTACCGGAGTGAACGAGATGATTTCCGGCTCGTTGCCAGAGTCGATCTCGGTTACGCCAGTGCTGATTTTAGGGGTGTTGACCGGGTAGGCTTCGCTAATGTTCTTGAGGACCAGTTTGCTGTCCGGGTGGACCAGAATCTTGCCTTCGGCACTGACCAGAAACGCATAACCGTGGCCGCCGAAGTTCAGCGAATTGATGATCTTTGTAACGTTGTCCAGGGCAATATCGGCGCCGGCAACACCCACAAACTCATTCTTGTACTTGACCGGCGTTGCCATGGTCATAACCAGCTTGCCGGACGAAGCCGCGATATACGGCTCGGTGACGATGGTGCCGGTCGCATTCTGCGCTGCCTTGTACCAGCCTCGCGCACGCGGGTCATAGTCAGCAGGACGATTGGCCGACGGAACCGAAAACATCACGCCTTCGGTACTGCCGAAATAGCTCAGCTGAAAGTTGTCACTGTAGGTCGGTACGCCGATTGCGCGCTGCAACTGTGGCAACTCTTTGCCGTCTACCGCAATTTGCTGAGACATCGATTGCAGCAGCTGAATGCGGCTTTCCAGCCAGGTCTGGATATTTTGCGTCGTCAATGTGCCCAGCTGTTGCAGCTCGGACTTCACGCTGGATTTAAGCGATTGACGTTGCCGATAATCATTGATGACGATGAACATGCTGAACGCGACCACCACGATCAACGCGGCGGCGAGCAGGATCTTCTTGCTGAAACCCAGACTTTTCATAGCGGTTACTTCCACGGCGAAAACCAATTAGGACGATCTCTGAATCGTCAATCAAACATCACAACTGCACTGCCTCTTGAGCAGCGCAAATACAGGCCGTTCAGCAACCAGCGTCGACAGGGCTCGTTTACTGCATTGAGTGCATCAGGCAGGAACGAGAATCGATACATTACGGAATTGCTTGTGTCGTCATATCGGCCGCAAGGGACAAGTCCTTGATTATTTTTTTATGCCGTCATGAGAGGGCTGTCCCACAATCGATGGCAAAACGTGCAGAGCTTGGAAAACTGGCTATCGTTGAAAACATCCCCGCCTTGCAGAGGATGGCCTTGCCATGCTGAGTATCGAAAAACTTTTTGACGATTTACACAGTCTTCCCAGTATTCCCAAAGTGGCTCAGGACCTGATGCTGCAGTTCGACAACCCCTCCTCCAACCTCGAAAGCATTGCCCGTAATATAGAAAAGGACCCGGTGATCGCGGCCAAGGTGCTGCGGCTCGCCAACTCGGCACGCTTTCGGGGATCGCGGGATTCCTCGAGTATCGAAGACGCCGCCATGCGCCTGGGTTTCAACACCTTGCGCACCTTGGTAATGGCCTCCGCCGTGACCGGTGCGTTCAAGGCCGGGCCGAGTTTTGATCTAAAGGGGTTCTGGCTGAAAAGCTTCCAGGTCGCCGGGATCTGCCGAATGCTGGCCAGGCAGACCGGCGTCGACCCGGAAATCGCTTTTACCTGCGGGGTGATGCACAACATCGGCGAACTGCTGATCCAGACCGGCGCCCCCGAGGTCGCAGAGCGTCTGAACGCAGCCAGGGCCAGCACACCGGGACGCGGCGCCAGCGAAACCCTGCAGTTGGGCTTCAGCTACCCGGAAGTCGGTGCCGAACTGGCCCGGCGCTGGCAGTTGCCGAAGGTGATCCTGCAAGCCATCGCTTATCAGGCCAAGCCGATGCAGGCCCCGGACAACGCACCGTTACCGCGTATCGTCGCTCAGGCAATCACTGTATCGGATGCGCTGGAAAGCCACAGCGGTGCGACACCCGAAGCACAGAATGCGTCCGGCGGACCGCTGATGGAAGGGATCGACCTGGATGCGCTTTTCGCAGGACTGCCTGCGGTGCTGGAAGCGGACAAGGCGTTTTCGGAGCTTCTGAGCTGAACTGCATGGCGCACGCCTGGCACCTGTGACACCTTCCAGCCTGCGACGCTGTCATGTCCGGATGCTCCGCATGACAGCGACAGCCACCTATTTATCTGTATATCCATACAGATAAAACTTGCTCCACGTTCGTTCAACGTCCATCCTTGCAGCCTCACACCGGTAATCGACGACGGTAGTCATGCGGCTGTTTCTCTGCGAAAAACCCTCCCAGGCCAAAGACATTGCGGCTGCGCTCGGCGCTACCCGGCGTGGCGATGGCTGCTGGGTGGGAGCCAATACCACCGTAACCTGGTGCATCGGGCATTTGCTGGAAACCGCCCCGCCCGATGCCTACGATGCGCGCTACAAACGCTGGGTGCTGGAAGACCTGCCCATCGTTCCGGAAAAATGGAAAATGCTGGTCAAACCCAGAACCGCCAGCCAGTTCAAGGCGGTCAAACGGTTGCTGGGCGAGGCTCAGGAACTGGTCATCGCCACCGATGCCGACCGCGAAGGCGAGATGATCGCCCGCGAACTGGTCGAACACTGCCGCTATCGCGGGCCGATTCAGCGTTTGTGGCTGTCGGCACTGGACGACGCGTCCATTCGCAAGGCATTGGCAGCGCTCAAGCCAGGTGCAGACACCTTCAGCCTGTACCACTCGGCTTTGGGCAGGTCGCGCGCCGACTGGTTGATCGGCATGAACATGAGCCGTCTGTTCACACTGCTGGGGCGGCAGTCCGGCTACCAGGGCGTATTGCCCGTCGGACGTGTACAGACCCCGACCTTGCGCCTGGTGGTGGACCGCGATCGCAGCATCGCGGACTTCGTCCCCGCGCCATTCTGGGCCATCGACGTAGAGCTGCTTCACGACAATCAGGCGTTCATCGCCCAATGGCGCGCGCCATCCGATACCTGTGACGATCAGGATCGCTGCCTTAACCAGCCGCTCGCGCAACAAGCCGCCGAAGCCATGCGCAACGCATCCAGCGCGAGGCTGGTCAAGCTGCGGACCGAGCGCATTCGCGAGACAGCCCCCTTGCCCTTCGATCTGGGTACCTTGCAGGAAATCTGCTCGAAAAAGCTCGGGCTCGGCGCGCAGGAAACCCTCGACATCGCTCAGTCGCTGTATGAAACCCACAAGGTCATTACCTACCCGCGCAGCGATTGTGGCTACTTGCCGAACAGCCAGCACGGCGAAGCGGCGAGCATTATCGGCGCACTGGGCAAGGCTGATCCGGCGTTGGCAAGCCTGTTGCCACACCTCGACCCGCAACGTCGCTCGCGTGCGTGGAACGATGCAAAGGTCACCGCCCACCACGGGATTATTCCCACAGCCGCCGTTCGCGGCGTTGAACGTCTGACCGGCAAACCCCGAGCGGTGTACACCCTGATCAGAGCCCGCTACCTGGCGCAGTTCCTGCCCAACCACGAATATGATCGCACTCAGGCAGATTTCGACTGCGCGAGCCATGCGTTGCGGGCCGTCGGCAAACAGATTGTCGAGCCCGGCTGGAAACGTGCCATGCCAGAAGCACTGGCACCGGCCAAAGGTCGCGAGGCACCTGCCCCGCAACCACTGCCCACGTTATTTCAGGGCTGCGAGTGCGCCGTTGCAGACGTGACTCTCAAGGACCTCTGGACCCAGCCGCCCAAGCCGTTTACCGAAGGCGACCTGATCAAGGCAATGAAGAACGTCGCCAAACTGGTGGAAGACCCGCTGCTCAAGCAAAAGCTCAAGGACACCACCGGCATCGGCACTGAAGCGACCCGCGCCGGGATCATTCAGGGGTTGCTGGACCGCGGCTACCTGACCAAGCAAGGCAAGGCGCTGTGCGCCACGCCGGCGGCCTTCAGCCTGATCGATGCAGTGCCCCGCGCCATTGCCGACCCGGGGACCACGGCTATCTGGGAGCAGGCGCTGGACATGGTGCAGAGCGGCGAGATGAGTCTTGAGGAGTTTGTCGCCAAACAGGCGGCCTGGATGAGCAAGCAGGTCAGCCGTTGCGTCGGCATGCGCATGACCATCAGCGGCCCAGCCAGCCCGGCAGGCGCTGCGCCGCCCTGGAAGAAAAAACGCAAGACAGCAAAGCGCAGCGCTGCGGCATCCCCGGCATCTACAGGCGCGACTAAAAAGCCACGGCGCGCCGCCAAGCCAGCCGTGAAAAGTTGAGCAGGCACAAGCCACAAGCACGCTAAACGCGCCCGACAATTGCACACTCATCCGTTACAGACCAAGGCGTTACAAACAGGTGTTATCTATGTCAGATCGCGAAATCATCGTCCCGCCCACCCATCAGTCGATCATGGACCGCGCAGGCTATGCCCCTGCTGTAAGGGTGGGCGATACGCTTTACTGCGCCGGGCAGGTAGGACGTACACGGGATATGGAAGTCATTCTCAACCCGGAGGCACAGTTTATCGCCTGCTGGGAGAACCTGCGCACCGTCCTGGCAGAAGGCGGCTGTACGTTCGAAGACATCGTGGACATGACCACTTATCACGTCGCGATGAGCGAACACATGCCGGTATTTCGCGAAGTAAAGAATCGTATCTTCCCTCGCGGTCAATGTGCCTGGACCCGTATCGGCGTCGCGGAACTGGCACACCCCGGCCTGTTGCTGGAGATCAAATGCATCGCGGTCAGACGCAGCGCCTGACCTTGTAATCACAGGCTCGAACGCAGCGGAATCTCGTGGCGGGAAGACTCTGGCTCAACACTGTCCATGCCCACCATCTCATCGTAAGCAGTGGCCTGGGACATGAACAGTTTCACATCCGGCACTGAGGCAAGTACCTTGCGCGCTTCTTCTACCGAGGCGACGTGCAGCGTCTTGCCGGTCGAGTCCTGCACAGGTACGGAGCTGCCGTCCACCCGAGCATGGAGTACGTAGGATCCGCCTTCCATGGAGATCAGATCGAGTTCGCGAACCTTCTCTTCTTTTACATGTTTTGTCAGTTCTTGAATGTTCAAAGTCACACCTCCGGGGACGTTCTGGAAATCAGCGCCTTGTAGAAATTGAGCCTTTAACGGCGTGAACGTTCCGTTGTTCAACTTCAAACCGCGTCATTCTCCCCGGCCATTGCCGCAGGAAATGCGCAAAGCGATGTTATTCTAAGCCTCCATCGGGCGCAGGGCTGCGCATGTAGCACATCCCCGTCCGAATGACCGATCAAGGATAGACCGATGATTGATTTCAATAACAAAGGCTTCTTCAAACTCAAGCAGAATGACGAATATGCAGACCGGGTCAAGGAGCTGCTACTCGACGGCGAAGAAGTGATCGACTCCTATAAATCCATGCGCGATGGTGTGGTGTTTACAACCAAACGCATTATTTCGGTCAACGTGCAGGGTTTGACGGGCAGCAAGAAAGACTTCACGTCACTGCCGTACAAAAACATCGTGGCGTGGTCGGTTGAAACGTCGGGCACGTTCGACCTTGACTCAGAGCTGGAGATCTACTTCTCGGCAATCGGTAAAGTGAAGTTCGAGTTCACCGGCAAGACGTCTATCGTCCAGATATCCAGATACATTTCCCAGCGTGTTCTGGGCTAATAGCGTTCCTGGCCTGCGCCTGACGCAGGCCTGTCAGCCTCGCTGCCTTAGTTCTCCAGCAGCATTACTTGCCCAGCAACAGCGCTGCGTCGAAGCCCATCCGCAAGTTGCCCCAGTGGCGCCCTTCGAAAAAGAACGGCACATCTATTTCAGTCATGATCTCACCGGTATCACGCAAATAGGTCTGTAACAGGAAGCGTTGCTTGTTGCCCGCCGCTCGCAGGCCTATCGGGTCGGAGAACATGCGTTTATTGCGGCACACCGGCAGGTCAACATCGCGATTGCCGGTCGGTTTCTGCGAGACCCAACTGTTATTGACCGGGCAATACCCCTTGCTGTCCACAATGAACGTTACCTTGCCGCCGCGGGTGCCCTTGGTCAGCTTGTCACACTCCTCCTGACAGACCTGCGCAAAACGCTCGGTGTAACCGGTGGTGTATTGCTTGGGGTCTGTTCCCGGAATCAGCTTGTAGCTCTGGTCAAACAGGTTGACGCCCTGCTTGTGCAGCTCGGCCAGACGCACTTGCAGAATGTCACGGCATTGGCTGGCTCTGGTGATTGCCGCATCCAGCTCGCCATGCCCGAGCACGAATCGTCCCAGCAGGCTCTGAACCTGCTCGGCCACACCTGAAAGGTCACGAGTCGCAGTGGCTGAGTGTTGCATGCGCTGATCAATGGCCTGGCTGTCAGAGTAAATCCGCGTTACCCGCTCATTGATGCCGGTGTTGGTGGCCGCAAACTGCTGGATATGCGCGGCGATGTCCGCCAGCTTGTCATTGGTGGATTCGAAATCGCCGATCATGCTCTCGAAGTGACCGGACGCGCGCTCCACCACCATCTGGGTTTCGCGTGCGCTGTGACTGATCTGAATGGTCTGCTCGTGGGTGGAGCTGACTTCCTGAAGCATCGCGTCGATGTTACGCGAGATATCCTCGGTAGCCCGGCTTACATTCTGTGCCAGGGTACGCACCTCATCGGCCACCACGGCAAAGCCTCGCCCGCTCTCCCCGGCTCGCGCGGCCTCGATGGCCGCATTGAGTGCCAGCAGATTGGTCTGCGCCGAAATCTGCTGAATGAGCCCGACAATGGATTTGATACTGGATGAGCGCTCGTTCAGACCCGATACCAGCGAGCCAAACTCATTCAGGCTACTGGATATCTGGCTGATGTTGCCGGTCACCTCCAGTAGTTCGGCGTACGAGTCGCGAGCCATGCTCAGATTTTGCGCGGTAGTGCTGGAAATACCCTGAGTCTGCTGCGAGACGTCCTCGATACTGCCCACCGCCATGTTGCTCTGGTCCATGACCTCTCTGGCAAAACGTGCTTGGTCAGTAGCGCTGTCGCTGGAGTCACTGATGTTTTTCAGCGAGCGTGCAGACTCGACCGCAATTTGCACGGTCAGCCCCTGGATACTGCTGATGACCTCGCGCTGCTTGGCCAGAAAGCGGTTGCAGGTACTCGCCAGCACCCGAATTTCGTCATGAGTGAGCAACGGCAGGTCTTTGGACAGGTCCCCCTCACCGCTGGCGACCTCTTCGAGCGCGCGAGTCATGGACATGACCGGACGCACGATCAGGTGACGGAAGTACCAGACCATGAAACTGACCATGACCAGCGTGAATAGCGTGCTCAGCAGAATTGCGTTGCTCAGCACGTCAAGCTGGCTCTGGACCTTGCCCAATGCCGCAGCGTCCATTGGAGTGCTGCGCAGTTGCAGCATGATGTCGGAGCGAATGTTCAGCGCCACCCAATACAGCAGGGCGCTGACCAGGACCAGCAGAAAGAGGCTTGAGAGCTTCTTGGTCAGTGTGTCGAAAAACTGCTTTTCAACTGACTCGTACAAAGCCTTTAGCGTCTGCATCGTGTTGCTCCTGGGGTGAGAGGTGATTCTCGTGCGATGGTTAACGTCAGTCGGTGGCAAAGCTTTAATGCATGACTCGCCAGTCACACAGTTCGCGGCACCTGAGGCGCCGCTGATCCGGAGTATTTAGTCTCAAAGTTGAAAGCGGTCAACCGATTGCGAGAGCTGCCCGGCCATCGCTGATAGCTCATCTGTGGTGCTGGCGGTCTGGACGATGATTCGGCTGTTGCCCTCGGACATGCTGGCAATCATCTCCACCTGATGGGCGATTTCGTTGCTGGCCAGGCTCTGTTCGCCAATTGTGCGGGTGATGTCATTCACCAGTTGAGTCGTGCTCAGCGTGGCATCGAGGATATCGCTGATCGCGCGTTCTACTTCGGCGGTGACGGCCATGCCCTTGTCCACCTGAGCGACACCGGCTTCCATGCTGGTCACCGCCTCGCGGGTACTCTGCTGAATGCGCGCGACCATCGTGGTGATTTCCTGAGTAGAAGCGCTGGTGCGTCCCGCCAGACTGCGCACCTCGTCGGCCACCACGGCAAACCCCCGGCCTTGCTCACCGGCACGAGCCGCTTCGATGGCCGCGTTGAGCGCCAGCAGATTGGTCTGATCGGCAATGCCCTTGATGACCTGAATAATATTGAAGATCCCCTCCGAATCCTTGTCCAGCGTGCGAATGACCTGCGCGGACTGTTGCGCGGAGCGGGCAATACTGTCCATGTCATTGACCACTTGATGAATCACCCGACCGCCGTTCTTGGCCAGGGCTTCGGCCTGACTGGCCATTTCCAGAGCTTGCCCGGCATGCCGGGTGATTTCCTCGATGCTGGCGGTCATCTCGCTGGTCGCTGCCGACATGGTGCCCGCTGCAGAGCTTTGCTGCCGACTGCTATCGGCCACATCATGACAACCGCTGCTGAGTTGGCGGCTCATGCCGCTGACGCCATGCGCATTGGCACGAACCACTTCAATCATGCCGCGCAGATCGCGCTGCATGATTGCCAGGCTGCGAATCAACATGCTGGCTTCGTCACGGCTGCGCGGCTCGGCGATGGGTTCGCTGAGGTTGCCGCGAGCAATGCTGTCGGCGATACGGCTGGCCGATGCCAGAGGGATCATGATGCTGCGAGTCACCCAGTGCCCTTGCACGATCAGCAGTAAAAGGCTGACCGCAAGCACCACCACCAAGGTGAAATTAGCATTGAGGATCGCCTGCCGGGTCCCCTCGCCGCTGGCTTTGGAATTGTCTTCGATCAAGTCGCTGAGCGTCGACATCCGCTCCTCCAGTTGAGTGAAGGCGCTGCTGAACGTGCCAAGCTCCTGCTGTGCGCGGTCCGGGCTGTCGAGGGCGAGGCCGACAATGCGCTCACCTGCAACGATATAGGCGTCGAGGCTTGGTTTGAGGCTGTTCAATTCTGCCCTGATGGCAGCGGAGATCGGCAACTCGAGATTTTCGCCTACCGCTTTACGAAATTGCGCAGCATGTTCGGCGAGAGAGGCCTGCACCTCGTTGCGGGTGCTGCTGCTTTTGCCCAGGCCGACCAGCATCGCTGACAGCACATCGGAGCGCAGCGCGTCGTGCATCATGTCGGCTTGCAGGTGATTGCCCAGCGCCGCCATGCTGACTTCGCTGTCAAGCATTGCAGTCTCTGTGCGGGTATTGCCCAGGTAATTGACCAGACTGATGACCAGGACGGTCAGAACACTGGTGCCTATCAGCAAGAACAGACGTAGTTTTATCGACATCCTGAAGCCTCTGCGGTTAATGAATAACACGAGCTGCGGATTGCTCTTATCAAGAGCTTATCGACGCACATGGCCTGTAACTTAAGCCTGTTTACGGACTTTTAATGAATCAGCGTAATGGTGCGTCTGATGGTCTTACCTGACGCAGGCCTGTAACGCGGCTATGGTGAACTGTGACTCAATTCACGCCCATCGCAGGAGCAAGCACCGTGCCTGACAAGAAGATCGCCATCGACCTCAACTATCGACCCCGTCTTGCCGACCTCAAGCCACTGACCTCAACTGCGCGATTGCTTGAGCCACAGGCGCTTGCCGCAGCCCGCACAACGCCTGCAAGCGAATTGAAAAAGCGCAAGGGTTACGCCGACAACTTTCTCGGCGATTTCGTCGTGCCGTGGCCTGCTGCGGACGAAGAGCTGGCGCCTGATGTCTATCCGCTGGGCAACACCGGCAACCGCCTCGATTACACGCACTTCTCCATTACCATGTCGCGCAGTCGACGCCTGGCACTGTATGTGGGCGTCAATATTGATGGGGCCAACAGCGTAGAGGTCAAACGCAGCAAGGATACCTGGTCTTTGGATGGCCGCCTGCCCGCCGAGGCGCAGATCGGCGAAAGCCTGTATGCCGACAACTTGCTGGATCGCGGCCATCTGGTCAGACGTCAGGACCCTAACTGGGGCAAGGAAGCCGAGGTGGCCAACAGCGATACGTTCCACTTCACCAACTGCTCGCCGCAGATGGGCGCGTTCAATCAAAAGACCTGGCTGGAGCTTGAGGACTACATCCTCGATAACACCAAGCGCTGGAAATCCAGGGTAACGGTATTTACCGGCCCGGTACTGCGCGATGACGATCGCAGCTACCGGAACATCAGGATTCCGTCGGCGTTCTGGAAAGTTGTGGCGTTTCTGGGCGATGACGGCAAGCCTTCAGCCAGCGCTTACATGATCGATCAGAGCAGCGAGCTGGGTAAGCTGGACATCGTGTTTGGCCCGCTCAGAACCTGGCAACGCAGTGTTGCGCAGATCGAGCAACTCACCGGCATACGCTTTGGCGACCTGTCCAGTTACGACGGCTTCTCCAACGAGGAGCGCCTGACCGGGACACGCATCGAGGCGCAGATCCGCGGGCCACAGGACATTCGGGTCTAGCACGTTACACAAGCCATCGACTTCAGACCGTTCTTGCGCAGATAAAAAAGGGCTGCCTGACACAGGTGTCAGGCAGCCCTTTGATTTACAGGCAATCAGCGAAAATGACGCGCCACGGCCTCCGGCGCGTCGGGTACGTCCATGTTGATCTTGCGCCAGGCGGCCTGGGCAAAGCTGTACACCGAAAAAGCGATCAAACCGAGAGCCACGACAAGCAGCACCAGGCCACCTGCTGGCAGGTCCTGCAAGCCATTCAGCGCGTCCTTCATACCCGGCGGGTGCATCGCCTGGTAGCTGGAGCCGCTGACAGCCAGTAACACGGCAATCTCGATGAATGCCACGCCGCGAGCGATCAGGCCAAAGCGAGACACCGGACGGACATACTTCATGACATCTTCGTCAGCCTCGAAGTACTTCTCGAAAGACGCTTTGTAACCCTTGATGATATGCACGATGCCCAGTGCCAAGGGCACCAGCGCAACGACATAGACCAGCAGGTTGGAATGATCCCACGACAGAATCGAGGCCAGCAGGTCCTTGGTCTGGCTGCCACCCGAGCCGCCTGAGCTTTTCAGCCCGCTGATCAGAAGACCGAGCGCGAAGAACGCCAGTGCGCCATACGTGAAGCCGCCCACCAGCAGGCCGCCCCGGATGACCAACCCCTTGAGCTCCCGACCATGATGGTCCACATCCTGCGTGGCCTGCAGCACTCGCCAGGCGGCAAAGGCGAGAAGACCGACGATCACCAGACTGACAAGCACATTTCCGAATGGCTGACTCAACAACGCCTCAAGGCTGCTGTGACTGTCAGCAGGCTGAGAAGAACCTTGAGCGGCCAGAACGGCGAACAGCCCGATAATCAGATACACCACACCACGAGCGGCATAACCACCTCTTGCAAGCAAAATCAGTCCACGTTGCGCCGACATAAATACAGATCCCTGAAAGTAATTACAGGAACAGACCCGGCACGTTCTCAGGGGTTCGACTCAATTGACGGCGTGCAGCCAAGCACATGCCTGCGCAGTGTTCAGGTTCCCGCCAGCTCTCGCGTCTACTGCGGATTACCGTGCATAGAGCA
The DNA here is from genome assembly GCF_000156995.2 of Pseudomonas coronafaciens pv. oryzae str. 1_6. Taxonomy (NCBI): domain Bacteria; kingdom Pseudomonadati; phylum Pseudomonadota; class Gammaproteobacteria; order Pseudomonadales; family Pseudomonadaceae; genus Pseudomonas; species Pseudomonas coronafaciens. Next base: position 2,320,554 of record NZ_CP046035.1, on the reverse strand, counting down.
GCGAATAATTCCTCTCCGCTGCCTGAAAGCAACCAGGCATCACTTGTAAAATGCACTGTTTTTGGACCGCGCCAACAATTCAGGTATCGTGCGCAGCCATCCACCTGCCACTACCAGAGGCCCCAGATGCCCTCAAGCAAACGCGAGCAGGCCCACACTGAGCGCCAGCTTGTCACGGCGCTGACGCAGGCTTGTGAAACCGCCAAGTCTGAAATGCCCGGCTTTGTCTGGTTGACACACGAAGTCGACTACGCAGCCTTTCCATCCAGCCTGCAGGTGGTTTGGGTGTTCGATACGCTGGCCGACAAAAATGCGGCGCTGAGCCATGCTCTGGACAAGCGAATGATCGAACTGACCGGCGAGGCGTTTGCCGAAGCACAGCTGAGCGTTGCGAAAGTGTCAGCGCATGTGCATGTCGACTCTGAAGAAGAGTGCATTCGCGAAAACGGCGGTGATTGGCAGCAGCGCATTCGGCGCAAGTACACCAGGCGAGGTTGATCATGGCGAAGGACATCGAAAACCCGTGCATTTCAGTCTGCCAGCTCAGTGGCGACCTGTGCGTCAGTTGTGGGCGCACCAAGGATGACATTCGCAAATGGAAACGTATGAAACGCCCGGAGAAAATGGCGGCGGTACAACGCGCTAGCCAACGCATGAAGAGCTTGCAAAAAAAGAGCATTTAAAAACGAAAGTTTCATCTTGGTCGGGAAACTTCTCCAAAACGGTTTATGTCAGTATCCACCGTGACTCGGTTGCCTGGAGTCTGACGAATTACGGGAATAGAGCTATTGACCAGCCATGCCGATCGCCGCAACACCCTTTCACTGGACAGCCTGAATTTTTTCCTCGCTGATGTGCGCGATGGTTTGGGCCCTTACCTGGCGATTTACCTGCTTGCGGTTCACAAATGGGACCCGGCAAGTATTGGTGTGGTGATGACCATCGCAGGCATTGCGGGGCTGCTGACCCAGACACCGGCAGGTGCGCTGATCGACCGCACGCCCTACAAGCGAGCAATGATCGGCGTCGCGGCACTGCTGGTGACGCTGAGCTGCCTGATCTTGCCTTTCACCTCATCGTTTACCCTGGTTGCCCTGACTCAGGCCCTGAGCAGCGTTGCCGCATCAGTGTTCGCACCCGCCATCGCCGCCATTTCGTTGGGCATCACCGGACCAAAAGCGTTTACCCGACGCACCGGGCGCAATGAAACCTTCAATCATGCGGGCAACGCCTGCGCAGCCTTGCTGGCCGGTGGCTTCGCCTACCTGTTCGGCCCGATTGCAGTGTTTTATCTGATGGCCGCGATGGCGCTGGCCAGCGTCGTCGCGATCAGTTTTGTCTCTGCCGACGCGATAGACCATGACGTTGCCCGAGGCTTCGATGCCAGTCACGACACCAGTGGTCATCACGCCTCCGGACTTTCCGCCCTGTTGAGCAATAAACCGCTGCTGATGTTTGGCATCTGCTGCGCGCTGTTCCACCTGGCGAACGCAGCGATGCTGCCACTGGTTAGCCAGAAACTCTCGCAGATCAACATGCAGATGGCGACACCGCTGACATCAGCCTGCATCGTTGCCGCGCAACTGGTCATGGTTCCAGCAGCACTGCTGGTAGGTATGAAAGCGGACGTCTGGGGGCGCAAGCCGCTATTGCTGGCCGGCTTTTTGTTTCTTCCGATTCGGGGGGTTCTCTACACCTTCTCCGATGATCCGTACTGGCTGGTGGCAGTGCAAATGCTCGACGGAATCGGTGCAGGCCTGTTCGGCGCCTTGTTCCCGTTGATGGTCAAGGACCTGACCCAGGGCAGCGGACGCTTCAACGTGAGCCTTGGGGCGCTGTCGACCCTGTTCGGGCTGGGCGCGGCGCTGAGCAACAGCCTGGCCGGATTCGTCGTGCATACGGCTGGCTACAGCGCAGCGTTTTTGACCCTGGCGGGTGTAGCAGCCGTTGCGTTCTGTCTGCTGCTGGTGGCTGTGCCCGAGACGCTTTCACAGCCCCGACACACGCCGGCTCCGAAACCTGATCAGGCATTGAGTACGTAATCTGAGTTATTCCCACATCACCCCTCTCACCTGCCAGCCTTCGTGCTGGCAGGTCGCAATGACCAAACCGCTCCCGGCCCCGTCCATCCCTCCAACCCAACGCCCTGTTTCGTCCCACAAACCACTGCGTCCCGCCGACTGCCAACCTCCCGTAGGCCCGCCGTGATTGGCCATCAGCACCGGTAACCGGTGACGCTGGGCATGCCCGGCGAGCAACTCTGCATCATGTGCATAGCCGCCTGGCGAAATCAGCACGCTTGCGGCGTACAGCCATGCACCGCCGTCCGAGATACGTTGCACATGTTCAGAATGACTGAAGTCGGCACACACGCACAGGCCAATTCGGTGCTGATCGAGGTGCAGATAGCAATCTTCGCTGCCGGGACTGAAGACCGCATCTTCTCCGCGATGCAGGTATTGCTTAGCGTAGCTAATGACATCGCCATGGGTGGTGAACGTCAGCGCGCCAATTTCGATGCGGCCATCGGGTCCTTTTAGGGGTACGCCAACCGTGGTCACCAGTTGCAATTGCATGGCCAGCGCGCGAATCGGGTCCAGGCATGCATCGTCGGGTGAAAGCACCAGTTTGCGGGCGAGATCAGGCTCGTAGCCAGTCAGCGACAACTCAGGAAACAGCAGGTAGTGCGCGCCCAAGTCAGCGGCACGCTGCATGAACGCCAGATGTCCGGCGAGATTGTGCTTGAACTCGCCTCTGAGTGAACAGAATTGCGCAGCAGCCAGTGTCGGTGAAGTCATTTAATTGTCCATAGGCCATTGAGTTCGGTGGGGCGTGAATCACTTGGGGTTTGATGACGTCCGCCTGAATACCGTTCAATATGAGGACTGCGCCAACCATCATTCTGACTAGCGCAGTGCTGCCGCATTAGCGGGCAAACTGCTAATCTTGCGGGGTGCTGATCCGGCACCTTACTGAGTTATTCCGATCATGGCTGATCAATCTTCTTTCTCGCGATACAACATCCATTTCGCAACATTGCTATTGAGTAGCCTGGCATTTTCGCAGGCACAGGCTGCGGTCGAGGTTACTTCGGGCGGGACGGTGTCTCAAGACAGGATCGCGGCAATCCATGCAGAAAGCGTCGGTCACTCTTTACGCAATACCGATATGACTGTGAGCGACTTGCAGGAACTGCAGCGCAACTCAAAGCGCAACGCTGATGAGATTGCGAGTTTGAAACAGACCATCAATGCACAGGCAAAATTGATCGAAGAGTTCAAACGCGGCGCGGGCAGTCAGTCGCTCGGCAACGCGAGTGATACATCAGCGTTGAAGAGCAAAATCGACGAACAGAACAACAAAATCGAAAAGCTGGAAAGTCAGATAAGCACCCTGAAACGCAGTTCCGAATCCGGCGCCAATGCCAATGCCAATGATGTAAGCAACCTCAAACGCGAGATCAGCAGCACGCAAAGTGACCTTAAGTCGCTGAAAAGTACAGTCGACAGTCTGAGCAACCGTATCAAATAACGGCATCACTCGATGAAAAGTGAGCGACACCAAAGCTGTTTTCGCTCACCCCCGTGTTTTTTACATTGCGCCACTCTTCATAGGGCACATGGCTCGTACTGCGGGCAGTACGAGCCACAAACAGTGTCTGAGGCCAAACCTGGTCGTACTTTTTTTTGCGCGAGACTGATGATGCGTTGGTCTTGTGCGAAGCCAATGAACACCAACACCGTCCCCACACCCGTAAAACGTTTTTACACATAGTTACATTTGAATCTCCACGCCAGTTGTACGACGTCTTATCTTGCTCATAAGTGAGTGAAGTCTCAATACAATAACAATGGAGATCAAACGCATGTCCGGCACCCCTACGCTTGAAGAAAAGGCGGCACCTGCAGCCGAACCCCGTCTCAAAAAGCTTGCCAAAATGCTCGGCCCCGGGATCATCGCTGTGCTCTCCTGGCTGGGCGCCGGGGACCTCATCACGTCATCCGTGGCAGGTGCCAGTTATGGCTACGCCATGATGTGGGTGCTGGCGATATCCTTGCTGCTCAGGTTTATGATCGTCAACATCATCGCCCGTTTTCAGCTGTGTAATAACCAGGGCATGACTATTCTGCAGGGCTATGCGCAGCTTCACCCGCTCTTTGCCTGGTTCATGCTCGGTTACGCGTTATTGATGGGGCATTTGATCAACGCCTACATGATCAAGGGCGCGGGTGAAGCACTGGCGATGCTGTTGCACATCAATCAGCCGCTGCTTTGCTCGGTCGCGGTGGTGCTCGCCGTGTGGCTACTGGTCGGTCGCAATATCTACACGATGATCGAAGGCGTCATGAAAGTGCTGCTGGCAATCATGACTCTGGCGTTTCTGACTCTGGCGATCATGTCTGGTCCGGATGTCACCGGCATCATCAAAGGCACGATCGGTTTCAGCATTCCGCCCGACGAAGGCGTACATGGCGCACTGCTCGTAGCCGTGTCAGTAATCGGTGCGGTGGCCGGCTCCATCGCCAACTTCGTCCATCCTTATGTCATGCGCGAAAAAGGCTGGACGGGGCCGCAACACAAGCGCATGCAGCGCAACGATCTGCTGTTTGCGGTGATCGTCGGTATCGTCATCAACCTGGCCATCTGGGTGGTAGGCGTTGAAATTCTGCGACCCAACGGCATTCAGGTGAATACCCTCGCCGACCTGGGCAAGGCGTTGGAGATATTCTTCGGCCCGTTGGGCTGGTACATCTTTTTCATCGGCGTGTTTGCCACGCTGTTTGCCAGTATTTCCGGCAAGACCACCGCCTTCCCGATGCTGATCACCGACGCCTTCCAGCACATCAGCCCAAAGCGCCGCGAACGCTATGGCAAGGTCTTCCACAACGACCCGATGCACAAATGGTTCATGCTGTTCATTCTGGTTACTCCACTGATCTGGTCGCTGCCCGGCATGCCCGACTTCGTGACGCTGACGCTGGGCGTCAACGCGCTGAACATCATTGGCTTGCCGATCATCTCGCTCGGGCTGCTGATCATGTCCAATCAAAAGTCGCTGTTGAGCAAGGAATACCGCAATAACTGGTTCGAGAACATCGCACTGACCTTCGCCACCGGGCTGGCGTTGTGGGTGGCGTTTCAGTTGGGCACGGAGTTGATGGCGTAAGCCGGCAAACGCTGGATTTCCGCTGAGTACCCCATCCCCAAGTCCATTCCCGCCCATGGGAATGGACGCCGTTCAACGATCAAACCGTCGTCCCAACTCCAAACGTTGCCCTCACACATCCAGCAACCTGCTGATCGAAGGGACTGCGACACTTCGCCTTCCAACAAACAGAAATAATTCTCAACGGAGATGTTATATTGTATCTATAACTATCAGGAAGTATCACATGTCGTCTCGTAGAATCGCGTCTCTGGCAGGCTTTGCAATCGGGGTGTTGGGCAGTAATGGCTATGCGGAGGAGCAGCCAAAGGCCATCGAGCTGGAGAGCGTCAACGTCACCTCCGATTATCAGTACGAAACCGCCACCGGCCCGGTAAAGGGTTATCGCGCCACCCGTTCGGCCACCGCCACCAAGACCGACACAGCCCTTCAGGACATCCCGCAGTCGATCAGCGTGGTGCCCGCTTCGGTACTCAAGGATCTTGGCAGCAACAGTGTCGAACGTGCGCTGGAGTTTGCCGGAGGCGTGTCAAAGCAAAACAACTTCGGCGGCCTGACCCTCTACGAATACAGCATCCGCGGCTTCACCACTTCCGAGTTCTACAAGGACGGTTTCAGTGCCAACCGGGGCTACCCTGCCACGCCGGACGCGGCGAATATCGAGCGTATCGAGGTGCTGAAAGGCCCGGCAGCCAGCCTGTATGGGCGTGGTGACCCGGGCGGGACGGTCAATATCGTTACCAAGAAGCCTCAGCGCGAAGCGTTCACTACGCTGCAAACCAGTGCGGGCAGTTGGGATCGCTATCGCACCGCACTGGACGTCAATACGCCGCTGGACGAAGAAGGCAAACTGCTTTCTCGGGTCAATCTCGCCGTCGAAGACAACAACAGCTTTCGTGACCATGTAGAAAGCAAACGGGTCTTTGTTGCGCCCTCCATCAGTTGGCAGCTGAACCCCGACACCAGCCTGCTGGTGGAAACCGAATTCGTGCGGCAAAAATCGACGTTCGACCGGGGAGTGGTCGCCCCCAACAACAAGTGGAGTGGCGTGTCCCGCTCGACCTTCCTGGGTGAACCCGACGACGATATCGACAATGACAACAACATGGTCCAGTTTGCGCTGGACCATCAGCTCAATGATGTCTGGTCGTTGCGCCTGGCCAGTCACTACAAGCAAGGCGAGATGTCGGGCTTTGCCAGTGAAGCGCGCCCTCTCAACCCTGATGGCCGCACCGTCAACCGCCGCTATCGCGAGCGCGACAATAACTGGCATGACAGCATCACCCAACTGGAACTGCATGGCCATTTCGACGCACTCGGTCTGGAGCACGAAGTGCTGATCGGTACCGAATACGAGAACTACCGCAAGAACGAGCGAGTCACGAACATTGGCGGTAGCGCCTACGCCATCGACATCTATAACCCGGTGTATGGCCAGCCCAAACCCAACGGCGTGCGTTCCGGTACGGATTTCTACGAACACATTGAAAGCCGTGCGCTGAACCTGCAGGACCAGATTGTCTTTACCGACAAGCTGCGCGGCATGATCGGCGCGCGCTACGAGCACTTCGACCAACAGGTCGATGACTTCATCACCAAAACCAACCCCGACCAGCGTCACGATGCATTCACCCAACGCGCCGGGCTGCTTTACCAGCTCACTCCGCAGGTGGGCGTATTCGCCAACGCGTCCACGTCATTCAAGCCCAATAATGGTCTGGACGCAGCCAGCAAGACCTTCGATCCGGAGGAAGGCGTCGGTTACGAAGCCGGGATCAAGAGTGAGCTGTTCGACAACCGTCTGAGCACCACCCTCGCCGCTTTCCATATCGAAAAGGAAAACGTTCTGGCGCTGGACCCGGGCACCGACACCAACCGCGCCGTGGGCAAGGCCCGCAGCCAGGGTTTTGACCTGCAATTCACCGGGCAGGTCAGCGAAGCCATTCGTGTGATCGGCGCGTTTGCCTACATCGATGCTGAAGTGACCAAGGGTGACCGAGCCATCCCCACAGGCAGTCGTATCCTCGGCGTGGCCAAACACAGCGGCAGCCTGTTGAGCGTCTACGAGTTTCAGGAAGGCCTGTTGCGTGGCTCGGACATAGGCGCAGCGTACACCTACGTCGGCGACCGCTCAGGCCAGTCGGGTACAGGCTTCGAGCTGCCTGCCTATCAGACCGTCGACTTGCTCGCTCATTACAAAGCCAGCGACAACGTTACGGTGGGCCTGAACCTGAACAACATCTTCGACGAAAAATACTACGAGCGCTCTTTCAGCAATTACTGGGTTGCTCCCGGCGAACCGCGTAATTTCACGGTCAGCCTGACACTTGGCCTCTGACGCTGATAACAATCGATTAACAACAGACGACCCATAACAACAAGGATGCACCATGCTTTCAACAAAACCTTTTCTGGCCTTGGGCCTGCTCGGTGCGCTGTTTGCCACGCACGTCAGCGCACATGGCCTGTGGACCGAGCAACGCCGCGGCAATATCGAAGTGGTCTACGGTCATGGCGCGGAAGACAACGCCTTCAAGGCACAGAAAGTCAGCGGCGCTTGGGCATTTGACCGTCAGGGCAAGATGATCCCGGTGACCGTGCAACGCCTCGAAGACCAAGCTCGGTTAGTGCCGCTCAAGCCGCCTGCAGTCATGTCCGTGGCGCTGGATAACGGTATGTGGACGCGCGACGCCGAGAAAAAATGGATCAACGAAGGGCGCAGCAAAGTGCCCAACGGTACCGACTCGATTCATACGTTCAAATACAGCGTCGCCATCTATGAAGAAGGTGCGCACCTGCCATCGTTCAACAAACTGAATTTTGTGATCGTGCCGCAGGCTGATCCATTGAAAGTCGGTGTGGGCAAACCATTACCGGTGCGTGTACTGATCGACGGCAAGCCCGCCGCCGGTATCAAACTGATCGGCGACTACCGCAGTGCGCCAGGCGTGATCAGCAGCGAAACGGATGCTCAGGGCATGGCCAATGTGATCGTACGCAACGAAGGGCTGAATATCATCGCCGCCGAGGTAACACTGCCCGTCAAGGACAATGCAGATATCGCCGAGCGTGGCCTGTTTACCTCACTGACCTTTGTCGGCGAGGCGCATCACGACTGACCCTCGCTGAAACGAAAAACGCCTGCCCTGGGCGTTTTCCGCCTGATGACAAGCGATACATGGACGCCTGCCCTGTATCGCACTCTCCCTCCATATTCCCTCCGATAAAGAACGTTTCCAGAAACCTCCGGACTCTGCATTTCCTTTCGCCCAAACGACACCAACTGCCTGTTGCCGGGTGATTCTGATCAATCCCGGTGCGCGGGCGGAACCGTGTTTCCAGATGTTTGACGGACGGGTCTGTAACGCATCAATACCTGCCATATTTATGCGTGAGCGACAGTGCATGTCCATTAACGCCATGCTGTCTAAAGGTCGACAACAATAAGCCGTTGGCTTCTTGGTAGACCATAAGACCACGCTCCAGGTATTGGCCTGAGGCGACAGACTGCAAACATGCAGCGCCCGACACGTGCGGCAGTAATGAACACTCCGGAGCTCATATGAACATCAAGCAAAAATTGACAGGGGCGTTCGCAGTCATTGCGTGTTTGCCCATAGTGGTCGTGGCCGCCATCGTTGTAGTGAACTTGCGCGGCAAGGCGACAAGCGATTTCGTCGACAGCAGCGGACGGGAAATTCGCCAGGTCGACAATGCCATGCAGTTGTTTTTCGATGGGATCGCACAGAACGTCAATTACATTTCAGCGCACCCGTTGATCGCCGGGGCGGGCGATGATTTTCGTAGTTATACGGGCGCCGCCCCTACCCCGCAATCGGACAATGACAAGCAGGCAACCGAACTGTTTGCCAACATTGCCAAGGCTCATCCCGCCTACGCTTATATTTCTTACGGCTTGGTCAACGGCAGCTACATCATGACGCCGGAAGAACCGAAAATGAGCAACTACGACCCGCGCGTGAGGCCTTGGTACAAGACCGCCATGGCAAACCCAGGCAAAACCGTGCGCAGCGATGCGTATTACTGGGCCAACGACGATGCCACATTGGTCAGCACCATCAGGGCGATTCCCAACAAGCTGGGCAACCCAGGCGGTGTAGTCAACATTGACGTATCGCTCAAGCAACTGACCAACATCGTCAAGCAGATGAAGCTCGGTGATAGTGGCTACGTGATGCTGATGGAAAAAAGCGGCACGGTACTGGTCGACCCCAAACAGCCAGAGCACAACTTCAAGAAGCTGGGTGAACTGGGTGACGGTTTCGCCGAGCTGGCAAAGACCGACCGGGGCCTGGTTGAAGTGACGCTCAATGGCGAGCGTTACATGGCTAACGTGTACCCTTCCGAACAACTGGGGTGGGACTTCATTGGTCTGATCAGGCAGGACGAAGTGATGGCCTCGGCCACCCGCCTGACTTGGCTGATTGGCATTATCGCTGCGGTGCTGGCGTTGGTTTTCGCGATTGTCGGGGCAAGCTTCGCCCGCGTCATCGTGCGTCCGATACACAGCGTTTCCACTGGCCTGGAAGGTATTGCCGGCGGCGAAGGCGACCTGACTCAAAACCTTGTCGTTCGCGGCAACGACGAAACCGCGCAACTGGCAGGCTGGTTCAACAAGTTCCTGACTGCGATTCGAGGCCTGATCCAGCATATAGGTCAGGCAGCCGGAAAGATTCTCGAGGCGTCGCACAGCTCCACTCGCGTTTCCAACGACATGGCCGAGGCCGCCGGACGCCAGCGCGAAGCCGTGGACATGGTGTCGACTGCGTTTCATGAAATGGTTGCCACCTCCAACGAGGTTGCACGCTCATGCAGTCAGGCGGCCGACTCTGCCGACAGCGGCCAGCAGCAGGCCCGCGAAGGTCAGCGGCAGATTGATGACGCGGTGCGCAGTGTCGACCAATTGAGCGAAGAGCTTGCCCGCTCGGCCAAAGAGATGACGCAACTGGAGAAGGACAGCACCGGAATCCAGTCGATCCTGAACACCATTCGCTCGATTGCCGAACAGACCAACCTGCTGGCCCTGAACGCTGCCATCGAAGCTGCCCGCGCAGGTGAGCAGGGTCGCGGTTTTGCCGTGGTAGCCGACGAGGTTCGTGCGCTGGCTAAACGTACTGCCGATTCGACCGCCGAAATCGACAGCCTGCTGGGCAATCTGGCCAAAGGTACGGCGTCCGTCGCACAACAGATGCACGCGAGTCTTGGCGTTTCTCATCAGTCGGTCACCAAGATCGGCCAGGCACGCAGCAGCTTTGGCCAGATTCGCGAGTCGGTGGATGTGATTCGCGACATGAACACCCAGATTGCAACCGCAGCCGAAGAGCAGCATCAGGTAGCAGAAGATATCAATCGGCACATCAGTCAGATCCACGGCGATGCGCAGCTGATCGCCGATCTTTCGGACGCGGCCCGCGCCGACTCCAGAAGTCTGGAGACGCTGTCCAGCGAACTGGACAGTCTGGTGCACAAGTTCAAGACTTGAGGCCTGCGACTCTTGAACATGCGACGCAGTGCGGGTCTTTGACGCAGAGCGTCACTAACGGCATTCCCACGCTGGAGCGTAGGGAACGATAACTGCACTATCGTGCGAAGCCTGAGCGTACTGCACGATAACCGCAACTATCGTGCGACGCTCTGCGTCGCCATGCCGTTCCGGACGCTCCGCGTCAGCTCCCGAGCAGGCGGCGTATCATTCGCTCGCAAACCATTCGGCCAGAAAATCCAGCATTGTGCGCAAGGTTGCAGACTGGTGATGCCGTGAGGTGTAGATCGCATGTATCCCCAGCGCACGGGGCTGGTAGCCGGGCATCAGCGCAACCAGCTTGCCGCTGGCAATCAGTGGCGCTGCAGAATGCACTGGCTGCAAGGTGATACCGGCACCTGCTACTGCGGCTTCCAGCAAAACCACTGAATCGTTGGCACTGAGGTTGCCGCCCACCGGCACACTGAGTGGCGATTTTCCATGAGTAAATTCCCACAGGCTTTTGCCGAAGTAGGAATAGGTCAGACAGTTGTGCGCAGCCAGCTCCTGCGGCCTGGACGGCGTACCGCGCAAAGCGAGATACGCTGGCGAAGCACAGACAATCGAATAGCACTGCCCCAGCGGACGGGCGATCACGTTAGGGTCCAGTTGATTAGTGATGCGGATCGCCAGATCGATACGCTCGCTGACCAGATCCACAGCCTCATTGCCGATCAGGAAATCGACCGAAGTGCCGGAATAACGTTGCAAATAGGCCGTCACCGCGGTTGCCAGAACTGCCTGCGCCAGTGACTGCGAACAGGCGATACGCAGCATGCCGCGTGGCTCATCAACTTGCGTATCAGCAGCCAGCGGCACTGCATCAGCCATCTCGACAAGCTGCTGGCAACGCAACAAAGTCACTTGTCCGGGCGCAGTCAGGCCGAGTTTACGCGTTGTACGGTGCAGCAATCGCGCGCCCGCCCAAGTCTCCATTTGCGCCAGATACCGAGTAACCATGGCCCGCGACATGTCCAATGCCTCGGCGGCAGCAATAAGGCTGCCCCGCTCGTTGATGGCAATGAACACACGCGCGGCAGTGATGCGATCCATGATTCGTCCGGTTCAAGCAATCAATAATTGCCGATACTGAGGCTTTTGTTTCGTTTCAAGCAACCTAAGATAGTCGCTTCAGCCCTGCCTCGTGAAAGGTTGCCTCCCCTATGCTGCGTATTTCCCTGCTCACCCTATCGCTCTCCGCCCTGCTGCCCATTGCCGCCCAGGCCGCCACCCCATTGGTGATCGACGTCTACAATCCGGCAGAAAAAGCCGTATTCCCGGTGTCATCCGAACTGGTTACCGGCGAACACGATGCAGTGCTGATCGACGCACAATTTCAGCGCAACGATGCTCAGGCGCTAGTAGAGAAGATCAAGGCCAGCGGCAAGAAGCTCACCACTGTCTACATCAGCCACAGTGACCCCGACTACTATTTTGGTCTGGACGTCATACAAGCGGCTTTCCCGGATGCAAGGATTGTCGCCAGCGCGCCCACCGTCAGAGCGATCAAGGCGTCGATGCAAGGCAAACTCGCGTACTGGAGCCCTATTCTCAAAGACAACGCGCCTGAGAAACTGGTACTGCCGGAGGTGCTCGAGGGTGATCACCTGAGCCTCGAAGGGCGTTCGCTGGAAATCAAAGGTTTGGCAGGCCCGGCACCGGAGCGCAGCTACGTATGGATTCCATCGCTCAAGGCCGTCGTCGGTGGCGTCGTGGTGTCCAGCGGCATTCACGTCTGGGTAGCTGACACGCAGAGCCCGAAGTCCCGGCAGGACTGGCTCGCCACACTCAAGGGCATCGAGGCATTGAAGCCGGCCACGGTGATTCCAGGCCATTACCTGGGGCAGATTCCTCAAGGCACCAAGGCCGTTGCCTTTACCGCCGACTACCTCAAATCCTTTGAAAAACAAGCCGCCAAAGCCAAGGACTCCGCAGCCTTGATCGATGCGATGCAGAAAGCCTGGCCACAACTGGCCGAGCCGAGCTCGCTGGAATTGAGTGCCAAAGTCATCAAAGGCGAGATGAAGTGGCCTAACTGATCTGGCAAAGGCAAAGCCTTCACCGCTGCGTGATACCTGAGGCGAGCTTGCGGAATACGCAGTGAAATCGCTTCACGGGTATGGTCAGACGCCCACCTCAGTGGCTATGCTGCGTCAATGAATGCGCCTGCCAAGATCCGTAACCCCTGCCCGCCCGGCGCTTGCGACTGCAAGCGCGAACGGCTGGACACAGAGGATGCCGACCTGCGGATTCTGCTACTGACACGCGAGGCCGAAAAAAGTCTTATAGAGCGTCTGGAACGCATCGAAAGTCTGGAAGACCTTGAGCACATGCAGCGCAAGATTTTCGAGCAACTGGGCGTGCGCGTCGAGATCGCCCCCGGTTTCAATGAAGTACGCACCATGCGCGGTATCAGCATTGTCGTCGAAGAGAAGATCGGGCTCTGTCGCAAGGCCCGCCAGTCGATCCCCGCTGCCATCCGCCGCGCCCTTGAGGCACGCCCCCAAATCGCCTATCAATTGCTCAATGCCAACGACCTGCTGCGCGACGCCTGACTATCGAGCGGCTGACAACTGCAGCTATCATGCGGCGCCCATCAGCCAAGGAATCCCTGCGTGCCTCTCGAAATTCGCCCTGCCACTGCCGCCGACGTCGATCAGATTCTAGCCTTCATCACCGAACTTGCGATCTACGAACGCGCCGGGCATGAAGTCAAGGCTAGCGCCAAAGACATTCAAAAGTCCCTGTTTGCCGACGACGCCCCTGCGAGCGCACTGATGTGCCTGTACGACGGCACACCGATTGGCTACGCCGTGTATTTCTACAGCTATTCCACCTGGCTGGGGCGTAACGGAGTGTATCTGGAAGACCTTTACATCACCCCTGAACAGCGCGGCGTCGGCGCCGGACGCGAACTGCTTCGGCATATTGCTCGCGAAGCAGTGGCCAACGACTGCGGCCGTCTGGAATGGAGCGTGCTGGACTGGAACGAGCCGGCTATCCGGTTTTACGAAGCGATCGGTGCAGAATCGCAAAGCGAATGGGTGCGCTACCGGATGGAAGGCGCCAGTCTGCTGGATTTCGCCAACGGCGGCGAATGAATCATAAGGCCCTCAAACGACAACGCCCGACCTGAAAAGGCCGGGCGTTCTCGTGATAGCACCTTGAGTCGGTCAGCAGACCCCAGGCGGAATGCCATCCTTGTTGAAGTCCTTCAGGCGTTCCTTTTCTTCCGGCGTTGAATGCGCTGGTACGTCACTGGCCGGTTCTGGTTTTTTCTCGTCTTTTTTCTCGGTCATGGCTGGATACTCCGTGTGTGGGTATTTCAGTAAGGCCACACGCGATGCATTCGGTTCAGACTGATTGCACATCCGCCCGGCGCTGCGGAAGGCCGCATTCCAGTTGCCTGGCCAGCCCCTGCAAGTCGAGCAGGGTCGCTCGCCAACTGCGCTCCTGGCTACCGACACTGACCAGCGAACGCACCCGATCATTCACTGAAATGCCCTTGCCGTTGCTGGCTTGCCAGCCTTGGTCCAGCATGGACGGATCGAATTGGTTGAAGGCGTCGATTGCGTCGACACGGCTCACAGCGAAACCAAAACACAGGCGATCGCCGCGCACGATCAGCACACGTGACGCGTCGCATTGAGGCTGTGCGCCCTCCCCGAGCAGACTGCTGAGGCAGATCAGCGGCACTTGCTCGCCACGCAGGTTGAACTGACCAATCAGATGAGTCTCGGGTTGCAGCAGACCAATCAACTGCGTGGGCACGCCCATGATTTCTACAATCTGGCTCAGTGGCGCCACAAAGCGCGTCGGCGCGTCAAACAGCAGGCACGCATGACGCAGCATGGCCTTGGTCACATCGTGTGAAGCCTGAGCGGGCTTGACGTCATGCTGGTAGACCTGAGTGTAACTCTTGATTTCCGGGCGCTGTAACAGCATCGGGTGATCGAGCAACAGGGCTTGCCGGCCCTCCTCCAGGTTCATCACCCCGGCGAACAGCTCCGGGTACGGCAGGCCGTAGGCAGGTGCTGCCAACAGACTGTCCGGGTCCTGGCGCTGGATAGCGACCATGCGGTCATAACCAAAACCGCACACCCGGCCATCCGCAGCGGTCAGCAATAACAATTGCGGCTTGGTGGTCTGGCGCCGATGATCCAGCCCCAGCACTTCAGACAGGTCAAGCGCGGGAACCTTGGTGCCGCGTACTGAAGTGACGCCGAAGCAGCAGTCGCTGGGAAAATCCGATGGAGAAATCTCTGGGTTATCGACCAGTTCAGTCACAACGCTGGCATCGATGCAGAAGTTACGCTCATCGCACTCGAACACCAGATAATGCAGCAGACGACTTTTGGCAGCCTGGGCCTGCTCAGTGCGCACCTGAGCGCTCGGGTCGGAGGCAAACAGCACGCCGGGCAGACGAGTCAGCGCATCGAGATCCAGCTTATAGACCATTCGCGCTTCGTCGGCGTCCAGCAGCACCGATGGCAGCAGACCGGGCCGGGCGCCATCGGAGCCCAGAGGGCTGAACTGCGAATCCCGGGCCTTGAGAATGTCGCAAACCGCGTCAATTGCCAGCCCCAGATACCCCCCGTTGTATTTAAGAATCGCCACCAGCGGCGTCGGCGGTGAAGCCTCGGTACCCTGTGCAAGCTCGCCACGCAAGTCTACAAGTGGCACCGGCTTGCCACGCAAGGTGAAAACCCCCAGCAACGCCCCTCGGGTCAGCGGGTGCGGCTGCAGGTTTTCCGGCCAGTGCACGGCTTCCATCAGAGCGTCAGCAACCACTGCGAGGTAGACGCCGCTGATCTGCACGACCCCATAGGCGATCAGGCTGCTCATGCAGGCTGTCCGACCGATACCTTATCCAGCGTTTCGGTGTACCCGTTCAGGTTGGCGTTGTGCAACTCAGTGATCAATGCTTCGACTTGTTGCGCCGACAATCGCTGTTTATCGGTCGCAGTGTTGATCCCGTCAATTGCTTGCGTGGTCTGCATAACGCCTTCCACGATGTGCTCGAAGGCTTCACCGGCGGACTGCGATATCTCGTTGCCTGACTCGATCCGACTAACCGTTTCAAGAATCAGCTTGTTGATTTCCTTGGTGGCCCGAGAGGACTTCTCGGCCAGCTTGCGTACCTCATCGGCTACCACCGAGAACCCGAGGCCATGCTCGCCGGCTCTGGCAGCCTCAATGGCGGCGTTGAACGCCAGCATGTTGGTCTGGCTGGCGATTTCGCTGATCACCTGGATGATGTCCTGGATACCTTCGGCCGACTTGGCGATCATGCTCATCGCATCAGACGCCTTGACCAGAGTCTGCGAGCCACGAGAGGCTTGCTCACGGGTCAGCCGGGCCAGCTCTGTGGCAGTGTCAGTGCTTTGCGCAACGTAGGAAATTGCCGCCATCAGCGTCTTGACCGACTCGCGCATGGCAAGAGTCTTGGCTTCGATGGCTTTCTCCATCTCGACCTGACGAGTGATATCAGTAGCGAACTTCACGACTTTGAACGGTATGCCGTCGTGATCGAAGATCGGGCTGTAAGTGGCCTGAATCCAGATCTGCTGACCATATTTGCTGACCCGCATAAAGCGTCCCGAATAGAACTCGCCCTGCCCCAGGCCGTGCCAGAACTCACGGTATTCGGTACCGCGTACATATTCTTCGTCGCAGAAGATCCTATGGTGCTGGCCTTTGATTTCCAGCATGCCGTAACCCAGCGCTTTCAGGAAATTGGCGTTGGCAGCCAGGATATTACCGGCCATATCGAACTCGATGACCGCCTGAGCACGATCAATCGCATTGACCTTGCCTTTGTCCTCAACGCTGGTCTCCTTGGCCTCGGTCACGTCGAGTGCAAACTTGACGATTTTGTAGGGCTTGCCCTGCGCATCGAAGATCGGGTTGTAGGTCGCCTGAATCCAGATTTCCTTGCCGTCCTTGCGTAGGCGCTTGTACTCGTTGGCGTCGTATTCGCCACGGCCCAGTTTTTCCCATAGCTCACGGTATTGCAGGCTGCTGACGAACTCCTCAGAGCAGAACATGCGGTGATGCTGCCCGACGACTTCATCAAGCTCGTAACCGAACACAGAGAGGAAGTTGCGGTTGGCGTTAAGCACCTTACCGGCCAGGTCGAACTCGATCACTGCCTGAGAGCGCTCGATCGCCGTGACCTTGCCCGCAAACTCCGCCTGACGTGCACGACTTTCAGTCACGTCGTTGGCAAATTTGACGACCTTGTACGGACGCCCGTCAGGATCGAAAATCGGGTTATAGGTGGCGCTGATCCACAGTTCACGACCGTTCTTGCCGATACGTTTGTATTCGCCGGAATCGTATTCTCCGCGCTCCAGTTTGGCCCAGAACGCACGATAGGCCGGGCTGTTCAGGTAGTCTTCGTCACAGAACATGCGATGGTGCTGGCCCTGAATTTCATCAAGGCGATAACCCAGCACTTTGAGGAAGTTTTCATTGGCATGCAGCACCCGACCGTTTAGGTCGAACTCAATAACGCCCTGAGAGCGATCGATGGCGGCAACCTTGCCTTCGTATTCGGCGTTAGCCTTGCGCTGCTGAGTCACGTCAGTGGCGAATTTCACCACTTTGAAAGGGTTGCCTTGCTCATCGAAAACCGGATTGTAAGTTGCCTGCAGCCATATCTCGCGACCACTCTTGCCGAGTCGCTTGTATTGCCCTTCGTCGAAATTGCCCTTGCCAAGTTTCTCCCAGAACGTCGAATACTCGACGCTGGACGCATGTTCGGGCGTACAGAACATACGGTGGTGCCGACCCTCGACTTCTTCCAGCCGATACCCCACACACTCCAGAAAATTGCTGTTGGCCCGCAGAATATTACCTTCGAGATCGAACTCGATCATCGCCTGTGACCTGTCAATGGCGGTCATCAGCGAGTGAAGGTCCAGCTGTACCCCGGCTCTGTCCCTGGAGATGCTTTCTATTAAGGTCGACATGTGAAAATACTCTGCGGGTAAACATCTATGGATGTTGTTGGGGTTTAACTTCGGTTTACGCCGCCTGGCCCCACGCACCTGTGTAGGTGGACTGTGGCGCCTTGCAATAAAACCAGATAATCGTCTTTCTCAATGTCCGCCATAGCGCTGACCATCAAAAAATCAGAGCAAGGTTCAGATACCGACATCGTGCAACAAGCAGGCAGCCTGCTTCAGCGATCTCGCAAGCCACTATTTGGCCACTGCCTGATACGTCCTATTCAACCTGCCGGATCACCGGTCGGGCATAAATCCTGGGGCGCTCACCCACACACAGTAATTGCCCCTCGTGTTCAGGAATAAAACCAGATGACGAGAAACACCGCACCGGTCCACCCCAGCGTGAGCAAAAATGAAAGTCCAGCGAGACGCGGGTCCATGAGACTCCTGTTCCAGAAGGCTTGGGCAAGCAGAGCGCTGCATATATAGGTGTATATCGGCCGTATCACCGATAAATAAATTAATTTCCGCATTTTTAAACAGTATCAGGACGTTCGAGATGCGCCAGATCAACCCGCCCAACGTGATGTAAGCAGAGCGGTGTGACACTCAAGATATGGAAGGTGCGCTCATCAGGCGCTTGGGACCTGCACAGCGCCTGGAACACAAGCGCCCACGCACTCTAGCTGCCTTTGCCCGACAAACCGGATCGCCAACAAACAGCACAGGCTCTGTACGAAAGTCAGTGAGAAGGTCAGGTCAGGCAAAAGCAGACAAAGAAGCGGTGGGAGCCGATTTACATAACGAATCTAAGCGTTGAAGGGGCAAGCATCGAACGATGCCGCCCCTGCTAGTGCCAGCCGCTTAGCGATAACGCTCAAGCCAGTGAGCGTAAGGCGCAGGCAAGGTCCAGGCCGATTTTTCGACGCCCAGTTCTTTCGCTGCAAAGTACGCCCAGTGCGGGTCGGCCAAGTGCGCACGACCTATCGAAACCAAGTCGAGCTGACCTGACTTCACCGCCTCTTCAGCCAGTTTCGGCTCGCCAAAACCCCAGGCGCTGGTCACCGGAATATCCGCTTCGCGACGCACGCGCTCGGCAATCGGCCCCATGAACGCTGGCCCCCAAGGGATGTTGGCGTCCGGCGTGCTGAAACCCACGCTGACGCTCAACAGGTCCAGACCACCGGCCTTGAAGCGACGCGCCAGCTCGATCGACTCGGTAAGCGTCTGCTCGTCACGACCGTCATATTCGATCACACCAAAACGCGCAGTCAGCGGCAGGTTTTCGGGCCATACCTCACGAACGGCTGCCAGCGTCTCAAGCAAGAAACGGCTGCGGTTATCGAAACTGCCGCCATACGCGTCGGTACGCTGGTTGGAATGCTCGGAAAAGAAACTCTGCCCCAGATAACCGTGGGCAAAATGCAATTCGATCCATTCGAAGCCAGCATCACGGGCACGACGGGCAGCATCGACGAAGTTCTGGCGAACGCGAGCGATGTCTTCCAGCGTCATGGCGCGCGGGACTTTCGGCAGATTGTCACCGAAGGCGATGGCGGACGGGGCAATGGTCTCCCAGCCGCGTGAATCGGAAGCGACAATATGATCGTCGCCTTCCCACGGACGGTTGGCACTGGCTTTGCGGCCTGCGTGTGCGATCTGGATACCCGGCACACAGCCTGCATCCTTGATGGCTTTGACGATCGGCACAAACGCCTGTGCCTGCTCATCATTCCAGATACCGGTGCAACCGGGGGTGATGCGCCCTTCCGGCGCAACAGCGGTGGCTTCAACCACCAGCAAACCGGCGCCGCCACGTGCCATGCTGGCAATGTGAACCTGGTGCCAATCGTTGACAACCCCGTCGATTGCCGAGTATTGGCACATCGGCGGAATGGCGATTCGGTTGCGTAGCGTGACGTCTTTCAGTTTGAACGATTCGAACAATGCAGACATTGAAAAGCTCCCGTAGGCCGTATGAATTTGATTTTCAGTTGTTCGATGGTAATCGAACTATGGCAATGAACGGAAGCCTTGATATCATGCACCCTATGCGAACCTTCCAACATCCAGAAGCCGAAGACCTCACCCTCGAACGCGTGCTTTACGCCTTGAGCGACCCTGTGCGCATGGGCATCGTACGCTGCCTGGCAAGCGTAGCCGAAGCCACGTGTGGGGAACTGGACGGTGGTCGCCCGAAGTCCAGCATGTCCCATCACTTCCGAGTGCTGCGCGATGCGGGGCTGGTACAGACGCGGAACATCGGTACCACGCACATGAATTCATTGCGGACTGAAGTACTGGAAAGCCGCTTTCCCGGCTTGCTGGAGAGCATTCTGGCGCAGCGTTGATTTAGCAAGGCGTCAGTCCTGTGCCAACCTGCGCTGCCACTTCATTGCGTGGATTTCGATGCGCTGTTCATCGCTTTCATTCCACGCCACCTGAAAGCCTGCAGTTTTTAACGCCGCGCAGACTGTCTGACCAACCTTGACGCCGTGCACTGGATCATCATCAAGCGAACCAAAGGCGATCATCAGCTCGCTACCTTCAACCACACGTTCGACATCCTGCCCATGATAAAAGCAGTAACCGTGATAATGACCTTCCGGTGCTTCGTGAATGGCCTGGGCAACCTCCGAATAGCCGTCTGACATCGTGTAACCCGCATTCGACAACGCGCAGATTCCTGCTTCGTGCAAGGCGTAGAAAACACTGTCCAGTCGATCACAGTCCGTTACCTGGGGCCAGGAACGCTCGGTGTCGAATTTGGACTGCAACTCCTGCGGGATCAAAGCCTTGAGCGCTATAACATCACAGTCATCTTCTATGATGTCTTCGAGCATCTCGTTCATTTCTTCCGCACTGTAAAATCCGGACCATACCCATGTCTTGATGCTGTCAGCGATATACTTTTCATCTTCGTTCATCAGTATTTCTCTATGGTGAAGTCAAAATGACTGAACACCGCTATACCGAAGCGGAGCGCATCCAGCAACTGAGAAAGCTTGAACAAGCGCTCGTCGCTCTGCTTCCTGTTTCGATACAACTGGGTCTTGAGCAAACGCCCGACTATCACGAAGCACTTTGCCGAACGAGAGTTCTTTTAGAGACAGGCTTCACTCAAACAGATCTCACTGATCTGTCACGTTCGGTTCCAGATGCAGTTCCACGCGGACGAGACTGGGAAGCACGCTATCTCGTTCAAAACGCAGACGCTTCCTGGCGCTGGCCAGAGTGGTTCTCGGAACTGGAGTCGCGGCTTGTGCCTGTGATCAGGACCGCCGAAACCTTGCGCACGCTTGGGTACTATTAAATTATGGGGCTCAGGCTGAAGGACGGGGCTGAGAGGTATTCATTCCTTCAGGACCTCGACAATTGCTTGGCGCCTATCAATACACCCGAAGCAATAGCAAACAAATCCAGCATCCGCCTTCACGACCCGCTATCACCCTGGACCCACACGCAAAAACGCCCGGCATCATCTGTAGTCTGATACCGGGCGTTTGCGGTGATGTGGATCTATCTACCGATCTGCTAGCACAATGGCCTTACAGTTTGAATTTACCCACTTCCGCCTGCAAGCTGGTGGCAAGGCTCTTCAGGCCACCGCTGGTTTTGAGCAGTTCCTGCACCGACATGTTGTTCTGCTCGGCCATCTGCGCAGAACGCTCGACGTTGCGCGCTACATCCTGACTGGCGACCGTCTGCTCGCGCAATGCGAACGATATCTGATCGACCACTTGTAGAACCTTGCTCGAGCTGTCGCGGATTTCGATGATGGCTTGACCAGCCGTGCCAGCCATTTCGACGCCCTGGTTAACTTCTTGAACACCGCTGCGCATGCTTTCGACTGTTTCACGTACGCCCGCCTGGATCTTCTCGATCATGCCGGCGATTTCCTTGGTGGACTTGCCAGTGTTTTGCGCCAGCAGGCGGACTTCGTCGGCAACAACCGCGAAGCCGCGACCCTGCTCGCCGGCACGTGCGGCTTCGATGGCAGCGTTGAGCGCCAACAGGTTGGTCTGGTCGGCAATACCTTGAATCACACTGATGATCGACGAGATATGCTCGGAATGCTGACCCAGGCCTGCAACCTGAGTAGACGAAAGCTGCACGGTCTTGGCGATGCCGTTCATGCTGGACAGCGTACTCTCGATGACCTGCGCACCATCTTTGGACTGCTGGCCCGAACGACTGGCGAGCTGGTGGGCCTCGTCGGCGTTTTCGGAAACGTGGTGGATGCTGACAGTCAGTTCTTCGATGGTAGCCGCCATCATTGAGGCGGACGTCGACTGTTCCTGAATTGCGCCGGAAAGTTGCTCGGATGCGCCGGAAATCTGTTGCACGGCAACTACCAACTGATTGGCTGCCTGGCTGATCTGATGAATCATTTCGCGCAAGCGATTCTGCATGCGGTCAAAGGCTTTCGGCAGTTCGTCATGGCTGCTGGTATCGATCACGGTGTCGAGTTTGCCATTGGCAATGGCAGTTGCAGCATCAATAGCCAGCTGCAGGCGTGCGGTAGTGCTGCGACCCAATAAAGTAGCCAGGATTCCCGCTAGGACAGCCGCTGCAAGGCCGCCACACATGAGGATCATGATGGCGAGATGTTTGGCGTCCACCATGTCTTGGGTTCTTACCACCAGCAGCTTGTTTTCGACAGCGCTGATTTCGCTCAGAATAGCGCGCATGCCGTCCATCTTGGCTTTGTCGGCACCGGAGGTAATGCGCGCATCCAGTTCGTCATCCGGCATATTGCGTGCGGTCAGGTCACGACGCAGGGCGATGATCGGGTTGATGTCCTCATCCATCCAGCGCTTCTGGGTCTCCCCCAGAGTGGCCAGACGACGCTGTTGTTCGGCATTATCAGATGTCAGGCGCTTGAGCGAATCAAGTTCTTCAGCAAAGCGCCGCTGACCCGCTACCAACGGCTCGAGAAATGTGTCTTTCGACGCGATGACGAAGCCTCGCATGCCTGTCTCGATGTTGATCAGTTGCTCAAGAGCCAACTGTGCGTCGCTCAGCACTTGATAAGTGTGGACGTTGTTGTTGGTGGCGTCTTCTACCTGCTCGAAGCCTCTGTAAGCACTGGCTACCAGCACGGCAATAAGTATGACTATCGCGACAAAACTGAAATAGAGCTTTTGCGAGATACTGAGTTTGCTGAACATGATGTCGATCCTGAACATAGCCGTTCCGTGGCTTGCATGGGCGTAATCACTCGCAAAAATGCGTTGAACCATTTCACGCGAATAATATCATTTGGATATTACCCATTTCGCCCGCTTGCTCAGTAACTTTAGAGGCGGCATCTGCACTGACGCTGAATAAAAGCTCTAATTCAAGATAACTCATTGATAACTATAGATAAATAAATTTAATTATAATTAGCATTTACAGAATTTCAGCTATGAAAACTCCAATAATTTGACAGTTCGAGATGTCAAATTTCCGACCAAAAAAACGCCACACATCCCGTTTACGACGCTGACCACGTCGCGTATAGAGCAACTAATGAGGCCGCGGACGGGCAGTGTCGCCCCGAAAAGTGGGCACTTTTGCAGAACAGGTGCTTCAGCACTGGCACGTCCCGAACCCAAGAGCTCGGGACGTGGAAACATCACACGCTCCGCTGCACTGTCAGCGATTCGGGGCGATGTGAAAATAGTTGCAGAAACGCCCCGCCTAATGCGCAGCCAGCCATCACGAAGAAGCACACGGTGTAACCACTGAGGCTGCTCCAGCCGCCGCCCATGGATATCAGGGTTCCCATCAATACCGGAGCAATACCGCCGCCGATGAACATCGCGGTGGTGATGATGCCATTGGCAGTCGATGTCGCCGAAGGTTGCGCAGAATCGGACGCGACTGCGTAGTAGATAGGCCAGACCGCGTTGGCCACCAGACCGAACAGCAACTGCACCGCGATGACGATCAGTATGGTGTTGGCAAAGTAAAAGGCACCGACGCTGACTGCCATCCATACCCCGCAGATGATCAAGGTAATGCGTCGGCCGATGATGTCCGACAACGACGGCCAGATCAGTTGCCCGAGAATCCCGGTCAGGGTGAATACGACGCTCATGCCAGCCGATTCAGCCAACGACAGGTTGAGGATGTTGTACAGATAGGCAGGCAGGACAATATTCACGCCCATGTAAACCACTTGCGTGAGCAGGGTATTACCGGCAGTCAGGGCAATGTTGCGGTTACTCAACGTTGCTTTGACCGACTTCCAGACCTGACCTTTGACGTTGGTCGACGGTGTGCTGTCCGGCGGGGTCATGCCTTTGGCAGCAATGTCCACATACAGCTTGGTAATACGCTCGGCCGTCGAGTAGCGCGCCCAGAAAATCATCAACGGCAGAGCCACTACGAAGGCGAAAAAGAACACGTAACGCCAGTTTTCCTCACCAAATGTGGTTATCACAAAGCTGGCGACAATGCCGCTGAGCATCGCACCTATGGGGTAACCGGTGTGGTGGGCGCCCAACGCAAACCCACGACGCTCCACGGGCCACCATTCAGCAGTGTTGCTGACACCGACCGGCTCGCCCCAGCCAGCGCCCAGATTCACCCCTACCCGCAAGGCAATGAAACTGGCCAGGCTGCCACTCAACCCCTTGAAGCCCGAGAGGAAGGACAGCGCGGTATAGCCCAGCACCAGTGGCACCTGGAAACGCGCCCGCTTCCAGCCGCCGCCGTAACGGTCACTCCAGATAGAACCTGGAATGTCGAGAACCGCCAAGGCCAGCATGACGACAGTGGCCACCGTCCCCCACTGATCTGCAGACAATTCGAAATGCTTGGAAATAGTCGGGCCCAGGCGCAATACGATCTCGCGATCATAGGCATTCAGAATCCAGATCATCCAGCACACCAACAACGACACCCACGAAAATCGATGAATCTTGCCCAGCGATGCATTCTTGTTATTTGGCATGGGAAATCTCCAGGCGTGTAGCACACGCCCTAGCGAGAAGGTTCAGTCGTCCTTAACGTTCAGGTTCAGTCTGTTGTCGGGCTAGCTGGCGAAGCGCCGTTCAGCAATGCCCTTCACGCCCAGCCCGGTGATGGCGAACAACGCACCGCGCTGCTGACCGTCCTCCGGAAAGCGTGGCAACGGCGGTTTGGCCATGGAGGTGACGAACAGCGTGTCCAGATTCGGACCGCCGAAGGTCAGGCTGGTCACCTTTTTTACAGGCATGTCGATGACGCGATCCACCTGTCCGTCAGGGGTGTAGCGCACCAGTTTTCCGGCGTAGACCAGCGCCTGCCACAGGCAGCCTTCGGCATCCACAGTGCAGCCATCCGCCGCACCTCCCGCAGAGGTGTCGACCTTGGCAAAGGTGCGTCTGTTGGCGACTGCGCCAGTGGCATTGTTGTAGTCATAGGTCCAGATATCCCCGGACCAGGTGTCGGCAAAATAGAACGTTTCACCGCTCGGGCTCCAGCACGGTCCGTTGGACACGATGATGTTTTCATCCAGCGTGTGCAGGCTCAGGTCCGGGTCGAGGCGATACAGTCTGGCGCTAGCCTTATCTTCAAGAGTGTCCATTGAACCGACGATGAACCTGCCCTGCCGGTCCACCTTGCCATCATTGAGCCGATTGTTCGGCAGCTCCGGCTCCGGGTCGATTATCAGTTTGAGATCGCCCGTTGGCAGGTCAAGGTTGTAGATGCCGGTCTGCAACGCCACGAGCGCCGAGTCGCCATTCTTGCGCAGGGCCATGGAGCCAATCTTCTGGCTGACATCCCAGGCGCGCAACTCGCGGCCATCATCCGTGCAGCGCAGAACACGACCGTCGAAGCTGTCGATCCAGTAAAGACGCTGTTGCTCGACATCCCAGACCGGGCCTTCGCCCAGCGTGGTTTTCACGTCGACAACTATTTCGATACGCATTTTTCACCTCTGTCTTGTTGTTATTGAGATGACACGTTTTGCGGCGATCAGCGGGTAACGCATGTCAGGAAACATACCCGCACAGGAACAGCATCATGAATACCTAGAAATCAACCTTGTCCTGCCCCTTCAGATCGAGCATCTCGCGAGCCTCGTCCGGCGTGGCCACGCGCCCGCCCTGGGCTTCGATCACCGTGCGAATGCGTTTGACCTGCTCGGCATTGGAGGCTGCCAGCTTGCCCGGTCCGTCCCACAGCGAGTCTTCGAGGCCGACCCGCACATGACTGCCCATCGACAGGCCCATGGTGCCCAGCGGGATCTGATTGCGACCGGCGCCCAGAATCGACCACTGGTACGCGTCGCCAAACAGACGGTCGGCTGTACGCCGCATATGCGCAAGGTCTTCAGGGTGCCCACCGATCCCGCCGCGCAAACCAAAGACAGACTGAATGAAAATCGGTGCCTTGAGCAGCCCGCGTTGCAGAAAGTGCGCAGCGGTATACAAATGACCGATGTCATAGCATTCGATTTCAAAGCGTGTGCGGTTCTCGGCGCAGGTATTGAGAATGTGAGCGATGTCCCGGAAGGTGTTACGAAATATCCGGTCATCGCTCTCGGCCAGATACGGGCGCTCCCAGTCGTGTTTGAATTCGGTGTAGCGATCGAGCATTTCGTACAGCCCGAAGTTCATCGATCCCATGTTCAACGAGGCAAGTTCCGGCTTGAGCTGCGCGACTGGCTGCAAACGCTCTTCCACTCCCATGGTCGGCGCCCCGCCAGTAGTGATATTGATCACCACATCGCTTTTCGCCTTGATCTGAGGCAGAAACTGCCGAAACAGATCGACATCCTGACTGGGTCGCCCATCAACCGGATCGCGAGCATGCAAGTGAACGATGGAGGCCCCCGCCTCCGCTGCACCGACGGCAGCATCGGCGATTTCCTGCGGAGTGATCGGCAAATGCGGCGACATCGAGGGCGTATGGATCGCCCCCGTCACTGCGCAGGTAATGATGACCGGACGTTTTTTTGGCATGAGCGTTCTCCATTCTTGTTGTTGGCGAGAAGTCTGATGTGCAACATCAACCGGAAGGTGTGCGGCCATTGATGCTGCGGGACAAAAACTCAGAGGTATTCGACGTTGCCATCCACACTGATGGCCTGTCCCGTGATATTGCGGGCTGCGGGCGAGCACAAAAACAGTGCCATCGCGGCAACGTCCTCGGCGGTGACCATGCGCTTGAGCGAAATCTTTTTCAGGTACTCCTCACGCATCTCCTCCTCAGGCACGTTCATCTGCTGCGCACGGGCACGAATCACCCCGTCCATGCGCGGGCCTTCGACGATGCCGGGCAGCAAGGCATTGACGCGGATGTCACTCTCGCCCAACTCGGACGCCAGCGATTTCATCAGTCCAACGATCGCCCATTTGGTCGCGGCATAGGGCGTGCGCCAGGCATAGCCCAAACGACCGGCGACAGAGGCGATATGGATCAGATGCCCATTGGGCGACGCCTTGAGCAACGGCACTGCGTGATGAGCAAAGCGGTATTGCCCGGTGAGGTTGATGTCGATGGTGCGCTGCCACTCGTCCTCGGTGATCGCATCGATGCCTGCGGTCGGACCAGCGATCCCGGCGTTATTGATCAGCACATCAAGACCGCCGAATCGCTCACGCTGCACCCTGAACACCGCTTCGACCTGCGCCGGATCAGCAACGTCTGCGCGGGTGGCAACACTGTCCGGGTAACGCTCTACAAACGCCGCAATGGCCGATTCGCTGACATCGCACACATGAACCTTTGCGCCCGCCTCCATGTAGGCAGCCGCCAGCACTTCACCGATTCCGGCGGCACCGCCAGATATCAGAACCCGCAAACCTGCGTAGGGAATCAGCCGATCAAGAACACTCATGCTTTTTTCACTCCCGAGACACGCGACCTTGAGTGGTCGCTCTTTGCGATCAGGCGCGTCAGAGAATCGGCGGCCTGCATGATGTCGTCAGTGACCGCGGCACGAGCGGCCGCTCCGTCACGCACCGTCAGCGCCTCGACGATCCGGTTGTGCGCCTCCATCGAACGCTGGAGGTGCGCCCTGTCAGGCGCAACAAGTGCGAAACACGGGCCTATGTGCAGCCAGAAATTCTCGACAGCAGCAACGATCAGCTCAGCCTTGGCCACCGCATAAATACGCCGATGAAAAGCAAAGTTGGTCCACAGATACAGGGCCACATCAACGCTGTCAGCAGCCTGCTGCATCTGCCCGCACAGCAGGCTGATGTCTTCAAGATCGGTGTCGTTGATGAGGATGACTGCTTTCTCGGCCAACAGGCCTTCGAGTGCGACTCTGGCATCGCGAATCTCGCGCAGCCGTTCCGGAGTCATCATGGGCACGCGCAGCCGAGCGGTTTCAGTGACTTCGAACGCGTTCTCGGCGCTGAGCCGGTTCAAAGCTTCACGCACCGGCATGGGACTGGACCCCAACGCCTCGGCTAGACCGCGAATCGTCAGCTTCTGTCCTGGCTGAAAGCGCCCGCTCATGAGCGCTTCACGGATCTGCCGGTAAACCTGATCCTGGAGGGTATCGCGGGAAACCTGCCGCATGGCGGGCAGGAGGATCGGACGATCTGTCATGGGAGTGACTCATATTGGCATTCTTATAAGGGTCAATATGTGATCACAAATAACATATGTCAAATTATTTTTGGGGGAGATGGAAAGCGTTGTTGATCTGGTTCGTTGGGCCTACCGAAAGAACATCCAGCCAAAAGTGCCAACGCCGATTGCCCTATCAGAACTCACGTGTTTATTCGTTTTTGAGCAAAGCCAAAGATTTACAAATAACTGGCCATCCACTCAGCCTGTATGGAAAGACAGTGGCGTAAGCACAGATCGAGTAGTAGCTTTTGGCCTCGCTTGAGGTTTACCTACCGAGATATGCGCATGAACGATCCAAAACAGGCTCTCAATAAAATCGAGGATCTTCTCAACGCTGCACGCGGAACCGACGATTTGTTTCACCGCGCTGCGGCGTTCAGTGCGATATCCATACTTGTAGAGAATTTGGGCAACCATCTCAAAAAGTACGCCCCTTACGCTGCCGAAAACATCGAAAGCCTGCGTTCTCATGCATCGTCAATGCTCGGATACGACGTAACGATCGGACACAGTACAGAGCAGCATCACTTGTGGGCTTTAGCTGCAATAGCTGCATTGAACGAAGCCCTCGACAAACTCAGTAGGTAAAGGATTACCCCAAGCGCCTCATCTGCCCGACTTGGGTCAATTCATTGCAAACCACTCAGCGGTGAAGTGTAAGCTTATTGAGCTATTCGCCTTGGCGTCGGCAAGGCAATTGAAGAAGCTCAACGGTTATCCATTGTGTAGTTCTGAAAAGCCTGAGGCTTGTCATACGCAACCTATGAAGCAGCGCAGCGCGAAACGGGTTCGGCGCTCAACGCTCGCTTTAAATAGCTCGTTAGATTCAAAGCCTGCGGATGCTCAAACCGTCCGATTTGTACAAGGCTCAGGGCTTCCCCGACGACTACGTCATCATTCGCGGTGCAGACGGCAAGCCATTCACCAAAACCCGGCAAGTTCATATGTGCGGGAACAGCGTCAACCCGCCAACTATGGCAGCGCTCGCTCGAGCGAACGACCCGTGGCGCACATCAGCTCAACATCAGGTGGCAGCACGATCAATCTATTCTGGCTGCTGCTCGCCAAGCCAATTGCGCCCCGGCAATCGCTGCCTTGCCAGCGATGCTGATCAGGTACGTGGCTTGAGAGCGCTATGAGGAGAGCTGCAACGAACATCCGGCGGCTCCGCGTTGTATAACGTGTGCCGCTGGTCGCACCCTACTGCAGGAAAGGCAGTAGCTGGCCGATACAACTGCATTACCCTTCTAGTTCGGATAGGGAAATCAAGGAAGGCTGCACGGCGATGAATCTTTTACGCGGCACTATGTTATCAACACGCCTGATTTCTGCGTTCGTAGTATGCGCAGTTGTCACGCTAGGCGTCGGCCTTGTCGGATACATGGGCATCACTGGCCTCAAAAACAGCGTAGATGGGATTGTAAGCAACAACCTCGTCTCTGTATACAACACGAGTAACGCACGTTCAAATGCTATAGCACACTATCGCGACTTGCACCGCGCACTGCTGTATAAATATGCAAAGGCAGACCAAGCTAAATACGACGAGGTATTGAAGTCCATAGCTGACAACCAAAAAGAGGTAGAGCAACTATTCAATGTGTACCGGCAAACACCCCTGGAAGACGATGAAAAAGCTGCAGGTGATCAGTTTGAGAAAGACTGGCCAGCGTACATTAACGCATCCTCTCGCGTGATCGGATTAGCGGCGAACGGTGACCTTGAAAGCGCGAGCAGGGTATTCGCACAAGAGGTGGACCCTGCATACAAGAACGCAAATGATGAGCTAAAAATAATAGTAGCGTCTAACAAGCGCCAGAGTGACGACGTCGCACTAGAAGCCGCGAAGACTTCGAGCGCCGCTTACGGTTCATTGGGCATAGGCGTAGTTATCGCGTTTGTTGCTGCAATTATTCTGGGCTTATTGGTAACACGCTCGATCACTCGACCGCTTTCAGGAGCTCTACGGACCGCAAAACAAGTGGCCGACGGCGACCTTTCTCAAAAAATCGATGTGAATGGAAATGACGAGATCAGCACACTGCAATCAGCACTAAGCACCATGCAAGTTAACTTAAGAGATACGATTAAAGAGATCGCTGGTGCGGCTGATCAATTGGCATCTGCGTCCGAAGAACTGAATGCAGTTACGGAGGAAAGTTCCAAAGCACTGATACGCCAGAACGATGAAATCCAGCAAGCCGCCACGGCGGTGAACCAGATGACAGCCGCTGTGGAGGAGGTAGCGCGCAATGCCTCAGGAGCATCTGAGTCCTCTGAAGAAACTAGCCGCAGTGCTATTGAAGGACGTGATCAAGTAAAGAATGCTGTTGGATCGGTTAATACAATGGCAGAGCAGATTTCTCAATCGACTGAAAAGGTCACGGTACTCGCCACCAGAGTCAATGAGATCACGGGAGTTCTTGCAGTCATTCAGTCCATAGCTCAGCAAACCAACCTTTTGGCGTTGAATGCCGCAATTGAGGCAGCCAGGGCTGGCGAGCAGGGTCGCGGCTTTGCGGTAGTAGCCGATGAAGTACGTGCCCTTGCGCACCGAACGCAGGCATCGACCGCAGACATTGAGGCGATGATGGCCCAAATTCGTGCGGGTGCGGATGAAGCAGTGATCGCGATGAATAACAGTAGGAGCCTTGCAGGAGAAACCCGTGATCAAGCCATTCAGGCAGGCTACGCGCTAGACAGAATTACCGAAGGTGTCTCAATGATTAATGAGAAAAATCTCGTGATCGCGAGTGCCGCCGAAGAGCAAGCTCACGTCGCTCGAGAAGTAGACCGAAACTTGGTTAATATTCAAGACATCTCCACTCAGACCGCAACTGGCGCACACCAAACCAATGCCTCCAGCGCCGAGCTTTCTCGCCTTGCCGCCTCATTTGGAGTATTGGTCAATAAGTTCAAGACCTGAATGGGGCTGATCAGGACGCGCGCGTATATAGTGCGCATCCAGATGCCTATGTGCTTCAGCTGTGCTGCCGCAAATCTTATTTTGCGGCAGCTGTTTTAATAGCGATAGTGTTAGTCACAGTCTCGGATGTTACGGCATGGATCATTGAGCTGCGGATCATTTGGAATACGCGCCGCTACCTGGATAGGGGCTGATTTCGACTCCTTGGAGGCATTGCTTGCGTCCTGAACAAGAGCGTATCTCCCATCGGCTGTAGGAGCGGATGGCTTGGAAGCCGCTGCGAATGCAATGCCTTGCAAACCAATCACTGCAACAGTAGTCACGACAAGCCCTTTCAGAACGGATTTTCTTGTGATGTTCATGGTGTTTCCTCTAGTCATTTATAGTACGACAGCGTAGGAGCGTCATTTATAGGTGGCATAGCAGACAAACTGCTATGGAAATACTGTACATGCTTAGTGACGACAGCTGTATCGCGCAAAAGTTAAATAAAGTTTCATTCGTTTGGTTGCTAATGAATTAGCTCACGTCTCCGCCTTCTCGACACCGAATCGACCTCATCGAAACTACACCAATTAACTCAATTTCAGCCGCGTGTGCGGCAAGGACGAAGTCATGCCCGAAGAAAAAATCGTGCTTATTCAGCCAGCGACCGTCACTCGCGACGGAAATGATTTTTCCAGCATCCCGACCTCCCAGGGCTTCGATGAGGGTGACGGCGACAAGTGCAAAGCCTGGATTGCTAAGGTAAAAGCCGCTGATTACGTCAGGTTAAGTACGCTCGCGATGGCTTTGGGGACTACAATGTCATCCGAAAAAATCGCTGACTTTTTTACGCCAGCTCGTGACGATGCTCTAACTTTTATCGGCTCAGATGGCGAGATCCGTGGCGCGTAATTTGAGCAGGCAGCCCAGCACTACCGCTCCACTGCCAAATCGCCTTTGATGTCCGACCTACAACTGGCTAATGCCATCACCGCCACCCACTAAGCAGTTCAATCGCTTGGTTTTTCCTATCAGCCCTTCCCATGTATCGCGGCGCATCGCCTTGGCGCCTTAATCCTCAAGACCCACCAAGCATCATAAGGACTCGCGATAGCCCGGCCCAGCGCCAGGCTTTTTCGTTCTACCCCCTCATCGCTTTTTCCTGCCAGCCAGAAGCAAGCCCCCTGCCCCGCATATCCTCTTTCAGCTTCACTACCAGTGCTGTGATCGCGCGAGCCGAACCCAGTCTTGATAAGTAGATACCGGTGACTGAGTTCTTCCCTGTCCGTCGAGAGGCGATATCTTCGGGCTGTGTCCGATTTGTGGCCGGATTCCCGCCATGCACAGATGTCGCGGTGTCAGGAACGCCTCACTTCGCCGCCAAGGCTGGCAAAGACAAATTCTTCCAGGCCAAGGCGGCGCTGATCGCTGAACAATGCCGGGTGATTGGGCAGTTGGCAGGCGCGCCTTGGTTTTTCGAAAACCCGGTTAGACGTCCGTCTGATTGGGTGGAGCGAGCAGCTTGAACGCCCTACGCAGCCCCACCAAACCCGAAAACCTGCCCACCCCCTGGCTGGCCCGCGATGGCCTTTGCGATATCTGCAATGGCTACCGCGCCCGAGGAAACCACAAGGCCTGCTTCAAAGCGCGTCAGGCCCGTTATGCGCAGAGCGCGAAGGAATCGAAATGAATAAGACGATGCTTGAACTGGTCAATGCTTGCGACGAAACATTTTCTTCGGGCAATCCGGTAGTGAATGCAGCAGTGCTGGGCGCCCAGAACGTCAACTCCGCAATGAGCACAATCGATGGCCTCCGCCAGCAGTTGGCCGACGTTTCGAATGAGCGGGATGGGTTGCGGGCTGCGGCTATCGAAACGCTGCGGGTAGCACGGATCGCAAACCAAGGTAGCAGCGCCTACCGCCGCGTGTTTGAAGACTTGGAGAAAGTAGTCGGGGTGAAATCATGAGCAAGCACCCAATACCCGACTGGCTTCGTAGCCAGTTCAGTCGCATCGAGGACGAAGTTCAAAAGCTCGGCCCGTGCGGAGTTTTTACACAGATGCGCACCGTGACGCAGGCTTACTTTGAGCAGCAGGCCGAGGCAGATCAACCGCCAGCGCTCGGCGGGGAGGCGGAACTTGATGGCTTGAGCTTTCAGAAATTGCGCCAAGCAAACGTGAAGCGCCTGACATCGTCAAAATACAAGCTGTGCGAACAAAACTGGCAGCCTGCACACTGGATGAACGCGCTGACCGGCGAAGCAGGTGAGTGCGCCAACATCATCAAGAAGGTTGATCGAGGTGATTACTCGCTAGAATCAGCACTGCCAAATATCGCAAGAGAGCTCGCCGACATTCATTCCTATCTCGATATTTTGGCGTTCAAGCTGGGTATTGATCTTGGCGCCGCAACCGTTTCTAAATTCGACGAAGTGTCGGAGCGTATCGGTTCTTCGATACGACTGGGCGAGCCAGTGAAAGAACCTGACGTTTGCGGAGCATGTAACGGCAAACGTGAAGTTTTTCATCGCGGCCTTGAGGATAGTTGGTACGAGCCGTGTAATGCCTGCCTTGATGACGTTGCGAAGCTGAACGTCGACCAGTCATGACCAGCAGGCCAATCTGCTGGCGTGCAGCTGCCCAGGCAGTGCCGAAACAACCGAGTATCACCGCCGAAGGCCGATACTTGAACTCATAAAGCGCTTCTCCAAGGGTTTGACAGGGCCTCACTTTTGCCCGGTGGGCCCGGACACCCCCGCAGTAACAACCCCCTCTCAGTCAATTCAATGTCAGCCGCGTGTGCGGCAAGGACGAAGCCTCGCCCCAGAAAAGGTCAATAGACTCTGTAAAAGTCATTCGTGATATTTGGACACTTTCACTATAAAACCGCAAAGTATTAGTTTGCGGCTACTGTCTCAGTCAGATGGTTTAGCCGTGCGGGCAATTACTAACAGTGGCATCACACGCATTATTGATTCTCAAACCTGATTTTAAGCGTGAAGCTACTTGCACAGGCACTGATGTGGAGTCGCGGACAACGCTATTACCCGAAGCCTGTACGGAAGCATATTTTTCAATCGCAGCAGGTGCGGCTTGTGCACGGGTGCTCGCAAAGGCCATGCCTTGCAAGCCCATCACCGTGACAGTAGTCAATACAAGCCCTTTCAGAATAGTTTTTTTGTAATGCTCATGATATTTCCTCTAATAACCAATGGTTCGACAGTATTGGTGCATCTGAATTATATGTGCATAGCAGACAAGCTGCTATGGATAGACTGTACATGCTTTGTGACAACAGGCGTATCACGCCAGAAGTGAATAAAGTTTCATTCGTTTGGATGCTATTGAATTAGCTCGTCTCTCTGCGCTCTCGCTACCAAATCCCCTCATCAAACCAAATTAATTAACTCAATGTCAGTCGCGTGTGCGGCAAGGACGAAGTCATGCCCGAAGAAAAGCAAAAGCTCGGCCCGGACCATTATCGATACGTCGACGAACCAGACCCAAAGGGCCTGGCGGTCACTTGCAGGCGTAACGTAGTTGTCGGTGAAACAGAGCAGTGCTGGTACATCGTGTCTGAATTCCACGACAGCCTGTTCGGTGGATCTCAGCGGGAATCGCTGCTTAAGCAATATCGCAAGCGGGCGCTCAAGAATGGCGGCGACCACGGTGGGCGGTTCGCCTACACCAGTAAAGAGCTAGCGCTGCGCTCATACAAACAGTGCAAAGCATGGCAGTTGAGACATGCCCAACTGTCGCTTGAGCGCGCCAAGGCCGCTATTGCGTATTTCGGCGATGTAAAACCGAAAGCACCGTTCCGGCAGATAGCCTTATGGTCGCTTGCGAGTACATCCAGGGCATGAACTGGAGCGATTGTTAATGAGCAACCACACCAAAGAACAATGGTTAGTAGACCGTCAAGACTACTGCATCTGCGTCGAGCGCGACGGTGAGCCGCTGGAAATCGCCACTATCGGCGCCATGGATCATAACGGCATCAAGCATGTGATCGGCGACGAAAGCTGGGCGAACGCATATCTGATGCGCACCGCGCCAGAGCTCTTGAAGGCTCTCGAAGCGATGCTCGCCAAAGCCTACAAGCAGAACTGGAACGATCAGTACCCGGAGCTGCTCGAGCAGGCAGAAAAAGTAATCGCGCTCGCGAAAGCTGGATCGTCGCCCAGCGATGGCGGTGAGTCCGAGGATATGGAGATTTGATCTTTCGTAAAGGCTGGCTGCGCAGAAAGCTGGAGGCCGGGATGATCCGCATTGCAGCGTGCATCCTCATGGGCCGCAACGTCCAGCGCTCCACTGTCGTCTCCCGTCGCGACAACAACGACATGTGGTACATGGCCGAGCAGTTGGAAGGCATCGCCGACCGAATTACCCACCAGTACCCATAACCCCCTTCCCTACAGAGCCTGCCGGTGATCGGCGGGCGAGGAATCCGCATGCTCGAAACAATAGAGGTAGTGCGCATCAAGCGCTTCACCGAGAACACGGCTGGCCGCGATTTCGCGGTTGGCGACATACACGGGCACTTCACTCGGCTGCAGGTGGCGCTGGATGCTGCCGGTTTCAACCCTGCAGTTGATCGGTTGTTCAGCGTTGGCGATCTGGTTGACCGTGGGCCGGAGTGCGAAGACGTGATCAAGTGGCTGAACAAGCCCTGGTTTCACCCGGTGCGCGGCAACCATGACGATTACGTCTGCCGTTTCGATACCTGCGACATCGGCAACTGGATGTACAACGGCGGAACCTGGTTCGTGGGCCTACCGCTGGACGAGCAGAAGAACTATCAAGTCATGTTCGACGACCTGCCAATCGCCATCGAGGTGGAGACGGCAGGCGGCCTGGTCGGAATCGTCCACGCTGATTGCCCATTCCCGTCATGGGATGAGCTGCGCGCGGAGCTGGAAAGCCCACTGACGCGCAAGCGCTTGAAGCTGGTGCATAACACCTGCATGTGGTCGCGCAACCGGATTCAAGATGCCGACGCCTCTGGCGTGACGGGGATCAAGGCTCTGGTCGTGGGTCATACGCCGCTTCGCCAGCCAGCCATCCTCGGAAACGTCTACCACATCGATACGGCAGGCTGGATGGACGGCCATTTCACACTGCTGGATCTGGCAACGCTTCAGTGCAACCCGCCGATCAACCCTTTGCTCAGTCACGACTGGGAATAACCCCTTCCGCCGCCCAGCGCGGCCCGGAGCAGTACCTCTATGGCAAATAAATCTGCCGCCCAGGTAGCGCCAATCCTGCCCCGGTTCATCCGGGCAGGTGATGCCTACGGCTATCTGGGCATGTGTCGTGACGAATTCAACAAGACCGTGCGCCCAAACGTGCGGGAATTTCCCATTGGAAAACAAGGCGTCGGCTTTGATCGGCTGGAGCTGGACGCGTGGGCTGATGCCTACGTCGAGAGCAAGGCGATTGAAAAGGCGGCCAATCAGGACAACAATCAGCCCCGCAGCGAGCGCCATGCCGGGGCCATAGGAGCAACGTCATGGCCCAAAAAGCAATCACCGGCCTACAGAAAATGCCGAACGGCATCTGGAAGATCGACAAAAAATACCGAGGAGAGCGAATTCAAGAAAGTACTGGCACTTGTGACCGGGCGGAAGCCGAGCAGTACCTGATCCACATGCTGGAAAAGCTGCGGCAGCGGAAGGTGTACGGCGTGCGCCAGGTTCGAACGTGGAGAGAGGCCTCTATCCGCTTCCTGATGGAAGTGAGAAATCAGCCTTCGATCCATATTTCAGCCACTTACATGGCGCAGCTCGACCCCTTCATCGGGCATATGCCAATCACGCATGTGGATGATGACGCCCTTGCACCCTACATCAAGTCAAAGCTTGAGCCCGAGAATGGGAAACCGGTGACGAACAGAACCGTGAATATCGCGCTGCAACGCGTAATCAGGGTTTTGAACTTGTGTGCAAGGAAATGGCGGGATGAGGAGCGGCGTCCGTGGCTGGACGTTGTGCCGATGATCTCCTTGCTGGACGAAAAGACGAACTGCCGCAAGCCCTACCCACTTTCATGGGAGGAACAGTCGATTCTTTTTGCGGAGTTGCCGGCCCACCTGCAAACGATGGCGATGTTCAAGGTGAACACCGGGTGCCGCGAGCAGGAGGTTTGTAAGCTGCAATGGGATTGGGAAATTGCGGTGCCGGAGCTGGGAACTAGCGTATTCCTGATCCCGGCTGGTTTTGGTGGTCGAAGCGCGAAGGCCGGTGTGAAGAACAGGGATGAGCGCTTGGTAGTGCTGAACGACGTTGCGAAGTCGGTTATTGAGCAGCAGCGCGGCAAGCACAAGCTGTTCGTGTTTCCGTTCGGCAAGCCGGATGGTGAAGGGAATGAAACGACGGTTCACCGCATGAACGACTCGGCCTGGAAGAAGGCGCGAATCAGAGCGGCGACCAAGTGGGGGGAGAAGTTTCTGCGAAAGGCCCATGACGGATTTTTGCGAGTCCGCATCCACGACCTCAAGCACACCTTTGGCAGAAGGTTGCGAGCGGCCGGGGTGACAGAAGAGGATCGCAAAGCGTTGCTCGGTCACAAGAACGGAAGCATCACCAGTCACTACTCAGCAGCGGAACTGGATCAACTCATTGCAGCGGCAAATAAGGTATCAGCAACTGACTCACGCGCACCAGCGCTCACCATACTCAAAAGGAAACAGGCATGAGCAAAAAGACCGGGATCACTCGGAAAGTCACTGAAGCAAAAACAACAAAGCCGCACAAAGGCGGCTAAGTCATTGAATTATATGGTCGGGACGGAGTGATTCGAACACTCGACCCCTAGCACCCCATGCTAGTGCGCTACCGGACTGCGCTACGCCCCGACTTGGCGTGTATCTGTTTTGCAACTTGCGAAAACGTTGAGAAATATACCCTAAGCGTTTGAATTTTGGAAGTATCCTGGCTGATCAATTACGCCTTGAGCATGACCAGTACATCTTCCAGCTCGGCAATCATCTCCCGAATCATCTGCTTGTACTGCTGGGTATCGTCTTTTGGTTCTCCGGTGGTGAGGCGAAGTCGGGCGCCACCGATGGTGAAGCCCTGATCGTAGAGCAGCCCGCGGATCTGACGGATCATCAGCACGTCTTGGCGCTGATAATAACGGCGGTTTCCGCGTCGCTTGACGGGGTTGAGTTGAGGAAACTCCTGCTCCCAATAACGCAGAACGTGCGGTTTTACCGCGCAGAGCTCGCTGACCTCACCGATGGTGAAGTAGCGTTTGCCTGGGATGGGCGGCAGCTCGTCGTTATGACTTGGTTCCAGCATATGCCTCAACTCGGGCTTTCAACTTCTGCCCTGGACGAAAGGTGACCACACGGCGCGCCGTAATCGGAATCTCTTCACCGGTCTTGGGATTTCTCCCAGGCCGCTGGCGCTTGTCTCGAAGGTCGAAGTTGCCAAAACCTGACAACTTCACCTGCTCGTTATCTTCCAGAGCGTGCCTGATTTCTTCAAAAAACAGTTCGACCAATTCCTTGGCTTCCCGTTTATTCAGGCCCAGCTCTTCGTACAGACGTTCGGCCATCTCAGCTTTCGTCAGAGCCCCCATACGCTACTTCCTTAACGTGGCGTTTAACCTCTCCTCTAGCGAGGTGAGGATAGCAAGTGTCGTTGCGTTTACCTCATCGTCATTAAGAGTGCGCGATGGATGCTGCCAGGTCAAGCCGACTGCGAGGCTTTTTCTATGTGGATCAATGCCTTTACCCTGGTAAACATCAAATAACCTGAGGTCTGTGAGCCACTCGCCTGCATTTTCACGGATTACGTCCATGACGGCACTCGCTGAAACGTCACGATCGGCCAGCAACGCCAGGTCACGACGCACTTCAGGGAAGCGCGACAACTCGTTGAATTTCGGCAGACGGCCTGTCGAAACTTCTGCCAGCACCAGCTCGAAGACAAACACCGGACGATCCAGACCCAGGTTTTTTGACAACTCAGGGTGGATGGAGCCCAGGAAGCCGACTTCACGACCATCGCGCTCGATGCGTGCAGTCTGGCCTGGATGCAAGGCAGGATGCTGGCCCGGCGTGAAAGTGAACTCCCCCAGTGCGCCGGCAAAACCCAAAACCGCTTCGACGTCGGCCTTGACGTCGAAAAAATCGACCGCATCGCGACCTTGTGCCCAGCCTTCCGGCAGGCGGCTGCCGCACACCACACCTGCCAACATCGGCTCTTGTTTCAAGCCATCGAGCTGACCGACGAAGCGCAGACCGCTTTCGAACATGCGAACGCGATCCTGCTGACGATTCAGGTTGTGCTGCAGAGCTTTCACCAGACCGGGCCACAAAGAGGCGCGCATGGCGGCCATGTCATTGGAGATGGGATTGGCCAGCAGCAGAGGTTTGGCACCTGGAGTAAACAGTTCGAACCATTTCGGGTCGATGAAGCTGTAGGTGATCGCTTCCTGATAACCGCGAGCAACCAGCAGACGACGCAGCTCTGGCAGATCGCCTTTGGCCTCGGCCTTGGCTTGAGGTGCCAGACGGGCTTGCGGGTATCGAACCGGCAGACGGTTGTAGCCGTACAGACGCGCCAGCTCTTCGATCAGATCGACTTCAAGGCTGATGTCGAAACGATGACTTGGCACGTCGACACGCCACTGACCATCGGTTTCGGCAGACACTGTCAGGCCAAGCCCCGTCAGCAGCCGTTCTATTTCAGCGTTTTTAATGACCAGACCGAGCATCTGCTCGACGCGGCTGGCGCGCAGCGTAACCGGCGCAATCGAAGGCAGGTGCTGCTCGCTGGTCACTTCAATTACAGGGCCGGCTTCGCCACCAGTGATTTCCAGCAGCAGGCCGGTGGCGCGCTCCATGGCTTCACGGGCCAGTTGCCAGTCAACGCCACGCTCAAAACGATGCGAGGCATCGGTGTGCAGGCCGTAGGAACGCGCCTTGCCAGCTACCGAGATGGTGTCGAAGAACGCGCTTTCCAGGAAGACATCGCGGGTCCCTGAAGTCACGCCGCTGTGTTCGCCACCCATCACGCCGGCAATAGCCAATGCGCGCTGGTGGTCGGCGATGACCAGTGTGTCAGCACGCAGGCTGACTTCCTGACCGTCGAGCAGAACGAGCTTCTCGCCCTCCTCGGCCATGCGAACGCGGATCCCGCCATTGATTTCGGCCAGATCGAACGCATGCAGAGGCTGACCCAGTTCCAGCATCACATAGTTGGTGATATCGACAGCCGCGTCGATGCTGCGTACGTCGGAGCGACGCAGGCGCTCGACCATCCACAGCGGAGTCGGACGCGACAGGTCGACATTACGAATAACGCGACCCAGATAGCGCGGGCAGGCAGCCGGCGCCAATACTTCGACCGGACGTACCTCATCATGCACAGCTGCAACAGCGGCAACCTGCGGACGCGTCACTTCAGCGGCGTACAGCGCGCCTACTTCACGAGCCAGGCCAGCCACTGACAGGCAGTCGCCCCGATTGGGGGTCAGATCAACTTCGATGCTGGCGTCGTCCAGGCCCAGATAGACACGAATGTCCTGACCGACCGGCGCATCAGCCGCCAGCTCCATCAGGCCATCATTGCCTTCTCCGGCCTGCAATTCGGCAGCGGAACACAGCATGCCGTTGGACTCGACGCCACGCAGTTTGGCTTTCTTGATCTTGAAGTCGCCCGGCAGCTCGGCACCGATCATGGCGAACGGGATTTTCAGGCCCGGGCGCACGTTTGGCGCACCGCAGACGACCTGAAAGGTTTCGCTGCCATTGCTGACCTGGCACACGCGAAGCTTGTCGGCATCAGGGTGCTGCTCGGTGCTCAGCACCTCGCCCACCACTACGCCGGTGAAAACGCCGGCGGCCAGCGTCACGCTGTCAACCTCAAGACCGGCCATCGACAGACGAGCAACCAGCTCGTCGCGAGAAACCTGCGGGCTTACCCAGCCACGCAGCCATTGTTCACTGAATTTCATCCTGCTCTCCTGAAAGGTTCGTTACGACTTAGCGAAATTGCGCGAGGAACCGCAGATCGTTGTCGAAGAACAGGCGCAAATCATTGACGCCGTAACGCAGCATGGCCAGACGCTCTACAC
The DNA here is from genome assembly GCF_000156995.2 of Pseudomonas coronafaciens pv. oryzae str. 1_6. NCBI lineage: Bacteria > Pseudomonadati > Pseudomonadota > Gammaproteobacteria > Pseudomonadales > Pseudomonadaceae > Pseudomonas > Pseudomonas coronafaciens. The sequence continues at coordinate 2,279,338 of NZ_CP046035.1, read as the reverse complement.
CCATGCCGAACGCGAAACCCTGAAGCTCTTCAGGGTCGATGCCGGACATGCGCAGGACGCTGGGGTGAACCATGCCGCAGCCCATGACTTCCAGCCAGCCGGTCTGTTTGCAGACACGGCAGCCCTTGCCACTGCACATCACGCATTCCATATCCACTTCTGCCGAAGGCTCGGTGAACGGGAAATACGAAGGACGGAAGCGCACGGCCAGTTCTTTTTCGAAGAACACCCGCAGAAACTCTTCGATGGTGCCTTTCAGGTCAGCAAAATTGATATCGCGATCAACCAGCAGACCTTCGATCTGGTGGAACATCGGCGAGTGGGTAATATCGGAGTCGCTGCGGTACACACGGCCAGGGCAGACAATGCGGATCGGCGGCTGCTGCGATTCCATGGTGCGGACCTGTACCGGCGAGGTATGGGTGCGCAACAGCATGTTCGCATTGAAATAGAAGGTGTCATGCATCGACCGGGCCGGGTGATGGCCAGGGATGTTGAGCGCCTCGAAGTTGTGGTAGTCGTCTTCGACTTCCGGGCCTTCGGCAATGCCGTAGCCGATGTGTGTGAAGAACTGTTCGATGCGTTCCAGAGTACGGGTGATCGGGTGCAGACCACCGGAGGTCTGACCACGGCCCGGCAGGGTCACGTCGATGCATTCGGCGGCGAGTCTGGCAGTAAGGTCTGCCTGCTCGAACGACGCCTTGCGCGCATTGAGGACCTCTGTGACACGCTCCTTGGCAACGTTGATCAGCGCGCCGACTTGCGGACGCTCTTCAGCGGGCAGGTTCCCCAAGGTCTTCATAACCTGAGTCAACTCGCCTTTCTTGCCGAGGTAGTGAACCCGGATTTGCTCCAGGGCATTGATATCTTCGGCGCCTTGCACAGCCTCAAGAGCTTGAGCGACCAGCGCGTCCAGGTTTTCCATGTACAGACTCCAGATACAAAATAGGGGAAGAGCTTTAGGCTCTTCCCCTATTTATGACGTTTAACACCAACCCCGGAGACCGGGGCCAGTGATTGTCGGGGACTTAGGCCAAAGTGGCTTTAGCTTTCTCGACAATCGCAGCAAACGCCGCTTTTTCGTTCACTGCCAGATCAGCCAGAACCTTACGGTCGATCTCGATGGACGCTTTTTTCAGGCCGGCAATGAAACGGCTGTAGGACAGACCGTTAACACGAGCACCAGCATTGATACGAGCGATCCACAGAGCGCGGAACTGACGTTTTTTCTGACGACGGTCACGGTAGGCGTATTGGCCTGCCTTGATTACCGCTTGCTTGGCAACACGGAATACGCGTGAACGCGCGCCGTAGTAGCCTTTTGCAAGTTTCAGAATTTTTTTGTGACGCTTACGGGCAATGACGCCACGCTTTACACGAGCCATGAGTTACTTCCTCTATATCTTGATCAAAATTAACGAAGGCGCAGCATGCGCTCGACTTTTGCCACGTCAGACGGATGCAGCAAGCTGCTACCGCGCAGTTGACGCTTACGCTTTGTCGACATTTTGGTCAGGATGTGGCTCTTGAAAGCGTGTTTGTGCTTGATGCCGTTAGCAGTTTTCAAAAACCGCTTAGCTGCACCACTTTTAGTCTTCATCTTTGGCATGTTCGGATACTCCGCATTCAGTTGATAAATATAACCGCAAGGCCTGCCGTGCCCTGGTGGTTATTTCTTCTTTTTCGGGGCGATGACCATGATCAGCTGGCGTCCTTCCATCTTAGGATGCTGTTCGACGGAACCGTATTCGAGCAAGTCACCTTCAACCCGCTTCAACAGCTCCATACCCAGCTCCTGGTGGGCCATCTCACGACCGCGGAATCTTAACGATACCTTGGCCCTGTCCCCGTCACTCAGGAAACGTACCAGGTTGCGTAGTTTTACCTGGTAATCCCCTTCCTCCGTCCCTGGACGAAACTTGATTTCTTTAACCTGGATCTGCTTCTGGTTTTTCTTCGCTGCAGCAACCTGCTTCTTCTTCTCGAAGATCGATTTGCCGTAATCCATCACACGGCAGACCGGAGGAAGTGCGTCGGCAGAAATCTCTACCAGATCCAGCTTCGCCTCTTCGGCTATACGAAGCGCTTCATCAATCGAGACGATGCCAATCTGCTCGCCGTCAGCGCCAATTAAACGAACCTCGCGGGCCGAGATATTTTCATTGATCGGGGCCTTGGGTGCAGCTCGTTTATCTTGTCTCATTTCACGCTTAATAATAATTACTCCGTATCTTGGCGACCACGCCGGGAAACCGCTTGTGCGAGAAATTCAGCGAATTGGGCGACCGGCATCGAGCCAAGGTCAGCGCCTTCACGTGTACGCACAGCGACAGTTTGCATTTCAACCTCCCGATCTCCAATCACGAGGAGATAAGGAACCTTGAGCAAAGTATGCTCACGGATTTTAAAGCCGATCTTTTCATTTCTCAAGTCGGACTTGGCACGAAACCCGCTTTCGGCCAGAGTTTTTTCCACTTCAAGGGCAAAATCGGCCTGTTTGTCAGTGATATTCATGATCACTGCCTGCGTCGGCGCCAGCCACGCCGGAAACGCGCCTTCATAATGCTCGATCAGAATACCGATGAAACGCTCGAAGGAACCGAGAATCGCACGGTGCAACATGACCGGATTCTTGCGACTGTTGTCTTCGGAAACGTATTCGGCGTTCAGGCGGATTGGCAGATTGAAGTCCAGCTGCAGCGTGCCGCACTGCCAAACCCGACCAAGGCAGTCCTTGAGTGAAAACTCGATTTTCGGACCGTAGAACGCGCCTTCACCAGGCTGCAGATCGTAAGGCAGGCCAGCGCTGTCAAGCGCAGAGGCCAAAGCCGACTCGGCACGATCCCACAATTCGTCGGAACCCACACGCTTTTCAGGACGGGTGGATAGCTTGAGTTCGATGTCCTTGAAGCCAAAATCGGCATAGACATCGAGCGTCAGCTTGATGAATGCGGCGGACTCGGCCTGCATCTGATCTTCGGTGCAGAAGATATGCGCGTCGTCCTGAGTGAACCCGCGCACACGCATGATGCCGTGCAGGGCACCCGACGGCTCGTTACGGTGACAGGCACCGAACTCGGCCAGGCGCATCGGCAGCTCGCGGTAGCTCTTCAGGCCCTGATTGAACACCTGCACGTGGCAAGGGCAGTTCATCGGCTTGATGGCGTAATCGCGGTTTTCGGACTCGGTAGTGAACATGTTGTCGGCGTAGTTGGCCCAGTGCCCTGATTTTTCCCAGAGCGAGCGGTCGACCACTTGCGGAGTCTTGATCTCGAGGTAACCATTCTCACGCTGCACCTTACGCATGTACTGCTCAAGCACCTGATACAGGGTCCAGCCCTGCGGATGCCAGAAGACCATGCCCGGCGCTTCTTCCTGGGTATGGAACAGGCCAAGACGCTTGCCGATCTTGCGATGGTCGCGCTTTTCGGCTTCTTCGATGCGCAGGATGTAGGCAGCCAGTTGCTTCTTGTCTGCCCAGGCGGTGCCGTAGATACGCTGCAATTGCTCATTCTTGGCATCGCCGCGCCAGTAGGCACCGGACAGCTTGGTCAGCTTGAAGGATTTCAGGAAGCGCGTATTCGGCACGTGCGGACCGCGGCACATGTCGACGTATTCTTCGTGGTAATACAGGCCCATCGCCTGCTCGTTCGGCATGTCTTCGACCAGGCGCAGCTTGTAGTCTTCGTGACGGGCGGTAAATACCTCGATCACTTCGGCGCGCGGCGTGACTTTCTTGATGACGTCGTAATCTTTCTCGATCAGCTGCTGCATGCGCTGCTCGATCGCCGCCATGTCATCAGGCGTGAACGGGCGCTCATAGGCGATATCGTAATAAAAGCCGTCATCGATCACCGGGCCGATGACCATTTTTGCAGTCGGATACAACTGCTTGACCGCATGCCCGACCAGGTGGGCGCAAGAGTGACGGATGATTTCCAGTCCTTCCTGATCCTTGGGGGTGATGATCTGCAGGCTGGCATCGTTTTCGATCAGGTCGCAGGCATCGACGAGCTTACCGTCGACTTTACCGGCAACGGTGGCCTTGGCCAGCCCTGCGCCGATTGAAAGCGCGACATCGGCTACGGAAACCGCATGATCGAATGAACGTTGACTGCCGTCGGGAAGAGTAATAGTTGGCATGGCGCCTCCTCTCCTAGTGGTGACCCCTACCAAAGGTCACGTGGGTTGGGATGAGCCAGTACGTGATTCGGTGGTATGCCTGCCTCACAGTGGCAGGAGCCTTGCGGCCAACCTTGAACCGAACCAGATGACTGGAATGTACGAAAAAAACCTGCGTGCCGCACTGGAAAACCATCAGCCTGAAGACCGCCGACTAAGGAGCACTTGAAAATAACAGGACGCGCATCCTAACACAGCTGGAGAGCTGCCGATGCACATCGGCGTAAATCAGGCGTAAATAACAGGTGACCTGAACTGGTGGAGCTGACAGACGTCAGAAGTCATCTAAACCTATGCACGTTTTTGTCCAGCAAAAAAGGAGAACACCATGAAGCTTTCATATCTGACATCCCTCCTCGCCCTGAGCGCGGCCTTTGGCTCAGTGAGCGCCCACGCAGAAATGGACGGTGCAACACGCAACACTTTCACCACAGAGTGTGTGGCGTCTGCCAAGCAACAGAAGCTGGATGACAAGACCGCCAAAGCCCACTGCGAATGCGCAGCGAAGCAGATCGACAGCCATTTTACCGACAAGGAGATCGCCTCGCTCAGTGATACAAAAGCTGCAGTACCTGCCGCGCTGACTGCAAAACTGCAGAAACTGGTCACCGAAAACTGCACCGGAACAAAATAATCGCTTTTTTTGGCCGGGGCGAAATCGACACTTCCAGTGCTTGCGACCCTGAACCCCGGCTTGGCTTAAAGCCTTTTAAATCAGGCCTTTGACGCACCAGGAATACGCAAGCCAGGGGCTCGGAGAGGGCTCCATCAGGCCCCATTCAGAGTATGAAGAGCTTAATGTGAGTGACCTTTGACTAAAGTGCTCGACAGAGTAGCTGTTTTTTTGCTCATTTCGACTATGATAGGGCCGTGTGCCCAGTTGGCCTGAGCAGCACGCTTATTGAAAATTATGTTTCTGGAGATACACCATGTCTAATCGCCAAACCGGCACCGTAAAATGGTTCAACGATGAAAAAGGCTTCGGCTTTATCACTCCACAGGGTGGCGGTGACGACCTGTTCGTACACTTCAAAGCGATCGAAAGCGACGGTTTCAAAAGCCTGAAAGAAGGTCAGACCGTTTCTTTTGTTGCTGCTAAGGGCCAGAAAGGCATGCAAGCAGAACAAGTCCGCGTTGACTGATTCACCCTACGCAAAAAAACCCCGTCACTGACGGGGTTTTTTATGCGCGCCAGTAAAGCATCGCCTCAGCCGCAATTAATGCGTGTCACCTTTCCCGCAGCATCGGTATTGACGTTCACCCGTTCGGATCGGTATTCCAGCGTGACCATGTCGTCAGGCCCGAGAATGCGTGCATCCTGCGACCCGGTACGAGCGCGCACTTGCGACAGAAGGTCGATAGAAGCCTGCTTGCCGATGGCGAACTGCCCAGACTCTGCGTCACAGCGGCCCGGTATAGCGGTGCTGGCTGGCGCTGGCGCCTTGGCGGACGCTTCGGCACTCGGCGCGGATGTCGTACTGCTGCACCCTGCCAGCACTGACGCCAATACGACAAAACACAATGTTGCGAATTTCCGGGGCATACACCCTCCTCTGCCAATAAACATTTCCAGACCTGGTCCGACCGCATTCAAACGCGTTGGTTGCACACCGTATCCCGCAGGCCATCAGTAAGCGGTTGATCTGGCAAGGTCATGAGTCTGCCTTGGCATCACGCCAGGTGCGCGATCAAATCGTCACAAAACGTTTACCCGGCCCGTTATTGATCAGGACTATGAGCGTTATATGTAAGTAGGAGTGTCAAAACGCGTCTGGAATGGTTTACTGCCAGTGACGCAAGCGCCGGGAAGCGCACAGCGTCATGCGGGACCTTTCACTGGAGATAAGACACCATGACAGCCATATCCATAGACGCGGACATAAAAGCCAAGTGGCCTCAAGGCCAATGCTCGCACAGCCCGGGAAACCCGGAAGAGTTGATGATCATTGCAGTCGATCTGCTGATCAAGGAACTGGGCACCGAGGGTGCCCGCGCCTTTGTCACTCAGGTATTGAGCCGTTACGGGGCAGCGAAACTGCCTGCCTGATACCGATCATCAAGACGGCATGATCACTTCAATCGCGCCAGACGCTCGGTCAGCAGATCGAAGAAGCCCTGAGCGTCGCCATTTTCGACCCAGAACACATTCTGCGGCTGCTTGAGGGTGCCGTACCAGTCAGCGACGGTCTGACCGAAGCCGATGCCTTCGCGCGTATCTATCGCGACATTGATTTGCCGACCGGTAAACAGCTCAGGCTTGAGCAACCAGGCAATGACACTGGCGTCGTGAACCGGGCCACCGGGCAACCCATAGTGTTCCATGTCCAGCTTCACGTATTCATTGAGAATCCCGTCCACCAGCTTGCCGGCGTTGTTGTTCAACGCGGCGATCTGCTTGAGTCGTTGTTCGCTGGTGAGGATCTTGTGGGTCACGTCCAGCGGCACGTAAGTCAGCTTCACGCCACTGACCAGAACGATCTGCGCGGCATGCGGGTCAGCGAACAGATTGAATTCGGCAGCCGGGGTAATATTACCCCCATTGAAATGCGCACCGCCCATGACCACCACTTCCTTGATGCCCTGAGTAATTTCGGGAGCCTGCACCAATGCCAGCGCAAGGTTGGTCTGCGGACCGAGCATGGCGATGGTGATGCTGTGTGGCTTGGCCTTGCTCAGCGTGCGGATCAGGTAGTCGACCGCATTGCCTTCGGCCAGGCCCTTGGCGGGCTCATGGATAGGCACGCCTGGCAGACCTTCCTGGCCGTGGATATTCTCGGCATAGATCGGCGTGCGCACCAATGGCTTGGGTGCTCCGGCATACACAGGCACTTCCTCACGCCCGGCCCACTCGCGCGCCAGCCTGGCATTGCGTGATGTCTTGTCCAGCCGCACGTTGCCGGCCACGGTCGTGATGGCCATCACGTTCAGCTCTTGCGGAGAAGCCAGCGCCAGTAGCAGCGCGACGACATCGTCCGCGCCCGGGTCGGTATCGATGATCAGGTCACGCTTTTCTGCTGCTTGCACAGCAGCGGTACTCAGGATGGACAACAGCAATGCTCCCCGAATTAACTGCCTGGAAAACTGTATCAACTTCATATGAAACTCCCTTTCTTGAATAGTTAAAACACCACTCCGGACACCAGCGCCAGATTACTGTACGGCTGACACTCTCCAGTGCGAATGATCGCCTTGGCTGTGCGGCTCAAGGCTTTCAGGTCTTCATGACTGATCCAGCGTTGCTGACCCAGTTGATCATCTAGGTTGAGGCTTTCGATGATCTGCAGGGCGGGCGGCTTGATCTCGGCCATTTCACTGGCCAGAACATGGCTTTCGACCTGCATTTCGCTCAGCACGACATCCAGCACACTGACGAAATCCGGCACACCACGGGTGAGCGCCAGGTCAATCAGCTCGACACCCGGCGGCACCGGCATTCCGGCGTCTACGATCATCAGGATGTCGCCATGCCCCAGTGAAGCGATCACACGGGACAAGGCAATATTGAGTAGCGGTGTTTTTTTCATAACGACATGAATTCCTTTACTTCCCCTAACGTCGGGATGGACGGCTGCGCACCCGCTCGGGTGACAGAGATGGCAGCCGCCGCCTGGCCAAACAGAATGGCCTGCGGCTCACTCTGCCCGGCTGCCAGCGCGGCTGCGAAACCGCCGACAAAGGTATCACCTGCGGCGGTGGTGTCCACGGCCTGCACGCGACGTGCGTCAATATGCTGCACACCGTCGGCGCTAGCGAACAACGTTCCACGCTCGCCAAGGGTAATGATGACGTTGCGCGCACCGGCCGCCAGCATCGTCGCAGCAGCTTTTTCGGCAGCTGCGGGCGAATCGACCGTCACGCCGGTAAGGGTCTGCGCTTCGCTTTCGTTGGGGATCAGATAATCGATCAGCCCGTACCAGTTCTCGGGCAGCGGCTCACTGGCGGGCGCTGGATTGAGAATCACGGTCTTGCCCAGTGCGTGAGCACGGGTCAGGGTATGGAAAACGGTTTCGGTCGGCACTTCCAGCTGGCAGATAACAATCTCGGAACCTGCCAGAAGTGCGTCGAAACGCTCGATCAGCGCAGGCGTCAGGCGACCGTTGCCGCCTGCCACGATCACAATTGCATTCTGACTGTTGGCGTCGACTACGATCGAAGCGATCCCGGTAGAGACGCCTTCCACGACCGTAACGGCCTGGCAGTCAATGCTCTCGGCCAGCAACGCGGCACGCAGGTGCTCTCCATAGGCGTCGGCTCCCACGCAACCGATCATTGCCACACCAGCACCCAGGCGCGCAGCCGCCACGGCCTGATTGGCCCCTTTGCCGCCGGGCACAGTATCGAACGTTTCCCCGCTGAGTGTTTCGCCGGGGCGCGGCAGGCGCTGGGCGCGGATCACCAGATCCATGTTCAGACTGCCCACTATCACTATTTTTGCTTGCATGGCTTATTTACTCATTACTGGGCGTGCGCATCATTCATGGGACGGCGCGCTTGGCGGCGCCGTGGACTCACGCACTACAAGACAAGGCTTTACAAGTCGTTTCTCGACAGCTGCGCCGGGCGGAGCGGCGATTCTGCATAACAGCATCTCGGCTGCGGTTTCACCCAACTGCATGATCGACTGCCCCACGGTGGTCAGCGCCGGATAGACGTAACGACTCATCTGAATATCATCGAAACCGATTACCGACAGGTCCTGAGGCACACGAATCGAACGCTCGGCGGCAGCACGCAGCACACCGATGGCGATGACGTCGTTGCCGGCAAAGATGGCTGTCGGCGCATGTCCGGTCAAAAGCCGGACCGCCGCTTCGTGGCCGGCCGAACTGGTGAACTCGCTGTGTACTGCCCAACCCTCACAGACTTCCAGAGAGGCCTGCTGCATGGCCCGCCGATAACCTGCCAGGCGCATTCCAGCGACCATGCTTTCGCCAGGGCCGCCGATGCAGGCAATATGCCGATGCCCGAGGTCCAGCAAATGCCGGGTCGCCAGATAGGCGCCCTGCTCGTGATCGATGCGCACCATGTCGGCATCGATGCCTTCAAGTTCGCGGTCGACGATCACCAGTGGAGTCCGTACATCGGTCAGGCCAGAAGTAATACTGGCATCACCTGCCACTGACGAGACAATCAGACCGTCCACTCGTTTTTCCAGGAGCACGCGCAAGTAACTGCGTTGTTTTTCCGGGTTGTCATCGGAGTTGCAGAGGATCACGCAAAAGCCGTTGCGCTCGCAATAATCCTCTATACCCCTGGCCAGCTCGGCAAAATACGGATTCATTCCGTTAGGAATCAGCAGACCGATGGTGGACGTGGTCTTGGCCTTCAACGACCGCGCAACCGCACTGGGAACGTAGCCCAGTTGCGCGATGGCGGCCTCGACCTTGAGCCGGACTGGCTCGCTCACCGGCCGGGTCTTGTTCACCACGTGAGAAACCGTGGTGTACGAGATCCCTGCCAGCGCCGCTACATCCTTGATGGTGGCCATATCATCCCTGGCGCCGTGCCCGGTGGCTGCGGTAGGTGTCCAGCACCACAGCGATCACGATGACCGCTCCGGTGATGATGCGCTTGGTCGGTTCGGTCGCCCCGATCTGCGCCAGGCCTGCAGCCAGCACCGAGATGATCAGCACGCCGAAGAACGTGCTGATGATCGAACCACGACCGCCCATCAAACTGGTGCCACCGATCACCACGGCAGCGATGACTTGCAGTTCAAGGCCGACGCCGGCATTCGGGTCTGCTGCTTCCAGTCGCGATATCTGAAACAGCGCCGCCACACCGGCCAGCATGCCCATCAGCGAAAACACCAGAATCTTGTAGGGTTTGGGATTGATGCCTGCCAGACGCACCGCTTCTTCATTGGTGCCGATACCGATCAGGTAGCGACCAAAAACCGTGCGGGTCAGCACTGCCTGAGCAATGAAGATGACCAACAGCGCAATGATGAACGACGGGGCGATACCGAAAGCAATCGGATCGGACAACCACGCGAATGAATCGCCGATATAGGCCGTGCGTGAATTGGTCATCTGGTAAGCCGCACCGCGGGCCATTTCCAGCACGCCAAGGGACACGATGAACGAAGGAATACGCCACGCCACGGTGATAGAACCAGTGATCGTGCCGGCCAGGGTCGCGCAGGCAATGCCCAGCAGTGCAGCCGGAAACACGCTCCAGCCCCACCCCAGGATAGCCACACTGACCGCCGATGCAGCCAGCGCCAGTACCGAGCCGACCGACAGGTCGATGCCACCGATGATCAAGATCAGTGTCATGCCGACAGACAGCACCATCAGGTCAGGGATCTGATTGGCCAGCATGCTGAACGTCTGATACGACAGGAAGTGATCGCTGAGAATGGAAAACAGCACAATCATGACCAGCAGTGCGCCAGCCAGACCTATATAGGTTCCAAGGCCGAAATAATTGCCGCCGCGGCGGGCCGGCACTGTCAGCGTCGGGGAAGGCGTATTTTTCATGAGTCGTTCCTGGGCGCTGCATCATTGAGCAGCGCATCACGTTTCTGATAACCGGCAAAGGCAGCGGCAAGCAATTGGTCCTGGGTCCAGCTATCACGTTCGAACGTGTCGATCAGGCGGCCGGCCGACAACACGCCGATACGGTCGCAGATCAGCATCAGTTCGCGCAGATCGCTGGACACCACTACCAGCGCCCTGCCCTGACGGGTCAATTCAGCGAGTAGTGCGTAAATATCGAACTTGGCGCCGATATCGATGCCACGGGTCGGTTCATCGAACAGCATTACCGGGCAATCACGCTCCAGCCAGCGACCGATCACGACCTTCTGCTGATTACCACCCGACAGCTCGGACACCAGTTGGGTCGGGCTTGAGCTGCGAATGCGCATGGCCGCGACTTGTCGCTGTGCCAGCTTCAGCTCTTCATCAGCATTCACCAGGCCTGCACGAGAGATGGAGTGCATGTTGCCCAAGGCGATGTTGGCGCTGATGGATTGCGACATCAGCAGACCTTCGCTCTTGCGGTCCTCGGTGATCAGGGCAATGCCGTGCTCGACGGCATCAGATGGCGAGCGAATGGCGACCTTTTGCAACGGCTGGCCGACTTCGATTGCACCGCTGTCGGCAACGTCAGCGCCATAGATCAGACGCAGCAGTTCGGTTCGCCCGGCACCGATCAGCCCGGAAATACCGAAAATCTCACCGCGTCGCACGTCGAACGATACATCTTCGACTTTGCCGACACGGCTGAGCCCCTTGACCGACAGCGCCACTTCGCCAATCTGCCGAGCCCCCATGTCGATGTGTTCGCCCAGCTCGCGGCCAACCATCAAAGTGACCAGTTGTTCACTGCTGTAGCGAGCGATGGGCTCGACGCACACCAGTTTTCCGTCACGCAGCACTGCAATGCGCTGGGAAACCCTGGCGAGCTCTTCGAGGCGGTGGGAGATATAGATAATCGAGACACCGCGAGCCTGCAGACGCGTGATCTGCTCAAAGAGCATCTCTACCTCACGCGAGGTGAGCATGGCAGTGGGTTCGTCAAGGATCAGAACGTGGCAGTCGCCGATCAGGTTGCGGGCAATTTCAACCATCTGCTGATGGCCGATACCCAGCTCACCCACCAGCGTATCGGGATCAATTGCGTCCAGCCCTACCTGGGCCATTGCCTTGATCGCGTTTTCGCGCAGGCGCTTGCGGTCGATCCAGCCAGCGCGGCGCGGCAGATTATCAAGAAACAGGTTTTCGGCAACGGTCAGGGTCGGCAGCAGGTTCAACTCCTGCATGACCATCCGCACACCAAGTTTTTCTGCCTGGGTGCGATTCGTTGGTGCGTAAGGCTGCCCTTGATACTCCATGTGCCCGTTGGTCGGCGTAACCAGCCCACCGATGATTTTCGACAAGGTGCTTTTACCGGCACCGTTTTCCCCGGTCAGGGCCAACACTTCACCCCGCATGAGCGTCAGGTCGACGTCACCGAGTACGGGTTGCGCGTAGGTTTTACCGATGCCACTGACCGAAAGAACAGCTGTCTGAGCAGACGCTGACATACATTTCTCCCGGCGCCCGCCTGTTCAGGGACGGACGCCTTTTTTACGCGGCGTGGATCAAGGTTGGGTAACGAGTTCTACAGGCGTTTCTATAACGCCTTTCTCGTTGGTGTCGACCTTCTCGCCCTTGACCAGTTTGAGCGCAGCTTCGATGCCGAAGACAGCCTGCTTGGCGGCAAACTGATCAGCCGTGGCCAGAATACGACCATCCTTGAGCATCGGCTTGATTGCATTGATGTTGTCGTAGCCCACAACCATTACCTTGCCAGCCTTGCCTGCCGCACGCACGGCAGAGACCGCACCCAACGCCATGCTGTCGTTGCCGGCCAGCAAAGCCTTCAGGTTCGGGTATTCGTTAAGCATCGCAGAGGCGACCGCGTTGCCCTTGTCGATTTCCCAGTTGCCGGACTGCGTGGACACTACTTTCATTTGCGCCTTATCCATGGCGTCCTTGAACCCGGCGGTACGCTGCTGGGCGTTGGTGGTGGTCGACACGCCTTCGATGATGCCCACCTCATCGCCCGCGGTCAGTTTTTTAGCCAGGTAATCGCCTACCAGCTCAGCACCCTTGCGGTTGTCAGGCCCTACGAACGGGATTTGCAGCTGCTTGCTTTTGAGCACGTCAGGGTCGAGCTGGTTGTCGATGTTGACGACTTTGATACCGGCATCCGTGGCTTTCTTGAGCACTGGGACCAGTGCCTTGGAGTCGGCAGGCGCGATCACCAGTGCATCAACCCTGGAAACAATCATCTGTTCGACGATGCGGATCTGGGCAGAAGTATCGGACTCGTCCTTGATCCCGTTGGAGACCAGATCGAATTCGTTGGCGTGTTCTTTCTGGTAGGCCTTGGCGCCGTCTTCCATGGTCAGGAAAAATTCGTTAGCCAGTGATTTCATCACCAGCGCGACCTTGGGTTTTTCCGGGGTCTGGGCAAATGCAGCAGAGAGGGGCATTACCGCCGTAACGGCAGCAAACATGGCGACAGCGAGAAGGCGTCCAGCGAATGGCAGCTTCATGAGTTCATCTCCGATCTTGTGATTATTTTTCGGGCGAACGACGCAGGGCCGATGCCAGGCATCGACACGCAAACGTTTGCGAGGAGCGAACTATGAAAAAAGCCGCAGACTTTGTCAATCCAGTGGAAATGAAATCTGTCTGACTGATCGCGCCTCGTGCTGAACGAGAGCGATCAGCCTTACTGTATGCCTGACAGGCTCAATCAGTTTTCTGGCCTGACCGTAGCGACGTCGTCAGCCTTTATACGGATTGTCTTGCCGGAAATGTCCTCGAACTCATAAAAACCGTCCCGCGTCTTGGTTTTGGGCATGTCTTTGGTCACATACTGCGTACCGTTCTGCAGTGTAACGACAGAGGGTGTGGAGCACCCTGCCAACACCAAGGCTGCCGCAGCCAGCAGCGGGAATGTGAGTGACTTGATATTCATGCGTAATTCCTCATGTTTTATGAAATGTTCTCAAGACGAGCAGTGTGCCACTTCAGGCACTTTATCTTACATAGGAGTTGCGAAAGATCCGACACTGAAATACTGTATGCCCGTACAGCAACTTCAGGGACTTTTTCCGTGGCAAGACAAACCGCAGCGACCCCCTCCACTCCCGGCCCCTACGAGCGCATGGGTATACGGGTACAGAAGATCATCAACTCGCCGACTGCGCAAAAATCCAGGGCCGCCCTGCTTTTTCGTCAGCCTGACGAGTCGGAAGACGACTGGGCGCAGATCCTTGAAGAAATAGCCGAAAACGATAATGTCACCCTCGCCTGGCGCGATGATGGTGGCGTACAGATATTCTGGACATTGCCGAAGGAAGATTGACGGCATGAAGTTTAGATTCTCTACCCTGTTTTGCACCACCCTGCTCATCAGCGCTTCATTCACAGCCCAGGCCGACGCCCCGCGCACCTTCAGCGAAGCGAAAAAAGTCGCCTGGGGCCTGTACGCTCCGCAATCGACCGAGTTTTATTGTGGTTGCAAATACTCGGGCAAGCGGGTTGACCTCGCCGGCTGTGGCTATGTTCCGCGCAAGAGCGCCAAGCGCGCCAGCCGAATTGAATGGGAGCATATCGTGCCTGCCTGGCAGATCGGCCACCTGCGTCAATGCTGGCAAAACGGCGGACGCAAGAATTGCACAAAAAATGACGCTGTCTACAAACGTGCCGAAGCCGATCTGCACAACCTGGTGCCCAGCATTGGCGAAGTAAACGGCGACCGTAGCAACTTCAGTTTTGGCTGGGTTCCCGAGAAAAAGGGCCAGTATGGCTCATGCCTGACCCAAGTGGATTTCAAGGCCAAAAAGGTCATGCCCAGGCCGTCGATACGCGGCATGATCGCTCGCACCTATTTCTACATGAGCAAGCAATATAACCTGCGCTTGTCTCGTCAGGATCGACAGCTGTATGAGGCCTGGGACAAGACCTATCCTCCTCAGGTATGGGAGCGTCAACGCAACCAGCAAGTTGCCTGTGTCATGGGACGCGGTAACGACTTTGTCGGGCCGGTTGATTTGAAGTCATGTAAATAGGCGAAATGCTGGCTAAACACGCCCATAAAGATGATCCCGAGCGCCAAGACCATTCATTTGAATAGGCGCTCAGCCCACTCATCGGACAACTGTTAACTTGAACATTGAGCTCGACGCTTTTCGTCCTAAGCTACAGAGCGTGGTGTTCGGCTGAAAGAGTTTTCTCATTCTGGCTATGCCATCGACAGCTCCATCCAATATGGCGCAACACCTACCTTCAGGCAGCAAATGATGATTCATCAAATGGAATTTGAAATTCATTACCAGTTTAATGGAGAGCCACGATCCTTCCTGCATCAGACAAGGCAACTCTGTCAAAATGACGCACTGCATTGTGCGACGCTGCATGCGGGCGTCGGGACGGTCAGTGGCAATATATCTGCAGGCCCGTTGCGCATTGCCACCTTGCAAGCCGAAAGCCTCGGCATCACGCAAGTGCGCTGGAAGAGGTCGACGCTGGAGTATTGATCACTTCTGCCAGCCAAAAATAATGGCCTTAAAAGGCCATTATTCATGCGTGCAACTCGACGCCTCCAAGCAGGCTAGATGGCAGGGTAATCGCCCGTCCCGTCAGGCCAGGGTGTCAGCAATTCAAAACCGTTAGAGGTCACTGCGACCATGTGCTCCCACTGCGCAGACAGCGAAAGATCGCTGGTGAGAACGGTCCAGCCGTCCGCCAGCGTTTTGGTGCCTGCCTTGCCGGCATTGATCATTGGCTCGATGGTGAACACCATGCCCTCTTTCAGTCTCAAACCTTTGCCCTGAGTGCCGTAATGCAGAATCTGCGGCTCTTCGTGGTACTTGCGGCCAATGCCATGCCCGCAATATTCGCGAACCACGCTGAAGCCTTCACGGTGTGCGACGCTCTGGATGGCATAACCGATGTCCCCCAGCGTTGCACCTGGACGAACCGCGTGAATACCCGCGCGGGTCGCCTCATAGGTCGTTTCGACGAGACGCTTTGCCAGAGGGCTGACCTCACCCACCAGATACATGCGGCTGGTATCGCCGTACCAGCCGTCCTTGATGACTGCGACGTCGATATTGACGATGTCGCCATCCTTCAGAATATCCTTGACCGAGGGTATGCCGTGACAGACCACAGCATTGGGTGAGATGCAGGTGGTTTTGGTGAAGCCGTGATAGCCAACATTCGCAGGGATCACTTTCAGCTCTTTGACGATGTACTCGTTGCAGATGTCATCGAGCGCTTCAGTGCTGACACCCGCCTTGACGTAAGGCGTGATCATCGCAAGTACATCAGCCGCCAGCCTTCCGGCTATACGCAACTGCACGAGGTCCTGTTCGGTCTTGATGCCGATAGCATTGCTCATGAGGCTGCCTTGGAACGGCGCGAGTCGGAGAGCTCTGAAACATTGAAGGCAGAAGTCGTCAATACAGTGTCACCTGTGTTTTCGATGCGAATCAGCATCTGGCAGATTTCGCTGTAATCGAGTGCGGGATGCAGTTCAGCGAGCATGCCGATACGCATCCAGTGCTCCGCCTGCGCATTGATGGATCGGCTGAGCGCGACACTGGCAGAGCGCAGATTGGCGTGCATGTGTTCAGAAATTTTTACCAGGCCCATGTTTCACCTCACATTGAATATATGAATCATATACGCTTCATATACTCATGATCAACACGGGACTTGCCGCGACCGAAAACTGACAACCTATTCCATTGTACCAATCTGCCGATAATCGGACCCGGAACGGGCAGCTGCGATGGCGATCGAAACCTCGGGCTCGTAGGCATTGAACTGGCGCAACGCAGCTGCCAGCCTCAGGAAATCTTCTCGCTGCATTTCGTTCATTGCAGAGAGCGTGCGATGGGGTTGGGCAACCTGGCTTTGTACTGAGTCAAGGGACATGACAGACCTCATTCGTTCTTTACTGTTCATGCATACAGTATTTAGATAAACGCCCTTGCACAAGACTCATCGCGACGAATGGTCAGCGAATGTGTAACTCGCTCACTTGCCTGCCAGCCCTTGCAACCGTTCGAGATCAGCCTGGCTAACAGGAATTCCTTGGGCCATGGAGCGTGCCCGCTCAAGGTAACGTCGATCACCCGGTAGACGCTCTTGCCCTGCCCCATGAAGCTGTCGCACCAACTCTTCGCTGCGCTCGGCAAAGTGCTGACCGCTGCCTTTGTCGGGGTCAATGACGATAAGCAGCTGGCCTGTCCAGG
The DNA here is from genome assembly GCF_000156995.2 of Pseudomonas coronafaciens pv. oryzae str. 1_6. Classification (NCBI taxonomy): domain Bacteria; kingdom Pseudomonadati; phylum Pseudomonadota; class Gammaproteobacteria; order Pseudomonadales; family Pseudomonadaceae; genus Pseudomonas; species Pseudomonas coronafaciens. The sequence goes on along the minus strand of NZ_CP046035.1, from coordinate 2,262,390 downwards.
GTGTTTGCGCACCGGGATGCGCCGACCAGTCGAATTCGAACGAGAAGTTGCCACCCGTAAGCCCTGCCGCCAGCAGCTCGACCATCATCGACAGCGCAGACCCCTTGTGCCCGCCAAAAGGTAAAAGCGCACCGCCATCGAGAATGGCGCGAGGGTCGCGGGTGGCTAATCCGGCGTGATCGACCCCCATCCCTTCGGGCAGCAATCGCCCCTCACGAGCGGCTATCTGCACATCGCCGTGGGCAATGGCGCTGGTTGCCAGGTCAAAGACGATCGGATTGCCACCGGCACGCGGCGCCGCGAAGGCAATAGGGTTGGTGCCGAACAAGGGTTGACGCGCAGCGTGAGGCACGACACAGGTCATGCTGTTGACCATGCTCAAGGCAACCAGATTTTGCTCGGCAAAATGCTCGACATCCGGCCACAACGCCGCGAAATGGTGAGAGTTGCGAATTGCCAGGATTGCAATTCCGGCATTGCGCGCCTTATCGATCAGCAGCGATCTGGCCGCCGCCAGCGCCGGCTGGGCAAAGCCATTGCCGGCGTCGACCCTCACGAAAGCGGTCGCCACATCCTCGACAACCGGTACGGCCTTGCCGTCCACCCAGCCGCTGGCCAGCGAAGACAGGTAGCCGGGGATTCGAAAGATGCCGTGGCTGTGCGAGCCATCGCGCTGGGCACTTGCGCAGTTTTCAGCAAGCACTTGCGCCACCTGCGCCGATGTTCCGTGCGCCAGAAAGATGCGACGCAACAGGTCCGTCAGTTGCAAAAACGAGACAGTTGAAGCGGGCTCGTCGGTTGTCATCGCTTGCATCTGTAGCTCCCGGCAAAGGCATTGAGGTGAGGTTCATATGACCGGAGAGTAGCGCTGACGATGCAGCACGGCCACTCCAATGCCCCAGCAGACAGTGCATGAGAGCCGCTTGCATTCACACGGAAATACATCGGGTGTCGATGAGTAATGGCCAGTGAATGTTCTCTCTCCATGAAATCCAAGGGTAGAATGCGCCAACGGTAACGGCCGGAGCGCCCATGAGCGACCCTCTCTTCAGCAAGGCAGAACACGATGCGATCACCGATGCGGCGGCGCATTGGTGCATGCGGCTGCACGCTGATGACTGCACGGACGCAGAACGAAAAGCCTTTGATCAGTGGCTGGTAGCGCATCCTTTGCATGCGGTCGAGTATCAGGCGATGAACGAGGTCTGGTACATTACCGGACAGATCGAGCCGCTCAACCCTGCGCCGATTGCCTCGATCGGGTCGGCGCAGGCTGGCCAGCCGGTTTCACGCTCCAGGCAACACCGCAAGCAACGCTGGACGCAGCGTGCAGCTGCGGCGGCAGTCATTGCACTGGCTGTGCCGGTTGCCAGTTACGTAGGCTGGTATCAGGGATGGTTGCCGGACAGCTATGAATCCTACAACGCCAGTGCCGCCACGCGCCTGGTGGTCCTCGCTGACGGCAGCCGCGCAGAGCTGAATCTGGGCACCGAACTCACCTATGCCAATTACCGCAATCGACGCGCCGTGACGCTGAAGAGTGGCGAGGCGTTTTTCGAAGTAAGCCACGACACCACACACCCGTTTGTGGTCGATGCCGGTCAAGGCAGCATCGCGGTCACAGGAACGCGCTTCAATGTATGGATGTATCAGGATCAAGTACGCGTCACGCTGGTCGAGGGCTCGGTTCAGGTCAACAGCGACCGCACGCACCCGGCTTCCAGCCATCATCTCGATCCTGGCATGCAAGCAAGCTACAAGGCGGGAGACGATACGCCTCTGATCAGCCAGACGCCTGCACAGGATGCGAGCCTGGCATGGCGCAATGGCAAGCTTATATTCAACGACCTGCCCCTCAGTCAGGCGCTGCCTCTGATCAACCGTTATCTGCAAACGCCTATTCTGCTGGCAGACAGCGCCACAGGGGCCATGCGTCTGGGCGGCAGCTACAACACCGACGACCTGTCGTACTTGCTAAGTTCTTTGCCCAAAGTGCTGCCGCTCTATGTGACCCGCAACCAAAACGGCAATCCGGTGCTCAACCGCCGTGTGTTCGACGCCCCGAAGGGCTGATCTCAGGCAGAGCCTCCCAACGTTCTCTGAACAACCGGATGAATCGCCTGCGTGGCCCGCCAGTCTTCATCTAACCTGACCCCACCAAACGACGCAGCATGTAGGCGGACGTCTGCGCAGAAACTTTTTCATCCGAAAACTGAGGTTTTGCCGTGCTCGTTCGTCTTAGTAACTGAGATTGTTTAAAAGGCCTGAAAAGGAGTTTGTGGATGTTCAATCGCCAAGGAATCACTACTCGCACCCTGCTGCGGCAAACAGCGCTGGCTGCGCAGTCACAGTCACAGTCACCTGCCCTGGAGGCCGAACGGCCCGGCAATGAGCACATCCGGACCTTGCTGAAAAGCTTCGGCCTGCGCACCAGCCTGATCAGGCTCAAGGTGCTGGATGCGCTTCTGGTGTCGAGCGAAGAAGGTCAGCCGCTGGGGGTACGGGGTGTACACAGCCAGTTATTGAGACTTGATGTACCGCTCTCGTTTCTAAGTGTGCGCGAGGTGCTGAAGCGCTTGTGCGACGAAGGCGTGATCAACCTCAATGATGACAAGACCTACAGCCTGCATCCTCGCGCCAGGGAATGGCTGGGCGAAGCGAAGGATTCCGGGCGATAAACGGGGCTGCCCTGCCCCTGATCGCTTGCCACAGAACCTAACGCTTTACCTTGCGACGCATGATCCCATTGAGGATCACGACCAGTACCGCCACGCTGATTGCGATGTACTGAAAGGTCTTTTCGGTGATAGCACCGGTGTTCTGCAGATGCGACAAGCCAAGCATGATCGCCAGAACGCCAAGGGCGATCAGAATCGAGTAAATCAAACGCTGTTTGTTGGTCATAACAGTTTCCTTGAAGCTCATGAACGGGCAGTTGGCGCCGCTTGTTTGCGCGCATAGCTTACGCCGATGCACGACGAATCGCATCGCCCGCCGCCCCTGCCTCCTCTCTTGCACCCGATCCTGCGCCTTCCTGTCCTTCTTTCATCAACGGCATTGATTACTGTCATGCTGCGATGAGCATTGCCGTGTAAAACTCACATGGTTTAATACCGCCCTGTTTCAACACTGTGTCCAATCATTACCAAGGAGTTTTACATGCCGCATGAAGGCAGCCTGCTACAGGCCGCAGTGGTGTTTCTGCTCGCGGCGGTGCTGACCGTGCCGCTTGCCAAGCGCCTGAAGCTGGGCGCGGTCATCGGCTATCTGTTCGCGGGCGTGATCATCGGCCCGTCGGTGCTGGGGCTGATCGGCGACACCGAGAGCGTCAGTCACATCTCCGAACTCGGCGTGGTGTTGCTGTTGTTCATCATTGGCCTGGAGCTTTCGCCCAAGCGTTTGTGGGTCATGCGCAAATCAGTGTTCGGCGTCGGTATGGCGCAGGTGCTGCTGACCGGTCTGGTAATCGGCGGAGTCGCCCTGTATGGCTTCGGCCAGCCGCTGAATACAGCGATTGTGCTGGGCCTGGGCCTCGCCCTGTCGTCCACCGCATTCGGTCTGCAAAGCCTGGCCGAGCGCAAGCAACTGAACAGCCCGCACGGTCGCATGGCGTTTGCCATTCTGCTGTTTCAGGACATTGCCGCGATCCCGCTGATCGCGATGGTGCCGTTTCTGGCCGGGGCCGATCATGCAATGGACACTGGCGAAAGCATCAATCATGGCCTGCGCGTGCTGGGCAGCATCGCCATTGTGGTGATCGGTGGGCGTTACCTGCTGCGCCCGGTGTTTCGCATTGTCGCCAAGACCAGGATTCAGGAGGTCTCTACTGCCACTGCCTTGCTGGTGGTGATGGGCACGGCATGGCTGATGGAGCTGGTGGGTGTTTCCATGGCCCTGGGTGCATTTCTCGCAGGCCTGTTGCTGGCCGATTCCGAATACCGGCACGAGCTGGAAGCGCAGATCGAACCGTTCAAGGGCCTACTGCTGGGCCTGTTCTTCATCAGCGTCGGCATGGGAGCCAACATCGGCTTGTTGCTCAGTTCGCCTTTGGCAGTGCTGGGCCTGACGCTGTTGCTGATCGGCATCAAACTGCCAATGCTGTTCCTGATCGGTCGCACTGCAGGCGGCCTCGGCAGTCGCAGTGCGCTGCAATTGGGTCTGGTACTCGCCGCCGGGGGTGAGTTTGCCTTTGTGGTGTTCAAGATTGGCAGCGCGCAAGGGCTGTTCGAGGCACAACTGTACGACATGCTGGTACTGACCATCACCTTGTCGATGGCAGTCACGCCACTGCTGTTCATTGCCCTGGCACGCTGGATCAAACCGAAAGCCAGGGTGGTGGACGTACCGGACGAATATCGCGACATCCAGACCGATAAACCCAGGGTCGTGATTGCCGGCATGGGCCGCATGGGACAGATTGTTGCGCGAATTCTGCGCGCGCAGAAAATCCCCTTCATTGCGCTGGACACCGCTGTGGAGTCGATCGAGTTTTCGCGTAGTTTCGGCAACGTGCCGGTGTTCTATGGCGACCCGCTGCGCCCGGAAATACTCCGCGCCGCCAAGGTCGGTGAAGCCGAGTACTTTGTCATCGCCACTGACGATCCGGATACCAACATCAAGACCGCCGAATTGATCCGCAAGCTCTATCCACACATGAAAATCATCGCCCGGGCACGCAACCGCCAGCACGTTCATCGGCTGATGGACATTGGCGCGCATGCTGTGCGCGAGACGTTCTATTCAAGCCTGGAAATGAGCCGTCAGACCTTGATGGGATTGGGCCTGACCGAGGCACAGGCTGATGCGCGCATCAGTCGCTTCAAGCGTCACGATGAACAGGTGCTGGCAGCCCAGCACGAGGTGTATGACGACGACGCCAAGGTGCTGCAGACCGCTCGCGAAGCCAGGGCCGACCTGGCGCAATTGTTCGAAGCTGATCGTCTGGACGAGGAAGCCGCGAAAGGCTGATGCACTGGCACCGGGCGTTCAGCGTCCGGCGCCGGGGTGGTTCAGGCGTAAGGACTGTCCCAATAGCGCTTGTACATGCCGAGCTTTTTCTTCAGGCCTCGGGGCAGCCGCCGTTCCTGCTTACTCAGCTTGTAAGCCAGCAGCTTCAGCGCATTGCGCACAAACGACATGGGCCACCAGAGAATGCGCCGGGGGCCGAGGAATTTCAGTTCGGACTTCACGTACCGCATGCCCTCGCCGCCGATGCCTCCGAACGTCTCGTAGATCCACGCCTCACGGGACTGAAACACGCCGATGTCGAAGTACCGACAGAACTCCTCGCGCAGGCTGTAATTGTGGGAGTGCCTACATACGGCAGAACCTTCGTAGGCAGCTTTCCAGCCATCGATCAGCATCCTGGCAGTGACGTACATGTCTTCGGAAAGGATCACGTGCCGAGGGAAGCCCCCGATCGCCCGTAACGCTTCGCCCCGATAGGCTGCAAACGAATTGGACATGAATGGTGTCTTGATGCCCAGTGTGCGGGCATCGGCCAAGGTTTTGATCTGCGAAGTCGGCGGGTAGTTGAACAGCCTTGCATGCTGTGCGAGCAGGTTGGCGTTCTTGTGCGGCAATTGCCGGCCGCAGACCGCACCGACTTTCGGGTCAGCGAATGGCAGCAGGATATTGGCAATGGCATTGATGTCTTCGACGTAGGCGTCCTGGGTCATGTAGACATAGACGTCATAGTCGGGATGCAGATCGACCATCATCTGCCGGGTGCCGCCGTGATTGAAGTCCTTGCTGTCGATGCGCAGCACATTGGCACATCGCGATTGCGCCAGCTCCAGCGTGCCGTCCGAAGAGCTGGAGTCGACGATCAGCGTGTCGAAGGTTGCAGTCTGCGTGGCCAGCGAATCCAGAAGCCGCTCCAGATCCTTGCGTCCATTGTAGGTCGGGATGACACAAGCCACTCTCAGTGACGCCATAACAATACTCCAGGGCGAAGTCCGGTTGCCCAATCTGTCAGCGTTGTTGAGAGTAGCTCATGCGCACCAGGCCCACCATTCGACGCACTCAGCCCAGCACTTCGCTCAATGGAATGAAATTGACCCAGTCGCCCTCGGCCACTGTCGTGCCTTCGCGCACCTCGATCAGGCCATCAGCCCACGCAGCGCTGCGCAGTACCCCGGAACTCTGGTTTCGGTAAGCCACAGCCTTGCCCTGCTCGAGACGACCACGCAGGTACTCGCGGCGATTGCCGGGGCGCGTCCAGATGAACCCGGCCGGCACAGGAAACTTCAGCGGTGCAACGTCCATCACACCCTGTCGACGCAGCAGGTAAGCGCGCGCCAGCAAGGCGAACGTCACCAGTGTGGACGCAGGATTGCCAGGCAGGCCAATCACCGGCACACCACGGAAATGACCGAAAGTCAGAGGTTTGCCAGGTTTGATCGCCAGTTTCCAGAGCGTCAGTTCGCCCTCTTCACGCAACGCATGACCCAGGAAGTCCGCTTCGCCCACCGACACACCGCCCGTGGAGAGAATCAGATCGACATCGTGCAGATTCGCCAGCGCAGTGCGGGTTTTCGGCAGATCGTCCGGCAGGATGCCTGCATCGACGACCTCGCATTCCAGGCGCGCCAGCCAGCTGCACAGCAACACCCTGTTACTGTTGTAGATCTGCCCTGGCCCCAGCGGCTGACCAGGCTCGATCAGCTCGTCGCCGGTGGACAGCACCGCCACCCGCACGCGACGAATCACGTCCAGTTCGGCCAGCCCCAGCGAGGCTGCCAACCCCAGCTCTATAGGCCCCAGCCGCGTACCCGCCGCCAGCACGGTATCGCCGACCAGGGTTTCCTGACCTTGCGGACGGATATTCTGCCCGGCCTTGAGAGGCTCGCTGAAGCGCACTCGCTGATCGGCAAGCACCTCGGCGTTTTCCTGCATTTCGACGCAGTCAGCGCCCTCAGGCATCGGTGCGCCGGTGAAGATTCTTGCGCACGTGCCGGGGGCCAATGGCTCGGGGGCCTGACCGGCAAAAATGCGCTGGCTGACCACCAAAGGTTCTCCGCTCCAGTCCGCCTCACGCAGGGCATAGCCATCCATCGCACTGTTAGGCCACGGCGGCAGATCCAGCGTCGAGACCAGGTCCACCGCCAGCACCCGGCCCTCGGCATTGGCCAGCGACACGCGCTGACGTTCGGTTATCGGTGTGGCATCGGCCATCGCCAGCAATCGGGCGATGGCATCTTCAACCGGCAACAGGGCTTTTGGCTCGTTGATCATCGGCACTCAACCACGGGTTGCGCAGGGTTCGGCCTGCTTGAGGTGTGGCACGAAATTGCACGGCCTGAAGCGCGAGTCCAGTTGTTCGGCCAGAATGCCGTCCCAGCCAGTGCGCACAGCATTGGTCGAACCCGGCAGGCAGCAGACCAGCGTGCCGTTGGACAGCCCGGCCAAGGCGCGAGACTGAATGGTCGAAGTGCCGATATCAGGCACTGAAATCTGCCGGAACAGCTCGCCAAAACCATCAACCTGCTTGTCCAGCAAGCAGCCCACGGCTTCGGGCGTGCTGTCTCGGCCGGTGAAACCGGTGCCGCCGGTAATCAGCACGACTTGCACTTGGTCATCGGCAATCCAGGTCGCTACCTGGGCGCGGATCTTGTACAGATCATCCTTGAGCAGCACGCGTTCGATCAGGCCATGACCGGCTTCGGTCAGACGATCGACAAACATCTGACCCGATGTATCGGTTTCACGGGTACGGGTATCGCTGACAGTCAGCACGGCGATGTTCAGGGGTACGAAAGGTGTGTCAGCCTTGGCTTTCATGGCCTCATCCAGTTGTTAAGGAAACAGGCCGGTGTTATATCACAGCACTCCTTTTGACTTCCCGCCGAGTGTCTGATGAATGTCCGTGCCGCACTGCCTACCTGCTCTATCCTGCTACTCGCCGGAGGACGCGGGCAGCGTATGGGTGGACGCGACAAGGGCCTGATCGAATGGCAGGGCAAGGCAATGATCGAGCACTTGCAGTGCCTGACCCGACCATTGACTGACGACTTGATCATCTCCTGCAACCGCAACATAGAGCGTTATGCGCAGTACGCCGATCAGGTCGTCGAGGATGACGACACCGACTTCAATGGCCCTCTCGCCGGGATTCGCGCTGCCCTGCCGCTTGCTCGCCACCAGTGGCTGCTGGTATTGCCCTGTGACGTACCTCGGATCGACGGGCCATTGCTGCAGGCGCTACGCGAAAAATCGCTCGAGCACCCGCAACGACCCGTAATGGTGCGTGAAGGTCAGCACTGGCAGCCGCTTTTATGTATCATCCCCATCGCTTGTGCCGCCACGCTGGAAGCCGCATGGCAAACCGGCGAACGCAGCCCACGGAGGGCAATGGAGTCACTGCAACCGGTTGCGGTGCAACTGGAAGCCGATGACCCGCGTCTGGCAAACCTGAACACTCCCTGTCTATTGGCAGGGATCAATGAACACCGCTGAAAGTGAGTGGTTATTGAGCTCTCGCACGGTGTATACGGAACTTGCGGACGGCATATACGTCTGAGAGTTCAGTAATCAAGAATCCATCTGGAGACACAGTAATGAAACAACGGACCCTCCCCGCTGCCTTCCTGCTTGCATTGAGCATCGCCTCCCTCGCCGGTTGCGCATCGCCCACTGTGATCACTCTGAACGATGGTCGTGAGATCCAGTCAGTCGATACTCCGAAGTACGATGACTCGGGCTTTTACGAGTTCAAACAGCTTGATGGCAAAGAAACCCGCATCAACAAGGATCAGGTACGTACCATCAAGGATCTGTAATCCGGATGTAGCGTGACTGATTCGAAAAAACCCGCCGAGTGCGGGTTTTTTTGGCCTGCAATTTCAGCCTGTACGGCTTACCAGTCCAGTTTCAACAGGCTTTCGAACTGACGCTGTTCGCCATTGAGCGGATCGACGAAGCGCAGGCGTTTGGCGAGCAGTTTCAGCGGTTGCCGATAGTCGTCCTGCGGGTCCTTTATCACGTCGGGATAGAAGGGATCATTACAGATCGCCGCGCCTAATGCTGCCATGTGCACGCGCAGTTGGTGCTTCTTGCCGGTCACCGGGTGCAGCCCGTAACGCCACAGTTGCTCCTGCCGCTCCAGCACTTCGATGTGCGTCTGCGTATTGCTGGCACCTGGCCCTTCCTGCATGCGAAAGAACGGCTCGCCTTCGACCAGACGGCTCTCGTGCAGACGCGGGAACTCCAAATCAGGCAGCGCCGGGGCAATTGCTTCGTAAAATTTGTCGATACGTCGCGTAGGAAACAACGTCTGATAGGCCGCGCGGGTCTGCCGATTGGCTGAAAACAGCACCAGCCCCGCCGTGTGCCGGTCAATGCGGTGCAGCGGCACCAGATCGGGATTGCCGAGGCGATGGATCAGACGACGCAGCAACGTCTGTTCGACATATTCGCCAGCCGGTGTTACAGGCAGAAAGTGTGGCTTGTCGGCAACTACCAAATGGTCGTCGGCATAGAGGATGGTTTCGAGCACCGGGATCGGCGTCTCATTGGGCACTTCGCGAAAATAGTGAATTTTCAGCCCTTCCCGATACGCCAGGTCTGCTTTGATCGTCTTGCCATCGGCGTCCAGAACCCGTCCGCGTGCCATTCGGTCCAGCCACTGTTCGCGGCTAATGGCGGTAAATTTCGCACACAGGCAATCCAGCACCGTGGCCCATGACCCTGGCGGCAGGTAGAGAGTGCTGGCTTGTTGCTGAGTGGCGCTGAAGGCGGAATCGGACATGCTGGGGCTCTGGCTCTTGAGTCTGAAGCGGCTGGACAAGGATTATCGCTGATTGGTGCGATCACCGCACAACATCGCTGTGTGGCGTTCGCTGGTCGACTGCGACACTATTAACCGTCTGGTACATTCTGTTCAATAACTGCCAGGATCGGGCAGCGCCACAAAAACAAGAGACGTATTTTATGACCCACGCTGAAAACACCTCCGTACTGGCCGGCCTGATCGGCTCTGGCATTCAAGCATCGCGAACGCCCGCCATGCATGAGCACGAAGGCGATGCACAAGGCATGCGCTATCTGTATCGCCTGATCGATATCGACGCGTTGCAGCTGGATATCAGCGCCCTGCCCCAGCTCGTCGACAGCGCTCAGCACTGTGGCTTTACCGGCCTGAATATCACTTTCCCCTGCAAGCAGGCGGTCATCCCCCTGCTGGACGAACTGTCCGACGAAGCGCGTGGCATCGGTGCAGTGAACACTGTGGTTTTCAAGGACGGCAAGCGTGTCGGCCACAACACCGATTGCCTGGGTTTTGCTGAAGGTTTCCAGCGCGGTCTGGAACACGCTGCACGCCAGCGGGTCGTGCAAATGGGTGCAGGTGGCGCGGGCGCTGCGGTGGCTCATGCACTGCTTACAGCGGGGGTCGAGCGCTTGACGGTCTTTGAAGTAGACCCGCAACGTGCGCAAGGGCTGGTAGACAACCTGAACGGTCATTTCGGGGCAGGACGTGCCCAGGTAGGCATCGACTTGCCTGCCGCAATGGCCGAGGCGGATGGGTTGGTGAATACCACGCCGGTCGGCATGGCCAAACTGCCCGGCACGCCATTGCCGGTGGAACTGCTGCGTGCCGAGCTATGGGTCGCGGAAATCATCTACTTCCCGCTTGAGACCGAGCTGCTCAGGCAGGCTCGAGCGCTGGGCTGTCGAACGCTGGATGGCAGTACGATGGCGGTGTTTCAGGCGGTCAAGGCCTTCGAGCTGTTCAGTGGCCAGTCAGCCGATGCCAGCCGCATGATGGCGCACTTCCATACACTGTAGGCCTCAGCGCTTGAGGTAACGCATTACAGCGTCGCAAATCATTGCCTTGTGACGCTGTTTGACCTCCTCGCTCCACAGCTCGATCCGGAAAATCTCGCTGAACGTGTGGCGGTTTGATATCCGGTAAAAGCAGAACGAACTGATCATCAAGTGCAGGTCTACCGGGTTAACCCCCTCGCGAAACAGACCACTGGCTTCACCGCGACGCAGGATGCCGTCCAGTGCCTTGATGATGTTCTGGCTTTTGGCCTGGATAGAATCGGACTGCTTGACGTTCTCGCCGTAATGGATGTTTTCGATGCACACGATGCGCACGAAATCGACGTTGTTGTCATGGTGATCGAAGGTGAACTCAACCACACGCTGAATCGCCTCGACAGGCTCGAGTTCAGCAAGATTAAGCTGGCTCTCGGTATTGCGAATTGCGCCGTAGAGTTTTTCCAGCACCTCGACATACAGCTGCTCCTTGCTGCCGAAGTAGTAATAGATCATCCGTTTCGAGGTTTTGGTGCGCTCGGCGATGGCATCGACGCGCGCACCGGTCAGTCCGTGGGCAACGAACTCGGCGACAGCGGCCTTGAGGATGTCTTCACGGGTTTTTTCCGGGTTGTTCTTGCGCCCCTTCGGCAAAACGGCGGCAGGCCCGATGGCGACGGCGGAGTCGATTGTTTTCATTATTGGCTCATGAACACGAGTAATGCGCGAAGTATGAAGCCCGTCGGCAAGCGAAGGAAGCTGCGAGCGACACACGCCACTCACAGCCTGTCTGGCAGCGCTTTTACAAACGCGCCTGACGCGCCGCAACATTGCGGGCTTTGGCCATGGCAGCCAGACGCACCGGCACATTGGCCGCGCCATAGCCGACGTAACCATTCTTGCGCTGCAGTATCTCGAAGAAGAAGCGCCCGTCAAACGCATCCGTATAGACGTGGAACAGCTCGCCACCCTGCGCATCCCGGTCATACAGCACGTTGTAGTACGCCAGCTCGCTGAGAAACTCTTCGTCAAAATCGAAGCGCGCCGCCAGGTCATCGTAGTAGTTGAGCGGAATATCCAGCAATGGTAAGCCAGCTTCCTTGGCGCGACTGACCTCGGCAAAGATGTCTTCGCAAGAGAACGCGATGTGATGCACGCCGGAGCCACGATAGCTCGACAGCGCGTGGGAAATAGCCGTGTTGCGGTTCTCGGAAATATTCAGCGGCAGGCGCACGGTGCTGCAACGGCTGCGCAAGGCGCGGCTTTTGACCAGTCCATAAGGGTCGGGCAGTACCACTTCATCGTCAGCCTCGAAATCCAGAATACTCTTGTAGAACAGGACCCAACTGTCGAGGCTGTCGGCTGGCAGCGCCATGGCCATATGATCGATACGCTGCAAACCGCCCTTGGCAACCGCCTTCGGATCAACGACGAAATCGTTGTCGTAGATCGAATCGCCGGGCAGCGCCTTGTCGACCAGGTAGATCAGGCTGCCATCCGGCGCACGCACCGAAGGGATCTCCCGTTCGTTGGGGCCGACCAGCCCGCGATAGGGCTGCCCCTTGAAGGCACGCGCGCGCTCGAGCGACTGATGACCATCATCGACCCGCAAAGCAGTGGCACACAGCGACGGCCCGTGGGACTCGAAAAAACTGTGGGCAAAGGAATAAGGTTCGGCATTCAGGACAATTTTGATATCCCCCTGCCCCAGCAAACTGACCGCCTTGGAGCGGTGCTGACCCAGTTTGGCGAAACCCAACCGCTGCAACCAGCCCGAGAGACGAGCACCGTGGGTTTCATCCACCGCGAACTCGAGAAACTCGACACCGTTGTAGGTGCTGGCAGGCGGCGGATTGAACAGAACCTCGGGAACCGCCTCCGGCTCGTCGCGCGCCAGTAACTGACGGGTTTTTTCTTCCAGATACAGCAGCGAGCGCAAACCGTCTGCCGCATTGGCGCGGGTTGGTGCGGCGCGGAAGCCGTCATTGAACACTTCCAGAGACAGCGGTCCGGTGTAGCCGCTGCGCAGGATCGGCGCGAGGAACCCGGCAAGGTCAAATTCGCCCTGCCCCGGAAAACAACGAAAATGACGGCTCCACTCCAGCACATCCATCGCCAGAATCGGCGCATCGGCCATCTGCACGAAGAAAATCTTGTCCCCCGGGATCTGCGCAATCGCGCTGGGGTCGCCCTTCAGCGACAAGGTGTGGAAGCTGTCGAGCAGCACGCCCAAGGCTGGATGATTCAACTGACGCACCAGGTTCCAGACCTGTTGCCAGGTATTCACATGCTTGCCCCAGGCCAGCGCTTCGTAGCCGATCCGCAAGTTGCGGGCACCGGCACGCTCGGCCAGCAGCCCAAGGTCATCCAGAAGAATGTTTTCGTCGCCCACCGAATCGGCAGACGCATTGCTGCAGACCAGCACCAGATCGGTACCCAGCTCCTGCATCAGGTCAAATTTGCGCTCGGCACGATCCACGTTGCGCTGCAAACGATCGCGGCGGCAGCCTTCAAAATCGCGAAACGGCTGGAACAGGGTGATGGCAATGCCCAGATCAGCGCATATCTGCCTGACGTTGCGTGGGCTGCCGTCGTAATACAACAGATCGTTTTCGAAAATCTCGACGCCGTCAAAGCCGGCTGCGGCGATGGCTTCGAGCTTTTCGGGCAGAGTACCGCTCAAGGATACGGTAGCAATTGAACGCTGCATGCTTTTCAGCTCCTGGGTGAACGCGACCTGATCGGGTCACGACTGGACTGCACCGCATCCTGGCCTTTCCCGGCCTTATTCAGAGGTGCGAATAAAGTATTTGCCTGTCAAAATCCTACAGCAACCTAAAGTGTACGAACTGGTTAGTTTTACGTTCGATTATCGAACAAAAGCCGTTTTAGTCAATTGACGCTGTACCGCGCAATGCTCAACATCAGCGTCACATTGCAGGATAGCCCCACAGCCAGACGTTTTGATTTTTCGCTTCATCAGCAGCAACCCATAACAATTCAGACAACAGGAACCTTGCTCATGCGCTCCCTCTTCGCCTCGCTTGAAAGCCCGCTCGCCCATCCGGCCACACGTCATGCCCGACGAACGCCTCCGGTCAATAATCCGGTCGCGGTTCGCTCCGCCTGAAACATTCCAAAGCACTTGCGCGGCTCAACCTGTAAATTGTCGGCCCGACGAATCGTTTCGCTGAAAGCCTGAACTTCAACCGGCTTGGCGAAACCCGGTTCTACGACGTCACTTTTACCTGCACAACGCCTGCATCGAGTGGACTTCTCAGTCCGACTGTTGCCAGCAGCACAGTCCTGGAACGGATGGTTAGATCATCATGCTCAATACCCAGACCAACCCTGTCGCCCAGGCCGCCCGTGCCGGGATGGGTGAAAAGATTCGCGGCGCACTCGCCGTGGGCAAGACCCGCTGGGGCATGCTTGCCCTGGTGTTTTTTGCCACCACGCTGAACTACATCGACCGGGCAGCGCTCGGGGTCATGCAGCCCATCCTGGCCAAGGAAATGAGCTGGACGGCGATGGACTACGCCAACATCAACTTCTGGTTCCAGGTCGGCTATGCAGTCGGCTTCGTACTGCAAGGTCGCTTCATCGACAAAGTCGGCGTCAAGCGCGCTTTCTTCCTGGCAGTGCTGCTGTGGAGCCTGGCAACCGGCGCGCACGGCCTGGCGACTTCCGCAGTTGGCTTCATGGTCTGCCGTTTCATTCTGGGCCTGACCGAGGCCGCCAACTACCCGGCGTGCGTGAAGACCACACGCCTGTGGTTCCCGGCCGGTGAGCGGGCCGTCGCGACCGGAATCTTCAATGCCGGCACCAACGTCGGCGCCATGCTGACTCCTGCCTTGCTGCCGCTGATTCTGACGGTATGGGGCTGGCAGGCAGCGTTCGTGGCGATGGGTTCGCTGGGGCTTGTCTGGGTGGTCATGTGGCGCCTGAAGTACTACAACCCTGAAGAGCATCCAACGGTAAGCAAAAGCGAACTGGATTACATCAATCAGGAAGTCGAGCCAGAGCCGGTCAAGGTGCCCTTCTCAGGCATCCTGAAGATGCGCGGCACCTGGGCGTTCGCTCTGGCGTACGCGATTACTGCGCCGGTATTCTGGTTCTACCTGTACTGGCTGCCGCCGTTTCTGAATCAGCAGTACAACCTGGGGATCAGCGTGACGCAGATGGGTATCCCGTTGATCCTGATCTGGCTGACCGCTGACTTCGGCAGTGTAGGTGGTGGCATTCTGTCGTCTTGGCTGATCGGGCGTGGCATGCGGGCAACCAAGGCACGGCTGGTGTCGATGCTGGTGTTCGCTATCACGATCTGCAGCGTGGTGTTCGCTGCCAACGCGAGCGGCCTGTGGGTAGCGGTGCTGGCGATTTCCCTGGCCGTCGGTGCGCATCAGGCATGGACTGCGAACATCTGGAGCCTGGTGATGGACTACACGCCCAAGCACATGATGAGCACGGTGTTCGGCTTCGGCGGCATGTGTGCGGCCATTGGCGGCATGTTCATGACTCAGATCGTCGGTGCCGTGCTGACGGCAACCAACAATAATTACAACGTGCTGTTCACGATGATCCCGGCGATGTATTTCATCGCGCTGCTCTGGCTGTACTTCATGGCCCCCCGCAAGGTTCCGACGCTCAGCGAGTAATCGCCTGACACCATCAAAAAGCCCTGCTCACATGGCTATGGTCCCCACGCTCCGCGTGGGGATGCATTTCGTGACGCTCTGCGTCATACAGCGGTTGTGCGCTGTCAGTGGTATCTGTCTCTGGCTCAGCTCACCTTTTCGCCCCTCGGCGAGTTACTTTGATGGGGCCAAAGTAACCAAAGCCCCTCGCTCCTGTTTCCGGCCCGACTTCGTCGGGTCCCTTCGCCCTGACACTGATCCGGGGGTCGCCGCAACGGGCCATCCATGGCCCGGTGCGGCTAGCCTGGCGTCCTGCCAGGCTACCCCCGGATCAGCGCCAGGACTCAGCCGTCACTAACGTCGCACTCTGCGTCGTCAGTGCCAAAGTGATCGAAAAGCACGTATGGCGGCCTCCTGCAGGCGGAGCATGGCATTGTGCTGCGCTCAAGACTTGTGATGCAGGGCGTTAGGAGCCATATGCCGACTGAACATTGGCATCGCCAACAATCGAAGGTTTCAGCGCCAGACGCTACCCGCCCTTACGCCGCTGTTGCCATGCCGCCGCCAGTCCGCTCAGACAGATAATGGCGATGCCGGCCTGCGCGGTCGGGGATGGCGTATGGTCGAAGACCAGATAACCCAGCAGCCCTGCAAAGACAATCTGGCAGTAGCTGAACGGCGCAAGCATGGCCGGGGCGGCGAAGCGGAACGCCTGAGTCAGCAACAAATGGGCAGACATGCCGCATGCGCCCAGCGCCAGCAGAAACGGCAAGTGCTTGAGTGCTGGCACTTCCCAGAAGAATGGCACCAGCGCGCTCATCAATAGCGTATTGAACAGCCCCGCGAAAAAATTGCTGGTGGTCGGACTGTCGAACGGGCTCACCAGCCGCGTCAGGAGTTGATACAGCGCAAAACACAAGGCCGACGACAGCGGCAGCAGAATCGCCAGCGTGAACAGTTCACCGCCCGGATGAATAATGATCATCACCCCGACAAACCCCACGACCACCGCTATCCACTGCCCGCGCGTCACTCGTTCATGCAGCAGCGGCACTGACAATGCCGTCACCAGCAGCGGCGCGAGGAAGTTGACCGCCGTCGCCTCTGCCTGGGGGATGAACATCAGACTGCTGGTAAACAACAGGCTGGTGCCCAACAGCGCAAGCGCCCGCAAGGCTTGCATCCCGGGCCGTTTGGTGCGCAGAACACGGAACCCTGCCGACGGCATGAAGATGCAGGCCATGAGCAACGTGTGGACCAGATATCGCGCCCAGACCACAAGAATGATCGGGTAAAAACCGGAAAGGTATTTGGACAGCGTGTCGTGACTGGCAAACAGAAAAGTCGCCAAAAGAATGAAGCCGATCCCTTTCAGAGGTCGATTGACGCCGGACAACGGCGTACTGGCAATGCTCATTGCACTTCCTTGTTCAAAGTGTGTAGCAACCTGCCCTGACGCGGGAGGCAACGTAATACGCTGCATGTATCATGCAAATCAGGGAGCATCGCACATACCGCTGCAACGTCTTGAACAAAATGTTCCAACTGGTTCATTACCGTTCGATTATCGCCCTGAACAGCACTTTTACAATTGCGGCCAACACCCGGGCCTTTCACTATCATGACCAGCTACAACGACTCGATAACTACAAAAAAGGTCTGTTCCATGCGCTCGAATCCCTCCTGCAAAATCGTTTGCGGCTTTTCTGCGGCCATCGCTGCGGCCCTCTCCCCCATGACCAGCCATGCTGCCGGGTTTGTCGAGGACGCCAAGGTCAATCTGAACCTACGCAACTTCTACATCAACCGCAACTTCGTGGACCCGGCCAATTCGCAGAACTACGCCGAGGAATGGACGCAGAATTTCATTTTCGACGCCCGTTCAGGTTTTACTCAGGGCACAGTCGGTTTTGGCGTAGACGCACTGGGGCTGTACTCGCTCAAACTCGATGGTGGCATAGGCACGGGGGGCACCCAATTGTTGCCGATACACAGCGACGGGCGTCCGGCCGATGATTTTGGAAGGCTGGCGGTCGCAGGCAAGGCGCGCTTCTCGAAAACCGAACTCAAGGTCGGAGAGTGGATGCCCGTGCTGCCCATCCTGCGCTCCGACGACGGTCGGTCGCTGCCACAAACCTTTCAGGGCGGTCAGATAACCTCCAAGGAGATCGACAACCTCACACTGTACGGCGGGCAGTTTCGTGGCAACAGCCCACGCAATGACGCCAGCATGGAAGACATGTCCATGAACGGTCGCACAGGCTTTACCTCTGACCGTTTCAACTTCGCTGGCGGCGAATACGTATTCAACGAAAAGCGTACCCAGGTCGGGGTGTGGTACGCCGAACTTGAAGACATCTACCATCAGCAATACGTCAACCTGTTGCACAGTCAGCCTCTGGGCAGCTGGACGCTGGGCGCCAACCTCGGCTACTTCCAGGGCAAGGACGATGGTCGGTCACTGGCTGGCGATCTGGATAACAAGACCTGGTCCGCCCTGCTCTCTGCGAAACACGGCGGCAACACATTCTACGTTGGCCTGCAGAAAGTCAGTGGCGACAGCGCGTGGATGCGTGTCAATGGCACCAGCGGCGGCACGCTGGCCAACGACAGTTACAATTCAAGCTTCGATAACGCCCGGGAAAAATCCTGGCAACTGCGTCACGACTATGACTTTGCGGCGCTCGGCACGCCCGGTTTGACCCTGATGAACCGCTACATCAGCGGCGAGAACGTCCATACAGGTGCCATCACCGATGGCGAAGAATGGGCGCGGGAGACCGAGCTGGCTTATGTGTTGCAGAGCGGCACGTTCAAGAACCTGACGCTGAAATGGCGCAACTCGACCATGCGCCGTGACTACAACACCAATCAGTTCGACGAGAACCGCGTCATTGTCAGTTACCCACTGTCGTTACTCTGATCGGAAAAATACTGCCGCAGTGCGCGATGCTGCGGCGGCGTTTTTCCCAAGGCCACTATGAGCCTTCGCAAAACGATTCCACACCCATCTCGTCCCAGACCGCCTCGGCCAGGTGAAACGTCGCGTTGGCTGCCGGAATGCCGCAATAGATAGCGCTCTGCATCAGCACTTCCTTGATCTCTTCACGGGTCACACCGTTGTTTTTTGCAGCTTTCAGGTGCAGGCGCAATTCACCCTCGCGGTTCATGCCGATCAGCATGGCGATGGTGATCAGGCTGCGCGTGTGCCGGGGCAAGCCCGGGCGCGTCCAGATATCTCCCCACGCATGGCGGGTGATCATTTCCTGAAACTCTTCGTTGAACGGCGTCAGTTTGCTGAGGCTGTTATCAACGTGCGCGTCACCCAGCACCGCGCGGCGCACCTGCATGCCAGCTTCGTAACGTTCGTCTTCGGTCATCGGGAAATCCTTGTGTGTTCGGCCACGGCACGTTCGACCCACTGTCGGGCCTGGCCAAGGTAGTGGGCCGGATCAAGCAGGCGATCCAGCTCGTCGGAAGAAAGGTGCTCGCTGACCTGGGGGTTTTGGCCGAGCACCTGACGCAGGTGCGCGCCCTGCTCTACGGCACGACGACAGCACTGTTCGATCAGATGATGGGCAGCGTCACGGCCTATGCGCTGCGCCAGCGCAATGCTTGCCGCTTCGGCCAGCACCAGGCCCCGGGTAGACTCCAGGTTGATGCGCATGCGCTCGGCGTCGACCTGCAGGCCGGGTATCACCTGCAACGCCTGTTGCAATGAGCCCGACACCAGGCAGCAGAGCTCAGGAAGGGTTTCCCATTCGGCATGCCACAAACCCAGGCTGCGCTCGTGTTCTTGCGGCATGGCGGCCAGCATCGTCGCAACCAGCCCCGGCGAGCGTGTCGCTGCGCCGATCATCACTGCGGCGCCGACCGGGTTGCGCTTGTGCGGCATGGTCGACGAGCCGCCTTTACCCGGTGCCGAAGGTTCGAAGACTTCGCCCACTTCAGTCTGCATCAACAGGCTGACGTCACGCCCCAGCTTGCCAAGGCTGCCGGCGATCATCCCCAGCAGGCAGGCAAACTCCGCCAGACGATCGCGCTGGGTGTGCCAGGGTTGCTCGGGCAATTCCAGTTGCAGCTCGCTCGCCAGCGCCTGCGCAACCGGAAGCGCCTGATCACCCAGCGCGGCAAGGCTGCCGGAAGCACCACCGAATTGCAGGCACAACAGGCGCGGTCTGATCTCGTTCAGGCGCTGCCGATGGCGGGTGACGGCGCCCAGCCAGCCGGCAATTTTCATCCCCAGCGTGACAGGTGTGGCTTGCTGTAACCAGGTACGTCCGGCCAGCGGCGTGCTTGCATAGCGCTGCGCCTGCTCGGCCAACACCTCGGCCAGCTGGGTCAGATCGCGTTCGAGCAAAATGATCGCCTGACGCAGTTGCAGCACCAACCCGCTGTCCATGACGTCCTGACTGGTCGCCCCCATATGAACATAGCGCTCGGCTTGCGGGCTGTTTGCGGCAATCTGCCTGCCCAGCGCCTTGACCAGTGGAATCGCCGAGTTGCCGGCACTGCCGATGGCAATGGCCAGCTCATCGAAGTCGAACAGATCCGCATGACAGCTCTGCTCGATATCCGCCACAACGCTAGCCGGAATGACGCCTGTCCGTGCTTGCGCGCGGGCCAGGGCGGCCTCGAAATCGAGCATGCCCTGAACGCGACCTCGATCGCAGAAAACCTCGCGCATGTCAGCCTGAGTGAAATAGGCATCGAAAAGTTGGTTAGCCGGTCTGTTCACATCATCGCTCCGGATTGAAAGGTTTCAGGTGGCGTCGGAATGACTGACCCAGCCCTTGATCAGGATTGCTATGGCGGCCAAGGCCGCAGGAACTACAAGCGCCGTGAGCACCTGCTCGAAACTCCAGCCCAGCCCCAACAAGGTGGCGCCGGCCCAGGCACCGAGAATCGCACCGAAGCGACCGATCCCGAGCATCCACGACACGCCGGTGGCACGCCCCTGAGTAGGGTAAAAGCGCGCCGCCAGCGATGGCATGGCCGACTGCGCGCCATTGACGCACATGCCCGCCACCAGAACCAGCGTGGCCAGCACCGCGACATTACCCAGACTTTGACCGACCAGGTACGCAAACACTCCTGCCAGCGCGTAGGCGACGCCAATGACCTTGTGCGGGTTGTAACGGTCCATCGCCCAGCCGACACCCACCGCACTCAAGACGCCGCCAAACTGGAACAACGCGCCGATGAACGCCGACTGTTCCATGCTCGCGCCGCTGTCACGCATCAGGGTCGGCAGCCAGCTGGTCAGCAGATAAACGATCACCAGGCCCATGAAATAGGTCAGCCACAGCAGCAGTGTGCCTGCGCTATAGCTGCCCGAAAAGATCACTTTCAGGACATTGCGGCTGCTGACGGTTTTTTGCTCGGGAACACTGAACGCGGTGATACCGGTCAGTGCCTTTGGTGCGATAGGTGCAAGCACCTTGCGAATCCGTTCGGCACCACGATTGCGGACCACCAGAAAACGCGCCGACTCCGGTAGCCAGACCATCAGCACTACCGACAGTATCAGCGGCAGGATGCCGCCCAGCATCAGCAGGCTGTGCCAGCCCATGCGGGGGATCAAACTGGCCGATACGAAACCGCCGCAGGCCATGCCCAAATTAAAGCCGCAGAACATACTGGTGACCAGCAGCGATTTGAGCCGCTCCGGGGTGTACTCGGACAGCAGCGTGGTGGCGTTGGGCATCGCTGCGCCAAGCCCCAGCCCGGTCAGCAGGCGCAAAATCAACAGTTGATCGATGTTGCTGCTATACGCCGACGCCAGACTGAAAATGCCGAACAGAAACACCGCAACCACCAGCACCACTTTGCGCCCGAACCGGTCAGCCAGCGGGCCGGAACCCAACGCACCGAAGACCATGCCGATCAGCGCGGCGCTCATCACCGGGCCGAGGCTGGCCCGGTCGATCCCCCAATCCTGGCTGAGTGCTGGAGCGATGAAGCCCATCGCAGCGGTATCCAGACCATCGAGAAACACGATCAGAAAGCACAGGACGACCACTCGCCACTGATAACCCGACAGCGGTTGCGCATTAATGAAAGCCTGTACATCAAGGGTGCCTGTCACAGGCCCGCTGGCAGAAAGCGTCATGGAAGTGTCCTTTTATTTTTATAAGGTCGCCTGCCGATGCAGGCGCCGTGAAACACACGCACATCGCTTCAGAAATCGAAAAACACCGTCTCGCCCTCACCTTGCACGCGAATATCAAAGCGATAAGCGGTCTGGCCGTCATGGGTGCAGCGCCGCGCGATCAATGTTTCGCGACGGGGCGGCTGCTCGATCAGGTTCAGCACCGGGTCCTGCGCATTGGCCTGCGCCTCATCGTCGAAATACACCCGCGTCTGCAGATGAATATTGATGCCGCGAGCGAACAGCGAGACGTTGATATGGGCAGCCATCGGCACGCCCGCCGCATTGCACGCAGAACCCGGCTTGATAGTCTTCAGAAGCCATTGGCCGTCGTCGGTGGTCGCAGTGCGGCCAAAGCCATTGAAAGGCCGGTCCGGATGGAATTCGTTGTGATACAGCCCCTCATGGTCGGCCTGCCAGAACTCGAGGTACGCATCACGGATCAGATGACCATTGCCGTCGAAGACATTGCCCAGCAGCACGATGTGTTCGCCTGGCGCGTCGGGCCTGGCCATTTCGTTCCAGATTTCCAGCTCGCGGGTCGGGTTGCCGGCCACTTGCGGGGCCAGACCGATATGGACGTAAGGCCCTGCGGTTTGCGATGGGGTTTCCTGCAGCAGTTGAACGGGCATGTCGGGCCTCCTCAGCAGTTTTCGAAGTGAGTCTTGCGCTGGCCGCGCAGAACGATATCAAAGCGGTACGCCAGACAATCCATCGGGTTGCCCATCGCCAGATCAAGTCGGGCAATCAGGCTTTGCACCGCCTCAGGGTTGGCAATGGCCTTGACGATCGGGCAGATCGGAATCAACGGATCGCCTTCGAAATACAACTGAGTGATCAGCCGTGTGGCAATCGACGGCCCGCTGATCGACACATGAACATGCGCCGGCCGCCAGTCATTGGGACCGTTGCGCCACGGATACGGACCAGGCTTGACGGTGCGAAAGCTGTAGTTGCCTTCGCTGTCGGTCAGTGCACGTCCCACACCACCGAAATTGGGGTCTATGGGCGCCAGATAGGCGTCACGTTTATGGCGATAGCGACCGCCGGCATTGGCCTGCCAGATCTCCACCAACGTGTGGGGGATCGGCTTGCCGTACTGATCGCAGACACGGCCGGCAATCAGAATACGCTCGCCTATGGGCAGGCCACCATTGTCGAAATTGAGCAGCAGGTCGTTGTCGTGCCGGCCGAACTGCAAATGCGAGAAATCCGGCCCGGAGGTCTCGGAAATGGATTGTGGAATGCTGACCAGCGCCTGACGCGGCGATCGCAGGATCGACGTCTTGTAATCCGGAGTCAGGGCTTTAGGGTGCCAGTTTCGGTCACGTATGACGAAGCGGCTATCGTCCGCAGCAGACATGGCGTTCTCCTTATTTTTCTTATAGGCGCGCAAGCGTGGGTCGCTCGCGCTGCAGGCTGTCAGGAAGTGTCACCTGATCCATGCTTATAGAGAACTGAAATAAAGCCCATCATCCATAACCAAATGGTTATGCATACTGCCCCGTTCGATAAGTCTCGCCAACAGCGCGCAGTTCATCCACGCACCACTGCGCCGCGCGGGTCAGGGGCAGCGCCGGATTACTGCACAACCCCACCGAACCGCCCGGCTCGCGGATGCCCATGTCCAGTTCCACCAGGGTGCCGCCTTTCAACTCCAGCGACACCGCATCGAGCGGCGCGATCCAGATCGCATTACTGCACTGTACATAGCGACGGCTCAGGGTTAGCGACAGGGTTTCCAGGCGTTGACGCGGCATACGGATGCCGCACTGCACGAACAGGCTGTCGGCAAATTTGCGAATGGTGGTGCCTGCCAACGGCAGTACCAGCGGGAACTGTTCCAGACTTTCAGGCTTGAGAGACGCAGCCAACAGCGGATGGTCGTTGCGTACCACCAGCGTCATCGATTCGTTATACAAATGCTCGAATGTCAGCCCTTGAATCTGCGGGCTGTCGGTCATGCGCCCAACCACAAGGTCCAGCTCTCCGACCCTCAATTGCGACAGCAGATAGGCGCTCGGGCCGGTCATCACGCTGATGATCAATGCCGGATGGCGTTCATGCAGGCGATTGACCACTTCCGGCACCAACAGACTTTCGGCAGTGGACAATACGCCCAGCCGCACGGTCACCGTTTCGTGCTCGCCGGAACGCAGGCTGCTGACGCCGTCACGCATAGCCTGAACGCTTGGGCCGGCAAAGCGCATGAACGCAACACCTGCCTCGGTCAGCGCAGCACCGCTTTTGCTGCGTACAAACAGCGAGGTCGCAAGAAGGGTTTCCAGCTCCTTGAGGCTCTTGGACAGTGCCGGCTGACTGATCGCCAGCGCATCGGATGCGCGCGCCAGACTGCCCTGGCGAGCAACTTCGAGAAAACAGACCAGGTGGCGAAACTTGATACGGGTATCGATATTCAATGCGCGTCGGGCCTGAAAATAATGAAGAGTCTAACGGCTGAGAAACGAAACAACCTGCGGCGCCTCGAAAGGCCATTCCAGCTCTTCGCCCGTGTCAGTGCGGCGCAGTATGGGGACGCGTAGTTCATAACGTTCGAACAGCCGCTCATCCTCGCCGATGTCTATCAGTTCAACCATCAAGCCATGTTCTATGGCAAGCGGTTGCAACACCGCCTCGGCAGCCTCGCAAAACGGGCATCCCAAGGTACTGAACAGCTGACATTCGGGTGGCATGTAATGGATCCTCGGCGATTACGTGTTAACCGAAGACTGATTCTAGGCCCACCTCTGCATCACGTCGACACCCGAAAATGCGTCTTGCTGAACGCATTGGCGCGGTCCAGCACAGGCTTCTCGAAACAGCGATAGCCGACCCAGCCGTAACACACCGCCGCGACCATCATCAATGCAGCAAAAAACAGGTTGTCCAGGCCACTTTGCGGCCAGGCCCCCACTTGGCTCCAGACCCTGCCGATGACCCCGAGCACCAGCAGATGGGAAAGGTAAATGGTGTAAGACATGTCACCTACGGCCACCAGAACACGCGGCACAACCAGCTGCCTGCGGCGCTCCAGTAACGCCAGAGTCAGTACCAGCACGCCAAACGTGGCGCCGACCACAAGCATGCGCAGCAGGCCCTGACTGTCATAAAGCCGGTAGACACCTATCAGCGGCACAGACACCAGCAGCGCACCACCGAGCAAGGCACACACCGCGACCGTCGGGACCCTTGCGCTGTGACGACCATAGAAGAACAGCGCCAGCGCCGCCCCCAGAATGAATTCGAGGGCGTACGGATGGAGGATGATTTTGAGGGCAGGTGAATAGTCCTGCCAGTCCGCCAGAGCGTTGAACACCACGATGATCGATGCCCAGACGCCCAGCAGAAGCGGCAGACTGCGCTCGCGAAACAGCAGAAAACCGGAAAACACCACGTAGAACCACAACTCGAAGACCAGTGACCAGGCCACCATCACCAACAGCACCTTGTCATTGGGCAACAACAGGAAGGACATGAGCAGATTCGAAGAACCATGCCCGCTGTTGACCATCCCGGGCTGCACCAGAAACACCGCCAGAGTGATGAAAAAGTACAGCCAATAAGTGGGGTAGATACGCGAAACCCGATTGAACAGAAAACGCCGGGCTTCCACGCCACTCTGGAAGCGGGCACGACTGACAATGACCATCACAAATCCACTGATCACGAAAAACAGATCGACGCCCAGCTGAAAAAAATCGAGCAGCGGCGGCAGAAGAATATCGCCCCCGGAATACTTGCTCTCGACCGACATCATGTGAAACAACACCACACCAAGGACTGCAATGCCCCTGAGCCCCTGCAGGGAATACAGCCGCTCCATGCCTCTCTCCATTCAGCTCGTTGCGCTCTTGCGTCGCGTGTGGAGCATAGCCAAAGGCCAGAAATACGGAACCCCTTTCTTACAGTCATCGAGGTTTTTCCTGACACGTGCTTTTGGAGTAAGGTGCAGCAGCAGTGCACGGCCTGATCGGGCACGACACGACAATCGAAGTGAACCTTCAGGAATCACCTGTACTCGAAACATCCATACGCCACCCAAACGGAGAAAATCATGGCTCGCGAAACCGCACAGAATGCTCAGGAAATCCTGAGAGCCGACTTCCAGGTACTGGTTGCCGATACTGAAAAACTGCTGGCGCATACAGCGTCCCTGGCAGGTGAGCAGGCTGATGAACTGCGTGCGCAGATCCGCGAGAGCCTGTTGCGCGCCAAGGAAACGCTGAAAAGCACCGAAGACTCGCTGCGCGAGCGTGGTGAAGCCGCTGTGATCGCGACCGAAGATTACGTTCAGACCAACCCTTGGCAGTCAGTCGGTATCGCCGCAGGTGTCGGCTTTCTGATCGGTCTGCTGGCTACAAGGCGCTAACATCATGACTCTGGGAACGGAATCTGCAACGCCGGAGGGGACTCCGGGCTCTTCACCGCGGCGCCTCGGCGCTGCATTCCTTGGCTTGTTGCACACTCACGTCGAGCTGTTCGGCATCGAGTTGCAGGAGCAGAAAGCACGCACTGTCAGCCTGTTACTGTTTGCAGGCCTGGCATTGGTGTTCGGTCTGCTGCTGCTGACCGGGCTTTCGGCACTGCTGCTGATCGTGTTGTGGGACAGCTATCGACTGGCCGGTATCGTCGGCTTGTGTACGTTCTACTTCTTGGCCGCGGTCTTCTGTGGCTTGCGCCTGAAAGCAGCGATCTTCGACGAGTCTTCGCCGTTCCACGCGACCCTCGAAGAGCTCGCCAACGACCGTGAGCGATTGATGCCATGAGTGAACCCAAGTCGCACCAGAGCAATACCCGTCGTGAACTGCGCAAGGCACTGATCCGCTTGCGCATGGAAATGCATCGTCAGGAAATACGCCACGAATCGACGCAATTGCTCCAGCCATTGCAACGTTTTCGGGGCATTCGCCACGACTGGAAAAGCGCGCTGGGCTTTCGCCACGCGCCGCTCTGGGGCGTGGGCTCGGTTGCCCTGCTGGGCTTTCTGAGCGGCAAGCGAGCCAAGACCGGTCGCACCAGCCTGCTCGGTCGCCTTCTGAAACTGGGTATCACCCTGACGCCGCTGATCAAGGTGGCTATGCAGAGCCGTGCCATTCAGAATCGCAACCGCAGGCTCTGACCGCGCACGCTCTTGCGTGACCCTGGCATGAATGATTCAGGCTTTAACACAAATGCCTGCTCCGCAGTTTCGGGGCGGGCATTTTCTTTTTGACGAGGCCTGTTTCCGGTTGTTACTGTTCGGGGCCTTGCGGCAGGCCTGTGGAACCGGGAAGCTAGGCGATAACTACTGACGGAGTGACCGCCTTGGATTGGCAAACCCTGCTTAACCGCGAACGACTCGGCAAGACCCTGCACAGCCCCGAAGAACTCGGACGCAGCCCATTCCACAAGGACCACGACCGGATCATCTTTTCCGGAGCGTTCCGCCGTCTGGGTCGCAAGACACAGGTCCACCCGGTGTCCAGCAACGATCATATCCACACTCGTCTGACCCACTCGCTGGAAGTCAGTTGCGTCGGCAGGTCGCTGGGCATGCGCGTCGGCGAAACCCTGCGCTCCGCCCTGCCCGACTGGTGCGACCCGAGCGACCTGGGCATGGTCGTACAATCTGCCTGTCTGGCCCACGATATCGGCAATCCCCCGTTCGGCCACTCGGGCGAAGATGCCATTCGCAACTGGTTCAATCAGGCCGCCGGACGAGGCTGGCTCGACGCGATGAGCGAAACCGAGCGCAACGACTTCCTCAATTTCGAAGGCAACGCGCAGGGTTTCCGAGTGCTGACGCAACTGGAATACCATCAGTTCGACGGAGGCACTCGCCTGACCTACGCCACCCTGGGCACTTACCTCAAGTACCCGTGGACGGCGCGTCATGCCGATTCGCTGGGCTACAAGAAGCACAAGTTCGGCTGCTACCAGAGCGAATTGCCGATTCTCGAGCAGATAGCCGGCAAGCTCGGCCTGCCCCAACTTGAGGAGCAGCGCTGGGCGCGTCACCCGCTGGTTTACCTGATGGAAGCCGCCGATGACATCTGCTACGCCCTGATCGACCTGGAAGACGGGCTTGAGATGGACCTGCTGGACTATTCGGAAGTCGAGTCTCTACTGCTTGGGCTGGTCGGCGATGACTTGCCTGAAACCTATCGGCAGTTGGGCCCGGGCGATTCGCGGCGACGCAAGCTGGCGATACTGCGTGGCAAAGCCATAGAACACTTGACCAACGCGGCCGCCAGGGCCTTCGTCGAGCAGCAGGATGCGCTGCTTGCCGGCACCCTGCCAGGCGACCTGGTCGAACACATGCACGGCCCGGCCAAGCTTTGCGTGCTGAACGCAAAGGACATGGCGCGCAAGAAGATCTTCCAGGACAAGCGCAAGACCTTGCACGAAATCGGCGCCTACACCACGCTGGAGATCCTGCTCAACGCGTTTTGCGGCGCTGCGGTCGAGCAGTTCGGTGGCCGGACGCCGTCCTTCAAACACCGGCGTATCCTCGACCTGCTGGGCAACAGTGCGCCTGACCCCAAGGCATCGCTGCATGCCTCCTTCCTGCGCATGATCGACTTCATCGCCGGCATGACCGACAGTTACGCCAGTGAGATGGCTCGCGAAATGACCGGGCGCTCCGGCTGAGTAACCCACAAATGGCCCGAAAAATGCCTGAAAAGCTTCAGGTGTTCGGCGGGCCTGCATACCTCGCCCTTTAAAACTCAGACAAGCCCTACAAGCTTGTCAGACGAGTCCTATCGCAGGTTTTCTTGCATCCCTCAATAATTCCAGCCACTTCAACTGCCGCATCGGCACTTCATACGTCCGCCTGCGACACTTGCCGGTGTGCATGCCGTGTGCCGATGCCCCAATGCCTAGCCAGGGCCATTCCGGAAAACTCATGTCCAAACACAGCCTGCGCATCCTGTTGGTGGAGGATCATCCCTTCCAATTGATCGCCACTCAGGTACTGCTCAACAATCAGGGCTATTTCCTGCTTACCCCCGCACTGACTGCGGCAGAAGCCATGAATGCGATGCAGCGCAGCCCAGAGCCGTACGGGCTTTTACTCTGTGATCAATGCCTGCCGGACACGCCAGGCATCGACCTGATCAGCGAAGCATCACGGCTGGGGTTGCTGCGCCACGCCATTCTTCTCAGCGGCCTGCCCGATATCCAACTTGAAAAACTCCGGCAGCTCGCTGTCGAGCGTGATCTGCCGCTGCTTGGCTGCCTGAGCAAGCCCCTACACGGACCTGACCTGAGCCGTCTGCTGCAAAACCTTCCTGCCTGACTATCGACAAGCTGTCGCACAACAACTCACCGCACATCACCGACAGATGATCGTGATGATCGTGAATTCACGTTTACAACTGTAGGAAATCATCGATAAACATGCCTGATGATTCCAGAAAGTAATAAACAACCTGTACAACATAATTCGAACCACACAGAAAAACGCGTTAACGTTTAAACACACTTGTGTTCTGCGTAGGCTTTTACGTACTCCGATACGTTAATTATCGTAGGACTTTTCCTATATATGTCTGTTGAGCAAGTCTCTTTATGTGCCTGCCCGAACATCTGAGCTAAGGTGCGCGCTTTATTCGCCGCTTGTTATGGAATGGAATATGAACTCAGTTTTTATCATCGACGACCACCCGGTTATCCGGATGGCGGTAAGAATGCTGCTGGAGAACGAGAATTACGAAGTGGTGGGCGAAACCGATAACGGTGTCGACGCCATGCAAATGGTTCGCGAATGCATGCCCGACCTGATCATCCTCGACATCAGCATCCCCAAGCTCGACGGGCTTGAGGTGCTGGCACGCTTCAACACCATGGGGCTGCCGTCCAAGATTCTGGTGCTGACCTCGCAGACACCCAATCTGTTTGCGATTCGCTGCATGCAATCGGGGGCTTCCGGTTATGTATGCAAACAGGAAGATCTAAGCGAATTGCTCAGTTCGGTGAAAGCAGTATTATCCGGCTACAATTACTTTCCCAGCCAGGCGTTGGCGTGTGCAGTTCGTGAAGATGGACACACCAGCGAGCTGGAGCTGTTCAAGTTGGTCAATGATCGTGAATTGATGGTGCTGCAATTGTTTGCACAAGGGCGCTCCAACAAGGAAATAGCCAAGGGCATGTTTCTCAGTAACAAGACCGTGAGCACCTACAAGACAAGGCTCATGCAAAAACTCAAAACCAGAACCTTGGTAGAACTTATCGAGATGGCAAAACGCAACTCGCTAGTGTGAGAGACCGGATGCCCAAGCGCTTCAGACAATTATTACTACTGGCCACAGGCCTCTGCACAGGCTGGGGTGTCGAGGCCGGTCCTGCCGCGGCCGATCACTACACCCTGCTCGGCCGCTCGAGCCCTGCGCACATGGACGTCAAGCTGGACAGCAGCCAATGGCAGTGGGTACGCGGTCAGCGCGAGCTGATTCTAGGCACTTCCAGCCCTGACTACCCACCCTTCGACGTGACTATTTCAGGCAACGATTACGAAGGCATAACGGCTGATTACGCTGGCATCATCTCGGGGGCGCTGGACCTCCCGATCAGGGTCCAGCGTTTCGCGAGCCGTGACGCAGCGATCAGGGCGCTTGTCGCAGGCCAGGTCGATCTGCTGGGCACGGCCAACGGCTTCGAAGCCGTCGAGCGCAACATCAGGCTGTCCCAACCCTACTCGGTGGACCAGCCCGTGCTGGTCACACGCGTCGGAGAAACGCGCCCCTTGAACGACGGCCTGAAAGGCATGCGCCTGAGCATGGTCTATCACTACTTGCCGACAGCGGAGGTCGAAGCGACTTATCCAGGCGCGATTCTCAAGCATTACCCGTCGTTTCAGAACGCCATCAATGCCGTGGCCTTCAACCAGGCCGATGTATTTCTGGGCGACACCATTTCTACCCAGTACATCATCAACAAGGGCTACCTGAACAACGTCCAGATGTCGAACTTCGGCAAGCACGAGGCCAATGGCTTCAGCTTCGCCGTACGCCAGGAAAACACCCAACTGCTGGGTATCATCAACCAGGCATTGAAGGCGATTCCGGTCGAGGAGCGCATCAACATATCCCGACGCTGGAACACAGGCAGCGATCTGCTGCTGACCGACCAGAAGCTGCAACTCACACAGCGCGAGGAACGCTGGATCGCTCAGCATCCAACCATACGTGTGGTGGTCAACGAAGCCTACGCCCCCCTGACGTTTTTCGATGCCAAAGGCAATTTTCGCGGCATCACTGCTGACCTGCTGGAGCTGGTTCGCCTGCGCACCGGGCTCAAGTTCGACGTCAAGCGCTCGCCGAGCCTGACGGATATGCAAAATCAGGTCACGGAGGGCAAAGCCGACATGATCGGCGCACTGGATTCCAGTGACGAGCGAGAAGACCGCCTGAGCTTCAGCCGACCTTATGTCGACAATTCTTTCGTACTGGTCACCCGCAAGGATCAGGGGTCACCCAGCCATCTCGAACAAATGGACGGCAAACGCCTGGCCATCACCCAGGGCAGCCCGATGCTGGGCTGGCTGCGCAACAACTACCCGAACGTCGTGCCACTGGAAATCGACAACCCGTTCCAGGCACTGGACATGCTGGCGCTGGGCAGAACCGAAGGCGCGGTCATTTCGCTGCTGAGTGCAAACTACTTTCTGTCTTCAGGCATCTTTGAAGAGCGTTTGCAGATGACTGCCACCCTCGGCGAGGACCCGGCGCTGATTTCCATGGCCACCTCGCGCAATGCCATCGAGCTGAGTTCGATTCTCGACAAGGCACTGGCGAGCATCGCTCCTCAGGATCTGGCGGCAATCAACAATCGATGGCGCGCCTACACCCCATCGAGTGCGACCTGGCACGATTACGAGCGCCTGATCTACCAGATCCTGATCGGCGCGAGCCTTCTGCTGCTGGGCCTGCTGGCCTGGAATGCGTGGATGCAAAGGCAGATCCGCCAGCGCGAAGCCGCCGAGCGGGCGCTGGGCGATCAGTTCGAATTCATGAGAGCGCTGGTGGACGGCACCCCGCACCCGATCTACGTGCGCGATCGAGAAGGCCTTCTGCGTATCTGCAACGACAGCTACCTTCAAACGTTCTCTGCCAGACGTGAAGATGTCATCGGCAAGAGCACCGCCGCAGGCGTGCCGGGCAATGCCTTCGAAGCCAGTGAATACGCAGCGGACTATGAGCAGGTCATGGCCAGCGGCACGGCCCTGATCCTTGACCGCCCTTTGCGGATCGGTGAGCGGCAACTGACCATTTATCACTGGATATTGCCCTTCCGCGACTCGCTGGGCGAAGTGCAAGGCATCATCGGTGGCTGGATCGACATCAGTGAACGTCGCCAGTTGATCGAGGAGCTGCAGGCCGCCAAGGAGCAGGCGGACGCGGCCAGTCGGGCCAAAAGTACCTTTCTGGCCACCATGAGCCATGAAATACGCACCCCAATGAATGCTGTGATCGGCATGCTCGAGCTGGCACTCAAACGTGCAGACCATGGCGAACTGGATCGCTCTGCCATCGAGGTTGCCTACAGCTCGGCCAACGACCTGCTGGACCTGATAGGCGATATTCTTGATATCGCCCGCATCGAATCCGGCCGTCTGGCCCTCAACCCGGAGCGGGCAAACCTGCGCCAACTGGTCGAGTCGGTGGTCAGGGTCTTCGACGGCCTGGCCCGACAGAAAGACCTCAGCCTGGTGCTGGCGCTGGACAGCCGAATCAACACCGACGTGCTGATCGATCCTCTGCGCTTCAAGCAGATATTGTCCAATCTGGTCAGCAACGCCATCAAGTTCACTCAGGACGGGCAGGTAAAGATCAGTCTTCAGGCTGGCGATACAGCGGCCCCCCAACAGCTGCACCTGCATGTAATGGTTCAGGACAGCGGCATCGGCATCAGCAGCGAAGACCAGCAGCGCCTCTTCGAGCCTTTTGCTCAGGTGGACAATACCGGGCAGATGGCCAGGACCGGCGCCGGCCTGGGACTGGTGATCTGCCGCAGCCTGTGCGTGATGATGGGCGGCAACCTGCAGCTCGACAGCGCGCCGGGCCAAGGCACCCGGGTGAGCATGGAGCTGCTGCTGACGACACTTGAACCGCTGACCCATCAGCCCGTGGCGCCGCAGCCCTCGAGTTCGGCCAGCCAGCCCCTCAGGATCCTGGTGGTGGACGACCATCCCGCCAACCGGATGCTGCTGTGTCAGCAACTGGGCTTTCTCGGCCATCATTGCGAAGTGGCTGAAAATGGTGCGCAGGGGCTTGCACAATGGAAGGCTGACAACTTCGATCTGGTGGTTGCTGACTGGAATGCCCCGATATTTCCTAAATATTCTTTTTAAATCAAATATTTACATAGAAGAAAGCTATATTTTTAACCGCGCTTTCCCAACTTTACTATCCCAATGAAATCAGATGTTTATGGTTGCGTTTTGGGGAAGATTTAGAAGGAAAGCGCACGCAACTATCCCTCCCCCGGCGTCCTGCCGACGAACACCACTCCCCAAACCTAAACGACTCGAATACTGTATGTATATACATCAATTGAGAATCATCCCCATGAACGAGTGCAGCAGCTCAGAAGCCTTGGTCGAATGGCACAAAAGGCTCAATGACAGGAGGCAATGGACGAACCCTGCAGTCACCTACCGGTTTCTGGCACGCATGGCCGAAGACATGCAGACCGGCGGACTGGTCGATCCACTGGAACGCTTCGAAATGTTCGAGCTGGCCAGTGCCGCCTTCTGCCATTTCACAGAGGAAGGCAACCACGAATGGCGCCACCAGGCATCAGACTACTTGGCCTACAACGCGGGCGGCATCGTTGTAGGAAGCCTTCTGCACTCACGTTACGTCCTGCACGAGGCCGATCAATCGCCCTACCATGCCGCCCACTTCGCCTTTCTGGATGAGAGCAACAATCTCATGATGAGGGACTACAAAAGGTACGGTGTGCTTGAGGGTCGTTACATTTACACCGAAACCGGCCAGACGTTGACACTGGTTGAGCAATCCAGACAGATCAACGGAGTGAACCTCCAGCGCCTCACCGATGAGGATCAGTACCGCGCGCTGATTGATGCGAGCGCCGTCGCCTTGGATCAGGGAGATTTCAAGTTCTACGTTTCGCTATGGGAGCGCCACAGCTACTCGATATTTATCAGATGCCTTCATTGCCTTGATGGGTTCGCAGTGCGCGACGATTGTACGCACTGCGACGGCCGAGGCTTTATCGAAGACCCTCAGTGCCCGAACAAGCTTCCCCGGCCAATGAAGCGCGCAGAAAGCATTGCTGTCGACCTAGGTCGATCAGCTAAACCTTGCGAATCCCAAACTGGGCGACCTTGACTATCGAGTTCTGCGGCACGCCAGCGGCCAGGTAAAGCTCCATCCGTGAGGCGATCACCGTCTCAGTCAGGTCAACCGTTCCACGTTGCGTTTCCAACTGCCCGGCGATGTTGGCCGGCATGGTGAATGGCTCTTGGTACTTGTCCATCGAGCGGAAGTAGAACGTAGTCGAGGCCTCGCCGACAGGCTTGGTGATGGTCAACTCAGCCTTCCAGGCCGCCCCTGCACAACTCTCCGATAAGCTCGACCGCCAACACCATTTGGATAACATCGCCAGCCAGATTGGTTTTGATGACGTTCGCAGTTGACTTGCACATAGATGTCGCTGCCCACCGCAATGTTGCCGCCCAGCTCGGCGCAAAGAAATCCACCAGTTTCAATTCAAAGATATCAGGCCGAAAGCCGCGTCCGAGATCACCGATATCGCAGATGCCAGCCTGTTGCTTAGCAACTCCCAACAGGAGATAACAAAGCGCGTTTCCAGCCGGATCGGCGCCGTCGCGCAGCCCTCAAAGTGAGAAAGTTTCGGAACCCCTCACTTTTCGCCGCCCAATAAAAAACCCCGCAGACGTTAATCTGCGGGGTTTTGAATAGTGGAGGCCGAGGTCAGAATCGAACTGCCGTAGGCGGATTTGCAATCCGGTTATGAAATACAAGCAGGCTGCGGACTGTAGCGATATTTGGTTCCGCAATAGAAGCGAGAAAAGTCCTCTGGAGCCCTCGTAGAATGGGGACTATACTTTTTATTTCGGAACTGATTCACGGTTGATAAGGGTTATCGTACTGAGTATTTAGCCACTACCGCGACCGTCAGCAACCGTAGCGGTAAGTACCACGACGCTCCCAGACCTATCGTACCTCAGCTGTTTGATCGACCAAAAAACCGGCAGCGAGACATCATTGAGCAGATGTTTCGCAATCCAAGAAGAAACGTCCGTCAGCTGTGATCAAAAAAACCCTCATAGCTATTCACAAAATCTTTCAAATTCATTGTTAACGCCTCCAAATCTGGAACAATACCTGGTTTCATTGGAGGAAGATCCATACCTCTTGCTTGAGCGATAGAACGCACACATAGTTCGGCTTTTGCTGCACTTCCACGCATATCAGGTACAGCATGTACCCCCCACCAGTGTATCTCTGCAAGCGTCTTTAATGCACGAGCATCGGATATCGTAGCGTCAGTAGCAACTCCGTAAAGCCCTTCGACATGCTGCAAAATTTTCGGAATGTGCTCGGCATCCGTATGAACTATCACATAAGGTTCGCCTATATCATTCATACCAATCCTGCGCATATTTGGATAAGGTTCTTTTGTCCGGTCAGCATGACGATCAGTGGTCATCCATATACACGTAAGTAGTAAGGGTTCACCGTCAATTTTTCCGTAGACTTTAAAAACCTTGCTCTTTGGTAGGGTGCCTGTGGGCCTTCTAATATCTGCATCTTTACGCTTTGCGAATCTATCCTTTATATATTCGTATGGCCCCGTAAGAGGAGTAATGAACTCACGAGGCCAATTGGGATCACGGATATCGGCAAACTCCTTTGCCTTGTCGCCGGCTCTGGCGCTTCTCCAATCACGTGCCTCGTCCCAAGCCTCACTAAAACTATTGATATTCCCCCCAGCAATCGCGGCGCCCAACTCTCGGCTTTTATGATAAAAAGACTGACCATACTCCATCTGGTAGGGCGTGTGATCTCTATTAAAATTAGGATTCGGCCAACGAGCCACACCGACTAACGATTGTTGATGCTGAGTTAACCGGCTGTCTTGTGGTCCTTTAAGCTCACCGAACCTTGGGGATCTCGATGTAGAATTCACACTAGAGGATTCAGCTCTAGAATGATCTGGAGAATTCAGACTATTTGCTCGAAAACTCCCAGACGAACTAACCGACATATTTGAAGATGCACAACCCATACCCCTCTCCCCTTAAGTTAATTTCGATTAAAGCAGCAATAAAAACATTACAACTTCCTGTGATTTTTTTAAAAATTGAGCCGCAGATATATATTCTTAGCTTGATATACCTACATTCTAATCACTGCCAAATAGTTTATAACCAATCTATGAGTGGACATAAGTGCTTAGCCAGTTCCAAATCAGAACAGCATCCAGATGAAAATAATTTCACATAAAATAAACGACCACATAGACACGTGCTGGCACGTCTATGGCGTATCTACGATGCCTTTTTGAAAGGCAGCCTGCGGTTTAGTCGATTGTAGGTCGTCACGTGAGAAGAAAAGCGCATGGCGAATCGAAGCTACTTTCCACTCCCATCCCCGGTGCTCTGCCGACGCACACCACCCCCCAAACCCGAACGACTCGACTACTTTATGCCCATACAGAAAGTGAAAATCATCCCCATGAACGAGTGCAACAGCTTAGAAGCCTTGGCCGAATGGCACAAAAGGCTCAATGACAGGAGGAAATGGACGAACCCTGCAGTCACCCCTACCGGTTTCTGGCACGCATGGCCGAAGACATGCAGTCCGGCGGGCTGATCGATTCACTGGAACGTTTCCAAATGTTCGAGCTGGCCCATGCCGCCCACTTCGCCTTTCTGGATGAGAGCAACAACCTCATGATGAGAGACTACAAAAGGTACGGTGTGCTTGAGGGTCGTTACATCTACACCGAAACCGGCCAGACGTTGACACTGGTTGAGCAATCCAGACAGATCAACGGAGTGAGATTCCAGCGCCTGACCGATGAGGACCAGTACCGCGCGCTAATTGATGCGAGCGCTGTAGCCTTGGATCAGGGAGATTTAAAGTTCTACGTTTCGCTATGGGAGCGCCACACTACTCGATATTTATCAGATGCCTTCATTGCCTTGATGGGTTCGCAGTGCGCGACGATTGTACGCACTGCGACGGCCGAGGCTTTATCGAAGACCCTCAGTGCCGAACAAGCTTCCCCGGCCAATGAAGCGCGCAGAAAGCATTGCTGTCGACCCAGGTCGATCAGCTAAACCTTGCGAATCCCAAACTGGGCGACCTTGACTATCGAGTTCTGCGGCACGCCGGCGGCCAAGTACAGCCCCATGCGTGAGGTGATCACCGTTTCAGTCAGGTCGATCGTTACGCGCTGCGTTTCTAGCTGCCCGGAGAAGCTGGCCGGCATGGTGAATGGCTCCTGATACTTGTCCATTGAGCGATAGTAAAACGTGGTCGAGGCGCCGCCGACAAGCTTGGTGATGGTCAACTCGGCTTCCCACGCGAGTATCCCGCGCGACTCCCCCGCGATCTCCACCGCCGACACCATTTCGATAACGTCACCGGCGGCCAGGTTGGTATTGATGACGTTCGCTGTTGGCTGCACGTAGATGTAGCCGCCCGCCGCCGCCATGTTGCCGCCCAGCTCGATACACTGCGCTTCGCCATAAGCGGCAGGCTCTTTGAACCAGCGCGTGGTGATCCCAGTCAGGGCAGAGCCCACGGCTTTGTAGCCGTCAGCCAGCACCGAACCGGCCACGGCGTTGACACCAGCCGGGAGAGTGCCGCCAGTGCCCAACATCATAGGGTTTGCATTGAGGCAGCCGAACGGGCGAATGGCCGAGTAAATGTCGCCAGCGTCCGTTGGTAGCGGGATGCCAGGAAATTCGAAGTCGGCGGTGATGATCGGCACCACCCGCGAACTGATGAAGTCGGCACCGAGGATGTTTGGGTGCAGGCCTTCAACCGTCATGGCCTCGGTGAAGCCGTCCCAAATGTTCACCACAGGTACGAACTGGCTGACGTAGTTCAGCACCCAGTCTTTGTAGGCGATCGCATCGGTCAGGGCCTGCCCGGTCAGCGCCCTGCTACCGAAACGCGGCGTACCAGTGCCGACGATCAGGTACTTGCCAGGCGTGTTCAGGAAAGCGGTGACGATCTTCATCACGTTGGCTTTCGTGTCAGCAAGGCTCATACCTGCCGTGGTGCTGTCGTTGGTACGTGACAACAGCAGCCACAGGTCGGCAGTTGACGAGGAAATGCAGGCCGGTAGCCTGGCCAGGAACTGCCCGGTGTGGTCGCCGAGCTTGCCTTGATTGTCCAGGTAGCTGGGAAACAGGCCGGTGCGCGCCGCGATCATGCCGGCATAGCCATAGGCCTCGGTACCGAACGCCGTCGCCGCGATGGTGTGGCAGTTGCCCGAGAAGCTATCGCCGAGCAGGCCCAGGCCGCGTCGGATCGGCTGGCGCCGAGGTACGGGATTTACCAGAAGGCTCATGCGTATACCTCAAACGCAGCGCCAGCAGCAGGCACGATTCGGATCGTCGCCGGCGGAAAGCTCAACTGATAGGCACCGTCTTTCCAGAACGTGTCGGTATTGATCCAGCTGTCCCCAGCCTGGATCTGGACTGACACCGAACCACCGTTCGCCTTCACTGCCAGCGTTACCTTTATGGTGCGGTCGTAGTTTTCTTGCTTAATCGATGTCTGCATTTTGCCTCCAAAGTACATAAAAAGGCGCGAAGCCTCAGAACAAGCCCCCAAGCGCAGACGGCTCCCAATTCATTATCACGAGCTCTCCACTGACCTCGCTCTTGCCTTGTCGCTGATTCGAAGTGGTGTAGCGAATATCCACCTGCTCAAAATGGAAGCCGTCGAAAACCTTCCTGATGTCAGGGTGATCGTTGATGCTCACCATCACCTTTCCTTTACATCTCCGCATGAAGTCGGCCATTCGCTCGTAGTTTTCGAACGGGAAATCCACGCCATAGCCAGCGGTTTTCCAATACGGGGGATCCATGTAGTGAAAGGTGTGGGCACGGTCGTAACGCTCGGCGCAGTCCAGCCAAGGAAGGTTTTCGACATACGTGCCAGAAAGCCTCTGCCAAGCGGCGGACAGGTTTTCCTCGATCCTCAGCAGATTTATGGCAGGACCAGTTGTCGCGGTCCCGAATGTCTGGCCGGTAACTTTGCCTGCGAAGGCGTGATGCTGGAGATAGAAAAATCGGGCGGCTCGCTGAATATCGGTGAGAGTTTCAGGGCGGGTCGTTTTTTGCCATTCGAACACTTGCCTGGAGCTAAGCGCCCATTTGAACTGGCGTACAAATTCTTCGAGATGGTTTTGCACCACCCGGTACAAGCTAACCAGCTCGCCGTTGATGTCGTTCAGAACTTCAACAGGGGCGGCCTGAGGTCGCATGAAGTACAGCGCGGCTCCACCAGCGAAAACTTCGACATAGCATTCATGTGGCGGGAAAAGGGGGATAAGCCGGTCGGCGAGGCGGCGCTTGCCGCCCATCCAGGGAATAATGGGGTTAGTCATGTGCAAGCCTTTACTGTATGGATAAACAGGTGATAGGCTCGCCGCGCTTTGTGCACAGAGCGAGGGGCCTTGGCTGGACTTGCAGGAATAGTCTGCGGTTCGGTGGCTGGAACGGATGTTGACGCATCCTTACCAGCCGCTCCTTTTGTGCGTGAAGCACGAATTCTAATCAGGCCTACGGCCTGACTTGATTGATGGTGCCGGATAGCTCATCGACAAGGCGATTACACGCCAGCCCGGCTACTCGGGCAGAGTCAGCGTATTTAGCGAGTTCTCCCGCTCGCGCGTCAGACCTGCTGAGCAGCTCGGAGAGCACCATTGCGGCACGGCTGGCTGCCTTGCCTCGTTCGGCAGCGCCGGTATTGCTGGGGGAGCAACTTGTGGCGGCTGCCAGCTTTCCGGCTTCGACGCGCAGCCGGTCGCCAGCAGCATCAGCGACAGCAGCATCAGTAAGCGCAGCGGTCTGTTCTTGTCTTGCATGGTTTGCTACCTGGTTGGCCGCTTTCTGACGGCGTTGCTCTTCGGTTCGGTATTCGGTGGTCGTCGTGGCCACCGCTTCGGATTGGGAACTGACTTCCTCGGCCCACTTCGCCTTCCAGTCCAGGTCGGTGACGGTCACGCCATGCAGGTAAGCCCCGTACAACGCACCGGCCAGCGCCAGCAAGATCAGTAATAAGCCGCCGACTCTTGCGTAAAGACCGCTCACGCCAGCACCTCAAGCGCGCGAACATACAGCGTCTGCCGATCAGCCAAGCCATTCGTGCCACCATTGATACGTTTGGTGATGGTCAGGAAGTCGCCCTTGTCGGCCAGCGTGTTGAGAGCGGCCCGGTGCCAGAACCACGCCGCCGACATAGCGGCGTGCTGCGGCAGTTCGAGCAATTCGGGATGGTTGATCAGGTCGAGGCCCAGTGCTTCGCCGCATTCCTCGTAATTGGCCCTGCCCGTCACCTGGATCAGTCCACGGCCCCGAAATTTCGAGCCATCACCCGCAACGGTGTTGCCAAGGTCCTTTCGGCCCTCGTAACCCAGCTGCTGCTTCGTTGGGCCCCAAATCTCGCGGACGTAGCGCAGCTGACCGGACTCATGGCCGACTTGGGCAATGAATGCAGCGATACGCAGCGGGGTCACAATCTGGTACTTGCTCATCGCTGTGTTCAAGACGGGTGCAAAAACGCCGGCTTTCTGGCCGGCGCTCGGGAGGATCTGCAGTAGTTGCTGCGCAGTGATCGGCATTTCGGTTTCTCCAGGCAAAAAAATACCCGCTCAATGGCGGGGGTGCGGGTGTTGCTGTTCAGGTGTTACGCGGCGGCTGGTTCTGGGGCTGGCTGAATCGATGTCTTGAGCGCGGCCAGCTCGGCGCGCAGCTCTAAAGACTCTGTGTGCAGCTCTTTGACAGCGCCCATCAGATCGGTGATCAAGGCCATCGGGTCGAGCTGCTGGATACGTGCGTTGCCGCTTTCGTCGACGCCATCCTTCTCGCCGGTCACGGCCAAGGGATTTACAGCCTGCGCCTCATGCGCAATCAAGCCTTGATAGGTGGTTCCATCGCCACGAAACACCGCGCCGAACACCTTGCGCTGGTAGGTGACGATTCTGTAAGCGTTGATGCGATCACGGTACGACGGTACTTTTGCATCGGTGATGTACTTCTTGAACCGGTAGTCAGACCCGAACAGCGTCATGGTCCCGACATAGGTGTTGTCGATCCACACATCTACGTTTGAGCCGGTCCAATTGTAGTTATAGACGGTGCCGCCACGCCCGGCGCTAAGGCCTGCTCTACACCAAGTACCTGCTGAAGCAACCCGTCCGGTCACTTCAAGAGCGCCAGCAACAGTAAGAATTCCAGAATTTTGGTTGATGATCCTGACGTCATAGTCGGCAGCAGTGTTGTTGAAATGAAAGTCGATATAAGGACTGGTGTTGCTGAGTTCAATTCCGCCGAAAGTAGGCGCTTGAGCGGCGCCAATGCCGAGAGCGTTGCGAGCGGTTGCAGCAGTGTTGCCTCCCGTGCCGCCAGATGAAATCCCGATTGGTGCGGCAGTCACAGCAAGTGAGGACACACTCAACAGGCCGTCGTAGCTATAGGTCATTTCGGGGCCGGTAGCGCTGTTGGCCGCGTTCACGGAGCGCCACGTAAATCCACCCGCGCCACCGCCCTTGTTTACAACGAAGTGACCCTCACCCTTAGAGCCGGTATTCCAGCCCATATACATGCCTTGCACTCCGAAGAGGGCTGCTGCCTGCTGAACTCCGATCTCGGACAGCAGCACTCGTCCGTCAGTGCGGCCTGTACCCCCTTTGTTAACCGGAACAGTGTTTTCGGTTGCAACAGTGCCGAGACCTAGGTTCGTTCGGGCATCAGCCCCCGACGCTGCGCCAGTCCCGCCCTTGGCAACAGGCAGAATGTCGTAGTTGCCGGTCGTGCCGAGACTCGCAAGGGTATTTCCCCAGCGCAGATTTACAGCATTAAATGCGTCTCGAAGCAGCTTATCGTACCCCTGAACGGGCATGATCGCGTAGCTTGCACCGCTTACCGTAGCCCCCTTATACGGCGGTAGAATCGATATAACCGTAGGGCTGGCCACGTTCGCGATTTCGTAACTCAGGCCATCAGGCCCTACAAAGGCGTCGCCCACGCGGGAGTTCGCGTCAAAAGCAGCGTTCACGCCCGTCACGGCAGTTGATCCGTTTGTCACGGAGACAGTACCGCTTCTAAGCCAAGGCATATGTGCAACTCCAAAAAGTGCTTAGTTATAATATCTAGAGACAGAAAACTTACAGACCGGTATAGCGAAGCAGGTTTCGTTCATTCCTTGGTAATACCAATATCCACCGCCCGCGATTTGAGCGTTTATTTGTAAAACAGGCACACTGTTACTCAGCAAGGTAAGGCCCGCAAACTGGACGCCGTCTGCAAACCACATGACACCCCGGTCTATGCTGGAAATGCAAACAAAGTCGTCAGCATCAATGGTTAGGTTGCTATCATAAATATCAACCATATCGCCTTTTTGTAGTGTCCAGTTTTTGGCGAACTTACTGTATCTCACAATCTTGTCAGCCGACGAAAATACTATGCGCCGAGCATCGTCCCGAATATTCATACCGTAAACCTCGGGGCTTGGCTGATCAGCGAACTTACAAGCGACGTACTCCATTGAGTAATTCTGCAGCGAACTGCCAAACCTAACTGCCGAGGTCACCAAAAACCCGGTCCAGTTACCGGGCCCTCCCGACATGGTGGTATAAATACCCAAGGAAGGATGGCTACCGCTTATGTGCCTGACGAAAATCTGTGGCGGCTCTTGGGTCAGAATTGGCCGGGCAAAAACGACAGATCCAAACCCTTCCTTATCCGTATATCGGGAAGTGATAGCGAACTGGCCTCGCTCGGAAAATACCAGCACCTTGTACTTGCTACCGATAATAACCGAGCTCGCCCCATTAACTGCGGAGAAACCATAGTCCACCATCACCCCACCCTCACAACTT
The DNA here is from genome assembly GCF_000156995.2 of Pseudomonas coronafaciens pv. oryzae str. 1_6. Taxonomy (NCBI): domain Bacteria; kingdom Pseudomonadati; phylum Pseudomonadota; class Gammaproteobacteria; order Pseudomonadales; family Pseudomonadaceae; genus Pseudomonas; species Pseudomonas coronafaciens. The sequence continues at coordinate 2,219,739 of NZ_CP046035.1, read as the reverse complement.
CCACTACAGACTCAACAGCATGTTCTATCCATTCATCCCTGAATCGCCCACCTACCCCGGTAGGGCGTCTTCTGTTGACGTAAGTAAATATTCCGATGCTCGTTCCTCCTAAATCCTTATAAGTGGGAACATACCCCCACGCATCAGGATTGCCAGGCTGTCCATAGGAGGCATACTGCCTTGGGGTAATCAGCACGAAACACTTCGCAGGATCATAGTTCGGTACATCCATCAGGATATAATCACTACGAATGCCCTCACCGCTCGTGCGAGAAGCTGGTATCACCATCGAAGCCAGCTTTCTGATAGTGAAATCTTCCATCCCTAACGTCTGGACGTTGCCGGCGTCTCGCACTCGCACTCCATAAATATCCATCGTTTCTCCGAAATGCTTTATCAGTACGAGGTTAAGACGCCGTCAATCGACCTACAGCCGTGCGCTCTACCAAGTTGGCGTCATAAACATAAAGACCACGGTTGTTTAGAAGCACCGAGCCTTCCGCGTCCTGGCTGCGAATATTCACCGCACCCGTTACGAAGTTGAGTTCTAACAAAGGCTCACCGCGTGAGTTCTTGGCCTGAGACGTGATCGACATTCCCGCAATGATTTCTCTGATAAAGGCCGTGTTGATGATTGCGGTGTTGATGAACACCTGCCCGCCTTGCACCACAAACGGCGCAATCATCGTTCCGCTGACCTCGTCCAGAATTGCGAAGCGCTGCGCAAACGCGAGTATCTGCGACTCCTGCTCCTGACCCTCGACGCCTACAGCCAGAGCGGCCATAACCGTACGCCCGCCAACTGTGGTGGCCGTTTTAATGGTCGTAAGCGCCGAAACCTTGCCGCCGAGCGCCGAAACGGTTTTTGTAGCCGTTTCAGCATTGGCCGACGCCCCATTTGCTGTCGATTGCGCAGTGCTTATCTGTCGGGTCAGGGCACCGTCCGCATCCGCTCTCGCTGCTGCTTCGTCCCTTACGGCGGAACTTGCACCGCTGGCGGTGGCTTGTACCTGCTCGATTCTGGCGGCGAGCGCGCTGTCTGCATCTGCTCTGGCGGTTGCTTCGCTCCGGGTGGCGGCCTGATTCGAATCGACCGCCGCACTCAATGTTGTCAGCTGCTGGGCGGTAGCCTGCCTGTCCGTAGCAATTGTCGTTTCGACGATGCTGATTTTCGACTCGTTGCCACCGACACGTGCATCCAGCAACGTGGTGCGTTGAGCTTGGGCGAAATCCTGCTCAGTTCTGACTTTCACTTCCTGTGCGTAGCTGGCTGTACTATCCCAGCCCTTGAGCGCGTCCAGCAGATCGCCCTCCCCGCTGTCTGCTCGGTACTGGGCCTGAACCGCCTGGAGCTGGCTGGCGGTCGCGCTGGTCTTGCCGTCGACCGTTGCGATGTTGGCTGTGTTTTTGGAAACCTGATCCGCCTGGGCGTTGGCCGAGCGGATCGACTGGCCGGTGTTGACCCAGTACGTAGGGTTCGGCGGGCCGTTGGCGCCGTTAGCAGCCGCAGGCACCGCAGCGATAGCCGTCCAGAGGTTGTCACCCACGCGCACGGTATTGTCCCGCACGTAGGCGTCGGTAGGCACGTACACTAGTGCATCGGTGATAGCGCCGATCTCGCTTTTCAATTCAGCAAGACGTTTGTTTACGGAGCCATCCCCATTCCCGGAGATTTTTCCGATTTCAGTGAATAGCTGATCACCCAGCGCCGAAGCCTTGATCTTTCCGATGAAGTACTTTTCATACGCCGGCTCGTCGACACTGACCTGTCCGAGCACACCTTTATCTGCTGGGAACCACGGCCCTACGTTTCCAGACCTGTCGACAATGCGCGCCCAAAAGAACAGGTTCGTCCCCGGCGTGATGTTCTGCATTTCATGGCTGGCTTGCGGATAGGCAAAGTCTGCAAGCTTCGTCGCAGTAGCGCGATCATTGATCTTGCTGTTCCATATTTCAGTACGTTGAGCATCTTCTGTGCCTGGCGGGAAAGTCCATTTAAGGCCAATCCCGTAGATCAAAGGCGTGGTAGTCAGCGACGTAACAGCCGGCGGCAAGCTTGTCTTGCCCTTCAGGTTTGTCAGCAGGGATGTAGTCGGGAGCGATGACACGTTCAAAGCGCTGACAGCGCGCACCCTTGCCATGTACTGGCCGGAGTAGATGCCGGGCACGTCAACCAGCAGCTCACCGGTACGCGGCACCTTGACCCACTCACGCGAGCCCCAGCGCCATTCCACGTCGTACGCTACCGCGCCTGGCGCAGCGTCCCAGCTGATGGTCATGTTGGTGACAGCTATGCCCTGATCGATGACAACATGCTGCGTCACGAACACCGCGCCTGGCGCAGACTGCACGCCCACCGGTACGCCGCTGATTGGGCGGATATCCACCACAGCGCCGAAGTCGATGGCGTCGAACTTGCTCGGTTCGTGCTGGATGCACTCGAACTGGTACTGGTGCCATTCCGGGCGCGTGATGTTGCGCACCAGAAACTGCATGGTTTTCAGGTCGTCGTATTCGAGTATCCAACCGCATTCCGCTTCCGGCACTTCGCTGAAGCTTGCAGCGATCGTCACACGCCGCCCACTGATTGAAGTGATCGCACGGGCTTCGGACTTGCCGCTGGGCAGGTTCACCCGCAGCTTGGCACCGGCCGAAATATCGATGTCACGGTCAACAGTGATAACCCGCCCAGCCACTGCGCTGATGCGCCCACCGTTCGCTCGGCCAGCCAGCATCGGGTCGGCCACGGCGATGATCTGACCAGGCTTCGGTATCTGCCCGTCGAGGCCAACACGAAAGGTCGCTGGCCGCGTCTGAGTCTGCTCAGTGATAAGCGCGTATTGCCCTGCCCGCTGCGCCTGCCCGAGCGTGGTGCAGCCGTAAGCGTCCACCGCCAGTTCGTTGACCGATCCAGATTCGGCCATCGCCACGTCATCAAAGACGGGCTCTTTGTCTGTCTTGAAATCCTGAGCCGGGTTATCCCAGGTCACCATCGCCAGGTTGTGACGGTCGCGCGCACGGGTGCCCGAATACTGGATTTCGCCGTTGTTGAGGATTTGCGAAGGGTTGTAGGTGTAAACGGGATCGCCAGGCATATCGGCGGTGAACGTGATCTGGCTGCCATCCCAAGTACTCATGCCGTGAAAGATGGCCGACAGATCTTGCAACACCGCGTAGGCATCCGCCTGCTTCTGCAGGTAAATGTTGCAGGTCAATCGCGGGTGCGTACCGCCCATACCGTCCGGCACCATCTGATCGCAATACTGCGCGATGCGGTACAGGTTCCAGCGGTCCACCATCGTGGCATCGATTCGGTGACCCAGACCGTAATACGGGTTTAGCGAGATGTCATAGCAGACCCAAGCCGGGTTGTTGGTGTACGCGAGCTTGAACGTCCCGTCCCAAATGCCGTTGCTCGTCCCGGCGCCTGACGTGGCGTAGGTCCGCGCTTCAGGATCGTAGTTGGTCGGCACGCGCACGATCATGCCGCGCATGTGAACCGCAATCTTGGCGATATCGCCGCCGAACTGTTGAGCGTCATATTCGACGCAGCCCACGGCGGTGAGCGGAAACTCTTGGTCGCTGTCTACCACCTCGGCGACCGCATCAATGAACATGGCGTCCTGAACCAGAGAGCTGTTCGCCTCTGCCGTGATCCGTCGCACGCGCATGGTCCAGCGGCTGCCCGCAGGCAGATTGATGCGGTGGCTGCGCTCGTACTTCGTGACGTTCTTGCGGTCCACAAAGTCTTTGAGCACCTGGACGAAAGGGCCGCCGTCGGTGGCCAGGTCGATCGCATATTCAATCCGCACGCCATTCACGTTGCCACTTGCATCCTGCGACTGGAGCTGTGGCCAGCTGAAGCGAACGCGCACCGCGTCCAGCACCGGGTTGGTAATGGTGCGCAGGTACGGCGTGGTGCTGAGCAACTGTTGGTTTACATCGATTTCATTGCTCGACTCGGCAATGCCCTCAAGACGCGGCTGGTTCAGCTCACCGTTGCGGAACTGCCATTTCACGCCCGGGAAGTTAACAGTGCCGTCCTCGGCCACGAGCGGTGTTCCGTCCAGTTTCACCGAGCGCAGGCCGTTCACCGGGCCAACAATCGGCCCCCAGCTCCACAGATAGACGATGCGTGCGGTGGCGATAGAAGCTGTGCCGTTCGTGGCAATCGTTGGCTGCTTCTGTTTCGCCTCGCCGCCCTTGCTCCCGCGAATGCTTCGCGCTGCTGCCGCACTTCCCATACCGCCCCCAGAAAAAGAAAAACCCGCCGAAGCGGGTCTGGTGTTACCTGATGATCAAACCTGATCTTGTGTATAGATGCCGCCCGACTCGACGGCGCCGCCAATCTCGCGCTCGCCGTACAGCACCGGGTAGGGATTGCCCTGAGCAACGGTGGTGACGGCCCCGCCGAACCCATAGCTAGGGTTGTTGCCGTCGTCATTCTTATTGCCGGTAGTAGCGGTGGTCGTGGGGGAAAGCATCTGCACAACCCCGCCAAGCCCGACAGCCGCGCCAGCAGCGAGCAGGCCCACGCCAAGCGCTGTAGTTGTGCCGCCGGTGAACAAGCCGCCTACAACCAACGCGACACCCAGCACGACCTGGAACAGGCCAGCCTGCTTGCTGCCTTGGATCAAGGGCACGATACGAATATCGGTGTTATCGCTGCCCTGCATGTCGAATTCGGCCTCGCCGGCGTTGCGCTTACCGCAGAAGACGCTGAACACCAGTCCGCGCTCTTCGCCCGTCCGCAGGAATTTCTCGAAACCTGGTTTCATTGCGCACAGGGCGTTCACCGCATCCCGCACGCTGTGTACGTCGATGCGGTACTCACGCCCGAAGTGCTTGCGCAGCACGCCGTACAGCTTGATGGTGCGCATGGTCATGGGGTGTATTCCTTGTGGCGCAGGATCAGTTTCACGCGGTTGGCCATCGACCAGCCGTAAACCTCCCGGGCAGCCAGGCGGCCGGGCATGTGGTGGTAGATGAACGGACCAACGCCGCCCAGCGCCGGAGCGTCCTCGCTGTGCAGGCTGGCATCGGCGCCGAGGTAGATCGCGGCATGATTCGGGAAGTGGCAGGGACGACCTACAGTTGGTATCTGAAAAATTAGCATGTCGCCTCGCTGGGGCTGCTCAACCCGGACGAAGCCACATGCTTCATAGTTGTCTTCGTAATGGCTCGGGCTGTCAGGATCTTCCCACCACAGCTCTTTGCGTTCGAAGTTCGGCAGCGGCAGCGCGGCCTCGCGTGCGTACCAGTCGCGGCAGGCCGACCAGCAATCGAGCAGGCCATGCGAGAAGTCCCGGCCAAGCAGCGGAGCCTGGAACCCGGTCGGCTTGAACCACTGAATATCGCCGCCGGGCCAGCCTACAATCGCCCAGGGCAGTTCGTGCAGCTCGCAGCTGACCAGATCGGTCATGCTCGGCGTGGCGGCTCGGTCCGGGTGGCTGTGAACGATCGCCAGTACTTCGCCCCGGTCCTCTGCTGCCGCCGCGTCGTGTTTGTCGATCAGGAAGTGCTGCAGCGGGTCGGTGGCCACGTTGCCGCACGGCACATACTCGCGGCCTGCATCAGTCTTGATCAGCAGCCCGCAGGCCTCGGCCGGGTGTGACTGCTCGGCGTGCGCCCGCATGGCATCCTGAAGCTTTTGATTGATTCGCATGGTTACCCCTTGGCGATCAGGCTCGCGCCCATTGATCCGCCGAACCGGCGGGTATTGCCGCGCAACTTGCAGCTGCTCCACCAGCCGCCGCAACGGTCCAGCGCAGGGTTGTCGGTGGGTTCGTTCTTCTTGTCGAACATCGCGGTGCCGGTGTAAGCGCAGGCCTCCTGCCGGTACTGGCCGCGCATGGCCCAGCGGCACAGCTTGGTGATCTGCTGGGCAGGAAGCTGCTGGCCTTCCATGTCGATGGGGCTGGACAGCTCGAACCCGACCGTCGAGAAGTTTTCTTCGGTCTTCTGCTCGATTTTCCACAGACTGATGCGGCTCTGATCGGCAGCGTCCGGATTGCCGCCGTCGAAGTTCGCGGCGTCAAGGAAATGCTTGAACGTCTCGATCACCTTGAAGTCCGCGCCGGCAAGGTCTTTGAACTGAAGGCAAATCGCTGAAACTGCTTGTGGAATTCCCGACAGCTCGTTGGCCAGCATGAGCTTCGGGGTTGCTGGCCGGCCATCACCTCGGATATCTAAGCCGGTGACCTCAATCTGGATCGGGGAATACAGCTGGTCCTGCCAGATGATGTCGCCCTCATGCTCGTGCCCGTGGAAGCGCCAGAGCGTTGCTCCAAGCCGGGTGGCATCCAATTCGTATAGACGAATCTGGTTGCCGGGCTCCAGTTTCTGGATGTCCGCGCTGTAAATCATGGTGGTTACCTACGAAAAACCCCGCACTCGGCGGGGTCAGGGTTTGAAGGTTTGCTTGAAGTTCGTGGACAGTGAGTGCATACCGTTGCCGAGGGTCGACAGTTTGTAGCCGTTTGCTGCGTATCGGCCTTGCCCGCTTCCCGGCGGTGTCCAGAGGAATGACTTGAAGCCCTCATGCCGATCAAGGAAGTCCTGAACCTGCTGGAGCTTCTGGCCCGCGCCGAACCGCCCGGTCACCGTCACGTCCCACGCCTGCGATTTGGTGTTGATGCCTACGCCGCCTGCCTGGGTGTAGCCGTCGCCGAAGTCGTTCGACCAAGTGCGCTGCTTCACGTCCCCGGACGCGCCGACCTGTACATCAAAATCGAATGTCTCAGCCATTACGCGACGCGCCTCCAAAGTAACCCGCCCTGCCCCATTTCACGCTGCAGAACGCTGCGCACCTCTTGAGCCAACGCTTCGCCAGCAGCTTTACCCTGTCGCATTGCATCTGCATCGCTGACGCCGGGCTGGGCCTGCACGGTAACGGGTGCGTTGATTGTGATCGGGGTGCCGCCAACCCCGCCAGTCCCAGACTTGTCAGCCAGGTAATTGGTCAGATCGCGGTTCTGGTTCGGGTTGAGCACGCGCTCACCACGATCGAGCAGCCAGGTGCCTTCCTTCGGGATATTGTCTATACCGTTGTGCGCCATACCCATCAGCGCGGAAGCGGAAACAGAAGCGACCATTGGTGCTGTTGCAGCTGCAGCAGCGAGCGCGGCGGCCGGCGCAGCAGCTGGACCGATCAGCGGAATACCGGCGGTCGATGCGTAAGCGTTCAGCGCTGCCTGCGCAGACGCTGCCTGCGCGTTGGCGATCAAGCCGGTGGCCGCCGCCGATTGCCCGCTTTTACCAACGAGCAGTTGAATGCCCTGATAGATCAGCCACTGCGCCGCCATGTCGCTCAGAGCATTGATAACCGACTTGGACATGTTCCCAGTGAAGTCAGCGATAGCGTCTCCAGCGTCCTTTGCACCGGTGACCACGTCGGAAAACACGTTACCCAGGCCGCCGGTCAAATCATCTAGACTGCCAGACACGAAATCGGCCGCGATCGCAGAATAGTTTTCGGCGGCGTCCACATAGTGTTGCCAGGCATCACTTACGCCGGCCATCCAGTTGGACTGGGCCTCGTCGAGCTGATTGTAATAGTCCTGCTGGATGACCATTCGTTCGGCCAGCACCTCGGAGAGCATGCCGGTCTCATTGGCGTAAAGCTCGGCGCTGATATCGCCGGAGTTGCGCTGCGCCTGAAGGTCTGCAGCCTTGCGCGCGTAATCCTCCTGAATGGCCATATCCTGCTTCAGGCGGTCCCGGGCCTTGTCGCCCATCCCTGCGCCAGCAAGCTCCATATCGAAGCCGCCGCCTGTGGCAGCATTCTCATCCTTCAGCGTGGCAAGGAAGCTAACCGCCTTGGCCTCTTCCTCGTTCGCTACCTTGAGTTTTTGGAGAGCATCCAGCTCCGATGCCAGTCCCTCGAGGCGCTTCTGCTGAACAGCGTTGATCCCGACCAGCTTGCCCGATGCAACTTCGAAGCGAATCTTGTCCACTTCCGTAGCGTTTTTCTGCTCGTCCTTGCTGGTATTGATCAGCGCGATCTGACGCTGCAGGTCGGTCTCTGAACCCTTGACGGTATCGCTCAGTTTCTTCGCCGCCGACGCGGCGTCCTTTGCAGCCTGCTTGGCCGCTTCCAGAGCTTTAGGATCGACTCCGCTGCCCTTTCCACCCTGATCACTGAAGCCGGTACCACCAAATAGGCGCTGGTACTCGCCCGCAGCAGCCCGCGCATCGGTGATGTATTTCTGAATCGTATCGCCCGCGAGGGGCGTTTCGAGACTTTCCTTGATCCCAGCTGCCGCCTCAGCGGCAGCGCCAAAGTTCACTTTAGCCTCATCGCGCAGGCGCGCACTGTCTGCTATGAACTGTTTGGACACATCACCAATGGTGAACTTTGCCAAACCCGCCGCGACATCCGCCATCATCGAAGATGTATAGCCAACTGCCGTCGCATACATACCTACAAGGGTATCCGAAACGATCTTGAATACTCTCGTAACTCCATCGCCAGCGCTAACGACAAATGCAGTTGCGGTAACGAGCTTGTCGCCCATCTCCCCCACGACCTTTGTTACACCGCCGCCCGCTTTGACGCTGTCGTTAAGGTCTTTTGTCAATTGCTGAACCACTGGCATGAAATCATCAGCGATCTTGTTTTTTGTCCCCTGCAAGTTCTGCATGAGCCCCACAAGCTCGCTCGAAAACTGTTTCGAGACGGCTATGGTTTGAACGCTGAGAATAGCGCCGGCGGACTCCGCAGCATCGCCCAGCTGCTTGAACTCTTTCCCACTGTTGCGCAATAAGGGAACGAGCGCACTAGCCTCGTCGGCAATGCCTTCCATATAGAAGGTCATTTCAGCCTGGGAGACATTCGCTTTCTCAAGGGTCGAAACATACAACTGAAGAGCTTCGGCGCTGTTGAGCTTTTTGAAACTTTCCGCTGTCACGCCGACCTTCGGCGCGATGACCTCGAAGAAGTCTTTCAGCTCGCCGCCGCCGGTGTTGAAGAAGTCGCCCAGCTTGTCGTTGGTATCCTTGAAGATGTCCGCGAGCTTGTCCTGCTCAACGCCAACAGTTTTCGCGCCCGCCGCGTACTTCTGGAACTCGGTTGTTCCAAGACCAGCCAGCGCTGCAAGGTTGGAGATTTCCTTAGCGCTGCCGGCCGTGTAGGCGACCAGCCCTGTCAGAGCGGCAGGGACAGCTGCGATGGCAACGCCCACACCCTTGGCCAGGTTTTCAAAAGACTTGGCAATTTCCGCGTTGCGTTTCTTTGCCTCTTGGCTCGCCCTGTCAAGAGGGCCAGTGAAGGAACCGATCCTGGCCACCAAATCCAGCGTGAGCGTGCCCAGTGACTTGCTCATTCAACCCGCCTCCAAAGGTAAAGCCCGCTGTGCGGGCCTTTTAAGTTTTATGCCCAGCTTTCCATAGCCTGCTCGAGACTGATGGGCGGCTCGACCTCATGCTGCATGAAGTCGAAAATCTTGTACGGACCGTCCTTGTAATTCACGTTGGCGTACATCATTGCGAGCAATGCCGATCCGCGTTCCACCCGCATGCCGATGTTCAGAGAGCCACGTAGCGCCCGGTACTTCAGCCAGGACCTGAACTCATTCAGGCTGAGGGTTTCCTTGGCTTCCGCGATCGTACGCCCGCCGATGCCGGCGAGGACGAGCTCGTGCCAGAACTCTTCTTCGCCGGAGAGGGCGCCGTCTTTCCCAAGTTGTTGACCTGGGCGATGACTGTCAGCAACGCGAAAGTCAGGCTGGGGTCGAGCGAGCCACGCGTTGGATCAGCTTCACCGGTGATGTCTTCAACCGTGAAGACGGGCTTCCCCTCTTCGTCGCAGATACTTGCGGCAATTCGGCCCGCGTGAACCTGCACCTTGCCAGCGGCGGATAGCGCATCGTTGATCGCCGTTTGAAACCCCAGCGGCCTGACGTAGACCGTGGCGACGATTTCTTCTTCGCCCTGCTGCCATTTGATTTCTTTCTCAACGGGGCGGCCGGTAAACGCACCGACGCCGCGCAAGCTTTCAAGACTTAATTTCATCGCGATGCCTTATGCGTTAGCCGACTTGCGAATCCAGGCGGAGCCGCCGGAGCGCTGGATGGTGCCCGCAGTCTTCACAACTGTGTTTCCTGCGAAGTCGAATGGGAAGTCGGCGACATAGCCGTCGAACACGAACCAGGTGCGTGTCGGTGGCAGCTCGAAATCATCGCCAGCCGCATTTAAGGTGGGCTTGATATCGAAGCCATCAGCCCAGCCAACGACCCACGACGTATTTTCGACCGAGTCATCCTCGGAAAGCTGGTAAAGCCGGACGTGCGAGGCGTTTTTCGGATCAGCGTCTACTGAGAACGAAGCCTGTCCAGGCGTGCGCAAGCCGCGCAGGTATCGCCTTACCTTGTCACTCAGGCACGTAATTTCAACTTGGTCTGCTGGGTTGCCGCCCGGGTTGAACGCTGTAATGCATTCCACCTCGACAACCTCCAGCTTTGTCGGGTCTGCGGTTGTAGGCACCAGCGCATACATCTGGGTGCCTTGAGTCAAAATCGCCATTGTGTTCTCCAAATGTCGGGCATGAAAAAACCCGCTCATGGCGGGCTGTAAAGTTGGTTGGGACTACCTGAGCACTATCCAGTCGACATCGAAACTCGACCGGTACAACTTTGTTTCGGCGTCTTTGCTCTCGCCGCCCCAGCGGACCACATAAGCTTGCAGCTCAATGGCGTTGCTGATTGCGGCGGTCACAGCCCTCGCATCGCTGCCAGTGGCTGCATATACGTCGACCTGCAGCGTGAAGCTGTCGGCGTCAGGACGGCCTGCGAGGTAGTTTTCTGGGCTGCCGGTGATGAGCTGCCAGACTGCATACGGCTTCGCCACGCCTTCGGGTGCATCATCGAACGGATAGAGCCTGGTGGGGCTGACGCCGAGGAGTGCCGTCACGCCTGCGTCAGCAGCGCATACCGCGAATATGGGTGCATATGACATCACGCCCCCCCTGCGGCCTTGGCCGCTCGTTTAATCGCGCGGTCAATGGCCTTCTCGTATTCAGTGATGAATGTGTTGGTTGCCTCCGCTATGTTGTCGGCCAAGGCTTTTCGCGCGAATGGATCCGCCCGCATTTTGGAAGTACCGAATTCGATCAGTCGCCAATGAGGCGTCGCAGCGTTCGCAGATTTGTCGCCGCCTTTCTTGAGGACAGCGCCTTGCAGGACACCAACCCGGAAACCCAGGTCCCCGCTCGACTTGAACAATTTGCCGTTCCAGCGAAGCGCGACGTTGTCCGCAATAGATCGGCCTGTTTCAGGGTCGTCTATCCATTTCGCGCCTTCCTTCATTTTGTTGGCCACCAGCTGGGCAGCCTTACGCAGCGCCGACCTACCGCCTTTACGCTTCATGTCCTGAGTGATTGATTCGAATTTCCCAACGAGAGAGTCAATACCCTCCAGTTGGAAATCCACTGAGTCAGCCATCGTTGACCCCCTTGGCCACCAAGATGGTGAGATAGTCCAGACCTGAATCGGGATCGGGCAAAGGCGGGCCTTTGATGTCGTAGACATCACCCCGGTAAAGGATTCGCATCGTCGGCAGCACGCCGACTCGGTAGCGGATAACCATCCTCGCGGTCGCCTCCGACTGGCTGGCCTGGGCAGCAATAAAATCTCTGGCGCTCAGCGGCTCGACCGCTGCGGGGACTTTGTCCCACACCGTCTGCCAGCTCGCCAGCTCTTCACCGGTCTTAGGGTCCTGCAGTCGGCCCAGCGCCTGGAACGTTATGCGATGTCGAAGTCGTCCGGCACGCATTACACGCCCATCCTGATGCGGTATGGCATGAGTAAAGACTTGGACGCCAGCGGCATCTCCGTAGCAGTCGTGCCAATTACCACTTCCTCGCGGTTGGCGAACAGGTGGCCCAGCTTGAGTAGACAAGCAGCCTGAATGGCAGGGTTGATCACTATTCCGAAATCGTCCATGTCGATGGACTCATACGAATCGGCCAAAGCCTGGCGCGCCCGCTCCACTAATGTGCAGCGTATGTCGGCGTTCTCTGGCAGCTCCGCCTCCGTCTTCGCCGCTTGATAGGCAGAACGGGCCTCACGTATGCGATCAACGGTGCCAACCTTGGCGGATTCGGCAGACTCTTTGTCGGCATAGAACCGGCGCTGCAAAAACTGCATAGCGGCTTCCTCAGCCGCGCCAAGCAATGCCTCCACAAGCGGCTGATCTTCGGATTCGGCGTGCAGGTGATGCATGGCCGTTTCTATGCTGATGACGGGCATGCGTCACTCCTGAGGTGGTTGGTGCTGCTCGGGTTCCGGAATCAAATTCTCGCCTTGAACAGACGGTCCTTCGATAGCGGCATCAGGCTCAGGATTCGCGGCGAGATCCGAGGCGGTGGAGGCCGAAAGTTTGGCTAATTCGCTTTCGGCCTCTTCCTTCTTGCCGATGAAGTCGCCGAGCTGAGCGCCTTCAGCGTCGACAATGATCCAACGCTGCCCCTTTTTCGCAACCGTCAGCGCCGAGCGCTCACTGAAGTTCGACGTTAAAGCGTCTCCAACCTCGCCTACGATCTTGCAAAGCTTGAGTTGCTCCAGCTCCTTGGCTAGCCATACAGGCGCGGCATAAGGCTCGTTGTCGGTGTCACGGATGGAGCCGCGGTCCTCATATGCACGCAGCGGCTTTATCAATAAATCTGACATGTATCACCTCGGTGGGCAGGCGGTGCCGCCCACTTTAGGGGTTGGGCAGCTTAAGCCGCAGCGGCCGCAGCCGTGAGCTTGCCAGTGACGAAAGCTTCGGTACGGTAGATGGCAAACGCTAGGCGTTCTTCAGCGCGAAGCGTGACCATGTTGTTCTCAAAGTCCTTGTCGTTCTCGGTGGAAATCAAAACTTCAACTTCCATCCGGTCGAAGATCTGCGCACCCAGTTTGAAGGCACCTACCAGGAAGTCGTTTTGCTTCATGGCTTGGGTTGAGACTACTGGGCGATTCCACAGACGAGCTGCAGTGCCTTCCTGCGGCTGACCGATCAAATAGCGGCCCTGGCTGTCTTTGATCAATTCAATCAGCGCCCAGTCAGTTGGGTTCAGCACGATGCCATCCGAAGGGAACTCTGCCAGCTCAGCTTGCAAAAGGGCCAAGCGAAGTCGGTCGATGCGCTGTTCGCCGGTAACGGTCCAGCCAGCCGGAGACGTGTATTGATTCGCTACCGGAACAAGCCCTTGCAGATTTGCACCAGCCCCGCTGCCGTACAGCAACTGGGACTCTTCAGTGAGCAGCAAGCCATACCGAGCCCGCGCATCGATGTAGCTCTGCAAAGCCTTTGCGTCATCCAGAATCTGACGCGAGGCTTTGAACAGGTGGGCGATAGTACGGACCGACGCTGTAACCAAGGCGGTCGTGATTTCGGAATACGGCTTTGCAGAGCCCTCCGCTACGATCGCAGCATTGTTTGTAAAGCCTGTCTCGCGGACGTACTCAAGCGAGCCAGCCTCGGTCTGGCCGGGGGCAACCAGATCGCGAATGGTGGCCCGACGCATGCCCGGCAGCGCAACAGTGTCCAGGCGCTCAGTGGCCGCCAAGCCACCGGCAGATGTGGTGGTGATCGCGGCGCGAGGTACGGAAACGCGACGGGAGCCACGGAACGACGAATTGACGCCTTCCATATGTTCGCTGGTAACGACCAACTCGCCAGCGGACTTAGGGGTCTCGTTGCGCTGTGTGTCACGGTTGGCATTGACAAGCTTTTGCTCGGCTTCCAGCACGCGAGCCTGCAGTTCGCCCTGCTTCATCAACAACTCATCGACCTTGGCCGACGTTTCTTTGCTCAGGCCCTCATGGCGATCGACATTCTTCTGCGCCTGCTCGGCATGTGCCTTGAGCTGATCACCGATGTCCTTGAGGTTGGCCTGGGTCTGCTTGTACTGGGTTTCGATGTCATCCTCACCGATTTTCCCCATCTGAGCATTCCAGCCGCGATATTGAGAGGTTCCACGTTTTACGAGCGCAGTGGAAATACCCACCAGCAAAAGCGAACCCATAACTGCTTCGGGCGTGGCACCGAAGGTCAGCGGGATCAAGGCAGCGATAGACAACACAGCCATCAAGAATGCCGGGGACAGACGAAATTTCATCATTGTGTGAAGCCTCATACGGGAAAGGAAAAGTTAAGTTTCTGCAGGGGTGGCAGGTCCAACTCGACATCGCGGGGCTTATCGGACGAGGCAGCGTATTGCGTACCCCCGCCAGCAGCGCGCGGCGTGCTGGACTTGAAATTGGCGAAGAGTTCGCGGCGTTCGCTGCGGGCCATTCCGGCTTTTGCCAAAGCGATATCCATAGCCTTCAGCGCGTTACTCTGCTGGGCCTGCTCGTCTTCACGCTCGGTGATTTCGTCAGAAGAGAGAACGGCCGTTGCAAAGCCGAGCTCAACTGCTCGGCGGCCGCGTATGAACGTCTCGTCATCCATCATCTCGGCAATGTCAGCAACGGCCTGGCCGCTGCCTTCCGCGTAAAGGTCGGCCATCGCAGCGTCGAACTCTTCCATCGTGTTCGCGACATCGCGCAAGTCATGGCGGTTTCCGACTGCAAGCGTCCAGCAGTTGTGGATCATGAGAAACCCGCTGCTCGCCACTTCCCGCTTTGCGCCGGCCATGTAAATCACCGACGCAGCCGAGGCGGCCAAGCCCAGGACCTTGGTTGTGATCGGCTGGCTGTGCTCGCGGAGCCGGTTGTAGATGGCCAGGCCTTCGAACATGTCGCCACCTGGCGAGTTGATATAGACGGTGGCTGGCTTATCGCCGATTGAGCGTAGAGCCGCGTCGATACGCGAGACGGTAACGCCTTCCCCATACCAGTCCTGGCCAATAACGCCGTAGATGGTGATGGTATCGCTGGTGGACTCCACGGCCGCTTTGATGGCGGGATTCCATCTGTCGAGCGCGCGCGGGCTCAGCTCGCAGTTAAAACTGCCAGCCTTGGATTTTGGTTGCATGGTTTATTCCTTCGAGTTTGCCGGCTGATCCAGCCAGTTCTGTAGAGCTGCCCTTGCGGCTTGCCCGTCATCGCCCTGACCCAGTTTGTCGATCGGCGAAAGGTTGGTTTGCACAGTTAGCACACCGGCATTTCCGCCCATTTTGGGCAGGTTCTCTTTCATGCGGCATTCGTCGCGGGTGTAGATGCCGTTTTGCACCATGCCCGAGTACAGCGCCGCACGGGCGGCGCTATCAGCACGCATCAAGCCTTCGATGGAAAACTCAGGGTAAATCTGACGGCGCTGCGCAGGCGCCAGCAGACTACGACTGATCCCCTCCTCGATGCGGCGCATATAGCTGCGCAGCGTGAAGGTCAAAAATCGCAGTAGTTTCTGCTCAAGGCCGGTACCCCAATTCGATGCCTTATCGCTGTAACCGACCAGCGTCGGGTCCACCATGTAAAAGCGGCAGATCTCCTCGGCGCTGTACTCTCGAGATTCCAAAAGCTGAGCGTCCACTGGATTGATACCAATCACTTTGGCGGAAACACCCTTTTCCAGCACCGGTGATTTACCGGCATTCATCGCCCCGCTGATGCGTTGGACATAGTCGCGAAAATCGTCGCGCTGCTGCTTATTCAGCGTTGCATCAACCTCAAAGGCCACGGTTTGGTGCATGCCGTTTTTGAACGTGGAGCTCGCAACGTCCTCTGCCGACATTGCCGCGCCGAACACGTCTGCGCCGTAGGCGATGGGTGAGAGTCCGATTTGCCCATCCAGAGAGAACGCCGGAATATGCATCATGTTGCTGCCAGCAATATCTCGGAGTTGCCCGTTTTTTTCCCGGTACCGGTAAAGAATCTCGCCGTTGTCCGCTACATCCAAATCCATTCGGTTGGGCAGCAGGAACTCAAGCGCTACGATCCGGCCGCTTATACGGATGATCTCGACAAAGGCGTTACCCCGCAGCAGCATCGAAGCCACTACGGCTTCCCAAAACTGCACAGCAGTCATGCGGCTGTTCGGGTTGGTGTTGAGAATCCAGTGCAGGTCATTGTCGCCGGCCACTTCACGACCGCCATCAGGCATGCGCCGGTATAAGCCAAGCGGCAGAGTTGCTATCGTTTCGGAAATGAGGCGCACGCAAGACCAGCAAGCGGCCAGACGCATGGCTTTGTTGATCGTCACGGTTTTGCCGTTGGCGGATGTGCTGCCCACGGTTTGCGCCCAAATGCCGGAAGCGCTGCCGGAGAGAGACCTGCCCACCCAATCGATTATCGATGACCGAGGCGCGCTAATTGCGCCGTTCAAGACGGATTTAAAAGACTTAGCCACCGGTCAGCCCCCTTCGAATGAAAGCTGCCGCGACGAAGCACGACGAAGCGGCGGCAAGAAGCGCCCAACCCATGCCAAGCAGCACGTAAACGCCTGCCACGGCAAGGGCAAAGCCCAACACTGCAGTCAGCAGATAAATGATTGATGCTGTGTTCATTCGAATATTGGGTCCCGGATTGAATCCATGAATCGGTCCACGCCGCCATCGCCGACAACGACTTGCATCATCGCCCGACCGACCGACATGATAAGTGCGACAGCGCCATCGATCTTGTTGTCATCGCCCTGTTTGATGGGCCGTACTACGTCGTCGTTACCGGGCATGTTTTTGCCGATCACGTTGCCGATACACCAGGTCATGATTGGATTGCCGTCATGGTGGAACCTTCCAGCGGTGATAGCCGCTTCCAGCTCTTTCATGGCGTCGGACATGTTGGTGTAGTTCTGGGTGATGGTGATCGGATTGAAACCCTCGTCGTCCAGGTCATGGCTCAATCCAGTAGCACCGTGAGGGTCAATCGGCGATTCACGCAGCGGTGCGTGGTGATTCGCCTCTTTGGTGTCTTCAAGGATTTCGCGGTAATCGATCTCGGCACCATCGGTAACCTCGAGGTGCTTCGAGTTCAGCCAGGCCTGGAAGCGCTCGGACATGCGCTTGTTGTCGCTATCGAACGCTGTGTCGTATGGCACCCAGAACTTTGGAGCCACGCTGTAATAGTGAGTCTTTCCGTCGATCACCCGCCAAAACAGACGCGCCCTCGAGTTCATGTCCAGCTTTCGCGCAAGGTCGAAACCGGCAATCCACTCCTGGCCCTCGAACTGATCGAGCGTAAGGGAGGTGTCCTCGCAGGACTTCCAATCCTCCATGTTGAAAAAGCCGGACTTGGCACTGACCCACAGGTTCAGATGCTTTGTCTTGAACGTGTTGGTAAAACGCGCAGATCGAATAGCACGAGCCTGCTGGCTCTCTAGATACTCCTGAAACACGGATACGCCGTGGTTGGGGTTGGCCTTGGCCAGCATCTTGGGGTCCGTCCAGTCGTCGCCCTCATCAAGTGTCCAGATCCAGCCGAACAGCTCTTCGTCTGGAACTGTGCCGGCCAGCATCTCGATCACCTGGCGGCGCTTGTCGTAACAAGGCCCCTCGATGTCAGCGCCGGCCGTAGTGATGATGAACATCAGCGGCTGACGCCTTGCCCCCATGCCGGTGAGCATCGTGTCGTACTGAGCGGAGGTTGGGTGTTCGTGGTATTCATCGACGATCGCGCAACTGGGTGATGCACCATCCCCTGGGTTGCCGATCAACGGCTCGAACCGGCTGAAGTCGGACGGGATGTTCATGTTCGAGGCGTTGACCTCAATGCCCGCTGCCTGGATCAGCATCGGCGATTTCGTCACCATCAGCTTTGCAGGTCTGAAAACCTCCCAGGCCTGCTTCTCGGTTGTTGCGCCTGAATAGACTTCGGCTCCGAACTCATCGTCGGCCACGAACATGCCAATGCCTACGCCACCGGCAACAACCGACTTGCCGTTCTTGCGCGGCACTTCCCAATAGCTCTCGCGGAACCGACGGTGCCCGCCCTTCTTCTTTACCCAACCAAACGTCACGGCCAGGCCGAAGAGTTGCCATCCCTCAAGAGTGATCAACTGGCGCTTGAACGCCCACTCACCCTTGGTATGCGGCAAGAGCTGAATCAGCTTGAGTTTTTTCTCAGCCTTCGCCGGGTCGAACTTGAATCTGAACCCGCGCTTGCGACTGGCTGCCAGATCGTCGAAGTGGCGCTGCACGGCCTGATGAATGTAGCGGCAGGCCGGCACCTTCCCGCGCAACAGAGACCGTCCCCAAACCATCGCCTTATCGACGTTGGGGTGGGCGGACTTGGCCATTTACGATCTCAGTAGTTGGGCGAACTCGTTGGTTTCTTTTTCCTTGTTGCCGCCGATAAGGCGTGTCCTGCTGGCCGGGTCCAGGCCCAGCATCGAACCGAACGTCACCATTTGGCGCATCGTTTCGTTCGCAGCGGTGAGCGCCGGGTTTTTCATCGGGCCGCCGGTGGCACCAGTAACGACAATACCGTGCTGGCGGACCGACTCCTGTGCCATCCGCCAGTTGTCGTATGCAACGCAGAACGCTTCGACGTTGTGTAAATCAGTTATCGCAACCACGTTTTCACGCAGAAGCTCGGGAACAATCATCTTCCACATCTGCGAAGCGCGGTCGCTGAGCCACTCCGGCGGATCAACATTTGTGATCTTCGAAAAAGCGGGTTCGGCCTTATTCAGCGCGCGTTTGCCGGGATTTCCGGCGAGTGCTTTCTTGGCGGTCGGCTTGGGTTTGCGACCACGGCCGGCGACCGTGGCGGTACCTCCCATCGCGCAACTCCAGATTTTTTAATTTCGCGGGTGTAAAAAAACGACTGAGGGCGCGGTCTAGAAGCGTAAGGCCCCAGACTTTTGACCCGCCCCCACCGCACCAGAACAGGGCTCGCACCGTATCGGTGCATTTTCGTGAAAAATGGCGAGAATCGTTCTCGTTTCGGTCAGCGAGGCCGGGCAGACTGGGTGTTGCCCCATCCGCCGTCCTCTGCCGCCGTCTTCGTGCTATGGCATGGATGACACATGGCCTGCCAGTTGGATCGATCCCAGAACAGGTCCATGTCACCCTTGTGAGGAACGATGTGATCAACGTCTGTCGACGCTGTGACACGTCCAACGCGCTCGCACTCTACGCAGAGCGGATGCTTAGCCAAGAAACCCTTGCGGGCCTGTTGCCACTTGTAGCTGTAGCCGCGCTGGCTGCTGGTCTCGCGTTGCTTCTCACGCTGCTTCACTTCGAACTGCTTACCTACATCCTTATGGGCATCACAGTACCGGGGGTTGCGGGTCAATGTGTTGCAGCCCTGGGCATTGCATGGCTTCTGCGGCCTCAACGGCATGGTGTGCCGTCCAGATAGGTGCGGGGCTGGGTATCGGGGTCTTCCGGCTCTTCTTCACTCAGTGCGTCGATCAGCAGCGTCTGTTGCTCTGCCATCCGCTGTAGCAGCTGGGTCTGCTTCATCTGCTCGGCCAGGATCTGGCTTAACAAGGAGTTGCTGTGCTCGTTCATATGCCACCTTGCTCCACTTCTTGATCCACTCGCGCCGGGCTTCGCAGCCACTACATGCCATGAGGTGCAAGCTCTTCGCCTGTATCGAGCAGCACCGTGCCGTCGGTTGGGGCTGGCGTGTCGGGATCTGCATATTTCGCCATTGCATAGCGGCGACGCTCATCATTCAGCGATGTGCAATCCACCACGCATGTGTCGGCTTCAGCAGCGATGATCTGTACGGTTTGTGGGTGCACCTCAATAATCGCTTTCCAGACGTCACCGGCCTCAGCGCGCAGCGTGATACGGGTGACGCCGGTGAGCTCACTGCCATCAGACAGAATTACCTTGGTGCCTTGCGCCAGGTGCGGACTGCCGGGGTGCGACTGGGGGCCTGGAGCGATCGTGGCCACCTTCAGTGTGTTGGTGTCATTCATGCGTTACTCCACAGTGCAGCGCGGCCAGATCGACCGGGCAAAGGCAAGCGCACCTGCTTGATCGAGGGCGCACTCCAGAAGGATCATCGGGAATGGTTTGTAGCCGGGCGTGGTGACCATCCAATTTTTCTTGGTCATGGTCACTCCGTGGCGCAGCTGTAGATCAGCTAAAAGGGTCGACAGGCTTCGCGATCGAGCGCACAAACCACATGAAGCCCTGTTGCAGGTTGGTCTTGGCCAAAGCTAGCAATCGAGGATCAACGCCTTCAATCTGGCCTATCTGCTTGAACAGCTCGCCGGTATCAGCCTCCAAGGACTTGATCGAGTTCATACCGTTGATTTCCGACTGGCTTAGGTCGCGGTAGCCAGTAATTTTCTTGTGCTGGTTATCCATGATCTTTTCTCTGTCGTTCGTGAAACGAAATGGCAGTGTCTGATTTTTTAGCGCTTTACGGCGTCTGCCGCTCTACCGCCTCGTTGACCTTGTCGGCAGCCTTACTGGCTGCCTCTGCCGCTTCCGTGGCCTTACCCGCTGCGCCCTCAACCTTTACGGCTGCTTCGGTAGCGGACTTGGCAAGCTTGTTCAGACGCATATCACGCTGAATGGTGGCCTCGTCATAACCCCGGCGCACTTCAGCGACCTGGCCGCTGTACCAGCTGGCGAGATACCACTGCGATGCGCCGAAGCCCAGCGCGAACGATCCAATCACCAAGAGTGAGGCAATGACCCAAACCTCCACGCTGCGCCACCAGCGGCGAGCAATGAAATCAATTGCGCATCTTTCCATCAGTTGATACCTCCGAGGCGCGAACGCAGTCGAGCGATCTCATCACTCTGCGTGGTCACCTTGTCAGTGAGCTGAGCTACATGGCTGGTAAGGGCTTCAATCTTTCCTTCCATCCGGCCAACAGCTGCAGCCAGCTCGTTGCGCTCTTTGGCGAACTGATCAGCTCTGGCCTCGGCGTCTTTGCGCGCCTGGCGTTCAGAGTCGAGCAGTTCGTTGAGCCGGCGGACTGTGCCGATGTCGGCGTTGTCCATGGCGCGATCGGTCGCATCCCGGGAGAGGAATTTCCTCAACCACAGGAAGCCACCCAGCAGGATTGTGCCCGTACCGCCCAGCCAGGTAGCTGTGCCTGGGCCGAGGTCGGTTGGGTCCATCGTTACTCCGGATTTAAAAAGGGCCGTGCGGGAACGGCGAATTGGTCAGCGGGTACAGAAGACATTTAGGTAACTCGTCAGGCGAGATGTAATTGATCGCCTACACTCTCGACTCCATTAGCGAGGGCATCCAATAATGCAAAAGTTGTATTCAATTCATTACAGGCTAAACGGAACACCTAAAGAAGAGCCCGTTATTTGGACTAATGCCAACGAGCATCCCCTCACCGAGTTTTCAGCGCTTCAGATAATCACGGCTAAACACGGCCTACTCCCAAAGGGGGAGCCCGTTAGGAGAGACCTTTATGAAGAGAGCAAGGAACTGGGAATCACAGATGTTCGAGTACTCGAACGCACGAATTCGAACAGCCCCGAATGAGGCCTGACCATCTATGGCGTCAGAGATTACGAGTTGTTGAGTGAATCCCAGCCACAAAAAAAGCCCAGCACTTAGCTGGGCTTAATCATCAGGGGTGCCGCGCTGGAACAGCTGAACACCGTGCCATGAAAACAGAGCTATTCCATATGGACAACTCTTTTTTACGCTGCCGCCCGAACTCCTTCTAAATAGCAATCCACCCAAGCTGCACCGGCTTTGATCAGCTCGCGGGCCTTGCCTTCGCTCATTGCAAAGTGACGACCTACCCGGATCGCTGGCCACTTCGCGCCGTAGTAGAACCAGACCATGTCGCCCATCTGCTGGTGACGGTTACACAGGGCAGCTACGGCCGCGTCCACTAGCCCGGCAAGCTCGTCGGTGATCACATACGACTTACCGGGCATAGGCATGGCATCCCGCATCAGGGCGAGCGTGGGCGACGCGTAGCTGGGCACACCCATACCATCCATCCTCCAGTAGCCCCACTGCTCAAGCATGTTTTCAGTTTCACCCAGCGGGCGGTGCAGCGTGTTGCGAGTCATCATGGTCAATCCCCTGTGTAATTCGATCCACCGGCACCGCGGCGGTTGTTCTGGCTGTAATACGCGCTCGGGCCACTGTTTCCAGCCGAGCGCCTCAATTGTTCGACCTGGCTATCAGCGGCCTGCAAGCGGATGCTGAGCTGGGTCACCAGCACCTCGAGCGACAGCGCTTCGCCTGTTTCAGCAGCGACCCAGCCCGATGCGTTGCACTGCACGCAGGCCATTTCGTGGAAAACACCCTTTACCACTGCTCGGCCTCGGCAGGCCGGGCACTGGGCCAAGTCAATTTGAGCCGTGCGGAAAGCCGGACCATGACTTTTCTTCACGCCCGATCTCCCGCTGCGATAGCTGCATCAACTGATTCGTCGATACGCTCACGCCAGCCAGTTACACGACTCAAGGCATGGACCCGAACCGGGTTTTCATTTCTCCACCCATCAACGTCCTGCTGCGCATTTTCGCGCAACCACCAATAACGTTCGGCACTACTGCGCAGCACCTGATTCGCGACGATCAAAGCCAGGATGGCGGATGGAGTCGCTACTTTTACGAAGTCAATAAATGCCACTTCGTCGGGACCATAGCTGCGGTACTCATTCCAAGCGTCGCCGGGTAGGTATTCACCGGCCAAAACGCAAGCCTTGGCCAGCCGTTCCAGCTCGGCAAGGTCCGGTAAGTCCGCTTGAATATCCATTTTTAAACCTCGCCTATGGTGGTGTTGGCATCTGCGCTACAGGCCACGTCATCCGTAGGGTGTAGGTGATTATCAGAATCTTCGAATCTAAAGCCGGTCAATGTGTGAATGAGGCCGAAGCCCTTTCCGTCTAGATGGGCGTTCCACTTCTCCAATGCAATTCGCTTGCGCGCCATGACGCCCGACTGGACGTAAACCTTCACGTTGTGGCCCATGGCATGGTTGATCAGCAGCTCACCGATCAGATGGTCGATACCGATGTCTGCCCAGCAGGTACGAGCCAGTTTGCGAAGGTCGTGGCTGGTCCACTCACCCCTTCCAACCCGAGCGAATACCGCACTGGCTCGGCCCTCACTGAGCCCTTCACCGCCGCGACCCGGGAACAGGAATTGTCCGTCGTAACCGGTGGCCTGCTGTTTGTCGCGATACCAGATAAGCAACTGCCGCGCCTGATCTGTCAGCGGCAGATGATGCTCGACGCCGGTCTTGGTGTTCTCGCTTGGAATGAACCACTCACGCTCAGCCAGGCTGATGTGGGACCAGCGGGCCAACCGAGTTTCACCGATGCGCGTGCCGTGGCAGAGCATCATCACGGCCAACATGCCGTCGTGCGGATTGGACTCTATGACCCCGGCCAAATGGTGGAGCAGGTCCTGCAACTGGGTGCCGCGCAGCCTTGAAGCCTTGATGCCGACCTTGGCTGTTGAGAAGTCTTTGAACTTGATGTCCTGCATCGGGTTTGCCGATATCAGCCGCAGCTTGAATGCCTGCCGGAACGCCAAGGCGAGCAGTTGGAAGGCGGAGCGTACGTAGTCGATTTCAACGGTCTGCTGCATCGGCCAAATCAGCCGGCTGTCCAGCGTGGCTTTGTCGATGCTGGCCAGCGCAATATCGCCCAAGCATGGCATGAGGTGACACCTGAGCATCGACGCACTAGTGTCCTTGCGTTTCTTCGACAGGCTTCGGTCGAGCGAATACCGCTCGGCGAACCAGCACAGCAGCTCACCTGTAGTTGCCCATTTGGAGAGCGTTGAGTTGGCACCAGCCTCGATGCGAAGCCGAATACCAGGGAGCGCAGCCACGACCTGTTTCGCCGACAGATCGGGGAAACGGCCAATCAGATTCCATTTGCCCTTGCTGACCAAGTACCACGACGCCCGGTCGCGATCCCGCGTAAAGCGCAGGTACAGGCCTCGGTTCTCCACGTCACGCAGGTCACGCTCGGTGCCAGCGGCCTGGCGCTTGATTTCAGCGTCGGTGATGCGCACGGCGGCCGTCATGCTGGCTCCGCCTCCTTGCTTTTCTGCTGCTCTTTGACAGAGTCGTCACGCAGTGGCATGAGGTGGGTTTGATCAACCAGCGCCCAACCACTCAAGCCGAAGCACGATACGAGGCCTGCGCCGATTACAACCCAAGCGGCATGAACATCGCCGTTCTGAATAACCATGCCGTGGCGGGGCTCTCGCCATGTGCTGATTTGCTCTTGAGCCAAAAACTCTACCAACTCGCATACCTTGCCGACGTTGTCCGGAGTCATGTGCGCCCCGACGATCAGCGCCAGGTCGCCCGGCTTGAATTGATGATTCATGCTGCCACCACGGTCTGAGGAAGTCGGAGGTATGCGCGAATCTGCTCCATCGCGTCGAAGTGCCCACAGCAGATGATCGCCAGATAGCCTTGCTCGTTGAGCTGACGTATCCACTCGTACTGGCTGCCCGATACAGCGGCATCGTGCGGCGGCGTGGCTTTGAACTCGATGTACAGACCGAAGTACCCACCACGGGCCATCGGCAGCACCAGATCGGGCACACCGGCGCGCACGCCCTGCTCTTTCAGCTTGATCGCAACAAGCTTGTGCCGGTGTCCACCGTTGGGTACGTGATAGATCAGCGACGCCACCAAGGGCATACGCAACTTGAGCTCGCGCAGCAGCGCGGCCTGCTCCAGGCCTTCACGGTCGACGGACTTGGCGCGGGTGCGCTTCGGTTTAAACAACGTCATTTCGGCGGGCTTCATGGCTTCACCATCCCTTCACGAATCAGCGCGTCCTGGGTGCGCATGACTCCCTCGGCGTGGAACAGGCGGACTTCTTCACGGCTCAGCACCGCCGGAGCGCGCAAGCGGCCATCGGCTATGTCGTGGCAGTAAGCACACGCCCAAGCGGCCTGCAGGTCGTTTGGCTTGATGCCCATGCCGCAAGTGCCAGCGAGACGGTAATGGGCCAGAACCGTGGTAGAGGATTCGCTCGAGCAGCCTGGGTAACGAATCTGGCATTCGCGGTCACGCGCTGCGTTAGTGAGTTTCGTTTGCTTGTTCATTGCGCCGCCCTTCTGCCAAATTTCGCCATCAGCAGCTCACGCGCCTTTGCACCGTCTGCCGGGATTCCTTGTCGTGCGATCAGTGCGAGACTGACCCGCTCTGTCAGCTCTTCGGCCCGCTCGAATTCTGATTTCTGTCCGTCATGACCGATGCCAACTGCGATGTCTTCCAGCGACTGCCCCTGCACAAGCATGCGGATGGTGATGTCATAAGCGCGGTCGAACACCTTGCTGGCCTTCTCCGACGTCAGGTCGGCAAGGTTATGCATCTCGCACTGGAGCGCGGCGTGGCGTACTGCCTCGTGTGACCACCCCCGCGATGTACGGCGCGAGGGATGCAGTTTGAGAAGCGCCTCGCGAAATGCCCTGTCGTGAGATGGGATACCCAGCATTTCCGGAGTTGGCTGACACCACTTGATGAACTTGCCGACGCTGGGTGCGAAGTCGTTCCCATTCTGACGGCAGTTCTGCAGGCCATAACGGATCTGCTCCAGTGTGTTGATACCCGCAGCGATGAAAGCCTTGATCCAGCTACGCTTGGCAGCCTGCAACGCTGCATCGTCTGGCCACGCTTGCTTCCACGCCGGAAATATCGCCTGCAACTCCCTGAACAGCGCGTTCACAACGGACGCTGTGCCGGGAGGAAGTGCTTTCGGAACCGACGGCACGACAGGCGGCAGGTTGCCCATGCTGGTCATGAGCTGTGTAGCGCTCTGGGGCGGCTTTGGCTTGGCTTGGGTCATAGGTCACCAAGATCGTCAGACCAGGACGTGTCGTCGAAATTTGGCAAGTTCCCCTTGGCCCTTTCTTTTACGTACCAGCCCACCAAGCGATTACACCAGCCTGCGGGTGTGTCTACGGTGTTCTGTTTGGCCACAAACCAGCCGATGAAGCTGCGAATCATCGCGTTCGGGATATCGGTCGGCTTCACGCCAGCGATCTGGGCTTGGGCAATCAGGTAGCGGCTGTCGGGTGTCCAGTCAGCGAACATGGAAAAGCGCTGGCGATCATCGGTGTTCTCGAGGGCCTGCGCGTCCTGCTCGTCGATCAAGTCCGAAATCTCGCGCGGCTGCTGCTGTTCGGTTAATTGATGGTTAAGTGACGTATTGGGTGCAGATTTCGCACCCCGTTCGGTCGAATTCTGCACCCCGTTCTGCTGTGATTTGCACCCCGTGCCGTCATCTGCACCCCGTTCCGTCCGGGGTGCAGGATTTGCACCCCGCTTTATCGGCAAGTCATAGACGACTGGGCGTCGGTCATGACGCTCGATGTACACGGCGGCCAGCGCCTGATTGCCTGGAACGATCAGTTCAGACGCCCGCAATAGCTCAAGCTTGGATCGGACGGTGCGCTCGGAAAGACCAGTGTCTTCACTCAAGGTGGTGGCCGAAGGAAACGCCCCGCGTCCGTCAGTACCGGCGTAGTTGGCCAGGCATAGCAGCACATGCCGGGCGCTGGAATCAGAAAGGGTCACGCGTGGGATCTGTAGCGCCCACGACATTGCTTGAACGCTCACAGCCCTACTCCGATTGTTTTGCCTGTGTTGCCTTGCTCAGGTCTGGTGTGCATGCTTTGTCTCGCATAGTTGTGAAAAAAGCTGGTCTAGCCACCGGCTTTTTCGCCTGTAATTCAAGCGACCTTTACCGACTCTTCGAGCAGATCCAGCTTCTGGCGCGTGTGGCCAATCTCACGGCTGATCGAAGCCTTCTCCGTTTGGCACACACGCCCATCCTCCAAGGCGCGGCAGACCTCAAGGGTCACCTCGGCCATCTCAGAAGAAAGGTGCAGTAATGCCTGGTTAAGGCTGACTGGCTTCTGTGGGACTCGGGCTACCAATTCGAACCCAAACTCACGCGCCAGAACCTGAAGTGGACGATGGTCACCCGTGTGCAACATCAAGCCGAACAGGTGCTCAATGGTCAGGTGATGACCGTCGTTGTCGGGGTTAGCACGCTGCAGCAGGCTCACGTGCGAAAGCCCCATCTTTGCGGCCAAGGCTTTTGGCTCGTTTTCTTTAACCGTGGCCTGGCAGGCATCCAAAAAATCTTCCATACGTAAAAAACCTGTTTTGTTTCCGTGGCACCCGATGTTCATGCCGCACAATATCTGTTCATTGAAACGGCTGACCATGGCTCTTTTAACAGCCAGTGCGGGGCGCGACTTGTGGATGAGCAATGGGTTTAAGCGGCAGTTTTTCGTGTCGAGCTAGCAGGATCGTCCTCACGTTTAGCCACCAAGGCTCCTCTCGATTCTTTTTCCAGTACGCACTGCATTGGGTAGGAAAACCCACCCGCAGTACGGCACTGAGATACGCGGCTCGTAGTCACGCCAAGGGCATCGCCGACGGCGCGCTGGGTACTGAAGTGCTTCAGAGCTTCTTCGTAGGTCATGGTGATTCTCCGGTGTCATCCCCGAAGTTTAGATATCTTAACCAAACAAGGCAAGTTATCTAAACAACGATTTGTTTAGAATCCTAAATATGGAATTCAAAGATCGCGTCTCCGCGCGCATGAAGGCTTTGAGCCTCAACGCGACCGACATCAGTAGGCTGACGGGTGTATCTAAAGCAACCGTCAGTTTTTGGGTCTCTGGCACCAATGGTGCGAAGGGAAAAAACCTGCTCGCCTTAGCGAAAGCGCTTAAGTGCTCGCCTGACTGGCTGTCCGAAGGCAGTGGTTCCGCTATTGATGTCACAACAACTGAGCCGAAGTTCGGATCTACCAGCGCGGAATTGGTGGCCCATATGCTCGCCACCAAGGCGGGGAAAAATCTATCGGAGAAGGTGCGCGAGAGGATGTTGGCAGCAGCCGCAGAGCTCGAGTCAGATAGCACCGCAGAAAGCGATCAGACGTTGCTACCAGCCAGCTATGCGAACCTCCGCCCAAGGAAAGAAGAAATCCTAATCCCGCAGTACGACGTGCGCGGCGCAATGGGCCATGGTCAGGTGCCCGCCGATTACAACGAAGCGGTGCGAAACCTCGTGGTGCGGGAAGATATCTTGCGCGAGAAAGGCGTTTCGTATAGCTCTCCCAGCGCTCTGGCGATGATCACCGGCTGGGGTCAGAGCATGGAGGGCACAATCAACGACAAGGACCTCGTCATCGTTGATCGGGGCATCAACGAGTTCATCGGTGAGGGGATATACCTTCTGACTTGGCATCAGGAGCTGTACATCAAGCGGATGATGCGTCTGAATGAAGATCACTATCGGCTGATCTCTGACAACCAGCACTACGAGAATCAGACGGCAAGGATCGACGATGTGGCCATCCATGCCAAGGTTTTGTTTATCTGGAACGGCCGAAAAGTTTGACGATTCAGCAGGTTGGTTCCCTCCCCCAACCCCCCGTATTCGTCTCACCAGAACGCTCTACCCGTTTGAGGTCTTTGCCTGCACAATTTAACGCGGCCAATCGAGCTGATTGGGCTTATTAAAAACTCAAGGGACGGAACGGCGTATGACAAGCGCAAGGAATGGTCTAGGGAAAAACGGCGCTGCGATGGCCAGAGCCCCTATTCAGAGATACGTGATTTTTTTTGGCTTTTCTAACCATCATGGTTAATACTGCGCTCAAGCAACCTCGGTATGATTTGCAGAAGATGCAGATTGCGGCTGCTAGGGAGGACGGATTTGCGATCACTCCACGAGCTCGTCAGGACGCGGAGAACCTTGAAATGCCTGAACTTGCCGTGCGTAACTTGATCCGAAGTCTAACACCCTCGGACTTTGACCATGTTTGGTTGCTCAGGGACGACAGAAAACGTCTGATTTTGGATCCAGAAGGTAAGGAAATTGCAATGGACGTCTATTTTCCGTGGATTACTGCTCCAAATGGGGCTAAATGCCAAGTTTACCTAAAAATGAAATTTAGTGAATCGACCATCTCGGTGACCAGTGTTCAATCATTGCATCAGCAAAGAAAATGAATAATCAATGCCCTATATGCGCGAGCTTAAACGCGCTCCAGAGAGTTAAATACATCTTCATTGCGCGGCCAATGCCAGGCCACAGCGTCGAGCTTGAGCTCCCGGCATTTGAGTGTTGTGTGTGCGGCGAGCAGGTCGAGACGCCAGAACTTGTCGTACAGAACAGCGCTATGATTTCAGAGGCTAAGCTAGCTTGGCTAGCCGACCACGAATCTAGTGACAGAGCTATAGGCTATTTAGTCAAGGAGCTACGTAACAATTTTGGCGTCTCCCAAAAGGAGTTCTCTATAATGACTGGAGCTACAGGCAATTCGATTTCTAAATATGAATCGCATTCTATTGTTCCGTCGGCGTTAGCCCGAAAATTATTTACAGTCTTAGCCAAGAGCAAAGAGTCGCGTCAAATTCTAGCAAATCAGTACCACAACGAGCACTCAACTGCGCTATCCCCGCCAGCTACTATGGTAGAGATAGTCTCAATAAGTTTAGAGTCTCCCAACGCGGCTGCTGGAGCATTGCCAATATTCCCGATTAGCTTTGGATCGTTATTGAAATTCTTCACCAAGACTTTTGATTTTGGCCCTGCTAACAAGCAGCTGCCCGAGCGCATTCAAACCGTCACAAGTGCGGCTAACGAGATGATGTATAAGGAGTTTAGCGTCTTTCCTGTCAGCCAGTCATTACCGAAATCTGCACCGGTACTCAATCTATGCTAAGCAAAGCTCCTAAGCCGCTCAATATGATATTGTGCGAAGACATCCGCCAAGAGTCTGGCCACAAGGTCTCGCTAATAGGCGTCTATACCGAAGGGCTGATATTCCAAATCAAGGATCATAAGTCCCCCACACCAATGCGAGCTCAGCAACTTGCTTTTTACGCGTCATTTGAGCCTTTAGTTCAGGACGCAACCATTCGGATTCGATTATTAGATCCTACCGGCGTGACGATTCTTGAAACCCAAGAGGGTCTCATGCCGAAAAGTGATAGAATTACAGTCGTCGCGTTTAAAACGATTGGTTTAGAGTTCAAAACGGTTGGCAAGCACAAGGTAGAGTACTCTTTTGACGATAAGAAAGTACCATTCAACTTTAATATTAGTCAACAGTTCGCCGAATCACTGGAGTAGCGCAAACGCGTTCGTTATCGCCACAGGTGCTAATATGGAGGGAGACCTCTAGTTTTTTTGTAATCATCAGCTGTTGCGATCCTTGACAACCTGATTTTTCGCTCTCTCATCTATGAGAGAGCGGTAAAGTCAAATGATTCGCAAGACTGATATTACCTACATTCATTGACCACCTCTAATTCGTCAACGACCTGCACAGTCGGATCGTCGTCGTCCAGCGCTCCCCAGTCCAGGGTCACCGATCCATCGTCGTTGATAGTCACGTCCACAGTGTCGGTTTCCGACAGCACGCTCAGTACCTCTCCCCACTCGAGATCACCGTCAGTATCTAAACGGTGGATCGTCACCGATCGTCGCTGCTGGGCGGTAGGGTGATTTATCATTCCTGAAACCCGCAGTCCAAGCCGCTCAACACCAGCTATTGCTTCCTGCACTGCCGTTCTAGGCTGCTTCTTCGCCATTCCGTACCCTCTGCTCTGATGCTGTATATAAAAACAGCGCTCGGACAGAGTAGCGTGAAGATTGCGGAACCGTAAGTCTTGACGTCCAAGCTCCTAGGATGTAAATGGACGACGCGGAAGTTAAGTTTCCTAAAATAAATGTTGACGGCTTGTGTTTAGTTTTCTAAATTTAGGGCATCGAAACGCAACAGCCCCTCAACAGGGCCTTAGCGAATTGACCACTCTTTAACATCGTCAAAGACAGACCCTGACGCCAGACGGCAGTTGAGTTCAGGGACCAACACGAAACACAGCCAGCTTCGGTGTCCGGTATTCGGCCCGCAAGGTTGGCTGAGGATTTAAAAGCACCGGTGCGGCACCTTCACTAGAAGGTGCTCTCGTGTGTGATCAGCATGTAAGATCGAGGAATGGAAGAAACGATCACTGTCGGAAAATGGAAAGGCCATCTTGGTCGGGGCTTGGCGCCGCGCGAGCTTGAGTTCGTGCTTTATGTTGCCCAAGGTCTCACATCCAAGGAGATTGGAAAGGTTGCTGGGCTGTCCTCCAACGGCGTCGAAAAAAGGCTCAGCAGCGCGATGTTCAAGCTTAAAGTAACCAGGCGAACCGCAATGGTCGCCCAGGCAATCAAGCTACAAATAATCACTCCACTCTAGCTTCAAACCGCGAAAGCGGGACCCTGCATCACCCTCCCCCAAATCAAACGACCGCATCGGCAGGTGCCAGGCCAGTCTAACGGCTGGGTTTGGTCACCCGCGCCTGGCATCTGGCCAATGCGGTCAAGGAGCCTCACATGCATCAGACAATCAGCCAGCGTCGTGCAATCCTCGAAGACCTGCGCCAACGCTGCAACCTTTCCACCGCCGAGTTTTACGACAAGGTTGGCCGCTTCAACCCTGCCACCCTGCCGCGCTTCACGGTGGTCCCAAACGGCAATAACGAGTTCGGCATCATCGAGCGTTCGACAGGTGCTGTGCGCGGTGTGCATCGCGGCCACAGCGCGGCTTGCAAGGCCGCAGAGCAGCTGGAAACGCAACCTATACGCCAGCCATCGATCGCGACACACATGCTGCGCTGGACTGCAGCCATCGCCACCGCCTTCGTTCTCTTCGCGCTGTACGGTGCAAGCTGATGATCAGTCCAGAGCTGAGCACGATTCAGCGCAACAAACAAAGGTCTGCAGCGCTCGAGGCCGAGG
This sequence comes from Pseudomonas coronafaciens pv. oryzae str. 1_6, assembly GCF_000156995.2. NCBI lineage: Bacteria > Pseudomonadati > Pseudomonadota > Gammaproteobacteria > Pseudomonadales > Pseudomonadaceae > Pseudomonas > Pseudomonas coronafaciens. The sequence continues at coordinate 2,188,147 of NZ_CP046035.1, read as the reverse complement.
TAGCGAAATTCCTCAAGCGCGGCGGTGTAATCGGAACGCTGAAGGGTTTCCCGGTCAGGCCGCAGGCTAAGCCTTATGGCCGTATGAGCGCGCCAAGCGTGCAACAGCCTGCACCGCGGCGCCGCACAAAAGAGGCATTACGCGCAATAGCCCCGAACGATGCGATTCCAGACAAGTGCCACGCACGCGGTGAGCAGGTAGAGGCCGTCCGCAAGCTTGCCGAGACGATGACCATCACCGATGTCATGCGCAAAACCGGCGTGAGCATCTACAGGCTTCGGAAAATGGCCCGTGTGCATGGCTTCGAATACACGGCGTTCGTCCCGACCTCGAACCTCATACCTTATCAACACGATCCGGTAGCTGACGCATTGAACGTAGTGCGGATCAAAGCCGCCCGCGATCGCGGCATATCGCAGAAGGCCGCCGTCGTCGAGCTCGGGCTGAGTAACACGATGATCAAGCGGCTGATCCGTGAATTCAACATCGACTACCCGCTGCAAGGACCAAGCCCGAAATGAGGCGCATGCAGTCCCGCGCCAACCATCGCCGCCGCCCTCTTCAACTCAACATCCCACCCAGTGGACTCAAGCCCCCGGAGAAACAACCATGTCGAAGCCGACAGACACCAGCGAATTCCTGAACGAACTGAATGGCGGGGCTTTTGCCAGCCAGATCGGCCACGCCCTTTCCGAAGTCGCCGCCGGTGTGGTTGACCACGGCAAGGCCGGGAAGCTGGTCATCACCCTGGACTTCACCCAGATCGGTGAATCTCACCAGGTGAAGATCAAACACAAGCTCGATTACAAGGTGCCGACCAAGCGCGGCACGCGCAGCGAGAACACCAGTCTGGATACGCCAATGCACGTTGGCACTGGCGGAAACATTTCCCTGTTCGCCGAAAAGCATGACCAGCTGTTCACCCGTGAACAGGCACCCATCGTTCCCCGCACGTAAACGCTACCCACCACGAGAACTGCAATATGTCCCTCACGAAAGAAGCAATTCAACTGATCACCAACACCGCGCTGATCGCGGACGGCAAGGTCTTGGACACCGTCACGCCCACCATCGTCCTGCCCGAAGGCGCGAAGGTCGTGAACCTTGAGCAATTCGGCGCGGGCCGCAGCCGCTTCCGTGGCACGTTCTCCACCAACTCCCTGGCGGACTTCGCCAAATATATTTCCGACCGCGCAGTCGCCGACGCGAAAGGCTTCATCAATCAGGACGAAATGACCTGTTCGGTGCTGTTCAACCTGGGTAACGAGGAAGTGCCAGGCCACGCAGATGATCGCGCCGTGCTGAAGCTTAAGCCAACCGCTGCCTATCAGGCCGTGCAGGCTATAAGTGGCAAGGCCATGTCTCAGAAGGATATGAGCGACTGGATTGAAGACTGGCACAGCACGCTGTCGGCGGTTGGCGATGAGCTGCAGAACATCCCACTGGCCAAAGCCATCGCCGCCGTGCGCACGATCACGGTCAAGGCATCGTCGGAAAGCGATCACACTGTCAGCGAGACCCGCGCCAGCCGCAGCGCAATGGATGCCATCGAGGCAACCAGCAAGGAAACCCTGCCCACGTCGCTGATCTTCTCGGCTGTGCCGTTTGAAGGCGTGCAACTGCGCGAGATCATCCTGCGAATCTCGGTTATCACCAGCGGCGCACAACCGGTGCTGAAACTGCGCTGGGTCGGCGAGGACGTGCTGCGCGAAGAGATCGCGCAAGAGTTCAAGTCAGTTCTGCAAGTGAAGGTAGGTGATGCAGCGCAGCTGTCACTGGGCAGCTTCTCAGCCTGATGCATGAGGTTCCGCGCCACGAAATCCTGGTTGACGAAAACGTGGCGCTGGAATTCAGAAATCAAAGCTTGGCCGAGATTAGGCGCGACCCAGGTGACGAAGTTATAGCTCCAGATCAGCTTCAATCGGGGCTCCATGGTTGATGATGCCAAACCATTCGAACTGACCGATCGTTTTTAAAGCTGCACGCTTGATGCCTTCAGCGACCTCGTCGAATTCTTCAACTGAAGGGCACAGTTCGAATGTGCAGCAGGAGCTGTTTGAATCGTAGAACAGGCTAATCACACGGCTTTGCAATCCCGTTTTTGCAATGGCAACACAGAAACTCAGCATCTCCGCTAACTCATTTGCTTTGCCATGCCTTGTATCGATGTCAATGCCAAATGCTTTCATCGAGTCTACGGACACTTCACCTGCATACATTTTTAGCTCCTTGAGTCGGCTCCATGCCGAACCCCCGATATTACCCAAGTCAAACCAATTTGCCACCACCGGACACGGAGGGCGGCGCCTGACCGGAGATAATCCATGAGCCACAACTGCGCATACGTCCGGCAGCACTATCAGGTGCCCGCCGAGGTAGGTCGTCGAGTTATCGCCTACGGTAAGCCCGGGATCATCCTGGCTGATCGCGGCCACTACATCGGCGTGGTGTTGGATGATGATCCTAAAAAGCGGATCAGCAACTACCACCCTACGCACGAGGTTCAGTACGGCGAAATGGCCGAGAAACTGCCTCTCAAGGAATACGAAGTCATCACGGCCAAAAACTTCGACTGGTTCGATGTGGTGCATGACATCGGTGACGCTCGGCACTACGTTGAGCGAGTCTGGGCAGCAACGCCGAGTCAGGCCAAGTACCAAGCCTTCAAGCGCTTGGAAGACTGCTTCGACAGCGGCAAAGCGATGTGCTTCTTCAAGGTCCGACGCGCCTAGCCCCACCCTCACCTATTGCGCTGAACGTGTTGAGGCCTTCAACGAGCCGTTCGCCCAAATCGATAGCCTTCGTATAACGCAATTTCGCAGGATATGGACGCTTGCGACTGATTAGCCTAAGTGACGCACCCCTTAGTCAATATTGTTTTCGTCCAAAAATCTCGCTATTTGCTTGGTAGCATTGCTTTGCATGTGATCAGAGGTCGTAACAATCATGTCATCACCATAATCAGACTTTAGTCTTCGGATTTCATCCGGAAAGTCGAGACCGAAAAACACTATGAAACGAAGCCCCAACAAGTCAAACTGAATCGCACTAGCATGTTCAGCTTTTGTTTTCGACGGAAATGAAAACATTCCGTTCAAGCCGCTTTGAGTATTAACATCCACAACCATAAATATATCGCCAATTCTCCCAGAGGGATTCAGCAGGTAACTTTCAATAACTTTTAGTTTCGACAGCGAAAAAACTTTAGCACAGCTATTCACACCGATGAAATTAGCAGGCCACTCCGCAGCGCGCCAGACAATACTAACGCCAAAATAGTAAAGAGCATCTAGCACCTCTAGAGGCAGACTACCGGTATTATAAATAGATCTACGCTGACTGATTGATGCAGGTAAATATGCGCCCAAAATATCCAGCATAGGGAAACTAGTATAGCTACCCCAAAGCTTTGAAACAGGAGCCTCACCAAATCTCGAAAAAAGAATTTCACAAGCACCACATAAAAAGTCAGCCGTCACCTGTTTGTCTGTTCTACCTGCGCGACGGGAAAGCGTATCGATCCTCAAGGGCGATCCCCCACCCTGAGTTTTAGGATCTCGCACAAGCCTATATGCTGCTTTCGGCACTAAGTGACTTTTCCGAATAATGCCGTCTTTCTTACATAAACCACATCGCCCCGTTTTCATTTTCTATCTCAGTTTTTTCAAAGGATCTCGAAAGATTGCAGGGATTCATTTAATGAGAATACATTATGTCACTTTACAAAATTTGCGGGACGACGGTCGTCAGCTTTTCCGGTGGCCGGACCAGCGCCTACATGCTGCGCCAGGTGCTGGACGCCAACGATGATCTGGACGATCTGATCGTCACGTTTGCCAACACCGGTAAGGAACACCCCGCCACCCTCGACTTTGTAAACGAATGCGCGCGGCGCTGGCAGGTGCCCATCGTCTGGCTTGAGTACCGCGACGATGATCGAGGCTTCGCCATTGTCACCTACGAAACCGCCAGCAGAGACGGCGAGCCGTTCGAAGCGCTGATCCGCAAGCGCAGCTATCTGCCCAACCCAGTCACACGGTTCTGCACCATTGACCTCAAAATCAGGGTGATCCACAAATATCTGCGGATGGTTGGATGCTCCACAGAGGAAACGCCAGTCGACATGATGACCGGCATCAGGGCAGACGAGCCACGGCGCGTGGCGAAGATCCGGCACCGCAAGACCACGACAGAGAGCAAACACGCCACGATGGTGATGCCACTGGCTGATGCGGGCGTAGGTGTGCAGCAGATCGGAGAATTCTGGAAGGCTCAGCCGTTTGATCTGGAGCTACCAACGATCAATGGCCGCACCCTGGAAGGGAACTGCGACCTGTGCTTTCTCAAAGGTGCAAAGCAGGTCTACTCGATCATTGCCAGCGACCGGAGCAAGGCCGACTGGTGGGCTCGGATGGAGCGCACTGCTACACAGAGCAGTGCCGCTACCACTGACGGAGCGCTGTTTCGCTTCGACCGGCCGAGCTATCAACAGATGCTTGACTACTCCGACACCCAGTTCGATATGTTCGCCGACCACGACGAGGCGATTGCCTGTTTTTGCGGCGACTAAGTATGTTTTAAAGCGGCGATAATGCCGGTAATCATACCTGCCGACCCAAAGAAGATAGGAACCCAAAATGCAATCGCCTCCCTCTTCGCTTTCTGTTCCTCTCGTATTAATCGTCTTGCTTCAACAACGCCTTTCGGGGTTAGATATTTCGGCTGCGAAGGATCATTATCAAAATCAACGCTTTCCCACAGAGACTTATCGCGACGATCTGGAAGAGGCACGTTCAAATCGTCAGCAATTCGGGAAAGATACTTAGTCATAACGAGCTGACGCCATTCATAAATCTTATCCGACTCCTGAACGTAGTATTGCCAATTGTCTCCTGGCTCGTGGGGGAAGTGGCTTTGCAATGCTTCTTCTTCCAAGCGAATTCTTTTCATAACACGTTTGTGCTCAAACCACTTCCAAAGCTTCATTCGAATCTCCCTTAAATTCAGCGACTATACCGTCGAGGTATCTCTATGCTCAATCTCTTCTGGCGACTGCTAGCCAAACTACTCGCGCGCCCGGCAATCGCTGCCTGGCTCATCACACGCGCCCAGCGCACCCCATACCTGCACATACGGTCAGCTGATGGCAGAGAGGTTTACATGGGCCGCTGGTGGCTGTTCAACGCCTACGATAGGGGAACTCACCTCGGGCGCTTCCGATGGTGCCATTGGTCGATCCGGGTACACCACATCATGCGGCCCGACGCCGACCGGGACCTGCACGACCATCCTTGGGATGCACGCACGGTCATCCTGCGCGGCTTCTACAAGGAGCAGCGCCGTTACTTTTGGCTGGCTAGCGATCCTACCGACCTCGACTACTGGCGAGAAGCGGGCGACACCGCCCAGCTCAAGCACGGCGAATACCATCGCATCGACGAAGTGTCGCCCGGCGGCGTGTACACGCTCTTCATCACCAGCCGCTGGAAAGGCGACTGGGGCTTTCTGGTCAACGGCGTGAAGGTCGCTTGGCGTGAATACACAGGGGAAAAATCATGAGCAATGAATACAAGCGCCCTGCGGTTGTTTTGACCGAAGAAATGAAGCGAGCAGCACGCAACGCGCCTCTGCCAATGGTCTTGCTGGACTCGATATCAGCCCGTCAGGATTTGGAGTTTGAGTCGAAGTTCTACGCAGCGATTGCAGCAGCCCCTCAACCGCCAGCGACCGAACTCGTTGCTGCTGGTCTCAACCTGCAACTGATCGTGACCGAAGCCTTGATAGGCATGATAGCGGCAGTGACGAGTACGAGCCCGCCAGCAAACGAGCCGCCCCCGGCCTTCATTCAGGCGGGAATTGACCGCGCGGTTAGCCGGATCAGCGCCCACCTCGCCCCGCTACAGGCCGAGATTGAGCGGCACAAGTATAAGGCCGAGCTATACGACGAAGTGTGGAATCTTGCCACCGGCCTCGGCTACATGAACGTGACAACGGCCATAGGCGAGCTTCGCAAAGAGCGCGACCGGCTCAAGGCGCGGTGTGATGAGCTGGAAGCGTTGCTGCTTTTGATCCGTGATCAACCTGCGCTCAACCCAATACACCGCGCTCGCATCAAAACCATCATGTGCAAACCAGCCGGGGGCGAGCAGGTATGAGCAAAGTCCGACGCTGTGCCGCGAGCCCGGTGCAGCCTGAGTTTTCCTTGTGCGGTGAGGCTTTCGACGCTTTTGACGACAAGCTCACAAGTGAACCCTATGAAATAGCGGCGTCCGATCAGTCCATCAGTTGCCCGATGTGCTGCGAGGCTATCCGCGAGATCAAATCTATCCGCAACCCTCTGCGCCCCCGGAGCCGATCATGGGCATGACCAACAAACCGAACGACGTGCGGGTGTCGCGTGAGCTGCTAGAGCGTGCCCTTGCGTGCGCAACCTCCAACAATACCTCGAACTGGTCCAGCCGCCTTTGCGAAGACTTGCGGCTCGCACTTGCGCAGCAAGGCGATCAGCAGGGCGAGCCGGTGGCGATTACAGAATTGCTCCACATCTTCGACTCCAATAAGGGGGCTGATCGAACCTTGGTGATCAGCAAGAAGCTTGCTGCCCAACTTCTCGCCGATCAGCCCGCCACGACGAAGGTGGTGCTGCCTGCTCGGCTTCAATGGAATGGCCTGGGCAACGCCGCTAACAACCTAAAAGCCTCCGCCTGGAATGCCTGCCTTGATGAAGTCGCCAAGCTGAACCACGGCCAGTCATGACCAACAAGCCAACCTGCTGGCGTGCAGCGGCCCAGGCAGTGCCGAAACAACCGAGTATCAACGCCGAAATGCCGATACTTGAACTCATAAAGCGCTTCTCCAAGGGTTTGACAGGGCCTCACTTTTGCCAGGTGCGCCCGAACACCCCGCAGTAACCACCCCCTCTCAATCAATTCAATGTCAGCCGCGTGTGCGGCAAGGACGAAGTCATGCCCGAAAAAAGTTCACCAACTCTAAACAGCGCAGCGCGCGACGTCATAGCTGAGCGCCAGCGGCAAGTATCGGCCGAGGGCTATTCGCTCTATCGCGACGACGCCTACGTTAAAGGCGAGATGGCCGAGGCGGCATCCGTATATTCCAGACTAGCGGGCCAGCCAACAAGCATGAGCTCTGCGTGGCCTTGGGGCCAAGACAAATTCAAGCCCAGTTCTGACCGCCGTCGCGACTTGGTGAAGGCTGGCGCCTTGATTTTGGCCGAGATCGAACGTCTCGACCGCATTCCACTAATTAAGAGCTGGCCCGTTAAGCGTGACGAGAACGGATTTTTTCAGCATCCCGACCTCCCAGACTTCGATGAGGGTGACGGCGACAAGTGCAAAGCCTGGATTGCCGAACAAGGCCTCGAGGTGGTCAAGGACGAACTTGAGTATGCAAGCGACAAAGCTGTTGCTGATCGCTACTTCGAAGCGGGCGACCCTGATTGCAGTTACTGGGAGCCGGATCGCCCTGATGGTGAAGGCTGGTTCTGCCTGGCTATTCATGACACAGACGATGGCCCGGTCTGCTGGTGGGCACGGCGGGTGGTGACGCCATGACCCAGCCCAAGGAAAGACCGATCCTGTTCAGCGCGCCGATGGTGCGCGCCATCCTGTCCGGCCAGAAGACAGTCACGCGACGAGCCGTGAAAGCGACCAAGGCGCACGCGGACGGCTTCATGATGCTTGACCACGGTAACGGCTGGTGGCCATACAACGCCTTTGGCGACTTCACGTCTGACCACGAAGGCATGGAATACCCAATTGCCTGCCCATACGGAAAGCCCGGTGACCGACTGTGGGTGCGCGAAAGCTGGCAAGACGTTCATCCAGTTCAGGTAGCTGACGGCCGTTATACGCAGCAAGGCCGTGCCGGCATACCCGGCCCGCCTGGCGTGACCTACCAAACAATTTATCGCGCTGACGGCCCGTATCCGAAGATCTACCACAGCCATCATCACCCTTACCGAACGTTGCAGCCAGACCATGATCACGGCATGAACAGCCCTGCGCAAAGCGGATACACAGGCTGGACTCCAAGCATCCACATGCCGCGCTGGGCAAGCCGCATCCTGCTGGAAATCACCGACGTGCGCGTCGAGCGGTTGCAGGATATCAGCGAGGATCAGGCCAGAGCCGAAGGCGTACGGCTTTACACCGATCATGCCGAACTCAGTGAGTGGTGGCACGTTGATGGGATCGAAACATACAGCGCTGACCCGCGCAAATCGTTCGAGCTGCTCTGGACATCCGTCGGAGGCAACTGGAACGCAAACCCGTGGGTCTGGGTAGTCGAGTTCAAGCGTGTGAAGAGCTGACTCTATTCGCCATTCAATATCCAAATTGCGAATAAAGCCGCAGCAATTGCCATGACAACGACAATGAAAATCGCCAAGCCAATCCAAACAATGGATGTTTGCAAGTACAAAACCTCTGGGTGAGGAGCCGTTGCGGCACCTCTGGACGCTAGCCGGTCGCGGTTGTCGCCTACCTCACGATAAATATCAGCTCCCCCCGGCCAGTCGACGCAATGCCATACCTGAGCTCGCCCAGGTACTGATCGTGCATTGAGTAGACCCGGTCATCGATGATTCTGAAGATCATCTTTTTGCCTGACCAGACATTGCCGTCGATAGCCCGCCTGCCGAGCCTGGCATTGCGCGGGCCGTAGACCTCGTCCGTGGTTGTGGTGCATTCCATGACCGCTCCTTGGTGTTGCGCCAGCTCCTGCTGGGTGTGTGGACCATAGCAGTGAACGGCAGTAACTGCCGGATATCCCCTTCCCTACAGAGCCAGCCGGTGATCGGCGGGCGGAGATGTGCGCATGAATAAAGACGAACTGGCCTCACTCGGGCCGAAGATTCGGATCGCGATTAAAGCAGGCCAACAAGCCGCGGAAGCCTGCCAGAACGATGGCGGCAGCGCGAACCTTGACCGGGTAGTAATTCCAATGCCGGGCGTACGCGAGGCGGCGGTGATCAGCAGCGGACTACCCGGCTACCTGTCCAAAGCAAACACCTACCACTCGCGCGGGCTTCATCTGGGCGCGCCATTCGGAGGACAAGGAAACCGCCGATACGCCGGAGTTCAGGCCATGCACAGGTCACTTCAAGGGCAAGCCGTGGATTGCTACGTCTACTACCAGATCGATTAACCCCTTCCGCCGCCCAGCGCGGCCCGGAGCAATATCATGAGCAAAGTTACCCTCGACGAGTGGGCGGCCGACCAGTTCCGGACGCCGCCCAGCCTGAACACGCTGCGCAAGTGGGCTCGCGAAGGACGAATTGCGCCAGCACCCGTAAAGCATGGCCGGAGCTACTATGTAGAAGCCGAGGCGCAATACAGCGAACCCGAAAAACCGATTGTCCGTATTACGGGCGGAAGCCTGATCAGCCGAATAGAGAGTGCACGAAATGGTTCCAAGGCCGCGTAAAGCAGGGTCAAAAGACCTACCGCCTAACTTGTATCGAAAGACCGATAAGCGTAACGGGCATACCTACTACACCTACCGTGACCCGGTCACCGGCCGCATGTTCGGCCTGGGCAAGGACAAGGCGGCAGCGATTATGGAAGCTGCCGCCGCCAATCATGCAGACGTACTGAAGCCGACATTGGCGCAACGGATCGCAGAGCCAGTCGCAGTGGATGACCGCACATTCGCTGATTGGCTCGGCGAGTACGACCTGATCTACACAGAACGCGGCTTAAGCGCCCACACGACCAGAAGCATCAAGAGCAGACTCAAGGTCATCAACAATGCTTTCGGCGAAAAATACATGCGCAGTATTCGGACAATGGATATCGCGACGTTCCTCGCCACATTCACCAAAGCAGGAAAAGCGCCAATGTCCAAAGCATTGCGGTCGCTGCTAAGGGATGTATTCACAGAAGCCATTGCGGCTGGATGGTGTGACTTGAACCCGGTCGATGCGACAAAGGCCGCGAGGTCAAAAGTGAAGCGTGGACGTCTAAGTCTCGAACTCTGGAAAGCAGCTCACGCTGCGACTGACAGACCTTGGCTGAAGCGTGCGATGGAGCTTGCTCTACTCACGGGCCAACGCAGAGACGACATCGGCTCGATGCTGTTCAAGGATGAGCATGACGGCTTCCTGCATGTCATTCAGTCGAAAACCGGCGCTCGCCTGCGGATCAGCACCAGCCTCAGGCTCGAAGCAATAGACCTTGACCTGTCGAACGTAATAAAGATGTGCAGAGACAGGGTGCTGTCAAAGCACCTGGTGCATCACGCGAGAACGGTCGCCGTCGCAAAAGCAGGGAGTCCAGTAAAGCTGAATACCCTGACGCTGGCCTTTGCCGAAGCCAGGGATAAGGGTGCTGCTGCTCTAGGCATTGACTTAGGTACGAGCCCGCCCAGCTTCCATGAAATGCGATCCCTGGCCGCACGACTTCATGCGTTAGAAGGCCGTGATCCTCAGAAGCTCCTAGGTCACCGCAACGCAGCGATGACTGAGATGTATAAGGATGGTCGCGGGTCGGAGTGGATCGACGTCGCGTAATTCGTTTTAGGAATATATTGGGGGAGTTTTGGGGAGGATTTTACCCCCTTTAAAATCAAGTAGTTACACTATCGTGGTGTTCCTGACTGCAACATGCCGATCATGAGCGGCTATGACATGGCGTCCGCCATCCGCACCCTGGAAGGCTCGTCAGCCCGGCCCCGTTGCCCGCTGTGGGGCTTTACGGCCAATGCCCAGCAAGACGAGATAGACCGTTGCCTGGCTGCGGGCATGGACGACTGCCTGTTCAAACCCATCAGCCTGTCGACGCTCAGCGAGCGACTAGGCACGATATCTCCTCTGGGGCGCACAGCCGCGCTGCCTTTCCGCCTCGACAGCGTCAGCAACCTGACCGGCAACCGCCCGGAGATGGTCGAACGCCTGATCGCCCAATTGCTGCAGAGCAACCACGAGGACCGGTTGTCACTTGCCAGGTTGGCACTGGAAGACAATCGCGGGAAGACCGTCGAACTGGCGCACAGGATCAAGGGCGCAGCCCGCATCATCAGCGCCTCGCGGGTGGTCGAAGCGTGTGACGAACTAGAGAAGGCCTGCGAAGCCGACGTGACAGATGAGCAGTTTCATCTCTGCCAGAAGGCCATCGAGTTGGCGATGATCGAACTTGAGGATGCACTGATTCTGCAGCAGGCCAAACCTGACTGAGAAACACCGGGAGACAATGTAGCGGAGGGGGCATTGCGGGGAACAGCAGGGGAAGCAGGCTATGCCTGCTTCCCCTCACATCAGGCGGCCGGGTTGATTTCTTTTTCCGGGTACCAGACGTCGATCAGCGGGCTGACAGTGACTTCTGTCAGTTCGCTGCGGCCTTTGAGCCAGGCTTCGACAGCAACACGCTGCTCTTCGCTGACCGAGCCACGCTTGCTCAGGCAAACCAGACCGAAGTCGTCGCCGCCCACATAACCAAGACCGTTGGCTTCCATTGCTTCTTTCAGGAAAGCATCAAGGAAAGCATCGATTGCCTTGTCATCCAGCTCTTGCTTGAAGTCCAGGTTCAGTTCAAAACCCAATTCCTGGAACTCGTCCACACACAGTTTTTTGCGCAGACGGCGGGAGCGGTTAGTGGCCATGGGACAATCCTCATCAATAAATATCGGGCGGCACTTTACCAGCTTGGCGTTTTAAAAGCCCGACAATTGCTGTTTGCAATCCGAACATGGCATGTCGGCGACTGCTGAACGAGGTCGATAAAAAATCGCGATTCCGCGCCCTACCTCTGTCACAACCCGGTTCCGCTTGGGGCATAATGCCGCTCGTTCGCGGCGCAGCTTTATGTATTACAAAAAACCGCAGCGAATTCACTACTATAGTTATCGAACAGTTACCGGGGGAATTCATCCATGCCCTCTTTTTTATCTCCCTCTTTGCAGTAGGGTTTTAGTCAATGATCAAGTCGTTACGTCCATTGTTGCTCGCCTCGCTTTTTTTGCCACTGGCCCTGCCCTCCTACGCTGCCGTCGTCAACACCACGCTGCCCCCCAAGGTTCAACAGGCTTTAAAAGCCAGCAAACTCGGCGATGATGCGCTCTCGCTGGTTATGCTGCCGCTCAACGGCCCAGGTACACCGACAGTCTTCAATGCCGATGTGTCGGTAAACCCGGCTTCCACCATGAAGTTGATCACCACCTATGCGGCGCTGGAAATACTCGGCCCTACGCACCAGTGGAAAACCGAATTCTTTACCGATGGCACCCTCAGCAACGGCGTGTTGCGCGGCAATCTGTACCTCAAGGGCGGCGGTGATCCAAAGCTCAACATGGAAAAACTCTGGTTGCTGATGCGTGACCTGCGGGCCAACGGGGTGCAGCAGGTGACCGGTGACCTGATCCTCGACCGCAGCCATTTCGTGCAGCCGCAATTGCCGGTGTTCAACGATGACGGCAACGACACCAACAAGCCGTTTCTGGTCAAACCCGACGCGCTGATGGTCAACCTCAAGGCCCTGCGCTTCGTGACCCGAAACGATGATGGCAAGATTCTGGTCTCCGTCGAACCGCCCATCGCCACAATCCACATCGACAATCAGGTCAAGGCCAGCGCTTCGAAGCAGTGCAGCGGAGACGTTCGCTACAACCCGGTGACCCAGGCTGACGGCAGCGTGAACGTGACCGTGACAGGTCAACTGGGTAATGGCTGCAACTCCCAGACCTATCTCTCGCTGCTGGATCACCCGGCTTACGCGGCTGGCGCAGTGCGGGCTATCTGGCAGGAGCTGGGCGGCACCATTCTGGGCAAGGATCGGGTTGGCGTAGTACCTGCCAACACCAAACTGCTGGCCAAGGCTTTTTCGCCGGACCTGGCGGAAGTTATCCGCGACATCAACAAATTCAGCAACAACACCATGGCCCAGCAGCTGTTCCTCAGCCTGGGAGAAGAGTTTCGTAATGACGCGGACGGCGACGACGGCAAGGCCGCACAACGCGTAATTCGTCAGTGGCTGGCGAAAAAGGGTATCACCGCGCCGCATCTGGTGATGGAAAACGGCTCGGGGCTTTCCCGCGCGGAGCGAGTCAGCGCACGTGAAATGGCGATTATTCTGCAAGCTGCCTGGCGCAGCCCGTATGCCGCCGAGTTCATGAGTTCGATGCCGCTGGCCGGGCTTGACGGCACTATGCGCAAACGTCTCAAACGCACCCCTCTGCTGGGCGAGGCGCATATCAAGACCGGCACCCTGAACACCGTGCGAGCCATCGCCGGTTTCAGCCGCGACAGCAATGGCAATACCTGGGCGGTCGTGGCTATCCTCAACGATCCGCGTCCGTTCGGCGCGTCTTCGATACTGGATGAAGTATTGATCGACCTGTATCGCCAGCCGAAGCTTGCCAGCACGACGGTCTCGATCCAGCAATAAATAACGTCCCTGCCTGCGTCATGAAGGCCCGCTTTCGCAGCGGGCCTTGCTGTTTCACATCAGCGCGCTGTGTGGATGCACCGGATCACGGCTGCTCGGGTTCGACGCGGTCCCGACCAGCCTGTTTGGCGGCATAGACGCCCGAATCGGCACGCAGCAACATCGCGTCGATCCCCTCACCTGCACGCAAGCTGGCAATCCCGAAACTGGCCGTAACAACATGATCGACGCCTTCGATCACTTGATTACGCAACTCTTCACGCAGGCTCAGGGCCAGTTGGTAAGCCTGTGCGCCGCGGGTGCCGGGGCACACCACCATGAATTCCTCGCCGCCCAGGCGACAGAACACGTCATCGCTGCGCAGGCGGTGACTGATTTTTTCCGAGATAGCCTTGAGTACCTGATCCCCTGCGGCATGCCCGAAGCGGTCATTGATGCGCTTGAAATGGTCGATGTCGAGCATGATGATCGACAAATGACCGCCGTGCCGATCGACCCTTTTCAGCTCAGCCTGCATCCGGTCCTGAAAATAACGCCGGTTGTAGGCGCCAGTCAGTACGTCGGTGACCGACAGCTCGCGCAGCTCCTGTTCGACTCGCTTGAGGTCGGTGATGTCTGACACAAATCCGTGCCACAACACACTGCCGTCGGCCAGCCGCTCGGGTGTAGACGCCGCGCGCAGCCAGCGCTGGCCCTTGCTGGGCAGCTCGACGCGATACTCTTCGCTCCACGCCGTCAGGTGCCTTGCACTGGCAAGGATCGAACTTTTGACCCGCACCAGATCCGTTGGATGAATGCGCCGCAGGACCGCATCGGAATCCTCCAACAGCTGTGCTTCGTCGACTTCGAACAATTCGCTCATGCCTGCGCTGGCATACCTGAAGTGAGCACTGCCATCGACGCCCAGATGGTACTGGTAAATACCGCCAGGCACTTGAGACCCCAGCTTCTTCAGCAGCTCCCCCTGCTCGGCCAGGGCTTCGTTGACGCGTTTGTGCTCCGTGACGTCGAGGCACACGGCCAGATAGCCCGTCCATAGCCCCTGATCGTCACGCACGGCCGTGACCAGCATGTCCACGACCAGAGTGCTGCCATCACTGCGCTGCAGGGTCCATTCCTGCGACGGGTGGCTGCCCTCTTGCACGGCATCGAGAAACATCAGTTGGGAGGCGCTGACCGGCCGGCCCAGTTCCCTGCTCAGGCTGCCCGCCCGCAACTCCAGCTCAGCGGACTGATAAAGGTCCATCAGACTAAATTTGCCGAGCACGTCTTCTTGCGCGTAACCCAGCATCTTCTGCGCGCCAACGTTGAAAGTGTTGATCAGGCCATCCAGATCGGTGGCGATGATGGCCACTTCGGTCGCAGCGTCGAGCACGTTGCGCAACTGACCGTGGGCGGCCCGCAACTGCAGCTCGCGCTGGCGTAGCTCGCGAGTGCGCTGAGCTACGCGCTGCAAGGCCCGCTGACGCTGACTGATCAGGCTGTACAGCAAGGCGCTGAGCATCAGACTCAGGAGCCCGCCCAGCCACATCACCCGACCCGGCATCACGATCTGATTGCTCTGGCTGAAAATCTGCGTCGGCCGTACCTCGACCAGGTAATCCCTGTCGCCCAGGCTCAGCAAGCTGCTGGCGTAAAGCTGATTGTTTATTGCGGCAACCGGCGATTGGTAGACCTGCTCGGGCTTTGCCGGTGAGCTCAGGTCCTGCATGGTCACCGAAAGGTTGTCCTGCTCCACAGTGCCCACATTCATCAACTGCGCCAGACTGATGATTGCGGTGACATAACCTTTCAGCCCGGAAGACGGCGAGGACACCGAAAAAACCGGTGCCACGAGCAAAATACCGTAGATATCGGACGGGTCGAGGGCCAGCAGACGGATGCGCGGCGTCGCGACAATATGCTTGAGCAGGCGCGCACGCTCGATAGCACTATGGCGTACCGGCTCGGACGCAATATCCAGACCCAGCGGCGGCGGCACCTTACCAAGGGTCTGGATGAACCGCACAGGGAAATACTCGTCCCGTACATCGGCTATCTTCAGCGCGCCGTTCTCGTCGAGTTCGCGTATGGCGTAGTCGGTCAAACCCTCCTTGCGTGCCTGTGCTTCAAAAGCAGCCCGCTCGGTCCGGCTGACTTTGGGGTTCCAGGCATACGCCTGGGTTCCAAGCAGCAAAGGTGCAACGAAGCCATCAAACTCTGACGGTTCGACCTGCCGAGAGAAAATGAAGAAGCGACTGAGGGTATCAAGCCGCGTGACCTGTCGGTCGAGGCGCTCCTGGAGACGACTGAAGCGTTCGGCCGCCAGCATGTCGAAACGCTGACGCAACTGCCGTTGATACAACGCATTATCAGCCACCGCCAACATGACGGTGAGCGCCCCACCGACCAGAAAAGCCAGAACAGCCACAAGCCAGGGCGACAGCTGGCCACTGATGAAACTCAATACTCTGAGCCTGAAACGTTTCACTGTCATCGGCAGAAACTCATGACGCCAACGAACTGAAGCGTCAAGCTGGCTATGACTTCAGTTATAGCCACTCGCCGATAATTTTCATAGGGCCAGTGATTATTTCAGTTGGGTGTCCATGCTGGCCCGCAACTCGCCTGTTTTCCCGAGTGCAATCCCTCTCAGGGCGATGAGCAGGCCTGTATGAATGCTACAGACCAGCTCATTGCGCTTGATCTCAGGCGTGCGCCATTATTTTCCAGGCGCGATGAATCTTGCCGTTACGGGCAAAGTCAGGGTCGATGGTCTGTGCGGTGATGTCCTCGACCGAGTAACGCTGGGCGAGATTTTCATCAAGCACGAACTTGCGAAAGTTATTGGAGAAATACAACACGCCACCGGGTGCCAGGCGTGCCATTGCCAAGTCGATCAGCTCGACCTGATCGCGCTGCACATCAAAGATCCCTTCCATGCGCTTGGAGTTCGAGAACGTCGGGGGGTCAATGAAGATCAGGTCGTACTCGTCTCGATTGGCCTGTAGCCAGGCCATCACATCACCCTGCTCCAGACGGTTCTTGTCGGAAAACCCGTTGAGCGACAGATTGCGACGAGCCCAGTCAAGGTAGGTACGCGACAGGTCGACACTGGTGGTGCTGCGCGCGCCGCCCTTGGCAGCATGGACGCTTGCCGTCGCGGTGTAGGCAAACAGGTTGAGGAAGCGCTTGCCGAAAGCCTCACGCTGGATGCGCATGCGCATCGGGCGGTGATCGAGAAACAGCCCGGTGTCCAGGTAGTCGGTCAGGTTGACCAGCAGCTTGACACCGCCTTCGCTGACTTCCAGAAACTGGCCTTGGGCACTCTGGCGTTCGTACTGCTTTGTGCCGCTCTGGCGCTCGCGACGCTTGATCACCACGCGACTCTTGTCGATGTTCAGCGCCTGCGGAATAGCAGCCAGCGCATCGAACAACCGGGCGGAAGCCTTTTCCGGATCGATCGTCTTGGGCGCAGCGTATTCCTGAACGTGAACCCAGTCGTGATACAGGTCGATCGCCAGTGAGTACTCAGGCATGTCGGCGTCGTACACGCGATAGCAGTCGATACCCTCGCGGCGCACCCACTTGCCCATCAGCTTGAGATTCTTCTGCAGGCGATTGGCGAACATCTGCCCGCCTTCGCTCAGGCGCGCCTGCTCGACGACCACCGGCTCTGGCTTGATCGGATTGCCGTTCTTGTTGAGTTTTCTTTCAACTTCTTCGACTTCGACCGGGTTATCGCGCTCGACCTGACGCTGCTCGGGAGTGCGACGCTCGCCGGTGACAAACTGATCGGGAGTTATCTTGATCAGCAACAACTTGCACGGCAAGGCGCCATTCCAGAACGAATACTGTTTATGGCTGCGAATGCCCATTCGCTTGCCCAGATCAGGCGCACCGGTGAATACCGCAGCTTCCCAATTGAGACAGGCCTGACGCAGGCGTTCGCCCAGGTTCTGATAGAGATACAGCAGGCTGGCTTCGTCACCCAGACGCTCGCCGTAAGGAGGGTTGCAGATCACCAGGCCTTTCTGGTTCTGATCCGGACGCGGCTCGAAGGTCGCCACTTCACCCTGGTAAACCTTGATCCAGTCACTCAGCCCGGCGCGCTCGATGTTGTTGCGGCCCGGCTGGATCAGACGAGGATCTGCCTCGTAGCCACGAATCCACGAAGGGGTTTTGGCCAGCCCTGCTTCGGCACGCGCCAAGGCTTCGTCGTGCAGCTTGCGCCACAGCGCAGGCACGTGGCCGAGCCACGCAGAAAAACCCCAGCGCTCGCGCTTGATGTTGGGGGCAATGTCGGCGGCAATCATGCCGGCCTCGACCAGAAAGGTACCTACACCGCACATGGGGTCAGCCAGCGCGCCACCCTCGGCGGCAATGCGCGGCCAGCCGGCCCTGATCAGAATCGCGGCAGCAAGGTTTTCCTTGAGCGGCGCAGCACCCTGCTGCAGACGATAGCCGCGCTGGTGCAGGCTGTGACCGGAAAGGTCGAGCGACAGAATCGCCTCACCACGATCAAGGCGCAGGTGTACCCGCAAGTCCGGGTTGATCTTGTCCACCGACGGACGCTCGCCATCAGGCGTGCGCAGCTTGTCGACGATCGCGTCCTTGACCTTCAATGCACCAAAATGGGTGTTGTCGATGCCCGAGCCATGCCCGCTGAATTCCACCGCGATGGTGCCTTCCGACTCGAGATGGTCATGCCACTCGACATCCAGCACGCCGTGGTAAAGGTCTTCGGCGTCCTTCATCGGGAAGCGCTTGAGCACCAGCAACACGCGGTTGGCCAGGCGCGACCAGAGACACAGCCTGTAAGCGGTCTCCATGTCGGCGGAGCCGCGAATGGCTGAAGTGTGCTCGCGGGTCTCTTGAAGGCCCAGTGCAGTGGCTTCCTCGGCAAGCAGACCTTCAAGGCCTTTGGGGCAAGTGAGGAACAGTTCGTAGCGATCCGACATGTGTATTCCAGGGCCTGAGCCGTCAGCGGCGGGCAACGCATTGCCCTGCCAGATTTGAACAGGCGTCTTTCGTGGAGAGCGCCTGCGTGGCACGTTATGTGTGCCGGTCCACCGCATGATTGTGTCATCTCATTGCGGCAGTTTCGGGCGTATTAGAACAGATATCAGGGCCGACGACGTCGTCAATGAAAAGCTGCGTCTGGATAACGCCAATTTGAAAAGTCACATTTCTACGGTGGGTTGACGACCCTTCGTCGCTTAATTACATAAGGCATACCGCCATTACCTGCGGCTGATAAGCGATCTCAATACGTGCTCAAGTGCCCGATTCGACAGGGATTGGTCAAAAGTCGCACGAACGGTTAGTCGCTGCTTATTGCTCGACAGACCTGAATGTGACGTGCTTATGACAAAACGATCATTCACACCGCCCTGTGGTTTGGTTAGAAATCACCACAGGTCATCATTGCAACGGTGATGGCATCAAGGCCCGCCACGCCGGCAGCGGGCACCAACGGCAGAAGATTCTGCCCGACCTCATCACGGGGTCTCAGGGATATTACAGTCAACAGACGAGGGCATTACCCTATGAGAAGACTTAAGCGTGATCCGTTGGAAAGAGCATTTTTACGCGGATATCAATACGGCGTTCATGGCAAATCCCGTGAGCTTTGCCCTTTTACTCTACCGTCAGTACGCCAGGCATGGATCAATGGCTGGCGCGAAGGACGCGGCGACAACTGGGACGGTATGACCGGCACTGCGGGCATCCACAGACTCAACGAACTTCACGCGGTCGGATGAGGCGACACAAAGACTGTCAGGCCTCCATCGGGCTATCAACATGACTGACTGATTCACACCTGCACCATGCACGCCCGACCCGGGCGGCGGGCCGAGGCCCAGGGGCTCTTTCGAAGAGCCCCTTTTTTTGACCGTCGAACCACATCCTGCTAATCAGTCTGTCTTGGGTGGCATGGCCGCAATGGCATCCACCGACTGACGAATCAGTGCCGGGCCCTTGTAGATGAAACCTGAGTAGATCTGCACAAGGCTGGCGCCCGCCGCAATCTTCTCGGCTGCATGCCTGCCCTCGGTGATGCCGCCCGCAGCAATGATCGGCATGCGCCCCGCCAACTCGCCGGCCAGTACCTTGACGATATGGGTGCTTTTTTCCAGCACCGGCGCACCCGACAGCCCACCCGCCTCGTCACCGTGCGGCAAGCCTTCAACGCCTTTGCGACTGAGCGTGGTGTTGGTGGCAATCACCGCATCCATACCCGACTCGATCAGCGCAGCGGCCACCAGCACGGTTTCTTCATCGGTCATGTCAGGGGCGATCTTGATGGCCAGCGGTACACGCTTGCCGTGCAACTGAGTGAGCTCACCCTGACGCAGGCTCAAGGCCTGAAGCAATTGCTTGAGCGAGTCACCGAATTGCAGGCTGCGCAAACCCGGTGTGTTCGGCGAGCTTACGTTGACCGTGACGTAACTGGCGTGTGCGTAGACCTTGTCCAGGCAGATCAGGTAATCGTCCACTGCCCGTTCGACCGGCGTATCGGCATTCTTGCCGATATTGATGCCCAGAATGCCGCTGTACCTGGCCGCCTTGACCCTGGACACCAGGTTGTCGACACCAAGATTGTTGAAGCCCATCCGGTTGATGATGGCCTCGGCGTGCGGCAGCCGGAAAACACGCGGCTTGGGATTGCCTGGCTGGGGACGTGGCGTCACGGTGCCGATCTCGACAAACCCGAAACCCAGTTGCGCAAAACCATCGATGGCAGCGCCGTTCTTGTCCAGCCCGGCCGCCAGCCCTACAGGGTTGGGAAACTCCAGGCCCATCACGTTAACCGGCAGCTTTGCCGGCGACTTGCTCAGCAGGCCGTTCAGGCCCAGCCGACCGCCTGCGCCGATCAGGTCAAGCGACAGGTCGTGGGAGGTTTCCGGGGAAAGTTTGAACAGTAACTGGCGGGCCAGGTTATACATGGCGGGATAGGCTCGTGAGCAGCTGAATTCAGGGTGGCGATTATAGACGTGTGCAGGCAGCTCAGGCGAGCGCACGTTAAACTTCCTGTCGGCTGACGATGGCATATGCCTTGCTTTAAACGGTAATCGGCATTCATTCCAACGACGGAGTGGTGCATGGACAACGGCGTCGCTTCCGCCCCTTGCACTGGCATCGGGCAGAACGACGCCTTTTTTCTGGATGAATCTTTATGAAGTACGCGGCATGACTGAACGAACCGGCAACGCCCTGGACTGGGTAGGCGGCAGCGACGCCCCGGAAATGAACAGCCTGGACGTAGGTTTCATGGCGCTGACCGACTGCGCCCCGCTGGTGGTCGCTGCGACTCAGGGTTTCGCCCAGCCTTACGGGCTGAGCCTGAACCTGAAGAGGCAGACCTCCTGGTCCGCGTTACGCGACAGACTGGTCAGCGGGCAACTCCAGGCAGCACACAGCCTTTACGGCCTGATCTACGCGGTGGAGCTTGGAATCAGCGGTGGCCCGGCGACTGAAATGGCCATCCTGATGGGTCTCAACCAGAATGGCCAATGCATCAATTTGTCCCGCGAGCTGCAACAAGCCGGGGTGATCACTCCCGAAGCACTCGACAAGCGCGCGCACCAAAGCGGTTCACGACTGACGTTCGCCCAGACCTTTCCCACTGGCAACCATGCGATGTGGCTGTATTACTGGCTCGCCAGCCAGGGCATCCACCCGCTCGATGATGTGAACAGCGTGGTGGTGCCGCCCACGCAAATGGCCCAGCACCTGCAGGCCGGGCGCATCGACGGCTTTTGTGTCGGCGAGCCTTGGGGGGCCAGCGCCGTGCATCAGCAACTGGGCTTTACCATGGCCACCAGCCAGGCGATCTGGCCGGATCACCCTGGCAAAGTGCTGGGCTGCACCCGTGAGTTCGTCGAGCAGAACCCCAACACCGCCAGGGCGCTGATCATGGCCGTGCTGGAGGCCAGCCGCTTTATCGAGCAAAGCGATCACAACCGGCGCAGCACCGCACAGCTGCTGAGCGGTGCGGATTACCTGGACACTTCGCTGGACTGCATCGAGCCGCGACTGCTCGGTCAGTACAGCGACGGCCTCGGCAACCAGTGGCAGGACCCTCATGCGGTCAGTTTTCATGATCAAGGGCAGGTCAACTATCCGTGGCTGTCAGACGGCATGTGGTTCATGACTCAGTTCCGACGCTGGGGGTTATTGCGCGAAGACCCTGATTACCTGGCGGTCGCCAGTCGTGTTCAGCAACTGAAGCTTTATCGTCAGGCAGCCGAAGCCTTGAGCATAAGCGTCCCGACGACGAGCCTGCGCAGCAGTCAGTTGATCGACGGCAAGGTCTGGGACGGCAGCGATCCGGCTGGATACGCACGCAGCTTCAAACTTCACTCGCTGGCCGATACCGCGCCCGCCGCTTTCAGCCGTTGAAGGAGACCTGATCATGCTGCGTATCCTGCTTATCAACGACACCGCCAAAAAAGTCGGGCGTCTCCGGTCGGCGCTGACCGAGGCCGGATTTGAAGTGATCGACGAGTCTGGACTGATCATCGACCTGCCCGCCCGGGTCGAAGCCGTGCGCCCGGACGTCATCCTGATCGACACCGAATCCCCCGGACGCGATGTGATGGAACAGGTCGTGCTGGTCAGCCGCGACCAGCCGCGCCCCATCGTGATGTTCACCGACGAGCATGATCCGGGCGTGATGCGTCAGGCGATCAAGTCTGGCGTGAGCGCCTACATTGTCGAGGGCATTCAGGCCCAACGACTGCAGCCGATCCTGGAGGTGGCCATGGCCCGCTTCGAGAGCGATCAGGCGCTGCGTGCGCAGTTGCACGCACGAGATCAGCAGTTGGCCGAGCGCAAGCGCATCGAACTGGCCAAGGGAATGCTGATGAAAATGAAGGCGTGCAACGAAGAAGAGGCCTACACACTGATGCGGCGCCAGGCGATGAGTCGCCAGCAGAAGCTGATTCAGGTAGCCGAGCAGATTATCGCGATGAGCGAGCTGTTGGGATAGAAACGTAGAAAGGCCTGCGTGGGCAGGCCTTTCCGGTTGAAGGCTGGCGATCAGCTCAGCGTCACATCCTTCATCGCGGGAATGTAACCGTAGTCATATTCTTCCTGCACGAACGAGCGATCCCCTTTCAAGAGGATCCTCACCGTCGGCGCTTCGGTCCCGCCGATACGATAATCCTCGCCTTCGGTGGGCACGCTGTCGATGAAAGAAGTTACCAGACCGTTTGGCATGACGCAGTGCGAATACGTCTGGAAAGGCTGCTCGGGCGGATTGCCAAGCACCAGGCCAGAAGCGTTCATTGGCCGGTAAGGACCGAACAAATGTTCGCCGACAAAACCGTACACCCCGTCTGGCCCTGTAACACCATCGGCATACGTAAACTTGTGGCTGATGGTGAACAAGTAATACTTGCCGTCTTGAAACACGTAATGCGGACGTTCGGTCTGATCGTTTACGCCGACCGCTGTTACCAACGGCGGAAGTAGTTCCCACTCTTCACCACTGAGATCCTTTGCGACCGCCAGACCGATACAGCCCACCTGGAATCTGGCACCCCCCACGTCTTCATAACCCGGTGGCACAGGGCCAAGTTCGGCAACCCCTACTGTATGCGAACCGCGTTCACCGGCGACATTGCCTTCGAACACCATGTACAACTTGCCGTCATTGGGATCAATAAACGGACTGGGGTCGCGAAAGTTCCAGGTCGAGTTCTGCGCTTCGGTTTGATAATACGTGCCGTCGGCGTCGAAAAGAATCTTGACGTCGGTAAAGTCTTTCAACTCCACGCCTTTATCAGAGGTAACAATACGACCGCGAACTTTGGCAATCGCTGCGCCAGGCGTGACGCAGGTGTAATAAAGATCAATATCGCCCTTGTCATTCAACAGTATGGGTGTGCCCGCCCACTCTCGTGTTGTGGGCGATACACCCTCGGCCATTACACGGCCACCAAAGATCCAGTCCTTGCCAGTACGCGAGTACCAGTAGCACATGCGTGCGCGGCCATGTCGATCTTCCCAGTCGCGCTTGATGTCATAGCGACCGTCGGGCCCCAGGTACTGAGGGTCGTCAGGATGGCGGTCCGCCGTCAGGGTGATGATCACTGACCAGCCGTTGACCGAAACCACCGTGCCGTCGAGCTCTCGCAGCGGCATGGTATCCCAGATAAATACCGTATCACTCATGACCGGAAAGTCCGGGCTGACCAGTGGCTGCGTGGTGGTCGGGTCATTTTCATTGACCTTCAGCGCATCGGCACGGGACCAGACAGTGGGTGCGTAATTGATGTTACTCATGATGATGTATCCTTTATTGGCGCCTGTAATGAAGCGCGAAGAAGAGGACATCCCGACGTACATGGGCACTGCCGGGGTGCATCTGACATCGGCCTTTCAGTTCGTTAATAAGGAAAAGCCGAGATAAAGCGCGAGTATCCGATTACTTTTTTCAAAGTAAGCATTTATCGACATTGAACGACGGCCCGAAAGTAAAGACTGTCGCGGTGAAGAGCACAATCATCTGTTACGGATGAGCCGTTTCATCAGCGGCAGAACGGATGCTGTCAGAGATAACGCACAAAGTAAATTAAATATTTGAGACGTTATTAATGTATACCGTGATCCGACAGTGAATTAATAAATCTTCACATTTATTGATCACCTCTATTAACCGCATCATACAAAGACATCGAAACAGCATCACAATGACAGCACTTATTGTTTTAAATAGTGGCACACTAAATAAATACCGAATCTGTTGAACTTTAATACACCCTACAAGGACCCCACTCTCCAGCCGGGATCAATTCAAGGATATCGACCTGCACTAACCACAAAAACCCTGACTCGGCGACACGCCCTTTTTTGCAGCGTGCTGGCCGGCTATCGCTCGATTCAAGGTCATTTGGGCAGGTCTGTCGCAGCTATTGAAATGATTCAACCCCTTACACCGCGTGACGCCGAGCCGGTTGCAAGCGCATTGGCCCGCCTATTGCTATGTCTATCACACCGATAGCCAACGGCGGCTATCACGCTTACGACAAAGACGTCGCTCATCTCTTTCCGCTCCGGTGGACTGAGGGGCGACGTCTTTTGCGTTTTGGCCCCGGCGAAGGGGCCGGTGGAGTCGCCGTAAACCGGAACACTCCACCACAACGTCTGGAAAAAACGTGTCGTGGCCATGACCCGACTGACCCGCTGGCAGATGATGAGGTGCACACATGGATACAAACTTCTGGAAGGCCGGCCACAAACCGACCCTGTTCGCAGCCTTTCTGTATTTCGACCTGAGCTTCATGGTCTGGTACTTGCTCGGCCCGCTGGCGGTACAAATTGCCACTGACCTGCAGTTGACCACTCAGCAACGCGGCCTGATGGTGGCCACGCCTATTCTGGCAGGCGCCGTGCTGCGTTTCTTCATGGGCCTGCTGGCCGACCAGTTATCGCCCAAGACAGCTGGCATCATCGGACAGGTGATTGTCATCGGCGCTCTGTTCGCGGCCTGGCAATTGGGCATTCATACCTATGGCCAGGTGCTTTTGCTGGGCCTGTTCCTTGGCATGGCGGGCGCCTCATTCGCCGTCGCGTTGCCCTTGGCGTCGCAATGGTATCCGGCACAACATCAAGGCAAGGCAATGGGCATCGCCGGCGCAGGCAACTCGGGCACCGTGCTGGCCGCGCTGATTGCGCCGGTACTGGCCGCCAGTTTCGGCTGGGGAAATGTGTTCGGTCTGGCGTTGATCCCGTTGGTGCTGACCCTCATCGCATTCACCCTGATGGCACGCAACGCGCCGGAGCGCAGCAAGCCGAAGTCCATGGCGGACTACCTCAAGGCGCTGGGCGACCGTGACAGCTGGTGGTTCATGTTCTTCTACAGCGTCACGTTCGGGGGGTTCATTGGCCTGGCCAGCGCCCTGCCCGGCTACTTCAACGACCAATACGGACTGAGCCCGATTACCGCCGGGTACTACACCGCCGCCTGCGTGTTCGGTGGCAGTCTGATGCGCCCGCTGGGTGGCGCGCTGGCCGATCGCTTTGGCGGGATCCGCACACTGACCGTCATGTATGCAGTGGCTGCCATCGGCATTGCGGCAGTCGGTTTCAACCTGCCAAGTTCGTGGGCAGCACTGGCTTTGTTCGTCGCGGCTATGCTTGGACTGGGTGCCGGTAACGGCGCTGTCTTTCAGCTGGTGCCCCAGCGCTTTCGCAAGGAAATCGGCGTGATGACCGGCCTGATAGGCATGGCCGGCGGTATTGGCGGTTTCCTGCTGGCTGCCGGCCTGGGCACCATCAAACAGAACACCGGTGATTACCAACTGGGGCTGTGGCTGTTTGCGGGCCTGGCAGTGCTGGCCTGGTTTGGCCTTATGAACGTCAAGCGTCGCTGGAGAACCACCTGGGGTTCGGCTGCCGTGACAGCAGCTCGGGTCTGAACTGCCAATGACGCTGCAACTGCGGTGTGCCGAGTTCAGCGCCAGCGGTCCGCGAGCGGAGAATCAGGACGCCCTGCGCTTGGTCACTCCGGTTGCGGCGCTGGCGGCCAGCAAGGGCTATCTGTTTGCCCTCGCCGACGGCGTCAGCCAATGCGCCGATGGTGCGCTGGCCGCCCAGTCGACACTACAGGCGCTGGCACTCGATTATTATTCGACACCCGAAACATGGGGCGTGGCCCAATCGCTTGATCGCCTGCTGCTGGCGCAGAATCGCTGGTTGCTGGCCAACAGCCTGATGACGACGCTTAGCGCCCTGGTGCTGCGCGGGCGACGCTTCACCCTCGCCCACGTCGGTGACTGCCGGGCCTATCGCTGGCACGCGGGGTCGCTCAAGCGCATCAGTGAAGATCATGTCTGGGAGCAGCCCGACATGCAGCACGTGCTCAAGCGCGCGCTCGGCCTGGATCAGTATGTGGTGATGGATTATCTCGACGGCGAACTGTGCGAAGGCGAACGTCTGTTGCTGGTCAGCGATGGCGTCTGGGCGACACTCGGCGATGCCAGCATCCGCTCGATTCTTGGCGAGCAGGAAGACCTCGACGCAGCTGTGAAGACCCTGGTCAGTGCGGCACACCTGGCAGGTAGTCAGGACAATGCCAGCGCACTGCTGATTCAGGTCGACAGCCTGGGCGAAGATGACCTTGGCGATGCGTTGCTGCAGCTGCAACAGTGGCCGCTGCCGCCCGTGCTCAAGCCTGGCCAGCTGTTTGAAGGCTGGAGCGTTGCCAGCGTACTGGCGCAGTCCCGCCAATCGTTGCTGTATCGGGTACACGACATTCATGACCAGCCCTGGCTGCTGAAAACCCTGCCCGCCAGCCGGCACGACGAAACCGTCGCCGGTCAGGGCCTGTTGCTTGAAGAGTGGTTCCTGCGTCGGGTTGCAGGACGCTTCTTTCCCGAACTTCACCCGCTTGCAGAGCGCCAGCATCTGTATTACGTGATGCGCGAGCACTGCGGGCGCACGCTGGCCGAGGTGTTTGCCGCCAGCGGCCCTGTGCCGCTGGCCCAATGGCAAGGTCTGGCGACCCGGCTTTTGCGGGCCACCGGCCTGCTGCACCGGCGCAATATCATTCATCGCGACATCAAACCGGAAAACCTGTTGTTGAGTGACGACGGTGAATTGCGCCTGCTGGATTTCGGCCTGGCATTCTGCCCCGGCCTTTCAGCTGCCAGCGCCGAAGATCTGCCTGGCACGCCGAGCTACATCGCGCCAGAAGCGTTCAATGGCGCAGAACCCGACCCGCGGCAGGATCTGTATGCCGTCGGCGTCACCTTGTATTACCTGCTGACAGGCCACTATCCCTACGGCGAGATCGAAGCGTTTCAGCATCGACGCTTCGGCCTGCCGATTCCCGCCGCTCGCTACCGGCCCGATCTACCGCAATGGCTGAGCCAGAGCCTCGACAAGGCGCTGCAAGCCGACCCGGATCAGCGCTATGAAACCTCCGAGCAATGGCTGCTGGAACTGGAGCAGGCGGAACATCGCCCGGTCGTGGCGCGTCCACGCCCATTGCTCGAACGCGAACCGCTGAAGGTCTGGCGGACGCTGGCGCTGGTTTCGCTGCTGGTAAATCTGCTCGCAGCCATCTGGCTCATGCACCATCCTTGAATTGAATAAGGTGCCTTGATCCAGAAGCCGCCCTGCTTCTGTGCAACGCGCTTCAACCCAGTGCAAGAAATACCTGTCACGCTCGGCCAAAAACCCCAGCCCCACTAGCGCCCGATAGTTGGCACAAGCGCTGCATGGTCTTTTTTCAGATGATTCATAACGCGCAGCCTTCAACGATGAAGGATGCGCTTCCCGAGATAACGGGACCGGACAAAGGCGTCCCTGTCAGGCAACTGACAGGACGCCTTTTTTTGTTTGCGCACACTGTGTCGAGCGCGTTCTGGCGACTCGGAGGCAAGATGAAAAAAATCAAACTGGTGATGATTGGCAACGGCATGGCCGGCGTGCGCACCCTCGAAGAGCTACTGAAGTTGAGCGAAGACCTGTACGACATCACGGTCTTTGGCGCCGAACCGCACCCCA
Source organism: Pseudomonas coronafaciens pv. oryzae str. 1_6 (assembly GCF_000156995.2). Lineage (NCBI taxonomy): Bacteria > Pseudomonadati > Pseudomonadota > Gammaproteobacteria > Pseudomonadales > Pseudomonadaceae > Pseudomonas > Pseudomonas coronafaciens. Next base: position 2,160,251 of record NZ_CP046035.1, on the reverse strand, counting down.
ACTACAACCGTATCCTGTTGTCCCCGGTATTGGCAGGCGAGCAGAACTTCGAAGACATCGTGCTCAACGACCTGGACTGGTACGAAACCAATGGTATCCAGTTATTGCTCAACCGCCGGGTAGTGAAGATCGATCGCATAAAACGCCTGGTGATCGCCGACGATGGTACTGAAGCGCGTTACGACCGGCTGCTCATCGCCACCGGCTCGCGGCCTTTTATCCTGCCTATCCCCGGCAACACGCTGCAAGGCGTCATCGGTTACCGCGACATCAGCCATACCCGGCAGATGATCGACACCGCCGTCACGCACAGGCGTGCAGTGGTCATCGGCGGCGGCCTGCTCGGACTGGAAGCTGCCAACGGTCTGAGCCTGCGCGGCATGCAGGTTACGGTCGTTCACAACGGGCAGACCCTGCTGGAACGCCAACTGGACAAGACCAGCGGGCTGATGCTTCAAGCAGCACTGCAACGGCGCGGCCTGAGCTTTCGCCTCGATGAGCAGACCGAGGCTTTGCTGGGTGACGATCAGGGCCGTGTGCGAGCGGTGCAGTTCAAGAACGGCGATGTGATAGATGCCGACCTGGTGGTCATGGCCGCAGGCATAAGGCCCAACACTGAACTGGCCGAACAGGCCGGGCTGCCTTGTAATCGGGGGATTCTGGTCAACGACACGTTGCAGACCTATGACCCGCGCATTTACGCGATTGGCGAGTGCGTCAGCCATCGCGGTATTGCCTATGGCCTGGTTGCACCCTTGTTCGAACAGGCCCGAGTCTGTGCCAATCACCTGGCACAGCTAGGTTTTGCGCGCTATCCCGGTTCTGTCACCTCGACCAAGTTGAAAGTCACCGGGATTGATCTGTTTTCAGCCGGCGACTTTCTCGGCGGCGAAGGCACGGAAAGCATCACGCTCTCCGACCCCATCAGCGGTGTCTACAAAAAACTGGTGATCAAGAACGACATTCTGGTCGGCGCCTGCCTGTACGGTGACACTGCAGACGGCAGCTGGTACTTGCAGCAGATTCGCGATGGCCAGGGTATTGCAGCGATCCGCAACCACCTGATGTTCGGCCAGCCCGCCGCTACCGAGGCTGCTTGCGCATGACCAGCCTGGCCATTCCCTCCAGTCAGATCACAGCGTCCACGTGCTGCTATTGCGGGGTCGGCTGTGGCGTGCTGATCGAACATGACGGTCAGAAGATTCTCGCTGTCAGCGGCGACCCGACGCATCCGGCCAATTTCGGCAAACTGTGTAGCAAGGGCTCCAGCCTGCACCTGACAGGCGACATCGACGCGCGTGCGTTGTACCCGGAACTGCGCCTGAGCAAGGAACTGGCGCGCGGCGTGACTGACTGGGACACCGCACTGGATCACGCTGCCAACGTGTTCGCAGAATGCATCCGCGAGCATGGCCCCGACAGCGTCGCGTTCTATATTTCGGGCCAGTTGCTGACCGAGGATTACTACGCCTTCAACAAGTTGGCCCGCGCGCTGATCGGCACCAACAACATCGACAGCAATTCGCGGCTGTGTATGTCGTCGGCAGTCGCCGGCTACAAACGCAGCCTGGGAGCCGACGCGCCCCCCTGCAATTACGAAGATATCGAACAGAGCGATTGCGTGATGATTGTCGGCAGTAACATGGCCTACGCGCACCCGGTCCTGTTCAGGCGCCTGGAAGAAGCGAAAAGCCGCCGACCGCACATGAAACTCATCGTCATCGACCCACGACGCACCGACACTTGCCAGCTCGCAGACCTGCACCTGGCCATTCAGCCGGGTACCGACGTCGCGCTGTTTCACGGCATCCTGCATGTGTTGATGAACGAGCGCCTGATCGACCCGAGCTTTATCGCCGCGCACACAGAAGGTTATGAGGCGTTGGCCACGCTGGCAGGTGAATACCCGCCCGACTACGTAGCGACTCTCTGCGGCATTACCCAAGACCAGCTGTATACCTGCGCACGCTGGATTGGCGAGTCGCCGAGCTTTTTATCGTTGTGGTGCATGGGCCTGAATCAATCCACCGCGGGCACTGCCAAGAACAGCGCGCTGATCAATCTGCACCTGGCAACCGGGCAGATTGGCCGTCCCGGCGCAGGCCCTTTCTCACTGACTGGTCAGCCGAATGCGATGGGCGGACGCGAAACCGGCAGCCTGTCCAATCTACTGCCAGGCCATCGCGACGCTGCCAACCCCGCCCATCGTGCCGAGGTTGCCGCGTACTGGGGCGTCGACAGCCTGCCGGCCAATCACGGCCTGTCCGCCATCGAACTGTTCGAGCAACTGCAGAACGGCAAGATCAAGGCATTGTGGATTGCCTGCACCAACCCGGCACAATCTCTGCCCGATCAGAACAAAATCCGGCAGGCATTGGAAACCTGCCCGTTCGTAGTGCTTCAGGAGGCGTTCAAGACCACCGAAACCGCGCGCTTTGCCGACCTGCTGCTGCCCGCAGCCAGCTGGGGCGAGAAAGAAGGCACCGTCACTAACTCGGAGCGACGCATTTCCAACGTGCGCAAAGCCATTCAAGCGCCCGGTGAAGCGCGCCCGGACTGGGCGATCACTGTAGATTTCGCTCAGCGCCTGCAGAAGCGCCTACAGCCAGACGCCCCTGCACTGTTTGATTTTCCGACCCCAAAAGCGTTGTTCGACGAGTTCAAAGGGCTGACTGTCGGGCGTGACCTGGACCTTTCAGGGATAAGCCGCGAACTGATCGACCAGCAAGGCCCGCAACAGTGGCCTTATCCGACGGGCGCCCGCGAGGGTACATCCCGGCTTTACACCGATGGCATTTTCCCGACCGCTTCGGGTCGTGCGCAATTTCTGTCAGAACCATATGTCGCCGCCCGCGAGCTGCGCGACGCAGAATACCCGCTGACACTCAACACTGGCAGGCTGCGCGATCACTGGCACGGCATGAGCCGCACCGGCACCGCCGCCCGACTGTTTGGCCATGTCAGCGAAGCAACACTGGGCCTCAACCTGCAGGACATGCAAGATCATGAGGTGCAAACCGGTGATCTGGTCAGGCTTATCAGCCGCCGCGGCGAATTGTTGCTGCCAGTAAGTTGCGATGAAAACCTTTTGCCTGGGCAGGCCTTCTTGCCCATGCACTGGGGTGACCGGTTCCTCAAGGGTGGCGTGAATATCCTCACCCAGCCAGCGTTCGACGCAGTTTCGAAACAACCGGAACTAAAACACTCCGGGGTGAGAATCGAAAAGGCCAGGCTACCCTGGCGGTTTTTCGCCCTGATCGAGGGCAATGTACAGCAGCGCATGGAACAACTGCGGCCGCTGTGCAATGGGTTCGCTTACCTGAGCATGAACCTGACGGGGCGCGATCGGCCTGCGCTGATCGTGAACGCCGCCAGCAGCGTAGCGCCAGACCCGATGCTGTTGCACGAAATCGATCGTGTGCTGGGCCTCGACGCCGGACCGGTCATGGCTTACGACGATCCTCGGCAGGCTATTGGCAAGCGGATAAGAATCGACGATCAGCGCATCATTGGCGTCCGTCTAGCTGGTGAAACACTTGCCCGACACTGGCTGCAGACACTTTGGCTGGAAGAGCGTGTAGACGACTCCGTGCGGCGCTGGCTGCTGGCACCATTGAGCAGCCAGCCTGGCAAAGACGCGTCGCAACATCGTGATAATACCTTGTGCAACTGCATGAACGTCAGCCAGCGCAGCGTGATGGGCGGCATCGCACGCGGCCTGGATCTCGACCAACTCAAGAAGCAATTGGGATGCGGAACCCAGTGCGGTTCGTGTGTCCCTGAAATAAAAAGACTGATTAACACCGTGGCAGTGACCGAATGAGGAAGACAGCATGAGCGCAAAAGTATGGCTGGTAGGCGCAGGCCCCGGAGACCCTGAATTGCTGACCCTCAAGGCAGTTAGGGCATTGCGTGAAGCCGACGTGGTATTGATCGACGACCTGGTCAATACCGACGTACTCGAGCACTGCCCTCAGGCGCGGGTGATCGCCGTTGGCAAACGGGGTGGTTGCCGTTCGACACCGCAGGCTTTCATTCATCGTCTGATGCTGCTTTACGTGCGTCAGGGCAAATGCGTCGTGCGCCTGAAAGGCGGTGACCCGTGCATCTTCGGGCGTGGCGGCGAAGAAGCGCAGTGGCTGCAAGCGCATGGTGTGGCGGTCGAGCTGGTCAACGGCATTACGGCGGGCCTTGCCGGTGCAACTCAGTGTGGTATTTCACTGACCCTGCGTGGGATCAGCCGTGGCGTGACACTGGTAACCGCCCATACTCAGGACGACAGCAGCCTGAACTGGCAGGCACTTGCCCAAGGCGGCACTACGCTGGTGATTTACATGGGCGTGGCAAAGCTTGCACAGATTCGCGAAAACCTGCTGAGAGGCGGAATGACCGGCGAGATGCCGGTAGCAATGATCGAGAACGCTTCACTGCCCTGGCAGCGCGAATGCCGCAGCACGTTGAGCGCCATGCAGGAAGATGCAGCCACCTTCGAGCTGAAAAGCCCTGCCATTCTGGTGATAGGCGCAGTCGCTGCCTGCAACAACGAAAGCTTGAATCAGACACTTGCGCAGCACCTCCCGCAACTGCAAACAGGCTGAGCCAGACGCAACACCTGCTCGAATCGCAGGCAAAGAAAAGCCCGGCCTAAGCCGGGCTTTTCAGTACAAGCGGGCTAATTACTTAGCTTGAGCTTCTACTTGTGCTTCTACGCGACGGTTAACTGCACGACCAGCTTCAGTTGCGTTATCAGCAACTGGGCGGGATTCGCCGTAACCAACCGAGTTTACGCGGCCAGCGCCAACACCGTACTGGTTAACCAGAACCTGTTTAACGGCGTTTGCACGACGCTCGGACAGTTTCTGGTTGTAAGCGTCAGGACCGACGGAGTCAGTGTGACCTTCAACAGTAGTGGTGGTGGATGGGTACTGCTGCATGAAGTCAGCGAGGTTCTTGATGTCGCCGTAGCTGTTAGGCTTGACAACAGACTTGTTGAAGTCGAACTTCACGTCCAGCTCAACACGAACCACTTCAGCAACTGCCGGGCAGCCATCAGCATCAACAGTTACGTTGGCTGGGGTGTCTGGGCACTTGTCAACGTTGTCGCACACGCCGTCGTTGTCGCTGTCGGAGCACACTTCAGCTACTGGAGCTGGAGCGGCTTCTACTTTCTTGCTGCCACCGCCGAAGTTTACGCCGATACCGACGCTTGGCGCCCACTCGGTGTTGCCTTGGTCGATGTTGTACTGAGCTTCAACGCCTGCACGGGCATAGAAGTTGTCAGTGAAGTACAGCTTGGCGCCGCCGCCGATGTTGGCGAAGGTCGAACCGTCACGGCCGTTGCGAGCGTCTTGACCGATGCTTTGGTCAGAGAAACCGGCAGACAGGTAAGGACGCAGCATGTCACCTGGGTTGTTGAAGTGGTACAGAGCGTCCAGAGCGGTATCTGCGCCCTTGATGTTCTTGCCACTGTCGCTACGGACGTTGTGGACTTCGTCGTAGCCCAGACGCAGTTCAACGTCGTCTGTCAGGAAGTAACCAACGGAGCCGCCGAACAGGTTGCCGTCGTTTTTGAAATTACGATCGCTATCGTAATACTCTTTCTTGGCGAAGCCTTCGATTTCGACTGCGCCTTGGCCTTGAGCCAGAGCGCCGAACGAAGTTGCGGCAACAATAGTACCAATGGCCAAGCCCAAGGTGTTTTTCAGTTTCATCCGTTAAATCCCCATCTGTTGATTATTAAGCAGTCCCACACAGGGGGACAACTCGGCGGCTAGTCTACCAGACCTTGCCAGTTCGTAAGAGATATTTGCACCGTATTAAGTTTCGGCGATTCCCGCAAATTTCTCTCGTAATTTATCTAACGCCCGCTTGTAACGCATTTTCGTTGCGCTCAAGCCCATGTGCATGATGTCTGCGATCTCCTGGAATTCAAGTTCTGCGACGAATCTCAGCACCAGAATTTCCCGATCAATCGGGTTCACATACACAAGCCAGCGATCGAGTCCGCCCCGCTCTTCAGGTTTGGGCGTCTTGTCTTCCGACGCTTCCTCAAGTGGATCCAGACTCAGCGCGTCCATCAAGCGACGCTTACGCCGTTCCTTCCTGTACTGCGTGATGCACTCATTGTAGGTGATGCTGTACAGCCAGGTTTTAAATTTAGATTTACCTTCAAAATTTTTCAACCCATACAACACTTTAAGCATCACCTCCTGACAGACATCGTCAGCATCGCGATCGTTCCCTAAATACCGCGAACACACGTTAAAAAGTGTCCGTTGGTAACGACGCATCAATTCTTCATACGCCCGAGTCACATTAAACAGCTCGACGTGGGCCCGCGCAACCAGCTCCTCATCGGAGAGTTCTCGGGGATCGTAGCGTGTCGAAAACGGTTGAGGTTTATTCAAAACAAATCTTGCCGACAGTCAGGTCAATGTCCGCCACAGCCCTGTATCGGCAGCGTGGCGGCATAGATTAGCAGGTTAGCCGCTTAACGGCTGCTCACTCTCTGCTCAAGCAGGAGACGGTTTGAAAACGAAACCAGCTCCCCTTCTTCTGTCAGCAGTATTGTCTTGACCGTACCGATCTCCTCGATCTGCCCTTCCGTATCCCCAATCTGCACCTGCTGGCCGACCTGAAACAGTTCGCGCACATAGATACCTGCAATGATCTGCCCGGCAATTTCCCGACTGCCGAGGCCCAGGGCAAGCGCCACTGTCAGACCAACGGTAATCAAGGCAATCACGATGACGTGGTTCAGCAGGTCGGTCTTGACCTCAAGCTGGCTGATCGCCACCGAGATACTGATGATTATGACCAGCCCCTGAGCAATTCGTCCCAAGCCTGCCGAATAATCTATTCCGACGCCTTCAGCTGCACCACGGACCAAGCCGTTTACCAACTGCGCCAACAGCACACCGACCAGCAACACCAGCGCGGCACCAAATACTTTAGGCAGATACAGCGCCAGCATGTCCAGCGTTGCGGAAACACGCTGCAAACCAAGCGATTCAGCAGCCGACACGAGAAAGATCAGTAACACAAACCAGTAGACGACTTTGCCGATAAGCGTCGACACAGGCACCTTGACGCCGGCGCGGCCGATCAGCTTGGTCAGGCCAGTGCCGCTTACCAGACGGTCGAGCCCCAGTTTGGCAAGCAGCTTGGAGAGCAGCGTGTCGAGCAGCTTGGCCACGACAAAACCCAGCAACACCACGACGAGGGCGCCGAAAAGGTTGGGGATGAAGTTGGCGACTTTGGTCCACAATGCGGTCATTGCAGCAAGAAGGCTCTGGGTCCAGAGATTCAATTCCATGCTCAATCAGCCTTATCGATATCGACAGAACGCGCACCGGCAACGGTGCGGCGAGAAACGGGAGAGACGTGCGCAGAGCCATTGTTGACAGCGATCATCAACGCCTCCGACCAACGCCCCAACAGCCCGAATAACACACCAGCACCGACCTGGCGGTTGGCGGTCTTCAGGACACGTCCCAGACATGCATCGTCATCCCGGCTGGAGGATGAAGAATTGAGCATGTCACGTAAAGATTCTTCAAACGGATCGTGCATCAGGCACCTCACGTAATGTCATTCAAAGACGCGACGCGAAAACAACAAGTCACACAGCCTCTGCAAAAAAGCACAAGGGCTGACCTTCATACCCAGCGTAAACGCCTGAACAACCACCACTGCCCCGCTGCCAGCGCGACGATGAGCAGGCACGCCACGAGAAACCCGTAGGCGCTGTCGGAGCCGGGAATACCGCCCACATTGATGCCCAGCAGACCGGTGAGAAAACTCATCGGCAGGAAAATCCCGGTGATGATACCGAAACGGTACATCGTGCGGTTCATGTGCTCGCGCAGGCGCCGATCCTCAGACTCCAGCAGCAGCCCCACTCGTTCGCGGGTCAGTTCAAGCTCTTCCAGATAGCGGGTCAGGCTATTATTAAGCTCGTTCCAGTAATCGGCATCGTCGTGGGCGAACCAGGACAGCTTGATCCGCGAAAGCTGACCATAAATGTCACGCTGCGGCCCCAGAAAACGGCGCAGGCCTGCTGCGCGACGGCGAATATGCAACAACTTGCCATGTTCCGGGCTGTACCGTTCGTCGACATCTGACTTTTCTTCCTCTTCGTCGACAGACTCTGTCAACTCGCTGACCAAGTCCTGCACCTTGTCGGTCAGGTATTGCGCAAGGTAAAGAATCAGCTCCGAAGCGCTCTTCGGGCCTTTGCCCAGCTCCAGCAGTTCGATCAGTTCCTCCGTGGCGCGCAACGGGCGCAGGCGCAGCGAAATAACGCGTTGCGCTGCGGCAAATATGCGCACCGAAACCATGTCTTCAGGCTCGGCGCCAGGGTTCAGGTTCACCCCACGCAAAAACAGCAGCAGCTCCTGGTCGGCCAGCGGCAACAGGCGTGGTCGGGTGTTTTCTTCGAGCAGCAAGTCGCAGGCAAACTCGCTCAGGCCGCTGGCAGTGCGTAGCCAGGTCTGGGTCTGCGGGTGGCTGCGATCCCAATGCAACCACAGGCTTTCCTGCGGCTGTAACTGGAGTGCCTGCAATTCGGTTCGAGCAATGAAACGCGCTCCGCCATTACCGTCCAGGACAAGGGCATGAACCAGCCCCCACTGCGCGTTTGCTTCATCGAACATGGATACTTCGCTTATTCCGGCATAGTCAGTGGAGAGGAGGAAATGATGATGCCATTGTTATCGGCGTACAGGTATTCCCCGGGGTGGAATGTCACACCGCCGAAGGTCACTGGCAGGTCAAGCTGCCCCTCGCCGCGCTTCTCTGATCGCTTCGGGTAACTGGCCAGTGCCTGAACGCCCAGATCGGTCTGGGCGAGCATGTCGACGTCGCGCACACAACCGTAGATCACCACGCCTTCCCAGCCATTCTTTGCGGCTTTTTCAGCGAGCATGTCACCCAACAAGGCGCATCGCAGTGAACCGCCACCATCGACCACCAGCACTTTGCCCTTGCCATCGAGTTCAACCTGCTGCTTGACGAAGGAATTGTCTTCGAAACATTTCAGGGTGACGATCTGGCCGCCAAACGAATCACGTCCGCCAAAGTTGCTGAACATCGGCTCGACAACCTGCACCTGTTCCGGGTATGCGTCGCACAGATCGGGGGTGATGTAATGCATAGGTCCAACTCCTGTAATTGGGCTCGGGCTCATGAATGTTTCTGGTCCGGCAGCGTGAGCCAGACACGACCGGCTGACCCTAACCATAGCGACTTTAACCGCTAACTGCCCACTGCGGCCTGAAACTCCACGACCTGTTCAGGAACCGCGCGCGCCTCCAGCCACTCGATGACACGAGGCCAGACCTGTTGTTGCGCGGTTTTGCTGATCAACATCTGCACATGATCGAAGTCTTCACTGAACCCGTGTTCGCGCCCCAGGCAGAGAAACTGCTTGAGCTGGCCCCCGCCAATCTGATCGAACAGCGTGCGGCAGGCCCATACCGGGTCCTGCAGATCGCCTGCCGCTGCGACAGCCAGCACCGGCACTTGCAGTGATTTGAGCCCTTCCCACCAGTTGTTGTCGCGCTCGCCAAAGCGTCCGAGAAACCCATGCCAGCGAAGACTCTCCAGCACCAGCCCGATCGGCTCGTCTTCAGGCCCGCGCTTGAAACGCGGCCCAGAAACATGCTCAAACGAGCGGAGCAACAGGCGCGCCGACCACTGCAGCGGAGGAATTTTCAGCGGCCAGTAACTGCGGCTGACCTGGCTGCCGAACAACGCCACCGACGCAGCTGTTTGCGGCCCCAGATACTGGCCACCCAACGCCGCTGCCAGGGTGATGCCCCCCAGCGAATGCCCTATCCAGTGCGGCGCCTGAGCGCTTTGCTCGACAACGAATGCGGCAATGGACGGCAGATCGAAACGGGCATAGTCCGCTACACAGTTGGACCGATAGCTCTGGTTACGCGACGAAAGCCCGTGCCCGCGCATCTCTGGGATCCACACGTCATAACCGGCACGGGCCAGATACGGCCCCAGACCGATGCCCTTGGGCGAATACCAGAAGCGTCGATTGGAAAAACTGCCGTGCAGCAGAATAACCGGTACGCCGCGCACAGCAGGCTGATCGACCAGCCCTAAGCGGGTCACTACAAGCTCGACACTGGGGTCAGGGCTGTTGGCAGGCTTGAGACGATAAACGTCCTCGACCAGATCACCACGACGTTCGGCACTGATCAAGGCAACGGGGAAAAGCTGGCTGCTGCTTTGCATATCACTCTTTATCGGGCTGGACAGACTGGATAACACCACGCATTCGGGCGCGTTCGTGGCACGCCATAAAAAAGGCGGCTTCCGAAGAAACCGCCTCTTTCAAACACCTGATGCACATGACGGCTCAGGCAGTTGACGCGTCACATCAGAGCGGCGCCTGCGCCTCGGCCAGGAAGAACCAGGTCTCCAGCACAGAATCAGGGTTGAGCGATACGCTCTCGATACCTTGATCCATCAGCCAGCGCGCCAGATCCGGGTGGTCGGAAGGCCCTTGGCCGCAGATACCGATGTACTTGCCAGCCTTGTTACAGGCCTGAATGGCGTTGGACAGCAGCTTCTTGACCGCCGGGTTACGCTCGTCGAACAGATGAGCGATGACCCCGGAGTCACGATCCAGACCAAGTGTCAGCTGAGTCAGGTCGTTAGAGCCGATGGAGAAGCCATCGAAGTACTCGAGGAACTCTTCAGCCAGAATCGCATTGGACGGCAATTCACACATCATGATAATGCGCAGGCCGTTCTCGCCGCGTTTCAGGCCGTTGGCCGCCAGCAGGTCGATTACCTGACTCGCCTCACCCAGGGTGCGCACGAACGGCACCATGATTTCAACGTTGGTCAGGCCCATCTCTTCGCGTACACGCTTGAGCGCACGGCATTCCAGTTCGAAACAGTCGCGGAAGTTTTCGCTGATATAACGCGAAGCGCCACGGAAACCCAGCATCGGGTTTTCTTCCTCAGGCTCGTAAAGCTTGCCGCCGATCAGGTTGGCGTACTCGTTGGACTTGAAGTCCGACAGGCGCACGATGACCTTTTTCGGCGTAAAGGCGGCTGCCAGCGTGCTGATGCCCTCGACCAGTTTCTCGACGTAGAAACCGACCGGGTCATCGTAACCGGCAATGCGCTTGTCGACGCTGTCCTTGATTTCCGGGGGCAGCAGCGAGTAGTTCAGAAGTGCCTTGGGGTGCACGCCGATCATGCGGTTGATGATGAATTCAAGGCGCGCCAGGCCGACGCCGGCGTTGGGCAACTGAGCGAAATCGAAAGCCCGGTCCGGGTTGCCGACGTTCATCATGATCTTGAATGGGAGATCGGGCATGGCATCGACCGAATTGGTCTTGATGTCGAAACCCAGTTCGCCTTCGAAGATGTAACCGGTATCGCCTTCGGCGCACGAAACGGTCACGCCCTGGCCGTCCTGCAAGGTCTGAGTGGCATTGCCGCAACCCACGACTGCCGGAATGCCGAGCTCGCGGGCAATGATCGCGGCATGGCAGGTACGCCCGCCACGATTGGTGACAATTGCGCTTGCACGCTTCATGACCGGCTCCCAGTCCGGGTCGGTCATGTCCGACACCAGTACATCGCCGGGCTGGACCTTGTCCATTTCGGACACGTCCTTGATGATGCGCACCTTGCCTGCACCAATGCGCTGGCCGATCGCGCGGCCTTCGACGAGCACCTTGCCGGTCTCCTTGAGCAGGTAACGTTCCATGACATTGGCCGAGGCACGGCTCTTCACGGTTTCAGGGCGTGCCTGCACGATGTACAGCTTGCCATCGTCACCGTCTTTGGCCCATTCAATGTCCATCGGGCACTTGTAGTGCTTCTCGATGATCATCGCCTGCTTGGCCAGTTCGGACACTTCGGCATCGGTCAGGCAGAAACGCGCCCGATCGGCAGGCTCGACGTCGATCACCTTGACCGATCGCCCGGCCTTGGCTTCTTCGCCATAAATCATTTTGATGGCTTTGCTGCCCAGGTTGCGACGCAGAATCGCCGGACGGCCAGCAGCCAGCGTGTCTTTATGGACGTAGAACTCGTCGGGGTTGACTGCGCCCTGTACAACGGTTTCGCCCAGGCCGTAGGCACCGGTAATGAACACCACATCGCGGAAACCGGACTCGGTGTCCAGGGTGAACATCACACCTGCCGTGCCGGTTTCAGAGCGCACCATGCGCTGCACACCCGCCGACAGCGCCACCAGTTTGTGGTCGAAGCCCTGATGCACGCGGTAGGAAATAGCCCGGTCGTTGAACAGCGAAGCAAAGACTTCCTTGGCGGCACGAATCACGTTCTCGACGCCACGGATATTAAGGAAGGTTTCCTGCTGACCGGCAAAGGACGCGTCGGGCAGGTCTTCAGCAGTAGCGGACGAGCGCACTGCCACGGCCAGATTCGGGTTGCCTGCAGACAGTTCGGCGAAGGCGGTGCGGATCTCGGCGTTGAGCTTCTCGGGGAACTCGGCTTCCATGATCCACTGACGAATCTGCGCGCCGGTACGGGCCAAAGCGTTGACGTCATCGACATCAAGGGCATCAAGCGCCGCATGGATCTGATCATTCAGGCCGCTGAGTTCGAGAAAGTCACGATAAGCCTGGGCCGTAGTTGCGAAGCCACCGGGTACCGAAACACCAGCGCCCGCGAGGTTGCTGATCATCTCGCCGAGGGACGAGTTTTTGCCCCCCACATGCTCTACATCATGGACGCCGAGCTTATCGAGGGAAACTACGTACTCTACCAAGGTGATCTCTCCACTAACTATGTTTGTTGTTGGGAAAAGCTCATGCACCCGGGCCACGTGCATCGTGGCCTCGGGCGTGTCTGGTCGGGCGCAAGCCTGAACATTCAAAAAAGGTGCGCCTGCAGCCCTCAGGGCAGGCAAGCACGCCTATGATAGCCAGAATTCGTCAACTGCTTAAGGCCAGGGCAAAAATGAAACGATCTGCTTTCTTCATCTCGGACGGTACCGGTATCACTGCCGAAACCCTGGGGCAAAGCCTGTTGGCACAATTTGAAAACATTACATTCAACAAGTTCACCAGGCCCTATATCGACAGCGTCGAGAAGGCGCGAGCGATGGTACAACAAATCAACAACGCCGCCGACAAGGACGATGTCCGCCCGATCATCTTCGACACCATCGTCAATCAGGACATTCGCGAGATTCTGGCGACGTCGAACGGCTTCATGATTGATATCTTCTCGACCTTTTTGGCGCCGCTGGAGCAGGAGCTTAGTTCACACTCCTCGTATTCAGTGGGCAAATCGCACTCCATCGGGCATAACTCCAATTACATGGAGCGCATCGAAGCGGTCAATTTTGCGCTGGATAACGACGATGGCGCGCGTACGCATTATTACGACAAGGCCGACATCATCCTGGTGGGCGTTTCGCGCTGCGGCAAAACCCCGACCTGCCTGTACATGGCCATGCAGTTCGGCATTCGGGCGGCCAACTATCCGTTGACCGAGGACGACATGGAGCGGCTGCAACTGCCGGCGGCGCTCAAGCAACACCGCGAAAAGCTGTTTGGCCTGACCATCGACCCGGACCGTCTTACCGCGATCCGCCATGAGCGCAAGCCCAACAGTCGTTATTCAAGCTATGCACAGTGCGAATTCGAAGTGCGCGAGGTGGAAAGCCTGTTCCGCCGCGAGAACATTGCGCACATCAACTCCACGCACTTTTCGGTGGAGGAGATTTCTGCCAAGGTACTGGTCGAAAAAGGTGTCGAGCGACGCTTCAAATAAGTCGTTCATTCCCCCGCAGGAGGCACGCGTACCCAGCCTTCCATCAGCGTTCTGGCGCTGCGGCTCATGATCGCCTTGGTGACTTTCCACTCGCTGCCAACCTGTTGCGCCTGAGCGCCGACCCGCAGCGTGCCTGACGGGTGGCCGAAACGGACCGCATCACGCGCCTCGCCACCAGCGGCCAGGTTCACCAGAGTGCCGGGGATAGCCGCCGCAGTGCCGATCGCTACCGCCGCAGTGCCCATCATCGCGTGGTGCAGTTTGCCCATCGACACGGCACGCACCAGCAGGTCGATGTCCCGCGCTGCGACAGGCTTGCCACTGGAAGAGACGTAATCGGCCGGTGCCGCGACAAAAGCCACTTTGGGCGTGTGCTGGCGCGTGCCAGCTTCATCAAGCGTGCGAATCAGGCCCATACGCAAGGCGCCGTAGGCACGAATGGTTTCCAGCCGGGCAAGCGCCAGTGGGTCGCCATTGATATCGCCTTGCAACTCGATACCGGTGTAGCCGATATCTGCGGCATTGACGAAGATGGTCGGGATGCCTGCGTTGATCAGGGTTGCCTTGAGCGTACCGACCCCAGGCACCTGCAGGTCATCGACCAGATTGCCGGTAGGGAACATCGCCCCGCCCGCGCCCTCTTCGTCCGCCGCCGGGTCGAGAAACTCAAGTTGCACCTCAGCCGCAGGGAAGGTCACGCCGTCCAGTTCGAAATCGCCGGTTTCCTGCACCTCACCCCTGCTGATCGGCACATGAGCAATAATGGTCTTGCTGATATTGGCCTGCCAGATACGCACGACAGCGATGCCGTCCTGCGGTACACGGCCAAGGTCAACCAGACCACTGGCGATGGCGAACGAACCCACAGCTGCCGACAGGTTGCCGCAATTGCCGCTCCAGTCGATGAAGGGCTTGTCAATGGAGACCTGACCAAACAGGTAGTCGACATCGTGATCAGGCTTGCTGCTGTGCGACACAATGACCGTTTTGCTGGTACTGGAAGTCGCCCCGCCCATGCCGTCAATCTGTTTTTCATAGGGGTCGGGGCTGCCGATCACCCGCAGCAACAGTGCATCACGAGCAGGACCGGGCGTTTGTGCAGCTTGCGGCAGGTCGGCCAGCCTGAAGAAAACACCCTTGCTGGTGCCCCCGCGCATGTAGGTCGCAGGGATTCGGATCTGTGGTGAGTGAGGCATGAATTCGTTGTCCTGTTCGAAAAGCGCGTTGAACGCTCAAAGTAGGACGCGGAGCGTCCAGAACTGCATGCCCACGCGGAGCATGGGCACGATAGTGTTTTTTCACGCCTATCGCTCCTCACACTCCAGCGCGGGAATGCCTTGCGTGACGCTGCGCGTCACAGATCTTGCGCTGCACTGCACATTCAAGAGCGGACGCTGCGCATGAGGGACGATCAAGCCACGGTCGTAGCCTCCAGAAAATCCTGGGCAAAACGCTGCAACACGCCGCCAGCTTCGTAGATGGAAAGCTCTTCGGCGGTGTCAAGGCGGCAGGTAACCGGCACCTCGACGCGCTCACCATTCCTGCGCTGGATCACCAGCGTCAACGTCGCACGCGGCGTGCGCTGGCCGATCACGTCGTAAGTTTCGCTGCCATCGATGCCCAGTGTCAGGCGGTTGGTGCCCGGTTTGAACTCCAGTGGCAACACACCCATACCGACCAGATTGGTCCGGTGAATGCGTTCGAACCCTTCTGCTGCGATGGCCTCGACGCCCGCCAGCCTTACGCCCTTGGCGGCCCAGTCGCGGGATGAGCCCTGGCCGTAGTCGGCACCGGCAATGATGATCAGCGGTTGCTTGCGGGCCATGTAGGTTTCAATGGCCTCCCACATACGCGTGACCTGACCTTCCGGCTCGATGCGGGTCAGCGAGCCTTTTTTCACCTTGCCGTCGATCACGGCCATCTCGTTGACCAACTGCGGGTTGGCAAAGGTCGCACGCTGAGCGGTGAGATGATCGCCACGGTGGGTCGCGTAAGAGTTGAAATCCTCCTCCGGCAAGCCCATTTTCGCCAGGTATTCACCCGCTGCGCTGTCGAGCATGATCGCGTTGGACGGCGACAGGTGATCAGTGGTGATGTTGTCCGGCAGCACTGCCAGCGGGCGCATGCCTTTAAGTGTGCGCTCTCCGGCCAGCGCGCCCTCCCAATAGGGCGGACGACGAATGTAGGTGCTCATCGGACGCCAGTCATACAGCGGCTCAACCTTCGGCCCGGTGTGTTCGTCGATGGCGAACATCGGGATATAGACCTGGCGAAATTGTTCCGGCTTGACCGACGCCTGCACCACCGCGTCGATTTCCTCGTCGCTCGGCCAGATATCCTTGAGGCGGATCTCTTTGCCATCGGCGACACCCAGCACGTCGTTTTCTATGTCAAAACGAATGGTGCCGGCGATGGCGTAAGCCACGACCAATGGCGGAGAAGCCAGAAAAGCCTGCTTGGCATAAGGGTGTATGCGCCCATCAAAGTTACGATTGCCGGACAACACCGCCGTGGCGTACAGGTCACGGTCAATGATTTCCTGCTGTATCAGAGGGTCAAGTGATCCGGACATACCGTTGCAGGTGGTGCAGGCAAATGCCACCACACCGAAACCCAACTGCTCCAGCTCGGAGGTCAGCCCGGCGGCATCCAGATACAGTGCAACGGTTTTCGAGCCGGGAGCCAGCGAGGATTTCACCCACGGCTTGCGGTTGAGCCCAAGCCGGTTGGCATTGCGCGCCAGCAGGCCCGCCGCAATCACATTGCGCGGGTTGCTGGTGTTGGTGCAACTGGTGATCGCAGCGATGATCACCGCGCCATCCGGCATCTGCCCTGGCACTTCTTCCCACTTCCCGGCAATACCCCTGGCGGCCAGATCAGCGGTGGCCACCCGCGCGTGCGGGTTGGACGGCCCGGCCATATTGCGTACCACACTGGACAGATCGAAGCTCAACACCCGCTCATATTCGACCTCGCTCAGGCTGTCCGACCAAAGCCCCGTATGCCGGGCGTAGAGTTCGACCAGCTTGACCTGATCGTCCTCACGGCCGGTAAGGCGCAGGTAATCGATGGTTTGCGAGTCGATGGAGAACATTGCCGCTGTTGCACCATATTCCGGCGCCATGTTGGAAATCGTCGCCCGGTCGCCAAGGGTCAGGCTCGAGGCACCAGCACCGTAGAACTCAAGGTAAGCGCCGACGACCTTCTGCTGGCGCAGGTATTCGGTCAGGGCCAGCACCACATCGGTAGCGGTAATGCCCGGCTGGCGGCGGCCCGTGAGTTCAACGCCAATGATGTCCGGCAGGCGCATCCACGAGGCGCGACCAAGCATCACGTTTTCGGCCTCGAGCCCACCGACGCCGATGGCGATTACGCCCAGTGCATCGACGTGCGGCGTGTGGCTGTCAGTGCCGACCAGCGTGTCGGGGAACGCCACGCCATCAAGCACCTGCACCACCGGGGACATTTTCTCCAGGTTGATCTGGTGCATGATGCCGTTGCCCGGCGGGATCACTTCAACGTTCTTGAACGCCAGTTTGGTCCAGTCAATGAAATGAAAACGGTCTTCGTTGCGACGATCCTCGATGGCGCGGTTCTTCGCCAGCGCTTGCGGGTCGTTGCCATCTGCCTCGACGGCCAGCGAATGATCGACGATCAGTTGAACCGGCACCACCGGGTTGACCAGCGCCGGATCACCGCCCTGGGAAGCAATCGCATCGCGCAACCCGGCGAGGTCCACCAGTGCGGTCTGGCCGAGAATGTCATGGCAGACCACTCTTGCTGGAAACCAGGGGAAATCCAGATCACGCTTGCGCTCGATAAGCTGAGTCAGTGAAGCGTTCAGCGTTGCAGGATCACAGCGGCGCACAAGGTTTTCAGCCAGCACGCGCGAGGTGTACGGCAATGTGGCATAGGCCCCGGGGCTGAGCGCTTCGACAGCCGCATGAGCGTCAAAGTAGTCCAGCCTGGTGCCAGGGAGCGGTTTGCGATATTCACTGTTCATTGCGGGGTCGCTCACGGAAAGTTCGGAATATGGGCGAGAAGCTCATCAGCGGCTCCCCTGCCCCTTTCAACGTTGTTCGATGGGTACGAAGCTGCGCTGCTCGACACCTATGTACTCGGCGCTCGGACGGATGATGCGGTTGTTCGCGCGTTGTTCGAACACGTGGGCGGCCCAGCCGGTCAGGCGTGAGCAAACGAAAATCGGGGTGAACAACTTGGTCGCAATGCCCATGAAGTGGTAGGCAGACGCATGATAGAAGTCGGCATTGGGAAACAGCTTCTTCTGCTCCCACATGACCTTGTCGATGGCCTCGGAAACCGGAAACAAAACGCTATCGCCCACTTCGTCGGCGAGTTTTTTCGACCAGCCCTTGATCACCTCGTTGCGCGGGTCTGACTCCTTGTAGATCGCATGACCGAAGCCCATGATCTTTTCCTTGCGCTCAAGCATGCCCAACGTCCCCTGGGTGGCGTCTTCGGCTGAAGAGAAACGCTGGATCATTTCCATCGCCGCTTCGTTGGCGCCACCGTGCAGCGGACCGCGCAGTGTGCCGATGGCTGCGGTAACGCAGGAAAACAGGTCCGACAGGGTCGAGGCGCACACGCGGGCGGTGAACGTCGAGGCATTGAACTCATGCTCGGCGTACAGAATCAGCGAAACATTCATGACCTTGCGATGCAGCTCGCTAGGCGCCTTGTCCAGCAGCAGGTGCAGAAAATGCCCGCCGATGGAGTCTTCGCGAGTATTGCAATCGATGCGCTTGCCGTCGTGGCTGAAGCGGTACCAGTAACACATGATCGCCGGGAACGCGGCCAGAAGGCGGTCAGTGGCGTCCAGCTGTTGATCGAAGCTGCGCTCGGGCTCAAGCGTGCCGAGCATCGATGCACCGGTGCGCATGACGTCCATCGGATGAGTGTCGGCCGGGATGCGCTCCAGCACGTCTTTCAGAGCCTGAGGCAGATCGCGCAGCCCCTTGAGTTTGTCCAGGTAAGCGGACAGCTGGCTCTGATTAGGCAGTTCGCCATACAGCAGCAGGTAGGCGACTTCCTCGAACTGCGCCTCTGCGGCCAGCTCACGCACGTCATAGCCGCGATAAGTCAGCCCGGCGCCGGCCATGCCGACTGTAGACAAAGCCGTCTGCCCGGCAACCTGCCCGCGTAGCCCGGCGCCACTCAACACTTTTGCTTCAGCCATGGTTTTCTCCAATTTTGTTTTTCTGTACCTGGACGCTGAGCGTCACCAGATGAATCGTCAGAACTATTGTCTTCGCGAACAAGTCCGCTCCCACGGCCTTCGGCCAGCATCAAAAGCAGATTTGAGTAAGCAGCGTGTTCTGTGACAATCAGCCCTTCTTCTGCGCAAACAGCGCGTCCAGCTTCTGTTCGAATACGTGGTAGTCGATGGCGTCGTACAGCTCCATGCGGGTCTGCATGCTGTCGATCACGTTTTTCTGGCTGCCATCACGGCGAATCGCGCCGTAGACGTTTTCCGCAGCCTTGTTCATGGCACGGAATGCAGAAAGCGGATACAGAACCAGCGAAACATCGGCATCACGCAGTTCGTCGACAGTAAACAGCGGCGTCGCACCAAATTCGGTGATGTTGGCCAGAATCGGCACTGCGGCGCGATTGGCGAACTGCTTGTACATCGCCAATTCGGTGATCGCTTCCGGGAACACCATGTCCGCGCCCGCCTCGATACAGGCCGCCGCGCGCTCCAGCGCCGACTCAAGCCCTTCGACCGCCAGCGCATCGGTACGCGCCATGATCACAAAACTGTCGTCGGTGCGCGCGTCGACGGCAGCCTTGATACGGTCGACCATTTCCTGCTGCGAAACGATTTCCTTGTTCGGGCGATGCCCGCAGCGCTTGGCGCCGACCTGGTCTTCGATATGAATCGCTGCGGCGCCGGCCTTGATCATCGAGCGCACGGTTCGCGCCACATTGAAGGCCGACGAACCGAACCCGGTGTCGACATCCACCAGCAACGGCAGATCACACACGTCGGTGATGCGACGAACATCGATCAGCACGTCCTCCAGCCCGGTGATGCCCAAGTCCGGAATACCCAGCGAACCTGCCGCCACACCGCCACCGGACAGGTAAATAGCCTTGAAACCTGCCCGTTTGGCGAGCAAAGCGTGATTGGCATTGATCGCGCCGACTACTTGCAGCGGCTTCTCGCTGGCCACTGCATCGCGAAAACGCTGGCCGGGGGTGCTGTTGTTGTAACTCATTGTTGACCTCGGTCAGTTGCCTGGGAAGAAGTCGCCCGATAGTGGCGCTCGATGTTGCGTCTGGACGCCCCGATATGTCGGCGCATCAACAATTCAGCCAGTTCGCCGTCACGCTCGGCGATAGCGTCGAGAATCCGGTGATGTTCGGCAAAGGCCTGGCGGGGGCGGTTGGGCGTGGTGGAGAACTGGATACGGTACATGCGCACCAACTGGTAAAGCTCGCCACAGAGCATCTGGCTGAGGGTGCGGTTGCCGCTGCCCTGAATGATCCGGTAATGGAAGTCGAAATCGCCTTCCTGCTGGTAATAGCCGATACCGGCCTGAAAGGCAGCGTCGCGCTCGTGAGTGTCGAGCACGCCGCGCAGCTCATCAATCTCGTCCTGGGTCATGCGCTCGGCTGCCAGCCTGCAAGCCATGCCCTCCAGCGATTCGCGGATTTCGTAGAGTTCGATCAGTTCGGCATGGCTCAGCGCAACAACCCGGGCGCCGACGTGAGGCACCCGCACCACCAGCCTCTGCCCTTCAAGCCGATGGATGGCCTCACGCAACGGACCACGACTGATACCGTAGGTACGGGCCAGCTCCGGCTCGGAGATTTTGCTGCCGGGGGCAATCTCACCCTTGACGATAGCCGACTGGATGCGCCGAAAGACGTTCTCGGAGAGGGTTTCAGAATCGTCTTCAGCCACCGACTGCTTTTCGATCACAACCGACATTGTCGACACCTTTTCTTTTAATAGCTGCAAATCTAGTCATAAACAGCCAATCAGTCAAAGAAAACTGATCGATTGTCGACAATCCATGCAGCTACCTTATATCACGCCTCAAGAGCAACCTGAACGGACACACAGGTAGATAACTGGCGCCCCCGGGCCTTCATGCTAGAATGCGCCTCGCGTCTGCACAGCACGCTCCATGGCGGAGCGGCTGCCTGCGACCTCCCTGCCTCACTGCCATCAGGTCCATTTAGCTTGCGCCCTGACCCTGAAGTTACCTGCTCATCGCGCCAGGATTTATGAGACTGACTACCTTCTTCACATTGTTGTGCCTCTTGTCTTTGCCGGGTCTTACCCTGGCCGCCAACAAGACGGTCTATGGCCTTAACGAGTACGCCAGACTCACCGACATCGACGTCGAAGTCGCCGCCAAGCTGGACACCGGCGCCAAGACTGCCTCGCTGAGCGCCCGCGACATCAAGCATTTCAAACGCAACGGCGAGAGCTGGGTGCGCTTCTATGTGGCCACCGACCGCAAGCATGTCCACCCTGTCGAACGACCGCTTGCCCGAGTCAGCAAGATCAAACGACGCGCCGACGATCTTGACCAGGATGACGACAACCGGTTTTCCTCACGACCGGTGATCACGCTGGATATCTGCATGGGTGAAGTTTTACGCACCATAGAAGTGAACTTGACTGACCGAAGTGCATTCCAATACCCGCTTTTGATCGGCTCCGAGGCGTTGAAACGCTTCGATGCGCTGGTCGATCCAAGTCTTAAATATGCGGCAGGAAAGCCCGTCTGCGCTTCCGTCGCTCAAAACGCAGAGTAAATCCATGCGCTCTCTTACACTCCATCTGAAGATCCTGATCACTGTCCTGGTGACCCTGGGCATTGCGATCACGGCCTACCAGATACTGGCGCTCGGCATACCGGTGTCCGAAGACGAAACCGATGACCTGTGGAACATCGACGCCAAGGTCGAATTCGTTGCCAACCCCAAGGACTCGGTAAAAATCCAGATGTTCGTGCCGCCGCTGGCCCACGACTACATCAGCCTCAACGAAAGCTTTATCTCGAACAATTACGGCGTCAGCGTCAATCGCGCTGACGGCAATCGAAAAGTCACGTGGTCCGCACGACGTGCCACCGGCAACCAGACACTTTATTACCGACTGGTCCTGACCAAGCGCTACAGCGGCGAGAAGCCCAAGGTCAAAGGCCCGATCTTTCGCGACAGCATGACCCTCGAAGGCCCTGAAAAAGTGGCGGCCGAAGCACTGCTTGCGCCGATCCGGCAACACTCGGCCGACGTGGAAACCTTCATCACCGAGGCTATCAAACGCGTCAACAACCTCAATGACGACAACGTCAAGCTGCTGCTGGCAGGCGACACCTCGGCCTCCAACAAGGCTCGCATCACCGAGTTGCTGCTGTCGATTGCCCACGTGCCAATGGAAAAAGCCCACACCATTCGCCTGCAAGCCGACCAGCCACAAACGCCGGAACTCTGGCTGCGCAGCTTCAATGGCAAGGAATGGCTGTACTTCAACCCTGACACGGGTGAGGCCGGCATGCCGGAAGACCGTCTGCTGTGGTGGACTGGTGAAGAAAATCTGGTCTCCGTCGAGGGCGGCAAGAAGGTGCAGGTCACTTTCAGTCTCAACAACAGTGAGATGAATGCAATGCGTCTGGCCAAACTGACCGACGCCAGCACCGACTCGGACTTCCTCGCCTATTCGCTGTACGGCCTGCCGCTGCAGACTCAGCAGACCTTCATGGTCATGGTGATGATCCCGATCGGCGTATTGGTCATCCTGATCCTGCGCAACCTGATCGGCCTGCAGACGCTGGGGACGTTCACGCCGGTACTGATTGCCCTGGCGTTCCGCGAGACTCAGCTGGGCTTCGGGATTGTCCTGTTTACCGTGATCACGGCCCTGGGCCTGTCACTGCGCTCATACCTGGAGCACCTGAAACTGCAGATGCTCCCGCGTCTCTCGGTGGTACTGACCTTCGTTGTGGTGCTGATTGCCGCCATCAGCCTGTTCAGCCACAAGCTGGGGCTGGAACGCGGCCTGTCGGTGGCACTGTTCCCGATGGTGATTTTGACCATGACCATTGAACGCCTGTCGATCACTTGGGAAGAGCGCGGCGGCAGCCATGCCATGAAAGTTGCAATCGGCACGCTGTTCGCGGCGTCTCTTGCACACCTGATCATGAGCGTGCCGGAACTGACCTATTTCGTCTTCACCTTCCCTGCCGTGCTGCTGATTCTGGTTGGCTTCATGCTGGCCATGGGCAGATACCGTGGCTACCGACTGACCGAGCTGGTGCGCTTCAAGGCATTCCTCAAAGAGGAAAAAGCCAAGTGATGGGCTGGTGGAAGACCTGGAAAGCACTGGAAGCCCGCGGCATCATGGGCATCAATCGGCGTAATGCCGACTTCGTGCTCAAGTACAACAAGCGCAGCCTGTACCCGATAGTCGATGACAAGATCATCACCAAGGAGCGGGCCATCGCTGCGGGCATTCACGTTCCGGAGATGTACGGGGTGATTTCCACGGAAAAGGAAATCGACCGGCTCGACGAGATCATCGGCGGCCACAACGACTTCGTGATAAAACCTGCCCAAGGCGCAGGCGGCGATGGCATTCTGGTTATTGCCGACCGCTTCGAGGATCGCTTTCGCACGGTTTCCGGGCGCATCATCAGCCACTCGGAAATCGAGCATCAGGTATCCAGCATCCTCACCGGCCTCTACTCGTTGGGCGGACACCGCGACCGGGCACTGATTGAATACCGGGTGGTCCCCGACTCGATCTTCAAGAGCATCAGCTATGAAGGTGTACCGGACATTCGCATCATCGTGCTGATGGGCTATCCGGTGATGGCCATGTTGCGCCTGCCGACTCGTCAATCAGGCGGCAAGGCAAATCTGCACCAGGGCGCCATCGGCGTCGGCGTCGATCTGGCCACCGGCGTGACACTGCAAGGCACGTGGCTGAACAACATCATCAGCAAGCACCCTGACACGACACACTCCGTAGACGGCGTACAACTGCCCAACTGGGACGGTTTCATGAAGCTTTCAGCCGAGTGCTACGAGCTGTGCGGCCTGGGCTATATCGGCGTCGATATGGTGCTGGATCAGGACAAGGGGCCGCTGATTCTGGAACTGAACGCACGCCCCGGCCTGAATATCCAGATCGCCAACGACACCGGCCTGACGCACCGCACCCAGGCGGTCGAAGCACGGCTGGAACAACTGGCCCTCGAAGGACGCCAGGAATCGCCTCAGGAACGGGTCGATTTTGCGCAGCAGCTGTTCGGCCATGTGCCCAACGCCTGAGTCATGCCTACGCCCGACATACTGCTAGGAGCGGCCGGACAGCAAGGCTACAATCGCCGGCCGCGCTCTCAAGACTGACGCTCGATAATGTCCACTTGCTCGATACACTCTCTACCCTACAGCGCTGACCCGGCCGTGTTTTTTTCACGCCTGCGTGAGGCGCCGGGCGCGGTACTGCTCGACAGCGGCAGACCGGTCGCCACGCGTGGCCGATATGACCTGCTCAGCGCCTGGCCAGTCGACACACTAGTGGTTGCAGAGGGTGAGACAGGCACGGCTTATCTTCAGCGGCTGCGCGACAGCCTGACTACACTGGGAACGGCAACCCTGCCCGCAGGCTGCGAACTGCCGTTCACCGGCGGCCTGATAGGGTATCTGGGTTACGAGTTTGGTCGACGCCTCGAACCGCTGCCTGAGCAGGCCCGCAACGATCTGCAGTTGCCGGAGGCACGTCTGGGGCTCTATGCCTGGGCGTTGATCAGTGATCATCAGCGCGGCACCAGCCAACTGGTGTTTCACCCGTCATTGAGCGCGAGCGAACGTGCACGTCTGATTGACCTGTTCAGCACCAGCACACTGCCGCAACGCACCCGTTTCGAGCTCGGCCAGGCGTTTCAGGCCAGCATCAGCGCAGATGACTATCGACAGGCTTTCGCGCGCATCCAGGCCTACATCCAGGCGGGCGATTGCTATCAGGTCAATTTCGCGCAACGCTTTCAGGCCCAGTGCTCAGGCGATCCATGGGCAGCCTACTGCGCGTTGCGGGCGGCTTGCCCTACCCCGTTTGCCGGTTATCTGGCATTGCCGGGAACTGACGCCATCCTGAGCCTTTCTCCTGAGCGCTTTGTCAGGGTCAGCTCACGGCAGGTGGAAACCCGCCCCATCAAAGGCACGCGGCCGCGCAGCGCAGATACTGCTCAGGACGCCGCTCTTGCCCTGGAATTGCTGGCCAGCGAGAAAGACCGCGCCGAAAACCTGATGATCGTCGACCTGCTGCGCAACGATCTGGGCCGCAGTTGCAGCATCGGTTCGGTGAAAGTCCCTGAACTGTTCAGCCTGGAAAGCTACCCCAATGTTCACCACCTGGTGAGCAGCGTGACCGGCGAACTGGCAGCCGGCAACGATGCACTGGACCTGATCGCCGGCAGCTTTCCCGGGGGCTCCATTACCGGCGCGCCGAAGATTCGTGCCATGCAGATCATCGACGAACTGGAACCGACCCGCCGCAGCCTGTACTGCGGCTCGCTGATGTATCTGGATGTTCGCGGCGAAATGGACAGCTCTATCGCCATCCGTAGCCTGCTGGTCAAAAACGGACAAATTTCCTGCTGGGGCGGCGGCGGTATCGTCGCCGATTCCGACTGCGAGGCCGAGTATCAGGAAACCTTCACCAAGGTCCGCGTGCTCATGGAGACGCTCGAAGCGCTTTGAGATCCAGCTTCTGTGGGGCGAGCCTGTTCGCGAATGCGTCGGTTCGGGCATCAGGATTTCGCCTATGCACAGCCCCTTTCGCGAACAAGCCAAGCGTCGCCCGGTTCGCGCTTGATTTACTTATGGCCGCTACAGGGCACGTTTCCCCTAAAGCAACAAATCCCGATTCGACGCCTTGATGAATTCTTTCTTCAAGTCCTCAAACGTATGCACCGCCGGGAACTGCGGGAATTCTCGGATCACGTGTCAGGTGCGTGAAACAGGATACCCGCATCAGCTTCGCCCAGCATCGTGGTGTCGTTGTACGAATCGCCCGCTGCAATGATGCGGTAATAGAGACTCTTGAAGGCCAGTACCGACTGACGCTTCGGGTCTTTCTGGCGTAGTTGATAACTGACCACACGGTCGTTTTCATCAGTGATCAACCGATGACACAGCAGCGTCGGGAACCCCAACTGACGCATCAGCGGCTGGGAGAACTCGTAGAACGTGTCCGACAGAATCACCACTTGAAAACGCTCACGCAGCCAGTCGACAAACTCTGCAGCGCCCTCCAGCGGCCTGAGGGTGCTGATCACCTCTTGAATGTCCGCCAGCTTCAGACCGTGCTCATCCAGAATACGCAGGCGTTGGCTCATCAGTACGTCATAGTCAGGGATGTCCCGAGTGGTCGCACGCAATGACTCAATGTCGGTTTTTTCGGCAAAGGCGATCCAGATTTCCGGGACCAGCACACCCTCAAGGTCCAGACAGGCAATTTCCACAGCACACTCCTCAAGGGCTTTGCTATCAAACGGATAGCGGCACTCTAGTCGCTGGCACGGGCCATTGAACAGTGGATTTGTTACCATTGCCGGCATTACGAGCGCTTAAGCGCCACTCTTGAATTCAAGGAAGCCGCCTGATGAGCCAACCTTTCGACGTCGCTGAGCTGGCGACCACGTATGCCAACAAATCCGCGCAGGACATTCTGAAACTGGCTTTCGAGCACTTTGGCGACGAGCTGTGGATTTCGTTCAGCGGCGCCGAAGATGTCGTGCTGGTGGACATGGCGTGGAAACTGAACAAAAACGTCAAGGTTTTCAGTCTGGATACAGGCCGCCTGCACGCGGAAACCTATCGCTTCATCGAGCAGGTGCGTGATCACTACCAGATCGAGATCGAGATCATCTCGCCGGACCAGAGCAAGCTGGAGCCTTTCGTCAAGGAAAAGGGCCTGTTCAGTTTCTATCGGGACGGTCATGGCGAGTGCTGCGGCATTCGCAAGATCGAGCCGTTGCGCCGCAAATTGTCAGGGGTCAAGGCCTGGGCGACCGGTCAGCGCCGCGACCAGAGCCCCGGCACCCGCAGCGCCGTCGCTGCGCTGGAGATCGACAGCGCGTTCTCGACAGTCGAACGCACGCTGTACAAGTTCAACCCTTTGGCACAGATGAGCAGCGAGGAAATCTGGGGCTATATCCGTATGCTGGAGCTGCCTTACAACAGCCTGCACGAGCGCGGCTTCATAAGCATTGGCTGCGAACCCTGCACTCGCCCGGTACTGCCGAACCAGCATGAACGCGAAGGACGCTGGTGGTGGGAAGAGGCCACGCAAAAAGAATGCGGACTGCACGCAGGCAACCTGATAGCGCGCAGTTAATGTAGCGAGCAACGAGCGGCAAGCTACAAGTCAAAGCGTGAAGGCTCTGGCTTGCAGCTTGAGGCTCGAACTGCCTCTAGTGCACCGGCAGTTCGACGTTGGCAAACAGCTCTTCCATTTCCTGTTTGTTGTGGCACTGAATCGCCTTGGCCATGACCTCGCGGGTCAGGTGCGGAGCGAATTTCTCGATGAAATCGCACATGAAGCCACGCAGGAAAGTGCCGCGACGGAAGGCAATCTTGGTCACGCTGGACTCGAACAGGTCGCTAGCGTCGAGCACTACCAGATCGCTGTCAACTTCTTCATCCACCGCCATTCGCGCCACAATCCCAACGCCAAGATTCAGCCTGACGTAAGTCTTGATAACGTCGGCATCTGCCGCTGTGAACACGACTTTCGGCACCAGGCCGCGGTGGCTGAATGCTTCGTCCAGCTTGGAACGCCCTGTAAAACCGAAGACGTAAGTCACTATCGGGTATTCGGCGAGCAACTCCAGCGTCAGCTTCGGCACCTTGGTCAGGGGATGCCCCTGAGGCACCACAACGCAGCGGTTCCAGCGATAGCAGGGCATCATCACCAGGTCGCTGAACTGCTCGAGCGCTTCGGTGGCGATAGCAAAATCAACCGTCCCGTCAGCCGCCATTTCGGCAATCTGCATCGGCGACCCCTGATGCATATGCAGCGCGACGTCAGGGTACTGCTTGATGAAATTGCTGATAACCGGGGGCAGTGCATAACGCGCTTGCGTGTGAGTGGTTGCGATCGACAGAGTGCCTTTCTTCTCGTTGGAGAATTCCTGGGCAATTTGCTTGATGCTCTCGACCTTGCGCAGGATTTCACCGGCCGTGGTGATGATTCGCTCTCCGGCTGGCGTCACGCGCGTCAGGTGCTTGCCGCTGCGGGCAAACACCTCGACGCCCAGCTCGTCTTCAAGCAGACGGATCTGCTTGCTGATCCCGGGCTGAGAGGTATAAAGGCTTTGGGCCGTCGCGGAAACGTTGAGGTCGTGGTGCGCCACTT
This sequence comes from Pseudomonas coronafaciens pv. oryzae str. 1_6, assembly GCF_000156995.2. NCBI lineage: Bacteria > Pseudomonadati > Pseudomonadota > Gammaproteobacteria > Pseudomonadales > Pseudomonadaceae > Pseudomonas > Pseudomonas coronafaciens. Next base: position 2,132,071 of record NZ_CP046035.1, on the reverse strand, counting down.
CCCAAATGTAGCGCAATTGTTGGAGCTTCATATGTATCCCTCAAAGCAGATAAACCCGATGGGTATCAGCGACGGTATATAACTGGATTAATGGTGAGACGAATAATTCTAGAACTTTTTATCACCTTTGTAAGGTGATCGCACGCTCGATTTCATTAAAACCACCAAATGACGCTCACCCTACCCTCGCCCTTTTTTAAGCATGATTGGCACCATGTAGACGGGCACGTCGGAAAACTGCAAGACCCTGGACGCTGTTCGACCTGTCGATGCCCCCCCTTCCACCCGGCGGCTGTGGCTGCCGACTACCAGCAGGTCCACGTTCAGTTTGCGTGCCTGCTCGAGAATGATGCTGGCGGGCTCTCCCTGAATGACACGCACTGTGCGGATCAACGACAGATCAGAGTGACCCTCCCCGAGCTCCTCCCGATACCCGTCAAGCATCCGTTGCTCTATGCCCTCCAGAAACGCCTCCACACCTTTGCCGTGAAGCTCTCGCAGCGCATCCTGCCCAAGGTAAGTTTGCAGGACCGATTCGGCAAACAGCCCCAAGGGTTCGACAACATGGATAACGTACAGCCCGGCGTTGAACGTTCTTGCCAGCGCCAACGCGTGCTGCGTCACATACGGCGCAAACAGACCCAGGTCTGTGGCATACAGCATCGAACGCACCATACAACCTCCCGTACAACCAGAATGGCGGAGATTGACACAGCGTAGCAGTGCATCAGGCGCTGCGACGGCAGACTGCTCGGTACCCGTTCACGTCAGTGGCTTTACTTCGTTGCTGATACCGTGCGGAACATGACCTGTGGCAACTACGTCGCGAGCTTTTTCGCAGTGCCCTGGCTGATCGTCGAAAAACACATCGGCAGCGAACGCTTCAAGGAACGCCGACTTTTGCAAGCCACCGAGAAACAGCGACTCGTCCAGCCGGATATCCCATTCACGCAACGTACGGATCACTCGCTCGTGCGCAGGGGCCGATCGCGCAGTGACCAGCGCCGTACGAATCGGACAGCTTGCATCGGGAAATTCGCGCTGGAGCTTGTTTAGCGCAGCAAGAAACGGCTTGAACGGCCCGCCGCGCAAGGGCTCGCGGGCAGATTCACGTTCGCTGGCCTGAAAAGCGGCCAACCCGCCATTTTGATAAACCCGTTCCGACTCGTCGGAAAACAACACCGCATCGCCATCGAATGCGATACGTAGCTCGCCACTGGCGGCACGCCGCGCACCGCCGGACAGAATAGTCGCGGCGGCGAACCCGGCGTCCAGCGCGCTGCGCACATCTTCGGCGTGGGTCGACAGAAACAGATGGCAACCGAACGCCGCCAGATAAGGGTAAGGACTGCGCCCGCCAGCGAAAGCTGCGCGGCTGATATCGAGCCCGTAATGCTGAATCGAATTGAATACCCGCAGGCCGGTGTCGGCACTGTTGCGCGAGACCAGAACCACTTCGACCCGCGCCCTGCCCAGGCTGACGTTGAGGTTCAACAGTTTTTCTACCAGAGCAAAAGCATCGCCCTGCTCGAGGATGCCGTCCTCGTGCTCAATCTGATACTTGCGATAGGCCTCAATGCCATCCGCCATGTACACCGCGTGGCTGTCACGCAGGTCGAACAGCGCTCTGGATGAAATGGCCAGTACCAGTTTATCGTCATCATTCTCGATCATTACTCACTCCTCGCCTGATCGACGGTTGTCGCGATCAACAAATGCCAACGCCTGGTAAAGCGCCCGGACACGGACCATGTCAAAGCCGGCTGCAAGCGCGGCCGCCAGAGGCCGGGCATAAATGGCTTCCAGCTCTAACGGACGCCGTTCGACACGATCGTGGTACATGCTTGGCCTGTAGTCGGGCATGGTTTCAGTGACCGAAAGCAGGTGCTGCGCGAACCCGGCAGGCAACACATGACCGCACGCCTCGGCGCCCAGCACCACTTCGTCCATCAATGCACGGATCAGCGCCTGACTGTCGGGGTCGCTCATCAAGCGGCCAGTCCCTGCCTGCAACAGAGCCGACAGCCCGTTGTAGGGCACATTCCAGACCAGTTTCTGCCAGCGGGCCTGGCGCAGATCGGCCATTACCGGAGCGTCGATCCCGGCAGCGACGAACAAAGCCGCGCATGCTTCGACGATGGCCAGACGGCTGGCCTCGTCGACGGCAGGGCCGCTGTGGTAACCGACACTGACCGCGCCGAACGCCTGATGGGTGATGACACCCGGCGAGGCCCGATGCAGACAAACGAAACACAGCCCGCCCAACAGGTGCAAGCCGTCAGGCAGCACCGCGCGCAGTTGATCTTCAACGGCGAGGCCGTTTTGCAACAGCAACACGCCCGCATTCGGTGCTGCAACCTGCCGGATGATCGGACCCAGCTCGGCATTACCGGTACTCTTGGTGCCAATCAGCAACCAGTCACAACGCGGCATGTAGGCGGCCGAGCGATAAGCCTGGACAGGCTGCAGGTGCAAATCGCCATGTACCGCGCTACTGACCCGCAAACCATTGGACACCACCGCCTCAAACTCGCTGCGCAGCAGGAAATGCACGTCAAAGCCGGCGCGTGCCAGCATCAGCCCGTAAAATCCACCGATGGCACCGGTACCGATAATGCCGACCCGTGGCCGATGGGGAATGACACTCATAAGGACTCCCTTGGCTGTCCGGATATTTCTGGCCGTACACTATCCTTCTCGGCGGATTGTCTTGCAATACGAAGACACAACCCAGCTGGCAGCCTGCGAACCCGTGCGATACCTCGTTTACTTATTGTCGAACAACGCGATAACGCGCTAAGGTTCGGCTCCCCGCTGCGCTCAAACCTGCTGGGCACCGCCGCACGGGGGACCGTTGGCGGCCAGTACCCGCGACCTGATGAGTAACACGATGGCTGATTTACCGATTAATGACCTCAACGTTGCGTCCAATGAGACCCTGATCACCCCGGATCAGCTCAAGCGCGACATCCCGCTGACCGATGCTGCCCTGCGCACCGTCAGTCAGGGCCGTGAAGTGATTCGCAATATTCTCGACGGCAACGATCACCGTCTGTTCATTGTGATCGGCCCCTGCTCGATCCATGACCTGAAGGCCGCCAAGGAATATGCCGAGCGCCTGAAGACACTGGCTGCGGAAGTTTCCGACACGCTGTATCTGGTCATGCGCGTCTACTTCGAGAAGCCGCGCACCACGGTCGGCTGGAAAGGTCTGATCAACGATCCTTATCTGGATGATTCTTTCAAGATTCAGGACGGCCTGCACATTGGTCGCCAGTTGCTGCTGGACCTGGCTGAAATGGGTCTGCCAACGGCCACCGAAGCGCTTGACCCGATCTCTCCGCAATATCTGCAAGACCTGATCAGCTGGTCCGCCATTGGCGCACGCACCACTGAATCACAGACGCACCGCGAGATGGCTTCCGGCCTGTCTTCGGCAGTCGGCTTCAAGAACGGCACCGATGGCGGCCTGACCGTTGCCATCAACGCCTTGCAGTCGGTTTCCAGCCCGCATCGCTTCCTCGGCATCAACCAGGAAGGCGGCGTGTCGATCGTGACCACCAAGGGCAATGCCTATGGCCACGTCGTACTGCGCGGCGGCAATGGCAAGCCCAACTATGATTCGGTCAGCGTGGCACTCTGCGAACAGGCCCTGAACAAATCCGGCATTCGTCCGAACATCATGGTCGACTGCAGCCACGCCAACTCGAACAAGGACCCGGCGCTGCAGCCTCTGGTCATGGAGAACGTCGCCAACCAGATCCTGGAAGGCAACGAATCGATCATCGGCCTGATGGTCGAGAGCCACCTGAATTGGGGCTGTCAGTCGATCCCGAAAGACCTGTCGGAATTGCAATACGGCGTGTCAATTACCGACGCGTGCATCGACTGGGAAAGCACTGAGAAAACCTTGCGTAGCATGCATGCGAAACTCAAGGGTGTATTGCCTGCGCGCAAGCGCAAGTGATCTGACAGGTCGGTATTCAGCGAGCAGATACGCAGTGACGAAAACGCCGGGCAAATGCCCGGCGTTTTTCATGGTGACAGTCATTCGATCAGGTCAGAGCTTGGCAGCCTGCGACTGAAGGTCATGGAGCTCCATATAACGCTCCACATACGAGCAGGACGGTATGACGGAATAACCCATGCTGTCTGCGTAGTCGAGCGCCTCTTTGGTGAGGGCAGCCGCAATTCCACGCCCGCGCAAGGCATCGGGTACGAAGGTCCGGTAGAAATCGAGGGTCTGCTTCCCGAGATCCATGTAGGTCAGGTAGGCACGATGGCCGTCGATAATAATTTCGAAATGATGGCCGATTTCGTCATGGTGGATGGACAGCGCCTCGCTCATCGTTACTCCTAGCGGGTCTTGGAATTGGACCCCTACCTTACCGGTCTTTTTCAGGCGAAGGAACATCCACGCCACCAGTGTCTGTTCATGACACCGAAAACAACATTGCCGATATCGACAAACAGCACCCTGAGATAGTAGGCGCCATTGTTGAATATGCTCAAGCGCAGCAAGCGTAAATACACTTAAATATTTCAGCCTGTCGACCAGCCGTATGGCACGGCAACGCATGATCAGTGACCCGAATGCAAAAGCAGGATGCTCGCGAGCCCGCACTTGCCGCCTTCCAGTGGATAGTTTTTGTACAGAATGCGCGAGAAGTAACGCGGAACACTTTTAAAGCAGCTAAATTTAGCAGCTTCTTGCGCTGGGTCCGTTTACTTACTACAAACAATGGGTACTATGTACGCCGGTCGTTTTCTCATTTTCGAGAGATGACTAATTTGAAAAAATTCCTTTAAGGTGAACACGATGAACAACGTTCTGAAATTCTCTGCTCTGGCTCTGGCCGCAGTTCTGGCTACCGGTTGCAGCAGCGTATCCAAAGAAACCGAAGCTCGTCTGACAGCTACCGAAGACGCAGCAGCTCGTTCGCAAGCACGTGCCGACGAAGCCTACCGCAAGGCTGACGAAGCTATGGCTGCTGCTCAAAAAGCTCAGCAAACTGCTGACGAAGCCAACGAGCGCGCTCTGCGCATGTTGGACAAAGCTAGCCGCAAGTAATAATCCTCCGGGATTATTGAAAGCCGATCCGGCAACGGGTCGGCTTTTTTTTATGTTCTTTTGATTCTCGTTCCCACGCTGCGCGTGGTAATGCATTTCGTGACTCCCTGCGTCAGCAGGGTTCTGACGACGAATATCGTGCCAACGCTCCGCGCAGGCACGAGAATCACGCGGAACTTCACGAGACGGAATGACGACGCTTTACTGAAAAATTACCGGCTCTTCAGCACTCGAAGGCGCTTTACCCGGTTCTGCGATTTCCACCGGCATGCCATCTTCAGCGGCCACCACATCACGCACCAGATCCCAGTTCATGCGCAGGTTGTTGCCCAGATCGTCACGTTTGAGCAGCGCATTGATGACCGCCGTGTGTTTGTCGACCACTGACGGGTTACCCTGGTCATCGACCGGCGTGTGCGCCTCAAGGTAAACCTTGCCGCCACTGAGGCCGAATTTGTAAGGCTCGCTGATGATGCGCACAGTGGTGCCGACAGGGGCCATGTCAGCCAGTTCAAGCACGTTGTTATTGTACATGCGGAAGCAGCCATGGCTGGTGCGCATGCCAATGCCAAACTTCTTGTTCGAGCCGTGAATCAGATAGCCGGACATCCCCAGGCCGAACTTGAATGGCCCAAGCGGGTTGTCCGGACCGGCGGGCACGACGTCTGGCAGCGGATCGCCGTCAGCGGCATGTTCGGCCTTGATCGATGCAGGCGGCGTCCAGGTAGGGTTCGGCGTCTTGGCAATGACCTTGGTCACACCGATAGGCGAGCCCCAGCCTTCACGCCCTACCCCGAGTGGATAGGTGTGCACCACATTCTGCCCCTTGGGGTAGTAATACATGCGGTACTCGGCCAGGTTGATCACGATCCCTTCACGCGGGCCCGGTGGCAGGATGAAACGGGTCGGCAGCACGATGTCCTTGCCCGCGCCTGGCAACCACGGATCGACGCCAGGGTTGGCGGCGATCATTTCCAGATAGCCCAGATCATATTTCGTGCCCAGATCGGCGAAGGTATCTTCGTATTTGGCCTTGATGACCTGCACCTGGCCCACGATGTCCTCGCCAGGCGGCGGCAACGGGAACTCCAGAGCATGGACAGAGCTCACCGCGCACAGAGCAGCAAGTGACAGACAGCGGGTAACGGCTGGAATGCGCGACAACATCCGGGAAGATCCTTCGGTTCTACAAGGTAAATACAAAAAATGAAGTGTACACCTGGACTTGCCGGATCGGGGATATCCGGATCCGGCCATTGCGCTGCGCCGACAGCTAGAGTTCAGGCCAGATAGGGTTCATCCCTCTGCGCTGCGCATCAATGATGGCCTTGCACAAGGGGCACAGTCGCTCGTCGCGCATGACCTGCAGCTCGACCGGAGACATTTGCGGCCGGGCAGGCAACAACGTGCCACATAACGTTCGGTCGATTGAGCCGCCCAGCTCAAGTTGGCGCGCGATCAGATGCACCCGCACTTCCTGACAGGCGAACAGATCCAGCTGTTCATGAGGTTCAAGCATTTGATAGGCGTACAGGGACCAGGCGGGACGCGGCATGGGGGGCTCCAGATCGGGGGCGCCACATTAGCCGAAAGCCCCCGTGCAGGAAAGCCTCAAAGCAGCGGTTTCAGGCTCGGCCAGACATTTTCCAGCAACTTGTCCTGAGCCGCCGCCGCGGGATGCAGACCATCAGCCTGCATCAGCTCGGGCACGCCGCCTACGCCTTCCAGAAAGAAAGGCACGAACGGCACCTTTTTCTCATCAGCCAGATGGCTATATACCTCTTTGAACGCAGTGGTGTAACGCGGCCCGTAATTGGGCGGGATCTGCATGCCGAGCAGCAACACCTTGGCACCAGCTGCCCGAGCGCTGTCGATCATCGATGAAAGGTTTTGTTGCAATTGAGCAGGCTGCTGGCCGCGCAGCCCATCGTTGCCACCCAGCTCGAGAATAACCAGCTCGGGCTTATGCTCTGCAAGCAGCGCAGGCAGACGCGCTTGGCCTCCGGCGCTGGTGTCGCCGCTGATCGATGCATTGACCACCTTGTCGTCGTATCCCTCCTTCCTGAGCCGTTGCTCCAGCAGGCTGACCCACCCCACACGGGTATCCAGGCCGAAAGCCGCACTGATACTATCCCCAACGATCAACACCGTGCCCGCCATCGCGCCCTGTGACAACAACAGCAACCCCAGGCCAGCACTTAAAAACCACGCACGCATCGGATTCTCCATGAGTGAAAGTATTCTCAGTGCCCAAAGCCTCAGTAAAGTGGTCCCCAGCACCGAAGGTGACCTGACTATCCTGCACGAACTCTCCCTGGAACTAAACAAGGGCGACACGCTGGCCATCGTCGGCGCATCTGGTTCGGGTAAATCCACGCTACTCGGTCTGCTTGCCGGTCTGGACCTGCCCAGTGCCGGCTCGGTGATTCTTTCGGGGCGCAACCTCAGCGAGCTGGACGAAGACCAGCGCGCCAGGGTGCGCGCCGAGCACGTCGGGTTTGTGTTTCAGTCGTTTCAGTTGCTCGACAGCCTGAACGCGCTGGAAAACGTCATGCTGCCGATGGAGCTGGAGGGCCGCAAGAACGCTCGCGAGAAAGCCCGCCACCTGCTGGAACGTGTAGGGCTGGGCCAACGCCTGACTCACACCCCGCGCCAGCTGTCCGGCGGCGAGCAGCAGCGAGTCGCGATTGCCCGCGCCTTTGCCGCCAACCCGGACGTGCTGTTTGCCGACGAACCCACCGGCAACCTCGACAGCCACACCGGCGAGCGCATCAGCGACTTGCTGTTCGAGCTGAACAAAGAGCGTAATACCACACTGGTACTGGTCACTCACGATGAGCGTCTGGCCCACCGCTGCCACCGTTTGATCCGTCTTGAAGGGGGTCGAATGGTCGCCCCGCTGGAGCCTTGATGGCACGTTTGCCTTTTGCCCGACTGCTGAGCCTTGCCACCCGCCAACTGCTGCGCGACGCCCGTGCCGGTGAATTACGGGTCCTGTTCTTCGCCTTGCTGGTGGCAGTGGCGGCCAGCACCGCTATCGGTTACTTCGGCGCACGCCTGAACGGCGCAATGCTGTTGCGTGCAACCGAGTTCCTCGGCGCCGATCTGATTCTCGAAGGCTCCAGCCCCGCGCGCGTCGAGCAGATCGAGGAAGGCAAACGCCTGCAACTCAAACATGCGCAGATCGTGGTTTTTTCAAGCGTGATCGCCACTGACGCCGGTATCCAGCTGTCGAGCATCAAGGCAGTAGATGATGTGTACCCGCTGCGCGGCGAACTGAAAAGCGCACCGGACCTGTATCAGCCCGAGCAGCCCGGCAGTGGGCCGAACCCCGGCGAAGCCTGGGCCGAGGCGCGATTGTTTCCGGCTGTCGATCTGAAGGTGGGTGACGACATCGACGTCGGCTCCAAAACCTTGAAGCTGACTCGTGTGCTGACCTACGAGCCAGACCGGGCGGGCAATTTCTACAGCCTGACACCTCGGGTCATGATCAACCTGCAAGACCTGGCCGCGACCGGCGTGGTCCAGCCTGGCAGCCGGGTTACCTACCGGGAAATGTGGAGCGGGCCGCCCGAAGCGCTGGCGGCTTACCGCAAAGCGATCGAACCTGGCCTGGAGCCGCACCAGGAAATCAAGGACGCCCGTGACGGCAGTCAGCAGATTGGCGGCGCGCTGGGCAAGGCCGAACGTTATCTGAACATGGCAAGCCTGGTGGCGGTGCTGCTGGCGGGCGTTGCCGTCGCATTGTCTGCCTCCCGATTCGCTGCGCGGCGCTTCGATGCCAGCGCATTGCTTCGCTGCCTCGGCCTGTCGCGGGGCGAAACGATGGCGCTGTTCAGCCTGCAATTGGCAATCATCGGCCTGCTGGCCAGCCTGAGCGGCGCACTGCTGGGCTGGCTGGCACAGCTCGGGCTGTTCGCACTGCTGCAAAATCTGCTTCCGGCCACCGTACCTCCGGGCGGTCTTTTACCCGCGCTGGCCGGCATGGGCACCGGGCTCGTGGCACTGGCGGGCTTCGCGCTGCCGCCGCTGGCTGCCTTGGGACGTGTGCCGCCATTACGCGTATTGCGCCGGGACATGCTGCCTGTCCCTGCCAGCTCGTGGCTGGTGTATGGCGCTGCGTTATTGGCGCTGGGCCTGATCATGTGGCGCTTGAGCCTGGACCTGGTGCTGACCTTTGCCCTGCTGGGTGGTGGCGTCGTCGCTGCGCTGATACTGGGCAGCTTGTTGCTACTGGCACTCAACAGCCTGCGCCGCTTGCTGGCTGGGGCCTCGCTGCCGTGGCGACTGGGTCTGGGGCAACTGCTGCGTTACCCGCTGGCCGCTGCCGGGCAGTCACTGGCCTTCGGACTGATCCTGCTGTCGATGGGCTTGATCGCGCTGCTGCGTGGCGAGTTGCTCGACACCTGGCAGAACCAGTTACCCAAGGATGCACCCAACTATTTTGTACTCAACGTGCTGCCGTCAGACAAAGAGAACTTCGCTCAGACCCTGAGCAAGCTGTCCACTCACTATGCCCCGCTTTATCCGGTGGTGCCGGGGCGTTTGACCAGTATCAATGGCGAACCGGTCAGCAACTTTGTCACCAAAGACTCGCGTGGCGAAAACGCCACGCGCCGTGACCTGAGCCTGACCTGGGCCGCCGATTTGCCCGAGGGCAACGCATTGACCGCCGGCACCTGGTGGAAAGACCTGCCCACCACTGGCCAGAGCGATGCAACGCCGGGTGTGTCAATCGAGACCAAGCTGGCAGAAAGCCTGAAAATCAAACTGGGCGACCGCCTGAGCTTCATTGTCGGCGGCCTGACTCGCGAAGCAGTGGTCACCAGCCTGAGGACGGTGAACTGGGATACCTTCCAGCCCAACTTCTTCATGATCTTTCAGCCAGGTACGCTGGCCGACCTGCCGACCACCTACCTGACCAGTTTTTACCTGCCGCCGGGACAGGACAAACAGATCGTCGAGCTGTCGCGAACCTACCCGTCGATCAGCATTCTGGGCGTTGAAGCACTGTTGGCGCAGGTGCGCAGCATTCTGGATCAAGTCACTCTGGCGGTGCAGTTCGTGCTGTTGTTCGTATTGGCGGCCGGCATTGCCGTGCTGTTCTCAGGGCTGCAGGCGACACTGGATGAACGCATTCGCCAAGGCGCCCTGTTGCGTGCGCTGGGTGCAGAGCGAGTGTTGCTGATCAAGTCACGACGAATCGAATTCGGCTTGCTGGGCGCTGCCAGCGGGGTACTGGCAGCGCTGGGCTGTGAGCTGGTGAGTTTTGTGCTGTATCGCTACGCCTTTTCACTGGAATGGCAGCCGCACCCATGGTTGCTGCTGTTGCCGTTGATAGGCGCGCTGCTGGTCGGTGGTGCCGGTGTATTCGGCACCCGCCGTGCGCTGAACGTCAGCCCGTTGACCGTACTGCGTGAGGGATGAGGCTGGGCCTGCGTGGGAGCCGGGCGGTTATCAAGATCGTCCCCACGCTCTGCGTGGCAATGCAGTTCGTGACGCTCCGCATCGGATGAACCATCGTGGCTTGACCAGCACCACAGAATCTCCCACTGCCCTCGGCCAAAATCATAAGCAGACTTGTGTATAAAGCCGAGCTGCGCGTGGGAATGCCCTTCCGGACCGCACAGCGTCCAGCCTCACTTCTCGTAAACGATCGAATTCACAAACCAGAGCTTCTCGCCCTCCGGGGTGTTGACCAGCACTTCATCACCCACTTCCTTCTTCAACAAGGCGCGAGCCATAGGCGAGTCGATCGAGATGTAATCATTGCGACCATAGATCTCGTCGTAGCCCACGATACGAAACTTCTTCAGATCGCCCTCTTCATTTTCGATCTCGACCCACGCACCGAAAAACACCCGCCCTTCCTGTTCCGGCGAATACAGGACCACGCGCATGTCTTCAAGGCGCTTGCGCAGGTAGCGCACACGACGGTCGATCTCGCGCAGCAGCTTTTTGTTGTACTGATAATCCGCGTTCTCGCTGCGATCACCCAGCGACGCCGCCCAGGTAACTTTCCGGGTGATGTCGGGGCGGTGCTCTCGCCACAGATAATCGAGTTCTTTCTTCAGGGCTTCGTGCCCGTCCCTGGTGATGATCTTCGTGCTCAAGACGTTTCTCCAGCCCTGCAAAAATCAGTTCAAAGGGTGATAAACGTCACCGACGCGCTACCTCATGCTGGATACAGCCGTCGTAGTAAACCTTGCTGACCGCATCCGGTTTCAACCGTGACTCGCTGTCATACGTCTGCTCAGTGATGCGCAATGCCATGGGGCGCATCCATTGTTTGACGAACTTGCGCGCCTGCAGCTTCTGCCTTGCTCCATAGCGGGTAACGCCTGACAGTTTTGAAGCCTGCGCTCCGCCGGCAATGCTCGAACCCCAGCGACAAAGATAACGCTCGTTTTCCGTGGCGTTTCTGGCCTGAACGGAAAAAGCCAGGCCGGACAGCGCCAAGCACGCCAGAACACAATAAACCAAACGCATGCGAAGACCACCTAATCCTTTGATAAGGCGGCGATTTTGCCTGCGTGACAACATGCCGGGGGCCAGCAATATGCCTTCTATTGCCGTTGGCGACACACTTTCTCAGCCCAGCGTAATAAGCCCCTGACGAGCAATGCGCGTCAGATCACGAATAACCTGCCCGACGTCGTCCGCTCGAAGTGATTGCACCACTGCGAGGTCGAACTGGTCGTTGGCGAAATGGCTCAGAGACTGGTCGGTCTCGACAAACTGGATCAGAAACGCGCAGGAGCCACCGCGCCGACGAGGCCAGCCATCGAGATAACGCAACAGAGTGGGCTGATGGGCACCGCTCAGCAGGATTTTCGGGTTCTTGCGTGACAAGACCGTGCTGATCGGGGAAAGACGAATGAGGGGGCGCAGGTTGTTCATGGTTTTCTCAGCCTCGCAAGATCCGCTGGGCAGCGGTGAGAGGCAACACCGAACCAACGTTTTAGCGGTATTTAGACAAGACTCGAGCCTTGCCAGGCGCCCCGCAAGTAGTTGTTAAATCGGCGCTTGAGCATGCATCGTAGAGAAACGGCCACTTCGTTGTCAATCGCCATCCATGACGCTGGCCTGCAAACGCACGAGGCCCGCCAACAGGCGGGCCTCGCAAGACAAGCGTAGCCGGTTATCGCGCGATCAGGCGGTCCACCGACAGTTTTCCTGCACCCTCGATCAGAACTGCCAGAGCGCCACCGAGCAAAGCCAGTGCGTACTCATAGCCGTTGTTGGCCATGAAGAACCCGTTGTGAATGTGTACGGTAAAGATCGCCACCAGCAACAGCAGGATGACTACCACCGCGGCCGGACGAGCCAGCAGCCCCAGCAGCAGCCCCAGACCGCCAAAAAACTCCGCGCTGCCAGACATCAATGCCATCAGATATCCCGGTGTCAGGCCGAGGCTTTCCATGTAATGCGCTGTGCCTTCCAGGCCGTAGCCTCCGAAAGCACCAAACAGTTTCTGACTGCCGTGGGCGATAAAAGCTATGCCGACGATGATGCGCAGAACGGTCAGGCCGTAGCCGGCGCGTGTGGTAACGATCGAGCGGATGAAGGTGTTCATGTGGATGGCTTCCGAAAGTGATCAAGCTGGAGTGCCGCCATCATAATCGAATGAACTCATGTGAAAATCATAAATAACAGCACATAAGCATCGATAAAATCGATAATCAGCGTTTTGTGGTGGCAGCTTTGCTGCCTTTTTCCAGCGATTCGCGTTCACGGTCGAACGCCAGATAGTACTTGTTTACGCTGTTGACGAACGCGACCACATTCGCACCACCCTGCTCCATCGCCACACGCTCGGTCTGGAAGAACCACTGATTGGGGTTGAGCCCACGCCGCCGAGCTTCTTCGCGCATGCCTTGCACGCGCTCCGGCCCCAGGTTGTAGGCGGCCATCACAAACGCCATGCGCTCGCGCTCGTTGACCTTGTTACTGGAGAAGTATTTGCGCTGGATCAGCGCCATGTAACGCGAGCCTGCGCGGATATTGTCATCAGCGCTCTGAATATTCTGTACGCCAACGCGCTTGGCTGCCGATGGCGTGATCTGCAGCAGGCCTGTCGCACCGCCGCTGCCCTTGGCCGTCGGGTCGAGCTTCGACTCCTTGAACGCCAGCGCCGCGAGGTCCAGCCAGTCCATACCCTGCGCATCCGCATGACGTTGCAGCATGGGTCGCAGCTGCTCAAGACGTTGCAAGTTGTTGCGCACCAGAGGGTTGTTGACCTTGAAGGTGTTCCTGTAAGCGTTCTCGAAAGCCAGGTCATGCTGAGCCGATGGCTTATAGCCCTTGAGGAAGTCATCCACACTGGCGCGCAGCAGGGTCGCGTTGTCACGCACGAACCAGCTGATGTCACCATGAGTCTGCAGGGTCAGATCCCGGTTTATACGCAGCTTGGGCATGATCCTGGCCCAGCGCTCGGCAATGGGCTGTTCGACCAGCGTCATCGGGTAGATACCGGCCTGGACCATTTCCAGTACGTCTTCGACCGCCAGAGTAGGGTCGACCCATTCGATTTTCGCCAACGGCAGCTTGCGCAGTTCCAGTTGCCGATTGACCTGATGCAGCGCCTCATCGGCCGCGCTGCCGGTGGGCAGGCTCAGCGTTCGACCGGACAACTGATCGACCCGACGCAGGCTGCGCTGGCCGCGAACACTGACCAGGACCAGCGGCACGTCATGAATGATCGGGGCGCTGGCCTGAATGCCTTTTGCGTCGCTGATGTCGAGCAGTTCGCCGGGCGCGATCAGATCACCCTCACCACGCTGCAACGCACTCAGCAGTTGATTCTTGGCTTTGGGAATGACCTTGAAGGTGACCTTGCGGCCATCGCGGGCGTGACTGTTGAGATACTCTTCGAACGCTTCCAGACGATGGTATTCGACGCCTATCTCCTGCCCCTTGACGTCGCCCGAACTGTTGCGACTCTGGTTGACCAGTACCCGCAGGACTTTGCTGCTGCGAATGGCAGGCAGGTCACGCACCTGGGTCTTGTGTTGCACAGCTTCCGGGCCGGTCTGGCGCGCAGACGCGTGCAGGGGCAGCAGCGGCAAAAGGCACATGAAGGACACAAGCGCGGATCGAATCATTCGTTTACCCCGGGCAATGCCGGAAAAAAAACAGGAAAAAGAAAGTCTTTGCGTCACGCAGCGGCATCGAGCAGCTAAGAAATCAATGAGCGTTTGCGCCCAATGTCTTGAATACCCTGCCTTTTCTTGTTGTGACCGTAGCTCTGGTATGCTCGGCGGCCTTGAGGCGGAGGTAGCACCATGCAACTCATCGACATCGGCGTCAATCTGACCAACGCAAGCTTCGCGTCCCAGCGACAGGCGGTACTCGACCGAGCCTATGCCGCAGGCGTTTCGCAACTGGTGGTCACCGGCACCAGTATCGAGGGCAGTGAACAGGCCCTGCAGCTGTGTCACGACCTCGATGAACCAGCGCAACAGTTGTTCTGCACGGCGGGTATCCACCCGCACTCAGCGAGCGATTGGACCGGCGACAGCGAGAAACAGTTGCATGCGTTGCTCAAGGAAAATCGCGTTCGTGCGGTAGGTGAATGCGGACTGGACTTCAACCGCGACTTCTCGCCTCGCGCCCAGCAGGAAAAAGTCCTGGAGGCGCATCTGGCGATGGCCGTAGAGCTGCAACTGCCGGTGTTTCTGCATGAGCGCGACGCCAATCAGCGCCTGCTTGAAATCCTGCGCGACTATCGCGACCGTCTGCCCGCGGCAGTGGTGCATTGCTTTACGGGGGAACGCACAGCGCTGTTCAGCTATCTGGACATGGACCTGCACATCGGCATAACTGGCTGGATCTGCGACGAGCGACGCGGCACGCATCTGCATGCGCTGGTGGGCAACATCCCTCGTGGTCGGCTGATGCTCGAGAGCGACGCGCCCTATCTGCTGCCTCGCAGCCTGCGCCCGAAACCGAAAAATGGCCGCAACGAACCCGCCTTCCTGCCCGAAGTACTGCGTGAGGTGGCCCTGCACAGGGGTGAAAGCCAGGAAGACCTGGCGCGCCACAGCACAGCGTGCGCCCGGGCATTTTTCAGCTTGCCGACAGTAGAGCCGACAGCCGGTGAAAATCTGCAGCTTTCTTGACCCGTATCAACAGGGACTTCAATGAATGAGGCACTGTGATGGCACCTTGCTGCTACTTCACACGATCATCATAGAAGACCTCACATGGGCTCATGGCTTGGCAACCTTTCACTGAAATACAAATTCTGGGCCGTCAACGCGGTCGCCTTCGTCACCACGCTGTTGCTGGTGCTGTACGCCTTGCAGGTGGAACAGCAGGCGCGCGCGGAAACCTCACGCGAGGCCGCGCAATTGCAGGCCCGCCTGCTGGCTGTGTGGCCTGCTGAAACGCCGCTGCCTGCAAGCGACACGCTGCTGATCTACAACAAAGGGCAGGCCCCCGAGCTGAACTCGATCACCCTGCCGGAACTGGCCAGCGCCAGTGACTGGGTGATGCTCGACAAGCGGCTGGGCGACCGCGTGCTGAGCGGCGCTCAGATCGTCTCTGCCCGCAATGGTCAGCACCTCGCGGTTCTGGCCTTCACTCCCACCTTCATGGAGACGCTTGAGGCTCGCTTCACGCATTACGCCGTCGCGGTTTTCGTGTTGATGATGCTGATGCTGTGTGCGTCGCAACTGCTGATCCGCTTTCTGCTCAGCCAGCTCAATGCGCTCAAGGACGTGATGCTGCATGTCGAGAAAACCGGCGACCTGGCGGCACGTGTCGCCAACCGTAGCGATGACGAGGTCGGGCAGATGGCCAAGGCATTCAACGCGATGCAGGCCGGGTATCAGCGGGTGGTCGATACCGTTTCGCAAACTGCCGGACGTCTGGATCTGGGCGCCGCCCAACTGGCGGCGGGCATGAAGGATGTGCGTCAGGGCATGCTGGGCCAGCAAAGCGAGACTGATCAAGTGGCGACCGCGATCAACGAAATGACGGCCACGGTTCATCACATCGCTCAGCACGCCAGCACCACCCGCGATCAGTCGCAGACCGCCGATGCGCTGGCAGGCAGCGGCAAGGCAGTGGTCGATCGCGTGCAGGTGTCTATTGCCGGGCTTTCCAGCGGCGTGCAGCAGACCGCCGAGATGATCAAGCGCATGGCCGAGGACAGCCAGAAGATCAATGGCGTGGTCAATGTGATCCACAGTATTGCCGAGCAGACCAACCTGCTGGCGTTGAACGCTGCCATCGAGGCGGCACGCGCCGGGGAAATGGGCCGGGGGTTTGCCGTGGTGGCCGATGAGGTGCGCAACCTGGCCAGACGGGTACAGACTTCGACCGACGAAATCACCACGATGGTCTCGACCTTGCAGAACGGCACCCGCGATGCAGTGGATTTTATGCAGGACAGCTCGTTCAAGGCGGATGAATGCGTGCAACAAGCCAAAGAGGCAGGCGAAGCGTTGGCAGCCATCGCAAGCGCTGTGGCGCAGATGCGCGAAAGCAATACGCAGATCGCCGTTGCGGCCCAGCAGCAGAGTCAGGTGGCCGAAGAAATGAATCGTGCGGTCGTGAGCATTCGCGACGTCACCGAGCGCACGGTAATCCAGACGGTGCAATCCGCCACCACCAGCGATGAACTCGCCACCCTGGCAGGCGAGCTGAATGCCGCTATCGGCCAGCTCAAGCTGTAACAGGCTATCGACGCGATAGACAGGCTTGCCTCGTCAGTCAATACACGCAGGCCTATTCTTCAGGCATTGATTGAACGATGCGTTGAAGAGGACAGCATGATGAACAAACCACTTTCCGGTGTGCAGATGAACCCATGGCGTGATACCAGCGCCGATCAGGTGCATTCGACCAGCGTGGCCCTGTACCTGATTGCCGTGCCGCTGTTCATTCTGGCGACACTGCTGATCTTGAACGGCCTGTTCTCCGAAAGCCTGTCGTCCGTCGCAATCGGCGTGATCGGGATGGTTGCGGCGCTGGCCTTCCAGCGAAAGGACGCTGCCCGGATCAGCCAAACACAGTCACGGTCTGACGACTGATCGCTATCAGCTCACCCTCCGGGCTCCACAATGCAGCAGCGGTGTGACCATAGCCGTCACGCGCGTGCTCGATGACTGCGCGATAGCTGCACCACTGTAATGTGTCGAGCACCGGCTGCGGCTGCACGAACTCGATGGTCCAGGTCAGCGAACTGCCTGGCGCCGGTTTGTTCAGATGCGGCAGCACCGCTGGCGGCCAAGTATCGACCAACGCCAGGATGTGCGCCTCGCTCACAGGCTTTGCGTGTTCTTCACAAAACCGCACATAGCCGCCGATCGCAGGTGATTGCGTATTGCTGAAAGGCATGCCACCCAGCGCCCAGCGAATGTCCATGAAGCGTAGATAATCGGGCATCACGCCGCTGGCAAAAGGCAGCTCCGGACATTGATCGACAGGTTTCAGGTCTGGTGCAGGCTCGGCGGCGACGGTAATCATCGACTCGCGGGACGCACCGAAGCTGCCCTGTATCAGCGTCATCACCTGACCATTCTGCATCGCGCGGCCCAACACCTGACTGACGGCCTTGCCATGGCGCAGAATATCGACCTCGAATGAAACCGGCACACCTGGTTCGGCAGGCCCCACGAAGGTGATTGCCAGCGAGCGAATCGGTCGCCCTTCCGGCACTTGGGCACGCATGGCTTCATAGGTCAGAGCAGCCATGAGCCCACCGAAGCAGGCACGCCCCTGCGACCACTCGGCAGAAATGGTCACAGAGAGCGGGTTGTCACGGATTGCATCGATCAGTTCAGAAAAAGTCATGGTGGTTCCACCGGCTTGAAAGGCGATTGATGATAACCATCCTCTTACTGGCTGACAGGGTACATATCGGCCATTCTTGCGGCTTGATGTTGCGCCGCGCCCGCAAACAAGTGACAGGCACGTGGCGTCAGAAACACGCTTTGGCAAGTCGCTTGAGCGAGGCCTCTGCCTTGCGCTCGGCACGTACGATACCGATCTGCCAGCCAGGTATGCACGGTGCCAGATCCGACTGTTCTCCAGCCTGAGCAAGCCACTGCAGGTGATCGTGCCAGTCACCGAGTTCGCTCTGGGCAGACTTCAGCCGGGCCTGCATGTTTTTTGGCTGATGACTGAGTTCGGAATAGGCTTCGGCGGCATAACGCACGCGCTTGATCAGCAGACGCAGGTCGTGTCGATCATGGTCCGGTTCGGCTATGGCCACACGCAGCTTGCGCCATTGTTTGTCCATGCGCTTTTCAACGGTCTTGCGCAGCCCGCGCAACTGACCCTGGCGCTGTTGCAGGCGCAATGAGGCGGGAAAGCCATCGATCAGGTTCAGCAGCCGGCTCAGCTCACCTGATGTAGCCACCTTCGGACAGGCATCGGCCAAGTGCTGGCTGCGTTTGAAGGCGGCTTCGTTCAGCCCCTGTTCTTCCAGAAAAGAAGCCAGCACCTGCATGTCGCGCAAGGGCGTGGTCAACTGTCCTACGGCCTTGGCGGCCTCTTCCAGCGCAGCGGCAGCCGGTATTTCTCGCAAGGGCCGCAATACACTGCGCAGACGGCGCACAGTGGTGCGCAAATCATGCAACGCTTCGCTGTCTGTCGACACCGCCAGACGCGCCTGACAAGCAAGCAGCTTGACATCCAGCGCGAGTATTTCGGCGACCAGATGATTCACCATTGACGACATGCTGTTCCCCTTCGACAAAACCATTCATGAATGCCTGTCCGTGACGGCTGACAACCGCCAGGGCAGACGACGGCGCAACGTCCTCAACGCTTGTTTCAAACGACTCGCAGAGGCAAGTTGCCCAGCGTAACGTTGCGCCTGAAACTCCAGAACGAAGCCTTCGATGGCTTCGGCATGCTGCGGAAAGAACAGCGCCGCACGACTACCGAAGGCCGCTGCGCCCTCGCCTGGCATACGACGCAGACCGTGGCGAGCCAGCAAGCGTTCAAATGTGTTGAACAGACGAAGCTGCGCATCGCTCTCGCGCAGCCACGGCTTGAACAGCCACAAGGCGATCAAGCCCAGCGAAAGCAAGGTTCCCAGCACAAAAACCGGCGCCTGAAAGCCCGAAAACCAGCGCCCGAGAATGTGTAACTGTTGTTGTCCCTGATAGCCAAGCACCCAACGCTGCCACCCGTAATTGAGGCTGTCCCAACTCAGACGCACAGCATTGACCCAAGGCACATTGCGATAACGCAACGCTGAAAGCGGCGAGTCCTGGAGGAACGCCTCGTCAGCCGCCAATGCCTGCTCCAGCCCTTGCTCAATGCGCTGTGGCGCAACCGCAGCGGTAGGGTCGACAGTGCGCCAGCCAACACCTGGCTGCCAATACTCGACCCAGGCGTGCGCGTCGAACTGGCGCACAGTCAGATACTGCCCGTCGGGGTTAAGCTCGCCGCCTTGATAGCCGGCCACCACCCGCGCCGGAATGCCTGCCGCACGCAGCACAAACGTCATGGCCCCGGCATAGTGGGCGCAGAAGCCTTGGCGGCTGACAAACAGGAACTCATCGATACTGTCACTGCCCAGCGGGGCCGGCTTGAGGGTGTAATGGAACGGTTGATCGCTGAAGTACCCGAGCATTGCCTCGACCAGCGCATCAGGCTTGGCGTAACGGCGGCGCAGATCATCGGCCCATTGGCGGGCGCGATCGTTGCCTTTGGCAGGCAATTGCAGGTTCTGGCGCTGAACCTGCTCGTTTGGCTGCGGGTCGCGAATGCTCTGCGGCCACGAGCTGACTGCGTATAACAGCGACTGCTCTACGGGACGTCTGCGTTGCAGGCGGAAATCGCTCATCTGCCTTACGTCGGGCAAGGCGGTTTCGGCCACATCAAGGCCCAATAGCCAAGGTCGGCCGCTGGCTTCCATGACGATGCTGTAGGCCAGCGGATCGCCGCGTTTCTCCCACTGCGGGATCTGCACGGTCTGGGCACGTGCTGACTGTGACCAGCGGCGTCCGTCAAACTGCTCAAGGGTCAGGCCACGCCAGTACAACTGATTACGCGCCGGTATCGGCCCGTCAAAACTGGCGCGAAACACCAGCGCAGGTGACTTGCTCAACTCGGCCATATCGCCGGGCGCCATGTTGTCGGACAGGCCGGTAACGCCCTTATTGCTCGGCTGCGGCAATGACCATAGCGGATCCAGCCTGGGGAAGAACAGGAACAACAAGAGCATCAGCGGCACTGCCTGGGCCATCAGTCTGAAAGCCAGCTTCAACGTGTCGGATGATCTGCCCGCGAGATTGGACTGCTGCAGACCGATCAGCGCCGCCAGCAGCGCACCGACAGGCAGTACACTGAAGAGCGCCCACAACAGATTGTCTTCAAACAGATAACCAACTGCCACGCAAAAAAAACCGAGAAAAATCAACACCCGTGCGTCGCGACGATTGTTCATTTCGAGCATTTTCAGGACGAACGCTGCGACCAGCAGCGCAGCGCCCGCGTCCAGCCCGACCAGGCTGCCGCGCGCCAGGTACACGCCACCCGCAGTGCCCACCAGCAACCCCGACTTGACCCAAGTGCCAGGCAACCGCACGCGCATCCGCATGGCCTGGATTCGCCATAACGTGCAGCCCAGCCACAGGATGATGATGGAAACGGGCACATGCAGCGCGAACGGCAACACCACCAGTGCCTGCGCCAGCAACAGCCAGACAAGACTGGCCCGGGGGATCGGCGCAATCGGCGGCGCAGCGCCTGCCTTGCCGCTCATGATCGGTAGCCGTACAGCGCCAGTGCGCGCAGGCAGGCTTCGCGGTGTGCGTCACCGCTGCCCATCGTCGAGAGGAAGCCCGGCAGTCGCAAGGCGAACGGCTGACAGCGCCGAGACAGCTCAAGTACCCAGTAACACAGCCGCGACAGCCGGTCTTCGATATTGCCGCCAAGCGCCATGAAATCCAGGCAAACGTCATGGCCGCTCAGATCGGCGAAATCCTTGACCAGCAGGCCCTGGCCTCGCGAGTACGCTTTCCAGTGCAGACGATTGAGGTTATCGCCCGGCTGGTAGACGCGAAGGCCCTGGTAATCGTCTACACCCGCGCCTTGAGTCGCATGCCCCTCATCCTCGCTCTGAGGCCGACCGCCCTTGAGCAGCGGCATGGCGCCAGCCAACGGCCGGGGATATATCAACGCACTCTGCTGCAGATCCAGCCAACTCCAGGCACGGAAGATGCCCAGTGGGAACACGCTTTCGACCCGCAACCTGGGCGCATGTAGCCAGCCACGTTTTTCGGCAGGCAGCGTCAGTTCCAGAGCAGTCAAGCCGCGCGGGAGTACGTCGCCCGGCTGCAGCGCAGTGGCGGTCCAGCCCAGACCAACTGCGTGATGAGCCTGGCCGGCGCTTTCCAGCCGCAAATGCAGCTGCACCGACTCGCCAACGAACACCGGGCGTGCGACACCTGCACTGAGAATCAAACCGCTGATGTTGCGGTAGGTATGCAAGATGGCCAGCACACCCACTGACAGCAGCAAGAACGTCAGACCGTAGGCCAGACTGTTCTGATAATTGATCGCCACCAGCAGCATCAGTATCAACACCAGCGCAAAGGTCATGCCGGTCCGCGTCGGCATGATGAAGATGCGCCGGTGATCAAGTGTAATTCGCGACGCCGCAGGGATGCGTTTCACCAGCCAGCGTTGCCAGAGCGGTTTGAACGGCTGGATCAAAGCGCAGGCACCTCGCGCAGCAGCCACTGCACCAGCGAACCACCGCCATGCCCGGTCGGGTCACTGCGCTCGCGCAACCGGTGTCCGACCACCGAGGGCAACACCGCCTGCACGTCCTCGGGAATCACGTAATCACGTCCCGACAACATGGCCCAGGCACGCGCCGCTGCCAGAATCGCCAGGCTCGCCCTGGGTGACAGGCCGTAGGCAAACTGCGGCTGGCTGCGTGTTGCATCAACCAGACGCAGCACGTAATCGACCAGCGCATCACTGGCCCGCACCTGGCGTGACTGCGCCTGAAGCTCGCCCAGCAAGGCATGATTCAGAATCGGCTGCAGACGCGGCAACAGCTCGCGGCGCGACTCGCCGAGCAGCAAGGCTTTTTCGGCGGCTCTTGCGGGGTAGCCCATGGAAATGCGCATCAGGAACCTGTCCAGCTGCGACTCGGGCAAGGCAAAGGTGCCCCCGGAGCTGAAGGGGTTCTGGGTGGCGATCACAAAGAATGGATCAGGCAACAGACGGGTTGCGCCTTCGATGGACACCTGCCCCTCCTCCATGGCTTCCAGCAGGGCGCTCTGACTTTTGGGTGTGGCGCGATTGATTTCATCGGCCAGCACAAGCTCGGCGAAGATCGGCCCTGGGTGGAAGGTAAACTGCCCACTGTCCCGGTCAAACACCGAAGTGCCGAGGATGTCGCCCGGCAATAGGTCAGAGGTGAACTGAATTCGCTGATAGCTCAGGCCGAGAATTTTCGCCAGCGCATGGCTGAGGGTCGTCTTGCCCATACCCGGCAAGTCCTCGATCAGTAAATGCCCGCCGCCGATCAGGCACGTCATCGCCAGTCTTACCTGCGCTTCCTTGCCCAGCACCACCTCGTTGATGGCACTGAGGCACGCATCGAGTTTTCTACCCATCGAAAAGCCCCTTCCGGCAACTGCTTCATGACTATGGGACTGCAAGCGATGCCAAACGTCCGAACACTCTACGTTGAGAGTAGGCCGTTTCGCTAAAGTTGGAAGAGATTTGATGTGATGCTAGATGCTCTGCGTCTGCGTCAGCTTTTGATTCTGGCCGAAGGCCGTGGGAGCGGGCTTGTCCGCGATCTGCCGGGAACTGGCAGTAGAATCAGCGGATACGGTAAATCAAGTGCAACCGGGATGGCAGATTTCAGGCCCGCTTCGCCCTCATCGCGGAAAAGTTCGCTCCCACAAAAGTCAAAAGCGCTTTGCGTCCGCGATGAAAAGTACAGCGCGGACGCAGAATCATCCATTAACGGCCAGCGCGGGATTCGCGGATGTAGAAGCGGGCTTTCTCGGCTTTCTGAGTGCAGCCTTCGAAAGCTTCGAACTGTTGCTGGGTCTTGGCGCCGGTCAGCAGCGACAGGGCTTTGGAGTAGCTGACGGTGCCGGCGAAGCCTTCGGCCTTGGCCAGATCAAGTTCGTGCCAGGCAGCGTCTATTTCAGTCGCGCAGCTGTCGCGATACCCGGTCTTGCCGGCACAACCTGCAAGAACCAAAACGAGCAATGGCAGACAGATCAGGGCTTTCATGGGGTGTTACCTCAAGAGTAAATACGGAGTGTGCGCCTTTGACGGTCCGGCGTATCAAAAGTGCCGTGCCACAAGGGCCGTAATCGTTGTTTTCATCTTCCAGCCGCTAGCCATCGGCGAGCAGTCTATACCCGATGCCTGCCTCGGTGATGATGAACCTCGGCGCGGTCGGATCATCGCCCAGTTTCTGACGCAAATGCCCGACTACGATACGCAGATAATGGCTGTCTTCGGTGTGGGTCGGGCCCCAGATGTCCTTGAGCAACTGCTGCTGTGTAATGACTCGCCCAGGGTGCCGCGACAATTGCGCCAACACGGCGTATTCCTTGCGGGTGAGTGCTACTTCCTGCCCATCGAGCAATACGCGGCGGTAAGCCAGGTCGACAGTCAACGGGCCGAAGCGCAAGGCGGCGTCGGGCTTTTCACCGCCCGAAACCTGCCTGAGCAACGCCCGGACCCTGGCCAGAAACTCCTGAATGCCGAAAGGTTTGGTCACATAATCGTTGGCCCCGGCATCCAGCGCCTGAACCTTCTGAGCCTCGCTGGCGCGCACCGAAAGTACCAAAACCGGCACAGCCGACCACTCTCGAAATTCGCTCAGCACTTGCTGGCCGTCCATGTCCGGCAGGCCGAGGTCGAGAACCAGCAAGTCCGGTTTGCCCAGTGCAGCCTGAGTCAAACCCTCCATACCGGTGGCTGCTTCGAGCACTTTGTAACCCTGGGACACGAGGCTGATCCGCAGAAACTTACGAATCTGCGGCTCGTCGTCGATGACCAGAATCGTCGCGACCTGACTCATGCCTGAAGCGCCGTTGCAGCGCTGCAAAGCCGCACTGACGTAACCGATGTTCTCAAACAGTTTCCTCCACTTCGCCGTCCGGCTGCGCCTGTAACGGCAGAAACAACGTGATACGTGTGCCCAGCCCGTCGATACCGTCCTCGACAGCCAGTCGCCCGCCATGCGCACCAATCATACCCTGACAGATCGCCAGCCCGAGCCCGGTGCCCTGCCCTCCGCGATCACCGCGCGCAGCGGTGTAAAACATGTCGAAAATCTTCGCCCGCTCATCCTCGGGAATGCCAGGCCCTTCATCACTGACCGAGAAAAACAGCTCGCTGTCGACGACGCCGGCCGCCACTTGCAAGCGCCCTTCGACAGGAGAAAAGCGTGCGGCATTCTCCAGAACGTTGACCAGTGCCTGCTCGATCAACGCTGCGTGGACGTACAACAACGGCAACTCGCCGGGCACCTGTGTGCTGACCTGCAACGGAGCCAATACCGCCCGCAGGCGATTGAGCGCGCTGCCTACGATATCGGCAGGCGACACCCAATCTCGAGCCAGCTTCAGCGCGCCGTGCCCAAGGCGTGTCATGTCCAGCAGGTTCTGAATGTAACGGTCCAGGCGCTCTGCCTCGTCGCGGGTGCCTTCCAGCAGCTCGCGACGATCTTCCATTGGGATGGCCTCGCCCAAAGCCAGCAGGCTGTCGATGCTGCCGCGCATTGAGGTCAGCGGGGTGCGCAGGTCGTGCGACACCGACGCCAGCAAGGCGCTGCGCAGTTGTTCGGTTTCGCCGTGCAGGCGCGCCGCCTCGAGCTCCTGCGCCAATTGCGCACGGGCCAAGGCCTGGGCGAGTGGCTGAGTCAGTGCGGCAAGCAGCCGCCTGTGCTGGTCAGTAAACGACTGCCCTTCCCGTGCACAAACACCCAGCAAGGCCAGCGGCCCTTCTTCTGCGGTAATCGGCCACCACCACCAGCGACCTGACGGCAAAGTGCCTGTACCGCTGCCTGCGGGCTGGTCGTGCTGCCACGCCCAGTCGGCAGCGGCGCGCTCGGCCTCGGAAAAGGTCAGCGGCCCTCCGGTTTCGATCACCCAGCCGCCCTGCCCGTCTCGCCCCACCAGACACAGGTGTAACTCTTTCCAGCCGGAAAAATGCTGCTCGGCGGCATTGAGTACTGCCTTGCGGTCAGTGGCGGCGGTCATTTTGCGCGACAGGTCGAGCAACTCGCTGGTCTGTTCCTGCGTATCACGCAAGGCTTGCAACTGCCGGCGCTGGCGTGCCGCCAGCTTGCCGGTCAGGGCTGACATAAGCAGGAAGAACAACAGCGTCAATACGTCCTCTTCGCGCTGGATGTTCAGCGAGAAGCTCGGCGGAATGAACAGAAAGTCATAGGCCAGAAACGACAGCCCGGCGCAGGCCAATGCCGGCCCCATGCTGCTGCGCACCGCCACCAGCAGCACTGCAGCCAGAAAGATCAGCGATATATTGGGCAGCGCCAGAACGCCTGCAACTCCCCAGGCCACCAGGCTGGCGATCAGCGTGGCAACGAAAGCCAAGCCGTAATCGAACCACACCACTTCGTGAGCCGGACGCGCGCGCGGCGGTTGATCAGGTAGCTCTTCGCTGTCATCGAGCACCGAGATTTCCAGCCCGTGCCCTTCGCGCAGCAAGCGTGCGGCGACACCGCCGCCAAATACCTTTCGCCGCCAATGCCGACGCGACTGGCCAACCAGTACCACGCTGGCGCGTCGCTCGATGGCGTGCTGCACCAGCGTCCTGGCGACCTCACCGGCACGTAACGATACCGCTTCGCCGCCCAGTCGCTCGGCCAGTTGCTGGGCACTTTGCAAGCGAGCACGGGATTGCTCGTCGAGAGTTTGCCCGTCATCCACGTGCACCGCGCTCCACGGCAGATGGCGACGCTGGGCCACTCGGCTGGCATGGCGCACCAGGCGCTCTGCATGGATATCGCCATCAATCCCCACCAGCATTCGCCCGCGCACGGCCGGCGCCGACTGGCCCAGTTGTCGGTAGCCTTGCGCCAGATCGTTATCGACCTGCGCGGCAGCCGTCTGCATGGCCATCTCGCGCAGTGCAGTGAGGTTGGTCTGGGTAAAAAAAGCGTCGATGGCCGCGCGTGCCTGCTCCGGCACGTAGACCTTGCCGTCGCGCAAGCGCTCCAGCAGCTCGCGCGGCGGCAAGTCGATCAGGACCAGGTCGAAGGCTTCCTGCAACACCCAGTCCGGCAGCGTTTCGCGCACCTGCACGCCAGTGATGCCGCGCACCTGATCATTCAGACTTTCCAGGTGCTGGACGTTGACCGTGGTGTAGACGTCGATGCCAGCAGCCAGCAGTTCCTGAATGTCCTGCCAGCGTTTGGTGTGCCGGCTGCCAGGCGCATTGGTGTGCGCCAGTTCGTCGACCAGCACCAGGCTCGGCGCGGCCTTGAGCAGAGCGTCCAGGTCCATTTCTTCGAGGGTCATGCCGCGATATTCAGTGCGCAGCAAGGGCTGCTGTGGCAGCCCGTTGAGCAATGCTTCCGTTTCCGCTCGGCCGTGAGTTTCCACCACGCCCGCCAGCACCCTAACGCCCTGACGCAATTGCGCATGGGCTGCCTGAAGCATGGCGTAGGTCTTGCCAACACCCGGCGCAGCACCGAGAAAAACCTTCAGCCGCCCACGGCCTTCGCGGGGTAATTGGGCCAACAATGCATCAGCTCGACCGGAATCACTCACGTGGCTACCACCCTCTCTAAGATCAGTTACAGCGTAGCGACGCTGCTGCAATCAATGCGCAATTTGTTACAACTGCGCGTTGCGCGGTGCAGACGGTAACTGATTCAGGCTCATATTCAAGGTCAATACGTTGACCACCGGCGGACCGATGAGCGGGCGCTGGGTATTGGCCTCGATCAGCGCCTGTATTTTATCCATCGGCATTTGCCGGGCCGCTGCCACGCGGCTGGCCTGCCAAGCAATGGCCTCGGGTGACAAATGAGGGTCAAGACCACTGCCTGACGTCGTCAGCAAGGCCATCGGCACAGGCCCGACAGCGGGGTTGGCCAGTTTGGCGGCGTCCTCCGTGACGCGTGTCGCCAGCGCCGGGTTGCTCGGTGCGAAGTTGCTGGCGCCGCTGGCCACGGTCGCAAAAGCGCCTGCCGAGGGACGCGACTGGAACCACTCATCGCCGGTAAACGCCTGGGCGATCAGTGAAGAACCGCGCACCTTGCCCGTTTCGTCATACATCAGACTGCCATTGGCCTGCGCCGGAAACGCTACTTGCGCCACTCCGGTGACCAGCAGCGGATAGGCAACACCGGTAATCAGGCTCATCAACACAATCAGGCTCAGGGCCGGACGCACTACACTGGACATCTGCATTTCCTCAATAAGGTGAGGCTGCACGCCACCCGGCGTGCAGCACAGGCTTCAAACCAGGCCGAGTCCGACCAGCAGCATGTCGATCAGCTTGATGCCGAGAAACGGCACAATGATCCCGCCCAGGCCGTAGATAAGCAGGTTGCGACGCAGCAAATGCGCCGCGCTGGCGGCCTGGACGCGCACACCGCGCAGGGCCAGGGGGATCAGCACCACAATGATCAGCGCGTTGAACACGATTGCCGAGAGAATCGCGCTCTGCGGGCTGGCCAGATGCATCACGTTGAGCACGCCCAACTGTGGGTAGATGGAGGCAAACAATGCAGGCAGAACGGCGAAGTATTTGGCCACGTCGTTAGCAATCGAAAACGTCGTCAGCGCACCGCGTGTAACCAGCAACTGCTTGCCGATCTGCACCACGTCCAGCAGCTTGGTGGGGTCACTGTCGAGGTCGACCATGTTGGCCGCTTCGCGCGCCGCCTGGGTACCGTCGTTCATGGCCATGCCGACATCCGCCTGGGCAAGTGCAGGTGCATCGTTGGCGCCGTCGCCGCACATCGCTACCAGACGCCCTTCGCCCTGCTCCTGGCGAATCCGTTCCAGCTTCTTCTCTGGCGTGGCTTCAGCCAGCACGTCATCAACACCTGCTTCGGCAGCAATCGCTGCGGCGGTCAACGGGTTGTCGCCAGTGACCATCACGGTGCGAATACCCAGCTTGCGCAATTCCTCGAAACGCTCGCGAATGCCCGGCTTGACCACGTCCTTGAGGTGAATCGCACCCAACAAACGACCATTGGCGCAGACCAGCAGCGGCGTGCCACCGGTCTTGGCGATCTTGTCGACTTCCCGTGCCAGTACCGGTGGCAGATCACTGCGCTGCAGGTTGACGAAAGCCAGCAACGAGTCCACCGCGCCCTTGCGGTAAACATGGCCTTGGTAGTCAACGCCGGACAGACGTGTATCCGCACTGAACGGCACAGCGGTGACCGAACCGAGGGTCGGCTCGTTCATCGGGTGTAGATTGCGCAAGAACTCGACGATGGATTTGCCTTCAGCCGTGTCGTCGGCAAGCGAGGCCAGCAAGGCGCCCTCGCCCAACTCCTTCGGGGTCACGCCAGGCGCTGCGTAGATGGCGGCACAACGGCGGTTGCCGAAGGTGATGGTGCCGGTCTTGTCCAGCAACAGCACATGCACATCGCCTGCGGCTTCCACAGCACGACCGGACTTGGCGATCACATTAAGGCGCACCAGGCGGTCCATACCGGCAATACCAATGGCCGATAACAAGCCGCCAATGGTCGTCGGGATGAGCGTCACCAGCAGCGCGACCAAAAACACCAACGGCAGGCTGCCGCCAGCAAAATGGGCGAACGGCTGCAAGGTGATGACCACCAGCAGGAAGATCAGCGTCAGGCCGATCAACAGAATGTCCAGCGCCACTTCATTTGGGGTTTTCTGGCGTTTGGCGCCTTCGACCAGCGCGATCATGCGGTCCAGCGTCGACTCACCGGGGTTGCTGCTGATGCGTATCAGCAGCCAGTCGGATACCAGTCGAGTGTTGCCGGTGACCGCCGAACGGTCACCACCAGACTCGCGAATGACCGGCGCGGATTCCCCGGTAATCGCCGCCTCGTTGACCGCCGCGATACCTTCGATGACTTCGCCGTCACCGGGGATCATTTCCCCGATTTCTACGCGCACCACATCACCCTTGCGCAGCTCACTGGCGTTGATCGTTCTGAAGCTGCCGTTCACGTCGCGGATACGTGCCTTGAGCCCTTCGCTGCCAGCCTTCAGGCTGTCGGCCCGCGCCTTGCCACGGCCTTCGGCCAGTGCTTCGGCGAAGTTGGCGAACAGCACGGTGAACCACAACCACAGGGCAATCTGTACGCAGACCGAGGTTGGCACCTGCGGGTTGGGGATGACGCACAGCACGGTGGTCAGAATGGCAGTCAGTTCCACCACCAGCATCACCGGCGAGCGTTTGAGCTGACGCGGGTCGAGCTTGACGAACGCCTGTACCAGCGCCGGGCGCCACAGAGCAGCGATGCCGGTTCTGGCGGACTCGCTGGCGACCTGCGGTTCAGCGGCTTTTGCAGCATCACTTCTTACAGTGTCAGTAGTGCTCATGATCGGTTCCTCAGAAACCCAGGCTCAGGTGTTCGGCAATCGGGCCCAGTGCCAGGGTCGGCAGGAAGGTCAAACCACCCACCAGCAAAATGGTGACGGTCAGCAGGGTGACAAACAGCAGGCCATGGGTAGGGAAGCTGTTCTGGCCCTGCGGTGCGGTTTTCTTCATGGCCAGGCTGCCGGCCAGTGCCAGCACCGGCACGATATAACCGAAGCGGCCAATGAATATCGCAAGGCTGAGCATCAGGTTGTGGAACACGGTGTTGGCACTGAAACCGCCGAACGCCGAGCCGTTGTTGGCCGTCGCCGAAGTGTAGGCGTACAGCAACTGACTGAAACCATGCGGGCCGGGGTTGCTGATCGCACCCGCCGGGCCCGGCAGGCTGGCGGCGATTGCGCCCAGCACCAGCACGCCCACCGGCATCACCAGCAGGGTCGCGACCAGCAGCCGGACTTCCTGCGCCTGGAGCTTCTTGCCAAGGTATTCCGGCGTGCGGCCAATCATCAGCCCGGCGAGGAACACGGCGATCAAGACGTTGAGCAACATGCCGTTGAGGCCGACACCGACGCCGCCGAAGATCACTTCGCCGACCATCATGTTGACCAGTGCGACCATGCCGGTCAGCGGGTTGAGGCTGTCGTGCATGCCGTTGACCGAGCCATTGGACGCCGCCGTGGTGGCAACCGACCACAACACAGTGCCGGTGGTGCCGAAGCGGGTTTCCTTACCTTCAAGCGGGGCGGTCTGTTCAACACCGGCTATGTTCAGCATCGGATTGGGCTGGTACTCGGCCCACAGAGACACCGCGCCGCCGATGAGCAGCAACGCCAGCATGCAGCCCAGAATCGCACGGCTCTGGCGCATGTCCTTGACGTAGTGGCCGAAGGTGAACACCAGCGCTGCGGGAATCAGCAGGATCGACACCAGTTCGAACAGGTTGCTCCAGGCAGTCGGGTTCTCAAAGGGGTGCGCCGAGTTGACGCCGAAGAATCCACCACCGTTGGTGCCCAGTTGTTTGATCGATATCTGGCTCGCCGCAGGCCCCATGGGAATGCTTTGATCGGTGCCTTGCAGGGTCAGCGCGTCGATGTAATGGGCAAAGTTCTGCGGCACGCCCTGCCAGACCAGAAACACCGCCAGCACGATACTGATCGGCAGCAGGCCATAGAGCGTGGCGCGGGTCATGTCGGCCCAGAAGTTACCCAGGCTTTGCGAGGAGCGACGACTGATACCTCGGCACAACGCGACCAGCACTGCCAGGCCCGTCGCAGCGCTGACAAAGTTCTGCACGGTCAGGCCGACCATCTGGCTCAGGTAGCTGAGCGACGCTTCGCCGCTGTAGGCTTGCCAGTTGGTATTGGTCACGAAGCTCATGGACGTGTTGAACGCCAGTGACCATTCCATGCCAGGCAGTTGCTGCGGGTTGAGGGGCAGCACGCCTTGCAGCATCAGCATTGCAAACAGCAGGACAAAGCCTGCCAGATTGAACGCCAGCAAGGCCCACATGTATTGCTTCCAGGATTGCTCGGTTTTCGGGTCGACGCCGGAGATCCGGTAGCAGGCCCGCTCGACCGGCCCCAGCACCGGGCTCAGCCAGGTGCGTTCGCCTTCCATGACCCGATAATAGAAACGCCCCAGCAACGGCGCAGGGGCCAGCAGCAGGACCAGGAAGGCCAGAATCAACAGATAATCGTAACTGTGCATGATCACTCCTGACTCTGGTCGGCGCGCAACAGCGCCACCAGCAGATAGATGAACAGCCCGACTCCCATTAGCAGAGAGATACTATCCATAACGCTCATTGAATTTTCCCCATCAGGCAACAACCGATTACGGCGCAGGCCGCGTGGGTGGATTGTCCGCAGCATGGGTGTAAAGGCGCGAGAGCGACTGCACGCGCCGGGCGTAAAGAAGCTGTAAAGAAGCGCTGCAAGCCTGACGGGGCCATGCATGCGCAGGCATCAGCGCTGTCATTTATGTCAGGTTCGCGATAGGGGTTGTGGGGGTATCGTGAGGCAGCGATCTTCAGGAAAAGGACTTCATCATGCTTCGCGACAAGGGCAAACCACCCGGCTCCATCCCGCCCTCCCCCGACACTTCTACCGTTGTCCAGTTGACGATCAAGGAACGACAAGTCCTGGAATGGGTGGCGATCGGCAAATCTGCATGGGAGATATCACGTATTCAAGGATGTTCGGAGGCAACCGTACACTTTCATACCAGCAATATTCGCCGCAAGTTCGGGGTGACGTCGTTGAAGGCGGCGCTGGTGATGGCGATCAGGCAGGGGGTTATTTTGGTGGAGTGAATGGGTGCGTTGTCAGTCGGCGCATAGCGTTCAATTTTGCCCATTCTGACTAACAGACCAAGCCGCACGGTTGAGTACATGCGGCAGGTCAGAAAAGCCTTCTACATTCAAATACGCTTTGGAAGTAGGGATGGACGCGCAGCTCAATATAAAAAATCGCGACCCCTCACTTCAGAGGCATTCGGCAGATCTAATGTCCTCATACCAGTCATTGCATTTCTGCGTCTCATGTTAGACGGCTCAAGGATTGGCGACAATTTTCCAGAAACCTTCCTCATCTCGAGTTCAGAGTAATTCCTGTTGGATAATTTACGCGCTCTATACTTAGTTGCAGATAGTGGATTGGGTTTCGATTTTTTTACTAACTTCCTCACCTGCATACTCGAAAATTTAACTTTCCGTGCACCTAACTGACTAGAGTTTTGAAAGACATCAGGTCTCTCAGCACTTTTGGATGCCGCTACCTTTGGGGGCTCTAAAACGTCTTTGCTTTTGTCCACTATCGGACTGTATTTATTTGCCACCACCGGTTGTTTTGGAGGCTTTTTTGCACTAATCCCAAAAACCCGCCTGAAAAACTTTCCTATGTTTATATGCCCCGTCGGATCCACCCGATTCACCGAATCCCCCTCACCATACGCATAAGCATTCAACCCACCCTCGCCAAACGGGCTCAAACTGTCCTGACTATGAAAGCGCATCAGCACCGGGTTATACGCCCGGTAGCCATTGCCCAGCAGCTGCCAGCCGGTATCGTTCTAGGTCAGTTCACCATTGAACCCCAGGCCACCGGGAGGTTCATCGGAGCTGCGATGGCCGTAGGCGGTATAAGCGCTGTCATGCTTTGTGCCGCCCACCACTTCGCTCAGAACAGTGTTGCTCAGGGTGGTTGCCAACAAGCGCGTAGCCCCTGCGCCCTCGCCGCCTTGTAGCTCGGCCAACAGGCTAGCGCCGCCGCGCATGAACGTGCGCTGCAGCTTATCGCTAATCTGGTTGGCGGGCTTGCCGTCCTGATAGAAACGCTGCTCGACCCCTTGCGCACTTTCGCGCGCTGCGAGTACGTCCAACGGGTCGTAACGGTAGGCGTCTTCACGGTACTTGCCGGGCATCGATGGGCCACTGACTTCCAGCAAGCGACCCAATGCGTCGTAACGCAGGGTTCGACCCTGTTCATCCTGAGTCAGATTACCATCAGCGTCGTAGCTCAAGATCAACTCTGGATAATCTGCATGAGTGTTGGTAACACTCAACAACTGAGTAGGGTCGATCTGTGGGTCTGCATAGCGATACGTCGCCAGATTGCTGCTGTCCGGAAACTCGGTCAGGACGCGGCTAAGATTGTCAAATTCGTCGAAGCGAAATACTTGGCTCTTTATCGACTTATGGTAGAAGTCCACAGGCAGTTGACTGCCTAAACATGTGTACGAGGCCAGCCGTCCATGTCTGTCATAGTCAAAATCTTCTTTGCGCAGCAGCACGCCACCTTCAACCAGCGTGCGCTGTGTCATATGGTCATTCGCGTCATAGGCCTGAGTCATGACCTGTTGTACATCGCCAAGATCGAAGTCACGCTGCGTCTCACGGCCAAACTCATCGTAGGTGAGTCTGACCGCAACCTTGTTTGCGCCTTCCAGCGTTTCGATGTGACAAGTCTGGCCCAGCGAGTCGTAAAGGAACGTCGACGTAATTTGCCCAAGCACGGTCTTGATCAGACGCCCTGCGTTGTCGTAAGTACACTTCTGGACCTGTCCGAGCACATCGGTGTATTCCATCAGCAGCCCCATCAGGCTGTAGCGGTACGACATGGTCCGCGTCTGCGTGTCAACGGTGCAGGTTTCGCTTTTCAGTTCGCCGGTGGAGTAATAATCTCGCGTCAACGCCTGTTTCTGTTCCTCACAACTGCGCAGGCGCGCATCTTTTACATCGTATGCATAAGTGGCAGAAACCTCGCTACCCACTATCCTGCGCTGCATTGGCTGATCGCTTAATGAAGGAAGGTAGACATACTCGATGGTCTGATCGCTGGCCGTGAGCACGGTTTTAGGCTGAGTCTGCCCCGATTCAAATGTAAACACCTGTTCACGGCCTCCGGTTACCGCCTTATATCGGCGCTCAAGCCCGTCAAAGGATTGCAGCCCCAGAACGCAGTCGTCGACGCTGATTGCCGTCGGCAGGTCCTCAATACTGTGCGAGGCGTACTCGCGCCGGATCACCGTGTCGTCTGGCAAGGTGTTTTCGATCATGCGATCAAACGCATCGTACCTGTACCGATTGACATGCCTCAGCGTATCAATTTCCTCGACAGTACGACCAAGCCCGTCGTAACGATAAAGCTGTCTACTGACAAGCTCCCCTTCCTGGGGAATACGCTCGACGCTTTCCGGTTGTTCAAACAAATTAAGCTGAGTGACCGTAAGACCGTGTTTTTCGGTCTCGGTGTGACTGGTCTGCCGCCATTCGCGCAGCACGGGGCCTGAGCTGCCAAGCTGCAGGTCTGTCTGCTGAAATGCCACCACCCCGTCCGGCCCTGTTTCACTGACCTGCTGACCCCAGTCGTCATAGCCAAAGGTGCTGGTCAGGGTCAGCACCTTGTTGTTCTCATCCAGCCAGTCGTAGCGCGTTTCTTGCTGCAACTGGCCACGCGCGTCGTACCTGGCTGCGTAGGTATCACGCATGCGTTTGTTGCCATCGGCACCATCGGCATTCTGACGCGTTTCGCGAAACACCCGACCCAGCCCGTCCAGGTAGCTGCAGGTAGTCACGCCCTTGACGTCGGTGATCTCCTGATGCGCCGTCTCGCCTTCGGTGGCCACCAGTGTGTAGGCATAACGACGCGTGGCCTCATAATCGCTGCCCGGCGCAACGGTTTCGCTGGTGACCCGCTCCAGGGCGTCGTAGGTGTAGCGAATCTCCACTTTGGCGTCGTCGACGGTCAGCAGCGGCTCGCCATTGATCAGCGAGTGCTCCAGATTGAGGGTCCGGGTGTGGCTGTCCAGTGTGCTGCTCAGGGTCTGGGTGGTCTTGAGCACGGTTTCGGCCCGGCGAGCGTTCCTGCCCAGGCTAGCTTTTCTCAACGCTCTGCATGCTCTGCACTTTTTATGCGCTTTACCTTTTTTGCCGCCTTCTGCGGCGCGACTCAGGGACTTGCTGTAGGCAAAGCTGGTCAGGGTGCTGATGCCGTTGAGTGTGAACGTGTCCAGCAAAGGGCGACCGTGACTCAACACATCCTCCGGCTGCTGAATATAGAGGTGGCCGGTGGCGTGCAGGGTCGTCTCCGAGTCGCCCTGCACGCTGAGCAGCGTCTCGCGGGTGAGCACCAGCCAGGGTTTTGATGCGCCGCTGACCGGCGCCATCGCGTCATAAACAAAGCGGTTACGCAGCACCGGCGCGGGCTCGCCATACTCGGACTGCGCGGGGGTGACGGTGCGGGTCCGGACGTGACGCACGAAGCCTTCCGGGTCTGGCGGGCACTGAAACTCGCCCTGTGTTTCGCCTTCTGCGGGGTACCAGGTGCTGGTTTCGAGCACGCCGCTGGGCTGGAGTTGACGCGTCAGGTTGCCAAAGTTGTCGTAGTCGCTGCTGAGGGTTTCGTAGCGCACCTGACTGGCGTTGCTGCGCAGCGACCATCTGTTGGTGACGTTTTTGGGCTGCTGAAAATAAGGCGGCTGCTGATCGAAATCGGATTGCTCCAGAGCGTGATAGACCGTGCTGGTCTTTTTCACGTTATCGCCCTGGGTCGTGGTCTCTTCGGTCAGCAAATGAAAGCGGTTGAAACTGCGCTCGACAGTGCGTACGGGCTCACCGCTGACGATCAGGCTTTGCGTGGTGCCGTACTGGTAGTTGTCGCTGACCTGGTACAGGTTGTCTTCGCCGTTGTCTTCCCAGATCAGCCCGCTAGCGTTGTTGCCCAGAAAATTGTTGGTCTGGCCCGTACCGTGGGCACTGTAGCCATAATGGGTGCTGATGGTCGACTGACCGTTTCCGGGGTAGGTCAAATGCTCGGTGACCCTGCGCAAGGCCGGACGTGCGTCGGCATGGGGGAATGCATGTCCGGCATCGTGATAGCCCACGGTTTCCCGGGCACCGCTCGGGGTGTAGGCCTCAGTGATGCATAACAGCCCGTTCAGCTGTTGGTAAACGAAACGCCAGCAGGCCCCGTCGGCGGTGGGCAGCACTACCTTCGCCACACGAAAATCAGACCCGGCCAGCTCCATTGTAAAGCGTGCGGGCAGCACACCCGGGTTCAGGATGATTTCAATCTGCCACCTGGTGCGTGTCAAACTGATCAAGGTGCGCTGGCTGTCGCTGACGGACGCCAGGATCTGCTGGCCGTCGAACAGGTCGTAATCAAGGTAGACCGAACGCCCGTCGGGCGAGCTGATTTCGTATGGCAGGGCCAGGCGGTTATTGGCACTGCCGCCGGTGCGTAGCCGTTCGACCAGCCCGGATTTGTGAACGATCCTGAAGGTTTCGTTACCGGTCTGATGAAGGTGAAAGCTGTCGAGTTTCTGCTCCTTCATCAATAGCCGGTCGCTGGTGCTGTCGGAACCGGTGACCTTGAACGACTCGCCACTGCCCAGCGAGAGCATGCGCGTGACGGGGTCGTACTGGGAAAGTTGCAGGTTCCAGCCAAAACCGTACCCGGAGTCGCGGGTATTGAGGGGGCTGAACGCCAGGGTGATGGGCACGAGGGGGCCGGCCAGGTCATTGGCCTTGAGTTCGGGCAGGCTGATGGAGGCGGTATACAGGCCGGTACGCGGATCGACCCCGCTGTTGAGGAAGCTCATGAAGTTGAAGGCGTTGGAGTGCAGTGAGGTGGTGGTGGACATGGGGCATGCCTCGGTTGCTATGGAGGGCAACTCACTGGGCGCGGCGAACCAGATACCACGAGAGCGCCCAGACTGCTGAGAGATTCAAATGACGTTGATCAGCAATGTGTTCCGGCTGTCAGTAACTTCTATTGAAGGAAAACCGATTGAAAGCGCATGATGATTGCCATTCTCATCCAGCATTCGTAGCTTCAGAGGGGCTTCCAGTAAACGCGCAGTACTGCCCTGATTATATTTGACATCGTCGACCCGGAATAAACAGATCATCAATTGCCCTGCCCCCACGCCGTGTCCAGGAGCAATATTGCTTTCCAGCGAGGTGCTGGGTATAACCTCAGCAAGCCGTTCATCATAGTTCACAGTTCCCTGATCACCCTCAACGGCCATATCGTTGAATAGGTAACCGGTGTAGCTGAACATCGTTTCGTTAACCCTGCGACTTTCCCACTGAACAGTCGATTGACTGTCCTCGAACTCGCATCTCACAAACCGTACAGATAGTCCATTAGTGCCGACGAACTCGAGTGTCCAGTAATCGGTGGTGGTCAGAAAATAATCGTAGTCTGCCTGTTGCGGCGGGTTATTGCCGCCGCCGGAAACGCGCTGAAGTGCAAATCTATAATTGGTCACCGGAAATCTTGGCGGTTCCAGGGGACTGAGCACGATCGTATAAGGCGCATACTGGCTTTCATGATTCGACACATGCGGCACCGCATATTGGTCGACGATTTTCGCAAAGAACACTTCGGCAGACTTCGCGCGCGTCTGTACGTACACCCTTCTACGGGTAATGCTACTACGGGCTTCATTGACGGGCTCATCGGAGGTGTTCAGGGACGGGGAATATTGATTGAAACGGTTCTCCGCGCCATTGACCACCCAGGTATAATGGTCATCACTTTCAATGCCGTCCTTACCCGCGGGCAGGTAGTCAAGCTCCTGCCCACTGTCCCTGTACACAATGGTCAGGCTGCTCATCTCTTCGAGTGTTACAGGGTAATCCTGGTTATCGGTCTCAATCTGTACATTCACGGCTATTTGCTGATAGCCATTGGCAAATGCCGAGCGCTGGTCATTAAGTGCAGTCAAAGTGAACTCACCCAGACTTGACCAGGATTTCTCGGCGATGAAGTCGGACAGTTGCACGATGCTGTAGCCAGTCATCCATGTGGTTCCGCCGTATATGACTTCACACCGTACCACACTGAGCGGCGATTCAATCTGGGCAGGGGCGGAGAACAGTCCTTCTTGCGTGACACCGCCACCACCACTGAATATGCTCCAGCGAATATATTCCGGGGAGGTGGTTGTGACCGAAAGTTGAACCTCCGCGGAGCGGCTTATACCCGCGCTGAAGGGGGGATGAACATCCAGAGTCGGAGGCGTTGCCAGCAATACCACAGAGGCCAGCGTGCTCGAGCCAGTGGCACAGTCCAAAACCTTGATTTGCTGCACTGCCATGACTTCGCCGTCGGGCAATGTCTCCGGAGGTGTGTAAATGGCACTATTACCAGTCACG
The DNA here is from genome assembly GCF_000156995.2 of Pseudomonas coronafaciens pv. oryzae str. 1_6. Classification (NCBI taxonomy): domain Bacteria; kingdom Pseudomonadati; phylum Pseudomonadota; class Gammaproteobacteria; order Pseudomonadales; family Pseudomonadaceae; genus Pseudomonas; species Pseudomonas coronafaciens. Next base: position 2,093,828 of record NZ_CP046035.1, on the reverse strand, counting down.
TCCAACTTGCCGTACTCTGCTCCCAGCAGCGACCACTCCAGTTCGCCCCCACCTAGCGTTGACGCCGAAAATACAACCGGGCTAGCGTTACGTTCCGCAGATCTGAAACATGATTGAGGTGCGACCGTCATCCCTTCAAAGACAACAGCAATCAGAGCAGATGCCTGAACGGTCTTGCCTGCGACTGTGTCGTAATAACTGGCTGTTACAATATTGCGTACTGTTTCCTTGCCAAGATTTTGAGGTTCGACACTTCTGTAGAGGCCTGATGTAGAGATACGCCCGGCACTGTGAGTGGTATTGATGCTGTAGACACTCCAGGTGACGGGGGCATTATTGAATACTGTCCTGCTCTGTACCAGTTGAAATTGTTGCGTATGACCTGCCTGTATGACTTTAAATAATGGCTCCAACGTAACGGTCGTCAGCGTCGGATCAATGTTGCCAAACACAATCATATCGTGCGGTTCGTGCCGGGAGCTTTCTACAAATACATTCTGGCCGGGAAACAAAAGGCTGTTAAGCAAGTCAAGTCGTTGCTGCTCTACGTATTGAAGCATGTCGTAGGACAGCACCAGCGCTGCCGAGTAAAGGTCTTGCCCCGCAGCGTCCTTGTCATCCGGAATAAAATATGGAAAGCCACTGCCTTCGCCTGGAAGATAGCCAGGTGAAGCCTTACCTCTCAACGCGATGAAAATAACCACGCCACCTTCGCCGTAGTTTGTGGACTTCGCGTCCTTGGCGCCCGGCGCCGCCTGGGTCAGGATACGGAAGGTTGTCGGGGTTAGCGGGTTGTAGCCTTTCAAGTCCAGCATGCCAAGCTCGAATACCCGTTTGTGACGTGGCAGGTTCTGTATCGCCGACCGAAATGCCAGGCCAACACGATGCTGGACATTGAGCTGGTTTGAGAGATTGGTCGTGAATTCATATCCGTCTTTCAAATCCAGAGTGACTCGTCCACGCTTGTCGACTTCTCCCACCACCACGGTCAGATTAATAGTCATGACCAGCTTGAAACCTTGCTGCTCGGAGAGCTTGAAGCTGGAGGTCAACAGTGTCGGCTGACCAGCCAACGCTGAAAATGACGTCACCGTTCCGGCGATGAACCACATTGTCAGTGTGGCCTGCGAATTATCAAGAGAGGCGGTTTCAAACGATAGCAACGGCTGACTCAGAATAACGGCCTCGATATCCATCCACTCCTCTTCTTTCTCCGTCAGAAAAATAGACGACAAATTGAAGGGCGGCAGGAAGCTGAGTTCGTCGAAACCAGCGACGAATTGCTGTTCCAACAATCTATTCAGTCGCGCACGACCGAAAATAGAAATAGCCCCCCAGTCGGATGTTGAAGGGCGGTCTTGCATGGACACTAACAGCTCGTCCCTTGAATGGCTCATGATAAACTCCTTGTATTAATAAAGCAGCTACTTTAAATGGGGCGGTAAGCTGGCATAAACTCAGGCGTCAAGGGTGCGGTATCCTCCGGGTAGTCGAATAGCGGCAGAGGGATCAGTATAGAACCAATGAGGCTGGTGAACACAGTGTGCCTGACAACTATTAAAACAAAGTTATGCTCAAGCGGCGACGGCGGGGTGTAGACGCCATTATCAATACTGCCTGAGCCAAGTATTATCTCCCACGTAACTTCCTCAGGCTTCAGAAGTGTAACACCTGCTTTCACAATTAACTTTGTACGCTCTACAGATGAGTAGGAAAAGTCTCTCATGATGTTGAGCGCCGATGGGGCATTTAATACCACGAGGTAACTCGACTTCTTTTTCCCGGCCTTATTTTCGACTACCACTTCTTCAACAAAGTAAGGTACGTCTGCAGCGGGCGTAGGTGCAGTGTAAGTATTTTCAAACCCTACCTCATTTAAAAGGTGTCCGCCATTGGACGGCGTCTTCAGCGTCCATGTCAGTGTGTCGGCGCCTCGGCTGCCTGCCGACAGTGAGCGTTTTTGATGTGCGCCACACGTTTGAATAACCGGATTGACGGTAATATCGCTGACCACTACCGATACAAGGGCCGAGCTGCTGTAGCTGCCTACCGTCGCAGTTACCTTGACCCGAATGAAGGGCGCTCCACCAAGGCTGGGTGGAGCCTCATAAACCCCGTCTTTAGTCACACCCCCAGGGAAACCTGTCTCTCCAGCAATTCTCTTAACCGTCCAGGCCACGCCTGAAGTAGAGGGGGTGGTGGTGAATGGTAACGTGTCGCCTAAACCCACCACCGCTTCAAGTGGGCTGATCGAGAAATGCGTAACGGTGGGTCCCAAATGACCAAAGACGGCCATATCGCCTGGGAGAGCTACCTCATCGAACGCGATAGAGTCACCGCTCTTGAACAGAATAGATTGAAGGGCAAATATATTAATGTCTGGCAGTTTTTTCAGTATCCAGTCTAAATCGTCTTCATACATTGATTTTAATGTACTCACAAATTGGGATTCAACTTTTCTAAATGCTTGTTGAGCGTCCCCATCATTAACGGGGGGTGGCTTATGAATTGGAAAGGAAACCGCGGAACTCATTGATGTCAGCCCTGTGGGCGTTATCATATGCGATGCCCGGTCCACCTCATAACCACAGCTCTTGGAGATATCAGTCTTTACATCATTATAGGCGTGTTTGCTGGCAGGCCAGCCTTCAGCTCCAATGGCTGTGTTGACACCTTTGGGGGATGATATATTAAGCCCGAGATGTATCTTGCCGTTTTGTATGCGCCCTACCGCGCTTCTGTCTGCTCCCGCACCCGACGTATTGTAGGTTGTTTCTGTTTTGCAATTAAACTGCCCATGGTCAAAAAACGAGATGAATGTGTGAAAGTGAGGGGCTTGCGGATGAATTATCTTAAATGATTCCGCACTTTCTGGCTCTATTGTCCACGCTCCAGGATCAATGAGTCCAACCATCACCATGGCCTCACCAATAGTGGCCTCCAACAACAGCTTGTTACTGATCAAGAGTATTGCGCTGTTCTGCGTATCATTGGGAATCAGATAGGGAAAGTCTGCACCAGGGTTGCCTCCAGATTTTTCGTTTTCCATGGCAACCAATACCAACACTGATCCATCACCATAATTGCCCGCATTGCGCTCTTTGCTCCCTGGTGCGGCTTGGGTACGCAATTTGAAAGTCTCGGGCTTTATGACGTCATCCGAATGCTTTGTAATTTCACTTATTGTTACCACCCGTTTACTGTCGGGTAGACTTTCGAAATACTCTTGGAAAAAAAGCCCTCCGACTTTTTGCTCGAACATAAAATCGGAAAAGCTCAGGCTGAAATTGCTGCTTTTACTCAGGTCCAGGACGACCTTCCCAGCACTGTCAATGCTTCCTGGTACGTCAACCAGCTCCAGGTTCATTGTCAGGACTGGCCCGTTAAGCGGGTCGATGATACCTATGCGTGTCGGTTCTTTACCGCCGGGGATGTGGTTAAACGTCACCTGAGTACCACCGACGACGTTCATCGTCAGTTTGGCGTCTGCTGTTTCACTATCAATGTTGGCCATTTCAAATGAAAGTCGTGGGCAGTCCATCTGGTAGCCCGTGATAAACTGGCCGGTTGTCGCGGTCGTAGCGATATACTTTTCAATAGGGTCCAGGTAGTCGCCTGTGCTGAAGCGACTGATATACTCCTGCAACAAAACAGTGTTGGTGTCTTTTCGGTTAAATGCCAGGATTGCCCCCCAACCCATCGTTCTCGGCTTTACCTGCATCCATTCGATCATTTGTTTTTTAGACATGCCAGTCGTGGCGTAGTCTACAGCGGGTGGTTGAACACAAACGTCTGACTCAACATCGTTATCGCCGGGTTGTTTAATTGCCAGCACCAATGACACAGCGGGAAACCTGGTAAACGAATTCCCGTCATCAAAACTGACAGACACATTGAGTATTAGACGTGCGCCGACACCCAGCTGCGTCAGAAAAGACTTGCTCAGGGTTGCCGTTATCTGGCCTTGGTCAATATGCGTTTGTGTGATCGGGAAATCGCTCAACGGCCACTCGCTTGTCCCACTGTTCGCTTCAATGGTAACGCGTTGGCCGGGGGCCATGAATACCCACTTTCGCAGCGTCACGACTGCTCCGGACTCCGGAACGCAATTCAACAGCAATCTACCGATGTCGGTACAGCTGCACTGTACGGTGGTGTAGTTGTGGGTGGGCAAAGGGGTAATAAGCAGAATAAATACTTCAGAGGTGATGAGCGTTTTTCCCGGCCGGTTGATCCGATAGAGCACATTAACGTGCTTGCCCATGTTGGCTGGCACCGCACTGGCTGGAATCAAAAACAGACGCTCGTCCTCTGGCTCGGAAACGCTCGTAACGTACTGTCCACTGGTGCCGAACCCTTGCCATTGAACCTCGACTGTGTCGCCGTCCATTAACTCCTCGCTGGGCGGAATCCTTACACGTGCTCCGGCCCTTAACGACATAGCACTAATGTAGCCTTGCGAGGGTACCTTTTTGTGCGACCGAACAGGGGGGCCTGGCGCCCCTGGTTCTGCGCCTTCAATAATGGGTGGCATAGAGAGATACGCCTCTTTAATCTCAATGTTCAGTGCGTACGAGGATTCAGCTTTTCCGTAACGAGCGTATTGATATTCAAAGACAGCTCTCTCGTTTATATTTTTTTCCAGCCAAGGCTGCTCCACAGTGAACTGGAACGTGCCTTTATCAATAATCGACTGGTCGATCAGCAGATAGTCAATGACTTGCGGTTCGCCCGGCCCGCCTTGGATATAACACAACACGCAGTCACCGACCTGAATGTCAGGGTACACATCAACGTTCAGATTCATACCTTGCGGGTAGTCCACAGGGTCAACAGGACCTCCTGTGTTATTGTCGATACTAAAGGCTGTCAGGCGTGGGGCAGAAGTGGGTTTAATATCGATTGTCTGTATGTCGGAGTCAAAAAATTCACCCGGATCATCCGAGTACTCTACCCGGTAACTCATTTGTGCAGTGCCACCTTCAATAAATGAAACATGCGTCGGGTCCAGCACCCAACTGAGTACCCGATCACTGGCCGTCACAATATGCTCGTCGGAAAAAAGCTCGTCGCGAAAGCCGTCAGAAGAAAATCCCTGCCAGGCAACTTTAACCTTATCGCCTGGGCTCGTGCGCGCGGAAGGTGCGACGACGAGCGTATAGCTGCCTCCGAGAGGTTTATCTGTGGTGTCCAGCGCAAGCGCGTGTGATTCTTTTAGTTGTACGACGGGTAGAGAGCTGTCCATATGCTTGGTTCCATCCATATTTACGGCGCACCGACATTCGGTACGCGTCACCATTCTTGATAATCAAAGCATTCATCAAGGTATAGGTCTGAAAGCCCACGCTGCCAACCTAGTACAAGTGCTAGGTCATATAATTCAATATGAGTGTTAACTTAAAGCTTGCACACTTCCTCATGACCTATTTAAACACCAGAGGCACGTTATGAAACCCCCAATAAAACTCCTGAGCTTTTTTATCATTTTTGCGTTTCTAGTAGGGTGTTCGGGTGCCTTGGCCAAGCAAGAAAACCCCAATGTAAAAGCAGACGGGACTATAACGTTGTACTTGCCAAATGGTACCCCGCAATGCACCTTTCCAGCGGCCTCAGGTACTTTTCACTTCCCTAACAAATCAACCGACGACTACCCTTGCAAGCAGCTCCGCGGCGGAGGTTTCTTCAAACTCAATAATGTTCCTTCTGCTACAAAAATATGGCTTTTAAATGGAAAACCTAAGCCTGGCCAACTAGAGACTCTACCGTTAAGGTGTATTCCAGGTGCTGATGTCGCTTTTGGTTGGTGGGAGCTTTTGACTATAAAAAACCCCACAACCACTGACCCCCAGATGAACAATGGACTTATCCGAATTGAAGACCTTAAAACATTGAGTGTTGGCAGCGTAGTCACTCCCGGGGTAAGACTAGTGGGGGCTGACGCTTATACCCATCCTGAGCCCGACAGAATAAGCTGTCTGATTATTGAGGTATCTCCTTTGGCCAGTGCGGCATCAGACTCAAACACTGCAGAGCCCGCAAAACTTACACTTGAAGGTGCTAACGGTGAACATCATTGCACCCTTGACTTTAAAACTCAAAACTACGTATTCAAAGGTAATGCTCATTGCAATAATGACGAGGCGATAAAGCTTGAACTTGAACACGCACCTTCCGCCTCAAACATCCTCCTGTTCGATGATTACTCGTGCGACCGCAACGATGACGGTAATTACTTCTGGGTCTACCTTCGAACTATAAAAGAAGACGTATCGACGGTTAGCCTGATCGATCTTGATGACATCGCTACGGCACCGATCGGCTCGGTAGTTGCCCCCGGGATCAGGTTGATGGATCGCCATCAAAAGTCTGGAGAGTCCATGAAGAAGCGCACTTCCTGCGTACAGATTCAAGTGGATGCTCCGCCACTGCCCCCCGTGAAAAGACATTGATGTCAATACTCACTTCAGGATCTTCTCCCATGTCCACCACCACCTCACTGCACTCCAACGCCTTCAACTTCATGAGCTTCCTCAACAGCGGGGTCGATCCGCGTACCGGCCTGTATACCGCCTCCATCAGCCTGCCCGAACTCAAGGCCAATGACCTGGCCGGCCCCCTCGTGCCCATCACCCTGGCGTTCAGCCCCCTCAATACCCGCGACTCCGGGTACGGTTTTGGCTGGAACCTGCAACTTTCCCAGTACGACCCCGTCACGCGCATGCTCTCGCTGAGCAGTGGCGAGTCGTTCAAGGTCACCGGTTCCGACAGCACCAGCGACAGGCTATTGATGAAGGAGCAGAAACTCGACAGCTTTCACCTTCATCAGACCGGTAACGAAACCTTCAGGATCGTTCACAAGTCCGGGCTGGTCGAACGGCTACGCACCGGCGGCAGTGCCAATAACCGCCTGGCCCTGCCATACGAAATCAGCTCGCCCGACGGGCGTTCGGTCTACCTTGATTACGACCTGTTCGACGGCCAGCAGATCCTGGCGTCCGTCAGCGACAGCCAGCGCACCTTGATCAGTTTGACACGCACCAGGTGGCAGATTGAAATCATCCTGAACCCGGGTGTGCTGCCCGCACGCTTTACAATGGAGCTGGCCGGGTCTGATTTTCGTGTGGCGAAGGTAGTGCTGCCCACCGCCGACGGGGCCTGCTGGCGTTTCGTTTACCAACAGCTGAACGGGCTGTTATGCATCACTGAGGCCTACACCCCGAGCGGTGCCCGGGAAACCGTGGGCTATCACGATGCCGGACATGCATTCCCCCATGCCGACGCACGTCCGGCCTTGCGCAGGGTCACCGAGCATTTGACCTACCCCGGAAACGGTCAGTCGACCATCAGCACCCATTATGGCTACAGTGCCCACGGTACGGGCCAGACCAACAATTTTCTGGGCAACAACGCTAGCGGGCTGATCTGGGAAGACAACGGCGAAGACAACCTGTACCAGGTCAGCGACAACTACCAGTACGGCACCACGCAAAGCCTGATCGTCAGCGGTGAGCCCGTACGCACTGTCGAGCGCAGTTTCAACCGCTTTCATTTGCTGACCGAAGAGACCACGACCCAGGGCGATAACGTGAAAAAGACCAGCACGGTCTATCACGCTCTGGAGCAATCCGATTTCGATCAGCAGCCGCCTTATTTTCAGCAGCCCAAAAACGTCACCAACAGATGGTCGCTGCGCAGCAACGCCAGTCAGGTGCGCTACGAAACCCTCAGCAGCGACTACGACAACTTTGGCAACCTGACGCGTCAACTCCAGCCCAGCGGCGTGCTCGAAACCAGCACCTGGTACCCCGCAGAAGGCGAAACACAGGGCGAGTTTCAGTGCCCGCCAGACCCGGAAGGCTTCGTGCGTCACGTCCGGACCCGCACCGTCACCCCCGCGCAGTCCGAGTATGGCGAGCCCGCGCCGGTGCTGCGTAACCGCTTTGTTTATGACGCGATGGCGCCGGTCAGCGGCGCATCAAAACCCTGGCTGGTGCTCACCCGCGAGACGCTGCTCAGCGTGCAGGGCGACTCGGAGACGACCCTGCACGCCACCGGCCACCTCTATATTCAGCAGCCGGAGGATGTGTTGAGTCACGGTCGCCCTTTGCTGGACACGTTCACACTCAACGGCATCAGCACCCTGACCAGCTTTGCCTACAGCAAGTCCCTGAGTCGCGCCGCAGAAGGCGGCAAAAAAGGTAAAGCGCATAAAAAGTGCAGAGCATGCAGAGCGTTGAGAAAAGCTAGCCTGGGCAGGAACGCTCGCCGGGCCGAAACCGTGCTCAAGACCACCCAGACCCTGAGCAGCACACTGGACAGCCACACCCGGACCCTCAATCTGGAGCACTCGCTGATCAATGGCGAGCCGCTGCTGACCGTCGACGACGCCAAAGTGGAGATTCGCTACACCTACGACGCCCTGGAGCGGGTCACCAGCGAAACCGTTGCGCCGGGCAGCGATTATGAGGCTACGCGTCGTTATGCCTACACACTGGTGGCCACCGAAGGCGAGACGGCGCATCAGGAGATCACCGACGTCAAGGGCGTGACTACCTGCAGCTACCTGGACGGGCTGGGTCGGGTGTTTCGCGAAACGCGTCAGAATGCCGATGGTGCCGATGGCAACAAACGCATGCGTGATACCTACGCAGCCAGGTACGACGCGCGTGGCCAGTTGCAGCAAGAAACGCGCTACGACTGGCTGGACGAAAACAACAAGGTGCTGACCCTGACCAGCACCTTTGGCTATGACGACTGGGGTCAGCAGGTCAGTGAAACAGGGCCGGACGGGGTGGAGGCATACAGCGTGATGAACCCGTTTGGCTGGCGAACCGGAGATGGCCACTATATGCCGACTCAAAGCAGTTGGCAGCAAGCACGTAACGACCCCGACAAGCACTACGGTCGGGTAGAGAGCAGACTCAACCTGCTCGGCAAGCCTGACGCAGTGGAGCGCTTCGATCTGGACAGGCAGAGCATGGGCAAACAGCTTTATCGCTACGACGGCCTGGGTCGTATGGTTGAGGAAGTCAGTGTCTTGGGCCATATCGGCAGCTATTGCTACGATACTTTCGACCGTATGGTCGAGAGCACACTGCCTAATCATGACAAGGTTTTGCGCAGTTATGCCGCGCACAGCATCGCCGAACTGGCCAGTGGAGTAACTGTTCAGTCTGCCTACGCTCGCCTTGCCGCAGTCATTGCCGGAGAGCAATCGTTCGACGGACTCGGCCGCCTCATCCAGCTCCGGACGGGTGGGCGCATCGAAAATTATCGCTACAACAGCAGCCACCTGAGAATCAGCGAGCGCATCACGCCCAGCAATGCCTCCATTCATTACACCTATGATTTGGGCCTGACCGAAGAGCCGATCCGCACGCAGTCACCCGATGGCGACGTCAGCTTTGAATATGATGAAAAAAGCGCACGTATGCTGAAGTCAGTCAATAGAGAGGGGGAACGCAGCTATACATACGACGCCGCAGGGCACCTGCAGCAGAATATCTGGAAGGCAAGCGGGCAAACCTGGGCCACCCGGTACACCAACTCGCTACTTGGCAGGCAACTGCAACGCACGGATGCCAGCGGCATCAGAACTGTTTACAGCCATGACAACTTCGGGAGAGTAAGCAGCGTCATACAAGGGCAACTGCAAGCAGCATTCAGGTACGACTCGCTGAGCCGCACCACTGGCACACGAACCACCGACATGATGTCCGGGGCCTATCTGGACACCGTTGTCGAATACGATGAACACTCGCGGGAAACACTGCGCACCCTGAGCATGAGCGGACGCCCTGCCCGCACTGTTCGTCAGGTATGGAGAGCTGACGATCAACTGCTCAGCCGACACCTTCAGGAGGCTGGCAAAAGTCTGTTACTGGAAGAGTTCACCTACGACAATCGTGGAAGGCTGATGCTGTTCAGCTGTTCGGGGGCGACGCTGCCGCGCAACAGGCAGGGGCGTAAAATCATCAGTCAGCTGTTTCGTTTCGATACGCTGGATAACATCGTTGCCTCCATTACCCACTTTATCGACGATTCCAAAGAAAGGGCGGATTACCAATACAACGCGCCCGTTGATGCCTGTCAGTTGATGCAAATCAGCTACTCACTCACGGAAGGCATACACACTATTCGTGACTATATTCCCAAGATCAGCTTTGTCTACGACGACGACGGCAACATGCTCAATGATGAGCAGGGTCAACAGTTGATTTATGACAGCCAAAACAGACTGATGAGTGTCAGAAATAGCAGCGGTCTCTCGGTCAACCGGTATGACTATGACGGACACAATCACCTTACAACAGTCACGCAAGGCAGTGACGCTGCCACGTTGCGTTTTTATGAAGGAGGTCGACTGAGCAACACGGTACAGGGTCAGGCCAGAACTCACTACCTGAGCGACGGCGATACACCCCTTGGCCAGCAACAGGTCGGTAACACGGCCAGCACAGCATTGCTATTGATGACTAATGCGAGCAACAGTGTCATCGGCGAAATCCAGCAATCAGAATTGCGCACGGCTGTTTATAAAGCTTATGGCGAACGCAGCAGTAATGACGGTGAGTTGCAAAGCCTTCTGGCATTCAATGGCGAAGTACGCGATCCGTCCTGCGGCTGGTATCTGCTGGGCAAGGGCTACCGCGCTTACAACCCTGAACTGATGCGTTTTCACAGCCCGGACTCGATGAGCCCGTTCGGGGCGGGCGGGCTCAACCCTTATGGTTACTGCATAGGCAATCCGATTGCCTTTCAGGACCCGACCGGGCATAGCGTGGGTCAGCTTTATTACAACCAGCACGAGACCGATGGACTTGCCATCGCACTTACCTGGGGTTTTGCAGCGATGGGCATTGCCTTCTCGGTAGCCTCATTTGGTGCGCTTTCGCCTGTCATGATGGCGGTCGTGGGTGTAGGGATAGCCACTGAGATCGCATCCGCAAGTATGATCACTGTCAGCCTGGCAACTAGCGACCCGGAGAAGGCCGATAAAATGTTTAAATACGGTGTTGTGCTGAGTATGGCAAATGGCGTACTAGGTTTTGCGGGAATGAGTAAGTGGGGGATGAAAGTCGCTTCTAGAAAAGCAAGTATTGCATATAAAAACGTTTTTGAAATTGAAAATATGCCTTACGATTTCAAAGGCCTGAAAATGGGAAAAGACGGTGTAGTGAGACACAATCCGCTGTACAAAAACAGCTCGACGCGTGAACACGTGAACAGCCTATTTCCTGTAACAGACGCGAATAACACATTGAATAGAGCCACCCAAACAACACCACACGCATCGATAACACAGGAAATCGTGTCTAACGTTGCTCCTCAACCACCAAAAACACCCGCTACATCACCCGCTTCCACACAAACGACAGAATCGATACAGCAAGCACAAACGAGCCCCAACAATAAAGAATTTAAACATCACGTAGAGATTAGGAGCGGAATGAACTATGCCGCCTCCCACCCACTCCCAGGCCAATCCACTTACAAACGTTAGTGCACAACGACACATACACCTGCATCAATTTATGAAGCAGGTGTATCACGATTCACCACCTAAAAAATCACCTACGAAAATTCCCACAATAGAAGAGGAAAAACCCCTACCAAAACAAGGAACCTTCCTATTCCACCACCCCGCCAACCCGCCTAACCTGCACGCCGCCTGTAGGACCAAACCTACAAATGTTTCACATCATCCTTACAGGCACTGCTGCGGTTTACTCAAGCAATAAGTAAACCCGTAAATACGTCTATCGACTCGGTAACGCAGATGACATGCGCCATCCCGAGACATTCATTTACAAAGGAATTACAAATGAAACGCACTTTGCTCGCCCTGCCATTGACCCTGCTGATGGCCGCTGCTGCTCCTGCTTTCGCCAATACTGGCAATATAAGCTTCATCGGTAATATCACGTCGGCCACGTGCAGTATTCAGATAGTAGACCCGATCACCGGTCAGCCGGGTAATGGCCAGATCAACATCGGCACTGTCGCCGCCAGCCGCTTTACCGCCCCTGACCAAGAGGTTAGTGGCAAAGATTTTGCCCTGCGATTCACTCCAGGTTCAGGCTGCAGCTATACAAACTACGTCGCCAATGTGACGTTTACCGGGGCGGCAGATTCATCGGGCCAATACTTCAAATTCAAATCGCAAAACGGTTCCGCAACCAATGTCGTTGCGGTGTTGAAAGACAACACTGGCACAGTGATAGAAAACGGCAAACCATCCGTTGATTACCCGTTGAGCGCCACCGTTGCTACCGACATGAAGTTCTCCGTCATGTTCCGCTCTACAGATGCAGTAGTAACCCCTGGTTCAACAGAAGCAGACGTGGGTTTCTCCGTCGCCATAAACTGACACACGTCCCTGCTCCCTGCTCCCTGCCCTCGCCTGAGGTGCAGGGAGCACGCTTGATGACACAGGTATTACATATGTTTTCGGAAAGACTGACGGTTCACGCGCGAACCTTATCATTTGCCGCTCTGAGCAGTCTGTTAATGCTCGGCTTTCAACCGTCCAGCCATGCAGCCCTTGTAGTCAGCGGCACCCGGGTGATTTTCGACAGCGACAAACGCAGCGTGTCGCTGATCATTTCCAACCCCAGCAAGGATCACTATGCGGTGCAGACCTGGGTCAACACTGCGGCAGACGACACCACCACCGCAGTGCCCTTCCTGACTTCCCCGCCCCTGTTCAGGCTGGACCCTAAGAAAGAACAACAGCTGAAGATCAATGGCTTGCCTAACAATCTCCCCAGAGATCGGGAGTCGCTGTTCTACTTCAACGTTCAGGAGATCCCTCAAGCGGATACACAGGGGTCGGGCAACGTCCTGAACATCGCATTGCGGACCCGGATAAAGCTGTTTTACCGGCCCACCGAGCTCAAGGACAACCCGGTTGCACGCCTGAAAGATCTGCAATGGTCTATCAGCCAGACCGATGGCAAGACACAGTTACGAGTGGAAAACCCTACGCCATTCCACGTGTCCTTCACACGCTTTGACGTGAAGGCCGCACTCACAAGCCTTCGACTCAACAGCCCGACAATGGTGGGGCCATTTTCCAGCCAGTCCTATCTGCTCGACGGCCTCAAGCCAGGACCTGACATACAGGTGACCTTTGCCGCCATCAATGATTACGGCGGCGTCACTCCGGATATAACCGCCACGGCCCTGCTCAAGCCATAACCCCGCCGCACACTGCCAGGAACACCCCAATGCTTTTCCACATCGGACCATCGCGTCCGGGTAGCCGCTTGCGCCTGACTTTCCTGTTTATTGTCAGTAGTGGCGTGCCCGCGTTGCAGACAGCCGCCGCGCAGGCAGCACAACCCGTCAAGTTTCAGTCCGGCTTCATGCGTCAGGACAGCATGCAGAACAGCGCCACCGCAGAAATGGCGCTGGCCAGCCTGAGCAATGAGCGAAGCCTGGCACCTGGACGCCATCTGGTCAGCCTGTTCGTCAATCTTAAATACGTCGACGAGTACGAGGTCGAGTTTCTGGCCCACCCCGAGGATGGTCGCCTGATGCCATGCCTGTCGTCCAATTGGCTGGGCGAATGGGGCGTGCGTCTGGACGGCCTTTTGGAGCCGCTTGATACGCAAAATGTCTGTTTTGACCTGCTGTCACGCATACCCGGTGCATTGATCGACTTCGATACAAGCAAGATGGCAGTGTCGTTATCGATCCCGCAAATTGCCATGCGCCGGGACGTGGCGGGTCACGTCGACCCTGCGCGCTGGGATTCAGGTATCAACGCTGCTTTCGTCAACTATCAGGTCTCAGCGCAGCAAGGCAGCAGTCGATATGGCGGCAGCCAGACCAGTGACGATATGTATCTCAACGGCGGAATCAATCTGGGCGAATGGCGACTGCGCAGCAGCCAGTCTCTGCGTCAGGATCCGGATGGCAAGCGCCAATGGACGCGCGCTTACACTTATCTGCAGCGCGATCTGCCAGGCACTAGCGCCAACCTGACAATTGGGGAAACCTCCACGCCTGGCGAGGTATTCAAGAGCCTGCCGCTCAAGGGCATGGTCGTTGCAACCGATCTCGGCATGCTACCGGATGTGCTGCAAGGCTACGCGCCGATCATCCGCGGCGTCGCCCAGACCCGGGCCAAACTTGAAATTCTGCAAAACGGGTATCCGGTCTACTCGACCTATGTCAGCCCTGGTCCTTATGAGATCAATGACCTGTCGATTACCGGCGGCAGCGGCGAACTGGAGATTGTCCTGACCGAAGCTGACGGCCTGGTTCGACGGTTTACCCAGCCGTATTCCACGCTGAGCAACCTGCTGCGCAAGGGCGTCTGGCGCTACAGCGCTGCTATCGGGCGCTACAACGCCGCCAATGGCACGGCCGGCCCGCCACTGTTACAAGGCACGCTGACAATGGGCCTGGGTCAAAAAATCACCGTGTACGGCGGCATGCTGGCGAGCGACTTCTACCGCGCAGGCAATATCGGCATCGCCCGTGATCTTGGCGCGCTTGGAGCCTTGGCGATTGACATGACCCACGCCAGCACCGATATCGACACCCAGCCCGACGGCAGCGTCAATGGCATGAGTTACGCCATCAAATACGGCAAGGCATTTCAAACCGGAACCAGTCTGCGCTTCGCCGGTTATCGCTATTCGACTGAAGGCTATCGTGACTTTGACGAGGCGGTTCGGGAGCGCAGCCGTGATTCAAACTATCGTGGCAGTCGACGCAGCCGTCTGGAAGCCGCTGCGTTCCAGAATCTGGGGAATGCCGGCTCACTGAGCCTGTCCTTGTCTCAGGAAGACTTCTGGAACACTACTTATCAGCAGCGCCAATTCCAGCTCAATTTCAACACGCAACTCAAGGGTGTCAGCTACAGCCTGTACGCCTCGCAGTCATTGAGCGATGAGCGCTCAGGCTCCGAAAATGACCGCCAGATCGGCATCAGCGCTTCGTTCCCTCTGGATCTGGGGCACTCCAGCTCCGCCAGCATGAGCTACACGGATAGCGGCGGAAAACATAGCCAGACAGCGCGCTTGAGCGGCAGTGCCAGCCACGGCCGCCTCGGATATAGCGCGGCCCTGAGCAATGATCAGGACAGCAGACAATCAGCGTCCCTTTCGACATCCTGGCAAGCGCCCTTTGCCAGCGTGGGCGCTGGCGTGACTCAAGGCAACGACTACCGCAGCGTCTCGATGAACGCGAGCGGTGCGATATTGCTGCATGAGGGCGGTTTCGAGTTGGGGCCTTATCTGAGTGACACGTCAGCGCTCATCGAGGTGTCCGGTATTTCCGGAGTCGGTGTGACCAACGCGCCCGGAGTCAAAACCAATGAACGCGGCTTCGCACTGGTGCCCTATATGCGTCCGTACCGGGTCAATTACCTGGCACTGCAAACCGACGACCTGGGTCCGGATGTGGAAATCGACAACGGCGCCGCTCAGGTCATCCCGCGACGCGGGGCAATCGTCAAAAGCACCTTCGCCGCCCGAACGGTCAATCGACTAGCACTGACGATCTCATCCGCAGAAGGTTTACCGCTGCCGTTTGGCGCACAAGTCACTGACCTCGACGGCATTCTGCAGGGCGTCGTCAGTCAGGGCGGGCAACTCTTGCTTTCCATCGACAATGAGCCACAGACGCTGAATGTCCGCTGGGGCGAGCAAGAAGATCAGCGCTGCAAAATTGCCCTGGACCCGCAGGGCATGGAGCAGAAGCAGGGTTATCGCCTGCAATCACTGGTATGTCGCTAGGGCCGCAACACGAAAGCAGCCTATTTACGCACCGTTTCAATACAGGTTCTCATGCATGAAATCATTATTACGCACGGGGTGGGCTGCGCTCGCCCTGATTGCCGGGGCACACACGGGACTCGTTCAGGCACAAAGTTTCTGTGCGATCCGGCCGGCGGTTGGTACGCTCAATTACCACATCAACGTCGGCACGTTATATGCCCCTAAAGACGCAAAGGCCGGGGCGGTAATCGGCATGGCTGATCTACCGTTTTCCATTAGTTCCAGCGAAAGCGGGAACGTTTATTGCGTTAACGACGGGCACACATTGACCTTCAACAGCAGAGCGATCAACCCGCCCTTTGCGGGAACGCTACCTCCGGTAAACGGCGAGGATGTCTCGGGAAAAGTGCTGGATACCGGCATCCCGGGCATCGGCGCAATCATCAAGCTCGAGCACCCTTTCGACGGGGTGGCCGCTGGCTCTTTCATTCCGCTGGGGAAGCTGCCCACTGTGCCCTTCAACGCTCAGATGCAATATAACCTGCCCGCACCACTGATCATGCAGAATTTGCAGGGCAGCGTGACACTGGTCAAGACGGGGGTGATTGCACCTGGCCCGCAGGTCATAGGCAATCAAATGTTCTATGCCGCACTCTCGGCAATTTCTGGCCGGGCTTTTGAAGTCCGCCTGTCCGGAACGGTGATGCAGGCCCAATGCGGTGCGTCGGCGGTCAGTGATGACCCGGTGAAGCTCGGCGACTGGCGTGTTTCGGACTTCAAGGGGCCGACCAAAGGGACGCCGCCCGTAGCATTCAACATTCGACTGGGAGCGTGTGAAGCGGATCCGGGAGACGTCAACATCGCATGGGCGAACATCCGCCTCGATGGCGTCAGTGGCTCAATGCCCGTGCCCGGCACTCCAGGCGGCTTTACGCTGACCAGCGATTCGACGGCTGGCGGCGTAGGCATTCAGATCATGCGCAGCGATGGACTTACACCGGTTGCGCTAGGCGCAGATGTACCGATTGCGCCGGTAGCTTCGGGCACGACCATGCTGGACTTCAGTGCCCGCTATTTCCAGATTGACGACACCGTCGCTATTCAGGCAGGTGAAGCAAAAGGCGCGCTGAGTTTTACCATCAGCTTCCAATAAAACCAGCAGTTATCTGAATACCGGATCGTCAAGAGCCGGTTCAGCTAACAAGTGTCAAACTCAGCGACGGGAAGTTAGCTGGCGCTGCACCACTGGCAAAGCTGACGCTCACCCTCACGTCAAGCGCCTGATCGATCGTAAAGGCCTGAAAGACATTTTTCAGCACATCCACTATCACTTTCGAGTCAGTTATGTCGCCCGCCTGAACCGGATAGTCGTCAAGGATCACCTGCGTGTTACCGACGCCCAGCAATGTGATAGTTACACGCTGGCCGGGTGCCATGAACGCCCATTTTTCCAACGAAAACGTTGCATAGCCTTCGATGAGGGTCAGACTGAGTTGCCGGACGACACCCACAGGCCGCGTGCACTGAACAGTCGGCCACTTGTTGTTAGCCATAGACTGGACAGTCAGACTATGCAGCTCCGATGTGGCAGGATCACTGCCGGCGACCTGATAAAAAACCGGAATACACTTGCCCATATGCTGAACGATGCAGGTCGACGGAATGCTGAACCGCAGACCGCTCGCATCGGCAACTGTGGCGTGAAACGCCCCCTCGGTACCGGGAGTCGCCCACTGCACGGACAACACGTCTTCTGGCCTGATAATCGCATCGGATATGACCACAGTTGCGCCTCGCACGGCCCGTGAAGGGTCCAGCGTACTGCTGGAAGGCAAGCCCGACGCCTCTGCAACGCTGGGGCTGGGCAGATAGCGCGGGAGCGGCTGAACCTGCACTTGAAGCAATACTACAAGGGAGAAAGCAGACGAGTTGCCTGCACGGTCGGTGATTTGATAAAAAGCATAGCGCTCACCATCTCCACGCGCCCGGATTACACTGCCAGGAAAACTCAGGACAACAGAGCGATCGAGATCCTCTCGGTAGAGCGTGCGCCTCGAGACAATATTGTGTTCGCCGACATCGAACTGACCCTCGGTCCAGTACCAGGTAACGACATCTCCCGGCTTGCCGCCTAGATAAGACTCGATCAACCCGTCTGCCTCATCGCCGTTGTTTTCAAGATATTCAGCGGTAATCTGCGAGGTATCGAATTGCAGTTGACCCCGATCGTCGCCCAGTATCGGTTCAGTCAGATCGATGTTGACAGTCTGGTATTCCGAAGAGGCGAAATTGCCGAAATACTCCGTCACCTCATAATATAGTGAATGGGTTCCAGCAGTGAGATGAGATGCAGGAAAATCGAACAAAAGGTCGTCAACGGGAAGTGTCGGGTAAGTTGCCCCTGGCCAGGTTTTCTCATAGACCAATGTAATGTCGTCCCAGTAAACCCGAAGAACGACATTATAAGGAGCCATATTTTGGTAATCCCACGCGGGAATCTGTACCGGCAGTGGCTTATATGCATATTCCAAAGGTAACAACCCTTTTTCGTCCCATTTAGCATCGTCGGGAAGAAGAAAGGCAATGACAGGCGGTGGATATTTGAGATTCTGCCTGAAGAGCGTTTTGAATACGCTCCTCAGCCAGTGGCGAAGACGTTCATGCAGTCGAGTCGTTATCATGTCCAGATCCTTGAAATCTGCTTCCGCTTCGTGAACATCCATATTCACACCTGCGTACTTCAACACGTACGTGCCATTGCCGCGACTCGCAAAACTGCTAGTTGACAGTCCTGCCGATAAACTGATGTCTATAAAAAAGGAAGGTCATTATGACCTTCCTTTCGCCCTTCCTTTTTGTTTACCAGTTGTAGCGAATACCTATGCTCGCGCCCCACGGTTGCTCGATTTTATCGCCATTGCTGTGCTCGAAGTCGGCATGCACCTGCAAACGTTCCGACAGCGATGCAGCTACACCCAAACCCAACTCGCCACGCGAACCCGATAAATTGTTGTTGAAGACGTTGTCGTTGACGTGCACTTCGTTGTTTTTGGCGAACTCGTGAGCCCAGGCTGCACGCACATAAGGCTGTACCGTCCTGCTTTGGCCAAGATCGAAGTTGCGCCCGATCGTCGCACCGAGCTTGCCCACCAGCGAACGCGTCAGGTCGTTTTCGGCACGCATGCCGTTGTCCAGTTCATAATCCTTGCCTGCAACGACCACGCCGGCCAACTGGCTGTAGGGCTCGACAAAGTAACCCTTGTCCAGCTTGATATGGCGTCCGAACTCCAGCGACGCGCCGACACCCGAGTTGCTGTAATCGGCTTTTGTACGGGTGCCATCGCTCAGATTGACGCGGGCCTTGTTATTGAAACGGTTGAACTTGAGCACGCCGTCAAAGTAGTAGCCCGTGTCGCTGTCGAGCCACGTGCTGTAGGCACCGACATAGTAGCTGTCTACTTCACCACTGGCGCCACGGTCCAGACTCAGGTCGGAAGTGCTCTGCCCTGCCATGACACCCGCCAGCCATTCTCCATCACCCAGCGGCACCCTGCCATCAGCCCCCAGCGAAAAGCCCTGCTGAGTTTGCTGATAACCGAAACCCGATGCATCGGAGACATTCAGTCTGTTGCCATAGGTACGCATCCAGACACCCGCCTCTCCACCGCTATGACGCAACTCGCCCATGCGCGTACGCAGCGACGTCAGCTCGCCATACCATACAGTCGGTGCCGTGTTGAACAGCGCGACGACCGTTGCCGCAGCAGGGCTGACCTTGCGGGTCTGCGCGTCGAGATACCAGTCATTGGCACCCTGCTTGACCAGGTCGTAAGACCAGGCACCCAGATCCACTGCCCCGCCCACCAGAGAAAAGTCTGCATCACCGGCAGCAGCGCGCACCACATGCAGGCTGGTGTCGGCAGACGGATCAGTGCCGGTGCTGCCAATCAGCAGCGAGTGACTACCGGTTGCACTGCCGGTGATGTCGAGAAAGTCTGCGCGCCCCGCGCCAAAATCCACGTCCATGATGAATGTACCGTTGCCGGAAAGATTGGTTACCGACAGTGTGTAGAAACCGGCGGCATCGCCAAAGCGGACCGAACCGCTATTCATGGTCAGATCGGCCAGTGCGCTGCTGCCGATCATGGCCCATTGGGCACCCTTGTTGATGGCAACGCTGCGGGTGTTTTCCAGGCGCCCGGTCAGTACGGAGTTGTTGTCGAGCAGCACATCGGCGAGCGCACCCGACTTGGCAAGTACATCCCCCGCCATGCTGCTGTTGTCGAGATTTAGCGTGACGGTGCTCCCCGATTCGACCTGCACGTTGCCATTCAGACTGCTTGTCGACACATACATTACGGCAGTAGAGGCGCCGGTAACTTCCAGCATGTTGCCGTTGCCACCCGTAAGGCTGGAACCGTTGCTGACATCAATGGCCACAACGGAGCCCGGCAACCTTGAAAACACTGGGGCAATCCGGACAGCGGCCCCCGTCTGTCCGACCACCTGCGTGCTGTCCAGCTTCAGTGAAGCTGCTGTGTAGACGTCCTCGGAGCTGATGGCAACACCATTCACAGTGCCAACGATGCTGCTGGCACTGGCCTGCGCTGCACCGGCATTAAGGCGCAAACCTACGCCGTTTACGCCGGTGCCCTCCAATTGCGATCCCGTAAGCCCAAGCTGACTGAAATGCGTAACCAATGCACCGGCCAGTGCGCCACTGCTGGAGCTGTCGGTCAGGCTTACGCTCGAACCAGTTGTCAGGTTCTGCTGGCGATTTACAAGCAGGCCATTGCCGACGGTATTGGTAATAGTGCTGCCGGAGATTGTCGCAGTGCTGTTATTAACCTGCAGGCCATTAATGATTGCTGCTCCATTCACGGTCATCCCGGAGCCATTGCGAACGGCGGCAGACGCAATCGTAGACCCGGCTGAAATGTTCAGCGTGGAGCCTGTCGCGGTTATTCTGCCGTGCTGGCTTCCGCCATTCACATTCAGGGTTGCGCCATTGGACAAGGCGTAGTCGTTGAGAAGACTGGATTGATCAATGTTTACCACCTCATCTATGACGGGAACAGGCGCAGCGATCAGGGAGTTACTCATCAGTAGCAGAGCGGCAAGCGATGTGCAATGAATGACGACGGGCAAAGGGCGTCGTGGTGCATACAGGTTTCGAGGCAACATCGTGCGCTTCCTTCATTCAAGAAATCGTGTAGATCAAATCGACATACTTGGCATACATTTGCCGAATACATACGAAGAGGCTACGCATCCTACAAGCATATCTCTTTGCCTAATGCAGGCCTCTTCCGATAAGGCTGTAGGACTATTCCTGCAGCCTTATCACACTTATCAGACTTCGTAGCGGCCAACTGTAATAGTCTATCCTTCTGATAAACACGCGTTTCCCGGTTACCCTCCGCTCACACACACCTGAATAAAACACGAAACCAGAGAGCCCATAGCATCAGAACCATTGCCAACAATGCCCCTGTAACTTATGACCGCCTTATCAAAGTTTGCTACTTGAGTCCTTGCCAACAATAGCTCCACAGACTCCAGGAAACGCCTCCGAACACAACCCGGTCCCCGACACTCTAGTGATGATAGTCAGTGTCGAATGCTTGCCCACTTGCCCACTTGCCTTTTTCAATGCGTAAATCACTCGACCACTGCCAACGGTAATAACCGGCTCGACAAGGTCCACATAGGGAATAATGAAAGAGATATCGTTCTTCGCATTGTCTGATGATAAGGTGATAGAGGGGAACTCATGGTAAGTGCCATCAATTGGGAGTGTCCCGTTTCGGGATTCGTAAGCCTGCCACTCAATCGTCATCTCGTCGCCAACCTCCATATTAGTCGCGTCGAAGGGAATTTTGATTTTGATCCCACTCCACGGCAACGAACAGCAATTGATAATCGGAACAGGAGTCGCGCCCGTCGAAGGAAGATAGCGATCCGGAAACTCGACCTCGGGCAGCCCGGCGATATCGACAATTCTGACATCCACTTCGATATGCATAGATTCCTGCTCATTCACGCCGTTCCAGGTACTGTAATAAACAGGCAACCTGTCACTATAACCACCGCGTTTTATGTCATCCCAAGGAATTATAAACTCGATAACGTCGTTCTGCCCTTGCGTTGAAATTTGAAGCTCAGCGACGTGAGGCCTCAAATCTCCCCAGTAGAGCCGCAGAATATCCCCTGATGCAAACGGGTTGTTGGGCAATTGAGCTGTAGCGGCCTGGCCTTTATCGGCATCACCCAACACATTGTCTACCGGCTGCCCTTCGCGACTTTTCACGACGAGAGCGGGAAGTGCTGAATTTATCGGACCTGGGTTCGATGGATCCGGTGCGGGGCCTGCCACGGTAAAGTCAACCGTGACATCAACCTCAGGTGAAGGTATCGATAAGGCACCCCGCAGAACATTGTAACTCACTTTGAAAGTACGTTTATCCAGCGCACCGTTCGCCGAAAGCGTAAGCCAGTCTATGGGGACATACATGGGCAAAACTTCCAGCGGGACGGAGGGGACCGTCGTGCCTTCCCAGATAACTTGTATCTGGTCATCCTCTCGGACGTTGTTATAAATGGGTTCAGGTATCTCGACTTCGACGCCTAACTGAGCATCGGCCCGGTCGATTTCGCCATCTGCGGCCAGAAGAACATTTGGAGACTGAAGGCCATCTGGCGCAGGCACCAGTTCAAACTGTAGTACTGCGTCGGTTGAGATCTGCCCCAGATTACCGGTCCGGTCGACATAACGATAAGAGATCCCGATTTTTCCTTGCGCCAGCGTTCTTATAAGCGTGGATGGAATACGGACGTCCAAGTCAGCGTTGGGCATAGAAGCCTCTGTTACTTTGACCTCCCTGCTCATTATCGGTGTAAAGTCTTGTCGTAAAGACTTGGCAACTACCTGACCCCAAGAAATCGTGATCGTGTCTCCCGCGAGAATGTCGCTAGAGCGAGGCACTTTGATGTCCAGAAATTCATTGGCATCCAGATATTGCTGTGTCAAACCATCGCGTACCACGTCCTCTGGAATCACAGCCGGTGCGCCTATCTGGCCTCGATTGGGTGCCTGATAATCCACCTCAAGCACAAGCGGTATGGACGACATGGTATTTCCGAGCGAACTGCCATAGTCGTACGACAACTTGTACGGTTTCCCGCTACTGATAAGATCAGCCGCGATGGAATAACTTAGATCATCAGTCGATTCAAGTAAGTTTGTGGCCAAGTCCATCTCGTCGAGAAAAAATGTAATCGTGTCCCCAACCCCAATCTCCACAGGCGGTAAATTCGGGACGCTAACCTCGAGGTTTTTGTCCCACTGGCTCACCGGCCAAAGGTATCTCATGTCGCCTAGTACCGGGTCCAAAATACCCACAGCCTCCAGAACAGGCATTCTCGGATCGTCCTGGTCTAGATGCACCTGGCGCTTTGCGAGCCAGTCTTTACGGGTCTGCCTGGCAGACTTTTCCTTGGGTGAATACATGTCTCGTTCTCCATAACGATAGAGTGCTGTCGGGTATTGGCAGCGATACAGAACCTGAGCAATAACAGGCATCAAGGTGTTGCGTCCTGTAAGTACCCTAGAGCCTTATTGACGTGTCGTGTTACTAGTAGAAGTACTAGCTGGACAAGCATCTTTTTATGGCGTACGGATCATCGCGGGTGCAATGGCCTTTCATCTGTATCAGTCTCGATACATTCATGACATCCGTCAGACATCGGCTACCGTCAACCTACCGCCGAGCCTCACGGCGAAGTAGCATGGGGGGCCGCGTTGATCTTCAACGGCAGCCACACGATGGCGACACAAGCAGGCGACAGACGCACCATGCAAGCACTTCCCGACAACACCCTCGATGCCACATCGACCGATCAACGCTGGAGCGTGCGGGCGCTGATTGTCGATGACGACGTAGCCATTCGCGAACTGCTTTGCGATTACCTGACGCGCTTCAATATCAATGCCCGCGGCGTAACCGATGGTGCGCAGATGCGCCAGGCCCTGAGCAATGAAACCTTCGATGTGGTGGTGCTGGACCTGATGTTACCCGGCGAAGACGGCCTGTCCCTGTGCCGCTGGTTGCGTAGCACCTCGGACATCCCGATCCTGATGCTGACCGCACGTTGCGAACCAACTGACCGGATTATTGGCCTGGAGCTGGGTGCCGACGATTACATGGCCAAGCCGTTCGAGCCACGCGAGCTGGTCGCGCGTATTCAGACCATCCTGCGCCGGGTGCGCGATGAACGCAGCGATCAGCGCACTACCATTCGCTTTGACGCCTGGCGCCTGAACAGTGTTCTGCGACAGCTGACAGCAGCCGACGGGCTGGTCGTGCCGCTGTCCAACGCCGAATTTCGCCTGTTGCGCGTGTTTCTCGAACGACCGCACCGGGTGCTGAGCCGCGAGCAATTGCTCGATGCAGCCCGAGGCCGTTCGATAGAGGCATTCGACCGCAGTATCGATTTGCTGGTATCGCGCCTGCGCCAGAAACTCGGCGACGACCCGAAGAATCCGCAGTTGATCAAGACCGTACGCGGTGAAGGCTATCTGTTCGATGCCAGGGAGCTGGGTTGATTCGCCGCTTCGACACACTGTTTGCACGGCTGTTTGGCGGCGCACTGCTGGCCATTCTGCTCGCGCACCTGCTGGCCTTCATCTGGTTCACGCAATACGGCATGCGTCCTGCGCCCAACGAACACCCCGACGCGCAACACACACAGGATGATCGAGGGCAGCGTCACCGGCCGCCACCAGGTGGTCCGCTGGTGCTGCTGTTCTCTCAGTTCGTCACCCTTATTGTTGCTGCCTGGTACGGCGCCAAGGCGCTGGCGCGCCCGGTCCAGCGCCTGAGCGAGGCCGCCGAGCGCCTGAGTGAAGATCTCGACAGCTCGCCTCTGGAGATCAGCGGCCCCAGAGAAGCCCGCCAGGCCGCGCAGACGTTCAACTTGATGCAGCGCAACATCCGCGAACAGATGCAGCAGCGCGGACGCATGCTGGCGGCGGTTTCCCATGACCTGCGCACCCCGCTGTCGCGACTAAAACTGCGCGTCGAGCAGATCGAGGAGCCCAGGCTCCACGGGCAGATGACCCAAGACCTGAACGACATGATCAACATGCTCGATGCCACGCTCGCCTACCTCAATGAACATCGGCGCACCGAAGGCTTGCAGCAGTTTGACCTGCAGGCGTTGATTGAATCCCAGGCCGAAAATGCTCAGGACAACGGCGACGACGTGCAGTACTCGGGGCAGTGCAAACCGCTCAGGACGCAACCGATGGCACTGCGTTCGTGCCTGCAGAATCTGGTCGACAATGCGCTGCGCTACGCCGGCAGCGCGAACATCGTGATTGAAGACAGCGCAGATCGCGTGCGTGTGTCGGTGGTTGATCATGGACCGGGCATTGCGCCCGAGTTTCACGAGACTGTGTTTGAACCGTTCTATCGCCTGGAAAGTTCGCGCAATCGTAATTCAGGCGGTATCGGCATGGGCATGAGCATCGCGCGTGAGGCTGCGCGACGCATCGGTGGGCAATTATCATTGGCGCAGACCCCGGGCGGTGGCCTGACGGCGGTGCTGGACCTGCCGCGCCGTTGACCCACTGTGCCATACAAACCCTGCATCACCTCGACAACTGACGTATTCGCAAACAAGCAAAGCGTCGCCCGGTTCGCTGCCACGCCCTGCAGGCAGAACCCTGAAAGCCCTGCCATCCGGGCACCCGGGCTCTGCAAGACTTTTATGAACGCCGAGGGGTTAGCGCGGGTTGCGTGCCCGCTCGCTGCCGACCCAGTCCGTCAACAGGCTATAGGCTACCGCCAGCAGCGTAGGACCGATAAACAAGCCGATGAAGCCGAATGCCAGCAAGCCGCCAAACACGCCCAGTAATACAATCACCAGTGGCAGGTTGCCGCCGCGGCTGATCAGGTACGGCTTGAGCACGTTGTCTACGCCGCTGATGATGAACATACCCCAGATGCCGAGAAAGACCGCCATGCCGTACTCGCCCTGCCAGACCAGCCAGGCGGTCGCAGGCAGCCAGACCAACGGCGGCCCCATAGGGATAAGGCTGAACAGGAAGGTCAGAATACCCAGCACCAGTGCGCCGGGAATGCCAGCGATCAGAAAGCCGATCAGCGCCAGCAGCGCCTGTGCCGCAGCTGTGCCAATCACACCGTTGACGACCCGCTGTACCGTGCCTGCCACCAGGTCCAGGTAATACTGCGCTCTGTCACCGATCAAGCGTTCCAGCAGGCTCAGCACGAACGCCGCCAGACGCGGACCGTCGCGATAGAAGAAAAAGGCGAAAATGATACTCAGCGTCAGTTCCAGAATGCCGCCACCAATCTGCGCACTGCGCGCCAGCAACCAGTTGCCGACCTCACCCAGGTACGGCTTGACCGTGGTCATGAACGCTGCGCCCTGCTGATCGATAGTGGTCCAGATGCCGACCAGCCGCTCGCCTACCAGCGGAATCCCGGCCAGCCATTGCGGTGGATCGGGCAACCCGTCGACCTGAATGTTCTTGATCAACCCCGTGGCGTCACGCACATGGTCGGCGAGATTGAAGCCCAGCCATACCAGTGGCGCCGCGACCAGCAGCATCCAGCACAGGCTCATCACCAGCGCAGCCAGCGACTCACGCCCTTTGAACCAGCGCGTCAGCAAACGCATCAGCGGCCAGCTGGCAAACGCCAGCACTGCACCCCAGACCAGCGCCGACCAGAACGGCGCCATTACCCAGAGGCAAGCACCGAATAGCGCCAGCAGCAGAATCTGCACCAGCAAGCGATCATTGTTGAACATGCGGCATCCATCAGCAGGGATCATAGGTAGCGAGCATAAAGGCGAACAGGGCTGGCGTCAGCCGTTGTTCGCCTACGTCGCAAATCAACAGTTAGCGGATGACTTCGATTTTCAGCCCTTTGCCATCGAGAGCCCCGGTCTCCAGCCGGGCAGCGCGAACGCCTTTGCCGATCAGCGCGTCACGCCAGGCACTTGCGCTGGCCCCGGATACAATCAGGCGCAATGAACTGTCAAGGTTGAGACCACGAGAAATCAGGGTGATCCAGACGTCCTGTGGCTCTCCTGCAAGCCGGGGCAGTTCCAGCTTGCCGGTGCTTTTCAATTGACGCAGCAGCGTCGCCGAGGTCGGCAGCAACTCGCCCAGCGGTGCAGCGGCTTCAAACTGCTCGACGTGCAGATAGGCTCGACGATTGCCACGGGTAATGCTGTAGAGCGCCACCAAGGTGTCACTGCGGGGCTCTGCCATGCGCAACAGCAGATACGCCTGCCGGTCGTCCGCGCCGTACAGTTTGGCGTTGCCAAACACTTCGTTGGCCCACAGGCTGCTTTCTCCGCAGTCGCGAGCCTGGCACCAGAACAGCAGTTCAGCGCCCTGCTGCTGCAAAGCCTCGCGCGCGGCAGTAAAGGCATCATCGGAAGTATGTTCGGCAGGCAACTGATAGGTAACCGAAGTCAGGTTGCCCCGCGCGCTTACCTGGCCGTCGAATCGCAACTGGCCACTGATCTTGCGGATCGAGCCCATCGGGTAGACACGTTCCAGCTCGGCGGCAGGACGATAGTCGACGATCTCGGCATCGGCCATACGCGGCACAATGTCCAGATCACGGCTGCCCTCCATATCGGCGGCACTGACTGCACTGCTGAACAGGCCGCTGAAAATGACTGCGCACAATGCGACAGCTGGAACACGGGTTAAAAGCATGAGTGTTCTCATCGGCTGGCAGGCGTAAAGAAAGAATGAGGGTAATCGCCTGCAAGGCGATCATGGCGGGCGGCTTGATCCATCACGGTTGACTCCTATTTCAACCCGCCCAGCGTCGGCAGTTGCCGGCCTCAAGTCAAGAAGCAGCGAAAAAGCGATTGATACAGTGTGCAACAGAGCGCGCACCGTCCTCGTCGTCCAGGTGCAAATGATGCCCTCCACTCAGCCGTGCAACGTCGAAAGGCAGACCAGACAGCAGCTCATGTTTTTTCGCCAGCATGCCGTCCGACGCAATCACCAATTGTGTCGGACAGCGAATGCCATGAACGAACGCCATCGCCTGTTGCTCTGTAAAACGTATCGCGGAGGGCAAGGTCAGGCGGCTGTCGCTGCGCCACGTGTAACCGCCCGGCACTGGCATCAAACCACGCAGAGCAAGCAGCTCTGCCGCCTCGCGACTGACCGCCAGCGCGCCTTTCATGCGCGCCTGAACGGCTCGTTCCTGATCCTGATAGACCGGTTTTTTCTTGCTCGACAGCGCCAGTTGCGCCTGCAGGGCTGCGCCCATGCGTTCGGCGGCGGACTGGGGTTCACCGGTCAGCGGCACAAGCCCGTCAATCAGTGCAAGACGCGTAACCCGCTCGGGCAACGAGCTTGCGAGCAACACCGAAATAATCGCCCCCAGCGAATGCCCCAGCAGGGCAAAGCGTTGCCAGCCCATGTGCTCGGCGACCTGCAACACGTCAAACACGTAGTCGGCCAGAGCGTAGGCAGCACCTGCCGGGCGATGGTCGGAGTAGCCATGCCCGGCCAGGTCCAGCGCCACGATCCGCAACCCTTCAAGGCGCGGGGCCAGCCGGGCAAAACTGTTAGCGTTGTCGAGCCAGCCATGCAGCGCGATGACAGGCTGGCCGTCTTCAGGACCTGACAAATAAGCAGCCAGTTCGATATGGCCCAGGCTCAAGCGCACTTCCTCGACAGCCAGCCTCATGCGCCAGCCCGCTGCACATGTCGTGCGTCCCAGCGGACGAACAAAGACTTGAGTAATTGCGCCGTCTCATCGGGGCGCTCCAATGGAAACATGTGCCCTCCGGGCATCGTCAAGTATTCCCCTTCGCGCATGCGGCGGGCCAGGTAGCCATGATGCGGCATGATCACCCGGCTGTGCTTGCCGCGCACCATCGCCAGCGGCACCTTGAGCTGACGCGAAGGCAACGGGCTGGTATGCGGAATGCTACGATAAATGCTGATCTCTGTCGCCGGATCGAAGCGCAGCCGAAGTTGCTCGCCGTCATGCTGTAAGCCGTGCTGCAGGTAAGCAGCGAGGCAGTCGGGGTCGAAGCGGCGAAACAGGCTCTTGCTGGAAAAATAGGTACGGGCGGCATCCATGTCGACAAACGCTTCGCGACGCCCCAATGTGCGACCTGCAGGGGTTATACGGTCAATGAAACCCAGGCGCTTGGCCGCACGAATGAACAACTGATCGGCCAGCCCCAGCACTGGCGAGTCCAGCATCACCACCCCCCGATAGAGTTCCGGGCAACGTAACGCGGCATGCAGATGCAGCACACCGCCCAGAGAGTGCCCGACACCCCATACCGGGCCCGACTGCTCGCGCAAATGATGAATCAGTTCATCGACCAGACTCAGCCAGTTGTCGTCCACTGGAAAGCGCGGGTCATGCGCGTGTTGTTCAAGCCGCGCCACCTGGTATTCCGGGGCAAGTGCCGAAAAAAGCTTGCTGTAGGTCGCCGAAGGAAAGCCATTGGCGTGAGCGAAGAACACCGGTTGCGACATGCCGATACTTCCATGAGCGGGCGAGTCAAGATTGTGCGCAGCCTCTTTGCAGAACGGCAATGACCGGAACCGCCATCGCAGGTGACACTCCGGCCATCCTCGGTGCCCGAAGGATGACAGGAAGAGCGCGGTCAGTGTGCAGGTGGCTCCTGGCCATGCGGCACCACTGCAACTGTCAAGCGTGAAATGCAGCTCAGCTTGCCTTCGTCAGTGCTGATGCGAATATCCCAGACATGAGTGGTACGACCGATGTGTACAGGGCGTACGACCCCGGTCACGCGTCCGGTGCGCACCCCACGCAAATGGTTGGCGTTGACCTCGAGCCCGACGCAGAAATGCGTCTTCGGGTCGACCATCAGGTAACTGGCCATCGAGCCCAGCGATTCAGCCAGCACGACCGAGGCACCGCCATGCAGCAGACCGAACGGCTGGTGAGTTCGTTGATCAACCACCATGCTCGCCGTCATGGAGTCTTCGGTGAACGACTCGAAACGAATGTCGAGCACTTCGCCGATGGTGTTTTTCTGGGCCGCCATAAGGGTTTCGATGTCGGGAGCCTGACGCCACATGCTCATTTCAAATCCTTTTATAAAAGGTTGCACTTGCTTCACAAGAGCGAGGTCGATGTTCGGACAGCCCGTTCAGACGTGCCGAACGCTGTTGAGTGTCATGGTGCCGGCGGCCACGAACTCGCCTTCCAGCTCGGCCAGGCTGGCAGTACTCATGGGCTCGGCCTGCTGCGCGCTACCATGTGCCAGCACGCCGATCAGCTCACCCACCAGAGGCTGATGACTGACCAGCAGCACTTCGTCAACGCCGAGTGTCTCGAGCTGTGCCAGTACCTGACGCGGGCTGCCGTCAGGCGTCAGCCAGGGCACTGTCACGACCGGCGCGTCGAAACCCAGAGACTGACGCACCAGTTCGGCGGTTTGCTGAGCGCGAACATAAGGGCTGGCAAGAATCCGCTGCACTGGCTTACCCGTCAGGTGCATGGCGCTTTTCTGCACTTCCTCACGACCATGGGCCGTCAACTCACGCTCTGCGTCACTGCGCGCGCGCGACTGTGCTTCGCCATGGCGCAATACCCAGACCTTCATGACTTGGGCTCCTCATCACGCACCGGGTGCGTTGCTGGCGCAACGTGATGTGCGGCCTCGCCATCCGGATCCCGAGGCGCAGGCCAGTCAGCGAACGGCCAAGGCTTCTGGTCACTGTGAAAGCTCCCGAAACGACCGATCTGCGCCAGATACTGGCTGAGGCTGTCACCGAAATTCATCAGGCTGCCGCTCGGCGCGCCATAGATCAGGCGATACCCCAACTGCACCAGTACCACGACCGCCAGAACGATCTGAGCCACGTGCCATATGCCCAGGAACAGCAGCATCCATAGAACGCGTAGCAGAATCGACTCGTTATGCTGGATCTTCGACTCGTTCAAAACCTTCTCCCTGAGCAAACTGAATTCAATTGAAACCGGTGATCGAAATGAAATCGACGTCTGTCTTGGGTTCGGCGCGCATCAGTGCCTCAATGACCTGGCTGAGCGTGCGGCCTTCAAAAAGAATCGCATGCAGTCCGGCGACCAGCGGCATGTAGACCTGCACCTCCTGAGCCTTGACCTTGAGCACCTTGAGCGTGTTTACACCCTCGGCCACTTCGCCCAGGCGAGTCACCGCCTCCTCCAGAGACAGGCCCTGCCCCAAGGCAAACCCGACCTGATAATTACGGCTTTTAGGCGAAGAACAGGTCACGATCAGATCGCCCACCCCCGCCAGCCCCAGAAAGGTCATCGGATTGGCGCCCTGACTGACGGCAAAACGGGTCATTTCCGCCAGCGCACGGGTAATCAGCATGCTTTTGGTGTTTTCGCCCATCTCCAGCGCAACGGCCATGCCGGCAATGATCGCGTAGACGTTCTTCAAGGCACCGCCCAGCTCGACGCCAAAACGGTCATTGCTGGCATAGACGCGAAATGTCCTGCCGTGCAAGGCAGCCTGAACCTGCTCACACAGCGCCTCGTCTTCGCTGGCCACCACGGTGGCAGTCAATGCATGTTCGGCGATCTCGCGGGCCAGATTCGGACCGGACAAGACCCCGATGCGAGCCTGAGGGACGATCTCTTCCAGAATCTGGCTCATGAGCTTGAAACTCTGCGCCTCGATGCCTTTGGTCAGGCTCACCAGCATCTTGCCGCTCAGGCACTCGACGTGAGGCGACAGTACCGAGCGCAGGGCACTTGATGGCAGTGCGACGAAAATGAGTTCGCTGCCTTCGAGTACCGCGGTGAGGTCAGTCACCGGCTCGACTTCAGGGCGAACCTTGATGCCTTTAAGGTAACGAGGGTTCTCGCGATTGACGCGAATGGCCTCCGCCTGCTCCGGATCGCGCATCCACTGGCGAACCTGATGACCGTTCTCGGCCAGCAGATTTGCAATGGCAGTACCGAAACTGCCACCACCAAGAACCGCAACTGGTTGCTGTGTGGTCATAGAACTATCCATCCAGTGCCATCAAGTGGCGATCTCTGCATTATACGGAGCGGCGGAGCATCGGCCAGCAGCAAACGCTGACAACGCATGCATCACTGACACCTTGTCCGGGATAACGTGCCACAGAGAAGTACACGCACACTGGCAACCGACGTCATCTCGGTTAACATGCACGCATACCATTTGCACATTCTGCAATCAACAGGGACACCGAGCGCACAGGCATGGACGCATACACCGGATTCAAGCTGCACCGTCTTGCCTGCAGGGCGTCCAGCCGATGACGTTTCGGCATTGGGACATCAATACCCGCACGCAGATCATAAGCCTCGGGCCTGCCCTGCTGCTGACGGCTCTACTCATAGGCTTTTTCACCTTCGTGCGTATTCAGGACCTGCGTGAGGAGCTCAACCACACCGGTCAATTGATCGCCAATCAACTGGCTCCGGCGGTAGAGCCAGGCGTTACAGCTGGCGATATCGAGGGCCTGAAGCCCCTGATGCGTGCGACCCTGTCCATGCCCGGCGTGCGTTATGTGGAAATCCAGGACAGTTCCAACACGGTCATGGTGTACATAGACCAGCCACGCGAACAGGAGCCGCAGGCCAGGCAGATGGAAATCTTCCAGGCCCCTGTCCGTGCGTCGCACGCCTTGCTGCATAGCAAACCCGCCACTGTGTCTCAGGACTATCTGGGCAGGGTTCTTGTAGGCATGTCCAGCGAGGCGTTCAGCCAGCGCCAGCAGGAAATACTGCTCAAAGCCGCAATCCTCGCGTTGTGCGCACTGGCGTTTACCTTCCTGCTGGCCCGGCGGCTGGCCTTGAGCTTGTCGAGCCCGATCAGTCGGATGGGCGAGGCACTCAAGGCCATTCAGCAAGGGGATTACCACACGCCCCTGCCCGTGAGCGACGACGCCGAACTCGGTGCGCTGGCGCGGCACATCAATAATCTGGCCGAAAACCTCCACCGCACCAGCCTCGAACAGCAACGTTCTGTGGCCCAGTTGATCCAGACGCGCGAGGAAGCCGAGCAGGCCAACCGCGCCAAGTCGGATTTTCTGGCGATGATGAGTCACGAGCTGCGCACGCCCATGAACGGCGTGCTGGGCATGCTGCAACTGCTGGAAACCACGCGCATGACCGATGAGCAGAGCGAATATGCGACATTGGCAACCGAGTCCACTGAACACCTGCTGCGGGTTATCAACGATATTCTCGACTTCTCGCGTATCGAGCGTGATGCCCTGCAGATGGAGGGCATCGCGTTTAATCTGGTCGATTTGATCAACGCCTCAACGCATGCGTTCAATCACAGCGCCCTGCAACGCAAACTGTCACTGGAGCTGAAGATAAAGCCGGGGCTGGAGGCACTTGCGGTCATCGGCGACCCGACCCGGATTCGTCAAATCCTGGTGAACCTGATAGGCAACGCACTGAAATTCACCGAACAGGGCAAGGTCTGCGTCGAGGCCGACTGGGCGATGCTCGACGAAGATCATCTGAGGTTTACCTGCAAGGTACACGACAGCGGCATCGGCATAGATGCAGAGCGTCTGGAGTCCATGTTCGACGCTTTCAAACAGGCCGACAGCTCGATCTCCCGGCGTTACGGCGGGACCGGGCTGGGGCTGCCGATTGCACGCACCCTGGCCGAACGAATGGGTGGAACCTTGCATGCCCAGAGCGAAGAAGGTTCGGGGTCGGTCTTCACGCTGCAAATTCCCCTGCCAGTCTCGCGCAATGCCCCGGTCGATATCATCGAACCGCTGTCAGTACTTGATGCGCAGGGCAAGGCGCGCCGCATATTGCTGGTCGAAGACAACCCGGTGAACCGAACCGTGGTTCAGGCCATGCTGCATAATCTGGGTTGCGAGGTCGAAGTCGCGGTCGATGGCGTCGAGGCGGTGGCGAAAGCCGGGGTGGGAAAATATGCACTGATCTTGATGGATTGCCGACTGCCGGTCATGGATGGATATGAAGCGACACGCAGAATCAGGCAACTTTCCGGGCTGGAGCGAATCCCAATCATCGCGCTGACTGCCAATGCGTTGCAGGGTGATCGGGATGCCTGCCTGCAGGCCGGCATGGACGATTACCTGCCAAAGCCTTTCAAACATGCTGATTTACAGCAGGTTTTACAGCGCTGGTTGTCTTTTCAAGCATCTGCGACTGGCGATAAATGTTAAATTGCGGCAGTCTTGACACCCATATCGGCCCGTAAAATCGGCTGGCCGATAAAATTCAGTGTACAGGTGTACCTTGATTTCACCTGAGCTGTGACTTTCATTACAACGCAACAGTCTATGAGTAGGCTGCCGGACAGGGTCCTGGCGAATGAGTGCGCCAGAACCGACGTTCGAGCCAGTGGCGCCACAACCTGCCGCACAAGATTATTGAGGAGCTCGCATGACCAAACAACACGCCTTTACCCGGGAAGACCTGCTGCGCTGCAGTCGCGGCGAGCTGTTCGGCCCAGGTAATGCGCAATTGCCCGCCCCCAACATGCTCATGGTTGATCGCATCACCCATATCAGCGAAGAAGGCGGCAAGTTCGGCAAAGGTGAATTGGTCGCAGAGCTGGATATCAATCCTGACCTGTGGTTCTTCGCCTGCCACTTCGAAGGTGATCCGGTCATGCCCGGCTGCCTCGGACTCGATGCCATGTGGCAGCTGGTTGGCTTCTATCTTGGCTGGCAGGGCAATCCCGGCCGCGGCCGTGCTCTGGGTTCGGGCGAAGTCAAATTTTTTGGTCAGGTGCTGCCTACCGCCAAAAAAGTCACTTACAACATTCATATCAAGCGCGTCCTGAAAGGCAAACTGAACCTGGCCATTGCCGACGGTTCAGTAAGTGTCGACGGTCGTGAAATCTATACCGCCGAAGGCCTTCGGGTCGGCGTGTTTACTTCCACTGAAAATTTCTAAGGGTACTCGCATGCGCCGCGTCGTTATCACTGGTCTGGGTATTGTTTCCTGCTTGGGCAATGACAAAGAGACCGTCACCGCTAACCTGCGTGCTAACCGCCCTGGCATCCGCTTCAACCCGGAATATGCCGAAATGGGTCTGCGCAGCCAGGTTTCCGGCTCCATCGACCTGAATCTGGAAGAGCTGATCGATCGCAAGATCTATCGCTTCGTCGGCCATGCGGCTGCCTACGCCTACCTGGCGATGAAAGACGCGATTGTCGACTCTGGCTTGAGTGATGATCAGGTGTCCAACGTTCGCACCGGCCTGATTGCCGGCAGCGGCGGCGCCTCGACGCTGAACCAGATGGAAGCGCTGGACACCCTGCGTGAGAAAGGCGTCAAGCGCGTGGGCCCATATCGCGTAACGCGGACCATGGGTAGCACCGTTTCGGCCTGCCTGGCCACGCCATTCAAGATCAAGGGCGTCAACTATTCCATCTCGTCCGCCTGCGCCACCAGCGCTCACTGCATCGGCAACGCTGTCGAGCAGATCCAGCTGGGCAAGCAGGACATCGTCTTTGCTGGCGGTGGTGAAGAAGAGCACTGGAGCCAGTCGTTCCTGTTCGACGCGATGGGCGCGCTGTCCACCCAGTACAACGAAACACCGGAAAAAGCCTCCCGCGCCTACGACGCCAAGCGTGACGGTTTCGTGATTGCCGGCGGTGGCGGCATGGTCGTCGTCGAAGAGCTCGAGCACGCACTGGCTCGTGGCGCAAAAATCTACGCAGAAATCGTGGGTTACGGCGCTACATCCGACGGCTACGACATGGTTGCGCCGAGCGGTGAAGGTGCAATTCGCTGCATGCAGATGGCGCTGGCCGACGTCGACAAGAACGACATCGACTACCTCAACACCCACGGCACTTCGACGCCAGTCGGTGACGCCAAGGAAATGGAAGGTGTGCGCGAAGTTTTCGGCGCCAACGCTCCTGCCATCAGTTCCACTAAAAGTCTGTCAGGCCACTCGTTGGGCGCCGCCGGCGTTCACGAAGCGATCTACTGCCTGCTGATGATGGAGAACAACTTCATCGCCGGCTCCGCAAACATCGACGAGCTGGACCCTGCAATTGCCGACATGCCTATCCTGCTCAAAACCCGTGAAGATGCAAAAATCGACCTGGTCATGAGCAACAGCTTCGGTTTTGGCGGCACCAACGCCACGCTGGTATTGAAGCGCTGGCAGGGCAAGTAACACGGCCCTCGCAACACAAAAAAAGGCGCCTTTCAAAGGCGCCTTTTTTATGCCTGAAGGGTTGGGAGATTGGGCCTCGGCCCGAAGGGCGTGGGAGCGAACGTGTTCGCGATCTGCCGGGAGCCGGCAGCAAAACCGGTAGGCACGGCAAATCAGGCACAAGTCTTCAACCAGCTCTGGGGCCGCGCCCTTCAGGTAGAGGCCACGTTTCCGAGGGCCTCAAGACATAGGTATAACGCCGAACGAAAGCACCTTAACCGAACACTTCACCCAGCAGGTCATGCATCGATTTGAAGGCGCGTCCAGCCACTTTGGCGTCGTACATCATCATGCCCGGCACGTTGGCGTGCGGGTCGGTGAATGAGTGGAAGGCACCGCCGTAGCTATGCAATTGCCAGTCAACACCGGCAGCGTTCATTTCATCTTCAAAAGCAGGCAACTGCTCTTTCGGCACCAGTGGGTCGGAAGCACCATGCAGGACCAGCACCGAACCCTTGATATTGTTGGCGTCAGCAGGGTTTGGCGTGTCCAGCGTGCCATGAAACGAAATGGCAGCTTTCAGATCGGCACCGGTGCGCGCCAGTTCCAGTGAACAGCAGCCACCGAAGCAGAAACCGAAGGTCGCAATCTGCTTGGTATCCAGCGACACATCAGCCTGACTCAGCAGCTGATCAAGACCTGCCTGCATGCGCTTGCGCAACAAGACTCGGTCGTTCTTGAGAGGCGTCATGGCAGCGCCCGCCTCGTCATTGTTACCAGGGCGCAACTGCTGACCGTAAAGGTCAGCCAGCAGCACCACATAGCCTTTCGCGGCGACCGCCCTGGCAATCTCCTCGGCACCCTGACTGACGCCCATCCAGTTGGGCGCCATCAGCAGGCCCGGTTGTGGCGCAACAGCGTCAACGTCATACACCAGACGACTTTCATAAGGCTGGCCATCAATCTGATAGACCACAGAACGTACATTGATATTGCTGCTCATTGCTGACTCCTGATCACTGGAAACACAAAAGACGTGTTAAGGGACTGAAACAAAAAACCCGCCGAAGCGGGTTTCTTGTCAATCGGCTATCAAACCGACAGTTCTACCAACAGCTTGTTCAAACGGCGTACATAAGCGGCCGGATCTTTCAGGCTGTCGCCAGCAGCCAGAGCCGCCTGATCGAACAGGATGTGCGACAGATCGCCAAAACGCTCTTCGCTCTGCTCGGCATCAAGCTTGTCGATCAGCGGGTGAGCCGGGTTGAACTCGAAGATCGGCTTGGAATCCGGAACCTTCTGCCCACTGGCTTCCAGAATCTGACGCATCTGCAGACCCATATCCTGCTCGCCGATGGCCAGAATTGCCGGGGAATCAGTCAGGCGGTGGGAGACACGAACTTCACTCACCGACTCACCAAGCGCAGCCTTCAGACGCTCGATCAGGCCTTCCTTGTCCTTGGCGCTCTCTTCCTGGGCTTTCTTGTCCTCTTCGGAATCGAGGTTGCCCAGATCAAGGTCGCCACGCGCAACATCAACGAAGCTCTTGCCATCGAACTCGTTCAGGTAGCTCATCAGCCACTCGTCGATACGATCGGTCAGCAGAAGGACTTCAATGCCCTTCTTGCGGAACACTTCGAGGTGCGGGCTGTTCTTGACCTGCGCGTAGGATTCACCAGTGAGGTAGTAGATCTTGTCCTGACCTTCCTTGGCGCGCGCCAGGTATTCGGCCAGACCAACGCTCTGCTCGCCACCGTCGACAGACGTCGAGGCGAAACGCAGCAGACCGGCGATCTTCTCTTTGTTGGCGAAGTCTTCCGCCGGGCCTTCCTTGAGGACCTGACCGAAATTCTTCCAGAAACCCTTGTACTGCTCGGGCTCGTTCTTCGCCAGCTTCTCCAGCATATCCAGCACGCGCTTGGTCAGCGCAGACTTCATCGAATCGATGATCGGGTCTTTTTGCAGGATTTCGCGGGAAACGTTCAGCGACAGGTCGTTGGAGTCGACCACACCCTTGACGAAGCGCATGTATAGGGGCAGGAACGACTCGGCCTGATCCATGACGAATACGCGCTGTACATAAAGCTTAAGGCCACGCGGCGCTTCACGCTGATACAGATCAAACGGGGCACGTGCCGGCACGTACAGCAGCGAGGTGTATTCCAGCTTGCCTTCGACCTTGTTGTGGCTCCAGCTCAGCGGGTTCTCGAAATCATGGGCAACGTGCTTGTAGAATTCCTGATACTCCTCGTCCTTCACCTCGGCGCGAGGGCGGGTCCAGAGTGCGCTGGCGCGGTTGACGGTCTCCCACTCCAGCGCTGGTGTCTCTTCGCCTTCGGCTGCCGGAGCCTGCTCTTTGGGCAGCTCGATTGGCAGAGCAATGTGGTCGGAGTATTTCTTGATGATATTGCGCAAACGGTAACCGTCTGCGAACTCATCTTCGCCGTTTTTCAGGTGCAGCACGATACGCGTACCACGTTCGGCCTTCTCGACGTTGGCAACTTCAAACTCGCCCTCGCCTTTGGAGGACCAGTGAACGCCTTCGCTGGATGGTGTACCGGCGCGACGGCTGAACACTTCTACCTGATCGGCAACGATGAATGCCGAGTAGAAACCCACACCGAACTGACCGATCAGGTGCGAATCCTTCTTCTGGTCGCCCGACAGGTTTTTCATGAAATCGGCGGTACCGGACTTCGCGATGGTGCCCAGATGGGTAATCACATCTTCACGGCTCATACCGATGCCGTTGTCTTCAAGGGTAACGGTCTTCGCATCCTTGTCGAAACTCACGCGAATCTTGAGCTCGGCACCGCCTTCCAGCAGCTCGGGCTTCGACAACGCTTCAAAACGCAATTTGTCGACCGCGTCAGACGCGTTCGAGATCAATTCGCGAAGGAAAATTTCCTTGTTGGAATACAGCGAATGGATCATGAGGTGCAGCAGTTGCTTTACCTCGGTCTGGAAGCCCAGGGTTTCCTTTTGAGTTTCCACACTCATAATCATCAAACTCCGATCTGGATGGTATAAGCCGTCACAATCAGGCGTAAGCCCCGTGACAGCGGGTAGTCTTCAAGGTGGGGGCTGGCGTGGGGATTTCAAGAGCAGGAAATGTCAGAGCTCTGTTCAATGCGCCCGAATGCGACGCAAAACGAGTGGCTGAGTGGCGCCTCGCAACCTTCCCGATCCTGTCCACCTCACGGCGCTGTAACGCCCGCGGAACAGCCGCTTCGGATATTCTGCTCGCGTCTGGAACTTAAAGGGTTGGCGCACGCTCTTAGCCACGTGAATAATCAATAAGGAGAAACACCCCATGCGTAAATCTTTAGCCTATGCCCTGATGCTTTCTGCCACCCTGGGCCTTGCTGCCTGTGACAAAAAGTCCGAAAACACCCAGCAAGATGCCAACAAGGCAGCTCAGCAGTCCCAGGAGTCGATGGAAAAGGCTCAGGACAAAGTGAATGACGCCGCCAAGGAAAGCCAGGAAGCTGCTCAGAAAAACGCAGAAGCCGCACAGCAGCGCGCCGCAGAAAACGCCAACAAGGCGCCGGAAGCAGCACCAGCCACCAAGTAAGGCTGGCATGCTCGCAAAACAAGAAAGGCCCGCTTTGAGCGGGCCTTTTCATTGAGCACGATTTAGCCGGTAATCCTTTACCGCAACGCCTGAGCGTTCAGGCTAGCGCCTCGCTGCGCTTGCCCATGACCCGGTCGACAACCACAGCACCCGCCAGGGTGATGACCGAAGGCACCAGCCACGCCAGCCCCTGATCACTCAGCGGCATGCTGGTCAGCGCGCTCGGCAGGTATTCACCGAATCCTGCGCCCTTCAGCGCGTCGATGAGGCCGAAAACGAAAGAAACCAGCATGACAGGCGCAACCACCCTGCCCTGACTCTGCCAGAGCCCTTTGCAGAAGCTCAGCGCGACCAGCACGATGCACGGTGGATAAATAGCCGTCAGCACCGGAATCGAAAACTGGATCAGCCTGGTCAGCCCCAGATTGGAGACCAGCAGAGAGAACACCGCCAGAATGATCACCAGCGTTCGGTAGGACAACGGCAACACTTTGGCAAAGTATTCGGCGCAAGCGCAGGTCAGGCCCACTGCCGTGACCAGACAAGCCAGTGAAATCAGCACGGCAAGAAACCCACTGCCCAGCGAACCGAAGGTGTGCTGCACGTAAGCATGCAGGACCGCGGCGCCGTTGCTGGCGCCAGCCGCAACCGCATGACTGCCGGAGCCCAGACGAAACAGGCTGACATACACCAGCGCCAGCCCGACCCCGGCAATCAGCCCCGCGATGATCGCGTAGCGGGTGATCAGACGCGGCGACTCGACACCGCGCGAGCGGATGGCATTGACGATGACGATCCCGAAAACCAGCGCACCCAAAGTGTCCATCGTCAGGTAGCCATTGATGAAGCCCTGAGAAAACGGTGCAGCGGCATAAGCCGGCTCAGCCTCCCCGGTTACACCCGCAGGCAAGGCAAATGCCGCGATGCCCAGCACCGCCAGCGCAATGATCTTGAGCGGGGCCAGAAAGCGTCCGACCGTGTCCAGCAACCGGCCCGGATACAGAGAAACCCAGAACACCACCAGAAAATACACCAGACTGTAGAGGAACAGCGCCAATGGGCTGTCGCCCGTCAACGGCGCAAGACCGACTTCAAACGACACGGTCGCCGTGCGTGGGGTCGCAAACAAAGGACCGACCGCCAGATAGCAGACCGCCGCGAGCGCGCCACCTGCAATCTTGCCGATCGGGCTGCTCAACGCATCCATCGCGCCGCCGACCTTGGCCAGAGCGATCACCGTGATGACCGGCAAGCCGACCGCCGTGACCAGAAAACCCAACGCTGCTATCCATACGTGCGGCCCGGCCTGCAGGCCCACGATGGGCGGAAAGATAATGTTGCCTGCCCCGACAAACAGGGCAAATGTCATGAAACCGAGTGCCAGGATGTCCTGACCTTTCAAAACTTTCATTACGAGGGACCACACGAAGTCGAAATAAGGGATGGGACGTCACCCATGGATGGGGCAGACGCAGCCCGTCGGCGTAAGACGTGGCAGTACCTTGCGAAACGCCCCTCGTGAGGGCCCCGCAAAAACGTCGCACAGGGTAGCCAACTTCGACCGAAAATGCACTGTCTCAGGGCGCATCGCCCGACGACGCACCCTTAAACGGCAGTCGAACAAACTGCTGGTTATTCGGAAATGTCCGACAGACCAAGCGTTGATAGGTCGGTAGATTGACTGGCATCTCTGCTGTCGATGAATCATCTCCATGCCCGAAGCGAAAACCCGGCCTGCGGTTCTCACCCCTGCCCTGTATACGCCACGCCTTGCACTGCTGCCGTTGCAGATCGAAGACGCACCTGCCATGCAGATCCTGTTCAATCACTGGGAGGTCGTGCGCTATCTGACTCATCACGTGCCCTGGCCCTACCCTGAGGGCGAAGCTCTGCGCTATCTGCGCGAGAACGCCCTGCCTGCGATGCAGGAGGGGGAAGAATGGCACTGGTCGATTCGACTGCGCAGTAATCAGCAGCAGCTGATCGGCAGCGCATGCATGATGGACGAAGAGGATAACAACCGGGGCTTCTGGCTTTCGCCGGCCTATCAGGGGCTAGGCCTTATGTCTGAAGTCTGCGTTGCGATTGACCGCTTCTGGTTTGAAACATTGAGCCGCCCGGTTCTGCGCGTGGCCAAATCAGCCTTGAATGAGGCTTCATGTCGCCTGTCGCAGCGCGAGGGCATGCGCCTTGTAACCGTTCAGGAATCGCAATTTGTCTGCGGCATGACGAAAGAGCAAATATGGGAACTGACGCAGGACGAATGGCTGGAAAAAAACAGCGGGTAGTCAGGCTGGCCTGAACACCCCCGATGAGGCTCATCACACGCCCAAACAAAAGCCACCCGAAGGTGGCTTTTGTCGATTGCTCGAATCAGTAAGCGAAGCTTACTTGGTCGGCCAACCAGTCAGCTCGGCCAGGGCCTTGCCGATGTCTGCCAGGGAGCGCACGGTTTTCACACCAGCGTCCTGCAGTGCAGCGAATTTCTCGTCTGCAGTACCTTTGCCACCGGAGATGATTGCACCGGCATGGCCCATGCGCTTGCCCGGAGGAGCAGTCACACCAGCGATGTAGGAAACAACCGGCTTGGTCACGTGAGCCTTGATGTAGGCAGCCGCTTCTTCTTCAGCCGAACCGCCGATCTCGCCGATCATGACGATCGCTTCGGTCTGCGGGTCTTCCTGGAACAGCTTCAGGATGTCGATGAAGTTCGAACCCGGGATCGGGTCACCACCGATGCCGACGCAGGTGGACTGACCGAAACCGGCGTCAGTGGTCTGCTTCACAGCTTCGTAAGTCAGGGTGCCGGAACGCGACACGATGCCTACTTTGCCTGGCAAGTGGATGTGACCTGGCATGATGCCAATCTTGCACTCGCCTGGAGTGATGACGCCTGGGCAGTTTGGACCGATCAGGACCACACCCAGTTCGTCACACTTGACCTTGGCTTCGAGCATGTCGATGGTCGGGATGCCTTCGGTGATGCAGACGATCAGCTTGATGCCGCCGAACGCTGCTTCAAGGATGGAATCCTTGCAGAAAGGAGCTGGAACGTAGATAACGCTGGCAGTTGCGCCAGTGGTGTCTACCGCTTCTTTCACAGTGTTGAACACTGGCAGGTTCAGGTGCGTAGTGCCGCCTTTGCCTGGAGTCACGCCGCCGACCATTTTGGTGCCGTAGGCAATGGCTTGTTCGGAGTGGAAAGTACCTTGCGAACCAGTGAAACCCTGGCAGATAACCTTGGTGTCTTTATTGATCAGGACGCTCATTACTTGCCCTCCGCGGCTTTGACAACTTGTTGAGCAGCGTCGGTCAGGCTGGTAGCAGCGATGATGTTCAAACCGCTTTCTGCCAGTACTTTAGCGCCCAGTTCAGCGTTGTTGCCTTCAAGGCGAACAACAACCGGGATTTTCACGCCGACTTCTTTCACTGCACCGATGATGCCTTCGGCAATCATGTCGCAACGAACGATGCCGCCGAAGATGTTGACCAGTACTGCGGCGACATTGGTGTCGGACAGGATGATCTTGAACGCTTCGGTAACGCGTTCCTTGGTGGCGCCGCCGCCAACGTCAAGGAAGTTCGCAGGCTTGCCGCCATGCAGGTTGACGATGTCCATGGTACCCATGGCCAGGCCAGCACCGTTGACCATGCAACCGATGTTGCCTTCCAGCGCTACGTAGTTCAGTTCGAACTTGGCAGCGTGAGCTTCGCGAGGATCGTCCTGCGAAGGATCGTGGAAGCCCTTCAGCTTTGGCTGACGGTACATGGCGTTGGCATCGATGTTGATCTTGGCGTCAAGGCAGTGCAGATCGCCGTCAGCCTTGATCACCAGCGGATTCACTTCCAGCAGAGCCAGATCGTGGTCCTGGAACAGCTTGGCCAGACCGGTGAAGATCTTGGCGAACTGAGTGACCTGCTTGCCTTCCAGGCCAAGCTGGAAA
Organism: Pseudomonas coronafaciens pv. oryzae str. 1_6; assembly: GCF_000156995.2. Taxonomy (NCBI): domain Bacteria; kingdom Pseudomonadati; phylum Pseudomonadota; class Gammaproteobacteria; order Pseudomonadales; family Pseudomonadaceae; genus Pseudomonas; species Pseudomonas coronafaciens. Next base: position 2,050,401 of record NZ_CP046035.1, on the reverse strand, counting down.
GCCAGATCGCGGCCCTGGAATGGCTGTGCGCCAACCAGTGGATCGATAGTAGCCTTGAGAATCTTTTCAGGAGTGTCGTGAGCGATCTTCTCGATGTCCACGCCACCTTCGGTGGAGGCCATGAACACGATACGACGGCTGGAACGGTCAACTACTGCGCCCAGATACAGCTCTTTGGCGATATCGGTGCAGGACTCGACCAGGATCTTGGTCACTGGCTGACCATTGGCGTCAGTCTGGTAAGTCACCAGACGCTTGCCCAGCCACTGTTGAGCGAAGGCTGCTGCATCTTCCTTGCTGCGAACCAGCTTTACGCCGCCCGCTTTACCACGACCACCCGCGTGAACCTGGGCTTTGACAACCCATTCGGTCCCGCCGATCTTGTCGCAGGCTTCCGCTGCTGCTTCCGGGGTGTCTACCGCGTAACCTTTGGATACTGGCAGGCCGTACTCAGCGAACAGCTGCTTACCCTGATACTCGTGAAGATTCATGCTTATTACCGTCTTCGTTTAGGTACTGCGCATTCGGTGCTGCACGTCAGCGTGCCGCACCACCTGTGACCGCTACTCCGGGTGGACTCCACAAGTGCCACTGGACACTCGATGAGCCGCCTGAGAGGTCGAGTCCGGCGCAGATTCCGCGGTAAGCCCTGCTGGCAAGGCTCACGACGGGCACTGCGTCGTGGTTTCTCTTGTTGTCTTAGCGTTTCTTGCGATTCTGAATATGGATGGCACCGCCATTCACAGCCAGTGCAGCTTCGTGCAGCGCTTCGGACAACGTCGGGTGCGAGAAGACCATCATGCCGATATCTTCTGCACTGGTGCCGAACTCCATAGCGATTGCGCCTTGCTGTACCAGCTCTGCAGCACTCGGGCCAATAACGTGAACACCCAATACGCGATCGGTCTTGGCGTCGGCAATGATCTTGACGAAGCCACCGGTGTCGTTGGCAGCCATGGCACGGCCACTGGCTGCGAACGGGAACGTACCGACATTAACTTCAACGCCTTCGGCCTTGAGAGTCTGTTCGGTCTTGCCGACCCAGGCGATTTCCGGGTGGGTGTAGATAACCGATGGGACCAGGTTGTAGTTCATCTGAGCCTTGTGGCCCTTGATGCGCTCGACAACCATGATGCCTTCTTCCGAAGCCTTGTGGGCCAGCATCAGGCCACGTACCACGTCACCGATGGCGTAAACGCCGGGAACGCTGGTGGTGCAGTAGTCATCGACGTAGATGAAACCGCGTTCGTCCAGATCGACGCCGCTGTCCGAAGCCAGCAAGTCGGTGGTAACAGGGCGACGGCCTACCGCTACGATCAGACGATCAAAGGTGATCGACTGCTCGCCTGCGGCGTCGGTGTAGCTGACAACCACTTCTTCGCCATTGACCTTGGAGCCGGTCACGCGAGCGCCCAACTTGATATCCAGACCCTGCTTGGTGAAGGTTTTCAGTGCTTCCTTGGAAACAGCTTCGTCGGCGGCAGGGATGAACTTTTCCAGTGCTTCCAGGACAGTGACCTGAGCGCCGAGGCGAGCCCAGACCGAACCCAGTTCCAGACCGATCACGCCCGCGCCGATAACGCCCAGACGCTGCGGAACCTGTTGAAACTCCAGTGCGCCGGTCGAATCGACGATGACTTTCTGGTCAACCGGAGCTGGCGGAATGTCGATAGGACGCGAGCCCGAAGCGAGGATCACGTGGTCCGCTTCGATGATTTCAACAGTGCCGTCGGCAGCTGTCAGTTCGACTTTCTTGCCGGCCAGCAATTTGCCATGACCTTGCAGGGTGGTTACACCGTTGGCTTTGAACAGGCTGGCAACGCCGCCGGTCAGGCCTTTTACGATGGTCGACTTGCGACCGATCATGGCCGGCACGTCGATGGCCACTTCGGATGTGGAAATGCCGTGTACCGCGAAGCCATTCTTGGCTTCGTAGAATTTCCAGGAACTGTCGAGCAGCGCCTTGGATGGAATGCAACCAACGTTCAGGCAGGTACCACCGAGGGCCAGTTTGCCCTCCTTGTCCTGATATTTCTCGATGCAGGCAGTCTTGAGACCAAGTTGCGCTGCCTTGATGGCGGCAACATAGCCGCCAGGGCCTGCGCCAATCACTACCACGTCGAATTTCTGGGACATAACAAAGAGTTCCTCTTTAGCTGCAAGCTTTTAGCTGCAAGCTGCAAGTCAGTCCGCGCTTTAACGCGAGGCCGACTTGCGACCTATTGATTAGGTAAAACACATCGGCCCCGAGTGCACGTCCTTTTGCTTCTGGCTTGAAGCATAAAACCTGCGACTCGAGGCTGCCTCATCAGATATCCAGCAACAGACGAGCTGGATCTTCCAGCAGGTTCTTGATGGTAACGAGGAAAGTTACTGCTTCTTTACCATCGATCAAACGGTGATCGTAAGACAGCGCCAGATACATCATCGGGCGAATCACAACCTGACCGTTGACTGCCATCGGGCGCTGCAGAATGTTGTGCATGCCCAGAATTGCAGCCTGTGGCGGGTTGACGATCGGCGTCGACATCATCGAACCGAAAGTACCACCGTTGGTGATCGTGAAGGTACCGCCGGTCATCTCGTCGATGGAAAGCTTACCGTCACGGGCTTTTTTACCGAAGGTAGCGATGCCGCCTTCGATTTCAGCCAGGCTCATGTGTTCTGCGTTACGCAGAACCGGCACGACCAGACCGCGATCGCTGGAAACCGCCACGCCGACGTCGGCATAACCGTGGTAGACGATGTCGGAACCGTCGATCGAAGCGTTGACAGCCGGGAAGCGTTTCAGCGCTTCGGTAGCCGCCTTGACGAAGAAGGACATAAAGCCCAGACGTACGCCATTGTGCGACTTCTCGAACAGGTCTTTGTACTTCGAGCGCAGTGCCATGACTTCTGTCATGTCGACTTCGTTGAAGGTAGTCAGCATTGCCATGTTCGACTGGGCTTCGACCAGACGCTTGGCAACCGTTGCACGCACGCGAGTCATCGGCACGCGCTTCTCGGTGCGATCGCCAGCGGCGACGACAGGAGCAGCAGCTGCAGCAGGCTTGGCGGCTGGAGCAGCGGCTGGAGCGGATTTCTTGGCTTCAACGGCAGCAACGACGTCTTCCTTGGTGATACGACCGTCTTTACCGGTGCCTTTCACGCTGGTCAGGTTGATGCCGTTTTCTTCAGCCAGTTGACGCGCAGCAGGCGCGGCAATCGGGTCTTCTTCGCCAGCAGATGCAGCCGGTGCAGCGGCTGGTACCGAAGCAGGCGCAGCAGCAGGTGCCGGAGCAGCAGATGCCGTAGCGCCGTCATTCAATGTCCCGAGCACTTCGTTGGACAGTACGATGGCACCCTCTTCCTTGGTGATCGCGCCCATCACGCCGTCAGCTTCGGCCAACACTTCGAGGACAACCTTGTCAGTCTCGATATCGACCAGCATCTCGTCGCGCTTTACCGCATCACCCTCTTTTTTGTACCACTTGGAAATGGTGCCGTCGGCAACTGATTCCGGGAAAGAGGGGGCTTTGATCTCGATAGCCATTATCTGTAATTCCTTAATTCGGTTTCTAATGCTCGAAGGCGTTAAACAGTGAAGGCATCGCGCAGGAGTTTTTCCTGCTGCTCGGCGTGCATCGAAGCGTAGCCACAGGCTGGCGCAGCGGAGGCATCACGACCGGCGTACTCGAGAACGAGCTCGCGTTTGTGATTGCCCATGCTGCGACGCAGATGGTGCTGGCTGCTGTACCAGGCGCCCTGGTTCATCGGTTCTTCCTGACACCAGACCACGTGCTGCAGATTGGTGTAAGGCGCGATGGTTTCCATCAGGTCATCTTCAGGGAACGGATACAGCTGCTCGAGGCGAACGATAGCGATGTCTTCACGACCTTCGGCACGGCGTTTTTCCAGCAGGTCGTAGTAGACCTTGCCGCTGCACAGCACCAGACGTGTGACCTTCGCAGGATCGAGAGTATCGATTTCCGGAATGACGGTCTGGAACGAGCCTTCGGCCAGATCCTCGAGGGTCGAGACAGCAAGCTTGTGACGCAGCAGCGATTTCGGTGTCAGCACGATCAGCGGCTTGCGCAGCGGACGGATAACCTGACGACGCAGCAGGTGGTAGATCTGCGCCGGAGTCGTCGGTACGCATACCTGAATGTTGTGCTCGGCACACAATTGCAGGTAACGCTCGAGACGTGCCGAAGAGTGCTCTGGCCCCTGCCCTTCATAGCCATGAGGCAAGAGCATGGTCAGGCCGCACAGACGGCCCCACTTGTGCTCGCCGCTGGTAATGAACTGATCGACAACCACCTGGGCACCGTTGGCGAAGTCGCCGAACTGGGCTTCCCAGATAACCAGCGCATCAGGCTGGGTAGTCGAGTAACCGTATTCGAATGCCAGCACAGCCTCTTCCGAAAGGAACGAGTCGTACAGGTCGAAACGCGGCTGGCCGACATACAGATTCTGCAGCGGGATGTAGGTGCCTGCATCTTTCTGGTTGTGCAGAACGGCGTGACGGTGCGAGAACGTACCTCGACCGATATCCTGACCCGTCATGCGGATCGGGTGACCTTCAAACGCCAGCGTGGCGTATGCCATGGTCTCCGCGTAGCCCCAGTTGATCGGCAAGCCACCGGCCTGCATCTTCTGGCGATCTTCGTAGATCTTCTGTACCTGACGCTGCACGACGAAGCCTTCCGGAAGCTCCATCAGCTTGGCCGACAGTTCCTGCAAAGTCTTCAGATCGAAGCGGGTGTCGTGACGCGCAGTCCAGGCGTGGCCCAGATACGGACGCCAGTCGACGAACAATTCCTTGTTCGGCTCCTTGACCAGGCTTTTCACCACGTGCAGGCCGTTGTCCAGCGCGCTGCGGTAGTCATCGACCTTGGCTTGGACACGGGCCTCGTCGAGAACGCCTGTCTTGATCAGATGCTCGGCATACAGTTCACGGGTAGTGCGCTGCTTGGTGATCTGCTGGTACATCAAAGGCTGAGTGCCACTAGGCTCATCAGCTTCGTTGTGACCGCGACGGCGGTAGCAGACCAGATCGATGACGATGTCCCGCTTGAACTGCATGCGGTAGTCGATCGCCAACTGGGTGACGAACATCACGGCTTCCGGATCATCACCATTTACATGGAGGATCGGCGCCTGAATCATCTTGGCAACGTCGGTGGCGTACTCGGTGGAACGCGAGTCCAGCGGGTTGCTGATGGTGAAACCCACCTGGTTGTTGATAACGATGTGGATCGTGCCGCCCGTCTTGAAGCCGCGAGTCTGCGACATCTGGAAGGTTTCCATGACCACGCCCTGACCGGCAAAAGCCGCGTCGCCGTGGAGGGAAATCGGCAGCACCTTGTCGCCATTCGGATCGTTACGACGATCCTGACGCGCACGCACCGACCCTTCGACCACCGGAGAAACGATCTCCAGGTGAGACGGGTTGAATGCCATCGCAAGGTGAACTTCACCGCCTGCGGTCATGACATTGGAAGAAAAGCCCTGGTGATATTTGACGTCACCGGAACCCAGCTCCACTTTCTTTTTGCCTTCGAACTCGTCGAACAGGTCGCGCGGGTTCTTGCCGAAGGTGTTGACCAGCACGTTGAGACGACCACGGTGGGCCATGCCGATGACAACTTCCTTGGTACCGTAGGACCCGGAACGCTGGATAAGCTCGTCGAGCATCGGAATCAGGCTTTCACCGCCTTCCAGACCGAAGCGTTTGGTGCCTGGGTATTTGGTGCCCAGATACTTCTCGAGACCTTCCGCCGCGGTAACGCGCTCAAGCAGATGGCTCTGGATATCGGCCGAGAAAGCCGGACGGCCACGAACACTCTCGAGTCGCTGCATGAACCAGTTGCGCTGCTCGGAATCCACGATGTGCGTGAACTCGGAGCCGATGGTGCGACAATATGTCTGCTGCAACGCTTCGTGAATTTCGCGTAGGCTCGCTTCCTCTTTGCCAATGAACAAGTCACCGGCACGGAAAGTCGTGTCCAGATCGGCATTGGTCAAGCCGTAATGATTGATCGACAGGTCAGCAGGCGCAGGACGCTGCCAAAGGCCCAGCGGATCGAGCTGAGCAGCCTGATGGCCACGCATCCGATAAGCCTGGATCAGTCGCAGCACTTCAACCTGCTTCTTCTCGTGCTCGCTGCTCACACTACCGGCGGAGACCGGCTGAGCGCGGCGCTGGTTTTTGGCCAGCAACACGAAATGATCGCGAATAGTCGAATGCGATACATCGGTGGCAGAGCTGCCGTCTGCTGGCAACTTCTGAAAGTAGGTGCGCCATTCTTCTGGCACAGCGTTAGGGTCGTGCAGGTAGAGCTCATAGAGCTCTTCCACATAGGCAGCGTTACCACCGGATAGGTGGGCACTGTTCCACATGCGCTGCATCACGCTTTCTTGCATGCTTGGTCACCCTCGGTAAGGGGACACCACCGGCGAAGACACCAGAGCAATCCTGAAATAGTCGTGTGCAGCGACCGTATCAAGTCACCAGGGATCACGCAGATAGTCCGGGTACCAGCCCGGATGCCCCTGCTGGTCTCATTTCTTCAAAATAAGAGCCGCAGCTTTGCGAGCTACTGCTCAGGTTAAAACCACGGCGCCGGTTGAAGCCTGCGCCGCGGCCATTTCAGTGCAACGGTGTAACAGATAATGCGATGAATCAGACGCCGTTTTGCAACAACATGTTGCGCACGTGACCGATAGCCTTGGTTGGGTTAAGGCCTTTCGGGCAGACGTTGACGCAGTTCATGATGCCGCGGCAGCGGAATACGCTGAACGGGTCATCAAGCGAAGCCAGACGTTCACTGGTGCGTGTGTCACGGCTGTCAGCCAGAAAACGATAGGCTTGCAGCAGTGCAGCAGGGCCCAAGAACTTGTCGGGGTTCCACCAGAAGGACGGGCACGAAGTCGAGCAGCAAGCGCACAGAATACACTCGTACAGACCGTCGAGCTTCTCGCGCTCTTCCGGAGTTTGCAGACGTTCGATGGCCGGAGCCGGCGTGTCGTTCTGCAGGAACGGCTTCACCTTCTCGTACTGCTTGTAGAAGATGCTCATATCGACGACCAGGTCACGAATGACCGGCAAACCAGGCAGCGGACGTACGATCAGCTTGTTCTTGGCGACAACCGCAGACAGCGGCGTGATGCACGCCAGGCCGTTCTTGCCGTTGATGTTCATGCCATCCGAACCACACACGCCTTCACGGCATGAACGACGGTAAGAAAAGCCTTCGTCCTGTTCCTTGACCAGCGCCAGCACGTCCAGAACCATCAGGTCCTTGCCACCGGTATCGACCTGAAACTCCTGCATGAAGGGTGCAGCGTCCTGATCAGGGTTGTAACGATAAACACTGACTTGCAACATATCGGTCACCCCTTAATAAGTCCGAATCTTGGGCTCAAAAGTCGGAACAGTCTTCGGCGAGAAGTTCACGGCACGCTTGGTTACACGCTTGTCACCCGGGAAATACAGGGTGTGGCACAACCAGTTCTCGTCGTCGCGATCTTCAAAGTCTTCACGGGCGTGAGCGCCGCGGGACTCTTTACGATTCTCTGCGGCAATCGCCGTAGCTTCGGCAACTTCCAGCAGGTTTTGCAGTTCAAGCGCTTCGATACGGGCGGTGTTGAATGCCTGGCTCTTGTCGTTGATCTTGACGTTGGCGATGCGCACGCGCAGGTCAGCCAGCTGAGCAATACCCTTCTGCATGTATTCGCCGGTACGGAACACACCGAAGTAGTTCTGCATGCAGCTCTGCAGCTCTTTACGCAGGGTGGCAACGTCTTCGCCAGTGGTACGCTCGTTCAGGCCGGCAAGACGCGCGAGAGCAGCATCGATGTCGGACTGCGAAGCACGTGCGTATTCAACGCCTTCGCGCAACGCCTGCTCCAGGTGGATACCCGCAGCACGACCGAACACCACCAGGTCGAGCAGCGAGTTGCCGCCCAGGCGGTTTGCGCCGTGTACGGATACGCAAGCCACTTCACCTACGGCGAACAGGCCCGGGATGATCTGGTCGACGCCAGCCGCATCCTGAGTGATTGCCTGACCATGAATGTTGGTAGCAACACCACCCATCATGTAATGGCAGGTTGGAACCACGGGAATCGGAGCAGTTGCAGGGTCGACGTGGGCAAAGGTCTTGGACAGCTCCATGATGCCTGGCAGACGGCTGTGCAGCACTTCCTCGCCCAGGTGATCGAGCTTGAGCATCACGTGGTCGCCATCAGGACCACAACCGTTACCGGCGATGATTTCCTTGACCATGGAACGCGCGACCACGTCACGACCTGCAAGGTCCTTGGCGTTCGGCGCATAACGCTCCATGAAACGCTCGCCGTGCTTGTTGATCAGGTAACCGCCTTCACCGCGGCAACCTTCTGTGACCAGTACACCTGCGCCGGCGATGCCGGTTGGGTGGAACTGCCACATTTCGATGTCCTGTACCGGCACGCCAGCGCGAAGCGCCATGCCGATACCGTCACCGGTGTTGATCAGGGCATTAGTGGTGGACGAGTAGATGCGACCTGCACCGCCAGTTGCCAGCACGGTAGCGTGGGCACGGATGTAAGAGGTCTCGCCTGTCTCGATGCAGATGGCGATGATGCCGACAAAGTCGCCATTCTGGTTTTTCACCAGATCCACTGCGTAGTATTCATTGAGGAATACTGTGCCAGCCTTGAGGTTGGCCTGATACAGGGTGTGCAGCAGGGCGTGACCGGTACGGTCGGCCGCAGCACAGGTACGGGCAGCCTGACCGCCTTTGCCGAAGTCCTTGGACTGACCGCCGAACGGGCGCTGATAGATGCGGCCCTGCTCGGTACGGGAGAACGGCAGGCCCATGTGCTCGAGCTCGAAGACCGCTTCCGGACCTACGGAACACATGTACTCGATAGCGTCCTGATCACCGATGTAGTCGGAGCCTTTGACGGTATCGTACATGTGCCAGCGCCAGTCATCGTTCGGATCGGCCGAAGCGATTGCGCAGGTGATACCACCCTGAGCGGAAACAGTGTGCGAACGGGTCGGGAAGACCTTGGTGACTACGGCAGTCTTGTGACCACCCTGAGCCAGTTGCAGTGCAGCGCGCATGCCTGCACCGCCGCCACCGATGATGATGGCGTCGAACGAAAGCGCATTAATGTTAGCCATGGATCAGATACCCCAAAGAATCTGCACGCCCCAGACGAAGTAAGCGAACATCAGAACGCCGCATACAGCCTGGAACAGGAAACGTACGGCAGTCGCGGACTTGCCCAGCGCCATCGGCGTCAGGTAGTCGGTCGCGATGGTCCACATGCCGACCCAGGCGTGAGCGCCAAGGGCAACAAGCGCCAGCAGACTGAAGATACGCATTCCGTTGTGTGCGAACAGATCATGCCATTGGGCGTAACTCAGACCCGGATGAAAGACCATGTAGCCGATCAGGAATATGAAATAAGCCGCGAGCACGACGGCGGAGACGCGTTGCGCCATCCAGTCGTAGAGACCCGAACGCGACAGGTTCGTGACGTTGGTTACCATATCCATACTCCCGCCAGAAGAATCAGCACCACGGAAACCGCGATGACGATTTTGGAGCCCAGCTTGCCGCCCTCGAGCGTCTCGCCTACCCCGGAGTCCATGATCAGGTGACGAATACCGGCCACCATGTGGTACAGCAGGGCAGAAAGAAGTCCCCAGATGACCAGCTTGGCCAGCGGACTGGTCATATACGCCTTGACTTCACCGAACCCTTCTTCGGACGCCAGCGACTTGTCCATTGCATACAGCATGATTGCAATACCGACAAAGAGGATGACACCGGAGATGCGGTGAAGGATGGACGTGTAAGCGGTGACTGGGAGCTTGATGGTCCTTAGGTCTAGATTTACAGGTCGTTGGCTATTCACGGCTTTTTTTCACACTGAAGAGCCCCTAACAATCAGGGCAAGTTGTTGGGAAGTGCACTGGTCAGGTACCCACCACCCAGGAAGTGACGACCCCCTTGAAACAGGCCAAAAAGCCTCTGGCGGTCGGACGCCGAGTATAGACAGTTAGGGCGCTAATGACAACGCGCAGACTTACCGCGAATGGCGCATTGCGTTAGCGGGACAAAAGGCGTAAACGGCAGTAAACAGCCGTGAAAAATCCCCGGCTGGCGCCTTGCGGAACATGACTTTAGGCAAATTGACTTTAGAATTTATCTCACTATAGTGATGCGGGCCCTGCGTGGGGGGCCTGTCTGATGATTTGAAGCATAAATAGGAGGCCACATGGCTGACAAAAAAGCGCAGTTGATCATCGAGGGCGCAGCCCCCGTCGAGCTGCCAATTCTGACCGGTACAGTGGGTCCGGACGTGATCGACGTACGCGGACTGACCGCCACCGGCCGCTTCACATTTGACCCTGGCTTCATGTCCACGGCATCTTGCGAGTCGAAGATCACCTACATCGATGGTGACAACGGAATCCTGCTTCACCGCGGCTACCCTATCGAACAACTGGCCGAGCAGTCCGATTACCTCGAAACCTGTTACCTGCTGCTCAACGGCGAATTGCCGACCGCCGAACAAAAAGCCCAGTTTGTGGCCGTGGTCAAGAACCACACGATGGTTCACGAGCAACTCAAGACATTTTTCAACGGCTTCCGCCGCGATGCCCACCCGATGGCCGTCATGTGCGGCGTAGTCGGCGCCCTTTCTGCGTTCTATCACGACTCGCTGGACATCAATAACCCGCAGCACCGCGAAATTTCGGCAGTGCGCCTGGTAGCCAAGATGCCGACCCTGGCAGCGATGGTCTACAAGTACTCCATGGGGCAACCCATGATGTACCCGCGTAACGACCTCAGCTACGCCGAGAATTTCCTGCACATGATGTTCAACACCCCGTGCGAGATCAAACCGATCAGCCCGGTACTGGCCAAGGCGATGGACAAGATCTTCATCCTCCACGCCGATCACGAGCAGAATGCCTCTACCTCCACCGTGCGCATGGCCGGCTCCTCTGGCGCCAACCCGTTCGCTTGCATCGCGGCCGGCATTGCCGCGTTGTGGGGCCCGGCTCACGGCGGCGCCAATGAGGCGGTACTGACCATGCTTGATGAAATTGGCGATGTATCCAACATCGACAAGTTCATTGCCAAGGCCAAGGACAAGAACGACCCGTTCAAGCTCATGGGTTTCGGCCATCGCGTCTACAAGAACCGCGACCCTCGTGCCACCGTGATGAAGCAGACCTGCGACGAAGTCCTGAAGGAACTGGGTATCAAAAACGATCCTCAGCTCGAGCTCGCCATGCGCCTCGAAGAGATCGCCCTCACCGACCCATACTTCATCGAGCGCTCGCTGTACCCGAACGTCGACTTCTACTCGGGCATCATCCTCAAGGCCATCGGCATTCCGACCAGCATGTTCACCGTGATCTTCGCTCTGGCGCGGACCGTCGGCTGGATCTCGCACTGGAAGGAAATGCTCTCCAGCCCTTACAAGATCGGTCGTCCACGCCAGCTTTATACCGGTGACGTGCAACGCGATATCGTCCCGCTGCAAGACCGCAAGTAGGCGTTACCTGCAAAAAACAAAGGGCTGCCAGTGGGCAGCCCTTTTTTTGTATGTATTCTTTTCGTGCCGGGCTTTGAATTACTGCGCAGCCCTGTCTCTGAGCGCCTTGAGGGTATTGAACGGCGCATCGACAACGAACTTGTTGGCCAGCATAGATGGCACACTGCCGCCTGGCTCTGTATGCACCTGATAGGTCACTTCAGTCTGCTGAGGACCTTTAGGGACCATCCTCCAGAAGCCCTTGACCTCCGCGACGCGAACAAAGCCTTTTTCTTCCGGAATGTATTTCGGTTGCTCTTCAAGCGTCCGCGTGACACTGCCGTCAGCCCCCTCCAGCGTCGTAACCAGCAAAACCGAATCGCGGGGCGTTACCGGCCAAGGCGTATTGAACTGGCTGTAAGTCCAGGTCTTGTCGCCTTCATGCTTGAGTATCTTCTGCAATTTGCACTCATGAATCCACGCGCAGGCACCCACCACATCCTCCTGAAGTGCACGCAACTTGCCCACACTGGCGTTGATCACCGCAACACCCCGGTAAGCCTTGTAATCAGACCCGGGCACATCACTCAGAGATATCTTGATACCGTCCTCGTCCTTGACGACCTTCCAGTCTTCAGCCTGCGCTACACCCACAAGCATTACAGTCAGACCACAAGCAACAGCCATGCGATACAGCGGACTCATTGTTTTATTCCTTGTTTTGACGTTCCGACAAAGCGCTAGCGCTCACAAAAAACTTTTCAAGCCACGGCAGTCGCTTTTTCCCACCAGCCAATAAGGCGAATGGCGTCCGCCTGATCGATACCGCAGACGTCTTCCGCCGCCTTGAACTGACTGCAGACGGCAGGACGCTCAGGCATCCCGAACAAGGCACATAACAGTTCCACCGACAGGTGCAGACACCGCTCGCCGGCAGGCTTCCCCTGGGGCATACCCGGTATGGGTGACGTGATGGAAGGCGCGATGCAACACGCACCACAATCAGAACGGCAGTCCATGACCCGAAACCCTTATTGGAAATATGAAAAAACAGGAAGGATAGTAACCGCCGAAATGCCGGTTTGAAAACGCCGTATCGGACGATACGCAGGGCTTACTGCTTGAATTTGAAATCCAGTGCTGCGCCTTCAACGTCACGACGGTTGTCGTTACGCATCTGCAGCTGCATCTCATTGGTCAGCAACCGGCCTTCCAGTTCGAAAGGACTGGCGCCAGGAGAGTCACCGAACATCTGCGGCAACAAGGGCTTGGGCTTGCGCTTGCCGGTGATGACATTGGCTGGCGGCTCAAGCTCTTTGACCAGCTCGGGGGGCAGGCTCAGGTCAAGCCTGGGCGATTTGATTCGCACGTCCTTGGCCTTGGGCTGCTTGCCGGCCTTGCGATTACTGACGGAAGCCTCTCGTTTGGCCACCGCAGCCTTGGCAACGGAAGCTTTCGACGACGGCTTGTCAGCCCCGGAGACAGGCGCTTTGTGGATCTGAGCAGCAGATGGCGCACTGGACTCTTTGCCGACCACCACTGGGACCACAGGGACGCCCGGCATAAGTTCATGCATGGAGTCCGGCACTTTAGGCAATATGGTTTCAGTCACCGACGCAGCAGGCTCAGTATCTTTTTTACTTGCGATCGCTTTGGATGCAGCAGGTGCCGGAGCGGCGGCTTCGGTCTTTGGCTTGGGCACGGGTGGGTCCTGAGCATCGCAACCGCTCAGCAGAACCAGAATGAACAACCCGATACAACGAAACGCATTCATAGGCAGAAATCAGACAAGAAGTGGCAACGCCAAAAAGAAACATATGCTGTCCTTTTGAGGCCACGGTGACAAGACAAGAGTTCCGAAGAATTGCCAAAAAAAGCGTCTGTCACTCAATAGACTGGAACAGTCTCGTGACACAACTGTTTGGCCAGCAGCCCCAACGTCATCAGCGCCCGCTCCGCTTCCTTGTTCCAAGGCATGCCGCAATTGAGGCGTATGCAGTGATTGAACTGTTCAGTGTTACTGAAGATCAGGCCGGGCGCGATGCTGATGCCCTGCTCCAGCGCCCGCACATGCAGCTCCTGAGTATTGACCCTGCCCGGCAGGCTGACCCACAGAATAAAGCCACCAGCCGGACGACTCATCTGCGTCCCTTCCGGAAAAAACTGCTGTACGGCGAGCTGGTAGGCGCTCAGGTTCTTCCGATACTCGAGACGAATGAAACGCAGGTGCCGGTCATAACCACCGTTCTCGAGGTAGGCGGCAATGCCCATCTGTGTGACGCTGCACGCCGAATGGGTACTGAAGGTCTGCAGGCGTTGAATTTCTGCCTGATACTTGCCAGCAATCATCCAGCCGACGCGCACGCCTGGCGACAGTGTCTTGGAAAAGCTGGAGCAGTAGACCACCCTGCCCAGCCGATCAAACGCCTTGAGCGCCTTGGTTCGACCGACCTCGAACATCAGCTCGCCATACACATCGTCCTCGACCACCTGTATATCGAAGTCCGAGGCCAGACGCAGGAGGTTTTTCTGCCGCTCTTCGGGCATGGTGCCGCCCAAGGGGTTACTCAGGCGCGAGGTCAGCACCAGCGCCTTGATCGACCACTGATTGGCCGCCAGCTGCAAGGCCTCAAGGCTGATGCCGGTAGCCGGATCGCTGGGAATTTCGATGACTTTGAGACCCAGCAGATCGGCGAGCTGCAACAAACCGTAATACGCAGGCGATTCGGCGGCGATCAGGTCGCCGGGCCGGGTAAGCACCCGCAAAGCCATTTGCAATGCGTCGACACAGCCATGAGTAATGACCACCTCGGAAGGATCAACCACCACGCCCGCGTCGCGCATGCGGATAGCCACTTGCCTGCGCAATGGCTCGAACCCTGGGCTGAACATGTAACTGAACGCGCGCGGGCTGTGAAACCGCGTGACCTTGGCCAACTGCTGGTGCAACGCACGAACCGGTAAATAGTCAACATGCGGCACCGCCGCTCCCAGCGCGAAAACGCCCTCGCGGCGCGACTCTTCAAGGACCTGCTGAATGATACTGCTGCGGGTGACCAGCCCCGGCCGCTCGACACGCGCGATGTCAGGCGTCGAGGCGGTCAGCGCCGGAGTCTGGTGAACGTAGTAACCGGACTGCGGACGCGCACGTATCAAGCCTTGATCTTCAAGGTTCGCATACGCCTGCAAAACCGTCGCATGGCTGACATTGAGCTGCGAACTCATCTTGCGAACCGAAGGCACGCGCTCGCCAGGCTGGTACACGCCGCGGCGGATGTCTTCAGCCAATTGCTGAGCGATACGCTGATAGAGCAAAAGATTGGTCATACGCAGCCTCGAAAAGACCGGTGATTTATTATTTTAAAGATACAGATTGGTAAAAACCGGCACTGCCCCGAAGTGTACGGGAACAGTTTGCGATTCGGCCAGTGATCGCTTTGGCTGCGTGAAAATAAACGCGGTCGACAGCGCCTGACTCAAGAAATTTAAGGCTTAAAAAACCCGAGGCTGTTTCCAGCATCGGGTCTTTTGTTGAACGTCGTGTCAGCGAGCAGCGCCCAACTGGCCTTTCTCGTCCGAGAACACAATTTCGACGCGTCGGTTCTGCGCACGCCCGCGTTCGGAAGTGTTGGCGTCTACCGGGAATTGCTGGCCGTAGCCCTCAACCTGAATACGCTTTTCATCCACTCCCAGGTCTATCAGCACGTCTGCGACAGCTTGGGCACGGTCTTTCGAGAGCTTCAGATTCTCCTGACGATCACCCGTGCTGTCGGTGTAACCCTCGATTCTGACCACGCGGCGCGGATTGATCTGTAGGAACTGCACGACTTTGAGAATGGTGCGGCTGGCCGAGTTCTTCAGCTCGGCATGGCCTGCGTCAAACAGCACATCGCCCAAGGTCATGACCAGCCCGCGATCAGTCTGGGTAGTGGCCAGACTGAGGATCTGGTCTTCCAGCCAGCGCCCTTGCTGCTGGGCGCTGGCTAGCTTGGCTTCACGCAAAGCCAATTGCATGCGCTGACGCTCCATGTCCATTTTTACCAGACGCTCCTGACTCAGCATCAGGTTGCTGTGCTCACGAGCGATTTCGCTGTAGCGACTGCTTAGATAAGCGTAATGGCTCACATCGGCACCGCTGCCCAGATAACTGGTCAGCCGCTCGGCGCGGGCCAGGGATTCACCGGCACGAATCACATCCTTGGGAGCGCTGCGCAGCACGTCGGTGTCTTCCTTGACCTTCTGAAAATCGGCGCTGGCTTGCTGCAAAGCCTGACCACTGTCCTGATGACCGGCACACCCGTAAAGCCCGGCCGAGCCCAGCAGCAGACCCACACTCAAGACACGCGAAAAACGGTTCATTGCGCCTCTCCCAGCTGCTTGCGCAAGCGGTTGAGGCGAGTATTCAACTGAGTGACCTGCTCCTGGCTTTTGAGGGTCAGCACACGCGCTTCGGCCAGCCTTGCATCGAGCTCGGCCTGCTCGGCTTTCATTCGCGCGTCCTTGTAGGCGTGGCTCGTCATCGAAGCTCGGGCCTCGGCAAACCGTGCCAGAGCAATTGCCATCTCTGGCTGGTCGTCGCTCGCGCCAACCGCCTTGGCCTGCTCCAGCGCCTGCTCGGTCAACTTGAATTGCTCGGAGGGCACAGGATCACTGGCACATCCGGCCAGCGTGGCGATTGCCATGAAGGCAACTGAAAAACGAATACTCACAAAAACATTCCTACTTGTTTGGGGCGCTGGCATTGGCAGGTTGCAATAACTGGGCTTTCCACAGCTCCAGATTGTGCTTGATCACTTCGCCCGCAAGGCCGGAGGCCGAAGATTCTGTCATCTTTTTCGCCAGCTGTCCGCGCAACCATGGATCATTGCAGGCCGAGTTGAACGACAACGCCAGGTAAAAACCGGGCGTATCAACCGGCTCAGGCTGAGCGATAAGGTCTGCAGACAGGCCCAGCGTCTGCACCATGACCATCCCTGCGTAGCGCCCGGCGAGCACATAATCGGTATCGCCCAACGCCAGCTTCTGAAAAGCCGCCGTCAGACCTGGCAGGCGCTCCAGCGTCAGATGCTGTCTGGCCATATCCTCAAACAACGGCGTCAACCGGGTCTTTTCCGACATGGCGCCAGGATGACCTTGCAGCTCGCCGACGGCATTGAACGGCAGGGCATGATCACGACGTGTCCAGACCATGATGTCGTTCTGCACAACCGGCGGATGAATATAGTCGAGGAATTCGAGCTGAGCGGTATTCAAGGCAGCGTCGGCCAGCATGTCCATACGCCCGGTCCGCACCTCCTCCAGCGCCTGACTGCGCTTGCCGCCGTAGAGAAACTCGAGTTTGACGCCCAGCTCGCTCGCCGCCTGAGTCAACAGATCAGCATTGGCGCCCATCAGATGCCGCGGCTCGTCAGGATCACGCCACAGGTAGGGAGGCGCATCGGGGCTGCCAGTCACGATCAGACGCTCGCATTTGCCTGCTGCCGATGCGAGTGTCGGCAGCATGACCAGCCCGAGAACAAGCGAAGACAGCCGCCGGAAATACGCCATGAACAGTCCTTATGAAAATCAATAAAAAACCCGCTCAGGCCGGGCCGGTGTACCGCAATCACGCTGGCGATACATCGATTCCGAACGGAACGGGTTTCTTTATAGTGGATGCGTCTGGCTTAAACCAGCTTCTCCAGCTCGGGAATGGCTTCGAACAAGTCCGCTACCAGACCGTAATCTGCCACCTGGAAGATCGGCGCCTCTTCGTCCTTGTTGATCGCGACGATCACCTTCGAATCCTTCATGCCGGCCAGATGCTGGATCGCGCCGGAAATACCGACCGCAATGTAGAGCTGCGGGGCGACGATCTTGCCGGTCTGACCGACCTGCATGTCGTTGGGTACGAAACCGGCGTCGACCGCGGCACGGGAAGCACCAACTGCCGCACCGAGCTTGTCGGCAAGGGTATACAGATGCTTGAAGTTATCGCCGTTCTGCATGCCGCGACCACCGGAAACGACGATTTTGGCTGCGGTCAGCTCAGGGCGATCTGACGTGGCCAGTTCTTCGCCAACAAAACTCGATTTGCCAGCATCGTGAGCAGCCGACACTGCTTCGACGGTGGCCGAACCACCCTCGGCAGCAACCGGATCGAAACCGGTGGCACGTACCGTGATGACCTTGACCGAAGCGGTGGATTGCACAGTGGCAATCGCGTTACCGGCGTAGATAGGACGAGTGAACGTATCAGCCGAAACCACCGAAACGATTTCGGAAATCTGGTCCACGTCCAGCTGCGCAGCAACACGAGGCAGGATGTTCTTGCCGTTCGAGGTTGCAGCGGCAAGAACGTGACTGTGGCCTGCAGCCAGCTCGACCACCAGTGGCGCTACGTTTTCCGGCAACTGATGCGCATAAACGGCGTTGTCAGCCACCAGCACTTTCGCCACACCAGCAATTTTGGCCGCGGCTTCGGCAACGGCGCTAACGCCTGACCCAGCCACCAGCAGGTGGATTTCTCCACCGATCTTCTGGGCAGCAGCCACCGTATTGAGCGTAGCCGGGGCTACGGTCGCGTTGTCATGTTCAGCGATAACCAGGATCGTCATTTAGATTACCTTCGCTTCGTTTTTCAGTTTCTCGACCAGTTCAGCCACCGATTTGACCTTGATGCCTGCGCTGCGTGCAGCCGGCGCTTCGACCTTGAGGGTCTTGTTGGTCGAAGCCGTTGAAACGCCCAGCGCGTCAGGCGTCAGCACTTCGAGCGGTTTCTTCTTGGCCTTCATGATATTGGGCAGAGAGGCGTAACGTGGCTCGTTCAGACGCAGGTCTGTGGTCACGATGGCTGGCAGGCTCAGGGAGACGGTCTGCAGACCGCCGTCGATTTCGCGGGTTACCGCAACCTTGTCGCCGGTCACTTCGACTTTCGAAGCAAATGTGCCTTGCGGATAGCCGCTCAAGGCAGCCAGCATCTGGCCAGTCTGATTGTTATCACTGTCGATAGCCTGCTTGCCGAGGATGACCAATTGCGGCTGCTCCTTGTCGACAACGGCCTTGAGCAGCTTGGCAACGGCCAGCGAGGTCAGTTCCTCGGCGGACTCGACCAGTACGGCGCGGTCTGCACCCAGCGCCAGAGCAGTGCGCAGTTGTTCCTGAGCAGTGGTCGGGCCGATGGTAACGACCACGATTTCTGTCACGACGCCCTTCTCCTTCAGGCGCACCGCTTCTTCAACAGCGATTTCGCAGAAAGGATTCATCGACATTTTGACGTTGGCCAGATCGACGCCGGAGTTGTCCGCCTTGACGCGAACCTTGACGTTGTAATCGACCACTCGTTTGACAGCTACAAGAACCTTCATGGATTCCTCACTCTCCGGTGAAAAGAAGTCGCCCGGCAACACCAGGCGATCGATATATGTGTCCTCAACAAGCAATCGTACGGGTGCAGGCCAGTGGCGCAACGCTGAAACGCGCCATAAAAGCCGGGGGCAGCCGTCAAGCAGCGGCGGTATGTGTAAAATGCGCCGTGCGACGTGGAGCGGTACCTGCACCGCGCCTGCCTGATGCTTTTTTGAAGATTCGCCTGAACCTGTTTTTAGCCTACGGCAAACGCAAAACCGCCCGTATCTTGACCGCAACGCCTTTTCCGGTCAATACGCCAAATCGGCCAGTCATGGGTCTGCTGTCTTTGATTTATCAGGGCTGCGGCCAATTCAAACAAACGTTTGTATTGGACCCGCACAGTGGTGTAGATATAATGCGTGCCATTAAAAGACGGGCGGTGTCCAACACCCCATACGTCAGCGCGCAACGACTCATAAAGCAGCGCCCCATAAAAACACCGTGAGCCTTGAGAGTAGGAGATAGCCTGTGGAACGCGAATACATGGAATTCGACGTCGTTATCGTCGGAGCCGGCCCTTCCGGGCTTTCTGCCGCTTGCCGCCTTAAACAGAAGGCCGCTGAAGCCGGGAAGGAAATCAGCGTCTGCGTGGTGGAAAAAGGCTCTGAAGTGGGGGCTCACATTCTGTCCGGTGCAGTGTTCGAGCCGCGCGCGCTCAACGAACTGTTCCCTGACTGGAAGGAATTGGGGGCGCCGCTCAATACGCCGGTCAAGCGCGACGACATCTATGTACTGAACGATGCTGAAAAAGCCCGGAAAATTCCTGACTTTTTCGTTCCCAAGACCATGCACAACCATGGCAACTACATCATTTCTCTCGGCAACCTGTGCCGCTGGCTCGCCCAACAGGCCGAGAACCTGGGTGTGGAGATCTACCCGGGCTTCGCCGCCCAAGAGGCGCTGTTCGACGAAAACGGCGTGGTACGCGGTATCGTCACCGGCGATCTGGGCGTCGGCCGCGAAGGCAATCCCAAAGAAGGCCTGTACACCCCCGGCATGGAACTGCGCGCCAAGTACACGCTGTTCGCCGAAGGCTGCCGTGGTCACATCGGCAAGCAACTGCTCAAGCGTTTCGACCTGGATAACGAAGCCGATGTGCAGCATTACGCCATCGGCCTCAAGGAAATCTGGGAAGTCGACCCGGCGAAACACGAACAGGGTCTGGTGGTACACACCGCAGGCTGGCCACTGGACGACGCCAACCCGGGCGGCTCTTTCCTGTACCACCTGGAGAACAATCAGGTGGTGGTCGGCCTGATCGTAGATTTGTCCTACAGCAACCCTTACCTGTCGCCGTTCGACGAATTCCAGCGCTACAAGCATCACCCGGTCGTCAAACAGTACCTAGAAGGCGGCAAGCGCATCAGCTATGGCGCACGTGCGATTACCAAGGGTGGCTTGAACTCGCTGCCGAAGATGGTCTTCCCTGGCGGCGCCTTGATCGGCTGCGATCTGGGCACACTGAACTTCGCCAAGATCAAAGGCAGCCACACGGCAATGAAATCCGGCATGCTCGCTGCCGACTCAGTGGCAGACGCCCTGTTCGCCGGCAATGAAGGCGGCGATGTGCTGACCTCCTACGTCGATGCCTTCAAGGCCAGCTGGCTGCATGCAGAGCTGTTCGCCAGCCGCAACTTCGGCGTGGCGATTCACAAATACGGCGCCATCAAGGGTGGCGCATTCAACTTCATCGATCAGAACATCTTCGGTGGCAAGCTGCCGTTCACCCTGCACGACACAAAGCCGGATTACGCCTGCCTCAAGCTGGCGGCAGACTCGAAGAAAATCGATTACCCGAAGCCCGACGGCAAACTCAGTTTCGACAAGCTGAGTTCGGTATTCCTCTCCAGCACCAACCATGAAGAGGAACAACCCTGCCACCTCAAGCTGACCGACCCGAGCATCCCGATCAGCAAGAACCTGCCACTGTACGACGAGCCCGCACAGCGCTATTGCCCGGCAGGCGTTTACGAAGTCATCACCAAAGAGGATGGCGAGAAACGCTTTCAGATCAACGCGCAGAACTGCGTGCACTGCAAGACGTGTGACATCAAGGACCCGTCGCAGAACATCACCTGGGTCGCCCCGGAAGGCGCTGGCGGGCCGACTTACCCGAACATGTAGTCAGCAGCAAACCGATAACGGAAAAGCCCCTTTTGGGGCTTTTTTCGTTTCAGGCGGGTACACGCAGGTGGCTGCTCTCCTCACCCGGGCTGCGTTCGAAGTAGCGTTTGTATTCACGACTGAACTGCGAAGCGCTCTGATAACCGACCTTGAGTGCAGCCTGTGCCACATTCAGGCCTTCGGCGACCAGCAATTGCTGAGCCTTGAGCAGGCGCAGGCGCTTGAGGTATTGCACCGGCGACAACAGCGTGCTGCGCTTGAAGTGCTCGTGAAAGGTCGAGGTGCTCATGTTTGCGCAGCGTGCCAGGGTATCGACGTTCAGCGCATGATCATAATGCTCATGCAGGTAATTGACCGCCGAGGCAATTCGCGCGAACTGGCCCTGCTGCTCGACCAGCGCGCGCAATACACCTGACTGCGGCCCTCGCAGCGCGCTGTAAAGCACATCACGAATCCGTGATTGCCCCATCGCCTGGCACTCGAGCGGGTCGTGCAGACAGCGCAACAGACGCTCGACGCTGTCGCGCATTGCAATGTCGATCACAACCGAGGTCATGGATTCGGGGGTCTGCAACTGGCTGTCCTGCTCGCTCGCAGGGCCCATTGCCTGCACCAGCTCACCGAGCAGCACCCGGTCGATGGCGACCGAAACGCCGTAGAGCGGTTTGTCAGGCGTGGCGAAGGTTTCACACTTGAACGGCACCGAAAGCGCTTGGATCAGGTAATGCCCGGTACCGTACTCAAAGGTGCGCGGCCCCAGGCAGGCAACCTTGCTGCCCTGCACCACAATCATCAGGCTGGGCTCGTAGATCTGCGGGCTGCTGGCCACGTAACCGAAGGCCGACAGGACACGAACCTCAGGCAGAAAGGTTGCAACAAAGCCAGGGCGTACAGCCAGAGGCTTGATCAGGGAGACGAGCGTGGCATTGCCAGCAGAGGGAAACGCAAGCGACATGGGGAGCAGGCCGACAGAGTAATAGACAGCCGTATCATCGCAGGTTTAAGCCTCGTAGCCGACACGCAATTTTTAGCCCGGAGAAATAGGCATGAAACACGGAGGATTCACCATAGCCGTGACGGGCGCGCATCTGGACAATGGCTCGCCTCTATTTCGTTACACCTTGCGAGGTCATACATGTACACAGCTATCGGTTACGCCGCTCAGTCAGCTACCGCCCCCCTCGCCCCGATGACCTTCGAACGTCGCGCTCCGCGCGCTGACGACGTTGCCATCGAAATCCTCTACTGCGGCGTCTGCCACTCCGACATCCACCAGGCGCGCAACGAGTGGGGCATTGCCGTTTACCCACTGATGCCCGGCCATGAGATCGTCGGTCGCGTCACTGCTACAGGCGCCAACGCCAACCAGTACAAGGTTGGCGATCTGGTCGGTGTCGGCTGCATGGTCGACTCCTGCCGCGAGTGCTCGGCCTGTAAATCGGATCTCGAGCAGTACTGCCTGGAAGGCCCGACCATGACTTACGCCACGCCAGACCGCGTGGACGGCAGCAACACCATGGGCGGTTACTCGAACAGCATCGTGGTCGCCGAGCACTTCGTCGTTCGCGTTCCGGAAAAGCTCGACCCGGCCGCTGCTGCGCCGATTCTTTGCGCAGGCATCACCACCTATTCGCCACTCAAGCACTACGGCGTCAAGGCTGGCGACAAGGTCGGCATTCTGGGCATGGGTGGCCTGGGCCACATGGGCATCAAGTTTGCCAAGGCGATGGGCGCTGAAGTCACTCTGTTTACCCGTTCCGCAGCCAAGGCTCAGGAAGCACGCCGCCAGGGTGCCGATCATGTGATCGTGTCTACTGACGCCGAACAGATGAAAGCCGCTGCCGGGCATTTCGACTTCCTGCTTGACACCATTCCGGTGCAGCACGATCTGAACCCCTACCTGGAAACGCTGCGCTTTGATGGCGTGCATATCCTGGTCGGCCTGATCGAGCCGGTCGAGCCGCCAGTCCACGCTGCCAATCTGGTGATGAGCCGCCGCGTACTGGCCGGTTCGCTGATCGGTGGTATCGCCGAAACCCAGGAAGTACTGGATTTCTGTGCCGAGAACGACATCACTTGCGACATCGAAATGCTCGATATCCGTAACATCAACGAAGCCTACGAGCGCATGCTGGCCGGTGACGTGAAATACCGTTTCGTAATCGACATGGCCACACTAAAGGCCTGATCCGTCGCCGATCAGCCGCCGAGATCGGCCGAGAGTTCCGCTGCAATCTTCTTGATCAGCGGGACCAGCTCGGCCATCTTCTCAAGCGGCATGTAAGGCACGGTACTGGCAACACTGATGCCGGCAACGATCTGTTTGCTGGCATCACGTACCGGAGCGGCGACACACCGGATCGACGGTTCGTTGTCCTCAAGATCAAACGCATAACCTCCTTGAACGTATTCTTCCCTTCGCGCTTGCAATTGCGCCCAGGTTTGCTGCTCATGCGCAGGCCACAGCGGGTTCCTGCCTGACGCCGGCATGCTGACCTCGTACAGCCGCTGCCATTCCGATTGCGCACTGTCCAGCAACAATGCCTTGCCTATACCGGTTCGCACCAGTGGCATGCGGTGCCCGACCCTCGAGCGCATTTCCGGGCCGTTGCGGCCAGGATTCTTGTGCAGGTAAAGCACGTCGTCCCCTTCCCGCACAGCCAGATGCACGGTATCGCCCGTCAGTTCCGAGAGTTGATCGAGGTATGGGCGTGCAAGCATCGCCAATGGCACTTCCTCACGAGCCTGAAAACCCAGTTCGATCAGCTTAGGCCCAAGGAGGTAACCCACCTGCGGCACCACGCGCAGGTAGCGCTCATCGACCAGGCAACTGGCCAGCCTATGGGTAGTGCTGCGTGTAGTGCCGATCAACCGGGCTATTTCCTTCAGGTCGCGTGCGCCCCCGGCCACCGCCTGAACCACGCCCAGCCCGCGTAAAAGGGTCTGGGTGCCGGTCGGGGCCGGCTCTTTGCTGGTGAGAGGTTCAGCGGGGAGTAAGTCGTTGTGCATGAAAGGCCTTGCTCGGACAGAAAGGATTCGGATCGAAAGCTGGCGGCATTATCGTCGCCAGCGTCCGCAGACGTCGACATCAGAGCTCGATACGTTCGACTTTTCCTACCAGAAGGATGTAGGACAGCGCTCCCAACAACGCCAGCATCGAGATATAGGTGATCGCTGGCGCGAACGAATCGCCCGACGCCAGAAAACCGATCACGATCGGCGTGGCGATGGCCGACAGGTTGCCGATGAAATTGAAGGTACCGCCGGTCAGGCCCAACAGGCGCGCCGGAGCCAGGGTCGAGACCAGCGACCAGGTGATCGAGGCCAGTCCGTTACCAAAGAACGCCAACGCCAGGAAGGCAATGACCAGCGGCGTCGAGTCAACGAAGTTGGCACCTATGATCGACGTGGAAATCAGCAGGCCGGCGATGATCGGCAGCTTGCGGGCGAAGCCTACCGTATGGCCACGGCGGATCAGCCAGTCGGAGAAGAAGCCTGAACACAACACACCGACAAACGCCGCCAGGAATGGCAATGATGCTAAGAGGCCGGATTTTATGAAGTCCATGCCCCGGTATTTCACCAGGTAGGTCGGGAACCAGGTAAGGAAGAACCATAAGGTGGAATTCAGACAGAACTGCCCGAGATAGATACCCCACAGCTTGCGCTTGCTCAGTACGATGCCCAGGTCCATCCAGCTGAAACCCTGCTTCTGTTTTTCGACGTCGCGCTGGATATCTACCAGACCGCCACCGTCTTTGATCAGGTCGATCTCCTGCTGATTGACCCCTTTGAAGTCACGCGGCTCGCGATACACCATGTACCAGATCAACGCCCACAGCACGCCGACCCCGCCCGTAACGACAAACACCATGTGCCAGCCGTAATGCGCCTGCAGCCAGGCCAGTATCGGCGTCAGGAACGCCAGGCCGACGAACTGGCCCGAGGTGTAGACGCCAATGGCCGTGGCGCGCTCGCGCTCTGGGAACCAGGTGGTCACCACCCGGCTATTGATTGGATAGGCTGGCGCCTCCAGCGCGCCGACGGCCATGCGCAGCACAAACAGCGCGATGAAGCTGGCGGCGAAACCGAGCATGATGGTGGCAATGGACCACAGGAGCAGCGCAGCGGTGTAAAGGATGCGCGGCGGCACACGGTCAACCAGCCAGCCGCCGGGCAGTTGCATGGCGGCATAGGTCCAGCCGAAGGCGGAAAAGATCAGCCCGACATGCACCGTATCAAGACCCAGTTCGGCGGTCAGCGCTGGCGCCGCGATGGACAGATTGCTGCGATCGAGATAGTTGATCACCACGGTGATGAACAGCAGCACCATGATAAAGAAACGCTTGCGGGACGGCGTTACCAGCGATGCTGCACCTTCCATAGTTCGAGTGCGCATGGAATGTAGCCTCTTGTTGGATTTATTATTTGGCGAACTCTCGTTCCCACGCTGCGCGCTCAGCGTTATACATAAGTCCTGAGAAGCCCATAGATTGGCTTCTGGCCGAAGGCCGTGGGGAGCGAATTTGTTCGCTCCCCACGGCCTTCGGCCAGAATCAAAAGCCGACTTGTATAAAACGCTGAACGAAGAGCGTGTGCACGATCATGGAGTCGCCCTACCACTCCGCAAAACTGCCATCGGCGTGGCGCCAGATCGGGTTGCGCCAGCGGTGGCCGATGGCGGCGCGCTCGATGACGTACTCTTCGTTGATTTCGATGCCAAGGCCCGGACCATTGGGAATCTTGACCATGCCTTTGTCGTAGTCGAAGACTTCCGGATGCTTGACGTAATCCAGCAGATCGTTGCTTTCGTTGTAGTGGATACCCAGGCTCTGCTCCTGAATAAAGGCGTTGTAACAAACCGCGTCCAGCTGCAGGCAGGCAGCCAGCGCAATCGGCCCCAGCGGGCAATGCAGCGCCAGCGCAACGTCGTAGGCTTCGGCCATGTTGGCGATCTTGCGGGTCTCGGTGATGCCGCCCGCGTGGGACGCATCAGGCTGAATGATGTCAACGTAGCCTTCGCTCAACACGCGCTTGAAGTCCCAGCGCGAGAACAGCCGTTCGCCCAGTGCAATGGGCGTGCTGGTCAGCGGCGCCAGCTCTTTCAGTGCTTCGTAGTTCTCGCTGAGCACTGGTTCTTCGATGAACATCAGCTTGTAGGCATCCAGCTCTTTCATCAGCACCTTGGCCATCGGCTTGTGAACCCTGCCATGGAAATCCACGCCAATGCCCACATTCGGTCCCACCGCGTCACGCACAGCAGCAACGTTGGCCAATGCCAGGTCGACTTTGTCGAAAGTGTCGAGAAACTGCAGCTCTTCGGTGCCATTCATCTTCACGGCAGTAAAACCGCGCTCTACCGCCTCTTTGGCCGCCCGCGCCGTGTCGGCAGGACGATCACCGCCAATCCATGAGTAGACACGTATCTTGTCGCGCACCTGGCCACCAAGCAGGTCGCTGACCGACACTCCCAGCGCCTTGCCCTTGATGTCCCAAAGCGCCTGATCGATACCTGCCAGCGCGCTCATGTGGATTGCGCCGCCACGATAGAAGCCACCGCGGTACAGCACTGTCCAGATGTCCTCAATGTTGCGCGGGTCCTTGCCGATCAGGTAATCGGAAAGCTCTTCCACAGCGGCAGCCACGGTGTGCGCGCGACCTTCGACCACCGGCTCGCCCCAGCCGACGACGCCCTCGTCGGTCTCGACCTTGAGGAAGCACCAGCGCGGCGGAACGATGAATGTGGTGAGTTTGGTGATTTTCATGGATGCGGTTTCTCTTGTTGATTCTCTTATTGGTTTAAAGCAGCCAGAGTGCCGGTCAGTCTGAATGCGCTGCGCTGTGCTGTTTCCAGGCGGCCACATAGGCCTTGGCCCGCTCGGCGACATCAGCAGCACTCATGCCGGGTTTGAACAGCCCGGACCCGAGGCCGAAGCCTTTCACCCCTGCGTCCAGGAACACCTTCATGTTGTCGGGCGAGATACCGCCGACCGGCAGCAGGATCGTGCCCTTCGGCAAGACCGCGAGCCATGCCTTGACCACCGCAGGCGACATCTGCTCTGCAGGAAACAGCTTGAGCACATCCGCGCCTTCCGCCAGCGCAGCAAACGCCTCGGTCGGCGTCGCGACGCCTGGCGATAGAAACAGTCCGGCGGCCTTGGCGGCACGCAATACCCTGGCATCGCTGTGCGGCATGACGATGACTTGCCCGCCGGCATCCTTGACCTGGGTCACTTGCTCGGGGTTCAACACTGTTCCGGCACCGATCAGGCAATCGGCAGGCAGTTGCTGGCGCAGCAAGCGGATACTGTCGAACGGTTGCGGTGAGTTGAGCGGCACTTCGATGACCCGAAACCCGGCCTCGTACAGCACATCGCCCACTGCCGGTGCTTCTTCGGGACGCAGGCCACGTAGAATCGCGACCAGACCGTTTTCCTTCAATGCTTGCTTGAGCATGTCAAACCTCTCGAATGTGTTGGGACGAACGACGCGCGATCAGGCCAGCCTGGACAGCGACTTGCCACAGGCCGCGCTCGGTCGCCTGCTCGGCCAATGTCACCCCTGGGAACCCACAGACGACCAGCCCTCGTGCGTAACGCGCGCACAGCAGCTCATTACCAATCAGGATCACTGCGGGCAGGTGTTCATGGTTATGCAGATGCAGCCGGGCAATGGCGCCCAGCTCATGGCCGATCAACAGGCCGGAAAGGTAATCAGGCTGGGCGCTCGCGGGCAATTGCCCGGTCAGTCCGAGCGTTCGGGTACTGAAAATGGTGGACAGCGGCCCGGCAGAGCCCGCATCCGACAGGGCAATCGACAACCCGCGATCAAAGGCCTGCTCATCGAACGCCTCGCCAGGCCGCATGGTGCGGCCCAGAATCGTATGCGCACACAGGGCGGCATAGACCTCGCCGGTCATGAAGGTGTCGAAATGTACGATGCGTCCGCGAACGACCTGCACCCATTTGGAATGGCTGCCCGGTAGCCCGATCAGCAATGGCTGGCCATCAACCTGAGTGTCTAGGCCGGCCAGCACACCCAGCACCTGAGTTTCTTCGCCACGCATGACATTGGGCAGGGTTGCACGCTGCAACACGCCGGGAATGATATGAACGGTAACGCCACTTGCGCTGCGCACGGTATGCAAGGCGGCACTCAGCTCGTTGACGCTGGCAGGCGTTTCCCGATAAGCCGCCTCTCGCCAGCCCTGTGCGCTGCCGACCATTCCGCAGGCGATCACTGGCAACTCGGGCTCGGCATCCAGCCAGTCGCCGCAGGCCTGATCGAACGCCAGATCGAAACCGTTACTGCACAGCTGCCCGGAAATAAGGCGCGGCGTAGTCGGCAACTGCATGATGCCCGCGCTTAGCGCGCGCTGTTCTAGCACCTGGCCGTGCTCGCCAAGTCGATAAGCCCGAAGGGAAGTCGTCCCCCAATCGAGTGCGATCAGTTGCGCCTGCATTGCTTCACCTGTTGTTTTATTGGAGTGAGTGCAGAACGACTATAAACCTGTTGTTACAGTTATCTCAATATGTAAATTTCAATCCCATATATAGGGAAATCATAGAAGTAAAAACTGTCGACCATAAAAAACCCGCTGCCCTTGCAGGCAGCGGGTTTCGTATAAAGCCGCAGTATCAACGCTCCAGCAGGATCCTCAGCATGCGACGCAGCGGTTCGGCCGCGCCCCACAACAGCTGGTCACCTACCGTGAACGCGCCCAAGTATTGCGAGCCCATGTTCAACTTGCGCAGACGGCCTACCGGCACGCTCATGGTACCGGTCACGGCCGTCGGGCTCAGCTCATGCATGCTGGCTTCACGGTTGTTCGGCACCAGCTTCACCCAAGGGTTGTGCTGGCTGATCAGGCCTTCGATATCCGCAATCGGGACATCCTTGTTCAGCTTGATGGTCAGTGCCTGGCTGTGGCAACGCATGGCACCGATGCGCACGCAGATACCATCGACCGGGATCGGACTCTTGAAACGGCCAAGAATCTTGTTGGTCTCGGCCTGGCCTTTCCACTCTTCGCGGCTCTGGCCGTTCGGCAGCGCCTTGTCGATCCACGGGATCAGGCTGCCAGCCAGGGGCACACCGAAGTTCTCGGTCGGGAACGACTCGCTGCGCATGGCTTCTGCCACCTTGCGGTCGATATCCAGAATGGCGCTGGCCGGGTTGGCCAGCTCGTCAGCCACCGAGGCGTGTACCGCGCCCATCTGCCTGATCAGCTCACGCATGTTCTGCGCACCGGCACCGGAAGCCGCCTGATAGGTCATGACGTTCGTCCACTCGACCAGACCGGCATCGAACAGACCGCCCAGGCCCATCAGCATCAGGCTGACCGTGCAGTTACCGCCAATGTAGTTTTTGGTGCCCGCGTCCAGTTGCTGGTCGATGACCTTGCGGTTGACCGGGTCAAGCACGATCACGGCATCATCCTGCATGCGCAGGCTAGAGGCCGCGTCGATCCAGTAGCCCTGCCAGCCTGCTTCGCGCAGCTTGGGGAACACCTCATTGGTGTAGTCGCCGCCCTGACAGGTCAGAACCACGTCGAGGGTTTTCAGCTCATCGATGCTGTAGGCATCTTTCAGCGGCGCAACATCCTTGCCCACCGAAGGCGCCTGGCCACCGACGTTGGAGGTAGTGAAGAACACCGGCTCAATGAGATCGAAGTCCTGCTCTTCCCGCATCCGCTGCATGAGCACGGAACCGACCATGCCACGCCAACCGATCAGACCTACACGTTTCATCGCAACTACACCTTGAATAAAAGTGGGACCGCCGCTCTGCGCGTGAACAGCAGGCGGCGGGCCAGAGAGATTACAGATTCCGCAGCGCGGCGACTACTGCATCGCCCATTTCCTGCGTACCGACTTTGACATGGCCCTCGGACCAGATGTCGCCGGTACGGATACCCTGGTCCAGGACCAAGCTGACGGCTTTTTCGATAGCGTCGGCGGCATCGGTCAGGTTGAAGCTGTAACGCAGCATCATCGACACCGACAAAATGGTCGCCAACGGGTTGGCGATGCCTTTGCCGGCAATGTCCGGTGCCGAACCGTGGCAAGGCTCATACATGCCCTTGTTGGCGGTATCCAGCGAGGCCGACGGCAGCATGCCGATGGAGCCAGTGAGCATCGACGCCTGATCGGACAGGATGTCGCCAAACAGGTTGTCGGTGACGATCACATCGAACTGCTTGGGTGCTCGTACCAGTTGCATGGCGGCGTTGTCGACGTACATGTGGCTGAGTTCGACTTCCGGGTAGTCCCTGGCGACCTGCTCGACGATTTCACGCCACAACTGGCTGGAGGCCAGCACGTTGGCCTTGTCCACGGAGCAAAGCTTCTTGCCACGCACCATAGCCATGTCGAAACCGACCTTGGCAATGCGGCGGATCTCGCTTTCGCTGTACGGCAGCGTGTCATAAGCCTCACGCTCGCCATTATCCAGCACGCGAGTACCGCGTGGCGCGCCAAAATAGATGCCACCGGTCAGTTCGCGAACGATCAGGATGTCCAGACCAGCAACGATTTCCGGCTTGAGGCTCGACGCGTCGGCCAGTTGCGGATAAAGGATCGCCGGACGCAGGTTGCCGAACAAGCCCAGTTGCGAACGGATTTTCAGCAGACCGCGCTCAGGACGGATGTCGCGTTCGATGGTGTCCCATTTCGGACCGCCGACTGCACCGAGCAGGACGGCATCGGCTGCACGTGCGCGGTCGAGGGTCTCGTCGGCCAGCGGCACGCCATGCTTGTCGATGGCTGCACCGCCGATCACGTCGTGGGTCAATTCAAAGCCCAGTTGGTACTTTTCATTGGCCAGTTCCAGCACCTTGACCGCTTCCGTCATGATTTCCGGACCGATACCATCACCTGGGAGAATCAGAATCTGCTTGCTCATAACATCCTCGATTTTGTACATCGGCGTCGTGAACAACGCCTGTTTATAACGCTCGCAGCGGCGAAAAATTTATCACCTGTCTTAAACACTTTTGCCAGCAAGGCGCAGGGCACCTTGCTGGCAAACAGACAGGTTGCGATAACTGAATCAGTCGCGGAACAGCCACGGCTGGCTGGCGCGGTGCTTGCTCTCGAAACTGGCGATTGCGTCGGCATCCATCAGCGTCAGGCCGATGTCGTCCAGACCATTGAGCAGGCAGTGTTTGCGGAACGCGTCGATTTCAAAGCTCAGGACCTTGCCGTCAGGCCGGGTGACGGTCTGTGCTTGCAGGTCGATGCTCAACTGATAGCCGAGGCTTGCCTCGACCTGCTTGAACAGCTCGTCAACGTCAGCTTCGCTCAGAATGATCGGCAACAGGCCGTTCTTGAAGCTGTTATTGAAGAAGATGTCAGCGTAGCTCGGCGCGATGATTGCGCAAAAACCGTACTCTTCCAGCGCCCACGGTGCGTGCTCGCGGCTGGAGCCACAGCCGAAGTTTTCCCGAGCCAACAGAACGCTGGCCCCCTGATAACGCTCGTGGTTGAGCACGAAATCGTGGTTCAGCGGACGCTTGGAGTTGTCCTGATAAGGCTGTCCCACGTCCAGGTAACGCCATTCATCGAACAGGTTCGGACCAAAGCCCGTGCGCTTGATCGACTTGAGAAACTGCTTGGGGATGATCTGGTCAGTGTCGACGTTGGCTCGGTCCAGAGGAGCGACCAGGCCACTGTGCTGGGTAAAGGCTTTCATGCTGGATTCCTCAAAGCTGGATCAAGTCGCGGACATCGATGAAACGGCCATTGACCGCCGCCGCAGCAGCCATCGCCGGGCTTACCAGATGCGTGCGACCGCCAGCGCCCTGACGGCCTTCAAAGTTGCGGTTGGAGGTGGACGCGCAGTGCTCACCGGAACCCAGACGGTCCGGGTTCATCGCCAGGCACATCGAGCAGCCCGGCTCGCGCCATTCAAAGCCAGCTTCGATGAAGACTTTGTCCAGCCCTTCCTTCTCGGCCTGCTCCTTGATCAAACCGGAACCGGGCACCACGATGGCCTGCTTGATGGTCGCGGCCACCTTGCGCCCTTTGGCGACATCGGCAGCGGCACGCAGGTCTTCGATCCGCGAGTTGGTGCAGGAGCCGATGAACACGCGATCCAGCTGGATATCGGTGATCGGCTGATTGGCTTTCAGGCCCATATATTTGAGGGCGCGCTCAATGGAGCCACGCTTGACCAGGTCCGGCTCCTGCGCAGGGTCCGGCACGTTCTGATCGACCGCCAGCACCATTTCCGGAGAAGTACCCCAGCTGACCTGCGGTTTGATCTGCGCAGCATCAAGCTTGACCACGGTATCGAACACGGCGTCCGGATCGGACACCAGGTCTTTCCAGGCCTCGACGGCGAGGTCCCATTCAGCGCCCTTCGGCGCAAACGGACGGCCTTTGACGTACTCGACGGTTTTCTCGTCGGTAGCCACCATGCCGACCCGGGCACCTGCTTCGATGGACATGTTGCAGATGGTCATGCGACCTTCGATCGACAGGTCGCGAATCGCGCTGCCGGCGAACTCGATGGCATAACCGTTACCGCCGGCGGTGCCGATCTTGCCGATCACGGCCAGCACAATGTCTTTTGCAGTCACGCCGAACGGCAGTTGCCCTTCGACCGAGACCAGCATGTTCTTCATTTTCTTGGCCACCAGACACTGGGTGGCGAGCACATGCTCGACCTCCGAAGTACCGATACCGTGCGCCAGTGCGCCAAACGCGCCGTGGGTCGAGGTGTGCGAGTCGCCGCAGACCACGCTCATGCCTGGCAGGGTTGCGCCCTGCTCCGGGCAGATGACGTGAACGATGCCCTGGCGCGGGTCGTTCATCTTGAATTCGATGATGCCGTACTCGTCGCAGTTGTCGTCGAGGGTCTGCACCTGCAGACGCGACACCTGATCTTCAATGGCATTGATGCCACCCTTGCGTTCTGCGGTGGTCGGAACGTTGTGGTCAGGCGTGGCGATGATCGAGTCGATCCGCCATGGCTTGCGCTTCGCCAGCCGCAGGCCTTCGAACGCTTGCGGCGAGGTCACTTCGTGGATGATATGCCGGTCAATGTAGATCAGCGCCGAACCGTCGTCGCGCTGTTTGACCAAATGCGAATCCCAGAGCTTGTCGTAGAGCGTTTTCCCGGCCATCGGACGTACTTCCTCATCAGCTTCTTTATATGCCTTGGGCAATCGTGATGATGACCCTTTCGGCTTGTGTGTTCATCGTATGGAATATGCTTAAATAACTCAAATTCATAATTTTCATGCTTTGGATAACCAAATGGAATCCGACTATGGACCTCGCCAACCTCAATGCCTTTATCGCTATCGCCGAGACCGGAAGCTTCTCCGGCGCCGGTGAGCGGCTGCACATCACCCAACCTGCGATCAGCAAGCGCATTGCCGGCCTGGAACAGCAGCTCAATGTCCGTTTGTTCGACCGCCTGGGTCGCGAAGTCAGCCTTACCGAAGCAGGCCGCGCCTTGTTGCCCCGCGCCTATCAGATTCTCAACGTGCTGGATGACACCCGACGCGCGCTGACCAACCTGACCGGCGAAGTTACCGGCCGCCTGACCTTGGCGACCAGCCACCATATCGGCCTGCATCGCTTGCCCCCCGTGCTGCGGGCCTTCACTCGCGCCTACCCGAAGGTTGCGCTGGACATCCAGTTTCTCGATTCGGAAGTGGCATACGAAGAGATTCTGCATGGCCGCGCAGAGCTTGCAGTCATCACCCTGGCGCCCGAACCGCATACCTTGATCCGCGCAATGCCCGTCTGGGACGACCCACTGGACTTCGTTGCAGCCCCTGAACACCCGCTGGCCAACGGCGGGCCGATGAAACTTGAAGACATAGTGCGTTACCCGGCAGTGTTTCCGGGCAGCAACACCTTCACCCATCACATCGTCAGCAAGCTGTGCGAGGCTCAGGGCCTCAAGCCCAACATTGCAATGAGCACCAATTATATGGAGACCATCAAGATGATGGTTTCCATCGGCCTGGCCTGGAGCGTTCTGCCGCGCACCATGCTCGATGAGCAAGTAGCGCGTATTCCATTGCCCGGCGTGCAACTCAATCGCCAGCTAGGCTACATCCTGCACACTGAACGAACGCTTTCAAATGCAGCAAGAGCATTCATGAAATTGCTTGACGCGCAGACACAGTAAATAAGCCCCGCTGCAGAACGCGGACCGCTCGCTCTAACGGTTTTATCAATCAAAGGCCAGTGATCCCATGCCCAACCCGCCACACACTGCTTCATCGCCAGGCAAGCCATCGCACGATGATGCGCTGCGCCTGCTGAAAGAGACCGGTGACCGCCTGCAACTGGCACTGGATCTCGCGCAGATGGGCACATGGGATCTGGACGTCGTCAGCAACAGAATGCAAGCCTCGACGCAAACGGCATACCTGCATGGCATGGGCGCACAGCCATTCGACGATGATGCCGAACGTTTCTTCAGCAGGCTGCCCACCGAAGAGCGCCGCCGAATATGCGATGCTTACCAGGCGGCCGTCGACAATCACGATGACTACCTGCAGATCATCTACCGCTTCCAACTCATAGACGGTTCATCGCGCCTGCTCGAAAGTCGTGCCCGGCTATACCGGGACGCTCAGGGTCAACTGTCGAGACTGGCCGGCACGCTGATGGACATCACCCAGAAACGAGCCCAGGCAGCCCTTGAGGCCAGTGAAGAGAAGTTCGCCAAGGCGTTCCACTCAAGCCCGGACTCGATCACCATCACCGAAATCGACTCGGGACGCTACGTGGAAGTCAACGACGGCTTCTGCCGGCTCACCGGCTTCAGCGCTCAGGAAGTGGTCGGCCGCACGGCGCATGAAATCGGTATCTGGACCGACACGTTGCAGCGCGAGTACATGATCGACGAGCTGCGCCTGAAAGGCCGTGTGCATCACCGGGAAATGAACGGTCGCGACAAAAATGGCGACCCGCTGGTGCTGGATATCTCGGTGGACTTCATCACCCTGAACGAAACCGCCTGCCTGCTCATGAACGCGCGCGACATTGGTCAGTTGAAAAACGCCCAGGCGCAGATACACCACCTGGCGTATCACGACCCGCTGACCGGGCTGCCGAACAGAGCGTTGCTGATGGACCGGCTCGGTCAGCAGTTGTCACTGCTCAAGCACCAGAACCTGCGCGGCGCCCTGCTGTTTCTGGACCTGGACTATTTCAAACACATCAATGATTCGCTCGGCCATCCGGTGGGTGACAGCGTGCTTAATGTGGTCGCCGCGCGACTGGAAGCCAGCGTGCGCCAGGAAGACACCGTGGCCCGTCTGGGCGGTGACGAATTTGTGGTGCTGATCTGCGGGCTGGACGGCTCTCTGGATGAAGTCACTCGCAAGGTGCGGGTCCTGTCCGACAACCTGCGCGTGCTGCTGGCCGAACCGATGTTCCTCGATGGACATCGCCTGCAGGTGACACCGAGCATCGGTATAGTGCTGATTCCCGATGACGGCCTGACCCCGGCCGATGTGCTCAAGCGTGCCGATATCGCCCTGTATCGCGCCAAGGATGCCGGACGCAATACGTCACAGTTCTTCCACGTGTCAATGCAGCAGGCGGTCAGCAAGCGCTTGCAGCTCGAAAACGATTTGCGCATGGCACTGACCCGTAATGAATTCCATCTGCATTTTCAGGCTCAGGTCGATTGCCGAGACAACCAGATAACGGGGGCAGAAGCGCTGCTGCGCTGGCAGCACCCGGAGTATGGCCTGCTGCCTCCCGACCAGTTTGTCCAGATACTGGAAGAGAGCGGCATGATTCTGGAGGTTGGTAGCAGGATTCTTGACGATGCCTGTAAAATCGGCGGCCTGCTGTTGAGCCAGGGGCTGGTTGCGAAAGACCGCTTTCTGATGGGGGTCAATATCAGTCCTCGCCAGTTTCGTCAGAACGACTTCGTCGAGCGCGTAGAACACAGCCTGAAACAACATCAGTTGCCTGCCTCCATGCTCAAACTGGAAATAACCGAAGGCATCGTCATCCAGAATCTGGACGACACGATCCTCAAGATGCGCAGCCTGAAAAGCCTGGGCGTGAGCTTCGCCATGGATGATTTCGGTACCGGCTACTCGTCGCTCACCTACCTCAAACGGTTGCCGGTGGATACGCTGAAGATCGATCAGTCATTTGTTCAGGACGCCGCCAATGACCCTAATGATGCGGAAATCATTCGGGCCATCGTGGCAATGGCTCAGAGCCTCAAGCTGAATGTCATTGCCGAAGGCGTAGAAACTCCAGAGCAGCTGGCGTTTCTCGAAAAAGTAGGTTGTTACAACTATCAGGGGTATCTGTTCAGCGAGCCGCTGCCCGGTCCTGAGTTCGAATCGCTGCTGCAACTAAAACGGCCTGCACATCATCCTTGAAACAAACAAAGGCGCCCGAAGGCGCCTTTGCTGTTACGTGCCGCTGACTCAACGTCACCTGACGGATCAGTTTTCCAGCGCTTTCTGGCTGTTGAGCGGAATACGCTTTGGTTTTGCTTCTTCCGGCACGTTCCGCACCAGGTCAATATTCAGCAGGCCGTGAGACAGATCGGCCCCTTTGACTTCGATATTGTCAGCCAGCCTGAACGACAGCTTGAATTCACGCCGGGCAATACCCTGATGCAGATAAGTAACGTTCTCGGCTTCTTGCTCACGCTTGCTGCCGATCACGGTCAGCACACCTTTCTCAACCTGCAACTCGAGATCCTGCTCTTGCATGCCTGCTGCAGCAATCACGATTCGGTAATGGTCATCGGTGTGCCGCTCCACATTGTAGGGAGGGTAGCCGCTGGTTGTCTCATTTCGTGCCGCCGACTCGAAGAGGTCGTTGAAGCGGTCGAATCCCACTGAATTGCGAAACAGTGGAGCCAGAGAAAATGCAGTAGCCATAACAATTCTCCTGTTTATCAGCGAGTGGTTTACGCGACCCGTTTTCGGCATCGCTTGATCACCAAAGTAGGGACAGCCATTCGCTTTTCAAGAGGCTTTTTTCAGGCTTTTATCGACCGTTCGTCGGGTTGGATTTCGGATGAGCAACCGAGCAACACGCTGATCCGCGCGCAGTCGGTTTCGCGACGAAGCAAATCGAACATCAGAGTGGCTTGCGGGTAGCTCTTGGTCAGCAGCACCAGCCATTGCTTCAGGCGGCCCGGCGCCTGAATGAGCGTCATCTTGACCAGGCAGTCCTGCCAGAAGGTACGCAGCATAGGCTGCAACTCCTCCCAGGTCATCGGCACAACCTCTTCGCCCTTCTGAGCCGCAGCAATCTGCCGGGCAAGGTCAGGGCGCGCCACCAGACCGCGACCAATCATGATGTCCCGCGCGCCGCAGATCTCACGGCAGCGAAGCCAGTCATCAACGGTCCAGATCTCGCCATTGGCGACTACCGGGATCTTGACCACTTCCTGAATGCGCGCAATCCACTCCCAGTGCGCCGGCGGCTTGTAGCCATCGACCTTGGTACGTGCATGAACGACGATCTGCTCTGCCCCGCCGTCGGCCAACGCCCGGGCGCAATCCAGCGCGCCATCAGTGTTTTCGTAGCCCAGGCGCATCTTGGCAGTCACGGGGATGTGTCGGGGCACCGCACGGCGCACCTGATTGACGATGGAGTGCAGCAGTTCCGGCTCCTTGAGCAGAATGGCACCGCCACGGGAGCGGTTGACGGTCTTGGCCGGGCAACCGAAGTTCAGGTCCAGTACCGGTGCACCCAGCTCGCAGGCGAACGCAGCATTCTCGGCCAGACACCCCGGATCGGAGCCCAACAGCTGGAGCCGTAAAGGCGTGCCTGCGTCAGTTTTGGCGCCCTTGTGAAACTCCGAAGCGTACTTGTAGAAGTAGTGCGCCGGCATCAAACGCTCGGACACCCGGATGAATTCAGTCACGCACCAGTCGATGCCACCCACTTTCGTCAGGGCATCGCGCAGGATGTCGTCGACCAACCCCTCCATGGGCGCCAGAGCAATTTGCATGGATCACACTCGAAAAAAAGTCCGGCAGTTTACTGCCCGGCGTGCGGATTGGAAATGTCGCTGTCGAGAATCGCCGAGCCGTAGCCTTCGATAAACTCTACCGGCATGCGTTTGGGCCTTCCGCTCGATAGCTCGATGCACACGAAAGTGGTTTGCGCGCGCAATAATGTCAGGTTGTCGGCAGGCCGCTTGAGCTGAAAGCAGCGGGTCATTTTCAGGCGGCGGTCCCAGTCAGTGATCCAGGTCGCCAGTTGCAGTTCGTCGTTCTCGTAGGCACTTGCAAGGTAGTCGATCTCGTGCCTGACCACTGCCATGGCCCGGTCCAGACGCCGATACTCGGTCAGGTCCAGGCCCAGAAACTGCGAATGCCGCCAGGCGCAGCGTTCAAGCCAGGAAACGTATACCGCGTTATTGGCATGCCCCAGCCCGTCTATTTCTTCGGCGCCGACGTTAAGGTCAATGACGAAAGGCGTTGCCCGATCCCAGACCATGCGTGCTCCTGCTTGAGTGAATGCGATTAGCGGGAGTGTAGCGGGTCATGGCTCTGGTTCCCACGTGCAGGTACGAGATGTGCGCTCACAGACTGAAGAAGACGCGGAACATCCTGAACGGCATACCGACGCAGAGCGTCGGCACGATAGTCGGGATTTCGACACTATGCTCAACAAGATTGGTGTATGACGGAGCAAAACCGGAAAGAAGGATTTTCAAACCCTGGAAAAACAAAAGGGCCATTCAATAATCGAATGACCCTTGGTCCCGCATAGCGGGAAATCGTGGCGTCCCCTAGGGGACTCGAACCCCTGTTACCGCCGTGAAAGGGCGGTGTCCTAGGCCACTAGACGAAGGGGACGCAAACCTTCAGTCAGGATCACCGATTGGTGAACCCTGGCAAATTGGTGGAGCTTAGCGGGATCGAACCGCTGACCTCCTGCATGCCATGCAGGCGCTCTCCCAGCTGAGCTAAAGCCCCAGATTTTTCGCCTCTCGGCGGAGATCAGCCTTACAGCATCACTCGGTAAAACTGGCGTCCCCTAGGGGACTCGAACCCCTGTTACCGCCGTGAAAGGGCGGTGTCCTAGGCCACTAGACGAAGGGGACAAAACCTTCTTCTGCAGATAACCGGTCGCTGGATCCGGCTGCCTTGCATCATCCCAGAACAGTGTAGCGAAGTTCTGAAACGCTAAATTTGGTGGAGCTTAGCGGGATCGAACCGCTGACCTCCTGCATGCCATGCAGGCGCTCTCCCAGCTGAGCTAAAGCCCCACATAAGTGGACGGGGCGCATATTAAGCGTGAGTGGCAGAGCTGTCAAATTTATTTTTTACAATTTCCAAAATTTTTTGTCGGTAATACAACCACTTACCATTCACCCCCCCCGCAAAACCGGGAGGTAACTGGCAGCGCAGGCATTACCTCATGCGATGGCGCCAAGGAGCTTTTCCCATTCCTTGTTTTCTTTCTTCGACACGCCGCCCAGCAAATCCAGTGCCTGACGCAAGCGGAAGCGGGTCAGGTCCGGCCCGAGGATTTCCATTGCGTCAGTCACCGAGACCGAATTGGCCTGACCGGTGATCGCTGCAAACATCAGTGGCATGGCATCACGCAGCTTGAGCTGCAGATGCTCGACGACGGCCTGTATGCAACCCATGATCCGCTCCTTCTCCCACTGACGCAGCGATTCCAGTTTCCAGAGGATCAACTGCATCACCTGGCGCACCTGTTCCGGCGACAGCTTCTTGTGCTCGAACAGTTTGGCATCCGGCGTGACGCCACCCGCGAAGAAAAAGCCTGCCAGCGGCGCGACCTGGCTAAAGGTCTCCACCCTGCCCTGCACGTGCGGCGCGATCTTCATCATGTAATCGGGGTTCAGCGCCCATGTCTGCAGACGCGAAGCAAACTCCTCGACCGGCAGTTCACGCAACCACTGGCCGTTGAGCCAGGACAGCTTCTCGATATCGAAGATCGGCCCGCCCAGCGAGACACGCGACAGGTCGAAGTTGTCGACCATTTCCTGCAGCGAGAACTTCTCGCGCTCGTCCGGCATCGACCAGCCCATACGGCCCAGGTAGTTGAGCATCGCCTCGGGCATGAAGCCCATGCGCTCGTAGAAAGTCACAGAGGTCGGGTTCTTGCGCTTGGACAGCTTGCTCTTGTCGGGGTTACGCAGCAGCGGCATGTAGCACAACTGTGGCTTGTCCCAGCCGAAATACTCGTAGAGCAGGATCAGTTTCGGCGCCGATGGCAGCCATTCTTCGCCACGCAGTACGTGAGTAATGCCCATCAGGTGGTCATCGACAACGTTGGCGAGAAAATAGGTCGGCAGACCGTCAGTCTTCATCAGGACCTGCATGTCCATGCGGTCCCAAGGGATTTCAACTTCACCACGCAGCATGTCGGGCACCACGCAGACGCCTTCGGTCGGCACTTTCATGCGGATCACATGCGGCTCGCCGGCGTCCAGACGACGCTGGACTTCCTCCTTGGAAAGCAGCAAGGCACGACCGTCGTAACGCGGGGTTTCGCCCCTGGCCTGCTGCTCGGCGCGCATCTCGTCGAGCTCTTCGGCGGTGCAGAAGCACGGAAAGGCATGGCCCAGTTCGACCAGTTGCTGCGCATACTTCTTGTAGATCTCGCATCGCTCGCTTTGGCGGTAAGGGCCGTGCGGGCCGCCGACGTCCGGGCCTTCGCTCCAGTCGATGCCCAGCCAGCGCAGAGCGTCGAAAATCTGCTGTTCGGACTCGCGGGTCGAGCGCAACTGATCGGTGTCTTCAATGCGCAGAATGAACTCGCCACCGTGCTGTTTGGCAAAGCAGTAGTTGAACAACGCGATATAGGCCGTGCCGACGTGAGGGTCGCCCGTGGGCGATGGCGCGATGCGGGTACGAACGGTGGTCATGGAAAATCCCGAAATAGGTCAATCAAGCGCGGAATGTTAACAGGCCGGGGGTATAAGGCTCCAGCGTGGGTGATGTGATCAGTTCCGTACAACACATCTCAGGATGCCCATTGAACGTCTTCGTGGACAAGTCCACCCCTACAGTGCCCGCGATCTGTAGGAGTGGACTTGTCCACGATCTGCCGGGAACCGGCAGCAAAATCGGGGCGCGCGGTACATCATGCGCAACCTGGGCAGCCCGGGTCAGGGCTTGTTTATCACACTGGACACTCAGGATAACGACCTGCGGATCAAACCGTCAGCAACCGCTCTCGCAACTTGCCGATTTCGTCGCGCATCTGTGCAGCGGCTTCGAATTCCAGGTCGCGGGCCAGCTGGTACATTTTTTCTTCAAGTTGGCGAATGCGCTTGTTTATCTCGCTCGGCGAGCGAAGTTCGTTCTCGTAACGGCCGTTTTCTTCGGCGGCCTTGGCCATGCCTTTGCGCTTCTTGCTGCGCGAGCCCGGCACGGTGGCGCCTTCCATGATATCGGCGACGTCCTTGAACACGCCTTTGGGCGTAATGCCGTGCTCCAGGTTGAACGCGATCTGCTTCTCTCGGCGCCGCTCGGTTTCGCCGATGGCGCGCTCCATCGAACCGGTGATCCGGTCGGCATACAGAATGGCCCGGCCATTGAGGTTACGTGCTGCACGGCCGATGGTCTGAATCAGCGAACGGTCCGAGCGCAGAAAGCCTTCCTTATCTGCATCGAGAATGGCCACCAGCGACACTTCCGGCATGTCCAGGCCCTCACGCAGCAGGTTGATGCCCACCAGCACGTCAAACGTACCCAATCGCAAGTCTCGAATGATCTCGACGCGCTCCACTGTGTCGATGTCCGAGTGCAGGTAACGCACACGCACGCCGTGGTCGCTCAGGTAATCGGTCAGATCCTCGGACATGCGCTTGGTCAGCGTGGTGACCAGCACCCGCTCCTCCAGCGCCGCACGCTTGTGGATTTCCGACAGCAGGTCATCGACCTGAGTCAGCGCCGGACGAATCTCGATCTGAGGGTCCACCAGACCGGTCGGACGCACCACTTGCTCGACAACCCGGCCGGCGTGTTCCGCCTCGTAATTGCCCGGTGTCGCCGAGACAAAAATGGTCTGCGGGCTAATTGCTTCCCACTCGTCAAAGCGCATGGGTCGGTTATCCAGCGCCGATGGCAGGCGGAAACCATACTCGACGAGGGTTTCCTTGCGCGAACGGTCGCCTTTGTACATCGCACCGACCTGCGGCACGCTGACGTGAGACTCATCGATTACCAGCAGGGCATCGGCGGGCAGGTAGTCGAACAAGGTCGGCGGCGGCGCGCCGGACGGACGACCCGACAGGTAACGCGAGTAGTTTTCGATGCCGTTGCAGTAGCCCAGTTCCAGCATCATCTCCAGATCGAAGCGGGTGCGCTGCTCCAGACGCTGAGCTTCCACCAGCTTGTTC
Organism: Pseudomonas coronafaciens pv. oryzae str. 1_6; assembly: GCF_000156995.2. Taxonomy (NCBI): domain Bacteria; kingdom Pseudomonadati; phylum Pseudomonadota; class Gammaproteobacteria; order Pseudomonadales; family Pseudomonadaceae; genus Pseudomonas; species Pseudomonas coronafaciens. Next base: position 2,008,020 of record NZ_CP046035.1, on the reverse strand, counting down.
TGGCTGCGCAGGTATTCCAGGCGTTCCTGCAGCTCTACCTTGATGTTTTCCATCGCCTCGACCAGCGTCTCTCGAGGCGTGACGTAGTGGCTCTTGGGATAGAAGGTAAAGCGCGGCAGCTTGCGAATCACCTCGCCGGTCAGCGGATCGAATGCCGAAAGACTCTCTACTTCGTCATCAAACAGCTCGACACGGATCGCCTCGAGATCGGACTCGGCCGGGTAGATATCGATCACGTCACCACGCACGCGAAAGGTCGCGCGGGCAAAGTCCATGTCGTTACGGGTGTATTGCAGATCAGCCAGGCGCCGCAGCAAGGCACGCTGGTCGAGTTTATCGCCGCGATCAATGTGCATGACCATGCGCAGGTAGGTTTCCGGACTGCCCAGACCGTAGATGCACGACACCGTGGTGACGATGATCGCGTCCTTGCGCTCCAGCAGCGCCTTGGTCGCAGACAGGCGCATCTGCTCGATGTGGTCGTTGATCGACGCATCCTTCTCGATGAACGTATCCGACGACGGCACATAGGCTTCAGGCTGGTAGTAATCGTAGTAGGAGACGAAATATTCGACGGCGTTGTTAGGGAAGAACGCCTTGAATTCGCCATACAACTGCGCAGCGAGAGTCTTGTTCGGTGCAAGTACCAGCGTGGGCCGTTTGATCTGGGAAATGACGTTGGCGATGCTGAACGTCTTCCCCGAACCGGTTACCCCCAGCAAGGTCTGGTGTGCGAGCCCCGCGTCGATCCCTTCGACCAGTTGGCGAATGGCCTCGGGCTGATCGCCGGCTGGCTCAAAACGGGTGACGAGCTGGAACTCGGACATAACTTACCTCTTGAATGATTCGCGTGTGCTTCGCTGGCGTGGATCCGCTGGCAACCCAAGCGCGTAAAGGGTTCGCCGATGCGTGAGTGGCGCAGGGGCAAAAACACCGCCGACGCCGATTCCCGCCAGGGAGCAGACGTGCGATGTTTTGAAGTGATGACTAATAGATGGAGTCATATATCCGCCTTTCAAGGCATCCACTTAAAGCATTGAGGTTTTAACCGAACGATCGTTCTGCAAATATGCGTAAAAACCTTGAAAAAACCCGCCCCGCCCTGTCGCTCGCAAAGGGGATGCTCTCTATACTAGCCTCTGTTTGCGCACCGCTTTGGCGCATCAAGCCGCAGCGTGTATCCCCTTCCCACTCTTCATCAAGAGCCGCCGCACAATGAGCCTGTTCTCCGCTGTCGAAATGGCACCCCGCGATCCGATTCTGGGTATCAACGAAGCATTCAACGCCGACACTCGCACCACCAAGGTCAACCTTGGCGTGGGCGTCTACTGTGATGAAGACGGGCGCATTCCTCTGCTGCGTGCCGTGGCTGAAGCGGAAAAGATCCGCGTCGCCCAACATGCACCGCGCGGCTACCTGCCGATCGACGGTATTGCCGCCTACGACCAGGCCGTGCAAAAGCTGCTGCTGGGGGCCGAGTCGCCATTGATCGCTTCGGGCCGTGTGTTGACCACTCAATCGGTCGGCGGCACGGGTGCGCTGAAGATCGGTGCCGACTTCCTCAAGCAACTTCTGCCCAACGCCGTTGTAGCCATCAGCGACCCAAGCTGGGAAAACCACCGCGCGCTGTTTGAGACCGCAGGCTTTCCGGTACAGAACTATCGCTATTACGACGCGGCCACGCACGATGTGAACCGCGCCGGCATGCTCGAGGACCTGCACAACCTGCCGAACAACTCGGTGGTTGTCCTGCATGCCTGCTGTCACAACCCGACTGGTGTAGATCTGAGTCTGGACGACTGGAAAAAGGTCCTGGAAGTGGTCAAGGCCAAGGGCCATGTACCGTTTCTGGACATGGCGTATCAAGGCTTCGGTCAAGGCATCCAGGAAGACGCGCTGGCAGTGCGCCTGTTCGCCGAGTCGGGCCTGACCTTCTTCGCCTCCAGCTCGTTCTCGAAATCTTTGTCGCTGTACGGCGAACGTGTCGGTGCGCTGTCGATCATCACTGACTCAAGGGAAGAAACCGTTCGCGTCCTGTCACAGGTCAAACGCGTGATCCGCACCAACTATTCCAACCCGCCGACCCACGGCGCGATCATTTCTGCTGCGGTCCTCAACGACCCGGCACTGCGCACCATGTGGGAAGAAGAACTGGGCGAAATGCGCGTGCGTATTCAGGGTATGCGCAAAGCGATGGTCGAGCGTCTGGCCGACAACCCGGCCGGTCAGGACTTCAGCTTCGTCGGCCGTCAGTGCGGCATGTTCTCCTACTCCGGCCTGACCGCCGCACAAGCCCAGCGCCTGCGCAGCGAATTCGGCATCTACGCGCTGGACACCGGACGTATCTGCGTAGCGGCGCTGAATCAAAAGAACATCGATGTAGTCTGCGACGCGATCAAAAAGGTGCTTTAACCTCTCATCGCGAATTTGTATTTGTCAGAGCGAACCGCGCAACGTTTCGCTTGTTCGCGAAGGCGGTGTTCCAGTCGATGTATCTTCATGGACTGGACAGCGTTCTTCGCGAACATCGCGTATCCGCTAGCCTCAGCCGCAACACTCCGTCACGCACCACCACTCAGCAAATGCATCGAACGATCCCGCCTGCAGTCCCTCGAAACTATGTCAGTACATTTTTCTGAACCAGATAGCGAGGTACTCATGTCTACTGAACCGCAACGCCAGAAAGAACCGACGCCTAATCAGGACGCGCCTGCAGAACCGGGTCCGGACCGTAACGATATAGCCATCGAGCCGCAGGTTGCGGATGTAGGGCCAGAAACCGAAAAGGGTGGTGCCCAGAAACAAGGCCAGACCCCTGCCCCCAGCCAAAGCCAGTCGCAGAGCCAGACTCAGTCGTCAGGCGACAGCGCCTACGTGCCGGACCACGAGCTGGAGGGGAAAAAGACCCAGGAGCAGCGCAACCACCAACAAACCCAGGGTGTCGACGCTGACATCGACACTCAGGGCGGCTAAAACCGTTACAGCGCATTTGGGCCACACGGTCCAAACGCGCTGCCATTGCCTCTGGGTTCGAGCTATTCCTTGATGACCTGCACCTCATACGCGGGGTCAGCCTTTATCTGCTGCTCGGTGAACGGCAGTGTGCTCCACTGTTTTTTCGAGAAGGCTTCGGTCTGATCCGCTGAATGAGCGGACTGCGGGTTGCTCGACTCGGAAAACACCAGCAAACCCTGCGCCTTGGGACCCTGCTCGTCGAACGTCACCACTTGCAGGTAGCTGCTGCCACTGACCACTTCGCGCTTGCCATCCTTGCCAGCAACCGTCTGTATGGCGTTGTAGACGCCGAGCCCCGCCGGTCCCCCGTGAATCGGAATCGGTTTGCCGCTGAGACTGGAAACCTGAATGTCGCCCCATTTACTCTCGGCGGAAAGACCTGACTTGGCCACCTCATCCATCGCAGCCAGCATGGCGGCGCGCAGTGCGGTGGCGACTTCCGGGTACTCGATGGCCAGCCCGCTTGGTGTATGGACCGGGTCCTGCGGGTCGAACACCACGCGCCAGCGAGACGCAACGTTTTGCATGGACTTCATAATCTGCTGAAAGTACACAAAGCCGATGCCACTGTTCAGATCAGCGTGGCCGTCCCAGACTTTCAGCGCGGCACACAACGGCGCCAGACGCGCAGCATCGTCACCCAGCTGCGAGGCGCAGAACTTCAGCAGATCCGGCAGCACTTGCCCGGCCTGATACACCTCGTTGTCCATGACCATCGCTTGCAGGTTTTCGAGGCTGACCTTGCCTGATCTTTCAAGATTGGCCAATCGATCCAGCGCAAAACGTGCGCGCTGGCCCAGCGGCTGTCCGTCCTGACTGATCAGCGGTGAAAAGTCTTTCAACGGTGCAGCCGGGTTGACCATCCAGGCCGAGTCATTGGAGTGCTGCACGAAATCAGTCCGCAACAACTGCGGCTGGCGTGACGAAGGATAAATACCTGCTTGCGCCGCCTGCGGGGAAACGTCCCAGTTGCACTGGCTGCGTGAGCCGTCCAGCACGATCAACTCAGTACCAATACGCGGGTCGCTGCATTTGGCGAGTTTCACTGCATCAACGTTCGGCACCACCGACAGGTTCATGTACAGCGCCTGCCCATTGGCATCGACCGCCAGGGTGTTGACCCACGGGATGCCCTGAATCTTGTGTACCGAATCCTGAAACGCCTTGAGGCTGTCAGCCTTGTCCATTGCATACCACTGCTGCAGCACCCGATCGTTTTCCAGGTTGGCGTCCCGCAGGCTGAAGGCGAATTTGTCGTCCCAGTCCAGCTTGCCCGGCCACTGCACCACCGGGCCGAACGTCGATGAATAGATGATGTGCGGCACGGCCTTGAGGCTGCCGTCCGGCTGTTTCACCTCGACACTCACCTGCTGTTTGCCCATTGCGATGGATTTGCCGTCCAGCAGGTAGCGAGTCGAGTCCTTCGGATCGAGCTGCAAACGGTGCAGCGTGAAGTGCTTCGACGTATCGACGGTATGGCTCCAGGCCAGATGCTGGTTGAACCCGATGTTGATCAACGGCAGGCCGGGCAGCGCTGCGCCCATCACGTCCAGCTTACCGGGAATGGTCAGGTGCATTTGATAGAAGCGCATGCCGCCGCCCCACGGAAAGTGCGGATTGGCGAGTAGCATGCCGCGGCCGTTGGCAGACAGATCACGCCCCACCGCCACTGCATTACTGCCGCGTTCCAAAGTAAAGCGCTCGTTGCGGACAGCAGCCATCTGCAGGGCTTGAACCTGCTGCTGATCAACCTGCAAGGGCTTTTGCACAGAAGGCGGCTTGGCCCCGGCAAAGGCTTCGGTGAACTGCCCGACTCCGCCTTCGACCAACAGACGGCGCGTCAGACGCACCAGATCATCAGTGTTGATCGGCCGAAGCCATTCAGCCGCGCACGCTTGCGGCAGGCCCTTGGCCTTCTGCTCCTGCAGAGAACGGTTGTAACCAGCCACATAGCCTTGCATCAACTGGCGAATCTCCGGCGGCTGCGCCTTCCAGAAATCCACCAGCGCCTCAGGCGTGTTGAGCCACTTGAACAATAGATCGCTGGCCATGTTGTTACGCTGCTCAAGGGTCGCCTTGTCCGGCCCGAAATAGCGCGAACGCTCGCCGTTGACGGTAACGACTTCATTGGCCAGCAGGCAAAGGTTGTCCTGCGCATAGGCATAACCGATGCCGAAACCCAGACCTCGCTCGTCGTCCGCGACGATGTGCGGCACGCCAAAACCGGTGCGCCGGATCTCGGCGCCAGCGGCCTTTTGTTCATGCGCAACCAGCGCCTGTGCAGGCAATATCACTGCAAACGAAAGACCTGCAAACAGAAAACCGGGCAATGCTCTGGACATAATCACGCTGACTCCAACTCCACGAGACGACCCGAATTAGCCGCTCCCGTTAAACGAAGTGCGGGCAGCGATTTTTAGCTAAATCGTACAACCCGTGCATGGCGCTAAATTCCTGCTTCCATCCAACGTTTAAAGGGCAGCTCTATTTGAAGAGCCGCTCTGGCGCCGTTGTCTATATCCCCACGCAGGACTCTGCATGAAACGCTCTCGACATCTTCGACGCGCCCTCCTCGTGGCGCTGTGCCTGTTCCCGGTCATTGCCGTGTGTGCGTGGCAGATCCTGCCCGACGCCAGAAGCAATGCATCGACCGTGACCGTGACCCGCGGCACTGTCGAAAACAGCGTGACCGCGCTGGGCACTCTGCAGCCGCGCAGCTACGTGGACGTTGGCTCGCAGGCCAGCGGGCAGATCATGAAAATCCACGCGCAAGTTGGCGACCAGGTCAACGAAGGCGATTTGCTGGTGGAAATCGACCCATCGACACAAAAAGCCAAACTCGATGCCGCGCGGTATGCCATCGATAATCTCAAGGCGCAGTTGCAGGAACAGCGTGCGCTGCACGAACTGGCCGAGCAGAAGCAACAACGGCAGAAAAGCCTTGCTGCGGGCGGCGCCACTCGCGCTGAAGACGTGCAGGCCGCGCAGTCGGAATTTCGCGCCACCCAGGCCAGAGTCGACATGTTCAAGGCGCAGATTCTCGAAGCCGGGGCGGCGCTGCGCAGTGACGAAGCGGCGCTGGGTTACACCCGCATTTACGCGCCCATGAGCGGCACCGTTGTCGCGCTGGATGCCCGCGAGGGTCAGACCCTCAATGCGCAACAACAGACCCCGTTGATTCTGCGCATCGCCCGGTTGTCGCCCATGACCGTTTGGGCCGAAGTCTCGGAAGCCGACATCGGCCACGTCAAACCGGATATGACGGCCTACTTCACCACGCTCAGCGGCGGCGACAGGCGCTGGAGCAGTACCGTGCGGCAGATTCTGCCGGTGCCGCCCAGACCGCTGGATCAGGCCAATCAGGGCGGCGGCAGCCCGAGCAGTTCGCGTAAAAGCGGCGGCGGTCGGGTGGTGCTCTATACGGTTTTACTGGACGTCGACAACAGTGATCAGGCGCTGATGGCAGAAATGACCGCACAGATTTTTTTTGTCGCTGGCAAAGCCGAAAACACCCTCACGGCTCCCCTTGCAGCACTGCAAAACGGCTCCCGGACCGATATCAAGACTGTGCAGGTACTGGCCGCCAACGGCGAAGTCCAGAATCGTCAGGTACAAACCGGGATCAGCGACCGTCTGCGGGTGCAGATCATCAATGGGCTCAGCGAAGGTGATCGCCTGCTGGTGCCCGCTCCCGTCGGCAGCGGAGGCTGAATGCACACGCCGCTGATCGACCTGCGGGGTATCCGCAAATCCTACGGCGGTGGCGACAGCCCGCTGGTCAACGTGCTGCGCGGCATTGACCTGTCGATCCACGCCGGCGAGTTCGTGGCGATTGTCGGCGCGTCCGGCTCGGGCAAATCGACATTAATGAATATCCTCGGCTGCCTGGATCGCCCCACGTCAGGGGAGTACCTGTTTGCCGGAGAAAACGTTGCCGAGCTGGGCAGCGACGAACTGGCCTGGCTACGCCGTGAAGCATTCGGTTTTGTGTTTCAGGGCTACCACCTGATACCGTCCGGCTCGGCACAGGAAAACGTCGAGATGCCGGCCATTTACGCCGGTACACCAGCCGCCGAGCGTCACGCCCGGGCCGCCGCCCTGCTCGACCGGTTGGGCCTGGCATCACGCACCGGTAATCGCCCGTATCAGTTGTCCGGCGGCCAGCAGCAACGGGTGTCAATCGCCCGCGCTTTGATGAATGGCGGGCACATCATCCTCGCCGACGAACCCACGGGTGCGCTGGACAGCCACAGCGGCGCTGAGGTAATGACCCTGCTGGACGAACTGGCCAGCCAGGGCCATGTGGTGATTCTGATCACGCATGACCGGGAAGTGGCAGCGCGCGCCAATCGGGTCATCGAGATCAGCGACGGTCTGGTGGTAAGCGATACCGCCGGCGATACGACCGCGCCGCTTGCAGCCAACCCGGCGGCGTTGCAGGCCGTCGATCTGCGCAAGCGCCTTACCGAAGGCAGCGGCAGTCGCGGCGCCTGGAAAGGCGAATTGCTCGACGCGGTTCAGGCGGCGTGGCGGGTCATGTGGATCAACCGTTTCCGTACTGCGCTGACCTTGCTGGGCATCGTCATCGGCGTCGCGTCTGTGGTGGTCATGCTCGCTGTCGGTGAAGGCAGCAAGCGCCAAGTCATGGCGCAGATGTCCTCGTTCGGCTCGAATATCATCTACCTCAACGGCAAGGCACCCAACCCGCGCGCACCGAAAGGCGTCATCACGCTTGAAGAAGTCGCCGCACTGGGCGAGTTGCCCGAGGTAAAAATGATCATGCCGGTCAACGGCGGACAGGCCGGAGTGCGCTACGGCAATGTCGATCACTCCAGCTACGTCGGCGGCAACGACACGCACTTTCCGGCGATTTTCAACTGGCCTGTGGCCGAAGGCAGCTATTTCAGCGAGGCCGACGAGCAAAGCGCAGCCGCCGTGGCAGTGATTGGTTACAAGGTTCGTCAGAAGCTGTTCGGCGAGCGCATCGACCCAATCGGTCAATACATCCTGATCGAAAACGTGCCGTTTCAAGTGGTCGGCGTGCTCCAGGAAAAAGGCGCGACCTCGGGCGATCTGGACAGCGATAACCGCATCGCCATTCCTTACTCATCGGCCAGCATCCGACTGTTCGGCTCGCAGGACCCTGAGTACATCACCATCGCCACCCGCGACGCCAACAACGTCAAGCAGGCCGAAGCAGCGATTCGCAGCCTGCTGCAACGTCTGCACAACGGCAAGCAGGATTACGAACTGACCAACAACGCCGCAATGATCCAGGCCGAAGCGCGCACCCAGAACACCCTGTCACTGATGCTCGGCTCGATTGCCGCCATTTCGCTGCTGGTCGGCGGCATCGGGGTGATGAACATCATGCTGATGACCGTGCGTGAGCGGACCCGCGAGATCGGCATCCGCATGGCCACCGGGGCAAGGCAGCGTGACATTCTGCGCCAGTTCCTTACTGAAGCCGTGATGCTTTCGGTAGTCGGGGGGCTGGCCGGTATCGTGCTGGCGCTGGGGATGGGCGCGGCATTGCTCGCGAGCAAGGTGGCGGTGGCCTTCACCCTGTCTGCGGTGATCGGTGCCTTTGCCTGCGCGCTCGTCACCGGAGTGATTTTCGGTTTCATGCCAGCCCGCAAAGCTGCCCGGCTTGACCCGGTGGCGGCCCTTACCAGTGAATGACCATTCGATGAAGCCATGCCTTTCCCTGCTGACCGTCTGCCTGTTGCTGAGCGCTTGCAACACACCTGCCCCGCGTCTGGACAGCGGCGTCCAGCCACCCGCGCGCTGGGCGTTTGCCGAGCGCGCTGCCAGCCAGCGTAATGATGCCCAATGGTGGCAACGCTTCGGCAGCGCGGAACTGAACCGTTTGATCGCCCAGGCAAGTCGGGACAGCCATGAAGTGGCTGCGGCGATGGCGCGCGTGCGTCAGGCCCAGGCCACCGCCATCATCGGTGGTGCGCCGCTGCTGCCGGAACTGGCCTTTGACCTGCGCGGCGAACGCAACAAGTTCGTGCGCAACAGCGACCGCAAGGCCAACCCGTCCGACGACAACAACACCAACAACTTCACCAGCGATCTGACTGCCAGCTACGAAGTGGATTTCTGGGGTGGCATCGCGGCCGGACGCGACAGCGCGTTACAAGGCCTGCGCGCCAGCGAGTTCGATCAGGCGACCGTGGAGCTGACCCTGCTCGGCAACGTTGCCGACCGTTACGCACAAACCCTGGCGGCGCGTGAACAAGGCCGGATTGCCGGGCTGAACCTGGGCAATGCGCAGAACGTTCTGAAGCTGGTGCAGACCCGTTATGACTCGGGCTCAGCCACTGCGCTGGAGCTGGCACAGCAGAAGAACCTGGTGGCGGCTCAGCAGCGCGAACTGCCGCGCATTCAGCAACTGGCCAACGACCAGTTGATCACCCTCGCAGCGCTGCTCGGTCATCCGGTGCAGGACATCGAGCTCGACGATCAGGCTTTCGACAGTCTGAGCTGGCCGGACATCAACGCTGGCGTGCCCAGCGACCTGCTGACCCGCCGTCCCGATCTGGCCAAGGCCGAAGCCGAACTGGCAGCGGCACAGGCCAACGTTACGGTAGCCAGGGCGGCGATGCTGCCGAAACTGACGCTGAGCGCCAGGCTGGGCACCGAAGCGACCCGCGCAGAGGACTGGCTGCGCGCACCGTTCAGCAGCCTGGCGGCAGGGCTGGTCGGGCCGATCTTCAATAATGGGCGCCTAGGGGCCGAGCGTGACAAGGCCACGGCACGTCAGGAAGAACTGCTGGAAACCTATCGCGGCGCGATTATCAACAGTTTCGCCGACGTGGAAAAAGCCCTGAACAGCATCAGCGGCCTTGACCAGCAACGCTATTGGCACGAAGAAGAACTCAAACAGGCGCAGGCCGCCTTCCGCATCGCCCAGAGCCGTTATGAAGCCGGTGCAGAGGGTTTGCTGACGGTGCTGGAAACCCAACGCACGCTGTACCTGGCGCAGGACGCGAGTGTGCAGTTAAGGCTCGCACGCTTGCAGGCGAGCATTGCACTGTACAAGGCGCTGGGTGGGGGTTGGCAGGTACGCTGAGCGAGTCACGATAGAAACACCACTATCATACGACGCAGAGCGTCTAGTACTGCATTCCCAAGCCAGAGCGTAGGGAACGATAATCTTAACTATCGTGCGACGCTCAGCGCTATACAAGCCCCAACGAGCCCGGAATAAGGAGCCGTCAGGCTTCTGGCCGATGAGCGCTGGAGCGTAGGGAACGATAATCTCGACTACCGTTCACTAAAACCACCTCTCCGGCAACAGATTCCTTGCATACCAAGGCCTGCGCGGCACGCGGCGCAGCAGGTTGCTCAGTTTGTCATCCGCCGCAAAGGTAATCCGTAGCGCGAGTTTCATGACTTCCGGGTCCATTTCCATGGTTGTACCGGCGGCCTGTCCCGGCACGGTGCTGCAGCCATGGGTTTCCGGCCCCAGCCACGGGTCGCTGACTTCAACCCAGCGACCCGGCGCGAACCATGGCACGCCGTTGACTTCCAGGCGCTTCACTTCGCCCGGATGGAAGCGTTCGTGGGCGCGAAACCAGTCATCTATGCGGTCGTCGATCCAGCCATGGAACATCCAGAACACCGGGTTCACATGCGATGAAAACGGGTCGGCCAGAAAGTCGTTTTCCGGCTCGAACCAGCGCTCGGCAAAGTCATCCGAACGACGTGCCATCGGCACCGGCTGGCCATTGGCCGGGTCGCGGGCCACCGAGGCCCAGCGCATGTGTAACCAGTCATGCAGTTCCAGCTCGACCTGCGAACCAAACTGACCCAAGGTCAGCTTCGACAGAAAGCGCGGATCGCGATACTGCGATTCCCAGACCTGAAAATGAGTGTGATAGGTTTCCTGACTTTTGATGTCGCTAACCAACTGCGTGTATTCCTCATCACCCTGCGCCAGCCAGTTGGGGGGCAAGGCGCAGCCATCGTGATTATCAAAGTAGCGAGCGAAACCCAGCCGGTCGCGCTCCAGTTCTGGTTGTGGCAGCGGAAAGCGCGGCCACGACGGCAGGTTCTGAATCTTGCGGGCCTGGATCAGCATGTGCCGGTGCATATAAAAAAAGTCTTCACCCGAACCGTTACGATCCTTGTGCGGGCCACGCGCATCGCGCTCTTTCGCGCGCGGCCCTGGCTGCCAACCGATGCCGCGCAGGGCGTCACGTTTGTCTTCAGGCAGTTTGTGCCATTTGTCCCGAGAAGCGTGCCACAGCTGATGAAACAGGCGGTGCTCTCTGGAAACCAGCCAGGCCAGAAACGGCGGACTCAACCCCACCCGCTCACGCGCTTCGGGGAAAACCTGTTTGATTGCGATCAGGCGGTTTTCCAGCTCCGGCAGGGCCAATGGCCGGTCCAGTCGCTCGATGCGCCCGCTCAATGTGCCGCTGCCCGCATTGCCGAACGCGCCCCAGACTTCATCGAGGGTCAGGCTGAACTCGTAATCCGGGTTGTCGCTGTACGGATCGTCGCCGGCATAGCGGTCAATGACCCGCAGATACAGTTTTGCGACATTGGCCGGTTGCAGGTCGCCGATCACCCGGAAGCGCGGCATGCCATCGCAGCGCAATTTCTCGGCTGTGTCGATATAACCGCGCAGGCCACGACCACGCGGGGCAATGTCGAGAAACATTTCCAGGCCGTCGAGCGGCGCACCGCCAAGCCCTGCGTCGCGCCCTTCGAAACGCAGGGTCCACACGCCACGCAGCTTGTCAGCCAGGCGCTGAGTAGCGGTATCGGCGGGCCCTGCCGTGGCCTCGCCCGGCGTTACCGGCTCGTCGACGCGCGTGAGTTCACGATGCGCGTAATAGGCAGCCGGAAGCGCCGCGCCAGTCACCGCCAGCCCTGCCATGAACCCTCGTCGAGAAATCGTCATTACCCTACCTGTTCCAGCACCGATACAGCCGTTATCCAAGCTAGAACGTAAACCCGACGATTAAATTTAGGTGGCTGACTCCATAGACAGCCATGCGCTAAATTTTTCGCCCATCCGCTCGTTCTCCACCAGATAGCAACGGCCGTCGCAGGCTGTGCCACGGTTAATCAAACGAGACGGAAATGACAAGACCGCGTTGGAAAAAGACTCTCTTCATCGGCTTGCCGCTGGCCTTGGTAATCAGTGCAGGCGCGGGTTTTATAGCCTGGAATTACTGGTCGCCAGCCGGTTACCCGGTCAAAGTGATGAAGCAGGCTGACGACCTGCAAGAGCGGATCATTTCCTTCGACAGTCACATCACCGTGCCGATGAAGTTCGGCAGCGAGGGCAACGAGGCCGACAAGGACGGTTCAGGGCAGTTCGACCTGGTGAAAAGCGCACGCGGACGCCTGTCCGGAGCAGCACTGACAGTGTTCGGCTGGCCGGAAATCTGGAACGGTGACAACGCCCCACATCGACCGACACCCGGCTTTGTCGACGAAGCGCGCCATCAACAGGAAGTGCGTTACAAAATCATCACCGGCATGGTTCGCGACTTTCCCAACCAGGTCGGCATTGCCTACACCCCTGACGACATGCGTCGCCTGCACGGCGAGGGCAAGTTTGCGATCTTCATCAGCATGCTCAACGCCTACCCGCTGGGTGATGACCTGAACCTGCTAGACCACTGGACGGCGCGCGGCATGCGCATGTTCGGCTTCAGCTACGTCGGCAATAACAGCTGGGCGGATTCTTCACGGCCCCTGCCCTTTCTCAACGACACACCTGACGCGCTAGGCGGCTTGTCGGAGATCGGCAAGCAAGCCGTGCAGCGCCTGAATGACCTGGGCGTGATCATCGACGTGTCGCAGATGTCGAGCAAGGCGCTGCTGCAGGTCAGCCAGTTGAGCCGCACGCCAATGGTCGCCTCGCACTCGGCACCGCGCGCACTGGTGGACATCCCGCGCAACCTCAGTGACGAGGAAATGCAGCTCATCAAACAGAGCGGCGGCGTGGTGCAGATCGTGGCGTTTCCGGCCTATTTGAAGCCGCTGACCCAGAAAACCCAGGACAAGCTCAACGCCCTGCGCAAGGATTTTGACCTGCCGCCGCTGCCGAATCTGGCCATGGCGCTGATGCCCGGCGACCCGATCATCACCGTCTGGCCCGAACAGCGCTTCGGTGCCTACGCCAGCAAGCTGTACGCGATTCTTGAAGAAGAGCCCAAGGCCACGGTCAAGGATTTCGTCGACGCAATCGATTACACGGTCAGGAAGATCGGTATCGACCATGTCGGCATCAGTTCCGACTTCAACGATGGCGGCGGTGTGAAAGGCTTCAACGACGTCAGCGAAATTCGCAACGTGACCGCCGAGCTGATCGAGCGCGGTTACGCCGAAGCGGACATTACCAAGCTCTGGGGTGGCAATTTTCTGCGCGTCTGGGAGCAGGTTCAGGCTTCTGCGCGTGCGGATGCGCGACAAACCAACCTCTCGAACGCCGCTCCCCGACCATCAGGCGAAAACGCTCATGACTGACCGCAGAACCTTTCTCAAGCAGGCTGGCGTGCTGGCCGCAGCCCTGCCACTGGGCTCCAGTCTAGCAACGGCAGCAACAGCAACCGCCACTCCCGAGCCGATGGCGGCAGACAAGTGGGCGCGCCTGAAACAGTTGTTCGATCAGGACCCGGATTACGTCCACCTTTCCAATTTTCTGGTCACCTCGCACCCGAAACCGGTCCGGGAAGCTATCGAACAGCATCGCGCGCACATCGACCGCAACCCCGGTCTGGCGATGGATTGGGACCTGGGTGAGACTGAGCGCCGCGAACACGAGGTTCGCGTCTGGGCTGGCAGGTACCTGAATGCCCAACCCGGCCAGATCGCCCTGACCGGCAGCACCACCGAAGGGCTGGCGATGATCTACGGCGGCCTGCATGTGCGCCCGGACCAGGAAATCCTCACCACCGAACACGAACACTCTTGCACCCGTGACATCCTCAAGTCTCGGCAGCAGCGCGACGGCACGCAGGTGCGCAAGATTCGCCTGTTCAAAGACCCGGCGAGCGTGTCGGCGGACGAAATCATCGGTTCCATCGCACGCAGCATTCAGCCTAAGACGCGGGTCCTGGGCATGACGTGGGTGCAGTCCGGCAGCGGCGTCAAACTCCCGATTGGAGCCATCGGTGATCTGGTCGAAGAACATAACCGCAACCGTGACGACAAAGACCGCATTCTGTATGTGGTCGACGGTGTACACGGGTTTGGCGTCGAGAACCTGGACTTCCCGGACATGAAGTGTGACTTCTATGTCGCCGGCACCCACAAGTGGATGTTTGGCCCGCGCGGCACCGGCATCGTGTGCGCGCGCTCGGAGCAGGTGAAGGACCTCACGCCGTTGATCCCGACGTTCTCGGAAGCGACCAACTTCGGCACGATCATGACGCCCGGCGGCTATCACTCGTTTGAACACCGTTGGGCCCTGAACGAGGCGTTCAAGCTGCACCTGCAACTGGGCAAAGCCGACGTGCAGGCACGCATTTACAAGCTCAACAGCTACCTCAAGCAGCGCCTCAAGGCTCAGCCCAACGTCGAACTGGTCACACCGATGGACCCGGCGCTGTCGGCGGGCTTCAGCTTCTTCCGGCTCAAGGGTCAGGAAAGCGACGAGGTCGCTGCCTGGCTGATGAAGCAGCGCATGGTCGTCGATGCCGTGAGCCGCGACGTAGGCCCGGTGGTACGTACCGCGCCAGGGCTGCTGAACAACGAAGCCGAGATCGACCGCTTCATGGCCCTGCTCGGCAAGCGCGCCTGACGCGCACGCACTGAATCACCTGTTTTCCGCTTTCAATCGAGACCCGTCATGAAAAATACACTGCTGTCCCTTTCCGCCGTGCTCGGCCTGTTACTTGGAGGCACCGCCCTCGCCGCCACGCCCGTCTCGGTACCCGCGCCCGCGCCCGGTAAGACATTCAAGGACTGCAAGGATTGCCCGGAAATGGTCGTGCTGCCTGCGGGCACGTTCACCATGGGCGCGCCCGAGGAAGAAATGGGCCGCCAGCCTGACGAAGGCCCGCTGCATGACGTGACCTTCGTCAAACCGTTCGCCATCAGCCAGTTTCAGGTACTGGCCGGCGAATGGGACGCCTATATCAAAAGCTCCGGTTACAAAATGCCGGACGGCGACACCCGTCCAGGCCGCGAGTGTAAGGCCGGCAAGCCACGCTACCCGCTGACCGCGCGCCAGCCCGCGGTGTGCATGGACTGGAACGAGGCCAAGGCCTACGTCGAATGGCTGTCCAAGAAGACCGGCAAGTCTTACCACATGGTCAGCGAAGCCCAGCGCGAATACGCGGCACGCGGCGGCAGCAAGGGCTCGTTCCCGTTCCCGATGGACGAAGGCAAACCGTACAGCATCGCCAAACACGCCAACACCTACGGCCCGGAAGACGGTTTCAGCTACACCGCACCGGCTGGCAGCTACAGCCCGAACGATTTCGGCATCTACGACGCCCACGGCAACGTCTACGAATGGACCGCCGATTGCGAGACCAGCAACTACAACGGCGCGCCCACTGACGGCAGCGCGTGGCTGGCCGGCGATTGCACCTGGAAGATGATTCGCGGCAATGACTGGACCGAAGCGCCGATCTTCTCGCGCTCCGGCAACCGCAACAGCCGCCAGCCCGACGTACGTGGCGACTGGCTGGGCTTCCGGGTCGTCCGCGACCTCTGATGGATTCAATACGCCCCGCCACCTGCGACGTACGCGAACGGCACTCACGGACACTGACGAGACACACCATGACCCGCAAAACTGAAAGCCTCGCCCGGGAAACCCTGAGGATCCTCAAGCCGTTCTGGTGGCTGGTGGCGCTGTCAACCGTGCTGGGCATCGTCAGTGGCCTGAGCGTCACCGGCCTGCTGGCCACTATCAACAATGCGCTGAACATGCCCGGCGGGCCAGACACCCACACCGCGCTGCTGTTCGCCGGCTTATGTGTATTGACCCTGGCATGCTCGACACTGTCCAACCTGTCGACCAACTACGTCGGCCAGCGCGTCGTTGCCAACCTACGCCGCGAGCTGGCCGCCAAGGTGCTGGTCGCACCCATCGAGCAACTGGAGCGCTATCGCTCGCACCGCCTGATCCCGGTGCTGCTCAATGACGTCAATACCATCAGTACCTTCGCCCTGTCGGTCGCGCCGATGGTCATCTCATTCACCGTCACCCTCGGCTGCCTGACCTATCTGGCGCTGTTGTCGTGGCAGATTCTGGCACTGACCGTGCTCACCGTGGTGCTCGGCACCGGCGCGCAATACCTGGCCCATGCGTTCGGCATGCGTAGCATTCTGGCCGCGCGTAACAGCGAAGACGAATTGCAGAAACACTATCAGGCCTTGTCGGCAGGTGCCAAGGAACTGCGCATTCAGCGCAAGCGTCGCCAGCATATGCTCGACGAGAAGATTCGCGGTGCCACCGAGCACATTTGCCGCTCGAACATTCGCGCCGCCAACATATTTGTCAGCGCGGAAACCTTCGGTTCGATGCTGTTTTTTGCCGTAATCGGCATCGCCATCGCTTTCCAGGCTATGTGGCCGACCACTGAAAAAACCGTGCTAGGTGGCTTCGTGCTGGTGATGCTGTACATGAAAGGCCCGCTGGAACGCCTGATTACCGCCCTGCCCGGCATCAGCCGTGCGCAGATCGCCATGCGTCGCATCGCCGAACTGTCCTGGAAGTTCTCCAGTCCCGAACCCCACCTGCTGGTCAGCGACCGCCCCAACTCGCTGGCCAATATGCAGACGCTGGAGCTGCACAACCTGCGCTACGACTACCCACCGGTCAAGGGCAGCGATGCTTTTCACCTTGGCCCGGTCGATTTGAGCATCAAACAGGGCGATATCGTGTTCATCGTCGGCGAAAACGGCTGTGGCAAAACCACGCTGATCAAGCTGCTGCTGGGCCTGTACAAGCCGCAACAGGGCGAGATCCGCCTCAATGGGCAGAGCGTCACCCCGGAAAACCTGGATGACTACCGCCAGTTGTTCACCACGATTTTTGCCGACTACTACCTGTTCGACGAGCCGTTGCAAGGCGAGGCTGCGCTGCCGCAGGACGCCGGCAAATACCTTGACCGACTAGACATCGCGCACAAGGTCAGCATCAAGGACGGTGCGTTTACCACCACCGACCTGTCCACCGGCCAGCGCAAGCGTCTGGCGCTGATCAACGCGTGGCTGGACGAGCGCCAAGTGCTGGTTTTCGATGAATGGGCCGCCGATCAGGACCCGGCATTCAGGCGCGTGTTCTACACCGAACTGTTGCCGGAACTGAAGCAGCAGGGCAAGACCATCATCGTCATTTCTCACGACGACCGCTATTTCTACATCGCCGACCAGCTAGTGCGTATGCAGACCGGGCAGATTCAGGTCGAGCAGGTTCAGAGCGAAGCTGCGCCCGCCTGATTCCGGCGCAGTGAAACGCCCCGCCCGGTCAACCCGCGAGCGGGGCTTTTTATTGTCCAGCGCAACCCTGCCAACGACATCAGATACCCAAGCGCCATCTTTTTCCGCGGTTTGTGAAAAAATCATTAAATAAACGTTATTCGCTTTCGTTCTCATTAACAGCGAACTGCGTGTCAGCCATTTCCCCATGCGGCGCTCTATAAAAAAGTTGCTTTCGCTTGCCCTGTCGATGGCTGAACCCGACTGCGCAGACCTGCACAACGCTTCCAATCTCCTTGCCGATACCCACTGGAAAGAGCCAATTCATGCACAACCCGTCACGTCTCACCCCGCTCAGCAAAGCGTTGATGCTCAGTCAGATGTTCTGCTCCCGGCCGTCAATAGCGGCCATGGGCCTTGCGCTCTGCATGCCGGTCACCACGCAGGCGCAGGAAACCGCTGCAGACGGATCGACCACGACGGGTACGGTCAATCTGGCCCCGACTGCGATCGACTCGCATTACCTGGGTACGACCACTGACGGTACAGGTTCTTACACTACCGGCGCGGTCAGTATCGGCAAGGGCGCGCCGCAGTCACTGCGTGAAACACCGCAATCGGTCAGCGTGGTGACTCGGCAGGTCATGGATGACAACAACCTCAACAGCCTGAGCAAAGTGCTGGAAGACACGCCCGGCATCACGTTCCAGTACCGTAACTTCGGCGGTCATGTGTACACCTCGCGCGGCTTCTCGCTGCTGGCGGAAAGCTTCCTGGTCGATGGCATCGGCGGTCAGGGTTATCAGATCACCGGCTGGATGCAGCCGGACATGGCCATCTATGACCGCGTGGAAGTACTGCGCGGCGCGTCAGGCCTGCTGGTCGGTGCGGGCCAGCCCGGTGGTGCGGTCAATCTGGTGCGCAAGCGCCCGACCGCCGACAACAAATTCTCGATCACTACCCGCGCCGGTTCGTGGGATCAGTACCGTGTCGATCTGGACGGCAGCGGCAAGCTCAACGATTCGGGCACGCTGCGCGGGCGCATGGTGGCGGCCTACGATGACAGCGGGTCTTATCTGGACGGCCGCGACAGCCGCACGCCACTGCTGTACGGCATCGTCGAAGCCGACCTGAACGAGGACACCACGCTGACCATGAGCCTGCGTCGCCAGGAACAAGTCATCAACGGCTACTCGATCTACGGCCTGCCGCGCTACAGCAACGGCCAGTCGCTGGGGCTGTCGCGCTCGACCAATCTGGCGCAGAAGTGGAATCGTCTCGAAAGCGACATGACCGAGGTGTTTACCGAAGTCGCGCACCGTTTCAATGAGGATTGGACCAGCCGCACGTCTTTGACGTATTCGCAGGGTGGGTTTGATCAGGCTATTGCGTTTGCAAGGGGAGCGGTCAACCCTACGACACTGGCAGGCTCTACCTTCCAGAACACACTCTTTCGCAGAGACGAAGTGGACAGCACCGGCCTGAACACTCAACTGGAAGGAAACTTCAACGCTTTCGGCCTCGAGCATCAGGTGACCCTAGGCGCCGACTGGTCGAAACAGAACGCCAATACGCATCAGGCTACTGCCCCAACCCGATCCGCGATCAACATTTTCGACGTCAACCAGAACGCTTTCGCCAAGCCCGCGCGTCCGGCCTGGACCACCGACATCGACACCACCGAAGAACGCGCGGGCCTGTACGCCAACACGCGTATTCACCTGAGCGAGCCGTTGAGCGTGGTGCTGGGCACTCGACTGAGCTGGTATGACTACACGTACGACGTCAAAACCGGCGCAGCCAACAGTTACGAATCCAAACAGACTCAGGAATTCACCCCGTTCGCAGGCGTCATCTATGACATCAACGACAGTTGGTCGTGGTACGCCAGTTATGCAGACATCTTCACCCCGCAGGCCAACTACGTCACCGCTGGCGGCTCGCCACTGGACCCGGCCATCGGCTCCAACTACGAAACGGGCTTCAAGGGTGAGCTGTTCGACAAGCGCATGAACCTGTCGATGGCGCTGTTCTACATCAAGCAAAAAGATGTAGCCGGCGTGGACGTGAACACTACCGAGCTCTGCCCGACCAGCTCCGACGGCTCCTGCTACCTGCAGGACGGCATCAGCCGCAGCAAGGGTGTCGACGTGGAAGCCAGCGGCGAAGTGCTGCCGGGGCTGCAAGTGTTCGGCGGCTATACCTTCAACATGCTGCGCAATAACGGTGATTCGGATGTAGCTTACGAAACGCCGAAACACATACTGCGCCTCAACACCAGCTACAACCTGCCTGGCGCCTGGAACCGCCTGACGCTGGGCACCGGTGTGTCGGCAGATTCGGGCTACGAAGTACCGTTCAACAAACAGCTAGGCGTAGCCGGCAAAGCCATCTGGGATGCCAGGGCGTCGTGGAAACTGGACGAGAACTGGAAGGTATCGCTAAACGCCGAAAACCTCTTCGACCGCAAGTACTACAGCACCTCGATCGCCACAGACCGCTCCAACGTCTACGGCGAACCGCGCAGCTATGTCCTGACCTTGCGGGGGGATTTCTGATCTGAGTCCGTCTGCCAGGATCGAGCCCTCGCTGGAGGGTGCGCAACGATAGGTATCCAGAGGGACACCATCGTGCCCATGCTCCGCGTGGGCATGCCTTTGCGGACGCTCTGCGTCCTGTCGGCGCGGTCTCGGCTTGTGATGCAGAGCTCTACGCACGACCAAACTGACGCAAATGCATTATCCTTCGCTATCCCTTTCAACGAGTCATCCCCGCCATGCAAACATCCTCCAGCCGTCTGCGCACAGGTCGCGTGAAAACGCTCGGCCTGCGTCTGGGCAGTGTGGGTCTGACGCTGGCGTTGAGTGTGCAGGGTGAAGCCTTGGCTGAAGAGTTCGAGTTCGATATCCCCGCGCAAGCCTTGAGCAGCGCCCTGAAAGAGCTGGGGCGACAAAGCGACCTGCAAATCCTTTACAACCCCGACGACGTGAGCGGCAAGTTCAGCAGCGCCGTACACGGCAGGCTGACGCCCGAGCAAGCGGTCACGGACCTGCTGAAAAAAGCTGATGTGGCGCATAACCTCAAGGCCAACACACTGATTGTCCGCGTCCCGGCAGCTGCGCAGCCTGTGAACCTCGATCCGGTCGCGATCAAGGCCAATCAGGCCGGCATCAGCACCGGAGGCAGCGCTTCATACACCGCTACCGGGGTGAGCATCAATAAGACAACACAATCGCTGCGCGACACCCCGCAGTCCGTCACCGTCGTGACTCGTCAGTTGATGAACGACAAGAACCTCACCGGTCTGGACGAGGTGATGGCGCAAACGCCCGGTATCACTTTTTCACAACGCAATTTTGGCTCTCACGTGTTCAGTTCGCGGGGCTTTGCATTGAAGGACGAAAGCTACACCATCGACGGCGTGGCCGGTCAGGGCTACAGCGTGACCGGCTGGATGACCCCGGACATGGAAATCTACGACCGCGCAGAAGTGCTGCGCGGTGCTGCCGGGTTGCTGATCGGTGCAGGCAACCCCGGGGGCGTGGTCAATCTGGTGCGCAAGCGACCTACCGCAATGCCACAATTATCGATCACCACGCGTGCGGGCAGTTGGGATCAGTACCGCGTCGATCTGGACGTCAGCAGCAAACTCAACGATTCAGGCAGCGTACGCGGGCGCTTTGTGACGTCCTATGAAGACCGTGGCTACTTCATCGACGGCCTGAAAAAAACTGCGCCGTTGCTGTACGGCATTCTGGAAACAGACCTCACCGAAGACACCACACTGACGCTTGGCATGCGCCACCAAAGCGCGGACACCAAGGGCTTTTCGATTTTCGGCCTGCCTCGCTACAGCAACGGCAAGGCCATCGAGCTGCAGCGCTCCACGTCGCTGGCTCAGGACTGGAATCGCCACCAGACCCGGACCGACGAGGTGTTCAGCGAGCTTCAAACCCGCTTTGACGAGAACTGGAGCGGCACGCTGTCGGCGACCCACTCCGATGGCGCGTTCGATCAGAAAGTCGCCTACGCACAGGGGGCTATCGATCCGGCGACGCAGAGCGGTTCGCGACTGGTCAGGACCCTGTTCCGTTCGGACGACATCCATAGTAACGGGCTCGACAGCCATCTGGACGGCCGTTTCGATGCGTTTGGCCTGACGCATCAGCTGACCGTCGGCGGCAACTGGTCCGAGCAAAAGCGCGATTCCCGTTACGCCACGCTCAACGCCAATCAGCCGCTGGACATCTTCAACGTCGATCACGATGCAATTGCAGAGCCTGCGCGCCCGGCCTGGCGCAGCACCGATTACAGCGACAAGCGCTATGGCGTGTACAACAACCTGCGCCTGAGCCTGACGGAGTCGTTGAGTCTGGTCATGGGTGGCCGGCTCAGCTGGTATGACTACCAAAGCCAGTCTGCTGGCGTGACCACCCGCGCCCAGGAAGACAACCAGGTCACGCCGTTCGTGGGTGTGATCTACGACCTGAACCGCGACTGGTCGTGGTACGCCAGCTACACCGATATCTTTCTGCCGCAGAGCGGTTATCGCAGCGCATCCGGCGCATTCCTTGACCCGGCGATCGGCGCCAGCCATGAAACCGGTATCAAGGGCGAGCTGTTCGACAAACGCCTGAACGTGTCTTTTGCGCTGTTCTATGTGAAGCAGAAAGACGTGGCCATCGAGGACAACGCCAATGCGGGACAGTGCCTGAGCAATGATGCTTATGGCACCTGCTATCTGAATGGTGATATACGGCGCAGCAAGGGTATCGACATGGAAATCAGTGGCGAACCGTTACCAGGTCTGCAGACCCTGGCGGGTTACACCTTCAACCTCACTCGCGGCAGCGACGGCCAGTCGATTTCAGCAGAAACACCCCGTCACATGTTGCGCCTGTCCAGCAGCTACAACTTGCCCGGCGCGTGGCGCCGATTGACCATTGGCGGCGGTGTGTCGGCGCAAAGCGGCTACTCCGAACATGAGTCAACCCAGCGCATCGACAACCCCGGCCGCGCCATCTGGGACGCGCGGGCCTCGTGGAAGATCGACGAACACTGGTCGGTAGCGCTCAACGGCAACAACCTGCTGGACCGCAAATACTACAAGGCCACCGGCGACATCGACCGCGGCAACTACTACGGCGACCCGCGCAACTACGTCCTGACGTTGCGTGGTGACTTTTAACAGCGCCGCTTGCTCCTTGCGATCAAGAGCGGACGCAGAGCGTCCGGAAATGCATCCCCACGCGGAGCATGGCCACGATGGTGTTCTCCCGGACGCCTATCGTTCATCACACAACAGCCCAGACACCTATCGTCCCGGACGCGCCAGCCCAGGCCCCTATCGTTCCTCACGCTCCAGCGTGGGAATGCCGTTCGTGACGCTCTGCGTCACACAAGTCGCTCGGCTAGCCCCAGCAGAAACGCTTCCGCGAGCACCAGGTTGTCATGCCGCTGATCAACCGTCGTCGAACTGCGCAGCCCGTTGACCGAGCACTGTTCCAGCAGCACCGTTTCAGCTTTGGCAATCTGTCCGGGCGCGCGGCTCTGCCCGGCCCACCAGCAATCGGCCTGGACGTTGAGCGTTTTCAGAGTAAACGACTGGCTCAGTTGCGCGTTGGCTTCCAGTAATTTGTAACCGGTTTCGATCTCGTCCTGCACGGCGATGTCCTGGAAGATGTTGCGCAGGCTGTCGACGTTCATTCCGGCTTGCTGTGCAACTTCGTCGACCACCCAGTCGATCACGTCGCCCTCGCTGGACACCGAATGCCGGGCCGTTTCGATCAGCCCGACAATCGCCTCTTCCTGCAAGCCCGGCACAAACGCCTGCAGACTCTTGATCAGGCTGCGGTAGTAGTTTTCGCCCTGCTTCTGCACAGTGACCTCTGGGGCCTCTTCCACCCACTGCATCCCGGCCGATGAAGGCAACTGGGTATCCACCAGCCCGAGAAAGCTCACCGTATCGCCAGCCCGCTCAAGCACATGCGCCACCTCGATTGCCAGCGCACCGCCCATCGACCAGCCCAGCAGGTTATAAGGCCCGTGCGGCTGAGCCATACGGATCTGCTCGACGTAGTAATCGACCATTTCCTGCCACGAAGTATCGAACCAGCCCGGCACCACATAGGCCTTGTTGACCAGCCCGTAAACCGGTCGGCTGTCGCTCAATTGACCCGCCAGCGGGTAATACGAGTACGTGCCGCCGCCGCCCGGTGGCAGGCAGAACAACGGCGCGTTGTCCGATCGACTGGCGTTCATGGCGATGACCGCCGATTTGACCCTCGCCTCATCGGCACGCATAAAATCGGCCAGTTCACCGAGGGTCTGCATCAGCAGAAAATCATGCAGCTTGATGGAGATATCGAACGTCTCGCGAATCCTCCCCGCCAGCGAAACTGCCAGTAGCGAGTGCCCGCCCAGCGCGAAGAAGTTATCGTTCAGACCGACCTGTTCGACCTGCAATACCTGCTGCCACAGCGCCGCCAAACGCTGCTCGAATTCCGTACGCGGCGCGACGTAACCCTGCTGCGACCGGCTGACGTCCGGTTTGGGCAGTGCCCGGCGATCCAGCTTGCCGTTGGCGCTCAGCGGCATCACATCGATGAAGACAAACCAGGTCGGCACCATATAGTCCGGCACGTGAGCCTTGAGATGCGTCTTCAAGGCTTCGCGCAGAACGTCCGGGCCTTGATCAACGTCGGCCGGCACAAGATACGCAACAAGCTGCTTGCCGGAAGGCCCGTCAATGTCGATCACATTGGCTTCGCGCACGCCTGAATGCTCATGCAGACGCGCTTCGATTTCACCCAGTTCGATACGCAGGCCACGAATCTTCACCTGATGGTCGATACGCCCGGCGTATTCGATCACGCCTTCGTTGCGATAACGCGCCAGATCTCCGGTGCGATAAAGACGCCCGCCCTGCTCGTCAAACGGATCGGGCACAAAACGCTCGGCGGTCAGCGCCGCGCGGTTGTGATAACCCCGCGCCAGACCCACGCCGCCCAGATACAGCTCTGCCGCAACGCCTTGCGCGGCAGGCAGCAAACCGTCATCCAGAATGTGGGTTTTCAGGTTGTCGATAGGGCGACCAATCGGCACGCTGAGCACGTCATCCGTGGTACAGGTCCAATGCGTCACGTCGATAGCGGCTTCGGTCGGGCCGTAAAGGTTATACAGACTTGCCTGCGGCAGACGCTTGAGCACCTGACCGGCCAGTTCGGCAGGCAATGCTTCGCCGCTGCACACCACGCGACGCAGGCTGTTACAGCTTTCTACCTGCGGATGAGTCAGAAACGCCTGCAGCATCGACGGGACAAAGTGCAGCGTCGTGATCTGATGTTCCTGGATGGTCTGCACCAGCCGCTCGGGGTCGCGATGATCGCCCGGCAGCGCCACGGCCAGACGTGCGCCGGTCAGCAACGGCCAGAAAAATTCCCAGACCGACACGTCGAAACTGAACGGGGTTTTCTGCAAAACGGTATCGGATTCATTCAGCCCGTAAGCCTTTTGCATCCAGTGCAGTCGGTTGACCAGGGCGCGATGGCTGTTGCCTGCGCCCTTGGGCTTGCCGGTCGAGCCTGAGGTGTAAATCACGTAGGCCAGATTCTGCGGATGGCTGAGGTTGATCGGGTTGGCAGTGCTGTAGCCGGCCAGCCAGTCGCCGTCCTGATCCAGGCAAATGCTCTGCACATGCTCAGGAACCGGCAGGCGTTCCAGCAACGAAGTCTGGGTCAGCAGCAAGCCAATCCCGCTGTCCTGCATCATGTAGGCCAAGCGATCTTCAGGGTAATCCGGGTCCAGCGGCACGTAGGCGCCGCCGGCCTTGATGATCGCCAGCAAACCGATCACCAGTTCCAGGCTGCGCTCAACGCAAATCCCCACGAGTACGTCCGGGCCAACGCCCGCTTCACGCAAGCGATGGGCAAGCTGATTGGCGCGGGCATTGAGTTGCGCGTAGCTCAGTTGTTCAGCCGCAAAAATCAGCGCCGGGGCATTTGGCGTGGCCAGTACCTGGGCTTCGATCAGGCTGTGCAGGCAGTGTTCGTTCGGGAAGTCGGCAGTGGTCGTGTTCCAGCTACGCAATACCTGTTGCTGTTGGGAATCATCCAACAGCGCCAGCTCGCCAATCGCCGCCTGCGGATCACGCGCCAGCGCCTGTAAAACCTGCCGCAGATGCGCCGACAACTGCGCCATGTGCAGCTCGCTGAAAGACTGACGGGCATAGCTGAAACGCATCGACAACGTTTCGCCCAGATTGACCACCAGGGTCAACGGGTAATGAGCCTGCTCCTGCGTGTGCAGGCCGCCGAACACCAGCCCCTGCGGCGCGGACTGCTGTAATGCCTCGGACACCGGGTAGTTTTCGAACACCAGAATGTTGTCGAACAGCGCCTCGCCAGCACTGCGTGCCCAGCGTTGAATGTCGTATAGCGGCGTGTGTTCATGCTCACGCAGGGCGATGTTCTTGGCCTGCACCTGCTGCACCCAGTCCGCCACCCGCTGTTCCGGGCGCGGGCTGGCGATCACCGGCAGGGTGTTGATGAACAACCCCAATTGCTCTTCGACGCCCGGCAGTTCAGCCGGACGCCCAGCCACAGTTGCGCCGAAGGTCACGCTGGATTGGCCGGTGTAGCGTTGCAACACCAGCAACCAGGCCGACTGCACCAGCGTATTGAGGGTGACGCGCTGTTCGCGGGCGAACTCGCTCAACTGGCGGGTATTCTCGGCATCAATCAGTTGCAGATAATCGCCATGCCCCTGCCCGTTCTCTGGCGCTTTGAACGCTTGAACCAGCCGGGTCGGCTCGTCCAGCCCGGCCAGCTGGCCGGTCCAGAAACGTTCGCTGAGCGCAGCATCCTGACGTTGCAGCCATTCGATGTAATCGCGATAACGGCTGACCTGCCTCGGCAGCGTCTGGCCGCTGTAGCGTTGCAGCACTTCGCCCAGCAGCCGCGAGCTGCTCCAGCCGTCCATGAGGATGTGATGGCTGGTGTAGATCAGTTGATGCGTCTGCTCGCCGGTACGCAACACGGCCAGACGTAATAATGGCCCTTGAGTCAGATCGAAGCCCTGCTGACGGTCCGCATTCGCCCAATCGTCAACCCACTCGCTGGCTTGCCCGCGAGCATCCCGCTCGACAAACGGCATGCTCACATCGCGCAACACCACTTGCAGCGACTGCTCCAAGTGACTGACAAACCCGCTGCGCAGCACCTCGTGGGCATCCAGCGTTGCCTGCCAGGCGGCACGGAAACGCGGCACGTCCAAGCCGCTGACTTCGACGCGCATCTGGTTGATGTAATTGCCCGCTTCCTGCTCGAACAGGGTGTGAAACAGCATGCCCTGCTGCATCGGCGCCAGCGGGTAGATGTCCTCGATCTGCGCCGCAGGCATCGGCAACCGGCTCAGCTGCGACTGGGTCAAGCGCGCCAGCGGGAAGTCCGAAGGAGTTACCCCGGCCACGCCTTCGGTGGTGCAATGCGCAATCAATTGTTGCAGTTCAACCGCGTATTCGTCGGCCAGCCGCTGCACGGTGTCACGTTCAAATACCGCACCACTGAAGGTCCAGCTCAGGCGCAATTGGCCGCCATACACCTGACCATTGATGCTGAGCGGCGCAGCCAGTGGCGCATCGGCACTCTGCGACGCGCCGCTGCTGTCGGCCGAGGGCGTGAACAGCGCGCCTTGTGCGTCAAAGCTGCCGTCGAACTGGCCCAGATAATTGAACACGATGCTGCCTTGCGGCAGTGCTTGCAGGGTGCGCCGTGCCGATTCGCTGCCCAGATAACGCAACGCGCCGTAACCAATGCCCTTGTCAGGCACTGCGCGCAATTGCTCCTTGATGGTCATGATCGACTCGGCCAGCGTGGCCTGCGGGGTGAGCCGGACCGGGTACAGGTTGCTGAACCAGCCGACCGTGCGGGTGATGTCCAGCGCGTCGAACAGGTCCTCGCGGCCATGCCCTTCCAGACGAATCAGCGCGTGCGGCTGCGCAGTCCAGCGGCTGACCACCCGTGCCAGCGCGGTCAGCAGCAGGTCGTTGATCTGCGTGCGATAGGCCGCTGGTGCGTCTTGCAGCAGTTGCCGGGTCAGCTCGCCATTCAGTTGCGTGACCACCGACAGCGCGTGCTTCTGTTGCTGGCCGCCGTGCGAGTAATCGCAAGGCAAGGCGTCGCTGACCTCCTGCAACTGCGCCTGCCAGTAACCCAGTTCCTGCTCCAGCGCAGGGCTTTGTGCGTAGGCCTGCAAATGCTCGGCCCAGCTTTTCAGTGAACTGGTCTTTGCCGGCAGCGACAATGGCCTGCCTGCCGCGATGGCGACATACGCCTGTTGCAGGTCTTCAAGCAACACGCGCCACGACACGCTGTCCACCGCCACATGGTGAATCACCAACAGCAGACGCTGCTCACCCTGCGGCAGGTCGATCAGCACTGCACGCAACAAGGGGCCGTTTTTCAAGTCCAGGCTGCGTTGCGCTTCATCAGCCAGTTCGCTCAGGCGCTCGACACTGTCCAGTTCGTGATTCCACAGCACGTCACGCGTGTTCAGCGCGCCGAACGTGGCCTGCCACTGGCCGTTTTGTTGCGTGAAACCGAGGCGCAGTGCGTCGTGCTGTTCGATCAGCGCGGTGAGTGCCGCTTGAAGAGGGGTTGCCTCCAGCGTTTGCAGGGGCTTGAGCATCAGCGCCTGATTCCAGTGCTGACGCTCAGGAATGTCCATTTCGAAGAAGCGCGCCTGAATCGGCAGCAGCGGCAGCGAACCGCTGACCTGCTCCACCACAGCCGCTGGCTTTTTCTCGATCAATTTGGCGACAGAAGCCAATTGGCCGATGGTCTGTTTTTCGAACAGTTGCTTGGGGCTGAGCTTGATGCCCTGACGCTTGGCGCGGGCGATGATTTGCAGGCTGAGGATCGAATCGCCGCCCAGTTCGAAGAAGTTGTCGGTGCTGCCGACCTGCTCCAGCTTCAGAACGTCGGCCCACACGGCGGCGAGCTTTTCTTCGATCTCGCCGACCGGTGCGGTATAGCGCTGTTTGACCACGCCCGGCTTGGGCAAGGCGCGTTTGTCGAGCTTGCCGTTGGCGGTCAGTGGCAGCTTTTCAAGCAACATGAACTGCGCAGGCATCAGGTATTCCGGCAGACGCGCCGCCAGTTGCTCGCGCAGAGAGTCAACGTTCAGGCGCGCACCCACCGCCGCGACGCAGTACGCCACCAGTTGCAGACGTGTTTCGTCGCTTTCCAGCGGCTGAGCCAGCACCACGGCTTCGGCGACGTTTTCCAGGGTTTGCAACACCTGACCGACTTCGCCCGGCTCGACCCGATAACCGCGGATTTTCACCTGATCATCCGCACGACCCAGGTACTCCAGCACGCCATCCACCCAGCGCGCTCGGTCGCCAGCCCGATACAGACGCTGGCCATCGGCGTCCGGGTCCGGCACGAAGCGTTCGGCGGTCATCGCCGCACGGCCCAGATAGCCCTGCGCCAATCCTTGACCACCCAGGTACAGCTCGCCCGACACCCGTTCGGCAACCGGGTTCAGATAGGCGTCCAGCACCCGCGCCTTGCCGTTAGCCAAAGGCTGACCGACCGGCACGCTGCGGCAGGCATTGAGACGCTCGGACACCTCATGGGTGAGGATGCCGACCGTGGTTTCGGTCGGGCCATAGTGATTGACGATCCGGCAGCCCGGTTTCAGCGCGCGGACTTGCTCGATCAACGCCCAGGAACTGGCCTCGCCACCCAGCATCAGCAACTGGCTCGGCAGCACGTCGGCCGGGTTTGCGGCTTGCAGCAAGCCCTGCAAATGGCTGGGCACAATCTTCAGCACTTCAACCTGATGCTCGGCCATGTAACGGGCAAAACCGTCAGGGTCGAACGCTTGCTCGTGGGACAGCAGATGCAGCGGGCGCCCAGACGCCAGCGCACCGAACAGCAGTGTATGGCCCAGGTCTGCGGCGACCGTCGAGACCATCGCCATGCTCGCCCCGTCACCCAGCGACAGGCGCGCAAGCACGCCCTGCACGTAATTGGCCAGCGCGCCGTGGCTGATCACCACGCCCTTCGGCTGCCCGGTGGAGCCGGAGGTGTAGATGATGTAAGCCGGTTGCTCGGCGGTGACGCGCACGCTCAGCTCACCACCATCGACCTCGGACCACAACGCAGCATCGAAGGCCAGCACCGGGCACACACCCAATTGCGCTGCCTTGTCGTCGCCGGACGCGTGAATCAACAACGCCGCGCCGCTGTCACGGGTTAGTTGTTGCAAACGCTCGGCGGGCTGTGCGCTGTCCAGCGGCAGGTAAACGGCACCGAGTTTGAGCACCGCCAGCAGGCTGACCACCCACTCCACAGAGCGGTCCAGGCACAGCGCAACGGCCATGTCCGGCTGGATGTCCTGCGTGTGCAGGTAGCGAGCGAACTGATTACTGCGCTGTTCAAGTTCGTCAAAGCTCAGCATTTGCTGCCCCACACGCAAGGCGGTCTTGCCGCGCCCGATGCGCAGGCCCTGTTGCCAGAGGCTGAGGAAGTCGCGGCAGGCAACATCAGCGCTCTGCTCAGCGGCGGGCAACGAAACGGTTTGCGGCTGATCGGCCAGACGCTGGTCAGTGTCCACGACCAGCGCTTGCAGCACAGCGCGCAATGCGTCGGCCATACGCTCGATGGTCGGTGGCTCGAACAGGTCGGTGGCGTAGGTGAAATAACTGCGTATGCCGCCCGGCGTATCGGTGAAATCGAACGCCAGATCAAAGCGCGCATCGCTGCTGCCCATCGGAAACTCGCCGACGGTCAGGCCCGACACACGTTGCCCACTGTCTTCGGCCGCCAGCACGTGCTGATTGATCTTGAACTGGAACAGCGGGTTGTGGCCCAGGTTACGTTCTGGGGCCAGCGCGTCCACCAGGTGTTCAAAAGGCAGCTCCTGATGCGACTGAGCGCCGGTCACGACCTGTTTCACCTGATCCAGCAATTGCGCAAAGCTCTGCCGCTCGTCCACCTGCACACGCAACACTTGAGTGTTGATGAAGAAGCCGATCAGCCCTTCCAGTTCGCTGCGTGTGCGCCCGGCGTTGGGCGCGCCGATGCGAATATCAGCCTGCCCGCTGAAACGCGACAGCACCACCGACAGCGCCGCCAGCATCAGCATGAACAAAGTCTGGCCGCTGTTGCGCGCCTGAGCTTTCAGTTGTGCGGACAGGTGTTCCGGCAGATCAACACGCACAGTTGCGCCGCGCTGACTGGGCTGTAGCGGACGCTCGTGGTCCAGCGGCAGGCTCAGCAACGGATGCTCGCTGCCCAGTTGCTGTTTCCAGTACTCCAGTTGCCGCTCGCCCTCCCCGGCCTCCAGCCAGGCGCGTTGCCAGATGGCGTAGTCGGCGTACTGAATCGCCAGCGCAGGCAGTTGCGCAGACTGACCGGACACCTGCGCCTGATACGACTGCACAAACTCGCGAATCAGCACTTCGCCGGACCAGCCATCGGACACGATGTGGTGCATGCACACGGTCAGCACGCGCTCGGCTTCGCCCAACTGAAACAGTTTGACCCGCAACAAGGTGCCGCTCAGCAGGTCGAAGGGCTTGTGCAGCTCGGCACGCACTTGGCTTTCGATATCGGCTGGCGCAACCTGCGTGAACTCAAGCGCGACGTGCGCCTGCTGAAGAATCTCCTGATAGAACGCGCCGTCCTCGGAAACAAACCGCGTGCGCAGGGTTTCATGGCGCTGCACCAGTTGGTCCAGCGCTGCGCTCAACGCCTGACGGTCCAGCGGACCGTTGAGGCGCACCGCCATGGGAACATTGTAAGCAGCGGTGTCCGGTTCCATCTGCCAGAGGAACAGCATGCGCTGCTGCGCGTAGGACAGCGGAATACGCGCTACTTCATGCCGGGTGACGGCGATGGGCAGCAGTTTGAAGCTTTGCCCGGTCT
Source organism: Pseudomonas coronafaciens pv. oryzae str. 1_6 (assembly GCF_000156995.2). Lineage (NCBI taxonomy): Bacteria > Pseudomonadati > Pseudomonadota > Gammaproteobacteria > Pseudomonadales > Pseudomonadaceae > Pseudomonas > Pseudomonas coronafaciens. Next base: position 1,976,668 of record NZ_CP046035.1, on the reverse strand, counting down.
CGTGCATCTTGGCGAGGATCTGCCGGCGCTGTTCCACGGGCAACCCGGTAAAACGCTGGGCGATACGCTCTGCTGCAGACTTGTCCATGTCAGATACCCGCCATTTCATTCATCATTTTTTCGATATCGGACAAGCCGTCCTCGGTCAGCGACAGGCCGCTGCTGGCGAAAGCCTGAATAAATTCGTTCAATTGCGGTTTCTCGAAAATCAGGCGCAGCGGGATGTCGATCCCCAGGCCGGTGTGAATTCTGGAAATCAGTTGCGTGGCCAGCAGCGAATGGCCGCCCAGCTCGAAGAAATCGTCGCTCAGCCCGACGCGCTCGACTTTCAGCACGTCGGCCCAGATCGCAGCCATTTGCTGTTCCTGTTCAGTGGACGGCGCGACGTACTGACGCTGCAGCTGAGTGGCGTCCGGCCTCGGCAGGGCCTTGCGATCCAGCTTGCCGTTGGTGCTCAGCGGCATGCTGTCCAGCACGATGAAGTGCGTCGGCACCATGTAATCCGGCAGCGACTCCTTGAGATGCGCCTTTAACAGCTCGCGCAGATGATCGCTGCTCTGTTCAGCCACCAGATACGCTGCCAATTGCTTGCCGGACGGGCCGTCAACGTCGATGACCACCGCTTCATGAACGCTGTCGTGTTCCAGCAGGCAGGCTTCGATTTCGCCCAGTTCGATGCGCAGGCCGCGAATCTTCACCTGATGGTCGATACGCCCGGCGTATTCGATAACGCCTTCGTTGCGATAACGCGCCAGATCGCCGGTGCGGTAAAGCCGCCCGCCCTGCTCGTCGAACGGGTCCGGCACAAAACGCTCGGCGGTCAGCGCCGCACGGTTGTGATAACCGCGCGCCAGCCCAACGCCGCCCAGGTACAACTCTGCCGCAACACCTTGTGCGGCAGGCAGCAGGCCATCGTCCAGAATGTGGGTTTTCAGGTTGTCGATAGGGCGACCAATCGGCACGCTGAGCACGTCGTCCTTGGTGCAGGTCCAATGGGTCACGTCGATAGCCGCTTCGGTAGGGCCATATAGGTTGTACAGACCGGTCTGCGGTAGACGCTTGAGCACTTGGCCGACCAGTTCGGCAGGCAATGCTTCACCGCTGCACACCACACGCTGCAGGCTGTTACAGCTTTCTACCTGCGGGTGAGTCAGAAACGCCTGCAGCATTGATGGCACAAAATGCAGGGTGGTGACCTGATGCTGGCGAATGGTCTGCACCAGCCGCTCGGGGTCGCGATGATCACCCGGTAACGCCACGGCCAGGCGTGCGCCGGTCATGAGCGGCCAGAAGAACTCCCAGACCGATACATCGAAACTGAACGGGGTTTTCTGCAAAACGGTGTCGGACTCATTCAGCCCGTAAGCCTTTTGCATCCAGTGCAGTCGGTTGACCAGGGCGCGATGGCTGTTGCCTGCGCCCTTGGGCTTGCCGGTCGAACCGGAGGTGTAAATGACGTAGGCCAGGTTCTGCGGATGACTGAGGTTGACCGGGTTGGCAGTGCTGTAACCTTCCAGCCAGTCGCCGTCCTGATCCAGACACATGCTCTGCACCTGAACCGGCAAACGCTCCAGCAACGAAGTCTGGGTCAACAGCAAACCAATGCCGCTGTCCTGCATCATGTACGCCAGCCGATCCTCGGGGTAATCCGGGTCCAGCGGCACGTAAGCGCCACCGGCCTTGATGATCGCCAGCAGGCCGATGACCAGCTCCACGCTGCGCTCGACACAGATGCCCACCAGCACATCCGGCCCGACGCCCGCTTCACGCAGGCGATGCGCAAGCTGGTTGGCGCGGGCATTGAGTTGCGCGTAGCTCAGTTGTTCAGCCGCAAAAATCAGCGCCGGGGCATCCGGCGTCGCCAATACCTGCGCCTCGATCAGGCTGTGCAGGCAATGATCGCTGAGGAAATCGGCAGTCGTAGCGTTCCAGTCGCGGACAATCTGGTCTTGTTCGGCAGCGTCAAGCATCGGCACATCAGCAATGCGCTGACCGGCATTGGCGCAAATGGCCTGCAGCAACGCGAGCCAGTGCCCGGCCATGCGTTCAATAGTGCTGCGCTCGAACAGCGCGGTGGCGTAGGTCAGGCCTGCGCTGAGGCCGCCGTCCTGTTCGGCGGTGTTCAGGGTCAGGTCGAATTGCGCCGGGTAGCTCTCCGACATCAGCGCTTCAACCTGCAAACCGGGCAATGCGCGCACTTCGGCGCTGGCCTGGCTCTGGTGATTGAACATCACCTGAAACAGCGGGCTGTGGCTGAGGCTGCGTTGTGGCTGCAAGGCTTCGACCAGTTGTTCGAAAGGCAGCTCCTGATGCGCCTGGGCTTGCAGCGCGGTGTGTTTGACCTGTTGCAGCAGTTCGCTGAAGGTTGTGTGCAAGTCAAATTCGGCGCGCAGCACCTGGGTGTTGACGAAAAAGCCGATCAAGCCTTCGGTTTCCGCGCGGGTGCGGTTGGCAATCGGCACACCGACACGAATGTCCGGCTGGCCGCTGTGGCGATGCAGCAAGGTCTGGAATGACGCCAGCAACAGCATGAACAGTGTGACACCCTGTTGCCGCGCGACCTGTTTCAAGTCGTCGATCAGCGCTGGCGCCAGTTCGACCGCCAGCCGCGCACCGACGTGGCTTTGCACGACCGGGCGTGGATGATCGGCAGGCAGCTCCAGAATCGGCTGCTGGTCGCCCAGTTGCTGCTTCCAGTACGCCAGTTGCCGTGCCTGCTCACCGGCGTCCATCCAGCTGCGTTGCCACAGCGCGTAGTCGGCGTATTGCATGTCCAATTCGGCGAGCAGCACTTCGCGGCCCTGGCTGTAGCCTTCGTACAGGCGCACCAGTTCATCGACCATGATCGGCATCGACCAGCCATCGGAGACGATGTGGTGCTGAGTCAGAATCAACACATGTTCATCGGCGGCCAGGTGCAACAGGCGAACGCGCAGCAGCGGACCCTGTTCCAGATCGAACGGGCGCTGCATTTCCTGCTCCACACAGGCCTCAAGGGTCTGCCCGGCGGGCACGGATTCAACCGTCAGGGTCAAGGCACGCGGCGCATGAATGATCTGCACCGCCTGTTCGCCCTGCTGGCGGAAGGTGGTGCGCAGGGTCTCGTGACGGGCGATCAGCGCGCTGAAACTGTGCTCCAGCGCCGCGATGTCCAGCGAGCCGCTCAGGCGCAGGGCTGCAGGAATCGTGTAAGCGGTGCTTTCAGGGTCGAGCTGCCAGAGAAACCACTGACGCTGCTGCGCGTAAGACAAGCCCAGCCGCTGGTTGCGGTCGGCCTTGATGAAGCGTGGCGCGTCATTGCCCTGCCCTGCGCCCGCCGCTTGGGCAAAGGCTGCCAGATCGCGGGCTTCAAACAGGTCGCGTAACGAGAGTTCAACATCCAGTTGCTGACGAATACGCGAGATCACCTGCGTGGCCAGCAACGAATGGCCGCCGAGTTCGAAGAAATTGTCGCTGCGACCGACCTGCCCGATTTTCAGCACATCGGCCCAGATAGCTGCCAACTGCTGCTCCAATTCACCTTGCGGCGCGACGTAGGCCGCCTGCAACTGGCTCGCGTCCGGCGCTGGCAGCGCCTTGCGGTCCAGCTTGCCGTTGGCCGTCAGCGGCAGCTTCTCGAGGATGATGAAATGGGTCGGCACCATGTAATCCGGCAGATGCGCCCGGAGTTCGGCTTTCAGGGTTTCACGTAGAGCTTGTTGATCCTGATCAGGCTGAGTCGGCAGCAGATACGCCGCCAGTTGACCTTCCAGCGCTAGCATGACCACTTCGCGCACTGCCGGGTGCGCTTGTAGCCGCGCTTCGATTTCGCCCAGTTCGATGCGGAAGCCACGGATCTTCACTTGATGGTCGATACGTCCGGCGTATTCGATGGTTCCTGCGGTTTTGTAGCGGGCTAGGTCGCCGGTGCGATACAAACGGCCGCCTTCATTGGAGAACGGGTCCGGCACAAAGCGTTCGGCAGTCAGCGCAGCGCGGTTGTGATAACCCCGCGCCAGACCGGCGTGGCCGATGTGCAGCTCGCCGCTGCAACCTTGGACAACCGGGTTGAAGTCAGCGTCCAGCACGTACCACGACAGGTCCGGGATCGCTTCGCCAATCGGGCTGGCCGGATTGTGTGTATCGGCCAAGGTTATGGGCCTGTAGGTCACATGCACGGTGGTTTCGGTGATCCCGTACATGTTGATCAGTTGCGGCGTTTGCTCGCCGAAACGTGCGAACCAGGGTCTCAGGCTGGCAAAGTCCAGCGTCTCTCCGCCGAAGATGACTTTTTGTAACGACATCGGCACAGGCGAATCACAGGCCACACGCATCAGTTGCTTGAAGGCGGATGGCGTCTGGTTAAGCACCGTGACCTGCTGTTCAACCAGCAGCGCATGGAACTCTTCCGGCGAACGGGTTACCTCGTGAGGCACGATGACCAGTCGGCCACCGTGCAGCAGCGCGCCGAAAATCTCCCAGACCGAGAAGTCGAAGGCGAATGAATGGAACAGCGTCCAGACGTCTTTTTCGTCGAACTTGAACCAGTCGTCCGTAGCCGCGAACAGGCGCATCAGGTTGTGATGAGCCAGCAAGGTGCCTTTCGGCTTACCGGTCGAGCCCGAGGTGTAGATCACGTAGGCCAGGTTGTCCGGCGTGGTCTGGTTGGTCGGGTTTTCAGTGCTATAACCATCCAGCGCATCCGCCAGATCCAGGGTTTGAACGTGCGCAGGAATCGGCAACTGATCCAGCAAATGTGCTTGGGTCAGCAACAATTCGATACCGCTGTCCTGCATCAGGAAGCTCAAGCGATCCTGCGGGTAATCCGGGTCCAGCGGCACGTACGCGCCGCCGGCCTTGAGGATCGCCAGCATCCCCACAATCATCTCCAGACTGCGCTCGGCGGCCAGCCCCACGCGAACATCCGGGCCTACGCCCTGCTCGCGCAGTTTGTGGGCCAACTGGTTGGCGCGGCTGTTGAGCTGTTGATAGCTCAATTGCTCGGCACCCAAGCTCAGGGCGATGGCGTGCGGGGTGCGTTCAGCCTGGGTTTCGATGCGTTGATGGGCGCAATGTTCGCTCGGATAAACAGCACGTTTCTGGTTCCAGTCACGCAGCGTATTCTGCCGCTCTTCAACGCTCAGCAATGGCAAGTCGGCGATGCGCTGATTGACGTCGCGGCACATGCCGCTCAGCAGGTTGCGCCAGTGCCCGGCCATGCGCTCGATGGTTGTGGCGTCGAACAGGTCGGTGGCGTAGGTCAGCGAGGCAGCCAGGCCGTTCTGGCGTTCGCAAGTGTCCAGGGTCAGGTCGAACTGCGCGGTGTGTTTGTCGGACACCTGATACTCCAGGCGCAGACCGGCCAGCTCGCGGGCTTCGTTGTAGCCTTCGCTCTGGTGGTTGTAGGCCACTTGAAACAGCGGGCTGCGGCTCAGGTCTCGCTGCGGCTGCAAGGCTTCGACCAGTTGCTCGAACGGCAGGTCCTGATGGGCCTGGGCCTGCACGGCAGTCTGTTTGGTCTGTTGCAGCAGGTCGGCCACGGTGGTCTGCGCGCCGAACTCGGCCTTGAGCACCTGGGTATTGACGAAGAAGCCGATCAGCCCTTGGGTTTCACTGCGGGTGCGGTTGGCGACAGGCACACCAACGCGTATGTCGGCCTGACCGCTGTAGCGGTGCAGCAAGGTTTGCAACGACGCCAGCAACAGCATGAACAGGGTGATGCCCTGCTGCCGCGCCAGTGCCTTGAGGGTGTTCAGCAGCGCAGCGTCCAGCTCGACGTTCAGTCGCGCGCCGTCGTAGCTGCGCAGCGCCGGACGTGGTCGATCGGTGGGTAATTCAAGAATCGGCTGCTGATCGCCCAGTTGCTGCTTCCAGTAAGCCAGCTGGCGTTCCTGCTCGCCCATCTCCAGCCAGTTACGCTGCCAGATCGCGTAGTCGGCGTACTGGATTGGCAGTTGGGCCAGTTCGGCTTCGCGACCCAGCGAGGCGGCCTGATAGCACTGCATCAGCTCGTCAACAATGATCGGCATCGACCAGCCATCGGAGACGATGTGGTGCTGGGTCAGCACCAGCACGTGTTCCTGTTCGCTCAGTTCAAGCAGCCTGACCCGCAACAGCGGCCCATGTTGCAGATCGAAAGGCCGCTGCACTTCCTGATCAACATAGCGTTCGACCGTTTCGCCCAGTGCCAGTTGATCAACATTGAGCGCAAACGGCGACGCCGGATGCACCACCTGCAACGCCTCGTCGCCCTGCTGTTTAAACGTGGTGCGCAGGGTTTCGTGGCGTTCGATCAGTTGTTCGACGCTGCGCCGGAGCGCCTCGACATCCAGCGTGCCATGCAGGCGCAGCGCCAACGGAATGTTGTAGGCCGCGCTGTGCGGTTCCAGTTGCCAGATGATCCATTGCCGCTGTTGGGCAAACGATAACGCAGACGGCTCCTGCGTCTCTCGCCTGGCAATCGGCGTGACCCCATAGAGATTCACCCCCTGGCGCTTGAGCAGGATCGCCAGCGCCTTGCGTTCACGGGCGGACAGCGATTTAACGGAGTCAAGCAACTGCTGCACTGGGGTCTCTCCTGCTAAGCGATCAAATTATCAATTTCCTCCGCTGATAAACGTTTGAGTGCCTCCAGTGATTTAGTCAATTCGTCCAGTGCATGGTCACTTTCGCCATTTTTTTCTTGCAGCGCGGCGCAGAAGTCAGCCAGCACCGGCTGCTCGAACAAGTCCTTGAGGCCGACCTCGCGCTGCAACTGCTCGCGAACCCGCACCAGCATCTGCACCGCCAGCAGCGAGTGGCCACCGAGTTCGAAGAAATTATCGCTGCGCCCGACTTGCTCGACGTTGAGCACGGCGCTCCAGACCGACGCCAACTGTTCTTCCAGCTCGCCTTGCGGCGCGACGTAGGCCGCCTGCAACTGGCTCGCGTCCGGCGCTGGCAGCGCCTTGCGGTCCAGCTTGCCGTTGGCCGTCAGCGGCAGCTTCTCGAGGATGATGAAATGGGTCGGCATCATGTAATCCGGCAGATGCGCCCGGAGTTCGGCTTTCAGGGTTTCACGTAGAGCTTGTTGATCCTGATCAGGCTGAGTCGGCAGCAGATACGCCGCCAGTTGACCTTCCAGCGCCAGCACGACCACTTCGCGCACAGCCGGATGCGCTTGCAGTCGCGCTTCGATTTCGCCCAGTTCGATGCGGAAACCGCGGATTTTGACCTGATGGTCGATACGGCCCGCGTATTCGATGGTTCCGGCAGCTTTATAGCGGGCCAGATCCCCGGTGCGGTACAGACGACCGCCGTCGTTGGAAAACGGGTCCGGCACAAAGCGCTCGGCCGTCAGTGCCGCACGATTGTGATAACCCCGCGCCAGACCGGCATGGCCGATGTGCAACTCGCCGCTGCAACCCTGGGCAACCGGATTGAAATCGGCGTCCAGCACGTACCACGACAGGTCCGGAATCGCCTCGCCAATCGGGCTGGCCGGGTTGTGTGTGTCGGCCTCGGTTATGGGCCTGAAGGTCACATGCACGGTGGTTTCGGTGATGCCGTACATGTTGATCAGTTGCGGCGCTTGATCGCCGAAACGCGCAAACCAGGGTTTCAGGCTGGCGACGTCCAGCGCTTCGCCGCCAAAGATGACTTTTTGTAACGACATAGGCACAGGCGAATCACAGGCCACACGCATCAGTTGCTTGAAGGCGGATGGCGTCTGGTTAAGCACCGTGACCTGCTGTTCAACCAGCAGCGCATGGAACTCTTCCGGCGAACGGGTTACTTCGCGAGGCACGATGACCAGTCGGCCACCGTACAGCAGCGCGCCGAAAATCTCCCAGACCGAGAAGTCGAAGGCGAACGAATGGAACAGCGTCCAGACGTCTTTTTCGTTGAACTTGAACCAGTCATTTGTAGCCGCAAACAGGCGCATCAGGTTGTGATGGGCGAGCAAGGTGCCTTTCGGTTTGCCGGTCGAGCCCGAGGTGTAGATCACGTAGGCCAGGTTGTCCGGCGTGGTCTGGTTGGTCGGGTTTTCAGTGCTGTAACCATCCAGCGCATCCGCCAGATTCAGGGTTTGAACGTGCGCAGGAATCGGCAACTGATCCAGCAAATGTGCTTGGGTCAGCAACAATTCGATACCGCTGTCCTGCATCAGGAAGCTCAAGCGATCCTGCGGATAATCCGGGTCCAGCGGCACGTAAGCGCCCCCGGCCTTGAGGATCGCCAGCATGCCCACGATCATCTCCAGACTGCGCTCAGCCGCAAGCCCCACGCGAACATCCGGGCCGACGCCCTGCTCACGCAGTTTGTGGGCCAGTTGGTTGGCGCGGCTGTTGAGCTGCTGATAGCTCAATTGCTCGGCACCCAAGCTCAGGGCGATGGCCTGCGGGGTGCGTTCTGCCTGGGTTTCGATGCGTTGATGGGCGCAGTGCTCGCTCGGGTAGCGCTGCACGCTTTGCGTCCAGACGGCTGGCAGGGCCAGTTCGCCGAGACGCGTCGTTGCGGATGCACTGAGACTTTGCAGCAAGTGATCGAAATGCGCCGCCAGTTGCAGAATGCCTTCGGCACTGAAGTGTTGCCGGTCGTAACTGAAACGTACCGACAACACGTCGTTGGCCTCGACCACCAGGGTCAGCGGGTAATGCGCCTGCTCTTGATTGCGCAGGTCGCTGAAGACAAGACCGTCCGGCGCACGCTGCAAGGCTTCGGACACCGGGTAGTTTTCGAACACCAGAATGTTGCCGAACAGCGCCTCGCCACTGTGCCGTGCCAAACGCTGAATAGTGTAAAGCGGTGTGTGTTCATGTTCGCGCAGGGCGATGTTTTTCGCCTGCACCTGCTGCACCCAGTCGCCGACGGTCTGTTCTGAACGCGGGCTGGCGATCACCGGCAGGGTGTTGATGAACAAGCCCAGTTGCTCTTCGACGCCCGACAATTCAGCCGGACGCCCGGCCACCGTGGCGCCAAAGGTCACGCTGGACTGGCCGGTGTAGCGTTGCAGCAGCAACAACCAGGCAGATTGCACCAGCGTATTGAGGGTCACGTGCTGCTCGCGGGCAAACTCGTTCAAGCGGTGGGTGCCGTCGGCGTCGATCAACTGAATGTAATCGCCATAGCCCTGCTGATCGGTTGATGTTTTGAAGGCTTGCAACAAGCGGCTCGGCTCATCCAGTTCGGCCAGCTCTGCGGTCCAGAAGCGCTCGCTGACATCAGCGTCCTGATCCTGCAACCACTGGATGTAATCGCGGTAACGCCCCGCCTGTTTCGGCGGCATCTGACCGCTGTAGCGTTGCAGCACTTCGCCCAGAAGCCGCGAGCTGCTCCAGCCGTCCATCAAAATATGGTGGCTGGTGTAGATCAATTGCCAACGGTCATCTGCAATGCGCAGTACCGCGAGGCGCAACAGCGGCCCTTGCGCCAGATCGAAACCCTGCTGACGGTCGGCCTGCGCCCAGTCATCGAGCCAGTTTTGGGGTTTGCCCCGCGCATCCAGCTCGACAAACGGCAGCGTCACCTGACGCTGTACCACTTGCAGCGACTGCTCGCTCTGGCTGACAAAACAGCTGCGCAGCACCTCGTGATTATTGACCGCTGATTGCCAGGCGTTGTGGAATCGCGGCACATCCAGCCCACTGATGTTCACCCGCATCTGATTGATGTAGTTGCCCGCAGCTGCGTCGAACAACGAGTGAAACAGCATGCCCTGCTGCATCGGTGACAAGGGGTAAATGTCTTCGATCTCGCCCGCCGCAATCGGCAGCGCATCGAGTTGTGCCTGAGTGAGATGCGCCAGCGGGAAGTCAGACGGCGTGACGCCTTGATGCCCGGCGATGCAGTGTTCGATCAGCGTGGTCAGCGCCTGCTCGTAACGACGCGCCAGGGTGTCGATGGTCGAAGGCTGATACACCTCGCGGCTGAAGGTCCAGTCCAGTTGCAACTGGCCATCGAACACCTGACCGTTGAGGCTCAGCCAGTTGCCCAGCGGGCCGTCTTCGCACAGCGCAACGCCGACACTGTCGGCGCTCGGCACGAACAACGCGCCTTGTTGCTCATTGAAGCTGCCGTCGAACTGGCCCAGGTAATTGAACGTGACCCGCGCCTGGGGCAGCGCGGCCAATGGCTGCGCAAACGTCGAGTCAGCCATATGACGCAATACGCCGTAACCAATGCCTTTGTTCGGCACGGCACGCAACTGTTCTTTGATGCCGCACAGGCTTGCACCCGGCGCGATTTGCGGCGTGAGGCGGACCGGGAACAGGCTGCTGAACCAGCCGACTGTGCGGCTGAGATCAGTGTCGTCAAACAAGTCTTCGCGGCCATGGCCTTCCAGCTGGATCAACACCGACGATTGCTGGCTCCACTCGCACAGCACTTGCGCCAGAGCGGTCAGCAACAGGTCGTTGACCTGCGTGCGATAGGCGGCAGGCGCGACTTTCAGCAGTTTGTGGGTCAGGTCCTTGCTCAGCCATGACGAGGCATGGGCCGCATCGCGATTGCGCATCGAGCCTTCGGGCTTGTCGCGGGGCAGCGGCTGATCGTCGCCCTGTAAAGCGCGCAGCCAGTAATCGCGCTCGGCCGTCAGCACGGCGCCGGTCGCATACTGCTGCAATTGCTCGGCCCAACGCTGAAGCGACGTGGTTTTCGCCGCCAGCGTCAGCGGCCGACCGGCTACCAGCGCGGCATAAGCCTGTTGCAGGTCTTCCAGCAGCACCCGCCAAGACACGCCGTCCACCACCAAATGGTGAATCACCAGCAACAGACGTTGCTCGCCGTGTGGCAGGTTGACCAGCACTGCGCGCAGCAACGGACCGTTTTTCAGGTCCAGGCTGCGTTGTGCTTCGTTAGCCAGTTCGGTCAATCGTTCAGGGCTGTCCAATTCGTGAACCCAAAGCAAATCCCGAGTGTTCAGCGCGCCGAACGTGGCTTGCCACTGGCCGTTCTGTTGCGTGAAACCGAGACGCAGCGCGTCGTGCTGTTCGATCAGAGCGGTGAGTGCCGCTTGAAGAGGAGTTGCATCCAGCGTTTGCAAGGGCTTGAGCATCAGCGCCTGATTCCAGCGCTGACGCTCAGGGATGTCCAGTTCGAAGAAACGTGCTTGTATCGGCAGCAGCGGCAGCGAACCGCTGACCTGCTCTGCCGCCGCAGCGGGCTTTTTCTCGATCAGTCTGGCCACCGAAGCCAGTTGGCTGATGGTCTGTTTTTCGAACAACTGCTTGGGGCTGAGCTTGATGCCCTGGCGCTTGGCGCGGGCGATGATTTGCAGGCTGAGGATTGAATCGCCGCCCAGTTCGAAGAAGTTGTCGGTGCTGCCGACCTGCTCCAGCTTAAGTACGTCGGCCCAGACCGCAGCGAGCTTTTCCTCGATCTCGCCGACCGGTGCGGTGTAACGCTGTTTGACCACACCCGGTTTGGGCAAGGCGCGCTTGTCGAGTTTGCCGTTGGCGGTCAGCGGCAGTTGCTCCAGCAGCAGGATCTGCGCGGGCACCATGTAGTCGGGCAAGCGCGCCGTCAGTTGCTCGCGCAGGCTGTCGACAGTCAGGCTGGCAGCGGCTGCCGCGACGCAATAGGCCACCAGTTGCAGGCGCGATTCGTCCTCATCGACAGGTAACGCCAGCACACTGACTTGCGCGACCGAAGTCAGGCTCAGCAGCACCCGCGCCACTTCAGCAGGTTCGACACGATAGCCGCGCACTTTGACCTGATCGTCGGCGCGACCGATGAATTCCAGCAAGCCCTGATGATTGCGCCGCATGCGGTCGCCGCTGCGGTAAACGCGGGAGCCATCCTGGGCAAACGGGTCCGGTACGAAGCGTTCGGCAGTCAGCGCAGGCTGGCCGATGTAGCCCGACGCAACGCTATCGCCACCGATGTACAGCTCTCCGGCCACCTGCGTGGCGGCGGGGTTGAGCACGTCATCCAGCACGTAAGCGCTGGCCCCCGGCAATGGCGCGCCGACCGGTACCTTGGCGGGTTCTTGTGGGAGCGTGTCCACGTTCAATTTTTGATCAAGGCATGATGACGCTGGCACCTCGTGGGTCAGTACGCCGACGGTGGTTTCGCTCGGTCCATAGTGATTGATGATTCGGCAACCCGGCTTGAGCTGACGGACCTGCTCGACCAGCGCTGGCGAACAGGCTTCGCCGCCGACGATCAGCGCATGCAGCGGCAGTACATCGGCAGGTCGCGCCGCCTGCAGCAGTGCGGCTAGATGACCTGGGACGATTTTCAGCACACCGACCTGATGCTCGGCCATGTAGCCAGCAAAGGCGTCGGGGTCGAAACCCAGCGTCTCGGTCAGCACATGCAGCGTACGCCCCGAACACAGCGCGCCGAACAGAACGGTGTGCCCCAGGTCGGCGGCGATGGTCGAGACCAGCGCCATGCTCGCCTCGGGGGCCAGTTGCAACTGCTCAAGCACGCCACGCACGTAACTGGCCAGCGCGCCCTGGCTGACCACTACGCCTTTGGGCTGGCCGGTGGAGCCGGAGGTATGAATCACGTAGGCCGCAGAATCGGCAGGCAACTCGGTATCAGGACGACGGGGCGGCAAGTCCTGCCACTGCGCGGGCGTCCAGGCCAGGCCTTGGCAACCGGCAACGTTCAGAGAGGTCTGACGCAGATCGCCTGCGGCACACAACAGTACTTTTGCCCGGGCATTGCTCAGCATCTGTTGCAGGCGTGCATCAGGGGCTTTGACGTCCAATGGCATGTACACGCCACCGGCCTTGAAGATCGCCAGCACCGCCGTCAGCCAGTCCAGCGAGCGCTCCATCAATACCGCGACCGGCTGGCCTTCGCGGACACCCAGTCCGATCAGGTGATGAGCCAGCTGATTGGCCGCCTGATCCAGCACCCGAGTGCTCAAGGTGCGGTCCAGGCAGCGGGCGGCCAGCGCATCGGGCTGGCTTTCGACCTGCCGGTCCCAGAGCTGCAACACCTGAGGCGCAGGCTCACGAACTTCGCGCGGCAGCTCGACCGCCAGCGCGCCGAGGCTGAACAGTGGCGCATTCGGCGCATCGAGCAAGGTCTTGAACAGGTCGAGCAATTCGGGGATGAAGCCCTCGACGGTCGCACGCCGATACAGGTCGCTGGCGTAGGTCATGTCACCGTGGATCAGCGTGCCGTCGTCGGTAATGTCCAGCGCCAGGTCGAAATGCGCGCCCTGCTTTTCAAAGGCATATTCACTGACCTCCAGCCCCGCCAGCTTGAGGGCGGTCTTCTGCTTGAGGACGACGTTCTGGTTGAACTTGGCCTGAAACAACGGGTTATGCCCAAGGCTGCGCTCTGGCGCGAGGTGATCGACCAGTTGCTCGAATGGCACGTCCTGATGCGCCTGCGCGCCGAACGAGGTGTCGCGAATCTGCGCCAGCAAATCGAGGTAGCTCAGGCGCTCATCTATCTGGCAGCGCAGCACCTGAGTGTTGATGAAGAAGCCGATCAACCCTTCGGTTTCCGCCCGACCACGGTTGGCGTTGGGCACGCCGATGCGGATATCGCGCTGCCCTGCCTTGCGCGACAAAAACAACGAAAAACCGGCCAGCACCAGCATGAACAGGCTCATGCCTTGGGTGCGGGCGAAGGTATTGAGTTGGTGCGACAACTCAGCGCCGAAATCGAAGCGCAGGTGCTCGCCCTGAAAGCTTTGCGTGACCGGGCGCGGGAAGTCCTGCGCGGCGTCCAGCAGCGGCTGCTCGTCGCCCAACTGGCAGCGCCAGTAATCCAGTTGGCGCTCGCCCTCGCCCGCCTCCAGCCAGCGGCGCTGCCAGATGGCGTAGTCGGCGTATTGCAGCGGCAACGCCGGCAGACTCGGTTCGCGACCTTCGACATACGCCTGATAACAGTGGACAAACTCCTGAATCATCACGTCCATCGACCAGCCGTCGGAGACGATGTGGTGCATGTTCACCACCAGCACATGCTCGTCGCTGGCGAGGCGGAACAGGTGCGCACGCAGCAACGGGCCTGTGCGCAGGTCGAACGGCTGGCTGGTCACGGTGGTTATTCGCAAGGCCAGTTCGGCATCACGCAGCTCGATATCAGCCAGACCGGACAAATCAATGCTGTCCAGCGCCACCGCCTGATCATGCAGCAGCACTTGCAGCGCCTGATCGCCATCGGTCTGGAACACCGTGCGCAATACTTCGTGGCGTTCGATCAGGTGATCGAACGCGCGGCGCAAGGCCGACTCGTTCAGCGGGCCTTGTAAACGCAGGCCGGTGGTCATCTTGTAGGCATCGCTCAGCGGGTCGAGCTGCCAGAGGAACAGCAGACGTTGCTGGGCAAATGACAGTGGAATCGCGCTGAAATCATGACGACTGACCGGCACCGGCAACAGGCTGAAATCCTTGCCGTCCTGACGCAGGCGGGCAAGGAACTGTTGGCGTTGTTCCAACGAAAGACCGACAAAACGTTTCGCGATACGTGCAGCAGTGGTCCCGGTCATGCGCCAAATTCCTCCAGTGAATCCATGAACTGGTCCATGTCGCTCCAGTCGTTATCCGGTGTGTTGTCAGTCAGCAGTGCCACTTCGGTGGCGAGTTCGCCCAGCAGCGGTTTCTCAAAGAGGACACGCAGCGGCAGGCTGATACCGAGCCGGGTCTTGATCCGCGCAATGACTTGCGCGGCGAGCAGCGAATGGCCGCCCAGCTCAAAGAAGTGATCATCCAGCCCGACCTGCTGCGCGTGCAGGACTTCCTGCCAGATAGCCGCCAGGCAGATTTCCACCTCGCTGTGCGGCGCGCGATAACGGGCCTGCAACTGGCTGGCGTCAGGTGCAGGCAGCACCTTGCGGTCCAGTTTGCCGCTGGGCGTCAGCGGCAGTTCTGCCAACAGCAACAGGTGTGTTGGCACCATGTAATCCGGCAGGCTGGCTTGCAGTTGGGTCTTGATGCTCTGGCGCAACGCGAGTTGCTCGGTGTCGCTGTTTGCCGCCACCTGTGGCACCACGTAGGCGACCAGTTGCGTACTGCCTGCAATCAGGACAGCCAGCACCACTGCTTCGCGCACGCCCGTGCATTGCTGCAGGCGCGATTCGATTTCGCCCAGTTCGATACGGAAACCGCGAATTTTCACCTGATGATCGACCCGGCCGATGTACTCGATGGCGCCATCAGCGCGCAGTCGGGCACGGTCGCCAGTGCGGTACAGGCGCTCGCCGGCAACAAACGGATCCGCCACGAAACGCTCGGCGCTCAGGCCTGGCTGGGCGTGATAACCCCGTGCCAGACCCGGCCCGCCGATGTACAGCTCGCCCAGCGCGCCTTGCGGCAGCAGGTTCAGTTGATCGTCGAGCACGTACAAACGACGCCCCGCCAGGCCTTTGCCGATCGGCACGCCGCGCCACGACACCTGCTCCGGGGTCAGCGCGCTGCAATCGTGGATGCTCGACACCACCGTGGCTTCGGTCGGGCCGTAGGTGTTGAGCAGGCGTACATGGCCCAGCCCGGCCTTGTGCCACAGGCGCAGACCTTCAACAGCCATCGCCTCACCGCCGACATGAACCTGTCGTAGCGAGCCGTAATGCGTGGGCGGGCTGGCGGCAAAATCCTGAGCCAGGGTCAGCCAGTAGGCTGCAGGCAAGTCGGCCAGGGTCACGCCGTGTTCGACGACGGCCTGATGGAAAGTGGTGCTGTCCCATAGGCGCTCGTCACGCATTACCACGGCAGCACCGCGACACAGCGGCGGATAGAACTGCTCGACAAAACCGTCGAAACTCTGGGTGGCAAATTGCAGGACCCGGTCGCCCTCGCGCAGGTCGCTGTAGTACGCGCCCAAGGTTACAAATTCAGCCAGTGCGCCATGACTGATCGCCACGCCTTTTGGCCGACCGGTCGACCCCGAGGTATAGATCACGTAGGCCAGACTGGCCGGATTGATTGCGCCGTCCGGGTTGTGCGTGCTGGCTTGTGCGCTGCTCATCTGATCGATACACAGGTACTGAATGCCAGCCAGCTCAGGCAGCTTCGCTCGTTGTTCACTGTGGGTCAGCAGCAGCTTCAAGCCGCTGCCTTGCAGCACGTGACGCATGCGCTCACCCGGCGCGCTCAGGTCCAGCGGTACGTAGGCACCGCCGGCTTTTAGTACAGCAAGAAGCGCGACGGGCATGTCCAGCGAGCGGCCCAGCGCCACGCCGACCAGCAACTCCGGGCCAACGCCCTGCTCGCGCAATTGCCAGGCCAAGCGGTTGCTGCGCTCGTTCAGTTCGCAATAGGTCAGGCTCGGTGACGGGCTTTCACCGGCGAGGATCAGCGCCAGTGCGTCCGGCGTTCGCTGCACTTGCGCTTCAAACTGGCGATGCGCTGGGGTGATGGTGTCTGCCTTGATGGTGCTGTCGACAGCCAGCAGGTGCGTGCGCTCGTCAGCCGACAACATCGACAGCTCGGCAATGGTTTGCAGCGGGTCAGCGCAGACCGACGCCAAAAGGTTACGCCAGTGATCAGCCAGACGAACGATAGTGGCCTGGTCAAAAATATCGGTGGCGTAAGTAAAGGCGGCATTCAGTTGTTCGCCTTCGCCGCTGGTAGCAAGCATCAGATCACTGGCCGCAGCATGCGAGCGCTGGGCCAGTGCTTGTTGCTCGGCGGGCAGATTGGCCACGCGCAGGCCGCCGCTCAATTGCTTGTCCAGCAAGTCGGCCACCACCGGCTGGTGATTGAACATCACCTGGAACAGCGGGTTGTGGCTCTGGCTGCGCTCCGGCTGCAGGGCATCGATGATGGCGTCGAATGGCAGTTCCTGATGCGCCTGGGCACCGGTCGAGGCATCGCGCACGGTGTGCAGCAAATCGACAAAGCGCGTCTGCGCCGTAACTTCACTGCGCAGTACCTGGGTGTTGATGAAGCAGCCGATCAGGCCTTCGGTTTCACTGCGCGTGCGGTTGGCGATCAGGCCGCCGACGCGAATATCGGTCTGCCCGCTGTAGCGATGCAGCAGGCTCTTGAAAGTCGCCAGCAGAACCACGAACAGGGTCACACCCTGTCGTTGCGCGAGATTTTTCAGGCTGCGCAACAGTTCGGGCGCAAGCGCCAGCTCCAGGCGCGCGCCGTCGTGGCTGGGCAGTGCCGGGTACGGACGGTCTGTGGGCAATTCCAGTACAGGGTGTTCTGTGCCCAGGTGCTCGCGCCAGTAATCCAGTTGGCGCTCTTGTTCGCCAGCCTCCAGCCAGCTGCGCTGCCAGACGGCGTAATCGCGGTACTGCACAGCCAATGGTTCAAAGGGCAGCGGCTTGCCAGCCAGCAGCGCGTCGTAACCGCGCAGCCATTCGTCGATCAGCACGTTCATCGACCAGCCGTCAGTGATCATGTGGTGCAGGTTGAGCAGCAGCAGATGTTCTTGCTCGGCGAGGCGCAACACCTGCACGGTAAACAGCGTCCCACGCTGCAAGTCGAAGGTCTGCGCCGACTGTTCGGCCATCGCCTGCCGCGCGTTCGACCAGCGCTGCTCCGGCGGCAACGGGCTCATGTCGATCAGACGAATGTTTACGGGTGATGGCGGTGCAACACGCTGAAACGCACGGTCGCCGTCCTGACCGAAGGTGGTGCGCAGGCTTTCATGACGCTCGACCAGCGCACTGAACGCCCGCTCCAGCAGCGGCAGCTCCAGCGGGCCGTTCAGGCACACCGACATCGGCAGGTTGTAGGCTGCGCTGTGCGGGTCCAGCTGCCAGAGAAACCACATGCGTTGCTGGGCATAAGACAGCCCGTCACGCTCGGCCAGCCCTGCACAGGAAGGGATCGGGAACAGCGAGAAATCCATGTTCTCCTTGCGCATGCCATCGAGAAACAGGCGACGTTTTTCAAGGGGCAACTCGACAAAACGACGAGCGAGTTTCTGGGCGTGTTCGGGGTTCATGGGTCGATCCTTGCTGAATGGGGCTGACCGTCGGGCGGGGTCGTATCAACAAGAACGAATTGGCGGGGAAATATTTAGAAAGGTTTGTAGTGGTGACAGCTGGGCACCTATCGTCCCCTGCGCTCCAGCGTGGCGATGCCTTGCATGAGGCCCCGCATCACATATATACACCGCGCCGCAGATTCAGGACCGGACGCTGAGCGTCCAGAACTGCATACCGACGCAAAGCGTCGGCACGATAGTTGGTCAGTTAGACACCTATCGTCCCTCACGCTCCAGCGTGGGGATGCCTTGCATGACGCTCCGCGTCACAAATCTACACCGCGCTGCGTATTCAGGATCGGACGCAAAGCGTCGGCACGATAATCTGCAGGCGCTTACTTGTCAGAATGCCCCTGCGCCATCGCCACCACGACTTTGCGTTTGCCAGTGAACGGGGCACGCGAGTGGGCGGTGAGCATGTTGTCGAGCATCAGTACGTCGTTTTCCAGCCACGGGAAGCTGACGGTACAGTCATCTAGTACGCCACGAATCTCGTCCAGCAGGCTTTCTTCGATGGGCGAGCCGTCGCGATAGTAGACGTTGCGCGGCAGGTCTTCTTCGTCCACGACGTCCAGCAGGGTTTCGCGCACTTCCGGTTGCAGGTTGGAAATATGGAACAGGTGCGCCTGGTTGAACCAGACCGTGTCTTTGGTCACCGGATGGCGGGACACTGCCTGGCAGATTTGCCGGGTGCGCAGTTCCCCGTCGTCTTTCCATTCGCATTCGATGTTGTGTGCCTGGCAATACGCTTCGACTACACGTTCATCTTCGGTGTTGAACACCTGGCTCCATTCCACATCCAGCCCGTTGCCGTAGTTGCGCACGTACATGAGCTTTTTTTCGATGAAGCGATCACGAATGCGCGCCGGGATGCGCCGGTAGATCTCGCGACTGTCGGCAATCGGCGTTTCGCCGCCGGTCTGCGCCGCGACCATGCTGTAGAACCAGATTTTCATCGGCCAGTCCAGCGTGTAGGCCTGCTCGTTGTGCAGCGGGATGCTCTGGTGCGCAGGGTATTCGGTGGAGGTGTACACGCCCTTGGTGACGTTGCTGCGCGGCGTGGAGCCAAACTCGTAGTTGAGCAGCGGATCACCAAAACCGCCGGCAAACTCACGAAACGCTTCGGCTCCGCCCACTTCAAATCCGCGGAACAGAATGCCGCCTGCGCTATACAGGTGTTCGGCTACCAGCGGCTTGAGTTCGCCCAGCGCTTCGATCAAGTCCAGACCGGGTTCGGGCGCCTGCACCAGCATGGGCAAACTGCCCGCCCCTGCCAGCAGCGGCCGGATATCCATACTCAACGCATGACTCATGATGTCTCTCCCTCGATGACAAAAGCGCCCGAGCCCCTGCGGCCTGGCGCAACACCCATGTCCAGATTGAACGTACTTCGCCACTGAAAAATTAACTGGCCTGCCCCATTTCCTGTGCCTTGCAGAGGTTTCCGGCAGCTCTGAAACAATTTTTTTCATTTAAACGCAAAAAATTCCTAGAGAAATCTCGTTCTCATTCGTCTTTAACTGAATGCGAGGCTTTATATCGCCCGCGCGTGCATACCGAGAGCCCGTCTGACGCCCGCTCTACATCGTGAATCGAGATTGTTAATCCATGTCGAAGAAGTCCCGTTCAAAAATCTGGTTCCTCGTCCACAGCTGGCTTGCGCTGCCTATCTGGTTCTTCGTGCTGATCGTCTGCGTGACCGGCACGCTGGCGGTGATCAGCAAGGAAATCATGTGGCTTGCCAACCCGGAGATGCGTGACAACCGCCCTTCCGACGATGCCCAGCGCATGAGCTTCGAGCAGATTCGCGCGACCATCGAGCGCAATGAGCCGGACCTGATCGTCGGCACGATCATGCAGCCCGACGGTGACTATTTCGCCCTGAGCGTGTTCGTGACTTACCCGGACGGGCGCTCGGTGCCGGCTTACGTCAACCCTTATACCGGGGTGATTCAGGGCCTCACGCCGTCATTCGATTTCCGCCGCTTTACCCGCGCACTGCACGGCTGGTGGCTGGTGCCGTTCACCAATGGCTATTCGTGGGGCTGGTATCTGGTGTCGATTCTCGGCCTGCCATTGCTGGCTTCGCTGGTGACCGGGCTGGTGGTCTACAAGAAATTCTGGCGCGGCTTTTTCAAGCCGGTTCGCCTCAGTCAGGGCCCGAGGATTTTCTGGGGCGACCTTCATCGCCTCAGTGGCGTCTGGTCAATCTGGTTCATCGCGGTGATTTCCATCACCGGCACCTGGTTTCTGATTCAGGCGATCCTCGGCGATAACCAGATCAGTATCTCGAGTAAATCCCAGGTCGCGTCGATCATCCCGCACAGCGCCGTGCCGCTGACCGCCGATGGCAGCCCCGCACCGACCATCAGCCTGGAGCGAGCTGTGGAAATCGCCAAGGAGCGAATTCCGGGTCTTGAAGCCAGCTTTATCACACCGCCCTTCAATGCCTACAGCAACATGCAGGTCGGTGGCCGCAGTTGGTACCCGCTGATGTTCCAGACTGCCGAAATCAACCCGTACAGCGGTGAAATAGCGGCCTCGCACCTTTTGTCGGACCGTAACAAGCTGGAGTTCGTCACCGAGTCCATGCGCCCGCTGCACACCGGCGATTTCGGCGGTATCTGGATCAAGCTGATCTGGGCGTTCTTCGGCCTGCTATTGAGCACGATGGTCCTCAGCGGCCTTTTGATCTGGAGCAAACGCACCGCGCTGGCGACGCTTAACGCCCTCAAGCGTGAAGCCAAAATCAGGCCTGTCGTGTACACCCCGGAACTACATACCTCGCCACTGGCGACCCGCGCCCCGGAGAACAGCCTGTGAGCAAGGTCGCTGTCGCACAACCTGCATCGTCGCTGAGCCGTTTCTGGCACAAGTGGCGCTTCCACATCAATGTATTGCTGGTGCTGATCCCACTGGGTTTCATGCCCAAATACTTCTCCGACAACGCGCTGGATCGGGGCGATCAAGGCCTGGGCCAGCGTGAGGTCGGCGAGATACAGGTCGGCCCGTGGAGCCTGCGCCTTGCAGAAGACCGAAACGAAGCCCCGCGCCTGTCCGGCCCGTCGGGCTACATGAAAAGTTTCAACGCCGCGCTGTGCAATGCCTGCATCGACCGGGTCAAGGCCACTTACCTGCGCATCGGCAAGCCGCGCAGCCTGCGCACCGCCGGGGTGATTTTCTTCGGTGGTGGCTACCGCATGAGCGCGTTCATGCAGGTTGCGGAAAACACCAGCCCCGACTCAGACCTGTGGATCACCATGGAAGGCTGGGACGGCACCATGCATCAGACTTCCATCCCTCTGCAACAGGCTTCGCCGACTACCGTGGCGTGGCTGAAAAAACAAGGAGCCAAACCATGAGTGCCCGCCCTTCCCTGCATTGGCTGAAGGCCAGCGCCCTTTGCCTGCTTGGCCTGAGCGGCAACGCCCTGGCGCACAACCCGATGTGCGAATGCAAACAGATCGACAACGAGCAGATCCGCTGCACCGGTGGTTTTTCCGACGGCAGCGGTGCGCCCGGCGTAACCCTCGACGTCATCGGCTACGACGAAACCATTCTGGTGCCCGGCAAGCTGGGTGAGGATTCGACCGTGACCTTCAAGCGCCCTGCTTCCGAATTCTACGTGTTGTTCGACGCAGGCCCCGGCCATGTGGTGGAAATCGATCAGGCGGATATCTCGACCCCATGAGTGCGCCAACCCGACAAATCGTCCGTCCGGCTGGCGCCGGGCATGAAACTCTCTACGTTTTGCTGCTGTGCCTGTTGATCCTCGGCGTTGCTGCAGGGGTCGTCAGCCTGCACCGTGACACCCAGGAAACGCATAGCCTTGCCAGCCATCAACTCGACGCACGACGTGACCTGAGCGCCGCCGAGCAAGGCATCTACGCCGATCTGCGCGTGACCCTCGACGAAATTCGCCTGCTGGCCGAAGAGCAGCAGACGCCGATCACACCGCAACAACTTGGCGAAGAAGGCTTTGCGCCATTCACCCAAGACGTCAGCTCGGTGAGCCGTGGCGGTCATGTCTGGCAAATGGTCGAGCAGTCCTACCTGGGGCTGACTCAGGCACCCAGCGTGGCAGGCTCGTTTCTGATGCGTGTCGATTCGTCGCGTGGCGATCAGCCTGACATCTGGATCAACCGCAGCAGCTCCCTGGCGTCAGTCAGCGACCTCGGTGACAAGGCCCTGACCGATGCTGGCTGGAAACAGGTCGTCGCACAATTCGATGCTGGCGTGACACGTCAGCACCCGCACTGAAACTCCGCATTCATTTGAAAGAAGATCGCTTGCCCATGCCTATTTCATTCAAACGCCGCCCTTTGCTGCGCGGCCTGCTGGTGGGCCTGTTCGCCGCCCTGCTGGCACCGTCCGGCTATGCCGCCGACCCGGCAAAACGCCTGCGCATCGGCATCACCCTGCACCCTTATTATAGCTACGTGAGCAATATCGTCGGTGACAAGGCCGAAGTCGTGCCGCTGATCCCGGCCGGTTTCAACCCGCACGCCTACGAGCCGCGCGCCGAGGACATCAAACGTATCAGTTCGCTGGACGTGATAGTGCTCAACGGCGTCGGCCATGACGATTTCGCCGACCGCATGATCGCTGCCAGTGAAACGCCGAACATCAAGACCATTGAGGCCAACGCCGACGTGCCGTTGCTGGCTGCTACCGGCGTGGCGGCAAGAGGTGCAGGCAAAGTGGTCAACCCGCATACGTTTCTGTCGATCAGTGCGTCCATCGCTCAGGTCAACAACATTGCCCGCGAGCTGGGCAAGCTTGACCCGGACAACGCCAAAACCTACACCGCCAACGCCCGCGCCTATGGCAAGCGCCTGCGGCAGATGCGTGCCGACGCCCTCGCAAAGCTGACCAAAGCCCCCAACGCCGACCTGCGCGTGGCCACAGTGCACGCCGCCTACGACTACCTGCTGCGTGAATTCGGCCTGGAAGTGACGGCGGTGGTAGAACCTGCGCATGGCATCGAACCCAGCCCGAGCCAGTTGAAAAAGACCATCGACCAACTGCGCGAACTGGATGTGAAAGTGATCTTCTCGGAAATGGATTTCCCTTCCACCTATGTGGATACCATTCAGCGCGAATCAGGGGTCAAGCTGTACCCGCTGTCGCACATTTCCTATGGCGAATACACCGCCGACAAGTACGAGAAGGAAATGGCCGGCAACCTCGACACCGTGGTGCGGGCGATTCAGGAGTCTGGCACATGACTATTGCGCAGAACCTCGACATCGTCAGCAAAGGCCCCAGCATCGAATTCAATCAGGTGAGCCTGACGCTTGGACGCACGACGATTCTCGACCGGGTGCATTTCAACGTGCGCGCTGGCAGTGT
The DNA here is from genome assembly GCF_000156995.2 of Pseudomonas coronafaciens pv. oryzae str. 1_6. Taxonomy (NCBI): domain Bacteria; kingdom Pseudomonadati; phylum Pseudomonadota; class Gammaproteobacteria; order Pseudomonadales; family Pseudomonadaceae; genus Pseudomonas; species Pseudomonas coronafaciens. The sequence goes on along the minus strand of NZ_CP046035.1, from coordinate 1,953,451 downwards.
ACACGCGCTGGTCGGGCCGAACGGCGGCGGCAAAAGCTCGCTGATCAAGACCCTGCTCGGGCAGACGCCACATCAGGGCCAACTGAGCCTGCAATGGCCTGCCGCACCGGGCCTGATCGGTTACGTGCCACAGGCACTGGAGTTCGACCGCGGCCTGCCCATGACCGTGGATGATTTCATGGCAGCCATGTGTCAGCGACGTCCGGCGTTTCTGGGTTTGTCGAAGCACTACGCAGAGGCGATTGGCGAAGCGCTGGAACGGGTCGGCCTGCAGGACAAACGCAAACGGCGCATGGGCGCGCTGTCCGGTGGCGAGCGGCAGCGGGTACTGTTGGCACAGGGGTTGATTCCTGCGCCGCAATTGCTGGTGCTTGATGAGCCGATGTCGGCACTCGATGAAGCCGGAATTCAAGTCTTCGAGCGCCTGTTGCTTGACTGGCGTCGCAGCGGCATCACCGTGCTGTGGATCGAGCATGATCTGGACGCGGTGCGGCGTCTGGCGGATCAGGTGACCGGGCTCAATCGCCGGGTGCTGTTCGACGAGCCTGCCGCCACGGCGCTGACGCCAGAGCGGCTGCTGACGTTGTTTTCTGCTTATCCTCGCGCTGCGGATACCGTTGACGGGAGCGCCGCCTAATGGATTACGAAACGTTTCGCCTGTTCATTCAGGGCCTCGCCTCATCCGGTTATCTGCCCGAGGCGCTGGCTTACGGGTTTGTGGTCAATGCTCTGCTCGCCGGGCTGTTGATCGGCCCGGTGCTCGGAGGCCTGGGCACACTGGTGGTGGTCAAGCGCTTTGCGTTTTTCTCCGAAGCAGTGGGCCATGCGGCGCTGACCGGCGTAGCCATCGGCATTCTGCTTGGCGAGCCGTACACAGGGCCGTATGGCGCGCTGTTCGGTTACTGCCTGCTGTTCGGCATCGTCCTTAACTACCTGCGCAACCGTACCGGGCTGGCACCGGACACGCTGATCGGCGTGTTCCTCTCGGTATCGCTGGCTCTCGGCGCAAGCCTGCTGCTGGTGCTGGCCGGCAAGATCAACGTGCACATTCTGGAAAACGTGCTGTTCGGCTCGGTACTGACCGTCAACGGCAATGACCTGCTGGTGCTGCTGATCGTCGGTTCACTGGTGATGGGCCTGAGCCTGCCGCTTTACAACCGCATCATGCTGGCCAGTTTCAACCCGCAACTGGCCGCCGTTCGCGGTGTAGCAGTGAAGACCCTGGATTACCTGTTCGTGATTCTGGTCACTTTGATCACCGTTGCCGCCGTGAAAGTCATCGGCGCGATTCTGGTCGGTGCGTTGCTGGTGATTCCAGCGGCAGCGGCACGCCTGTTGAGCCAGTCGCTGAAAGGCTTTTTCTGGATTTCAGTGGCTATAGCGACCGTCAGTACCCTGTGCGGCATCCTGCTGCCAATCGTCTTCGACCTGCCTGTGCCGTCCGGCGCAGCGATCATTCTGGTGGCCGGCGCTGCCTTCGCCCTGGCCGCCATCGCTCGCGGCACCCTGCCGAGTCTGAAAGGGAATATTGGATAAATGCCTACTCTACGTACCTTGACCCTGGCACTGGCCATGACCGGTCTGTTCGCCAACAGTCTGTATGCCGCCGACGCCAAAACCGACAGCTCGCAGCCCGTGCGTGTGCTGGCCAGCCTGCCGATCACCTATGGGCTGGGCGAGATGCTGCTCAAGGACAGCGGCGTGGTGCTGGAGCGCGCTGCTGCCGCCAACCTGCCCGGCTCGCGTCAGACCGCATATTTCACCGGGCGTGGGGCCGATGCATTGCGCGGGCTGGCGAACAACGCCGATGCGGTGATCGGCTTGCGTTCGATCTGGGCCGACGACCCTCTTTACCCTAATGCCCGCCGCAGCAATATCCGCATTGTCGAAATTGACGCGGCGCGTCCAGTGGACGGTAGCTTGCCGGGCATTGCCGTTCAGCCGGGCCAGGGCACTGACGGTCTGAACAGTCAGCCATGGCTGGCAAGCAACAACATGGGACGGATGGCGGATGTGCTGGCTGCGGATCTGGTGCGCCTGGTACCGGCAGCCAAACCGAAGATCGAAGCCAACCTGGCGGCGTTCAAGCAACAGTTGCTCAAGCTCAGCGCCAGCAGCGAAGCAGCGCTGGCCGGTGCCGACAACTTGAGCGTGGTGAGTTTGTCGGACCGCTTTGGCTATTTGATCAGCGGGCTGAATCTGGAACTGATCGACAGCCAGGTGCTGACAGACGAACAGTGGACGCCCGAGGCATTGAACAAGCTGAGCGCGACCTTAAAGGACAATGACGTGGCGCTGGTGCTTGATCATCGTCAACCGCCAGAGCCGGTACAGGCTGCAATCGAGGCGGCTGGCAGCAAGCTGTTGGTACTGGGGATCGATGGCGCTGACCCGCTGGCGGAGTTGCAGGTGGATATTCAGGGGATTATCAAGGTGCTGGCTGGCAGAGAGTGATGCGGCAAAGGCGTCAGGCCTCAGCCCGAAGGACCTAGGCGCGAACTTGTTCGCGAAGTCTATATTTCAGACGATAAATCCACCGTGAATGTACCGCCGTCTTCGCGAACAAGAGCATCAGCAGGCAAGACAGCCATGCAGCTTACTCAGTGGGCTACGCCGTCTGCGCTTCCATTTTCTGGCGCAGACTCAGGGGGCGCATGTCGGTCCAGACTTCTTCGATGTAGGCCAGGCATTCTTTTTTGAAGCCGCTTTTGCCAACTGTGCGCCAGCCGTTAGGAATGGCTTTGTAGTCGGGCCAGATCGAATACTGTTCTTCGTGGTTGACCACCACTTGAAAGACGATGTCTTCCCGATCGAATACTGAAGTCATTGCTGCTCTCCGTGTGTGTTCAGTGCTGCCGTGCCAATTCATGGCAGCTATAGGGATTGAACGTATCACTACGTCAAAAAATTAAAGCTGTGCAACAGAGGCGTTGAGTGCGCGACCGAAAATTTCAGCCACTTCGTCGACCTGCTCGGCAGTGATCACCAGCGGTGGCAGGAAGCGCACCACGCTGCCATGTCGACCACCCAGCTCTAGAATCAGCCCGCGCTTGAGGCATTCACGCTGGATCAGCGGGGCCAGACGGGCAAATACCGGCGGGTGCCCCTGCGCATCTCGCGCACCGGCCGGATCGACCAGTTCGACGCCGAGCATCAGCCCGCGACCACGAATATCGCCCAACTGCGGAAAATCGCGCTGCAACGCTCGCAAATGCTCCGACAAACGAGCGCCCATGGCTGTCGCGTGTTTGCAAATATTGTGTTCCTGAAGATAGCGCATTACTGCCGAACCGGTAGCCATTGCCATCTGATTGCCGCGGAAGGTTCCGGCATGGGCGCCCGGCAGCCAGGTGTCGAGCCATGAACGATAGACCACCACCGCCAACGGCAGGCTGCCGCCGATGGCTTTGGACATGACTACCACGTCCGGGATGATCCCGGCGTGCTCAAAGGCAAACATCTTGCCGGTGCGGGCAAAACCGCTCTGGATTTCATCGACAATCAGCGCCACACCGGCCTTCTCGGTGATCCGCCGCACGCCGCGCAACCAGTCGAGATCAGCAGGAATCACACCGCCCTCGCCCTGCACCACTTCAAGAATAACCGCTGCTGGCAGTTGCACGCCGGCTTCCGGGTCGTTCAGCAGATTCTCCAGATAGTGCAGGTTGGCACGCACGCCCTGTTCGCCGCCAAGCCCGAACGGGCAGCGGTAATCGTAGGGATAGGGCAGAAACTGCACGCCCATACTGAGCAAGGCACCGAGCGGCTTTTTCGGCCCCAGGCTGCCCATCAGGCTCAATGCGCCCTGGCTCATGCCGTGATAACCGCCCTGAAACGACAGCACCGTACTGCGTCCAGTAGCTGTGCGTACCAGTTTCAGCGCAGCTTCCACCGCATCGGTACCGGTCGGGCCGCAGAACTGAATCTTCGCGTCGTCGGCCAACGCTGGCGGCAACAGGCCGAACAGGTCCTGAACGAACCGGTCCTTGACCGGCGTAGTAAGGTCCAGGGTGTGCAGCGGCAGCTCGTCGGCGATAACCTGCTGGATCGCTTCGATAATCACCGGGTGGTTATGCCCGAGCGCCAGCGTGCCCGCGCCCGCCAGGCAGTCGATGAAGCGCCGGCCTTCAACGTCCTCGACGTGAATGCCCTTGGCGCGCTTGAGCGCCAGCGGAATACGCCGTGGGTAGCTGCGCGCATTGGACTCCTGGCGACTCTGCCGGGCCAGCAATGGCGATTCGTCGAACTGATAGAGTGTTTCAGCCTCTGCCGGAGTAGTCCGAGTCAACTGATCGTCGATAAACCTGGTAGCGACTGACATCTGTACAACCCTCAATACGCTGCATGAATGACCTGAGGCACAACGATTGGCCATGCTGACTCCGGCGTTTATTCCTTCCCTTGAAAACGCACCAGCGAGCTGCGGATTTACACCCGGTAACGAGTTTTTTATCCGCAGCGCCAGCGCCCCGACCAGAGGCTGATCAGAGCCCTTCCAGTTCCGCCATCAAGTCCGACAATCGGTCGAATTTCTGCTCGTCGACCTGCGCCCCACCCAAGCTTTCCAGATGCTGCGCCAATGCCTGAACAGTGTTGAACTCGAACATCGCCCGCAATGGCACGTTACGCTGCAGCAGTTTTTGCGCGCGGGTGACCACTTGCGTAGCGAGCAGCGAATGCCCGCCCAACTCAAAGAAGTTGTCGGTAATACCCACGCGCTCGACCTTGAGCACATCAGCCCAGAGGGTCGCCAGTTGCTGCTCCATCTCGGTCTGTGGTGCGAGGTATTCCTGCTGCGCCTGGCTGACATCCGGCGCAGGCAGGGCCTTGCGGTCGAGTTTGCCGTTCGGCGTCAGTGGCATCGCATCCAGAATCACCAGATGCGCAGGCACCATGTAGTCCGGCAGGCTGGCCTTGAGGTGGCTTTTCAGCGCGTCTCGCAGCGCATCGTGATCCTGCGTGGCAGCGCTTGGCACCAGATACGCCGCCAGCACTTTGCCCAGCGGGCCGTCGACGTCCAGCACTACAGATTCGCGGATTGCCGGATGCTCCAGCAGACGGGTTTCGATTTCGCCCAGCTCGATGCGGTAGCCGCGAATCTTCACTTGGTGATCGACCCGGCCGACGTACTCCGGCACGCCGTCCTTGCGCCGCCGCGCCAAGTCGCCGGTGCGATACAGACGCTCGCCCGGCGCACCGAACGGATGCGGCACGAACACCGGCACGGTACGCGATGGATCAGCGACATAACCGCGACCGACCCCAACCCCGGCGACGCACAACTCGCCCACTGCGCCCAGCGGCACAAGGTCCAGCGCGTCGTCGAGCAGGTACAGGCGATTGTTGTCGGTCGGCGAACCGATCGGCAGGTACGCGCTGCGTGTGGAGTCCGCGTCAACGCGGAAGAACGCCACGTCGTCGGAACATTCAGCCGGCCCATAGGCATTCACCAGCCCGATAGCCGGGTAGCGTTGCAGCCACTGGCTGGCCAGTTCAGGCGGCATGGCTTCGCCAGTCGGCAGCAGCCAGCGCAGGCTGTCGAGGGTGGAGTGCTGTTCGGCAAGCAGGCCGGTTATCAGTGACGGCACGCTTTCCAGCACGCTGATGCGCTGCGCCTGCACATGCGCCAACAAGGCCTGCGGGTCGCGGGCGATGTCGTTCGGCACGATGTCCAACCGCGCGCCAAACAGCGGCGCGGCGAGGAACTGCCAGACCGAGATGTCGAAACTTTGCGAGGCGGTCTGGGCGATGACATCGTGGTCGCTCAGGCTCAGGTAAGGCACTTTGCTCATCTGATTGTTGAGCATGCCGCGCTGCTCGACCATCACGCCCTTCGGCAACCCGGTGGAGCCGGAGGTGAAAATCACGTAAGCCAGGTTATCCGGTGCGCTGTAACGACCCGGATTGTGCTGCGCTGATTCGCTCTGCTGCACGTCTTCCCAGACCCGCAACTGCGGACGATCGGACTCGGGCAGCGCATCGAGCAGCGCCCTGCCCTGTTGCAGGCAATTCGCGCTGCACACCAGCACCGGCGTGCGGCTCTGGGCGATGATGCCGCTCAGTCGCACATTCGGCAGCGCCGGGTCCAGCGGCAGGTAACCGGCACCGGCCTTGAAGCTGCCGATGATCATGCCGAGCAGTGCAGGCCCGCGCTCGGCGAGCAAGGCAACCGGCTGATCGAAACTGACACCGGCCTCGATCAGCGCATGGCCCAGTCGATTGCTGGCGATATTCAGCTCGGCGTAGCCAAGCTGGCGATCCAGACAACTGACCGCAATACGCTCGGGATGCGCTTCAACCTGCGCCTCAAACAGTTCGACGTAGCTCTTATCCAGCGGGTAAGCGTGATCGCTCTGGTTGCAGCCCTCGATCAGGAACGTGCGCTCCTGCTCGCTGACCAGCGCCAGCCCGGCCATGTCGCCATGGAAACCTTCGATCAGCGCCAGCAGCAGGCGCTTGAATTCGCCGAGCATGTTCTGCACGGTGGACTCGTCGAAATAACGCTGGTCGTAGGACAGGTGCAGGCCTAGGTCATCACCCGGATAGCAGACGGCCGTCAGCGGATAGTTAGTGTGGGTGCGACCGGAATCCGAGGTGGCATTGAGGCTTTGCGCACGGTCGAGCACCGAGACTTCCACCGGCGCGTTTTCAAACACGAACAGGCTGTCGAACAGCGGCTGGCCCTTGGGCAGTTCGCTGTTTTCCTGAATGGTCACCAATGGCAGGTATTCGTACTCGCGCAACTGCATGTTGCTGTCCAGCAACTGGCTCAGCCACTGGCGCACACTGCAGCGCTGTTCGTCACCCGGCATACCGACGCGCAGGGCAATGGTGTTGATGAACAGCCCGACGGTGCGTTGCATCTGCGGCAGTTCCACAGGACGACCGGCTACGGTAACGCCGAACACCACGTCGCGATCACCGCTCATGCGCCGCAAGGTCAGCGCCCACGCCGCCTGGGCGAAGGTGTTGACAGTCAGTTGATGTTGTTGCGCCAGCTCGCGCAGTTTTGCGCCGTCGCGCTCATCAAGACGGGTGTAACAATCGCCCACCACCATACCGCCGCTGTCGCCGGCATGTTCACGCAGAAATGGCCGGTCGCTGGGGATCGGCGTCGGCCGCTCGAAGCCGCGCAGGTTGTGCTGCCACCAGTCACGCGCCTGCGCCAGACCACGGCGTTGCAGCCAGCCGATGTAGTCGCGATAGCGCGGCGCAGGCGTCAGTTGTGCTTCACGCCCTTCGCCCAACGCGGTGTAAATGTCGAAGAAGTCGTTCATCAGCAGCGAACGGCACCAGGCATCGATGAGGATGTGGTGGTTGCTCATCATGAACCAGTAGCGCGCTTCATCGACGCGGATCAGGCGCAGGTGGAACGGCGGCTGATTGAGCAGATCGAAACCGGCCTCGCGCTCGGACTTGAGCAAGGCCTGCAAGCGCGGTTCCTGTTGGTCCGCCGGCACATCACGCCAGTCCAGATAATCAATCGGCGTGCTGCCTGGCTTGTGAATGACCTGCAGCATGGTTTCGCCGATGTCCCAGCAGAACGAGGCACGCAGCGCTTCGTGACGGGCGATCACCGCCTGCCAGGCCTGGGCGAAACGTTCCGGGTCCAGCGCGCTGTTGATGCGGTAGCGATCCTGCATGTAATACAGGCCGGTGCCGGGTTCCAGCAGGGTGTGCAGCAGCATGCCCTCCTGCATCGGCGTCAGCGGGTAGACGTCCTCGATGTGGCTTGCTGCGACCGGCAGCGCGTCGAGCTGCGCCTGATCCAGATCGGCCAACGGGAAGTCGGAAGGCGTCAAGCCGCCGCTGCTATCGCTCAGGCAGTGGGCGATCAGCGACTGCAATTGCGCCAGGTAAGCCTGCGCCAACGCTTCGATAGCGGCGGGTTGATAGCGCTCGGCACTGAAAGTCCAGCGCAGCAGCAATTCGCCGCCATACACCTGGCTGTCGATGCTCAGCTCATTGGGCAACGGCGCATGCGGATCGTGGGCCGCGCCTGCCGACTCTTCCAGCGGACGAAACAGCGCATCGCTGGCGAAGCTCTGGTCGAACTGGCCGAGGTAATTGAAGGTGATCGGCGCCACCGGCAGCGCCTGCATGGCGGCCTTGCTGGCACTGTCGGCCAAGTAGCGCAGCACGCCATAGCCCAGGCCTTTGTGCGGCACCTGGCGCAGTTGCTCCTTGATTACCTTGATCGAGTCGCCCGGTGCTGCATCGACAGCCAGCGCGGGGGTGAGGCGCAGCGGATAGGCGCTGGTGAACCAGCCCACGGTGCGCGTCAGGTCGATGTCGTCAAACAAGGTTTCGCGACCGTGACCTTCCAGCTGGATCAGGGTCGATGGCTGCCCGCTCCAGCGGCAGATCACCTGCGCCAGCGCGGTGAGCAGCAGGTCGTTGACCTGGGTGCGGTAAGCGCCGGGGGCCTGTTGCAGCAGTTGCCGGGTACGCTCTGCATCCAGTCGTACGCTGACCGTTTGTGCGTGACGATTCTGCTGGCCGCCCTGCGAGTTATGGCACGGCAGATTGGTCGCAGGACCGCCCAGTTGACGCTGCCAGACATGCAACTCTTCACGTAACGATTCATTACCCGCATAGGCCTGCAAGCGCGCGGCCCAGTCGCGGAACGCACTGGTCTTGGCGGCGAAACGCACTGGCGTAACGTCGCTCAACTGGCGATAAGCCGTTTGCAGATCGTCGAGCAGAACACGCCACGAAACGCCATCAACCACCAGGTGGTGAATAACCATCAACAGGCGTTGCTGGCCCTGCGCCCCGTCAACCAGCAAGGCACGCAGCAGCGGGCCGTTTTGCAGGTCGAGGCTGCGCTGAGTGTCGGCGTACAAGGCTGCACATTCGGCCATGTCAGCGACCCGCGCCTGTATCAGCAGGGTTTCGGCGGTGACGGCTCGGTGCTCGGCCTGCCACTTGCCGTTCTGCTCGGTAAAACTCAGGCGCAAGGCGTCGTGCTGTTCAAGCACGACACGCAACGCCTGCTCCAGAATACCTGGATCAAGGGCGCTGACCGGCTCCAGCACCAGCGACTGGTTCCAGTGTTGTCGCTCGGGGATTGGCGTTTCGAAGAACCAGTGCTGAATCGGCGTCAGCGCAGACGCACCTTCAAGCAGGCCCTGCTCGGCCTGGATCAGTTCGCTGGCGGTCGCCACGGCGGCGAGAGTCTGCACGGTCTGGTGCTGGAACAGGTCGCGCGGGCTGAAATGAATGCCCACCTGACGCGCGCGGCTAACCACCTGAATCGACAGAATCGAATCGCCGCCCAGCTCGAAGAAGTTGTCGTTGACGCCGACTTTCTCGACGTTCAGCACCGCACACCAGATCGCCGCCAGTTGCTGCTCCAGCTCGCTGGCAGGCGCGATGTAGTGCTGACGATTGAGTTCCGGGTCCGGCGCAGGCAGCGCGCGTCGATCCAGTTTGCCGTTGGCGGTCAGCGGCATGCTGGCGAGCAGCATCAGGTGGGTCGGCACCATGTAATCGGGCAGTTGCGCCTTGAGATGCGCTTTCAGCGATTCACGCAGTTGCGCCTGCTGTTCATCGCCCTGCCCGGCCACCTCACTGACCAGATAAGCGGCCAGCTGCTTGCCCGACGGCGTGTCCAGCGCCAGCACCACGGCTTCGCGAATCGACTCATGCTCAAGCAATCGGCTTTCGATTTCGCCCAGTTCGATGCGGAAACCACGAATCTTCACCTGATGATCGATACGCCCCAGGTATTCCACCAGCCCGTCGGTACGCTGGCGCACCAGGTCGCCGGTGCGATACAGACGCCCGCCATTGCTGGCAAACGGGTCAGCCACGAAACGTTCGGCGGTCATGCCGGGGCGCTGATGATAGCCCTGCGCTAGACCCGCACCACCGATGTACAGTTCGCCGCTCGCGCCCTGCGGCACCAGCGCCAGATCGGCGTCGAGAATATAGGCCACGCGCGCGCCGACGATGCGTCCAATCGGCACGCTGGCTTCGCCTTCCTCCAGTTGCTGCGGCGCCAGGCTGGCCAGCGGCATGACCACGGTTTCAGTCGGGCCGTAGGCGTTGAACAGCAGTTCTGGCTGAAACACCGCGCGAATCCGCTGCAAGTGTTCGCCGGTCAGCGCTTCACCGCCGGTGATGCACATGCGCACCGGCAAGGTCTGGCCCTGGGTCGCCAGCCATTGCGCCAACTGGCTGCCATAGCTGGGGGTGAAACCGAGAATATTGACCTGCTGCTGACGAATCAGCGTGCAGATTTCTTCGGCGTCCCATTGGCCCTGAGCGCGCAACACCACGCGCGCGCCGCTGAGCAACGGCACCAGCAGGCGCTCGGTAGCAGCGTCGAAGTTGATCGAATAAAAATGCAGTTCACAGTCGTCAGGCTGCATGTCGAAACGACGGATTACCGCCTGACAATGCATGGCGATTTCACCGTGGGACACCACCACGCCTTTGGGCTTGCCGGTCGAACCGGAGGTGTAAATCAGGTACGCCTGATGCTGCGGCAGGCTGATAAACGGCAGTTCATCGGACGAGAAAGACGCCAGCAGCGGCTGATCGTCTTCCAGGCACCAGCGGGCCACACCGGCAGGCAACTCGCCCAGCGCGGCAAACAGCGCACGATCGCTCAGCAGCAGGCCGACGCCGCTGTCTTCGATCATGTAGTGCAGGCGTTCCAACGGATATTCCGGGTCCAGTGGCACATACGCACCACCGGCCTTGAGGATCGCCAGCAGGCCGACAACCATATCCAGCGAGCGCGGCAGCGCCAGGCCGACCCGCACCTGCGGGCCGACGCCACGCTGGCGCAGCATTCCGGCCAGTTGGTTGGCACGGGCGTTCAGCTCGGCGTAGCTCAGGGTTTCGCCGGCAAAGATAAGCGCCGCGGCCTGTGGACGCAGTTGGGCCTGCTCGGCAAACAGACTGTGAATGCACTGATCGAGACGCTGCTCGCCCGCTTCGACGCCGAGGCTATCGAGCAATTGCTGCCGCTCTGCATCCTGCAACAGCGGCAGCTCACTCAAACGCTGCTGCGGATCGACGAGCAGCGCCTGCAACAGGTTCAGCCAGTGTTCGGCCATTTGCGCGATGCGCGGTTCGTCGAACAGATCGGTGCTGTAGGTCAGACAGCAACCCAGCCGGTGATCCAGCTCGGTGACTTCCAGGTTGAGGTCGAATTTGGTGGCCCGTGCATCGTTGACCAGGTAGTCGACGGTCATGCCCGCCAGCTCGCGGCTCTGCTGGAACTCCCAGCGCTGCACGTTGCACATCACCTGGAACAGCGGGTTGTAGGCCGCGCTACGCGGCGGTTGCAGGGCTTCGACCAAATGATCGAACGGCAGGTCCTGATGCGACTGGCCTTCGATGACCGTATGCCGCACCTGCTCGAACAACTGCGCGACGCTCATTTGCCCGTCGAGCTGCACGCGCAGCACCTGAGTGTTGAGGAAAGCCCCGATCAGCCCTTCGCTTTCCGGCCGAATACGGTTGGCCACCGGCGCACCGATGCGCAGGTCGTTCTGACCGCTGTAACGGTAGAGCAGCACCGCCAGTGTGGCGGTCATGGTCATGAACAGGGTCAAACCGTTGCGAGCGTTGAACGCACGAACTTTCGCGGCCAGTTCGGGATTCAGATCGAAGCGATACAGTTCGCCTTGGTGACTTTGCACAGGCGGGCGTGGCCGGTCAGTGGGCAGTTCCAGCAGCGGGTGTTCGTTGCCCAGTTGCGCGGTCCAGTAATCCAACTGACGCTGGCGTTCGCCAGCCTCCATCCACTGGCGCTGCCACACGCTGTAATCAAGGTATTGCACCGCCAGCGGTTCCAGCGGCGACGGCTTGCCGTCCAGGAACGCCTCGTAAAGCAGACCCAATTCGCGAGCGAAGATGTCCATCGCCCAGCCTTCAGTGACGATGTGGTGCAGGGTCAGGACGAAGTAATGTTCAAGCTCCGCCGCCCTGACCAGACAGGCACGCAGCAGCGGCCCGGTTTCCAGATTAAAGGGCTTATGCGCCTCGCTGTCGGCCAGCGCCTGAATGCGCTGCTGACGAACGTCGGCAGGCAGCGCCGAATAGTCCTGCCATTGAACACTCAGGCCGGTCTGTTCGGCGACTTTCTGGCAGGCCACGCCATTGATGCTCGGGAAGGTAGTGCGCAGGGTTTCGTGGCGCATGATCAAGGCTTGCAACGCGGCCTCGAAACGCTCGATATCAAACACGCCGTTCAAGCGTGCCATACCGCCGACGTTGTAGGCCGGGCTGTCCGGTTCCATCTGCCAGAGGAACCACATGCGCTGCTGGGAATAGGACAGCGGCACCGGTTGGCTGCGGTCGACGCGAGCAATAGGTTGCAGGCTGTTGCGTGCGCCACACTGCTGAAGGGTTTGAACCTGTTCAGCGAATGCGCCCAGCTCGCTGGCCTCGAACAACGCGCGCAATGGCAGGTCGATGTCGCATGCCTGACGCACACGGGAAATGATCTGCGTGGCCAGCAACGAGTGCCCGCCCAGCTCGAAAAAGTCGTCGCGCAAGCCCACACGTGGCACGCCGAGCACTTGGCGCCAGATACCGGCGATCTGCTTTTGCAGGTCGGTTTGCGCTTCGACGTGTTCGCGGGTCTGCCATTGCGGCTCGGGCAAGGCGCGGCGATCCAGCTTGCCGCTCGGGCTCAGCGGCATGCTGTCGAGACGCACCAGTTGCGCCGGAACCATGTAATCCGGCAATTCCAGCGCCAGGGCCGACTTGATGCGCTCGGCGTCAACGTCCTGTCCGGCTTCGCCAGTGTAGTAACCGATCAGTTGCGGGCCAGCAGCGGTTTCACGGACCAGCACAGCAGCGTGACCGACGCCTGGCTGGGCCAGCAGTCGGGCTTCGATTTCCTGTGGTTCAACGCGGAAGCCACGCAGTTTGACCTGCTGATCAAGACGCCCCAGATATTCCAGCGCGCCATCAGCCGCCCAACGTACCAGGTCGCCGGTGCGGTAAAGGCGCTCACCCGGCTGACCTAGCGGGTCGGCGATAAAGCGCTCGGCGGTCAGCCCCGGACGGTTCAGATAACCGCGCGCCAGGCCAATACCGCCAATACAAAGTTCGCCGGCAACACCGCGTGGCAGCGGGTTGAGCTCGCTGTCCAGCACGCGGCACAGCACATTGCCCAGCGGGCGACCAATCGGTGAACGCAGGCCGTCGGCAAGCTGGCACTGCCAATGAGTGACGTTGATCGCGGTTTCGGTCGGCCCGTAACGGTTGTGCAGTTGCACGTTCGGCAGTTGCTCCAGCACCCGGTTGCGCAGTTCACTCGGTAGCGCTTCGCCGCCGGAGAACAGGCGACGCAGGCTGCTGCACTGCTGCGTCAGCGGTTCGTCAATGAACAGTTGCAGCAGAGGCGGCACGAAATGCAGCGTGGTCACGCCATATTCGTTGACCAACTGCGCGATGCGGTGCGGGTCGCGGTGTTCGCCGGGGCCTGCCAGCAGCAGGCGGCTGCCAGTGATCAGCGGCCAGAAACATTCCCACACCGACACATCGAAGCTGATGGGTGCCTTTTGCATCAATACGTCACTTTCATCCAGCGCGTACGTGGCCTGCATCCATTGCAGGCGCTCGGCCAAGGCCGCGTGGGTGTTGCCGACGCCTTTGGGCTGGCCGGTCGAGCCGGAGGTGTAAATCACATACGCAAGATTGTCGCCGTGCAGGTGCAGGCCCGGTGTGCTGGCCGGCCAGTTGTCCAGGTGCAGCATGTCCATCGCGACCGTGCAGACCCCTTCTGCGCTCGGCAGATCACCTAGCAAATGGCTCTGGGTCAGCAGCAGCTCGACGCCACTGTCTTCAAGCATGTACGCCAGTCGATCAATCGGGTAATCCGGGTCCAGCGGCACATAAGCACCTCCGGCCTTGAGAATCGCCAAAAGGCCGATGAGCAATTGCGGCGAACGCTCGGCGGCAATCGCCACCCTGACGTCCGGGCCGACGCCCTTGTCGCGCAGGTAGTGCGCCAATCGATTGGCCTGGGCGTGCAGGCTGGCAAAATCGAGACTGCCGCCCTCCCACACCAACGCCATGCGTTCCGGGGTCTGTAGTGCCTGACGCTCCAGCAGTTCCGGCAACCACACGTGCGCAGGTATGCACGGCGCAGCGCTCCACCGCGCCTGTTCGGCCTGCTCGTCCGTGCTGAGCAATTGCACATCACCCAGCGCGACCTGCGCCTGTTGGCTGACCTGTGTCAGCAGGCGAACATAGTGTTGCGCCAGACGCACGATGGTATCGCGCTCGAACAGCTCGTCGGCGTAGTCGAAGGACAGGTTCAGGCGACCATTGCGGTCTTCTTCACTGTGCAATTGCAGGTCGAACTTGGCCTCGCGGCTGTGCCACGGCAGCTCTTCGGCGAGCAGCCCCGGTAGACGGCGCAACGCGCCGAGGTCGCGTTGCTGATGGTTGAACATGACTTGAAACAAACCATGCTCGCGCGCCTGCGGAAATGCTTCGACCAGCTGCTCGAACGGCACGTCCTGATGCGCCTGGGCGTCGAGCGTGGCCTGACGGGTCTGGGCCAGCAGCGTCGAAAACGGCAGGCGCGGCTCCAGTTGCGCACGCAGCACCAGGGTATTGATGAAGAAGCCGATCAGCCCCTGGGTTTCATAGCGCGGACGATTGGCACCGGGCACGCCGATACGGATATCGGTCTGGCCGCTGTAGCGGTGCAGCAAGGTCTGGAACCCTGCCAGCAGGAACATGAATGACGTCGATTGCCAGGCTTGCGCAGTGTTGCGCACCGCCGCGCTCAGCTCGGCGCTCAGGCGCAGGCTGTAACGTGAAGCGCTGTGTTGCTGGCGTAGCGAGCGCGGATGATCGGTGTTCAGCGTCAGGGTCGGCTGCTCATCGCCCAGTTGCTGTTTCCAGTAAGCCAACTGCCGCTCGGCCTCGCCCTGCGCCAGCCACTCACGCTGCCATTGGCCGTAGTCGGCGTAGCGCAACGGCAAAGGCGCCAGCTTCAGAGTCTGGCCCTGAACAGCCGACGCATAGAGACGCGAGAACTCGTCGATAAGCACATTCAGCGACCAGCCATCGGCAATTATGTGGTGCAGCGTGACCAGCAACTGATGATCTTCTTCGTCCAGTTGCAACAGCGTGACACGCAGCAACGGACCATTTTGCAGATCGAACGGCAGGCGCGCCTGCTCTTCACGGATCGCCAGCGCACGCGCCTGGCGCTCCTCGCCTGCCAGATCACTGATGTCCAGCGTATCGATATGGAACTCGTCTGGCGTATCGATACGTTGCAGGGCTGTGCCGTCGTGCTCGTAGAAGCGCGTGCGCAGCGACTCATGGCGCTCGATGAGGCGCTGGAAACTGCTGCGCAATGCGTTGATATCAAGCTCGCCGCGCAGGTGAAGCCCGCCGGGAATGTTGTAGGCGCTGCTCTGCGGATCAAGCTGCCAGAGGAACCACAGGCGGTTCTGTGCCAGCGATTGCGGCAGGTGCTCGTTGCCGGGCAGCCGGGCGATAGCGTTCTGCGCCTGACTTCTGCCTTGCGATCCAGCGATCTGAAGCGCTTCCATTTGCGCAGCGAAGGCCGCCAGCGTCGGCGCTTCGAACAGCAGGCGCAGGTTCAGGTCGATGCCGAGCGTCTCGCGCAACCTGGCCACCACCTGGGTCGCCACAATCGAGTTGCCGCCCAGCAGGAAGAAATGGTCGTCGGCGCTGACCTGTTCGCACTGCAACTGCTCGCACCAGACGCTGGCGATCTGCGCTTGCAGGTCCGAGCCGGTGCGTGAAGTACGGTGTTGCAGGGTTGTGTCGATTGCCGGGAATACGGCATAGCTGTCGAGGCTGCCATCGGCCAGACGCGTACGACACGCCGAGCGCTGCAGTTTGCCGCTGGAGGTTTTGGGCAGCGCGCCCGGATTGAGCAGCGCAACGACACTCGGCGCTTCCTGAAAGGCCTCGGCCACGGTTTGCCGGATGATCTTGATCAGCGCTTCGGGCGAGAGGATTTTCTGCACACTGCGGCTGATTTCGGCAGCGATGCCGATGCCCTCGCTGCCATCCTGATGGACTGCGAACGCGGCAATCCGGCCTTTGCGCAACACATCGACCTCGCGTTCGATAACTTTTTCAATGTCCTGTGGGTACAGGTTGTGGCCACGGACGATCAGCATGTCTTTCAAACGGCCGGTGATGTACAGCTCGCCATGCCGCTGAAAGCCCAGATCGCCGGTGCGCAGCCAGGTTTGGCCTTCATGCTGGACGAATGCCTTGGCGGAGGCTTCTGGGTTGCGCCAGTAGCCGTGGGCGATGCTCGGCCCACTGGCCCAGACTTCGCCAATGCTGTTTTCAGCCAGCACGTGCAGGGTAACGGGGTCGGCGATCAACACGCCGTGCCCCGGCTGGCCTGTGCCGCAGCTCATGACCGGCTGACCGTCGCCCAGCTCGGCCACATTGCGCGCCAGGGCCTGCGCATCCAGATGCAGCGAAGGAATACCCTTGCCGCGCTTGCCGCCGGCCACATACAGCGTGGCTTCTGCCAGCCCGTAGGACGCCATGAAGCTGTCCGGCGTGAAGCCACAGCTGGCGAATTTCTCGGCGAACGCATTCAGGCTGTCTTCGCGGATCGGCTCGGAGCCGGAATACGCCACGCGCCAGCGGCTCAGGTCCAGCCGCTCCAGCGCCGAATCGCTGACCCGCGCGCTGCACAGCTGGTAGGCGAAGTCAGGCCCGCCGCTGATGGTGCCGCCGTATTCACTGATCGCCTCCAGCCAGCGCAATGGGCGCGTGAGGAAATAGGCCGGCGCCATGAGAACGCACGGAACACCGCTGAAAATCGGCTGCAACAAGCCGCCGATCAGGCCCATGTCGTGGTACAGCGGCAGCCAACTGACGATCACGTCGTCCGGGTTGACGTCGATGCCGAAGCCATGCCGAATCAACAGTTCGTTGGCGACCAGATTGCCATGAGTGACTTGCACGCCCTTGGGCAAGGCCGTCGAGCCGGAGGTGTATTGCAGAAACGCGATGTCGTCGGCGTGCAGTTGCGGACCCTGCCAGCCATCGGCCGACGCGCTGTCCAGCGTATCGACACACAGCAGTGGCGGCGCATCGGCAGCGGCCAGCTCTTCCATCTGCAACAGGGCAGGCTGCACGTCGGAAGCGGTCAGGACCAGACGTGGCTCGGCATCGGCAATGATCGACAGCAGCCGCTCCTGATGATGACGGCGGTTGGATTCCGGTGGGTAAGCCGGCACCGCAATGACCCCGGCGTACAGGCAGCCGAAAAATGCAGCCACATAGTCCGGCCCGCTGTGGAACAGCAGAACCGCCCGATCACCTGGCTCTGCCTGACGTTGCAGCGCAGCAGCGATGGTCCGCGCGCGCAGGTCCAGATCACGGTAGGTCAACACCAGCCCCTGACTTTTCTCGTCGGTAAGAAAACGCAGAGCCAGCCGATCAGGCGTCTGCAAGGCGCGACGCTGAAGGGCCTGAGCCAGAGTGTCGGGGAGTTCAAACGCATCCATGATGGGGTTCCTGCTAGGTTCGGCGTGCCAGATAAAATCTGAATTTCAAGAAAAGACGCGCGTCCCGTGGTTAGGTCGCGCGCTAAGCAAAAGAGCCAGACGGCTCAACCGGCAGCCCGGCTCATCAGCCGTGATGCGCTGTTGCGCCAGCGGGTCAGGTGCAATTCGGAATAACGCCGCAGATGGCGAAGCAATTGCGCCTGCTCCTCGATCAGATAGAAGTGATGCCCTTCGAACATGTCCAGCGAGAACCCGGTGCAGGTCTCTTCCTGCCAATCCAGCAGCTCCTCGACGCTGATGCTGTCCTGTTTGCCGCCGAAGATATGAATCGGCACGCTCAACGGTTCGCGCTCGCCGTACACAAAGCTGCCGCACAACAGAAAATCGGCGCGCAGTATGGGCAGCATCAGTTGCATCAATTCGTCATTGGCGATGACGTTCTCGCTGGTGCCCTGGAGCTTGCGCAGTCGCGCAATCAGTTGCTCATCGGTCTTGGCGACGACGTATTCGCTGACATCGCGGCGCACCGGGCCGGCAGTGGACGAGGCAAACAACGCCAGCGGCGCGGGCAGACCGCGTTCGCGCAAGGCATGTGCAAGTTCAAAGGCCAGCAACCCACCCAGACTGTGACCGAATAGCGCATAAGGCGTGTCCAGTTCTGCACTGATTTCGTCTGCCAACTCACTCGCCAGTTGCGCGATATCAGTCTGCAACGGCTCATCCATGCGCATGCCACGGCCGGGAAGCTCCAGCGGGCGTACGTTCAGCCACTCGGGTACTTTGCGCCGCCAAGGGCCGTAGAACATCGCACTGGCACCTGAGTAAGGCAGGCAGAACAGCGTCAGACTCACGGGCGTGCTCATGGCTGAACCGTCCGTCTGCTGGCGCGAATGTAAAAGCGGCGAGGCGCGTGATCGAAACGCATGAGGCTCTCCTGAAGTATTCCCTGGCTGCAACCGTGGTCGGGCCTGTCACCAATGAGAACGGATGGCGCCTGGAAATAATTAGTGAGGGTGCCAGCAGCAAGCGCGCAATGCTCAGCACTGCCCTTTTAAAGTGCGCTGATTGGCTTTCGCATTTGACAATAATTATCATTAAGGCTAATTTGCTGCCCCATGTGACGGCGCTGCTACTCCTGCAGCCCTCCCCCCCATTGGTTTTGCAGCAAGGTGAATTCCATGACGGAACACGTAATCACAAGTAAGTGCGACTCACCGTTACTCCAGGCATTCGTCGACAACTATCTGCTGCTGGTCAAGATTGCCGCGCGCATCGTGGGCTGCCGCTCGCGCGCCGAAGATGTCGTGCAGGATGCGTTCTTCAGGTTGCGCTCCGCGCCGCAGGCCACGCTGACCTTCAAGGCACAGCTCAGCTATCTGTTTCAGATCGTGCGTAACCTGGCCATCGATCATTACCGCAAACAGGCGCTGGAACAGAAATACACCGGCCCCGAGGCCGAGGGGCTGAACGTGGTGATTCAGGGTGCATCGCCAGAAACCTCACACATCAACTTCTCCAGCCTGGAGAAAATTGCCGACGCACTGGGCGAGCTGCCACCCCGCACCCGTTATGCGTTCGAAATGTATCGCCTGCACGGCGTGCCGCAAAAAGACATCGCCAAGGAACTGGGGGTTTCGCCGACGCTGGTCAACTTCATGATTCGCGACGCGCTGATTCACTGCCGCAAGGTCAACAGTGCCAGCGCCGAAGCCTGAGCGCAGGCGATTCTGCCAGACGAAAAAAATCCGGGGCCATGGCTCCGGATTTTTTGTTTCAGCTGACTATCGGTTGTCGATCAGCGGCTGACCTGGTACTCAGGCTGTATTTCCGGCATGGCCGAGGAATGGTGGTTGAGAATCCTCCACTCGTTGCCGACGCGATGGTAGAGAAACGAATAACGTGCCTGTACCTTGGTCTTCTTGCCGTCCGCAGCTGTCAGGGTGAAGGTATAGACGCCATTGTCCGCAGCGGCATCAGGCCCCAGGCGACGGATCTCGCGGTAGTTGATCTCGCCAACCGGCTTGAGCGCCAGGAAGTGATCGAAGTAGTCCTTGATCTCCGCCGGAGTGGCACGCACCTTGTTGGAGACCGTAGGCTGCAGGACAGCGTCCGGCGTATACAGCGACGCGACAGTTTGCGAGTTGCCAGTCTGCAGGGCCTTGTTCCAGCGATCAAACAGACCCGCGATTTCCTTGTCGTTCACGTTGCTTGGCTGCTCGGCCACCATACGGTAGGTGTAGCCGGACGGTTCGGCAGCAGCCTGGACCATCGGTGCGCTCACAACCAGCAACAGGGCCAGGGCGGTCAATTTAGTTTTCATCGCTACTCTCCTACGGGGATCTGTTCAGGGATTCAGTGAGTGCCACTTTGCCCGCCCCGCCCCTTCTCGCCATCGGCCAACCGGGGTTATCTATGTATGCCAATCGGCAGATAGGCTTTACCTCCCGATGCGGTTCTAATAGCGTCACTTCTGTATATGCCCGCGCAGGTGTAGCGCCTCGCCGATATAGCGTTCGCCGACATGGCCCCTCGCTGGAGACCTCATGCAAAGCCCACCTCACGATCCGGCAAGCGCACTGGCCATCCGCAATCAATATCGCCAGTCGCAAAGTCGCGCAGCACGCCTGCGCCTGCTGGTCGACACCGGTCAGGAACTGACCCAGTTGCCACCTGAAGCGATGCGCCTGCGCGTCTTGCAACGTGCCTGTGCGTTCGTGGCCATGGACCATGGCCTGCTGGTGGAATGGGGGGCAGGCAACGGTGTGCAGACCACCGCCAGTCATGGCAACGTCGACCGCCTGAACACCCTGGAAACGGCTGCCGACCCGCTGGTCATCGGTCCGCAATGGCTGGAGCGCCCCGGAACAGACTCCCCTTGTGTGCTGCTGCTGCCCTTGCGCGGGGCTGACGAAGGGGCTTTCGGCACGCTGCTGCTGGCCAGTAGCGTTGCCATCAGCGTGCCGGACAACGAAGACATCGAGTCCCTGCAACTGCTCGCCACCCTGCTCGCGGCGCACCTTGAGAACAACCGTCTGCTCGACGCCCTGGTGGCGCGGGAGCGAACCATGTCCGAGCTGGTGCGCCAGCTGTTTACCGCCCAGGAAGACGAACGCAAACGCGTGGCCTACGACCTGCATGACGGTCTGGCGCAGACACTTGCCGGCCTGCACCAGCGCCTGCAAGGCTTCGCCGGGCGCTGTCCGGCCCTGCCTGAACCGCTGGATGCCGATCTGCAAGCCATTCTCAAGCTGGCGCAGCATTGCGTTGGCGAGGGTCGGCAGCTGATCAGCGGCCTGCGCCCGAGCGTGCTGGATGATTTCGGGCTGTTGCAGGCAATCGACAAAGAGGCCGACCGACTGCGTGACGCGGGGATCGTCGTGCAATGGGCCTCGCGCTCTCTGACCCGCCTGCCCAGTCAGCTGGAGATCGCGCTGTTTCGCATCGCTCAGGAAGGCATCAATAATGTGCTCAAACACGCTGACGCAAGCAGCGTAGACTTGGCGCTGGAGCTGAGTGACGGCAACATTTCACTCAGACTGGAAGACAACGGCCGTGGTTTCATCACCGACAAATCGCTGACTGGCACTGGCGTTCAAAAGCTGGGCCTGGTGGCCATGCAGGAACGCGCCAGCCTTCTGGATGGCCGCCTGACCTGTGTCAGCCGACCCGGACGCGGCACCCGGCTGCGGGCCGTGGTCCCTTTCAATGCAGACAAGGCAATGACATGACTGACACCGTGCGACTGGTTCTGGCAGACGATCATGAAGTAACACGCACCGGATTCGTCTCGCTGCTGGCGGGCCATCCGGAATTCGAAGTGGTCGGCCAGGCAGCCGACGGCCAGCAAGCCATCGATCTGTGCCAGGAGCTGCAACCGGACATCGCCATCCTCGATATCCGCATGCCGGTACTCAACGGCCTGGGCGCCGCGCGGATTCTTCAGCAGCGCATGCCGGGTCTGAAAGTAGTGATTTTTACCATGGACGACAGCACCGACCATCTGGAGGCCGCCATCAGCGCGGGTGCGGTGGGTTATCTGCTCAAGGACGCGAGTCGCGATGAAGTGATTGCCGGCCTGCAACGCGTGGCACGCGGCGAAGAAGCCTTGAACAGCGCCGTCAGTGCGCGCCTGCTGCGCCGCATGACCGACCGCAGCAGTAGTGGCGCGAGCGTCCCGGTAGCACTGACACCTCGCGAACGTCAGGTACTCGGGCTGGTGGCGGGCGGCTTCAGTAACCGGGAAATCGGCGAAAAGCTGGGTATCACCACCGGCACCGCCAAGGCGCACGTGGAAAAAGTGATCGGCAAGCTCGGTGCTTCAGACCGTACCCAGGCCGCAGTGCGTGGCGTTGCGCTGGGCCTGGTGAGCCAGTCGACGAGCGACTGGCAATGAATGCACCAGGCAGCAGCCGCTGGGAAGACCTTCCATTACGAGGCAAGGCGCTGGTAGCAATTTCCCTGCCGCTGGCGATGCTCATGTTTTCGCTGGTGCTCATTTATATTGCCGAACGCCAGACCGCGCAAGCCGAGGAAGATGTGCGGCGCGTGCTGCTCGTACAAGGCGACATCCAGACACTTCATACTCAGATCGCAGAAGCCGCGGCTGGTGTGCGTGGCTATCTGCTGACTCATCAGGAGGACTTTCTGCCCGGTTACATCAATGCACAGCCGCTGATCGAGGCAGCGTTGACGCGGCTCAACAGCAATATCCGTGATGGGCAAATGCGTGAACACCTGAAAGCCATTGAACCGCTGATTCATACCAAAGTAGATGGCCTGGAAAAACTGCGCACAATGAGCACGGAAGACCGCAAAACCGTTGCCGCCATTCTGGTCGAAAACAAGTACGTTCTGGACCGTTTGCGCGAACGGATCGGCATCATGCGCGAGCGCGAAGACGCTCTGCTGGCAGAACGTACAGAAGCCGCTGCAGCCACACGTGAGCGCCTGTTGCTATCCACCCTTTTGGCCGCAGCCTGCGGAATCATCGGCGCCATTCTGGCGGTACTGATGCTGTCCAAAGGCATTGTCGCCAGGGTGCATCAGGTGCAGCGCAATGCGCAGCGTCTGGCCCTCGGACACCCGCTGCTGCCCCAGCCGCCCGAAAAGGACGAGATTGGTCAGCTCGGCACGCGCCTGATCGAAGCCGGTCAGTTGCTGGCCGAGCGCGAACGGGCGTTGCGCGACAACGAGGAGCGGTTACGACTGATCATCGAAGGGGTGAAGGACTACGGCATCTTCGCGCTGGACCGCGATGGTTATGTCACCACCTGGAACGCGGGGGCCGAGCGCATCAAGGGTTACACCGAGCAGGAAATCATCGGTCAGCACTTCTCGGTCTTCTATCTGCCACAGGAATGCCCGCAACACCCCGACATGGCGCTGCACGAAGCCACCGTCAACGGGCGGTATACCGAAGAAAGCTGGCGACGGCGCAAGGACGGTAGCCGGTTCTGGGCCAGCGTGGTGATCACTGCGCAGTACGACAGTCACGACGAACTGCGCGGTTTTTCCAAGATAACCCGCGACATCAGTGATCGCCGCGTGGCTGAAATAGCCCTGAGCACCGCCCGAGAAGAGGCCGAGCGTGCCAGCCGGGCGAAAAGCGAATTCCTCTCGCGCATGAGCCATGAGCTGCGCACCCCGCTTAATTCCATCCTGGGGTTTGCACAACTGCTGGACATGGATTCGCCTGCCAGCCAGAGACCGCAAATCGGCCACATTCTGCGGGCGGGTCAGCACCTGCTGAAGCTGATCAATGAAGTGCTCGACATCGCCAGAATCGAAGCCGGTCACGTTTCACTCAACCTCGAACCTGTGCCGCTGTCGAGCGTGCTCAGGGAAGCGCTGGTGCTGGTTTCGCCGATGGCCACCGATGCCAGCATTGAACTGAGTGAACTGCCACAACTGCCTGACGAACTGGGGGTGGTCGCTGACCGCCAGCGCCTGATACAGGTGTTGCTGAACCTGCTGTCCAACGCCATCAAATACAACCGACCCGATGGCAAGGTGCGAATCGAGGTCGGCCAGTCTGCCGGGCGAGTCACTGTCAGCGTGGTGGACACCGGGTACGGGATTGCACCCGAACGTATCGGTCAGTTGTTCAAGCCATTCGAGCGGCTGGATGCCAACCCGAGTGTCGAGGGCACCGGGCTGGGCCTGGCACTGAGCAAGAGCATGCTGGAAATGATGCACGGCGGGCTGTCGGTGGACACCACACTGAACGAAGGCTGCCGCTTCACCCTTGAACTGCCTTCTGTGCTCGTACGCCCGCCCGCTGTCCAGCTGCTGCGTCCACCTGATACAGCACCGGCGTCCAGCCCCGCTACCCGCCCGGCGTATCATGGCAAGCTGCTGTGCATTGAAGACAACCTGTCGAGTATGGCCTTGATCGAGACGCTGCTGCAGCGCAGGCCGGGCATTCAGTTGCTGTCGAGCATGCAGGGCCAGCTTGGTCTGGACCTGGCCCGCCAGCACGCGCCGCAACTGATCCTTCTCGACCTCAACCTGCCCGACCTCAAGGGCCTGGAAGTATTGCAGCGGTTGCGGCGCTTGCCGGCGACCGCTCACACCCCGGTGCTGATGATCACCGCCGATGCCAGTGACAGCACCCAGCGCGAGCTGAAGAGTGCCGGGGCAACGGCCATCCTGATCAAACCCATTCAAGTGCCGGTATTCCTGGCGCTTCTCGATCAATACCTACCGGAGCCCACATGACCGGAGACTTCCGCATTCTGATCATCGACGACCAGCGGCCCAACCTGGATTTGATGGAGCAACTGCTCGCCCGCGAAGGGCTGACCAATGTGCTGAGCAGCACCGAGCCGCTGCGCACGCTGGACCTGTTCAACAGCTTCGAACCCGACCTTGTGGTGCTGGATCTGCACATGCCCGAGTTCGACGGCTTCGCGGTTCTGGAACAGCTCAACCGGCGCATCCCGGCCAATGACTACCTGCCGATCATGGTCCTGACCGCCGATGCAACTCGCGACACGCGCCTGCGCGCGCTAGCCTTGGGCGCACGGGATTTCATCAGCAAGCCTCTGGATGCACTGGAAACAATGTTGAGAATCTGGAACCTGCTGGAGACTCGCGCGCTGTACAAATCCCTGCGCAAGCTGGTGCCGCCGGAAAACATCGAGTTGCTGCGCCAGCCACGAACGCTCGCGCAGCAATAAGGCCTGGTCTACTTGATTACTTGACGAGCGTCACTGGCACCGACACTTCGTGGATCACCCGCGTGGCCACCGACCC
Organism: Pseudomonas coronafaciens pv. oryzae str. 1_6; assembly: GCF_000156995.2. Taxonomy (NCBI): domain Bacteria; kingdom Pseudomonadati; phylum Pseudomonadota; class Gammaproteobacteria; order Pseudomonadales; family Pseudomonadaceae; genus Pseudomonas; species Pseudomonas coronafaciens. The sequence continues at coordinate 1,928,702 of NZ_CP046035.1, read as the reverse complement.
CAGCAGCAAGCCACCAAAGTTGCCAAGCCCGCGAGTCCCCATGACAACCGCCTCGCAACCGAGCCGCTGAACTGCGGCCTCGACCTGCTCGGCAACGTTGCCCAGATCGACATGGGCATGGAACGGCACGCCAGCGGCAGCCAGCAGCGCCACCGCTTCGTCCAGCACACGCTTGCCTTCATTGGTCAACCCGGTTTTAACGCCTTCAATCATGTCAGGCGCCAGATAGAGGCTGTAATCGATAGGACTGGCCTGCACATTCAGAACATGCACTTCAAGTGACTTCTTGAGATCGGCAGACAGTTCGATGACATGTCCCAGGGCACGCATGGCGTGCTCCGAGCCGTCGAAAGGGACCAGGACTTTGTGCATGTGGTTTTTCCTTGTTGGTTTAGGCAGTCAATATAATGCGTTGACCGACAGGCAACCACTGCTGAACGACGGCTTTTTGAGCGGCCGATGATTGCCTTGGGGGACAAGGTCTTTTGTAACCTGCGTCAGAAAGGATGGTACTGGTATAACCAGGTTTCAGATAACGTCTGATCACCCAGACGCAGATAAAGACGCATCTCCACCGGCTCTAGACCCTCGACAGCAAGATCGAACTGCGCTCGCCAATGTCCCGCGATGCCATCTGGCACAGGATGCGTGAAGACATAGGAATAACTGCCTCTTGAGCAGGACAGTACGGCTTCGGGAAAGACGTCAACGGGAATCTTTTCGAGTGAATGGCCCTGAAACTCGACCATGAATTTGCGCACCCCGATAGGCCGAGGTTGTCCGGGCTGCCCGCCATTGCCAAGGCGTGTTGCAACACACCGCGCCAGCTCGCTATCGGGATAAGGTTCGTCATCCAGCCAGTGCATGCGATAACTGAGCCGATACTCGGTCCCCGGCACCGCTGGTTTTTCAGGCACCCACATGGCAACGATATTGTCGTGGATCTCGTCGTCTGTGGGGATTTCAACCAGTTGCACTGTACCCTTCCCCCAATTGCCCTGAGGCTCAATCCACAGACTCGGTCGCCGTCCGTACTGCACGCCGTCCAAGTAGTGGTTGAAGTCGCGATCTCGCTGCAACAGACCAAAACCTTTCGGGTTATTGTCGCTAAACGCAGATGTCATCGTCCGCGAAGGATTGTTCAGCGGTCTCCAGATACGCTCTCCGGTACCTGTCCAGATCGCCAGACCATCGGAGTCGTGCACCTCGGGCCGCCAGTCAACGGCAGTCTTCTTGGCCTGCTCACTGAACCAGTACATCGAACTGGCAGGTGCGATGCCGAATCTCTGAACTTCGCTACGCATGAACAGTGCTGCTTCGACATCCATCACCACGCCTTTGCCTCGCTGCATGACAAACCGATAGGCGCCGCAGACACTGGGTCCATTCAACAGCGCGTATAAAACCATTGACCTGGATTTAGTATCGGCAGAAGTTTCAAACCAGAAGTCGGTGAAATCGGGAAACTCTTCCAGAACCCCCGCCTGGGCAACGTCCAGCGCGATACCTCGCGCTGAAAGACCGTATTGATACTGCTCACCAATGGCCCGAAAGTAGGCTGCACCCAGAAAGGAAGCCCAGTCATTGCTGCGGCTTTCAAGCTTTCCTTGTTTATCCCGGCGACTTTCCTGAATACGAAACCCCGCAAAACCTGCCTGGTGGCGTAATTGACGAGCGGGACTGTCTTCGGGGATATCGAAATATGCCTGATCGTAAACGATTTCTTTCGCCACGCCCTTATCGACAACATGAAGCCGCACCGGCTTGGGAAAGAACTTGCCAGGGTGAAAAAAGGTGATCGGAAACTGTCCCTGACCATCAGCGAACAACGTGTACTCAGGCTTGAAGCGGATTTTGTTATGGGCATCGTAATCCAGCTTCTCCATCAGATTCGCACTGGGACTGGAAGAAGCAATGTATGGCTGCATCGCCATGTCATGCGCTCGCTGCATCAGCAAGTCAAAAGAAAAGGGCTCGTCTGCGCCCATTTTTAATCGTTTATTAGCGTGTGCGGAACTAGGGATACCTGATGCAAGCAACAACGCAGATATCGAAGAAAACTCCAAAAAGTTTCGTCGATTCAACATGGTGGGGAAGACGCCTGGTGGAATTGGTCTGAGCGTAGATCAGTACACCAAAGCCACCAGCCCGCTGGTCCGCTTAATGCCCGCGAAGAAACTCTGCGGCTTTGTCCAGCAACAGCATGGGGTCATCCGCCTTGTGAATATCAACCGACAGCAACTGACGAAAACGCCGTGCGCCCGGAAACCCCAGACCGAGGCCAAGCATATGGCGAGTCACATGGTGCATGTTGCCACCGCTGGCAATATGCGCCGCAATGTAAGGCCGCATTGCCTCCAATGCAGCATGACGGCTGATGACCGGCGCCATGCTGCCGAACAACTGCTTATCCACCTGCGCCAACAGATACGGGTTGTGATAGGCCTCGCGACCCAACATCACACCATCGAAGACCTGCAGATGCTCGCTGCACTGCTCCAGCGTCTTGATGCCGCCGTTGAGCACAATTTCCAGATCGGGAAAATCAGATTTCAACTGCGCAACCACGTCATAGCGCAGCGGCGGAATATCGCGGTTCTCCTTGGGTGACAGCCCCTCAAGAATCGCAATACGCGCATGAACCGTAAAACTCTGGCAACCCGCCTCCTGCACCGTGCCGACGAAATCACACAGCTCGGCATAACTGTCGCGGCCATTGATGCCGATGCGATGCTTGACCGTGACCGGAATAACCACCGCGTCGCGCATGGCCTTCACGCAATCAGCCACCAGTTGCGGATGCGCCATCAGGCACGCACCAATCATGTTGTTCTGCACGCGATCGCTCGGACAACCGACGTTCAGATTGACCTCGTCGTAGCCCGCCTCTTCAGCCAGCCGCGCACACGCAGCCAGATCCGCAGCTGTGCTACCACCCAGTTGCAATGCCAACGGGTGCTCGGTCTCGTCATGACGCAAGAACCGATCACGGTCGCCATGCAACAAAGCGCCGGTGGTGACCATTTCGGTGTACAGCAACGCGTGCCTGGACAGCAGACGCATGAAGTAGCGGCAATGGTGATCGGTCCAGTCCATCATCGGTGCAACGGAGAAGCGCCGGGACAGCACAGCCCTTGATTCACCAATGTTTACTGGGCTTTCTGTTTTCTCGATGCTCATCAATATTGATCTTTCATACGGCGATTTTTGGCCATTTTTACCTGTCTTTTCAGAGCAGTGGGTACCACGTACCAACCCACATCAGAAATGTACCAACTCAAAAATGGGCACGATCGACATACGCGAGCACGAGGGCAGCTATCGCCTGTCGTGCGCAGGCAAGTATCAATCGCGACGGTCGGCGAGTTTATCAGGAAACCCGAACCTTCGACCGCAAGCAGGTAGCTCAAGCGTGGATGAAACTACGCGATGCCTGAGTTGGCCATGGCTATTGCGATAAACGCATGGATCGCAAGCAGGTCAGCATCAATCAGATAATTGATCGATACCTTGACGAGTAAGAGAAGGTTCGGCCTATGGGCACTGATTTGTCGCATCTGGGAGCAGTATTGTCCGTAGCAAAGCCAGCATGGGGATATGACGTTGCTCCTCATGCAATACCTGATGCCCGAATCGTTCTGCGTAAGCTGGGAATGGTCAGCAAACGCAGAGAGCATACTCGGAAACCTACGAAAGACGAGCTCTGTCGAATCGACTATCCCGATGTATAGAAACTTTGAAAGTCCTATACATAAACCCCTGGTTCTCTAGGCGTGAACGAAACAGTTCCTCGGCGGGTCATTATTCGGCAGCAGGGCGGCGCGTGGGCATGGTCGAAAATTACCAGAAGCCAGCCTCAAGCCTAGCAAAAACTGACAACTCTGGAACGCCTGTGCTGCCGGTGAAGCCTTGCTGTGACTAAGTTGATGGATTTCTTCAAGGACGAATGAATGATTCAGCCGCCTTCAAACAGACGAAATTTTATCGACGCAAACGACACCAAACAAGCTATACCTGCCAACACAAAAGAGAGTCGATAACCAAAGCTTGAGATAATCAAACCAAAGAGCACTTGACCGAAGAAGAAAGAAAAATCGTACACTGAGCTGAAAATAGAAAGTTGAGTTGAGCTTGCATTGGGATTTTGTTCCGCATTCAATCCTATTAATGAGGGGAAAACCAGCCCCCACCCGAGGCCCATGAAAGACGAAGCCGCAAGCATCATAGGTTTCGAGTTGGATGCTGCGAGCACCGTCAGCGCCAGCGTGCATAACAGAGCGCCTGCCTGAGCGAGCCAAGTGAAACTTCGCCAACAGCTCAGCTTCGACATATTCACCCTGATAGCAAGTGTGGCACAAGCAAATATGAGGAAGAAGGCGCTCACAGACCCATAACCCTCCTGCCGCGAAAAAATCGGAACAAATACTTCTGCCATACCTAGGGGGGCAGCGACCAGCATCAGTTGGATGCATGTAGAGCGCAGTGGCGGAGGTTTCTTGCTCTTCGTACTAATGGTCGGCCCTGATGGGGAATTCAAGAGAGGCTCGCGACCTGCGCAAATAAATGCCGCAGCCAAAAAACACATGGCAGACGCCATCTCAAAAGTGCGTGCGTAACCTAAACACTGAATAACAAATTCGCCTAATGCAGGGCCGAGCGCATAACCAAGAAAGCTAAATATACTGTTGATTGAAAACTGGCTGGCGCGCTCACGAGCCTGCGCAGAATTAACAGCAAAGGCCAGTATTCCAATAATTGAAATCGTGTAGCCTATACCCTGAACGAAGCGCACTGACACCAACTGAAAAATCCCTTCAACTTCATTTGTGATGAGATATGCAAGCGCCGTCGTCACGAGCCCAAAAACAATAAGTATTTTCTTTTTTTTATATTCTAGCAGGCGGGAAATGTAAACTCTAAAAAATATCGGAGCAAGCCAAAAAGCCCCGCTAACAATTCCAATCCTGGCTTGGGTCAAGCCTGAATCCTCCAAAGATCTTGATAACAAAGGGATGGTGCAGCCGATACTGCCCAAAAGCAGGAACGTTGCTATGTTCGGCAGCCACACCCTAACACCCGAGTAATCCATTTTTCAGCCCTGTATTGGCTTCGGCAACCGCAATATATATTGAGTTCACCAAGAAATTGAGGCGACTTGCTTCCAAGAGTCGATATCAGCTCGAGTCGGCACCATCCAAGGTTTGCGTTGTTGGAGCTTTCCGATTCCTGATTTTGGATAGCCAGTCAGAAGACTGTAGTCAACTTGAAGGATGCGATCAGTCCGAACTTCTTCAGAAACAGCCATGCCTAAGAATTTTTGATAGAAGCCAGCATGATCAGCACGCACTTCCCCGGTGATAAAATCAATATTGTCAATGGCTTGTATGGCCATTGCTGCCTTAAGAAGTGCGCAGGCAGCAATTGGGAAATTTCCACCCTCCGTGATGGCGAATCTATTGAACTCCAGAATGTTTGGGCTAGAATTCGAGAGGCATTGATCTATATGATCTTTCCAGAGCTCATAGCTCAACAGCCTATCAATCGTGTCCCTGTTCGCTCGAATGATCCGCATCGTGCCAATCGGCTCATTCTTTTGGAATGCAATGAGCGAGTCCACCCAAGGATTTTCGTCCGTAGCATCGAACCCCATGCGCTTGCCATTGTTGCTCCACTCATATTTTGCATATGCATTGATTCTCAACTCATGGACAGCTTGCTTGTCTTGATGTGATTCAGAGAGCCGTACGGTTATGCCAGAGAATATGTTTTTCATAAATTTCGATTGAACATTCGTTGTGGACGTTGTAAGCCGGAACCCCAGATGTTTCCATCACCCTATCTTGAGGGTTGGCAAGGATTCATGTAAAAAACTGCCAACCCGACTAGGGGCTCGCACTACTGGAGTTGCGCGCGCTGGTTCAGACTCGGTGTGCCCACTAGATTAAGCGCCATGTGAACCCGTTCTGTTGATACCCACCACCGCGTACTGGCCTGCAGGGCAACTGAGTGGTAACTGGGCAAGAAAAAGTTCCATCTTGATGCACAGTCATTTTTAAAATCCTGTGTATTGAGAGACCGGTTAGAAAAAGCAGATGTTCCGTCACCGGCTCAGCTGACAGACATGAAAGACATGACAGAGTGACCACCAAGCAATGGTCTTCACTCTGCCGAGCCATGGTCGCAACGAAACAAGGGGACTATTACCTGCAGGAATGCTCCTGCACCCTAAATCCTTTGGGAAAGAGGATTCCCAACGAATAGCATTCCAACCAGTTCAGTAAATTCCAGCTTCAATTACACGGCCCCTGCGGAGGAAGCACAAAACCGCTTCGCCTCAGCGCCCGACAACGTCCCTTTACTTGCCACCACAACCTCTATCGCCCAAGCGTCGGAAAGGCAACAAAGACCGGGGGCTGTACCGAACGACTTTCAGTGTGGCCTCCAAAGGAGGCCCTATTATTCGAAATGCTATGAATTAGGTGCGAAGGGACATCATTCGGTGGTTCCGATACATCCATGAGAACTTATCACCAGTAGAAATACCCATTGCGACGCACGCAGTAGTGACGAGTGCACCGCTTACGAATCCACCAGCACCGGCTAACATATGAGCTGCTGCTTTGTGGCATGGGCGATTGATCGACCCTCGACGCGGTTGCGGCCTTTGGTTTTGGCGCTGTAGAGAAGTCGGTCTGCTTCCTCAAGAGCAGCTTTGTGATCTTCCTTCTCGGGTGCGCTGATCGCCACCACACCAGAACTGATTGTTAAATTGCCTACCGGGCTGGCTGAATGCTCTATAAAAGCATTCTCAATGGCTGACCTGACTTTTTCCGCCACGCTAAGAGCGCCCGCCAGATCTGTTTCGGCTAAAAGGATCACAAATTCTTCACCGCCGTACCGTGCTGCTAAATCGCCGGATCGGTTGATGCAGCTGCCGAGGATCTCCGCCACTTGCATCAGGCAGTCGTCACCTTTCAAATGGCCGTAGCGGTCGTTGTATTGCTTGAACCAGTCAATATCCAACAAAATGATGGCGAGTACTGAGTTATTCCGTGAGGCTCTTCCCCACTCCTTTTGCAAGCTAGCGTCGAAGCAACGTCGATTGGCCAGATTCGTCAAACTGTCGGTCTGAGCGATGATCTCCAGCTCATGCCTGGTGTTGTTCAATTCGCCTTCCGCACTGATCAACTGCTGGATTTGCCGATACAACAGGACACCCAGTAAAGCCAGCGTAAAAATGATCATGCCGCTCAAAGCCATGGACCTGTATGCATAGGCCCACCAGGGCGCGAAAATATGCTGGCAGGAGACACCCGCAGCAGCGACGATAGGCAGCCCGGTGACCCGGCGATAGGCATAGATTCTATCCACGCCATCCACCACAGACTTGATTACCGCGGTTCCGCTATCGTGGTATGGCAGATAGCGAGTGAAGATGTCTCCCTTGGCCACATTGGTCGTCATCAGTGCGGTCACTACAGGCCTACGAGCCAGCAAGTCGCCGTTATTCAGCGCAAGGAAAATAACGCCCTTATCGTCTACGCCCATACGTTTGAAGAACGCTTCAAAATAGGCAACGGGTACTGTCGCTAAAGCTATTCCAGCAAACGTCCCGTCAGCAGCATTGATACGGCGGCTGATAGGGATAAGCATATCTCCTGTGCTACGGCTTTTAACGACTGAACCTATGTGGATGGACTCGTCAGCGTTATCGCGGTGATACACAAAGTAGTCGCGGTCGCTGTTGTCCCTCACCTGAGCACTTCGGGAAAAGGAATTGGCAACCCGGTTGCCCAGGGCGTCGTAGATGAAGAGCCCTTGAATCCCTTCTACATGCTCCACGTCTTTGGCCATGAGCGTTGTCAGTCGACTCTGCTGCTGACTTCCCACACCATCGTGTTCCACCCGCTCGACAAGATCGCGCAACACGTTATCCGCTTGGCGGAAAGTGTCCTGAGCCTGTTGTTCAGCGGCAAGAACGATATTGGAGACCGCAACTTTGGCATTGGCCACACGCTCGAGTTTGGACTGGTTCATTTGCCAGGCAGTGGCCAGGATCAACGATAGGCAGACCAGACCAATGAAGCCAACCAAAGCTTTGGTGAGCGTCGAGGGGGAAAGTCGCTTGGAGTTAAGATAATGAGGCTGCATGAGGTCGTCATCAAATTGGCGGCCGGACGCCCCATGCAGTTTCCATACCTCAGTTGGATTGGCTAGCGCAAATGTCCTGCTGGCCAAATCCGATAGTTGTCATCTTTCCACGCCAGACTGCTTTGCGTTTGCCGGACGGATCAAGCATGTGCGCTATAACACGGCGAGTGGTGGCCGCATTCAGCATTACAAGAAGGAATACATTGATGATTCGCAGAGCGTTACCCTCCGATGCAAATGCCGTTGCACGGGTGCATATCGGCAGTTGGCAAGACGCTTATCGTGACCTCATGCCTGCTGAATACTTGAGTTCGCTGGAAACAACTCTGGCGCAGCGTGAATCATTTTGGGCTCGCTCTATTGAATCGGGCGAGCCTTGTGTGCTGGTTGCGGAGTTGCATGAGCAGGTGGTCGGCTGGATATCAGTCGGCGCCAGTCGTGACGAAGATGCCACAACGGATACTGCTGGTGAGGTTATGGCCATCTACGTTTTAGCCAGGCATTGGCAAACTGGCGTCGGGCTGGCGTTGTGGAAGGCAGGCCTGCAGTGGTTGATGGAGCAAGGGTATCAGCGGTTGACCCTTTGGGTATTGGCCCGTAACGAGCGGGCTATCCGCTTTTATCGCAGGGCAGGATGTGTTGAGGAAACAGGGAGTGAGCGTACTCTCGAGAGGGGTGGTGTGACTCTGGCAGAGGTGAGGTACGGTTTGGCTTTACCCGATCAAGTCAGGCTTGATCGCCTGCCGTGAGCGTGGGGCCACACAACGACCTCCACGCACAGACGCGGTCAACAGGGAGCAGTTAACCTGTCAGGACTGCGCTAGCGTTGATCGCGTGTGCATTCGGCGCCCAGGCGCCGGTAGTGATGCATCAACAAGCACCGATAGCAAAGGCATTTTTTAAGTGCGTATGCCCAGAGACGTTTTTATCGCAGACATCGTTAATGCTGATAACGATGCGTTGGCTTATTCTGGAAAGGACCGATCTGGCAATACGATCGTTACTGAAGAGCACACACATTTTTATTGCGGGTAACGGCGGAAGCAGCGAACTCTTGATAATAGGTGTATCGCCCGGAATAAGTGACAACTCGCCCACGCCTATGCCCACACCGGCGCCGATAGCATTGAAAACAGCAAAGTTGGACTCGGACGTGAATCGTATCTCAGACGCCATGCGGGCATGCTGCAAGGCGTTCATCGAGACTTCCCTGCAGATACAACCTTCCGGAAAATGCACCAGAGGTATGGGCTGCCCTGGCATAACCAGCCTGGCATCGCCGATCCAGTGGAGTTCCTCATGCCTTATGTGCTCGGAGTGCTCCATGATCCGGGAGTCAGGCACCGCGACAACAGCAAGGTCCAGTCGCCCGAGTTCGACGTCATCCAGCAATAATGACGACGTCTTGCAGACCAGTTTTATTTTCAGATCGGGGTCTGATCGAGTCAGGGTCTGGACAATGCCGTGCAGAAAAAACAGTGCGTAATCATCCGGCATACCCAGACGCAATTCGCTATCAGGATTCTTGTTCTTCAAGCGAAACAGGTTGTCATGCATGGCAAGAATTTTTTCGGCCGCGGCCAATACTTCTTCGCCTATCGTTGTCAGCCGAAAACCGTCGTCGCCCCTGACGAACAGTTTTACCTCCATGAGCGTTTCCAGCTTTTTTATTTGCATGCTGATGGCAGGCGGAGTTTTGCACAGAATGTCAGCAGACCGAGTGATACTCCGAGTTTCGCTCACCGATTTGAACGTGCGCCAAAGGTTTGTATCTACATCAAAAATTCGAGGCATCCGTTTTCCCTGATGACCCGGTGCCTAATGGGTGATGACATTGGCAACCGAATGATTTCCTGCTCCGGGATTTTCCAACTGCACCCCGGCTTTCCATACGCCCCTCTATAGTTAGGCCATTCTGCGAGTGTGCGCAAAGTATTCCGTACACGCAGGGGAAATATATGGATAAAACGGACGCTGAATCGATTTTTGCTGCTTCAGATGACACTTGCATAGGTTATTGCCGGACGGAAAGTCTGATCCATTCAGGTCCTCGTCCGGTGGCTGCATTCGTTCAGGAAGCTTCTTCCCTCAATGCCACGCCGAGCGCCTGGAGCAGAGGCGTATTTTCACATGCGATATACGTGGCCTCTGCGTCCTCTGACGTATTGACGTGCTTGTGCCAACGCCAAACGGGAATATAAATAGCATCCCCTGCAGTCCATGAAACGAGGGTCTCCCCTACCATAGAAAAACCCGCACCTGAAATGATGTAGATGACGCTCTCATAGTTATGCCGGTGCAGCCCCGAACCTTGCAAGGGCCGCAGCGCTCCGAACGTCATGCTGATTGATCGGGACGGTAAGTCGACGACATGAACTTCGTGTTTTCTTGCATCGCTGAATGCGTCGAGCGTGGGCTTTCTGACCCTTTCGTGCAGGAGTGTACCGGTAACCTCTCCTGCGGCAAGGCTGGCGGGAACATGCACAAAATCACGCGAAGAAAATGAGTGGTTGTTCATGCTCACCTCAAAGGTTATCCAGAAATTCAAGTCGCGCTTTGATCATCATGAAGGCCGCGTGCCGGACTACTTCAAAACGAGATGGTTTTTCAACCACAAGACGCGAAAGAATCGCCAACAGGGTGTCAGCGTGACCGTCGTCACAGTCAATATGTAATGAGAAGAACCTCAGTTTATCTACCGCGACGCCCTGACCGATGAAGCCGTTGAGAATGTCGCTGTACAAATGAGGAACAATCGCCTCAGCCCCCAGACAAAGTGCCGAGAGACCATATACCCCATCGGGTTGCTTGCAAAAGCTCATCATGGTGTCGATGAGGTGCTGGGTCGAAGGGAGGGTGGCGTGTGCTTCAAGTGTCAGGTCGAAGGAGCGCAACATGTCTCTATAGAGAGCCGAATGTGTCGGTTCGGCGACTTCACCAAACCCCAGTTCCTCGAAAAGATTTTCGAACACCGCCAAGATATCTTCATCCCTTTCCAGATGGCTCATCAGTTGGCAGATATACCGGGTGAAATGACGGCTGTATTTTCCCTGCTGGACCAGAAAGTCTTTCAGCCGCGCTATAGGCATGGTCGCCGCACGGCACTGAACCAGAAAAGGATGACCGGAAATCTGTTGGATCATTTCATCTTTTAATTGTGCGAGCTCCTGCAATATGAAGTCATTGCCCAACGGGCGGGCAGTCAATACACGGGTATGTTCAACAACTGAATTCATCAGGCAATCCCTCGCGATGTTTGATTGTGCAGGGTAGACAGGTACGCGCGCTTCAGCCTGTCCAACCCACGTTCTAGCGTCGGCAGATCAATGGTCAGCGGCGGCATCAGTTTGAGGACTTCGTTTGACGGACCACAGGTCTCTACAAGCAGACCTTGCAACAAGCACTCGGCAGACATCTTGCTTGCGCGCCGTGAATCGCCAAACTTCAACCCCATGAACAAACCCCGCCCTACAATGCTGACGGCTTCAGAGGGTGTTTGAGCAATCAACTTTTCCAGTGCAGTGCGAAGAATATCGGACCGCTCAGCTATCGAACGTTCAAACGCATTATCTTGCCAATAGCTCAGGGCCGCGGCCGCTGTTATAAAAGCGGTGTTGTTCCCGCGAAAGGTGCCGTTGTGTTCACCCGGTGCCCACTTGTCATGTTCCGGCTTTATCAGTACCAGTGACATCGGCAAACCATAACCGCTGATGGACTTTGACAGGCAGATGATATCCGGGGAGATATCGGCGGATTCAAAGCTGAAAAATGTCCCGGTACGACCACACCCTGCCTGGATGTCGTCAATGATCAGCAGTGCACCTGATGCCTTGCACAATCGCTGGACGCGCTGCAGCCATTGCGGCCGCGCGCAATTCAAACCGCCCTCGCCCTGCACAACTTCGAGAATAACGGCAGCGGGCGGCTCGACACCTGCTCCGGCTGTCGTGAATAGCGTTTCAATGATCGCCGCACTGTCGATGTCAGGCCCCAGAAAACCGTCGTACGGGAGCCGGATGACGTTTGAAAGCTCCACGCCAGCCACGGCTCTTTTGTCAGCGTTGGCGGTAACTGCCAGGGAGCCCAGCGTGACGCCGTGAAATGCATGGGTAAATGCTGCAATGGAGGCGCGCCCGGTTATTTTTCGAGCCAGCTTCAAGGCAGCCTCGACAGCATTGGTTCCGGTAGGGCCCGTGAACTGCAGTTTGTAGTCCATACCTCGCGGCGCGAGGATGATCCGGTCGAACTGCTCGATAAACCGGGACTTTGCAGCACTGTGAAAGTCGAGGGTTGTCGTGATGCCGTCCTGCTGAATGTAGTCCAGCAACGCTGTTTTCAAACGAGGGTTGTTATGGCCATAGTTCAATGATCCGGCGCCGGCGAAAAAGTCGATAAACTCGCGCCCTTCGATATCCCTGATCACTGCACCTTCGGCCGTTGCGAACACCACGTCACAGTCGCGACAATAAGAACGCACTTCCGACTCACGCGTATAGATAGACAGTAATGAGTTCATGCCTGTAATCCTTGCCTGGGGAAATTAAGTTACGCGCGCGTCATGATGTAATGACCCAGGCTTTTTTCCGGCCCGTAAAAGATTGACAGCATGTCCCTGATGTCCAGATGCAAGACCGTGCATTCTGACGACTCGTGCAATTCGTCCTTAAAGCGAATGTTCAAGTCATTGAACCCCATGTGCGCCAATGCATTGATCGGTGTGTGGGGTGTGTCGAGAAAACAATTGGCGAGGACGTTGTAGTTTTTCTCTCTCAGGCAATACTGCAATGCCGCTTTTACCAAGGCGGCAAAAATGCCGTAGGGGTAAGCGGCGAATATCCGGTCACGGTATCTGGCCGGCACCATGAGCCGCGCGCATTCGATCAACGCACCCTGAGCCCTTTCTCGCACTGCAGAAATATCGGCAAACTTGTCGATGGGCAACCCCTGGTCCCCATCGATGATCATGCGCATCACACCCACTGGCTCGCCCCCGTCGTCAGTGGCCAGCAAGTAAACCGAACTGGTGTGGTAGCGATCATTGCGAGGGTCCGTGGCATCACGGTCCAGCCAACCTAACTCCTCACTGTAAACTTCTTGCCAGACAGCCTTGACACTGGCGAGTTCGAGATCAGACTGTGCCAGTTGTACCCGGCCTTTAAAGTCTGTCGATGTGGCGTCGTAAAAGGGCAGTGTCGATCCGTTCATGGTGTGCATTCCATAGCGCGTATAGATAGGTTACTGCCGTTATTGAAACAATCATTGCAACTGCACTGATGAGGCCCACGACCGGCGCTTCGACAAACTCAAGCAGTGCGCCCAGCAGGAACGACCCTATGGGGCAGCCCCCCATGAAGAACAACATCAGTAGCGCTAATACTTGAGCCTTATTAGAGGCCGGTGCGTTTTCCTGAATCAGGGTCTGGCCCATGCTAAGTGCAATCCCCCCCAGAAACCCCCAACCAAAAACCAGTAAAAATAAAACCCACTCTGTCAGTACTGACGGGATGACGGCCAGCAGAACTGAGGCGAGCAGGCAGGAGCTGATCAGCGCGCGCAGGGTGTAATGGACTCCCCCTTTAACGACCAGGGTAACGACAGAGGCAATCAACCCGCCCATGAACACGGTATTGAACAATGCCAACAAAGAGGCGCTGTACCCCGGTAACCCGGAAACATGGAGGGGCATCATGACGAAAAACGAGCCCAGGAAGAAAACACCGATCAGGCCATTCAACAACAACACCGGAAAGATGACCGGGTGCCGAATGGAAAATCGCAGTGCGGTAAGTGTCTCGGCGATCAGGCCCGAATGACGCTTGCTCGGCGTGGTCACTGAAATACGAGAAGCGGCCAGAGACGACATCACGAACAGCAGCGACAACGACAAGAACATCAGGCTGATGCCCACCTGCTGCGCAATACCACCGATGGCAAACCCTACAGTCTGAATCCCGAACTCAATCCCTATATTGATCGTGACGATCTTCTGCAGTTGCTTCTTGCCCAGTACGTTAAGGTACAGCTCTCTGGCAGGGGCGCAGAACGCCGACAGCACCCCGAATGACAACGCATAGATCAGGACCTTGGTGTAAGTGATTGCAGACTGGTAACTCCACACGGCGAACACAAGTGCGGTCAGGGCGCTGGCGAGGTACACGCAGACCAGCAACTTGCGTAACGGCTTGCGATCAGCAACATAACCTCCGTAGATCACAAGAATCAGCACCGGCAACATCAGGCACATCTGGGCAACGCCAAATTGAAAGGCAGATGCATGGACAACGCTGATCAGCACCCAAGGCAAGAATACGCTGTGTATTCCCACGCAGATGAACCAGAGACTGGAGGCCAGGAAGAATCTGGAGACATTGTGCCGTTCCTGAGTATCGAGCACTTCGTTCACGGCGCACACCTCAAAAGCCTGGCCCCGGTCGGGGCCACGGCGGTCAATCGACATTGAAATGTTTGCGATTCTCTTTGGGATTTGCCCACGTGCCGTTGAACTCATAAATGCCGTTATCGAATGTAGAGCCGTCAAACCAGTAATACTTGGGCATCGGGGGAAGTTCGGTGCTGTATGGTGCGCCTTCAAGGTCGCATAGCATCAGCGCTGAGCGACAGAGAATCAGGTAATGCGAGGCTGTCGGTGCCACGGAAAGAATGGGGACGTTTCCTGTTTCTTTCATCCAGTTGAAAATGTCGGGAATGCTCGGGAACCGGGGCTGATAAGACGCCTGAAGCATCACCAGCTTTTCGACCAGTTCAGGCGTCATATCGGCGTCTTCCGGAATATTATAAAAATCTTCCAGTGTCAGGCCGGCCTTGTCGAACTTGTAGACGTTGGCGCCCCAACCTACCACCGAGGATGCCAACAGGCCTTTGCACTTGGCGGAGTTGCGATATGCCCGATGCAGCGCATAGCGCTCGGCAATGCTGTAGAAGTCCATTTGATCCAGTACCAGATCACAGCCCTCCACGAACGCTTCAGCCGTGTGCTTCTGTATGCCCTCAGGGAACACGTCGACACTCACGTCACCTGCCAACCGGTGAACCAACTCGGCAACCACCAACGCTTTATTGCGGCCAATGGTTTCCAGTGAAGCGCCCATTTGCCGGTTGATGTTGCTGATATCAAACGAGTCGGGGTCGGCAATTTTGATGTGCCTTACACCTAAGCGTGCCAACCCCAGGGCCACGGCCCCGCCAATACCTCCCGCACCAGCGACGCCGACCACCGCACCGGAGAGTTTGCGCTGACTGGCAAGTTGTTGCAGTTTCGTATTACCCAGAAAACAACCGCTGCGTGAGACCCGTTCGTTGTACACCTGCTCGATAAAAACGCCGGGGAATTTAACAATGCGTGCTTTCTTCAACATGGTCTGATCCTTGATTAGTTGCGGCCGCCACAAAAACTGCAGGTCAGTGACAATCGGGGGGATGAACCGTCCAGAAAAACCTGAACTTCGCGGTATAGTTCGAAGCGCTTCTTTTCAAACAGCATGGCGTGGGTGCCTTTATCAATCAGCACGTAGCGTTTACTGGGGGCGTTGCTCAAGTGTGCGTACAGCCATTCAATGTCTGCTGCGGTGGTCAGCACGTGGTCGTAATCTCCACGCGTTATTAAAACGGGCACCTTGATGTTCGCGGGGTCCCAATACACACCCTGCCAGGCGTCATAGATATCCTGAGCAAAGCCTCCGGGCACTTTGATCATATTGTTTTGATGGGCCCTCTCCAACGCAGCGTCACGGGGCCAGTTGTTTACAAACCCGTGTTCGAGTTGCGTCTCGGTGCCAGGTGGGCGATCGTCTTCTATCATGGACAACCGTGTGGCCACCGGGATTTCATAAAAGCTCTTGTCGGGTCTTTCGGCACTGCCGAACACGCCCTGCACAATACTGGAGTCTGTGTGGTCACGCCGGACAATGGGAGAGTTAAACACGACTTTGTCTACCTTATCGCCGTGCGCACTCAGGTAATACCCTACCGGTATGGCGCCCCTGGACGTGGCGATAAGGGTCAGTTTTTTAGCGCCGGTGACGTTCAATACATAGTCGACGGCCGCATCAATGACAGGCACCAGACTCTTGGCATTGCCCACTGATTCAGCGCTGGCATCCGGAGTGGCCTTGCGCATTTCCGGATAATCATCAGAACGACCATAACCCGGCAGGTCAACGACCCAGGCATCGCGCCCTGAATAGGCAACATCCTGCGCCCACGAATAACCCTCTATGGCATACCCGGCCGAGAGTTTGCCCGAGATAGTGGCGCCATGAATAAACAGGACAACGTTTGATTCTTTCAGAGTGCGCGCGTTAACCCCTTTTGGCGATTCACGCCAGAGTGCCACTTTCAACGCGTCTTTCTTTAGCATGACAGTATGAACTTCCGCTTCCTTTACAGCCACCGCCTTGTCGGTAGCCATTGGGGAGGCGGACACTAACAGTACGGTGGTACAGGAAGCAAAAAACAAGGCAGCGGAAGCGGTCCTTTTCATCAGTTGACGTCCATGCGATAAGTTGAATAAAAGCATTCCACAAGCGACCTTTATTGTCTGTTCAATCTTTTTTAATACCCTTCACGTTTTTTTAATCCTCCTCCTCGTAAAGAGAACTAACATAGTGCTTTCAGGGAGCCACCATGAACACATGTCAGGCATTCAGAGCATTGCATGAGCGCAATGAGTTATTCGTCATGCCCAACGCATGGTGCGAGGGAAGCGCGCGGCTTATACAGCAGATGGGCTACGCCAGTATCGGCACCACCAGCGCCGGAATTGCCTATGCAAAGGGTTACCGCGACTCATCACCCTCGATGGATAACGAGGATCGATTTGCGGCAATTGATCGTATCGTGCGGGCGGTGGACATACCTGTGACCGCAGACCTGGAGAATGGGCTGGCAAAAACGCTGGAGCAGGTCGAGGAGCACTTCAGGCGGGCCTTGAGCATAGGCTGCGCAGGTGCGTCCATTGAAGATATATCCGACTACAGTGACCCGAACATTCCGCTGTACTTCCCTATCGCAGAAGCATGCGATCGGGTGCGTGCTGCCAGTGGGGCAGTCCATGCGCTTGATGCCGACTTTATCGTCACGGCCAGGACAGACTATCTGCTCGGGGCAAACGAGTATTCGCTAAATGAGGTCGTAGCGCGGCTGGTCGCGTTTGAAGAAGCTGGAGCTGATTGCCTGTTCGCGCCCGGCGTGAGGTCAATCGAGGATCTTGAAGTGATTCGCCGCTCACTCACCAAGCCGCTCAGTGTCATCCCGGTTTCCGGCATGACAGTCGACAGGCTCAGAACAATCGGCATTCGCCGAATCAGCTTGGGCAGCTCGCTGTTTCGTGCCGCCTACCGGCAGATTTCGACTGTTCTGTTGCAGCTGGAAAACCCGGATGGGCTGGATTTTCTAAAATCGGGGCTGAGCCTGAGTCAGCTTGACGATGTCATGCGGTAGCCAGCAAAGACAGGTCTGGCGACCGCACTCAACCTGGCATCCGTATTTGATGAGGGTGCGGATATGGAGCAATGACAGCGAAGGCTCACTCTGCATTCAGGGGGATGAACACCGCAAATGTGGTTCCTTTGTCAGCTTTCGATGTCACCTCGATACGCCCACCATGTGCATCGACAATTCTGGCGACAATGAACAAACCAAGCCCCAGGCTCGAGTAGGGCCCGTTATCGGTCATTTTCTCGGGCGAGTAGCGGTCCATCGGGTTGAAAATGAACGGAAGCACGTCTTCGGGAATCGGACTGCCCGAGTTGTGTACGGTGAACTGGAGGATCCCGTCAGCGGCATTCAGTGTTACTTCAACAGGATCACGGCTGCTGCCATGCTGTATCGCGTTGCCAATCAGGTTCGAAAAGACCTGTTCCAGCCGATCACCATCAAAATTGCCAATGACCGGGTCATTTGAGATCAGGCGAATATCCGCTTCAGGATTGACCGTACTGGACTCGTCGACAATCCGCGCGCAGATAGGCTGGATATCTATATTGGTCTTTTTCAACGGAATGCCGGGGCCGATCTGTGAACGGGTGAAGTCCAGCAGATCGCCGACGATCTGGCTCGCCCGCTTGACGCTCGAGTAGATCCTCGAGGCGACCTTGGTAGGTCGCGCGCCTAGATCGCTAGTACGCAATAACACGTCAGCGCCGAGCAATATCGCGCTTAAAGGGGTGCGCAAATCGTGACCGAGAATACCGAGAAAAATATTGCGTGAAACCTGAACCGCGCTCGTGTAACTGGATATGGATTCAGCCAGAGCCTGATCGATTGCTTCGTTGAACCGGATCATGTCCTCCATCTGCAACTGCGGGTCAGCGGTCTGATGGGTCATCCATTGCTTGATAACGCTCGCTCGCAGCGCACGAAACTCGGAAACCACCTGATCGATGGTAAACCCTGACATCAATCGGGTGATGGCGTGAGTCTTTGCCGCAGTCTGGTCATCCGACAGCACCTGACCTTGTGATTTTTCGACCTGCTCCTGAGACGACTGATCAGTTCGCAGGTCTGTAGCGATGGCCCGGAGCATCTGCTCGGCATGGTCCTTGAGCTCTCTGGAGTCCAATGGCTCACCAGGTGTTCCCAATGTGCGTGCGAAATCGGTCCACTCGCGCACAATAGGTTCGATGTTTTCAAGAATGAAGCCCGATAACCGCATAGCAAATCAAACCTGAAAAAGAACCATGCGAGCCGCAGGTTCGAGCTTTAAGTCAGACACCCTGCCTGAATGAAGAAAGGGTGCATATTTGTCGAAAAAATTTTCGGGTTGCCGATGCAGCAACCTGTTGACCAAACCTAGTCGGACAGCGCCTGAAGGCGAGCCTGAACGGCATCGTCAAAAATGATGTATAGCTTCTCGGCGTCGGCAGGACGCAGTTTTCTGGACGCCTCCAAGCCGTGAATGTATTCGATCTGCAACGCGGCCTCGGCTTCGAGATCGGCACGGGTACTGGCGGCGTCGAGCGCTCTTACCAGATCGCTGATCTCTCCCTGGACGGGTTTGGATAGTCGAAGTTGATCAAGTTGTTCCTGCATGCGTTCAATTCCCGGTCAAAACCCTAGGGGCGGCAGCAGATCACGGCGCGTTATGCATTGCAAGACAATAGGCAGATCATCCAGCCCTGGAAGGCTCGGCGTGTTCCTCGATAAGGCTTTTAAGGCTGTAGGTAACGACACCCAGGATGATCAGATCATCGTTGTCGGTAACGCGAAGCGGCGGATAGTCCGCGTTCTCCGACTCCAGGATTACCACCTCGCCACGCATGTGCAAACGACGGCATATCTGCCTGGCATTGAGTGAGGCGACAACGATATCACCGTGTTCGGCGTATTGGCTGCGATCAACCACCAGCATGTCTCCGCTGCACATGGCAGCGTCTCGCATGCCCTCGTCTTCAACCCTGGCCAGATAGACGTGAGGCTCGCGTACTTCGCAGAGCTCCGCGATCGAGACATGACGCTCCCCACGCGTTTGCGAACCGACGGATGACAGAGAGACGAACGGCAGGCCTATGCTCCGCGTGGATAGCGGGCCGAGAAAGGTGACACTCATGAACGCGAGCCTTTTATGATTAACTGTATATATATACAGTTAATCGGTTATCTGGCGTCAGGTCAATCCCGGATACCTCAGCCTCGACGGGTGGCAATCATCTGCGCGAAGCGCATGGCTGGCATGTGCCTCGCGCAGGCTCACTGCGGTGCCGCTTCGGACTGCGACAATTGCTCGATCAGTGCCACGGTCAGATAAAGCCTGGGCGCAATGCTCGACAGCTCTATGTACTCATCGTCTGCGTGCAGCCCCGCGCCAACCACACCCATCGTTTCGAGTACCGCCGGTTTGGTGCTGCCAGGCACATAGGCATAGCCTGCGTCAGTGCCGAAACGCATGGCAATAGGCTCGATGTTACGACCGATTTTCTTGTAAAGCGTCTGCGCAGTCCTGGCCAGCTGTTCGGAACCTGTGTTTTTCGCCAATGGTGGGCGGCCCTTTTCCATGCGCAGTGTCACCTGGGTACCATCGATCAGTGTGTTCTTCACGATACGCTGACCGTCGGTAAGCACCCGGTCGCTTTCGCTCAGATCCGAATAGCGCATGTCCGCTTCGGCCGAGGCGCTGGCTGGAATGATGTTGCGCTTCTCTCCTGCCTTGCTGAGCGTCCAGTTGACCGTCGTGCCTTTGGCCGGATCGCCGAGGTCCTTGAGCTGCAGCATCTGGTGCGCAAGCTCCAGGGCAGCATTGCGCCCGGCCTCAGGGGCCGAACCTGCGTGCGAAGACTTGCCTTTGACGTCGAGAATCAGCCCGTTGATGCCGTTGGTCGCGACAGTGACAGCGTCTTTGTCAGGGGGCTCGTACGAGAAGACGTAATCGTGCTGGCGAGCCAGTTCGGCAATGACTTTTTTTGATCCGCTGGAGCCGGTTTCTTCATCTGGATTGAACAACACAGTGAGCGTGCCGAAGCCCTTGAAGTTTTGATCCTGCAACAATTGCAGCGAATGCAGAATCATCGCTACGCCACCCTTGGCGTCCGCCACACCGGGGCCGTAGGCGCGCTCGCTGTCGATATTGAAGGGTCGTCTGGCGGCAGTGCCCGGCCCGAATACCGTGTCGTAGTGGACCATCAGCAAAAAGGACCGAGTACCGTTGCCCTTGAACGTACCGACGATGTTATCACCGGCAGAGGGCTCGGCCGGGGTCGTCGCGACTTCAGCCCCCAATGCCTTGAGGCGCTCGACCAGCATGGCGCTGACGGTTTTCAGGCCAGGTGCCTGGCCTGTACCGGTGTCGATGTCTACCAGCTCCTTGACAGTTGCAAGGTAAGGTTTCTGTTCGGCCTGGGCTTTTTTCAAGAGTTCGTCAGGTGACAGGCCTTCGGCAAAAGCGCTTATGGACAGCAGTGAGAAGCCGATCGCGGCAGCGATGGATGAGCGTCCTGGTTGCATGCGGGTTCCCTCGGATCAGTGCAGATTGAAGTTACATCTTTATCCAACGCTGCTGCGAGCACCAGCGTGTTATAGATCAGAGACCTTGCACGCAGAGGTTGAGCGGTTAAATTCACTCCGAGGGAACAAGCAGTCCGCGATGGGCTCAAAAACAGTCTCTACAAGGTTTTCACGACAATGCCGACCTTGAAGCCCTTCATCTGCATGCGTTATGCGCTGCGGCCTTGAGTGGGCGGCAGCGCTCGGGTAATGTCATCCAACCGCACAGGACAGAGCACGCTCATGACTTCCAAGCTGGAACAACTCAAGCAATTCACCACCGTCGTCGCTGATACAGGCGACTTTGGCGCTATCGAAAAGCTCAAGCCGCAGGACGCTACTACCAACCCCTCCCTGCTGCTTAAAGCGGCATCGAGCGAAAGCAACAAGCCGATGCTCAAAGAGGCATTCGGTGGCAGCAATGGCGACATCGGTCTGGCCTGCGACCGCTTCGCAGTTGCCATCGGCCAGGAGATTCTCAAAGTCGTACCCGGTCGCGTATCCACCGAGGTGGACGCTCGACTGTCTTTTGACAAGGACGCTCTGATCCACCGCAGCGAGCGTCTGATGGATCTTTACGACAAGGCAGGCATCAGCCGCGATCGCGTGCTGGTCAAACTTGCTGCCACGTGGGAAGGCATCCGCGCCGCCGAACATCTCGAGAAGCAAGGCATTCAGACCAACCTGACCCTGCTGTTCTCCTTCGCGCAAGCCGTTGCATGTGCCGAAGCCGGCGTATTCCTGATTTCGCCGTTCGTGGGCCGCATCTACGACTGGTACAAGAAAGCGGAAGGCACCGACTACACCGGCGCAGAAGATCCAGGCGTACAGTCGGTAACTCGCATTTACAACTACTACAAGGCCAACGATTTCAAAACCGTGGTCATGGGTGCAAGCTTCCGCAACCTGAACCAGATCGAACAACTGGCTGGTTGTGACCGCCTGACCATCAGCACCGAGTTGCTCAACAAGCTGGCCGAGGATACCGGCACGCTGGAGCGCAAACTTGCTCCTGGCAATGCAGGCGAGGCGCGTCAGAGCCTGACCGAAAGTCAGTTCCGCTGGGCCTCTAACGAAGATGCCATGGCCACTGAAAAACTGGCTGAAGGTATTCGTCAGTTCGCTCGCGACCAGGAAAAGCTGGAAGCGCTGCTGTCCGCCAAGCTCTGAAAACGTTAAAGGGCGGCACCCTCGCGGGTGTCGCCCTTTTTGCTGTCTGCGATTCGGTACGTTATGAGAAAGGCTCGCCTAGCGCTGCCCTTCAAGTGCATTGACCAGGTCGTGGAACGCTTCGCGATTCGAGTCATTGAGGCCCATGAGGATCTTGTGCGCTTCAAGCACCTTGGCCTTGACCACCTCTTCGCATTGGTCCTGCGATGGCAGGTCAGTCAGGCACTCAGGCCGCGGCAAGGGCCGGTCGACGATATTAAAGACCTGATCGAAGCCCATCGATTGCAGCAGACGCGTGATGTCTTCGTGGGTAGTGACCAGGGTCGGCAACAAGCCCACCTTTTGCCGTGACAGGATCGACAGTTTGGCCAGCAACCCCAAGGTGGTGCTGTCAATGCTGCGAGTCTCGGTCAGATCGATCACCACCGTCGAGAAATTCAACGCAGTGAAGATGCGCTCTATCGTCGCATCCAGGGCCGAACACAGCGTCAACCGTACTTCACCCACGAACTTGAGAACGAAGGTGCCTTCCTGCTCGGCGAACTGGATTCTACCGGTACTCATTCAAGATTCCTGCTTAACACTAACAAGGCGATATCATCCGGCATCTCCCCTAGCGTTGCCAATTCAAAAACCCGCTGCAAGCCATCCAGGCTGCCGCCAGCTGCCTTCACCAATTCGGGGAGCACAGCTTCTTTCTCCTTGAGTGTATCACCGGGCAGCAAGTCCAGTATGCCATCAGACAGCATGGTCAGACTGAAGGACGCCGGCAGGTCGATCTCGTGATCCTGATAGGTCGCTTCGTTGAACAGGCCTACTGGCAAGCCACGGCCCTCCAGATAATGCGCCTGCCCTTCGGAATACAACACAGGAAGCGGCAGATGCCCACCGACGGCGTAAGTCAGTTTACCCGACTCCTCGTCAATGACACCCCCGACCATGGTGACATGCTTGCCCAGCTTGCAACTGATCAGCCCGCGGTTGATGTGCCCGAGCACATCCGAAGGTTTGAACTCCGGCAAAGTCCCGCCGCGCTTGGACTCAAACAACAGGCGCGTGGTCATGAACTTCAGCAGCACAGTAATGAAGGCTGATGAAGCGCCATGTCCCGAGACATCCGCCAGATAGAAAGCAACGCGCCGCTCGTCGACGCGGAAGTAATCGACGAAGTCGCCAGACAGGTACAACGAAGGAATGATCTGGTGCGCGAACTTGAATGCGTCAATCGACCACGGCGTGATGGGCAGCATGTTCATCTGAACTTGCCGACCGGCGTCCTGATCTTCCTGCAACAGGTGAAGGCTGGCTTCAAGTTCGCGATTGGCTTTTTCCAGTTTTTCGCGATAAACCTGATTTTCGGTCAGCAGGCGCGCTCGATCCAGCGCACGGCGTACGGAATGCTCGAGGACGGCAAGGTCTTCGAGGGGCTTGATCAGATAGTCGGCAGCGCCAAGGCGCAAGGCCTCGACCGCATCGCTCATCACGCCCGCGCCGGACACCACAATAACAGGCGTCTGCGGAGCGACCGCGGTGACCTGGCGAATAAGCTCGAGGCCACCCATTTGCGGCATGCGCAGGTCGCAGACCACCAGATCGGGGGTTTCCTGCTCGAACGTCTGAATTCCCTGCAAGCCATTGCTGGCCTGCAGAACGCTGAAGCCGCTGTCTTCCAGGTAGGCTGCGAGGCTCGCGCGCACTACGTCGTCGTCATCGATAATCAGCAGCTTGGCACTGGTTTTTGGCATGGGGGCAAACGGCGCCAGATCAGGTTGGCGTAGGCGACCCGGTTCAACCGGAAATCGCTTACTGGATTCGCTTCTAGCCTCTCCGCAATAACACGAGCACAACTGATTGTGCATGTCGTGTTTCAGAGCTGCCCTTCAAGGCGCAGACGGTACTCCCATCCGAGTGGCGTTTCAAGCATGCGCCGGCCTTCACGTTGCGCTCTTTACATCACAAATCACCGGGAGTTATAAGAACAGACAAATCAGCAACTAAAACGAAGGACTGAACATGAGTCGAAATGATCGCGACTACGAGGAGAAGCGGGATTACATCCGCATGCGTGTTGATGCTGACGTCAACCTGATTCACGCAGGCCAGGTCATTCCTGCCGTGTGCATTGATCTTTCCAGCTCGGGCATGCAGGTCCAGGCGCCCCGCTCGTTTCAGGTGGGCGATCGACTCAGCGTGAGTATCGACTCCGACCATCCGGCGCTCAAGGGTCTTGAGGCGGAAACAGAAGTAGTCTGGGTCAATGATGTAGAAGGCGGCGGACAGAAACTGGGCCTCTCGATCATCTCGATGAGCTGACCGCAGGCGGAACGGGTTCACATATTCGAAAAATAATAAAGGCGACCTAAGGTCGCCTTTATTGATTCAGACAAGTGCCGCGTGATGATTAAAAATCATCCTCGACCTTGCCGTCCTTGACCTTGAACTCGCGGTTCTGCAAGTAAGCATTGCGGATGAACGTGTAACGGTCGCCGCTGACCATACGTTCGGCCGACAGCAGACTGGCCCGCGTGTCGACCAGATTGACGCCCAGCGCCGTGTTACGGGTAGGCACATGGTCGATGTAACGGTATGGCGAAGTGTAGGTGTCGGGGTACTTGGCGAACGCGTCACGCACGGTGCTCGGCCCCAGCAGCGGGATGACCACGAACGGCCCGCTCGGTACGCCCCAATAGCCCAGTGTCTGGCCGAAGTCTTCATCGTTGCGCTGCAGGCCCATGCGGGTACCCACGTCGATAAAGCCCAGCAGCCCGAAGGTGGTGTTGAAGATCATGCGCGCGGTGTCGACACCGGCAGCTGCAGGCTTGGCCTGGAGTACATTGTTCGCCAGGTTGCCGACATCACCGATGTTGTTGAAGAAGTTGTGGATACCGTCTTCGACGAACTGCGGTGCGATGTATTGATAACCTTTCGCCAGTGGCTTGAGGGTGTAGGTATCAAGGGTATCGTTAAAGGTGAAAATGGAGCGGTTGATGCCTTCCCATGGATCGTCCTCGGCAGCCTGTACGGCCACTGGAACAAGCGCAATGCCAGCGCAGAGGGACATTTGCATCAAACGTTTGATAAAGCCTGCACCGGTCACGGGCATAGCTGACACTCCTGATCGAGATATCGAAATAATGACGCGGGTGCTACGCCCCACACGCTAAGTAAGAAGGTGAGTATAAAGCCTTCTGTCGCGAATAAGGCATATCTGTCAGCAAAGGGAGGCGGATAAACCTCGT
Source organism: Pseudomonas coronafaciens pv. oryzae str. 1_6 (assembly GCF_000156995.2). NCBI lineage: Bacteria > Pseudomonadati > Pseudomonadota > Gammaproteobacteria > Pseudomonadales > Pseudomonadaceae > Pseudomonas > Pseudomonas coronafaciens. The sequence goes on along the minus strand of NZ_CP046035.1, from coordinate 1,903,146 downwards.
CATCGCACGTTCATTGAAGTGTCACACAAGACCGGTAGCGTCTCTGGTTATTTCAGAGACATCCTCATGCTCGCGCCTGTGCTCACCCCTCTGCCAACTTTCCCCGCCCTGCTCTTCGGCCTCAGCGGCTGCCTGGTGGACTTTGGCGCACAGGCAGGCGATGCCCGCAAACTCGACCGCGAACACGCGCAACTCACACCAGGTGCCGAGCAGGCCCTCAAAGCGTTGCGTGCCAAAGGCATGCCGTGCGCCTGGATTGATGAACTTCCCGATGCGCTGAGCGAAACGCTTGCCGCCCCGGTGAACGAATGGGTCATCCCTGCGCCGCGGCCAAGCGCCGCCTGGCCTGCCCCCGACGCCTGCTGGATGGCTCTGATGGCGTTGAACGTCAGTCATCTTGAGGGCTGCGTATTGATCAGCGGCGATCCGCGCCTGTTGCAGTCCGGCCTGAACGCCGGGTTGTGGACCATCGGTCTGGCCTCATGCGGCCCCCTGTGCGGGCTTTCTCCAACGCAATGGCAAGCCCTCAGTGATGCCGAGCGCGAACAGCGACGAGCCAGGGCCACACTCAAGCTTTACGCGCTGGGCGTGCATTCTGTGATTGACCATCTGGGCGAACTGGAATCCTGTCTGGCGGACATCGCGTTGCGACGCAGCAAGGGCGAAAAACCCTGATACACATGCAGAGGCGTGCTTACTGGATTAGTCTTGCGTCATGGTGGACCTTTAGCCTTTCGGCGAAGTCCATGAGACAGACTTATCAATCAAGGAGCACGTCATGCCCGCCCGCGAACTTCAAGAACAACTCAATACCCTGCGCGAGCAGCTTGAACATAACCCGCCGCTTTCAGAAGCCGAGCGGGAAAACCTGCACGACCTCATGCAACAAATTGAAACTAAAATTCAGCTCGAACAGGCAACCCATGAACAGGACAGCAGCCTGGCAGATGGCGTGAACCTTGCGGTCGAGCGGTTCGAACTGGAACATCCGACTATCGCCGGAACACTGCGAAACATTGTGCAGACGTTGGGTAACATCGGGGTTTGATGGGGTTGCGTTGCTTAAACGCTATATAAAAGTTCTCAGAAGCCTGAAAACCGGAGCTTACGCAGGAGCGGACCGAGCGAAGCTTCGCTTGTCCGCGAACCGACGGTGAAACCGGTGGGTACGGTACATCAGGTGCAGTCAGGGAAGCGGATTCTTCTGCCGGTCCCCGGCAGTTCGCTCCCACGCCCTCCGGGCGGAGGCATACTTCATAGGCATCTCAGGACTTGCTTACGACGCTGAGCACGAGCGTTACTAAATTACTGCCGTGCCAGCCTGCGATTGTCCACGTCGAGCACTTCAGTGCTGCGATACGGGTTGATGTCCAGGCCACCGCGGCGTACGTAGCGTGCGTAAACCGTCAGCTTTTCCGGCTTGAGCAGGCGCTGCAGGTCGAGGAAGATTCTTTCTACACACTGCTCATGAAAGTCGGAGTGCTGGCGAAAGCTGACGATGTAGGCCAGCAGGCTCGAGTGATCCAGAGCTGCGCCGCGATACTCGACGACCACGCTGCCCCAATCAGGCTGGCTGGTCACCGGGCAATTGGATTTGAGCAAGTGGCTGTATACGCTTTCTTCGACAATCCGGGAATCATCGCAACGCAGCAACTCGGGCTGCGGGCGGTCATAGCTGCTGACCACTATGTCCAGGTCATCGATGCAAACACCCGGCAGCGCCGCGACACCCTCGCTCTCGATCTCGGACAGGCTGCGAATACGTACGCCAACCGGCTTGCCTGCAGCAGCTGAAAGGTCCTGCTCAAGAGTGGTTTGCACGTTTGCAACACTGTCGAAAGCAGTCTGGTTCAACGAGTTGAGGTACAGCTTGAACGACTTCGACTCGATGATGTTCGGCGAATCAGCCAGAATGCTGAACTCGGCAATCGCGACCACCGGCTTGCCGGACGGCAGCAGCCAGGAGAGCTCGTAGCAGTTCCAGAAATCCACACCCTGGTAAGGCAGCGTCTGCGCCGTCAGCCCCAGTTCGGCCCATTTTGCGGCACGAGGGATCGGGAATAACAGGGACGGCGTATAGGTGGCGATGTACTCACTGGACTTGCCCAGCGGCGAGTGTTCGGCTGCGGGATGCATGGCGATACCTGGATCGTGGATTAACGCGGCGAGTTTATCGGGTTTGCGGCGGGCTTTCAGCGAAAATCCGCGTCTGTCTGTGCGCCGTCGCGGACCGGGTTACGGTGCCGCGAGGCATTTAGCGGGGCGTCAGATGGCTTGCAGCGCGTCATTCATAGCGCAGCGCGTGCGCCGGCTGGATTTGCGCAGCGCGCCACGCCGGGTAAACCGTAGCGAGAAAACTCAGAATGAAGCCAGCGCTGCAGATCAGCAGCACATCGCCGCCTTGCAGCTCGGAAGGCAGGTTGCTGATGAAGTACACGTCGGAACTGAAAATATGTTGCCCGCTGACCCGCTCGATCCAGCCCACCAGACTGCTGACGTTCAACGCGGCAATGATACCGAGAACACCACCGATCAGTGTGCCGACGATACCGATCACCGTGCCCTGAACCATAAAGATCGCCATGATCTGCCGGGGTGTGGCACCGATGGTGCGCAGAATGGCGATGTCCGCGCCCTTGTCATTGACCACCATGATCAGCGTGGCAATGATGTTGAACGCTGCTACAGCGACGATCATCAGCAACAACAGGCCGATCATGGTCTTTTCCATTTTCATGGCGCTGAACAGGCTTCCCTGCGTATGGGTCCAGTCGTCGGCGTGATAGCCGTCACCTAGCCCCGCCGCAATGGCAGTCGACACTTGAGGCGCCTTGTACAGGTCCTTCAGCGCCAGCCGCACGCCTTGCACCTGATCAGGCTGCCAGCGCTGCATCTGCGCAGCGTCGGCAATATTTATAAGCCCCATAGAGCCGTCAAGTTCTGCGCCGACCTTGAAGATACCGACCACGGTCAAGCGTTGCATACGCGGTGTGATGCCACCCGGCGCGCTGCTGACTTCAGGCACGATCAAGGTCAGTTTGTCGCCAATGGTCAGGCGAAAGCGACGTGCGGTGAGATCACCCAGCACCACGCCGAACTCGCCAGGCTTCAGGTCTTCGATACTGCCACGGGTAATGTGCTGCGTAACGATCGAAACCTCATGCTCCAGCGCGGGATCGACGCCACTGATCTGGATAGGCTGCATAGAACCCTTGTAGGACAGCATGCCCTCCATGTCGGTAAACGGCACGGCGGCGGTGACCTCAGGGTTTTTCAACGCAGCGGCAGCAAGCGGCTTCCAGTCACCCACCGGCGTATTACCGGCGATGACAGCGTGCGGCACCATGCCCAGAATCCGGGAGCTCATTTCGCGCTGAAAACCGTTCATGACCGACAACACCACGATCATTGCCAGCACACCCAGTGCCAGACCGATCATCGAGGTCATCGAAATGAACGAGATGAAGCTTTTGCGGCGTTTGGCGCGGGTATAGCGCATGCCGATGAAGATGGGTAACGGTCTGAACATTCGCGAAGCACCGTGGAAAATAGCGTCGTAAAAATATGAAACCCGACGCGATGGATTGCGCCGGGCCGGTAATCAAGCCTCGACCAGGTGACCGTTTTCAAGGCGCAGCACGCGGTCCATCTGCCTGGCAAGACCCATGTCATGAGTGACGACCAGAAACGCGGTGCGCGATGACGTGCTCAGTTCGCGCATCAAGTCCTGAATACCCTGCGCGGTGTGGTGGTCGAGGTTGCCGGTGGGCTCGTCGAGCATGACCAGACCTGGCTGATTGACCAATGCGCGGGCAATGGCCACGCGCTGACGCTCGCCGCCCGAAAGCTCCGAAGGCTTGTGCGCCAGACGATGACCGAGACCGACGCGCTCCAGCAACGCCGTGGCACGCTGACGTGCTTCGGGAATTGCCGTGCGGCCGATCAACAACGGCATGCAGACGTTTTCCAGCGCAGTGAATTCGGGCAGCAGGTGGTGAAACTGGTAGACGAAGCCCAATGCACGGTTACGCAACAGCCCGCGGGCCTTTTCGCCGAGCGCCGATAACTCTTCACCTGCCAGCCAGACGCTGCCTTGCGAAGGCGTGTCCAGCCCGCCCAGCAGGTTCAGCAAGGTACTTTTACCCGAACCCGAGGTACCGACAATCGCCACGCGTTCGCCAGGGTGCAATTCAAGTTGCAGACCGGACAACACCACCACCGACTCCGGGCCTTCCTCGTAGGACTTACCCAGGTTCCGGCAACTCAATACTGCTTTATCAGACATGCCCGACTCACTCATAACGTAACGCCTCCGCCGGCTGGGTGCGCGCAGCACGCCAGGCGGGATACAGGGTGGCGAGGAAACTCAGGACCAACGCTGCACCGCAGACCTGGAACACGTCCTGGGCCATCAGCTGCGAAGGCAGGTAATCAATGAAATACACGTCGGCGTTCAAGAATTTGTGGCCGATCAACCCTTCAAGCAGCGAAATCGCGGCGCTGACATTGAGCGCAGCCAGAATGCCCAGCCCCGCGCCGATCAGCGTACCGACCACACCGATCACCGTGCCTTGCACCATGAAGATCGCCATGATCTGCCGGGGCGTGGCGCCCAGTGTGCGCAGAATCGCGATGTCGCCTTTCTTGTCATTGACCACCATCACCAGCGTGGAAATGATGTTGAACGCCGCGACGGCCACAATCAGCAACAGCAACAGCCCGATCATGGCTTTTTCCATGCGGATGGCCTGATAGAGGTTGCCGTGAGTGCGCGTCCAGTCACGGGAATAGAAATTGTTTTCGCCCAGTTTCTGGGCGATTTCCCACGAAGTGCGCGGCGCTGCGAACAAGTCATCGAACTTCAGACGCAGGCCCTGCACCTGATGAGGCTTCCAGCGATGCAGACGGGCCAGGTCGTCCAGGTTGGTCAGCCCCAAAAAGCCGTCGATTTCGCCAGCACCCACATGAAAAATGCCGGTCACCTCGAAACGCTTCATGCGCGGAAACATGCCGGCTGGCGTGACAGTGACTTCCGGTGCAACGAAGGTCAGTTTGTCGCCTACCACCACACCCAGCTTGGCCGCAGCCTTGTCGCCGATCATGATCCCGAAGCTGCCGGGCGACAGGCTGTCGAGCCGACCTTGCTTGATGAAGTTATCGATGATCGAGACCTTGCGCTCTTCAACCGGGTCGATGCCGTTGAGCAAGACCTTCTGCACCTTGCCGTCATGGGTCAGCAAACCCTGCATCTGGGTGAAAGGCGCAACCGCCAGCACCTGGGGGTTTTCCTGCACCTTGGCCGCCAGGCCACGCCAGTCGGTGATCGGGTCAGCGGATTCGATGGTTGCGTGTGGCACCATGCCAAGCACGCGGGTACGCATTTCGTGATCGAAACCGTTCATCACCGATAACACGACTATCATCACCACAACACCGAGGGCGAGGCCGATCATGGACGTCAGGGAAATGAAGGAAACGAAGTGGTTGCGTCGCTTCGCACGGGTGTAGCGCGTGCCGATGAATACAAAAAGAGGTCTGAACATGTAGGAATTTGTTCGCAGGAATGAGGACGTCCATGTGGCGGGCCTTGCTGTGCAGCTTTACACTCGGAAATCTCTGACCACCGCCGTTAGCTTGGGTTCGCCATGTCGACATTAGATGAAGCAGGACGCCGCGAATACTACCGTATCGACGACAGCGTCGCACTGGAAATTAACCCCCTGTCTTCCGCCGATCAGGCAAGCCAGGATGCCATACAGGACACTTCGACGCTGTTCGACCTGCTCAGCGAACTGCACGTCAGCGAGTTCGAATCGCAGCACCTGATGCGCCAGCTCGACGAACGCGACCGGGTGTTGAACAGCTTTCTCAAATCCCTGAGCAAGCGCATCGACCTGCTGGGCGAGGTGGTTGCGCACACCGCACTGGGCAAACTGGGGGCTCCTCAGCCGGTAAAACTGTCCGAAGGCGGCATTCAATTCAATTCGCAACAAGGTTTTGCAACAGGCGAACAACTGTCGATCAAGATGGTGCTGATGCCTCAGGCAGCGGGCCTTATGCTGCGCGCCAGAGTGTCTCAGTGCGATGCATTGGCCGACGGTAATTTCGACGTCAGCACTGAATTCGTCAACCTGCCGGACGCGCAACGCCAATTGCTCGCGCGCCATGTATTGCAGCGTCAGGCCCAGCATCGACGTCAGGCACTGGAACAAGGTCAGCCTTCCGGGAACTGACTGCCCGCCATCTTTATTTCACATCAGCAATCGGCGCCTTAACGGCCAGGAGTAAACGTGACCCTTATCTACGGCCACCGCGGCGCCAAGGGCGAAGCACCGGAAAACACCTTGGTCAGCTTCCAGCAGTGCCTCAAGCACGGCGTACGTCGCTGTGAACTGGATCTGCACATGTCACTGGACGGAGAGTTGATGGTCATCCATGACACGACTCTCAAGCGCACCACCGATCGGCGCGGCAAGGTCAACGAGCATCTTGCCGCCGACCTGGTGAACTACGACGCGCGCAAAGGTGGTCCGGGCTGGGTATCGCCCTGCCCCATCCCGCGTCTGGAAGAGCTGTTCGAACAGTGCGATTTCGACCACTGGCAGCTCGAGGTCAAAAGCGCCTCACGCACTCGCGCGGCCAACACCGTGCTGGCAATCCGGGAAATGGTGCAGCGTCACGGGCTGCTGGACAAGGTGACCATCACCTCCAGCTCACGTGAAGTTCTGCGCGCAGCCCTTGAGCTGACGCCTGATATATCGCGCGGGCTGGTAGCCGAATACGCCTGGCTCGACCCGTTGAAGGTTGCGCAGAACTATGGCTGTGAAATGCTCGCATTGAACTGGACACTGTGTACCCCGGAGCGCCTGCAGAAAGCACAACGTCAGGGCCTGCATGTGTCGGTATGGACGGTCAACGAACCTGCACTGATGCGCAGGCTCGCTGATTTCGGCGTCGACAGCCTGATTACAGACTTTCCCGGTTTGGCCACCGCCACGCTCGGGAATCACTGAAATCGGTCTCCCCGGCCGGCTCAGGCCACCGGCCGGAGTCGCTTAAAAAAGCCGGTTGAGGCCGTCGTAAGCAGCTACCCGGTAGGCTTCGGCCATGGTCGGGTAGTTGAACGTGGTGTTGACGAAGTACTTGATCGTGTTCGCATCACCCGGCTGACTCATAATGGCCTGACCGATGTGTACGATTTCGGACGCCTGGTCGCCGAAGCAGTGCACGCCCAGCACTTCAAGCGTTTCACGGTGGAACAGGATCTTCAGCATCCCGACCCGCTCACCGGAGATCTGCGCACGGGCCATGCCCTTGAAGAACGCCTTGCCGACTTCGTAAGGCACCTTGGCCTGAGTGAGTTCGTGCTCGTTCTTGCCGATCGAACTGATCTCGGGGATGGTGTAGATCCCGGTCGGCACGTCGTTGACGTAGCGCCAGCTGCCGTTGTCGACCACGCTGCCCGCCGCTGAACGACCCTGGTCATAGGCGGCACTGGCCAGACTGGGCCAGCCGATCACATCACCGGCGCCGAAGACGTTGGAAACGCTGGTGCTGTAGGTCTCGTCCACTTCGATCTGGCCGCGACCGTTGGCCTTCAGGCCGATATTCTCCAGCCCCAGCTTGTCGGTGTTGCCGGTACGTCCGTTGCACCACAGCAAGGCGTCCGCCTTGATTTTCTTGCCGGACTTCAGGTGCAGAACAACACCGTTATCCAGGCCTTCGACCTTTTCGTATTCTTCGTTGTGGCGAACCATCACGTTGTTGTTGCTGAAGTGATAGCTCAGCGCCTGAGAGATTTCCGAATCCAGGAAGCTCAGCAACTGATCACGGTTGTCCACCAGCTCGACCAGAACACCCAGACCGCTGAAGATCGACGCGTACTCGCAGCCGATTACGCCAGCACCGTAGATGATCAGTTTGCGTGGGGTGTGGCCCAGGCTGAGGATGGTGTCGCTGTCGTAGATACGCTTGTGGCTGAAATCGATATCCGCAGGGCGGTAAGGCCGCGAACCGGTGGCGATGATGATCTGGTTGGCAACCAGTTTTTCCACGACGCCGTTGGAACAGACCACGTTGATGCTGGTCTCGTCGGCGAAACTGCCGGTGCCGAAGAACACATCGACGCGGTTGCGAGCGTAGTAGGCGGTGCGCGAAGCCACTTGCTTGGAGATGACCATTTCGGCGTTTTTCAACACATCCGGAAACGAAAACCAGCGTGGCTCGCCGATGGCCCGAAACATGGGGTTGGTGTTGAACTGGATGATCTGCTTGACCGAGTGACGCAGAGCCTTGGACGGTATGGTGCCCAAATGGGTGCAGTTGCCGCCCACCTGCCGACGGCTGTCGACCATGGCGACCTTGCGCCCCGCCTTGGCGGCATTCATTGCCGCCCCTTCTCCGGCAGGGCCGGAACCCAGTACTACTACGTCGTAGTTGTAGACAGCCATGCGTACTCCTTAAACAGACCGAGGCGCCACTTTGGCATCTCTGGCTAAATCACGCGGCGCAGTTTAGCGCTTCAACGAGGCGGGGAACATTAACCCTTGGTCGCGTCGAAGGCCAATTTTTGTCTGCGCAGGGTGCGTTATCGGCTGTTCCGTGCTCTCGCCTTATCGCGGTTGCTCCACAGCCAGGCGATCAAACGACGCGTTGCTACGGATGATAAAGTGCTTATCGGCATGAATCACAAAAAAAGCAGGGATCTTGTGTTCCTGCGCATAATTCCAGCCTCGCTCCGGACCGAGCATCAGTAACAGGGAAGACAGACCATCAGCCATCAGTGCAGAGGGGTGAATAACAGTGACAGAGGCCAGCGCGTGCTGGATGGGTCTGCCGGTCCGCGCGTCTAGCGTGTCGGAAATACGCAGGCCATCGGTTTCGGTGTAACGATGGTAGTCGCCCGAGGTAGAAACAGCGTAACCGTTCAGGGGAAACACTTTTTGCGTGGCGTATCCCTCACTGCCTGGCACATCGAGGGTCACCCGCCAGGGCGAGCCGTCGGGCTTGAAACCGCTGACTTTCATTTCGCCTGTGGCCTGCACCAGGTAATCGTGCAACCCCAACGTGCTCATCAGTTGGCTGATACGGTCGACCGCGTGACCGGCGGCGATACTGTTGAGGTCTACCTGCACAGCAGCGCTCTTGCACAGTTGCTGGCCGACGATACGCAAGTTGCGATAGCCGACGATCTTGCGGGTCACGTCCAGTTGTCGTGCCGACGGCCTTTGTTCGAGAGGCCCATGAGCACCCAGCCCCCACAAGTCCGCCAGCGGTTTGACTGTTAAGTCAAAGGCGCCGTCGCTGTCTCGGGAGAGCTGTTCGCCGACACCGATAAGCTTGAGGATTGATTCGGGCATGATCTGACAGCTGTTGGCAGGCAGCGCATTGAAGCGTTCAATGTCCGAGTCGCTACGCCAAAGCGACATCTGGTGATCGACCTCGTCAAGAATCGCCTCTACCTCTGGCCGCAACGCTGCTGCCTCGGGCTGGCCGGCAGCGCGCACATACACCACAGAGTAGTGACTGCCCATGGTCGGCCCGCCGAAGCTTTCCAGCGTTCGCTCGCGACCACAACCGCCGCACACAAGTAACACCAGGCACCCTGCAATTCTGCCAAACCCGCGCAAATCCGTGCCCCGCAGCTTAAAAACCATTCAAAGCAACTTGCATGCAATGGCGGGCAAGTCAGAAAGATGTTCATCGCAGCATAGCGGGGCGCGCCATAAACAACGCCCAGGCGAGGATGAACGGAGCAGTGAGTGGTCTCTGACAGTCAGAGGGTTCCCATACGAGCGTTCAGCCCATTCATTCTTCATTGGATACGCCACCACCACGCCTGACGACGCTGTCTTATTTTTCCCATCTGTCAAGTGCTCGTCAGTTGATAGCAAATCGCCGAAACGGTTGTTTTTGAGCCTCTTTACACATACTGTTACAAGTGTGCATCGCCATTCGCACACACGTAGCGGCGATGTAAACGGATAACAACGACAACGGACTCCAAGCCGACGAGCCTGAGCGAGTAACTAAATGGCCTCCAGCACCAGTAAGGGCAAAGCGATCTTTCGCGTTGTCAGCGGTAACTTCCTCGAGATGTTCGATTTCATGGTCTACGGCTTTTATGCCACGGCCATTGCCAAGACCTTCTTCCCTTCCGACAGCGCTTTTGCATCGTTGATGCTATCGCTGGCGACCTTCGGCGCAGGCTTCCTGATGCGCCCGTTGGGAGCAATCTTTCTCGGCGCCTACATTGACCGTCACGGACGGCGCAAGGGACTGATTATCACCCTTGCAATGATGGCAATGGGCACTCTGCTGATTGCTTGCGTGCCAGGTTATGCCACGCTGGGCGTGATTGCGCCGTTGCTCGTACTGCTGGGTCGCCTGCTGCAGGGCTTTTCAGCGGGCGTGGAACTGGGCGGTGTTTCGGTCTATCTGGCTGAAATCTCGACCCCGGGCCGCAAAGGCTTCTTCGTCAGTTGGCAGTCCGCCAGTCAACAGGCTGCCGTGGTGTTCGCCGGTCTGCTGGGCGTTGGCCTGAACCACTGGCTGAGCCCGGAGCAAATGGGTGAATGGGGCTGGCGCGTGCCGTTCCTGATCGGCTGCCTGATCGTGCCAGCAATCTTCATCATCCGCCGCTCGCTGGAAGAGTCTCCTGAGTTCGAAGCCCGCACGCATCGTCCAACCCTGCGTGAAGTCGTGCGCTCGATCGGCCAGAACTTCGGCTTGGTGCTGGGTGGCATGGCGCTGGTGGTCATGACCACTGTGACCTTCTACCTGATCACAGCCTATACCCCGACGTTCGGCAAGAACGAGCTGAACCTGACTGACCTCGAAAGCCTGCTGGTGACGGTCTGTGTCGGCGTGTCGAACTTCATCTGGTTGCCGATCATGGGTTCGTTCTCGGACCGTATCGGCCGCAAGCCGCTGCTGATTGCGGCGACAGTGCTGGCCATTGCTACCGCCTACCCTGCGCTGTCCTGGCTGGTTGCGCACCCGAGCTTCGGCAACCTGCTGATGGTCGAGCTGTGGCTGTCGTTCCTGTATGGCTCTTACAACGGCGCAATGGTCGTGGCCCTGACCGAGATCATGCCGGTCGATGTGCGCACCACCGGCTTCTCGCTGGCCTACAGCCTGGCAACGGCGACCTTCGGTGGCTTTACGCCTGCGGCCTGCACCTACCTGATCCACGAGCTGGGCAACAAGGCAGCGCCAGGCATATGGCTGACCGGCGCAGCCGTGCTGGGTCTGATCGCGACGCTGGTACTGTTCCGCAAGAACGGGCAAAAGCTTGAAGCACCAGTCGCGGCTTCCGCCAGCTGATTCATCGCTGGACCTGTAGACAAACAAAACCCCGGCCCGGGTATCTCGGACCGGGGTTTTGTGTTTTCAGGCAATACGCTTCCAGGGCCGGAAGCTGAGCCAAAGCAGCACGCCAGGCAATTGCAACGCAATCATCAGACCCAGCGACCACTGATAGGCATCAAGTGGATGCCCGCCTCCCTGCCCGACTGACCACAAGCTCAGCAACGCCCCTATCAGCCATTGCAGACAAAACGCGAGCACGAACACCACCAGATTGAAGGAAGAGCTGACCCTTCCCGCAAGCTCCGGTGATACCGATTGCGCCACGATGGCGTAGTTCATGGTGGTCGAGGTCCCGAAGAAGCTGAAACCCATGGCAATCAGGTATGGAGATACTGGCAAGCCGCTGGCCATCAGCATCTGGAAGACGATAAAGATCACCATTCCGGTGCCGCAGATCATGATCGGCTGCACGCCGAACCTGCGCAGATAATCGGTGATCGTGCCGAACGTAAGGGACCCCGCCACCATTGCGATAGCGCCGAACAACAGCACATTGGCCATCCCCGAATCACTCAAGCCCGCCATATCGCGTAACCACGGCCCCATCCACAGCGACAGGACCGACATGTAGATGGCGTGGGAGAACACCGAGTACAACGCCAGACGCCAGAACGTCCATGACGAGTACAGTTTGCCGACCGCAGCAAACATATCGCTGTAGCGGGTACTTTTGCTCTCGTAGGCCTTGGGAACACTGAGGTGTATGACCACCGCCACACAAAAGGTCAGCAGCGCCAGAATCAGAAACGCTTCCCGCCAGGTCAACCAGCTCAGCAGTACATGCAGGGGCGTGGTCGACGCCATCGCGCCCAGTCCGCCAATCGACAGCAGGCAGGCGGTACTCAGCGGCAAACGCTCGACCGGCAACCAGATGGCGCACGCCTTGATCGCACTCATCAGCGAGCCCGCTACCCCAAGCCCGATCAGACCACGCCCTATCAGCAGCCCCGTCTCGGTACTGGAGACACTAAAAATGACCGAACCGGCGACCGCAAACAACAGCATCGGCGCCTGTACGCTGCGCGGGCCATAACGATCGAGCATTACGCCGAGGGGAATCTGCGCGGCTGCGAAGCTGAGGAAATACACGCCCGTCAGCAGCCCGAGGCTGCTCGCAGGCAAGCTGAGGTCGGTTTGCAGGTCAACGTAGATCACTGCGTTGACAGTACGAAACAGGTAGGAAACGAAATGCCCCAGACCAAAGGGGATGAAAATCGTCAAAAACAGCAGGAAGAAGCTGCTTCTGAGTGGTTGCTGCGAATCGTCCATGGCCGAACTGCTCATCCTTTACCGCTCTGTCATTGTTATGGGCTGCGCCTGACAGATTCTCACGACACACCACAAAACGAAACGGGCCGAAACCTGCTGGCGCAGGGTTCGGCCCGTTTTTATCGCTGCCCGGTCAGGCCCGGCAACTCAAGCGTTCAGGCTTATTGCGGGAAAGCTGGCGGATTGACGTCTGCCATGTCTTCCATCACGCGCACAACCTGGTGGCTGTAACCGAATTCGTTGTCGTACCAGACGTACAGCACAACGCGGTTGTCGTTGACGATGGTGGCTTCGGCATCCACGACGCCGGCGTGGCGCGAGCCCACGAAGTCGGTGGATACCACTTCCTGCGAGTTCACGAAATCGATCTGCTTGTGCAGGTCCGAGTGCAGCGCCATGTAGCGCAGGTACTCGTTCATTTCTTCGCGGGAGGTCGGCTTCTCAAGGTTGAGGTTGAGAATGGCCATCGAAACGTTCGGCGTCGGAACGCGAATCGCGTTACCGGTCAGCTTGCCGGCCAGTTCAGGCAATGCCTTGGCAGCAGCAGTGGCGGCACCGGTCTCGGTGATTACCATGTTCAGTGCAGCGCTACGGCCACGGCGATCGCCTTTGTGGAAGTTGTCGATCAGGTTCTGGTCGTTGGTGTACGAGTGAACTGTTTCGACGTGACCGTTGGTGATGCCGAACTTGTCGTTGACAGCCTTCAGCACCGGCACAATGGCGTTGGTGGTGCAGGATGCCGCAGAAACGATCTTGTCGTCAGCGGTGATTTCACCGTGGTTGATGCCGTGCACGATGTTCTTCAGCTTGCCTTTTCCAGGCGCGGTCAACACGACGCGGTCGATACCCGGGCACGCCAGATGCTGGCCCAGACCTTCGGCGTCACGCCACACACCGGTGTTGTCGACCAGCAAGGCGTCCTTGATACCGTACTGGGTGTAATCCACCTCGGTAGGGTTCTTGGCATAGATCACCTGAATCAGGTTGCCGTTGGCAGTGATGGTGCTGTTGGCCTCATCAATGGTGATGGTGCCGTCGAACGGGCCGTGTACCGAATCACGGCGCAGCAGGCTGGCACGCTTGACCAGATCGTTCTCAGCACCTTTGCGAACCACGATGGCGCGCAGACGCAAGCCATCGCCGCCGCCGGTCTTCTCGATCAGGATTCGCGCCAGCAGACGACCGATACGGCCGAAACCGTACAGCACGACGTCGGTGCCTTTACGCGGGCTGGTGCCCTGCTGACCCACTACACTGGCGAGTTCTTCGCGCACGAACTGCTCAGGCGTGCGACCGTTGCCTTCAGTCTTGAATTTCACGGCCAGCTTGCCGAGGTCCACCGAAGCGGCACCCAGCTTGAGCTCGCTCATCGCCTTTATAAGCGGGAACGTCTCATGTACGGACAACTCGACCGCATCGGACTGACGATGACGCGCGAAGCGGTGAGCTTTGAGAATCGCGATGACTGAACGGTTGATCAGGCTGCGGCCATAGATCGAACTTACCACGTTGTTATTGCGGTAGAGCTGACCGATGAGAGGGATCATCGCTTCGGCGAGGGCTTCACGATCAATCCATTCACCAAGACACTGGTCGGGCTTCTGATTCACGGGAACCTTCCACATGTAGGGGCTGAAAAAAGGGGCTACATTATGACCGCGCCAGTGTTTATGAGCAATGCGCGGCTGTCAGATCAGCCGGCACTACATAATTTCTAACCGTAAATATCAGGTAACACGCTGGAAAACTGACAGCCACCACCTTCCCCCGTTACAATCGCCGCCCCTGTCGCAACGCCTGGAGCCTGACCTTCCGTGCCCGTTCTGCGTCTACCGCATCTTTCTGCCGCTGCAGGCAAACAACACTGGGGCAACCTTCCCGGTGCTGCACTGAGCCTGGCCATTGCCGAGGCCGCCAGCGCAGCCAAGCGCTTCACCCTGCTTTTGACCGCCGACAGCCAAAGCGCCGAGCGTCTTGAGCAAGAGCTGAAGTTTTTCGCCCCCACGCTACCGGTGCTGCACTTCCCGGACTGGGAAACCCTGCCCTACGACTTGTTTTCGCCGCATCAGGACATCATCTCCCAGCGTATCGCCAGCCTTTACCGCTTGCCGGAGCTGGAGCATGGCGTTTTGGTAGTACCTATTACCACGGCCCTACACAGACTCGCGCCGACCAAATTCCTGCTTGGCAGCAGCCTGGTGCTGGATGTCGGTCAGAAGCTCGACGTGGACGCCATGCGCACCCGTCTGGAAGCCAGCGGCTACCGCTATGTGGACACGGTTTACGAGCACGGCGAGTTCACTGTTCGTGGGGCGCTGATCGATCTGTTCCCGATGGGCAGCAAGCTGCCGTTTCGCATCGACCTGTTCGATGACGAGATCGAAACCCTGCGCACCTTTGACCCGGACACCCAGCGCTCCATCGACAAGGTCGAATCGGTGCGTCTGTTGCCGGCCCGCGAATTTCCGCTGCAGAAAGAGGAAGTCACGCGCTTCAAGGCGCGCTTTCGCGAGCGCTTCGATGTCGACTTCCGACGCAGCCCGATCTTTCAGGACTTGAGCAGCGGCATTACCCCGGCCGGCATCGAGTACTACATACCGCTGTTCTTCGAAGAAACCTCGACCTTGTTCGATTACCTGCCGCAGGACACCCAAGTGTTCTCGCTGCCAGGCATCGAGCAGGCAGCAGAGAACTTCTGGAACGACGTGCGCAATCGTTACGAAGAGCGTCGCGTCGATACGGCCCGTCCGCTGCTGCCTCCGGCCGAGTTGTTCCTGCCGGTGGAAGACTGCTTCGCGCGCCTGAAGAACTGGCCGCGCGTGGTGGCGAGCCAGCAGGACGTAGACGCCGGTGCCGGACGCGAACGCTTTCCTGCGCAGGTTCTGCCAGACCTGTCCATCGAAGCCAAGGCCACCCAGCCATTGGCGGCATTGTCGAAATTCCTCGACGAGTTCCCCGGTCGCGTGCTGTTCACCGCCGAATCCGCCGGACGTCGTGAAGTGCTGCTGGAACTGCTCGAGCGCCTGAAGCTGCGCCCGAAAACGGTCGACAGCTGGCTCGATTTTGTCGACGGCAAAGACCGCCTGGCAATCACCATCGCACCGCTGGACGACGGCCTGCTGCTTGAACAGCCTGCGCTGGCGCTGGTTGCTGAAAGCCCGCTGTTCGGTCAACGCGTGATGCAGCGTCGGCGCCGTGAAAAACGCACCGACGGCGGCAACAACGATGCCGTGATCAAGAACCTGACCGAGCTGCGCGAAGGCGCGCCGGTGGTGCATATCGATCATGGTGTCGGTCGTTATCTGGGACTCGCGACGCTGGAAGTCGAGAACCAGGTCGCTGAATTTCTGATGCTGGCCTACGCCGAGGACGCCAAGCTTTACGTACCGGTCGCCAACCTGCACCTGATCGCACGCTATACAGGCAGCGATGACGAGATGGCGCCGTTACACCGGCTGGGCTCGGAAACCTGGCAGAAGGCCAAACGCAAGGCAGCCGAACAGGTCCGAGACGTGGCGGCCGAATTGCTCGATATCTATGCGCGCCGCGCCGCCCGCGAAGGCTATGCGTTCGCCGACCCGAAAGCCGATTACGCAACGTTCAGTGCCGGTTTTCCGTTCGAGGAAACTCCGGACCAGCAGACCACCATCGAAGCCGTGCGCGCCGACATGCTGGCGCCCAAACCGATGGACCGACTGGTGTGCGGCGACGTGGGCTTCGGTAAGACCGAAGTGGCCATGCGTGCCGCATTCATTGCCGTTCACGGCGGGCGTCAGGTCGCAATCCTGGTGCCCACCACACTTCTCGCCCAGCAGCACTACAACAGTTTTCGCGACCGTTTTGCCGACTGGCCGGTAACTGTAGAGGTGATGAGCCGCTTCAAATCCGCCAAGGAAGTCAGTGCTGCCGTTGCCGATCTGGCAGAAGGCAAGATCGACATCGTCATCGGCACGCACAAGCTGCTGCAGGACGACGTGAAGATCAAAAACCTCGGTCTGGTGATCATCGACGAAGAACACCGCTTCGGCGTTCGCCAGAAAGAACAGCTCAAGGCGCTGCGCAGCGAAGTCGACATTCTGACCCTGACCGCAACACCGATCCCGCGCACCCTGAACATGGCCGTGTCGGGCATGCGTGATCTGTCGATCATCGCCACGCCACCGGCGCGCAGGCTGTCGGTACGCACCTTCGTCATGGAGCAGAACAAACCGACGATCAAGGAAGCCCTGCTGCGCGAGTTACTGCGCGGCGGGCAAGTCTATTACCTGCACAACGACGTCAAGACCATCGAGAAATGCGCGGCAGACCTGGCCGAACTGGTGCCGGAAGCGCGTATCGGCATCGGCCACGGGCAGATGCGCGAACGTGATCTCGAGCAGGTCATGAGCGACTTCTACCACAAGCGCTTCAATGTGCTGATCGCCTCGACCATCATCGAAACCGGTATCGACGTGCCGAGCGCCAACACCATCATCATCGAACGCGCGGACAAGTTCGGCCTGGCTCAGTTGCACCAGTTGCGCGGTCGCGTCGGGCGCAGTCACCACCAGGCCTATGCCTACCTGCTGACCCCACCGCGCAAGCAGATCACCCATGACGCCGAAAAGCGCCTGGAAGCAATCGCCAATACTCAGGACCTCGGCGCAGGCTTCGTGCTTGCCACCAATGACCTGGAAATCCGCGGCGCAGGTGAGCTGCTGGGTGACGGCCAGAGCGGGCAGATCCAGGCAGTGGGCTTTACGCTGTACATGGAGATGCTCGAGCGTGCGGTCAAGGCCATCCGCAAGGGCGAACAGCCTAACCTTGATCAACCGCTGGGCGGCGGTCCGGAAATAAACCTGCGCGTGCCGGCCCTGATCCCGGAAGCCTACCTGCCAGACGTACACACCCGCCTGATTCTCTACAAGCGCATTGCCAACGCGGCAGACGAAGACGCGCTGAAGGACCTGCAAGTCGAAATGATCGACCGATTCGGTCTGCTGCCAGAGCCGACCAAGCATCTGGTCCGGATCACGCTGCTCAAGTTGCAGGCCGAACAATTGGGTATCAAGAAAGTCGACGCGGGTCCCCAGGGTGGCCGTATCGAGTTCGCGGCCGATACCCCGGTTGACCCGCTGACGCTGATCAAGCTGATCCAGAGCCAGCCCAACCGCTACAAGTTCGAGGGTGCCACACTGTTCAAATTCATGGTGCCAATGGAGCGTCCGGAAGAGCGCTTCAATACGATCGAAGCGCTGTTTGAGCGCCTGACCCCGAAAACTGCTTGAAGGATTCACGCATGCTTTTGTTCCGTTCATTGATCCTGCTGCTGACGCTGGTCGCCCCGACAGCGTTCGCGGACGGCCTGTATCAGGTCGAGGTCCTGCTGTTTCGCCAACATGGCGAACCCGCCTCGACCCGCCAGCGCGTGCCGGAAAACTGGGACAATGGCGCGCAGAGAATCGACTCGGGCAATGAACGAAGCCCCGCGCTGATGGATCTGGCGGGTAAACTTCAAGGCAGCGGCGGCTATGACGTGCTGATGCAGCGCGCCTGGCAGCAGAACATCGGCACCGAGCCCGGCAAAATGGCGGTGACCAGCGGTGAAGAGAAACTCGGGCATTTCCCTATCGAGGGCACCGTGACTCTCGCCTTGGCGCGCTTCACTGATATCGATGCGCAATTCTGGGTCAATCAGCTGGACCCGCACGGCGTGGTCATCAGCAGCGAACGGCTGAAGCAGACCGCCAGGGTGAAAAATGGCGAGCTGACCTATCTGGATAATGGCAACCTCGCGTTGCTGATCAAGGTTTCTCCTCTTTGATTTTTTACGTACGCAAGGGACGCTGCGGCGCTCCCTTTCTTTTGAGTATCGCTGCGGCGTAGGGCTTTTTAAAACTTGTCGTCCATCCTTGAAAAAGTCCTGGCCGCGGCCTGGACAGACTTATTCCACGATCGAACGCTTGAGCGAGGGCGTGACTATGCCCGGCAAAAACGCATCGTGCTGGAAGACTCCAGCCCGCAGATCATCCGTACTGCATGCCGGGGCTCTGGCCTGCAGATCTATACCCAGACCCTGCTGTTCAAAGACCCTGATCGCTACAAGAACTTCCTGACCTGCAAATGCACCTGCCCGGTTCGCAACGACTGCAAACATTGCGTGGCAGCGATGCTCTTTCTTCAGGACCCGGAAAACCGGCCACTGTTACAGGCCGCTCTGAGTTCGCACCAGCGGGAGATAGAGCAACAGGTCGAACAGCAGGCAGTGCAACGACTCAAACTGCCGGAGCGCTTGATCGATGACCTGCAACCTCGCCCCAGACTGATACTGGCGAGCATCGAGTTCAGTGCCTACGAGCCACGTAACGGCCGCATGCAGCGACACATCCAGCATCGCGCCGCACTGGCATTTGCCTACGGCAAGCACTACGCGGTCGGCACCACCAACGTGAGCATTCTGGTCAGTTCGCTGGGCAGTGATCTGGTCAACCAGAAAAGCGACATCATCGAACACACCGAAACCGAAACGCTGCGCATACGTCGCCAGGGCGAGAAGGAACGGCAGCTGCGTCAGGAACTCGCCGATCTGGGCTTCAAGGTCGCAACCCGGCAGAGCAAGGCGTTGCCTGACAGCGCTGGTGACATGTACGAACTGCCCAACGACAAGGCATGGCTGCATTTCGTACTCGACGACCTGCCCCGGCTGCGTGAGCAAGGCTGGGAAATCGAGATTCAGGAAGAGTTCGGCTTCGATGTCACGCCAGTGGAAGACTGGTACGCGGTAATCGACGAAGAAAACGAGCGCGACTGGTTCGACCTGGAACTGGGCATTATCGTCAACGGCGAGCGCCTGAGCCTGCTGCCGATCCTGATCAACCTGATTCGCAGCCATCCCGAACTGATGAGCCCTACCGCCGTGGCCAAACGCGGCGACGAAGAACAATTGCTGGTGCAGCTCAACCATTTCACCCAGAGCGGCGGCAGCCCGGTGCAGATCGCCCTGCCCTACGGCCGGCTCAAGCCGGTGCTGGCGACGCTGGGTGATTTCTACTGGCGTCAGGACGGCAACAACGCGCTGCGCATGAGCAAGGCCGATGCTGCACGCCTGACCCAGCTTGAAGACCTGCCGCTGACCTGGCAGGGCGGCGACCGTCTGCGCCATTTTGCCGAGCGCCTGATCAACATCAAGGACGCACCGGTCAGCCTGCCCGATGGCCTGAACGCCACGTTGCGGCCCTATCAGCTGGAAGGTCTCAGCTGGATGCAGTCGTTGCGCGAGCTGGAAGTGGGCGGCGTACTGGCGGATGACATGGGCCTGGGCAAAACGCTGCAGACCCTGGCGCATCTGTTGATGGAGAAACAGGCCGGACGCCTCGACCGACCTGCGCTAGCGGTCATGCCGACCAGCCTGATCCCCAACTGGCTGGACGAAGCCGAGCACTTTACGCCAGACCTCAAGGTGCTGGCGCTGTATGGTGCCAATCGTCACCAGGACGCAGGCAACCTGCAGGATTACGACCTGATTCTGACCACCTATGCGCTGCTGCCAAGGGACCTTGAGCTGCTTGAAAAGCAGCCCTTCCACGTGCTGATTCTCGATGAAGCGCAGTACATCAAGAACCCCAATAGCAAGGCTGCCCAGGCTGCACGCAACCTCAATGCACGTCAGCGCCTGTGCCTGAGCGGCACGCCGCTGGAAAACCACCTGGGCGAGCTGTGGTCACTGTTTCACTTCCTCATGCCCGGCTGGCTGGGCAACAGCAAGGAATTCAACAGCAACTACCGAACGGCCATTGAAAAACACGGCAACCAGGATCGCCTGCATCACCTCAATGCGCGCATCAAGCCGTTCCTGCTGCGCCGCACCAAAGAGCAGGTGGCGACCGAGCTGCCACCCAAGACCGAGATCATTCACTGGGTAGATCTTAACGACGCACAGCGCGACGTATATGAAACCGTGCGTCTGGCGATGGACAAAAAGGTCAGAGACGAGATCACCCGCAAGGGCGTGGCGCGCAGCCAGATCATCATTCTCGAGGCGCTGCTCAAGCTGCGTCAGGTGTGCTGCGACCTGCGACTGGTCAATCAGGACATGCCGGCCAACAGCAAGCAAGGCACCTCGGGCAAGCTCAACAGCCTGATGGAGATGTTCGAGGAATTGTTGGCCGAAGGTCGCAAGATTCTGCTGTTCTCCCAGTTCACCTCGATGCTCAGCCTGATCGAAGAAGAGCTGAAACAGCGCGGCATTGCCTACGCATTGCTGACCGGCTCGACGCGTGACCGACGCACACCGATTCACGACTTCCAGAGCGGCAAGCTGCCCATCTTCCTGATCAGCCTGAAAGCCGGCGGTACCGGCCTCAACCTGACCGCCGCCGACACCGTGATCCATTACGACCCCTGGTGGAACCCGGCAGCAGAAAACCAGGCCACTGACCGCGCTTATCGCATTGGCCAGGACAAGCCGGTATTCGTTTACAAAATGATCGCGCGCGGCACCGTGGAAGAGAAAATCCAGCGCCTGCAACGGGAAAAATCGGCACTGGCAGCCGGCGTGCTGGACGGCCGAACCAGCGGCGACTGGAAACTGCGCGACGAAGACCTGCAGGCCCTTTTCGCACCGCTGCCCGCAGCGCCGAAAAAGACCCGAAAGTGACCTGACCCGAAGCGCTTATTCTCCAGTGACGGACTGAAGAATCTGCGCCGTGGACAAGACCGTGGCGTATTCGCCGTGCAGATTGGCCAGAGACATCGCATGCACCTCTTCGGCACTGCGCGGCGTGCCGAAGAAGTCCTTTTGGTCGAAGGTGAAACAGGCGTCATGCGCCACCACCACCTCAAAGCCCAGATTGCCACCGCTGCGCGCAGTAGATTCGACGGAGTTGTTGGTCACCACGCCCGCGATCACCACCTGCCTGATCCCGTCAGAACGCAGCCACATCTCCAGAAACGACCCGCAAAATGCGTCAGGCACCTGCTTGCTCAGCTCACGCTCATCGGCGTTTGGCAGAAATGCCGATTGATACTCGACGCCAGACTGCTCAGGCCAGAACACCGACTCAGGCGATGTCGAAAAATGTCGCACGTGGATCACCGGGCGTCCGCAATGCCGCCAAGCGTCAAGCAGCGCGCTGATATGCGTCTCTGCCTGCGGGTTATTGCGCCGCCCGAGCTTGGGGTGATTGATGCCCTGTTGCAGGTCGATCAGGATCAACGCGCAGTTGCCTTGAATATCCATGATGAATCAGTCCGAACTTTTGGTTCAGCAAGACTATCGCAATCAGGGTCTATTCTGGTCGCAATCGTCGACAAGCCAAGGCTTGCCCGAGACCGGCCCAACAGGAGAACACCATGATCGAACACCTCAAACTCGCTGGCAAAGTAGCGCTGGTGCAAGGCGGCTCACGTGGCATCGGTGCAGCCATCGTGCGGCGACTGGCCAAAGACGGCGCCGCAGTGGCATTTACCTATGCCAACTCCGAAGTCAATGCGCTGGAAATTCAAGACAGCATCAATGCCAACGGCGGAAGAGCACTGGCTATTCATGCCGACAGCGCTGACGAGAAAGCTCTGCGCCAGGCGGTGCAGACAACCGCCGAAACCCTTGGCAGACTGGACATCCTGGTCAATAACGCAGGCGTGCTGGCGATTGCCCCGCTCAACGAATTCAGCATGGAGGATTTTGACAGGACGCTGGCCATCAACGTACGCAGCGTGTTCATCGCCAGTCAGGAAGCCGCCCGGCATATGGAGGAAGGCAGCCGTATCATCAACATCGGCAGCACCAACGCCGACCGCATGCCCTTTGCCGGCGGCGCGACCTATGCCATGAGCAAATCGGCCCTGATCGGTCTCACCAAAGGCATGGCCCGCGACCTCGGTCCGCAAGGCATCACCGTCAACAACGTACAGCCCGGCCCGGTCGACACCGACATGAACCCGGCGCAAGGCGAATTCGCCGAAAGCCTGAAAGCGCTGATGGCGCTCCCCCGCTACGGCACAAGCGAAGAAATCGCCAGCTTTGTTGCCTACCTCGCCGGCCCTGAAGCTGGCTTCATCACAGGCGCCAGCCTGACCATCGACGGCGGCTTCAGCGCCTGATCGCCCCGAGACAGGCGGCCCCATGAAACGGGGCCGCATCGCCTGCCTGAGCCATTTACTGGCGAATAAGCATTTATTTGCTTAACCACATGAAAAATCTGAAAAAAAGTTTTGCGTTAAGAAAAGCTTTCGACTACATTAGCGCGCCTCGGCAGACACAACGTTGTCGTCGGGATACGGTGAGGTGTCCGAGTGGCTTAAGGAGCACGCCTGGAAAGTGTGTATACAAGAAATTGTATCGAGGGTTCGAATCCCTCCTTCACCGCCATATTTGAAACACGCAAAACCCCTGAATTCATTGAAGAATTTCAGGGGTTTTGTGGTTTCTGGGGTCTGAAAGATTCAATCAAACGGCTGAAGTACTCAGGATTGGGGGCGACCCTCTATGTTTCAGCAATCGCTTTTGCATCGCGAGACTGCAGTGAGATCCCGAGAAACTCGCCGCCTTTGACGCTCCATTTCAAGCACCTCAGCCGATGCACATTCCCCGACGCTGACAGTAATTCGCCAAGCACCTGAAGCTTGCCCTGGCCCCACTGCCAGGCACAGGAGGCTTCACGAGTGAAGCGCCTCAACTATCGCGGCAAGCAATAAGCAGGCGCTAGCCACTAGGGTAAGCCGCAACCGCATCGGCAGGTACCAGGCGGGCAAGCTAATAATCCGCAACAGCTGTCTGTCCTGCCGGAGGTGGGCAACTAAGCCGATGACCAACAGCAAGCAACCCAATGGCATTGGCAATAACGTGGCAATCCAGGCAATAAGCGCAGGAATGATACTCCAGACGAACCGAGCGCTTCTCTGCTCGGCACTCATGTCTTGCGCGGTCATGGCGAAACCCCAGTGCAAGGCTCCGACAAAGCTCAGGATAACTGCACCATAGTTAACTAGCGCAATCGCAATCAACGGCTGATGGTCGAGAGAGAACGGGACCAGCAGCGCTAGAAAAATAAACGGCAACAGACCGCCATAACCCAGCAGTCTGACGTGCTTTGGCAGAGAGGTTGAAGGTAACGCGTTCATTTGTATTCCTTGCAGTGAGCGAAACTCAGGGCTGAAGACCCAAAAAAGGCCTCAGACCCGCTACAAAATCTTCCAACTGGTTAGTTGATGGTGATGATGATATCAGGGCTGATTGCTTTCTCGGTTTACAGTTTCTCTGAAGCCTTCTGGCGCAGAATCAACATGTCGGTGCCGAGAGTACCAAGGCCGTACGATGCCGGTAATGACATCTAGCAGGGTATGCGGGATAAAGAAACTCTATGAGCGTGGCGAGTTTTACTGGCACCAGGGTCGCCAAGTCAGTGAGTTATCAACGATGTCGATTGAGGCACTGAACTCGTCCTGCATGTGCTCGAGAACCCTATCAAGGCTCGGGTAGGCTTTAGAGCCTCGCAACGTGGTAACCCGCTGGAGTAGTTCTCTTCCTTCGGCCACCGGCATCTGGATCGCAGTACACGGTGTCATCTGACTACTACAGCTGTCTCAGCACACTCGCCTGTTTCCAGGCATACCTCAAGCTCGGTGCTGGAATGTCCGCTCCCGCCCTACGCCAGTCGGCGCATGGACAATTCCATCTGCCCCATAAGGTCTCTCTGCTCTCTCAGGGACAGCACCAGCCGCGCGATGGATCTGCTGCTTTCTACCTCGGAAAAAGACAGCCCCATCACGTATAACTGGATATCGCCTGATTGAGGGTGCAGAAGCTTCACTGAGAAGGTTTCATTCGACGCTACGACGCACTCGCACCGGGAAGGCAGAAAAGCTGTTTCAAGAACTCGCTGAATATCGGTTTTTGAAAACATGGTGCGTCCTCTGAAAAGGGCCAAATCGTGATGTGAAGTGTAGACGAGTTTTATGCCAATAGGTTTCCGAACTGCGCAACTACAGCAGGCTGTTTTGCCTGATCAAGGCACTGGCTTGTAACGCATCCCCCTCTCTGGTCTAAAGTACTCTCTCCTGAACTCTCAGAGCCTCGACGACATGAATGAACGCGCACGTGACTTGGCGTCTCGTCTGATCCGCAACTTCAATGAGGCGCCACTCGCACAGGAAATTCGCGAGCCGCTGTATGAAAGCGCAGCTGCCCGCCTCGGCACGGGAACCGCGGCGCAAAAGCTTGGGGCCTCGATTGACGTTGTCGCGCCAGGCAAACGCTCGTGTCCTTATCACTTTCATCATGCGCAGGAAGAAATGTTCGTAATCATCGAGGGCGAAGGCAGTTTGCGTGTCGCAGGCGAGCTGCTGCCAATCAAGACGGGCGACATCGTGTTCATCCCGCCAGGCGCTGAATACCCTCACCAGATCATCAATACTTCGCAGGCACCGCTGAAATACCTGTCGATCAGCACGCGGGAGACGCCGGAGGTGTGTGAATACCCGGACTCAGGCAAGTATCAGGCGATGGTTTCAGCCAACGGAACCCGTGTGTTCAGCGCCAACCAGCGGACCTCTGAAAACCTTGATTACTGGGACGGCGAACCCTGATTTCAATTGTTTTAAATTTGTATCAGGCAGTTCACGCTTTTTTCACGTTCGCGGGTTTATTGTTAACTCAATTCCCAGCAAGACCTTAAGCCCGCTACCCCCCATCGCGGGCTTTTCTTTGTCCGCAATTTGAGCACGACCTCTTTGCCATGCGCCTCACAGGTTTTGGTATACACCGCATACGACGGCTCTCGCATGTCGGGCAGATAGGGAACATCCAGCAGAAAACGATTTCCAAGCCCTGTCCATTCAGATGAAAACCCTGCAAACATGAAAAAAACCCTGAAAATGCTGGCCCTCACCGTTGCGTGCATGGCAGGTGCTCCGGCCTATGCCGCGTGTCAAATGGCCCCTGTCGCCTACGACATGCCATCGCAACGCCTGGACGAGGCGCTGCAGCAACTGGCTCATCGCTCCGGATGCCCGATCAACGTCAATCTCGGCGCGGACAGCAGCAAAAAAGTGAAAAAATTCAAAGGCACATTCACTCCGGATCAGGCTCTTTGGCTGGTGTTGAAAAAGACCGGGCTGGAGGGCTACCTCGAGAACAATAGCCTGACGGTTGATCGACGCGGGCAGGAATTTGTCCACACCCGTGCGCAAGAGCTTCGCCAGTCAATCGACGCAGCGGGCGTACGAATGGAAGCCAGAAAAAAGAAGCGTTTTCTCCATCAACTCGACAGTCTCGAGGCCGGAGCGAAAAAGCTGGTGCTCGAACAGAGTTTCGTCAGTGCAGCCGAGATGGCGAGTTACAAGCGTGACTTCGATGAACTGGCGAGTCAGGTGCCTGCCAGCAAGTGAGCGGAAGAAAACTGCGTTAAGATTCGCCGCTTTTGACCGAATGGCCGGATGCGCGAGGGGGTATGGATGAAAAAGACGGCGTTATTGGTGTTGGCCTTGATGCTGCACTCGCCTGCACAAGGTGCAGGCGATGCGGAAGCCGGCAAAGCGGTCTTTACGCGGCTGTGCTCCGGCTGCCACAAGATAGGCCCTTCAGCACGCAGCGCTTTTGGCCCGCCACTGAACGGCATCATTGGTCGGCAGGCGGGGCAGCAGGAAGGCTATGTCTATACCGACGCAATGAAAAATTCCGGGGTGGTCTGGAATCGAGAAGAATTGCGCACCTACATCAAGGACCCCAGCGAGGTCGTGCCCGGTACGCGGATGAAACTATGGTGGATGGGCAGCGATGAAAAAATGGAAGATCTGCTCGAATACCTGGATGCAAACAAGTAGCAAAAGCCGGAAAACGAATTGCCCTCGGTGCTCACCAAGGGCAATCGGTCAATTACTTGTCGGGCGTGTATGGAGGGTAGTCATCCTTGCTGCCTTTATCACTGGCCGGAGTCTTTGCAGGCTCGGTCGGGTCGATTTGCGGGTCTTTGGTCTTCGGTGACTCCTCATCAAAGCCCGGATGATTCTTGTCTTCGTTGTTGCCTGGCGGTGTGCCGGTCATATGCGCCTCCACTGTTGAAATTCAGAACCTGATGTTCAGAAAGCAAATCGGTATAACCGTGCGACGCGACTGACGAACGGCCCCTTGCAGCAAGAGGGTCTGGCGACACCTGGAAGCAACTGGTAGCCTTGCGCCATATAGGGAGAAACCATGAAAAGGCTTTCAATCACACTTGCCTTTGCAGCCTTGCTGGGCGCAAACGCGGCACACAGCGAGATATTCAAATGCACGTCGCCGCAGGGCAAGGTGAGCTATGCGTCGATCCCCTGCGATGAAACTGCACAAAGCGCGCTGCAGCGTCAGGGGCCGCCGAACATACGGCGCGAGGGCGAGCCGCTGGATTACGTGCACAAGACCAACCTCAAGGCCACTGAATACCTGAAGGTCGGCGGTCGCACTCGTGTGACAGTGTACGAAACGGAGCGCTACAAGGCCTATCAGCGAAACCGCCCTCCAGCACCGAACGTGCCTTCGCAATGTCAGAGCCCGCTCTACAACAGTCAGTGCTTCGATCCTTCGGGCGGCATGTCCTCAAAAAAACAAACGGCTCGCCAGGATGGCGCCCGGTAACTTACTGAGCGTTTTTGACCTCTGCACGCACTTCACTTATCTGTATCTCGGGGATCAGGTCGGTGTAGTTGATAATGTCGCCATTAATCCGCTTTGAGTGCGGCCCCATCCCGGCTTCGAAGTCTTCGATGGAATCGCAATAGATATGGCACATGGCGATGTACGCTGGGTCCGAACCTGGCGTAGCACCACCGATACCTCTGTCGACACTGTAGCCCTTGCAGTAGTCACCCATCAGTTCCTGCACCAGTGGCAAGTGGTTGTCGCGATAGTAATCATGGTTGAAACGGGCGCCCTCTTCATACGCATACAGCACGCTGACTTTGATCATATCGATGTCCTCTTGATTGATTGGTCACAAATGCTCGGACCCTCTGGCGATTGTCGCGTTCAGCTGCTGACATCAATGAGCGGCTCGCGCACAATCACGCCGTCTTGTCGGGTCGCCCATCACCACGGCCCGGCCATCAAACAGTATGAGGAACAGGCATGAATACACTTGAGTGGAACGAGGCTGCGCTGGCGAAATACCTCGCGGCCCATCCGACCCTGAAAGATGAAATAAGCGTGCTGAGCCCCAAGGAGCAAAAGCAGCAATTGCAATGGGCATTCGAGGACGAGGCCGAGACGCAGGGCATCGAGCCGTGGGAGCTGGCACTGGAATTGATTGCCGAATCACCTGAACAGCTGAAAAGCATGCGTCTGGAGGCCCATGCCCAGGTGGCAGAAGCACTGGGCATGGAATGGGACGAGTATTGCGGCCTGAATGATATCCAGCCGTGAGCACATAAGCGCACGCGTTGTTTCGTGACCCGGCAGTCAGCGCTTTACCTCGTCTTTGTGGATGAGTAACGTCTGCTCACTTCAATAAAGGAATCACACCATGAGTGATCTGGTCTCGTACTCTCTGGACGACGGTGTCGCCACGCTGACCCTGAACAATGGCAAGGTCAATGCCATTTCTCCAGACGTGATTGTTGCGTTCAATGCGGCCCTGGATCAGGCGGAGAAGGACCGGGCAATCGTTATCCTGACCGGTCAGCCCGGTATTCTCTCGGGTGGCTACGACCTCAAGGTCATGACATCAAGTCCCGAAGCTGCCATCAACTTGGTCACTCAAGGCTCGACGCTCGCGCGGCGCATGCTGTCGCACCCCTTCCCGATCATCGTCGCGTGCCCCGGCCATGCCGTTGCCAAGGGCGCGTTTCTGCTGCTGTCCGCCGACTACCGGATAGGCGTTGCAGGCCCGTTCAGCATAGGGCTCAACGAAGTGCAGATCGGCATGACCATGCACCACGCCGGTATCGAACTGGCCCGCGATCGACTGCGTAAATCGGCTTTCAACCGCTCCGTGATCAATGCAGAGATGTTCGATCCGGAAGGCGCGATGGCCGCAGGCTTTCTGGACAAGGTAGTCAGCGTCGAAGAACTGCAGGACGCCGCTCTGGCGGTTGCTGGGCAAATGAAGAAAATCAATATGAGCGCGCACAGGAAGACCAAGCTAAAGGTCAGAAAAGCGCTGCTCGACACGCTTGAGACAGCCATTGAGCAGGACCGCCAGAACATGCTTTGATGCACGACGCTGGCCCGCATGTGCGGGATTTTGCTTAACGGCGAACTCATCCGCATTTGATCAATCTGATCAGCACCGCGCATGAACCTTTGCGCCACTGACATATTGAAGAAGTGATAGCACCATGGGTCGAGTTGTTGCAGCAGCGGTATACAGCAAAGGCAAGAAAGTCCGCGATATCAGTCTGGAGGAAGGCGCTGCCTGGGCCGCCAAGCCTGAACACTTCGTATGGATCGGCCTGGAACAACCCAGCGCAGACGAACTGACCAGTCTGAAAGAGCAGTTCAACCTGCATGAACTGGCCCTTGAAGATGCGATGGAAGTTCACAGTCGCCCAAAGCTTGAAACCTTCGGCGACGCGCTGTTCATCGTGACCTACGCACCCGTTCGCGATAACGGCAAGCTGCTGTTCATCGAAACCCACATATTTGCCGGCAAGGGCTACATCATCACGTCGCGCAATGGCCACTCCAAGTCCTATGGGCTGGTGCGTCAGCGTTGCGAAGCCCGACCGCTGCTGCTGGAGCACGGCGAAGATTTCGTGCTCTACGCCCTGCTGGATTTCGTGACCGAGAACTATCAACCGGTAACCGAAGCCATCCACGCCGAGCTCGAGATGCTCGAGCAAAGCGTGATCGGCGGTTCATTGCGTGAGTCTGACATCCAGCACATTCATGCCCTGCGCCGCGACCTGCTGCGGATGCGTCGCTACGTGGCGCCGATGGTTGAAGTGGGCGAAGAACTGCAGCGCCTTAGTTTCCCTTTCATCGACAAGAACATGCGCCCCTACTTCCGCGATGTAGAGATTCACGTCAAGCGGCAGATGGAAGACCTGGGCAATTTGTGCGACATCGCCAGCCAGACCATAGAAATCGGCTTGCTGCTGGAGTCCTCGCGACAAAGCATCGTGCAGCGCAAGTTCGCTGGCTGGGCTGCGATTCTGGCCTTCCCGACGGCGATTGCCGGGATCTATGGCATGAACTTCGAGAACATGCCCGAGCTCACCTGGCACTACGGCTACTTCATCGTGCTGGGCGTGATCTTCGGTGGCTGCGCAGCGCTGTTCGCCAGTTTCAAACGGTCGGGATGGCTGTAGCGTGGAGCATCCATCGCTCGCAGATAAAGCTTGAATCAGGCCCGATCATCGGGCCTGTGGGCCACAAAGCGCATCATCCATTCAGCCACAATCGCCCCGTGGTGGTCATGATCCAGGCTGGCGACACCCTGCCGATACAGCTGCTCGCCCAGCGCCTCCTGGCGAAGCTCCAGCAAGCTGCGTGAAAAGTCGTGAATGAATTCAGGGTGTCCCTGGAAGCACAGCACTTGATCATTGATGTGATAGGCCGCAAACGGACAGAAATCACTGGACGCAATGACCGTCGCCTGCTCTGGCAGAGCCGTGACCTGATCCTGATGACTGATCAGCAGCGTAAGCCTGTCCATGCCCGGGGTCATCCACGGCCTGGCCGACGCCAGCTGATAGTGATGGATACCCACACCCCAGCCCTGCGCAGCCCGCTCGGTTCTGCCGCCCAGCAGCAAAGCCAGCAACTGGTGGCCGAAACAGATGCCCAGAAGTTTTTCGCCACGCTGATACAAGCCCAGCAAATAACCTTTCAAGACTTGAATCCAGGGGTCGGTGCCAAACGAATCGGCTTTGCTGCCAGTCACCAGGTAGGCGTCAAAGCGCTCGCTCTCAGCCGGATAGACACCCTGGACGACGTTGTATACCGACAACTCTGCAGCAATAGGCTGAAGGGCGAACAGTTGCTCGAACATCCGCCCATACCCGTGATACTGCTCGACCAGCTCAGGCCGGAGATTATCGGTTTCAAGAATGCAGATGCGTAACGACATAAATGGGACCCTGAAGCGGCGATGAGGCGAGAATATACGGTGGAGACTGCCCTGTAGGCATGCCCAAATCAAGCGATGAGCGTGCCAGACGAATGCTTGATCATCGCAGGAAATATCCGACTCGGACGAACGGTAGAAAACTGATGATTATGTTCGACGTGTCTAGCAAAGGCCTTCAGGTCATACGCTGCAATAGTTAATAACATTAAGATCGATTATTTCGCTCTCAAATGCCTAACAGGTATAAACCCCTGCATTTATGACCTCTATGGTTAGAGTTGTAACAGGATTCGCGCAAAATCCATTCAGCGCTCGGGCCAGCGGTCAATTGACCGCGCCCACTTGTTCAACGTGCAACCTTGCGAGCCGTCGAATCGGTCATGCCTTCGACGCGCTTTTGTCGCTCAGGAATAACAACAAAAGGCGGTCAGCCATGCTCAAACTCAAGCTCAAACATCCTAAAGTACGCCAGGCAGGACTTATTCTCTTCACTACTACCCTGCTATTGATAGTGCCCAACCTGAACAGGTTGTTTGGCTGATCCGCTACGCTTTCGGACAGTATGTAACTGTGCCACTATTTCCACTCGCACTGATGGAGATGGGTTCATGCGCCAATGGATTGCTGTTTTTGCGCTGGTCGGCAGCGTTGCTGCACACGCCGGCGTTGTAGATCAGGCAGCCGCCGTGGCTGCACTGAAGGAAGGGAAGCTGGCGATGGATATTCGTAGTCAGACCGACTACGAAGCAGGCTCGGTGCTGAATGCGGTGCGGGTTGACGACAGGCGACTGGTAAACCAGATGAAGCAGGTAATCGCCGACCGCAATGCGGTGTTCGTCATCTTCAGCAGTACTGACAGCAAGGCCGACAAGGCGCAGGAAAAACTAAGGGCCGCAGGTTACTTCAGCGTGATCAATGGCGGTAACTACGAAGAGTTGCACAATGCGCTTTACGACATCACTGACGACCCTGCCGAGTAAGCAACGGCCGGAGGATGAAATCCCGGCCGCCTGACCTTCACGTCCAGCGCATCATTGATGCTGTGTCTGAACCTGCACCCGGGTCTTCACCTTTGGCGTGCCGGTCATGGGCGAGACCACGACCTTGGCATGCATCTGCTCAGACCCGCCACCCCGGCGCATGCCGCGCACCGGGCAGGCATCCAGATAATCCAGCCCGACCGCCAGCTTCAAATGACGCTCGGGGATGGCCAACTGATTCGTCACGTCGAAGCTGTACCACGCGTCGTCAATCCACGCTTCGGCCCAGGCATGGCTGGACAGGTGTTCGC
The DNA here is from genome assembly GCF_000156995.2 of Pseudomonas coronafaciens pv. oryzae str. 1_6. Taxonomy (NCBI): domain Bacteria; kingdom Pseudomonadati; phylum Pseudomonadota; class Gammaproteobacteria; order Pseudomonadales; family Pseudomonadaceae; genus Pseudomonas; species Pseudomonas coronafaciens. The sequence continues at coordinate 1,871,196 of NZ_CP046035.1, read as the reverse complement.
TGTCTTCACTGCACAGGTAACCGGATACATAACGCGCCGGCACGCCCATAGTGCGAGCGCAAGCCAGGAAGGCGTGAGTGTGGTCCTGACAGACACCCGAGCGTCCGGCAAACGCCTGAGCGGCGCTGGTGTCGACCTCCGTTGCGCCCTGGGTGTAAGTCATGTGCTGGTTGAGCGCATGCATCAGGTCGATCAAGGCTGTGCGGTCGGCGCGCTTGCGACACTCCGTGGCGGCGAAGCTGCGAATCGCCTCGTCCGGCTCCGTCAGCCGCGTGACGCGCAAAAACGGCAATGCCGATTGACTTTCATGCTCTGACTCACGCGTCTCGTCAATCTCGACCTGGCCACGCGCGCCGATGATGATCGCCTCGTGGGGCTCTTCAAGGCTTAACACGTGCAGGATATTGCCGAACGGGTCGATCTGCGCGCGCACCGGGCGCGGCAAGGTCAGTTGCCAGCTAAGCACTTGCTGACGCTCGCTGTCGTGAGGCGTCAGGCGCAGATACTGGATACTGGAACGCACCTGATCATCATAGTGATAGGTGGTTTCATGGCTTATAGAGAGTCTCATGCAGCCTCCAGATACGAAATGTGGATCGCATCACCCAGTTGGGCCAGCATTGGAATGAATTCGTTCAACCACTCGTGCAGGCCTTCCTCGAGGATCTCGTCGATGCTGGTGTAGCGCAATCTTGCGTCCATCTCGGCCGCCATGCGCTGCGCAGGACGACCGTTGACGCCTGGCAGGCTGGCCAGAATGACGTCCATTTCTTCCAGGCAGGCGCGCAACGAGCGCGGTATATCAGCCCGCAACAGCAACAGCTCGGCTACCTGACGCGCGCCTGGCGCATCGCGATAGACTTCGGTATACGCTTCGAACGATGACAGCGCACGCAGCAAGGCGCTCCACTGGTAATAACCCGCAGCGGAATTATCCGCCGCGGCATTGGCCTGTGGACCACGCAGCTCGAGCATTTCGTAACGCGCGTCGAGCATCCGCATGGTGTTGTCGGCGCGCTCGATGAACGTGCCCAGACGAATGAAACGGAACGCGTCGTTGCGCATGATGGTGCCGTAGGTCGCGCCCCGGAACAGGTGAGAGCGCTCCTTGACCCATTCACAGAAGCGGCTCATGCCATAGCGGGTCAGCCCCTGCTGGGCGATGCCGCGAATTTCCAGCCAGGTGGAGTTGATGTTCTCCCACATGTCTGCGGTGATTCGGCCACGCACGGCATGCGCACTGGCCCTGGCGGCGCCCAGGCAGCTGTAGATGCTGGCCGGGTTGGTCGCGTCCAGCGCGAAGAAGTGCAGCATGCGCTCGGCATGCAGTTCGCCATGACGCTCGATATAGGTTTCCAGCGTGCCGGTGATCAGCAGCGGCATGGCTATTTCATCCAGCCCGTCGCCACGCCCGTCCTGAGGCATCAACGACAGCGAATAACTCACGTCCAGCATTCGGGCGAGGTTCTCCGCTCGCTCCAGGTAACGCGACATCCAGAAAAGATCCGAGGCAGTTCTACTTAACATTGACAGGCATCCTTAATCCTCGACCACCCAGGTGTCTTTGGTTCCGCCACCCTGAGACGAATTCACCACCAGTGAGCCTTCACGCAAGGCCACTCGGGTAAGCCCGCCAGGGACGACGCGGGTTTCGCGACCGGACAGAACAAAGGGGCGCAAATCGATGTGTCGCGGGGCAATGCCGTTCTCGACAAATGTCGGACAGGTCGACAGGCACAACGTAGGCTGGGCGATATAGGCATGCGGCTTGGCTTTCAGGCGGGCCCGGAAAGATTCGATTTCAGCGGCCGTTGCAGCAGGGCCGACGAGCATGCCGTAACCGCCGGAGCCCTGGGTCTCCTTGACGACCAGATCGCCCAGATTGGCCAGCACATGCGACAGCTCTTCAGGCTTGCGGCACTGCCATGTCGGTACGTTCTTGAGAATCGGCTCTTCGTCGAGATAGAAACGAATCATGTCAGTGACATACGGGTAGACCGATTTATCGTCGGCAACGCCGGTACCTATGGCGTTGGCCAGCACCACATTGCCGGAGCGATAGGCAGCCAGCAGGCCAGGGACGCCGAGCATCGAGTCTGGGTTGAACGCCAGCGGGTCGAGAAACGCATCGTCAAGGCGGCGGTAGATCACATCGACAGCCTTGGGGCCATCAGTGGTCCGCATGAACACGCGATCATCGCGGACAAACATATCCGCGCCTTCGACCAGCTCAACACCCATCTCGCGGGCCAGGAACGCATGCTCGAAAAAGGCGCTGTTGAAACGTCCGGGCGTCAGTACCACAACGCTCGGGTTGTCCAGATGGCTTGAGCTTTTGAGGGTGTCGAGCAGCAGATTCGGGTAATGATCAATGGGTGCAATACGTTGCGCCGAGAACAGCTCCGGAAACAACCGCATCATCATTTTGCGGTCTTCGAGCATGTAGCTCACGCCGCTCGGTGTGCGCAGGTTGTCTTCCAGCACGTAATAGGTGCCGTCTCCGTCGCGTACAAGATCGACGCCGGAAATATGCGAGTACAAATCGCGGTGCAGGTTCAGACCCTGCATCGCCAGCTGGTACTGCTCGTTGGCGAGCACCTGCTCGGCGGGAATTATGCCGGCCTTGATAATGCGTTGGTCGTGATAAAGATCGGCCAGAAACATGTTCAGCGCTTTGACGCGTTGAATGCAGCCGCGTTCGACCACCCGCCACTCACTGGCCGGAATGCTGCGCGGAATGGTGTCGAAAGGAATAAGCCGTTCGGTCCCCTGCTCATCGCCATACAGCGTGAAGGTGATTCCGGCACGGTGAAACAGCAGATCGGCTTCGCGCCTGCGTTGAGCCAGCAGCTCGGGAGGCGTATCACCCAGCCAGCGGGCAAACTCCCGATAGTGCGGGCGGACTATGCCGCCAGCATCGTACATCTCGTCATAAAAGGTGCGGATCATGCCGTACTCCTTGTCACCATGGACACCAAGACCTTCGCAAAGCCCGTGCCACCGGCATAAACGCTTTTTAATCAACGGGTTAGGTAAAAAACCACCATTGCTCGCACCATTCCTGTGCATTAAACGCTCTGGCTGATTCGTTTACGCTTCATTCGGAAGCATTATTGAATCGTGAAATCTATGATCGGCATAGTCAGAGTTGATTTCCGCCACCCATATTAGTTCGCCATACTCCCCGGCAACCGAGCAAACAGGGCGCCAGACACCCTTTTTGTATCACGCATCATGTTCAGGCACCGCCTGCAGATTCTAAACAGACTTCCCTTTGAGCCACTCGATTGAGTGGCTTTTTTTTGACCACAGCAAGTGTTGCCTGACCTGGCCAGAGCCCAAAAACAAGACCGGCCGACGCGGAAAGCATTCCGAATCGGCCGGTCAATGTCTTGCATTCCGACCGAAATGCCTCAGGCATGCAGTCTTCTGATTTCCTGTGTAACGCCCCAGCCTTCGACCTCACCATCCATTGGCGAAATAACCGCCTGGAAGTCCTGCTCGAAGTCACCGATACCGTCATAAGTGGCGTACATCACTTTGCTCAATTGCAAATGCCAGGCACCGTCGTCACGTACGTTTATCTGGGTATTGAGGGATTCGCCGCGAAATTGCTCTGCAGCCTGCCGAGCCCGTTCCTCATCCGGGAAAATGGCATAAAACTCGATGGGGTAAATGCGCGCGAAATCGAAGCCGCCTTCTTTCATGCGGCGCAGTACGTTACTGCTGATGTCCTCTTGATAGGCTGTGCTCATGAAACGTCCTCCTATGCAACGATAGATAGAGTTTCAACTCTTCCAGAGCGACCACCTTGGAGAGGGCCGCCTCACGACAGATAATCCGACGTGGGGAATCAAGCATGTAGCTGACCAGGCCGGGCGCGTGTGCAGGCCGGGTATCGAGATGTCAGAGGTCATTCGAATGACCTCATATGCAGAGTAGCCCTATCGCGGGCCGGATGCCAAGTGGTTGGCACGAAAAGGTTTTTGAGCAACCAGCGGTCAGCTCATTTCTGTAATGGAAATGATCTCTACGCTGTTATGGTCCTTCAGCGTCTTTACAGTAGGTTCAGCAGTGCGGCCGTCCAGATCATTGAGATCAAGTTCATCGGTCATCGGGTAAAGGCCCTTGCGCAGCATCTGCGCAACCTCTTCCTCGCTGGGACGGGCTGCAAAATCAGCCTCAAGGCGCTGCTGCACGCCGTCCTTGTCCAGATACAAAATGGCCCACTGTTTCATCAACGCCTCCAGAACGAAGCCGGGCACTCCGGCTTATCTCATAAGGACATTTCCAGCCCCTCATTCGTTCCAACGGATTAGTGCCGGACCCGCGCGAACAGCAGGCAAGAAAAAAGACCCTTGCAGTGCATGCCAAGGGTCTTTTTCATGGGTGACAGGACTCGTCGGCTTGGCGAGTCTGTCTCCGTCAGTTGCGGTTTTTGCTGGCCTCTACACCGGCTGTGTTGTCCAGCAGGCTTTTGGTTGCAGTCTGCAGGAAGCTTTCCAGCTTGTGCTTGAGTTCCTGAGTGTCTGGAGCGTCAGGCACTTCTTCTGCGTGCGGGTTAGCGCCTAGGGTGTAGGTCAGCAATTTGGCCGGCATCTCGGTCGGCTCGATCAGGATGCGGTTGCCACTGACAATGGCCACCACCTGCTCGCTGCCCGATGGCTTGATGACGCCGAAACCCTTGTCGCCTTCCGGCAGGTTCAGCAGATCGCGCCCCCAGCACTGGTTGCGGTTCTGGCCACCCAGACGACCCATGATGGTCGGCACCACGTCGACCTGAGTACCCACGGTACTGCTGCGCTGACCGAACTTTTCCTGCACGCCAGGACCGATCAGCAGCAACGGAACGTTAAAGCGGCCCAGGTCCATTTCGGTCAGTTGCTTGTTGTTACCGAAACCATGATCACCCAATACAACGAACAGGGTGTTCTTGAAGTACGGCTCTTTTTTGGCCTTCTCGAAGAACTGGCCCAATGCCCAGTCGGCATAGCGCATGGCAGTCAGGTGCTCATCCAGCGAACCATGCCCGGTCACGCGCTCGACCGGCAAGGGATCAGGCAGTGCGTACGGCGTGTGGTTGGACAGGGTTTGCAGCAGAGCATAGAACGGCTTGCCATCCTGCCGGGCTTTCAACTCCTGCGCACCACGGTCGAACATGTCCTGATCGGACACACCCCAGGTCGGATCGGAGAAAACCGGATTGACAAAGTCATCGCGACCGACAAAGTTGGTCATGCCCTGGTTGCTGAAGAACCCCGACTGGTTATCCCAGGCAAAGTTGCCGTTGTAGACGTACACGTCGTCGTAGTTGCGCCCTGCGCTCAGCAGCTGCGGCAGGCCCGACAGCTTGTGCGCACCTTCAGGGGTTTGCATCAGGTATTCGAAACCCGGCAGGTTCGGGAAGCATGCCATGGTGGCGAACATGCCCTGGTGGGTGTGCGTGCCATTGGAAAAGAAGTGATCGAACAGCAGGCCTTCCTTGGAGAGTTTGTCGAAGTACGGCGTGATATTGGCATCGCTGCCCAGCGCGCCCACCGAATGACCGGCGAAGCTTTCCATCAGAATCACGACGACGTTGCGGATCGGCAGCGTGTTTTCGGCCGGCGGCGTGAAGTCGCGACGCACGGCGGCAATGTCAGGCTCGACCAGCTTGTCGTGGGGGGTCAGCAACATGTCGCGCACGGTCTGCTGCGCCTGATCCTGAGGCAGCGTGGCTTTCCAGATATTGTCGCGATCCTCGGACATACGGCTTTTGGCCGCAGTGATAAGAGTCAGCGTACCGTTCAGCCCCAGCTGGTTGGCAAAGTTCGATTCGGTGGTATATGCATCACCCCAACGCAGCGGCGGACCTTGGCGCAGGGTGCCGCGAATGCACACCACCATGACCAACAGCACCAGCACGAAGACGCCTGTGCGCATATACCAGGGCGCAACAGACGCCACTGTGTGGGTGCCCGTCGTGGTGACGTGGCGTGGGCGCGTGATGCGGTCGATACCCTTGAACACCAGACTCAACAGCCAGGTTACCGCAGCCCAGGCCAGCAGGTACCGGACCACAGGGAAGCCGTACCACAACATGCTCAGAACGGTCTTTGGATCTTCCTTCACGTACTGAAACACCAGGCCGTTCAGGCGCTGGTGAAACTCGCGATAGAAGTCCATTTCCATAAGGCCCAGGAACAGCGTGATGCTGCCGACCAGGGTCAGCCAGAAACGGAAAAAGCCGCGCGCTGACATGGCCCGGGCGCTGAACAGCGACAGCACCAGCGGAACTAGCAGATACATTGTCAGGCGCAGGTCGAAACGCATGCCGTTGAACAGCGCCTCAACGAACGTCGAGGCTGGCGTGTCGCCAATCATCTCGCGGTTGTAGACCAGCAGACCAATGCGCAACAGGGTGTACATCACCATCAGGGCGAAGCCGCTGAGCAGGATGTACGCCAGATGCGATTTGACAGTCGGGTTTTGCAAGCGGGCTTGCCGATGAATCTGGGCGTCCGTTTTGGCCATGGTTGTCAGGATCCGGTGGATTCAGAAGTAGGTTCAGTGGTGCAGCGACGCCCTCCCTCTCGGGACGGCGGCGTGCAGCAGGGCGCAGATATTACTTGATTGCGGGGCGCCTGGGGCCAGGTCCGCCCGTGAAGGCGCACACCTGTTCAGTTTCGCGCGCAATTCTGGGACAGAACGTGTGAAATTTCTGTCGCCAGAAGCGCGCCCAAGAGCCACTCAGGTGGTGCTTCAGACGTTCAGGCCTTGGCGCGCCGCAGGCCGGTCAGTCGTTGCTGGCCTTGTTCACAGCCTGCAGCACGTACTGTGGCAGGGCGAACGCGCCGATGTGAACTTCAGGGTTGTAATAGCGCGTAACAATCCCGCTGCCCGAAAAACGCTGACGCAGGGTTTCCAGCGGCAGTTTCCGGTAGCTCTTGTCGGTCGCCCCCCAGGCAAAGGTCATTGCCCCGCCGATGTAGGTCGGGATGGCTGCCTGATAGAAATGCCAGTCGGCAAACAGACCGTTCATGCGACCAGCAGTGGTCTGCACACCGCTCAACTGCATGAACGGCGTGCCGTTCTGAGTGACCAGAATGCCGCCTTCGTTCAGGCAGCGATGGCAGGCCTGATAGAAGTTTTCAGAAAACAGCACTTCTCCTGGGCCGATCGGATCGGTGGAATCGGAAATGATGACGTCGAACTTCTCTTCAGTGGTAGCGACGAAGCGCATGCCGTCATCGATGACCAGATTCAGACGGGAATCATCGAAGGCACCGTTGGAGTGATTGGGCAGAAACTCCTTGCACATCTCGACCACTGTGGCGTCGATCTCGACCATGGTGATGTGTTCGACTGTCAGGTGCTTGGCAACTTCGCGCAGCATGCCGCCGTCGCCACCACCGATGATCAGCACACGCTTGGCTGCACCGTGCGCCAGAATCGGAACGTGAGTGAGCATCTCGTGGTAGATGAACTCATCCGCTTCGGTGGTCTGGATGACGCCGTCCAGCGCCATCACGCGCCCCATGCGCGGGTTCTGGAAGATCACCAGATGCTGGTGCTCGGTACGTACTTCGTGAAGCATTTTTTCCATACGAAAGCGCTGGCCGTAGCCTTCGTACAACGTTTCCTGATAATCGCTCATGGGTAAGCTCCCGCTGGGTACTGATGACAGGACGGCCGACCGCCCACAACAAAAGCGCGCATTCTACGTCGAGGAACATGACAGGTCGAACCTCTCTGTCGTCAGGCTGCCATGAGTGGGGCGCAGATGCCTCGGCCCGAAAACGAAAAAACGCCTGACTACGCGAGTAATCAGGCGTTTCATGCCAGCCTGCTGGCGTGTCAGATACGCACGTTGCCGCGCGGCCCCAGGATTGCCCAGATGATCAGGCCCACTACAGGCAGCAGTACAATCAGCAACACCCAGAGAATTTTCTTTCCGGTTTCGGCGCCGCTTTTCAAAACATTGATGATAGCCCAGATATCGAGCGCCAGAATGATCAGGCCGACCAGGCCATTGAAGCTAGAACCCATGGTGTTGCCCCTAAGATGAATGCTTGCCTTCCTAGGATAGTCGCGCCGTTCGGGGGTTCCGTTGAACCAACCTTATATTCTCGGGCTCCCAATCGGGGCGAAGCTGTTTTTTCGCTTGCCATCGCGTCCACTTCTTCCAAAGGTAGTTCTTTTCATGTCGACACCCGCACAACCCCGCACGCCTTGGGCCACGTGGTTTAACCACTTGCAGAACAGCCCGCTGGTAAGCCTGGGTTTCGCGCTCGCCCTGCTGATCGTTATCGGACTGGTCGGCATCAGTGTTTACAACGCCTTTTACGGCACCAGTCAGGTCAACTTCAATCATGCGCTGATGGGGGGCACCGCAGGGTTTCTGGCCACAGCATTGGGCGCAGTCATGGCGGTTGCGCTGAAAAACGTTTCGCAACGCGCCCAGGACATCATGCTCGGTTTCGCCGCAGGCATGATGCTGGCTGCCAGCTCGTTTTCATTGATCCTGCCTGGCCTCGAAGCTGCCCGGGACATCACTAACAGCGGCCCCGGGGCAGCGGCGACGGTGGTAGCCGGGCTAGGGCTTGGCGTGCTGTTGATGTTGGGCCTGGACAGGTTCACCCCGCACGAGCATGAAAGTGTAGGACGGCAAGGGCCGCATTCGGAGCGCATCAACAGGGTCTGGTTATTCGTCCTGGCGATTACGCTGCATAACCTGCCTGAGGGCATGGCGATCGGTGTGAGTTTCGCCAGCGGCGATATGAACGTAGGCCTGCCGCTGACCACCGCCATTGCAATTCAGGACATCCCCGAAGGCCTGGCAATCGCCCTCGCCCTTCGTGCCACCGGGCTGTCGGCCTTCAAGGCAATGCTGGTAGCCATTGGTTCCGGTTTGATGGAGCCACTGGGCTCTCTGGTAGGCCTCGGTATTTCCAGCGGCTTCGCGATCGCTTATCCACTGAGCATGGGCCTGGCCGCAGGCGCAATGATCTTCGTGGTGTCCCATGAAGTCATTCCGGAGACGCATCGCAACGGCCATCAGACCTCGGCGACGCTGGGACTGATGGGCGGTTTTGCCGTCATGATGTTTCTCGATACAGCCCTGGGCTAACCGCGCAGTGCCTGCAGTGCTGGCGCGGCATGGATGCCCGCCAACGCTGTCAGCTCAAGCACACGCGCTTCGTCACGTCCATAGACCAGCACCGCCTGTAATTCGTCATCCAGTGGCTGGCTGAAATTCATCAGCACGTAGCCGCCCATATCCTTGTTCATGCTGCTCAGCTGAATCTGAATTCGGTTCAGGGCGACCAGAGGCTCGCCCTTGGCCAATTGCTTCGGCTTGATGTTGAACGTCACATCCTTGCCGAATGACTGAACAATCTGCTCGAACAGCTGCATGTAGTTGTCGGCCTGAAACAACACAGTCTCCGGCAGACTGCCGACCACCACCCACTCGCCCAGGGCGATCGGAAACGTGTCGTCGTAATTGATGTCGGGGTTGGCGGCCAGAAACGCCTGCGGGTCAGCGTAAGCCTGCGCCGCTTCATCAGCGATCTGCGCGATCTCGTCGTCGCCCATGCAGCCCGAGCTGACTTTGCTGATTAATTCGACCAGTGCGTCTTTCATAAAGGCAATCCTGCAGGGGCAAAAAAAGAGGCGCGAAGGATAACGGTAATTCCCTCGCGCCTCTATCTGCGCGTTCATGCCGCAAAGGTATGGGTATCAGGGCCGCGCAGGCTGCATACCCATTTTGCTCAAGTGCTGCACGGCAACAGTGGCGCCCATTGCCTGCGCAGCGTCCAGCGCATTGATGCCCTTGGCATCGCAAGCACGGAGGTCAGCGCCCTTGCTGATCAGGTAATCGACGATCTCGATACGATTGAACATGGCTGCCATCATCAACGCCGTGCGGCCATCGGCAGAGGCGGCATCCAGATCGGCACCTGCTTCGACCAGCAACTTGACGACGGTCAGATCACCCTTGAACGCTGCGCCTGCAATGGGACTCTGGCCGTTGTCGTTGCGAATTTCCGGATCGGCCCGGTGGTTCAGCAGCACCCGGACAGCATCTGCATGGCAGTGATAGCTGGCCAGCATCAATAGCGTATCGCCTTTGTGATTGCGCAGGTCTGCTGGCAGGCCCTTCTCGAGCAGGCGTTCCAGCATCACAGCATCGCCCTGACGAGCAACGTCGAAAACCTGTTCGGCGAAGGCAGCAGCCTCGTCTTCGGTCATCGTCTTGGGCGGGTTGGCGGTTGAATCGGTCATCAATGGCTCCTTGGCGCAAGGTACTCCGGGAATCCAGTGCTCCCGGCAGCGATAAAACAATGACCGCAAGACGCGCCAGCTGTTCGATCCGCTTTTTGGCCTCCAGCTTCAGAGGGTTGGTGTGTCCAGCAGTTCAATGACAGCGGGAACAACGAAGGCGCGAGCAGCTAACCGGCTTATCTGCCCGAAGCGCCGCCCCGCAAAACCCGCAAAATGCAGGGCGCACGATGGGTGTTCATGCAAAATGCACGAGACCTGAAATTTTCAAATATATTAAGCCATTGATTTTAAAGGAATAAATTGTAGTGCAAAGACTGGCACAGTCGCTGCAACAGTACTTGCAAGCTTGTTATCCCATGAGCAATGGAGCCGCCAAACATGACTTTTATTCAAGAAAAATTCGCTTCCGTATTCTCCGACTACACCGTTAACACCCAGCCGCGTCCGGACGGTGGTGTTTTGGTTTCGTTGCGCAGTGCCGAAGGCAAACAGATCCGTCGCTCGGTGTCCTATGCGCAGTTGCACACCCCGGTTCAGCTGGAATGGGTAATCAGCGCCATCCGCCGCGATCTGGCGGCACAGGCCAGTGAATTGCCAGCTATCTCGATGCTGCAAAGCCAGCATCGCTTTGACCTGCCGACTTATCACACACGTTGATTTTCTTTGCCGCCCTTTCCGGGGCGGCATGCCGTTGTACGCTCTCTCATCCCTTGTTTGTCGCGATTACGCATGTTTTCGCGGTTTTTTTTGCCCGCGTTTTGATGGAGCAGGCTTGGCTGATCACCTGATCAGTCCGCGGCAAAGCGCTTCACCTACCGCCTGTGCCCGGTTCGCCACGCCCAGTTTTGAATAAATGGTCTTCAGGTGAAATTTGACCGTTGACTCAGAAACCTCCCGAATCATTGATATTTCCCAAGCGGTCTTTCCGTCTCTGGCCCACTGTAGAACTTCCAGTTCTCGGTGCGTTAAACCGCGGGAACTGAACTTCAACCCTCGTGCCACGCTGTGCAGTACGGGCATGAGACTGCTGATCAGGTATTTTTGTTCGGCGCTTATCGCACGTTCAATGTCACCCAAGGTGCATACCGAGGTGACGCTGTCTGCACCACGGCAGTGGTTAGTGTAACCATATGAGACGGCCGGAAGCAGTTCGCAGGCATCAACCGCTTTTTTGTAGCAGGCTGATATCGGGTATTGCCTGAATGCATCCTGCCAGTTCACGAACCCTAACTCATGGTGATAACAGCGGATGACCGGGTCGTGCCTGATCAGTTCGTGTCGGCGATACGCCTCACCCCACGCATCGTCGACATTGGACGTAATGAAGGTCAGCAGCAACGGCCCCTTGAACTGGTAGAACATCGCGCGCTCACTGCCGCATTCACGCCGCAACCATTCGAGGGCATTCTCGATGGCAGTCTGGCCATCGAGTTCGGTAATCGTGCTCACCATTTGCTGTATCAGTAGATCCTTGGTCGCGCTCTCTTTCATGGCACTGCACATCGCTGCCGCTCCCTCTGCGCCCCTGAGCCGGTACAGGTGTTGTCCGTGACTCGGGAAGTGATCGCGCAGAACTTACACGAATAAACGCGTCGAAAGACGACTGCCAGGACAAACAGAATCAACGCACTTTTGAACAGGAAAAGTCCCACTGTATGGCGGGATAAAGCTCACAAAAGTCAGCAGTCAATGTGCCAGCGCAGGTAGAAAACCGCGCAGTCAGCGGCATCAGGGCAATGCCGCTGGACAGAAGCATGGCCCGCCTGGATGACCAGCCTAGCTAGAAAGTGGCCGGATCGATGAGTGCAAAGCTCGCCACATTCTTGTGCCCAGCCAGTGTTCCCCCATCACGAACCAGACCGCAGGTGGCCATCCCCGCAGCTTTTGCAGCGTCCAGCTCTTCGACGATGTCCGAAAGGAACAGAACCTCTTGCGCGTCCTGGCCCATGGCGGCGGCAATCGTGCGGTAGGACTGCACCTCGCGCTTGGGGCCGGATGTGGTGTCGAAATAACCGCTGAACAGCCCTGACAGGTCGCCAGCTTCAGAGCAGCCGAAAATCAGTTGCTGGGCCTGGATCGAACCCGAGGAGTAAACATAAAGGCTGTAGCCCTGCCGATGCCAGTGCTGCAGCGCTTCAACGGCGTCCGGGTAAACATGCCCCTTGAGCTGACCGGCGTTGTAGCCCTGCTCCCAGACCATGCCCTGCAGGGCTTTGAGCGGCGTGGCCTTGCGGTCTTCCGCTATCCACTCGAGCAGAATCGCGATGACTCGCTCGACATCGGCGTCAGGCTCTTCACTCTGCACCCGAACGGCCTCCAGCTGCGACGCTACCTGAGGTTGATCGGCATTTTTGCGGACAAAGTCAGGCAAGTGCGTTCTGGCGAACGGAAACAGCACGTCGAACACGAAACTGACCGCACTGGTCGTGCCTTCGATATCCGTAAGAACAGCTTTGATAGGCATCAGAAACGGGCTCCTGTCAGTCTTCCAGCCGTGGGAAACGACCAGCAATGTCTTCACCGGTAAAGTTCGCGACCCAGCCTTCGGGGTTGTTGAAAAGCCGGATAGCAACGAAATGCGGGTTTTCACCCATATCGAACCAGTGCGGGGTACCGGCTGGCACAGAGATCAGGTCGTTCTTTTCGCACAGAACTGCGTATACGTAGTCGCCGATGTGCAGTGTGAACAGACCCCTTCCGGCCACAAAAAAGCGTACTTCGTCTTCACCGTGACGATGCTCTTCAAGAAATTTGGCGCGCAATTCGGCTTTCTGCGGGTGATCACTGTTCAGGCTGATGACGTCCACCGTCACGTAACCGCGCTCGTTCATCAGCCTGTCGATCTGCGAGCGATAAGCGTTGATCACTTCCTCCTGGCTGGCACCGGGGGTAATAGGGGTAGCCGCTTCCCATCGGTCGAACGCTACGCCCTGCTCGGCCAGTGTCGACGCGATGTCCTCCAGATGGGTCAGCACCTTGTTGGGAGTATCCGGGCTTGAAACGTGATAAACGGACAGGCTGCTCATGGCTGTAATCCTCGGTTTGGGGCAGCGCCCTCCGGCTTTTACAGGCCGGTCAGGCGTAACTACAGGTTAATACGTGTCTGGATTGACCCGACGTCGTCAACGGTTCATCACCGTACGCATTTTCAGCTCGCATTCGAACAGAAACTCGAATGCCTCGATCTGGCGCAATGCATCATTCATCCTTGCGCCCCATGTATAAAGACCGTGACCGCGAATCAGGTAGCCAGCGCAATCGGGGTGCGCGTCCAGCCACGGTTGCACTTTTGCGGCCAGACGGGCGATGTCCTGGTCATTGTCGAAAATAGGCACGACCACCTTGGACGCGTGGGTCACCACGCCATGAAAGGCCTTCTGCAGCTCGTAATCTTCAAACACCAGATGATCTGCAGCGATCAGCCTCGACAACACAGTCGCATTCACCGAATGGGTGTGCAGCACGGCTCCAACTTCTGGCCGGCAGTTGTAGAGCTGCGTATGCAGCAGTGTTTCGGCAGAGGGCTTCTTGCCGGGTTCCAGGCTGTTGCCTGCCATATCAGTGGCCAGCACATCATCAGGCCCCAACTGCCCTTTGTGTTTGCCGGACACAGTCAACAAGGCTTCGCTGGCCGACAGGCGCGCGGAGTAGTTGCTGCTGGTGGCTGGCGACCAGCCACGACCGTACAGGAATCGTCCTGCCTCGATGATGTCCTGACTCAGTTGTTCGCGGCTCATGCACCTTCCTCTTTCTTGGGTGTGACAATCATGACGGCTGCGGCAATGGCTGCAAGGCTGGCAATGGAAAATGTCCAGGCTGGCCCCAGCGCGTTCCAGCTGTAACCGGAGTACAAAGCGCCCAGCGCACCGCCAACCCCGGACAAGGCAGCATAAAGCGCCTGCCCTTGGCCCTGCTGACGCGGACCGAAACTACGTTGCACGAAATGGATGGCAGCAGCATGAAAGCTGCCGAACGTAGCAGCATGCATCACTTGCGCAACCAGCAGTGCAGGCAGGTGCTTGGCAAACAGGCCCAGCAAAAGCCAACGCAGCGCGGCCAGCAAAAAGCTTGCGAATAGCACCTGGCGCACTGAAAACCGCTGGAGGATGCGGCTCATGGCCATGAACATCAGCACTTCGGCCACCACCCCTACCGCCCACAACATGCCGATCAGACCACGGCTGTAGCCCAGCGCTTCCAGGTGCAAGGTCAGAAACGTGTAATACGGACCGTGACTGAACAGCATCAGCGCAACACTGATATAGAACGCCAGCACTCCAGGCCGCGCCAGCTGGCGAATAAACCCTCCGCCATCCGCTTCGCGGGTCGAGATGGGTGGCTGCGCATTGGGCACCCACCAGCTGCTGACGGCAATGCCAGCCATGATCGCCAGCAAGATATACGGAAACAGGTCGAGGCTGAAACGTTCGAACACTCGCCCCAGCAGCACCACCGCCAGAATGAAGCCGATGGAGCCCCATAGCCTGATCTGGCTGTAACGTGCGGCCTGGCCTTGCAGATGGGCAAGCGTGATGACTTCAAATTGCGGCAGGATGGCGTGCCAGAAGAACGCATACAGCGCCATGACCAGCGCCAGCCAGGCATAGGTTTTTTCAAGCAGAATCAGTGAAAACGCCAAGAGTGTGAACACTGCACCGAAACGCACGATCGCCAGGCGCCGCCCTGTGTAGTCGCCCAGCCAGCCCCAGACGTTGGGCGCCACACAGCGCATCAGCATGGGGATGGCAATCAGCTCGCCGATCCGGGCGCTGGCAAAGCCGAGGTGGCTCAGGTAAAGCGCCATAAACGGCGCCGACGCCCCCAGCAAGGCGAAATAACACACGTAAAACCCGGACAGCCTCCAGTACGGAAGCTGCCTGCCGGGGAGTGCTGTCACGCTAGCAGACCGCAACCGTGACGGCGCTTGTCACAGCTGCGCCAGCACAGGCGTATCGACGCGAACATCGGCATTCTGTCCGCGATGACGCAGCAGGTGGTCCAGCAACACCATGGCCATCATCGCCTCGGCAATAGGCGTGGCGCGAATACCGACACAAGGGTCATGGCGCCCCTTGGTGATGACATCGCCCGGGGCACCATTCACATCGATTGATCGCCCCGGCGTGGTGATGCTGGACGTCGGCTTGAGCGCCAGATGCGCGATGATCGGCTGACCGGAGGAAATGCCGCCGAGAATGCCGCCCGCCTGATTCGACAGAAAACCCTGCGGCGTCATTTCGTCACGATGCTCTGTGCCACGCTGGGCCACACAGTCGAAGCCGGCGCCAATCTCCACGCCCTTGACTGCGTTGATGCTCATCAGCGCATGGGCCAGTTCGGCATCCAGACGGTCGAAAATCGGCTCGCCCAGGCCCGGCATCACGCCTTCAGCCACCACCGTGATTTTCGCGCCGACCGAATCCTGGTCGCGACGTAGCTGGTCCATGTAGGCCTCCAGCTCTGGCACTTTGTCGGGGTCAGGGCAGAAAAAAGCGTTGTCTTCGACCGAATCCCAGGTTTTGAACGGGATCTGGATCGGCCCCAACTGGCTCATGTAACCGCGGATGACAATGCCTTGGGTCGCCAGGTATTTCTTGGCAATGGCCCCGGCAGCAACGCGCATGGCGGTCTCCCGCGCAGAGCTGCGGCCGCCGCCCCGGTAATCACGGATGCCGTACTTGTGGTGGTAGGTGTAATCGGCGTGAGCGGGCCGGAACAGGTCCTTGATGGCAGAGTAGTCCTTGGACTTCTGATCTGTGTTGCGGATCAGCAGGCCGATGGAGGCACCCGTGGTCTTGCCCTCGAAGACGCCCGACAGGATTTCGACCTCATCGGCTTCCTGGCGCTGGGTCGTGTGGCGGCTGGTGCCGGGCTTGCGGCGGTCCAGATCACGCTGCAGATCTTGCAGATCAAGCTCAAGCCCGGGCGGGCAGCCGTCGACGATAGCGACCAGCGCCGGGCCGTGGCTTTCGCCGGCGGTGGTGACAGTGAACAGCTTGCCGAAAGTGTTGCCGGACATGCGGGCGCTCCGAAAAATCAGCCAAAAAACCAGATCGTTGAAACAAGCGCGCCAGTATACGCAGCCTCGCGGTTCAGTTCATCCTCGAACCTTCTGTGACCGCGTGCGTCCAAGCGAGACCCCACCCATGATGGCCATGCGATGTTATCCGGTAATTCCCCGATTCGAGCGTTCAAACGACTGTGCCTTCTGGCGCTGCCGGTCACACTGATCCTGACCCTGATGCCTGGCGCAGCCAGCGCTGCAGGGCCGACAACGGTGCAGCGTACAGTCAGCGTGGACACTGAAAACGGCAAGCTTTACGGCACCTTGCTGATGCCGCGCTCGGACACACCTGTGCCGGTGGTGCTTATCATTGCTGGCTCAGGCCCGACTGACCGCAACGGCAATAACCCGGAAGGCGGACGCAACGACAGCATGAAGCGCTTGGCGGTGATCCTGGCCAACAACAATATTGCCAGCGTGCGCTACGACAAGCGTGGTGTGGCAGCCAGCAAGGCGGTAACGCCGGATGAGCGCAACCTCAGTGTCGAACGCTATGTTGCCGACGTGCAGCTATGGGTCAGGGCAATCAAGGCTAACCCGCGCCTGGGTCAGTTGATCCTGCTGGGCCATAGCGAAGGCGCGCTGGTCGCAAGCCTAGCGGCGGAAAAGGCCGGCGCAGCGGCAGTGATCTCTGTAGCCGGCACCGGCAGACCTGTGGATGAAGTGCTGCGCGAGCAATTCCGCGAGCGACTTCCGCCAGAACTGCTACAGCGCAGTGATCAATTGCTCGATGAACTCAAGGCGGGCAAAACCGACGAAAAGGTTCCCTCCGAGCTGGAGGTGGTGTTCCGTCCCAGTGTCCAGCCCTATCTGATTTCGCTGTTTCGGCAGAACCCGGCAGCTGCCTTTGGCGCATTGCATGTTCCTGCGCTGATCGTCCAGGGGCGCAATGACATCCAGGTCGGCGTGCGTGACGCTCTGCTGCTGAAAAAAGCCAAACCCGACGCCGAACTGGCCCTGATCGACGGCATGAATCATGTGCTGCGCATCGTGCCGGACGACCTGCAGCAACAACTGCTGTCTTATCGCAACCCGACCCAGCCCTTGGCTGACGAAGTGACGTCGCGCATTGTGGGCTTTATCAAGGCATTGCCCGCGTCGGCAAAAAAGAACTGACTGACAGCAACCACCCACCCTTCAGTCTCGGCCGCTCTGGCCGATAGCGGTTTGCCGGCCTTGTGTTTTGCTGCACAAGGTCAAGGACAGGGCCACCGCTATGACTGACGCGAATATCATGACCGAAACCACTGCAGAACCCATCAGCACAGAAGCCGAGGTTGCGGCACCGCCACAACCGTGGGAAGACGTTCTGCCCGAAAGTTTTCAGATGCTGCGCCTCGCACCGCAACCTACTGACCGGGCTACCGGTGGGCGGCCGTTGCGTTTTGTGCAGTTCGGTCGTGCCGAACGTCACAGCAAGGCGCTGAGCCTGCTGCGCATCAACATTCAGTTGCCCGGCCAACGCGTTCGTAAAGAACAGAACAATCTGGATTTATGGGCCGACCACGAGAAACGCATTGTGCGTTTCGGCCCGGAGTCAGGCTTGCAGATAGAGCCATGGAACCGGGGGATCGGTCGCTTCATGATCGCCCATGCGGTCCACTGGGCACAGAAAAGATGGTCCTCCTACAAGATCGAGGGCGTGGCCCTGGCCAGCAAGGACGGCTTGAACGAAGACACCCGCCTGCGCCGCGATCACTTTCTGCGCACCCTCGGCTTCGAAGTCGCTTATGCCGACGCCCAGCACATGAAAGGCAGTATCAAGGATGTGCATGTTGGCAACCTGCACAGCACCTGGAACAACGACAAGGTGCAGATCGTCGAAATTCTCGAAGCGTCGCAAATGCTGGAAAAGGCAGAAAAAAACATGATCGAACAGGAAGTCACCATCCGCCAGCACGAAGAGCGGGTCGGCAAATACAAGCGTGAGGACGCCAGTCTGCGTTTCACGATTGCCTGCCTGGTAACTTTCGCTGTGTTCCAGGCAGGGCTGCTGATCTGGATCGCCACGCACCGCTGAAACGGCTTGCCTGCGGACTGCCGGGGCTGCGATGCCAGCCCCTGTCAGGTTCGCCTCAGATTCGAGACTGAAACAGTGCCTGATGCTCGCGGCACTGCTCGACAGTCAGCATGAACACACCGTGGCCACCACGCTGAAAGTCCAGCCAGGCGAAATCGACTTCCGGGTACAGCGCCTGTACGTGTACCTGGCTGTTGCCCACTTCGACGATCAGCAAACCCTTCTCGTTCAGATGATCGGCGGCCTGGGCCAGCATGCGGCGTACCAGGTTCAGACCGTCATTGCCGCAGGCCAGCGCCAGTTCCGGTTCGTGCTGGTACTCGTCCGGCATGTCGGCGAAGTCTTCGGAATCCACATAAGGCGGATTGGACACGATGAGATCGAAGCGTTGCCCCGGCAGACCGTCGAACCCATCGCCCTGCACGGTGTAGACCCGATCTTCCATACCGTGGCGCTCGATGTTCTGGTTGGCCACTTCAAGCGCGTCGTAGGACAGGTCGGCCAGCGCCACTTCGGCTTCGGGAAACTCGTCGGCACAGGCGATACCGATACAACCGGAGCCGGTACACAAGTCCAGAATCCGCGCAGGCTCACTGGCCAGCCACGGCGCAAAGCGCTCTTCGATCAGTTCGGCGATGGGTGAGCGCGGGATCAGCACACGCTCGTCGACAATGAACGACATGCCGCAAAACCAGGCCTCGCCCAGCAGGTAGGGCGTCGGAATACGGTCGTCGATGCGGCGTTTGATCAGGCGTTGCAGCTCGGATATCTCATCGACTTCCAGACGGCAGTCCAGATAGCTGTCGGCGATTTCCCACGGCAGATGCAAAGCGCCCAGCACCAGTTGGCGAGCTTCGTCCCAGGCGTTGTCAGTGCCATGACCGAAAAACACATCTTCCTCGTGAAAGCGGCTGACGGCCCAACGGATATGGTCGCGTACGGTACGCAAACGGGAGGTGATCATGAACAAACTCCTTAAAAAACGACGAGCCACTTTGACAGGCCTGGATCCGGACAACGACGCACGCTTCGTACCCGCTAAACCCGGGAGTTTCCACGATTCGTCTGATGCCATCAAGGCAAACCGCCATCCGCCATGCCCGCAACGTGCCCTGCAGGCCACGGAAAACGTGGCTTTCGATAGTTGCCATTCCCAGAACGCTTCAGCCAGAGGACAATGTCGCAAAAGCCCCACTCAAAGGAGCCCGTGGATGTCCGATTTAAAGACCATGTTTCAACTCAGTGGCCGGGTGCATGCGCCCGCCAGCCTGAGCAACGCGACGCTGATCATCATCGACGCCCAGAAAGAATACCTGAGCGGTCCACTGGCGCTGACCGGGGTCGAAGAAGCGCTGGCCAACATCGGTCAACTGGTCGCCAAGGCTCGCGCAGTCAAGTGTCCGATCGTACATGTCCGTCATCTGGGCACCGTCGGCGGCCTGTTCGACCCGCAGGGCGAGCGCGGCCAACTGGTTTCGGGACTTTCGCCACAAGACGACGAACACCTGGTCGAAAAACGTTTGCCCAACGCCTTCAACGGCACTGGCCTTCACGAGCTGCTGCAACGTCTGGGGCACTTGGATCTAGTGGTCTGCGGGTTCATGAGTCACTCGAGCATCAGCACCACAGTGCGCGCTACCAAGGATTACGGTTATCGCTGCACGCTGGTTGATGATGCCTGCGCGACCCGCGACCTGCCGAGCCCGCACGGTGTCGTCAGCGCCGAGGTTGTCCACCGGACCGAGATGGCAATCATGGCGGACAACTTTGCCACGCTGGCCCTCACCAAAGACCTGATCTGAAAGTGCCTGACCGAGGGGTTGTGTGAACGCGCTCACATAACCGCCCATCCTTTGCTGCCCGGTTATGTACCGGAAGCGGGAACCACCCCTCTTTATCCAAGTCACAGCGCCGATACCCGCTCAGCCGCTACCTATCGAGGAAAGGCATGAAAACGTCAGATGGTTTCAATGCACGTCGCTTGCGCAACAAAGGCCCGGGTAACTGGGGCAAGCGCATCGGTATGCTGATCGCGTTGATGCTGGCGGTTGTGGGCCTGGTGCTGACCTTCGCCGGTGCCTCCAGCCTGATCGGCCATCCTCAAATGCTGGGCGAGCTGAATGCCAGCCCAGGTGGCGCCGCTTTCGTCGCGATCAGTGGGCTACTGGTGTTTTACCTGGGCATCTGGCTCTGGCGGCGTTGCCGACGCCAGCGCGGATCGAGCGGCTTGAGCATCTCCGCCCATTTGATGAAAAAACACAACTGAACCGCTCGCTTGAACGGGTAGACTAGCCTCCTTCGCGGAGGCCCCATGCAAGACGACGATTTTTCCCTGTTCAGAAGCGAGACGCGCGGCGTAAAGCCTCTCAAGCATGAACACGCTGATGTTGGCAAACCCAAGGCTGATCGAAAAATGCTGGCCCGCCTGCGCCAGTCGGCAACCGTGCGCACCGACTCGGTGATCATCGACGGGCTCTCGGATCAATTCGTGATCGATGTCGGCCCTGAAGATGTCCTGAGCTGGTCGCGGGACGGTGTTCAGGACGGGCAGATGCGCAAGCTCAAGCTCGGGCAGATTAGCTTCGAGGGCAGCCTCGACCTGCACGGCATGACCGTGGAAGTGGCTCGCGAAACCTTGTGGGAGTTTCTGGCAGAAGCCACAAAACTGGAGATACGCTGCGTGCGTGTCACACACGGCAAGGCGGTGCGTCTGGACGGTAAGCGCCCGATGATCAAGAGCCACGTCAACACTTGGTTGCGCCAGCATCCGCAGGTACTGGGCTTCTGTTCATGCGTGGCAAAACATGGCGGCGCAGGCGCTGTTTATGTGGTGCTCAAGCGCACCATGATGGAAGGACGCGACGAGTAGCCCGCTTCACGCCTTGTCGGGCAGACCGGGCATCAAGTGGGTAGCGACCTGGTCGCCAACGCGTGAGCAAGACGTTACAAACCCCGCCTGACACATTGATTTGCCGCGCTGCCGTACCCCCTACGCGTGCGTAAGTTACCGTGCGTAAGTTACTATGTGCGCCTCGGCGAACGGCCATGCCCTCGCATTTATCGAATCCCACACGGAAACACACTCCTGTGACACTGGAACAGAATTACACCGCCATACTCGGGCAACTGGGCGAGGACGTCTCGCGTGAAGGCCTGCTGGACACCCCCAAGCGCGCCGCCAAGGCCATGCAGTACCTGTGTCGCGGTTACGCCCAAACGCTGGAAGAGGTAACCAACGGCGCATTGTTCAGCTCCGAGGCCAGCGAAATGGTAATGGTCAAGGACATAGAGCTGTATTCCCTCTGCGAGCACCACCTTCTGCCATTTATCGGCAAGGCACATGTGGCGTACATCCCGCAGGGCAAAGTGCTGGGCCTGTCCAAGGTCGCGCGGATCGTCGACATGTATGCCCGCCGCCTGCAGATCCAGGAAAACCTGAGCCGTCAGATCGCCGAAGCCATTCAACAGGTAACCGGCGCGCTGGGCGTTGCAGTGGTGATTGAAGCCAAACACATGTGCATGATGATGCGCGGCGTCGAAAAGCAGAATTCGGCCATGATCACTTCGGTGATGCTCGGCGAATTCCGTGAAAACGCAGCGACTCGCAGTGAGTTTCTCAGCCTGATCAAGTAATGCGTTCAGCCTGCGTTCACGTGCGATAGCGCACGCTGAACGCTGTGCAGAACTCACCCGCTGTCCGCAAGAGGTATGAACGTGTTCATGAAAGCGTTAAGAGTGGGCCTGGGCCAACTCGTCATCGGCATCGACTTCCTGACCCGCCCAAGCAAGAAAAAACGCGATCCGCAAAGCCAGGCGGCGGTCGATGAAGCAGCACAGAACCTGACGCTTTATCAGTTTCACGCCTGCCCGTTCTGCGTAAAGACCCGCCGTGCCCTGCGTCGCCTCAACGTGCCGGTCGCGCTGCGCGATGCGAAGAACAACGAGCTCGATCGCCAGACCCTGCTCAACGAAGGCGGCAAAATCAAGGTGCCTTGCCTGCGTATCGAAGAAGAAGACAAGACAGTGTGGATGTATGAATCCAAGGTGATCATCGATTACCTTGATCAGCGCTTCGGAGCAATCTGAGCAGCGATTGCCCGACGTCGATCAACGCGGGCAATCTTCCTCGCGACAAGCAACACAGACTTGCAACTGCTTGAGCCGCACGAGGATGTGCTCGGCCAAGCATTGCGCTTGCACCAGCGGCCACATCGAGCCGGAGTCTTCCGGCTTGCCCGCCTGAGTACTGCCAGCTCATTGGCGGCGCAGGTGTTCAGGTTAGTCCAGCATGCCGATGTAGCCCGGCTGAGCCTGAACTCGCTCCAGCCAGCGACGGATACCGGTGTACGGTGTGAGGTCGAAACCGCCTTGATGCGCCACATGGGTGTAGGCATACAGGGCGATATCGGCAATCGAAAAATTATCGCCGACCAGAAACGGCGTGCGATCAAGCTGCTGCTCCATGACGGCCAGTGCCCGGTAACCGGACTTCTGCATGGCGCGATATTCGACCATGCGCTCGGCAGGCAAGCCCAGGTAAAACTGGATGAAACGCGCAACCGCCACTGAAGGCTCGTGGCTGTACTGCTCGAAGAATTGCCACTGCAGTACCTGGGTGCGCAAACGCGGTTCGGCCGGGAGGAACCTGGAGCCATCGGCGAGAAAGTTGAGAATCGCATTGGACTCCCACAAGCAGGTGCCATCTTCCAGCTCCAGCACCGGGATCTTGCCGTTGGGGTTCTTTTCCAGAAAAGCCGGGGTCTGGGTTTCGCCATTGAGAATATCGACCGGCACCCACTCGTACTCGCTGCCCAGCAGGTTAAGCATCAGCTTGACCTTGTAGCAGTTGCCCGAGTTGTAATCGCCATAAACCTTGTACATCGCCCTGCCCTCTTGATATGCCTGTGTTGCCGGATCGAATCAGGCAGCTTTCAGATTCTGTGCCGCCCGGACCACGGATGCCAGTCGTTTTATGCCCTCATCCAGGCGCGTCGGGTCGATGTGGCTGAAATTTAGCCGCAGATGGCCATGATTGGCATCAGGATCAGCGAAAAACGGCTCGCCCGGCATGAACGCAACATCCTGCTCCAGCGCGGCATCCAGCAAGGTCCGGGTGTCCAGTGGCTGTTTGAGGGTCAGCCAGAAAAACAACCCGCCTTGTGGACTGTTCCACACTGCCAGATCCGAAAAATGCGTCTGCAAGGCGCTTTCAAACGCATCACGGCGACCGCGATAGAACTCGCACAGGGTCACCAGATGCTCACGATAGTGCTCAGTGCCGATCCACTGCAAGGCCTGCCACTGGCCAGGACGATTGGTATGCAGGTCGGCGGACTGTTTCAGGCGCAACAAATGTGGAAACAGGTCGGGACTGGCAATCAGATAACCGACGCGCAGGCCAGGCAGCAGCGTTTTGGAAACCGTGCCGGTGTAAATCCAGCTGGCTTTTTTCAGGCTGCTGACGATCGGCTTTGCGCTGCCGCCATCGAAACTCAGCTCACGGTACGGTTCGTCTTCGATAAGCGTCACGTCGAACTCGTCCAGCAGCGCCGCAACCGCATCGCGACTGGCCTGGCTGTAGCGCACTGCCGAGGGGTTCTGAAACGTTGGAATCAGATAGGCGAAGGCCGGCTTGTGTTGTTCAAGACGCTGACGCATGGCGAGCAGATCAGGGCCTTCAGCCAGCAAGGGCACGGTGATGCAATTTGCGCCGAACAACTGAAATATCTGCAGCGCGGCCAGGTACGTGGGCGCTTCGAGCAGAATCTCGGTGCCCTTGTCTATGTACAGCTTGGCCGCCAGGTCCAGTGTTTGCTGAGAACCGCTGACCACCATGACCTGACTGGCCTCACAGGCAATACCCAACGCTCGGGCGTCGGCCGCCAACGCCTCATGCAGCGCAGGTTCGCCTTCGCTCATACCGTACTGCCCAAGAGAAACAGGCATGTCGGCCCATTCGACTTTGGGCAGCATCGCTTCGGCAGGCAGGCCTCCGGCAAACGACATCACCTCCGGACGCTGAGCAGCAGCGAGGATCTCGCGAATCAAAGAGCTTTTCAGACGGGAAACGCGTTCGGAGAATGCCATGGTACTTACCTGTAGCCGAGACAAAGGAAAATGAGTCAAACTTATTGACTAAAATTACGACGATCACTTCGGATACGTCAACATGCTTGACTTAAAAAAACCTGCCAATCAACAAATCGCCATGGAGGCCTTCTTTTTCGGCTATCAGGCATTCACCGCCAAGGCCGATGAAATGCTGGCCAAGCGCGGCTTCAGTCGTGTGCATCAGCGCATCGTGTTTTTCATCGCCCGCTACCCCGACTTGAGCGTCAAGGAACTGCTCACGGTACTGGGCGTGAGCAAGCAGGCACTCAACGCCCCGCTCCGCCAATTGATCGCCATGAACCTGGTACACAGCGCTGCCCCCGAGAATGACAAACGCAAGCGGTTGCTGGCACTGACCGAAGAAGGCTGCCGGTTCGAGCAAGGGTTGCGGCGCGAGCAGGTCAAGCTGTTGCAACGCGTGTTCGCCGAAGCGGGTCAGAGCGCAGTGGATGGCTGGATGTCGGTCAACCTGGCGCTGGGCCAGACGCTGCAATCCGGCGCCTGCCCGGTCAGCACTGAAGTCGAGTAAACGCACCGGGCGCAACTGTGCTGGCGTTTACTCGTATCGCTGTATAGCAAGGCTGCGTAGCCATACGTTTAGGCTTGGCGTCCTTTGCTACCTGCCCGTTTCAAGGACGTCCTGCATGAACGAGATCCTCAAGGTGCCACCGCAACCACTGCGGCCATGGGCCGATACATCGCCGTCTGCGTTAGTGGCGGGTTTCATTGCCATGATGACCGGTTGCACCAGTTCGCTGGTACTGATGTTCCAGGCCGGGCAGGCTGCCGGGTTGAGCAACCTGCAGATTTCGTCATGGCTGTGGGCCTTGTTCATGGGCATGGCGGTGTGCAGCGTTGGCCTTTCCTTGCGTTACCGCACGCCGATCACTGTGGCGTGGTCCACACCCGGCGCGGCGCTGTTGATCACCAGCCTCGGCGGTGTGACGTACCCGGAGGCAGTCGGCGCATTCATGACCAGCGCAGTTCTGGTCATTCTCTGCGGCTTGACCGGCAGCTTCGAGCGCATGGTCCGACGCTTGCCGGCTTCTCTGGCAGCAGCCTTGCTGGCGGGAATCCTGTTCAGGATCGGCAGTGATATTTTCGTCGCCGCACAGCATCGCACCGGGCTAGTGATGGGCATGTTTTTCACTTACCTGCTGGTCAAGCGTCTTTCACCGCGCTACTCGGTGCTGCTCGCGCTGCTGGTCGGCATCGTGATATCCGCCCTGCTGGGCTTGCTGAACTTCAGCGGCCTGGCACTGCAAGTGGCGATGCCAGTCTGGACCACCCCCGAGTTTTCATGGGCGGCGACTGTCAGCATCAGCATTCCATTATTCGTGGTGGCCATGACCTCCCAGAACATGCCGGGGGTCGCCGTGCTGCGCGCCGACGGTTACTACCCGCCTACCTCGCCACTGATTTCCGTGACCGGCATCGCCTCTCTGCTGACCGCTCCGTTCGGTTGCCACGGGATCAATCTGGCCGCCATCAGTGCCGCCATCTGCACCAGCCCTCAGGCTCACGAAGACAAAGCCAAGCGCTACACAGCGGCAATCTGGTGCGGGATTTTTTATGGTATCGCAGGGGTTTTCGGGGCCACGCTGGCAGGCTTGTTCAGCGCATTTCCCAAAGAACTGATGCTATCGATCGCCGCATTGGCATTGCTCGGTTCGATCACCAACGGCCTGACCGTGGCAATGGCCGAACCGAGTGAGCGCGAACCTGCGCTGATAACCTTCATGGTGACAGCTTCCGGGTTGACGCTGTTTTCAATAGGTTCGGCATTCTGGGGCATTGTGGCGGGCTTGCTGACCTTGTTGATTCTGAATGCACGCAAGGCGCCTTAGCGCTGGGCCATACCGGCTTGTTCAGCTGCGCGTGGCGGCAGCGACGAGCAAGGTTCCGGCATCGGCATCCAGTATCGCCTGGGTGCCCAGTGGCACGGCCTGGTTCAGGTCACCGTGGCCGACCGGCAAACCCCCGAGCACCGGGATTCCCAGGCTGCCAAGGCGCTCCAGCAACACATGAGCCGGGCTGATGGTGCCCCCGGTGTTGGGCGCCGGGGTGAACTCGCCCACCGCGATACCCGCCAGACGTTCGAGAATGCCGCAGTTGCCCAGATGAGTCAGCATGCGGTCGACCCGATAAGCAGGCTCTTTGACTTCCTCGATCAGCAGAATCGCCCCGGTCATGTCCGGCATGAACGGCGTACCGACGGACGTATCGAGAATGCACAGATTGCCACCCAGCAACAGGCCCTGCGCACTGCCGCCGGTTCTGACCTTCGCTGTGGGTGAAGCCGGATCGGCCTTGAGCAACACCGGCTCGGTACTCATCAACGCATGGCGCATGCCGCTGACAAACAGACCACCTGCCCCCAATTGAGCGGCCACCGGACCATGAATGGTGGCCAGACGTGCATGGTTCCACAGCGCACCATGCAGGGCTGTAATGTCGGAAAAGCCGGTCACCAGCTTGGGGTCGCGGCGCACGGCTTCGATGTCCACGCGCGTGACAATCCGCTGCACGCCATACCCGCCGCGATTGCAGATGACCGCACGAATTTCCGGATCTGCCAGCGCTGCGTTCAAATCGGCGAGCCGCTCTTCATCGGTCCCTGAGTAAAACGAATAATTGCCCAATGCATGCGGATAGACGCGCGGACGCAGCCCCCAGCCCTTGAGCACCTCGACTGCAGCTTCAAGCTTGGCGGGGTCCACCGGGCCTGCCGGCGAAACCAGCGCCACGGCGTCGCCGGCCCGCAGTACTTGAGGGTGAAGGGTCTGAAGATTCGTCGTGGGCATTGCACTCGTCCGGGCATTCATTTGACCAGCAATGTAGAGCACAGCGCTTAGCGACTCAAGCTGCAAGATGGCCTGATCAGGCCAGTCAAGTCGATCGCTTTGAACGCCAGAGGCTGAGTGGACTCTATCAACCACATGGATCAAACGGCATTCGCTGGATGATCGCTTCTTGCCTGAACAGCGCCATGAGCGCTTGATTCCATTCTTGAACCACTTTGTGAGGCCCTGCCATGACTGATTTTACCAACCGCCAGTTTCTGCTCGCCAAGCGTCCTTCGGGCACTGTACGCCGTGATGACTTCGACTATAAGGAAGGCCCGGTCACCGCGTTGAGCGACGGCCAGATTCTGGTCAGGAACAAATACCTGTCGCTGGACCCGGCCATGCGTGGCTGGATGAACGAAGGCAAGTCCTACATTCCGGCCGTGCAGATCGGTGAAGTGATGCGCGCGCTGGGCGTGGGCGAAGTCCTTGAATCGAAAAACCCGAAATTCACAGTGGGCGACCATGTTCAGGGTGCATTGGGTGTCCAGGACTATTTTGTCGGTGAGCCGAAAGGTTTCTACACCGTGGACACCAGCCTGGCGCCTTTGCCGCTGTACCTGTCAGCACTGGGCATGACCGGCATGACGGCCTACCTGGCGCTGCTGGACGTGGGTCAGCCAAAGAGCGGTGATACTGTTTTGATTTCCGGTGCCGCAGGCGCTGTCGGCAGCGTGGCCGGGCAGATTGCCAAGATCAAGGGCTGCCGGGTTGTCGGTATCGCCGGGGGCAAGGAGAAATGCCGCCTGCTGACCGAAGAGCTGGGGTTCGACGCAGCCATCGACTACAAATCCGAGGACGTTATGGAGGCGGTGAAACGCCATTGCCCGGACGGTGTGAACGTGTACTTCGACAACGTCGGCGGTGACATTCTGGACGCCGCACTCAGCCAGTTGGCGGTCGGTGCACGTGTGGTGATCTGCGGTGCCATCAGCCAGTACAACAACACCACAGCAGTCAAGGGTCCGGCCAACTACATGTCCCTGCTGGTCAACCGCGCGCGCATGGAAGGCTTCATCGTGCTGGACCATGGCGACCGCTTCGCCGAAGCCGGTCAGGTCATGGCTGGCTGGATCAAGGAAGGTAAGCTCAAGAGCAAGGAACATATCGAAGACGGCCTGGAAACATTCCCAGAGACATTCCTGAAGCTGTTCACAGGAGAGAATTACGGCAAGCTGATCTTGAAAGTGGAATAAGGCACACGCCTGACTTCAGCTATCGAGCGAGTTTCAACGCTCAGCATCGCGCACCCGGCTGCTCTTGCCTGTAAAGCGTGAGAGCAGAACGGGCGCCGCGGGGGCGTCCTCACCCTGCGAAGGGCATGTTTACGCCAGCTCTGCGACCACTGCAGCCAGCGCCCTGGCCGGGTCTGCCGCCTGGCTGATCGGGCGGCCGATAACCAGGTAGTCAGAGCCTGCATCGAGCGCCTGACGCGGGGTCAGAATGCGGCGCTGATCATCTTGTGCACTGCCCGCCGGGCGAATGCCGGGGGTTACCAGTTGCAGCGACGGATGCGCTGCTTTAAGCGCCTGGGCCTCGAGTGCCGAACAGACCAGACCGTCCATACCGGCCTTCTCGGCCAGCGCTGCCAAGCGCAATACCTGCACCTGCGGATCGATATCCAGACCGATACCGGCAAGGTCCTCACGCTCCATACTGGTCAGCACTGTCACGCCGATCAACAAAGGTTGAGGTCCGGTACGCTGAGCCAGCACCTCTCGGCAGGCCGCCATCATGCGCAGGCCGCCGGAACAATGCACGTTCACCATCCACACGCCCATCTCGGCAGCAGCCTTGACTGCCATGGCCGTGGTGTTGGGAATGTCGTGGAATTTGAGGTCCAGAAACACTTCGAAGCCCTTGTCACGCAGGGTCTCGACAATGTCCGATGCGCAGCTGGTGAACAACTCCTTGCCGACCTTGACCCGGCACAGCGTGGGATCGAGCTGATCAGCCAAGCGCAGGGCAGCTTCACGGGTCGGGAAATCCAGGGCGACGATGACAGGAGTCTGGCAGGCGGACATGAGCGTGGTCTCAGGTAAGTCGAAATCGGCGCGCATTGTAGCCGAAGCTGCAAGCGGACGGGGACCCGTAGATCGTCATCCATCGCCGATGCGCGCAAAACAGCCTTGCTACTACCTGCACTTGCAGCGAACACACTCGCGCAGACCTGCACCAAATCCACTCAGCAGGTCACATCGATTGACCCTGACGGTCTGCAAACGACCTGTTTTGAGGCAATGCGACGGATTCTTATGCACTGGCACGGCCTCTGCAACAGGATGTTTCAACGATTACAGAACCTCAGGGAGACAACAATGAGTACGCAACTCAAGCCAACGCTGGGCACGATTCATTTATGGGGGATTGCTGTCGGGCTGGTGATTTCCGGCGAATATTTCGGCTGGAGTTATGGCTGGGGGGTGGCCGGAACATTGGGCTTTTTGGTAACAGCCCTGATGGTTGCAACCATGTACACCTGTTTCATTTTCAGTTTTACCGAACTGACCACCGCCATCCCGCACGCAGGTGGACCCTTTGCCTATAGCCGTCGCGCCTTCGGAGAAAAAGGCGGATTGATCGCCGGCATGGCAACGCTGATTGAATTTGTATTCGCACCACCGGCCATAGCCATGGCCATCGGTGCCTACCTCAACGTGCAGTATCCGGGCCTGGACCCCAGGCACGCTGCCGTCGGTGCCTACATCGTATTCATGGCGCTCAATATCGTGGGCGTGAAACTGGCCGCGACTTTCGAGCTGGTGGTGTGCATCCTCGCTGTGGCCGAATTGCTGGTGTTCATGGGGGTGGTAGCGCCAGCCTTCAGTTTCAGCAACTTCGCCCTCAACGGATGGGCCGGTTCGCAGACGTTCGGGCCCGAAGCCATCGCCGGCATGTTCGCCGCCATTCCGTTTGCCATCTGGTTTTTCCTCGCCATCGAAGGCGCAGCCATGGCCGCCGAAGAAGCCAAGGACCCGAAACGTACCATCCCCAAAGCCTACATCAGTGGGATCATCACCCTGGTGGTGCTGGCCATCGGCGTCATGTTGTTTGCCGGCGGCGTAGGCGACTGGCGCACCCTGGCCAATATCAACGACCCGCTCCCGCAGGCCATGAAAGCGGTTGTCGGGGACAGCTCCGGCTGGTTGCACATGCTGGTATGGATCGGTCTGTTCGGCCTGGTGGCCAGCTTCCACGGGATCATCATGGGTTATTCGCGTCAGTTCTTCGCACTGGCCCGTGCCGGCTATCTGCCTGCCTCGCTGGCAAAACTCTCACGCTTTCAGACACCGCACCGGGCGATCATCGCCGGTGGCCTGATCGGTATCGCAGCTATCTACAGTGACGGCCTGATCAACCTGAGCGGCATGACCCTCACCGCAGCCATGATCACCATGGCTGTGTTCGGCGCGATCGTGATGTACATCATGAGCATGCTCAGCCTGTTCAAACTGCGCAAGACCGAGCCGCACCTGGAGCGCACCTTCCGCGCGCCGGGCTACCCGGTGGTGCCTGGCATTGCGCTGGCGCTGGCAGTGGTGTGTCTGGTGGCAATGGCCTGGTTCAACATGCTCATCGGCCTGATCTTCCTGGGGCTTATGGCGATCGGCTTCATCTATTTCAGCCTGACCGCCAAATCGCGCGCTGATGCGCCGGCCGATGCAATGCTGACCGGCAGGTAACACATCTCCTCCGGGTCACGTGCAATCGGCCTTGCACGCGACCCGTTCATGGCGCGTACACTTGAACCATTGAGCAGCATCGCCGCTCAAACCGGTATCACAACAAGGAGAGCGCTATGCCCTGGTATGCCTGGTTAATTTTGCTCGTAGCCATTGGCTCGATTGTCGGCGGTCTGATGATGCTGCGCGACACAGCCAAGAAACTGCCCCTCAGCGAAGAACAGCTCAAGCGTGTGCATGAGCGCAATGCAGAAATGGACGCCAAAGACGCCAAGGATCGTTAAGAAGGTTGGGTCGGCAGGCTGATACACCGCCCGTTTATTTTTCGGGCGGGGCTAAGCTGACTGGCAGCACCTTGATGTGCAACGGTTGGAAGATCGTTGCCAACTCCCCTCCACTGCGCAAGTTGTCCAGCAAGCGGTTGAAGTGTGGCACGTCGATATTGCCGCCTGGGCGCAGCAATGCATATTGCCGGTAAACCTGATCGACCCGTTCGGAAACCATCAGGTGCGAGGCCTCACTCGGGTGATTGGACATGAAGTCGATCAGATAGGAACGGGTAACAGGCGCCACGTCCGCGCGTCCACGGACCACCATCAGCAAGTTGCTGTCATGAGAGTAAGTCGACGTCATGTCGAAGTGTTCGCTCAGGTATTTCTGATCGGCATTGAAGTTGGCAAATCCATAATGATAACCACTGAACAACGCCAGGCGTTTGTCGGACAATGTATCGAAGTAATCCTGCTGACGCCCTTCAACCTGCCGCGCCACATACACTTCAGCGTCTTCAAGCCCAAGGTCGACCGTGTCGTGAGGAATGTCTTTCCAGCCCCACTCGGGGTTCTCGAACATCGCAATATCGAAACGACCCTCACTGAAGTCACGAAAGCGTCGGGGCACCGACGTCGGGATCATCACGAATTCATAATCGTTCTGCTCGGCGTTCAGGGCATTGATCAGTTTGGGCAACAGCCCAGTGTCTTCGCCTTTCTCGGGACGCACCATGTACGGAGGAAAGTGCACTGCCGCAACCCGCACCAACTGCGCAGCAACGACCGACGGCGCCACCATCAACGGAATAAGCACTAACGCCCCCGCCACGGCAGTGCGCACGACACTATCAATTACCACTGCGAGTCTTTTCATAAAACACGGCATCAATCAAAGCCGCCCACGCTATGCGGTTTCTTTGATTTAGACAACTGTCAAATCAACGGCGCCAATACCCTTGTGCAGAGGGCGGCCAGTGCGTAGCGAATAACAGGCCGCACCTTTGCAATAAAGGGCGGTCATTGTAGAGCGACGGCCGAATGCACAGTGAACCGTAGGACATAAGGGGCTGGCATCGGCTAATGTAGTTACGCTGAAGCCATTGAATATCAAAACGGAGCTTGATGATGCCGCATTGGCTGGTGATTGATCTGGAAGCGACAACCGAAGAAGGTGGCTGGCCAGTCGCAGAAATGGAAGTCATCGAGATAGGCGCAACGCTCGTCAATCAGGACGGGCGCGAACTGGACCATTTCGAACGTTTCGTGCGCCCTGTACGCAGGCCGTTGCTGACTCACTTTTGCCGCCAATTGACTCACATCAGCCAGAGCAATATCGACAGCGCTGCACCGCTGACGACGGTATGGCCTCAGTTCGAGCGCTGGCTGAGTCATCACCGTGCACGGGTGCTGGGCTGGGCCAGCTGGGGTGACTATGACCGTCAGCAACTGGAAGAGGAATGGCGTCATCACCAACTCGACAGCGCGCTGTCGAGCATGCCGCATGTCAATCTCAAACAGCGTTTTGCCCAGGCCCGCCAGTTGCAAAAACCGCTGGGGCTGAACAGCGCTTTGCAACTGGCGGGCATGCAGTTCACAGGGCAGCAACACCGAGCGCTGGTCGACGCTCGGAACACGGCACGGCTGTTACCGCTGATCATGCCCAACTGAGTGTGACGGCATAATAGCCCGAGCCCTTGCACGCATATTATTGATGCGCTCTTGCAAAACACGTCCTTAACAGGGCGTGACGGGGTTTGGCGTGTTGGGCATACTGGCGAGCCACTCACAGCCCTTCATAAGGAATCGCCCATGTTCAAGGTCAACGAATACTTCGACGGCACCGTCAAATCCATCGCCTTCAGCCAGGTTGACGGTCAGGCAACCATCGGTGTAATGGCAGCGGGCGAATACGAGTTCGGTACGGCGCAACGGGAAATCATGCACGTGGTGTCGGGCGAGTTGCAGGTAAAACTCCCGGACAGCACTGACTGGGAAACTTTCGCGACCGGCAGTCAGTTCAATGTGCCGGCCAACAGCAAGTTCCAGCTCAAGGTCAGTGTCGACACTGCTTATCTGTGCGAATACCGCTGACCCCGATGAATCGGGAGGTGTGACCTCCCGCGCTTATTCAGCGGCCGCATTGAACTGCAGGGCTGCCAGACGCGCGTACAGCGGATTGCTGGCAATCAGCTGTTGATGAGTACCGACGGCGACCAACCGCCCTTGGTCCATGACCGCAATCCGGTCGGCATTCTGCACCGTCGCCAGCCGATGGGCGATCACCAGCGTGGTACGCCCCTGCATCAGACTGGGCAACGCCTGCTGAATCAGATGCTCGCTGTGCGCGTCCAGTGCGCTGGTCGCTTCGTCCAGTAACAGAACAGGCGCATCGACCAGCAATGCCCGGGCGATTGCCAGACGTTGCCGCTGTCCGCCGGACAGGCCCAGCCCGCCCTCCCCCAAGTGGGTACGATAACCGTCGGCCATCTCCAGAATGAACTCGTGAGCATGAGCAATACGTGCCGCAGCCTGAACCTGTTCGAAACTGGCGTTGACGTTGCCATAACGGATGTTGTCCTCGACGCTGCCAAAAAACAGCGCGGGGGTTTGCGAAACCAACGCAAAACAGCGACGCAAATCGTGCGGATCAAGCTGCGTAGCCGGCACCCCTTCAACAAGAATGCGCCCGTGTCCAGGATCGTAAAAACGCAGCAGCAGATCGAAAATCGTCGATTTGCCCGCACCGGAGGGGCCGACCAGCGCCAGGGTTTCTCCAGGCTCCACGGAAAGGGTCAGGTTATCGACCGCATTACGTTCAGGACGCGAGGGATAGGCAAAACTGACGTTTTCCAGCGCCAGCCTCCCGCTGATACGCTGCGGCAGATTCAGCAGCCCAGTGGCCGGCGCACTGATCTCGCTGCGGGCCTGGAGCAGTTCGCCGATCCTCTCGGCAGCACCGGCTGCACGCTGCAGCTCACCGATCACTTCGCTTAATGTGCCGAACGCCATTCCCACCACCAGTGCATAAAACACAAACGCTGCCAGTTCACCGCTGGAGATGCGGCCGCTGATCACGTCCATGCCGCCCACCCACAACATCACGGCCACCGCACCCAGCACCAGAACGATCACCAGTGTAATCAGCCAGGAGCGTTGCAGAATCCGCTTGCGGGCGGTTTCGAACGCCTGCTCGACCGTGTGGGAAAAACGCTGTCTGTCCTGTTGCTGATGGTTGTACGCCTGAACCGTCTTTATCTGCCCGAGCGCTTCAGCCACGTAGCTGCCTACATTGGCGACCCGGTCTTGGCTCTCCCGCGAGAGATTGCGCACCCGCCGCCCGAACATGAGGATCGGCGCAATGATCAATGGCAAGGCCACCATCACAATGCTGGTGAGTTTGGGGTTGGTGATGAACAACAACACGATCCCGCCAATGACCATCAACGCGTTACGCAGAAACATCGACAGCGATGAACCGATCACCGATTGCAGCAAAGTCGTATCGGCGGTCAATCGCGACTGGATTTCCGAACTGCGATTGTTTTCATAAAAGCCGGGATGTAGCTCGATCAAGTGGTCGAACACTTTCTTGCGGAGGTCTGCAACGACGCGCTCACCAATCCATGACACCAGATAGAAACGGGTAAAGGTTCCGATCGCCAAGCCGACCGTGAGCAGCATGAAAAACCCTATCGAACGCTCGAGCAATTGCGCTGAACGGGTCATGAACCCCTGATCGATCATCAACTTGATGCCCTGCCCGATCGACAGGGTGATGCCAGCGGTCACGACCAGCGCCAGCAAAGCGCCCAGCACTTGCCAGCGATAAGGGGCAATAAAACTCGCGGCCAGGCAAATTGCCTGGCGTTGACGTCGGGAAATCAGTGAAATCATGGAGAGTGAACCTGCCTGTCTGCCCGAAATGTCTGAACTGCGAAGCCTACACCTGTCCGACACACAGCGCTGCGCGCCATTCAGAGTGAACTTGCGGCGGGATGCCAAGGTCTGGTTATGACTGCTTTACAGAGCAGGCTACAAGTGATTGATCTAAAGGCCTGCTGGCAGATTCAGAACAAATCTGTTGCACTGGTATCGCGTTTGAAAGGCTGACAGTACCTGTCACGGACCGGTCATCAAGCGCGGTTAACTTAACGCCGTTACCTGATGAAAGGAGAAAACCATGAGCCTGCAAGAGCACAGCAAAGAAGTCCCGGTCGTTCGAGCCACGCCCGACCTGCCTGTTGGCGGTGCCGTTCTTGACCAGCACGGGCGAGAAGTCGTGATCACTGAAGAAATGGTTCAGGCTGCTTGCCAGGAATGCGACAAGAACTGGGTAACTCCGGAAAAATAAGACCTGATCCTGCCGAATGCATTGAAACCCGACGGTAAAGTCGGGTTTTTTATGTCCGTAAAAACCCGGAATACGCTTCGGCCAATCAGACCAGCACTGCCCCCAGCGCTCGCACTATCTGCGCAAGGGCCGCGGACTCGCCTTCCAGCCTGACCTGCAAACCCTCGATCTCTCGGCGGGGCGGGTAGTGTTTGCGCAGCGCATCAAATGCCAGGCGCTGACTGGGAATATTGCCGGTCAGGCTGCGACGGAAGTCTGCATCGTCGCGGCGCGGATCATAAACACCACGACACAACATGTTCAGTGCCCACAGCGGCTCGGTTGCGGCGGCAAGGCTGACCTGCGCCAGCCAGGGTGCCGGCAGTAGATCGTCAAGACTGATCAGCGGCGGCTGCTCAAGAAACGTGCACAGCGCGTGGTAAATCTGCGCTGTACCGCGCTGTCGGCCATCAAGGCTGTAACCGGCGATGTGCGGCGTTCCAAGTACACACAGGTCGGCCAGCGCAACGTTGACCTGCGGCTCGCCCTCCCATACATCCAGCACGGCCTGCAAGTCTTCCCGCTCGAGCAGGACATCATGCAATGCGGCGTTATCTACCACCGCGCCCCGGCTGGCATTGATCAGCCACGCGCCCTGCCTTAACTGGCGCAGACGCGTGTCGTCGAGCAGGTGCCAGGTTGCTAGCTCCCCGGTCTTGCTCAAGGGCGTGTGCAGGCTGATGACATCACAGCGTTGCAGGACTTCATCAAGGCTGACGAAATCGCCTCCTTCGGCGGCCTGACGCGGGGGATCGCAGACCAGGACATTCCAGCCCAGCGCTTTCAGGACGGCGATCAGACGCCCACCCACCTGCCCTGCTCCCACCACGCCATAGGTACGCTGCCTTAGGTCGACGCCTTCTATTTCCGCCAAAGTCAACAGGCTGCCCAGTACGTAATCCACCACGCCACGCGCATTGCAACCCGGTGCGCTGGCCCACTGGATTCCGGCTTCCGCGAAATACTCCAGGTCCAGGTGATCGGTGCCAATCGTGCAGGTACCGACAAAACGTACCGGACTGCCTTCAAGCATTTCGCGGGTCACCGGTGTCACGGAGCGCACCAGCAGGATATCGGCCTCGGCGACTGCTGCGCGGTCGATAGCGCGGCCGGGCAAGCGCTGGATTTCACCGAACCCGGCAAAAAAGGCGTCAAGCAGCGGGATATTTTCGTCGGCAACAATGCGCATGGAAGACTCTCTGGGTCTGGCGAACATGGACCTGTCCATCGTATGGACAGGCGCGTCGTGAACAGGCGCGGGTTGCAGCGATAGGGCAATCAGTCGGCTTTCTTGCGAATCCAGTACAGAAACGTTCCTTCCCCGGTCTGCTCCGCAACCAGCTCATGACCCAGGAATACACAGAATTTAGGGATATCGCGACGTGTGGACGGATCGGTCGCGATGACCTTGAGCAAACCGCCCGCAGGCAGGTCGCGGACCTTTTGGTGCAACATCATCACCGGTTCCGGGCAGTTCAGCCCGGTGGCATCCAGAACGGAGTCAACGGCGAGACTTTCGATGGGTTCAGACATGGGGCTCTCCAGCAACGGGTCACTATTGTCGCTCAATTCACCAGGCACGATAAGCGTCAGCTTGCCTCACTTGCGCGCCGACTTGGGCACATCCAGCCTTCTCAGGTGGCAGGTGACTTCTTCACGGTCGTGATAGAGCTGTTTGCAGCCGATCGATACCCTGACCCCGCGCGCCTGAAAGCCCTCTTCGATACGGTCGAGCAGGCGGCGCACTTCAGCGTAACGCTGTTTCATCGGCAGCTTGAGGTTGACCACGGCTTCGCGACACAGGCCTTCACCCAGCCAGGTTTCCAGCAGGGCGGCATTGCGCGCAGGTTTTTCGACAATGTCGCAGACCATCCAGTCCACCGGCTGGCGAGGCTTGTAGGTAAAACCGTCGGCCATCAGGTGTTGCACCAGCCCGGTGTCCATCAGGCTTTCGGCCATCGGGCCGTTGTCGATGGCCGTCACCAGCATCCCGCGACGCACCAGTTGATAGGTCCAGCCACCGGGAGCAGCTCCCAGGTCCACGCCGGTCATGTCACCGGACAGACGCTCGTCCCACTGATCCCGAGGGATGAAATGGTGCCACGCCTCTTCGAGCTTGAGGGTCGAGCGGCTCGGTGCCTCGCGGGGAAACTTCAAGCGCGGAATGCCCATCGGCCACATCGCCGAATTGTCAGCTTCGGCCAGGCCGAGAAATACCTCGCGGCCACTCTTGAAGGTCAGCAAAAGGCGCGGCCTGCGTGGGTCTTCGACCAGCTTGCCAGCCTGGGTCAGGGCTTTGCGCAACGGCGCTTCGAACTTCTTGCAGAAATTCGACAGCTCCTTGCCGTCATTGGTGTCCACCACCTCCAGCCACATGCTGCCGCAGACCGGAAACGCTGCCAGCTGAGCAAGGATGACGCTGATCCGGTCAGATTCCGGCAAATCCAGAAACACACCGCGCGCCCATTGCCGGGGGAAGATCAGCTTGTCGAAACGCTGGCCATTCATCAACCGTTCGGCGCCGTCCGCTTCGGTGCACATGAACTCGGCGCATGCTGTATCGGGGCGCGCCTTGGCATACCCGGCGACGTCCAGACGCGCCGCGTGTTCGGCTATCTCCGAACAGACTTCGCCTTCAAAGCCGGGCCTGCAATGCATAAACAGCGTATTCATGGGTCACTCCTGGGCAACGGGCGCTCGGGCGTAACCCCGCAGACTTGAAAGCCGCGCATGATAGCCCAATCAGGAACCACTGGCGCGGCCAGACAGTCCACAGAACCTGAAGCCTGATTCGGCGCTCTTGACCTGATGCACACCGAGCCCCGTGATCCGACCTGCAGATATCATCCCAAAAGGAGACATTAATGCCCTCCCTCGATAGCCTGAAGAGCCTGAAAACGCTCGAAATCGACAACAAGACCTACCACTATTTCAGCCTGCCCGACGCTGCCCGATCACTCGGTAATCTGGACAAGCTGCCCATGTCGCTCAAGGTACTGCTGGAAAACCTGCTGCGCTGGGAAGACAACAAAACCGTCACCGGCAACGACCTAAAGGCCATCGCCGACTGGTTGACCGAGCGCCGCTCGGACCGTGAAATCCAATACCGCCCTGCCCGCGTTCTGATGCAGGACTTTACCGGCGTACCCGCCGTGGTCGATCTGGCCGCCATGCGCGCTGCAATGGCCAAGGCTGGTGGCGATCCGCAGCGGATTAATCCGCTGTCACCGGTCGATCTGGTGATCGACCACTCGGTGATGGTCGACAAGTTCGGCAATTCCTCGGCGTTCGAACAGAACGTCGACATCGAGATGCAGCGCAATGGTGAGCGCTACGCGTTCTTGCGCTGGGGCCAGAGCGCTTTTGACAACTTCAGTGTGGTGCCGCCTGGCACGGGTATTTGCCATCAGGTGAACCTGGAGTACCTGGGCCGCACTGTCTGGACCAAAGAAGAAGACGGCCGTACCTACGCATTCCCCGACACCCTGGTCGGCACCGACTCCCACACCACCATGATCAATGGCCTGGGCGTACTGGGCTGGGGCGTGGGCGGCATCGAAGCCGAAGCGGCAATGCTCGGCCAACCGGTGTCGATGCTGATCCCGGAAGTCATCGGCTTCAAACTGACCGGCAAATTGAAGGAAGGCATTACTGCTACCGACCTGGTCCTGACCGTGACGCAGATGCTGCGCAAGAAAGGCGTGGTCGGCAAGTTTGTCGAATTCTACGGCGACGGGCTGGCTGACCTGCCACTCGCAGACCGCGCAACCATCGCCAACATGGCACCGGAGTACGGTGCAACCTGTGGTTTTTTCCCGGTCGATGAAGTGACGATAGATTACCTGCGCCTGTCCGGTCGTCCCGACGAGACTGTGAAGCTGGTCGAAGCCTACTGCAAGGCTCAAGGCCTGTGGCGCCAGCCAGGTCAGGAACCTGTGTTCACGGACAGTCTTGAACTGGACATGGGCACAGTTGAGGCCAGCCTCGCCGGACCGAAACGCCCACAGGACCGCGTAGCACTGCCGAATGTCGCCAAGGCCTTCAGCGACTTCCTTGGCCTGCAGGTCAAGCCCGCGAAGACGGAAGAAGGCCGTCTGGAAAGCGAAGGTGGCGGCGGCGTCGCGGTAGGTAACGAGGCGCAGATCAATGCTGGGACGCCCTACGATTACAATGGGCAGACCTATCACCTGAAGGACGGCGCGGTGGTGATTGCAGCGATCACCTCATGCACCAACACCTCCAACCCCAGCGTCATGATGGCGGCCGGGCTGGTCGCGAAAAAAGCGGTCGAAAAAGGCCTGCAACGCAAACCATGGGTGAAAAGCTCACTGGCGCCCGGCTCCAAAGTCGTCACCGACTACTATGAAGCAGCGGGTCTGACGCAATACCTTGACGCCCTGGGCTTCGACCTGGTGGGTTACGGCTGCACCACCTGCATCGGCAACTCCGGGCCATTGCTGGAGCCTATCGAAAAAGCCATCCAGCAATCTGACCTCACCGTCGCCTCGGTGCTGTCCGGCAATCGTAATTTCGAGGGACGTGTCCACCCGCTGGTCAAGACCAACTGGCTGGCATCGCCGCCGCTCGTGGTTGCTTATGCGCTGGCCGGTTCGGTGAGCATCGACATCAGCAGCGAACCGCTCGGTGAAGGCTCGGATGGCAAACCGGTGTATTTGCGTGACATCTGGCCGACTCAACAGGAAATCGCCGATGCGGTCGCCAACGTGAACACCGGGATGTTTCACAAGGAATACGCGGAAGTCTTCGCCGGTGACGAACAATGGCAAGCCATCGAAGTTCCGCAGGCTGCCACGTA
Organism: Pseudomonas coronafaciens pv. oryzae str. 1_6; assembly: GCF_000156995.2. Lineage (NCBI taxonomy): Bacteria > Pseudomonadati > Pseudomonadota > Gammaproteobacteria > Pseudomonadales > Pseudomonadaceae > Pseudomonas > Pseudomonas coronafaciens. The sequence goes on along the minus strand of NZ_CP046035.1, from coordinate 1,830,728 downwards.
TGTATGGCAGGAAGACTCGACCTACATCCAGCATCCGCCGTTCTTCGAAGACATCGGCGGACCATTGCCGGTCATCGAAGACGTGCAAGACGCGCGTATCCTGGCCTTGCTGGGCGACTCGGTGACCACCGACCACATCTCCCCTGCCGGCAACATCAAGGCAGACAGCCCTGCGGGACGCTATCTGCAGGAAAAAGGCGTCCAGTATCAGGACTTCAACTCTTACGGTTCACGCCGTGGCAACCATGAAGTGATGATGCGCGGGACATTTGCCAATATTCGCATTCGCAACGAAATGCTTGGCGGCGAGGAAGGCGGCAACACGGTGCATGTGCCGTCCGGTGAAAAACTGGCGATCTACGATGCCGCCATGCGCTACCAGGCTGAAGGCACCCCACTGGTGATAATCGCCGGTCTGGAATACGGCACCGGCTCAAGCCGCGACTGGGCCGCCAAAGGCACCAACCTGCTGGGCGTCAAGGCCGTCATTGCCGAAAGTTTCGAACGCATCCACCGCTCGAACCTGGTGGGCATGGGCGTACTGCCATTGCAGTTCAAGAACGGGCAGACCCGCAAGACGTTGGGCCTGACCGGCAAGGAAACATTGAAAATTACCGGGCTGACCAATGCGGAAGTTCAGCCAGGCATGAGCCTGACCTTGCACATTGAACGCGAAGACGGCAGCAAGGAGACCGTCGACGTACTGTGCCGCATCGACACGCTCAATGAGGTGGAGTACTTCAAGTCAGGAGGTATCCTGCATTATGTATTGCGCCAGTTGATCGCTTCCTGAGGGTATAGCGCAGAGCCCGGCGAGCAGAAAAGGTCGCGGTGTCAGGCACACCGCGACCTGCTTTTGCCGCACTGACTCATCGGTCATTTGGCGTGCAATACTCAATTTATCGGCCATGCGGCCGATAACACGCCATCGTCTTCAGGATCGAAGGATCGAACTCCCATGCGCAACAACCAGCCCGTCACTCAACGCGAGCGCACATTCCCTGCCGAACAGCGACTGATCTCCACCACCGATACCCAAGGCACCATTACTTACTGCAATGATGCCTTTATCGATATAAGCGGCTATAGCGAGGCGGAGCTGCTGGGTGCCGCCCACAACACAGTGCGTCACCCGGATGTGCCGCCTGCTGTGTTCGAACACATGTGGACCACGCTCAAGACCGGTCAGCCGTGGATGGGCATCGTCAAAAACCGCTGCAAGAACGGCGACCACTATTGGGTCAACGCTTATGTGACACCGGTACTGGAAAACCGCAAGGTCGTGGGTTTCGAGTCGGTGCGTGTCAAGCCGACGGCCGAACAGGTCCGTCGTGCCGAGGCGCTTTACGCCCGTATCAACAAGGGCAAGAGTGCCGTCCCGGGTCGTGATAAATGGCTGCCGATCCTTCAGGACTGGCTGCCGTTCATTCTGGTCAGTCAACTGAGTTTTCTGATCGGCACGTGGCTCAACTCCCCCTGGGGTTTTGCCCTGGCAGCAGCATTGTCAGTGCCCTTGGGCCTGCTGGGGCTGTCCTGGCAGCAGCGTGGCATCAAACGCCTGTTGCGTCTGGCCGAACAGACCACCTCTGACCCTCTGATTGCGCAGATGTATACCGACAGCCGTGGCCCGCAAGCGCGCCTTGAAATGTCGACCCTCAGCCAGGAAGCGCGTCTGAAAACCTGCCTGACGCGCTTGCAGGACACTGCCGAACACCTGAACAGTCAGGCTCGCCAGTCCAATTCACTGGCCAACGCCAGCTCGATCGGGCTGGAACGTCAGCGGGTAGAGACCGAGCAGGTTGCAGCAGCCATCAACCAGATGGCTGCCACCACGCAAGAAGTTGCCGGCCATGTGAATCGTACTGCCGACGCCACGCAGCAGGCCAATGAACTGACCCGCCGTGGCCGCGACATCGCAGGTGAGACCCGCGAAGCCATTCAGCGCCTCTCCACCTCAGTGGGCGAAACCGGCCTGACCGTCACACGACTGGCCAAGGACAGCGATGAAATCGGTGGCGTGGTCGATGTGATCAAAGGTATCGCTGATCAAACCAATCTGCTGGCACTCAACGCGGCCATCGAAGCGGCACGTGCCGGCGAGATGGGTCGCGGCTTTGCGGTGGTGGCAGACGAAGTACGTCAATTGGCACAACGCACCGCAGAATCCACCGGGCAGATTCACGGCCTGATCGCCAAGCTGCAGCAGACCGCCAATGACGCTGTGCAGACCATGGAAGCTGGGCGACGTCAGGCCGAGGAAGGCGTGGCCAGGGTGCTGGAAGCGGATCAAGCGCTGGTAGGCATCAGCGAAGCCGTCGCCAATATCACCGACATGACGACCCAGATCGCCACTGCCACCGAAGAACAGAGCGCTGTGGCCGAAGAGATCAACCGCAATATCGCGACCATCGCCAGCCTGGCAGACACGACAGCCGATGAGGCGCGCCGCTCGGCCGTATTGAGCGGGGAGCTGACTGCGACTGCCAACTCACAATATTCGCTGGTGGAACGATTCAATCGCTGAGATTTGATTAGCCTCGCAAAGCCCCGCCAGTTCGGTCTGTCGGGGCTTTTTTATTGAGGTATACAGCCTGCTCTTTAATATATGAAGCCCCACATTGCGCAGAGCATTATTTAGCACCGCCAACAACCGCAAGGGGCCCACACCGGTATCGGCATAAGATGTTTACTCCAATCAGCTGATTTCATGGCAAGACGCGGTAGTTATGTATTACCACTTTTAATTATCAAGTATCACCCGATGCGAACTTCAGATCTGCGCCTTGTGGCGCCTGACTTGTCAGCGGGAGAAATACAACGAGCGTTTGCACAACACCCTGGTTTTTTGCACCTCGAATTTCACTGACCATTCCGGATGGCTTTCTCACGCAAAATACTGTTTAAGCAGGACAGCGATAACCTCAGAACCAGCAACAGGATCATCGATTGTGCAGGCGATCTCTAGCTGCTGACGCTCTGCGCTGCTCACCCCCAAGCAGGCTTGAGCTACACGACCTACATTTTTGGCTCAAAACTCCGAAGGCCTCCTGCAGTTATGTGTGCGGGAAAACAATGATAAGTTTGAGTGAATCATCCTGTGAACAAGTAGGATATTAGACAAAATGCAATATTTTTCTACTTGTAAGAATTCTCTGTAGTAATCGTCCTACAGATATAGATAGCAGAAAAAACCTCAGCGGGCTCTCCTTGTACAGCAACACCCTTTATTTACAGCACCGCCGCCGTAATAGTCGATAATTTAACGCCCACATGAAACCAAATGTAACTGCATTACTAACGCCAAACCCTGTTCTTCCTTTGCTCTTCCAACCGACTTGACCTCAGCACTTGAGTGACTTGTAATATTTCTCGCACTGGCGATTGTCGGTGCAAGTACAACAACTCAAATTAATGCCAATTAAAGAGTGTACGATGGATAAGAAGCAATCCACGGATGTCACTGCGCGCGTCCTGCAAGAAAAAATCCCCAAAAACGCGAGTATTGCTCAAGAATCACCACCGCGAGAGGGTGACTATAAAGCGGCGGGGCTTGCCCCTGTTCCATCAGACATTTCAGACACCATGAAGCCACCCGTGCTGCCTGGTATCGATCCTGAAGCCATCAGTGAAGAACAGGCCTATGCAGGTATCACCATCCATATTCCCGGCTCGGTGAAGATGTGCTGGGGAGATGAAATCCGTTTCTATTGGGGGAAAAATCTATCGTCAACAACCCTGTTTCATCGAGTGGGCAAGGACAGCATCGTCCGCGTGCTATGCGTTTCCTACAACTTCACGCCCTACATTCAGTTCGGCCTGGTTGACCTGTACTACGAGCTTTATCGTGACAATCGACTGATCGGCACCTCGCCGGTACTAAGGGTCAATGTCAATTACTCCGCGCCTGCTACGTCCAGACAACGGCAACGCAAGCGTCTTGTCAATCGCAGGTTCTTCGACACATAACTGAAAACCCCCGGTGATCACTCACCGGGGGCTTTGGTGCCATTCAGCCTTCAGACCGAACCATCAGAACGCAATACGCAGCCCCACGTTCGCGCCCCAGGGTTGCTCGATATGCCGACCTTTCATGTAGCCGAGATCCGCATGCAATTGCACACGCTCGGACAATGAAGCCGACACCCCGCCACCCAGCTCGGCGCGTGAGCCGTACAGGCTGTTATCGAACGTCGTGTCATTGACCTTGACTTCGTTACGGCGGGAAAACTCCTGCGCAACGGCGGCACGTACGTAAGGCTGTATCATCCCACCATCCTTGAGCGCCACCGTACGCCCCATCGACGTACCGACCTTGCCCAGTATCGACTGAGTTCGATCGCTCTTCGCCTTCATGCCGTTATCAAGGTGCAGATCCTGACCCTGCACCACCACACCGGAGACCTGCGCAAACGGCTCAAGAAAGTAGTCCTCCGCCAGCTTGATATGGCGACCGACTTCCACCCAGCCACCCACGCCGTTATTGGTGTAGTCGCCCTTGGATTTGCTCGCGTCACTCATGGCAACGTCCGCCTTGTTGCGAAAGCGGTTGAGCTTCAATACGCCGTCTATATAGTAACCATCGTCCGACAGCCAGGTGCCGTAAGCACCCGCATAGAAACTGTCGACTTTCCCGCTCGTACCTCGGCTCATGTCCAGACCAGACGTGCTGTAGCCGCCCAGCACACCCACCAGCAACTGTCCGCTGCCGACGTCTACGGGCGCATCGGCACCCAGCGACAGACCACTTTGCGTCTGTTTGTAATCGACACCCTCGCTGGTCGTCGCATTGAGTCGATTGCCATAGGCGCGCATCCAGCCACCGGCCTTGCCGCTGGCACGAACCTCGCCCATGCGCGAGCGCAGGGTTGAAAGCTCGTTCATCCAGATGGCAGGTGCCGCGCTGTAAAGAGCAAGAGCGCTCTGGGTCGAGGGACTTATCTCCTTGTCTTTGCCAACGACGAACCAGTCATTGCCCTGCTGTTCCAGCAGGTACGAATAGGCCCCGAGGTCGACCCGACCGCCCAGCAGACTGAATTGCGCATCGCCGCCCTCGGTGTGCACCACCTTGAGCGGCTGCATGTCAGCCGATAACACCTCCACCCCGGTATTGCGCACCCGCAATCCAAATTGCCCGCTGGCCTGACCGTTGACGTCGATGAGGTCACCCACCCCATTGTCCAGATCCACCCGCATGCCGAATGTGCCCGATCCGGACAGCTCGTTCAGAGACAGGGTATGGAACCCCTCCTCGCTGAACCCGACGCTGCCACCCTGCATGGAGAGCGACTTGACCGCGTTGTCACCCTGCATCTGCCATTGAGCACCGGAGTTGATCGCCAGCGTGCTGCCATTGATGATGTCACCGGACAATTGCGCGCCGTTCTGCAAGGTGACGTTCAGGATGCTGGTGTCATCGGCAACGAGGTTGCCGCTGAGCACGCTGTTGTCGACGTTGAAGTTGACGGTACTATGATCAGCCACTTCTAGCAGATTGCCATTGCCGGCCAGTAGCTCGGAATGGTTTTGCACAGTGATATCGGCCTCGATGTCGAGTGCTACGCGCTGGTCAACCCTGATAGCAGCGCCGGCCAGACCTTCGACGATCGACCGATCAATCACAGTAACGGACTTGTTTCCGATAAGGAGCTTGGCTTCAGATCCATCTACAAGGTGGATTCCATTCATGTCGCCTGTTACATGACTGTCTTCCGCTATCAGTACGTTCGCACCAGAAGACAAAATACCCTGACCATTTTTGCCTTGCGACGCAAACCCGTACACATCGGTATCGAAGATACTCAACGTTCCCCATATCCCGGCTGCGATACCATAGCCAGATCCCGATATGTCGCTTGAACGAGCCGATGCCGAGGAGCCAGGATTGACGGAGTTTCTCACCCCACCAATAACGATGCCGGAACCTGTCGCGTTTCTTACTGTAGCGTTGGAAAGATTTCCCACGGAATCGTACAGCGTGATACCGCTTTCCACCACGCCAGCCTCAATATTAAGCGTAGAGCGATCTACCTTCGCGCTGTCTACTCGCCCACCGACAATATTGAGAACGCCCTGATCGTCGACAGAGTGAGAACCGAAGGGGGTATCAGGACCGATATTAATGATTTCACCCGGCCTGCCAGTTGCCTTTGTCCCCGCTCTGTCCGGCAGCACCGTTATGACATTGTCGAGGTCAAACACTGAACCAGTTTTATCGCCCGATACCTCTGCCGACGCCTGCACGTTAGCCAAAGCCCCGAATGCAATCACGGCAAGCCGAAATGCACCACCCTGCGGATTAATGACATTATTTTTTCTAAAAGACACCGTCCATCTCCTCGGTTATTGAGGACCGAAGGTAGCTCACTTAATTAATAAACTTTGTATCTGCTCACGACCAAAAGCGTAGGAACACTCCCAAATTGAGATAGGAAAGTTCTTACAGCGTGACTCTATATCAAGGCCGGACCAAACTTTTCAAAAATAAAACTTACACCCCCACTTGACCACTTACGAAAAAGCCTATTACGTCCAATCGTGACTGAGAAAACAAAGATTACTTTGCCAAGTGCTACTTACAGCACGCTCATTCAATACCACATTGTTAAAAGCAGGAATCTTCCTACAAATTGTTTTTAAAGAAGGTTATGTCCATGGAATTTCGTTCGAATAGCTATCTGCCTACCCCTGTCGCGGTGCCAGGCAACAGGCACCGAAACTTGAACCTTGTATTGACGCCTCCCGATATCGCCGCCGCGTTTCATGATCAAGACACGCCAGGCCTCATACCGGTCGCTGAACTGTCTCAGCCGTTGGCGGTGGACTTGGTCGTGTGGCCAGCCGCGCGCCCTGATTACACTTACCAACTGCTGTTTGACGGCATAGCGATTGGCCCCCGAAAGCTGATTCTGCCCTCACATGCACCAGGCGATCCGCTGCAGCTGGAAATTCCGTCCAACCTGTTGCTGGAGGGTTTCCACAATGTCGCCTACCTCGTTGTCAACCCGATCAACCAGACAAAACAGGAATCAGACATTTTCCGGATTCAGATTGACCGGACAGCGCCAGGCGCCCCTGAACTTGCCGCCATACAGTTTCCAGCCGAGATCCAGAACGGTCTGACTGCCGCAGAGCTCGATCAACTGGGAGGTCAGCTTGATGTACAGATTGCGGGCTACACCGGTATGGCCAAGCACGACCGCATTCTGACACGGTGGGGAGATATCGTGGGTCCCAGCGCTGTAGTCAACGAAACCGATATGGGCCTGGACAAAGTCTCGGTCACTTTCACACGAGCGTTTCTGCAATCTTTGGGGGAGGACGAAAAGCAGGTGTGTTATCAGGTCATCGACCGTGCGGGCAACCCTTCAATCCTGTCGAATACCGTGCCCGTAAAACTGAGACTGCAAGACTTGCCCTCCAATTATCCGGCACCTGTTATTGATCAGGCCGTCGGCGAACTGGTCGATTATCTGGAAGCTCAGGCGGGGGTACGGGTCGACATCCCTCATTATTCGGGCGCCGCAGCGCTTGATAGTATTCAGCTGTTCTGGGGCGCCAATAACCCCTTGACCCCTGTCTCCGTGGCGCCTGGCGACGAAAACGAGGCAGTCCTTTTAACGTTGAAGTTGCCATTCGAGGCCATTGCCCAAGGGCCGCAAGGCAATACTGCAGTGCATTATGAAGTGCTGCGCAATGGCGAATTGATCGGCACTTCGCTCGACGCCCATATCGACGTTTTTACCACGCGCCCTTTCCCCGACCCACTGAACAGCCTGACGGTACAGGGAACGAGCGTACAAAACCCGAACACTCAGGACAACTTCATCGACGAAGACGATTACGAGTTGAACGGTAGAGGTGTGGTGGTCTGGAACACCGGTTTCAAGATCAATGACGACCTGAATCTGTACTGGGGTAATCAGGTAAAACCGCAGTGGTATCAAATACGGTCGAGTGACGTTACAGCAGCAAGAAACCTGATCATTCCGATTGATAACGAACTTATGCAGTTGCAAGGCACCGGTGAAGCCATCCCGGTTTACTTTACTGCTACGCGTACAGGAAACCCGAATAGCATGACTAGCCCGACGCAGCCCGTAACAGTAAGGTCTCGAGAAGAGCAACCCGGCGGCGAGGACGGTTTGACCGGCCCCACCTTCAATCTCACTCCGAACGGAGTACTGGGGCCTAATGAAAACCCGAACGGTGCAGATGTAAAAGTTTCGCGGTATGTAAACATTGCCGAGGGCCAGAAGATCACCTTCACGTTCAAGGGATTCGACGATTCCAACAATCCCATTGAAGCGGCCACTTACACAACGACGCGCAAGCTCGACGAAGTCGATGTTGTGGACGGCCACGTATTCACGGTCCCACAGATTAATACACTCCTTATTTGTACCGGGTTTGCGGAGGCCTCTTATACCGTCGACCCCGTGGAGGGCAGCAATCAAAGCCCAGCGAATTCCACAGTCACTCGCGTGATCGTGCACATGCTTAAACCCACCGACTTTACCTGTCTTAGCCGCTAACCCGTTGCGGGCCCACAAAGCCCGCATCCTGGTTCTGTACTGGAAGTCAACGTACCGAGCCCAAGACACCTAAAAGCAAGGAAAGCACATGTATCACGTATCGACTGAAAGAAAGAACAACTCGCTGCCAGCCCCCGTCATCGCAGCCGCCTTGAACGGCGGAGTATTACCCGTCGACAGTTTGAACACCCCCCTCGACGTAGGGTTGAACGTATGGCAAGGCGCACGCCCGGGCTATACGTATCAACTTTGCTTCGACGAGATGCTTATCGGCCTCAAGAAAGAAATACTGCCGTCGCACAAGCCCGGCGACCCGCTGCATCTGGACATTCCACCCGAGCTGTTGAAGGAGGGCCGCCACTCGGTGGCTTATGCCGTCGAAAACCCGGCTAACATGGTCGTCGAATACTCTGCCGAGACAGCAGTAATCGTAGACCTTACGCCGCCTGGCGACCCACTGCTCGCCCCAATCATTTTTCCGGAACAGACGCAGGACGGCCTGACCTCCGAAGAGCTGGGAAGCCTGGGCAATGTGCTTTCAGGGACGATTGCCGGCTACAACGGCATGCAGGAGGGTGATGTTGTCCACACCTACTGGAATGACGTGCCAGGTCCAATGACCATGGTGAGCAAGGATGACGTGGGTCTGAGGCAGACAGTGGTCGACTTTGCGAGACCGTTCCTGGAGCTGATCGGCGACATTGAGGCGCCGGTTTACTACACGATTACGGACCTCGCGGGAAATCTGTCGATGGCGTCAGAAGCTGTGAACGTGAAGCTGCAGCTCACGCACGCTACGCCCCTGCCTAACCCGACCGTAAAAGAGGCCATCGGCACCACTCTGGATCCGGCCAACGCCTTGTCCGGTGCGACAGTGGTGATCGACGCCACCGCCAATCTGCAAGCCGGCGATCAGGTGATCGTGCAGTGGCAGGGACGCAACGGCAGTGATACCAAGGAAAAGACCCTGACAGGTACAGAAGCTGGCAAAACGCTGGAAGTGCTGTTCGCCGCGGCGTTGGTTACGGCAAACGCCGGGCAGTCGGTCGCTGTCTCTTATGTCGTCAATCGCGTCAACGGCCTGGTGCAGGTCTCAGGCACACTGGCCTTGCAGATTCTGGAAGGACTGCCCGAACTGGTGTTCGATACTTCACCAGTGACGCTGGCAGGCAAGATCTACCTGATCCCGGGAAGGCCGGAAGTGTTGCCGAACTTCCCGGCCGAGACCACCGTTTTGCGTCAGGCCAGCGGCGGGCTCGCGCCTTATCAATATACGTCGAGTGATCCGCTGGTGGTGAACGTGGATGACAATGGCCTGGCCTCCGTTCGAGGCAAGGGCACGGCCACGCTTACCGCAACCGATGCTTTGGGCGCGAGCAAAAGTTGCCTGGTCACCGTGACCGGCGTTATTCATTGCATCGGTGTGGGCAGCGGCAACTTCTCCCAGATGAGCAGCGCTGCCAGTAACCGGGGTGCAAGGATTCCGTCAATTCATGAACTGGTGGAGATCTACGCCCTGTACGGCAATCGCTGGCCGATGGGCAGTGGCAATTACTGGTCATCCACTGTTTCCAGCGCCGGCATCGGGGGCTGGAACTGGTACTACGTAAAAGACATGGTTTCTGGCGGAAACTTCAAGCTGAAAAGTCACAACTCCAGTCTTGGCGTCGGTATCCAATGATCGACAACTGGTGAACCTGTAATCATCAAGCAGGGCGTTACCTGAAAAGGCAACGTCCTGCTTCTATTCATACGCTTTACAGAGTCAGGTCATGCACCGCACAACATCCCCAACCAAACGCTTTTTTCGTCCCGCACCTTGTGAAGGCAGTTTTCACGTCAGCGTCAACAAGCACCCATTCCACGTGCTTTCGCTGGCAGGCCAGCTGACGCTGCGCGCAGAGCTGGAGCAGGCTCCCGAACAATGGATATGGAAGCTGGTCGCCGATGGCAAGGTGGGCTCAACGCGAACCACCATAGGCTTGTTTCTGGACAGCGACCTGAGGCCCGGCAATCACGACCTGGTAGACCATGCCCGGATCAAAGTGATTTACAGCGAAACGCTGCACAGGCAAAACACCCTTTATCACTCGGCACACTTTCAAAGCGGTACGCTGGACCTGTTTGAGGTCAACCCCTGTACCCTTCGCCTGCGAGGACGCTTCCGTTTCAGCATGTCATCGATCAATTTAGACGTCACCAACGGCTTTTTTGACATACGCTGCCAGTGACTCAGGTACGCAAAAATCGGGCGATCACCTGCGCCGACTCGGCCAGGCATTGATCATGGCTGACACCTGCCATTTTCAATGGTTTGAGGTCGTGATTGGCCGTCGGCAGCCAGTGCAGCCGAATGGCGCTGGACAAACTATAAACCTCCACGGTTTCGCGGTTGCCCAATGCATCGCGCTCACCCTGAACGATCAGGGCCGGAGTATTCAGTTCAGCCAGATGCGCAACGCGCGGTTTTTCAGGTTTGCCTGCGGCGTAGAACGGATAACCCAGGCACACCAGCGCATCAACCTGAAGTTCATCGGCAATCAAACTGGCCATTCGCCCTCCCATTGATTTGCCGCCCACCGCCAGACGTCCGGCAATTTTGGGCTGCACACAGCCATAAACGTCTCGCCAGCACTCCAGTAACCGGGCCTGAGGGTTCGGGGGTCGCTTGCTGCCGCCCTGGCGTCGCTGAGCCATGTAGGGGAACTCGAAACGCAAGACGCTGATGCCTTGTGCTGCCAGTTCATCAGCCATGCGGTTCATGAAGTCGCTGTCCATCGGAGCGCCTGCGCCGTGTGCCAGCAGCAAGGTGGCAGGCTGCATACCGTCCAACGGCTGCCCTGGCGTCCATAGCCAGCCTCTTTCACGCACCAATTGCAGCCATTGTTCGGCGGCGATACCGGGCTGTAAGCTTTTGCTCATGCTTGTCTCGTTTTGATAAGTACGGCGTTGGCCGATCACTATAGGCAACTGCGTCAGCAACTGCATGACCAACCGCGATTCAGATACGTAGCGCGCAAGAAGGTGCTGCGGCTTCCCACACCCCTCCTTTCAAAGCTAAACTCGCTGACACGCGTCTGCTGCAACCCTTTGACGCACGTAAACGTGCCTGTGTGTTCCTGCCCCTGCCTTTTCGGTCCGCCTGGATGCTGTTACAGCGCTACATCGGCTGCCCGAATACGTCTCTGGTCACTATCTGAATCGTGGAAGTCTGCAATGAGTACGACAATCAGCCCGACTGCCTACAACTACACCGTGGTGCGCCAGTTCGCCATCATGGCGGTAGTCTGGGGCGTGATCGGCATGGGCCTGGGTGTGTTCATCGCCTCCCAACTGGTCTGGCCGGGACTGAACCTTGAACTCGAATGGACGACCTTCGGCCGCCTGAGACCGTTGCACACCAATCTGGTGATCTTCGCGTTCGGCGGCTGTGCGCTGTTTGCCACGTCTTATTATGTGGTGCAGCGAACATGCCAGACGCGGCTGATTTCAGACCGGCTGGCAGCCTTTACATTCTGGGGATGGCAGGCAGTGATCATCGGCGCCATCATCACACTGCCCATGGGCTACACCACCACCAAGGAATATGCCGAACTCGAATGGCCGGTTGCGATTCTGCTGGCTGTGGTCTGGGCCGCTTATGCCGCAGTGTTCTTCGGCACCATCGTCAAACGCCGAACCCGACATATATATGTTGCCAACTGGTTTTATGGCGCGTTCATCGTCGTGACCGGCATGCTGCATGTGGTCAACCACATCTCGTTGCCGGTCAGCCTGTTCAAGTCCTATTCGGCCTATGCCGGAGCGACCGATGCCATGATCCAGTGGTGGTACGGGCACAATGCCGTGGGGTTTTTTCTAACCACTGGTTTTCTCGGCATGATGTATTACTTCGTGCCCAAGCAGGCCGAGCGTCCGGTGTACTCCTATCGCCTGTCCATCGTGCATTTCTGGGCGTTGATCACCCTGTACATCTGGGCTGGCCCTCACCACCTGCATTACACCGCGCTGCCGGACTGGGCACAGTCGCTGGGCATGGTGATGTCGATTATCCTGCTGGTGCCGAGCTGGGGCGGCATGATCAACGGCATGATGACCCTGTCAGGCGCCTGGCATAAGCTGCGCACCGATTCGATTCTGCGTTTTCTGGTGGTCTCGCTGGCGTTCTACGGCATGTCGACCTTCGAGGGGCCGATGATGGCGATCAAGACCGTGAACTCGTTGTCGCATTACACAGACTGGACCATCGGCCACGTCCACGCAGGCGCCTTGGGCTGGGTTGCGATGATCACCATCGGCTCGCTCTATCACATGATCCCGAAGCTCTACGCCCGTCCGCAGATGCACAGCGTCGGCCTGATCAATGCGCATTTCTGGCTCGCCACCGTGGGCACCGTGCTGTACATCACCTCGATGTGGGTCAACGGAATCACTCAAGGCCTGATGTGGCGCGCCGTGAACGACGACGGCACACTGACGTATTCCTTCGTCGAGACCCTGCAGGCCAGCCATATGGGCTACATCGTGCGGGCGATCGGCGGTGCCATCTTCACCAGCGGCATGTTGCTGATGGCCTACAACGTGCTGCGTACCGTGCGCGCATCGGACCCGCGGGCAGCTGAAGCCGCTGCGCGGATCAGCGTCGCGGGGGGCCATGCATGAAACATGAAGTACTCGAAAAAAACATCGGCCTGCTGGCCTTTGTCATGGTCATCGCAGTGAGCATCGGCGGGCTTACCCAGATCGTTCCGCTGTTTTTTCAGGACGTGACCCAGCAGCCCATAGAGGGCATGAAGCCACGCAACGCGCTGGAGGTGGAAGGCCGGGATGTGTTCATTGCCAACGGTTGCGTGGGCTGCCACTCACAGATGATCCGTCCGCTGCGCGCCGAGACAGAGCGCTACGGGCATTACTCGGTGGCGGGTGAAAGCGTGTGGGACCATCCATTCCTGTGGGGTTCCAAACGCACGGGACCGGACCTGGCAAGGGTCGGCGGTCGCTACTCGGACGAGTGGCACCGTGCGCACCTGAACAATCCCCGAGACCTTGTTCCCGCGTCGATCATGCCGGCGTACCCGTTTTTGAACGACAAGAAAATCGACACCACACAGACGGCGAAAAAGCTGCAGGTATTGCGTACCCTCGGTACGCCATACACCGATGCCGACATCGCCGGTGCGGCCGCCGCCGTACAGGGCAAGACCGAAATGGACGCGCTGGTGGCCTATCTGCAAGGCCTCGGCACGCTCATCAAGAGCAAGCGGTGATCACGATGGACATCGGAATGATTCGAGGCCTCGGTACGCTGGTGGTGATGGTCGCCTTCATCGGCCTGATGCTGTGGGTGTTCAGCCCTGCTCGCAAGGCTGAATTCGATGACGCCACCCTGCTGCCTTTCGCCGACGACCCCGACGCCATCCGCAAAGTCGAGCACACCGCGACAGACAAGGAAGACAGGCCATGAGCACATTCTGGAGCCTGTACATCACGGTACTGACGCTGGGCACGATTATCGCAATGCTCTGGCTGCTGCTCTCTACGCGCAGAGGCCAGCGTGACGAGCCCACTGATGAAACCGTCGGCGAGTCTTTCGATGGCATCGAGGAGTACGACAACCCGCTGCCCAAGTGGTGGTTTCTACTGTTCATGGCAACCATCGTTTTTACGCTGGGTTACCTGGTGCTGTATCCGGGCCTGGGCAACTGGCAGGGCCTGCTGCCGGGTTACGAGCACCGGGACAAGACCGGGACAGTACAATTTTCCGACGGCCAGCAGGGCTGGAGCAGTGTTCACGAGTGGGAGCGGGAAGTTGCGAACGCCGAAGCCCGCTATGGCCCACTGTTCGCAAAATACGCTGCAATGCCGGTCGAGGAGGTCGCCAAAGACCCGCAAGCGCTGAAAATAGGCGCGCGTCTGTTTGCGTCCAATTGTTCGGTTTGTCACGGCTCGGATGCAAAAGGCGCCTACGGCTACCCTAACCTGACCGATGCCGACTGGCGTTGGGGTGGCGATGCGCAGTCGATCAAGACGTCGATCCTTGCTGGCCGCATGGGCGTGATGCCAGCCTTGGGTGGCGCGCTTGGCGAACAAGGCGTTCGCGACGTGGCGGCTTACGTGCTGACCCGACTGGACGCCAGGCAACTGCCCGAAAGTGCGCAGGCTGATCCCGTTGCAGGTCAGAAAACCTTCGCCACACTCTGCGCTGCCTGCCACGGCCCGGAGGGCAAGGGGATGCCTGTTCTTGGCGCCCCGGACCTGACACACCCGAATGCGTTCATCTACGGCTCGAGTTTCGCCCAGTTGCAACAAACCATTGGTGAGGGTCGCCAGGGCCAGATGCCTGCGCAGCAAGCGCTGCAGGGCAATGACCGAGTGCATATCCTCGCAGCGTACGTCTACAGCCTGTCTCGTCAGGAGAAGCCGGCCGAGCCCAAATGATGTTGCTCTGCCTTATAGCGAAACCTGGCGTCGTGAAAGTACAAAAAACATCACGACTGCCATTGCCGATCAATCAAGGCTTGGGATCGCACCTCATCCGCATACCGTTCAAAGTCGAATCGTCATTGTTACCCCGATCAACTTCGACACGGGTTTCAAAGCCGGTGGCAACCATTCCGGCGGGACAACGGAACGCTTTCTTCCAGAGACCATAAGGAGTGTCGTAGGGTGAAGGCAGATACCCACCTCCTTCACAGAATAGTCTGACAGAGTCAACGGCAGTGTCGTCCTGATGGTTTCCACTTCCTTGACTAGGCTGCATTTTCAATTGATAACCGACCACTGCCTCGTTTGAAGGACAAAGAGCGTACTCATACCAATGCCCCCAGTTCCCTTCGTTGCTGTGCAATTCTGGCCCCCTGAAGCAGTGCATAGCGATCGCATTGACAGCTGTATCGTCACCGCTACCTTGCGACGACTGAGCCCTTATACTGAAACCATTTATGTAGTTTGGCGATGAACACGATGCCGTAACCCCCCAGTTCCCCCAGTGTCCAGTATTGTCATATTCATCGACGGGAGGAACAACAACAGAGTGTTTGAAATACATCGAACCGAGATGTTTAGCGTTTTGAGGATTGTTATTGCTAACAAGCCACGTCTGAAAAGCCTTAGTGCTTTCGTCAATATCAACGATGAGAAATGTCTCATCCGTGGCCGAGCCGCTCAGAAAAACAGGCACATCCCCATATACACTTTGGTACTTTCCAGCACTGGAATGGAAGTGACCCGCAAAGATAGCTGAAACATCGTAGATCTTTAGCAATTGACGAAACCGGGTTAATATTGCTGCCGATCGAGCGTCAGATGAATACGTCCACTCCGCCGGATCGTGCATACCAATAATGATAAATTTTTTCTGATCCCTTGCATTGATCAGCACTCGCTCCAGCCAGGTATTTTGGACCGGCGACTGGATATTGAACTCATACTTTGACTTGAACACCGTCGCACCATTGGAGTAAAACCATTGAGTGTAGGAAGGGTCCAGATTCAACTGAATATACCGCACCTTGCCAAAATCTTTATAGTACCCAAAACTTCCCGAATATCGCTTTGTTTCAGGAAAACCTCCGCCATGGTTAGTACTGTAATCCATATTATTACCACCCATCCGGCCAATGAGGTCATTCATACTGTCTCTGGCGCAACCATTATTTAAACAGCCACCGACGTTGTTTTTATAATCATGATTACCCAGCCCGAAATACCAATTGGTCGACAATATCGAATCCAGTGCTCCGTAAAGAAAGCTTCTTTGCCAACCGTGACCATAAGCTGTCATATCACCATTTATGATGACCGGATTGTTGCCGACCCCTCCCATCGCAGCTGTACGCCATTTCTGTATCGCATTATATTGATTTCTAACGAGATTCTCATCACTGACCTGATTAACCGAGGAGCGGGATTGCAGTGGGACGTCCTGCGATTTCTGGTGCGGCGAAGCACCCAGACCGTCCTCTGCGTTTTTTTCATCCTTTGACCAAGGGTATTGAGGATCAGACGCAAAAATAATATGCCTTATTATATTTTTAGGTGCGGCTTCGCTTGCGTTCACAACAGCGAGTGGACCTTCACTTTTCAAATTCTGAGCACACCCAGACACCCACAGCAGGGTACTGAGCAGCGCACAACAAAAAAACCTGTACGTAGACATTTTAATTTCCTCACACGGACTAAAACATCAGAACCAAAGCGCGAATCTAAAACTTCCGGCGGCCCTTTGGGCTGCACCTATTATTACGAACACCGAGACAATATCTACTATCAAAACTGATAGGTAGGTGTTCGACTATCGGCAATCTATCCTTGAGTAAACACTGACACGATAGTTAATACTCAAATGTTCTAAACAGGCCGCGAGTTCAACCAAGGCAACAACGATGTCAAACAAGAAAGCCGACAATGAAAGCCCGGAGCGGCGAACATCGCAGCCATGCTGATAATGCCGACGGACCCTGATATCGAATTCGAGCCGAACGGGTTGTGCACGGGTTGTCATCAAATCTCGCCCGTTGATCTGTCCTGATGTTCCTGCTTGACACCCACGTGGTGTCCGAACTCAGAAAACGCAACGCCGACGTGAACGTGCTCCATTGGTCGCGAATCCAGCTGGCATCCAGCCTGTTCGTCTCGTCCATCACGATTCTTGAGCTCGAAACAGGTATCCTGCGTATCGAGCGAAATGACCCGACGCAAGGCGCAGCGCTGCGAATGTGGCTGGACCACCATGTGCTGAACGCCTTTGCCGGACGCACTCTGTCGATCGACACTCAGGTTGCAAAACGTTGCGGCCACCTGGACGTTCACGACCCGCGCAGCGAATGCGCTGGGCTGATCGCGGCCACCACACTGTTGCACGTCATGATGCTGGTCACTCGTAATACAGTAGACTTTGAATTCTGCGGAGCCGCCTTGCTCAATCCATGGATCAGCCAGTTGAACGAAGAAACTGCCC
Organism: Pseudomonas coronafaciens pv. oryzae str. 1_6; assembly: GCF_000156995.2. NCBI lineage: Bacteria > Pseudomonadati > Pseudomonadota > Gammaproteobacteria > Pseudomonadales > Pseudomonadaceae > Pseudomonas > Pseudomonas coronafaciens. Next base: position 1,813,238 of record NZ_CP046035.1, on the reverse strand, counting down.
ATCACTCAAGTGCGTTACTTTGAAAGCGGATGTGAACCTGCCTGACACATATCGGCGAGAGCTACGCAAGCGCCTCTGGACCCATCGATGAGCAACCAGATCCCGGTACACGACATCACCCCGCCCTCCGAAAAAAACGGCGAGTTCATCGATCTCTACGCCTCGCGCAAGAAAATCCACACTCGCGCGTTCAAGGGTTTGTTTCGCAATGTGCGCATAGTAGGCGGCGCAGTGCTGCTGCTCATCTTTTTCGGTACGGTCTGGCTGAATCGAAACGGGCACCAGGCCGTGTGGTGGGACTTGCCTGAGCGCAAGTTCTATATCTTCGGCGAAACGTTCTGGCCGCAGGATTTCATTCTGTTGTCCGGGATTCTGATCGTTGCGGCCTTCGGGCTGTTCTTCATCACGGTGTATGCCGGACGGGTCTGGTGCGGTTATACCTGCCCGCAAAGCGTCTGGACCTGGATGTTCATGTGGTGCGAGAAAGTCACTGAAGGCGACCGCAACCAGCGTATCAGGCTCGACCATGCACCGATGAGCGCCAGCAAATTGCTGCGCAAGTTCGCCAAGCACAGCCTGTGGCTGCTTATAGGTTTTGCCACAGGCATGACGTTCGTGGGCTATTTCTCGCCGATCCGCGACTTGTGTATCGATCTGTTCACCGGTGAAGCAGATGGATGGGTGTATTTCTGGGTCGGCTTTTTCACCCTGGCCACTTACCTGAATGCCGGCTGGCTGCGCGAGCAGGTGTGCATCTACATGTGCCCCTACGCGCGCTTCCAGAGCGTGATGTTCGACAAGGACACGCTGATCATTTCCTACGACCCGCGCCGTGGCGAACCACGCGGGCCGCGCAAGAAGGAAACCGATCATCAGGCTCAGGGGCTCGGTGACTGCATCGACTGCACTGTATGCGTTCAGGTCTGCCCGACCGGCATCGACATTCGCGACGGCCTGCAGGTTGAGTGTATTGGTTGCGCGGCCTGCATAGACGCTTGCGACACCGTCATGGACAAGATGGACTACCCTCGCGGGTTGATTCGCTACACGACCGAACACAATCTGTCCGGACAACGCACCCACACCTTGCGCCCGCGCCTTATCGGTTATGCATTGGCCCTGCTGCTGATGATCGGGTTGCTGACCACGGCCTTCTGCATGCGCACCCTGGTAGGCCTGGAGGTCAGCAAGGACCGGATGATGTTCCGGGAAAACGCCGAAGGCCGAATCGAAAATGTCTACAGCGTGAAAGTCATGAACAAGGATCAGGTCGATCACACCTACTTGCTGAGCGCCAGCGGCCTGCCTGATCTGAAGCTGCAAGGCTCACGGGAAATCAAGGTTCCGGCAGGTGAAATCATCAGCCTGCCGGTGGAGCTGTCCGTTGCCCCGCAAGCGCTGTCGTCACGCAGTAACGAGGTTGTTTTCACCCTCGAGGACATCGACAGCGACACTCGCGTCAAAACGCCGGGCCGCTTCATCGGCCCTCCTATTCGTTAAGAGCAACGTCATGCCTGTCACGACCGCTTCAAGCCCTTGGTACAGGCATCTTTGGCCCTGGATCATCATTGCCATCCTGGCCTGCTCGGTGACGCTGAGCCTGTCGATGGTCTTTATTGCCGTGACCAACCCGGACCCACTGGTTACCGACAACTACTACGAAGCAGGCAAAGGCATCAATCGCTCGCTGAATCGTGAAGTGCTGGCCCAGAACCTCAAACTGCATGCCGACGTCCATCTGGACAGCCTGACCGGCGAGGTCGAGCTGCGCCTGAGCGGCAACAGCAGCCCGCAGCGTCTGGAGCTGAACCTTATCTCCCCCACACAACCCGCCAGTGATCGTCGAGTGTTTCTGACTCGCAGCTCGTCCGAACCGGGCCGTTACGTCGGCCAGTTGCAGGACCGTGTCACAGGCCGTCGCTTTGTAGAGCTGCTGGGCGTCGAAGGCGATCAGACCTGGCGCTTGTTCGAGGAAGAGCAAGTCGGCACCGATGACCTGATTCTGGGCGATGAACCGCTGCAAGCCGCGCAACGCCGGAACGACTGAACGTGACCGCGTCCGACCGCTCTCCCACGCCCTGCTACCACTGCGCCCTGCCCGTGCCGAGCGGCCGGCGTTTCAGCGCAGTGGTGCTCGGTGAAACCCGTGAGCTGTGTTGCCCAGGCTGTCAGGCGGTTACCGAGGCCATTGTCGCGAGCGGGCTGGAAAGCTATTACCGTCATCGCAGCGAAACGGCAGCCAACCCGGAAAGCCTGCCCACGCAGTTGATCGATGAACTGGAGCTCTATGACCGGCCAGACGTACAAGCGCCGTTCGTCCGCCACGAAGGCGATCTGTCAGAAACCATTCTGCTTATCGAAGGCATCAGCTGCGCAGCCTGCTGCTGGCTGATCGAACAGCGTCTCGCACGTTTGCCGGCCATTGCCGAGGCACGCATGAACCTCTCGACTCATCGTCTGCAGGTGCGCTGGCGTGGCGACCAGCTGGCCCTCAGCCAATTGCTGAGCGAAATTCACGCCATCGGCTATGTTGCCCACCTGTGGCAGGCCGACCGAGCGGCGGAAAGGCTGGCGAGTGAAAATCGTCTGGCCTTGCGCCAACTCGGTGTCGCCGGGCTGTTGTGGGTTCAGGCAATGATGGCAACCATGGCAACCTGGCCAGAGTTCAACATCGACCTCAGCCCGAACTTGCACACCATCCTGCGCTGGGTGGCGTTCTTTCTGACCACCCCCATCGTGTTTTACAGTTGCGCGCCGTTCTTCCGTGGCGCGTTGCGCGACTTGCGCAACCGCCAGCTGACGATGGACGTCTCGGTGTCGCTGGCCATCGGCGCGGCGTATGTCGCAGGTATCTGGACCGCAATCACCGGTGTGGGCGAGCTGTATTTCGATGCGGTCGGCATGTTTGCCCTGTTTCTGCTGGCTGGACGCTATCTGGAACGGCGAGCCCGCGAGCGCACTGCGGCGGCCACCGCGCAACTGGTCAACCTGCTGCCTGCCTCCTGCCTGCGCCTGGATGAAGACGGCCAGAGCCAGCGCATCATGCTTAGTGAGCTGCGTCTGACCGACCGGGTACTGGTGCAGCCCGGTGCGGTAATTCCGGCAGACGGCACAGTTGTCGAGGGTCAGTCCAGTGTCGATGAGTCGTTGCTGACCGGCGAATACCTGCCGCAGACACGTGGCACTGGCGATGCGGTCACTGGCGGAACACTGAATGTCGACAGCCCGCTAACCGTCAACGTGACGGCACTGGGTCAGGAAACCCGTCTGTCCGCTATCGTCCGGCTGCTGGAGCGCGCCCAGGCGCAGAAGCCCCGACTTGCCCAGTTGGCAGATCGGGCGGCACAGGTCTTTTTGCTGTTTTCGCTGGTCGCCGCAGCGTTGATAGGCGTGATCTGGTGGCAGATCGATGCATCGCGTGCATTCTGGATCGTGTTGGCAATGCTGGTAGCCACCTGCCCCTGCGCGCTGTCGCTGGCTACCCCGACCGCGCTGACCGCCGCGACTGGCACGCTGCACACACTCGGTCTGCTGCTGACCCGAGGTCATGTGCTGGAGGGCCTCAATCAAATCGATACCGTCATCTTCGACAAGACCGGCACCTTGACCGAAGGTCGTCTGGTGCTGCGCAGCATTCAGCCGCTGGGCGCGCTGGACGCTGACACCTGCCTGACTTTGGCGGCGGCGCTGGAAAACCGCTCCGAGCACCCGATCGCTCGCGCGTTTGGCCGCGCGCCCCAGGCCGCCGACGACGTCCACAGCACACCGGGGCTGGGCCTTGAAGGCGTTGTCGGTACACGCCACCTGCGCATTGGCGAGCCGGCTTTTGTCTGCGCACTGAGTGGCGCGCAGATACCATTGATCACAGATCAGTCCGGACAATGGCTGCTGCTCGGCGACACGCAAGGCCCTCTGGCATGGCTGGTGCTGGACGACCGACTGCGTGACGATGCCCATACCTTGTTAGACGCCTGCAAGGCACGTGGCTGGAAAACCCTGTTGCTGTCCGGCGACAGCTCGCCCATGGTTGCCAGCGTCGCCAAGGCATTGGGTATCGAAGACGCCCGCAGCGGCTTGCGCCCAGACGATAAACTTGCCGTGCTGCGCGAGCTGCAGGCACAAGGGCACAAGGTGCTGATGGTCGGTGACGGGGTAAACGACGTGCCGGTCATGGCCGCTGCCGATATCAGCGTGGCGATGGGCTCGGCCACCGATCTTGCCAAGACCAGCGCCGACAGCGTGCTGCTGTGCAACCGCTTGCCGGTGCTGATCGACGCACTGAATCTGGCCCGACGCACGCGCAGGGTCATTATCGAAAACCTGATCTGGGCCGGTCTGTACAATGGCCTCATGCTGCCCTTTGCAGCACTTGGCTGGATCACCCCTATCTGGGCAGCAATCGGCATGTCGGTCAGCTCATTGATCGTGGTGCTCAATGCACTGCGTCTGACCCGTCTGCCGCGACTCACCCCGCCTGCACCGGAGGTTGTATGCCCGCGCTTTACATCCTGATTCCTGCCGCCCTGCTGCTGGTGGGCATCGCGATCTACGTATTTTTCTGGGCGGTGGACAGCGGCCAGTACGATGACATGGAAGGCCCGGCACACAGCCTGTTGTTCGATGACCCACCGCCTGCAGAGCCGCTCCCGCCTGCGCATCAAAAGTCAGGTTGTGACGTGAAGCACAATGCTTGAACTGGCCCCGGTACTGTTGTCAGCGCTTATTCTCGGCCTTTTGGGCGGTGGTCATTGCCTAGGCATGTGCGGCGGCCTGATGGGCGCGCTGACACTGGCCATCCCCAAAGAGCAGCGCAGCCGCCGATTTCGTCTGCTGCTGGCCTATAACCTTGGGCGTATTCTCAGCTACGCGCTGGCCGGCTTTGCATCCGGACTGGTCGGCTGGGCCGTCGCGCAAAGCCCGCTGGCCACAGGCTTGCGAATAATGGCCGCCGTCCTGTTGATCGTCATGGGGTTGTATCTGGCTGGCTGGTGGAGCGGGCTGACCCGCATCGAACGGCTGGGCCGAGGCCTGTGGCGACACCTGCAACCGCTGGCCAGCCGTTTGTTACCGGTGTCCAGTGTGCCGCGCGCGCTGTTGCTCGGCGCACTCTGGGGATGGCTGCCCTGCGGGCTGGTGTACAGCGCCCTGCTCTGGGCTGCCAGTCAGGGCAATGCGGTCGATAGCGCCCTGCTGATGCTGGCATTCGGGTTGGGCACATGGCCGGTTCTGCTGGCAACCGGGCTTGCCGCCGAACGCACCACCGCGCTGCTGCGCAAGCGTGGCATTCGCGTGGCGGGCGGGTTGCTGGTCATCGTGTTCGGGCTCTGGACATTGCCCGGGCCGCATCAGCACTGGCTGATGATGATGTCGCACTGAGAGGCTGGCCACCTGACCCACATCAAGATTCCCCCTGAACAGCCTGCGTATGCTCGCGCCATCACCAGCCTGACCGGGACACGCGCGCATGCTCGACACCATTCGTTGGGATTCAGATCTGATCCGCCGCTATGACGTGACAGGGCCGCGCTATACGTCCTATCCGACTGCGCTGCAATTTGACACACGCATTGGCGCGTTCGACCTGTTGCAGGCTCTTCGCGACAGTCGCAAAGCGCTGCGTCCGCTGTCTCTATATGTGCATCTGCCCTTCTGCGCGAACATTTGCTATTACTGCGCCTGCAACAAGGTCGTCACCAAGGATCGCAGTCGGGCGCAACTCTACCTGCAGCGACTGGAGCATGAAATACAAATGCTCGCCTGCCACCTGGCACCCGGTCAGGTGGTGAAACAGCTGCACCTGGGGGGCGGCACGCCGACCTTTCTCAACCATGAAGAACTGCGTCGGTTGATGGCGCAATTGCGCGCATGTTTCACGCTGCTGGACGATGATTCGGGCGACTACAGCATCGAAATCGACCCCCGTGAAGCCGACTGGGCAACCATGGGTCTGCTGCGCGAACTGGGGTTCAACCGGGTGAGCCTGGGCGTTCAGGATCTTGATCCGGCAGTGCAACGAGCGATCAACCGTATGCAGAGCCTGGAAGAAACCCGCGCTATCGTTGAAGCCGCCCGCACGCTGCAGTTTCGCTCAGTGAATATCGACCTGATCTACGGCCTGCCAAGACAGACGCCGGACGCCTTCAGCGGCACGCTGGACGAGATCATCAACCTGCAGCCAGACCGTCTTTCAGTGTTCAACTATGCTCACCTGCCGGAACGCTTCATGCCGCAACGCCGGATCGATGCAAGCGAACTGCCGACCGCCGAGAGCAAATTGATCATGCTCGAGCGCACCCTCGAACAACTCGGCAGCGCGGGCTACCGTCATATCGGCATGGACCATTTCGCCTTGCCCGACGACGATCTGGCCATTGCCCAGGAGGACCTGACCCTGCAGCGCAACTTTCAGGGCTATACCACGCAGAATGATTGTGACCTGATCGGGCTAGGCGTCTCGGCCATCAGCCAGATCGGCGAGCTGTACAGCCAGAACAGCAGCGACCTTACCGACTATCAACGACTGCTGGACAGCGACCAGCCTGCCACCAGGCGAGGGTTGACATGCAGCGACGACGACCGGATCAGAAGCGCCGTCATCCAGCAGTTGATCTGCCACTTCACGCTGGATTTCGCCGCGATTGAAAAAGCATTTCGCATCGATTTCAGGATTTATTTCAACGACGCGTGGCCACAGCTGCTGGTTATGGCAAACGATGGGCTTATTGCGCTGAGCGATACAAGGATCGACGTCAGACCGGCAGGTCGTTTGCTGGTGCGCTCGGTGTGCATGGTGTTCGATGCGTACCTGACCCGGAAAAACCGGCAGCAGTTTTCCCGGGTAATTTGAACAAGCGGTGCTGCACTACATTTTGGCCAGCACCAGCATGCCCGCCTTGGTCTTGTCGGAGTCACTGGACTTGAGGCTGTTCATGAGCGACGACAGATCGGCCGTGGAATTGCTTATCTGCGCCTGCAATGTTCCAAGCACGGTCTGTAACGCGGCGGCCTTGGTACGGCGCTCATCGGGGTCCAGGCTCTGGTCACTCATGACCTTCTGAAGCTGGTCCATGGTTTCCTCTATCTTGCGCTGCAACTCGCGAATGGCCTTGAGGATCTTCTGTACGGAGGAAGGCAGCCCGCTCTGCTCGATATCCGCATTTTTCGAGGACGACGCTGCAGCGGCCTTGCCTTCCGGGGAAAGATTGACCTCCACGCCTTTTGTCTCGCCGACAGGTTTTTCTGCATTGCTTTCAATGGCTTGGCTGTAGGTCACCTGCGAGGTAGGCGTACGTATTGTAATACTATTGATCAACGGGAGAGTCGTTGACATGGCAAGGCATCCTGAATCGGCTGGAAATATACGAATGCATCGGCATTAAGAGCGCAAACTTGATTAATCAGATGGCCTTCGACGCTGGCCCGATTTATCCAGGGTGAGTTACCCTTATGACTTATGTGTGATTTCCCACAAGGAATTAAGTGATGTCCGAGCCAGTGAAACGTGCTCAAAGCCAAGCCCATTGCAAGGATTGCAGCCTCGCACCGCTGTGTCTGCCCCTCTCGCTCAACCTGGATGACATGGATTCCCTGGACCAGATCGTCAAGCGCGGCCGCCCGTTGAAGAAAGGCGAGTTTTTGTTTCGTCAGGGCGACACATTCGAATCGGTATACGCGGTACGTGCCGGCGCCTTGAAAACTTTCAGCATCAGCGACAATGGTGAAGAACAGATCACCGGTTTTCATCTGCCCAGTGAACTGGTGGGCATGTCTGGCATGGACACCGAGGCCTACCCGGTTTCGGCGCAGGCACTGGAGACCACATCGGTGTGCGAAATTCCATTCGAGCGTCTGGACGAGTTGTCGGTGCAACTGCCACAACTGCGTCGGCAATTGATGCGCGTGATGAGTCGTGAGATCCGTGACGATCAGCAAATGATGCTGCTGCTGTCGAAGAAAACCGCTGACGAGCGTATTGCCACTTTCCTGATCAATCTGTCGGCGCGCTTCCGGGCACGGGGCTTTTCGGCCAATCAGTTCAGGCTGAGCATGTCCCGCAACGAAATCGGCAATCACCTCGGGTTGGCAGTGGAAACCGTGTCACGCGTGTTCACGCGGTTCCAGCAAAACGAGCTGATCAACGCAGAAGGCAAGGAGATCCATATCCTCGCCCCAATCGACCTGTGCGCACTGGCAGGCGGTTCGATGCAAAGCTGAGGCGTGCGATCTTTGGCAGGTCGGCTTAAACTGTCGGCCAAAACTGCCATGGACTCCCCGATGACCTTCGATCAACCGAACTTCAAATCCCTGATACGCCCGGTCGTAGACTTCCCCAAGCCGGGCGTGGTGTTTCGTGACATCACTCCCCTGTTCCAGTCGCCCAAAGCCACCCGTCAAGTCATTGACAGCTTCGTGCAGCGCTATATCGAGGCCGACTTCAGTCACATCGGTGTCATGGACGCGCGCGGCTTTCTGATTGGTTCGGTTGTCGCCTACCAGTTAAACAAGCCGCTGGTGCTGTTCCGCAAACAGGGCAAATTGCCTGCTGACGTACTGTCCGAGGGGTATCAGACCGAATACGGCGAAGCCTACCTGGAAGTGCATGCAGACAGCCTGTGCGAGGGCGATTCGGTGGTGATGTTCGATGACCTGATCGCCACGGGCGGCACCCTTATCGCTGCCGCCAACCTGATCCGCCGCATGGGCGCCAAGGTGCATGAAGCTGCTGCGATAATTGACTTGCCGGAACTGGGCGGCTCGAAACGCCTGCACGATCTGCAGATCCCGACGTTCTGCCTGACCGAGTTTGCGCTGGACGAGCAGTAAGGGCTATTTGCAAGCCATGAAGCGCCCGAAAACGGGCTTTTGTCCGGAAGCCTGTGAGCCTAGGAGGTTACGACGGCTGCGATGGGCTGCGAAGCAGTCCTGAAACGGTTTACTACCGCTTCCTGGCAGATGCGCATAAGCGAAGCGTCACCCAGGCTACTGACAGCCCTCGGCTTTCGTGTCCGATAATCTAACCTGCCGTATTGCCGTGCAGCTTGGTCATGAGCTGCGCTTCGGCCTGGGTCAGGCCGCAGGACTGAGTGAGCTCATCGATGCTGGCACCCATGCCCACCAGCCTGGCGGCCTGGGCGAAGGACAGCGTGGAGGGATCGCGCTGTTCCAGTGCGGTGAGCTTGTCCGGCAACGGCGCAACGGTGGCGCGCAGTTCATGCAAGGCTTCGCCCATGCGCACCGTACCGTTCTGGTAGTTGTCCAAGCGTCTGGCCAACTCCTTGATCCGCTGATCACGCAAGGCAGCCGCCTCGTCACGCTCGGCGTCAAGCTTGCGCTGACGCTTGGTATGGGCCAGGAACAGAAACAGGGTCACGCCCCATAGAATGGCCAGAAAGACGACAGCTACCTCAAAGATCAATCAAATGCTCTCCAGTTCGGACCACTCTTCTTCGGACATCATTTTGTCCAGTTCGACAAGAATCAACAGCTCGCCGTTCTTGTTGCAGACGCCCTGAATGAACTTGGCCGACTCGTCATTACCCACGTTTGGCGCGGTTTCGACTTCGGACTGACGCAAGTAAACCACTTCCGCCACGCTGTCGACCAGAATACCGACCACTTGCTTGTCGGCCTCGATGATCACGATACGCGTGTTATCGCTGACTTCAACCGGCGCCAGGCCGAAGCGCTGACGAGTGTCGATTACGGTGACAACATTACCGCGCAGGTTGATGATGCCCAGCACGTAGCTTGGAGCACCCGGAACCGGGGCGATTTCGGTGTAGCGCAGCACTTCCTGCACCTGCATTACATTGATGCCGTAAGACTCGTTGTCCAGGCGGAATGTAACCCATTGCAGGATCGGATCTTCGGAACCTTGTGCAGACGACTTATTCATAACCCCAACCCCTCACGTGTGTTCTTTGCGGGTAACGCCACTGGCGCCTGCCCATGATTATTTCGACTTGTTCAACTGCTTGACCGCGCCACTGGCTATCAACTCGGCCAACTCTGCAACATCCAGCAACGCACACATGTGCTCGATAACCGTGCCTGCCAGCCAAGGTCGCTGACCGCGTTGCGTGCGCCATTTGATCTCGCTCGGATCAAGACGCAACGAGCGACTGACCTGATGCACCGCCAGCCCCCATTCGTATCCTTGCACCGAGATCACGTACTGCAATCCCTGGCGAAAATCGTCGCGGTAGCGATCAGGCATGATCCAGCGCGCGGTATCCAATACTTTCAGGTTGCCTGCCTGACTGGGCAGGATCCCGAGAAACCAGTCCGGCTGCCCGAACAGTGGCGTCAGTTCCTGCCCTGCCAGCGGATAAATCGACCCCAGACAGACCAGTGGCACCGCCAGTGTCAGACCCGCCACATCAAACAACAGGCATTCGAACGGCTCGGCAGCCCACGCCGGACGACCATCGCTGGTCGGTGGCGGCGTTGGAGTTCGCTGAGTCACCAGCGTACTCAATTCGGCGACAGGCTCGACCAGATCTACTGTCGGCACAGTCGTTTCAACCTTTAACGTTTCAACCTGTACGGCCTCGGCAACGATCACCGGAGCAACCTCAAGCACTGGCACCGCAACAGGTGCCGCAACCTTGACGGCTACAGCCACCGCGGCAGGTGCGGCAACCGCGACCGCCAGCGGCTTCACCTGCGCCTGCATGCGCGCATCGAACGCTTGCTCTTCAAGCACCGCAGCCTGGAATTCATCGATACTGCCGGAAGGCGTTTCAAGCTCTTCGGTCGCGTCGTAAAGCAATGCGTCCAGATAGGACTGCAAAGCCAGCTTGGGTCGTGTTGCAACTTCTACAGGGCGGTTCATACCGGGGCCCAACAAAAAATGGAGCGTGTGCAGCCTGATAGAGTTATCGGCCGCATTGAGGCATCACTTGAGCGAACTGTGCAGAAAGAGTAAAGGTTCATGTCAGGCCACCTGAGCATTGAGCTGCTCGGCGAGCATGTGTTTGAGCAAAGCCCGATAGGCAATCACGCCACGACTCTTGCTGTCGTTCTGCGAGGGCGTCAGGCCCAGGCGGCTGGCATCCCGAAGCCGTGTGTCGACTGGCACATAGGCCTGCCAGACATGCTCGGGGAAGCTGTCACGCAACAGCTTCAGGGTGCCCATCGACGCTTGGGTGCGGCGGTCGAACAGCGTGGGCACAATGGTGTAAGGCAGCGGGACTTTTCGCGAGCGGTTGATCATGGCCAGCGTATTGACCATCCGTTCCAGGCCTTTTACAGCCAGAAACTCGGTCTGCACAGGGATTGCCAGTTGCTGGCTTGCCGCCAGCGCATTGACCATGAGAACGCCCAGCAACGGCGGACTGTCGATCAGCGCATAGTCAAATTCCTGCCATAACTGGGCAAGACTCTTGGCGATCACCAGGCCGAGACCGCTCTGGCCAGGCGATTGACGCTCAAGGGTGGCAAGCGCCGTGCTGGACGGTATCAAGGATATGCGCTTGTCACTGGTGGGCAGCAACAGCTGCGCGGGAAGACCATCCGGCACCGCGCCTTTGTGCAAGAACAAATCGAACGCGCTGTGCTCCAGCTCGTCCGGATTGTGCCCGAAATAACTGGTCATGGAGCCATGGGGGTCCAGATCGACAACGACCACGCGCTTGCCTGCATCAGCCAGCAACCCGGCCAGGGCAATGGTCGTGGTGGTCTTTCCGACTCCACCTTTCTGATTGGCTACTGCCCAGACTCTCATTGATTTTTTTCCTTCCGTACAGCGAAGACCATACCGATACGATTATTGGAGGGCGGGTGACGGAGAATTGACGGCGTTCGCGCGTACCGGCGGCTTTGCTGGCACCGGTGCAGTTTGTGTGCCAGCACGCCTTAAAGCAGCATCAGGTTGCACATTCGCGGAACCTGCACTGGTCAGACTGCGGCGAACATCCAGGTTTCGCGAGATAACCAGCACCACACGGCGGTTCTTGGCGCGCCCGGCAGCGGTGGCATTGGAAGCAACAGGCTGAAACTCGCCGTAGCCTACAGAGGCCAGCCGCGCCGGGTTGACGCCGTCCATCGCCAGCATGCGCACAATGCTGGCAGAGCGCGCCGAGGAGAGTTCCCAGTTGGTCGGAAACTGTGCAGTGCGGATCGGCTGATCATCAGTGAAGCCTTCGACATGGATCGGGTTGTCGAAGCGTTTGACGATATCGGAGACCTTTTCAATGATGGTGAATGCCTTGTCGCTGGGCATGGCATCGCCACTGACAAACAACAGGCTGGAGTTAAGCTCGATCTCTATCCACAACTCGTTGCCGCGCACGGTCATCTGGTCGGACTTGATCAAGTCGCCAAACGCATCGCGTACATCCTGGGCAATAGTCTGCAACGGGTCATCGGACGCCTGCCCAATACCGGCGTCAGTCTGCTCGCTTTCCTTGAGCAAGGGCTCGGCAGGCTTCGTCGACACCGGACGCTGTTCGCCGATCGGGATCGGCTTCATGGTCCGCTCCGTGTCGTTGAAGACCCCCACCAGCGCTTGGGACAGAATCTTGTACTTGCCTTCGTTGATCGAAGATATGGAGTACATCACCACGAAAAACGCGAACAGCAACGTAATGAAGTCGGCATAGGACACCAGCCAGCGTTCATGATTTTCGTGTTCCTCGGGCTGACGTCGGCGAGCCATGCGCTGTTACTCCATGAAGCCTTGCAGCTTGAGTTCGATGGAGCGCGGGTTTTCACCCTCGGCGATGGACAACAGACCTTCGAGCAGCATTTCGCGGTAGCGTGACTGACGATGGGCAATACCTTTGAGCTTGTTGGCCACCGGCAGCAGGATGAGGTTGGCTATGGCCACACCGTAGATGGTGGCAACAAACGCAACCGCAATGCCACTGCCAAGCTGGCTCGGGTCGGCCAGATTGCCCATCACGTGAATAAGCCCCATCACTGCACCGATGATGCCCACGGTCGGCGCGTAGCCGCCCATGCTTTCGAATACTTTGGCAGCCTGGATATCGCGGGTTTCCTGAGTGATGAAATCCACTTCCAGAATGCTCCGGATCGCCGCTGGCTCAGCCCCGTCCACCAACAGTTGCAGGCCTTTGCGGGCATAACTGTCGGGCTCGGCGTCGGCTACAGTTTCCAGCCCCAGCAAACCTTCCTTGCGGGCGGTCATGCTCCAGCCTATGACCCTGTCAACACCGCCGGGCAGATCGATGCGAGGCGGGAAAACAATCCACCGAACGATCTTCATGGCGCGCATGAACGCGCTCATCGGTGATTGCAACAGCGATGCGCCCAGTGTACCGCCCAGCACGATCAGGGCTGCCGGACCATTGAGTAATGCGCCGAGGTGTCCGCCTTCGAGAAAGTTACCGCCGATAATCGCGACAAACGCCAAAATCAGACCGATAAGACTCAGTACATCCATCAGAGACAAGCCTCGACCAGATGCCGACCGATGTCATCGAGGCTGTAGATCGCGTCGGCGAGGTCCGCCTTGACGATAGCCATCGGCATGCCATAGATCACGCAGCTTGCTTCATCCTGCGCCCATACGGTACTGCCCGCCTGTTTGAGCAGGCGTGCGCCCTCCCGGCCGTCTGCGCCCATGCCGGTCAATACTACCGACAGCACTTTGTCGCCGTAGGATTTGGCCGCCGAGCCGAAAGTAATGTCGACGCAAGGCTTGTAGTTCAGGCGTTCATCGCCTGGCAGAATCTTCACCGTGCCGCGAGCGTCGACCATCATCTGCTTGCCGCCAGGGGCCAGCAGCGCCAGCCCTGGACGCAGAACATCACCGTCCTCGGCCTCTTTGACGCTGATCTTGCACAGTTTGTCGAGACGCTCGGCAAATGCCTTGGTGAATGCCGCAGGCATGTGCTGAATCAGGACCAGGGGCGCCGGAAAACTGGCTGGCAGTTGGGTCAGTACTCGTTGCAGGGCAACCGGACCGCCAGTCGACGTACCGATAGCGACCAGTTTGTAGGCCTTGCGCTTGGCGGTGCCAGTGGTCGTGGCGTGCGCAGGCGCAGGCGCATGATGAGCATGCCCATGCGCTGCCGGCGCCGAAACAGGGGCCGGAGCAGCCGTACGCGAAGGCACAGTACGCGCGGGCGTAGCCGGCGCTGGCGCACGACTCGAAATCGTCGAAGGCGCTGGTGCCGCAGATGATGCGCTGGCAGAACCAAAACCGCTCGAACGGCGGTTGCTACGCGAGATACTGTTGATCTTCTCGCACAGCAGTTGTTTGACCTTTTGCGGATTGCGCGAAATGTCTTCGAAATTCTTGGGCAGAAAATCCACGGCACCGGCATCAAGCGCGTCCAGCGTTACGCGCGCACCTTCGTGCGTCAGCGACGAGAACATCAAGACCGGGGTGGGAATACGCTGCATGATATGGCGAACTGCCGTAATGCCATCCATCATCGGCATTTCGTAGTCCATGGTGATGACGTCAGGCTTGAGCGCCAGCGCCTGCTCAATTGCTTCCTTGCCATTGGTGGCGGTGCCGACAACTACAATGTTGGGGTCCGAAGAAAGAATTTCCGTAACGCGGCGGCGGAAAAAACCGGAATCATCCACCACCAGGACCTTGACTGCCATAAACACTCCAATAGGTGCTGCAGGCAGCCAGGCTGCCCGCAACCCCGGATTCAAATACGCCGTGCGGCGTATCGCTTGAGCATGCTGGGTACATCGAGAATCAAGGCAATGCGGCCGTCACCGGTAATGGTGGCGCCCGACATACCCGGCGTACCCTGCAGCATCTTGCCCAGCGGTTTGATAACCACTTCCTCCTGACCGACCAGTTGATCGACGACAAAGCCGATGCGCTGGGTGCCAACCGTCAGAATCACGACGTGCCCTTCTCGCTGCTCTTCATGAGCTGCGGAACTGACCAGCCAGCGCTTGAGGTAAAACAGCGGCAAGGCCTTGTCACGCACGATCACCACTTCCTGACCGTCCACCACGTTGGTAGTCGAAAGGTTCAGGTGGAAGATTTCGTTGACGTTGACCAGCGGGAAGGCGAATGCCTGGTTGCCCAGCATCACCATCAAGGTCGGCATGATCGCCAGGGTCAACGGGACCTTGATGACGATCTTGGAGCCCTGGCCCTTGGTCGAGTAGATGTTGATCGAGCCGTTGAGCTGGGAAATCTTGGTCTTCACCACGTCCATGCCCACACCGCGGCCAGAGACATCGGAGATTTCGGTCTTGGTCGAGAAACCTGGAGCAAAGATCAGGTTGTAGCAATCGGTGTCACTCAACCGATCGGCCGCATCCTTGTCCATGACCCCACGCTTGACAGCGATGGAGCGCAGAACGTTAGGGTCCATGCCCTTGCCGTCATCGGAAATCGACAACAGGATATGGTCGCCCTCCTGCTCTGCCGAAAGAATCACCCGACCGCCACGAGACTTGCCTGTGGCTTCACGCTCTTCCGGGGTTTCGATACCGTGGTCGACCGCGTTGCGCACCAAGTGGACCAGCGGGTCGGCAAGCGCCTCGACGAGGTTCTTGTCGAGATCGGTCTCTTCACCGACCAACTCGAGGTTGATCTCTTTCTTGAGCTGGCGGGCCAGGTCGCGAACCAGACGCGGGAAGCGTCCGAAGACTTTCTTGATCGGCTGCATGCGCGTTTTCATCACCGCGGTCTGCAGGTCTGCCGTCACCACGTCAAGGTTGGAAACCGCCTTGGACATGGCTTCATCGCCACTGTTGAGCCCCAGACGAACCAGACGGTTACGAACCAGCACCAGCTCACCCACCATGTTCATGATCTCGTCCAGGCGGGCGGTATCAACGCGAACAGTGGTTTCAGCTTCGGTCGCGACCGGTTTTTCACCGGTTGGGGCCGGCGCTCGTGCCGGTGCCGGTGCCGGTGCAGCTGCTGGAGCGGGCTTGGCTGGCTCGGCCTTGGCAGCCGGTGCGGGCGCTGCAGCAGGCTTGGCCACAGGCGCCGGGGCAGCAGGAGCAGCCGCAGGTGCCTTGGCAGCGATAGCCTGAGGTTCGAACTTGCCTTTGCCGTGCAACTCATCCAGCAGGTTTTCGAATTCGTGATCGGTGATTTCGTCCGATGCCTTCGCAGCAGGCGCAGGCTTTGCAGCGACAGCTGCGGGCGCAGGTGCAGCGGCAACCGGAGCGGCTACAGCAGCGTCGAAAGAACCTTTGCCATGCAACTGATCAAGCAGCGCCTCGAACTCGTCGTCAGTGATTTCATCACCGGCGGGCGCAGCAGCGGCGCTCTTGGCAGCAGGCGCCGGAGCAGCTGCGGCGTCGGGTGCAAACTTGCCCTTGCCGTGCAGCTGATCAAGCAGCGATTCGAATTCCTGGTCGGTGATTTCATCGCCCACCGGCGCAGGTGCAGCAGCAGCTGCCACTGGCGTGGCCACAGACACCGGGCTGGTGCCGTGCAGCGAATCCAGCAGTTGCTCGAATTCATCATCGGTAATGTCGCCGTCGGCCTGAGCCTGAGCCTGAGCCGCCGGGGCAACTGCCTCGGCCACTGGTTGCGGCTCTGGCTCTGGCGCTTCGACCACATCCGCAGACTGTGGCTCAGCCAGCCGCGCCAGGGCAGCCAGCAGCTCAGGTGTCGCCGGGGTGACGTTGGTTCTTTCTCGTACTTGACCAAACATGCTGTTGACGGTGTCCAGAGCCTCCAGGACCACATCCATCAGTTCGGAATCAACGCGACGCTCACCCTTGCGCAGGATGTCGAAGACGTTTTCGGCGATGTGGCAGCACTCCACCAGCTCATGGAGCTGGAGGAAGCCGGCGCCGCCTTTTACAGTGTGAAAACCGCGAAAAATTGCATTGAGCAGGTCAGCATCATCCGGTCGGCTTTCCAGCTCGACCAACTGCTCTGACAACTGCTCCAGAATTTCGCCGGCCTCTACCAGAAAATCCTGAAGGATTTCTTCATCGGCGCCGAAGCTCATGGGGTGCTCCCTAAATTAACCGTCAACAGACCTTAGAAGCCGAGGCTCGATAGCAGATCGTCTACATCATCCTGTCCGGATACGACGTCTTCACGTTTATCGGCATGAATCTGCGGACCTTCACCCTTGGCGAGATGTTTTTTAGGATCTTTTTCTGCAAGGATGGATTCTTCGTCATGTTCGATGCCTGCGAAGCGATCGACATGGCTGGCCATGAGCACCAGCTTGAGCAGATTGCTCTCAACTTCAGTGACCAGCTGCGTAACGCGCTTGATCACCTGCCCCGTAAGGTCCTGATAATCCTGAGCAAGCAGAATATCGTTGAGATGGCCTGCAACCTGGTGGGTTTCCTTTTCGGTGCGCGTCAGAAAACCGTCGACTCGCTTGGCCAGCTCGCGAAACTCTTCAGCGCTGATTTCGCGGCGCATGAAACGCCCCCAATCCTCGCTCAAAGCCTTGGCGTCGGAACTCAAGCCATTCATGACCGGCGTACTTTCCTCGACCAGGTCCATCGTGCGGTTGGCTGCGTTCTCGGTCAGCCTGACCACGTACGACAGGCGTTCGGTGGCGTCGGTGATTTGCGACACTTCCTCGGCCTGAGGCATGTGCGGATCGATATGAAAGTTGACGATTGCACTGTGAAGCTCACGAGTCAGCTTGCCCACTTCCTGATAAAGGCCGCGGTCACGTGTCTGATTGAGCTCATGGATCAGTTGCACAGCCTCGCCGAAACGACCCTTTTCAAGGCTGGTAACGAGTTCCTGCGCGTGTCTTTTTAGGGTCGACTCAAAGTCGGCCATCGAATCATTGTTATCCATAGCGCCCTCGCGGCATGCATCAGCTATTGACGCGGTCAAAGATCTTTTCGATCTTCTCTTTCAGCGCTTGAGCCGTGAATGGCTTGACTACATAACCGTTCACCCCGGCCTGAGCAGCTTCAATGATCTGCTCACGCTTGGCTTCTGCAGTGACCATCAGCACGGGAAGATTCTTGAGGCGATCATCCGCACGGACCTGACGCAACAGATCGATACCGGACATGCCAGGCATGTTCCAGTCGGTCACCAGAAAGTCAAAGGCACCGCTTTGCAGCATCGGCAGTGCGGTCAGACCATCATCCGCTTCCGATGTGTTGGTAAACCCCAGATCACGCAAAAGGTTCTTGATGATCCGCCGCATCGTTGAGAAGTCATCAACGATGAGGATTTTCATGTTCTTGTCCAATTCGACCTCCAAGCAGTCTTTAACGCATTCAGCACCTGAACACGCTGTTCACTCAATACTGGCACAGCACACCTCCAGCTATACGAAACGACGACGGGCTTGGCACAACGACAGGCAAAGACCTTGAACGAAAGCCCATCGAGACAATGCTCGATGGGCTTGCGTCTCGTTCATCCTGTTACCACGTAACGCTTTGCACAGCCGGCATGCAGACAACTCGCGACTTGCGTCGCGGATTGCCGTCAACGCGCTCGCCACTCCCCCAAACGCCCTCGCAAACGAGCTGCGCACTGGCTGTGTAACTGACTGACTCGAGATTCGCTGACCCCAAGAACCTCTCCGATTTCCTTGAGATTCAGCTCTTCGTCGTAGTACAGCGCCAACACCAGACGCTCACGCTCTGGCAGATTGGCAATTGCATCGGCCAACGCAGCCTGGAAGCGCTCGTCTTCCAGATCGCGCGACGGCTCAAGCGAACCGCTTGCACCGTCCTCGTGCAGCCCTTCATGATCGCCGTCCTGCAAAAGGTCGTCGAAACTGAAAAGGCGGCTGCCCAAGGTGTCATTCAAAATCCCGTAATAATCATCAAGACTCAACTGGAGTTCGGCAGCAACCTCGTGATCTTTAGCGTCACGACCGGTTTTAGCTTCAATTGCCCGAATTGCGTCACTGACCATGCGCGTATTGCGGTGTACCGAACGCGGAGCCCAGTCACCCTTGCGGACCTCATCGAGCATCGCACCACGGATACGAATGCCGGCATAGGTCTCGAAGCTCGCACCCTTGGTGGAGTCATATTTGGTAGAGACTTCAAGCAGACCGATCATGCCGGCCTGGATCAGATCCTCGACCTGCACGCTGGCTGGCAAACGCGCCAGCAAGTGGTAGGCAATGCGCTTGACCAAAGGCGCATAGCGCTCGATCAGCTCATATTGTGAGTTCCGAGAAGTCTTGCTGTACATCTGGTAGCCGCTCGCAGTCATTGCACAGGCCCCGCACTGGTCTGGTGAACGAGTCGCTCAACGAAGAACTCGAGATGACCCCGCGGATTGGCCGGCAACGGCCAGGTATCAACCTTCTGGGCAATAGCCTTGAACGCCAGTGCACATTTGGAACGCGGGAATGCTTCGTAGACGGCACGCTGTTTCTGCACGGCCTTGCGCACGCATTCGTCATACGGCACAGCGCCTACATACTGCAGGGCAACATCAAGAAAACGGTCTGTCACTTTGGTGAGCTTGGCGAACAGGTTGCGCCCTTCCTGAGGGCTCTGAGCCATGTTGGCCAGTACCCGGAAGCGGTTCATGCCGTAGTCGCGGTTGAGCAGTTTGATCAGGGCGTAGGCATCGGTGATCGACGTGGGCTCGTCGCACACCACCAGCAGCACTTCCTGAGCAGCGCGCACAAAGCTCACCACTGATTCGCCAATACCGGCAGCCGTGTCGATCACCAGTACGTCGAGATTGTCGCCAATATCGCTGAACGCCTGGATCAGACCGGCATGCTGGGCCGGAGACAGATGCACCATGCTCTGGGTGCCGGAAGCTGCAGGCACGATACGAACCCCGCCCGGCCCCTGCAATAGAACATCGCGCAGTTCGCAGCGACCCTCTATGACATCGGCAAGCGTGCGCTTCGGCGTCAGGCCCAGCAAGACGTCGACATTGGCCAGACCAAGATCGGCATCAAGCAGCATAACGCGCCGGCCAAGCTCGGCGAGGGCCAGTGAGAGGTTCACTGACACGTTAGTCTTACCGACGCCACCTTTGCCGCCGGTCACCGCGATCACCTGTACGGGATGCATGCTGCCCATGTTATTTCTTTACCTTGTCTTGCGTAGACCGAAACCACACCGAGAACCGCACATTCACTAATGAACAATGCCAGGCAGACCGTTGATGCAGGGACATTTCAATAATATCCATCACTTAACCCACTCTCTTGCCAGGGGTGTGATAGAGGTCGGCAAACATATCAGCCATCGCTTCCTCGCTCGGCTCATCCTGCATCTGAACGCTCACCGCACGGCTAACCAGTTGGTGACGGCGTGGAATATGCAGATCTTCAGGAATACGTGGACCGTCCGTCAGGTAGGCCACTGGTAGTTCGTGACTGATCGCCAGGCTCAGGACTTCGCCGAGGCTGGCTGTTTCATCGAGCTTGGTCAGAATGCATCCGGCCAGGCCACAACGTTTGTAACTGTGATAAGCCGCTGTCAGTACCTGCTTCTGGCTAGTTGTTGCCAGTACCAGGTAGTTGCGCGATTTTATGCCACGCCCTGCCAGACTCTCCAGCTGCATGCGCAGCGCAGGATCACTGGCCTGCAGGCCGGCGGTATCGATCAGCACCACGCGCTTGCGCAGCAGTGGCTCGAGAGCCTGAACCAGAGACTGGCCCGGATCGACATGGGTAACCGGCACGTTGAGAATGCGCCCGAGCGTCTTGAGCTGCTCTTGGGCACCAATACGGAAACTGTCCATGCTGACCAGCGCGATATTCTGCGGGCCGTACTTCAGCACGTAGCGGGCTGCCAGTTTGGCCAGTGTGGTGGTCTTGCCCATACCGGCAGGACCGACCATGGCGATCACGCCGCCCTCTTCCAGCGGCTCGATGTCAGGCACGGCAATCATGCGGGCCAGATGCGCCAGCAACATGCGCCATGCCTGACGAGGCTCGTCTATGTCGGGGATCATCGACAGCAGGTCGCGGGACAGCGGGCCGGACAAGCCGACACGTTGCAGACGGCGCCAGAGGTTGGCCTGCTGCGGACGGCTGCCCTGAAGCTGATTCCAGGCCAGGGAGCCCAGCTGGACTTCCAGCAGCTCGCGCAGGCCATTCAGTTCGGAACGCATCGACTCGAAGGCGCGCTGGCCGCCAGCAGGCTCTGCGGCAGGCGCAGACGCATAGGCAGCAAACGGACGTGGCGGCTCTTCAAGCGTGGGTTCGATGTGTGTGTCTGCAGCGCTGCCGGTCTTGCCGGAAAACAGCTGGAGGTTGACCGACACGTCACTGTCACTGCGATTGTTCAGTTCAGCCTGAGCGGAAACGATGCGCGACTGGGTTTTGCGCAGTTCGTCTTCCAGCTCCATGTTGGGCACGCGCGGGGCCAGGGCAGAAAGCTTGTAATCCAGAGCAGCAGTCAGCTCGACGCCACCAGCAATGCGCCGGTTACCGATGATGGCCGCTTCGGCGCCCAGCTCATCGCGAACCAGCTTCATGGCTTGACGCATATCGGCGGCGAAAAATCGCTTAACTTGCATGACTCACTACCTCAGCCGTTTGGCCCGACAGTCGCTACGATGGTTACTTGCTTGTTGTCCGGTATTTCCTGATACGCCAGAACATGCATGTTCGGTACAGCCAATCGTCCAAATCGTGACAGCATCGCCCGGACAGGACCTGCTACCAGAAGAATTACCGGCAACCCTTGCATCTCTTGACGCTGGGCGGCCTCTATCAACGAACGCTGGAGCTTTTCAGCCATGCTGGGCTCAAGCAAAACGCCTTCTTCCTGACCCTGACCAGCCTTCTGAAGACTATTGAGCAATATCTGTTCCAACCTTGGCTCCAGAGTGATAACAGGCAGCTCCGGCTCAATGCCTACAATGCTTTGGACGATTGCACGGCTCAGACCGACCCGCACTGCCGCCACCAAAGCGGCGGTATCTTGACTCTTGCCAGCGTTGTTGGCGATAGCTTCTGCAATGCTGCGGATATCGCGCACAGGCACATGCTCGGAAAGCAGCGCTTGCAATACGTTGAGCAGCGACGACAGGGACAACACACCCGGCACCAGCTCCTCAGCCAGCTTGGGCGAGCTTTTGGCCAACAATTGCATCAACTGCTGCACTTCCTCGTGCCCGATCAGCTCATGGGAATGCTTGTACAGAATCTGATTGAGGTGGGTTGCCACCACGGTGCTGGCGTCTACCACGGTGTAGCCCAGCGACTGCGCCTGGCTGCGCTGGCTGATTTCGATCCAGACAGCCTCCAGACCAAACGCCGGGTCTCTGGCGGTAATGCCGTTCAGCGTACCGAACACCTGACCGGGGTTGATTGCCAGTTCGCGATCCGGATAGATCTCGGCTTCGGCCAGAATCACACCCATCAGCGTCAAACGATAGGCGCTGGGCGCCAGATCGAGGTTGTCGCGAATGTGTACGGTCGGCATCAGAAAGCCCAGCTCCTGAGACAGCTTCTTGCGCACGCCCTTGATCCGCGCGAGCAATTGGCCACCCTGATTGCGATCCACCAGCGGAATCAGGCGGTAGCCCACTTCCAGACCAATGATATCGATCGGGGTCACGTCATCCCAGCCCAGCTCCTTGGAGTCCTGAACGCGGGTCGGTGATGGCAGCAGGTCTTGCTGGCGCTGCACTTCGGCGATGGCTTCGACCTTCACCTGGTTTTCTTTCTTCCACAACATATAGGCGCCGCCTGCGGCCACCAGACCAAGGCTGATGAAAGAGAAGTGCGGCATGCCCGGGACCAGCCCCATGACGATCATGATTGCAGCGGACACACCAAGCGCTTTGTGCGAGGCAAACATCTGGCGATTGATCAGCTTGCCCATCTCTTCCGAACCGGAAGCGCGGGTCACCATGATGGCGGCAGCAGTGGACAGCAGCAGTGATGGCAATTGCGCCACCAAACCGTCACCAATGGTCAAGAGGGTGTAGACACGGCCTGCATCGGCAAACGACATGTTGTGCTGCATGATACCGACCAGCGTGCCGCCGATCAGGTTGATGAACAGAATCAGCAGCCCGGCAATGGCGTCGCCGCGCACGAATTTACTGGCACCGTCCATCGAACCGTAGAACTCGGCTTCCTGAGCCACTTCGGCGCGACGGCGCTTGGCTTCAGGCTGATCGATAAGGCCGGCATTGAGGTCGGCGTCGATCGCCATCTGCTTGCCGGGCATCGCATCGAGGGTGAAACGTGCGCTCACCTCGGAGATACGACCGGCACCTTTGGTGATAACCACGAAGTTGATGATCATCAGAATCGCGAACACTACGATACCAACGACGTAGTTACCGCCGATCACTACTTCACCGAATGCCTGAATCACCTTGCCCGCAGCAGCGTGGCCGTCCTGCCCGTGAAGCATTACTACACGGGTGGAAGCGACGTTCAGTGCCAGACGCAGCAACGTGGCAACCAGCAGGATGGTCGGGAACACCGAGAAATCCAGCGGCCGAAGTGCATAGACGCAGACCAGCAGCACAACGATCGAGAGTGCGATGTTGAACGTGAAGAACACGTCCAGCAAAAAAGGAGGAATGGGCAACATCATCATTGCCAGCATGACCAGCAACAACAACGGAACGCCTAGCTGACCGCGACCCAGGCCAGAGATATTGCTGCGTGCGCTACTGAGTAATTGAGAGCGATCCACTGATTCGTTACCTGCGCACTAGATCAAAACATTGACGCCGATGGCGACCTGTATCGACCCTGTTGCAAAAAGCTGTCCAACTTTTACAACGCCAGTGGCGGCAAGGCTTTAGAGACAGAAATCGCGCAAAGCGAGCATGCCCTTCTCGCACGAAATTCAGGCCTGAATTGGAATTAAGTCTTGTATCTAGCCAGACTAAAGATGTGTGACGCAGAACATGCATACGATAGCGGTCCTGCAAACACCTATCGTTCCTCACGCTCAGCGTGGCAATGCCCTCATCAGGCGAGACGCCCTTTCTGACGATCAGGAATCGCGCTGCAGGTCAGGGGGGATTTTAACATCGCCCAGCGGGTCTGGGCGCTTGCCCTGGCCGGCATGGAACTGGCGGATCTGGTAGACGTACGCCAGTACCTGAGCCACTGCCAGGTACAGCCCGGCTGGAATTTCCTGATCCAGATCAGTGCTGTAGTAGATGGACCGGGCCAAGGCAGCGGATTCCAGAATGAGTATCTGGTTATGCGCACCAATCTCGCGAATCTTCAGGGCAACAAGGTCAGTGCCCTTGGCCAGCAGCATGGGCGCCCCACCTTTTTCAGGGTCGTACTTCAAGGCCACGGCAAAGTGTGTCGGGTTGGTAATGATGACATCGGCCTCGGGGATCGATGCCATCATCCGCCGCTGAGACATCTCGCGCTGCAACTGGCGAATCCGCTGCTTGACCTCAGGGCTGCCTTCGCTGTTCTTGTGCTCGTCGCGCACTTCCTGCTTGGTCATCAGCAGCTTCTTGTGCGCCTCATACAGCACAAACGGTACATCCGCTGCCGCAATGAACATCAGTCCGCAAGCCATCCAGAAGCTGCTCCAGCCCACCACCATCAAGCTGTGGATCATCGCCTGCTCGAGCGGCTCGTGGGCAATAGCAACCAGGTCCTTGCGCTCGCTGTTCAGCACCGCCAGCGCCACCGCCAGAATGATCAGGAATTTGCCTAAAGACTTGAGCAGCTCGACCAGCGCGTGTGGCGAAAACATACGCTTGAGCCCTGCAGCAGGGTTCATCCGGCTGAATTTGGGCATCAGGGACTTGGTTGTGAACAGCCAGCCGCCGAGCATGATCGGCCCCACCAGCGCTGCCACCAGCATGGCAATCAGAAACGGCAGAATCACCACCAGCGCATGCAGCCCGGAACTGAGCAAAGCCTTGCCCATGTAAGACTGATCCATCAGCGTTTCACGCGTGATCGTGAAGTTGTCACGCATCAGCTCCGACATCATCGCGGCAATGTCAGAACCGAACATAAGCAAACCGCCCGCCCCCATCAACATCACCACCAGCGTGGTCAGTTCCTTGGAGCGCGCAATCTGACCATCGGCACGAGCGTCCTTGACCTTTTTTTCCGTGGGGTCTTCTGTTTTATCCTGACCGTTCTCGTTTTCTGCCATCTCAACGAGCCCTCACCATATCGCGCAACATCTGCAGTGCCTGGGTGGCAATCGGCTGATACTGGTTGAGAATGTCGCCCATCGTCATCCACAGAATGACCATGCCCATCACCAGAGTCAGCGGGAAACCGATGGAAAAAATGTTGAGCTGTGGCGCAGCGCGGGTCATGACACCGAAAGCGATGTTGATGATCAGCAACGCCGTGATCGCCGGCAATACCAGCCTCAGCCCGGAACCCAAAACCCAGCCCAGGCCGTTTGCCAGCTCCCAGAAATTGTTGACCAGCAGGCCGCTGCCAACCGGCATGCTGGTAAAGCTCTCGACGAGGATTTCCAGCACCACCAGATGGCCATTCATGGACAAAAACAATAGAGTCACCAACAGCGTGAAAAATTGCCCGATGGTGGCTGAAGACACGCCGTTGGTGGGGTCGACCATCGAGGCAAAGCCCATGCCCATCTGCGTCGAGATGATCTGCCCCGCGATCACAAAGATATGGAAGAACAACTGCAGCGAAAGGCCCATGCCGGCCCCGATGATGATCTGCTCGCCAATCAACAACAAGGCGCTCAGGTCGAGCGCCTGGACCGGAGGCATGTCAGGCAAGGCTGGCGCGACCACCACGGTGATGGCGAAGGCCAGATACATGCGCACGCGACGGGGCACCAGCGTCGTACCGATGACCGGCATGGTCGTCAGCAGCGCGATGATGCGAAAAAGCGGCAGCATGAAGGCCGCCACCCAGGTACTGATCTGGGTATCGGTCAGCGCAAGCATCGGCTGCATTCGGCGCTAGCCGATCAGCGTCGGAATACTGGTGTACAGCGACAGCATGTATTCCATGAATATTTTCAGCAGCCAGGGGCCGATGACGATCAGGGTCACAAGCATGACCAGCAAACGCGGCAGAAAGCTCAATGTCTGTTCGTTGATCTGGGTAGCAGCCTGGAACATCGCTACCAGCAGGCCGCATAACAGACTGGGCACTACAAGAATCGCAACCAGCACGGTGGTCAGCCACAGCGCTTCGCGAAACAGATCGACGGCAACTTCCGGCGTCATCGGGCAGACTCCTCGTCAAAACGGCTCATACGCCACCAAAACTGCCGGCCAGAGTGCCGACAATCAACGCCCAGCCATCTACCAGCACAAACAGCATGATCTTGAACGGCAGGGATATGATCAGTGGCGACAGCATCATCATACCCATGGCCATCAGCACACTGGCCACCACCAGGTCGATGATCAGGAACGGAATAAAGATCATGAAGCCGATCTGAAACGCCGTCTTGAGCTCGGAGATCACGAACGCCGGAACCAGAATGGTCAGCGGCGCAGCATCCGGCGTCGGAATATCGGTGCGCTTGGACAGCCGCATGAACAGCTCGAGATCACTGGTACGCGTCTGCGCCAGCATGAAGTCCTTGATCGGCACCTGCGCCTTGGCAACCGCGTCCTGCGCTGACAGCTTTTCAGCCAGATAAGGCTGCAATGCGTCCTGATTAACACGGTCGAAGACCGGCGCCATGATGAACATGGTCAGAAACAGCGCCATGCCGGTCAGTATCTGGTTCGACGGTGTCTGCTGCAGACCCAGGGCCTGACGCAGGATCGAGAAGACGATGATGATCCGGGTAAAACTGGTCATCAGCATGACAAACGCAGGAATGAAGCTCAGCGCGGTCATGATCAGCAGAATCTGCAGACTGACCGAATACTCCTGCTGGCCGTCCGTGCTGTTGGACAGGGTGATCGCCGGTATCGACAAAGGGTCGGCAGCCAGGACCGCAGGCGCCACCATGACCAGCATCAGCAGTATCAGGAAACGCAAGGCGCCCATTACTTCTTGTCCTTATCCTTGCCCATCAGCTCCATAAGGCGCTGAGCGAATTCAGGTGTCGTTTGCTCACGCACAGGCACCTGAACCGGTTCCTTGAGCACATGCAGGGGCGTGATTCGGCCCGGCGTGATACCCAGCAGTACCTGCTCGTTGCCGATCTGGACCAGCACCAGCCGATCACGCGGCCCCAGTGCGCGCGAACCCACCAGCTCGATGACCTGACTGTTGTTCGGGCCGGCGCTCTGCACACGGCGCATCAGCCATGCCAGAACGAATATCAGACCAACCACCAGTATCAGGCCGAACAGCAGCTGTGCCAGCTGCCCGCCCATGCCACCAGACACGGTATTGGCCACTTGCGCAGGCGCCGTCTGAGCGGCGGGATCTACAGCCCAGGCCAGCGACGGCGACATCAGCAGAACACTCAGCAAGCGCTTCATTCAGCGCAGCTTCTTGATGCGTTCGCTCGGGCTGATCACGTCGGTCAGACGGATGCCGAACTTTTCATTGACCACAACCACTTCGCCGTGGGCGATGAGTGTGCCGTTGACCAGCACGTCCAGCGGTTCGCCAGCCAGACGATCCAGCTCGATGACCGAGCCCTGGTTGAGCTGCAGCAGGTTGCGAATATTGATATCGGTACTGCCCACTTCCATGGAGATCGAGACCGGAATATCCAGAATCACGTCCAGGTTCGGACCGTCCAGCGTCACCGGCCCGGTGTTCTTCGGCACACTGCCGAACTCTTCCATGGCCAGACGGCTACCCGCATTACCGGCGTCGGCAGCCAGCAAGGCATCAATATCAGCCTGCCCGCCATCGCCAGCCTCGCCCAGAGCAGCAGCCCACTCATCGGCCAGCGCCTGATCTTCAGCAGACGTCATTTCGTTATCATCAGCCATCGGTTGTCCTCTGCACGCAGTATTTCAATTACGCAAAATTTCCGACATCGACCTTACAGGTCAACGTCGCGCTATGGGTTCGATTACTTGCAGGGCCATCTTGCCCTTGTGCGAGCCTAGCTTGACCTTGAAAGAAGGCACGCCGTTGGCACGCATGACCAGCGAATCGCTCAATTCCA
Organism: Pseudomonas coronafaciens pv. oryzae str. 1_6; assembly: GCF_000156995.2. Taxonomy (NCBI): domain Bacteria; kingdom Pseudomonadati; phylum Pseudomonadota; class Gammaproteobacteria; order Pseudomonadales; family Pseudomonadaceae; genus Pseudomonas; species Pseudomonas coronafaciens. The sequence goes on along the minus strand of NZ_CP046035.1, from coordinate 1,785,332 downwards.
CCGGAATCACATCGCCGGGGCGCATGTGCAGGATGTCCCGCAGGGGCAACTGACGCTGAGCGATGGTGGTCGTGAGTGGTACGTTCACATCCAGCACGTCTTCCTTGAGCGCGTTCACCCAGCGCTCGTCCTGATCATCAAGGTCGGACTGGAAGCCGGCATCGAGCATCTCGCGGATCGGCTCGATCATTGAGTACGGCATGGTCACGTGCAAGTCGCCGCCACCGCCATCCAGCTCGATATGGAACGTGGAGATCACCACCGCCTCGCTTGGCCCGACGATGTTGGCCATGGCCGGGTTCACTTCAGAGTTGATGTACTCGAAGTTGACTTCCATGATCGCCTGCCAGGCTTCCTTGAGGTCGATGAAGGCCTGATCCAGCACCATGCGCACTACACGCAACTCGGTCGGCGTGAATTCACGGCCTTCGATCTTGGCGTGACGGCCATCGCCACCGAAAAAGTTGTCCACCAGCTTGAACACCAGCTTGGCGTCGAGAATGAACAGCGCCGTGCCGCGTAACGGTTTGATCTTGGCCAGGTTGAGGCTGGTCGGGACGTACAGCGAATGCACGTACTCGCCGAACTTCATGACCTGAACACCGCCCACCGCCACATCCGCCGAGCGGCGCAGCAGGTTGAACATGCTGATACGCGTGTAGCGGGCGAATCGCTCGTTGATCATTTCCAGTGTCGGCATGCGCCCACGGACGATCCGGTCCTGACTGGTCAGGTCATAACTTTTGACACTGCCAGGCTCGGCAGCGTTGTCGGTCTGAACCATCCCGTCGTCGACGCCATGCAGCAGCGCGTCGATCTCATCCTGGGAGAGCAGGTCTTGCACGGCCATGTGAGGATCCTACTGCAATACGAAATTAGTGAAGAGCAACTGTTCGATCACAGTCTTGCCGAGTTCTTTCTGGGCCACTTCCTGAATGCTCGCGGTCGCTTTCTGACGCAGCATTTCCTGACCGATCGGCGACGCCAGCGATTCGAAGGGGATGGCTGCGAACAGCATCACCAGATTATTACGAATCAGAGGCATGTGTACTTTAAGCGCCTCCATGTCGGCAGCATTGCGGCCCAGCATGGTAATGCTGACCTGCATGTAACGCTGACGGCCATTGGCGTTGAAGTTGACCACAAAGGCGGGAGTCATCGGCTCGAACACCGCCACTGGCTTGGCGTTGGCCGCCGCGGCTGCAGCAGCCGGGTCTTCCTTGCTCTCGCTCTTGTGCATGAGGAACCAGGTCGCACCCACCGATAAGCCCACCGCCAGCAACAGCGCCACAACGGCGATTATGATGAGCTTGAGTTTACCTTTGCCTTTGGGTGCGGGATCTTTAACTTCTTCGCTCTGCGCCATGCCAATAATCCGTCACTATTCAAGAGTTTCTTCAATACGTGACAGAGGCAGAGCAAGTGTTATGCCAGAGTTGTGGGAAACGGGAGATGTGCCTGACACGACTGGTTACGCAGCCGGGTCATGCAGCAATAGACAGGACTCCTGCCCCGATGCTCGCAACGGGTACAGGAGTTGAAGGAACATGGATGCAGCAATCAGCCCGGTATCAGGCGTAATAGTCGATCTCGCTGGTGCCGATCACGCGTGCCGCCGGCTGGCTGACAGGTACGGCGGCGTCAATGCCAGCAATATCATCCGATGTATCGCTGGTATTTAGGCCATTTCCACGACCACCACGCTGAGCGCGACTTGCCTGCTCTTGAGCCTGTTGCTGAGCCTGCTGTTGCGATTGATCGGAAACGTTGACGTCGACGTTGCCCAGCCCTTGCTGAACAAATGACTCGCGCAGCTTCGACATCTGGTTTTCCAGCGCGTCACGCACGCCTAGATGAGCGCTCATGAAGGTCACCTGGGTTTGCTGATCCGGCGCCATGTTGATGCGGATATCCAGACGACCAAGCTCGGCAGGCTCAAGCTTGATGTCGGCGGTCTTGAGGTTCTGGCTCGACAGGTACATCACGCGATCGACAATGCCTTCGGTCCAGCCACTTTGATGCATGGCCAGCGGCTGATTCATCAACGGCGCAGCAGGTGCGGCCGCAGTGCGTGCAGGCTGCGCGGCCTGACTGAGGGCAGCCAGACGATCAGCGAAATTGTCTACACGCGTGTCACCGGCAGCCCCTTTGACGTCCTTCAGGCCCTCGCCGATCAGACCGCTGAACGATTTGTCGCTGCTCTCGGTACTGCTTTCATCCGATGGCAGTTGCTCACTCAAAACCGACAGGTTATTGACTAAATTCTGCGCTGGGTCAGCCTCCGCGTTCGAAGGCGTCGCCTTGTTGGCGGCTTGGGCATTCTGCGCGGCCAACTGGGTTTTCGCGGTGGCATTTTCAAGCGCCAACTGCACGGCATCAAGGCCATCCAGCGGGTCGGCATCCGGATTGAACGCGGCTTCGGCTTTTGCAGGAACCGCCGCCTGACCAACTGCCAGCGATGCGATAGACGGTGTGGCGCTGGCGTCTGGCGTCTGCGGCTTGACTGCGGATGCAGCTGGCAAGGCAGGCACTTGTGCCGCCATTGCCTGCAAAGCCGGGTCCAGAGCGGGGTCGACAGCTACCTGACCTTCAGCCAGCGCAGGGTCGGCAGATGCCTGTGCCTGAGCATCATCCGGGGCGGTTTCGGACTTCGCGGCGTCGCCATCCGCAGCAGCAGATTTGGCAGGCAAGTCATTGCCGCTATCGGCAACGGTCGACTTGTCAGCGGCATTCGACGGGTCGTTTACCGGCTTGTCCTTACCTGCGGCAACCTTGTCTTTGTCAGGCGCCGACTTGTCACGGCTCTGCTTGACCGGCGCATCATCACGTGGCGCCACGCTGTCCCTGGTCTGCTTTGCATAGACGTTGGAAAAGCTGGAAGCCCCGTCTTTGCTGCTGTCGGCGGATTTGACCGAATTATTGACGGCACCGGACCTGGAGGTCGCAGCGTTCGTGGCCTGAAGAAGGGCATTGGTGGAAAGTGGCATTTCGGTCTCCGCATAAGCAGCTGGTAATCGCCTTACCACCAGAACTTAGCAATATACGGGCCAACTCGTGAAGGCGGCCAGATCGGCCGAAAGCGGCAGATCAGCTGATAAAAAACTGCCGCTCTGCGTTGAACAGACCACGGATGGTCAGGTACTCGTTATCAATCTTGCCGACCAACTCTGCCAGCCCCAGCGACTGATGCTGACGGGCACGATCTTCAAGCTGTCTGCACAGATCGGAAAGGCGCAACGCACCCATGTTGCTACTGCTGCCTTTGAAGCTGTGGGCCGTGAGGCTAAGCTCCTGCAGGTCCATGTTTCCGGTCTCGACAGCCTGGCGAAGTTGCACAATGCGCTGTTCGGAATCCTTGAGAAACACATCCAGCAATGTCGGATATTCATCCTCCATGACTTCCTGCAGAGCATTCAACACGCTGTAATCCAGATGAATCGACACTTGTTCACTCCTTGATCAAGACTGTGGAACGGATTATGCCACTCCCTCCCAGGTAAATTCCACGCACGCGGTCCTGCCATCCCTGGACCAGTTGGCCTTGTGACTCAACTCGCGCACCAGACGCAGCCCGCGACCGTACAGCTTATCGCTCGCAGGTTTCAATATATGCAGCCGTTCTGCATCAAATCCGTCACCACTGTCTTCGACGCTGAGGGTCAGGCGCCCTCCTTCACCGACAGGTTCAACGTGCAGAGTCATGCGGATGAACCCTGACTCCAGAGCGCCAAGACGCTCGGCCCGCTGCTGATAATAAAGCGCAAAACCCGCCGCATCATGCTTCAGTGCAGAATCCAACCCTAGCACGCCGTGCTCCAGCGCATTGCTGTACAGCTCGCCCAGTACCATATGTAACGCGGCGCCCTGATTGCGCAAACCATGCACTTCAAGCAGCAATTGCAGCACGTAAGGCAGTGGATTGAAACGCCTGAGGGTCGAAGCACGCAGTTCGAAGCTCGATGACCAGTCCAGCGGGCTCGATGCGCCACTGTCGGAGTACGTCAGGGCCGGCAGGCGGTCAAGCGGCTCTTCGACCGCGCTGATTTCAAGCAGGCTTACATCGTCTCGGGCCTTGCCGCCAAAATCGTTGAGTGCCTGAAGAATTTCCTGGATTAGCAGTTGCGGCTCGCGATTGGCGGACAGCACGCCGCGCAGACGTTGCGCGCCGAATAACTCATCACGGCTGTCGCTGGTGTCGAGTACGCCATCGGACAGCAGGAAGATCCGGTCGCCCGGCGCCAACGGGTAGACCTGGGTGTGCGCGTCGAACGCATCGACACTCAAGACGCCCAGAGGCAGGTAATTCGACGCCAGCGGCACGTGCTCGCCTTCAGTGCCACGCAGTAGATAACCGTCCGGCAATCCGCCGTTCCACACCTCGACCTGACGCTGCTGGAGGTTGACGCACAGCAGCGTCGCACAACAGAACATGTCCACCGGCAAAATGCGCTTCAGCTTGGCATTCATCTCACGAAGAATGGCCACCAGACCGTAACCCTTGGCGGTCATGCCATAAAACACCTCGGCCAGCGGCATGGCGCCCACGGCAGCCGGCAGTCCGTGGCCAGTGAAGTCCCCGAGCAACACCTGCATATGACCTGCCGGGGTGTAGGCGGCCAGCATCAGGTCACCGTTGAACAGCGCATAGGGCGACTGCAGGTAGCGGATATTGCTCGCCCCCAGACACCCGGCATGTGCCACCTGATCAAACACGGCTTTGGCGACGCGCTGTTCGTTAAGCAGGTATTCATGATGTCTGGAAATCTGATCACGCTGCTGACGAACAGTCTCGTGCAGTACTCGCAAGCGGTTCATGGCATTGATCTTGGCGGCCAGAACCAGGGGATTGTAAGGCTTTGACATGAAATCATCGCCGCCAGCATCCAGACAGCGCGCCAATGCCTCACCTTCGGTAAGCGAGGTCAGGAAGATGATCGGCACCAGCGACTCGCCTGACAGCGCCTTGATCCGCCGTGCAGCCTCGAAACCGTCCATGACCGGCATCATCGCGTCCATCAGGATCAGATGCGGGCTTTCAGAGGTGAACATCGCCACGGCTTCGACGCCATTGGCAGCACTCAATACCCGGTGCCCCTGACGCGCAACGATGGTCGACAGCAGCAACCGGTCACTGGTGCTGTCGTCGGCAATCAGAATGCAGAGGTTTTTCAAGGAGGACTGCAAAGGTTCAGCCCAGCTGGAACAGCTTCGAGAAGTTTGAAATGGCGAGGATCGTGCAGACATCAGGCGTGCAGTTGATCAGACGCACCACCGCTTTATCGCCACCGGCATGATCACGCAACAGCAACAGCATGCCCAGCGCCGAGCTGTCCAGGTAATGCGTGCCACGCAGGTCCACCACGTAATGCAGGTCCTGCGGACAGTCCTCATAAGCCTCGCGAAATTCCTGATGGGCGGAAAAATCAAAGCGCCCCTCAATGAAAAGGGTCAGTTGTCGACCATCTGCCGAACGTTCGGACGTGACTGTCATGGGAACTCCGAGGTGTTTCATCAACGAGACATTGAGAGCGTAGACCAGACCAACAGAAGGCCAGGTCTGATTAGGTCAAAAATCAGAATGGTTCATGACGCGGCAGTCGCTGCGACAGTTCGTCCAGCAGCTTTTGCTCGCGCTTGTCTTCAAGCTTGCGTGCTTCGTCCATGTACCGCTGCACCAGCTTGCGCAGGCCTTCGACCCGCGCATAGCAGTCCTGCCAGGCCGTACGCGCCCGAGCCAGATTGGCCGTGTGCCATTCGAGGCTTTTATATTGCTGTGCAACCGCGACGTCCAGCTGACTGAGAAAGCGTTGATAGCCCAGCAACCATTGCCCGGAAACCCCGGCACTGCCGCGCTGCAACCATTGCTGCTGATAATCCTGGCGGAACTGGTCCAGCTCCTGCAGTTTGTTGTTGGCCAGGTTGACCTGCCCCTGAAAATGCCCGAGACGCTGAGCCGCCGTTCGCTCGGCAGCCTCGGCCATCTCGACCACAGGCGCCAGGCGCGCCGCTCTACTCTGAGCCATCGCCTATCAGCCGCCAGGTGCCGGGGCAAATATCGATGCAAGCGCTTCGCCACTGCCCTGCATGCTTTCATTCTCGCGCAGCGCCTGGCGCTGATAACGCACCAGCACCGGATGCAACGCGATTGCCATATCGGTTTCGCGGTCGCCACCGGCTACATAGGCGCCCACGCTGATCAGGTCACGGGTCTGCTGATAGCGTGACCACAGTTGCTTGAAGTGTTGCGCCTGGGCCATATGCTCCGGGCTGACCACTGCGGGCATGACCCGGCTGATGGACGCTTCGATGTCGATAGCCGGGTAATGCCCCTCCTCGGCCAGACGCCGGGACAGCACGATGTGGCCGTCGAGCACGCCTCGCGCGGAGTCGGCAATCGGGTCTTGCTGGTCATCGCCTTCCGACAGCACGGTATAAAAAGCGGTAATCGAACCACCGCCCTTTTCGGCATTACCGGCACGCTCGACCAGTTTTGGCAGGCGGGCGAACACTGACGGCGGATAACCCTTGGTGGCCGGAGGCTCGCCAATGGCCAAGGCAATCTCCCGCTGAGCCTGAGCAAAACGGGTCAGGGAATCCATCAGCAACAGGACGTTCTTACCCTTGTCGCGAAAATATTCGGCAATTCTCGTGCAATACATGGCCGCACGCAGGCGCATAAGCGGCGCATCATCGGCTGGCGAGGCAACCACCACCGAACGCTTCAGGCCCTCTTCGCCGAGAATGTGCTCGATGAACTCCTTGACCTCCCGGCCCCGCTCGCCGATCAGGCCGACGACGATAATGTCCGCTTCGGTAAAGCGCGTCATCATGCCGAGCAGCACACTCTTGCCCACACCCGTACCCGCAAACAGGCCAAGACGCTGACCACGCCCGACTGTCAATAAACCGTTAATGCAGCGAATGCCGACATCCAGCGGCTGACTGATCGGGTCGCGCTTGAGCGGGTTGATCGTCGGGCCGTCCATCGGCACCCAGTCCTCGGCCTTGATCGGCGAGCGCCCATCCAGCGGACGACCGGCGCCGTCAAGCACCCGCCCCAGCATACTCATGCCCATCGGCAGACGTCCGGTGTCAGCCAGGGGCACAACCCGCGCACCCGGTGCGATGCCTGCCACGCTGCCTACCGGCATCAGAAACACCTTGCCACCGGAAAACCCCATCACCTCGGCTTCGACTTCCACCGGGTGATGGCTGTCGTCGTTGATGACCATGCAGCGACTGCCCATTGCCGCGCGCATGCCTTCAGCCTCCAGCGTCAGGCCGACCATGCGCAGCAGGCGCCCTTCGACTACAGGCTGGGCAGGCAGGCTGATCGACTCGGCGTAGGTGCCGAGTCGTTTGCCGAAGCTGGTGCGATCAAGGCGCATCGAGTGTGTCCGCGTCAGGTTCTGCAGCACCACCGGAGACTTTTACCGGCGCGGCGTCCAGATCGACACTCAGGTCTGCAGCAGCCGGATGAGTGATCTGCTCGTGCAACTGATCATGCATCCTGGAAATCGCCAGCGCGATGCGCGTTTCGACGCTGGCGTCGATGCGGCTGTGCTCGGTTTCGATCCGGCAACCGCCGGGCAGCAGATCTTCGTCTTCGACGATTTTCCAGGCCTCCTCATGGCGCTCGCGCATCGCCTTGACCAACAGGAAATCCTGAGGGTTGATAAAGATACGCAGGTTCTGAGCACCCATCGGCAACAGCTTCAACGCATCACGCAACACCGTGGCGATCTGCCCGGAATCGGTCACCAGCTCGCGCTGAATGACCTTGCGCGCGATGTGCTCGACCAGATGGACAACGGCTTTTTCGATCTGCGTATCCTGCTCGGCGATAGGCTCCAGCAAATGCCCCATCAACTGTTCAAGGCTGGCGATTTTAGCCGCCAATGCAACCTCGGCCTCTTGCCGAACCTTGAGCTGGGTGCTGTGAAAGCCTTCTTTTTCGCCGGTGGCAAAGCCTTCGTTCCAGGCCTCCTGGCGAATGCTCTCCAGCTCTTCGAGGGTCAGCGGCTGAACTTCGTCCAGCGGCACCTCTTCCATCTCGAGCGGTTCGTCGGCAGGCTCCGGTTCGGGTTCAGGCTCGGGTTCCACATGCGGGTCGAAGCTGGGTAACGCCCAGATATCGAGCGTCCCGGCGTCCTTGGCGCGAATGAGGTCGCTGGCCAATTCTTTATTGGGAGTGGACATGAGTCATCTGAATCCTTAGATCATTTCCTCGCCGCCTTTGCCACCGAGTACGATCTCGCCGGCCTCGGCCATACGACGCGCGATGGTGAGGATTTCTTTCTGGGCAGTTTCCACATCGCTGACACGTACCGGACCCTTGGCTTCCAGGTCGTCGCGCAGCAGTTCGGCGGCACGCTTGGACATGTTCTTGAAAATCTTTTCCTTGATCGCTTCGTCCGAGCCCTTGAGCGCCAGTACCAGCACGTCCGAGGATACTTCGCGCAACAGCGCCTGGATACCACGGTCGTCGACATCGGAAAGGTTGTTGAAGACAAACATGAGGTCTTCGATCTGCACCGACAGGTCTTCGTCGACCTCGCGGATCGAGTCCATGAGTGCGCCTTCGATAGAACTGTCGAGGAAGTTCATGATGTCTGCCGCACGCTTGATACCACCCAGCGTGGTACGCGACGTGTTGGCATTACCAGAGAACTGCTTCTCGAGAATCTGGTTGAGTTCTTTCAGCGCGGCAGGCTGCACCGTGTTGAGCGAGGACACGCGCAGGATGATGTCCAGGCGGACTTTGTGGTCGAAGTGCCCGAGCACTTCACCAGCCTGGTCGGCATCCAGATACGCCACCACAATGGCTTGAATCTGCGGGTGCTCGAAACGGATCACGTCGGCCACCGCGCGCGGCTCCATCCACTTGAGACTGTCCAGACCGCTGGTATTGCCACCCAGCAGGATACGATCGATAAGACCGTTAGCCTTGTCTTCACCCAGTGCCTGGGTCAGCATTTTGCGGATATAACCATCGGAACCGACGCCGAGGCTGGTCTGATCGCCGACGATGTCGACAAACTCGCTCATCACCTCTTCGACCTGCTCGCGATGCACGTTGCGCATCTGAGCCATGGCTACGCCCACTTTCTGGACTTCTTTGGGGCCCATGTGCCGCAGCACCTGAGCCGCGTCGGTTTCACCCAGAGAGAGTAACAATACTGCCGCTTTTTCAACTTTCGAGAGTTTGGCTACCATGGCTCGTTCATTCATCAGTGTTGATCCACTCTTTCACAACCTGAGCCACACGGCCAGGATCCTCAGCCACCAAACTCTTGATTGCATTCAGCTGTGCGTCATAACCCTCGGTAGGGCTAGGCAGCAAGATACTCTGCGGTCCACCCAGGCTCACGCGGTCGTTGGACAGCTCGCCGTCCAGCCCGCCCATGCCACCGAGTTCGGCATCGCCACCGCCGAAAGCGGCCAGTTGCTTGCTTTTGCCGTTGGTGATGTTGTTCAGCACAGGGCGCAGTACGCCGAAGACCAGGATCAGGATGAAGATCACACCCACGGCCTGCTTGACGAGGTCCCAGAACCAGGGCTGCGAGTAGAACGATGCCTCGGGCAAGACTTCTGCACGCTCGCTGGAAAACGGCACGTTGATCACGCTGACGCTGTCACCGCGGCTGGCGTCGAAACCGACAGCATCCTGCACAAGACGCGTAAAGCGGGCCAGATCTGCGGCGCTCCACGGCGCCCGGCTGACTTCACCGTTGGCAGCATTGGTCTTGACCATGTCGTCGACCACCACAGCAACCGACAAGCGCGTCAAGCGACCCTGCTGTTGCTTGGTGTGACTGATCGACCGGTCCAGTTCGAAGTTCTTGGTCGACTGCACACGCTTGTCAGCTGGAAACGGCGCCAGTGCAGGCTGACCGGTGGCCGGGTCCATGATCTGCTGACCATTGGCATCCAGCAGCGGCTGGCCCGGGGCGATAGGACCAGCAGCACCTGCGCCACCTGCTCCCGCAGTCTGCGGAGCCGTCGCAGGGCCGGGTGGCTGATTGCTCAATGCACCCGGAACACCCCCCGAGCCTGAACTGCTGGAGCGTTGTTCGTTGACCGACTGCTCGCTGCGCAGGGCAGGCTGATCAGGGTTGAAGCTTTCTGCGGTCGATTCAACAGCACTGAAATCCACCACCGCCGACACTTCGGCCTTGTAGCGATCATTGCCCAGAATCGGCTGCAATATGTTCTGCACGCGCTGGGTCAGCATGCCTTCCATGCGACGGCTGTAATCAAACTGTTTGCCAGCCATGGTCAGCTCGGAGTTTTCCGCCTGGTCAGACAGCAAGGTGCCCTTCTGATCCACAACGGTAATCTGCGACTTGCTCAACTCAGGGACGCTGGTGGCAACCAGGTTGATAATGGCCAGAACCTGACTCGGCTCCAGCGAACGACCGGCATACAGCTCGACCAGTACCGAAGCGCTGGGCTTGCGGTCGTCACGAACAAACACCGAGCTCTTCGGGATTGCCAGGTGGACACGGGCAGCCTTGACGTTGTTCAGGGCCGAGATGGTCCGGGCCAGTTCGCCCTCCAGCCCGCGACGATAGCGCGTGGCTTCCATGAACTGACTGGTGCCCAGCCCCTGATCCTTGTCGAGGATCTCGAAACCGATATTGGCGTCGTTCTGTACCACGCCTGCCTGGGCCAGTTGAATGCGCGCACGCTGCACGTCATCGGATTTCACCAGCAGAGCCCCGGAGTTGGGCTCGACGGTGTAATTGATGTTCGCCGCCGTCAGGGTTTCCATGATCTGCTTGCTGTCCAGACCTGCCAGACTGCCATACAGCGGACGATAGTCAGGCTGCTGCGACCAGAGAACCACGGCAAAGCCGATGGCCACGCTCGCTGCCAGACCGACCATAAGGCCGACCTGACGCAGCATGGTCATTTCGGAAAGATTTTCCAGAAAAGACAAACCGAACAACGGTTTCTTATCGGAAGCGCCCGCTCTTGCAGGAACGGGATCGGCAGTTGCTTCGGCCATGACTCAGTACGTCCCTTAAACCGGCATCTGCATGATGTCTTGATACGCTTGAACCAGCTTGTTACGAACCTGGGTCAATGCCTGAAAAGACACACTGGCTTTCTGCGACGAAATCATGACGTCGGTCAGATCAATACCGCTCTTGCCGACTTCAAAAGCACTGGCCAACTGGTTAGAGGCCTGCTGAGTCTGAGCAACCTTGTTCACGGCCTGGCCAAGCATGTCGGCGAAGCTGCTGGCTCCGGCTTCCTGCGCGCCGGACACGGGCTTGGGAGCAGACATCGCATCCATCTGCATGGCCCGCATATCCAACATCAAGCGATTAAATTCAACACCTTGGCTCATGGACGTTTCTCTCGTAAGGCCCGCAAATTTTTGACACTGATTCAGCGGGTACAGAAGACTTAGCAACAACGGTGCCAGCTAGATAGAGGCAATTTGCCACACCAGATAAAATGTCATGTCGCCTGTCATGAAATGGCCCTGAAACCCGCGCGATTAAAGGCCTGAAGACTTTCAAGACAGGTGTCGGTGTCGTTGCGGCTCAGCAATCGATTTTAATGCCTGGCGAGCTGAGTCCGTCATTCAAGTGGCAAACAGATAAGCCTCGACGTCCATACCTGCGTCGCGCATCTGAGCAAGCTTGTAACGCAATGTACGCGGGCTGATACCCAGCCTTTCAGCGGCTTCTTTGCGACGCCCGCGCTCCGAACGCAGCGTGTCGATGATCATTTGAAACTCGCGACGCCGAAGGTCATCCCCCAACGCGCCGACCGACTCGGGACTGACACCGGCATTGGCATTCTCCGCGACGGACATGACAGGCAAGGACGCTGCAGCCTCTACAACCGCCGCTGGCAAGCTGGTGACTGGCCCCGACAGACAGAAATCCTGCGCCTGAATCACGCCGCCCTGCTGCAAAATCAAAGCGCGCTGCACGGCGTTATCCAGTTCTCGCACGTTGCCCGGCCAGGGGTAACCCACCAGACACTGCTGCGCTTCGGCAGAAAGCCGGACCGGCGCATGCTTCATTTTATTGACATGCTTGGCCAGAAGCCGCTCGGCCAATGGCAGAATATCGGCAGTCCTTTGACGCAACGCCTGCCAGGCCAGTGGAAACACCGACAGACGATAAAACAGATCTTCACGAAAGCGCCCCGCCGCCACTTCGCCCGCCAGATCACGGTTGGTGGTAGCCACGACACGGATATCCAGCGTAATCGGCTTGCGCGCTCCAACGCGCTCTACCTCTCGCTCCTGCAGCACCCGTAACAGCTTGGCCTGAAGCCCCATGGGCATTTCGGAAATTTCATCAAGCAGGATGGTCCCGCCGTCAGCCTGCTCGAACTTGCCGGCCTGCGCTGCAATAGCGCCGGTAAACGAGCCTTTCTCATGACCGAACAGGGTGGCCTCGAGCATGTTGTCAGGAATGGCCGCACAGTTGATCGCTATAAACGGTTTATCGGCACGCGGCGAATTTTGGTGAATGAAACGCGCCAGTACTTCCTTGCCAGTACCGGACTCGCCGGAAATAAGCACTGTGGAGTCGCTTTTTGCCACCCGACTGGCGAGGTTCAATAACTGAATGCTGGCAGGCTCGACGGCAATCGGCCCGTCACTCTCGGCAGGCCCCAGACGCCCGAGCGCGTGCCGAGCAACCAAGGCGATAAGGGCTTTGGGCTCAAAGGGCTTGACCAGGTAATCGGCTGCACCCTGGCGCATAGCGTCCACCGCTCGCTCGACAGCGCCGTGCGCCGTCATCAGCAGCACCGGCAACTGCGGATGCCGGCTGCGCAGCAGGCTCAGTAACTGATGGCCATCCATGCCCGGCATGTTGACGTCGCTGACCACCAGATTGAACGGTTGCGCCTCGACCGCCAGCAACGCCTCTTCGGCAGAGCCGACCGCTTTGTAGCCATAGCTGGCTAGCTCCAGGGTTTCGCCCAGCGCTTCGCGCAATGCACGGTCATCCTCGACCAATAGCACGTTGATCGACATCAGTGATTACCCAACTGGCCGGAAGCCGGAATCAGCGGCAGGCTGACAATTGCACAGGTGCCGCGCCCGACGCGGGACAGGTAATGCACCCCGCCCTGATGCGCACGCGATACTGCGGTTACCACCGCCAGACCCAGCCCGGTGCCGTTGGTCTTGGTGGTGAAAAACGGTTCGCCAATACGGGCCAGTGCAGCCCTGTCCATGCCGCTGCCGCTATCACTGAAACACACACGCAGCATGTTGCCGCGGCTGTAGGCATGAATTTTCAGGCGCGCCTGACCGGCACTGGCCTGCACCGCGTTTTCAATCAGATTGAGCAGCGCACCGACCAGCGTGTCGCGATTGCACAGCAGTTCGCCGTCAATGCTGTCGCACTGCCAACGCACCGCAACGCCCTGCACATGAGTGGTCGCGGCATTCTGCAGTGCCTGGAACAGCACGCCCGGCGTCAGGCGATCAGTCAGCGGCAACTCGCCACGGGCGAACACCAGCATATCGCGAACCTGATGCTCAAGCTCATGCAGACGATCCTTGAGACGCGCAGCGAATCGCTGCTGAGTCTCAACCGGCAATTCCTGCTCGGCCAGATGGCTGGCATAGATCATGGCGGCCGACAACGGGGTGCGGATCTGATGCGCCAGAGAAGCCACCATTCGCCCCAGCGACGAAAGACGCTCGTGACGGGCCAGCTGCCCTTGTAGATGACGGGTCTCGGTCAGGTCATTGAGCAGCACCAGTTGACCCGGCTCGGCATCCAGTGATCGAGTGGCAATGGACAGCCTGCGGCCGTCCTTGAGAGACACTTCATGGCCGTCGTCTTCGCGCGGAGCAAAGCAGCGGCTGATGACGTTACGCCAGAGCATCCCCAGCAGCGGCTGGCCCAGAAGGTCGATGGCGGCCGGATTGGCTTCGCGCACAACACCCATGCCATCAATGACGATCACACCGCTTGGTAGCAGGTCGAGCAGGTTCTGCAGACGATTAGCCAGACGCTCCTTTTCTGCCAGTTCCTGCAGACGCTGGACGCCGGCATCGGCTAGCTCGCCCTTGAGTTCAGTAACACGCGCCTCGAGCAAGCCGTAGGAATCGGTCAATTGCGCCGACATCTGGTTAAACAGCGAGAACGCCTGCTCGAGTCCCTGACGACTTTCGAGCTCCGGGGAATACGGAACCTGAACAGATGAAGCAGAAGTCAGTTGGGCGGCCTGGGACATAGTTCATCTCTCTCGTGGCGAACCGTCAGTTAAACGGTGTGTTAAGAGAGACTTAGCAATCCTCGTGCCGAAAAAAAACCCCTGAAAATTCAGAGGCTTGATTTTTAGCGTTTACAACAGGCGTCAATCCTCCGCCTGTTCATCCCCTTCGCGACGGCTCATCCCGTACTTGCGCATCTTCTCGACCAGTGTGGTCCGACGGATCCGCAGACGCTCCGCAGCGCGGGCAACGATACCGTTGGCATCGTCCAGCGCCTGCTGAATAAGGCCCTGCTCAAGGCCACCGAGGTAGTCCTTCAGATCAAGCCCTTCAGGCGGCAGCATGGCACCCGAAGAAAAGTTTGGCGTGTTGCTGTTGATGGCGACACGCTCTTCGATGTCGCTGCGCAAGCTGTCAACCATCTGCTCGTCTTCATCATCGACGTAGCGAAACTTCTTAGGCAGCTCGGCCACGCCAATCACGCCGTAGGGGTGCATGATCGCCATGCGCTCCACCAGGTTGGCCAGTTCACGGACGTTGCCCGGCCAGGCGTGACGGCACAGCGACATAATGGCCGCAGAGTTGAAACGGATGGAGCCACGCTTTTCGTGCTCCATGCGCGAGATCAATTCATTCATCAGCAGCGGGATGTCTTCGACGCGCTCGCGCAACGGCGCCATTTCGATGGGGAATACATTGAGGCGGTAATAGAGATCTTCGCGAAAACTGCCAAGCTCGATCATGTTTTCGAGATTCTTGTGCGTCGCCGCAATAATGCGCACATCGATGCTCTGGGTCTTGTTGCTGCCCACGCGCTCAAAAGTACGCTCCTGCAATACGCGCAACAGCTTGACCTGCATCGGCAACGGCATGTCACCGATTTCATCGAGAAACAGAGTGCCGCCATTGGCCAGCTCGAAACGGCCGGCACGGCTGGTGATGGCCCCGGTAAACGCGCCCTTCTCGTGCCCGAACAGCTCGCTTTCAAGCAGTTCGGCCGGAATGGCCCCGCAATTGACCGGGACAAATGGCGCATCGCGGCGCTTTGAATGATAGTGCAGGTTACGGGCGACGACTTCCTTGCCGGTGCCCGACTCACCGAGAATCAGCACGCTGGCGTCGGTGTCGGCAACCTGCTGCATCATCTGCCGTACGTGCTGAATCGCACGGCTGGTGCCTACAAGGCTGCGGAAGAGATTCGGCTCACGATGGCGACCACGCTCGCGAGCCTGATCATACATTTCACGATAGACCTGGGCACGGTGCAGAGAATCGAGCAGTTTGCTGTAGCTGGGCGGCATCTCGAGCGCCGAAAGCACGCGACGACGTAGGTCCTCCGGCAGCTCGACAGAAGAATTTTCGCTCATCAGCAAGACAGGAAGGAACTCATCCCATGCTGCGATGGTCTTAAGCAGCCCTTGAAGGCTGCCCGGTGCACTGACGCTGCCCACCAGCACGCACAGTACTTCTCGCGTAGACGTCAGAGAGCCGACTATCTGCTGCCAGTCCTGGCTGGAGCAAGAGAGGTTTTCTTCGCCAAGAAAATTCAGGATAACCGCCAGATCCCGGCGGCGCTGGCTATCGTCATCGATTAGCAGAATCTTGATTTCACGCCACATGCAATAGCAACTTCCCTAGTCAACTCAATGCCCATGATTGGGGGGGCAGCTTGGCATCTCAGCCGAATGTAATCTTGAGACGCCAGAAAATAGTAAACATCACTAGTTAAGTCAAAAAAACGGACACAGTCAAATTTATGGCGAAAATCTTGTTCGACAATAAAAATGACAATTAAACATTAACCGAAGAGATGGTATACCTTCGTCGCATTTTTGGCATTCTGGATTTGAGCCATTTCATCGACAACGGCTTGACGCTCACCGGTTGCAATATCAATTAATTGCCGATAGACACCCAGCAGCTCTTCCAGATTGCTGCGCAAAGCAGGTTCATCGGTCGGCGACTCGCCTACAACCGCATCGACGCACTCGCGACAGGCCAGGTCAAGCTTGCCTATAGCTTCCCAATCGCGCTCGGCAAGCGCCCCAACCAAGGCCTCACGGGTTTCTTCGATACGCTTGAGCGCAGCACTCATGTTCTTGTTCTCCTCAGGACATCTGCTTACTGCAGGGTGCCAATCGCATCCCAGCCTTCTTTGACAGTGATCAGCAGGCCAGCAACTTCATCGAGAATCTTCTGGTCATTACGAGCGTTGGCTTCGGCCAGGCGCGTCATCATGTAATGGTAAAGGTTGTCCTGTCTCAGCAGGCTTTCGCTAGGCGAAGTTTCCAGGTCCAGCCCTTCACGCAGCCCACCGACGATGTCGATAGCTTTGCTGATGAGTACGCCCTTGTTGGCGATGTCCTTGCGGGTCATCGCACCCTTGGCCTGAGCGATACGGTCAAGACCGCCTTCCATCAACATCTGGACCAGACGATGAGGGCTTGCTTCCGAGGTCTGAGCCTGGGCGCCGATTTTCTGATACTGCCGCAACGCTAACATCGGATTCATAATGGGCCTCGTAACAAATCCAGAATATTGATACTAAGCTATCGACGCACCGCCCGGAAACTTTAGCCCAAAAGCAAGAACCCGACACAGGGTCGGGTTCTTGGCACTTCGGTAAAAGAACTTACGAAGCGTTCTTCTGCGCGTTCATCGCCTCGAAAATCGAGGTGATGCTGCTGGCCGTTGCCTTGAGCTGACCAACGATCAGGTCCATGGCGTTGAATTTCTTGGTAAGCGTTGTGGTCAGCGTCTCGATACGGCGGTCAAGCGCTTCCTTGTCGGCGTCAAGGCGTTTTTGAACCGTGTTCAGGCTTTGGGTCTTGCCGGCCAGAACACCACCAGCCTTGGTGTAGGGGTCGATTGCCTTGCTCATGCGGGTGACCAACCCTTTATCGCCGTTGAACAAAGCGTCAATCTGACCGCCAAGCTTTTTATCATTCAGCGCGGCGGTGAACTCGACGGCGTTCAGTGACAGCTTGCCATCACCCTGCTGAGTCTTGATCCCCAATTGCGAGAGCGAGTTGAGCCCGTCTCCCGATGTGGCGCTGGCGATCTGATCACGAATGCTGGCGAGCAGCGCACGAGGAGTGGCATCGCCCGTCAATGCAGCTGGGGTGAACACCCCTTTAGCATCCACACTACCCTTGGTAAGCGACGACGTCAGGCTCACCAGAGTGTTGTAAGAGTCGATAAACGTCTGCAGCGATGCTTTGATACCGTCAGTGTTGACCCCTACGGTAACCACTGTATCGCCCGTAGTTGCAGTGCTGGGCGCCAGGAGATTAAATGACACGCCCGAAATCGCCGTGCTTACCGTGTTGGTCTTGCTCGAAAGGGCCAGACCATCGATGGAAAACTGGGCATCCCCAGCAGTCGCGGAAATCGCACCCGCACCCGGGATCGGCTTGCCATTGGCGTCATTACCAGGGCTGGTAGCACTCATCAGCTTGGTGCCATCGATGTTCAGCGCTTCCTGACCGGCAGCACCTTTGACGGAAATATCGCTGCCAGCGCCCGTAGTGGTTGAACTAAACACCAGCCGGGAGCCGTTGTTGTCAGTGATGATGTTGGCAGAAATACCTTTACCCTGAAGCGACGTGTTTATCTGGTCACGCACTTCCTGCAGCGTAGAGGTCTTGGAGATGTCGACTTTTTGTGTAGTGCCATTTTGAGTGATTTCCAGAACACCACTCGGAATAGCACTGGCTTGCGAGGAACTCATCGCGACGGTCGCAACCTTCGACGCGGTCGCCAGCTTCTGCACATTAAGGGCATACGCGCCGCTGACTGCGGTGTTGTCTGCGGTTGCCTTGACCACTGCTTCATTGGCAGATGACGCAGCGAAGCCCAGAAAAGCAGGCGTGGTTTTGCTGCTCAAGGTATCCATTGCTTTCTGGAAAGCAGCCAGAGCTGATGTCAGCTGGCTTACCCCGGAAAGAGATGCCGTGGTGGTGGCGGTCTGACGGTCGATCTGGTTTTGTTTCGGCGTACGCTCTGCATCAGTCAGCACCTTTACGATACTGCCGATTGCCAGGCCTGAACCCAAACCTGTGGAAGCTGAAATTGGACTTGCCATGGTGCTTCTCCCTTCAAGAATATCGCGAGGCTTGTCGCCTTTTCAAAAAGGCACATAACCCGGCAACAAATACCGTACTGACGATCAGGCCTTGGCGCGGAACAACAAACTGTTCGCATCACTCAGGCTATCGGCCAGCTTCAGGATTTCTGCATTGGGAATCTGTCTTACGACTTCACCGGAATCGCTTGCAATCACTTTGACAATGACTTTGCCAGAATCTTCGTCAATCGAAAACTCAAGATTGCGTTTTACCGTGTGAAAGAATTTCTGAATATCCTCCGCCGCCGCCTTGACTTTGGCGTCGTCATTGGAATCATCCTTGTGCAGGTCGGAACCTTTACTTTCGGCCGTCGCTGCAACACGCTCGACGGGCTTCGTGTCGGCAGGCTTATCAACTGACGGCTCGGTCACGGAGACCTGACTCGCCGGTTGAACGGCCGGATAAGACAAGTTCAGCTTCACACTCATATCCATGACCATCACCTCTGAAAGTAAAAAAGCGAGAGAGCACTGTTAAGTACTCCCCCGCCAAAACTCATTACAGTATTACTGAAGCAGTTTCAGTACAGCAGACGGCAGCTGGTTAGCCTGCGCCAAGATCGAAGTCGAAGCCTGCTGCAGCGTTTGTTGCTTGGTCAGCTGTGCAGTTTCAGCAGCGAAGTCGGTGTCCTGAATACGGCTCAGTGCAGCACTGGCGTTTTCGTTGATGTTCTGCAAGTTGGAGATGGTGCTGGTCAGACGGTTTTGTGCAGCACCGAGATCAGAACGAGTGCTGTTGATGGTCTGCAGAGCCGAGTCGATCGCGGCGATGGCAGCAGAGAAGTTGGTCTCTGCAGCAGCGCTGTCGGAACCGACGATGGTGACTGCCGAACCGACACCCAGGGTGTTTGCGTCAAAGCTGGCGCTCAAAGTCAGAGTGATCTGGTTCGAAGCGCCCGAGTTGGAGCCAACCTGGAAAGTCATGGTGCTTGCAGTACCATCGATCAGCGGCTTGCCGTTCAAGTTGGTGCTGAGGGCGATACGGGTCAGTTCCGAACTCATCTGAGTGAATTCTTTGTTCAGTGCAGTACGGTCAGACTCGCTGTTGCTGTCGTTTCGCGACTGAACAGCCAGTTCACGCATACGTTGCAGAATGTTGGTCGACTCTTGCAGCGCGCCTTCAGCGGTCTGAGCAATGGACATACCGTCGTTGGCGTTTTTGATCGCCATGGTCTGACCTTTGATCTGCGAGTTGATCTTGGTGGCGATGTTCAGGCCAGCAGCGTCATCTTTCGCGCTCATGATTTTCAGGCCGGAAGACAGACGACCCATCGAGTTCGACAGTGCGTCGGAGGCGCGGCTCAGGTTCTTCTGGACGCTCAGCGACGTTACGTTAGTGTTTACTGTTAAAGCCATGATGAATTCCTCGTTGGTTTGGTACTACGTGGCTTCCGGCCCCTGCAAGCGCCGGGTGTGCCTAGAGAACCTTCGTAATAGTTATCGTCGCGATGGCAGGTTGCTTGAGGGTTTTT
Source organism: Pseudomonas coronafaciens pv. oryzae str. 1_6 (assembly GCF_000156995.2). Classification (NCBI taxonomy): domain Bacteria; kingdom Pseudomonadati; phylum Pseudomonadota; class Gammaproteobacteria; order Pseudomonadales; family Pseudomonadaceae; genus Pseudomonas; species Pseudomonas coronafaciens. The sequence continues at coordinate 1,765,531 of NZ_CP046035.1, read as the reverse complement.
TTTTAATATTTTGCCATCACCCTGCCACCCCTTATAAAACAAGGACTTGGCGTATAATCAGGCGATCACAAAGACAGGCAGACCCCCACAGTAAAGAGCCTGCGCAGAGGGGGCGCCCGGCAGAGAAGTTAAAGTGTGAAGTGCATCACTATTTGTTTAAAAAAAAACGCCTGGGGACATATCCGCAGGCGTTTTTTGTACAGCCATGTTGAATCAGGCTTTATAGATAATGGCAGAGCCCCAGGAAAGCCCCACCCCGAAACCACTCAAGGCGACTCGCTGCCATGAAGAGCCGAGTACGTGCTTTTCAATCAGCAGCGGAATGCTCGAAGACACGGTATTACCTGTCTCGACCATGTCCTTGAGAAACTTCTCGGGCTTGTCTTCGAAGCGACGTGCAACGGCGTCGACGATTGCAGCACTGCCCTGGTGAATACAGAAGGCATCGATGTCGTCAGGCGTAAGGTCTGATTCGGCCAGCAGTTCGTGCAAGTGTGCCGGCACCTTGATAAGGGCAAAGTTGAAGACCTGACGACCGTTCATGAAGAACACGCCATTGCTGACCTTGAGGTGCGGCGCGCCGGAACCGTCGGTGCCGAACTTCGCCTTGCCCAACTGCCAATCGGCGTCTTCACCCATCCAGGTGGCAGTGGCCGCATCACCAAACAACATGGTGGTGTTGCGGTCTTCCGGATCGACAATCTTCGAATACGGGTCGGCGGTGATCAGCAGACCGTTTTTCAGGCCTGCCGCTTCCATGAAGCCCTTGATCGCATAAATACCGTACACATAGCCGGAACAGCCCAGCGAGATATCGAACGCAGCAACGTTGGTCGACAGGCCCAGTTTGTCCTGAACGATGGCAGCGGTATGCGGCAAGCCTTCCTCGTCGCCGTTCTGGGTGACGACGATCAGCACATCAATGCTTTCGCGCTTGAGCTGGGGGTTGTTGGCAAACAGCGTATTGGCCGCTTCAACGCACAGGTCAGAGGTTTCCTGACCGGCGTCTTTGCGCGGCAGAAAGGTGGAGCCAATTTTCCCAAGGATGAATTCTTCATCCTTGCCGAATTTGGCGCCTTGAGCGTAGTTATCGACGCCTGCAACAGGCACGTAACTCGCTATGCTTTTAATGCCAATCATCATGGCTTCCCGATGAGTAAACAGGTCATTTTCCGTCCCGACGAAATCAGGGCGCTAACGAATAGGGGTGATTTTCAGACATTTTCAGGGCGCTTGGCAGGTTAAAGCAAGTCAGGCGCATGTCGCTCCCTGTAACACAATACAGTGAAGATGCACTTTATGACCTGCAGGTCACTCCGGATTGCATGCTTTGCGATAATTTACGCGAGGGGAAAACCAGTCGGAGCTTGACAGGCAGGCTCTGCCGAAGAGGATTTCAAGCAGCGAAACGGCTGCGGCGTAACCGTTTCGCTGGCGTACAGTACTCAAACAGCGAGCGTGAACCCCGGCCCTTTCAGATCAAGGTTTGCGTTGTACGCTTCATCTTGCGCGAACTGCGCCGACCATTTATCGATCAGCGCGGTGCGCGCTTGCTCGGGGGCATGCACCACACCGGGATGAACCACCTGAACATGCGGGGTCCATACCGTCAGATACCCCGCCTGCGAAGCCTTGAGGCACAGGTCGACATCGCTCAAACCCTCGGCGAATTCGGCTTCGTCCAGCCCGCCCAGCGCGTCATACAATTGCTTGGCAATCATCAGGCAAGCCGATGAAACGGCAGAGTAATTCTGCTCGACCACCAACCGCTGCATATAGCCTTTGGACGTCTTTGGCTCACCGACAAAACCCGATCCAACCCCACCGTTGAGGCCCAGGATCAGACCGGCCTGAGTCACCGTACCTTCACGGTCAACCAGCTTGGCACCAACTACACCCACCTCCGGACGCTGAGCCTGATTGAGCAATGACTCGATCCAGCCGACGTTGACGATCTGGCTCTGCGCATCTAGCAGGATCAGGTATTCGCCGCCGGCCTCCTGGCTGGTCAGGTTGAGCAAGGCAGAGGCACTCATACGTTGCGAGGCCCGCAGTACACGCACACGCCCGGACACCTGCTCCTGCTTGTCGAGCCAGGTCGACAGTTCGGTGGAAGTGCTGGCGTTGTCGCCGATCAACACTTCGTAACGCTGATAACGAGTACGTTGCAGGATGCTTTGCAGACAGCGCTGCAACTCTGCCAAGTTGTCCTGGCTGTGCAGCAGAATCGAGACCACCGGACGATGGGCATGACGGTAATCGATCTTGTAGGTGCCAGGCTGCGCAGAGCTGATTTCCGCCTGATAGCCACGTTTGCCAAGGTGCCGCTTGAGGGCTTTCTGCTCATCCTGATTGTCTTCCAGCGCAGGCGCTTCGCAGATCAGCACAGGTTCGCTCAGGTGAGCCAGACCGCTCATGCCGCCCTCCTCGATCAGGCGCAGCAACAGATCGAACTCGAGCGCCTTGGGGAACTCTCGCGAGTAACCGCCCGCCTCGACCAGCAAATCACGACGGATCAGCCAATGGCGGGCCATCAAAGCCGGCAGGCTTTGCAGCAGATCAAGGTTGAACCCCGGACGGAACACCGGGGCCAGCGTGCCGTTGGGTTGACGCTGAACTTCGTCGACCGCGACCGCCCGGCACTCTGCTGCATCAACCAGTTCGGCACTTGCCAGGAGCAGACCGCTACGAGTGAACTCTTCACCGGCCTGCGCCAGCATCAGCCAGTCGCTGGGCGACTGCTTGACGACCAGGTTGATCTTGTCGATGTAATTGCTTTCAGTCACCTTCACGAAATGCAGGGTGTTGTGCAGCGTGGTTACTGCCGGCAGTTCTCCGGTCGTGAACACCACCACTTTGAACGACTTGTAATGACTGTTGATCAGGCTGTCGAACGTCGCTTGCAGCTTGAACACGTCTGCGTCCAGATCCAGCAACAGGATACCGATCTGCGAGCCGGCCGATTTACTGGCGAGCTTTTCGGTGATTTGCTTGAGAGCGTCAGGCGCAGGATCACGCGAATCGAGCCAGTTGAGCAGCCGACCGGACGCCATACTGTCGAGCAGTCGGCCGTTGTCGACAGCGGACGCCGCCTGCAGACGCTGCCCCCAGGCGGAAACCAGTTCGATCTGCTTCTCGCTGTCTTCGTCATCTTTATTGTTGCGCAATTCATCGAGCAGGCTCTGCACGACGCCGATATTGAATGCGTAAGTTTCGTAGGCGTACCACAGACGGCTAAGTCGCGCTTCGGCGTCCGGGTTGTTCTGCGCACGCAGCAATTCAGCCTGTTTCAGCAGTGCGGCTTCAAGGCCTTCCATCTGCACGCGGCCTGCCGGCATGACGTGAATCAGGAATTCGATCCTGGCCAGCTCATCGAACAGCGGTTGATTATAAAACGGCAGCTCGACAAACTGACGAGGCTCGAACAGCGCATCCGACTGCTCAAGAGCGACGTTCCAGACTGCACTGATGATTTTCTCGTCACCTTGAAAACCCTGGGTCTTGAGGCGCTCAGCCATGGCGGCGAACCCGGCCAGAATGTGCTGGGTGCCATGCACGCCTTCAAAGCCCGAACCTTCGCCGAGCAGCGCGGCCAGTTTTTTGGCAAACGCCTCGCGGGCCGCCTTGGCTTTCGGGTCAGTGTGCTTCACCGCTGCGGCGATGGCCCCGCCGTGGCTTGTACCGGCCTCTTTGCCCGGCGTGAAATGCAGGGCGTACGCAATCGGCAGGATGCGCAGGCGTGCCGCAGCAACCAGGTAGGTCATATGACCGATTTCCTGCCAGTGCGGCTCGGTGTCCTCGGCAACTGAAGCGAACCACTGCTGCGCCAGCTCGGTCCGCGTCACCGCACTCAGCAACGACAGACCTTCGCTCATGAAACCCAGAACCCGCTCGGCAGCATCATCTGAGGCATGGTCTTCGCAGATCTTGCGGTCGCGACGGAAATAGTCCACCTGGCTGACCTGCGCCTGATAGCTCAGGCTGTAGCCCTGACAAGCGCCATAAGTCTGGTTGCTTTCAAGAAAGCTCAACGCTGCGATCAACGCGTCAGGCAGTAGAAAACTGTCAACCGGGGCCTGCACCACGAACCGCGTAGTGATCTGCTTGAGCCCTTCGGCGATCCTTGCACTGAGGCTGGCATTTGCCAATTCGGCGCTTTGCACGTAATGCACGCTGGAATTGCCGGCGATTTCCGCATCAGGCTCAGCCGACGCATCGACCACCACCACGTTGCACGCAAAGGCGCTGTAGTACTTCAAGGCACGACGCAGGAAGTCAGGTTGCTCCTTGGCCAATAGCAGCAGGGTAAGACGCTGATTCAGAGCGGTGTGTTCATTTCCCGAATGGCTTTGCATGGTCTTTCCTTATAGCGAATCGATTGCGCCTTCAACCCGCAGCGGGCGTTGAAGCAAGAGCATAGCGTTCGGCCTCGGCGGGCGAGCCGCTGAGGCCTGTCCAACGAATCAGATTAGTCCGGCAGCCAGCCGTTGGCCCAATACTGCAGGTTTTCTCCGCGCAGCATGAAATCACGCAGCACCGTCTCGCGCAGTTCGTCGCCCATGCGGTAACTGGCGCTGGGGTCGGACAAGTGCATGCGAATTGCCTGCAACCATTCTTCAGAGCTGTTGGTGTACACGCGGGTGGCTGGCAGATGGCCGCGATACGCCTCGGTGTCTGAACAGATGACCGGGTAGCCGCAGGCGCCGTATTCCAGCAACCGCAGGTTGCTTTTACAGTCATTGAAGATATGAAATTCCAGCGGCGCCAGTGCCAGGTCAAGGTTCAGGCTGGCCAGTTTGGCTGGGTAAGTCTTCAGGCTGACCGCCGAGTGAAACTCATGAATGTAAGGTTTGAGCAGATCCGGACACATGCCGAAAAACACCCACTCGACCTCATCAGCCAGTTCACGCACGACGTCCACGATCAGTTCCAGATCGCCGCGATGGCTGGTGCCGCCGCCCCAGCCGATGCGTGGCTTGTCGGAACTGCGACGCTTGCTTCTCAGGTTGCTCCACAGATGGGTCGCCAGCATGTTCGGCACTACGCGAATATCGCTGTGCATGCTCGACAGTACCTCGGCCAACGGGTGAGTCGACACCACTACCCGGTCGCACAAACCGATGCCCTTGCGCAGCATGGCGCCAATGTTGTCGGGCATGTTGCGCTTGTGCTCGTTTCGCTCCGGAACATCGGCGATGTAATCATCGAGCTCGAATATACGCATCGCATTGGAATAGTTCTTGGCCAGCTCGATGTCCGGGACCTTGGCTTCGGTGTAGCGCCCCTGAAACACGATGACATCTGGCGACTGACGCTCTATCTCGACCGGCGACGCCGTCTCATAGGTCATGCGGCCGACCACCCGCCCGGCATTGATCAATTCAAGCAACGGCTGGCTGACCCGGTAATGACCGACCGCCGACGAGTTGACCGCCATGCCGAGGATAGAAGGCAGATGACGGCTGCAGAACGGGTCCCAGCCGACCAGCAGGCCGGGATCAAGGGTAAACGACAGCGTTTCGTTGAGGTACAGGTTGGTGTTGTACGCCTGATCCCTGGCCATCTTCGGCAGCCATTTCTGGAAGAATGCCTTTTGTTCGTTATCGAGCGCCTTGCGCAAGGTCTCGTTACGCTCTGCGGCACCGGGCTCGGCCAGCACCATTGACGAATCGGGGGTGCCGACAATCAGGTAACCCTCACGACCGACGCGCATGCACAGGTCCAGATCCTGCAGCCCCTGCGTGAAGGTCGCGGCGTCCATTTCTCCCGCGCTGTCGAACACTTCCTTACGCACCATCAGGCAATTGCCGCTGACCGCACTCCAGTTCTGCGTCAATTGCAGGCGCTGCATGTAGCCGCTCGCCCCTGCTGGGAAATTGATGAAGGGCCGACCAGCCAGGCCGTCCATGCCCATCACCATGCCCGCATACAGAACAGTGCCCTGCGGGTTGAGAATACGTGGGCCGACGATTCCGACCTCAGGGCGCTGAGCGTGATTGAGCAGCCCTTGCAGCCAGTCAGCCTGATGAATCATGGCATGCGGGCTGAGCATCAACAGATAATCGCCACGCGCCTGACGGGCAGCATGGTTCTGAGCGAATGCTTCGCTGCCTGTTTCAGGCAACGAAAAAATCCGCAGTTTGTCGGTGCCTAGCAGGCTCATCGCCGCAAACCACTCGCGAGCATCGGCGCCTTCACTGGCATTATCGACGACCAATACTTCGTAGTTCGGGTAGGTCGTATTACTGAGCAGGCTATCTACGCAGCGCTCCAAAGCGCCCAACTGGTCCTTGGCAGTAATGATGACCGACACCAGCGGCAGTGACGGATGCACGTACTCGATGCGGTTCAGCAACGGCAAATGGTCATGGTGAATCACATGATCCCTGCCGATACGCGTCAGATGGGCGGCCACTACCGATTCGTTGTGTTCAGCGACACAGGGCAATGACAGCCAGTCAGCAAACGCCAGGCGGGACTCGACCTGCACCTCGGCGATATGCTCAATGGTCTGCGGCCCTACACCCTCGACCAGGCGCCAGATGACGTCATGAGGTGCCAGCTCCGCGTGGGCCGAATCAAAACCGCCCATGTCCAGCAGGTTGCGGCGTTCGAACGCCAGCGTGCGCCCCACATAAGGGTAGGCACGCAGCAGGTCCAGATTGAAACCGGGCTTGAAAATAGGCTCTCTGGATTCGTCTTCGACCAGAGCCCCTTCATCACTGTAGATACACAACAAGCCGGAAGTCTGGGCGATACGCTCGGCCAGCACCAGCAGCGCGGGCTGGGTCAATCGGTCGCCAGCGCGAAGCAGGTAAACCCAATCGGCGCTGTCCAGCAGCGGCAGTACTTCGTTCAACTGCCGAGCCCAATCGCGCTGTAAGGAAAAACGCAATACCTGAGGGTCGTCAACGTCAGCGTTGGTCAATACCACCACCGAATCGGCAGCGTAATCCTGCTCGGCAATGCTACTCAGCGTGATGTCAAGACCCTCGGCATCACCGTCAGGGTCGATGATCACAGGGACAATCCGCGGCTGCCAGGCCCAACTGCCAATGCGTCGTTCCAGCAGCTTTTTTTGCGGAACCGAAAAGCGTCGGCAGGACAGCCACTCCGCGTACAGCTCGGCATAACTGTCGCTGTTGCTACCGACGCGGCTCATCATGATGCCCTGTCGACCGGCCATTACCCCGTAGAGGCCAACTTCATCCCACTCGCGCGGCACTTCGTGCGCTCTGCGCAATGGCAGGAAACGCGCCCAGCCCTGGGCAGGTGCGTCTTCCCCGCTGCGCGCCTTGAGCATTTCATTCAGCCAATCCCATTCGGTGGTGGCTTTTTGAAGCATATCCGTCTGACTGCTGAGGCGACCGGGATGAAGCCGCTCGGTGCTCTCGATAGCGTTAAGCACCACAAGATTGCCGCGACGCAGCAAGCAGATGAAAAGCGTGAAATCCAGCAGTGCGACAAAGCCCTGCCCCGGCACCGCAAGGGACGGCAGATACTCCAGGACATCGGCACTACGCATCAGCGCACCGCTGAAACCGCCGAGATAATTGCGTGACGTACGCTCGAAGATCGCCAGCATGTCTTCACCCTTGAACACGGCGTCGTACGGTACAAGGCCGACGTTTTCCATGCGCGCCGGCAGTACATAATCATCCACATCCACCAGATGGCGTTTGCTGACGACAAGCTGCACATCCGGATAGGTGTCGAGGGTCTGCGCCTGATGCGCGACGCAGTAGGTGTAGAGGCGGTCATCGTCGCAGAGAAACTTGATGTATTCGCCGTCAGCCTCTTCCAGACACTTGAGCAAGTTGCCCTGAAAACCCAGACGCCGAGGATTGCCTACGTAGCGCGCTCGCTCGTTGCCGGAAGGCACCAGCTCGTCAAAAATCGTTTTTATCTCGTCGGTAAGGCAATCGTCGCAGACGATGATTTCGATATTGTCGTACACCTGATCCAGAGCACTTTGCAGCGCAGCACGGAAAAAGCGTGGGTTGAGGGCGGGGATGACGACACTGACGAGAGGGGCTGAATTCACTATTACAGACTCGCGAGCGGCGGGAAACCAACAGGTCGAATGGCTCCCCTTACCGCTGAAAAAAGACGGCGGATGCTCACGTCAGGGTTCAAAGCTGACTGAACAGGTTCAACTTGGATAGCATGGTAAACACCTGCTGGGAAGCATCCAGCATGGTCTTCTGCAGCGTCAACCGGGTAGTTGCCTCGACGATGTCGGCGTTGACGTAAGAGCCCTGCTCCGTGGTGTTGTTGCCCTTGAGCAGATCGTTGGTCACGCCCTGAGCAATTGCCGCAAGCTGACGCGCACCGCCAGCGGAACGCGCCGTGGATGCCTGTTCGATACTGCTGCTCATGTTGCCCAGCGCGGTATTCAGCGACGCAGTCAGTTTCTGGGAAGCTACCAGATTGCCGTCGGTGGGCGTTGACAGCGCCTTGATGGCCGCTGTCAGTGTATTCAGTATGTTTTCGGTCTGGTGGGTACCGGACTCGACGACGAACTGATCGCCAGCCGCAGGCGTGCCGCTCAGGTTGAAGTTGACCCCGGAAGCATTGGCCGTCGACCCAGTCATAGTGCCGCTGGATACCGGCTTGCTGTTGCTGGTCAGTGGCGCTGCGTACAAATCGTAAGCGGTCGGGCTGGTGAACTTGAGAATCGCGCCTTCGGTCGGGAACGTATTGTTGAACGCGGTACGGTCGGCAGCCGTATTACCGACATTCGAGCTGCTGACGGTAGCGGTCGATGTATTACCGGCACTGCGCGACGTGGAAACGCTGTCTGGCGTCGAAGCCAGTTGATAACTGCGGTTGGTCAGCGCGGCATCGGCTGTGGCTTGCGAAGCTCTGTCTGCAGCAGGCAGGTTGATGTTGAGGCTCAGTTCCACACCCCGGAAGGTAAACGACTGAGCATCGAACGAGCCATTGCTGAACTTGCCTCCGGACGACGTATCCGTGGTCACATCGGTGCCAGTGGCATCGGTGATCTTGAATTGCGTGCCGCTCAGGAACGTCATCGTGTAGGGTTCGCCGCCCTGATAACTCGAGTTGTAGACCGGGGTAGACGTCACCAGGCCACCGCTGAGGCTGACCTTGCCATCATCGATTGCCGGGGACATCAGTGTCGAGGACGTGCGAGTGGTGTTGACCGCCTGCTCGAACGCGTCGAAACCCGTCGTGTTGCTGGCCATTACCAGACCATCGCCCACCGCCAGATTGATGCTGGTCTGGTCGCCCTTGTAACTGTATGAACCGTCGGCGTTCTGGGAATATGGCGGCGTCGAGGCCTTCGACCCGGCAAATATGTACTTGCCATTAGGGTCCTGACTGTTCATCAAGCCCAGAATCTGGCCCTGATACTGCTTGAGCGCCGCGGCTTTGGCGAGACGATCGGAGTCAGTGTAGGCGCCGTTGGCAGCCGATACGATTTCATCGCGGGCAGCCTGCATCGTGTCGATAATGCTGCTCAGCGTGGTTTCAGTGGTCACCACGTTGGTATTGATCGTGCCGATATTGCCTTCGTACTGGTTCAGCATAGAGTTCTGCTGAGCCAGTTGCAGAACACGGGCTGCGCCGACCGGGTCGTCGCCTGCCGTATTAAGCTTGATGCCGCTGGAAACCTCTTCGCCGGTCTTGCTGAGGTTCGAATAGTTACGCTGATAATTAGCGTTCGTGGCTTCGTAAAACTGGGTAGTCGAGATACGCATGGCTCACGATTCCTTAAAGGCTGTTAATCAGCGTGCTGAAAATGGTTTGTGCCGCCTTGATGATCTGCGAAGAGGCCGTGTAGTACTGCTGATACTTGATCAGGTTGGAGGCTTCTTCGTCGAGCGATACACCCGAGACCGAATCACGTGATGCCTTGGCCTGACCGACAACGGCAGCAGTGGCCGTGACATCGTTCTTGCCTTGGCTCGCCAGAGTGCCCACCACCGAAACCAGGTTGGCGTAAGAACCCGAAAGGCTGCTACCCACGCCACCGTTGCTCACGCCGACGGTCTTGGCCGTCTGCAGCCCTACTACAGCTAGCGCGTTGCGGTTGTCGGACGAACCACCCCCCGTCATGCCGATGCTGAAGGTATCGTTGGCAACCGGCGATCCGGAAATCGTCATTTGCAATTCGAAGGCGGTCTTGCTACTCGGTGTTGTCGTAGTGTCGGTGTAGCCGACGTTCAACTTCACCGTGTTGGCCTGACCCTGAATGATCGAACCGCCCACCGCGTTGCCGTTCTGGTCAAGCACTGCGCCGCCACTGGCGTTAATCAGGCTATAAGTCTGCACGCCGGTACTGCTGACGGCCCCCATCACCAGTTTCATGGGGGCGGAATCTTTGAGCGCATTGCGCAAGTCGGCAGTCTGCGTGCTGCTGTAGATATTTGATTTGGTGTTCAGCACCGGCTGGGTGAAACCACCCGTGCCGGAGTTACTGCTGCCCGCCGTCGCCGTCAGTGGCGCTGCGGCTGCAATGTCCTTGGCATCTGTCAGGACCACCGAGATGCCCGAGGCGCCAGTGCGTGTCGGTGTGAGCTTGAAACTGTCACCCGCGGCCAGATTGTTGCCGTTGAGGCTGACGCTGAAACCGTCGAACTGCTTTGGCGGGTTGTCACTCAACGCACCGGCGCCCACGCTCTCACCGTTGGGCAGGCGACGGATCGTGAAATTGGAAGCATCACTGAACGTTACTTCGTAATCATCGGCGGTCAGCTTGCTGGCATCACCGATGGTGACGTTCAGATTGCCGGAACCACCGCTGTTGGTGGTTTTGCCGATGCTGCGCTGGGTGATGGCATCAGCGCTGTTGATGCTGGAATATAGGCTCGAACCAAAATTACCCTTGCTGTCGATACCCTGGTTCAGCTGGCTGTTGACCTGATCCGACAGCACCATCGCAGTACGGCCCAGTTCATTGGCCGCAGGCACCAGCACTTCGGAGCGATAACGCAGCAGCCCGCCGATCGAACCGCCGGTGAGGACTGAGGTGACGTCGGTCTGAGTCTGGCCGTAGGCGATCTGCACGTTGTATTGCAACGGATCGGACGGGCTCGGGGTGGCCGACATCTTGTAGGAGGTACCACCGCTGACCAGAGATTGCCCGGTGCCGGTATAGATGTCGTAGTTACCGTTGTTCTCGACCACCTTCACACCCACCAGCTCGTTGAGTTGGCGAACCGCTTCGCTGCGCGAGTCGAGCAGTGTGTTTGGCGTGGCGTGGCCCGCCGACGCCTGAGTAATCTGCTTGTTCAGGCTCGCCAGCGTGGTGGTCAGCTCATTGACCTGCTTGGTGTAGGTATTGAGCTGGGAATTGACGTTGTCATTCTGCGTGGACAACTGCGAAGAGACCGAATTGAAGCGTGCGCTCAGCGCGCTGGCCTGGGTCAGGAACGAAGAACGTTCCGCCGACTGCGTGGCGCTGGTGGCAATACCCTGCATCTTGGTAAAGAAATCCGCCAGCTGGACGGAAATACCCGTCGCATTGTCGGACAGCAGCGTATCGGTCTTGCCTGCCTGACCGGAATAGGCGACTGCATCCGCGCTAAGGGCGGTGCTCGATTGCAACTGGGTGTCCAGGTAGCTGTTGTAGATGCGACGCACGTCGGACAACGTTGTGCCGGTGCCGAGATAGCCGACACCCTGACCAAGGGCAATCTGTGCCGACGCCGTACTCAGCACTTGCTGACGCGAGTAACCAGCGGTGTCCACGTTGGCCGTGTTGTTACCGATGGTGTTGATCGCAGCACTACTGGCGTTGATACCTGAAAGCCCAATTGAAATCAGCGACATGATTAAAACCTTATAAAGTCGTGGAAGAGCCCGTTGCAGCGGCGTATGTCTGGTAACTCTTCATCTGCTTCGCAATCTGCGAAATCTTGCTGGCATAGTCCGGGTCGGTGGCGTAACCGGCCTTCTGCAATTCTTTTACAAACTGTTCCGGTTTATCGGCCGAGTTGACCACTTCTTTATATCGATTGTTGTTCTGCAGCAGGCTGACCAGATCATGGAAGCTGTCAGCGTACGAACCATAGGAGCGGAAATCTGCCGTTTCCTTGACCATTTTGCCGTCGCGGAACTCACTGGTGATAGCGCGCGCCTCGGCGCCCTTCCAGCTACCGGCGGCCTTGATGCCGAACAGGTTATGACTGCTGCTGCCGTCCTGCTGACGCATGATTGACTTGCCCCAGCCGGTTTCCAGCGCGGCCTGAGCCACCAGCATGACCGGGTCGACACCGATACGCGCTGCGGCTTCCTTGGCCAGCGGCAACATGGTCTCGACGAACTGATCGGCGTTGCTGAACGCGCGCTTGGCCGGGGCCAGCGGCGGCTGGGCCATCGTGCGCACGTATTCCGGCGCAGGCGCCAGGTTCGGGTCGAGTGTCCAGTCGCCGTTCTTGCCAGCGATCCCCGGAGCAGCGCGAGCCGGCACAGGACTGTTGGTCACCGCTGCGGTGGCCGACGGCACGATGCCTGCCAGCAGGCGGTCGGTGAGCTTGCTCGGCAAGGACAGGCGACGGGCATTGAGCATGGCCATGTCGTTGCGGCCTTCGCCGGACGCCGAAGCCGCTGCAGCTGCCTGGTCTGCCGCCGCCGAGCGCGTGGCCCACAGCGGACGCTGGTAAACACTGGTCGCCAGACCGGTCTTGGCAGGCGCCGCGTCAGTGGCGGTCGCAGGCCTGGCCGCATCGGTCGGAGCCGCGTGCTGGATGCCCTTGTCTTTCGACAACTGGCGCATCAGGACGTCCTGCAGGCCGATACCGTTACCACGGGTAGACAGCGTGACTGCCAATTGCTGGTCATACATGTCCTGATACTGCCGCGTCGCCGCGGTGTTCATCGGGTTGTCCTTGGCCAGCACTTCGTTGGCCGAGCGCATGGCCTTGAGCATCTGGCTGACGAACAGAGATTCGAACTCGCGGGCCACCTTTTTCTGGTTTTCCACGCTGTCCTTGTCGCCATGCTTCAAAGCCGCCAGACGGTTGACGTCGGTGTAGGCACCGGAGTCGACCGCTGATGAAATTCCGCCCTTTGGCATATCCATGCGCAAGTCCTCAGATAACGATCAGGTCGGCTTGCAGTGCGCCGGCCTGTTTCAGGGCTTCGAGAATGGCCATCAGGTCACCGGGCGCAGCACCCACCTGATTGACCGCACGGACGATCTCATCCAGCGTGGTGCCTGGACCGAACTTGAACATCGGGTGCAGCTCCTGCTGGGCATTAACCCGCGAACGGGGCACTACCGCGGTCTGGCCACCGGACAGCGCGCCCGGCTGGCTGACGATCGGGTCTTCGGTAATGGTCACGGTCAGGCTGCCGTGCGTCACAGCGGCAGGCGAAACCTTGACGTTCTGGCCGATGACGATGGTGCCGGTCCGGGAATTGATGATGACCTTGGCAGCGGTCTGGCCCGGATCGACTTCCAGGTTCTCCAGAATCGACAGGTAATCGACACGCTGACCCGGATCAAGCGGCGCGGTTACACGCACCGAGCCACCATCCAGTGCCTGGGCAACGCCAGGGCCGAGCAAGTCGTTGATCTTGTCCACAACCCGCTTGGCCGTGGTGAAGTCGGAACGATTCAGGTTGAGGGTCAAGGTATTACCCTGATTGAAGCCGCTCGGCACCGAGCGCTCTACCGACGCACCACCTGGAATGCGCCCCGAAGACGGGACGTTTACAGTGATTTTCGAACCGTCACGACCTTCCGCATCGAAACCACCCACGACCAGGTTGCCCTGAGCGATGGCGTAGACGTTGCCGTCGACACCTTTCATAGGCGTCATCAACAACGCACCGCCACGCAGGCTCTTGGAGTTACCGATCGAGGACACGGTGATATCGACCGTCTGACCCGGCTTGGCAAACGCCGGGAGGTCTGCATAAACAGCCACCGCCGCGACGTTTTTGAGCTGTACGGTGCCGGAACCGGCCGGCACCTTGATGCCGAATTGCGACAGCATGTTGTTGAAGGTCTGCAGGGTGAACGGGGTCTGGGTGGTCTGGTCACCTGTACCATTGAGACCCACGACCAGACCGTAACCGATCAACTGGTTGGCCCGTACGCCGGAGATGCTTGCGATGTCCTTCAGGCGCTCGGCCTGAACGCCGAACGCTGTGGACAACAACAAGGTCGCCGCTATCAGTTGCTTGAGCTTGATCATGTCTATCCCGCTATCAGAAAGGGAACAACGGGCTGAGGAAGAACCGGTCGAACCAGCCTGGCTGGCTGGTGTCGGCAAAGGCTCCGGTCCCCGAATAGGTGATGCGTGCATCGGCAATGCGGGTAGAAGAAACAGTGTTGTCGGTTGCAATGTCATCGGCGCGAATAAGCCCGGCGATCCGTACCAGTTCATCACCGGTGTTGAGGGTCATCCACTTCTCGCCACGCACGGACAGGATGCCGTTGGGCAGCACATCCGCAACCGTCACGGTGACCGAACCGGTCAGGCTGTTGCTCTGCGCGGCCTTGCCGTCACCCTTGGTCGTCCGGGCGCCGTTGTAACCGGCGTTCAAACTGAGGTCATTGCCGCCAATCGGATTGTTGGTGGTCAGTCCCGAACCAAACAGCGAGGTCAGGCCGATACTGTTGTTGCTGTTCTTGGACATGGCGGATGTCGCCGCCTTGCTCGCCGCCATACGCTCGGAAAGCGTGATGGTGATGATGTCGCCGACACGGAACGCTTTGCGGTCGCCGTACAGGTTCTGCTCGAAACCGGCCTGATAGATGGCGCCATTGTTCGAAGCAGCCGACATGGGCGTACGCGGCAACACCGGAGCGTAGTAAGGGTCATTGGGCTTTGCCGTCGGCGCAACACAGCCGGACAGCAGGGTGATCCCGCACAATGAAGCGATCAACACTGAAAGACGCGGAACACTAAGGCGGTTCATGACACTTGAAACCTCGCGGTGTAGCAGGCGCTTATCAGGCGCCCTGTCGGATTGAGCAGTTTTCCTGGCAACAACATCAGTGCCTTAAAGGTTCTGAGTCAGGTTTTGCAGCATCTGGTCAGCGGTGGAAATCACTTTGGAGTTCATCTCGTAAGCGCGTTGGGTGGTGATCATGTTGACCAGCTCCTCTACCGTGCTGACGTTCGAGTTTTCCAGGGTGTTCTGCAGGGTCGGGCCCAGGCCGTTGAGGCCCGGCGTGCCGATCTGCGGCGCGCCGCTCGAACCGGTTTCAAGGTACAGGTTGCCACCGATGGCCTGCAGGCCGGCCGGGTTGATGAAGTCGGCAGTCTGAATGTTGCCGATGATCTGCGGCGTTGCGGTTGCACCCGCCAGCGTGACCGAAACCGTACCGTCCTGGCCGACCGTGAAGGTCTGTGCAGCCTGTGGTACGACGATCGCAGGCTCGAGGGCATAACCGTTGGCGGTCACGATCTGGCCGTTGGCGTCAAGGTGGAAGGTACCGTCGCGGCTATAGGCCACGGTGCCATCCGGCTGAGTCACTTGAAAGAAGCCGCGACCGTTGACCGCCAGGTCCAGCGGGTTGTTGGTGGTCTGCAGGCTGCCTGCCGTGAAGTTCTTTTGCGTGCCGACAATGCGCACACCGGTACCCAGTTGCAGGCCGGACGGCAGTTCGCTGTCCTGAGTGGACTGAGCGCCTGGCTGACGCTTGATCTGGTACAGCAGGTCCTGGAACTCGGCGCGATCACTTTTGAAACCTGTGGTCGAAACGTTCGCCAGGTTGTTGGAGATCGTGGTCAGGTTGGTGTCCTGAGCGGCCAGGCCGGTTTTGGCGACGTATAGTGCAGGAAGCATGTGTGTTCTCCTCAAGCGCCGGTTTGTCGGCGCAAGCTGTCATTGATTAGCCAAGTTGCAAGACGCGCGCCATAGACTGATCGTCTTCTTCAGCGGTCTTCATCATCTTGACGTGCAATTCGAATTGACGGGACAAGGCCAGTACCGAGGTCATTTCCTCGACCGCATTGACGTTGCTCGCCTGCAGAAAACCGGACTCGACCTGAACCGTGGCATCTGCATCGGCAGGCCGACCGGTCTTGGTGTGAATCAGGCCGTCAGGGCCTTTTTCCATGGTCTTGAGGTCGGGCTTCACCAGCTTGATGCGGTCAACCTGGGCCATCACCTGCGGGCTCTCGCCCAGCGAACGGATGCTGATGGTTCCGTCGGAGCCGATCTCGATCTGCTGCTGAGGCGGCACGGCGATCGGACCACCATTGCCCATTACCGGCAAACCGCTGCCGTCGCGCAACACGCCCAGCGCATCGATGTTCATGCCGGAACTGCGGGTGTACGCTTCACCACCGTCGGGCGTCTGTACTGCGATCCAGCCATCACCCTTGACGGCGATGTCCAGTTCACGACCGGTCTGCACCATAGCGCCAGCGGAGAAATCAGTGCCAGGGCGTTCGCTCATGGCATAGGCACGGGAAGGCATGACCTCGCCAAACACCGGCATCGAGCGGGCCTGTTCAAGGTCACGCATGAAACCGTTGGTCGAGACGTTTGCCAGGTTGTTGGCGTGAGCCTTCTGCGCAATCGCGTTTTCAGATGCACCGCTCATGGCGACGTAAAGCAACTTGTCCACAGTCTTCCTCCTCCGACAGACGCTTGCCGCCTGTAGCTGTTCTGAAAGGGTTAAAGCAATTTTGGGACCAACTTGTCAGGGTCGATACAAATGCTTGATTAGTCAGCAAAAACGGGCACCCGAGATACAGGTCGAGGCAAAGCGCCAGCCAATAGCGGCGGCGGACTGCCGCCCCTCCTTCGCCGAAGCCGATACAACGCCAAAAAAACTTCGCACACACGCATCGACGACCCGGACGACAGTGATAATCTGGCAGTCATTACAGACCTCATCGGTAAATCGCCATGTCTTTTCGTGGGTGCTTCGTCGGCACTGCAGCTGCCAGCCTGATGGCCCTGGCGCTGCTCGCCCAGGCCGCCCCCGCGCATTACTACAAATGGCAGGGCGACAGCCGCATCGTCTGTGCCCAGAGCAGCCCCGGGCCAGGCTGGAAACGACTGAAAGGCCACTTCATCAAGGCCGACTGTTCGATCTGATCAAGTCGATTGAATCAGCGTCTGCATCAGCGTGACCTCTGTGGATATCGCCTTCGAGTTGGCCTGATAGGCCGTCTGCGCCTGAATCAGGGCGATCAGCTCATCCGCCAGCACGACGTTCGACCCCTCCAGCCCGCCACTGATGATGCTGCCCAGCGTGCCGATGCCCGGCACGTCGTAGTCGGCCACTCCGGAATCTGCAGTTGCCGCCCAGCGTGTGTCGCTGCGCGGCTGCAAACCGTGAGGGTTGGCGAAACTGGCGAGCATCACCTGGCCTATATCCTTGTTCATGCCGTTGGTGAAACCCGCGCGCAAGATGCCGTCGCGCCCGACGTCCAGGCTCTTGAGTTCCCCTGCCGAATGACCGTCGACGTAGGCAGACGAGCGCGAGCTGGCGGCGTTGTGCTGAAGCAGATTGGTAAAGTCGATGGTCATGCCGTTGGCGCTGCCAGCCGCCCCGTTGGGGGCCCAATGCTCGCGCTCGGTACCGGGGCTCGCCACCATCGCCGGCGACCAGCCCGTAAGCTGCAGCAGGTTGCCTTTGCTGCTGTCCAGACCAGTGCTGCCGGTCAGCGACACGACCGAACCATGGGTATCGAACACGATGTTGGCCGTAAGCGGCGCTTTTGATTCGGGTTGTTGCGGGTTTCGATCATCAATCAGTACGTGCATCCGCCAGCTGTTGGTGCCGTCTTTCACGAAGTATTGTTTCAGCTCGTGCATGTTGCCCTGACTGTCAAAAATCTGATTGCCGAACATCCTGCTGTAAGTGTTCAGATCAGAGGCATCGAAGTCCGGAACAGAACGACTCATGACCGAATCGGCGGGGTCGAGAACGCTTACTCCAGCCTCTTCCAGCGGCAACGAAACAGTGCCGCCATTGAGAGAACCGCTTGCCAGCCACACGCCATTGACTTGCCTGGCAGGCACCCAGTCCTGCAACGCAAACTCAGTGTCCGAGATTTTACGAATGTGCTGGTTATTATCGCTGTACGACAGAGAGCCATCGGGTTTGAGCTCAACGCGTACTTGCAGCGGCGTCACACTGTCAGGGTCCAGCGGGTTGCGCCCATCCACCAACACATGCATCGTCCACTGGTTATCTTCGGTCTTGACGAAGTACTGCTTGAGCTCGTGATCAGCCGCCTGCACAGGAACAATCCCCACGTCCTGAATGGTACGGCCGGCAACCCGAGTGTAGGTCGCCGGGTTGGCAGGATCAAAAACCGGCAAGCGGGAGAGCGAGGGCAGCGACGAATCCAGATTGATATTTTCGGACACTCTGGTCGTGGCCCTGGCTGCGACGTTGGACGTGTCGATCTGCAAGTCCGTGCGAATGCCACTGATTATTTCGCCCTTGTCATTCGCCGCATAGCCTTGCAAGCGGCCGCCATCGCTGTCGACCACAAAATTGGCGGCATCCTTGAGGAAAGCGCCGGCTCGCGTATAGGCCAGAGAGCCCTGATCACTCACCACAAAGAAGCCGTTACCCTGAATGCGCATGTCCAGCGCATTGCCGGAACTGATCACCGTTTCACCCTGATTGAAGTTCTGCTGCACCGCAGCCAGTCGCACACCATCGCCCACGGCATTGTTTCCATTGCCGAGCTGCGCGGACGAATACAAGGCCGAGAATTGCGCACGAGAGGATTTGAAACCGAGGGTGCCTACGTTGGCGATATTGTTGCCTGCTACCTCCAGTCTCTTGTTGGCAGCGTGAATACCACTGATCGCTGTATTGAATGACATGAGTACTCCCTTGCCACAAAGGCATTTTATAGAGGAGTTTTATTCTCACACCATCGTGCGTAGGACATTTCCAAGTAGGTTGAACGACCCATCCGTAACTTTAAACACGGTCAGAACTTGACGGATTCATTAATGACCGCGCATAAAAAAACCCCTTTTTACAGGGGTTTTCAATACCGACCGCTATGACGTGGATTACGTCATCTGAATAGTGGTCTGCATGATGGTGCTTTGTGTGGAGATAGTCTTGGCGTTAGCCTGATAGTTGCTCTGCGCCTTGATCAGGTTAACCAGTTCCACGGTCAGGTCGACGTTGGACTCTTCCAGCGCCTGACCCGTGATGTAGCCCAGGGTACCGGACTGCGGAGCGCCACTTACCGGTACACCGGAAGAGAACGTTTCGCGCCAGTTGGTGCCACCGGCCTGCGCCAGGCCTTGCACGTTGGCGAAGCTGGTCAGCGACGTCTGGCCGATCACCTGAGACTTGCCGTTGGTGTAGGTTGCAAACAGGTTGCCGGTCGAATCAACGTTCATCGCGCTGAGCTGACCCGTGGCGTAGCCATCCTGATCCTGCTTGAGCAGACCAGAAACCGAAGCAGTCTGGGTAATGTCGGACATGTTCAGTTTGATGGAAGCTGCGCCGGTTGCCCCGTTTGCGGCCCAGGTTGCCGAACTGCCAGTACCGATCTGTACACCAGGCACCCAGTTGTTGACGGCGAACGTACCGTCGGCATTGAACTTGATGTTGGCGCTGTCGCTGGGGACAGTGCCCGGCGCAGCAGTGACCAGATTACCCGCAGAGTTGAACGTCAGGTTGTTCTTGTCCGGCGTGGTGCTGGCCGGGTTGGAAATGCTGCGCCCGTCCATCAGGGAATACATCGACCAGGTGTTGGTGCCGGTCTTGACGAAATACTGATCCAAGGTATGAGCATTGCCTTGGGTGTCGTAAGTAGGCGTGCTGTATTTGGTGTTGTAGGTCTTGGTGTCAGTGGCATCGAAAGTCGCAACGGACGGCATGGGAGTCGTCGAGTTCAGGTTGGCCGAGTTGGTGATGGTGGTCGTGGCCTTGGGCTCCAGGTTGGACGAGTCCACACGCAGATCGCTGAGCGCACCGGTTACCACCGAACCACTGGCGTCCACGTTGTAACCCTGCAACTTCATGCCGCTGCTGTTGACGACGTAGCCTTCCTTGTCGGTGTGAAATGCACCGGCACGGGTGAAAAGCTTCTCGCCGTTATTGCTGAGCATGAAGAAGCCGTCGCCGTTGATGGCCAGGTCCAGGCTGTTGGCAGTACCGGTGGTCAGGCTGCCCTGCGAGAACTGCTGGGAAACCGCTGCAGTGGTAACACCGCTGCCGACACTGCTCTTGCCCGACGTGCCACGGATCGACTGAGCGTATTGGTCAGCGAACTCGGTACGCGATGATTTGAAACCGGTAGTCGCTACGTTGGCAATGTTGTTGCCGGTAACGTCGAGACTTTTGTTTGCAGCATAGAGCCCACTAAGGCCGATATTGAAAGACATGTTTCACTCCTGCGCCGTAGCGGCTCTACAATCCGATGGTTTGAACTTTGGACAGGGCAACACTGCCGCTGGCCAGGTTAAGCGTTGTTTCAGCACCGTTGACACCCAGCGTGACGCTGTGAACCGTGGCGGGCAGATAAGTCGAAAGTTGCGTGTTCTTGCCGTCGATCGAGCCCTCGGCCTTGAAGCTGTAAGTGCCCGATGGAAGTGCTGTACCACTTGAATCCGTACCGTCCCAGGCAAAGCTGGTAGTGCCGGCTTTTTGCGCCCCAAGATCGACGCTGTCGACCAGATTGGATTGCGCGTCGTAAACCTTGACCGTTGTCACCGAGCTGGCGCCCGGAACCACGATCGAGCCGGTCAGGCCCTTGCTCGTATCGACAGAAGTGCTGCCCGAATCGATGATCACCGAACGGCCCACCAGCGACGACGCCTGTAAGGCCTGGGACGACTTGTAACTGCCGGCAATCGTGTCAACCGTCTTGGTCAGGTTCTGCATGCTTTCAAGGCTGCTGAACTGGGCCAGCTGAGCCACGAACTGGGTATTGTCCTGTGGGTCCAGCGGGTTCTGGTTCTTCATCTGCGTAACCAGCAGTTGCAGAAAAGAATCCTTGCCCAGCGTACCGGTCGAGTTGGTCGCGGTAGGTGTCGGGTTTTGCAGCGTGTTCAAAAATGTCGATGAAACGCTGTTTGATGAGGTGCTATCAACGGCCATAACGTTCGCCTTCTATCACTGACCGAGGGTCAGAACCTTCTGCATCATGGATTTAGCGGTGTTCATGATTTCGGCGTTGGTCTGGAAAGACCGGCTGGCGGAGATCATGTCGGCCATTTCTTCCACGACATTGACGTTGGGGTAATAGACATACCCGTCCTTGTCGGCAGAAGGATGATTGGGCTCGTAGCGCGCTTCGAGGTTGGAACTGTCTTCGATAATGCCGTTGACCTGAACACCCTGCCCCGCTTCACCCTGATCCTGGAACAGCGAACCACCTGTCGATTGCTGACCCTGCATCACGGTGGCAAACACCGGATGGCGGGCGCGGTAGGTCTGGTCCATGCTCGAAGACACGGTCTCGGCGTTGGCGATGTTACTGGCCGTGGTGTTCAGACGCGTGGTCTGGGCACTCATGGCGCTACCGGCAATGTTGAACACATTGGCTAGTGACATGATTTACTCTCCGCGAAGGGCTGCAACCAGCCCTTTGAACTTGCTGTTGAGCAATGTGAAGCTGGCCTGGAAGCCCATGGCGTTCTCGGTGTAACTGGCCGTCTCGACCTGCGAGTCAACGGTGTTCTGGTCCAGCGAAGGCTGCGACGGCGTGCGATACATCAGCGTGCCATCGTCATTCCCCATGCCCTCGGCTTCGATATGACGGCTGTTGGTCTTGTTCAGCGCGAAATGACCGTTCTGGGCCTTGTCGTTTTCGGCAGCCAGCACCGAAGAAAACTCCAGATCGCGAGCCTTGAAATTCGGAGTGTCAGCGTTGGAAATGTTGTTGGCCAACACCTCTGCCCGCTGAGCCCGGAAGTTAAGGGCCTTTTCATGTATGCCTAACGCTTTATCGAAGCTGATGCTCATTTCGGGAAACCTTTGCCGGTTGACCTGACTCTGTTGTTACTGACAAAGCAATCGGCGTGCCATGTTGCAAAAGCCAATGATTGCAAGGGTTGCAGGCAACGCGGAGGCGGCAATGCCAGAAAAGCGGCAAGGCATTTCCGCTGTGAGGGGTAAAGCGGCAAGGTGGGTGCCGTTTTTTTGCCAGTATGGTGTGTGTCGCTTCAAGCGAGCCCGCCATTGCGAGCGTCGCCCCGAAGGTCGTCGGGCGACGCTTCGCTTTTTCCCGATTAGTCGGGCACCAACAGTAAAGCCGGCGTACACGGTACGCCAGACAGCTCAATCAGAGGCCCAGCTCACTCAACCCCGGGTGATCATCAGGTCGCCGCCCCAGCGGCCAATGGTATTTGCGCTCGGACTCAGCAATCGGCAGATCGTTGATACAGGCAAAGCGCCGTTGCATGAGGCCATTTGCGGCAAACTCCCAGTTCTCATTACCGTAGGAACGGAACCAGTTGCCCGAGTCGTCGTGCCACTCATAGGCATAGCGCACGGCAATGCGGTTATCCGTGAATGCCCAGAGTTCCTTGATCAAGCGGTAGTCCAGCTCCTTGCGCCACTTGCGCTCCAGAAAGGCCTGAGCCTCTGCGCGACCATTGATGAACTCGCTACGATTACGCCAATAGGTGTCTTCGGTGTAGGCCAAAGCGACTTTAGCCGCGTCGCGCGAATTCCAGCCATCCTCGGCGCCACGAACTTTCTGGACTGCAGTCTCCAGGGTAAAGGGTGGAAATGGCGGTCTTCCTTTATCACTCATCTCAGCGTCCTCAGAACGGCTTGTAGGGCAGGAATTTTCCATCGAGGGTTATCACGGCTCGCTCACCCCCTTCTGGATCTTCGACTTTCTTGATGTCGAGCTTGAAGTTGATTGCGCTGATGATGCCGTCGCCGAACTGCTCGTGTACCAAAGCCTTCAGCGTGGTGCCATAAACCTGAACCATTTCGTGGAAGCGATAGATTGTCGGATCACTGGAAACGTCTTCGACATTGCCGCGCAACGGGATGGTTTGCAGTTCTGCGACCGCGTCTCTGTCCAGCCCGAGACGCTCGGCGACCACCTCGGCTACCGCTTGCGGTAGAGGATGCTGGCCGAGCAGCGCTGCAGTGACGTAGACCACGCTCAACCCGGTGTCATTGGCAAGCGCCGCCCAGGTCAGGTTCTTGGCTGCCTTGGCCTGCAAGACGCGTTCGGTCAACTGCTGGCGCGGCGTGCTGGATATATTGCTGTGTGGCATAACTCATTCCTTTACGGTTTGACTAAATGACACCCTCAGCAATACCACATTGAGACGCGGAATAAAAAAAGAGACCCGAAGGTCTCTTTATGAACAGCACCCAGCAGTTATTACTTGGCCTTGTAGATGATCCCCGGGCTGCACTGAACCATCTGGTAGTGGTCCGGCAAACCGTTGAGCGCTTCGGAGGCGCCCAGGAACAGGTAGCCGCCCGGCTTGAGCGTGCCGTGGATGCGCAGCAGGATGTCTTTCTTCACTTCTGCCGAGAAGTAGATCAATACGTTGCGGCAGAACACGATGTCGAACTTGCCCAGCGCCGAGTAGCTGTCGAGCAGGTTAAACGAGCGGAACTCCACACGGCTTTTGATCGGCGCCTTGACCACCCAGCGGCCCGGGCTTTTCACGTCAAAAAAACGCTGCAGACGATCAGGTGAAAGACCGCGACCAATCGCCAGGCTGTCGTATTCGCCGGTTTTGCAGTTATTGAGCATCAAGCCTGACAGATCGGTTGCAACAATCTGCGCGCCCGACTTGAGCTGGCCCGGGTTGGCGCGTTCGAACTCATCGATGGACATCGACAGCGAATACGGTTCCTGACCCGACGAACAGGCTGCCGACCATATGCGCAGGCGCTGACCAGGGCTTGCCTTGATTTGCTCGGGCAGGACCTTGTTCTTCAATACCTCAAACGGGTAGGTATCGCGAAACCACAGGGTTTCGTTGGTGGTCATCGCATCGACCACCTGCTCACGCAAACCACTGCGCGGCTGGGTCTGGATACGCTGGACCAACTCGCTCAACGATTTGATGCCTTGCTGCTCCATCAATTTGTTGAGGCGGCTGGACACCAGGTACTGCTTGTTTTCCCCAAGCAAGATGCCACAGGCTTTTTCCAGAAATACCCGGAACTGATCAAAATCCAAATTACCCGTAGACAAGGTGCCGCCTCTCAAATCATGTGAATCACCGGGGACGACGCCCCCGGCTGATTATTCTGCTGCATTGATCCGCGCAACAACCCTGGCGGCAAGGTCATCAGGCCGGAATTTGGCGAGAAAGTCATCAGCGCCAACCTTCTTGACCATCGCCTGGTTGAACACTCCGGACAACGAAGTGTGCAAGGTGATGTGCATCTTCTGCATGCGCGGGTCATTACGTATCGCCGCAGTAAGGGTATAGCCATCCATCTCCGGCATTTCAATGTCGGAGATCATCATCAGAAACTCTTCTTCCGGTTTTTTGCCTTCCGCGACCAGCTTGAGCAGGTAATCCAGCGCCTGACGACCGTCGTTGAGTGCTACCACTTCCACCCCGACAGTTTCCAGGCAACGACTGACCTGCTTGCGAGCCACAGAAGAGTCGTCGACCGTCAGCACGCGCATCGACACGGCCTTGTGCTTGACGTCTGCATCGATAACACCCACCGAAATCTCTTCGGAGACCGGTGCCACTTCGGCAAGAATTTTCTCGACGTCGATGATTTCCACCAACTGATTATCGACACGGGTCACGGCCGTCAGGTAGTGATCGCGCCCGGTGCCCTTGGGCGGCGGATGGATCTCTTCCCAGTTCATATTGACGATGCGTTCAACGGAATGCACCAGAAAACCCTGAACCTTGGTGTTGTACTCGGTAATGATGACGAAGGAATTAACCAGCGAAATCATCCCGGCGGAGCCTGTCGCCATTGCCAGATCCATGATCGGAATGGTGCCGCCCCGAATGCTGGCGACGCCCCGGACGATCTTGCTCGATTTGGGCATGATGGTGAGTTTGGGGCATTGCAGTACTTCTTTTACCTTGAAGACGTTAATCCCGTAGAGCTGCTTGCCGTCGAGACGAAACAAGAGCAGCTCCAGGCGATTCTGACCCACCAGCTGAGTTCGCTGGTTTACTGAATCCATTACACCTGCCATGCCGAACCCCCTAACCAAAATGACCGCCACCCGTGCACTCGATCAACAAGCGGCACGGGCTTTGCTATTTGTAATTCCATGAACGCAAAGACGACAATTTCTCGACACTTCGCATTAAAAACCCGCAGGCTTCTGTGCGCAATCGCTCTGCTGTGCCTTTGTGGCGCCAGCAACCTCGTCCGTGCAGAGAATTTCACACTGCCTGAACAGCTTATCGGCGTCACCCAAGGGTTTCTTGAGTTCACAGTAGAAGACTATTTGGCAACCAACCAGATTGATGGACGTCATGACATACAGGTAAAGCAGCTGGACCCGCGTTTGCGGATGGCTGCATGCGACAAGGATTTGACAGCCAGCCTGGAGAGCCCGCGTCCGGTTGGCCGGGTAACAGTGCGCGTGCGCTGTGAAGGCTCCTCGCCGTGGACAGTGTTCGTACCTGCCCAGGTTCAGCTGTTTCGCAACGTCGTGACGGTCATGCGTCCGCTCAAACGCGACGCCATCGTGACCGAACAGGACGTTGCCATGCGCGAGCGTGATGTGAGCAGCCTGGGGCAGGGATTTCTGGCATCACTTGATCAGGCAGTCGGTCAGAAGGTTGTCCGACAAATGGTCATCGATCAAGTCGTCACTCCTGTGGCACTCGAGCAGCCGCAGATGATTCACAAGGGTGATCAGGTGGTGATCATCGCCCGCACCGGTACGCTGGCGGTGCGGATGCCAGGGGAAGCGATGTCCGACGGCGGTTTCAACGAACAGATCCGGGTGAAGAACCTCAATTCACAGCGGGTGATAAAAGCCAGTGTCACAGGCCCTGGTCAGGTGGAAGTGGCCATGTGATGCATTGATGCTGGCGCAAAGGGTGGGTTTTTTTTAGACTGCGGAGAATGTCCGACGGTGGAAAGCATCTATTGAGAAGCTTTATCACAATCCGCCTAAAGTTTAATTGGGGTTGGCCGAAAACAAGGCAAGCGTCCAAACACCCAGAGGTTTTTCAATCATGGTCATAGATTTCAGTCGCCTTAACAATTCACAAACTGTCTCTAGCACGAACCGTGCCAGCGCCAATAAAGAAACCATTAAAACCGATGCACTAGCACCTGCTGCCACCGCAGGCGTCAAGAGCACCGGGGAAACGTTTTCCTTGAGCAGTGAGGCTCAGCAGTTGCACAACATCACGGACAAGCTGAACGATCTGCCAACCGTCAACAGTGCACGCGTCGCCGAGCTCAAGCAGGCCATCGCAGACGGTAGCTACAAGGTCGACAGCAACCGTGTTGCCAGCAAACTGTTGAATTTCGAAACCCAACGCTAAGCCACGGCTCGCGCTGGATATTCTGGACGCTTAAAAACCAGAGCATGCGATGCAAGACACTAATTTGCTGCAGATGTTCACCGATGACATTGCTTCGAGCCGTCAGCTACTTGAGCTGTTGCAGGCCGAATCAGTGATACTTCATGGCCGCGACATGGGCGATATGGAACAGGTACTGGCGCAGAAACAGGCGCTGGTCATTCTGCTCGACCAACATGGTCGCAAACGCAGCCAGTTGCTAGCCAGTGTTGGCCTGCCTGCAAATCGCGACGGTCTCCAGCAACTGGCCAGCCAGTCGGATATCGGTGAGCAATTATTGACGGCGGGCGACGAACTGAACGCGTTGATCAATGAATGTCAGGTTCTGAATGATCGGAACGGCAGTCTTATTCAGTTGCAACAGGTCAGCACTGCCCATCAGCTGCGTATACTGAACGGCGGCGATACGCCAACGCTCTACGACAGTCGCGGTTCAACTGCGCTTAGAGCAAAACCCCGCCCTCTGAGTCAGGCGTAACTTCCTGTACCAAGGTGTCGTGCGTAGTGGCAGAATGCCTGTTGTTGCGTTGCCGTAGTATTTTGCCTGGAGATTCAAGAACGTGAATGGCTCAAGCGCGGACGATGCTCCGCAGCCCCCCAAGGTCCTCAACACACCTTTGGAAATTGCCGCAAACCTGCGGCTGCTGGTCGAGAGTCATGATCCGCTGATCATTACCTTCAATGAGCGCGCCCAGCGTTTTCAGAGCTACCTCCTGGAAGTCGACCGCGATAGCAACACCATGGCGCTCGACGAGATGATCCCCCGAGACGGCGAACGCTTTATCGGTAATGGCGAATCCTATCGCGTAGAAGGTTTTCACGACGGCGTGCGCATTGCCTGGGAAAGCTCGGCGCCCATGGAAATCCTCGAGATTGATGGCCAGCGTACGTACCGCGGCCCGATGCCCGATGAAGTCATCTACCACCAGCGTCGCAACGCCTTCCGCGCAGCCCTGAAGCTGGCTCAGCTGGTTGATGTCGAGATCGGTGGCGAGCGCATGAAAACGACGCTCACCGGCAAACTGCTGGATATTTCTGCCACCGGCTGCAAATTGCGTTTCGAAGGCGACGTTTCCGACCGTATGCAGTTGGGCCAGGTCTACGATCGTTTTATCGCCAAACTGCCCTTCGGTGCCATGACCGCTCCCGTGGAGCTGCGCCATCTGCACTTCGAAGAAAGGTTTCACACTACATTTGCCGGCGTACGCTTTCACAACATGAGCGGGCTGGTGCAGCGTCAGGTCGAACGATTCGTCTATCAGTTACAGCGTGAAGCACGTCGCTTCGACAAAGACGACGACTTCTGACAGCAAAGAACATGTGCCAATGATTGCGGCAGCCATGCCGCAATCACATCCCCCCTTCTGCTGCCCTCAGGCCTTCCAGGTCTCGTTCTCGCCCTCGCGCACTTCCTCCGCCACCTCAGGCTCGACGTCAGCCACCGCTTCCGGTTCAAGCTCCGACTCTGGCTCCGGTTGTGGCTCGACAGTCTCTGGCTCGACGGTATTCTGCATCTGCTCCTGGACCACCTGCTCATCCACACGCGGATCGAGCGCCACCACCAGTGGTGAACTGGACATACTGTCCGGCATCGCAACGTGGTGCAGCGGAGCGTTCTCCACCTGGTGCAGGTGAGTGACAGCCTTCGGCCTGATGAGCAATACAAGAATCGCCGCAGCGCCGCAGACAAACACATACAGCATGTGGCCGCCGAAAACCTTCATGACCACACCCGCTGCCAGCGGGCCGATGCTTGCGCCGATACCGTAGGTCATGAGCAGCATGGCCGTCAGCGACACACGACGCTCGGCCTCGACGTGGTCATTGGCAAATGCCACCGCCAGCGGATAAAGGCAGAATTGCATCAGCGATGCCAGAAAACCGACACCGAACAACACTTCAACCGGCACGCTGGGGAATACCGCCAGCGGCAATGACGCCACCACTAGCGCAGCCGCAAACACCCGCATCAGCACCGAGCGATCATAGCGGTCCGAAAGCAGACCCAGCGGCCACTGCACCAGAAAGCCGGCCAGAATGCAGCAACCCATGAACAACCCGACCTGTTCGGTAGACAGCCCCTGTTCGGCGGCGTAAACGGGTGCCAGACCATAGAACGAACCGATTATCAGACCTGCGCCAAGCACCGCCGTCAGTGACTGCGGAACGCGCTTCATGAAGAACCGGGGCTCCAGCGGAGCCGGATGCAGAGGCGCCGGGTGAATGGCGCGGGTCAAGGCGACGGGCACCAGGCACAGTGCAAAACACAATGCCACCAGCATCAGCAGCTCAGGGCCCAGTTGCGGGTGAACCACCAGCACCAGCTGGCCAAGCACCAGCCCCAGGTAGGAAGCGATCATGTAACCGCTGAACACCATGCCGCGCTGCTTGGCCTCGGCCTGTTCGTTGAGCCAGCTCTCGATGACCATGTATTGACACATCATGCCCAGGCCGACGATTACCCGCAGCACCAGCCACGCTGGCAGCCAGCTGATAAGGCCATGCCCAAGCACAGCCGCCCCGACAATCCCGGCGCACGTGGCGTAGGCGCGAATATGGCCGACACGGCCAATAAGACGGTGGCCGATCTTGCCGCCCAGCACCAAGCCGAAATAGTTGGCAGCCATTAAAGCACCCACCCACAAGCTGTCGACCTGATCAGCCGCCAAGCGTAGGGCCAGATAAGTGCTCAGCAGACCCGAGCCGATCAACATCATCAACGAGGCAAAATAAAGCGCTCGAAAGGATTTCCAGATTTGGCGCATCAACTTTCCAAAAATAAGGAGTCGTCCGAATGGACAAGCCCGATACTGCGATTCTTAAACCTGAGCAGCCAGAACGCGCCGTTCCCAGGGGGTGATCTCGTCGAAAAAACTGCTCAGTTCCATAGCCTTCGACGCGACGTAGCCTTCGATGAATTCATGACCAAACAGTTCCTTGGCCAGCTCACTGCTTTTCAGACGTTCGAGAGCGGCATGCAAGGTACAAGGAAGTGACAATTCTTCCGGCACCTCGATTTCGCCTTGCATAGCCGCAGTCGGCTCCAGGCCCTGTTCAATACCGTACAACCCCGCCGCAAGGCTCGCCGCAATGGCCAGATAAGGGTTGGCGTCTGCGCCCGGCAGACGATTCTCCACTCTTCTGGCCGCCGCCGCACTCGCCGGAATACGCAGTCCGGCGGCGCGATTATCGTGGGACCAGCAGGCATTGTTGGGCGAGGCATAGGGATGAAACAGGCGCTGATAGGCATTCACATTCGGCGCGAACAATGCCGTGAAATCAGCCATGCAGGCCTGCTGTCCGCCAATGAAGTGGCGGAAAGTGGCTGTCGCCTCGCCGTCGGCGTTGCTGAATACATTGAGTCCGGACGCTATCTCTACCACGCTCTGATGAATATGCATCGAACTGCCCGCCGTATTGGCCAACGGTTTGGCCATGCACACCACCATCAGACCGTGCTTGAGGGCGACCTCTTTGAGCAGGTGCTTGAACAGAAAGGTCTGGTCGGCCAGCGTCAACGGATCGCCGTGCCACAAGTTGATCTCGAACTGACTGACGCCCATCTCGTGCATAACCGTGTCACGTGGCAGTCCCAACGCCGCCATACAGGCATAGACCTCGGCAAAAAACGGCCGCAGACCGTTATTGGAACTGATGCTGAACGCCGAGTGCCCCGCCTCGCGGCGCCCGTCCAGACCGACCGGCGGCATGAACGGCTGATGCGGGTCGGGATTGGGCGCAAAGACGAAAAACTCGAGCTCGGTGGCGACCACCGATGCCAGGCCGTGACCGGCGTAGCGGGCAACCACCGCCTTTAACTGGTTGCGGGTGGATAGCATGCAAGGCTCGCCGCTCAGGTCAACGGCATCGCAGATCGCCAATGCCCTGGGCTGATCGCTCCAGGGCAGGCGGTGGATCTGCTGGAGGTCGCTGACCAGCGCCAGGTCGCCATCATCGCTGCCGTAAAAGCGCGCCGGGGGATAACCACCCATGATGCATTGCAGCAGCACGCCGCGCGCCAGTTGCAATCGCCGCCCTTGCACAAAGCCCTCGGCCGTCATGACCTTGCCGCGCGGCACGCCGTTCAAGTCGGGAGTTACGCACTCCACTTCATCAATGCCCGACAATAGCTGAGCCAGCGAGTGGGGATCATTGCGTGTCATGGGTCAATCCTTTGAGGGGGAGCTGCAAGTCTGAAGCGACTGGCTTCAAGCCTCAAGCATTAAACCTGTCCCGTCAAAGCACCGGATTGTGGAAAGGCGCTCCGGTCACTTCGATGAACTCCTTGCGGTAATCCTCGTTCTCCGGGTCGACCACGAGGGCCTGACGCAAGAACTCGACGCCTTCGGCGAAATGACCCAATTCACGACTCAGGGCGCCAGCCAGATGCAGCCTGTTGGCGTCGAAAAAATTGAAGGACAGCAGGATTTTGGTCAGGGTCAGCGCGTTTTCGAGCTTGCCCTCCATGAGCAACTGATTGAACTGTGCATTGAAACCGGCGATATCCTGCCATTTTTCTGCCGACAAGCCTTCAACCTTGCGCAGCACGATGGTGTGGCCGTTGCCTACTTTCGAATCGCTCTCTTCCACGCACTCGATGTACCACGACCCCAGACCTGAAGTGTTCACATGGTTGACGGCGCGAATCATGCTCTGCAGAGAGAACACCTGGTAGTGACCGCGCCATTCACCATCGGCGACGGTGGTCATGTCGACCTTGTTTTCATAGTCTTCGATCATTTGCGCCAGCGTCGTCAAACGACGAGCGCGGTCTGTCCGTGCGGCGGTGCGCTTGGGGAATATGCAGAAGAAAACGCCACCGTTCTTCAATACCCGAAGGGCTTCGACATAAGCGGAAAACAGGTTGGGAACGTGCTCGATGACGTGTGAGCTGATCAGGTAATCGACCGACGAGTCCGCCGTGTGGATGCATTGAAAGTCGCCAAGCATATCGACTGTCGAGACACCACCCGACACCTTCATCTGTTCAACGAAGTACTGCTGATAATCCTCCATGTCACGAGGGTGCAGGAACTCGACACCGTTGCACGGTGCGACGTTCAGACAACTGGGGAGGTTGAAAGCGTTATGAGCGGCTGCTCCCAACTCGATACCGTGCCCCTGGCAGTACTTATTAGCTAACAGCATCACCTACCCACCGCTCATCGTATATTGGATACAGCCTTTCCGGGGTGTCGGCGGTCCCCGGCAAAACTTTAGCCGGTAC
Organism: Pseudomonas coronafaciens pv. oryzae str. 1_6; assembly: GCF_000156995.2. Lineage (NCBI taxonomy): Bacteria > Pseudomonadati > Pseudomonadota > Gammaproteobacteria > Pseudomonadales > Pseudomonadaceae > Pseudomonas > Pseudomonas coronafaciens. The sequence goes on along the minus strand of NZ_CP046035.1, from coordinate 1,733,877 downwards.
AGGCCCGAAGCCCCGCCCGCCGGGGCATTGGCGCAAATATTGCAGACCACCAGGTACGCATAATGATTTACGTCAGCGTAGCCCTGAACACGGTGCCAACGCTGACGCAGGCCATGAAAAATCAGGTTAACGCTCAAGAGAACAGAGGATCACCATGATTGATGGTCAAAAGGTTGGCTGCGGGATCGTCACGTATAACCGTCCGGCACTGCTGAAAAAACTTTACGATTCATTGCCAACCGACATCATCGACAGCATTGTCATCATCAATGATGGCGACGAGTACCCCGAGTTCTCTGCCTACGGCAGCGAGGTTTTATTCAATAATGAAAGCAACCTCGGCGTCGGAAAGTCCAAGAACAGAGCGTTGTCGCGACTGATGGAGGCTGGCTGCGAGCATTTTTTCCTCATCGAAGACGACATCTACATAAAAAGCCCTGAGGTGTTCGAGCTTTATATACTGACCTCGACTCTGACCGGCATACAGCACCTGAATTACAGCCAGCACGGTTTGATGAACAAGACGCCGGATGGCGAGGCCAATGCAGTGTGCAAGATTGATTATGGCAATGGCATCAATTTGCCATTATACCGTCATTGCGTCGGGGCGTTTTCGTACTACTCGAGGCGCAGCCTGGAAGCCGCCGGGTTGATGGACGAGACGTATCACAATGCGTTTGAACACGTCGACCACACGCTGGCCATCATCAACCAGAATATGCATCCGCCGTACTGGTTCTTTGCCGACATCGACAACTCCCAGCTTTACCTCGGAGACGAGCCCTGGACGCTGGAAAAATCAACGATTTCGTCCAATACCCTGCACCGCAAAAACGCCCTCGAAGCTATCGAACACTTCACGCTCAAGCATGGCTGTTCGCCGATTAAACACCCGCTTGCCTCCAATCAGGAACTGATGGAGAGCCTCAACAGCATCAAGCAGAACTTCGGCCTGAATATCTGAGCCACGATTGTGTCGGAGAATCACTGCCCCCAGGGTTCTGTACGAAAAGTCGGCGAGCGAAGGTCAGGTAAGGCAAAACAAGCGAGGAGCGGCCGGGGTCGCGTTCGACTCTACGTGTTGTGAATGGGCATTCCGATTGGACTCTCATCCGAGCCTGTTCTTAACGCAGCATCACCGAGCGCAGCCACTTTTCGTACAGAGCCTAATTCAAGGCAGTGTCATGCTGAACAACGCACCTCCCAGCACGCCACCATTGGCAATCTCGATACGCCCCTGCATGCCGCCTCGCGCATGCAGTCGCGCGATGTGCGCGGCAAAATACAGGCCCAGCCCGGTGCTGCCACTGCCCTGATTTATCCCCTGCACGTAGTCGGTCTGCTGCTCGATCAGGTAGGCCGGGTAACCCGGGCCATCGTCGTTGACGGTGATCTTCAATTGACCGTCTGCCCCGGAAACGCTGACGAATATCTGCTCGCGGGCAAAACCGATAGCGTTGACGATGATGTTACCCACCACCGAACCCACCAGTTCGCGGTCGAAAAAGCCCAGCGGGCTCACGACATCGATGTCGCTGCGGGAAACGATGCCACGGCTGGCCAGCACGTCCTGATGATGGGCCAGCTGCGCTTCGATGAAATCGTCCAGCTCGTGATAATCCGGACGCAGCGGCATCTGGTTGACGCCGAGTTTGTACAGGCCCAGCAACTGCACCAGCATGCCGTTCAGGTTGGCGAACTCGTACTCAATCACACCGTGTTCCGGTGTGTCGCGCTGCTGAACAGAAAGCTTCGCCAGCCACTCACTGTGCGCTTGGGTCAGCGTCGCCAGCGAATTCTTCATGTCATGCACGGTGGAGGCAATCACCATCGAGAAATCAAGCCCCTGCTCCCTCTCTTCACTCATGCGCCAAACGCCCTCTCCCTGAGTTTCTGATAACGCTCAAAACGCGGGTCGCTGTCCGGGATCTTGCCGACCATGGTCAGGCTGGCCCGGCATTCGTCCAGGCCTGCCTGGCCCAGATTCTGGCCGGGATGGAGCAACGACTGCGCCATGTTGAGCGCAATACTGAGATTTTTTGGCTGCAACGCCAGAGCGCTGCGAAAAAATGCCTGTGCTTCGGTGAGGTTGCCGGACTTGTAGCTGCGTACGCCTTGCAGGTTCAAATCGCTGGCGGCCTTGTTGGCGCCCAGAATGGCAGGGTCGTCAGTCATGCTGGCGACGCTTTTCATCACCGCCGGGTCATCGCCGTAGACCTGCGCGCAGTGCTTCAAGACACCGGCACCCGCCTCTTCCTGCCCCAGTTGCTTAAGCTGTGCTGCCACCATCAAGGCGGCGTCGGCACTGAGGAACAGCTCCGACCCATCGAGTCGGGCCATAGCCTGCTCGGTGAGTTTGGCGGCAGCTTCGGGGTCCGAGTGTTGCAGGCTGGAAGCCTTCATCAAGCGCGTACGCACTTGCAGACCTTCGTCGTTGCTGTGCTCCTTGGCGACTTCGCCCAAGGCATTGTTGACCTCGACCCTGGTCCGCGCATCAAGGCCCTGCTCGCCACCTTTGCTGATCAAGGCATGCGCCAGCCCGAGGTTGGTTTCAGGGTCCTTGAAGCGTGAATGCTGCCCTTGGGAAACCGCTTGGCGATAAGCCTTGGAGGCACTCTCGAAGTCTTCGTTACCCAACGCCAGCTTGCCCAGCAGCCTTTGGCGGCGGACCGCCAACGGTGACAGACGCACTGCACTTTCGAGCACAGTCTGGGCGCGCTTGGCATCACCAAGGGCCACCAGCACGTCAGCCAACCCGTCGAACAGCGCGGGCATGATCGGAAAAGCCTTGATCCCCTGCTCGTAGACCACCAGCGCCTCGGCGGCCTTGCCACGCTTCAGCAACAGCCTGCCCAGCGCGCCATATGCCCAAGGGGTGGCGCGGTCGGCCAGAATAGTCTTGAGGAAGGCTTCCAGCGGTTCGTTCTGCTTGAGGTCGCGCAGAGCCTCGGCCTTGTAGCGGAGACAAAGCGGCGCATAACGTGGGTCCTGCTTGATCAAGGCGTCGCAAGCGGCCAGCACCTGGGCCGGATTGCGCTGGTCGAGCGCCTGCAGAATCGGTTTGAGCAGCGTCTTGCGCTGCACAAGTTTTTCCAGGCGCTGAGCCAGGCCGGCCCGATTGAACGGCTTGGTCAGGTAGCCGTCCGGCTCCCACTCCAGCGCGCTCATGACCATGGCCTGACTGTTTTCGGCAGTGACCATGATAAAGACGCTTTCATGACTCAACAGCCGCTCGACCATCAGGTCCTCCAGCACCTGCTGACCATTCTTGCGACCATCGCCAAGGTTGAAGTCATGCAACACGAAGTCATAGCGCTTTTGCGCGCACATGCGCAAAGCTTCCTCACCGGAGTCGGCGGTATCCACTTCCTTGACGCCCAGCTCACGCAGCATCGACCTGACTGAACTGCGAAAGTCAGAGAAGTCATCAACAATAAGAAAGCTTTTTTGGTTGTACGCCAGCATCCGGATTCCTGCACAGGAGAGGTAAAAATACGAGCCCTGACAGCCCCGAGAGCTACTCGGACCGGGCTCGGCAGCACGTCTTTCAAGACGTGCTTGATAACTGATAGCTGACTGATATTCAGGCAAAGCCCTGCGCCGCTATCCCGCGTAACGGGACAAGGTTTGCAGCGACACTCAGTTTTTCGACCACCCGGACAAAAACTATAGCGCAAACATGCACTTCGCCTGTTGTGTGCGAGTCAGTCAGGTGCAGAATTTGCGAGCCGGATCGTATAGGCAGAAACAGGAAGGGTATTGCGGGGAAGCGGATCGACGAATGAAGGTAGGCGTCATGCGACGCACAACTTCACGGGTAGCATGCCGACACAGGGCGTCGGCATGCCTGCGTGACGCGCTTAGACCCAGCCGTCGTTCTTCTTGCGGCCTTTGGTCAGAGCCGGAAGAATCAGACCGACCAGCAGCCCGGCACCGGCGATGCTCCCGCCGTAGACCATGTAACGCATCATTACCTGCTTGTTCTCGTCGCCAAGGCGCGCCTGGGTAGCACGCAATTCGGCTTGGGAGTCCGCCAACTGATCGTTGAGGGTCTTGGTCCGCGCTTCGAGCTCATCGACCAGTTTCTTGCGCGCATCCAGAGTCTCCTGCATGCCCTGCACGCGGGTTTTCCAGGTGTTGTCGATACCGGCCAGTTGTTCGGTCAGCTCGGCGACCTGCTGGGTCAACTGCGGCACACGCTCGGCCTGGCCAGGGACCTCCTGCAAGTCACTGCTGGGAATCCACACGGTGGACCCGCCTTCGCCGCGCACCTGGCTGAACTTGCCGGAGTTGGAGAGCAATTCGACCTTCTGCCCGGATTTCAGCGTACCGACGATGCGATGGTCATCCGTTGGCCCACTGCGTACGTAAGTGGTAAGGCTGTCGCTGACCCAACGCTCGTTGCCCGCCGCCTGAGCGTTACCAGGAACAATCACGGTAAGTACAGCACCGAACAGGCCAGCCCCCAATAAACGACGTGACACGGAGAACAGGCCAGGGGCACGGGAAAGAAGTGCAGGAAGATGACGAGACATGGCGATAATTATCTTTATCCGGAATGAAAATAAAGCCTCGTTGAACGGGCCGGCTTAGGATGGGGACGGCAGGCGACCAAAGGTTTTGCAACTCCTGCCCGGACGGATTGTCTGCCAATGACACGCAACAAAAAGCGTATCAGGTCCCTTTTTTGCAGAACGTCCAAAAACACCATCAGCTAACAGACTCCTCGAAACGGGTCAGGTTCACTATCGCCCTGCGCTTGCGTCAAAATTCAGCCGCACGGTGGCCGTGAGCAAGTCCCTGCTTTCAAACGAATTCGGCTCTGGCGCGACGTTTGGCCCTCAAATCAGGCTCCGGCACTGTGCAACGTTTGCTTTCCCGTGCAAGTGCTGTAGAAAAGGTGTCACAGGCGTGAGTGCCGAGCGCACTCACCATCCTGATGCTCGACTGCATCGCTCTAATGGAAAATAGAATGCTCTCAAGACAAGTGATTAACGCCACCGTAAGCCCGAAAGGCAGCCTTGAAACCCTGTCGCAACGTGAAGTACAGCAACTCAGCGCTGCAGGCTCTGGCAGTACCTACACCCTGTTTCGCCAGTGCGCACTGGCCATCCTCAATACCGGCGCCCATGTCGATAACGCCAAGACCATTCTTGAAGCGTACGAAAGTTTTGAAGTCCGCATCCATCAACAGGATCGCGGTGTGCGCCTGGAGCTGCTCAACGCTCCGGCCGATGCTTTCGTTGATGGAGAAATGATCGCCAGCACCCGTGAAATGCTGTTCAGTGCGCTGCGCGACATCGTCTACACCGAAAGCGAACTGGACAGCCAGCGCATCGACTTGAGCAATTCCCAGGGCATTACCGACTACGTATTCCACCTGCTGCGCAACGCCCGTACCCTGCGCGCCGGTGTCGAACCGAAGATGGTGGTGTGCTGGGGCGGCCACTCGATCAACACCGAAGAATACAAGTACACCAAGAAAGTCGGTCATGAACTGGGCCTGCGCAGCCTGGACATCTGCACCGGCTGCGGCCCGGGCGTCATGAAAGGCCCGATGAAAGGCGCGACCATCGCTCACGCCAAGCAACGCATAGTGGGCGGTCGTTATCTGGGCCTCACTGAGCCTGGGATCATTGCTGCCGAAGCGCCGAACCCGATCGTCAACGAACTGGTGATCCTGCCGGACATCGAAAAGCGTCTCGAAGCGTTCGTGCGTGTCGGCCACGGCATCATCATTTTTCCGGGCGGCGCAGGCACTGCCGAAGAGTTCCTGTACCTGCTGGGCATCCTGATGCACCCGGACAACAAGGACGTACCGTTCCCGGTGATCCTGACCGGCCCGAAAAACACCGAACCGTACCTGCAGCAACTGCACGCGTTCGTCGGTGCCACGCTGGGTGAAGAAGCGCAGCGGCATTACCAGATCATCATCGACAACCCGGCAGACGTAGCGCGGCAGATGACCCAGGGCCTGAAGGAAGTAAAGCAGTTCCGCCGCGAGCGCAACGATGCGTTTCATTTCAACTGGCTGCTGAAAATCGAAGAGAGCTTTCAGCACCCCTTCGATCCGACCCACGAAAACATGGCGAAGCTGCAGCTCAACCATGACGTACCTGCCCACGAACTGGCCGCCAATCTGCGCCGCGCGTTCTCTGGCATCGTTGCCGGTAACGTCAAGGACAAGGGTATTCGGCTGATCGAAGAACACGGCCCGTATCAGATCCAGGGCGACCCGTCGATCATGGGCCCGCTGGACAAGCTGTTGCAGGCGTTTGTCGACCAGCACCGGATGAAGTTGCCGGGTGGCGCGGAGTATGTGCCGTGCTATCAGGTCGTTGCCTGAACGCTTAGGTAACACGCTGTCGATAAACGGGGCGCGCTCAGCGCCCCGTTTCTATTTCTGCTGACGAAACTCTCGGGGCGATTGGCCAGTAGCGCGCTTGAAGAACCGCGAAAAATAGGCGGGTTCGGAAAACCCCAGGCTGTCGGACACCTGATTGATGGTCATGGTGGTGTAGATCAGGTTGCGCTTGGCCTCGAGCAGCAGCCGCTGGCTGATGATCTGCAACGCTGACTGGTTGCACAGGCGCCGACACAGCGCATTCAGATGAGCCGCGCTGAGGCCCATCGCCTGCGCGTGCTGGTCGATGGACCAGTGCTCGCGAAAGCTTGCCTCCAGTTGATGCATGAACGCCTGTAGATGCTCGCGGCCACGGTCAAGCGAATGAGTTTCTTCGCCAGCGTGCGCGCTGCAGCGCCGGCTCAGCCATACCACCAGTACATTGATCAGCGAATGCAGCATCAAATCGCGACCGGCTCCGGGTTGCCGGTATTCGCGCGCAATGGCGCTGAACAGCGTGTCCACATAATGGCTGTCTGCGCCCAAGGAGTAGCAACGCGCCGTGCTCATCGCAGTGATGTCGAGCGCCGTCTCGAGCTGCTCTACCAGCGGTCGCGCCAAGCTGAGAATGTGCCCCTGAATGTCTTCGGCAAACCTGAAAGTGTGGACGCTCAATGCGGGCACCACTTGCAGCGAAGGCGTCTGGACCTCGCTGATCATGTCCTCGACCTTCAACATCGCCTTGCCCGATTGCACATACAGCAACTGGACCAGATCGCCATGCCGGTGCGGTTTGATCTCCCACTCGTGCATCTTGCTGCGCTCGGGTATCGACTCGCAGTGGATCAGGTCGGGCGTGGGCCAGGCCGTGGTTTCGCCGTAAAGCTTGAAAACCGGTATCGCTGTGACAGCAGGTCTGGCCATGTCGCCCTCCTCGCCCGAACCCCTGAAAAGTCCAGATAATTCGCTGAATATTGCCTTCTTATCTCGATGGCATCCATTAAAAATGCAGGAGACAAAAACAATCACATCCCGCTGGTTACCGCCGGCAGGGATCAATAGACAGGACTATCGCCATGAAAACCCAGGTTGCCATTATCGGTTCAGGTCCTTCCGGGCTGCTGTTGGGCCAACTGCTGCAGCGTGCCGGCATCGACAACGTGATCGTCGAGCGCAAGAACCCGGACTATATCCTCTCGCGCATCCGCGCTGGCGTGCTTGAGCAAGGCATGACCGACCTGCTGCGTGAAGCCGGGGTCAGCGAGCGTATGGACGCCGAAGGACTTATTCACGATGGCTTCGAGCTGGCCTTCGACGGTCGCTGCGAGCGCATCGACCTGAAAAACCTTGCCGGTGGCAAAACCGTGACGGTCTACGGCCAGACCGAAGTCACCCGCGACCTGATGGCTGCTCGCGCGTCTATCGGGGCAATGACGGTTTATGACGCAGCAGACGTCAACGTCCATGACCCAAAGACCGACAGCCCTTACCTGACCTTTGTGAAAGACGGCGAGACCGTGCGCCTCGACTGCGATTACATTGCTGGCTGCGACGGTTTTCACGGCGTGTCCCGACAATCGATCCCGTCTGAAGCACTGAAAATCTTCGAGCGCGTCTACCCGTTTGGCTGGCTCGGCGTGCTGGCCGACACGCCGCCGGTCAATGAAGAACTGGTTTACGCCAACCACCCGCGCGGCTTTGCCTTGTGCAGCATGCGCTCAGCCATTCGCACCCGTTATTACGTACAGGTCAGCGCTGACGAGAAGGTCGAAGACTGGTCGGACGATCGTTTCTGGGGTGAATTGAAAGCCCGTTTGCCCGCGCACCTGGCAAAACGCCTGGTTACCGGCCCGTCCATTGAAAAAAGTATCGCGCCGCTGCGCAGCTTTGTGGTGGAACCCATGCAGTACGGCCGCCTGTTCCTGCTCGGCGACGCTGCACACATCGTCCCGCCCACCGGCGCAAAGGGCCTGAACCTCGCGGCCAGTGACGTCAGCACGCTGTACCGGATCCTGCTCAAGGTCTATCGCGAAGGCCGCACCGACCTGCTGGAAAAGTACTCGCAGATCTGCCTGCGCCGCGTCTGGAAAGCCGAGCGCTTTTCCTGGTGGATGACCTCGGTGCTGCACAACTTCCCAGGCACCGACGCCTTCAGCCAGCGCATTCAGCATACCGAACTGGACTACTACGTCGGCTCGGAAGCCGGACGCAGGACCATTGCCGAGAATTATGTAGGTTTGCCGTATGAAGCGATTGAATAGTGAGGGCACCGGACACATAACCTAATGCCGATACCGAAGGCGTCGCTTTACAGCTCGGACGCTGTATGAACACTGTAACTGTCCACAATATGCTTCAAGTCCCGAGCAACGCTGTCTCGATCTCCGCAGAATACAAAGGCGCCCAGACAATCCTTGTGGCAGAAAAACTCGCCTGAAGCGATATCGCCAACTTGCGCAATAGTCTTCATCTTCAGGGTTGGCAGAGTTTCAATGCTCGGCAGTAGAACCTGAGTAACGTGAAGTTTTTCTCTGGCGAGGTGTTTTTTGGGGAATGTCATATAACCGAACGCCTCGCCCGCACGTTCAACATGTAGCGCATCGACAAGCCCTAACTGAACGGCAAGGTGAATGAAACGCAGGTCTATCCCATGAGCGATTTTTATCATATCGACAGTGGAAGCCCCACCAGGCCGATAGGCAATTTCAAGCAATTCAAAGCCGTTGCCAGCATCACCAAACGCTTCGATATGGTAAACACCATCAGGCCCGTCAAAAGCGGACAACACACGCTCGATGAAGGGCCGCCAGAGGTGCTGGATATCTTCTTCGGCAAGTGAAAAATAACCCAGCGGGCATTCGGCGAGATAGTCGATGGGTTTACCCAGGTACTCTCCCGCCGCAAGGAATGCCAACTGCCCTTTCAGAACGACCGCGTCCAACTGATAAAGAGGCTGCGGGTTGTAAGTTTCGATCAGATACTGGTGTTCGTTCATGTCCTGATAGTCATCACTAGCAGGGGAATATGCCTCGAAAAGTTGCTGAGCCTCAGTAATGATTTTGACCCCGACAGCGCCCGCCATGGACCGAGGCTTGAGGATGACCGGAAAGGTCACTGCCCCGCGGCTAATGTCATCCACGGTGATTTCTCTTGCTGTCGGGATATCGAATGTCTGGGCAATGTGCTTCATTCGTTTTTTATCACGAAATCGTGTCGCCATGTCGAACGTCAACCCAGGCAACTGCCAATAGTCATTGGCCCACGCAGCGATGTATACGGCAAACTCATCATTCGGAATGACGGCCGTTACGGAATAGGTGTTTGTGATCTGACTGAATACTTTTTCGACGTCTTCGTGAACGGCAAAGTCCCGGACCACAAAGTTGCCATCGCGCTTCAGCTCCTCTCCAGCCTGACCCAGAAGATCCTCCAGAAGGTAGATGAACGTCCACGCAGGGATCGGGTAACGGCTCCTGATTCTGGCAACTACCTCGCTGACATCCAGCTCGGAGGAAACGATCAGAATAGTGTTTGGCTTACGTATGTCGATCAACTGGCAGCCCTTCTGAAAGTGGTTGTCATTATTGGGCAGAGGGCTGTTTTTCAGCCGCAACCTGTACCGAATAATGTTCGTTCAGGTAACGCACGTCCCGTGAGACAAGGTCGCGATCCCCACAAAATACGAAAGACCCCAGCGAATCCTTGTAACAGTAGAATTTTCCCGATGCGATGCCACCCAGAGTCGGTACGGCGTGAGTTCTCAAGGTGGGCATGTTTTCGAGAGGAGGCAAGGAAATCTGAGTGACGTAAAGCGCTTCAGCGGAGAGATGTTTTTTCGGAAAGGTCATATAGCCGAAGGCTTGCGCGTTGCGCTGGATATTGAGCGGCGGATTCAGACCCATCTGCGCCGCAACATGAATAAACTGCAGGTCCAGCCCATAGACCATCTCGATCATCTCGACAATGGCTGCTCCACCTGGACGATAGGCAATCTCCAGAAGTTCTGCACCTGCACCTGCGTCCGCAAACGCTTCGATGTGATACACGCCATCTGGCGCATTGAATGCAGTGAGTACCGATTCAGTAAAATGCCGCCAGGTGTGCTCGATCATCTCATCGGTGACAGACAATACGCCGACGGGTTTTTCGTGCTGAAAATCCAGGGGTTTACCCAAATATTCGCCGACCGAGATGAACGACATCACGCCGTTCAGCACCACACAATCAATATGGTAAATGGTATTGGGATTATACTGTTCAATAAAATATTGACGTTCATTCATGTCTTGGTATTCGGCGTACCAATCGACATCCATCTCATGAAGCTGCGTTGCATCAGAGAGTATCTGGACGCCCTCAGACCCCGCCAGAGAGCGCGGTTTGACAACCACAGGAAACGCGACCTGCCCGCTTTTGATTTCATCCAGCGTGATCTCTTTTGCCGTCAGGATGCCGGCCTGCTGGGCGATCTCTTTCATTCTTTTTTTATCACGAAACTTCCGCGCATTCTGGCGAGTTATGCCAGGCAGCGCCCAACGGTCATTGGCCGATGCCGCGACGTAAAGAGAGAACTCATCGAAAGGGACAGCAACGGAAACACTGCAGTACCGGGCAATGTTATCCAGTGCGGCCTCTACCTCGGCTGAAACGGAAAAATCAGATACGATGAATGTTCCGGAGCATTTCAACGCCTCGCTTGCCACGCCCAGATAATCTTCCAGCAAAAAAACAAATTGCCAGTCGCTCAGGTCATACACCGCCTTGATGTTGTCTATTGTCAGTGCAACGTTCAACTCGGAAGAGACGATCAGTACTGTTCTGTTGTGATGCATTTCAACGCCCCGTCGCGGTAATTCGATTGCTCGAATCCCCTTAAACTGCTGATGTGGCAGAGCCTGGGTTGGGTACCCGGCGCCTGGTTAAACGTACGCCTCCCCTGCACGCTGGGGAACAGGGGAAGCGGCACACAACCGTCAGATATAACGCTTCAGACTGCCGCTGCGTTTTACATCCAGCGTGGCGCAGTGAAAAGAACCGCCGAATGTCTGGAAATGTTTAAACGGACAGAGGATGGTTTTGAAACCCCACTTCTGAAATGCACTGATCAGCGCGTCCTCGTCTTTTTCAACAACGACGGTCCTTTCATCCAGCATGAGCACGTTGGTGTGAATCCACTTGGACGTGATGTATAGCGGATGATCATCTGGCAGCGTAGAGGGCGGTGGATTCAGAATTTCCCAGTCTTTGAAAATATCGGGAATCTGTGGCACCCAACCTTTGTTAATAAGTACACGACCCGGCGCCAATGGCAATATCGTCGTGTCGATGTGCATGGGCCCCGGTTCTTCGAACTCATAAATGTGAATATGGTACTCCGGCCCCAGTGTTCTGCGCAGCCATTCAATCCCTTTATTATTGGTCACGTGACTCCGCTGCCCGATAATGTCGCGCCCCATTTTCATGAAGTCGGCGGCATCAAACAGCGGTTCGACTTCCGTGATAATGGAATTAAACGGAATGTCCTGTTCAAAGTCGTAATCCGTTTTCCACACCGCATCCGTCAGCATCGGTTTGGGCGCGGAGATCCACTCGGCACCTCGAGTGAAATAGTCATTCAATATGTCGCGGAACGCGAAAGTTTCAAAGTAGCGGCTGCGCCAGGCCATGGGCACTTCGATAATCTTCTTGCCGATTGCAAAAAGACAGTCTCTCGGCATGGCGGAATAGAAAGTGCCGCCAGTGGTAAAGTGGGGCGTCATGATAGGCTGATGGTGATTCGTCTCGTTCGGCCTTCTTACCCTGATGCCTTCGGCTTCCAGAATCTGGGCCAGGGTATTCACTTCCTGCCTGGCTTTGACAAGCAACTCCTCCGGAAACCGTCGCCCGGAGTACGTTTGAAAAAAGTCACTGGACTCTTGGGGGATGATGGCTTTTAAACCGGTGTCCCACTCTGGCACACGAATATCGTCCATGATGCCAACGATGACTTCTTCGAGCGGGTCCCACTCGGTATAGACTTCCACGGGGCTTTGAGTATCGGAAAAGAAAGGAGGTTCTTCTTTTTGAAATAGCATGGCTATCCTTGACGACTTATTCAGGGTACTCGAACGTCGCACAGCAAAACAGGTCGACAGCGAAGACGACGTACGACATCCGTTATTTTCGAAAGCGGCTCACTGACTCAGGCTTCAACTCTTGGGCGCAGAACACATCATTGCCCATCGCGCATGGTGCACCTCCCTGTAAGATTAAAAAGGCACGCTTAATAGCTGCGCCTTGCGTTAAAAATTAAAACAGTACTGCCCTGCCATCTAAAACAGCCCGTACAAACGTGGAAGAACCGGCATTTTTGTATTAACCGCATGCAAACAACGCCAGGCAACTACGCTCAGGAAGCGCGTTGCAAATGCCCCTCAGTGGTTCGAACCATTCGACTGGTTCCATGACAAATCTTCAAAAAGCCGGTCATCCGGCCCAACAAGGCCCGACGCTCGCCACAGCGTGAGCCCCCGGGCATTGTGCAATGACACAACGCATGCCTCGCACAGGCATGCAAAACCCCGAAGCGTTTTCGCCATCCGCACCTTATGATCAGGTGTGCACCCGGCAACTCCCCTAAAAACAAAACGCACAAGGACCACGCGCCATGACCCCTGTTTCAAACCACAAGGCGGGCGACGTTGAAGGCAATCATGTCTACCGTCGCATTACCCTGCGCCTCATCCCGTTTATCTTCATCTGCTACCTGTTCAACTACCTGGACCGCGTGAACGTCGGCTTCGCCAAGCTGCAAATGCTCGACGCGCTGAGTTTCAGCGAGACGATCTATGGCCTGGGCGCGGGGATCTTTTTCATCGGCTACGTGTTGTGTGGCTTGCCCAGCAACCTGGCGCTGAACCGCTTCGGGCCGCGTCGCTGGATCGGTTTGATGATGATCACCTGGGGCATTTTCTCGACCTGTCTGCTGTTCGTCACCACACCGGTCGAGTTCTACGTGCTGCGCTTTCTGACCGGCATGGCAGAAGCCGGCTTCTTCCCCGGCATCGTGCTGTACCTGTCGCGCTGGTACCCGAACCAGCGTCGCGGGCGGATCATGGCGCTGTTCATGTCGGCAATCCCGGTATCCGGCCTGCTGGGCGGCCCGTTTTCCGGATGGATCCTCAATCATTTCGCTGCAGGCCAAGGCGGTATGGCAGGTTGGCAGTGGATGTTTCTGATTCAGGGCCTGCCGACAGTGGCACTCGGCGTGCTGGCCTTTTTCCTGCTGTGTGACAAGGTCGAAGACGCTCGCTGGCTGACACCGGACCAGCGCCAGCGGGTAAAGGCCGACATCACCCACGATGAACTCAGCCGCCCGGTACAAGGCACAAGCTCGGTGGCTTCGGTGCTGACCATGCCGTTCATATGGATTCTCGGGTTTATCTATTTCTGCATTCAGAGCGGTGTCTACGCGATCAATTTCTGGCTGCCGTCGATCATCAAAAATCTGGGCTTCAGCGACGCGCTGGTGATCGGCTGGATCAGCGCCGTGCCGTATCTGATGGCAGGCGTTTTCATGCTGCTGGTCGGCCGCTCCGCCGACCTGCGCAATGAGCGCCGCTGGCATTTGGTGGTGCCGATGCTGATGGGCGCAACTGGCCTGATCATCGCCGCCAACTTCGCGACTGTGCCTGTCATCGCCATCCTCGGCCTGACCATCGCCACCATTGGCGCCCTGACCAGCCTGCCAATGTTCTGGCCGTTGCCAACCGCGCTGCTGAGCGCCAGCGTCGCCGCAGGCGGCCTGGCGCTGATCAACTCGATCGGCCAGATGGCAGGCTTTCTCAGCCCGTATCTGGTGGGCTGGATCAAGGATCAGACCGGCTCGACCACCCTGGCGCTGTACTCACTGGCTGCGCTGATCATCGTCGGCGGCATAGTGGCCTTGCGGGTCAGTCGCACATCGGCGGGTAAGGTGACTTCGGCAAGCTGAGTTTTAGCGCCACCCTCCTGTTTGGCCAGGCCTTATGCCTGGCTTTGCTCACTTTACGCTTGTCTCAAAAAACCTGTGATGCGCAAACTTTTGCGCACCACGTGGCCGGTCAGACCGACCAAGGCTTATATAAAAGCCCGACAGTGCGTAAACGAGCTTGCGCAGGTAAGTGCAAAAGCCTGCGCACTATTTAGCTCTTTTTACCGAGAGTATTGAGCTTGTCTTTGTTTCTTTCAGCCTATGACCTTGTTTTAAAACGATAAAAATATTATCGGCACAGTTCTTGGTATGCAGCTCTTTCAGTAGGCGGGTGAACGACCCGCTGCACAGAGAGTTTTCCGCATGACCGATAAAAACGGCACACGCCAGCAACGACGTGCGGCCTGTTTCGCCAGGACACCGGCTACGGCCACCAGCCTGTGCCCGTTCCGCGGGCCCAACGTCGCCATCGTGCCAGTGCGTTATGCGCTGGATCGCTCGCGGTATGACGTCGCGCCCGGTCAACTGAAGCCGCTGCCGAAAGACGGCAAGTGGGCCCGCCAGCCGCCGTTGAAAACGCGCAGCCATACCCTGCGCCAACTGTACGACGGCTATGTCTACGTGTTCGACGAAACCGCCGACACGCTGCACGAATACGCGGCTTCAGCCCTGAGCGGTCAACTGAGCCGTATTGTCTGGGCCGAGGCACAGATCGGCAATGACCAGCGAAACGGCGCCAGCGACGGTAAACCCTTCCTCTTCTACCCGCGCCGCAACACGCTGCACATTGCTTTCTCCCCCATCCAGTGGACATGGCGTCTCTGCGAACACATGCGCTCCAATGCCCCAAGCCGCGCCTTGTGGATGAAAGCGCTGGACCTGGCCCGCTACTGCACCAGCATGGCCGAGCCCGATACCTTGCCGCTGGACCGCATCGCAGAGGCCGTGGCGGATATCGACCTGGGCCACGTGATTGACGATGGACGTTTTGCAGATACGTCGGTCCCCACTGCCCGCCCATTGTCAGAAGACCCAGACGCACAACCGTCATGGGCCCCATTGGGGGCTGACGTCTTCTGGCAAGGCAGCGTTGACGATCAGGACAGCGCCTTGGTCATCGCCCTTGATGACCCTCTGGCCGTTTTCAACGATCTGGGCATGCAGCTGGCAGCCGATCAGGCGGCGCTTCGGGATTGGCAAAGCGAACACGAACACAAGATCCAGATCGCCCAGACCGTCGCCACCCTGTGCGGCGCAGAGAGTGAAACGGATAAACTGCCTGCCTCGGTGCGCGACAATACGCTACGAACGCATCAGTACCTGAGCGAGCTAGAAGCCTACTTTGAACAGTGTGATTTTGAAGCAGCACAGATAGGCAGCAACACCGTCCCCGGAGGCTTGCTGTTTTTGCCGGATGTTTTCAAGAGCCCGGATATGCGCAAGTCGATTAAAGCGCGTTACGGCAGTAACCCTACTGAAGAGGGTGCGCAGGTCTGGAAAGATCGTCACAAATGGCGTCGCGAAGTCGATCTGACAGGTGCGCGTGAGTACCTTTTGCAGCATCTTCCAACCCGAGACAGGCTCCGGCAACAAGTGCGCGACACGCAAAGCGATTTCCGCCTGTGGTCGACACACATAGGTACAGAACCACTCAAGCTGTTCATCGACACCACCAACCCGGAAGCCCTGCTGTATTTGCAGACGACCATGCTCAACCTGCAGATCATATACGCTCAAGACAGCGCAGCCAGCGCCTGGCTTGCCGAGCAGGAAATCAACACCAACAGCCTGTTTGGCACCCTGCGCTATGGTTTTTCAGCCGCGCTCAAACAGGCTCTGCATGAGGAAGCCGATGCGCTGATCAATGGCCTTGGCGACGTCACCAACCTCGCCACTCGTATTGGCGAACTCAATGGCGCGCTCAACCATCAGGGTTTTGCCGACAAACCGTGGATGAAGGCACTGAAACAGCCTGTCCAGGACACCTTCAAGGCTCTCGGCGAACTGGCCAGCGGTGCAGGCAAGGCGACACTCGAAAGCATCTTGCTGGCCTGGGTGCCCATCGACAGTCACATGGCCCTTGGCAAGCAGCAGAACATTGTCGCGTTGATTCGCACACTGTTGATCGGCCAGATCCTGCTCGACTCGCCTGCGCGTATCGCGATCAACCAGCAGATGCTCATAAAGTTCAAACAGTGGGTACGCGAATGGCAAGTGCTCAATAGGCAGATCAACGATATCCGGCGCAGCTGGCTCTATCCAACGGCTTACAACACACGGCAAAGCACCTCCCGCAACCTGCACGCCCATATTCAGAAACTTCGTCTGCACGAACTAAGCATGCCCGCCCTGCTCGACTTCCAGAACAATCAGTATGCAAAGCAATTGCAGGACGAAATTCGTCAGTACTTCCAGTCCGGCAAAACCCTGACCAAGGACTGGCTCGCCCGCGCCAAAGGCTGGACCGACCGACTTGGCGGCACGGCAGGCACGATCACCTGGGGCGTGGTCATGCTCAACCTGATCAATACCGCCTTCCTCTATCGGGACCTTACCCGGGATGGGGATTTCAGTACCAAGGACATCGGCAAGGTGACGTATGGATTGGGCTACAGCTTCAATCTGTTGATGGCGGTGTTTGTTGAAGCGCCGTGGGCGATTATCAGCACGGCAAAGCCACTGGTTATTGGCGGGTATGACGTGGGCATTCTTGATAAGTCGGCAGCTTATTGGAAAGCACAGGGTAACGCAGTTTGGGGTGATGCTATACGCGGGTTCAGGGGCTCGATGGTTGCGATGGGTGGGTTTGGGCTAGCGGCGGTTACGCTTGAACTATTTGATGTTGCAGATGATTTTTACGCAGCAAAAACGTCAGAGGAAGAATATGGACTTCGTGTAAAGTGGTCTTCCGTATTAATGATGGGATTAGGTTCTGCAGCCCAATTGTTCGCAGGTTTTTTCCCCGCTAGCGCTTTTGCGATAATCGCGATGAATCCATGGTTCAGCGTAGCTCTGTTCGCAACGGGCTTTATCTATTTCCTTGCTACGATGGCCCTTAATTACTTCAAGCAAGATAGTGTTGGCTGGTGGCTACGCAAGTGCTGTTGGTCCAATACCGCGAACTATCGCTACGCCGAGACTGCCGATGGCGAGCATGAAGAAGTGCGCGCGTTGATGGAAATTCAATTATCTCCGCAGGTCCATGTAAAAAGCACCGTGAATTATGAAAACCGTTATCTTGGCAAAGGCGATTATTACAGCGTCGCGGTACAAAATGGTGCTGGAGTACAAGTGCGATTGCCAAACGTGTTACGCGGGCAGACCGTGCATTTCAATGTCATCAGCAGCAAGCGACCATTGGACGTGCTGACTGTAAAAAAAATAAACCAGCCAATATATGAAGCTTTTTTGGACCGCGGGCAATTCAGGAACACCGAACAGTTCGGGATGCTTACCAACAAGCCTGCTGGCAAGGCGAGTGAAGACTTTACCTACCCCCGCATGCCACCTGAAAACGAAGACCTCATCTGGGAAACCTGGGTGCCGCTCGACAAGGACGCAACGTACCTTGAGCTGCAACTCTGGTACCCGGCCAATCTTTTAAATCCTGGCGGAGACGATAGAAGCTATCTGTTTCAGATGGAGCTTGGTATACGAGGCGATACGTCTATTGACGGCCTGGCTGCTGTGGAACTCGAGGTAAAGGCATCAAGCAGGATCGGCGCTCTGCCCCTGGAAGTCGCAGAGGGCACACCTGTATGACACAGCTAGAAAAAGCTCTGAATCTGCCGAAAGGCAAAGACATCCTAAACTGGAAAATAAAAACCTTAGCGAGATCACCTAAAGAAATCATGATCACGCAGCTTGGGTTTACCGCCTTCCATGTAATGGCAAGCTCACTTTTTATTTGGTTAGGCTGGGTAATGTTTTCAGACAGCCCGTCCTCTCTCGTTTGCGTAATACTTGCACTTGGAGGCCATCTTGCCTACTTTATAGGCCTGCTCATCCGCCAAAAAACCATCTACAACTACACCCTGAAAACCGACGGCGCTACGCTCGAGTATTACTTCCACTACCCAGACTTTGCCTCAAGTTTCTTTAAGGGCATCGCCATATCCGTCATCCTGATATTCGTTTTCATCGCCCTTCTCACCGGATCACTGCTCTTCCTGATCGGCCCGGTAGCGATGGCCGTTATCGCAGCCGTCAAGCTGCTGAATTGGGAAAACCCCGTCCACCATCGACAAACCGCCCCTTGGCACCTGCATGAGTTTGTGACGATTGATCACAAGCGGTTAATGATCATCATTCACTGCGACGACGTCACCACAGGATTCCCTGCCCGCTTTCCCAGTAAGGAATTGATGAACAAATACCTGGCGTTTCTCCACGAGGTACTTCCCGAAAGTACGGAGTACACCGAGAAAGCCTCGAACTGGAAGTAGCCATCGTAGGTTGATGACAAGGCCTGAGTGATCAACTCATCACTCAGGCCCTGTCAGGCAATCAATGCGCGATCGGCACTGTAAAGCGGAATTCGCTGCCCTGCCCGATCTGGCTGTGTGCCGCCAGCTCGCCGCCGTGGGCCTTGATGATGCCTTGGGAGATGTACAAACCGAGGCCAGTGCCGGTCGGGTTACCTTCCTTGACTGTCCAGTAGCGCTCGAAAATATGTGGCAGTTGCTCAGGCGGAATGCCTTCACCGGAGTCAATGACGGTGAACACGATCTCGCTGCCGTTGGACATCGCCGCTACGCCGATCCTGCCCTGCTTCGGGGTGAACTTGATGGCATTGCCAATCAGATTAGACAGCACCTGGAACAAACGCTCCGGGTCTGCGTTGACCTTGATATCCGGTTCGGCGCTGAAGGAAATCTCGATGGACTTGTCCATCGCCAGCGGCGCAAGCAGCGTGTAGGCCTCTTCGAATATCTGGCTGACTTCCAGCGGTTGTGGGGTGATGGTGTAGCGGCCGGCTTCGATTTTCGAGGTGTCGAGCAAATCCTCAAGCAACACGTTCATCCGGCTGGCGGCCTGCTGCATGGTGTCGATGGCCGTGGAAATGCGACGCGAGGTGTGTGGACCATCAGAGCTGAACGATTTCTGCATCATCCCGCAGAGCATTGAAATGACCGTCATCGGGTTGCGCAGGTCATGGGAAACGACCGCTACCAGCTCATCGCGGGCACGAACGGCCTGTTGCTCCTTGCTCACCTGCCTGGCGAGGTCATTTTCCAGCGCAGAGCGGCGCAGGTCTTTAGCCGCAAATACATCACCATGACTCCACTTTGCAGCAATCCCGGTCATCTCGACCTTCCAGATTTCAAACGAAGTGCGGGGCCGAAGACGCATGCCGGTATCCGAACTTTCCATGTTCAACGGCTTTTCCGGATCTCCGCTCCACTGCACCGTCTCCTTGACCTCGGGACGAAACCAGATGACCCCGTTGTCCACCGGTTTGGGCAGGCTCATGGCCAATACGCCACTGGCAACTGGCTGGTAAACCTCGGCGGGCGCATAGACACTAGAGAGATGATGACTGGCATATACAGGCTCGCCGCTCGACATCATCCAGGCATGCAACGCCCGCACATCGGCAGGCTCCGGGCAGTTACCGAAACAATGCGTATGACGGTCCTCGATGATCGCTACGCCCGTAGCACCTACCAGATCCATCAACAGCTGCGGCTGCTGTGCCAGCCCATCGAACACTTCTGCGCCGGATGTCGCCATCAGTTGATGCAGTTGTTGCAGGGTCTGAACCTTGGTCTCGCGCTGGCGGCTGACTTCTAACGCTTCCATGGCGCTGATCTGCAGCGACAACACCTGGCCAATCGCCTGGCATGCACTGCGCAGTTCGTGAGACACGTACAGCGGCGTGCGATGCCCGCAGCTGATCAGCCCCCACAGCTTGCCGCCCTGAATCAACGAAACACTCATTGAAGACAGAACGCCCATGTTTTTCATGTATTGGCAGTGAATCGGAGAAACACTGCGCAGCGTCGAGAAACTCAGGTCGAGCTGTGTTTTGGTGTCCGGGCGCAGTTGCGGCACCAGAGGCACAGGCGTGTAATCGGCGTCCGGAATGATGCGCAGCCAATTGCGGCGATACAGTTCGCGCGCCTGCTCGGGAATATCCGAAGCCGGGAAAAACAGGCCGTTGAACAATTCCATCGAAGGCGCCGACGCTTCAGCAATGACCTGACCGTGGCCTTCCTCTTCGAAACGATAGATCAACACCCGGTCATAACCGGTCATCTTCTGAATTTCGCGAACGCTGACTTCGTAAAGCGTCTGCAAGTCGCTGGCTGCATGCAACTGACGCAGCATGCGGCCCATGTTGCCGGTGCGCTCGGAATAACTGACTGCCTGGGTTGCCTTGTCCTGAATTTCGAGCTCCAGCACCAGAACGTTCTGACTGCGGTGGAGCATGGCTTCGAACTCGACGCCATTGGCCGACATCAGCAGGCGCGGCGCATCGGCGAACGAATCATGGACGCTTGCGCTTTTGATTACTTCAGCCCAGCCAGACCCAAGCACACAGTCAAGCGACTTGCCCAGCAGGTGTTCCGGTGCCTGGCCCAGCACTGTCTGCACGTTAGCGCTGACCTGCATGATCGTCAGCTCGGGTTCGGTCAGAGTGAACAGCACACCATGAGGCTGGATGGCGCCCGGAAACTGGATGGGCTCATCCGCGCAATTAGCCAATAGGACTTCAAAAGAGTCCTTGTCGAGTTGGCTCATAACAGTACCTCTTGACCGCCGAGCCAGTGCTCGAAACATGAAAATGTGGAGTGCGCTGCCACGGCAGCCGCTTCTGTAAAAACAACGTCTCGCGGTACGTTATCAAGGTAGTTCAAAAAAGCCTTCCAGCGCGGCCCTGTCTGGACACCATACACGTCGAGAAAAGCTGCCCCGCTCTGTTCATCCAGCCCGATGCGCTTGAGTATCTCGCGCCGCAGCACTTGCCCGCCCAGCGTTGCCCCTTCCAGCACATACATGACCCCCAGGCAGGCACCGGGCGAATCGATGACGGGCAGTTGCATGCAATGCGGAAGTTGTCCGATCTGATGTTCGGACATCTCCAGTGCTCGCAAGTCCTTCACCAGCACTTTCGTTTTGATCCGCTCATCCGGGGAGAGCGCACAGGGCACCAGACCACTGTCATGAAGTGCCACTTCGAGAGGTGCATAAAAGCCGTAGTAAGCCTGGAGTAAACGAAGGTAAAGAGCGTGGTTCAGAACCGGTGAAAAAAACGGCATGCGTTTTTCGAGTCGAACGTGCAGCTGTTTCGTTTCAGCGCGAAGTGCGTCAAGCAACTTCGGCGGGGTGACGCTTGAAGAACATGCCGGCATCCAGGAAGGCTCTTGAGTATGCGATAGACGAGAATCACATCCGAACAGAAATTGGCGGCCAAAATACAGATTCAACGCTAAAACTGACAGTTATTTCCTGTATTGGCGATGAAATGCCCTTTCGCTGAAGAAAACAGCCGACGCTGAAGACCGGCTGTTTCAATCGTCCGGTAATCCGCCGTCAATAATGGCGATAAACCTCAACAGGACGTTCTCTGTAATTCAATGGCCACTGATTCCATCATGCGGCGTTTTAACATCATCCAGCACAAGAGTGCTATCGCGCAAGCACTGGCCCAGTCCGGCGTGACCTGTGGCTGACCAGTGCATCGTTTTTTGGCTCAGCGTACATTCTGGTAGAGCATCATTCGTGAGGTTTCATGCAGGCCACGGGTGAGGTCATGCAACCGCTGAAACTCCTGTGGATGCTGCCCGGCCACATTGTCCAGCGGCGTAGGCGAGGACAAATCGTGAAGGGTTGGCGAACTGCCGTCGTGCTCCATTTGCAACAGGAAGTTGCGCGTCACACCACCGATCAGTGGAAACGTGCCTTCGCGCAGAACCAGCGGCACGACACGTTCGCCCTCAGGGGCAGGCTGCTGAATGTCACGCCCCATCGTACCGCTGGTGAACGCCATACCGGTCATGCCCGCCAGCGTTGGCAGCAAGTCCGCCAGGCCGACGGCTTCGTCGATCACTCGCGTGCCGAGCAGGCCTGGGGCATGAATCAGC
This sequence comes from Pseudomonas coronafaciens pv. oryzae str. 1_6, assembly GCF_000156995.2. Lineage (NCBI taxonomy): Bacteria > Pseudomonadati > Pseudomonadota > Gammaproteobacteria > Pseudomonadales > Pseudomonadaceae > Pseudomonas > Pseudomonas coronafaciens. The sequence goes on along the minus strand of NZ_CP046035.1, from coordinate 1,711,496 downwards.
AAAGGGACGTTATTACTTTCAAGCCCCAGTTGCTCGAACGCAGGAGCCATGTGCGGGATCTGGCTGATACGCGTGTTGTGGTCGCCGAACAGCACGAAAATGGTGTTCTCGTAATAGCCGCCCGCCTTGGCTATTTCCATCAGCCGGCCGATATTGAAGTCCAGCAAGCGCACGGCGTTGTACTGTTCGACACTGCGCGACCCTGACGCCTGCACTTGCTCCAGGGTCTTGTCGCTGACCTGAAAACCATCATTGTTTTCAGGAATGGTGAAAGGTCGGTGATTACCCGCGGTCTGCACGTAGGCAAAAAACGGTTTGTCTGCCGGCAACGCACGCAGGATTTGGTCGCTTTCCTTGAACAGGTCAAGGTCGGAAATACCCCATACGTCCACCTGCGGCGACTTCCAGTCTCGTTCGTCGTACAGGCGCACATCATCGATGCTGCGGCGGATCAGCGCGTTCATGTTGGCCCAGCCCGAATTGCCGCCAATCATGTACAGCTTCTCGTAGCCCTTGAAGTCATTGATGATGGTGTGTTGGCGCGTCAGCAGCGGATGACGCGTCGCTGTTTCCTGACGAGTCACGTCGGGCACGCCGGTGATACTCGCCCAGACGGTTTTCGCAGTGCCCGTGACCGGCACGTAAAAATGCTTGAAGAACCAGCTCTGCCTGGCCAGGTGATCGAGGTTCGGGGTCGGATTGAGCGGGTTACCGTATGCGCCGACCGCACTGGTGCCCAGTGACTCGAGCATCACAAACATTACGTTTGGCGGCCGTTCTCCCGCCAATTGGTAAGGCTGGCCGGCCTGAGGACGCTTGAAGCTCAACGTTCGCGCATCGGGCTGCTGCACGCCGAGGTAATGCGCGATCAACGGATAATGCTTGCGCACCTGAGCCTCATCGAAGTGTGACTGCGCAACCTTGAGCGTGTCGTACAAGAACAGCACCGGATTGAGCCCGACGGCCGCCAGCTGACTGTTGCCAGAGAAAAACGCATCACTCCAGCGCAACGGCACCGGGTTTTCCAGATTGAGATTGTCGACACGGCCCAGCAAACCGAGAAACGTCGCACAGGCCACCAAGGCAGATACCGACACCACTGACGCGCGCTTGATCGGCCTGGCGTCACGATCCAGGGTCAGACGTTCAAGGCGCAGCAGTGCCCAGCCCAATACGGCGACGGTCAACAGCCAGCCGGCAGTAATCCACAGCACAGGGTACGTTTGCCAGAGCATGTCACGGGATATCTGCGCGTCTTCCAGATAGCGCACCACGCTGGCATTCAGCCTGACCCCGAGGTAGGCGTAATGACCAAAGTCGACGATGTAGATCAGCGTCAGAACCGCCAGCGCGAGAATCAGGTAACCCCTTGAAAGCCAGCGCAGGGTCGGCACGCTGATCAGGTTCCAGCGCGGCAACCAGAGCAACATAGCGACCGGCAGCAAAACAATCAGCGTCAGACGCAAGTCGAAGCGCAAGCCGATACCCAGCGTCTGCAGCACTTCATTGCGGGAAAACAGCATGCCCGGCTCGATGCCGGAAAACCCGAAGAAAAACACAATTCTCAGCAGCGCCGACACCAGGAACACCAACAGCACAGCGCTCAGCCAGTAGCGCAGTCGTCGCGATTGCAAAGCACTCATTCTTGTTCCTCTACACGTTGCCGGCAGACACGCCAGCTGAACGACGCTGACCTGTTACTCGACGATATATAAAACGGACAGCCAAACCCAGCAAAGCTGCGCAACAGCAAAGCCCGAGAAGTGGGTCGATCAGGTAATCCCAATAGTTTTCCGATGGTTTTATCCTGAACGTGAACGCCAGCGTGGCGACGGCCAGCATCGCCACGGCCAGTGTGTTACGCAGACAGACCAGCCCCAACGCAATGAAAGCGACGATGATGATCATCGGCCTCGGGTTATACCCCCAGCGGTAGGGATCGAAATAAGTCAGGCCCAGCGTGGCCGGGTACAGCGTCAAGGCCAGCAGTGCGAAGACCAGCAACGCCATGAGCCGCGGCGAAACAGCCACGGGCTTCAAAACGCCCAGCCTTTGCAGCACCAGCCAGCCCAGCAGCACCAGAGTGCTGATCGCCAGATCATCGGTCAGGCTGCGGGCATAGGCAGCCATCGATAGCCCGTCAACCGGCATAACGCTCAACAACGAGGTCACTGCAAGCAGGCCGCAGCGTCGCCAGAGCGATGAGGTCAGAGGTGCCAACAGAATAAACAGTCCCCAGGCAAACGCCAGATGAGCCAAGCCCAGGGCGATCATAAGAGCTGCTCCGCCAGCCAGGCTTCGTTGAAGCTGACATGTTTGATGAAGGTGTTATTCCACGAGTAGACCAAGTGATAAAGGCCCTCCGGACTGCGGATGAAATAAGGGTATTCGTACTCGAAATCACAGCCTTGCGGCGAACAGACACGCTGATCCAGGTTACTCAGGAATTCTGCTTCCATTGGCTGGCGTCGTACGCCGCTGGAGCTTCGAAAGCCCTCGCCGATGACTTCCTTGTAGGCATCCAGCGCGAACGGCGTGCCCAATGGATCAGGTGATTTATCGAAGTCCATCAGCGGTCGCCAGACGTTCATCTGCTCGTCAGTGCCATACAGGCTGAGTTTGAAGCGGCCTTCGCGCAGGTCATTGAGCGCCACCAGCAAGCCCTTGCCCGGCACGCCGACCGCCGCCAGGGACGAGTTGGGGTTGCTCGGGGTCAGCGGATACGGCTCGCTCCAGGTCTGCCCGCCATCTTCAGTGCGGCTGGCAAGTACCCGGTGGAAGGTTTCCCCGGCGTAACGCAGCAACGCCACGCCACGCTGCCCGTCGAGCGGCACCACGGTCGGCTGCAGAGAGTTGTTGCCGCGACTGATGCGAAACTTGTCGATCACCTCGCCGTTTGCGCTCAGGTAGAGGTATTCGGCGAACTTGCCGAGAAACTCGTGATACACCGGCATACCGATTGAGCCATCGGCGTGAAACACCGGTGCGCCACGGACCAGCGTGCTGATGTTCAGAAACGGCGAGGTCACCAGTTGACGCGGCGGCGACCAGTTGGCGCCCATGTCGCTGGAGACCATCGCGTTGACCGAGCTGCCGGCCCAGCCGCCCACCGACACAGAGACATAGAACAGCCACAAACGGTTGTCCGGAGCCAGCGCAATCACCGGGTTGCCGAGCTTGCGGATGTATTTGCCGGTACCCGACTGGGTGGATTCGCGGGTCGCCAGGACTTGCTCGCCGCCCCACTCTTCGGTACGCGCATCGAAACGCGATGTACGAATCTCGACATCCCCAGCGCCTTCGCGGGAGCCGGCAAACCACACCGACATCAGGTCGCCGCCGGGCAGCGCGGTCACGGCTGAAGAATGTACGAAATCGTTCAGGTCAGAGGAGGCGAAACGCGAACTGTAGGACGCCTTGGGCGCAAGGCTTTCAGTACCCACAGGTGCCGGGGCCACCGCAAATCCGGAAATCCGGTGCAACGGATGGCTGAGCCATGCGCTGAGAAAGATCGCTACGACAATCAGGGCTGCGCTCCATGCAGTCAGGTTTCGGGAAATAACAGGCATCAGGAGGCATCACTGTGATGAAGGGCAAGAATAGTGGTCAGCGATGGCGATCTTCAGGCAACGGACGACGTTTGCCTGTCAGCATCGACAAAGGCAGGTTGTCACGCACCTGGAAACTTTCGAAGATGGCAGCACCCATGTGCAGCACCACCACGGCACACAGTGTGTTGGCGAGCACTTCATGGGTCTGCAAGGGCCAGTCGGCGCCCCACAAAGCATCGACTTCCTGCATCAGGAAACCGGTCAGGCCCATGCCGAAGATCAACGCCATCATCAAGACCATGACCAGCGCACCCAGCGGAGAATGGCCAAGCCGATGCATCGGCTGGCGTTTTGTCAGCGAGCGAATATGCGCACGCAGACGCTCCGCGGTCGGCCAGAAATCGCTCCAGCGGGCACTGGGCGGCCCGATGAACCCCCACACCACTCGCACCGTCAGCCATGCCACTGCGTAATAGCCCAGCCAGACATGCCAGTCGTCGCCGGCTTCATTGAAGAAGAAGTTGGCAACGAAAACACCCGCGATCGAGACATGAAACAGCCTGACCAGCGGGTCCCAGAGGCGCAGGGGAACCCGGCTCATTACTTGATCTCGGTCTTGACCGCTTTACCGGTGACCGGGTCGTGATAGATCTCGACCTTGCGCTTGTCCTTATCGAAGCCGTAAATCTCGTAGCAGTTGCCGTCAGTCACCTTGAACTTGCTGATCTGGTAACCCTCAGCCTTGAGCTGCTCCTGGAATTTGGCCTGATCCTGCCATTGGGATTTTTCGGCAGTGGTGCACTGCGGGCCAGCGAGCGCCAGCGGGCTGGCCAACAACAGGGGAATCAGCAGGAACTTGTGCATGAAAAATACTCGCGGGCAGTTAAGGAGCACCTACTGTGCGAAACAAGTCTTAGGAAAAGCTTAATGTGCAACAGCTGGTAACATCTTCCCGGACACAGGGCACTTCGCGGCACTACGCGCTGACGGCATCATGGCGCCCTTCTCCCTTATTCACATTGGTCAAACCCTATGCGCCTGCTGCTTGTCGAGGATGATCGTGCGATTGGCCAAGGCATCCGCGTGGCCCTCAATACCGAAGGCTATACGCTGGACTGGCTCGAGGACGGCCTGAGCGCGCTGCATGCCCTGCGCAGTGAGCCCTTCGACTTGTTGCTGCTCGACCTCGGCCTGCCGCGCATGGACGGCTTCGACCTGCTGCGGCAGTTGCGTGCCGAAGAACTCGCCCTTCCGGTACTGATCCTGACCGCCCGTGACGGCACCGCCGATCGCATCGCCGGGCTTGATGCGGGTGCCGACGATTACCTGATCAAGCCGTTCGACGTCGATGAATTGAAAGCCCGGGTGCGCGCATTGCTCAGGCGCAGTCAGGGCCGTGCGCAGCCGTTGCTGGAGCATGCAGGCATCAGCCTTGATCCAGCCTCGCAGCAAGTCAGCTTTCATGGCTGCGAAGTTCCGATGACGCCGATGGAATATCAACTGCTGCATCAGTTGATGATCCGACCCGGCAAAGTAGTAACCCGCGAGCGCCTGTCCGACACGCTCTACGGCTGGCAGGAAAAGGTCGAAAGCAACACGCTGGAAGTGCTGATTCACAACCTGCGCAAAAAACTGTCCACTGAGCTGATCCGCACCGTGCGCGGCGTCGGCTACCTGCTGGAGCTCAAGGCATGACCTCGGTACGCGCGCGCATTCTGGTCCCGGTCCTGCTGCTGTTGCTGCTCGGCGACCTGACGATCAGCCTGCTCGCCTTGCGCGACAGCCATCACGAAATAGAAGAAGTCTACGACGCGCAACTGGCCCAGAGCGCCCGCCTGCTGCAAGGCGTACTCAGCCAGCGAGCGGCGGGCGAACAGGATCTGGACAAGCTTTATCAGGCGTTCGACCAGGCCATGAGCCGGGTGGGCACCAGCGGCGTTGCCCACCCCTATGAAACCCGACTGACGTTTCAGATCTGGCGCACATCGGGCGAGCTGCTGGTGCGCTCGGCAGAAGCGCCATTGCTCAGCGCCCCGCCTGCCGAAGAAGGCTCACACGACCTGATCGAGAACGGCCACGAGTGGTGCGGCTTTCTGCTGGCCGATCCGCAGCAGGGTTTCCTGATCTGGGTCGGAGAGCGCGACGATGTCCGTCAGGACCTGATCCAGCGTATTGTCAGCCACACCTTGTGGCCGACCCTGATCGGCGTGCCGTTGCTGGTGGTGGCGATCTGGCTGGCCATCGGCTGGGGCCTGCGCCCGCTGCAGGCCATGGCCAAAGTGATTCGCAAACGCGACGCCGAAAGTCTCGACCCCCTCGATGTGACGCCGCTGCCCAAAGAGCTGGAGCCCATGCAGCACGCGCTCAATCGCCTGCTGACCCAGATCGACAGCGTGCTGGAGCGCGAGCGAAGATTCATTGCCGATGCCGCCCATGAACTGCGCACACCACTGACCATACTGCGCATCCACGCCCAGAACGCACGCCAGGCGCAAAGCCCGGAACAGCGCTTGGAAGCACTGGATTTTCTGGTGCATGGCGTCGACCGTGCCGCCCGCCTCGCCAGCCAGTTGCTGACCATGGCCCGGCTTGAACCACGGGTCGAGCTCAGCCAGTTGCAGACCTTCGAACTGAACACGCTGGTGCGCGAAGAAATGGCCGAGTTGACCCCCCTGGCTCTCGAGAAACGCGTCGATCTGGTGTTTGAGGCGGGTGATGATTGCGTGATCCACAGCGACCCGGCAGCCATCACCATCGCTTTGCAAAACCTGCTGACCAATGCACTCAACTTCGCTCCACCTGCCAGCGAGGTTCGTGTGCTGCTCAACCGTCAGGAGGACGGCAGCGCGCATCTTTGCGTCGAAGACTCCGGCCCCGGCATCGACGAGCGGCAGAAGGCTCGCCTGTTCGAACGTTTTTACAGCCAGGGCCACAGTAATGGCGCAGGCCTGGGGCTGGCGATTGTCGACATGATCGTGCGCAAACTGGAAAGCAGCCTGCACCTGCGCAACTCGGCGCAAGGCGGGCTGTGTGCGGAACTTAGGCTCAAGAGCCGAACGGCCTGACGTTCGATCGTGTCAGAGGACGACGCGCAGGCATTGCCCGGCGTGGTAAAGGGTAAAACCGGCGTCGTAGGCCAATGTACGCAAACCATTGGCCGACACCTTCCTAGTGCCGGAAAAGCTCACCGGAAGCGCCGCTTCATCGTTGCTCAGCAGGTAATCGGCAAAGCATTTGCCCACCAGCGTTCCGGTGGTCACGCCCCGGCCATTGAAACCGGTCGCGGCCAGCAAGCCCGGTGCAGGTTCGAACAGGCGCAGCAAATGGTCTGGGGTAAAGCCGATGCGGCCGGTCCAGGTGCTCTCCCACTCCACCCGCCCCAACTGCGGAAAGTAATGCTGCTGGACCCGATCAGCCCACCGACGAATGAACCACAATGGATAGTTGCCCGCATTGCCGAGGCTGCCCAGCAACAATCGCCCATGTGCATCGCGGCGAATGTTGCTGAGCACCGTGCGCGTATCCCAAGAACCCTGCCCACCGCGCAGAATGTCCGCTTGCGCCTCACCGCTGAGGGGCTGCGAGGCGACCTGATAGTAATAGCCGGCAAAGATATGGTCCTTGATATCGGTCCACTCACCCTCGGTGTAAGCGTTGGAGGCAATGATCACTTTCTCGGCGCGAACGCTGCCGGTTGCGGTGCAAACCTTCCAGCCATCCGCCGTGCGTTGCAGGCCAGTCACTGGCGACTCGCCGAACAGTTGGCCACCCCGTGCCACGACGTTGAGCGCCATGCCTGACACATATGCCATCGGGTTCACCGTACCCGCGCGATGGTCGAGCAACGCGCCGCTGACCTTGTCGGTGCCGCAGGCATCTTCGCAGGGTTTGCCGGTCAGCAATTCGACGTTGGCACCGCGCCGCTGCCACTGTTCTGCACGGCTTCGCAAATCTGCCAAACCCTTGGCATTGTGTGCCATGTGGAGGTTGCCGGTGCGGGTGTCCTGGCAATCGATGCGGTATTTATCGATGGTCTCAAACACCAGGGCCGGCGCCGCACCCAATGCAGTGTTGAGGCGGTCGGCCTCGACACTGCCCAGCACCTTTTCCAATGCATCGGGCGCCACCCAGGTTCCGGCATTCACCAGACCGACGTTGCGCCCGGAGCCGCCATGACCGACCTGATGTGCTTCGACTACGCAGACTGACTTGCCGCCTTCCAGCAGCCGCAACGCAGCCGACAAACCAGTGAAACCTGCGCCGATGATGCACACGTCGACGCTCCGCTCCCCGCTCAAGGCCGGGCTGACCGGACGTTGCGGAGTCAATTGTTCCCACAGACAGCCTTCAGCAAACTGCACCATCGAAAAACTCCAGCAATGTCGGGGAAAAGCGCTCGGTTCGATCAGTCGAAAACGATGCCCTGAGCCAGTGGCAGCTCGCGGGAATAATTGACCGTGTTGGTCTGCCGCCGCATGTAGGCGCGCCATGAATCGGAGCCGGACTCGCGACCGCCGCCGGTTTCCTTCTCGCCGCCGAACGCGCCGCCGATTTCTGCACCGCTGGTGCCGATGTTGACGTTGGCAATGCCGCAATCGCTGCCCGCTGCACTCTGGAAAGCCTCGGCCTCACGCAAGTCAGTGGTAAAAATGCACGAAGACAGGCCCTGCGGCACTTCGTTGTTCAGGCGCAACGCCTCTTCGAAATCGTCGTAGGCCAGCACGTAGAGAATCGGTGCGAAAGTTTCGTGACGTACGACTTCGCTCTGGCCGGGCATTTCGGCGATGGCCGGCGTGACGTAATAGCCGTTCGGGTATTTGTCCTGCAACTGGCGCTCGCCGCCGAACACCTCTCCGCCCTCGTCGCGGGCCTTGGTCAGCGCGTTCTGCATGGCCAAGAACGCCTGCTGATCGATCAGCGGACCGATCAGATTGCCTTGGCGTGGATCACCGACACGCACCTTGGCGTAGGCCGCTTTGACGCGGGCGACTACTTCGTCCTTGATCGAACGGTGCACAATTAGACGACGCAACGTGGTGCAACGCTGACCGGCAGTGCCCACGGCGCTAAACAGAATGCCCCGTACGGCCAGGTCGAGGTCGGCGCTGGGGGCCAGAATCATGGCGTTGTTGCCGCCCAGTTCCAGAATGCTGCGCCCGAAACGCGCAGCAACACGCGGACCGACTTCGCGGCCCATGCGGGTGCTGCCGGTCGCACTGATCAATGGCACGTGGGGATCATCGACCAGCGCTTCGCCGGCATCCCGATCACCGATCACCAACTGCGCCAATGCTGCGGGCGCATCACCGAATATCTTCAATGCCTTGTCGAACAGCGCCTGGCAGGCCAGTGCAGTCAGCGGGGTCTTTTCCGACGGTTTCCAGATGACCGGGTTGCCGCAGACCAGCGCCAACGTGGTGTTCCAGGCCCAGACCGCAACCGGAAAGTTGAACGCGCTGATCACCCCGACCACACCCAATGGGTGCCAGGTTTCACGCATGTGGTGGCCAGGCCGCTCCGAGGCGATGGTCAGACCATACAACTGACGCGACAGACCGACGGCGAAGTCGCAGATGTCGATCATTTCCTGCACTTCACCCAGACCTTCCTGAGTGATCTTGCCCGCCTCGATCGACACCAGCTCGCCAAGGTCAGCCTTATGCTCGCGCAGCACTTCACCAAAAATCCGCACCAGTTCGCCACGGCGCGGGGCCGGGACGGTGCGCCATTGCAGGAACGCGCTGTGGGCGCTGTCGATGCGTGCCACTACCTGCGTCTTGTTTTCGAGCGTGACCGAGGCAATCTGGCTACCATCAATCGGGGTGTAAACCGGGTAATTCCCTTGTGTGTGGGCACTGTTCGCCACCCCCAGACGTGCTAATAATTCGGCAACCATGTTGATTCTCCTGTCATGGACTAGAAATCACGGATAACCGCAGTATTGATCCAGACACGGCCAGCCCACAAACGACGTTTTTGAAAAACATGATTCCTTTTAGGAATGAACTTCTGGCCACTTGGAACGATTAAGCCCCTCACTTCGGGAATTATCGGAATGACCCGGTGATTTTATTTCGTTTGCGAGCGCAGTCCGATGTTTGCTTGGATACGCCCATCAAGATCACCCGACGCCAGGGCCAGGCCGATGAGCGAACACATCAGCGAATCCATTTCCTTTGTCCACAACATGACGCTGTCTCATGGCCGCAATGCCGAAGTCTGGGACACCACCGGCAAGCGTTACATCGACTTCGTCGGCGGCATCGGTGTGCTCAACCTGGGGCATTGCAACCCGCAAGTAGTCCGGGCGATTCAGGATCAGGCCGCAAAGTTGACTCACTATTGTTTCAACGCCACGCCTCACGATCCGTATATCCAGTTCATGCGACAACTCACGGAATTTGTTCCGGTGAATTACCCGCTGAGCGGCATGCTCACCAACAGCGGTGCAGAAGCGGCAGAGAATGCGCTGAAAATCGTGCGTGGGACAACCGGGCGCACTGCAGTGATCGCCTTTGACGGCGGCTTTCACGGCCGCACGCTGTCGACGCTAAACCTTAACGGCAAGGTCGCGCCCTACAAACAGAAAGTCGGCGTGCTGCCCGGCCCGGTGTTCCACATCCCCTTCCCTAGCAAGGACAACGGCGTGACCACCGAACAGGCGCTCATGGCAATGGATCGGCTGTTCAGCGTCGAGATCGATGTCAACGATGTAGCCTGTTTCATCTTCGAACCAGTGCAGGGTGAAGGCGGCTTTCTGGCCATGGAAGCGGACTTTGCCCAAGCGCTGCGAACGTTCTGCGATGAGCACGGCATCGTGTTGATTGCCGACGAAATCCAGTCCGGCTTCGGGCGTACCGGGCAGCGCTTCGCATTCAGCCGGCTGGGCATCGAACCGGATCTGATCCTGCTCGGCAAAAGCATCGCCGGCGGCATCCCGCTCGGGGCCGTGGTGGGACGCAAGGCGCTGATCGACAACCTGCCAAAAGGCGGACTGGGGGGTACCTATTCCGGCAACCCGATTGGCTGCGCGGCGGGCCTGGCATCGCTGGCGCAGATGACCGATGCCAATCTGTCGAGTTGGGGCGAACAACAGGAAAGCGCCATTGTTGCGCGCTACAACGCCTGGCAGGCGAGCAAACTGTCGCCCTGCCTCGGCAGGCTGACCGGCGTCGGCTGCATGCGTGGCATCGAGTTGACCACCCTGGACGGCAAACCCGGCACCCGGCAGCTCGCCGCGCTGCTTGAATCAGCCAGAGACGCCGGTCTGTTGTTGATGCCCAGCGGCAAGTCACGGCACATCATTAGATTGCTGATCCCGCTGACCATCGAGTCACAAGTACTGCACGAAGGGCTGGATATTTTCGAGCGTTGCCTGGCGGCGCTGGCTTGAACCTGTACGGAGAGACACGCTGATGAGTACCGCACGCTTTTTCGACCCCGACAGAATCCGCGCTGACTTCTCCAGTGCCATGTCGCAGATGTACCAGCACGAAGTGCCGCTGTACGGCACGCTCATGGAGCTGGTGAGCAAGGTCAATGAGCAAGTTATGAGCCGCGACAGCAAAGTACTGAACAGTCTGCGCCAGACCGGCGAAATTCAGCGCCTCAACAAGGAGCGTCACGGCGCGATACGCGTCGGTACGGCGCAGGAACTGGCTACCCTCGCCCGCCTCTTTGCCGTGATGGGCATGCAGCCGGTCGGTTACTACGACCTGACGCCCGCTGGCGTGCCGGTTCACTCCACAGCATTCCGCGCCGTGCATGAGCAGGCGTTACAGGTCAGCCCGTTTCGGGTGTTTACCTCATTGCTGCGCCTGGAGCTGATCGAGAGCGACAGACTGCGCGAATTCGCCAGTCAGGTGCTGGCCAAGCGCTCGATTTTCACACCCGGTGCCTTGGCGCTAATCGAGAAGCATGAAACCGACGGCGGGTTGAGTGAAACCGATGCGACCGAATTCATTCAGCAGGCGCTGGAAACCTTTCGCTGGCACAACACCGCCACTGTCTCGCTCGACGAATATAAAAAGCTCAACGCCCAGCACCGCTTGATCGCTGACGTAGTGGCGTTTCATGGCCCGCACATCAATCACCTGACACCACGAACGCTGGACATTGATGCGGTGCAAAGCGGCATGCCCGGCAACGGCATCACGCCCAAGGCCGTGGTCGAAGGTCCGCCGCGTCGCCAATGTCCCATCCTGCTGCGCCAGACCAGCTTCAAGGCGCTTGAAGAACCGATCATCTTCATCGGTCAGGGCGGCAATCAGTCAGGCAGTCATTCGGCACGCTTTGGCGAAATCGAACAGCGCGGCGCGGCCCTGACGCCCAAAGGCCGCGCGCTGTATGACCGGCTGTTGAACGAAGCCCGCGAAGAGCTGGGCGAGTTCCCCAACGAAGCCAATGCCGTGCGCTACGCAGGGCTGCTGGAAAAGACCTTCAAGGCGTTCCCGGACAGTCACGATGAAATGCGTGCGCAGGGTTTGGCCTACTTTCGCTATCTCCCGACTGAATCGGACAACGCGGAACGCAGGTCCGGCACCCTGAAGCAGCTTATCGAGGCCGGCCATGTGCGCTTCGAGCCGCTGGTGTACGAAGACTTCCTGCCGGTCAGCGCGGCGGGGATCTTTCAGTCCAACCTTGGCGACAACGCTCAGGCGCATTACGCCACCCAGTCAAACCGACAGGATTTCGAACAGGCACTGGGACGCGAGACGCTTGATGAACTGGCGCTGTACGCCGACACCGAGCGCCGCTCGCTGGAGGCGTGTGCCAGGGCGCTGGGGCTGACAACACTGGCCTGACCTGATCTCAAGCGGACGCACGATAGTCGCAACCAATCTCGTTCCCTACGCTCCGCGTGGGAACGCATTTCGTGACGCTCTGAGTCACCTTTTCAGGTCCTTTCTGTGTTCTGTTTAAAGCAACGATAAATAAAATCCGTAATATTGGTGTGCAACCCTGCGCTATGCATACTGCAGTGGCGAGTGGACATCAAAGCGCCGTATTCAAAGGCTCATCCCGGCGAACAACGCACCTGACGATCCCTCATAAAAGGCTCGAAGCAGCCTGCTCCGGTTCACGTCGGACGCTATAAAAATACTCGGCCGGATAACGGTCTCCATGACTCCATGGACTTCAACGCTGCCCTGGCGCTTCACGGCGCCGACCTGAAAACAGAATAACGATTGATAAGGCCTGAAAAAGGCCATCAGCAGGCAAGGGGATCATCATGCAAGACGCACACGCTGCAGTGGCGGGCGACGACCAAGCGGTTTCATCTATGGTGAAATTGTATGTCTGGGCTGCCGTTATCCTCATCATTGCCGAAAGCATTGGCGCAATCAGTATCCCGCTGGGCCCCGGCAAGGTGGTATTGCTGCCGATGGTCTGGGCGCTGCTGATCGGCGCGGTCGTGGGCATCGCCAGTCGGCGCCTGCCAGGCACCATCGGTATCGATCATCGCACTCAATTGCGTGCGGCCTCCATTCTGCAACCTGCCCTGCTGATCTTCATCGCCAAACTCGGCCTGGTGGTGGGTGGTTCGCTGCCTGTGGTGTTCGCGTCAGGATGGGCCTTGGTGTTTCAAGAGTTCGGCCACTTTGTCGGCACCGTGATGCTCGGCCTGCCTGTGGCGCTGATGCTCGGTATCAAGCGCGAAGCAGTTGGCGCAACCTTCTCGGTTGGCCGCGAGCCCAGCCTGGCGATCATCGGTGAGCGCTACGGCATGGACTCTCCAGAAGGTCGCGGGGTGCTCGCCGAATACCTGACCGGGACGCTGTTCGGTGCGTTGTTCATCGCTATCGTCGCGGGCTATATCGCCAGTCTGGGAATTTTTCATCCCAATTCACTGGCAATGGGCTCAGGCATCGGCTCGGGGAGCATGATGGCCGCCGCCGCGGGTGCCATTGCAGCGCAGCAGACGCCGGAAGTGGCCAAGGAAGTCATGACGCTGGCCGCTGCTTCCAACCTGATCACCACCACCATCGGCACCTACTTCACGCTGTTCATTTCCTTGCCGCTGGCGGTGTGGGGCTACCGGGTGCTTGAGCCGCTGATAGGCCGCACCACCAAAGCCTCGATGAGCGATGAGGGGCTGCGCCAGAGCGATGTATTGCTGGAAGCGCCGGAGCTGGGCTGGTCGGGCAAGATCAGTGCGTGGCTGGCGGCCGGTGCGCTGGCCTTGATTGCCAACTATGTGGGTTACAAGACCTTGTCTGCAGATGCCTTTACCGGCATGGGCATCATGATTTTCTGTGCGTTCGTCGGTGAAGCGCTGTGCAGCCTCATCGGTCGCAAGATTCCTGCGGTGTGTACGGTGTCACTGGTGGCGATGTTCCTGACTTCGCCGGCCTGCCCTTGGGCTGCCGAGATCGCCCGACTGACCAGTTCGATCAACCTGCTGGCGGTCATTACCCCGATGCTGACCTTCGCCGGGCTGTCGATCGCCAAGGACCTGCCGGCTTTCCGCCGCCTGGGCTGGCGTATCGTGCTGGTGTCGTTCCTGGCTAACTTCGGCACCTTCATCGGCGCCGTGTTGATTGCCGAGCTGTTTCATTGATTCACAGCAGACTGGCTCGCCGCCTCGCTCACCAGCCAGTCATGCACGGCGCGGCGAGCCGGGGTGGTTAGCGCGCCTTCGCGATAGGCCAGGACGTATTTCTTCCTGGCCTTGATCGGATGCCCGAACGGTACGATCAGCAGACCCTGTTCCAGTTCATCGGTAATCAGCGCCTTGCGGGCAATCGCGACCCCCATGCCCATGCGTGCGGCGTCGATGGTCAGGTGGTTGCGGTTGAAGGTATGGCCGCGACGCACGTCGATGCCGTCTGCGCCGATAGCCGTCAGATAAAACTCCCATTCAGCGTATTCATAGCTGCCGCGCCAGGCAGTGATGTCGTGCAGCAGTGGAAAATGCGCCAGCTGGCTTGGCGTATCCAGCGGCGGCTTACCAACCAGCAGGCTCGGCGAACAGACCGGGAACAGCTCTTCTTCCAGCAAAGGCGTAGTCGACAGGCCAGGATAACTGCCGTCGTTCAGGTCGATGGCCAGATCGAAATCATCATCACGTAGCGAGCCGCTGCTATCCTCGGCGATGATTCGCAACTGGATGTCCGGAAACGCTGCCTGCAAGCGTGGCAGACGCGGCATCAGCCACTTACTGAGAAACGAAGGAATACAACGCAGCCTGAACACTCCGCCGATACGCCCGGAATACAGCAGCCGCAGCTCTTCGCTGATACGGCTCTGCACCTCGTTGGCGACCACCGCCAGACGCTGACCCTCAGCCGTCAGCTCAAGCCCGCGCCCGACCCGATGAAACAGCGCAAACCCCAGACGCTCTTCGAGCTGACGCATCTGCTGACTGATCGCGCCCGGAGTGACGTGCAGCTCTTCCGCGCAGCGGGTGAAGGAAAGATGTCGGGCGGCGCAGGCAAAGACCTGTAACCAGGCGTGCATCTGTGCGTTGAAGATTCTGCTCATTGAAGAGTTCCGCTAAAGCGTTGCATAGCAACAATCGTTTGTTGTTTCGACCGTCGAAGCCAAAGATGAGGACCAGAAAAAGGGGAATACCGAATTCCCGTGCATCATCTCACTTGAAGGACCTCCGTGATGGCCATCAGCGTCTTCGACATGTTCAAAATCGGCATTGGGCCGTCCAGTTCCCACACCGTAGGGCCAATGCGCGCCGGGGCGCTGTTCGTGACCGAGCTGCGCAACCAGAACCGGTTGCCCGGCGTAGAACGTATCGAGGTGCGATTGTACGGATCTCTTTCCGCCACGGGCATCGGTCATGGCAGCGACCGTGCCACTGTCATGGGCTTGATGGGCGAGTGGCCAGACCAGATCGACCCCAGTCAGGTCAATCAGCGGATCGATGCATTGCGCGCGGACAACCAGTTGCTGCTGGCGGGCGAGCAGCCCATCACTTTCGTCTGGGAGCGCGACATGTGCCTGCTCGACGAAAGCCTGCCCTACCATCCCAACGGCATGACGTTGTGCGCCTACGGCAAGAGCGGCGAAATTCACGAGCAGACCTACTACTCAGTGGGCGGCGGTTTCGTGATTGACGCCGAGCAGGCAGCCAGTGGCGTACTGGACAGTGACACGACTGTGCTGCCCTATGACTTTTTCAGCGGCGCGCAATTGCTGAGGCTGTGCAAGACCCACGGCATGAGCATTTCCGAACTGATGATGGCCAATGAAAAGGTCTGGCGCAGCGAGGAGGAAATTCGCGAAAAGATCATGGTCATCTGGGCAGCGATGCGCGCCTGCGTGGACAAGGGTTTGCTCGAAACCGGCATCCTGCCCGGCGGCCTGAACGTGCGGCGTCGCGCTTACCGTTTGCATCAGAACCTGCAGAACCTCGATAACCCGAACGTCATCGGCTCGACCTTGAGCGCCATGGAGTGGGTCAACCTGTTCGCTCTGGCAGTCAACGAAGAAAACGCGGCCGGCGGGCGCATGGTCACCGCGCCCACCAACGGGGCAGCCGGTATCGTGCCTGCGGTGCTGCATTACTTCATGAAGTTCAAACCCACAGCCAATGACGACGACGTCGTGCGCTTCTTTCTGAGCGCCGCAGCGGTGGGCATTCTGTGCAAGAAAAATGCGTCGATCTCGGGTGCCGAGGTCGGCTGTCAGGGTGAAGTGGGCTCGGCCTGCGCCATGGCCGCTGCGGGCCTGGCAGAGATCCTTGGCGCTACGCCTGAGCAAGTGGAAAACGCCGCCGAGATCGGCCTGGAACACAACCTGGGCCTGACCTGCGACCCGGTTGGCGGGCTGGTGCAGATCCCCTGCATCGAGCGCAACGCAATTGCTGCCGTGAAGGCAATCAACGCGGCACAAATGGCCCTGCGCGGCGACGGCGAGCACCACATATCGCTGGATCATGCCATCCGTACCATGCGCGATACCGGCGCGGACATGCATGACAAATACAAGGAAACCTCACGCGGCGGGCTGGCGGTGAACCTGATCGAGTGCTGATCCGCTCAGGCGTATATCGCGGGTTCGACGAGCACTGGCTCAACTGAGTTATTGATTCAACAGCGTCGAGCCCGAATAGAAAATCCCGCCCAGCGCGATCAGCAGCAAGGTCACGCTGGAAACGATTTCGATCTTGCGCTTGTACTTCAAGGCCAGTTTCTGGCGCATCAGGAAGATGTAGGCGAACAGGATCGACAGGTCAATGATGATCCACAGCACAGACAACAAGGCGATGCTGCCCTTGAACGATTCGGTGACGTGGATGAACTGCGGAAAAAACGAGACGAAGAAGATGATGTCCTTCGGATTGGAAATCCCCACCAGAAAACCTGTCACCAGACCGCTATGCCTGCTGCGCGGGGGCAGCGGCGCTGCTTCGGTCTGCGACGGAGCGTAACGCATCGCGTGCTCCAGCGCTTGCACCGACAGGTAAGCGATAAAGAAGCAGCCGATCAGGCTGATCCAGTTGAGCATGCTCACGCTCACCGACAGCGTACCCGTCAGGATCAATGCCGCGACCAGCACCAGCACCAGCGACGCCCAATTGGTGCCCAGCGCCGTCAGCATCGCGCGTTTCGGCCCGCACGCCAGGCTGGTGTTGACGATCAGTGCCACTACCGGGCCAGGGGTGATGATCAACATGAACACGCTGAACATGTAGATCAGCAGCAACGATATATCCATGGTACTCAACGCTCTTTCAAATGGTCAGTCTTGTCGACTTTGATGTGCAGAGGACAGCGGGACAATGCCAGCCCGCCCTCTTCATATAATTGGTACTGCTTCCATTCCAGGCTGTTGCGATCACCGAAAAAGCCCAGCGTGTCAGGTACAACTCCGTTGTTGTAATCGGCGACCCGCTGACGAATCTTTTCTCTTACCTTGCGGCCACTGTCCGTCTCGGCGCTTGCCACCTCGTCGAAGTTCTCCCGAGGGTTGACTACAAATACAATGTGCCCGCCCAGCGACCGGCTTTTCATCGCACTGTGGCGGGGAAAACTCATGTTGATGAACATCGGCAGCCCGGCAAAGTGGTAAGTCCACTCGAATATTTCAGGGTTGCTGCAGGCATCGGCGGGCCAAGGGGATCGGTCATCGTCATGCAAATGTTGCAACGTAGCCCAGGCATAGGCCTGTTCCTCGGCCAGGCTGTTGAAATCGTTTCTCTCGAAAATGACGATCAACGGATTGAACAGGCGATCTTCAAGTGGCGTGTCATTGACGAACCTCACGTACTCTTCCATGCCGTCGCGCAACGCCTGCTGCTCATGCTCACGGGGGATGAACAGCAGCAGGCAACTTCCGGACTTGTTGGCACGACGTCCGAACAGACAAGGGAAGCCCTTGTCACTCAGCACCTGTTCGAACTGCCTGTAAGCCTGAACTCTCCAGCCCATTTCCTGAGCGGTATCACTTTCCAGCAAGTGCCTTACAACAGATTGACGCAGCAGCATTTCGGACTTGGGCAGCATATTCGCTCACGCACGCAGCAGATAAGAACACCGCCTTATTGTTTATTTTTTACGACAGTGACGAGCCGGCGATTCTGACTGGAGTCGGGTGCGCGGAAAAATGGAAAAACGTGTAATCTACTATGATAAATAATCATGGTTAGTTATCACATGACTGAACGTATACCGCCTCTTTACGCGCTCAGAGCCTTTGAAGTGGCGGCTCGATCATGCTCCTTCACGCGTGCTGCGCAAGAGCTATCACTTACTCAAAGTGCTATCAGCCGCCATATTCGTACCTTGGAAGAAACCCTTGGCTGCCGTCTGTTCGAGCGCAATGGCCCGAGGCTTTCACTCAGTGACGAGGGCCGGCGGTTGTCCAGCCAGCTCAAGATCGGCTTCCGGATCATCGAGGACGCCTGCCAGCCGTTTCGTGGTCAGGGCGCGAATCTGCGTCTCAAATCACCTTCCACCCTGACCATGAGGTGGTTGCTGCACGCACTTGAATCCTTCAAACAGCCCGCCCCCGCTCTGCCGGTTCAACTGTCCAGCGTATGGATGGACTTTGATAGTGTGGACTTTTACTCGGAGCCTTACGACTGCGCGATTCTGCTCGGCAATGGCAACTTTGGCGCCGAGGTGGAAACCTGCAAGCTGTTCGATGAATGGCTGATCCCGATATGTTCGGCGGACACATTGGGGGATCAGCCGTGGGGGCCGGAGCGATTGCAGGCTGCCGAGCTCATCCACCCGTCCAGTGACCGCCGCGACTGGCGGCGCTGGCTGACCCGCATGGACCTGGCCGGTCAGGTGACGTTGAGCCAGGGAAAAGTCTTCGACACACTTGATCAGGGCATTACTGCTGCGGTCAGAGGGCACGGCGTATCCATCGGCGATCTGTTTCTGGTCGCCGATGACTTGAACGAGGGTCAGGTGTTTTTACCCTTCCAATCGGCGGTCGGCACCGGGGATGCCTACTACCTGGTCTGGCTGCAGGACAGCTTCAAGCGCCAGCGGGTATTGGAATTGCGCGACCACCTACTGACCTGCCTGCCGGACATATCCAGTATTCAGGTGCAATTGCTCGCAGCACCTTGATTGACAGCCTGGCCATTTATAGGCCTTAGGCCTATCGTTCCGCGCGCTCTGCGTTGGAATGCGTGTCTCGACGCTCTGCGTCGAAAGCCGGACGCAGAGCCCCTACACACGAGGTCGTTGTACGCTGCTGAAACCACACAGCAGCAGACCGACCAGAAACCACTGCGGGAGTGTGTATAACGATAAGCGCGCAGGCCAACCATTCAACTCAGCGGCAGACACTGCTCCACCAGCGAAGTCCAGACCGCGACACCCGGCTCAATGACCTGGTCGTTGAAGTCGTAATACGGGTTGTGCAACGCCGCCGATGGTTTATCGCCATCGACGCCCATCCAGATGTACGCGCCCGGACAGGCATGCAGCATGAAGGCGAAATCTTCGGAGGCCATGGACGGGTTGCAGCCCCACTGCACGCTGGCGTCCCCCACCGCTGCAACCGCTGCGCGACGAATCGTGGCGGCGGCTTCGGGATGGTTTTCGGTGACCGGGTAACCGACGTTATAGACCAGCTCGCCGAGCACACCGAAGGCCGTTGGCAGACGCTCGACGAATTCACCGATCAGTTGCTGGACCTTCTCGCGTACCGGCGTCTGCAGACAACGCACGGTGCCACGCAACGTGGCGGTTTCCGGAATAACATTGATCGCTTCACCGGCATTGAACTGGGTGATGCTGACCACCGCCGAATCCAGTGGCGAGAGACGTCGGGAAACAATGGTTTGCAAACCGAGTACCAGTTCGGCGGCCGCCACAATCGGGTCATAGCCCTTGTCCGGCATGGCCGCATGGCTACCCTTGCCGGTCAGGGTAATTTCGAAAGTGTCCAGCGACGCCATCATTGGTCCCGGATTGATCACCACCTTGCCCGCAGGCACACCCGGCCAGTTGTGCAGGCCATAAATAGCTTCCATCGGAAACAGCTCGAACAGACCGTCGTCGATCATCCGCTGAGCGCCACCCAGGTTTTCCTCGGCAGGCTGAAAGACAAAATGCACCGTACCGGCGAACCGGCGGGTTTCCGACAGGTGCCGGGCGGTGGCCAGCAGGATCGCCGTGTGGCCGTCATGCCCGCAGGCGTGCATGCAGCCTTTGTGTGCCGACTTGTGCACGCTGTCGCCCAGTTCCTGAATCGGCAAGGCGTCCATGTCGGCACGAATGCCGATAGTCGGGCCATCGCCGTTGCGCAGGGTGCCGACCACACCTGTACCACCCAGCCCGCGATGCACCTCAATACCAAAACCGGTGAGCAGATCAGCCACCTTGTCTGAGGTTTTCAGCTCTTGAAAGCCCAGCTCCGGCGCTGCATGAAGGGTACGGCGCCAGACGGTTGCTTCGTCAATCAGTGTCTTTGAAATGGACATGTGCTTACTCCAGGCTCGCGCCGTAGCCAAAACTGGCGGCAGGCTTGGCTGCGGTTTCGACCCAGACACTTTTCACTTCGCTGTATTCGCGCAGTGCATCCAGGCCGGACGATCGGCCATAGCCACTCTCACCATAGCCGCCAAACGGCGAGCTGACGTGAATGGTCTTGTAACCGTTGACCCAGAACGTACCGGCACGCACCTGTTTTGCAACGCGATGAGCACGCCCGACATCGCGAGTCCAGACGCCACCGGCCAGGCCAAAGCGGCTGTCGTTGGCGATACGAATCGCGTCTTCTTCATCCTTGAACGGGATGGCCACCACCACCGGGCCGAAGATTTCTTCCTGGGCACAGTGCAAATCGTTGGTGCCCGCCAGTACGGTCGGGTTGATGTAGTAACCCGGTTTTTCCGGGACAGGATCAGCCTGCGAGCCAACCAGCCTGGCGCCATCTTTCAAGGCGCGCTCGACCATGCTTTTCACATGGTTGTATTGCTTGGCGTTGTTGATCGGGCCGATCTGGGTTTCCGGATCGCTCGGGTCACCCACCTTGAATTGCGTGGCGGCGACCGCCAGCGCGTTGGTGAACTTCTCGAAAATCGACTCTTGTACCAACAGCCGTGAACCGGAAACGCAGCTCTGCCCGGCACCGGAAAAGATCGCTGCCTGAGCACCGCGCAGGGCGACGTCCAGATCGGCATCCTCGAAGACGATGTTGGCTGACTTGCCGCCCAGCTCCAGCACTGCGGGAATACAGCGCTGCGCCGCCGCTACGGCAATATGCCTGCCGGTTGCCGGCGAACCGACGAATACCACTTTGCGTATATCAGCCTTGGCGATAAACGCCTGACCAATGGAATGGCCAAAGCCTGCGATCACGTTGACCAGCCCTTTCGGTACACCTGCACGCTCGATCAATACACCGACGATCAGCGAGCTGAGCGGCGTCAGTTCGGACGGCTTGAGGATGACGGCATTACCGGCGGCAATCGCTGGAGCAATCTGCCA
Source organism: Pseudomonas coronafaciens pv. oryzae str. 1_6 (assembly GCF_000156995.2). Taxonomy (NCBI): domain Bacteria; kingdom Pseudomonadati; phylum Pseudomonadota; class Gammaproteobacteria; order Pseudomonadales; family Pseudomonadaceae; genus Pseudomonas; species Pseudomonas coronafaciens. The sequence continues at coordinate 1,690,036 of NZ_CP046035.1, read as the reverse complement.
GCCGCAGGTGAACACCGGCGCGTTCCACGGGGTGATCTGCAACACGGTGCCCAGCGGCTCGTAGGTCACGTAGTTGAGGTGCGTGGTCGGCACCGGGATGATCTCGCCGTGCAGTTTGTCCGCCCAACCAGCGTAATATTCGAACATTTCGGCAACTTTGAGCACTTCGACGCGAGCATCACGAATCGGCTTGTTGGCCGTCAGGGACTCGACCTGCGCGATATTTTCCAGCTCGTCGCGAATCAGATTACCTACCTGATACATGGCGCGACCACGCGCCTGGGCAGTCAATGCCCACCATTGCTGTTGCGCTGCCTTGGCAGCCTTGTCAGCGACGGCGACCAACAATTCGTCGGCATCCGGAAAACTCAGCAACAGACTGTCGTCATGAGCATTGCGAACTTCAACCGGTGCGCCGTGGCCTTCGATGAACTCACCGCCGACGTAGCTGGCGATGACACTGCGGTCACCCCAATAAGGGCGCATCAGTTCGAGGATTTTTGCAGTGCTCATCAATTATTCTCCATGACCGTAAAGTGTGGCATCGGTGCGTTGCACGATGGCGCAGAAGTCTTCGTTGTCTGCCAGGGTTTCGCTGCTGGCTTGCCACAATTGCGCGACCACACGCGACAGCGGCAGGTCCATGTCCAGACTGTCGGCCAGATCACTGGCCAGGCCCACGTCCTTGCGCATCAGCCCCATAGTGAAACCGGAGTCATACGCCTTGTTGAGCACCCAGGTGGGGAACATGACTTGCGTGGCACCGCTGCGACCGGATCCGGCGTTGAGACCTTGCAGGAGTTTTTCCGGATCGACACCTGCACGCGCCGCCATTGCGACCGCTTCGGCGGTGCTGATCAGGTGGCAGGCGGCAAGCATATTGTTGGCGATTTTGGCCACATTGCCCGCACCACACTGGCCGACATGCACGCGGGTGCCGCTCATGCCTTCCAGCACCGGCATGACGCGCGCCAGATCGGCGTCTTCGGCGCCGATGACCATCGACATGGTGCCGGTGGCTGCGCCTTTCGGGCCGCCGGAGACAGGGGCATCGATAAACGCGATACCGGTTTTTGCCAGCTCGGCGGCCACCTTGCGGCTCATTTCCGGCGTTGAGGTGGTGGTGTCGACCACCACCAGGCCCTTGCGACCGAATTCGCTGATGCCACCTGCGCCGAGGCACACCGACTCCACGTGTTCGGCCTTGGGCAACGACAGAATCAGAATGTCGACGCTCTGAATCAGTTGCTTGCGGTCGGCAACCGGCTTGACGCCTTTGCTTTCGGCCTGGGCCAGCGCAGCCTGCGACAGGTCGAAGCCGCTCACGTCAAAGCCCTTGCCGGCCAGGGTGGCGGCCATGCCTCCACCCATGTTGCCCAATCCGATCACACCTGTTTTCAAAGTCATGTCTGCATCTCGATTAAAGGTTGTGTACGCATTCGAAGATGACGCTGCCAGCGGCTATCGCCAGCCCTGTGCCGATGATTCGAGTATGGACAGCGCTTTACCCTCTCAGCAATAATCCGAAAATCGAATTTATGTTGCCTTTAGCGCAACACTGGAAGCCCCATGAGCCTCGTCCAAGATCGACGCATCCTGTACTTCTTCGAAGCCGTCAGACTGGGCAGTGTCCGGGCTGCGGCAGATTTCCTGAACGTGGCGCCCTCAGCGGTCAGCCGCCAGATTGCCCAGTTGGAACAGGAACTCGGTTCGCCCCTGCTGGAACGTCATCGTCGTGGCGTCAAACCGACCGAAGCGGGCGACAGGGTGCTGGCGTACTACCGCCAGCGCTTGACTCAGCAAGAGGTGCTGCTGGATTCGATTCAGGCCCTGAAAGGCCTGCACAGCGGCTCTGTAACGCTGGTCTCCGGAGAAGGGTTTCTCGAAAGTCTGGCACAACCGCTGGCGCGGTTTTCCGAGATGTATCCGAAAATCGAGTTGCTCGTGAATGTCTGCGGCAGCAATGAAGTGATCCGCCAGGTGGTCGAGGATGAAGCGCACATCGGCCTGGTATTCAACCCGGCTGCCGACCCGAAAATCCGCTCGCATGCTCATCAGCGTCAGCCAGTCTGCGTGATAACAGGGCCGGATCATCCGCTGACCGATGAACCTGGGCCGATACAGCTTCGGGCGCTCGAGCAGTACCGCGTCGCGCTGCCAGCGGTGTCTTACGGCATTCGCCAGATTCTCCTGCAGGCCGAGCATCAACTGGGCATTACGGTGCAACCGACGCTGACCTGCAGCACCTTCGCGATGCTCAAGCATTTCGCCATGCAGGGCGGTATCACGTTGCTGCCGACCTTCGTCGTGGAGGAAGAAATCAAGTCCGGAAAACTGCGCGCCCTGCCCTTGCAGCATGAAGTGTTCAGCAGCCCGCAGACGCACCTGATCAGCCGCCTGGGCCGCCAATTGAGTGTCGGTGCCAATCGTTTGATGGGCATGCTGTTACAAGATATGACGGCGTTTCGCAATTGACCGACCGTTAGTCCCAGGCTCGATTAATCTCGCTGAACCAAAAAAACCCCCGCGGTTCCTCTTTAGTAACGGAACAAACCTTCTGGTGCTAACGAGGATAAAACATGAGAGCTCTGACTTATCACGGCGCGAACAGTGTAAAGGTCGACACCGTGCCGGACCCCGTAATACAAGAAGCCGACGACATCATCCTGAAAGTGACGGCAACAGCCATTTGTGGTTCGGACCTGCATTTGTATCGCGGCAAGATTCCGACGGTCGAGCATGGCGATATATTCGGTCACGAGTTCATGGGCATCGTGGAAGAGACCGGCTCGGCAGTGACTGCCGTGCAAAAAGGTGATCGCGTAGTGATCCCTTTCGTGATCGCCTGCGGCAGCTGTTTTTTCTGCAACATCGACTTGTACGCTGCCTGCGAAACCACCAACACCGGGCGCGGTGCGATCATGAATAAAAAGTCGATTCCGCCAGGCGCGGCGCTGTTCGGCTTCAGCCATTTGTATGGCGGGATCCCGGGCGGTCAGGCCGAGTATGTTCGTGTACCCAAGGCAAACGTCGGCCCGTTCAAGGTGCCTGGCACACTGTCTGACGAAAAGGTTCTGTTCCTCTCCGACATCTTGCCCACTGCCTGGCAGGCGGTGACCAATGCGGGCATCGGTCCAGGTTCAAGCCTGGCCATCTATGGCGCTGGCCCGGTCGGCCTGATGAGCGCTGCGTGCGCGAAAATGCTCGGTGCCGAGAAAATCTTCATGGTCGATCACCACCCATACCGCCTCGCCTACGCGCAGAAGACCTATGGCGTGATCCCGATCAATTTCGACGAAGACGACGACCCGGCTGACACGATCATCCGCCAGACGCCCGGCATGCGCGGCGTCGATGGCGTGGTGGATGCCGTAGGTTTCGAAGCCAAAGGCAGCACGACTGAAACCATTCTGGCCACCCTGAAGCTGGAAGGCAGCAGTGGCAAGGCCTTGCGTCAGTGCATCGCTGCGGTAAGACGCGGTGGTGTGGTCAGCGTGCCGGGCGTCTACGCAGGGTTCATTCATGGCTTCATGTTCGGCGACGCGTTCGACAAGGGCCTGACTTTCAAGATGGGTCAGACCCATGTACAGCGTTTCCTGCCCGAATTACTGGAACACATTGAAGCGGGCCGACTTGAACCTGAAGCCATCATCACTCACCGCATGTCGCTGGAGGATGCGGCGCTGGGTTACAAGCTGTTCGACAAGAAGGAAGAGGATTGCCGCAAGGTCATTCTGACGCCGGGTAATAACACAATTGTGGTGCCGGACAGAGAAACCGAAACGCTGGTGGGCGGCATACCGGCAGTCTGAAGGAGGCACGTCATGGAAGCGCTAAGTGTGTTCTGGATCGCCGCGGCGATCATCGTTGTGTTGCTGGACGTCTGGGTAATCTACAGCTTCTGGCGCTCGACCAAGACGCCAGGCACCAAGGCTGGCTGGACACTTCTGGTGTTGGCTTTACCGATAATCGGTGCCGGTATCTGGGGCATCAGCGGGCCGCGTGGTGTGGTGCAGGCGCCTGCATCGAGCAAACACAGCAGTGGCTGACAGGTGAAGTGCATTCCCACACATTCGTGTCGGCATGCGCCACTTTCACGTCATCGGCTCAAATACGCGAACCGTCCCTTGAATGGCTTGCCGATAGGGTCAGCCAGATCCCCATGCTTGCTGGTGGTCAGCCTCAGGTCGACCAGCGATTCCGCCAGTTTCACAGCTGCAGCCACACCATCGATGACCGGCAGACCAATTGCTTCGCTCAACTGCCGGCCCAGATCAGCCATGCCGCCGCAGCCCAGCACGATGGCACCGGCACCTTCCTGGTCACGGGCCATGCAAGCCTGTTCAGCCATCCGCTCAATCAGCTCCGGCCCACCGTCTTCAAGCGCCAGCACTGGCAAATCAATGCAGCGCACTGACGTACACAGGCCACTGAAGCCATAACGCTGCAACAGATGTTCGGCGATGATTCGGGTGCGGGTCAGCGTCGTGACCACTGCAAAACGAGTCGAAATCAAGCTGGCCATGTGAAACGCCGCCTCGGCAATGCCGATCACTGGCGCGCTGGCGTATTCACGCGCGGCCAACAAGCCAGGGTCGCCAAAGCAGGCGATGATGTGCGCATCGACGTTTTGCTCGCGCCCCTTGCGTATCTCTTCAAGCACGCCAAGGGTCGCGATGGCTTCGTCGAAATGCCCTTCGATAGACACCGGGCCGTCCTGCGGGCTGCACGCCAAAATCTGCGTACCGGGGCGCGCAACGGTTTGCGCTGCCAGCCCGATCTTGTCGGTCATGGCTTCGCTGGTATTGGGATTGATCACTTGAATACGCACCGGAACTCCTTCAGCGTCGTTTGAAGATGCTATGAAAATCGACTGCCTCGCTGGCCGGCGCATCCACATTCAGGCTGGCCCGGATGCGTCGCAGGTGCTCGGCCATCCACTCGCGCGCCTGCTCGCCCTGCCCGGCTTCGAGCAACGTCAGCAAGTCAACATGCTGACCACAATCACACCCAACACTGCGCCGCGAACCGTACACCGCCACAACCAGCGATGAGCGCTTGGTGAGCTGTGCCACTTGTTCGGTCAATACCTGATTGCCGGCCAGCGCGCACAGTTGCACATGAAAACGCGCCGACAGCTGGATGGCTTCGCTGTGACGACCTGCATGCTGGGCTTCGTGCTCCTGTTCGCAGAGCGCTCGCAGTGACTCCAGCCGCTGACCAGCGACCCGCGCAGCAATGCTGGCCATCAGTGCAGGCTCGATCAGTTGCCTGGCCCCCAGTACATCCTGAGCCTCCTGCGCCGACGGCTGCGCAACTTCAGCGCCACGCTTGGGCCGCAAGGTGACGAGCCGTTCCAGTGCCAGACGCTGCAGAACCTTGCGAATACCGGTCCGGCTGACCTCGAAAACCTCGGCCAGTGCGTCTTCAGGCAAACGCGTGCCCGGTGCCAGCCGGTGTTCGACGATGGCTTCCAGTACATGTTGATAAATTTGCTCGTCACGGCCTTTTTCATCGGCAGCGGGCTTGAGGAACAAAGGGGCGCTGGCAGGTCGGGTCATAACTACTAATCACTTGCGTGGCACAAATCGTATACAAGAATAGTGCCCGATGTGGGGCAGGATGAGTAGCGCTATCTGGGCGACTGCGTCAGCAGGTCAAAAGGCACACGCGTGCAAATCGCACCGCAACCGCGCAAAAGCGCCCTGTTTACGTGCAGTTCCGGCATTCCTTACCACTGGGTCGAAAAGAGCTTTTATCGGCCCGAATCGCCAACCAGCAGAGTCTGCGTTGCCTTGAAGCCAGCTAAAAACCCTCTGGCACATCTTTTGCGTACACGATCGTATACAAAAAAACAGGCGATCGTACCCCGATCTCTTCCCGACTCATCGAGGGAGTAGCGCAATGACACAACAACACCCGGCCGGTTATAGCCCGCGCCTGCACAACAATGACCTGGGGCCGGTGCCCCAGAAATGGACTTGGTACAACATCCTCGCGTTCTGGCTGAGTGACGTACACAGCGTCGGCGGGTACGTTTTCGCCGCCAGCCTGTTTGCGCTCGGGCTGGCCAGCTGGCAGGTGCTGATCGCCTTGTTGGTCGGCATCTGCATCATTCAGGTGATCGCCAACCTGGTCGCCAGACCCAGCCAGCAGGCGGCCGTGCCCTACCCTGTCATCTGCCGGCTTGCCTTCGGTGTGTTCGGGGCCAATATTCCCGCCATCATTCGCGGCCTGATCGCCGTGGCGTGGTACGGCATACAGACGTACCTGGCATCCAGCGCGCTGGTCATCGTAGTGCTACGTTTCTTTCCGGAGCTGGCCAGTTACCAGAGCATGACCTTTCTGGGTCTGTCATGGCTTGGCTGGTTCGGTTTTCTGGCGTTGTGGGTGGTCCAGGCAGCTGTATTCTGGACCGGCATGGAGTCGATCAGACGCTTCATCGACTGGGCCGGCCCTGCTGTGTATGCGGTGATGTTTGCGCTGGCGGGCTGGATTGTCTGGCGCGCAGGCTGGGACAACATCAGCTTTACCCTGGCTGAAAAAGAGTTATCCGGCTGGGCCGCATTCGGTCAGGTGGTCATGGCCATCGCCCTGGTGGTTTCGTATTTTTCCGGCCCGACTCTGAATTTTGGCGACTTCAGCCGCTACTGCCGCAGCATGGCAGACGTGCGCCGCGGCAACTTCTGGGGCCTGCCGGTGAACTTCCTGGCGTTCTCGCTGGTGACCGTGGTGATCGTTTCCGGCACCTTGCCGATCTTCGGCGAGATGATTCACGACCCAATCGCCACTGTGGCGCGCATCGACAACACCACTGCAGTGCTGCTTGGCGCCTTTACCTTCGTCACCGCCACTGTCGGCATCAACATTGTCGCCAACTTCGTCTCCCCGGCCTTCGACTTCGCCAATGTGGCACCCAGCCGCATCAGTTGGCGCGCGGGAGGCATGATCGCCGCCGTGGCCTCGATTTTCATCACCCCATGGAATCTGTTCAACAACCCTGAAGTGATTCACTACACGCTGGACGTGCTGGCTGCGTGCATCGGCCCGCTGTTCGGCATTCTGCTGGTGGATTACTACCTGATCAAAAAACAGCAGATCGATGTCGATGCCTTGTTCGATGACACGCCGAGCGGCCGTTACTGGTACACCAATGGCGTGAACTGGATTGCGGTCAAGGCCTTGCTGCTGACTGCGTTGGTGGGCATGTGCTTCACTTTCATCGAATGGTTCAGGCCCATCGCCAACTTTGCCTGGTTTACCGGCTGCATTCTGGGCGGGGCAGTCTTCTACGCGCTGACCCGCTGGTCACCTGAGCAGGCCGCGAACGCGCCAGCGGCGGTTGGCCAGCAGCACCAGGCCCTGTAAAGAAGTCGGCGAACGGCGTGCGAGCCTGTGTCATGTATGGCCTGAAACGCCTGCCTTGGCACAGGCCACACAAATTAAGGCGCAGAGGGGATTGATATTAATTTAACATCACGCATAGTCTAAGGTCATTGGATGATCAAGTGTCACTGACTCCTTGTACGAACGGATGCACAAAATAGAATAAATTTTGTACAACTTTCACGCCGCTGCGCTGCCCTATGACTGAGGCTTAGCGAACCAGGCGTTCAAGTGGGTTGATAGTGATGAGCAATGATGTGTCCGGTGGCAGGCCTTTTGCCCCCCAATTAGACCGAACTTCTGCGCAGGAATCTGCCGAGCGGCTGCAACTCGCCTTGGATTCAGGGGCCGTAGTCGGCACGTGGGTGTGGGACGTGGTTGCGGACAACCTGACTGGCGATGAACGGTTTGCCCGCACCTTCGGCCTGTGCCCGAAACTGTGCGCCAGAGGTTTGCCTCTGAACAAAGTAATGTCTTCCATACACCCTGAAGACAAAGCCAGCGTCCAGCAAGCCGTCGAACAAGCACTGCGCAATGGCACCGCCTACCGATACGAATACCGCGTGCTTCACGAGGACGGTGTTTATCGTTGGGTTGAGGCGAGCGGACGGCTTGAGCGCGACATCAACGGCAACCCGGTTCGCAGCCTCGGCATTCTGCTGGACATCGACAGTCGTCGCACTGCCGAGGTAGAGCGAGACAGGCTGAATGAATTGCTGCGCGTGTTCACAGCTGCAGTACCTGGTGTTGTCTACGCCAAGGACCTCGAAGGCAGAATGCTCGTGGCAAACCGCGGTACGGCGGAGCTGATTGGCAAGCCACCCGAGTTTTTTATCGGCAAGACCGACCTGGAATTTCTCGATGATCAGGATCAGGCGCGGACTCTCATGGAGACTGATCGCCGGATCATGACGAACAACGCCTGCGAACAGATAGAAGAGCACGTCAATCTTCCTGACGGCTCTGCCGCTATCTGGCTGTCCACCAAAGCACCGATGCTTGATGGCAACGGTAGCGTGATCGGCCTGATTGGCTCGTCAATTGACGTGACCGCCAGGAAGAAAGCCGAAGAGGCTGTCAGAGAACTCAATCAAACGCTGGAACAGCGCATCGAACAAGCTGTGCTGGAGCGCGAGCAGGTTGAAGATGCCTTGCGCCATTCTCAGAAAATGGATGCCGTCGGACAACTGACTGGTGGCATTGCCCATGACTTCAACAACTTGCTGGCGGGTATTTCGGGCAGCCTTGAGCTGATCACCAAACGTCTTTCGCAAGGGCGCGCTGGCGAAGTCGATCGCTATCTGTCTGTAGCGCAGAGCGCAGTGCGCCGCGCCGCATCACTGACGCATCGCTTGCTGGCCTTCTCGCGCCGCCAGACGTTGTCTCCGAAAGAGACCGATGTGAATGCGCTGATCAAGGATATGCAAGAGCTGATCACGCGCAGCGTCGGCCCTGAAATAGATATCAAAGTGGTTGCCCAGAATGACTTGTGGCCCGCGCTGATCGATCACGCGCAGCTGGAAAGTTCGTTGCTGAACCTGTGCCTGAACGCCCGTGACGCGATGCCGAACGGTGGCCGTATTCTCATCGAGACTGCAAACGCTTCACTCGATGAATGCATCGACCCCGATCACGGCATTCCGGCTGGCGAGCACCTGAGCATACGCGTCACTGATACCGGCAGCGGCATGAGCCCCGAGGTGGTTGCAAAGGCCTTCGAACCGTTCTTCACCACCAAACCCATTGGTGCCGGAACCGGACTTGGGCTTTCGATGGTCTACGGTTTCGTTCGCCAGTCTGGTGGGCAGATAAAAGTTGAATCCGTTGCAGGCCAGGGCACCAGCATCGTGATGCATCTGCCACGCCACGTGTCCGGCGTCGCTCTGAGCGACATCAAGCCGGAAACACTGGAAGAGCCTGCGGATCGTTCTGGCGAAACAGTGCTTGTGGTGGACGACGAGCCGTCAGTGCGCATGCTGGTGACCGAAGTAATCACCGGCCTTGGTTACACCTGCATTGAAGCCGCCGACGCCCAGTCCGGCCTGCAGATTCTCAAGTCGGACACGCGCATTGACCTGCTGATCAGTGACATAGGCTTGCCCGGTGGCATGAACGGCAGGGAGATGGCCGATGCTGCGTGCGAATACCGCCCCGGACTGCCCACACTGTTCATTACCGGGTATGCCAAGACTTCCGTGCTTGACGGTTGCCACCTGCGACCTTGTACACAAGTGTTGACCAAGCCCTTCGGCCTGGACGCGCTTGCAGGGCGAGTGAATGGGCTGATAGGCGCCGCCGAAACGATTAGCCAGGGTTATGTGCGCTGAGCGCAGCCAGGTGAGGCACGGCACGCCCGACGGCCGGTATTTTGTGGTCAAAGGACAGCTCTGGCGGTGCTCCAACCCTTCTTTGAGCGAAGACGTTCGCCAGCGACTGGTGAACGGACTGATGGCTGCGCGGCGCGCGGTCAAGACTGCCAAAGCGTCTGGAGACGCGAACGCACTGAAGGCTGCGCGGGCCGACCTCAATCAGGCCAAGGTCGCGCTTGGAGAACGCGGGGATGTCTGGTGGACAGATGGCGCCGAGGACTTCAATCGGCGCAAGGTGGAAAATACGCCTTATGCCGAGTGGTATGAACGACTGAGTGACGGTTAACGCTGAAACCATTCATCAGAAAACCTGGATGCGCGATTTGTTATATGACACACGACATTCATAAATAAGAAACATTGCCGATAACCCGCCTGCACCGCCCCGCTCCACACTACTTCTGCGCAATAGCTTTTTGAAGGCATCTCCCGACATGACAAAGTCTCTGAAATTCAGCCATAAAATTCTTTTGGCGGCGTCTCTCGTCGTCATCGCGGCATTCACTGCGTTCACGTCCTACAACGACTACCTGCAACGCAATGCGCTTCACGAGCAACTCAAAGAGAGCCTGAACCAGACGGGTGAAGGCACCGCTGGCAATATACGCAACTGGCTGTCAGGGCGAATTCTTCTGGTGGAAAACCTGGCGGAAAACGCCGTTGTTCCCCAGTCTGAGGAACAACAGAAATTCGCACTCGGCCAGCCCACGCTGCTCGCCACGTTCATGAGCATCTACCAGGGCAAGACGGACGGTTCTTTCGTCACTCAGCCGCCTGATGACATGCCTGCCGATTACGACCCGAGAACCCGCACCTGGTACACCGGAGCCATCGGCGCAGGCAAGACTACCCTGACCGAACCCTATCTGGATGCGGTGACCAAAGGGCTGATCGTCACCATCGCGACACCGGTAAAAAGCGCTGCGGGCGTGACAGGTGTAGTGGGCGGTGATCTGAGCCTGGAAATCCTGGTAGAGATGATCAGCTCGCTTAAACTGCATAACGACGGCTATGCCTTTCTGGTCGATTCGACCGGACGCATTCTTGTTCATCCGGATACTTCTCTGGTCATGAAGACGCTGGCGGAGGTCTACCCGGCTCATACGCCTGAGCTTTCCGAGGAGATCAGCGAGAGCGAGCGCGCCGGGAAAACGCAGATCCTGACCTTCGCCCATGTGGACGGGCTGCCCTCGGTCAACTGGTACGTGGGCGTGGCGATGGACAAAGACACTGCTTTCGCGGCACTGGGCGAGTTCAGAAACTCGGCCATTGTGGCCACTGTCATCGCAGTGGTATTGATCATTCTTCTGCTGGGCATGCTCCTGACCGTGCTGTTGCGACCGTTGAACCTGATGGGCCGCGCCATGCACGACATCGCTGCCGGCGAAGGTGATCTGACCAAGCGCCTGACGATTCAGAGCGAAGACGAGTTCGGCTATCTGGGCAATGGTTTCAATCTCTTTGTCGAGCGAATCCACGACTCGATGCGAGAAGTAGCCTCCTCGACCGTCCAACTCAACGAAGTTGCCCAGCGGGTGGTGAATGCCTCCAACTCATCGATGCTCAATTCCGATCAGCAGTCCCACCGCACCAACAGTGTGGCTGCTGCCATTAATGAGCTGGGTGCGGCCACGCAAGAGATCGCACAGAATGCCGCGCGTGCCTCTGGCCATTCCAGCGACGCCCGCACCCTGGCTTCGGACGGTCAGGAAGTGGTCGGCCAGAACATTGCGGCAATGAGTCGTCTGTCCAGCCGAATCAGCAATGCAAGTGCGCAGATTGAAACGCTCAATACCAAGACAGCCAACATCGGCCAGATTTTGGAAGTGATTACCGGTATCTCCCAACAGACCAACCTGCTGGCCCTCAACGCTGCGATCGAGGCGGCCCGTGCTGGTGAAGCAGGACGAGGTTTTGCCGTTGTTGCGGACGAAGTCCGCAACCTCGCACATCGAACCCAGGAATCGGCGAGCCAGGTGCAAGAGATGATCGAGCAACTGCAATCCGGGGCTCGCGAGGCAGTTGCAATCATGAACGAAAGCCAACGAGAAAGCGTTGAGACTGTCGGCATCGCCAACAAAGCCGTTACAAGCCTGGAAACAGTGACCGATCGTATTGGCGAAATCGACGGCATGAACCAGTCGGTGGCAACGGCCACAGAAGAACAGACTGCAGTCGTCGAGGCCATTAACGTCGACATTACCGAAATAAATACACTGAACCAACAAGGCGTCGAAAACCTTAACGCTACGTTGCGTGCCTGCACTGACCTCGAACAGCAATCGACACGCCTGACTCAACTGGTCGGAAGTTTCCGTATCTGATGTTCCACGTGCTGCTGCCGGAGCAATTCTGGCAGCGAGCCGAGTTAAACATGTTTTAAAAAACAGCCATCATCACTCGTTTGAAGGTAGGGTAATGCTTTCATACGAGTGTTATTCATGGCCCTTCAGACCCCCAACAGTTCGCAAAAACACCTCGCCGTACTGATTGACGCCGATAACGCCCCGGCCGCCATTGTCGACGGCCTCTTTGAAGAGATCGCCAAGTATGGCGTTGCCAGTGTCAAACGTATTTATGGCGACTGGACCGGCCCGCAACTTGGCGGCTGGAAGAAAGTCCTGCTCGACTATTCCATCCAGCCCATTCAGCAATTCGCCTATACCAAAGGCAAGAATGCGACCGACAGTTCGTTGATCATCGATGCAATGGACCTTCTCTACACGCGCCGTTTCGACGGTTTTTGTCTGGTCTCCAGCGACAGTGACTTCACTCGCCTGGCCTCACGTCTGCGCGAAGAAGGCCTGACCGTTTATGGGTTTGGCGAGGAAAAAACACCCCGGCCATTCGTGGCGGCCTGCGACAAGTTCATCTATATAGAACTGCTTCGTGAAGAGCAGCCTGTGCCCGTCAGCGCAGATGCCACGCCGGATGCAACTGCAACTTCCGGCAACGTCAAACCTGCCGCTGCCGAGCCAAGCAAGAAGCCCAAGGCCCCAGTGGAGTTCATCGCGAAAATCATGGACGACATCGCCGACGAGGACGGCTGGGCGCACCTGAGTGCACTCGGCACGAACATCACCAAACTGCGACCGGAATTCGACCCGCGTACCCACGGCTATAGAAAGCTGAGCGATTTGATCAAGGGCCACTCGCACGCCTTCGAGCTACAGGCCAGAACAAGCGCAGGCGGAACCGCGGTGCTGTACGCGCGGCATAAAGTGCAGAGCAAGTGATGTTCATCAGGCAGCCGGTCACTGGCTGCCTTTCACGCGCAGCCGCAGACCATCAATGATTATCCGGTGTCAGAAACTTCATGGTTTCGGCAATAACCGAGGGATGATCAATCAGCCGATTGTGCCCCAGACCTTCGGTGGTAAAGAGACGTGCTCCCGGCCATAGTTTTGCGAACAGAGCGCCCTTTTCCCACGGCGTTTCACGATCACGCCGGTCATGAATAACCAATGCGGGACTTTTGAGCAAAGGCAGTCGCGGGCGGGCATCGTAGTCCGCAAAACGTTGGCCGGTCAGCGAATGCAGGACCCCTTCGAAGGGGTCGAACACCTTATGCGCAACACCGACGGTATCGAACAGTTGAAACACGCTCTCCGTGGGTGCCAGAAACGGCGCAATTATCACAAAGCGCTCGGGACGCCACTGCTCCTCTTGAGCGAAGACAATGGATGACGCTCCCAGCGAGTGTGCTATCACAGCGGCAGGTTTCCCGAAGTGGCGACCCACGCGTTGCTGAACGTCTACGAACTGGGTCATATGGCTGATGTGACCTGCGCTCAAGCCATGTGCGGGCTGATCAAAACCTACCACCGCATAACCCATTGACCGCAACGACGGTATCCAGCCGATGAATCGCAACGCATAGCTTGACCAGCCGTGAGCAAGCAGCACATAAGGCTGACTCGACGGGTCGCCCCACACATAGGTTTGAATCCTGAGCCCGTCCAGCTCCAGCGTGCTGCTTTTTACATCCGGCGCCGCGCTCAAGGCGGCTGCCGCCTGGGAACGCCCGGCTGCCTGCGGCGTGACGAAACGTCGAGCGAGATATCTTCCTGTGATGCCCGGTAGAATACGGCTGGCAAGCATGAAACCGCCACGCAGCATAAACATTCGAAGCCTGTTGATGATCTTGCTCATTGGGATTCACCGCGTCGACCAGAAGACTTGGCGCCATTAGAGCAGCCTATCTTGTCACCGACAAGATAGAGTGAATCAACAGACCATAACTTTTATTTCATGACAGGGAGCCTCACATGTCGACGTCCAAGACCTCGCGGGCCTACCACCACGGCAATCTGCCCGCAGTCCTGCGCCAGGCGGCGTGGGACATCGTGGGCGAATCTGGCGGGCGGGCCATGTCTCTGCGCGAGTGCGCCAGACGAGCCAATGTCTCTCACGCGGCCCCCGCTCACCATTTCGGCTCTCTGGAAAACCTGTTGGCTGAGGTGGTGGCAGATGGTTACGAGCGCATGGCGAATTTCATCCTTGCTGCGCAGCAAGATCTTGAGGACACCGTACTGGGCTGCGGCATAGGCTACGTGAACTTCGCCAAAAGCTACCCGGAGCATTTCCGGTTGATGTTTGGCGCTGGCGTAAACCGGACACTGCCCAGGCTTCTCGAGTCAGGCGAAACCACGCTGCAATTGCTTCGCCAGTCGATACGCAGCGCCTGGATCGAAAAAAACGGCACCGAACCTGATACGCAGGTGCTGGAGCAGCGTACCTTTTCGGCCTGGAGTACCGCACATGGCTATGCATCGCTGACGATCGACAGAAAGATAGATGAACCCTCCTCCGTGTCCGCCGAGTCGATATTCAAACCGATGGCCGTTTTCCTGCTTACACCATAAAGCACACGGAGCACGGAGCACGGATCGCTCAATCCGCCACTCCCCCCTGAAAGCGAACGTCACTGTAACCGCGTCCATGAACGGGGGAAGGCGGTTCGGGTGTGCGTACGATCTGCATTCCCCCTCACCTCAATCTTCGCCAATCACCAGGCACATCCGAGCTTTCGGCATTTTTGATGTTAATCAACATCAATGCGTTGACTTTTTAGAGTTTGATCGTAATCATAAGCGCCATCCCCTCCTCTGGAAGTCGACACAATGTCCGAGAAAACGCTTTTTGAAACCTTTGCCTTGGGTCACATGACACTCGCGAACCGTATCGTGATGGCGCCGCTCACTCGCAACCGCGCGGGTGCAGGTCTGGTCCCTACAGACCTGGCGGTGACTTACTACGCTCAACGCGCTTCTGCCGGGCTGATCATTACCGAAGCGACGCAAGTCTCAGCTCAGGCGCAGGGTTATCAGAACACTCCAGGCCTGTACACGGCGGAGCAAATCGCTGGCTGGCGCAAGGTCACAGATGCCGTGCATGCCAAGGGCGGACACATTTTTGTGCAGCTTTGGCACGTAGGCCGCGTATCCCACGTTGACCTGCAGCCGGGCGGCGCAGCGCCGATTGCCCCCTCCGCGATTCGCGCTCAGACCAAAACCTTCGTCAATAACGGTTTCGCAGACGTTTCCGAGCCTCGCGCGCTGGAGCTGAACGAGCTGCCGGGCATTGTGGACGACTTCCGTCAGGCGGCGGCGAACGCCATCGCTGCGGGCTTCGACGGCGTGGAGATTCACGGTGCCAACGGTTACCTGCTCGATCAGTTCATCAAGGACAACGCCAACGTGCGTACCGACGCCTACGGCGGCTCGATAGAGAACCGGGCACGCCTGCTGCTGGAGGTGGTCGGCGCCGTGGTGAAGGAAATAGGTGCGCAGCGCATCGGTGTCCGGATCTCGCCGGTTTCTCCTGCCAATGGTGTGTCCAGCAGCGACCCGCAAGCGCAGTTCGACTACATCGCACAACAGCTCGGTGAGCTGGGCATTGCCTATATGCATGTGGTGGAAGGCGCGACCGGCGGCCCGCGTGATGTTGCGCCGTTCGATTACGACGCACTGCGCCAGCGCTTCAAACACACCTACCTGGCCAACAACGGCTACGATCTGACGCTCGCTACCGCCCGCGTCAACGCGAACCAGGCGGATCTGGTCGCCTTCGGCCGTCCGTTCATCAGTAACCCTGACCTGGTCGAACGCTTGAAAACAGGCGCGCCACTGGCAGCGCTCAACCAGGCGACGCTTTATGGCGGTGGCGCCGAAGGCTACACCGACTACCCGCCACTCAACGGCTGAAACACGTCGCTGCACTGCCCCGCTGCGTATTTTTAAAGGACATTCTCGATGACAACACTTTCCACTGTACTCATCACCGGCGCCTCCAGCGGTATCGGTGCCGTCTATGCCGAACGGTTTGCCCGCCGTGGTCATGACCTGGTGCTGGTCGCCCGCGACAAGCAACGTCTAAATACGCTGGCTGCGCGCCTGCGCGAAGAAAACCAGGTGGCTGTGGAGGTGCTTCAGGCTGACCTGACCGAGCCTGCGGACCTTGGCGCACTCGAGACCCGCCTGCGCGACGACGCCCGAATCGGCGTGCTGATCAATAACGCCGGCATTGCCCAATCCGGAGGGCTCGTCCAGCAGAACGCCGAAGCCATCGACAAACTGATAGCGCTTAACGTCACCGCGCTCACGCGTCTTGCCGCCGCCGTGGCGCCACGCTTTGCGCAGTCAGGCACCGGGGCGATCGTGAACATTGGCTCGGTGGTGGGCTTCATGCCTGAGTTCGGCATGTCCATCTACGGTGCCAGCAAGGCCTTCGTGCTTTACCTGTCGCAAGGCATGCACCTGGAGCTGTCGCCCAAAGGGGTCTACGTTCAGGCGGTATTGCCAGCAGCCACCCGCACCGAAATCTGGGAGCGCGCAGGGATCGACGTCAACACGCTCTCTGAGGTAATGGACGTTGCGGAACTGGTCGATGCGGCATTGCTCGGTTTCGACCGACGCGAGCTGGTGACCATTCCGCAGCTGCACGTGGCGGCCCGTTGGGATGCGCTGGAAGGCGCGCGTCAGGGCCTGCTGTCGGACATTCAACAAGCCAGGGCCGCAGAGCGCTACCGGCCGGACGCCTGAGGACAGGGCTCGTATCCGAGCCTGTTTTTAACCCAGCAACATCGAGCGCAGCCACTTTTCGTACATTGCCCACGGCTGGCCTGCCCAACGCCGGAGTATCAGATGAATCAGTTTTCCGAAAAAACCGCAATCGTAACGGGTGCATCCTCCGGTATTGGCAGGGCGATTGCCGAGGCGCTTGCGCAGGCAGGCTATACGGTATTTGGCACCAGTCGCAAAACCGGCGACAGTCCTCAGCAAGTGTCGATGCTCCCTTGCGATGTGACAGATGATGAGTCTGTCAGCGCTCTCGTATCCTCGGTACTTGCCCAGACCGGGAGGATCGACCTGTTGGTCAACAACGCTGGCATCGGTCTGCTGGGTGGCGCCGAAGAGTTTTCGATTTCGCAGGTGCAGGCACTTTTCGATGTCAATCTGTTCGGCGTCGTCCGCATGATCAACGCAGTGCTGCCGTCGATGCGGCAACGTGGCCAAGGACGCATCATCAATATCGGTTCGATTCTGGGAGTGATACCTGCGCCCTACTCGTCTCATTATTCGGCGGTCAAACACGCGCTGGAAGGCTATTCGGAATCTCTCGATCACGAGATTCGGGCCTTCAATATCAGAGTCTCGGTCATTGAACCTGCATTTGTAAGAACCGTTTTCGATCAAAACGGCATCGAGCCGGATTCACGATTGAAGGAGTACGACCAGGCGCGAGCCGGGTTCAAGGCACTGTTGGCCGATGTGATGCCCAAAGCCGACCTGCCGGAAGTCGTGGCGGCTGTCGTGCTGAAAGCCGCAGGCGATGCCAGCCCCAAACAGCGTTACACGGCGGGCAAGGCGGCACGACAAATCAGCATCCTGCGTCGCTTCGCCCCCGCCGGGCTGTTTGATAAAAGCCTGCGCAAGCAATTCCGCTTGCCGACCTGAACCACAGCGCTCCGACCGCAGCCACTTAACGTGCAAAGCCTGGTGAGCGCTTCGCAAACCAGTAGGCATCGGCGATAAAAAACAGCGCCAGCAGGGCACCGCTGATGCCCAGGGTCGCGGGCGCGCCCAGCGCCGCCGCACACAGCCCTGCCAAAAGGCCGCCAATGGCCTCGAAGCCAAACCTCATCGCGATATAGAACGAGATGATGCGCCCCCGAAGCTCAGATGGCGCATGGCTTTGCAGCAACATGTTGGTGCTGACGTTACTGGCGGTAATGCCGAAACCCACCAGCGCCAATAACCCCAACGCGGCCGTCAGCGGAAGACTGAAACCCAGCCCGAGCATTGCGACTGAACAGCCGACAACAGCCACCGAGATGAACACTTGAAGCCGATCAAGCGACCCGCCTAACGCAAGCATCAGCGTGGCAATAAATGCGCCCGCCCCGGCAGCACCCCACAACCAGCCCAGTGTCTGCGCGTCACCGGCATAGTCGGTTTTTGCCAGGATGGGCAGCAGTACCGCGTAGTTCGAGGCCAGCAGGTTCACCGCGACGACGCCGATAATCAAACGACGGACGCTCATCGTGCGCCAGATGTAATTCAGGCCCTCCTTGAACATCTCGCCTGTCGAGCCTGTGGCCCTCGCGACAGGCGCTATTTTCGTTCTGCTCAAGCTGACCAGCAGCAACGTGAAGGCGATGGAGGTCATGAGAAAGCACGCGCCTTCACCACTGAGCGTAATGAGCACGCCTGCCAGGGGTGGGCCAATGAACCGGGCAGCATTGATGAGCATGGCGTTGAGTGCCAATGCATTTGGGAGGTCGGACGGTTTTGGGACAAAGCTTGCAATGAGTGCCTGCCGCGAGGGTGTTTCCACAGCGTTCAGCAACCCAAGGATCAACGCCATGACGATCATTGCGACGTCCGTCAGCCAGCCTGTCCAGGCGAGCACAGCCATGCAGAACGACTGCACAGCCAGCAGCCCTTGAGCCCAGATCAGAAGCTGGCGCTTGTCATGCCGATCGATCCAGGCGCCAGCCAAAGGCCCCACCACCAACTGCGGCGCCAACATCAGAAACGTCAGAAGCCCCAACAATAACGCGGAAGATGTCAGGTGGTAGGCCAACCAGGATAACGCGACCTGCTGTACCCACTTGCCGAGGGTAGAGATGGCCTGGCCGGCAAAATAAATCTGGAAATTTCGATGCGCCAATGCCCGAACAGGGCCGGGCCAGCGCGTCGATGCTGAATCTGGGGAAGATTGCATGGAGCCCTCACATAAAGCCCTTCGCGCTCAACCCCTGGCAAGCTGGAGATCGTGCGCGAAAGGCACGATTACACCAGCTCATTCTGGAAGCTGGCAGCCTTTTTTCTTCAATGATTCAAGTACCCAGGAGCGATCATTTTCGCCCTTGGCGATCTGCTCCAGTTGCTTTTGCTCTGCATGATGCTTGGCTGCTGCCCGGTCATACACCTCTGCAACCTGGTCGTAAGGGACACACAGCAAGCCGTCGTCATCGCCTATCACCAGATCCCCCGCCTCGATGACCATGCCGTCGATGGCGATCGGGACATTGATTTCGCCTGGCCCGTCTTTATAAGGACCCCGATGCGATACACCGGCTGCAAACATCGGGAAGTCGCCTGCACCGATGCTGGCGGCATCACGGATGGCGCCGTTGATGACGATGCCAGCCACACCACGTTTTACAGCATAAGCCACCATCATTTCGCCAATCAGCGCGTTAGTCAGGTCGCCCCCGGCATCCACCACAATCACGTCGCCCGGCTGAGCAATATCAATAGCGTAATGCAGCATCAGGTTGTCACCCGGACGGGCCTTGACCGTCAAGGCCGGCCCGGCGAGAACGCCCGCACGGTGCATGGGGCGCAGCCTGGACCCGCCAGCGGTCATCCGGTTCATCGAGTCACTGACATTGGCCACCGGAACATCGCGGTAGCGGGCGACCCATTCCGGGCTGACTTTGCGGGCTGCACTGAGAACTCTGAATCCGATCGTCATGTGGCTTTTCTCTCTTGAAATTATTGGATGCGGCCAGGCACTAAACCAAATAACAGAATGACATTTCATTTTAACAGGATCAATAGGCGGATACCCAAATAAAAACCACTCATCAAGATTATCAATTCATCTATATTGCAACGACATTTCATTATGGTAGGGTTCAGCCAGGTGCAGATGTCTTCTCGACGCCGCACACGACCTCTATAAAAACAAGGTATCGATCATGAATCGGAAGATCCTGCTGACAGGCCCCGAACTGGCAGCCGATGCGATGGCCTACGCCGCATCTCAAGGCATTACCATCATCCCCACCACGCCCTACATGCCCGCCGAAGAGCTGACTGCAATAATCCGCGACGAACAACCTCACGCGATCATCGTGCGCCAAGGCAAGCTGACCAAGGACATGATCCAGGCCTCAGGCAATCTGAAGATCATTGCCAAGCACGGTGTGGGTTACGACACCATCGACATTCAGGCGGCGGCTGACAGCAACATTCCCGTGACAATCGCACTCGGTGCCAATGCCCAATCGGTTGCAGAACATGCCTTTGCGCTGATGTTCAGTGTGGCTCGCCAGACAGCGGCACTTGATGCCCGCATGCGCGCGGGGCATTGGGACAAGGCAACGGCCAATGGGGTCGAGCTTTTTGGCAAGACGCTGGGCCTGGTAGGCCTGGGCTCTATTGGCAGCATCCTGATGGAACTGGTTGCTCCGTTGCGCATGAAAGTGAAAGTCTTCGATCCCTACCTCAAGACGCTTCCTGATCGCGATTACGTCGAGCGTGAAACCGACTTCAACAACCTGCTGGCAACCAGCGATGTCATCAGCCTTCACTGCCCGCTGACCGACGACAACGGCAACCTCTTCGGCCGCGAACAATTCGAGCGCATGCGCCCTTACAGCATTCTGATCAATACTGCTCGCGGCGAACTTGTCGACACTGCTGCACTGGTCGAAGCCCTGAAGACAGGTCAGATCCTGGGCGCCGGGCTGGACACTTTCAACCCTGAACCACCGCCTGCAGACAGCTCTTTGTGGAGCCTCGCAAACCTGATAGCAACACCTCACGTGGGCGCCAATACCACCGACTCCCGTGATCGGGTCGGACTGCTGGCCGTTCAGCAGATCGTGAGCGTTTGGGCAGGTGGCGATCTGGATCCGCGCTGCATCGTCAACCGACGCTTGCTATCGGCTGAAGCCTGACGTTTCACGATCGGATCGGCATTCCCGAACCGGCGATAACCTGCACACCGATTCTCCAAAAAAATAAACATAGGAGAGCATCATGGCCGTAGCCCCAGCCTCACCCGGCATCAGTGAATTAGAACGTCTGACCATGAAACGCGTGGCCTGGCGCCTGCTTCCATTTCTGATCATCTGCTACCTGATCGCTATTATCGATCGTGGCAACATCGGGATGGCATCGCTGCAAATGAACCATGACCTGGGCCTGAGCCCGGCCATTTTCGGGTTTGCCAGCAGTCTGTTTTTCGTTTCATATTTTCTGGTCGAAGTGCCCAGCAACCTTGCGCTGCAGAAATTCGGCGCACGGCTGTGGATCGCCAGAATCATGATCACCTGGGGGATCGTCTCCGCAGGCACTGCGTTCGTGCAAGGCGCGAACTCTCTGTATGTCATGCGTTTTCTTCTAGGGGCGGCGGAAGCCGGCTTTTTCCCCGGCGTGCTGCTCTACCTCACCTACTGGCTGCCGGCCGCTTATCGGGCGCGCATGGTTGCGATCTTCATGGTTGCCATCCCGGGCGCCAACTTCATAGGCTCTCCGCTGTCCGGGTTGCTGCTCAGTCTCGATGGCTGGATGGGCATGCGCGGCTGGCATTGGTTGTTCATTCTGGAAGGCATCCCGGCTGTATTGCTCGGTATTGCCTGCCTGTTTGTTTTGACCGATCGCCCCGAACAGGCGACATGGCTGACCGACGAGCAGCGCCATTGGCTCACGGGCAGGCTCGCAGAAGAGCGTCAGAAAAAAACCAACATCGGGCATATGTCGCTCTGGAAGCTGCTCAAGCACAAAGATATCTGGGTGCTTGCACTGATCTACTCCGGGGCCTCGGCAGCCGGTAGTACCATGAGCGTATGGGCCCCGCAGTTGTTGAAAACCTTCGGCCTGTCCAACCTGGAAATAGGCCTGGTCAATGCCATTCCCTACGGCATTGCCTCGGTGGCGATGATCATTTGGGGGCGCAGTTCCGACCGCACCAACGAGCGTCGCTGGCACACCTCGCTGACATTGCTGCTGATTACCGCAGGCTTGCTGCTGGCGCTGGTAACGTCCTCGCTCGCCGCAACCGTCTTCCTGCTCACCATGGTTCTGATTGGCGCCTACTCGATGAAAGGCCCTTTCTGGGCGCTGGTATCTGGCTGGCTGTCCTCGTCGACCGCTGCGGCTGGCCTGGCGGCAATCGGGGCACTTGCCAACCTGATAGGCGGCGGCCTGATGGTCAACGCTTATGGCGCCATTCATGAAGCAACCGGCAGCTATGCCATTGCCATGCTGCCACTGGCAGCGCTGTGCGCAACAGGCGGAATTATGGTGCTGGTCATGGGCCGCAAGCGTCAGAAAGAAGCGTCTTCCAGCGCAACTCCGTCGAAAGCAAGCTGACCCGCCCTCTGCGCAACGCCATAGGCACTGACACGGCCAATGGCGTTGATTCAATGGGTTTATGAAGAGGGATCACCGCCCAACTCTTCGCGACAACCTGGTAAAACTTCAAGGTTTCAGCTAACCGCGCCTGCTTTCAGAGCATCCTTTGCAAGCGGATCAGCCCGATGATGCTTGCCACCCAGGCTGCGTGTCAGGTCATCAGCGACATCAGAGAAAATCTTCCCTAACTGCCTGGCATGCTCCTCCGTCAAGCGGCTGGCCGGCCCGGAAATAACCAGCGCCCCCACCAGCTCGTTCAACGGCCCGAACACAGGCAGCGCCATCGATGCCGCGTGTGGATCAGTCGCGCCACACGAGTAGATAGGTTCCATGCCTTCGACGGCACCAGTGGCACGCAAAGCCTGCGCCCCCGCTGCGCGATCCATCGGTCGCATATCCCCGGGCTGAAGATGAAGCCGAAGCGGATGAGGCGAGTTGACGCGGTACTGACACAGTCGATAAGCCCCGTGCCGGACATAGAAAGAGGCCGTTTCTCCGGTCTCATCGGTCAGCCGCTGCAGCCTTGGCAGTACGTGCCGCTCCAGATCCAGCGCCTCCTGATAGACCGCATTCAGGCGCATCACCTCGCTGGCCAGCATATAGCGACCATCAGACAGACGCGTCACAAAACCATGATTCTCCAGAGAAACCATGAGGCGCATGATCGTACTTTTTATCAGGCCCGTGCGCTCTGTGAGCTCCACAAGGTTCAGGGCCGTGTCCCCAACCTGAAACGCGGTCAGAACGGTCAGCACACGATCAGCAGATGCGACACCACTGACGGCGGGTCTTGGACGCGTTTTAACCATTGAATAGATGCTCCGTTTGTCTTGGATCGTTCAGCAGAAACCGAACCCGTGAGCACCATTATCCGTTAGCGGCGGCCTGATCGCTATTGGTGAGGGGTAAACAGGTTATAGCGAGCTGGCTAACAGCTTCGTTTGGCGCCAGCAGGCAAAAGCCGAAAGCTGACATCGTTGCTCGCCCGGGCGTCCTCGATGCTGAACTCTCACCTGACTTCGTTCTCTTTATCAAATGAGGTCAACGGCGAACCGGCAGCCTGCCGAGTCAACGCCCGTTCCAGAAAATCATGCCCGGAGGGGACCTGCAGCATGCTCAAAACTATTGTTTTTGATGTAAACGAAACACTGCTGGACATGGCTGCACTCGACCCCTTATTCGAAAACCTGTTCGGCAACAACTGCGTGCGAACCGAATGGTTTTTGACGCTGCAAGAGTGCTGGATGACCAACGTCATAACCGGCCAGTATCAACCGTTCGGCGATCTGGCACAGGCCGCGTTGAACATGGTCGGCTCACGACATCAGGTAAAGATCGGCAACCACCAGTGCCGGGAACTGACAGATGGAATCACGTCGCTTCCTCCGCACAAGGATGTTCATCAGGCTCTTCAAATGCTGAGTGACAACGGGTTTGTCCTGGTTGCCCTGAGCAATGGCGCGCTGGAAGCGCTAAGCAAACAGCTCAACTCGTCAGGACTGACCGACTGCTTCGACTACATCATGGCGGGTAGCGAAATCAGTCGATTCAAGCCAGCGCTGCAAACCTATCAAATGGTCGCAGACCGTTTGAGCGTCAACACGGACCAGATGATCATGGTCGCGGCCCATGCCTGGGACATCGCCGGGGCGGCCCGGGCCGGTTGCAAGACGGCTTTTGTCGAACGTCCGGGAAAGGTACTCAACCCGATCGGAACGAAGCCCGACTGGATCGGCAAAGATCTCGAGGATGTCGCCAGAAAAATATGCGCAGACAATACCGAAGCGTCGTAGCGGCGCTTCGAGAGGGGTGCTTTGCAGATCAATCGATTGGATATGAACTGTCTTGGGGTGCTTGAGCAAGGCTGCGCTTGAGGAAACCCAAGGCATCTTGGTAGATTTGATGCCATGCGCCAGAGGGCTCGCTATCCAGCGGATGCCAAAAGAATTCAAAGGCGTGGCCTCCGTCATCTTCGGCAAAATGAACCCAAGTATCGGGAAGCTCTTGCGTAACGTGACATTGGTGAAATGCCCACGTCTGTCCTGTTATAGAACGCAACAAACCGAGATATCGTCCAGCCTTGCCACGGATACCGGCTTCCTCAAGCAGCTCACGCACAGCAGCCACTTCGGTTGACTCTCCCGGCTCAACACTTCCCTTGACCAGTTGCACCCCTGCCATTGGATGGACGAACGCCAAAATCTCTATGGTTTCCCGGTTTCGCAGCACTACCGGGCAAGCTTTGTCCACCACCATGCCGTGCCACCTCTTGGTCAATAATTTTTAGTCTTGAACGAGTTGAAACGACAGTAGCCTACAACGGAATGTATTGATTTAGATGCGTCGTCAAGGTATGGCTGCCATTCTTGGAGCGGCCCCTCCCCCACTACAATCTCGACAAATCGACAATTCAAAGGTGTGACGTGGAGTTCAAACGGGATAAATTCAACGGCATCATTATTGCCGCCGCCTCGCTGCCGGTCGACCTGCAAGCGTTGCGTAGCGCCGTCGACGCGTTAGTCGTCCTCATCCAGCAGGAGCGTCTTGCCCTGGCCTGGATTACCCTGCCGATCAGCGATGCTCAAGCCATTCCGGTCTTCACCGCCGCCGGTTTCTCCTTCCATAGCTGTCTGAGCGATCAGTTGACCTTGGTACGCCGCCACTTCGAGCAAGCCTTTGTGCCATTCATACCCACCCATACAGTAGGGGCCGGGGCCATCGTCATAAACGACGCGGGAGAACTTCTTGTCATAAGGGAACGAGGTACTACTGGTTTCAAACTACCGGGAGGCCATGTAGACCCAGCCGAGCGAATTCAGGATTCGATCGAGCGCGAGGTACTCGAAGAGACAGGGATTGAATCGAAGTGCGATTCTATTGTGGCGTTCACTACCAAACACCCCTACCAGTTTGGCAAATCCAACATTCACTTTATTTGCCGAATGACAGCCATGACGCAACGTATCAACATACAGGACACCGACGAGATTGAAGAAGCAAAATGGGTAGCGCTGCAGACCTACGTGGCAGACGCTCGCAACAGCTTGTTCAACCGGCAGTTGGTTACCGATGTAGCATTCAGTCAAGGGCTGATCTCCACTCCCTATTCGGGCAACATTGGGCCTCACAAAAAACAGGAAATTTTCACGGCGGCTGGCTGATCAATTCAGACCAGCGTCAGGAATAAGTCCGGCTATTGAATGTTTTTAACCCAACCGACTGTCATCTATGCGGAGCGCTGGGTTAGTTTGAATCATCTGGCAGCGCAATATATTGAGGGCAGCCCACTGTTTCTGATATCTCAAAGTGATCGCCTTGCATCGCTCCGATATGATTTAATCCGGACGAGAAATACGCCCCCTTAGCCCGCCTTGTGCGGGCTGAACCCGTAAGAGAGGGACGATTTTAGCCCTTCAAGGACGAGCCGGAGAATGGATGAAAGCTGACAGTAGCGATGCTCCTAAACAAGTAATGCGAAGACGTCACAAACACAGCGTTTTCTACACGGTCACCTGCCTGGTGATTGGAAGCGTAGCCACGATAGGTGCGCTACAGTGGGTAAGCCGAGCCCCCGGCCTGGACTCAGCGTATAAACAGACGATAAGCCCAACCGGAAAAATCGAGGCACTGGCGCGCGCAAGTGACATGCCTGCGAGGCAAGGCCCTGATTCATCATGGCTTCGAGCATCATCGGAAACACGCTTACCCGCCAATACAGCTCATCAAACCGTCTTCAATGATCAGAACTTCATTCCTGAAGGCGCCGACAACGTCGTTGCACTTCGAGTTGGCTCCGACCTTTCCCTGAGAAAGGAGGCCTCAAAGAAAGTAAAACTGACCATCGTGCGGCAATCACCCAGCATGAAAGATCGAGCGTGCTGGCCTTACAGACAGGGAAGTATCCAATCCCGGAACTGCCGCGCCTCCATCGGCCTCAACCATCGAGACTAGGCCAGGCAAAAAAATGGCTATCCCTGTGACCGAAAACTATCGGTCAGTAAGGAAGCTTAATCAGCAAAACCAATACCACTGTTTCATCGACTCACATTGAGCGCGTAAATCATGATCATTGATAGTGGTACAACTACCGCCACCCTGTTTGGCTTCAAAATAGGCACGCTCGTCATGATCACTGATGCTGCTGCAACTGGCAAATGTATACGCGCTGAACATCAACAACATTGCAAAAATCAGCTTCATCTGACACGTCCTTTGGTTTGCAAGAAAAAACAGTCTGGCACCATCTGATCGTGGCTGATTGAGCGTTTGATACGCTATCAAATTGATAACATTACAAGGGGAAGTATCGAGCAAAGGAAGCCGAAACCAATTCGGCATATTGAAGAATAAACACACGTAAGAGACGTCAAAGCCGATAAAAAAAGTCCGGCTTTTGGTAGGGAATCAATCATAGCGTTAAGCTTCGTACTCACATCAAGCAACGGCGGGCCACCGAAAGCTTTCCATCTTCCATGCACATACGATGCAACACCATAAGGTTTCAGTATGAGCAGTATAAAAGCCTGAAAGCTTCGATAAATATGGTGTCCCAGGCGGGGTTCGAACCTGCAACCTTCCCCTTAGGAGGGGGATGCTCTATCCAATTGAGCTACTGAGACACTGCGTGCCAGCACACCGATCGGTGCCAGCGAGGACGGCGTGCATCTTAGCGGCATGCACGGCATTTGTCATGTCGTCATTGCCCTTCAGGGCTGTAGCCGATGTCACCTCGGAAGCGGGCCGAATAAACCCATCGTGCATTTTGCAACACCCCAAAAAGCCATCATTGCAAAACGCACTGGATCAGACTTTTTTATATTTAATAACTTATTGATTTATATAGACTTTTTATCTTTTTCAGCTTGGCATGCAGACTGCATTATCAATATCAGTGAACACATCTCATCCCAAACGGTCGGGCACAGGTACTGGACAATGAACAAGACTCTCTCAGTGTTGAATGCGGCAGCTCTGGTGGCTCTGGTAGCGTTTCATTTCCAGGATTCTGGCGCTCAAAGCGAGCAGGTAACTGCACCGGTCCGTGTTCATCATCAAATCAGCCAGGCGCCTCAGTTGGCGATCATGACCGACCGCAGTTCAAGCGCTGTGGTGCTGGCAAACGATGGCGATGAAGCGCTACAGATGCCGCACGCCGATCAGCGTTGGGTCTTCTGATTGTGTATGTGCAAACCGGTTTCACGCCTCCATTTTTGAGAAAGTAGCCATGTCAAAATCTGCACTGTCGTTTCTGGTCCTTGCGCTCATGGCTGTGGTCGTTGATCTATTGCTGCCTGTCCAGGCCCCAGCCATGAGCATTGCAGCCAACATTTGTGCCGGAGTGTTTGCCAGTCTGTTCGTGGTTGCGCTGTTCGTCGGCCGCCGCTTCAAGTTTGACCCCGTTCTGCGCTGATCATGTAGCACCTCCCCACGACGGATAACCTCCCCCGACCCTGTATCTTCACGCCCAAACCGTCCAAACCCCTGCTTTAAGCCTTACCAGACCCTCGGTCGGTTAGCCTCCTTGTGTTTTGAATTCGCGCCTAAGCTGAGAATCAGACGAGCGTGATGGCACTTAGCATTCAGATGCTGTCTGAATTGTCTGACGGCCAATGCGCTGACTTTGCAGATTCGTTCGCATTTCCGACAATTAGTACTGGCTAAACGCCTCTACCTGGGTCAATATTTGTCACAGAATTGACGCCAAGGATTCGACGTATTGCGGCATGATGTCGGCCCTTGGATTCGCGGTTGAACATTTGTCCAAAACGACTGTCTGAGAATGACAATCTTGCGGCCACTTGCTAGAACCGCTCCCCCTGAACTAACCGGTTAAATATATGAGCCCTATGAAACAGGCTACTTATTCCAGCCGCACGGCTGACAAGTTCGTCGTTCGCCTACCAGACGGCATGCGTAATCGCGTGCAAGAGGTAGCCAAGAATCATCACCGCAGCATGAACTCGGAGATCATTGCTCGCCTCGAACAAAGCCTGATTCAGGAAGGTGCTCTTGGCGACGAGCCAAGCCTGCGCCTTGACAGTCCTGAGCTGTCCTTGCACGAGCGCGAATTGCTGCAGCGTTTTCGCCAGCTGTCACATCGTCAACAGAACGCCCTTGTTTCGCTGATTGCCCACGACACGGAACTTGCTTCCGAAGAGTCTTGAGATTCAGCGTAAACGTTAAAAGGCCAGCGAAAGCTGGCCTTTTTTGTTGTAGTCCTTTTCGTCGTTAATACCGGCTGTATTAACAAATACCGCCGTAGGGCAATGCGCCGGGTAATAAAAAACCGCCTGTTTATGGCGGTTTTTTAGTTTAACGCTTTTAAGAAAGACGGCTTAGAGCAAAAAGATCGTAGCCAGCCCAAGAAAGATGAAGAACCCACCACTGTCGGTCATCGCCGTAATCATGACGCTCGCCCCCATCGCAGGGTCCCGCCCGAGACGCGCCAGAGCCATAGGGATCGAAACCCCCATCAGCGCAGCCAGCAGCAGATTGAGCGTCATCGCCGCCGTCATGACAACGCCGAGTGACCAACTGCCATACAGCATGTAGGCGACAACGCCTATCACGCCCCCCCAAAGCAAGCCGTTGATCAGGCCGACAGCCAGCTCTTTACGCAGCAGCCGAGCCGTGTTCCCCGTGTTGACTTGATCCAGAGCCATCGCGCGAACAATCATGGTGATGGTCTGATTACCCGAATTACCACCTATACCAGCAACGATCGGCATCAGGGCAGCAAGCGCGACCAGCTTTTCGATAGACCCTTCGAACAGGCCGATGACCCGCGACGCCAGAAATGCCGTCACCAGATTGACTGCCAGCCAGGCCCAACGGTTACGCAGCGAGCGCCATACCGAAGCGAAGATATCCTCTTCTTCGCGCAGACCCGCCATGTTGAGGACTTCGCTTTCGCTTTCCTCACGAATCAGGTCGACCATTTCATCGATGGTCAGTCGGCCGATCAGTCGGCCATTCTTGTCCACAACAGGCGTGGAAATAAGGTCGTAACGCTCGAATGCTTGCGCAGCATCATAGGCGTCATCCTCAGGATGGAAGCTGACCGGATCGTTGGCCATGACTTCGCCAACCTGTTTTTCCGGGTCATTGACCAGCAAGCGCTTGATGGGCAAAACACCCTTGAGCACACCTTCTGAATCAACTACGAACAATTTGTCGGTGTGACCCGGCAGCTCCTTGAGCCTGCGCAGGTAGCGCAACACGACTTCAAGGCTGACATCCTCACGGATCGTCACCATCTCGAAGTCCATCAGTGCGCCGACCTGATCCTCGTCGTAGGACAATGCAGAGCGCACGCGCTCACGCTGCTGTGAGTCAAGCGCTTCCATCAGCTCGTGAACAACGTCACGGGGCAATTCGGGAGCAAGGTCAGCCAATTCGTCGGCGTCCATGTCCCGTGCCGCCGCGAGTAACTCATGATCGTCCATGTCGGCGATCAGGGTTTCACGAACGGAATCGGATACTTCGAGAAGAATGTCGCCGTCGCGATCGGCCTTGACCAGTTGCCAGACGGTCAGGCGATCTTCCAGAGGCAAGGCTTCGAGGATATAAGCGACATCGGCAGAGTGGAGATCTTCGAGCTTGCGCTGCAGCTCGACAAGGTTCTGCCGGTGAACCAGGTGCTCTACGCGATCCTGATGCTGACCTTCCTGACGGTGAGTCAGGTCTTCAACAATACGCTGGCGCTGCAGCAGATCCACAACCTGAGCCAGGCGATCCTGCAAGCTTTCCTGCGTTTTTTTTACTTCTCTTTCGGTCATAGGCGAGCTCCACTCCCAGCAGCAGAGCACGCCGGGAGATCAATCAGTTAATTCATGATTGTCAAAAAACACTATTGAGTTACGACTGGGTAAGTCCATGGAGGTATTCCACAAGCCCCGGCGGGGCTGACGGGCGCAATGATACACCGCTTTTAGCGAAGCGCACGCGAGAAATTCAGCTTATAACAATCGTTTGCAACACAAAGCTGCAAGCTTGCTTGAACCGCCGCGCACCCGACGTCACATCCAGGCAATAAATCCCGCTGGCCCCGGCAAAAGGCCGCCGCTAGGCTCTTGCGACACTCAGTCATGGAGGACCTGGTTATGCGTGCCGTCATTCATTTATCCCTGTGGAGCGTTCTGCTCTGCTTGCCCGGCCATGCAACCGCCAATAGCGTTCAACGCTGCGAGGATGCAACCGGAAAGATTACATTTACCACCCTGGGCTGTGCGCCAGGCCAAAGTACCCGCACACAGAGAGCCTTCAACGCCCCGCCCGGGACCATCATCGGATTACTGCCACCCAAAGACGATCGAGCGCTCGCGGGCGGTCAATCGGCAACCAGGGAATTGGTAGTGGTCGGCACACGTGACGACGGCTGCGGCAATCGCCTGAACGCCGAACAACGCAGAGCAGCTATCATCAATCAACGCACGCCGCCTGGCATGACCAAGCGCGATGTCGAGAGCCTGCTAGGGCGCCCGGACAACGTCACCAACCGCAATGGCGAGTTGCATTACGAATACAAACAGAAGAAAGGCCGCACCAACAAGGTGACGTTCGACGAACACGGCTGCGTTAAAGGAAAGCGATAGAAAGCAAAAAGCCCGCATCTTTCGATACGGGCTTTTCGTTGTATGGTGCACTCGACAGGATTCGAACCTGTGACCGCTCGGTTCGTAGCCGAGTACTCTATCCAGCTGAGCTACGAGTGCATTGGTGTTTTTAGACCAGACCACCTCTGGTTGAAGCCAGCTATCGGAAACCTTGTAATTGCTTACAGTGATTCAAACAACTTTAAATGGTGCACTCGACAGGATTCGAACCTGTGACCGCTCGGTTCGTAGCCGAGTACTCTATCCAGCTGAGCTACGAGTGCATGTGTTGGTGCCGCGCATTATAGGTCGTCAGATTGTTTTGTCAATCACTTTCTCTAGTAAATTCAACAACTTACCGATCAAGCCCAATCTGACGCACTACACAAATAATGGCGGAGAACGGGGGATTCGAACCCCCGACACCCTTTTGAGGTGTACTCCCTTAGCAGGGGAGCGCCTTCGGCCACTCGGCCAGCTCTCCGCAACACGGGGCGTATAATAACCACCCTTTTCCCCGTTTGCAAACCAAAAATTCAATAAAAATTAATGGCTTGG
Organism: Pseudomonas coronafaciens pv. oryzae str. 1_6; assembly: GCF_000156995.2. Classification (NCBI taxonomy): domain Bacteria; kingdom Pseudomonadati; phylum Pseudomonadota; class Gammaproteobacteria; order Pseudomonadales; family Pseudomonadaceae; genus Pseudomonas; species Pseudomonas coronafaciens. Next base: position 1,658,476 of record NZ_CP046035.1, on the reverse strand, counting down.
TTCTTCATCCTTCTCTTTCTTGATGCGAAGGTAAATCTCTTCACGGTGAACAGCGACTTCCTTGGGCGCATTGACACCAATTCGCACCTGATTACCCTTTACACCGAGTACGGTAACGGTGATTTCACCGTCACCGATGATCAGGCTTTCCGCGCACCGACGAGTCAGAATCAGCATACTTTTCTCCTTACGCCTTTATTCAGGGACAACAGTCTGCAAAACCAATAGGCAATGGCCAGTAGCAAAATGCCATAACCATTATCTGTGTATCGACTTGCGCAGAGAAAACATCAGCCTCTCTGCGCAGTATCCGAAAGACGCGATCAGACCGCACCCTTCGGCGGCAGCATCAGTCACCCTGCCGAGGAGCATCCAGCTCGAATGCCGTGTGCAACGCGCGCACAGCCAACTCCAGATACTTTTCTTCGATGACCACAGAAACCTTGATTTCGGACGTGGAGATCATCTGAATGTTGATGCTCTCTTTGGCCAGAGCTTCAAACATGCGACTCGCGACACCTGCGTGCGAGCGCATGCCGACACCGACAATAGACACCTTGGCAATCTTGGTATCGCCGGAAACCTCACGTGCGCTGATTTCGCGCGCGGTCGCTTCAAGCACCTGCAGTGCTGCCTGATAATCGTTGCGGTGGATAGTGAAGGTGAAATCGGTGGTGTTATCGTGCGAGACATTCTGCACGATCATGTCGACTTCGATATTTGCCGCGCTGATCGGGCCGAGAATCTTGAACGCCACGCCGGGGGTGTCTGGCACGCCACGGATGGTCAGCTTGGCTTCATCGCGATTGAACGCGATGCCGGAAATGATCGGCTGTTCCATGGATTCCTCTTCATCAATGGTAATGAGGGTGCCCGGCCCCTCCTTGAAGCTGTGCAGAACGCGCAGCGGGACGTTGTATTTACCGGCGAACTCGACCGCACGGATCTGCAGCACCTTGGAGCCGAGGCTGGCCATTTCCAGCATCTCTTCGAACGTGATCTTGTCCAGACGCTGAGCCTGCGACACCACACGCGGGTCAGTGGTGTAGACACCATCGACATCGGTGTAGATCTGGCACTCGTCGGCTTTCAGCGCCGCCGCCAGGGCCACACCGGTGGTGTCAGAACCGCCACGCCCCAGGGTTGTGATGTTGCCGTTCTCATCGACGCCCTGGAAACCGGCGACCACTACCACACGACCTGCCTTGAGGTCGGAGCGGATCTTCTGGTCATCGATTTGCAGAATGCGCGCCTTGTTGTGCGCGCTGTCGGTGAGAATACGCACCTGATTACCGGTGTAGGACACCGCTGGCACGCCACGCTTGATGAGCGCCATCGCCAGCAAGGCGATGGTGACTTGTTCGCCCGTAGAGACGATCACGTCCAGTTCACGAGGAACCGGCTGTTCGCTGATCTGCCTGGCCAGCTCTATCAGGCGATTGGTTTCGCCGCTCATGGCCGACAGTACGATCACCAGATCGTCACCCGCCTCGCGGAATTTCTTGACCTTGTCGGCCACCTGCTCGATGCGCTCGACAGAGCCAACAGAGGTGCCTCCAAATTTTTGTACGATTAAAGCCATCTCAAAGCCGCCTCAAAACCCGTTAAGAGCATCCATTGACATTCGAATCTTGCAGGGCCTGTCGTCATCCGGCAGGCCCGCGGATTCGACTCAGATTCCCTGCTCTACAAAAGGAACGGTCAGGGCCAGTGCTGCATCCAGCGCGCTCGCATCGACACCACCACCTTGAGCCATATCAGGACGACCACCACCTTTACCACCGACGGCGGCGGCCGCCTGTTTCATCAAATCACCGGCTTTGAGTTGGCCAGTCAGGTCCTTGGTCACGCCTGCGACCAAGACAACCTTGTCTTCATGAACACTGCCGAGCAGGATCACTGCGCGGCCGAGCTTGTTTTTCAACTGGTCGACAAGCGCCAACAGCGCCTTGCCATCCTGACCATCCAGGCGCGTGGCCAGAACCTTGACCCCTTTGACATCCTGCGCGGCAGACGACAGGTCGTCGCCGGCTGCGCTGGCTGCCTTGGCCTGCAGTTGTTCCAGTTGCTTTTCCAGCAGGCGATTACGTTCAAGCACCGCCGTCAGCTTATCCAGCAGGTTGTCGCGATTGCCTTTGACAAGCGTCGCGGCTTCCTTGAGTTGATCTTCGGCCGAGTTCAGCCAAGCCAGGGCTGCAGCACCGGTCACCGCTTCGATACGGCGCACGCCGGCAGCAACGCCGCCTTCACTGACGATCTTGAACAGCGAAATGTCACCTGTACGCTTGGCATGGATGCCGCCACACAGCTCGACGGAAAACTCGCCGCCCATGCTCAGTACCCGAACGCTGTCGCCATACTTTTCACCAAACAGTGCCATCGCACCTTTCTTTTTGGCGGTTTCGATGTCGGTTTCTTCTGTCATTACCGGCGTGTTCTTGCGAATTTCGGTGTTGACGATATCTTCCAGCGCTCGCAACTGATCGGGCTTGATCGCTTCAAAGTGGCTGAAGTCAAAGCGCAGGCGCTGACTGTCGACAAGCGAGCCTTTCTGTTGAACGTGATCGCCCAGTACCTGGCGCAATGCAGCGTGCAGCAAGTGAGTGGCCGAATGGTTCAATGCGGTTGCATCGCGAACCTCATCAGCCACCTGTGTTTCCACCTGAGCGCCAACATTCAGACTGCCGGACGCCACAACACCGTGGTGCAGAAACGCACCGCCGGTCTTGGTGGTATCACTGACGTCGAAGCGTGCATCACCGGCCAGCAGGAAGCCGCTGTCACCGATCTGGCCGCCCGATTCGGCGTAGAACGGCGTGGAGTCGAGAATCACCACGCCCTCTTCGCCTTCGTTCAGGTGCGTGACCGACAGGCCTTCTTTATAGAGGGCGACGACAGTGGCGCTGCCAGTGGTTGCAGAGTAGCCGGTGAACTGCGTGGCTACGTCGACCTTGACCAGGCTGTTGTAGTCCATGCCGAACGAACTGGCAGAGCGGGCGCGCACGCGCTGGGCGTCCATTTCGCGCTCGAAGCCTTCTTCATCCAGGGTCAGGTTGCGCTCGCGGGCGATGTCGCCGGTCAGGTCCATCGGGAAGCCATACGTGTCGTACAGCTTGAACACGACTTCGCCAGGAACCACGGTCCCTTTCAGCTCGGCGAGGTCCTGCTCGAGGATCTTCAAGCCTTGCTCCAGAGTCTTGGCGAACTGTTCTTCTTCGCCTTTCAGAACGCGCTCGATGTGCGACTGCTGTTGCACCAGTTCAGGGAAGGCAGAGCCCATCTCGGCAACCAGCGCGGCGACGATCTGATAGAAGAAGCTGCCTTTGGCACCCAGTTTGTTGCCGTGACGGCAGGCGCGACGAATGATACGGCGCAGCACGTAGCCACGGCCTTCGTTGGACGGCAGCACACCGTCGGCGATCAGAAAACCGCAGGAGCGGATATGATCCGCCACCACTTTCAGGGAAGCCTGGTTTTCGTTGTTGCAGCCGATGGCCTTGGCCGACGCAGCCAGCAGGCTCTGGAACAAATCGATTTCGTAGTTGGAATGCACGTGCTGCAGAACGGCACTGACACGCTCAAGGCCCATGCCTGTGTCCACCGACGGCGCGGGCAGCGGATGCAGCACGCCATCAGCCGTGCGGTTGAACTGCATGAAAACGTTGTTCCAGATTTCGATGTAACGGTCGCCGTCTTCTTCCGGCGAGCCTGGAGGACCGCCCCAGATTTCCGGACCGTGATCGAAGAAAATTTCGCTGCAAGGACCGCACGGGCCGGTATCACCCATGGTCCAGAAGTTGTCGGAGGCGTACGGCGCGCCCTTGTTGTCGCCAATGCGAACCATGCGCTCGGCAGGCACGCCGATCTCTTTGGTCCAGATATCGTAGGCTTCGTCATCGGTCGCGTAGACGGTAACCCAGAGTTTTTCCTTGGGCAGGTTCAGCCACTTTTCGGACGTCAGAAAGGTCCAGGCGTAGGTGATGGCATCGCGTTTGAAATAATCACCGAAGCTGAAGTTACCCAGCATTTCGAAAAAAGTATGGTGACGGGCGGTGTAGCCGACGTTCTCCAGGTCGTTGTGCTTGCCACCGGCACGCACGCATTTCTGACTGGTCACGGCCCGGGTGTAGGCGCGCTTTTCCTGGCCCAGGAAACAATCCTTGAACTGGTTCATGCCTGCGTTGGTGAACAGCAGGGTTGGGTCATTGCCCGGAATCAAGGAGCTTGAAGCGACACGGGTGTGGCCTTGCTCTTCGAAGAAGCCAAGGAAGGCTTCACGGATTTCTGCGCTTTTCATAGGTTCTTCCACGGAGACTGCGGCCAGAGGCAAGTACATAACGTCAAAGGACGTTGCGACGGCAAAGGGCCGCATTATATAGGCGTTGCGCCCTCGGTACAGTGTGTTTGTGCGATAGAAACAAGTAACTTGACGCCCGGCATGTCATGGGCGGTTGAACGCAGCGAATGCATCGACGACCTGCGCCACCTGCGCACGCGAAATATTCAGGTGGGTGACCATACGCAACCGCGGCGTAGCGGTAAGCAAGATGCCGCGTTCGGCGCAGAACGCCTTGAGTGAGGCGGCATGATCATCGATCTGCACATAGACCATATTGGTGTGAACAGGGTCGACACTGTAGCCCAGCCCGCTCAACCCTTCGGCGAGAAGCGCTGCATTTGCATGATCGTCAGCCAGCCGCTCGACCTGATGATCCAGAGCGTACAGCCCGGCAGCGGCAAGGCCGCCAGCCTGGCGCATACCGCCGCCAACCATTTTGCGCAGGCGGCGCGCCTTGGCGATCAGTGGCTGCGAGCCGCACAGTACGGAGCCGACCGGCGCACCAAGGCCTTTGGACAGGCACACCGAAACGGAGTCGAAATGCCGGGTAATCTCTCGAGCATCGACGCCCAGCCTCACCACTGCGTTGTAAAGACGGGCGCCGTCCAGATGCAGCGCCAGGCCTTTTTCCAGGGTCAACGCGCGCGCTGCAGCCAGATACTCCAGCGGCAGAACTTTGCCCTGCATGGTGTTTTCAAGTGCCAGCAAACGAGTGCGGGCAAAGTGAAAATCATTCGGTTTGATGGTATCGAGTACATGCTGCAGGTTCAGCGAACCGTCAACCTGCACTTCCAGTGGCTGCGGCTGAATTGAACCCAGCACTGCCGCACCACCGGCCTCGTATTTGTAAGTATGGGCCTGCTGACCGACGATGTATTCGTCGCCGCGCTCACAGTGCGCCATCAGTGCCAGCAAATTACTCATGGTGCCGGACGGCACGAACAAGCCAGCATCGAACCCCAGGCGTTCAGCAAGCGTCTCCTCGAGCAGATTGACCGTGGGGTCTTCACCGTAGACATCATCGCCCAAAGGCGCCTTGATCATGGCGTCGAGCATGCCCGGCGTGGGCAGAGTCACTGTGTCGCTGCGCAAATCGATGACAGTCACAAAAAAGCTCCCTGAAATTCGAAAATCGATAATGCATGCAACGCTTGGCTTGCAACAAGGCATTACTGAGGCTGAGGCACATGATAATCAAGCGCTGCGACTCTCGATACTCCGCGTCCTTATAAGAAAAAGGCAGGAGTACCGTACGAAAGTGTCCATGCATGATCGAACGATCTGTGATAAAAATCCTGCGCCGGCCACGTAAAGTGGCGGCAACGTTCTCAGGGCGGGGCGCAACTCCCCACCGGCGGTAATGGCGCGCAATGCGTCTAGCCCGCGAGCGCTTGGGGGTCGCGGCTTTGGCCGGCGACCAACAAGGTCAGCAGACCCGGTGTGATTCCGGGGCCGACGGTCATAGTCCGGATGAAGAGAGAGCGGGATTGGTGTCTACAATAACGTCTGCAAAACCTCATCATGAACGACATCGTTCAGGAGGCTTTCCTACGTGACTTGAATCCCTTTCGATCCAAATGCCCTGTTTTTTCTATAAACAGGAGTCAGAACACGTGCAACCAACCGCAATCGACAGCAAAAGCAAGAGCCATTCAAACGAACGCGTCGCTTTCATTCAGGCCTGCTGGCACAAGGATATCGTCGACCAGAGCCGTAAAGGTTTTATCGCCGAAATGGCTAACCAGGGTTACGCCGAAAGTGACATCGACATCTTTGAAGTCGGTGGCGCCTTTGAAATCCCGTTGCACGCCAAGTTGCTGGCCAATAGCGGCCGTTACGCTGGCATCGTCGGCGCGGCACTGGTGGTGGACGGTGGTATCTATCGTCACGAATTCGTCGCGCAGTCAGTGGTCAGCGCACTGATGCAGGTCCAGCTGGAAACCGAAGTACCGGTTTTCTCCGTGGTCCTGACGCCGCACCACTTCCATGCAGGTGAAGAGCATCTGAAGTTCTTCTTCGATCACTTCGTACATAAAGGCGAAGAAGCAGCCAAGACCTGCGCGGATACTCTGAACAAGGTCCGCAGCCTGCGCCGCCTGGACACCCAGCAAAAAGCGGCCTGCTGAAGTATCTAACCTGCAGATGCGCGGAGAACCGGGGCACCTCGGCTGGGCCTGATACACCGAGGTGCCTGGTTTTGCTGCCAGTTCCCGGTAGTTCGCGGACAAGTCCGCTCCTACTATAATCGCGGGAAAGCGTGAAGCGTTCAGTCAGCCAAGCGCTTCAGCACTGGCAGGCACAATCAGAATCCCCGCCCGCAGGCCGTTTTTGACTTTCGGGTTGGGGAATATGATTCTTGCGCCCTCTTCTTCCACCACCCAGCGTGAATCACTCACGTCCTCGGCCAACACGTAGCCTTTTTCAAGTTCGGTGAAGTTCTCCACGTCATCCGCCAGGTTGAACGTGAACGCGTCACTGCGCTTGATGACTTCCCGGGCGACGCTGAACAGTTGCAAGCCTTCCAGGTTCTCATCGGCTTCCGGCTCGGTGCCTTCGATGATCTGCTCCAGACGCAAACGCAGCGGCGCCAGGTTAACCTGCTGGTTGTGGCCGAAGGGCCGGGCCTTGCCCAGTTCCAGCGTGAAGGCCTCGGCACCCAGTTGATCGTAGGTATAGGCGCTGAACACGATGGACGGCTTGTTCTGCAACAGCACCGCACTCATCCCTGCTGCGCGCAGCCGGGCCAGTTCGCGGCGGGAGTGCTGGCGGCCTTCTTTCCACGGGTACAGCGCGAACTGCTCGATCTTCGAGCCACGAATGGCGGTGTGCAGGTCGTAATGCAGCCGATAACGGTCTGGCAGGCTGAAGAAGCTGGCGGCCAGCCGCTCCAGCTCGCAAGCGCGCAGGGCTTCCGCGCCGCCGCTTTGTTCGTGACGACCGTTGAACAGCCGGTTCACGTCCTGCTCGACAAACCGCGTGCCCCGACGCATGGCATCCGGGTTGCCGAACAGAAACAGAATACGTGCACGCGGTTTCAGGTCGCCGCGTGCGATGCTGCGGATCAGTTCGTCCAGCAGCTCGATGGGGGCAGTCTCGTTACCATGAATGCCGGCTGACAGCAGCAGGTCGGTGCCATTGTCACGCGCCTCTGGCGGACGGACCTCCAGGGCGCCTTCGCTCAGCCATCGCATGCGCACGCCTTCGACGGTCAGTTGAGTCTTCTCCGCCGGCTCACGCCCGGCCAGGGTCAGTTCAAGCAGTTTGCCGAGGGCGATCATGGTGTGCTTCCTCAGTGGTTGCAGTCAGGACCGTGGACGTGACCGTCTTCTTCGGCGCCGATGTCGGCTGGTTCCATCTCCAGTTGCAGGCTGACCAGGTTGGTGGCCAGCGGGCGCAACAGCAGATTGGCGTATTCGGCATCGCCTTCTTCAACGTCAACGCCGATCAGCAACTGGCCACGGCCGTCTTGCTGAATCCACAGTTCCTTGCCCTGCCAGATTACGGCAACGCGGGTGCAGGAGGTTTCCAGCTGGGTGCCATCGGTGTCTTCAAGGATCAGTTGCAGGGCGTCGCTCATATGGAAATGCTCTCTATAAAGGAAATCGTGCATCGGGACGATGCCCGACACGCAAGATGTTTCAATTCAGTTGAAACGGATAAACGGCACCCAGTTTAAGGATTTGCGTCAGTTCATCCAATGCCGTCCGGCATTCAGTGAGCAATCGCGGGTCGGCCAGGTCGTTTTCGCTCATGCGGTCACGGTAATGCCTGTCGATCCATTGGGTTAGCGTCTGATACAGCGGAGCGGTCAGGATCACGCCTGGGTTCACCGCCGCCAGCTCGGTTTCGTTAAGCGCCACGCGCAAGCGCAGGCACGCCGGCCCACCACCGTTCTGCATGCTTTGCTTGAGGTCGAACACCTTGACCTCGGCCACCGGGCTTTGGTCGGCCACCAGCCGTTGCAGGTAGCCCCAGACATTGGCATTGGCTTGGCATTCCTGCGGCACAATCAGCAACATCGAGCCATCGTCGCGTGACAACAGCTGACTGTTGAACAGGTATGAGCGCACTGCATCCTGAACAGACACCTCGGCCCGCGGCACGCAGATAGCCCGCAATTGCCCGCCTGCCCGACCGAGCTTGTCACGCAGCTCACCGAGTATCTGCCCGGTATGGAGGAAGGCGTCCTCGTGATAGAACAGCACGTCGCCATTGCCAACTGCGATCACATCGTTGTGAAACACGCCCTGATCGATGACCGCGGGGTTCTGTTGCCCATAGACAACGCCCTCTTCGCGCAAACCGTGCAAGCGAGCGACGGCTCGTGACGCTTCAAGGGTCTGGCGAGCCGGGTACTTCTGCGGCGCCGGGTAACGTGTATCGAAGGCGCTGCGGCCAAACACAAAAAATTCCACCCCGGCTTCGCCGTAGCCCGCGCAAAAACGGGTGTGATTGGCCGCACCTTCATCGCCGAACTGTGCCACTGGCGGCAGCGCAGGATGGTGGGCAAAATGGCTTGCATCGGCAAACATTGCACCCAGCACTCGGCTGGTGGTCGGATGCTCAATGCTGCGGTGATACTTGCAGTTGAGGTTGGCAGCGGTGAAATGCACCCGGCCATCGGCCGTGTCGGCACTGGGGCTGACCGTAGCAGCGTTAGCCACCCACATGCTCGACGCCGAGCAACTGGCGACCAGCAATGGCATGTCCTGGCGGGCAGCCTTTTCGATCACCTGGGCATCGCTGCCGGTAAAACCCAACTGACGCAGACCGGCAACGTCTGGTCGTTCCTGAGGCGCGAGTACACCCTGGGTAAAGCCCAGGTCCATCAGCGCCTTCATTTTCGCCAGACCCTGCAGCGCCGCCTCACGCGGGTTCGCGCATTGCTGGCTGTTACTCTGGGACGCAACGTTACCGTAGGACAACCCACCGTAGTTGTGGGTTGGCCCGACCAGACCGTCAAAATTCACTTCACAGGACTTCATCGGCAAGGCTCCGTGGATCTGTTTTCATAAGCATTCGTGGCGCACACAGTCAGTTCAGCCTGATACCGGGGGTCAATGTCGCGGGCAAGGTCAGGCTGGCGGCTTCCAGCGAGGCGACCGGATACGCGCAATAATCGGCAGCGTAATAAGCGCTGGCCCGGTGGTTGCCCGAAGCACCTATGCCACCGAATGGCGCGCTGCTGGCAGCCCCGGTCAGTTGCCTGTTCCAGTTGACGATACCGGCACGGCTCTGCAGCCAGAACTGCTGATAGCGCGCTTGCGAATCAGACAGCAAGCCGGCTGCAAGACCGTACCGAGTGGCATTGGCTTCGGCGATGGCTGCGTCAAACCCGGCATAGCGGATAACCTGCAGAAGCGGGCCGAACAGTTCTTCGTCGGGCCTGTTCAACACAGCACTGACATCGATAATGCCCGGCGTCAGCAGCGCAGCGGCGGGCTGCGGCTGGCGCATCTCCAGCAAGGTCACTGCACCGCTGGCAAGCAATTGGCATTGCGCGTCCATCAACGCGCGCGCGGCCTCCAGGGAAATCACCGAGCCCATGAACGGCGCCGGCTGCTGATCGAACGGTCCGACTTCAAGCGTCGCACTGACCGCCACCAGACGAGCCAGAAAGGCGTCGCCCCAGTCGCCCTCGGGCACCAGCAAACGACGCGCACAGGTACAACGCTGACCTGCAGAAATGAATGCCGACTGAATGACGGTGTACACCGCCGCTTCGATATCCTGGACCTGATCGACCACCAATGGATTGTTACCGCCCATTTCCAGCGCGAGAATCTTGTCGGGACGCCCGGCAAACTGCTGGTGCAAAGCATTACCGGTACGACTCGATCCAGTGAAAAACAGGCCGTCGATACCTGGGTTGGCCGCCAGCGCAATGCCGGTTTCACGCCCACCCTGCAACAGGTTCAGCACACCGGCAGGCAGCCCGGCGTCGATCCAGCACTTGACTGTCAGTTCGGCGACTTTCGGCGTCAGTTCGCTGGGTTTGAACAACACCGTGTTGCCGGCCAGCAGAGCCGGCACGATATGGCCGTTCGGCAAGTGACCGGGAAAGTTGTAAGGCCCGAATACTGCAACCACACCATGTGGTTTGTGGCGCAAGACCGCCGTGGCGTCGCCGAGCGGGCAACTTTTTTCGCCGGTTCTTTCGCGATAGGCCTGCACCGAAATATTGACCTTGTTGATCATGCTGGTCACTTCGGTTGCCGATTCCCACAGCGGCTTGCCGGTTTCCTCACCAATGCACTGCGCCAGCTCATCAGCGTGCTGCCGAAGGCTGTCAGCAAAGGCTTCCAGCACGACAATACGCTGGTCCAGCGAGCGAAGCGCCCAGTCGGGAAACGCCTGCCGGGCGGCACAAGTGGCCTGCTCAACCTGCTCTGCTGTCGCGCCGTGCCCGGACCACAGCGCTTGCTGGGTAACCGGGTTCAACGAAGTGAACAGCTCGCCCTGCCCTTCCTGCCAGTTACCTGCAATATACAACGTACTCATCAAAGGCCCTCCCGCGTCGCAGACAAGGGCACCGCACGCACATTGTCCCCGGCGCTCATGCGCAGCTGCCTGGCGGTTTTAGGATCGACCACCAGTGTGCCGGCAGCAAAACGCGCAGCCGCTACGGTGATGCGGCAGTCTTCACGCTTGCGGTTGTAGATCAGAAACTGCGGCGCGTCGTCGCCCGGTGTGCCGATGGCCAGCACCAGTGCCTGGCTGTCCCTCACCGCGCGAATCTTGCCGGTTTCGCATTCGATGGCCGGGCCTGCATCGAAGATGTCGACATAGCCCTGATACGAGAAGCCCTCGCCCTTGAGCATGGCCAGCGCCGGCTCGGTGTCCGCGTGTACACGGCCGATCACGCTGCGTGCGTCTTCGGAAAGAAAGCAGCTGTACAGTGGAAACTTGGGCATCAGCTCGGCGATGAACGCCTTGTTGCCCACACCGGTCAGGTAGTCAGCCTGACTGAATTCCATCTTGAAAAAATGCCGTCCCAGACTTTCCCAGAATGGCGAGCGGCCATTTTCGTCGGACATGCCGCGCATTTCGGCAATGATCTTGTTGCCGAACAACTTCGGGAATTCGGCAATGAACAGCATGCGCGCTTTCGACAACAGGCGACCGTTGAGGCCGTTGCGCGAATCACTGTGCAGAAACAGCGAACACAACTCGGAATTGCCCGTTAGGTCATTAGCCAGAAACAGCGTCGGAATTTCCCGGTAAATGTTCAGTTCCTGCGACGCACTGACCGTCAGCCCGACCCGGTAGTTGTACCAGGGCTCGCGCAGCCCGACCGCACCGGCGATGGCGGAAATTCCGACCACACGGCCGTCGTCGTCTTCGAGCACGAACAGGTAGTCCGCGTCACCGCGCTCGGCTTCTCCGCGAAAGGTCTTTTCAGCCCAGCCGACCCGATGGGCCAGACGCTGCTCATTGGCAGGCAGGGTCGTCAGACCGGCGCCGGTGCTGCGCGCCAGCTCGATCAGCGCGGGCAAGTCGCTGCTGCGTACGGGACGAACGATCATGTTTTCTCCTCAGCGGCTCATCGAGAGCCTTGAAACTCACTAATCAACAATCGAACGTCTGGCTCAGACAGCCACGATCCGCACACTGGCACCTTCACCGACACCCAGCGCGTCGGCGGCCTGCAGGCTCAGCACCACAGGTCGGCCAGGCGCCCAGTCCAGTTCCAGCAATACCGCGCGGTAATCCTGCAACAGGCCATTGGCAACCAGGTACAGACGACCGCCCTTACCGACGTCGCTGCCTGGCCCGGCCTCGACCTTGACCGGCACCAGACGGCTCTGCGCGATGGAACGGATGCCGGATACCTTGGCATGCAGCGTGGGGCCACCGTCGAAGATGTCGATGTAATGATCGGTTTCAAAGCCTTCGCGCATCAGTATGTCGAAGGTGATCTGTGCCCGCGGATGGACCTGCCCCATCGCTTCCTGCGCAGCATCGGGCAGCAAGGGCACGTAGATTGGGTAATGCGGCATCAGCTCGGCGAGGAAGGTCCGGCTTTTCAGCCCGCACAAACGTTCGGCAGCGGCGTAATTGAGGTCGAAAAAGTTGCGCCCGATCGCATCCCAGAATGGCGAGTCGCCCTGTTCGTCGCTGTAACCGACGATTTCGGTGACCACTGAATCGGCAAAGCGCTCGGGATGACTGGCGACAAACAGCAGACGGCCACGCGAGTTGAGCTCCGACCAAGAGGTGCCCACCAATTCGGGGACGACATAGAAGCTGGTCAGCAGGCTGTTGCCGGTCAGGTCGTGGCACTGCGACAGGACGTGAATCTTGTTATGGATCTTCAGTTCGCGCGAAGCATGCACGAAGGTTTCGTTGCGAAAGCTGTAGAACGGTTCGGAATAGCCTGCCGAGGCGACGATACCGGAACAGCCGACGAGCTTGCCGCTCTCGCTGTCTTCCAGCACGAAGAAGTAGGTTTCCTCGCCATTGAAGCTGACTTCTGCGGCAAACGATGCCTCCGACGAGCCTATCTTGTCGGTCAGACGGCCAGCGTCGTCGGGCAAGGACGTGACACCGATAGGGCTGTCGGCAGCGAGGCGTTGGACCTCGGCCAGATCAGCCATTTGCGCAGGGCGCATTACCAGCATGGTGCCACTCCTTGTAGATCGACCGGTGTCTGCGACCGGCGCTGATAAATGCGCCATGCAGCGTGATGCTGCACAGCGCAGGAAAATGTCCGGTGCCAGCCCGTCGGGCAAGCACCGGAAGACGGCAGTAGAATCAGGACGTCAGCTTGGCAATGGCGCGTTCGAAGCGGTTCAGGCCCTCTTCGATGTCTGCGTCTTCAATCACCAGGCTCGGGGCGAAACGAATCACGTCGGGACCAGCTTGCAGGATCATCAGGTCTTGGGCCTCGGCCGCATTGAAGATGTCCTTGGCCTTGCCTTTCCAGGCATCGGACAGCACACAACCGATCAACAGGCCCAGACCACGCACCTCGGTGAACACGCCGTACTGTTGGCCGATGCTTTCCAGACGGGTCTTGAATTGCTGATGCTTGCGCTTCACGCCAGCCAGCACTTCAGGTGTGTTGATGACGTCGATTACCGCTTCGCCTACAGCGCACGCCAGCGGGTTGCCGCCATAGGTGGTGCCGTGAACGCCTACCGCAAAGTGCTTCGCCAGCTTTTCAGTGGTCAGCATGGCTGCCAACGGGAAGCCGCCGCCGATGCTTTTGGCGCTGGAAAGGATGTCCGGGGTCACGCCGTAATGCATGTAGGCGAACAGATGACCGCTCCGGCCCATGCCGCTTTGCACTTCGTCGAAGACCAGCAGTGCGTTGTGCTCGTCACACAGTTTGCGCGCGCCTTGCAGGTATTCCAGCTGACCCGGCAAAACGCCGCCTTCGCCCTGAATCGGCTCCAGCACTACAGCGCAGGTCTTGTCAGTCACGGCTGCTTTCAAGGCTTCGAGATCGTTGTAAGGCACATGGCTGATACCGGTGATCTTCGGCCCGAAACCGTCGGAGTACTTTGGCTGCCCGCCCACGCTGACGGTGAACAGGGTGCGGCCATGAAAACTGTTCACCGCCGCGATGATTTCGTACTTGTCAGGGCCGTGCAGGTCATGCGCCACGCGGCGCGCCAGCTTGAAGGCTGCTTCGTTGGCTTCGGCACCCGAGTTGCAAAAGAACACGCGCTCGGCGAAGGTCGCATCCACCAGCTTTTTGGCCAGACGCAGCGTCGGCTCGTTGGTGAACACATTGGACACATGCCAGAGGTTATTGGCCTGCTCGGTCAAGGCACCGACCAGCGCCGGATGGCAGTGGCCCAATACGTTGACGGCGATCCCGCCCGAAAAATCCACCAGTTCGCGCCCCGCCTGATCCCAGACCCGGGAGCCCGCACCGCGCACAGGAATGAACCCGGCCGGGGCGTAGTTGGGGACCATTACCTGGTCGAAATCGGCGCGTTGCACCGCAGCATGCTCAACGGACATCGGAGTCTCCTGATGAGGAACGCCTGCCTGAAACTGGCGAGCGATGGGAAGATTGTAAGGACTGAATTCTGTTCGGCCTTGCCGCCAGGCGACAACTTGTTACAGCGCAAAACCGGGTTTTTTCAAGGTTTTCGGCAATGCGACATATTGCGTCACAAAGACGCAGTTTAAACAGATTGAGCATGAGTGTCTGGACCTGAGCTGTCGGTACAGCACTTCTGCTGCGACAACAGGATCAGCCGCGCTCGGCAGGCACCGGCGAAAGCTCGAACGGGCTGCTGCTGCGGCGCTGATTGCGATCTTCACGCGGCGTGGCGCCAAAGAAATTGCGATAGGCACTGGAGAAGTGCGGCCCCGATGAAAACCCGCAGGAGAGGCCGATCTGAATGATCGACTTGCTGGTCTGCATCAGCATCTGGCGCGCCTTGTTCAGGCGCAGTTCCAGGTAGTACTGGCTGGGCACGCGATTGAGGTATTGCTTGAAGATGCGCTCCAGCTGGCGGCGCGACACGCACACGTGCTGGGCGATTTCATCAGTGGTCAACGGCTCTTCGATATTGGCTTCCATCAACAGCACCGCCTGGGTCAGCTTCGGATGACTGGAGCCCAGACGGTTCTGCAATGGAATGCGCTGCCGCTCGCCACCTTCGCGAATGCGTTCGACCACTAGTTCTTCGGACACCGCCCCAGCCAGTTCGGCGCCATGATCGCGGGACAGCACCGCCAGCAGCAGGTCGAGCACCGACATGCCGCCGCAGGCGGTGAGACGATCGCGGTCCCAGTCGAACAGATGGCTGGTGGCGATGACCTTCGGAAAACGCTCGGCAAAATCATCCTGCCAGCGCCAGTGGACCGCAGCGCGATAGCCGTCCAGCAGACCCAATTGAGCAAGCGGATAAACCCCTGCCGACAGCCCGCCGATCGAACAGCCGGCACGTACCAGTTGCTTGAGTGCGCTGCTCAGCGCCGGCGCCACGGCTGCAGGCGGCTCATCAGCCAGCAGAAACAGCTTGTGCAAACCTTCCAGCTGCCCGGCCCACGGCTCACCCGGCAACTGCCACCCACCAGTGACGGGAGCAGCGTCGGCAGCCTCGGCCTGCAGAAACGACAATTCGTAGACCACTTCAGGATGTACGCGTTGAGCAACGCGCAGGGCTTCCTCGGCAAGCGCCAGGGTCAGGGCTTTGGTGCCAGGCCAGACGAGGAAACCGATTCGATGGGCAGTCATTGGGAGATCCGATACGTATTGCCGCAAAAGCCGGGCCTGTGGAGAAAGGCTCGATCTGGAACATCCAGGTCACGTCGCGCGTCGCGCAGCATGACCTGTTCTGCCATAAAAAGGCACCGCCAGGCGATGCCGATCGTCACTTGAGGCTGCCGGACAGAAACTGTTGCAGGCGCTCGGTCTGCGGATTGGCCAGCACTTCACGCGGGTTGCCGCGCTCCAGTACGACGCCCTGGTGCAGGAAAACCAGTTGATTGGAGACTTCACGGGCAAAGCCCATTTCATGAGTGACCACCACCATGGTCCGGCCTTCCTGAGCCAGGCCCTGCATGACCTTGAGCACGTCGCCGACCAGCTCAGGGTCGAGCGCCGAAGTCGGTTCGTCAAACAGCATGACTTCGGGTTCCATCGCCAATGCACGAGCGATCGCCACCCGCTGCTGCTCGCCGCCGGACATGTGTCCAGGGTATGCATCCTTGCGATGGGAAATCCCGACCTTGGCCAGGTAATGCTCGGCTTTTTCCAGCGCTTCCTTTTTCGACACGCCCAGAACGTGAACCGGCGCCTCGATGATGTTCTGCAAAGCCGTCATGTGCGACCACAGGTTGAAATGCTGAAACACCATCGACAGCCGCGAGCGCATGCGCTGCAGTTGCCTGGCATCCGCAGCCTTCAGGCCGCCCTCTTTGTTCGGCACCAGCTTCAACTCTTCGTTGTTGAGCAGGATCTTGCCGGCATGGGGCTGTTCGAGCAGGTTGATGCAGCGCAGGAAGGTACTTTTCCCGGAGCCGCTGGAGCCGATGATGCTGATCACATCGCCAGCCTTGGCGGTCAGGGAAATACCCTTGATCACTTCGTGACTGCCATAGCGCTTGTGCAGATCCTGCACTTCCAGTTTGTTCATGCTTTCGGTTCCCACAGAACGGTCAATCACTGAGCAGACGTCCATGACGCAGCGCGGTACGCCCCGCCACTTTGGCCAGCCAGAAACCGGGTTGAGCGTAGCGAAGCCGCTCGATGGCGAACAACACCCCGGCAGTATTCGCACAAAGGGTACTGACCTGATCGGACAGAGGGTCGATGACTTCAAAGAGCGGGTCGCCAACTTCGACCCTGTCACCCGCCACGCGCAGGAACGTCACCACGCCAGGGTGCGGCGCGTAGAGCAGTTCGGTGCCTTCGAACGGCATGCCTTCACAGGCTTCATGGGCGGGCTGCGGCCAGTCGCCGCCAATGAAGCCTTGCTCGGCCAGAAACGCCAGAATGCCTTCAGCATGCGCTTCGGCCTGAGGCTTGCCGGTATCGGCCTGACCGCCCAGCTCAATGGTGGTGGACAGACACGCCAGCGGGATTTGTGCTTGTGGGAAAATACGCGAAAGGCGCAGCCACGGCAGCGAACAGGCTTCATCGAACGAGCTGCCGCCGGAGTCCTCGGCCAGCAGCGCCACTTGAATATTCAAGTGCGCCGACAGTGAACGCCATTGCGGCCAGTGCTGCGGCAAGGCGTACATGTGCAGCGCGGCGTCGGCGTCACAGTGCAGGTCGAGCACTACATCGGCAATGCAGGCGTGCTTGAGCAGGATGCGTTGCATGCCCTGCAACTCGGATTGCGCAGCGGGCAGGCCCTCCAGCGCAGTGGTCATCGCCTGACGAATCAACTGGGTGTTGGCGCGCGGGTCATCGCCCAACTGGCCTTCCAGCAACTCGGCGACCGGATCGCTCAGTTCTGTGAAGTCACGGTTGAAATTCTTGCCGCTGCCGAACTCGAAACGGCCTTGGTGCGCGCCTTGCAGCAATTGCCCCAGACCCAGCGGGTTGGCGACCGGCACCAGTTCGACGACACCCTTGAGAAGACCTTGCCGCTCCAGCTCGGTGAGACGCTTTTTCAGCTCCCAGGCGGTGCGCATCCCGGGCAGCTCATCGGCGTGCAGGCTGGCCTGAATATACGCTTTGCGCTCGCCCGTACCGAAGCGGAAGACGCTGAGCGTACGCTCGGTGCCGAGGGTGCTCCACGGCAATACATGATCGATTCTTTGCATTTCAGACCTTCCGTGGGGCGAGGTAGCCCAGCCAGCGGCGTTCGGCGATCTTGAACAGCCGCACCAGAATGAATGTCAGGCACAGATAGAAGACGCCTGCGGTGATGTAAGCCTCGAAAGGCAGGTAGAACTGGGCGTTGACCGTGCGCGCCGCGCCGGTGATGTCGATCAGGGTCACGATGGACGCCAGACTGGTGGTCTGCAGCATCATGATCACCTCGTTGCTGTACTGCGGCAGGGCCCTGCGCAAGGCTGACGGCAGCAAAATGCGACGGTACATTTTGGCCTTGGACATGCCCATCGCTCGCGCGGCCTCGATCTCGCCGGCTGGCGTAGCCTTAAGGCTTCCGGCAATTATCTCGGCGGTATAAGCGCTGGTGTTGATCGCAAACGCCAGGCATGCGCAGAACGTTGCGCTGGACAGCCACGGCCACAGGAAGCTTTCGCGCACCGCGTCGAACTGGGCCAGCCCGTAGTAGATCAGGAACAACTGAACCAGCATCGGTGTGCCACGAATCACGTAGGTGTACAGCCAGGCCGGCAGGTTTACCCACGGGTTTTTCGAGACCCGCATCAAGCCCAGCGGCAACGCTGCAAGCAGCCCGAAGCCGAGAGAGATAGCCAGCAGTTTGAGGGTCGTCAGCAGGCCGTCAAAGTACAGCGGCAGGTTTTCCCAGATCATGTTGTAGTCGAAGATCATAGGTCAGCCGCCTTGACGCCTACCGAGTAGCGTTTTTCCAGATAACGCAGCGCGAGCAGCGAAACACTGGTAATGACCAGATACATCGCTGCAACCGCCAGAAAGAAGGTGAACGGCTCGCGGGTGGCATCGGCCGCCTGCTTGGCCTTGAACATCATGTCTTGCAGACCGACCACGGAGATCAGCGCGGTGGCCTTGGTCAGCACCAGCCAGTTATTGGTGAAACCGGGTATCGCCAGACGAATCATCTGCGGCACCAGAATGCGGAAAAATACCTTGCCACTGCTCAGGCCATACGCCATACCCGCTTCGGCCTGACCTTTGGGAATCGCCATGAACGCCCCGCGGAAGGTTTCCGAGAGGTAGGCCCCGAAGATGAACCCCAACGTGCAGATACCGGCCAGCAAGGGATCGAGATCGATGTAGTCGTCGAAACCCAGCAGCGGCGCGACGCGATTGAGCAGGTCCTGGCCGCCATAAAAGATCAGCAGGATCAGTACCAGATCGGGAATGCCACGAATGACCGTGCTGTACAGATCGCCCAGCCAGGCGATCCAGCGCACCGGAGAAAGACGCAGTGCCACGCCGATCAGACCGAGAACGATCGCCAGAGCCATCGACGACAGGGCCAGCTGCAACGTCAGCCAGGCGCCTTCGAGGATGACAGCTCCGTAACCTTTCAACATGATGTGAGGTCCTCAAGCGTGGAATGAAAATGGCGCAAACCAGGCAACCCTGTCTGCGCCATCTTGCTCATCGACTGTGTAACGACTTATTTGCCGTAGATATCGAAGTCGAAGTACTTGTCCTGGATTGCCTTGTACTTGCCATTGGCGCGAATCGCGGCGATGGCAGCGTTGAGGCGGTCGAGGTTGGCCTTGTCACCCTTGCGCACGGCAATGCCGATGCCGTCACCGAAGTATTTCGGGTCGGTGAACGATGGGCCGGTGAACGCATAGCCCTTGCCGGAATCGGTTTTCAGGAAGCCGTCCTGCAGCAGCGTCGCGTCAGCGATGGTGCCGTCCAGACGACCCGCGCCGATGTCCAGGTAAATTTCGTTCTGCGAACCGTATGGGGTAACGATCACACCTGCCGGGGCCAGGACTTCACGGGCAAAACGCTCGTGGATCGAACCGCGCTGCACGCCGATCTTCTTGCCCTTGAGCTCGGCCAGGCTGTCGCTGACCTTGGTGCCTTCCTTCATCACCAGACGCGCTGGAGAGTTGTAGTACTTGCCGGTGAAATCAACGGATTTCTTGCGGTCGTCGGTGATGGACATTGACGACAGGATCGCGTCGATCTTGCGTACTTTCAGTGCCGGGATAAGGCCGTCGAATTCCTGCTCGACCCATGTGCACTTGACCTTCATTTCTTCGCACAGCGCGTTGCCGATGTCGTAGTCGAAACCGACGATGCTGCCATCCGGCGCCTTGGAAGCGAACGGAGGATAAGCTGCTTCGATACCGATTTTCAGCGGTTTTTCGTCAGCGAAGATCGGCTGGGCGAGGACGGACAGCGCCATCGCGCCAATAAGCATGAGCTTTTTCATTTCCAGGACTCCATCGGTAAAGCACGACAAGTGGCAAAGTGAGCAAACGCCCAATGTGCGAAAGGACAATCTCGGGGAGAGCGACGTCAAGCGCGTGACACCGCTTTGGCGGCTCACAGACCTTTGGCGAACAAGGGGCATTTTAACGACAGGCTCGAAGTCGATATTTCTTCAATGCGACAACTAGTTACAGAAGCACATGAAAAGCCCCTCTACGCTATTGACGGAGCAGTTTTCTACTGATCCAGCAGAGCAGGTTCAACCTGTCAACGCAGCAAAAAGCGCGCCCATTATTGGCAAAGCCTTTGAATCCGGCAAGCCCAGCGTTCCACATGCTGAATTTAAAGCCCTTGTACGTCGTTCTTTCCTACAAACACGCCGGAGACTGTCCTATAACGAAGCGCCTCCCACAAACGCTGTGTAAACCTGTAACAACCCGATATATATCCCGTTTGCGCTTCAAGGCGCAGAAACACAAGCGCCCCGCCCGGCTTTCACCGGACGGGGCGCTCTACACTTAACGATCAGGCTGCGTTCATGGTCTTGTGCGTATCGATCAGGTGCTGCACGACGCCTGGATCAGCCAGGGTAGAGATGTCGCCCAACGCATCGTATTCGGCGGTAGCGATCTTGCGCAGGATACGGCGCATGATCTTGCCCGAGCGGGTCTTCGGCAGGCCGGGCGCCCACTGAATGAAGTCCGGCGAGGCAATCGGGCCGATTTCCTTGCGCACCCAGTTGCGCAATTCGGTGCGCAGCGCATCGCTGGGTTCTTCGCCGGCGTTGAGGGTGACATAGACGTAGATGCCCTGCCCTTTCAGATCATGCGGCACGCCAACCACTGCCGCTTCGGCGACCTTGGGATGCGCAACCATCGCGCTTTCGATCTCGGCCGTACCCATGCGGTGCCCGGAAACGTTGAGCACATCGTCCACGCGTCCGGTGATCCAGAAATAACCATCCTCGTCACGACGCGCGCCGTCACCGGTGAAGTACATACCCCGGAACGTCTTGAAGTAGGTGTCGACGAAACGGTCGTGGTCGCCATACAGCGTGCGCGACTGACCCGGCCAGGAGTCGAGAATCACCAGGTTGCCCTCGGCAGCGCCTTCGATCAGGTTGCCCAGGTTATCTACCAGCGCAGGGATCACGCCAAAGAACGGCCGAGTGGCAGAGCCTGGCTTCAAGGCCGTTGCGCCCGGCAACGGGCTGATCAGAATACCGCCGGTCTCGGTCTGCCACCAAGTGTCGACAATCGGGCAATTCTGCTTGCCGACGGTGTTGTAATACCAGCCCCAGGCCTCCGGATTGATCGGCTCGCCGACCGAACCCAGCAGGCGCAGACTGGACCCGTCGGCGCCTTCGACCGACTTGGTGCCTTCAGCCATCATGGCGCGAATCGCAGTCGGGGCAGTGTAGAGAATATTGACTTTGTGCTTGTCGATGATCTTCGACACACGGGTGATGTCCGGATAGTTCGGCACGCCTTCAAACAGCAAGGTGGTCGCGCCATTGGCCAACGGGCCATACACGATGTAACTGTGCCCGGTGACCCAGCCGACGTCCGCAGTGCACCAGTAGACTTCTCCCGGCTTGTAATCGAACACGCGCTCGTGGGTCAGCGCTGCATAAAGCAGGTAGCCCGCCGTGGTGTGCAACACTCCTTTGGGTTTGCCGGTCGAGCCGGAGGTGTAAAGGATGAACAGCGATTCCTCGGCACCCATCTCTTTGGGCGCGCAGGTGCTGGATGCCACTTCGAGCAGGGCGTGATACCAGATGTCCCGATGACGGTTCCACTCGATTTCACCGCCGGTGCGCTTGCAGACAATGACCTTCTGCACGCTGCTGGTTTCCGGGTTGGTCAGCGCGCGGTCGACGTTGGCCTTGAGCGCGGTCTTCTTGCCACCCCGCAGGCCTTCGTCTGCGGTAATGACGACCTTGGAGCTGCAATCGATGATGCGGCCGGCCAGCGCTTCGGGTGAGAAACCGCCGAACACGACCGAGTGAATGGCACCGATCCGGGCGCACGCCAGCATGGCGACCACAGCCTCGGGGATCATTGGCATGTAAATGGTGACGACATCGCCACGGTGCACGTCCTGACCACGCAGGGCGTTGGCGAACTTGCAGACTTCTTCGTGCAATTCGCGGTAGGTGATTTCACGATGTTCCGAGGGGTCATCACCTTCCCAGATGATTGCGATGCTGTCGCCGCGCTCTGCCAAGTGGCGGTCCAGACAGTTGTAGGCAACGTTCAAGGTGCCATCGGCGAACCATTTGATGTCGACACGGTGATCGTCGAATGAGGTCTGTTTGACCACGGTGAACGGTTTGATCCAGTCGAGCCGCTGCGCCTGTTCACGCCAGAAACCATCCGGGTTGACCACCGACTGCTGGTACATGGCCTTGTAGGTCGCTTCATCCGTCAGCGTAGTCGCTGCGACTTCTGGGCGGACGGGGTACAGGGAAGCTGCACTCATCTTGGTTACCTCGGTGGATAGTTGTTGTTTTATGCACCCGTTGTATCCCGCTACACCCCGAGGAGCCATTCGACGTTGGTATTACCGGCGGGGCCGGGGTTTCAGCGGCAGGTGCGATTGCCGGAAGCGTCATCCGGATTATTACCGTTTTGATGAAAGCGCTTATCCAAAGCCTTTATATATGTGGTTTCGCATCAGGCATAGAATTCATCCCGCCAGCAAGGCAAACATCAGCTGCCCCCACGCAGCGTTGTTCCTGATCAAAAAACGCATCACTCACAGCCCGCACATGACGCCAAAAACGTGATGCGGCGGCGCTCACCCTCAAAAAGGTAAAAACGCAATGAAAGCTTCACTAATGGTATTGGCGCTGTGCAGCATCAGCAGCTTGGCCATGGCAGAAGAATCGCAGGCCAAAGTGGCTGCTCAACAAGCCCGTGTCGAACAATATACCTACGGCACTCACCTGGATATCGCCAAGGTCATCTCGATCAGTCAGACCCCCAACGTCTGCGAAGTGGTACCGGCGCGCATGGTCTATGAAGACTCGCAAGGTACGCGGCATGTCATGGGCTATCAGGTGATGGGTAACGGTTGCAGCAACGGTTGATCTTGCGTACCGCTGTGACGCTCGCACGGCGCCTCGCAGAAACCTGTGGCGAGGCGCGTGTCGTACCTTACTGATCCGGCGCGTACAGGTCTTTTTCCTTGCCTGTTTGCTTGCCTATCTGGTGGTCGCGCAACTTGTTGGCGATGGTTGTGTGTGACACACCCAGGCGTTTGGCCAACTGACGACTGCTGGGGTGCTGTGCGTATAACTGCTCCAGTACCGAGCGCTCGAAACGTCCGATAATTGCCTCCAGGCCGCCCTCAAGTGCGCCCTCGGCCAGACCCTGCCCTCCGGCGTAATCCGGCAGACGAATATGCTCGGCCTGCACATGGTTGCCCTCGCACAGCGATACCGCTTGAAACAATACGTTTTCCAGTTGCCGGACGTTGCCCGGCCAATGGTAGTTGCTCAGACGCTTGATAGCCGCAGGCGATATGCCAGGCAGCGGGCAGCCGATCTGGCGGCTGGCGTGATCAAGAAAATGCTCCACCAGTGGCTTGAGCCCGTCCAGACAGTCGCGTAGCGGCGGAATGTGCAACGACAACACGTTCAGGCGGTGATACAGGTCCTGCCGAAATAGCCCGGCGGCGCAGAGTGCTGACAGATCGACCTGGGTCGAACACATGACTCGCACATCGAGAAACATGTCTTCATCACTACCGACCCGACGAAAGCTACCGTCCTGAATAAAGCGCAACAACTTGGCCTGCATGCGCGCGCTCAGCTCACCGACACCATCCAGAAACAGCGTTCCGCCTGCCGTCAGTTCCAGCAGCCCGAGCCGGCCCTCGGCCCGTGCGCCCTCAAATGCACCGGGGTCGTAACCGAACAGTTCGATTTCAGCCATCGACTCTGACAAACCGGCACAGTTGAGCGCCATCAACGGCGACTGGCCGCGCGGGCTGGCGAGGTGACAGGCGCGGGCCAGCAATTCCTTGCCAGTGCCGGTCTCGCCTTCGATCAACAACGGGGCGTCAAGGGGCGCCATGCGCCTTGCTTCGCGAACGACTGCAGCCATGATCCGCGAGCTCTGAAAGATGCTGTCGAACCCTCTCAACTCCTGCTTGCGCACATGATAAATGCGCTCGCCGACCCGATCGGCGCGATGCAATGTCAGCACCGCGCCAGCCATGGCCTCGCTGTCATCGTGTTCCGATTGCAACGGCGCGATATCTGCCAGGAATACATCGCCGCGCACTTTGACACGCAAACCATTGATACGCGACTGGCTGGCCCGCACCAGCTCAGGCAGGTCGAAATCCTCGGCATAGCGCGACAACGGGATGCCCGGCACTTCATCGACACGCACGCCCAGCAACTGGGCGGCGGCGCGATTGGCGGCGACAATGGCGCCAGACATGTCAATGGACAGCACCGGGAACTCCAGCGCGCCCAGCAACGCATTCAGCTCCATGTGCCGCCGCTCGCTGGGCATCAACCCGACACGCTTGACGCCGAACACACCGGTGATCGCCTCGAACTTCGGGCGCAGCGCCTGGAACTGCAGGTTGATCAGGTTCGGGCAGTGCAAATAGATCGCGTCACCATGCTCGCCGCCGACCTCGCCACGCGCCACGTTCACGCCATAGGCAACCAGCAAATCGAGAATATCGCGAAGAATGCCGATGCGGTTCTGGCAATGCACCTTGATGCGCATGAGTGATGTATTCCTGTCAGCGTCGATATTTTTATCGGAAGGCGAACTTGCTCGTAAATAATACGTTACAGCCAGAGACTAATACGACCAGCAAGAACTGCAATCTATGATGCAACCGCGCCTTTCGTAAAGTTTTCGTTACGAAGTGACTGGCAACCCGATCAGATTGCATGCGCCAGGTCGCTGACTTCCCTTCGCAGCCGGAGTATTCCTGCAATCAGAGACTTCACAATAACAACAGCCTTTCAAGGGGATCAGCATGACCCAGACGCACTACGTTGCCCGCGAACCGGATGCTTCGGATTTCATCGAGTATCCGGCATCCGAACATGCGGTCTGGAACACCCTGATTACCCGGCAACTGAAGATTATAGAAGGCCGCGCTTGCCAGGAATATCTGGACGGTATCGAGCAGTTGGGCCTTCCTGACGACCGTATCCCGCAGCTTGGCGAGATCAACAAGGTGCTCGGTGAGACCACTGGCTGGCAGGTTGAACGTGTGCCTGCGCTGATCCCCTTCCAGACCTTTTTCGAATTGCTGGCCAGCAAGCGGTTTCCGGTAGCGACGTTTATTCGCAGCGAAGAAGAACTGGACTACCTGCAGGAGCCAGACATCTTTCACGAGATATTCGGCCACTGCCCGCTGCTGACTAACCCGTGGTTTGCCGAATTTACCCACACTTACGGCAAACTGGGCCTGAGTGCCAGCAAGGAACAACGCGTGTACCTGGCGAGGCTGTACTGGATGACCATCGAGTTTGGCCTGGTCGATACGCCGCAAGGCCGGCGCATCTATGGCGGAGGAATTCTCTCCTCTCCGAAGGAAGCGGTTTACAGCGTGTCGTCGGCCCCGGAGCATCAGCCTTTCGACGCACTTGAAGCGATGCGCACCCCCTATCGGATTGATATTCTGCAGCCACTGTACTTTGTCTTGCCGAACCTCAAACGTCTGTTCGATCTGGCTCAGGAAGACATCATGGCGCTGGTCGCGCACGGTATGCAGCTAGGCTTGCACGCCCCAAAATTCCCGCCTAAACCCAAAAGCAACGCTGCCTGACTTGCAGCCAGACCTTTGAAAAGGAAACCTGTTTATGACCACCCTGAATCAAGCCCACTGCGAAGCCTGCCGCGCCGACGCTCCGCAGGTCAGTGAAGCCGAATTGCCGGAATTGCTCAGGCAGATCCCTGACTGGAATATCGAAGTTCGCGACAGCGTGATGCAGCTGGAAAAGGTCTTCCTGTTCAAGAATTTCAAATTCGCATTGGCGTTCACCAACGCTGTCGGTGAGATCGCCGAGGCTGAAGGCCATCATCCTGGATTGTTGACGGAGTGGGGCAAAGTCACCGTGACCTGGTGGAGCCACTCGATCAAAGGGCTGCACCGCAACGATTTCATCATGGCCGCGCGCACCGACGAAGTCGCTGAAAGTGCACAAGGTCGCAAATAAAAATCGAGCGATAGATCTGGCGTTGCCAATAGCGCCGCGCCCCGTAAAACGGCGCAGTGCGACGCTTGCGGGGCAGAAACCGGGACAGTAAAAAAGCGATTTTGTTTCGCAGAGCGGCCAATGAGGGTAAAAAAATATCCTGATTGTCATTTTCAGTGGGTTATCCTGCGCATGCTTTTTTAAAGCACGGTTCTATCTGCAACCCCTTGCGAGGAGCGATGACAATGCATGAAATCCCGAACTTCCCACCAGGCCAACAGGAACCACAGCAGTCGACTCTTGCTCAACAAGAGCTTGGTCAACCTGCAGCGATGAAAGCAGCACCCTCGGCTCAAGACAGCCAGAAAGCCGGAAGCAAAGACTGAAGGCGATTGTTTTCAGGCGTATCGAAAAAGGTTTTGCCGATTTTCAATACGCCTGAAAAACCAGCAACAGGCAGACACCGATTCATGAATGATTTCACTGAAACCCAAGCCAGCGCATTGATCGGCACCGCCGAGAAGATGATCGAGGTATGGTCCAGGCTCAGCCCAGAAAAACAGAGCGCCCTGCTCGCCCGCTTCGGCACCCAGGAAAACGCGTTGGCCGCCCTTGTGACCACGCAACTCGTCGCACCAGCGAACAAATAACCCTTCTTTTGCCGTTTATTTAAAACTGTTGCACCTGCATTACCCGATGCGTCGGTATGATGAGCACTTCGAGAGCTTGCTAAGGGTTTTCCCCTGCCCGCTCGAACGTCACGCCCGCACAGAATGAAAGCCTGCCCCATGCCCGACACACAGCAAACCCCGCAAAGCCCGATGGCCGTCACCCTGACTGTTGTCTCCATAGTGATGTTCACCTTCATCGGCTACCTGAACATCGGCATCCCCCTTGCCGTCCTGCCTGGCTATGTCCACAGCGATCTGGGCTTCGGGGCGGTGATCGCAGGGCTGGTCATCAGCGTGCAGTACCTGGCAACCTTGGTCAGCCGGCCCTGGTCGAGTCGCATCGTCGATAATCTGGGCAGCAAGAAAGCGGTGCAGATAGGCCTGACGGGTTGTGGCTTGAGCGGCGTGTTCATGCTGGTGCCAGTCTGGCTGGACGACTGGCCGATGACGAGCCTGGTGATTCTGCTGATTGGCCGGGTAATCCTCGGTAGCGCGGAAAGCCTGGTGGGCTCCGGCTCGATTGGCTGGGGTATCGGCCGGGTCGGCGCGCAGAACACTGCCAAGGTGATTTCCTGGAACGGTATCGCCAGCTATGGCGCACTGGCCGTTGGCGCGCCACTGGGTGTGTGGATGGTCGACTCGCTCGGGCTGTGGACAGTCGGCGTGAGCATCATGCTGCTGTGCTCGCTGGGGCTTTACCTGACCTGGCACAAGCAGGCCGCGCCGATCGTGCAAGGCGAACGACTGCCGTTCATGCATGTACTGGGACGGGTGTTCCCGCACGGCATGGGCCTTGCGCTGGGCGGCATTGGCTTCGGCACCATCGCAACGTTCATTACCTTGTATTACGCCAGCAACCATTGGCCGAATGCAGCACTGTGCCTGACGGTGTTCGGCGGCAGCTTCATCGCGGCACGCTTGCTGTTTGGCAGCCTGATCAACCGTCTGGGCGGCTTTCGGGTGGCCATCGTTTGCCTGTCAGTGGAAAGCCTGGGGTTGTTGCTGCTGTGGATAGCGCCAACGCCGGAGCTGGCGCTGGCAGGTGCAGCTCTGACCGGCTTCGGCTTCTCGCTGGTGTTCCCGGCGCTGGGCGTGGAGGCGGTCAATCTGGTTCCGGCCTCAAGCCGGGGTGCCGCAGTGGGCGCGTACTCGCTGTTCATCGACCTGTCACTGGGCATCACCGGCCCTCTGGCAGGCGCAATTGCTGCCGGGTTCGGCTTCGTTTCGATCTTTCTGTTCGCGGCGCTGGCGTCACTCGCCGGGCTGGGGTTGAGCATTTACATGTACAAGCAGGCTCAGGCGTTGCACCAGTAATGATCTCATCTATCGTGCGACGCACCGCGTCCGGTATTGAAGGACCACTCAGAAATCCACTTTCCCGCGCCCTGCTTTGATCGAGCCGCGCTTGCTCTTGGACTCGAGCCTGCGGGTCTTGGAGCCCAGAGTCGGTCGGGTCGGGCGGCGTTTCTTTTCGACCTTGGCGGCGTTTACTATCAGCTCGCTCAAGCGCAGCAACGCGTCGGCACGGTTCTGCTCTTGCGTTCGGTACTGCTGGGCCTTGATTACAATCACCCCGTCACTGGTGATCCGACTGTCGCTAAGCGCCAGCAACCGTTCCTTGTAGAACGGCGGCAGCGATGAAGCGTTGATGTCGAAACGTAAGTGCATGGCGCTGGAAACCTTGTTGACGTTCTGCCCACCCGCACCCTGGGCACGAATGGCAGTCAGCTCGATCTCGGCGTCCGGCAGATGGACATTGTTGGAAATCACCAGCATCAAGGCATCTTCTTTTCTGTAACAGACACGTTTACTTGCCAACCCCGGCATTCAGCATAACGCTACGCCTGTTTTTGGCCCGATAACATACCCACATAACCGCCAGCCACACCGGGATTGCGTAAACCGAGATCTGAATGCCGGGGATCATCAGCATGATGCCGAGAATAAACACCACAAAAGCCAGGCACACGTAATTGCCATAGGGATACCACAGCGCCTTGAACAGCGGCACTTGCCCTGTGCGATTCATGTGCTGGCGGAATTTCAGGTGCGAGTAGCTGATCATCGCCCAGTTGATCACCAACGTGGCCACCACCAGCGACATCAACAGCTCCAGCGCCTGATGCGGCACGAAGTAATTGAGCAACACCGCCACCAGGGTCACGGCCGAAGAGGCAAAGATTGCCTTGACCGGCACGCCGCGTCTGTCGACCTGGGCCAGCGCTTTAGGCGCATCGCCCTGCTCGGCCATCCCCACCAGCATGCGGCTGTTGCAATAGGTGCCGCTGTTGTAGACCGACAGCGCAGCGGTCAGCACCACAAAGTTGAGGATGTGTGCAGCCGTGTCGCTGCCCAGCATCGAGAACACTTGCACAAACGGGCTGCCGCTGTACGAATCACCCGAGGCATTGAGGCTGGCCAGCAGGCTGTCCCACGGCGTCAGCGACAACAGCACCACCAGCGCACCGATGTAGAAAATCAGGATGCGATAGATGACCTGATTGATCGCCTTGGGGATGACGGTTTTCGGCTGTTCGGCCTCGGCAGCGGTGAAACCGAGCATTTCGAGGCCGCCGAACGAGAACATGATGATCGCCAGCGCCATGACCAGCCCGCTAACGCCATTGGGGAAGAACCCGCCGTGCTCCCAAAGGTTGCTGACCGATGCCTGCGGGCCACCGCTGCCGCTAACCAGCATGTAGCTACCCAGCGCGATCATGCCGATGATTGCCACCACCTTGATGATCGCGAACCAGAACTCGGTCTCGCCAAAGACCTTGACGTTGGTCAGGTTGATGGCATTGATCAAAACAAAAAAGGCCGCCGCCGACACCCAGCTTGGTATATCGGGCAACCAGTAATGAATGTATTTGCCGACCGCGGTCAGCTCCGACATACCCACCAGGATGTACAGCAGCCAGCAGTTCCAGCCCGACAGAAAGCCGGCGAAACCGCCCCAGTAGTTGTGTGCAAAATGGCTGAACGACCCTGCCACCGGCTCCTCGACAATCATCTCGCCCAGCTGGCGCATGATCATGAAGGCGATGAAACCACAAATGGCATAGCCGAGAATCATCGAGGGGCCAGCAGATTTCAATACACCCGCCGAACCGAGAAACAGGCCGGTGCCGATGGCGCCGCCTAGCGCGATCAACTGGATATGCCGATTCTTCAGGCCACGTTTCAACTCGCCTGACGGTGCGGATGTTTCACTCATTCAATAGCCACCTGGTGTTCTTGTTCTGTGACGGAAAAGGACCTGCCGCGCTCGTGACACAGCAGAACTGCAGTACCCGGAGCGAGAGCCCGGCGTATTGAACAGCAATGGTTCACAGAAAAAGGCGCAGCATTGTACACCTGCATCCCGGCTGAAGTTCAAAACGGGGGAACGGATGTGCATCGGCTGTGTGACAGCGCTTTTCAAAGCGCCAGAAACAACAACGCCAGCCCTAAGGACTGGCGTTGCCGCTCATTTACACGATCACTCGGGCTTGCGACGACCGAAGCCAGGGCGCTGACCCGAACCTGCCGGTGGGCCACGACGTTTGCCGGACGGCGCGTCATCGTTGACCAGCTTGATGCCGACACGCTTTGGGCCGGGCTTGGCAGGACGTTTGTTCATCTCGCTTGGACGCTCGGCGACCGGCGTGCCACGGCTGTTGTCGGCCGGACGCGGCGCGCGGGAACCGGGCTTGCCGGAATCCTTGCGCGGTGACGGACGCTGAGTCGAATCGCCGCCACGCGGACGATCACGCTCGCTGCCGGTGATCTGCGGCTGACGCGGGGCGCGGTCGCTGTTCGCCGGAGCGCCAGCGGCAGGACGCAGCGTACGGACAACGCGCTCGCCCTTGCCCAACGGACGGGACGATTGACGCTGCAGACGCTCCATCTTGTCCTTGGTTTTGGCATTCATCTGCGGCTGGGCCACAGGCTGAAGGCCGACTTCGGCAGCCAGAATGTCGACTTCGTACTGACTCATTTCACGCCAGCGGCCCATCGGCAGGTCGGAGTTGAGGAACACCGGCCCGTAACGCACGCGCTTCAGACGGCTGACCACCAGCCCCTGGGATTCCCAGAGACGACGCACTTCGCGGTTACGGCCTTCCATCACCACGCAGTGGTACCAGTGGTTGAAGCCTTCGCCGCCCGGAGCCTGCTGGATATCGGTGAAACGCGCAGGACCGTCTTCGAGGATCACGCCGTTCTTGAGGCGCAGCAGCATGTCGTCATCGACCTCGCCACGCACACGAACTGCGTATTCGCGGTCCATTTCGAACGAGGGGTGCATCAAACGGTTGGCGAGTTCGCCGTCGGTGGTGAACATCAGCAAGCCAGTGGTGTTGATGTCGAGACGACCGATGTTGATCCAGCGGCCTTCTTTAGGGCGCGGCAGACGATCAAACACGGTCGGACGGCCTTCAGGGTCGTCACGGGTGCAGATTTCGCCATCGGGTTTGTTGTACATGATTACGCGACGGACTGTTTCAGCCGCTTCTTCGCGCTTGATGACGCGACCATCGACACTGATGGCGTCATGCAGGTCGACGCGTTGACCGAGGGTCGCGTCCTTGCCGTTGACCTTGATACGGCCTTGGGTAATCCAGGCTTCTACGTCACGGCGTGAACCCACGCCAATGCGCGCCAGAACCTTCTGCAGCTTTTCGCCTGCGGGTCCGATTTCCTGGCTGTCCTGCTTGTCTTTTTCACTCATCTGGGCACCTCCCGGTGTGTCGAATCAGGGCTGGCCGAGAACCGGCAAGACCTGTGCCCTGCGCGCTGTAGGAAGCGGCAAGGCGAAATACTTGAAAGCCCGGGCGATTGCTTATCGCCGAGGGTCGGCCATCATACGCCCCTGAGCATTTTTACGCATCAAGCGCCAGAGACAAATGCCGGTATCACTTCTTCTTTTTGCGACCGGCGGTCTTGAGCTTCGCCAGCCGTTTGGCGGACTCCTCGAGCACGCTGCGCTTGTCGTCTTTTTCCAGCTTCTTCCAGGCCTTGATTTCCCGCTTGCTGCGGCCACACCCAAGGCAAATGTCATCATCGAATTTGCACAGGCTGATGCAGGGGTTCTTGGTCGAACTCATGGGGCAGCGAATCTCATGGCTGGGGATATCAGATGTGACCGTGGCGTGGCAGAGGAATTCGACCGGAAGCTCGCAGGGCATCGGCACGACAGTCAGAGAATATCGTTTCGCACGCTCCTGCTCTACATTGCAAAGAGGGACGCGGAACGTCCAGAAAGGCGCTACCACGCGGAGTGTGGGAGCGAGAATCAGGCCTCGTCTTCTTTATCCTTGCCCTTATTCTCAGCCTCAGCCTCTGGCTCCGCTCGCAACAGGTCATCGAAGTCAATCTTGAGTCCCTGTTCCATCGAATCGAGCTCCACCAGCAGGCTGCGGAAGCTGGTCTCGTCGCGCGGGGCCTCGGGCTCTTCGTCCGGGTCGAGACTGGCATCGGCCAGCGCCTGCAAATGGGCGGGCACCGGGGCTTCCTCGAAGTCCATCACCGGTTCCGTTTCCATTTCGCGCAGGTCGGCCAGCGGCGGCAGTTCATCCAGGCTTTTGAGGTTGAAGTGATCGAGAAAGCCCTTGGTGGTAGCGAACATCGCCGGTTTGCCCGGCACGTCGCGGTAGCCCACGACGCGAATCCATTCGCGCTCCAGCAGTGTCTTGACGATGTGGCTGTTGACCGCCACACCACGCACGTCTTCGATCTCGCCACGGGTGATCGGCTGGCGATAGGCAATCAATGCCAGAGTTTCCAGCATGGCCCGGGAGTAACGCTGCGGTCGTTCTTCCCACAACCGTCCGACCCACGGCGAAAAGCGGTCCCGAATCTGCAATCGGTAGCCCGAGGCCACTTCCTTGAGCTCAAAAGCGCGCCCCTCGCAGGACTTGCGCAGCACCTCCAGCGCTTTCTTGAACACCGGAGGCTCGGGCCGCTCGCCTTCTTCGAATAGCTCATACAGCCGTTCAAGCGTCTGCGGTTTTCCGGAGGCCAGCAGAAATGCTTCAAGCAACGGGGCCAGTTCGCGAGGTTCGTTGAGGTTCATGGGTGTATTCTTGCTCTACTCGGCTCGCGCCCGGACATGGATCGCCGCAAAGGGCTCGTTTTGGACCAGTTCGACAAGGGATTCCTTGACCAGCTCAAGCACGGCCATGAATGTCACAACCACCCCCAGACGTCCTTCTTCAGCAGTGAACAGCTCGGCAAACGGCACGAAACCGCCGCCCTTGAGCCGCTCCAGCACATCGCTCATGCGTTCGCGGGTGGACAGGGCCTCGCGGCTGACCTGATGACTCTCGAACATGTCACCGCGATGCAGCACTTCGGCCATGGACATTAGCACTTCCTCAAGGCTGACATCCGGCAACAGCTTGCGGGCGCGGGCTTCAGGAGCGTCGAGTTTCGGCACGATCACATCGCGACCGACCCGTTTCAGGCCGTCGATGCCTTCAGCGGCGGCCTTGAAACGCTCGTATTCCTGCAGGCGGCGAATCAGTTCGGCACGTGGGTCGCCCTCTTCCTCTTCTATTTCCGCCGAGCGCGGCAACAGCATGCGCGACTTGATCTCGGCCAGCATGGCCGCCATGACCAGGTATTCCGCCGCCAACTCCAGGCGCACGGTTTTCATCAACTCGACATAACCCATGTATTGCTTGGTGATTTCGGCCACAGGGATGTCGAGGATGTCGATGTTCTGTTTGCGGATCAGGTACAGCAGCAGGTCGAGCGGTCCTTCGAACGCTTCGAGAAAAACCTCGAGCGCATCCGGCGGAATGTACAGGTCCAGCGGCATCTGCGTGACCGCCCGTCCGTAGACCAGCGCGAACGGCAGCTCCTGCTGGGCATCAGCCTGGCTGTCTGCGACCTCGACGACCGTCATTAAGCGCGTTCACCGAACGGCGCCGGATCACCACAACCGACCCGAACGATCTGCGGCTCGCCCTCGGACAGATTGACGACTGTGGACGCGGAGATGCCACCGATACCGCCGTCGATGATCAGGTCAACGTGATGCTCAAGCACCTGGCGCATCTCGTACGGGTCGCTCAAGGGCACCGTGTCACCGGGCATGATCAGGCTGACGCTCATCAGCGGCTCGCCCAGTTGCTCCAGCAATGCCTGGGCGATGGGGTGGCTGGGTACGCGCAGGCCGATGGTGCGGCGCTTGGGGTGCAGCACCAGGCGCGGCACTTCACGAGTGGCGTTGAGAATGAAGGTATACGGCCCTGGCGTATGCGCCTTGAGCGCGCGAAAGGCACCGGTGTCGACCTTGGCAAACAGCCCCAGTTGCGACAGGTCGCAGCACATCAGGGTGAAATTGTGCTTGTCGTCCAGTTGGCGCAGACGGCGAATACGCTCGATGGCGCTCTTGTCGCCAATCTGGCAACCCAGCGCGTAGGACGAATCTGTCGGGTACACCACCAGCCCGCCGGCTTTTATGATTTCCGCGGCCTGTTTGATCAGGCGCGGCTGCGGGTTTTCCGGATGGACCTGGAAAAATTGACTCACGGTAACTTCCTGTTCAGACGGCGGCAGTAGGCTGTTCATGTTTGAATCTGCACCATAAAGGCGGTAGATCCTCCGGCACCGGACGATAGGTGCCGATCTCGCCCCAGGCACCGGGACCGTGGAAATCGCTGCCGGCAGACACCAGCAGACCGAACTCACGGGCGAGGATGGCCAGGGTTCCGACCTGATCGGCAGGCTGCATGCCATTGACCACTTCTATGGCATGCCCACCGGCCTGGACGAAATCGCCGACCAGTTTACGCCGTTTACTGCGGGTAAAGTCATAATGCGAAGGATGCGCGAGGCTGACCCAGGCGCCAGAGGCGCGCAACGTCGCCACCGTTTCTTCCAGCGTCGGCCAATGCTGCTTGACATCGCCCAGTTTGCCCGCACCCAGCCACTTGCGAAATGCTTCGGCGCGATCCTTGACGTAACCGCCGCGCACCAGAAAGTCGGCAAAGTGCGGACGCGCCGGTGCATTGCCGCTGTCGCCGAGCTCTTGCTGGATCGCCCGCGCGCCTTCCAGCGCTCCAGGCATACCTTTGATCGCCAATTTACGGCTGATTTCTTCGGCACGCAGCCAGCGTCCGTCATGCAAACGGGCGATGGCGTCGGTCAACGCAGGGGCCTGAGTATCGAACCCGTAACCCAGCACATGAATAGTCGCGCCGCCCCAGACACAAGACAGTTCCACCCCATTGACCAGTTGCATACCCAATGAAAGCGCCGCCGCACGGGCTTCTTCAAGCCCTTCGAGCGTGTCGTGGTCAGTCAGAGAAAGGACGCGCACGCCGTTTTCATGGGCACGGGCAACCAGCGCCTTGGGCGAGAGCGCCCCGTCGGAAGCGGTGCTGTGGCAATGCAGGTCAACATTCATAGTGGTGCTTTCGTGTTCATTGATGTTTGTTATTATGCCGCCACATCCTGCTTCTGGCTGCCATTGTGAAACAATTCATCGACTTCATCCCGCTGCTCCTGTTTTTCATCGTTTATAAAACCGAGCCGCGCGCCGTGGATATCCTCGGCAATACCTATATGGTAGGCGGCATTTTCAGTGCAACGGCGATGCTGATCATCAGTTCGGTGGTGGTTTACGGCATTCTTTACATCAAACAGCGCAAGCTGGAAAAAAGCCAGTGGCTGACGCTGGTCGCCTGCCTGGTGTTCGGCAGCCTGACACTGGCCTTCCACAGCGAAACCTTCCTGAAGTGGAAAGCGCCGGTGGTCAACTGGCTATTTGCGGTCGCCTTCGCCGGCAGCCACTTCATTGGCGATCGCCCGCTGATCCAGCGCATCATGGGCCACGCGCTAACCTTGCCGGCGGCCATCTGGACCAGACTGAACATCGCGTGGATCATCTTCTTCCTGTTCTGTGGAGCGGCCAATCTGTACGTGGCGTTCACCTACCAAGAGTTCTGGGTCGACTTCAAGGTGTTCGGCAGCCTGGGCATGACCCTGCTGTTCCTGGTCGGTCAAGGCATCTACCTGTCGCGTCACCTGCACGACACCGCTCCCAATACGACCAAATCCGAGGACTGACATGCTCTACGCAATCATCGCCACCGACGTCGAAAATTCGCTGGAAAAACGCATGAGCGTTCGCCCTGCGCACCTTGAGCGCCTGAATGCGCTCAAGGACGCTGGCCGACTGGTGCTGGCCGGCCCGCACCCTGCGGTCGACAGCAACGATCC
Source organism: Pseudomonas coronafaciens pv. oryzae str. 1_6 (assembly GCF_000156995.2). Taxonomy (NCBI): domain Bacteria; kingdom Pseudomonadati; phylum Pseudomonadota; class Gammaproteobacteria; order Pseudomonadales; family Pseudomonadaceae; genus Pseudomonas; species Pseudomonas coronafaciens. The sequence continues at coordinate 1,622,597 of NZ_CP046035.1, read as the reverse complement.
AGGCGCAGCCGGTTTCAGCGGCAGCCTGGTCGTGGCCGAATTCGAATCACTGAGCGCAGCCAAAGCCTGGGCCGACGCCGACCCGTATGTTGCAGCAGGCGCCTATGCTCACGTCGTGGTCAAGCCGTTCAAGCAGGTCATGCCCTGACCCTGCCCGACCGACTTTTTAACAGCTCTGCTTTCTGATCGAGGCAGAGTCACGCGGCACCCCGGCAGTGACCAATTGAGTGAGTCATGAGCGAGCTGTTACTAATAGATGATGATCAGGAGCTGTGCGAACTGCTGAGCAGTTGGCTGAGCCAGGAAGGCTTTCAGGTGCGCGCCTGCCACGACGGCAACAGCGCGCGGCGGGCACTGGCCGAAGCGGCACCGGCTGCCGTGGTGCTGGATGTGATGCTGCCCGATGGCAGCGGCCTGGAATTGCTCAAGCAATTGCGCGCCGACCACCCCGACCTGCCAGTGGTCATGCTCTCGGCACGTGGCGAACCGCTGGACCGTATTCTGGGCCTGGAACTGGGTGCCGACGATTACCTGGCCAAACCCTGCGACCCCCGCGAACTCACTGCCCGGCTGCGCGCGGTGCTGCGTCGCAGTCATCCGGTGGCATCGTCTACACAGCTGGAACTGGGTGACCTGACGTTCAGCCCGATGCGCGGCGTAGTCAGTGTCGACGAAAAGGAATTGACCCTCACGGTGTCCGAGAGCCGTCTGCTGGAAGCCCTGATGCGCCAGCCTGGCGAGCCGCTGGACAAACAGGAACTGGCACAACTGGCACTGGGTCGCAAACTGACACTGTACGACCGCAGCCTGGACATGCATGTCAGCAACCTGCGCAAGAAAATCGGCCCGCACCCGGACGGACGTCCGCGCATCGTCGCGCTGCGCAGCCGCGGCTACTATTACAGCCTCTGAACAGTTGAAAGCCGCACGTCAAAGCCTTTCGCCTGCAACCCGAAGGGTGCGACGTGTAGCGCTTCCCTTACACAAGCTTTACCAAGCGCTGACTGCGCTTGACCTTGATCTCCCTAAACTGGGCTCATCGGCATCAAGCCGCACTAGAGACAAGGAGATACACCATGCGCAAGACCCTGATCGCTTTGATGTTTGCCACTGCCCTGCCGACCATTGCCATGGCTGCACCGCCACCTCCACCACCAGGCGGCCCTGACGCAGACGCGCCAGCCATGCGCCTTGATCGTGGTAATCAAGGCCCAGGCCCGGACATGCGTCGCGGCCCAATGGGTGAGCCCGGCCCAGGCATGCATCGCGGACCAGGCCCGCTGGGAGACCTCGACCTGAGCCGTGAACAGCGCCAGCAGATCGACAGGCTGATGCGTGAGCAGAAGCATGAACGTCATGACATCACTCAACGCTACCTGGACAAGATGCCTGCTCCCGAGCAGAAAGCGATGTACAACGAAATCAATGCCAAGCGCGCCCAGACTGACAGTGCAATTCGTGTACTGCTGAGCCCGGAACAGCAGAAGCAGTTCGACGAAATCAAGAAAAGGCAGGACGAACGTCGTGCCGAATGGGCCGAATTCAAAGCCTGGAAAGCGGAAAAAGCGGCAAAAATGCAATAACTGTCAGGCCGTCCGGCCTGACGCGTTGCAACGAACCCGGCATGCACACGCATGCCGGGCTTCTTTTATTCAGATCGAGGAAGTCCCGTGCGCTCACTGTTCTGGCGAATCCTGGCCAGTTTCTGGCTAGCCATTGCTCTGGTGGGAGGCCTGTCAGTGCTGGTGGGGCATATGCTCAATCAGGATGCGTGGATCCTCAATCGCCATCCGGTGCTCAATACGTTGCCGGAACAATGGACACAGCGCTTCGAAGAGCAGGGGGCGAATGATGCTCAGGAGTTTCTCCAGGACATCAAGCGCCGTAATCGCATTGACGTTCAGGTACTGAGCGACAGCGGCGAGCCTATGGTGCGGGGCACTTTCCCACCCCGTGCCGCAGCGCTCGAAGCCAGGCAGCAAGCCGATGAGGATCAGGGGCGCAAACTGCCCTGGCGGCGGCTGGCGACTGAATACGTAAGCCCCAAAACCGGCGAAACCTACCTGTTCATCTACCGCGTCCCGCACCCGGAACTTGATGCCTGGCATCGCCAGAGCCTCATGTGGCCATTGAGTGCGCTGGGCATCGCCCTGGTGGTGCTGACCCTGTTCAGCCTGTTTGTGACACTGTCGATCACTCGCCCGCTGAACCGCCTGCGCGGTGCGGTGCATGATCTGGGGCAGACCAGCTACCAACAGCAAAGCCTCGGGCAGCTGGCCAATCGTCGAGATGAATTCGGCGTGCTGGCCACCGATTTCAACCGCATGGGCGCACGCCTGCAAAGCCTGATTGGTAGTCAACGTCAGCTATTGCGCGACGTGTCTCATGAACTGCGCTCACCGCTGGCGCGGCTGCGAATCGCGCTGGCACTTGCCGAGCGGGCAGAACCTGCCGAACGGGAACGACTATGGCCGCGCCTGGGCCGTGAATGCGACAGACTGGAAGCATTGATCAGCGAGATTCTCGCCCTGGCGCGCCTGGATGCCGATTTCGCTGTCCCGGAGCCCATTGACCTCAACGCGCTGTTAAACCGCCTGAAGCATGACACGCACCTGGACGGCGTCGAGCAGAATATCAACGTCGAGGTTCAGAGCGCTTTGCAATTGCAAGGCTGGCCGGACATGATCGAGCGGGCGCTGGACAATCTGTTGCGCAATGCCTTGCGCTTCAATGCCCCGGGGCAGAGCATCGAGCTGCAAGCGATTCAGGCTGGCAACCGCATCCGCCTAAGCGTTCGCGATCACGGTCCGGGCGTCGCAGACGAGCACCTGGCGCAACTTGGCGAGCCTTTTTATCGAGCGCCTGGACAGACTGCTCCGGGGCACGGCCTGGGTCTGGCGATTGCCAGACGGGCAGCTGAAAGGCACGGCGGCAGCCTGATTCTGGGCAATCACCCGGAAGGCGGCTTTATCGCGACGCTCGATCTGCCGCTCGAGCCGGCCAACGCCAGGTCGCTTCAGACGGTGTAGGAAACGTCGCCGAACAAAGACCATGCAAGGGGCAACGGGCGAAAACCGGTCGAGCTCGCGCTCGATCGGCTATCAACGCAGTAGCACCGACATGCAGCAGTTTTCCGGTAACGACTAGCCCTGCCACTCGCTGACATACTCGCCCACGTCAACCTTCGGGGCCTGGCGTGGCGGGTTCAGCGGCGTGCCCAGGTAAAGAAAACCGATCACCTCTTCACCTTCATCAAGCCCGAAGCCCTTGGCAACCTGCGGCGCATAAGACAATTCGCCTGTCCGCCAGACCGCTCCGACACCCAGCGCATAAGCAGCCAGCAGTACGCCGTGGGCCGCACAACCGGCCGTGATCAATTGCTCCGAACGCGGCACCTTGAAGTGGTCCTGCAGCCGGGCGATGACTACCACGACCAGCGGCGCGCGCAACGGGCCAAGACGGGCCTTGTCCAACGCCTGCTGGGTGACTTCGTTGCCGCTTTGCTGCAGCGCCTCCACCAGCAGCTCGCCCATGCGCTCGCGGGCCGAGCCTTCGACAGTCAGAAAACGATACGGCCTCAACTGGCCATGATCGGGCGAGCGCAAGGCCGCGCCGAACATGATTTCCCGCTGAGCCGCGTCCGGGGCCGGGTCGACCAGTCGCGGTACAGATACGCGATTGAGCAAAACGTCGAGCGCCTGCATGGGCGGTCTCCTTGAAAAATGATCTGACATTCTAGAGCCTGTTTACCGTCAATAACGAGCATGACCGGCAAATCCTTACCCTTTGTGTCGAACCTTCCGACCCGCCGTGCCGGTTTACTTGGCACAAAGCGCAGGTAGAATGGCGCCTTTCCCAGACACCACCCAGAGCCATCCATGTCGTTGCCGACCCTTCGCATCATTGGTTTCATCATCGGCATCTTCCTGATCACTCTGGCGGTCGCGATGATTGTGCCCATGGCGACGCTGGTCATCTACGACCGCTTCGAAGACCTGCGCGAGTTTCTGTGGGCCAGCGCTATTACCTTCATCGCCGGGCTGGCGCTGGTGGTGCCCGGACGTCCCGACAATGTGCAACTGCGCCCACGGGACATGTACATGCTGACGGTTTCCAGCTGGATCGTGGTGTGCATCTTCGCTGCCCTACCCTTTCTGCTGACCCAGCACATCAGCTACACCGACTCGTTTTTTGAAAGCATGTCGGGCATTACCGCCACCGGCTCGACCGTACTCAGCAATCTGGACAGCATGTCGCCGGGCATTCTGATCTGGCGCTCGATGCTGCACTGGCTCGGCGGCATCGGCTTCATCGGCATGGCGGTGGCCATTCTTCCGTTATTGCGTATCGGTGGCATGCGCCTGTTCCAGACCGAGTCTTCCGACCGCTCCGAAAAAGTCATGCCGCGCTCGCACATGGTCGCGAAATTTATTGTGCTGGCCTACGTCGACTTTACCGCGCTGGGCAGCCTGGCCTTCTGGGCAGCAGGCATGAGCCTGTTCGATGCGATCAACCACGCGATGTCGGCCATTTCCACCGGTGGTTTTTCTACCTCCGACCAGTCGCTGGCCAAGTGGCCCCAGCCTGCCGTGCATTGGGTCGCCATCGTGGTGATGATCCTCGGCAGCCTGCCCTTTACTCTCTATGTCGCGACCCTGCGCGGCAACCGCAAGGCGCTGATCAAGGATGAGCAGGTGCAGGGGCTGATCGGTCTGTTGCTGCTCACCTGGCTGGTGATGACCGTCTGGTACGCCAACACCACGGACCTGCCTTGGACCGAAGCGTTGCGCCATGTGGCCCTGAATGTCACGTCGGTGGTCACGACTACAGGCTTTGCACTCGGCGACTACAGCCTGTGGGGCAATTTCTCGCTGATGCTGTTCTTTTACCTGGGCTTCATCGGCGGCTGCTCTGGCTCGACAGCGGGCGGCGTGAAGATTTTCCGCTTCCAGGTGGCCTACATCCTGCTCAAGACCAACCTCAATCAGTTGATCCACCCGCGCGCTGTGATGAAGCAGAAATACAACGGCCATCGTCTGGACGACGAGATCGTTCGCTCGATCCTGACCTTTTCGTTCTTTTTCACGATTACCATCTGCCTGATTGCGCTGATGCTGTCACTGCTTGGTCTGGACTGGATGACCGCGCTCACCGGCGCCGCCAGTACGGTGTCCGGCGTAGGGCCAGGCCTGGGTGAAGTCATCGGGCCGGCCGGTAATTTCTCTACCCTGCCGGATGCCGCCAAATGGATTCTGTCCGGCGGCATGTTGCTGGGTCGACTGGAGATCATTACCGTGCTGGTTCTGTGCGTACCGGCGTTCTGGCGACATTGAGGCCGACCACCGCGATAACACGCCTTCCCGCGCTGACCCCCTCGTCTTCCGGGCTCTTCGGGACTTGTGTATAACAACAGGAACCAACACGAGGGTGGCGCACCGTGGATACCATCAAGCGTTTCTCAAGCTTTGCCGAGTTCTATCCCTTCTACCTCGCGGAACACAGCAGCAGTACCAGCCGGCGCCTGCATTTTATCGGCACGTCGCTGGTAGTCTTTTTGCTGGCGTTCGGCTTGGGCAGTGGCCGATGGGGGTTGTTGTGGCTGCTGCCGCTTGCGGGTTACGGCTTCGCCTGGGCCGGGCATTTTTTCTTCGAGAAAAACCGTCCGGCCACGTTCAGGCACCCGTTCTACAGCCTGCTCGGCGACTTCGTGATGTACCGCGACATGCTGTTGGGCAAGGTGCCGTTCTGAGGTTCAGGCAGCAGGCTCGCTGACCGGTTCCTGCGTCACCACTTGCTGCGCTTTCAGGTGTGCATCAGCCAGGCGGAACAGTTCGATGTTGCCATCCAGGTGCTCGATCAAGGCAGTACAGGATTCGACCCAGTCACCGCAATTAAGGTATTCCACACCGCCCACCTGACGAATTTCAGCGTGGTGAATATGCCCACACACCACGCCGTCCAGACCGCGCTTGACGCACTCGTGGGCGATGGCTTCCTCGAAGTCGCTGATGAAGCTCACGGCGCTCTTGACCTTATGCTTCAGGTACGCCGACAACGACCAGTAGCCATAGCCATACTTGGCCCGCCAGTGGTTCAGCCAGCGATTGAGGGTCAGGGTGAACTCGTAGGCCGAATCGCCCAGAAAGGCCAGCCAGCGGTGATAACGGGTGATCACGTCGAACTGGTCGCCGTGTATCACCAGAAAACGTCGGCCATCTGCCGTCAGGTGCTCGATTTCGTCTACCAGTTGTATGTTGCCCAGCACCAGTTTCGAGTAACGGCGCAGAAACTCGTCATGATTGCCTGTGACGTAGATGACCTCGGTACCACGCTTACTCATGGTCAGCAGGCGGCGGATCACGTTGGTATGCGCTTGTGGCCAATACATGCCGCCACGCAGCTTCCAGCCATCAATGATGTCGCCCACCAGATACACCTTGTCAGCCTGATAGCGCTTGAGAAAGGCAGACAGATGCTCGGCCTGGCAATCACGCGTGCCAAGGTGAACGTCGGAAATCCACAAGGTCCGCACACGTTGTTTGCGGCTGGGTGTGGCGAGCTGGGCACTGCTCATGGGGACGACCTCCGGCATGGTTTCGAAGAGAGTGGAGCATGCCGGTTAACTGAATGTGACACGCACATGGCGATGTCGTGACAGCGGCGCCGTCTTACCGAGGGCTGTCGGGCGTGGGTCGGTCGTTATGGCCGAGATCGCGTGCCGGATCGATCTGGTCCCGGAGGCGCTGCTTGAGCACTTTGGCCTCGGGAAAGCCGCCATCGGCCTTGCGCTCCCAGAGCTGCACACCGTCACAAGTGATGCGAAATGCGCCACCGGTGCCAGGCTGCAGAGACACCTTGCCCAAGTCGTCACTGAAGGTACTCAGCAACTCCTGAGCCAGCCACGCTGCACGCAGCAGCCACTGACACTGAATGCAATAGGTGATGACTACTTCGGGTTTTTCGGCAGGCATGAATGTCCGCTCCAGCAAAGACAGACGACCATCATACCCAGCGCAAGACCAATCAACGAGCGCTGGTGCTACGTCGCAGTGTTCGGCGCCATACTGATGTGTGACGGCAAGGCAGCGTTTGCCGGATGCAGCGAGGGATGACGTGGGAATTCCGATCAGTTGCGCAGATCATCCGGCTCAATCCCCGAATCAAGGCGCTCACGCAGAAACTCGACAAATGCCTGCACTGGCCGCGACGCCTGACGGTGCTGCGGGTAAACCGCTGACAGCGTCAGCGGCTCGGGGCGCAAATCATCCAGCACACGAACCAGGCTGCCGTCACGCAATGCTGCACCGATGATAAAGGTCGGCAAATAGGTGACACCCAGCCCGGCAAGGGCGGCGTCCTTGAGCAGCTCACCGTTATTGACGCGCATTCGGCCACTGACGCTCAGGCTGGTTACCTTGCCCGCATTCTGAAAACGCCACTGCACCTGACGACTGTGCCCGTAAGGCAGACAATCGTGAGCGTGCAAGTCCTCGGGTTTTTGCGGCGTACCACGCTCGGCGAGGTACGCCGGGCTGGCGCAGTAAACCCGATCAATCGACGCAATGCGCCGCGCAATCAAGCTGGAATCCTCCAGCAAGCCAATACGCAGTACCACGTCATAACCCTCACTGATCACGTCCACCGGACGGTCGCTCAGATCGACTTCCACCGCCACATCGCGGTAACGCTTTAAAAATTGTGGCAGCAGGCAGCCCAGATGAGCAACTGCAAACGACAGCGGCGCACTCAGGCGCAGCGTGCCTCTGGGCTCATGGTTCTGCCCGGTGATGCCCTGCTCCACTTGTTCGACCTCGGCCAATAGACGCAGGGACGATTCGTAGTAACTCTGGCCCAGTGGCGTGACATCCAGGCGTCGTGTCGAGCGGTTGAGCAGACGCACCCCTAGCCGCTCCTCCAACTGCATCAGGCGACGGCTGACAAACTGCTTGGACAGCCCGAGCTTTTCGGATGCCGCCGTGAAGCTGCCAGACTCCATGACCTGGCAGAAAATTCGCATGTCTTCAAAAGGATTCATGGGTCGCGGCCTGAGTGTGATCAACAAGATGTTCACCCAGAGCCTAACGTTCCGCTGGGCACTGTCAACCTCAGCGAGACAGTGATTCATCTCTCAGCCCCTTATTGCGACAGTCGATAAGCCGTAATCTTCGTCTCACTTGATCGATTGCTGAATGTGCAGCATCGATGTACGGATGGAGAAAGAATCATGCTGACTCTTCGCAAGGCTTCCGAGCGTGGCGCTGCCAATCATGGCTGGCTGAAATCCTTTCACACCTTCTCTTTTGGCGGCTATCGCGACCCGCAGCAGCAAGGGTTTTCTGACCTGCTGGTGATCAACGATGATCGCGTTGCTGAAGGCAAAGGCTTTGGTCAGCACCCGCACCGCGACATGGAGATATTTTCCTACGTGCTGGAAGGCGCACTGGAACACAAGGACACACTGGGCACCGGCTCGGTGATTCGCCCGGGTGATGTGCAGCTCATGAGTGCCGGCAGTGGCGTGGCGCACAGTGAATTCAACCATTCGCACTCCGAGGGCGTGCATTTTCTGCAAATCTGGATCGTACCGAACGTTGCAGGTGCAACGCCGAACTACCAGCAGGAGCATTTCAGCGCCGAGCAGAAACGCGGCCGTTTGCAGTTGATCATCTCGCCGGAAGGCGAAAACGGTGCGCTCAAGGTTCGTCAGGACGCTCGCGTGTATGCCGGCCTGTTCGATGGCAACGAAACTGCGACGCTGGAGCTGGCACCCAACCGCTACGCTTACGTGCATGTTGCCCATGGCAGCGTCGTGCTCAATGGCGAGCAACTGGGCGAAGGGGACGGTGTACGGGTGCGCAACGAACAGTTGATCAGCCTGAAAGACGGCGTCGACGCAGAGGTGCTGGTGTTTGACATGCGCCCTAATGAAATGCCGCAGATGCCTTGATGATAAGCGCCGGACAACGCTGCTTCACAGCAAGTGGCGTTGTCTGGAAATGCCGATCAGTAAAACGCACAAACAAAAACGCCGCTCTATTGAGCGGCGTTTTTGTGAATTTGGAGCGGGAAACGAGACTCGAACTCGCGACCCCGACCTTGGCAAGGTCGTGCTCTACCAACTGAGCTATTCCCGCAATATGGCGTCCCCTAGGGGACTCGAACCCCTGTTACCGCCGTGAAAGGGCGGTGTCCTAGGCCACTAGACGAAGGGGACACTGCCTGAAACACAATGGTGTGTGTTTCAGTTCCAGACACCATCCGAAGATGTGTACTGGTTTCACTCAACCCTGCCCTGAAGCAAAGCTGCTTAAAAATGGAGCGGGAAACGAGACTCGAACTCGCGACCCCGACCTTGGCAAGGTCGTGCTCTACCAACTGAGCTATTCCCGCAATGGCGTCCCCTAGGGGACTCGAACCCCTGTTACCGCCGTGAAAGGGCGGTGTCCTAGGCCACTAGACGAAGGGGACACACGTACAACATTCACTACTTATTTGCGCTACGCTGTGTGCTTTACGCTGTAAGTGGCGCGCATTCTATGGATGGTTTGAGAAGGCGTCAACCCCCATCTGAAAATTTATTGAAATCAATAACTTCGACGTCGGCCAGACAGTGGCCGACAGCAACCGGCCGTCCGCTGGCCTGACCTATATTGCTCAGTTGCCTGATCTGCCCTCATCTATATAGAAGAGATGCCGACAAACTCCGAGAGGGCATCTATGCGCAGTAGTGCTTAGCCACTACACTCGCACTAAAACTAATTGAACAAATGAGGTTTGCACAGTGACTCCACTCATGATCACGCTGATGGTACTGGCAGGCATTGCGCTGCTGATCGCGATCGGCTACCTGAATCACGTCGCTGAAAACGGCAAACTGGAAAAAGCCCGCACCAAGGTTGAACTGAGTGATCGCCTGCGTCGCTGCGGTGAAATCACTGAAGTGTTTCCAGGTCAGCTGATGTCACCCGCACTGAAGTTGCTTTTGACACGCCTGGAACTCAACGTTGTGCAGCGCATGCTTAATATGGAGAAAGGCAACGCCCAGCTCAAGCACCGCATCGGCGAACTGGAAGAGCAGATTGCCAAAGGCGAAGGCATCGATGTGCCCAACCCGGTCTCGCCTATTCAGACCGAAGCCAAGGCCAAGGATGTACGGTTTCTGCTGGAAGCCCTGCATGGCCAGGTCACGCGGGCTGCGCATGACGGTTTTCTGCAAACCAGCGAAGCCAAGCACTGGATTCGTGAGATACGCACTATTCTGGTCAACCTGCATATCGAGTTCTTCAACAATCTGGGTCAAACCGCACTGTCTCAGGACCAGCCAGGTCAGGCACGCCTGGCCTTCGAGCGCGGCGTGCAGTATTTGCGTAACCAGCCCGACCCTGTCACTTATCAACAGCAACTGCTGGCGATGGAAAAGCAACTGGCCCGTGCCAACTCGGTGGTCTTGACCAACACCGCACCTACCGAAGATGACGATAACGCACTGACTGAAGGCCTGAAACAGGACGACACCGAGTCGGAATGGAAGAAAAAAGTCATCTACGACTGATGACTGCCCGCGCAGCTGCCCGAACAGCCATACGGGCAGCATACGGTCGGTTGATGCTGGTTCAGCAATCGGTCGACGCCAGGAAGATGGCTGCCAGACGCTCCACCCCCGCCTGATCCGCCTCTTTGAAGCGCCCTACACTCGGACTGTCCAGGTCCAGCACGCCAATCAAACGTCCCTCCTTGACCAACGGCACAACGAGTTCGCTGTTCGACGCACTGTCGCAGGCGATGTGCCCTGGGAACTCGTGAACATCCTGAACACGCTGGGTCTGCCGGGTGTGCGCCGCCGCCCCGCAGACTCCGCGACCGAACGGGATGCGCACGCACGCGATCTGCCCCTGAAACGGTCCCAACACCAGTTCTTCGTCACGATTGAGATAAAAGCCAGCCCAGTTCAGGTCTTCGATCTGGGTGTAGAGGAACGCCGAGAACTGCGCCGCGTTGGCGATGAAATCACGCTCATCGGCCAGTAACGCCTCAAGCTGTGCGGCCAGCAGCCCGTAACCCTCAAGACCTGCCCCGGTGTTTTGCAAATCGATCATGCCTTTTGCTCCAACAATTCAAGTCCTACCCAATAACGTGCAAATTGATAAGCGCATCGGCCGTTTCGGTTGCCGCGCGCGGTTGCCCAGCGAATGGCAGCCTTTTCAAGAGGCTCGTCACGCTGCCATTGCAGTCCAGCCTTGTGCGCCAGTTGCGTGATCCAGTGCTCCACCACGTTCAGATAATGCTCCTGAGTAAACGGGTAGAAAGACAGCCACAATCCGAAACGGTCGGACAGGGCAATCTTGTCTTCTACCGCTTCACTGGGGTGCAGTTCACCGTCGACGTGCTGCCAGTTGACGTTGTCGCTCTCCTTCTCCGGCACCAGATGGCGACGATTGGAGGTGGCGTACAGCAGCACATTGTCCGGTGCCTGCTCCAGCGAACCGTCAAGCACGCTTTTCAGCACGCGATAATCGCCCTCCCCCGACTCGAACGACAGGTCATCACAGAACAGCACGAACCGCTGCGGCAGCGCCTGCAATTGCTCGACCACACGGGGTAGATCCCCCAAGTGATCACGTTCGATTTCGATCAGACGCAGGCCCGCAGGCGCGTATTCGGCAAGCAATGCCCGGATCAGCGATGACTTGCCAGTGCCCCGCGAGCCCCACAGCAAGGCATGGTTGGCAGGCATGCCTGCAATGAACTGGCGTGTATTGCGCCCTAGCTGATCACATTGCCGGTCAACGCCGATGAGGTCGGTCAAGCGTGTATCCAGACTGACCTGCAAGGGCATCAGATAGCCGCTGCGCCCTTCGCGCACCCAACGGGCAGCCAGCGCCTGTGTCCAGTCGACAGGGTCTCGCAGGGCCGGCAGCAATGGCTCCAGACGGGCCAGCACCGCGTCAGCGCGCTGCAGAAAAGCATCCAACCGAGAATCCACGGGATCTCCTCACTATTTAACTGATGGGTGACCGGTGCCGATCAGCTATGCTTGACCGGCATCGGCACGACAACTGACAGTCATTACTCATGGATATATCGCTCAAGAACAGGCTTTCATTCAAACAGGCACGACTGTCCGTTCTGATCGGCTTCGTGCTTGGAACCCTGTTGAGCGTGGCGCAGATTGCGATCGATTATGCCAGTGAAGACGCTTCCATCAATCGGGAAATCAAGTCACTGCTGGAAATCATCCAGAATCCCGCCTCGCGAATTGCCTACAACATCGATGCCGAACTGGCTCAGGAACTCACTCTCGGGCTGCTGCACTCGCCTGCGGTAGTCAGTGCCAGACTGACCGACAACAACGATACGGTACTCGCCAGCGTCGATCGACCAATGGCCACAGGCCGCTATCGAGTGCTCAGCGACTGGCTGTTCGGCGAAAGCCGGCAGTTTCAGGAAAAGCTGCACCTCGATCATCTTCCTGATGAAACCATCGGCACACTGTACCTGACTGTCGACACCTTCGCGTTCGGCAGTCACTTCCTGCAACGCGCAGAAATCACCCTGCTCAACGGATTTTTACGCAGTCTTGCGCTGGCCGGCATTCTCACCATCCTGTTCTACGCAACCCTGACCAAACCGCTGGTAAGGGTCATCCGGGAATTGAGCAGTCGCGATCCGCGCAGCCCCGATCAGGCAAAGATAAACTGCCCGCCGCACCACGAGCAGGATGAAATCGGCGTGCTGGTCGCGACGTTCAATCGCCAGTTCGAAACCGTGAGCACCGAGTTTTCAAGACGCCGTGCGGCCGAGGACCGGCTGAACGATCACCTCAACGAGCTGGAAAATATCGTCTCGGCGCGTACCGACGAGCTCAAGGCAAGCAACCTGCGCCTGCGCGAATCCAATGAAGAGCTGCAGATAGCGCGCAGTACTGCGCTGGACATGGCCCATGCGCGCGCAGCTTTCCTGGCGCACATGAGCCATGAAATCCGCACGCCGCTGAACGGCTTGCTGGGCATGCTGGCGCTGTCGCTGGACAGCCCGCTGGGCGCAGAACAACGCCAGCAACTGATGATTGCCCATGACTCGGGCAAGGTCCTGGTGGAACTGCTCAACGATATTCTCGACATGTCCAAATTCGACGCCGGTCACCTGGAGATCGAGCGCATTCCTTTTGATCTTGGCGCCTTGATCGAAGACACCGCCAACCTGCTCTCGCAGAACGCGGCGCCCAGTGTCGAGTTGACCTGCCTGATCGAGCCGGACTTTCCGGCGATGATCACGGGCGACCCGACCAGAGTCCGGCAAATCGTCAGCAATCTGCTGTCCAACGCCCTCAAGTTCACCCGCTTCGGACGCGTCGATGTGCGCCTGACTCACCATGCGGACGCCACGCTCGGAGACAATCGCATCCGTATCGAGGTGCGCGATACCGGCATAGGGATCGCGCAGGATGCGCAGGCCAGGATTTTTCAGCCATTCACTCAGGCAGAGACCGCCATCACCCGCCAGTACGGTGGCACCGGACTGGGTCTGGCACTGACCCACAATTTGTGCGAGGCCATGAATGGCAAGCTGAGCATTCACTCGCTGCCGGGGTTCGGCAGTCAGTTCAGCGCCGAATTGCCATTGCCGATCCATATGCCTGCGGTCGCCCAAACCCCACTCAAAGGCCGTGTCACGGTCATCAGTTCGGCGGGCAGCGGGCTGGTCGAACTGCTGGGCACTCTGCTGCCTTACTGGGGCGTGGACCTCAAGCGACGCAGCGCTGACGACCTTGATCCGGATGACACGCCGGACCTGGTGATTACCGACTGCCCGGAATGCCTGTTCGCCATTCGGCCGAGGACGCCAGTACCGATATTATTGGTCACCGCGTACGGCAACTTCATGCCTAGCGAACAGGTTGCTGCCCTCGCCCCGCTGCAACAGCAGGCCCGACCGCTGGCCCGAAACGCGCTTTACCATACGCTGCGACGAATCCTGAATCATGAAGAGACAGGTATCGGAGACCCAGCGTCAGGCGAACAGGCAACACAACGGCTGGCGCGGGTCCTTTTGGTAGAAGACAACCCGGTCAATCAACTGGTCGCTAAAAGCATATTGGTCAAACTGGGGTGCGAAGTGGTCGTCAGCAGCCATGGTGGCGAAGCACTGGAGCAATTGGAACAAGGCCATTTCGATCTGGTATTGATGGACTGCAACATGCCGGTCATGGATGGCTACGAAGCCAGCCGCCAGATCCGCAGCAGCGGTCGCTGGCCCAACCTGCCGATCGTCGCCCTGACCGCCAACGCCATGCCTGACGAACGCGAGCGCTGCAAGGCGGCAGGCATGAACGACTACCTGGCCAAACCGTTCAGACGGACCGAACTGATCAGCATTCTGGACCAGTGGATACCGCTCACCGAGAACAGCTGAAACCGCCTAACGCAACAGCGCCTCGATTTCACTGGTCAGCTCTTCAGGCTTGGTCAGGGGGGCGAAACGCTTGACCAGTGTGCCGTCCTTGCCGATCAGAAACTTGGTGAAATTCCACTTGATACGCTCGGTTCCCAGCAAGCCCGGCGCCTGCTGTTTGAGCTGGACGAACAACGGGTGGGCCTGAGGGCCATTCACGTCTGTTTTTTTGAACAGCGGGAAGCTGACACCGTAGTTCAGCTCGCAAAACCCCGAAATAGCGCCTTCATCGCCCGGCTCCTGCTTGCCGAACTGATTACACGGAAAGCCGAGCACTACCAGTCCTTTATCCCGGTAGTCCTGCCAGAGCTTTTCCAGCCCCTGATACTGAGGCGTGAAGCCACACTTGCTTGCCGTGTTGACCACCAGCACCGCCTTGCCGGAAAAATCGGCGAGGGTTTTCTGTTCTCCCTTGATCGTGGTGACCGGGATGTTGAGCAGGTTTTCACTCATGACGAGACCTAGGTTCGAGACAGGACGGGAAAGACACCGCCTGACGGTAGCGCGCAAGAAGGCAGCTGCGCGCACGCCAGTTTTCATAATTGTTGCCGGCAAATAGCAAAGTGCGCTAAGCGCGAGTCTCCAGCGTCAGGCACACCGAGTTGATGCAATAACGCAGGCCGGTCGGTGGAGGGCCGTCGGGAAATACATGCCCCAGGTGAGCGTCACATTTGGCGCAGACGACTTCGGTACGAATCATGCCATGACTGACATCGCGCACTTCGACCACCGCACTGCCTTCCAGCGGCGCATAGAAACTCGGCCAGCCGCAACCCGAGTCGAACTTGGTTTGCGAATCGAACAGCGCCTCGTTGCAACAGATGCAATGGTAGACACCGGCTGTTTTTGTGTTGTTGTACTTGCCGGAAAACGGCCTTTCGGTGGCTTTCAGTCGGCACACATTGTATTGCTCCGGGTCGAGCATCTGCTTCCACTCTTCAAGCGTTTTTTGCATCTTGTCCACAGGTACACCTCCAAACTCGAAAAAGCCCGATCTGTGTCTTTTCCGCAGATCAGGTGGCACGTATGATTGCGCCCATTCAGACCCCAGTCTGTCACCCGTGTTTGTCGCATACAAACCCATTTTCATGGCGAGCGTGCAGCAACCCTCATTGCAGGCCGGCAACACCTCGTCCATTTTCGGGATCATCACCATGCAGTTCAACAAATCGAACAAGCTCGCAAACGTCTGCTACGACATTCGCGGGCCAGTGCTCAAGCACGCCAAACGTCTGGAAGAGGAAGGCCATCGCATCCTCAAGCTGAATATCGGCAACCCGGCACCGTTTGGTTTCGAGGCGCCGGACGAAATTTTGCAGGACGTGATCCGCAACTTGCCGACAGCCCAGGGCTACAGCGACTCCAAGGGCCTGTTCAGCGCCCGCAAAGCCGTCATGCAGTACTACCAGCAGAAACAGGTCGAAGGTGTCGGCATCGAAGACATCTATCTGGGCAACGGCGTTTCCGAACTGATCGTGATGTCGATGCAGGCACTGCTCAACAATGGCGACGAAGTGCTGGTGCCGGCTCCCGATTATCCACTGTGGACGGCAGCCGTTGCGCTGTCGGGTGGCAGCCCGGTGCATTATCTGTGCGACGAGCAGGCCAACTGGTGGCCGGACCTGGAAGACATCAAGGCCAAGATCACCCCGAACACCAAGGCGATGGTCATCATCAACCCGAACAACCCGACGGGTGCGGTTTACTCACGCGAAGTGCTGCTGGGCATGCTGGAACTGGCACGTCAGCACAACCTGGTGGTGTTCTCCGATGAAATCTACGACAAGATCCTCTATGACGATGCCGTGCACATCTGCACCGCCTCGCTGGCGCCGGACCTGCTGTGTCTGACATTCAACGGCCTGTCCAAGTCCTATCGGGTAGCGGGCTTCCGCTCCGGCTGGATTGCCATTTCCGGGCCGAAGCACAACGCGCAGAGCTACATCGAAGGCATCGACATCCTTGCCAACATGCGCCTGTGTGCCAACGTGCCCAGCCAGCACGCTATCCAGACCGCTCTTGGCGGCTACCAGAGCATCAATGACCTGATTCTGCCACCAGGCCGCCTGCTGGAGCAGCGCAACCGCACCTGGGAATTGCTCAACGACATTCCAGGCGTCAGTTGCGTGAAGCCGATGGGCGCGCTGTATGCGTTCCCGCGTATCGACCCGAAAGTCTGTCCGATCTTCAACGACGAGAAGTTCGTTCTCGACCTGCTGCTGTCGGAAAAACTCCTGGTGGTGCAAGGCACGGCGTTCAACTGGCCCTACCCTGATCACTTCCGCGTTGTGACCCTGCCGCGCGTCGACGAACTGGAGCAGGCCATTGGCCGCATCGGTAACTTTCTGAAAGGTTATAGTCAGTAAGCTGTCGCTCTGCCTGGCTGCCCCGACCCGTTCGGGGCAGTTTATTTCTATCCCGCAAAAACTGTCTTCAGGCACAGCCTCCACCCCTTCAGGCATCGACCACTCTGGCTCAGGCGCTGTTCAGCTTTCCCGGATTACCATTGATTGCGACGGCAGGACACAGTTTGAAATAGTCCCTGTGTTGAATAGCGACGGTCATCACCTTATATACCCGGCATCGAGTTACATATTTACCTGAGGAGAACGTTTCGACCATGATGCGCATTTTGCTGTTTTTGGCCACTAACCTTGCGGTCGTGCTGATTGCCAGCATCACCTTGAGCCTTTTTGGCTTCAATGGGTTCATGGCGGCCAACGGGGTTGATCTAAACCTCAATCAGCTGCTGGTTTTCTGCGCTGTGTTCGGTTTCGCGGGCTCGCTGTTCTCGCTGTTCATCTCCAAGTGGATGGCGAAAATGAGCACCGGCACTCAGATCATTACCCAGCCTCGCACTCGCCATGAGCAATGGTTGCTGCAGACCGTCGAACAATTGTCTCGCGACGCAGGCATCAAGATGCCGGAAGTCGGTATTTTCCCGGCCTATGAAGCCAATGCATTCGCCACGGGCTGGAACAAGAACGACGCACTGGTAGCAGTGAGCCAGGGCTTGCTCGAGCGCTTTTCGCCGGATGAAGTGAAAGCTGTACTGGCGCACGAGATCGGCCACGTTGCCAACGGTGACATGGTCACGCTGGCCTTGGTGCAGGGTGTGGTGAACACCTTTGTGATGTTCTTCGCCCGCATTATCGGCAATTTCGTCGACAAGGTGATCTTCAAGACCGAGAACGGTCAGGGTATTGCCTACTACATCACGACGATCTTCGCCGAACTGGTGTTGGGTTTCCTGGCCAGCGCGATTGTCATGTGGTTCTCGCGCAAACGGGAATTCCGCGCTGATGACGCGGGTGCCCGACTGGCAGGCACTGACGCAATGATTGGCGCTCTGCAACGCTTGCGCTCAGAACAGGGCGTACCGGTGAACATGCCTGACAGCCTGACGGCGTTCGGCATCAACGCCGGCCTCAAGAAAGGCCTGGCAGGCATGTTCATGAGCCACCCGCCGCTGGAGCAACGCATCGAGGCACTGCGCCGTCGCGGCTAAACATCTAAATACCCGATAAAAAACCGCTGGAACTTATATTAGATTTAGATCATGAGGATGAACGACTATGGTTCATCCTCATTTTCTGGAGCTTTGAATGTTCCCCAGCCTCTTCATTTCCCACGGCTCCCCTACCTTGGCCCTGGAGCCCGGCGAGAGCGGCCCTGCCCTCAGGCAACTGGCTGCCAGCCTGCCCAGACCTCGCGCCATCGTGATGGTGTCTGCGCACTGGGAAAGCCACGAGCTTATTGTAAACGGCAACCCTCAACCCGAGACCTGGCATGACTTTGGCGGCTTTGCAGCCGAGCTGTTCGCGGTGCAATACCCCGCACCGGGGCTGCCGGAGCTGACCCGGACGGTCGTCGAACTGCTCGCAGCGGATGGTCTGACGGCACGCATCGACAGCAGAAGGCCATTTGATCACGGGGTCTGGGTGCCTTTGTCGCTAATGTACCCGGACGCCGACATCCCTGTGGTGCAGGTCTCACTGCCAAGCCGTCAGGGGCCAGCGCTGCAGACACAAGTGGGCAAAGCGCTCGCCGGGCTTCGAGAACAAGGCGTGCTGATTATCGGCTCAGGCAGCATCACCCATAACCTGCGGGATCTGAACTGGAACGCGAGCCCGGGAAGCGCCGAGCCTTGGGCTGTGGAGTTTCGCAACTGGATGGTAGACAAGCTGCATGACGACGATGAAGCAGCCCTGCACCACTACCGCACCCTCGCCCCGCATGCCAAACGTGCGCATCCAAGTGATGAACATCTGCTGCCGCTGTATTTCGCCCGAGGCGCAGGGGGCGCTTTCAGCATTGCTCACCAAGGCTTCACCATGGGCGCGCTAGGGATGGACATCTATCGGTTCGACTGACCCTGAACAACGCAGGCACTGCAGAATCCGGAATAAAAAAATCCCCGAACCAGTCGGGGATTTTTTATGTGCCGATCAGCTCAAGAGCGGATCAGTCTTCGCGATAGCGACGCAGTTTGAGCTGCTTGCCGGCAACGCGGGTGTCCTTGAGCTTAGTCAACAGACGCTCAAGACCATCTTCCGGCAGTTCTACCAAGCTGAAGCTGTCACGAACCTGGATACGGCCGATGGCTTCGCGGGCCAGGCCGCCTTCGTTGAGGATGGCGCCCAGCAGGTTCTTGGCAGCGATGCCATCACGCGCACCCAGCGCGGTACGGCAACGTGCACGACCTTCGGCCAATGGAACAGGCGCACGACGCTCGCGCTCTGGACGATCACCACGGTCGCTGCTGCCGCTGCGTTCTGGACGATCACCGCGAGGGGCGTTGTTCGGAACCAGCGGACGGTCACGCTCGATGGCTGCCAGGGTAAGAGCCTGACCGTTGGTAGCCTTGCGCAGCAGTGCAGCAGCGAGGGCACGCGGGCTGCAACCGATGTCGGCAGTCAGACGATCCAGCAGATCGCCATGAGTCGATTCGGCATCGGCAACCAGCGGCGACAGGCTGTTGGTCAGTTTCTTGATGCGAGCATCCAGAACGGCCTGGGCATCCGGCAGGCGGACTTCCGCAACCTTCTGACCGGTAACACGCTCGATCACCTGCAGCATGCGGCGCTCGCGAGGAGTCACCAGCAACAGTGCACGACCTTCGCGACCTGCACGACCGGTACGGCCGATACGGTGAACGTAGGACTCAGGATCGTAAGGCATGTCCACGTTGAATACGTGGGTGATACGAGGAACGTCAAGACCACGGGCGGCAACGTCGGTCGCAACAACGATGTCCAGACGGCCATCCTTGAGGGATTCGATGACGCGCTCACGCTGGTTCTGGGCGATGTCGCCGTTCAGTGCAGCAGCCTTGTAGCCTTTGGCTTCAAGGGCGCTTGCCAGGTCCAGGGTCGCCTGCTTGGTGCGGACGAACATGATCAGGGCGTCGAAGTCTTCGACTTCCAGCAAGCTCAATACAGCCGAGGTCTTCTGGTCAGCGTGAACCAGCAGGTGAGCCTGCTCGATCGCGGTAACGGTCTGGGTCTTGGTCTGGATCTTGACGTGCTTCGGGTCACGCAGGTGGCGTTCGGCGATGGCACGAATAGATTGCGGCAAGGTGGCCGAGAACAGGACGGTCTGGCGGGTTTCAGGCATGGCCTTGAAGATGACTTCGAGGTCGTCCATGAAGCCCAGCTTGAGCATTTCGTCCGCTTCGTCGAGAACCAGATGGTTCACGGTCGCCAGGACTTTCTCGTCACGACGCAGGTGGTCGCAGAGACGGCCCGGAGTGGCGACGACGATCTGTGCGCCATTGCGGATGGCCTTGAGCTGAGGGCCCATAGGCGCGCCGCCGTAGACCGCTACAACGGTCACGCCCGGCATTTGTTTTGCGTAGGTCTCGAACGCGGTGGCAACCTGAAGTGCCAGCTCGCGGGTCGGGGCCAGGATAAGTGCTTGCGGCTCGCGCTTGCTCGGGTCGATCCGGTGCAGGATAGGCAGTGCGAACGCGGCGGTTTTACCCGTACCGGTTTGCGCCTGACCGATCATGTCGTGACCGGCGAGAATAATCGGGATCGATTGCTGCTGGATGGCCGAAGGCTCTTCGTAGCCAGTGGCGACGACAGCTGCAACGATATTTGGATGAAGTTCGAGAGCGGCGAAGCCGCCGATTTCCTGGGTCATGGGTCTGCCTCTAGTGCATCCGCAAAGACCCATGCTTCAAAGCTGCGCGTGCCGTGTACGACCTTGAGGTCACCCTGGCTGCTTTGTCGGCGGGGATTTGCGAAAACGTTTGATGAATGGATCGTCCAGGCTAGTCCGCTATGCGAACAAGCGACCGAAGCTGGCTTCGGGGAACTGCAATACCTCGACGAGGGCCGTGTTAAGGCCGGCGCGCACTATACCGGAAATACGCACCTTGGTGAGTCTTTTTTTATGAAACATTACGCCCTGCGAGTGCAAAAGCTGGCATTGGCCAGCGGCGCGACAGGCCCTCGCCAAAGCGCGGACCAGAGATTACGGGCATTGCCGCTTAAACGTTTAATCTATTCCTTCGGATGACCGGTATCGCGCCCTGCAGGGTGTGGCGAATTGTCCCACCCGAGTTTCCGCACAATCGGCGCATCGCCAGGCTTGTCAGGTCGCTGAACGGACAGCCCGGATCAATGAAGCCAGCGAGTACCCCAAACGTGGTGCAAGTGCTTCGGCACGCACGCTGAGCGCCTCGATATCAAGCACCTGATCCAGATCGGCAGGCACGATCAGAATCACGTTGCCCTCCTTGACCGGCAGCTCCCAGTAATGACGATGGTACAGACCACGCAGCAGCGCCGCGCCCAGCGGCTTGCCATCGTCGGTCGCCCACTGGTTGATGATCAGCCAGCCGCCGGGCGTGAGACGCTGCTGGCAGCTCTGCAGAAAATTCCAGGCCAGATGCCCGACGCCAGGCCCGACATCGGTATACAGGTCGACAAAGATCAGATCAGCCGGTTCCGCGCTGTGCAGCAGATCCAGCGCGTCGCCGATGCGGATGTACAGCCGAGGGTCATCATCCAGCCCCATGAACTCCATCGCCAGACGTGGCACGTCGGGACGCAGTTCGATCACTTCCACATCTTCCAGCGGCAGGAACTTCATGCAGGCCTGGGTCAGCGTCCCGGCGCCCAGACCGAGAAACAATGCGCTCTCCGGCGCCTCGTGGCACAAGGCGCCGATCAACATCGCACGGGTGTAGTCATACTCCAGCCAGCTCGGGTCAGCCGTGAAGGTGCAACTCTGTTCAATTGCATCGCCGAACTCGAGGAAGCGGTAATCCTCCACCTCCAGCACGCGGATCATGCCGAAGTCGTCATGGACCTCAGCCAGAATTCGTTCTACGCGCTCACGCTCTTCCGTCATCACCGTTCCTGGTCCTGGGCCGCACCGGGCGCAAAGCTCGAATTGTCGGGCAAGCGCACCGTTTTGTCACACTTTGCAGGCTGCAACACCTTTCCAGTGATCTGCGCCACGCTGGCAGCGTGACGACGAACTGCTAACATGCCTGTCCGATTGCGCAACCCAAGAGCCAATGATGAGCCAACCCTGGAGCCCCGACAGCTGGCGGGCAATGCCGATTCAACAGCAACCCCTATACCCTGACACAGAGCATTTGCTGAAGGTCGAACAGACGCTGGCCAGCTACCCGCCGCTGGTATTCGCAGGCGAAGCCCGCGAGTTGCGTCGCCAGTTTGCCGAAGTCACCCAGGGTCGGGCGTTTCTGTTGCAAGGCGGCGATTGCGCAGAAAGCTTCATGGAGTTTTCTGCGGCCAAGATTCGCGACACGTTCAAGGTGCTGTTGCAGATGGCAATCGTCATGACTTTTGCCGCCGGCTGCCCAGTCGTCAAGGTCGGACGCATGGCCGGACAGTTTGCCAAGCCACGCTCGGCCAATGACGAAACCATCGACGGCGTGACGCTTCCTGCGTATCGGGGTGACATCGTCAACGGTATCGGCTTCGACGAAAAAAGCCGCGTGCCGGATCCGGAACGCCTGATCCAGGCCTACAACCAGTCCACTGCCACCCTCAACCTGTTGCGCGCTTTCGCTCAGGGCGGGTTTGCCGACCTGCATCAGGTACACAAGTGGAATCTGGACTTTATCGCTAACTCGGCGCTGGCCGACAAATACAGCCAGTTGGCGGGTCGTATCGACGAAACCCTGGCATTCATGCGCGCCTGCGGCATGGACAGCTCGCCGCAACTGCGCGAAACCAGCTTCTTCACCGCCCATGAGGCGTTGTTGCTCAACTATGAAGAAGCCTTCGTGCGGCGCGACAGCCTGACCAACGATTACTACGACTGCTCGGCGCACATGTTATGGATCGGCGATCGCACCCGGCAACTGGACGGCGCGCACGTTGAATTCCTGCGCGGGGTGAACAACCCGATCGGAGTAAAAGTCGGCCCGAGCATGAACACCGAAGACCTGATTCGCCTGATCGACACGCTCAACCCGGACAACGACCCGGGACGTCTGAACCTGATCGCGCGTATGGGTGCCAACAAGGTCGGCGATCACCTGCCACAGCTGATTCGTGCGGTCGAGCGCGAAGGCCGCAAGGTGCTGTGGAGCTCCGACCCGATGCATGGCAATACCATCAAGGCCAGCAGCGGTTACAAGACCCGCGACTTCGCGCAGATCCTCGGCGAAGTGAAGCAGTTCTTTCAGGTGCATCAGGCAGAAGGCACATACGCCGGAGGCATCCACATCGAAATGACCGGTCAGAACGTCACCGAATGCATCGGCGGCGCCCGACCGATCACTGAAGACGGCCTATCGGACCGCTATCACACGCACTGCGACCCGCGCATGAACGCCGATCAGTCGCTGGAACTGGCGTTCCTGATTGCCGAAACCCTGAAACAGGTCAGACGCTGACCAAAGCGTGCCAGATCAACTGCCCGCTCGAAACTTGAGCGGGTGGTCCCGAAGGGCTCAGACTTTAAGCGCGAGAATCACTGCGCACAGCACCAGAAACACGCAGAACATCAGGCGTAACGTGCGCTCCGGCAACGAGTGCGCCAGCTTTACACCCCAACTGATGCTGGCCAGACCGCCGATCGCCAACGGGATACCCATCGACCAGTTGACGTGGTCGTGCAGCGCGTAAGTGACCAATGTGATACCAGTGCTTGGAGCCGCAAGCGACAGAGCAAGCCCTTGCGCAACCACCTGCGTAGCGCCGAACATGCTGGTCAGGATCGGAGTAGCCACCACTCCGCCTCCCACGCCAAACAAGCCGCCGGTGACGCCGGAACCGACACCCAGCAGCCACAGCCAGCGCTCATGACGCAGCCCGGTGCCTGCCTGACTATTACGCCAATACATTTGCGCGACGTTAAACACAGTCAAGACCACCAGAAAGGCGATAAAGCCCAGGCGCATGCCTTGTGGATCGACCCGTACGGCCAGCAGCGACGTGAGCCAGGCCATGAAGAAACTGGGAATGATCAGCATCAGTGCGTTGCGCAGTAAAATCCGGTTACGCTGGTTGTAGCGCCACAACGCGAGCAACACATTGGGCAGCACCATCAACAAGGCAGTGCCTTGAGCCAGCTGTTGATCAAGCCCGAACAAAACGCCCAGTACCGGAATCGCCACCAGCCCGCCGCCAATTCCGAACAACCCTCCCAAGGTGCCCATTAACGCGCCGAGCAACACGAACATCACAATTTCAATCACACTGCATCCCCAACCATCCGATGGTCAAATGCTGCGCAGTCCTGTCCGCGTCAACACCCGATAATGTCTTTTTTCATACACAACACATGATGACATTGCTGCCAGCTCGCAGGCATGGAAATTATCCAGCGCGTTAAAACAGTTCAACACTGGGTTAAACTCAGTTTACCGAGTACGAGGATCCGACATGAGTGCCGACAAGAGCCCGACCCACCTTGAGTCCGCTGATTGCGACTTATTGCTGCTGGATAATCAATTATGTTTCGCCCTCTACTCCACCTCGTTGATGATGACCAAGGTCTATAAACCCTTGCTTCAGGCACTCGGCCTGACCTATCCGCAGTACCTGGCCATGATGGTGCTGTGGGAAAAAGATGGTCTGACCGTGAGCGATGTCAGCACGCGCCTGCTGACCGATCCGGGTTCGCTGACGCCCTTGCTCAAGCGCCTTGAAGGTGAAGGCTTCATCAGTCGCACGCGCAGCAAGGAAGACGAGCGTGTGGTGTTGCTGCACCTGACCGAACAAGGTCGTGCATTGCAGCACAAGGCCCTGAACGTGCCAGGCTGCATTCTCTCCACCAGCGGCCTGAGCATGGAAAAACTCCATGAACTGCAGGCTCAGTTGCTCGACCTGCGTGACCATCTGCACCAGAGTCTGTAGGCGGGATTCAACGCAGCGTTTCACTCCTCGCAAAATTTAGCTTGCGCACTAACTAATCAAGAGATACCTTTGTCGCGTGATTACCTTGCGCGCAAGTATTTGGCGCACAACCAAACTCATGAAAACGAGGAAACACCATGGACACGCTCTACACCGCAGTTGCAACCGCCACCGGCGGCCGTGATGGTCGTGCTGTTTCCAGCGACAATATTCTCGACGTCAAACTGGCGACCCCGAAAGAACTCGGCGGTGCTGGCGGCGCAGCCACCAACCCTGAGCAATTGTTCGCTGCCGGCTACTCGGCCTGCTTCATTGGCGCGCTGAAATTCGTGGCCGGTCAAAGCAAACGCAGCATCCCGGCAGACGCCTCGATCACTGCTCACGTAGGCATCGGCCAGATCCCCGGTGGTTTCGGTCTGGACATCGACCTGCATGTCAGCCTGCCAGGCCTTGAACAAGCCGACGCCCAGCAACTGGTAGACGCCGCTCACGTGGTCTGCCCGTACTCCAACGCCACACGTGGCAACGTCGATGTGCGCCTGCATGTGACGGTGTGAAAGCCGCTTGAAGCCTGAGCACCGCTGTTCAGCAGAATTTCAGGCATAAAAAAACCCGCAGCGATGCGGGTTTTTTGCGTAACGGGGTCAAAACACCCTGCTTACTTGGCACGGCCCTTGTAGGAACCGCCTTCGCGGGTGTCGATCTCGATCATGTCACCGATTTCGATGAAGTCTGCAACGCTCAGCTCGGTGCCGTTTTTCAGCTTGGCAGGCTTCATGACCTTGCCAGAGGTGTCGCCGCGAGCGGAACCTTCGGTGTAGTCAACCTGGCGCACGATGGTGGTCGGCAGCTCAACGGAAACCAGACGGTCTTCAAAGAAAACGGCTTCGCAGATGTCGGTCATGCCTTCTTCGACGAATGGCAGAACGCTTTCGATGTCTTCGGCGTTCAGCTCGTACATGGTGTAGTCAGTGGTGTCCATGAACGTGTAGGTGTCACCACTGATGAAAGACAGGGTGGCTTCCTTGCGGTCGAGGATCACGTCGTCCAGTTTGTCATCGGCGCTGTAGACGATCTCGGTCTTGTAACCGGTCAGCAGGTTTTTCAGCTTGGTCTTCATGATCGCGCTGTTACGACCGGATTTGGTGAACTCAGCTTTCTGAACCAGCCAAGGATCGTTTTCGAGACGGATCACGGTACCGGGTTTCAGCTCTTTACCAGTTTTCATTGCATATATCCGAATTTGGATGAATTAACCAAAGGCTCTGTACGAGAAATAGCCTACACAGGCACTTTCCGTACAGAGCCTGATATCAAGGTCGCGTATCATAGCGAATTTCCATAAAACTGCACCAGCGCCGTGGCAAGATCAGTCTGTGCGGCTTGTTGCAGGCACCAGCGCTCGGCATGTCTTTCGATTTCAGGCCAGTGCGCCATCAGCTCTTTCCAGCTATCGGCAAGGTCGCCGCCAGCGCTCCAACCGTGCCACAAGCGGCTCAAAGCCTGTCCGGCAGGGGGCGAAAGCCCGTCCAGATACAGTGCCAGAAAAGCATCGAGCTTCGGCAGGTGCGCATCGTCTTCCTGTTGATAGATGTGCCAGAGCATCGGTCGCCCCGCCCATTGCGCCCGCACGAACGAGTCCTCACCGCGCACGATGTTGAAATCGCAGCTCCACAGCAGCAGGTCGTACTGCTCCTGACTGACGAACGGCAAGACCTGCACCGTGAGTGCGCCCCTCACCTGCGTCGTGCCTACCGCCAGTTCACTGCCAAGCCAGCGCTGCAGATCGCCCAGAATGCGGCCTTCCGGCACCAGCATGTGTGTCGGTCGTTCATCGTTAGCCAATACGTCAAGCCAACTGCCCAGGCCCGGGTTTTCGTAGGCAAACACCGATATCAGACGGGTATCTTCCTGCGGCTCGACGCCCAGCCCGTCAAGAAAGGCGCGCTGCGCCGCTTTGTCATGCTCAAAGGCATGGCGCCTGTTCACAAGGTCTCGCTCGCGCAGCAAACCGCCTGTGGTGTCGGAAAAACCCGGGAAGAAAAAGAACTTCTTGAGGCCGTTAGACTGCGGCGACGGCAGCCCGTGACAGCCTGACACCCATTCTTCGGCACTCAGGTAATCGAGGTTCAGCCACAGCGGCCTTGGCGAGTGTTGCAACATTGCTTCGGTGTACGACTCCGGCAATCGACAGGCAAAGGCTTCGATCACTGCATCAGGAATGACCGTGCTTGCCCATTGCACTGGCCACTGGCAAACGCTGACGCCTTCATGCTGTTGCTGCACGGCCGCCGCGTCGGCACCAGGACACAGCCGAGCGAACGCCGACAGATCGTCGATCCATAAACGAACCTGCAGGCCATGTTCGGCAACCAATTGGCGTGCCAGACGCCAGGTCACACCCGCATCACCGTAGTTATCGACGACGCTGCAAAAAATGTCCCACGAGGCTTTCATCCTGGCTTCCTGAGGCTGAAGGGCAAAACGCTGATTGTCGTTCAGAACGGTCGGTGGCCACCACCTTTACCCAAGTCAAAAGCAAGTGGGTGGGGGGGCGCTCAGAGCAGAGCAGAACACTGATAGCGTGTTGCATACGCACGGATCAGGTCGACAGTGGGCAATGAACGGAGCACCAGAGGTGGGTCCCATGCTGGCTGACCCACAGGCTCGGACCATTTTGCCTGCTCGCCAGGCAGCCACATTTCAAGCGTTACCCGATGGTCGCTGCAACCTTCTCTGGCAAGGTGGTGACAGAGCAGCAACCCATAGACCTCCATATTCAGAAAATCACGCTCTTCCTTTGCCAGAACAGCATCCTCGGCCCACTTGGGCCGCATCAGCCGCGGCCGCGAGTAATACTTGAAATCCACGATGGTCCAGGCCTCGTCATCCCGAGTCACCAGATCGGGACGCCGCTCAATGTGGTTGCGCGCGAAGAGTTTCTGCCGTTGTCTGTCCCAGCGGGACTGGGACTCGTAACTCGACAGTCCATGCGGCAGATGCTGGTCATCACAGGTTTCAAAGCGCTCTTCGCCACCCGCCTTTTCGCTCAGCGCATGGCACAGACAGATCGACTCCCAGACCGCCCAGAAGTCGTTCACTCCCCATACAAGCCCGCAGTGGGCGCCCCCCTGACTGCCAGCATTCAGGTAAGACTCGAGCGCGCCATGCAACTGATGATAGTGGGCGTCCCGCGGTACCGCGCATCGATCGATAGACTGCAACAAGTGACGCAGACGACTCAGACTGCGCTGACGCGACTCGGCATCGCCACGATAGAGAGAGTCCTCGGCACTGAGGTAGCGGTGTCGAAAAGCCTCTGCCAGGGCCTCCCCTTCGCCAAGAAAACTACCCCAGGCGCAAAGCGGATCGACCTTCAGCAGTTCTCGATAGAAATCCAGGGCAAGGACACAGTAAAGCCCGACTATATCGGCCTTGCCGAACTGCCCGGTCTTGAGCGGTCCCTGAACATAGTCAAGGTAAGCCACGCCACTTTGGTCGAACACGGCCCGGTGCAGGTGTCTGTCAAATCGGCGATACGGATCATCAACGCTGCGGCATCTCCTCTCGCAAAGGGACAGCAGACTGCGTGGGTCAGCCTTGTCGAACAGTTCATCGAGCCCGAGCGCATCATGAAACGAAACGCTGTCGCCACCACGCCCACAGCCCTCTTCCCGAGCGTCTTCCGTGCCGTCACGGGGGCTCGACGAATCGCTGTCAAGACGGGTTCGGCGAAAAACTACAAAGCAGCGGTAAAGCAGCGAGAGGGCCTCTGCGCTGTCCATCTCTGCCATACCATAAGGGACTTTCAGCAAGTATCGGCCATCGGGTTCGCGTACCAGCCCCACTTCATTGCCACTTTCGACCCGTTCGATCTCGTCCAGCCGCATCTTCAGACTTCTTCGGCTGTAGAGTTTTCTTCTGCCGGGGCGCTGGCTGCCTTTTCGCCCGGCGGCACAGTTGCTTCAACCGGCCCGGCGCACAAGCGTTCGACAAACTGCTCAGCCTGATCCGCAAACTGCCCGAAGGTACGCAGCTCCTGATGCTTCAGATCGAGCAGATTACAGAGCGGTGACTTGTCTCGATCAAATACGTTGTCCCACAAGTAAAAGAACAACTTGCCGACGATATCGGTGCGCTCGATGCGACAGGAGGCTATGCCCACCTCAAACACCGATAGGGTTTGCAGGTAGTCTTCGACAATCAGGCCCGTGTCATCGGACTTGTATTTCTTGCGGCTCCGATTGGAGCAATAATAATCATTGGCCACACCAGAACCGGAGCGGATCGCGGTGAATTTCAGCTCGGCGCTTTTATCATAACCGCCATGCTTGAGAAGCCTTTGCTTGTCGGTTTCAGACAACTCTTCTGCCAGAAGCCTGTGCTGCTCGTCGAACGCTCTGCTCTCAGGCACACCGCTGATCATGTCGCCGAACTTGCTGGCGCTGGCTTCCAGTGCAGCCAGATGCGCCGGGTGTGCCTGAAGCAGGGTCTGTTTGTCGATTCTGCACCTGGCCTTTACAAACCAGGGGCCGACCAGTTTGTCATCCAGCCTGGGCGCCGTGCAGCGTTCACGGATGAACCGGTTCAAGGCATTCACGAACGTCTGCCATGTCAAACCCCGCCCCCATGGCATAAGTGCATCGCGCTGTTCGGCGGGCACTTGAGCAAAACCTTCGGCACAAAACTCGAAATGCCAACGCCGCTTGAACGCCGAGTCCATGAAGAATATGGATTCATCACTGGTGTTCATGGTGCCGATCATGTGCAGGTTCGGCGGCAGGCACAGCTGCCGCAATTCCAGACAGGTTTGCAGCTTGTCGGTCAACTCAGGATAAGGCCAGGAATGACCTAGCACGCGTTCAAGCTCTGCTTTGAAAGCACATAACACCAGTTCGGAAACACTGATCTCGTAACTGGACCAGCCCGACTCATCGCGGTCCAGCAGTTGGAACACATCGCCGAATATTTCCGCGCAGTTGCCCCGGTTGATTTCATCCAGTAACAGCACAACGTTTTTCGGTGCCTGACCGGCAGAGTCTTGAAGCTGGTAAGCGAATGCCATCGCCAGCGCCCGGATGAAAGGACCTGCGTGAACGTGGTACTCGATTTGCCCACTCTTGTTGGTGGTAGGCAGCAGCCTTGCGACGAATTCGCCGTAACTGTAATCGGGATGAAAGGTGAGCGGCACAATACGCGCCTTGTCCACGCCAAGTGCCAGTGCTTTTTCCGCTCGTGCCCGATGGCTTTTGCTGGTACCGGGCGGACCGAAAAGTATTGATTGGTGCTCAACCATGAACGATGCCTCTCCTTGAACGAATGCCGGTGCCAGAACAGTCTCTCGATCTGGGGACTGCCTCACATCGCAGGCGTTGTCAGCCATGCAAACCCAGCGCAAAGTACCATCAAAGATCAATGGTTTGAATGGCCATGCGGTTACTGTATGACGGCTCGTGCGCCGGACTGCAAGGCAGTCGGCGCAAAACATTGCATCTACCCTTCGCTACCGTGGACTATGGCCGCTACGCTGCGCCTGCGTGATACCGAGAGCATTTGTCGCCCTGAAAGGAGTTCAGCCATGCCATCCACCACCCGCCGTCGCGACCTGTATGTGTCATTGAAGTTGATTGTCTGCATTGCACTGGGCATCTGGCTGGGCGCAATGGCTGTTTTTTTCACGGGTATGCTGTACTTCAAGAACTTGCCGCCCGCGCAAAGCCAGGCGCTGGAAAATGCTGCCGCGCAACTGACCGCCCCGCCCGCGCAGAAAACCACCCCGCCGTCTGAGCCGGAAACTGAAATGTTCCGCAAATACGAGCAAAGCCTGCGTGAAAGCGAGGCCCGGCAGGCCCGCGAGCAGGTTCAGGAACAACAGCAGCGCACGTTCAGCCGCTCCAAGTGTGACTTCTGGATACAGCAGGATCGCACCGCTCCGAGCGAGAAAAGTCGTGCGAGCATCGATCAATATTGTGGATAACTCATGAACAAGCAGGACGTGTTGCAGCTGATCATCGATAAACTGGAAATTGATCTGGACGTTGCGCAGCGGGCTGCGCAGACCGCTTACGAAACGGCTACCCACGAAGAAAACATCGCTGAAAACAAATACGACACGCTGGGCCTGGAAGCCTCTTATCTGGCAGCTGGCCAGGCACGACGGGTAGAGGAAATACGCCAGTCACTGACGCTTTATCAGAAGTGGTCACTCAAACCTTTCGATGAATCGCGAGGCATTCAGACCGGTGATCTGATAATCGTCGAAGCCCAGGACGGGCAGACTCACTACCTGTTTCTGGGGCCGGATGCTGCAGGCCTAAAGGTCAGCGCGGGCGACCAGCTGATCATGGTGATCACCGCACGCGCGCCACTGGGGCAAAGCCTGTTGGGCAAATTCGAAGACGATGCAGTACAGATTGTCATCAACGGCACAGGACAATCCTACGAGATTACACAAACGTTGTGACAAAGCGGCCATCTGCGGGGTTGCCCGCGCCGAGTTTTTATGGGTAAGGTGGGCCGTCGCTACAACCAGCGCAACCGGGGCTACATCAAAGCGAACAAGGACTAACACCCAAGGAGATTTTTCATGACAAACGTCATCGCATTCCCTGACGCCCATGAACGTGATCGCCTGAAGTCCAGTCAAGATCCGGCGTTGAGGTACCTGAACAAGAAAGAGCGACAACTGATCGACCAACTGCGTTCGACCAGCCATGCGGGACGCCAGTACGTTTACGACTACGCAAGCATCATGCACCTGTCCAGGCCGCTATACCCTGAACCTGTGGATTGACTGCACTCCGTACAGCCTGACCGTGAGCTGCACCGATACGCCGGCGCAGCTCACAGAGGTTCAGCGTGTCAGCGAAAAGATCAGTGCCGAGATAGCCACCAGACCGGCGGCAATTACAAAATAGTTGGACCATGCGCCTGCATACTTTCGCATGGCCGGCACTTTGTAGATCGCATACATCGGCATCAGGAACAGCAGCGCCGAAATAACCGGCCCGCCCAGCGTTTCGATCATGCCCAGGATGCTCGGGTTAAGCGTTGCCACCAGCCAGCACACTACCAGCATGAACATCGCAGTCATCCGGTCCAGAGCCTTGGGGGCCGGACGACGACCGGATTTCAAAACCAGCCCTTTCAGACCCTCGCTGGCACCGATGTAGTGCCCGAGGAACGACTTGGAGATGGCCACGAACGCAATCAGCGGCGCGACAAAAGCGATTGTCGGGTTATTGAAGTGGTTGGCCAGGTAAGACAGGATCGAGATGTTCTGCGCCTTGGCTTCGGCTAACTGGGCTGGTGAAAGGGTCAGTACGCAGCTGAAGACGAAAAACAGCACCATCACCACCATCAGGCCGTGAGCACGAGCCAGAATCTGCGAACTGCGCACCTCAGCGTTCTCGCCGTACTGACGTTTCTGGTCTACCGCGAAGGCAGAGATGATCGGTGTGTGGTTGAAGGAAAACACCATCACCGGGATAGCCAGCCACAGGGTCGGCAGAAATGCCGAGGGCTCAGGCAAGGTGGTCGCGGTGCTCAGGATACCGCCGGTCCAGTGCGGAATGAGGAATACCGCAAGGAACAGCAGCGCGACGATAAACGGGTACACCATCAAGCTCATGGCCTTGACGATGAATCGCTCGCCACACCGCACTACGGCCAGCAAACCCATGATCAGCACAAAAGCCAGCACCGCACGTGGGGGCGGCATTACGTGCAACTGATGCTCGAGAAAACTGCCTACGGTGTTGGTGAGTGCGACGCTGTAGATCAGCAGAATCGGAAAGATTGCAAAGAAGTACAGCAAGGTGATCATCGCGCCAGCGCCCTTGCCGAAATGCTGCTCGACCACTTCTGTGATATCGGCCCCTTCGCGTCCGGACAGCACGAACCGGGTCAAGCCACGGTGCGCGTAGAACGTCATCGGGAATGCCAGCAATGCCAAGGCCATGAGTGGCCAGAAACCGCCAATGCCTGCATTGATGGGTAGAAACAGAGTACCTGCGCCGATGGCGGTACCGAACAATCCGAGCATCCAGGTGGTGTCATTACGATTCCAAGAGGCGATGCTCTCGGGAGCTACGTCCAGACGTTCTACGACGCCATTAGCCTGATCATTCATCCGGTCGACTCTCCGTGGCCGGTTTATCAAAAAGGAAGACGCGTCGAAAAAGCGGGCAGTTCCGCGCCTCCCTCGAAAACAGCGCGGCAGATTCTCCGGGATTGGCAGCAGAAGTCAAAGGCTTGTAGGACAATACTTGCAAGGCGGCGATGTCTTTACGTTACGCACGCCTTGCATACCAAGGGCTGGCGACCGATTGTCCTTCTGTCGTGAGCCGTGCTTTTCTGGCTTATCCAGACGCCATCAACCGCCACACACTCAGGCACAGTTGCGCGTTATGCGAAAAAAACACCGAGAGATACCATCACCGCGCGAAGGCTCGGCCAGCGAGCTTTCAACTGCGAGCATGATCGCGCGCGCAGACCAAAGCCTTTCAAGAGCCAAAACAAAATGTTGAGTATCAATGCAGGCCCGTTCGCCATCGCGGTTTCACACGTGCTACTGCTGACGGCCCTTGTGCTGGCGACGCTGATAGAAGCTTGTTGCCTGCGCCATGTCGAACCCAAAAAGACAGCTGTATTCGGGCTGTTCATTCTTGGCCTCATCACTGCACGTGTGGCCTTCGTTGCTGCCTACTTCGCTGAGTACTGCGACGCGCCCTGGAAGGCGCTGGACATCCGGGATGGCGGCTTTCTGGTCTGGCCGGGTGTTATCGGGGCCGTGATGGGCGGTTTGATCATCGGCTGGCGACACCCCAAGCGACGTCGTGCGCTAGCGTTGGGCCTCGGCACCGGGCTGCTTGTATGGCTGCCGGGCAGCCTGATTCTGAGCAGCTACCAACAGGGGGCGCCACTGCCCGAAACAACGCTGCTGGACACGACTGGCAAACCGGTCAGAGTCTCTGACTACCGAGGCAGGCCTATTGTCATAAACCTTTGGGCAACATGGTGCCCTCCGTGCAGAAGGGAAATGCCAGTGCTGCGAGATATGCAACTGGCGCGAACGGACATCGTATTCCTGTTCGTCAATCAAGCCGAAAGTGCCGATACAGTCAGCCGCTACCTGTCGACACAGGGCCTGCCGCTGCGCAACAGCTTACTTGACCCGGACGGGGAGTTTGCCCGGCAAGTCGGCTCGGTCGCGCTCCCGACTACCCTGTTCTATTCGCCTGAAGGGCGCTTGACGGGCAGCCATCTGGGTGAAATGTCCAAGGCCAGCCTGATACATTATCTGGACATTCAAAACGGAAGTGGTTCGCAGGATTCGGTATCGACTGGCAATCATTAGCGAAAGCCTGCTGCATCGATTCACCTATCCATGTATAAATGCCCTGACACATTGGTCATCTCTGGAGACTCAGCGCATGCGTTACGCGCTCGATCATAAGGCCCAAACCCACCAACGCATCGTCAAGGAAGCGTCGATGCGCTTTCGGCGCGACGGCATTGGTGCTACAGGCTTACAACCTTTGATGAAAGCACTCGGCTTGACCCATGGCGGTTTTTACGCGCATTTCAAATCCAAGGATGATCTGGTCGAACAGGCATTGAATCACGCCCTCGACGAGGTAAAAGGAATCACCAGCGAAGTTTTCGCCAAACAGGACTCGCTCAGTGAATTCATTGATCTATATCTTTCTCTTGACAGTCGTGACGCACCGGATGGCGGATGCCCGTTACCGAGCATGTGCCTGGAACTGGGACATCGCGATCAACCCAGCGAGGTAACTGACAAGATCATTCTTCATTTGCTTGAGCTGTTCGACAAGGCACCTTCTGGTGACAAATCCAGAAGCTTGCCAACATTGTCTACTCTGGTAGGTGGCTTGGTACTAGCGCGCAGCGCTTTCGACGACGCGTTGTCGAAACGCATTCTTGACGAGACACGCGACTTCCTCAAACAGGAGCTGAGAAAAACCGCAAACTGACACATTGAAGATGTGGACGTTGTCGCTGTATCAACGCTTATTTAACGATGCACCCAAAGACAGGCCGATCAATGATCGGCCTGTCTTTTTTCAGGCGCCTTTAATACTTAGTTAACGGACAGCTTATCGCGGTTCCTGTCCAGAATGGCCTTGCCAATGCCCTTTACTTCAATCAGCTCATCGACCGACGTGAACTCGCCGTTGGCGTCTCTGTACGCAACGATGGCATCGGCTTTGCTCTTGCCAATACCGGCCAGCTGCTTCTGGAGGGTTTGTGCATCGGCAGTGTTGAGATTGACCCGATCTTCGCGCTGCTCATGAACGACAGCGGGTGCTGCGTCCATGGTCATCATGGGCGGCGGCTGAGCCGGTTGTTGGGCGGCGCTGACCGCAACCGAGGCTGTGGTCAGCAAGGCAAAAACAAGAGAGCTGAAAAAAGGGGTTCGCATAGATGAAGCTCCATAGCAGTTCAAGGCAGCACTCCAAATGCTGTGCCTAAAACTTAAACCACTGTTTCTCTCGGGAAAAGAAACGGAGCATTGCGACCTGTTTCGACATCAATCAACGTATGTCTGCGCCTGACAAACCTCAGTAAAAGCGAGGGAAATCACGGTTCTCCGCTGCGTTCCTGATACATCCAGTCAACGATTTCGCCTTCTGGTGTATAGCCGTTGACTGTTTCACGCAGTAATTGACGCACACTGTTGTAATCGTCCCGATCAACCGCATCCAGCAACTTTGTCAGGCGGCCTTTCAGCACATCCCATTGCAGGTAATCTTCGTTCGCACTCATGATCATCGGATGTTCGGTGGCGACGACGTTGTCTCCGATCAGCAGCTCTTCGTAGAGTTTCTCGCCCGGACGCAGCCCGGTAAACTCGATCGAAATGTCACCGTGCGGGTTCTTCTCGGAACGAATGGCCAGACCTGACAGGTGAATCATCTTTTCGGCAAGTTCGATGATCTTGACCGGCTCGCCCATGTCCAGAACGAACACATCACCGCCATGGCCCATGGAACCCGCCTGAATGACCAACTGGGCAGCCTCGGGGATAGTCATGAAGTAGCGGGTGATCTTCGGGTGGGTGACCGTCAGAGGTCCGCCTGACTGAATCTGCTTGTGAAACAGCGGTATCACCGAGCCTGACGACCCCAACACATTGCCGAAGCGGACCATGGTGAAGCGGGTCTTGTTCACCTGATACACATTGGCCTTGTCGCCAAATATGACCGGCGCCGTTTCGCGACTCAGGGCCTGCAGTATCAACTCGGCAAGGCGCTTGGTGCTGCCCATTACGTTGGTCGGCCTGACCGCCTTGTCGGTAGAGATCAGGACAAAGTTGGAAACACCCGATTGCAAGGCCGCCTGGGCGGTATTGAGCGTACCGACCACGTTGTTGAGCACACCCTCGGCAATGTTGTGTTCGACCATCGGCACATGCTTGTAAGCGGCCGCGTGATAAACCGTGTCGACCCTCCAGGTTTTCATGATCGACAGCAGCTTGGGGTGGTTGCGTACTGAACCGAGAATGGGCAGCAACTTGACCGAAAGCGATTCGCGCGCCGAACGCTGCTCAAGCTCGGAAAGAATGCTGTAAAGGTTGAATTCGCTGTGATCCAGCAACAGCAGCTGGGTGGGCTGCAGCAGGAGGATCTGGCGGCAGAGCTCTGAACCGATCGACCCGCCGGCGCCAGTCACCAGGACCGTCTTGCCCTTGATGCAATGCTCCAGCAGGTTGTCCCGCGCAGGTACCGAGTCACGTCCCAGAAGGTCGGCGATATCGACTTCCTGGAGGTCGTCCACCTTTACCCTGCCGGCCGCCAGATCCATGAAACCGGGAACACTTCGCACGTGAAGCGGGAAGCCTTCCAGAAAACCGAGAATTTCCCGACGCCGCCCACGTGATGATGATGGAATTGCCAGAAGAATCTCTTGAGCGCCGGTTGAATCTATCATTCGCTGAATGTTTCGCGGCTTATAAACCTGAAGGCCTGAAATCACTCGATTGGAGATTGATTCGTCATCATCGATGAACGCCACGGGATGCATGAGGCGCCCCATGCGCAATGCAGCGACCAACTGATTACCAGCAGCACCGGCACCGTAGATGGCGACTTTTTGCAGACCATTGTCACTTTTGGCAAAGGGCACGTGCTGCGCTGCCGCAAACCAGTCACCGAGAAAATATTGGCGCATGGCAAGGCGTAGACCGCCGATCATGACCATGCTCAGCCACCAGTAGTTGAAGATGACCGAGCGCGGGACCAGTTGCTGATGGTTGCTGTAGACGTAAACCATGCACCCCAGTATCAGGGATGACATCGTGACCGCCTTGATGATCGCAATCAGGGCATCATTGCCGAAATAGCGCATGACCGCCCGATACATGCCAAAACGGATAAACAGGGGAATGGCGGCGAGCGGCGCACTGATGAAAAGCCAGGTGTGTTTTTCCAGCGGGTTGATCAGTTCGTCGATACCCAGTCGCACGACAAACGCCATCCACAGAGCCAGCCAGACGAGCAGCACGTCGGCAGCAACCTGAATTATCCGTTTTTTGCGGCGGGGTAACGCCAGCAAACTGGACCGCAACCTACTCATCAATTGTTTAATGCTCCGTTATGCTGCCGGTTGAACATCACTGGAACCGGCGCCTGAGAAACAACTACGTGTCTGAGACAACCGGAAACCCGCTTCGTTACATCCTTTCCGCTTCACCCGCCCTGAACCTCAGGGCCAGACAAACCAGCGGTACGTAGGCAATTGCCGTCCATGTCAGCCCATCGCCCCCCATCAGCGCTACCCACAGTGCCACGGGTAGCAGCCATACAAGATTGATCATCACGACGGCCAGCGTCACGGGCAGGTGCTTGCCGTAATCCCGCGAAGCGAACTGATAGGCGTGACTTCGGTGGGCTTCGTAGACTTTCTCTCTACGCAACAATCGGCGAATCAGGGTCAGGGTCGCATCGACGATAAACACGCCCAGCAGGATCGGCCAGCACCAGAATAGCTGAGGCGAAGCCCAGGAACCCTGAATGGATAGCAAACCGAGGACGATTCCGAGAAAACCGCTGCCCGCATCCCCCATGAATATCTTGGCCGGGGGAAAGTTCCAGCACAGAAAACCTGCCGCAGCAGCGGCCAGCAGCAGAGACTCCCACGATAACCCGACATGGCCCCCCAATGCATAAATGATGCTCATGCCCAAGCACACGGTCACCGCCTCGACGCCAGCAATTCCGTCGATGCCGTCCATGAAGTTGTAGAGGTTCAACATCCACACCAGATAGAACGCGGCAAGTACCTGGCCGAGCAGCCCCGGATCGAAGCTCCAGCCCATGATGCTGAGTGGCGCAAGCCCGCCCAGCCAGAACAAGGTCCAGCCGGCAGCGACAAAATGCCCGAGAAGCCGCCAGCGTGCAGCAATGTGCCCATGGTCGTCCATGAAACCGACCAGTGCCACCAGGCCTCCCGAACCGATGATGGCGGTAAGAGCAGACGCTGACAGGTGCCCGATCCCGGTCAGCAACGTTACGGCCAGGAGAAACGCGATGACAATGGCAACGCCGCCACCACGGGGAGTAGGCAAGGAGTGAGAGCTGCGCGCATTGGGCACATCAATCAGGCTTCTGGCCAGTGCGTATTTGCGCAGCAACCCCGTCAACGCCAGAGACAGGAGCGCAACCACCGCTACCGATAGCCACTCAATCATGCTTGTCATGTTCCAGATAATACCGAGCTGTATCGCGCATCGCGTGTTCAACACTCACAGGTGGATGCCAGTCCAGCATCGTACAGGTTTTACTGATATCGACCTGCAACGAGCTGCATAAACGCTGGGAAAACGCGCTCTTGCCCAACAACGTTGCCGCCCCTTTCAACACACTGGCCGGAACGGGCAGTAATCTGGCCGGTTTGCCAAGTGCCTTGCCCATCTCACGCAAGAGCCGACTGGTGGAAAGATCATCCCCGTCACTCACCAGAAACGTCTGCCCCGCAGCAGCAGGGTGCTCGACACAGCGCATTAGCAGATCAGCCAGATTGTCGACGGCGACCAGGCTTCGACGGTTATCAATGGCCCCGAGCGGCAACGGCACGCGCTTATCGAGCCAGCGCATCATGCTTTTGAAGTTGGCTTTGACCCCAGGGCCATAGACCAGCACCGGGCGAATGATCACGACCTCCAGGCCCGTTCGGACAGACAACTCGCGCAGCCCCTCCTCGGCCTTCAACTTGGAAACGCCGTAGGCGTCCAGCGGCTTGCAGGTGTCGTCGGCCGTGAACGGCGCGTTCGGCGCTGTAACCTCGCCATTGGCCTTGATGGAACTGAGGAAGATGAAGCGCTTCACACCTGCAGCTGCCGCCTGTTCGGCCAGGTTCAGGGTGGCGCTGACGTTGGCGCGAAAATATTCCTGGTCTGGCTCGGAAGCAGTTTCGGCGAGTACATGAACGCGCGCTGCACAATGCACAACTACCTTCGCACCACGCAGAAATGCCGCCCAATCATTATCCGGCGCAAGGGACTTTACCTGAACGACCTCCACACGTTGCGCAGGACACTGATACGCACCTGCGTTCCGGACAGCGACCCTTGCGGAATAACCGGTACGATCAATCAAATAACGAACGACAGCGCTGCCGACGAACCCTGTCGCACCTGTTATCGCAACCAATGCAACATCATCGCTCATGCAAGAACGCCCTTCCAAATCGGCCAAATATTCCTTATGTGACTCTTTTTGACAACTAAAATATTTTCAATCTATCTTGCCACTTCTCCAACCGCCTTCTTTACAACAGTTATGCCAGAACGCCGAGTGGTTAAAATGAACAGGCCGTTTTCGCCAGACAACTAGAACGCCCGCTCGGACCTATAAAAAACCGTCAGGGAATGACAAGATCCACAGCATGTTTTTGAAGAGCGTACTTACGGGATAACACAGTCCCCAGCGCTTCTTTGGCGGAGGCCTCGCCATGCACCAGGCGGACCTGCGCAGGCCACTCTTTCATACCAGTGACAAACTCGACAAGTTCAGCCTGATCTGCGTGGGCAGAATAACCGTTGGCGGTGTGAATACCCGCACGAATATCAAAACGCTCGCGGTCCAGCTCGACGTAGCCTCCCAGCGGGCCATGAGACTGAATGGCTGCACCCGGTGTGCCTTTGCCCTGATAACCGACAAACACCACATTATGTCGACGGTCGCCCAACATGGCTTTCAGGTAATTGACGATCCTGCCTCCTGCACACATGCCATTACCGGCAATGACAATGGCGGGACGCGCAGTACTTGCGAGGTAATTGACGGTGCGCAGGTGCTGCTCGTGAGTGTCTATACCGATCAACTGATCAAAACCCAACGGCTTTCTTCCGGCCCCCGAGCGAAGCCGGGCATCGTTATCCCAATAATCTTCAAATGACTGGTAGAGCTTCGTGAAACGACTTGCCAGCGGTGAATCGAGAATGACCGGCAACCGTGACCAGTCGCCAGGCAGGATGTCGTCGCCGTCGAGCCGAGCAGAGCCTTCGCCGGCCTGACTCAGCAGCATCTTGCGCCGCAGAATGTCCTCCAGCTCATAGAGCAACTCCTGAGTACGACCGATACTGAAGGCTGGAATCAGGACCGTGCCGTTGTCTTCCAGCGCCTTGTCAATGATTCGCTCGAGCCCTTGCTGGCGAGTACTGCGATCCTCATGAAGACGATCACCGTATGTGCTTTCCAGAACCAGAATGTCTGCGCGCTCCGGAGGCTTTGGCGCAGGCAGGAACGGCGTATGACTGGCGCCCAGGTCTCCGGAAAAAACCACGCGGATGGAGCGCCCTTCCAGCGGGTAGTGCAGGTCGCATTCCACATATGCCGAACCCAGAATATGCCCGGCACGCTGCAGGCGAACCTTGCAATGCAGCGATTCGTGATCGATCAGGCTGAACCAGTTATCGAACGGCAACGCAATGACCCGCTTGTTAATGGTCTCGAGGTGTCGCTCGGCCTGTGCGGGATCGTGGGCGAATGCAATTTTAAGCGTGTCCTCCATGACCAGCGGCAGCATGTGAGCGCTGGGCTCGCTGCACAGTATCGGCCCTGTATAGCCTGCCGCCAGCAATTCGGGAATACGTCCGACATGGTCATTATGGACGTGAGTGACCAGCAGCGCCCTGATGCTCTCGGGGTCGAAATCGAACGATGCTGACTCGACCCGCCCTTCGCGCCCCTGGACCGAACCGCAGTCGATCAACAGGCTGCTTGAACTGTTCATGAGCAGTTGATGGCATGAGCCGGTGACAGTATCGACAGCGCCGTGGTGAATGATTTCCGGGTAAGACATGCAGTTACCTTTTGTTGCCTTCCTGAATCGGTGGCGAGTGCCACAATCCGACTTCAGGCCTGGGCCGTTATTTCGGCGCATTCTGCACTTGAACAACTTATTTTCAAGACTTGACACAACGCTGTTACAGAAACGGCTATCGTCACTGAATGCAACTATAGCCGTACGCCCCTTGAGAATGGGCACTCTGTTTTAAAAAGAGAATATTCCTACGCGCAGCAGTAACATTTACTCAACTAACGCGAGAATAAACTGACGATATTATAAGTACGAATTTCGGTAAAAAACCGGATGGTGTGCTGAAATACACTACAGCACACGTGCAAGGCGTGCCGTTTTATCGAGGAGAGAAGTCGGCTGGCTTTCAGATGACATCGTCACACCAGCAACCGAAGAGGCCTGAAGACTCTACTCAGGCAGAACGAACGGAAGGCGAACGTTTTTTACGAAAGCTGGTAATCCACGCCAGAAACGGGCCTATGAGCATGCCCAGAAGCAGCGCTATGACTACAGGCAAAGCCAAAGGAAGCTCCGGCGCTGACCAGCCAAACAGGTTCACGGCAACGGACTGCCGATTTTCAAGCACAAATACGGTTGTCGCCAAGGCAACGAAAAGGACGGCAACGATCAGAATGACTCGTTTGAAAATACGCATCTGTTGATCCTTTGGTGGGCGGCTTCAAAAGCCCTCTTCTTCATCTTCGTTCACCCGGTCTCGAAGCTCTTTGCCCGGCTTGAAATGCGGTACAAATTTACCATCGAGACTGACCGATTGGCCGGTCTTCGGGTTACGCCCTACTCGCGGTGCACGGTAATGCAGAGAGAAGCTGCCAAAACCCCGAATCTCGATTCGGTCACCGGTTGCGAGGCACTGAGACATTTGTTCAAGCATGGTCTTGATGGCCAGCTCGACATCCTTGGATGAGAGCAGCCCTTGATGGGTGACAATTCGTTCGATCAACTCCGACTTCGTCATATTTTTCCCTTCTTTTTCAAGCAGCTAGATCAGCGCTCCGAAGGTTTTAGCATGACCGGATGAATTTGAACAGCCCATGTATTGACTTATGTTCAACGCTGCCAACCAGGCACAAAGCGTTTACACCCTTGTTACAGGAAAGAGACACCAGAACCCACGATGAGCTGACAGGGCCCGAGAGGCTATTGAAGGCGTTTTACGACCAAAGCCGTACATGACAGGCTGAAGGGATAACAGCGGTGTGGCCCGAATGGCGAGCATGAAAAAGGGCGACCGAAGTCGCCCCTTTTATGGTCAAGCAGAACTTAGTTCTGTTTTTCCATTTGCGCGCGCAGCAGGTCACCAATAGTGGTAGGACCAGTGCTTTCAGCAACTTCAGGCTTGCTACGCAGGCTCTGGATTGCTTCTTTCTCGTCTTCAACGTCTTTCGACTTGATGGACAAGCTGATTACGCGGCTCTTGCGGTCAACGCTGATGATCTTGGCTTCGATCTCTTCGCCTTCTTTCAAAACGTTACGCGCGTCTTCAACGCGGTCACGGCTGATTTCGGAGGCTTTGAGGGTCGCTTCGATGTCGTCGGCCAGAGTGATGATGGCGCCTTTGGCGTCAACTTCTTTAACGATACCGCGAACGATTGCGCCTTTGTCATTGACAGTGACGTACTCGGAGAAAGGATCGCTTTCCAGCTGCTTGATACCCAGCGAGATGCGCTCACGCTCAGGATCAACCGACAGAATCACAGTGTCGAGCTCGTCGCCCTTCTTGAAGCGACGTACGGCTTCTTCGCCCACTTCGTTCCAGGAGATGTCGGACAGGTGAACCAGACCGTCGATGCCGCCGTCCAGACCAATGAAGATACCGAAATCGGTGATCGACTTGATGGTGCCGGAGATTTTATCGCCCTTGTTGAACTGGCCAGAGAAATCTTCCCATGGGTTGGATTTGCACTGCTTGATGCCGAGGGAGATACGACGACGCTCTTCGTCGATGTCCAGAACCATGACTTCCACTTCGTCGCCAACCTGAACGACTTTCGAAGGGTGGATGTTCTTGTTGGTCCAGTCCATTTCGGAAACGTGTACCAGGCCTTCCACGCCTTCTTCCAGCTCTGCGAAGCAGCCGTAGTCGGTCAGGTTGGTAACACGCGCGGTAACGCGGGTGCTTTCCGGGTAGCGAGCCTTGATAGCAACCCATGGGTCTTCACCCAGTTGCTTCAGACCCAGGGAAACACGATTGCGCTCGCGATCATACTTCAGGACCTTTACATCGATCTCATCGCCAACATTGACGATTTCCGATGGATGCTTGATGCGCTTCCAGGCCATGTCGGTGATGTGCAGCAGGCCATCGACGCCACCCAGATCGACGAATGCGCCGTAATCGGTGAGGTTCTTGACGATACCTTTGACTTGCTGGCCTTCCTGCAGGGACTCGAGCAGAGCTTCGCGCTCGGCACTGTTCTCGGCTTCCAGGACACTGCGACGGGAAACGACAACGTTGTTGCGCTTCTGGTCCAGCTTGATGACCTTGAACTCGAGCTCTTTGCCTTCCAGGTGAGTCGTGTCACGCACAGGGCGGACGTCAACCAGAGAACCAGGCAAGAACGCACGGATGCCGTTAACGTCGACAGTGAAGCCGCCCTTAACCTTACCGTTGATAACGCCCTTGACCACTTCTTCAGCTGCGAAAGCCGCTTCCAGAACGATCCAGCACTCGGCACGCTTGGCTTTTTCGCGGGACAGCTTGGTTTCGCCAAAGCCATCTTCGACCGCGTCCAGCGCAACGTGAACTTCATCGCCGATCTTGATGGTCAGCTCGCCAGCGTCGTTGTGGAACTGTTCCAGCGGGATGAGGCCTTCAGATTTCAGACCGGCGTGAACCGTAACCCAACCAGCCTGGTAGTCGATATCCACGATTATCGCGGTGATGATCGAACCGGCCTGAAGGTTGAGGGTCTTTAGGCTTTCTTCAAAAAGTTCTGCAAAGCTTTCGCTCATTTTAATTCCTGTTGATCAAGGGCGAAGAATACGCCCATCTGCCACGCTCCAGACAACGTGGGTTTCGTTCAAGTAAAAGAAAGCCTGCGGGACTATGACTGGTCTCCCGCATGCTTCTTCGTCACCCGGCGATATCGCGGAGTGCGATTTCGCTCAGAATGCGTTCAAGCACCTGCTCGATGGACAACTCGGTGGAATCCAGCTGTATGGCGTCGTGCGCCGGCTTGAGCGGTGCTACCGCTCGCTGGGTGTCGCGCTCGTCGCGCGCACATATCTCATCTAGCAGACTCGACAGACTAACATCATCGCCCTTGGCCTTCAACTGCAAGTAACGTCGGCGCGCACGCTCCTCGGCACTGGCGGTGAGGAATATTTTCAGCGGGGCGTCCGGAAACACGACCGTTCCCATGTCGCGGCCATCAGCCACAAGCCCCGGTTCTTCCTGAAAGGCGCGCTGGCGCAACAACAGGGCATCGCGTACCGCCGGCAATGATGCAACTTGCGAAGCGCCGCTTCCGACCTGCTCATTGCGAATGGCCTGAGTGACATCTTCGCCCTCAAGGATGATGCGCTGCCCCTGCCCTTCCCGGGTCGCCTCGAATTGCACGTCCAGGTGAGCGGCAAGGACCT
Source organism: Pseudomonas coronafaciens pv. oryzae str. 1_6 (assembly GCF_000156995.2). Taxonomy (NCBI): domain Bacteria; kingdom Pseudomonadati; phylum Pseudomonadota; class Gammaproteobacteria; order Pseudomonadales; family Pseudomonadaceae; genus Pseudomonas; species Pseudomonas coronafaciens. Next base: position 1,577,871 of record NZ_CP046035.1, on the reverse strand, counting down.
TGAGCGCTTCTTCGTTGGTCAGGTCGACGCCATGATTGCGCGCGGCAAAAGCCAGCAAGCGATACAAGGCACCGGAATCAAGCAGGCACCAGCCAAGCTTTCTGGCCAGCAATCCGGCAACCGTGCCTTTTCCGGAACCGCTAGGTCCGTCGATGGTAATAACGGGGGGTTTGATCTTCACTTTTTGTCCTCTTGCGCTACACGCATGCCGACTTGAGCGCACAGCGCCAGAAAATGGGGAAACACTGTGGCGGCATCCGCACAATTCTGAATACGGATGGGCGCCGAAGCCCGTAACGATGCAACGCGAAACGCCATGACGATACGCTGATCACCGCGAGCATCAACCTCGCCGCCATCTGGCGTGCCGCCTTCGATAATAATGCCATCCAGCACGGGCTCGGCCTCGATTCCGAGGGTGAGCAGCCCGTCAGCCATCAGCCTCACACGCTCTGCCTGTTCAGCCTGCAGCGCCTGTGCGCCGCGCAGAATGGTACGCCCTTCTGCGCAGGCTGCGGCAACCAGAAGCACTGGAAACGTGTCGATGGCCAGCGGAACCAGCGCCTCCGGGACATCGACGCCTTTCAGCCTGGCAGAGCGCACGTGCAGGTCTGCCAGCGTTCCGCCTGCCGTTGCACGGACGTTTTGCAGCGCAATATCGCCACCCATAAGGCGCAGAACATCTATAGCCCCCTCGCACGCCGGGCTGACGCCGACATCTTCCAGCAGCAAGTCACAGCCTTCGCTGATCGAGGTGGCGACCATAAACAGCACCGAGGACGTGACATCAATTGGCCCTTTGATGCGATGACTTACACCGTCACCGGAGCGGACTGCGGCGTTACGCTGATCGCCGGGCGCCGCATCCACGCGCGCGCGGCTGGCCAGAATTCTGCCGAAATGCTCGCGAGCCGCGCGAGCACGCGTGAATACGTCCAGCAACTGCGGCCCATCGCCCGCATCGACAGCATCGCGCAAGGCATCGAGATCACTGCGAAAGGTATCCAGCGTTCGCAACACCGCCTCGCGATTGGCCATGAAGATGTCATGCCACATGGTCGGATCACTGCCTGCGATACGTGTGAAATCACGAAAGCCGCCGGCAGCGTACCTGAATATTTCGAGGTTTTCGTTACGCTTGGCCAGCGAGTCCACCAGACCGAACGCCAACAGGTGCGGCAGATGGCTGGTTGCGGCCAGCACTTCGTCGTGGCGCTCGACCTGCATGTGCTCTACGTCGGCGCCCAGAGCGGACCACAACTGATCAACGACTGCAACGGCATGCGGGTCGGTTTCGGCCAGCGGAGTCAGGATGACCTTGTGGCGCCTGAACAGCGCAGCATTGGAGGCCTCGACGCCGCTTTGCTCGGACCCGGCGATCGGGTGCCCCGGCACGAAACGCGACGGCATCTGCCCGAATGCCTGTCGCGCAGCCCGGACCACGTTGCCCTTGGCACTGCCGACATCGGTCAGTATTGCGCCGCCGAGGTCAAGTGGCGCGAGCAACGCAAGCAGCTTCTCCATCGCCAAAATCGGCACAGCCAGTTGAATAACGTCGGCGCCGCAGCAGGCCAGGGCCAGATCCGCTTCACAGCGGTCCACAACGCCCAGCTCGACTGCCAGCTCACGTGACCTTGGGTCGAGATCGACCCCGACCACTTCCCGGCAAAGACCGCTCTCGCGCACACCCTTGGCAAACGAGCCGCCAATCAACCCGAGCCCTACTACCACCAGTCGACCGATCAGAGGCCGGACAGGCTGTTCTGAAATCACATCAACCACGCGAACACACCTGACAGACCGGCAAGGCAAAAAACAGACAGATCATGTACCGCCCCCTCAAAGAACCGCTTTAGGGTAAGAACCCAGCACCTTCAAGGCCACGGCTTCGCTACTGATTTTTTCCAGCACGGACTTGACCAGCGGATCCTGATGGTGACCGACGAAGTCGATGAAGAACACATAGGTCCACTTGCCACTGCGTGACGGACGGGTTTCGATCCGCGTGAGGTCCAGCCCGCTCTCGTGGAACGGCACCAGCAATTCATGCAGCGCGCCCGGCTTGTTGCTCATCGAAACAATGATCGAGGTCTTGTCATCGCCGGTAGGCGGGACTTCCTGATTACCAATGATAAGGAACCGTGTCGAGTTGTCCGGGCGGTCTTCGATCTTTTCTGCAAGGCGGCTCAGGCCATAAAGGCCTGCTGCCATATCGCCGGCAATGGCCGCAGAGTTCCACTCACCCTTGACCCGCTTGGCGGCCTCGGCATTGCTGGCCACCGCAACCCGCTCGACATTCGGGTAATGCGCATCCAGCCATTTACGGCACTGCGCCAGCGACTGGGCATGTGAATAGATACGCGAGATGCTCTGCGTCTTGGTGCTTTCGCCCACCAGCAAATGGTGGTGGATGCGCAGCTCGACTTCGCCACAGATCACCATGTCGTGCTCGAGAAAGCTGTCCAGCGTGTGGTTGACGGCGCCTTCGGTGGAGTTTTCCACCGGGACCACGCCAAAATTCACCGCACCGGCGACCACCTCGCGAAACACCTCGTCGATGGCGGCCATCGGCAGGCTGATGACCGCATGACCGAAGTGCTTCATCGCGGCAGCCTGAGTAAACGTGCCTTCCGGACCGAGGTAGGCGACCTTGAGCGGCTGCTCAAGGGCCAGGCAGGAAGACATGATCTCGCGGAACAGACGCGCCATCTCTTCGTTGCTCAACGGCCCGCGGTTACGCTCCATAACCCGCCTGAGCACCGCAGCTTCGCGCTCGGGACGATAGAACACCGGCACCTCGCCTTCAGCCAGCGAGGACATTTTCACCCTGGCCACTTCCTGTGCGCAGCGAGCCCGCTCACTGATCAGCTCCAGAACCTTTTCATCGAGGCTGTCGATACGGACGCGAAGCGCCTTGAGTTCTTGCTCGGACATCAACCGTGCTCCTTCTCGAAGTCTTTCATATAGGCCACCAATGCATTGACCGCATTGAGATCCACCGCATTGTAGATAGAAGCGCGCATGCCACCGACCGAACGGTGGCCCTTCAGGTTGAGCAGGCCATTCGCATCGGCACCGGCCAGAAACGGCTTGTCGAGACGATCATCCGCCAGACGGAACGGGACGTTCATCCACGAACGGTCAGGCTTGTTAATGGGGTTGCTATACAGCCCGCTGGCATCGATGAAGTCATACAGCGTGCGCTGCTTGATGTCGTTCAGCTTGCCGATTGCCTCCACACCGCCTTGCTCTTTCAGCCATTCAAACACCAGCCCCGACAGATACCAGGCCAGCGTCGGCGGCGTGTTGTACATCGAGCCGTTGTCGGCAGCGACCTTGTAATTGAGCATGGTCGGGCACAGCGAACGCGCGCGCCCCAGCAGGTCCTCGCGAATGATCACCACCACGATGCCACTGGGGCCGATATTCTTCTGCGCACCCGCGTAGATCATGCCGAAACGCGATATATCTACCGGACGCGAGAGAATGTCCGAAGACATGTCGGCTACCAGCGGCACGTCACCGATCTCCGGGATCCAGTCGAATTGCAGACCACCGATGGTTTCGTTCGGTGCGTAGTGAACGTAGGCCGCGTCCCGGGACAGCTTCCAGTCGTTCTGGCCAGGGATGGCGAAGTAATCGTAAGCCTTGGCGCTGGCCGCGACGTTGACTGCGCCGTAACGCGACGCCTCATCAATAGCCTTCTGCGACCAGATACCGGTGTCGATGTAATCGGCCTTGCCGTCTTCAGGCAACAGGTTCAGCGGGATCTGCGCGAACTGCTGGCTGGCGCCGCCTTGCAGGAACAGCACCTTGTAATGGGAGGGAATGGACAGCAGATCGCGAAAATCCTGCTCGGCCTTGGTGGCAATGGAGACAAACTCGTCGCTGCGGTGGCTCATCTCCATGACCGACAAGCCTTTGCCGTGCCAGTCGAGGAGCTCCGCCTGGGCACGCAGCAGAACAGCTTCAGGAAGCGCAGCAGGACCTGCGCAGAAGTTAAAGGCTCGCTTGCTCATATCCACTCTCGTCAAATACGTTGGGTCTGTACGCGCTTGTTTCTGGATGCTGCATCACGAGCAGGCAGCCGCCATGGCGGTCGGCAGCTCGTTACGAAAATTCTGATCCGGTTCAGGCTGGCCGAATGCCGCAAGGGCTGGACTTGCCCGTGACGCAGATGCAATCACAGACGAGCCAGCCCTTACCTGATTTACGTTACAACTCAGTTCTGAGGTTCGTCATCATCGGCTGCTGCGTCGGCCTGCAGGTCTTCACCTGCATCCTCGACGTCCGCATCAATAACACCTGCAACCAAACCATCAACAACCTCTTCGCCCTCAAGCTCTTCGCCTTCGACTAACGATGGTTCCTGAACACGCTCCAGGCCAACCAGTTTTTCGTCGCTGGCCAGCTTGATCAGGGTCACGCCTTGAGTGTTACGACCCAGGCTGGACACTTCTCCGACGCGGGTACGCACCAGTGTGCCCTGGTCGGAGATCAGCATGATTTCCTCGCCATCAAGCACTTGAACTGCACCGACCAGGCGGCCGTTTCGCTCGTTGCTGACCATGGCGATAACGCCCTGCCCGCCGCGCTTGTACTCGGGGAACTCGGAGATGGCCGTACGCTTGCCGTAGCCGCGCTCGGAAGCGGTAAGGATCTGGCTGCCTTCTTCCGGGATCAGCATCGAAATCAGCTTCTGCCCTTCAGGCAGACGCATGCCACGCACACCGCGAGCCGTACGGCCCATGGCGCGAACGTCGGATTCCTTGAAGCGGGTAACCTTGCCGCCGTCGGAGAACAGCATGATTTCCTGTTCGCCGTCAGTGATGGCAGCAGAAATCAGGATGTCGCCTTCGTCCAGCTCAAGGGCGATCAGACCGACGCTGCGCTGACGGCTGAATGCCACCAGCGGAGTCTTCTTGACCGTGCCGTTGGCCGTGGACATGAAGATGAACGGAGCCTTCTTCTTATCGGCAGCCTTGATGCGGGCCTTGCGCTCTTCTTCGGTTTCGTTGCTGTTTTCCGCGTCGTCCAGCTCGGCCTCGAGGGCCTCGCCTTCTTCGTCGGCACGCTTGCGCATGGCTTCGAGATCGACCGGCAGCATGGTGGTGATGTACTCACCGTCGCTCAATGGCAACAGGTTGACCAGCGGGCGACCACGTGCAGCGCGCGAGGCTTCCGGGATCTCGTAGGTCTTGAGCCAGTAAACCTTGCCCTTGCTGGAGAACATCAGCAACGTGGTATGGCTGTTGGCAACCAGCAGGTGAGCGATGTAGTCCTCATCCTTGATGCCGGTAGCCGACTTGCCCTTGCCACCGCGACGCTGGGCCTGATAGACCGCCAATGGCTGGGTCTTGGCGTAGCCACCGTGAGAAATGGTGACAACGCGCTCTTCTTCGGTGATCAGATCACCCAGGGTCAGGTCCAGACGCGCATCGAGAATTTCGGTGCGACGGGCATCGCCGTACTCGGAACGGATGAGTTCGAGCTCTTCGCGGATCACTTCCATGAGGCGCGTGGCGCTGTTCAGGATGCGGATCAGCTCGCCGATCTGAGTCAGGATTTCCTGATATTCGCCCAGCAGCTTCTCGTGCTCCAGACCGGTCAGACGATGCAGACGCAGCTCCAGGATGGCCTGAGCCTGTTCCGGCGAAAGGAAATACTTGCCTTCACGCAGACCGTATTGCGGATCGAGGTTTTCAGGACGGCATGAGTCGGCACCGGCACGCTCGACCATTTCGACCACGGCGCTCGATTCCCAAGGCGTCTTGATCAGCGCTTCCTTGGCTTCGGCAGGTGTCGGCGAGGCCTTGATCAGCGCGATGACCGGGTCGATGTTGGACAGCGCCACGGCCTGACCTTCAAGGATATGGCCACGCTCACGCGCCTTGCGCAGTTCGAAGACGGTACGGCGGGTGACCACTTCACGGCGGTGGCGAACGAACGCTTCCAGCAGATCCTTGAGGTTAAGGATGCGCGGGCGACCGTCGATCAACGCAACGATGTTGATACCGAAGACGCTTTGCAGCTGGGTCTGGGCGTAGAGGTTATTGAGAATGACCTCAGGCACTTCGCCACGGCGCAGTTCAATGACCACGCGCATGCCGTCCTTGTCGGACTCATCGCGCAGTTCGGTGATGCCTTCGAGTTTCTTTTCCTTGACCAGTTCGGCGATCTTTTCGATCAGCCGCGCCTTGTTCAACTGGTAAGGCAGCTCGGTGATGACGATCTGCTGGCGACCACCCACCTTGTCGATGTCTTCGACGATGGAGCGGGCACGCATGTAAATGCGTCCACGGCCGGTACGATAGGCTTCGATGATGCCGGCGCGACCATTGATGATCGCTGCGGTCGGGAAGTCCGGGCCGGGGATGTATTGCATCAGTTCGTCGATCGTCAACTCGGGGTTGTCGATCAGCGCCAGACAACCGTCGATGACTTCACCGAGGTTGTGCGGCGGGATGTTGGTCGCCATGCCCACGGCGATACCGCTGGAACCGTTGACCAGCAGGTTGGGAATACGGGTCGGCATGACCGCGGGGATCATTTCGGTGCCGTCGTAGTTCGGCACCCAGTCCACTGTTTCCTTGTGCAGGTCGGCCAGCAGCTCGTGAGCCAGCTTGGTCATGCGCACTTCGGTGTATCGCATGGCCGCAGCGTTGTCGCCATCGACCGAACCGAAGTTGCCCTGGCCGTCTACCAGCAGGTAGCGCAGCGAGAATGGCTGAGCCATACGAACGATGGTGTCGTACACAGCCGTGTCGCCGTGCGGGTGATATTTACCGATCACGTCACCAACCACACGGGCGGATTTCTTGTACGGCTTGTTCCAGTCGTTACCCAGCTCGCTCATTGCGAACAACACGCGCCGGTGCACGGGCTTCAAGCCGTCGCGCGCATCGGGCAGTGCCCGACCCACAATTACGCTCATTGCGTAGTCGAGGTAGGACTGCTTCAGCTCGTCTTCGATATTGACCGGGAGGATTTCTTTGGCCAGTTCGCCCATGAGAAGCCTGATTCCTTTTTCTGGTGAAACCTCATAAATCCATTCGGGATTTACAAAGCTCGCCGCTGCCAGCATTTGCAGGCAGCGACTTACGACAAATCAACGAGTTATGCCATGAATCTACGCAGCGTGGACGACCATTGTCAGTGTCCCCGGAAACCGCCGGATGTTACCACAATCGCGGAGGCGCTCACATCCTTTGCAGGCCCTGAAAGCGAGCCACCAGCCCACAAGACGCCTGAGAGACGCTTACAGGCTCGCGCAGCCGCTTTGCGCAAGCGGCGAGGCGTGGAGCCCGGGGATCAATGAAGGTGTTTGCGGCTCATTAATTGCGCCATGCGTGCAGTGTCGGGACGCTCGACAATGCCTTTTTCGGTCACGATGGCGTCGATGAGGTCTGCCGGCGTCACATCGAACACCGGATTGAAGGCCTCTACGTCAGCGCCGACCCGCTGCCCGCCTACCTCAAGCAGCTCACGACCATCACGCTCTTCGATGATGATGTCGTCGCCGCTGGCCATATCCATATCGATGGTCGAACTCGGCGCCACGACCATGAAGCGCACGCCATGATGCATGGCAGCGACTGCCAGCTGATACGTGCCGATCTTGTTCGCCACATCGCCATTGGCCGTGATGCGGTCGGCGCCGACGATCACCCAAGTAATGCCTTTGGTGCGCATCAGGTGGGCGGCGGCAGAGTCGGCATTGAGGGTCACCGGGACGCCTTCGTTGGCCAGTTCCCATGCGGTAAGCCGCGAACCCTGCAGCCAGGGCCGGGTTTCACCGGCGTAGACCCGCTCGATCATGCCTTCAAGGTGCGCGGCGCGAATCACGCCCAGCGCAGTGCCGAAACCGCCCGTGGCCAGCGCCCCGGTATTGCAGTGGGTCAGCACTGTCTGGAGATTGCCTTGGTGCCGGCGAATCAGATCGGCGCCCAGCTGCGCCATGGTCAGATTGGCTTCGCGGTCGCTCAGGTGAATGGCCACTGCCTCGGCCTCCAACGCCGCCAGCGGGTTGTCGCCGTTCTTGACCCGCATCAACCGGTCACGCATACGGTTCAATGCCCAGAACAGGTTCACTGCGGTCGGTCGCGAATCGGCCAGCAACTGCAGGTCTTCTTCCAGCGCCGGATACCAGTCGCCGCCCTCTTCTATACGGGCACGAGCGCCCAGCACCGCGCCATAGGCGGCACTGATGCCGATAGCAGGCGCACCCCTGACCACCATTGTGCGAATCGCCTCGGCGACCCCGGCGGCAGTGGTGTAGCGGTGCCAGACCTCCTCGAAAGGCAGCACCCGCTGGTCAAGCAGGTACAACGCGTTGTCTCGCCAATCGATGGCCTTTACCTTCTCTGCAGCCAACAGTCGATCGCGCATCGCCAACTCCATCTTGAACATCCGAAACCCAGCATCAAAAGCCGCTGATTATAGCGAGCAGTCCGCGAAGACGCTCGGGTATACTTCGACATCAACGTAATAAGCTTTGGAAACCTTCTCATGCCGAACGCCACGCCACCGCTCGACCTGCTGCTCCTGCCCACCTGGCTGGTGCCGGTCGAGCCCGCGGGCGTAGTGCTCAAGGACCACGGTATCGGCATCTACGACGGCCTCATCGTCTATATCGGCCCACGGGCCGAGGCACTGCGCCACGATGCCCTGCAGGTGCAAGAGCTACCTGGCATGCTGCTCAGCCCCGGCCTGATCAACGCCCATGGCCACGCAGCAATGACACTGTTTCGCGGCCTGGCCGACGACCTGCCGCTGATGACCTGGCTGCAGGACCACATCTGGCCTGCCGAGGGCAAGTGGGTCGATGAAGACTTCGTGCGCGATGGCACCGATCTGGCCATCGCCGAGCAGCTCAAGGGCGGCATCACCTGTTTCTCGGACATGTATTTCTACCCCAAAGTGGCTGCCGAACGCGTCCACCTCAGCGGTATGCGCGCGCAAATCACCGTGCCGGTGCTGGACTTTCCGATTCCGGGTGCCCGGACCACCGATGAAGCACTGCACAACGGCATCGAACTGTTCAACGACCTGGCCCACCACCCGCGTATCAAAATTGCCTTTGGCCCGCACGCGCCCTATACCGTGGGCGATGAAAACCTGGAAAAGATCCGGGTCATCGCCGACGAACTCGATGCCATGATCCAGATGCATGTCCACGAAACCGCCTTTGAAGTCGAACAGGCCGTCGAGCAACATCAGGAACGCCCCCTTGCCCGGCTCAATCGCCTGGGCATGCTCGGCCCGCGGTTTCAGGCCGTACACATGACGCAAATCAGCGATGAAGACCTCGAACTGCTGGTGGAAAGCAATTCCAGCGTTATCCATTGCCCCGAGTCCAACCTCAAGCTGGCCAGCGGTTTTTGCCCGGTCGAGCGACTATGGCAGGCGGGTGTGAACGTTGCAGTGGGCACCGACGGCGCGGCCAGCAACAATGACCTCGATCTGCTCGGCGAAACGCGCACTGCCGCCCTGCTCGCCAAGGCGGTCGCCGGTTCGGCCACAGCTCTGGATGCCCACCGGGCATTGCGCATGGCAACCCTCAATGGTGCCCGCGCGCTGGGCTTGCAGGACGAAACCGGCTCGCTGGAGCTTGGCAAGGCCGCAGACATGGTCGTTTTCGACTTGTCCAGACTGGCCCAGCAACCGATCTATGATCCGGTGTCTCAGCTTATATATGCCACGGGACGCGACTGTGTGAGCCACGTCTGGGTGGCAGGCAAACACTTGCTCGACGATGGCCACCTGACCCGCATGGATGAGCATGCACTGCGCGACACTGCCATTGCCTGGGGCCAGCGTATTTCCGGCAAAATCGAATAATTCGATCCGGACCGAACACATGCCAGTCTGGTTCATCTATACCAGACTGATGAAAACGAATTTTGAGTTCAAGAGGGACACCCATGAGCAACGTCGACCGCGCAGAAATCGCCAAATTCGAGGCCCTGGCCCATCGCTGGTGGGACCGCGAAAGCGAATTCAAGCCGCTGCATGACATCAACCCCTTGCGTGTCAACTGGATCGACGAGCGCGCCAGTCTGGCCGGCAAGAAGGTTTTGGACGTCGGTTGCGGCGGCGGCATTCTGAGCGAGGCGATGGCACTGCGCGGCGCAACCGTCACCGGTATCGACATGGGCGAAGCGCCACTGGCAGTGGCGCAGTTGCATCAGCTCGAATCCGGTGTCAGCGTCGAGTATCGGCAGATCACCGCCGAAGACATGGCCGAAGAAATGCCCGAGCAGTTCGATGTGGTGACCTGCCTGGAAATGCTCGAGCACGTCCCGGACCCTTCCTCGGTGATTCGAGCCTGCTACCGCATGGTCAAGCCCGGCGGCCAGGTGTTTTTCTCGACCATCAACCGTAATCCCAAGGCCTACCTGTTTGCCGTGATCGGTGCCGAATACATTCTCGGCCTGCTGCCGCGCGGCACTCACGACTTCAAGAAATTCATCCGCCCTTCCGAGCTGGGTGCCTGGAGCCGCGATGCAGGCCTTCAGGTCAAAGACATCACCGGCCTGACCTATAACCCGCTGACCAAGCATTACAAACTTGCCTCCGACGTTGACGTCAACTACATGATCCATACCCTGCGGGAGGCATAAGACATGCGCTTGAGAGCAGTTTTATTCGACATGGATGGCACCCTGCTCGACACCGCGCCCGACTTCATCGCCATTGCTCAGGCGATGCTGGCGGAACGCGGCCTTCCCGGCGTGCCGGACAAACTGATCCGCGACGTCGTCTCCGGGGGCGCCAAAGCAATGGTCGCCGCCGCCTTCGCAATGTCTGCCGATGCACCGGAGTTCGAGGCATTGCGTGTGGAGTTTCTGGAACGCTACCAGCGTGACTGCGCCACCCACAGCAAGCTTTTCGACGGCATGCCCGAGTTGCTGGCCGATATCGAGAAAGCCGGTCTGATCTGGGGCGTGGTGACCAACAAACCGGTGCGATTTGCGCAGCCAATCATGGATCAGCTCAAGCTCTCGGAGCGCTCGGCGGTACTGATCTGCCCCGATCACGTCACGCACAGCAAACCGCACCCAGAGCCAATGATCCTGGCTTGCAAGATGCTCGACCTGGACCCAGCCAGCGTGTTGTTCGTAGGCGATGACCTGCGCGATATCGAATCAGGGCGGGACGCGGGCACCAAGACTGCTGCTGTTCGCTACGGCTACATCCACCCCGACGACAACCCCGACCACTGGGGCGCCGATGTGGTGGTCGACCATCCGCTAGAATTGCGCAAGGTGCTGGATAACGCCGTGTGCAGTTGCTGAACCCGCCATTATTAATGAAAGAGGCCATTCATGTTTGATTACTCCGCGCGCCCGGACCTGCTCAAAGGCCGGATCGTTCTGGTTACCGGAGCCGGTCGCGGGATTGGCGCAGCGGCTGCCAGAAGCTATGCCGCACACGGCGCAACCGTCCTGCTGCTGGGCAGAACCGAGAGCAGCCTGTCTGAGGTGTACGACCAGATCGAGGCGGCAGGCCAGCCACGACCGGTAGTCATACCGTTCGACCTGGAAATCGCCGGCCCGGGCCACTACCAGGAACTGGCAGGCATGATCGAGACCGAGTTCGGTCGTCTCGACGGTTTGCTGCACAACGCATCGATCATTGGTCCGCGCACCCCGCTGGAACAGATATCCGCCGAGGAATTCGCGCAGGTCATGCACATCAATGTGAATGCCACTTTCATGCTGACCCAGGCGATGCTGCCGCTGCTCGAACTCTCGGAAGATGCCTCTATCGCGTTCACATCCAGCAGCGTCGGCCGCAAGGGACGTGCAAACTGGGGCGCCTACAGCGTGTCGAAATTCGCTACCGAAGGGCTGATGCAAACCCTCGCTGACGAGCTCGATGGCGTGACCGCCATACGCGCCAACAGCATCAACCCGGGTGCCACGCGCACTGGAATGCGAGCACAGGCCTACCCCTCCGAAAACCCTCTGGACAACCCTGCACCCGAGGACATCATGCCGGTCTACCTGTACCTCATGGGGCCGGACAGCAAGGGCATCAACGGACAAGCCCTGAACGCTCAATAAACTGACACGCCCCCGTGTGCTTGTGACAAAAAACTGTCACAAGCGCGGCTTTTTGCGCTTCTTAAAGCCAAGGAATTGCCGAAAATTCGTCACTGTCAGAGAGCTGACGTCAGCTAAACCACTGATTTCAATATGTCTAGGCAAAAATGAACCGAATCGCGACACGTCCCCTCTAACCCAGCCAAGCCAGCAATATGTGCTGAGGAGCGAAGAGATGAATTTTCCTACCCAGACCCATGCAATCGATTTCGATACGGCTGAATTGCAGAGACTTGGCTTTCGAAATCGACCTGACGCCGTACTCCCACCCCCGTCACTGCCCGAGCTGATTTACCAGCTTGGGCGCCAACTGCAGACCAGTCTGGAGGCAGAGCGGATATTGACCCTGTTCTTTCAGGGAGTGCAGCGGTTCCTGCCATTAAGCGGTCTGATCTATAGACACGTTGAAAGTGACCTGCACCTGCGGCTGGGCGAGGTGTCATCCAACAGTGCGAGTTTTCACTTGCGTCATGAAGGTAAATTCATCGGCGAACTGGAGTTCCAGTGTGCCAAGCCCTTTGACACCCGGCAATTGAGCGACCTTGAGTCCTTGCTGGTCTGCCTGCTGTACCCGCTGCTCAATGCATTGCTGTACCGCATCGCCACTCAGAGCGCACTTCGTGACTCGCTGACCGATACCGGCAACCGTATCGCAATGGACCAGAGCCTGGCCCGGGAAATAGAGGTTTCTCGTCGCCACAAGCAGCCGCTGTCGCTGCTCATGCTGGACATTGATCACTTCAAGAAAGTGAATGATGAATACGGCCATCACACGGGTGACGACGTGCTGAAAACCGTCGCGCACAGTCTGAAGACGCAGTTGCGTAATATTGACCGCGTGTTCCGCTATGGCGGGGAAGAGTTTGTGGTGATTCTGTCGAACACCGACTCCGATTCAGCTGAACTGATCGGTGAACGATTACGCCAGGCGGTACGAGACCTCGAGTTTCAGGAGCTTGATCCGACGCTGAACATGACTGTCAGTCTCGGCTGTTCGACGCTGCTGTCAACGGAAACGGCCGACAGCCTGCTGCGCCGGGCCGACAACGCTCTTTATGTTGCAAAGCGTCAAGGCCGAAACCGCCTTGCGATGGCCAGCTAGCGTCGCGACCTCTCCCGCCTTCCTCCTCCCTACGCTTCCAGTGCGGCGACCCGTCCGCGCGCAGACTTGATCTTGTCGAGCTGCATGCAGCGCTCCAGGAACAAGTGCATGTAATCGTAGCTTTTGGTAACGGCCTGACGCAGCTCGGCCTGCAACTGTTGACTCGGTTTGTTACCCACCAGCGTACAAATGATCTCAAGCGCTTCCCAAGGATGCGCATCGTCGTACTGTGCATGCATTTTGAGCCATTTCATGGCTTTCTTGCGGGTCTCTTCAGGGAACGCTTCAGCGTAGGCACCTGACGAACAGACCACCGCCGACCACTCCCCCGTTGCACCTTCGATGGCGTAGTTGGTAGCAGCCATCGCTACCGCCAGAGAATCCGAGGAACTGGTCTGCCAGCACCAGTGGCTCAGCGCGTGCAGCTCCGGAGCTACGTGCTGATCATGAAGATCCTCAAGCGTCACATCGTGGGATGCGCACCAGTTGACCCAGTAATCAGCGTGGTTGAGTTCGACTCGAATGTTGCGCATAAGCCAGCGACGCGCCATGTCTTCGCCGGGATGACGGCCGAAGCGGGTCTTGGTCAGGTTCTTGGCCATGTACACCGCAAACTGCTCTACGACGGGCCAGCCACCAATCAGGTAATGGCGCATGATCAGCGGGTTCAGTCTTGCGTCACGCATCTGCTGATACAACTCGTGTTCGACGACCCGCGCCTTGGCAGCACTGCAATCCTTGATCAGCTGCTGCGCCCAGGCCGGGTAGCTGCTAGCTTCCATGAGCGGACCTGTTCTCTCGAAAGTGTCGATCACTGGGTATCTCCTTATAAGGTTTCGACTGATTAACGTAGCGTTCCTGGCGCGCCGAACATCAGGGGGTCAGGCCGTACGGGCTGAATGTACAGACTTTCACAAGTGAACAATTCAGGACGCGAAATCAGATAGCCCTGTGCAAAATCCACGCCCATTTCCAGCAACGCAGACTCTATCTGGGGCGTCTCGACGTACTCGGCAATGGTGCGTTTGCCCATCACATGGCCAATATTATTGATGACCTCGACCATGGCCTTGTTGATCGGATTGTCGAGCATGTCCTTTACAAAACTGCCATCAATTTTCAGAAAGTCCACTGGCAAATGCTTCAGGTAGGCAAAGGACGACATCCCGGAACAGAAATCATCCAGAGAAAACCTGCAGCCCAGTGACTTCAGCTCGTTGATGAATCTGATGGCGCTTTGCAAATCGGCAATGGCACTGGTTTCAGTGATCTCGAAGCAGATCATCTCCGGCGCCACATCAAAAGCCACGAACTGATGCTTCAGATACTCGAGAAACGTATCATCTCCAATGCTTGAACCAGACAAATTTATAGCACACAGCGCCTGAGGTGCTTGATGCCTGTCATCACTCTGGCACTGGGCGATGACCTTGAAAACGTTCTGTACCACCCAGCGATCCAGGGTGGTCATCAGCCCGTAACGCTCGGCAGCCGGGATAAAGCTGTCCGGCACCACCATCCTCCCGGATTCGTCACGCAGACGCAGAAGAATCTCGATGTGGCGTACCTCATTGCCCTCTCCGCTCATGGCGGCGATTTCCTGAGCATAAAGACAGAACCGGTTTTCATCCATTGCCATGTGCAAGCGTTGTATCCAGGCCATCTCGCCGAAACGCATGGACAGCTTCAGGTCGTCGACGCTGTACACCTGAACCCGGTTACGGCCCTTTTCCTTGGCCATGTAACAGGCCATGTCGGCGGCGGACAGTGATGCTTCGAGGGTGACAGGTACGTCGCCCAGATGCACAAGACCAATACTGACGGTGGTCATGAACGGCCGGCCTTTCCACATGAAATGCAGGCTCTGCACAATTTCGCGCAAGGCCTCGGCAATGTCGTTAGCCTTGCTGGCCGGACAGTCGACGAGCAGAACGCCAAACTCGTCGCCACCCAGACGTGCCAGTGTGTCGCTGTCGCGCAGGCCCTGCGGCAAGGCCTGACACAGCTGGCGTAACAGTTCGTCGCCTGCGGCATGACCACCGGTGTCATTGACCAGTTTGAACTGGTCAAGGTCAAGGAACATCAGGCAATGAGTGCCTGAGCCGTCGCCGCGCTCATCAAGCACCTGTTGCAAGCGTCGCTCGAACTCGCTGCGGTTGACCAGCCCGGTCAGCGGGTCGTGGGCAGCCTGCCATGACAGCTCGGCGATGTACTGACGCTCCTGGGTCATGTCATGCAGCACCAGCACTGCACCACTGATCACGCCGGAGGTGTGGATAGGTGTTCCGACCAGTGCTACCGAAACCGTACTGCCATCCAGCCGCTGGATCAATTTGCTGCTGGCGCTGCCGCCCTTGAGCCTTCCGGAGGCAATCTGATCGATCAGCGTCGAGCTGTCTTTCTGGTCGTGTTCATCCAGCAGGTTGAACAGCGCTGCCAGAGGAAGCCCGCTGGCCTGTGAGCTCTTCCAGTGCGTCAGACCTTCGGCCGCAGGGTTCATGTACACAATGGCACCCGCCACATCGATGGTGATCACTCCGTCGCCGATCGATTCAAGGGTAATTTGCGCCCGCTCCTTCTCCAGTTGCAGCGCGTCGGCGAACAGCCGTCGTTGGGCAATCAGGCGGCGCACACGCATCAGCGCCAGTACAATCAGCACAATGGCGGTCACCAGATTGACCGCTATCAGCAGGTTGAGGATAAACCGCGACCCTTCGCCCAGCGCGTCGCTGAATGCCTTGGCTGCAGGCGTGACACCGTCATTGATGACGTTGATCTGCACGCGCCACTGTTCGACATCGGCAGGCGTGACATCGCCCTGAATAACACGCTCATGGATATGCTGTGCAAGCTCGTTGAGCTGCATCAGGTAGCCATCCCCCACTTCCCAGAAGTGAATGGCCTGCTTCATGAAACTGAAATTGTGGAAATTCAGGTACATCCAGATGATGCCGTTGACATCGTCCGGGTGATTGCCGCCCTGGATGATGCCGGCCCGCGCATCCGACAGAGAGGGAATGGGCTGGTCAAGCGCCTTGCGCAATGCATGGCCGCCCTGTGGCACAGCAAAGGCACGCTGATACTTCAGGTAATCGCCTTCATCGTGCGTATTGGCGTAAAGACTCAGGTAGTGGATGGCGTCCTTCTGCCCCTTGGACCAGAGGCTTTCACCCGCGACATAGCTTCGCACGGCAGACATGGTATAGAGGCTTACGCAGCCCAACAACGCCTGAAACAGTGCGACGGCAATGAAAGGCCATACGATGCCCAACAGACGGGGCTTGGAGAAGGTCCATGGTTGTTTCATGGGTTTCACGTCACCACATGCCTGAATAAACGTCTAGCGCAGAGACTAGGCTAAATTCCGCAATGATGGCAGTTGAATCTCCCAAAATTGAAGCAACTTGAACACTGATCAAGGCGAAGCACATCAAATTTGTTGTAAATGTCCGTACAGTTTGGCGTACAGACCTCCATCGGCAATCAGCTGCTGATGATCACCGTCTTCCACGATTCGGCCGCCGTCGAACACCAGCACCCGGTCAGCCTGCTTAACGGCAGAAAGACGATGCGCGATGATCAACGTGGTGCGACTGCGCAGAAAGCGTGCGAGGGCCTGATGGAGGTTGTACTCCGTGGCAGCGTCCAGCGCCGAAGTCGCTTCATCGAGGATCACCACTTTAGGATCGGATAACACCATGCGCGCAATCGCCATACGCTGGCGCTGCCCGCCAGACATCCTGACCCCGGAGCGCCCCACCACACTGTCCAGGCCTTGCGGCAGCTCGCGTATGGCGCAATCCAGTTGCGCGACTTCCAGTGCCCGCCAGCAGGCGTCATCACTGCAGTCGCGGCCCATGGTCAGATTGGCCCGCACGGTGTCGTTGAACAGCGCCGGATGCTGCAGGACTACGGCGACGTTCTCGCGCACTGTTTCCAGGCCGATATCCTGCTGGCTGACGCCGCCAAAGCGAATGATCCCGGTGCGCGCCGTGTACAGGCCCAGCAGCAACTGCACCAGCGTACTCTTGCCCCCGCCACTGGCGCCGACAACCGCAACCTTCTCCCCCGGCGCGATATTCAGATTCAACTGATCCAGCACCAGATCATCGCCATAGCCGAAGCTCAGGCCGCGTACTTCGATGCCCACGGTATCGCGTCCCTTGAAGGGGTCGACACCGCCGGGGTATTGCGGCTCGTCGGCTCGAGCCAGCAACTCGTTGATACGCGTGAGTGCGCCGCCCGCTGCGTAATACGCGTACTGCAAGTTCAGCAATTGCTCCACCGGCGTCATCATGAACCACAGGTAGCTGAAGACTGCGAGCATCTGCCCGATGGAGAGGTCCGAGAACAGCACAGTGAGCATCGCAGCGGCGCGAAAGATATCGATGCCGAATTGAAACAGCAGGCCGCTTGCACGCCCCGAAGCGTCGCTCTTCCATTGCGAGTTGATAGCGTAGTCGCGAACTTCCTGCGCCTTTGACCCCAGACGCCCCAGAAAGAACCCCTGCCGATTGCCGGCCCTGACTTCCTGGATCGAATCCAGCGTTTCACTCAACGCCTGAGTGAAGCGCGAGGTGCTGTCGTTCTCAAGCTTCTTGAGGTGCTTGACCCGCTTGCCGAGCTTGACTGTGAGGAGGATCACCAGCGGGTTGAACAGCATGATCAGCAGCGCGAGCTTCCAGTGCATCCACATCAGAATGCCCGCCGTGCCGGCCAGCGTCAGGGTCGCCACCAACAGGCGACTGAGCGTTTCGCCGACAAATTTGTCCAGAGTGTCCAGATCGGTCACCAGGTGCGTGGTGACAGTGCCGCTGCCCAGGCTTTCGTATTCTCGCAGTGAAATTCGCTTGAGCCGCTCAATCAGGCGCAGCCGGATACGGTAGACGATGTCCTTCGCCAGCCCGGCAAACAACCTCGCCTGCAAGACGTTGAAAACCAGCGCCCCTACGCGCAGCAGCAGTGTCAGCAAAAGCATCAGGCCGATATAGCCCACCGCCTTCTGCAGGCTGTCGGGCAACAGATGATTCATGACTTTCAGCGCGGCATCGCCCCGGCCCAGCAGCACTTCGTCAACCAGCAACGGCAGCAACAGGGGGATCGGCACACTGCACAGAGTCGCCAGAACCGCGACACCATTTGCCAGCCACAGCGCTTTTTTATGACGTAACGCGAGGCGGCGGATTTCAGCCCAGCTCAATGCATCGCCACGGCCTGCATGCGCTTGTCGGTGCGCTTCGGGGGGATCATCACGCACTGACTGCACGCTCCAACCACCGCCCCAGCAGCGGCGAAAGACTGCTCAGCGGCTGATAACCATTGGTCAGCAGCGCCAATTGGCCATTGCGTTCGGCAAGCAGGGTCGGAAACCCGGCAATGCCCAAGTCCTGCGCCCAGGCGAAATCAGCGACCGTGGCCGCCTGCCGCTCCGGGCTTTCAAATTCATCGGCGAATGCCTGACGCGAAAAACCCGCCTGCCCGGCCAACTCGGCCAGCACCGAAGGAAGCGTCACATCACGACCCTCGCCATAGAACGCTTGCTGAATCAGCCCCGCCAGCAGCCAGGCACCTTCAGGGTCGAGATGCCGCGCGGCGGCGACCGCCAGACAGGCTGGAGTGGTGTCGTAGACAAAACCTTCCGGCAGTGCGCCTTCGAGATGAAACACCTGCCCGGTGGCCTCCTCGACCGCCCGCCAGTGTTCAAGAATGTAGCGGCGCTTGGCGGGCTCCAGAACGGTCTTTTCAGAACGCAGGCCGCCCATGACCAGGTGCAACGGCACGCCCGCCTCGCGCGCCTGAGTGACCAGTGCGTCGGCAACCGGGGCAAACCCCCAGCACCATGAACACATAGGGTCCATGACATAGATCAGGCGGGCGGACATGGCTCAGGCCTCTGAAGTTGGATGCTCGGATGGTAAACGGTAATTACGACCGATTGGATGAGGCTGGTTACGCGCCTTGGCCAATTCGATCTGTTTCTGCCTGTCAATGGCACTGCGCCTGGTTTTCTCGCTCAACGAATCCCAGCAATGCGGGCAACTGACACCCGGCGAGTAGTGCTCGCTGGCGCGGTCCTCGGCACTGATAGGGGTACGGCAGGCATGGCACTGATCGTAATCGCCTTCGGTCAGGTCATGACGAACTGTCACCCGGTTGTCGAAGACAAAACATTCGCCGCGCCACTGACTCTCTTTCTCTGGGACTTCCTCGAGGTATTTGAGAATCCCGCCCTTGAGGTGATAAACCTCCTCGAAACCCTCGCCCAGCATATAGCTCGAGGCTTTTTCGCAGCGGATGCCACCGGTACAGAACATTGCGACCTTTTTGTGTACCGCAGGGTCGAAATGCGCCTTGATGTATTCGGGAAACTCACGAAACGACGTGGTCTTTGGATCAATGGCGCCTTCGAAAGTGCCAATTGATACCTCGTAATCGTTACGGGTATCGATCAACAGCACTTCGGGGTCAGTGATCAGGTCGTTCCAGTCTTTCGGCTCAACGTAAGTGCCCACGTTTTTGTTAGG
Organism: Pseudomonas coronafaciens pv. oryzae str. 1_6; assembly: GCF_000156995.2. NCBI lineage: Bacteria > Pseudomonadati > Pseudomonadota > Gammaproteobacteria > Pseudomonadales > Pseudomonadaceae > Pseudomonas > Pseudomonas coronafaciens. Next base: position 1,558,138 of record NZ_CP046035.1, on the reverse strand, counting down.
GTCCACGCCCTCCACACCCAGGGTCACGATCTCTTTCTTGAGCTTGACCTTGGTACGGTAGAACGGCTGCTCGTCGCAGTAGGACTCCTTGTGATCGATATCGATCAGGCGTGGGTCACTCTTCAGCCACGCCATCAGGCCATCAATGCCTTCACGGCTGCCTGAAACCGTGCCGTTGATGCCCTCATCGGCAATCAACAGAGTGCCCTTGATGCCGTTGTCGACCATCGCCTGCAACAGCGGCTCGCGCAGTGCCACGTAATCGCTGAGGGTCACGAACTTGTATAGCGCCGCTACGACGATCGGCTGAGTCATCGGCTCTTGAGTCATGTATCTCTCCAGTGGCGACCCTCGCAAAGGGCCTACCGGGTAAAAAATTGCGGACAAAAAAAACGCACCGGCCAGTCGGCGCGGTGCGGATTCTAGCAAAAAGCGCGGTTCAGCAGGCAGCTCGGCGGATCAATTGCCCCCGCAGAGGGGGCGTGATCGGCAAAGCGTGCCTGTCAATGACCGCCAGCACAGGTGGGCGAAGCAGGCGCAGCACCGGTTTTCGCCCATTCTTCAGGCGTGTACGTGTGCAAGGCCAGCGCGTGAAACTCGCCCATCAGAGCCCCCAGCGTGGCATAGACCTTCTGGTGCCTCTTGACCTGGCTCAGGCCCTCGAACTGATCACTGACCAGCACGGCCTTGTAATGCGTCTGCTGACCACGACTGTGCATGTGGCTCTCATCGAGCACTTGCTGATGATGCGGTTGCAGCAGCGCAAGCGCCGACTCGATTCGTTGTTGCATGGTCATGTCAAAAACCGCCTGTCAGGGCTTCTTGGCCGGAGCGGCAGCAGGAGCAGCGGCCTTGGCAGGTTCCAGCTCGGCAGTCATGTCAGCCAGCAGCTTGTTGACGACCGGCACTGCGCTTTCCAGCTTGCTCTGGGTCAACTGAGCGGATTGTTGCGCCAGCTCAGGCATCTTGGTCATCACTTTCTTGCCCAGCGGGGACTGGTAGAACGCAACCAGATCCTTCAACTCGCTTTCAGTGAAGTTGGTGGTGTAGAGCTTGACCATTTCAGGCTTGAGCTTGTTCCAGCCGATGGCCTGATCAAGTGCGGTGTTGGCTTTGGCCTGATAGGTTTCAAGCAGCGCCTTTTTCGAGGCAGGTGCCTTGGTTTCAGCGAAACGCTGGGCAAACATCTGCTGAACCTGCGCGTAGACCGGAGCGCCCAGGCGATCGGCGTTGGCAAGCTTCAGGAATGTTTCGGCGCTCGCATTGTGACTGGCGGTGTCGGCAAAGACCTGACCACTGGCACACACCAGCGCTACCGCGGTACAAATGGCACGAAGACGGGTCATCGAGTTTCCTTATCTAGCGAACGAGGCATTACCCCAGGGCCGACCATTCTGCGCTTATGTGGGCTTTTGTCTCAACCCCCGGTTCACCGAGCGGTTAAAAAGCAGTGCTCGGGAACCCTCTCCGCATATGGCTACCTAACCTGCAACGTACTTAAAGGAGTAAGACCTGTGAGCCGCACCGAAACCGACAGCATCGGCCCGATCGAAGTCCCCGAGGATGCCTACTGGGGGGCGCAGACCCAACGCTCACTGATCAATTTCGCGATTGGCGATCAGCGCATGCCGCTGCCCGTCCTGCACGCCCTGACCCTGATCAAGAAGGCCGCTGCGCGCGTCAACAATCGCAATGGAGACTTGCCTGCCGACATCGCGCGCCTGATCGAACAGGCCGCCGATGAAGTACTTGAAGGGCAGCACGATGCGCAGTTCCCGCTGGTGGTCTGGCAAACCGGCAGCGGCACGCAGAGCAACATGAACGTCAACGAGGTGATTGCCGGTCGTGCCAACGAACTGGCCGGTCAGGGCCGTGGCGGCAAATCGCCAGTCCACCCCAACGATCACGTCAATCGCTCGCAAAGCTCCAACGACTGCTTCCCGACGGCCATGCACATTGCCACTGCTCAGGCGGTCAAGGAACACCTCCTGCCGGCCATAGCCGAACTGTCTGCCGGACTGGCCGAGCAATCCGCGCGCCACATGAAACTGGTCAAGACCGGACGTACGCACATGATGGACGCGACGCCGATCACCTTTGGCCAGGAGCTTTCAGGCTTTGTGGCCCAACTGGATTACGCTGAAAAAGCCATTCGCGCCACCCTGCCTGCGGTCTACGAGCTGGCGCAAGGCGGCACGGCAGTGGGCACCGGGCTCAACTCGCCGAAGGGCTTTGCTGAAGCGATCGCTGCAGAACTGGCCGCATTGTCCGGCCTGCCGTTCGTCACCGCGCCCAATAAGTTCGCCGCACTGGCGGGTCACGAGCCGCTGGCAGCGCTTTCCGGCGCGCTGAAAACACTGGCCGGCACCCTGATGAAAATCGCCAATGACTTGCGCCTGCTGGGTTCAGGCCCACGCGCCGGGCTGGCAGAAGTCAGGCTGCCAGCCAACGAGCCCGGCAGTTCGATCATGCCCGGCAAGATCAACCCGACTCAGTGCGAAGCGCTGTCGATGCTGGCCTGTCAGGTCATGGGCAACGATGTGACGATAGGCTTTGCCGCCAGTCAGGGGCACTTGCAACTGAACGTGTACAAGCCGGTAATCATCCACAACGTCCTGCAATCGATTCGCCTACTGGCCGATGGCTGCAGCAACTTCAACGAACACTGCGTCGCCGGCATGGAGCCGGACGCCGAGAAGATGGCCGAGCACCTCGAGCGCGGCTTGATGCTGGTCACTGCGCTCAATCCGCATATCGGCTACGACAAGTCGGCGCAAATTGCCAAGAAAGCCTATACCGAGGGTTTGACCCTGCGCGAGGCGGCACTTGCGCTGGGCTACCTGACCGATGAGGAATTCGACGCCTGGGTACGCCCGGACAAAATGCTGGAGGCAGGCAGCAATGGCTGATGCCAGATCCGGTGCAACGCCACTGGAAGGCAATGGCAAACGGATACTGATGGTGTACGGCACGCCGAAAACCATCAGCCTCTGCCATGCCCTGGGTGATGCCTACGCGCAGGCTGCACGAAGCGAAGGCCATGTGGTGCGGGTCATCAAGCTGGGCGAACTGGATTTCGATCCGGTTCTGCACAGTGGCTACGACCAGACCCAGACGCTGGAGCCTGACCTGCTTGAAGCCCAGCGTCAGATTCACTGGGCCGAGCACCTGGTATTTGTCTATCCGGTCTGGTGGGGCGGCCTGCCTGCGTTGCTGACCGGGTTCTTCGACCGGGTGTTGATGCCGGGCTTTGCGTTCAAGGCCCACGGACGCAGGCATCGCGCCAACGAACTGCTCAAAGGTCGGACGGCAGAGCTGCTGGTGACTCTGGATACCCCGCCGCGTTATTTTCGCTGGATATACGGCGCCCCTGCACATCGGCAGATGGTTCGGACAATCCTGGGCTTTTGCGGGATCAAGACGAAGCGCCTGACCGAATTCGCGCCGGTACACAGTGCCACCGAACAACAGCGGCAGGAATGGATTCTTCAGGCCCAGGCGCTGGGCAAGCGCTGAACGGCTTACCCTGCATCAATGCCTCTTAAACCTGAGCCAGCCTCGCCCTTCTTGCCCGGTAACCAGCGACCAGAGAAGGCCCAAGCGCGGTCAACGCCGACCCTGAAACCACCAGCAAGGCACCGCCGTAACCCAGCACGTTCAGGGTTTCGGCCTGCACGTAAGCAGGCCAAAGCCAGGCAGACGCCGCTACTGCGGCCAGAGTGACCAGAGGCGTCAACGCCAGGGTCGCACTGACCCGCGACGCTTCCCAATGGGCCAATGCTTCAGCAAACGCACCGTAGGCCACCAACGTATTCAGGCAGCAGGCCAGCAGCAGCCAGCCTTGCAACGGGCTCAGCAGCAACGCTTCGGCGGGGTGCGCCCAAGGTGTCAGCAATAATGCGCAGAACAGGTAGATCACCATCATGACCTGCAGTGAGTTCCATACCGTGAGCAACTGCTTCTGGCTCAGCCCGTAAAAGGTCCAGACCGTCGAAGCAAGAAGCACGATCAGCACACCGGTGGTGTAATCACCCAGCGAGGTAAACAGCTCGAGCAGACGCTGATTGAAGAAAAAGCCAAAGCCGACCATCAGCACCAGCAAGCCGATGCCCTGCCCCACACTGAAGCGTTCCTTGAACAGAAAGATACTGCTGATCAGCAGAAAGATCGGGCCTACCTGCACCAATAGCTGCGTGGTACCCGGGCTCAGCAGGCGCAAACCGATCAGGTACAACACGTAGTTACCTACCAGCCCGAACACAGCCAGCCCCACCAGCACCTTGCCTTTGCGACCCAGCATCTTGAAGCTGGGCAGACGCTTGACCGACGCCAGCCACACAAACAACAGCACGCCGGAGACGAACAGCCTGAACCAGGTAACTGTTACCGGATCCATCACCTGCAGAACCTGCTTGAGTTTGATCGGCAGAATGCCCCAGAGCAGCGCCGTCAGCAGTGACAGGCACAGGCCGTAGACCCAACGACCAGAAGAGATGTGCATCGGCAATTCCGCGAGAAATAGAACACCCGCTTATTCTAGGCGCTGTCCTGAAAAGCAACAGTTACAGCTGAGCGCGCTTAACGCTGCAAATTGTTTTATCAAGCCTTGTCGCCATGATTACGCTGATACATCTCGTCGCCCATGGCCTGAATCTGACCGTCGATCAATGCATCGAACGGATTCAGCAGCGCCTCGAACGAGCCCGGTGCTTCAAGTGCCTGCAACGCATGCACGATTGCCTCCAGCGTCGACAATGCATTCGGGGCAGGCGCCTTGCGCAAGCGATAACGCGAAGCAGGCACGGCACCCAGACTGACGCGCGGCAAGGCAGCCAACAGAGGGTTGAGGTGCAGCATTTTTCGCGCCTTGCGCCAAGTGCCGTCCGGCACGACCAGCAGCATCGGCAGCGAATCGCCCGCGTAAGGCGCCAGCGTTTCGGCAGTTTCACCCGGGAACAGCAATCGTGCCTGATAGCCGGGCGGGTTCAGGAGTGTTTGCAGATCATCGAACACCTCCCCGACACACAGTTGCGCATTGACCAGCCCGAGCGCTGCCAGCCGTGCGGTGTTCAATGCATGACTGACTTCGCCAGGATGCTGCAGGATCAACACCCGGGTGCGGCTGTCCAGACGCGGGATCAACGCACACAGGCAATGCAGGGAGGGGCGCAAACAACGTTCACAGCGGGCGCGGGGCATCGGTTCTCTCTGGGACGGGCCTGCCGCGCAACCAGAAACGGCACGCCTGGAGGGCAACAAGGATGACAGCTCGGCCATGCAGAGAGCCGCCTGTCGAACAATCAGGCAGTTTAAACAACTTCGTCCGTCCGCGCCGGTGCAATCCGCAGCCGTCTCCCCTGCTTGAGCTAGTCTAATCAGTCCAAGCTGGTGACATGAAGTACGCCTGCCCCATCCTGACAAGGCCAACATCAGGAATACTCATGAATCGCGAGGCAATCAGTCAGGGAGTGTTTGACGAGTTGGGCGTTATCCTGGTGGATAAGTCCGAAATTCACATGGCAGCCACTTTCGACGACCTGGCTATGGATCAAGACGACATCGAGAAACTGCTCGATGCTCTGCAGACGAAGTTCAAAGTCGAGTTTCCGGATTCGGTGAAGTTACAGACCACGCCGCTGACACAGGTGATCGACACCATTCTGTTGATAAGACGGGAAACGCTGCCGGACGACAGCAAAAGCAAGGGGTTATGAGTGTAACCGGGACACCGACTCTGGAAAAAACGTCTTGTGTCGGGACGCTTTTACGCCCCGTTGCTATAGGTAACGTGACCAGGCACACGCTGTGCAGCGAGGTGCTTACCGGCGTGGACGACGACGATCGTCGTTGGTACGAACCGGAATAGGCTGCAGTTTTGGTCGTTCGATAAGACCCAGTGCAACGCCAAGATCATGGAGCCATTCTTGCATTTTGCTATTCATAGAGCCCCCTTGAGGGAAAAACCTGATCTGTATCCATCACTCACTAAAGATCGTAGAAGCAAATTGAACATTTAGCCGAGTGCTACGGAAAAAAATTTCCCCGATGGAGCCAATGTGACAGTTGTGCAGGATCGCTTCTAGTCTTTGCGACGGACGGCTCATTGCCGGATATTGCAGCGGGCTTTTGCAACTGCCTGCGCCCTGCCTCACTCAGGCTGCCGAATCAGGCCTTCCCCGTCCGTCATGGCCCTTTCGAGCAGGTCGGGCGGCAGGCTCTTGCTGGCCCGTGCGCCCAGCAATTTGAGCTGCTCGCTGCGACTGATCAGGTTGCCGCGCCCTTCGGTCAGCTTGTTGCGTGCGGCCGAATACGCTTTGTCCAGTTGCTGCAAGCGGTTGCCCACTTCGTCCAGGTCCTGAATGAACAGCACGAATTTGTCATACAGCCAGCCTGCCCGCTCGGCGATCTCGCGCGCGTTCTGGCTCTGCCGCTCCTGTTTCCAGAGGCTGTCGATTACCCGCAAAGTGGCCAGCAACGTGGTTGGGCTGACAATCACGATATTGCGATCAAAAGCCTCTTGAAACAGATTGGGCTCAGCCTGCAATGCCGCTGAAAACGCCGCTTCGATGGGCACGAACAGCAGCACGAAATCCAGGCTGTGCAGACCTTCAAGGCGCTTGTAATCCTTGCCCGACAAGCCTTTGACGTGATTGCGCAGTGACAGCACATGCTGCTTGAGCGCGGTCTGGCCGATAACCTCGTCATCGGCTGACACATATTGCTGGTAAGCGGTCAGGCTCACCTTGGCGTCGACCACCACCTGTTTGTCACCCGGCAGCATGATCAGCACGTCAGGTTGAAAACGTTCGCCATCAGGCCCTTTGAGGCTGACTTGCGTCTGGTACTCGCGGCCTTTTTCCAGCCCTGCATGCTCCAGCACCCGCTCGAGAATCAGCTCGCCCCAGTTGCCCTGGGTTTTCTGCCCTTTTAGCGCGCGCGTCAGGTTGGTGGCTTCATCACTCAGGCGCTGGTTCAGTTGCTGCAGACGCTCCAGCTCCTTGGCCAGCGAAAAACGCTCGCGAGCTTCATTCTGGTAGCTTTCTTCGACACGCTTTTCGAACGACTGAATACGTTCCTTGAGCGGTGTCAGCAATTGCCCCAATTGCTGCTGGCTGGTTTCGGCGAAGCGTTGCTCACGTTCGTCAAAGATCTTGCCTGCCAGCTCGGCGAACTGGGCGCGCAGTTCGTCTCTGGACCCTTGAAGATCGTTTAGACGCTGTTGATGGCTGTCCTGCTGCTCGCGCAGTTCGGCATTCAGTGCTGCGCACTGCGCATCCAGCCGACGCAACTCGGCTTCTCTGCCGGCACGCTCGACTGTCCAGCCTTGCGCCATTTCGCGGGCATTGTCGCTTTCCTCGCGCAGCAATTCGACTTCACGGCGCAGCGCAGCAAGGTCGGCCTGCTTGGCCGAGTTGGCATGCCCCAGATCGCTGACTTCGTCACGGCAGGCGTCCAGTTGCGCGTTCAGGCCTTCCTGCGCCATCTGCGCCATGCTCAGACGCTCATCCAGCAACGCGTTTTCAGCCTGGCGCGAGGCCAGACGACGCTGCATCTGCCAGAGCAATGCCAACAAGGGCAATGCGGCTGCAGCAAGCCCAAGTAACAGGCTGTTCAGGTCCAGTGCCATAAAGACTCCATGCAGGCCGAATCACCGCCAGCGGCATTGTAGGTAGAAACACAAATAGTGCAGCAGAAACAGCCTCTCTAGCGAGGCAAGATCAATAGGCGGGGGCAAATCGGGGTGACGGATTCTACGCGTTTTTGCGCAGTCGCACAGCCCCCATTACCGGGACATCACCACCGGGACAATCCACAGAAGCTGTGGATAACTCAGTGGACAACCTTCCTTTAACTTCCGCAAACGCAGACAGAATGGGGCTTGCGCTCAAACTGACGATTTTTTCACCAGCAAAAAAAAGCGATGTTTTTCATTGACTTAATAAATCACCATCATAAATCAAACCCTTAGCAACACTTGTGACAGTGATGTGGCAGCTTGTGGCGCTAATGTGCACAACGCTCGCGTAGGCGTTTTTTCAGGGATGTGGTGCGTCAGGTAATCTGCGCACGATGTCACTTAAATCCCCATACACACTGGCTTGTAGCGGTCGTTTCAAAAAAAGGCGCCACGCCCCCGAGCGCTTTCCTGCACGGCGCAGTCCCCTAAAGTTGCTGCAAGCGATAGACTGCGCGCGCTTCGGCAGAAGTCATCTTGAAAAACACCCGCCGTCAGCCATCAATGATTCAGTGAAGGGTTCCATGAGGGAGATACTGAAGTTCTTCGTGTTATTGATAGCAGTCTGTATAACTGCTATCGCGACCAGCCTGCTGCTGCCCTCACCGGACGGCGTGGTGTTCGCCTGCAGCGTGCTGTTATCTGCCATCGCCCTGAACCTGATCATCTGCAGGGACCTGAGCAAGGGCCGCATCAATCAGGCAGGCGATATAATGCGCGCCATCGAACGCCGCGAGTCAACTCGACTGACCATCGCAGCCTACCTGCTGGGATGTTCGATGGTTGCCTCCGTGGCGGTGCTGGTCTATCGACTGCTTGTCCATTGAGAATTATTTTTCACGTAGCCTATTGCATTACCTGTTCGCCGTCGGTAGCATTGCCGCCGTTAGTACCAAGCTGAAAATCAATTCCGGTCGACAAGTCCCCCGACAGACACTCCTCCATGCGACGAGAATGTTGGCAACAAGGGATCGACCACCTCGATGGTTTCCAGACATGAACCTTCTCGCTGAAGCACCATAAAGGTGTCAGTGCAGTAACGGCTCTCATGGTCTGCTTCAACCAGCCTGCAATTGATCAGGATCTTCACCTGGAGCGTAGAACCTTTGCTCCTGTCGTGTTGCCTGCCCTCCTAAGTACCTACCGGTCAGCCAGAGCGCCATACGATAAAGCGCGCTTCAACTGCCTGTCTTGTTCCAGTCAGGTTCTCCGCCCAGCCAGGATTTTTTATCAAATGTCGGCCCGCGTTTACTGGAATCTTTATTTATGCACGGTATTGTTCCGTGTTGTTTCAGGAAACACCTTGAATATGAATACTCAAACTCAGCACGCGATTCACACGCTTACCAATGCTTTTGCCCCGATGAACTGCCTGATCATGGCAGCTCGCAAAGGTTGCTTCAGCTTTACCATCGTCAATGAACACGGCATCGCCCGCCACAGCGAACGCCTGTACCCCGATCAGTACGCAAGCGCCGAACCGCTGCAAGCCGTGATCGAGCGTACCCGTCAGGCTCTCATCGCCTGACGACAGCTGTAACGCAAGCCCGAAGCCCCGCCTTACACGCGGGGCTTTTTAATGCCCGTGATAAAAGTGACCGACCTGACGAGTAAGCACGACAACAGAACTTCGAAAAAAGTGCATTTCCTACTGCTTTTTCAGGATTGTCCTACAAGAATAGCTCTAAATCGGGCTATTCAGGCTATAGCGCGCCGTTCAAAATGTTGGTAATTTCCGAGCGGTGAACAACAAGGAGTTCTAATAATGAAAATAATGACAAAAGCACTGAACCGGACAACGCTGGGACTCGCTCTGGGCCTGGCTTCTTCTCAATTGCTCGCTGCCGGCTTCGCCCTCAATGAACAAAGTATCAGCGGCATGGGCACCGGTTTCGCAGGTCGCTCCTCCTCAGCCGATGACGCAAGCACTGTATTCGGCAACCCTGCCGGCATGTCGCGCATAAAACGCGAACAAATCAGCGGAGGCGCCGCAGCCGTTATCGCCAAGACCGACATCGACAATGGTCGCGGCACATTTGGCGGCAGCAACGACGGTGACATGGTCCCGGTCGTCGGCGTGCCAATGGGCTACTACGTAAAACCTATCGATGATCACTGGGCATTTGGTCTGGGCGTGTACGTGCCGTTCGGCCTGGTCACCGATTACGAAAAAGGCTTCGCAGGCCGCTACTGGGGCGACAAGAGCCACGTCCAGGTCGTGACCTTTCAGCCGACCGTCAGCTATGCATTCAACGACAAGGTCTCCATTGGTTTCGGCCCGACCATCAACCGTATCGACGGCGAGCTGACGTCTGCCACGCTGAACGCAAGAAGCCCTGGCCTGAACGACGGCAAGGTGAAGATCGAAGGCGATGACACCGCGATCGGCTTCAATGCCGGTATTCTGGTGCAAGCCACCGACACCACACGCCTTGGCCTGACCTACCACTCGAAGGTCGATTACAAGCTCAAAGGCAAGACCAAGATCGAAGGCTCGGGCTTCGGCGGATTCTCCGGCCAGAAGTACGACGCTTCGCTGGATATTTCCACGCCTGAGTCCGTGGACTTCTCCATCACTCAGCAGCTCGACGAAAACTGGACTGTCTATGCAGGCAGCACCTGGACCCGCTGGAGCCGCTTGCAAGACATCACCGTCAACAACGATGGCGTTCCTGCCCTGCTCGGCGGTTCCGTCGGCCCGATCGGCACTATCTCTGAAGAACAGAACTGGCACGACACCTGGGCACACGCCATTGGTGCATCGTACAAGGTCAATAAAGAGTGGACGCTGCGCACTGGCTTCTCCGTTGATCAGTCGCCAACCAACAACGTCAACCGCTCCCCACGCATCCCGACTGGCGATCGCAAGATCATCAGCTTCGGTGCCGGTTGGAGCCCGACCGACGACCTGACCATCGACGTGGCGTATTCGTACCTGCGTGAAGAAGAAACCAAGATCCGCGACAGCAGCGCGACCAAGGGTTCTTACAGCGCCGACTACCGCAACACTGCTCACGGCCTGGGCACCTCGGTTACCTATCGCTTCTGACAGGCGACCGCCAAGCTGAAAAAGCCCGCGACCAGTGATGATCGCGGGCTTTTTATTGCGCGCCTGACACCCTTGAAAGCGGATGCAAAGCGCCTGGGGCTGCGCTCCCCGATGGGGTGCGGGAACAGCATTCATACTCCATGACTGTCATGCCAATGCCCCGCGCTGGCATGCATTTCGTAACGCTCTGCGTCATACCGTGCTGCGAATCAGCGAGATTCGGGCTCGACTTGAGCTTCGCACTCCCCTGCAACCTAGGGCTTCGATGCAATCGCCTTTTCGATGGCCGCAATCAGTTCAGGATCATCGGGCTTGGTCATGCTGGAAAAGTTGGCGATGACCTTGCCCTGGCGATCGACCACGTACTTATAGAAGTTCCAGCGTGGCGCGCTGCTTTGCTCGGCAAGCACTTTAAACAGGTGAGTGGCATCGTCACCGCGCACAGCCTGCGGCTCGGTCATGGTGAAGGTCACGCCGTAATTGACGTAGCAAACCTTGGCGGTTTCTTCACCGTCCTTGGCCTCCTGCTTGAAGTCGTTGGACGGCACGCCCAGCACCTCAAGCCCCTGCCCCTTGTAACGCTGGCTGAGTTCTTCAAGCCCTTTGAACTGCGGCGCGAAGCCACAGAAGCTGGCCGTGTTGACCACCACCAGCGGCTTGCCGGCAAAGCGCTTGCACAGGTCGATGTTTTCCTTGGCGCGCAGCTTGGGCAGCTCGCCTTGCAACAGCGGCGGGCAATCGGCGGCCATTGCAGCGCCGCTCATGGCCAGCAACAAAAGAGAAATCGAAGCAAAGCGAATATTCATCATGGTGGCCCTGAAGATTATTGTGGTCTACCGACACGCTACCGCAAGCCAGGCCTTCTGCCTAGCAAGCGCCCAGGCCCAGTTGTAATGCTGCCAGCCCGACATGTTGCCAGGCCCACCACAGCAGCCCCAACAGCACCGCCACCGCCACCAAGGCCGAGGCTAATGGCCAGCGCCCGGTCACGCCAGACCACCTTGCGCCTGCAGCCTGGCCACCGGGCGCTCACGCACAGGCCAGTTGAGCGCCGCCGCCAGCAGGCTGAGCAGCACTGAGACTTGCCAGATCAGGTCGTAGCTCCCGGTACGGTCGTACACCAGACCGCCCAGCCAGCCACCCAGAAAAGCCCCCAACTGGTGAAACAGGAAAACGATACCGCCCAGCATCGACAGGTTGCGCACACCGAACAGCGTCGCCACCGTACCGTTGGTCAGAGGAACTGTGGACAGCCAAAGCAGGCCCATCGCCACCCCAAACAGGTAGGCGGTGGTCTGACTGAGCGGGACCGAGATAAACAGCACGATCACCACTGCGCGCAGCAGATAAAGCGTGGTCAACAGTCGAGGCTTGGACATACGACCGCCCAGCCAGCCCGCGGTGTAAGTGCCGAAAATATTGAACAGCCCGATCAGCGCCAGCACCGTGGTGCCGACCTTGGCCGGCAAGTGCTGATCCACCAGATAAGCAGGCAGATGCACACCAATGAAAACCACCTGAAAGCCGCAGACGAAAAAGCCCAGCGCCAGCAACCAGAACCCCGAATGCGAGCAGGCCTCGCGCAGAGCCTCGCCCAAGGTAAGCTCGACGCCGGTAGAGGCGGTAGGTATGTCTTTGAGCATGCCCACCAATGGCAGGATCAACGCGACGATCACGCCCAGCACGAGCAAGGCGCCGGACCAGCCCAGCCAGCTGATCAGGCCCAGGGTACCGGGCAGCATGGCGAACTGGCCGAATGACCCGGCCGCACTGGCGATCCCCATGCCCATGCTGCGCTTCTCGGCAGGCAGCGCGCGCCCGACCACACCCAGAATGACCGAGAACGACGTACCGGAAAGGCCTATGCCGATGAGCAAACCGGCACTCAATGAAAGACTGAGTGGGGAGTCGGCCATGCTCATGCACAGCAGCCCCACGGCATAAAGAATACCGCCGACGAACACGACTTTCGCCGCGCCAAAGCGGTCTGCCAGCGCACCGGCAAACGGCTGCGCCAGCCCCCACATCAGGTTTTGCAAAGCGATGGCGAAGGCGAACACTGCGCGGCCCCAGCCAAAATCCGCGCTCATGGGCGACAGAAACAGCCCGAAGCCGTGCCGCGTACCCAGTGATAACGCCAGGATCAAGGCGCTGCCCACGAGAATCCAGACACTGGTGCGCCAGATCGATGTCATTGTCAGCTCCCTGCAACAGTTGCACGCGGATGTGCCTGCGAGCCGCGACGCTACGCCCTGCCCAGCAACGCTGTCAATCCAGTCAGGGCATATCCCTCGACAGCGCTTAAACCAGCGCCAGTGTCAGCACGACTGTCAGCTCGAGCAATTCCAGCAACGCGCCTGCCGTATCACCCGTCGCCCCTCCAAGGCGCCGCATCATCAAGTGACGCAACCAGAAAAAACACACAGTAGAGACCAGCACTGCACACACACCCGACCAGCCCGCCAGCAGCACACAGGCCAAGGCGCTGGCCAACAACACCTTGCGGCCGAGGCTGCGCGGCAGATGATCGGCCAGTGCCTGGCCCAACCCGCCAGCGCGCACGTAAGGCGTACCAAGAAACAGTGCAAGCATGGCACTGCGCCCGATCAGCGGCGCCAACAGCAGCCCGATGCTGTTCTGACTTTCGATCAGCGCCACAATGGCGGCGAATTTGAGCAGCAGCACCAGCACCAGCGTGACCACCGCGATGGGCCCGCTGCGTGGGTCCTTCATGATGCTCAAGGTACGCTCGCGATCGCCGAAACCGCCCAGCCAGGCGTCGGCGCTGTCTGCCAGGCCATCCAGGTGCAAACCACCGCTGAGCAACACCCAGGCGCAGAGCAGCAGCGCGGCGTGCAACATCAGCGGCGTACCGCCGAGCAGCGCATTGAAACCCAGCAACAACGTGCCGAATACTACGCCTACCAGCGGATAGAACAACAGCGAACGCCCAAGCTCCTCGGGACGAGGCATGCCGGGAAGGCGGATCGGCAGGCTGCCGAGAAATTGCAGAGCGATCCAGAATGGGAGCATTTCAGACTTCCGTCAGCAGACCGCCAGCGGCGACCTGAATCGACAACAGGGCGCCGTGACCGACCACCACCTGCAACAACTGCTCACGAGGCAGACCACGCGCTTGAGCCATCAGCAAACGCATCACCCCGCCGTGGCTGACCAGCAGCACGCGCTCACCGGCACAGGCCTGATGCAAACGCTGCACGGCGTTCAGCACTCGAGACGAGAAATCGGCCACAGGTTCGCCATTGGTCGGCGTGAACGCATAAGGATCAGCCCAGAACAACCCCAACCCTTCAGCATCGGTTTCCATCAGTTGCGCAGGGCTGTAACCTTCCCAATCGCCAAAGTGCAATTCCTGCAGACCCGGCTCCAGTTGCAGGGGCAACGACAGACGTTGCGCCAACTCCTCGGAGAACCGCGCGCAGCGCTGCAACGGCGAGCTGACAATCCGCTCCCAAGGGCCGCCGTCAACGACCGCATCACGCATCTGCTGCCAGCCGAGGTCTGTCAGCGCGTCATCAAGGCTGCCGCGCAACCCACCGCCCAGCTCGGTTTCCCCATGCCTCAACAGATCAAGATGCAAGTTCATGCCGGACGATCCGCCACCGCAGCTTCGGCAAATGTCGCCATGCCGTTGTGCAGCTCGCAAGCCAGGCGCACCAGAGGTACTGCCAGAGCCGCACCGCTGCCCTCACCCAGACGCATGCCAAGATCAAGCAGCGGCTCGGCCCAAAGCGTTTCCAGCAAATGCCGATGTCCCGGCTCCGCACCACGGTGACCAAACAGCAACCAGCTGCGGCACGACGGGTTCAGGCGCACAGCCACCAATGCCGCCACGCTGCAGATGAAGCCGTCGACCAGCACCGCGATACCTTCCTGCGCACAGGCCAGATAGGCGCCCGTCAGGGCTGCGATTTCAAACCCGCCCAGACAGAACAGGCTTCGCAACGGATCACCCGAGTGCTCGGCATGCAACGCCAGCGCGCGCTCGATGACCTGCGTCTTGTGGGCGACGCCCTCCGCGTTCAGTCCGGTGCCAGGCCCTACCAGCAACGGCGCGGCGCATTCCAGAATAGAGCACGCCAGCGCACTGGCAGAGGTGGTATTGCCAATACCCATTTCTCCACCGATAAACAACTCGGTCCCCGCTGCCTTGGCACGCAAGACGCTGTCGCGACCGGCCTGCAAGGCAGCAAAACCCTGCTCTTCGCTCATCGCCGGCCCCTGCGCGAGGTTGGCAGTACCCGCCCCCAGTCGCAGATGAAGAACGCCCGGCAGGTCCATCGGCGAAACCGTGCCCAAGTCCACCACGTCCAGGTGCGCCGACAACTGACGCGCCAGCACGCTGATCGCTGCGCCGCCGTTGACGAAGTTGTGCAACATCTGGCCAGTGACTTCCTGCGGATACGCTGACACACCTTCAGCAACAACGCCGTGATCGCCCGCGAAGATCGCGATCCACAATGTGTCGGCAGCCGGACGCTCACGCCCTTGCAGGCCGGCAAGCTGAACCGCCAGGCGCTCCAGCTGTGCCAGCGAACCGGCGGGTTTGGTCAGTTGCGCCTGGCGCGCCAGTGCAGCTTCGCGCATTGGCATATTTATGGCCTGAGCAGGCGTGAGCCACCAGGAATTACTCATAACGGTGTTCCTTTAAGGACCAGGGGCAGACCAGCAACGGTTAATACTACGCGCTGGCAACGCTCGGCCAGCGATTGATGCAGCAGGCCGGCTTCGTCGACATAACGGCGGGTCAGCTCACCGAGAGGCACAACACCGAGCCCGGTTTCGTTGCTGACAAAAATGATTTCACCCGGCAAACCGGCCAGACAGTCAAGCAGCGCTTCACGCTCCCGAGCCAGACGCTCTGAGCTGTCGAGCATCAGCAGATTGGTCAGCCACAGGGTCAGACAATCCACCAGGAGACAGCGGTCGGACGCGGCGTTGTCGCGCAGCACTCGCGCCAGCTCGACAGGCTCCTCTACCAGCCCCCATTGCTCGGGACGGCGCGCACGATGGCTAGCAATGCGATGATTCATTTCGCCATCAAGGGGCTGGCTGGTGGCGATATAAATCACCTCCAGCGCGGAATTCATGGCCAGTTTCTCGGCCAGCCGGCTTTTGCCGGACCTGGCGCCACCGAGGATCAATTGCAGCATTCAGCTTGCCTCCAGGCCGCACAGCTCGCGGAGCAGGCGGCCGTCCAGGTGTTTTTCAACCAGGTCCGCCAGGCGCTCGATGTCGCGCTCGCGCAAAGCGTGATAATCGACCGACTGAACGTTTTCCAGGCCGGCCCAGCGCAACAAGGCACTGCACGCCGCAGGTGATTCGAACAGCCCATGCAGGTAGGTGCCGAGTATCTGCCCGTCAGTGCTCTGCGCGCCATCGCAACGGCCATCATCAAGCCTGACCGCGGGCTGCTCCAGCGCCGCGCCGGTGGTCACGCCGGCATGAATTTCGTAACCGCTGACTTCAGCGTCTTCCAGCGTCAGATGGCCTCGCACGTTGCGTAGTTGTTTCTCGGTTTCCAGTACCGTACTCATCGCCAGAAGACCGAGCCCGGGACTTGAACCGGCAGCACCCTCCAGCCCCAGCGGGTCATGCAGGTGCTCGCCGAGCATTTGCAGGCCGCCGCAGATCCCCATCAATTTGCCGCCATAGCGCAGGTGCCGGTCGATAGCGGTGTCCCAGCCATTGGCGTGCAGGTATTTCAAGTCGCTGCGTACGCTTTTCGAGCCGGGCAGGATGATCAGGTCGGCAGGCGGTATCGCCTGGCCTGGCCCGATGAACTGCAGATTGACCTGAGGATGCAAGCGCAACGGGTCGAAATCGGTGTGATTACTGATGCGTGGCAGCACCGGCACGACCACGTTGAGGACCTGTTCGACCTTGTCGGTCTGGCGCTGATCGAGACCGTCTTCGGCTTCCAGGTGCAGGTCCATCACGTAAGGCAAAACGCCGACCACCGGTTTGCCGGTGCGCGCTTCCAGCCAGTCCAGACCCGGTTGCAGCAGGGCAATGTCGCCCCGAAACCGGTTGATGATGAAACCTTTGACCCGCGCCTGCTCGCTCGGCGAGAGCAACTCCAGCGTGCCGACCAGATGGGCGAAGACGCCGCCGCGGTTGATATCGGCAATCAGCAGCACCGGACAGTCGACCGCCTCGGCAAACCCCATGTTGGCGATGTCGTTGGCGCGCAGATTGATCTCGGCAGGCGAGCCCGCGCCTTCGACCATGATTACCGGGTAGCTTTCGCCAAGCCGTCGATGCGACTCCAGCACCGCCTGCATGGCGATCTCTTTATAGCCGTGATAAGCCACCGCGTTCATGGTGGTAACAGCACGGCCATGAATGATCACCTGCGCGCCGGTGTCGCTGTTGGGCTTGAGCAGCACCGGGTTCATGTCGGTGTGTGGCTCCAGAAAGCACGCCTGGGCCTGGACAGCCTGCGCACGTCCGATCTCACCACCGTCCGCCGTCACCGCGCTGTTGAGCGCCATGTTCTGCGGCTTGAACGGCACGACGCTCACACCCTGCCGGATAAGCCAGCGGCACAGCGCCGTCACCAGCGTACTTTTGCCGGCATCCGACGTGGTGCCTTGTACCATCAGCGTGGCCATGGGTATTCCTTGCGGTATTCAAGCAAAACGTTGTGCAGACGATGCCAGTCAGCCTCTTCGCCAGGCAAACCGAAGCGCAGGCTGCCGGATTCCGGCGTTGACCCTGCGAACAGCCGTAGCAGCACACCGCGCCGGGCGCAAAATTCGTAAAGTGTCTGTGCCTGTGCGGTGACCAGCCATTGAAAAAGCGCACAGCCACCGTCCGGAGTCAGGCCGTACTGTTCGAGCAATGCCACCAGCCGGTCACGCGCCCGATCACTGCGCTCGCGCTGATGCTCCTGGCCTTGCACATCGCCCAGACAGGCCTGGCCAATAATGCGGGTAGGACCGCTGACAGACCAAGGGCCTATTTCTTGCGCCAGCGCCTTGAGCAGCACCGGCTCGGCCAGCACAAACCCCAGCCTGACACCGGCCAGACCGAAAAACTTGCCGAACGAGCGCAGCACTATCAGCCCGATGCGCCAGGTCTCGGCTGTCAGGCTGAGGCCCGGCGTGTTGTCCATGAACGCTTCATCCACCACCAGCCAGCCACCGCGCTCGGCCAGTCGCGCGTGCCATTCCAGCAGGCGCTCGGTGCTTAAATGCAGGCCAGTCGGGTTGTTGGGGTTGACCACCACCAGCACGTCAAGGCTGTCGAGAAAATAATCGACCTCATGCTCGCTCACCTCGCGAACCACGTAACCGCTCTTGCGCCAGGCATGTGCATGCTCGGCATAACAAGGAGAAAGAACGCCGACCCGACCGCCACGGCGCACCCGTGGCAACGCCTGGATCGCGGCCTGGGAACCGGCCACCGGGAGCAATTGAGGAACGCCATAATACGCACAGGCCGCAGCTTCCAGACCGTCATCGGTCTCGGGCAGCCGCGCCCAGGCACGCGCCGGGATATCGGGAATCGTCCACGGCCAGGGCGCAATGCCGGTGGACAGGTCCAGCCATTCGGCCTGCCGGATACCATAATGCTGCGCCGCAGCGCGCAATCGACCGCCATGTTCAAGCATAGAATTCAGCTACCACACAGATGACCAGCAGCCACAACCACACGCCGCGCTGCACCAGTTGCCAGCCGCGATCAATCGAGTCTGCATCGGCCGGAACACCTTCGCCCAATGCCGGACGCTGATGCAGCTCGCCGTGATAGATAGCCGCGCCGCCCAGTTCGACGCCCAGTGCGCCCGCGCCAGCTGCCATCACCGGGCCAGCGTTCGGGCTGTCCCAGGTTGGCCCCTGAGTGCGCCAGCAGCGTAGCGCCAGGCGGGTCTTGCCCAATAAGGCGTAAGTCAGTGCCACGAGGCGTGCAGGACAGTAGTTGAGCACGTCGTCGATTTTCGCCGCAGCCCAGCCGAAACGCTCGAAACGCTCGTTGCGATAACCCCACATGGCATCCAGCGTATTGCTCAGCCGATACAGCACAACGCCAGGCGCACCGGCCACGACGAACCAGAACAAGGCAGCGAACACAGCGTCGCTACCGTTCTCCAGCACCGACTCTGTGGCGGCGCGAGCGACTTCGGTAGCATCGAGTTCAGTCGTCTGCCGACTGACCAGGTAACCGACCCGCTGCCGAGCCTCGACCAGATCATCGCTGCGCAGCGCTTGCGCCACCGGCTGAACGTGCTCGCCCAGGCTGCGCATGCCCAGCGCGCAATACAGCGCCAGGATGTCAAACAGCCAGCCAATGTAAGGCAGCCAGCTCAGCAGCGTGGCCGCCAGCGTCAACGGCACCACGGTGATCACCCAGGCCGTCACGCCATGACTGCGCCAGCCGCGGCCACCGCTGTTGAAACGTTGTTCGACCCGGCTGGCAAAGTTTCCGAACGCCACCAGCGGATGGAAACGTTTCGGCTCACCGAGCAACGCGTCCAGTGCCACGCCGGCGACGCTCAACAGCGCCACACTCATTGACTCACTCCCCACTGGTTCTCATACAACAGCTCTTTCAGCGGACGCGCCTGCGCCCAGCCTTCCATGACCAGCATCGGCGCAGGATAAAATTCTTTCACCGGCCCCAGACAGATGATCGCCAGCGGCTTGGCGCCGTCGGGCATGCCCAGCAATCCGGCCAGCGCTTCAGGGTCGAACAGCGACACCCAGCCCATGCCCAGCCCTTCGGCACGCGAAGCCAGCCACAGGTTCTGAATGGCGCAGGACAATGAGGCCATGTCCATTTCCGGCAAGGTACGGCGACCGAAGATGTGCTGCTCACGGCCTTCCATCAGTGCAGCGACCAGCACTTCCGCGCAATCGTTGATGCCTTCTACCTTGAGTTTCATGAACTCGTCGGTGCGCTCGCCCAGTGCTTCGGCGGTACGAATACGCTCTTCTTCCACCTGCGCCTGCATCTTGCCGCGCAACAGTGGGTCACTGATACGAATGAAGCGCCAAGGCTGCATGAGCCCGACACTGGGTGCTTGATGCGCGGCTTCGAGCAAACGCGCCAGCAACGCGGGCGCGACTTCGCCACCGATGAAATGCCGCATGTCGCGGCGCTCGGCGATGGCGCGATACACCGCAGCCCGCTCTTGCTCGCTGAATGCCTGCTCGGTCATGGCTTGAACAGCGCCGCAATTGCCGGTGGGCAGGAAGGAAAATAGAAATGCACGTAGGACGCGGTCAGGCGTCCGAGACGATACACCGCCTCTGCGCCCCGCCCACCATTAGGGCTGACGCCACGGGCAATTGGCTGCAGCTCGGTGCTGGTCAGCGAGTGGTGATAGGTATGACCGTGCAGCGTGCCCTCAGGCAGCTCGACCGCTTGCAGCGCCAGCGCCGCCAGACGCTTCTGCATGACCGCCTCACCGGCCAGCAAACCGACCAGGTCGGCGCGCACGCCCTCTACGTCGGTCAGAGCATCGAGCAGGTAGAGCATGCCGCCGCACTCGGCCAGGATCGGCTTGCCGGCAATATGGTGCGCCCTGATCGAAGCCTGCATCGTGAGGTTGGCGGCCAGCGCGACGTGGTGCAGTTCAGGGTAACCGCCCGGCAGGTAAAGGCTGTCGGCGTCTGGAATTTCGCTGTCATGGATGGGCGAGAAGAAGCTCAGCTCGGCACCCATGTTGCGCAACAGGTCCAGGCTGGCGCCATAAATAAAGGCAAACGCTTCGTCTCGCGCCACGGCGATGCGCACGCCGCTCAGCAACGGCTCGACCTGAACCGGGTCGGCCGCGGTAAATGTCACAGCCGGAGGCAAGGCCACTTCGCACGTGCTGGCCAAGGCCGCAGCGGCCATGTCCAGACGCAGGTCCAGGTCATTGAGCTCGCTGGCCTGCACCAGCCCAAGGTGGCGACTGGGCAATTCAAAACCCACTTCGCGTGACAACGCGCCATACCAGCGCAAACCTTCGGTCAGGCTGTTTTCCAGCAACTGCGCATGACGAACCGTGCCGACGCGGTTGGCCAGCACGCCGGCAAACGGCAAGTCCGGCTGATAGCGCGCCAGCCCCAGCGCCAGGGCGCCGAAGGTCTGGGCCATTGCAGTGCCGTCGATCACTCCCAGCACCGGCACGCCGAAGTGTCGCGCCAGGTCGGCACTCGAGGGCGTGCCATCGAACAGGCCCATGACGCCCTCGATAAGAATCAGATCAGCTTCATCAGCGGCTTCCCACAACAGGCGGCGGCTTTCATCGGCACCGACCATCCACATGTCCAGTTGATAGACCGGCGCGCCACTGGCACGCTCAAGGATCATGGGGTCGAGAAAGTCCGGCCCGCACTTGAACACCCGGACCTTGCGGCCCTGATTGCGATGCAAGCGGGCCAGCGCGGCGGTAACGGTGGTTTTGCCTTGCCCGGAGGCTGGCGCGGCGATCAATACCGCCGGGCAATCGCGCGGAGCTCTCATTGCAGTGCTCTCATGGCAGCGTTCTCATAGTGAATGGCTCACAGCTCGATGCCTTTTTGCGCACGAATACCGGACTGAAACGCATGCTTGACCACGCTGATCTCGGAGACCGTATCGGCCAGGTCGATCAACTCGGGTTTGGCGCCACGGCCGGTGACCAGCACATGCTGCATAGGAGGACGCGCCTGCAGGTCGGTAAGCACCTGCTCAAGGTCAAGATAGCCATGCTTCAGGGCGATGTTCAGTTCGTCGAGCACCACCAGGCCGATGCCCGGGTCGCGGAGCATTTCCTGCGAGACGGCCCACGCGGCCTCAGCGGCAGCGATGTCGCGCTGGCGGTCCTGGGTTTCCCAGGTGAACCCTTCGCCCATCACGTGATAACGCACCTGCTCGGGGAAGCGCCGGAAGAACATTTCTTCGCCGGTGCTGTTGCGGCCCTTGATGAACTGCACCACACCGCACTGCATGTCGTGCCCCATGGCCCGAGCGAGCATGCCGAAGGCAGAACTGCTCTTGCCTTTGCCATTGCCGGTCAATACCAGCAGCAGCCCGCACTCGTTGGGGGAGCTGGCAATGCGCTCGTCCATCACGGCTTTCTTGCGCTGCATGCGCGCCAGGTGGCGTTCGTCGCGTTCGGGGGATTCGTTCATCTCGGCTCTCCGCTCGGGGCAGGCGAAAGCAGACGGAAGGACAGCACTGGACAGCACGGCAACGCCCTGCACAGAACATCACCCTCCGTGATGCCATTGAGTGATTCAGGCCGGTCTCCGGGCTCATGAGCGGGTCACCCCGGCTGCGCGCCTTCCCATGTAAAAACACAGTGGCGTCAGGCACAGCCTTGACTCATTTACCGTTGCGGGGGCAGCGCCGGGATCGGATCAGGAGATCCACACCGGCTTCCCTGTTTCACTCTGCCAGTCGCTGACTGCAAAGCACCTGAAACAAGCCGCGAAGGGTAGAGTGTTGGGCCGGGAGCGTCAATCTGCACTGCTGCCATTGGAGGCTGTTCCGGTACCTGATTGAACCTGTACGGCTCAATGCGCCTCTACCAGTGACAGGACAACGTCTTTTATGGAGATTTCCCATGTTCAAACTCAGACCCCACTACGCCGTACTGCTTCTGGTCGCTGGCGGCCTCGCTGCTTGCGGCGAGTCGTCGACCCTGCAGGTGTCAGACGGCACAGGCCCGTCGCCGAAGCTGCCGGAGCCGAATAAGACGCTGATACCGACCGTCAACATCGCCCCTGCGATCGGCTGGGAAAACGGCGCCAAGCCGGTTGCTGCGCCAGGCACTCAGGTGGCGGCCTTTGCTGAACATCTGGATCACCCGCGCTGGCTGTATGTGCTGCCCAACGGTGACGTGCTGGTGGCGGAAACCAATTCGCCCGCCAAGCCGGATGATTCCAAGGGGATTCGTGGCTGGGTCATGGAAAAAGTAATGGGCCGTGCAGGTGCGGGCGTGCCGAGCGCCAATCGCATTACCCTGTTGCGCGACATGGACAAGGACGGCGTTGCTGAAACCCGCACGGTATTCCTGAAGGACCTCAACTCCCCGTTCGGCATGACCCTGGTGGGCAACAAACTCTATGTAGCCGACACCGACCGCCTGATCAGCTTCCCCTACCAGACAGGTCAGACCTCCATCAGCGCGCAGCCGACCAAAGTGGTCGATTTGCCGGGTGGTACGCTCAATCACCACTGGACCAAGAACGTCATCGCCAGCAAGGACGGCAGCAAGCTGTACGTGACGGTCGGCTCCAACAGCAACGTGGGCGAGAACGGCCTGGATAAGGAAGAAGGTCGCGCAGCGATCTGGGAAGTGGACGCCGCCACCGGCAACCACAGGATCTTCGCGTCGGGCTTGCGCAACCCGAACGGCATGGACTGGGAACCAAAGACTGGAAAGCTGTGGACTGCCGTCAATGAGCGAGACGAGATCGGCAGCGATCTGGTGCCTGACTACGTGACGTCAGTGCAGGATGGCGCTTTCTATGGCTGGCCTTACAGCTACTACGGCCAGCATGTAGACGAGCGCGTCAAGCCGCAAAACCCGGAATTGGTCGCCAAGGCCATTGCGCCTGACTATGCAGTCGGCCCGCACACGGCCTCGCTGGGCCTGGTATTTGCCGACGGCAAGACGCTGGCGGCGCCTTTCAACGAAGGCCTGTTCATTGGCCAGCATGGCTCATGGAACCGTAAACCGCACAGCGGCTACAAAGTGGTCTTCGTGCCCTTCAGCGGCGGCAAGCCCAACGGCGCACCGGTGGATGTACTGACCGGCTTTCTGAACAAAGATGAAAAAGCGATGGGCCGACCGGTCGGCGTGGTCAACGACCAGCGCGGCGGCTTGCTGGTGGCTGATGATGTTGGCAACAAGATCTGGCGCGTGACTTCAGCCAAGGCCGCTCAGTAACGCCGGGTGCAGGGGGTGTACGCAGAGCGTCACTAACAGCACTCCCACGCTGGGGCGTAAGGAACGATAGGCACTCGCGGGAAGCCTATGTTACCCAAGCTCCAGCGTGGATACGCGTTGCAGGGCGCTCTGAGTGCGATCTCGAGTTGGAAAAGAACCGCTGATCAGCGGTTCATGTCTAAGGCCGATTCTGCGCCAGGCTGGCGGGCTGAATAACGCGCTTGGCGTTGAGGTAAGCGCGCTGCCAGTAAGGCTTGTCCAGGCTGTCGAGCTTGACCGTGCCACCAGTGGCCGGTGCATGCACGAATCGACCTTCGCCAACGTAGATGCCGGCGTGGGACACCTGCGAGCCACCCGATGTGGCGAAGAACACCAAATCGCCCGACTGCAGCTGTTCGCGACGAATATTCGGTGCGCCCATCACGATCATCTCGCGCGTGGAGCGTGGTAGAGAAATACCTGCCGCATCACGATAGACATAGCCTATAAGGCCGCTGCAATCAAAACCGGAATCAGGCGTGTTGCCGCCCCAACGATAAGGCGTGCCGACGAGCCCCAAGGCACGAAACAGCACGTCTTCGGCAGCAGGAGAGAGGATCTGGGGGGGAGCCGTCACCACCGGACGCTGAACGATCCGGGGCGCTTTGGGCGGAGGCGGCGTGCTGGCACAGGCGCCCAGCATCGCAGCAACGGAAATGACCATCAGGCGCAAAGCAATCGACATACACACAACAACCTGATCCGGATGCGGCTTACGCTGCCGAGTAGCTCAAAAACGCAGAAAGACCCGAAGGTCTTGTAAGCGGATTTTATTTGTTCACGTTACGCCGCTTTGGCGCGGTCTTGACTGTAGTCGATGTCATCGCTGTTGTCTGCGTTGCAACCGGAGAAGATTTTACCGCCACTGCGCCGGGGGCCATCGCCAGAGGTCGTTTGGCCTCGATGAAGGTCTTGCTCCAGTAGGCGTCGTCAAGGCTGTCGATGCGCACCCCGCCACTGCGGCGGCTGCTGGAATGAATGAATTGCTGATTACCGGCGTATATCGCTGCATGGCTGACACGGCCACGGCCGCGAGTGCTGAAGAACAGCAGATCGCCAGGCTTGAGATTACCGCGCGAGACCAGCGGCGCATCGACGTTGATCATTTCGCGGGTGGAGCGCGGCAGACTCATGCCAGCCTCTTCGCGAAACAGATAACCGATGAAACCACTGCAGTCGAAACCGGAACGGGTCGAGGTGCCGCCGAACTGGTAGCGCGTACCGATCAGAGACTTGCCGCGTTCAAGAATACTGTCGGCCAAAACCGGCAGTTTGTAGGATTTGTTGTCTGCGAACTGAGCCAGTTCGTCTTCTGTGGCCATCTCGTCCTGCAATTCAGCAGCATCAGCGCGACGGGCTGCTGACTGTGCCGTTACCGTGTTCTGGTAGTGCGGAGCGGGCTGAACCTGTTCTTGCTGTGCAACCGGCATATTGGCCGAGCAACCGAACAAAAAAGTGACAAGTGCGAGGGGCACGAGGGGTGCGAAGCGAACAACTTGCATGGGCACAACCGTGGCTGACTGTTAAGAAGCCGAGACTATGCCCGCAATGAAAGCGATTTGCAAATTCAATCGAACTAGATGTGACTTATGAGTTCCGCCATGACATGTGCCGCCCGGCACTGCAGAAAGACGTCCATATGAGCGCTGTGATCCGTGGGCTGCGGATTGATTTCTGCGGTAAATCCCCCGGAAACACGGGTGCGAATGACCGGTTCATGGATGTAGGGGAAGCTGGCCGTGGTGCCGATACTCAGCACTGCGTCATAGCCTATAGCCAGCTGTTCATGCAGTGTTTCCAGTGCTCTTTCCGGGAGCATTTCCTGAAAAAGAACGACGGGCGGTCGCAGAATGCCACTACAGATGCTGCATAGAGGTGGCAAAGGACGCAGCAAGTACTCGCTCAGTTGCGAATCCTGCGCGCCACATGACTGACAGAACAGTGGTGAAAGCTGGCCGTGAATTTCGATCAGCCGCTCGGGCGGGCTGCCTGCTGCGCGATGATAGCCATCGACGTTCTGGGTCAGCACCCAGCATTCAGGCTTGATGCGCTGCAACTGGGCGATGGCATAGTGGGCAACGTTAGGCTCGCCACCGAGGCAGGCTTTGCCCAGCTCGGCGATGTATTTCCAGCACAACTCGGGATCGCGACGCAGCATCGGCCCCGACAGGGCGACTTCGATCGGTAGCCCGTCATCCGTCTTGCCGTTGTACAGCCCGCCTACGCCACGATAAGTCGGCAGCCCCGAATCTGCCGACAGACCAGCCCCGGTAATCACCAGAATCCGTTTTGCATGGCGCAACGCTGCGGCGGTCTGCATCACCAGCGTCTGATCTACCACCCAAGCGTCTCTTTAAGGAAGGGAATGGTCAGCTTGCGTTTTTCCTGAAGCGAAGCCTGATCAAGACGCTCGAGCAATTCAAACAGCGCGCTCATGCTGCGTGTGCCGCGGGTCAGAATGAAGTGGCCGACATCGTCGGTCAGGTGCAAGCCACGTCGTGAGGCGCGTAGTTGCAGCGCACGCAGTTTGTCTTCGTCGGACAGCCCGCGCATCTGGAACACCAGCGCCATGGTCAGGCGGGACTTCAGATCAGGGAGTTTAACCGGTAACTCGCGGGGCGATTTGGACGCTGCAATCAACAGCCGTCGACCACTGTCGCGCAGCCGATTGAACAGGTGGAACAGGGCTTCTTCCCAGTCCGGCTTGCCGACCACCGCTTGCAGATCATCGAGACAGACCAGCTCGTACTGCTCCAGGTGGTCGAACAGTTCGATGCCTTCATCTATGACTTCGGCCATCGGCAGGTACACCGCAGGCTCGCCCATCTGCTCGAAACGCAGGCACGCAGCCTGCAGCAGGTGCGTGCGCCCTACCCCGTCCTTGCCCCATAGATAGATGAGGCTTTCCGTCCAGCCGGCATCGGCTTCGCACAGCCGCTCGACATAGCCGAGTGCAGCGGCATTGGCGCCTGGATAGTAATTGACGAAAGTGGCGTCATCACGCAGACGCACACTCAGGGGCAGCTGAATCGGTTTCATGCTGACTAACGGCTCATGCAAACCGTCAAGGGCCTCTGTGTAAAGTGTTCGAAGTTTATACCCGTGAGGCGGGTCGCACAATGCGACAGACCCCAAGCAAAATCAAAGGTTTGCGTCAGGGTGAGTAAAGCGGGGGGCCAGCAAGGGAGTTTGGCGCACAGCATGCGCCATTTTGGCCGGCCTCTTCGCAACAGGGCGAAGAGGCCGGCTTCAGGGTCAAAGCTCCGGGTCTTCCGCGCCTGCGTAGATTTCCGAGTCTTTATAAACGTCGTGCATATGGCGCACCAGCACCATGATCACTGCCGCAACCGGCAAGGCCAGCAGAATGCCGGTGAAGCCGAACAGTTCACCACCAGCCAGAATCGCGAAAATCACCGCGACCGGGTGCAGGCCGATACGATCCCCCACCAACAACGGCGTCAGGACCATGCCCTCAAGGGCCTGACCTATCATGAACACCGCGACGATGCCCATCATCGGGTACAGGTCGCCGCCGAACTGGAACAACCCGGCAATCAGCGCCGCGCCGATACCGATCACAAAGCCCATGTAAGGCACGATGGCTGCCAGACCTGCAATGACACCGATCAACAGCCCCAGCTCCAGGCCAACCAGCATCAGCCCGGCCGCATAGATAACCCCCAACCCGACCATGACCAGCAACTGGCCGCGAATGAAGGCACCCAGCACTTCATGGCACTCGCCCGCGAGCTTGACGATCTGACCTTCACGCTGACGCGGCAGCAGACCGCGGATCTTGCCGGTCATGATGTCCCAGTCACGCAGCAGATAAAAGCAGACCACCGGGATCAGCACCAGATTGGTCAGCCAGCCGATCAGGGCGAGGCTGGACGCGGTGGCCTGAGACAGGACAATGGAGACGATGTCCCCTGCCTGCCCCATGTGCTCGGAGATGGCAGCCTTGATCTTGTCGAATTTCCAGAAACCGTCTGCAAGCCCGAATTTGGCCTGTACCCACGGCATGGCCGAGTGCTGCAACCAGTCGAGAATCTGCGGTGCCAGTTCGTACAGACGAAACAGCTGCTTGGCCAGCATCGGCACAAGCACCAGCAGCAAGGTCATCAGCACCAGAGTGAAGAGGCCGAATACGACCACCACGCTCAAGGTTCTGGACAGCCCCGCGCGCTCCAGACGGTCTACCAGCGGATCGCCCATGTAGGCCAGCAGCAACGCCACCAGAAAAGGAGTGAGGATCGTGTGCAGCAGCACCACGAATGCGACCAGCAAAGCCAGCCCGCCGATCCAGAACCAACGCCGCGTATCAGTCATCAACATCCCTCAAGCCAATGGAAAAGCGTTCTTGCCGGGTTACCAGCGGAAGTACAGTTGTGGCGCCGAGGCCGGAACAATCATCGGCGCCTGTGCAGGAGCCGATACTGAAGCTGCGCCAGCAGCTGGTGCGGCAGGAGCAGCAGGAGCGGCAGGTGTCGTAGCGTCCGCAGGCGCAGCAGCGACCTCACTGGCCGGCACTTCCTGCAGCTTGGCCAGTGACATCTGCGAGCGTAGCTGATCGGCGCTGCCACTGACTTCAAACACCACCCGATCACCCTCTACAGAACTCAGACGCACGCCGAAGGGTTCGAGTAACTGAAGCAGTTGTGCATAACGCTCCAGGGTCATGCCCTGAACCTGCATCAGCATGCCGGTAGACGCGCCGGGCTTGGCGACGAAACGCGGGGCCAGACGCTCGCTCACGGACAACAGCACCGCATCGGCCAAAGCTTCGGAGGTTGCGCCGGAGGCCGTGCCCTGTTCGCGCTGATCACCCAGCCACAAGCGCCACTTGCCCTGCCACTGCCCGCCCTCTTCCTTGGCATGCACCGCAAGAATCGCATCGGCGCCATAGCGTTCGGACGCTTCCTTGAGCGGTGCCGGGTCAGTCGCTTCAAGGGTTTTGGCGTCGCCGATACCTTGCTCGCTCAGGTCAGCCAGCGGCAGACGCAAGGGCAGACCACGGTGTTGCGCAGCTCGGCGCAATGGCTCGGCAGCAGCCTGGCCGTCGCCGACCAGATTGGCGCCCTCGACCGAGTCATTCAGCCACCAGCCGAGAATCGACGGGCGGTTGCTGCCCCAGATCGACAGCCCGGCGTCACGCAAGGCGCGCTCGGTGGTTGCCGGATCGAAATCCACCAGCAGGGTTTCCGGCGGCCCGGCTTCATAGCCGTATTGGCTGATGATTTGCTGTGGGTCTTTGCGCAGTGCAGCGATGGCAGAGCCCTGCACGGCCTTGGCGTCTCCGGTCAGGCGCAGTACCAATGTATCGACGGCGGCCTGAGTGGCACGGCTGCGCTCGTCTGGCGACTGACCACTGACTGCTTCACGCACCTGATAAAGATTGCTTACCGTTTCGGCAAGGCTGGGAAGGCTGATCAGGGACAGACAGCCGACAAGAAGGATTCTGGAAAAACGCATGGACAGTTCCCGAACGGAAAAAAGTAAAAAGAAGCAGCTTCAGGAGATACACAGCTTGGGACAGCAGTGAGCCACCGGTCATTCAAATTCGGCCTAAAGTACACCTTAAACGCCTGCACTCGCACTGATCGTACCGGCCAGAACAGGTTTATTTAGTGCAACACGGTCCCTGTTGTCGGCGCAAGGATGGCCCCTGGGGAGCAAGCCTGATAAAATCGCGCGCCTTCGCAGACCGGCAATCGCAGAGGCCCAACCTTAACATCGCATCACAGCGCGGTGCTGAACGGGTCCCAACGCAGCGGTCGATACCTCCGAATCCCCCCTAAAGGCCTGGATTTTCTATGAGCAAGCAACCTTCCCTGAGCTATAAAGACGCCGGTGTAGACATCGACGCCGGTGAAGCATTGGTCGAACGCATCAAAAGCGTCGCCAAGCGTACCAAGCGTCCGGAAGTCATGGGCGGCCTGGGAGGTTTCGGCGCTCTCTGCGAAATCCCGGCGGGCTACAAGCAGCCGGTTCTGGTTTCCGGCACCGACGGCGTGGGCACCAAGCTGCGCCTTGCCCTGAACCTGAACAAGCATGACAGCATCGGCATCGACCTGGTCGCCATGTGCGTCAATGACCTTGTGGTGTGTGGCGCCGAGCCGCTGTTCTTCCTCGATTACTACGCCACCGGCAAGCTCAATGTCGAAACCGCCACCCAGGTCGTGACCGGCATCGGCGCGGGCTGTGAACTGGCAGGCTGCTCGCTGGTGGGCGGCGAGACCGCTGAAATGCCTGGCATGTACGAAGGCGAAGACTACGACCTGGCAGGTTTCTGCGTCGGCGTCGTGGAAAAGGCCGAAATCATCGATGGCTCGAAAGTCGCCGCCGGTGACGCCCTCCTCGCATTGCCCTCGTCCGGTCCGCACTCCAACGGCTACTCGCTGATCCGCAAGATCATCGAAGTCGCCGGTGCCGACATCGAAAACATCCAGCTCGACGGCAAGCCGCTGACCGAACTGCTGATGGCGCCAACCCGCATCTATGTCAAGCCGTTGCTCAAGCTGATCAAGGAAACCGGCGCGGTCAAGGCCATGGCACACATCACCGGTGGCGGCCTGCTCGACAACATCCCCCGTGTACTGCCGGAAGGCGCTCAGGCGGTGGTCGATGTGGCGAGCTGGCAGCGCCCGGCTGTGTTCGACTGGTTGCAGCAGCAAGGCAACGTCGACGAGAACGAAATGCACCGCGTACTGAACTGCGGCGTGGGCATGGTCATCTGCGTCGCTCAGGAGCACGTTGAAACTGCTCTGAACGTTCTGCGTGAAGCCGGCGAGCAGCCTTGGGTGATCGGCCAGATCGCCACTGCGGCCGACGGCGCAGCACAGGTCGAGCTGAAAAACCTCAAGGCGCATTGATGCCGGCCATCTGTGATGTCGTGGTGCTGCTTTCCGGCACCGGCGGCAACCTGCAAGCGATGATCGACAGTTTCAAGGATGAGGCCAGCCCGGTCCGCATTCGCGCGGTGATTTCCAACCGTGCCGACGCATTCGGGCTGCAGCGGGCCAGAGACGCGGGCATCGAAGCCTGCGTTCTGGACCACACCGCCTACGAAGGTCGCGAGGCCTTCGACGCGGCGCTGATGCAACTGATCGACACTTTCCAGCCACAGCTGGTGATATTGGCCGGTTTCATGCGCATACTCAGTGCGGGCTTCGTTCGTCACTATCAGGGGCGTCTGCTCAATATCCACCCTTCCCTGTTGCCGCGTTACAAAGGTCTGCACACGCACAAGCGCGTGCTGGAGGCCGGCGACGCCGAGCATGGCTGCAGCGTGCATTTTGTCACTGAGGAACTCGATGGCGGCCCGCTGGTCGTACAGGCAGTTATTTCGGTACATTCGGACGACACGCCAGTGGTGCTCGCGCAACGGGTTCATGCTCAAGAGCACTGTATTTACCCACTGGCTATTCGCTGGTTTGCCGAAGGCCGATTGACCCTTGGTGAACAAGGCGCATTACTGGATAACCAGTTACTCCCGGCCAGCGGCCATCTGATTCGACATTAGGAGATATTATGCGTCGCGCTCTGCTCTTCGCTTTCGCCCTGCTCGCATTGCCTGCCGTACAGGCCGCAGACCTTCAACCCTTCTCCGCCAGCTACACCGCCGACTGGAAGCAGCTGCCGATGAGCGGCACTGCCGAACGCAGCCTGGAAGCCGGTGCCAATGGCACTTGGACCCTGAGCTTCAAGGCTTCGATGATGATCGCCAGCCTGACTGAAGTCAGTACCCTGAAGGTCGACAAGGACACCCTGCTGCCACAGACCTACAGTTTCGAGCGCAGTGGCCTGGGCAAATCCAAGAAGGTCGATCTGGCCTTCGACTGGAACACCAAATTCGTCACCGGCACCGACCGCGGCGAAGCGATCAAGCTGCCGCTCAATCGTGGCATTCTCGACAAGTCCACCTATCAGCTGGCATTGCAACATGACATCGCCGAGGGCAAGAAGAGCATGAGCTACCAGGTCGTCGATGGTGACGAAGTGGACACTTATGACTTCCGCGTACTGGGCTCGGAAAAGGTCACCACCAAAACCGGCCAGGTCGACGCGATCAAGGTAGAACGCGTGCGTGACCCGACACAAAGCAAGCGCACCACCGTGCTGTGGTTCGCCAAGGACTGGGACTACCTGCTGGTTCGCCTGCAACAGGTTGAAACCGACGGCAAGGAATACAACATCGTACTGCTCGATGGCACCGTCAACGGCAAGGCCGTCAAAGGCAGCTGATCGCCCTGACCGCCCGCACCACAGAGCCCCGCTTTTCAGCGGGGCTTTTTATTGGCTGCCGCCCACTCACCGGACGCAGAGCGTCCAGAACGGCATGCCCACGCGGAGCATGGGCACGATAGTCGGGATCATCGTTCACGCTCCAGCATGGGAATGCCTGTCGTGACGCTCCGCGTCACACCTGCGCGCCATGTCGCTCAGGAAGTAAAGCGTCTAGGACGGCGTATCCACGCGTATTCGGCCAAGCCAACACCGCGCTCGAAGCACATGAAACATCCTTCATTTACCCACCACCGCGCCGCAAGCCTCGTCATGCAAGGGCTGCAGGGCAGCGATCATTTTCTGATCACTGGGGAACCTGAACAGGCTATTTACTTAGGCAGCTAACAACTTCTATAAAAGAGTCCTGCGACACATGGCCGCAGTATCCAGAGGCCTGACCATCAAGGCCATCAACGTCAGGAGCTTATTACTATGACTGTCAGAGTGACTGAACGCGACGACGCCCATCTCTCCCACGAAGCCGTTGCCGACGGCATCCAGATCTGGGACGTGCATCAACAGGACCAACTGGTCGGAATGTTCCACATAGAGTCCGATGCCCTTCGCTACAAGGAAGAGCTGGAAGCACTGGAAAGCCAGGGTAATCACTAAGCACTTTCTCAGAACAAGAAACGACAAAACCCGCTGAATGCGGGTTTTGCCATTTTTACGCTCACAAAGTCAGCGGGTTACCACATAAGATCGTCAGGCACCTGATACGCCGCATACGGATCATCAGCATCCGGCGCTTCAGTAGGCGTATTGAGCAATACGATGCGGCGCGGGTCGCGCTCCTGGATCTTCAGAGCTGCCTCACGCGGAATGATCTCGTAACCGCCACCGTGGTGAACGATCGCCAGCGAACCGCTGCTGAGCTTGTTGCGTACCAAGGCGTTGACCGAGATCCGCTTGACCTTCTTGTCGTCGACGAAGTTGTAGTAATCCTCGGTGATCAGCTTCGGAATGCGTGAAACCTCGATCAGTTGCTTGACCTGAGCCGCACGGGCCTTCTGCTCGACCTTCTCCTGCTGCTGGCGATTGAGCTCCTGATCACGTTTGGTTTTTTCAGCCTGGGCTTCCTGAGCCGCACGTTTTTGCGAGTCGTCGGCCTGAGCCTGCCCCTTGTGTACCAGCCGCTGCTCTTTCTGCTTTTCTTTGCCGGCCTGCTTGGCCTGCTTTTGGTTGACCAGACCTGCCTTGAGCAACTGGTCGCGAAGGGAAAGGCTCATTGTCTACTCACTTATGCCGTTACCGCACGCTCAGCCGCAGCCGGGCGTGCTCTTTTCCTGACGTTTGGCTTCGCCCCACAACGCATCCATGTCTTCGAGCGAGCACTCTTCGATAGGACGCTGGAGGTGACGCAATGCCTGTTCAATGAATCGAAAGCGTCTGTCGAACTTGTTATTGGCCGAGCGTAACGCAGTTTCGGGATCAACTTTCAGATGCCGGGCCAGATTGACTACACTGAACAGCAAATCGCCGACTTCTTCAGCGATGCCCTCGGCGTCATTGTCGACCATGGCTTCAAGAATTTCATCGAGTTCTTCGCGCACCTTGTCGACCACCGGCAAGGCTGCAGGCCAGTCGAAGCCGACCTGTGCGGCACGCTTCTGCAGTTTGGCCGCCCGACTCAGCGCCGGCAAGGCCCCTGGCACGTCATCGAGCAATGACAGCTGCTCGGGCACGCCGGATTTCTCGGCACGCTCCTCGGCCTTGATCTCATCCCAGCGCCGGTTGACCTGTTCGTCGCTCAGGCGCGGTGTTTCTGGTGGCGCATATAGCTCGCCAGTTGGAAACACATGTGGATGACGACGTAGCAATTTACGGGTAATGCCGTCCACCACACCCTCGAACTCGAAGCGCCCCTCTTCCTTGGCCAGTTGCGCGTAAAAGACTACCTGAAACAACAGGTCGCCCAACTCGCCCTGCAAATGAGCAAGATCACCCTGTTCGATGGCGTCGGCCACTTCATAGGCTTCTTCCAGCGTATGCGGCACGATGCTGGCGTACGTCTGCTTCAAGTCCCACGGGCAGCCGAACTGCGGGTCACGCAGCCGAGTCATGAGATGAAGCAGGTCTTGAACTGTATACATGGGGCTCCCTGTGCGCGCAGCCGACGCTTATGGCGTCCTGTTTCTGCGTGTTTCAATGATGTTCGGCAACTGGGAAATCCGCCCCAACAGCCGCCCCAGCGCGTCCAGACCCGGAATCTCGATGGTCAGGGACATGAGCGCAGTGTTGTCTTCCTTGTTCGAGCGGGTGTTGACCGCCAGCACATTGATGCGCTCGTTGAGCAGCACCTGAGTGACATCGCGCAGCAGCCCGGAGCGGTCGTAAGCGCGGATGATGATGTCCACAGGGTAGGTAAGCACCGGCACCGGCCCCCAGCTGACCTGGATGATCCGCTCGGGTTCGCGGCCGCCCAGTTGCAGCACCGAAGCGCAATCCTGGCGGTGGATGCTGACGCCGCGGCCCTGAGTGATGTAACCGACAATCGCGTCGCCTGGCAGCGGCTGACAGCAGCCCGCCATCTGCGTCATCAGGTTGCCGACGCCTTGAATCTGAATATCGCCGCGCTTGCCAGGCTTGTAGCCCGTGGCCTTGCGCGTGATCAGTTCCAGTTGTTCGTTTATGCGGTCCGGCTCGACCTGTTGCTGAGCCAGATTGACCAGCTGTGCCAGACGCAGATCGCCTGCGCCCAAGGCCGCGAACATGTCATCGGCAGTCTTGTGATTGGCCTTGTCCGCCAGCTTGTCGAAGTCGACCTGCGGCAGCGCCAGCCGCGCCAGCTCGCGCTCGATAAGGGTCCTGCCAGCAGCGACGTTCTGATCACGAGCCTGCAGCTTGAACCAGTGAACGATCTTGGCCCGTGCCCTGGAGGTGGTGATGTAGCCCAGGTTGGAGTTCAGCCAGTCGCGGCTCGGTGTGCCGTGTTTGCTGGTAATGATCTCGACCTGCTCACCGGTCTGCAGGCTGTAGTTGAGCGGCACGATCCGCCCGTTGATCTTCGCGCCCCGACAGTTATGGCCGATCTCGGTGTGAACCCGATAGGCGAAGTCCAGCGGCGTCGCCCCCTTGGGCAGGTCGATGGCGTGCCCGTCAGGCGTGAAGACATAGACCCGATCCGGTTCGATATCGACCCGCAGCTGGTCTGCCAGGCCACCGATATCACCCAGCTCTTCATGCCACTCGAGCACCTGACGCAGCCAGGAAATCTTCTCTTCGTAGTGATTGGACCCGGATTTGACGTCGGTGCCCTTGTAGCGCCAGTGCGCGCAGACGCCCAGCTCGGCTTCTTCGTGCATGGCGTGGGTGCGGATCTGCACCTCCAGCACCTTGCCTTCCGGACCGATGACCGCGGTGTGCAGCGAGCGATAGCCATTTTCCTTGGGGTTGGCGATGTAATCGTCGAACTCCTTCGGAATATGCCGCCACAGCGTATGCACAATCCCCAGCGCGGTGTAGCAGTCGCGCATTTCCGGGACCAGCACGCGCAAGGCACGCACGTCGTAGATCTGGCTGAACGCCAGGCCCTTGCGCTGCATTTTGCGCCAGATGGAATAGATGTGTTTCGCCCGACCGCTGATGTCGGCCGTCACGCCGGTCGCTTGCAGCTCGTTGTCGAGCTCGGACATGACTTCGCTGATGAAGCGCTCGCGGTCCAGCCGGCGCTCGTGCAGCAGCTTGGCGATCTGCTTGTACTGGTCGGGCTCGAGGTAGCGGAAAGACAGGTCTTCCAGCTCCCACTTGATGTGACCGATGCCCAGACGATGCGCCAGCGGCGCGTAGATGTCGAACACCTCGCGGGCCACCCGGTTGCGCTTTTCGTCGTCGGCATTCTTCACCGCCCGAATCGCACAGGTGCGCTCGGCCAGTTTGATCAACGCGACGCGCACGTCGTCGACCATCGCGACGAGCATCTTGCGCAGGTTTTCGACCTGCGCCTGACTGCCCAGCACCAGCGACTGCCGGGGGCTAAGGCTGGCGCTGATCGCGGCCATGCGCAGCACGCCGTCGATCAGTTTGGCAACGGTGGAGCCAAAGCGCTGCTCGACTTCCGGCAACGGAATGACCCCTTCGCGCACGCCACGGTATATGACCGCAGCGACCAGCGAATCCTGATCCAGCTTGAGGTCAGCGAGGATCTCCGCGATTTCCAGACCGGTCTGGAAACTGGAGGTGCCTTCTGCCCAGTGATTCTTGTGGACCTTGTCGTTCTGCTCGGCTTGCCGGGCAAATTCACAGGCCTGTTTCATGACTTCCCGGTCCAGGACCAGGTCGACGCTGACAATATGATCGAGCCATGCGTCGAGATTGATACTGCCGTCTGTGTTTATCGGCTGGTTCGCTCTCACCTGTACCATGTTGCTTACCTTCCCTAAGGCGCGATGAATAGCGCCATCAGTCGCCAGCCTTCTGAGCGAATGCCACTTGCCGGGCAAGCAAGAACCGGCATTCGCGGGCCAGTCGGATTAAATGAGATTCCCTGTCGGCAGCTGGACTCTATCCAATGAAGGCTGCTCACTGTCTCATTTCAAATAAAGCCATCGCCTCGACATGCGCCGTCTGTGGAAACATATCGAGGATTCCGGCACGTTTTAATCGGTAGCCCTGACGGATCAGTTCGACCGTGTCACGAGCCAAAGTTGCCGGGTTGCATGAAACATAAAGCAGTCGCCGGGCACCCGTCTTGCTGATCTGGCGTACCACTTCAAACGCCCCGTCACGCGGTGGGTCCAAGAGTACCGCAGAAAACCCCTCCGCCGCCCAGTCGGCGTGTGTCAGCGGCTGGGAAAGATCCGCCTGAAAAAACTGCACATTGTGCAGATCATTACTCATTGCGTTGACAGCTGCACGTTCGACCATAGTCGCTACGCCTTCGACCGCCACCACTTCTTTCGCCAGACCGGCCAGCGGCAAAGCGAAGTTGCCAAGGCCGCAGAACAGATCCATGACACGCTCATCAGCCGCAGGGGCCAACCACTGCAGGGCTTGCTCGATCATTGCGGTATTGACCGCCGCATTGACCTGAATGAAATCCCCCGGACGCCATGCCAGTTGCAAGTTCCACGGTTCAAGCCGGTAACCCAGCGTATCGCCGGGGCTGGCCGGTTGCGGTTCGCCGTCGCCGTGCAACCACAGCTGCGCACCCTGCGCTGAACAGAACGCCTGCAACACTGCAAGATCAACGTCCGCCAAAGGCGCAGTGTGACGCAACAGCAAGGCAGTCGAAGAACCGCTGAACAGCTCGACATGCCCCAGCACCTGAGGCTTGCTGAAACTCTTCAGCATGGATGGCAACTGACGCATGATCGGTTGCAAGGCCTGTACCAGCACCGGACATTCATCGATGCTGACGATGTCCTGGCTGGCCGCCGCGCGAAAACCTACGTCCAGACGTTTCGCCTTGGCGTCCCAGCGAACCGCGACCCGCGCCCTTCGGCGATAGGCCAGTTCAGACCCGCTCAAAGGCGCTGCCCATTCATCCGGGGCAATATTGGCCACGCGCAGCAGTTGCTCGGCGAGCATGCGCTGTTTCAGGGCAAGTTGTTCGTCATGGGGCACATGCTGGACGCTGCACCCGCCGCAACGCCCGAAATAATCACAGGCGGGGGCGCGACGCAGGTCGCTGGCAACAAACACGCGCTCGGTGCGCGCTTCGACAATCTTGCCGCGAGCATTGAGCACCCGCGCCTCAACCTCTTCGCCTGCCAGGCTGCCCGCAACGAACCAGGTCCTGCCATCCACAAACGCTATGCCGCGCCCGTCATCAGACAGGCGCTCGATGGTCAGACGCTGCTTTTTACCGGCAGGCACCTGCACGCTCTTGACGCCGCCGGTGGGCTGGAAGCGCAGGCCTCTTTCATGCTTGGCCATCAGTTGGGCGTGTCATATATACCGGTCGACAGGTAGCGGTCGCCTCGGTCACAGATGATTGCCACGATCGTGGCGTTTTCGACTTCGCGGGCGATACGCAGCGCCCCCGCCACCGAACCACCGGAGGACACCCCGCAGAAGATCCCCTCTTCGCGCGCCAGCCGGCGCATGGCTTCTTCGGCCTCTACCTGCCCCATATCGATGATGCGATCGACACGGTCCGACTGATAGATTTTTGGCAGGTATTCGGTCGGCCAGCGACGAATGCCGGGGATGGATGCACCTTCCATCGGTTGCAAACCGACGATCTGCACATCGGGATTCTGTTCCTTGAGGTAGCGCGAGGTGCCCATGATGGTGCCAGTGGTGCCCATCGAGCTGACAAAATGCGTGACGGTACCAGCGGTCTGCCGCCAGATTTCCGGACCGGTGGACGTGTAATGCGCCTCAGGGTTGTCGCCATTGGCGAACTGATCGAGCACTTTGCCGCGACCTTCAGCCTGCATGCGGTCCGCCAGATCACGAGCGCCTTCCATGCCGTCTTCCTTGCTGACCAGAATCAGCTCGGCGCCATAAGCGGTCATCGCGGCCTTGCGCTCGGCACTGGAATTGTCCGGCATGATCAGGACCATGCGATAGCCCTTGATCGCAGCGGCCATGGCCAGGGCGATTCCTGTATTACCGGAAGTGGCTTCGATCAGCGTGTCCCCCGGATGGATCTGGCCGCGCAGCTCGGCACGGGTGATCATCGACAGTGCCGGGCGGTCTTTTACCGAACCCGCCGGGTTGTTACCTTCCAGTTTCAACAGGATGGTATTGCTGGTATGACCGGCCATGCGTTGCATACGCACGAGCGGAGTGTTGCCGACGCAATCGGCAATGGTTGGATACTGCAGGGTCATGGCGTATTCGCGGTCCAGTCTGCGGGGGCGCCTATCATAACGGCAAACGCTCAAAGCCCATATCACGCAAAGTGCGGTCGTTATTCCCAAAAGGCATAACGCCTCATTTCTGAGAACTCCGCATGCTGTGGTTTTTGCGAGAAATAACACCTTGTCAGGCCGACGAAGCTGCCCACTCCTCCTTTAAATGGCTAAACTCGACCCCTTGTGCCGATACAGACAGGCAGCCGATGCCTGATATCGACGGATTGATACCTGTTGCTGGAGAAAAAGCGTGCTGACCAAGCTGGGTATAAAAGGCCGTGTGCTGCTTCTGACCATTCTGCCTGCCAGCCTGATGGCCGCGATGCTCGGCAGCTATTTCACCTGGATGCAGCTGAATGAGCTGCAAAGCCAGCTGCTGCAACGCGGTGAAATGGTCGCCCAGGATCTGGCGCCCCTCTCGGCCAACGCGTTAGGCCGCAAGGATAAAGTGCTGTTGAGCCGCATCGCGTCGCAGACGCTCGAGCAGACCGACGTGCGCGCCGTTTCATTCCTCGACGTCGACCGCACGCCCTTGGCGCACGCCGGCCCGACGATGATCAGCCCCGTGCCGATCGGCAATAGCTCGCAACTGCTCAGCTCCACCGGCAACGACGCCACGCGCTACCTGTTGCCGGTGTTCGGCCATCAACGGCACCTGACCAGCCCGATCATCCCCGCCGAAGCCGACACGCTGCTGGGCTGGGTAGAGCTGGAGATATCTCACAACGGCACTCTGCTGCGCGGCTATCGAAGCCTGTTCGCCAGCCTGTTGCTGATTCTGACCGGGCTGGCCTTCACCGCGACGCTGGCCGTACGCATGAGCCGGACCATCAACGGCCCGCTGAGTCAGATCAAGCAGGCGGTGTCGCAGCTCAAGGACGGCAACCTCGAAACCCGCCTGCCGCCACTGGGCAGTCGCGAGCTGGACGAACTGGCGTCAGGCATCAATCGCATGGCGGCCACGTTGCAGAACGCGCAGGAAGAACTGCAGCTCAGCATCGATCAGGCCACTGAAGATGTCAGGCAAAACCTGGAAACCATCGAGATCCAGAACATCGAACTGGACCTTGCACGCAAGGAAGCGCTTGAAGCCAGCCGGATCAAGTCCGAATTTCTGGCCAACATGAGCCACGAGATCCGTACGCCGCTCAATGGCATTCTGGGCTTCACCCACCTGCTGCAGAAAAGCGAGCTGACCCCGCGCCAGTTCGATTACCTGGCGACCATCGAGAAGTCCGCCGACAACCTGCTGAGCATCATCAACGAGATCCTCGACTTCTCGAAGATCGAGGCCGGCAAACTGGTGCTCGACAATATCCCGTTCAACCTGCGTGACCTGTTACAGGACACCCTGACCATCCTCGCCCCGGCGGCCCACGCCAAACAGCTGGAGCTGGTCAGCCTGGTCTACCGTGACACACCGCTGGCGCTGTCCGGCGACCCGTTGCGCCTGCGGCAGATTCTGACCAACCTGGTCAGCAACGCGATCAAATTCACCCGCGAAGGCACTATCGTCGCCCGCGCCATGCTGGAAGACGAGACCGAAGAACACGCACAACTGCGCATCAGCGTGCAGGACACCGGCATCGGTCTGTCCAGTCAGGACGTGCGGGCGCTGTTCCAGGCCTTCAGCCAGGCAGACAACTCGCTGTCCCGCCAGCCCGGTGGCACAGGTCTGGGGCTGGTGATATCCAAGCGTCTGATAGAACAGATGGGCGGAGAAATCGGTGTCGACAGCACTCCGGGCGAAGGCTCGGAATTCTGGATCAGCCTGAAACTGCCCAAGGCCCGGGAAGACAAGGAGGAATCGCTCAATATTCCTTTGGGAGGGCTGCGCGCCGCCGTGCTTGAACATCACGACCTTGCACGCCAGGCGCTGGAGCATCAGCTCGAAGACTGCGGCTTGCAGACCATCGTCTTCAACAACCTCGAAAACCTGCTCAATGGGGTGACGGCGACCCATGAGACGCCGATGGCGATTGACCTCGCGGTGCTTGGCGTGACTGCGCTGGAAATCTCCCCGGAGCGACTGCGCCAGCACATCTGGGACCTGGAAAACCTCAACTGCAAAGTCATGGTGCTGTGCCCGACCACCGAGCATGCGCTGTTCCAGCTGGCTGTTCACGATGTCTATACCCAGCTGCAGGCCAAGCCCGCCTGTACCCGCAAGCTGCAAAAAGCCCTGTCCGAACTGGTCGCCCCGCGCGCAGTTCGCGCAGGCATCGGGCCGCCGCTGTCGAGCCGTGCACCGCGCGTGCTGTGCGTGGATGACAACCCGGCTAACCTGCTGCTGGTGCAAACATTGCTCGAAGACATGGGCGCCGAGGTTGTCGCTGTCGAGGGCGGCTACGCAGCGGTCAATGCGGTGCAGATGGAAGCGTTCGACCTGGTGTTGATGGATGTGCAGATGCCGGGCATGGACGGGCGTCAGGCGACTGAAGCAATTCGCATCTGGGAAGCTGAACGCAGTCAAAGCTCTCTGCCGATTGTGGCCCTCACCGCTCATGCGATGGCCAATGAAAAACGCTCGCTGCTGCAAAGCGGAATGGATGACTACCTGACCAAACCGATCAGTGAGCGGCAACTGGCCCAGGTGGTACTCAAGTGGACCGGGCTGGCGCTGCGCAACCCTGCCCCTGAACGCCAGAATGAAGCGTCTGAGGTGCATGTCGGGCCGCTGGTGCTCGATCATGAAGAAGGTTTACGTCTGGCGGCAGGCAAGGCAGATCTCGCGGCCGACATGCTGGCCATGCTACTGGCCTCGCTGGACGCCGACCGCGAAGCCATTCGTATGGCCCGCGCCAGCCAAGACGTGCAAGGCCTGATCGAACGCGTGCACCGCCTGCACGGCGCAACGCGTTACTGTGGCGTGCCGCAACTGCGCACCGCTTGCCAGCGCGCTGAAACCCTTCTAAAGCAGGGCGCTTCAGGCAGTGGAGATGCGCTGGATAACCTGGAAAAAGCCATCATCCGGCTTGAGGCCGAGGCGCGGGTGATGGCGTAATGCCCGCCCTTTCATCCTCAGGGAGATAAGCCAGGACTGTACATCTGGCGTTCCTCCCGCCCCAGCGAGGGAATGCCGTCCCGTACGTTCTACATTCAATGT
The DNA here is from genome assembly GCF_000156995.2 of Pseudomonas coronafaciens pv. oryzae str. 1_6. Taxonomy (NCBI): domain Bacteria; kingdom Pseudomonadati; phylum Pseudomonadota; class Gammaproteobacteria; order Pseudomonadales; family Pseudomonadaceae; genus Pseudomonas; species Pseudomonas coronafaciens. Next base: position 1,516,231 of record NZ_CP046035.1, on the reverse strand, counting down.
CGAGGATGCGGAGCGTGATAGGATGCGCGAAATTTTGGAGGACCCATGGCCGAACACGATTTTCGCTACAGCATGCTCAATCCGCAGCACACCCTGACTGAATGCCGCACATTGGCCCCCGGCCGGTATCAGGTCACCGGCAACGGCGGCTCGATCCATGACAACGACCAATTGCTGGTGACCATCAAGGGCAGCAAAAGCCTGCACATGCGTCTGACCGTCGAGAAGGTCCGGCACTTGATCAACCCGCCCGGTCAGTGGATTGCAGTGGCCAAAGGCCCGGTATTTGATGAGTTGGCGATTCACCAGTGGCAGGTTCACTGCGACCGCTGCAATGCCGAGCTGAACTTCGAGTTCATGGTCGAGAGCAAGCTGGGCGTCAAGGCACAGAAACCCGCTGCCAACGCGCGTATCGCAGAACTGGGCTGGAAAACCGAGGGTGAGAAGCACGTCTGCAAGAAGTGCCAGGAGCAGGAGAAAGCGGCATGAAACAGTTTGCACTCTGGAGCCTGATCGGTGGCGCAATGCTGACCGGTTGCACCGCGGACCCGCTGCCGATTCGTCAGGATCAAAGCTACGTGATGGAATGGATCGGCGAACGTCCGCTGATCGATAACAGCCGTCTGACCATGACCCTCGGTGCCGATGGCCGCGCCTACGGCAATGCTGGCTGCAACCACTGGTTCGCGCCTTACACCCTGAACGACCACACCATCAGCTTCGGCGCAGTGGGCAAGACCCGCAAGATGTGCGCCCCGGCCTTGATGGAGCAGGAACAACGGTTCATCAAAGCCATCAGCAGCGTGCAACGCTGGGACATCTCGCCCATTGAGCAACTGCGCCTGTGGCCCGCTCAAGGCAAACCGCTGCGCTTCTGGCTGGAAGATAGCTGACGCTTGTCGTACTCATGCCATGCAGATAATTATCGTGACGCTCTGCGTCACACAGCGGTTCTGTAATGTCAGTTAGATGACCATCGTACCCAAGCTCCGCGTGGGCACGCCGTTCGTGACGCTCTGCGTCACAGGCCTGCGCTGCACCACGTAGTCAGTTTGTACACAGAACATTGCAATCTGCATCTTCGCCCCTGAGCGCAGTAAATGAGGGGGCTCAGCCAAAGAGAGCGGCCCTTATCAGCCTTCCCCGCGCAGCGCATTGAGCTTCTGCATCACGGTCGCAGCCGACTGCTCCCCCAGCAGTTGCTCGCGCATCTTGCCCTTGTCGTCGATTATGTAGGTCACCGGCAGCGCTTCGGAAGGCGGCAGATTGTATTGCTCGGCCGGGTCCTGGGCCAGTACGGTGAACTTGATACCCAGCGCGTTCGCGGCGTTTTTAAGCTCGTCGCCCTGCAGGTTATCGAAGTTGACGCCCAGCACTGTCACCTTCTTGTCCTTGAGCTGCTCGGACAATGCATTGAATTGCGGAACCTCGGTCCGACACGGGCCACACCATTCGGCCCAATAGTTCACTACCAGCCAATGCCCCTTGATCTGCTCGCTGGCAACCTTCTGACCGTTCTGGTCAGTGCCCAGGTCCACGCCACAACCGCTGAGCAGCAAGCTGCCGAAAAGTATCACCGCTGCTGTTAATCGCCTTGCCATCTGCTTCTTTCCTCGCCCTGTTCAACCTGCAATGACTTATACCCAAGCCACGACTATTGACCATTCGATATGTCGAACAGCGTCATCACTGGGTAGAATACGCCCCACCCCATACAAGATGCGACCTGCAAATGACCGATCTGACGCTGTATCACAACCCGCGCTGCAGCAAATCCCGCGGCGCGCTGGAACTGCTTCAGGCTCGCGGCCTGACCCCGGACGTCGTTCTGTATCTTGAAACCCCGCCCGACGCCGCCACCTTGCGCGAGCTGCTCGGCAAGCTGGGCATCGGTGCCCGGCAACTGCTGCGCTCCGGTGAAGATGATTACAAGCAACTCAATCTGGCCGACCCGGGCTTGAGCGACGAGCAACTGATTGCCGCCATGGCCGCCCATCCCAAACTGATTGAACGACCGATTCTGGTCGCCGGCGACAAGGCTGTAATTGGCCGTCCACCCGAGAACATTCTGGAGCTGCTGCCATGAGCACACCTTATATTCTGGTTCTGTATTACAGCCGCAACGGTTCCACAAGCGAAATGGCCCGGCAGATTGCCCGCGGCATCGAGCTGGGTGGCATGGAAGCACGGCTGCGCACCGTCCCCGCTGTTTCCACCGACTGCGAAGCAACTGCCCCCGAGATCCCGGAAAACGGCGCACTCTACGCAACCCTCGACGACCTGAAAAACTGCTCCGGCCTGGCGCTGGGCAGTCCGACCCGCTTCGGTAACATGGCCGCGCCGTTGAAGTACTTTCTGGACGGCACCAGCAACCTTTGGCTGACCGGCGCTCTGGTTGGCAAGCCAGCTGGCGTGTTCACTTCAACAGCCAGCCTGCACGGCGGCCAGGAAACCACGCTGATGTCCATGCTGCTGCCGCTGCTGCACCACGGCATGCTGATCATGGGCCTGCCATATAGCGAATCGGCGCTTGTGGAAACCACCGGTGGCGGCACGCCCTATGGCGCCAGCCATCACGCCGGAGCCGATGGCAAGCGCCCGCTGGATCGTCACGAAACCGACCTGTGTCGCGCACTCGGTCAGCGCCTGGCGAAAACGGCATTGCAACTCGACACGCCGCGCAGCTGAATCGGCACAGGGTCGTCTGACGCGCTTAGTTAAATCGCAAACTTGCAGCGCAAGGGCCGGTCTGAGCCCTTGAACTGCCTGTTTAATTCTTTGGAGAACCGATGCACGACTACAAATGGCTGAACGAGTATTGCCTGAATCGATTCGGTTCCGCCAAAGCACTGGAAGCCCACCTGCCCACCCCCAAGACCCCAAAACAATTGCGCGCCATCAGTGCCGACCGCTACCTGTCGACCATGGCCCTGCGCGTGTTTCGTGCGGGCCTGAAACACAGCCTGGTGGACTCCAAATGGCCGGCGTTCGAGGAAGTGTTTTTCCGCTTCGACCCTGAAAAAGTCGTGCTTATGGGGGCCGACCATCTGGAGCGGCTGATGCAGGATGCGCGCATCATTCGCCACCTGGGCAAGCTCAAGAGCGTGCCGCGCAATGCGCAACTGATTCTGGACATCGAACAAGAGCATGACAGTTTCGGAAAATTCATTGCCGAGTGGCCGGTCGATAACATCACCGGCCTTTGGCAGTACCTCGCCAAACACGGCAATCAGATGGGCGGCCTGTCGTCGCCGCGCTTTCTGCGCATGGTCGGCAAAGACACCTTCATCCCGACCTGGGACGTGGTCGCCGCCTTGAACGCTCAGGATATTGTCGACCGCGTGCCGACCAGCAAACGCGATCAGGCCATCGTGCAGGACGTGTTCAACCAGTGGCATGCCGAAAGCGGCAGGCCGATGTGCCAGCTTTCAGCGATGCTGTCCTTCACCGTCAACCACTGACCAAAATCAGATATTGACCACATTGACGAACCGCGATGCAGCAGTCTCGTCAATGCGCAGGCTGCTGAAGTCGAACAGATTGCGGTCGGCCAGTTGCGACGGCTGTACGTTCTGCAAGGCGCGGAAGATGCTTTCAGTACGCCCCGGCGTCTTGCGCTCCCAGTCCAGCAACATGTCCTTGACCACCTGACGCTGCAGGTTTTCCTGCGAACCGCAAAGGTTGCACGGGATGATGGGAAACTGCTTGAGGTCGGAATAGGCCTGAATGTCCTTTTCATGGCAGTACGCCAACGGACGAATCACCACGTTACGACCGTCATCCGCACGCAGCTTGGGCGGCATGGCCTTGAGCGATCCATTGAAAAACATGTTGAGGAAAAACGTCTCGACGATATCGTCGCGATGATGCCCCAGCGCCATCTTGGTAGCACCGATCTCGTCCGCGAAGGTGTACAGCGTGCCGCGCCGCAGCCGCGAACACAGCGAGCAGGTGGTCTTGCCTTCCGGAATCAGTTCCTTGACCACCGAATACGTGTCCTTTTCGACGATGTGGTACTCGACACCCAGTTCCTTCAGGTAGGCAGGCAATACATGCTCGGGGAAGCCGGGCTGCTTCTGGTCCATGTTGACCGCAACAATTTCGAACCTGATCGGTGCCACTTTCTGCAGGTGCATCAAGACGTCGAGCATGGTGTAGCTGTCCTTGCCACCCGACAGGCAGACCATGACCTTGTCACCCTCTTCGATCATGTTGAAGTCGGCAACCGCCTCGCCGGCCAGCCGACGCAGGCGTTTCTGCAGTTTGTTCTGATTGACTGAAAGGGTGCCCATTGATGAGAGGTATCCGCTAACGGTGACGTGAGAAAAGGCAGGCATTTTACGCATAACCGATGCATCGTTAAACAGGCTGCGCTGCTGCGGTTCAGGCTGGCAACGGAGCCGGATCAGAAATGACCACCGGACAGTCGGCATTTTCAGAGCGTAGCCACATTGCGGCATACTTGACGCACTGGAGAACCCCAAAGCATGCCCGAACAACTCAATGCCCGCGTCGAGACCTGCTATCAGCAGGCCGAAGCGTTTTTCAAGCGAACCTTCAAACGCCCGGTGGTCAGTTTTCAGCTACGCGGCCAAAAGGCTGGCGTCGCGCATTTGCATGAAAACCTGCTGCGCTTCAATCCACAGCTTTACAAGGAAAATGCCGAGGACTTTCTGCGCCAGACCGTGCCGCACGAAGTCGCGCATCTGATCGCCCATCAATTGTTCGGCGGCAGCATTCAGCCGCACGGTGAAGAGTGGCAACTGATCATGCGCGGCGTCTATGAACTGCCGCCCAACCGCTGCCATACCTACGCCGTCAAGCGCCGCAGCGTGATCCGCTACATCTACCGCTGCCCGTGCCCGGACAGCGACTTCCCGTTCTCGGCGCAGCGCCACAGCATGATCCGCAAGGGCCGGCGCTACCTGTGCCGTCGCTGCCGCGAGCCGTTGGTATTCAGCGGCGAAACCCGCACGGAATAACGCTCGACAACTCACAGGCATAAAAAAACCCATCCGAAGATGGGTTTTTTATGGCCTGAAACTATCAGACGGTCTTGGTAGTGTTCACTGCATGGGCAGGAGTCGCGCCTTCGGCAACGCCGAGGTCGTCTTCCGGGCGGGTTTCCAGGATGGCACTGCCACCGGAAGCCAGTTCCGATTGCAGCTTGTCGGTGTCCAGCTCGCCGACCCACTTGGCAACCACGACGGTGGCTACAGCGTTACCGACCAGGTTGGTCAAGGCGCGGGCTTCGGACATGAAGCGGTCGATGCCCAGAATCAGCGCCAGACCGGCAACCGGCAGGTGACCGACAGCCGACAGGGTCGCGGCCAGTACGATGAAACCACTACCGGTTACGCCGGCAGCACCTTTAGAGGAGAGCAGCAGAACCAGCAGCAGGGTGATCTGATGAGTGATGTCCATGTGCGTGTTGGTCGCCTGGGCGATGAACACAGCAGCCATAGTCAGGTAGATCGACGTACCGTCCAGGTTGAACGAGTAGCCAGTCGGGATAACCAGACCCACAACGGATTTCTTGGCACCCAGACGCTCCATCTTGATCAGCATGCGTGGCAGGGCAGATTCCGACGAGGAAGTACCCAGCACGATCAGCAGCTCTTCACGGATATAGCGAATCAGCTTGAAGATGCTGAAGCCGTGAGCGCGGGCGATTGCGCCCAGCACAAACACGACGAACAGCACGCAGGTGATGTAGAAGCAGATCATCAACTGACCCAACTGCACCAGCGAGCTAACGCCGTAGGCACCGATGGTGAAAGCCATTGCACCGAACGCACCCAGCGGGGCCAGCTTCATGATCATGTTGATGATGTTGAACATCACGTGGGCAAAGCGATCGATGAAGTCCAGAACCGGCTTGCCGTACGAACCCAGGCGATGCAGGGCGAAGCCGAAGATCACCGAGAACATCAGGACTTGCAGGATATCGCCATTGGCAAATGCGCCGACGATGGTGTTGGGAATGACGTTGAGGATGAAGCCGACGATGCTCTGGTCCTGACCCGCAGTCACGTAAGCCGCGATCTTCGAGGCGTCGAGCGTGCTGACGTCGATGTTCATGCCGGCACCCGGCTGAACCACGTTGACCACGATCAGGCCGATCAGCAGGGCGATGGTCGAAACAACCTCGAAATACAGCAGCGCATAACCGCCGGTCTTGCCAACCGACTTCATGCTTTGCATGCCGGCGATGCCGCTGACAACGGTACAGAAGATGATCGGAGCAATAACCATCTTGATCAGTTTGATGAACCCGTCACCCAGCGGCTTTAAAGCCTTGCCGGTGTCCGGGTAGAAGTGACCGATCAGGATACCGATGACAATCGCTACGATTACCTGAAAATAGAGGGACTTGTAGATGGGCTGACGAGTCGTCATTGCAGTTTTCCTCAAGGGCGCCGTCGGCATCTTTACCTGATGCACGCGGGCCTATAAAGCGCTAACCCTCCTGCACTGGAGGGATTTGTTTTGTCGAGCTGCGCAAAGCAGGCATCTACCCTCTGGGTAGCAATAGGCGTGCCATAGAATCAAAGTGATATCAAGACCCCCGCCTGGCAAGGCTTAAAAGGGTAACAGTAGTCGGGGAGCGAAAGGAGATGTGGCGGTTTTCCGCCGCATAGAGGAAACGTAGGGGCGTCAGTGGCGGATATCCGCCTTTGAGTGACACAGAATGAGCGTGCAGCTCGCTCTTGCTCAGCGAGCAGATGCGCACGACTGCCTGGAATATTAGGAGCTGCAAGAGCGCCTGAATGACACCGATCCCAGAAGCAGACGTTTCAGCAAAACCTGATGTCAGCTCGAATCGTGGATTGATAGAGGTATCAGCCCAAAAATCTTTAATCGGATCTCTTCATTGTTTCAAAAAAATCGGGCACCCTTGCAGAGCATTTTGTATACATCATTACTGATTTATAATTGCTATCTGCATCTGAGCCAAGCTTGATACACGTACTGAAAGCGTATTGACATCAAGGCCACGAACTTTGAAAGCGTTGCTGATGCGAGCGACGTCAAACACCTGATGAATGAATCTCAAAGCAAAGGAGTGATAGCCATGGATGAGAGGCTTTTACCGCGCACTGCAGCCATGAACCGCGGCCCTACTCGTCAAGCAGGCTTGCTAGGCCAAGGGCAAATGACCTTTCCTAGCGAGCGACCAGCTCCACGAACGTCAGCGCTAATGACGTTTGGCGGCTATTACGCTATTGATGATTTCAGCGCTGCCATGATCCTTATTAGTGAACTCAAGGATCCAGAGTCGGGTTTGAACGAAACAGAACTGAAGTCGTCCGTCCTTTTTTTGAACGATCTTATTGCAAACATGAAGAACGCATCGGAGGTCTCAGCCGAAGCGCTAGCGAACCTTCAAAAAGAAGCTATAAGTATCCCTGTAGTCGGACCTCTGTTATTTTCTACAAGCAATCTTCCCGGTACAGTTGCCGGGGTGGGCGGCGTAATTTCTGCGGCATTAAAGACAAAAAAAGTTTCGGACTTAGTAGATCTTCCCCCTGGACTGCAAAAAACCCTGAACAAATGGGCAAAAACCAAAGGCTCCGAAAACTTTAGTACTGTTAATAAAAAATTTAAAGGCAGACTTAAGATTATCAGAATTAACGGCAAGCTGCACCTGGAGGTACCACTTACAGCAGAAGCCATTAAATATAGAATATTTGGCGCCAATGCTGGCCGAGCGGTACATATACCCACTACAGGCACCGCGAAGGCGTTAAACTCTTCTGCGAGGTTACACTCAAAGGGCGCTAGAGGGGTCCCAAAACTTATCGGTGGCAACATAATAGGACTGGCTTTGGCTGTAGGACCGCAGGCTTATATGGATGCTAAAAGCTCCAACTCGATGGGAGAGTTTTTAGATAAGTCTGCCGACACACAACCCACGAACCTCGCCGCGTTTGGCGCTGGCTTTATAGCCACAGTAGTGATAGGGACAAGCGCACCGCTCGTCATCATTATTGCTGCAGGAATAACCGCTGGAATGGCCGCACAGTACTTTATGGGAGAGTCCGGCTGGGATAAATCCATTGCAGAACGTTTAAAACGGTGGAGAGCCTCATGGTAGATACACAACCCAACTCTATCAGGAAAGTGCTCTATGCCAATACATTGCTACTGTACTTTTTTATATTCGTACTGTCATCCAGCTCCCCCCTTCTTCTCTGGCTCGCAACGGGTTCATTTTTTATATTTCTGGGGCGCACGCTGTTCCTGATTTATGTGAATGAGCGATTTTCTGCTTTTGCCACGCAATTTTATGCCGGAATAATACTGACGTTTACGATCATTAGCGTGGGAAGTGTTTATACCGCGTCCAAAAAAGAGCTTCATCTAGATTCTGTAGCGGCAGTACTCTGGGGCGGACTCCCTTTTCTGCTTGTCCTGATCGAGATCCTGATAATCATTAAGAGCCGTTTTAATCACGAGTCGCTGCCTTTCAAGACTCAAGATGGCAAAGTAATGACAGAGCTCAATCACTACAGCGTACAACATGGGCTAATTGCTGGGGTAGCCACACTCATTTCCTGCATTATCCTCAAAACCTTCGGGGCCGCGAGCACTGGCCTTTTGGTCGGTTTCACTTCGACAGCACTGACACTGTATCTTGTGTTTCATTATCGATTCCCCATACGCGGCCTAGTGGCGCTTGTGGCGAAAGAGAAAAAAACGGGGCCTTACACGTTCGCCAATATTGAAGAGATTCGTGAAGCGCGTAGCAAGTGGTGGCTCAGCCGACTGTTTAACTGGCTGACATCTCATCGCAGCAAACCAGGCATTTGATAGGTAGCAACTGATGGGCTATCAAGATTAATTTAACAACGCGGGCCCGTCACAGACACTTACGGGGGCTCGCGCATTGCTTTACGCCCTTCGCTCACTGCGCCAGAAAATGAATCCTGAACGCCGCGCCACCCAGCGCTGAATCTCCCAGGGTCAGCTGCGCGCCGTAGCTTTCGATAATGTCCTTGACCACAGCCAGACCTATACCCTGTCCGGGATTCTGCCGGTCCAGCCGTTCGCCCCGCTCAAGGATGCGCGCACGCTGGCTTTGCGGGACACCGGGGCCGTCATCTTCGACACACAGCTCATCGCCGTCCGCTGAGCGTGTGAAGCTGACGCGCACTTCGCCAAGACACAGCCGGTAGGCGTTTTCCAACAAGTTACCGAGCATTTCCAGCAGCGCGCCCTCCTCCATGTGGACCTGGCAATCCTGCGGCAGATCGAGCGTGGCCTTGACCCGCTTGTCGCGGTAGACCTTATCAAGCGTGTTGCACAGGCTTTCGACCACCGGCCGCAGCATCACGTGATGGCGTACCAGACCGCTCTTGCGCAGGCTGGCGCGCTGCAGTTGATAGCCGATCTGCTGGCTCATGCGCTCGATCTGCGATTGCAGCACGCGTGCCTGCTCGACGTCCTCGGGACGCTTGGCGATGTTCTCGCTGACGCCCTGCAATACCGCCAACGGTGTTTTCAGGCTGTGTGCCAGGTCGTCCAGTGAGTCGCGGTAGCGTATGCGCTGTTCACGTTCGCTGCGCAGCAGGCGGTTGAGCGAGTCGGTCAGGCGCAGCAATTCGCTGGGATGCTCTTCGCTGAGGCTGTCGCGCACGCCCGACTCCACCTGATCCAGTTCCTGACTCAAGCCACGCAAGGCACGCAGCCCCCAGGTCAGGCCCATCCACAACAACCCGAGCAAGACTGCCAATGCAGCGCCGAAGCCCAGATAGAGCTTGCGCCGCAAGCCGTCGATGGTTTCCTGATAACCGCGCAACGGCTGCACCGCGACGATGCTGAATGCAGCGTTACGGCCGCCAAGCAGACGAATCTCGACGTCGTAGACGAAGTACTCGTCTCCATTGATTTCCTTGATCTTGGTGAACTCGCTACCTTGCCCGTCATATTGCGGGCGATAGTCGATGTCTTCGCCTTCGGTGGACAGCGAACGCCAGACCATCTGCCCCTGGCGGTTATAGATGTAGCCCAGCAAGCGACTGCCAGGCAGATTGAATTGTTCGCCCGGCAGCACCGAAGGCATCATCAGATGGCCGTCTTCGACCCGCGCGGCAGAAATCATGGTGGTGACGTCGGAAGCCAGCCGCTGCTCGATCGCCCCGCGTAACGCCAGACTGAATGCGCCCTGCAAAGCAGGCAGCATCAGCAACATGAAGATCACCGCCAGCGTGGCGGCACCCAGCATGAGGCGCAGGCGAAGCGAACGAATCACGTACAGCGCTCATTGAACAGGTAGCCCATGCCACGCACGGTTTCGATCGGTTTGAAGGCCACGCTGCCGTCTAGCTTGCGGCGCAAGCGGCCGACCAGCACTTCGATCACATTCGGATCGCGCTCGTCGTCGTCAGGATAGAGCTGCTCCATCAGACGCTCCTTGGGCACCACCTGCTGGTGATGGAGCATCAGGTACTCGAGAATGCGGTATTCGTACGCGGTCAACGCCAGTGGCTGTTCGGCCAGTGCAGCGTGCTTGCGGTTAAGGTCCAGCAGCAATGGGCCAGCCGTGATGGTCGATTGAATAAAGCCACTGGAACGCCGCAGCAGGGCATTGAGCCGGGCTTCCAGCTCTTCGAACTGGAAAGGTTTGACCACATAGTCGTCAGCGCCGGCAGCCAGTCCTTCGACCTTGTCCTGCCAGTTGCCGCGTGCGGTCAGGATCAGGATCGGAAACGCCTTGCCCAAGGTGCGCAGCTGACGAATCAGGTCCAGCCCGCCGATGCCCGGCAGCCCCAGGTCGATCACCGCCAGATCGTGATTGAATTGCGCGACCTGATACAACGCTTCTTCGGCGTTGGCCACTGCCTCCACCACATGCCCCGCTTCGGTCAGACGGGTGCGCAAGTGGTGGCGCAGCAGCGCTTCATCCTCAACTACCAACAACTTCATGCAGCTCTCCCAGGCACAATCGCAGCCTCAAGACAAAGAATGAAACGACATCGTCGCATCAGTACTCAACAGGTGGGCGCTGACGGGCACATGCTGTGTCACATCATAGCTGCCCAGCAGGATTTCGCGGCTGACAGGCAGGCCATTGTGGGTCCCCGTCAGACTTCCGTAAACCGGCAGGGAATATAGCGTCCCCGCCGATGCATTGGTTTGCCCCTGCTCCCCGAGCGCGTGCCCCCAGCTGTGCGTGTCGTCGAGCCTTTCGCTGGTCTTCGCGAACTCGATGCGGGCCACTTCAAGTTTGCTGTCGCCAGCCTGCGCCGCCGCGCTGCCTCCCAGAAAAGCCAATGCCAGGAAAAACTTGTTGAGATTCAACATATCGACTCCTTTTGCGCTCGGGCACGCTGTCAAGGTAGGGCTCAACAGTAAGCGTGCCGGGCTGAACCCCGACTGAACACTGCATGAACCGGTGCTGAACAGTCCTGCGCGCCACCTGTCGCAGAATCGGCTATTGTTGGCCTTTCATCCTGTACACCCCCGTAGAAGGAGCTGCACATGCGTTTGTGGATTGCAATGATCATGATGGGCCTGACCGGGCTCGCCCAAGCCGCGATCAAAACCGAACAGGTCGATTACAAAAGTGCTGACGGCACCAGACTGGTGGGCTATTACGCCTACGACGACGCCATCAAAGGCCCGCGCCCCGGGATTTTGGTGGTTCATGAATGGTGGGGTTTGAACGACTACGCCAAGCGTCGCGCCCGCGATCTGGCGGCACTGGGTTATAGCGCAATGGCCATCGACATGTATGGCGAAGGCAAGAACACCGAGCACCCGAAAGACGCAATGGGCTTCATGCAGGCAGCATTGAAGGACAGCGATGCGTCCGACAAGCGCTTCGACGCCGGGCTTGAGCAATTGAAGAAACAGCCACAGACCGACCCGAAAAAGATTGCAGCCATCGGTTACTGCTTCGGCGGCAAGATCGTCCTGGACGCAGCGCGTCGCGGCGAACCGTTGTTGGGCGTGGTCAGCTTCCACGGCGCGCTGGTGACCAACACCCCGGCCAAACCGGGCATCAAGGTGCCGATGCTGGTCGAGCATGGCGCCAAGGACAGCATGGTCACACCGGAGAACGTCGTCGCCTTCAAAAAGGAAATGGACGACGCCAAGGCTGACTACACATTCGTCAGCATCGACGGCGCCAAACACGGCTTCACCAACCCCGACGCCGACCGCCTGAGCCACGGCGAACATGGTGGCCCGGACATCGGCTACGACAAAGCCGCCGACCAGAGCTCATGGGCGGACATGCAGAAGTTTTTCAAGAAGATATTTGGCTGATCACTGACCGACGCTCACGCTCTGCGTCGCCACGAAGACGCAGAGCATCGGCAAGATAGTTGGGATTATCGTTCCGCACGCTCCAGCGTGGGAATGTCTTTCACGACAGTTGAGATTAGTGACAGCCTGCACCCTTCCCTCCAACCCAATCACCCGGCAAAATGCCGCCCATGACTCAGCCCCCCATTCTCCCCGCCTGCTGCCCCGAACTCATTCAGCACTGGCCGCTGCCCCATTCCCTGCCAGGCATGGTGCTGGTCAGTGGGCGCTTTGATCCGTTCAAGCTGGCTGAGGGCGACTTTCAGCGTTGTGCGGTGCAGCAACCGGCGAGCATTCAGCGCTCGGTCGCCAAGCGTCAGGCCGAATTTCTGGCAGGTCGTCTTTGCGCGCGTGGAGCACTGCGCCAGTTGGATGGACGTGAACACATTCCTACGCTGGGTGAAGACCGTGCGCCGATCTGGCCCGCTGATGTCTGCGGCTCGATCACCCACAGCACCGGCTGGGCCGCTGCCGTGGTGGCGCACAAGCAGCAATGGCGCGGGCTGGGGCTCGACACGGAAAACCTGCTGAGCCACGACCGCGCTTCGCGTCTGGCCGGGGAGATTCTGACTGCCGCCGAGTTGGCCGACATGGCAGCAGGCGCGCAGGATCAGGTGGCGTTGCGCGTCACCCTGACGTTCTCGATCAAGGAAGCGCTGTTCAAGGCGCTTTACCCTATCGTGCAGAAGCGCTTCTATTTCGAAGATGCACAACTGCTGGAGTGGTCCGCCGACGGCAACGCCCGCCTGCGCTTGCTGACAGACCTGTCCAGCGAATGGCACGCAGGCAAGGAGCTGGACGGTCAGTTCAGTGTGCTGGGCGATCATCTGTTGAGCCTGATCGCCGTTCAGGGTTGATCACTCGGGCAGCGGACAATGCTCGCAGCGCCCGACCCACTCGACCCGATGACTCAAACAACACACGCGCCGCTGCCGACGCGGTTCAGCACCTTTCGCCTGCGCCACATAACGCACCGCCTGATACAACGGATTGGCCCGGCCGTCTGGCCTTCGTCGCTCGGTCAACAACGCCATACCCGCTGCCAGCGACACATCGCTGCAGCCAGCCAGTTGCACAAGGCACCCTTCCAGGTAATCCCCGGCGCTGCTCCACAATACTGCGCCAGGCAGTTCGCCATACGCACTTAGCGCGGCAATAAAGGGCTGCAGATTATCGTCAAGCAAACCTGCAAAGCGCTGAAACGGATCGACTGGAATATCCCGCCAAACCTCGCCCTGCTCCAGCAACCTGACACCACAAGGCACGCCACGCTCGTCCAGCACCAACCCGACCTGCCCAAGCACCAACGGCCAATGCCAGGCATGCGCCAGACTGGCAACCAGCACTGGCGGAATAATCTGCATGAAGTAGAACTTGGCCCACTGCGAGACCAGCACCGGCAACTGGCTGGGCATCAATTGCGGCCCGTAAACACTTAGCAGCAGTTGATCGAGCCGCTCAGGCAGCAGCAGATCAGGCAACGCTAACACCGGGCGTAAATCACTCGCCGCCAGCAATGTGCGCCCAAACGGCGCCAACCCTCCGGCATACAACTGCGAATTCACTGCGGCACCTGCGTGCGTGGCCAAGAAAGACTGAAGCACGCCCCGCCCAGGCTGACGCTGCGGCCAACCTGTGCACGGCCTTCGTGCCAGTTGATGATCCGTCGCACAATCGACAGGCCCAACCCATGCCCGCCCGAAGCACGTGTGCGGCTGTCATCGATGCGCATGAATGGCGTGAAAATCTGCTCCCACGCCTCTTCCGGAACGCCAGGGCCATCATCATCCACGTCGATACGACACTGCTGCGAATCCAGCCAATAACTGATCCGCACCTCGTTCTCGGCGTGGCGCATTGCGTTGCTCACCAGGTTCTGTACCGCCCGATGCAGATAGCGCGGCTCGGCCTCGACCCAGGCAGCTTCGCCCTCCCCCGGCCTGAGGCCTTCGCCCCGCGAAACCCTTACATCGGCGCGCAAAGGCGCCAGCTCGGCGATCACCTGATCGATCAGCGCGTCCAGATCGATACGCTGGAAATTCAGGGTCGGCGCGCCCTGCTCCAGGCGCGCGTAAGTGAGCATTTCATCGACCAGCTTGTCGAGGTCCTGAATATCGCTATCCATACCGCGCATGTACTTGAGCCGCGCCTCGGACGTGATGGCGTCGCTGACCATCTCCAGCCCAAAACGCAGGCGCGCCACTGGCGTGCGCAGTTCGTGAGACACCGCGCGCACCAGTTCGCGCTGAATCATCAGCGAGCGTTGCAGGTGCTCGGCCATGCTGTTGAACGCTGCCGCCAGCCGCCCTACCGAATCGGAACCCTCGGTGGGCACGCGGGTTTGCAGGCTGCCTTGCGCGATTAACGTGGCAGCCGCTTCCAGCTCCAGCACCCGTCGCTCCAGACGCCGCACCAGCAAGTACACAACCAGACCGATAAAGCACAGCCCCAACAGCGCAATCAGCAGTAGCCAGTGCAGCGGATAAGGGTTCATCTGGTACAGCGGGCCGATCTCCAGCACCCAGTTGGTGTCGACAATCCCGGCCAGCACGCGGATCGAGTCGCCGCCCTTGCCCAGCGCCATAACCGTGTCGCCTTCATAGATGCGGCGGCGCTGATCGTCATCCAGGTCCGCTTGATCCAGCGCCAGCAACTGCAGATCAAAACCGAACCCCTTGTCGATGCGCAGGGCCTGCAGACGCGCTGGCTGCTCGTCGACCGGAAAACGCACCAGCTCGTCGATCAACAGGTAGATAGTTGCTCGCGCCAGTTGCTCGGTGATCTGCTGCACTTCGCCGGTCAACAGCAGCGGCTCCTTGTCGCTCAACTGGCGGTAGACCCTGGCGGCATGCGGGCCGATTTGCTCGACCACCACCTGCCCACGTGCCAGCCTTGCTCGCGCGCCGCTGTCCAGTTGCGCCTGTTCGGGGCTTTGCAGGCTCAGGGGTATGCCCAGCAAACGCTCCCAGACCGCCAGGGCGCGGCGGCGCTCGATATCGTCGAGCGACACCAGATTGTCGGCCATTATCGTAAAGGTGCCGTGGGCCAGGCGCTCGCGGTATTGCTCGCCGCGCGCCTGATTGAGCACATGCAGCGCCAGCACGCCCAGCAGCGCAACCAGCACCAATACGCCCAGAACCCCGCCATAGATGCGCAGAAAGATAGAGTTCATCAGGTCAGCCGCTGAACACGTGGCCACTCATGTCCTGCGCTGCTTCAGGCACAAACAGGTAGCCCTTGCTGCGCAAGGTCTTGATCAGACGCGGATGGATGGGATCGTCGCCGATTTTCGGGCGGATACGCGAAATACGCACATCGATGGAGCGATCCTGCCCGTCATAACCCACGCCCCGCAGCGCCGTGAAGATCTCTTCGCGGGACAGCGTGCGCCCGGCATTGGCTACCAGCAGCCACAACAGATCGAATTCGGCACCGGTCAGCTCGATGCTCTGTTCGCGCAGCCAGGCCTCGCGCAACGCGTTGTCCACCACCAGCGGCCCGAACACCAGACGGCGAAGCTCGGCGGCCGGCACTTGCGGCGCTTCACTGCGGCGCAGCAAGGCATGAATGCGCGCCAGCAGCACGCGGGGGTGGACCGGTTTGCAGACAAAATCGTCGGCACCGGTGTCCAGCCCCTGAACATGGTCAGTGTCATCGGTGCGCGCAGTGAGCATCAGGACCGGCCCGTCATAACGGTCACGCACGCTGCGGCAGATGCTGAAACCGTCTTCGCCCGGCAGCATCAGGTCGAGGATCACCAGATCAGGCTGCTCGGCAATAATCCGCGCCGCTGCCAGCGCGCCATTGCCTTCTATGCTCACGCGCAGGCCGTTGTTCTGCAAATAATCACAGGTCAGCTCGGCGAGTCGCTGGTCATCTTCGACGATCAGGACGTGCCAGGTGTGTGGCTGCAAAAGAATCTCCCCTTGTTGTTTTTGAAGCGGGTGGTGTTCCAAGGCACGGCTGCGGCGCTCGGTCGCAGGCGAGTGTAGCAAGCGTCTGCAATATCACACCGCTTAGCACACGACATGCCAGATGGCCCTTTTCAGAGGTTTTTTTGTGATAGGGTTCGCGCCCTCAAAAAATCTTCAATGCGCGGCCAGTGCCTACAAATTCGGTGACAAACGGTCACGATCCAGTAGTTCTGCGGCCTACACGCATGACCGGCGTTTCATACACAAACTACACACACTTTATCCACAGGCCGTGCGTTGCAATTCATGTCCAAAACGCATTATCTTGTAGCCCGACGGCGAGGGACACCCTACATGTAGGGTTTCCTGCAAAAAACCCAGCACAACTCAATCGAGAAACTCAAGCACTTTTCTTGCGTTTGCGGGGTTGAAATTAAAGTCGTTTTCGTTACGCGTTCGTTCGCGCGGGGAGCCGCGGGGAGCAAAGCCACGCTGTACACGGTTTGCAACATCGAACACGCATTCTTCATCAGATTTTCAAAGGATCGGGCCTGGCCCGGTCCTTTTTGGCTTCAAAACCTGGTAGCGGTCACAGATTCCGCTTCCGCCTTCGTTTTGGAGCCCTTGAGTCGCCCTTTGCGACTTACTGCTCGAAACGAAACGGTGGGCAGCAATGCCCGAACAAACTTAAAGGAACGTGGAGTCACACATGCAAACAGACACAACTCGCGAGAACTCGCCGACCGGCGCTCCGCAGGCAAGCCAGGCCCCACAGGACCTGTCGGCCACTGCTCCCGGTCAACTGCGCGTGATCAAGCGTAACGGCACTGTCGTCCCTTACACGGATGACAAGATCACCGTTGCCATCACCAAGGCGTTTCTTGCAGTTGAAGGCGGCAATGCTGCCGCCTCGTCGCGCATCCATGACACCGTTGCCCGCCTGACCGAACAGGTCAGCGCCACGTTCAAGCGTCGCATGCCTTCGGGCGGCACCATCCACATCGAAGAAATCCAGGATCAGGTCGAACTGGCACTGATGCGCGCCGGCGAGCAGAAAGTGGCTCGCGACTACGTCATCTATCGTGATTCGCGCGCCAAGGAGCGTGCCGTTCGCGCCCCCGACGAGCAAGTCCAGGCTCACCCTTCCATCCGCATCACCCTCGCCGACGGCAGTTTTGCGCCACTGGACATGGGTCGTCTGAACACCATCGTCACCGAAGCGTGCGAGGGCCTGGCTGAAGTCGACGCCAACCTGATCCAGACCGAAACCCTGAAAAACCTGTACGACGGCGTTGCGCTGAAAGACGTCAACACCGCACTGGTCATGACCGCCCGTACCCTGGTCGAGCGCGAGCCGAACTACTCGTTCGTCACCGCCCGCCTGCTGATGGACACCCTGCGCGCCGAAGGCCTGGGTTTCCTCGGTGTCGCCGACAGCGCCACCCACCACGAAATGGCCGACCTGTACGCCAAGGCGCTGCCTGCCTATGTCGCTACCGGTATCAAGTTCGAACTGCTCAACCCTGTGCTGGCTGAATTCGACCTCGAAAAACTCGGCAAGGCGATCAACCACGAGCGCGACCAGCAGTTCACCTACCTGGGCCTGCAAACCCTGTACGACCGTTACTTCATCCACAAGGATGGCGTGCGTTTCGAACTGCCACAGATCTTCTTCATGCGTGTGGCCATGGGCCTGGCGATCGAAGAGAAAGCCCGTGAAGACCGCGCCATCGAGTTCTACAACCTGCTGTCGTCGTTCGACTACATGTCCTCGACCCCGACGCTGTTCAACGCCGGTACCCTGCGTCCACAGCTGTCCAGCTGCTACCTGACCACCGTGCCGGATGACCTGTCGGGCATCTACCATGCGATCCACGACAACGCCATGCTGTCCAAATTCGCAGGCGGCCTGGGCAACGACTGGACGCCGGTTCGTGCGCTGGGCTCGTACATCAAGGGCACCAACGGCAAATCGCAAGGCGTCGTGCCGTTCCTGAAAGTGGTCAACGACACAGCTGTTGCGGTCAACCAGGGCGGCAAGCGCAAGGGCGCTGTCTGTGCCTACCTGGAAACCTGGCACATGGACATCGAAGAGTTCATCGAGCTGCGCAAGAATACCGGCGATGACCGTCGTCGTACCCACGACATGAACACCGCCAACTGGATCCCTGACCTGTTCATGAAGCGCGTCTTCGATGACGGCCCGTGGACCCTGTTCTCGCCTTCCGAAGTACCGGACCTGCACGACCTGACCGGCAAGGCCTTCCAGGAGCGTTACGAGTACTACGAAGCGCTGACCGAATACCCAGGCAAGGTCAAACTGTTCAAGACCATCCAGGCCAAGGATCTGTGGCGCAAGATGCTTTCGATGCTGTTCGAAACCGGCCACCCTTGGCTGACCTTCAAAGACCCGTGCAACCTGCGCAGCCCGCAGCAGCACGTGGGCGTGGTTCACAGCTCGAACCTGTGCACCGAGATAACCCTGAACACCAACAAGGACGAGATCGCGGTCTGCAACCTGGGCTCGATCAACCTGCCGAACCACATCGTCAACGGCAAGCTGGACACCGACAAGCTCAAGCGCACCGTCGATGTAGCCGTGCGCATGCTCGATAACGTTATCGACATCAACTACTACTCCGTGCCGCAGGCCAAGAACTCCAACCTGCGCCACCGTCCGGTCGGCCTGGGCATCATGGGCTTCCAGGACGCGCTGTACCTGCAACACATTCCGTACGGTTCCGATGCTGCCGTGCAGTTCGCCGACACCTCGATGGAAGCGGTCAGCTACTACGCCATCCAGGCGTCCTGCGACCTGGCCGACGAGCGCGGTGCCTATGAGACGTTCCAGGGTTCGCTGTGGTCCAAAGGCATCCTGCCGCTGGATTCGCAACAGATCCTGATCGAGCAGCGTGGCGAGAAGTACATCAGCGTCGACCTGAAGGAAACCCTCGACTGGGCGCCGGTTCGTGCCCGCGTACAGAAAGGTATCCGTAACTCGAACATCATGGCCATCGCACCGACCGCCACCATCGCCAACATCACCGGCGTGTCGCAGTCGATCGAACCGACCTACCAGAACCTCTATGTGAAATCGAACCTGTCGGGCGAATTCACCGTGATCAACCCCTACCTGGTTCGCGACCTCAAGGCCCGCGACCTGTGGGACTCGGTCATGATCAACGACCTGAAGTACTACGACGGTTCGGTACAGCAGATCGAGCGCATCCCGCAGGAGCTCAAAGAGCTCTACGCGACTGCCTTCGAAGTGGACACCAAGTGGATCGTCGACGCAGCAAGCCGTCGTCAGAAGTGGATCGACCAGGCTCAGTCGCTGAACCTGTACATCGCTGGCGCCTCGGGCAAGAAGCTGGACGTGACCTACCGCATGGCCTGGTACCGTGGTCTGAAAACCACTTACTACCTCCGTGCCCTGGCCGCGACCAGCACCGAGAAATCCACCGTCAACACCGGCAAGCTCAACGCAGTATCGAGCGGCGGCCACGGCCCGGACGACTCGGCGATCACCGCCCCGCGCCCAACCGAAGCAGCACCCGCCGGCCCAGCCCCAGTGCCAAAGGCTTGCGCGATTGATGAGCCGGATTGTGAGGCTTGCCAGTAAGGTCTAGCGTTCAAGCACCTGACGGCAATATGCAAAAAGCCCCTGTAAAGGGGCTTTTTGCTGTGTGAAGGGAAACGCTGTTCAGACAACCGTAATGATCGTTCCAACGCTCCGCGTGGGGAATGCCTTTCGTGACGCTCTGCGTCACATCTTCGCCATAACACCCCTGTTGAGCTGATCCGCTCGCTAGCCGAGATCCGAATTCAGCTGCGCAATCAGTTAGTACCAAGCGCGATGAAACAGCCGACGCATTCAGAGGCGGCTTCATTGCCTAAATCTGCCCCTAAAACATGAACCGCTCGTCGAATCAGATTTTTTTCAACAGCGTGAAATTCAGCGACAACAGACTGCAAATCGCCCCCTTCAAAATGCCATCCACTCGCAAGCGCCCGGTTGCCGTAGCGTGAACGCATTACCGAAAACGATGAAGCCAAAAAAAGTCAAAAAAACCGCACCAAGGTGCGACCAAACGATGCGGTTGCCGAAATGCAATCGACACTATATCCTGCGTTTCTAAATGTAAAAAACACTAGATAAGGGATTCAACTGAATTTCCCCAGTGTTTTAGCCCCACCTGATCCCATGCTGAAACGGGTAAGAAAAAGCGTGAACCTCTCGCCGAAAATTACTCATGGATAACCAAGTGCCGGGCAAAATCTGTATAATCCCGCGCTCGCTTCAGGGTACTCAAATGACCATTTGCACACGCAAAGCTGGCTCACCTCAAAGCAATCCAGACCATCCGCTTTGCTCGCCTGTCGGGCGTTGCCACGGCAGCAAATCGAGCGAACGACCGACCACCCAATAGCCGGTCAATCGCAACATCAGTAATCAGGTAATTCCCATATTCCAGTGCCTTCGTCTCCCACGTGACGTCGGCGCACCACATCTTGAAATCTAATCACGGGCGCCAAGGCGACCCCTAAGCAGGAGTTTCATCACCATGCTGAGCTGGGACGAATTCGACAAAGAAGACGGCGAAGTAGTCGCCAAAGCGACCAACGCCGGTCACGCCAACGAAGCCAACATGGACCGCCTCGACAGCGCCGGCGGTCTCGCGGCTCAAGAGGCCCGCGCCGTGACCGCCGCCGACTCCGCTGCTCTGATTCGCGCCAAGAAAGCGCTGGACGCACTGGACGTAGCTGAAGGCCTGGCCGAACTCGAAGGCGCCAGCGCCCGCGTCGCCGTTGACGAAAAAATGATGATCAACTGCCGCGCCGACCTCAACCAGCTCGTGCCTTTCAAGTACGACTGGGCCTGGCAGAAGTACCTGGACGGTTGCGCAAACCACTGGATGCCGCAAGAAGTCAACATGACCGCCGACATCGCCCTCTGGAAAAACCCCGAAGGCCTGACCGACGACGAGCGCCGCATCGTCATGCGTAACCTGGGCTTCTTCTCCACTGCCGACTCACTGGTTGCCAACAACCTGGTACTGGCCGTGTACCGCCTGATCACCAACCCGGAGTGCCGCCAGTACATCCTGCGCCAGGCCTTCGAAGAAGCGATCCACACCCACGCCTACCAGTACTGCATCGAATCGCTGGCCATGGATGAAGGCGAGATCTTCAACATGTACCACGAGATCCCGTCAGTCGCTAAAAAAGCAGCCTGGGGCCTGAAATACACCCGTTCGATCTCCGATCCGAAGTTCGAAACCGGCACCGTCGACACCGACAAAGAGTTGCTGCGCAACCTGATCGCCTACTACTGCGTACTGGAAGGCATCTTCTTCTATTGCGGCTTCACCCAGATCCTCTCCATGGGCCGCCGCAACAAGATGACCGGCGTCGCCGAGCAGTTCCAGTACATCCTGCGCGACGAGTCCATGCACCTGAACTTCGGCATCGACGTGATCAACCAGATCAAAATCGAAAACCCGCACCTGTGGGATGCCGAGATGAAAGAAGAAGCCACGCAGATGATCCTGCAAGGCACCCAGCTGGAAATCGAATACGCCCGCGACACCATGCCCCGCGGCGTGCTGGGGATGAATGCGGCGATGATGGAGGATTATCTGAAGTTTATCGCTAACCGTCGTTTGAGCCAGATTGGCTTGAAGGAAGAGTACCCAGGGACGACGAATCCGTTTCCTTGGATGAGCGAGATTATGGACTTGAAGAAAGAGAAGAATTTCTTTGAGACTCGGGTTATTGAGTATCAGACGGGTGGGGCTTTGAGCTGGGATTGATGGGTTGAACTTGCTTAGTTTTTTTAAAAGCCAGAAAGCGAAAGCTTTCTGGCTTTCTACTTATCCATACTAAAAAGATTCCACCAAACATAAAGCCAAATCAGTAACTCAAAAAAACGGACTCAAATATAAAAAACCAACACAAACAAAAACAAAAACAAAAACAATGCTTCATGCCTGAAATTCAACAACTCATTTGCCACGAGCATGAAGAGCTCTGAAAAGGTTTAGATAAAATTATTTCCATTGAAAGTGGCCTATCGACATGATATAAACAACTCCAAACAAAAGCAGCATCAGCACTAACTTTAATTCAAGGACGGAATTATTTTGGATATAGAGAACTTAATTCTAAAGCGCAATGCACAAATTTATACTCTTAAAAGAAAACTCAGCAAAAAAGCACTTACAGAGATAGTAGATGGCGCATTAAAAAAAGCCACTACCCACCCGTTAATTTCTGAGTTCAGAAAGGAAGGCATACGCTTACCTAACAATACGAATACGGCACAAAAAGATATAAACTACACTTACTCGGCACATGTTTTTACCACAAGAAAGAAAGTGGATTTCTTGAATGAAGAAAAGCACGATGAAATTCATGCATACATTATAATTATAGAGTATGAAAACTATGTAGCAATATTAAAAAGAAACTGCTCAAACATAGAGACAATTCTAGACAAGCATTTAACACTTATCCCGCATGATAGAATATTAGCATTAGCATCTACAACTGAAACGGAATTCCAGAAAATAGCTTTAAGAAATATGACCACTTCTGATCGGGCTATTAGAGGAAGGCAGTACGAAGCGGCCAACCTCAATGGTCTACTTTCACTGCATGCAGCAGGCAGATCTATTCCTCATACAATGAGAATCCGACAGGGAGGAAGTATCAAATCCTTGACGACTTCAACAGGGCGAATCATCGAGCAATCGGAGCGACAAGCAATACAAGACATTGCTCAATGGGTGACCTTGATAACGACGAGACTAAATGCCAACTCAAACGCTAGTGAATTCCTTTCAAGCTTCGCTAAGCCTAAAAAACTCCAAGAAGTTTTGAAAATTTCGCGTCCGGCATCGCTTCTTTTTGAAACGGGCCTTTTACATGAAGACTTGAAAAACGAAGAGACTTTATTAGGCAGACTTAATAAGTCCGGAGATTTTATAAAAATCTCAAAGAAAACTTATCAAGCAATTATAGAGGCGCTTGAGCCCTGCTATGAAATAGACAGCGGTGGTTATATAGAAAACCCAGAGTCTTTCGTCGCTCGCCTGAAGAAAAACAGCAAAACATTAACATTCGACATACCACTCCTACAGAAATTTAAAATATCAGACTCAGTAAACACTTATTCACTTCAACAATATATTATAAAAAATAAACTTTACAGCATATGCTTTACAGACCCAAAGTTCATGTACTTCAGAGGTGAGTGTTTCGAAGATACATCAGGCATATCAGAGATCGATTCTATAATAAAAGTCTTACACGACAAAACAGAGCTTAACTTAGCGACAAGTGAAAAAGGCGAATTTACTAGCTCATCGACTGATTTTGAAAACACTTCTGTTTTTTCGATAGTTGAAGAAATACACAAAAATGACGACTATATTTTTTGTGATGATTTAGGCGATGAATGGGCGGATCACATTACTATAAATTTAAAAACAAAAACCATATCTTTTATTCATTCAAAATATGGAGAACTATCTAACAGCGCCAGTAAATTTCACGACGTAGTTGGACAAGGAATAAAAAATATCGGCAACATGACATTTAACACCGCACAAATATTACAAAAAGAGAAGAATAAGTTCTCAAAAAAATACAATGCAGAACACGTCAATACCAATATCACAAGAACAAGGCATGGACTACCCACCAAATTTAAATCCGACATCAAACTTTTTTTAGAGAGTGCTGCTCTAACGAGGCAATGCATCCTAGCATGCTCCTTTGCTTCCAAACAATACATAAAAGACGAGTTCGAAAAAGTAAAATCCAGGAAAAAAGTTAGCGGCAACATAATACAGCTGCTATGGATACTATCATCTTTTATTCATGCAACAAAGGAAGCAAACATAATACCAATAGTCTATTGTCAGCAAACACTTTCTAAGCCCAAAAAACCTCCAAAATTAAAAAAATCTTGATTAAAATGAAACGAAGTAGCCGTTTCTGAGAAAAGGCTACTTTCTGAAAACATCACAAGCAAAATCGCACATATCAATTCATAAAAATACTATCTCTGTGAAATTTTATATACTTTAGTTGCCGAGGATGAAAGTCGAAGCATGGAGAGCCGCGCGCAAGATCAAGCCCAAGAAGCTTAAAATCATTTAAATTAACTCTATCAGATACTAAGACAGCTCCATTATCATCAAAGCTAATATAACCCCGATCAAATAAAAAATCGACATGCGGGGTCAATAATAAACCATTGGCTCCGTCTAGTCGCTCAAACGCAGTAGTACATAGTCGCCACGGCTTAATATGACTTGCAATAAGCAAATTAGGAGTGGAAACATTGGTAAGCCGACAAGATTTTTCGAATTCGTAAATGCGATCTTTAAATACCCCCTGACCTATACGTGCAGCAACCAATCTATCCTTGGTGGTTGAGTCAAGACTACCATCCGCAAAAATTGTTTTTTTAATATTTTCATCAATTTCGTCTAAAACTTTAAAGGCTGAAGGCGCAGCCAAACTTAAAGGATGAATACCCACAACTAAAAATTCAAAAACTGCAACTCCTACCTCTGCAAGATAGGCGCCTTGATTCCCATTGCCAGTTTTCAAACTAATAGGCGAGTACTTTAATGGCAATATTTTTCTAAGATGTTCTATTACTTGCTTCGGCCTCACAGGGACACTTAATTTTTTCCAGCTGACAGGTAATAACCAACCACTATTTTTATCCCAGTTCTCACCAGTATTCCCAAATACTGGAGGCTTGGGTGTGGGTATAGCGAAGTCAGAAACCACACCTATAAAGCATATCTGAGCATTTGCGAAAGAAATTACAGCGTCACCTGGAGCGGCTTCGCGCATATTATCGTAAAAATGATTATGTCTACCGTCAGCCTTATACATTGGTGACCAAAGAAAACTACCTGCAATTTCATGACGTAATGTTTGCTTATGATTAACCCACCAGTATCGCATCCAGCCTCCTGGGCGCTCACGCCGGATTTAGGCAAGGAGCTAAATTATCTATGCGGTCTATCCTCGCGAATCAAGAGACACGAGAACAGGATTTTTCCTACACGATAACTAGATAACCCTTACGCGTAAAGCGTGTTTGCTGGCGAGCATAAAATTTTTTCAGAAAACTCCTACTGTAGTGGTCAACTGATCCCGGACACGACGTTAAGGTTTTTCTCGTACTGAGCGGGTGCCAGTCCATCATTGAACTGGTGTGGCCGAACCCAGTTGTAGCGATGCATCAGATAATGACTGATATCCGCTGTGCCTCTTGGGCCGTCATGTAGCCCACGGCGGGTATCCACTCGGTTTTCAAGCTGCGGAATACACGCTCCATCGGCGAGTTGTCGTAGCAATTACCTCGGCGACTCATGCTCTGGCGCATGCGGTATCGCCAAAGCCGCTGGCGAAACTGTCGGCTCCCATATTGGGAGCCCTGATCTGAGTGAAACAGCAGGCCCTGAGGCTTGCCGCGTTGATCATAAGCCATGTCCAGCGCCTTGATGACCAAGTCCGTGTCCGGTTTGTTTGAAAACGCCCAGCCCACCACCCGACGCGCATAAAGATCCATAACCACCGCCAGGTAATGCCATTTTCCTTGCGCCCAGATGTAGGTGATGTCGCCACACCAGACCTGATTGGGCGCGGGTACATCGAACTCCCGATTCAAAATGTTCGGAATGTCAGGCCTCTCCACTGTTGCTTTTTTATAAGCATGAGAGCCAGGTTGCTTGCTGATTAATCCCAGTTCCCGCATCAGGCCACGTACCTTGAACCGACCAATTTGCTCGCCATCTTCCTGCAATATCGACACGATACTGCGGCTGCCGGCAGCGCTTCGACTTTGCCCGAACAGCTCATTGACTCGGCTGAGTAAACGAACCCGCTCGGCGTCTGGAGCCCGACGCCGCTGGCAGTGGTCGTAGTAGCACGAGCGAGGTGTCTCGAACACCTCGCACAGCAATTCGATCGGCTCGCTATTTTTATTGTCGTTACGATAATCGTGACCTACCCTTGCACCGCGCCTAAGAAACGCCCAAGAAACTCAAATGTAGCGGCCTGACCGCTTCCGATAAAATGCGGCTTTTGGTACCTGCGGCCTTCGGCTGCGCGTCCTAAAATCTCTGATATGTCGGGAGTGGACCAATACAAGACCCGCAAGGGGAATACGTCCGGCCTTTTCTACATTGGGGTTTCTTAGCTCCCGACGCCTAGCTCTCAAAAAGCTAAAAATGTAGAGATTACCTAGATGCCTCACATCGCAAGCCTAAATCAGACAACGCCCCAACCCCCTTCCACCACCACAACCGCCAGCTCCTCGCCCTCCTCCTCGAAAACCAGCCTTGGTTCAGCGCCCGCGATCTCGGTCGCATGATCGGCTGGCCGTTGAACGAGCGAACGCTGCGCAAGCTGGACGCAGACCAGCACCGAATGATCACGCTCGACCTGCACGGCGAAGCCGAGCCAGAGCTGATGGTCAGTGAGTCGGGGGCGTACGCGATCATGGTGCATCACTATCACGCGGAGAATCGTGGGTTGCGGCAGTGAATTACCAATGAGGTGGTGCCTGCGTTGCGGGATGTACAGGTGCCGTTTGATGACTGCATGCCGAACCTGAGCATGCTGCAGTGGCCGGGGTTGTCGGTGAGTATGTTGCACTGGCACAGCGAGCCGTGGATACGGTGCGGGATATGCCGAAGGTGTTGGCGCATCCGCAGATGCAGGCTGATGCGCGGCCGCATCGCTTGGCGAAGTCGTGGTGGCGGGCTGTGTTGCCTGTCTCTAGATTGGGTTGCTCTCGGCTGGGTTAAATGTCGCGTGATGGTCGTGGCGGCGGGTGACGACCATCGTGTTTTGCTGGATCAGTCTTTCAGGCGGCGTCGATAGTCGTTGATCATTTCTTTGGTGACGTCTTCCTTGTAGCAGGTGGGCGCCTCCCCTCCTTCACGGCTATACGCGCTGCGCTTGCCGCATCGGCTGCCGTTGCGGGCGGAGTTGTAGGGGCAAGGGCAGTTGCCGGAGTAGCTGTCGATGGATTCCTGGATGATGGATTTGACGATTGAGGCGTCTGTGACTTGGGTTTCTCTGGCGTGTGCGGAGAAGGCGCAGAGCAATGCGAGTATGGCGACGAAGCCTGTCCCTGTCTTTTTCATGGCTATTCCTTAGCGAGTGCAGACGGATGTCTGTTGCAAGGTTTTACCATGATGGTAATAAGCCATCAAATTTTGTTTTTTGAGGTGGCTTTTGGGAATTCGGGTTGTTCGATGAGCCTATTTGGCAATGAGGCATGGCTAGGCCAATCTGAGATTTGGTTGCCAAGGACGTAACGTATACACAGGTTTTGCTGCCGGCTCCCGGCAGATCGCGAACAAGTTCGCTCCTACGCCCTACGGGCAGAAGCCTGGATTTATGAGTGATGGCTTGAATGTGACGCCGAGCGTCACGAAATGCATGCCCACGCGGAGCTATGGACGCGATAGCCTGCGGGGCTACTGCACCCCGCAGGCGTTATGCATCAGAACTGCCAATCCAGCGACAAGCCGACACCGTGGGTTTTATCCCGCGCACCCAGCAACCCGTTGTAGTCCAGGTTGATGCGCGCGTCCTTGCCCAGCGCCAGGCTGGCGCGGGCGCCGACTACGGCGGCGTCGCGGTCCATGGAGACGCTTTGGGTGTTGAAGCTGTTGCCTGCGCTGGCGAAAGCCAAGT
The DNA here is from genome assembly GCF_000156995.2 of Pseudomonas coronafaciens pv. oryzae str. 1_6. Taxonomy (NCBI): domain Bacteria; kingdom Pseudomonadati; phylum Pseudomonadota; class Gammaproteobacteria; order Pseudomonadales; family Pseudomonadaceae; genus Pseudomonas; species Pseudomonas coronafaciens. Next base: position 1,488,269 of record NZ_CP046035.1, on the reverse strand, counting down.
GTTGTTCGGCCGAGGTGTCGCTCAGGTTGTGCTGCCAGCCGAGGGTGGCGGAGACGTCGAGTTTTTGTGTGTCGTTGAGGTTGAAGCGGTTACCGGCGCGCATGCCCAGGGTCGAGAGCACGGTGTCGCGGGTGTCGTCACTGCCTTTGAGGGCCGTGGCGCCGCCTTTTTCGGTGAAGCTGTCGCTGTCGAAGTGCACGTAAGCCAGGTTGGCGAACGGTTCAAGTGTCAGCGGTTGCAGGTTGAGGCGGTAGGCGGCTTCGGTGAACACCTGGCTCGACTGGGCGTCGCGCTTGACCTTCTGGCGGTCGGAGAACACCCCGAATTGCAGGTCGCGTTTCACGTCGATGCGGTGCCAGCTGTGCGATGCGCCTGCGGTCAGGCGCAGTGCACCCTGTTCGTGGCCGATGTAGGCGCCCAGGTGGTAGCTGTCCGCCGAGGCACGCGAGTGGGTGTCGTCACCCAAGCTCAGTGAAGTGTCGCTGTAACCTGCCATCGCACCCAAACGGGTGTGCTCGCTGATCAGGCCGTCGACACCGGCGAGCAGACCGCCCAAGGATGAGGTCGAGCTGGCGCTGTCGCTGCTGCCGCTGTTTTTGCCCCAGGCACCTAGCGCCTTGACCCACACCGAGTTGTCTTCGCTGCCCGGTGCTGGCTGGTCGTACAAGCCTTCTACACGCAGGCGATCACCTACGGCATCGCGCAGTTGGCGGCTGTCGTTGATCAATTGCGTGGCGATGGCCGGGTGCACCTCGCCCGACAGTTGGGTGAATGCGCGGCGTGCGCTGGCGGTATCCTGGCTGAGGATGATGCTCTCGTAGACTGAGTTGCCCGCATTCATTTGCTCGATGGACTGGGCCACGCTGCGCTGGTTGTCGGTTTGTGCGGCGCTGGCAAAGCTGTCGCCGTTGCGCTCGAGCGCCAGTGTCACGCCGGTGCCGCTGTAGGCCAGGTTGCCGTCAAGGAACGCGTAGTTATCTGTCACCGAGCCGAACTGGCCCTGAACGCCGCCAGCGGCTTGCAGTACGTTGAACTGTTGGCTGAGTACGCTGCTGGTCTGATTGCTGTCGAGCAGTGCGGCGTTGTCGTTTTCCGGCGTCAGGGCCATGTTGGCGCCGCTGACGGTCGCGATACCGCCGACCACAATGCGGTCGCTGGCAGTGGGGGAGAACTCGACCGCGTAGGTCGAACCCGGTGCCAGATTTAGGTTGCCCGCCACTTGCAAGGTGCCGATGGAGTTGCCCGGCGCAACGGTACCGCCGCGGTTGGCGGTCAGCGACGCGACGCTGCCATTGCCGCCCAGTATGCCGCCATTGTTGACGGTGACGGCCGAGGCCAGCGAACCGTTGATGGCCAAACGGCCCTGATTGACCAGTGTCGGGCCGCTGTAGCTGTTGGCGCCGGTCAACACGAGGGTGCCGATGCCTTGCTTGGTCAGGCCGCCGTGGCCGGAGATGTTGTTGCTCCATACGTCCAGTCCGCATTGCGGCCCGCTGCAGGTGCGCTGGGTCGGTTTGCCGGCATCGACAATTGCGCCGACGCCAGGCAGGTCAGCCACAAACTGGCTGTCGCCGTACGCGCCTTCGATGCGGAACTCGGCAGGAATGTCGGCCTCAGTCACGAACATGCTTGGGCCGTTGACCGCTTTGCCGAGGTTGATCATGCCCCAGCCGTACAGCGCATCGACACCGGGTGCGCCGAGGTCGGTGGCGGTGGTTTTCAGCACGTCGGCAACCTGCGCGCCGGTCATGTACGGAAAGCGCTCCATCAGCACGGCCATGCTGCCGGCCACGTGCGGTGCGGCCATCGACGTGCCGTTCTTGTTGGCCCAGCCGATGGTCAGGTCTGCAAGGCTGGTGCCGTTGAGCACCGAACTGTAGATGCGCGTGCCCGGTGCCGAGACGCAGAAGCTGGCGGTGTAGCCGCAACGCGACGAGAAGGTGCTGAGCGTATACGGCGTGGTGGCCGCTGCGGCTGCGTTGGGGTTTTGTTGCAAGGCGGCGACCGTCAGCCAGCTGGGGGCGATTTCCGGCACGAAGTAGCCGAGCCCGGCCATCGCGTCGGGGTTGTTGAGGTTGTAGTCGTTACCTGCGGCGAAGATGGTGACAACACCACTGTGCGCCGCGTCGATAGCGCCTTGATACGCGCCGCCCGGACGGCTGCCGAGGATCTGGCGGATCTGGTCGAACTGCAATTGCGCGTCCTGCACCGTGAAGTGCGGAAATGCCGGATCGCGACCGCCTTTGTCGAAGCGATCAGTGATGCCGATGCCCCAGCTGTTGTTGATGACTCTTGCGCCGCTGTTGACCAATGCGTTCCAGCCAGCCTGATACACCGCGCCGTCGTTGCCCAGTACGATGCCATCTTCCGGGCCCGGGTCGCCGTTGTCGGCGCTGATGATTTGCGCGTTGTAGGCCACGCCATGCATCGGTCCGCCATCACGATCGCCCCCCGCGATGCCGCCCACGTGAGTGCCGTGGTTGCCGAGTTTGCCGCCGGAGTCCAGGCTTGGCGCGCCGTCGTAGCGGAACGCGTCGCCCGCCTTCACCGGGATGTACGGGTCGGTGTACTCGCGGATGCCGCTGGTGACCAGGTTGATCACTTTGTTGGCGCTGGAAAACTCCGGGTGCGCGGCGTAGACCGGCTGATCGAAGATGCCCAGTTTGATGCCCTTGCCGGAGTAACCAGCGGCATAGGCCTGGTCGGCATTGATCGCGCCAACACCCCAGTCGGCATTGAATTCGGCACTGCGCCAGCTGGCGGGGTTGCCTGCCTGACCGGCTTCCACGTAGGGCGCAGCATGTGCCACTCCCATGCTGGCGAGGTAGCAGGCCAGCGCACCACAGGAGGCGCGATTGATCGCCCGAATGGCTTGGTGCAGGGGTTTTACAGCGGTGTGGCGGGTGTTGGATGCATCTTTCATGAAAACCACCGTCCTTAGTTAACGCGCACAAATCTCCGCGCGCATGCATCTGCATGCGCGTCGTTCTTTTGGGTTTAGGGTTGAGTGCTGCTTAGAACTGCCAGTTGAGGCTCAGGCCCACTCCGTGGCTTTTTTCACGGCTGGCCAGCTGCCCGCTGTAATCGAGGCTGACCCTCGCGTCCTTGCTCAACGCGATGCTGGCATGCGCACCGACCAGCGCGGCGTCGCGGACCAGAGGCGAGCTTTCGATGCCGAAGCTGCCACCACCCGAGGCGAATGCCAGGTGTTGTTCGGCGTCGGTGTTGCTCAGGTTGTGCTGCCAGCCGAGGCTGCCGGACAGGTCGACTTTCTGCCGCTCGGTGAGCGCGATGGTTTTCAATGCACGCACGCCGAGGGTGCTGAGTACCGCATCACGGTTGTCACTGCCCGCAGACAACGCCGCTGCATCACCCTTCTCGGTGAAACCTTCAGTGTTGAGGTGGACGTAAGCCAGATTGGCGAACGGCTCGACGGTCGCGGGTTGCAGGTGAATGCGGTAAGCCGCTTCGGTGAAGACTTGCGTACTCTGGGCATCGTGCCTGGTTTTCTCTTTGCCTGCTGCACCGCCAACCTGCACGTCGCGTTGCGCGTCAATGCGATGCCAGCTGTGCGTGCCACCCAGGGTCAGGCGCAGCGCGCCGATTTCGTGACCGACGTAAGCGCCCAGATGGTAGCTGTCTATCGAGGCTCGGGAATGCGTGCCAGAGCCCATGTTCAGCGAGCTATCGCTGTAACCTGCGACGACGCCCAAGCGCGTGTCGTCGGCAACGTTGCCATCGACGCCCGCCAGCAGGCCGCCAATCGAGGAGGTGTAACCGGCAGTGTCATCACCTGAGTCGGTTTTGCCCCAGGCACCCAGAGCTTTGATCCAGACATTGTCCTGTGCCGTGGTGTTGCCATCGGTACCGAACACGCTGGCGCCGAGGCGCTCCCCGACGGCATCACGGACCTGACGACTGTCGTTGATCAGCACGCTGCCAATCGCCGGGTAAATCTCGCCGGACAATTGCTGAAAGCTGTCGAGGGCAGCGGCGGCGCTTTGAGTCAGCAACAGGTTTTCGTACACCGCGTTGCCTGCGCCGAGTTGTTCGGCAGCGGTGGCTACGGCAGCTTGATTAGGGGTTTGTGCGACGCTACTGAAGGCGTTTGTCTGCTCGACGTTCAGGGCAACGCCGGTGGCTGTGTAATCGAGACGGCCACCGAGAAAAGCGTAATTGGAGGACACGCTGCCGAACTGTCCGTTGACGCCGTTGGCGGCCTGTAACACATCGTACTGACGACCCACGACGCTTTGACCCGGCGCCGCGCTCAAGGCAATCGGCGTGTTGTCTTGAAGCGCCAGCGCCATGTTTGCGCCTGCTACAGTCGCGCTGCTGGTGGCGACGATGCGATCACTCGCAGTCGGAGAAAGCTCCACGGCGTAGGTCGAACCTGGCTCGAGGGTGACATTGCCATTGACCTGCAAGGTGCCGATGGAATTGCCCGGCGCGACAACGCCGCCGTTGCGCGCAGTCAGTCCACCGACCTGCCCATTACCGCCCAACGTACCTCCGGCATTGACCTGCACGGCCGAGACCAGCGAGCCGTTCACCGACAGCAAGCCGCCGTTAACCAGTGTGTCGCCACGGTAGGTGTTGGCGCCCTCCAGAATCAGTCGACCCGCGCCGGATTTGATCAGGCTGCCTTGGTACTGACGTTGTGCCGCTGCTGCGGCGCGCGCGGTACCTGTTGCGTAATCAGCCTGATCCTGCTGGCTGGCGCTGCTGGCGACGCCGTTTTGCCAACCTTTGCTGACCAGCGTCTGCTGCCAGGTGGCCTGCTCGGCGGTGTCTTCGGCCTGACGCTGGATCAGCGCCTGATCGGAAATATTGTTGCTCCACACGTCGGTCAAACCCGAGCCGAGATTGGCGTCGAAAGTGCCGAGCAACTGACCAGGGCCGCGCATCGCCCGCTCCAGATTCGCCACGCCCCAACCGACGCTGTTGGTCGGTGCCTGAGTGACAGAGCCGTCAAGCTGGGTTGCGGTGGTCAGCAGCACTTGCAGCGCCTGCTCGTTGGTCATGTACGGGAAACGTTCCATCACCAGTGCCAGTGCGCCGGTCGCATGCGGTGCAGACATCGAAGTACCGGATTTGATGCCGTAACCGCCACCCGGCACGGTGCTGTTGACCAGCCGACCGGGCATGGTGATGCACCAGTATTTGGACAGCCCGCACTGGTTGTAGCGTTGACCGTTGCTGCTGTCGAGGCCCGACACGGCCAGCCAGTGGCCTTCGAGGTCCGGTTCGAAATACGGCAAAGAGGCGCGCACGCTGGCGTTGGCGTAACCGCTGTTGCCAGCACTGAACACATTGATCACGCCCTTGCGCGATACATTTGCCGCTTCGTCCAGCCAGGTGCCGCGGTTGTAGTGCTGAGCGTAGGCTGCGCGTACGCCGGCTTCGGTGGCGTAGGTCACGTCGGCCGGCTGGCTGCCCCAACTGTTGTTGATGGCACGTACGCCAGCATCGGCCAATGCGCCGTACACCGCCTTGAAATACCGCGGGTCGGGGTTGGGGCCGAACAGGAAACTGTCATTCTGATTGGTGTTGCCGACGAAGACTTGCGCGTTGTAAGCCACGCCGTGCATGCCGACGCCATCGCGCGCTGCGCCCATGGTGCCGGTAACGTGTGTGCCGTGAGTATCGTTGTTCGGGTTGATTGCGCCGGTGATGCTGAACGGCGAGCCGTCAACGTAGGTGCCGCTGGCGGTAACCGCGTGGTAGCGGGACGGTGTGGCTTCCGGGTGGGAAGGGTCGAACCCCGAGTCCAGCGCACCGATCTTGATGCCTGCACCTGTAATGCCAGCGGCATAGGCTTGATCAGCCTGAATGCGGCCAAGCCCCCAATCGCTCTGGAATTCTGCCGAGCGCCAGCTGGCAGCGTCACCTGACTTACCTAGCTCGGTGTAGTCGGCGTAGGCCGAACAGCCAAATGAAAAAGACAGGACGCAAAGTGCGCCAGTTGCTACAGGCTTGAACGAATAACGGACAGCACTTACGTACTTCGACTTTTGCATCCCTGCGCACCTGTTAATGGTCGGCTCATGATTGAGCGATTCCAGAACATAGTCCGCAGCTTGAAACTTGGCAACCTATTTGTGCCAAATCTTGCACTAACATTAAAGCCATAAGGAAAACGCATCGCAGGACATATATGTCGCTGATAGGCACTTGAATGCATTGAGTTTTTATATTTCATTGTTAATGACTAGCGATCTTAATAGTGGCTATTTAATTGCACGCAACTTGTTTTTCCAGCCATTACACTCACTGTTTACAGTAACAGCTCACCAAGCGTGTTACTTGCCTGAGCGCACCAAAAGTTGGCAGACGTGCGCCCCATAAAAGAGATGACGCTCCGCGTCCTATCCAAGGAATGGCCTGTGCTTAAGCGGGCAAGTCTGGCGTTTGCATCGCCGCGGAGATGTCTGCACCATGCCAGGCTGGACAGCATTCGACCTCAGGCATTTTCATGAAACGCGATACGACGTCCGCGCTGGCGGGACTCATCAGGAAGTTACGCAACCTCTTGCGCGGCCCGGAGACACCCGCAACTCGCGAACCTCATCACCAGCCGGACACGCCTGATGTAGAGCCGACGCCATCTGCAAAGCCTGTCGATGCCGCACCTGCGCAGCGTATCCACAAGAAGCCGCGTGCGCCCGACGCAGCAAAGCCTGCGTCGGCGCCTTCATGCCCGCATTGCAAAAAAATCATGATGATCAAGGTGGCCCGCACGGGCAAGAATGCCGGTGAGTTCTGGGGCTGTGTGGCGTATCCGAAGTGTCGGGGTATTCGGCCGATCTTTCGCTGAGCGCAAGATCGGCTCCTCTGTCAGAGGCACGCCGAAGTCAGCTGATCCTGCCCAGCAACTCGCGCGCCATACGCCGATGCTCATCGTCTGACTCGGCAATGACCCGTTGCAGAATTTCCCGGGCGGACTCGATCTCGCCCTCCTCGATCAGCACCTGAGCCTGATTGATCTGGCTGAGCGGCGGCTCTTCAAGGTCCAGCAGGTCAAAGTCGGCATCGTCACTCATGAAACTGTCGAGGAACTCATCGCTCAGCTCGCCTGCATCGGCGGGCATGACCACCTCGACAGGCTCGATGATTTCAGGCTCCGAGAAGTCGCTGAGGAATTGTTCATCCGAGAGTTCGAAGACTTCCGGCAACTGAGTCAGGTCAGAGGAGAAGCCGGGGTCGACCTCGGCAGGCGCGCTAGTGGCACTTGCCTTGTTGCGCGGCGGCGGGGTGTCGAACGGGTCGACCAGATCCCAGTCGGCATCCATCGACAGGTCGTCGAGGTTCAACTGGAATTCGTCGGCAGGCAGAGGGTTCAAGGCCGCAGCGGTGGTTTCATCCAGTTGCGCTGTCGGCTCGGGCTGCAGGTCGGGCAGCAGGTCAGGCTGAGCACGTTGTGTCGACGCCGGCTCGACCTTGTCGAAGGACAGCCCGGTGGCGGCACCGGCGGCAACCGGCATGAAGGCTGCTGCGATGGGTGTTTCGGCGGCTTTGATTTGCGGGAAACGGTCGCGGATGTCCTGGATGGTCTGCGGGTCTACGCCGTGCTCGAGCGCCGCTTGCTCTTCGCGGACAAACCCGCTGCCGTCGCCTTGCTCTGCCAGCAGTTCCAGCAACCTGATGCGAATATCGCCACGTTGCGGCTGGGTCTCGAGCGCGCTGCGCAGAATCCCCATAGCTTCGCTGAAACGCCCGTAGGCGATGTAGATACTGACACCGTCCAGCGCATCGGGCGCCGCGCCCGCCTGGCGTTGCGACGCCGCCGGCCTGACCGGCGCAGGCGTTATATCAGGGTTGGGTTGCGGTGCAACGGCGGGCACCTCAAAGACCGGCAGCATCGAGGCCTGAGCAGGCTTGATCAAAGGATCATCCGGCGTCAGCGGCGCTGCCGCAGCCAGAGTGCGTCGCTGGCGTCGTTTCGAATAGGCATATGCCAGCAGCAGAAGCACGATCAGAACAGCAGAAAGCAGTGTCGGCAGGCTGACGAACGAGTCACTGCCTGGTGCTACTACCGCCGCAGGCTGAAACGGGGCAGCGGGCGGTACGGCAGGCGATGTCGCAGGTGCGGCGGGCGTGACAGGCGTAAGCGGCTGAGCGGCGGACTGCGCCAGAGCCAGATCACTGCGCAAGGCAGTGATTTGCTTGTCCTTGCCGCTCATCTGCTCTTGAAGCTCCTGAGTCTGCGCCTTGAGGGCTTCCAGCGATTGCGCCAGCTGCTGGTTTTCGATGGCTGCAGCCGAGAGCTGTTCGGCGGTACGCTGCAATTCGGCTGGCTTCGCTTGTGGTGCGGCTGGGGCTGGGGCTGGGGCTAAGGCAGTAGGCAGCGACGCTGAATCCGGCAGCAACAGGTCCTGGCCGGCTTTAAGTGCAGACCCGGCGGCGCCAGCAAACACTTGCGGGTTGAGCGAGCGGATACCATCCGCCAACTGGCTCGCCGACACCTTGCTGCCCTGCCCTTGCAGGCGGCTGGCGATACCGTTCAGCGTGTCGCCGCTAGCCACTGTGTAACGCTTGCCCTGCACCGCAGCAGGCGGCGCAACGGGCATGCGGTTTTCCTGTGCTGTATCCGTCGAGCGCTGATTGCGGCTGCGGGTAGCCGCGAGGCCCTGGGGGGACGTGGAAGGGTCAAGCAGCAGGGTGTATTCGTGCAACAGGTCGCCGTTGGGCCGCGCCAGTTGCACCAGAAAACTCATGTAAGGTTCAGTGACCGGCTTGCTGGACACAACCCGGATAACCCCGCGATTGCCCCGCAGCACTGGGGTGAAGCGCAGGTCATTGAGGAAGAACACCCGTTCGATCCCAGCCCTGGCGAAGGCCTCAGGGGAAGCGAGCCTGGCAACCACGTCCTCGTTGCTCAGCCCGCCTGTTTCCAGCAACTCGATCTCGGCATTCAGCGGCTGATTGAGCGCCGAATGCAGGGTTATCTCACCCAGCCCCAGTGCTGACGCCAAGGTGGAACAGGTCAGCAGCGAGATCGCCATGACGCTCTTGCAAAACACTGCGCGCGCCGTGCGAGCCGCACCTTCGACAGCAGCCAGGGAATTCTTCAGCATGCGAACCCTTATGGAAACCACAGCAGGCTTCTCTCGTAATCAGATGGACGTCAGTATCCGTCACAAGAGTATGGTTGAGAACTCGCTGCTTCGTCTCAGGATCTTTCCAGATTGGCCAGAATCTGTGAGTGAACCTGCATGCTGACGCGCAGATCGTCTTCGCTCACGCCTTTTAACAGTTCAATACGCAAGACATTGGCGATGGTCTCAATCTTCTCGATCAGGGGCAATGCGGTATCACAGAGCAGTATCTTCTTCGCCCGGCGATCTTCAGCGACTGCCACTCGTTGAACCAGCCCCTGTTTTTCGAGGCTGTCGAGCAGTCGGGCCAGGGTCGGACCTTCTACACCGACGCTCTGCGCCAGCTCGCGCTGGGTAGGCGGTTGGTTGAAACGGGCAAGGTGTAGAAGAACCAGCCAGCGAGCCTGTGACAGGCCAAGATCGACCAGCCTGCGGTCCAGCTCAGCGCGCCAGCCTCGGGTCAGGTGGCCCAGTTGCATCCCGAAACGGTGTTCATCAGTCAATGGCATAAGGGAACTCATGATTCAAACTAATTGTTAGCGAGCTAAGCATGGTCCCTATGATCAGGCAAGCAAGTGGCGGTGACGCTACGTTGCACGTCGTTATACCTCAAATTCCGATTGCAGCGCCGCACGCACGCAATACAGCACCCCCTCCGGGACCCGCCCAGCAAACTGTTCGGCAATCGCCGACACCGGCGGCAACTCGCCTTCGCCGTCGAGAAAAGCGTCCTGGACTTCACCCAGCAAATCTTCCGGCAAATCCAGCGCCTGCTCGATAGACAACTGCTGCTTGCCGATGGCCTCGGCCAGCAGGGTGTAGACGTTCTTTTCCGAGCACTGCAACTGGCCTGCGATCTGTGCTGGCGTCATACCGGCACGCGCCAGGCTGATCAACTCGTGGCGAATGTCGGCCACCACCCTGGGCGCCTCGGCTTTGCCGCTGAGCACTTCGAGAAACGCCTCACCGTAACGCTCCAGCTTGCGCGCACCCACGCCACTGACGCGCGCCATCTCGGCCATCGAACCCGGCTTGCTACGCAGCATTTCCAGCAGCGTCGAGTCGGGAAAAATGACGTAAGGTGGCACGCCGTGTTCTTCGGCCAGTTTGCGCCGCAGGGTCCGCAAGGCTTCCCACTGCTCACGCTCCTCGCCTCGCACCAGTTGGCTGGCCGGGCTGCCGGAACTGCTTTTCGAAGTGGTTTGTGGTTTGAGATCGCGACGCAGTTCCAAAGAAACTTCACCACGCAACAACGGCCGACAGGTGTCGCTCAGGCGCAGACCGCCGTAGCCTTCAAGATCGATGTCGGCCAGACCGCGCGCGACCAGCTGACGGAACAGCGAACGCCATTCGGCTTCTGTGCGCGCCTTGCCTACACCGAATACCGACAAGTGCTGATGACCGAAGCTTTCCACCTTGTCATTGGATTTGCCGAGCAGGACATCCACCAGATGCCCCACGCCATAACGCTGACCGGTTCGGTAAATGGCGGATAGCGCCTGACGCGCAGGCTCGGTGGCATCCCAGGTCTGCACACCGTCGACACAGTTGTCGCAGTGGCCGCACGGGTTGGGCATGTCTTCGTCGAAATAGGCCAGCAAGGTCTGCCGGCGGCAGCGGGTTTCTTCACACAGGGCCAGCATGGCATCGAGTTTGTGCTGCTCCAGCCGCTTGTGGCGCTCGTCGCCTTCGGAGTTCTGCAGCATCTGCTTGAGCATCAGCACGTCCTGCAGGCCGTAGGCCATCCAGGCATCGGCAGGCAGACCATCGCGCCCTGCCCGGCCAGTTTCCTGGTAGTAAGCCTCAAGGGATTTCGGCAGGTCCATGTGCGCGACGAAACGCACGTTGGGTTTGTCGATACCCATGCCGAACGCGATGGTCGCGACCATGATCAGCCCCTCCTCGTTGAGGAAGCGCTTCTGGTTGGCCGCGCGGGTTTCCGACGGCAAACCTGCGTGATAGGGCAGCGCGGGATAACCGTTCTCGCTGAGAAAAACCGCCACTTCATCGACTTTCTTGCGTGACAGGCAATAGACGATGCCAGCGTCGCTGCGCCGCTCGGACAGGAACGCCAGCAACTGCTTGCGCGGCTGTTCCTTGGGCACGATGCGGTAAAAGATGTTGGGACGGTCGAAGCTGGAGAGGAAGCGCTCGGCGTTCTGCAAGTGCAGACGCGTGACGATTTCTTCTCGGGTGCGCTTGTCGGCTGTGGCGGTCAACGCGATACGCGGCACGTCCGGAAACAGCTCGGCCAGTTGCCCCAGTTGCAGGTATTCAGGACGGAAATCATGACCCCATTGCGATACACAATGCGCTTCGTCGATAGCGAACAGGGCGATTTTCAGGTTTTGCAGGAATGACAGCATGCGTGGCTGGACCAGTCGCTCCGGGGCGAGGTACAGCATTTTGACCTCGCCCAGACGAACGCGATTGGCCAGGTCGCGCTGCTGCTCTGCGCTGAGGGTAGAGTTGAGCGCTGCAGCCGAAACACCCAGCTCGTCCAGCGTGGCAACCTGATCGTCCATCAGCGCGATCAGCGGCGATACGACCACACACAGGCCATCACGCAACAGCCCCGGCACCTGGAAACACAGGGACTTGCCGCCCCCGGTAGGCATCAGCACCAGTGCATCGCCGCCGTTGGCCACACGCTCAATAATGGCACCTTGGCGACCACGAAAGCTGTCGTAACCAAAGATGTCTTTAAGTACGCGTTGTGCCTGCTCAAGCATAAAAACCCCGGAATATCCTGCTGCACTGCAAAACGCAGGAGTATACCCGAGCACTCGCGGGCAATGGATGACTGGGACATCAGCGGTCAAAATTAACTGCAATTGGCCTGCGCGCTGGCGCCACGGGCGCTCAGGGCCTAGAATCCAGCATCGTTTATTTTCAAGGTAGTGCCTCCATGTCCTTCGCTGAGCAACTCACCCGCCTGCAAGTCTTCCTCGATGCAGATGAACTGCACGATGAAGCGCTGGACTACGTGGCCGCGCATGGCTACCTGACTGCCCTGTCCATCTGTGCCGAGGAGGTGCCGGAGCGCGAATGGATCGACGCACTGTTCTCCGAGCCGCCGCAATACGCCAGTGAAGCGCAGCAGACGGAAGTCGAGGCAACACTGATTGCACTGAAGGCGCACATTGCTCGCCTGCTGGCGTCGGACGAAGAGTTCGAGCTGCCCTGCGATCTGGACCTGGGCGACGACCCTGATGACTCCGACCTTCGCGGCTGGTGCATCGGCTTCATGGAAGGCGTGTTCCTGCGTGAAAACGCCTGGTTCGAAAGTGCCGAGGAAGAAGTCAGCGAAATGCTCTTGCCGATCATGGTGGGTTCGGGCCTGTTCGACGAGCAGCCGGAATTCTCCGACATCGCTCAGGACGCCAACCTGATGGACGACATGATCGTGCAGATCCCGGAAGCACTGACAGCGCTCTACCTGTTGTGTCAGGCCCCGGACGAGAAGCCGGCGATCCTCAAACCCCGCCACCACTGAGTCGGCGCCTATGGCGCAAGGCTCACTGCGCACCAGCCGTCATTGGTGGGTGCGCTATCTGCTTGTAGCGGTCGGCTGGTTGAGCGTCGCACTGGGCGTCATCGGTATTTTCCTGCCGGTGCTGCCCACTACGCCCTTTCTGCTGTTGGCCGCCGCCTGTTTCGCCCGTAGCTCCCCGCGCTTCTACCAATGGCTGATCAACCATCGGCAGCTTGGCCCGTGGATTCGCGACTACCTCGAAGGCAACGGCATTCCCCTCAAGGGCAAAGTGTGGGCAATCGGCACGATGTGGTTCAGCATCGGCCTGTCGTGCTACCTGGTGCCATCGTTCTGGGCGCGCGCGTTCATGCTCACCAGTGCAGTACTGGTCACGATTTATATCCTCCGGCAAAAGACGCGGCAAAAGCGCTGATCCAATAGCGCTATCAGCGCCACCGTGTATCACTCATGAAACAGCTGCTTTTCGGGCATGGTGCCTATTCGAAAAGCGTCTGAGGGCGCGTTCAAACTCGCATAGGCTTCAGGGCAAGCCTTGAACGGATCGAGGCTGATAAACCGACAGAAACCAGTCGGGCAGCCCGCTTTCAAGGAGAACACCATGCGCGACCTGAACCCTCTTTACGCTGCGGTCCTGCAGGCTGTGGAGGCAATGGCCCCAAATGCTCAGACTCCGCAGCCCGAGCTTGAGCCTCAGCCACGTGCACCATTGCCAAAAAAACGCACAACTGCCCACACGCACCTGACTCGACTGCTGAACGGCGACTTCCAGCAAGCGGACGATGTGACGGCCCCGCAGCCGATCGCCTTGCAGGTGGCGAATGCGCCTCAGTGACCGCCACCCGCCACGTAGTCGGGCATTTATTCAGCCGATCAATAGACGCAACGCGTGATCATTTCTTCTTGTCTCTGGCGAACGCTGCTTCCAGCGCTTCGTTGATCGTGCGCAGTACCTTGACTCTTGCCCAGCGCTTGTCGTTGGCCTCGATCAGTGTCCAGGGCGCGATTTCGGTGCTGGTGCGATCCACCATGTCACCCACTGCCTGGCGGTAATCAGGCCATTTCTTGCGGTTGCGCCAGTCGTCTTCGGTGATCTTGTAGCGCTTGAAAGGGATCTTTTCACGCTCCTGAAAGCGCTCCAGCTGGGTCTGTTGATCGATGGCCAGCCAGAACTTGACGACCACCACACCCGCCTCCGTGAGTTGTTCTTCAAAATCGTTGATTTCGGCGTAAGCGCGCTTCCAGTCCGAGTCGCTGCAAAAACCCTCGACCCGCTCGACCAGCACGCGGCCATACCAAGAGCGGTCGAAGATGGTGAATTTGCCGCGCGCCGGTATCTGGCGCCAGAACCGCCACAGATACGGTTGCGCTCGCTCGTCCTGAGTCGGCGCAGCGATAGGCACGATGGCGTACTGACGCGGGTCCAGTGCAGCGGCAACCCGTCGGATAGCGCCGCCTTTACCTGCTGCGTCATTGCCTTCGAACACGGCCAGCAATGCATGGCTCTTCATGCGTTTGTCGCGCATGTTGCCGGACAGCCGCGCCTGCTCGGTGATCAGTTGTTCCTGATAGTCGTCCTTGCTCAGTTGCAGGCTCAGGTCGAGGCTGTCGAGCAGCGTGCGTTCATCACTGTGGATCGCCAGCGGCCCTACCGTGAGCGCGCTGGGCTCGGGTTCGACCTTGTTGAGCGCAGCCTGCATGCCCTCCAGCAACAGGCGTCCCACCGTCAGGCTGCGGTAGTTGGCGTCCACGCCTTCGATCACGTGCCAGGGCGCGTACTCACGGCTGGTACGGCGCAACACTCGCTCGCCGAAGCGCACGAACTTGCCGTAGGTCCGGGATTGCTGCCAGTCCAACGGGCTGATGCGCCAGCTGTGCAGCGGGTCATCCTTGAGGGTCTTGAGGCGCAGCTTCATCTGTTTTTTGGACAGGTGAAACCAGAACTTGAAGATCAGCGCGCCTTCGTCACAGAGCATCTTTTCAAGGCGTTCGGCACCGCTAATGGCCTGATCGAGTACCGCATCCTTGTAGCGGCCATGCACACGATCCTGAAGCATCTGGCTGTACCAGTTGCCAAAGAAAATACCCATGCGCCCCTTGGCCGGCAGCTGTCGCCAGTACCGCCAGGCCGGCGGGTGCGCCAGTTCTTCGTCGGTTTGCTGGTCGAAGGTGCGCACCTCTATCAAGCGCGGGTCCATCCATTCGTTGAGCAGTTTGACGGTCTCGCCCTTGCCAGCGCCTTCTATGCCATTGATCAGCACAATGATCTGCCGCCCGGCCTGCTCGTGAAGGTCTATTTGCGCTTCCAGCAACGCCTCGCGCAACTCGGGCAGGGCCGCCTCGTAGGTTTCATCGTCAATGGCATGACCGATTTCAGCAGATTCAAACATGCACAACTCCTGATGGGTGGTGGCTCAATGAACGCCCCAATGGTGATTGTGACCACTGATCAGGGGCATCGGTCAATCCGCGCAGCCTTGATAGCACTTTTATCCGCGCAGACGGCTAAAATGCAGCCACTGCCTCCGCTGAGCCCGACATGACTATTACCCGCCACGCCCAGATCGACTGGGACGAACACGGCAACCCGCGTTCCCGCGACTTTTCCGACGTGTATTTTTCCACCGAATCCGGCCTGGACGAGACACGCCATGTGTTTCTGGTGCAAAACGACCTGCGGCGGCGTTTCACCGAGTTACCGGCTGGCGGGCGACTGGTGATTGGTGAGACCGGCTTTGGCACGGGCCTGAATTTTCTCTGTACCTGGCAGTTGTTCGACGAGTGCGCGCCAGCCGATGCACGGTTGCATTTTGTCAGCGTCGAGAAGTACCCGCTGAGCCGCGCCGACCTGCAACGGGCGCTTGCGCTATGGCCGGAACTGTCGAGCGTCGCCCAGCCGTTGCTTGAGCAATATGTTGCGATACATGAGGGTTTTCAGCGCCTGGTCTTCGATGGCGGACGTGTCACCCTGACGCTGCTGATCGGTGATGCCTTGCAGATGCTGCCGCAACTGGACGGGCAGATCGATGCTTGGTTTCTCGATGGCTTCGCCCCGGCGAAAAACCCTGAAATGTGGACCCCGGAACTGTTTGCCGAACTGGCCCGGCTGTCTGCACCTGCCACCACCATCGGCACGTTCACCAGTACCGGCTGGGTGCGGCGCTCGCTGAACGCGGCAGGTTTCAAGATGAAGCGCGTGCCGGGAATCGGCCACAAGTGGGAAGTGCTGCGCGGTGCGTTCATTGCCACGCCAGAAGGCGTCACGCCGCCCCCCGCCGCCAAACCCTGGTTCGCCCGCCCTGCGTTGATTGCACGGGAGCGCAAGGCACTGGTGATCGGCGCCGGGCTGGCTGGGTGCGCAACTGCGCAGAGTCTTGCGCAACGCGGCTGGCAGGTCAGCCTGCTGGAACGCCATGCTGCACCGGCTCAGGAGGCCTCCGGCAACCCGCAAGGCGTGCTGTACCTGAAGCTGTCGGCGCACGGCACGGCGCTGTCACAGCTTATCCTGAGTGGTTTTGGTCACACGCGCAGGCTGCTTGAACGCCTGCAACGAGGTGTGGACTGGGACGCTTGCGGCGTGCTGCAGCTGACCTTCGACGACAAGGAGGCGCTGCGCCAGAAGCAACTGGCCGAAGCCTTCCCGGAATCGCTGTTGCACTTGCTTGACCGCCCCGCAGCCGAAGCGCAAAGCGGCATTGCGCTCGACAGCGGTGGACTGTTTTATCCCGAGGGCGGCTGGGTCCATCCGCCTGCGTTGTGTCAGGCACAGGTACAACACCCGAATATCCGTCTGATCGCCCATCATCAGGCGCTGGCGTTAAAGCGTGTCGATGATCAATGGCAGGTTTGGGGTGATGAGCAACTGATCGACAGCGCACCCGTTGTAGTGTTGGCAGGGGCGGCTGACATCAAGCAGTTTTCGCAGAGCGCCGACTTGCCGCTCAAGCGCATTCGCGGTCAGATCACGAGCTTGGCGCAAACCGACACAAGTGCTGCATTGCGCAGCGTGGTGTGCGCCGAAGGTTATGTCGCGCCGGCACGGCTGGGCGAACACACGTTAGGGGCCAGTTTTGATTTCAACAGCATTGATCTCACCCCCAATCTGGCGGATCACGCAGGCAACCTGACACTGCTGCAGGAAATTTCCGCAGACCTGGCGTCTCGCCTTGAGACAGCGGACATGCCTGCGCAGCAATTGCGCGGTCGGGCTGCGTTTCGTTGCACCAGCCCCGATTACCTGCCCATCGTCGGCCCGCTGGCCGATCGCGAAGCATTTATGCAGGCGTACGCGGCGCTGGGCAAGGATGCACGGCAAGTACCTGATATAGATTGCCCGTGGCTGGACGGCCTGTACGTCAACAGCGGCCACGGCTCACGCGGTTTGATTACGGCACCGCTGTCGGCCGAACTGATCGCCGCCTGGGTCGACAACGAGCCCCTGCCCTTGCCACGCAGCGTAGCCGAGGCGTGTCACCCCAACCGCTTCGCCCTGCGCGGGATTATTCGCGGTGGCGGGAAGTAGCTTCATGGTGCCCATGCCAATGCGAAGCGTTATACACAAGCCCTGATAGGCCTGAAAAGCAGGACTAACGTGGAGCATCCGCGCAATGGTTGAGATTATCGTTCCCTGCGCTTCAGCGCGGGAATGCAGCTCTCCAGGCTCTACGTCGAAAGCAGGACGCAGAGTGTTCTGAACGACATGACGATGGGGGGCGTCGCACGATATTCTCATCTGCCGCGACGCGCACGCGCTCAGGCGCTACTCTTTGAACTCAGTCAGAACAGTTGAGCCACACATGCTGCAAGTGCGAAACGTAACCAAGCGCTACACCACGGCACAAGGACCACTGAATGTCTTGCGGGGTGTTGATCTGCATCTTGAGAAGGGCGAGAGCCTGGCGTTGATGGGTGAGTCCGGTAGTGGCAAAAGCACGCTGTTGCATCTGGTGGCGGGGCTGGATCAGGTCGATGGCGGCACTATCGAGGTCGCAGGCCAGCGTCTGGACCTGATGAGCGAAAGCCAGCTGGCCAACTGGCGACGTACCGAAATCGGCCTGGTGTTTCAGCAGTTCAACCTGATCGGCAGCCTGAAAATAGCTGACAATCTGGCGTTCCAGGCACGACTGGCAGGGCGTCACGACCCCGTCTGGCAGGCACAATTGACCGAGCGACTCGGGCTCGGCGAGCTCCTTGACCGTTACCCTGAACAGTTGTCCGGCGGCCAGCAGCAGCGTGTCGCCATCGGTCGCGCCCTCGCTTCACGGCCAGGCCTGTTGCTGGCCGACGAACCCACCGGCAATCTTGATGAAGCCACCAGTGACGAAGTGCTGCAACTGCTGCTGGACCTGCTCGGTGACAGCACCACCAGCCTGCTGATGGTCACCCACAGCCCGCGAGTCGCCGAACGCCTGGCGCGACAGGTGGTGTTGCATCATGGTCGCCTGGCAACCGAAGGCGAGCGCTGAGATGCGGGTTTTCTACTGGACCCTGCGTGCGTTACTGAGCCATTGGCGAAGGCATCCAGTGCAGTTTTTCAGCGTGCTGACGGGCCTTTGGCTGGCCACCGCGTTGCTGACCGGCGTACAGGCGCTTAACAGTCAGGCGCGAGAAAGCTACCAGCGAGCCAGCCAATTGATCGGCGGCGAACCGCAGACCAGCATTACAGCGACCGGCGGCGGACTGTTTGCTCAGGACCTGTTCATCCAGTTGCGCCGTGAAGGTTGGCCGGTGTCGCCCGCGCTGCAAGGGCGCATCGTGCTCAAGGACGCGCAAGACAGTCGTCTGCAACTGATGGGCATCGAGCCGGTGACGTTGCCCCAAGGCTCGGCACTGGCCGGGCAAACACTGGATTCGAACCAAATCGTCGACTTCCTCACGCCACCGGGCATGACCTGGATCGCGCCGCAGACGCTGCAGGCATTGGGGCTGCAGGAAGGCCAGCAGCCGCTGACCGAAAACGGCTCCGCGCTGCCTCCGCTGCGCGCCAAGCCAGACATGGCGCCGGGCGTGTTACTCACAGATATCGGCTTTGCACAAGCATTGCTGGGCCAGCCCGGACAGTTGTCGCGCATGCTGCTGGCCAAGGACTTTGCAGCCCGCAGCCCCACGCTTCCTTCCGCCCTGAGCAACCTGCTGGTGATCAGGAAAAGCGGTGAGGAGAACAACCTCGAGCGTCTGACCGAAAGCTTTCACCTGAATCTAAATGCGCTGGGTGTGCTGTCATTCATCGTCGGGCTGTTCATCGTCCATGCCGCCATTGGCCTGGCACTGGAACAGCGTCGGGGCCTGCTGCGCAACCTGCGCGCCTGCGGGGTCAGCGCTCGTTTGCTGATTACCGCGCTGAGCGTTGAGCTGGGCGCATTGGCTTTGCTGGGCGGCATTTTTGGCGTGGTCAGCGGCTATTTTCTGGCCAGTATGCTGCTGCCGGATGTCGCGGCCAGCCTGAGAGGCCTGTACGGGGCTGAAGTCGCCGGTCAATTGAATCTGAGCCTATGGTGGTGGCTGAGCGGAATAGGCCTGAGCCTGCTTGGCGCGTTGCTGGCCGGTGCCAACAGCCTGCTGCGCGCCGCACGGCTGCCGCTATTGGCGCTCGCCAATGCCCAAGCCTGGCAACAGGCCCATGCGCGCTGGCTGCGCAGGCAAGCCTGGGTGGCGGCAATAGGAGCAGCAGTTGCCTTGGCGGCCTTGCTGTTCGGCAACACGCTGATGCTGGGTTTTGTGATGATGTCCGCGCTGTTGCTCAGTGCTGCGCTGGGCCTTCCCGTGCTGCTGGATGCCATGCTCGGCAGCCTGCTACGGCGCAGTCGCTCGGCGCTGGGACAATGGTTTCTCGCCGACTGCCGTCAGCAATTGCCAGCGTTGAGCCTGGCGCTGATGGCGCTGTTGCTGGCAATGGCTGCCAATATCGGCGCAGGCAGCATGACATCGGGCTTTAGGGAGACCTTCAACAGCTGGCTGGAGCAACGCCTGACTGCCGAGTTGTACGTCAGCCCACAAGATCCGGCGCAGGCCAAACCCTTGCAAACCTGGCTGAACCAGCAAACGGATATCAGCGCAGTGCTGCCTAACTGGCAGGTGCCGGTACAGGTCCAGGGCTGGCCCGCCGATCTGTTTGGCGTGATCGATCACAGTACTTATCGCCAGCACTGGAAACTGCTCGAATCCGTCGCGGGCGATCCGTGGGATCTGTTGCGTGACGAGGACAGCGTAATGCTCAGCGAACAGCTCGCGCGCCGTCTCGGTGCGCGGCTGGACGATACGCTGAACATCCCGATACCCAACGGTCAGTGGCCTGTGCGTATCGTCGGGATCTACGCCGACTACGGCAATCCCAAAGGCCACTTGCTGGTGAACTCAAAACACCTGCTCACTCATTGGCCGCAACTGACGCCGGTTCGCTTCAACCTGAGGATCGACCGGGCGGCGACGCCTCCACTGATCAGCAGATTGCAGGACAACTTCACGCTGGACGACAACCACATCATTGATCAGAGCCAGCTCAAAGGCTGGTCCAGCCAGGTGTTTGAGCGCACGTTTGCGGCCACCGCTGCGCTCAACAGTCTGACACTCGGCGTGGCCGGAATAGCATTGTTCATCAGCCTGCTGACCCAGAGCCAGAGCCGCCTAGGACAGCTCGCACCGTTGTGGGCTCTGGGCGTGACGCGGCGGCAATTGATGCTGCTCAATCTGGGGCAGACCTGGCTGCTGGCGGTACTGACCCTGGTGCTCGCGCTGCCGTTGGGCCTGATGCTGGCATGGTGTCTGGACGCGGTCATCAACGTTCGGGCCTTTGGCTGGCGCCTGCCGTTGCAGGTGTTTCCGATGCAACTGCTGCAACTCATGGCGCTGGCGATGCTGGCGACTTTACTGGCCTCAGCCTGGCCGCTGCTGAAGCTGTACCGCAGCCGACCTGCGGATTTACTGCGGACATTCGCCAATGAACATTAAGTGGATGATGCCACTGGCGGTCGCGGTGCTACTCGCGGCCTGCGATGACAAACAGCAACCCGAAAGCGGCTTCGCCGGGCTTGGCAATGAAGCCGACGCATACACGCAGGTCACGCCAGGCAAGGTCTTTTCATTCCCCGAGGACCACGGCCAGCACCCCGGCTTTCGCATCGAATGGTGGTACATCACAGCCACCTTGAAGGACGATGCAGGCCGCCAATTCGGTGTGCAGTGGACCTTGTTCCGCAGCGCCCTGCGACCCGGCACACACACCGGCAGTGGCTGGAATGAAGGCACGATATGGCTGGGCCACGCAGCAGCCACATCGAGCAGCGGCCATTACGTGGCAGAGCGTTACGCACGGGGTGGAGTCGGCCAGGCAAACGTGACGTCGGCGCCCTTCTCGGCGTGGATCGACGATTGGGCATTCACCAGCAATGCTCAAACCGCAGACCCGCTCGCCTCGATGCAACTCAAGGCCAGCGGCAAGGACTTCCGCTACGACCTGCACCTGACCTCCAGTAAGCCGCTGGTGTTACAGGGCGAAAAGGGCTACAGCCAGAAATCCGAAGCAGGCCAGGCTTCCTACTATTACAGCCAGCCTTTCTTCGACGCCAAAGGTAGTGTGGCAATTGAAGGAAAAACCTATCAGGTCACCGGTAACGCCTGGCTGGACCGGGAATGGAGCAGTCAGCCATTGACCGCCAACCAGAGCGGCTGGGACTGGTTCTCCCTGCAACTGGCCAATGGCGACCGCTTGATGCTCTACCGCATCCGCCACAAGGATGGCACGCCCTACCTGACCGGCAACTGGATCAGCGCCGATGGCACGACAACGTTGCTGCACGCCAATGAAATCAGCCTTGAACCACTCGACACCACCTCGATCGGTGACCATCAGGTACCCACTCGCTGGGCGATCAGCATACCTGGCAAAAACCTGAGCATTACCACCGAAGCGCTGAACCCCAAGGCCTGGATGGGCACAAGTATTCCCTACTGGGAAGGGCCGGTGAGGTTCAGCGGTAGTCAGGTGGGAGTCGGGTATCTGGAGATGACGGGCTATTGATTCCCGTCACGTCTCCTCGCGGATACCAACTAATCAATCAGGAAGTTAACCGTCACAGAGCGCCCTCGTTCATCACCTTGCGGCAGGCTGACTACCAGCCGCACCAATGGCGTGCCCTGTTCATCTGCCTTGACGACAAATGACAAGTTTTCCAAGGTTTGCGTGGGGTCGGCGCAAGTCAATTTAACCTGCGTGTCCTGTAGTTCTGCAATATAGACGCAAGGTTGTTCCGGATAGAGGCCATGGCTGGCTTCCTGCACACCTCTGCGCGTTGACTCCACATCGAAACAACTCACCATTACAGCCTCGCCATCGGCCCCAATGTGCACATCGGCAATGCCGGCTTCGAGTACGCTAGCTGTTGCCAGGAGCGCCTTGCCCGAGAGATCTTCTGAAGGACTGACGCTATAGTGGTAAAAGCCGTTTTCACCTTTTTCATGATTGATACAAAGCGAAAAAACCGGCAGTGTCACGGTATCGGGGGAGCCGTTGATATTAATGTCAGACCACGCACCACTTCGGTTTTTCACCTCGATAGTCACGCTGGGGCGAGACCAGAAAAAACCAAGCGTATAGACGAAACCATCGTGATAAACCGCTCGGATATTGTCAGCCGTCAGCGAACCCTGTTCAAGTGCATGCTCATGATCGTCGATCGTCAGGTACCTCACCGGACCGCGCGCAATGCACTGATTAACACAGGTAACCACCGGGAACACGGCAGAGCGAGTATCAATTCCAGTCCCCAGGCAGGTCACACGATCATCGGTCGCCATGACTGTCTTATAGGCATGAGTCACGTTTTTTCTGGACAACTCCATGGACAGAACGGTTCTCTTTCCATCACTCACGCCTCCTGCAAAGTCGTGAGATCCCCACATGTTTACCCCCCAATCAGTATTGGGCCATTTGAAATCCGCAACTTGCTCGACCGTCGTCCCCGGCAGACGTTGCCAGTCCCAGACAGGCTGGATTCCCTCATACTCCTTGCCGTGATGACTCAGAAAATAAGTGCCAGCGCCCATGTAATAACCTTTCGGATTCTCGCCATTGCCACTTTCTCCACCCACTGTACGAGTGGAAATCGCCTTGGCCCACACACAGTATTGCGAGCCTATATGGGCCAGATAGTCATTGACCCAAAAAAGACGTCCACCTCTGTAGTGCTGATTTTTCGATTCATCGCCACCCGTGCGTCGAATCAGTTCATCAAGTGCTTCTTTGTTGGCAGTATCAGCTACGGGCAACAGTGCTTCAGCCCATTTCGCAATGTGAGCATTGAAAGCAATACCGCGACTGATCGCCCTACCATTGACGTGAAAATCCATATGGCTGGCGTAACCCATCCAGCCCATGCCCTCCACCACAACATTTACCAACTCAGACAGTGCAGTCGTTGTAAGTGAAAACTCGTTAACCAGCACCGCAGAACCTTCAACTATTCTGTTCAACAACTCAGCTCCATAGGATCCTGAATAGAGCTGCATGCAGTACTGACTGCCATTACGGGCATTGTGTTGATTGATAGCGTAATCCACGCTTACCCCTTCTCCATGCTCCTTGCCCTCGCGTTCGACTGGCAGGCACAGTCCGGACAGCACATCTGCCGCAGCACGCAGATACAGTAAATAGTTGCCCTGCCCGGAGTTCTTCCACGCGCTGACACTCCACAGAATCTGAACGGACGCAAAGTCAGCCAGATTGGCGCCAGTCTGGGTGTAGGCATACGTGTTTGTAGTCTTCATGGCGTAGGGAATGAACTGCTCAATCAGCTCTGAGCCGGTCAAATGCTTGGCGAGCAGTACAGCCGCGCGGCCAGCCTTTTTGGCAAGGCCAATCTGTCGATTCCACCAACTGATGTTGTAGCCCTGCCGGGCGTAAAAGTTCAGTGCTGCCAGCGCATGAGACAGATAATGCGCAGGCGATGCAGCTGCCTGACTGAAAAGATAGCAGGCGATTCTGAAGGCCCTGTCCAGATGCAGATTGAGCCCACTGATATCCCCGACTGTCGAACCTGGCGCGGGGTAGGTGATGTCTCGAAACTTACCGTCAGAAAAACCAGTCAACCAGGCGTCTATGTCCTTCTGAGACGGAATAGACTTCGGTATCTGATCACTAAGACGCTTGAATACCTGCGCGGCACTTGCCAATGCGGCTGGCGAGAAGCCGAAATCGAATTCAAGCGTCAGCGGTAATCCGGCCGGAGCCCAAAGGTGGTTACGAAAACTGCTGCCAATTGGAACGAACGTTTTCTGGGCGTTATCCTTTTCTCCGGCACGTAATAACTCTCCTCTGCTGTTTATCGTCTCGCTCAAATAGGCAGGCCACCAATATTTTCCCAAACGCTCAATCGGGATATGGCATTGGACGGTCTGGTAGACATCGCCTGTCGACTTGTTGAGAAGACGGCAGGTGATCGTTGTGCCTTCAGGCAACGCGCCTACCGAATTGACGGTATAAAGATCCGACCACTGACTGAAACGGCACGCACTGGTAAGCGCAACTCGGGCACTCGCTGAGTCTGTCCATATTTTATTCAAATAACTGCTGTGCTCGGTCTCGAATGTCCCGTCGGTCTGCTGGACGCCTGCACGCAGGTGCGTAGCCGTGGCATTGATGTAATCTGCGAAAGCTTTCGTCCAGTTGTACTGCCCTACCGCAGGCGTCGGGGAGAACCGCACGGTTTCTACCGGCTCCCCCGTCGCGGTATCGACAAGAGTGACCTGCAAATTCTCCCCTGCGACCAAGTCCCGCTCAGAGTTGATTTCTCTCATCGAAACCCAAGTGTTTACATCCATTGCACATCCCCCTTCTTGGTAGCTGTGGGTGTCGTTGGCTGAATCATGCGCTGCCCGGCCATCGACCCATCACTGGCAATTCTGATAGGTCCAGTCGCACACGCCGGGCTACAGCAAGGGACCAATCTCAAAGGCTTATAACTTTTTGATCTAAAACTACCCCGCCCTTGCTAGGTCAGTTTCTGGGTGACTGCACTTCCTCAGTCACCTCCCCAACGGAAACCCGGTAAGGACTTATGTGCGGATTAGCAGGTGAGCTACGTTTTGACCATCAACCAGCGGACCTCGCCGCGGTTGAACGAATTACCCATGAGCTGGCGCCTCGCGGCCCGGATGCGTGGGGGTTTCACAGCCAGGGGCCAGTTGCCCTTGGTCATCGCCGACTGAAGATCATGGACCTGTCGGACGGCTCGGCGCAGCCGATGATCGACGGCAACCTTGGCCTGTCGATGGCTTTCAATGGCGCTATTTATAACTTCCCGGAATTGCGCGCCGAGCTGGAAAACCTTGGCTATCAGTTTCATTCCGGTGGCGACACCGAAGTACTGCTCAAGGGTTATCACGCGTGGGGCGCAGACATGCTGCCCAAGCTCAATGGCATGTTTGCCTTTGCCATCTGGGAGCGCGACAGCAAGCAGCTGTTCATCGCCCGTGACCGCCTCGGCGTCAAGCCGTTGTACCTGTCCAAGACCGACAAGCGCCTGCGCTTCGCGTCCTCGCTGCCAGCCCTGCTCAAGGGCGGCGACATCAGCGGGATGCTTGATCCGGTGGCGCTCAATCATTACCTCAACTTCCATGCTGTGGTGCCTGCACCGCGCACGTTGCTGGCCGGTGTCGAAAAACTTCCGCCAGCCAGCTGGATGCGCATCGACGCCAGCGGCAAGGTCGAGCAGAAAGTCTGGTGGACCCTGCCTTACGGCCCACATGAAGACGAAAAAAACCTGACCCTCGAAGACTGGCGCGATCGCGTGCTGGACAACACGCGCGAAGCGGTGGCTATCCGTCAGCGTGCAGCGGTGGATGTGGGCGTGCTGCTTTCAGGCGGTGTGGACTCCAGCATGCTGGTCGGTCTGCTGCGCGAAGTGGGCGTCGAGGACCTGTCGACCTTCTCTATCGGCTTTCAGGATGCCGGTGGCGAGCGTGGCGACGAATTTCAGTATTCCGACCTGATCGCCAAGCATTACGGCACGCGTCATCACCAGTTGCGTATTCAGGAAAGCGAGATCATCGAGCAGTTGCCTGCGGCGTTCCGCGCCATGAGCGAACCGATGGTCAGCCATGACTGCATCGCTTTCTACCTGCTGTCGCGTGAAGTGGCCAAGCATTGCAAGGTGGTACAGAGCGGCCAGGGCGCCGACGAACTGTTTGCCGGTTACCACTGGTACCCGCAAGTGGATGGTGCAAGTGACCCGGTAGCGGCCTATCGCGATGCATTCGTTGACCGCAGCTACGCCGAATACGCCGAAACCGTACAGCCGAAGTGGCGCACGGCTAACGACGCTGCCGGGGATTTCGTTCGCGATCATTTCGCACAGGCGGGAGCCAGCGCAGCGGTCGACAAGGCCTTGCGCCTGGACAGCACAGTGATGCTGGTCGACGACCCGGTCAAACGTGTCGACAACATGACCATGGCCTGGGGCCTGGAAGCGCGTACGCCGTTTCTCGACTATCGCCTGGTTGAGCTTTCTGCGCGCATCCCCGGCAAGTTCAAGCTGCCGGACGGTGGCAAACAAGTGCTGAAAGAAGCGGCACGCATGGTTATTCCCTCGGAAGTGATCGACCGCAAGAAGGGGTACTTCCCGGTGCCCGGCCTCAAGCATTTGCAAGGTGATACCCTTGATTGGGTGCGTCAGCTGTTAACCGATCCGAGTCAGGACCGCGGCCTGTTCAACCCGGCCATGGTCGACAAACTGCTGAGCAACCCGGAAGGCCAGCTGACGCCGCTACGCGGCTCCAAGTTGTGGCAGCTGGCTGCGCTGAACCTGTGGCTCAGCGAACAAGGACTGTGATTAATGAAACAGAACGCGACGACTTATAGCCAACGCCTGTTGCGCGGACAGTCGCCCTCGTATGAACGTCTGCAAGCGCGCCTCGCCGAAGATGGCAGCCAGATCGATGCAGAGCCTCTGGCGCTGCATTGTGGCTGGGGGCGCTTGCTGATCGGTCACACTTACCCTGATCCGGCAGCGCTGGCGCAGGACCTGCTCAACGAGAAAGCTGGCGAACGCGACATTGCCTTGTACGTGGCCGCGCCACAGCAGGTACTGGCGCAAGCGCCGCAGCAGCTGTTTCTCGACCCCTCGGACACGTTGCGCCTGTGGTTCAGCGACTATCGTCCGGCGCAGCGGGTGTTCCGTGGTTATCGAATTCGTCGGGCGCACAACGAAGCGGACTGGCAGGCCATCAACAATCTGTATCTGGCGCGCGGCATGTTGCCTATCGACCCTGCCCTGCTGACCCCGCGTCACCAAGGCGGCCCGGTGTACTGGGTGGCTGAGGACGAAGGCAGCAATACGATCATCGGCAGCGTCATGGGCCTCAACCATCAAAAAGCGTTCAACGACCCGGAAAAAGGCAGCAGCCTGTGGTGCCTGGCCGTTGACCCGCAATGCACACGCCCAGGCGTCGGCGAAGTGCTGGTTCGTCACTTGATCGAGCATTTCATGAGTCGCGGCCTGAGCTATCTCGATCTGTCGGTGTTGCACGACAACGAGCAGGCCAAGGCGCTGTACGCCAAGCTGAATTTTCGCAACCTGCCGACCTTCGCCATCAAGCGCAAGAACGGCATCAATGAATCGCTGTTCCTCGGCCCGGGCCCGCAGGCGGAATTCAATCCGTATGCGCGAATCATCGTCGAGGAAGCCCATCGCCGCGGCATTGATGTGCAGGTGGACGATGCGGATGCCGGTCTGTTCACGCTCTGCTACGGCGGTCGGCGAATTCGTTGCCGGGAGTCGCTGAGCGATCTGACCAGCGCTGTCAGCATGACCCTTTGCCAGGACAAGAGCCTGACACACCGGGCATTGAAGGCCGCCGGGCTGCGCTTGCCGGCGCAACAACGCGCGGGCGACGAGGCAGACAACCATGCGTTTCTTGACCAGCACAGGCAAGTGGTGGTCAAACCGCTGGATGGCGAGCAAGGCCAGGGTGTTGCGGTTGACCTGCGCACGATCGAAGACGTGCAGAGCGCCATCAAGCAGGCGCGCCAGTTTGACAGCCGGGTGATTCTGGAAAGCTTCCACGAAGGCCTGGACCTGCGCATCGTTGTGATCGGTTTTCAGGTGGTGGCCGCGGCGATACGTCGCCCGGCAGAGATCATCGGTGATGGTCGTCACACCATCAAGCAACTGATCGAAGCACAAAGTCGCCGCCGTGCCGCTGCAACCGATGGCGAGAGCCGTATTCCTATGGACCAGGAAACCGAGCGCACGGTGCGCGAAGCCGGTTACGACTATGCCGATATCTTGCCGATGGACCAACGCCTTGCCGTACGCCGCGCTGCCAACCTGCACACCGGCGGCTGCCTCGAAGACGTCACGGCCATTCTGCACCCGGTGCTCAGCGACGCCGCTGTGCGTGCAGCGCGGGCGCTGGACATTCCGGTAGTCGGCCTGGACCTGATGGTGCCTGCCGCCGATCAGCCCGAGTACGTGTTCATTGAAGCCAATGAGCGCGTCGGGCTGGCTAACCATGAACCGCAACCCACTGCCGAACGCTTCGTCGATCTGCTGTTTCCGCACAGTTTGCCTGTGCATATCTGATCGCAGCTGCGAGCAACAGGCTGCAATACAGGGTTTCAACCCTCGCAGCCTGTGACTTGCAACTGCTCCATAAGGAGCATTCATGACCACTGCAACCATTCCCGATCCGGATCTGAAGTACCTGCAGAAAGTTCTGTTGGAAATGCTCGCGATTCCTAGCCCTACGGGCTTTACCGACACCATCGTGCGTTACGTGGCCGAGCGTCTGGAAGAACTCGGCATCCCGTTCGAGCTGACCCGGCGCGGCACGATTCGCGCGACGCTGAAGGGCAAACAGAACAGCCCCGACCGCGCAGTATCGGCGCACCTGGACACCATTGGCGCCAGCGTTCGCGAGGTCAAGGAAAATGGTCGTCTGGCACTGGCCGCAGTCGGCTGCTGGTCGAGCCGCTTTGCCGAAGGCAGTCGTGTCAGCGTGTTCACCGACACGGGCGTCATCCGTGGCAGCGTTCTGCCGCTGATGGCTTCCGGTCATGCATTCAATACCGCCGTGGATGAAATGCCGATCAGCTGGGACCATGTCGAATTGCGTCTGGATGCTTATTGCACCACGCGCGCCGACTGTGAATCGCTGGGTATCGGCATCGGCGACTTCGTGGCCTTTGATCCACTGCCAGAGTTCACCGAAAGCGGCCACATCAGTGCGCGCCATCTGGACGACAAGGCTGGCGTCGCGGCGTTGCTGGCGGCGCTCAAATCGATCGTCGAAAGTGGCGCCGAGCCGTTGATCGACTGCCACCCGCTGTTCACCATCACCGAAGAGACCGGCACAGGTGCGGCGGGCGTACTGCCTTGGGACGTGAGCGAATTTGTCGGTATCGACATCGCTCCGGTTGCGCCGGGCCAGCACTCCAGCGAGCACGCGGTCAGCGTGGCCATGCAGGACTCGGGCGGTCCTTACGACTATCACTTGTCCCGCCATCTGTTGCGTCTGGGCGTGGAAAACGAGCTGCCGGTCCGTCGCGACCTGTTCCGTTATTACTACAGCGACGCACATTCGGCAGTCACTTCAGGCCATGACATTCGCACCGCTTTGCTGGCCTTCGGCTGCGACGCGACGCACGGCTACGAGCGCACCCACATCGACAGTCTGGCGGCGCTCAGCAAGCTGCTTGGCGCGTACATTCTCAGCCCGCCGGTATTTGCCAGCGATGCCAAACCGGCCCAGTCCTCGCTGGAGCGGTTCAGCCATCAGATCGAACATGACGCGCAGATGGAATCCGATACCCGCGTGCCACCTGTCGACAGCCTGATCGGACAGAACCGCGAAGAGATTTGAGGTCTGCTTAATTGAATTGCGGTGCCTGGCACCGCAGTTCTATCATCGCCGCTCATCGACAAGAGAAACGCCATGCTCATCCCCTACGATCAACTGGAACCTGACACCCTCACCCGCCTGATCGAGGACTTTGTCACCCGCGAGGGCACTGACAACGGCGACGAGACACCCCTGCAAACCCGCGTGCTGCGCGTGCGACATGCGCTCACCAAAGGTCAAGCGGTGATCTTTTTCGATCTCGAGAGCCAGCAATGTCAGTTGATGCTCAAGCACGATGTGCCCAAGGAGTTTTTTGAATAACCCCCCGGACGGCGGCTATTGTTGTGGCTGCAAGCCTTGCTGGGAAAGCTTGTTGGCGATTCGCTTGTAAACTTCTGCGCGATGAACCTTGATGTCCTTGGGTGCACTTATCCCCAGCCTGACCTGATTGCCGTTGATCCCCAGAATCTGCACCGTGATGTCATCACCAATTGAAAACTTCTCGCCGATTTCCCGCGTCAATACCAGCATCGTCCTGCCCTCTCATGCACAAAAGAGGCAGGTTGCACGGCACGCAGGCGTGCTTCAATGCGATGATGGCAAATCAGTAACGTCCTGCAATGTCGCCGGAATCTACTGAAGGAAATGTCTTACTTTCATGCCGAATCTGTAGGAAAAGTCCTTGGCAGCGGCAGTTTTTCAGGACGCGGACCATCGCGGCCCCAATAAAATGATCGTTGCACCCACAACACAAAACGCCAGCCCGAGCCAGTCAGTGCCGAGCGGCCTGATTCGCTCGACCAGCCCCAGCCAGGCAATCGACGCCACGATATAGATCCCGCCATACGCCGCATAGGCACGTCCGGCGTATGCAGCTTCCACTCGTGTCAGCAGCAGCGCAAACACCGTCAGGCTGATCAACGCAGGGATGACCCACAAGGCACTCTTGCCCTGCCGCAGCCACAGCCAGCAGGCGTAGCAGCCGAATATCTCGAACAAGGCGGCGAGGAAGAACCACAGATAGTTGAGCATGAGAGGTTCTCGGAACAGGGCTGATAGACGCGTGCAACCCTAGCAGAAAACAACACGTTCAGGAGTTGCACACAACGCTGTGCGTTTTGATTCTCGTGGGCGTGGGCTTGTCCACGAAAGGGCCGGTGGAATTTCCGAGAATGTATTGTTTGAACCGCCGCCTTCGCGGACGAGTCCGCTCTCACAAAAGCCCTTTCTCCTGAGAGTTTCATGAGTTGCACACAACGCTGAGCGCTTGAGTGTAGGGAATGATCTTAGTCAGGACTTGCCCTTCTGGGCCTTGGCGCGCATCTTCGCGCACATGATGGTCATTTCTTCGTACATCGCCTGTGGCTGTTTGCGCTTCAGTTCCCAGGCCATCTGACCTTCTTCGTGGGGCAGGATCATGAATTCGCCCTGGGCAACCTGTTTGAAGATGCACTCGGCAATATCGGCAGCGGTAATGGGTGATTTTTCCAGTAGCCTGCCGATCTGCTCTTTCATCGCCGGGGTAGGCCCACGGAAGGAGTCCAGCAGGTTGGTCTGAAAGAACGACGGACAGACGACATGCACACTGACACCCTGATCACGCAACTCGACCAGCAGGCTTTCGGAAAGCGCTACAACGCCCGCCTTGGCAACGTTGTAGTTGCTCATGGCCGGTGCCTGCATCAGCGCCGCCATCGAGGCGATGTTGATGATCTTGCCCTTGCTCGCCTGCAGCATCGGCAGGAATGCCTTGCAACCCTTGACCACCCCCATAAGATTGATCGCGATCTGCCAGTCCCAGTCTTCCAGTGACAACTCGTTGAAGAAACCACCGGATGCCACGCCCGCGTTGTTGACGATTACGTCGATACCGCCAAAGCGCTCTTCGCACGCCTGGGCGAATGCGGTGAGCTGGCTGTAATCACGAACATCGCAGCGCTGGGCGAAGCCGTCACCGCCCGCCTCGCGTACGCTCTTGAGGGTCTCCTGCAGACCGGCATCATTGATATCGGACAACGCCAGCCGCCAGCCTTCGCGTGCCCAGCGCAGTGCCATTTCACGGCCCAGCCCTGAGCCGGCGCCAGTAATCATGATGCGGTTATGCATAGCCGAATGCCTTGTGAGGTGCAGGAGTCGCCTGAGTGTAAACACAGCCGAAGCAATGTAACTCCACCATCAAGGCGCTGAATGACTGGAGCAAACCTGCGGCCTCAAGGGCGCTTGAGCCGGCTCAGGCAGCGCACAAGCAAAGCACTATAAACGGACACATTGACCAGCACGACGATACCGCCGAGCCAAAGCTGTATATCCGGCGTAAGCCCTGCGGGGTAGATCAGGGGGATCAGGTAATGCTCGACGAAACCGCCGTCATAACCCTGCTCTCCGGCACGGCTGCGCAGCGCGTTTTCCAACGGCGTCAATGGGCAATAGAGATGCAGGAATTCGACTGCAGCCCCCCACGCAATGGCCGGGATATGCAGCACCGCCAACCAGGGTCTTCTCAGCACTAGCAGACCGCCGAACAACACGAACAGAATAAAAGCCAGGTGGAATACAACCACTGCATCTGCGCCCATTCGATACACCATCTGCACTGCCTCCAGCGGGTATTCGCTTCATCGGGGCACGAAGTAGCCCGGATACCCAATCGGTTTTTTAGTTCAACTCTTTTTAAGACCGTTTAGTCTGAAAAATGGCAAATAACCCGAATATATTGTCGGACAAAATCACACTAAGCCTATGATTTTGATGATTTTTAAAATGTGTAAGGTTTTATTTAAAATACCCCGAACCTTTCCCGAAAGAGCGCAGTCGGATACGTCAAGCTGATCTACTTCATACCCTGTGGTATGGAAAGCTGAATGGCATTTTATTTACCTGGATTTCAAAGAAGGAACTCATCCCATGGGCATCGGCACTATTCTTATCATCGTTCTGATTCTGCTGCTGGTCGGCGGTCTGCCAGTATTCCCTCACTCGCGCAGCTGGGGCTACGGTCCGTCGGGCATCATCGGTACTATCCTGGTGATCCTGCTGATTCTGGTGTTGCTCGGCAAGATATAACGGCAGCACCTGCCACAGGCAGTAAAAAAGAAACCCCGCGTTCATACGCGGGGTTTTTTATTGTCCAGGAAAAAAGCAGCCGTAAGGCTGCTTCTTTCGGACACATGCAACTTAGTGCGAAACCGCACCACTGGCACCCAGCCCAGTCTGCGAGCGGACGAATTGCGGGTAGAACAACGCGCGCTCGCCCTCTGCTGCTTTCGACTTGTCGGTGATGGAGAAGAACCAGATACCCACGAATGCGATGGCGATGGAGAACAGCGCCGGGTATTCGTAAGGGAAAATGGCTTTCTCGTGATGCAGGATCTGCACCCAGATGGTCGGACCCAACACCATCAGCACCACGGCGCTGATCAAGCCCATCCAGCCGCCGATCATGGCGCCACGCGTGGTCAGGTTTTTCCAGTACATGGAAAGCAGCAGTACAGGGAAGTTACAGCTGGCCGCGATGGAGAACGCCAGGCCCACCATGAACGCGATGTTCTGGCTTTCGAAAGCGATGCCCAGAAGTATTGCTACGACTGCCAGCGCGATGGTAGTCATCTTCGAGACACGGATTTCGTCCTTCTCGTTGGCCTTGCCAGCCTTGATCACGCTGGCATACAGGTCGTGAGACACAGCAGAAGCACCGGCCAGGGTCAAGCCGGCAACCACTGCCAGAATGGTGGCGAACGCGACTGCCGAGATGAAGCCCAGGAACAGGCTGCCGCCGACTGCATCGGCGAGGTGAACCGCCGCCATGTTGTTACCCCCCAGCAAAGCACCCGCTGCATCCTTGAACGCCGGGTTGGTGCTAACCAGCAGGATCGCGCCAAAACCGATGATGAAGGTGAGGATGTAGAAGTAGCCGATGAAGCCTGTGGCATACAGCACGGACTTGCGGGCTTCCTTGGCGTCGCTCACGGTGAAGAAGCGCATCAGAATGTGGGCAGACCAGCCGTACCGAACATCAACGCCAGACCCAGCGAGAACGCCGAGATCGGGTCTTTCACAAGACCGCCAGGGCTCATGATCGCTTCACCTTTGGGGTGAACCTTGATGGCCTCGGAAAACAGCGTGTTGAAGTCAAAGTTGACGTGTTTCATGACCATCAGTGCCATGAACGACGCACCGGAGAGCAGCATCACCGCCTTGATGATCTGCACCCAGGTGGTGGCAAGCATGCCGCCAAACAGCACATAAAGGCACATCAGGATGCCGACCAGCACCACAGCAACGGTGTAGTCCAGACCGAACAGCAATTGAATGAGTTTGCCGGCACCGACCATCTGCGCAATCAGGTAAAACGCCACCACCACCAGCGAACCGCAGGCAGACAGAGTGCGAATCTCTTTTTGCTTGAGCCGGTAGGACGCCACGTCGGCAAAAGTGTATTTGCCCAGGTTGCGCAGGCGTTCGGCGATCAGGAACAGAATGATAGGCCAGCCGACCAGAAAGCCGATCGAGTAGATCAGACCGTCATAACCGGAGGTGTACACCAGCGCGGAAATCCCCAGAAAGGACGCTGCGGACATGTAGTCACCGGCAATCGCCAGACCATTCTGGAAACCGGTGATCTTGCCGCCAGCCGAGTAGTAGTCCGACGCAGTCTTGTTCTTTTTCGAGGCCCAGTAGGTGATGCACAGCGTGAACGCGACGAACACGACGAACATGACGATCGCGGAGACATTCAGGGGTTGTTTCTGTACTGCGCCAGTCAAAGCGTCTGCCGCCCAGAGGGTCGGAGCGAATGCGGCCAGGCCAAGTGCTGCGGATAGGCGCCGGATCATTGCTGAGCCTCCTTGAGGATCGCATTGTTCAAGTCATCGAACTCGCCGTTTGCGCGACGAACATAGATGGCGGTCAGCACGAACGCGGAAAGAATCAGCCCTACGCCTATCGGCATGCCCCAGGTGATGGTTGACGTGGGGCTTAGTTTGGCGCCCAGAATATGGGGTCCGTAAGCAATCAAAAGAATAAAGGCCGCATACAGGCCAAGCATGATCGCCGAGAGAATCCAGGCGAAACGCTCTCTTTTGGATACCAGCTCCTTGAAACGGGGGCTGTTTTGAATCGAGAGGTAAATGCTGTCGTTCATTGTTTTTGTCCTCGCAGCACAGATGAGATGTCACGTCATGCACTTTAGTCGGGTCCGGCGCGCACTCCAGACGACCTTAGTATTAGAACGACATTAGTCGTCATCGGGCCCCTGTCCACTGCTTTATCGCACCGTCAGTCAGCCGCGCATAAATTGGCGGGCGCAGGAAATGCAAAAGGCCATCTGGCGATAACGCCAGACAGCCTCGAGAGGGTTGTTGCAGAGAGCTTGTTGGTTACTTTGCGGTCCAGGCAGCAACACGATCAGGGTGCTTGGCCAACCAGTCCTTGGCAGCAGCTTCAGGTTTTGCACCTTCCTGAATCGCCAGCATGACTTCACCGATTTCGTCTTTGGATGCCCACTGGAATTTTTTCAGAAACGCAACGACGTCCGGTGCCTTCTTCTCCAGGCCCAGGCTGCCGACGCTGTCTACCGTCTCAGCAGCGCCATAGACGCCCTTCGGGTCGTCCAGGAAGCGCAGCTTCCATTTGGCGAACATCCAGTGTGGCACCCAACCGGTCACAACGATGGCTTTTTGTGCCTTCTCGGCACGGGTCAGTTCGGCGATCATGCCTGCACCCGAGCTGGCCTGCAGCTTGTAGCCATCCAGCGCGTAATCCTTGATGGCTTGATCGGTCTTGAGCATGACACCCGAGCCGGCATCGATACCGGTGATCTTCTTGTTGAAGGAAGCGTCGGTCTTGAGGT
Organism: Pseudomonas coronafaciens pv. oryzae str. 1_6; assembly: GCF_000156995.2. Lineage (NCBI taxonomy): Bacteria > Pseudomonadati > Pseudomonadota > Gammaproteobacteria > Pseudomonadales > Pseudomonadaceae > Pseudomonas > Pseudomonas coronafaciens. Next base: position 1,452,997 of record NZ_CP046035.1, on the reverse strand, counting down.
CTTCGATGCTCTTGGCTTTCACGTACTCCGGCACGATCAGGCCGATCTTGGCATCCTTGAAGTTAGGGCCGTAGTTGACGACCTGATCCTTGTACTTGGCGTAATACTCGCCGTGGGTGCCTGGCAGCCAGGCGGACAACATGACGTCCAGCTTGTCAGTGGCCACCGCCTGCCACATGATCCCCGCCGCCACGGATTGCAATTTGACTTCATACCCCAGCTTTTGTTTGATCACTTCAGAAGCCACGTAGGTGGTGGCAACGCTGTCGGACCAGCCTTCTACATAACCGATGGTCAGGGTCTTGGTTTCAGCAGTCGCCAGTGTGGAGCTGACAGCAAGTACCAGAGCGGCGCCCGCCCCCAGTATTTTTCGCATCATCATCGTCACTTCCCCGGAAGTCTGCACCGACGGTTGTCGGGCATGGTTAACGTTGTTCTCAAGACCGCGCCCACGCCCGTTTCTGGGGCACGCCGCGCCCTGCACGCTTTGATCGCCGATGTGCGTGGTAACACGCACTGCAACGCCACATTGATCATCGACCTGACGGACGAGCAGACATGCTCTGGCTGCGACACCGGGGCAACGGGAAACGACAACAGCGAGTCATCCGCGACACGCCGGCCAGAAAACGCCAGGATCCGGTCGTGGCTTTACCCATACTCATGACCACAAGTGTCAGGCGCTACATGAAAAAAGAGAGTTGGCGTCTGAAGGCACGGGGCTGGCCGCGCACCGTTCTGGCCCACGCGGTAAAGGAAACAGGATGTGTTACCGCAGGATGACAATGCCTGCGGAAACGGGTAACACGGAAACAGATTTTGCGACGCTTAGCGGGTCAGACGCCTATCACGCCAAGTAAGCCTATGTTTTTTAAAGAGTTTTCAAAACTGGCACGGCTCCTGCTATATCTCTTGCACAACAAGAACAATAAATGATGCAGCACCTCAATAAAAACAAGACGTAACGGCTCTGATACAACAAGAACAACACGGACAGAGACGCAGCTAACAGATTTTTTTGGAGTGGATCAGCTTTACAGGGACCTTTCAGTGAAAGGCCTCGCAATCGGACAGAGAACAATAAAACTACCTTCAGGTAGCGACGAAGCCGATGGGATCATGTGTTGTGCAGACAGATGATTAAAGCAAGTCAGCGCTCAAAAAAATACGTTTGCTCTTGACCCTGAATGTGGGTCGCGCAAGAACGCTGTAAAGGGCTTGGCCGCCAACAACAATAACAGGCCGCCCTACAACAATAAAAAGAGCACGTGAAACGCATTGGAGGAGAGCCTTGGCTCTCCTTTGTGTTTTCTGCCCTTAAACGCCCGGTTTGTCGCTGTATGCAGCGGCGTTGCCTCGCGCGAATCAAGGGGCTCCACAGCCGCGCATTCGGCTCCGCGTGAAAAATAAAGCGCCGGCCTGCATTGAAATTTCCCCAGACCGTGTATTGTTCCGTCATATTTACTCGGTTAACCGGTGGATGCGGCACTTTGGCACTACACCTTGGTCATAGCCTGCGTATCTCATCAGCACTTCTTTCCCAAGGGATTTAGTCATGCTCCGTTTTCTGCGCTTCGCTACCGTAATAGGTGGCTTGTGTTTAAGTGCGTCCGCTCTGGCGACCAATGTCGACCCCGCCACCTATGGCTACCCGCTGACTAATCCGTTTGAAGCGACCATTGCTACTACACCGCCCGATCTGCGTCCGGACTTGCCTGACGATGAAGACATCGATCAGGACGTGTATACGCTGAACCTGCACCCTGAACGCGAGTTCACACTGCCCGACAACTTCTGGGCCGTAAAAAAACTGCACTACCGTCTGGCCAAACAGGACCATGCCGCACCGCTGATCTTCCTGATCGCCGGCACGGGCGCGCCTTACAACAGCACCATCAACGAGTTTCTGAAAAAGCTCTATTACGGTGCCGGTTACCACGTTGTGCAACTGTCTTCGCCGACCAGTTATGACTTCATGACGTCGGCGTCACGCTTCGCGACCCCTGGTGTATCGTCAGACGATGCAGAAGACATTTACCGCGTCATGCAGGCTATTCGTGCCCAGCAGGCACAGTTGCCGGTGACCGACTACTACCTCACCGGTTACAGCCTGGGAGCGCTGGACGCAGCCTTTGTCAGCAAGCTGGACGAGACACGACGCAGCTTTAACTTCAAGAAAGTGCTGCTGCTCAATCCGCCGGTCAATCTTTACACCTCGATCAGCAACCTGGACAAACTGGTCCAGACCAACGTCAAGGGCATCAACAACACCACCACATTCTATGAACTGGTGTTGGCCAAGCTGACGCGCTACTTCCGCCAAAAAGGCTACATCGACCTCAATGACGCGTTGCTGTTCGACTTCCAGCAGTCCAAACAGCATCTGACCAACGAGCAGATGGCAATGTTGATCGGCACTTCATTTCGTTTCTCGTCGGCCGACATCGCTTTCACGTCTGACTTGATCAATCGTCGCGGCCTGATCACTCCGCCGAAATTCCCGATTTCCGAAGGCACCAGCCTGACGCCGTTTCTCAAGCGCGCACTGCAATGCGACTTCGACTGCTACCTGACCGAACAGGTCATCCCTATGTGGCGCGCACGCACCGACGGTGGCAGCCTGCTGCAACTGGTGGATCAGGTGAGCCTGTACGCGCTCAAGGATTACCTGCACAGCAACACCAAGATCGCTGTCATGCACAACGCTGACGACGTTATCCTGGGTTCGGGTGACCTGGGTTTCCTGCGCAAGACCTTCGGTGATCGTCTGACCGTCTATCCTTACGGCGGCCATTGCGGCAACCTTAATTACCGCGTCAACACCGACGCCATGCTGGAGTTTTTCCGTGGCTAAACGTCTTTTATTACTTGCTGCTCTGCTCTGTGCCGGCACAGTCCAGGCCGCTGACGCGGATACCAGCAACAAAGCTCAGCACCCGGCCACCGTGGCCCGCCAGATAGACGCAGACGGCTTTACTCAGCCGCTCAAGTCGCTGCAGTTCAACCCCGGGCTGGATCAGCGCGAGTTCGAGCGCGCGTCCATCAACGCGCTGGAAGTCTACGACCCGCTGGAGTCCTGGAACCGTCGGGTGTACCACTTCAACTACCGCTTCGACGAATGGGTGTTCCTGCCTGTCGTTGACGGCTACCGCTATGTCACTCCGGGCTTCGTGCGCAGCGGCGTGAGCAACTTTTTCAGTAACCTGGGCGACGTCTCCAACCTGTTGAACAGCCTGCTGCAATTCAAGGGCGAGCGTTCACTGGATACCACCGGTCGTCTGCTGCTCAATACCACCATTGGCATCGCAGGCCTCTGGGACCCGGCGACCATGATGGGGCTGCCACGCCAACCTGAAGACTTCGGTCAGACACTTGGTTTTTACGGTGTTCCTGCTGGTCCTTATCTGGTGTTGCCACTGTTCGGTCCGTCGAACCTGCGGGACACCGGTGGCATGCTGTTCGACTACACGGCTGAAAACCAGATCAACTTCCTGAACGTCGCCGAAGTCAGTAGCGACCACCCGGAAATAACCGTACTGCGCGCGGTTGATCGTCGCTACGTGACCAGCTTCCGTTATGGCCAGTTGAACTCGCCGTTCGAGTACGAAAAGGTTCGCTACGTGTATACCGAATCACGCAAATTGCAGGTCGCCGAGTAACCGATACGCGGCACAGGAACGGCCAGCCGGAGTGATCGGGCTGGTCGTTTTTTTATGGGCACTTTTACCTGCCTGGCTACTCACACTTCTCGGGTGCCCCTGCCTTGTTCTGTTAACAGATAAAAAGGAATTTCCATGCGGTCTTCTGGTTTCAAGGCAATAGCTGTATGTGTCGCGCTGGCTGCCAGCCAGGTTGCAATCAATGTGCAAGCGGCCACCAAGGCCGAGGCTGCTGCGCCTGCAACGGCACCCGCGTCTGCAGCGCAAAAGGTTTCATTGCTGGGCGGCAAACTGGCGTTTACTGTGCCTGCAGGCTATGTAGCGGGCGACATGCCTGACATTGATGAGAAAGCCAGGGCGCAGGGTGTTTATGGAAAGATGTACACAAATGCTGCCGAAAAACGTGTATTGATTGTCACCGAAACAACGCTGCCAATGAACGTCGAGGCAAGCGATAACGACGCGGCTTTGCTTGATGGCATCACCGACGGCATCGTCGACCATCAAAGTGCAGGCTACAAGGATTTCAAGAAACTGGGCGCACGCAAGATCGTCAAGAAAAACGGCTTGGGCGTGCGGCAAGTCGACAGCTCCGCAACAATGAGCGATGCAAAGGTATTGAGCACGTCGATCATTGCTGCGTCAGGTACACGTACCGCAGTACTGAACGTGGTATCCAGTGCGAACAACCCGAAAGAACAGGCAGCACTGGTTAAAACAGTCATCGGTCAATGAATTGAGTCACGGAGGTTGATGCCGCATTCGGTCATCGGCTCAGTCAACTCGCAGCGCATCGGACAACAACTCGACCAGCGCCTGCACCTTGGGCAGTGACTCGCGGTTGCGCGGCCAGGCCAGATGCAGATCCAGCCCTTGCGTGGCCAGTTGCGGCAGGATCTCCACCAGTTCGCCGCGTTGCAGTTGCTCCTTGATCAACCAGGTTGCCAGTTGGGCAATGCCCCACGCCGACGTTACGGCGGCGACCTGAGCTTCACCATTGCCGATGACCAGCCGCGCTTCGACAGCCCGGGTTTCCTGCTGCCCTTGTTCATCGACAAACAGCCAGGGGCTGGTGCTGCCGTCTCCCCGACCGAACAGAATGCAGGCATGACGGGCAAGGTCCTCGAACGTTTCAGGCGTTCCGTGACGGTGCAGATACGCCGGAGCGGCGCAGAAGATCACCCGCTCGGTGCCCAGGTAACGATGCGCCAGACCCGCTGGCCAGACTTGCGGCCCACCGATGCGTACGGCCAGGTCGATCCCCTCTTCGAGAATATCCACAAAACGATCAGTGAAGGTCACGCGTGGGCGCAGTTTGTGATGCTGGCCTGTGAAGGCGAGGATCAGCGGCAGCGCATGCAGGCGGCCAAAGGTAGCAGGCAGATCGATGCGCAGCTGCCCGGCGGGCTCCATACGCTGCGCCGCCAGAGCGGTTTCGGCAGCCTCCAGCTCGGCAAGCATTCGCATGCACACAACGTGGTAAGCCGCGCCCTCCTCGGTCAGCGTCAGTCGTCGAGTAGTACGCTCGAAGAGGCGCATGCCAAGACGACTCTCAAGACGCGCCACGCTTTTGCTGACTGCAGAATTGGTCAGATTAAGCCGCTCTGCGGCTGCCGTGAAGCCGCCTGCGTTGGCAACAGCAACGAATGTTTCGATGCCTTTGAGGCGATCCGTGGACAGCATGTAAACACCCATTAATGAATCTGAGTCCACAATGTACGGAATATTTGCCAAAGATAGGAATCGATTTCTGCAATAAGCTGGCGGACTTATTTTTTGGTGGGTTTGTATCATGGCGTCTCTGGAAACTGCTGCTTCCAGCACCACGAGCGAAAGCTCGTCCGGTGCTGGCTTGTCCATCGCGATTCTGGCCTTGGCCGGCTTTGTGATTGTGACCACTGAATTTCTCATTATCGGGCTGCTGCCGTCATTGGCCCGCGATCTGGGAATCTCTATCTCGACTGCTGGCTTGCTGGTTACGCTTTTCGCCTTCACGGTGATGCTGTTCGGACCGCCTCTGACGGCCATGCTTTCACACCTGGACCGTAAGCGGACGTTTATCGTCATCCTGCTGATATTCGCAGCCTCTAACGCACTGGCGGCTGTTTCGAGCAATATCTGGGTACTGGCGCTGGCGCGATTCATTCCGGCACTGGCCCTGCCCGTGTTCTGGGGCACGGCCAGTGAGACCGCCAGCCTGCTGGCCGGACCGAAGCGTGCGGGCAAGGCAGTCGCGCAGGTGTATCTGGGGATCTCTGCAGCGATGCTGTTCGGCATTCCGCTGGGTACTGTATTTGCCGACGCAGTGGGCTGGCGCGGGGCGTTCTGGGCATTGACCCTGCTGTCCGGCTTGATGGCCGTATTGTTGGCGCTGTCAATGCCACGCCTGGAACCCACTGCTAAAGTGGGTCTTGCCGAGCAGGCAAGAATCCTCCGTGACCCACACTTCATCGCCAACCTGCTGCTGTCGATTCTATTGTTCACCGCAATGTTCGGTGCCTACACCTACCTCGCCGACACCCTGGAGCGTATCGCCGGTATCGAATCGGCTCAGGTCGGCTGGTGGCTGATGGGCTTCGGTGCCGTCGGTCTTATCGGTAACGCGCTGGGTGGCCGTTACGTGGATCGCAGCCCGCTAGGCTCTACTGTGGCGTTCGCGATACTGCTGGCACTGGGTATGACGGCCAGCGTACCTGCTGCGGGTTCTATGCCGCTGCTGGCTGTGGTGCTGGTGATATGGGGCATCGCTCACACGGCGCTGTTCCCGATCTGCCAGATACGCGTTATGAAAGCTGCGCCCAAGGCGCAGGCTCTGGCCGGAACCCTGAACGTTTCGGCAGCCAACGCCGGCATCGGGCTGGGCTCGATCATCGGCGGCCTGACCATTGAACACCTGGGTCTGGGTGCTGTTGGGTACGTGGCAGCACTTGTCGCTCTGCTGGCCATCGCTGTCGCCTGGGTAACCAAACTTCAAGTAAAAAAGGCGGCTGCGTAACGCAAGTTACTCTTCACGCATTACCGGCCAACCTGGTTGTCGACACAGCCAGATTGGCCTGATGTTCAATCGTGCATCTTCCTGCATGTTTCGTCATATTTTTGAACCGTTCTAAAGCCATATTTTGTCAGTTAATTGACTCTAAAACAGTCAAGCCTCTGCAATATGCAGTTATTTGACGCTCTTCGGCAAAATACTCTTCCCATGACACTAACGAACGCTCAAACTCCTGCCTTTCGGTCACGGAGCAGGAAAGTCGGGCCGATTCAAAAGCAATGTCCGGTAAGAAACCATGAGCACATATCACCGCAGGGGACTGGCATTCGCCAAGCGGATTTATGCCCCGAGGATACTCGGTGTCAGCGTTGGCTTTTTTACTGTCGCCGTGTCTTTGTATTACGTCAATGTTGCGCACTGGGTCTGGTATCTGGCGCTGCTCAATGCATTGATGTGGCCGCATATCGCCTATCAGATCGCACGCCGCTCACATCAGCCCTATGAAGCCGAATGGCGCAATTTGTTGATCGACTCGCTGTTTGGCGGCTTCTGGATGGGGGCAATGGGCTTCAGCCTGCTGCCCGTGGTCACGATCGTCGCGATGATGGCCATGCACAATATGGCTGCCGCAGGTCCTCGTCTGATGTTCCAGGGTATATTCGCACAGGCCTTGGGGGTGCTGATCTCGCTGGCACTGCTCAACCCGGTCGTCAACCTGCAAGGCAACATGGCGCAGATCTACGCCTGTGTGCCGGTGCTGGTGATCTACCCTATCGTCATCGGCTGGCTGAGCCATCAGGTCACCCTCAAACTGTGTGAACACCGCAACATCCTGCGCAAACTGAGCCGTACCGACAGCCTGACCGGACTTCTGAATCATGGCGCCTGGAAAGACCTGCTTGATCTGGAGTTCACCAAGAGCCAGAACGCTTACCAGCATTGCGTGATTGCGCTGATTGATATCGATCATTTCAAGGTCGTCAATGACACCTATGGCCACATCATGGGCGACACGGTGTTGCAAAATATCAGTGAAGCGCTGCTCGATAACCTGCGCGATTCCGATTTGATAGGGCGCTGTGGCGGGGACGAGTTTTGCGTCATTCTGCCGGATACCAGCCTGATCCAGGCGAGGGAAACTCTCGAACGCATGCGTCTGGCCATCGACAAGATGACCCACTCACGGCATTGCGATCTCAAGGTCAGCCTCAGCATCGGCATTGCCGCCTACATGTCGGAAATGTCCGACGCAGCCTCATGGCTGCATGAGGCCGACAAGGCGCTTTACCTCGCCAAAAGCACCGGCCGTAACCGCATTGTCAGCGCCAAAGATGCCCCGCAGGAATGCCAGGTCGTCAACGCCGGAATCTGATCAGTCAGCGCTTGTTCTTGAACAGCAGTTCAAATAGAGAAGAGAAGCTTTCAACCCCCATCGCCTTCAGGAACGACTTGCGCATGTCTTCACGCAGGCTTTCCAGGGTTATTTCTTTTGGCTTTGTGGTTTTCCGAGCCGAAGCGCTTTGTTCTTGAGTGTCGTTGTCGGGTTGGCGTTTTTCCCCGGAGCCAGCCAGTCTTAATCCGGGCGGATCAACATAAGTCAGGTCAGCGCCTTGATCTCGAGCCCGCTCATAAACGCTACCAGGAAAACGCCTGTCATCACGATTGAAAAAAGCGATGCTCTGGAGATTCCTTCCAAACAGTTCTTTACCTGGCATTGGTGCAGCGCGATTGGGGTCTGCCAGGCCGAAGACTCTTTGTTTGAGAAGAGCCTCGCCGCTGATGGTGACAGAAGGGCCCGAAGATTTTACAGGGGCTGAAGAAGTAGTAGAGGCGGGCATTTTCATCGCTATTTTTTTATCAAGTTGCCGTGCTGCTATTGCCGCCTCTGTCCCAGAGCTTATCACTCGCATGATGTTGACTCCTGATCTATTTTAGAACACATGACGATTATCGCCAGACGTCGAACTCACTCTATCGAATTAAAACCACCTGACACTTCTGGCAGAAAAACCCGCTGATGCATTTAGAAAGACAAACGCCATGCAACACTTTCCACTGCCATGCATGGAGATGCTTGACCGTGCAAAAGCCCTACATTCCTTGAATGATATAAGCAGGGAGAACTGCAACTTGCAGAGCGCCTCTTTAATCAATCGAAAATTCAAAAGAGGAAAGATTATTCAGCAGCCACTCGGGTGTATGCGCTTCCAGCAACGCCGTGATGGGCTGTCCCATGATCAGCTTGCCGTACAGTGCTTCTTCCTGTTCCAGATGGGCCAACTGGACAGCGCGGTAATCAAATGGGTAGATACTCTTCTCGATGGGCAGCAGCCGGTCAAAGTGCTCGAGCAACCCGTGAAAGACGATGCGTCGCTCGACGGTGTTTCGGGTGGTGGCGATGAGTTTGACGAAGTACTCGCTGTCCTGACGCCGCAGGGCTTCACTGGCAGCGTAACGCTCGACCAGCGTGTGCAGCGATGAATCATCGAACACCATGCAGCACAGGTCCTCTCGCAGCATGTCCTTGAAAGGGTTGTCCACCCCGGGTCGGCGGGAGTTCTTGCCCAGTGCGAATTGCACTGCCCGCTCGGCCAGCCACTGACGCTTGCGCCCTTTCAGCCTTTCTGTGTCCTCCAGCAGCGGCGACTGGCGCCCCAATGACCGAAGCTGTCGAGAAAGCTTTACGAACAAGCCAACGGGGCCACACAGCCTTGCTTGCTGCTCGACCAACTGCGCCACGGAAAGTGCGGCCTGCCGGGTTGCGAGGCGATGGAAGTTATTCGTCAGATTCAAGCCTGGCCGATGCGGGTCCAGCCGCAATGACTGATCGGATTCTGATTCGCTCCGAAGAAAACAAACAGTCATGAGTTGCTCCTTTTAACGTTGACGGATTGATCGTACAGGCTGGTTTTTTAACGCTACGTTCTTCGAATAACCCGCCGGATGGCTGCCCGTGCAGCGGCCATACAGCCAGTTTTTTCATACCTGCCTGACAATGTTGGCACTGCGCTGGCCGCACTAACAAACCACAGGGATGGCAGGACTTATTATGGAGGGACTGAAACGCGACACAATCCTACAGATGTAGGGGGTCAAAGTTTTTCTGAGGCAGTAATACAGAAACACACCGCGCCATGAGCTCAACGCGTGTTCTTACCTGGTTTTTTCTGAGCAGCGAAGACACGTGATCACGCACCGTATAGTCACTGATACTAAGTTGCCTGGCGATCTCCTTGTTGGTACAGCCCTGCAGCAACAGACCAAGCACTTCTTGTTCTCTGATTGTCACCGACATGATATTCCCTCTCACCATCGTTTTGCCTGAAGGCAAATTTTTGTAGGATGCTTCTTACATCTGTCCTCCATGACTTGATTACTGAATCGGCACAGAGATCACTTTATTTAGAATTGTTTTCGCAGGTCGATCTGCGGCTTGGCTAGCCATCCAGAAACCATACTTCTGAAGGTAAGAAGGTTCTTACAAGCAGCCATACAACAAAGAAAGCTCCTACATAACACCAAGCATAATGACTACGAGCCCACTTATAGACGTCGTGAAAAAGCAGCCAGTACAAGTAAATCCGTACTGTACCGATTCTGCACTACAGCCATTTGGAAACATGCGTAAATAGACAGGCGCAAGATAGACTTGAGCACTCGGAATTACAATCAGTTGTTACAATTGAATAACGATTGAGACGTAACGTTGTTGATATCTGTTATGTGACGACTACTCTCACGAAGGTGAGCAGCTGTCGTCACATGTTCAAGCGGACGCCAAGACTGTCGCTAATTCGCCTGCTTTTATCGGGCGTTGCAGCTTGCGGAGTCATCTACCCGGGTTCCATGATGCAGCCCGAACACTGCAGCAGTGACCAGCCCCACAATGCCCATGATCAGACTGAACAGCACGCAGATCCACAGATTCCAGGGCATCAACGCGATGAGCATCAGCGGCGTGATACTTGCCCAGAAGGCGTAGGCGATGTTGTAAGTGAAGGAAATACCCGATACACGGATGTGTGCAGGGAACAGTCCGACCATTACCGAGGGCACCACACCGACGATTCCACAACCGAGGCCGGCAATGGCGTAGGCGATACCCAGTGGCAGCCAATTCTGGATGAGGCTGGCGTAAAGCACGCCGATCCCCACAGGCAGCAGCAGGCTGTAGATCATCACCCCGCGCCAGGCACCGATACGATCGACCAGCATGCCGGCCAGCACGCAGCCAATATTGAGAAAGACGATGCCCAGAGCGCTGAGGGCGAATGTCTGGCTTGCGCTGATAGCAAAACGCTGTTGCATGACCGTAGGGGTAATGACTACCAATATGACCACTGCAGAAGTCAGCACGAAGGTCAGCAGTGCGGCGGGCAGCAGGGAGCGTCGGTGATTGCGCAAGACCTGGCTCAGCGGCAGTTCTGTCATGCCTTCACGCTGGGCGTGCATGGCCATGAACACCGGCGTTTCACTCAACCAGCGACGGAGCCAGACACCCACCACTCCAAATACGCCCCCTAACAAAAAAGGGATACGCCAGGCCCACTCGAGAATTTCTGCCGGGCTGAAGACCCGCGCCAGCCAGGTTGCGGTCAACGCACCGAGCAGATACCCGAAGGTCAGGCCCGCCTGCAGCACCCCGAGTGCATAACCCCGATGCCCCGTGGGCGCGTGTTCCGCCACGAAGGCCCAGGCACTAGGCACTTCGCCACCGACCGCCGCGCCCTGCAGGATACGCAATGCCAACAACACTACGGGTGCCCAATAGCCGATCTGTGCGTAGGTGGGCATGATGCCGATCAACAGGCAAGGCAGCGCCATCATGAGGATGCTGAGGCTGAATACCCGTTTGCGTCCCAGGCGGTCGGCAAAATGCGCCATCATTATCCCGCCAAGCGGCCGGGCAAGGTAACCGGTCACGAAGATCCCGAAGCTTTGCAGCAGGCGTAGCCACTCCGGCATGTCAGGCGGGAAAAACAGCTGGCTGAGGGTCAGCGCGAAAAATACGAAGATGATGAAGTCGTAGATTTCCAGTGCCCCGCCCAGGGCCGCAAGGCTCAGGGTCTTGTAATCGGCTTTGCTGAAGGGTTGGGGAGCGGGTTGAACGATGGCCGTCATGAAGACCCCGAAACATGGCTGAAAAGAGCGCATCGCGCTCACAGGGCGCGAAGAATAGCAAAGCTTGCAAGCGTGTGTGCCGCGAAGTTCCGGTGCGGGCCTCAGCCCATGCCCCCGCACATACAAGGCTTAGAAATTGATCGACGCAGACAGCCTGGCGGTTCTGGGGGCGCCCATGAACAGATAGTCGTCGCCCAGGTACTCGTCTGCATCGCGCCAGTAGCGCTTGTCGAACAGGTTGTCGATGGTAAGGCGCAGCACGGTGTCGTACCCGCTCACCTTGGTGCTGTACCGACTGCCGATGTTGAACAGCGCGTAGTCGCTGACCTGTACCGAGCCTTCACGGTCAGCGTATTTGCTGGCGCTGTACTGCACTCCGCCGAGCAACGCCAGGCCGCGAATCGGCAGGCTGTAATCGGCTTGCAGCGTACCCCGGTACTCAGGCACGTTGAGCGTTTGATGACCTTCATAGGCATCAGTACCACTGCCGTCGACTCTGGACCGGATGGCCGCTGCGCTGGCTGAAATCTGCAGGCGCTCGGTCAGCCAGCCACTCGCGCCAAGCTCCAGCCCGGTGTTTTTCTGCTTGCCCTGCTGGACGTAGGTAAACGTGCCGTCGTCATTGGGCCGGGAATACTGATAAGCCTGACGGGCCTGAAACAGCGCAGCAGTCAGGCTCATGCGTTGCCAGTCGTACTTGATGCCCGCCTCCAGCTGTCGCGATACAGTCGGCGCGAGGATTTCGCTGGCGTTGGTGGTGAACCACGCCGCTGTCCCGCCCAGCGAAAGGCCCTTGCTGTAGCTCGTGTAGAGCGAAACATTGTCGACCGGTTTGTAGATCAGCGCCGCCTGCGGCAGGAACACATAGCGCTCGGTGTGGCGCGCTTCGCTGCCGTCCTCGGCAAACGCCTGCTCGTCGAGCCGCACCTGGCGCCCGCCCAGCACGGTTTGCCAATGCTCGTCGAAGCTTATCCGGTCAATGACAAAAAGCCCGTACTGGCGGCTGTCCAGACGCCGCTCGGTGTGCGGCAGTGGCAGGCCGGACGGTTCGACCGGCACTGACGATTGATTGATGTTGCCAGAGCCCACAAGCTCGTTGAAGGTTCCGCGCGTGTCCACGGTTCGGCGGTAGGCGCTGCTGCCGAAGGTCAGTTGATGCGCCAGCGAACCGGTGCTGAACACTCCGGACATGGCCGCCTCGATCTCGTCATTGCGACGCGTATCGTCAGGGCTGCGGAAATCATAGATGTCATAACCCCCCTCGGCGCTGAAGTGGTTGGGCACCGCCTCAGCCGCACAACTGGCCGAACCATAGCAACCCCAGGCAAAGGCGCTGTAGTCATCGATCACCACCCGGCTACGCGATGCGCTGAGACTGCCCTTCCAGCTGTCGTTGAACTGGTATTCGAAGCGCCCGTTCATGTTCAGCGATTCCATACCCACCGGACTGGACCAGTTCTGATAGCCCAGCAGTTTGCGTGGCGAGGCATCATGGGGCAGCGTTGTACCGCCCAACAGTTGATAACCGGGCACCGAACGCTGTTCCTTGTTCTGGTATTCGACGTCCAGTTGCAGCAAGGCGCGTTCGCTGATGTTCCAGTCGAAGGCCAGCGAAGCGAAGTCACGCTGACCGTCGGCGTGCTGCACGTAGGAACGAATATCCTCATGCGCCAGATTCACGCGCAAGCCGAACTGCTGCTCACTGCCGAACCAGCCACCGACGTCGGTCGCGAAGTAACGCTCACCGTGCTCATTGGTCGAGACCGTTACGGAGCGAACATCCTGCGCCCGTTTGGTCTGGTAGTTGATGACTCCGCCTGGCTCTGAAACGCCACTTTGCAGGCCAGACAAACCCTTTAGCAATTCGACCTGCTGCTTGTTCTCCAGCGCCACGTTCTGTTCACCGGCAATGCTCCGGCCATTGATGCGATAACTGTTGGCCGCATTCAGCGAAAAACCGCGCACCACGAAATTTTCGTAATACCCCACCGGCGCGTACCCGTCGCCCACCGAGGCGTCGTTGCGCAGCACATCACTCAGCAGTTTTGCCTGACGGTCCTTGATCAGCGCTTCGGTGAACACCGAAACCGACGCAGGCGTGTCCAGCAATGATGCCTGCTCAAACCCGCCGACCGAGGCCCTGCCGGCCCTGTAATCGGAAGTACTGTCCTGCTCGCTGAAGCCGTTCACATTGACTGCCTCCAGACTGATCGGCTCGGCCGCCAGCAACGGCGAGGCGACGGCCATGCCCAAAGGCAGCAGATGCCAGGCGTAACGCACGGCAGGTCGGTTGGACGCACTCATCGATAAGACTCCGCAAGGACAGCGCCTGGACAGACGCGATGCACCTTCCGGCAGGGGGCAACCTTTTACGTTCACTGCCGGTTTTTTTCAACCTTTACGTGGCGATCGACTATAAACAAAGGGCACTGAAAACGTGGCTGACACAATAGGCAACAAACACGGACGCCACAAATGATACGCGGCAGAATAATTAAGCGTGAATTAAGTAAGTATGGCTAATCTGGACGCAACAAAACCGCTGAACGAATCAGCGCGTCATGAATCAATTAAAAACAGATCAATCAGAAGGAATACCGTATGAAATTTATGCCTGCCCTCTTCGCTGCCGCCGCCCTCACTGCGGCTGCCGGTGTTGCCCAAGCCGATATCGGCCCCGATGAAGTAGTACGCCTGCACAAGGCTGGCACAGTGGGCGACTTTGAACAGTTCAACAAACAGGCCCTCGCAGCGCACCCAGGCTTCACGATCCATGATACCGAACTGGACAAAACCATCACTGGCCAGCTTGTCTACCAGATCGAGCTGAAGGGCCCTAATCGTGTTGAATGGAACTACGATGTTGATGCCAAAACCGGCAAAGTAGTTCGTGACGCAGAAGACCATTGATCCAGCGATCTTCTAGTTGCCTACAGAGCAGATAAGAAAATTCCCACGTTATTGTGGGAATTTTTAGTTAAAGCCTTAACGTTCTATTACTTAATCATCATGAGTTATTATTTAGCCAGCCCGACCTTCAGTACGCTGCCATTATCTTCATCGGTCAACACATACAAATAACCGTCCGGCCCCTGACGCACGTCTCGAATACGCTGCTTCATGTCTTTCAACAGTCGTTCTTCATGAACAATCTTGTCGCCGTCAAATTGCAGCCTGATCAACTCTTGAGTGGCCAGCGCGCCGATGAACAGATTGTGGTCCCATGCCTTGATAAGGCTGTGGTCGTAGAACGCCATGCCGCTGATGCCCGGTGACACTTCCCAGACCTGAAACGGCACCTTGGTGCCTTCGACAAACTTGCCCTTGGCCTCAGGGATCGGCTCACCCGAATAATTGATACCGTGAGTCGCAAGCGGCCAGCCGTAATTCTGACCCCGCTCGATAATGTTCAATTCGTCGCCGCCCTTGGGGCCGTGTTCGTTGATCCATACAGTCCCGGTCCACGGGTTGAGCGCTGCACCCTGTGGGTTGCGATGGCCATAGGACCATATCTCAGGCCGGACGTTTTTCTGCCCCACAAAAGGGTTGTCTTTCGGCACGCTGCCGTCCGAATAAAGGCGCACGACCTTGCCTTGCAGCTTGTCCAGATCCTGTGAGGCAGATCGATTATTGTTCTCGCCCAACGCGATAAACAGGTAGCCGTCGCGATCAAAGACCATTCGCGCGCCAAAATGGTTGCCGACCGACAGCTTGGGCTCCTGGCGGAAGATGACTTCAAAGTCTTCCAGTCGGGTCATGTCAGCCGAAAGACGACCACGACCTGCCGCCGTGCCAGCAGTGTCGCCCTCGGCGGGGGTCTTGCCGCTGCCTTCGGAGTAAGTCAGGTACACCATGCGGTCCTTGGCGAATTCTGGCGACAACACAACATCGAGCAGGCCTCCCTGCTTCTGCGCCCAGACTTCCGGCACGCCGGAAAGCGGACCGGACAACTTGCCGTCAGCCGATACCAAGCGCAGGTTGCCGGATCGTTCTGTCACCAGCATGCCCTGTTTGTCCGGAAGAAACGCCAGCGCCCATGGATGGTTCAGCCCTTCAGCCACAGAGCTGACCGTCACTGTGCCCTGCTCGCTTTTGTATTCTTGCGTAGCAGCGCTGGCCGTCATCGGCAGGCTCAGAATGGCAGCGGTACACCATGTCGCAATCAGGGTTTTTCTAAGCATGAGCATTTCCTTAATGCATTGAACGGGTGCCGCGCCGGTCGGCGGGCGCGTGATCAGAGAGTCAGTTACCGCGTTTGGGGTCGGTTGTCGGTGCAGAGGGACGCGGAGAGGTCTGGCGCGTCGGGTAGCCGTTACCGATACCGCCGTTCTCCAGCGTTGGCCTGCGCACCGGTGGCGCAATATTGGGGCCGGGCGCGCGTGGCGTACTCGATTCCGTGCCCTGACGGCTATTGGGGTTGGAGCGTTTGGTCGGGCTGTTGTAGGGGTTGCTGCTGGCGCCATTATTCAGGGTGCTGTTGGGCAGGGTCTGAGCGTGAACG
This sequence comes from Pseudomonas coronafaciens pv. oryzae str. 1_6, assembly GCF_000156995.2. Classification (NCBI taxonomy): domain Bacteria; kingdom Pseudomonadati; phylum Pseudomonadota; class Gammaproteobacteria; order Pseudomonadales; family Pseudomonadaceae; genus Pseudomonas; species Pseudomonas coronafaciens. The sequence goes on along the minus strand of NZ_CP046035.1, from coordinate 1,436,724 downwards.
GCGCTGATGCCGGACAACGCCACAAGCACACCGCCTACAAGATTGCGCACAAAACTGTTCATGACATACCTCTGGGTACAGGTGAAGTCTCCGGGTACGACGAAGGAGACTCAGGCCTTTGATGTCAACCGAGGCTGCAGGTTCGTTCCGGCGATGCCGATGAGCAAGTAAAGCGATGCGAGAGTTTGTAACAAAGATGGTCAAAGCACGGCGATGTTGAACAGCGTGGCATCGGCAAACGCAGTGTTCTGCGAGGCCTTAGAGGGCGTCAGGCGATCCCGCGCCATTGGTTTTCAGCAATCGCTGGCCGACTTCAACGGCATGCTGAAAGTGAATACGGTGCCGCCTTCATGCGTCGAGCACACCTCAAGCACGCCGCCATGAGCTCGGGCTATCTCGCTGGCAATGTACAAACCCAAGCCCAGTCCGGCCTGCGGTTCGTTGGTAATCGGCCGTGAGTATGGAAGGAAAAGCTGCGAACGCATCGACTCGGGGATCGGCTCGCCCTGGTTGGCAACGCTGAGCACAAACAGATCACCGCGCACCCCGGCATTCACCTCGACCGAGCTTTGGGCGTCACCATGAGAGATTGCGTTGGACACCAGATTGGACAGCAATTGTGCGATTCGCTCATGGTCGCAGCGAATAAGCTCGAGCGCTCCGATATTCGAGCGAATCAGCCGGTCAGGATGCACACGCTGCACCTCGGAGATCACATGCTCAAGCGTCTTGTCCAGGCCATGAGCGTCGTGAATGCTCAACGGAATGCCGTGCCCCATGCGACCACGGGCAAAATCCAGCACGTCATCGACCAACTGCGAAGCACGTTGGCCCGAGGTCAGGATGTGCTGGACGACTTGCAGGGTCTTGTCATCCAGCGGGCGGCGCAGCAACAGCTCGGCACCTGCATTGATGGCAAACAGCGGGTTACGCAGGTCATGCCCCAGAACGGCGATGAATTGATCGCGCAGTTCGGCCACCTCACGCTCGGCCAGAAGATCGGCCTGCACCCGCTGCATGTTTTCCTCGGCCTCTATCTGCAATGCCAGAAGGCGCGCGAATGATACCATCATCGCCTCGATAGGCGTGCCGGTCAGTTTGGCGGGCTTGGGGTCCAGCGCGCAAATGGTGCCGAAAAAGCTGCCATCCGTGAGAAAAATCGGTATCGATATGTAGCTCTGAAAGTTGTAACGACGCGGGGTGTGATGCGCGCAAAACATCTCGTCGTCAGCAACGTGATCAATCACTACCGGTTTATGAGAGGAGCGTATCTCGTGACAGATCGTACTGGTCACTTCCAGCTCGCCACCGGGTTTCAAACCGAAATTAAGGTTGTCGAGGACTGCGCAGGCCGTCCAGGAGTCTTCGGTAACGCGCGCCACTGCCGCGAAGCCCAGGCCAGTGGACTCGGTAATGACTTGCAGGATAGCCGGCACCGCGCTGATACGGCTGATCGTGGCTACATCATTTGAAATGGAATGCCGCATGTAAGACCTGTCTAGCCTGGAGGTAATGGCGCAGCGCGACATTCTACGTGCCTGACGCGTCTTTGTGCGCCAGGGATCGACCTGTTTGAAGATTGCCCCGACGAGTAGCCGTGGTTACGTAGACTTCAGCTTTTTGCAGTGGGCCGCGGAAAAGCGACAGTGAAGGTCGTGCCGGCCTGCGCCGAAGAATTGACCGTCACGTCTCCCAGGTGCGCACGGACGATTTCGCGCACGATAAACAGCCCGAGCCCAACCGTGCGGGTTTCGTCGCTGTCACTGACCACACGAACCACCGGCTCATACAGGTCATCGACCTTTTCCATTGGTATGGGCTCGCCTTCGTTATGCACCGACAGCTTGATCAGATACGTCTCGAATGACGATGTGATTAATACCTCACTGTGATCGGCGCCGTAATTGACGGCATTGCTCACCAGATTACTCAGCATCTGCAGCAAACGGTCCGGGTCAGCGACACAGGCGCCCTCACCTTCGCTGCGGTGCGTCAAGACCCGGTCGGGGAACGCCTGACGCAACTCCTCGACACCCCTAGCGATCAGCGCATGCAGGTCAACAGACTGAGGGACAACGGTAATGCCGCTGCCGACGCGGGCATGGGTGAAATCCAGCAAGTCGACGATCATGCGCTCGGCACGGTCGGTCGAATGGTGAATGTGACCCAGAATTCGCTCCTGGCGCGACTCCAGCGGGGTACGTTCCAGGAGGCCGGCGGCCATCTTGATGGCCGCCAACGGGTTGCGCAGGTCGTGGCTGACGATGCCGATCATCTGCTCGGCAAAAATCGCGCGTATCTCTGCTTCGGCATGGGCCAGACGCAGGCGGTTGCGCGCCGAAGTCAGCTCGGTCTGAACCGTCATCTGCTGCTGCAACAACTCTTCGGCCATCTTGCGCGATGCCAACAATTCGCGCTCGTACTTGTTGCGCTCTTCGGCGAGGAACACCGCCACTTCATGCAGAAACCCGGACGGGTATTCGCGGCGCACGGCGTTGAGCATCATGGGCACAGGGTGGCCATCGGCGTGCAGCAGCTCGACCTTGACCTCGGCGATCGAGCCCTGGCTCTGCAGCAGCGGTGCCCAGTGGGTCTGCAAAAAGACCTTGCCGGCAAGGTTCAGCAAATCCTGAAAACGGCGACCCACGACAGCCTCGCGCTCCAGCCCCAGCCAACGGCAAAAAGTCAGGTTGACACGCTCTATGGTGCCGTTCGGCAGGGTCACCACCAGCCCGCAGGCGGCGTGCTCGTAAAGGTCTTCCGTAAGCGGCAGAGTCACTTGTTCAAGCGACATGTTCGGCGCTCTCGTAAAACGCCAGAAACTGGTTCATGGCAATGATGCATTCCTGCGGCGCACTCATGTGCGGGTAATGCCCGACGTTGTCGATCATGTGCAGTGTGCTGTCGGTGATGACCCGATGCAGGTATTCACCCACCTGAACTGGCACGACAAGGTCATCGCTACTCTGCAGGATCAGCGTTCGGGTCTTGAGCTTTTCGACATCGGCACGATGATCGGAGAGAAAGGTGACACGGGCGAACTGCCTGGCAATCTCGGCATTGGTGCGGCAGAGGCTGCTGGCAAGTTCTTCACTCAGCTCAGGCGGGTTCGAGGTGCCCATGAGGGTCGGCGCCATGGTGCTGGCCCAACCCAGATAATTGCTTTCGAGCGTTTCCAGCAGTGAGTCTACATCCGCCCGCGTGAAGCCACCGACGTAGTCACCGTCGTTGAGGTAATGAGGTGACGGGCCGACCATGACCTGGCCGTCGAAACGGCCAGGGGATTCAAGCTCGGCGAGTACCGCAATCATGCAACTGACCGAATGCCCGACATGAATGACGGGGCCAGCGCCCGCATACTCGTTCACCAGCTCAAGCAAGTCGGTCGCGTAGCCCTTGAGTGATGCGTATTTATGCGGAAACCAAGTCGAAGTATCCGACTGGCCGCTGCCCACCAGATCAAACAGCACAACCTTGAAGCGCTCTGCAAAGTGCGGGGCCATGAACCGCCACATGTGCTGATTGCAACCAAATCCATGAGCGAAAATCAGGGTGGCCGGTCCCTCACCCATAACGTTGACGTTGTTGCGCTGCTGGACCGACATATCGGGCTCCGAAAAATGACCACGGTACCACCGTGGTGTGCATGCACTAAGGACAATGAGAGAAGATTATCATCGTTAGCGGCACACTAGTGGCACAAACCGCAGTCAGCGATTTAAATTCGGAGCGTCGCAGTACTCAGGGCAGGTACAGGAACAATTGACAACCAGCCGTTACTCGCCAATGTCTTCGTTCCACAGGTCAGGCTTGTTGTTAATGAAGTTCTGCATCATGTGTTTGCATGCTGCATCATCAAGTACATCGATCTGCACCCCTCGTGAGCGCAATAAGTCTTCTTCGCCCATGAAAGACTGGTTCTCGCCCACAATGACCTTGCGAATGCCGTAGAGCAGAATCGCACCGCTGCACATGGCGCAAGGCGAGAGCGTTGTGTAGAGCACCGCCTCCCTGTACACGCTGGCAGGTTGGCGACCGGCATTTTCCAGTGCGTCCATTTCACCGTGCAGCGTGGCACTGGCATTTTGCACCCGACGATTGCGACCACGACCGATGATTTTGCCGTCGTGGACAATAACCGAACCGATCGGGATACCACCCTCTTCCTGCCCATGCTGCGCCTCTTCGAATGCCGCTCGCATGAATGCGTCCATGATTTTGCCTCGCGTCGTTAACGTTAAGTAGGTGTCAGTGTTGCAGCGTCATTTGAGCATTGCCCAGTGCGCGTGCCACAAATTGTTCGAGCAGTTCAGAGGATCGAGCTTTCATATCAGCAATGACTCTTGCATTTCTCACTCTGAAGCTGTTTGCCAGTGATAGCGAACTCTCGCCCTGATCGAGCGAGCGCAGTTCCTCGGCAGTGAATGAGTGCGCGTAAGAGGCCGCAAGATTGCGATCCCACTGGCTCTGGTAATCAGGCTGCAAATAGCGCAGTTCGTTCTGCACCAGGGTCTGGGCCTCGATCCTGCCGACCGATTTCACCATAGCGGCAAAAGCGGCAGTACGCGAGGCGGCCTGATAACCCAGCCAGGCCAGCCCCTCGCCCAGATTTCGCTGCTCTACCAGTGCCAGCGCCGTGTCGTCGACATCTTCGGCACTCACCGGCCGCAGGGCATCCAGCCCCAGACAGGCAACCAATGCCAGCCCGGTATGCCACACCCTGCGCGAGCCTTGCATATGTTCGGTTTACCTACTTACAACGCGCTACTGACGCGCGCTGCTACATCGGCAGGCAGCCAGGCTTTCCAGACATCCGGGTGTTGCTTGAGAAACGCCTTGGCGACAACTTGCGGGTCCTGGTGTTTTTCGCTCATTTCAGCCAGCGTCTGGTTGAGCAGATCGATAGGGAAATCCACTTGTTTGAAGAAACTCACCAGTTCCGGGTACTGCTTGCTGAACGCTGCGGACACGCCGATAGACAGCGTGGCGTCCAGCGAAGAGGAACCGCGCGGGTCAGGATTGCTGGCATCGGTCAGGGTTTTCCAAGCATCGGCGTCGAAAGGGGGTTCTTCAAGCTTGATCAGCTTGTAACTGCCCAGCAGCGGGGTCGGCGACCAGTAGTAGAACAGCACCGGTTTGCCACGGCGGATGGCCGACCCGATCTCGGCATCCAGCGCAGCGCCCGAGCCTGTACGGAAGTTGACGAAGCTGTCGCTCAGCCCATAGGCCTTGAGTTTCTGGGTGTTGACGATCTCGGAGGTCCAGCCGCTCGGGCTGTTGAGAAAACGTCCTTTGTCAGGCGACTCCGGGTCTTCGAACACATCCTTGTAACGGGCCAGGTCAGCCACCGACTTCAGGTCCGGCGCCATCGGTTTGATGCCTTTGGCAGCATCGCCCTTGATCACGTATTCAGGTACCCACCAGCCTTCGGTCGCACCTTTGACGATATTGCCCAGACCGAAAACCTTGCCGTCAGCTTCGGCCTTGACCCATACCGGGCTGCGTCCGGTCCACTCTTCGGCGATGACCTGAATATCATTTTTGGCCAGCGCAGTTTCGAGGCTGACGGTACTACCGGGCAACGTGTCGGTCGGGTAGCCGTAGCCCTTTTCGACCAGCGTGCGCAATACCTCGGTAATCAGACTGCCGCTTTCCCAAGTCAGCGCGCCGAACTGGATCGGCGCGTTTTTTTCAGCCGCCATAGCTGGCGGACCGAGCAGCCCCAGCGCCAGCAGGGAACAGCTCAGCAGTCGTGTTATTGATCTCATGCTCACCTCGAATGGCGGGTAAAGAAAACATAGCTGACAGTATCGACATCGTTACGCGGTCATTAGTTGTAACGAGATGAGCCTCTGTATGATGCAACCCCTCCATTCCGTGCCGGCGAGTTCGCTTGCGATGTCAGAAATTCAGTATTGCCTGTTACCCGATACGTGTCGCCCGCTGCTGGGCAAGTTCTATCGCGAACACCAGTCGTCGATGCGACCCGCCAGCAAAGGGCATATCTGGGTAGCAAAGCAGGGCGAGATAGTCGGGGCTTTGTGCCTTTCGCCCGCGGCGGAGGGCCACTGGCTGACGGGGCTTTTTGTCGCCCCGGCACAGCGTGGCCAATCCGTGGCGAAACGCTTGATAGAGGCGGCGCTGCTGCCACTCTCGGGGCCAGTCTGGTTGTTCTGTCACCCTGACTTGCTAGGGTTTTATCAGCTCACAGGGTTTGAAACAGCGCAGCGTTTGCCACAAGTACTGGGCGAGCGATTGATGCGCTATAGCCGCAGCAAGGCGCTGATTGCGCTGTCTCGGGAAGCCTGACGGGCTGAAGGGAGCAGCACGCTGTCATTCATCAGCATTGGGGTCCATGTCCGGAAACATCACGTCCATGAAGCCGAACTTGCTGAAATCGGTGATACGCGAAGGGTATAAGCGTCCGATCAGGTGATCGCATTCGTGTTGCACAACCCGCGCATGGAAGCCGTGAGCAACCCGCTCGATGGGCAGGCCATCCGGGTCGAAACCCTCATAGCGAATACTTTGGTAACGATCAACCATACCGCGAAGCCCCGGCACTGAAAGACACCCCTCCCAGCCTTCTTCCATGTTCGGGCCAAGCGGGGTAATCAGCGGGTTGAGCAGGATTGTCTGCGGGACGGCCTCGGCTTCTGGATAGCGTTCGCTGCGCTCGAAACCGAAGATCACCAGTTGCAGATCGATACCAATCTGCGGCGCCGCCAAGCCAACGCCACCCACGCTGTGCATGGTTTCGAACATGTCGGCAATCAGCGTTTCGAGTTCGCTGCTGCCGAACATCTCTGTCGGAACAGGTGGAGCGACGCGCAACAGACGCTCATCGCCCATCTTGAGAATATTACGAATCATGGCTGCCGGTCCTTCGCATAAAACGCCATCTTGTCATACATGGCCATCAGGTTTCTTCAGCCTTGGCCATTGGTACGGAATGATCACGCCCCAACCCGGAAACATGCTGTTTGCCACCCGCCTCTTCCTGCTCATCGCCCAGACCGTCGCCCGGCTCTTTCTCGCCCGCTTCCTTACCCTCGGCAGACATATGCTCGATCACCGCATTCATTTCCGCGCCCAGCAGCAGCACGGCGGCCGAGATGTAGAAATACAGCAACAGCACGATGATCGCACCGATACTTCCATACATGGCGTTGTAGTCGGCGAAGGTCTTGACGTAGAAACCAAACGCCAGCGAAGCCACAATCCACACCACCACAGCCAATACCGAACCCGGTGTGATAAAGCGAAACTCTTGTTTGACGTCAGGCATCACGTAGTAGATCAATGCCACGGCGACCATCAGCAAGATAATGATCGCGGGCCAGCGCAGGATGGTCCACAGCGTCACGATGATCTCTTCCATCCCGACCTGTGCAGCAATCCAGTTCATCACCTGAGGCCCCAGCACCATGAAAGCCGCTGCTGCCAGCAACATGCCGGCAATGCCGACGGTGTACAGGATCGACAGCGGAAAACGCTTCCAGATGGGACGACCTTCGACCACATCGTAGGCCGCGTTCATGGCGCTCATCATCAGACGAACGCCAGCCGACGCTGTCCACAAGGCGATCACGATACCGATCGAGAGCAAACCGCCCTTGGACTGCTGCAACTGATCAATAACCGGGTTGACCTGTTCGAGCGCCTGCGGTGGCAACAGAAACTCGGACTGCAGGCGCAGCCAGGAGAAAAAATCCGGAAGGTGCAGAAAGCCGATCAAGGCGATCAGAAACAGCAAAAACGGGAACAAAGAAAACAGCATCTGATAAGCCAGTGCCGACGCATAGGTGGACATCTCGTCGTCGAGAAACTCGTTGACGGTGCGCACCAGTACTTTACCGACTGACAGTTTACGCAAATGGGGGAAAATCATGGCGCTTCCTCTTGCTCCCGAACTGGAACACCTAACATCCTGAAGACCGGCATTTTCTGCATCGCAGGCCTTGTGTAATCACAAGGTTATACGCAAATACCGATGGCACATTGACTGGACAGGTCTTGAAAGGTTTCAGTCCCGCAAGGCAGAAAGCATAACGGCCATCCGTGGATGACCGTTATCGGCGTCGCTCATTCCCGTGCAGAAGGCGACGGGAACGCTCCGTTTACGCCTTGTCGACGCCTTTCTTGATCGCGTCTTTCACTTCGCCTTTGGCCTGTTGGCCCTCGCCCTTCAACTCTTGAACCTTGCCTTCAGCCCTCAAATTCGTGTTATCGGTGGCCTTGCCAACAGCCTGCTTGACGTTACCAACGGCTTCGTTGGCCATGCCTTTGACTTTATCGCTGGTACTGCTCATCGAAAATCTCCTGGGTCTGAAGACCGCACTGGAATAGGTTGTCGTAATCGACACAGAAGTTGACCTTCACCGAGAACGAAGAGTTTCATGAATATCGCGACCGACGCCGCCGCTGGTCCGCTTGCCTGCACACCTGCATTTCGAGCGTAGAAACGAGCGCACGCCGGACTTTGTGCGAGAATACGCGGCACCGTTGTCCGGCAAGGCCGACACGCTGAACAAACCGATTCTCAGGAACGCTATGAAACTCGATAAAAAGCTGGCCATTGCACGCAGAAACCAGGATCTGGGCGGCGCAGTGCTCGGCGTCAACAACACCCATTTCGCTGTGCTCGACCCTAAACGCAATATCTGGTGGTTCGACCTGCCGGTGCCGCGCCTGCAGGTAGGCCAGTACGAATGGCTGCATCTGCTGCTGCACACGCCTGAAACAGACCAGTTGCTACACCTCAAAGTGACCACTGTATTCATGCGCGATCACATGGAAGGTCTTGAAGTGCGCAATGCCGACAAGCGCAAACCGACCGTCAGCCTCGAACTGAGCGCCGACAAGGACTCATTTCTCAAAGACATGCGCCCCAAGGGCAGCAATCTGGGTTTTGCCGGTTTTCTGCAGAACTGACCTGCTTTTAACGGCAGCAGCGACTGAACAGCGCGCCTCAGTGACGTTCATCGCTGCGCGCAGTCCTCAGGCGAAGCGTCGCACCGCCAGGTAGCCTGCCGTACCGGCCAGCGCGGAGACGACAGTACCCCACGCCAGATCGATCAGCGCCAGTTGCGCAGGCCAGCCCTGTAATGTCGCCCAGTTGGTCAGGTCATACGTGCCGTAGGCAACCAGCCCCAGCAAGCCGCTGAACAGCGTGGCACGGCTCATCCGCTGCTCCCTGACTGCCGGCATCACGCCGAACACCACCACGCCAACACCGTAAAGCAGATAGAACGCCACGGCGGGCCCGACCACCGGTGTCGCCAGCATCAGCGGCCCAAGCCATTCCCGATAGACAGGCCCCATGAACACGCCAAGCCATAGCCCGTCGAGAATCAGGAACGCCAGCAGCGTGCCGAGGTAAGCCGTAAGCATTTTTTTCATGAGAATCCTTGATGCCGTTCCGGGCCTGAAAAAGGCCGCACAGGGTTATGACCCGTCAAGGATGGAAATTGATCCTTCGATAGAAACGCTTTCGGCCTGGGCCTGAGGTGCATTGGCTGCGCTCAGGCGTCCAGGCTGCAAGTTTTATCAGACCAGGTCGATACGATCGGCGTGAATCACGATCTGACCTTGTTTATACAGCGCACCAATGGCCTTCTTGAAATTGCCTTTGCTGACGCCGAACAGTCCGCTGATGACCTGTGGGTCGCTTTTATCGCTGACTGGCAGCGAGCCGTTGTTCTCACGCAGCTTGGTGAGAATCTTCGAGTTCAGACTGCTTGCCGCCTCGGCCCCGACAGGCTGCAGGCTCAGGCTGATATTGCCGTCGGCGCGGATCTCCTTGATGAAGCCCTTTTCCTGCTTGCCGGCACGCATGAACTTGAACACTTCGTTCTTGTGAATCAGGCCCCAGTGCTTGTTGTTGATGATCGCCTTGAAGCCCATGTCGGTCGCTTCGGCCACCAGCAGATCGACTTCCTGCCCCACGCTGTAGTTCGCTGGGGTCTTGTCCAGGTAACGATCCAGACGTGCAGTGGCGGTGATGCGACGGGTGTGCTTGTCGAGGTAGACATGAACCACGCAATACTCGCCAGCCTGCAAAGTGCGTTTTTCTTCGGAGTAAGGCAGCAGCAAGTCCTTGGGCAGGCCCCAATCGAGGAACACGCCGATGCTGTTGACTTCAACCACTTTGAGGCTGGCGAACTCACCAACCTGTACCTTGGGCTTTTCAGTGGTGGCGATCAGCTTGTCTTCGCTGTCCAGATAGATGAACACATTCAGCCAGTCCTCATCTTCGGTGGGGATATCCTTGGGGATATACCGATTGGGCAGAAGGATTTCGCCGTCCTGCGCACCGTCCAGATACAGACCGAAGTTCGTGTGCTTGACGATTTGCAAGCTGTTGTAGCGCCCGATTAAAGCCATTTCCAGATACCCTCATTACGTGGGCGGCATTCTACCCGACTTTGTGTCCGGGTTCGCACTGTGTCTGCGCACGCACAGGCGGGCCCTCCACTCGTCAGTTTATGCCTCGCCCCAAGGCTGGCAGCTATGCCAAGGTCAGAATGGCCAGCCTATAACTTGCCATTCAAAACAGCCAGTTAGCACACCTGATGGCTGACGCTTTCTCTGCAGAACATTTATATGTCACTCGACAGGCCGCATATTTGCCACGCAAAGACCGGGCATTTCCTGTATTCTGGCTGGCCGTATTACGTTTATGAAGGTAAATGGCAGCCATGCGTATCAAAGCATCCCACTCGAAAGCCAAACCCGCCCCAGCCGTTGAAACGAGCGACTCGATCAACGCGCAGATTGCGGCTTTCCTGAAGTCCGGCGGCGAAATTCAGCAAATTGCCAAAGGCGTGAGTGGCCAGACTTTCGCACCGTCCAAGCAGATCAATCTCGGTAAAAAATAAACTGCGTCCTGCCTGTCGATCTCTATGCGCCTTGACGCTCAAGGCGCTAGATTGACCATCCTTCGCTGGATATTCTTCCGGTCACGCTGCTACTCTCTCCTCTGATATCACTATGACCACGAGCTGGTTCACGCTCTGGAAGTTGTCTCCTTTGTGGAATGCTCGAATGAAGAACTGGATGCTTTTCGGCGCACTTATCTACCTTGGCGGCTGCGCATCGCACAATTGCGAAAACGGCCCCAACGACAGCCAGCCTTCCAACGGCAATTGCCGGGCCGAGCATTTGCTGTACCAGAACGACATGCTTCAGGCCAAGCTGCTGATCAGCGAAGACAACCGCGAAAACTACGAGCTGGCCGAAGCGATACTGCGCCGCGCCGGAGCTACCGATGCATCGGGCGAAGCCGAGTTCTACCAAGCCGTGCTGCTGATTCGCCAGCAGGCCGATCAGGAGCAGATTATCCAGTTGCTGAAAACCGCAGCAAACAATCGGCATCCACTGGCCATTGCCCTGCTCTCCCAGCAGCTCAGCGTGAGCGACCCGAAACTCGCCGAGCATTATCGGGCCGAGTACGCCCAACTGGACGTCGCCAAGAGCGGCTATCCCTCGTTTGAACAGGCGCTGGTGGTGATTCGCGGGCTGGTAATTCCACCCACTCACACGGCTACCGCCAATCGATGACCTGCGATCTGACGAACGGTTCGTCCCGGCAGTATTTCACCGGTATCCTTGCAGCGCTCTAGCTCGCGGTTTGTGTCGGCTTACGGGCCACTTTCGATACGCCATTCCTGACCACACTCCTCGCCGATCAAGGGAGTGAGCCATGCTCAGCCATCGCTTATACGTGCTGTCCTTCAGTGCATTGCTTGTCTGTCAGTCCGTCTCTGCCCAGGTCATGGAGCGGGATTTGGGAGCGTTCGACCTGAAACTGGCCACTACGCCCACACGCAGCATGGCGCAAGGCCTGGTGACACCTACCGGCGGTTCGGACTCGTTTCACGGCGGGCTGGACCTGACCCATGAAAGCGGTTTTTACTTCGGCCAGTGGACGCCCAACGTGGGCTTCGCTTCCGACTCCGGCATGGAGCTCGATTCATACATGGGCTTCAAAAAACCGTTCGATAACACCTTGGGCTATGAGCTGGGGATGATCCGCTACAGTTACCCGGACACCGATCAGGTCGACAGTCACGAATTCTATGCCGGGTTGCGCATGCTCAACAGCCGAGTCGGTGCGGCCTTCAGCAACGACGTGGGCACCCGCGACAGTACTGTGTTCGTCGACCTCGGCGCCATCGAGCGACTGGGGGTGGGCGTGCGCATGCAGTATGCCAATCACCAATTCGACATGCCGCAAGCCTCTACCGACGGCAGCATGATCAACGGCTTCAACGACTGGTCGCTGAACCTTTCACGGCCATGGCTGGGCATCGATATGAACCTGATCTACAGCGGCTCAAGCCTCAGCGGCGGTGATTGCAGCGTGTACAGCGGTCATAATGCGCGCTGCGACGGGACATTTACCCTCAAGGCTGTGCGTTCGTTCTTTTAATGGCTGAACCCGGTTGAACTGCCAGCCGCTACACTCCTCTACTGCACGTCAGTACGCCAAGGAGTTGTCATGCCGTCTTTCTTCAAAGCCCTCATTTCGCTGTTGATGACCGTATCACTGCTTGCCGGATGCAATCAGGTAGGTTTGGCGTATCGCAATCTCGACGTGATCATTCCCTGGACGCTCAGCGACTATCTGGACATGAACTCGGAACAGAAAGGCTGGCTGGATATTCGCCTCAAGGAACACCTGAGCTGGCATTGCAGCACCCAGTTACCGAGTTATCTGGCCTGGCTGGACAAGCTTGAAGGCATGGTCAGGAACGATCAGGTGACCTACGAGGGGCTTGAAGCCCGCACCCGCGAGGCCAAGGAAGCGATTTCTAAAATCTCTCAGGAGATCACCCCGTCCGCGGTGGAATTGCTCTCACGCTTTGACGACAAGCAGGTGCAGGAGATGCAGGAGTCGTTTGCCAAGGACCAGCGCAAGCGCGAAAACAAATACCTCGACCAACCTCTGGACCGGCAGATTGCCGAACGCGCCGACCGCATGCAAAAACGTCTGACGCCATGGATCGGCAAACTGAGCCAGGAGCAGAAAGACCGTATTCAGGCTTGGTCCGCTTCGCTTGGCGAACAGAACAAAGCCTGGATCGACAACCGCACGCGCTGGCAGAACCTGTTCCTGGCTACTGTTCAGCAGCGCCAGGCCAGCGATTTCCCGCAGCGCATCGCCGCGCTGCTGCAGGACCGCGAGACCTTCTGGACGCCCGAGTATCGCAAGGCCTACGACCAGACCGAGAAAGCCGCGATATCGCTGATTGTAGACATCACGGCGATGAGCACCCCGGAACAACGCACCCGCTTGCTAAGCCGGATAGCCGACATGCGCAAGGACTTCACTGAACTCGATTGCCTGAAGTCGCAGAAGTGATCCGCCCCCCGGTTACCTTGCCCACGCTCCGCGTGGGCATGCAGTTCCGGACGCTCTGTGTCCTGCCCTGGATAAACATGTTGAGTGTCGGCGGGTTTAGGCGATCTGCGGCTTTTTAGCGATCATATCGAAGATCGCCGGATCAAGCGGATCGCCCGCCTGCTCATTCAGCACCTGACGCGGGTGATCATTACCCGGAATGCTGCTGTCGATCAAAGACAACAGGCTCGAGCCGCGCTTTGTCAGCATGTAGGTCGAGCCATCCCCGCCTTCCTCGCGAGGCAGCGGTTCGATAAAGCTACGATTCAGAAGCGTCTCAAATTCGGTGGATGTCGATTTGGCGCCCGCGTTCTGCACCTCATGCAACAAACGCTCGATAAGGTCCCAGTTGTAAGTCATCTCTCTAAACCTCCGTCCAGCATGGAATGATCACCCATGACATCCAGTCACAGGCATGCGACTCAGAGTGTGTGACCTGCGGGGGTATGTAGCGGTTCAGAGAAGCTGCCGGACGGCGTGGCGAAGGGTGGTACACATGAGGGCAGACGATGCAGAAGTGGATCGCTCCCGCCTATGCGCGGGAGCGATCAGAGCAATCACTCGGCAGCCGGGGCCGGCGTACTGCGTTTTTTCAGAGGGGCCATGCCGTCCTGACTGACAAGATCCGACTTGGGACGGTTGACAGTCTTGCGCTTGGTAGGGCCTTTGGCCGCTACCTTTTTCTTGTCGCCCTTGGCGTCGGTCTTTTTCTTCTTGACGCCTACCGCCTTGCCCGACGCCTTGACCTTCTTCGGCCCGCCGTAGGTGCCTTTGACTTCCTTGATGACGCGACGCTCGAAGCTCTGCTTGAGGTAGCGCTCAACGCTCGACATCAGGTTCCAGTCGCCATGACAGATCAGCGAGATCGCCAGGCCGTCGCTGCCTGCACGACCTGTGCGGCCGACGCGGTGAACGTAATCGTCACCGCTGCGTGGCATGTCGAAATTGACCACCATGTCCAGACCTTCGACATCAAGACCGCGGGCCGCCACATCGGTAGCGACCATGATCTTCGCACCGCCCTGCTTCAGGCGGTCGATAGCGGCCTTGCGATCCTTCTGATCCTTGTCGCCATGCAGCACGAACGCCTTGTATTCCAGCGCAACCAGACGGCCATACAGACGGTCGGCCATTGCCTTGGTATTGGTGAAGATAATGGCTTTCTGATAGGTCTCGTTGGCCAGCAACCAGTTCAGAACCTGCTCTTTGTGAACGTTGTGGTCAGCGGTGATGATCTGGTGGCGTGTGCCGGAAGCCAGTTCGCTGACACTGTTCACTTGCAGGTGCTGTGGGTCCTTGAGCACCTTGCCGATCATTTCCCGCAGGCCGGCACCGCCAGTGGTCGCCGAGAACAGCATGGTCTGCTCGCGACCCGCGCATTCGCCCGCCAGACGTTCGACGTCCTCGGAAAAGCCCATGTCCAGCATGCGGTCGGCTTCGTCCAGCACCAGCACTTCAACGTGCTTGAGGTCGAGGTTGCCTGCGTTGAGCTGCTCCAGCAGACGACCCGGCGTGCCGATCAGGATGTCCGGCACCTTGCGCAACATCGCCGCCTGAACCTTGAAGTCCTCGCCACCGGTGATCAGACCTGCCTTGACGAAGGTGAACTGGGAAAAACGCTCGACTTCCTTGAGCGTCTGTTGCGCCAGCTCACGGGTCGGCAGCAGGATCACTGCGCGAATGTCGACGCGTACTTTGGCCGGGCCGATCAGGCGGTTGAGGATCGGCAACACAAAGGCCGCAGTCTTGCCACTGCCGGTTTGCGCAGTCACCCGCAGGTCGCGCCCTTGCAGTGCGAGCGGAATGGCGGCCGCCTGCACAGGCGTAGGCTCGACAAATTTAAGCTCGGCCACAGCTTTAAGCAGGCGTTCGTGCAGGGCGAATTCGGAAAACACGGGTGCTACCTCGACGAAAAACAAAAATACAGCTGCATAGCCTAACGGTTTCGAGCGCCGGGGCCGAGTTTCTTTACCACCAAAGGTCGATTTTGTTTACGGATTGGTCAATAACCGCCCGCCGAAAGCAGCCTGATCAAGCAGAGGAATGGCAATCAGGCAGGCATAGATGCGTTTTTGCAGCAGACCGCCAATCAGGTAGGTGCTGACCAGCCCGCTGGCACCCAGCAACAGCAGCATCAGCGACAACGTGGTGACGCTTACGCCGGTGACGTCTTCCAGAAACCGGCGCAAATAGGTGAAGACGGCGAACTGGCCCATGAACAGCAACAGAATGGCGCTCATGCCGATAGCCACTTGCGGGTTGCGCAGCAGTCGAAAAGGATTGCGCGCCCTGCCGTTCGGCGAGCTGCTCATGGCCGGAAGGCTTAGCAACTGCCAGGCAAATGCCAGAGCCGCCAGCGGAATGACCAGAAAGAACGCGCCACGCCAGCCGATGTACTGCCCCATGAAGCTACCCAACGGCGCAGCCACCGTGGCAGCCAGCGCGTTACCACCGTTGATCAGCGCCAGGCCTCTGGCGGCGGACTTTTTTGGCACCAGCCTCATCACGGTGGCTGTCGACATCGACCAGAAGCCGCCAATGGCCACGCCCAGCAATGCACGGCCCGCTATGAACATCCAGCCATTGGACGCCAACGTGACGATTACCGCAGAGCCCAGCAACAGCAGGCTGAAGCCAAGCAGGACCTTCTTGCGATCAAGATGGCCGGTCAGCGGTGTATGGAGCAGGCTGATCAGTACTGCGAAGAAGCCAGAAATCGAAATCGCCTGTCCGGCCTGGCCCTTGCTGACGCCCAGATCCTGAGCGATCGGAGTCAGCAGGCTCACCGGCATGAACTCCGATGCGATCAGCACCACCACACACAACGCCATCGAAAACACGGCGCCCCAAGCAGGCGGATGAGTGGTCGTGGCGGGCTGCTTCAGAGTTGAATCAAATGCTTGCATGCGTCGCTGACCTGGCGGTTATCAAAATAGTCGGCACAGGTTAGGGCAAAGGGATTAGCATTATTAGACGCCGTAATTTCCACGCGCTTGTGAGAGATATTCAGCAATGAGCACACCCAAACTCAATGACCTGCAAGCCTTTCTGCTGGTTGCCCGGGAGCAAAGCTTTACCAAGGCCGCCACAAAACTGGGCGTGACACCCTCTGCGTTGAGCCACACCCTGAGGGCGCTCGAAGAGCGTATGGGTTTGCGCCTGCTGGCGAGAACCACACGCAACGTAGCCCCGACCGAAGCAGGCGAACAACTGATGCGCTCGATAGGGCCGCTGCTGGATCAGATCGCAGCAGAGGTCGAAGTATTGGGCGAACTGCGTGACAAGCCCGCTGGCACAATCCGCATCACCTGCTCCGATGACGCTGCAGAAGGCATCATTCGGCCCATGCTTGCGGGGTTTCTCGCGCAGTACCCGGATATCCAGATCGAAATCTGCATCGACTACGGCTTCACCAACATTGTCAGCGAACGTTTCGATGCGGGCATTCGCCTGGGGGAATCCATCAGCAAGGACATGATCGCCGTACGCCTCGGCCCAGACTGGCGACTGTCGGTAGTCGGGTCACCCGCATACTTCGAGCGACATCCCGTACCCTTGCAGCCGCAGGACCTGACTCAACACACCTGCATCAACATCCGCCACTCACCGAATGGAAGTTGCTACGCCTGGGAGTTTGAAAAAGACAGTCGCAAATTGAACATTCGGGTCAATGGGCAGTTCACGTCCAACAGCATGATCCACGTCCTCAATGCTGCCCTGGACGGCGTAGGGCTTGCCTATGTGCCAGATTCCCTGGCACAACCGCATATCGCCAGCGGCCGCCTCAAAGAGGTGCTGGTTGACTGGAGCCCCTACTTCGAAGGCTTTCACCTGTACTACCCGAACCGGCGACAGGCGTCGCCGGCATTCAGTGCGTTTGTCGAGGCAGTCAGGTATCGCGGTTAGCGCATTGATTGCTACTGTGCGGCTTTTAGGGCCTCTGCGACTTTTTTCAGCGAGCCTTCGGCAGGCCCTGGAAGCAATTTCAGTTCCGTGGTTTTGCCTCGCGCCACCACTTGCATGCCTTTTGCCGCACCCGTTGCATCGGCCACTATCCGGTAAACGGTGTCGCCGCGCGCGAAGCTCAACACGTGACTGGCGTCGTCGTACTTAAGTTGCTCGCCGTCGGCCTGCGGGTACAACAGGCCCACCTGATTCTTGCTGTCTACAGCGGCATAGAAGACCGGGCTCGCGGGCCCTGAACGAAAGAGAACGACTCGCTTGCCGGACGGCGCGAGCCTGAACGACCAGAGAATTTCTCGCTGTTCGTCCTCCTCCCAGACGATGCTGGTGGTGTGCATCATCTTTCCATTCTGATTACGGCTTACGGTTTCAGTCGGCAGCCCTGAGCCGCCGGTGTGGTCAATCACCGTCTGCGTCTCCAGAACCGGTTCTCCGTTACGAATGCTGTACGTAGAAGTCTGGTGCCAGCAACATCCATCCTTGGTCATCGTGTCGATCTTGTGGTTCTTTTCATCCACGTTGAACATGCCGCAGTTGTTCTGCGCCAGTTTGGTAAACGAATCACTGTGGCGAAAACCATCAGCCGTGCCGAGGAATACCTGAAACGAGGCGCCGTGGTAGCAGCTGTTCTGGCCGTCCATCAATGCCAGGTCCTTGATGCCGTCAAAGTTGAAATCCTGATAGATCAGTACGCTCTGCTCTCCGTAGGGCAGTTCACGCACATTGGTTTTGACCTTGCCGGTTTTCGGATCGGTGCCGAGCACCAGTTCATCGGACTGCACGCGGATCAGCGAAGCACCGCTGGCCTTGTCATAGACATTGATCACGCCGGGACGAAACACATCGTCTTTGGCGGAAATCTCCAGCGTGGCACGGTATTTATCGGAAAAGTCCTGCAGGGTGTAGGTGTCCCTGGGCGATTTCTCGAACGCCTTGGTATCCATCTCGCCATAAGTAGTCGGCACAGCGGCAACACTGGTCAGTGTTGCCAGCATCAGCCCTGCCCCTGCAATCCACGAACGTGCCCGAGACCACAACATGGAATCTTGAATGATTAAAACCTGCACGCTGCCACTCCTGCGATGAATAATTGGGGGCTTATAAAAGTCGTCATATTCCGTGTCATGCCCGGACGTTATGCTGCGCCACCCTGCGCGCGCACTGATTTTGCCAGTCTTCGCCCGACAGGACACCGTTAATGTTTTAATCGCGCCCCCTCTTCCCGCAGGAGAACTCCGTCTCAATGGATATTCACGCGCTTTGGCTCAAGACCCAGGAACTCTGGGACATGCTTGATCAGCATCCATGGGTGCGCACCGGGCTGGCCCTGATTCTCCTGTTGACAGCTGCACTGGTGCTTGGCCGTGTGGCGCGGTTTCTGGTGCTGTATACCGTGAGGATGCTGGGCCGTCAGCCTTCATTGCACTGGGTCAACGACTTCCGTCATAACAAGGTCTTCCACCGACTCGCGCAGATGGTGCCGTCACTGGTCATACAATTCGGCCTCACGCTGGTGCCCGGTTTGAGCACTGCAGGCAGGAACGTGATCGGCAATATCGCCATGGCCTTCACCATCCTGTTCATGACACTGGCCATCGGAGCCTTGCTCAACGCCCTGCTGGACATCTACGCCCGCACCGAACATGCTCGCACCCGCTCCATCAAGGGCTACGTGCAGCTGTCGAAGATGATCCTCTACGTCTTCGCTGCAATCATCATCGTCGCCACGCTGATCGACCGTTCGCCGCTGTTGCTGCTGTCCGGCCTTGGCGC
This sequence comes from Pseudomonas coronafaciens pv. oryzae str. 1_6, assembly GCF_000156995.2. Classification (NCBI taxonomy): domain Bacteria; kingdom Pseudomonadati; phylum Pseudomonadota; class Gammaproteobacteria; order Pseudomonadales; family Pseudomonadaceae; genus Pseudomonas; species Pseudomonas coronafaciens. Next base: position 1,417,583 of record NZ_CP046035.1, on the reverse strand, counting down.
CATGTCGGCGGTCATCCTGTTGGTCTACAAAGACACCCTGCTGTCGTTCGTTGCCAGCGTACAGTTGACCAGCAACGACATGCTGCGCGTCGGTGACTGGATCGAGATGCCGCAAGTCGGCGCGGATGGCGACGTGGTGGACATCACCCTGCATACCGTCAAAGTGCAGAATTTCGACAAAACCATCGTCTCCATCCCGACCTGGCGCCTGATGTCAGAGTCGTTCCGCAACTGGCGCGGCATGCAGCAATCAGGCGGACGTCGCATCAAACGCAGCCTGTTCATCGACGCCAGCGGCGTGCGCTTCGTGCGTGACGATGAAGAACAGCAACTCATGCAAATCCACCTGCTCACCGACTACATCGGCCGCAAACAGGCCGAACTGCTGGCCTGGAACCAGGCGCAAGGCAACGTCGCACAAATGTCCGCCAACCGCAGGCGCATGACCAACATCGGCACCTTCCGCGCCTACGCCCTGGCTTATCTGAAAAGCCACGCCGAGATCAACCCCGCCATGACTTGCATGGTCCGCCAACTGGAACCCACTTCACAGGGCATCCCGCTGGAAATCTACTGCTTCACCCGCACTACCGTGTGGGTCGATTACGAGCGGATACAGGGGGATATTTTCGATTATCTGATTACGGTGATGCCGGAGTTCGGGTTGAGTTTGTATCAGCAGCCCAGTGGGGCGGATATGAGGGTGGGGTTGCGGGGAGAGTCAGAGCGGGTCGTGTCTGAGCAGGGATAGCTGCCTGTTAGCGGTAGGGATCTCAAGATCAAACTCGCCAGGTGGCTTCGCACAGCGGCTTCTTGAAGTTTGAAAGTCCTTGCACAGAGTTAAGCGTTTGGACGTATTGGCCGACCTCGGCCGTATCACGACGGGTCATCCTTCGATCTCACCAAGCTACGTGTTCGTGATGAAGTGGCGCGCCTTGCTGTTTTGCGTTTTCAGCCGAATCCAAGGTCGAGGTTCGCGTTGAGGCTGTGGTTAAGCGCGATGCGGGCAATAGAGGTTCCGGGCTGTTCGCACTCTTGAATGACTTGGGCTTGAGCGACCAGGAACAGGAACAGGAACGGTGTTGTGACTGCATGAAAAGCCCTTGTGAAGGCCACACGTAGTGCCCACTGCAAATTTGAGGTGGACACCAACGCCGCTCTGGCGCGGGCAGGCAGGTGTGCTGGAGGGTCGATTAATATTTATTCATGCAAGCTGCACTTAAGATTCATGGGGCTCGGCCGATTATATTATATTGCTGAGATTAAGTTCACTCTAATCACCGTCGGGCAAGAAAGTTATTATACAGTCGGAGTTGACACGTGACGTTACGCCTGCGCTGCAAAGCTATACTTATTACACTGTCTTTTGCCCTGGCGAATGTGGCGGTTTCTGAAGAGCTTAAAGTCTACAATTTTTCGCCTGTCAATCAGTACAATCTTAATCTGTCAGCCAGTTTCTGGAACCCAATCATAAAGTATGTGTCCGAAAAAAGCGGGGTGAATCTCACGCTGAAATTAGGACGAACATCCTCTGACACAACAAGCTATGTGCTCGCGCAAGAAGTTGATTTCGCATTTACCAACCATCTTTTTAGCCCGGAACGCGATAAAATGGGCTGGACAGTGTTTGGTCGCCGTGACGCGCCTGCCCTCGAAGGGCAGATCGTGGTACCTGTCGACTCGCCCATTCATAGCCTTTCGGAACTAGAGGGCAAAGAAGTCGTTTACCCAGGACCCGAAGCGTTCATTGCTTATAAAGTCACAAGCTCGGAATTGGTAAAGAAAGGAATCAACACGTCTACTGTGTTTGCCGGAAACATGGATGGTGCTTTTAGCCAAATCCTTAGTGGCAAGGCTCAAGCGATGGGGGCCAACTCACAGCTTGTAAGCGGTTACACTGAGAGAGAAGGAAAGTCGTTCCGCGTGCTGTGGAGTTCGGCCTCGTTCAATGATTTGGCCCTCATGGCATCCCCTCGAGTGTCTAAAAAAGAACGTGATGCGGTAGCCAACGCTTTTTTTAATATGCAACATGATGCTGACGGCAGCAAAATCCTTCGTGAGGCGACCGAGTTGGTTCATGCCCCGGTACCGATTACTTTCATTCCTGCGACAGAAGCGGATTATGCTTCCTATCGGGACTTTTATAATAGCTTGCCAGCAAGCCGTAAGTAACTAATCCCACCTTTAGCTGGAGAGGCTGTTAATGAGTTTCCTTAAAAGCCTGCTGCCCAAATCACTGACATCGCGAATACTGGCGATGCTGTCTATTCTGATACTGACTTTTCTGACGACAGGTCTGGTTCTGTTTTATAAAAACCAGTTGCTTCAGCACATTGAAGAGATACAAGACACCGCTAACATGCTGATAGAGGTTGCCGCGCAAGCGGTAGAGGAAAGTGTCGTCATCGGCGATTACGATACCATCAAAAGAACCCTCGAAAAAACCCTGGCTCGCTCGCCGTTCAAATCGGCCATGTTTATTGACCTGTCGGGGGGCGTCATTCGTCTTGAGGCAGCCAGCGCGCCCGTTGGGAGAGCCCCTGCGTGGATAGAGTCCGAGGTCGCTGCAAGATTATTCGATGTCAATCGCCCCATCACTATTGGCGGGAAGGATTATGGCGTTATGCGCTTGTCTTTTAACGCCGAAAAAATTGCTGCAGAACTTTATAGCCTGGTGATCCAGGCCACACTATTTGCGGTATTCTTTTTACTGATAAGTTTGATTTTGATGGGGTTCATGATTAAACGTTCGCTTGCCCACTTGGGCAAGCTTCACTCTTATGAGGCAGAAATCGCTTCAGGCGCAGTGGCAGCAGAAGCCATGTTGGTCGCTGATGCTCCCATGGAAATACAGGAGGCTATAAAAGCAGTAAACCGTACTGCCGCGAGCATGCGCAATCACTTTGGCCTGCGTATCGAATCGTTGATGAATACGCTGGTGCAGCATAAAAATGCCCTGGATGAGGTTTCAATCGTTTGCGAAGTTTCGGCCTCCGGACGTATCACTTACGTTAACGAACGATTCGTAACAAGCTCACAGCATTCGCGAGCCGAGCTTTTAGAGTTGACGATCGATGAAGTCTGGACCGGTATGTCTTCAGCCACTGAGCCGTGGCGATGGACACCGGAAAATGAGGTGTGGAACGGCGAGGTCAGGCTTTCAGGTCGTACCGGTAAGGATGCATGGCATCGACGCACTATCATCCCTATTCTCGATGACATGGGTGGCGTTGAAAAATATATTTGCATCGACATCGATATTACAGACCGAAAAGAGTTTGAGGTCGCAATTCTGGATAACGCCAGAAGGCAAAACCTTATCGCCTTGTTTGGCCAGCAGGCATTGACAGAAGAAAACGTCAGTACGCTAGGAGAACGGGCAGCACTGACGGCGGCGCAAGGATTAACATTGAGCAAGGCCGCTTTATTAGTTGTTGATCGAGTGAGCCACGCGGTTATCCTCAAAGCGGAGGTCGGCTTTACCCACGTTGAAACCCGCGACAGTTATCATGATGATTTCTTGAAAGGCACTGCTTCTTTTGCCGGGTTCGTCATTCACTCTGATGCGCCTGATAACAGCTACGCACTGCTTCCTGATAGCACAGTGGAAATGTACAATATTAGAAGTAGCCTGGAGGTTGATATCTCTTGCCGGGAGGTATTCAAAGGCGTGCTTGGCGTGTATGCCAGCGCTGACTACTTATTCACACGTGAAGACGTTAGCTACATTCAAACACTGGCCAACCTATTGGCTGCCGCGCTTGAAAGGTATGACGCAAAGAAAAAGCTAACCTACCTGGCCGAAAATGATTCGCTCACCCATCTGCCTAATCGCTGGTTTCTCAACAATTATCTGCGCGAGTTAATTAGTCGAAAAACGTCAGCGCCAGATGCAGTAAGCGTCATATTTATAGATTTGGACAGGTTCAAAGCCGTGAATGACACCATGGGGCATTCAGTAGGCGATCAATTGCTTATCCAGGCGGGCCGGCGCTTGAAAGACTGCATTGATGGGAACAGTGTGGTTGCACGGCTGGGAGGCGACGAATTTTCGATCGTCGTCACACACCGTGTCTATTCCGAGAGCCTCATAAAATTGCTTGCGACCCACGTTATTGATGCGTTAGCAAAACCGTTTGATCTTGGCGGCCAGGATATATTTGTTTCCGCGAGTGTCGGTATCGCTAATTATCCGTTCGATGGGCGTGATACGGGTGTCATCTTAAAGAATGCAGACACCGCCATGTACCATGCGAAAAAAAGCGGCCGTAATAATTTCAAGTTTTACAACGCCAGAATGAACGAAAGTTTAATCAAGCGCTTGCAGACTGAAACGCTACTGCGGGGCGCACTTGATCGCGACGAATTTATTTTACATTTTCAGCCGAAGGTCAGCCTCACCGATGGCAGGATAAGTGGTTTGGAGGCTTTATTGCGGTGGAATCACCCGGAGCAAGGCATGGTTTCTCCGGCTGACTTTATCCCAATTCTTGAGGACACTGGGCTGATAATTCCTGTCGGCCTGTGGGTTATCCGCAAAGTCTGTGAAACTATAAAAAGCTGGGAAGAGAACACTATCAGGCTGGTCCCGATCGCCATCAATCTTTCAGTCAGGCAGCTTCAGGTAAAAGGCCTGGCAGAGACGGTCAAGCACATTGTTGAAGAATACGGCGTCAACCCCGCTCTTTTAGAGTTCGAACTTACCGAATCGATGCTCATGATCGACCCCGAGTCGGCGGTTGAAATACTTAAAGATATAAAGTCGTATGGCATAAGCCTGTCGGTCGATGATTTTGGAACGGGCTATTCCAGTCTGGCCTACTTGAGGCGCTTCCCTCTTGACGCCCTCAAAATCGACAGGGTGTTCATAAAGGATATAACAAGCAATCATGAGGACGCCGCCATCACCAGAGCTGTAATAGTACTGGCGCACGAATTGGGCCTTAAGGTCATTGCAGAAGGCGTCGAAACAGTCGACCAGTTAGAGCTGCTTGTGACGTATGGCTGCGATCAAATGCAGGGGTATTTCTTTAGTAGACCCGTCATCAGTGACGAGTGTGCTGCCATGATTAAATCGTCACGAAGTCTGGATATAAGATTCCCTGAAAGTGGTGTGGCGTAAAGTAGCATTGATAGTGTCTGCGAGAGCCGTCATGGCAGGCGCTATATTAAGCGGCCGTTTTTGGCCAATGTTGTTGAAAAGTAAATCTCCTGCCTGGCCTGCGGCAAAATCAGGTCCTCGGCCAGCGGAAGATTTGCAGCATGATGTCGAGCGGACAAAAGCGACTGCTTTGCTCGTTTGACATTGAAGGGCCCAACCAGGCGTCCATCAATTGATCCTGACCTGATGATTGCCTGTTGGTCGTGGGTTCATGATTGCTGCCGCCCTTTTTCCTCCGGATAGCGAACCTGCGAAGAGTCAGTTCTGTAAGCGCCTGCTAATCGCACACTGTGATTTTCGAGCTTTTAGCTGGTGCTGCTCATTGGGCAAAAGTTGTTCGGTGATCGTCGCCACCGCCTGAGCCGGAGATGTCAGGGCAGTGTCTATAGTCAACAATGGCCGCAAAGGTCAGGATCAAAACTCGAAGGGCCAAGCCCGACTTCAACTGGGCTTGCTCAACACAACTTGGCCGCTTTCAACAGCGAAATTGCGTCCCCCTGCAACGGCTGCCGCTTCGCTAGAGCAACCCAGCCACACGAGGCCCCGTTGTTCCCCGCCTCGAGTTATCGTGATTTGGGGATATGGAACCGCTGGAGAGTTTTAGCCACTCAGTGGTTTTCTTTTTTTAGGCCACATGCAAACGAGTGTCAAATTGTTCAACACCTGTGATCGAACATAACACTCAACATGTGCTGCTCGCTTGCCCTGAGCATTGTCGTAATCGAAATCCAGGCATCACATCACAAAAAGAAAATAAACCAGCGCACCCTATGTATCAGCCACATAAGGCGTGGCAACGACCACACTACCTTTTCGGCTATGTCGCTGTGACCTTGGATAACCCTGCATTAAAGAGAGAACCGTTATGGGGCTATGTGTTTCAAAACATTCTGGTAGCAGCTACAGCTACAATGACAGTGATCACTGGGAAATGGCTGCAAGCTCTCCAAACGCCAGGCCTGTATCCAGTCATCAAACGGAATCTGCGAGCTACAGCGCATCAGGCGAGGTTGACGAACGTCCGGCCACGTTTTCTCATTTTCAACTTGCACGGTGCGGTGGAGATTATACGCTTAGCATGGTTTCTTTAGCGGCGTATCAAGCCGAAAGACGGCATCGCGGTAATTTAATAAAGGACCGTAGTCAATCTATACTCCCATGGGTCCATGGTGTATCACTCTAGAGCAGGTTTGGATTACAGTTTCCAGATCGACAGGACCACGACTGTCAAAGTGGCTGGATTCAACTGCTCTGTGCCCAATGATGAAGGGACTCGGCATTTATACAGTGCTGGCACGAGCCAGGTAAATATGCCTGTTATCGCAGACAACATGAGTGCGTGTATTGCTGTCGCGTGTGCGGCGGAAAAAGTGGATGCCGGTACGGGTGAACGTATGCCGGGCGCGAAAGTCCGCGTATTCCATCTGCTCCCTTTTCGTCGCAAAGACCTTGTGCCAAGAGAAGTTTTAGCCTCTGTGCGCGATTATCTGCGAACGACTAAAGAGCAGGGGCTGACACTGCGCGTAGCCATGCACGGGGGGAATACAGAGGGTGATTTCTCAGTCAGCACTGCAGAGGCATTGAAAGACCTGTTCGCCAATGAAGGGATCCCGCTTGAGTTCGACGAGACCTGTGCGAGCCGAACTTCTGAAACACTGCTTGGCGCCGTGATCTTAAATGACAACTCGACTCACTTCATAAAACATCTGGTCGCTTCATGATTGAATAATCGCCACCTGTAACACTCTCAGATAAAACGTACCCTCCTGCAATCGACATATTTCATGTGCAGGCGTTTCAGATGAAACTACTGGCCCGCGCTGTGCGGGCCAAGCCAATAACGGAGGCGTGATTCTCGCGTCTTATAAGACTTGAGGATAACCGATGCTCTGGTAGAAAGCAGGTGATCGATGATCCCAACATTCCAAGCACGCATTTGATCCCCGATGCTGCGCTCCGGACCTCTTTCTTGAGTCAGCATGCCTTGGCTTGGGAACCATTCTGCGATTCCTGCCACTCAGATCCGATTCTTCGTTCAGAGTCGTGTCATCCAAACAGTCCTTTCCAGTCGTTTGAGCGTTTGATCTGTTGACTCTCCCACTGGATCGACTCAGTTACTGACGAAAAATTGCCTGTCTCCAAACCTTAAAATCCAGCACAGACGATGATTCAGGGACAGTCAGACCGGGTCATTGAAATCTCGGCAACTCGATCATGTGGAGACCTGGGCGGGCACGACTCTACCCTCCGATAAAAGACTTGATCACGAGAAAAGGTACATATTGAGATGCCAGTAGAGAATCTGATTGGTGTGGCGATCATCGCGCTGGGCATGGTCATGACGCCGGGGCCGATCATGGTCTACCTGACGTCCAGAGCGATTTCACAAGGACGTCTGGCAGGCATGATCTCGCTGGCAGGGGTCGCATTGGGATTCGGCTGTTACCTGGTTGCTTCAGGACTGGGTCTGGCAGCATTGTTCAAGGCCTTCCCGATGGCCTATTACGTGGTCCGAATCGGGGGGGCATTCTACCTCGGCTATTTAGCCTGGAATATGTTCAGGGGCGCGTCACCCTTCCAGCCGCGCGAACTTCCCCCGCACTCACCTCGAAAGCTTTTCACCATGGGGCTGGTAACTAACTTGCTCAACCCGAAGATAGCGCTGATGTATTCCGCGCTGATCCCCCAGTTCATTGATCCCTCGAAAGGTTCGACCCTGCAACAGTACATACAGTTGGGGCTGGTGCAGATATCCATCGCACTTACATTGAACGGCCTGATCGTCCTGGCTGCCGCGCGAGTCAGTCGCTTCCTTACGGCCCGCCCGAATGCCATGCGCGCGCACCGCTGGGCGTCCGGTGCGCTACTGGGAGTGTTCGCGATCGATATACTTGTGCGCAATCCGCTGGCTTAAGTCCGCATTGCTGACGTTGTGACTACAAGATGCGCGCTGAGCTGTCTCTATCTCCACGTCAGAAGCTTAACCTTGGACGTCGGAATATCTGGTCGCTTCAGCGTCGCTTTTTATAAGCGTGCTAGCCCGGTTGCTTGCTGATCAATCCCGCTTCCTTCATCAGGCAACGTAACGTGAACCGGCCAATCTGCTCACACTCTTCCTGCATCATCGACACGCCACTGCGGTTGCCAGCGGCGCTTCGAATTTGCGTAGACAGCTCCTAGCGACACCCAACCAAAGTCGCATGCAATGGTCTTAGTGGCATGTTCGAGATACATCAGGGCTTTGTTCTGCGGAGTTGTTGTACCGTTACGCTCCTGTTGAAGCCGGTTAGCCCAGCGACGTAGCGCAGACTCGAAAACTACCAGGAGGCGAGAGGCCTCAATGTGGCTATAGCCTTGGATCAAGCACGAGGTCTGCAGCCTCGCGTTTGAATTCAGCGGAAAAGATACGGCGTCGCCCCCTACAAACCGCCTGAATGCTGAAATTGAAGGTCGGCTCTCGGAACGCTTACAAATTCATGATAACTGAGCCAGCTGCGGGCTATGCTTGGAGCCTTTTGGTCTGTACAAGTCACTGCTATAAGAGAATCAAAAGCCATCTATAAAAAAAGACAAATTGGGGGTAAAGATGAATCGCCTATTTCAGGCTGCAGCGTTTACAAGCTTCATGATGATCGCTGCAGCACCCGCCCAAGCCCGTATTACACAATTGGAGATCCTGCGGACCGAGCCCGCATTCGGAGGCGAAAGTTTCGGGCATACAGGAGCTTACGTACGCATCTTTGCGCGTGCTCATGGTGAATTAGACCCAGGAGCTTCTAACAATAAGATTATTCAAGACATCGAACTTGCACTCCGTAACGGTCGTGGAATGGTTGAATATACTAGTGATATTGCAATCCTGCGTCCCGCTGACTTGGCTAAATCGAATGACATCCTTCTATTTGATGTGCCCAATCGAGGCTCTAAGCGAGCGATGTTATTGTTCAATGCTGATATGCGGGGCGATCCAGCAACGCTCAATAACTTCGAAGTCGCCGGGGACGGTTTTCTACAACGGCTAGGGACGACGCTGATCGCGTTTGCCTGGCAAGGGGACGTTGCCCCAGGCGACAACCGCATGATGGTGCAATTGCCGACAGCTATAAATAATGATGGGTCGTCGGTAACAGGTGTGGTGCGCAGTGAGTTGACTACGCTCTCACCGACCGTCAGCCTCAACATATCCGCAGGTTGGTTCACCTCCACGCCCCCTCATACGAGCTATAAATCGGTTGAAACCGACAATACTAAAGTGCTTGCGGATGGCTTTCGTCCGACGTTGACGGTGCGTTCGCGGGCGAATGCGCCTAGACAGGAAATTCCAGTAACTGAATGGAGTTTTGGCGATTGCAATACGCCGAACGAAATCCAAATTTGCCTATCCGCTGGTTTTCAACCCGGTAAGCTTTACGAGCTGATTTACCGGGCCAAGGAGCCAACGGTAATGGGTATTGGTTTTGCTATTGCCCGGGATGTGGGTGCGTTTTTTCAGCAGGCTGAGCATGACGATACAGGTGTGCCCAACCCTGTAGTGCATGGGCATAAGGTCAAGTCGATTATCACTGGCTCATCACAAGCAGGGCGATTCATCCGCAGCATGATCGCGCTGGGTTTCAACCGCAGCGAGGAAGGTCATCGGGTCTACGATGGTGCAATGCCGCATATCGGTGGCGGCCTGATGCCGCTCAACATACGATTTGCTCAACCTGGTCGGGCGTGGGGTCAGCAGGTCGATCATGACTACCCTGCTTACGATTTTCCGTTTACCTATGGCCGGGAAACCGATCCTGTTACCGGACGCTCGCAGGGTTTGCTGGATCGCTGCAGCGATAACAATACTTGCCCTTTAATATTCCACATGGCAACAGCCCTCGAGCTTTGGGAAGGACGCCAGTCGCTTGGCCTTACCGACCCACTCGGCTTGCGCGATGCAGATGAACCGGAAAACGTCCGCACTTTTATTATGGCAAGTACGCAGCACGCCCCGCCATCTTTGCCGCTCCCGGTTAACCCACCCTTTGGGCTTTGCCAAGTGCAATCAAATCCAAATCCACACACCTGGACAATGCGCGCAGCGTTCATCAATCTCGTTGGCTGGGTTCGTGATGAGACAACACCGCCAGCTTCGATAAAGCCTTCTGTGGCGAACGGCACCCTTGTGCCCGCGGACAGGGTCATTTTCCCGCTCATCCCCGCGACCAATTATGGTGGCGTTTCACGCCCCGCGCTCCGCTACACCGGTGTCGTCAATAGCCTTCAAGTGCTTGATTTTGGGCCTGATTTTCGTCCCGAAGACAGCTCTGGCATTCTCACAAGCGAGCCGCCGAAATCGGGTGTCGGTAGTTACGGCCTCTTGGTACCTCAAGTGGATGCAGACGGAATTGATGTTGGTGGCGTTCGGGATGTGTATTTAGGTGCTCCCATCGGGACTTACACAGGTTGGAACACCTTCCGGCCAGAGTTTTTTGATGGCGGCTTTTGTAACTTCCAAGGCAGCTTCCTCCCGTTTGCCGCGACGAAGAAAGAGCGAATCATGGCCGGAGATCCTCGCCTTTCCCTGGAGGAACGCTACCCCACGAAGGAGGCTTATGTGTCTGCAGTGAGTAAAGCCGCAGACTCGCTGGTTGAAGCGCGAATGCTGCTTCCTGAAGACCGTGAGCGGCTTGTAAAGGAAGCACAGGAGAAAGGTGTGCGTGCCGGGCCTTGAGCAGAGGTGATCTGCGCTGCGTCGCTGGGTAAGCCAGCTCCAGCAGGAGCGCAGTGGCGTAACGCCTCAGAGCAAATCGGTCGGCTCAAAGTGCGTGGTCTGATGCGAGGAACTGGGATTAATCAGCAAGCAATCGGGTTCGCATGCTTATATAAAAGCAACAGTGAAGCGACCTGATATTCCAAATATTTTGAATCGGGAGTTCGATGTAGCCGCGCCCAATCAGATCTGGTGTGGCAACATCACCTAGATCTGGGCGCAAGGAATAACGCTGCCGTTGGCCCTGCTATAGGGACAGCGTTTCAGGGATAGTAAACCAGCCCATTATCCCCACAAAAATCAGCGTCATTTCCTACAAACAATTAAGGTTTGGAGGCGCAGACAACAAATAGACTAGCGCCTAAGATAGCCGCATCCACATTGCATATGATCAAGTTATTACTGAAACACAAGCATCTTTAAGAACGAGACAATACGCAAAATACTTGTTGTTAAGCATACGATAAAAATATGTAACCAAACGGCAGGCCTGGAAAAATCTCGCGTCGTCTAACTGCACCCAAAAACCCGCATGCAAGCCTATCCACACTTCAAGAATCAACTATTCAACCAAAGGAATATCATGAAAAAAATATTACTCATCGCTACAATTACGACTTCCCTACTGGGAATATCCATGACCTCTCAAGCGGCGGAAAACTGCCCTGCTGTCTCTAAGATCGAGCAGGTTTCACCCGGCGTGTACCGCGCGAGCGGCAATGACGGCGAGTGGACAGGTGTATTGCAAGGCGTGGTGACAAAGAAAATGCCTGTGCAGTCCTTTGGCCTGGCCATCGCTATTCAAGAGGGCGCAGGCGCACCTGAGATGTTCCAACACTGTACCTACAACATCGGTGGGCGCGAGGCGCTGGACATGCGTTTCATCGCTAAAAACAATAAGTACTTCACTGTAAAAACTTCAGGCAGCACCTGGAAAAAAGAAGATGGGCCTTTTGGCCTCACCTATAACGTATGTGAAAAAACCTCCCCCGAAAACTGCACATTCACTACCGAGAATAAATCGATGTAATCATGTTGCTCTTCAACTGACCTGTACGTACCGGTTGAAGAGCAATTCATGTCAGATCATGCAAATCTTTGCCCAGTGCAGGCATCACTTCAAAATGAGAGAACACCACTTCCAGCCCTCCCCGCTCCGGGCTGCAGCACATTGGCCCTACGGCATAAGACTCGCTGACGGGAAATGGCGCCAGACGCAGCAATGGCCAGCGCAGCCCGTCGCTGGAGTGCTGAATACGCATCACACCCTTGGCGACAGTGACTCGCAGCCAGAGGCCGGATGATGACTCATCAAACGCACCCGTTGCCCAATCCGACTGCCCGCAGGTCAAAACGCTACCCAGCATCAGGGCTCCGTCGCTGACTTCAACGCCGGTTTTGACCCAGTTGTGCTCGTCAATGCGGACCATCAAGCCCGCCTGATCGTAAAGCGTCTTGAAGTCACCCTGTACATGCACTTGAGCGGTGAAATCACCCGACACCGAAACGCCCAGAAAATGCCCCGTGTCGCGGCAGAAGCCGTAGTGCGTGTGCTGCCAGAAATCGGTTTGCGGATCTGTGGTGACTGTCAAACACTCGTCTGCCACGCTCCAGTGTCGGGGTTCATTCAGCCAGATGCCTTTCTCAAACATGCTGCCTCCTGTGCAAGTTAATGCTGACGTTGGTGATTGGCTGACAAACACGATATCCCTGCCAGCCGCCTCATGCCAGTGAGCAATCACTGCGCTGTCATTGACACCCCACCCACCAAAAAACATGATGCATCCATCCAAAAAAACCGGAACGCACTCATGGGCGACAAGAAAAAGCTTTTGCTGACTGGCGCAAGCCGGGGTATCGGTCATGCCACGGTCAAGCATTTCAATGCCGCAGGCTGGGAAGTGTTCACGGCTTCAAGGCAAAACTGGGTCGCTGACTGCCCGTGGGCCGAGGGTCTGCTCAACCATATCCATCTGGACCTGGAAGACATCGACAGCGTCAGCGAGAGCATGGCGGCGATCAAGGACAAGCTCGGTGGACGTCTCGATGCGCTGGTGAACAATGCGGGCGTTTCGCCGAAGACCGAAGAAGGCGGTCGCATGGGTGTGCTTGAGTCGGATTACAGCACCTGGATCAAGGTGTTCAACGTGAATCTGTTCTCCACCGCGCTGCTGGCGCGCGGGTTGTTTGACGAGTTGAAGGCGGCCAAGGGCAGCATCATCAATGTCACCTCGATCGCCGGCTCGAAGGTCCACCCGTTTGCAGGCGTCGCCTATGCCACGTCCAAGGCGGCACTGTCTGCGTTGACGCGGGAGATGGCTTTTGATTTCGGTCCGCACGGGATAAGGGTCAATGCCATCGCACCGGGCGAGATCGATACGTCGATTCTGTCACCCGGCACCGCAGAGATTGTCGAGCGACTGGTGCCCATGCATCGTCTGGGCAAGCCCGAGGAAGTCGCTTCGCTGATCTACTTTTTGTGTACGGCTGGCGCGTCGTATGTGAATGGTGCAGAAATTCACGTCAACGGAGGCCAGCACGTCTGACTCAACGTGTGCCGGAAACACCCTCCGGCACACCCAGGCGGCTGATCCATACCGACGCCACGATCACCCCGCCGCCAATCAGCAGGCGGGTGAAGTCCTCATGCTGGTTCCAGATCAGCAGATTGATCAACAGCCCCAGCGGCACATGCAGGTTATTCATCACCGCCAGTGTGCCGCCGTTGACCATGCACGCCCCTTTGTTCCACCAGTACATGCCCAGCGCCGTCGAGCACAGGCCGAGAAACAGCAGCACGACCCATTGGGTAGGTGCTTCGGGCAGGTGTTGCGGGTTGCCGAACATCAGGAACGCAGGCAGCACCACCGCCAGTGCGCCGAGATAGAAGTAGCCGAAGCGTCGGTAATGCGGCAGGTCGCTCGGGTGGCGCGCCACCAGATGCTTGTACAGCACCTGCCCGGCGGCGTAGGTGAAGTTGGCCAGTTGCAGGAGCAGGAAGCCGCCGAGGAAGTCGCCGCTCAGGCCGTCATAGCGAATCACTCCCGCACCCAGCACAGCAACCATTGCCGCCAATAACGCCCAAGGGTTGAAGCGCCGGTTCAGCGCATCTTCTATCAACGTTACGTGGAGTGGCGTGAGGATGGTAAACAGCAGCACTTCGGGCACTGTCAGCACGCGAAAACTCAGGTACAGGCAGACATAAGTGACACCGAATTGCAGCGCGCCGATCAGCAGCATGCCGCGCATGAATTGCGGCTCGACCTGACGCCAGCGGGTCAGAGGAATGAATACCAGACCGGCCAGCACCACGCGGACAAGCACCGCGAAATAGCTGTCGACGTGCCCGGCCAGATAGACACCGATCAGGCTGAAAGAAAACGCCTGGATCAGCGTAACGAAAAGTAGATAACCCATGCCCGCCCCCATTTTTGAAGGGCGCGACCATAGCGGTTGCGTCACTTACTGTCCACTCGAAGGCCGCCGCTTTTTGACGCCAACCTGTCGCCGCGCCCCGCGTTACCCGTCACAAATATGACAGCTGCATTATTGACGCACATGTCGTCGGTTTCGCCGAAAATATAGCCAATATCAAGCAACTTTCCTTGAATAAAAGGTCTTATCATCCCGACGCTGCAATATTGACTCAACTCTTCCAAATTCGTCGTCGCCTGGAGTAACACTATGATATTCAACATAAAAGACTTCGGAGCACTGGGCGACGGCGTCACTGACGATACAGCAGCCATTCAGGCCGCGATCGACGCAGCCGCTGCGGCAGGTGGCGGGGAAGTGGTCATGGGGGCGGGGACATACGTCGTTTCCGGCGGCGAGGAACCTTCCGACGGCTGCCTGATGCTCAAGAGCAACGTGACCCTGTCCGGTGCCGGCATGGGCGAGACGGTCATCAAGCTCGCGGACGGTTCGGACACCAAGGTCACCGGCATCGTGCGCTCGGCGTACGGCGAGGAAACGCATGACTTCGGCATGAAGAACCTGACGCTGAACGGAAACCGTGACGCAACCACCGGCAAGGTGGACGGCTGGTTCAACGGCTACATTCCAGGCTCTGAGGGCAAGGACTCGAACGTCACCCTCGACAGCGTCGAGATCAAGGATTGCTCGGGCTACGGGTTCGACCCGCACGAGCAGACTGTCAACATGGTGATCAGGAACAGCGTCTCGCATGGTAATGGTCTGGACGGTTTCGTCGCCGACTACCTGAGCGACAGCGTGTTCGAAAACAACGTGGCGTATGACAACGATCGTCACGGCTTCAACGTGGTCACCAGCACCCACGACTTCACCCTGAGCAACAACGTGGCGTACGGCAACGGCAGCACCGGCATCGTGGTGCAGCGCGGCAGCGAAAACATCCCCTCGCCGGCCAACATCACCATCACCGGCGGCGCGGTGTACGGCAACGGTGCAGAAGGCGTGCTGATCAAGCTGTCCAGCCAGGTGTCGGTCAGCGGTGTGGACATTCACGACAACGGCAGCGCTGGCGTGCGCATTTACGGCAGTTCCGGCGTGGATGTTTTCGATAATACGCTGAGCAACAACTCCCTCGGCGCGCCGGTGCCGGAAGTCATCATTCAGTCCTACGATGACACTTCGGGCGTCTCCGGCAAGTACTTCAATGGCAGCGACAATCTGATTCGCGGCAATGTGATCACCGGCAGCGACCACTCCACCTACGGCGTGGCCGAGCGTGACGAAAACGGCACCGACCGCAACAGCATCGTCGGCAACACCATCAGCCATACGAGCAAGGGCCTGACCCTGGTCTACGGCGAGGGCAGCTTTGCGGGCGATGCGTTTCCATTGGTCACCGTGCAGGGCACCGATGCCAACGACACAATTACCGGCGGTGCAGCCAACGAACTGATCCTCGGCCTGGCGGGCAAAGACACTGTGAATGGCGGCGCGGGGGACGATATTCTGGTCGGAGGGGCCGGAGCCGACAAACTTACTGGCGGTGCAGGTGCCGATACCTTTCGCTTTGATCAATTGACCGACAGCTATCGCACGGCCACTAGCAGCGCTACGGACCTGGTGTCTGACTTCGATATCAGCCAGGACCGCATCGACCTGTCGAACCTGAGCTTCACCGGATTGGGCAGCGGCAAGGCCGGCACGCTGAACATCAGCTATAACGCCACCCTAGACCGCACCTACATCAAGTCGCTCGATGCCGACGCCAGCGGCAACCGGTTTGAGCTGGGGCTGAACGGCAACCTGAAGGACACGCTGAATGCCAGTCACTTCATCTTTCAGCGTGTTGCCGAGGGCACCGCTGGTGGCGATACCCTGACCGGTACGGAAGGTAATGACATCATCAACGGTAACGCCGGCGCAGACCGCATAAATGGCGGAGCGGGTGCGGACACCCTCACTGGCGGGGCCGATGCCGACATCCTGACCGGTGGCGCTGGCGCGGATGTTTTCATCTACACCTCGCGACTGGACAGCTATCGCAATTACAACGCCAGCGGCACCAAGCAAAGTGACACCATCACAGACTTCAATACCGCCGAGGACCGCATCGACCTGTCCAGCATCGGTTTGCGCGGGCTGGGCGATGGCAGCGCCAATACCATTTACCTGTCGCTCAATGCCGACGGCAGCAAGACCTACGTCAAGACCAACGCAGTCGACACCACCGGCAATCGTTTCGAGATCGCACTGGAAGGCAACCTGCTCGGCAAGCTGAGCGACTCCAACTTCATCTTCTCCAGCGCTTCAGCCACCAATCAGCCGCCTGTGCTCAATACGCCGCTGATGGATCAGAACGTCACCGAACTCAATGCATTCTCCTACGCGGTGCAGCCCGGCAGTTTCAGCGACCCGGACAGCACGGCGCTGACCTACAGCGCGACCCTCGCCGACAACAGTGCCCTGCCCGACTGGCTGAAATTCGACAGCAAGACCCTGACTTTCAGCGGCACGCCAGGTGGCACGGCATCCGGGCTCTACTCGGTGCTGCTGACGGCCAGCGACGCGACAGGCGCATCTGTGGCTGACAGCTTCGCCATCATTGTGGGCAACGTCGCGCCGGGCATCCTTACCGGCACCGAAAATGCCGAAGCGCTGTATGGCACTGAGGGTAACGACACGCTGCTGGGCCTGGGCGGCGACGACACCTTGCGCGGCGATACCGGCGACGATGTGATCAACGGCGGTGCGGGCCGCGATGCCCTTTACGGAGGAGCCGATGCCGACACGTTCGTGTACAGCGCCCTCACCGACAGCTACCGCGATTACGACGCTGGCGGGCTGACCGCCACCGACACGATTTATGACTTCAGTCCCGGTCAGGACAAGATAGATGTCTCCGCACTGGGCTTTCTGGGGCTGGGCAACGGCGAGAATCACACCCTGTACATGACGCTCAACGAGGCTGGGGACAAGACCTACGTCAAGTCCGCCGACTCGGACGTGGATGGCAATCGCTTTGAAATCGCTCTGAGCGGCAATCTGATCGATACCCTGACCAACGCCGACTTCGTATTCGGTCAGCGTGAGGCTCAGGAGATCCTCTATCTGCCAACACTGGGCCAGTCCAATGCGCGCCTGCTGCGCATGACTGAAGACGACAACCAGTCCG
Organism: Pseudomonas coronafaciens pv. oryzae str. 1_6; assembly: GCF_000156995.2. Taxonomy (NCBI): domain Bacteria; kingdom Pseudomonadati; phylum Pseudomonadota; class Gammaproteobacteria; order Pseudomonadales; family Pseudomonadaceae; genus Pseudomonas; species Pseudomonas coronafaciens. The sequence continues at coordinate 1,400,069 of NZ_CP046035.1, read as the reverse complement.
GCACCTCGGAAATGGTCAAGGACCTGGCCCGCTACACCGATTACGACGTGCGCAGCCAGTTCAATGATGCCAACGGTGATGGCATCGACCTCGCCGTGGGCGGCAGCACAGTGGTGGGTTACTCGACCGCCAGCCCGGAAGAGCAGCGTGTTTCGTGGTGGCTGACCGACACAGACCAGCCTGGCCCGGCACTGCTGCGCGCCACCGACCTGCTGAAGTCGCAACTGGCAACCCTGACGGCTGTTGACAAGGTCACCACAGGCATTATCTGGGGCCAGGGCGAGGAAGCAGCTCAGGAAATAGCCCGCGCCACCGACAAACAGGCTGCGGCAGACCTTTACAAGGCGTCGACCCTCAAGGTGTTCGATTACCTGCACGCGCAAATCGGTGACTTCACGGTGTACATGGCCGAGACCGGTCACTATCAGACCGAGGCCGCCAAGGCGCGGGGTTACACCGGAGAAAAGATCAGTGCCATCGTTGAAGGCGCCGGTTATGTCCGCGCCGTACAGGAGGCAATCGCCAACGAGCGCAACGACGTCAAGCTGGCAGTCGACTACACCGACCTGCCCTTGCGTTACGAGGTCAACCCGCTTGTTTACCCGGACGACGTCTGGCACCTGCACGAGGAGTCGGCAGAAATAGTCGGCCAGCGACTGGCCGACTTCATCGCCAATGACCTGGGTTACTGTGGCGATTCCAGCGACAACAACGACCCGGCAAGAATCTTCGATGCCGGGCAGAACGAAGGCGGTCATATCTTCGGCACAAGTGACGACGACACCCTGGTCGGCAGTGCCAGCAACGACATACTGGACGGCGACCAAGGCGCCGACGACATGACGGGTGGCGACGGCAACGACATCTACGTGGTCGATAACGCGCTTGATACTGTCACCGAGAGCAATGACTCGCCATCGCAGGTCGATACCGTGGTGTCGTCAGTCAGCTGGACACTCGGCGCCAACGTGGAGAATCTGCTGCTTACCGGTGTGTCCGCCATCAACGGCACCGGCAATGCGTTGAGAAACGTCATGACAGGTAATGCGAATAACAACGTTCTGGACGGCGGAGCGGGCGCTGACCTGTTGACCGGCGGCGACGGATCGGACAGCTACTACGTTGACGATGCAGCCGACCGCGTGGTCGAGACCAATGCAGATAAGCAGATCGGCGGCACCGACACTGTGTACAGCGCGCTGAGCAGCTACACGCTGGGTGCGAACCTGGAAAACATCGTGATCACCGCGTCGGGCGCTGCCAATGCAACCGGCAATACGCTGGACAACGTGCTGTATGCAGGCACTGGCGACAATGTCCTCGACGGTCGCGACGGCAATGACACGGTGTCTTATCTGTTCGCCACCGCAGGTGTCACAGTGGCGCTGAATACCAGCGCCGTGCAGACGACCGGCGGCTCCGGACTGGACACGATAAAGGGCACGGAAAACCTGTCGGGCAGCCAGTTTGCCGACTCGCTGACCGGCAACAAGAACGCCAACGTTCTGAACGGCGGCAATGGCAACGACACATTGTCCGGTGGTGCGGGTGACGACGTCCTGATCGGCGGTTCGGGGGCGGACACCCTGATCGGAGGCACCGGCGCTGACCGCTATGTGTTCAACAGCCTCGACGAGGTGGGCCGTGACGACTTGCGTGACATCATAAATGGTTTCAAGGCGGGCGAAGGTGACAAGCTGGATTTCACAGGCTTCGATGCACAAACGCTTACCGATACCCGCGATGCGTTCACGTTCATCGGCAACGCGGCGTTCAGCACCAGCAACACCGGCGAGCTTCGCTTTGCCGATGGCGTGCTGTACGGCAACGTGGATGACAACATCGAGGCAGACTTTGAAATCCAGCTGACTGGCGTACAGAGCCTGCAAGCAGCCGACATCCTCGTCTGATTGAGATGATTATCGTGCCGACGCTCTGCGTCCGATCCTGGGCGTGCGGTGCGGCGCAGATCTTGTGACGCAGAGCGTCACCCAAGGCATTCCCACGCTGGAGCGTGAGGAACGTTAGCTCTGGAGCTACCGGGCCGACGCTCTACTCTCCGGCTGGCTGACAGGCGAGTCTGATGCGCAACTTGATAATGCTGCGATTGAATCTGGACGACACGTCAACACTCTTGCCTGCACCGATCTGCACATGTCGGGTGCGCGGTGCTTCCGGCCCATTGGTGAACATCACTGAACATTTGGCGTCTACGTCACCGTAGTTAGTGACGGTGATCGACCCTGTGTCGTGATAAACATCGTGGGTCACGTAGTCGACCTTCACACCCTGATACTGTTTCTCCACGTCGATGGGGTATGCATAGGCCGTTACAGGCAGCATGGCCAGCAGTAAACAGCACAGTCGATTCATTCGGTGTTCTCCGGGACGGGATTGTCAGAGTAGAACAATAGTCAGCAGATCAAAGAGGAAATACAGCATGAAAGCGCCCCGCGTGACGCTCGACCAGTGGCGCACGTTGCAAGCCGTAGTCGATCACGGTGGTTTTGCTCAGGCCGCCGAGGCATTGCACCGCTCGCAATCATCGGTGAGTTACACCGTGGCGCGCATGCAGGAACAACTCGGCGTGCCGTTGTTGCGCATCGACGGTCGCAAGGCTGTGCTGACCGAAGCCGGGGGCGTCCTGCTCAGACGCTCGCGACAGCTGGTCAAACAGGCGAGCCAGCTGGAAGACCTCGCTCACCATATGGAACAGGGCTGGGAGGCAGAGGTACGCTTGGTCATCGATGCCGCCTATCCTTCGGCGCGCCTGGTCAGGGCGTTGACTGCATTCATGCCGCAGAGCCGCGGCTGCCGCGTGCGCCTGCGCGAAGAGGTGCTGTCGGGTGTCGAGGAAGTGCTGCTTGAAGGCGTGGCAGACCTGGCCATCAGCGGCTACAGCATCGCAGGCCATCTGGGTACGGAAATGAGTTCCGTCGAATTCGTCGCCGTCGCGCACCCGGGGCACGCCTTGCACCTGGCCAATCGCGAGCTGACCTTTCAGGATCTCGAAAGTCAGTTGCAGGTTGTCATTCGCGATTCCGGTCGGCAGCAACCCCGAGATTTCGGCTGGCTGGGAGCGGAGCAACGCTGGACGGTCGGCAGCCTCGGCACTGCGGCGACCTTTGTCAGCAATGGCCTGGGCTTCGCCTGGCTGCCGCGCCACATGATCGAACGCGAACTTCGCGAAGGACTGCTCAAGCCCCTGCCACTGGACAAGGGCGGTAACCGCAACCCGACGTTCTATCTGTACTCCAGCAAAGACAAGCCGCTTGGCCCGGCCACGCAGATATTGATCGACCTGATTCGTACCTTCGACACCGCCCCCCTGACGGCGCCTGGCGCGCCGCAACAGGCCTGACAGGAGTCGGCACATGGCGTTTTTTGAGCATGACGATTGTTCGCTGCACTATGAAGAGTATGGTCAGGGCGAACCTGTTCTGCTCCTGCACGGGCTGGGGTCCAGTGGCGAGGACTGGGAATTCCAGGTTCCGGCGCTGGCCAGGCACTACCGCGTCATCGTCATGGACATGCGCGGTCACGGGCGCTCGGACAAACCGCACGGGCGCTACAGCATCCAGGCCATGAGCAACGATGTCGAGGCGCTAATCGAGCATCTGCGTCTGCAGCCTGTGCACCTGGTCGGCCTGTCGATGGGCGGGATGATCGGGTTTCAACTGGCGGTAGATAAGCCGCACCTGCTCAAGAGTCTGAGCATCGTCAACAGTGCTCCGCAGGTGAAGATACGCAGCCTTGCCGACCTGTGCCAATGGGCCAGACGCTGGACGCTGTCTCGTCTGGTCAGCATGAAAACGCTCGGCAAGGCGCTGGGCAAGCTGCTGTTCCCCAGGCCCGAGCAGGCTGAACTGCGGCACAAGATGGCCGAGCGCTGGAGCAGAAATGACAAACGCGCCTACCTGGCCAGCTTCGATGCCATCGTCGGCTGGGGTGTGGAGGACCGGCTGCAACGCATTACCTGCCCGACGCTGATCGTCGCTGCCGGCCATGACTACACTCCGGTAGCGCTGAAGGAGGCCTACGCCAAACGGATCGCCTCTGCACGGCTGGTGGTCATCAACGACTCCCGACATGCCACGCCACTGGACCAGCCGGAACAGTTCAATAGCACGCTATTGGAATTCATCGGAAGCACCGGGGTCTGAAAATCGTGCGCAGTTTGTTGCGCAGGCTGCTCGCGTGAAGCATTGCAGACCGTCAAACGCCGCACTGGGCAAAAAAACCCAAACGTGGTTACCTTGCCGGCCACAGTCGATATCTCTTACTGAAGGACTCGTTGCCACATGCTGAAAAAAATCGCCCTCACCGCCTGCTCCGTACTGTTTGCTGCCAACCTGATGGCTGCTCAAGACAAAGCCACGCATGTGTTACTCGACACCAGCTTCGGCCAGATCGAAATCGAGCTTGCAGACACCAAGGCTCCCATCAGCACCAAGAACTTCCTGGGTTATGTGGACAGCGGCTTCTACAGCAACACCATTTTTCACCGTGTGATTCCGGGATTCATGGTTCAGGGCGGCGGGTTCACCGAGCAGCTGGTTCAGAAGCCCACCAAGGATCCGATCAAGAACGAAGCCCAGAACGGTCTGCATAACGTACGTGGCACTATCGCCATGGCCCGCACATCTGATGTGAACTCGGCCACCAGTCAATTCTTCATCAACACCAACGACAATGCGATGCTCGACAACGGCACCCGTGACTTCGGTTATGCGGTGTTCGGCAAGGTCGTCAAAGGTATGGACGTGGTCGACAACATCGTCAACGCCCGGACCGGCACCAAGAAAGGCATGCAAAACGTGCCTTTAGACCCGATCCTGATCAAGTCCGCGAAACGCGTCGACTGAGCAGGAAACCTGCACCGCATGGGGCCTTCGGGTTTCATGCGGTCCGGACGGGAGAGCCTCCACTTATCAAGGAGAGCCCACGTCGCGTGGGTCTGATAGCCAATGCTTTATCGTCGTTTCGAACAACTGATCGATATCTTCAAAGACGCGCCTACCCCTGCTCCGCCCAACACTGTCTTCGCGTTCTACCTCTACTATCTTCGTCAGGTCTGGCCGACGTTCACCGCGCTTCTGGTGGTAGGCCTCATCGGCGCGTTGATCGAGGTGTCGCTGTTCAGCTACCTGAGCCGCATCATCGATCTGGCACAAAACACGCCGCCCAAGGATTTTTTCAGTATTCACGGCTCCGAGCTGATCTGGATGATGGTCGTGGCCCTGCTGCTGCGCCCGATCTTCGTTGGCCTGCACGACCTGCTCGTTCACCAGACCATCAGTCCCGGCATGACCAACCTGATTCGCTGGCAGAACCACAGCTACGTGCTCAAACAGAGCGTCAACTTCTTCCAGAACGATTTCGCCGGACGTATCGCACAGCGCATCATGCAGACCGGCAACTCGCTGCGTGACTCAGCCGTGCAGTCGGTAGACGCGCTCTGGCACGTGCTGATCTACGCCATCAGCGCGATGGTGCTGTTCGCCGAGGCGGACTGGCGCCTGATGATCCCGCTGGGCACCTGGATTGTCGCGTTCATACTCGCACTGATGTATTTCGTGCCGAGGGTCAAGCAACGCTCGGTGGACTCGTCAGATGCGCGCTCCAGGCTCATGGGCCGGATCGTCGACGGCTATACCAACATCACCACCCTGAAACTGTTCGCCCATACCAACCACGAGCAGCAGTACGCCCGCGAAGCGATGCGCGATCACACCGAGAAAAGCCAACTGGCCGGCCGTGTAGTGACTTCGATGGACACGACCATAACCACGATGAACGGTATATTGATTGTCACCACCACCGGCCTGGCGCTGTGGCTGTGGACCCAGTCGCTGATCTCGGTTGGCGCAATTGCGCTGGCCACCGGGCTGGTGATCCGCATCGTCAACATGTCCGGATGGATCATGTGGGTGGTGAACGGCATCTTCGAAAACATCGGCACCGTGCAGGACGGGCTGCAGAGTATTTCGCAGCCAGTCACGGTCAACGACAAGCCTGGCGCCCTGCCGCTGAAGATAGACAAAGGCGGTGTCAGATTCGATGGCGTCGATTTTCATTACGGCAATGGCAACGGGATCATCCACAACCTTAACCTGGACATAAAACCGGGCGAGAAGATCGGCCTGATCGGGCCGTCAGGCGCAGGCAAATCGACGCTGGTGAACCTGCTGTTACGCATGTATGACGTGCAAGGCGGCAGGATTCTGATCGATGGCCAGGACATTGCCGGGATTACTCAGGAAAGCCTGCGTGCGCAGATCGGCATGATCACTCAGGACACCTCGCTGCTGCACCGTTCGATTCGCGAAAACCTGTTGTACGGTAATCCTGATGCGACCGACGAACAGCTCTGGGAATCAATTCACAAGGCTCGCGCCGATGAGTTCATCCCCCTGCTGTCGGACTCGGAAGGCCGCACCGGCTTCGATGCCCATGTCGGTGAGCGCGGCGTGAAATTGTCTGGTGGTCAGCGCCAGCGCATAGCGATCACCCGCGTGCTGCTCAAGGACGCGCCAATCCTGATCATGGACGAAGCCACCTCGGCCCTAGACTCTGAGGTCGAAGCGGCTATTCAGGAAAGCCTGGAAACGTTGATGCAGGGCAAGACCGTTATCGCCATCGCCCACCGCCTGTCGACCATCGCGCGCATGGATCGTCTGGTGGTTCTGGAAAAAGGCCAGATCGCCGAGACCGGCACCCACGCCGAATTGCTGGCACGTGGCGGGCTGTATGCACGACTGTGGCAGCACCAGACCGGCGGGTTTGTGGGGATGGATTGAGCGGACTGCAACTGATTATCGTGCCAATGCGCGTTGGCATGCAGTTCGTGACGCTCTGCGTCACAAGTCTGTACCGCTCTGCACACTCAACAGGAGACGCAGAGCGTCTAGAAATGCATTCCCACGCAAAGCGTGAGGAACGAGATCTAACTCTGCTTCGCACGCGCGAGGAACGAGAGGCAGTGATTGATCCGCTACTGCTACTCCACCTGCCGATACGGCAATGCGCTACGTGCTTCCTCGGCGTAGGCCATTACGCCGACGCGCTCCTGCTCAAGAAACTCGCTGACGGCGTCTTTCAGTCCTGGATGCATCAGGTAGTGCCATGATCGGGTGATCTGCGGCTCGAAACCGCGGATCAGCTTGTGCTCGCCCTGGGCCCCTGCGTCGAATCGTTGCAGGCCGTGAGCAATCGCGTAATCCATGCCCTGATAGAAGCAGGTCTCGAAATGCAAGCGGTCAAACTCGGCCAGGCCCCCCCAGTAGCGCCCGTAGAAACTGTCGTCGCCGATCAGGCTGAAGGCCATCGCTACAGGGCGTGAGCCCTGCAAGGCAATCACCACACGGATCGACTCGGGCATGCGTTCAGCCAGCAGACTGAAAAATTCGCGGGTCAGGTAAGGCGCCTGCCCACGTACTTCGTAAGTGTTGGAATAGCACGCATAGACGAAGTCCCACAGCACCTCGCTCATCTGCGCCCCTTCGAGCCATTCAAACGCGATGCCCTGCCCTGCGACCTGTTCACGCTCCTTGCGCATCTGTTTGCGCTTGCGCGAACTCAATGCATCAAGAAAGTCCTGAAAATCCCGGTAGCCCCGGTTATGCCAGTGGAACTGACAACCGATCCGCTGCAGCCAGCCCGCCTGTGTTTCAAGCAGGGCATCGGCAGCCGGGTCGGTGAAGTTCACGTGAGCACTCGACAGCCCTTCGCTCTGCAGATAAGCCGGCAGCTCGCCGAGCAACTCCATGCCACCTTGCGGCGTGGCCGACAGAATACGCGAACCACCGACCGGGCTGAACGGCACGGCCACCAACAGCTTGGGGTAATACGCGATTCCGGCGCGTCGGCAAGCATCTGCCCAGGCGTGATCGAATACGTATTCCCCATACGAGTGCCACTTTCGATAGGCCGGCAAGGCAGCAACCAGTTGATCGTTTTCGTAATGCAGCACATGCTCGGGACGCCAGCCTGAACGCGGTCCAAGACTGCCGCTATCTTCCAGCGAGCTAAGAAACGCATGGCGCAGAAACGGCTGATTGCCTGGCACCAGCGCATCCCATTGGGCAGGTGCAACGGTGCCAAGGCTGTCGATAACGTGAACGGGCATGCAGGTTCCCCGGTGAGCGGACTTGGTAAAGAGTATCGCTTATTGAGACCTTGTGTTCATCGACGCCGAAATCTGCCTTGAAAGACTGATCGCCAGTTCGTTGATCGCCTGCTCGCGCTCACCAGATATTTGCGCGACCTGATCGAGGTATTCCTGATCGGACTGCCCGCTCTGCGCCTGCTCATCCAGGGCCGCCAGGCGCTGCAGGAACGGCATCTTTACCGGTTCGAAATAAGGCCCGTAGCGAACTTCCAGATAACTCATCCAGAATTCCCTGGCAATCATCGACTCGAAAAACGCCGGGGTGCGTTCGCGCTCGATGACTTCCTTGTACGCAGCCTGCAAATCAGCGTCGCTCACCCGCGCGATAGTAGCGAACAGCATGCTTCTGGGCTGACCGGGCAGCTCAAGCCGCGCTTGCAGGCCGATGCGGTAGGCAAGCCGCACTTCAGCCTCATCGACCGTCTCGCCATTCTGCCGGCGAAGAGCAATGTCGCGCAGCGCAATTTTTTCGACCTGATCCAGACGGTCCAGGCGCTGACTCATTTTGAAGAGTTCCAGTGGCTGCGCGGATTCCGGCGTGGATGACAGGATAGAAAACACTCGGACCCGCACTTCCATGTCGCCAAAGACCAGCGCAAGGCCATCTCCACAGGTCTGAGGGTGAGCGGCAATATCAAATAACTGCTGACGCAGCTCAGTGTTTGCAGAGGCCGCGTCTATCATCGCCCAGACTCGTTCGATGAGCTCTTCACGATTAGTTGAAAAATCAGCCGAATGGGTCAGATCGCTCAGCGTCTGGAAGAAATCCATAGAACCGGCGCACGCTCGCAGATCCTGCCAAAGCCTGATGCGGACATCTGCCTGTTCGCGGCTCAAACCGGCCAGCCAGGGTCTGCTGTCAGGCCCGACTTCCAAGGGCAGATGGTGCTGACTGACGCCCCATCGCGGTCGCAACCTGCCTTCGCGAAACAGCCTGATGCGTTCCAGGGTCGGCGCGTCCAGCGGGTTCCCGTTCAAATGCAGGTGCAAGCGCGAAGAGCCGAGAGAGCGGACGACATCCTCAAGCTCTGCGGAGGTTATTTCCGAGATACGGTTATCGCGAACATCCAGACGAATCAAGTCAGACCTGAGCCAGTTCCACGCGGGCAACGTTTCGATACCCGTCGCGCGCAAAAACAGCAGACGCAAAGAGTCGAGCGCCGCGAGAGGCGCTGCCGACCCAAGAAAGCAAAAGTTCAGGTCCAGGATCTCCAGACGGTTCAGGTTCTGCAACGTGACGTTGCAGGCCTCCGTCCAGATCAGCGGGTTGTGACTGAGTGACAGTTCGGCAAGTTGCGGCATTCTCCCTATCGAAGCCGGCAGGGAATACAGCTCATTGAAGTCGAGGCTCAGCGAATTCAGGTTGCTGAAGTTTTTCAGCAAGGCATCTGCTTGTGGGTCGGTAAGCTGCATATTGCGCGCCTTCAACACCACCACATGGGCAAAGTTTGCGGCGATATCAGGCAGCAGTCCCACGCTCAGATTATCCAGATCCAGCGCGTATCCTAAAAAGTCACCCTGATAGTTTCTGCAGTGAGCGCTCAACCTTCTCCAGCAATCGTGAATGCGCATCGCTGCGACTTCTCTGGGCCTGCGCTGCAAAGAAAACTGCGTTTCCGCGACCCAGGCGTCCAGCGTGGCCTGGAGGTTGCGCAACTCATCCGCGAGGCCTCGCAGCCTTTGCCGGACGAAGTTCGGCAATTGTCTGGCTGATCCAGTGTGTTCGGCCCTCAAGCGGTCCAGAAAGGCAGACACCTCAACCTCGGAAAAATCCGGGTACAGACTTCTCACCGCAAGCTCCGGCGAATGACTGGCCGCACCGATACCCAAGCGGCGAAAGAAACCTCGCAGACGTCCGCTCATGGGGTAGCCGATACGACCGTCGGGCAGTCTCTGCGGCCATTTGATCCCCGGTTTGACCGGCTGCATTCGCAATATTTCAGCCACACGTTCACGCTGACCAAGGGCGATATTCCCCAGCAGACTGCGCAATGGGTGCTCATCAGCGTTGGCAGGCAGCTCGATGTCGGCGCGCACATCTTCAGGCAGCGCCTTTAACAACGCCGTGAAGAAATCCTGTTCGACTTCCGCCAGAGAATCACCTGACGAATTGAAAGGCTGAAACCCTTCTTCCGTTTTGACCAAAAGCAGGTGTAGCACAGCCTGATCGCTGTCGAGCCTCGCTATTTCGGCACCTTCCAGCGAGTCTTCCAGCAGATCGATTGACATGTTTCCACGCCAGCCGAGTACATATTGCAGCACGCCAAGCGCAGCTGCATGGGTGTCTGGGTTAAGGGTCGAGGCCCGGTAAAACCCTTCGTTGGCCCTGTTTATACGCAGTTGCTGCTGGTACTCGCGGGCGTGTTCGGCAAGCGCCAGAGGAATGCGCTTTTCCGAAGTCATCCGCGCCTTGTCTGTGTCGCTCGCCATGCCGATGAGTTCGGCAACGACGCTGTCCGGCAAGCCGCTGAAATCGCGCTGTATCAGTTGAACCAGCGGGTCCTCGCTTCGGCTTTTGAGTGCCTGAATGTCATCAAGCAACTGCTCGACACGAGCGTGGGCGCAAGCGGCCAGATGACGCTTCAAGCCGCTGACCCGGACGACCTTGTCTGCGCTGTCACTGCCCGTCAGAGACGCGATCTCATCAAGCGTCAGGCTATCCGGCAGTTGGCCCAGAACCTCGCTGAGGCTGGTTGTCGGCCCCTCTACATGGGACGAAAGCGTCATGTCCGCCCCTGCGTTCCACGCCTCCAGAAGGGTGCCTTGCTCATCGATCAATAACAGCCCTCGAGCCTTGTTCCAGCCAGGCGACGAGACCAGCAGCTTCATCCATGGCCCGATAGAAGAAACAGAGATTTGCGACGGTCCATCTGTCTTGAGGCTTTCAATACAGGCCAGCAGCTCCCGCTCTGTTTCAACACGCTGAATGGCATCGATCAACAAGGCCGGAGGCTGAAAGTGCTCGACGTGTATCTGGCGCAGCACCGCTTCATTGATGCCGGTAATGCGCAGCACCTTCCGGATTTCCGTCTCGGTGAGCGCATGGCAGGTCGCGTTCAGACGCCTGAACGCCGTGACCTCATCCCAGCCCATGGGGTTCTCCCACTCATGACGCCAGGCGCCGGCACCGTTGTGCTTCAGCCTGGGCGAGTAGGAGCGCTCATTCTCCGGGTGCCTGATCCGCCAGCTGGCGTGTGATGCATCGGGTTCGACACGATACAGTTTGCCGTCCAGTGGCAACCACGTCCTGCCACCGTGCTCGTAAAGCCCCAGCGCATCGAGACTCAGCCCCTCAGGCAAGCGGACAGTGTCAGCGTAAGGTTCAACCGTCGGTTTTCCGAGACGAACAGAACCATCAACGCTTTTCTGCACCAGGCTTTCGATGAACATCGACGGCTCAAAGCCTTTTACCGCCCCTATGACACTTCCCAGCACCAGCATCTGGGCGACGTTTTCGCCAATGTCGTAAACATGCTGCATAGCCTCGTCCACTTCACCGTGCTTCCAGTCTTGGTAAGCAACGAAGGCTTCACTGGCAAGCTGATAGAGCGCGACCACAGACATGACTTCGCCCAATACCGGCACGAACAGCCCGGCCACATTGAGCATGTTCATGCCGCTGTGCTCGAGGCTTTCAAGCAGTGCATCGCGAGCCTGCTGGTCCACCTGCGCCGAGGGCACTGCGATTGCCCGTGAATCGCCGTAAGTCTTGGCCAGCAAGTGGTCATGAAGCAATTCGAACGGCGGTTTCGAAAATGGCTGTGGCTGCAGCACCAGATCAGCGTTGACGTCCAGCGCAGGCTCCTGGCCTGGATAGAGCCGGGATTGCAGTCTGGCGAAAAATTCCGGACTGCGACTCAAACTGACAAAGCGGCTGAAATAGCGCTTGTAACTTTCGCTGTCGAGCGCTTTCACGAGGCTGGTATTGAAGGCCCTGAGTGACACATATTGTTTGATCGGATGCAGAGGCTCCGAGGGCATGTAGACAAGGCAAGGCCCATTGTCGGGATCAGGAATATCTTGCTGGACAAGCAGCGCGCCATGCAAAAGACAGCCCGAAAAAGCGTAGGTATCGAGCATGTGCAACTGACAATAGCGCAGCGCCTTGCCGTCCCATTGCGGCAGGTCATCGGCCCGCACGACACTCAGCAACAACTGATAGGCAGTATCGGTGATATCCCCCTTCATCCTGGCAATGTGCGCGAGCACCTCGAAGGCATCACGCTCGTTGTCGATGAAGGCAGCGGCAACCGCAGTCGCTGCCGCTGGGGAAGGCTTGAATACGCTGTCCAGGTGGGCCTGGTACTGAGTTCCCACATCCAGCTCATGGCAAAAATCAGCGAACTGTTCAAGGCTGATATCGACGCGGTCCTGATACTCGACCTTGTACCTGCGCTGGGCGCTATCGATCAGCCAGTAACGCAGGCCACCTGTACGCAGAATTGCCGAATGAGGATCGAAGCGGCTGCGGTTGCTGGGAGCGAAGTTCTGCAACGCTGCCTGCAACAGGGTCTGTTCGAGGGGCGCTGGTGCCCAGGCGCTGTCGTAGCGCCAAGTCATCAACTGAAAGGCTTCGACGTCCAGCGCTAGCTTGAAACGCTCGTGAAAGGCTTGCGACAGCACCGGGGCAGCAAACTGCTGTGCCGATAACAGACGATCGCGAATGGGCTCCAGCGCCTGACGGGAATGTCGGGTTTTCTGCTGACTGGCCTGAAGTGCCTGACGCAATGCTGGCGGGGCGTTCAGATACCAGGCCGGCAGCCTGCTGCGGATAAAGGCAGCATTGGGGTGGTCGGCTTCGAAGGGGGCAGCGTCCGACGGGGGAGCTGCTTGCGTTTCGGGTGGTGTGTTGGCAGTGAACATGGTCGATACTCGTGTTGGCTTGTTCAAAAGCCAACACGATAAAGACCCGCAGGGCTGCAGGTGACATAACGGGATATGACAGTAGCGCCTGTCGCACAAGCGCTACCTCGTCAATGCACTCAGCGTTTGCGCAGAATCACGCTGCCGATCGAATAGCCTGCGCCGAATGAGCTGAGCACTGCCAGCGCGCCTTTGGGCAGGTCGTCTTGATAGGTGTGAAAGGCGATGATCGAACCTGCCGAACTGGTGTTGCCGTAGGTGTCGAGAATAACCGGCGCTTCTTCGACAGTGGCGTCGCGGCCAAGCAGTTTTTTGACGATCAGATGGTTCATGCTCAGGTTGGCCTGATGCAGCCAGAAGCGCCTGACGTCACTGATGTTGATGCCGTTGTCATGCAGATGCGCGCTGACCAGTTCGGCCACCATCGGGCAGACCTCACGGAACACCTTGCGCCCTTCCTGCACGAACAGTTTGTCCGGTGCATTCTGGCCTTCGTCCGAGGTGCGGTTGAGGAAGCCGAAGTTGTTGCGGATGTTATTGGAAAACTTGGTCAGCAGACGCGTGCTGACGATGTCGAACTGATAAGGCGAAGTGGCCAGGTCTGCCCGCTCGACCACTACCGCAGTCGCGCCATCACCGAAAATGAAATGGCTGTCGCGATCACGGAAATTCAAATGTGCGGTGCAGATCTCCGGGCTGATCACCAGCAAGGCGCGGGCCTGACCCAACTGCACGCTGTTGCAGGCGGCCTGAATACCAAACGTTGCCGACGAACAGGCGACGTTCATGTCGAAACCGTAGCCCGCAACGCCAAGCGCTTCCTGGATTTCGATGGAGATCGCCGGGTAGGCCCGTTGCAGGTTCGAGCACGCGACGATCACACCATCGATGTCTGCCGCAGTCCTGCCCGCGCGCTGCAAGGCCTGTTCGGCGGCTGCAACGCCCATCTGGCAGAGGATCGACCTTTCGTCGTTGCCGCGCTCCGGCAGGTTGGGCTTCATGCGCTGCGGGTCGAGAATGCCCTGTTTGTCCATCACGAAGCGGCTTTTGATGCCCGAGGCCTTTTCGATGAATGCGGCGCTGGACTCGCTGAGCGCTTCTACTTCGCCACGCTCGATGGCAGCAGCGTTGTCGCTGTTGAACTGTGCAACATAGGCATTGAAAGACTGCACCAGCTCTTCGTTGGAAATGCTGTTGGCCGGGGTAAACAGGCCTGTGCCGCTGATGACGACGTTGTGCACGGTCGTTCCTCTTTTATTGGGTTGCAGGTAATGACCTGCTCAGGCACGGCATCTGAAGCCCGCGCTTTATCGGGACAACGTGCCAGTGCAGATGTAAAAGCTGCCTGCAACAACGAGCAGCATTTCATGACACTGTGAAGACAGGCGCGGAGTGTGCCATAGAGCCCGGTTTTGGCGCTATCGGCCAATGAATATCGGCTCGATAGACACATTTCAATAAGCGCCTGCAGAGCTTGGAATCAGCCCTCCACCTGACTCCACTGCTTGCTCAACCGTTTGTCCGACACCGGCATTTTAGTGCCCAGTTGTTGAGCGAACAGCGAGACGCGATATTCCTCCATCCACCAGCGATACAGCGCCAGCTCCGGATCACGCTTGCCTTCCTGGGCATGTTTGTCGGCACGCGCCTGATACTGCGCCCAGAGCCCCGCCAGTTCGATGCTCCACACACGATCCTTCTGCACCTGACCGGGCAGTTTCTCCAGACGCATTTCGATGGCTTTCAGGTAGCGCGGCAGCTCCTTGAGCCAGACCGCCGGGGTTTCCCGCACGAATCCGGGGTACACCAACTTGCCCAGTTGCGCCTTGATATCGTTGAGCGCAACCGCCTGAGACAGGTCGATCTTGCCCTTGAAGCGTTTTTGCAGACCGTGCCACAGCTTGAGGATTTCCAGGGTCAGCTTTGCCAACCGCTCGGCGTGTTCGGTCCAGTCGGCGCGCTTGCGCTCCGCCAGCGACAGCAAGCCGGCCCCATCACGCGGCAACTCGGCTTCGCCTTCCAGTACGCAGCTGTCGAGACTGGCCAGCAGGATGTCCTCGATCAGCGCATCGATGCGCCCCAGCTCGCGGTGCAGCAACGCCAGCTCGGTCTGCCCCGGCAATTTATTGCGCAGGAACTTGGCAGGCTCGGCCAGCTGTTGCAGCAGCAAACGCTGCAAGGCGCGTCGATGCTGGTATTCGGCTTCGGCCTGAGTGGAGAATCTGCCTTCCTTGACCGCGCCGCCCTCTTCGACCAGCGCCGGATACACCGTCATCGAAAGCCCGGCGATGTTCTGCTGCGTCTTCTGCGCCACCGCCGCGAACGCCTTGGCCTGTACCGGCTGCTGGCTTGCGGCGGTTTGTGGCACGGCCAGCGCTGCCTGGCTCGCCTCGGCGAAGCGTGCCGTCAGTTCTGCAAGATCGCGCCCCTCGCCGAGAAACTTGCCGCTGCCATCGACAATTTCCAGGTTCATCTTCAAGTGACCTTCAAGCTGCTGCGCAGCTTCAGCCCAGGCTTCGTCACTGACCCGCACGCCGGTCATGCGCAACAGCTCACGCCCTAGCGCATGAGGGAGGGAACCCTCACCAAAGGTAATGCGCTGCAGGGCCGCCTTGATGAAGTCCGGGACCGGTACGAAATTCTTGCGCACCGCCTTGGGCAGGTTGCGCACCAGCGCTATGCACTTGGTCTCCAGCAGCCCCGGCACCAGCCACTCCAGACGCTCGGCAGGCAGCGACAACAGCAACGGTGCGGGGACACGCAGGGTTACCCCGTCGCGCGGGTGATTGGGTTCGAAGTGGTAACTCAACGACAGGCTCAGATCGCCCAGGCGCAGGGTGTCCGGGTACTGCGCCGCAGTGACTTCGCTGGCCTCGCGGGCCAGCACGTCTTCTTCGCGCATGATCAGCAACTGCGGGTTCTTCTGGCTCTCGGTCTTGTACCAGCTGTCGAAGGTCGCCGTCTGGTGAATCTCGGCCGGAATACGCGCCTCGTAAAAGCCGTACAGGGTGTCTTCGTCAGCCAGAATATCGCGACGGCGGGCTTTGGCCTCCAGTTCATCGAGTTGTTCCAGCAAGCGGGTATTGGCACTCAGGCACTTGGCCCGGGACAGAATATCGCCACGCACCAGGCCTTCGCGAATAAACAACTCACGCGATACCACCGGGTCGATGGGACCGTAATGCACCGGACGACGACCGACCACAATCAGACCAAACAGGGTGATTTGCTCGAACGCGACGACTTGCCCGCGTTTTTTCTCCCAGTGCGACTCGAAATGGTTCTTTTTGATCAGATGCCCGGCCAGCGGCTCGATCCAGTCCGAATCGATCTTGGCGACCATGCGCGCATACAGCTTGGTGGTTTCGACCAGCTCGGCGGTCATCAGCCATTGCGGGCGCTTTTTGCCCAGCCCTGAGGACGGGTGAATCCAGAAACGTCGCTGGCGGGCGCCGAGGTAGTCGCCCTCGTCGGCCTTTTGCCCGACCTGGCTCAGCAGGCCAGACAGAATGGCCTTGTGGAATTTCGGGTAATCGGCCGGTTCCTTGTTGACCGTCAGTTGCAGGTCACGACAGATCAGGCTCAGTTGCCGATGCGAATCACGCCATTCGCGCAGGCGCAGATAATTGAGAAAGTTACGCCGACACCAATTGCGCAACGGACTGGCCGTCAGGGTCTGGCGCTGTTCTTCGAAACCGCGCCACAGATTCACCAGCCCGGCGAAGTCGGAGTCGGCATCCTTCCACTGAGCATGCGCCTGATCTGCCGCCTGCTGACGCTCGGGTGGGCGCTCGCGCACGTCCTGCACGGACATGGCGCTGGCAACGATCAGCACTTCTTGCAGGCTGCCCTGCCTGGCGGCTTCCAGCAGCATGCGGCCCATGCGCGGGTCCACCGGCAAACGTGCCAGCTGGCGACCCAAGGGCGTGAGCTGATTCTCGCGGTTGACCGCAGACAGCTCCTGCAACAGATTGAAACCGTCACTGATCGCCTTGCCATCCGGCGGCTCGATGAACGGGAAGTCGGTAATCTCGCCAAGGCGCAGGTGCAACATCTGCAAAATGACTGCCGCCAGATTGGTGCGCAGGATCTCGGGGTCGGTGAATTCGGGGCGGCCGTTGAAATCCTCTTCGCTGTAAAGACGCACGCACAGACCGGGTTCGACCCGCCCACAACGGCCCTTGCGCTGGTTGGCACTGGCCTGGGAAACGGCCTCGATCGGCAGTCGCTGGACCTTGGCGCGATAGCTGTAACGGCTGATCCGCGCGGTGCCGGTATCGATCACGTAACGAATGCCCGGCACCGTCAAAGAGGTTTCTGCGACGTTGGTGGCCAGCACCACACGACGGCCGGGATGCGACTGGAAGATACGCTGCTGTTCGGCGGGCGACAGGCGTGCGTACAGCGGCAGAATCTCGGTATGCCTGAGCTGAGCCTTGCGCAGCATCTCGGCCGCATCGCGAATCTCCCGCTCGCCGGGCAAAAACACCAGCACGTCGCCAGGGCTCTTGCGCTCGCTGCGTTCGAAGGCAGCAAGCTCATCCAGCGTGGCCAGGATGGCCTGATCGACGGTGAGGTCTTCTTCGACGCTGTTGCCCTCCTCGTCCTGCTCGCTGGTCAGCGGGCGGTACCAGACATCCACCGGGAATGTGCGACCGGACACTTCGATCACGGGCGCATCGTTGAAGTGCTCGGAAAAACGCTGCAGGTCGATGGTTGCTGAGGTAATGATGACCTTGAGGTCCGGGCGACGTGGCAACAGGGTTTTCAGGTAACCGAGCAGAAAGTCGATGTTCAGACTGCGCTCGTGGGCCTCGTCGACGATGATCGTGTCGTAGCGCTCGAGGAAGCGGTCATGCTGGGTTTCGGCCAGCAGAATGCCGTCGGTCATCAGTTTGATCAGTGTGTTGCTGTCGCTCTGATCCTCGAAACGCACCTGGTAACCGACCAGCGCCCCCAGTGGCGTGCCGATTTCTTCGGCAACCCGGCTGGCTACGCTGCGCGCTGCAATCCGGCGCGGCTGTGTATGCCCGATCAGGCCATGCTGACCACGACCGATTTCCAGGCAGATCTTCGGCAACTGAGTGGTCTTGCCCGAGCCGGTTTCACCCGCAATGATCAGCACCTGATGCTTGAGCAACGCCTCTTTGATTTCGTCACGCTTGGCGGCAATCGGCAGGTTGTCGTCATAACGAATCGCCGGCACGCTCTCCCGCCGCGCCGTGGCCTGCGCGCACGACGCCTGAACCCGGGCAACCCATTGCGCGAGCTTCGCCTCGTCAGGCTTCTTGCGCAGCTCGTGCAACTGACGACGCAGGCGATGGCGTTCGCTGATCATCGCTTGGTCGAGGTTTTTCAGGAGTTGGTCGATAGAGGGCGATTCGTCGGTCATCAGGCGCGCAGGGTCTTTTTTCAAATGGCAGATGCGGATTGTCGCAGATTGCGGTGGGTCGTGACGAGACGCGGAGCATCGGCACAAGAATCGGCGGGGCTTGTGCATTGATGATCGCTCCCACGCTCAGCGTGGTAACGCCTTGGGTGACGCTCCGCGTCGAGGCACACTCAAGATCGGACGCGGAGCGTCCGGAAATGCATGCCCACGCTGGAGCATGGGCACGATAATCAGTTGGATGACGTGATGAATAAAGCGCGTGACGGCGAAGGCGGTTTCAGACCCACGACCTTACTTCTTCACACCCAGCTTTTTCAGTTCTTCATCACGCAACTCGCGACGCAGAATCTTGCCGACATTGGTGGTGGGCAGGATGTCGCGGAATTCGACACTGCGTGGCACTTTATAGCCGGTCAGGTTGGCGCGCATATGCTCCATGACCTTGTCCTTGGTCAGCGTGACGCCCGGTTTGGCGACGACAAAGACCTTGATGCTTTCACCCGACTTCTCGTCCGGCACGCCAATGGCCGCGCATTGCAGCACGCCGGGAAGTGTGGCGAGTACGTCTTCCAGTTCGTTGGGGTACACGTTGAAGCCGGAGATCAGGATCATGTCCTTCTTGCGGTCGACAATCCGGATATAGCCATCAGGCTGAATGATCGCGATGTCGCCGGTCTTGAGCCAGCCATCGCTGCCGATCATTTCATCGGTAGCATCCTGACGCTGCCAGTAGCCTTTCATGACCTGCGGGCCTTTGATGCACAGTTCGCCCGTCTCGCCAAACGCCAGCTCGTTGCCGGCATCATCGATGACCTTGCACAGCGTCGACGGCACAGGAATGCCGATAGTGCCCATCTGGATGTATTGAGAAGGATTGACCGTCGCCACCGGGCTGGTCTCGGTCATGCCATAGCCTTCACAGATGGGGCAGTCGGTAACCTGCTTCCAGCGCTCGGCGGCAGCCTGCTGCAAGGCCATGCCACCCGACAGAGTGACTTTCAGTGCCGAGAAGTCGAGGTTGCGAAAGTTCTCGTTATTGCACAACGCCACAAACAGGGTGTTGAGGCCGACAAAACCGCTGAACTTCCATTTCGACAACTCCTTGACCATCGCCGGCAGATCGCGCGGGTTGCTGATCAGGATGTTGTGATTGCCCAGCAGCATCATCGCCATGCAGTGAAAGGTGAACGCGTAGATGTGATACAGCGGCAGCGGCGTGATGAGGATTTCACAGCCCTCATCCAGGTTGGAAGCCATCAATGCCCGACATTGCAGCATGTTGGCGATGAGGTTGCGGTGGGTCAGCATGGCGCCCTTTGCTATACCGGTGGTGCCGCCGGTGTATTGCAGCACGGCAACATCGCTGCTGCCTGGCGCTACTTCGGTAACCGGCTGACCTCGGCCTTTGCCGAGCACTTCGTTGAACCTGATGGCGTGCGGCAGGTGATAGGCCGGGACCATTTTCTTCACGTACTTGATGACGCTGTTGATCACCAGCCTTTTGAGCGGCGACAACATATCGGCCACTTCAGTGACGATGACCTGCTGTATGTGGGTCTTGGGCACGACCTTTTCGGCCAGATGCGCCATGTTTGCCAGGCACACCAGCGCCTTGGCCCCGGAATCGTTGAACTGGTGTTCCATTTCCCGCGCGGTGTACAGCGGGTTGGTATTGACCACGATCAGGCCGGCGCGAATGGCACCGAAGACGGCGATCGGGTATTGCAGCACGTTGGGCAACTGCACGGCGATACGGTCGCCCGGCTGCAGATCGGTGTGCTGCTGGATCCAGGCGGCAAACGCACCGGACAGCTCGTACAGCTCGCCGTACGTGATCGTCTTGCCCAGATTGCTGAATGCCGGTTTGTCAGCGAAACGCTGGCAGGACTGTTTCAGAACCGCCTGGACGTTGGGGTACTCGTCGGGGTTGATATCGGCAGGAATGCCGGACGGGTACTTATCCTTCCAGAAGTTTTCAATCATTCAGCCAGCTCCGTAGCGATCGCGAATTCTACACACCGCTTCGAGCGATGATTTTCTTGTGTCTGGGCTAATCCAGTAGACGCTTTTGCGCTTTATGACTGATCAAAAAGCGCGCCGAGAGTAGCAGCTTTGTAAAAGGCCGCCTAGATGCAATAAAGGGCCTGACAGTCACTAAAAAGACCAGAAAATAAAATCCAGTCATTTTAGAGGCGTTAAGCCTGCGATGACTGATTGAGTGGAAACCCCCGGAGCAGAGGGTTTAGCGCCTTGCTCATGCCATTTGCGAGGCGCTGCCCCGTGCCTGTCGACACTCTAACGTCGCGTCGGAGGGTATAAACACCTTCAGAATAAGGACGATTCCTACGATCAAGCGAGATCTCTGAGCGCCCTTCGCAGTATCTTGCCTACCGGCGTCATGGGCAAAGAGTCACGCAGGACGATTTGCCTGGGGACCTTGTACGCCGTGAAGTTCTCTTTGCAGAAGGTCTTGAGTTCTTCGACACTCACTCCCCCGTCCAGCGGCACTACAAACAGCTTCACCGCCTCTCCGGAGCGCTCGTCCGGCACACCGATGCACGCACAACTGGCGACTTTCGGGTGAGTCATGACCACGTCTTCGATTTCGTTGGGATAGACGTTGAAACCCGACACGATGATCATGTCCTTCTTGCGATCGACGATGCTGACAAACCCGTCGGCTGCGATAACTGCAATGTCACCGGTCTTGAACCAGCCATCGGCATCCAGGCATTCGGCAGTGGCGTCCGGTCGGTTCCAGTAGCCTTTCATCACCTGCGGCCCCTTGATGCACAACTCGCCGCGTTCGCCGAATGGCAGCTCGGCGCCCTCATCGTCAATGATCTTCATGGCGGTGCCCGGCACCGGAATACCGACCGTGCCCAGGCGCGCGAGTGAGCCATATGGGTTGGCGCTGGCGACCGGAGACGTCTCGGTCAGGCCGTAACCCTCGACAATCGTGCAGCCGGTAATTTGTGCCCAGCGCTCGGCAGTCGTTTTGACCAGTGCAGTGCCACCGGAATTGGTGCTTTTCAGCGTCGAGAAATCCAGCTTGCTGAATGCCGGGTGGTTCATGAGCGCCACGAACAGGGTATTGAGGCCCACCATCGCGGTGAATTTCCACTTCCCCAGTTCTTTGATGAAGGCGCTGATATCACGAGGGTTGGTGATCAGGATGTTGTGGTTGCCGCTGAGCGTCATGCACATGCAGTGCGCTGTAAATGCGTAGATGTGATACAGCGGCAACGGCGCAATCATCACTTCGCAGCCCTCTTCAAACGCCAGACCGCCCTCGGGAAGTTGCTGGCGCATGCAGGCATACACCTGCTGCATGTTGGCGACCAGATTGCCGTGGGTGAGCATCGCGCCCTTGGCCAGCCCCGTAGTGCCACCGGTGTATTGCAGCACGGCAACATCGTCCAGCCCCTGCGGGACGACATTGATCGCGCTATTGCGTCCGAGGCGCAAGGCGCGTTTGAAGCCGACCGCCTGGGGCAACTGATAGTCGGGCACGAGCTTCTTGACCTTGTCGACGATGGTGTTGAACAACCACCCTTTAGCCGCCGACTGCATGTCACCCATTTTGACTTCGATCAGGTATTCGATAGCCGTGTCAGGAAGCACTTCCTGCACCAGCTTGCCGAACAGGTTGAGGTACACCAGCGCCCTGGCGCCCGAGTCCTGGAACTGATGGCGCATCTCGCGCGCGGTGTACAGGGGGTTGGTGTTGACCACTATCAGGCCGGCACGCATGGCCCCGAAGACTGCGATCGGGTATTGCAGAAGGTTGGGCATCTGCACCGCAATGCGGTCGCCAGGCAGCAACTGCGTATGCTGTTGAAGATACCCGGCAAATGCTGCGGAATGCCGATCCAGCTCAGCGTACGTCAGGGTTACGCCCATGTTGCTGAACGCGGGGCGATCCGCAAACTTGCGGCAGCTGCGCTCAAAAACATCGATGACCGATTGATAGGCTCGAAGATCCACATCGGCATCAACGCCAGCGGGCCGTTCGTCGGTCCAGAAATCAGCATTCATTATTTTTATCCTCTTCCCTGCATAGGCCTGGCCCGACGTTAGCAGTTAAAACGCATCAGGCAAATCGCCATCCGCGTGGTATCAGCAGCATGAATCTCGTCGCTGTTCAGGCTGCGATCAGCCGCTCGCTATACACTGGCGGGCGGACGCCCGGCAGTCACCATCGCCCCGTAACACTTCAACGCTTCGAGCGCCCTGTTTATCAGCCCGTGGCTTATTATTCACGGCGGATGTGATCCGATGAGTGTCGGCAAACGTCTGACTGATCTTGCCGGTGTATTGGCAGTAGTGAGTCATCAAGTGTTACAAAACACGGTCTATCAAAGACGCGACCCAAGGGCGCGGCTACGCAGGTCGAATCAACCGGCCAGTTTCAATTCTTTTTCATTGTCAGGACAGCCACATGACTCAAGTCACCAACACGCCATACGAAGCCCTTGAAGTCGGTCAGACCGCCAGCTACAGCAAGAAGGTGGAAGAGCGTGACATCCAGTTGTTCGCCGCCATGTCCGGTGACCACAACCCGGTTCATCTGGACGCCGAATACGCATCCAAGACCATGTTCAAGGAGCGTATCGCCCACGGCATGTTCAGTGGTGCGCTGATCAGCGCAGCGGTTGCGTGCGAGCTGCCTGGCCCCGGCACCATTTATATCGGTCAGCAGATGACCTTCCAGAAACCAGTGAAGCTGGGCGACACCCTGACTGTGCGCCTGGAAATTCTGGAAAAACTGCCTAAATTCCGCGTTCGTATCGCCACCCGTGTTTTCAATCAGAACGACGAGTTGGTAGTAGACGGCGAAGCTGAAATCCTCGCCCCTCGCAAACAGCAGACTGTCGACCTGACCGTGCTGCCAGAGATCACGTTCGGCTGATACTGAACGCGTGCGCGTGTCCGGATGGCACGCGCCCAAGGCTAGCTTTTCGCCTGAATACCAAAACTCATGATCCAGCCGGAACTCTTTTCCTGTGTCTTCCACTCAGGCAACGAGTACTACTTTGTTAGCCGGGATCAAGAATTTTTATTCCCACAGGCGGGAAACCAGTCATGAATATGATCAACAGAAACTATTATCCCGTCTCCGGACTGTCGAACCAAAGCATCACTCCAGAGACCGACGCTCACCCGCCAGCCGATCTGGAGCCCGGCCATACTGGCAATCAAGTCGATTTCAGCCCGCCGCAACGTGCAACGGCGTTGCAGTCACCACTTGATACAGCCAGCTCTCGCGCTAGACCGGCCTCTTCAAACACGCCAGAAAGCGCCACTGGCCTGTTACTGAACAAGCTCGTCGAAGCCATTCGCAACATTCTCAAAGACCTATTTCCAAAATCGTCGGCACATCCACAAGACGGCTCGACGCATTCGCCTGCGCAGTCACGAGGCGAACAGGCACCAAACGCTTCCCAACCGTCATCGTCGCCTTCGACAACGGCCCCCGCATCACCCTCAGCTGCCCAGGGCAAAACAGAAAAGCCTTTCGTGGTGCAGAACGACCCAACAGCGGACAAAACTGCGACGCTGCCTGAAAAAACCGCAGGGGCGCCTTCTGATACGTCGAATAGGCAACTCAAGGCTGCTGATAAAACGCAGGACACGCCTGATGCGTCGGAGACGTCAGCCACGGCACCCGCACAGCTGAAAACGTCAATGTCTGCCGTCGACAGACCTGACGCGGCAGAAAAGGTGGCAAGGCCCGCAACCTCTGCCGCTCATGGCCCTGGGGCGGATATGTCGGGCATGCTCGGTTTCGCCAAGGAAGCAAACACCACCGGCGGCAACAATGGCGAAGTCGTCACCGTCAATACCGTGGCGGACCTCAAGAAGAATATGGAAGACGACACCGCCCGCACTATTCGCCTCGGCGCCAACCTGACCGCCGACAGCAAAGTAACCATCAACTTCGGTGCCAATAAAACCCTGCTGGGCACCGACAAGGGCAACGGCCTGCATAACATCTATCTGGCCAGTGGCAAGAACGCAGGCAATGACATTTTTCAGAACCTGAACTTCACCCATGACAGCCGTTACCGTGAAAACGGCGACATGCAAATGTTCATCAGCAGTGGCCAGAAATACTGGATCGACCACAACACCTACACCGGCACCAAGGATCAGAACCCCAAAGGGTTGGACAAACTTCTGTACGTTGGCGGCAAGGCAGATAACGTCACCCTGACCAATTCGAAATTCCAGAACAACGAGTATGGCGCGATTTTCGGCCAGCCAGACGATTCGGCAGCTGCCAAGGCCGAGTACAAGGGTTACCCGCGAATGACCATCGCCGACAACGTTTTCAGCAACCTTGATGTTCGCGGACCCGGTCTGTTTCGTCAGGGAGAATTTGACGTATTCAACAACTCGATCGACAAATTCCACCTCGGTTTCACTGCAACCGGGAACGCGACCATCCTGTCGCAGGCCAACTATTTCAGCAACGGCGTCGATGTTTCTCACAAGGCAAGTAATCGCGGCGTGCTGGATGACTATGGCGATGCGCACTTTAAGGACATCGGCAGCAATGTCAGCTTCACTCAGAAATCATCTACGACCGAATGGACGCCGAGCTACAACCGCGACATCAAGACGGCGCAAGAAGCGAGAGCCTATGACCAGGCCAATGCAGGCGCCAAAGCTCTGAGCTGACGGTATCCGGAAATCAACGAGGCTTCCGGCACACAGACGAAAAAAAGGGCGACCGAAGTCGCCCCAAGTGCCTTGCGTGCCCATTGCTTGCCGACGCCTGCGTGGTCGCCGACGTTGTTTTCGATGGACTGAGAGTAAACCGGAATGTGCAGAGGCGAGTTGACCCAGGTCAGTTGTTCGCCTGTCAGGCGAGACCAGAGCACGGATCAGATAAAAAAGGACATAGACGGGGTCAGCGCTTTTTGGGCTTTTTCTTGGGTTTCTTGCTGCTCAACGGCATCGCCTGCTCGAAGGCGTTGCGCACTTCGTTGAGGCGCTTGTCGTTGAGATCGTGAACGCGCTTGGCGCGCTCGGTACCCAAGTCGATCAGTTTTTCATCGTCGTTCATGGTTTGCCGCTCTCGAACACGGGAATCAGCACCAATAATGCTTAATCGCATCGGGCATGACCAGCGCAGATCCGGCGATTATCGCGATCAGACCTGAATATCGACCCATATGCCCTGGCGTGGCTCGTCATCGATGAGCGGTACGACAGGCACGGTGTTGTCGGCATTCAGCGAATCGCCAGGAACCACAAGCCCTTCATAAGCCTCAGGTTCTTCATGACTGCGACCATGCTGCTGTTGCTGACGCTGCTGCTCTTCACGCAACAGCAATGCACTGCGTTCAGTATCTTCATTGTGCAGGTCGATGGAGGTCTCGTTGGAACTCTCCTGTACCGGCGCGACAGGCGGGATGTCCGGCATGCGCTTGGCCGGGTCCAGCTGTGATGTCACGGGCACCACACTTAACGGAAGCATAGGTTGCAGCATGGTTTATATCCTCTTATCGGGGTTTCGGCCGTGCGCAGGGCAACTTGAACCGACATGAAACAGGTTGCATTAATTTATGGTCTTTTTGGACTGCCATAAGTGAAATAAGTGTCATGGAACTTAAAATCAGGTAGCGGCCGGCCGACAACCCGAGGTTTTTTCACGCCACCTTTGGTCTTCGGGGCGCGTTCCGTTAACATAGTCAGCTTTTTCAAGCGGGAGACAGGCAGCATGGCGCAGCAGTATCAACCGGGGCAACGCTGGATTAGCGACAGCGAAGCCGAGCTGGGTTTGGGCACCGTTCTGGCACAGGACGGCCGCTTGTTGACCGTGCTCTATCCGGCCACTGGCGAGACTCGCCAGTACGCACTGCGTAATGCACCGTTGACGCGTGTGCGTTTCTCACCGGGCGATGTGATCACGCACTTCGAAAACTGGAAAATGACCGTTCGCGAAGTCGACGACGTCGATGGCCTGTTGGTCTATCACGGCCTGAACGCGCAAAACGAAGTGGTCACGCTGCCAGAAACCCAGTTGTCGAACTTCATCCAGTTCCGCCTGGCGACCGACCGTCTGTTCGCGGGCCAGATCGACCAGCTGTCCTGGTTTTCGCTGCGTTACAACACACTCGAGCACACCAGCCGCCAGTTGCAGTCCTCGCTCTGGGGCCTTGGCGGGGTGCGGGCTCAACCTATCGCGCACCAGTTGCACATCGCCCGGGAAGTCGCCGACCGCATTGCGCCGCGCGTATTGCTGGCCGACGAAGTGGGCCTTGGCAAGACCATCGAAGCCGGTCTGGTCATTCATCGCCAATTGCTGTCGGGGCGCGCCAACCGTGTGCTGATTCTGGTTCCGGAAAACCTTCAGCATCAATGGCTGGTGGAGATGCGCCGCCGCTTCAACCTGCAAGTTGCATTGTTCGACGCCGAGCGCTTTATGGAAAGCGATGCCGGCAATCCGTTCGAAGACACCCAACTGGCGCTGGTTGCGCTGGAGTGGCTTGTCGAGGACGAAAAGGCTCAGGACGCTCTGTTCGCGGCTGGCTGGGACCTGATGGTGGTCGACGAAGCGCATCACCTGGTCTGGCACGAAGACAAGGCCAGTCGCGAATATTCGCTGGTCGAGCAACTGGCCGAAGTCATTGCCGGCGTGCTGCTGCTGACCGCAACCCCTGAACAACTGGGTCAGGACAGCCACTTCGCACGTCTGCGCCTGCTCGACCCCAACCGTTTCCACGACCTTAAAGCCTTCCGTGCCGAGAGCGAAAACTATCGCCCGGTGGCCCAGGCCGTCCAGGAACTGCTCGACAAGGGCAAATTGTCTCCGCAAGCCCAGACCACCATTCATGGCTTCCTCGGTGCTGAAGGCGATGCCTTGCTGGCCGCAGTCAATGACGGCGACGACGAAGCCAAGTCGCGCCTGATTCGCGAGCTGCTCGATCGTCACGGCACCGGCCGCGTGCTGTTCCGCAACACGCGTGCCGCCGTGCAGGGCTTTCCGGAGCGCAAGCTGCACGAATACCCACTGCCCTGCCCGGTCGAATACCTGGAGTTGCCGGTGGGCGAACACGCCGACCTTTACCCTGAGGTAAGCTTCCAGGCGCATTCGGAGGTCAGCGAAGAAGAACGCTGGTGGCGTTTTGACCCGCGCGTCGACTGGCTGATCGATACCCTGAAGATGCTCAAGCGCGTCAAGGTACTGGTCATCTGTGCCCACGCCGAAACCGCGATGGATCTGGAAGACGCGCTGCGTGTGCGCTCCGGTATTCCGGCCACGGTGTTCCACGAAGGCATGAACATCCTCGAACGCGACCGTGCCGCTGCCTACTTCGCAGACGAAGAATTCGGCGCTCAGGTACTGATCTGCTCGGAAATCGGCAGTGAAGGCCGCAACTTCCAGTTCTCCCATCACCTGGTTCTGTTCGACCTGCCGTCCCACCCGGATTTGCTGGAGCAGCGCATCGGTCGTCTGGACCGGATCGGCCAGAAGCACACCATTGAACTGCACGTGCCGTTCCTCGAAACCAGCCCACAGGCGCGCCTGTTCCAGTGGTATCACGAAGCGCTCAACGCCTTCCTCAACACATGCCCGACCGGCAACGCCTTGCAGCACCAGTTCGGCTCGCGCCTGCTGCCCCTGCTGGAAAGCGGTGACGATGACGAATGGCAAAAGCTGATCAATGAAGCACGTGCCGAGCGCGAGCGTCTCGAGAGCGAGCTGCACACCGGCCGCGACCGCCTGCTGGAACTCAACTCGGGCGGCGCCGGTGAGGGCGAAGCGCTGGTCGAAGCGATTCTCGACCAGGACGATCAGTTCAGCCTGCCTATCTACATGGAAACCCTGTTCGACGCGTTCGGCATCGACAGCGAGGACCATTCGGAAAACGCCCTGATCCTCAAACCGAGCGAAAAAATGCTCGACGCCAGCTTCCCGCTGGGCGACGACGAAGGTGTGACCATCACCTACGATCGCAACCAGGCGCTGTCCCGCGAGGACATGCAGTTCATCACCTGGGAGCACCCGATGGTTCAGGGTGGCATGGACCTCGTGCTGTCCGGTTCGATGGGCAACACGGCCGTCGCACTGATCAAGAACAAGGCGCTCAAGCCGGGCACCGTACTGCTGGAGCTCATCTACGTCAGCGAAGTGGTCGCGCCGCGCTCATTGCAGTTGGGCCGTTACCTGCCTCCTGCTGCCCTTCGCTGCCTGCTTGATCCAAACGGCAATGATCTGTCGAGCCGCGTGTCGTTCAACACCCTGAACGACCAGCTCGAAAGCGTGCCTCGCGCCAGCGCGAACAAGTTCATTCAGGCACAACGCGACCTGCTGACCCCGAGAATCAACGCGGGCGAAGAGAAAATCACACCGAAACACGCTGAGCGTGTGGCCGAAGCGCAGCGCCGTCTGGCAGCCGACACTGAAGAGGAGCTGGCCCGTCTGACAGCCTTGCAAGCGGTCAACCCGACCGTGCGCGACAGCGAACTGGTTGCCTTGCGCGCCCAGCGTGAACAGGGCCTGGCCATGCTTGAGAAAGCTGCACTGCGTTTGGAGGCGATTCGGGTACTGGTCGCAGGTTGAGGCCTAATAACCCATCGCCAGGCCGACACAAAGGCCGAGCTTTCAGGACAGGGCTCGTTCACGAGCCCGTTTGTCCCTTTCTCGTTGTTTACGTAAGCAGGACGCCGAAATGCTATCTGCCTGTAAACGTTGGTAAAAACAGCGAACAAGTGATGGCCTTTTATAACTATTCGTTATTGAAGACATATCAAAATGACAGCTCATTTGGCTGGCAGGTTGCAAACAGGCTCTATACTCACCCGGAATCGCCAGGCCTTCAGCCTTGGCGCCCTGGTAGTGAACAATAGGGCACGCTATGGAGTGGCTGGGTTTGAACATGTTCGCCGGCCTGCCGGCTGACGGACAAGTACTGATTGATTGCAGTCATAATATGTTCCTCGTGGCACTGGCCTATGGCGTGGCCTGTGCTGCCTGTTTTGCGACGCTCGACATCGCCGACCGCGTTATCCAGGTCGAGGCCGTAAGAAGCCGTCGCCTCTGGAAGGCGCTCGGTGCGCTGTGCCTTGCGGGCGGTGTGTGGGCCATGCACTTCATCAGCATGCTTGCATTTCAGGCGCCGCTGACCATTGCCTATGACCTGACCGTCACCCTGATGTCACTGCTGGTAGTGCTGGTCACTGCCCTGGTCGCGATCAAAGCCCTGACGGTCCCTACGCTCACCACCCAACGCTGCCTGCTCAGCGCGGTGGTCATGGGCATCGGCATTGCCATCATGCATTACCTGGGCATGTCAGCCATGCGGTCCGCCGCTACCCAGCACTACGAACCGAAGATGTTCGCGCTGTCCATTCTGGTAGCCATTCTGTCCAGCGTGGCGTTGCTGACCTTGTCCCGTCACCTGCGCCAGCACAGCGGCATGTTCCACCAGATGTTCCGTTACGGGGTCAGCCTTCTGCTGGGCGCGGGCCTGCTGACCATGCACCTGATGGGCATGCGGGCGTTGCGGCTGGTCATGCCTGAAGGGGCGCCGCTGCACATTCCAAGCACTGAAAACAGCCAGCAACTGGGGCTTACCATCGCGGTCATCACGCTGTTGATCATCGCAGGGAGCATCAGCGCGGCGATGGCCGACAAGAAGCTGCAAGGCAAGGACCACGACCTGAAGCGGGTCAATGCACTGCTCAGCCAACTGGATCAGGCGCGCGTCTCGCTGCAGCAGGTGGCGCACTACGATCCTTTGACCAACCTGATCAACCGACGCGGTTTCAATCAGATATTTGCCGAAAAACTGCTGGAGCATGCCCATACCAGCGTCCTGCTGGCGGTGATGTTTCTGGACATAGACCACTTCAAGCGCATCAACGACAGCCTGGGCCACGACGCCGGGGACGAACTGCTCAAGGTGATTGCGGAGCGCATCCGCAGCGCAACCCGGGTTCAAGACGTGGTCGCGCGTTTCGGTGGTGACGAGTTCTGCATCCTGTTGAGCGTTCCGGACTACGAAGAGGCTCGGCATCTGGCTCATCGGGTCATGCACCGGATGAAAGACCCTATCGGCCTGGCGGGACGGCGCATGGTGATGACCACCAGCATCGGCATCGCCGTGTTCCCGCGTGACGGGTCATCCTGTGACGAATTGCTCAAGCATGCCGACCTGGCGCTCTATCAATCCAAGGGCAACGGGCGCAACAGGGTCAATTTCTTCAGTCCGGCACTCAAGACCAAAGCCAGCCTGGAGCTGCACCTTGAGGAAGAGCTGCGCAACGCCTTGCGCGAAGAGGCGGGTCTGCAGGTCTACTACCAGCCGATCATCGACCTGCAAACCGGCCACGTCGCCAAGCTGGAAGCCCTGGTGCGCTGGAATCACCCGCAACACGGTCTGCTGACGCCTGATCGCTTCATCAGCATTGCCGAGGCCAACGGCCTGATTGCCGAACTCGACAACTGGGTGCTTCGCCGTGCCTGCCATGACCTCGGCACATTGCGTAGCGAGGGGCTGGACCCGGTGATCATTACCGTCAACTGCTCGGCGCTCAACCTGAGCCGTGACGAACTGGTAGACGAAGTCCGGAAGGCGCTGGCCGACGCGAATGCAGCACCGGGACGGCTCGAACTGGAGGTCACCGAAAACGCCCTAATGGGCAACATCAGCAACACCATCCTGTTGCTCAAGCAGATTCGCAGCCTGGGGGTATCGTTGTCGATTGACGATTTTGGCACGGGCTATTCATCACTGGCTTACCTCAAGCGTCTGCCGCTGGACACGCTGAAGATCGACCGGTCCTTCATTGTCGATATCCCCGAGTCTCCTCAGGACATGGAGATTGTGCAGGCCATTATCGTCATGGCGCATACACTGCGCCTCAAAGTCGTCACAGAAGGCGTTGAATCCCAGGCGCAATTGGATTTTCTCAGCCAGTTCGGCAGCGATTACGTGCAGGGCTATCTGTTCAGCAGGCCGCAGCCACTGGAACGAATCATCCCTTTCGTCAAACAGATGAATGAGCGCGAACCCGCCAGCCGATGGCCGACGCTGCCCATGCCGCAACAGGATGGCGAGCATCCGAAAGGCCTGGACGCAGTTACCGACCTTTCCGATTCAGATGACTTTTCAAACCGCGGACAGATTCGTCACTGAATGTTCCCAACAGGCGGCCTGAGCACCCTGATCGAGACCACCGCACCTGCGTCAGATGATGTGGCTTTATGCTACGCAGGTGTACCTGCAGTTACCTTCCCACCCACTCAGCAAGAGGCATGCGCACTTTATTGGTGCAGCGATCAATCTGTCGCCCTGTTCTGGATCAATATCCAAGGGGCCACTACTACCGCCCAGAGCAACGGATCGGTCTCTACCAGCTCAAGCGCCTTGGTTTCAGACACCTTGCCAACCCGCCCGTCAGTCAGCCACGCAGACACCCTGGCTGCATCATTTTCGGCCACGGCTTCTGCGACTTCGATCAGATCCAGAGGCCGCTCGACCCACAACAAAGTGCCCTTGGCAAAGAATGGTTGCAATTCAGTCCAGGTGATTGAGGCGGTTTCGCCAAGCAGTTTGGCATAGAGGGTGCTAGGTTCTTGCGTCATGGGTTTCACCAGAAAGAAAATCGGTGCAATGATACCGCCGACTTTCCCACCGGCAAGCCCAGATGAAGGTGACGGGTTGCAACGAAATGCAGCTAACCCGATGGTTCTGAAATGATTTCAGGCACTTGATCGGTTGGATTGTGTAACTTTCTTTCGATTACGCGACACGCATCGGTTTGTCCCCAAATGCCTGACTATCCAAGCCAACGAGCAGCGCTCTAAACTGTTCCGGTACAGTTGGCGGCGTGGGAAAACCGGTGATCGAATCCGGTCCTGGAGCCTTGGCCATCAGGATTATAAAAACTACAACGCAAGAGTGGAGCATCATGACTAAGGGTACCAATAAGCTTTCCAGGCTGTTTGCCGCACTGGTTATGGCGGGGGTTGCCAGCCATTCGTTCGCAGCTGACACCATCAAGATCGGCATCGCCGGCCCCAAGACCGGCCCTGTTGCCGAATACGGCACCATGCAGTTCAATGGCGCCAAGATGGCCATCGAACAGATCAACGCCAAGGGTGGCGTGGATGGCAAGCAGCTTGAGGCAGTCGAGTACGACGATGCCTGCGACCCGAAACAGGCCGTTGCAGTTGCCAACAAAGTCGTCAACGACGGCGTGAAGTTCGTTGTCGGCCACCTCTGCTCCAGCTCCGCCCAGCCAGCGTCCGATGTTTACGAAGACGAAGGCATCATCATGGTCACCCCGGCCGCTACCAGCCCGGACCTCACCGCCCGTGGCTACAAGCTGGTGTTCCGCACCATCGGCCTGGACAGCGCCCAGGGCCCTGCCGCCGGCAACTACATTGCCAAGGTCGCCAAGCCGAAAATCGTTGCCGTCATTCACGACAAGCAGCAATACGGTGAAGGTATTGCCACCGCCGTCAAACAGACGCTCGAAAAAGACGGCGTAAAAGTCGCACTCTTCGAAGGCATCAATGCTGGCGACAAAGACTTCTCGTCGCTGATCGCCAAGCTCAAGCAGGCCAACGTCGACTTCGTTTACTACGGCGGCTACCACCCTGAGCTGGGCCAGATCCTGCGCCAGGCCAAGGAAAAAGGTCTGAACGCCAAGTTCATGGGCCCTGAAGGCGTGGGCAACGATTCCATCTCGCAGATCGCTGGCGATGCATCCGAAGGCCTGCTGGTCACCCTGCCGAAATCCTTTGATCAAGACCCGGTCAACCAGGCGCTGACCGAAGCATTCAAGGCCAAGACACAGGACCCGAGCGGCCCGTTCGTGTACCCGTCCTACTCCGCAGTCCAGGTGATTGCCGACGGTATCACCGCTGCCAAGTCCGAAGACACCACCAAAGTGGCAGCGGCCATCCATGCCGGCACGTTCAAGACGCCGATGGGCGAACTGAGCTACGACGAGAAAGGCGACCTGAAGAACTTCCAGTTCGTGGTCTACGAGTGGCACTTCGGCAAGCCGAAGACCGAAGCCACTCAGTAAGCTGCCTGCATCAACCCTCAAAGCCCACTGCCAGCGCAGTGGGCTTTGTTTTACGAATCCAGGCCCGTTCGCACCTTCTGTGAAGAGAGTTGCGCACGAAGCCACCTGAACATCTTAAAACCGTCACCAGCGGTTCTCTGCCAGCGTCATGAACAACGCATCGACAGAATGCGACACAGTTCACCCCAGAGAAATGCAGATCAGGTTTTTAGGAGCGCGGTAAATGCCCGAGTTATTCCACTACATGCAGCAACTGGTCAATGGCCTGACCATTGGCAGTACGTATGCATTGATCGCCATCGGCTACACGATGGTGTACGGCATCATCGGAATGATCAACTTCGCCCACGGCGAGGTGTACATGATCGGTTCCTATGTTGCTTTCATGGCGCTTGCCGGCCTGGCGATGCTGGGTATCCACAGCCTGCCGTTGCTGATGATTGCCGGCTTTGCCGCGTCCATCATCGTGACCAGTGCCTACGGCTACAGCATCGAGCGTGTGGCTTACCGCCCGTTGCGCAACAGCAACCGTCTGATTCCACTGATTTCTGCGATCGGCATGTCGATCTTCCTGCAGAACTCGGTTCAGCTTTCCCAGGGCTCTGGCAACTTCGCCATACCCAACCTGTTCCCCGGCAGCCTTTCGTTCGGTCCGGGTGGCGCGCAGGAAGTGTTGATTTCCTACATGCAGATCGTGGTATTCGTCGTCACCCTGCTAGCCATGACCGGCCTGACCCTGTTCATTTCCCGCTCGCGAATGGGCCGCGCCTGCCGCGCCTGCGCCGAGGACATGAAAATGGCCAACCTGTTGGGCATCAACACCAACAACATAATCGCCCTGACCTTCGTCGTCGGCGCAGCACTGGCTGCCGTAGCGGCCATGTTGCTGAGCATGCAGTACGGCGTGATCAACCCCAGCGCCGGCTTCCTGGTCGGCCTGAAAGCATTCACTGCCGCAGTGCTGGGCGGGATCGGCTCCATTCCCGGCGCAGTGCTGGGTGGCTTGGTGCTGGGCGTCGCCGAGGCCTTCGGTGCCGACATTTTTGGTGATCAGTACAAGGACGTTGTGGCTTTCGGCCTGCTGGTCCTGGTGCTGCTGTTCCGACCGACCGGTATTCTGGGTCGTCCGGAGGTTGAGAAAGTATGAGCAAGTCTTTCAAACAGGCGCTGTTCAGTGCCGCCCTGGTCTGGGCCGTGGCATACCCGGTATTCGGTCTGAAACTGGCCTTCTCCGGCGTTACTCTGCAAGTGCAGAATGCCAGCCCGCTGACCCTGACCATCATTGCAGTGTGTTCGGTCCTGCTGTTTTTGCGGGTGCTGTTTGCCGAGCAGATCAGCGGCATGCGTCGCGGCTCCGACAAACCGCTGATCCCACAGAAGACCAGCGACTTTCTTACACAGCCAGGCACCCAGCGCTGGGGCTTGGCTGCATTGATCGTGCTGGCGTTCATCTGGCCGTTCTTCGGTTCGCGTGGCGCGGTAGACATCGCCACGCTGATCCTGATCTACGTCATGCTCGGCCTTGGCCTGAACATCGTGGTCGGGCTGGCGGGCCTGCTTGACCTGGGCTATGTCGGTTTCTATGCAGTCGGCGCCTACAGCTATGCCCTGCTCTCGCACTACTACGGGCTTGGCTTCTGGATCTGCCTGCCGATTGCGGGCTTGATGGCGGCGCTATTCGGGTTCCTGCTCGGGTTCCCGGTATTGCGCCTGCGCGGTGACTATCTGGCCATCGTGACGCTGGGGTTCGGTGAGATCATCCGCATATTCCTGCGCAACCTCACCGACATCACTGGCGGTCCGAACGGCATCAGCAATATCGAAAAACCGACCCTCTTCGGCCTGACCTTCGAGCGCAAGGCGGCTGAGGGCATGCAGACGTTCCACGAGTTCTTCGGCCTGCCGTACAACTCGATCAACAAGGTCATTTTTCTCTACCTGATAGCCCTGCTGCTTGCACTGGCGGCCCTGTTCGTCATCAACCGTCTGCTACGCATGCCGATTGGCCGCGCCTGGGAAGCGCTGCGCGAAGACGAAATCGCCTGTCGCGCACTGGGGTTGAACCCGACCGTGATCAAGCTCTCGGCCTTTACGCTCGGCGCAGCGTTTGCCGGTTTCGCTGGCAGCTTCTTCGCCGCGCGGCAGGGTCTGATTACCCCGGAATCCTTCACCTTCATCGAGTCGGCAATCATTCTGGCCATCGTCGTGCTGGGCGGCATGGGCTCGCAACTGGGCGTGATTCTTGCGGCCATCGTGATGATTCTGCTGCCTGAACTGATGCGAGAGTTCAGTGACTACCGCATGCTGATGTTCGGCGCACTGATGGTGCTGATGATGATCTGGCGTCCTCAAGGCTTCCTGCCGATGCAACGCCCTGAAATGAAATTGAAAGCGGAGCTGCCGAAATGAGCCGCCCATTGCTGCAAGCCACAGACCTGAGCATGCGTTTCGGCGGCCTGCTGGCGGTCAACGGCGTGGCCCTGACAGTCAACAAAGGCCAGGTCGTGTCGATGATTGGCCCTAACGGCGCCGGCAAGACCACGGTGTTCAACTGCCTGACCGGCTTCTACAAACCCAGCGCTGGCACCATCCTGCTGGATGGTGAGCCGATTCAAGGCCTTGCCGGTCACCAGATTGCCCGCAAAGGCGTGGTGCGGACCTTTCAGAACGTTCGTCTGTTCAAGGAAATGACCGCTGTGGAAAACCTGCTGGTTGCCCAGCATCGGCATCTGAATACCAATTTCCTGGCGGGTCTGTTCAAGACCCCGGCCTTCCGCCGCAGCGAGCGCGAAGCGATGGAGTACGCCGAGCACTGGCTCGAAGCAGTCAACCTCAGGGAGTTCGCAAACCGACCTGCCGGCACGCTGGCCTACGGTCAGCAACGTCGTCTGGAAATCGCCCGCTGCATGATGACCCGTCCGCGCATCCTGATGCTCGACGAGCCAGCAGCCGGGCTGAACCCTCGTGAAACCGACGACCTCAAAGCGCTGATCGGCGTGCTGCGTAGCGAGCATGACGCGACCGTCCTGCTGATCGAACACGACATGAAACTGGTTATGAGCATTTCCGACCACATCGTGGTGATCAATCAGGGCACGCCTCTGGCAGACGGCACACCGGAACAGATTCGCGACAATCCTGACGTGATTAAAGCCTACCTGGGGGAAGCGTAAATGTTGCAGTTTGAAAACGTCTCCACCTTCTACGGCAAGATCCAGGCACTGCACAGCATCAACGTGGAGGTACGTCAGGGCGAGATCGTCACCCTGATCGGCGCCAACGGCGCTGGCAA
This sequence comes from Pseudomonas coronafaciens pv. oryzae str. 1_6, assembly GCF_000156995.2. Taxonomy (NCBI): domain Bacteria; kingdom Pseudomonadati; phylum Pseudomonadota; class Gammaproteobacteria; order Pseudomonadales; family Pseudomonadaceae; genus Pseudomonas; species Pseudomonas coronafaciens. Next base: position 1,363,298 of record NZ_CP046035.1, on the reverse strand, counting down.
ATCCACCCTGCTGATGACCCTGTGCGGATCGCCTCGCGCTCACAGCGGCAGCATTCGTTATATGGGCGAAGAGCTGGTCGGTCAGGAATCGTCAGTCATCATGCGCAAGAGCATCGCCGTGGTGCCGGAAGGCCGCCGTGTGTTTGCGCGCCTGACAGTCGAAGAAAACCTGGCAATGGGTGGCTTTTTCACGGAAAAGGCTGACTATCAGGAACAGATGGACAAGGTCCTGCAGCTCTTCCCGCGCCTCAAGGAGCGCTTCAATCAACGTGGCGGCACCATGTCCGGTGGCGAACAGCAGATGCTCGCCATCGGCCGTGCGTTGATGAGCAAACCCAAGTTGCTGTTGCTCGACGAGCCATCGCTGGGTCTGGCACCGATCATCATCCAGCAGATTTTCGAGATCGTCGAACAACTGCGTCGCGATGGCGTGACTGTGTTTCTGGTAGAGCAGAACGCCAACCAGGCCCTGAAAGTCGCCGATCGCGCCTATGTACTGGAAAACGGCCGCGTGGTCATGCAAGGCACCGGTGAAGAACTGCTGGTCGATCCGAAGGTGCGGGATGCGTATCTGGGCGGGTAAGCGCATTAACGTTCAGAAACAGGATGGGCCACGATAATTATCGTTACCACGCTGCGCGTGGTAACGCCTTTCCTGACGCTGCGCGTCGCACTGCGGCCCTGCGATGTCATTGATGTCTGCTTCCGCTCAGGTCAGCGCTTCGTAGTGACCCGAGCAGGTATGCCCCCCTTGTGATGCACCTCCAGTCTGAGTAACGTGGCGGCACTTGTCTGGAGATCACACCATGTTTGCTGCCCGTTCCGTCCTCGTATTTGCCCTTCTACCGCTATTCGCCGGGTGCCAGTTGCTCGGCAGACAGGCCGATGAGCCGAAGGTCTCCACGGCAGGCATGCTCCGTATGCAGGGCGATCTGACGGGCGATGGTGGCCAGTTACTGTTCAAACCATGCAACGAGCAGCGCCGCTACGTGGTCAAGGATCGAGGCAATACCGGCGTGTTGCAGGAAGCCGCTTCACTGGCCGACACTCAGGGCAAGGCGTTTGCCGACCTGCGCGGCAACTTTACCGCGAGTAAGGCAGGCAACAGCGACGGGCTGCTGGACCTGCACCAACTGTATCGTGTCGAGCGCCCCGGCCAAGGCTGTGAAGACCCTAATTTCAAACGCCTGACACTGCACGCCAGTGGCAATAAACCAGCGTGGAACGTCAACGTCAGCGGCAAGGGCATGGTGCTGGAACGTGAAGGTGCCGAGGCACTGGCGGTGCCGTATGTCGAAGAGAAGCTACCCGATGGCAGCTTCAGCATCAGCAGCGAGGCCAACCATCAGCGTATCGAGCTCTGGGTTGCGCCGCAGCGTTGCGTAGACAGCGTGAACGGCTCGGTGCAACACCTGACCGCCGAGCTGCGCATCAACGGCCAGGCCCAGCGTGGCTGCGGTTATTACGGCGGTTCGCGCGACGACTGACCAGCAGACTCGCCGCCAAAGGGGTTCAGCGCTTATAATCGTCGGTCTTGTAGTGCTGTCGGGCTGAACCTGCGGCCCGAAAACTGGACCCCTTAATGTTACGAATCACCGAACTCAAGCTGCCGATCGATCACCCGGAAGAAGACCTGCGCGTTGCGCTCCTGCAGCACCTAAGCATCGACAGCAGCGAACTGCTGGACTTCACCCTCTTCAAGCGCAGTTACGATGCGCGCAAAAAGTCCTCCGAGCTGTGCTTTATCTACACCATCGACTTTCAGGTCAGGGATGAAGAGGCACTGCTGCGCAAGCTGTCCAATGACAGCCACGTGGGCCCTGCGCCCGACGTCAGCTACAAGGTGGTCGGTCATGCTCCCGAAGGCCTGACCGAACGTCCGATCGTGGTCGGTTTTGGCCCGTGCGGTATCTTCGCCGGGCTTTTGCTGGCGCAGATGGGCTTCAAGCCGATCATCCTCGAGCGCGGCACCGAAGTACGTCAGCGCACCAAGGATACTTGGGGCCTGTGGCGCAAAAACGTCCTCAAACCCGAGTCCAATGTGCAGTTTGGCGAAGGTGGTGCCGGGACATTTTCGGACGGCAAGCTCTACAGCCAGATCAAGGACCCGAAATTCATCGGTCGCAAAGTGCTGCACGAGTTCGTGAAAGCCGGTGCGCCGGAAGAAATCCTTTACGTCAGCAAACCGCACATCGGCACGTTTCGCCTTACAGGCGTTGTCGAAAACATGCGTCACCAGATCGTGGCAATGGGCGGTGAAGTGCGCTTTCAGCAGCGCGTGACCGACCTGATGATTGAAGATGGCCAACTATTGGGCGTTCAGCTGGACAGCGGTGAGCAGATTGAGTCCCGGCACGTAATTTTGGCGCTGGGCCACAGCGCTCGCGACACATTCCGCATGCTGCACAGTCGTGGCGTGTACATGGAAGCCAAGCCCTTCTCGGTGGGCTTTCGTATCGAGCACCCGCAATCATTGATCGACCGGGCTCGCCTGGGCAAGTACGCCGGCCACCCGAAACTGGGCGCAGCCGACTACAAGCTGGTACACCACGCCAGCAACGGCCGCTCGGTCTACAGCTTCTGCATGTGCCCTGGCGGGACCGTGGTTGCCGCAACTTCGGAGCCAGGCCGAGTGGTGACCAACGGCATGAGTCAGTACTCGCGCAACGAGCGCAATGCCAATTCGGGCATCGTGGTCGGTATCTCTCCAGAGCAGGACTACCCTGGCAGCCCGCTGGCCGGTATCGAGTTGCAGGAACGCCTGGAATCCCACGCTTACCTGCTCGGCGGCAGCAGTTATGAAGCCCCGGCGCAACTGGTCGGCGACTTTATCGCAGGCCGCGCGTCGACCGCATTGGGCAGCGTCGAGCCTTCGTACAAGCCAGGCGTGAAGCTGGTGGACCTGGCTGACGCCCTGCCCTCCTTCGCCATCGAAGCCATTCGTGAGGCACTGCCCGCGTTCGACAAGCAGATCAAAGGCTTCTCGCTGCATGACGCAGTGCTGACCGGAATCGAAACCCGTACCTCGGCGCCGTTGCGCATCACCCGAGGCCCGACCCTGCAAAGCCTGAACACCAAAGGCCTGTACCCAGCTGGTGAAGGCGCAGGCTATGCGGGCGGCATCCTGTCGGCAGGCGTGGACGGCATACGGATTGCGGAAGCACTGGTGCGAGACATGCTGGGAATCGAAGGCTGACTCAAGCCTGTTATCGCACTGCTGCTCACAGGCGCGACAGTCGAGATTATCGTTCCTCACGCTTCAGCGTGGGGAATGCCTTGCGTGATACAAAAAGCCACAAAGAGGACGCAGAGCGTCCAGAGCTGCATGCCGACGCTGAGCATCGGCACGATAGTCATAGTTGAGATCATCGTGCCCTACGCTCCAGAGTAGGAACGCTTTGCATGGCAACCCATCCCAGACATAAAACAAAAAACCCCGAGCATTTCGGCTCGGGGTTCTGATGTACATCGCTACAGATCAGTGAGTGACGCGGCTGGTACCGTTGACGCTCATGATGCGAACGCGTTCGCCGACCCGGAAAATCTCGTTTTCCTGCACCTGCTGAACATAGGCACGCATGCTGCCGTCGTCCTCGCGCACGGTGATTTCAACACCCTGTGTGCGGGTCAGGCCTTCTTCGGTCGCTGACCCCAGCAGACCACCGGCCACAGCGCCTATGACTGCTGCCACGATGCTGCCGCGACCGCCGCCGATCGCACTGCCGCCTACGCCGCCGACAACAGCGCCCGCAGCGCCGCCGATAGGCGTCTTGGTGCCTTCGATCTTGACCGGGCGCAAGGACTCGATGGTCCCCATGCGAACAGTCTGTACGGTCCTGGCCTCGTCACGGGAATAGGAATCACCGGTCAGGTTCGAAGTACAGCCGCCCAGCATCAGCGCCATCGCAGTGAATGAAGCAACCAGAAAAGCAGACTTGCGCATAAAGGGTATCTCCAGGGGGACCAGTGGCCATTAGACTACCCGACAAAGGCGCTGTCACGATCACCGATCCGCAAATTAAGTTCATTCAGGCGTCATACAGCGAGCGACTGTACAAAGCTCAGACGATTCGGCAAGCGATTAATTCAATCACGGAGCCAGACGTTCGCGTGCCCACTTGCCGTTGATCAAACGATAGTTCAAACGGTCGTGAAGGCGACTGGATCTTCCCTGCCAGAACTCGATCCGCTCGGGCAGCAGACGGTAGCCGCCCCAGTGCTCCGGGCAGTGTGGCTGGGCGTCTGCGAAACGCTGTTCGGTTTGTCTGATCAAGCCTTCCAGTTCGTCACGATCGGCAATTACCTGACTTTGCGGAGACGCCCAAGCGCCAAGACGGCTGCCCAACGGCCGAACCTGGTAATACGCATCGGATTCCTGCGCGCTGACTTTCTCGACCCGACCTTCGATGCGCACCTGACGCTCCAGCGTCGGCCAGAAAAAGGTCATGGCCGCGAATGGACGTGCAGCCAGTTGCTGGCCCTTGGCGCTGTCATAGTTGGTAAAGAAGGTAAAGCCCTGGGCATCAAGGCCCTTGAGCAGTAATACACGGCAATGCGGACGCCCGTCTTCATCGACGGTAGCCAGGGTCATGGCATTGGCCTCGACCGGTGGCTGTTCGGTTTTTACGGCTTCCTCGAACCACTGGTGGTACAGCGCAAAGGGCTCGTCCGGCGCCTGCGCTTCGGTCAATCCGTCACGCGTGTAGTCACGGCGCATGTCAGCCAGCGTCTGGGTCATGGTTTCATTCCTGCGCAGATATCATGAACGTTAGCTAACTCTCGTTACCAGGCCCGGCGCTCGCCGTTATCACATATTCTTTTTTGATTCTGGCCGAAGCCAGTGGGAGCGAACCGGACGACGCTTCGCTCCCACGGCCTTCAGGCAGGAGCCTGAACAGCCTCAATTCTCAGGCTGTTCAGGACTTGTGTATAACGCAACGCGCGGAGCGTGGAGACGAGAGTCGTTGAGGTAATCGGGCCTCAGTTGTTGGCCTGGCCGTCATCTTTCTTGGCTGGCGTTGCTGTCTTGGCCGGGGCTTTTGCAGCAGCTTTGGTCGCTGCCGGCTTCTTCGCCGCTGCGGTTTTGGCTGGCGCGGCTTTCTTGGCAGTACTGGCCTTGGCCGGAGCCGCTTTCTTGGCGGTGTCTTTCTTCGCAACGACGGCTTTTTTTGCTGGCGCGGCGGCTGGTGCCGGAGCGGCAGGCTTGACGTCCTGCGCTGCAATCATGGTCGGTGCAACAGGCGGCAATGCGTAGCGGGCCATCAACACGCGCATGGTGTCCTGCGGCGTCATGAGGATCTCGACACGGCGGTTGAGCGCGCGGCCTTGCAGGCTGTCGTTGGCAGCACGCGGCATTACCGCGCCCATGCCACGCAGGCTCAGTCGGTTACGTTCCAGACCGCTCAGGCGGAAGATCGCTGCAACAGACTGCGCGCGCTCCTGGCTGATTTTCTGGTTGGCTTCGGTCGGGCCGGAGGTGTCACCGTGGCCGAGAACCAGCACGGCAGTTTTCTGGTCGCCTTCGACCACTTTAGCCAGACGGGTGATCGGGCCAAGTGTGTTGGGCAGCAGCATGGCCGGGCGATCAGGGTTGAACGAGCTGTCTACCGGCGCGGTGATCGCCAGCAGGTCTTCGCGACGCTCCAACTGGAACGGGCTGTCCTTGATAGCAGCGCGCAGACGCGGTTCGTACTCGTCCAGCCAGGCCTGGGTCACTTTCGGATCAGGCGTCGGCAGCGCTTTGGGTTGGTCCGTCTTGTCTGCACTGCCGAACGGCCACCACCACTTACTGTCGGTTTCCGACTTGGCAATCAGCGGCGCGGCCGGTTTGTCGGCAGGCTTGCTGGCAACCGCGTCAGGCTTTGCCTGGGCGTTGTCGTTCGAGCCAAACGGCCAGTACCAAGGCGCGCTGCTTTCAGCACCCGCCGCAGGTGCCGGTGCCGCAGCAGCCTTGGCCACAGGTGCCGGAGCCGGAGCCGGAGCCGGGCTCGGCGCAGGAGCGTTTGCAGCAGCGCCTGTATCGGAAGACTCGCTGCCAGAACCGAACTGCCACCAATGGCCTCCGGATGCAGCAGAGTCGGACTGAGGGGTTTGAGCACAGCCGGTAACGGCGATACACAGGGCAAGAACGAGGCTTTTATTGGACGACATGGTTGACCCGCAACGGTTTTGATCAGACAGAAGGACGTGACTACGCCGGTATAACATGCATAAAGATGCAGTTGGAAAAAGAAACCGTCGTACGGTTCCTGTTACAGCGATTTAACTGACAGTCGGTATGAAACAAGCACTTATGACCGATACTTACTGCAAACACTCACGCAATACTCCAACCAGTTTCTGAGCGCGCGGGTCCATCAGGATGTAGGGCCCTAGCGTGTTGGTGACAAAGCCGAATGCCACTTCGTAGTCCGGGTCGGCAAAACCGACGGAACCGCCAGCACCCGGATGACCGAAAGCCTTGGGGCCCAGGCCGAACGTGGCGTTGGGCACTGTCGGCTGATCGAGCATGCAGCCCAGCCCGAGGCGGGTCGATGTCAGCAGGGTCTTGTCCTGGCCGATACTGTGCTCACGGGTCAGCTCGTTGAGCAGATCGGCCTCGAGCAGGCTACCGTCGAGCAAGCCGTTATAGAAGCCTGCCAGACTACGTGCATTGCCGTGACCATTGGCTGCCGGTTGCTGCATGCGACGCCACTCAGGCTTATTGGTGCTGGTCATGATCGAGGGTGGGTTGGTGAAGGCTTTGGCAGTGATGGACGCAGGCTCGCGCATGGTCGCTTGCAGCACGCGCTGAGCGGCAGCATCGCCCGCATTGCCTTTACCGCGAGCGATATGTGCTACCCGGTAAAACTGGTCATCGGCCAGCCCTACATGGAAATCCAGCCCCAGCGGACGTGAGATTCGCGCAGCAATGGACTCGCCCGGGCCACGACCGTCGGCGCGACGCAGCATCTCGCCCACCAGCCAGCCATAGGTGATCGCGGCATAACCGTGGCCCTGCCCTGGCGTCCACCAGGGTTGTTCGGCGGCCAGCGCCGCCGTCATGGTGGTCCACTCATACAGCGCTTCGGCAGGCAGTTGCTCGCGCAACGCAGGTAGCCCCGCCTGATGGCAGAGCAATTGACGCAAAGTGATCGACGCCTTGCCGGCCGCGGCAAATTCAGGCCAGAGCCTGGCGACGGGTTCGTCCAGCTTCAGCTTGCCTTCTTCGACCAGTTGCAGCACTGCCACGCTGGTGAACGTCTTGGTGCAGGAAAACAGGTTAGCGAGGGTATCCGTGTGCCAGGCTTCGGCACCGTCCTTGTCGGCCGTACCGGCCCACAGGTCAACGACCGTCTGGCCGCCGATCTGCACGCACAGGGCGGCGCCGCGCTCTTGAGGATCCTCAAAAAGCGCCGCAAAGGCTTCACGCACTGCTTCGAATTGAAGTTCGTAATGACCCTGAATCTGCAACGGCTGACTCCTGCTGGCGTTACCGAGCCTTATGACAGGCGTAATGGGCGCGTATTGTTCCAGCGATCAAGCGCTTTGGGAACAGACGTGAAACCCTCTTCATCTTTGACTCAGGAAATCTCGCGGCGAAACGGCGGTAGTGCATTGAGAATCGCCTTGCCGTAACGCTGAGTGACGACGCGGCGGTCCAGCAGGGTAATGGTGCCGCGATCCTCTTCGGTACGCAGCAACCGGCCACAGGCCTGAACCAGACGCAACGATGCATCGGGCACGGCGATCTCCATGAACGGATTGCCACCGCGCGCCTCGATCCACTCGGCCAGCGCGGCCTCGACCGGATCGTCCGGCACGGCGAAGGGAATCTTGGCAATCACCACGTGCTCGCAGTACGCACCGGGCAAGTCGACGCCCTCGGCAAAGCTGGCCAGCCCGAACAACACGCTGGACTCGCCGCTGTCGACGCGTGCTTTGTGCTTGTTGAGGGTTTCCTGTTTGGACAGGTTGCCCTGAATGAACACCTGCTTGCGCCAGTCACGGTCCAGGCCATCGAACACGTCCTGCATCTGCTTGCGCGACGAGTACAGCACCAGCGTGCCCCGCGAGCCTTCCACCAGACCGGGCAGGTCACGAATGATCGCCGCTGTGTGGGCCACCGAGTCACGCGGATCGGCCTTGAGGTCCGGTACGCGCAATACGCCCGCATCGGCGTGATGGAACGGGCTGGGCACCACCGCAGTAACAGCACATTTCGGCAGGCCGGCGCGCATGCGATAGCGATCGAACTTGCCCAGCGCGGTCAGGGTGGCCGAGGTCACCAGCGCGCCATAGGCGATGTTCCACAAATTGCGGCGCAACATTTCAGCCGCCAGAATCGGGCTGGCATTGACCTCGATATCGAACAGCGCACCGCTGTCGGCCAGGGTCAGCCAGCGGGCCATTGGCGGACTGTCTTCCGGGTCTTCGGCGGTAAACGCCGTCCACAACTCCCAGTTGCCGTGAGCACGGGCCAGCAGACTGCCGAACAGCGGATACCACTCTTCGGCCTGATGGCTGGCGATGCCGATGTTGACTTCGCCGTCCATGCCTTCTTTAAGCAGTTCAGTCAGGCGCGTGAACAGATCGTCCAGACGCGCAAAACCTTTTTTCAGTTCGATGCCCATCTCGCGGATGTGCTCGGGGATAACACCGCCGACAAACCGGTGACGTGGACGCTCGCGGCCCTGCATGTCCTCACCGGGACGGAAATCTGCCAGTTGCTCGCAGGCGCCGAACATGAACTGCTGGTGGCCCTTAATCTCGCGGGCCAGCTCAGGAACCTGTTCTATCAGCTTGCCCAGATCGCCGGGCAACGGATGCTGGGCCAGTAGCTTGGCGAGGTTCTTGGCGGTCTGCTCCAGCCAGTCAGCGGTAGATTTCAATCGGGTGTAGTGGGCAAAGTGGCCGATGGCTTTGTCTGGCAGGTGATGGCCTTCGTCAAACACGTACAGCGTGTCACGCGGATCGGGCAACACTGCCCCGCCACCCAGCGCCAGATCGGCCAGTACCATGTCATGGTTGGTGACGATTACGTCGACCTTGCCCATCCCTTCGCGCGCTTTATAGAAGGCGCACTGCTGGAAATTGGGACAGTGACGATTGGTGCACTGGCTGTGATCGGTGGTCAGCCGCGCCCAGTCCTGATCGGCCAGTTCTTGCGGCCAGCTGTCGCGGTCGCCGTCCCACTTATTGCCGGCCAGCTTTTGCAACATACTGGTGAACAGCTTCTGACTGGCCTCATCGACCTCGATCTTGAAGCCTTCTTCCTCGAACAACTGCGCAGTAGCGTTAGTTGCGTCACTTTCCTGGAGCAGCATGTCGAGTTTGGACAGACACATGTAACGACCGCGTCCCTTGGCCAGAGCGAAGGTGAAGTTCAGACCGCTGTTGCGCATCAGGTCCGGGAGGTCCTTGTAGACGATCTGTTCCTGCAGCGCGACGGTTGCCGTGGCAATTACCAGGCGCTTGCCCGCCGCCTTGGCGGTCGGAATCGCGGCGATGGCGTAGGCCACGGTCTTGCCGGTGCCAGTACCCGCCTCGACCGCCACTACCGCAGGATCGCCCGAACGACGGCCCTCTTCATCGGTGTCGATGTCCCCCAGCACTTTGGCGACTTCAGCGATCATCAATCGCTGGCCATAGCGCGGCTTGAGGCTCTTGGCTTCGAGGAAACGCGAGTAGGCGCCCTGAATCTGGGTTTTGAGTTCGGTACTGATCATTGGCTTCGGTTCGGGGGCACGACTATAAAGGCTGGATAAATTCTCAGTGGTTCTGAGTCGGCGCTATGATAGCGCGCTAAATCCATCCGCGCAGAACGGAGTGTCCGATGACCGCTTTTTCTACTGTTTATACGCTGCATGTGCTGGCTGCCCTGATCTGGGTTGGCGGCATGTTTTTCGCCTGGATGGTATTGCGCCCAGCAGTCATTGCAGCACTTGAAGGCCCGGCCCGCTTGAAACTGTGGGTCCAGGTGTTTCCGCGCTTCTTCATGTGGGTCTGGGCAACCATCGTAGTATTGCCGATCACCGGTATCGGCATGATCCAGCTCAACTTCACCGGCTTTGAAACCGCGCCGCGCTATGTGCAACTCATGATGGGGTTGTACGTCGTGATGGTCGCGCTGTTTCTTCGGATCCACTCATTGCAGTTGCCGGAACTGCGTCGGGCCGTGGAAGCGGAGCAATGGCCAGAAGGTGCAGCGGCACTGGGCAATATCCGCAGGCTGGTCGCTATCAACCTGACCATAGGCCTGGCGGTTGTCGCGCTTGCTGCTGCTCGTCCGGGCTTCTGAGACGAAACGGAACATCACGGGGCACTGGAGGTGACATCGCGCACAGCTTGCGAGCAGTTTCCTGGCCGTTCGGTCATCTTCTCGGGCTGATAATCAGCACATTCAACATCTTGAAACACTTTGGCATGAGCTGTGCAAACGTTTGCGATCAGCAGTACGCGGCCAGCAGTACGTGATCATAAAAAGGAGCTTCAATGCCAAAGCAGTTTTTCATCCAGCCCGCAGCACCCTGCAACATCCTGACGCCCCTGCTGCTCGCGGCAGCCGCCACATTGCTCTGTTCCGCTGCACAGGCTCAGCCTGCGGCGCCGGAAGACTCCGCTCAGGGCGAGGCGCTGAGCCCGCCAGCCTCGCCCAAGGAAGGCAAAGGCGCGTACTTTTCAGACTGGTTCAATCAGGACCTGACGCTGATCGGAAGCAAGGACATCAGCTTCGGCCCCAAGCCCAACGATGACATCTATCTGGAATACGAGTACTTCGGCCGCAAGGGGCCGTTTGAACTGTACGGCTATGTGGACGTGCCGAAGATCCTCGGCATCGGCAATGATAATGACAAAGGCGTCTGGGATCATGGCTCGCCGCTGTTCATGGAACACGAACCGCGCATCTCCATCGACTACCTGGCAGGACGCAGCCTGGCCGTAGGGCCGTTCAAGGAATGGTACGTTGCGTTCGACTGGATCTACGACCACGGCAGCAACTCGGCCAACCGTGCGAACACGCTGTACAGCGGTTTCGGTACTGACATCGACACGCACTCGCGGGTCAATCTGTCGGCCAACCTGTACGGTCGCTACCAGTGGGAAAACTATGGCGCCAGCAATGAATATTCGTGGGACGGCTATCGTGCCCAGCTCAAATACATTGTGCCGATCAGCAAGTTCGACAACGGCGCTTCGCTGACCTACATAGGCTTCACCAATTTCGACTTCGGCTCGGACCTCAAGAACGATCCGGCTCGTACAGGCAATTCAACGGTGGCCACCAACGTGCTGCTCTACGCTTTCACTCACCTTCGCTTCACGCTGGTAGGGCGTTATTTCCATAACGGCGGCAATTGGGAAGACGGTAGCGAACTTAACTTCGGCGAAGGCAACTTCCGCGCCCGCTCGGACGGCTGGGGTTACTACGCTGGCGTGGGCTATCAGTTCTGATCATGACTTTGACGACAGGAGTTTTCATGAAACACATCACCCGTAATGCACTCTGCGCCACGCTGGCCCTGCTCAGCCCTGGCATCTGGGCGGCCGCCGCCCCCGTTACGCCCAAGGTCATGCTGGTAGCCATGTTCGCCCCCGAGGCGCAGAACTGGATTGATCGCCTGCACCTGACCAAGGAAATCCAGGTGCCGGGCCTTGCCGCCGAATACCCGGCCATCCGCTGCAACGATCAGGATGTCTGCCTGCTGGTCACCGGCATGGGCCAGACCAACGCCGCCGCCTCGACTCTGGCGCTGGCGCTGTCACCGCAGTTCGACCTGCGCAAAACCTACTTCATCGTCGCCGGTATTGCCGGGATCAACCCGCATTACGGCTCTCTGGGCACCACCGCCTGGGCGCATTACCTGGTGGAGTTCGGCACCCAATGGGAAATCGATTCGCGCGACGTGCCCAAGGACTGGCCGACCGGCTACCTGGGCATCAACACCAAAGGCCCGAACGAGAAACCACCGCTGGATTACAAGACCGAAGTCTTCGAACTGAACCCAAAGCTTCAGGCCAAGGCGTTCGCGCTGTCGCAAAAGGTTGCACTCAGCGAGAGCAAGGAATCGGCGGCGTGGCGCGTCAAATACCCCTACGCACCGGCCAATCAGCCGCCACAGGTTACCCAATGTGACACCGTGGCCGGCAATACCTGGTTTTCAGGGACGCGCTTGAGCGAGCGGGCAGAGGTCTGGACCAAACTGCTGACAGACGGCAAAGGTGAGTACTGCACCACCCAGCAGGAGGACAACTCCACGTACGAAGCGCTATTGCGAGCCAGCAAGGCTGGCAAGGTCGACGTCAGCCGCCTGGCGGTGGTGCGCGCCGGCTCCGACTTCGATCGTCCGTATCCGGGTTACAGCGAAGTGGACAACCTGCTCAAGTACGCCGATCAGGGTGCATTCGTGCCAGCACTGGAAAACCTGTACCGCACCGGCAACCCGCTGGTGCAGGCAATTGTCGGCGACTGGAAGAATTGGGAAAAAGGCGTACCGCAGTAAAACCGTTATGCAATGACGACTGTTCGGAGCACAGCCTTGCGCCAGCTCCGGACGGTGCATAGAGGTTTACAGGCGCTGCAGAAGCAACGAGCCCGCAGGACCGGCAACGCCCGGCTGGCCAGGCTCGCCTTCTTTACCCGCCTTGCCGCCATCTGCGCGGTAAACGAAGCAGCCCTTGGACGCACCGCCTTTGCCGGCCTTGCCACCCTCGCCGCCTTTGCCCGGCGCGCCGCCCGCCACATTCACCTTGATGCGATCAGCCGGAAAGCTCTGCGGCAACTCCAGTCGGACCTGAGCGCCAGCGGCCCCGTCACGGCCAGTGCTACCGTTTTGACCGTCATGACCACGCCCGGCCTGACCCCAGGTGCAACCCGGTGCTTCGCCGGTGCCGCCATCAAGACCGACATACCCCGGGCTGCCCGCTCCGCCGCGCGCGTCGATCGATAATTCTTCCGCATCCAGGTTTTGCAGCCGCAGCGTCAGGTTGCGTCCAGGCAGCGCCGGTTTTTCGAACGTGCCCGGTGCGCCGCGCGCCGTGATCTGGCTGCCGGTGCCGAAGTTGCCGCGTACCACCACCAGATTAAAGGCCTGCACACCAGGAACGATGGCAATGCGCGCTTCGTGCCCCAATACCAGCTCGCCGATCTTCACATCGTCGATATTGGCCGGGATCAGCAAGGTGCCGTAATCGGACACCTCAAGACGATCCAGCTGCAGAACACTGCTGTTGCCGGGCAAACGCATGAGCGAGTGCGGCGCAACAATGATTGCCTGGGCCATCGCCAGAGGGCTGAACAGTGCCGCGAGCAGAACGAGATTACGCATGAGAGTGCCCCGAAGCCGAACGGCTGATGGATTGCAGATGGAAGATGCCGAACAGAATGATTTTGCCTCGGTCCCGCCACGGGTGCCTGCGACCGCGCAGGCTGCCGTTGAACAGAATCAGTTCCAGCAGATGAGTCAGCAGCAGGACCGCGCCCGCCATGTCGATCATCACGCCGAACGGGCTGGGCGCTTCAAACAGCGCATTGGCCAGTACCACCAGCCAGAAGCCCAGCATCAACAGCTTTCCCAGCCCCCAAAACACCTTCATCGCCTGCCCCTTGTCATGATCCGTTCCGAAAGCAAAGTCTGCGCACGCTTTTCGTCGCCGCACAGTAGACGTGCTGTTCAGCGAATATGCCAGCAGTGTATTGAAAAAGATCGAGCATGGAGCATTCTCATTGTTCAGGGAGCGTCAGGCCTTATGCCGGCGGCTGTTCAGAGGCGGTCCGGCAGGCTAGTCTTGTCAACCAACCAGAGGACTTTCGATGACCGTCGGCTATTCCACTCGCACCCCACAGCAAGCGCTGGCCGCCCTGCTCGACCGGTACGCGCCAGAGCGTCTGCTGCTGATCGGAACGCAGGCATTTCCTGCACTGCAGGCCTTTCAGGAGGCGCATCCGCAGACCGAAGTGTCGCTGGCCGAACCTGGCACGCTGCCTGCGCACCTTGCCGCGCAGCGTTTTGACCTGGCACTGGTGGTCGATTGTCTTGAGCATATTCCCAAGCAGACCGGGCTGGAACTGCTGGGCGGTATCCGCAACCTGAACGCCAGCCGCATCGCGGTTCTGGCAGACCTGAAGGCCTGCGGCTGGCGGGAGACCGACTTCTATGCGCTGGCCCTGCAGTCCAGCGAGTGCTTCGCCCGCGATGATCAGGTGCTGAACCTGTTCACCTACGACCTGCGCGAATATAAACAGGTGCCCGATTGGCTGAACGCAAAATTCTGGGCCAACCCGGAAATGTTCGGGAAGTACTGGTGGTAAACCCTTGAATATCAAGAGCTTACCTAACCATGATTACCAGCGTCAATACGCCCGTGCAGGGCCAACTGTCACCAACCTGTCACCAGCCTTGTCACCAACGACCAGACCAGCACCTTTCCATCTGGCATTACCGGCGTTCAGGGATCTACTACCTAAGGGTGCGTCCAAGGGGTTGCTCTACCCGTAGCCTTACCATCTCTCTTAGATCTACCGATAGGCAGACCGCTATGCAGTTCTCCAAGGACATCCTCAAGACATTGGCTGTGTTCCACCTCGACCAGCCTGAGGCTTCATGGGACAACCTCAGGGAACGCCTGAAGGAGATCGCGGAGGATGCACTACAAGGCCATAGCGAGGACTCAAGGGGCCTCTACATGGAACTCTATGACCAGATGAGCAACCATCTTGCTGAAGCTACCTCGCTTGGTCGATTCAATGCGAACCAGCAACGAGCCATAGGCACAGGCCAGAGAGTGCTGAGAGCTGCTCAGGAGCGTCTCGAAGGTCGCCCCGAGGAACTCACAGGGATCATTGGGGAGCTATCTTGTAGCACGTCTGTAGCCCCATCTCCGTCCCTATCTGTATTACGCTCCGATGAGCCGATGACCTTTGAGACCCTCTCAGGGCTATATCTGGTCGAACGAACAGGCAACGTCACCGCGACTACCCATAAGTCTGTTACGTCTGCCTGCCGAACCCTCAGTGGGTTACTTGGAGATTTGAACATCAAGACTCACACGAGGGCGGATATGGTCGCCCTTAAGGAAAAAGTCTTAAAGGGCCGCAAGCCTCTGACGTCCAATAAGCTTCTGACCCAGCTATCAACTGTCATGGGCTGGGCGGTAAACAACGGCTATCTCGATAGGTCATTCGACAAGGGACTGAAGATCGAGAAAGGCGCTGAGAGTACCCGTAAGCCGCTCACTCAAGATCAAGTGGTCAAGATCATGGATCACGCCAATGACCTGGCTGAAGACGACTGGAAGCGTTGGGCCTTGTCTATCGGGGTTCTAACAGGTGCCCGCATAGGCGAGATCTACCAGTTGACCAAGGAAGACATCAAGCAAGTCGATGGCATCACGGTCATTGATATTAACAAGGATGAGAATGGTGGTAAGACCCTGAAGAATAGCTTCTCTGTGAGGCAGGTGCCGCTCGTCGATGGAGCCTACGGGTTTTCCCTTGAGGTATTCCTTGAGTGGATCGACGCCAATGAAGGCCGACTGTTCAAGGTAAAGGAACACTCATTCAATAAGCCACTCAATGAGGCTCTCAGGAAGCCCTTGGGGTTGGCTTCTGGTGGCAATCAATCTTTCCACTCGCTACGGCACTCCATTACGGGTCTCATGAAGGCCGCTGTGATTCCTGAAGGTATCGCGCAGGCAATCACCGGGCATAGCTCAGGGACGATTACTTATGACCTGTATGCAGGGTCTCAGAAGCTGCCTGTGAGGACGCTCCATGAGGCTCTCGTGAAAGCGTTCGGGGCTTGAGACCGGCTGGATTTTCAGCCGATTACAAAGACCAAGGAGGACGCACCTATCCGTGCTTCAATCTGGACCGACACCACACCGAATGTCTCCTCACAGGCTACAGTGCCAAGATGCGCATGGCCGTGATCAAACGCTGGCATGAGCTGGAGGAAATGGGAGATGCTACTGGGCTGGAATTACAGCCGAGTTCAAATGAGGCCATCGTTAGGTCCATCTCAGGTCTCCAAGCGGAAGTGATGAGCCTGAGGGATCTGATTACTTGAGCATTTTGAAAATGTCCCAAGCGATAGCACCTATGAGTGCAAAGCCAGTGAGCGCCCAAAGAGCCTTCATGAAACCACGTCTTGCTCCATTTATTGAAGGTCGCATGCCTGACGTGATAACTGCTCCAAAGAAATTGATTATCAACTGCGCGCCCATCAGCTTAAGGATGAGGATTGTGTAGGGCATAGTGCCTCCTTGCAGACACTCCGGCTCGAAAGTCATTGTGCCACCACTCAGCGATTGGTGTCGCTAAAACCCCTCACTGTTGCCACAGCGTCGTGGCGATAAGATGAGGGCCACACCATGCGTTCCAAGTATCACCGCCACCTCGACTTCGAAGCCAAAACCATCTTCCACGTTGATCCAGCCACAGGCGAAGTCATCAACCACAATGAAATGACGCTGCCCAAGAATCCCGAGGAAGAGTTACAAGTATGGGCTGCCGAGCGCAGAGCCGACCCAGTTCTCTCCAAGGACACCCACACGGCTCTCACAAATCTCCCAGCTCTGACCACCAGCACCCAAGCCAGCCCAAGTGATTCTTGCAAGGCAACCCGAGGACGCCCAAGGACTGCTTACCCGAACCCAGCCGCTGCCTATATGTACCTTTTTGCGATTCCCGATCCGTTGCCGTGGGTAGACGACATTGTTACTGGGTCGATCATCACCAGTGCCGGGGTCACCAACGGAAAGATCAACGTCAAGCGCCGAGCGGTTATTAATGCGTTGTTCCTTTCGGAGATCACAGCGGAAGCCTGCAAGACCGATGAGATGACTTTGCGAACTGCCCAGCGTATCGCCAAGGCTGCTCGACATGCTGCTCATGGGATCGCTTCTTACGTGGAGAGGCACCCAAGAATCAAGGCAGAGATCGACGTGGAAGCTCTATTCCGGGCTTCTTAGAGATAGCGACGGATAATAGAAAGAAAACTATTAGGGCAACATCCATCTTAAAGATCCCTTCCAGCTTATCGACACCTGATCGACCAGTTCTGATGAGGAGGGGTAATTAATAATTAAAACCCCTTCTTTTCATTTATCTCTAAGAAATCTTTAAGGAGGACTCACATGAACACCTATCCAGCAAAGGAATTGCTTAAAGAACATGACCTGATTGCTTTGTCTCGGGTCTTCCCGCCAGCCTCAAGGGGTCAATTGATCATTGTAAAGAATCTACTCACCGATCATAGAGCAAACTTCAGAAGCTATGAAAACGGAATGGTCTCCTTTGATATCGACGCTCTGGTTCGTGAAGCATCCTTAAAGGGCTCTTACAAGACTGGCGAAAGGATCATTGAACTGGTCTCGGCTGGACTCAATCTACAGGCACTTGCAAAGACGCCTTTGAAAATCCCAATGGTCGGCAAAGAGCCAATTTCGATCAGACTTTGAAGTATCAGTCAAGGTGTCGTTTAAACCCCTCACTATTGGGACAGACACCAAACCCAATAAAAATATTCTCTATCCCAGCTACAGCGACCGTCGCCACGGTTGTCCATAAAGATGCCCTTTCAGGTTCCGCCATTTCCTGTTAGATCATCTGCAACAACCCAAACCCCAGAATCTATTAGTCAGCTTTAGTTGAGGCCTCGTGGTCTTCTCTCCTTGGCCGTCTGGTCGTGTGCCTCAATGGCGCTAAGGCTGACTAATGGATCAACTCATAGGAGATCCAAACAAATGAAAATCACAATCACAGAAGTCCTGAAGAATGAAGTAACTGTGTCGGGGCAAGTCCTGAACCGTGAGTACGTAGAAAACATCATGCTGCCTATGTTGGTCGCTCAATGTGGCACCGTTAAGAGTCGCCAATTCGAGATCGTCCAAGTGTTTGATGAGGCCGGTCTTTCGCTCAAAGCGATTCCTGATGTTGCCCGCGAGTACCACGGAGACAAAGCCGCAAAGGCATCTGAGCGAGCGCGTCAACAACGTGAAGCCGATGCCCATGCCGAGCGCTGCCGTGAGTGGACGCCTCGTGAACTGGCTCAGGCCAAAGCTGACAAGGAAGCCCGCGCCGCTGCCATTCGTGATCAGGGTGCCCGTGTCCGTGCGGCATCCCGTGGTAACTCCGGCTGGTAAACCAAGACCGAACTTCAATCATCTAATTCAGGAGAAAATTCTATGAAACCTAATCAGTACGTAGCACCACATGTAGACACCGTTAAATGGAACATCAACGCCATTGACGATAACAACGCATCAATCCACTTCAGCACTTCCGATGTACGAGCAGAGACACTTGCAAGCACCGATCCATCGGTCTATGTGCAAGCTCTTGTGGAAGCCGCTGAGGACTTCTTGAATGGCGATGAGTGGCGCGAAGCTGCTATGGAGAGAACCCCTTGCGAATTCCGCCCTGCGGGTGCTGAGGCTACCGGCCAACAAGTCATCACTATGGCTGATCGCTCCGTCAAGTTCGACCCTCGCAAGAACTGGGATAACCAAACCATTAGCAAGGGCGAAGTATTGGCCGGGTCGATCATCTTTACGGAACCTACCGATTCCGCTTTGGTTATCAGTCACCGTGTGACGATCCTCGACCATAACTTGATTGCTGGTTTTACTGAAGCGTCGATGGCTCAAACCGCTGACAAGATCTTGCGTGACATTGAGTTAAGCGCAGCGGGTAAAATCGCTGGCATCCTTTCGACCGCTCCAAGCACCGAGGTTTTCTCTGAAGTTAAGCCAACAGGCAAGCCTGTAGAAATCGCGGAGGATCTTATTGACCTCCTAACGATGCACATCAATCAGACCGTGGGCACCTCTTTGTCTGACTTCGTGGTGTTGCTGCCTGTGTCGATGGTGGCTGTACTTGAGCGTGCTGCCCAGCGTGCTGGTGTGGGTGAAATCGAGAACCTTATTGGCGCGTCTGTGCAGCCTTATAGTGGTACTGACTACGGCCTGTTCTTGCTGCCGAAGATGTTCACCTCTCTGAGCTACCGTGAGAACCGTGAGGGCGACATTTGGAAAATCCTTGCGACCCGTAACGGCAATGCCCAGGCGTGGGACATTGAGATTATGACAACTGTAGACATCGTGGCTAACGGCAAGGTCAAGGTGAAGCTGACCGAAGATGGTCTTCAGACTGAAACTGTAGCGTTCCCGATGATCACCAACGTGAAGCTGTTCACTCCGGTGTCGGGCGTATCCCTCAAGGTCTCCTCTAAGGACCTCGCCGTGGGTGCTTCATACTCAAACGCTGCCACTGTGTCCCCTGCAAATGCCACCAATCAGAGCATCACATGGACCACATCTGATTCGTCAGTAGCAACGGTATCCCCAACGGGTTCTGTAAAGGGTCTCAAAGTGGGTAAGGCGACAATCAAGGTAACGACTGCTGATGGTGGGTTCTCGGCGTCCTACACCGTGAATGTAACTGCCGCTGCTTAACAAAGTTTGAAAGATGACCCGTAAGACCGGCCCGAGAGGGATCGGCAGGGTCACCGCTACACCTGCCCGTCGCTGGGCAATCAACCAATCCAGTCTTTCTGGTAGTGCCTTTCATGCCACGCCGGGTCCCTTTGTCGGGGGCTGGATGCTCGGCTGTGGGTGCGACCTGAAGGGCACTACCAAAAGGAAATCGACACTATGAACATGATCAACAACACCGACACGCCGCTGCCTATCGTTATCGAGGGGCACACCTTCAAGCCAAACGCTGAGGGCCTGTGGAGCATTACGGAAATCCATCAGACCTTGGACCTTCCCGAGTCGAAGCGACCGGGCCAATGGGACAATGAGGTTTCCAACCGCCTGCTGTCTTGTGGAAATTTCCACAAGGTGGACAAGGTGGGCTCCTTCGCTGATGAACTGGGGACCATCGCCTACGCAATGTGGGTCTCGACAGACTTTTATCTAATGGTCGCCCGTGCATTCGTGGCAGTGCGTAACCATGCTGTCCGCGAGCTACGCAATAAGGACGCCCTGTTAGACGCCAACATGCCCAAGGCTTCGACCCTTGACATGAAAGCCCGTGGCGCTGGTCTGACATGGACTGAGGCTTGCCGTGTGGCTGGTATACAACAACCACGCCTTGCCCTTGAAGCTCTGGTCTCTGTGAAGGTCTTTGTATACCCAGTAGACAACTTCGGGACTCGTGAGGGGGCGCCACGACCGCCTAAGTCTGGCTTCGATTCTGGTGCTTTCGTTAGGGTCTCATCTGACTTCGGAAACCGTGAAGGCTGGAGAGTAAAGACAGCCGGTCTTGATTGGCTCCGTAGCAAAGCAGAGAAGATCAACCTGACAGTGGCCGAAACGAAGGCCGCGAAGGCCAGAGCCCAGTCCAAAGACAAGACCGACCGCTGGGGCCGAATCGCCAAGTAACCTCAAGGAGAACCTCATGGACACGCTACAGGCTGCCTACTGGGTCTGTCTGGTTGTCCGGCTGCTCTTCTGGCTGTGGGCGCACAGGCCACCGTAAAGACCTTTCGCGTTTTGCCACAAAAATCTGAATGACCACCTCTCATAGACAGACCCAGCGGTTACCCCCGTAGGCCCTCGCGCAGGTCGTTAGCTCAGAGCCGCACGGGCGCGGTAAGGACCCCATTGCGATGACACTCAATGGGCACCTCAGAGGCTCGCCAACTGTCACCAACGCTGTCACCATGTTGTCACCAGAAACGCTTGAGGTCCGCTATGAAGCCCGCTACGCTTGGCCTGCCATCAGTAGCCTCTCAGTTCTGGGCCAACCCGGAAAATTTTGGAAAATACTGGTGGTGAATCATGAGTAGTGCTATTTGCCCATGCGGCAGCGGCGATCTGTTGCTGGCCTGTTGTGGCCACCATCACGCGGGTCAGCCTGCGCCAAGCGCGGAAAAACTGATGCGCTCACGCTACAGTGCCTATGTGCTGGGGCTTACCGATTATCTGGTGCAGACCACCCTGCCAGTACAACAAGCCGCGCTGGACCGCGAAGCCATCGCTCAATGGAGTGCACAAAGCACCTGGCTGGGGCTTGAGGTGGAAAGTGCAGAGGTATTTGGCGGCAAGCCGGAACACGCATTCGTGACCTTCACAGCCCGCTGGCACGATGGCAATGGCGAGCACAGCCATAAGGAGCGCTCGTCATTTGTACAGAATCAGGGCCGTTGGTACTTCATCGACTCAACAGTCCCGCTCAACGCCAGCCGCAACGACGCCTGCCCGTGCGGCAGTGAACAGAAATTCAAGAAATGCTGCTCGGCCTACGTGGCGTGATCTGCACAGCGGGCCGGGTTCATTGGTTGGTGCAAGGAACAGAGGTCATTCCGGGATAATGCGCAGGTGCGAGGTGTCAGGGGCGGCGTCAGGCTCGGGCGTGTCGGCCTGCCCCATGTCGCTGCCCACCGGGGCCAGACTCAACCGGGAAAGGTCCAGCGAGGGTCCAGCCGGCTGCAGCTTTGCAGGCAGCAGATCGACCCCGGCCTCGGCCACCGAATAATCAGGGGCATCGACGTCTGCAAACGCCGCCATGTAAACATCCCGCGGCTTGATCTGCAGGCGCGCCTGAGTGACCGTAGACTTGCGCAGCCAGGTAGGCGCATCAGGCGGCGGCGCCAGCTCGACCTCTTCCATCGGCGGCAGAGCATTCATTTCCAGAACGTAGACCCGCGCACCGGCACGTTCCAGGGTGGCGCGGTATTTTTCGGCGGTCGCCGCATCGAGGTTGTTTTTCAACACCAGTCGACGTCCCGAAAACAGCAATTCCAGGCGTTCGGCGTCCGCCTGAAACAGCTTGGCGAGGTTGGCCCTGACCTTCTCGGGCTGGGCTCCAGCGACCAGTTCAGCGCTGAAGACTATTTCGTAGGCATTCATGGAGACACCGATAAGCACGTCAATAAAAGTATGGCGTAGCGTCAGAGCACGCAACAAGCGCGTTACCCGTGAGCGTCGAGTTGTTAGACTCGGGCTTCAAACGGAGCACATCCATGTTTTTTCAGGCGCACATTACAAGAATCCTGAGCCTTGCGCTGGTCATGTTCAGCTTGAGCGGATGCTCGTTACTGAGCTTTGACAGTCTCAAGGACCCGGAAGTGCATCTGGTGAAAGTCGAGGTCATAAAGGCCAGGCTGACGCATCAGGATTTCAGGCTGTACTTTGAGGTCGACAACCCGAATGACTCGCGTCTGCTGGTGCGAGGGCTCAATTATAAGATCATGCTGAACGAGGCGATGCTGGCCGAGGGCAAATCCAGCGACTGGTTTTTCGTGGAAGGCGACAGCCGCAAAACTCTGTTGATCTCGGTGCGGACCAACCTGTGGCAGCACGCCAGGTACATCGCAAAGTTGCTGAAAAAACCTGATCAGCCCATCCATTATCAGCTTGAGGGCAAACTCAAGACCGGTATTCTGTTTCACAACAATGTGCGCATCTTGCGCTCGGGCGACGTCATTCCCGGCGACCTGATCAAGGATCGCCGCTGACTGGCTCATCACCCGCCCAGTCGGCCCTTGATCAGCTCCATCAGGAACTTCCAGAAATCCGCCGCCCACAACGCCCGGTTGATTGCGCTGATCAATGCCCCACCGAACGAGCCCAGCAGAAAACCCACGCCGGTGATATTGCGCGGCTCTGCGACGCCGAGGTAGTCGCTGGCAATGCCGGTCAGGAACACCGCACAGGCAACGCCCGTTAGCAGGAAAACCATCCAGGCACGCCAGTCGAGCAAGCCTGCCTTGTGCCACCAGCCAGAGATGATCGCGCCCACCAGGCCGGCCACCAGCCATTCGCCACGGTCTACAAAACCATTCAAGAGATCCATCAGCCTGCCTCCGCAAGAGATAACAGCCGTTCAAGAACACAGAAACCCGGGTATATGGGCCTGACGAGCAACCGACAGGACCGTGGGGAATGGAGATCGTCCGGTCTGAAACGTGGGCCGCCCTGACCCGGGTCGCTTCCTTGCGAGAGGTGTGATCGATAATGGGCAGGGTAACGCAGGAATGAGTATATTTAAGCATACTTAAATTATTGATCAATTGCAGCCCGCTGAACGGTCACTGCGCCCTCGGACTCAATGACGCAAGCAAGGGTCACGTCAGGGCGCCTGCCTCAATTGTCGAGGTAGCGCTGCCAGCCAATCCTCACGGAACCGTCCGCCTGACGGTCTACCTGAATACCGGCGGTTTCCTCGATTTCCTGAAGTACGCGTTCCCAGCTCTCCTGTGGTTCGTCATCGCGACGAGTCACGATGACCCACTGGATCTTCTGTACATCAGGCGCCGAAACCAGCCGCTGTATCCGCCTGCCGATCATTTCATAGGCGCGCGACGTGCCTGGCACTGGATTATTGCTGTCCACCATGACATGAAACTCCCGCATAACTGTATATAAATACAGTATTCCGACTACGGGCTATGGGCAAGCGCAATACAGGACGAGTTTAGGGAGCGGCTTCTTCAGAGACACGCTGAAGGCCTTGTTCCGCAAAGCTCACAGCCTGCCGGTCATCCTGACAGCGACACCGATAATGCGACAGTCGGCACCGCACTCGATCATTTTGTACGCCGGGTTGAGCGGTTTCAGGTAGCGAGTGCCACCGTCTTCCACCAGCTTCTTGAACGTCGCCTCGTTGCTGGCGGGCAGCTTGGCGATCACCAGCTTGCCGGGCTGAACATCGGCTTCCGTGTCCACCAGGATCATCATTCCTTCTGGCACGCTGACACCGGTGGGCGCAGTCATGGAATCGCCTTTGACCTCAAGCCAGAATGCTGGCCCCTTGGAGTCGTAGTCGGAAATTTCATAGCGGTCGGAGAACCCGTCAGGGTAAGGCTGCACCGCCTCTTCCCAGGACCCGGCGGAGACCCAACTGATGACCGGATAACGAAACGACATTTTCGGCTGATCGATCATCGCCACGTTGGCGTCGAACTCCTCTTTTTCAGGGCCTTCACCGATTGCCAGCCATTCGGCCCTGAAGCCGGTCGCCCTGGAAAGTGCATAGAGGTTTTCGGGACGCAGGCTTTTGCTCTCGCCGCTGATCCATTGCGTGACGGCAGAATTGGCAACCCCGCAGTACGCGGCAATCTCCCCCTTTCTCATCCCACTGGCGGCAATGGCCTTGGCGATGCGTTCCTGTCTGGTCATGCGATGGGGCTCCAGCGCTGGAAAAATACATGGACGCTGAAATCGTCCGCCTGAAACTAAGCATACTTAAAAAAAACCGTTCAGCGCGAAAAAGATCGCCCCCTTACTGCTTCGCTTCGATTTGCGGGATAATGCGCGCCAGATTGACTGCAGATTTAACAGTGGAGTACCCCGATGAACCAGCAAGCCCATGTTCATGGCCCAGATTGCAACCACGATCACGACCATGATCATCATGACCACCAGCACGCCCACGTTCATGGTCCGAACTGCGGTCACGCTCACCAGGACCCGGTGCGCAATGCCCTGAAGGATGTGGGTCGCAACGATCCATGCCCATGCGGCAGCGACAAGAAATTCAAGAAATGCCACGGCGCATGATGCGCTGAGCGCTTCGACATCGGCCTGCCCCTGCAGGCCGTTTTACTTTGTGACGCACGTCAGCCCGAC
This sequence comes from Pseudomonas coronafaciens pv. oryzae str. 1_6, assembly GCF_000156995.2. Taxonomy (NCBI): domain Bacteria; kingdom Pseudomonadati; phylum Pseudomonadota; class Gammaproteobacteria; order Pseudomonadales; family Pseudomonadaceae; genus Pseudomonas; species Pseudomonas coronafaciens. The sequence goes on along the minus strand of NZ_CP046035.1, from coordinate 1,338,740 downwards.
CGACTTTCGAAGCTGTGGCCCATGGCGGCGTGAGAAACGCAAGGTGACGGGATATGCACACTGCGTCTACTCCTGCAAAATCCTGAAATAAACTAAGCCTTGCCGCTTGCGTGCTGCCTGACTGCTCTCTAACGTAGCGGCTTTTGTACGTGACCCCTTCAGGAGTTTGCTCATGGCCTCGCCAGCCCTTCGTCATTTTCTACCCCGATTCGGCGCTGCCGCCGCTGCGGCGAGTTTCCTGAGCCTTGCCGGCTGCCAGTTGGGCAGCGGTGATCCTGATACCGTACTGCCTGTTTCCGGCACGTTTCCCGTCAAAGGGCTCGCGCAGAACGTTTCAGTGCGCCGCAACAACATGGGCATGCCGCTGATTGAAAGCAGCACTTACCATGACGCACTGTTTACTCTGGGTTACGTACATGCGGGTGATCGCATCAGCCAGATGCTCGGCATGCGCCTGCTGGCGCAGGGCCGTCTGTCGGAAATGGCCGGCCCGGATGCGCTGGACGTCGACCGCCTGATGCGCTCGGTCAACCTCAAACAGAATGCCAGCGATCTGTACAACGCGGCCTCGCCTCGCCTCAAACGCTTCTTCGATGTCTACGCGCGCGGCGTCAACGCGTACCTGTTCCGTTATCGCGACAAGCTGCCAGCCGACATCGCCAGCTCGGGCTACAAACCCGAGTACTGGAAACCCGAGGACTCGGCGCTGATCTTCAGCCTGCTCAACTTCAGCCTGTCGGTAAACCTTCAGGAAGAGCTGTCGTCGCTGGTGCTGGCGCAGAAAGTCGGGGCCGACAAACTCGCCTGGCTGCTGCCAACCTACCCTGACGAAGAGCTGCCGTTTGCCGAGGCCGACAAGCTCAAGGGCCTAAACCTGAATAATCAGATCTCCGACCTTAACGATCTGAGCCGGATTGCCTTGCAGCTTTCCGACCTGAACATGCTTGGCGTCGCGGCTTCGAGCAACTGGGCCATCGCGCCGCAGCGCAGCCGTAACGGCAAGAGCCTGCTGGCCAGCGACATGCAATTGCCTGCAGGGCTCAACTCTGCGTGGAGCTTCGTGCAGATCCGTGCGCCTAAATATCAGGTGTCCGGCGTATCCATTGCGGGCCTGCCTTTGGTCCTCAGTGGCTTCAACGGCAAGCTGGCGTGGAGCATGAGCAACGTCAAAGGCGACAATCAGGACCTGTTTCTGGAGAAGATCAAGCGCGAAGGCAATCGTGTCTCCTACATAGCTGATGGCAAATGGGTGCCTGCCACCGCGCATCAAGAGACCTTTATGGTCAAAGGCGGCAGCCCGCTTCGCGAAACCGTGTACGAAACCCGTCACGGCGCACTGCTCAATGCCAGCGCAACGCAACCCGGCAATGGCCTGAGCCTGGCGCTGCAGGTGCCGAGTTTCAAGGACGACAAGAGCCTGGATGCCTTCTTTGATCTGTCACGCGCACCCAATGTGGAAAAAGCGTTCGACACCAGTCGCGAAATTCGCGCCATCACCCTGAACATGATCTTCGCCGATGCCTCGAACATTGGCTGGCAAGTGACGGGCCGCTTCCCGAATCGTCGTGAAGGCCAGGGCCTGCTGCCTTCGCCAGGCTGGGATGGCAAATACGACTGGGACGGTTTCGCCGACTCAATGCTGCATCCGTATGATCAGGACCCGCGTCAGGGCTGGCTCGCGGCGGCCAACCAGCGCACGATTCCCAAAGGCTATGGCATGCAGCTGTCCAACTCGTGGGGCTACCCGGAACGCGCCGAGCGGATTGCCGAGCTAGCCAACGGCGGCAAACAGGACCTGCGCAGCACCATCGCCATGCAATACGACCAGACCACGACCTTTGCGGCAAAACTCAAGACCATGTTCCAGGCGCCTGGCATGAGCAAGCCACTCAAGCAGGCCATCGACGCCCTGCCGGAAGCCGACCGCAACAAGGCTCGCGAAGCATTCACGCGCCTGATGGCGTTCGACGGCAAGCTCAGCGCCACCTCCGCCGATGCAGCGCTTTACGAGCTGTTTCTGCAGGAAAGCAGCAAACAGATCTTTCTTGATGAACTGGGTCCGGAAACCAGCCCTGCCTGGCAGGCATTGGTAGCCAACGCCAGCTCATCGTACTCGCCGCAGGCCGACCACTTGTTGGGACGCGACGACAGCCCATACTGGGACGACGTCAAAACTCCGCAAAAAGAAGACAAGCCAGCCATCCTGGCACGCAGTCTGGCGGCCGCCATCACCACCGGCGACAGCTTGTTGGGCAGCGATCACAAAGCCTGGCAGTGGGGCAAACTGCATCGCGACAACTGGGCGTCCAGCAACCCGCTGGCCAGGCAACTGGGTGGCGGCGAGTTCAACCGTGGCGCCACGCCAGCGGGCGGTGATCACACCACCTTGAACGTTTCCGGCTTCGAGTGGGGCAAAGGCTTCGACACACGCGTAGCACCCGGCCTGCGCATGATCGTCGACTTCAGTCTGGTCGAACCCATGACCGGCATGATCAACACCGGCCAGTCCGGCAACACGGCCAGCCCGTATTACGCCAACAGCATCGAGCCGTGGCAGAAAGCGCAATACATGTCGATCCCGGTGCAGCAACAGAACTACGAAAAAGGCTATGGCAAACAACGCCTGACACTGACGCCGGGCAAGTAAAGCTCTGCGCCAACGATCAGACGCAGAGCGCCCAGAAATGCGTCCCCACGCTGGAGCGTGGGGACGATAGCGTCTACTCGAGCGCCTATAGTGTTCATTCGGACACATATCGTTGCGCACGCTCCAGCGTGGGAATGCCTTGTGTGATGCTTGGCGTCACAGATCTGTGGCTCGCTGCGTACTCGGGCCTGAACGCGCAAACTCCCCGAACTTTCCCTCCCCGCACCGGCTCATAGCTAACAAGCCCATCCATACGGTTGCCCCATGGATCTTGTCGTTGCTCGTCCTGAAGGTTTGTATTGCCCACCCGGCGATTTCTATATCGATCCGTGGCGTGCGGTGGAGCGAGCGGTCATTACCCATGCTCATGGTGATCACGCCCGCACCGGCAATCAGCATTACCTGTCAGCCGCCAGCGGCGAAGGGATTCTGCGTTCGCGCCTGGGTCAGGACATCAACCTGCAAACCCTTGAGTACGGCGAAACCATCACCCACCACGGCGTAAAACTGAGCCTGCATCCGGCAGGTCATGTACTGGGTTCAGCGCAAGTGCGTCTGGAATACCAAGGTGAGGTCTGGGTTGCTTCAGGAGATTACAAAGTCGAACCGGATGGCACCTGCGCGGCGTTCGAACCGGTGCGCTGCCACACCTTTATCACTGAATCGACCTTCGGCCTGCCGATCTATCGCTGGGCACCACAGGCGCAGATTTTCGACGGCATCAACGAGTGGTGGCGAGGCAATGCGGCTCAAGGCAAAGCCAGCGTGCTGTTTGCCTACTCCTTCGGCAAGGCCCAGCGCATCCTGCACGGCATCGACTCACAGATCGGGCCGATTCTGGTCCATGGTGCCGTCGAGCCCCTGAACCGTGTGTATCGCGAAGGCGGTATCCGTATCCCGGAAACCCAATACGCCGGCGACTTCAAGAAGACCGACCCGGCTCTGCGCCAGGCACTGATCCTAGCTCCGCCCTCCGCCGGGGGCAGCAGCTGGATGAAGCGCTTCGGCGAGTACAGCGATGCGTTTGCCAGCGGGTGGATGATGCTGCGCGGCACTCGACGTCGGCGCGGCGTAGACCGTGGTTTTGTGCTGTCCGATCACGCTGACTGGCCAGGCCTGTTGTGGGCCATCGAGCAGACCGGGGCCGAACGGGTCATGGTCACGCATGGTTCGGTCGGAATACTGGTGCGCTATCTGCGTGAACTGGGGCTGGATGCTCAGGGCTTTAGCACTGAATACGGCGATGAGGAAGACAGCAATCCGGCCACCGCCGAGCCTGAAGTGCCAGGCACTGGCGAGGCGCAGTCATGAGAGCCTTTGCCGAACTGTATTCCCGGCTGGACGCCACTACCTCAAGCAACGCCAAGCTGGCGGCGATGCATGACTATTTTGCAAGCGCCGCCCCTGAGGATGCTGCGTGGGCGGTGTACTTTCTGTCAGGTGGACGTCCGCGCCAGCTGGTGCCGACCCGCGTGCTGCGTGAACAGGCAATGACGCTGGCCAGTCTGCCGGAATGGCTGTTCGAAGAAAGCTATCAGGCCGTTGGCGACCTGGCGGAAACCCTGTCATTGCTGCTGCCGCAGGCCGACCACAGCAACGACGAAGGCCTGGCCACGTGGATGGAGGACAAGCTGTTGCCATTGCGCGGCCTGCCGCCCGAAGAGCTGGCCGCGCGCCTGCCCATGTTCTGGTCGCAACTGGACCGCATCAGTCTGATGGTCTGCATCAAGTTGATCACCGGCAGCTTCCGGGTCGGCGTGTCCAAGCTGCTGGTCACCCGTGCGCTGGCTGCATTGGCCAATATCGACAGCAAGCGTGTGGCACAGCGACTGGTCGGCTATACCGACCTGTCGCATAGACCCAGCGCCGAACGCTATTTGAAACTGATTGCGCCCGAATCGGAGGATGAGCACGCTCAGCGCGGCGGCCAGCCTTATCCGTTTTTTCTCGCACACTCACTGCAACAGCCTGCCGATCAGTTCGAAACGCTGTTGGGTGCTGCCGAAAACTGGCAGGTGGAATGGAAGTGGGACGGGATCAGAGCCCAATTGGTCAAACGTGACGGCAGACTGTGGATATGGTCGCGCGGTGAGGAACTGGTCACTGATCGCTTTCCCGAACTGCACACGCTGGTGCAGTGTCTGCCGGACGGCACAGTGATCGACGGCGAAATCGTAGTCTGGAAGGCACCTGATACCAGCCCTGAATCCACTCCTGACAGTGGCACCGCGTTCGCTCTGGACAGTGGAGCCCTGCAGGCGGCGCCCTCGGTTCAACCTTTTGCATTGCTGCAGCAGCGCATTGGCCGCAAGACCCTGGGCAAGAAGATTCTCGCGGATGTGCCGGTCGTTGTGCTCGCTTATGACCTGCTGGAATGGCAAGGCGACGACTGGCGCAGCAGGCCCCAGCACGAACGTCGCACCCAACTGGAAACCCTGATCGAAAGCTGCCAAAGCGAGGTACTGATGCCCTCCCCGGTGCTCACCGGCAAAGACTGGCTCGATCTGGCCACCCAGCGCGAGGCCTCTCGCAGCCTGGGCGTCGAAGGCATGATGCTCAAGGCCCGCGACTCGTTGTATGGCGTCGGCCGTACCAAGGACATGGGCGTCTGGTGGAAGTGGAAGATCGACCCGTTCAGTGTCGATGCCGTATTGATTTATGCGCAACGGGGTCATGGGAGGCGCGCCAGCCTTTACAGCGATTACACCTTCGCGGTCTGGGACGGCCCGCCTGATGCCAGCGAGCGTACGCTGGTTCCGTTCGCCAAGGCTTACTCGGGGCTGACTGATGAAGAAATGCGCAAAGTGGACGCCATTGTCCGCAAGACCACCGTCGAGAAATTCGGGCCGGTCAGCAGCGTGACACCCACGTTGGTGTTCGAACTCGGTTTCGAGGGTATAGCGTTGTCAAAACGGCACAAGAGCGGTATCGCAGTGCGCTTCCCGCGCATGTTGCGTTGGCGACAGGACAAACCGGTTGCCGAAGCTGACAGTCTGGCGACGCTTCAGGACCTGCTGAACTGACGCACCAGAAAAGTGCGCGCCATATTGCGCGCACCTTTTTGAAACACCCATTACCTCTCTCGTTTGCCCACGCGCTGAAAACCTTCTCCATTCGTTACTAATCTGCCTCCCCGCCTCGACCGCTGCAGCACTTACCTCCACAGCAGGCGCCTGTTAACTGCTCTGGAAACGTGCAAAGGCGGCAGATTGCCAGCCGTTTATATGAAATAGCGACAACGCCTTACATTTCAAACGCATGTTCGTCTCTGTGGTTCGGAAATTGCTATCTTCTGTGTGTCTGGCACTTGCCGGTAGCAAGCTTCGCGTGTTCCCAACGCCCCATTTAAGGTTTTAAGGACTGAACAATGAAAAAAGCATGGCTCACTCTTTCTGCACTGGCTCTGTGCCTCGCCGCCGGTAACTCGATGGCCAAGGAGTACAAGGAACTGCGCTTCGGCGTCGACCCTTCCTACGCGCCGTTCGAATCCAAAGCCGCTGACGGCAGCCTGGTCGGCTTCGATATCGACTTGGGCAACGCTATCTGTAAAGAGCTGAAAGTCACCTGCAAATGGGTTGAAAGCGACTTCGACGGCATGATCCCAGGCCTCAAGGCCCGTAAATTCGATGGCGTTATTTCTTCGATGACCGTGACCCCGGCCCGCGAGAAAGTCATCGACTTCTCCAATGAACTGTTCTCCGGCCCGACCTCGCTGGTGTTCAAGAAAGGTGCAGGCCTGACCGCTGACCCGGCCAGCCTCAAAGGCAAGACCGTGGGCTATGAGCAGGGCACCATTCAGGAAGCCTATGCCAAGGCCGTACTGGACAAGGCAGGCGTATCCACAAAGGCCTACGCCAACCAGGATCAGGTCTACGCCGACCTGACTTCGGGTCGTCTGGACGCCTCGATCCAGGACATGCTGCAAGCCGAACTGGGTTTCCTGAAGTCGCCAGCCGGCGCTGACTACGAAGTCAGCAAGCCTGTCGACAACGAACTGCTGCCAGCCAAGACCGCCATCGGCATCGCCAAGGGCAACAAAGAGCTGAAAGCGCTGCTGGATAAAGGCATCAAGGCAATGCACGATGACGGCACCTACGCCGAAATCCAGAAAAAACACTTCGGCGACCTGAACCTGTACAGCGGAAAATAACACACCGACGCCCATCGATTTCGGCGATGATTCGCCGCCCTGTCGGTGGGCGTTTTTGTCAGCAATGCAAGGCCTATCCATGTTCGATGCACTCATGCAAAACCTGGGACTCTCGGCGCTCAGCCTGAAGGGCTTTGGCCCGCTGTTGCTGGAAGGCACCTGGATGACCATCAAACTGGCTGTTCTGTCGCTCGCGCTGAGTATCGTGCTCGGGCTGATTGGAGCCACGGCCAAACTGTCGAGTTCTGCGCTGTTGCGCATACCGGCGCAAATTTACACAACACTGATCCGCGGTGTACCGGACCTGGTGTTGATGCTACTGATTTTTTACAGCCTGCAAACCTGGCTGACCATGCTGACCGACGCCATGGAATGGGAATACATCGAGATCAACCCGTTCGGCGCAGGCGTCATCACCTTGGGTTTCATTTATGGGGCTTATTTTACCGAGACGTTTCGCGGCGCGATTCTGTCCGTGCCGCGCGGCCAGGTTGAAGCGGCAACTGCTTACGGGTTGAAACGTGGCCAGCGGTTTCGCTATGTCGTGTTCCCGCAAATGATGCGTTACGCGTTGCCGGGCATCGGCAATAACTGGCAAGTGCTGCTCAAGGCCACTGCGCTGGTGTCGATCATCGGTCTGGCCGATCTGGTCAAGGCTTCGCAGGATGCCGGTAAAAGTACCTATCAGCTGTTTTACTTTCTGATACTCGCAGCCTTGATTTACCTGATGATCACCAGCGCCTCGAACCTTGCCCTGCGTTGGGCTGAACGGCATTACGCCGCAGGCAGTCGGGAGGCACAGCGATGATCGAATTGCTTCAGGAATACTGGAAACCCTTCCTTTATACAGACGGCGTGAATGTCACCGGTCTGGCCATGACAATGTGGTTGCTCAGTGCGTCCATCGCTATCGGTTTCTGTGTGTCCATTCCACTGTCCATCGCCCGGGTGTCGACAAAGCGCTGGGTGCGTTGGCCGGTGCAGTTCTACACCTACCTGTTTCGCGGCACTCCGCTCTATATACAGCTGCTGATCTGCTACACCGGTATTTACAGCCTTGCCGCGGTACGCGAGCAACCGGTTCTGGATGCTTTTTTTCGTGATGCAATGAACTGCACCATTCTGGCGTTTGCGCTGAACACGTGCGCGTACACCACGGAAATCTTCGCCGGTGCGATCCGCAGCATGGCCCATGGCGAAGTAGAGGCTGCCAAGGCCTACGGTCTGACAGGCTGGAAACTCTACACCTACGTGATCATGCCTTCGGCACTGCGGCGCTCGCTGCCGTATTACAGCAACGAAGTGATCTTGATGCTGCACTCGACTACTGTGGCCTTCACCGCCACGGTGCCGGACATATTGAAGGTCGCGCGGGATGCCAACTCCGCAACATTCATGACCTTCCAGTCGTTCGGCATCGCCGCGGCCATGTACCTGACCGTGACGTTCATTCTGGTCGGGCTGTTCCGCCTTGCCGAGCGCCGCTGGCTGGCCTTTCTCGGCCCGGCCCATTAATCAGGACTGAACATGCGTCATCACACTCATGAGCTGCTGTCGCCGGTACCTGGTACGGGTCGGCAGATCCACAGCTTTCATTACGGGCCGCGCCAGGGTTCGGGCAAGGTCTATATCCAGGCCTCGCTGCACGCCGACGAGCTGCCGGGAATGCTGGTTGCCTGGTACCTGAAACAGCGTCTGGCCGAGCTGGAAAATGCCGGGCGCCTGCTGGGGGAGATCGTCGTGGTGCCCGTCGCCAACCCGATCGGCCTGGAACAGGTGCTGATGGACACGCCGCTGGGCCGTTACGAGCTGGAGAGCGGGCAGAATTTCAATCGCGGCTTCAGCGACCTTGGCGCGCAGGTCGGTGATGATATCGAAGCCCGACTGACCGCCGACGCAGGGCAGAACCTTACCCTTGTACGTGAAAGCCTGCTGACGGCCTTGAATGCTCTGACCCCGGCAACTCAGCTGGAATCGCTACGCCTGACACTGCAAAGGCTGGCTTGCGACGCTGACGTGGTGCTCGACCTGCACTGTGATTTCGAATCGGTGGAGCACCTGTACACCACGCCCGAGGCTTGGCCGAAAGTCGAGGCGCTGTCGCGTTATCTGGGCGCGCAAGCCAGTCTGCTGGCCACCGACTCGGGTGGTCAGTCGTTCGACGAATGCTTCACGCTGGTCTGGTGGCAACTGCAGCAACGTTTTGGCGAACGGTTTCCAATACCAATGGGCAGTTTTTCGGTGACGCTGGAGCTACGCGGCCAGGGCGATGTCAGCCATGCCCTCGCCAGCCGCGACTGTCAGGCGATCATTCATTACCTGATCGACGCGGGTGTCATCGACGGCGAGCCCTCGCCACTTCCTGAATTGCTTTACCCTGCGACGCCCCTGGCAGCGGTCGAACCGGTCGCCACGCCGGTGGGCGGCCTGCTGGTGTTCTGCGCGTTACCCGGCGAATACGTCGAGGCCGGCCAGTTGATTGCCGAGGTCATCGACCCGATCAGCGACGCCGTGACCAGCATTCGGGCCCTGAACGCTGGCCTGCTGTATGCACGCTCGATACGTCGCATGGCGACGGCGGGCATGGTCATCGCGCACATCGCTGGCACCCGGGCCTATCGCAGCGGCTACCTACTTTCTCCTTGAGGACCTGTCATGTACAAACTGACCATCGATGGCCTGCACAAAAGCTATGGCGACAACAAAGTGCTCAAAGGCGTATCGCTCAAGGCCAGCAGCGGTGACGTGATCTGTCTGATCGGGGCCAGCGGCTCGGGCAAGAGCACGTTTTTGCGCTGTATCAACTTTCTTGAACAGCCCAACGACGGGGCCATGAGCCTGGATGGCAAGCAAGTGCGCATGGTCAGCGACAAGGACGGCATGCGCGTGGCCGACGCGGATGAATTGCAACGTATCCGTACGCGTCTGGCGATGGTGTTTCAGCACTTCAACCTGTGGGCGCACATGACCGTGCTGGAAAACATCACCATGGCGCCGCGCCGGGTGCTGGGCGTACCCAAGGCCGAAGCCGAAGCCCGCGCGCGTAAGTACTTGGAAAAAGTCGGCCTGCCAGAGCGTGTTGCCGATCAATACCCGGCGTTCCTGTCCGGCGGTCAGCAACAGCGCGTGGCCATTGCCCGTGCACTGGCGATGGAACCGGAAATAATGCTGTTCGACGAACCGACTTCGGCGCTTGATCCGGAATTGGTCGGTGAAGTGCTGAAAGTCATTCAAGGCCTGGCCGAAGAAGGCCGGACCATGATTCTGGTCACCCACGAGATGGGCTTTGCGCGCAAGGTCGCCAGTCAGGTGGTGTTCCTGCATCAGGGTCAGATCGAAGAATCCGGCCACCCGGACGAGGTGCTCAACAACCCGAAAAGCGAGCGTCTGCAGCAGTTTTTGAGTGGCAATCTGAAATAACGCGGGTTGTTGTGTAAAGCGCCAAGAGCAAGAAACACGAGCTTCTGCCCGCAGGGCGTAGGAGCGGACTTGTCCGCGATGGGCTGCGAAGCCGCCCTGAAACCTGCTACCTCGACCGTGTCTGGTACACCAAGGCGGCTGGTTTTACTGCCGGTTCCCTGCAGTTCGCGGACAAGTCCGCTCCCACATTAAATATCGCGGACAGGCGAAGCGTCGCCTGGTCCGCGCCTGCATCCTGGGAGAGCCCCATAACCATTTAAAACTATTACCCTTTCTTAGCTGTCTCTGACTTAACGCCACTCAGAGCACACGCAAACGGATGAGCAGACCCACCGATTTCGCCAAACGATGGTTTCTCGGCCGAGGCTGGAAGCCGTTCGCGTTTCAGAAGGAAGTCTGGGCGGCGGTGAAGAAGGGAGAGTCCGGCCTGTTGCATGCCAGCACGGGCTCGGGCAAGACCTACGCTGCGTGGTTTGCTGCCCTCAATCGATTTGCCAAAGCCAATACCCTTACCGCCGATAAAATACCCCGCAAACGCAAACCGCCCGCCGCCCCTCTGAGCGTCATGTGGATAACACCCATGCGTGCGCTGGCAGCCGATACCGCCCGCGCCCTTGAGGCGCCCCTGGCCGAGCTGGATATTCCGTGGTCGGTGGGGCTGCGAACCGGCGACACCAGCGGCAGCGAGCGCGCTCGTCAGAGCCGACGCCTGCCCTCGGCACTGATTACCACGCCAGAAAGCCTGACGCTGTTGCTCACCCGCGCCGATGCGCAGGCCGCCCTGTCGACGCTGAAAATGGTGGTGGTGGACGAATGGCACGAACTCATCGGTAACAAGCGCGGCGTCCAGTTACAACTGGCGCTGGCCCGCTTGCGCCATTGGAACCCGCAACTGATTGTCTGGGGTATTTCCGCCACGCTGGGCAACCAGGAGCATGCGCAACAGGTGCTGATCGGCGAAGGCGGCATGACCGTGCAAGGCAAGATCGTCAAGGACTTACAGGTCGATACGCTGTTGCCGCCCTCCATCGAACGCTTCCCGTGGGCCGGGCACATGGGCCTGCGCATGTTGCCGCAAGTCGTCGCGGAGGTGGACAGCAGCGCCAGTTGCCTGGTCTTCACCAATACCCGCGCGCAATCGGAAATCTGGTATCAGGCGCTGCTCGAAGCACGTCCCGACTGGGCTGGGCTGATAGCTCTGCATCATGGGTCGCTGGCCCGGGAAGTCCGTGACTGGGTCGAGCGCGCCTTGAAAGAAGGTGCGCTCAAGGCCGTGGTGTGTACCTCCAGCCTGGACCTTGGCGTGGATTTTCTGCCGGTCGAGCGTGTGCTGCAGATCGGCTCACCCAAAGGTGTCGCGCGCCTGATGCAGCGTGCCGGACGCTCGGGCCATGCGCCAGGTCGCCCTTCTCGCGTGACGCTGGTGCCGACGCACAGCCTGGAACTGGTCGAAGCCGCTGCCGCCCATGATGCGGTCGCCGCCAGAATGATCGAGCCGCGCGAGTCGCCACACCAACCGCTGGACGTGTTGGTCCAGCACCTGGTCAGCATCGCGCTGGGCGGTGGCTTCCTTCCCGATGATTTGCTGGCCGAGGTGCGCAGCGCCTGGGCTTACCGCGACCTGAGCGACGAGCAATGGCAGTGGGCGCTGGCATTCGTGCGCAACGGCGGTCACTCCCTCACCGCCTACCCCGACTACCGCCGCACCGAACCGGACGAGCTCGGTATCTGGCGAGTGCCGGATGCACGCCTGGCGCGCCGCCATCGCATGAGCGTCGGGACAATTGTCAGCGAAGCCACTGTAAACCTGAAGTACTGGAAAAAAGGCGGCGGTGGCGGCTCGCTGGGCAGCGTGGAGGAAGGCTTTATCGCCAGGCTCAAACCCGGTGACGGATTTCTGTTTGGCGGCCGCCTGCTGGAGTTGGTCCGCGTGGAAAACATGACCGCGTACGTCAAAAAGGCCACTGGCAAGAAAGCCGCCGTACCTCGCTGGAATGGCGGACGAATGCCCCTGTCCAGCGAGCTGGCGGATGCGGTGGTGGAAAAATTCGATGCCGCCGCCCATGGCGATTTCAACAGCCCGGAAATGCAGGCCATCAAACCGCTGCTGGAGGTGCAGCAGCAGTGGTCCGGCCTGCCGCGACGCGACACATTGCTGGCCGAAACGCTGAAGTCTCGCGAAGGCTGGCACCTTTTTCTGTACCCGTTCGCTGGCCGACATGTTCATCTGGGGTTGGGCAGCCTGCTGGCATGGCGCTTGAGTCGCCATCGACCACTGACCTTTTCCATCGCGGTCAACGACTACGGCCTGGAACTGCTCAGTGCCAGCGAGATTGACTGGGCCGAAGCATTACAGGCCGACCTGTTTAGCGAAAAGGACCTGCTGGCCGACATCATTGCCAGCCTGAATGCGGGCGAACTGGCGTTGCGGCGGTTTCGCGAAATCGCCCGGATCTCGGGCCTGGTGTTTTCCGGTTATCCCGGTGCAGCCAAAAGCAATCGTCAGCTTCAGGCATCCAGCGGGCTGTTTTTTGAGGTCTTCAAGCAATACGACGCTGACAATATGCTGTTGACTCAGGCCGAGCAGGAAGTGCTGCGCCAGGAACTGGATCTGCAACGCCTTGAACTGACGCTGCGCCAGATCAATAGCCGCAGGCTGGACCTGCATGCGATCAAGCGCGCCACGCCTCTGGCCTTTCCGCTGCTGGTCGAACGTTTTCGCGAAAGTCTCAGCTCGGAAAAACTTGCCGACCGCATCGCACGTATGGTCCGCGACCTTGAAAAAGCCGCAGGCCCGGAGCATGAGCAATGAAGCCTTATCTGCCTGTCACGTTGGCAGGAGAAGAACTATGGCTGCTGGCTGACAAGGCCATTTACTACCCCGCCGAGCGAACGCTGCTGATCGCCGACGCGCACTTCGGTAAAGCGGCGGCCTACCGCAAGCTGGGTCAGCCAGTGCCGCATGGCACCACACAGACCAACCTGCGGCGGCTGGACACCCTGCTGAACACCTACGCCTGTGATCAGCTGATTTTTCTCGGAGACTTCCTGCACGCCCCGGAATCACACGCTGCCGGCACACTCGCCGCACTGGAGCAATGGCGCGCAGAGCGCTCGACGTTGAAGATCACCCTGATTCGCGGCAACCATGACAAACGGGCAGGAGATCCACCGGCTTACCTGGGGATAAATGTGGTCGCCGACCCCTTGGTACTCGGTCCTTTTGCGCTGCAGCATGAACCTGACCCGCATCCCACGCTTCACGTGCTGGCTGGCCACGTTCATCCCGTCTACCGGTTACATGGTCGAGGCCGACAAAGCCTGCGCCTGGCGTGCTTCTACCTCGGTCAACGCGTCAGCCTGTTGCCCGCCTTTGGCGAGTTCACCGGCGGGTTTCGTATTCAGCCGATAGAAAACACCCAAGTCTATGTCACCGGTGGCGATGCGGTGTGGCGCGTGGTCTGACTGCCGTTGGGCCAAAGCACAGAAAGCAGACGTGAAAACGCCCGCTCCCCGAAACAGGAAGCGGGCGATGATGAATCAGGCAACAGGCGCAGGCGGTGGATCGTCCGGCAAGGTAGGGCCACCCGGCTCAGTGGGCTCCGGGGGAGGGGTATCAGGATCCGGATTACCCGGAATGCCGCCGCCAACCATATTCAGCTCCGGAAGCAAGTCCGAATGAGCCATGAGTGACCAGGCCAGCAGCCCGATCTCATTAAGCGGAGGAGATTGAGCCTGTTCAGAGATTTTGAAAGTAGTCTTCATAGGGCACTCCAGATCAAAAGCCTTCGCGCATAACGATTATGCGAAAGCATGTGATCAGATAGAGTGCGAAATAGAGTATTAATTCAATTCCACTAGTCGCCTGACCTGCAACTCAGGTGCGCGGCAGGGTGACGCCACGCTGGCCTTGGTACTTGCCGCCTCTATCCTTGTAAGACACTTCGCACTCCTCATCGGACTCCAGAAACAGCATCTGGGCCACGCCTTCATTGGCGTAGATCTTGGCCGGCAATGTAGTGGTGTTGGAAAACTCCAGCGTTACGTGGCCTTCCCACTCAGGTTCGAGCGGCGTCACGTTGACGATGATGCCGCAGCGCGCGTAAGTGCTTTTGCCCAGGCAGATGGTCAGGACATTACGCGGAATGCGGAAGTACTCCACGGTGCGCGCCAGCGCGAAGGAGTTCGGCGGGATGATGCACACGTCGCTTTTGATATCGACAAAACTTTTTTCATCGAAGTTTTTCGGATCGACCGTGGCCGAATTGATGTTGGTGAATACCTTGAATTCGTCTGCGCAGCGAACGTCGTAACCATAGCTGGACACGCCATACGAGATCACACGGTCGGCACCTTCACCTCGCACCTGACGCTCCACGAAGGGCTCGATCATCCCTTGTTCCTGCGCCATGCGGCGAATCCACTTGTCCGATTTGATGCTCATGGCGATGTCCTGAATAGCGAGGTAAAAAAGTTATCCGGCATCTTACCGGGGTGGGGCCGACGGTTCAAAGACAACAGAGAGAGAGTTTGGACGGAGCGCGGCGCCGATCGGCTGCGAATGGAAATAATCATCAACAGACCATTGGCACGTTCGGAAAAAAGGGTTAAGGTGGCGTCACTGTGTTGCTTGTGTCACTGAGAATCTCTACACGATGTTGAATTTCGATCCAACCATCTCCATGAATTTTCCAGCTCTTTGCACTCAGTCTCGGCCAGGGCTCTTCCTACGCCGCAGTTAACTTTGTCCAAGGAGATATACTATGTCCAATCGCCAAACTGGTACCGTTAAGTGGTTCAACGATGAAAAAGGCTTCGGCTTCATCACTCCACAATCCGGTGACGACCTGTTCGTGCACTTCAAAGCTATCCAATCCGACGGCTTCAAAAGCCTGAAAGAAGGCCAACAGGTTTCTTTCATCGCTACCCGCGGTCAGAAAGGCATGCAAGCTGAAGAAGTTCAAGTTATCTAACTTGTACTGATTCGCTTAAAAACCCCGCCCTCAAAAGCGGGGTTTTTTATTGCCCGCCATTTGAGTAATCGCGCATGATCCCAGACGGATCAAGGGAGACAAAACTGCTACCGCCTCCCCCGCCGAAAAATCGTTACACCATCAGTCGTCGCTGACAGAAATGGTCGGCATCGCCGGGCTCGCTGCTTCCTGCAGCACGATTCGCGCGCCGACGTGACGCGCCAGTTCCTGATAGACCATCGCAATCTGGCTTTCCGGTTCGGCAATAGCCGTCGGCTTGCCACCATCTGCCTGCTCGCGAATCAGCATCGACAACGGCAATGACGCCAACAGCTCGACATCGTATTGCGACGCCAGCTTCTCACCGCCGCCTTCACCAAACAGATGCTCGGCGTGACCGCAGTTCGAACAGATGTGTACCGCCATGTTTTCCACAACGCCCAGCACCGGAATACTGACCTTGCGGAACATCTCGACACCTTTCCTGGCATCCAGCAACGCCAGATCCTGAGGCGTGGTAACGATCACAGCACCCGCGACCGGGACCTTCTGCGCCAGCGTCAGCTGGATATCTCCCGTACCAGGCGGCATATCGATGACCAGATAATCCAGATCATTCCATGCAGTCTGCGTGACCAGTTGCAGCAATGCGCCTGAAACCATCGGCCCGCGCCACACCATCGGCGTATTGTCGTCGGTCAGAAAGGCCATCGACATCACTTCGATACCGTGCGCCTCGATCGGCACGAACCATTTCTGATCCTTGATCTTTGGCCGCGTGCCTTCAGGGATGCCAAACATCACCCCCTGACTTGGCCCATAAATATCCGCGTCGAGAATCCCGACCCGTGCACCTTCGCGAGATAACGCCAATGCCAGATTGGCAGCTGTCGTGGATTTGCCGACACCGCCTTTGCCGGATGCGACGGCGACGATATTCTTCACATTGGCCAGGCCCGGGATCTGGCTCTGTGCCTTATGCGCGCTGATCACGCTTTTTATGTCGACGCTGGCTGACAGCACGCCATCGAGGTTTTCGATAGCGGTCTTGAGAACTTGCGCCCAGCCATTTCTGAACAGGTCAGCGGCATAACCCAGCTCGAGCTGCACGCTGACGCGAGCGTCCTGAATCTCAATGGACCTGACACAACCGGCACTGACCGGGTCCAGGTTCAGGTAGGGGTCGGTGTACTGGCGAAGAATCGTCTCCACCGCTGCGCGATTGACTGCGCTCATGGGCTTACTCCGAAAAAGACTGACTGAAACAGGCGGCTATCGTACCTGTTCTGCCAGGCAGCCACATGATTTCAACCCAGTGACAGGAGCATTCCCACAGCCACGCGGGGTGAAAAAAATTGCTCAGACCTTTATAGTGGCCGACCTCCGTTTCACTTCAAGTAGCCGAGCCCCATGTCCGAGCCACGCAAGATTCTCGTTACCAGCGCCCTGCCCTATGCCAATGGTCCCGTTCACCTTGGCCACATGCTCGAGTACATCCAGACCGACATGTGGGTGCGCTTCCAGAAGCACCGCGGCAACCAGTGCATTTATGTTTGTGCGGACGACGCTCACGGTTCGGCAATCATGCTGCGCGCTGAAAAGGAAGGCATCACCCCTGAACAGTTGATCGACAACGTCAAGGCTGAACACAGCGCCGACTTCGACGACTTCCTGGTGGACTTCGATAATTTCCACTCGACACACTCGGATGAAAACCGCGAACTGTCGAGCATGATCTACAAGCGGTTGCGCGATGCCGGTCATATCGCCACGCGTTCGGTGACGCAGTATTTCGACCCTGAAAAGAACATGTTTCTGGCCGACCGCTTCATCAAGGGCACTTGCCCGAAATGTGCGGCCGAAGACCAGTACGGCGACAACTGCGAGAAGTGCGGTGCGACCTACGCGCCGACTGATCTGAAGAACCCCAAGTCAGCGATTTCCGGTGCGACGCCTGTCCTGAAGGATTCGAAACACTTCTTCTTCGATCTGCCAGCCTTCGACACCCTGCTCAAAAGCTGGACGCGCAGCGGCACCCTGCAAGACGCGGTTGCCAACAAGATCGCCGAATGGCTGGACAGCGGCCTGCAGCAATGGGACATCTCCCGCGATGCGCCGTATTTCGGTTTCGAGATTCCGGATGAGCCCGGCAAATATTTCTACGTATGGCTCGATGCCCCCATCGGGTACATGGCCAGCTTCAAGAACCTGTGTGCGCGTCGTCCGGACCTGGACTTCGATGCGTACTGGGGCAAGGACGCGACCACCGAGCTTTACCACTTCATCGGCAAGGACATCGTCAACTTCCACGCCCTGTTCTGGCCTGCCATGCTCGAAGGCGCGAACCTGCGCAAACCGACCGCCATCAACGTTCACGGTTACCTGACCGTCAATGGCCAGAAAATGTCGAAGTCGCGCGGCACTTTTATCAAGGCGCGCACTTACCTCGATCATCTGTCGCCCGAGTACCTGCGCTATTACTATGCGTCGAAGCTGGGCCGTGGCGTCGATGACCTGGACCTGAACCTCGAAGACTTCGTACAGAAGGTCAACTCCGACCTGATCGGCAAGGTCGTGAACATTGCCAGCCGTTGCGCCGGGTTCATCCACAAAGGCAATGCCGGTGTGATGGTCCAGGCCAATGCCGCGCCTGAACTCACCGATGCATTTCTGGCAGCTGCGCCAGGCATTGCCGACGCTTACGAAGCCCGCGACTTTGCCCGCGCCATGCGCGAAACCATGGCACTGGCCGATCGCGCCAATGCCTACATCGCAGAAAAAGCACCTTGGGCGCTGGCCAAACAGGAAGGCAAACAGGACGAGGTCCAGGCTGTCTGCGCACTGGGCATCAACCTGTTCCGCCAACTGGTCATTTTCCTCAAGCCGGTACTGCCGAACCTGGCCGCCGACGCAGAGCAGTTCCTCAACGTCGCGCCATTGACCTGGGAAGATCACAAGACCTTGCTGGTCAACCATCAGCTCAATCCGTTCTCGGCACTGATGACCCGGATCGACCCGGCCAAGGTAGAAGCAATGGCCACTGCATCCAGAGAAGACCTGACCGCTACGCAGACCGATACTGTTGCAGCGCCGGTCGGCAATGGCGAACTGACCAAGGAACCGCTGTCTTCGGAAATCGATTTCGACACCTTTGCAGCCGTCGACCTGCGCGTGGCGCTGATTCTCAAGGCCGAGCATGTCGAGGGCGCCGACAAGCTGTTACGCCTGACGCTGGATATCGGCGACGAGCAGCGCAATGTTTTCTCCGGAATCAAGAGCGCCTATCCGAACCCGTCCGAGCTCGAAGGTCGCCTGACCATGATGATCGCCAACCTCAAGCCTCGCAAAATGCGTTTTGGCATTTCCGAAGGCATGGTGATGGCGGCAGGCCCTGGCGGTGAAGAAATCTACCTGCTCAGCCCGGACAGCGGTGCCAAACCTGGTCAACGCATCAAGTAACCCGGACAAGGCCCGGTATCCGCTCAACAGCGGGTATCGGGGCTTCGTGCATTCGCAAGCACCTTGATATGGCCGATAATGCGCCTTTCGAAAGACATACCTGCTGTCGCTACCTGGCGCGATCATGACTGAATCGATTCGCATACTTCCCGACGTGGAACTGATACGGAGTATCGACGCGCTGCTGCCCCAGACTCAGTGTGGCAAGTGCGGACATTCCGGCTGCCAGCCCTATGCGGAAGGGATTGCGGGCGGTGAAGCCATCAACAAATGCCCGCCAGGTGGTGAAGAAACCATCATTCAACTGGCAGAGCTGCTGGCTGTGCCGGCATTGCCTCTGGATACGGCGCGCGGAGCGGCACCTGCCCAGGTCGCCTTTATTCGCGAGGCCGAGTGTATCGGCTGTACCAAATGCATCCAGGCCTGCCCGGTAGACGCCATTGTCGGGGCAGCGAAATTGATGCACACCGTGATCATTGAGGAATGCACAGGTTGCGACCTGTGCGTCGCACCGTGCCCGGTGGACTGCATTGAAATGCATCCGCTACCCTCTGCAGCGGTCATACCGATCGTGGGCGGACTGGCACCGACCTGTGACTTGCAAATCGCCCGGCAGCACAAGCGCACTCATGCACGGCGGCGTTTCGACTCCAGAAACGCCAGGCTGCGCAGCGAACAGCAGGCTCGACTGGCAGAACGTATTGCCCGCTCGCAACGAATGGAATCACTTCGTGAAGCAGCACCTCGAACTGCCGCAAACACTGAACAGAACCAGAGGCCTGGCGCCGCGGACGAAGCCTTGAAAAAAGCCAGGATTGCGCTGGCGATGAGTCGTGCCCAGCTCAACAAGTCGCTCAAGGCCTTTGGTCATCCGCCCATTGCGGAGCAAGCAGCGCAGCTGGTGACGCTGCAACGCCACTACGAGGCCGCCGAACAGGCACTGCAGGCGCTGCTATCAGCGTCTGCAACGATCAATTCCGAGGAAACGCTTCGTCCATGAATGCTGCAAAACGTCAGGAAATATTCCGCAGGCTGCATGAGGACAATCCGGACCCTAAAACCGAGCTGGCCTACACCACGCCTTTTGAATTGCTCATCGCGGTGATCCTCTCCGCGCAGGCCACCGACGTGAGCGTCAACAAGGCGACCGCCAGGCTCTATCCAGTGGCCAATACGCCACAAGCAATCTACGACCTCGGCGTTGAAGGGCTTTCCGGGTACATCAAGACAATCGGCCTTTACAACAGCAAAGCCAAAAACGTGATTGAAACCTGCCGGATGCTGATCGAGCTGCACAATGGCGAAGTGCCGCAGACCCGTGAAGCCCTTGAGGCGTTACCAGGGGTGGGACGCAAGACCGCCAACGTTGTACTCAACACCGCGTTTCGCCAGATAGCGATGGCCGTAGACACGCATATCTTTCGCGTAAGCAACCGAACAGGCATCGCCCCCGGGAAAAACGTGGTGGAGGTAGAGAAGCAGTTGATGAAATTTGTGCCGAAAAATTATCTGCTCGATGCGCATCACTGGCTGATCCTGCATGGACGCTACGTTTGCCAGGCCCGCAAGCCACGCTGTGGCAGTTGTCGCATAGAGGACCTGTGCGATTACAAGCACAAGACATCAGACGATTGAGGCCGACGGGCGGTTGCCACTTTATCGATTGAAAAAATCTTTTTTACCCGCCTGCGGATTGTCGATATAAGAAGCGCCAGAGAAAGTCCAAGCCCTGGAGTCAACTTCATGAGTACTGGCAATGAGCAGCTGGATGTAGACGATGAGATCGTCGTCGTTGAAACTGACGAAATCGAACCTGTGGTTGTGGAGCCGGCGAAGACAAACCTGAGCAAGCGCCGGACCATCGATAACCTGCTTGAAGAGCGGCGCTTGCAAAGACAACTGGCCGATTACGACTTCGACTTTTAGGCGCAGCGCCTGGCGAGACGCCAGACATATTGCGTGCCAGAGCCGAGCCCTGGAAGCAGCTCTAAAGAGAGACGCTCCCAGGCACTGGGCACGGCTTACTGATTGCCGAATATGACCTGCCCGCCTCAGACAAGCCCGTTACGCTGGGCAAGCTCAATCAGATCAACCAGCGAATGTGCATTGAGCTTGAGTAATAACCGGGTTTTATAAGTGCTGACGGTCTTGTTGCTCAAAAACATGCCGTCTGCGATCTCCTTGTTGGTCTTGCCTCTGGCCAACTGTTGCAGAACCATCATTTCCCTGCCGGAAAGACGGTCTACCATATCCGATTCGCTCGCGTTTCCCATGCTGGAGCGAACAGTGTGCAGCGCCTGGTTGGGGAAATAGCTGTAGCCTGAAAGCACCGCCTTGATTGCACTCAGCAGCTCGGTCAGATCCTGTTGCTTGCAAACATACCCCGCAGCACCTGCCTGCATGCAACGCATGGAGAAGTGACCTGGCGCCTGAGAAGTCAGAATCAGAACCTTGAATGGCAATGTCATGGCTGACAGACGAGCGATTACTTCCAGGCCGTCGAGCTTGGGGATACCGATGTCGAGGATCACGATATCAGGAAGATGCTCGCGCGCCATCTGCAATGCGTCCACACCGTTATCAGTCTCCGCGACGACCTCATAGCCATGACGCTCCATCAGCATGCGTACAGCAAGGCGAATGACAGGATGATCATCCACGATCAGCACTTTATTCATGGGCAGTCCATTTTTCGCTATTCGAATTTTCAGAGCCAGCACAATAACTTAGTCGTTTAGTGCTTTGCATTGCGCTCACCCTTAAGGACTGACAGCCAAAGACCATTCCTACAAGTACAGCAGAAACTTCCTACAAAACTCGGCACTAACGTACATTTTTTATTAATTTTCACAGAGCCTTCCTTTTCGGAACCTGTTGAATTATTGCTGGAGCGGCGGCGTAAGCATCGCGACTCCAGTCGATAGATGAACATGACCAGACGTTTCATCGTCAAAAATGATCTTGTCGGGCCTGTTAAAAACTTTGTAAAACCGTCTTTTTATCAGCATCGAAACAAATTGACGCATGGCGCATAGCCAGCAAAGTGAAAAAAACCTCCTGTCCGCCTGAATACTCCTGAAGCAAAACGCCCGGGCGTCATGGCCGAATTTCAAGATGCTGATGACACGACAGTTCTTGATACTCAGGCATCTACATGACAGAGACGCGCAGAACGTGGCGATTGAAATAGTGCGGTCCTGTCAAGATAAGCGCCTCTTTCCTGGCACCGACGCCTGCACGCCACACGGGGCGACTGATAGCGATCACTCACACCGTACATACGTAAACCACGAGTAAAAATTACACATTGAATACAGAATATTGTACAAATATTTATTTAAGGAAACGTCCTATATAACTTAAGGAAATCTCCTACAACAGAACGCCAGGCTGAGCACTCGACACATCGTTAGCGCTCAGGCCTCACGGCATTATGATTTAACCGCACGAGCCTGTGCTGAAGCAATATCTTACAGACACCTTAGCATGAGCCTACGTCATTCAAGACTAAAAGCAGCTCATTCGACAAGTAGCAAATACCAAATCTCATTTCAGATCCAGCCATGGTCAGCCGAATAGGAAACGTACTACAAAAATCAGGGACGCAAAAATAAAACATGTAAGACCTTTTAAATACTTTCAAATCAATTCCATCCAAGCACCATTTTCTCCTTGCAAATTCTATTACCAGTCGTTACTTTTTTGGCATTAACACCGTTATTTATTGCCATTGAATACGCTTCTCAAGAGGCTATATCAATGCGTATTTCACTCACGTACTTCATGAGCAACAGTAGTTAGACGAGCTCGGTCTATCACACCGGCCGGATGGATTCGGGTACTGCATACATGGCCGGTCGGGCACCTCTGCCTGATGACAAGACCTCAAAGTGTCTGCCAACTCTTTTGAATGGGCCATGTGTATAACCATGTTCAAAAAGGGACCTATCATGGACAATAAATACGTTCGTTCGCCTTCACCGCCCCGTACCGCTCTGGAACTGGCCACTGCCATAGAGCGGTTCGTCGCCACCGGCGGGGTTATTGCCGTCATACCGGAGGGAGAAACAGCGGGTTCATCGAATCCGACACCCACCGATAATACCTCTGCCCTGGAACTCACAGGCAAAGTGGAATTACTGAAGTGCCTTGTTGCAAAGGGCGCGGGGGTCAACGCCCTGCAGTACTCATTGCGTATGACCAAGAAGGATGTTCGCCAACTGGCAACGGAACATAAAGTGAGGATACATTTCAGCCAGCCTGTGCGTAGCCTCAGGAGAGAAGCACGCAATGATACTGCTGATGTCGATGATGTCGTTGCGGGCCACGCCATGCACTATTCGGCCCTCGGCTACGCTGCTTCTGAAATCGCTCAGTTGCTCGACCTCAGCGTTCGCCAGATCTGGAACATCGGCAAGGCCTATCGATATGAGTTCAGGCAACAGCGAGAAAGCGATACGCCTAAGCAGCCTGACTCGGCGCCAGGTACTGCTGACCCGCACACTCAATAAAGCCGTTGCGTTGAAATAGCCGCCGTGTGCGAAGAGTGCCGGATACGCGACTGAAAAACTCGGTTATAGCGTCCTTAACAACGACAGTCTGTGTAGGAAAACATGGCAAAGCCTATGCCTGTTTCTTTTCCTGTCGAAAGCAGGCCTTCATCAATACACACTGCAGACCGTATTTGATTCATCAAAACAATACCGCGACGTTAAAACGCGTAGAACGCCCAGCGGTATCCGCGTTGATGAACTCAACAGCAATGATCAAAGTGTCAGGAAACTTTAGTCAAAGACGTGACCTGCGCTGGTCCAGGAAAGGAGCCGCGCCCTGCAGGTCATACGAAGCGTTGAAACTTGAAGCGCTTTACGCGTCAGCCAGATCATCAAGTGCAGCCCTGCGAGGGGCTGCACTTGCCAAACCACCTGCTATCTTCAGAACAGCTTGCGGCCCTTGTTTGCGGCAATCCGCATGCGCAGTGCGTTCAGCTTGATGAAGCCTGCAGCGTCGGCCTGGTCGTAAGCGCCAGCATCGTCTTCGAAGGTCGCGATATTGGCATCGAACAGCGAGTCATCGGACTTGCGGCCAGTCACAATCACGTTGCCCTTGTACAGCTTCAGACGTACCACGCCGTTCACGTGAGCCTGAGACGCGTCGATCATCTGTTGCAGCATCAGACGCTCAGGGCTCCACCAGTAACCGGTGTAGATCAGGCTGGCGTATTTGGCCATCAACTCATCCTTCAGGTGAGCGACTTCACGGTCCAGGGTGATCGATTCGATTGCGCGGTGGGCACGCAGCATGATGGTGCCGCCCGGGGTTTCGTAGCAGCCACGGGACTTCATGCCCACGTAACGGTTTTCCACGATATCCAGACGCCCGATACCATTCTCGCCGCCGATGCGGTTCAGGGTTGCCAGAACAGTGGCAGGGGTCATCTCGACACCATCCAGCGCAACGATATCGCCATTGCGATAGGTCAGCTCAAGATAGGTCGCCACGTTTGGCGCGTCCTCGGGGGACTTGGTCCAGCGCCACATGTCTTCTTCGTGCTCGGTCCAGGTGTCTTCCAGGACGCCGCCTTCATAGGAAATGTGTAGCAGGTTGGCGTCCATCGAGTACGGGGATTTCTTCTTGCCGTGACGCTCGATCGGGATGTTGTGCTTTTCGGCGTAATCCATCAGCTTTTCACGCGACAGCAAATCCCACTCACGCCACGGAGCAATCACCTTGACGCCAGGCTTGAGCGCGTAGGCACCCAGTTCGAAACGCACCTGGTCGTTGCCTTTGCCGGTTGCGCCGTGGGAGATGGCGTCAGCGCCGGTTTCATTGGCGATTTCGATCAGACGCTTGGCGATCAATGGACGAGCGATGGAGGTACCCAGCAGGTACTCGCCTTCGTAGACAGTGTTGGCACGGAACATCGGGAACACGAAATCGCGCACGAACTCTTCGCGCAGGTCATCGATGTAGATTTCTTTCACGCCCATGGCCTGAGCCTTGGCGCGTGCCGGTTCGACCTCTTCACCCTGACCCAGGTCAGCGGTAAAGGTCACCACTTCGCAGTTGTACGTATCTTGCAGCCACTTGAGGATCACCGAAGTGTCCAGGCCACCGGAATACGCGAGAACTACCTTGTTTACGTCCGCCATGCCATCACTCCACCGGGTTGTACGGAAAACCGTGGATTCTACCGTTCAAGCCAGCAGATTTACAGGGGCGCGACAGCTTGTGACGACAAGGCGACGTATCCAGCAGCCTGACGAGGGCTCAGGACGTGTGTGCGGCGCTTGCCGAGGAGGCAACAGGCACCGGGCGCTCATCGGGCGCTACGCGCTCAAGGTGTACGTTCACCCGACGGTTGCGCGCGCGGTTGGCTTCGTTGGTGTTGGGCGCCAGCGGG
Organism: Pseudomonas coronafaciens pv. oryzae str. 1_6; assembly: GCF_000156995.2. Classification (NCBI taxonomy): domain Bacteria; kingdom Pseudomonadati; phylum Pseudomonadota; class Gammaproteobacteria; order Pseudomonadales; family Pseudomonadaceae; genus Pseudomonas; species Pseudomonas coronafaciens. Next base: position 1,313,688 of record NZ_CP046035.1, on the reverse strand, counting down.
TAGCGCTCACCGTGGAAGCGCAAGGTGATCTGCTGCTCCGGGATACCCTGAGCCTTGAGATAATCCATGACTGCCAGCGCCCGGCGGCGAGACAAGTCACGGTTGGTAAGGCGATTGCCGCTGTTGTCCGAATGGCCATCAAGCTCGACGCGGTTGACGGTCGGATCAGCCTTCAAGTAGGCAACCATGTTGTCCAGACGCGCTTTTGCACGGGCATCCAGCTCGATACCACCGCCAGGAAAACCCACTTCAGCCTGTTTGATCTGATCGAAATTCATCGGCAACAGCTTGGCGGTACAAGCCTGATATTCACTGAACGCCTTGCTGAATTTGACAGGTAGCAAGCGTATTTCCATCAGACCGCCGTCGCGGTTGTAGTGACGAATCAGCGGGCTGCGCCCGTCCATCAGGCCGCTGATCAGCCGCCCTGCCTGCGCTTGGGAAGTGTTGAACGGAATGTCGCCATTCATGACGCGCACTGAACCCAGGTTGATATCACCACGCCCAGGCTGCCAGGGCGCGGCGGCGGCCAGCAATGTCGCAGAGCCATTGCCCAGCATGTTATAGGACGCCTTGAGGCGAAATGTCGCCTGCTCTCCCGCACGGCGCACGAACTCGCCCGCACCGAAATCGGTGATCGGCTGAGTCAGGCGGCATTCGAACTGATCGCCTTCGACCTTCCACTCGATGCTCTCCAGACGCGTCTGGAAACTGATAGCCATCGCCGGAAGGCTGGCAAACATGCTGAGCAGGGCTAAATATCGCTGGCGCACGGGAGGCTCCACTGGAAATGAACGCGAAACAGAAAAATGCTGACTGACAAGGGAGCTATCGGTAACTTCATGCAAAACTTGATAGCGGATGCCTGAGAGAGGCTTTTCCGGTAGCATTCCCAACGAGTTTGACCCGCCTGGAATCCCCAATGTCTGACCGCCTGACCCTTCTGCGTCCCGACGACTGGCATATTCACCTCCGTGACGGAGCTGTCTTGCCTCATACCGTTGCCGACGTAGCGCGAACTTTTGGCCGCGCAATCATCATGCCCAACCTCGTACCTCCGGTTCGCAACGCGCAACAAGCCGACGCTTATCGCCAGCGCATTCTGGCCGCACGTCCGGCAGCCAGCCGCTTCGAACCGTTGATGGTGCTTTACCTCACCGACCAGACCACACCCGAAGACATCCGCACAGCCAAGGCCAGCGGCTTTGTCTACGCTGCCAAACTGTATCCGGCCGGGGCGACCACCAACTCGGATTCCGGTGTCACCAGCATCGACAAGATCTTCCCGGCCCTGGAGGCAATGGCCGAAGTCGGCATGTTGCTGTTGGTACACGGGGAAGTGACACGCGGCGAGATTGATGTCTTCGATCGCGAAAAAGTGTTCATCGACGAACATCTGCGTCGTGTGGTCGAACGCTTTCCGACCCTCAAAGTGGTGTTCGAACACATCACCACCGGCGAGGCCGTGCAGTTCGTCAACGAAGCCTCGGCCAATGTGGCGGCGACCATCACTGCGCACCACCTGCTGTACAACCGCAACCACATGCTGGTCGGCGGGATTCGTCCGCACTTCTATTGCCTGCCGATTCTCAAGCGCAATACGCATCAGGCTTCGTTGCTCGACGCGGCCACCAGCGGCAGCAACAAGTTTTTCCTGGGCACCGACTCGGCACCGCATGCTCAGCATGCCAAGGAAAACGCGTGCGGTTGTGCCGGTTGCTACACGGCCTACGCAGCGATCGAGCTGTACGCGGAAGCGTTCGAACAGCGTAACGCGCTGGACAGGCTGGAGGGCTTCGCCAGCCTTCACGGTCCGGCGTTCTATGGCCTGCCTGCCAATCAGGACACCATCACGCTGGTGCGTGACGAGTGGACCGCCCCTGCCAGCCTGCCGTTTGGCGAGTTGACCGTTATCCCGCTGCGCGCTGGTGAAACACTGCGCTGGCGTCTGGAGGAACACGCGTGAGTGAAGATCATTTTGACGAAGAACACGAAGGCCACGGCGGTGGCGGCGTTTCCCGTCACCCGATGGCAGCGCGATTTCGCGGCTACCTGCCGGTAGTCGTCGACGTCGAGACCGGTGGTTTCAACTCCGCCACCGATGCCCTGCTGGAAATTGCCGCTGTCACCATCGGCATGGATGAAAAAGGCTTTGTGTTTCCCGAGCACACCTATTTCTTCCGCGTCGAGCCCTTCGAGGGCGCCAACATCGAGGCGGCTGCGCTGGAGTTCACCGGCATCAAGCTCGATCACCCGTTGCGCATGGCGGTCAGCGAAGAGACCGCAATTAACGATATCTTCCGCGGCGTGCGCAAGGCGCTTAAAGCCAATGGCTGCAAACGCGCGGTACTGGTCGGTCACAACGCCAGCTTCGACCTCGGTTTCGTCAACGCGGCTGTCGCCCGGATGGACATGAAGCGCAACCCGTTTCACCCGTTCTCCAGCTTCGACACGGCCACGCTTGCCGGCCTCGCCTACGGCCAGACCGTATTGGCCAAAGCCTGCCAGGCCGCCGGAATCGACTTCGACGGCCGTGAAGCTCACTCGGCACGCTACGACACCGAAAAGACCGCTGAGCTGTTCTGCGGCATCGTCAACCGCTGGAAAGAAATGGGCGGCTGGCAAGACTTCGACGACTGAGGTCGACAGTTCAGTGAACAGACCGGCCTTGCGCCGGTTTTTTCATGTCTGCCAAAAAGTGGCGGGCATTCTTCGCGCTACGCAATCAACCCGCCGACCACTCATCGCCCTACCTGAATCGAACCCAAAACAGTTTTGACAAGCATTCTCATTAGCATTAGTCTCCTTCACATCAAGCAATAAACCAGCGACGGTCCATAGCTTATGTATGTTTGCCTCTGCCAAGGTGTCACAGACGGTCAAATCCGGGATGCAATTCTGGAAGGCTGCTGCAGTTATCGTGAAGTCCGCGAAACGCTGGGCGTCGCGAGTAAATGTGGAAAATGCGCCTGCCTGGCGAAAGAAGTGGTGCGTGACACCCTGACCGAACTGCAAAGCAGTCATGCGGCGCTGGCCTATCCCGCAAAATTTTCAGCTGCCTGAATACCCCGTTTTCAAGAACCGGACGCCATGTCCGGTTTTTTTATGCCTGTAATTCAAGCGCTTAGCGTCAAGATGCGGAACTCAAACATTCTTATTCCTATTTAAATTCACTTATTATTCAAACACTTAGGTTTGACAGACGACGGAGCGCAGCTCACACTCGCAGCTTATCGACACCATCCATCGGCAGGACCTCGAACATGAAAGGCGACATTACAGTCATCCAGCATCTCAACAAGATCCTCGGAAACGAGCTGGTCGCTATCAATCAGTACTTTTTGCATGCACGTATGTACGAAGACTGGGGCCTGAAAAAGCTCGGCGGGCATGAGTACCACGAGTCCATCCATGCGATGAAGTACGCAGACAAGCTGATCAAGCGCACACTGTTTCTTGAAGGGCTGCCAAATCTGCAGGACCTCGGCAAGATCCTGATCGGCGAGCACACCAAGGAAATGCTGGAGTGCGACCTGAAGATCGAGCAGAAAGGTCTGGCTGATCTGAAAGCGGCCATTGCTCATTTCGAGACAGTCGGCGACTTTGGCAGCCGTGAGTTGCTCGAAGACATCCTTGAGCCTAAGGAAGAGCAAATCGACTGGCTGGAGACTCAGCTTGGTCTGATCGTCAAAGTTGGCATAGAGAACTACCTGCAGTCGCAAATGGGTGACTGATTCACCCGACGCGCTGCAATGAAAAAGCCCGCCTCTGTCGAGAGCGGGCTTTTTCTTGTCTGTAAAACCACACTGCTACAAACGCTTGCGACGCAGAGCGTCGTGAAAGGCATTCCCACGCTGAAGCGCAGGGAGCGATAACCTCGACTATCGTGCGACGCTCTGCGTCCTCCAGGTGACATACACGCCACGCTGGAGCGTAAGGTTTTACTCGGCTTTGGCAGGTGCTGCCTTGGCAGATGCATCCTTGACCAGCGTCTGCAGCGAACCGTCAGCCATCATTTCGCTGATGATGTCGCTACCGCCAACCAGCTCACCGGCAACCCACAGCTGCGGGAAAGTCGGCCAGTTGGCGTACTTTGGCAGGTTGGTGCGGATTTCAGGGTTTTGCAGGATGTCGACGTAGGCAAACTTTTCGCCACAGGCCATCAACGCCTGGGAGGCCTTGGCCGAAAAGCCGCATTGTGGGGCGTTTGGAGCGCCTTTCATGTAAAGCAGAATGGTGTTGTTGGCAATCTGCTCTTTGATCGTTTCGATGATATCCATGATGCACCTCGGCTGAAATATCCGACTCAGTTGTCGGCACGGTGGCGCATTGTAACGAAAACCCGAGCATGACGCTCTGTCTTGCGCCTTAACAAGACACCACCTGCACCGGAACGCCGTTCAGCACAGCGTTGCCGGACAGAACATCGAGTTGCCGTTCGTCCGTCAGGTCGTTGGCACTCACGCCGGGCTGGCTCCGGGCGATCTCCATTTTCACGCCGGCCCGCGAATGTCCCCAGCCATGCGGCAGGCTGACGACACCCGGCATCATGTCCAGACTGCTCAATACCTGGACTTCTATCACACCTACCCGCGAGCTGACCCTGACTTGCTGCCCGTCACTCAAGCCACGCCGCTGCAGATCCTCAGGGTGCATCAACAGCTGATGCCGAGGCTTGCCTTTCACCAGCCGGTGGTAGTTGTGCATCCACGAATTGTTGCTGCGTACATGCCTGCGGCCAATCAGCAGCAACTCACCCGCCTGCGGACCAGGATCGGCAGCAAAGCGTGCGAGATCAGCCATGATCACCTCTGGCGCAGCCTGGATGCTGCCATTGGCGGTTTTCAGGCGGCTTGCCAGGTTTGACTTCAGTGCGCCCAGATCCAGGCCGTGGGGGTGGCCTGCCAGTGTCTGAAGAGACAGATTGTGGGCCGATGCCTCGCCATAGCGCCCCGCACGCAAACCGCGATCAATCATCTGCGCGGGTGGCAGGGTTGGCTTCAGCTCACGCGCAGCCTTGGCTGCAAATGCCTTGGCCAGGCCGACAAATATCTCCCAATCGTGCAATGCGCCCTCGGGCCTTTCGAAGATCGCGCGATTGAAGCGCGTGACGTTACGGATCGCCAGGGTGTTGAACGTGGTGTCGTAATGATCGTTCTCCAGCGCCGACGTGGACGGTAGGATCAGGTCGGCATGGCGAGTGGTCTCGTTGATGTACAGATCGATGCTGACCATGAATTCCAGACCCTTCAGCGCCTGATCCAGCTGGCGTCCGTTGGGCGTCGACAACACCGGGTTGCCCGCGACCGTCACCAGCGCGCGAACCTGCCCCTCCCCTTCCACGAGCATTTCTTCGGCAAGCGCCGAGACCGGCAACTCGCCACCGTACTCCGGGAGCCCTGACACGCGGCTTTGCCACAGATTGAAATGCCCGCCCGATGTCGAGCTGACAAGGTCGATGGCGGGCTCAGTGCACAGCGCGCCGCCGACACGGTCGAGATTGCCTGTCACCAGATTGATCAACTGTGTCAGCCAATGGCACAGCGTGCCGAACGCCTGAGTGGAAACGCCCATGCGTCCGTAACACACCGCCTGGTCGGCGGCTGCAAAATCGCGGGCCAATTGCCGAATCTGCCCTGCAGCGATGCCGCAGCGCGGGCTCATCGCTTCGGCATTGAAGTCGCCAATCGCTTTTCGCACCTCTTCCAGCCCGTCGACCGGCAGATGGCTCTGGCGAGTCAGCCCCTCTTCGAACAACGTATTGAGCAACCCGAACAGCAGCGCCGCATCGCCGCCAGGACGAACGAACAGGTGCTGATCGGCAATAGCAGCGGTTTCGCTGCGGCGCGGATCAATGACCACCAGCTTGCCGCCGCGTTGCTGAATGGCCTTCAGGCGTTTCTCGACATCCGGAACGGTCATGATGCTGCCATTAGAAGCCAACGGATTGCCTCCCAGAATCAGCATGAAGTCGGTGTGATCAATGTCCGGAATCGGCAGCAACATGCCGTGGCCGTACATCAGAAAGCTGGTCAGATGATGCGGCAACTGATCGACCGACGTCGCTGAAAAACGGTTACGGGTCTTGAGCAGGCCAAGAAAATAATTGCTGTGGGTCATCAGCCCGTAGTTGTGGACGCTGGGGTTGCCCTGATAGATCGCCACCGCATTCTGCCCGTGACGTTGCTGAATGGCATGAAGCCGCTCGGCAACCCGATCGAACGCGTCTTGCCAGGTGATCGGCTGCCACTGCTCCCCGTTGCGCAACATCGGTTGGCGCAAGCGGTCAGGGTCGTTCTGAATGTCCTGCAGCGCAACGGCCTTGGGGCAGATGTGACCACGGCTGAAGGTGTCCAGTGGGTCGCCTTTGATCGAGGTGATTCGTGGGGCAGATTCCGGCCCGGCCTCGGTCTCGATGGCAAGGCCGCAGATAGCCTCGCACAAATGGCAGGCGCGGTAATGTTCGGTCCGGGTCATCGCAGCCTCGGTTCTTGTCATGGCAATCAGACTGATTGCTTAACAGTCACTATGGTGCGTGCCGATGAGCTGCGCCACTGACGTCAGCATTGTGAATCGGAAAGCATCAGGCGCGCCGATGAGTAGACCGGGTCAGCCGCCCAGAGGTGTGACGACCTTGTGCTGAAGCTGGATTTCGGTGACGGTTTCGATCTGCTCCTGGGCCAGGTGAACACCGGTCAGATCGCCGATCAGACGCCAGTGTTCGTCGAGCCCCGAACTGATGGTCGCCATTCGGTCGATCATGCGACGTCCCGCATTGCGCGTCACCTCGTCCTCGCTGCGCAGCAACTCAAAGGACATCGAGGTCATTGAAGCAGTCAGATGGGTGAGCGTACGGGCGGTCAGCCCCAGTAACTCCGTTAATTGACGCTCTTTTGAGTCCATTCCCCACCCCTCGATCAGTAAATGTTTCGGCAACGCTTTATAACCTGTGACCGGCATTAAAGAAACGGTCCCTGATTCAAGTCCGTGAAGCGCGTCGCATAAGCACGGCTGCGGAAAAGTGGACTGTTGCAGGATTGGTACTAATTGCCAAGCGCTATTTGAGCAGTGTACAAATGCTGCCTTCGGAAAAAGCAGAGAACGCCATTCGCCTTCTCAGCGTAGCCAGTTTTTAGCCTGTCAATGAAGTATTACAGCGCGCCTTTAATGGGCAGCGTCGAGGCTTCGGCTTTTCTGAAACACGCTTGCTATTGGTAAGACGCGACATTTTTTTATACTATCGCGCCTTCCTTATTCGTCGCTCCGTGCGGCCTCCGCCGCAGGTCTGCCCGTTTTCCCGATAAAAACCGGCTTTGATAACCTGCGGTCTGTTGCAAAAAAGGTAGTTAATCATGAATGCCAGGCACTTTCTCTCGATGATGGATTACACCCCGGACGAACTTCTGGGCATGATCCGTCGTGGCGTAGAGCTCAAAGACCTGCGAAATCGCGGCGTACTTTTCGAGCCGCTGAAGAACCGGGTACTCGGGATGATTTTCGAAAAATCCTCGACACGTACCCGTCTTTCTTTTGAAGCAGGGATGATTCAACTGGGTGGCCAGGCCATCTTTTTGTCGCATCGAGATACCCAGTTGGGCCGTGGCGAGCCAATTGCCGACAGCGCAAAGGTCATGTCACGGATGCTGGATGCGGTCATGATCCGCACTTATGCGCACAGCAACCTGACCGAGTTCGCTGCTAATTCCCGCGTGCCGGTGATCAACGGTCTGTCAGACGACCTGCATCCCTGCCAGTTGCTGGCCGACATGCAGACCTTCCTGGAGCATCGCGGCTCGATCAAAGGCAAGACGGTTGCCTGGATTGGCGACGGCAACAACATGTGCAACAGCTATATAGAAGCGGCAATTCAGTTCGACTTCCAGCTACGCGTTGCCTGCCCTGCCGGTTACGAGCCCAGCCCGCAATTTCTGGCCTTGGCCGGAGACCGCGTCACCGTGGTTCGTGATCCGAAAGCCGCCGTGACCGGCGCTCACCTGGTCAGCACCGACGTCTGGACCTCTATGGGTCAGGAAGAAGAAACCGCACGCCGCAAGGCGCTGTTTGCCCCGTTTCAGGTCACCCGCGCCCTGCTCGATCTGGCCGCCAGCGACGTCTTGTTCATGCATTGCCTGCCGGCTCACCGCGGCGAAGAAATCAGTGCCGATTTGCTGGACGACTCGCGCTCGGTCGCTTGGGATCAGGCCGAAAATCGCCTGCACGCACAGAAGGCGCTGCTGGAATTTCTCGTCGCGCCGTCCTGCAAGCCCGCATGAGCGAGTTGCTGCTGAACCTGCGTGACCTGGCCTGCGGCTACCAAAACCAGCGCGTGGTGCAGGACCTCAACCTGCACCTTAATGCGGGTGATATTGGCTGCCTGCTGGGTTCGTCGGGCTGCGGCAAAACCACTACATTGCGCGCCATTGCCGGCTTCGAACCGATCCATTCGGGAGAAATCACGTTGGCTGGCGAGGTCATATCCCGTCCCGGATGGACGCTTGCGCCGGAAAAACGCCGAATCGGCATGGTGTTTCAGGACTACGCGCTGTTCCCGCACCTGAGCGTCGCCGAAAACATTGCCTTCGGCATTCGCAACCACCCGCGCCTCGATCAGGTAATCGCTGAATTGCTGGAGCTGGTCAACCTCGGCGAATTGGGTAAGCGCTACCCACACGAATTGTCCGGCGGCCAGCAGCAACGCGTCGCGCTGGCCAGGGCGCTCGCGCCTGAGCCACAGTTATTGCTGCTCGACGAGCCGTTCTCCAATCTGGATGGCGAGTTGCGTCGGCGGCTGAGCCATGAGGTGCGCGACATTCTCAAGGCACGGGGCACCAGTGCCATTCTGGTGACTCATGATCAGGAAGAGGCCTTTGCCGTCAGCGACCATGTCGGCGTATTCAAGGAAGGACGTCTGGAACAGTGGGACACGCCTTACAACCTGTATCACGAGCCGCTGACGCCTTTTGTTGCAAGCTTCATCGGGCAGGGCTACTTCATTCGCGGTCAGATGCTTGACCCGAAATTGGTGAACACCGAACTCGGCGTGCTGCGTGGCAATCGGGCTTACCCCGGCATCAGCGGCAGTGCCGTGGATGTCCTGCTGCGGCCGGACGACATCGTCTATGCACCGGACAGCCGTTTGCAGGCGCGGGTCATCGGTCGGACATTCCAGGGCGCCTCGACCCTGTATCGCCTGCAACTGCCCGCAGGCAGCCAGCTGGAAGCGATTTTCCCCAGCCATGCCGACCACCGGCAGGGTGACAATGTGGGCATTCGTGTAGCAGCCGATCATCTGGTGTTATTCGCAGCATCTGGCAACGTTGCGACGCGAACGCTGAACACCTGAGCGCCAGATTTATTCCCGACCGATAGGCGCGAACCTGGCCTGGGTATGCTCCGCGAGCATGTCCGCCGACAGCTCGACCTCAAGCCCCCGCCTTCCTGCGCTGACATATATGCTTTTAAAAAGCTGCGCAGTTTCATCAATGAACGTGCGCAAACGTCTCTTCTGCCCCAGCGGACTGATCCCTCCCAGCAAGTAACCAGTAGAACGCTGAGCCGCCGCCGGGTCGGCCATTTCGGTTTTCTTAGCCCCGCAGGCGTGCGCCAGAGCCTTCAGATCAAGCGTTCCGACGACCGGCACCACAGCGACCAGCAATTCTCCTTTTTCAGTACTTGCCAACAGCGTCTTGAAAACCCGGGCAGGCTCCAGCCCCAGTTTTTCTGCTGCCTCCAGCCCATACGACGCGGCTTTGGGATCGTGTTCGTAGCTGTGAATACGGTGCTCGACGCGGTTTTTCTTCAGCAAATCCAGTGCGGGTGTCATGCAGCGCTCCAAAGGGGTCGAGACGACGATCACTTTAAGCGAAGTAAAGTGAACATGCCTTGATTCACGCGACCTGTAACAATGATGGCCTTTTGAAAACTGCTCGAATGCCCCGGTGTACAGCCTGCTGAAACGCCTGTGCGGTGTGTCGCAGATTTGCTGACCGTTCGGTTCCGACCTTTGACAGGGGGGATTCTTGCCTATATTTTTTCGTTTACGAATATTATCGAAAGCGCTTTTTCGGTATAACTCGCACCAGCGATCAGAAATGGGGTTTTTCTGATACGCATGAATAACGAGCACCCATGCCTGTCTCAGGGTGCCGAGACAAAAACAAAAAATGAGGTATCCATGACCATCGCACTAAAACAACCAACGCTCTCCGGGCAATGTGTAGCTGAATTTCTGGGCACAGCGCTGATGATTTTTTTCGGCACTGGATGCGTTGCAGCGCTCAAGGTCGGGGGGGCCACTTTCGGCCTTTGGGAAATCTGCATCATCTGGGGCATGGCCGTCAGCATGGGCATCTACCTCAGCGCAGGTATTTCAGGTGCTCACCTCAACCCTGCAGTCAGCATCGCGCTGAGTCTGTTTGCAGGTTTCGAAAAACGTAAATTGCCGTTTTACATCTGCGCACAGATCGCAGGTGCATTTTGCGGTGCAGGTCTTGTGTACCTGTTGTACGTCAGCCTTTTTTTCGATTTCGAACATACCCACAACATCATCCGCGGCAGCCAGCAGAGTCTCGAGCTTGCGTCGGTGTTCTCGACCTACCCTAACCCTGCCATTTCCGTGGGTCAGGCATTTCTGGTCGAAGTGGTCATCACCACTATTCTCATGGGTGTCATCATGGCCTTGGGCGATGACAACAACGGCCTGCCCCGCGGCGCGCTGGCCCCTTTGCTGATCGGTCTGCTGGTAGCCGTGATCGGCAGCGCAATGGGCCCTCTGACCGGCTTCGCCATGAACCCGGCACGCGACTTCGGTCCGAAACTGATGACGTTTTTCGCTGGCTGGGGTGAAATAGCCTTTACCGGTGGTCGCGACATTCCTTATTTCCTGGTCCCGATTTTTGCGCCCATTCTGGGTGCCTGTCTGGGTGCTGCAGGCTATCGCACGCTGATTGCGCGTCATCTGCCGAGCGCCGTTTCTGCCGAACACGAAAAAGAAACACCCGTGGTTCGCGGCAAAGTTCAGGCTTCGTCCTGAACCCCATACAACGTTGAATCCCACCCAACAATGCAAGGCAATCGACATGACTGACAAACAGAACAAGAATTACATCATTGCTCTTGACCAGGGCACCACCAGCTCGCGAGCCATCATTTTCGACCGCGACGCCAACGTGGTGAGCACTGCCCAAAGCGAATTCGTGCAGCACTATCCGCAGGCTGGCTGGGTCGAGCATGACCCGATGGAAATCTTTGCTACCCAGACTGCATGCATGACCAAAGCGCTGGCGCAGGCAGACCTGCACCACGACCAGATCGCCGCCATCGGCATCACCAACCAGCGTGAAACCACCGTTATCTGGGAACGTGAAACCGGCCGCCCGATCTACAACGCGATCGTCTGGCAGTGCCGCCGCAGCACCGAAATCTGCCAGCAGCTCAAGCGCGACGGCATGGAGGAGTACATCAAGGACACCACCGGGCTGGTGATCGACCCTTACTTCTCAGGTTCCAAGGTCAAGTGGATTCTCGACAACGTCGAAGGCAGTCGCGAGCGCGCCCGAAAAGGCGAGTTGATGTTCGGCACCATCGATACCTGGCTGATCTGGAAATTCACTGGCGGCAAGGTTCACGTGACGGACTACACCAACGCCTCGCGGACCATGCTGTTCAACATCCATACGCTGGAATGGGATCAGCGCATGCTTGATGTACTGGATATCCCGCGCGAGATCCTGCCCGAGGTCAAAAGCTCCTCCGAGGTCTATGGCCACAGCAAGAGCGGCATTCCTATTGCCGGTATTGCAGGCGACCAGCAAGCGGCGCTGTTCGGCCAGATGTGCGTAGAACCGGGTCAGGCGAAAAACACCTATGGCACCGGTTGCTTCCTGCTGATGAACACCGGCAAGAAAGCCGTGAAGTCTGCCCATGGCATGCTAACCACCATCGGTTGCGGCCCGCGTGGCGAAGTGGCCTATGCGCTGGAAGGCGCGGTGTTCAACGGCGGCTCTACCGTACAGTGGCTGCGCGATGAACTGAAACTCATCAACGACGCGCTGGACACCGAATACTTCGCCGGCAAAGTGAAGGACAGCAACGGTGTTTATCTGGTGCCTGCGTTCACCGGCCTGGGCGCGCCCTACTGGGACCCGTATGCCCGTGGCGCGCTGTTCGGCCTGACACGTGGCGTGAAGGTCGACCACATCATCCGGGCGGCGCTGGAATCCATCGCCTACCAGACCCGCGACGTGCTCGACGCCATGCAGCAGGACTCTGGCGAACGCCTCAAGTCGCTACGCGTAGACGGCGGCGCGGTGGCCAACAACTTCCTGATGCAGTTCCAGGCGGACATTCTCGGCACTCACGTCGAACGTCCGCAAATGCGTGAAACCACGGCGCTGGGCGCAGCCTTCCTGGCGGGTCTGGCAATCGGTTTCTGGAGCAGCCTGGACGAGTTGCGCAACAAGGCAGTCATCGAACGCGTCTTCGAACCTACCTGCGAAGAGGCGCATCGCGAGAAGCTGTACGCTGGCTGGCAGAAAGCAGTAGCGCGCACCCGTGACTGGGAACCGCACGAAAACCAAGAGTGATAAACGCTGTTGTGTAAAGGGGAGCAGGATTCCGGCTGACAGGTCACACGTGCCTGCGGCATGATGGGCGCCATTTGTAGAGGGCGCTCAAGGAAAAACAATGAACCTGCCTCCCCGCCAACAACAGATACTCGAACTGGTCCGCGACCGCGGTTACGTCAGCATCGAGGAAATGGCGACGCTGTTCGTCGTGACCCCACAAACCATCCGCCGCGATATCAATCAACTGGCGGAAATGAATCTGCTGCGTCGCTACCACGGCGGCGCGGCTTATGACTCAAGCATCGAAAACACCGCCTACGCCATGCGTGCGGATCAGATGCGCGATGAAAAACAGCGGATCGCCGAGGCCATTGCTGCGCAGATCCCGGACAACGCTTCGTTGTTCATCAATATCGGTACCACCACCGAATCCATTGCCCGCGCCCTGCTCAACCACAACAACCTGAAGATCATCACCAATAACCTGCATGTGGCGTCGATTCTCAGTACCAAGGACGATTTCGAGGTCTTGATCGCAGGCGGCAATGTTCGTCGTGACGGCGGTGTGGTCGGCCAGGGCAGTATCGATTTCATCAGCCAGTTCAAGGTGGACTTCGCGCTGGTCGGCATCAGCGGTATAGATGAAGACGGCAGCCTGCTGGACTTCGATTATCAGGAAGTACGGGTTTCCCAGGCGATCATCGCCAACGCGCGCAAAGTGCTGCTGGCGGCTGACTCCAGCAAGTTCGGACGCAACGCAATGGTACGACTTGGGCCGATCACCCTGATCGACTGCCTGGTTACCGACCAGCCTCCGGTGCCTGCGCTTCAACAACTGCTGACACAGCACAAGATTCGTCTGGAAGTGGTTTGATTGTGAACACCGGTTTCCGACCAGCACGCGAGTAACAAGAGGCGTCCGGAACAACGTCACCGCTGTCGTGCGATGTTCCGCGCCGGCATGCTGTTCCGAACTGCATGCCGGCCCAAGGCGTGTGCACGGAGAAGTGCGGAAGTACGATCTTCCCCGCTTCACATCTAGCCCTACAATGTTCATTTTTGTTCTTTTTGACTTCCATCATCAGTATTTTCAATCGATACCGACTGGCAAGGGTCATTTTATTGAGCTATGATTTTCGAAAGTGAACATTAATGTTCAGATTCGCCTTTCGAGCTGCGCTCAAGAATTGTCCAGGAGGCCACCAATGCCCCACACCAACGTGCCAACCCCGCCCCTCTCAGAGGTTTACGACATTGCCGTTATTGGCGGAGGCATCAACGGTGTCGGGATCGCAGCGGATGCTTCGGGTCGCGGCCTTTCGGTTTTTCTCTGCGAGAAAGATGACTTGGCCAGCCACACATCGTCGGCAAGCAGCAAGCTGATCCACGGCGGCCTGCGCTATCTGGAACACTACGAATTTCGCCTGGTGCGTGAGGCGCTTGCCGAACGTGAAGTGCTGCTCGCCAAGGCACCGCACATCGTCAAACCGATGCGCTTTGTCTTGCCTCACCGTCCGCATCTGCGCCCGGCCTGGATGATTCGTGCGGGGATGTTCCTTTATGACAACCTCGGCAAGCGCGAAAAACTGCCAGCCTCGCGAACCATCAAGTTCGGTGCGGACAGCCCGCTCAACCCAAGCATCACTCGCGGCTTCGAATACTCGGATTGCTGGGTGGACGATGCTCGTCTGGTGGTGCTCAATGCGATGGCTGCCCGTGAAAACGGTGCGCACATCCACACTCAGACCCGTTGTGTCAGCGCGCGCCGTATCAAAGGCATGTGGCATCTGCATCTGGAGCGCAGCGACGGCAGCCTGTTTTCGATCCACGCCAAGGCGCTGGTCAACGCTGCCGGCCCTTGGGTCGCCAAATTCATTCGCGAAGACCTCAAGCTCGACTCGGCGTATGGCATTCGCCTGATTCAAGGCAGCCACTTGATCGTGCCCAAGCTGTACGAAGGCGAGCATGCGTTTATTCTGCAGAACGAAGACAAACGCATCGTGTTCACGATTCCGTACATGGAGCATTTCACCATCGTCGGCACCACTGACCGTGAATATCAGGGTGATCCGAACAAGGTGGATATCACTGAAGGCGAGATGGACTACGTGCTCAAAGTGGCCAACGACCACTTCAAGAAGCAATTGAGTCGTACCGATGTGCTGCACACCTTTTCCGGTGTACGCCCGCTGTGCAACGACGAGTCCGACAATCCGTCAGCTATCACCCGCGATTACACGCTGTCGCTGTCGGGCGGAGCTGAAGAAGCGCCGATTTTGTCGGTATTTGGTGGCAAGCTGACCACTTATCGCAAGCTCGCCGAATCAGCGATGACCCAGCTGGCGCCGTTTTTCAAACACATGAAACCAAGCTGGACAGCCAAGTCTGCCCTGCCCGGCGGTGAAGACATGACCACCCCGGAAGCGTTGACGGCAGAAATGACCCGACGCTTCAGCTGGTTGCCTGAGCCTATCGCCAAACGCTGGTCGATCACTTACGGCAGCCGCAGCTGGCGCCTGCTGGAAGGTGCGCAGAGCCTGGACGATCTGGGCCAGCATCTGGGCGCAGGGCTGTACACGCGTGAGGTCGATTACCTGTGCGATCAAGAATGGGCTACCAGTATCGAGGACATCCTGTGGCGTCGCACCAAGCTGGGTCTGTTTACCACTCCTGAAGAGCAGGCCGGAGTACGCAGCTATCTGGAAACCGTAGTGCGCAACAAGGCTGACATCGAAGCCGCCTGATCCACCATGCGCTCACCTGTTCATCCTTCCCAGGATGAACAGGCTCCCCCGCTCGACACCTTTCTCATTCGACACCCTCCTCGCATCGAATCCCTGCTTCACTGCCAACTTCCTGCAATATTCGGTTTTCCGAACATCCTGACTCGTCACGTTCGGACTTCCGTACATAGCGACTTGCGCGCCTCCACGATCATCATAAAAAGTCCTTTACTATCATGGCTCTAGGAGAATTGCCAAGTTTGGCACGAGTCCTGCTCTCTCTATCGACAGCTTCGACACATGCGTGTGTCTCAAAGGACGCGGTTGAAGCATTCGTCATAAGTGGGCCGCCTTCCCAGCGTCCCTATCAATAAGAAATGAAATAGAGGATTCAACCGATGCGTATCGCTCCCCATGTTCTGGGCGCCGCAATCTCCGCCGCACTGGCCGCCGCCCTGATCAGCACTCCGGTTCTGGCAGAAGAGCTCACCGGTACCCTGAAGAAGATCAAGGAATCCGGCACCATCACACTTGGTCACCGTGACGCCTCTATCCCCTTCTCCTACATCGCTGACGCATCAGGCGTGCCGATGGGCTACTCCCATGACATACAGCTGAAAATCGTCGAAGCCATCAAGAAAGACCTCGACATGCCTGCACTCAAGGTCAAGTACAACCTGGTGACGTCCCAGACACGTATCCCGCTGGTTCAGAACGGCACCGTCGATGTGGAATGCGGTTCGACCACCAACAACGTTGAACGCCAGAAACAGGTTGACTTCTCCACGGGTATCTTCGAAGTAGGCACCCGCCTTCTGTCCAAAAAAGACTCAAGCTACAAGGACTTCGATGACCTGAAAGGCAAGAACGTCGTTACCACCGCGGGTACCACCTCCGAGCGCATTATCAAGGCGATGAACGCCGACAAGCAGATGGGCATGAACGTGATCTCCGCCAAGGACCACGGCGAATCCTTCCAGATGCTCGAGTCGGGCCGTGCAGTCGCTTTCATGATGGACGACGCGCTGCTGGCTGGTGAAATGGCCAAAGCCAAGAAGCCTGACGATTGGGCAGTGACCGGTACTGCGCAATCCTACGAGATTTACGGCTGTATGGTTCGCAAGGGCGACGCCCCGTTCAAGAAAGCGGTGGATGACGCCATTGTCGCGACGTTCAAATCCGGCGACATCAATGCCATCTACAGCAAGTGGTTCATGTCTCCGGTCCCTCCTAAAGGTCTGAATCTGAATTTCCCGATGAGCGAAAAACTCAAGGAACTGATTCAGAACCCGACCGATAAAGCTGCAGACGACAAGAAAGCCTGAGCAGCCGGTTCAGGACCGGGTCCCGAACGGGCAAGACCTTTCGGGACCGGTACAGCGCGCTCGACTTCCGCCAGCACGTGCATCTCGATAGCCATATAAAAAAGAGGGGTAGACCCTGATGAATTACAACTGGGACTGGGGAGTGTTCTTCAATTCCACCGGCGTCGGCAGCGAGACTTATCTGGACTGGTTCATCTCCGGTCTGGGCTGGACTGTCGCCATTGCTGTCGTTGCCTGGATCATCGCCCTGATACTCGGCTCGGTACTGGGTGTCATGCGCACTGTACCAAGCCGTCTGGTGTCGGGGATCGCCACGGTATACGTGGAAATCTTCCGTAATGTGCCCCTGCTGGTGCAGCTGTTCATCTGGTACTTCCTGGTGCCCGACCTGCTGCCTGAAAACCTGCAGGAGTGGTACAAGCAGGACCTCAACCCGACCACTTCGGCGTTCCTGAGCGTCGTGGTCTGCCTGGGCCTGTTTACCGCTGCGCGGGTCTGCGAACAGGTACGTACCGGCATCGAAGCGCTGCCGAAGGGCCAGGAATCGGCCGCTCGCGCAATGGGCTTCAAGCTGCCGCAGATTTACTGGAACGTGCTGTTGCCGCAAGCCTATCGCATCATCATTCCACCGCTCACCTCCGAATTCCTGAACGTGTTCAAGAACTCCTCGGTTGCGTCGCTGATCGGCCTGATGGAGTTGCTCGCACAGACCAAACAGACCGCCGAGTTTTCCGCGAACCTGTTCGAAGCCTTCACCCTCGCAACGCTCATCTATTTCACGCTTAACATGGGCCTGATGCTGCTGATGCGCGTGATCGAGAAGAAAGTCGCGGTGCCCGGCCTGATCTCCCTGGGGGGTAAATAATGGACTTTACTGGAATCGTTCCGGCCATTCCCGGCCTTTGGAACGGCATGGTCATGACCCTCAAGCTGATGGCGATGGGGGTTGTCGGCGGCCTGGTGCTGGGTACTGCTCTGGCCCTGATGCGTCTGTCGTCGAACAAACTGCTGGCCAATGTGGCTGGCGCCTACGTTAACTACTTTCGCTCGATCCCGCTGCTGCTGGTAATCACCTGGTTCTACCTGGCGGTGCCATTCGTGCTGCGCTGGATCACTGGTGAAGACACCCCGATCGGTGCATTCGCCTCATGCGTCGTGGCGTTCATGATGTTCGAAGCCGCCTACTTCTGCGAAATCGTCCGGGCCGGTGTGCAGTCCATCTCCAAGGGCCAGATGGGCGCGGCGCAGGCACTGGGCATGAACTACTCGCAGATGATGCGACTGATCATCCTGCCCCAGGCATTTCGCAAGATGACCCCGTTGTTGCTGCAGCAGAGCATCATTCTGTTTCAAGACACCTCTCTGGTGTACACCGTAGGCCTCGTGGACTTTCTCAACGCATCGCGCTCCAGCGGCGACATCATCGGTCGCGCAAACGAGTTCCTGATCATTGCCGGTCTGGTGTACTTCACGATCAGCTTTGCCGCCTCCGTGCTGGTAAAGCGTCTGCAAAAAAGGTTTGCCGTATGATTTCCATCAAGAACGTCAACAAGTGGTACGGAGACTTTCAGGTGCTGACCGATTGCAGCACCGAGGTCAGCAAGGGCGAAGTGGTCGTGGTGTGCGGGCCATCCGGCTCGGGCAAATCGACCCTGATCAAGTGCGTCAATGCACTGGAACCGTTTCAGAAAGGCGAAATCGTGGTCGATGGCACGTCGATCTCCGATGCCAAGACCAACCTGCCGAAACTGCGCTCGCGAGTCGGCATGGTGTTTCAGCACTTCGAACTGTTTCCGCACCTGAGCATTGTTGAAAACCTGACCATCGCGCAGATCAAGGTACTGGGCCGCAGTAAGGCCGAGGCCACGGAAAAAGGCTTGAAACTGCTGGAACGAGTCGGTCTGTCGGAACATGCGCACAAGCATCCGGGCCAGCTTTCCGGCGGACAGCAACAGCGTGTTGCCATTGCCCGCGCTTTGGCGATGGACCCGGTGGTCATGCTGTTTGACGAACCCACTTCGGCACTGGACCCGGAAATGGTCAACGAGGTGCTCGACGTAATGGTGCAACTGGCCCACGAAGGCATGACCATGATGTGCGTGACCCACGAAATGGGTTTCGCTCGCAAAGTCGCCGACCGGGTGATTTTCATGGACAAGGGCCAGATCGTCGAGGACTGCGCGAAGGAAGAATTCTTCGGCGATGTCAACGCACGCTCCGGGCGCGCCCAACAGTTCCTCGCCAAGATTCTCCAGCACTAGGCAGTGCATCTCGCGGCTGTCCGCACTTTCGCGGACAGCTGTTCGGTTCAGGACGACTGTGATGAAATGCGACCCCACTCTTTATCGCGCAGCGCCGCCATCACTCGCCGTGAAACCTCGCCTGATCCGCCAACTGTTTCTGCCACCGCTGATCCTCTTGTTGATGATCGGTCTGGGTTACGTTGCCTACCTGGTCAGCGAACACAATGGCATCAAGAGCCTGCGCGAAAGCGGCGAACGCCAGCTGGAGCTGCATGCACGCACGGTTGAAAGCGAAATCAGCAAATACACCTACCTGCCCAGCGTTCTGGAGCTAGAGTCCAGCGTGTCGCAATTGCTGAACAAACCGGGGCCGGAGCTTCAGCAGCAGGTCAATCGCTACCTCGAAGGTTTGAACCGACGCAGCCGCAGCCGTGCCATTTATGTGATGGACACGACTGGCCGGGTACTCGCCACCAGCAACTGGCGCGACTCCGACAGCTTTCAAGGCGAAGACCTCTCCTTTCGAGCCTATTTTCAGGACGCCGTGCGCGGCTTGCCAGGGCGCTTTTATGGGATCGGCACCACCAACGGTGAATCCGGTTACTACCTGGCTCATGGCCTGGAAGACAAAGGCCGGATTATCGGCGTGGCAGTTATCAAGGTCAGCCTCGAAGCACTCGAAGAGCGCTGGCAGCGGGCGCGCCTGGAGGCCTTCGTCAGCGACGAGAACGGCATCATCATTCTGTCCAGCGACCCGGCCAGACGTCTGAAGTCAGTGCGCCCGCTCACGCCGGAACTCAAGGAGCGCCTGGCCCGCAGCCTGCAATACTATTGGTGGCCGCTCGACGAGCTGGTGCCGCTTGAACGCGAGAACCTGTCTGACAGTGTCGAGAAACTTGTTTTCCCGGCCAACGTCAGTGTCGACCGGGAGCATAATCAGGTCAGCTATCTGGCCCAGACCCGGCCGTTGAACGACACCGCCTGGCACCTGACGCTGCTGACGCCGCTGGAAGACCTGCGCAGTGAAGCGGCAAGTCGCGGCATGCTGGTCGCAGTGGCCTGCGCGCTGGTGACGTTCCTGCTGATTGCCTGGAACGAGCGCCGCAAGGTGATTTCGACCCGGCTGGCTGCCAGAGAAGCGCTGCAGGCAGCAAACAATGAGCTGGAACGCAAGATCGCCGAGCGGACCGAACACCTGCGGGCCAGCAATGAACGCCTCAAGGCGCAGATTCGTGAACGAAGGCAGGCCGAGGACACATTGCGCAAGGCGCAGGATGAACTGGTACAGGCTGGCAAGCTGGCAGCTATCGGTCAGATGTCGACCAGCATCGCGCATGAGCTGAACCAGCCTCTGGCTGCCCTGCGCACCTTGTCCGGCAACACGGTGCGTTTTCTGGAACGTGGCGCACTGGACACCGCCAGCACCAACCTGCGAACCATCAACGATCTGGTCGACCGCATGGGCCGCATCACCGCCAGCCTGCGAGCCTTCGCCCGACGCGGCGATGATCAGGGTCAGGCGCAGTTGAGCAAGGCGGTCGATGCAGCTTTACAGTTGCTGGGCGTACGTCTGGAGCACTCCGGCCTGGTTCTGCACCGCGAATTCAGCGACGCCACCCTGACAATCGACCAGACCCGGCTCGAGCAGATTCTGGTCAACCTGATCGGCAACGCACTGGATGCCATGTTCGCCCAGCCACAGCCAGAGCTGTGGCTTGAAGGCTCGATCATCGACGGCCGTTACCGTTTGCAGGTGCGTGATAATGGCCACGGCATCGACGATGAAACACGCAAGCACCTGTTCGAACCGTTTTTCACCACCAAGCCTGGCGAGCAAGGACTGGGGCTTGGACTAACGCTGTCGGCAAGCCTTGCCGCTGCCGCAGGAGGCAGCCTTGGCGCAGAACCGGTGGGCGAAGCCGGCACGACCTTTGTTCTGTGCCTGCCGTTCATTTCGAACACCCCGACCGATTCTCGCCGGGGCGAGCCTGTATGAGGGAACATCCATGAGCATCAACAGCGACCTGACCGTCCTGATCGTCGAAGACGACCCGCACGTATTGCTGGGCTGCCAGCAGGCACTGGCGCTGGAAGATATCAGCAGCGAAGGCGTGTCGAGCGCCGAGGAGGCGCTAACGCGTATCGGCGATAATTTCGCCGGCATCGTCATCAGCGACATTCGCTTGCCGGGCATGGACGGTCTGGAGCTGTTGAGCCGTCTGAAGACCCGTGACAATAGTCTGCCGGTGGTACTGATTACCGGCCACGGCGATATCACCATGGCCGTCAATGCGATGCGTGACGGCGCATATGACTTCATGGAGAAGCCCTTCTCGCCCGAGCGTCTGGTCGACGTCACGCGCCGTGCCCTGGAACAACGCGGGCTGGCCCGGGAAGTCTGGGCATTGCGCAAGCGACTGGCCGAACGCGACTCGCTGGAAGGCAGGATCATCGGACGCTCTGCGGCGATGCAGAACCTGCGTGCATTGATTGCCAACGTTGCCGATACCTCGGCCAACATCCTGATCGAAGGCGAGACCGGGACAGGCAAGGAACTGGTCGCCCGCTGTCTGCATGATTTCAGTCGACGCAAGGACCACCCGTTTGTCGCCCTCAATTGTGGAGGGCTGGCGGAGAGCCTGTTCGAATCCGAGATTTTCGGTCACGAAGCCAATGCCTTTACCGGCGCAGGCAAACGGCGCATCGGCAAGATCGAGCACGCACACAACGGCACGTTGTTTCTCGATGAAGTCGAGAGCATGCCGATCAACCTGCAGATCAAGCTGTTGCGTGTCCTTCAGGAGCGAACTCTGGAGCGTCTGGGTTCAAACCAGAGCGTTGCAGTAGATTGCAGGGTGATTTCAGCAACCAAGTCCGACCTGAACGCACTGGGCAAGACCAATCAGTTTCGCAGCGACCTGTACTACCGCCTCAACGTCGTTACCCTTGAATTACCGCCTTTGCGCGAGCGCCGCGAAGACATTCTGCAACTGTTCGAACACTTCCTGCAGCTGTCATCATTGCGTTTCGACCGCGAGCCGCCGACGCTGGATCGTCAGACCAGCTCAAGCCTGATGAGTCACGACTGGCCAGGTAACGTGCGGGAGTTGCGCAACGTCGCAGAACGTTTCGCACTCGGTCTGCCTGCGTTCAAACAGACCGGCACGGTAAGCGAAAATCAAAGCCTGGGGTTCGCCGAAGCGGTGGAAGCTTTTGAAAGATCGCTGCTCGGCGAAGCACTGCAACGCAGCGGGGGCAACCTCAGCCAGGCCAGTCAGGAACTGGGCATGGCCAAGACCACTTTGTTTGACAAGGTCAAGAAGTACGGGCTTTGAAATGCACATGGCCCTGGCCTTGTGTGAGCTTGCCCACCAAAGCAGTGGTCCGAACGCCCGGCTTTGGGGCTCATACCAGAGCGTGAGGAACGATGATCTCGACTATCGTGCGACGCTCTGCCGGGTAGCGCCGCTCTGCGTCCAAGCCGGGCGTCGAGTTATTTCGAATCGCTGACAATCTGCCGGATCGCGCTCACAAACACGTCGACCGGCTGCCCACCCGAAACTGCGTACTGGTCATTGAAGACCATGGTTGGCACCGACGTGATGCCACGTGAAGTCCAGAGCTGTTCGGCCTCACGGACTTGCGCAGCATATTCATCACTGTCCAGAATGGCCTGTGCCCGCAAACGGTCCAGACCAACCTTCTGCGCAGTGTCTGCCAGGGCCTTATGATTGGAGGGGTCTTTCAGGTCACTGAAATAGGCTTCGAACAGCGCCTCTTTCAAGGCGTGTTGCTTGCCTTCCTGTTCCGCCCAGTGCAGCAGACGATGCGCATCGAACGTGTTGTAGATGCGCCGCTCCCCCTTGGCAAATTCAAAACCCAGCTCGGCACCGCGCTCACGGATCGTGTCGTGAATACCTTCGATCTGCTCAGGCGTAGAGCCATACTTCTCGGCAATGTGCTCTTTGATATCTTGCCCTTCGGCAGGCATGTTCGGGTTCAGTTCGAATGGCTGAAAATGGATCTGCGCCTGCACTTCATCACCTAGCGCGTCCAGCGCCTGATCAAGTGCGCGCAGGCCGATGACGCACCAGGGGCAGGAAACATCGGAAATGAAATCGATCTTCAGTGCAGTTGTCATGATGGCCCCTTTTCAATAAGCAAAGGCCACACGATACACCTCTGTCTGTGCCTGACAACCGGGCAGGCTTCACAACTGGGCCAGGCTGCGGCCATCTTCATGCTGCGCTTTCAGGTACGGCAGCACTGCGCCCAGCAATGGCGCTTTAAAGGCTTCCTGAAAACGATGCGCCAACCCTGGAATCAGGCGTAGCTCACTGCCCTGGATGTGCGCAGCAACATGAATACCGTGCATGACCGGCAGCAACGGATCGGCCGTGCCATGCACCACCAGTACCGGCAAACGCAGGCGGTTGAGCAACTCGACCCGGCTGGGCTCGGCAAGAATCGCCATGATCTGACGCTTGACGCCTTCGGGATTGAACGCCCGATCATAAGAAACCGCAGCCTGATGCAGCAACTGCTCACGATCATCCTTGACCTGCGGGCTGCCCAGGGCAGCCAGCAGGTCAGCCTGCTGCTCGATGGCCACTTCCCGGTTCGGTGCGCCGCGACGTGCCAACAGTTGCATCAATGCCGCACTGGGCATCGGCAAGCCCTGGGCACCGGAACTGGTCATGATCAGCGTCATGCTCTCGACCCGCGATGGCGCCAGATCGGCCAGGTGCTGGGCAATCATGCCGCCCATGCTCGCACCCAGTACGTGAAACTGGCGTATCTGCATCGCGTCCATAAGGCCCAACGCATCGTCGGCCATGTCGGTGAGTGAGTAAGGTGCCGAAACGGGCAAGCCGAGCTTGTAGCGCAACACTTCGAAGGTCAGATTCGCATCGGCCGGCTGCTGCACCCAAGTCGACAGACCGACATCGCGGTTGTCATAGCGAATCACCCGATACCCCTGCTGGCAGAGCGCAACGACGACTTCGTCCGGCCAATGGATCAGTTGCCCACCCAGCCCCATGACCAGCAGCAAGGCAGGGTCGGACTCGCTGCCAATACTTTGGTAGGCGATTCGTACTTCCTTGAGGTCAGCAAACTGTACAGGAGCATTGACATCACAACGATCGGCCGCAAAAGACGGCAAGCCGCACAGAAGCGCGGCCAGAAAAATTAAAACCCGCATGAAAAACACCAAAAAACAGATCCCCAGTAGGCCGCGAGTCTGATGATGTTTTTCCAGGCGCGCTGCCACAGTTGCGTGACAGTTTGATGAATGGCGCCGAGCGGTCGTTAAACCGTTTTGCTCTAGGCAGCTTCCTGATCGGCCACAATCAGGTTTTCGCCGAAACGGGCACGTGCTTCCAGCAACGATTCGTGACGCCAGCCTTCATGCTGATCGCACTCGCCCAAGGACAACACTTTGTAAGTAGGCAGGCGGTCGAACACCGAAGCCAGCTGCTCCGGCACACTGACGCTGTCCAGATGCAGGCCGGCAACCGGCAACAATGCCGCAACGCCGAGGTTGCAGCGCAGGTCGCCGTGATACGTGGCAACCAGCTTCTTGAGCGGCGAATATTGAAGAATGTGGTAGGCGCGCTCGAATGCGTTGGTCCATGCCAGCGGCAGGTCGAGGGTGAGGATCGGTTCGTCGATCTGCACCCACTCGACGCCGCGTGCCGCCAGACGCCCGAAGATCTCGCCATAAACAGGCAGAAGCTGCTCCAGCCATTCAAGGCGATCAATGTCATTGCCCTGATGCTCGCGGTTCTGAATATCGCTCAACCAGAGCAGTGTCAGCGGACCTATCAACGCAGGTTTGCGACCGTGCTCACAAGCGTCGCTGGCGTCTGCCAGCAGTGGCTGCCAGTCTGGCTGGAAGCGCAGGTCATGCTTGAGTTGCGGCACCAGCTCCGGATGATGCGTGCGTAACCAGGTGCGCAATGCGCAACCTGAGGCCTCACCAATGGCCGCCCCACCCTGATCGTCTTTCCAGAAAGCCTGAAGGGCCTGCTGCAGTTCACGATCTGCGCCGATGCGCAGGCATTCAAGGTGTGGGGTCTGGGCCATGGTGCGTCCTCCATAAAAGATGGCGCTATTGTCGACAGCCGACGCAACATGAGACAAACTCATTTTTTTCGCGTTGATCACAAATACTTTTCATGGAGCCGTGACGGTGCTTGAAATACGCCACCTCAAAACCCTGCACGCCTTGCGTGAGGCCGACAGCCTTGTAGAAGCCGCCGAACGCCTGCACCTGACGCAGTCAGCCTTGTCCCATCAGTTCAAGGAACTGGAAGAGCGCATGGGCATGCCGCTGTTCGTGCGCAAGACCAAGCCGGTGCGCTTCACCAGTGCAGGTCTGCGCCTGCTGCAACTGGCCGACGCGCTGCTACCGCAACTGCGCAGTGCCGAGCGCGATATTGCTCGTCTGGCTGGCGGTACGGCGGGACGCCTGCACATGGCAATCGAGTGTCACAGCTGTTTTCAGTGGCTGATGCCGACCATCGACCAGTTTCGTGACGCCTGGCCGGAAGTCGAGCTGGACCTGTCTTCCGGCTTCTCGTTCGCGCCATTGCCCGCGCTGGCGAGAGGCGATCTGGACCTTGTAGTGACGTCCGATCCGTTGGAATTGCCCGGCATCACCTACGTGCCGCTGTTCACGTATGAAGCAATGCTCGCGGTGGCCAATCAGCACGCACTGGCCAGCAAGGCGTATATCGTTCCCGAAGATTTGCTCACTGAAACGCTCATCACCTACCCGGTGGAGCGCGACCGACTGGACATCTTCACGCGTTTTCTGGAGCCCGCCGACATCGAGCCCGCCCAAGTGCGGACCTCGGAACTGACAGTGATGATGATGCAACTGGTCGCCAGCGGACGCGGGGTCTGCGGCATGCCCCATTGGGCGCTGCATGAATACAGCTCACGGGGCTATGTGAAGGCCAAGCGACTGGGAGACAAAGGGCTGTTCGCGACGCTGTACGCGGCTATTCGCACCGACATGCTCGACGCGCCGTACATGCGCGATTTTCTGCTGACCGCCAAAGACACCTCGTTCTCGACCCTGGACGGCGTGAGCGCGGTTCGCTGACGGCGCCGTCCTGCGCGAGGCCCAGGACGGCGAATTTTCAGATGTTGTCTACCTGCCGCTGGCGATACAACGGCAGGATGAAATCGCGGGTCAACGGTGCCAGATGCAGATCCGGAAGGCGGTCTGCGCCGACCCAGATCGCTTCTTCGATCTCGGCGGCGGGCTTTACTTCGGCATCCGTCCTGACCTCGTAAAGCTGACAACGAACCTCAAAACCCGGCTCGTTGGCAGCAGGTGCCGCAAACTCCCCCAGAAACGCGGCCTGTCGTGGATCAATGACCAGCCCGAGTTCTTCTTCAAGCTCTCTGGCCAGTGCCAACGGTGCCGGTTCGTCAGGCTCTATCTTGCCGCCCGGCTGCATGAACGCCTGAGTACCGCGCTTGCGTACCAGTAAGGTCCGGCCATCCGCGCCGATCAACAGCGCTGCCGCAATGCTGATGACCTTCATGCGAATATCTCGGTCTTGAGCAGCCGCGCCTGCTCTGCCCTCTCGAGAGCCAGCACGATCAGCCGATGGATCAGCTCGGCGTAAGTAAGGCCGCTGGCCTGCCAGAGCTTGGGGTACATGCTGATCGACGTGAAACCGGGCAGCGTGTTGACCTCATTGATGATGATCTGACGCGCCTCGGTGACGAAGAAATCGACCCTTGAAAGCCCGGCGCAACCCAGCACTTTATAAGCCTGAAGTGCGACGTCACGTACCTGGTCGCTCAGATCGACAGGCATGTCGGCAGGGATGGCAATGCGCGCCTGGTCACCGTTCAGGTATTTCGTGTCGTAGGCGTAGAACTCGTCGTTGGCGATGACTTCGCCGCAGACGCTGACCTGCGGTTCAAAATTGCCCAGCACTGCGCATTCCACTTCCCGGCCAACGATGCCCTGCTCTATCAACAACTTGTGATCGAACTCGAACCCCAGCGCCAGTGCGCCGGCAAAACCCGCCTCGTCAGACACTTTGCTGACACCTACCGAAGAGCCCTGATTGGCGGGTTTGACAAACATCGGCAAGCCCAGTTGTGCGGCCGCATCGGCGAAGTCGATCGTCTGACCACGGGTCAGCACCAAAAACGGTGCAACGTCGATGCCTGCGTCGCGCAGCAGGCGCTTGGTCACGTCTTTGTCCATGCACGCTGCCGATGAGAGAACATCTGCGCCTACGAACGGAATGGCCAGCATCCGCAGTAACCCTTGCAATGCACCGTCTTCACCGAATGCGCCGTGGATCAGCGGGAACACTACGTCGATCGCTGGCAGCGGCTGGCCCGTCTCGACCTCGACAAACTGCCCGCCGGTGCGGCCTGGCAGCAAAGAAAGTTGCTTGCCCGATGCGCTCAGCCTGATTCGCGCGGGATCATCGGCGTTGATCAGGTAATCGGCTTCCTCGAAGCGCAACCAACGGCCCAGCTTGTCGACGCCGATCAGGGTCAGCGCATAGCGCTCACGATCAATCGCATTGATCACGTTGCGTGCCGATTGCAACGAAACCTCATGCTCGCTGGATTGCCCACCGAAAACGATGGCGACTGACTTTTTCAAAGCGGCTACTCCTGTTTTTCAGGCCGCGAAGATAAAAGCAATGTCGGCCGTTAGTCCAGTAGATGATGAGCCATCCACCTGAAATTCAGACAAAAAAATCCCGGTCATGGGTAATTCACTCGAAATGCCCATGACCGGGAGGTCAGACGACTCATTGAGCCTCTGCAGCTTCTTTCTTGCTACCAGAGCCGAAAGCGGCGAAACGCTTGTTGAAACCTGCGATACGGCCTTCGGTGGTGGTCTTGCGCTGCTGCCCGGTGTACATCGGGTGTGAGGCGCTGGAGACGTCGAGCGCGACATAAGGGTAAGTCGTGCCGTCGGTGTGCTTCTGCGTCCGGTCGGTGTCCACGGTCGAGCCGATCAGGAAGTAAGCGTCGGCAGCGGTATCGTGGAACAGCACGGTACGGTACGCGGGATGGATATCGGGTTTCATGGCTGTTTCTCCAGTGAGTTGACTGCAATCGTTATACAGTAACATATCACCAGATGAGAATGATTGCTGTTGATTGCTGACATTATCGAGTGTGATCGGACATCCGGGCGGGCCGGATGTCGCCCGGAACCATTGAGACACAAGCGCTGGAGACATTCTGTAATAGCCCGCTTTTGCAATTTTCGGCGTATGGCGGCACCCTGCCGCGCCGCCGAACGTCACTGGTCGCTGGCCCGGAACCTGAGCCCGTGTGGCCGATCTCTACTCATTAGCACTTTCAAGAGTCCACCGTTATGACTAACGGACGCGATCATCGAATCGACTTCTTTCGCGGCCTGGCGCTGATCTTCATCTTTTGGGATCACGTGCCGGACAACCCCTTGGCGCAACTGACCTTGCGCAACTTCGGCTTCAGCGACGCTGCGGAAGTCTTCGTGTTCCTCGCCGGCTACGCAGCGGTCATGGCCTATGGGCGCGTTGCCCGGCGCGATGGCATGCTGGTGGCCGGGGTGCGCATATTGCGTCGCACCTGGGTGCTGTACGTGGTGCATATCTTTCTGCTGACCTTGCTGATGGGCATCGTCTTTGTTGCCAATAATCATGTCGAGACCCGAGACATGGTCCAGCAAATGGGCCTCGAATACTTCGTCGGTAACCCGCAACAGGCGCTGGCCGATGAACTGCTGTTGCGCTTCAAACCCAACCTGACCGACCCCTTGCCGCTGTACATCGTCCTGCTGCTGACCTTGCCCCTGACCTTGCCGTTGATGCTGCGCAATCTCGAAGTCGCGGTCGGCCTGTCGATTGCCCTGTACCTGATGGTGCCGTTGTTTGGCTGGAACCTGCGCGCCTATGAAGGCGGTGGTGTGTGGTACTTCAACCCGGTGGCCTGGCAGCTGCTGTTCATTCTCGGCGGGGCCTGCGCACTGCGCAGCGAAACATCGACAACAGTCATACGCCCTCCTTTGCGCCGACAGCCTCTTTTCCTGATGGCTGCCGTCTATGTACTGATCGCCGGAGTCCTCACCTTCAGCGAAAAATGGCCAGATCTGCACGCCGCCCTGGTAACGACCCTGCGCCTCGACGCCCTGTACCCGATCAGCAAGACCGACCTGGCACCTGCGCGCCTGCTGCACTTCCTTGCTTTGGTCTACGTAGTCGCCCGGCTGTTGCCAACTTCAAACACCTGGCTGGAAAACTGGCCGGCCCGCCAGACCTGTCGCATGGGTCGTTACTCGCTGGAAGTCTTCTGCCTGGGCGTCCTGCTCGCACCACTGGCAGATATGGCGAACGCGCTGGGCGGAGATACCCGGCCAATTCAAGTCACCACTGCGATTGTGGGGCTGGGCTTGATGATGCTCATGGCCAATGGGCTGGAATTGAATAAACACTTGGGAAAATCACCCCGCCTGTTGATTACTTGAGAACAGCATCACGTTTGTAAGCCCTCTCGGAAATGTCCTACTGGTTTATCAGGCCAAGTTTTTCAGAAATAGGCCGCTATCCGTCTAGAGACTAAACGGAGGGCAACGTCTTGAACATCAATGGAGTCCCGAACCAGGCAAGTACCCTGCAACTGATGACGCAGCCATACGGCGCCAGTAAGGCAGAACCGACAGAAGAGGTCGGCACGAAGGACATCCTTGCATCCGAAGCAAAACTGACGAAAGAAAAAAAGTTTTACGAACAGCAGAAGGAGCCGTGGTTGTTGGAGCCCGTCAGCGAGCATATAAAAAACCGGCTTGACTACGTAGCCGAAAAGAAACTAATAGAGATCCTGGACCTCGCTTTGATGGAGATCACTTACAGCAGCTTTCAAGAGTAACTGAAGGAACTCTATCCTGAAATTGCAAGTAAAAAATTTAGCTTCACTCTGGATGCAAGTGCGTCAATAAAGATAATTGATTACGACAATAGCCTGACTGAAAATGATAAATCGGTCCTCACACGCTCTATTAATGAGTTCAGAGAATTCAAAGAGCAAGTCAGCATCACGCAAAAATCATAATGACCTTGGTGGACCATAATCACGAGACGTTCGGCGGCCGGTACAATCTGGACATCAGTAATTTCCAGGACGTTATCAACCATGGAAAGATCATGAACACCAGCGAAAAAAACAGACACAACGAATGGGTACAACAAGTTCAAAGCAACGCTGAAAAACGAGATTTCTCTTATATTTCTTTGGCTGTCTGATGAAGCAGCCTGGCGAGACAAAAGCCTCGCCACACCATAAATTGACCTGATAGAGCGCCGGACATCTAGTCAACCGCTGCATAAAACCCAAGGAATCTTCCTACAAAAAACACCCCCTGCTAACTAAGGAAAAATCCTACAAGCTTATCAGGCAAAGTTTTCCGGCGTAATGCCGTTAGAGAGTTATCACTAACAGCGAAGGGCGTTTCAAAATGAATATTAGCTCCCCCACCAGCAGTACTCATAAGCAGCCACTTTTACGACAAACCACCGCACCAGACAAGAATCCCGAAAAAGCGGCTCAACCGGTTGAGAAACAACGCAACCCCAATGAAGAGTTCTACCGATATGAGGACGCTCCTTGGCTCACAAAAAACTCAAAAGGTGAAATCGCTTCATTCTACAAAATGCTCTCCGAAGAAAATCTTGCTGACCTAAAAGATAAATACCTAAGGGAGCTCATCAAAACAACGAACGCTGAAATGTGCAGCATGTATGATGACTACCACGAATTCAAACAGCAGCTTCCTTACCTGAATCTTGAACTGTCAAATAAGCAGTTTGGCTTCACACTGAATTTCAACGAGAGCATCCAGGTCACCGACCCTGGTAACGTACTTACCCCTGCAGAATTCAGCTACCTGACCGAGAAATTGAACGAGCGTCAGTCGTTGAAAGACAGCTTGAGCAAGAACGCCAAAAGCATTATGGAGTTCGTCGACCACCACACGGAAAAACCAGACAAGCAGCACACGCTCAATCTAGAGAATTACAGCAAAATAATTGACTACGGACAGGTATTCGGCCGCAACCACATCGGGAATTTCATCAACACAATTCTTTATCAAGTGGAGCGCAATACGCCGGCACGTGAGGATGAGCGCACGCCTGTCATTGACACTCATGCTTGATTTATCAAAGCCAGGGTTTTTACGAGCCCTGATCTATCAGCACTAGAAAAAGGATTTTTTTGACACACCGGCCTTGCTTACAAAAATAGAAAACGCCCTGCCTGGGTCCTCCAAGGCAGAGCGTTTAAACCTGAATCAGTTCCTGGACCAATTAGTCAACCAGCGCTTGCAAACATGGCCAAAATTATACGTGTGCGGCTTATCTGCCAACTGCTCCGGCAGTACATTATTCGCCCTATAGCTTTTTACCTGATAGCGCGTACTCAAGGTCTCTCTACCGTTCTCGCTATAATATGTGAAGTTGTCAGCGAGTTTTCCACCTTCACATCGGCCAAACTTTATCAGTTGCATGATCTTCCCCGAGCTGTCCGATGTGTACGTCATGTCGCCATCATTTTCGACTTCAAGAAAAAACCCCATCACTCCACCTTCCAATGGAAAAGCTTTGCTGTCTGTAAAGGTCGATTCCAGCATCGCCTCCGTGAGCGCCTGAGTCGCTAGAAAAGGAGGATCGGTAAACCATACGAAATCAACCTGAAACCCGCCTCATGATGCAAATCATAGTTCAAATGAGGAAAAGAACCGAACACCACTCTATAGCCGGTGCTATCAAACACGGCACCATCTGTAGCAAGAATACGTACACTGACCTGGGTCCCGGCATTCAACCCAGTGACTTTCTCCGCACCATTATGTCGCTTGGGCTGCCACTCCCCACCCTCCACCTGATACTCCAACTTCCATTTCTGGTTATAGTCGCTGTCCGGGGCAGTGATCAGTACATTCTGTCCACGCAAAGCAGTAAAATCATACTGATGAACTGCGGTAGTACTTTCCAGAGAGTTGTTGATCTGATGAAGCTTATCCGACAGCATGACAGGAGTAGAACCATTTGCATCAGGAACGGCCTGACGCAGTTGTGGAGGCTGCTCGATGCTGGCAGAGATTCCATATACTTCCGCTATCGCATGCCAGGAAATTGCCAATAGCAGTCCGGACAAAAGCACACTCCGCGCTTTGTTTTTCTTATTCTTCATCTTATTAATCTCAATAGTATTGATTGATTACGCAGGGCATCATTGCCACTAACAAACCCGGACGTAATCAGCTGTTTTAATCGAGATCAAGCGACAGAAACACTTATCAGAAACCTCCTACAAAATAACTAATTGAGCGTTTGACTACTATCATTGATTGAGGGACAAGCTGTTACACAAACGGCTGTCAACGAACAAATGCGTTGCAGCAGGCGCTTGACTTAGACAAAAAAAGCACCCGAATCACGTCCCTCTGCGTAGCCCCCTCAATCAAGTGCGAAAACCACCAGACAATTTTCCCCATAACCTCAACCAGCGTCTAAGCTGAGATCAGGTGCGTTTACAGGATGACCGGACGATCGACTATGGGCGTATTTCGGCATTCCGATAGCAAGCAAGACATGATGTCCGCCGACCGTGAGGACGATCCGCGAACGCCGAAGCGGCCGCGTCGCAGGCGATACGGCTGGTGGGTGTTCTGGGGGATTTTAGTGTTGGCCGGGCTGGCGCTGAGCGTCGCTGTGGCAATGGAGAGCCGTAGCTCCAGATTACAAGCGCGGGAGTTCAGCCGATTTGCGGCGAGCCTGAGCTATTCGATGCAAACGGGGCCAGGCAACGAGGTGATCTACCCCGGTGACGGGCCGTTCGACAAGCGTCTCGGCTACTCATCGCTGGATGAGTTTCTGCCGCGCCTGCTCAAGCGTGACTACGTGATTACGCGCCAGACGCGCTTTTCCCCCGAACTGCGTCGCTATGTGCAGCGCGGTTTCTTTGTTCCCTATGAGGAAAAAATTCAGGCCGGGCTGTCGATCACCGATTGCCGCGGTGCACCACTGTATGAATACAGGTATCCGCAACAGCTTTACCCGACTTTCGCCGACATTCCACCGCTGGTGGTTCACAGCCTGCTGTTTATCGAGAACCGCGATCTGCTCGACCCGCAGCAGCCCTTGGCCAACCCGGCGGTGGACTGGCCGCGTTTTGCCAAGGCCGCATGGTCGCAAGTGGCGAAGATATTCGCCCTGCCCGGCCAATCTGCCGGCGGCAGCACGCTCGCGACCCAGCTGGAGAAATACCGTCACTCACCCGACGGGCTGACACAGTCTGGCTCGGAGAAACTGCGCCAGATGATTTCCGCCAGCGTGCGCGCCTATCAACCCGGCGAGCAGACCCTTGCAGTGCGCCAGCGGGTAGTACGTGATTACCTGAACAGCGTGCCGCTTTCTGCGGTGCCGGGCCACGGTGAAGTGCATGGTCTGGCCGAGGGGTTGCGGGTCTGGTTCGGCGTGGACTTCGCCAGAACCAATGAAGTGCTGGCGTCCAGCCCCACTGATCAAAAGGGCTTGGCTGAAAAAGCGCTGGCGTTGCGTGAGGTGCTATCACTGGTGATTGCCCAGCGCCGTCCGTCACACTATCTGGCCAAGGGTCGTACGGAGCTGGCAGAGCTGACCGACAGCCACATTCGCTTGCTGGCTCAGGCCAATGTCATTGATAAACCTCTGGCCGATGCCGCGTTGACAGCAACGGTGACCTACCGCGACTGGGCACAGCAGCCGACCATTCAACCGATTGAAACCAACAAGGGCATCAGTGTCGCCCGCACCCGGTTGTCTAACCTGCTCAACCGTCCGCTTTACGACCTTGACCGTCTGGACCTGTCTGCCACCAGCACCTTGCACGGCGAGTTGCAGCGCAGCGTCAGCCAGTACCTGCGTGATCTGGCCAACCCTGAGTTTGCCGCCAGGGTCGGTTTGATGGGCGAGCGTCTGCTGACCCCAGCCAGCACGACGCAGGTGCGCTACAGCTTTACCTTGTTCGAGCGCGGCGTAGACGGTTCGCGAGTCAGGGTGCAGACCGACAGCACCGATCAGCCTTTCGACATCAACGAAGGCAGCAAGCTGGAACTGGGCTCCACTGCCAAGATGCGCGTGCTGACGACCTACCTGGAAATCATCGCCGAACTACACGGGCGCTATGCAGGCATGAGCATGGCGCAGTTGAGAAAGGTCCCCGTCGAGGAGCCTGACCGGTTGACTCGCTGGGCTGTGGATTACCTGATGCAAAACACGGATCGCAACCTGGCGAAGATGCTTTCCTCGGCCTTGGACCGAACCTACTCGGCGAGCCCTGCCGAGGCCTTCTTTACCGGCGGCGGCATGCACCGTTTCAACAATTTTCGCCGTGAAGACAACGAGCGAATCCCGACCCTGCGAGAGTCGCTGCGTGAATCGATCAACCTGCCGTTCATTCGCCTGATGCGCGACGTCGTGCGCTACAGCACTTATCAGGCGCCTAATAACAGCGCTTCGCTGCTCAAGGATGATGACGATCCGCGCCGCCAGGAATACCTGAGCCAGTTTGCCGATCGGGAGGGCACGGTGTTCCTGCTGCGCTTCTGGAAACGCTACAAGAACAAGACCACGCAGGAGCGGCTCGACACTTTTCTGGACGGTATCCATCCGACTGCAATTCGCCTCGCCGCCGTGCATCGCTACCTGCTGCCGAGCGCCGATCAGGCCGCGTTCAATGCGTTTGTTCGCGCTCACCTGGAAGAAACCAGAGCGAGCTCGAAGCTGACCGACAAGCGCCTGGCGGATCTGTACACAAGCTACGGTCCGGGCACTTACAACCTGCCGGATCAAGGCTATATCGCAAGGGTTCACCCGCTGGATCTGTGGCTGGTGGGCTACCTGCTCAAGCATCCGGACGCACAATTCAAGGATGCAGCGGCGGCCAGTCGCTTCGAGCGTCAGGAAGTCTATGGCTGGCTGTTCAAAAGTCGCCACAAAGGCGCTCGCGACAGTCGTGTGCGGACCATGATGGAGGTCGAGGCGTTTCTGGATATCGAGCAGCGCTGGCAGCGCGTGGGGTATCCGTTTGATCACCTGGTGCCTTCGCTGGCAACGGCAATCGGCAGCTCGGGCGATCGTCCGGCGGCGCTGGCCGAGCTGATCGGCATCATTCAGAACGACGGCATTCGCCTGCCGCCGGTGCGCATCGACTCATTGCGTTTCGCCGCCGACACGCCATACGAAACGGACCTGACCATCAATCCGGAACTGGGTCAGCGTGTCTTACCTTCCGAAGTGGCGGCGGCAATGCGCGAAGCGTTGTCGCAGGTGGTCGACGGCGGTACCGCCAAACGCGTGCAAGGCACCTTCAAGATGCAGGACGGCAGTGTGTTGGCGATGGGAGGCAAGACCGGCACGGGGGACAATCGGATCGAAAGCATTGGTGCGGGTGGACGCATTCTCAGCTCCAGGGCGATCAACCGCACCGCGACCTTCGTGTTTTACATCGGCGACAACCACTTTGGCGCACTGACTGCCTTCGTGCCGGGGCGCGCTGCAGAGGGTTTTCGCTTCACCTCAGCCTTGCCAGTGCAGGTACTCAAAGGCATGGCGCCGATCCTGACGCCTTATCTGGAAAACCGCGGACAGGCCATGTGCAATAACCGACTACCTGATCCGCCCAAGGGTGCTTGACCCGGAAAACCGTTCGTCCCTGTCTCTTGCCAACACAATTAGATATATCTTAAGGTATATCTAACGTGTAACCAGAGATGAAAAAAATGCGTGAAGACAAACACCCTCCCCATCATCGTCCGCCCCACCTTCGTGAAGCAGGCGAGGACCGCGACGGTTTCGAAAAGCGCCCTGGCCGCGAACGCGGTGGACGCGGCCCGCGGGTCTTCGCCCCAGGGGACCTGAAATTATTGTTGCTGGCGCTGATCGCCGAGCAACCTGCTCACGGCTACGACCTGATCCGCAAGATCGAGGGTCTGTTCGACGGCGCCTATTGCCCGAGCCCTGGCGTCATCTACCCAACCCTGACCTTTCTTGAAGAAAGCGAAATGATTCTTGGCGACGCTCAGGCCGGCAAGAAGCTTTACACCGTCACTGAAGCTGGGCGCAGCTCGCTGCAGGACCAGGCCGTTGCCCTTGAGGGCGTGCGGACACGTATCGATGTCAGCAAGCGTTCGTTGCGCGGCCATGACCGTCCGCCCGAGATTCACGAAGCGGTACACAATTTGCGGCATGCCTTGCAAATGCACCACGGTCGCTGGAGCCCGGAAGAAATCCTCAGGGTCAGCGATTTGCTCAATACCACCGCCAAGGCCATTGTCGATGGGCCTCAGTCTGCCTCGGAGACAACCGAATGAATTCGCCACAATCGATCCATCGCGTCATGCATGAAATCAAGCGTCGCAAGCTGGAAGTGCTGCGGGTCACCGACCTGACCCCGCTAATGCGCCGCGTTACGCTGCACGGCCCTGATCTGGCGGGTTTTATCAGCTTGGGGACTGATGACCATGTGAAGCTGTTCTTCCCTCAAACCCCGGAACAACAGGCAGCTCTGGAAGACCTGACCCCTGCCGATGACAAGGACACGCCACGCCCGCCCATGCGTGATTACACGCCGCGACGCTACGACGAAACCAGAGGCGAGCTGGACATCGACTTCGTTCTGCATGGCGAAGGTCCGGCGGCGACCTGGGCCGCACAGGCAAAGCCGGGGCAATTCCTGCACATCGCCGGGCCAAAGGGTTCGATGGTAGTGCCGGACATGTTCGACAGCTATCTGTTGATCGGCGATGAAACGGCCATTCCAGCCATTGCCCGGCGTCTGGAGTCGCTGCCCGCCAGTCGTGCTGCACTGGTGGTGGTCGAGGTGGCCAATCAACAGGAACAACAGACTTTCCAGAGTGCGGCGCAGGTCGATGTGATCTGGATTGTGCGCGGCGAGCAAAGCCTGACAGACGTCGTTCGCCGCCTGGAGATGCCCGAGGGCAAGCTGTATGCGTGGGTTGCCACGGAATCCGGCCTGTCGCGCAAGTTGCGCCGGGTGCTGCTGGACGAACTCGGGCTGGAAGAAGATTTCGTCAAAGCCGCCGGCTACTGGAAGCTGGGCGACGACGACGCGTAAAACGACGCCGGGCGACTCACCCCTTGCGACGAGCCGCCCATGTGTCGACCGCCAGCAACAGCAGCGCAATCAACACGAACCCCAGCAGCACGCCCAATGCATTAACGAACGCTTTCAGAAAGCCGAGAGTGCCGACGTCAATGAACGGGTACATGTAGTCGCCAATCATGTTGCCGCGCAGCAGCACGTATGCGAAATACACCACCGGGTAAATCGCCCACAGCGCAACATGGCCCGGACGTAAATGCCCCTTGGGCACATACATCCACCAGTACACTACAAATGCCAGCGGCATGACGTCGTGCAGCAACTCGTCGGTGACCCACTGCCAGCCCTGCGGGTGCCACAAGTGGCGCAACAGGATGTTGTAGGCGATGCCGACCAGCGCAATGCTCACTGCGATACCTGCACACACGACCGGATGGCGAAAAAACCGATGCCCCGCCGATTGCCGCCCGGTCAGTGCGCAACTGAGTGCGACCGCTACAAGGGTGTTGGTGAGCACTGTGAAAAAACTGAAAAACCTTACCAGCCCGCCCAACAGACTGGCATGGTCGGCATAGCGCCCCATGAAGATCAGATAAAGCTGGATGACCAGCCCCGACCATCCCAGACAGGCCGCAACCAGAGCGTAATAGCGCTGTCCCTGCGCGGTGTGCGGGTGTTCGCTGTGCATCGATCTGTTTCCTTGAGTGCCAGCTTCCCTGCCGAACGTGTAGGGCTGAAGCGCTTTACCAGCCTTTGCCGCGATGCAGCTTCACATAAAGCGCCTCGACCTTTTCTCGTGCCCAGGGAGTCTTGCGCAGGAACGTGAGGCTGGACTTGATGCTCGGGTCGCTCTTGAAGCAGCGAATGTCGATTCGCTCGGCAAGGCCGGACCATTCGTAGTGCTCGACCAGAGCCCTGAGAATCTGCTCCAGCGTGACGCCGTGGAGCGGATCGGAATTGGGTGTCGTCATGATGAACCTTGCAACGGATGAGTAGAGAACCGACGCCGAATAGATCGCTGGCAGGCGCCGGGGTTCAGCAAAGTCGGCCATTGTAAGCGCCGCGCTTTGATAAAACACATCCGCCTTAATGCACTGTTGCGAGGCCCGCAATGATCCATGTCATGTTTAAAGCTTTTCGAGAAATCGTTAGGGCCCTATCATTGCCGGTTTAGGGATTGAAGATCCTTTCTTTCAGAGACTTCTTCCAGAGATTGCTGCGGATAAACGCAGATGCACGAACTCGGACAGCGGTGGTCTACGACTCAATGACCATCGCAGGTTGAGCGCACAAGCGCATTCTGCTCGACGGTTGAATTCAACTGTCAGTGATTCGTCTCATTAAGCAGCTTCAAGGAATGGCGCCAGGGTAGGCGATGCACACGAAAACAAGACACCAATCACTTACTTCTCGCGGAGATTCGCATTATGAGCACTGACGGTGCTTCAAACAGAAATCGCCTGTTACCGACCCTGCTCGGGCTGGTGATCCTGCTGATGGGGCTGGCGTTGCTGGTCGGCGGCGTCCGCCTGCTGCAACTGGACGGCTCTCTTTACTACCTGCTGGCGGGTATTGGTTTTGCCGTGACCGGCGTGTTGTTGCTCACCGGACGCGCGGCCGCGCTCGGGCTTTACGCGCTGCTGTTGTTCGCAAGCACCGTATGGTCGCTGTGGGAAGTCGGTCTGGACTGGTGGCAACTGGTGCCGCGTCTGGCGTTGTGGTTCGCACTCGGCATTGTCTTGCTGCTGCCCTGGTTCCGCCGTCCGCTGCTGCTCAACGGCCCGGCGCGCATGGGCACGGGTGCATTGAGTATCGCTGTGGTGCTGGCCGGTCTGACCGCGCTGGCCAGCCAGTTTACCAATCCTGGACGTATCGAAGGCCAACTGGACCGCGAAACTGCTGGCACCACCAATACCGCTCCGGCTATGCCCGACGGCGATTGGCAGTCGTATGGCCGTACGGCTTTCGGCGATCGCTATTCGCCACTGACGCAGATTACCCCGGAAAACGTGAACAAGCTGGAGCCGGCCTGGACTTATCGCACAGGCGATATTCCTGGCCCGAATGACCCAGGTGAAACCACAGCCGAGAACACCCCGCTGAAAGTCAACGGCATGCTCTACGTGTGTACGCCGCACAGCCAGGTGATCGCCCTTGATCCGGATTCAGGCAAGGAAATCTGGCGCTTCGATCCGAAGCTCAGCACTCAGAACGCAGCCAACTTCAAAGGCTGGGCACACATGACCTGCCGTGGCGTTTCCTACCACGACGATGCAGCGTATGCCGCCAGCGCTCCGGCACAAAGCCCGGCAGCCCCGGCAGCCGATAGCACGGCCACGGCAAGCGCGTGCCCACGCAGAATCTTTCTGCCGACGGCCGACACCCGTCTGATCGCCCTGAACGCCGACACCGGCAAGATGTGCGAAGACTTCGGCAACAAAGGCTCGGTTGATCTGACAGCCAACATGGGCACGTTCGCACCTGGCGGTTACTACTCCACATCGCCACCGGCAGTAACCAAAGACCTGGTGATCATCGGTGGTCACGTCACTGACAACGTGTCGATCGACGAGCCGTCCGGCGTGATCCGCGCCTACGACGTTCACACCGGTCGTCTGGTCTGGAACTGGGACAGTGGCAACCCGGAAGAAACCGCTCCGATTGCCGAAGGCAAGATCTACACCCGCAACTCGCCGAACATGTGGTCCATGTTCAGCGTCGATGAAAAACTCGGCCTGATCTACCTGCCGATGGGCAACCAGACGCCAGACCAGTGGGGCGGTGATCGTACGCCGGAGTCCGAGAAGTACAGCGCTGGTCTGGTTGCACTGGACATCGCTACCGGTCGCGTTCGTTGGGACTTCCAGTTCACCCACCATGACCTGTGGGACATGGACGTGGGCGGTCAACCGACCCTGCTGGACATGAAAACCGCCGATGGCGTGAAGCCAGCGGTATTGGCATCGACCAAGCAGGGCAGCATTTACGTTCTGGACCGCAGCACCGGCAAGCCAATCGTGCCGATCAACGAAGTGCCGGTCCCGCAAGGCGCTGTTGCAGGCGACCACACCTCGCCGACCCAACCGAAGTCCGACCTCAACTTCATGCCGCCGCCGCTCAAAGAGCGCGACATGTGGGGCGTGACTCCGTTTGACCAGATGATGTGCCGGATCGACTTCAAGTCGCTGCGCTACGACGGCCCGTTCACGCCGCCATCGTTGCAGGGCTCGATCGTTTATCCGGGTAACTTCGGTGTGTTCGACTGGGGCGGCATTGCAGTCGATCCGGTTCGCCAGATCGCCTTCGTCAACCCGAACTACATGGCGTTCCGATCCAAACTTGTACCTTCCGCAGAAGTTGAAGGCGGCCCGGGTCGCAAGAGCGAAACCGAAGGCGTGCAACCGAACAAAGGCGCGCCATACGGCGTGATCCTCGAAGCGCTGCTGTCGCCTATGGGCCTGCCCTGCCAGGCACCGGCGTGGGGTTATCTCGCGGCAGTCGACCTGACCACCCATAAAACCATCTGGAAGCACAAAAACGGCACTGTACGCGACAGCTCGCCGATTCCGCTTCCGCTGACCATGGGTGTTCCAAGCCTGGGAGGCCCGTTCATGACCGCCAGCGGCCTGGCATTCATGAGCGCTACGCTTGACCAGTATCTGCGCGCCTACGACGTACGCAATGGCAAGCAGCTGTGGGAAGCCCGTCTGCCAGCAGGCGCGCAAACCACCCCGATGACCTACACCGGCAAGGACGGCGAGCAGTACGTGCTGGTCGTGGCTGGCGGTCATGGTTCGCTGGGCACCAAGCAAGGTGACTACGTGATGGCGTTCAAACTGCCGAAGTAAGGTGGTGTTGAAGTAAATGAAAGGCGGCTACCGAGAGGTAGCCGCCTTTTTTTGTCGCCATTGAAACCTGGACCTCAGTTGCGTCTGCTATCGGACAAGACGTGGGAGCATTCGCACGATAGTGTTTTGCAGATCATCTATCGGTCCAACGCACCATTGCAGCAACGCTGTTCCGGACGCTATGCGTGCGCTCTTGAGGGGCCTCGATCAGTACCTACCGCGCTTTCGCGCTGCTCTTGCCGCCTGCACGCAGGATGTCGCCCCAGCGGCGCACCAGGTAGTTGTGCTCGTTCATGACCGAGTTCCACACGGCGATGTGGCCCATGCGTTCTTCGTACGAGCCGCCGTCGCGAATTTCTCCCGCGTCGATCAGGGGCAGACCGTCGCTGCCAAGCAGTTGTTCGCGGGCAGGCAGGCCGGCGTACCAGTAATCCCACTCTGCCGCGCTTAGGTGGTCGCGACTGCGCGCCGGGTTGCCGATGTAGTAGCCCTGTCGCGCCATCACCGCTCCCGGCCAGCCGGACAGCCACCAGTTGAGGTAGGCGTAGGCCGCATCCAGCACCGGGCCCTTGGCGTGACGTGACAGCGACAAACCGCCAAACCAGCCCCGATAGCCTTCTTTGGGCACCGCTACACGGTACTTCACACCCGCACGGTGGAGCCTGACGAGTGTCGGCGACCATAAGCTCTGAATGTCTATGGTCGGGCTGAGCATAAGTTCGGCGGCTTCTTCGTCGTCCGACCAGAACGCACCGAAATGCCCTTGCTGCTGTTTGCGCACCAGCACGTCGGCCAGCAGATCGATCTCTTCGATACTCATGTTGCCGATGTCGTTGAATGTCGCCAGTCCTGCGCCCTGCACCGCCAGCGCGGCATCCAGCGCGCCGATGGCCGCATCGCTCTGCAATGCAATCCGGCCACCCCACGCTGGGTCCAGCAACCAGCCCCAGCTTTCGTCCGCAGAACTCAGGCCGTCCGGCAATCGCTCGGGGCGGTAGGCAAAACTGTCCGCGTTGTGGGTCAACGGCAACATGCTGATGCGCTCGGTCACGGCGCTGCCCAAGCTGCCATCGTGCTGCACGAACAAACGCTCGCTGGGTACGCTGCCACTGCCCGGCTGATCGGTCGGCCGCAAGCGACCACGCTTGGGCAAATCGTTGATTTCATGCCACAGCGCAATACGCCGCGTATCAATGGGCTGGATGGCCCGCGCCGGCCAGACGAAGTCGACGTTATGAAACCACTGATCGTAAAGGTCGTAGCTGTCCGGCTGCATGACCGCAATACGTTGCGCAGTCTGCACATCATGAATCTGGTAAGTCAGCCTGATGCCGAGATCCTGCTCGGCACGCTCGCGCAGGGACTCGAGCAAGGTCACTGACGTGCCAAGCACACGCAGGGTAATGGTCATGCAACTGACTCGCTTGGCAGTGGCGCGAAGCTATGGGAGAAGACGTCAAACGAGCGACGCAGCAAGTCCGGGTCCAGCCCGCGCAGGATAAAAACCAGCCGCGACGTACAATCGTCACCGGGCCACGCGGCAAGATGCACCGGCGCATGCAAGCAATGCTGCACACCATGAATCACGATGGGACCCTGGTTATCATTCACGTTCAGCAGCCCTTTGACACGCAGGATTCGCTCGCCGTGGCATCTTAACAGCATCGACAACCACACCCCGAAACCGACCCAGTCCAGCGGGCGATCGAAGGTCAGGCAACACACCTGCGCGTCCCCGTGCCGTGCTGACGTCGACTCGACACGGTGCAATTGCCAGCGCGTCACCTCGATGGCAGGTTCGGCGCTGCGAACGCCTTCGCCGAGCAATAGCTGATCACCACTGTGGATCTGCGCGGTATCCAGCAACGGTGCAGAAAAATTGAGCGCCTGCAGACGGCCGCGCAACGCGTC
The DNA here is from genome assembly GCF_000156995.2 of Pseudomonas coronafaciens pv. oryzae str. 1_6. Lineage (NCBI taxonomy): Bacteria > Pseudomonadati > Pseudomonadota > Gammaproteobacteria > Pseudomonadales > Pseudomonadaceae > Pseudomonas > Pseudomonas coronafaciens. The sequence continues at coordinate 1,270,931 of NZ_CP046035.1, read as the reverse complement.
GAGTGCGGGCTTGTCTACCAGATCGGTCTTGCTCAGCAACAGCCGGTCCGCCGCCGCTACCTGGGCCAGCCACTCCGGGTGCAGACGCTCTTGCAACTCGGCGTGGCAGGCATCCACCAGCGTAACGATCAAGCCGATGTGAAAGCGCCCGCGCAACTGCGGATCGTTGCTCAGGGTTGTGAGAATGGGGGCCGGGTCGGCGAGGCCCGTAGTCTCCAGAATTACCCGCCGGAATGCCGGAATGTCTCCGCGATTGCGGCGATCCAGCAAGCTCAGCAATGCGTCTTTCAGCTCACCCCGAACGGTGCAGCAGACACAACCGCTGGGCAGCAGCACGGTATCCGGCGCGACCTCTTCGACCAGCAGGTGATCAATGCCGACATCACCGAACTCGTTGATCAGCAGCGCGGTGTCGCCCATGTTCTCATCGGCCAGCAGACGCTTGAGCAAGGTGGTCTTGCCGCTGCCGAGAAAACCGGTAATCACATTCAGGGCAATGCTCATGATGACCTCTGCAAATGCTCGAGCAGGCTGGGGTCCAGCGGATCCAGTGGCCGACCGATCAACAATTCGGCCTTCTGCCACAGCTGCTCCAGACCGGTCGCCAGCTCCTGCTTGCCGGTGGCCCCCAGCAACAGATAGGAAACGCCCTGAAAGTCTTCGACCTTCAAACGAAACGGCGCAACCACTTTGTTGATCGCGGCAATACGCCGAAAGCGTTCACGGCGCCGAGGCAGCTCGGTCGCCAGCGGATCGCTCCAGTGCACATCTTCGCCCAGCAGGCCGCACAGTCCACACATCAGTTGCTCTCCAGCAGTTTGCTCATGGCATGACGTCGCCGGAATTGGGCCCAAGCGTCTGGCCGACGAAAAGATTACCGCCTGGCTCGCTGGCCAGCAGCACAGCGACCGGCGCGACCTCTTCGGCCAGACCGAAACGGCCCAGCGGCAGTTCGGCGGCCTTGGCGGTTTTCCAGGCACTGCTGATACCCGCGACCAGGGGCGTTTCGATAGGACCGGGCGCGATGGCGTTGACCAGCACGTTATCTTTGGCGACTTCCAGCGCCAGCGATTTGCTGAAACCGATCACCCCGGCCTTGGCGGCGGCGTAGTGGGTCAGTTCGGCTCCGCCCTTGATACCCAGTTGCGAGGCTACGTTGATGATGCGTCCCCAGCGCTGCGCGATCATGTGTGGCAAAGCACGCTGGCTGGCCACGAATACGCTGGTCAGGTCAATGCGCAGCATGTCGTTCCACATGTCTATGCTCAGGTCGACGCAGCGTGCCTGGGTGAGCATGCCGGCGTTATTGACCAGAATATCGATGCCGCCGAAATGCTTGACGCAGGCATCGACGCTGGCCTGCGCGCCCTCGACGCTGCCCACGTCGGCGACGCATTCATGCACCTGCGCGCCAAGCTCGCGGCACTGCGCGGCGACCTTTTCCAGGCTATCGGCGTCTCTATCGCCCAGCACCAGCCGCGCACCTTCCGTCGCATATGCACGGGCTATGGCTGCACCTATGCCACTGCCTGCACCCGTGATCACTGCGCGTTTTTGTTTGAGTTGTTGCATGGGTCGGGTTCCTCGGTTGAGTTTGCGCGATCTACTCCGGCCAGCGCACGGTCAGGCCGCCGTCGATCACGATGCTTTGCCCGGTCAGGTAACTGGCTTCGTCACTGCACAGAAAACGCACCAGCGAAGCCACTTCGTCAGCACGGCCAACACGGCCCAGCGGGATGGCCTTGGCCGCCTTCGCCAGCCCTTCAGGGCCTAGCGAGTTCTGGCTGTCCAGCGACTGCGGCGTCTCGATCAGGCCTGGAATTACGGCATTGCAGCGAATGCCTTTGGGTGCCAGTTCCACCGCCAGCGACCGGCACAGCCCTGGCACGCCAGCTTTGGCGGCGGCGTAATGGGAATGGTCCTGCCAGCCGTAGACGCCCCCGGCAATCGAAGAAATCGCCACCAGCGCCCCGCCCTCGCCCATATGCCGGACAGCAGCGCGAAAGGTGCGCATTACGCCGGTCAGGTCTACGTCGAGCATCGCGTTCCAGCGCTCGTCAGTCATTTCCAGTAACGGCGCGCGACGTAGCAACCCGGCATTGGCCACCGCGTAGTCGAGCCGACCAAACGTCTTGACTGCCTGCGCGGCCAGATCGTCGACGGACTCGGTGAAGGTTACATCCAGCGGCAGCATCAGGCATTCGCCGCCCGCCGCCTCCACCAACTGACGCGTGTGCTCCGGGTCGTGCGGGTCAGCCGGGTAGTACCCGCCTGCCACCGCAACACCCTGCCTGGCAAAGGCCACTGCCAGTGCCTGGCCGATGCCGCTGGCGGCACCGGTTATCACTGCAACTTTACGAACCATGTGCTTGCTCCTTATTTCACTGTTTCAGGCCGCACATGTTTGGCGGCAAACATCAACGCACCCGACAGGAAGCATGGCACTGCGCCGAAGTACAAGGCCGAGGTCTGCCAGTCACCGCCTGCGCTCAGTACCGATGTGGCACCGAAACCCGCAACCACAGCGCCGAGCGGGCCCATGGCATGGATGATTGCGCCGCCGGTAGCCCGAATGCTGGTTGGAAAACTTTCACTGATGAAAAACAGCGCTGCCGAGTAAGGGCCGATCAGAAAGAACAGGCCGAGGCTGTACAGACCGACGACTGTTACCATGTTGCTAGGCCCATACAGCATGCCGGCGAACGCCAGACCACCGAGCATCCAGCCAAGTCCGATGACGTTACGACGGCCGATTCGGTCGCCCATCCAGCCGTGGCACAGGTAACCGCAGTAGCCCACCAGGTTGGACAGCACCAGAATGATTAGCGAGTTTTCGAACGAGATGTGGTGAACGCTGACGATTACCGTCGTGCCCAGCACGCTGAACACCTGAATCGCCGCCCAGTTGAGCAGGATCGCCGCCCCGATCACAAGGGTGGCACGACGCGAAGAACCCCGGAAAGCGGCACCAATACCCGCCTTGCTGTGTTCGTCGTAGTCGACGCCGTAGGTTTGTGCAACGGCCTGCGCCTGGCTCACATCACCCTTCTTGCGCAGTTGAGTGATGCGTTGGTGGATCTGGAATTGCGGGCTTTCCTTGAGCTTGCGCGCCAGGATCGCAATGATGATGGCCGGAATAGCGGCGAATACGAAGCAGCCCTGCCAGCCGATGATCGGCAGCAAAACGGCTGTAAGCCCCGCCGCGATCAACGCACCGACCGGCCAGCCACCCTGCACCAGGCTGTAGATGAAGCCGCGACGTTTGGCCAGACGCGGATCATCGGAGGCCGCATAGATTTCGCTGAGGTAAGTCGCGTTGACTGTTTCTTCCGCATACCCCAGACCGCCCAGCGAGCGGATCAGGATCAGCGGCGATTTGCCCCACGCCCCACCGATAGCCGTGAGCGCCGAGCAGATTGCCGAACCGCTCACGGTGAAAATGATACCCACGCGCCGTCCCAGGCGATCTACCAGCGGACCGATGGCCAGCGCCACTACCGCCGTGCCGACCGCGACCAGCGTCGCGATTTCGGCCTGCTCCACTTCACTCCAGCCGAAATGCCGACCGATTTCCGGCAACAGCGTGCCAAACAGAATGAAGTCGTATACCGCAAACACCCACGCGAAAAACGCAATCCATGTGGCGAACCGTACTTGGTCAGGAGTCAGTTGCTCAGGCTTCCAGCCGTTCAGGTCAAGCTTATTGTATATGGACATGAGTGACGCCTCGGACAGGGCAATGGATCAGCGGGTACGGGGATTGCGACGCACGAAGTCGTCGGCAATCTCGTCGAACGTTACGAACTTGACGCCAGCATGGCTTTGAATGTGCTCGATCAAGCGCTCCAGCATCAGCAGCACTTGCGGGCGACCAGACACGTCCGGGTGAATGGTCATGGTGAAAACGGCGTGTTCGTGCTCGCGATAGACCCAGTCGAACTGGTCGCGCCACATTTCTTCCAGGTGCCGCGGGTTGACGAAGCCGTGGCTGTTGGGTGCTTTCTTGATGAACATCATTGGCGGCAGGTCATCCAGATACCAGTTGGCCGGGATCTCTACCAGATCGGTTTCTTCGCCACGCACCAGCGGTTTCATCCAGGTATCCGGGTGCTGGCTGTAGTCGATCTTGGTCCACTTGTCGCCGACGCGAACGTAGTACGGATGAAAGTCGTTGTGCATCAGACTGTGGTCGTACTTGATGCCTTTCTTGAGCAACAGCTCGTTGGTCACGTTGCTGAATTCCCACCACGGCGCGACATAGCCAGTGGGACGCTTGCCGGTCATCTGCGTGATCAGATCGATGGATTTGTCGAGAACGATCTCTTCCTGTTCCGGGGTCATGGCGATCGGGTTTTCATGGCTGTAACCATGCACGCCGATTTCATGCCCGGCGTCGGCCACGGCTTTCATCTGCTCGGGGAAAGTCTCCATCGAGTGCCCGGGAATGAACCAGGTAGTGCGCAGGCCATACCGTTCGAACAGTTTGAGCAGGCGTGGCGCGCCCACTTCGCCAGCGAACAGCCCGCGCGAGATATCGTCAGGTGAATCCTCACCGCCATACGAGCCGAGCCAGCCTGCGACTGCATCGACATCCACACCAAACGCACACAGAATTTCTTTGGCCATCTTGGTTCTCCCGCTGGTTTATCAGAGCGGCATCACGGCAGTTCGCGCGCGTGCCGGTTTGCAAGGGTTCAACGGCATCAGTTCACACGGAGTTGAGCAACGCCTCGACCGCCAGTGCGGCGCGCAGCAGACGCGCGTCCTCCCCGGCCGGAGCACTGAGCAACAGACCGGTGGGCAAGCCCGCCGCATCGACGCCGCTGGGCAGCGATACGCCTGGCATGTTCAGCAGGCTGCCGGACATGGTCAGGCGCAGCGTGGCCAGGTTGGTTTGCACGAACAACTCGTCGTCGGCCAACAAGGGCGCCAGCGGCGGAGCAACATGGGCGACGCTTGGGGTAAGCAACAGCGCACCATCGAGTTCGGCGGCCAGTTGCTCCTGCAATTGCTCACGCGCGTTATACAAATTGACCAGCAGACTGGCCGGCATATGCCGCGCAGCTTCCAGGCGCTTGCGGACCCTTGGGTCAAGCTGGTCTGCGGCGTCGCTGTCCAGCAACGGCTGATGCAGCGCAAAAGCCTCTGCAGCGCCCAGCCAGCCGTGCTGCCGGATCAACAGCAAGGTGGCCTGAAACGCCTGGCAGGGCCGCACTTCAATCAACGCCCCGCCGGCATGCAGGATGCCGATGGCACGCAGCAGATTGTCACGCACCGCGGGCTCGACCCGTTCGTCATCCAGCACGGCCTTGTCGACCAGAAATCGCTGGCTGGCAAGGCTGCGCGGTATCAGCGAAGAAGGTTTGCTGCGCGCACAAAGCAGGTCATCGATGACCAGTGCATCGCGCACACTGCGGGTCAACGGGCCGATGCTGTCCAGCGTCAGAGCAAGCGGAAACACGCCGTCGCGACTGTAACGGCGGCTGGTGCTGCGAAACCCCACCAAGCCATTGAACGCAGCAGGAACACGAATCGAACCTGCGGTGTCGGTGCCCATCGCAATCGGCACGATCCCGGCAGCCACCGCGACCGCTGAACCCGAGGAAGACCCGCCCGGGATGCGCGGCGTGCTGTCGCTCAGCGGGTTGATCGGTGTGCCGAAATGGGGATTCAAGCCCAAACCGGAATAGGCGAACTCGCTCAGGTTGGTCTTGCCCAGGCTGACCATCCCCGATCGTGCCAGCAGGCCGACACTCGGGGCGTCCAGCAACGCCGGTGACAGGTTATTGCGTACGGCTGCACCAGCAGTGGTCACGCTGCCGGCCACATCGAAGAGGTCTTTCCAGGCGATCGGCACACCGTCAAACGGGCTCAATGGCTGCCCCTGCTTCCAGCGGGCGGCAGAAGCCTCGGCTTCGCGGCGCGCGCGGTCGACACTCATGGAAATGAACACGTTATCGACCTGCGTTGCCTGCTGCAGCGCCATGTCCAGAACCCGCAGGGGATCACTGCGACCCTTGGCGAAATCCTCTGCCATTGCACAGGCATCCTGGCGAATCGTGGCACTCCCGGTATCGATCATAAAGCCGCACCTTGAAAATGTACTTATTCATAAAATGTACATTTATTAGAGGCAGGTTTCGTGCCAATCTGTGCGGTAACAGGCCTTCGCGGCGGGACTTTAGCCCTCCATCGAGCTGGAACGCGCGTGCTAGAACCTCTCCTTGCTGGCAGCTGTGCTGTTTGGAACCGGACTTGCAGGCGGATCAAACGGTCATAAAGAAATAATGTATCTTTTACAAAAGGTACATTTCAGTGCAAAAAAGTAACGGTGGCCCCATGAGCGAGCATCAGGACGTAGCCCAAGGTGACAACGATGCATCTGTGCGAGAATCGTCCGTCAGCCGCCAGAAGTGTAAGAAAGCAATGTCAGAAGAGGACCCGCGCACCGCATCGCGCTACGCCATGATCCGTGAAGTACTGCGTAACGCCATTGTTTCGGGAGCGGCCGCCAAGGGACTGGTATTGCTTGAAGCACCGCTGGCGGAGCTGTTCGGCACCAGCCGGGTGCCGGTGCGCAAGGCGCTCAACCTGCTGCATGAAGAAGAGCTGATCAGCCGTTTCGATGGCCGAGGCTATCTGGTCAATCCGCAAAGCGAGCACGTCGAGCCGTTGCGGCTGAGCCTGAGCCACAAGCAGTTCGGTCTGGACAGCACTGAAGAGCTGGTCGATACCCGCCCGCTTGGCGAGCGCATTCATGATGAGATTGGCGCGGCGCTGTCAGCCTGTATTGCGTTTGGTCATTACCGTCTGGATGAACAGAGTGCCGCGCAGCATTACGGCGTCAGCCGCGCCGTGGTGCGTGAGGCTCTGATGCGTTTGCGTGATCGTGGTCTGGTGGAAAAGGAGCCCTACTCGCAATGGCTGGCAGGACCGCTGACTGCACGGGAAATCACCGAAGACTACGAGCTGCGCGCGTGTCTTGAGCCCGAGGCCTTGCGCCAGACTGCGCCGCAGCTGAGTCGCGAAACCCTGGAAGCGATGCTGGCCAGAGTCATACGGGCTCAGAACACAGAGCTCTGCAGCCTCGAAGAGATCGAGCGCCTCGAGGATGATTTGCATCAGCAATGCCTGGCGGGCCTGCAAAACCGCAAGATCGCAACCCTGATCAGTCAGGCGCAGAGCCCGATGATCGTCAACCGGATTTTTTACCGCTTGCTGGACATCGGCGCAGACGAAGCGATGCTGGCCGAACACAGACTGATCATCGAGCTATTGCTGCACGGCGCTTTCGACGCAGCGGCGTTGAACCTCAGGGAACACCTGCAACGCGCCCGGCAACGTATGCTCCAGCGCTTGAAAGTGCTCTCGGTGTTACCGGAACAGGAAGTGCCGGAGTATTTGACGCGGCTGAGTTGAGGCGAGGCTGGAGACTATCGTCCCCGCGCTCCAGCGTGGTGATGCCGTTCTGGACGCTCTGCGTCCGATCCTGAATGTGCGGCGTGCCGTCGAATTGTGACGCAGAGCTTCACTGACTGCGTACCAACGAACTGATTCGAGAGGCATGCCACTAAGCCATGTTACTTATCGAGGACCTCGCCGCGCATCGGTGCCAGACGGGCGATCAGGCGGTTCTGGGCAGGGACCGGGACGTTTTCGGTGTCCATCGCCGCGATCAGGTTCTCGACCAGCGCGTTGAAGTCGCTGGGGGTGAGGCTCTGCCCCTTGTGCGCCTCGGCCATGCTGTCACCCGTGTAATGGCACGGACCGCCCGCCTCGACACAGAGTTGTTCGACCAGCTTGTCGCGCAAGCGCACAATGTTGACCTTCTTGAAGTGCCCGACAATGCGCCCATCCTTGGCAATGTTAAGCAGCATACCTTCAACAATGCGCTGGATGCCGGCACGCTGACCCAGATCCTGATAGAGGCTGTCATCCTTGGGCGGCTGCTGGGCGCACCCTGCCAGTACCGTCAACATCAGGCAAATCAGCAGGCGCTTCATCAGAAACTCCCCTGCACGGACAGATACGTGCCGTTCTGGTTTTCCAGCGTGGCGATTTCGCCCAGGTGGGCGTAGGCCAGCACAACCGATAGATGCTTGTTGGGGAAATACCCGACAAACAAATCGGCCCAATCGGTTTCACCTGCAATTGACAGGTTATCCGGCTTCTCACGGTACTCGACGCCCATCGCCCAACGAGGGTTGAACAAGACGGCGACGGAGCCCTCCTTAAGTACGCTGCGGCTGTCACGCCGATCACCGCCGAAGCCCAGCAGACCCATTTCATTGGCGCGGCTGTAACGCAGACCACCGTTGACCACCACGTTGTAGCCAAATGCGGCACCCATGAACAACCGACTGGCCGTCAGGTAACCGTCGACATCAGAATCGCGCTGAGCGCCCGCCAGTCTTGGGATCAGAAAATTAGTCTGATGCTTGTACTGCAACCCCAAAGACACCTGCGGCAGGCTGTCATAGATCAAGTCACCAAACAGCCGCAGCTTGACCCCGAACACGTCCTGGCTGAGGTTATCGTCAGGCAGGCGCAGTGAGCGCTGCAGGGTGCTGATGTCGAAGCGCTGATGCGCGTAGGAAAACTCGACCCTGTTGCCGTAGCCGACAGCCAGGCCCGCCACATCCAAGTGGTAGTCGGGCAGATCGACATGCGTGGCAAAGGCCGTTGCGCCCCACTCGCCTTGCTCACTGTAGCCAGCGATAACCGCCCAGGGCGTGATACCACCGCCCGCGCTGCCTTCGATGCTGGATGCACCGCCCGTTGCGATCAGGCGCCCGTTGTCAGCCAGCGCAAACGGCGCAACAGCTCCCAGAACACAGCCCAGCACTAACGGAATTCTATAGGACATAATTCAGTTCACCTTGAAGCCAGGTGCTCCCTCGGACTGGGTCATCCACGCCTCAAAGGCGACAGCCGTCAACGGACGGCTGATCAAATACCCCTGCGCCGTGTCACAGTGCCAGCGCCGGAGCAGGTCCAGGCTGTGCTGATATTCAACGCCTTCGGCCACGACCTTGAGCCCCAGGTTGTGGCTCATTTCAATGGTCGCTCGCACGATAACTGCATCTTCACTGGTTTCATCCAGGTCGCGAACGAAGGATTGGTCGATTTTCAATTCCTGCACCGGCAGCCGTTTCAAATGCGCCAGCGATGAATAGCCGGTGCCGAAGTCATCGATTGACAGACTGATGCCACAGTCACGCAGGCGGTGCAGAACGATCAGCGCTTTTTCCGGCTCGCTCATGACGGCGCTTTCGGTGATCTCGAATACCAGCTGCTCTGCAGGTACACCATATTGCTTGATCAAGCGCACGACATAGCCAGCCAGATCGCCGCTTAACAAGTCATCTGCGGAAATATTGACCGAGACCTGCAATATCAGCCCACGCTGGCGCCAGTCGGCCAGCTGCCGAAATGCTTCTTCAATGACCCAGTCGGTAAGCAGATGAATACTGCCGGTACGCTCGGCCAGCACAATGAATTCAGCAGGCGAGACATTGCCGAAGCGCGGGTGCATCCATCGCAGCAAGGCTTCGGCCTGACGTACATAGCCCTGACGGATGTCCAGCTTGGGCTGATAGTGCAGCGTCAGTTCGCCGCGCTGAGGGGCTTTGCGCAAGTCACGGATAAGGCAGATCTGGCGCTGGTGAGCAAGGTCGCGACCGTCCTCATAGATTTGCAGACGACCTGGCAGCAAGGCTGCGTCCTTGCGTGCAATTGCAGCACGATTCAACAGCTCCTGGGCTGAACCGCCATGCTCGGGATAAACCGTGATGCCGATGCAGCATTCAAGGGTGAGCTCTTGATTATCGATGCGCAGCGGTTTGTTGATCAGGCGTTGTGCGGCGTCGGCCATACCCACGGCGCCATCACTGGCCGTGTTGTCCAGCAGCAAGAGAAATTCATTAGCGCTCAACCGGGCAAGCGTATCACCGGACCGCACAATGCCTTGCAGGCGCAAGGCAACCTGACGCAACAATTGCTCGACGCCCTCTGCATCAGCGCTTTCGTTGATCGTCGTCAGGTTCTCGATACTGAGATACAACAAGGCAAACTGACGCTGGACTGCAATCAGACTACCTACTCGCTCGATGACCAGTGCGCGGTTGGGCAGCCCGGTCAGGTTGTCGTGCAACGCGTTGTGCGCCAACTGTCCCTCACGCATGGCAATGCCGTGCTGCATGGTGTTGATCGCGTCGGCAAGCATGCCCAGTTCGTCGCTACGGGCCATGTTAACCGGCGTCTCGTAGTCACCGTCACCAATGCGCTTGGCAGCAATGGCCAGCGCACGCACTGGCAACGAGACGCTTCGGGCCAGCGCCAGCGTACCGATCAACGACGCCAGTACAGCGGCCATGGATATCCAGAAAATCTTTTCATCCAGCGGTGCAAAGGCCTGAAAGGCCTTGTCCAGAGGGCTTTGCAACAGTGCGATAACTTGTCCGTCGCCAGCATTTCCGGTGTTGGCAAGCATCAGGGTCTGACTAAGGAAGTTCAGATTCGCCTGTTCGGTGATACGCATCTGTCCGCCAGAGGAGCTTCTCATCAACTCGACCAACCCCTCATGCAGTGCGGGTGGCTGAGTACTGATCAAGTTGCCCGATTTACCGTTCTCTACAGCAAGAAAAGAGACTTCCAGACCGCTGAGCGAGCGCAGCTCTTCGGCAATGTTGCTGTCGATGGCAAAACCCATGACCACCCGACCGATCGGCAGGGGGGCCAGCACGGTACTTTCAACCAGCAGATGAGGTATACCGCCACCGGGAATAATAAGTACTGACTGACCAGCGCGCTTGGCGTTGCGTAGCGCCTGGTCGTAAATGAATATGGAGCCTTCAGGCACTTCAGCCACGGTGCTCGCACGGACGATACCGTCCATGCTCAGCAAAAACATCTCACTGGCATTGATCCGCTTGCCGTGGTTCATCAATACCGATCGAATGGTCGATGCATCAGAGCTGGCCACCGCATCGCGAAAACCGAAATCGGTCGCCAGCAACTGCACGCCGTCACGTAACCGCTTGCCGCGCAGGTCCATCAAGCGTTCAAACACACGACTACCAACTTCCAGCTGCGCCTGGGCCTGAGTGCGCACAGCATCCCCGGTGGCCAACTTGACCGCGAGAAAGACGGCGCACACGACGATCATCAACAGGGCAATCAGAACCCCGGCGATACGCGCCTGAAAGCTGATTTTAAGCTTCATTCATGGGCGGCCTTGTGGAAGGCTTCGCCGAACCCACCGGGCGCGGGTTTGGCGGGTTTGTCATCGGGACTCACCTCGACATTCAGCTTGAAGTGCTGAACCAGGCCTGTCGCGGGCACGTCGAACTCGTCGCCTGACACCGGCTGCATGTCTTCGATCTTCGGGTGCCAGAGCGTGGCGGCATAATGACCGGCGGGCAGTTGGTCCAGCTTCAACAGGCCATTGCTGTCAGTAACGCCGAACCATGGCTCGTCGGTCACGTAGATATAGCCAACCATCCAGTCATGAATGTTGCAGCCGAGCACTACTACGCCAGGCTTGTCGAACAACAGCGGAGCTGAAGGGGTGCCTTCATAAAGACGCAATTCAAAGCGCTTGGCCGGAGAAAACGAATAAACCTGATGGCGAATGTTATCGCTATTGGGAAATTTGACTTGAGTACCCGAGTGAACGGCCAGTACGTGAGGTGCAAACTCCTGCTCACGCTGATCCATCGCGGCCTGAAGCGCTACCGGTGCAGTGCCGGCTGGCCCCTGCAGAGTCACCACCGCATCCGCGAGAGGTTTGCCCTGACTGTCGATTACTTGCGCCGTAAAGGTAGCGGCCGATGCCGTCACAGCTGATGCCATCCATAATCCGGCCAGCAGCGCTGAAAAAAATCCGTTGGTCATACCTGATTCAACCCAAAGCGGCAGTGCCGCGACTAAATAAGCCAGCGCCGTACAGAGCTGACTGCCTCCATGCCACGAGATGTCGGTTTTAATTGCCCCTTTACAGACTATCGACCGAAACTATTGAAACCTGAGGATCGCTGCCCCATCTAAGAGCCATGTTCAACTTCTCAGGTGCCCCATGAGCGACCAGCAGACAGACTCGCCAGATTTGCCCAACGACGAAGACGAGCACGACGTGTCTCTGAGTTCCGACAGCACCTCGCTTGCCTTGCCCGGCCAGAACCTGCCCGACAAGGTTTACATCATTCCTATCCACAATCGCCCGTTCTTCCCGGCGCAGGTTCTGCCGGTCATCGTCAACGAAGAGCCCTGGGCCGAGACCCTCGAGCTGGTCAGCAAGTCCGAACATCACTCGCTGGCGCTGTTTTTCATGGACACCCCTCAGGAAGATCCGCGCCACTTCGACACGGCTGCGCTTCCCGAGTATGGCACTTTGGTGAAAGTTCACCACGCCAGTCGTGAAAACGGTCGTCTGCAGTTCGTGGCACAAGGGCTGAGCCGGGTGCGTATTCGCACCTGGCTGAAGCATCATCGTCCGCCGTATCTGGTGGAAGTCGAGTACCCGCAACAGCCCAACGAGCCCACTGACGAGGTGAAAGCGTATGGCATGGCCCTGATCAATGCGATCAAGGAACTGCTGCCGCTGAACCCGCTGTACAGCGAAGAGCTGAAGAACTACCTCAATCGCTTCAGCCCCAACGATCCTTCGCCGCTCACGGATTTTGCCGCTGCGCTGACCTCTGCAACCGGTGTCGAGCTGCAGCAGGTGCTTGACTGCGTGCCGATGCTCAAGCGCATGGAGAAAGTCCTGCCAATGCTGCGCAAGGAGGTCGAGGTTGCGCGGCTGCAGAAAGAAATCTCTGCCGAGGTGAACCGCAAGATCGGCGAGCACCAGCGTCAGTTCTTCCTCAAGGAGCAGCTCAAGGTCATCCAGCAGGAGCTCGGGCTTAGCAAAGACGACCGCAGCGCCGACATTGAGCAGTTCGAACAACGTCTGGAAGGCAAGACCTTGCCCCCGCAGGCGAGCAAGAAATTCGACGAGGAAATCGGCAAGCTCAAGGTGCTGGAGACCGGCTCGCCGGAATACGCTGTGACGCGCAATTATCTGGACTGGACCAGCTCGTTGCCGTGGGGTGTCTACGGCGCTGACAAGCTGGACCTCAAGCACGCGCGCAAGGTGCTCGATCAGCACCACGCCGGGCTGGATGACATCAAGGCGCGGATTCTCGAATTCCTCGCCGTCGGCGCCTATAAGGGCGAGATCAGCGGTTCGATCGTATTGCTGGTCGGCCCGCCGGGTGTGGGCAAGACCAGCGTCGGCCGCTCTATCGCCGAATCACTGGGTCGCCCGTTTTATCGGCTGAGTGTGGGCGGCATGCGTGACGAGGCCGAAATCAAGGGCCACCGCCGCACCTACATCGGTGCCCAGCCGGGCAAGCTGGTGCAGGCGCTGAAAGATGTCGAAGTCATGAACCCGGTCATCATGCTCGATGAGATCGACAAAATGGGCCAGAGCTATCAGGGCGATCCTGCCTCTGCGCTGCTGGAAACCCTGGACCCGGAACAGAACGTCGAATTCCTCGACCATTATCTGGACCTGCGCCTGGACCTGTCCAAAGTGCTGTTCGTGTGTACCGCCAATACCCTGGACTCGATCCCCGGTCCGCTGCTCGACCGTATGGAAGTGATTCGCCTGTCCGGCTATATCACTGAAGAAAAACTGGCGATTGCCAAACGTCACCTGTGGCCCAAGCAACTGGCGAAAGCAGGCGTCGCCAAGAACAAGCTGACCATCAGTGACACTGCCTTGCGTGCCGTCATTGAAGGCTACGCGCGGGAAGCCGGTGTGCGACACCTGGAAAAGCAGCTCGGCAAACTGGTGCGCAAGGCTGTCGTCAAATTGCTCGATGCGCCCGACTCGGTGATCAAGATCGGTCCGAAAGACCTTGAAGCCTCACTGGGCATGCCCGTGTTCCGTAGCGAGCAAGTGCTATCGGGTGTCGGCGTGATCACCGGCCTGGCCTGGACCAGCATGGGTGGCGCAACCCTGCCGATCGAAGCGACCCGCATTCACACCTTGAACCGCGGCTTCAAGCTGACCGGGCAATTGGGTGATGTCATGAAGGAGTCGGCAGAAATCGCCTACAGCTACGTCAGCGCCAACCTGTCGAAATTCGGTGGCGACGCGAAGTTCTTTGATGAGGCGTTCGTGCATGTACACGTTCCCGAGGGCGCAACCCCGAAGGACGGCCCCAGCGCGGGCGTGACCATGGCCAGTGCCCTGCTGTCACTGGCGCGTAATCAGGCGCCGAAGAAAGGTGTCGCCATGACCGGCGAACTGACACTGACCGGGCACGTGCTACCCATCGGTGGTGTGCGTGAAAAGGTCATTGCATCCCGTCGCCAGAAAATCCACGAACTGATCCTGCCGGAGCCCAATCGTGGCAACTTCGAGGAACTGCCGGATTACCTCAAGGAGGGCATTACCGTGCACTTCGCCAAGCGCTTTGCGGATGTAGTGAAAGTGCTTTTCTAGAGGTTGATGCAGCGCGGCCACCCGCGCTGCTTCTCGTTCCTGCGCCCCAGCGTGGGAACGTAGCTCTGGACGCGCTGCGTCATATCCCGATCAGGACACCTGCCGTACTCCCCCATAAAACCCTGATCGGTTATCCTTGCGCATCGTTTCGCAATACCGGAACTTGCCATGACTCCTGCCCGTTTTATTGCACCGTTAAGCCTCGCGCTGCTGACGGCCTGTGCTCAGACGCCGAAAAGCATCGTTTCCATCGACTCGCAAAGCGACTGCCCTCTGGCACTCAAGACCGGCCAGACGCTGATCCTGACACTGCCCAGCAATCCAACCACCGGCTTTCGCTGGCTGACCCAGAACCCCGCGCAGAATATCCTGCGAAGCCTGGGCCCTGAGGTGTACGCCAATGCCGAAACCAAGGAAATGGTCGGCAGCGGCGGGCAATCCGTGTGGCGCTACAAGGCAACCGACGCCGGGACCGGAAGGCTGATGATGACCTACCAGCAGCCTTGGGCGCCGGAAGTCCCACCGGAGCAGACATTCGAGTGCGCAATCACGGTGGACTGACGCATTGTCCACCGCAGGTTAGACAACACGCACTGCACCATGCATCCCGGCGACAACTTGGCTAGAATGCCCGCCTTTCAAAGCCTTCGCCGGAACTGCCGTGAGCAAAGAACCCGACCGTATTTTCGCCCAGCCTCTGGCCCAGGTGCCTGATTTCGCCTTCAACGAAGACGTCGTGCGGGTATTCCCGGACATGATCAAGCGCTCGGTGCCCGGTTACCCGACGATTGTCGAGAACCTCGGCGTGCTGGCCGCGCAGTTCGCCCAGCCGCGCACCGTTCTGTATGACCTGGGGAGTTCTTTGGGCGCGGTCACTCAAGCGTTGCGTCGGCATGTGCGCGGTGAAGGCTGCGAGGTCATCGCGATCGACAACTCCAGCGCGATGGTCGAACGCTGCCGTGAATACCTCAACGCGCAGAACTCTATGTTTCAGGAGTTGCTGCCAGTACAGGTCGTCGAAGGCGATATCCTGGCACTGGAGTTCAAGCCCGCCTCGGTGGTGGCGCTGAACTTTACCCTGCAATTCATCGCCCCCGAACAGCGTCTGGCCCTGCTTGGCCGTATTCGTGACGCGCTGGTGCCAGGCGGTGCGCTGATCCTCTCGGAGAAACTGCGTTTCAACGATGAGCAGGAACACGCGCTGCTGACTGACCTGCACGTTGCCTTCAAACGCGCCAACGGCTACAGCGATCTGGAGATTTCCCAGAAACGCAGCGCCATCGAAAACGTCATGAAACCCGACAGCCTTGAAGAACACCGCCAACGCCTGCTCGCCGCCGGTTTCTCCAAGGTGGTGCCGTGGTTTCAGTGCCTTAACTTTGCCTCGTTGATTGCCCTGCCATGATTGATCTCGCCCCCCTTGTCCGTCGTCTGGCGGGCACCCCTCTGGCTGAATGGGCCAATGGCCTGCAAGCACAACTCGACACCAAAATGAGCAAAGGCCACGGCGACCTGCAGCGCTGGCAGAGCGCGCTCGACGCCCTGCCGGACCTGCAGGCCGACAAGGTAGACCTGACCGACAGTTTCACCCTGCAAGCCGATTGCGACGGTGAAACCCGCACCGTGCTGCGCAAGGCGTTGCTGGGCTTGTCGCCGTGGCGCAAGGGACCGTTCAACGTGTTCGGCGTGCATATCGATACTGAATGGCGCTCGGACTGGAAGTGGTCACGGGTATCTCCGCACCTCGACCTGAAGGGCAAGCGTGTTCTGGACGTCGGTTGCGGCAACGGTTACTACCAGTGGCGCATGCTCGGCGCGGGCGCCGACTGTGTGATCGGTGTGGACCCTAACTGGCTGTTCTTCTGTCAGTTCCAGGCCATGCAGCGCTACCTCCCCGACCTTCCCGCCTGGCACCTGCCCTTCGCACTTGAAGACCTGCCGGCCAGTCTGGAAGGCTTCGACACAGTGTTTTCTATGGGCGTGCTGTATCACCGCAAATCGCCGATCGACCATTTGCTGGCACTTAAAGACTGCCTGGTCAAAGGTGGCGAACTGGTGATGGAGACCTTGGTGATACCGGGCGACGTGCATCAGGTACTGGTGCCTGAAGACCGTTACGCGCAAATGCGCAACGTATGGTTTCTGCCATCAGTACCTGCGCTGGAGCTGTGGATGCGTCGCGCAGGGTTCACCGACGTGCGCTGCGTCGACGTCAGCCATACAACGGTGGAAGAACAGCGCAGCACCGAGTGGATGCGCTTTCAGTCACTGGGCGACTACCTTGACCCCGCTGACCACAGCAAAACCGTCGAAGGCCTGCCCGCGCCGATGCGTGCGGTGATCGTGGGACGCAAGCCTTGATGAATCGCTTATCTGGCAGCCGCGACAATCAGCGCTTTCATCTCTGACACCGCTGCCTTGAAGCCAACGAACAGTGCATGGGCCACCAGTGCGTGACCGATGTTCAGTTCGTTGATGCCCTTGATCGCAGCCACTGCCTCGACGTTGTGATAGTGCAGGCCGTGACCGGCGTTGACTATAAGCCCCTGAGCGAGGCCAAACGCCACACCATCGGCAACCCGTTGCAGTTCTTCGGCCACTTCGGTGGGGGTCTGTGCATCGGCATAACGGCCGGTGTGCAGTTCGATGGCTGGCGCGCCGACACGTTTTGACGCGGCGATCTGGCGTTCGTCAGCATCGATAAACAGCGAGACCTCACAGCCGATCCTTGCCAGCCGCTCGACCGCCGCCTTGATCCGCGCCTCCTGCCCGGCAACATCCAGCCCGCCTTCGGTGGTCAGTTCCTGGCGTGTTTCCGGCACCAGGCAGATATGCGCAGGACGAATGCGCTCGGCAAACGCGAGCATTTCTTCTGTCACGCCCATTTCGAAGTTCATGCGGGTCTGCAGCACGTCCTTGAGCAGCAGCACGTCGCGCTCCTGAATATGTCGGCGGTCTTCACGCAGGTGAACGGTAATCCCGTCTGCGCCCGCTTCTTCGGCGTCCAGCGCCGCTTTCACAGGGTCCGGGTAACGTGTGCCGCGGACCTGACGCAGAGTGGCCACGTGATCAATGTTCACGCCAAGAAGGATGCGGGTGCTTTGGGTCACGGTTGTCTCCAGAAAATGTGCGAGCTGATTGCTTGAAACTCGGGGCTATTTGAAACCGACAGATAAAGCAGAGCATAAAGCCTGATCACGGCTTGCGAAACAGTTCACGACTAACCAGCGGCCGCCCGCCGAGATGCACGGCCAGCGCCTGACGCATCAGACGTTTGGCCGCCGACAAGGCACCCGGAACACTCCAGTCGGCCTCAGACATCGCCAACAGCTCGGCGCCTTGAAACAGACCGGGCTGGAGCAGGTAAACGCGCTCGAGGCCGGCATCCACTTGCAGGCGGTACATGCCATCGACCGCCAGCGGATCACCATTGATATCGGCGTCCATGGCAAAGCCGTAGCCGAGGTCATCCAGCAACCGCCATTCAAACGAACGCAGCAACGGCTCCAGCGGACGGCCAAGCGCAAGCGCAATCAGCGTAGCGGCATAGTGATCGAACACAGCAGGGTGCGGGTCTTCGGCGGGTAGCAGGCGAATCAGCAATTCGTTGAGGTACATGCCACTGAACAGGGCTTCGCCGGTCATCCAGGTCGCAACGCCTGCACTTTCCATGCGACCGACATTTTTCAGTTCGCCGCGACCACGAAACTCGACTTCAAGCGGCACAAACGGACGTGCCAGCGAGCCAGCCTTGCCTTTGGCACTGCGCAACACGGCACGCAGGCGGCCCTGCGGGGTCAGGAAATCGACCAGTGCGCTGTTTTCACGGTACGCACGGCTATGGAGCACATAAGCAGGTTGGCCGGTGGGGGTGCTCATCAGGCGGGCTCGGAAGAGAAAGGTTCGCCCGGCCGCAGAAGGTTCGGGCGAAGGACAGCTTAAAGGTCGGCGTAGCCCAGAGAGCGCAGTGCGCGCTCGTCATCGGACCAGCCACCCTTGACCTTGACCCACAGGTTGAGCATGACCTTGGAGTCGAACAGCAGCTCCATGTCGCGACGGGCATCACTGCCGATACGCTTGATGCGGTCGCCCTTGTCGCCAATGATGATCTTCTTCTGCCCGTCACGCTCGACGAGAATCAGAGCGTGAATGTGCAGCGTACGACCCTGCTGCTTGAACTCTTCGATTTCGACGGTGATCTGGTAAGGAAGCTCGGCACCCAGTTGGCGCATGATCTTCTCGCGAACCAGCTCGGCAGCCAGAAAACGGCTGCTGCGGTCGGTAATCTGATCTTCAGGGAAAAAGTGATCGTTCTCTGGCAGATGGGTAGCGATCAGGCTTTCCAGCGCTTCCAGGTTATGCCCGTGCTGTGCCGAGATCGGCATGATGGAAGCATTCGGGAGTTGGCCTTGCAGCCACTCCAGATGCGGCATCAGATCACTTTTGTCTTCGATGCGATCAGTCTTGTTGATCGCCAGAATGACCGGGCCTTCCACGTACTGAACTCGCTCCAGAACCATTTGGTCCTCGTCGGTCCAGCGAGTGCGGTCGACCACGAAGATCACCACATCGACGTCTTTCAACGCCGCCGAAGCGGTCTTGTTCATGTAGCGGTTAAGCGCTTTTTCGCCATTCTTGTGCATGCCGGGGGTGTCGACATAGATCGCCTGCACGGCGCCCTCTGTCTTGATGCCCAGCATGTTGTGGCGGGTGGTCTGCGGCTTGCGCGAGGTGATCGCCAGCTTCTGACCCAGAATATGGTTGAGCAGCGTGGACTTGCCTACGTTAGGACGGCCGACGATGGCAACATAGCCACAGCGTGTTGCGGTTGTATCATTCATGACCGTTCTCCACGCCCAGGGCGATAAGTGCTGCTGCGGCGGCTACCTGTTCGGCAATCCGGCGGCTGACACCCTGTCCTCGGCTTTTTTCATTCAATAGGTTGATCTCGCATTCGACGAAAAACGTCCGGCAATGCGGCTCGCCCTGGATATCCACCACCTCGTAACGCGGCAAATCACAGGCCCGCGACTGAAGAAACTCCTGCAGTCGGGTCTTGGGGTCCTTGTTGGTGTCCACCAGCGTAAGGCTGTCGAACTCGGTCGTCAGCCAGGCCAGCACGCGTTCGCGCGCCGCTTCCATGCCTGCGTCAAGATAGATCGCCCCGATCAGCGCCTCGAGGGCGTCGGCCAGGATAGATTCACGACGGAAACCACCGCTTTTCAGCTCGCCAGAGCCAAGACGCAGGTACTCGCCCAGATCGAAGCCACGCGCCAGCAGTGCCAGGGTTTCGCCCTTGACCAGACGCGCCCGCAAACGTGACAGCTGCCCTTCGCGCGCCTGAGGAAAACGCTCGAACAACGCCTCGCCCGCTACAAAGTTGAGAATCGCATCGCCGAGAAATTCCAGCCGCTCATTGTTGCGACCGGCAAAACTGCGATGGGTCAGGGCCAGGATCATCAGCTCCTGATCCTTGAAGGTATAGCCGAGCTGACGCTCAAGGCGGCTCAAGGATACGCTCACGGTTTACCCACACTGAATTGCTTGTCGAACTTCAACACCAGATCGATGTTCTGGAACCAGGGTTCACGCTGCTCATAATTCAAATGAGCCTTGAACGCATTGTTCTCCACCGTCACTTTCAACGCCTTGTTCAAATCTATATCCCGAATACTGTTGACCTGCATGTTCTTACCGACATAACCGTAAAATTCGTCGACCGTGGTGATGTCCAGGGTCTGATTGGTGTCGACCGCTTCGATGATTTTTTTCATCGTCATATAGTCGAGGTAGTGCGGAACCAGCTTGAAGGCCGTGGTGGTTGCAAACGCGACCAGCGCCAGAACCAAAAGCCATCCCACGAACGAAAAACCTTTTTGAGAACCAGAGAACTTCATGTTCGACCTCAAAGGTGGACAGCCTGCCCGAGCGGGCCGGCGAATCGTTCAGCGGTTTCCCGTCAGCCCGAAATGACAAACGGCGCTGCTTATGGCAGCGCCGCATCGATTACTTGATCAACCCTACGCGTGCAAAATTAGGGAAGTGGCTCAACTTGGGTTCCGGCCAGCTCATCCAGACAGCGAAGGCCTTGCCCACGATGTTCTTGTCCGGAACCATGCCCAGCTCGTCCTTGGGAATGTTGGGATCATCCCAGTAACGACTGTCATTGGAGTTGTCGCGATTGTCGCCCATCATGAAGTAGTGCGCGGCCGGCACTGTCCACTCGCTGTCAGGCGGCGCACGGTAACGGCTCATTTCCTGGCGGATCTGGTGCTCTACAGCGCCCAGTTGCTCGTCGTAAAGTTCAGCGCTGCCCAGTGTACCGGGCTCGGTGCCGATCAGCTTCTTGGCCACCAGCTCGCCATTGATGAACAGGCGCTTGTCGCTGGTGTAGCGGATGCGATCACCTGGCAGACCGACCACGCGCTTGATGTAATTGACGCTCGGGTCGCTCGGGTAGCGAAAGACCATCACGTCGCCACGCTGCGGATCACCGATCTCGATCACTTTCTGGTCCAGAACCGGCAGGCGAATACCATACGCGAACTTGTTGACCAGAATGAAATCACCCACATCCAGCGTCGGCTTCATGGAACCCGAAGGGATCTGGAACGGCTCGACCAGAAACGAACGAAGCACCAGCACGATGAACAGCACCGGAAAGAACGATTTGCCGTATTCAACCAGCAACGGCTCCTTGTTCAAGCGCTCGACGACAGCAATGTCAGGTTCTCCGACGCTTCCCTGATAGTTGGAAATGGCGACCCGGCGACGAGGCGCGAGGATGACCAGATCAATCAGTGCAAGCACGCCACAGACGAAGACAGCGATGACCAACAACAGCGGGAAATTTAGTGACATAGGACCTGACTATTCCAACCTGAGCACGGCAAGGAAGGCTTCCTGTGGAATTTCCACGTTGCCGACCTGCTTCATGCGTTTCTTACCGGCCTTTTGCTTTTCCAGCAATTTACGCTTGCGGCTGACGTCACCGCCGTAGCATTTGGCCAATACGTTCTTTCTAAGCGCCTTGACGGTAGTCCGGGCCACGATCTGACCGCCAATGGCGGCCTGAATTGCCACGTCGAACATCTGTCGAGGGATCAGCTCTTTCATCTTCTCGGTCAACGCACGTCCTTTGTAGTGCGCGTTGTCACGGTGAACGATCAGCGCCAGTGCATCGACCTTCTCGGCGTTGATCAGCACATCGAGCTTGACCAGGTTAGCCGATTGGTAACGATCAAAATGATAATCCAGGGAAGCATAACCGCGGCTGACAGACTTGAGACGATCGAAGAAGTCGAGAACGACTTCGTTCATTGGCAAATCGTAGCTCACCTGAACCTGGGTGCCGAGGAACAGCATGTCATGCTGAACGCCGCGCTTTTCGATGCACAACGTAATGACGTTGCCCAGGTGCTCCTGCGGCACAAGAATATTTGCCCGAACGATGGGTTCGCGCATGTCTTCGATGGCCGACAGGTCCGGCAGCTTCGACGGGTTGTCGACGTAGACTGTCTCGCCGGTCTTCAGCAGCAACTCGAAGATAACGGTGGGTGCGGTGGTGATCAGGTCGAGGTTGTACTCGCGCTCCAGACGCTCCTGGATGATCTCCATATGGAGCATGCCCAGGAAGCCACAACGGAAGCCGAAGCCCAGTGCGTCCGAGCTTTCAGGCAGATACTGCAGCGAAGAATCGTTCAGCGTAAGCTTTTGCAGCGCCTCGCGGAAGTCTTCGAAATCGTCCGAACTGACCGGAAACAGGCCCGCGTAGACCTGCGGCTGAATACGTTTGAAGCCGGGCAGCATGTCCACATCAGGCGTGGTGCTGAGGGTCAGGGTATCGCCGACAGGCGCGCCGTGAATGTCCTTGATGCCTGCAATGATGAAGCCTACTTCACCGGCTTTCAGATCAACGGTTGCCGTGTGCTTGGGGTTGAACACCCCGACGCTGTCGACCAGATGCATCTTGCCGGTGGATTTGACGAGGATCTTGTCACCCTTGCGTACGCGGCCATGACGCACACGCACCAGCGACACAACGCCCAGGTAGTTGTCGAACCACGAGTCGATGATCAACGCCTGCAGCGGATCTTCGATGTTGCCGGTCGGTGGCGGAATGGTCGCTACCAGACGCTCGAGCACCTCATCCACGCCCATGCCGCTCTTGGCGCTGCACGCCACGGCATCGGTGGCATCAATGCCGATGATCTTTTCGATTTCTTCCTTGACGCGGTCCGGGTCAGCCTGGGGCAAATCCATCTTGTTCAGCACCGGCATGACCTCAAGGCCCTGCTCGATGGCGGTGTAGCAGTTGGCGACCGATTGGGCTTCAACGCCCTGACCGGCATCGACCACCAGCAATGCACCTTCGCACGCGGCGAGAGAACGGCTGACTTCATAGGTGAAGTCCACGTGCCCCGGGGTGTCGATGAAGTTCAGCTGGTAGGTGATTCCGTCTTTGGCCTTGTAGTACAACGTAACGCTATGGGCCTTGATGGTGATCCCGCGCTCGCGCTCGAGATCCATGGAGTCGAGCACCTGGGCTTCCATTTCGCGCTCGGACAAGCCGCCGCACATTTGAATGAAGCGGTCGGCCAGCGTCGACTTGCCATGGTCAATGTGGGCGATGATGGAGAAATTGCGGATATGACTCAAATCACTCACGGATCA
Source organism: Pseudomonas coronafaciens pv. oryzae str. 1_6 (assembly GCF_000156995.2). NCBI lineage: Bacteria > Pseudomonadati > Pseudomonadota > Gammaproteobacteria > Pseudomonadales > Pseudomonadaceae > Pseudomonas > Pseudomonas coronafaciens. The sequence continues at coordinate 1,247,764 of NZ_CP046035.1, read as the reverse complement.
ACACTCAAAAAGGTTGCAGGCAGATTGCCCGCCGAAAAATAGCCGGGAATTGTACCTGAACTAAGCAAGAGGCGTCACGCTCGCAGGCACCCGGATCGGGGCAGTGCAAACAATCAGCCACAAAAAAGGGTGGCCGCAGCCACCCTTCCCGGTCACATCAGCCCGTTACTCGGACAGTTTGAAGGTGATAAAGGTCGCACGACCCTGACGCAGGACGCGCATCGAGACCGAGCGATCCTTGGGCAGGCTTTTCGCCACATCGGTAAATTGCTTGCCGGACATGATCGCCTGATTGTTCAGGTGAGTGATCACGTCACCCGGCTGCAAACCGATCAGGGACGCCGGACCGCCAGTGACTTCCTTGATTGCCACGCCACCTTTGATGTCCAGGTTTTTTTTCTGCTCGGCGGTCAGTTCGATCACCGAAACACCCAGACGATTGCTGCTGCGCTCGGCACCGGAGCCCGGGATGTCACCCATCTCCTGACCTTCATCAGGCAGCGCGCCCACGGTCACCGTCAGCTTTTGACGCTTGCCGTCGCGAATCACTTCAAGCTCGGCCTTGCTGCCGTCCTTGAGATTGCCGATCAAGTGCGGCAGGTCAGCCGACATGATGACTGGCTGGCCGTTGGCGCTGAGAATAACGTCGCCTACCTGCAAACCACCCTTGGCAGCCGGGCCATCTTCAAGCACCTGTGCAACCAGTGCGCCGGCAGGCTTGTCCAGACCGAACGATTCAGCGAGGTCCTTGTTCACTTCCTGAATGACTACGCCCAGCCAGCCACGGCTGACTTTGCCACTGGCCTTGAGCTGGTTGGCCACATCCATCGCGACATCGATCGGAATGGCGAAAGACAGCCCCATGAAGCCGCCGGAGCGAGTGAATATCTGCGAGTTGATCCCGACCACTTCGCCAGCCATGTTGAACAGCGGACCACCCGAGTTACCCGGATTGATCGCCACGTCGGTCTGAATGAAAGGCACATAGGTATCGTTTGGCAGACTGCGACCCTTGGCGCTGACGATACCTTTGGTCACCGAATGGTCGAAACCGAACGGCGAACCTATCGCGAGCACCCACTCGCCCACTTTGAGCGTGTTCGAGTTGCCCAGCTTGGCAGTCGGCAGGTCTTTGCCCTCGATTTTCAGGACCGCAACGTCGGTACGCGGATCGGTGCCCACCAGCTTGGCTTTCAGCTCGCTGCGATCGGACAGGCGCACCAGAATCTCATCGGCGCCATCGATCACGTGGTTGTTGGTCAGAACATAGCCATCAGGGGAGATGATGAACCCCGAACCCAGCGATTGAGCCTCACGCTGGCGATCCCCCTTCCCCACTCCCGGCGGGCGGGAACCCGGCGGCATGCTGCGTTCGAGAAACTCGCGCAGCACTGGCGGCAAGCCTTCCAGATCAGGCATCTGCTGATTGGCAACGGCGCGGTCCGGCAATTTCTGACGAGTACTGATATTCACCACTGCAGGCGATGCCTGTTCGACCAGACCGGTAAAGTCCGGCAGGTTCTCGGCCTGAGCCGTGGCGACCTGACCGAGCATCAGCACGGCGGCAATCAATGAGAAATAAGACTTCATGCGTGGTATCGACATACGGCTCCCGTTGGTAACGAGCAAATTAAGCAGTACAGAGCAACTGACTCAGCAACCTTGAGCAGTAACGCTCATTCCAGAGTCAGATATAGGGCCCACGAACGACAAAGGCCAGAGCTGCGAGGCTGTGACCTATAGAAAAAAATCGGATTTTTTGCAACTCGCAAACCTCACCAAACATTTCAGTATCTCGCGCAAGGCCAGTTTGACTGCGGTCTGGCGGCTCATTGAACCGAAGATGAAAACTTTTACATCCCGCGACCGGGCTGCTTCAAGTCTATTTCTTTGCTGACTCTTCATCACCGCGCATCGACAGCGCAATACGCTCAGCGGTACCCATCGGCACTTCTCCGACGACCGTCATCATCATGTCGCCCTGAGGCGTAGTGAGACGACGTGAGACTGCCACGGTAGGGCCTAGCTGAGTGCGAATATCCGACGAAGAACTGCCTTTCACCGCTTCAATGAACACCGAGAAGCTCGCCAGGCCATCGCCATACGTCAGACGAGTCACTGGTGACTGGCTTGCGCCGTCCTTGCGGACACCGCTACTGCTTAACTCAAAACCTGGCGGCAGCCAGTCAGAATGCCAGGCCACAGGGCTGGTAGCAGGCTCAGGCTTGGCTTTCGGAGCAGATACGGCTTTGCAATCGGCACTGGCATTGAGCGCCTGCTCGGTCAAGACACTGGCTGTATCGAGGTCGGTGAACTGGAAACGCTCAAGCAGTTGCCCTCGTTCGCTCAATAAGAGTGATTTGAGCAAGAGCCCGGTTTCGTTATCCAGATGCAGCTCGAGACCGTATCGGTGCTGATCTTTGGGCGTTACTGCAACGATTGTCGTCTGGCGACCGGCCACTCTGGATTTGCCGACTATTTTCATGTCGTACCAGGCAGAAAGTCTTTTGACATCAAACGCGCGAGAGGTAGAGACAGGCGGGTTGACGACACCCGCTTCAAGCGTACCGCTGACGCACTGAGTAAGCCCGCCAACACGTACCACTTCTTGAGCAGAGCCATCGAGTTGCAGCAAACGCTCCTGAACCTTGCCATCCGCTATGCGGTGCCAGATCCGGTGCGTAGAAAAACTACCGTTACGTTCGTAGACGAACGTACCCTGATAGCTTTGTTGCTGGTCAACCCTGGCAAGACGATTGATTGCGTCTTGCGCATCATCAGCGTGTACCGGGAGGGCAAGCCATCCACCAAATAGTAGCGGCAGCAGAGGGACGGCTCGCATGATCCTCCTTAACGGTTTTCCAGGCTCGCAGCGCGTGCATATGGCAGCGCGCTTTCAGTGCCTTTCAGCGCAGCTTCCTGTGCATGCTGACGCAGGTAACCCGGCAAACGCTGATCGGCTTCGCCAGCGCCCTGCAGTACACCATTGGCCATCGGACCAGGTGCTTGCTCGGCACTTTCAGTGTAACCGGCCAGAACTGCAGGACCCTTGACTTGCGGGACCGTCAGGTTGGCAGGCTGCTGAGTCTGCTGAGCAAGTTGCGCCCCTGCAATGTCGTCCTGATTGTACAGACGGACACCAGCAAGAACGGCAACAGTAACCGATGCTGCTACAGCCAGGCGACCCAGCGTACGCCAAGGACCACGTGCAACCTTCAGCGGGCTGACTTCATCGGCGATAGCGGCAGACACAGCAGCCGAAATATCCAGATGAGGGAGCAACAGCTCTTTGTGCATGGCTGCGCGGGCAACCTGATAACGCGACCAGGTGGCGCGAGTGTCGGCATCGTCAATGGCATTTAATACCCGACGTAATTCCAGTTCGTCCGCTTCGTTATCCAATACCGCGGACAGCGATTCCTGCAGGGCTTCACGACTCATGGCGGGTTCCTCTCTTGGGCTATCGCCGCTGTCTCAGGATTCCTGCAACAACGGCTGCAGGGCTTTATCGATGGCTTCCCGAGCGCGAAAGATCCGAGAGCGCACGGTACCAACAGGACACTGCATGACGCTCGCAATGTCTTCATAACTCAGACCATCGAATTCACGTAAAGTTAGTGCGGTACGTAAATCTTCCGGGAGAAGCTGGATGGTCCGATGGACGGTGCCCTCGATCTCATCCCTTAGCAATGCGCGCTCCGGCGACTCGATGTCCTTGAGGCCATGATCGCCATCGTAGAACTCCGCGTCTTCAGACCTGACATCGCTATCCGGTGGACGACGACCTCTCGACACCAGATAGTTTTTCGCCGTGTTAATGGCAATGCGATACAGCCATGTGTAAAAAGCACTGTCACCGCGAAAGTTTCCGAGCGCCCGATAAGCCTTTATAAAAGCCTCTTGCGCAACATCCTGAGCCTCATGGGTGTCGTGCACAAACCGCACGATCAACCCTAGAATTTTGTGCTGATATTTCAACACCAACAGATCAAATGCTCGCGTGTCGCCGGCTTGTACCCGCTCGACAAGCTGCTGATCCTCTTCCTGGGTTAGCATGAACACTCCTCGTTAAGCTTGAAGGAGCGTTGCAACTGATATTTCTCAGGCTCGCAAACATAGACTCGGGCTTTTCGCAAAAGTTCTCCCCCTTCCAGCAAGTTTCCTGCAGACCATCATAAACGCCTGCACGAAAAACGCAGCGCGACAAAGTCGGCTGCGCGAATAATCTTGTCGTCGGCTCGCAGTTGATGATCACTTATCTAACCCTGCAAAACGACGCTGTTCCTTTATAGGCAACCTGCTATTGAGTCTGGTTCTCATGAAAAAGTTCCATATACACAATTGCAGGGGTGAGCAGCACATTGTACGAAACGCCCTGAAATCAATGCACTGGCGCATGTCCAGTGACGATTCAAAGGGAAAACAATATGCAGGACGCTCAGGACTGGAGCACAATCCGGACCCGCCGTGGTCTCACATTGCCATGTAGGCGCGGCTATTGTGCCGTTACACCCATACTTATACTAGTAGCCGCCAAGGGCAGAATTCATAGATGAGTCGATATTTTCAGCACGACGTACTGGTAATTGGCAGTGGCGCTGCCGGATTGAGCCTGGCGCTGAACCTCCCCGACCACCTGCGGATTGCAGTTCTGAGCAAAGGAGATCTGTCCAATGGCTCGACCTTCTGGGCGCAGGGTGGAGTGGCGGCGGTGCTGGATGACACAGATACAGTGCAGTCCCACGTTGAAGACACGCTGAATGCCGGCGGCGGCCTGTGCGACGAGGACGCTGTTCGTTTTACGGTCGAGCACAGCCGCGAAGCGATTCAATGGCTGATCGATCAGGGCGTCCCGTTCACCCGCGACGACAAAGCAGAGGCCGATGAAAGCAGCTTTGAGTTTCACCTGACCCGTGAAGGCGGCCATAGCCACCGCCGAATCATCCACGCTGCAGACGCAACAGGAGCGGCGATTTTCCGGACGCTGCTGGAACAGGCACGCAAGCGACCCAATATCGAGCTGCTGGAGCAACGCGCCGCGATTGATCTGATCACCGAACGCCGCCTTGGGCTCGAAGGCCAGCGTTGCCTGGGGGCCTATGTTCTGGATCGCAACAGCGGCGAAGTGGACACTTATGGTGCGCGCTTTACCATTCTGGCTTCGGGAGGCGCCGCCAAGGTCTACCTGTACACCAGCAACCCGGACGGCGCGTGCGGCGACGGCATTGCGATGGCCTGGCGCTCCGGTTGCAGGGTGGCAAACCTTGAGTTCAACCAGTTCCACCCGACCTGCCTGTATCACCCGCAGGCCAAGAGCTTTTTGATCACCGAAGCGCTGCGCGGTGAAGGCGCACACCTCAAGCTGCCCAACGGCGAGCGTTTCATGCCGCGATTCGACGAGCGCGCAGAACTCGCCCCTCGCGACATCGTTGCCCGGGCAATCGATCACGAAATGAAGCGGCTGGGCATCGATTGCGTCTATCTGGACATCAGTCACAAGCCGGAAGCATTCATCAAATCGCACTTCCCGACCGTCTACGAGCGCTGCCTGGAGTTTTCCATCGACATCACTCGCCAGCCGATCCCAGTCGTCCCGGCAGCGCATTACACCTGTGGCGGCGTGATGGTCGACAGCAACGGGCACACCGATGTGCCAGGCCTGTACGCTATCGGCGAGACCAGTTTCACCGGCCTGCACGGTGCCAACCGCATGGCCAGCAACTCACTGCTGGAGTGCTTCGTCTATGCCAGATCGGCGGCGACGGACATCGAGCAGCAACTGGCTGATGTGCGCATGCCAACCGACCTGCCAGCCTGGGACGCAAGCCAGGTCACCGACTCGGACGAAGACGTGATCATTGCCCACAACTGGGATGAATTGCGGCGCTTCATGTGGGATTACGTCGGTATCGTGCGCACCAACAAACGTCTGCAACGCGCTCAGCACCGCGTGCGATTGCTGCTGGACGAAATTGACGAGTTCTATAGCAACTACAAGGTCAGCCGCGACCTGATCGAGCTGCGCAACCTGGCTCAGGTCGCCGAACTGATGATCCGCTCGGCCATGCAGCGCAAAGAGAGCCGCGGCCTGCATTACACGCTGGACTACCCTGACCTGCTGCCCGAAGCATTGGACACTATTCTGGTGCCGCCCACTTACGCCGGCTGAATTTGAGGCGCACACGCAGGCGTCGATGAATGTCGGAGCTCAGCGCGTCACCCGGTATGCAACAGCTTTTTATCGATCGGGATGGCCTGCCGTTGACGATCAAGCGAAAGCGCAATACCACCACCGGCGGCAGTGCCAGGCTGTCTGGGCATAACTGCACTGGCTGCCAGCCGCTACGCTCGCTCCACAAATGCCAGCCCTGTTGATCGCGCCTCAGCGCACGGAACGCTGTAGGGTGGCTGAACAGAACTGACCTGGGCAGCGACCATGCTGCATGCGCCATACACATCAGCACCCCTGCCATGACAAGCCACCAGTCGATGTCCAGCCACAACAGGGCGCTCAGCGCCAACACCTGAACAGCAAGATAAGCGGTCAGCAGCAGGCGCGACGCCTGCCAGTGACACTCGAAGTAATCATTCAGGCTGGACACGGTCCAGAATCATGCGAACCATACGCTGCAATTCAGCGTCCTCGGACTCGGCGCGCTGCATGAACCAGCCGAACATGTCCTGATCCTCACAGGTCAGCAGACGACGATAAAGATCGCGATCCACGTCGTTCAGATGCGGGTAGACCTCGCGGACAAATGGCACCAGCAGCACATCCAGTTCAAGCATGCCACGGCGGCTGTGCCAGTAAAGGCGGTTGAGTTCAACGTCTTCGACCATGGAGCGCTCCTCAAAGTAGGCTGCAAGTATACAGCCGCAAGACAGTCACGCGAATATCGCAATGGTCGCAGCAGTTTTCATGTACCCGTATGCATAACCTCGACTCGGCACTATGATGTGTCCCCGGACTTTTTTCCCAATCTGCGATGACCATGGCCCACACAGCTTTTTTCTGCACGCTATCCCATGAGGGCGTTCTCGCCGTTCGCGGCGTGGATGCCGGCAAGTTTCTTCAGGGGCAGTTGACGTGCAACCTCAATTACCTGAATGAAGACAGGTCCAGCCTCGGTGCGCGCTGCACGCAAAAAGGCCGGATGCAGTCGAGTTTTCGCATCGTCTTCGACGGCGACGGTTGCCTGCTGGCAATGGCCAGCGAGCTGATCGAGGCGCAATTGCTGGACCTGCGCAAATACGCAGTGTTCTCCAAATCGAAACTGACGGATGAAAGCTCAGCCTGGGTGCGCTTTGGTCTGCAGGACGGGGATGGCGCACTGGTCAGCCTTGGCCTGGATCTGCCTCAGGAGACCGATGCGGTCGTACGAAGCCAGGACATGCTCGCGATTCGCGTCTCCCCTGCCCGCGCCGAACTCTGGGTGCGTGCCGAACAGGCCGACGACATCAGATCGCGACTGGCTTCACAGCTGGCAGAGGGCCCGCTGAACGACTGGCTGCTGGGTCAGGTACGCGCCGGCATCGGTCAGGTGTTCGGCAGCACCCGCGAAGAGTTCATCCCGCAGATGATCAACCTGCAGGCGGTCGGCGGTGTCAGCTTCAAGAAAGGCTGCTATACCGGTCAGGAAATCGTGGCGCGCATGCAATACCTCGGCAAACTCAAGCGCAGGCTTTACCGGCTGACCCTGCAGGGCGATCAGGTCCCGGAGCCCGGTACAGCAGTGTTTTCCCCTGTGCATGCCAGCGCCGTGGGCAATGTCGTCATTGCTGCGCAGGCTGGTCAGGCAGTAGAACTGCTCGCTGTGTTGCAGGGCGACGCTGCCGAAAACGGTCGCATACACCTCGGCTCGCCCGAGGGTGCAGCATTGCAAATGAGCGACCTGCCCTACCAGCTGGACAGCAGACTCGAAACTCTGCGCTGAGCCCGACGAACACATTCAGGTTCCTACTGTCTTTAGAGCGATCCAGCGTGCACGCCGGCGTCCTCCGGGGCGCGTGAATAACGCTGGACACCCCCAACGGCTGCGAGAAGCAACATGAGCAAGATGGCTGACGAGGTGCAGAGGAACTTGATCAAGGCCATCGACAGAGATGCCTTGTTTCTGCCTACCCTGCCGGAAGTAGCACTGAAGATTCGCCTCGCCGCCGAAGACACTGAAATCAGTATTTCGGCCCTGAGCAAAGTCATCGGCAGCGACACAGCACTTTCTGCGCGCCTGATAAAGGTCGCGAACAGCCCCCTGCTGCGCCCGAATTTCGAAGTCAGCGACGTCAACACGGCGATACGGCGTCTTGGCGTCAACTACACCTGTAACCTGGCCATCGGCCTGGTCGTCGAGCAGATGTTCCACGCCAAATCACCTGTGATCGAGCAGAAGATGCGTGACATCTGGAAGCAAAGCCTGCAGGTCGCCGGTATCAGTTACACCCTGTGCCAGCGCTATACCCAGCTCAAACCCGATCAGGCGACGCTCGCCGGGCTGATTCACCTGATCGGCATTCTGCCGATCCTGACTTACGCTGAAGACCATTACGAGCTGCTGTCTGATCCGATCAGCCTCAACCACGTAATCGACAGCATTCATCCGGTCATTGGCGAGCGCCTGTTGCGCTCATGGGACTTTCCCGAGCCACTGTCATGCGTGCCGGGCCAATTCCAGAATTTCTCACGCATCTCCAGAACACCGGACTACACAGACCTGGTCCAGGTCGCGACAGTACACATCCACAAGAACACCGAGCACCCCTTCAGCCTCATCGAAATGACCGATCTGCCGGCCTTCAGCCAGCTAGGGCTTGCCAGGGCCGGTGATTTGCTGGATGCGCAGATGGACGAAGCCAAGAGCATGCTTTACTGACCTTGTCCGCCTCAGGACAGGGCAAAACTGACGCGTACCTTGAGCCCCCGCTCGGCACCGTCATGCAATGTGATTCTGGCCAGATGCGCGCGGCAGATCTCTCCCACGATGGCCAGACCAAGCCCCGCGCCGCTGCCCTGCTGGCCGCGACGGTAAAAACGTTCGAACACCCGCTCACGTTCATCAGCCGGGATGCCGGCCCCGTCATCTTCGACCTCAAGCACACCGGGCGCATAAACCCTCAGCACCACATTGCCGCCATGTGGCGTATGGGCCAGGGCGTTGTCTATCAGGTTGCTCAGCAACTCGTTCAACAAGGTCGGCTCGCCCCGCAGCCAGACCGGCTCGTCCGCCTCCAGCGCCAGTGCGACACCGCGCGAGTGAGCCAGCGGCGCCATCGCCATGCCCAGCTCCCGGGCCAACTGGCTGAGGTCCAACTGCTGTGCCCCGCCTTCGGCAATTGCTCTGGCACCGTTTTCAATGCGTGCCAACGACAACAGTTGATTAGCCAGGTGCGTGAGTCGATCTGTGCCGAGTGCAGCCGACTCCAATGTGTTACGCCATTGTTGCGGGTCACGCTCGCGCAGGCCAAGCTCGACCCGCGCTTTCAGGGCCGCCAGAGGTGTGCGCAACTCATGCGCGGCGTCGGCAATGAACTGCGCCTGACGCTCGAATTGCACGCGTAATCGTTCGGTAAAGTGATTGAGCGCGCCCACCAGAGGGCGCAGTTCGTGCTGCACTTCGACCATGGGCAGCGAGCGCAGATCGTCCGGCTGGCGCTCTTCGACCGCAGTGCGCAATCGCTCCAGAGGACGCAATGCCGCGCTGACCGTAAACCAGACCAGCAACAGCGCACCGCCACCCAGCATGCCCAGACGCAACAAAGTGTCGGCCATCAGACTGCGCGCCATGTTCTTGCGCGCTTCCTGGGTTTCTGCGACGCGGATTTCGGCAGTGCCGTTCATGCCCGGGTCGGTCACTGGCTTGAGAAGGCTGACCACCCGCACGTCCTGGCCCTGATAGATGCCGTTATAAAACTTGGCCAGGGCCGGATAATCATCGGTGCGCAGGGTGCCGGGGGGCGGCGACGGCAGGTTTTCGTAACCCGAAATCAGCTTCTGGTGAATGTCGTTTACCTGATAGTAGATGCGCCCTTCGCTGTCGTAGGCAAAGGTGTCCAGCGCCACATACGGGATGTCGGCGCTCAGGGTTCCGTCACGCTGAGTCAACCCCGCCGCGATGGTACGGGCCGAGGCCAGCAGCGTACGATCATAGGCGGTATCGGCCACTTCGCGACCGTTCCAGTAAGCGCTCATGCCGCTGGCCAGCATCAGCACCACCAGCAGCAACGCCAGATTCCACAGCAGCCGCCAACGCAGGCTGTCGTTAATCATCGCGGCTTTCAAGCAAATACCCCAGGCCCCGGAAAGTCACGATGGCCACAGAGTGCCCATCGAGCTTCTTGCGCAGCCGATGAATATAAATTTCGATTGCGTCAGGGCTGGCTTCTTCATCCAGGCCGAACACCTGCGCCGCCACTTGCTCTTTACTCATTACCCTGCCAGGTCGTGCGATCAGCGCTTCCAGCACTGCCTGTTCGCGAGAGGTCAGAGTCAGTAGTTCGTCGCTCAGCGTGAAACGCCGCGTGTCCAGATCGTAGACCAACACCCCGCAACGCTGCTGTCGTTCGCCGCCCAGCACGCTGCGACGCAGCAAGGCCTTGACCCTGGCCTCGAGTTCGGAGAGTTCGAAAGGTTTGGCCAGATAGTCGTCGGCACCAAGATTCAGGCCATGAACCCGATCCTTGACGTCGCTGCGAGCTGTCAGCATCAGCACCGGGAGGTTTTTACTGCGTGCCCGCAAGCGGGCAAGAACTTCAAAACCGTCCATGCGCGGCAGCCCGACATCGAGAATGGCAACGGCATACTCCTCGCTGCTCAGCGCCAGATCGGCGGCTACGCCATCGTGCAGCACATCAACGGTCAAACCCGCTGCCTTGAGCGCCTGCGCGACACTTTCAGCCAATTGCAGATGATCTTCCACGAGAAGAACACGCATCGCCGTCTCCCGATAGTCACGGTTATTGTCAGTGTGTGTGGCAGCGGAGTTTACAGACAGACCGCCAGCTGTGAAGCACAGAAACGACTCATATCCCTGGAATGGCGAATCGAAAGCCAGCTGAAAGGTTTGTGAAAGGTTGGTCGTTTAGCATCGCGATACGGCCCGACCAAAGGGTACGTATAAAGCAGGCGCCCGGATGCGTCTAAAAAATAAAAACAATAAATCAGTAAACGGAGTCACACATGTCCAAGCCAGCCCAGGCTCGACCGTTCGTTGATCGCCTTTCATCCGCGAATGGCTCACTGCGAACACTCTCCCGATTGCCCCCTTCTCGAATCGCCAGCACCACCTTCCGTAACCGCGATATTTTTCTGTCAGCGAACGGTGTCCCGTCGTACCCCTGACGAAAACGATTGTTGCCAGCTTCTTCTCTGATCAAAACACCCAAAAACAAAAAAATGGAGACTGAACATGAGATTTTCCCTGCGCCACATAGCGGCCACCGCCGGATGCATGCTGATTGCCAGCCAGTTGCTCGCTGAGCCAAGGCGCCCGGAGTGCATCGCTCCCGCGTCACCAGGCGGAGGCTTCGACCTGACCTGCAAGCTGATACAAAGCGCGCTGATCAACGAGAAGATTCTGACAACCCCCATGCGCGTGACCTACATGCCCGGCGGCGTCGGTGCAGTGGCCTACAACGCCGTGGTAGCTCAGCGCCCGGCAGATGCAGGCACGCTGGTCGCCTGGTCCAGCGGCTCATTGCTGAACCTGGCGCAAGGCAAATTCGGCCGTTTCGATGAAAACGCCGTGCGCTGGCTCGCCGCCGTAGGCACCAGTTATGGCGCTATCGCAGTCAAAAGCGACTCGCCCTATAAAAACCTCGACGACCTGGTCAAGGCGCTTAAAGCCGACCCGAGCAAAGTCGTGATCGGCTCCGGCGGTACGGTAGGCAGTCAGGACTGGATGCAGACTGCCCTGATCGCCAAAGCCGCTGGTATCAACCCGCGTGCTTTGCGCTACGTTGCACTGGAAGGTGGCGGCGAAATCGCCACCGCGCTGCTCGGCGGTCATATTCAGGTAGGCAGCACCGACATCTCCGACTCCATGCCGCACATTCTGAGCGGTGACATGCGCCTGCTTGCCGTGTTTGCCGACAAGCGCCTCGACGAGCCGGAAATGAAAGACATCCCCACCGCCAAGGAACAGGGCTACGACATCGTCTGGCCGGTGGTGCGCGGTTTCTACCTCGGGCCAAAGGTCAGCGACGAAGACTACAACTGGTGGAAAGCCTCGTTCGACAAGATTCTGGCCTCGGAAGACTTCGCCAAGCTGCGTGACCAGCGCGAGCTGTTCCCGTTCGCCATGACCGGCGCGGAGCTGGACACCTACGTCAAGAAGCAGGTAGCCGATTACAAATTGATGGCCAAGGAATTCGGCCTGATTCAGTAATCGAACACACTTGACTGACTATCAGTGGCGCCTGCACAGCGGGCGCGACTCAGGAGCTTCTCATGGTCATACAACGTATTTTCGCTGCCGTGCTGTTGTTAGCATGCGCAGGCCTGGCCCTCATGGCCTGGCCTTATCAGGCGCCATTTTCCTACGAACCGGTCGGCCCTCGCGCCTTTCCCTTGCTGATGCTGGGGCTGATGGGCATCGCCCTGCTGTATCTGTTGATTCGCCCTACAGCCATTGTCCACACCGAGGAGGAACCTGCGCTGGATCGCGAAACGCTGGTCAAGATCGGCCTGTGCATTGTGTTGCTGCTGATCTTCGCCGGGTTGTTCGAACCGCTGGGCTTCATTCTCAGCAGCATTCTGATCGGCATTCCCATGGCGCGCCTGTACGGCGGACGCTGGCTGCCCAGCGTCGTGGTGGTGATTCTGATGAGCGTCGGCCTTTACCTGCTGTTCGACAAGGCCATGGATGTCCCCTTGCCTTTGGGCCTGCTTCGCGTTCTGGAGAACTGACATGGATACTTTCAGCTACCTGGGCCAGGGCTTCGGCGTCGCGCTCACCCCGTACAACCTGATCACTGCGCTTTCCGGCACGCTGATCGGCACCGTCGTCGGCCTGCTGCCGGGGCTGGGACCGATCAACGGCGTGGCGTTGTTGATCCCTATAGCCTTTGCCGTGGGTCTGCCGCCCGAGTCGGCGCTGATTCTGCTTGCGGCTGTGTATCTGGGTTGTGAATACGGCGGACGGATCAGTTCGATCCTGCTGAACATTCCGGGCGAGGCGTCAACGGTCATGACCACCCTGGACGGTTACCCGATGGCCCGCCAAGGGCTGGCCGGGGTGGCCTTGTCGCTGTCGGCGTGGAGCTCGTTCATCGGCGCGTTCATCGCTACCTGCGGCATGGTGCTGTTCGCGCCGCTGCTCGCCAAATGGGCGATTGCTTTCGGCCCGGCGGAGTATTTCGTGCTGATGGTGTTTGCGATTGTCTGTCTGGGCGGCATGGCCGGTGACAGGCCACTCAAGACGTTCATCGCTGCACTGATAGGCTTGTTTCTCTCCGCAGTAGGCATAGACGCCAATAGCGGGGTGTACCGTTTCACAGGCGATAACATTCACCTGACGGATGGCATCCAGTTCGTGGTGCTGGTCTTGGGGTTGTTTTCGATCAGCGAAATTCTGCTGCTGCTGGAAAAAACCCATCGAGGTCAGGAGGCGGTCAAAGCCACCGGCCGCATGATGTTCAACTTCAAGGAAGCAGCCTCGGTTTTTGCAGTCAACATTCGTTGCGGGCTGCTGGGGTTTATCCTGGGCGTACTGCCGGGCGCCGGTGCAACGCTGGCCAGTGCGGTCGCCTACATGACCGAAAAACGCATCGCCGGTGCCAGTGGCAAGTTTGGCCAGGGTGACATGCGCGGTCTGGCCGCCCCGGAAACCGCCATCGGCGCCACGGCCTGTGGTGCGCTGGTGCCCATGCTGACGCTGGGCGTTCCTGGCTCCGGGACCACGGCAGTGATGATCGGCGCGTTGTCGCTTTACAACATCACGCCCGGCCCGATGTTGTTTCAGCAGCAACCGGATATCGTCTGGGGCCTGATCGCTTCGTTGTTCGTCGCCAACATCATGCTGGTGATTCTCAACATCCCGATGATCCGCATCTTCACCCGTATCCTCGCCGTGCCGAACTGGGCGCTGGTGCCGGTGATCGCGATCATCACCGGCATCGGTGTGTATGCGGTGCACGCCACTACGTTTGACTTGTTCCTGATGGTCGGCATCGGCATCTTCGGTTACATCCTGCGCAAGCTGGACTTTCCACTGTCGCCGATCCTGCTCGGCTTCATCCTTGGCGGCCTGATGGAACAGAACCTGCGCCGCGCCCTGTCGATTTCCAACGGCGAGCTGGGGATTCTTTGGGCCAGCCCGATCACCCTCGGCGTCTGGGTGGTGACCGTGTTCATGCTGCTGTTCCCGCTGATCCGTATCTGGCGCAAGCGCGCCAAACAGCAGGCTGCTGCGACGCATGGCTGATTCGTCCTTGCGTCAATGGTGGGCAACGCCACTGGTCGGCCTGCTGGGCGGTTACCTCGCCAGTCAGGTCGGCTGGCCGCTGCCGTGGATGGTTGGCTCGTTACTGGCAATCATCCTGGTACGTTGCCTGACGCCTTGGCAGCTCGGGCAAGTTCCAGGCGGCCGAAAATGCGGTCAGCTGATCGTGGGAATCGGCATCGGCCTGCATTTCACCCCGGTGGTCATCGAACAGGTACTGGAGCATTTCGGCCTGATTTTCATCGGTGCACTGGTCACCAGCCTGTCGTGCCTGGTGGGCGTCTGGTTGATGCTGCGCACCGGAGAAGACCGCCCGACTGCGTTTTTCTCAAGCATGCCGGGCGGTTCCGGAGAGATGGTCAACCTTGGCGCGCGCAACGGCGCCAGGCTCAGCAGTGTCGCCGCTGCGCAAAGCCTGCGGGTGCTGGCGGTGGTGTTGTGTGTGCCGGCGATTTTCAAGTACTTGCTGGGTGATGGAGCGCCCGCATTACACAGCACTGTTGTCGATTGGCGCTGGCTGGCATTTCTACTGCCAGTCGGGGCGGCGCTGGCCTGGCTGTGGCAGCGTCTCAAACAGCCCAACCCGTGGCTGTTCGGCCCATTGCTGCTCAGCGCGGTGGTGAGCGTGGTATGGGATCTGAGAATCGGCTTGCCCAATGGTGCCAGCCAGCTCGGCCAGTTGCTGATCGGCAGCGGGCTGGGTTGTCACTTCAATCGGGAGTTCTTCAGGCGTGCACCGTCGTTTCTGGCCCGTACGCTACTCGGCACTGCGCTGACCATGTTGATCGCAGCGCTGGCCGCATTGGGCCTCAGCGCCCTCACAAATCTGGATTTACGCTCGCTGACGCTGGGCATGATGCCCGGCGGCATCGCCGAGATGAGCCTGACCGCCGAGGTGCTGCAGTTGTCAGTGCCACTGGTAACGGCCATGCAGGTCATGCGCTTGCTGTTCGTGCTGTTTCTGGCCGAGCCGCTGTACCGACGCTGGAACAAACGGCTGGCCGACTGAGCGACTCAGTCAGTTCGCAAGCCCCCCACTCAAAGCGCAGGCAGTCGCCAGTTGATCGGCGCCAGGCCGTTTTGCTCAAGGTACTTATTGGCACGCCCGAAGTGCCCGTTGCCCAAAAAGCCTTTATAGGCAGAGAGCGGTGAAGGATGGACGGACGTCAACACCAGATGCTTGGTCGCATCGACCAGCTTCTGCTTGCTTTGCGCATGAGCGCCCCACAACAGAAAGACCAGATGCGGTTGATGCTCACTGACCACCTGAATGATTCGGTCGGTAAAATGCTGCCAGCCTTTCCCCGCATGAGAAGCAGCGTTTGCGCGTTCGACCGTCAGGGTAGTGTTGAGCATCAGCACGCCCTGATCAGCCCACGATTGCAGGCAGCCATGATTCGGAATATCGATATTCAGGTCGCGCTTGAGCTCTTTATAGATGTTGACCAGCGATGGCGGCGTCGGCACGCCCGGTTGAACCGAAAAGCACAGACCGTGTGCCTGATTGGGACCGTGATACGGGTCCTGACCGAGGATCACCACTTTCACGTTATCCAGCGGCGTCGAGTTCAGCGCATTGAAAATCAGCGGTCCGGGCGGATAGATTTCCTTGCCGGCCGCATGCTCCTGACGCAGAAACTCACGCAATTGAGCCATATAGGGTTGTTCGAATTCGTCACGCAAGGCTTCTTTCCAGCTTGGCTCAAGCTTGATGCGGTCGTCGCTAGTCATGGTTACATCCGCTAAAAACAATGCGCGGACACTAGGAAAGCCCGGCAGCAAAGTCAATGCTGGATGCGCGATGCGCGTCCAGGGCCGGAAGCAAAACTTACATAAAGGCATGCCGACGCGGTGCGTCGGCAGCAAGACTAGACAGGGTGAGGTTTCAGCTACCGATGGCCGCCACGGCCATCGCCGCGCCCGCCTCTGCCGTGGTCGCGACCATCGCGGCCATCTCGCCCGCCACGACCGCCGTGGTCATCCCAGCCGCGATTGCCACGGTCCCCGCGAAAGCCGTCATTACGTCCGAAACCGCCATTACCACCAAACCCGTCATTGCGGCGGAACCCGTCATGTCTCCAGCCATAGCCCGGTGGACGCCCCGGCTGGTAGTAGCGCGGCACAGGGGGTGGCGCGTAATAGCGCGGTGCCGGAGCGTAGTAACGCGGTTGTTCGTAATAGCGTGGTTGCGGTGCTACGTAGATGCGCCGTTCCTGGTAATACGTTGTGTTATAGCCGTTGTCATACGCGTAAGCGCTGCCGCGAACAACGGTAGTCGGTTGTGTGTACACGTCGGATTCATAGTAACCAGGGCCTGCGTAGCAACCGGCAAGGAAAAGGGTCAGCAACGTGATGAGCAAAGGTCTTCGATACATGGCGGCCTCCTGGACCGCGATTGGCACAAACCAGCGACGCTGGTCGGCGTCCACCAAACAGGCTGGCGGACAGAAAATCAGACAGCGAAAAGCCTTTCTAGTGCCCTTTACGCGCTTTTTATAAAGCCGCGTGAAGCGTGTAGATCCGGGCTGGAATGGCCGTGAAACAAAGACTTGCGGAGCGGTTTGAGCGTTCCGCAAAGATGCTACAAAACATTTCACTCCATCAAACATGCTCGCGCTTCATCCCGGTGCATACCGCACCAGCAAAAGGCAGCCTCATTCCTGCAGGCCAGTAACGATTTGCCATGCAGCCTTCAAAATCAAGGCGTGCAAAGAGTTGGCACAACTCTCGCTTGATAACTCACGTGCAGGAGTCAACACAGGTTCGCGGCACCACAATTTGCAATAGCCGACTAGGGTTCCGGCTTGCCGACAGGCAAGTGGCTGGTCCGAGAGTTGGCGACCTCCAGTAGAGGTTACACGGCGGGACAAAAGCCCGGGAGACAGGGACACCAGTGGTGTCACGTTGCTCCTGGCCGCCTTTTTTCACTACTGGAGATTTCTCGACATGCAAAAGCCTCGTCTTTTCGGTCTGCTCACTGCAGGCCTGCTTGCTGCGTTGAGCCTCTCGGCGAATGCCGCCCAGAAAGATCATTTCAACGTTTGCTGGACCATCTACGCAGGCTGGATGCCGTGGGAATACGCAGGTAGCCAAGGCATCGTCGACAAGTGGGCGAAAAAGTACGGCATCAAGATCGATGTCACCCAGCTCAATGACTACGTCGAATCCATCAACCAATACACCGCCGGCCAGTTCGATGGCTGCACCATGACCAACATGGACGCCCTGACCATCCCGGCTGCGGGCGGCGTGGAAAGCACTGCACTGGTCGTCAGCGACTTTTCCAATGGCAACGACGGCGTGGTGATCAAGGGCGAAGGCAAGAAAGTGGCCGACCTCAAAGGCATGGACGTCAATCTGGTTGAGCTGTCGGTTTCCCATTACCTGCTGGCCCGCGCGCTGGACAGCGTCAAGCTCAGCGAAAAGGACCTCAAGGTCGTCAACACCTCGGATGCCGATATCTCGGCAGCCTTCAACACCGATGACGTGCAGGCGGTTACCACCTGGAACCCGATGCTGTCGGACATCAAGGCCAAGCCTGGCGTGACTGAAGTGTTCAACTCCAGCCAGATCCCTGGCGAGATCATGGACATGATGGTCGTCAACACCCAAACCCTGAAAGACAACCCGGCACTGGGCAAAGCCCTGACCGGCGCATGGTTTGAAGTAGTCGGCCTGATGAACGCCAAAAACGCCCAGGCCAAGGCCGCTCTGGAACACATGGCCAAGGCGTCAGGCACTGACCTGGCCGGTTTCCAGGCGCAGCTGGACACTACCAAGCTGTTTGCCACGCCCAAGGAAGCGCTTGAGTTCGCCACCAGCAGCCAGTTACCTGAAACCCAGCGCAAAGTCGCCGACTTCTCATTCGCCCACGGCCTGCTCGGCGAAGGCGCGCGCGACGCGAACGCGGTCGGCATGTCGTTCGCAAACGGTGTGATCGTCGGCGACAAGGCCAACCTCAAGCTGCACTTTGACCCCAGCTACGTGCAGATGGCCGCCGACGGCAAGTTGTAAACCACGCTCAGTAGAAAGGTCATTGCCATGCGTTTGATAAACCGCCATCCGGATCGCGCCGGTCGCCTGATTCTGGTGATCCTGCCGTTTGCCCTGCTGCTGTTCGCCTACTTCATGGGCTCGGCCACAAGGCTTGCGGAGAACCCTACCGACAAGCTGCTGCCCAGCGCAGTGCAGATGGCCGATGCGGTCAAACGCGTAGCGTTCACCGCCGACGCTCGTACTGGCGACTACCTGCTGTGGCAAGACTCTGCGTCGAGCCTCAAGCGACTTGCTATCGGCTTGGGCATCAGTGCGCTGCTGGGGCTTTGTCTGGGTATCGCGGCGGGCATCCTGCCGCTGTTCAGCGCGCCATTGTCGCCCTTGCTGACAGTGCTTTCGATGGTTCCGCCGCTGGCGATTCTGCCGATCCTGTTCATCGTTTTCGGTCTGGGCGAGCTGTCGAAAGTGATGCTGATCGTGATCGGCATCACGCCAATTCTGGCCCGCGACCTGGAACAACGCGCCCGGGAAATCCCGGTCGAGCTGCTGATCAAGGCGCAAACCCTGGGTGCCACGACCTGGACACTGATCCTGCGGGTGGTTCTGCCGCAATTGCTACCGCGCCTGTTGATCGCCCTGCGCCTGGTGCTCGGCTCGGCGTGGCTGTTCCTGATCGCCGCAGAGGCCATCGCGTCGACTGACGGCCTGGGCTACCGGATCTTTCTGGTTCGGCGCTACCTGGCGATGGATGTGATTCTGCCCTATGTGGTGTGGATCACCCTGCTCGCCTGGCTGATGGACTGGGGCCTGAAAGCTCTGACCCGACGCGCCTTTCCCTGGTACGAAGGAGCCCGCGCATGAGTTTTATCAGTGTGCGTAATGTCTGGCAGCAATACGACGATCAGGTGGTGCTTGAAGGCCTGAATCTGGACGTCGCCGAGGGCGAGTTCTGCACCCTGGTGGGCGCATCGGGTTGTGGCAAATCGACCTTCCTGCGCTTGCTGTTGGGCCAGGAAACCCCGAGCCGCGGCCTGATCACGCTGGACGGCCAGGCGCTGCTCAATGAACCGGACGCCAGCCGGGGCGTGGTCTTCCAGCGCTACTCGGTGTTCCCGCACCTGTCGGTACTCGACAACGTGGCGCTGGGCCTTGAGCTGCCACGCGCAGCTTGGCTCGGCCGGCTGTTCGGTCAGGCCAAACGCGAGGCGCGTGAGCAGGCCGCGCAGCTGTTGAGCAAGGTCGGCTTGGGCCATGCGCTGGAAAAGTACCCGACGCAGCTGTCCGGCGGCATGCAACAACGGCTGGCGATTGCTCAGGCACTGATCATGAAACCTCGCGTTTTGCTGCTGGATGAGCCGTTCGGCGCGCTCGACCCTGGCATTCGCAAGGACATGCACCATTTGCTGCTGGAGCTGTGGCGTGAGACAAAACTGACCGTATTCATGGTCACCCACGACCTGTCCGAAGGCTTCAACCTCGGCACCCGCCTGCTGGTGTTCGACAAGGTGCGCCACGACCCGCATGAACCGGGGGCATATGGCGCGCGCATCACCTATGACATCCCCCTCAACAGCGAACGCCGCGCCGAACGCGCTGCCATCGATTCGCTGATCAACGTTTCAGAGGAGCCCGTTCAATGACTGACTCGACCACGCTGTACCCGGTTTTTGCCGAAGAACTGCTGCCCGGTGGCGGCCATCGCTCGTTTGTCCTCAAGCGCGGCGAGTTGTTGCGCCTGACCGATTTGCGCGGCAACGCCAACGTCAGCCTCACCCTGCTCAACGCTCACGAAAAGAGCGAGCGTCTGAACCTGCCGGACAGCCTCAAATGCCAGCACACCGCCAGGCTCAGTAACGGCCACTGCCTGTACTCAGACATGGGTCGCATACTGGCCGCGATCGTCACCGACACCTGCGGCTGGAGCGACAGCATCGGTGGCGTGCTCAACGCCCAGGAAGTCGCTGAAAAATACGGCCAAGGGCGTTATCAGGAACTGCGTAACGGTTTCTTTCGCAATGGCGTCGATAACCTGCTCGTCGAGCTGGGCAAATGGGGTCTGGGGCTGTCCGACCTGCTGATGACCCTCAACCTGTTCAGCCGCGTCGATGTGGACGAAGCAGGAAAGCTGCATTTCGCCCCGAACAATTCGAAAGCAGGTGATTACATCGAGCTGTATGCGCCGATGGACACGCTGGTGGTGCTCACCGCGCTGCAACACCCGATGGACCCCAACCCAGAATACGCTCCACAACCGCTCAAACTCGGCTGGATGAAAGCCGACGCCAGCATTGCCGAGCACTGCCGCACATCGCGCCCGGAAAACGAGCGCGGCTTTATCAACACTGACCGCCTGTTCGCCTGAGGAGCCTCGTCATGAACTCACATAATCATCACTCCTGCGACGCGACCATTGCGGCTGGCGAACCGTTTCTGGCCGAAGTAAAGGCCGGACAGACCGTGCGCATTCTCGACCTGGAGGGCAATCAGGCGGTCGACACACTGTTTTTCAGCCTCGCCAACCCGCGCGAACGCTACGACGTGCAGCGCACCCTGCGCCGGCAAAACAGCGTTTACCTGACCAAAGGCAGCGTGCTGTTTTCCAACCTCGGCCAGCCGATGCTGACCATTGTCGATGACACCTGCGGTCGTCATGACACGTTGGGTGGCGCGTGTGCCCAAGAGAGCAACACCGTGCGTTACGCTCTGGAAAAACGCCACATGCACAGCTGCCGCGACAACTACTTGCGCGCCTGCCTGCATGACGGTCGCCTGACCAAGGCCGACATCGGCCCGAACATCAACTTCTTCATGAACGTGCCTGTGACAGCCGAAGGCGGCCTGACCTTTGAGGACGGCATATCCGCGCCCGGCAAGTACGTCGAGCTGCGCGCCGAAATGGACGTGATCGTGCTGATTTCCAACTGCCCGCAGCTGAACAATCCATGCAACGGCTATAACCCGACGCCTGCGCACCTGCTGATCCGCGACTGACCCGGCACCCGCCGCCAGCAACGGACGACCGTTGCGTAGATTGATCAATAGCGGGACGGCCCGCTTCCCATCACGAAACCGAGTGCGACTGGGTTTCCGGGGTTATGCCATGTTCGACAAACTGCTGATCGCCAACCGTGGCGCCATTGCCTGCCGCATCCTGCGAACCCTGCGCACCTTGCAGGTGAAAGGCGTGGCGGTGTATTCCGAAGCCGACGCAGCCAGCCTGCACCTGATGCAGGCCGACGAAGCCCACAGCCTGGGCGAAGGCGGCGCGGCCAGTACGTACCTGGCGGTGGACAAGGTCCTCGCCATTGCCAAAGCCTCTGGCGCCAGAGCTATTCATCCCGGCTACGGCTTTCTCTCTGAAAACGCTGCGTTTGCCCAGGCCTGCGAAGACGCCGGTATCGCCTTCGTCGGCCCGACGCCCGAGCAACTGCGGGTGTTTGGCCTCAAGCACACCGCCCGTGCGCTGGCCAGGCAACACGGCGTGCCCCTGCTGGAAGGCACCGAACTGCTCGACAGCCTGGAGTCAGCCCTTTCTGCGGCTCGTGCCATCGGCTACCCGGTGATGCTCAAAAGCACCGCTGGCGGTGGCGGCATCGGCATGCGCGTGTGTCGCAGTGCAGAGGAACTGACCGATTCATTCGAGGCAGTCAAACGTCTTGGGCAGAACAATTTTAGCGACGCGGGTGTGTTCATCGAGAAATACATCCAGCGCGCCCGTCATCTGGAAGTGCAGGTGTTTGGTGACGGCCAGGGCGAAGTGCTAGCCCTCGGCGTGCGCGACTGCTCGGTGCAGCGCCGCAATCAGAAAGTACTGGAAGAAACCCCGGCCCCCAACCTGCCAAAGGGCATGGCCGATGAGCTGTGCGCGGCGGCGATCAAGCTGGCCAGAGCGGTCAGTTACCGCAGCGCCGGGACTGTTGAATTCGTCTTCGACAGCGAAGACCAGCGCTTCTATTTTCTGGAAGTGAACACGCGCCTGCAGGTCGAACACGGCGTCACCGAGCAAGTGTGGGGCGTCGATCTGGTCAGCTGGATGGTGCAACTCGCGGCGGGTGATCTGCCGCCGCTCAGCCAGTTGCAGGCAAGCCTCAAACCCGTCGGTCATGCCATTCAGGCGCGACTGTATGCCGAAGATCCGGGCCGCGATTTCCAGCCTTGCCCCGGTTTGCTGACAGCGGTGAATTTCCCCCCAGCCGATGGCCATGCGTTGCGCATTGACACCTGGGTGGAAGCCGGTTGCGAAATACCACCGTATTTCGACCCGATGATTGCCAAGCTGATCAGTTGGGCACCAAACCGCGATCAGGCCAGTGCCGGCTTGTCCGCAGCCCTTCATGAGACCCGCCTGTACGGCGTCGAGACCAACCGCGATTACTTGCGCCAGATCATCGCCGACACGCCCTTCGCCAGCGGTCAGCCGTGGACGCGCTGCCTGGAAGACCTCCTGTATCAAGCCGATACGTTCGAGGTGCTGAGCGGCGGTACGCAGACCAGCGTTCAGGATTACCCCGGCCGCCTGGGTTATTGGGCAGTCGGTGTGCCGCCGTCAGGACCGATGGACAGCCGCGCCTTGCGTCAGGGGAATCTGTTGCTGGGCAATGCCGAAGGATGCGCCGCGCTGGAAATCACCATGAGCGGGCCGTTGCTGCGCTTCAATACCGACGCGGTGATCGCCGTGACCGGCGCGCATATTCCGATCACGCTGAATGGCGAGCCCTGCGCCATGAACACCGCACTGCTGGTGCGCGCCGGTTCGACCCTTGCATTGGGGACCATAGCCGGTGCTGGCGTACGCAGTTACCTGTGCGTGCGTGGCGGGCTGGACGTGCCGGATTATCTGGGCAGCAAAAGCACCTTTACCCTAGGCCAGTTTGGCGGCCATGGCGGCCGAGCTTTGCGGGCGGGTGATGTGCTGCATATCGCGGCATTGGTCGATCGCAGCTCAGGCCAGCAGATTGCCGACGAACACCTCGACGAGCTGAAAAAAGTCCGCCAGATAAGAGTGATCTACGGCCCTCATGCAGCCCCGGAATACTTTACTGAAACCTACATCGAAACGTTCTTTGCGACCGACTGGGAGGTGCATTTCAACTCCAGCCGTACCGGTGTGCGCCTGATCGGCCCCAAACCTGAATGGGTGCGGGCGGACGGTGGCGAGGCAGGTCTGCACCCCTCCAACATCCACGACAACCCATACGCGATAGGCGCGGTGGATTTCACCGGCGACATGCCGGTCATCCTCGGCCCTGACGGCCCTAGCCTGGGTGGTTTCGTGTGCCCGGTGACCATCATCGAAGCGGATTTGTGGCAGTTGGGGCAATTGAAGGCCGGAGACAAGGTCCGGTTTTATCCGGTGAGTGTCGAGGCGTGTCATGCGGCAGTGCACTCAACCCTCCCCCAAGGTCCCGTAAACATCTGTGGGAGCGAGCTTGCTCGCGAAGGCGAACTGCCCAGCCCGATCATTCTCGACATCGGTCACGACGACAAACGCCTGGTAGCGCGGCTGTCCGGCGACACTCACCTGCTGCTGGAAATCGGCGCGCCGGAGCTGGATCTGGTGCTGCGCCTGCGCGGCCACGCCTTGATGCTCGCACTGGAAGCCAAGGCCCTGGCAGGCGTGATCGACCTGACGCCGGGCATTCGCTCGCTGCAGGTCCACTACTGCCCCGAACAACTGCCGCTTCGGCAACTGCTCGACATTGTTGCCGGAGAGTGGGACGCCGTGTGTGCAGCGAAAGACCTGCAAGTGGCGTCGCGCATCGTCCACCTGCCCCTGTCGTGGGATGACCCGGCCTGCCAGTTGGCCATCGAGAAATACATGACCACCGTGCGCAAGGACGCGCCCTGGTGCCCGAGCAATCTGGAGTTCATCCGCCGCATCAACGACCTGCCCAATCTGGATGAAGTACAGCGCACAGTATTCGATGCCAGCTACCTGGTCATGGGGCTGGGCGATGTGTACCTGGGCGCACCGGTCGCCACGCCTCTGGACCCTCGGCATCGGCTGGTGACCACCAAGTACAACCCGGCACGCACCTGGACTGCTGAAAACTCTGTCGGTATTGGCGGCGCCTACATGTGCGTATATGGGATGGAAGGCCCCGGCGGCTATCAATTCGTAGGCCGCACGTTGCAGATGTGGAACCGCTACCGCGATGTCGCCGCCTTCGAAGGCAAACCGTGGTTGCTGCGCTTCTTCGATCAGATCCGTTTCTACCCGGTCAGCGCCGACGAACTGTTACGCATCCGCCGCGACTTTCCACTTGGGCGCTTTGCCCTGCACATCGAACACAGCACCCTGAACCTGGCCGATTACCAGTCCTTCCTGGCACGTGAAGCAGACGACATTGCGGCATTCCGTGCGCAGCAGCAATCGGCGTTCAACGCCGAACGCGAACGCTGGATCGCCAACGGTCAGGCGGATTTTCAAAGCGATGAAGGCGTTGCACCTGATATCGAAGAACTTCCCCTGCAAGCAGGCCACCAAGGCATCGACAGCCATATTGCCGGCAATCTATGGCAAGTACAGGTGCAGCCTGGCGAACGGGTCGAAGCAGGCGATGTGCTGGTGATTCTGGAGTCGATGAAGATGGAAATCCCCCTGCTAGCGCCTGTCGCAGGCGTGGTCAGGGAAGTCCGGGTGCAGCCAGGTTCCGCAATCCGCGCGGGACAGCGGGTCGTGGTACTGGCAGCAGACTGAACCGATCAACTTTTCAACTTCATTGGAATTTCGTCATGACCGACACAACATTGCCGAACGACCTTCGCCTGGACACCGTGCGTGGCGCCTATCAGGCCGGTGATCTGACGCCCCGCCAATTGATTCTGGCACTGCGCGAGAAAGCCGAAGCGCTCAATCCCGTCTTTCACCTGTTCATTCACTTGCTCAGCGTGGATGAACTGGAACCCTACCTTGCGGAGCTGGAAAGTCGTGACCTAAAGGACCTGCCCCTGTACGGCGTGCCCTTCGCGATCAAGGACAACATCGATCTGGCCGGCATTCCCACCACCGCCGCCTGTCCGGATTACGCCTACACACCCGAGCGCTCGGCGACCGTCGTCGAGCAGCTGATCACACTGGGTGCGGTGCCGATGGGCAAGACCAATCTCGACCAGTTCGCGACTGGCCTGAATGGCAGCCGCTCGCCCTATGGCGCTTGCCCCAATAGCGTTCTCCCGGACTATCCATCCGGCGGTTCAAGCTCTGGTTCTTCTCTGGCGGTTGCGCTGGGTGTCAGCAGTTTTGCTCTGGGCACCGACACCGCAGGTTCGGGACGAGTGCCTGCAGCGCTGAACAATCTGTTGGGCATGAAAGCCAGCAAGGGCTTGATCTCCACAGCCGGAGTAGTGCCCGCCTGCCGCACACAGGACTGTGTTTCCACCTTCACTGCCACGGCCAGAGAAGCCAGTCAGTTGCTGGGGCTGGTCGCAAGGTTTGACCCACGCGATGAGTACAGCCGTCGCAACCCGCAGTGGAACGACGCCTCGGCGTTCGGTGCACCTCGCCCGTTCCGTTTCGGAGTTCCCCGAGCCGAAGACCTGGAGTTCTTTGGTTGTGCTGAAGGCCCGTTGCTGTTCGGCGATGCCGTCAACCGCCTCACTGCGCTGGGCGGCGAAGCAGTCACCGTGAACCTGTCGCCCTTTCTGGAAGCTGCACGGTTGCTGTACGAAGGCCCGTGGGTGGCCGAACGCTACAGCGTCGCCGGGCCGCTGATGGAAGAGCGCCCCGAGGCTGTGCTGCCGGTCATTCGTGCGGTGCTGGCCAAAGCAACCGCAGTCAGCGGAGTCGATACCTTTCGCGCGCAATATCGCCTGCAAGCGCTGAAAATGATCTGTGACCAGGCGTTGGAAGGGCTGGACTGCGTGCTGACGCCAAGCATTGGTCGTCCGGTAACCTCGGCAGAACTGAGCGCCGGGCCCGTGCTGCGAAATTCGGAACTGGGTTATTACACCAACTTCGTCAACCTGCTCGACTACGCCGCTATCGCCGTGCCCGGCGCCTTCATGAGCAATGGTCTGCCGTGGGGCGTGACGCTGTTCGGGCGAGCGTTCACTGATCAATACCTGCTTAGCCTGGCCGATGCCTTGCAGCGACAAAGCGCCCTGCCGCTGATCGGGGGCGAGGTACCGTCGCTACCGACCCCGACCAATGCCGCTCGCAATGACATGGCCAGGCTGGTGGTATGCGGCGCGCATCTGGACGGTCTGACCTTGAACTGGCAGCTCCGGCAGCGTGGCGGCCATCTGTTGGAGGCCACACAAAGCTCAGCCGATTATCGCTTGTATGCATTGGCTGGCGGCCCGCCGTTCCGGCCCGGCATGATGCGCGTGGCCGGGGGTGGCGTGGCGATCGCCGTTGAAGTCTGGGAGCTGCCAAGCGCCGAGCTGGGCTCGTTTCTGAGCGGTATCCCGGCACCGCTCGGGTTGGGCAAGGTGCAGTTGACCGACGGGCGCTGGGAGACCGGTTTCATCTGCGAGGCCTATGGCCTGGAAGGCTCGCGCGACATCAGCCATCTCGGTGGCTGGCGCGCATACCTGCAGCAACTTTAAGCAGACAAGGCGGTGTGCCCCAGCGCACCGCCTTGCCTCTTTTGGCGTGATCGCAAGCTGCGGTACATACCTATGACCTCCCGCGCTGCAACTCCCGGAATAATGGCCACTCATTTATTTTGACCGCACGTCATGAACCCTATCTGGAGTCCGCTTCGCCAGGACACACTGTTCCATCCGTCTGCTTTCCTGCTTGAGCAGCCCAGCGTTCTGCGGCCCGAGCACAGTAGCGACAGGCACGACACACTGAACGCATCGCCAACATTCACCCTGCCGACGGCCTATTCACCGCTCGCTCAAACCCCATTGCCGCCGGTATCGGAAGAGCGCGGGCCGGAAGACATCGCTTCGCACATCGAACGTCAACTTAAAGCCATGCGCGACAGCCCTGGCTTCCGGTTGATTGCCGACTCGGCATTGCTTCTGAAAGCCTGCCAGCTGGACATGGACTTTCCACCGCCCCGCCAACACTACGTTCGTGAGCAACTGATCACGTTGCTCATGCACAAGAGTGGCAACGTGCTCGATCCGGACACCTTGCAGATCACGTTCAGCAGCGATGACCTGCCCGCTGTGGACGATCAGGGCCAAGAGCATTACAGCGTCAGTCTGTCGTTGACTGACGTGGCATTGACCAGCTTCGAACCGGAACATTTTCTGGCCCTGTATCGCAGCGTCATTACCGACACACCCATATCCGAAGACACGCCCTCGCTGATGACAAGGCAGGTTTTCAAATGGATAGGCGATATGCCTCTGGATCATGATTACAGCGCCATCCTGGAAGCTTTCCGGGTACGGCACGAAGCAACCTGGCGCACACTGGCGCGGCTGGCTTTTCTCGACAACCTGGCCCGACAGCACACCCACCGACATATCAGTCGGGACGGCTATCGGCTTGCACTGGACGCCTTGGGCATGAGCCGGTTTCCCCTCGACGGGCATGTGCTGGAAGATAGCGGACGAGGCGAACTGACCGAGGTCCGATTACTCTCGTTGAACGGCGAGCAGGTGCCCGGGATATTTCAGGTCAGGTCGAAAACCACCTCACACTGTTTCATTCACATACTGGGCGCCAAGGGCAAGATCGCCGAGTACATCAGCGATGATCCGACACACATGCCCCAGCGGTTACTGGCAGCCATGAACGCGTCCGGGCTGTACGGCCACGCGCTGCTTGCACTGCAACAACATGCAGCGATGGTAGCCGATGCTCCGCTGATCGAAGGCGATCTGTTCACTGCTCTCACGCAGGCTTCCTTCACGGCGATTCTGAACGGCAGAAACACCTGCGCCACCATCGATCTGCTCAGACCTGTGGCGCGCAGCCTTGCGCTGGCAGGCGCTGCAGACCTCTGGCAGACACAACCGGACATTCTCGAACAAATACCGGTCGCCTCGAAAATGGCTGCACACATCATGGCGAACTATTTAAAGGACCACCACGGGCTTACCCTCAACCCTGAGCATGTGTTCATCGCCTATAAGCCCGGCCATTCGAACCGGCCACTGGGCGTACCCCGCGTGGCGCCCATCCATGTTCACACCCCCGACGAAAAACCGGTCAGCCTGACCGAAGCGCTGACGGATCATTACCGGGTCGATCATCCGGCTGGCTATGTCGATCACGGCGGCGGCACCGAAGTCTTCTTCGACCCCTCCGGGCTGGGTAACCGTGAGCAGGGCCAGATCCTGAAAATCAGTCCACAGGCGCTCGAGAACTACATAAGCGGCTTCGGTTTTCTGAACTGGATGACTCAGCGCATCCACGACTTCTGGGACCAGCAGCACAGCACTATCGAACGAGCATTCAGATCATCGTTCATCGCGCAGCTACTGATCAGCCTGAAACGCGGCAAACTCAGGCGCAGCAGCTTCGATCTTGTCGTGGAAACACTTGCGCCCGCTGCGCAACATCAATGGCGGGCCCTCGGTTTTTTCGTTCAGGGCTCATTGATCGACGGGCTGGTGCATCAGTACACCGGTCTGCTGGTGCTCGAACTACCGGGCGCACGGAAGGTGCTCTATCAGGCAGGCCACGCCGAGGGGTTTCTGGAGTTTGTCGACGACACGGCACTGGCATTGCACCTGACCCGTAAAACGGCTGATCCGGAGTGGCGTGAAACGGTCATGCGTTACGTTCCTCTCAGCCATCAGCAACGCCTGAATTACCTGTTCAAACTGTGGGGCGGTGCCCAGGCTCCCAACCCGCCTGCGTCGATACTGCGTCCCTGGACCGACGCGCTCTACAACCCTGACACGCGCCAGGCCATGCGCCACTCGCTGTGTGAAAAAAGACTGTCAAACACGCCATTCGCTTTTTTGCACCAGCGCCTCAGGCAAAACGCACTGGATGACGCAGAAGAACAGATCACTACCTCGGCGCAGGTTTCACTGGCTGACTGGACAGAACGGCTGCTGCATTTACAACGCTTGCTGGTGCCCATGTCCTTGTTACTGACACCCGCCTTTATTGCCTCGCTGGCGACCGAGGTCGGCCTTGCCTCACTCGCTATCGCCGCAACGCAGTTACCGGGCAGGCGCCACGCAGAGAAAAATCACGCTTTACTGGCTACGCTGTCGCTGGGGCTGTTGCAGCGGGCTCCGCAAACGCCACGCATGCTGCGCTCATTAAGCAGGATCGCCAAACCAGCCGCGAGCAAAAGCCAGGCCGCCTTAACTGCTATAGACAGAGCGCTGCGCAGGCACGTGGTGAACCCGCGCCAGACCCGACTGGAGAAATTCTTCCACACCGACGCGCTTCTGCGACGCTGGACGGTCACCACGTCCCTATCGCCAACCCTCTTGCCGATACATGCTTGGAAGCTGGGCCGAAGGTTTCTGTTGTGGACGTCCGACAGAGGCCAAGCGCGGACTCTGGTGGTCAGCACCCACGGGTATTACACACCGTGGTCGCGTACAGTAGGAATCCCCAACGGTACCGAAATTCGCACCTACGCGCCGCATGGCTACGAACTGGTAGACCCGCAACTGCATCGCGTCGTCAACAAGAATGCCAGGCCATTCTCCCACTCGAACACGGCGGTGCATTCAGTGATGCCGCACACGTCGCTCGAGCCCCTGTTCATTACCGACAAACTCATTGCCGGGACGTCGCTACCCGGCAGGCTTAAAAATTACAGCCTGTCCAAGTTCCAGAGTGCAACCGACGAGACTTATGACGAGATAGCACGCGTGGTAGGCAACTCTCGGGCATCGCCCTTGCAGGGCTGGTTGCCGCCGACGCCGATGGACGTGCTGACGGTGCGCAACCGTTTCGGCATGACGCCGCCATCGCTGGCCGATCTGTTCAACAGCCTGTCGGCTCAAGGCATTCATTACGACCGAATATTACTGGTGCACTGCCGATGTGCCGCATTCTCGGCCTTGCTGAGTCGCGCACCCGTCTATCATGCCCCGACAGCGGGTTCGGTGATTGCTAATATGGCCTGAACCCAGCGACCCCATCATCAAGCACGGCGCCTTCCTAAAAAATGACAACCGCCCTAACCGACACAGCGCTGTGCCCTGCGTGTGGCTTCAGCAACCGATGCAGCCTGGCCGACCCGCGCACTGCAGATCAGCCATGCTGGTGCTTTTCCGAGAGCATTGACCCGGCGCGCCTTGCTGCATTGCCAGAAGAAGCTCGCAACAAGGCCTGTCTTTGCCCACGTTGCGCCGGAGTCGAGGGAGCAGCGCTCGGGCAACCCATTGGTCAGGGCACGTAGTAAGATGCGCAACCGCTCTCACTTGCCTCATTCCTGCCATGCGTCTTGATCGTTTCCTCAGCAACCTGCCGCGCTTCAATCGCAAGAGCGTACGCCTGGCCCTTGCCAGCGGTCGCGTTCAGGTAGACGGACTGACGACGAGTGACCCGCATCACGAAGTACGCGAATTCAGCTGTGTGATGTTCGACACAGAAATTCTTCAGCCAGGCAAAGCCGCGCGTTACTTCATGTTGCACAAACCGCCAGGCTGCGTCAGTGCAACTACCGATGCGCAGCACCCGACAGTGCTTGATCTGCTGGACGAGCCTGACAAACACGAGCTGCACATCGCAGGACGCCTGGACTTCAACACCACCGGGCTGATGCTGATCACCAACGACGGGCAATGGTCACGACGACTGACTCAGCCGCAGACCAAAATGCCCAAGGTGTATTACGTCGAGACCGAGCAACTCATTGACGACCGTTATGTGCTGAAATTCGCCGAAGGCCTGTATTTCTCATTCGAAAACATCACCACACAACCGGCGCAATTGAACGTGCTGGGACCCCGCAGCGCACACCTGAGCATTGTCGAAGGCCGCTACCATCAAGTGAAACGGATGTTCGGCCACTTCGACAACAAAGTGCTGCGGCTGCACCGGGAAAGCATCGGTGCACTGACCCTGGACCCAACCCTCGCAGCCGGCAGCTACCGTGCGCTGCACGCGGCAGAAATCGACCTGTTCTAAACATCGTCACCGTCTGGTGGATTGAACACACGACGCCGAGCATGTGCCCACCCAGAAAACAACTGCCGAGGCCTGTCTGACAGAGCATGTCGGTGTGCTTTTTGTTAAGGCAATCGAGGGGAAAAGCATTGCGCAGAGAAATTAGCGCTTCAAATCGAGGCAGGGTTCTGGTACAAAGTCAGCCGCTCAGCATTGAGCTCAGAGCGGGTATAGTTTAGTGGTAAAACGAAAGCTTCCCAAGCTTTAGTTGAGGGTTCGATTCCCTCTACCCGCTCCATATTTTTTGCCCCCCTATCCCATCTGCAATCTCGTGACATCAATCAGCATCCAGTTGCTCTCAGTCTTACTCTGCGGCGATGAGCAGTCTTGAAGGTATGCCTCTGTTTGCTCATGCGCTCAACAGAGCTCACATTCTGCTTCGAAAAGGCTTTTCACCCATTTCAATCTCAACGAAATTTGAAATGTCGGTCAAGTCGCCGCCCGAACTTATACACAATCCACTTACCCGGATTATCAAAGACCATGCCGCTCAGACAGACGCCTACCTTTAGCTTGCGCAGCCCTTTGATGCACAGAGACGCTACCTGCATTTCGACAAGTTACGTTTCAGATTTCCGAAATCGCTGGATGCAGCTCTGGCCTGGTCGGTCGTCAGGCAAGCCAGAAATCGCCAGCTTGTAACGGCTGTTTCTTTGGGAGAACCGCCAAGGCCCTGCGGTTTTCTTCATACGTGACCGATATAAAGGACAGCCTGGGATGTGCTTACAACAAGGCGGCAACCGTTCTGAATGGCTTGTTGGACCTCAAACTGTTCAGCAAGCAAAAAACCGGTAACGAATGGATTTACTCGATAGCAGATTTGAAATCATGGCAGTAGGTCAGCACTTACCTTACCCACACCAGCCTCTTTCGGGACTTCTTCCCTGGCCTCATCTGCCGAAACCGGCGTTATCAGGTACTGCCGGTAGTCGCTGAAAGCCTTCAGCGCAGAAACATCCTGAGGGCGATAGTCCTCGCCGCTTACCCGCTGCTGGTTGGCAACGCACGCTCTGCCGATCACGCGTGTGCAAGCGTCAGGTACAGCAAGAGACGCCGGATCAAACAAGGCAAATGCGGTGCCTGGCTGATCCACGTCGTTGAACAGTGGATGGGCGACGTTTTCGAAGTCGTTCCCTTCTACCAGCAAGTGCGAAGAATCGGTTCGCGACATGATCGCCCCTTGATAGGTCATGCGCTGAAAGACGTTGTTGACCAGTTGGGCACGGACTTCTGCATTGTGCATACCGCCGGCATGTGGCGCCCTGCCGGACGTATCGTGCACGTAGTTTCTTGATATCGTCAGCGTGTCCTGGCTGCCAAGGAACAGCCAGACCCAGTAATGATGACCGTCGCAGGTCGATGAATAAGGGGTGCGCCCGTCGAACTCATTGCTGGAGACGGTGACATGCGAAGCAGCGCCCCAACCGGTCACGATCATCTGTCGGCCGATACGTGCAAAGGTGTTGTGATCAATCCAGACACCGTCGGCCCTGTCGAGCGTGAGTGCGTCTCCGCCCCACACGACACTTGGGTTGATATCGGAAAGCGTCAGGTTGCGGACAATCACGTTATGCGCGCCGTCACCGATGAACAGCCCTGTGCCCAGAATGCCTGCGTTGCCGCCCTTCCCGATCAGGGTCTTGTTCGAGCCGATTTTCAGTGGTTTCAGGCCCGCATTGTCGTAAGTGACCATGACAGACGGCCTCGACTGGCAGAAGCCATTGGCACCGTTGAGTGCCAGTTGTTCTCCGCCATGCGGGCACACTTTCACCCTGCAGCCAGGCTCAGTGGTTTCGGCGCTGCCGTTGGTGACCACACTTCCACGAAAGTCGAAAAGGTGGTCCAGCACTACCACTCGCGGGGTGTCATCGGTGCAGGCGCCTCGTGAGTCATGAGACGCACAGAGTGCTGATCGAAGGTCATCCGGGGTAGCAGGATGCACAGCCGTTGCGGCCCCACCACCGGTGACACCCCTGGCGAAACCCTCGGGCCTGTCTGCCGCCTGCAGGCACTGCGACCCGGAAAGCATCAGCAGCAAGGCCAGTGTGCAGCGCGAAAGGCCGACCTTCGGGAAACCACCTGTCAACAAAGGCCAAGGCTTCATGGATCGACCTACCAGGCATATTCGCGGGAATCGCGAAGACAGCCTGCATGCTAAACGGGCGTCGGCCTGCCTGACTCACGTTCCTAGGCCTTCGTCAGCCTCTGTTCAGGCATCGGCAATCACGAGATCGCCAGTTCCATCTTGACGCTGTCGATTCCGCGTCCATGTCCATCGGCTTCAATGCCGGTCACGGCGAACCCCAGCGTCGAGTAGAACCCCTGAACGTGCTGGCTGCTATTGATAAAGGCACGCGTGACACCCGGCACTAGCCTCATGGCCTGCAGACGAGCCAGGGTCAGAAACCTGCCCAGTCCACTGCCGTGGCATTCTCTGTGAACCATGCCCCAGGTGAGTTCGGCAACGGAGGGGTCAGACAACACCAGGTAGCCCCCGCACGCCACAACCTCGGCATCACGTTCGACAACAAAGTAGTGCCCCAGCGGAGCCATCAGGAAACTGGAAAATTGCTCGCGCTCTACGGGATCAAAAAAGCGCGGGACGTTGCTGTCAAAAATAGCCAGACAGAGGTCCCGATGAGCGAGGGTGTATGGCCGAAGCATGTCCATGTGCAAGCCTGTTTTCTGGCGAATTATCAAAGTGCCTGACGGAATATATCCTGAATCTGCTCAATATCTGCAGGGCGCGGGTTGGTCAGGCCACAAGCATCTTTCAGGGCGTTGGCGGCGAGCATCGGGAAATCTTCTTCTTTGACCCCCAGCGCGGTCAGGCCCGCAGGAATATCGACAGCGGCGGACAAAGTGCGAATGGCATCGATTGCCGCCTGGGCGCCTTCCTCAGGGGAAAGGCCGCGAATATTATTGCCCATCGCATGCGCGATATCGGTCAGGCGTGCTGCGCTGACGCTCGCATTGAAGCGCTGCACATGAGGCAGCAAAACAGCGTTGCACACGCCATGCGGCAAATCATAAAAGCCGCCCAGTTGATGAGCCATCGCGTGCACATAGCCCAACGACGCATTGTTGAATGCCATGCCGGCGAGGAACTGCGCATAGGCCATGTTTTCCCGTGCTGTGATGTTGCTGCCGTTGGAAACGGCGTCGCGCAGGTTGTTGGCAATCAACGCCACGGCCTGCAATGCGCAGGCGTCGGTGATCGGGTTGGCAGCCGTCGAAACATAGGCCTCGATGGCATGAGTCAGCGCGTCCATGCCGGTGGCTGCCGTCAGCGATTGAGGCATCGCGACCATCATGTTCGGGTCGTTGACCGACAGAAGCGGTGTCACGTTGCGGTCGATAATAGCCATTTTTACGTGACGTACTTCGTCGGTAATGATGCAGAAGCGGGTCATCTCGCTCGCCGTCCCGGCGGTGGTGTTGATGGCAATCAGCGGCAACTGCGGTTTTGCCGAACGGTCGACGCCTTCATAATCGCTGATATGCCCGCCGTTGCTGGCGCACAAGGCGATGCCCTTCGCGCAATCATGGGGCGAGCCGCCGCCCAGAGAAATCACGAAGTCACACTGTTGCTCCTGCAGCATGACCAGGCCGTTTTCCACGTTGGCGATGGTCGGGTTGGGCCTGGCGCCGTCATACACCACCGAGTCGATGCCCTGTTCGACCAGCAAACCGGCGATCTGGCTCGCCACCCCGGCCTTGGCAAGCCCGGCGTCAGTGACGATAAATGCCTTGCGAAAGCCATAGTTGCGTATGGCTAGCATCGCTTCATCGATGCAGCCGGCGCCGATGATATTCACGGAAGGAATGAAAAAGGTGCTGATCATGATGGAAACCTCGAGGGCGACCGGGATGCAGGGGAGTAGCTCAAGCATCCGCCGAACGCGAGGCGCAACCATTGACCCAGAGCAATGAAACGATGATGCACGAGACCGCTGGTCGCTCAGGTTCGAATTTTTCAGCCTAGATGACCATCGGCCTGAAGCAGCGATTCCAGGCACTGCTCGGTGATGCCATAAAACGTTTTGAGTTCATGAATACGCGCGAGCAACAGGGCTTGGTTGACTGGCTCGGCACGTTTTACGGCGAGGATCATTTTGTTCTTGTTGGTGTGTTCCAACGAGATGAACTCGAAGACCTTGGTTTCATAACCACAGGCTTCCAGCAACAAGGCCCGCAGGCTGTCAGTGACCATTTCGGCCTGTTGCCCCATGTGCAGACCGTATTGCAGCATGGGTTTCAACAGCGTCGGGCTCTGAATCTGCAAGCGGATCTGTTTGTGACAGCATGGCGAGCACATGATGATGGACGCGCCGGAACGGATGCCCATGTGAATGGCGTAGTCTGTTGCGATATCACAGGCGTGCAGCGCGATCATCACATCCAGCGCGCTGGGCGCAACGGTACGCACGTCGCCATGCTGAAACGTCAGGCCAGGGTGTTCAAGACTCGCTGCGGCCTTGTTGCACAATGTGACCATGTCCTCACGCAACTCGACCCCGGTCACTTGCCCGTCAGCCTGCAACGTGTTGCACAGGTAGTCGTGGATGGCAAACGTCAGGTAGCCCTTGCCTGAGCCGAAGTCGGCGACCTTGATCGGCTGATCCAGCTTGAGCGGCGAGGAGCTCAATGCATGGGAAAACACCTCGATGAACTTGTTGATCTGTTTCCACTTGCGCGACATCGCCGGGATCAGTTCATGCTGGCGGTTGGTCACGCCAAGGTCGGTCAGAAACGGCCGGCTCAATTCCAGATAACGCTTCTTCTCTCGGTCGTGCCCGGCCGAAGGCGCAACGCGCTCCTGCTGAGCCTTGCTCTTGCACAGTGTGGTCTTGCCTTTCTTACTGTATTCCAGCTGCACTTCGTCGGTAAGCGACAGCAGGTGCGCGTTCTTGAACGACTCGGGTAGCAGACTGGCGATGACGCCCACCGCCTCATCCAGCGGAAAATTTCTGGTGATATCGCGGGTCTTGTAGCGATAGACAAATGACAGGCAAGGCTGCTCCTTGATCGTCAGCGGCTTGATGATGACCCGCTGCAGCTCGGCTTCGCTGCCCACATACTTGGCCAGGACCAGCTTGATGAGCGAGCTCTGCGAGAGGCTGGTGTCCAGCAGGTCGAGGAACTGCGTCCTGTGATCGGCAGCAGCCGTAAGTGTTGCAGGAGTAATGACTGACATTTTAAATGTGCCTCAAGCGTCCCGGCCGGGACTCGAAAAATCAGGAACGTATTTTAGGCGTGTCAGCGGTTGATGGGCACCCTTATTTTTGAAGGACTACACCCCCTGCTCGCCATTACCTACACAACAATGCGAACTGTACATAAACAGTAAAATATTCCCCGACAAACCAACAACATACTGATTGAACAAAACACAAACAGCCTTATAGTCTCCCTGACTGATTGAACACCGTCAGAACATACCTGTGGAGCTTCCTGCTCCACCAGAACAACCCGCACAAGGAACGTGCATTATGTTGAGCCACGCAGAACTACTGGAAAACGAGGACATTGCCCGGGTCACACTAAAACCCCGGGAATACCTGCAGGCCTTACTGAATGATGAAAAAAGCAGCGGTCGCGGTGCCGGGCTTATTCTAACCAAGGAAGATATCCTTAGTATAAAACGCTACGAACGGCACAGCCTTGATCTGCCCACGTCAATGACGCGAGTCGAACAGCAACTGGGTTTTACAAAAAGCGGGATACCTGGCCTGGAGCCCGAAGACCTGCTGATGACGTACCTCGCAACCAACGAGCATGGCCGAAGCTGGAAAGATATCGAGGACAGCATCAAGCTCAGCGGAACCACTATTGATCTATTTGCTGCCACGTTCTCGAATCAGGGTCGACAGATCATCGACGTCATCGACAGCATGAGTATTTCCAAGCGAATAGACCAGAAAGTTGCCAACGTGACCCTCGAGGAAATCCACAACACACCGCTGTTATCATTAAGTAAGGTCGACCAGGACGGCTGTATTGAACTGGCAGAATTTCTGAAAGATCTGGCGTCGAACATAGCGACCCATCAACAGTCTTCAGAACTACTGACTCAGAAAATCGACACCTTCAGCACCCGATTGAGCGTTGACCTCATTCCTGACATCAACGACAAAGTGAACCTGGCAAGCCGCTCTGACGTGGATCAGCAGGTCAAGAATCTGGAAGCAGATCTTGAGCAATTGACTGTCGAGATAGAGCAAAAGAACAAAGAGTACAAAACCGCCGTCAACAATATTGCCTGGGGTATTTTCGGGGGCCCCATCGGGGTCGCGATAACGGGAGGTATCTTCGGCAGTCAGGCGGAAAAAATCCGCAAAGAAAAAAACCGGATGATCAACTTAAAGAACCAGAAAATTCTACTGCTCAAGGAAAAACGTCCACTGGCATCAGCGGTATTCGACTTGCAAAGGCTCTTCCAGGATATGAATTTCCGTATGCTGGATGCGCATAAGGGCGCCACCAACCTTAAAGACCTGTGGACCATGCTGACGGCTTATATAAGCAGCTCCGCCAACGAACTGGCCGAGATCAAGGACAATCATTCACTGCTGAGATTCGCCATAAAATTCAATGCCGTGGTCACACCGTGGGAAGAAATAAACGGCATGACAACCAAGCTGCTGGCCATTTTTGATAGCGCGCTAAATCAATTTCAACGCGAACAGCAATCTACGATTAAAGGGAAATGATCATGAGCACTGAAACCTTGCATGACGCGTTGGTCCTCACCCCACCGGACACTAAAATCATGGCGGCAGCCCATCAGAATATCAATGTGCAAGTTACCGCTTTGAAGCTGGAATTCCTGCCGGTCATCAAAGAAAAAATGAGGCCTCTGCAAACAGCACTTACTAACGCAGACAAGACCTATCGCGAAAAACTGGCCACTGTCACCGTGCAGTTGAACAGCATCAATTTGCACCCGATTGATCTGACACAGCAACAGATCGAGGCAGACAACACACTGAGCGATGAGCAGAAACAGCAAGCATTCAGCGAGCTGAATGAAGAGCGTGCTCATAAGATTTCGAACCTGATAACGGCCGTGCGCAACAGCGCTAAAGCCATCGCCGAGCGCAGTGACGATGTGCTGCAAATCAACCTGACGCTGGACGGCAATCGCCTGCCGCAAATACTGCAGCAACAGATCGACACCTTGACTCAACGTGCAGCCGGAAGGAATGAACGGATGAGTGAAATCGCCGAAGACCGACGCCTGCTCAATGAGACGATTAAAACATTCGAGGCGTATAACCTGGTCGATCGGTTCAAGGAAATACTGCCGACGCCGGAGGAGCTGGAATTAGCCAACCTGCCATCGCCGCACATTGCAGCAGTCTCTGTCGGCATCGCCAGGCTCGGCAAGTTGCTCGACAAGCTCAGCACCGCGCTGACCTATAAAGACCTGACCGAAGAGCGCGACAGATTGAGACTGCGTTATAACGCCCTGCTCGACGAATCGCGCCTTGCGACACAGGAAACCAAAGCGACGCAACTAAAACTTGATGAGCTGGCCGCGCTGGCGAGCGTAGATCAAAGCAAGATGCTTTGGGTTCAAGAAGTGAAAAAGGTTTATCAATCGCTGTACAGTTTTCTGGACCAAGTCACGCCGAAGGAGTTGCCTTCAGCGTCAATCAGCCAGAATGTCGAACAGTTGAAGGCCTATATAAAGTCGTTCTACAGCG
The DNA here is from genome assembly GCF_000156995.2 of Pseudomonas coronafaciens pv. oryzae str. 1_6. Classification (NCBI taxonomy): domain Bacteria; kingdom Pseudomonadati; phylum Pseudomonadota; class Gammaproteobacteria; order Pseudomonadales; family Pseudomonadaceae; genus Pseudomonas; species Pseudomonas coronafaciens. The sequence goes on along the minus strand of NZ_CP046035.1, from coordinate 1,208,576 downwards.
TTAGCCGTATTATCTGACACTGGGGCACACAGGGTGTCAGGGCTATATTGATCAGTTCCTGACATCCACTCTCAGCGCAGCACCACCAGCCTGTTGGGCAACTCGTTTTTGCCATGCGTCACCGGAACATGATCGGCGAGCAATTCGCCACAGGCATGGATGCAACCCAGAAACCCCTGCAGAATCTGACCGTCCCTGACCTGTTGAGTAAACACGTCAACCATCGCCTTCCAGGTATCGTCGTGCAAGCGACTGGCAATGCCATGATCAACCAGAATCTCGACGTAACGCTCGGCCTCGCTGACAAACACCAGAATGCCGGTCCCGTCGTGGGTCTTGTGCAGGTTTTGCTCAAGAAACTGCCGACGTGCAAGGTTTCCCGCCCTCCAGCGCCGGACCGAGACTGGCACCAGATAAGCAGTCACCTTCGGAATACGGCACACCAGCGCCACAATAATGAATGTACTCATCTGCGCGAGCATCAGTTCGTCCGCGCTCAGCCACTGCAAGCAGTAATTGACTGTCCCCGGCAGCAGCAGGCCAATAAGCCCGGCCCAGATCAGCGGCATGTACGCGTAATCGTCGGCACGAGCAGCCAGCACTGTGACCAGTTCGGCGTCAGTACGCTGTTCAACACGATCAATCGCCTCAGCGACCTGCTTCTGTTCGTCTCTGTTCAACAACGCCATGGTTCCCTCATTCCTGAATCAATCCGATTACCAGTTGCCTGAAGCACCGCCGCCACCGAAGCGCCCGCCGAAGCGCCCGCCGCTGCGCTCGGTAGCTCTGTCACGCGCCGGCCGGGCAGCGGCACCACGCCTGATACTGATGACTACAATCCCCAGTACGATGAGCGTCAGCACGACAGCGATCAGCCAGACCTGATCGCTGTCGACCTGTTCGTCACGACCGGCCACCTGTCGGGCAGGCTCAGGATAGTCAGGTATCTGACCGCCCAGTGCAGCGATCACCGCCTGAGCACCTCGTTCTACCCCGGCAGCCAAATGGCTATCGTCAAATTCGGGCGTCATCAACATGTCGATGATCAGCGAGGTCTGAGCGTCATTGAGGCGAGCCTTCAGTGCGGCGCCGACCTCAATGAACACCTTGCGTTTGTCACGATCGATCAGCAGCAGGACACTGTCATCCTTGCCGTGCAGCCCCATACCCCACGCATCGCCCAGTTGGGCACCAAACTCTTCGATCGTCGCGCCCTGCAGGTCAGCAAGGGTCACCACCACCACGCGCGCTCCCGTCGCCTGTTCATGGGCGCGCAGCAGCCTGGCCAGACGAACCGTCGTCCGGCTGTCGAGCATTTGCGCCGCATCGACCACACTGCCAGTCATCGGCGGAAAAACCAGCGCGGGCTCGTCCGCTCCGGCAATGCCTGCACCACCCACCAGCATCACCACGTACAACATCCATCGTGAAACAGACTTCAAAATCAGACCTCCGGTACTTTTTGAATCCATTGAAACGACACGCCTTAGCCAAAACTCACGTTCCCCGGCATAATCCCTCACTGACTCCGGCTGCCGGTCGATAATCAATCGAACAGGGCGTGTACAAAAATCAAACAATCCGGCATTTTCGTACATACCTTGGGGAGACTTCGGACAGTGAAGCGGATAGAAACTATCCCTGCGCCCAGTCCGAACCATAACGCCAAAGGTCCATAACCCAAAAACTGGCTGTCGGCATTTAACGCGCGTTGCCGACAAAGGCCTTGAGAAAACATTCATGAATAAGCTGTGTTTATTAGGTTTGCTGGTCGGTTTGGCCAGCCAGCCGGTGATTGCCCAGAGTGCTGCCCCTGCTGACAATACAACGCTTCAAGCCAAAAATGCCTTCATCGGCAAACTGATGAAACAAATGACTCTGGACGAAAAGATCGGCCAGTTGCGACTGATCAGTATCAGTTCGGAAATGCCACAGCCGCAAATTCTCAAGGAAATTGCTGCCGGAAGAATCGGTGGCACGTTCAACTCCATTACACGCTCAGAGAACCGTCCGTTGCAGGAAGCTGCCGTCGCCAAGAGCCGGCTGAAAATTCCGATGTTCTTCGCTTACGACGTGATTCACGGGCACCGCACTATTTTTCCGATCAGCCTAGGCATGGCCGCCAGCTGGGACATGGACGCCATAGCGACGATGGGCCGTGTCTCTGCTGTTGAAGCCAGTGCAGACAGTATCGACATGACGTTCGCACCGATGGTCGACATTTCCCGCGATCCACGCTGGGGCCGCAGTTCCGAAGGGTTCGGTGAAGACACCTACCTGGTGTCGCGGATTTCCGACGTAATGGTCAGGTCCTTTCAAGGCAAGAACGTTGCCGCCAATGACAGCATCATGGCCGCAGTCAAGCACTTCGCCCTGTATGGCGCGGTCGAAGGCGGACGTGATTACAACACCGTGGACATGAGCAAGACGCGCATGTACCAGGACTATCTGCCGCCCTACAAAGCCGGTATCGACGCTGGCGCAGGCGGCATAATGGTCTCGCTCAACTCCATCAACGGCATACCCGCAACGGCCAACAAGTGGTTGATGCAGGATCTGCTGCGCAAGGACTGGGGCTTCAAGGGTGTGACCATCAGCGACCACGGCGCGATCAAGGAATTGATCGAACACGGCGTGGCCAAGGATTATCGCGAAGCCGCCAAGCTCGCGATCAAAGCGGGCGTCGATCTGAGCATGAACGACGTTGCCTATGGCGAGCAGTTGCCTGGGCTGGTGAAGGACGGCGAGGTTTCCATGAAGGAAATCGACAGCGCCGTGCGTGAAGTGCTGGGCGCCAAGTACGACATGGGCCTGTTCGCATCGCCCTACGGGCGTATCGGCGTTGCTGCCGATGATCCGGCCGACACCTACTCCGATGACCGCCTGCACCGGGCCGAAGCGCGCGATGTTGCACGCAAGACGCTGGTGTTGCTGAAAAACCAGAACGACACGCTGCCACTGAAGAAACAAGGCACCATCGCAGTCATCGGCGGGCTGGCACAGAGTCATCTGGATACGCTGGGCAGCTGGTCGGCAGCGGGCCGGCCCAACCAGTCGGTCACTGTGTACGAGGGGCTGGCCAACGCCGTCGGCGACAAGGCAAAGCTGCTTTATGCACGCGGCGCCAACGTCAGTGACAACGAACACGTCCTCACCTACCTGAACTTCATCGAGAAGGAAGTGGAGATCGATCCGCGTCCGGCTCAGGAAATGATCGACGAAGCCGTCAAGGTTGCCGAACAGGCAGACGTAGTGGTTGCCGTGGTCGGCGAGTCGCGTGGCATGTCCCACGAATCGGCCAGCCGCAGCAGCCTGAACATTCCGGGCAAACAGCGCGATCTGATCAAGGCGCTGAAGGCCACTGGCAAACCGCTCGTGCTGGTGCTGATGAATGGTCGTCCGCTGGTTCTGGTCGACGAGCAGGAACAGGCTGATGCCATGCTGGAAACCTGGTTCCCGGGCACTGAAGGCGGCAACGCAGTAGCTGACGTGCTGTTCGGCGACTACAACCCGTCGGGCAAGCTGGCCATGTCGTTCCCGCGCTCGATCGGCCAATTGCCGATCTATTACGCACACCTGAACACTGGCCGTCCGTATCACGAAGGCAGCCCGGGCAACTACACCTCGCATTACTTCGAGGAGCCTAATGGCCCGCTCTTCCCGTTCGGCTATGGCTTGAGCTACACGCAGTTCGACGTCTCGGACATCAAGCTGTCGGCTGACAGTCTGCCGCGCAAGGGCAAGATCACCGCCAGCGTGACAGTGAAAAACACCGGTAAGGTAGCGGGCGCGACCGTTGTGCAGTTGTACCTGCGTGATGTCGCGGCGTCGATCAGCCGCCCGGTCAAGGAATTGAAGAACTTCGAAAAAGTGATGATCGAGCCGGGGCAGGAGAGAGTCGTTACCTTCACGCTCAGTGAGGACGATTTGAAGTTCTATAACACCGAGCTCAAGTACGCCGCGGAACCTGGCGAATTCAAGGTCATGATCGGCCTGGATTCGCAGACTGTGAAAGAAGCCACCTTCAACCTGTTGTAATGCCAGTCCATGGCGCGTTTGCGAGTGCCCGTTCGCAAACGCGCCAGTGGAGTCCGATCAGGCCACAACAATGACGCTCAAGCCTCGCTTCTGGCGGCTTTCCCTTTACGTAATGCTGATTCTGGCCTGCGCCGCGCTGTGGGCGGGGCTGGCAATGCGTCAGGCTCAGCGTCATGCCTTGTCGGAAGATGCCGTTCGTGCAGGTGGGCAACTGGCACTTTACGCCAACACCCTGCATACCCTGATAGAGCGCTATCGCGCCCTGCCCTCGGTTCTGGCACTGGACCCCGAGATTCGTGCGGCGTTGAGCGACCCAGTGACCGATGACCTACAGCACGCGCTCAATCTCAAACTGGAAAAAATCAACGCTGCTGCTCATTCATCAACCCTTGAACTGCTCGACAGGCAAGGGCTGGCAATCGGCGCGAGCAATTGGCGGACACCCAGTAGCTACGTCGGCCACAACTACGGCTTTCGCCCTTACTTCCTGCAGACCCGCGCCAAAGGCACCGGGCGCTTTTACGCGGTCGGCGTGACCACGGGTATTCCGGGTTACTTCCTGTCCAGTGCAGTCACCAACGAAACGGGCGCCTTCCTCGGCGCGATGGTGGTAAAGCTGGAGTTTCCGAACCTTGAGCAGGAGTGGGGTCAAGGCGATGACTTGCTGCTGGTCAGCGACGACAAAGGCATTGTGTTCATCGCCAACAAGCCTGGCTGGCGCTATCGCGAACTGCTGCCCATATCCGTTGAAGACCGCGCAGACCTGCAGCGCACCCGCCAATACGACAAAAACCCGCTATTGCCTTTGCGCAGTCGGGTCATTGACCGGTTTGCCGAAAACAGTCACCTGAGCCGGGTCGAAGGACCGGACGGCACAGCGGATTACCTCTGGCAGTCGCTGCCGCTGCACGACGAAAACTGGACCTTGCACCTGCTGCGCAAGCCTCCGGCATCCAGCGAGGACATCCGCAATGCCGGACTAGCTGCCGCGGGTATCTGGCTGGCATTGGTGTTTCTGAGCCTGTTTCTCTATCAACGCTGGCGACTTGCCCGACTGCGGGAACGCAGCCGCGACGAACTGGAGCGTCAGGTGCAGGAACGCACCCGTGACCTGCAAACGGCACAGGACGGCCTGGTGCAATCGGCCAAGCTCGCCGCACTGGGGCAGATGTCGGCAGCGCTGGCTCACGAAATCAACCAGCCATTGACCGCCCAACGCATGCAGCTGGCGACCCTGCGGCTGCTTCTGGATCAGGGACGGATTGATGAAGCCTGCAAGGCGCTGGTGCCGGTGGACCAGCAGCTGACGCGTATGGCCGCGCTGACAGGTCATTTGAAAACCTTTGCGCGCAAAAGCCCCAGCGGCTTGCGCGAGCGGCTGGATCTGGCCACAGTTGTCGATCAGGCTTTGCTGTTGCTAGACCCGCGCCTGCGTGAGGAGCACATTGACTGCGTGCTGCACCTGAATCGCCCGGCCTGGGTTCGGGGCGATGCAATCCGCCTCGAGCAGGTCTTGATCAATCTGCTGCGCAACGCGCTGGATGCCATGCGCAACCGCCCGTCCAGGCGTCTTGAGGTGCGCATCGACGCTACCGACCACAACCAGTGGCGGCTGAGCGTGAGCGACAGCGGCAGTGGTATCGCGCCTGAAAACCTCGCCAATATCTTCGATCCGTTTTTCACCACCAAACCCGTCGGCGACGGTCTGGGTCTTGGCCTGGCGGTGTCATACGCGATCATTAACGAACTGGGCGGAAAGCTGACCGCGGAAAACCATGCCAATGGTGCGGTGTTCTGGTTCAGCCTGCCCAATGACTTCCTGGAGACCTGACCCTGCATGTTGAATTCGGTCATCGTGGCAGACGACGAAGCGCCCATTCGGCAGGCCGTCGAGCAATGGCTGACGCTGTCGGGCTTCGAGGTTCAAGTCTTCGCGCGCGCCGAGGATTGCCTGGCACAGATACCCGAGCACTTTCCCGGCGTGGTGCTGACTGACGTCCGGATGCCCGGCATGGGCGGTCTGGAACTGCTGAATCGGCTGCAAAGCCTGGATCGAGGCCTGCCAGTCGTCCTCCTGACCGGCCATGGCGATGTGCCAATGGCTGTCGAGGCGATGCGTGATGGCGCCTACGATTTTCTGGAAAAACCTTTCAGCCCGGAAACCCTGATCAGCAACCTGCGTCGCGCGCTGGAGAAACGCCAGCTGGTTCTGGAAAACCGTCGCCTGCATGAACAAAGCGACACCCGGGCCCGGCTGGACGCCACCCTGCTCGGCGTATCGCCAAGCCTGCAGACGTTGCGCCGTCAGGTGCTGGAGCTGTCGCAACTGCCGGTCAACGTGATCATTCGTGGCGAAACCGGCAGCGGCAAAGAACTGGTTGCCCGTTGTCTGCACGATTTCGGGCCGCGTGCCGACAAACCGTTCGTTGCCCTCAACTGCGCGGCCATCCCCGAACACTTGTTCGAAGCCGAGCTGTTCGGGCACGAAAGCGGCGCATTCACTGGCGCACAGGGCAAGCGCATCGGCCGTCTGGAGTATGCCGACGGTGGCACTGTTTTTCTTGACGAGATAGAAAGCATGCCGATGGCCCAACAGGTCAAACTGCTGCGCGTTCTTCAGGACAAACGCCTTGAGCGGCTGGGTTCGAACCAGAGTATCCAGGTCGATCTGCGGATCATCGCGGCAACCAAACCGGACCTGCTCGAGGAGGCGCGTGCCGGACGGTTCCGGGAAGATCTGGCCTATCGCCTGAACGTCGCCGAGCTGCACCTGCCGCCGCTGCGCGATCGCCGTGAAGATATCCCGCAGCTGTTCATTCATTTCACCAGAACCGCCGCCGAGCGCCTCGGACGGCAAGCGCCAGTCCTGGATGCCGAGCGCCTGAGCCAGTTGCTCAGCCACGACTGGCCCGGCAATGTACGTGAGCTGGCCAACGCCGCAGAGCGCCAGGCACTGGGCCTGGAGTTGAGCCCGCCGGAGTCTGCCACTCAGTCGCCGGGGCAATCTCTGGCTGCGCGCCAGGAAGCCTTCGAAGCGCAATGCCTGCGCGCGTCGCTGACCCGTCACAAAGGTGATATCAAGGCGGTGCTCAATGAGTTGCAACTGCCGCGTCGCACGCTCAACGAGAAGATGCAACGGCATGCGTTGGTGCGGGAAATGTTTCTGGGTTGAAAGCGTTGAACATTCCGCCTGGCATCTTCAGGCGGTAACCGAACATTTCACGCGGCACCATGTCTGCATACTGTCGCGACCAAATGAGGGCGTGATGGCTGGATACATAAATGGCATAATGACATTATGCCGGCATTGGCTATTCAGCTCACTTGGGCAGTACGAAAGATGGGGCATTTTCTACCGTGAGCATACCCCTCGACCTCCCACTGGGGGGCGGCGAAATGGGCCGGCTTATCCGAGACACAGACTGGTCGACGTCTGCGCTGGGACCGAAGCAAGCGTGGCCTGCGGCACTGCTGTCCGCAATGAACCTGATGCTCAGTTGCCCGGACAGCATGTACCTGCTCTGGGGGCCAGATTTTACCCTGTTCTTCAATGACGCTTATTGCCAGGTCTTGCCCGTCACTGCGCAAGCAGCGCAAGGCCGTCCCATCGCTGCGATCTGGGGCGATGCCTGGGAAGCCGTGCGCCCGCTGGCCGAGCAGGCGCTTGCCGGACACAGTTGTCGGTCGGACAATATCCGCCGCGTTATTGTTCGAAACGGAAGGACTGAACAGACATGGTGGTCGCTGTCGTACTCGCCCCTTTACGGTGATACCGGCCAGATCGAGGGCATCTTCTGTCGTGTCAACGAAACCACCTCGCAGGTGCTTGCCGAAGTCAGACAGTCCGAGAGCGAAGCGTTCACCAATCGGGTGCTGTCGAGCATCAATGACTGCATCAAGGTGCTTGATCTCGACGCGCGTCTGACCTTCATGAGTGAAGGCGGACAACGGGTGATGGAGGTCAGTGATTTCAACGCGATTGTCGGCTGTCCATGGCCTGATTTCTGGCAGGACCAGGGCAATCTGGACGCCATTGCTGCAGTGGAAGCAGCGCGAGCGGGTCAGAACGCCAGCTTCACGGGCTCGGCGCAGACCATAAAGGGCGCCACCAAATGGTGGCATGTGCAGGTCAGCCCTATTTTCGGCAAGGATGGCAAACCAGAGAAAATCCTCTGCGTATCCCGTGACATGACGCAGCTCAGAGACGCTGAAGAAGCTCTGCTATCGCTCAACGAAACCCTTGAACAGCGAGTGGTGGAGCGCACCCAGGATCGTGACCGTATCTGGCGCCTGTCCACCGACCTGATGCTGGTGGCGCAATTCGACGGCATTATCTCGGCAGTCAATCCGGCCTGGACTCAGGCACTGGGCTGGTCGGAAGAACAATTGCTCGACAGTCAGTTTCTGGCACTGGTGCATCCCGATGATGTGCAAAGCACCCTGGCGGCCATGAGCGGGCTGGAAAGCGGCCAGACCATCCCGCACTTCAAGAATCGCTACCGCCATATGGACGGTTCATACAGGACCATTTCCTGGACCGCTGTGCCGGACAAGCAATTCATCCATGCCGTCGGCCGCGACATTCAGGCCGAAGAAGAAGCCAACCGGGCGTTGCAGCTTTCTCAGGAAGCGCTGCATCAAGCGCAGAAACTCGAAGCCATCGGGCAACTGACCGGTGGTGTCGCGCATGACTTCAACAACCTGCTGACGGTTATTCGCTCTTGCAGCGACTTGCTGAAATCCCAGAACCTTGAAGAAGCCCGACGCACGAAATACGTCGAAGCCATCTCCAGCACAGTGGATCGCGCCGCGCGTCTGACCGGCCAGTTGCTGGCGTTTGCGCGCCGTCAGGCATTGCAACCGGAAGTGTTCGATGTCTGCAAAAGCGTGGAGCGCATTGGCGAGATGATGGACACACTCACCGGCGCGCGCATTCAGGTAGACATCGACCTGCCCGCCGGACCGTGCTTTATCTTCGCCGACGGCAGCCAGTTCGACACCGCGCTGGTCAATATGGTGGTCAACGCCAGGGACGCTATGTCAGGTTCGGGCCGGCTCACGATCAAGGTCGAATGCGCCGCCTGCGATTCTGCCGACCTGGCCCCGTCGCTCAGCGATGGCAATTATGTAACCGTGTCGCTGACAGACACCGGCGCCGGTATCGCCAAGGATAAACTCGGCCTGATTTTCGAGCCCTTCTACACCACCAAGAGCGTTGGCCAGGGTACAGGCCTGGGCCTGTCGCAGGTTTTCGGTTTCGCCAAACAGTCGGGCGGCGAAGTATTGGTCGAGAGCGAACTGGGCAGCGGAAGCCGTTTTACATTGTGTCTGCCCAGCGCCCGGAATCATGAAGTCATTGCCGAGGACAAAAACTGTGCCCTCGCGGCGTTGCCCGGTTTGTGCGTGCTGATGGTCGAAGACAATCAGGACATCGGCACTTACACCCGCCCGATGCTGGAGCAACTGGGCTTTCAGGTACTTTGGGTGACGAGTGCTCGTGAGGCATTGCATGAACTTTCCGGCAACCCCGAAAACTTTCACGTGGTGTTCTCGGATATCGCCATGCCAGGCATGAGCGGCCTGGAGCTTTACGCCGAAATCGAAGCACGCTATCCGTGGATGCCGGTTGTCCTGACCACAGGCTACAGCACTGAATTTGCGACCATCGCCCAAGACGAGACACAGCGTTTCGACCTGCTGCAGAAGCCCTACTCCAGGGAAGACCTGGCCGCGCTGCTGCACAAGGCAGTGAGTCGCAGCGGGGAATACTGAGGGTGTGGATTCGTATGAATCCAGGCACTCACGGCGCATAAAACCAAGACAACACCGGCTGCCTTGATTCAGAATCACGCAAAACAGCGCAATACTCTTAGAGCAGGGAGCATTTTCGAGATGATCGTCGGTATTGATCTGGGCACCACCAACAGTCTGGTTGCGGTCTGGCGCGATGGCAGCAGCCAACTGGTGACCAACGCACTGGGAGAAACACTCACCCCCAGCGTCGTCGGCCTGGACGACGACGGCCATATTCTGGTCGGCAAAGCCGCCCGCGAGCGGTTGCAGACCCACCCGGACAAAACCACCGCTCTGTTCAAACGCTACATGGGCAGCGCTCAGGAAATTCGCCTGGGATCTGCTACCTACCGCCCGGAAGAGCTGTCCTCGCTGGTCCTCAAAAGCCTTAAAGCCGATGTAGAGCGTGCGTTCGGCGAGCCTGTTACCGAAGCCGTCATCAGCGTTCCAGCGTATTTCAGCGATGCACAGCGCAAAGCCACACGTATCGCCGGTGAACTGGCGGGCCTGAAAGTCGAAAAACTCATCAATGAACCCACGGCCGCAGCGCTGGCGTACGGGTTACACCAAAAAGAAGGCGAAACCTCGTTTCTGGTCTTCGATCTGGGTGGCGGCACGTTCGATATTTCGATTCTGGAACTCTTCGACGGCGTGATGGAAGTGCGGGCCAGCGCAGGCGACAACTTTCTCGGCGGTGAGGATTTCGATCAGCTGATGGTCGAGCACTTTCAGACCCTGCACCGGGACGAAGCAGACTTCCCTGCTACATCGCTGATAGCCCCAGCCCTGAAACGCGAAGCCGAACGGGTGCGCAAGGCACTGGGCCAGGAAAGCAGTACCGACTTCGTGTTGCGCCACGCAGACAGGGAGTGGCGCAAGACCATTACCCAGGAGCAGATGGGCGAACTGTATGCGCCGCTGCTCAACCGCCTTCGCGCGCCTGCCGAACGCGCACTTCGAGATGCCAGGATACGCGTGGCCGATCTTGACGAGATCCTGCTGGTAGGCGGCACGACGCGCATGCCGCTGATCCGCAAGCTTGCAGCCAGCCTGTTCGGACGCTTTCCGTCCATTGCACTCAACCCCGATGAAATCGTTGCTCAAGGGGCTGCAGTGCAGGCCGCGCTCAAGCAGCGTGATGCAGCACTCGAAGAAATCGTGCTTACCGATGTGTGCCCCTACACGCTGGGTATCGCGACCACCTCGCAGATTGGCAATCGTTACGAGAGCGGTCATTACCTGCCAATCATCGAGCGCAATAGCGTCGTGCCTGTCAGCCGGGTGAAAACGGTCTGTACCGTTCTGGATGATCAGGAACAGGTACTGGTGCGGATATTTCAGGGCGAAAGCCGCTTGGTAAAAGACAACATCGCACTGGGCGAACTGAACATTCAGATACCCAAGGCCAAGGCTGGCGAGGTGTCGCTGGATGTGCGATTCACCTACGACAACAACGGCTTGCTGGAGGCCGATGTGGTGACACAGCTGACCGGAGAACGTCACAAGCTGGTCATCGAAAACAACCCGGGCGTGATGACGCCGGAAGAAATACAGGAGCGTCTTCTGGTTCTGGAAGCGCTCAAGGTTCATCCGCGCGAACAGCAGGCCAATACTCATCTGATTGCCCGACTCGAACGGCTCTATCAGGAGTGCCTGGGCAGTGATCGAGACCTTATCGACCACTGGACCACTCAGTTCCAACACGTCCTGGAGAGTCAGGACGAGCGGCAGATCAACGAAATCCGCAAGCAACTCAAGCAGGAAGTCGACAAGTTCGAGCAGGGCACACGATGAAGGACTGCTGGGCCGTACTCGAACTTGAGCAGGATGCTGACGAGCGCAGTGTCAAACGACAATATGCGCGACTGTTGAAGGTCAACCGTCCTGACGAAGATCCGGTCGCCTTCCAGACCCTGCGTGACGCATACGAACAGGCGCTCGAACGTGCACGGGCGCGCGCATTTGAACAGGACGAGCCGGCAGCATTGCGTGAACCGCCGATAGCGCCCTTGCCTGCCCTGCGTCAGACAGAGAGCGTGGTCGAGCAGCAATCATTCGACTTGCAGGCCCACGTCAGGCAGACCACGGCGCAGAACCTGCCCGAACAACATCAGGTCGCAATGGAGCATGGCCACGGTGAACGCTTTCAGCAAATGTTGCTGCTGGAGTGCCTGAACGATTCTGCGCACCATGTAGAGCGGATCAACGCCGCCTTCGAACACCTGCGCTGGCTGACCGTATGGCAAGCCATCCACATCAGCAGCCATCACCAATATGCGCTGGCCGACGCGATACTGCGTGAAGCATTCGATCGGTTCAGCGCACTGATCGAAAGCGGCCAGCACGCAAGCTTTCTAGACGAGCTCCGGGCGCTCGAACAGCAGCCCTGGCTGAGTGAACTGGAGCGCCGAGAGCATTTGCAATGCCGGTGCATGGTGCTGCTGATTGCCAGTAAAAACCTCACCGTCGACCTGTTTGAACAGACCAGTGCAGTGTTTGGCTGGAGCATGGGGCATAACGTCCATCCCGGCCCTGAAGACCTGTGGCAGACCTTGCGGGACCGCTGGGAAGAAGTCGAATATGACGAGTACCTGCGCCGCATCCTTGAATCGAAACCACAAACGGCCGAAGCGAAGGCTGCGCACTTGTTGTTCAAGCCACCCCGCCTGGCTGCACGCCTGCGCATGGCAAGGAAGTACGATGAGTCGGTGTGGAATGCCTGTGAGCACATCTGCGAACAACTGACCGTCCGCTTCCCGGACATTTTGCAGCGTTACCCCGAGGCAGACCTGAACGCCTGGAAGCTGATGCGTATGCAGAGCGATTTCAGGCCGCTGATCTGGGTGTATATCGGAGCGTTCCTGCTGGAGTTGCTCGCGCCTCAGGCACCACCTGCCGGCATGGAGTACAACGCAGGAACAAGGGTGATAGAGCTGTTCCTGTCGCCATTCTGGACCTTGGTCGGCTTTTTCATCTTTATCTGCATCTGGCGTCCGCTGATGGTTCTGGCAGAGCCTGCCGACGCCTGGCTGAGCACAAAATTACTGCCCAAGGCCGTGAGCTGGCCCGGCACTCAAGTGCTGATTTTGCGCCACGGTATTCCGTTTCTGTTCCTCGGGCTGTTTTATGCCCTCAGTGGCCCAAGGACGCTTCTGGTCTACCTGCTGCTTGCCGTGCTGTGGATCGTCTTGTCTCCCTATCGCTACCTTTATCAGACCGCGCCTGCCCGACAGAAAATTCGCCAGTTTTACCTGAGACATACCGTGCTGGTGGTTATCACCACATTGAGCATAGTCATGGGCACGATGCTGTTCGCATCCAAGCTGAGCAGCTGATTAATCTTCAGCCGGCCATCGACTGACAGCTAACGAAACAGATCTTCGGCAACTTTCCGCCTACTCGCTACCGGTGGGTAGGCGGAAAGTTGCTCATCCGCTCGACAAAACCGCTCTGGAACAAGCCCTCATGGTGTGGCACAGGTCCTGCTATGGAACTGGTCAGGGCAGCGCATGCCTCTTCTAAAAATAATGAAAGACAAGGAACATCATGGAAACCTCCACACCCGCCTCCCACGGACCGGCTGCCAGCATTGCCGGTCAAAAAACCACCTCCAGCCGCCTCAAATCCATTTTCAGTGGCTCAATCGGCAACATGGTCGAGTGGTACGACTGGTACGTCTACGCCGCCTTTTCGCTGTACTTCGCCAAAGCCTTCTTTCCCAAAGGCGACACCACCGCCCAGTTGCTCAACACTGCTGCGATCTTCGCCGTTGGCTTTCTGATGCGCCCCATCGGGGGCTGGCTGATGGGCCTTTACGCCGACTACAAAGGCCGCAAGGCCGCGCTGATGGCCTCGGTACTGCTGATGTGCTTTGGCTCACTGATCATCGCCCTGACCCCGGGCTATGAAAGCATCGGCGTCGGCGCGCCGATCATGCTGGTGTTTGCCAGACTGCTTCAAGGCCTGTCGGTCGGCGGCGAATACGGCACATCGGCGACTTATCTCAGCGAGATGGCTACCAAGGAACGTCGCGGCTTCTTCTCCAGCTTTCAGTACGTCACGCTGATTTCCGGTCAGCTTATCGCTCTGGGTGTGTTGATCGTGCTGCAGCAGACACTCACTACTGAACAGCTGTACGCCTGGGGCTGGCGCATTCCGTTCGTCATCGGTGCCTTGTGCGCAATCGTCGCGCTGTTCCTGCGTCGCGGCATGGAAGAGACCGAGTCATTCACTCGCAAGAAAAAGGAAAAGCCCAAGGAAAGCCTGATGCGCACATTGATGCGCCATCCCAAGGAGCTGATGACGGTAGTCGGCCTGACCATGGGCGGTACGCTGGCTTTCTATACCTACACCACCTACATGCAGAAGTACCTGGTCAACACTGTCGGCATGAGCATCACTGATTCGACCTCGATATCGGCAGCGACGCTGTTCCTGTTCATGCTGCTGCAACCCGTCATCGGTGCGCTGTCCGACAAAGTAGGGCGACGTCCGATTTTGATCGCTTTTGGCGTATTGGGCACGCTGTGTACAGTCCCGATTCTGACCACGTTGCACACCATTCAGACCTGGTGGGGCGCATTCTTCCTGATCATGGCGGCGCTGATCATCGTCAGTGGCTATACGTCGATAAACGCCGTGGTCAAAGCAGAGCTCTTCCCGACCGAGATCCGCGCACTGGGTGTGGGCCTGCCTTATGCCCTGACAGTGTCGATATTCGGTGGCACTGCGGAATACATCGCACTGTGGTTCAAGAGCATCGGCATGGAAACCGGCTACTACTGGTACGTGACAGCCTGCATTGCCTGCTCGCTACTGGTATATGTGTTCATGAAAGACACCCGCAAACACTCACGGATCGAGACAGACTGATCGAGCACAACGCGCGCCACACGTAAAAGCCTGTCGGCCAAAGGTGTGAGGAACGAGAGCTGTCTGGTACAGCTCTCGTTCCAGCGCTTCGCGCCGCATATCTACCGGCTTTATCATTTACACCATCGATACAACACGCGCGAAATAGCGTCGAGGCTACACTGGCAGTTGCAACCAAGTGTTTCAATACAGTGCACTTATTCCGTGATATCTGGCGATAACTCGTTGAATAAATGATACTTCCAGTTTGTCAAGAGCCTTTATTACAAGGTTTTTCAGAATATGCATCAGCCGAGTGCATTTTTGCTCGCGAGGCCCGAAACAGGAGCGTTACAGCCCACTATCATTTTCAGCGATGATCGCTAGCATTCCTATTAACTTCTTAATAATCCGCTGACGCGTAGCATTGCCTCCATACCGGGATGACAACTCACCCGACACTTATTGGAGACATCATCATGAAAACGACTAAATTGATCTTCGGCCTGGCTTTCTCTGTTCTGGCTTCCAGTGCATTTGCACTTCCAGTCACCACGGTGAGCAATGATCTGTCGACTTCAACCATTGTTGCTGAGGGCGGCACCAAGCACACCAACGTCGGCTCGATCCGCGTATCGGCTGACGGCGCCGACCACGTTGGTGCAAATCGTCTGGCTGCTGATGGCGCAGATCGCGTAGGTGCAAACCGCCAGGCCGCCGACGGCGCTGACCATGTAGGTGCCAACCGCCTGGCAGCCGACGGTGCAGACCGCGTAGGTGCCAACCGTCTGGGTTGATCCAGCAAGCTACACTTCAGGCCCGGTTCATGCCGGGCTTCTTCATGTCTGGCCCAAGCTGAAACAAACGCTGCTCTGGCATCCTTCGCCAATGCGCAGCACTATGTTCCCACCCCATCTCGAGCTATCAGGAATAAAGCATGTCAGACGCCATTCACTCCTACGAGCCATCCAAAGGTCACGGCCTGCCTCATGACCCGTTCAATGCGATTGTAGGTCCACGCCCGATTGGCTGGATTTCATCTCAGGATGCCAACGGCAAGCTGAATCTGGCGCCCTACAGCTTTTTCAACGCATTCAATTACGTGCCACCGATCATTGGCTTTTGCAGCGTAGGGCGAAAGGACAGTCTCAACAACATCGAGCAGACCGGCGAATTTGTCTGGAACCTGGCGACCCGCTCCCTGGCCGAGGCCATGAATCAGAGCTGCGCGCCAGTGGCGCCCGATGTCAGCGAGTTCGAGCTGGCTAACCTGACGCCGCTGGCGTCGCAGATCGTGGCAGTACCTCGCGTAATGGAAACGCCGGTGTCGTTCGAGTGCAAAGTCACGCAGATCATTCAGTTGCAACGCGCAGACAAGGAACTGGTGCCCAGTTGGTTGATTCTGGGCGAAGTGGTGGCGATACACATCGACAAATCCCTGTTGAAGGATGGCGTCTACGACACCGCCGCCGCAGAGCCGATACTGCGCGGCGGCGGTCCTGCAGACTACTTCCAGCTTGGGCCGGAAGCGCTGTTCAAAATGTTCCGCCCGGGCGCCTGAATCAGGCATCCGCCCACAGCGGTTCCCCCTCGGCATCGATGCCGGTCAGACGCTGCAGTTCCTGAGCAGCGGCCAGGTCGGCATCGTCTGCGGTCTTGAACGTCTGCTCGGGTAACAGGGCCTGGAAACGCGGCGCACCGCCAGCGCCCAGACCCTTGATGGCAATCGCCGCCCGATAACCCTGCTCGGAAGGCATTACTGCCGAAACCACTTCAAACCCGTTGTATTCCTTGCGCGCCATGTGCCTGCCCCCTGCGTGTTCATCAAAAATGTGAATTCTAGCGCGTCCATCATGCCGCTGGCTTTGATGATGACAACCGACGCAATACTCAACCTTGTCCTACACTCTAATCAGTCCTTTCGAACTGCTCTGTAGCCGAGACAAGGAATGCGTCATGAAAGTAAAAACAAGAAAATGCATGGCTGTAATGGGTGCTCTCGCGGTGCTGGCTGTTTACGCAGCAGGTGCCTATCGCAACGAACTGGCGCGCCAGGCGCCTCAGGTCGCCAGCTGCACGTTTGGTCATTGCGTGCCGACCGACGCAACCTTCAGCGTCTTGCGATGACGCTCATCCTGCGCAACAGCGTTGCCATTCAGCAAAGGTAGCTATCGATTAGCAAGCTATCGGATTAGACTGGTCAGACTCTCCCGCCGCCATTGAGGCGGGTCAACACTGCCATCGGGTTTTGCCTTGACCAGTCTTACTCAAACGCCTCCGGCCATTCGCAGCATTTTGTTCGCGTTGATGATGGCAGTGCTGCTTAGCGCGCTCGATCAGACCATTGTTGCTGTCTCGATGCCGGCCATTTCCGCCCAGTTCCGGGACATCGACCTACTGGCGTGGGTCATATCCGCCTACATGGTTTCGTTGACCGTGGCCGTCCCTATATATGGCAAGCTGGGCGACCTTTACGGCCGACGCAAATTGATGCTGTTCGGGCTGGGCATGTTTACCCTTGCCTCGTTGTTCTGCGGCCTGGCGCAAAGCATGGAACAGCTGGTCTTGGCGCGCGTCCTTCAAGGCATAGGCGCGGGAGGCATGGTCTCGGTAAGCCAGGCAATCATTGCCGACATCGTTCCACCCCGTGAGCGGGGTCGTTATCAGGGTTATTTCAGCAGCATGTATGCCGTCGCCAGCGTCGCGGGGCCGGTATTGGGTGGCCTGATGACCGAGTACCTGTCCTGGCGTTGGGTTTTCCTGATCAATCTTCCGCTCGGCGCTGCCGCCCTGATAGTCGCCTACCGCACCCTCATCGGCCTGCCGGTTCCGCAACGCAAGCCGATAATCGATTATCTGGGCACAGTGTTCATGATCATCGGGCTAACCGCACTGCTGCTGGGCATAACCGAGATCGGTCAAGGGCATGGTCTGGGTGACAGCCAGGTTCAACTGCTGTTAGGCACAGCCCTGTTGACCCTCGCGATTTTTGTCTGGTACGAACGCCGCGCTGCAGAACCTTTGCTGCCCATGCATCTGTTTGCCAATAAAAGCGCAGTGCTGTGCTGGTGTACTGTCTTTTTTACCAGCTTCCAGGCCATTTCCCTGATTGTTCTGATGCCCCTGCGTTATCAGACAGTCACTGGCGGCGGTGCCGACAGCGCTGCCCTGCACTTGCTTCCGCTGGCCATAGGCATGCCGATGGGGGCATATTTTGCCGGGCGCCGTACCGCGCACACCGGACGCTACAAACCTCTGATCCTTACCGGGGCGCTGCTGATGCCGGTCGCCATTCTGGGCATGGCGTTCATGCCACCCCAATCGCTGGTGATGACAAGCGTGTTCATGGTCCTGACCGGTATCGCGACCGGCATGCAGTTCCCGACTTCGCTGGTCGGCACCCAGAATGCGGTCCAGCCTCGGGACATGGGGGTCGCCACCAGCACTACCAATCTTTTCCGTTCGCTGGGGGGCGCGGTGGGCGTGGCGCTGATGTCGGCATTGCTGCTGGCCATGTTGCAGCACACCGGGGTCGGTCAGCTCGGCGCAGGCGCGCTGGGTGGCGAAGGCGGCTCTGGCAATATTCTGCTCGACAGTTTGAATGCTGCTACCGGGCCAGCACTTGAGAGCCTGCGCGCCGAGCTGGCGTTGACGTTCAGAAATCTGCTGATCACCAGTGCGGCTATTTCGCTACTCGGCCTGGCCGCAGCCGCCGCCATGCCAAATACCTTGTTGCGGGGCCGGGATTGAATCGTCCCTGTGCGTCAGGACGACATGCCGGCCCAAAACCACTGGGTCTTCTTGCTTTTTACATGGGCAAAGGCAGGCATCAGTTCGCCTTCGGTGAAATGTCGCCGTGAGCCGAACTGCGCGCTACTGAACCAGCAGCCCGACCGCGGACATGCCTGCCCGGCATCCACTGGCGGCAAGGGTTTTTCATCGAACCGGGCATACCATTGCGCAGTGGTTTCTTCGGTAAAGCCGATACCGGGTGCCAGGTAGGGATGAAGATTGCCGGTGTCCTGCAGGCGAATCGGTTTGATGACTCGATTGACCGTGACATAAGGCTGCGGTGGCGGCAAACCTCTACCGCCCAATTCGGGCACAGCACCTGCGCGAATAATCAGACCATTGCGATAGCTGTGAAACACGATGTCGCTGTGCGCGCTCATCTCCCCACGCAATCGGTCGCTACCCCCCAACTGCCTGACGAACCCTTCACCCAGCACCGTGTACCAACTGACACCCTTGATCCGGTCGAGCAAACGCAGGCTTTCTATGTGCGGGCCGGGGTCCACCATCAGCCCCGGGTAATCCTGGGCGAGCCGATATTCCCACGGCAGATATTGATGACCATCGCAAGGCAGCACACAGGCCAGCCCGCCAAAACCGTGTTCGGCCTGCACTTCGCTGCTCAGGTACCTGATCCAGGCTTCGTAGTGTTTCAACCCGTCAGGCTCGCTCAGGTACGACACTGGCAGCACCATCTTCAGGCATGAGCGGTCGTTTTCCGCCTGCCCTTGCGACGTGTTCATCACAAACAGGCTGTACATCGCGACCTCAGCCTGGGTAGCACTGGCAATTGACCACGTGAACTGCTCATGCGCAAGGCTCTCTACAACCTGACGGCGGGTTGAAGCAAAGCCGGACCCGCTCAAACGACGCATGCGCTTGAACAATTGCCATTTGAGCCTGGTCTTGAATGTGTCGTAAAAGCGCGAAAAGCAGGCATCGACCCGACGCTTCATCTCTGCAGTATGACCATTGCGAAAATACAGCGTGGTGATCAGCCCCAGGCGGATCACCGGCATTCCCAGCGGGGAATCCACCCCCATACGTTCGGACTGCGGCGCGAGCCTGGCCAGCAACCTCACGACGTCAGCTCCGACGCCTGACATCAGCGACCCTCCCTGCAACGGCAGTATCCAGGCGTGCCCCACTGCGCTGGTTTGCTTCACAGCTCTGGATGACGCCCCGTTGATAGCCGACAGCACGCTGGCCATAGCCATGATCATCTGTATGGGCATCAATGAGGCTGACACTGGTTGTCGGGCAAGCAGGCGCAAGATTCGGCAAAAACATGCAACCGTCCTCTCTTCTGGGCTTTCAGGACGCGCAGAGTGAAGGGAGTTTTCCCACGGAGCAATACTCGAAAATTACTTTGGGAAATCAGCTACATGTATCAGGAAATGTCCTACCTGCTTCCTACAAATTTTTGTAAGTTCGCAGGACAATGGATCGTCATCGGCGGGCACCGTCAGGACAAACGGTTAACATAGTCGGTGAAAGCCGATTTCTATAGAGCATTGACAGAGTCAGGCCCTGTGCGAAAGCTCGGCTCGTCACGAGCGCATATCTTTCAGACCGCCACCGCCTGGCGGCGCAAGGTCGGGCTGTAGCGAAGCATGTCCAGACACACATCCACCAGTTGCTCGGCTTCTGCAGGCAGCGAAAAACTGTCTGGCACCAATAGCCACTGATAAATTATCCCGTTGACGTAGGAAAACAGAGCAACCGCTGCCCGGCCGGTGTCCAGGCCTTGGGGAAGTTGCCCCTGGCGAACGGCATTGTTCAGCCCCAGGGTGATACGGTCATGACACTGGATGGCGTTGTCCTGGCGTTGACGACGAAAATCACACATCTCATCCGTAAACTCGCACTTGTGAAAAAGGATTTCATTGATGCGACGGGTTTTCGGGTCCAGCGCGAGCTCATGAAACAGATGAATCAGCAGGTCTCTCATGCAACCCAGCGGGTCTTCCTCTTCCTCGCTCTGGCTGGCTTGCGACATTTCGTCGAGCGGTTCCTGGAGGCTGTCGAGCATTGCCTGAACCAGATCGGCCTTGTTGTTGAAGTGCCAATAGATAGCCCCACGCGTCACACCGGCAAGCGTCGCAATATCAGCAAGCGTGGTGCGAGCAACGCCTCGCTCATAAAAAGCCTGCTCGGCCGCCTCCAGAATCTGGCTGCGGGTTATCTGAGCTTCTTCTTTGGTGCGACGAACCATGGCAATAAAACCTCAAGAAATTCACCTCAGGCACCTGTCTGGACGAGTACCTGGATACATAACCGGGCGGCATTTGTCTCGCCTTGTCCCGAATCGGCTATCGGCACACTGGAGAGTGGCCAAATGCGCATCGCGGGTGTTTACAAACAACCGCGAATGTAAGTATATTCCTTAGCATGCTACTTATCTAGCCGAAATATTTTTTTACACTTCAACGTACTGTTGAGATAACAGGCTCCTGCCCCGAGGATCTTCATGCAATTCAAGCCAGCTGTTACCGTTCTGGTCACTGCCGTCGCCCTGGCAACACTGCTCAGTGGCTGTAGCAAGAAGGAACAGGCCGCCCCGCCTGCGCAAACCCCTCAGGTCGGCGTCGTTACCATCAAAGCTCAGCCTTACACCCTGACCACCGAACTTCCGGGCAGGACCACTGCATTCCGTGTAGCCGAGGTTCGTCCTCAGGTGAATGGCATCATTCTCAAGCGCCTGTTCACCGAGGGCGGCGACGTCAAGGCAGGTCAGCAGCTGTATCAGATCGATCCGGCTGTCTATGAGGCCAATGCCAACAGTGCCAAGGCCACCTTGCAGTCCGCCAAGTCGATGTCTGATCGCTACAAGCAACTGGTCAGCGAGCAAGCGGTCAGTCGTCAGGAGTACGACACCGCTCTGGCCTCGACCCAGGAAGCTCAGGCCGCCCTGCAGACCGCTCAGATAAACCTGCGCTACACCAAGGTACTCGCGCCGATTTCCGGCCGGATTGGCCGCTCTGCCGTCACCGAAGGTGCTCTGGTGAGCAGCGCCCAGACTGACGCAATGGCGACCATTCAGCAGCTCGATCCCATCTACGTGGACGTGGTGCAGTCATCTTCCGACATGCTCAAGCTGCGCAACGACCTGGACAGCGGCAAATTGCAGAAGTCAGGCGACAACGCCGCCAAGGTCAAGCTGACCCTGGAAGACAACAGCGCCTATGCCCAGGAAGGCAAGCTGGAGTTCTCCGAAGTGTCGGTAGACCAGACCACCGGCTCCGTCACCTTGCGTGCCGTATTCCCGAACCCGGAACACCGCCTGCTGCCAGGCATGTTCGTTCACGCGCAACTGCAGGCCGGCGTCAATTCGAAAGCCATCCTGGCCCCTCAACAAGGTGTCACACGCGACCTCAAAGGCACGCCGACCGCGATGGTGGTCAACCAGGACAACAAGGTTGAATTGCGCACGCTGGTAGCCAACCGCACGGTGGGCAGCGACTGGCTGATCGAAGACGGTCTGAAAGAAGGTGATCGTGTCATCACCGAAGGCCTGCAATACGTCAAACCAGGTGCAGAAGTGAAAGTCGCCGAAGCGACCAACGTTAAAGGAGCAAACCCGGCGCCTGCCCCGGCCACTGATAAAGCCGCAGGCAGCAAAGGGGAGTAACCCATGTCGAAATTTTTTATTGATCGACCCATTTTTGCCTGGGTTATTGCCCTCGTGATCATGCTGGTCGGCGCGCTGTCGATTTCCAGCCTGCCTATCAACCAGTACCCGAGCATTGCACCGCCGGCCATCGGCATTCAGGTGACCTACCCAGGTGCTTCTGCACAGACCGTGCAGGACACCGTGGTGCAGGTCATCGAGCAGCAGCTCAACGGTATCGACAACCTGCGTTATGTGAGTTCGGAGAGTAACTCCGACGGCAGCATGACCATCACCGCGACCTTCAATCAGGGTACCAACCCTGATACGGCGCAGGTGCAGGTGCAGAACAAGCTCAACCTGGCCACCCCGCTGCTGCCGCAAGAAGTGCAGCAACAGGGCATCCGCGTCACCAAGGCGGTCAAGAACTTCCTGATGGTGATCGGTCTGGTGTCGGAAGACGGCAGCATGGGCAAGGAAGACCTGGCCAACTACATCGTGTCGAACATGCAGGACCCGATCTCCCGGACCTCCGGTGTGGGCGACTTCCAGGTGTTCGGTTCGCAGTACGCCATGCGTATCTGGCTGGACCCGGCCAAGCTGAACAACTTTCAGTTGACCCCGGTGGACGTGAAAAGCGCGATTACCGCGCAGAACGTCCAGGTGTCCTCCGGTCAGTTGGGCGGCCTGCCAGCGATCAGCGGTCAGCAACTGAACGCCACGATCATCGGCAAGACCCGTCTGCAGACAGCCGAACAGTTCGGCAACATCTTCCTCAAGGTCAATACCGACGGCTCGCAGGTTCGCCTGAAAGACGTCGCCACGGTTGGCCTGGGTGCAGAGAACTACAGCACAGACTCACAGTTCGACGGCAAACCGGCTTCCGGTCTGGCGATCAAACTGGCCACTGGCGCCAACGCGCTGGACACTGCCAAGGCCATCCGCGCGACCGTTTCATCGCTGGAGCCGTTTTTCCCGCCGGGCATGAAAGTCGTCTACCCGTATGACACCACACCAGTGGTGAGCGAATCGATCAACGGTGTGGTTCACACCCTGATCGAAGCGATCGTGCTGGTGTTCCTGGTGATGTACCTGTTCCTGCAGAACTTCCGCGCCACGATCATCACGACCATGACAGTGCCAGTGGTGTTGCTGGGTACGTTCGGCATCCTTGCGGCCTTCGGCTTCACCATCAACACCCTGACCATGTTCGGTATGGTGCTGGCCATCGGCTTGCTGGTGGACGATGCGATTGTGGTGGTAGAAAACGTCGAGCGGGTCATGGAGGAGGAAAAGCTCTCCCCGCGCGACGCCACGATCAAATCCATGACGCAGATCCAGGGTGCATTGGTAGGTATTGCGCTGGTGCTTTCGGCGGTTCTGCTGCCCATGGCGTTCTTCGGCGGCTCTACTGGCGTGATCTACAAACAGTTCTCGATCACCATCGTCTCGGCCATGGCCCTGTCGGTCGTCGTGGCGCTGATTTTCACCCCGGCGCTGTGCGCCACGATGCTCAAACCCATCGACGAGAAGACGCATGGCCAGCCCAAGCGCGGCTTCTTCGGCTGGTTCAACCGCACCTTCGACCGCAGCGTTCTCAGTTACGAGCGCGGCGTCGGCAACATGCTCAAGCACAAGTGGCCAGCCTACTTGGGCTACGTCCTGATCTGCGCCGGCATGGTCTTCATGTTCATGCGCATTCCCGCGGCATTCCTTCCGGAAGAAGACCAGGGCGTTATTTTCGCCCAGATCCAGACCCCGGCAGGCTCCTCGACCGAGCGTACGCAGGAAGTCATCGACAACATGCGTGAATACCTGTTGACCAAGGAGAGTGGCGCAGTCAAGTCGGTGTTCTCGGTAAACGGCTTCAACTTCGCGGGTCGCGGTCAAAGCTCGGCGATTGCATTCGTGATGCTCAAGCCGTGGGAAGAACGCACTTCGGAAAACAGCGTATTCGAACTGGCCAAACGTGCTCAGGGCTACTTCTTCAGCCTGCGCGATGCGATGGTGTTCGCCATCGTGCCGCCTTCTGTTTTGGAACTGGGTAACGCAACTGGCTTCGACGTTTACCTGCAAGACCAGGGCGGCGTTGGTCACGAGAAACTGATGCAGGCACGTAACCAGTTCCTCGGCATGGCCGCACAGAGCAAGATCCTGGCAGGCGTGCGTCCGAACGGGCTGAATGACGAGCCGCAGTATCAGTTGATCATTGACGACGAACGCGCCAGCGCTCAGGGCATCACGCTGTCGGACATCAACAACACGTTGTCCATCGCCTTGGGCGGCAGCTACGTCAACGACTTCATCGACCGTGGCCGCGTCAAGAAGGTATACATCCAGGGCGACGCAGGTGCCCGCATGAAGCCTGAAGACCTGAAAAAATGGTACGTGCGCAACAGCTCGGGGGAAATGGTGCCGTTCTCGGCCTTTGCCAGCGGCAAATGGTCCTACGGCTCGCCAAAACTGTCGCGCTACAACGGCGTAGCGGCAGAGGAAATCCTGGGCACACCGGCACCGGGCTACAGCAGCGGCGATGCAATGGCTGAAGTCGAGGCCCTGGCCAAGAAACTGCCGCAAGGTATCGGCATCTCCTGGACCGGTCTGTCCTACGAGGAGCGCTTGTCCGGTTCCCAGGCCCCTGCCCTTTATGCGCTGTCGTTGCTGGTCGTGTTCCTGTGTCTGGCGGCGCTGTATGAAAGCTGGTCGATCCCGATCGCGGTCATCCTCGTGGTGCCGCTGGGTGTCATCGGTGCGCTTATGGCAACCAGCCTGCGTGGGCTGTCCAATGACGTGTTCTTCCAGGTCGGGCTGCTGGTAACGGTAGGTCTGGCCGCGAAGAACGCCATTCTGATCGTCGAGTTCGCCAAAGAGCTGCATGAACAGGGCAAGAGCCTTACCGATTCAGCGATCGAAGCGTGCCGCATGCGCTTGCGTCCGATCATCATGACGTCGATGGCGTTCATCCTCGGCGTTGTACCGCTGGCGATTTCCTCGGGCGCAGGTTCGGGCAGTCAGCATTCGATCGGTACAGGCGTGATTGGCGGTATGATCACGGCAGTTATTCTGGCGATCTTCTGGGTGCCCCTGTTCTTCGTATCGATTTCAGGGCTGTTCAAGAGCAAGCAGAAACATACTTCACACGACGAGGCTGGCCAATGAGCAAGTCATTGATCTCTCTTGCAGTTACCGCGTTCATTCTCGGCGGCTGCTCTTTGATCCCCGATTACAAGCAGCCGGAAGCCCCGGTCGCCGCACAGTATCCACAAGGCCCGGCGTACTCGCCGGCCGAGGGGGCCAAGATGGCCGCCGCGGAGCAAGGCTGGCGCCACTTCTTTAATGATCCGGCCCTGCAACAGCTGATCCAGACCGCGTTGCTCAACAACCGTGACCTTCGGGTTGCGGCGCTGAACATCGACGCCTACCGCGCCCAGTACCGCATCCAGCGTTCGGACTTGTTCCCGGCTGTATCGGCCACCGGCAGCGGCAGCCGTCAGCGCGTGCCTGCGGACCAGTCGCAGACCGGCCAGGCCGGCATCAACAGCAGCTATTCGGCAACGCTGGGCGTCAGTGCCTACGAGCTGGACCTGTTCGGCCGGGTGCGCAGCCTCAGCGAACAAGCACTGGAAACCTACTTTTCCAGTGAAGAAGCGCGTCGCAGCACCCAGATCAGCCTGGTGGCCAACGTGGCCAATGCCTACATGACCTGGCAGGCCGACAAGGAACTGCTCAAGCTGACGCAAGACACCCTCAAGACCTACGAAGAAAGCTTCCGCCTGACTTCGCGCAGCAATGAAGTCGGTGTTTCTTCGGCGCTGGACCTGAGCCAGTCGCGTACCGCTGTCGAAAGTGCGCGCGCCAAACTGGCCCAGTACCAGCGTCTGGTCGCTCAGGATCAGAACAGTCTGGTGATGCTGCTTGGCACCAACCTGCCCGACAACCTGCCAGCCAGCCATCTGCTGGACTCCGACATGCTGACCGAAATGCCGGCAGGCCTGCCGTCAGATTTGTTGCAGCGCCGTCCAGACATTCTGCAAGCCGAGCACACGCTCAAGGCCGCCAACGCCAACATCGGCGCGGCACGTGCAGCGTTCTTCCCGAGCATCAGCCTGACGGCCAGTGCTGGCACCAGCAGCTCGGAACTGTCCGGTCTGTTCAAAGGAGGCTCCGGAGCATGGCTGTTCCAGCCGAGCATCAACATCCCGATCTTCAACGCCGGCAACCTGCGCGCCAGTCTGGACTACTCGAAAATCCAGAAGGAAATCAGTGTCGCCAACTACGAGAAGGCGATTCAGACCGCCTTCCAGGAAGTCTCCGACGGCCTGGCTTCGCGCAAGACCTACGACGAACAGCTCCAGGCGCAGCGTGACTATGTCGCGGCCAACCAGGACTACTACCGTCTGGCCGAACGCCGCTACCGCATTGGCATCGACAGCAACCTGACTTTCCTCGACGCCCAGCGCTCGTTGTTCAGCGCGCAACAAACGCTGATCACCGATCGTCTGTCGCAGCTGACCAGCGAGGTCAACCTGTACAAGGCCCTCGGCGGCGGTTGGTACGAGAGGACCGGCCAGACCGAAACCATCTCTAAAGAGAAACCTTCGGTGCAGCTGTTCTAATGGCAGTGTTCTGATTGCAGCGCATAAAAAACCCACCTGATCAGGTGGGTTTTTTATGCCGGTAGAACTGTGCGATCAATGATCCTGGTGCAGGTACTTCGGCTCTTTCGGCAGCCGCAGGCTGAACAGAAACGCTATCGCCATCATCGCCGTCACATACCAGTAGAAGCTGTTTTCCATCCCGGCGCTCTTGAGCTTCAATGCCACCCACTCCGCCGAGCCGCCGAACATGGCGTTGGCCACTGCGTACGCCAGGCCCACACCCAACGCACGCACCTGCGGTGGAAACATCTCCGCTTTAACCAGGCCACTGATAGAGGTGTAAAAGCTGACAATCGCCAACGCCAGGGTAATCAGCATGAAGGCAATGAACGGGTTGGTGGTGGTTTTCAGGGTCATCAGGATCGGCACCGTACACAGCGTGCCCAACGCACCAAACAGCAACATCGAATTGCGACGACCGATACGGTCCGCGAGCATGCCGAAGAAGGGCTGCATGCACATGTAAAGAAACAGTGCTCCGGTCATGATGTAGCTGGCAGTCTTGGCTTCCATACCGCCGGTGTTCACCAGATATTTCTGCATGTACGTGGTGAACGTGTAGAAAATCAGCGAGCCACCGGCGGTGTAGCCCAGCACCGTGATAAAAGCAGCAGCGTGGTTCTTGAAGAGCGCGACGATACTGCCCGCCTCCTTGTCCTGGCGGCTTTCGGCGGTAGTGGTCTCATTGAGCGTGCGACGCAGCAGCAAGGCGATCACTGCGGCCGCCGCGCCGATCACGAACGGGATGCGCCAGCCATAGGCACGCAATTCTTCAGTGCTGAGAAACTGCTGCAGAATCACCACCGTCAGCACCGCCAGCAACTGGCCGCCGATCAGCGTCACGTACTGAAACGACGCATAGAAGCCGCGCTGGCCACGCAGCGCCACTTCACTCATGTAGGTTGCGGTAGTGCCATATTCGCCGCCCACCGACAAACCTTGAAGCAGGCGCGCCATCAGCAATAGTGCCGGCGCCCAGGCACCAATCGAGGCGTAAGTCGGCAGACACGCGATGATCAAGGAGCCTGCGCACATCATGGTGACCGAAATCAGCATCGAGTTCTTGCGGCCATGTTTGTCAGCCACACGGCCAAACAGCCAGCCACCAATCGGCCGCATCAGAAAGCCCGCTGCAAACACACCTGCGGTGTTGAGCAACTGAACGGTCGGATCATCGGATGGAAAGAAAGCAGGTGCAAAGTAGATGGCGCAGAAGGCATAGATATAAAAGTCGAACCACTCGACAAGATTCCCCGAAGACGCCCCGACAATCGCGAATATTCTTTTGCTTCGCTCCTCGCCTGTGTAATGCGGTGTTTTTGATGTTGTCGTCATTATTTCCCCCTCAGCAAGACTGTCGTAAGAAACAACCTGTAACACCGTCTATGACCAAGCACAATCACTCAGGCTGCTTCGGCCGTCAACGGACACGTAAACGCGCAACAACCCGGATTATCTACCTGTCTTTTCGTGGAGACAGAAAGATGAACCGGGTTGCTGCACAAAGAGTTTGAGGTGGAAGAGTTTAACGTTCTATAGCCAGCGCCAAGCCCTGCCCTACCCCGACGCACATGGTTGCCAGCCCTCTGCGCCCGCCGGTTTTCTCCAGGTGGTGCAATGCAGTCAGCACCAGTCGGGCGCCACTCATGCCCAACGGATGCCCGAGCGCAATGGCGCCGCCGTTGGGATTGACCTGCGCCGCATCGTCCGCCAGACCAAGCTCGCGCAACACGGCAAGGCCTTGGCTGGCAAAGGCTTCATTAAGTTCGATGACATCGAAATCAGTGACCGCCAGCCCCAACCGCTCGACCAGCTTGCGCACTGCAGGCACCGGGCCAATGCCCATCACCCGGGGCTCGACGGCGGCGCTGGCCATGCCAAGTACTCGGGCCCGAGGGGTGAGGCCATGCTTCTTGACCGCCTCGGCGGACGCCAGAATCAGCGCCGCAGCTCCGTCGTTGACGCCAGAAGCATTACCAGCGGTGACGGTCTGCTCAGGGCCGTTGACCGGTTTGAGCCTGCTCAGGGTTTCCAGGCTGGTATCGCCACGCGGGTGCTCGTCCTTGTCGACTGTGGTCTCGCCCTTTTTGTGCGCGACCCTTACCGGAACGATCTCTTCCTCGAAAAAGCCCGCAGCCTGGGCAACGGCAGTGCGTTGCTGGCTGCGCAGGGCGAAAGCGTCCTGATCGGCTCGAGAAATCTTGAAGTCGGCTGCGACGTTGTCGCCGGTCTCCGGCATGGAATCCACACCGTAGAGTGCCTTCATGGCCGGGTTGATGAAACGCCAGCCGATGGTGGTGTCTTCCAGCTTCATGTTGCGCGAGAACGCGGCATCGGCCTTGCCCATCACGAACGGCGCGCGGGACATGGACTCCACACCACCTGCTATAGCCAGCTCCATCTCGCCCGAAGCGATGGCCCGGAACGCAGTACCGATGGCGTCCATTCCGGAAGCGCACAGGCGATTGAGAGTGACACCGGGAACGCTTTTCGGCAGGCCGGCAAGCAACGCCGCCATGCGCGCCACGTTGCGGTTGTCCTCACCGGCCTGATTGGCGCAGCCGAGGAACACTTCATCGACCTCCTCCCAGTTAACTGTGGGGTTGCGTTCCATCAATGCCTTGATCGGTATGGCGGCCAGATCGTCAGCCCGCACCGTGGACAGACCGCCACCGAAGCGACCGATCGGTGTACGAATCGCATCACAGATAAACACGTCGCGCATCACGCTTCTCCTGCAACCTGGCCATGGGCTGCGGCGGTACGGGCCTCAAGATCACGCAACGCCGTCAGCTCGACATCAGTGGGCTCTTCGGACACAACCACGTTCTCCGCAAAGCGGATTTCCCAGCCCGTAGCCGCAACGACCTGCTCGCGGCTCACGCCAGGGTGCAGCGTTGTCACGATGAACTCGTTGCTGCCGGCCTCCGGCTCCATGATGCACAGGTCGGTGATAATGCCCACTGGACCTGCACCCGGCAGGCCGAGACGCTTGCGTGAGTCGCCGCCTTCGCCGTGGCCGACCGATGTAATGAAGTCCAGCTTGTCGACGAACGAGCGTGCCGACTGTTTCAGAATGATCAACACCGACTTTGCAGACCCCGCAATTTCGGGCGCGCCACCAGCGCCCGGCAGGCGCACCTTAGGATGGTGGTAGTCGCCAACCACGGTGGTGTTGATGTTGCCAAAACGGTCAACCTGCGCGGCGCCCAGAAAACCCACATCAACCCGGCCGCCCTGCAGCCAATAGCGGAAAATTTCACTGGTGGAAACAACTGTATCGGCGGTTTCCGCCAGTTCGCCGTCACCGATAGACAGGGGCAATACCGTGGGTTTGGCACCAATCGGGCCTGACTCGTAAATCAGCACCACATCGGGCGAAGACGTAAGCCGTGCCAGGTTCGCAGCCTTGGAGGGCAATCCGATGCCGACAAAGCATACCGAGCCGTTGCGCAAACGCCGCGCGGCAGCGACGGTCATCATTTCACTGGTGGAGTACGTCATTATTTGACCTCCGAAGCGCGAGCCAGCTTGCTCTGGAATTCGCTGAAATCTGCTGTGCCATGGATGTATTCGTCGATCCACGCCTTAAAGCTTTCCCGATCGCGGGCAATCGGGTCCCAGGCTTGATAGAACGGGTTATCACGCTCGTAGTAGCCATGTGCATATGACGGATGAGCACCGCCAGGCACCAGGCAGACCGCACTCAGTGCCCAGGTCGGAAGCACGCAGGAATTCATCGGCGCCTTGAGGTCATCGACGATCTCCTCCACCGTCACGATGCAGCGCTTGGCTGCCAAGGCGGCTTCTTTCTGCGCGCCCAGAATGCCCCACAGCAGAACGTTGCCCTTGCGGTCGGCCTTCTGCGCGTGAATCACTGTCACGTCGGGGCGCACAGAAGGCACTGCGGCCAGCACTTCTCCGGTGAACGGGCAGGTAACGGTCTTGATCAGCGGGTTGACCTTGGGCAGATCGGAACCCGCGTAGGCGCGCAGTACGGCAAACGGCAGGCCCGAGGCTCCGGCGACATAAGCATTGGCGAGGTCGGCATGGCTGTGCTCTTCGATTTCCATCGCTCGTGGCCACTGTTTTTCGACTGCGTCGCGCAGGCGATGCAGAGAACCGACGCCAGGGTTGCCACCCCACGAGAAAATCAGCCGTTTCGCACACCCTGCGCCGATCAACTGGTCGTAGATGAGGTCAGGCGTCATGCGGACCAGCGTCAGGTCTTTTTTGCCCTGACGAATGATTTCATGACCAGCGGCTGTAGGGATCAAATGGGTGAAGCCTTCAAGCGCAACGGTGTCGCCATCGTTGACCAGTTGCTTCACCGCATCGCGTAGAGAAAGAATATCTGCCATGAGGTGCTCCGAACCCAACATCACGTTCAATGATCAGCGCGGAAACCTGCGCCGGAATGAAAATGAGGTTATGCCTGAGCAACGGGGCAAACAATCCGATAATCGACTAACCGTTCGGTAACCGAACAAATTCACTTGTGACGGCCCCGACTTGCTCAATCAGGTAAACAGCTGGGTGCTCAGGTCGCGGCTGGCGTCGAGCATGATCGGCAAAAAGCGCTGCTCCAGCTCACTTCGCGCCACGCGCCCTGCGCTGGTGCTGACATTCAGGGCCGCCAGCACCTGGCCCGATGCATCATAGACCGGGACGGCAATAGAGCGCAGCCCTTGCTCAAGTTCCTGATCGACAATACACCAGCCTTGCTGACGAACCAATTGCAGGCATTCGAGCAACGCTTCCGGCGTGCGAATGGTGCGGCTGGTCTTGGGCTGTAGATCGACGTGGTCCAGGTATTCGTGCAATGACACATCGTCTAGCGCGGCCAAAAGTATCCGCCCCATTGACGTGCAATAGGCAGGAAGACGACCGCCGACGGAAAGGTCGACCGAAATCAGACGCTGAGTGGTCGCGGATCGGGCTATATAAAGGATGTCGTCGCCTTCCAGCGTGGCCATGTTGCAGGCCTCGTGCAGTTGATCGCTCATGCGGTCCAGATAAGGCTGCGAAGAAGTCGCCAGCGGTGTCGATGACAGATAAGCGTGACCGAGGGTCAGGACCTTGGGCAACAGCGAATACGTGCGCCCGTCGGTGGTCGCGTACCCCAGCTTGATCAACGTATGCAGACAGCGCCGCACTGCCGCACGGGGGATCTCTGTGCGGTGGCTGATCTGTGCGATGGTCAGGTGTCGCTTGCGCTCCTGAAAGGCATGGATAACGGCAAGACCGCGCGCCAGCGAGGTCATGAAGTCCGGATCACCGGTCAGGGCCTGAATACGCTTGGCAGGCGACGCCACGATGGGTGGCGCCAATGAGGCAAAAGAATTACGCAGTTCGTCGTTCATTGTCGCACCCTCTTTAACGCGTGTTCAGGCCTTGTAAAACAAAGGATTCAGATCGTTTTGCGCCGTTAAGCACCTATCAGATTGTGCGATTATCGAACAGGTGGCCGATAATCGCAATTGACCCCACGCAAATATGCTTATACCTTTACCTCTGCCATGAAGTGACTTCTTGGAAATTACTGGTCAGGTACCCACTGAGAAGTCATAGGCAGCGGCCTTGCTCAACCAGCAAGGCCGTTTTCATTACAGACCGTGTCATCGTCCCCCGCCGTTACCCCCTGCCTTTACAAAAGACCCAATTCACCCCCTTGTTCTCTACAGAGCGAGACTTGTGAATCTCATGTACGCGTCCTGTCACAAACCATTGATGAATGCTTTATAAAAGTTATTTCATATAAAGGCCCCACTAAAACTTAGGAACAGTCTTACAAAAAAATAATCATGCAAACTTATTCAAGCTCTGATGTTGACGTCACCGGACTTCTTGGAGATAGTGTTCATCTGTGGGACGGCATTACCTTAATCACCTTCGTGCCCACGCGTCAGTGCATGCATTCTCGGCCTCGACTATCCTGTTGAAGTGTTGTCAGCCTTTGCACCCGCAGCGATCACCGGGATGCCAGTCAACTGCGGCACCGGCGCTTTGAATCAAAACGTATGTCGCTACGACAACTGCTTTTCTGGTGCGCGTAGCCGCAGGCAATAGCAGGATGTCAGCCCCTCCCGGTTCTACGCCTTTGCAGGCCGCTGCCTGTATCAAGGCTGGCGATCGGACGAGAGCTGACAGACTTGCGATGTCTTGCGTGAACACCAGACCCATTTCGACTTGAACAGGTAATACAGTGACTAAAGATGAACTGCGCGCGGAACTTGAGCGCCAGGAGCAACGTTACAAGGATGTCTACGGCGGCGAAATCACCACCTACGCTGCGCAACCGGAACCGGAACGCAAGCCATGGCGCAAACGAGCCAGCCTGCTGGATCAAGCGTTCAAGCAAGAACTGCAAAAAATGGAAGAAGGCCTGAAAGAAGAGCCGTGACACAGCGGGTCTCATGATCCCTGAACGCTCACCTCTGCTTTTCAGCATCTGCAAACACACGCCCGACTGCCTCATTGAACATTCAACGAGGCGGCGCTCATGCGTCTTTTTTTTTGTTTGAAGCGACACTGCGCAGCGATGACAAGTCGTGCTGTATTTTTTCTGTCATAATCTCGCCCCCTTCAGACCCGGTCAGAAAACCTACATGATCGATTTATTCAGCGGGCTTGATGCCTGGGTGCTTGTGAGCCTTTTGCTCGCCCTGGCTTTCGTCCTCACCTTCGAGTTCATCAACGGCTTTCATGACACCGCCAATGCGGTGGCGACAGTCATTTACACCAAAGCCATGCCGCCTCATCTGGCGGTGTTCTTCTCTGGTGTATTCAACTTCCTCGGCGTGTTGCTGGGCGGTGTCGGCGTTGCCTATGCCATTGTCCACCTGCTGCCTGTCGAACTGCTGATCAACGTCAACACCGGACATGGCCTGGCCATGGTGTTCTCGCTGTTGGCAGCGGCCATCACCTGGAACCTCGGTACCTGGTATTTCGGCATTCCGGCCTCCAGCTCGCACACGCTGATCGGTTCGATACTCGGCGTGGGTCTGGCCAATGCCCTGATCAATGACATCCCGCTGGCTGATGGCGTCAACTGGCAGAAAGCGATCGATATCGGCGCTTCGCTGGTGTTCTCGCCGCTGGCTGGCTTCATTGTCGCCGGCCTGGTGTTGCTCGGGCTGAAATGGTGGCGCCCATTGTCGAAAATGCACAAGACGCCTGATCAGCGCCGCAAGCTCGATGACAAGAAACACCCGCCCTTCTGGAATCGTCTGGTGCTGGTGATATCTGCCATGGCGGTCAGCTTCGTTCACGGCTCAAACGACGGCCAGAAAGGCATCGGCCTGATCATGCTGGTGCTCATCGGCATTGTGCCAAGCCAGTTTGTTCTGGACCTCACCAGCACGACCTATCAGATCGAACGTACCCGCGATGCCACACAGCATCTGAGCCAGTTCTATCAACGCAACAGCAGCACCCTGGGTGAATACCTGGCGATGGGCAAGGCTGAAAAAGGCGACCTGCCATCCAGCTCGGCCTGCAACCCAAAACAGACCGAACCGACTATCGACGCGCTGCTCGACCGCCTCAGGGGTGTGTCGGACTACCACTCGCTGGCGCCTGAAAGCCGCATTGAAGTGCGTCGTTATCTGTTGTGCCTGGACGACACCGCGCGCAAGGTCGGCAAGCTTCCTGACCTGGCTGCACGCGAAAAATCCGATCTGGAAAAACTGCGCAAGGACCTGACTGCAACCACTGAATACGCGCCGTTCTGGGTGATCCTGGCAGTTGCACTGGCGCTGGGCATCGGCACCATGGTCGGCTGGAAGCGCGTGGTCCTGACCATCGGCGAGAAGATCGGCAAGCAAGGCATGACTTACGCACAAGGCATGTCTGCCCAGATCACCACTGCCTGCGCAATTGGCCTGGCCAACGTGTTCAGCCTGCCAGTCTCCACTACCCACATTCTCTCGTCGGGCGTGGCTGGCACCATGGTTGCCAACAAGAGCGGCCTGCAAGGCGGAACTGTTCGCACCATCCTGCTCGCCTGGGTACTGACCCTGCCAGCCACAGTCGCCTTGTCTGCGGCGTTGTTCTGGCTGGCTTCCAAAGCCCTGTCCTGATCTCAAAGCCCTTCTGACGGTGCCTGCCTGGCGCCGCCCGGAGGGGCTTGATCACTTGCCCTCTTCCTCTCCACTTCCTTCAGCCACTTCGCCAGCCGCCTCGCTTCCTGCCGCCTCTTCTGATTGCTGCAACTCACGCCATAGCGCCGCCGCACCGTCAAAATTGGCACCGTTTTCGGGAGTCAGGGCTGCGGGGTCATAGCGACTGAGACAGCCTTCACCCAGCGTGGCGGGTGCAGTGGAAGTGGCTTTATCGAAAGGTTCTTTCATCGGCTGTCACTCTGAGCGTTGCACTCCTGCCGATGCATTGCACCGGAAGCGCGACAGGCGCGCTCCCGAAACAATAGATCAGCCGAAGACGACTGTCTTGTTGTCGTGTACCAGAACGCGGTCTTCGAGATGGGCGCGCAGACCACGGGCCAGTACCATTTTTTCCACATCACGACCGAAACGCACCATGTTTTCGATGCTGTCACGATGGCTGACACGTACCACATCCTGTTCGATGATCGGCCCGGCATCGAGTTCTTCGGTGACGTAGTGACAGGTTGCACCGATCAGTTTGACGCCGCGCAAAGATGCCTGATGGTACGGCTTGGCACCAACGAACGAAGGCAGGAAGCTGTGGTGGATATTGATCACCTGATGAGCATATTCACGGCACAACTGCGGCGGAAGGATCTGCATGTAACGCGCCAGCACGACAACATCGGCCTGGTGATGCCCGACCAGACGCGACACTTCGGCAAACGCCGGTTCCTTGTCTTTGGGGTCTACCGGAACATGGTAGTAAGGAATGTCATGCCACTCGACCATGCTGCGCAGGTCCTGGTGGTTTGAAATGACACAGGCGATGTCGCAGTCCAGCTCATCACTGTGCCAGCGGTGCAGCAGGTCTGCCAGACAGTGGGACTCGCGACTGGCCATGAGCACAACGTGCTTCTTCTGCGCCGAGTCGGTGATGCGCCAGTCCATGGCGAACTCTTCGGCGATTGGCTTAAACGCCTCGCGGAACCCGTCCAGATCAAATGGCAGGGTATCGGCACGTATTTCGTGGCGCATGAAAAACCAGCCGCTGAGACTGTCCGAGTGATGACTCGCTTCAGTGATCCAGCCGTTATGGGACGCCAGAAAGTTACTGACTTTGGCAACGATGCCTACACGGTCCGGGCAAGCAATCACCAGACGAAAAGTGCGCATTAGGGGAAACTCCAGAACTTCGCAAAGCCGCTATTCTAGCGGCTGCGCAGCAAAACTGCAGTATCTCTGTTGACCCGATTCGTCTGCCGGAAATGACGCCTTTCGGGCAGAAGATTGCACCTTGCCAGTATCGGCTTTCTGGAGGACCACTGCTAAACAAGACCTGTATTAAGCAGGGCTTTATAGCCGGGTTATTTTGAGGGACGCCCGGCGCGCTCCTAGTTCAGACGTCTGTAGGACGCGTGTATATTGCTAAATAATTCAAATAAAACTTTTATTTAATGTTTACTTGCTCATTTACAGTGACTATTATTGTCGCACTGTCTCCCTGCAACCCTTCACAACATAAGGTCTCCTCATGTCCCTGATCAACGAGTACCGCGCCACAGAAGAAGCCATCAAAGAACTGCAAGCCCGTTTGAAGAACCTGTCGCAAGACGACAAACTGCAAACCGAGCTGGAATTCGAAGGCAAACTGCGCACGCTGATGGGCGAATATCAAAAATCGCTGCGCGACATCATTGCTCTGCTGGATCCGGACGCCAAGGTAAACAAAGCGCCACGTGGCGGTGCTGTTAAACCGGCTGGCACCAAACGCGCTCGCAAGGTCAAGCAATACAAGAACCCGCACAATGGCGAAGTCATCGAAACCAAAGGTGGCAACCACAAAACGCTGAAAGAGTGGAAAGCCAAGTGGGGCAGTGACGACGTTGAAAGCTGGGCCACTCTGTTGGGCTAAGCTTCATACGGTCATGATTGACTGCGATTGAAAAAACGCCAGCTTGCTGGCGTTTTTTATTGCGCGCTATTTATACACCCAGACGTTTACTCAGCTGCTGGACGTAGTCTTGCCATTGCCGTAATACCTCAAGCTGCGCAGGCGTGGCATTAAGCGACACGTCAATCAGCGCTTTCGTAAAATCCTGTAGGGTGTTGGGCGCGCCCGACTCCGGACTGCGCAGCCGCTGCTGACAGAACGCCAGCCAGCGCTGCTGCTCTTCAGTGCTCAAGGTGTCAGGAAAGTTACGGGCGCGGTACCTGAATAACAACTCAGGCAGACGAGCATCGTCGAAGGGCCATCCGTCCCGGGCCAGTTGTTCAGGCTCGGCCTGTCGAACTTGCTCGCACAATCGCCGGTCACGATCACCGATAAAACCGTCATATAACTGTTGTTCGGGATCTTCACTTGCGACAAAGTCGTCCTTGCCGTAAAGGACCTGCAATTTGTCCTGCCAAACTTCTCGACTGTCATTCAACTGCGCCGCACGTGCCTGATAAGCCGTCAGATCCAGTTGCAGACGTTGCTGATCTTCGCTGCGCAACACACCCAATGGCGCAACCACCGGACAACGATTTATATGCAACAACTTAAGCGGCACTGGCAATTGGCCTTCCTCCAACGCGTCATGCCGGGTATATAAGTGCTGCTTTAGCGTTTCAGCGTCGTATTGCAACAACGGCGAATGATCCAGGTGAAGGTCACAGACAATCAGCGCATTACGATTATGTGGATGCCACGCCAGCGGAAGCACCACGCCAAGATAATTGCGCGCGGCAGAAAAGCGCCCCGAAATATGCACCAGTGGTTGCAGGAGCCGGACCTGATCCTGAACCTTCTGTTTAGTGCGCAGTGCAAACAGATAATCATAAAGCTTCGGCTGTTTTTCCCGAATCAGACGCGCAAGTGCAATAGTTGCTCGAACGTCGGATAACGCATCATGCGCCTGCCCATGATCAATACCGTTGGCAGCCGTCAGCCGTTCCAGCTTAAGCGTGACCCGCCCGTCCTGTTCAGGCCAGACGATGCCATCGGGGCGCAATGCATACGCTGCGCGTACCACATCGATCAAGTCCCAACGGCTGTTACCGCCTTGCCATTCGCGTGCGTAGGGGTCGAAGAAGTTGCGATAGAAACTGTACCGTGTGACCTCGTCGTCGAAACGCAGCGTGTTGTAGCCAGCACCACAAGTGCCCGGCGCGGACAGTTCGGCATGCACTCGGGTCATGAAGTCTGCTTCGCACAAACCTTTTTCGGCCAGTGTGGCAGGCGTGATGCCGGTAATCACACAGGCCGCCGGATGGGGCAGAATGTCATCACCGGGCTGGCAGTACAGATTGACCGGAGGCGCGATCTCATTGAGCTCGGCATCGGTTCGGATGCCAGCCATCTGCAACGCGCGATCATTGCGCGGGTTGATGCCGGTGGTTTCGTAGTCGTACCAGAAAATGCTGGAAGTCACGGGCTGATCCTGAGCAAAAGACCGGCGAAGTGTAGGGCGTCAAGGGCGCCGTTGGCTAATAGCGCGGTTTCCGGCGCATCGGGAAATGTTTTCTTACAGCCCGCGTATTGAATGGTCGGTTGCTTAGCTTGGCTGCGGTAGCTAGCATCAGTTCTGGTTTTCAGGGGCAACCTCCCGACAATGTCATCCCTTCCCGTTTTGCCAAGGAATGCAAAGCTGCCCATGCCGCTGGATACCCGTATCGACATCGAGACCCCGGAAGGCATAGACATGATTCTCCGCCCTGCCGGCCTTGTTATCCGCGCACTGGCGTTTGGCATCGACCTTTGTGTTCGCGCAGCCATCATTGCCGTCTTCTATATGCTCCTGCAACTGTTCGACAAGCTCGGCATCGGCTTGGGCGCCATCGTGTTTTTTCTGGTGAACTGGTGGTACATGGTGCTGTTTGAAGTGCTTGGCCAGGGCCGCACACCGGGTAAGCGCTTACTGGGGCTACGAGTGGTTCACGACGACGGCACCCCGATAGACTGGTCTTCCTCCCTGATACGCAATCTGCTGCGCTTCGTCGACATGCTCCCCATCGGCTACGGGTTTGGCGCGATCGCTTGCCTGAACCATCCGCTGTTCAAACGTCTGGGCGATCTGGCCGCCGGCAGCCTGGTCATCTACAGCGACCGTCCTGTGATCCGCCCGACTCTACCGGACGCAGAGCCCGTTATCGTGCCGTTCTCGCTGCACCTGGATGAACAGCGTGCGGTCATGAGCCTGGCAGAGCGGCAAGGCGAACTGTCCAGCGCGCGCACCCAGGAGCTCGCGTCGATCCTGGCCGAGCCACTGCGCATTCCCGCTCACAAGGCCGTCGTCCATGTAAACGGCATCGCCCACAGCCTGCTGGGGTCGAAATGAAACAGAGCCTGTTTGAAATACGTCATGAAGAAGAGTGGCAACGCTTTGCACAGCACCTTGATGCGCTGGAACATGGCAAAGCCAATGCCAACGCATCATTCCCTGGCGATTATCGGCGCATCTGCCACCAGCTGGCGCTGGCACAGGAGCGCGGCTACAGCAGCCATCTGATCGACCCCCTGCATCAGTTGGCCATGCGTGGCCACCAGCAACTCTACCGTCACCGCAGCGCTGCGGGTGCCCGTTTGTTGGGTTTCATCGTGGGAGGCTTTCCGCGTCTGGTACGCGCCGAATGGCGTTTCGTGCTGGTTGCCAGCCTGCTGTTCTTCGGAAGCCAGATCGTCATGGGTCTGCTGGTGTATGGTTTCCCGCAACTGGTCTACAGCGTGGTCAGCCCGGAACAGCTCCTTGAAATGCAAAGCATGTACGACCCGTCAGCCAGCCGGATCGGGCAGTCCATCGAGCGAGAATCCGACGCTGACTGGATGATGTTCGGCTACTACATCATGAATAACATCGGAATCGCCTTCCAGACCTACGCCAGCGGTCTGCTGTTCGGCTTGGGCAGCCTGTTTTTCCTGCTTTTCAACGGCGTGATGATCGGCGCCGTGGCGGGCCATCTGACTGATATTGGTTACGGCCAGACCTTCTGGTCGTTCGTCGTGGGTCATAGTGCCTTCGAACTGACCGCCATTGCGCTGTCCGGCGCCGCCGGTCTCAAACTGGGATGGGCCTTGCTGGCCCCAGGGAATGTCACACGCGGTACGGCACTGCGCGCAGCAGCCAGCAGCAGCGTGCAACTGACAGGCGGGGTGGTACTGTTTTTGCTGATAGCGGCATTCGTCGAGGCCTACTGGTCATCAATGACATGGCCCGCCCCCCTCGTCAAATACCTGGCAGGTGCCGCGCTGTGGCTACT
Organism: Pseudomonas coronafaciens pv. oryzae str. 1_6; assembly: GCF_000156995.2. Taxonomy (NCBI): domain Bacteria; kingdom Pseudomonadati; phylum Pseudomonadota; class Gammaproteobacteria; order Pseudomonadales; family Pseudomonadaceae; genus Pseudomonas; species Pseudomonas coronafaciens. The sequence goes on along the minus strand of NZ_CP046035.1, from coordinate 1,168,488 downwards.
GGTCATTGCATACCTGACCCTGGCCGGACGTACCCCTCATGCGCCTGACTGAATCTACCGTCGCCATACGTCCGCGCTCCCCTTGGGAAGCCATCGATCTGGGCGTCCTGCTCGCGGGTCGGCATCGCGGCCTGCTGATGGGCAGTTGGGCAATCATTACATTGCCTTTTTTCTGCCTGCTCAGCGTGCTGCTCTGGGATTACCCTTCAGCAGTCATTTTTATTTTCTGGTGGCTCAAGCCTGCGTTCGAACGTTTGCCGCTGCTCATTTTGTCGCAGTCGCTGTTCGGTACGACGCCAACTTTGAGACAAGCCCTCAAGGCCTGGCCAGCCACACTGAAAGACCAGCTTTTGCCCAGCCTGCTTTGGCGCCGACTCAGCTTGAGCCGCAGCTTTCAACTGCCGGTCCAGCAACTGGAACACTTGGCAGGCACGGAGCGCGCCATGCGAGTTAGCCTGCTCAGCCAGAAAGACCTTCGCGCTGCGCGGTTACTCACCATCGTCGGCGCGCATCTTGAATACGCGCTGTGGATAAGCTTGCTGATCCTGCTTTATGCCTTCATTCCACAAAGAGTCGAGATAGACTGGAACTGGGAAAACCTGATCGACGCAGGAAACCAGTGGATATGGATCGACCACCTGACCAATCTTTTCTATGCCTTAGCGCTGGTGATCTGGGAGCCAGTCTATGTTGCATGCGGCTTCACCCTGTACCTCAATCGCCGAACCGTCCTTGAGGCCTGGGATATCGAACTGGTTTTCAGGCGCCTGCGCCAGCGCCTGATCGGCAGCGCCTATGCACTTTTGTTCGGTGTCGGGCTGGTCCTTTCGACAGCACCCGCCCCGGCGTTGGCCGACCCACAAAACTACAGCTGCCCGCTGCCTGACACCGCTGTGGCAGAGCCCGCCCAAAATGAAGCGGGCCCCGACACGCCGCGCCTTTTACACCAGCCACTGAACAGCGAAACCGCCAAGAGCGAGATACAGGGCATTCTGGATCGGCCTCCGTTCAAGAACATCCGCACCGAGAGTGGCTGGCGCTTTCCAGAAAAGGAAAAAAAGCAGGCAGGGGTCAAGGACAGACATGGTGAAGGCTGGTTGCTCGACTGGCTCAATCGGCTTGTGCAGGCTGCCAGCGAATTGGCCCGTCTGGCCGAGATACTACTCTGGGGCATTGTCATCGGCCTGGCAGGCCTGCTGATCTGGCGCTACCGGGACTGGCTCAAAACCTTTGCAAGGCTGGAAACCACCCGGACTAAAACCACCCGCCCCGCCCCCGAACAGCTGTTCGGGCTGCAAGTGAGTGCCGAAAGTCTTCCTGAGGATGTCGCCGGTCAGGTCGAGCAACTCTGGAGCAACCAGCCCCGCGAAGCACTGGGTTTGTTATACCGCGCATTGCTCAGTCGTTTGTTGAGCGACTACCGATTGCCGCTGAAGAACGCCGACACCGAAGGTCAGATATTGCAACATATCGCCTTGCTGAACCAGCCGCTGCTGAGTGACTTCAGCCGAGAACTGACAGCGCATTGGCAAAACCTTGCCTATGGTCATCGCCTTCCACCTGCTAACGCCAGGCAGGAACTCTGCGATGGCTGGCGTCGTCTGTTCAATCCAGCGGTTAAAACATGAGCCGCCGTTACGCAATACTCAGCTGGCTGATGATCCTGTTGCTGCTGACAGGCGCGGGCCTTTACCTGCTCGGCAGTCATTTGGAGCGCTATGAGGAAACCGTTGATAAAGGGCCCTCCCCGCAAGCGATAGCCAACCCTTGGCTCGCGGCCGAACATTTCCTGCGCGAGCGCTCCGTCACGGTGAACACCGCTGACACCCTGGACCAGCTTCCGGACCCGACTCAGGGCACCCAAACCCTGCTTTTGCTCAATGACCGTGCAGGCATGACGCCCGTGCAAACTGAGCGTCTGCTGAACTGGGCCGAAGCAGGCGGACACCTGCTGTTCGTGGCCGAACGGCTCTGGGACGAACAGAAAGGTCGCAGTGGCGACCTGCTGCTCGACAGACTGAAGGTCCATCAGTATCTGACCCGAGACATCAATGAGCAGGAGCGACAGTTGAATGACCCGCAGCCCATGCTGCCCATTCCTCTGATCAGGCCTGCCCCCAGCCGTAAAAAAATGCCCTGGCCCGAGTTGACTCGTCTTTATCTGGAAAATGAAAACGAACCGGCCTATATGAGCTTCGAGCCTGCGTTTCACCTCGAAGACCCGGAAGATCAGGCGCAGGCGTGGGCCAACAGCGCCGAGGCCACCCATATGCTGCAGATACAACGTGGAAAAGGGCTGATCACCATTGTCACCGATTCAGGCCTTTGGGAAACCCACTCGATCGGCAGCTACGACAATGCATGGCTGCTCTGGTATCTGACCCAGAACAGCGACGTGACCATGATACTGAAGACTCGACACGACAATTTGCCAGCCCTGTTGCTGCGCAACTTTCCCGAGGCACTGCTGGCCTTCGCATTGCTGATCAGCCTGGGGCTCTGGCATGTCGGCCTGCGCGAGGGTCCGCTGCGCCGCCCCGTGGCCTTGGCGCGCCGCCAATTGACCGAGCACTTGCGCGCCAGCGCCGGCTTCCTGCTCAGACACACGGGCCAGCAACCCCTTATAAAGGGGCTGCAACAGGACATTCTGCGCCGCGCACGTCGACTGCATCCAGGCTTCGAGCGGCTGGTCGTCGCCGAACAATGGCAGGTGCTGTCGCGCCTCACCCGACAGCCCACCAGCGCCATCAGCGATGCCCTGCGCCCGCGCCCGGCGCAGCGCCTCTCACACAGCGAATTCACCCGTCAGGTGGCCCACCTGCAAACTCTCAGGAATGCCCTATGAGCGATCCAACACCCGAACTGCCCGGCAGCGCCCAGCCCTTGATTGACCCAGCCAGCGAGCCTGGCAGCCCGGCAAGCACTCAACTGCAGCAGCGCCAGCGCGCCAGTCAGCTCGCCCAGGCACTGCGCGCCGAACTGCAAAAGGCCGTGATCGGCCAGACCGCAGTTGTCGAAGACGTCCTGACCGCGCTGATCGGCGGCGGGCATGTGCTGCTTGAAGGCGTACCGGGGCTGGGCAAGACATTACTGGTTCGGGCGCTTGCCAGTTGTATCGGCTGCGAGTTTGCCCGCATCCAGTTCACGCCGGACCTGATGCCCAGCGATGTCACCGGTCACGCCGTGTATGACATGCAGACCGAGCAGTTCAAACTGCGCAAGGGGCCGTTGTTCACCAACCTGTTGCTGGCCGACGAGATCAACCGGGCGCCGGCCAAGACTCAGGCGGCGCTGCTTGAAGCCATGCAGGAGCGGCAAGTCACCCTCGAAGGTCGAGCCCTGCCCATTGCGCAACCGTTCATGGTGCTGGCAACCCAGAACCCCATCGAACAGGAAGGCACTTACCCATTGCCGGAAGCCGAACTGGACCGATTCATGCTGAAACTGCGCATGGACTATCCCGAGGCGCAGGAAGAGCTGGAAATGGTGCGTCAGGTCACCCGCTCCACCCGTGCCGACATGCTGGATGTGCGACCACTCAGGGTCATCATGCAGGCGCGTGAGGTTCAGGTACTTCAACGCATTGCCAGCGAGTTGCCCCTGGATGAGCAAGTGCTGGACTATGCCGTGCGCCTGGGCCGCAGCACACGCACCTGGCCGGGTCTGAGTCAGGGTGCCGGGCCACGCGCCTCAATTGCGCTGGTGCGTGGCGGGCGCGCCAGAGCGCTGTTGCGGGGTGGCGAATTTGTCACTCCGGACGACATAAAAGGCTGCGCACTTGCGGTACTCCGGCACCGGGTCAGGCTGTCCCCTGAACTGGACATCGAAGGGCTGTCGGTGGATCAGGTGCTCAGGCAGATCCTCGAGCAGGTACCGGCACCGCGCCTGTGAAGCAGTTATTGAAGCCTTCTGTTCCGATGCTTTGCTGGCTCGGCGGGCTGGCGTGCGTTGCTTTGCTGTTGGGCACCCTTCATGCGCTCGGCATCGACTATCCGCAGCAGATCGACAGCCTATACCGGGGTGCAATGCTGGCACTGGCGGGTCTGGCCTTGCTGGATGCAGTCTTGCTGCTGCGTCATCCGTCGCCCTGCGTGCAGCGCGAACTACCGGGCAGCCTGGCACTGGATCGCTGGAACGAAGCCACGCTCGACGTGAGCCACGACGGCAGCAAGGCGCTCACACTGAAGATATTCGACCACGTGCCGCCAGGCCTGGAGCATGAAAACCTGCCGCAATCCATCACCCTGCCTGCTGATAGCAAAGGCCGGGTCGGCTACCGTCTTCGCCCTTCAAGCCGGGGCCATTTCACGTTCGAGCAATGCGAGATAAGCCTGCCCAGCCCTTTGCGACTGTGGACGATACGGCGCTATTTGGTTGTACATAGCACGACGCGTGTCTACCCGGACTTTGCTCGTCTGTACGGCGGGCAGTTGCTTGCTGTAGACAGCTGGCTGAGTCAGTTGGGCGTGCGTCAATTGCAACGTCGCGGGCCTGGTATGGAATTCAACCAGTTGCGTGAGTTTCGCGAGGGCGACAGCTTGCGCCAGATCGACTGGAAAGCCACTGCACGTCAGCGAACGCCGATTGCCAGGGAGTACCAGGACGAGCGAGACCAGCAAATAGTATTCATGCTCGATTGCGGGCGCCGGATGCGCAGTCAAGATGGCGAGCTGTCGCATTTCGATCATGCGCTCAATGCCTGCCTGCTGCTGAGCTATGTCGCGTTGCGTCAGGGCGACTCCGTAGGTATCTCGACGTTTGCCAGCGAGCAGGACCGCTACCTGTCGCCCGTCAAGGGGCCAAGCCAGCTCAACCTGTTGCTCAACACTGTCTATGACCTGCAGACCACTCGCCGCCCGGCTGATTACAGCGCCGCCGTGCGCCATGTAATGATTCGCCAGAAAAGACGATCGCTGGTGGTGTTGGTGACCAATCTTCGCGATGAAGACGACGAGGAGCTGCTGGTGGCGGTCAGGCAGCTAAGCGGACAACATCGGGTACTGATTGCCAGTCTGAGAGAAGAAGTGCTCGACAGCCTGCGTCAGTCACCGGTACAGACCTATGAACAGGCGCTGGACTACTGCGGGACAATGAATTTCCTCAATGCCCGAGCGTCCCTGCACGACCGCCTGAGCGCGCAGGGCATAGCAATCATGGATGCGCGACCAAAAGAACTTGGCCCACAGCTGGTCAGCCGCTATCTGGGCTGGAAAAAAGCAGGAACGCTGTAAAAGACAGAAATACCGCAGTACGACCTGCTCTGCAGCGGAATCAGGCCGACGCTTCGTAAGAAGGATAAAAGCAGAAATAACGCTGCAGAAGCTCGATGAACTCCAGATACTCCGTCGAAACCTCAGGCAGTTCAAAACCGGAATCGAAGCTGCCCGGGGTTTCGTCTTCGCGACACCACAGGCAGGTAGCACTCACTTCAAGCGGCTGCCCGGTATCACTGCCTGGCCGCTTCAGGCACAGATCGAACCTGGCCCCTACCAGCAAAGGCAGCTCGCTGATAAGCATCAACCCTTCTTCTGACACATTTCCCAGGCACCCTAGAGGTCTGCCGGTGTGGCGGTTGAACACCTGAAGATAATCCTGTAGCTGGTGTCTTTCGATTTTTCGTTCTTTATGCATGGCAAGCTGCCTTGTGAGGCCATTGTTACAGTCGTGTACAAATACGTGTCGACTGTGGGCTTCATCTGCACAACCCCTACAGGACCTCTCGAGGTAGGTCCCTGCAGCTCATCCGCTCCGTTAGATCAGACTAGCTCAGAAATTTTCAAAATCCACCCGGCAGCGGCCTCTCCCATCCAAATGAATGTAACTACTTTGATACTGAGACGTTTCGCGCAGGTGCGGGCACGGGTACAGGTCTGGCGGGTTGGGCCTTGGGGTAAAGGCCTACCTGCGCCAACGTGTCGAGTCTGGCTCGCGCACGATACGCATACTCACTCCCAGGGTATTGGGTCATCAGAAACTGGTAAGTCTGTGCTGCGTCGACATACAATTTTTGCCGCTCCAGGCACTGGCCACGCAGCATCGACACTTCTGGCTGCACATAGCGGCGCGAACGGCTCTGCCGCTCCACTTTGGAGAGGTCGAGCATCACCCGGTCACAATCGCCCTCCTGATAGGCACGGTAGGCGTGGTCCAGGTTGGAGTTCATTGCCCAGCGAGTGCAACCGCCAAGCGCAACCAGTAATACAACAATCGTTACAATACGCATGGGAGTCTCCTGTTATCTGCCCTGTATCGGCCTGACAGCCTGTTTCTTCAACTGAATCGAGCGCCAGTCGTCCGCCGATTGCCCTCCTCGACTGCAATATCTCAGTGCAAAGGAACAATGACTAAAGACCCAGACAGGAGTAGCCTCTCGCTGCGCTTCAATTAAGGAGTTTGTGCATGACCGTTCGCCGCACCAAAATCGTCGCCACACTTGGCCCTGCCAGCAACTCGCCGGAAGTCATCGAACAACTGATCCTCGCGGGTCTGGACGTTGCTCGCCTGAACTTCTCTCACGGCACTCCCGATGAGCACAAGGCACGCGCCAGGCTCATCCGCGAAATCGCCACAAAGCACGGGCGCTTCGTCGCTCTGCTGGGCGACCTGCAGGGTCCCAAAATCCGTATCGCGAAGTTCACCGACAAGCGAATCGAGCTGAAGGTGGGTGACAAGTTCACCTTCTCCACAGCTCATCCGCTGACCAGTGGCAACCAGCAAATCGTGGGTATCGACTACCCGGATCTGGTCAAGGATTGCGGCGTAGGCGACGAGCTGTTGCTCGACGACGGTCGCGTGGTCATGCGCGTCGACACCCAGACCGCAAACGAGCTGCACTGTACGGTGCTGATCGGCGGTCCGCTGTCCGACCATAAAGGTATCAACCGTCGCGGCGGTGGCCTGACGGCTCCGGCACTTACCGAAAAAGACAAGCAGGACATCAAGCTCGCTGCCGAAATGGACCTGGACTACCTGGCCGTTTCGTTCCCGCGCGATGCTGCCGACATGGAATACGCTCGCCAGTTGCGTGACGAATCCGGTGGCACAGCCTGGCTGGTCGCCAAGATCGAACGCGCTGAAGCCGTCGCCAATGATGAAGTGCTTGATGCTCTCATCCGCGCCAGCGACGCCGTCATGGTTGCCCGTGGCGACCTGGGCGTTGAAATCGGCGATGCCGAGCTGGTGGGCGTACAGAAGCGCATCATTCTGCACGCTCGTCGCCATAACAAGGCAGTGATCGTTGCGACGCAGATGATGGAGTCGATGATCTCCAGCCCCATGCCGACCCGCGCCGAAGTGTCCGACGTGGCCAACGCTGTGCTCGACTACACCGACGCCGTCATGCTCTCGGCCGAAAGTGCTGCAGGTTCCTACCCGATCGAAGCGGTGCAAGCCATGGCGCGCATCTGCGTCGGCGCTGAAAAGCACCCGACCGGCAAGACCTCCAGCCACCGCATCGGTCACTCGTTCACACGTTGTGACGAAAGCATTGCGCTGGCCGCCATGTACACCGCCAACCACTTCCCTGGCGTGAAAGCGATCATCGCACTGACCGAAAGCGGCTACACCCCGCTGATCATGTCGCGCATCCGCTCCTCGGTGCCGATCTACGCGTTCTCTCCGCACCGTGGCACTCAGGCACGCGCGGCGATGTTCCGTGGTGTCTACACCGTGCCATTCGACCCGGCAGCCCTGCCGCCAGGTCAGGTCAGCCAGGCCGCAGTCGATGAGCTGCTCAAGCGTGGTCTGGTCGAGCAAGGTGACTGGGTCATCCTGACCAAGGGCGACAGCTACCACACCATCGGTGGCACCAACGGCATGAAGATCCTGCACGTTGGCGACCCGTTGGTCTGACGGTATAACGCCGCAAGCCAAAGCCCCGTCTCGCAAGAGTCGGGGCCTTTTGCTTTGAGTCAGCTGCGTGAGTTTTCATGATTATCATGCGGACGCTCTTTCAGTCCCGCGCTAAAAACACATCCGCCAATAACTGATTACGCGGCAGTCCCGCCAGATAAAGACGTTTGGCGAACATCTCCACGTTCTCAGCACTGCCACACACCAACGCCATTGCATGCCGCGATAACAGTCGCAACTCGGCCAGAGTTGCCTGGAGCGTCTGCGCTGTAATCAGTTGCACAAGCAACTGTGGATAACGCTCAGCCAGGGCCTGCAGTTCACTTGCCAGATAATGTTCCTGACTGTCGCGAGCCAGGTGTATCAGGCGGATGCTGCCTTGATGCTCCTGACGCAGCGCCTCGCGCAGCACCCCCCACAACGGTCCGAGGCCGGTGCCGGCGGCCAGCAGCAGCAAGGGCTGGTCCTGCCAGTCAGGGTCATAGCGCAGTGCCCCGCCGCGTAGCTCACCCAGCCTCAGCTCATCACCTGCCTGCAACTGCCGGGCGGCATCGCGGAATGCGCCAGGCTGACTGCAGTCGATGTGAAACTCCAGAAACGGATCTTCACCCGGAATACTGGCCAGCGAATAAGGTCGCGCCACACCGCTTTCAGTCCACAGCACCTGATGTTGCCCGGCGCTGTAACGCAATGGGCGCAAGGGTTCGAGACGCAAACGCAGCACAGCCGGACAAAGCCAGTCGCAGCCTGAGACTCTGGCAGGCAAACCGTCCCTTTGCGGGTCGAACACTTCGACTGACAGGTCCTCCACCACGCGGCACTGGCAAGCAAGACGCCAGCCCTGTTGACGTTTTTCAGCAGGCAAGGCATCGGGAAGCGCGTCCTCAGGCTCGCCTTTGACACAACGCACCAGACACGCATGGCAACTGCCGGCACGGCAACTGTAAGGCACCGAGACACCGGCATGGTTGAGGTCATCAAGCAGATTGCTGGCCGACGCGACCGACCAGCTACGCTCTCCAACATGCAATTGAGGCATTCAGGCGACCCGTGCAGAAAATAACAGCGATTGTACAGCCTGCTCTTCACGGCGGGTTATACTGCCGCGCCTTTTTGCGCCCGCTACGGCCAACCCTGCAGCTCTGGTTCAAGCCGCAGTTCCAGACTGCTGCCGATAGCGTAATTGAATGTTCCCGTCATAACAGAGGAGCGCGCCGCATGACCGTGATCAAGCAAGACGACCTGATTCAGAGCGTTGCAGACGCACTGCAGTTCATTTCCTATTACCACCCCGTGGACTTCATTCAGGCCATGCACGAGGCGTATCTGCGCGAAGAGTCGCCTGCCGCTCGCGACTCCATCGCCCAGATCCTGATCAACTCGCGCATGTGCGCGACCGGTCATCGCCCGATTTGCCAGGACACCGGCATCGTCACCGTTTTCGTGCGCGTCGGCATGGACGTACGCTGGGACGGCGCCACCATGGGCCTGGACGACATGATCAACGAAGGTGTGCGTCGCGCCTACAACCTGCCTGAAAACGTGCTGCGCGCTTCGATCCTCGCCGACCCGGCAGGCGCTCGCAAGAACACCAAGGACAACACCCCCGCCGTCATTCACTACTCCATCGTTCCGGGTAATACCGTCGAAGTGGACGTAGCGGCAAAAGGCGGCGGCTCGGAAAACAAATCGAAGATGGCGATGCTCAACCCATCCGACTCAATCGTCGACTGGGTACTGAAGACCGTACCGACCATGGGTGCGGGCTGGTGCCCACCCGGCATGCTCGGCATCGGCATCGGCGGCACTGCTGAAAAAGCGGCGGTCATGGCCAAGGAAGTGTTGATGGAGTCCATCGACATTCATGAACTGAAGGCACGCGGCCCGCAAAGCCGTATCGAAGAGATGCGCCTGGAGCTGTTCGAGAAGGTCAACCAGTTGGGCATCGGTGCTCAGGGCCTTGGCGGTCTGACCACCGTGCTCGACGTCAAGATCATGGATTACCCGACCCACGCCGCTTCACTGCCGGTGTGCATGATCCCCAACTGCGCCGCCACCCGTCATGCTCACTTCGTGCTCGACGGCACCGGCCCTGCCTCGCTGGAAGCGCCATCGCTGGACGCCTACCCGGAAATCGTTTGGGAAGCCGGCCCTTCGGCCCGTCGCGTCAACCTCGACACCCTGACCCCGGAAGACGTGCAAAGCTGGAAACCGGGCGAAACCGTGCTGCTCAACGGCAAGATGCTGACTGGCCGCGACGCTGCGCACAAGCGCATGGTCGAAATGCTCAACAGGGGCGAAACCCTGCCGGTTGACCTGAAGGGTCGCTTTATCTACTACGTCGGCCCGGTTGATCCGGTGCGCGAAGAAGTGGTCGGCCCCGCCGGCCCGACCACAGCCACGCGGATGGACAAGTTCACCCGTCAGATCCTCGACCAGACCGGCCTGCTGGGCATGATCGGCAAATCCGAACGTGGCCCTACCGCTATCGAAGCGATCCGTGACCACAAGGCCGTTTACCTGATGGCTGTCGGCGGCGCTGCGTATCTGGTCGCCCAGGCGATCAAGAAATCCCGAGTCGTGGCCTTTGCCGAACTGGGCATGGAAGCGATCTACGAGTTCGAGGTCAAAGACATGCCGGTCACCGTGGCGGTCGACAGTACCGGTGAATCCGTACACATCACCGGCCCACAGATCTGGCAGAAGAAGATCAGCGACAGTCTGGCGGTGGAAGTGCAGTAAGGCTTCGCATTACAAGGAAGGAAAACTGGCAATGCCGCCAGTTTTCCTTCCCTGCTGCCAATGATTACCGGGCTATCAATAACTCGCACTCCCCCGCACCCAGCTCGGTCTACTTGACCCTATTTTATGACACACTCTCACAGTTGCCGTTACTTACCGCCAAGCACCAGCCTGCAATACATACCCCACACTAACCAGAGACCTTTCAACCCCGATTAACAGGCGGGAGCTGCTACGCAAACTTGAAATAAAAATGATGATAAGCGCAAGCATCCTGCTATATCTTGTTCTGAGCACTACCTAAAAAGGCTGAGACACATCATGCTGAGTCAATGTGATCCGGTAGCTTCGTAACGTCTCGCCTTCGGTAATGTATTGCTTACTGAAATAATCATAGACAGCGCCCGTTACCTCTACGCCCACACCGTTGGGTGTGTCGGAAATCTTTACGTCACCAGGGTCGCTGTCCGTCAGCAGGAAAAGATGAGTTTCATTCAACTGCTTCAACACGTCCGAGTCGTTGCCTTCCAGACGTTTGCTTATGTAAAAACGCAAGGTGTTCAGATCTGTCGCGGGTGCCAGGTAGCGGCTGATGTAAAGCCAGTCGCCCTGCGGCAGCTCGCGTTTCATCAGCAGTTCGTCTGCCCCGGAAGGGCTATCCAGATAATCGAACAACGTGAACTTCAAAACCACAACCGAGAACAGCAACCAGAAGAAAAACTTATAGTTTAATTTAAGATTGAGACTTTCCTGCTCTGAAGCATTTTTCCTTTCGCTATCCACCTTCAGTCCTTTTTTACCGCAAGATTTATAATCGGGGCGCTATATTCTGGGGGCTGCCTTGATAAAAATAATGTACCCACGCTGATAGAAAGGCAACGAAAACATGCTAAAAAACCTTAAGACAATGCATTTTAGGAAACAGTAGAAGGATGCATCTATTTCAACTGAAGAAAGCTTCAGTCAATGTTCCGGTCTCTTGTATTCGGCTATACAGCCCCCAAACTTCATCGATGGTCACCGAGTTATCGATCAGGTTTGGCCGGTCTGCTTTTGGTATACCGCTCGCTGGGCCGCTTCGCATAACCACCATGCCAACGCAGGGCCATCGTCAGCCCCGCGTACACTTCAATTCCGATGGTCCAGCAAGTTCACCACCAGCCGGTCAATCCAGCCCCACAAACGCTGTTTGACGCGCCGCCACAGTGGTCTGGCTTTCCAGTCTTCCAGCGTGATTTCAGTGCTCAGGGCGAAGTCTTTTTCGAAGCTGGCGACTACGTCACGGGTCAATCCCGGGTCCAGGGCTTCGAGGTTGGCCTCCAGGTTGAAGTACAGGTTCCAGTGATCGAAGTTGCATGAACCGAGGCTTACCCAGTCATCGATCAGCACCATTTTCAGGTGCAGGAAGCACGGCTGGTATTCGAAGACCTTCACACCGGCACGCAGCAAGCGCGGGTAATAGCGGTGACCGGCGTAGCGCACGGACGGGTGATCGGTGCGCGGCCCTGTCAGCAACAGACGTACATCGATGCCACGCGCGGCTGCGCTGCGCAACGCACGACGGACTTTCCAGGAGGGCAAGAAATACGGCGTAGCCAGCCAGATACGCTTCTGCCCGCTGTGCAGGCTGCGGACCAGCGATTGCACAATGTCGCGGTGTTGACGGGAATCGGCATACGCGACGCGGCCCAACCCTGTGCCGGACGTCGGGACTTTCGGCAAGTGCGTCAGACCAAAATTCTGCTTCGGGCGCCAGGCAAAGCGTCGTGCATTGGCGTGGAACTGCCGGTCGAACAGCGCCTGCCAGTCGAGCACCAGCGGTCCGGTGATCTCCACCATGACCTCGTGCCACTGGCTGACGTCTTTGTCCGGCTCCCAGAATTCGTCGGTCACACCAGTACCGCCGACTACCGCCAGGGTTTTATCCACCACCAGTATCTTGCGATGGTCGCGGTAGAAGTTACGCACACCACGCCGCCAGTGAATCGGGTTGTAGAAGCGCAGGATGACACCGGCATTGATCAGTTGCTGACGCAGGCCCGCATCGAAAGCTTTTGAGCCGAAATCATCGAACAGGCAGCGCACGATGACTCCGCGTCTGCCCGCATCTACCAGTGCCCGCACAATGGCATCGGCGCAGGCACCGGCTTCGACCAGGTACAACTCCAGGTCAACCTGCTGCTCGGCGCGGTCGATGGCCGCAATCATGCGCGGAAAGAACGCAGGGCCGTCGATCAGCAATTGAAACTGGTTGTCTTCACGCCACGGAAATATCGTGCTGGCCATATCAGCGCGCTGTGAAGATCAGTACAGCGCCTACAGGTACTGACAGGCTGATCGCAGACAATCCCGCAGCGTCACGCAAAGCAGTGAAGTCCGGCACCAGATCGAAGTCCTGAGCATGAACCACCAAAGGTTCCAGCGTCACCACCTGAAAGCGGCGCTCATCAAGCCGTGTCGCCAGCAACTCGGCGTTGTAAGTGTGGGTTTTGCCCCGCAGGCTGACAGACAGCGGCAAGCGCAGTTCGAGTTGCGCGCCAGGCGCCAGGTCATTGATGGGCCGCATGTCGAGCTGAGCGGTGATTTGCGCAGCAGGAAACTTGCGCACCTGAAACACTTGTTCGCGAAGGCGCTCGTCGCGCAACGGAATGCCGGTGCTGACTGAATCCGTCTCGATCCCTACTTCGGCTAGCCCGTTGTTGTCGACCTTGCCATGCAGCACCAGAAAGCGATGCACTTCGGCAATGTCAGCATTTTTGGTCGAGGTGAAAGACAGTCGCGATGACTCGTTATCCAGATACCAGTTCGCCTGGGCAGGTAACGCCACTGCGGCCAGCGTGACCAGCAGCAGGCGATTTATGTTGAACATGCAGACTCCGGAGGTGCATTTGAGGGCTACCTTACCGCCTGTCAGACCTCCGGCAAACTGCTATGTTCGCCGGAATCTCTACAGCGCGGGTGGTTGCAGACGACAGCCCTGTCGTTCACCCTGCCAGGCTGCACTGCTGGTGCGTCCGAGACCACTGGCCACCACCCGCTTTTGGCCGGCGTCGTCAGTCAGGGTGCTGGGCACGTACTGTTTGACGTACGCCCGGCAGTAGGCTTCCGGGTTGTTCATCACATACCGGCACGAGCAATATTCCTTGGCAGTGTAGGCACTGATGATGGTCGGAAATGCTTGCAGGTTCACGCGGTACTGCCAGGCAAGTACTGCGAGCGTGGCAATGATCAGAATCAGCAGGCTGCTGAACGGGCGAAGCAGAATGAAGAGTCGACGACTGCTCATTGGCCAGTCTCCTTGCCGAATGCCGCAAGCAGAAGCTTGAGCATTTGATCGTGGTTGTAAGTGCCGTCGCGGTCATCGGCATAGCGCACGATCACCAGCTTTTGGCTGGGGATTACATACAACGCCTGCCCCCAATGTCCAAGGGCCGCGAACGTGTCAGGCGGCGCGTCCGGCCACGGGCCTTTGCCTCCATCCAGGGTGCGGTTGAGCCACCACTGACCGCCCGGGACTTCAACGCTGGCGTCCACTTGCTCGCCCGCAAACGGCGTCAGGACAAAACCGAGCCATTCCTTATTGAGTAACTGCCGACCCTGCCATTCGCCACCGCGTTGCATCAGCAGGCCGATACGCGCCAGATCGCGAGCAGTCATGTAGGCATAGGACGACCCTACAAATGTCCCGCTGCCATCGGTTTCCCAAACGGCGCTGTGGATACCGAGCGGGTCGAAAAGCGCTGTCCACGGGTAGTCCGCGTACGCGGGTTGCCCGACCATGGTTTTCAATGCAGCAGCCAGAACGTTGCTGTCGCCGCTGGAATAAAGGTACGCCTTGCCCGGTGGCCTGGCTGCCGGGTGATCGGCTGTGAAATGCGCCATATCGTCACGCCCTCGGGTATAGAGCATGGCGACTACAGAAGAGTTGAGCGGAGCGTATTCGTAGTCCTCCTGCCAATCCAGACCAGAGGCCCAATTCATCATGTGCTTGATGGTGATGTCGGGATGTTTCTCGAACGGTGCGTAGAACTTCGCGACCGGATCATTCAACTGAAAGCGCCCGTCTGTAAACGCCACGCCCAATACGGTAGCCATGATGCTTTTGCTGATCGACCAGGTCAGGTGCGGGGTCTGTTCAGTGGTGACACCAGCATAGTGTTCGTACACCACTTCCCCGTCGCGGATAACCAGGAGCGCATCGGTGCGGATGCCCTTGCGGGCCTCGTCGTCACGGGGCGGGAACGCGTAGGTGTCGAGCGCTTCGATTGCCGGGGCCGGGGATACGGCTCGGGAAGACCACTGCTCTGCAGGCCATGTTTCAGCAATGACGCTCTGGGTGCCGAGACACAGGAGCAGAAACAGACTCAGGCGGACAGTTCCAAGAGGCATGGCAGGTTCCCAAAATGGTTATCCGCGAACTGTATCAGGGCTTCATGACAGTCAGCTGATGCTGATGGATCGTTCTTCACCTTCAAGAGCGTCCAGAAATGCATGCCCTCGCTGGAGCATGGACACGATGGGCGTGCCTTCGGAGACCTATCGTTCTGCGGCGTTTGCACGCGCGTATTGCTCCTCTCAAATGCTCATGAAAAGGCTTCACGACCTCCGTCACACAACCATCACCAAAGCGTCACAGGCATGACACGCCATCTCCCTAGCCTGCAGTTACGGCAAAGCGCCTGGACAAATCAGTCAACCAGCCAACTCTGCAAGGCTGGCTCATGGAGATTCGTATGACCCAGATCGCCCGCATTCGTGACAACACTTCTGAACGTCGTCTTCAGGCCGAGCGCCTGATTGGAACGCGCGCCTTGCAGGAAGCACAGGCGTTGCGTTTCAGTGTGTTCAGCGAAGAGTTCAACGCCCGCCTCAATGGCGCTGAACAAGGGCTGGATATCGATGATTACGATATTCACTGCTCACACATCGGGGTTCGCGACTTGAACTCCGGGCGTCTTGTAGCCACAACGCGGCTGCTTGACCACAAAGCCGCCAGTACCTTGGGCAGCTTTTACAGTGAAGAAGAATTCAGCCTGCACGGCCTGGCTCATCTGCAGGGTCCGATTCTGGAACTGGGCCGCACCTGTGTCGACCCGGCGTACCGCAACGGTGGCACCATTGCCGTGCTGTGGAGTGAACTGGCCGAAGTACTCAATGAGGGCGGCTACAGCTACCTGATGGGTTGCGCGAGTATCCCGATGCAGGACGGCGGGATTCAGGCCCACGCGATCATGCAGCGCCTGCGCGAACGCTATCTGTGCAACGAACATCTGCGCGCCGAGCCGAAGAACCCGCTGCCGACTCTCGACATCCCCAACAACGTCATCTGCGAAATGCCGCCGCTGCTCAAGGCCTACATGCGCCTCGGTGCCAAGATCTGTGGCGAGCCTTGCTGGGACGAGGATTTCCAGGTAGCAGACGTGTTCATCCTGCTCAAGCGCGATGACCTGTGCCCTCGCTACGCGCGCCACTTCAAGGCGGCCGTGTGATGAGCAGGGTGCGCGGCTATGCCCGCGTAGCCAGAGTGCTGATGGTAGTGGCGCTCGGCCTGACGATTGCCGGAGCATTCGCGATTCTGGAACGCATTAAAGTCGGCAGTACGATGGAGCGCAGGCAGCGCTGGAGCCGCTGGTTCATGGCCCGCCTGAGTAACGCGCTGCCGTTTCGGGTGACCGTCACCGGCGAGCTGCCAAAGCAGCCGATGCTGTGGGTGAGCAACCATGTGTCATGGACCGACATTGCACTGCTGGGGATGCTCGCGCCACTGTCGTTCCTGTCCAAGGCCGAAGTGCGGACCTGGCCAGTGGCCGGCTGGCTGGCCTTGAAGGCCGGTACGCTGTTCATCCGTCGTGGCTCGGGCGACAGCCGTCTGATCCAGAAGCAAATGTGCAGTCATCTGCAACAAGGCAACGCGCTGCTGATCTTCCCGGAAGGCACCACCACTGACGGCAAGGGCTTGCGTACCTTCCACGGGCGTCTGCTGTCCAGCGCCATCGACGCGGGTGTGCCGATTCAGCCGGTAGCCATTGGTTATTCGCGCGACGGCAAGCCTGACCCGATTGCTCCGTTCATTGGCGATGATGACTTGCTGTCACATTTGCGCCGACTGTTCGCCAACGAGCAAAGCGACGTGCACATACATTTGCTGACGCCGATCCAGACTGCGGATCAGGAGCGTGCGGCCTTGGCCTTCAAGGCTCAGCAGGCTGTGCAAGTGGCATTGTTTGGTGAACCCGAGATCGGCGAGCCTGCTCAGTCGGGCGAAGCGGTCTCTCGCCCGGCCAGAGCGGCCTGAGCGAAATCCTGCAACTGCGGGTAAAACTCGGCGAAGTCATCACTCAAAGGCTGGTAGAGCGCCTGCAGTTCGTGCATGCCGCCTGCCAGCCCTTCTGGTCGTGACAAACGGCTGGATATGCCCCGCAGCACCTGCTCCAGCACCTCGAACTGTCGATAAGAACCCAACCAGTCCTGCGCTGCCATGCGCGGTGCAATCAGCGCCAGGCGCTCGGGCAGTTGCGACTCGGCAGCCAGCGTGCCGTAGACCTTTCGGGTGAACACATCCAGCGGTAGATCGGCATACAGATGCCAGTCGCGCGCCAGACAGTGATCAAAAAAAACATCGAGCATGATGCCCGCGTAGCGCCGTCGCTGTGCCGGAAACCGGGCAATGGAGGCCTTGATCAGCGGGTGGCTGTCGGTGAAGGCATCGATACTCCGGTGCAGACGGATGGCGGCTTCAAGCTCCGCCGGAAAGCGCCCCGGCAGCGGACCTTTGACGAAATCGCCATACAGGCTGCCAAGCAATTGGGCGGGACGATACCCGCCGAGATGAAGATGTGCCAGATAGTTCATGGCAGCAAGCGTACGCCGCTTGCAGGCATGCAGTCCATATATCGATATAACCCGATATACCGATTTATTCACCTCTAAGCACAAAATCATATTTGTATATCGCGAAATACAGATATAAGGTTCGCCCTATCGCGATATATCGCTACACGCCTGTGAGAACGACATGCAGATCGACCTCGACGACATAATAAAAGCTCTGGCCCACCCGGTCCGCCGAGAAATCCTGACCTGGCTGAAGGACCCGCGCGCGAGTTTTCCTGCGCAGGAATATTCGATCGAACACGGCGTCTGCGCCGGGCAGATCGATCAACGTGCAGGTTTGTCCCAGTCAACGGTGTCGGCCCACCTTGCAACGCTGCAACGCGCCGGGCTGATCAGCAGCAAAAAGGTCGGCCAGTGGCACTTCTTCCGTCGTAACGAAGAGGTGATCCAGGCCTTCGTTGAGGCGCTGGTTCACGAGCTGAACAACCCGACCTGATTTTTTCCACCTTTTTCCAGGAGATGCCTTGTGCCCCTTTCGCTACTCATTCTGGCCCTGAGCGCCTTCGCCATCGGCACCACTGAATTCGTCATCATGGGCCTGTTGCCCGACGTTGCCGCCGACCTGGGTGTGTCCATTCCCGGAGCAGGCTGGCTGGTGACCGGCTATGCGCTGGGCGTGGCAGTCGGCGCGCCGTTCATGGCAATGGCCACAGCAAAACTGCCGCGCAAGGCAGCGCTGGTTACGCTGATGGGGATTTTCATCATCGGCAACCTGCTCTGTGCGCTGGCCAGTGATTACAACGTGCTGATGTTTGCCCGCGTGGTCACGGCGCTTTGCCACGGCGCATTCTTCGGTATCGGCTCGGTGGTCGCCGCAGGACTGGTGCCCGCCAATCGGCGTGCCTCGGCGGTAGCCTTGATGTTCACCGGCCTTACCCTCGCCAACGTGCTGGGTGTCCCACTGGGCACCGCGCTGGGTCAATACGCAGGCTGGCGCTCGACC
This sequence comes from Pseudomonas coronafaciens pv. oryzae str. 1_6, assembly GCF_000156995.2. Classification (NCBI taxonomy): domain Bacteria; kingdom Pseudomonadati; phylum Pseudomonadota; class Gammaproteobacteria; order Pseudomonadales; family Pseudomonadaceae; genus Pseudomonas; species Pseudomonas coronafaciens. The sequence continues at coordinate 1,150,058 of NZ_CP046035.1, read as the reverse complement.
TTCTGGGCCGTGACCGTCATCGGGATCATTGCACTGATTGGCCTGATCCGCTTTCTGCCGACCAATCGCAACGAAGAAAAACTCGACATGCGTGCCGAACTGGGCGCCTTGCGAGGTGCCGGCATCTGGCTGTCGCTGACCATGACCGCGTTGTTTTCAGCCTCCATGTTCACGCTGTTCACTTACATCGCACCGCTGCTCGGCGAAGTGACCGGCGTGTCACCCAATGGCGTGACCTGGACCTTGCTGCTGATCGGTCTTGGCCTGACGGCAGGCAATGTGATCGGCGGCAAAATGGCTGATCGTCGTCTTTCGTCGACGCTGATCGGGGTGTTCGCTTCGATGGCCGTGATTTCCACCGCCCTGAGCTGGACCAGCATCGCGCTGATACCAACTGAAATCACCCTGTTCCTCTGGGCGGTTGCGGCCTTTGCCGCCGTACCGGCCCTGCAGATCAACGTGGTGACCTTCGGCAAGGCCGCGCCCAATCTGGTTTCCACCCTGAACATCGGCGCCTTCAACGTCGGCAACGCGCTCGGCGCCTGGGTCGGCGGCAGTGTTATCGCCCACGGCCTGGGCCTGACCAGCGTGCCTCTGGCGGCAGCCGTCCTGGCGGTGCTCGCGCTGCTTATAACCCTGATTACATTTCGTCAGACCGGCAATCCGGATCTGGCCCACGCTACCCACTGATCAATCCCGAGGATTCGATACATGACGACTATCTTTGACCCGATCACCATTGGCGATCTGCAACTGCCCAACCGCATCATCATGGCGCCCCTGACACGCTGCCGCGCCGACGAAGGCCGCGTGCCCAATGCAATGATGTCCGAGTATTACGTGCAGCGCGCTTCGGCAGGCCTGATCCTGACTGAAGCCACCTCGGTAACGCCGATGGGCGTGGGTTACCCGGACACCCCCGGCATCTGGTCCAACGATCAGGTTCGCGGCTGGAGCAACATCACCAAAGCCGTACACAACGCTGGCGGCCGCATCGTCTTGCAGCTGTGGCACGTAGGCCGCATTTCCCACCCTTCGTACCTGAATGGCGAAACTCCGGTTGCGCCAAGTGCCATTGCTGCCGAAGGCCATGTAAGCCTGATGCGCCCTATCACTCCGCTGCCGGTACCGCGCGCACTGGAGCTGGCGGAAATCGGCGACATCGTCGAGGCCTATCGCATCGGTGCAGAAAACGCCAAAGCGGCGGGTTTCGATGGTGTCGAGGTCCACGGTGCCAACGGCTACCTGCTTGAGCAGTTCCTGCTGACGGGGTCCAATCAGCGCACAGATCAGTACGGCGGCTCGGTGGAGAATCGCGCTCGTCTGCTGCTGGAAGTGACTGATGCAGTCATTGAAGTCTGGGGCGCTGGTCGCGTCGGCGTGCATCTCTCGCCTCGCGCCGACATGCATGACATGAGCGATGAAAGCCGTGCCGAAACTTTTGGCTACGTGGCCAAAGAGCTCGGCAAGCGCGGTATCGCGTTCATCTGCGCCCGTGAGCATGATGCTGAAGACAGCCTTGGCCCGCAGTTGAAAGAAGCCTTCGGCGGTGTGTATATCGCCAACGAGAAATTCACCAAGAACACTGCCAATGCGTGGCTGGCAGAAGGCAAGGCCGATGCCATAGCGTTCGGCGTGCCTTACATTGCCAACCCGGACCTGCCAGAGCGTCTGGCCAGCGATGCGCCGCTGAACGAACCGCACCCTGACACCTTCTACGCCAAGGGGCCGGTCGGCTACATCGACTACCCGCGCCTGTAACCCGACGCTGCAACAGCAAAAACCCTGACTCGCAAGAGCCAGGGTTTTTTCGTCTGAATTTATTGCGCTTCAAACGCAATCTAGGTCGCGACTATTCCTAACACATTGCCTTCGGCATCAGTGATGGTGCCATCCGGCAACTTCCAGCGCCCGTCCGGGTAGTTGACCGAGCCATCAGCCATGACCCAAGTGCCGTCCTTGTGCAGAACCGCACCATCGGGGTGCTCGATCGAACCATCTGCATGGACGGTGGTGCCATCCAGATGCTGCGTGGTGCCGTCGGGACGAGTCACGGACTCGCCATCTGCAGCGGCAACACTTCCGTCAGGGTGACTGACCGTACCATTAGGGTTGAAAACGCTATTGAGCGGGTGGACCAGTTGTAAAACGCCAGTGACGGTATTGACGACTGCCAGTAGCTTGTCCAGACGCGAAGGCGCTTCAGGGACCGGCGGCGTTGTCTGCACAACCTTTGGGTTGGTAGAGGGTTTTACGCTTGGTGTTACCGGAGGTTTCACATGTGGCTTCTGCGGATCCACTACCTTGACCCGAGGTTTCACAGGCGGCTTCACGGGTGGCTTCAGCGGCTCAACCACCTTGGCCGGTGGCTTCACAGGCGGTGTCACGGGTGGCTTCAGCGGGCTAACCACCTTGACCTGAGGTTTCACAGGTGGCTTGACCCTTACCTGAGGTGCGTGCTGGATAGGTGTGAAGTCCGGGCTGGCAGGCGCATCCCCCTCGGGAGGTGAGCTCATCATGGCAGGTTCGTCTGCCCACTTGCCCATGTCCTCAGCCGGACTGTGTACCTGTTCGGTCGTTTGTTGTGCGGTATCGGTATCCATATCAATGATTCCATTCATTCCTGAGTATCCATTTAGTTAACAGCCAGGCAAGCGTAAGCCCTCCTCTAACCGGCAAGCACATAACTATTTAACGAGGAGAAAAATCGCGGCGGTTGCACTTGCCTGCCGCGACAAATCGCGACAGGCAATGCACGGCATCAACGGCGTGAGTTGAGCTGCTGAGACAGGTTCTGAATCTGGCTGGTAAGGGTATTTATGTTGCGGGTTACCTGAGCACGAAACGCATCGAACTCGGCGGTGTTGGTTCCTGCTGACGGTGCCGGACGATTCTCCTGCTCGCTTTTGAGCACCATCAGGTCCTGCTCGACCCGCGCAATGGCGGCCGACGGATCGCCCTGTTTCTTCAGTGTCGCCACATCAGCCGCCAGGCTTTTGATTTGCGTGTCCAGCTTGCCCTGCTCGGACTGTGCCGTTTTCAGGTCAGGCAAAGACGACTTCAGGGTTGCCAGTTCAGCCACGACGGCTTTCAGTTGCTCTTGCAGCTGTGCGCTTTCGGTCTGCTGCTGAGCGGTTTGCGCAGCCATCTGTTCCAGACGCTTGTCGAGACTGCCCTGCTGGCCCTCGACGCCCTCACGCTGCTTGTCCTGATCTTCCAGCTGCGCTTCCAACAGCTTGATACGCTGTTTGAGCGCTTCTCCGTCACTGGACAGCGCTTCGTTCGCGACCACCTTGCCGGAAATATCCTGCAAGCGTCCGGCAGCTTCTTCGCTGATGCGTGCAAAGCTCTCCTGGGTGGCGACCAGTTGCTGCTCCATCAGGGAAACCTGCTGAAAACTCCACCAGCCCAGACCGCAAAAAGCAATGAACAGCGCGCCGACCAATGCCCACAACGGGCCGGTACTCGGCCCCTTTACCTTGACCACAGGCGTGGTGCGCGAATAGACCGTGGTGCGCTCGCGCGCGCCATTGCCAGGCTCGAAGTCATCATCGTCGTCCTTGGCGCTAAGGCTGGGAACGTCATCGACGTCATCGTATGGATCGTTGCGCATGAATAACCCTTCAGGAAGCTGTTAAACCAAAGTCGGGCAGTATAACAACAGCGCCTGTTCAATCTCACTGTGCCACTACCGCATTCAGATTGCGTGCTGTGCCTGCCACCAGCCACAGAACTCATCCAGCGCCGTCCATAGACTGACCTGAGGCTGATAGTCCAGATAATGCCTGGCGCGGCTGATATCAAGCGTAAAATCCTTGTTCATGACCTGCATCCCCAGCCTCGACAGGGTAGGTTCAGGTCTGCCCGGCCAGAGCATACAGGCACCTTCGTTAATCGCCGCCGCGCTGTAGGCCAGGCCGTATGAACGATAACGGGTAACCTGAGGCAAGTGCATTTGCCGCATCACGTAGTTGATCGCGTCCCACAAAGGTACCGGCGTGCCATTGCTGATGTTGTAGGCCTTGCCCAATGCCGCTCCGGTCGCCAGCAAGCTGCTCAACAGGGCTTCGTTGAGGTTTTGCATGCTGGTGAAATCCACCACATTCAGGCCGTTGCCGACAATCGACAATCGTTTCTTGCGCTGCATGTGCAGCAGGCGCGGGAAAATGCTGTTGTCGCCTGCACCGGTGACAAAGCGCGGCCGCAAGGCAATAACTTCCAGCCCGAACTCCTCGGCGCCGAACACCTTCTGTTCCGCCAGGTATTTGGTCGCCGCGTAATGGTTGTGAAAACGCTTGGGGACCTGTTCTTCCTTGATGTCACGCCGGGAGCGCCCATCAAAATAGATTGATGGCGATGACAGATGGACCAGCCTTCTTACTCTTTGTTTCAGGCAGGCTTCGACGATGTTCTCGGTCAGTTGCACGTTACCCTGCAAGAAATCCTGACGACGCCCCCATACACCGACGGCACCTGCGCAATGCACCACTGCCTCGACGTCGTCGCACAATGCACGGACAAGATAAGGATCGGCGAGGTCGCCCTGAACGAATTCGGCGCCACGCCTGACCAGATGCTCGACACCTTCGGCACGACGGCCATTGATCCGCACGCTCATGCCCTGCTCCAGAGCGAAACGCGCGAAGCGTCCCCCGATGAAGCCGCTTGCGCCGGTGACCAGAATCTTCATTTACCGCTCCATTAACGGGTCTGCAGAAAGGCAACAGCCTGCCTGCATGAATTACACATGATCGTACTGACGATCATTCTTCGCCAAGCGGCACCAGCCAGCGCGCCGAGTGTTGCGCAAGGTGTTCGGTGAGACGCGTGAGCAACTGACCGCCGTTGCGCCAATGATGCCAGTACAACGGCACATCGATGTAGCGCTCGGGAAGCAGCTCACGCAACGTGCCGTTACGCAATTGCTCGCGCACCTGCAGCTCGGGCGCCAGCCCCCACCCCATACCGGCCTCGATCATACGGATGAACCCTTCGGATGACGGGCACAGGTGGTGTTCGAAACCGTCCTGCACCCCCAGCAGTGCCAGGTAGCGATGCTGCAGCAAATCGTCCGGTCCGTACACCAGCGCTGCCGATCTGGACAGTTTTTCAGCGCTGACACCGTCCGGGAAATGCCGCTCGATGAATGCCGGGCTGGCCAGCGCGCGATAACGCATGGCACCCAGCAACAGGCTACGCGCTCCGGCCACAGGGCGTTCGCTGCCACACAGACAGGCCGCAACTTCGCCAGCCCGCATACGTTTGAGCCCGACGTCCTGATCTTCGACGACCAGATCGAGCAACAGCCGATGTTGCGCGCAGAACGCGCCCACTGCCGATGCCCACCAGGTCGCGAGACTGTCTGCATTCAAGGCGATTCGCAAGCGCTCGGGCATGCCCTCCTCATCCAGCGACGGCACCTGGCTGAGCAAGTCACGCTCCAGCAGACGTACCTGTTGCACATGATTGAGAAGACGTCGTCCGATGTCGGTCGGGGCGGGAGGCGTCGCGCGCACCAGCACCGGCTGACCAACGCGCGCTTCGAGCAGTTTGATGCGCTGTGAAACCGCCGACTGGGACAGACCAAGCACCTGAGCAGCACGCTCGAAGCCAGCCTGTTCGATAACCGCCGCAAGCGCTGCCAACAACTTGTAATCGAACATCACTTTTCCTAATGGGCGATCAGCATTATTGGTTTTCCTTATACCGCTCAACGCAACAGAATCGCCACCTTAATCAGCTCGACGGGACATTTTCCATGTGGCAAAGCTACCTCAACGGCCTGCTGATAGCGGCAGGGCTGATCATGGCCATCGGTTCGCAAAACGCATTCGTCCTGGCTCAAGGCTTGCGTCGTGAACACGCCGCTCCCGTTGCCCTGCTGTGCATTGTCTGCGACGTGATACTGGTCGCTGCCGGGGTATTCGGCCTGGCCAGTGTGCTGGCAGCTAACCCGACCTTGCTGGGCGTGGCGCGCTGGGGCGGTGTGATTTTCCTCAGTTGGTATGGCGCGCTGGCGCTGCGTCGAGCCTGCTCTCGACAGAGCCTTGAACAGGGCGCCGCGGTGGGCGTCAGATCGCTGCGCACGGTGCTGTTGAGCGCTCTGGCCGTCACACTCCTGAACCCGCATGTTTATCTGGACACCGTGTTGCTGATTGGCTCGCTCGGTGCGCAACAAAGTGTGCCCGGCGCCTACGTGGCCGGTGCCGCCAGCGCCTCGCTGATATGGTTTTCAGCCCTTGCCGCAGGCGCGGCGTGGCTCGCGCCCTGGCTGGCACGCCCCGCTACATGGCGCCTGCTGGACGCAATGATTGCAGTGATGATGTTCAGCGTGGCGTGGCAGTTGATCGGTTCGGCCTGAAGTTTTCATACCCATTCAGGTAACAGCTGGAACCTCTATCCCACACAGTTGTTGCGTGGTTAAGCCGCAGACCCGGTGCTATGATCCGGGGTCTGCGCCGCAAAAGAGTAAAACTCCCGGTGCACGCTGTAACTGGCCGCCCGTGATCGGCCGTGCGATTACCGCAATTGACCTGTAAAGGAGATAAACCATGGCTTTTGAATTGCCACCACTGCCCTACGCCAAAGACGCTCTGGTGCCGCACATTTCTGCGGAGACTCTGGAATATCACCACGACAAGCACCACAACACCTACGTCGTGAACCTGAACAACCTGGTGCCAGGCACCGAGTTCGAAGGCAAGACCCTGGAAGAGATCATCAAGACTTCTTCGGGCGGTATCTTCAACAACGCCGCTCAGGTCTGGAACCACACGTTCTACTGGAACTGCCTGGCGCCAAACGCCGGCGGCGAGCCTACCGGCGCGCTGGCTGATGCAATCAACACTGCATTCGGCTCGTTCGAGAAGTTCAAGGAAGAGTTCAGCAAGACCTCCATCGGCACCTTCGGCTCCGGCTGGGGCTGGCTGGTGAAGAAAGCTGACGGCAGCCTGGCACTGGCCAGCACTATCGGTGCAGGCAACCCGATCACCAGCGGCGACAAGCCGTTGCTGACCTGCGATGTCTGGGAACACGCTTACTACATCGACTACCGCAACCTGCGTCCAAAGTATGTAGAAGCGTTCTGGAACCTCGTAAACTGGGACTTCGTGGCCCAGCAATACGCCGCCTGATTCCAGCGTCACAAAAAACCCGGCCCGGTGCCGGGTTTTTTTATGTTCCGCATTCGGAGATTAATACCGCCGGAACGATGAACTTGCATTGAGCGTCAGAGATAGACTTGTCGGTCACACAAATGACGAATGTTTTTTTCGCCTGCCGCACGGACTTTGTGTATTGTCGGAAAAATCCGGACTGATTTGTACCACGACGTAATTCTTGCAGTGTTCTGCTCAAGTTACGCTTACTGCCTCCCGATACACTGGGTTGGCTTTGGCCGGTGGGTGCAGGGAACGCGAAGATCGACCAGATGCACCTTTAAGTTGTCATTGCGGGTGCACCTGGTTTTTCGAGGGCCGTGAAGTTATTCGCCCTCCGACACGAACTAAGGAACGGCCATTGAAGCTGGAACTCAAGAACAGCCTGTCGGTGAAGCTGCTGCGCGTCGTGCTGCTTTCAGCACTTCTGGTGGGCGTCGTGTTGAGCTGTGCGCAAATCGTTTTCGATGCGTACAAGACTCGACAGACTGTCGCCAACGATGCCGAACGCATTCTCGGCATGTTCCGCGATCCTTCGACTCAGGCCGTCTACAGCCTCGATCGCGAGATGGGCATGCAGGTCATAGAGGGCCTGTTTCAGGATGACTCGGTGCGCATGGCGTCTATCGGCCATCCCAACGAAACCCTTCTCGCAGAAAAAGACCGTCCCCTGAAAGCCTCTTCAACCCGCTGGCTGACCGACCTGATCCTCGGTCAGGAACGCAGCTTCACCACACAACTGGTGGGCCGCAGCCCTTACAGCGAGTATTACGGCGACCTGCGTATCACCCTGGACACCGCCAACTATGGCGAAGGTTTTCTGTTCAATGCCGGGGTTATCTTCATCGCTGGCGTGCTGCGCGCCCTGGCGATGGGCTTGGTTCTGTACTTGGTCTATCACTGGTTGCTGACCAAGCCGCTGTCGAAAATCATCGAGCACCTGATCGCCATCAATCCGGACCGGCCCAGCGAGCATCAATTGCCGCTGCTCAAGGGCCACGAAAAAAACGAATTGGGGATATGGGTCAACACCGCCAATCAGTTGCTGGCCTCCATCGAGCGCCATACCTACCTGCGTCACGAGGCGGAAAACAACCTGCAGCGCATGGCGCAATACGACTTCCTGACCGGCCTGCCCAATCGGCTTCAGTTGCAGACCGGGCTGGACAGGATTCTGGAGGACGCCGGGCGTCAGCAACATCGGGTCGCGATTCTCTGCGTGGGCCTGGACGACTTCAAAGGCATCAACGAACAGTTCAGCTATCAGTCGGGTGACCAGTTATTGCTGGCCCTGGCAGACCGGCTGCGCGCTCACAGCGGACGCCTCGGCGCACTGGCGCGACTGGGGGGCGATCAGTTTGCGCTGGTTCAGGCCAACATCGAGCAACCCTATGAAGCGGCAGAGCTGGCGCAGAACATTCTGGACGAGCTGGAAGCACCTTTTGTGGTGGGTGATCAGCAGATCCAGCTGCGAGCGACCATCGGCATTACCCTCTTCCCCGAAGACGGCGACAGCACCGAGAAGTTGCTGCAGAAAGCCGAACAGACCATGACCCTGGCCAAGGCCCGTTCGCGCAATCGGTATCAGTTCTACATTGCCAGCGTGGACAGTGAAATGCGCCGTCGACGTGAACTCGAAAAAGACCTGCGCGAAGCCCTGCCACGCAATCAGCTTTATCTGGTCTATCAGCCGCAGATCAGCTACGTCGATCACCGCGTGGTCGGCGTGGAGGCGCTGATCCGCTGGCAACACCCCGAGCACGGTCTGGTGCCGCCAGACGTATTCATTCCTCTGGCCGAACAAAACGGCACTATCATCGTTCTTGGTGAATGGGTGCTCGATCAAGCGTGTCGCCAGTTGCGCGAGTGGCTCGATCAAGGCTTTACCGATCTGCGCATGGCGGTCAACCTGTCGACTGTGCAACTGCACCATGCCGAGCTGCCACGCGTGGTCAACAACCTCTTGCAGATCTATCGTCTGCCGCCTCGCAGCCTGGAACTGGAAGTCACTGAAACCGGCCTGATGGAAGACATCACCACGGCCGCCCAGCACCTCCTCAGCCTGCGGCGCTCTGGCGCGCTGATTGCCATCGATGATTTCGGCACCGGTTACTCATCACTGAGTTACCTGAAAAGCCTGCCACTGGACAAGATCAAGATCGACAAGAGCTTCGTTCAGGACCTCATTGACGACGACGATGACGCGACCATTGTGCGTGCAATCATCCAGTTGGGTAAAAGCCTGGGCATGCAAGTCATTGCCGAAGGCGTGGAGACTGTCGAGCAGGAGGCCTACGTGGTGACCGAAGGCTGCCATGAAGGCCAAGGCTACCTGTACAGCAAGCCGCTGCCCGCTCGGGAATTGCTGGCCTACCTGAAGCAGGGTCGACAGGGCAGCGCTGCGTTGCACTGAGTGAACGTGACTTGGCTTCAAGCAGACTGCCGCCGCTTCTGACACTGGCTGTTACAACCGTTTGATGGCCTGAACACGGCCACAAAGGCGTTTTGCCTTTACATCGAATGCAAATCCTTCGCATTATGTCGCAGATTTTATGGGCGTACCCCGCCATCACCTTTTTCGACTCAGGATTCCGTCATGATTCGTATGCCTCTGGCAACCGCTAGTCTGTTGGCCATCGCTATCTCTCTCGCCGGTTGTGGCGAAGGCAAGGACAAGGCTGCCGCTCCGGCTCCGGCAGCACCCGCTGCTCCGGCTGCCGCTCCTGCTGCACCCGTTGCCGCGCCCGCGCCTGCCGCCCAGACCGACGACGCGGCAGCCAAAGCCGTGGTCGCGAATTATGCCAACATGGTGTCTGCGGTATTCGACGACGCCGAGGCCGGTGCCAAAAAACTGAGCACGGCTGTCGACGCGTTTCTGGCCAAGCCCAACAACGAAACCCTGAAAGCTGCACGGGATGCGTGGGTCGCAGCACGCGTGCCGTACATGCAGAGTGAAGTATTCCGCTTCGGCAACACCATCATCGACGACTGGGAAGGACAGGTTAACGCCTGGCCCCTCGACGAAGGCCTGATCGACTACGTAGCCAAGGATTACCAGCACGCGCTGGGCAACCCGGGCGCTACTGCCAACATCATCGCCAATACCGAAATTCAGGTGGGCGAAGACAAGGTCGACGTGAAGGAAATCACGCCCGAGAAACTGGCCAGCCTGAACGAGTTGGGCGGTTCCGAAGCCAACGTTGCAACGGGCTACCACGCCATCGAATTCCTGCTTTGGGGCCAAGACCTGAATGGCACCGGCCCGGGTGCAGGCAACCGTCCAGCCAGCGATTACATTGAAGGTGCAGGCGCAACCGGCGGTCACAACGAGCGTCGTCGTGCCTACCTCAAAGCGGTCACCGACCTGCTGGTCAGCGACCTCGAAGAGATGTCCGGCAACTGGCGAGCGGGCGTCGCCGACAACTACCGCGCGTCACTGGAAGCCGAGCCAGGCGAAAGCGGCTTGCGCAAAATGCTCTTCGGCATGGGCAGCCTTTCGCTGGGAGAACTGGCTGGCGAGCGCATGAAAGTCGCACTGGAAGCCAACTCCAGTGAAGACGAACACGACTGCTTCAGCGACAACACGCACAACTCGCACTTCTACAACGGCAAGGGTATTCGCAACGTTTATCTGGGCGAATACACCCGTACCGATGGCAGCAAGGTCAGCGGCCCAAGCCTTTCGTCGCTGGTCGCCAAGGTAGACCCGGCGACCGACGCAACGCTGCGCGCCGACCTGGACGACACACAGGCCAAGCTGCAGGCTATCGTCGACCACGCCAACAAGGGCGAACACTTCGACCAGTTGATCGCCGCAGGCAATACCGCTGGCAATCAGGTTGTTCGTGACGCCATCGCTGCGTTGGTCAAACAGACCGGCGCCATCGAGCAAGCGGCTGGCAAACTGGGCATCACCGACCTGAGCCCGGACAACGCTGACCACGAGTTCTGACAGAACCCGCTTGCTGTAAAAGAATGCCGGTCAGTTCGCTGACCGGCATTCTTTTTGGGTACAGGAACCGCACCGTTCTACGTCAATACAGGGTATCGGCGATGCGGCCCGGCAAGGCTTTGTCATAGGCTTCGCCATCGATTTGCGACGCCGATACCTCTTTCAGTATCTGCCCTGCGGTGGGCAACGAACTGCGCTCCACCTGCCGGGCGACGTCCCACAAGCCAGCCCTGATAACTGCCCGGCTGCACTGGAAATACACGCTGGTTACGGTGATACGCAAAACTGATCTGGGCAACTGGCCTTTCATCTCAAAACGCGCCAGCAAATCGGGCTGTATCGATATCTGCGCCGTGCCATTAATGCGCAAGGTTTCACCCACGCCCGGGATGAGAAACAAGAGGGCTACGCGGGGGTTGTCAACGATGTTGCGAAGCGTGTCGATGCGGTTATTGCCGCGCCGGTCAGGCAGGTAAAGCGTCTTGCTGTCCTCGATATGGACGAAGCCGGCCTGATCGCCGCGCGGTGAAGCATCAAGCCCGCCAGGGCCGGAGGACGCAAGCACAACGAAGGGGGCAGACTCGATGAAGGGCCTGTAGACCGGATGAATATGATCGACCTCCTTGACCAGCGACGGCGCGGCGATTGGGCCGTACAACGCTTCCAGCGCCTCGGTGGTTGTCACGTAATCAGAGCTGTGCGTGTTTTTCATCTGTCTGGGTTCTCTGCGGGCATTTGTCGGTCAGGGGCTGTCGGCGTGATGCGTCTAAGCCTCTCATACGTAGCAAACGATAATCCCTCTTATTCAAACCGCACCAGACTGATAAGCTTGCACGCCCCGATTGGCACCTCGTTGCAGGATGAGTATGAGTACGCGGTTTCGTCTTTCCCTTGCTTTGCTCACGGCCTTGGCCCTGAGCGCGTGCGATGACGCCCCGCGCTTTACTCACGCCGAGCCGGGCGAAGCGTTGTCCGGTGGCAGCGCAACGGTCGGGAAGCGCGATCAAAACGCTTTCTCCATGCCCTCAGCCAACCTGTCCCCCGTGCGACGGCTGGATTTCAGCGTCGGTAACAGCTTTTTCCGCAGCCCGTGGGTCATCGCCCCGTCCACAACGACGGCGCGCGACGGCCTGGGTCCGCTGTTCAACACCAACGCCTGTCAGAACTGCCATATCAAGGACGGTCGCGGGCACCCGCCGGAAGATGGCGACAGCAACGCGGTGTCGATGCTGGTCAGATTATCGATTCCGGACGACCCGGCTTACGCCGATCTGATCCAGCGCAACGGTGTATTGCCCGAGCCGACCTACGGCGGACAGCTCCAGGACATGTCCAACCCCGGCGTGGCGCCAGAAGGCAAGGTACGTGTCGAATACGACGCGCTCACGGTCATGTTTCGCGACGGCACCTCGGTCGAGCTGCGCCAGCCGACCCTGCAAATCACGCAATTGGGCTATGGCCCGATGCACCCAGACACACACATCTCTGCGCGTATTGCACCGCCCATGATCGGTCTGGGACTGCTTGAGGCGATTGCCGATGACGCACTGCTCGCCAACGCCGACCCCGATGATAAAAATGCCGACGGGATTTCCGGACGCCCCAACTGGGTCTGGGATGATGCCCAGCAGAAAGTCGTCATGGGGAAGTTTGGCTGGAAAGCGGGACAGCCCACTCTGAACCAGCAGAACGCGCATGCCTTTTCCGGCGACATGGGTCTTACCACTCGTCTGCGCCCGTTCGACGATTGCACGCCGAAGCAGACCGATTGCCTGGCAGCACCCAGCGGCAAGGGCCCCGAGGGCGAGCCGGAAGTCAGCGACAACATTCTGCGCCTGGTGGAGTTCTATACCCGAAACCTCGGCGTTCCGGCACGCCGCAAAGTGGATGACCCTCAGGTGCTGGCCGGCAAGAACCTGTTTTACGAGGCTGGCTGCCAACAGTGCCATACACAGTCATTCAAGACCCGAAGCGACGCAGCCGAGCCGGAACTGGCCAATCAGGTGATTCATCCGTACAGCGATCTGCTGCTGCATGATATGGGCGAAGGGCTGGCGGACAACCGCACCGAGTTCCAGGCCACCGGAAGCGAATGGCGGACGCCGCCGCTCTGGGGCCTGGGTCTGACCGCAACAGTGAGCGGGCACACACAGTTGCTGCATGATGGTCGCGCGCGCAATGCACTTGAGGCGATACTGTGGCATGGCGGCGAAGCCCAAGCGTCACAACGAAAGGTGCTGGCGTATGACGCCGAACAGCGTACAGCGCTGTTGGCGTTTCTGAATTCGTTATGATTGCTCCCACTGCAGAACCTTCTCGTTCAACATCTTCTTTTCGAAAATAAGGAGCCGGACAATGTTCCGACCCAAGTTGTTGCTGACCAGCCTCGCGGCGCTTGCGTTGGGTGCCTGCTCGCCTTCCGACCCTCAGGCCGTCACGTCTGCGGCTATCGCCAAGCAAGTGATCCTGCCGACTTACAGCCGCTGGGTCGAGGCTGACCGCCAGCTGGCCGCCAGCGCACTGGCGTTCTGTCAGGGCAAGACCGATCTGGCCACTGCGCGCGCCGACTTCCTCAAGGCGCAAAAGACCTGGGCCGAGCTGCAACCGCTGTTGATCGGCCCGTTGGCCGAAGGCAATCGCGCCTGGCAAGTGCAGTTCTGGCCGGATAAAAAGAACCTGGTCGGCCGTCAGGTCGAACAACTGGTGAGCGCACAACCACAGGTCACCGTCGAAGAGCTGTCCAAAGCCAGCGTTGTGGTTCAAGGGCTCTCCGCTTACGAATACATTCTGTTCGATGCAGAAATCGACATGGCCAATGCCGAACAGAAAGCTCGCTATTGCCCGCTGCTGATGGCCATCGGTGAGCGTCAGAAGCAACTTGCCGAACAAATCCTCAACAGCTGGAACAGCACCGACGGCATGCTCGCGCAGCTGAGCAAATTCCCCAACCAGCGCTACGCCGACTCTCACGAGGCCATTGCCGAGTTGTTACGGGTGCAGGTCACGGCGCTGGACAGCCTGAAGAAAAAACTGGGCACGCCGCTCGGCCGCCAGAGCAAAGGTCAGCCGCAGCCCTTCCAGGCTGACTCATGGCGCAGCAAATCGTCACTCGGCAGCCTCGAGGCCAGCCTGATCAGCGCCGAAACAGTCTGGACCGGCGTCGACAATAAAGGGCTGCGCGGTTTGCTGCCTGCCGAACAGAAACCGCTGGCAGACAAAATCGACGCGGCCTACGCCAATAGCCGCAAACTGCTCTCGGAACTCAAGCCGCCGCTGGCCGATCTGCTGGCCACCGACGCCGGACGCCAGCAACTCAATGCCTTCTATGACAGCCTGAATGCAGTGCATCGCCTGCATGAAGGTGAACTGGCCAAGGCGTTGGGCATCCAGTTGGGCTTCAACGCCAACGATGGCGATTGATCATGATCAAGAGGTGCGAATGATGCTGCGACGTCAGGCCAAGGCCCTCGGCAGCCTGCTGCTCAGCGCCTGCACCCTGGGTGGCTGGACGCTGTCCGGGGAGAAAACCACAGGCCCGCTGCTGCTTTCCGCACGCGACGACGGCGAAGGCCGGCACTACGCAGTCGGTTTCCGGCTTGACGGGACCCAGGTGTTTGCCACTGAAGTGGGCCAACGCTGTCACGACATCATTGACCATCCAAGCCTGCCGCTCGCTGTTTTCATTGCGCGCAGGCCGGGCACCGAAAGCTACCTGATCGACGTGCGCGACGGCAGCCTGCTGCAAACCATCGTCTCCCGGCCGGACCGGCATTTTTATGGTCACGCGGTGATACATCGAGACGGCGAATGGTTGTATGCAACTGAAAACGACACCCGTGACCCCGGTCGCGGGTTGCTGGGCGTGTATCGATTCGTCAATGACCGGCTGGTGCATTCAGCTGAAATATCCACCCACGGCATCGGGCCTCATCAGGTTTCCTGGATGCCCGACGGCGAAACACTGGTCGTCGCCAATGGCGGGATTCGTACCGAGGCAGAAAGCCGGGTCGAGATGAATCTGAACGCCATGCAGCCCAGCCTGGTGCTCATGCAGCGCGACGGCACTCTATTGAGCAAGGAAACGCTTTCTCAGCAAATGAACAGCGTGCGCCACATGAGCATTGCCGACGATGGCACCATCCTGGCGAGCCAACAGTTCATGGGCGAAAGTCACGAATTGGCAGAGCTGTTGGCGATCAAGCGTCCGGGCCAGCCGTTTCAGGCGTTTCCGGTGGCAGAAGAGCAATTGCGCGCTATGGCTCATTACACCGCCAGCGTTGCCGTGCACAGCGAACTGCGGCTGGTCGCCCTTACGGCACCACGAGGCAACCGGTTCTTCATCTGGGATATGGACAGTGGCGCACTGAAGCTGGACGCGCCGCTACCGGACTGCGCAGGCGTGGGAGCGGTAAAGGATGGTTTCGTCGTGACCTCTGGTCAGGGGCGTTGCCGCTTCTACGATTGCCGTAAACAGCAACTGCTGGCCACGCCGCTGGACCTGCCAGCGGGGCTGTGGGACAACCATCTTCATTTGGCCTGAGGCTTTACCTGGCTGCGGCTCTAACGGGCTGCGAGCCCGTCTGCACCGCTCAGTTTCTGCTGACCGAACCCTGCGCCAGACTGTACATGAACAGCAGCAGGTCCTTGTCGGGCTGTACGTTCGCCAGATTCCTCGCCACACGCGGCAGAGGGCAAAAACCCTCGCCATGCTGTGCGCTTAGAATGCGGGTAGACGGTTGCTCGAGCGCCGCTACCGCGACAGTCGCTACCGCCAACGCACCAAACAGAAACAAACCTCGTGCCATTTCTAGTTTCATGACTCTAAACCTTTGATGGAGCTGCCAAATGCTGACTGGTAAAAATAGACCAACTTTTGCCAGTCTGCAGCGCTGAATGACGAATGGCGTCTCAGCTGCTTCATGTCGTGCTGGGCAGCGCCATGAGCCGTCAGACGGCGACGTCCTTTTTCCAGATCAAGCAAGGCCACTTCCACCTCCGCGTCAGGGCCATCCCCTGTGACACGTACAAAGATGTGCTTGACGTACAGGCAGCTGTGCTGCCAACGGCCCAGGTGCATGCGCGCCAGGGTATTGGCCACTTCCTTGAGCATCCGCTCATAAAACAGCTCACCGTGCCGCTCGCGGCCTCCAGCAGCGAGCCACTTCTCAATCTCGCCAAAACCCTCTAGCGCAACGGTCACCAGCAATGCCCGCCAGGCGTTGTCTGCGTCGCGCGTTGCACCGCAAAACACCACTTCCGGTACGACTACACCCAGCTTGCGCAGACCTTCGAGGGCTTCACGCTCACGCAGAACCGTCGGGCGGCCCAGCGGGTGCAGCAGGCTGCGATAGATATGCCCTGTCTGACGTTTGGCATAAAGGGTCTGCCCGTCGTCCGTGAGAAGCCGTTGTACGCCACTCTCTCCGCCCCTGCGCACGTTAGGCTCTTCAACCCATTCGCCACGCTGACTCCAGAAATGACTGAACTCATCCTGCATCGAGTTCACAACTGGCTTTTTCAAGGACTGCAAACCCATCTTTTTACCTTTTACGTAAGACATAGACACGCCACATGGCGTACATCGGCAGGAAGTCCATTCTCTTCTGAATGCGAAACCCTGCCTGTTCAAATTCGGTTTCTGCGGTATCTACCGGTAACACGAAACGATTCTGGTAACTTTCCTGCCCATTTTTCTGCCGACGCTGTTTCTCCAGTCGCTCGCGTTTCCAGGCTTTGAAGTTGCCATCCACCCACAGTGAAATAATCACACTGTCACGGGTAACACGTTGAAACTCCCGCAATAAGGCCATGCGGTCGCTTGACTGCCCGACATGGTGCAACAGACGCATACAGAAGATGCTGTCTACTGCGTTATCAGGCAACTTGATATCAAACGCAGATGTCTGCAAGGGTTGTACCCTTTTTACAACATCGGCCGGTTGAGAAGCACAGGCGACGCCCAGCATGTCCGCCGAGTTATCGGCACCGATGATCGAACGATTGGGCTTCTCCGCCAGCAGCGGCCAGAAGCGCCCGGCACCACACGGCAGGTCCAGCACCAGGCCCGGATCACCGGCCAGACGCAAAGCCTTTCTGGCCAACTGTTCGTCACGGTGATGTGACAGCTTGCGCCATAGCCCGTCCTGATGTTTTTCAAGGTACTGACGGGCATGCGATTTGTCGTACTTGCGGGAAAACTCGAGTTCTATGCGTTCGCTCACGTTGAGCATCTCCTGACAGGTGTGTCGGCAAAACTAAAGAACCAGCCGTCACTGTCAGGTCATCTCAATGTGAAAAAAATGTTACCTGGGGAAGTCAGTTGTTGCGAGATTTTACAGAGAGTTAGGCATGCTGTGTGACCAATCGACGAAACGCAGTCGATTTACGGTCACACGCAGCCACTTTCTATTCAAAGTGTCAGTCAGACATTGATCACGTTCAGCGTTACCTTGAAACGGCAACCGTGTGGCTCCATCGGCGTAAGATCGACGCTCCAGCCCTGATTGGTACATATACGCTGGACCAGCGACAGCCCCAGGCCCAGACCTTCGCCGCGCTGCTCATTACCCCGAACAAAAGGCTCGAACATGGCCTCGCGCTTTTCTTCGGGAATGCCGACGCCGCTGTCCTCGACGGTGAAGCTCTCGGCCTGCAGGGTCAGTGCGATGAAACCATGATCGGTGTAGTGCAACGCGTTGCGCAGCAAATTGCCCATCACCGCATGCAAAAATGTGGCGTTGTAACGGATATCGGACAGTTGGTCGTCCGACGGCGGCGTGTAGGTCAGCTGCAGGCCTTTGCTTTCTATCGGCTCACGCCATTGCGAAATCAACTGCTCGGCCACACCCACCAGCGTGGCCTTGGGCGTCATGGCCGGATCTTCACGCTGGGTGCGCGCAAGCATGAGGAACGTCTGCACCAGATCGCGCATTTCTTCACAGGCGCGACCGATTCGCTCTACCTGGCGACGTCCACGCAGATCAAGCGCCGGGTTTTCCAGCAACAACTCGCAGGAACTGGCCAACACCATCAACGGGGTGCGCAGCTCATGACTCACGTCGCTGGTGAACATACGCTCACGGATCAGCGCCTGCCTCAGACGCCCCAACGTCGCATCGAACGCGACGGCCAGCTCGCCCACTTCATCGGCGGCATAATCAGGCGCCAGCGGCGGCGCAAGGCCCAACAACTGGTCACGGTGGCGAACCTGCCTGGCCAGACGCACTACTGGCGCCATTACGCGACGGGCCAGCACCCAGCCGAGAAACACTGCCAGCGCCAGCGCCAGCACAAAACCGACGAGCACCACGGCAAACAGCACTCGTTCACGCTCCTCGAAATCGCTCTGATCCTGAAGCAAGGCGTAATGGCGGCCATCCACAACCTCGATCATCGCGTGGTAGGACAGCGGGCCGCGAAACACCTCATGAAAGCCCGGCTCCAGGTGCCGCAGATCCTTGGGCAGATCAAAATCGCCCGGCCCATTGCTGAAGTAGAACAACTGGTCGGGCTTGGGCCGGTGACTCCAGTCACTGACGCTGTCCATCAGCATCAGACGATTGAGATCCCCACCCAGGCCGGCGGAGATGAGCTTCTCTTCAACCAGATGGACGGTGGAAATGATACCGATGGCAAACGACCCGGCGACCAGTGCGCTCATCAGCGCAAAGGCAATGATGATTCGTTGGGCAAGACTCTGCTTAAACTCCATCCCGGCCCTCGGCCAACCGATATCCCACACCATGCACCGTTTGCAGCAGCGGTTTGGCGAACGGTTTGTCGATCACCTGACGCAACTGATGCACATGGCTGCGCAGACTGTCGCTGTCCGGACAGTCATCGCCCCACAGCGCTTCTTCGAGTATTTCCCGGCGCAGTACGTGCGGGCTCTTCTGCATCAGCACGGCAAGCAGCTTGAGCCCGACCGGGTTGAGCTTGAGCATTCGGCCCTCGCGCGTTACCTCAAGGGTGTCGAGGTCGTACACCAGATCCGCCACCTGTAATGTACGTCGACCGCCGCCCTGTGCGCGGCGCAGTACGGCTTCGATCCGCGCAGCCAGTTCGGACAAGGCGAAAGGCTTGAGCAGATAGTCGTCGGCGCCTGAGCGGAAGCCCTGCAGCCGGTCATCCAGCTGATCTCGCGCAGTCAGCATGATGACCGGCGTATCACGGCGGGCATCTTCACGCAGGCGCTTGCACAGCGTGTAGCCATCAATGCCCGGCAGCATGATGTCGAGAACAATAAGGTCGTAATGCTCGGTGGCTGCCAGATGCAGTCCTGAGAGGCCATCCTGGGCGCAATCGACGGTGTAGCCTTTCATGCCCAGGTAATCGGCCATGTTCGCCAGGATATCGCGGTTGTCTTCAACCAGAAGAATTCGCATAAAGCACTCTCATATGCAGTTTGGGCTGGCGCAGCTTAAGACGAAGTGGGCGTCAGGGCCAGCGCCGAAATGGCATGACGATTTTTTCACCCGAAATCAACAACGCTCATGACACACTTTCAGACAAACCGTCGCCCATACTGACAGCGGCATTTGCCCTCATGATCTGGATTCGATATGTCGAAAACCGTCGCCCCACCCTACTCCCGCCCAATCAATAAATGGATCTACCTCGGCATACCTGCCGCTGTTGCCTTGATACTCGTGCTGCTTGAACTGACCTCACTGGACATGGATATCGCCAAGATGGCCTTCGATCCGGTCAGTGGAGAGTTCATCGGCAGGCACAGCTACTTTCTGGAAGACGTGCTCCACGACCGCGCCAAACAGATGGTCATGGTATTCGGGGTGCTGGCCATGATCGGCTTTGCCGCATCCTTCAAGGTCGAGCGTTTGATACCGTGGCGCAGAGAGCTGGGTTGTCTGGTGCTGTCGATGGCCTTGTCGACTGCCTTTGTGACGCCGGTAAAAGTAGTGACTTCGGTGCAATGCCCCTGGAGCCTCAAAGAATTCGGCGGCCAGGAAACCTACAGCGAACTGCTGAGCCCGCGCCCAGCCACTGACAAGCCAGGGCGCTGCTGGCCCGGCGGACATGCCGCTACCGGTTTCACACTGTTTGCGTTGTTCTTCATGCTGCGTGATCGTCGCCCGAAGCTGGCAAAAGTGGGGCTGGCGCTGGCATTCGGCCTGGGAACGATCTTCTCCATCGGTCGCATGCTGCAAGGGGCACACTTCTTCTCTCATAACATCTGGACTGCAGTGTTTTGCTGGCTGATCTGTCTCGGGGTTTATTACTGCGTGTTGTATCGACCTGCGCCGAAGCACGCTGCCAGCGATGCCCAGCCGACACGCTAGCCCATTATCCCCCTAACGCCGGCCATAAAAAAACCCCGCACCAGGCGGGGTTCTTTATGGGTGTAGCTTAAGGGGTAAAGCTGGCTTACATCATGCCGCCCATACCACCCATGCCGCCCATGTCCGGCATGCCGCCGCCTGCTGGCTTGTCTTCAGGCACGTCAGCGATCATCGCTTCGGTGGTGATCATCAAGCTGGCGATGGAGGACGCCGCCTGCAGAGCAGAGCGAGTCACTTTGGCCGGGTCCAGGATACCCATTTCGATCATGTCGCCGTATTCGCCGGAAGCAGCGTTGTAACCGAAGTTACCCGAACCCTGCTTGACTTTGTCGACAACAACGCTTGGCTCGTCACCGGAGTTGGCAACGATCTGGCGCAGAGGAGCTTCGACTGCACGACGCAGCAGAGCGATACCGACGTCCTGATCGGCGTTGTCGCCTTTCAGACCTTCGATAGCCTGCAGGGAGCGAACCAGTGCCACGCCACCGCCAGGTACCACGCCTTCTTCAACGGCTGCACGGGTAGCATGCAGGGCGTCTTCAACGCGGGCTTTCTTCTCTTTCATTTCAACTTCGGAACCGGCACCGACCTTGATCACTGCAACGCCGCCAGACAGCTTGGCCAGACGCTCTTGCAGTTTCTCTTTGTCGTAGTCCGAGCTGGTGTCGCCGATTTGCTGGCGGATCTGGGAGATGCGCGAGTCAATGTCGGTCTTGACGCCAGCACCATCGATGATGGTGGTGTTTTCTTTGTTCAGAATGACGCGCTTGGCATTACCCAGGTGTTCCAGGGTAGTGGTTTCCAGGCTCAGACCGATCTCTTCGGAGATAACGGTACCGCCAGTCAGAACAGCGATGTCCTGCAGCATTGCCTTGCGACGATCGCCGAAACCTGGAGCCTTGACGGCTGCAACTTTCACGATACCGCGCATGTTGTTGACAACCAGAGTTGCCAGCGCTTCGCCTTCAACGTCTTCGGCAACGATCAGCAGAGGACGACCTGCCTTGGCGACTGCTTCCAGAACCGGCAGCATTTCGCGAATGTTGGAGATCTTCTTGTCGACCAGCAGCAGCAGCGGGCTGTCGAGCTCGGCCACCATGGTGTCCGGCTTGTTGATGAAGTACGGAGACAGGTAGCCACGGTCGAACTGCATGCCTTCTACAACAGACAGCTCGTTGTCCAGACCCGAACCTTCTTCAACGGTGATAACACCGTCTTTGGTCACTTTTTCCATGGCTTCGGCAATGATGTCGCCGATGGAGTGATCGGAGTTGGCCGAGATGGTGCCGACCTGGGCAATTGCCTTGGTGTCGGTGCAAGGCTTGGACAGCAGCTTCAGCTGAGCAACGATGGCGATGGTCGCCTTGTCGATGCCGCGCTTGAGGTCCATCGGGTTCATGCCGGCAGCGACAGCCTTCAGGCCCTCGTTGACGATAGCCTGAGCCAGCACGGTAGCGGTGGTGGTACCGTCACCTGCGTCATCGTTGGCACGGGAGGCAACGTCTTTGACCAGCTGCGCGCCCATGTTTTCAAAACGGTCTTTCAGCTCGATTTCCTTGGCAACCGATACACCGTCTTTGGTGATCAGCGGAGCGCCAAAGCTTTTTTCGATGATGACGTTGCGGCCTTTTGGGCCCAGGGTCGCTTTTACTGCGTCAGCCAGGACGTTTACACCGGCGAGCATTTTTTTACGGCCAGCATCGCCGAACTTAACTTCTTTAGCAGCCATGATCATTATTCCTTGAATACTTGGTATTAACGGAAATCAGCGGAAGCACTCAGCCTTCGACAACAGCAAGAATCTCGTTCTCGCTCATCACCAGCAGGTCTTCGCCGTCGACTTTCACTGTGTTGCTGCCGGAATAAGGGCCGAACACAACCTTGTCACCCACTTTTACAGCTAGAGCACGCACGTCACCGTTGTCCAGCACGCGGCCGGTACCTACAGCAACGATCTCGCCACGGTTAGGCTTTTCAGCAGCCGAACCTGGCAGAACGATACCGCCGGCAGTTTTCGTTTCTTCTTCACTGCGACGGATTACGACGCGGTCATGCAGAGGACGAAGCTTCATTGTCGATCTCCTGATTATGTTTTTTTGAGCGTCCGGCGAATGCACCAGCCGCTACGGATCCGGACTTGCCGGTTACGGTTCGACGCGCGAACCGCAGAATACGGTCTGGCGTTTTGGCCAGAAACCTTGCGGTGACCCATACATAAGGGCGGGCAAGGTGATTACAAGTCTTGGGCAAGATTTTTTTTTACGAAACAAGCGCAACCTGAAAACGAGTGCGGCACCCGAAGGTGCCGCGCTGCGGGGCCGTAGCGTTTATTTGTCGCGATGCTCGAACTCGCCCTCGATCACATCAGGATCGCGAGTCGACTGGTGAATAGCACCGGGACGATGATTGGCAGGCCCGTGATTGGCAGGCGTCTGCAAGTCGTCGGCAAAGGCCCGCTGACGCATGGCCTGATCCTCGGCACGTCGGCGCACCTTGCTGATCAGCAGACGGCGAGTGATCGGCAGCAGACAGATCACCCCCAGAATGTCGCTGATGAAACCGGGCAACAGCAACAGACCGCCACCCACGGCAACCATCAGGCCTTCGAGCATTTCCTGAGCGGGCAACTCGCCGCGCGCCAGGCTTTCGCGTGCCCGCAACGCCGTCGCGAACCCGGCCACGCGCATCACGAACAACCCCAGCATTGAGGTCGCGACGACCAGCAGGAAGGTCCAGAGAAAGCCGATGGACATCCCGACACGAACCAGCAGAAACAGCTCAAGTACCGGGAACAATAAAAACAGCAGCAAAAAAACACGCATCAAATGAGTTCCTCAAGGGAAGAATGCCTTCCGAGTAGACCGTATGTGATGTCAGAAGATCGTTAATTCAAGCACCGGGTGTGTCAGCGAACGCACAATTATGCACACACGCCAGCTGAACCTGGGCTTCACGAACGTGTATCGGTGTGTTTCAAAATCGGGCCGACGCCTTGATAGCGACTGTCGAAGCAGCATCAAAAAGGTGCTTGATGTCGAGCCTGAACGGGAAGACGAGCGAGCGAAAACAGCCTATAAAGTCGGTTGGCTATGGCATGAACACCCGCTTACAGCCGGTGACGCCATGGAAATGATCAACTGATTTGGGCACACACATGGAATTGAAAGACAAGCTGATAGTTATCACCGGCGGCGGCCAGGGACTGGGCAGAGCGATGGCCGAATACCTCGCTGGCAAAGGCGCGAATCTGGCTCTGCTGGATTTGAATCAGGAAAAGCTGGACCAGACCGTCGCAGCCTGCGAGACGCTTGGCGTCAAGGCGCGGGCCTACCAGTGCAACGTCGCCGACGAACAACAAGTCGTCGACACGATCAACAAGGTTGCCGACGACCTGGGAACCCTTCATGGCCTGATCAACAACGCGGGCATCCTGCGTGACGGCCTGCTGATCAAGGTCAAGGATGGCGAGATGACCAAACTGAGCCTCGCGCAGTGGCAAGCAGTCATCGACGTCAATCTGACCGGTGTGTTTCTTTGCACCCGCGAAGTGGCGGCCAAGATGATCGAGCAGAAAAGCCAGGGCGCGATCATCAATATTTCGTCGATTTCCCGTGCCGGGAATATCGGACAGACCAACTACTCAGCCGCCAAGGCCGGGGTTGCAGCAGCAACCGTGACATGGGCGCGGGAGCTGTCGCGCTATGGGATTCGAGTGGCAGGCGTGGCGCCGGGGTTCATCGAAACCGAGATGACCGGCAGCATGAAGCCGGAAGCCCTGGAAAAAATGACGTCGGCCATCCCGCTGAAACGCATGGGCAAGCCGGACGAGATTGCGCACTCGGTGGCCTACATCCTGGAGAACGATTACTTCAGCGGGCGCATTCTTGAACTGGATGGAGCGATGCGAATCTAGTCGTTACAGACTGGCATGCGACGCACAGAACGCGCGTCGCATGCCAACCACTTACCAGCTCACGCCGAAGCCGGCGGTGTAACGCGTCTTGTCGACATCGCCATTATCCGAGCCGCTGATGACGTTTTTCTCGGCCTTCACATTGAGCGAAGCCCAGTCGGTAACCTTGTAGCGCAGGCCTGCTTCGAAATCCAGGGAGTAATCGGCCACCGCGCTCAACGGCTTGCCCAATTCCCCGTTGGAGAAGAATTCGACCTTCTTGCCGATCAGGTAGCGGTTGTAATCCCAGGTGCCTGCAACGGAGTAGAAGTTTTCCTTCTGGCCATTGGAGAATTCGAAGTCGGTACGGTTGAGCAATGCCCCGACCTTGAACGCGCCCAGCTCGTCATCCCACAGCTGATAGCCGGGACCTGTACCCACGACGCGCTGACGAGACAAATCTTCGACCTTGTCGCGCTTGTAGCTGATGCGGCCATCCCAGAAAAATTTCTCGGTCAGGAAGCGGTCCAGCGAGTATTCGGCGCTCCAGTTGTCAGTGCCGACAACCTCGTCGGTGGTCTCACGGTTGTAATCGCCCTTGGCGTTGTGGCGCCAGTCGCCGTGACGAGCCGAGGTTTTGAAGGCAACGTTGTAATCATCGGTATCGTTTTCGGCCTGCTGGAAGTCCAGTGCGGCGTCGATATTGCCTTTCCAGACCAGATCGGTAATGACCGGCTTGGGCTTGATAATCTGATGAATGCTTGCCAGATCGACGGTCTTGGGCGCATCGCCATTGGCCAGCACGACCTTGCCGTCATCGGCAGCCTGCAGCGAGTTGGAAACTTCGCCGGTGTGTTCATCCTGCTTGACCAGCAACGGCTGATCGCTCTTCAGGGTTTTGACCTGCTTCCAGTCCAGCGCAATGGCGCCGCCGTATTCAGTCTGCAGCAGCAACTTGCCGCCATCGAACACTTTGATTGTGCCGGTCAGCCGGTCGCCGTTCTTCAACCAGACGGTGTCAGCAAGCAATGGGGCGGAAGCAGTAGTAATTGCGAGGCACAGCAGGGTTCTGGACAACATAAGCGGTAACTAGGCTCTGTTTGGCGGGAATCGGGCATTATCCTGCAGGACAACGACAAGGCGGTCATGGAGGACCAAGGCACAGGTTTCACAGACAGCTCAGGTTCATCAAAGTTCCAGAGAATAACTATCAGTACCGTAATGTTTTATACAGGAAAACCAAGTGACAGACCCGGATTTGACGCTTTCTTACCCCGACGAACAGTCGCCTGCCGAGGCACGACGCGTGGCGCTTTACATGACCCTGGCTCAAGTGCCGGAGGGCAAAGTCGTCGCCTACGGTCAACTGGCCGAAATGGCCGGGCTGGGCAGAGCTGCGCGCTGGGTGGGACGTACATTGAGTCAACTGCCGCCGGATTCTTCCTTGCCTTGGCACAGGGTATTGGGCGCTGGCGGCCGGCTCAGCCTCCCGGCGGGCAGCGCTTCGGGCGACGAACAACGGGCGCGTTTGCGCGCCGAGGGCGTCAGCATTCTAAACAATCGGATTGATATGCAGCGCCATGGCTGGCGTCCCCTATAGCACAGCGGTTAGAGTGCGCCCTTTGTTTTCGTAACCTG
The DNA here is from genome assembly GCF_000156995.2 of Pseudomonas coronafaciens pv. oryzae str. 1_6. Classification (NCBI taxonomy): domain Bacteria; kingdom Pseudomonadati; phylum Pseudomonadota; class Gammaproteobacteria; order Pseudomonadales; family Pseudomonadaceae; genus Pseudomonas; species Pseudomonas coronafaciens. The sequence goes on along the minus strand of NZ_CP046035.1, from coordinate 1,124,120 downwards.
AGGCAGATTCCAGCCCATGCCCCGTAAAACCTGGCGCGCCGCGCTCGCCGCATATGCCAGCCCGTCGACATTAGTACTGCTGCTGCTCGGATTCGCTGCGGGCATGCCTTACATGCTGGTCTTTTCGACCTTATCCGTGTGGTTGCGCGAAGCCGGTGTCGCGCGCGAGACCATCGGCTACGCGAGCCTGATCGGTCTTGCCTACGCATTCAAATGGGTATGGTCGCCGCTGCTCGACCAATGGCGACTGCCTTTGCTCGGCAAGCTGGGGCGTCGCCGCTCCTGGCTGGTGCTTTCACAAAGCCTGGTGATTCTCGGCCTGATCGGCATGGGCTTCTGCGATCCGCAGAAACACCTGTCATGGCTGATCGCAATTGCCGTGGTGGTGGCCTTTGCGTCCGCGACGCAGGATATCGCCATCGACGCCTATCGCCTCGAAATCGCCCATGACACCCAGCAGGCTGCCCTCGCCGCCAGCTATATGTCCGGCTACCGGGTTGCGGCGCTACTGGCGACCGCTGGCGCATTGTTATTTGCGGAGGGCTTCGGCTCGACCGGTTTTGCCTACAAGCATTCGGCATGGACCGGCACGTATGTGTTGTTTGGCCTGCTGATGCTGCCAGCGCTGATTACCACACTGATCATGCGCGAGCCGCCGGTGCCGTTGCGCACGCAACTGTCGGCAGCACGCTATGGCTTCACCCACCAGCTGGCTTCGGTGTTCGTGCTGATCGTGCTGCTGGTTTCAGTGCCGGCCATGTTCACCCAGCTTTACAACACAGACTTCGCCAGCGTGCTGTTCGACGGCACCAGCTGGATGGACTTGCTGCTGGAGGACCGGGCATTCCTGCGCGCCATTCTCTACACGCTTCTGACGTTCGCCTGCCTGTCCTCGATGGGCCGTCGCGGGTTGGCACCGGTCCTTACGCCCATCAACGATTTCATCATGCGCTACCGCTGGCAGGCACTGCTGTTGCTGGGTCTGATCGCGACCTACCGGATGTCCGACACCGTGATGGGTGTGATGGCCAACGTGTTCTATATCGATCAGGGCTTCACCAAGGACCAGATCGCCAGCGTCAGCAAGGTATTCGGCCTGATCATGACCCTGCTGGGCGCTGGCGCTGGCGGTCTGTTGATCGTAAGGTTCGGCATCATGCCGATTCTGTTCATCGGTGGGTTCGCGTCGGCGTCGACCAACATCCTGTTTCTGCTGCTGGCGGACATGGGGCCCAACGTGAAAATGCTCATTCTGACCATCTCACTGGATAACCTGAGCTCCGGGCTCGCGACCTCTGCCTTCGTCGCGTACCTGTCGAGCCTCACCAACCTGAAATTCTCCGCCACCCAGTACGCACTGCTCAGCTCCATCATGCTGCTGTTGCCGCGACTACTGGGTGGCTATTCGGGCGTGGTGGTGGAGAAGTTCGGCTACCACAACTTCTTCCTGATCACTGCCCTGCTGGGTATTCCGACGCTGGTGATGATCATCCTGCAGTGGAACCGAGAGATACGCACGGCGAAAACCGAGGCGCCGAACGAGGCTACGGGTATCGAAAAGCCCTGATTGCTGGCTAGGCTCTGTACGAAAGTGGCTGCGCTCGGTGCTGCTGCGTTAAAAACAGGCTCGGATGCGAGTCCAATCGGAATGCTCATTACAAGGAACCAACGTGAACACCGAAAACAAACGAAGCCCCGTTCCACTGATTCTTATAAGCCTGGGTATCTGGCTACCGATTATTTACGCGGCGCTGACGTACTATGTATCGCAAGGTGCCTCGGACCAGACCGGAGCCGCATTTGGTGGCATGACCGTCATCCTGGCTCAGGTGGAAATCTTCGCCGTCATCTTCCTGCTGGTTTATGCGTTCGCCATAAAACCGTGGAGGCTGTCGAAAAAAGTACGTACTGCATTCTTCATCAACGTACTGGGCGCCGCCTTCGCGGCGATCACTATTATTATTACGCTGGCGAGAATGCACTGAGAAAACAAACCGCCCCGACTCGCACGAGTCGGGGCTTTTTTACGCCACTCAGCCAGCCTTCTGCTAAACATTCGACTGCTTTTGCCTGAGGCCTTATAACGCTGCTGTTTATTTGTAAGAAAGAAACTACAGGTCCCTGTGAAACAGCCGACAACCTTGTTCGGCACCCTGCACTACTTTTTGTTTCTCGCTACCCGTACCTTGTTTCGGCAATGCACCTGTGTGATTTGAAGGTGTGAGCACAGACAGAAGCGTATAGACTGCTGCCTCTCTTTGTATCAGCGCTCTTAATAGAAAAAGACGCCAGCTTTAATACCGGAGCGACAATGTTAAAGGACCTAACAGCGCTATTTGCGCCACAGAATCGTCGCCTGATCAAATTGACAACCGTCGCCCGTAACGAACAGGAACTCCTGCTCGAAAAGTTTACCGGCACCGAAGGCCTTTCCGAACTGTTCAGCTTTGAGTTGTCGATGATCAGCCGCGATGCAGGCCTGCAGCTCAAGTCGCAGATCGGCCAGCCGGCTCAACTGGCGATAGAGCTGGCAACGGGCGAGGCGCGCTACATCAACGGCTATATCAGCACGTTCAGCCTGCAGGGCAGCGACGGCGGTCTGGCACGCTACAGCGCCACACTGAGCCCCTGGCTGTGGATGCTCTCCCGGCGCATCGACTCACGGATCTTCCAGGAACAAACCATCGAAGAAGTCATCCGCACGGTATTTGCTGCCTACGGCGCCTTGCCCGACTTCGAGTTCCAGCTCAGCCAGCCACTCAAACCGCACAGTTACATCACGCAGTACCGCGAAAGCGATCTGACCTTTGTCTTGAGGCTGCTGGAACATGAAGGATTGTTTTTCTATTTCGAGCACAGCGAAGAAAAGCACACCCTGATCATTCTTGATCACTCGCGGGACCTTTCACCACTGGCCCAACAGCCACGCATCCGTTACCACAGCGCATCCATTACCGAGACAGCGGACTCGATTACAGAATGGCGTAGCCATCGCAGCCTGCAACCCGGGCGCCTGTCCATCCAGACATTCGATTACAAGCAACCGCGCAACCAGTTGCCGGTGAGCATGCCGAGCCTTAATGAACAGGGCAATGTCGACTCATACGAAGTCTATGACTTCCTTGATCATTACAGTCACGGCACGTTCGACGATGGTGAACGTCTGGTACGTCAGCGTCTCGAAGCCATCGAAGTACAGGGCAAGACCTTCACCGGCATCAGCAACTGCCGCGCCATGTATCCCGGGCATACGTTTGAACTGACCCAGCATTTCGATCACGACCAGGGCTCTGCGGAAGATCGCAGTTTTCTGCTGTTATCAGTCACGCATAACGGGCGTAATAATTACCTGTCCGATGAAAAGGCGGGTTACGCAAACGAGTTCGTGTGCATTCGCCAGAAGATTCCTTATCGTCATCCAATCACCATCCCCCGTCCAACCGTTCCCGGCCCGCTCAGCGCCATCGTGGTCGGGCCGCAAGGCGAAGAAGTGTTCACCGATGAACTGGCACGCATTCAGGTCAGGTTCCACTGGCAGCGCGGCGACAGCCTCCCCCAGGGCACCACGTGGCTGCGGGTCGCCATGCCCAGCGCGGGCAGCGGCTTTGGTCATCAGTTCATGCCGCGTATCGGTCAGGAAGTGTTGGTGACCTTTCTGGCAGGCGACATAGACCGGCCTCTGGTCACCTCGGTGCTCTACAACAACAATAACCTGCCGCCGCGCTTCAGCAAGGCATCGGGTTTGCCAGGCAATCGCACGCTGTCGGGGATCCGCACTCAGGAACACAAGGGCAGCGGTTTCAACGAATTGCTCTTCGATGACACACCCGGTTCGCTGCGCGCACGCATGGGCACCACCCATCAGGCCACTGCACTCAACCTGGGTAAGCTGACCGACCCACGCACCGACGGCACCGCTCAGCCACGTGGCAACGGTGCAGAGCTGCGTACCGATGCAGCCATTGCGCTACGTGCTGCGCAAGGCATGTTGCTGACCACCTATGCACGCACCGACGCAAAAGGCTCGCAACTGGATCGCGAGGAACTGCTCAAACTGCTGGCCGAATGCGGAGAGCTGTTCAAATCCCTCGGCGAAACTGCTGCTGCTCGCGGTGGGCAGGCGGTAGATGTAAAAGGCATCGAAGCCTTGCGTCAATCGCTGGATCAATGGCCCGCGCCAGACAACAGCGGCTTGGGCGACCCGGTTCTGGCCATGACCGCCGCAGCCGGCATCGCCAGCGCCACACCGCGCTCGCAGGTTCACTACGCCGGTGAAAACCACGACACCACCGCGCAAGACAACCTGCAATTGACCAGCGGCGCAGCCATGCACCTGCAAGCAGGCAAAGGGCTGTCGGCCTTCGCCCAGGACGCAGGCATCAGCGCCATCGCCAACCGCGGCAAAGTGCTGGTGCAGGCCCAGGAAGACGACATCGCGCTCAACGCCCAGAAAAACCTGCACGTCTCGGCCGTCGAGGGCGAAGTGGTTATCACCGCTCCGACCATTCGCCTGGTCGCCGATGATGGCAGTTACATCAAGATAGGCGGCGGCGTCGAGATCGGCTCGCAAGGCAAAGTCACCGTGCACGCCAGCGAACACGACTGGATCGGCCCAAAAACCGACAGCGCGTCGATCCCCTCGTTCGGCCGCGACCCAGCCGCCCAGCAGGTCACCTTCCACTACCCCGGCCACAGCGAAGCAAGCCCGCGGGCAGCGGCGGACCATTCTTATGAAATCAAACTGGAAGATGGCAGCCTGGTGAAAGGAATGACGAACGCAGACGGACTGACCGAGCGCGTGGAGCGCGAAATGATGCATCAGGCACAAGTATCGGCACTACGCAGCGGCGCACCCAAAGGAGGTGCGCAATGAACGGCGCCGATGAATACGCCGTTGCCCAAGGCAACACCCGGCTGATCCCCAACCTCAACACCACCTGCAAAATGGAAGTACCCGCCGACCTGCCCGGCGTGGTGATCTTTCTGCATGGTGTGAATGATCCGGGGGCTTCTTATGAGTCGGTGGAGAAGGGGTTGTGTCAGGGGGTTAATGAGCGGCTTGATCGGCCGGATTTGGTGGCGGGGCGGTATGGGGCTGAGTACTACGCAGCGAAAGACAAACTCAGAGCCAAGCAACCGCTGGGAGATCGAGAAAAACAACTACTCGACGACCCTGACACCAATCTTTACAAACGCGATACAGATGACCCGAAAACTCGCAGTCTGCTGATTCCTTTCTATTGGGGATACCGAGCCGACCCCAGCGAAATCAGTAGAGACAAGAACAACGACCCGACCAAACTGCGCGACCAGTATCAGGACATACAGGGCAATCGCCTGGATCGTCATTTTGGTAAGGCCGGTGGTTATTTTGTCAATGCCACCAATAACCTGCTGGAAATGTATGACAGGGGCCTGCCACTCACCATGCGTCTTAAGATTGCCCGAAAGACGCTGCCCAACACCCATTTTATAGGGGATAACCCGCATCGGCGTTATTACGTGCTGGCCGCTCACCGGCTCGCCATGATGGTCAAGGAGATACGACGGGTATCTCCCGACGAAACCATCACGATCATGGCGCATAGCCAAGGCACGTTAATCACACTGCTGGCGCAAGCGCTGCTGGTCGACGGAGGGCATCGTTGCGCGGACACAATCATCATGGTGGACACGCCCTACTGCCTGTTCCCGGAAGTGACCCCCAAAGATCAAGACACACTATCCACACTGACCCGCATCGTGGCGCAGGTGACTCAGGCACCCCATACCCAGCCGCCGCTGTCGGACCTGAGCAACCCTGCAACCTATCGCGGAAGAAGCGGCCCGCAGTGGTCACCAATACAAGGGACGCGCAAGAACAAGGATAAGGTAGGTGGTCTGACGGTATTTCCTGAGCGTGATAACCGCGGCAAGGTGTACCTGTATTTCTGCCCGGACGACACTACCGTCGCGCTGGATGACGTCAGAGGCATCGGCACCTACGGGGTGTGGGATACACATGGTGAGAATAGCGATCGTAACCCAATGGCTGAATTGAAAGCAGTGCGTTTCTTTCAACGCATGTGGACCAAACGGCACCGTGAAGACATGCCGGTCATGGTTGGAAAGCCGCCAGGCTATGACTTGTTGCGCGCCAAAGGCGAATCTCGTTATCCCGGTGGTGGTTTTATCACAGGGTTCATTTCGAAAGGGCCTATAGAAAAAGGGCATAAGATCCTGATCAATGCAGAACAACTGTATCCACCACACGCCCCCGCTATGTTTGGCGGAGAAGAAGTAGAGGGCACTCCAACCAAATCGGGCCTTGACAGACCGGATGATGCGAACAAAGCCTCTGCCGTGGGCAATCCTAGAGCCAAGTTCAACTGGCATTACGTTCGCAGCCAAACTGGATCGATAGATCTGGAGCGAGAGTTAGCCAAATGGAATCTGGGCAAAGCACCAAGTGAACAAACCCGCATCATGCGTAAACAACGAGTGACAGGCGACGGCGCGCCCAAACCTACGGATCGTTACGACATACTGCGAGAAGAAACCCCGGACGAAATACGTGAATCCATGGATAAAAGCACAGATGTGCTGGCCGACAATAGCTATCACTCGGGCTTGTTGCGCAGTCCGGAAAACCAACGCTGGGTAACGGCGATGGATATTGCGATTGGTCAGGCGAAATGCCTGGACGACCCAGCGATGCGTGATGTGCTGGTGGCGATAGCGGATTGGAAGATGGGCAAAAAGCAGTTTGCTCAAACGACTGATTTACCTGGCTGGGAAAGGCTTAGCGAGAAATCGCAGGAATTAGTTAGCGCAAGCCATCTTTACTATGAAGAAGGAGAGTTTCCTTCCGACGATCTAGTCCCACTGACACCGCCGCCCTTGCTCCAAGACACCCAGCAATCGAGGGGCCTCAAGTGAGTGCCCCTTTAAAGAGAAAATCACTTCGTCCGAAGCTAAAATCTTACCTATGGATCATTGGGATTTTGCTTGCTCTGTGGCTCGGATTTGTCTTTCTTGTATACCTAAAAGCACAGGAAACCAACATGGAACTTCGTGACATAAAGTCGGTAACGCGCTGGGGAATCGCAGGGATTTTAGGTGCTGTTTTGCTAGCCTATAGCGGCCATTGGTGGGGAAAAGTCCTTGCCAATGAAAAGCATGAGTTGGCAGCTTACAAATCCCAAGTGATTGCTAAAAATGCAGAGCAACAGACTTCGCTAGCACGAATATACTCACTAGAAATAAGAGGCGTAGGCATAGCAGTCAATGACTGGCATCAATCGTCTGTCTGGCGAGAAATTGTAAAGAAAAATAACAACTTCTCATCGATATTTCCGTCACAAGCCAACGCCTACGATCCATCGTTGAGCTCGCGAGAAACTACAGCGGATATCAATACTCGGGTGGCCTTTCAGCATGCAGCAAGCCCATCAGTAGCTTACTGGCCAATTCCCGTCTTTGCGCTCGGGCCTCCAAACCCTTACAACAAGCCCTACCGCGCTGCAAGTATTATCAACTCAGGCCGCAATGCAGCGACGCTAGGCGTGACACAGTTCCTCTGGCAAGAAGACGAAAATACCAACTACGCACAAGGTATGATTGAGCGGCTGTTTGGTTTTTTTGAAGATAATCCGAAAGTCCCCGAGGCACTTATCGCAAGCGAAGACGGGGACGTAACGCGGAACCTATATCGCGAACATGGAACTCCAGGCTTGCAAAAAAATACTCAAGTAGTACCAACAGTATTTGAAAGCATGACAGGCCTGCTGATTACTCGCTCGGACCGGGTGGAACGCCACATTCGTCCTTATGCGAATAACGACGCAGAAGACAACCAGAACAAAGATACCGATCTAGGCAAGCTTTGGGCTTTCTACTGGGAGCAACCGCGTAAATTCAGAAAAGTCTATCAGGACGCGCAGAAGACCAAAGGGATTAAAGATCCATTAGGCCCAGGTACCATATCGACCGCCTACTGGCAATCCCAACTTCCCACGCTCTGGAAAACCATCAGCAACCGTGGCCCCGGCAACTTCGAGCCCTCCCCTTGGCTGCCGATCCGCTGGAATCAGCATCAAATCAAGGAGTTCGACGCCGCGCCGGTTCTCGGCTATCTGCATCGTCCGATCAAGGCGCCCATGCAGGATGAAAACGGCAAACGCCTGAAACCTGCCCTGCAAGCCAAAGCCCTGCAAGCAGCCTGGATTCAAGCACTGGGCACCCTGCCCGAAGGTCAGAAACCTGTGCGGGTGTTCTACGACAGCACCAACAACCCTGAAGCCGAAATCGCCCTGAACAACGCCCTGCACGACCTGAACAAGGACGGTCACGGTCTTGAACTGGGCAATGTCGAAGAGGGTTACGACATTGGTCGCCGTCTGGGGAATACCGGGGTCAGCGGTGCGCTGGTCGAGATCAATCTGGCGACCATCGCCAGTTACAAGGACGGCGGCGTCAGTGCGGTGGTCTACGCAGGCACCGATGGCAGCCTGACCGTACAAATGGTTCGCCCGCCCGATGAAGCACGCAAGGCGAAAAACAGCCAGAATCGTGGGGCAGATCCGTTCACCTTCGGCTCGCCAACCGGCGGGGCACCTGCAGAGTGAGTTATCCGGTCTGCCTGGGCGACGCCACCAGCAGCGGTGGCCAGGTGGTGTCCTGCCAATTGGCAGGCACCCACGCTATCAACGGCAAGCCACCGGCAGTGCTGGGCGACAAGGCCACCTGCCCGCTTCACTCCGGTGAGTTCGCCTTTATCGAAGGCCACCCCACCCGAAAGCTCAACGGCATCCCGGTGGTGCTGCACGGCCATCGACTGGCGTGCGGCTGTCAGGGTGTCGCCAGCCACGCCATGAATGTGCGAGTGGTCTAGGAATTTTGTGATCAGGTCATGCAACGGAAGCACAGGAAAATCATATGGAATTTCGTGAGATACATTCGGTAGCACGCTGGGGCATTGCAGGGATTTTAGGTGCGGTTCTGCTGAGTTACAGCGGACACTGGTGGGGCAAGGCCGTTGCTGATGAAAAACACGAACAGGTAGCCTACAAGTCCAAAGTGGAAGAACAAGTATCAGAACAGCAGGCAACTCAAAAGCGAAACTATTCTCTGGAAATTAGGGGAGTAGGCATAGCTGTCAATGACTGGCATCAATCGTCTGTCTGGCGAGAAATTGTAAAGAAAAACAACAATCTCTCATCGATATTTCCGTCGGACTCTAAAGCCTACAACCCATCCTTGAGCTCGCGAGAAACTACAGCGGATATTAATACTCGGGTGGCTTTCCAGCATTCCGCAGGAGAGTCGGTGGCCTATTGGCCAATTCCAGCCTTTGCTTTAGGCCCTCCGAACCCTTACGGAAAGCCCTACCGTGCAGCGAATCTAATCAACTCCGGCCGGAATGCAGCGACCTTAGGTGTCACCCAGCTTCTCTGGCAAAACGATGAGAGCACCAACTACGCACAAAGCATGATCGAGCGACTGTTTCAGTTTTTTGAGGCTAATCCTAAAGTTCCGCAAGCACTGATCGCAAGCGAGGACGGGGACGTCACGCGGAACATATATCGCAAACGTGGCACTCCCGGACTACCCAAAAATGCTCAGGTAGTCCCCACTGTATTCGAGAGCATGACAGGCCTGCTGGTCACCCGTTCCGACAGGGTAGATCGCTATATTCGTCCCTATGCGACAAACGAGCCAGAGGACAACCAGAGCAAAGATACCGATCTAGGCAAGCTTTGGGCTTTCTACTGGGATCGGGACAAAGCATTTATGGACTGGTACGAAACTGCCGAGAAAGCGAAAGGCGTTGAAACCCCCTACGCCCCGGGCACCATGTCCACCGCCTACTGGCAATCCCAACTTCCCACGCTGTGGAAAACAATCAGCAACCGTGGCCCTGGCAACTTCGAGCCTTCCCCTTGGCTACCCATCCGCTGGGGTCAGCATCAGGTCAAGGAGTTCGATGCTGCGCCGGTGCTTGGCTATCTGCATCGTCCGATCAAGGCCTCCATGCAGGATGAAAACAGCAAGCGTCTGAAGCCGGCCTTGCAAGCCAAAGCGCTGCAAGCCGCTTGGGTGCAGGCGCTGGACACTCTGCCAGAAGGGCAGAAACCTGTGCGGGTGTTCTACGACAGCACCAACAACCCGGAAGCCGAAATCGCCCTGAACAACGCACTGCACGACCTGAACAAAGACGGCCACGGTCTTGAACTGGGCAATGTCGAAGAGGGTTACGACATTGGTCGCCGTCTGGGTAATACCGGGGTCAGCGGTGCGCTGGTCGAGATTAATCTGGCGACCATCGCCAGCTACAAGGAAGGCGGCGTCAGTGCTGTGGTCTACGCAGGCACCGACGGCAGCCTGACCGTACAAATGGTCCGCCCGCCCGATGAAGCACGCAAGGCGAAAAACAGCCAGAACCGTGGCGCAGACCCGTTCACCTTCGGCTCGCCAACCGGCGGGGCACCTGCAGAGTGAGCTATCCCGTCTGTCTGGGCGACACCACCCCACCCGAAAGCTGAACGGCATCCCGGTGGTGCTGCACGGCCATCGACTGGCGTGCGGCTGTCAGGGTGTGGCCAGCCATGCCATGAATGTGCAAGTGGTCTAGAAATTTGTGATCAGGTCATGCAACGGAAGCACAGGAAAACGATATGGAGTTGCGTGAGATAAGCTCGGTGACGCGCTGGGGTATCGTAGGAGTTTTGGGCACTGTACTTTTGACTTTTAGTGGTCACTGGTGGGGAAAGGCCATTGCCGGCGAAAGAAACGAGCTAGCTAACTATAAGACCCAAGCCATTCGTCAAAGTGAAGAAAAACAGTCTATACAAAAACGGACTTATTCATTAGAGATACGCGGGATCGGGATTGGAATACATCAAGACTACCAATCAACCATTTGGGAGTTCATCAAAAAGAAAAACAACAATTTCTCATCAATATATTCGCAAAATCCAAATGATTATAAAGCTTCACTTTCGTCTCGAGAGAGCTCAAGCGGAATTAAAATACGTGTTGCTTTTCAGCACTCAGCAGGTGAATCGGTAGCGTATTGGCCAGTTCCAGTATTCGCTCTAGGACCACCCAACCCATACAAAAAACCTTATCGAGCCGCAAACCTTATCAACTCCGGTCGTAATAAAGCGACCCTAGGAGTAACTCAACTCCTCTGGCAAGACGATGAAAGTACGACCCACGCACAAGCCATGATCGAAAGAATGTTTCTGTTTTTCGAAGATAACCCTAAGGTTCCGCAGGCGTTGATAGCTAGTCAAGACGGAGATATCACACGAGATATTTATCGTAAAAGTGGTACTCCCGGACTACCCAAAAATGCTCAGGTAGTCCCCACTGTATTCGAGAGCATGACAGGACTACTGGTCACCCGATCCGACAGGGTAGATATTTATATTCGCCCCTATGCGACAACCGAGCCAGAGGACAACCAGAACAAAGATACCGACCTAGGAAAACTTTGGGCTTTCTACTGGGATCGGGACAAGGCATTTATGGACTGGTACAGAACTACCGAGAAAGCCAAGGGCGTTGAAACCCCATATGCCCCCGGCACCATGTCCACCGCCTATTGGCAATCCCAGCTCCCCACCCTGTGGAAAACCATCAGCAACCGTGGCCCTGGCAACTTCGAGCCCTCCCCTTGGCTGCCGATCCGCTGGAATCAGCATCAGGTCAAGGAGTTCGATGCTGCGCCGGTGCTTGGCTATCTGCATCGTCCGATCAAGGCCTCCATGCAGGATGAAAACGGCAAGCGTCTGAAGCCAGCCCTGCAAGCCAAAGCCTTGCAAGCGGCTTGGGTTCAGGCGCTGGAAACTCTGCCCGACGGTCAGAAACCTGTGCGGGTGTTCTACGACAGCACCAACAATCCGGAAGCCGAAATCGCCCTGAATAAAGCACTGCACGACCTGAACAAGGACGGCCACGGCCTTGAACTGGGCAATGTCGAAGAGGGTTACGACATCGGTCGCCGTCTGGGTAATACCGGGGTCAGCGGTGCGCTGGTAGAGATCAACCTGGCGACCATCGCCAGCTACAAGGAAGGCGGCGTCAGTGCTGTGGTCTACGCAGGCACCGACGGCAGCCTGACCGTACAAATGGTCCGCCCGCCCGATGAAGCCCTCAAGGCGAAAAACAGCCAGAACCGTGGCGCAGACCCATTCACCTTCGGCTCGCCAACCGGCGGGGCACCTGCAGAGTGAGCTATCCCGTCTGTCTGGGCGACACCACCCCACCCGAAAGCTGAACGGCATCCTGGTGGTGCTGCACGGCCATCGACTGGCGTGCGGCTGTCAGGGTGTCGCCAGCCACGCCATGAATGTGCGAGTGGTCTAGGAATTTTGTGATCGGGTCATGCAACGGAAGCACAGGAAAATCATATGGAATTTCGTGAGATACATTCGGTAGCACGCTGGGGCATTGCAGGGATTTTAGGTGCGGTTCTGCTGATCTACAGTGGACACTGGTGGGGCAAGGCCGTTGCTGATGAAAAACACGAGCTGGTAGCCTACAAGTCCAAAGTGGAAGAACAAGTATCAGAACAGCAGGCAACTCAAAAGCGAAACTATTCTCTGGAAATTAGGGGAGTAGGCATAGCTGTCAATGACTGGCATCAATCGTCTGTCTGGCGAGAAGTAGTCGCTAAGAATAACAACCTTGTATCCATATACCCATCATCCCCCAAGGAATACGATTCAGGCCTGAGTTCGCGTGAGCTCACTAGAGGCATAAACACACGCGTGGCGTTCCAGCATTCAGCTGGAGAATCTGTCGCGTATTGGCCTATCCCAACATTTGCTATTGCGCCTCCCAAACAGCCTTCAGACACTGGGGCTGCAGAGAACATAATGAGTGGTCGAAATGCTGCGACTTTGGGTGTCACGCTCGTTTTGTGGCAAGACGCTGAAAACACCACACATGCTCAAAAAATGCTTGAACGTTTATTCCTTTTTTTTGACGACAACCCTCAAGTGCCTGAAGCGCTAATCGTAAGTGAAGATGGCGATGTCACGCGAAACAGTTTGCGCGTTGCCGGCACTCCAGGTCTGCAAAAAAATGCTCAGGTAGTACCCACTATATTCGAGAGCATGACAGGACTCTTGGTCACCCGTTCCGACAGGGTAGACCGTTATATTCGCCCTTATGCGACCAGCGAAACAGAAAGCAATCAGAACAAAAATACAGATATGGGCAAGCTTTGGGCTTTTTACTGGAATCGTGACGACGCATTCACGGAACAGTATGAAAACGAACAAAGCGCCAAAGGCGTTGTAATTCCCAAATCCCCAGGCACCATGTCCACCGCCTACTGGCAGTCCCAACTTCCCACGCTCTGGAAAACCATCAGCAACCGTGGCCCTGGCAACTTCGAGCCCTCCCCTTGGCTGCCGATTCGTTGGAATCAGCATCAGGTCAAGGAGTTCGATGCTGCGCCGGTGCTTGGCTATCTGCATCGTCCGATCAAGGCCTCCATGCAGGATGAAAACGGCAAACGCCTGAAGCCTGCCTTGCAAACCAAAGCGCTGCAAGCCGCCTGGACACAGGCGCTGGACACTCTGCCAGAAGGGCAAAAACCTGTGCGGGTGTTCTACGACAGCACCAACAACCCGGAAACCGAAATCGCCCTGAACAACGCCCTGCACGACCTGAACAAGGACGGCCACGGTCTCGAACTGGGCAATGTCGAAGAGGGTTACGACATCGGTCGCCGTCTGGGTAATACCGGGGTCAGCGGTGCGCTGGTAGAGATCAACCTGGCAACCATCGCCAGCTACAAGGACGGCGGCGTCAGTGCTGTGGTCTACGCGGGTACAGATGGCAGCCTGACCGTACAAATGGTCCGCCCGCCCGATGAAGCCCGCAAGGCCAAGAACAGCCAGAACCGTGGCGCAGTCCCGTTCACCTTCGGCTCACCTTAGATATCACCGCACTCTCAATCGGAACAAGGAAGAAATATGTACACGCGTTTTTGTAAGGCCGTTGTAGGTATGCATTTAGTCGCCGGGATTGTTCTGTTAGCGGGCTGTACGCAAGAGTCAGTATCCCCGTGTGACGAGCTGATTGGTGACTACGCTACAAAGCCTAAGAGTCAGCCGAAGATTCGTATCGAGAAAAGCGACGAGAAATTCTTGCTCACGAATAGCGAATCCGGCACCCAGGTCAGCGAAGCACTCACGCCGTTACCCACCGCCGAAATAGTGGAAATATTTGAAGGCAGGATAGTCCCGCCTCGCTGTATTCTCACCGCTGATGGCATCAAGATAATGAAGCTCCCCGCAGGCAGCGGCATTAATCCCACAGAGGACCCCGATCGGAAACTTTCGCATTATCCAGAGCCTACTCCCTTCCTAATGGGCATATCTGCGGGAGTCGCGGCTGTATTGGGTCTTTACCCTGTACCTCATCAAGAAAAACTCAAGGATATCGACGAGGACGATGAGGAAGACGACGGTTACATTTACAGTAAATAGCGCACAGCTCGTGCCGGTATACCGAAAGGTATGTTCGTAACCAACAGCTGACGAAACACCCGAGCGTCGATGTCGAAAATAATCATGGAGCAAAAATGAATACACTCTGTAAAGGAAGCGCTGGGCGTCACGCTCTGCTTAGCATTATGGGTTTAGTTGTCTGGCTGCCTATTATTTCTATCGCATTGCTGTTCGGTGCGGTGCGCCTGGCCACAGGGTTGGGTGAAGGGATACTGGTAGTTGCCGCTACACTCGGTTTACTAATGAATGCAGAGGTCGTCGCGACCCTTATTTTCTTCATCTACGCATGCTGTGCAAAACCATGGCGATTTTCAAAAAAATGGCGACTCCGCTTTTATACTCATGCGTTAGCCGGAGGTATGACGACACTTTTAATTGTCGCCTTGGAGATAGCGTTTTCCTGACCCGGCCACTTAAAGAAAAGCCCCGACTCTCACGAGCCAGGGCTTTGGATTTGCCAGAAAAGCTGTCGACAGTTACTCCTGAACCACCCGCACAATCCGTTGCGGCAACGGGATTTCGATGCCTGCGTCCTTCAGGCGGTCACGTGCTTCGATGTTGAACATCGACGTCACGTCGCCCATGTCGCCCGTGGTGGTCCATACGCGCAGCGATAGCGTGATCGCGTTCTCGCCCAGTGCAGCGACCACAGCCTGCGGGGCCGGATCCTTGAGTACGCGGGGGTCGTCGGCCATGTCCAGCAGGACCTGCAGTGCTTTCCTCAAATCCGCATCGTGGCTGACGCCGATATCGAAGGTGATCTTGCGGGTCGGCTGACGATTGGTGTTGGTGATGATGCCGTTCGACAGGTTGCCGTTGGGAATGATCACGGTACGGTTGTCGCCGGTACGCAGGACGGTGTGGAAGATCTGGATGTTGTCGACGGTTCCCGATACGCCCTGAGCTTCGATCCAGTCGCCGATGCGAAATGGACGGAACAGTAGAATCAGCACGCCGCCTGCAAAGTTCGCCAGGCTGCCCTGCAACGCCAGACCGATGGCCAGGCCAGCGGCACCGATAGCGGCCACGAACGAGGTGGTTTCGACGCCGATCATTGACGCGACACTGACCACCAGCAAAATTTTCAGGATGATGTTCGCCAGGTTGCTGACGAAGCCCTGCAGGGCCAGATCAGCGTGGCGCAATGCCAACAAGGCACCAAGCTTGCCGGTCAACCGGTTGATCAGCCACCAGCCCAGACACAGTGTTACCAGAGCCAGCAGCAAACGGCTGCCGTATTCCATGATCATCGGAATCCACGCCTGCGACGCTTGCCACAGATGACCGACTTCAGCATTCAAATCCATCGTTACCCCCATTATCCGTTACGAACCAACATCAAATCGCGCCCACGGCGATTCGGACCGACCGGGAAACGCAAGGGTTCCCCGCAGCCCATTACTTATGTTCAGTCACGGAAGTTGTTGAATTGCAAAGGCATGCCCGAATCGTAGGCACGCAAGACGGCAATGGCTTCTTGCAGGTCGTCGCGTTTTTTGCCGGTCACACGGACTTGTTCGCCTTGAATGGCGGCCTGCACCTTGAGCTTGGCTTCCTTGATATGGGCGACGATTTTTTTCGCCAGTTCTTTGTCGATGCCTTCGCGCAACGTGGCTTCCTGTTTCATCAGTTTGCCGGACGCATAGGCGTCTTTGACTTCAAGGCACTTCGCGTCGACCTTGCGCTTGACCAGCGCCAGCTTGAGGATTTCGATCATCGCTTCCAGCTGGAAATCGGCTTCGGCGGTCAGCGTGACGGTCAGTTCCTTGAACTCGAACGTGCCTTTGCCTTTGAGGTCATAGCGACGGTCCAGCTCTTTGATGGCGTTGTCGACGGCATTCGTGACTTCGTGTTTATCCAGTTCGGACACTACGTCGAACGAGGGCATGTATGTTCTCCAGGTAAACGGCGTGCGCACAACAATCACGCACGCATGACTTGACGGTATGAAAGAACGCTCATTATAACGAGACTTTCCCTGCGTTCACTGTGAGCCTTGCATGCACATCCCTGTTTTCATGTTCAGCAGACCGTCTCAGCCCCTGATTGTGCCGTCCTGATGGCCGTGACCTGGCATATCCTTGGCGCAGGCAGTCTGGGCAGCCTGTGGGCAGCGCGACTGACGCGGGCAGGCCTGTCGGTGCGCCTGATACTGCGTGATGAGGCGAGACTGGACGTCTATCAGGCTGCTGGCAGCTGCGTGACGCTGATCGAAGGCGACGTGGCCCAGGCTTACCCGGTCGAGGCGCAGACTGCCACGCACCGCGAGCCTGTCGAGCGTCTGCTGGTCGCCTGCAAGGCCTATGACGCTGAACAAGCCGTCGCACAGCTGGCTTCACGCCTGACGCCTTATGCCGAAGTGATCCTGCTGCAAAACGGGCTGGGCAGTCAGGACGCGGTTGCTGCGCGGGTTCCCCATGCGCGCTGCATTTTTGCCTCGAGCACCGAAGGCGCATTCATGGAATCGGACTGGCGCGTCAGGTTCGCCGGGCACGGTTTTACCTGGCTGGGCGATGTGTCGAACCCGGCTGCGCCGGCACTTCTCCAAGACATACGCGCCAGCGGCATTGCTCACGAATGGACGCCAGACATTCTCACCCGCCTGTGGCGCAAGCTGGCGCTCAATTGCGCCGTCAACCCGCTGACAGTTTTGCACGCATGCCGTAATGGCGGCCTGCTGGAGCAAGGTTGCGAGGTCATGACACTCTGCGCCGAGCTGGCCAAACTGCTGGAATGCTGCGGCCAGCCAGCCGCGGCGCAAGGGCTGCACGATGAGGTGCTGCGCGTCATCCACGCGACAGCCGCCAACTACTCGTCCATGTATCAGGATGTCGCTCATGGGCGACGAACCGAAATCAGCTATCTGTCGGGATACGCCTGTGCGGCGGCCGCTCGCCATCACTGCCCGGCACCTCACCTGCAGCAATTGCAGACGCGTCTGACAACCCATCTGGCAAGCAAGGGTTTGCGTACCGACTAGCCCGCGCTACCCTGCTCGCACCACCCGTCAATGCGACCTGCCCCATGCCTTTG
Source organism: Pseudomonas coronafaciens pv. oryzae str. 1_6 (assembly GCF_000156995.2). NCBI lineage: Bacteria > Pseudomonadati > Pseudomonadota > Gammaproteobacteria > Pseudomonadales > Pseudomonadaceae > Pseudomonas > Pseudomonas coronafaciens. The sequence continues at coordinate 1,106,580 of NZ_CP046035.1, read as the reverse complement.
CGCCAACGCCTGGAAAACCTGCCAGTAGGTCAGAAACTGCTGGCAGCTCTGCTGATCCTGATGACCACTGTGCTGCTGGTTGCCAACCTGACCTTCATCAGCGCCGCCTATTACATCTCTCAGGAAGCGATGGCTCCGCAGGCCTTGCAGACCATTGGCCGACTGATCAGCAGCGCCAACCTCAACGAGCGGGCCCTGTACTCGCCCAACGAGGCGCGCGCGCTGCTCAAGGAGCTGAGAAGCTACGGGCCTTTACGCGCTGCAGCGCTGTACGACAATGACGGCGAGCGGCTCGAACAGATGCATCAGGGTGAAAGCCTTGAGCTGCCGAAGCACTTCAACGACCTGGAAAGCTGGCGCCTGACCGAGTTTCGTAGCACGCAGGTCATCACTGTGCCCAAGGGCGACGAGCCGCCGGGGCATCTGTTGCTGGTCGCCAGCAGCGAGCTGCCACCTGCGTTCTACACCGGTACGCTGACTGCCAGCCTGGCCATTCTGGTGTTCAGCGTGTTGCTCTGGCTGGTGGTGGCACGGCAGATACGGCGCCTGATCACCGAGCCTATCGACCAACTGGAAGAGCTGTCGCGGCGCGTCACCCGTGAAGAAAACTACGCTTTGCGCGCAGCGCCCGGCAACGAGGATGAAATCGGCAGTCTGGCTGAAGCGTTCAATACCATGTTGTCGCGTATCGAGGCGCGTGAGCAGCAACTCAAGCGCGCCCGTGACGACTCTCAGGAAGCCTACGATCAGGCCCAGGGGCTGGCCGAGGAAACCCGTCACACCAATCGCAAGCTGGAGCTGGAAGTTCAGGTGCGCAGCAAGATCGAGAAAAAGCTCACCGGCTTCCAGAACTACCTCAACAGCATCATCGACTCGATGCCCTCGGCCATGATCGCGCTGGATGAGCAGCTTTACGTGACCCAGTGGAATCAGGAAGCCACGGCGCTGTCCGGCACTACGCTGGACGAGGCGCTAAACCAGCCGATCTTCTTGGCCTTCGAGCCGATGCGCGCTTTTCTGCCGCAGATCAAGCACACCGTCGAGCGGCACAGCGTGACCAAGATCGAGCGGGTCACCTGGATCAAGAATGAAGAGGCGCGCCACTACGCGTTGACGTTCTACCCGCTGACCGGTGATGCCGGGCGTGGGGTGGTGATCCGCATCGATGACATCACCCAGCGTATTTCGCTGGAAGAAATGATGGTGCAGTCGGAAAAGATGCTGTCCGTCGGCGGTCTGGCGGCGGGCATGGCACATGAGATCAACAACCCGCTGGGCGCCATCCTGCATAACGTACAGAACATCCGCCGGCGCCTGTCCCCGGAATTGCCGAAGAACATCGAGCAGGCCGAAGCGGACGGCATTGACCTGACAGTAGTCAATCATTATCTCGAAAGCCGTGAAGTGCCGAAGCTGCTCGATGGCATCCAGCAAGCCGGTGCCAGGGCGGCGAAGATCGTCAGTCACATGCTCAATTTCAGTCGTCTGAGCAGTCGTCAGCTGTCGCCCTGCGACCTGCCGGGGCTGATCGACCAGGCGGTGGAAATTGCCAGCAACGACTTCGACCTGACCATCGGTTTCGACTTCAAGGGCCAGCACATCATCCGCCAGTTCGACAAGAACCTGGGGCCGGTGCCGTGTATCGCCAACGAGCTGGAACAGGTACTGCTGAACCTGCTGAAAAACGCTGCCCAGGCCATTCACCAGCGACCGGAAAGCGAAGAGCCGGGGCGCATTATCCTGCGCACCCGCCTCAACCCGCCCTGGGCCGAAATTCAGGTTGAAGACAACGGCATCGGCATGTCGGAAAACGTTCGCAAACGCACATTCGAGCCGTTTTTCACCACCAAGGAAATTGGCCAAGGCACCGGACTGGGTCTGTCGGTGTCGTACTTCATCATCACCAACAATCACAAGGGTCAGATGGAGGTGCAGTCCTCCCTCGGCATGGGCACCTGCTTTACGCTGCGTTTGCCGCTGATAGCCAATCAGACAAACGTTCAGCAGCAGGTTATTTCGAAGTCTTGATCAGGAGCCACATCAATGGGCTTTCGTTTGTCGAAAATCTACACACGTACCGGCGACACAGGTGAAACCGGGCTTGGCGACGGTCGCCGGGTGTCCAAGGACCACCCGCGCGTCGAGGCCATCGGTGAAGTCGATACGCTCAACAGCCAGCTCGGCCTGTTGCTGGCGGGGCTGATCGATGAAGCTCAGCGTGTTCCGGCGCTCAATGAAGTGATTGAAGTGCTTGCGCCCTGCCAGCACCGCCTGTTCGATCTGGGCGGCGAGTTGGCGATGCCGACTTACAAGGCCCTGAACAGCGCAGAAGTTGACCGGCTGGAAGCGGCGATTGATGTGTGGAATGAAGAATTGGGCCCGCTGGAAAACTTTATTCTGCCCGGTGGCTCAACGCTGATCGCCCAAGCGCACATCTGCCGCAGCCTGGCGCGCAGTGCCGAGCGCCGTTGCCAGCATCTGAATGCGGTAGAACCACTTGAGGGCGCCGGGCTGGCGTACATCAACAGGCTGTCGGACCTGCTATTCGTGGCAGCGCGCCTGATCGCCAGAAGACAAGGTATCGCAGAGATACTGTGGCAGCCTGCACCCAAGCCGGTCTGAGTGGCGCCACGAGGCTTATCGTTCGATGCTCCGCGTGACAAGGCCTTTCATGATGCTCTGCGTCTGCTGTTGGGTGTGCGTTGCGGCGCGGAGCGTCACCCACGGCACTCCCGCGCTGGAGCGTGAGGAACGATAGGTGTCTGGACCGGAACACCTATCGTGCCCACGCTCCGCGTGGGCAAGTCGTTCTGGCCGCTCTGCGTGCTCTTCTGAGAATCAGAGGATCTCGTCAGGCCAGAACGCGCGGATTCCTGCCACGCCCTGTGCGCCGCTTTCCCAAGCCTGCTTCAGCTCCGCAGGGCCTACACCGCCCAGCAGAAAGACCGGCTTGTTGAAGCCAGCGATCAAGCGGGTCGCCTGATCCCAGCCCAGTGGCTGTGCATCTGGATGGGTCAGGGTTGGCTGAAGCGGTGACAACGTGACGAAGTCCACGCCCATCTGTTCGGCCAGGGCCAACTCTTCGGCGTCATGACAGGACGCAGCCAGCCAGCGGTTCTCGGGGAACGGACGGCCACGGCTGGCGTATTTACGCAGCTGCTCCGACGTGAGGTGCCAGCCAGCGGAAGGAAAGTCGCCCAGCCACTCCAGAGGGCCTTTGAGCATGAGTTGCGCCTTGCCCGCACATAAGCCTGCCGCATCAACCGCCAGATCGCGATATTTCGGGTCATAACCACCCGGCGCTCGCAACTGGACCAGCTTGATACCGCCCGCTACAGCCTTTTGCATGCCGCGCAGCAGTTCGATGTTGTCCAGACCTTCAGGTGTGATCAGATACTCGCCGGGCAAACAGGCTGCCGCCACGATGGGCTGGTTGGCTGCCGGAAACTCGTAGTCCGGCAGCTCACGCGAGGTCGCCCAGACCAGCGGCTGCCCTTCGACACCCTGCGGCTCGCCAGTGAATGCCGACACTTCCCAGACATCCAGCAACACCTGCTTGTCAGGGTAATCGTGGCTGACCTTGATCAGCGGACGCGCTGACGTCACGGCAATGCCCAGCTCTTCCTGCAGTTCACGTGCAAGCGCCGCCTCGACGGTCTCGCCCGCCTCGACCTTGCCGCCTGGGAACTCCCAGAGGCCGCCTTGATGCTGACTGTCGGCGCGTCGGGCGATCAATACTTTGCCGTCAGCGCCACGAATGACGGCGGCGGCCACATGAACTCGTTTCACGATCAGGACTCCTCCAGACCGGCCTGCTGCCAGCGTTTGAAGGCAGGCCATTGGTAGATGGTTTCGATATAGGCCAGCGCATCAGCCGGCAACTCGACGTGATAGCTGCGCAAGCGAATCGCCGCTGGCGCAAAGAACGCGTCGGCGATGCTCGGTTTACCGAACAGAAACGGTCCGCTTTCGGCTGAAGCGGCCCGGCACTCGGCCCACAGCCCGATCATGCGATCAATGTCGTGCTGAGTGTCGACCGGAATCACCTCCAGCGCCTGGTCCTGACGCAGGTCCATAGGCATATTCGAGCGCAGGCTGGCAAAACCGCTGTGCATCTGCGCACAGGCCGAGCGAGCCTGGGCGCGAGCGGCGATGTCGCGTGGCCACAGGTCGGCGTCGGGGAAGCGCTCCACCAGGTATTCACAGATGGCCAGCGAATCAATGATGGTGCCGTGCTCGCACTGCAACGCGGGCACTTTGCCGGTTGGCGAATACTTGAGAATGTTGTCACGGGTGTCAGGCTGGTTCAGGCGAATGACCTGATCGGTGAACGGCGCACCGGTCATCTCCAGCACAAGCCAAGGGCGCAGCGACCAGGAAGAATAGCGTTTGTCGCCAATAATCAGATGCAGGCTAATGGTCAAGCTCCTTTGAGTTCAGCGAAGGAAGCCCGGCGCAACGGCAAGATGACTGCGCGCCGGACAGTGGATCAGGTGCGATATTCAGCGTTGATCTTCACATATTCGTGTGAAAGGTCAGTGGTCCAGATGGTTTCGCTGCAATCGCCACGGCCCAGCTCGATACGGATAGTAATCTCCTCTTCGGCCATGACCGCAGAGCCCTGTTCTTCAGTGTAGGTGGTGGCGCGACAGCCCTGGCTGGCGATGCATACGCCACTTAGGAACACGTCGATCTTGCTCACGTCGAGGTCAGGCACACCTGCACGACCGACCGCCGCCAGGATACGACCCCAGTTGGGGTCCGATGCGAACAGCGCAGTCTTGATCAGTGGCGAATGAGCGACCGCGTAACCGACGTCCAGGCATTCCTGATGATTGCCACCGCCATTGACTTCGACAGTGACGAATTTGGTCGCGCCTTCGCCGTCGCGCACGATGGCCTGAGCCACGTCCATGCACACATCGAACACGGCTTTTTTCAACGCTTCGAACAATGGCCCCTTGGTTTCAGTGATCTCGGGCAGGTCGGCCTGACCGGTAGCGATCAGCATGCAGCAGTCATTGGTCGACGTATCACCGTCGATGGTGATGCGGTTGAACGACTTGTTGGCGCCTTCACGAATCAGGTCCTGCAACACGCTTTGCGACACTTTGGCATCGGTGGCAATGTAGCCGAGCATGGTTGCCATGTTCGGACGAATCATGCCTGCGCCCTTGCTGATGCCGGTCACGGTGATGGTCACGCCATCGTGAGTGAACTGACGGCTTGCACCCTTGGGCAGCGTGTCGGTGGTCATGATGCCTGTGGCGGCGGCGGCCCAGTTATCCACCGACAGATCATCGAGCGCGGCTTGCAGCGCGCCTTCAATCTTTTCCACAGGCAGAGGCTCGCCGATCACACCCGTCGAGTATGGCAGCACCGCCGACGCATCAACGCCGGTCAACTGCGCCAGCGCCTCACAGGTACGGCGTGCGGCCACCAGACCAGGCTCACCGGTGCCAGCGTTGGCGTTACCGGTATTGGTCAACAGGTAGCGCACGCTGCCCTGCACGCGCTGTCTGGCCAGAATGACCGGCGCGGCGCAGAACGCATTCAGGGTGAAGACACCGGCAACGCTGGAGCCTTCGGCACAGCGCATGACCACGACGTCCTTGCGCCCCGGACGCTTGATGCCGGCAGAAGAAATGCCGAGTTCAAAACCGGGAACCGGGTGCAACGCAGGCAAAGGACCAAGACCAACAGCCATCGGGGTGCTCCTCATGGAGTGTGGCGCCGTCCACAGTGGTACGGCTATCAATGAAAAAACGCCGCGACGGGCAAGCCGGTCGCGGCGCAGGTATTACATAGTCAAGGCTTAGTTGATCTGGCCGTGACAGTGCTTGAATTTCTTGCCAGAGCCACACCAGCACAGCTCGTTACGACCCAGTTTCTGATCGTTGCGCACAGGCTCGGAAACAACAGCTACTGGCGCTTCGCCGCCTTCTTCGTCCAGGAGCGGCTGATCGATACCCGGCGCAGGCGCGTGCTCGAACTGCATGCGACTGGCCAGCTCTTCGGCTTCGCGACGCTGGCGTGCCTCTTCTTCCTCTGGATCTTCGCGACGGACCTGAACGTGCGAAAGCACACGGATAGTGTCGCGCTTGATCGAGTCCAGCAATTCCTGGAACAGGGTGAAGGACTCGCGCTTGTATTCCTGCTTCGGATTCTTCTGAGCGTAGCCACGCAGGTGAATACCGTGACGCAAGTGGTCCATGGTCGACAGGTGATCTTTCCACAGGTCGTCCAGCACACGCAGGAGGATCTGCTTCTCGAAAGAACGCAGGGCTTCGGCGCTGGCCTGATCTTCCTTCTCGTTATAAGCCACCAGCAACTGCGCCATGATCTTCTCGCGCAGGCTGTCTTCATGCAGGTTGTCGTCTTCGTCCAGCCACTGCTGAATCGGCAGTTGCACGGCGAAGTCGGTGTTCAGGGAAGCTTCCAGGCCAGCGACGTTCCACTGCTCTGGCAGGGACTGTGGCGGAATGTGCTGACTGATGAGGTTGTTGAGGACTTCTTCGCGGAAGTCGGCAATGGTCTCACCGATGTTTTCAGCGGCCAGCAACGTGTTGCGCATGTGATAGATCACTTTGCGCTGCTCGTTGGCCACGTCATCGAATTCGAGCAGTTGCTTGCGGATGTCGAAGTTGCGACCTTCCACCTTGCGCTGCGCTTTTTCGATGGCGTTGGTCACCATGCGATGTTCAATGGCCTCACCGGACTGCATGCCCAGCGCCTTCATGAAGTTCTTCACCCGGTCAGACGCAAAGATGCGCATCAGGCTGTCTTCAAGCGACAGGTAGAAACGGCTGGAACCGGTGTCACCCTGACGACCGGCGCGACCGCGCAGCTGGTTGTCGATACGGCGCGATTCGTGACGCTCGGAAGCGATAACGTGCAGGCCGCCAGCTTCGATGACCTGCTGGTGGCGCTTCTGCCAGTCAGCTTTGATCTGCGCGATCTGCTCAGGGGTCGGGTCTTCCAGGTTGGCAACTTCAACTTCCCAGTTGCCGCCCAACAGGATGTCAGTACCACGACCAGCCATGTTGGTGGCGATGGTCAGCGCCCCCGGACGACCGGCCTGGGCAATGATCTCAGCTTCTTTTTCGTGGAACTTGGCGTTCAGAACCTTGTGTTCGATACCTTCCTGGTTGAGCAGACTGGACATGTGCTCGGAAGTTTCGATGGTCGCTGTACCCACCAGCACTGGACGGTTTTCCGCCAGGCAAGCCTTGATGTCGGTCACGATGGCTGCGTACTTCTCTTCCGCAGTCAGGTAAACGAGGTCGTTGAAGTCCTTGCGCGCCAAAGGCTTGTTCGGCGGAATGACCATCACAGCCAGGTTGTAGATCTGGTGGAATTCGAACGCTTCGGTGTCGGCTGTACCGGTCATGCCGGACAGCTTGTTGTACAGACGGAAGTAGTTCTGGAAAGTGGTCGACGCCAGGGTCTGGCTCTCGGCCTGAATATTCAGGCCTTCCTTGGCTTCGATGGCCTGGTGCAGGCCTTCGGACAAACGACGGCCCGGCATGGTGCGACCAGTGTGTTCGTCAACCAGCAGAACCTGACCGTCCGAGACGATGTACTCGACGTTGCGGTTGAACAGCTTGTGCGCACGCAGGCCGGCATAGACGTGAGTCAGCAGGCCAAGGTTATGCGCCGAATACAGGCTCTCGCCTTCAGCCAGCAGGCCGACTTCGGTGAGCATCTCTTCGATGAACTGGTGACCGGCTTCGTTCAGTTCGACCTGACGGGTCTTCTCGTCAACGGTGAAGTGGCCCGGTTTGGTGACCTCGCCTTCCACTTCCTCGATATGCTGCTCGAGCTTGGGGATCAGGCGGTTGATTTCGGTGTACAGCTTGGAGCTGTCTTCGGCCTGACCGGAAATGATCAGCGGCGTACGCGCTTCGTCGATCAGAATCGAGTCGACTTCGTCGATTACGGCAAAGTTGAGTTCGCGCTGGAACTTGTCGTCCATGCTGAACGCCATGTTGTCGCGCAGGTAATCGAAGCCGTATTCGTTGTTGGTGCCGTAGGTGATGTCGGCAGCGTAGGCGGCGCGCTTCTCTTCCGGTGGCTGGAATGGCGTGACGATACCTACGGTCAGACCGAGGAATTCGTACAGCGGACGCATCCAGTTGGCATCGCGACGAGCCAGATAGTCGTTCACGGTTACCACGTGGACGCCCTTGCCGGACAAGGCGTTGAGGTACACGGCCAGGGTGCCGACGAGGGTTTTACCTTCACCGGTACGCATTTCCGCGATCTGGCCTTCGTGCAAGGTCATGCCGCCGATCAACTGAACGTCGAAGTGGCGCATGCCCATCACACGCTTGCCCGCTTCACGAGCAACGGCGAACGCTTCCGGCAGCAATTGATCGAGGGTCTCGCCTTTGGCTATGCGGGCCTTGAACTCTTCGGTCTTGGCGCGCAGTTGCTCGTCCGAAAGGGCCACCATTTGCTCTTCGAAGGCATTGACGATCTGTACCGTCTTGAGCATGCGTTTGACTTCACGCTCGTTCTTGCTTCCAAAAAGTTTTTTCAACAAAGGCGCAAACATATCGACAGGATCTTCCACACATAGGAATGGAGGGCGGCCCCGTGAGTCGCCCGTGCAGCCCAGATGGCCGCATGCGAACGAGCATTCTACCCGGAAACGATGGTGAGGAAAGTGGCGTTATTCCACGATGCTGGCACAGCGCTGTGACGGGGCAGTTTTACAATGGGGCCATTTTCAAGCACTTCAACCCGCAATTCGGGGAAGTTACTCATTGATTTGCATATGAAAGCACGGAAATGCCTTCAAAAGCAGCCGCCTGAATGCTTTCTGTTAACATGTTCATCTTGTTACTCAGGCAATCCCCCATGGCCTTTCGTCCTCTGAATGCCCGCCCACCTGCCGTTTTGCTACGTGAAGCCAAGCCGCTCAAGGCCATCTTTCGTCACGCAGAACGCCTCAGCCATCTGCAGCGCCTGCTCGAAAGTCAGCTTCAGCCTGCGGCGCGGGAGCATTGTCACGTGGCCTCATGGCGGGAAGGTTCCTTGTTGCTGATCGTGACGGACGGTCATTGGGCGACGCGCTTGCGCTATCAGCAGAAACGCCTGCATCGGCAATTGATTGCCTTTGACGAGTTCATCAACCTGACTCGCATTGTCTTCAAGGTTCAACCGCCAGAAGCGCCACGCGGCGCTGCCACGCATACCATCGACCTGTCGATGGTCGCGGCTGAAAACATTCAGGCCACTGCCGACAACATCTCCGACCCCAAGCTGCGGGCCGCACTCGAGCGACTGGCCAGCCACGCCCGAGACAAGAAAAAGCCCTGAGCGCACTGAAAGAACCGGTAGTCAGCCTGACATTTTCGGAAAAAAACCATAAAAAAAGGCCACCCGAAGGCAGCCTTTAAAATACAAAAGGAAAGAGAGTAAAGCTTCCTTACACGGCCGCTACAGGGCGCATGTAAGAAATAGGTGCAGTACTGGCATCCTCGAAGGTCACCACTTCCCAGGCGTCTTTCTGCTCGATCAACGTGCGCAAAAGACGATTGTTCAGTGCATGCCCCGACTTGAAGCCCCGGAACTCCCCGATCAGGCTATTGCCGAGCAGGTAGAGGTCACCGATGGCGTCCAGGATTTTGTGTTTGACGAATTCGTCCTCGTACCGCAGGCCGTCTTCGTTCAATACGCCGTCCTTGTCGACCACAATGGCGTTTTCCACGCTGCCGCCGAGTGCGAGATTGTGCTTGCGCAGGTACTCAATATCACTCATGAACCCGAAGGTCCTGGCACGGCTGACTTCCTTCACGAAGGAAGTGCTGGAAAAGTCCACGCTTGCACTTTGAGTGCGGTCGCGGAAGACGGGGTGATCGAAATCGATCTCGAAACTGACCTTGAACCCTTCGAAAGGCACGAAAGTAGCGCGTTTACCGCCCTCTTCCACTGAGACTTCACGCAGGATCCGGATGAATTTCTTCGGCGCGTCCTGTTCTTCCAGGCCTGCCGATTGAATCAGGAATACGAAAGGGCCTGCGCTGCCGTCCATGATCGGGACTTCGGAGGCAGAGAGCTCGACGTAGGCGTTATCGATGCCAAGGCCAGCCATGGCCGAGAGCAAGTGTTCCACCGTGTCAACTTTGACATCACCATTGACCAGTGTGGTCGACAACGTGGTGTCACCGACATTTTCCGCACGTGCAGGTATCTGCACGACCGGATCAAGGTCAGCTCGGCAAAACACAATGCCGGTATTCACAGGTGCGGGCTTGAGGGTCAGGTAAACCTTCTCCCCGGAGTGCAGGCCTACACCTGTGGCACGGATAATATTTTTCAGGGTGCGTTGTTTAATCATGGCATGGGCCGCTTCAGCGCAAGTTGCGAACTGGTATCAACAAAGGCTGGCGATGATAGCAGACCATGCCTTTGCTGAACACCAATCACCCTAATACCCCTGATACATTTCATCAATCGGCCTGACGACGCAGGAAAGCCGGGATGTCCAGGTAATCGAGATCGTCGTTAGGATTCATCTTCGCGGCTGCGGTTGCGCCTGCGTGTGCCTGATTGCGCATCACGGTAGGACGGTCCAGATCACGATAATTGACCGATGGAGCTTCCTGACGGGCAGCTTGCTGGGCAGGCGCCTGCTGGGTGGTCTGCATCGTGTTGTCGATCACCTTGACTGGCTTCTCGATTTTCGCGCCCAGGCCGGTAGCAACCACAGTCACGTGCAACTCGTCACGCATGTCCGGATCGATAACGGTACCGACCTTGACCATCGCGTGCTCGGAAGCGAACGCTTCGATGATGCTGCCCACGTCGGAGTACTCACCCAGAGACAGGTCAGGACCGGCAGTGATGTTGACCAGGATGCCGCGAGCGCCTTGCAGGTTGACGTCTTCGAGCAGCGGGTTGCGGATGGCTGCCTCAGTCGCTTCACGTGCACGGTTAGGACCGCTGGCGCAGCCAGTGCCCATCATCGCCATACCCATTTCGCTCATCACGGTGCGAACGTCGGCGAAGTCGACGTTGATCATGCCCGGACGCTTGATGATGTCGGAGATACCGCGAACGGCACCGGCCAGTACATCGTCAGCCTTGGCGAAAGCCGACAGCAGGCTGGCGTCCTTACCGAGGATGGTCAGCAGCTTCTCGTTGGGAATGGTGATCAACGAGTCGACGCTTTCGGACAGCATGCGGATGCCTTCATCGGCGATCTGCATACGCTTGCGACCTTCGAACGGGAACGGACGGGTCACGACTGCGACCGTCAGAATGCCCATTTCCTTGGCCACTTCGGCAATGATCGGTGCTGCACCGGTACCGGTACCGCCGCCCATGCCAGTGGTGATGAAAACCATGTTGGTGCCCTGCAGGACTTCTGCAATGCGCTCACGGTCTTCCATGGCGGCCTGACGACCGACTTCAGGATTGGCGCCAGCGCCAAGACCTTTGGTCACGCCTGTACCGAGTTGCAGGATGGTCCGTGCGCCAATGTTTTTCAGCGCCTGAGCATCAGTGTTGGCGCAGATGAATTCCACGCCTTCGATGTTGCTCTTGACCATGTGATTGACAGCGTTTCCGCCACCACCGCCTACACCGATTACTTTAATGACCGGGCTTTGCGGGACGTTGTCTACGAGTTCGAACATTTTCTCTCTCCTTCCGCTTTCTAGTTAGTTTTGCCTACTGCCTGCCGATGTTGCTTTTGTCGCCCTGAATCTTTGAAAACCTTGAAACTCAGAAATTTCCCTGCACCCAACGCTTGATCCGCTCAAGCACCGGAGCCTTGGTCTCGTCGCTGTAACTGCTGTTGCCGACAATCCCGGACAGCGAAATGCCATCCGATTGCTTTTGCAGCCCGTACATCAACAGGCCTACGCCAGTCGAGTAGATCGGGTTGCGCACGACATCCGCGAGCCCTTTGACGCTGTGCGGTACGCCGAGGCGCACCGGCATGTGGAAGATTTCCTCAGCCAGCTCTACCGCACCTTCCATTTTTGCCGTACCACCGGTCAGCACGATGCCGGCCGGGATCAGGTCTTCGTAGCCGCTGCGACGCAACTCGGCCTGGATCAGGGTGAACAACTCGTCGTAACGAGGTTCGACCACTTCGGCCAAGGCCTGGCGCGACAGCTCGCGAGGTGGACGGTCGCCCACGCTCGGTACCTTGATGGTTTCCCCTGCACCGGCCAGTTTGGCCAGGGCGCAGGCATAACGAATCTTGATTTCTTCGGCGTACTGGGTCGGGGTACGCAGCGCCATGGCGATGTCGTTGGTGACCTGATCGCCGGCAATCGGGATGACCGCGGTGTGACGAATGGCGCCTTCGGTGAAAATCGCGATGTCGGTGGTACCGCCACCGATGTCTACCAGGCAGACGCCCAGCTCTTTCTCGTCGTCGGTCAGCACCGAATAGGCCGATGCCAGTTGCTCGAGAATGATGTCGTCGACTTCCAGGCCACAACGGCGCACGCACTTCTCGATGTTCTGCGCGGCATTCACGGCGCAGGTCACTACGTGTACCTTGGCTTCCAGTCGCACGCCGGACATGCCCAGAGGCTCGCGCACGCCTTCCTGGTTATCGATCACATAGTCCTGAGGCAAGGTGTGCAGCACGCGCTGGTCGGCAGGAATGGCCACTGCCTGGGCGGCATCAAGCACACGCTCAAGGTCGGCGGAGCTGACTTCTCGGTCACGAATCGCCACGATACCGTGGGAGTTCAGGCTGCGAATATGGCTGCCCGCAACACCGACGAACGCCGAGTGAATACGGCAGCCGGCCATCAATTGCGCCTCTTCGATTGCGCGCTGGATCGACTGCACAGTCGACTCGATATTCACCACCACGCCCTTCTTCAGGCCGCGTGAAGGATGGGTACCGATACCCACGATTTCCAGCGAACCATCGGCCGCGACTTCGCCTACCAGCGCCACCACCTTGGAGGTACCGATATCCAGCCCGACGATCATTTTGCCGCTTTGCACGTTTGCCATGGTCTTGCCTCTTATCAATTCTTCGCGACGGCGGGTTTTTCCGTCGTTGCCGCTGCCGGGTCACGCCAACCGACCGCCAGGCCGTTGGAGTAGCGCAAGTCGACACGCGCGATATTCGTGATTTGTTCTTTCAGCGTTTTGTCGTAAATCGCGATGAAACGGCGCATTTTTTCGACGAGGTGGTCGCGTCCAAGCAACAATTCGATACCCGGGCCAGCACTACCGGCGCCTGTTGTCAGGAACCAGCTGCCGCGCTCGCGCAGTTCAAGGCGCACGATGGAGAAGCCCAGAGGGCGCAACATCTGACTCAACACCTGATACTGCTGCATCACCTGCTGTTGGGCCCGCTGCGGACCGAACAACTGGGGAAGATGTTCATAGTTGGACAGTTCACGCGGCGTGAAAGCCTGCCCCTGGTTGTTCAACAACGACTCGTCGCCCCAACGGGCAACCGGCAGTTGCTCTTCAAGACGAATCACTACCTGATCCGGCCAGACACGACGCACCTCGGCGTGCGCAATCCACGGCATCTGCTCCAGCTCGGTGCGCATGGCCGTCAGGTCGATCTTGAAAAAGCTCGACGCCACGTACGGCGCAATCCGCTGCTGCACGGCCTGCTGGCTGATGTAACTCAAATCGCCCTGCACATTGATGCGGGTGATCGGCCGATCGGCATACGGCAACAGGCGCTGTGCTGCCTCATAAGTGCCGAAGCCCAGAACCACCAGCAGCACCGGCCACATCAGACGCTTTAGGAAACTGAAGTTGGCCTTGGGCAGACGCGCCGACAGAGGCTCCTTGGCCACCATCCGGCTGGCGCCACGCGGCACCGGCTTGTTGCGGCCGGGAGCGGGTGACTGAGGACGTGCCGACGGGCCGTACATGCCTTACCCTCTCGCCTGAACGCTGTCGGCCAGAATCGCCAACACCAGTTGTTGAAAATCCAGACCGGCAGCACGCGCCGCCATCGGGACCAGGCTGTGATCGGTCATGCCGGGCACGGTATTAACTTCCAGCAACCAGAACTTGCCCTGCGCGTCCTGCATGACGTCCGTGCGCGCCCATCCGGCAATGCCAATGGCATCGCAGGCGCGTGCAGCAAGTTCTTTGAGTGCCTGTTCCTGAACATCGCCAAGCCCGCACGGGATACGGTATTGCGTATCCGAAGCCAGATACTTGGCGTCGTAATCGTAAAAACTGTGAGGAGTACCAAGGCCGATGGGAGGCAGCACCTGCCCACGCAGAGAGGCCACAGTGAACTCAGGGCCCTGAATCCACTGCTCGACTAACACTTGCGAATCGTAGGTACTGGCGGCTTTCCAGGCGGCGATCAATTCATCGACGCTGTTCACCTTCGCCATACCGATACTTGAACCTTCATGGGCCGGTTTGACGATCAAAGGGAAGCCCAGTTCCGTCGCGGCGCAAATACAATCGTTCTCGTTTTCCAGCACCGCATGCAGTGGCGTCGGGAGGCCCAGACTCTGCCAGACCTGCTTGGTCCGCAGCTTGTCCATCGCCAGCGCAGAAGCCAGTACGCCACTGCCTGTGTAAGGGATTTCAAGACACTCGAGCAGCCCTTGCATGGTGCCGTCTTCGCCACCGCGTCCGTGCAGAACGATGAAGGCACGGTCGATCTTTTCACTGACCAGACGGTGCAGGAAATCATCCCCCACATCGATACCGAACGCATCGACGCCCGCATCGAGCAGCGCCTTAAGCACTGCATTGCCCGAATTCAGAGAGACTTCCCGTTCGGCACTCTTGCCACCGAAGAGCACGGCGACACGGCCGAAGCTTTTCGGCTCCAGTGTCGAGCGCAGGGAAGACAGGACGGCGGCTGTCATTTCAGCTTACCTTCGGTTGAAGCCACTTTGGCGCCGACGAACAGCGGGCTTTTGAGCAGTTGTGGCGCAAGGCCGCCGATGTCCCCGGCGCCCTGGCACAGCAGAATGTCGCCAGCGCGCAGCAATGGCTTGACCAGTGGTGCCAGCTCGACGCCACGCTCGATGTAGATCGGGTCCAGCTGGCCGCGCTGACGAATGCTGTGGCACAGGTTGCGACTGTCCGCACCCGGAATCGGTTCTTCGCCGGCCGGGTAGACTTCCATCAGCAACAGTACGTTGGCATCGGCCAGCACCTGCACGAAGTCGTCGTACAGATCGCGTGTGCGACTGAAACGGTGTGGCTGGTAGACCATCACCAGGCGACGATCCGGCCAGCCACCGCGTACTGCATTGATCACGGCAGCCACTTCCCGCGGGTGGTGACCATAGTCGTCGACCAGCATCACGTTGCCACCGTCGACAGGCAATTCGCCATATACCTGAAAGCGCCGACCGACGCCCTGAAAGCCCGACAGACCTTGAACGATGGCCTCGTCACTGACGCCTTCGTCGGTCGCAATGGCGATCGTCGCCAGCGAGTTGAGCACGTTATGGTTGCCGGGCATGTTCACCGACACGTCAAGTGGCTCGCGGTCGCGGCGCAACACGGTAAAGAAAGTCAGCATGCCGTCCTGACGCACGTTGATCGCACGTATGTCGGCAGACTCGCTGAAGCCATAGGTCAGCGTCGGGCGCTTGACCATCGGCAGGATTTCACGCACCACAGGATCGTCGATGCACATCACTGCCAGACCGTAGAACGGCAGGTTGTGCAGGAACTCGACAAAGGTCTTCTTCAGCTTGTTGAAGTCGCCTTCATAGGTCGCCATGTGATCGGCGTCGATGTTGGTGACCACTGCAACCAGTGGCTGCAGGTGCAGGAAGCTTGCATCGCTTTCATCGGCTTCGGCGATCAGATAACGGCTGGTGCCCAATTGCGCGTTAGTGCCGGCAGCATTCAGCCGGCCGCCAATCACGAACGTCGGGTCCAGGCCACCGGCAGCGAACACAGAAGCGATCAGGCTGGTGGTGGTGGTTTTACCATGTGTGCCAGCAACCGCGATGCCGTGGCGATAGCGCATCAGCTCGGCGAGCATCTCGGCGCGTGGCACGACGGGAATACGGCGTTCCAGAGCCGTAGCCACTTCCGGGTTGGAGGTGTTCACGGCGCTGGACACCACGAGTACGTCGGCACCCACGGTGTTTTCGGCACGGTGACCGACAAAAATCTGCGCACCGAACGATTCGAGACGATCGGTAACCGGGGAGCTCTTGAGGTCAGAGCCAGAAACTTCGTAACCCAGGTTCAGCAGCACTTCGGCAATGCCGCACATGCCTACGCCGCCGATACCGACGAAGTGGATGCGACGGATACGGCGCATTTCAGGTTGTGGCATGGCGCGTTGATTCTCAACCATGAGCCACCTCCACACAGATATCCACAACAGCGTTGGTGGCATCGGGCCTGGCCAGGCGACGTGCAGTGCGGGCCATGCTGTTCAATTGTTCGGGTTGCATCAAAACCTCTTTCAGGCGTGCGGCCATCTCGGCGGCGCCAGTTGTCGCTTGTGGCATGACGAAGGCTGCGCCTTCTCGGGCCAGATAGTCAGCGTTACGAGACTGATGGTCATCAATCGCGTGGGGCAGTGGTATCAGCAACGACGGCAGACCGGCGGCGGCCAGTTCACTGATGGTCAATGCGCCTGCGCGGCAGACCACCAGGTCGGCCCAGCCATAGGCTTGGGCCATGTTCTGGATAAATGGCGCGACTTGCGCCTCGACGCCTGCGGTGCGATAGCGCTCTGCAGTAACGGCGTCATGATTCTTGCCCGACTGATGAAACACGTCGGGCTGGATGTCCTGAGGCAGCCGGGCCAGCGCCTCGGGCAGCAGTTTGTTCAAGGGTTCCGCGCCCAGGCTGCCGCCCAGTACCAACAGACGAGCCTTGCGTCCGGCCAGCGCCTGACGCGGAGTTTCCAGAAACAGCTCGACCCGCACCGGGTTGCCCGTGGTGCGACGCTTGGCAGATGCAGCGAACGTGTTCGGGAATGCTTCGCACACGCGGCTGGCAAACGACGCCAGGCTGCGATTGGCAGTTCCTGCAACGGCGTTCTGCTCATGAATGATCAACGGTACGCCCGCCAGCTTCGCCGCCAGACCGCCTGGGCCTGTGACGTAGCCACCAAAACCGACCACGCAGACCGGCTTTAACTGGCGCACGACCTTGCGGGCCTGCATCAGGGCCTTGAGCAACATCAAAGGGGCCTTGAGCAACGACAAGCGACCCTTGCCACGCAGACCGGTGACGTTGATCAGGTGCAGCTTCAGACCGGCCTGGGGCACCAGCTCGTTTTCGATGCCGCGTGGCGTGCCCAGCCAGTGGACGTTGTAGCCACGTGCCTGGAACTCGCGTGCGCAGGCAAGCGCCGGGAACACATGCCCGCCGGTACCACCCGCCATGATCAGCACGTTAGCGTCCATTGGGCGTGTCCTCGGCGAAATCGCTTTCCTGGAACTCGGCTTCTTCGCTGCCCATGTTGTTGCGCGATTCCCATTCGATGCGCAGCAGCAGGCCCAGGCTTGCACAGCAGATAACCAGCGAGCTGCCGCCATAACTGAGGAAAGGCAGCGTCAGACCCTTGGTCGGCAGCAGACCGACGTTCACGCCGATGTTGATCAGGAACTGACCGATCCACAGGAACGACAGGCCGTAAGCCACATAAGCGCCGAAAAACTGCTTGGCTCTTTCTGCCCACATGCCGATGTACATGCCCCGAATACTGACAAACAGGAACAGCGCGACAGTCAGCAGCGAGCCGACAACGCCCAGCTCTTCGGCGAGTACCGAGAACACGAAGTCGGTGTGCGCTTCTGGCAGGTAGAACTGCTTCTGTACGCTGTTGCCCAGACCGACGCCGATCCACTCACCGCGCCCAAAGGCGATCAGCGCCTGGGTCAATTGGTAGCCGGAGCCGAACTGGTCAGCCCACGGGTCAGTAAAGTTGGTCAGGCGCGCCATGCGGTATGGCTGTGCCTGAACCAGCACCACCACCGACGCCACTGCCAGCACCACCATCAGCGAGAAGCGGAACAGGCCGACGCCACCGAGAAACAGCATCGCGGCTGCCGCGCCCATCATTACGACAGTCGCACCGAAGTCTGGCTCCATCAACAACAGGCCAGCCATCGGCAAAAGCACGATGAACGGTTTGAAGAAGCCCATCCAGCTTTCACGCACTTCCTGCTGCTGACGAATCAGGTAGCCAGCGAGGAAGATCACCACAAATACCTTAGCGATTTCGGATGGCTGCACGTTGAACGCGCCGAAGCCGATCCAGCGCATAGAACCGTTCACCTCGCGCCCGATTCCCGGCACCAGCACCAGCAGCAAAAGGCCGAACGCACCGAGCAGCATCAGCCAGCCCAGACGTTGCCAGGTGGCGACCGGAATCATCATGGTCACGCCGCAGGCGCCCAGACCGATCAGCAGGTACACCAGGTGGCGGGTCATCATGTACAGCGTATTGCCGGACTGCACGGCAGCCACTTCCGACGAGGCAGAAGTAATCATCACCAGGCCAAGGCCCAGCAGAGCCAGACAGCCGACCAGCATCGGGAAGTCGAGGTCGATGCCGCGGCCGCTGATCAGCGGCGATGGATAAGGCTTGATCACACCGAAGATCATGACAAGCACTCCACTGCCTGCGCGAACACACGTCCGCGCTCTTCATAATTCTTGAACATGTCCAGGCTGGCGCATGCGGGGGAAAGCAATACAGCGTCGCCGCCTTGAGCCAGCGATGCGCTGCGCTCTACTGCGGCCTGCAACGTGTCGACGCGGATCAGCGGAACTGCATCCCCCAACACCTGGGCAATCAGTTCGGCGTCGCGACCCAGCAAGACGACCGCGCGGCAATGTTCTGTCACTGGTGCGCGCAAACCGCTGAAGTCAGCACCCTTGCCATCGCCACCAGCGATCAGGACCAGCTTGCCATCGATGTCCGAACCCAACCCCTTGATGGCAGCCAGCGCAGCGCCAACGTTGGTGGCCTTGGAATCGTTGTAGTAATCCACACCGTCATGCTCGCGCAGCCATTGGCAGCGATGTTCCAGCCCGGTGAACTCGCGCAGGCTGGCAAGCATGGCCTCGAATGGCAGGCCCACAGCGTGCCCCAGCGCCAGCGCAGCGAGTGCATTGGCCTGATTGTGCGCACCGCGCACTTTCAGATCACGCACCGGCATCAGGTTTTCGAACTGGAACGCCAAGTACTTTTCGCCGTTCTCTTCGCGCAGACCGAAACCGTGAAAATCAGGCTTGTTGAGGCCAAACGTCCAGCAAGGCAGACCTTCGCCGATCAGCGGGCGGGACAGCGCGTCCTGACGATTGACCACCACTTGCCGGGCACCGCGGAATATCCGGTGCTTAGCCTGATGGTAAGCAGGCAGACCGGTATAACGGTCCATGTGGTCTTCGCTAATATTCAGCACGGTCGCCACTTCAGCATTGAGCTGGTCGGTGGTTTCGAGCTGAAAGCTGGACAGCTCCATCACATACAAATCGATGTCATCACTGAGCAGGTCGAGCGCCGGAGTGCCAAGGTTGCCGCCCACCGCGACGCGCTTACCTGCGGCCTTGGCCATGTCGCCGACTAGCGTGGTGACTGTGCTTTTCGCATTCGAACCCGTGATGGCGATAATCGGTGCCTTCGCGTAACGCGCGAACAGCTCGATATCGCCAGACAGCTTCACGCCGCGTGCATGGGCCTGCTGCAGCGCCGGGGTACCTAGCGCCAGACCGGGGCTGACATACAGCTCGTCGGCACGGCAGAGGAAATCGACGTCCAGCTCGCCACAACGCACTTCCACCTGCGGATACTCACGACGCAAGGTCGCCAGCTCAGGAGGATTCTCCCGCGTGTCGGCCACAGCAAAGGACACGCCCCGGTTCGCCAGGAAGCGAACCAGTGACATGCCACTTTTGCCAAGCCCCACAACAATGCGGAAGCGGTCGGAAACGATCAGGGACACTCGTTTTACCTCAGTTTCAGTGTGGCAAGGCCGATGAGCACCAGAATCACGGTGATGATCCAGAAACGGACGATCACGCGTGGCTCGGGCCAGCCTTTGAGTTCAAAGTGGTGGTGAATCGGCGCCATGCGAAACACCCGGCGGCCGGTAAGTTTGAAAGACGCAACCTGAATGACCACTGAAAGTGTTTCCATCACGAACACGCCGCCCATGATGAACAGGACCATTTCCTGACGCACGATAACGGCCATGGTGCCCAACGCCGCGCCGAGCGCCAGCGCACCGACGTCGCCCATGAAAACCTGTGCCGGATAGGTGTTGAACCACAGGAACCCGAGCCCCGCACCAATCAGCGCCCCGGAGAACACGATCAGTTCACCCGCCCCCGGAACATAAGGAATCAGCAGGTACTCAGCGAACTTCACGTTACCCGACAGGTAGCAGAAGATGCCCAGAGCGCCGCCGACCATCACGGTCGGCATGATTGCCAGGCCGTCCAGACCATCAGTCAGGTTGACGGCGTTACTGGAGCCCACGATCACGAAATAGGTCAGCACGATGAAGCCGATGCCCAGCGGAATACGAACATCCTTGAGCATTGGCACGATCAGCGTGGTTTCAGTTGCTGAAGGCGCAGTCGTATAAAGAAAGATGGCTGCGCCAAGGCCGAACACCGACTGCCAGAAGTACTTCCAGCGGCTCGGCAAGCCCCGAGAATTCTTTTCGATCACTTTGCGGTAGTCATCGACCCAGCCGATGGCGCCGAACAGGAAGGTCACCAGCAACACAACCCACACATAGCGGTTGCTGAGGTCAGCCCACAGCAAGGTGCTGATGCCGATGGACGACAGGATCAGCGCCCCGCCCATGGTCGGCGTGCCGGATTTCGACAAGTGCGACTGCGGGCCGTCATTGCGGACCGACTGGCCGATCTGGCGCATCTGCAAAGTGCGGATCATCCATGGACCCAGGCACAGCGACAGCGTCAGTGCGGTAAGCACGCCAAGGATCCCGCGCAGAGACAGGTACTGAAAGACCGCAAAGCCTTTGTAGAACTGTTGTAGAAACTCGGCCAACAGCAGCAGCATTAATGTTTCTCCAGGCTAGAACCGCACAAGGCAGCTACGACGTTTTCCATCGCAGCGCTACGCGAGCCCTTGATCAATAAAGTGGTATTAGGGTCCTGCTCGGCGCCCAGCGCTGCGATCAACTCTGCCTGACTGGCAAAGTGATAGGCATGTTCACCAAAGGCGCTGACGGCATGAGTCATCAGCGGGCCGACGGCATACAGGGCCGACACTTTGCCAGCGGCGTAGGCACCCACTTCGCGGTGCCCCTGCTCGGCCCAGTCGCCCAGTTCGCCGATATCGCCCAGCACCAGTACGGTACGGCCGGTGAAACCGGTTAGAACATCGACGGCAGCGTTGATCGACGCAGGGTTGGCGTTGTAGGTGTCATCAATGACGCGAACGCCATTGCTGGCGATCTGCGCGACCGCCCGGCCCTTGACCGGTTGCACGTTGTTCAGACCGGTGACGATGCCTTCCAGCGACACGCCCAGGGCACACGCAGCAGCCGCAGCGGTCAGGGCGTTAGTGACGTTATGCGCACCCAACAGGTTGAGTTGCACCTGTGCTTTGCCCAATGGGCTGTTGAGCGTGAAACCCGGGCAGCCTCTGGCATCGCGGCTGAGGTCACTGGCGTACAGATCGGCGGCCGTGTCAGCCAGTGCGAAGGTCAGCACAGCACGGTTGCCTGCACGCTTGCGCCAGATCGGAAACGCCTTGTCTTCCAGGTTCAGCACAGCCGTGCCGGTAGCGTCCAGACCTTCAAGGATCTCGCCCTTGGCCTCGACGATTTTGTCCGGACCGCCGAACTCGCCCACATGGGCAGACCCGGCGTTGGTGATCATGGCCACATGCGGCTTGGTGAGGCTGACTGTGTAAGCGATTTCACCGACGCGCGAGGCGCCCAGCTCAATTACAGCCGAGGTGTATTCGGGAGCCAGCTCCAGCAGGGTGAGCGGCACACCGAGCTCATTGTTCAGGTTGCCACGCGTCGCCAGCACAGGCCCGCGCGTGCGCAGGATGCTTGCGAGCATCTCCTTGACCGTGGTTTTGCCACTGGAACCGGTGACTGCAGCAACAGGCTTGTCGACAAACGCATTGCGATTCATCGCGCCCAGCTGGGCAAGGGCCTTGCGGGTGTCGAGCACAACCAGTTGCGGCAGCGTTGCGCCTTCAACCTCGCGCTCGACCAACGCGCCGACTGCACCTTTGGCCGCTACTTGTTCAAGGTATTCGTGACCGTCGAAACGCGGACCGGTCAGGGCGACAAACAGTTGCCCCGCCTGAATACCACGGCTGTCGGTGCTCACGCCGTCGAAACGGCAATCGCCACCTACCCTGCGGGCATCAAGCGGCACGAGCAACTCAGCGAATGTCATGGGCTTAAGCATTGGCAGCCTCCCACGCGGCAAGCGCTCGGGCAGCTTCTTCAAGATCAGAAAACGGCTGACGCTGGCCGCTGATTTCCTGGTAGTCCTCGTGCCCTTTGCCAGCAAGCACTACAACATCATCAGCGCTGGCACCGGCAATCAACTCGGCAATGGCCTGGGCGCGCCCCTCGATGAAGCTCACCTTGTCGGCGGCCGTAAAGCCCGGACGGATGTCGGCGAATATCTGAGAAGATGATTCGTTGCGAGGGTTGTCGTCAGTGACGCAGATACCGTCGGCCAGTCGCTCGACCACTTCCGCCATCAGCGGACGCTTGCCGCGATCGCGGTCGCCACCGCAACCGAACAGGCACAGCAAGCGACCTTTGGCATGAGGGCGCAGTGCTTCGAGCACTTTTTCCAGCGCGTCCGGGGTGTGCGCATAGTCAACGACCACCAGCGGCTTGTCAGCACCACCCAGACGCTGCATGCGTCCGACCGGGCCTTCGAGTTTTGGCAGTACCTTGAGGATTTCGTCCAGCGCGTAATCCAGCCCCAGCAAAGCGCCGACCGCAGCCAGCACATTGCTCAGGTTGAACCGGCCCAACAGGCTGCTGCGCAGAAAATGCTCGCCTTGCGGCGTAACCAGCGTGGCGCGCACGCCATCGTCATCGAATTTGGCTTCGCGACAATACAGATACGCCGAGCTGTCCAGCTGGCTGTAGGTGATCAGACGCGATTCCTGCTTGAGACCAGCCATCTGACGGCCAAAATCGTCGTCAAGGTTGATCACCCGGCAGTTCAGATTTGGCCATGCGAACAATTTGGCCTTGGCAGCGCCATAGGCTTCCATAGTGCCGTGATAATCCAGATGATCACGAGACAGGTTGGTCAGCACTGCCACGTCGAACGCCAGCGCGGTCGCCCGTCCCTGATCCAGACCGTGGGACGACACTTCCATCGCCACAGCTCGCGCGCCGGCCTTTTTCAGGTCAGTCAGCGTCGCCTGAACCGCAATAGGGTCAGGCGTGGTGTGGCGACCGCTTTGCAGCGAACCATAGAAACCGGTGCCCAGCGTGCCGACGATGCCGCAGCGCTGACCCAGTGCGTCAAGCGCCTGGGCAACCAGCTGAGTGACACTGGTCTTGCCATTGGTGCCGGTGACGCCAACCAGGTTCAGCCTGCGGCTTGGATCGCCGTAAAAACGACCTGCGATGTCAGAAAGCTGCGCAGCAAGCCCCTTGACCGGAATCAGCGGCACGTCAGTGAGCGGCAGGACGTTGGAGCCTTCTACCTCATACGCCACTGCCGCCGCGCCGCGCTTGAGCGCATCGGCAATGTGCGCGCGACCATCAGCCTTGATGCCCGGCACAGCCAGAAACAGATCGCCCGGACGCACGTTACGGCTGTCCAGGGTCAACTCGCGGATCAGTGGATCGCGGTCGGTATGATTAGCGAAAATTTTGCTCAGACTCAAGGTCATCAACCACGCCCTCCTTTGGCTGCGGGTGCTGCATTGACTTGCTCCGGTGGCGCAAGGTTGTCAGGCGTCACGTTCATCAGACGCAACGTGCCGGACATGACCTTGCTGAACACTGGCGCAGAAACCAGACCGCCGTAGTAGCCGCCCTTGCTCGGTTCGTCGATGACGACCACGATGGCGTAACGCGGGTTACTCATCGGTCCGAAACCGGCGAACAGCGAGCGATAGGAGTTTTCCGCGTAGCCCTTGGTGCCGATGGACGTCTTGCGTGCGGTACCGCTCTTGCCACCAACGTGATAGGACGGCACACGGGCGCGATACACGCCGCGCGGGTCTTCGATCACCTGCTGGAGCATGCCCTGCAGTGTCTTGGCGGTTTTCTCTGGAATGGCCTGAGTCGACTCTGGCTCTTTGTCTGTCTTCAAGATGGTCAGCGGTACGATCCGGCCGTTGTTGGCCAGCGCGCCATAGGCGTGTACCAGTTGCAACGCGGTGACCGACAGGCCGTAGCCATAGGACAGCGTGGCGGTTTCTGCTTTGCGCCATTCACGGTAGTTGGGCAGGTTGCCAACGCGCTCGCCAGGGAAGCCCAGACCGGTGTACTGACCGAAACCGACACGCTGCATGGCGCGGAAAATCGCTTCGCCGCCCACATCGAACGCGACTTTACTCATGCCGACGTTACTGGAGTTGATCAGAATGCCGGTCAGGTCGAGGATCGGCCCTTCGGTCTTGGTCACGTCACGAATGGTGTATTTGCCGATCTGCAAAGTGCCCGGATAAACCTCGACCTTGTCGGTCGGCTTCCAGCGACCGCTGTCCAGCGCTGCAGTCATGGAAATCGGCTTCATGGTCGAACCCGGTTCGAACACGTCAATTATTGCCCGGTTGCGCATGGCGGCGGGCACCATCGTGCGACGGTTGTTCGGGTTGTAGGTCGGCTGGTTGACCATCGCCAGGACTTCACCGGTCTTGACGTCCATGATCACCATGCTGCCGGCCTTGGCCTCGTTCTCTACGATCGCGTTGCGCAGCTCACGGGTTGCCAGATACTGCAGACGCAGGTCAATGGACAACGCCAAGGTCTTTCCGGCCTTGGCATTCTTGGTCACCTGAACGTCCTTGATCAGCCGTCCACGCCGGTCCTTGATGACCTGACGCTTGCCGGGCACGCCGGCAAGCCAGTCGTCATAGGCCAGCTCTACACCTTCACGACCGTGGTCGTCGAGGTCGGTAAAGCCGACCATGTGTGCGGTCACGTCGCCTGCCGGGTAGAAACGGCGGAATTCTTCGATGCCATAGACACCTGGCACTTTCAGATCCAGCGCAGCCTGACCCTGCTCAGGCGTCATGCCGCGAACCAGATAGATGAACTCCTTGGTGGACTGCGCTTCAAGACGCTCGGTCAGGGCTTTAAGGTCCTGCCCTGTCGCCGCTGCAAGCATTGGCCACTTGGACTTGTCCTGCTGCATTTCGCGCGGGTTGGCCCACAGCGTGGTTACCGGCGTACTCACGGCAAGCGGCTCGCCGTTGCGATCGGTAATCAGACCGCGGTGAGCAGGAATAGGGATATGCCGAAGACTGCGCGCGTCGCCCTGCTCCTTGAGGAAGGTATGGTCGATGACTTGCAGGTCGACGATGCGCCAGCAAATGGCAAGCACCAGCGAGACAAGAAGCCCTACGACTACGCGGAAACGCCACGGATAGAGTGCGCCCTCAAGCTTCATCATGGCGCCACCATCCGTACTTCAGCGGCGCTTGGAATGCGCATCTTCAGTTGCTCGGTGGCCAGTGTCTCGATGCGGCTGTGCGCGGTCCAGGTACTTTGTTCAAGGATCAGACGCCCCCATTCTGCCTGCGCCTTGTCGCGCACGCTCATCTCCGAATACAGCGAGTTGAGCAGTTGGCGGTTCCAATGGGCACTATAGGAAACGCCGATGGCCGAAATCAGGACAGCAATAAACAGCAGCAGCATAATGAAGCTGCCGCCGGGCAGAGGTTTCAGGAACAGCCGGCTCACCTGAGCTTCTCCGCTACACGCATGACAGCACTGCGCGAGCGTGGGTTGGCCTTGGTTTCGGTATCGGAAGCGAATTGAGCCTTGCCGTGAATCTTGATTTTCGGCTCGAATGCCTTGTATTGAATAGGCAGGTTGCGCGGCATGTTGTCAGCTTCGCCCTTGGCGAGCTTACGCATGAACAATTTGACGATGCGGTCTTCAAGCGAATGAAAGCTGATGACCACCAGACGTCCACCCACTTCCAGAGCTTCCATTGCCGCTTCGAGGCCAGCTTCCAGATCGCCCAGCTCGTTGTTGACGTGAATGCGCAAGCCTTGAAAGGCTCGCGTTGCAGGATTTTTGCCTTTTTCCCAGGCAGGGTTGGCCACCTTGAGAACTTCAGCCAAGTCGGCCGTGCGCTCGAAAGGCTGGATTTCACGGCGCTGGACTACGGCGTTGGCCATGCGTTTTGCAAAGCGCTCTTCACCGTATTCCTTGAACACGCGGGCGATTTCTTCGGCGGGGGCACTGGCAATGAACTCGGCAGCACTGACGCCACGAGTCGGGTCCATACGCATGTCCAGAGGGCCGTCATTCATGAAGCTGAAGCCGCGCTCCGGGTCATCCAGCTGCGGGGACGACACACCCAGATCCAGCAGAATACCGCTGACCTTGCCTGCCAGGTCACGCTCCAGAGCTTCCGAACCCAGCTCGGCGAAGCTGCGCTGCACAATGACAAAGCGGCCGTCTTCGGCCGCTAGCGCTTGCCCGGTGGCAATCGCTTGAGGGTCCTTGTCGAAACCCAGCAGCCTTCCGTCAGGACCGAGATGGCTCAGAATAAGGCGGCTATGCCCGCCACGCCCGAACGTGCCGTCCAGATAGCAGCCATCAGCGCGCACCGCGAGAGCCTCCACGGCTTCTTCGAGCAGCACGGTAATGTGAGTAAAGCCGCTATTCATAGTCACAGGATCAAGTCACGTAATTCGTCGGGCATCGCGCCAGGTTTTTGAATGGCAGCCAGGTCAGCATCAGCAAGAGCGTTCCAGGCGTCCTCGTCCCACAGTTGAAACTTGTTGAGTTGGCCTACCAACATCACGCGCTTGTCCAGCCGCGCGTACTCGCGCAAGCGCGGAGGCACCAGAAAACGCCCGCTGCCGTCCAGCTCCAGGTCGACAGCATTACCAATCAAAAGCCGCTGCAGCCGACGGTTCTCTTCACGAAACGTCGCCAGATCACGAAGTTTTGCCTCTATCAGCTCCCATTCGGACAGCGGATAGAGGCACAGGCATGGGTCTACAGCATCGATGGTCACGATCATTTGCCCCGCGCTACGCGAATCCAACTCGTCACGGTACCGACTCGGCATAGCGAGACGGCCCTTGGCATCGAGATTGATTGCGTTGGCACCACGGAACACAGGCGCATTCTCCGAATATTAGCTTTTTGCGCTAAAAAAACCCACTTCGTGCCACTTTCTGCCACTTGCGCACACTATAGGAACCCGCCTGCCACACCGTCAAGGCACGGTCTTAAGGAAAACCCTTACATTTCGGAGATTTAGAAGCGGTATCGGACGAGAAAGGGTAATTTCACGAAGGTTCTGACGGATTAATCCCACACAGCTCAAACCATTGCGGCTCGAAGTTAATGTGATTTATGAGCTGTAAGATTTTTTTGGTATTACGAAGGGGATTTGCTGCTGAAAAGCGGAGGGTATGAAAAAGGTGGAGAGTCGATCTGTAAGCCGGGTTCTGTCGAGGACAGTCATTCCTCTACGACGGCCATCACTGGACGTCTTTAGCAACCTACCCGGTTCCAGCGCGGGCCACGCCTAGGAACCCTATTTGGTCTTGCTCCGAGTGGGGTTTACCTTGCCACGAACTGTTGCCAGACGTGCGGTGCGCTCTTACCGCACCTTTTCACCCTTACCGGCACCGAAGTGCTTAGGCGGTTATTTTCTGTGGCACTTTCCGTAGGCTCGCGCCTCCCAGGTGTTACCTGGCACTCCGCCCTATGGAGCCCGGACTTTCCTCCCCCCCTTGTTGCGGAACAACAAGAGGCAGCGACTGTCCAATCGACTCTCCGCCGACAAGGTTAGCGGCACACGCCTTCGAGAACAAGCTTTAATAGTACCTCCAGCCCTTCCAGGAACAGCTCGTCAGCCCTTTTGAGCCTCCAGCGCCACCTGATAGAGCAGGTTCTTGCGCACACCGGTGATCTCGGCAGCCAACGCGGCAGCCCGCTTCAGCGGCATCTCTTCGAGCAATAAACCCAGAACCCGGCGGGCCTCCGCCCCTACCACATCGTCTTCTTCCGGCTGCGTCCAGCCAGCCACCAGAACAACGCATTCGCCGCGCTGCTGATTGCTGTCGCCCTCGACGAACGCGCGCAGCTCACCCAAAGGCAGACCCTTGAGTGTTTCGAAAGTTTTGGTTATTTCACGAGCCAGCAGTGCATGACGGTCGGCGCCGAAGACCAGCTCCATATCCTGCAGGCATTCCAGGATCCGGTGCGGCGCTTCGTAATAAATAAGTGTACGCGGCTCTTCCTTCACCTTCTCGAGCTTTGCCCTGCGACCCACGGCCTTGGCTGGAAGAAAGCCTTCGAATATGAAGCGATCAGAAGGCAGACCAGCCGCCGAAAGCGCTGCAATCAGGGCACAGGCACCCGGCACCGGAACCACCGGCACGCCCGCGGCACGTGCCTGGCGCACAAGGTGATACCCGGGATCAGAGATCAGGGGCGTTCCGGCATCGGAAATCAGCGCGATATCGTCGCCCGCCAGCAGGCGAGTGATGAACCGGCTACCCTCATCCCGTTCGTTATGCTCGTGGCAGGCAGCCAAAGGCGTTGATATCCCGAAGTGCTGCATCAGACGCGCAGAGTGACGCGTGTCTTCTGCCGCGATCAGCGCAACTTCACGCAACACCTTCAGCGCTCGCACACTCATATCGTCCAGATTGCCGATAGGAGTCGCCACAACATAAAGCGAACCCGGAGTGGAATTCGAAACAACCGGAACAGTCAAAACGCAAACCTCATATGTTAAAGCTGGGTGCCTGGAAAAACGCATTGTACAGGCTGCGACCCATATCAACGGTTCGCGCACCTGGGATGCCGATAAAAAGGGAATGAAAACATGATTACGTCCAACCGTGGAGTACGGCATCCCTCTCGAATTGAACGATTTGGCCGACAGATGACCTTAACGCGGCCAATATCATGGCTTTAAACACCTTCGACGTCGCACCCCGGCCAGCGCTTGGGTACAATTCTCCGTTAATTCGCTCGAGTCTCAGGAACATACCAATGATCGCTTGTCTGCGGCTGCTCTCTGCCCTCTGCCTCGCTGCCCTCCTAGCAGCGTGTGCCAGCTCGCCCTCGTCCAGCCTTGGCGAGCTGCCTCGTACCCCTGACGCCAGCATCGAGCAATTGCTCGATCAGGCCGCCAGCGCCAAAACACCCGAGCAGGCCGCAACGCTGCGCTTGAGTGCCGCCGACCTGGCCAGCCGCCAGAATGACGCAGGACGCGCTGCGCAAATCCTCGGACAGGTACAACTCGATCAGCTCAAACCCGGCCTTCAGGTGTATGCCAGCACGCTGTCCGCCGAACTGGCGATGGGCCGCAATCAACCCAAAGCGGCACTGACAGCGCTAAATCACCCAAGCATGCAGCGCTTGGGTGAACTGTCGGTCGAGCAGCAGGTTCGCACACACATGGTCAAAGCCCGCGCACTGGAAGCCGATAACCAGATGCTGGCGGCCGTTCATGAGCGGGTCTATGCAGGCCCGCTACTGCAAGGCGCGGACGCCAGCGCGAACAACGACGCGATCTGGACACTGGTCTCCGCCCTTCCAGCCGACCAGCTGCAAAGCACAGCAACCGACGACCTGGGCGGCTGGCTGAACCTTGCACGCTCGATCAAAGGCGCTGGCACGCTGGAGCAACAGCAAACCGCCATCGACAACTGGAAAGCGCAAAACCCGAAACACCCCGCCGCACTGCAATTGCCCACCGCACTTGCGAAACTGCGCGCTCTGACCAGCGAGCCAATTACTAAGATAGCGTTGCTGCTGCCGCAGGATGGCCAACTGGCAGCGGTTGCCAAGGCGCTTCGTGAAGGCTTCATGGCGGCGCACTTCCAGGCGCAGCAGGCCGGAGAGAATCCGCCCGCCATCCAGGTCTTTGACAGCTCGCGCGTCACGTCCATGGATGAGTTCTACCGCCAGGCTCAGGCCGCAGGCGCGCAACTGGTCGTCGGCCCGCTGGAAAAGAATCTCGTCAAACAACTGAACAGCCGCCAGCAACTGCCGATTACCACCCTCGCCCTGAATTACAGCGACACCAGCACCGAAGGCCCTGCGCAGCTGTATCAGTTCGGCCTCGCCGCCGAAGACGAAGCACGCGAAGTGGCCCGTCGCGCCTGGGCTGATGGCAAGCGCAGCGCCGTTGCGATGGTGCCGAAGGGTGAATGGGGCGACCGCGTTCTGGATGCGTTCCGCAAGAGCTGGCAGGCCAAAGGCGGCACCCTGATCGCTGCCGAGCACGTTGATCAGCCTGTAGAACTGGCCCAACAGGTTGCCGACCTGTTCCAGCTGCGCAACAGCGAAGGCCGTGCCCAGCGCCTGCAAAGCACAGTTGGCACTCAGGTTGCCGCTCAGCCAAGCCGTCGCCAGGACATCGACTTCATGTTCCTTGCCGCAACACCCCAGCAAGCGCAACAGATCAAACCGACCATGGTCTTCCAGTACGCCGGTGACGTTCCGGTCTACGCCACTTCGCACCTGTTCACCAACAGCAATGATCACGCGCAGTACATGGACCTCAACGGTGTGCGCTTCTGCGAAACGCCCTGGTTGCTCAATGCCGATGACCCGCTGCGCCAGCAGGTCACCGCTCAATGGCCACAAGCAGCGGGCAGCCTCGGTCGCCTCTATGCAATGGGCATCGACGCCTATCGTCTGGCTCCGCGCCTTGGCCAGCTCAAGGCAATGCCAGAGAGCCGCATCGACGGCCTGTCCGGCAGCCTGAGCATGAACCCGGATCGCCGCATCGAACGCCAACTGCCTTGGGCAGAGTTCGTGGACGGCAAAATCCAGCGCCTGCCGGACACAGCCCCTTGATGCAACGCGGCACCCGCCAGCAAGCAGGGCGCGAGGCAGAAGCCTACG
This sequence comes from Pseudomonas coronafaciens pv. oryzae str. 1_6, assembly GCF_000156995.2. Classification (NCBI taxonomy): domain Bacteria; kingdom Pseudomonadati; phylum Pseudomonadota; class Gammaproteobacteria; order Pseudomonadales; family Pseudomonadaceae; genus Pseudomonas; species Pseudomonas coronafaciens. The sequence goes on along the minus strand of NZ_CP046035.1, from coordinate 1,075,588 downwards.
CCCTGCAGTATCTGCAACAGCAGGGTCTGCGCCTCATCGAACAAAACTGGTTGTGCACACGCGGCGAGCTTGATCTGGTCATGCTTGATGGCGATACAGTAGTATTCGTCGAAGTTCGCTACCGCCGCCATTCCGGATGGGGCGGCGCGACGGAAAGCGTCGATTTTCGCAAGCAAGGTAAACTCGTCATCGCCGCGCAGCTTTTTCTGCAACATGCACCAGGCTGGGCCAGCCATCCCTGTCGTTTCGATGTGATCGCCATTGAGGGCGACCCTGGCAATGCTGCACCGTTGAACTGGATCAAAAGCGCGTTCGACAGCTGACATGCTCGACGCACGACAGCCTGAGCGCGCTGACGACATGTGCCAGGCTTTTACCTTCATTGATTTCGCTATTTGTTTTGCCGGCTGCACACCGTGTGTGCCGGATAGCGTCCGGGAGAGCCCGGCGCGTCCGCCCCGCCGCCGTACGCTCTAATAAGGTCACATTGATGGACATGCAATCCCGAATTCGCCGGCTGTTTCAGGCCAGCATCGAAACCAAGCAACAGTCGATGGAAGTCCTTGCACCCTTTATCGAGCAAGCCAGCCAGGTGATGGTCAATGCCCTGCTCAATGAAGGCAAGATGCTCGCGTGCGGCAACGGCGGCTCGGCGGGCGATGCGCAGCATTTTTCCTCGGAACTGCTCAACCGCTTCGAGCGCGAACGGCCCAGCCTGCCTGCCATCGCACTGACCACCGACAGCTCGACGATCACCTCGATCGCCAACGATTACAGCTACAACGAAATCTTCTCCAAACAGATTCGCGCACTGGGTCAGCCGGGCGATGTGTTGCTGGCGATTTCCACCAGCGGCAATTCGGCGAATATTATTCAGGCCATCCAGGCCGCACATGATCGTGAAATGATTGTCGTAGCATTGACGGGACGCGACGGCGGCGGAATGGCCTCGCTGCTGCTGCCCGAGGATGTAGAAATACGCGTACCGGCCAACGTCACAGCACGTATACAAGAAGTCCATCTGCTGGCGATCCATTGCCTCTGCGATTTGATCGACAGCCAACTGTTCGGGAGTGAAGAATGACCCCTAATCGTCTCAGCCTACTGGTTCTGACACTGTGCCTCAGCATCACCGGATGCAGTTCGGTGATCACGGCCTCACGCGACAAACCGATCGAAGACGATCGCGGCACGCGTACCTTTGGCAGCAAGATCGATGACTCACTGATCGAAACCAAAGCAGCAGTCAACATCTCCAAGGCCAACCCGGACCTGGCCGAAGGCTCGCACATCGTCGTGACCAGCTTCAACGGCATCGTGCTGCTCGCCGGCCAGACACCGCGAGCCGACCTCAAGGCCATGGCCGAACAGGCCGCCAGCTCGGTCCAGCGCGTCAAGAAGGTCAACAACGAACTTCAGGTCATGGCGCCATCGTCCTTGCTGGCACGTAACAACGATGCCTGGCTGACCACCAAGATCAAAGCCGAGATGATCGCCGATGCATCGATCCCCGGCTCACGCATCAAAGTGGTGACCGAGAACGGTATCGTATTCCTGCTGGGCCTGGTGACCCAGGACGAAGCCAATCGCGCCGCCAACCTTGTACAGGGCGTTTCCGGCGTGCAAAAGATCGTCAAACTGTTCGAGTACATCGACTGACGCCCAAAAGGCAGACGTGAAAAAGGCGATCCGAGGATCGCCTTTTTTTATTTCACCACTTTCAGACTCGGCCTGCCGCTTGGACGCGGCGGCTCGCTGTCTGGCGGCGTATCGTCTTCGATCTCGACATCATCAGCCTCTTCCATGGAAGGCTCCAGATCGAAAACCATGCCCTGCCCATTCTCCCGGGCATAAATACCCAGAATGGCGGCAACCGGCACGAAAAGCGTATGCGGCACGCCGCCGAAGCGGCCTTCAAAGCTGACAGCTTCGTTATCCATGTGCAGATGACGCACTGCACTGGGCGACACGTTCAGGACAATCTGACCATCATTGGCAAACCCCTGCGGGACCTGCACAGCGGGATACTCCGCATTGACCAGCACATGCGGGGTGCAATCGTTATCGACGATCCACTCATAGAGAGCGCGAACAAGATAAGGGCGACTGGAGTTCATTAACGGCTCCTTAAGCCTTAGCGCATTTCACGTTCGGCAGCAGACAGACTCGCCTGAAAAGCCTCACGCGCAAATTGGCGCTCCATGTAATCAAGCAACGGCTTGGCAGGCCGCGGCAGTTCAATACCCAAAATCGGCAAACGCCAGAGTATGGGGAGTAGACAGCAGTCAACAAGACTTAGCTCGTCGCTCATGAAAAAAGCTTTTTCCGCAAACAGCGGGGAAACCCCCGCCAGACTTTCACGCAGCTCCTTGCGCGCCTGAACACGGGCCGGCTCTTTGCTGCGCGAGTCGAGAATCAGATCGACAAGACCGCACCAGTCACGCTGAATGCGATGAATCAGCAGACGGCTGTTGGCACGAGTGACAGGATAGACAGGCAATAAGGGTGGATGCGGATAACGCTCATCCAGGTATTCCATCACCACCGTCGACTCGTACAACGCCAGGTCACGATCGACCAGGGTAGGTACGCTGCCGTACGGATTGACTTCAATGAGCTGCGGCGGGTGACGACCTGCAACAACCTCAATGATTTCGGCGCTGACACCTTTCTCCGCGAGCACGATGCGCACGCGATGGGAATAGTGGTCGGCGGGGTCGGAGTAACAGGCCAACCGGTTGGTCACGCCCATGGCGATCCTCCTCGCTTGTTAAAATTTATCGGACAGACGAACGAACGCGCCTCATGGGCGCCTCCGATAATGAACGCAACAGGACAGGTGTTCGTCGCGGGCGACAAGATAGCTCATTTAGCGAAGTAAATTCTGTAATCTTCGTCGACAGGCGCATAAACATCGCAATATCCACGTTGAACGCCCACCTTGGAAATACCTGACCAGTAAAAACCACACCCATAAAAAAACGCCCAGCCCCGCGAAGGGCTGGACGTTCTTTCTTGAACGAAGAGCGAATTAACGCTTCGAGTACTGCGGACGCTTACGCGCCTTACGCAGACCGACTTTCTTACGTTCAACTTCACGAGCATCGCGAGTCACGAAGCCTGCTTTACGCAGAGCACCGCGCAACGTCTCGTCGTACTGCATCAGAGCGCGAGTTATACCGTGGCGGATTGCGCCAGCCTGACCACTTACGCCGCCACCGATAACGGTGACGTAGATGTCGAACTTTTCAACGGTCTCGGTCAATTCCAGCGGCTGACGAACTACCATGCGGGCAGTTTCGCGGCCGAAGAAATTGTCCAGGGAGCGGTTGTTGATCGAGATGTTACCAGTACCCGGACGCAGGAAAACGCGAGCGGTTGCGGTCTTGCGACGGCCAGTGCCGTAATTTTGAGTCGCCGACATAATGAACTATTCCGTTAAAACTTCAGTTCTTGGGGCTGCTGAGCAGTATGAGGGTGTACAGCGCCCGCATAGACTTTCAGCTTACGATACATGTCGCGACCCAGCGGGTTTTTAGGCAGCATGCCTTTGACCGCGGTCTCGATCACGCGCTCAGGAGCTTTGGCGATCAGCTTTTCGAAGTTGATCGACTTGATCCCGCCCGGAAAACCGGAGTGTGAGTAGTAGATCTTGTCGGTGGTCTTGGCACCAGTAACGCGGATCTGCTCGGCATTGATCACGACGATGTAGTCGCCGGTGTCAACGTGCGGAGTGTATTCCGGTTTGTGCTTGCCACGCAGACGGCTCGCGATTTCGGTGGCCAGACGACCCAGGGTCTGACCAGCAGCGTCGACGACGAACCAGTCGCGCTTAACTGTTTCCGGTTTAGCAGTAAAAGTTTTCATTCTTTATAGCCTCAGGGGCCGCCCTGAAAATTAGACGGCGGATCTTACTGAATAGTGCGTACTTTGACAAGTCAAAGGCAGCCGGAAACAGACGCTATCGGGGGCTCGGGTCAGCGCGTCCGTTATACGGCAAGATTCTTCGGCAGACGGCGCATCACTTCCACTGCAAAGAGCTGGCGAATTATACAGACTGGGCAAATAACCTCAACCGGATTTTTTGTTCACACTCTGTTTATTGCCCGCGAGGTGGTTATTGGCGGATATTCACCGGATTAGCACAAGGCCATCATCGCAGGTCCGCAAGGGCCGCACCGTGAGGCCACTGGACACGCCTGGCAAAAAATAAGACGATCCAGCCGCTGCTTGACCATTTACCCATATAAGAATAACGATTATGCCGATCCGACACGCCACCCCTCTGCGCCGCGTCAGCATCCTGACCACCGACAAGATGTTCGCGTCGACTGTCATGCAGGCCAAGGACTTCTTCCATCTGGCCAGCCTGCGCTACAGCAAGCAATTGGGCCATGGCCTGATACCCGCCTTTGAAACGCGCCTGATCAGCCCGGACGGCCAGCCCGTCAACAGTTTCAGCGACGTAACGCTGCCGGTCGACGGCGCGCTTTGCCAGAGCGACATAATCGTCATCCCGGCGTTCTGGGACGACTTCGACACGCTTTGCCAGCGCTATCCGCAGGTACTGCCCTGGCTGCGCGAACAGCACGCCAATGGTGCTGTGATATGCGGCGAGGCCACGGGGGTCTACTGGCTCGCCGAGGCCGGGCTGCTGGATGGCAAGGAAGCCACGACCTATTGGCGCTTCTTCAGTGCATTCGCCGAGCGCTACCCCAACGTGCTGCTCAATCAGGATAAACACCTGACTGACGCAGACAACGTGTACTGCGCAGGCGGAACCACATCAGCCTGCGATCTGTATATTTACCTGATCGAGCGATTCTGCGGTGCCAACGTCGCTCAGGCTGTAGCCCGGGATATTCTTTATGAAGTGCGCCGCACCTACTCGCCCGGCCGGATCGGCTTTGGCGGGCAGAAGCTGCATCAGGATGTCGTGATTCTGCAGATCCAGCACTGGCTCGAAGACCACTTCGCCGACAAGTTCCGCTTTGAAGACGTGGCCCGCGAGCACGGCATGAGCATTCGCAATTTCATGCGCCGCTTCCAGACTGCAACAGGTGACAAGCCGCTGCATTACCTGCAAAGACTGAGAATAGAAACGGCAAAAGGGTTGTTGTCAGGCACTCGAAAGAGCATCAAGACCATCAGCTATGAGGTGGGCTATGACGACGCCAGCTTCTTCGCGCGCCTGTTCCGCCAGCACACCGGGCTGTCACCCAATCAGTACCGGCAGCAGTTCGAGAGCCCCAGGCTTAACGCTGTCAGCGAAAAGCCTTAGCCAGATCTCTTAAGGCGATTCAGGCCCTGTGCGCCCGCGAGAGGAACTCGTGGGACTGCATTTCCAGCAGACGGCTGAGCGTGCGCTGGAACTCGAACATCAATCGACCGCCGGTGTACAGGTCCTTCAGCTCGACTTCAGCCGAGATGATCAGCTTGACGTTGCGATCGTAGAACTCGTCGACCATGTTGATGAAGCGTCGGGCGATGTCATCGGTGGCAACGTCCATCTGCTCGACACCGCTGAGCAGCACGGCGTGGAATATCTTGCCCAGCTCGATGTAATCGTTCTGGCTACGAGGGCCGTCGCACAGCTCGCGAAAATCGAACCACGCAACGTCGTCACAAGTGCGCAGGGCGCGAATCTCGCGATTTTCGATCATCAGCACATCGTTTTCGATGGTCTCGGCGCAATCCGGCGTCAGCGCCTTGAAGCTCTTGCGCATGCTTTCCTGCGCGGCCTCATTGAGCGGGAAGTGGAACAGCTCGGCCTGCTCGAGGTGACGCAGACGATAGTCGACACCGCTGTCGACGTTGACGATATCGGTGTTCTGCTTGATCAGCGCAATGGCCGGCAGAAAACGCGCACGTTGCAGGCCGTCCTTGTACAGACCATCGGGAACGATGTTGGACGTTGCCACCAGCGTCACGCCATTTTTGAACAGCTCTTCCATCAGCGTGCCGAGAATCATGGCGTCAGTGATGTCGGAGACAAAGAACTCGTCAAAGCAGATGACTCGCGCCTCGTCGGAAAAACGCCTGGCGATGATCGTCAGCGGGTTTTTCTCGCCCTTGAGGGTCTTCATCTCTTCGTGTACGCGCTTCATGAAACGGTGGAAGTGGGTACGGACCTTCTCCTTGAATGGCAGCGCTTCGAAGAACGTATCAACCAGATACGTCTTGCCGCGACCCACGCCACCCCAGAAATACAGGCCTTTGACCAGAGTCGGCTCTTTCTTGCCGAACAGCTTGCCGAACAGGCCAGGCTTGCTGTCGTGAGCGGCGACCAGATCGTCGTACAGGCGCTGCAGATGACGCACGGCGTTTTCCTGCGCGGCATCATGGAAGAAGTCCGGGCGTTTCAGATCAGCTTGATATCGTTCTAGGGGCGTCATATTCGTTAGCAGGGCAACAAAAACGGGTCGTCACTGTAGCGACGACCCCAGGGATTGGCAATCAGTCCTGTTGAGGAGCGAGTGCCAGCTTGAGGGTCTGAATGGCGTTGTCACGCGCAGCAGCATCGGCGAATACCGGGCTATCGGCCACACATTCGCCATCCAGCCACAGGGTAAAACGGTCGTTTTCACTGCGCAGGTCGAGCTCGGCTCCCTGCTGCAGTTGCTTGCTGACAAGGCCGGCAGCCTTGCCGTCTGCGAAATTGCGCGACAACAGCAACTGCTCGCCATCAGCCGCCAACAGGCGAAAACGGAAGCTGCCGTCGTCTTCACGGAAGCTGACGAAACGAGCGCCCCTGGCGGTTTTTTTCTTGCCGGTGTCGGCGTTCTGCACGACGGTACGAAACGAGCGCAGGCCAACGGCCTCACGCAACTCCTCAAGGAACGGGGTAGCAACGCGACGGGCTTTCTGGGCACCGGCGAGCAGGATGTCTTCGAGGTCAGCCGGGCGTTCGATCAGCCCCAAGTAGTTCTCACGCGCTTCGCTCAACTGCGCATCGAGCAGGGTGAACAGGCGATTCTTCGCCTCACCCCACCCCAGGCCCTGCAACAGGTCGGAACGGAACCCGGCGCACTGCTCGGGCGTCGAGAACGCCTCATACAGGGTGAACAGGTGGGAGTTGTCCGGGTCCTTCGCTTCGCCGGGCGCGCGCGAGTCAGTGACGATGCGCGAGATAGCGTTTTTCATCTCCTTGGCGCTGCTGAACAACGGAATGGTGTTGTCGTAGCTCTTGGACATCTTGCGCCCGTCCAGCCCCGGCAGCGTGGCAACGCTCTCCTCGATCAGCGCTTCGGGCATGACGAAGAACTCTTTGCCATTGCCGAACAGGTGGTTGAAGCGCTGACCGATGTCACGGGCCATTTCCACATGCTGGATCTGGTCGCGACCCACCGGAACCTGATGCGCATTGAACATCAGAATGTCGGCCGCCATCAGCACCGGATAGCTGTAAAGGCCCATGGTGATGCCCGCGTCCGGGTCTTCGCCGCCCTCCACGTTCTTGTCTACCGAGGCCTTGTAAGCATGGGCGCGGTTGAGCAGGCCCTTGGCCGCCACACAGGTGAGCAGCCAGGTCAGTTCCGGAATTTCCGGAATGTCCGACTGGCGATAGAAGGTCACGCGATCAACATCAAGACCGGCTGCCAGCCAGGTCGCTGCGATTTCCAGACGCGAACGCTGAATGCGCAACGGGTCATCGCACTTGATCAGCGCGTGGTAATCGGCCAGGAAATAGAACGAATCGAAATCACTCTGGCGACTGGCAACGATAGCCGGGCGAATCGCGCCCGCGTAGTTGCCCAGATGGGGAGTGCCGGTGGTCGTGATACCGGTCAGGATACGAGTGGTCATGGCAAGTCGCTTATCTAAAGGATGCAATACGGGCTGCAATCAGTTGGGAAGTCGCGGCAAGAGCAGATCTTTCAGATCAGTCAGCTTGCCGTGAAAAAAGTGTCCGCATTCTGCCACTTTCAGCAGCTCATGGGGGCGCTGCAACGCGGCAGACCACGCATAAACCGTTTCAGGGTCAATGACTTCATCAGCCTCTGGCTGAATGATCGTCAGCGGGCAGGTCTGTGGCAGCACACTTTGATCCTCGAGCCGTGAGGCCGCTGCCGCAATCAGAAACAGGTGCGTCAGTTTTTCACCCTGCGCCTCGAGCCTTCCGCCCAGATTTGCGGCAACATAACCGCCGAACGAAAAGCCGAACAGCGTCATTGGCAGATCAGGGTGTTGCGCTCTTAACCATTGAGCTGCGGCCTGAGCATCATCGATCTCGCCAGGCCCGGCAACCGAGGTACCGGCACTGGCACCCACGCCGCGATAATTGAAGCGTAACGTGATAAGGCCCTGGTCCCGTGCGGTACGCTGCAACGTCGACACGACTTTATTGAGCATCGTTCCGCCCTGGATCGGGTTAGGATGACAGATCAGCGCAACGCCTCGAGCGTCGGGCACATCCTGATACAGCGCTTCGAGCTGGCCTTCTGGGCCATCGATAAATAATGGGGTTTCACGCATGAGCAAAACAGAACTCCGTGACCTCGAAATGGGTCGACTCGTCTAGCTGATTGTCTGCGACTTGCATATCAACGACACGTCGCGGGTATACAGCGCAGGTTCGAGCCGTTAACGTAAAGCAAAGCCGTTTATAGAGGAAGGACTCGTGGAACACTCGCTCTTAGTCTGGTTGTTGCCGACACTCGCCCTGGTGGCAGGTGTCGTCATTGGTTTCCTGGTGGCACGCCTGCTGCCCAACACCGTTCCGAACAGCACCCAGCGCCAGCTGGACAACATTCAGGAACGTTTCGATACCTATCAGAACGAGGTAGTCACGCATTTCAACAGCACGGCCAACCTGGTGCAAAAGCTTTCGCAGAGCTATCAGGATGTTCAGGAACACCTTGCCGAGGGCGCCAACCGCCTGGCGCTTGACGAGCTGACACGCCAGCGCCTGCTCGCAGCCCTGCACCCTGAGGCCAATCATGCGCACCGCGATCATCGCGACCGCCTGACCCCTCCGCGCGATACCGAAACGCCGAAGGATTACGCGCCCAAGTCGCCTAATTCTCCTGGCATGCTCGACGAGCATTACGGTTTGAAAAAGTAAGCGTTACCGCAACGCAAAAGCCCGCCGCAGAGAACACCTGCGACGGGCTTTTTTGTGGAAGTAAAAACTGCATCGGCTGCTGTACGCAGGGCGTGGGAACTTCAGGAGGTTACGACGGCTGCGATGGGCTGCGAAGCGGCCCTGAAACGAGCCACCTTGGTTGTGCCTGATGTGCCGTAGACACCGATGTTGCTGCCGATTCCCGGCAATTCGCGGACAAGTCCGCTCCTACAGCAGTTCGTCGCCAAACCCACTCCCACAAGATTGTGTGTAGGAGTGAGCTTGCTCGCCAAGGCGCCAGTACAGACGCTAGAGACTACCGGCCTGTCAACCGGCAGAACTAGATCGCGCCGCGGCTACGCAGCAGGTCCAGCACCTGCCTGACGCTTTCTTCCACGCTGAGTGTCTGCGTATCGACCACCAGATCGGCATTCAGTGGCACGTCATACGGGAAGGACTCACCAGGAATGTTGTCGCCATCAGCAGCGTACAGGCCTTGCGGGTCACGTTCACGGCAGACAGTCGGGGATGCCTGAACATAAACGGTGATCAGACGATCCTTGCCGATCAGCGCCTTGGCACGCTCGCGCCCCTCGGCATCCGGCGCGACAAAGGCAGCCAGTGTCAGCAGCCCCGCTTCATTGAACTGACGCGCCACGTGGGCGGCACGGCTCCAGTTTTCGGTACGACCGGCGCGATCCTGCGGCAAGCCCTTGTTCAGGTCATGACGCAGGTTCTGGCCGTCCAGCACGAACACCGCACGGCCCATGTCGAACAGCTTGCGCTCGACCGCGTACGCCAGCGTGCTTTTGCCCGCGCCAGACAAGCCACTGAACAGCACGGTGGCTGGCTGCTGACCGAAACGCTGTGCACGCTCCTCGGTAGAAACGTGAGCCAGCTCGCCATGATGCTGCGAACCGCCGCCCGACACAGGCTTGGCGATGATCATGCCTGCCGCGACAGTGCCATTGGTCAGGCGATCGATAACGATAAACGAGCCCGTGGTGCGGTTGCTGCTGTAACCATCCAGCGCGATAGGCGCGTCCAGGCTGACTTTGACACGACCGATCTCGTTCAACTGCAACGAGCTGGCAGGGCCTTCTGCCAGCGTGTTCACATCGACCCGATGGGTGATGCTGGCAATCGAGCCCGGCACATAGCTGGTAGCGCGCTTGATGTCGTATTTCTTGCCCGGCAGCATCGGTTCTTCAGCCATCCATACCAGCATGGCGTCGAACGCATCGCTGACCTGCGGGACATTGTCGGCATGCACCAACAGGTCGCCGCGAGAAATATCGATTTCGTCTTCCATGGTCAGCGTCACGGCTTGACCCGGCCCCGCCTGTTCCAGCTCGCCTTCGAACGTGACAATGGACTTCACGCGGCTGCTTTTGCCTGAAGGCAGCACCACGATCTCGTCGCCCTTGTGCACGATGCCGCTGGCGAGCGTGCCGGCGAAACCACGGAAATTGAGGTTCGGGCGGTTGACGTACTGCACCGGGAAGCGCAGGTCGGTGTAGTTACGGTCGTTGGCGATTTCGACGGTTTCTAGGATTTCCATCAGCGACTGACCGGTATACCAAGGCGACCGTTCGCTCTTGTTCACCACGTTGTCGCCTTTAAGCGCCGACATCGGCACAAAGGCCATCGTGGTCGGCTTGAAGGCGATGCCTTCAGCGAACTTCAGGTAATCAGCCTTGATCGACTCGAACACGCTTTCATCGAAGCCGTTGAGGTCCATCTTGTTGATGGCCACGACGATGTGCTTGATGCCCAGCAGCGACGCGATATAGCTGTGACGACGCGTCTGGGTCTGCACGCCATAGCGCGCATCCACGAGGATGATCGCCAAGTCGCAGGTCGACGCGCCGGTGGCCATGTTACGGGTGTATTGCTCGTGGCCGGGCGTGTCGGCAATGATGAACTTGCGCTTCGCCGTGGAGAAATAGCGATAAGCCACATCGATAGTGATGCCCTGCTCCCGCTCGGCCTGAAGGCCATCCACCAACAACGCCAGATCGACATCGTCGCCGGTAGTGCCGGACTTCTTCGAGTCACGGGTAATGGCTTCCAGGTGATCTTCGTAGATCATCTTCGAGTCGTGCAGCAGACGCCCGATCAGCGTGCTCTTGCCGTCATCGACGTTGCCACAGGTTAGAAAGCGCAGCATTTCCTTGCGTTCGTGCTGGCCCAGATAGGCGAGGATGTCCTCGCTGATCAAATCAGATTGATGCGACATGTGACATCCTCCTTAGAAATAACCCTGACGTTTCTTTTCTTCCATCGAGCCGGCGCCGTCATGGTCAATGACCCGGCCCTGGCGTTCGGAAGTTCGCGTCAGCAGCATTTCCTGGATGATATCGGTCAGGCTGGTCGCATCGGACTCGACTGCACCGGTCAGCGGGTAGCAGCCCAGCGTACGGAAGCGGACCTTTTTCTTGACGATGCGCGACTTCTCTTCATCGGTCAGATGCTCGAGGATCCGATCGTCGTCGATCATGATCAGCGTGCCGTTCTTCTCGATCACATCGCGTTCGGCGGCGAAATACAGCGGCACGATCGGGATGCCTTCGAGGTAGATGTACTGCCAGATGTCCAGCTCGGTCCAGTTGGACAGCGGGAACACGCGGATCGACTCGCCCTTGTTGACGTTGCCGTTATAAACATTCCACAGCTCGGGACGCTGGTTTTTAGGGTCCCAACGGTGCTTGCTGTCACGGAACGAATAAACGCGCTCTTTGGCCCGGGACTTCTCTTCGTCGCGACGGGCACCGCCGAATGCGGCGTCGAAACCATGCTTGTCCAGCGCCTGCTTGAGGCCCTCGGTCTTCATGATGTCGGTGTGCTTGGCACTGCCGTGGGTGAACGGGTTGATACCCTGCGCCACGCCGTCGGGGTTGATATGGGTGATCAGGTCCAGGCCCATCTCTTCGACCATCTGGTCACGGAAGCGATACATCTCCTGGAATTTCCAGCGTGTATCGACGTGCATGACCGGAAACGGCAGTTTGCCCGGGAAGAATGCTTTGCGCGCCAAGTGCAGCATCACGGCCGAATCCTTGCCGATCGAGTACAGCATCACCGGGTTATCGAACTCGGCGGCGACCTCGCGGATGATGTGGATGCTTTCCGCCTCCAGCTGTTTCAGATGCGTCAGTTTGTCAACCATGGCTACTCACGTTCGTTATGGGCCGGAAAACCGGGGCGGCCTGCGGGCCGTATTCGAGCCGGGCACTTTAACATGCGTGATATCGCTATTCAGCGATGCATCTAGATCGAAACGATCTATGCATATGCCCCGCTGATTGATCAGTCAGATCGGGTTCGGGCAGTCGATGAAGATATGCTCCAGGGCGAAACGGCGGGCCAGATAATCCCCCAGCGCCTGAACACCATAGCGCTCAGTAGCGTGATGACCGGCGGCGATAAAACTGATGTCGTTTTCCCGAGCACTGTGAAAGGTCTGCTCCGACGCTTCGCCACTGAGAAAAAGGTCCACGCCCTCAAGCACAGCCTGATCGATATAGCCCTGCCCGCCTCCGGTGCACCAGCCGACACGACGAACCATCGGGCTGCCCTCCACAAGCAACGGCTCGCGCCCCAGCGCATCCTGTACACGACGGGCGAAATCACGCGGGGTCATGGGCTCTGCCAAGGAACCGACCAGTCCGACAACGCGCGCGTTTTCCGGATCAAGCGGCCCTTCGACCGTAATGTCCAGCTGACGGGCGAGTTGCACGTTATTGCCCACCTCAGGATGCACATCCAGCGGCAGGTGATAGGCCAGCAGACTGATGTCGTGCTTGAGCAAGGTCTTCAGGCGACGCTGTTTCATGCCGACGACACAGGGGTTTTCGCCCTTCCAGAAATAACCGTGATGGACCAGGATCAGATCCGCCTGGGCGTCGACCGCGGCGTCCAGCAATGCCTGGCTGGCCGTCACGCCACTGACGATGCGCATGACCTGCGGGCGCCCCTCGACCTGAAGACCGTTGGGGCAGTAATCCTGAATCCGGGCGCTGTTCAGATAGCGGTCGGCTTCTTCGACCAGAGTGCTGAGAGCAACAGCCATAAAAGACTCCTAAATATGCAGTTCAGAGCTGCGTTGTACTCGTATAATGCCCGCCATTATGGCGCACCCGTGGCTAAACTTTCTGCGCCCGCAACCATCAGGACTTGTTCAATGCTCAAGGCACTGCGCTTTTTCGGCTGGCCATTGCTGGCCGGCGTGCTTATCGCCCTGCTGATTATTCAGCGCTATCCTCAATGGGTCGGCCTGCCGAGCCTGGACGTCAATCTTCAGCAGGCGCCACAGACCACCAATGTCATGCAAGGTCCGTCTTCATATGCCGATGCGGTAATCGCCGCAGCACCGGCAGTGGTCAACCTCTATACCACCAAGATGGTGAACAAAGGCAATAACCCTCTGTTCGAAGACCCACAGTTCCGGCGCTTCTTCGGCGATAACACGCCCAAGCAGAAACGTATGGAGTCAAGCCTCGGCTCTGGCGTGATGATGAGTCCCGAAGGCTATATCCTGACCAACAACCATGTGACCACCGGTGCCGACCAGATTGTGGTGGCGCTCAAGGATGGCCGCGAAACCGTCGGCAGGGTGATCGGCAGCGATCCGGAAACCGATCTGGCGGTACTGAAGATTGACCTGAAAAACCTGCCAGCGATCACCATCGCACGCTCCGACGGCATTCGCATCGGTGATGTCGCTCTGGCCATCGGCAACCCGTTCGGCGTCGGCCAGACCGTGACCATGGGCATCATCAGCGCTACCGGGCGCAATCAACTGGGCCTCAACACTTACGAAGACTTCATTCAGACCGACGCCGCCATCAACCCCGGCAACTCGGGCGGCGCCCTGGTAGACGCCAGCGGCAACCTGATCGGCATCAACACTGCGATCTTTTCCAAATCGGGTGGTTCTCAGGGTATCGGCTTTGCCATTCCGACCAAGCTTGCGATGGATGTCATGAAGTCGATCATCGAACACGGCCAGGTCATTCGTGGCTGGCTGGGCATCGAAGTTCAACCACTGACGCCGGAGCTGGCCGAGTCGTTCGGATTGAAAGATCGCCCCGGGATCGTAGTGGCGGGCATCTTCCGCGACGGACCGGCGCAGAAGGCCGGGCTGCAGCTGGGTGACGTGATCCTGAGCATCAACGGCCAACCCGCCGGTGACGGCCGCCGCTCCATGAACCAGGTGGCGCGCACCAAGCCCAAGGACAAGATTGCCATCGACGTGATGCGCAACGGCAAGGAAATGCGCCTGAGCGCCGAAGTCGGCCTGCGTCCACCGCCTGCGCCTACCCCTGCAGAAGCGCCGGAGTAATGCGCTAGCGGCTGAAGCCCATGCTCCGCGCTTGGTGTTGTGCACAAACCCGCTTTTGATTCTGCCCGCTAACCAGCGGGCAGAAGCCTGAAGGCCCCGTTTCAGGGCTGATCGGCGCTACCCCTTAAATCCCGCTCAGGCCCTCCAGCAAAGCCTGATGCTGCTCTGGCGTACCAATGCTGATACGCAGGAACTGGGCAATACGTTGCTGCTTGAAGTGGCGCACGATCACGCCCTGCTCGCGCAGCTTTGCAGCCAGCGCAGCAGCGTCGTGTTGCGGATGGCGGGCGAAGATGAAGTTGGCAGCCGAGGGCAGCACTTCAAAGCCTTTGTCCTGCAACTGCTCGACCAGCGCTTCACGACTTTCGATGACCTTGTCGCGCGTTGACTCGAAATGCTCGCGGTCGTCGAAAGCTGCCGCGCCACCTGCGTTGGCCATACGGTCCAGCGGGTACGAGTTGAAGCTGTTCTTGACCCGCTCCAGCGCCTCTATCAGGTCGGGATGCCCTACCGCGAGACCTACGCGCAGACCGGCCAGCGAGCGCGATTTGGACAAGGTCTGGGTGACCAGCAAATTGGGATAACGATCGACCAGCGTGATCGCAGTCTCGCCACCGAAGTCTATATACGCTTCGTCAACGACGACCACGGAGTCCGGGCTGGCCTTGATGATCTGCTCGACCTTGTCCAGACCCAGCAGGCAACCGGTGGGTGCATTCGGGTTGGGGAAGATGATCCCGGCGTTCGGCCGGGCGTAGTCTTCGGCACGGATCTGAAACTGCTCGTCCAGCGCCACCGTTTCGTAACCAATGCCATACAGGCCGCAATAAACCGGATAGAAGCTGTAGCTGATGTCCGGAAACAGCAGCGGCGCGTCGTGCTGAAACAACGCATGAAAGATGTGCGCCAGCACCTCATCGGAGCCGTTGCCGAGAAATACCTGATTGGGCTGAACGCCGTAATAACCGGCAACAGCGTGCTTGAGCAGGTCGCTATTGGGGTCGGGATACAGACGCAAGTCGTCGGTCAGCACCGCACGCATGGCCTCGATAGCCTTGGGCGACGGACCGTAGGGGTTCTCGTTGGTGTTGAGCTTGACCAGCTTGCTCAGCTTCGGTTGCTCGCCCGGCACGTAAGGCACGAGACTGCTGACGAAAGGGCTCCAGAATTTGCTCATTATTTGCCGTCCTCGATGTTGCCAGCTTTCCAGTCAGGGTCAGTGATTCGGTATTCTGCGCTGCGGGCGTGGCCGCTCAATGACTCACCACGCGCCAGTACGGACGCTGTCTTGCCCAGCTCGGAGGCGCCCTGCGGCGAGCAATAGATGATCGACGAGCGCTTCTGGAAATCATACACACCCAGTGGCGATGAGAAGCGTGCCGTGCCGGAAGTCGGCAACACGTGGTTGGGGCCTGCGCAATAGTCACCCAGCGCCTCGGAGGTGTGTCGCCCCATGAAGATCGCACCCGCGTGGCGAATATACGGCAGCCAGGCTTCAGGGTCGGCGACGGACAACTCCAGGTGTTCAGGCGCGATACGGTTTGCCACTTCGATGGCTTGCGCCATGTCCGCCACCTTGATCAGCGCGCCACGGCCATTGATCGAGGTTTCGACAATCGCCGCCCGGTCCATCGTCGGCAACAGCCGGGTGATGCTGGCGGCTACCTTGTCGAGGAACTCTGCATCCGGGCTGACCAGAATGGCCTGGGCGTCTTCGTCGTGCTCGGCCTGGGAAAACAGGTCCATGGCGATCCAGTCAGGGTCGGTCTGACCGTCACACACCACTAGAATCTCGGACGGACCCGCGATCATGTCGATACCGACCTGACCGAATACATGACGCTTGGCCGTGGCGACATAGATATTGCCAGGGCCGACGACCTTGTCGACTTTCGGCACGCTTTCAGTACCGTAGGCCAACGCCGCAACGGCCTGCGCACCACCAATGGTGAATACGCGATCCACACCGGCGATGCACGCTGCCGCCAGCACCAACTCGTTGATTTCACCACGCGGTGTCGGCACGACCATCACTACTTCGGTCACACCGGCAACTTTCGCCGGGATGGCATTCATCAGCACTGACGAGGGGTAAGAGGCCTTGCCTCCCGGTACATAAAGACCTGCACGATCGAGCGGCGTGACCTTCTGGCCCAGCACCGTGCCATCGGCCTCGGTGTAGCTCCAGGAGTCCTGCTTTTGCTTCTCGTGGTAGCTGCGCACGCGCTCCGCAGCCTTTTCAAGAGCTTCGCGCTGCACCGGTGTGATGCGGGTCAATGCCAGTTCCAGACGTTCGCGCGGCAAAATCAGGTCGGCCATCGACGCAACCTGCAGCCCGTCGAACTTCTGGGTGAATTCGACCAGCGCAGCATCGCCCCGCTCACGCACAGCCTTGATGATATCGAGCACGCGCTGGTTAACCGAGTCGTCAGACACACTCTCCCAGCTCAGCAGATGATCCAGATGTCGTGCGAAATCCGGGTCAGCAGCATCGAGTCGGCGAATTGCAGTGGGAGTGGTCATAACAGGGCCTCAATAATTGGCGGATGCTCAGGAGCCTAAAGCTACCAAGCTATCCGCGCAGGCACCTGAGAAATTTGGCTATGACACGGATCGCTGGACGCAACTCGAAGTTGCGTGGAGGGATCAGCTGCGGTGTCGAGACTCGACAGCCTTGCGCAAGGTGTCGATAAGGGCCTGGATGCGGGCGTGCTGCATTTTCATGGAAGCCTTGTTCACGACCAGCCGCGAGCTGATGTGAGCGATCAGCTCCTGCGGCTCTAGACCGTTGGCCCGCAAGGTATTGCCGGTGTCGACCACGTCGATGATCTTGTCTGCAAGACCGATCAACGGTGCCAGCTCCATGGAGCCGTAAAGCTTGATGATATCGACCTGACGCCCTTGCTCGGCATAGTAACGCTTGGCGACATTGACGAACTTGGTGGCCACGCGCAGGCGCCCCTTGGGCTCCACCGCGCCGATGGCACCGGCAGTCATGAGCCTGCACTTGGCGATCTGCAGGTCCAGCGGCTCATACAGGCCCTGGCCGGTGTATTCCATCAACACATCCTTGCCCGCGACGCCCAGGTCGGCGGCACCATGCTCGACATACGTCGGCACATCGGTGGCACGCACGATCAGCAGACGCACGTCAGCCTGAGTCGTGGGGATGATGAGCTTGCGACTCTTGTCCGGATTCTCGGTCGGCACGATGCCAGCTTCGGCGAGAAGCGGCAGGGTGTCGTCAAGAATGCGGCCCTTGGACAGTGCGATGGTCAACATGGGAAACGTCAGTCCTTATCAGGAAACCTTTGTCACGACGCAAACGGCGTGTGACAACCCTCGGCCCGAGGTCCGAGGTGAAACGAATCAGAAATCACACCCGCGACAGAACAGGCGGCCCCATGCCTTTGGCATCAGGGCCGCAGGTTGCTAGCCCGGAACGCGGCGGATCTTGGCGCCCAGCATTTGCAGCTTCTCTTCGATGCACTCGTAACCACGGTCTATGTGGTAAATGCGATCGATCAACGTGTCGCCCTGAGCGACCAGCGCAGAAATCACCAGACTGGCCGATGCACGCAAGTCGGTCGCCATGACTGGCGCGCCCTTGAGCACTTCGGTACCGGTCACGATTGCAGTGTTGCCTTCGACCTGGATCTGGGCGCCCATACGGTGCATTTCATACACGTGCATGAAGCGGTTTTCGAAAATGGTCTCGATAACCGCGCCTGTGCCTTCGGCAATGGCATTGAGCGAGATGAACTGCGCCTGCATGTCGGTAGGGAACGCCGGATAAGGCGCAGTGCGCACGTTGACGGCCTTCGGACGCTTGCCGTGCATGTTCAGCTCGATCCAGTCTTCACCGGTCGTGACTTCGGCACCGGCTTCCTGAAGCTTGAGCAGCACTGCTTCGAGGATGGTCGGATCGGTGTCCTTGACCTTGACGCGACCACCGGTAACGGCAGCGGCCACCAGGTAGGTGCCGGTCTCGATACGGTCAGGCATGACCTTGTAGGTGGCTGACCCCAGACGCTTGACGCCATCGATAGTGATGGTGTCGGTGCCTGCGCCGTGAATTTTTGCACCCATGGCGATCAGGAAGTTCGCCAGATCGACAACCTCAGGCTCGCGAGCGGCGTTCTGAAGTACGCTACGGCCGTTGGCGAGGCTGGCAGCCATCATGATGTTTTCGGTACCGGTCACACTCACGGTGTCGAAGAAGAAGTGCGCACCGCGCAGACCGCCCTCTGGGGCCTTGGCCTTGATGTAACCACCTTCGACATCAATGATCGCGCCCATGGCCTCGAGGCCACGGATGTGCAGGTCGACCGGTCGCGAGCCAATGGCACAGCCGCCTGGCAGGGCCACTTCGGCCTCGCCAAAGCGGGCGACCATAGGCCCAAGCACCAGAATCGACGCACGCATGGTTTTCACCAGTTCGTACGGAGCCACCAGGGTCTTGATGGTACGAGCATCGATCTCGACGCTGAGTTTCTCGTCGATCACCGGCTCGATACCCATGCGACCGAACAGCTCGATCATAGTGGTGATGTCGTGCAGGTGGGGCAAGTTTTGAACGGTGACTGGCCCATCAGCCAGCAACGTGGCGGCAAGGATCGGCAGGGCAGAGTTCTTTGCCCCGGAAATGCGAATTTCGCCATCAAGACGAACGCCGCCGGTAATAATCAATTTATCCATTAGAGTCTCGACACCAATTGGCTCAGGTACGCTCGGCCCACGCAGCGCGGCTGAAAAATTTCATGGTCACCGCGTGGATGCTGCCATCGGCAATCCAGGGGTTCAGATGGGTGTAAATCTGCTGCTGACGCTTGACCGGGCTCAGGCCGGCCAACTCGTCACTGATGATATTCAGCTGGAAGTTACAGCCTTCGCCTTCGACTTCCACCTTGATTTCCGGCAGCTTTCCTTCAAGGAAGCTTTTAACTTCTACAGCCTGCATGCTTAACCTCGATCGGCGCTGTACGCGCGCGGCTCGGCCATCATACAAAAAAGCCCATGTTATGCGAAGCCCGACGAACGGGTCCCGGATAAAGGGCTTTCTCGATGATGCCTGTCAGTGGGTATCCAGTAGCTCGGTAAGACCTGAAACACGGGCTATCTGGCGCATGTCTTCAGGCAGCGAGCGGACTGTAATCGACTTGCCTGCATCTCGTGCATCGCGCATGAAAGCAAGCAGCAATGCCAATCCTACACTGCTGGACTTCTCGACACCGGAACAATCAAGCGTCAGCTCGGGCAGGTCACCGGATTTGATCAGTGCCGCACCCTGCTTGCGCAATTGCGGTCCGGTACGATAATCCAGCACCCCGATCAGCTTCAACTCGCCCGGGCCGGCCAGACGAACAGCGGCCTCGCTCATTGTGCCGGCTTCTGCGATGCGTCAACGGTGGACTTGGTCTTGGCAACCTCGCCCGCCCAGTTGTTGATCGTGGTGTCCAGATTATTGCCATTACGCTGCATGGCGTCGGCGAACTGATCACGGAACAGCTTGCCGATGTTGATACCGTTGATCACAACGTTACGGACTTTCCACTCGCCGTTCAGCTTCACCAGCGTGTAGGAAACCGGGTAAACGGCACCGTTGGAGCCCTTCACCTGCATGTCCACGCTGGTACGGTCGTCGCCTTCATCCTTGGCTGGCGCAACGGTGATGCCCTGATTGTTGAATTCAAGCAGTGCGTTTCCGTAGAACTGCATCAGGCTGCGCTTGAAGTTCTCTTCGAAGCGCTTTACTTGCTCAGGCGATGCCTTGCGCGAGTACTTGACGGTCATGATGCTTTTGGAAATGCCATCCGCATCCACCACCGGGCCCACAATGCGGTTCAGCGCATCGTAGAACGCGCTCGGGTTGGACTTGTACTCTTCACGATTGGTCGCGAGATCACTCAGCAGTTCCTTGGTGGTGCGTTCCACCAGATCATGGGCCGAGGGGGTCGCCGCAGCGTTGGCCAGCATAGGCAAAGCGGCCAGCAACACCAGCAGACCACGGCGCAGAATAGAGATCATTTGAAGCTCCTCACTTGGCGTCTTTACTTACTGTATTGAGCAGGAATTTTCCGATCAGGTCTTCAAGTACCAGAGACGATTGCGTGTCATGGATGGTCCCGCCATCCTTGAGAAGCTTGTCATCGCCGCCAACACTGATGCCTATGTACTTTTCACCCAGCAGCCCGGCGGTCAGAATCGACGCGGTCGAGTCCGAAGGCAGGTTGTCGACCTTTTTCTGTATTTCCAGAGTGACGCGACCGGTAAAGGTGTCGCGATCCAGATCGATCGCGGTCACCTTGCCGACAGTCACGCCAGCCATGCTGACCTTGGCTCTGACAGTCAAACCGGCCAGATTGTCGAAGTAGGCATAAAGTTTATAGGTGTCGGTGCTCGCGCTTGTGCTCAGACCACTGACTCGCAGGGCCAGCAGCAGCAGAGCCAGTATCCCGGCCAGCAGGAAAAGGCCGACACCGGTTTCGATGGCACGGTTTTGCATCAGAAATCTCCAAACATCAAGGCGGTCAAAATAAAGTCCAGTCCCAGCACGGCCAAGGAGGCATATACAACCGTCCTGGTTGTCGCGCGGCTGATCCCCTCGGAAGTAGGGTCGCAGTCATACCCTTGGAAAACGGCAATCCATGTCACCACGAAGGCAAATACGACGCTTTTGATCACCCCATTGAGCACATCGTTCGTGAAAGAAACGCTGTTCTGCATGTTCGACCAGAAAGAACCGTCATAGACTCCCAGCCAATCTATCGCTACCCAGGAAGCGCCCCAGATACCCACCACGCTGAAAATCATCGCCAGAATCGGCAACGAGATAAAACCGGCCCACAAGCGCGGCGCAACGATGTATTTGAGCGGATCGACGCCGATCATCTCAAGGCTCGACAATTGCTCGGTGGACTTCATGTTGCCGATCTCGGCGGTCAGTGCAGACCCTGCGCGACCGGCAAAGAGCAAGGCTGTGACCACCGGTCCCAGTTCGCGCAGCAACGTCAGGGCGACCATCTGACCGACGGCCTGCTCGGAACCGTATTTGGCAAGAATGCTGAAGCCCTGCAGCGCCAGCACCATCCCGATGAATACGCCGGAGACCACGATGATGACCAGAGACATCACACCGACGGAATACAGCTGCTTGATCAACAGCTGAAAACTGCTGCCAGCACCACCACGCCCCAGCAGGGCATGCACCAGAAAAAGGCCGGAGCGGCCCAGAACAGCAACGATATCGATGGCCGAACGTCCAAGCAGACGAACCCGGTCCATCAGTGACTTATTGCGCATCAGCGCTTCCCCAAAAGATCTTCGCGAAAATCCGGCGCCGGATAATGGAACGGCACAGGGCCATCGGGCTCGCCGGTCATGAATTGACGAATACGCGGATTGTCCGAGGACATCAGTTCCTGTGGCGTACCCTGCCCCAGCACTTGTCCATCGCCCACAACATAGAGATAGTCGGCGATGCTCGCCGTCTCGCTGAGGTCGTGAGACACCACGATACTGGTGATCCCCAACGCATCATTGAGCAGGCGGATCAGGCGCACCAGCACCCCCATTGCAATCGGGTCCTGCCCGACGAAAGGCTCGTCGTACATCAGGATCTGCGGGTCAAGGGCAATCGCACGAGCCAGCGCCACACGACGTTTCATGCCACCCGACAGCTCATCGGGCATCAGCTCTACCGCGCCGCGCAGGCCTACGGCCTGAAGCTTGAGCAGAACGATGTCGCGGATCATCTCTTCCGGCAGTTCGGTGTGCACACGCAATGGAAAGGCGACGTTTTCAAAAACGTCGAGATCGGTAAACAGCGCGCCGCTCTGGAACAGCACGCCCATCTGCTTGCGCGCGTCGAACAGGTCGCTGCGCGAAAGATCGGGCAGGTTCTGGCCGTTCACCCACACCTGGCCGGCGCTCGGGCGCAACTGAGCGCCCATCAGGCGCAGCAAGGTAGTCTTGCCACAGCCAGACGGCCCCATTATTCCCGTGACCTTGCCGCGTGGAATACGAATATCGACGTCATTAAAAATGGTGCGCGTACCGCGTTTGAAAGACACACCTTTCAACTCGACCGCATAGGCGTCATCAGAACTCATCTAAACTCCTTGCGATACAGCATCCGCCCTCGGCCACTGAACAGTGGCGGCAGACAAGCTGCCCAGGCAGTCCGAACAAGCCGCGAACTATATCACCGCAGCCAACCGCCCCCAAGAAGAGAACCGACCGGTTCAGGTATTCGCTAAAATATTCTGTACCACAATGTTATGGCCACAGGCTTGAATACAGACCCGCAGTCGCGTAGGAAATTCGTTTAAAAACAACACAACGACGATCAGACGTGAGGGAATCGTTCATTACCGCTATAATCGCCGCCTTTCAGCAGGCTGACCCTTTCCAGACATGAACCAATCCAGTGATCTGATCCACTCGGCGCAACGCACCATTCGTCTCGAGATAGAAGCCATGCAAGGCTTGCTTGAGCGCCTGGACGGGGATTTCGTGCGAGCGTGCGAAATGATCCTGGCCAGCAAAGGGCGGGTTGTGGTGGTCGGCATGGGCAAGTCCGGACACGTTGGCAACAAGATCGCAGCCACACTGGCAAGCACCGGCACCACGTCTTTTTTCGTGCATCCGGCCGAAGCCAGTCACGGCGACATGGGCATGATCACCCGCGATGACATCATTCTGGCGCTGTCCAACTCCGGCAGCACCAACGAGATCGTAACCCTGCTGCCTCTTATCAAACGGTTGGGCATCAAGATGATCAGCCTGACCGGCGACCCCGACTCGATTCTGGCCAAGGCCGCAGACATCAACCTGAATGCCCACGTGGCGCATGAGGCCTGCCCGCTGAACCTTGCGCCGACTTCTTCTACCACCGCCGCACTGGTCATGGGCGACGCCCTGGCTGTGGCGCTGCTCGACGCACGAGGCTTTACTGCCGAAGACTTCGCGTTCTCTCATCCGGGTGGCGCACTTGGCCGACGCCTGCTGCTCAAGGTCGAGAACGTCATGCACTCCGGTGACGCGCTGCCCAGCGTCCAGCGCGGCACCCTGCTCAGGGACGCGCTGCTGGAAATGACCCGCAAGGGCCTGGGCATGACTGCCATTCTGGAAGCCGACGGCACCCTCGCTGGCATATTCACGGACGGCGACCTGCGCAGAACGCTGGACCGCCCTGTCGATATCCGCCAGACCACCATCGATGACGTCATGACTGTTCACGGCAAGACCGTGCACGCAGAGATGCTTGCCGCCGAAGCACTTAAAATCATGGAAGACCACAAGATCGGCGCTCTGGTTGTCGTAGACCGGAACGACCGGCCTGTGGGCGCATTCAACCTGCAGGATCTCTTGCGCGCAGGCGTCATGTAATGGATACCGAAACGATGACACAGGATCTCATGCAACGCGGCAAGGCTATCAAGCTGGCCGTTTTCGACGTCGACGGCGTACTGACTGACGGTCGTCTTTACTTCCTGGAAGATGGCAGCGAAATAAAGACTTTCAGCACACTGGACGGCCAGGGCATAAAAATGCTGATAGCCTCGGGCGTTACTACTGCCATTATCAGCGGCCGTAAAACGTCGATCGTCGAGCGCCGGGCGAAGAGCCTGGGCATCGCGCACCTGTTTCAAGGGCGTGAAGACAAGCTGGTGGTACTGGATCAATTGCTGGCCGAGTTGAAACTTGATTACGAACAAGTCGCCTATCTGGGCGATGATCTGCCAGACTTGCCAGTCATTCGACGCGTCGGTCTGGGCATGGCCGTCGCCAACGCGGCAGGTTTTGTACGCGAGCATGCACACGGGATAACCAAAGCGCGAGGCGGCGAAGGCGCTGCACGCGAATTCTGCGAACTGATTCTGAGTGCGCAAGGCAACCTTGAAGCGGCTCACTCCGCCTATTTATAGAAGCCATTATGTTCACTAAAAAAATTCGGAAGTTCCTGCTTTTCGGGGTACTGGCAGTACTGCTGGCAGCTGTCGGCTATTGGAACGTCAGCCCGGAAAGCTTCATGGATCAACCTGCAGGGTCGGCTGACGACACCGCCATCGACTACTATGCAATCAATACACGCAGCGTGCAGTACTTGCCCGACGGCACACTTCAGTACGACATGACCTCCGACAAGGTAGAGCATGTAAAGGCCACGGACGTGAGCCTGCTGACAATGCCGAATCTGCATATGTACCGTGGTGGCGAGTTCCCTTGGCACGTGCAGAGCAAAAGAGGCGAAGTTTCATCGGCCGGCGATCAGGTCGAACTGATGGACGCCGTTCGTGTGGAGCGCACCGATGAGAAACAACGTACGACCATTATCACCAGTAGTCGCATGACCGTATTCCCTCAGAAGCAATATGCGGAGACCGACCAAGACGTTAGAATCGACGGCGCGGGCGGTGTCACTACGGCCAAGGGAATGAAAGCGTATTTGAAAGACAGCAGGATGGACCTGCTCTCCAACGTAAGAGGACAGTATGAGTCTCGTTAAAACTCTTCCTTTATTGCTCGGCCTGGGCGCAGCACTGGGAAGCGCGAGCGCCTGGTCCCTGCCAACTGACCGCGATCAGCCGATCCACATCCAGTCGGACGATGCCCAGCTCGATGACAAGAAAGGCGTTGCGACCTACAAGGGCAATGTCATCATCACCCAGGGCTCGATGAAAGTGACCGGCAACACGGTAACGATCACACGTAATGCCCAAGGGGAAGTCGACGTTTTCACCTCGGTCGGCAACCTGGCCTATTACGAGCAGAAGCCTGCGCCGGACAAGCCGATCGTGCAGGCGTATGCCGTCACTATTCAGTATTACGCCGGGCAGGACCGCATTGTCCTGATCGACAAGGCCAAGGTTATCAATGACGGCAATACCTCCGAAGGCGAGAAGATCGTCTATGACACGGTCAGGCAGGTTGTCACTGCTGGCCGCGCCAATGGTGGCACCAAGCTGACCACACCACGTCCGCGTATCGACATGGTCATCCAGCCCAAAAAGAAAACCGATCAACCTCAGAAGGCCCAGTAATGGCGACGCTCAAAGCCCAGCATCTGGCTAAAAGCTATAAGGGCCGACAGGTCGTGCGCGATGTGAGCATCTCCATCGACAGCGGCCAGATCGTCGGTCTGCTAGGCCCCAACGGCGCCGGCAAGACCACCTGCTTCTATATGATCGTCGGCCTGGTGCGGGCTGATCAGGGTCGAGTACTTATTGATGATCTGGATGTCAGCCATCAACCCATGCACGGTCGCGCCCGCGCAGGTATCGGCTACTTACCCCAGGAAGCATCGATCTTCCGCAAGCTGTCCGTGTCCGACAACATCATGGCGATCCTCGAGACCCGCAAGGAACTCGATGCCGGAGCCCGCCGCAAGGAGCTGGAAAGCCTATTGCAAGAGTTCCA
This sequence comes from Pseudomonas coronafaciens pv. oryzae str. 1_6, assembly GCF_000156995.2. Lineage (NCBI taxonomy): Bacteria > Pseudomonadati > Pseudomonadota > Gammaproteobacteria > Pseudomonadales > Pseudomonadaceae > Pseudomonas > Pseudomonas coronafaciens. The sequence continues at coordinate 1,049,759 of NZ_CP046035.1, read as the reverse complement.
CATTACCCACATCCGCGACAATCTGGGCATGAGCCTTTCGGGTGGCGAGCGTCGCCGCGTCGAAATCGCCCGCGCTCTGGCCACTGCGCCGAAATTCATCCTGCTGGATGAACCGTTTGCAGGCGTCGACCCGATTTCGGTGGGCGACATCAAGCAGATCATTCACCACCTCAAGGCCAAGGGTATCGGCGTACTGATCACTGACCACAACGTTCGGGAAACCCTGGACATCTGCGAAACTGCCTACATCGTCAATGACGGACAGCTGATTGCAGAAGGTGATTCAGAGACCATTCTCGCGAATCAGCTGGTGAAGGAAGTCTACCTCGGTCACGAATTCCGCCTCTGATCGACTGCCGCCGCACATCGCGGCAGTGGAAGCCCGGGCAGCGTATTGACATTATTTTATTTGTCATAACGCTCTAGGCAAAGGTACAGGTTTCAGGCATATAATTTGCTTAATGATGGCGCTCCGGCGCCTGTAGTAGATGGCGCGTGTGCGCCGGCGAATAAGGTGTTTAGCCCCTGCCATGAAACCATCGCTAGTCTTGAGAATGGGCCAGCAGCTGACGATGACACCGCAGCTGCAACAGGCAATCCGCTTACTTCAGCTTTCCACTCTGGACCTCCAGCAGGAGATTCAAGAGGCGCTGGAGTCAAACCCTATGCTTGAGCGGCAGGAAGAAGGCGACGACTTCGACAACTCCGACCCGCTTGCCGACAACATCGAACAAAAGCCCAACCCAGACGTTCAAGAACCCACCTATCAGGAATCCGCGCCTACCGTGGACAACCTGGAGGACGGCGAGTGGAGCGAGCGCATACCGAACGAACTGCCGGTCGATACGGCATGGGAAGACGTTTACCAGACCAGTGCCAGCAGCTTGCCAAGCAATGACGATGACGAGTGGGACTTCACCACCCGGACCTCGGTAGGCGAAAGCCTGCAAAGCCACCTGCTATGGCAACTGAACGTTGCGCCGATGTCCGACAAGGACCGCCTGGTAGCCGTTACGCTGATCGACTGCATTAACAACCAGGGTTATCTGGACGAGACACTCGAAGAAATCCTCGAGTCCTTCGATCCTGAGCTGGATATCGAACTCGACGAAATAGAAGCCGTTCTGCATCGCATCCAGCAGTTCGAGCCGGCAGGCATAGGGGCGCGCAACCTGAGCGAATGCCTGCTGCTGCAGCTGCGCCAGCTTCCGGCCAAAACCCCGTGGCTGACCGAAGCGCAACGTCTGGTTACCGACTACATCGACCTGCTCGGGAGCCGCGACTACGGGCAGTTGATGCGCCGCATGAAGCTCAAGGAAGATGAACTGCGTCAGGTCATCGAATTGATCCAGAGCCTCAATCCACGCCCTGGTTCGCAAATCGAGTCTACGGAAGCCGAATACGTCATTCCCGATGTAATCGTGCGAAAAGACAACGAGCGCTGGCTGGTCGAACTCAATCAGGAATCCGTACCGCGCCTGCGCGTCAACCCGCAATACGCCGGCTTCGTGCGTCGCGCCGATACCAGCGCCGACAACACCTTCATGCGCAACCAGTTGCAGGAAGCCCGCTGGTTCATCAAGAGCCTGCAAAGCCGCAACGAAACCCTGATGAAAGTGGCCACCCAGATCGTCGAGCATCAGCGAGGCTTTCTCGAGTACGGCGACGAGGCCATGAAACCGCTGGTCCTGCATGACATTGCCGAGGCAGTGGGCATGCACGAGTCGACCATCTCGCGGGTGACGACGCAAAAGTTCATGCACACCCCACGCGGTATTTACGAGCTGAAATACTTCTTCTCGAGCCATGTGAGCACCTCCGAAGGCGGCGAATGCTCGTCTACGGCGATCCGCGCGATCATCAAAAAACTGGTCGCTGCGGAAAATCAGAAAAAGCCGTTGAGTGATAGCAAGATCGCTGGTTTACTGGAGGCACAAGGCATTCAAGTAGCCCGTCGCACAGTCGCCAAATACCGCGAGTCACTCGGGATAGCGCCTTCCAGTGAGCGTAAGCGATTGATGTGATGCAGGCCGAGCCACAGCGTCCCGGTGACAGGCATCACGCCTGTCGCTTTATGCACTGGCAAAGGAGAAACTGTATGCAAGTCAACATCAGTGGACACCAACTGGAAGTGACCAAACCCCTTCGCGAATACATTGAGCTCAAGCTCAGGAAGCTCGAGGGGCATTTTGACAAGATTACGAACGTGCAGGTCACGATGGCGGTCGAGAAGCTAAAGCAAAAGATCGAAGCCACGCTGCATATCCACGGTGGAGAGGTCGTTGCCAATGCTCAACATGACGATATGTATGCAGCTATCGACCTGCTCACTGACAAGCTCGACAGACAATTGCTCAAGCATAAGGAAAAGCAGCAAAGCATCCTCAAAGGTGCGGCCGCTCGCTAACGCCCATTTAAATGATCCGAATTGAAAATATCCTGACCGCCGGCCGTTCACTTGTGAACGCGCCGGGCGGCAGTAAAAAGTCTGTACTCCAGGAAATCGCCAACCTGATCGGTCGCGAAGTCCCGACTATAGATACGGACACCGTATTTACCAGTCTCGTGGCTCGCGAAAAGTTGGGATCGACCGGTTTCGGCAATGGCATAGCCATCCCTCATTGCCGCCTTGCCGCCTGCGAGCAGCCTGTAAGTGCCGTGATTCACCTCGCCAACCCGATTGATTTTGACGCCATCGATGGTGCGCCGGTAGACCTGCTGTTTGTATTGCTGGTGCCACAAGCCGCTACCGATGAGCACCTGGAGTTGCTGCGCCAGATCGCCAGCATGCTCGACGATAAAGATGTGCGTAAGCGCTTGCGCAGTGCCACCAGTAACGAAGCGCTTTATCAAGTGGTGCTGGACGTGCAGAACGGAAAGACCTGACCATGCGCATGATCATCGTCAGTGGCCGCTCGGGCTCGGGCAAAAGTACCGCGCTGGATGTTCTTGAAGACAGTGGCTTCTACTGCGTCGACAACCTTCCGGCCGGCCTGCTGCCAGAGCTGGCAGAGCGCGCGCTGATCAATACCGAGCTGGCCGAGCCGTTGCTGGCGGTTTCAATTGATGCACGCAACCTGCCAAGCCACCTGACCCGCTTTCCGCAAATGCTCGATGAAGTGCGCGCGCGCAATATCCAGTGTGACGTGCTGTACCTCGATGCGGACGAAGCAACGCTGCTCAAGCGCTTTTCGGAAACCCGTCGTCGCCATCCGCTGAGTACGGCAGATCGTTCACTGGCCGAAGCAATACGCGACGAGACCACCCTGCTCGGCCCGATCATCGACCTGGCCGACCTGAAGATCAACACCACTCACCTGAACCTCTACCAGCTGCGCGATGCGCTCAAACTGCGCTTGCTGAACAAGCCTGAGCCAGGCACCGCCTTCCTGATCGAGTCTTTCGGGTTCAAGCGTGGCATGCCTGTTGACGCAGATCTAGTTTTCGACGTGCGCTGCCTGCCCAACCCCTACTGGAAGCCCGAGCTACGCGACCATTCAGGCCTTGAGCAGCCGGTCATCGACTATTTGTCAGTGCAGCCCGATGTAGAAGAAATGTTTCAGGATATCTTCTCCTACCTCAATAAATGGTTGCCACGGTTCGCTGCCAGTAATCGTTCATACGTTACTATTGCCATCGGCTGCACCGGCGGGCATCACCGCTCCGTCTACCTGACAGAAAGGCTTGGTCAGGTCTTGCAACAATCACTCAAGAATGTTCAGGTTCGCCACCGCGACCTTAGCTGAAAGGATTTTCTCTGCGATGCCCGCCCGTCAAATCACAATTATCAACAAACTGGGTCTGCACGCCCGTGCCGCCGCCAAATTCGTAGGTGTCGCAGGCAAGTTTCCCTGCAAGATAAGAGTCGGCCGCGCGCCGGAAAGCATGGTCGACGGGAAAAGCATCATGGCGGTGATGATGCTCGCAGCTGGCAAAGGCACCGAGATCCATCTGCACACCGAAGGCGAGTTCGAACAGGAAGCGCTGGACGGGCTGGTAGAGCTGATTGATAACAAGTTCGACGAGGGCGAATAAGCCCTCGTACCAGGTACGTCACGCGGATGCTCGATGCATCACCCGCAACACTGCACCTGCAACCAGCTCAGGCCCTGCCCTGCCAACAGCGCCATTCCCGCCATAAACAGAAGCGCCCCGACAACAAGACGCAACCGCCTCACACGGCTGATAGTAAGCACTTCAGAGCGCACGTGCAGACTCGCCTGATTTGACAGTCAGGCCAGTGCGGCTTCATAGCGTCGGGCAACTTCGTTCCAGTTGATCACGTTGTAAAACGCGTTGATGTATTCGGGCCGACGGTTCTGATACCGCAGGTAGTAGGCATGCTCCCATACATCCAGGCCTAGAATCGGCGTATTGCCGTTCATCAACGGGCTGTCCTGATTGCCGCTGCTTTCAACGACCAGCTTTTTGTCCGGGGTGACACTCAGCCAGGCCCAGCCGCGGCCAAAACGCGTCAATGCCGCTTTGGTGAAAGCTTCCTTGAAACGCTCGAAGCCGCCCAGCTGCTCATCGATTGCAGCCGCGATAGCGCCTTGGGGCAAGCCACCGCCGCCGGGCACCATCACTTCCCAGAACAGCGAATGGTTGGCATGGCCGCCGCCCTGATTAATAACCGCAGGGCGCAGGTTCTCAGGCAGTTGGCTGACGCTGGCCACCAGCTTTTCGACGGACCAGTCGGCAAACTCGGTTCCTTCGACCGCTGCGTTGAGGTTGGTGATGTAGGTCTGGTGATGCTTGGTGTAGTGAATTTCCATGGTTTGCGCATCGATATGCGGCTCGAGTGCATCGTAGGCGTAAGGCAGTGCTGGCAAGGTGTAGGACATATCAATGTGCTCCGTGGAAAAGGCCTGAGGAGGCAGTGGAATCGTGCTGTAGCGACGACCTGAGGCGCTCGCCGTTGCAGTTCAGCAGTCGATGGGTACGCGGATATTCGCCATGTTCACTGATGAAGCTCAGCAGCTCTGCATAGGTTTTGCTGCTGTGGCGCAGTGCAGCCTGGCGCAGGGACGGTGGCAGGCGCGGGTTCTGCATGGTCTGCAATAAATGCTGATGGATCGCACAGAGGTACTCCGCGCTCTCCTCCGGCTGACCGAGACTGAGGTGCAGGTCCGCCAGGTTGTGATGGGAGATCACGCAGGCGGCAACGGCTTCGTCGACATCCTTCCAGCGTTCGAACAGCACTTGCGCCAGGGCCAGCGCCTGAAGGTACAACTCACGCGCCTCGACCCACTCACCAAGACTGAAACAGCGATTGGCCTGTTCAATGGTGCGTTTCCAATGCTGCATGACATACCTCCAGAGGCGCTGGCTGAGCGGATCAAATGACACAGGCAGCCAAAATACACCTTCAAATGATACTCATTATTAAATGAGATTCTGACTCAACACAAGCCTGCCGATGAGATTGATTCTTGAAAGGGGTAACACAAGAGCGATCAGTCACTCATGAGTTCTGATCATGGAAGGGTGATGCGAAGGGAGTGCGGCGGGGATCGTTCAAAAACTGCATGCCAATGCAGCGCATTGGCATGAGGAGTCGCTCAAGTGGTGCCGGGGGTTCAGCTTCCCGCCACCATCATCCGTTCGATCAGTACCGAGCCTGTACGGATGTTGCTGCGTAATTCAAGGTCGCTGCCGACGGCGACGATCTGCTTGAACATGTCACGCATATTGCCAGCAATGGTCACTTCCTGAACCGGGAACTGGATCTCGCCGTTTTCGACCCAGAAACCTGCAGCCCCGCGAGAATAGTCACCAGTCACCATGTTCAGGCCACTGCCCATCAGCTCGGTGACCAGCAGGCCACGCCCCATGCGTCGGATCAGCGCGTCCTGATCTTCTGTGCCGTGAGTGACGAACAAGTTGTGGACGCCCCCCGCATTGGCGGTACTCGGCATGCCCAGCTTGCGGCCGGAATAGGTGCTCAATATGTAGGAAACCAGGTCGCCGTTCTCGACAAACGGCTTGGCATAGGTCGCCAGACCGTCGCTGTCGAACGCCGAGCTGCCCATGGCGTGCATCAGGTGCGGACGCTCGTCGATGGTCATCCACTCCGGGAAAAGCCGTTGGCCCAGCGAACCTTCGAGGAACGATGATTTACGGTACAGGTTGCCGCCGGAAATCGCGCCGAGAAAACTGCCGAACAGGCCACCCGCCAGCTCGGCAGCGAACAGCACTGGCACTTCGCAGGTTGGCACAGGACGCGCGCCCAGACGGCTCGCCGCACGCAATGCAGCCTTGCGACCGATGCTCTGCGCGTCGGCCAATAACTGGCCCTTGCGATTGACGTCATACCAGTAGTCGCGCTGCATCTGGCCGTCGCCCTCGGCGATCATCACGCAACTGAGGCTGTGCCGGGTCGACGCATAGCCGCCAACAAAGCCATTGCTGTTGCCGTATACACGACAGCCCTGATGCGTGTTGAGCGTGGTGCCGTCCGCATTCTTGATGCGGCTGTCGGCGTCGAACGCAGCCGCTTCACAGGTCAGCGCCTGTTCGATGGCCTGTTCGGGGGTGATGTCCCAGGCATGATACAAATCGAAATCCATGACTTCCTTGGCCATCAACGCCGCATCGGCCAGACCGGAGCTTTCGTCCTCGGATGTATGCTCGGCGATCGCCAGTGCGGCAGCGACCGTTTCGCGGATGGCATCGGCGCCTGTTGCCGACGTACTGGCAGAGCCTTTGCGCTGCCCTACGTACAAGGTGATACCGAAGCCCTGATCGCGATTGAATTCGACTGTCTCGACTTCACGCTGACGGACCGATGTCGACAGCCCCTGATCCACCGACACAGCGACTTCGCAGGCACTGGCGCCCTGACGCCTGGCTTCAGCGATGATCTGCTCGACCTGTTCCTGCAGCTCGGGCAAGGCCTGTGGGCCGACGCTTTGGGTTGCACTCATGACTTTCTCCATCAAATTCTTCTTTCAGCACAGGCCGAATACCGACCGGGCCGGACAAGCGGCCCTCGACTGGTTATCATGGCGGCGTTTATTTGCGGACTGCCCCCATGGTTGATTCTTACGACGACTCCCTCGACGGGGAGAAAAGCAAAACCCAGGTCAAACGAGAGCTGCATGCTCTGGTTGATCTCGGCGAGCGACTGACAACACTCAAAGCCGATGTACTGGCCAAGCTGCCTCTGACCGACGCCTTGCGCAAGGCTCTGGCTGAAGCGCCCAAACACACGGCCAATATCGCCCGAAAACGGCATATTCTGTTCATTGGCAAGCTGATGCGCGATCAGGACCAGGAAGCCATTCTGGTGCTTCTGGATCAACTCGACGCATCCACTCGCCAGTACAACGAACGTTTTCATAATCTGGAGCGCTGGCGAGATCGCCTGATCGCAGGTGATGACGCCGACCTCGAGAAATTCGTTGTCGAATACCCCGACGCCGACCGTCAGCAACTGCGTTCGCTGATCCGTCAGGCGCAACACGAAGTTGCACGCAACAAACCGCCGGCCACCAGCCGCAAAATCTTCAAATACATCCGTGAGCTGGACGAACTTCAACGCGGACTGCGTTGATGTCGACCTCGGGGCCGGCAACAACCGGCCCCGACTCACACTCAGTTACCCGTACCGCCAACCGTGATCGCGTCAATTTTCAGCGTAGGCTGCCCCACACCAACCGGCAATGACTGACCATCCTTACCGCATGTACCGACGCCGCTGTCCAGCGATAGATCGTTGCCGACCATCGAAACCCGGCTCATCGCTTCTGGCCCATTACCGATCAAGGTCGCTCCTTTGACCGGCGCAGTGATCTTGCCGTCTTCGATCAGGTAAGCCTCACTGGTCGAAAACACGAACTTGCCGCTGGTGATATCAACCTGACCGCCGCCGAGGCTGGCGCAATAGATGCCTCGCTTCACCGACGCGATGATTTCCTGCGGATCGCTCTGCCCGCCCAGCATGTAGGTGTTGGTCATGCGCGGCATTGGCAGATGCGCATAAGACTCGCGACGACCGTTGCCGGTGCTCGCCACGCCCATCAACCGGGCATTGAGCTTGTCCTGCATGTAGCCCTTGAGCACGCCGTTCTCGATCAGCGTGGTGCATTCGGTTGGCGTGCCTTCGTCATCGACGCTCAGCGAACCTCGACGCCCGACCAATGTGCCGTCGTCAACGATGGTGCAGAGTTTCGACGCGACCATCTCGCACATGCGTCCGCTATAGGCCGAACTGCCTTTGCGGTTGAAATCGCCTTCCAGACCGTGACCCACCGCCTCATGCAGCAAAACACCGGACCAGCCGGAACCGAGCACTACAGGCAAGGTGCCTGCCGGCGCCGGGATAGCTTCGAGATTGACCAGCGCCTGACGTAACGCTTCGCGGGCGTAGCCCATCGCACGATCGTCAGCGAGGAAATAACGGTAGTCGGTACGCCCGCCTCCGCCATGCCCGCCACGCTCGCGACGGCCGTTCTGCTCGACGATAACGCTGACGTTGAAGCGCACCAGCGGGCGCACATCGGCAGCCAGGCTGCCATCAGCGGCCGCGACCAGAATGCGTTCCCATACCCCGGCCATGCTCACCGACACCTGCTGGATACGCGAGTCCAGCGCGCGCGTCGCGACGTCGATACGCTTGAGCAACTCGACCTTCTCGGCTCGGCTCAGCACTTCCAGCGGGTTATCCGGGGCGTACAACTGGGCGACGTCCTGCGACGTGAACGCCTGTACCCGGCCATTCTGACCAGCGCGGGAGATCGAGCGCGCAGCGCGGGCAGCCGTGAGCAGAGCGTCATGGGTGATGGCGTTGCTGTACGCGAAACCGGTCTTTTCTCCCGACTGGGCACGTACGCCCACCCCTTGATCAAGGTTGAAGCTGCCTTCCTTGACGATGCCGTCTTCGAGTGACCAGGACTCGGAAATCATGCCCTGAAAATACAGATCAGCCGCGTCGATACCAGGACCGGCAAGCTCGCAGAGCACCGATTGCAGGCTGTCGAGGGTCAGGCCGCCAGGTGCCAGAAGGTGTTCGCTGACTGAGGACAGATCACTCATATTTACTCCGAAGCAGGCCGCATGGCGTCCTGCGAAAAAAAGCGCCGGTGACTGGACACCGGCATCCGCGCCCGTATGGACGCTTGTTCTTCACTGTCGCGTGTGGCCAGCAGCACGGCTTCACCCTGCGCGTGCTGAGCCAGTACGCGGCCCCATGGATCAACGATGGCCGCGTGTCCGTAAGTCTCGCGAGGCCCCGAATGGACCCCGCCTTGTGCCGCCGCCAGCACGTAGCACTGGGTTTCGATGGCCCGCGCCCGGATCAGGATGTCCCAATGCGCAGCCCCCGTAACCGCCGTAAATGCCGACGGCGCAGTAATCAGTTCAGCGCCCGCTTCACGCAGCGCGGTATACAGCTCGGGAAAACGCAGGTCGTAACAGACCGTCAACCCCAGACGACCGACAGGTGTGTCGGCTACCACCACATTGTTGCCATGCGCGTAGTCGTCCGATTCACGGTAACGGCCTCGATGGTCGGCAACGACTACGTCGAACAGGTGCATTTTGTCATAACGGGCTACCTGCTCGCCGTGCTCATCGATCAGCAATGAGCACGCCATCACCTTGCCATCAGGTTGACCATCAGGCGGCAGCGGCAATGTCCCGGCAACAATCCATAACTTGAGGTCGCGAGCGGCAAGTTTCAACCATGGCAGGATCGGCCCTTGCCCATCAGCTTCTGCGCGACCGATATCTGCTACATCGCGACGCCCGATGGCCGCGAAGTTTTCAGGCAGCACAGCAAGCCGGGCACCGCCCTCGGCGGCCTGCTCCAGCAAGCCACGTGCCTCGGCCAGGTTGGCTTCGACGTCGCTCTGGCTGACCATCTGAATCACGGCAAAAGACATTGCGCCCCGCTCCTTGATGACATGGCCACCACTGTACTCCATGAGGCGCTACTGGGGTTTCTCAAATGGCTTGTCGAAGGTGATCCTCGGTTCTTTCCACGGCCCTTCAACCTTGTACTGAACGCTGGCGAAGCGGGCAACCCGGTCGCCCAGCAGCTTGTCGACCAGAAACAGCGCTCCGCCAATGGCCGGCGCGCCGACGATAAGGGCGGCAATCGGCAGGTTGTTGGTCACTGGCAAGGTCACCAACAGCTTGGCATCCACCCGGTCGCGAACCATGTCCAGCGTACCGTTGAGTTCCAGGTTGCTGGACGGTCCGGTCAGGGTAATCGGATTGCGTGTCACGTAAACCCCATCGCTGGCCACCAACAAGCCCTTGACCCGGTCATAGCTCAAACCCTTACCGAGCAGGTCAGAGAAGTCCAGACGCAAGCGACGACCAATGGAATTGAAGTTCAACAGACCGAACACGCGCAACGCCTGGGCACCACCTTCGACCTCGACAAACTGGCCTCTGTTCAACGTGGCATCCAGGCTACCGGAATAACGCTTGAGGCCTACCCAGGCAGGCGAACCGGGCCAGCGTCCGTCAACATTCAGTTCGAAACGTTCACTGGTAACGGTCGGCGCAAAATTCCAGGCCTTCAGCACATCTGCCAGGTTCTTGCCGGCCAGATGGCCCTTGAACCAACTGCTGCTGGCACCCGGAGCGCCCTCCCAGGCACCGTCGCCCTCAAGCAGGATGCCTTTGAGCCCCAGACTCAGGTCCGACATACGCATGCCAGTGGGCGTCGGACGAATCTTCAGCGCCCAGGCGCCCAGCAGTTGATCGCCTTGAAACAGCTGGGCGATCTTGACGTCCAGCGCCGGAATATTGCGCGGGTCTATGTCCGCCAGCGGATCAGGCGCGTTCTCGATTACGGTGGCATTCGGGTCAGAGGCTGGCAGGCGCACATACAGCATGTCGATGCCGATGGGCGCAGACTTGGCGTCCGGCAGCAGCGCCGTACCTTTGACCAGCGCACTGTCCAGCGACAAGGCCCATGCTGCGGCGTTGCGCTGCAATTGAACACGTACGTCATTCAGCGTGGTGCCCATCGCCGTCAGCTTGCCGATCTGCAGGTCTACGCTGTTGAGCAGCTGTTTGGCGCTACCACCCGCATCACCGCCGGAATAACGTGCTGCCAATTCCTGCCAGGGGGCAACGTCCAGCTCGGACAGTTCACCACGAACTCTCACCCCTTTGGCATCAGGCACGATTGCGCCGCCCCGGCCCAGATAAAGCTCGCCACGCCCGTCGGCGAATTTGCCGCCTGGTGCTGCGAAAGCAAAGTTGGCCAGATTGTCATAGGCGGCCCCCAACCGACGCTCGGCTCCTTGAAGGGTCATGCGGAATTCGCTCGGGCGCTCTTCATCTGCCGTCTTGCCGAACGGCGCCGGCAGATCGATCGCCACCCCTTTGAGGGTGGAACTGATCAGCATCGGGCTGTCCTTGCTGTCCAGTGTCAACTGCAACTGATAGGGCAGATCGCCAGACACCGGTAACGGTTGCGTAACGTTCAGCCAGTCAGTCAGTTTCTTCACGGTGACCTGACCGTTAGCCATAATGCGCGTCACATTGGCGCCTGGCTTGCCCTCGGCAGCGATTTCCGCTGTCACCGGACGATCAAATGCCTGTGCCTTGATGCCCTTGCCACTCAGGCCGCTGTTGCTGTCGAACCGGAAGTCGCCCTTGAGTCGGGTCAGCTCCAGCACCGGATCGGCCAGCTTCAAGCGTGCATTGTCCGTGCTGAAATCCACCAGGACTTTGGGCTCGACGCCCTTGGCCAGCGGAATATCCAGCTTCAGCTTGCCATCCAGCGGGCCTTCGCCCTGCCATCCGGCAAACGTGCTGCCGGTGCCGATCGGTGCTTGCTGAAGGATTTTCAGGCCATCGCCCAGGCCTCCGGAAAAATTGCCATCGACCAACAAGTGGCTGTCCTGACCTGACGGGACATGCGGGATATTCACCAGCACATTGCTGACTTTGGTGTTCAGCAATTGCCCCTTGCTCGCCTTGACACGTACACCGCTGTTTTCAACATACACCTTGCCATCCACACCGCTCAGCGAAGGCCAGCCCGGCTGGAACGCCAGCGTTGCATTGCTGACATCAAAAAACAGGCTGATCACACGGGCTGTGTCAGGAGAGTTCTTGTTAAGCGAGCCTTGGTACTGGAAAAAACCTTGCTTGACCACACCACTCACCACCGCAGTGCGCAGCCAGTGATCGAGTTCCGGGCTGAGCGCGGTCGGCAGGTATTTGCTGGTATAGCGACCGTCGCCATCGACCATGCCGACGCGCAAGTCCATGTAGTCTTCCTGATCGTGACTGAGGTGGATCTTGATCAGGAAGTCCGCAGCTATCTTGCCCTCATCACCCAGCACCTTGATGTAGGGGGCGATCAGGGTGAACGCCTGATCGTCCAGCTTCCAGGTCAGGCGAGCATTGGCCTTCCGGTAAAACCACGGTTTGGCGAAAATAGGGTCCAGGTGCAGCATGAAATCATCGGTATCGAGCCGCAGCTCACCTTGTCCCAGATCGCCGCTGATTGCACCGCTGACATTGCCGGCAGCCGGCGCGCCGCGATAAGCGTTGAAACCGACGTTGTCCAGATTGGCTGCAAACCCGAGCCGCTGGTCGCCCGTGGCTTGCGGACGATAGTCGAGCAACACGTTGCGCAGCCCGCCTGTGACCTTGAGGCCATCAACCACGGCCATGACTTTTTCCGGCAATGGCGCAAAGGAGTCGATCAACGGTGTGAGCGGCGTAAGGTCGAGGCGGTCAGCCTGTACGTGCCAGAGTTCTTCGCTGTCAGGTGTCGCAGCAGCCTGGGTCAGCTGCAGGCGGCTTTCCCAACGATCGCTGCCGAGGCTCATCGCCAGTGAATCAAGATTAACGTCAAAGCCTGCGTCTGTACGCGCGAACCAGGCGTTAAGTGCCAGATTATCGACCGTCGATGGCTTGCGGCCGGCGTAGGCGCCTTTGATCTGCGGCGCATTGAGGCGCGCGGTGGCGCTTTGGACGGTGCCTTTACCCCAGCTCATCCACACCTCGCCGCCAGCCTGCAGGGTCGAAAGGCTCCACTCACGCGTGAGGCTTTTCGGCAACCATTTGGCCCAGTCGCTTTGCGGCAGGCTGGCGTATATATCGGCCTCGCCTTCTTTCCACTGACTGGCCTGAATGCGCGAGCGCACGTTCAGCGCAAACGGCTGACCGTCCGGCAGAGTCAGGCGGGCATCAAGACGCTGGTGATAGGGGCCGGTGGCCAGGCTCAGATCGACATAGGTCAAGGTCATCGGCGCAGCATCATACGGCTGCACCGTCACCTGACTACCAAGCAGCGACAGATGTTCGACCGCCTGCACCTGGTTCAGCACCTGCTCGGGGTCGAACGGGCTGTCGTCACGCACCGGCAAGCCCTGCACTGCCCAATTGCCGTCCTGATCCTGCCTGAGGATGAACTGCAGACCGTCTACCTCAAGGTGAGCGATCCGCACTTCTCGGGCCAGCAGGCTGCCCCATAGATCGGGAACGACCCGCACGCGATCCAGACGCAAGGCTGTCGCCCCTTCGCCGACCATCACATCGTGGGCCAGCAGCACTGGAGCAAAGCGGCTCCAGCTGCCTTCCAGCCGCCCGATGCTCAATGGCATGCCCAGCGCGCTGGTGGCTTTGGTTTCTACATCGACACGGTATTCGGCAACCAGGGGTGTGAGCTGACGTCCGAGGCTGACGTAAAGCGCCGCGAGCACCAGCAGCAGCGCACACAGGCCGAGCCCCCAGCGCGTCAGAGTCGCAATGATGCGAGAAAGGCGCCCCATTTCAGGATGCCCTCCACTGCGGGATGCAAAAACCGGAATCGGCGAATCGATTCCGGCTCAACGGTGCAGGTGCGGTCAGGTACAGGTTTTGCTCGTTCGCCACACATCATTCTCGATAAAACGGCATACCTGCCAAAAACCCTTCGGGCGCTCGTTATAACTTCTCAAAATAACTTTCAAACGGCCAGCATCCTCAGAGCAGCACTACGTCGTATTGTTCCTGCGAGTACATGGTTTCTACCTGAAAACGGATGGTGCGGCCAATAAAGCTCTCAAGTTCAGCCACATTGCCCGATTCTTCGTCCAGCAATCGGTCCACCACACGCTGATTGGCCAGAACCCGATAACCCACGGCCTGATAAGCACGGGCTTCGCGCAGAATCTCGCGGAAGATTTCGTAACAGATGGTCTCGGGGGTTTTCAGCTTGCCGCGTCCGGCACAGCAATGGCAGGGCTCACACAGCACCTGCTCAAGGCTCTCACGGGTGCGCTTGCGCGTCATCTGCACCAGACCGAGCTCGGTGATACCGATGATGTTGGTCTTGGCGTGGTCGCGCTCCAGCTGCTTCTCGAGCGTGCGCAATACCTGACGCTGGTGTTCACCGTCCTCCATGTCGATGAAGTCGATAATGATGATACCGCCCAGGTTGCGCAGACGCAGTTGCCGGGCAATCGCGATCGCCGCTTCGAGGTTGGTCTTGAAGATGGTTTCTTCCAGGTTGCGATGCCCCACGAACGCCCCGGTATTGACGTCGATGGTGCTCATCGCCTCGGCAGGGTCGATCACCAGATATCCGCCCGACTTGAGCGGCACCTTGCGCTCGAGAGCTTTCTGGATTTCGTCTTCGACGCCATACAGGTCGAATATCGGTCGCTCGCCCGGATAATGCTCGAGTCGATCAGCAATTTCAGGCATCAGTTCAGCCACGAACTGCGTGGTCTTCTGAAAGGTTTCCCGAGAGTCGATACGGATTTTCTCGATGCGCGGGCTGACCAGATCACGCAAGGTCCGCAGCGCTAGCCCCAAGTCTTCGTAAATCACCGTGGGCGGGCTGACAGTCTTTATCTGCTCGGCAATCTGATCCCAGAGCCTGCGCAGGTAACGAATGTCCATCAGGATTTCATCAGCACCCGCGCCTTCCGCTGCGGTGCGCAGGATAAAGCCTCCGGCCTCCTTGATACCCTCAAGGGCCACGCAATCACTGACCACTTTCTTGAGCCGCTCGCGCTCCGCCTCGTCCTCGATTTTCAGGGAAATACCGACGTGGGCAGTGCGCGGCATGTACACCAGGTAACGTGAGGGGATGGATAGCTGCGTCGTCAGCCGTGCGCCCTTGCTGCCGATCGGATCCTTGGTGACCTGCACCACAAGGCTCTGCCCGTCGTGCACCAGCGATGCGATGCTTTCGACCGCAGGCCCTTCGCGCATGGAGATTTCCGATGCATGAATGAACGCCGCGCGGTCCAGGCCGATGTCGATAAACGCTGCCTGCATACCAGGCAAAACCCGTACGACCTTGCCCTTGTAGATGTTGCCGACGATACCCCGCCGCTGGGTGCGCTCGACATGCACCTCTTGCAGCACGCCGTTTTCCACCACTGCTACCCGTGATTCCATGGGGGTGATGTTGATCAGAATCTCTTCACTCATGACTTGTCACCTTCCAGGCATTGCCAGCAGGGTATGCCGAAACGGCCGAGCAGTTCTGCGGTTTCGCACAGAGGCAGACCCACAACCCCAGAATAGCTGCCTTGCAAGGCCTCGACGAAAATCGCCGCCAGCCCTTGAATGGCATAGCCCCCGGCCTTGTCGGCAGGTTCGCCGCTGGCCCAGTAGGCGTGTGCCTCAGGGGCCTGAATCGGGCGAAAGCGCACAAGACTGCTCACGACACGGGTTTCACTGCGTTGCCGGTCACAGAGCGCGACGGCCGTCAGCACGCTGTGTTCACGCCCTGACAAGGCATTCAGCATGGCCAGGGCGTCCGCTTCATCGACCGGTTTGCCGAGAATGCGTCCATCCATCACTACTGCGGTGTCAGCACCCATCACACACGCCTGCTGATCGGCTGGCAACAACGCCAGCCCGGCCTGGGCCTTTCCGAGCGCCAGACGCTCGACGTAGGCCGCAGGGGTTTCGTGGTCAAGAGGGGTTTCGTCGATCTGAGCGCCCAGCACAGTAAAGGGCACACCGATCTGAGTCAGAAGTTCGCGGCGGCGCGGCGAGCCAGAAGCCAGATAAAGCAAGGGCATAAGGACATCTCCGTGTCTGTGCGGGTGAGCACGAACGACGCAACAGGGCGTCTCGCTCACCTTGCGTTTAATTGATTTTCAAACGTTTGCGCAATCCACGCAGGCCGTAACTTATCCAGGGCCACAACAGCGCACTGACCAGCGCCGGCAGAACCAGCGCCAGAGTGGGCTGACGATTACCCGTCAACGCGCTCAGCCAAAGCTGCGCAAGCTGCGCCAGACCAAACACTACCAACAGCACCAGACACTGCTGCCACATGGGAAACATGCGCAGGCGCTGCTGCAAGGACATCACCAGGAACGTGATCAGGCTGAGGATCAGCGCATTCTGGCCGAGCAATGTGCCGTACAGCACATCTTCCATCAGCCCGAGTATCCACGCAGTGGCCATACCGTATTTGTGCGGCAGCGTCAGAACCCAGAAGGTCAGCAGCAAGGCCAGCCACAAGGGCCGGAAGATTTCCATGAACTGTGGCAGCGGCGAAACGCTCAGCAGCAGGCCGATCGCGAACGTCAGCCAGACCACCCAGCCATTGCGTCCGGAAACATGACTAACCATCGATAGGCTCCCGGGCGCCGGAAGGCGTCGTTGCAGCCGGTCGGGACGAGGCAGGCCGGGAGGCGGGCTTCGCTGGCGTGACAGGCACAGCGGCAGGCGCTGGCGTCGTCGGCTGAGCGGCAGATTTATGAGCAGCGGTGCTGCCGGGGAATACCGGGATGCTCGCCTGCGGCCACATCGGGAATGCGGGCGCCGGCGGAGGCAATGTCGCCATCACTGTAGGCTCGATACCCTTGTCGAGCGATTCCTGAGCCTGCGCAGCGTCGGCTGCCCGCTCTTCCGGCGAGCGACCGTCGGAGAACACCAGCAGCAGGTAGCGGCTGCGATTCAGGGCTGCCGTGGGCACAGCGCGAACGATCGCAAACGGCTGGCCGGAATCGTGAATGACTTCCTTGACGGTCGCCACCGGGTAGCCTGCCGGAAAACGCTGGCCGAGCCCGGAGCTGACCAGCAGGTCGCCCTCTTTGATGTCAGCCGTATCTGCCACATGCCGAAGCTCAAGACGCTCCGGGTTGCCGGTGCCACTGGCGATGGCGCGCAGACCGTTGCGATTGACCTGCACCGGGATGCTATGGGTCGTGTCAGTCAGCAACAAGACGCGTGAGGTGTAGGGCATGAGCTCGACAACCTGGCCCATCAGGCCGCGCGCGTCGAGCACCGGCTGGCCGAGCACCACGCCATCGCGCTCGCCCTTGTTGATGATGATGCGATGGGTAAAAGGGTTCGGGTCCATGCCGATCAGCTCGGCGACCTCGACCTTCTCATTGACCAGTGCCGAGGAATTCAGCAACTCGCGCAGACGAACGTTCTGCTCGGTCAATGCCGCCAGCTTTTGCAGGCGACCTTGCAGGAGCAGGGCTTCAGTCTTGAGTTTTTCGTTTTCTGCGATTAGCTCGGTGCGGCTACCGAACTGACTGGCAACGCCTTGATACAAACGTTGTGGCAGATCGACGATCCAGTAGGACTGCATGAGCACCATCGACATCTGGCTGCGCACGGGCTTAAGGATCGTAAAGCGGGCGTCGACAACCATCAACGCAACCGACAGAACGGCCAGCACCAGCAGACGAACGCCCAGCGACGGGCCTTTTGTAAAAAGCGGTTTAATAGGCCGCTCCTTCCAGGCATGCGATCGTCGGATCGAACTTCAAATGGCAATTATTCATGCGGTATGTAACCGGCCCGGACAAATGAGAGAGATAGGCACCTGTTTCGGCGTCAGCCTAATGCACACAGGTAGCACATACGCCACCTGCATACAAAAGGCTCCATGAAAGGCACCCCGGCGAATTATTCGCTGGAGAGCAGATCCATGGTGTGCTTATCCATCATTTCCAGCGCACGGCCACCGCCACGCGCCACGCAGGTCAGCGGGTCTTCGGCAACGATCACCGGCAGACCTGTTTCCTGAGCCAGCAGTTTGTCCAGATCACGCAACAGCGCACCACCACCGGTCAACACCAGACCACGTTCGGCGATGTCCGAAGCGAGTTCTGGAGGCGATTGTTCCAGGGCGCTTTTGACCGCCTGAACGATGGTCGCCAGCGACTCCTGAAGTGCTTCAAGCACTTCGTTGGAGTTCAGGGTGAACGCACGAGGCACGCCTTCAGCCAGGTTACGGCCACGGACGTCGACTTCACGCACTTCACCGCCCGGGTAGGCCGTGCCGATTTCCTGCTTGATGCGTTCGGCGGTGGACTCGCCGATCAGGCTGCCGTAGTTGCGACGCACGTAGGTGATGATCGCTTCGTCGAAACGGTCGCCGCCCACACGTACAGATTCGGCATACACCACACCGTTCAGGGAGATCAGCGCGATTTCCGTGGTGCCGCCGCCGATGTCGACAACCATCGAACCGCGAGCTTCCTCTACTGGCAGACCCGCGCCGATGGCTGCTGCCATTGGCTCTTCGATCAGGAATACTTCCCGTGCGCCTGCGCCCAGGGCCGATTCGCGAATGGCGCGACGCTCAACCTGAGTGGATTTGCACGGCACGCAGATCAGCACACGAGGGCTGGGCTGCAGAAAGCTGTTTTCGTGAACCTTGTTGATAAAGTACTGCAACATTTTTTCGCAGACGCTGAAATCGGCGATAACGCCGTCTTTCATGGGGCGAATGGCTGCAATGTTGCCTGGAGTACGGCCCAGCATGCGCTTGGCCTCGGTACCGACAGCGACGACACTCTTCTGGTTGCCATGAGTACGAATGGCGACGACAGAGGGCTCATTCAGAACGATACCGCGCTCACGCACGTAGATAAGGGTGTTGGCAGTGCCCAGGTCGATGGATAGATCACTGGAAAACATGCCACGCAGTTTCTTGAACATGGGAAAGGGACCCTAGGGAACGCGTGGTAAAAAAAGTGCGGCAAACTCTAACAACGACAGGGATTTTGGGCAAGGAGCCAATATGCTAAATTGACGCTTTTCCGAACCCTACCCTCGACGTTAGCGGCTTGAGACAGTCATAACGCGATAGTGTTCCGCAATTGGCAACAAAGCAAATCCGTCAGCCTTCCACTGGAGATACCCCATGGCGCTTGAACGCTCCGACGTGGAAAAAATCGCTCATCTGGCCCGACTGGGGCTAAATGACGCCGATATCCCGCGTACTACCGAGGCATTGAACAGCATTCTCGGCCTGGTCGATCAGATGCAGGCGGTCGACACCACCGGCATCGACCCGCTGGCCCATCCGCTGGAAGCAACCCAGCGCCTGCGCGAAGACGCTGTCACCGAGCGAAATCGCCGCGACACTTACCAAGCCATCGCACCTGCGGTCCAGGACGGTCTGTATCTGGTTCCGAAAGTCATCGAGTAAGGGAAAGCGCCTGCATGCATCAAATGACTCTGGCCGAGATCGCTCGCGGACTCGCCGAAAAAAAGTTTTCTTCTGAAGAGCTGACCCGGGTTCTGCTGTCGCGCATTGCACAGCTCGACCCGCAGCTCAACAGTTTCATCACCCTCACCGAAGACCTGGCCATCACTCAGGCCCAGGCGGCGGACGCTCGGCGTGCAGCTGGTGAGAATGGCGCCCTGCTAGGCGCCCCGCTGGCGCACAAGGACCTGTTTTGCACCCAGGGCATCCGCACCAGTTGCGGCTCGCTGATGCTCGATAATTTCAAGGCACCGTACGACGCCACCGTGGTTTCACGACTGGCCTCGGCTGGCACAGTGACGCTGGGCAAGACCAACATGGACGAATTCGCCATGGGTTCGGCCAACGAGTCGAGTCACTATGGCGCCGTGAAAAACCCGTGGAACCTGGAATGCGTGCCAGGCGGTTCTTCGGGTGGTTCGGCAGCCGCTGTCGCTGCACGCCTGCTGCCTGCCGCAACCGGTACCGATACCGGCGGCTCGATCCGCCAGCCTGCGGCACTGACCAACCTCACCGGCCTCAAGCCGACCTACGGTCGTGTGTCGCGCTGGGGCATGATCGCCTACGCCTCCAGTCTCGATCAGGCCGGGCCGATGGCTCGCACCGCAGAAGACTGCGCACTGCTGCTGCAAGGCATGGCCGGCTTTGACCCGCAGGATTCCACCAGCATCGACGAGCCGGTCCCGGATTACTCCGCCAGCCTGAATACCTCGCTCAAGGGCCTGCGTATCGGCGTGCCGAAAGAGTATTTCAGTGCAGGCCTCGACCCGCGCATCGCGCAGCTGGTGCATGAAAGCGTCAAAGAGCTGGAAAAGCTCGGTGCTATCGTCAAGGAAGTCAGCCTGCCGAACCTGCAGCATGCCATCCCGGCCTACTACGTCATTGCCCCGGCAGAAGCATCGTCCAACCTGTCGCGTTTCGACGGCGTGCGCTTCGGCTACCGCTGCGAAGACCCGAAAGACCTGACCGACCTGTACAAGCGTTCGCGCGCCGAAGGCTTCGGCCCGGAAGTCCAGCGTCGCATCATGGTCGGCGCCTACGCGCTGTCGGCGGGTTACTACGACGCCTACTACTTGCAGGCGCAGAAAATCCGTCGCCTGATCAAGAACGATTTCATGAGCGCATTTGCCGAAGTGGACGTGATTCTCGGCCCGACCACGCCTAACCCGGCCTGGAAAATCGGCGCCAAGACTCATGACCCGATTGCCGAATACCTGGAAGACTTCTACACCATCACCGCCAACCTGGCGGGCCTGCCCGGCTTGTCCATGCCAGCGGGTTTTGTCGATGGTCTGCCGGTCGGCGTGCAGCTGCTCGCTCCGTATTTCCAGGAAGGCCGCCTCTTGAATGTGGCGCATCAGTATCAGCAAGTCACTGATTGGCACACTCGCGCACCTGAAGGCTTCTGAGGAGAAACACATGCAATGGGAAGTCGTCATCGGGCTGGAGATTCACACTCAGCTCTCGACCCAATCAAAGATTTTTTCCGGTAGCGCCACCACATTCGGCTCCGAACCCAATACTCAGGCCAGCCTCGTAGACCTCGGCATGCCGGGCGTGTTGCCGGTCCTGAACAAGGAAGCCGTGCGCATGGCCGTCAAGTTCGGCCTGGCAGTTGATGCGGAAATCGGCCAGCACAACGTGTTTGCCCGCAAGAACTACTTCTACCCTGACCTGCCCAAGGGCTATCAGATCAGCCAGATGGAATTGCCGATCGTCGGCAAGGGCCACCTGGACATCACGCTGGAAGACGGCACGGTCAAGCGCGTCGGCATTACCCGCGCGCACCTGGAAGAAGACGCAGGCAAGAGCCTGCACGAAGACTTCCAGGGCATGACCGGCATCGACCTGAACCGTGCTGGCACGCCATTGCTGGAGATCGTTTCCGAGCCGGACATGCGCAGCGCCAAGGAAGCCGTGGCCTACGTCAAGGCGATCCACGCGATTGTCCGCTACCTGGGCATCTGCGACGGCAACATGGCCGAAGGCTCGCTGCGTTGCGACTGCAACGTGTCGATTCGCCCGAGGGGCCAGGTCGAGTTCGGCACGCGCTGCGAGATCAAGAACGTCAACTCGTTCCGCTTCATCGAGAAGGCCATCAACAGCGAGATCCAGCGCCAGATCGACCTGATCGAGGACGGCGGCAAGGTTATCCAGCAGACGCGCCTGTACGACCCGAATACCAACGAAACCCGCGCCATGCGCAGCAAGGAGGAAGCCAACGACTACCGTTACTTCCCCGACCCGGACCTGTTGCCGGTGATCATCGAAGACTCGTTCATCGAAGAAACCCGCGCCACGCTGCCGGAACTGCCACCCCAGAAACGCGAGCGTTTCCAGAGCCAGTTCGGCTTGTCGACCTATGACGCCAGCGTGCTGGCTTCGAGCCGCGAGCAGGCCGACTATTTCGAAAAAGTGGTCAGCATCAGCGGCGACGCCAAACTGGCGGCCAACTGGGTCATGGTCGAACTGGGCAGCCTGTTGAACAAACAGGGGGTCGAAATCGACCAGTCGCCAGTCAGCGCCGAGCAACTGGGCGGCATGCTCAAACGCATCACCGACAACACCATTTCGGGCAAGATCGCCAAAATGGTCTTTGAAGCGATGGCCAATGGTGAAGGTAGCGCCGATGAAGTCATCGAAAAGCGCGGCCTGAAACAGGTGACCGACAGCGGCGCCATTAAATCGATGCTCGATGACGTACTGGCTGCCAACGCAGAACAGGTCGAACAGTACCGTGCAGCTGATGAAGCCAAGCGCGGCAAGATGTTCGGTTTCTTCGTCGGCCAGGCCATGAAAGCTTCGAAAGGCAAGGCCAACCCTCAGCAGGTCAACGAACTGCTGAAGGCCAAGCTGGAGGGTTGATCGCCTCGTCACTCTAGCGTCTAGCGTCCCCATGCCCTGCGTGGGGACGCCTTTCCGGACGCTCTGCGTCGAGTACGCGGAGCATCACGAAATGCATATCAACGCAGAGCATTGGCACGAGATTCACCTCAATCCCACTGGCACTCAGGACCTCCCCCCCATGCGCCGACTTCTTCTTGCCGGCAGCCTGCTGACCTTGCTGGCTGGTTGCGCCAATCACATCATTGACCCTCACGGTTATGACGAGACGGGCACGGCCGCTTATTACGGAGCCCGCCATCATGGCAATCGCACTGCCAGCGGCGAGCCCTTCAATCAAAATGCCCTGACCGCCGCCCATAGGCAGCTGCCGTTCGGGACACGAGTGAAGGTCACCAACCTGAACAACGACAAATCAGTGATTGTGCGCGTCAATGACCGCGGCCCCCACACGCGCGGGCGACTGATTGATGTCTCTCGCGAAGCCGCCGAACAACTGGGTATGCTGCGCAGCGGCACCGCGCCTGTTCGCGTTCAGGCCCTCGATTAAACCCTCAGTCAAGGACACTCCTATTCTCCAGCTATCGGCCCTGCCCGCTCCCGCGCTGATTCAGATGCTCAGCGGTTTGCTGTTGCTGCTGATCGGCGCAGAGCTGTCGGTGCGCTCAGCCGTGCACCTGGCTGCAATTTTCAAGGTCAGGCCCTTGATCATTGGCCTGACCGTCGTGGCAATGGGCACCAGTGCGCCGCAGATGGCTGTCAGCCTGCAAGCCGCCTTCTCGGATAACACAGACATCGCGGTAGGCAGTGTCATCGGTGGCAATATTTTCAATGTGCTGGTCATACTCGGCCTTTGCTCGCTGATCATCCCGCTGCGCGTGGCCCGCCAGGTGGTGCGTGTAGACATCCCGCTGATGATCGGCGCCTGCCTGCTGGCCATCGGCCTTTCGTGGAGTGGCGAATTCAGCAGGTTCGACGGCCTGCTGCTTCTGAGCGGGCTGCTGGCCTGCCTGATCATCATCATCCGTCAAGGCGGGCATGGCCCTCGCCATGGCAACGCCGCCACAGCGGAAAAACCTCGTACCTTCACGCGCATGGCCATGCTTGCCACCGGTTTGCTGATGCTGACTGCCGGCGGACACTTGCTGGTCGGTGCCTCGGTGGTGATGGCTATTCATCTGGGGCTTTCCGAGCGTATTGTCGGCCTGACAGTGATTGCCATTGGCACTTCGCTGCCTGCGCTGATGACTTCGCTGATAGCGGCGCTGCGCGGCGAACGCGATATTGCAGTGGGCAATGTGATCGGCAGCAACCTGTTCAATCTTCTGGGAGTGTTGGGGCTGACTGCGCTGGTCGCCCCCGTGCCACTGACCATTTCGCCGAACGCGTTGGTGTTCGACCTGCCTGTCATGCTGGGTGTTTCGCTGCTGTGCGTGCCGCTGTTCTATTCCGGCTACCGCATCGACCGTATCGAAGGCCTGCTACTGTTGGCGCTGTACCTGACCTACGGGCTGCATATTCTGGCGATAAGTACCGGCATGGCGCTGGCCAGCAGGCTTGAAGGCGGGATGCTTGCCTTTGTTTTGCCTGTGCTGGGCCTTATCGTTGCCTGGCGCACAGTCAGCGCGTGGCGCCGCCAGCACTGATTTCAACCCGCATCGACCCAAGGAGAAACGCCATGACAGACAAAAAAATCAGCGACGGCGAGCAGATCCGCCGCCAGGTAATGGGCGATGTCTACGTCGACCGAGCCTTGGGTAATGCCACCGATTTCAGCCAGCCTTTGCAGGACTTCGTCAATGAACACGCTTGGGGCAGCGTCTGGAACCGTGAAGGTCTGCCGTTGAAGACCCGCAGCCTGATTACCCTGGCCACCCTGACTGCCCTCAAATGCCCGCAAGAGCTGAAGGGCCATGTACGAGGTGCGTTGAACAACGGCTGCACGGTCGAGGAGATTCGGGAAGCGTTGCTGCATTGCGCGGTATACGCGGGCGTGCCGGCAGCCATCGACGCGTTTCGTGCAGCGCAGGAAGTGATCGACAGCTACGTCACGTCGGCGTGATCCAGCCACCCCACTGCAGGATGAAAATTCCGACATTGGTGGTCACCGCGGCAGCCAGCGTGGTGATCACGATGATCGCCGCAGCCAGTTCATAGTTGCCGTTGGCAGTGCGCGCCATGATGTAGCTGGCTGCGGCGGTCGGGCTGCCGAAGTAGAGAAACAGAATCCCCAGCTCCGTCCCGCGAAAACCTGCCAGCCAGGCTGCCAGCGTGCAAAGCACCGGCAACGTGACCATCTTCATGACACTCGCGCTGATGGCCAGCTTGCCGCTTTTGCGCAACGACGCCAGCGACAGGGTGCCACCGATGCAGATCAGCGCCAGAGGTAACGTCATCTGTGCCAGATAGCTGCCGGAAGTCTCCAGCCAGGTAGGCAGACCGATGCTGAAGTAGGCGAAGGGTGAGGCAATGAGCACGCTGATGATCAGCGGGTTGGCCAGCACACTTTTGAAGATGCTCCAGGGGTCAGACTTGATCACCGGGCTGTATACAGCCAGCACTACCGTCGACAGCGTATTGTAAAACACGATAACGAGCGCCGCGAGAATCGCCCCCAGAGAAATCCCGGGCGGGCCATACATACTGGCTGCCAGCGCCAGACCAATCACGCCATTATTGCCGCGGAACGCGCCTTGGACGTAGATCCCCCGCTCGGCGTACGGGCAGCGCCAGATCGCCCAACCCCAGGCGAACGCGAAACTGAGCAGCGTCGCTATGCTGAAAAAAATCAGCAGCCGGGGTTGCAGCGCGGTGCGCAAATCAGCGTGGATGATGCCCAGAAACAGCAATGCAGGCATGGTGACGTTGAACACCAGCCCGGAAGCGGCGACGATGAAACCGTCGTTGATCGCGCCGATGCGCCTGAGGAACACACCCAGGAACAGCATGGCAAACACCGGGGCGGTGATGTTCAGGGTTTCGAGAAAGATAGCCAGCATGCAACGCATCCGGTCTCGTCGTTAGGTAGCTCATGATAGGCCACCGGCGACAAGCATGTTGCAAGGAATTTCCGAAAAACCTACCCGCCCCGCTACCGCTGTCTGTCAGACGATTCGGCTGACTTCCGCCGTCGGCTGCAATTTGCGCTCAAACACCGACACACCATCAAGATCACGCAGCGCGACGGACATCTCGCCGGTTTGCCCATCGATATTCACTTCACCAAAGAACTGGTAACCCGCGAAAGGTGAAGTGTTCTGTGCAGGCGGCGCCTTCTGGAACACCAGCTCAGGGCCAAACGTCTTGTCCAGCACGTTGGGGCCATAGCTGCCCGCATTCAGTGGCCCGGCCACGAATTCCCAGAACGGGTCAAAGTCCTGAAACACGGCTCGATCCGGCTGGTAATGATGCGCCGCGCAGTAATGGACATCGGCGGTCAGCCAGACACAATCGCGAACCTTCTGCGCGCGCAGGTACGCCAACAGCTCGGCAACCTCCAGCTCCCGGCCGAGCGCCGGGCCATCATTGCCGTTGGCAATGGCCTCCCAACGAGGGACACCGGGGCTCACCTCGCCATCCGGCACGCCCAGACCGATAGGCATGTCAGCGGCAATGACTTTCCATTGCGCACGCGACGCGCTGAGTTCGCGCTTGAGCCAGTCGAGTTGCTCACGACCAAGAAAAGCGGTGGTCGGGCCAGGCTTGTCGGCCAGGTTGGCGTCATTGCCGTCGCGGTAGCTGCGCATGTCGAGGACGAACACATCGAGCATCGGGCCATAGGGGATCTTGCGGTAGATGCGCCCGCCCTTGTCCGCCTCTTGCAGGCGCAAAGGCGCGTATTCCAGATACGCCTGACGGGCACGCGAGGACAGCAACTGAATATCCTTGACCTTGTAACGATCATCCAGCTGTTTGCTGGGCGACCAGTTGTTGGTGACTTCGTGGTCGTCCCACTGCCAGATCTGCGGCACTTCGGCATTGAAGCGGCGCATGTTTTCATCCATCAGATTGTAGCGGTAATTGCCCCGGTATTCGTCGAGGGTCTCCGCCACCTTGCTTTTTGCCTCGGTGGTAATGTTGCGCCAGATGCGGCCCCCTTCGGTAGTGAGCTGCTCCGGCACCGGGCTGTCGGCGTAGATGGTGTCGCCGCTGTGGATAAAAAAATCGGGCAAGCGCAAACGCATCGCTTCGTAGATACGCATGCCGCCAATGTCGGGATTGATGCCAAAGCCCTGCCCGACCGTGTCACCACTCCAGACGAAACGAATGTCACGACGCTGTTGCGGCATGCTGCGCAGATGGCCGAACCATGGTTCGCTGACCACACCGCTCTGTGCATCTTCAAACGAAACGCGGTAGAAAATCGCCTGATCGACCGGCAGTCCGCTCAATTCGACGCGCGCGGTGAAATCGGTGCGCTGATCAGCGAGCGCCGACACCACCCGACGAGGCTGGGTAAACATACTGCGCGTGTCCCACTCAACGACCATGCGCGAAGGCCGATCGCTGCGGCTCCAGACGATTGCCTTGTCGCCGAATACGTCACCGGACTGAACACCGTCAGCCATCTTTGGCCGGTCCTGGACGGATGCGATAACTGCCGGCGCAACGCCCGGCAGCATCAAACCCGCCCCGACGGCCCCGACTGCCTGAATGACACGGCGACGCTTGAGATCGAACTGGCTCACGGTTATCCCCTCACTGACAGGCAAAAAAGCAACTTAGCAGGACAATGTTGGCACTGTGTGACAGCCCCTCCCAGGCTTCCAGACTCTAGAACAGACGGCAAAAACCTCTGGCGACCGGTAACTGGTAAACTCCCGCGCCTAATTCCTGCCCGAGGCGCTCAGCATGTCTTCCTTGAATCAGGCGCTCGGCGTCGCCCTCGACAATCGCCAACCATTGCTTGGCGAACTGCACAGGCAGGGTACGGATTGCTATCGACTGTTTCACGGCAGCCAGGAAGGCGCCAGCGGGCTGACCATCGACCGTTACGGCCCGCAGTTGCTGGTGCAGAGTTTCCACACCCGCCTGGATCGCGAGGCATTGCTCGCTTTGCATGCGCAGGTCAATGCTTACCTGGGGCTGGAAACCCTGCTGGTCTATAACGATCGCTCGCAAGGCAACTCGCGTGTGGACCGTCAAGACACGGTCTACAAGGCTGAAGATGCGGCGCTGGCCGACCATGTCGGGCACGAATGGGGGCTCAATTACCGGGTCCGTGGACGACATGCCGGCCAGGACCCGCTGCTGTTTCTCGACCTGCGCAATACACGTGGCTGGGTGAAGCAGCACAGTGCGGGCAAGCGTGTCTTGAACCTGTTCGCTTACACCTGCGGCGTAGGTCTGAGCGCTGCGGCCGGTGGCGCCAGCGAGGTGTGCAACCTGGATTTCGCCGAAGGCAACCTCGCGGTGGGCCGCGAGAATGGTGCGCTGAACCCCCATCTGCCAACGATGCAGTTCATTCAGTCGGATTATTTCCCGGCGATTCGCCAGTTGGCCGGGCTGCCCATCGCAGCGCGGCGCAGCCAGCAGTTGCCCAGCTACGTAAAGCTGCAACAGCGCCAATATGATCTGGTCCTGCTCGACCCGCCTGCCTGGGCCAAGAGTGCTTTCGGCACCGTTGACCTGCTGCGCGATTATCAAAGCCTGCTAAAACCTGCCCTGCTGACCACAGCAGACGACGGCGTGCTGATCTGCTGCAACAATCTGGCAAAGGTCAGCATGCAAGACTGGCGTGAGCAGGTATTACGCTGCGCAACCAAGGCTGGGCGCCCGGTGCGCGACTGTCAGGAAGTGCGCCCCGCCGAGGACTTCCCTTCTCTGGATAATCAGCCCCCGCTGAAAACGCTGATTCTGCAACTTTGATCCGTATTTAATACCGGAAAACTCCTACAAGCCGTGACGGCAGTGCCTTGGGAACCGAACAGGCATGCCATACTCCAAGGGCTTCCAAAAGAGAGAGAGACGCCGCTGCCCATGTCCAGAGGATTGAAATACACACTTGGCTCCGTGCTGGCTGTGCTTACGCTCTACAGCTTGCTGGGGTTTTTCATCCTTCCCGGCGTTGCTCTGCGTGTTGCGAATCAGCAACTGGCCAATTACTCGACCGTACCGGCCAGGCTGGAGCGGCTTGAATTCAATCCCTACACGCTCGAATTGACCCTGTGGGGCATGAACATCGGTACGCCGGGCAAGGAGCAGGTTGCGTTTGAAAAGCTCTACGCCAATCTGCAAATCGACAGCCTGTGGACACGGGCCCTGCATCTGCAACGTGTCGAGCTGATCAAACCAAAGACCGAGCTGTTGTTCGACAAGCAAGGCAAGCTCAACCTGGCTCAGCTGTTCAAACTGCCAGCCAGCGAACCTAAGCAGGATGAGCCACCCGCCAAGCCGTTCCCGCTGCGCATCGACGAAATAAAACTGGCCGATGGCTACGTTCACTTTCAGGATCTGCGCCCCGGCCAGCCCATCGAGTTTCTCTACGACGCACTCAATTTCGAACTCAAGAACCTCAGCACGCTGCCCGAAGACAATGCCGACATGACACTGGTCGCGGCAGGGCCGGATGGCGGACAGATTGATTGGGTAGGCCGTATCAGCCTGATACCGATCACGTCCGAGGGCACGCTTAAAGTCACCGATGGAAAGATGAAACTGTGGTGGCCCTATGTGCGTGATGCCTTGCCTCTGGCACTTGAGGATGGCGTGCTCAATTTCAGCACCGCCTACAAGCTCGATCTGACCAAGGAAACCCGCTTCCAGTTGACCAACCTGTCAGCCAGCGTCGCGCCCTTTGCGTTGAACACGCCTGACAAGCGACCTCTGGTGCGCCTGCAACGCCTGGACGTCAGCGAAACATCGGTCGACCTGGCAAAGCAACTGGTCAACGTAGGCAAGATCCGCAGCCAAAAGCTGGAAACCTGGGCCGCGCGCGAGGCGGACGGGCAGCTGGACTGGCAAAAATTGTTCGCCAGCCAGCCGGGCAAGCCGGCCCCGCCGCAAAAGCCGGCAGTGGACGAAAAGGCAGCTCAGCCAGCGTCAGCCAGCAGCGCTCAAGCGTCGACGCCGAGCAAGCCATGGCAGGTGCTGTTGCGTGACGTACAGCTGCGCAACTACACGGTCCACCTTGCGGATCGCGTGCCCAAGGAACCTGTTGCGCTGGATGTCGGCCCGCTTAATGTGGATATCCAGAACTTCGACAGCCTGAATAAATCACCCTTTACCCTCAAGCTCGACACCGGGCTGGGTAAACAAGGCACTCTCAGCGCAAGCGGCGACGTAAATCTCAACCCGGTGAGTGCGCGTCTGAACGTGACGACCCGAGACATAGACTTGCGAGTGGCTCAGGCCTATATCAGCCCGTTCATTCTTCTGGAATTGCGCAGCGGCATGCTGGGCAGTGACCTGGCAGTCAATCTGAAAAGTACCGAACCGCTTGCATTCAGCGTGACCGGCAAGGCGCAGGTCAACCAGCTCCATACGCTCGATACCCTCAAACAGCGGGACTTTCTCAAATGGCAACAGCTGGAGCTTGAAGGGTTGGATTACCAGCACGGCACCGGGCTTTCGATCGCCAGGGTGAACATGAGCCAGCCTTACGCGCGCTTCATGATCAACGAGGACCGCACCACCAATATCGATGACCTGCTGATCCCGCAACCGGACGACAAGACTGCAGCGCAACCGAAAACAGCCAAGTCGCCGCCCAGGAAGAACAAGGAAAACCCGCTGGCGATCTACGTCGGTGAAGTGAACATCAAGGATGGCTCGGCCAACTTTGCCGACATGACCCTGACACCTAACTTCGCGACCGCCGTGCAACAACTCAACGGTCGCATAGGCACCATAGACAACCGCAAGGCCACGCCTGCTCCGGTAAACATCGAAGGCAAGGTCGACCGTTATGCACCAGTGACCATCAAAGGCAGCGTCAACCCGTTTGACCCGATGGCCAGCCTGGATATCACCACCAGCTTCAAGCGTGTCGAACTGACCAACCTGACGCCCTATTCCGGCAAGTTCGCAGGGTTCAGGATTCGCAAGGGTCGGTTGAACCTCGACCTGCACTACCTGATCACCAAAGGCCAGCTCAAGGCCCAGAACAAGGTATTGATCGAGCAGTTGCAATTGGGCGAACGGGTCGACAGCCCGGATGCACTTGATCTGCCTATTCGCCTGGCCGTCGCCTTGCTCAAGGACACCAAGGGTCGAATTTCGCTTGAGTTGCCGATCGAAGGGGACCTCAACAATCCTCAGTTCAGCGTGATGCCGATTGTCTGGCAAACCCTGCGCAACCTCGTGCTGCGCGCCGCGCAAGCCCCGTTCAAGATGCTCGGCGGGCTGGTTGCCGGCGGAAGCTCCGAGGACCTCGGTAGCGTCAGCTTCGCGCCAGGCTCGAGTGACTTGTCGGCAGAAGCGCAAAAGGCCCTGGACAAGCTCTCCGGCGCCCTCAAGGAACGTCCGGACCTCAAGCTTGAGATCGAAGGCACCAGCGCCGCCAGCAGCGACGGTCCGTTGATTGCCCAGCAGAGGCTCGAACGCGAATATCAATACACGTATTACAAGATTCTTCAGCGCCGCGGCGACAAGGTTCCGGCCAAAGCTGGCCTTATAGAGGTTCCAGACGTTGAGAAAGCACCGATGCTGGAAGGCATCTACCGGACTCGCCTGAAACAGCAGCCGCCTGCCGAATGGGCCAGCCTGAGCAAGGACCAGCGTGCCGGCCAGATGCGTGCAGCCGTACTCAAGTTCTGGAGCAGTAACGAAGTATTGCTGCGTGAGCTGGGCCAGAACCGGGCCAGCAGCATCAAGGACTACCTGGTTGACAAGGGCAAACTGGAAGACGCGCGGGTCTACTTTGTGGACGCGCGACTCGGTCAGGCCCAACCGGATGGTAAAGTCATCAGCCCGCTCCACCTGGACAGTGAGTAAATCCGTTGCCACACATGCGAATCAAAATGCTGATCAACCTGACACTGACCCTGGCAGCAGGATCAGTCGCCTTGCCGAGCCTCGCATCGACCTTGCGTTGCGGCAACCAGCTGATCAGTACCGGGGACAGGACGTTCGAGGTTCAGCAGAAGTGCGGCGCGCCAGCCAGTCAGGAGGTTACCGGCACCCAGGAAACATTCAGCGCCGACTATCGCCGGGCAGAGACCGTCAAAATCGAGGAGTGGATCTACGGTCCAGACAACGGGATGTATCAGTACTTGCACTTCGAAGGCGGACGTCTGGTCCGGATAGACAGCAGGCGCGGTCGCTGATCGCCACAAGCACCTGTCTGTAAAACGGCTGCCCACAATAGAACAGGCCCCAACTCTTCAGTCGGGGCCTGTAATGGCAACATCCTTGTTGCCTCGCATGAACTTTCCATCAATCAATGACTGCGGGTGTTCATGAGGCAGTATTCGATTACTCGGCTTTCAGGCCAGCAGCCGATACGTCTTTAACACCTTTGATTTTCTTGGTGATGGCGACGGCGGTGTTTTTCTGGGCTTCAGTAACTTTTACCATGGAGGACAGGGAAACCACGCCTTTGTTGGTCTCAACCTTGATGTCCGAACCAGGAATGCCTTTTTCAGTCAGCAGGTCAGCTTTGACTTTGGTGGTGATCCAGGTGTCAGAAGTATCTTCTTTGACTTCTTGAGTAGTGGTATTGGCTGCCAGAACCATTGGCGCTTGAGCCGAGGTCTGTGCAAAAGCAGCGTTAGCCATGGTCAGAGTCAGGGCAGTTGCGGTAGCGGCAGCGATAGCAAACTTCTTCATACGATAACTCCTGTTTTTCTCAAAAACTGCGCCAGGTGAGTGGCTGCAGGGTTACTGGTTATATCGCAAGCGCTGTGCCAGATACGAGCTCGACGAAAAATCCATATAAATCATATAGTTATATTTTTAGTTAGTTTGCGTAATCGTGCAGATTGCCCGTTAACCAGCTTTAATCCTTGCAAGATGCATGTTTCAAAGATGGCTTTTTGCGCGACGGCGCTGTAACCCCCTAATTGCGCACATAAAAAAAGGACTCCGAAGAGTCCTTTTTCACAAGCGGCTTAAATCAATCAGACGCCCGACGCTTTCGCTGCGGCTACGTCTTTGATAGACAGCTTGATACGGCCGCGGTTATCCACGTCCAGTACCAGTACTTCGACTTCTTCACCCTCTTTCAGGATGTCGGTCACTTTCTCTACGCGAGCGTCGCTCAACATGGAGATGTGAACCAGACCGTCCTTGCCAGGCAGAATGTTGACGAATGCGCCGAAGTCGACGATGCGCTCAACCTTGCCGAGGTAGATCTTGCCGATCTCTGCTTCTGCGGTGATACCCAGAACGCGCTGACGTGCAGCCTCAGCCGCTTCCTTGGATTCGCCGAAGATCTTGATCGAGCCGTCGTCTTCGATGTCGATCGAAGCCTTGGTCTCTTCACAGATTGCACGGATGGTTGCGCCACCCTTGCCGATCACGTCACGGATCTTGTCGGTGTCGATTTTCATCGCGATCATGGTCGGAGCATTGGCCGACAGCTCGTTACGCGACTGACCGATGATCTGGTTCATCTGACCGAGGATATTCAGGCGAGCTTCCAGGGCCTGGCCCAGAGCGATCTCCATGATTTCTTCGGTGATGCCCTTGATCTTGATGTCCATCTGCAGCGCGGTAACACCTTTGGAGGTACCGGCTACCTTGAAGTCCATGTCGCCCAAGTGATCTTCGTCACCCAGGATGTCGGTCAGAATGGCGAACTTCTCGCCTTCCTTGACCAGGCCCATGGCGATACCGGCAACCGGCGCTTTCATCGGAACACCAGCGTCCATCAGTGCCAGGGATGCACCGCAGACCGAAGCCATGGAGCTGGAACCGTTGGACTCGGTGATTTCCGACACAACACGGATGGTGTACGGGAACACATCAGCGCCCGGCAGCATGGCCTGTACGCTGCGACGAGCCAGACGACCGTGACCGATCTCGCGACGGCCAGCACCGCCCATGCGACCACACTCGCCCACCGAGAACGGAGGGAAGTTGTAGTGCAGCATGAAGGGGTCTTTTTTCTCGCCTTCAAGGGTGTCGAGCAACTGTGCGTCACGGGCAGTACCCAAAGTGGCAACAACCAGCGCCTGAGTTTCGCCGCGGGTGAACAGTGCCGAACCGTGAGTCTTGGGCAGAACGCCGACTTCGATGTTCAGAGGACGTACGGTGCGGGTGTCACGGCCGTCGATACGCGGCTTGCCGTTGACGATGTTTTCGCGAACGGTGCGGTATTCGATTTCACCGAAAGCCGCTTTGACTTCGCTGGCAGACGGGCTGCCTTCTTCAACAGCCAGCTTGGCAACGACCTGATCTTTCAGCTCGCCCAGACGCGCATAGCGGTCGGCCTTGACGGTGATGGTGTAAGCCTGGGAGATCGCGTCGCCAAACTCGGCACGGATAGCGCCCAGCAGTGCGGTCGCTTCAGGCTTAGGCTGCCAGTCCCATGTAGGCTTGGCGGCTTCGGCAGCCAGTTCCTTGATGGCGTTGATGACCACCTGGAACTCGTCGTGGGCGAACAGCACAGCGCCCAGCATCTGGTCTTCGGTCAGCTCTTTGGCTTCCGATTCAACCATCAGAACGGCTTCGGAAGTACCGGCCACAACCATGTCCAGGCTCGAAGCCTGCAACTGCTCGTAGGTCGGGTTCAACAGGTAGCCGGTGCTTTCGTGGAAAGCAACGCGCGCAGCACCGACCGGACCGTCGAACGGAATACCGGAGATGGCCAGAGCAGCAGACGTACCGATCATCGCAGCGATGTCCGGATCGATTTTCTTGCTGGTGGAGACGACGGTGCAGACAACCTGCACTTCGTTCATGAAGCCTTCTGGAAACAGCGGACGGATCGGACGGTCGATCAGACGCGAGGTCAGGGTTTCTTTCTCGGAAGGACGGCCTTCACGCTTGAAGAAACCGCCGGGAATCTTGCCGGCAGCGTAGGTTTTTTCCTGGTAGTGCACGGACAGAGGGAAGAAGCCTTTGCCAGCGTCAGCATGTTTGGCGCCGACCACAGTCACAAGTACGCTGACGTCGTCGTCAACGGTGACCAATACTGCGCCAGAGGCTTGACGGGCGATACGGCCTGTCTCGAGGATTACGGTCGATTGACCGAACTGAAACTTTTTGATTACCGGGTTCACGGTTTCCTACCTTTCTTTGTGGCTCTTGGGGAACTGGTTTCTTGCGAATTCTTGGGCAGCGTGGGGAATCGGCCCCTTCCACAGCCCAGATAAAACTTGAGGCTGGGAGCCTGCCATCCCCCCCGGGCAAGCCCGATGGATCATGACAGACAACCAACCTCTAGCAACGTCGTTATTAGCGACGCAGACCCAGACGACCGATCAGGGCGCTGTAACGGCTAACGTCCTTACCTTTCAGGTAATCCAGCAGCTTGCGACGCTGGTTTACCATACGGATCAGGCCACGACGCGAGTGGTGGTCCTTACCGTTGGCCTTGAAGTGGCCTTGCAGTTTGTTGATGTTGGCGGTCAGCAGTGCAACCTGCACTTCTGGCGAACCTGTATCACCAACAGCTTGCTGGTAGTCGGTTACGATCTGAGCTTTTTCTTCAACGCTGAGTGCCATGTGGGCAATCCTTATTTCAGGGAAGCGCTTCCGGAGAAACGTTTCCAACAGGCCGGGGACAAAACCCCGTATTAAAAAATGAGATATGACCGTGCCTGTTGACAGCCATCCTCGTTCCACCCCACTCGCAGGCTAGCCTGCCAATGGACTGGTTTCGGTCACTCTGACCGAATCAATCGACGCGGCGCAATGCGCCCGTCTTCGCTGACTTCACCGATACCGATGAAGCGACCTTCGTGATCCTGCACCCGTACCATGCCGAATTGCGGCGCGTCCGGGGCGCGTACTGGCTGACCATGCAGCCAGTAAAACGAACTGTGCTCGGAAAACTTCAGCAGCGGCCAGTCCAGCAAGCCACTGTCCGAAGGCATCAAAAAGCGGTCTACCGCTTCATTGCCGCCGTCGGCATGCACTTGCTCCAGCTCTTCCAAGGTAACTGTTTGTGCCAGCGAGAAAGGCCCGGCCTGGGTACGGCGCAGCTCTGCGACGTAAGCACCACAACCAAGCTTCTCACCAATATCCTCGACCAGCGTACGGATATAGGTGCCTTTACTGCAGTCCACCGAAAAACGGGCTGTCTCGCCTTCGCAATCAAGTAATTCCAGGCGCGCAATAGTAACAGAACGAGGCTCGCGCTCCACTACTTCCCCTGCACGCGCCAGCTTGTAAAGTGGCTGCCCGTCACGCTTGAGGGCTGAGTACATGGGAGGTATCTGGCTGATTTGCCCGCGAAAATGCGGAAGAACCGCTTCAATATCGTCGCGACCAACGGTCACCGGACGGGTCAGCAAAACCTCACCCTCGGCGTCGGCCGTGTTAGTGGTCTTACCGAGTTGCGCCAGGGTCTCGTAGGACTTGTCCGAATCGAGCAAGTACTGAGAGAACTTGGTAGCCTCGCCAAAGCATAACGGCAGGACGCCGGTTGCCAGAGGATCAAGACTGCCCGTGTGCCCGGCTTTCTCGGCATTGAGCAGCCAGCGGACCTTCTGCAGTGCGGCGTTGGAAGTGAAGCCCAGCGGCTTGTCGAGCAGGATGATCCCGCTGACATTGCGACGTATACGCTTGACCTGAGCCACCGCTTATTCCCCGGTACTTTCAGGTTTTGCGTCTGGCGAAGCAGGGCCTTCCTGATGCTGGCCGTCTTCTGCCACTGCGCGCTCGATCAGGGCCGAGAGGTGCGCACCACGTACGACGCTTTCGTCATAGTGGAAATGCAGTTGAGGCACGCTGCGCAACTTCATTTCACGGGCCAGCTGCATGCGCAGGAAACCTGCTGCAGAGTTGAGCACCTTGATGGTCTGCGCGATATCTTCGGCATTGTCCTGCCCCATGACAGTCATGAAAATCTTTGCATGACCGACATCACGGCTGACGTCTACGGCGGTGATAGTGACCAGACCCACACGTGGGTCCTTGATTTCGCGACGAATCAGCTGCGCCAGTTCGCGCTGCATCTGATCACCGATACGTTGGGTACGGCTGTATTCTTTTGCCATGTTTGTTACCTGTTACTGATCCGGGACCAAACCCTGACCGTCTGAAAGCGGCAAACGCCCGGCCTGACAATTGTCAGACCGGGCGTTGCGTTTAGAGCCCACGCAGGAAACAGGGCATTTGCATGCGACGCTTCCACCGTGGCTCCCGAGGCTCGCGATTTAGAGGCTGCGAGCCACTTGGACCTTCTCGAAGACTTCGATCTTGTCACCGACCTTGACGTCGTTGTAGCTCTTGACGCCGATACCGCATTCCATGCCGGCACGTACTTCGGCAGCGTCGTCCTTGAAGCGGCGCAGGGATTCCAGCTCGCCTTCGAAGATAACGATGTCTTCACGCAGTACACGGATCGGACGGTTACGGTAGACAGTGCCTTCCAGAACCATACAGCCTGCGATCGCGCCGAATTTCGGCGAACGGAACACATCGCGGACTTCGGCGATGCCCAGGATGTTCTCCCGAACGTCGCTGCCAAGCATACCGGTAAGGGCTTTCTTGACGTCTTCGATGATGTCGTAGATCACGTTGTAGTAACGCATATCCAGACCTTCCTGCTCGACGATCTTGCGGGCGCCAGCATCGGCACGCACGTTGAAGCCGAACAGTACAGCGTTGGAGGCCAGTGCCAGGTTGGCGTCGCTCTCGGTGATACCACCGACACCGCCACCGACCACGCGCACTTGCACTTCGTCGTTACCCAGGCCGTTCAAGGCGCCGTTCAACGCTTCGAGGGAACCACGTACGTCAGATTTGAGGACGATATTAAGCGTCTTCTTCTCTGCCTGGCCCATGTTCTCGAAGATGTTTTCCAGCTTGCCGGCATGAGCGCGAGCCAGTTTGACCTCGCGGAACTTGCCTTGACGGAACAGCGCGACTTCACGGGCTTTCTTCTCGTCAGCCAGTACCGACATCTCGTCGCCAGCATCCGGAGTACCGTCAAGACCCAGGATTTCGACCGGAATCGAAGGACCTGCTTCTTTGACCGGCTTGCCATTCTCATCAAGCATGGCGCGAATGCGACCGAAGTTCGAACCGACCAGAACCATGTCGCCCTGACGCAGAGTACCGTCCTGAACCAGAACAGTAGCGACCGGGCCACGGCCCTTGTCAAGACGGGACTCGACAACAACACCACGGCCAGGAGCCGAAGGAGTTGCCTTGAGTTCCAGAACTTCAGCTTGAAGCAGAACAGCTTCCAGCAGTTCGTCGACACCAGTACCCATTTTCGCGGAGACCGAAACGAAAGGCGTATCACCGCCCCACTCTTCGGAGGTCACGCCATGGACTGACAACTCGCTGCGGATGCGATCGAGGTCGGCACCCGGCTTGTCGATCTTGTTCACAGCAACGACCAGCGGCACACCAGCAGCAACAGCATGCTGGACGGCTTCGATGGTCTGCGGCATCACGCCGTCATCGGCAGCAACCACCAGGATGACGATGTCGGTAGCCTTGGCACCACGAGCACGCATGGCGGTAAACGCGGCGTGACCAGGGGTGTCGAGGAAAGTAACCATGCCGCGTTCGGTTTCAACGTGGTAGGCACCGATATGCTGAGTGATACCACCGGCTTCGCCAGCAGCTACCTTGGCGCGACGGATGTAGTCGAGCAGCGAGGTCTTGCCGTGGTCGACGTGGCCCATTACGGTCACAACCGGCGCACGAGAGAACGACTCGCCTTCGAACTTCAGCGATTCAGCCAGGGAATCTTCCAGGGCGTTGTCGCTGACCAGCGTGACCTTGTGGCCCAGCTCTTCGGCGATCAACTGGGCAGTTTCCTGATCCAGTACTTGGTTGATGGTCACCGGGGTGCCCATCTTGAACATGAACTTGATGACTTCAGCAGCCTTGACCGACATCTGTGCCGACAACTCGCCGACAGTGATGGTCTCGCCAATGGCAACGTCACGAATAACAGGGCCGGTAGGGCTCTGGAAACCGTGCGCGTTACGCTTCTTCAGCTTGCCTTTGCCGCGACCACCACGACGGAAGCTGTCGCTTTCTTCGTCGGTGGTACGAGGAGCAACGCGAGGGGCCGGAGCCTTCTCTTTTACCGAAGCGCGATGCGGCGCGTTTTTACGCTCGCCGTCGCCGCCACGGGCATTGCGGTCATCAGCACGAGGCTTGTCAGGGCGACGCTGTTCGTCACGCTTGCGAGCGTCGGCTGAAGGTGCGGCATTGGCAGGTGCCGGAGCAGCGGCCACCGGTGCTTCACGCACTGGATCGGCAGCAGCGACAGGCTGAGCAGGTGCCGAAGCAGCCTGTTCGGTAGTCTGGGCACCAGCAGGCTGGCTACGCGCATCTTCTTCAGCGCGGCGCTTGGCTTCTTCTTCAGCCTTTTGACGAGCGGCATTTTCTACCGCACGGCGTTCGTCCATCTCGCGCTTGCGCTCGGCTTCGATCTCTTCCGGGCTACGCTGCACGAATACTTTTTTCTTGCGCACTTCAACGCTGATGCTCTTGCTGCCAGCAACGCGCAGGGTGCTGGTGGTCTTGCGCTGCAAGGTAATCTTGCGAGGCTCTTCCACCTTGGCCTTGTGACCACTTTTCAAGTGCGTCAACAAAGCCTGTTTTTCGTTATCGGTCACAACTTGCTC
This sequence comes from Pseudomonas coronafaciens pv. oryzae str. 1_6, assembly GCF_000156995.2. Lineage (NCBI taxonomy): Bacteria > Pseudomonadati > Pseudomonadota > Gammaproteobacteria > Pseudomonadales > Pseudomonadaceae > Pseudomonas > Pseudomonas coronafaciens. The sequence continues at coordinate 1,010,780 of NZ_CP046035.1, read as the reverse complement.
GGCGGCGGTGTGTGGCAGACCTGCCTCACGCATCTGCTGTAACAGGCGCTCTACCGGTGTGTCGACCACTTTGGCCAGTTCTTTCACCGTGACTTGCGTCATGCACTTCTCTCCTCAGGCCGCGCCTACTTACTCGAACCAATGGGCTCGGGCGGCCATGATCAACTTGCCGGCACGATCATCGTCAATGCCGTCGATGTCGAGCAGATCGTCTATAGACTGCTCGGCCAGGTCTTCGCGGGTAATTACGCCGCGCACCGCCAGTTCCATCGCCAAATCCTTGTCCATACCCTCAAGCGAGAGCAGGTCTTCGGCCGGATGGGCGTCTGCCAGCTTTTCCTCTGTAGCGATGGCTTTAGTCAACAAACGATCCTTGGCACGAGCGCGAAGCTCGTTGACGATGTCTTCGTCAAAGCCGTCGATGTTGAGCATTTCTTCCAACGGTACGTAGGCAATCTCTTCCAGGCTGGTAAAGCCTTCATCAACCAGAACCTGTGCCAGTTCTTCATCGACTTCGAGCTCTTCGATGAAATTGCGCAGGATGTCACCGGTTTCAGCTTGCTGCTTGGCCTGGATGTCCGATTCGGTCATTACATTCAGGGTCCAGCCGGTCAACTGACTGGCCAGACGCACGTTCTGACCGCCACGACCAATAGCCTGGGCCAGGTTGTCCGCCCCCACTGCGATGTCCATTGCATGCGCATCTTCATCTACGATGATTGCCGCTACTTCTGCAGGGGACATTGCATTGATCACGAACTGCGCAGGGTTATCGTCCCAAAGCACGATATCCACACGTTCGCCACCCAGCTCGCCGGAAACAGCCTGAACTCGCGAACCGCGCATGCCGATACAGGCGCCTTGCGGATCGATTCGTTTATCCTTGGAGCGAACAGCGATTTTTGCACGCGAACCCGGGTCACGGGAGGCAGCCATCACCTCGATGAGACCTTCGGCAATTTCCGGTACTTCAATGCGGAAAAGCTCGATCAGCATCTCTGGCGCAGTACGCGACAGGATCAGCTGAGGGCCACGGTTTTCAGTGCGAATTTCCTTGAGCAGAGCACGGACGCGAACACCGACCCGGAAAGTTTCCCGGGAAATGATGTCTTCACGCGCCAGCAATGCTTCGGCATTGTTACCAAGATCAACGATGACATTGTCACGCGTGACCTTCTTAACAGTACCAGAAATGATTTCACCCAGACGCTCGCGGTAGGCATCTACTACCTGCGCACGCTCGGCCTCACGAACTTTCTGCACAATGACTTGCTTGGCAGTCTGCGCCGCGATACGACCGAATTCGATGGAATCAATCTTTTCTTCGATCAGCTCGCCAGCAACGGCACCCGGCCTTTTAGCCTGGGCCTGATCAACGGCCAGCTCGTAAGCCGGATCGTCCAGGTCTTCGTCCTCGACAACTGTCCAGCGACGGAAAGTCTCGTAGTTACCCGTTTGGCGGTTGATCTCTACACGGAGCTCAACTTCATCTTCAAAACGTTTTTTGGTAGCAGTGGCCAGAGCCAGCTCCAGCGCTTCAAAAATCACACTTGCCGGAACGCCCTTTTCATTGGACACCGACTCAACAACCAGCAGTACTTCTTTGCTCATCGTACGCCTCGCCTTTCGCAAGCCATTGGATCCGCGGGATCCGCAATAACCGGCACGTCTCAGTCAAACGTGGGAATAATGTTGGCCTTGTCGATCAAGTCGATCGGCAACAGGAATTCATGGTCTTCAACCTGCACCACGACATCCTGCTCCTCCACCCCGCGGAGAAGGCCTTGAAAGTTGCGCCGACCTTCGAAAGGCGAGCGCAGCTTTATTTTCACTTGTTCCCCGGCGTACGAAGCAAACTGCTCAATAGTGAACAGCGGGCGCTCCATGCCAGGAGAAGACACTTCGAGGGTGTATTCGGTGCTGATTGGATCTTCTACGTCCAACACACCGCTGATCTGGCGACTGACGATTGCGCAGTCGTCCACCAGAACACCACCTTCCTTGTCGATATAAATGCGCAGCACCGAATGCTTGCCCTGGGAACTGAAATCGATCCCCCAGCATTGATAGCCAAGGGCCACGACCACCGGGGCCAACAAGTCCTGCAACTGTTCCAGCTTGCTCGACACCTGAACCCCCTCGTGCATGCTTTAAAAATAAAAAAATGGGCAAAAGCCCATCCCTGAAAACGCCGCTGAACATCGACGTCATGTACTGTCCAGCTAACAAAAAGCCCCTTAAAAGGGGCTCCGCTAAAACTGGTTGCGGGGGCTGGATTTGAACCAACGACCTTCGGGTTATGAGCCCGACGAGCTACCAAACTGCTCCACCCCGCGACAAAGCTGGGGCGGAAGTATACGACCGATCCATTGCTGGGTCAATCCAACATCCACCTACAAGAAAGCCCGCTAATGCGGGCTTCCTTGTTAATTGGTACCGAGAAGGGGACTCGAACCCCTACACCCATTGGGCACAACCACCTCAAGGTTGCGTGTCTACCAATTCCACCACCTCGGCATTACAACTCTTTGGCGATCTCGCAGAAACATCGCCGAATTCTTTTTTACTTTTGCTCGGAAGCTGGAGGTACTTCAGCAGGAACAACTGCTGGCTTTTGCGCTTCGAGCACCGGAACATCATCTGCCGCCGGCTTTTGCTTCACTTCCAGTACTGCCGGGTCTGGCAAACCTGCTTGAGTCAGCTGATGAGCTTTCTCTTTAGCAAAGTAACCTAACCCCAAGCTGGTTATGAAAAAACATGCCGCAAGTATAGCAGTAAACTTACTGAGAAAGGTAGCAGTTCCTTGCCCACCGAAGACGGTATTTGATGCACCGGCTCCGAAAGACGCACCGGCGTCCGCACCTTTACCCTGCTGCAGCAATACGAGAGCAACAACGCCCAGAGCGCCCAACAGGTGAAAAACAATTACGACTGTTTCCAGCATTTTTTCAGTTTCCCGCGGCGCGACAGATCGCACCGAACTCATCTGCATTCAGGGAGGCGCCACCAATGAGCCCCCCATCGATATCCGGCATACTGAAAAGCTCGACCGCATTGGCCGCCTTCACGCTGCCGCCATAGAGAAGCCGCACACCTTGTGCGACTTCGGCATTCTCTTTTGCCAGTTGCGCACGAATTGAAGCGTGCACGTCCTGCGCCTGTTGAGGCGAAGCGGTCAATCCGGTGCCAATGGCCCAGACCGGCTCGTAGGCGATGACTGAATTGATCAGCGCCTTGATGCCAAACTCGGCAATTACGCTGTCAAGCTGACGCCCGACAACTTCAAGCGTCCGACCTGCCTCGCGCTCTTCCAGCGTCTCACCTATGCAAAGCACAGGGGTCAGACCGCTTGCCTGAATGGCTGCAAACTTCTTGTTGAGCACATCATCCTGTTCGCCAATCAACTGACGACGCTCGGAGTGCCCGACGAGTACCAGTCTGCAACCGGAATCAGCCAGCTGGCTCGAAGCAACTTCACCCGTCAATGCGCCCTGCTCGGCCTTGATGGCTGCATCTTGCGCACCAACGATGATGGAGGTCTTCTGCAGCCCCTCGACCACTTGATGAATGAACAGACTCGCAGGCATTACGGCAATATCAACGTTGCCTGGCAACACCTGCGTGCCCAGCCCCTCGATCAGCTCAGCGACGCTGGCGCGGGTACCGTGCATTTTCCAGTTACCAGCTACCATTGGGCGACGCATGCTACACCTCGTGGGTCAAAGTGGGCGCAGATGTTACCCAACACTTCCGACACTGGCAAGCCGAAATCAGGCGCAAACTTCAGCAACCAGTTTTGCAAGCTCTTCGGCGTACGCCCTGACCTGCGCCTCGTCCTCACCTTCGACCATTACACGCACAAGCGGCTCGGTGCCCGACTTGCGCAACAAGACCCTGCCACGCCCCGCCATCTGCTCTGTAACGCGCGCACAGGCCTCCTGCACAGACGGATGAGTAACCGGGTCGACACTTGAGCCCTCGAACCGCACGTTGATCAGGATCTGCGGGCATTTACGCAACTTGAGTCGCGCTTCGGCCAGGCTGATGCCACTGCGACGCAGCGCCAGTATCACTTGTAACGAGGCGATAATCGCATCGCCGGTCGTGGCATGCTGGAAACAGACAATGTGGCCGGAGTTTTCTCCGCCGATCTGCCAGTTGCGCTCGAGAAGCTCGGCGATGACGTAACGGTCACCGACGTTCGCGCGCACGAACGGAATATTCTGCTCGGCAAGGGCCAGCTCAAGCCCCAGGTTGCTCATCAGCGTACCGACGACACCACCCTGCAAGCGGCCACGTTCATGCAGGTCACGAGCAATGATGTAGAGCAGTTCATCGCCATCGACGATGGTCCCGGTATGATCGACCATCAGCACGCGATCGCCGTCACCATCGAAGCCGATGCCCATGTCGGCATGCTCCGCAACCACTGCAGCCTGCAGCGCCTCCATGTGGGTAGAACCGCAATCCTTGTTGATATTGAGCCCGTCAGGCTGCGCAGAAAGCACCACGACCTGAGCACCCAGCTCACGAAAAACGTTCGGGGCAACCTTGTAGGTAGCGCCATGCGCGCAATCGATCACAATCTTGAGACCGGCGAAATCGGTGCTGGTCGGCACGCTGCTCTTGCAGAACTCGATGTACCGCCCTGCGGCGTCGTTGATCCGCGAGACCTTGCCGAGATTTTCGGATTCGGCCACGGTCATCGGCGCATCAAGCAACTCTTCGATCATCATTTCGATTTCATCCGGCAGTTTGGTGCCCTGCCCGGAGAAAAACTTGATGCCGTTGTCGTAATGCGGGTTGTGCGATGCGCTGATGACAATGCCCGCTTCGGCGTGAAAAGTGCGTGTCAGGTAGGCGATGGCAGGTGTCGGCATCGGCCCCAGCAGCAGCACGTCGGCACCTGCCGCAGAAAGTCCGGCCTCAAGCGCGGACTCGAACATGTAACCGGAAATACGCGTGTCTTTGCCAACCAGAATCCGGCAGGTGCCCATTTTGCGGAAAGCCATGCCTGCAGCCCAGCCCAGCTTGAGCATGAACTCGGGTGTGATCGGGAACTGCCCTACCCGACCACGAATGCCGTCGGTTCCGAAATATTTTCTGGTACTCATGGATGCCCCACTGTTGTTATTCAGCTGCTTCGACAGCTGCGATCATGCGCACCACGTCAGCCGTTTCGGCGACATCGTGCACACGTAGAATTTTTGCTCCTTTGGTCACAGCCAAAGCAGCGAGGGCCAGCCCTCCCGACAGACGCTGGTCTACCGGACGCCCCAATACGGCGCCAATCATACTCTTGCGCGATACACCGACCAACAAAGGCTGACCCAGAACATGCAGCGCCTCCATCTGCCTGAACAGGCTGAGGTTGTGTTCAAGCGTCTTGGCAAAACCAAAACCCGGATCAAGAATGATCTGATGCCGATGAATACCTGCAGCAACGCAATGATTCATGCGCTCGAGCAGGAACGCACTGACCTCACCCACCAGGTCCTGATAATGCGGATCGTCCTGCATGGTGCCGGGCTCGCCCAGCATATGCATCAGGCAGACCGGCAAACCCGTGCTTGCAGCAGCCTCAAGCGCGCCTGGACGCTGCAGGGAGCGTACGTCGTTGATAAGGCCTGCGCCCAGACGCGCCGCCTCCAGCATGACCTGAGGCGTGGATGTATCGACCGAGATAATCACGTCAAGCTCACGCGCGATGATCTCGACAACAGGCGCCACGCGCTCTACCTCCTCGGCGGGAGATACCGGTCGTGCACCAGGGCGCGTGGACTCTCCACCGACGTCGATCAGAGTGGCACCTGCCATGACCATTGCTTGCGCATGCCGCAGCGCAGCATCCAGCGTGCCATAACGGCCGCCATCGGAGAAGGAGTCTGGAGTTGCGTTGAGAATGCCCATCACGTGCGTATGAGCCAAATCAAGAACCCGGTTGCCGCAAGGCAACCGGGTCGGGTACAGCGCAGATGTCATGTCAGACCTTAATGCTCGGCAGCCGGACCGCCGATCGGAGTCTCAGGGCGTGGGTCCGGTGTAATCGGCGTACCATTGGTACCCGAGCCACCGCCCCAGTCACGCGGCTCGCGCGGTGTACGACCAGTCATGATGTCGTCGATCTGATCGGCATCGATGGTTTCATACTTCATCAACGCGTCGGCCATCGCTTCGAGCTTGTCGCGATTGTCGGTAAGCAACTGCTTCGCAGTACCGTAGCAGTGGTCGATAATGCTTCGTACTTCCGAATCGATCAGCTTGGCGGTATCACCGGAAACGCTGGAGTTCTGACTGCCGCCACGCCCCAGATAACCTGCATCTTCATCTTCGGAATACATCAGCGGGCCGAGCTTTTCGGAAAGGCCCCATTTGGTGACCATATTCCGGGCAATCTGGCTGGCACGCATGATGTCGTTAGAGGCGCCCGTCGTGACGCCGTCAAAGCCCAGTGTCATTTCCTCTGCGATACGGCCGCCGTACAGCGAGCAGATCTGGCTGATCAGCGCGCGCTTGGACAGGCTGTAACGATCTTCTTCAGGCAGAAACATGGTCACACCCAGCGCTCGACCGCGCGGGATGATCGAAACCTTGTAGACCGGATCATGCTCAGGCACAAGGCGTCCTACGATGGCGTGACCCGCCTCGTGGTAAGCCGTGTTGCGCTTCTCTTTGTCGGACATGACCATCGATTTGCGCTCGGCGCCCATCATGATTTTGTCTTTGGCCAGTTCGAACTCTTTCATCTCGACGACACGCTTGCCGGAGCGCGCAGCGAACAACGACGCTTCGTTGACCAGGTTGGCCAGATCGGCACCTGAGAAACCCGGAGTACCGCGAGCGATAACGCCTGGATTGACGTCTTCACCCATAGGCACTTTGCGCATGTGAACTTTGAGAATCTGTTCACGACCGCGAATATCCGGCAGCCCGACCACAACCTGACGGTCGAAACGGCCTGGACGCAGCAACGCAGGGTCCAGCACGTCAGGACGGTTGGTCGCTGCGATAACGATGATGCCGTCGTTCATCTCGAAGCCGTCCATCTCCACCAGCAATTGGTTGAGAGTCTGTTCGCGCTCGTCGTGACCGCCACCCATGCCAGCGCCACGATGACGGCCGACCGCATCGATTTCGTCGATGAAGATGATGCACGGAGCGTGCTTCTTGGCTTGCTCGAACATGTCGCGAACGCGGCTTGCACCGACACCCACGAACATTTCGACGAAGTCGGAACCGGAAATGGTGAAGAAAGGCACTTTCGCTTCACCGGCAATAGCCTTGGCGATCAGCGTCTTGCCGGTACCCGGAGGACCGACCATCAGCACACCGCGAGGGATTCGGCCGCCGAGACGCTGGAACTTGCCCGGATCGCGAAGAAACTCGACCAGCTCGCCAACTTCTTCCTTGGCTTCGTCACAACCTGCAACGTCAGCCAGGGTCGTCTTGACCTGATCTTCGGACAGCAGACGCGCCTTGCTCTTGCCAAAGCTCATCGGGCCGCCTTTGCCACCCGCCCCGCCCTGCATCTGGCGCATGAAGAACATGAACACCGCGATGATGACCAGTATCGGGAAGCTGGCTACCAGCAACTGGGTCCAGATGCTTTGCTGCTCGGGCTGCTTGCCTTCGATCACGACATTGTTGCTGACCAGATCGCCAATCAGACCGTTGTCCGGGATGTTCGGGCGGATGGTCTTGAAGGTATCACCGTCACTGCGTTTGCCCGTGATGACGTAGCCGTCTACAGAAACCTTCTCGACCTTGCCATCCTTGACCTGCTGGATGAACTCGGAATAGTTGAGGTTCTGCGGCTCGTTCGGGCTGGAGAAGTTGTTCATCACCGTCACCAGGACAGCCGCGATGATCAACCACAGGATCAAATTCTTTGCCATATCGTTCAATTAGCTACCCTCTGAAGCAAGCTCCACGCAGCAAGCGTGCCTCGCATGATATTCACCGGCCTAACTTACTACAGAACCTACAGATACGGCAGACACCGTCTGTAACCCTTTGTGAAACTTTGACAACACGATGTTCAGTCATGCTGCATCGATTACGCCATTTGAAAAAAGCTATCGCGCTTCGTCAAAAACGCTCGATGCTGGCTGCACCATCGATTCCACGAAAGCCACGAGCCAGCAGATATTGTTCGCGTGACCTGTCGCGGGACGACGAAGGCTTGCGCATCTGCACCTTGTCGAACAGCTTGCGAATATCCTTGTGGTAGACATCGAAGCCTTCACCCTGGAAGACCTTGATCAGAAAATCGCCACCGGGACGCAGTACCCGACCGGCAAGATCGAGCGCCAATTCACAGAGAAACATTGCACGCGGCATGTCGACAGCGCTCAATCCACTCATATTGGGGGCCATATCGGAAATCACAAGGTCTACCTGTGTATTACCGACAGCCTCCAGAATCTGTTCCAGAATGGCATCCTCGGTAAAATCCCCCTGAATGAAGGTCACATCCGGGATGCTGTCCATCTCGAGTATGTCGGAAGCAATCAGACGACCTTGACCGCCGATCAGACGACTGGTCACCTGCGACCAGCCTCCAGGCGCGGCACCGAGGTCGATAACGGTCATGCCGGGACGAATGATCTTGTCCTTTTCCTGAATCTCTAAAAGCTTGTAGCTGGCACGCGAACGGTAGCCGTCCTTTTGAGCCATTTTGACGTACTTGTCGTCGAAGTGTTCTTTGAGCCAGTTATGGCTTGTCTTGGAACGGGCCACAGGGCACCTCAAAAATAAACGAGTCGTGATTAACTGGGCGGTCCCGGACTCGCTCGGGTAAACTGGCCGCCGCTTTTAAAAGATCAGACGCAGAGGTCAGATTATGCCGCTCACTCCAGAGCAGAAGAAACAATACAAATCCATTGGCCACCATCTGAAACCGGTATTGATCGTGGCAGACAATGGTTTGACTGAAGGTGTGCTTGCAGAACTTGAGCGCGCTTTGAGCGATCACGAGCTGATCAAGATCAAGCTCAATATCCTCGACCGCGAAAGCCGTCTGGGAGCCGTAGCAGAACTGTGCAAGGCGGGCTCGGCCGACCTTGTACAGGTCATCGGCAAGATGGCGCTGATCTACCGCAAGAACCCAAAGGTAAACAAGCTGCTGTCCAACGTCCACCGCGCACACGGATAAAAACAGAAGTCAGGGCCGCCAAAAGCGCGCCCTGACTCTTTTTTACCACTGACTGCGCCCGCCACAGCGGGCGACAGGCATCAGATATGACGCACTTCGATGATTTCGTACTCGATGACGCCACTCGGCGTTTTTACGACAACGACATCACCCTCTTCCTTGGCAATCAAGGCACGAGCGATGGGCGAACCCACTGAAATCTTGCCCTTCTTGATATCCGCCTCGTCCTCACCCACGATCTGGTAGACCACGCTTTCATCCGTTTCGACGTTGGCGATTTCGACTGTCGTGCCGAAAATAACCTTGCCGGTATGCGGGATAGTTGTGACATCGATCACCACAGCGTTCTGCATGCGGCCTTCGATATCACGAATACGTGCCTCGACCATACCCTGCTGCTCACGAGCAGCATGGTATTCGGCGTTTTCCTTAAGGTCGCCTAGCTCACGCGCAGTACCGATGTCCTGGCTCAACTTTGGACGAATCACCTTGGTCAGGTGAGTCAGTTCTTCTTCCAGGGCGCGAGCGCCCTGAACAGTCATTGGGTATTTGATCATGCCTTCAATCCTGCATGGAGATCCTGCAAGCGACGCACGGTCTTCTCAGGACCGAACTTGAGCGCTTCACAGATCGCTTCGCCCGCTGCAATGGTAGTGGTGCAGTAGATTTTATGCTGCAAGGCGTTGCGACGGATGGAGTAGGAATCCGCGATCGACTGACGCCCCTCGGTGGTGTTGATGATCAGCGTGACTTCGTCATTCTTGATCATGTCGACCACGTGTGGACGGCCTTCGGTGACCTTGTTGACGCGACGCACTTTCAGGCCTGCCGCCTCGATCAGCTTGGCAGTCCCCGCCGTTGCGACGATCTCGAAGCCCAGATTGATGAGGTCACGAGCGACCGCTTCAACCAGAGGCTTGTCATCGTCCCGCACGCTGATGAACGCAGTGCCACCCGTTGGCAACACTTCGCTGGCGCCCATCTGGGCTTTGGCGAACGCTTCACCGAAGGTATCGCCTACGCCCATCACTTCGCCGGTCGACTTCATTTCCGGGCCGAGGATCGGGTCAACGCCAGGGAACTTGGCAAACGGGAACACGGCCTCTTTCACACTGTAGAAATTCGGAATGATTTCCTTGGTGAAGTTCAGCTCTTTCAGGGTTTTACCTGCCATCACGCGAGCGGCGATCATGGCCAGGGAAACACCGATGCACTTGGACACGAACGGCACGGTGCGCGATGCACGCGGGTTCACTTCAATGACGTAGATATCTTCGCCTTGAAGGGCCAGCTGTACGTTCATCAGTCCGACGACGCCTAATTCCAGAGCCATCTTCTTGACCTGCTCGCGCATCTCGTCCTGGATATGAGCAGGCAGCGAGTATGGCGGCAGCGAGCATGCGGAGTCACCGGAGTGAACGCCCGCCTGTTCGATGTGCTGCATGATCGCGCCGATCACCACATCGGTGCCGTCGCAGACCGCATCGACGTCCATCTCGATTGCACAGTTCAGGAAGTGGTCGAGCAACACAGGGCTGTCGTTGGAGACCTGAACCGCCTCACGCAGGTAACGCTTGAGCTCGTCTTCCTGGTAAACGATTTCCATCGCCCGACCGCCCAACACGTAGGACGGACGCACCACCAGCGGGTAACCGATCTTGGCCGCAGCCCGAATAGCTTCATCTTCACTGCGCACGGTAGCGTTTGGCGGCTGACGCAGGTTCAGACGCTCGACCATGTGCTGGAACCGCTCGCGGTCTTCGGCACGGTCGATGGCATCAGGGCTGGTACCGATAATCGGCACGCCAGCAGCTTCCAAAGCGCGAGCCAGTTTCAATGGCGTCTGGCCACCGTACTGGACGATGACGCCTTTCGGCTTCTCGACGCGCACGATTTCCAGCACGTCTTCCAGAGTGACTGGCTCGAAGTACAGACGGTCGGAAGTGTCGTAGTCAGTGGAAACGGTTTCCGGGTTGCAGTTGACCATGATGGTCTCGTACCCGTCTTCACGCAGCGCCAAAGCGGCATGGACGCAGCAGTAATCGAACTCGATACCCTGGCCGATGCGGTTCGGGCCACCACCAAGGATCATGATCTTGTCGCGAGTCGAAGGGTTGGCTTCGCATTCTTCTTCGTACGTGGAGTACAGGTACGCTGTATCGGTGGCGAACTCGGCTGCGCAGGTATCGACACGCTTGTAGACCGGGAACACTTCGAGTTTGTGGCGATGCGTACGCAGATTCTTCTCGGTGACGCCCAGCAGCTTGGCCAGACGCGCATCGGAGAAGCCCTTGCGCTTGAGGCGGAACATCAGGTCGCGATCGATAGCCGACAGACCCAGGGTCTTGACCTTTTCCTCATCCTTGACCAGATCCTCGATCTGAACCAGGAACCAGGGGTCAATCATGTTCATAGCGAAGATGTCTTCGACCGACATGCCCGCACGGAATGCATCGGCGACATACCAGATGCGCTCGGCACCCGGCACAGTCAGCTCACGCTTGAGCGTGCTCATGCTTTCCGGATGGCTCAGGTCCAGCTTCGGGTCAAGACCACAAACGCCCACTTCCAGACCGCGCAGGGCTTTTTGCAAGGACTCCTGGAAGGTACGGCCGATGGCCATGACTTCACCGACCGACTTCATCTGAGTGGTCAGGCGGGCATCTGCGTTGGCGAACTTCTCGAACGCAAAGCGCGGCAGCTTGGTGACCACGTAATCGATGGACGGCTCGAAAGACGCCGGTGTCTTGCCGCCAGTGATTTCGTTCGACAGTTCGTCGAGGGTGTAACCGACAGCCAGCTTGGCAGCGACCCGGGCAATCGGAAAACCGGTGGCCTTGGAGGCCAGCGCCGAAGAGCGCGAAACACGCGGGTTCATTTCGATCACGACCATGCGACCGGTGTCCGGGCAGATGCCGAACTGTACGTTGGAACCGCCGGTTTCAACGCCGATCTCACGCAGTACCGCCAGCGAGGCGTTACGCAGGATCTGGTATTCCTTGTCGGTCAGGGTCTGTGCGGGCGCAACGGTGATCGAGTCGCCGGTGTGCACGCCCATCGGATCGAAGTTCTCGATGGAGCAGACGATGATGCAGTTGTCCTTTTTGTCGCGGACAACTTCCATTTCGTACTCTTTCCAGCCGATCAGAGATTCATCGATCAGCAGTTCCTTGGTCGGCGACAGGTCCAGACCGCGGGCGCAGATTTCTTCGAACTCTTCGCGGTTGTAAGCGATACCGCCGCCCGTGCCACCCATCGTGAATGAAGGACGGATGATGCAAGGGAAGCCGAGTTTTTCAAGAACCGCGTTGGCTTCTTCCATGCTGTGCGCGATGCCGGAACGTGGGCACGCCAGGCCGATGGACTTCATGGCCTTGTCGAAACGCGAGCGGTCTTCAGCCTTGTCGATGGTGTCGGCATTGGCGCCGATCATCTCGACGCCGAACTTCTCCAGGACGCCTTCGCGCTCCAGGTCCAGCGCGCAGTTCAGCGCGGTCTGGCCACCCATGGTCGGCAGCAGTGCGTCCGGGCGCTCTTTTTCGATGATCTTGGCAACGGTCTGCCACTTGATCGGTTCGATGTAGGTCGCGTCGGCCATCGCCGGGTCAGTCATGATGGTGGCGGGGTTGGAGTTCACCAGGATGACGCGGTAGCCCTCTTCGCGCAGTGCCTTGCAGGCCTGGGCGCCAGAGTAGTCGAACTCACAGGCCTGGCCGATCACGATGGGGCCGGCACCAAGAATCAGGATGCTTTTTATGTCTGTACGTTTTGGCATGGTTGGTCACTCAAATCCGCAGGTTCAGTCGGCAAGCCGTCTTGAACATTTATCTGAGGTGGCCGGGGCGGCAGCAACCGGACATTGGGTCCGGGGCCGCCCTGGGCACCTGCGTATTACAGTCTCAAGGCAACCGGTCAGCGGCGCTTGGCCATGGCTTCGATAAAGCGATCAAACAGCGGCGCTACATCGTTCGGGCCAGGGCTCGCTTCGGGGTGACCCTGGAAGCTGAACGCGCTCTTGTCGGTCAGCTCGATACCCTGCAGGGTGCCGTCGAACAGCGACTTGTGGATAGCGCGAACGTTGCCCGGCAGCGTCGCTTCATCAACCGCAAAACCGTGGTTCTGGCTGGTGATCATCACAACGCCGGTGTCCAGATCCTGAACCGGGTGGTTTGCACCGTGGTGGCCGTGACCCATTTTCACGGTCTTGGCGCCAGCAGCCAGCGCCAGCAACTGGTGACCGAGGCAGATGCCGAATACCGGCAATTCGGTTTGCAGCACTTCTCTGATGGCCTTTATAGCGTAGTCGCAAGGCTCGGGATCACCCGGGCCGTTGGACAGGAAAACGCCGTCCGGCTTGTAGGCAAGCACTTCGCTGGCAGGCGTTTGCGCCGGGACCACTGTCACACGGCAACCGCGCTCTACGAGCATGCGCAGGATGTTGACCTTGATGCCATAGTCGTAGGCGACAACGTGGTAAGGCAGCTCGGAAGCAGCGATCTCAGGGTGGCTGTCGGTCTTCAGATTCCAGACACTGTGGCGCCACTCATAAGTGTCCTTGGTGCTGACTTCTTTCGCCAGATCCATGCCCTTGAGGCCAGGGAAGCCGCGAGCGGCAGCAATGGCTGCCTCTTCCGAAATGTTATCGCCGGCCATGATGCAGCCGTTCTGGGCGCCTTTCTCACGCAGGATGCGGGTCAGGCGACGCGTGTCGATGCCAGCGATGGCAACGACGTTGTTGGCTTTCAGGTAATCACCGAGGGACATCTTGTTACGCCAGTTGCTGGCTACCAGCGGCAGGTCACGAATGACCAGGCCGGCTGACCACACACGATCAGACTCTGCGTCTTCAGGTGTAGTACCGGTGTTGCCGATATGAGGGTAAGTCAGGGTAACGATCTGCTGGGCGTAGGAAGGATCGGTAAGAATTTCCTGATAGCCTGTCATTGCGGTGTTGAACACCACCTCACCAACGGTCTGACCGTCGGCTCCAATGGCTTCGCCGCGAAAAATGCTGCCATCAGCAAGGGCGAGTATGGCTGGCTTAGTCAAGAAGACCTCCCGTAAATAAAACCTGAAAGGGCGATCGCAGGCTGCAAAAAAGCGGAATGACGTAGTAACGTCACCCCGCTTTCTTATGGAATCATCTGCGCGCTTTTAGTGGACACACTAAAGCTGTAGCTTACAGAAAAGGCCCATTTTGGTCTACCACCAATGAGCCTGAAAAGCGGGAAAATGCGACAGGGCCTTGGCCGGCCCTGTAAAAATCAATGCAGACCCAATACATCCTGCATGTCATAGAGCCCTGGAGCCTTGCCTTCAAGCCACATGGCCGCACGGACCGCGCCCTTGGCGAAGGTCATGCGGCTGGATGCCTTGTGAGTGATCTCGACCCGCTCACCTTCAGCTGCGAACAGCACGGTATGATCACCGACCACGTCACCCGCACGAATGGTCGCAAAGCCGATGGTCTGGCGATCACGCGCGCCGGTCTGGCCTTCACGCCCATAGACAGCGACTTTTTCCAGATCCCGGCCCAGTGCATTGGCAACCACCTCACCCATACGCAGGGCGGTTCCGGAAGGCGCATCGACCTTGTGCCGATGGTGCGCCTCGGTGATTTCGATATCGACCTCATCACCCAGAACCCGTGCCGCAGTGTCGAGCAGTTTCAGGCAAAGATTCACACCGATGCTGAAATTGGCGGCAAACACGATCGGAATGTCTTTGCCCGCCTCTGCCAGACGCTGCTTTTCTTCGGCACTGAAACCGGTCGTGCCAATGATCATGGCCTTGCCTGCCTTGCGGCAGAACGCCAGGTTCTTCAGCGTCACCGACGGATGAGTAAAATCGATCAGCACGTCGAACTCGTCCGCCACTTTTGCCAGATCACCTGACAGCGGCACACCGATACGACCCAGCGCCGCCAACTCGCCGGCATCAGCCCCCACCAGCGTGCTGTCGGGACGATCGACAGCAGCAGTCAGCCCTGCGCCAGGCGCCTGCTGAACCGCTTCGATCAAAGTCTTGCCCATGCGCCCTGCGGCACCTACTACAGCAATACGTCGCATGCTCTGCTCCTGTTTGTCAGCCTTACAGATCGCCGAAGAAACGCTTCACACCCTCAAACCAGCCACTGGCCTTGGGAGAGTGGGATTCGTCGTTTTCGAGCGATGTGCGGAACTCTTCAAGCAATTCACGCTGACGCTTGCTCAGGTTGACCGGCGTCTCGACTGCCACGCGGCACATCAAATCGCCCGCACCGCCGCCACGCACCGGAGCGACACCCTTGCCGCGCAAGCGGAACTGCTTGCCGGTCTGAGTACCTTCCGGAATCTTCAGTTTGACGCGACCGTCGAGCGTCGGCACTTCAAGCTCGCCGCCCAGCGCTGCATCGGTGAAGCTGATAGGCACTTCACAGAAAAGATGCTTGCCGTCACGCTGGAAGATCGCGTGTTCGCGCACATTGATCACGACATACAGGTCGCCAGTCGGCCCGCCCTGCACGCCCGCCTCGCCCTCACCAGACAGGCGGATACGGTCACCGGTATCGACGCCAGGCGGCACTTTGACGGAAAGCGTCTTGTACTCTTCAACACGACCTTCGCCATGACACGAATCGCACGGGTCGGAAATGATCTTGCCCTGACCATGACAGCGCGGGCAGGTTTGCTGCACAGAGAAGAAACCCTGCTGCATACGCACCTGACCAATACCGCCACAGGTAGGGCACGTCACGGGGGCCGAGCCTTTCTTGGCGCCGCTGCCGTCGCAAGGTTTGCAATTGACCAGTGTCGGAACACGAATATTCACGGTCGTGCCGCGAACTGCTTCTTCCAGATTCAGCTCCAGCGTGTAACGCAGATCGCTGCCACGCTGCGCACCGCCGCGACCACCGCCGCCGCCAGCGCGACCGCCACCGAAGAAATCGCTGAACACGTCGCCGAAGATATCGGAGAAATTGGCGCCACCGGCGCCGCCACCGAAACCGCCGCCACCCATGCCTGGGTCGACACCGGCATGACCATATTGATCGTAGGCAGCGCGCTTGCTGGCATCCGAAAGAACTTCGTAAGCCTCGTTGGCCTCTTTGAACAGTTCTTCCGACGCTTTGTCATCAGGGTTACGGTCAGGGTGGTGCTTCATTGCCAGACGACGGTAAGCCTTTTTCAGGTCTGCCTCGCTGGAGCCTCGCTCCACTCCCAACACTTCGTAATAATCACGCTTTGCCATAGTTCTTCCGTACTCTTGAGGACGTTCGGCGAGACTCTCCTGAGACCTGCCAAACTCGTTGAGCCCAACTCAGGCCCCGGACCCAACTCACGTCGATTCAACGATCCTGGTCTTCATTCAAAAGCCAGATATGACTGACCGGTAAAGCGGCAGAATGAGTCGCTACGCAGGAGCGTAGCGACCTTGCCACATGACATGCGGAGCGACTCCACACGTCGAAATTTTGGGTGTTCCAGACACGCCAACGCGGGAGCAAGCTCCCGCGCGGCGACATCCTACCAGCCACCGCCCGAAAGAGGTCAACCGGCTTTCAAGTGAGCCTGCGCTTACTTGTGGTCTTTCACTTCTTCAAACTCGGCGTCGACGACATCGTCAGCCTTGGTCGCTTCTTCAGCAGGCTTGGCTGCTGCTTCAGGGTTTTCGGCCTGCTCGGCATACATCTTCTGAGCGATTGGCGCGGAAACTTTCGACAACTCTTCGACCTTGGCTTCAATGACAGCCTTGTCGTCGCCCTTGATGGCAGCTTCCAGAGCAACCAGCGCAGCTTCGACGGCTGTCTTCTCTTCGGCAGTGACCTTGTCACCTGCGTCAGTGATCATCTTGCGAGTCGAATGGACCAGTGCATCGCCCTGGTTACGGGCAGATGCCAGCTCTTCGAACTTGCGGTCTTCTTCAGAGTTGGCTTCGGCGTCGCGAACCATCTTCTGAATTTCTTCCTCGGACAGACCGGAGTTGGCCTTGATCACGATGGACTGCTGCTTGCCGGTCGCCTTGTCTTTCGCGCCAACGTGCAAGATGCCGTTTGCGTCGATGTCGAAGGTTACTTCGATCTGTGGCACGCCGCGTGGAGCTGGCGGAATCTCGGCCAGATCGAACTTGCCCAACGATTTGTTCTGAGTCGCCTGCTTACGCTCACCTTGCAGCACGTGAATGGTCACGGCGTTCTGGTTGTCGTCAGCAGTCGAGAACACCTGAGATTTCTTGGTAGGAATCGTGGTGTTCTTCTCGATCAGCGCAGTCATCACGCCGCCCATGGTTTCGATACCCAGGGTCAGCGGGCTTACATCCAGCAGCAGAACGTCTTTGACATCACCGGCCAGTACAGCGCCCTGGATGGCAGCACCCATTGCAACAGCTTCGTCCGGGTTGACGTCTTTACGTGCTTCCTTACCGAAGAACTCGGTAACAAGCTTCTGGACCAGCGGCATACGAGTCTGACCACCGACCAGAATCACGTCGTTAATCTGGCTTCTTTCGATACCGGCATCTTTAAGCGCCATTTCGCACGGTGCGATAGTGCGCTGAACCAGGTCTTCAACCAGTGATTCCAGCTTGGAACGCGAGATTTTCACGTTCAAATGCTTTGGACCGGTTGCATCTGCAGTGATGTAAGGCAGGTTGACATCGGTCGACTGGCTGGACGAAAGCTCGATCTTGGCTTTTTCAGCAGCCTCTTTCAGGCGCTGCATGGCCAGCGGGTCACCTTTAAGGTTCATGCCGCTTTCTTTCTTGAACTCGTCGACCAGAAAGTCGATCAGGCGAATATCGAAGTCTTCACCGCCCAGGAACGTGTCACCGTTGGTTGCCAACACTTCAAACTGGTGCTCGCCATCAACTTCAGCGATCTCGATAACCGAGACGTCGAAAGTACCGCCACCCAGGTCATAAACGATGACAGTGTGATCGCCTTTGGCCTTGTCCATACCGTAAGCCAGCGCGGCTGCGGTTGGTTCGTTGATGATGCGCTTGACGTCCAGACCAGCAATACGGCCAGCGTCCTTGGTTGCCTGACGCTGACTGTCATTGAAGTAGGCCGGAACGGTAATGACCGCTTCGGTAACCGTTTCGCCGAGGTAGTCTTCGGCAGTTTTTTTCATTTTCTTCAGGATTTCAGCGGAAATCTGAGGAGGCGCCATTTTCTGGCCATTCACCTCAACCCAGGCATCACCGTTGTCAGCCTTGACGATCTTGTAAGGGACCATCTGGATATCTTTCTGAACGACATCCTCTTCGAACTTACGACCGATAAGGCGCTTCACCGCGTACAGAGTATTGTGCGGGTTGGTGACCGCCTGACGCTTGGCGGACTGACCGACCAGAATCTCGCCATCATTTGCATAAGCGATGATCGAAGGTGTAGTACGAGTACCTTCGGCGTTCTCGATAACCTTGACGTTACCGTTTTCCAGAATGGAGACGCAGGAGTTGGTAGTCCCCAAGTCGATACCGATAATTCTGCCCATCTTGACTCTCCCGAAACTTGCAAAATTTGAATGTGGTTGCCGCAATTGCGTTTACAACTTGCGGTAGCTCTTAAACGCTTGACCTTTAAATGGGGGCCTTACTGCTTATTTCAAGCCTGCTCGTTGATTGACGGCGTTGCAGGCGACGGTGCCTTGCTGACCACAACCATGGCCGGGCGCAACAGACGACCGTTAAGCTGATAACCCTTCTGGAACACTTTGAGCACCGTATTGGGCTCTACATCAGTACTTTCCTGCATGGCCATCGCCTGGTGCTGGTCAGCACTGAACGGTTGACCGTGCGGATCGATGGCTTCCAGCTGATAACGCTTGAGAGTGTCCTGGAACATCTTCAAGGTCAGCTCGATGCCTTCACGCATCGGACGAATGCTTTCATCGTCCGGACTGGACAGATCAAGGCCTCGCTCCAGACTGTCGATGATCGGCAAGAGATCACCGGCAAATTTTTCCAGCGCAAACTTGTGCGCCTTTTCAACATCCTGTTCGGCACGGCGGCGGACATTCTGCAGATCCGCAGCCACCCGAAGAGATTGGTCCTGCGCAGCAGCCAGTTGCTCTTCGAGCACCTGCACGCGGGTTGTCAATTCTTCACCCGCGCCTGCCTCGGCAGCCTGATCCTGAGCCTGCGCATCCAGATTCTGTTCGTCAGCCATAAGTATTCTCCTCTAAAAACTTCCGCGATCCCGATTCGCGCTTCTGTCCCCTATATGGGACCGGATTTTTCGGCTTCAAGGGTTCCAAGTCATCCAGATACGTATTCCCTGACAAAAAATCCGCCTTCCAGCCCCTCGGGAAAATCGCCCAGGCGAGCAACAGGGACTAAGAACCCCTGGAAACCGATCAAATCGAGCTAAGCAGGGGCATTGTCAGCAACAAGAAAAACACTGTATAAATAACCAGACAAACAGCCCGGGAGCCGCTCAATGCTGGTGCACCTTTCCGTACACAACTACGCCATCGTCGAACACCTTGATCTTGAACTGGATCGGGGCATGAGCGTCATCACCGGCGAAACCGGCGCTGGCAAATCGATCATGCTCGATGCTCTCGGGCTGACTCTGGGCGATCGGGCCGACAGCGGCGTGGTCAGGCCTGGTGCCGACAAAGCCGACATACTCGCCACGTTCGATCTGGGCGACATTCCCGAGGCCGAGGCCTGGCTGAAAGAGCGCGACCTGGACAACGACGGCCCTTGCATCCTGCGTCGTGTGATTACCGCCGAAGGTCGTTCACGCTCTTATATCAATGGTTCGCCCTGCCCTCAGGGCGACCTGAAAGCGCTGGGCGAACTGCTGATCGACATCCACAGTCAGCATGAGCATCAGTCGCTGCTCAAGACCGACACCCATCGTCGCCTGCTGGACGAGTACGCTGGCGCAACCGACCTCGCACGTCAGGTCCATCTTGCCGCCCAGCGCTGGCGCCAGACACGCCAAGAGCTGGAGCGCCTTTCCAATTCCGGCGACGAACAACGCGCCCGGCATCAGCTATTGAGCTATCAACTGGAAGAGCTGGAAAGCTTGAGCCTCGGCGAGAACGAGCTTGAACAGCTCGAGCAGGAACACAAGGACCTGACCAACGCAGAAAGCCTGCTGAGCATCTGTCGGCAAGTAGTCGAGCAGTGCAGTGAAAGCGACTCCGGCAATGTGCTGAATGCCCTGACCGCCAGCCTTCACAGGCTCGGCAGTGTCGACCATTCGCCCTCGGCATTGAGCGAGGCGACAGGCTTGCTGTCCAGCGCCCAGATTCAGGTTGAAGAAGCGGTGGGCGAACTGAACCGCTTTCTGGATCATTTCGATGCCGATCCGGCTCGACTGCAACAGCTTGAAGAGCGACTCGATGCTATCTATACACTGGCACGCAAACATCGCATCCAGCCGGGCGAAGTCGCTACACTGCAACAGAAACTGCTGGATGAAATAGAAACGCTGAACGCCAATGACGAATCCATCGAGCGCTTGGAGCACGAAGTCCAGGCCTTCGCTCGCCACTACCAGGAAAAAGCCCGTGAGCTGAGCGATCTGCGCCACACGTCGTCGACAAAACTGGCCAGCGCCGTCGAACAGGAAATTCATCGCCTGGGCATGCCCGGCGGTCGCTTCCAGATCGAGCTTAAACCCAATGCCAATGCAGAACCGCTTCCGCATGGCCTGGAGCAGGTAGAACTGCTGGTCAGCGCCAACCCGGGCCAGCCGCTGAAGGCACTGGCGAAAGTCGCGTCAGGCGGTGAGCTTTCGAGAATCAGCCTCGCCATCCAGGTCATTACTGCGCAAACCTCGCGCGTCCCGACGCTGGTGTTCGACGAAGTCGACGTCGGCATTGGTGGCCCCACCGCTGAAATCGTGGGCCAGCTCTTGCGCCGCCTGGGTGAACGCGGGCAAGTGATGACCGTCACGCACCTTCCGCAGGTTGCAGCGCAGGGCCATCAGCACCTCTTCGTGCACAAGGTCAGGGACAACGACGCAACGCGCACAGCGGTTTCCAAACTCAGCAAAACTGAGCGCATAGAAGAAGTGGCCCGAATGCTGGGCGGCATCGACCTGACCAAGGAATCCCTGGCGCACGCCAAGAAGATGGTCGTCACGGCCAAAAGCTGAACGATAAAAAGCACAAAGGCGACCCTGGGTCGCCTTCGTTGCTAGTGCTATGCCTTCTTGTTGCGGACGTAGAGCACCAGATTGTGATCCACCAGGTCAAAGCCGTGTCTTTCGACAATGGCCTTCTGAAGCTTCTCGATTTCTTCGTCGAAGAACTCGATCACCTCACCTGACTCCACATTGACCATATGGTCGTGGTGGCCGCCGTCAGCCAGCTCGAACACAGCGTGACCGCCGTCGAAATTGTGGCGAACCACCAATCCCGCGGCTTCAAACTGGGTCAGGACACGGTAAACCGTGGCCAGGCCGACGTCCTCGCTAGCCTCCATGAGAGCCTTGTAGACATCCTCGGCGCTCATGTGGCGCTGCTCGGCAGAATCGAGCATTTGGAGTATTTTAACCCTCGGCAATGTTACCTTGAGTCCTGCTTTACGTAGTTCGCTATTTTCAACCATGGTCAGCTTTCTCGCAGACGCTGCTTCGCAGCTTCTCTTAATGCAGGTATGATCGGGGTTTACGTTGTCCCAGCCAAGATAGTGGAAGTCGCCCACCGATGCAAAACACCAAGCTCTTGCTAACCAGTTTCACCTTCGTGGGACTGCTCGCACTCGCCGGTTGTTCATTCCCCGGGGTTTACAAAATCGACATCCAGCAGGGTAATGTCGTCACGCAGGACATGATAGACCAGTTGCGCCCCGGAATGACCCGGCGGCAAGTACGGTTTATCATGGGCAACCCCCTGTTGACCGACACTTTCCACTCCAACCGGTGGGATTACCTGTACAGCCTGCAGCCAGGTGGCGGTGAACGCCAGCAGGAGCGTGTCAGTCTGGTATTCAACGACAGCGACCAACTGGTCAGCCTGTCAGGTGACTTCATGCCCGGCGTCAGTCGCGATGAGGCCATTCTCGGCAAAGGCAGCGATACCGCGACGCCTGCAGAGAAGCAACCTGAGCAGAAACCAGAAGAGCCAGCCAAACCAGGCTCGCTGCTGGACACTATCCAGAAGGACGTGGACAGCGTTGAGACCGTTCCGGTCCCGACCCAGGAGCCGCTGGACACTAACAACCGTTAGTCTTCAGACGCTCATCAAAAAGCCCGGCGTGCCGGGCTTTTTTGCGGGTCTCTTTCAGCAAATGTTCAGCCAGACAGCCCTCTTTTTTCACGCGCCTTGGCTGCGCGCAGACGTCTGATTTCCATCGGGTCGGCCAATAGCGGGCGATAAATCTCGATCCGCTCCCCTGCTGCCAGCAGACGCTCGGCGGGATTAGTGACCACTTTACCGAAAATACCCACCGGGCATTGAGTCAGATCCAGCTCGGGAAACTCCCGATCCATGCCACACATCGCCAGCGCCTGACTCACGGTCGAGCCGGCGGGGACCTCAACCGTCATCAACACCTGACGCTGTACCGAGGCATACACCACCTCGACCTGAATCGATGCCTCAGCCATGTAGCTCTTTCGCCCGCTGGCAGAACGCATCCACCAGCGTATTGGCCGCCTGATTGAACAGTGGCCCCAAGGTTGCGCGAACGATTGTCCCGGCGTAATCAAACGAAAGATCAAGGCTGATCTTGCAGGCTTTCTCACCCAACGGCTTGAAAGTCCAAACGCCGTGAAACTGCTCGAATGGCCCTTCGACCAGATCCATCACGATCGACTCGCCGGGAATCAGCGTGTTGCGCGTCATGAATTTCTGACTCAGACCGCTCTTGGCAATCTCCAGACTGGCGCGCATTTGCGCTTCACTGGCCTCCAGCACGGTGGCAGACGAACACCACGGCAGAAATTCGGGATAACGGGCCACATCATTGACCAGGTCGTAAAGAAACCTGGCCGGATAAGGCAATAGGGCAGAACGTTGTATGTGCGTAGTCATGTGAGCGTCATTTCCAGAGCTGAGCGGCAAACACCACAAGAATGCCGAGCGGCGCCACGTAGCGCATCAAAAAGAAGGTCAGGTTGAAGAGCAATGGGCTGCGAATCGACAATTCGTCGCGCACCGCCTCACGGTTCATCACCCAGCCAGCGAATACCACGAAACACAAACCACCCAGCGGCAGCATGATCCGCGAAGTGAAGAAATCAATGACTCCGAAGAAGTCGAGGCCAGTTGATGCCCCCCACTGGTAGAGGTGGAATACGCCCCCATCGTTCACGAAGAACTTCGCTCTTTGCCAAATATTGAAGGAAAACACCGTCCCGAGCCCGACAAACCAGCACGTAAACGCCAACCAGAACGTTACCCAGCCCCGGCGAACGCGGGTGCGTTCGACCAGATAAGCCACCATCGGCTCTAGCAATGAAATGGCCGAGCTCCAGGCTGCGACGGCCACCAATACAAAGAACACGATGCCCATCAACTGACCGAAAGCCACATTGCCGAACGCGTAAGGCAAGGTGACGAACATAAGGCCGGGGCCTTCACTCGGGTTGAGGCCGGCGGCAAACACAATCGGAAACAGTGCCAGCCCTGCCAGCAGCGAGACGAACGTGTCGAGCAATGCAATGCCGACAACGGTTGTGCTGATCGAGGCGTCTTTGGTCATGTAAGCGCCGTAGACCATGATCGAGCCAACGCCGACGCTCAACGAAAAGAACGCGTGCCCCATCGCCGGCAGCAAGCCATCCAGCACTTTGTCCGGGTTGAAGTCAAACATGAAATGCACACCTTCCATGAAGTGCCCGGTTGTCAGGCTATAGCCCAACAACGCCAGCATCAGCAGGAACAGCATGGGCATCATGATGCGCAGGCTTTTCTCCAGGCCCGCCTCGACGCCTTTGCCGATCACCACGGCCGATAGCAGCATGAACATGGTGTGCCACAGAATCAGGCGCCACGGGTCGGCAATTACAGCGCCAAAATACGCACCGACCTGATCCGGCGACACATCCTGAAAATCGCCGCGCCCCATGTCGATGATGTAATCCAGCGACCAGCCGCCCACCACACTATAAAAGGAGAGAATCAGCAACGCCGTGATCATCCCGGCGAAGGCCCCCCAGGACCAGCGCGCCGAATGTCCCGATTCCACCGCCAGGGTCTTGAGCGCATTGGCAGGGCTGAGGCGCGAGCGACGACCGATAAGCGTCTCCGCAATCATGACCGGAATGCCGATCAACGCGATGCACGCCAGAAACACCAGCACAAATGCGCCGCCGCCATAGGCACCGACCATGTACGGGAATTTCCAGATACTGCCCAGCCCCACGGCGGAACCAGTGGCAGCCAGGATGAACACCCAGCGGCTTGCCCAGCTACCGTGGACCGAAACCTTGTCCGTCGACATTATTGAAACGCCCAGCCAAAAAAGATCGCGCATTGTCCGGGATTCAACCTTTGTGCTCAAGCACGCGCTTTCCCGTAGCCGACATTGATGCAACTCCCTATAATGCGCCCCCTATGGCTAAGCTCAAGAAAAACCCCACAGGGACCATCGCGCAGAACAAGAAGGCGCGTCACGATTACTTCATCGAACACAAGTTCGAGGCCGGTCTGGTCCTGGCTGGCTGGGAAGTAAAAAGCCTGCGTGCCACAAAGGTACAGCTGGTCGACAGTTACGTGCTGCTCAAGGACGGTGAGGCCTGGCTGATGGGTTGCCACATCACGCCGCTCAAGACTGCCAGCACGCACGTCATCGCTGACCCGACACGCACCCGCAAACTCCTGCTGAACCAGCGCGAGCTCGAAAAGCTCACCACCGCGGTTCAGCAGAAAGGCTATGCCTGCGTGGCCCTTTCCATTTACTGGAAGCAGCACCTGATCAAGTGCGAAATTGCTTTGGGTAAGGGTAAGAAGGAATACGACAAGCGCCACACCGAGCGCGAACGCGACTCGGACCGCGAGCTGCAACGCGCCGTTCGCTCCAAGGGCAAGGACGAATAAGTCCTGCGACGCGTCCAATGCCATGCCCGTGCATTGGACGCTCCTTCACCTCAGCATTGCCCTCTCCTCCGCTAACAATCCACAATCTCCTCGAAGATCGCCCCACTTTGGTGCCCGAACAGCCCTATTTGGCTTTTTCGCCCCTGTCCAAAAATAAAATAGAACGCCTGCGTTACGACACAGTCAATCTTTTAGGCCCAACTGTAAAACGGGCTTTCAAAACCCTCGGGCGACGGCGTCAAAGACCGGCCACACCGAGTCCACAGGTTATAAGGAGAGACATATGAAGCGTACCGCCCTCACTGGATTGTTCTTCAGCGCTGCCCTGTTGGCTTCGCCGGTTTTCGCCGCCGATGATTTGTGTGCTGCGAACATCAAGACCATCGAAAATGCCCAGGCCTCTTCCGGCACCAACCTGAGCCCTGAAAACAAGACCATGCTCGAAACCACCGAGAAGAACGCCAAGGCCGCTCAAGCCCAGAACGACGAGAAAAAATGCGTCGAAATCACCACCAAGGTGATCACTTCGCTGAAAAACACTGGCTCGGGTAGCGAAGGCACTAAATAACACCGTCGATCAGGCTGGCTGTGCAGGCTGACCTGATCGATTGCAGCAAACGGGTCGACGTGGCACGCCAATCGGCGTACACTCCGCCCCAGCGATTGCGAAAGCAATCTCGGGGCCGATT
Organism: Pseudomonas coronafaciens pv. oryzae str. 1_6; assembly: GCF_000156995.2. Classification (NCBI taxonomy): domain Bacteria; kingdom Pseudomonadati; phylum Pseudomonadota; class Gammaproteobacteria; order Pseudomonadales; family Pseudomonadaceae; genus Pseudomonas; species Pseudomonas coronafaciens. Next base: position 984,957 of record NZ_CP046035.1, on the reverse strand, counting down.
TGGATTCGACGCCGGTGATGAAACTTTAGGTGCATGCCGAGTTGGTAACAGAACTCGTAAATCCACTGTTGCAACTTTCTATAGTTGCCAATGACGAAACCTACGGGGAATACGCTCTCGCCGCGTAAGCGGTGCTAGCCTTCCTTCTGGTAGCTTCGGCTCCAGCAATCATCAGGGGATGCCTGTAAACCCGAAATGATTGTCATATAGAACAGGATCGTCGCCTAGTACGTTGCGGACGAAGCGACTAAAACTTACGCAACTCGCCCAAAGCACCCTGCCCGTCGGGTCGCTGAGGGTTAACTTAATAGACACGGCTAAGCATGTAGTACCGACAGCGGAGTACTGGCGGACGGGGGTTCAAATCCCCCCGGCTCCACCATATCAACATCTAAAGACGTCTAAGGACGTCTTTTTTTGTGCCTAAAATCCAGTAAATACAAAGGTTTAGGCTCCATAGCAGTCTTATTGCGTCTAGGGACATCTGCTGGCTCGTGTATTCCAAGTGGTATTCCAAGCGTTCACCTGCTAAATTTTGGAATACATAAATAGCTTGGAATACATCATGGGAGCTCGAGCGGCACGCCTTTCAGACGTCAAAGTGAAGGCCGCCAAGCCGAAGGAGAAGGACTACATCCTCACTGATGGTGACGGCCTTCAGATGAGAGTTAGGGCCAATGGATCGAAGCTTTGGAACTTCAATTACATCCACCCGGAGAGCAAAAAACGGATCAACATGGGTTTGGGTACCTTTCCAGAGGTAAGCCTGGCTCAGGCACGGACACGCACCGTGGGTGCCAGAGAGCTAGTTGCTCAAGGTCTCGATCCTAAGGAAAAGCGTGACACGGATCGGCAGACGTTAAAGGCGGCCACGGAACACACATTTAAGAACGTAGCCACCACCTGGTTTGATCTCAAGAAAGACTCAGTGACCACGGCTTACGCTGAAGACATCTGGCGCTCTTTAACGCTCCACGTCTTTCCCGATCTGGCGCTGACGCCGATTTCGGCAATCACTGCTCCAGTGGTCATTAAATTGCTGAGACCTCTCGAGACAAAAGGCAGCCTAGAGACGGTCAAGCGGCTTAGCCAACGCCTTAACGAGATCATGACTTACGGGGTGAATGCCGGGCTCATTTTCTCTAATCCACTCAGTGGCATCCGGTCCGTCTTCAAAAAGCCGAAGAAACAAAACATGCTAGCGCTCGCGCCGGATGAGCTTAAAGAATTGATGATAACTATCGCCAATGCCAGCATAAAGAGGACAACGCGCTGCTTGATTGAGTGGCAACTCCACACCATGACTCGTCCAGCGGAAGCAGCTACGGCTCGCTGGGCAGATATCGACCTTGAGAAGAAGGTATGGACGATACCTCCAGAACGCATGAAAAAACGTCGCACGCATGTTATCCCGCTAACCCAACAAGCTCTTGAGCTTTTGGAAGCTATAAAGCCTTTCAGTGGGCACCGTGAGTATGTGTTCCCGGCGGATCGAAATCCGCGCACCCATTGCAACAGCCAGACTGCGAATATGGCGCTCAAACGGATGGGATTTGAGGGGCGTCTAGTGAGCCACGGTATGCGCTCCATGGCGAGCACCATACTTAACGAACATGGATGGGATCCAGAGTTGATTGAGGTCGCACTCGCACACGTTGACAAGGACGAAGTACGAAGCGCCTATAATCGGGCTGACTACATCGAGCGTAGGCGTCCAATGATGAAATGGTGGAGCGAGCACATCCAGACAGCGGCTACCGGAAGTCTCTCGATGTCAGCAATCATTTGCGCGGGGGAGGGAGCACTCACTAGACCTTACCGTGACACGAGTGATCATTAAAAGCTGGGCGTATAGCAGGAGATTGCCAGCTCACGCTTGCATACTGACACGCTCGCGAAGCTACTCTCCCGCTATCGGGGGGGGGCTAAAATCGGCCGGTCTACCCTATAAGTAAATCGTCCCCTTTTCTTTAGACGCATAACAAGGCATTGCTGTCCATGCAGTACCTTGTTGTGCTAACTCGCTGAATAGCTTCGCAGTTCACACTAAGAGTGGCAGGCCAAGCTCTTTCAAAAATGCATTGTGTTTGTCCCGAGCCTCTTGAGTAGCCTCTTCCAGTGCGGCCAGCTCGTCATTCACCGCTTGTAAATCAATCTCTGTTTCCGTGCTTGCAGTACTAATGTAGCGGGAAATATTCAAGTTGTAGCCGTTCTTTTCGATCTCCTCCATTTCTACCCGGCGCGCATAGCCAGGCTCTGGTTCACGAGTCTGGTAGGTGCTGATGATCTTGGCAATGTGCTCTTCCGTGAGCTGGTTCTGGCGCTTGCCTTTAGCGAAGTGCTCAGCCGCGTTGATGAACAACACGTCGTCCGGTTTTTTGCATTTCTTAAGTACAAGAATGCAGACGGGGATACCGGTGGAATAAAACAGGTTGGATGGTAAGCCGATCACGGTGTCTATGTGGCCGTCTTTCAGAAGCTTAGTGCGGATACGCTCCTCGGCACCGCTACGGAACAACACGCCATGCGGAAGGATGATGGCCATCACACCCTCGTCTTTCAGGAAGTGAAAGCCATGCAGCAGAAAGGCAAAGTCAGCAGCCGACTTAGGTGCCACGCCGTGGTTTTTGAAACGCACGTCATCGGCCATGGCTTCTGTTGGATTCCAGCGGTAGCTGAACGGTGGATTGGCAACGATTGCGTCGAATGCAGGTTTTTTAGCGGGGTTCAGCTCGCGCAGAATGTCCCAATCATTGCTCAAGGTGTCGCCGTGGTAAATCTCGAACTCAGTGTCCTTCACACCGTGCAGCAACATGTTCATGCGGGCAAGGTTATAGGTGGTGATATTCTTTTCCTGGCCGTAAATCTTGCCAACACCATGTGGCCCGACACGCTTACGCACATTTAGCAGCAGAGATCCTGAGCCGCAGGCGAAGTCCAGCACGCTTTCCAACCGCTTCTTCGGGCCGGTTTTCGGTTCCTGGCTGTCCAGAGTGACGATGGCTGAGAGGATGTCAGAAATCTGCTGGGGGGTGTAAAACTCACCCGCCTTCTTGCCGGAACCGGCGGCAAATTGGCCGATCAGGTATTCATAGGCATCTCCCAACGCATCGATGTCCGTGGAGAACTCGTTCAGCCCCTCGGCGATCTTCTGGATGATAGTGCAAAGCTTGGCGTTGCGGTCGACATAGGTTCTACCCAGCTTATCTGAGCCGAGGTTGATCTCGGAAAAGAGCCCCTGAAAGGTGCTCTCAAACGATTCAGTTTCGATGTATTTGAAGCCCGCTTGCAATGTGCTGAGTAGCTCACCGTTCTGAGTGCGAGCCATATTAGCGATGCTATTCCAGAGGTGTGCCGGCTCGATGACGTAATGAACCTTGCGACGCATCTGCTTCTCAAAGGCCGGAATGTCAGCTTTGTTCTCTTGATACCAGACTTGTAGAGGAGTCGCTGCTCCCTTTTTTACCAAAACGTCAGTTGGCAACTCGGGATAGTCGTTTCCAAGTTCCTTTTTGGCTGCTATCTCATAGTTATCGGAGAGATAACGCAGGAAGAGGAAGGAAAGCATGTAATCGCGAAAGTCGTCTGCGTTCATGGCCCCGCGTAGCTGATCTGCGATGGCCCAAAGGGTTTGGCCAAGTTGTTTTCGATTGGTGTCGTTCATGTGGTGGCTTCGGTTGTGGGCGCTGGGATTGGCGCGGCAGCAGCTGCGGCTGGCGACGGGCCCAATAGGTCAGGCAGGGCGAATTTAAATGTGTGGATGAAGTCACTAAGAATGCGGCGGAACAAATTTTTATTGTCATCGCCCATTTCAGTTGGTTCATGTACGGCATATTTTCCGTGGCTCAGAAGGTTGAGGGCACGGTTGTAGAGCGCTGTGTCTTCCTCGTTCCCGAGAGCTTTGAGGCAAAAGGAAATGTCCGCGTGCCCAAAGAACGAGGCCGTCTTCTCCATGATGCTGCGCAGAGCATTGAAGTGAAACGTGTAGAGCTTGCCGGAGCCAGGATCAGCGGCTGCCTGTAGTTCTGCGAGGGCCGCGACATGGTGGAAAAACGGGGTATCCTCGGTGGACCGTAGCGTAAAGGCAGCTTCACCATTAGGACGGTGCAGGAAGTATCGTTTGTGAGACACCTTCGGCTCCCCTTCCTTCGCCCTGCCGATCTCATTGCACATCACGTTGAAAAAGAGGGCGTGATGGGAGGAAAAAATCACCTTAATGGGCTCGGGAGCGCCATTCAGCCCCGTTCGACTAGCGGCCCGGCGCAGGAGTTTGGCAAGGTCGCAGGCAACAGCAATGGCGTTGTTGTCGTCAAGCGATGATATGGGGTCGTCGATGTAGAGATATTTGTTTGATTGATAAGAAACGTGCCCGTCAAGCATGCGCTCGCAGATGGCCATGAAAAGGCACCAAACGAAAATATTCTGCTCACCTCGGGAAATCTTGATGTTCTCAGTTTCGCCTTTGCGGAAAGTGACCTTCCATGTCCCGTAGTCAATGTCGAAATCAAAGTCTGCATAACGGCTGAGGTAGCCCGCAATAGTTTCATCGAGCGAAAGGTCTTTCAGGCCGTTAAAGAAAGTAGAGCCAGAATTGAGCTGCAGGTAGCGGGCTGTATCACCGACGAGGTCATTTTCCCAAGTGAACAGGTCCTCTGTATAGGCGTTGAAGTAGAGTGTGTCAGCGGTGCCGTTGTTCTTCCGCTTGCCTGCGTCCTTGAACTCCATGGAGAGCCGTGTCTTGCCGGTGCGGTTGTAAGCATAAAGAAGAACTAGTTCTGTGGACTTCGTCGGATTGTTTAAGTCGTCGCGCAGCCGTGTCACCAGCGTGCGCAAACTTTGGTAAGTGCGAATACCGCTCATGCCTCCACCTGCGCTGGGGCTGGGAAAAGCTGCTGCATTAGCGCTTTCTTGTGGGTCCTGAGAGAGTCAAGTCTTTGGGTCTGAGCAGCGATCAGGTCGTCGAGGGCGGTGAGGCAGTCGGCGATGCGTTGTTGTTCGAGAAGTGCCGGAACAGAAACTATCAATTCTTTCTTAAAAGTAGTCGGATTGATATTCGCCTGGCTGATACTAGGTTTGGCCAGTTTCTTGATTCGTGCCTGGTACAGCGGTGTGTTCAGCATGTAGTTGCAGAATGAAGGATCGATTCGATTTTTTTTCAGACGATACGTGACAATATACGAGGCTGTTATACACTCTGATTTGAGCTGGAAGAGCGAAATTTTTCCGACTAAGGCGGGGCTGTTGGTTCTATTGAGCAGAATATCTCCTTCCTCCAGCCGGAAGGATTCGAACGAATCGGGATCCAAATCGATATAGACTAAGTTAGTGAAATCCAACCTGCCGTCAGACATGTTCCCCATGCGCAGGACCGGATACTGGCCTGTCGGTGAGGTTGAACTTGATGTTCCGTAGAAAGACTTAGCTACAAAATCTTCAAATGGATGCGCATTCCACTCCCCGGCATTTTTGAATTCAGGGAAACGGAGGCGGGGTTGAGTTTCGCCTTCCTGGGGAAAAATCTGCTGCATTAGCCCTTTTTTATGAGACTTGAGCGCATAAACTTTCCGGGTTTGCGCGGCGGTCAGCTCGTCCAAAGAACTGAGGCAGTTGGCGATTTTTTGTTGTTCTGGGAGAAGCGGGACCGGGATTTCAACGCCAAAAAAAGTCTCTTTGCTGATATTCAGCAAGCCATTGCTCCGAGCCCCACTTGTGATGTGTTTCTTGAGCTGATTTCCATGCTGGTTTTGCTCGAAGCAATTTTGAAAAAAGCCATTCGAGTAATCGTCTTTTAGCCGGAAACAGATGAAGACATTTGGCGCAGCCACCTGCCCCCATCCCTGCAAAAGGTACACGCAACCTTGCGGAAACTTGAGTGAATTGCCTTTGTTAAAAACAAAGTCCCCATCCCGGACCAAGGTGTAGAGTTTATATTGCTTGCCTGAAATATCGCGACCGAACTTCTCGGCCTGCGGCACAAATCCAACTCCAGCAGAAATGCTCACCGGCGTAAGTTTCCTTTCGCCGACTCGCTCAGTCACTGGCACGGATGCTTTCCGCAGTGTTACTGGTTTCCACCCTGACGCGTCCCGAAACTCCGGAAACCGCAATTTAGGAATCAGCGCGGGCATGCTGTCTCCCAGCACGCTGGTTGTTTTTATCTTACTGCTCATACGCGCTGAGTCCTGAGATGTCGCGGCCTTGGGCGCGCTTGTGAAGGAGGGGATGCAAGTCTTCCATAAGGGCAAGTTCGGCCTGGGTGCGGGCCTTCCAGCCGAGATCTAACGGTGCCATAAGGTCGCTGAGCTGTTCGCCGTCGAAGATCATGCGCTGCAGGATGCTGTTCACAAAATCTTGCAAAGCAGCAGGGGACAGGTGATGTTTACTCGCAATGTCAGCGAGTTCGGCGGCATCTTTACGTTGTTTGAAGCAGGTATAGCCACTTCGAATAGCAGTTTCGCTAAGGCCTTCACCAGCTTTGAGGGTAGTGATGTAGGCAGCAATGTCTTCGCGCTCGTTCATAAACTTGGCGTCGGCTTGGATCAAGCCGATGAGCTGCTCGCGACTCATCTTCTGCTTGCTTGGTTCCTGCTGGGAGAAGCGTGACATCAGCCCCACGATGTAATCGTAATCAATAACGGCGGAGGCGAAGAGCACAAACTCGAAATCGAGCTGGTCCACTGCATCGACTTTGCCACCTGGGTCTTTGCTGTTCTTATCTTGCTGAGCCTTAAGGCGCTGGGCTGTTTCCAAATAAGCACCGCGAAAGCCCAGAAGGTTTTCTTTTGGCAGGATGTGTTCAATAGCAGCGGAGTCGTCTTCAGTGAGGTCGGTGTATTGGTCAAGCTGCGTTTTGAGGCGCTGCACTTCCTTAAAGTGGCTGATAAAAGCAGCGCGCGCATCATCGCCTTTTAGATTATGTACGGCCTCAGGTGCGCAGACCACACCTTGCGATTGCATAAAGACATCCAGCTTTTGCACGGCAGTCTGTAATTTTTCAATAACCACAGGAGCTTTATCTACCAGCCAGATTTCGCGGGCCTGTTTGCCAGATTGTTCGCCAGAGAATCGAGAAATAGCGATATCTACAGCGTCTTGCTGCTGACGGAAGTCAAGAATGTTACCGTAGGGTTTGGTGCTGTTAAGTACTCGGTTTGTACGCGAGAACGCCTGGATCAAACCGTGGTACTTGAGTTTTTTATCCACGTAGAGGGTGTTCAGATATTTAGAGTCGAAGCCAGTGAGCAGCATGTCCACCACGATGGTGATGTCTATTTTCTGCGTATGCGGGTGGTCGGTATTGGGCCACTGTTGGTCTTTGATGCGCTTTTGCACGTCCTGATAGTAGACGTCGAACTCGCTGATACTGTAGTTGCTGCCGTAGCGGATGTTGTAGTCCGCCAGGATGGCTTTGAGCGCCGCCTTTTTGCTTTCTGGGTCTTCTTCGTTGTCCTGTTTTTCTTGCGGTAAGTCCTCCTGAATCTGCTTTACGTCCGCATTCCCTTCGGCAGGCGGCGAGAATACACAGGCGATATTCAGCGACTGGTGGTCAGGATTGGCCTGCTGCTTGGCGCGTTGCAGCTCCGTAAACAGTCCGTAGTATTCGATCGCATCGTTGATGCTGGATGTAGCAAAAATGGCGTTAAAACGACGTTGCGCAGTGGCCATGTCGTGCTTGGCGAGTATGGCTTCGACCACCGCTCGCTTAGCCAAGCCTTCTCCAGGCTTGGGTGTTTTTTTGCCCTCTGGTTTGAAGTAGTCGATATGGAAGCGTAGTACGTTTGCATCCTCAATAGCGTGAGTAATGGTGTAAGCATGCAACTGCTTCTGGAATAGCTCATCTGTGGTTTGGTAAGAGGCCTGCTGGTCTTCCACTTTTATACGCAAGGCGTTTTCTTCAAAGATGGGCGTGCCGGTAAAGCCAAAGAGTTGGGCTTTGGGGAAGAACTCTTTGATGGCTTTGTGGTTCTCCCCAAACTGGGAGCGATGACATTCATCGAAGATGAAAACAACGCGTTTATCGCGCAGTGGAGCCAACTGCTCCTTGTAGGTAAGCTGGTCATTCCGCTTGCGCTGCCTGTTACGCTTGCTATTTTCATCCAGCGCGAGGCCGAGCTTCTGGATAGTAGTGACGATAACTTTGTCAGAGTAGTCCTCGGACAGCAGTCGACGCACCAGCGCAGCGGTGTTGGTGTTTTCTTCGACACAGCCTTCCTGAAACTTGTTGAATTCCTCACGGGTCTGGCGGTCGAGGTCTTTGCGATCCACCACAAAGAGGCATTTCTCAATCTCTGAGTTGTCCTTGAGCAAGGTGGAGGCTTTGAAGGACGTGAGCGTTTTGCCGCTGCCGGTGGTGTGCCAGATATAGCCGTTGCCGCAGTTCTGCTGGATGCACTCGACTATGGCTTTGACTGCATAGACTTGGTACGGGCGCATCATAATGAGCTTTTGCTCGCTGGCAATGAGCACCATGTAGCGGCTAAGTGTTTGGCCAAGTGTACATTTGACGAGGAAGGTCTCGGCGAAGCTGTCGAGATAGGTAATCTTTTTATTCGCCTCATCAGCAAACTGATAGATGGGCAAGAAACGCTCATCAGCGTTGAACGAGAAATGGCGGGCGCTGTTGTTGGCGAAATAGTAAGTATTGTCGCGATTGCTAACGATGAACAATTGCAGGAAGCACAGCAGTGTTTTGGTGTAGCCATTGCCGAGGTCGTTTTTGTATTCGACGATCTGCTCCATGGCGCGCCGCGGGTTGATACCCAGCGTTTTGAGTTCCACTTGAACGCACGGAACACCGTTGATAAGGATGAGAACATCGAAGCGGTGGTGGCTGTTGTCGGTGTTGATGCGTAGCTGGTTAACCACCTCAAAGGTGTTTTTACACCAGTCTTTGATGTTGACCAGCGTGTAGTTCAGGGGTGTGCCGTCTTCGCGGGTAAATGCATTACGTTCGCGCAAGCTGCGCGCCGCCGTAAACACGTCAGGGGTGACGATCTCGTCGAGCAGACGTGCGAATTCGCCATCAGTGAGACGAACGCGGTTGAGCTCCTCGAATTTTTCGCGAAAATTGAGCTCCAGTGAGGTTCGGTCCGTGATATCTGGGCGGTACGTGTATTTGAGCTCAATTAGCTTGTCGATAAAGCCTTGTTCGATTCTTTGCTCACTCATGGATGGTGCTCTGCGATCTTCGTATGGCCCGAAGTCTATCGTCACTGTCAGCGTCGTGCAGTCATCTGCTGAATATGGTTACGAATCGTTCTGGTCAAGCCTGTGCCGCGGGAACTCTGAAAAAATATTATTCCAAGCGCTTGCTACGGCTCGGCGTCTACTGTCCATCGTAAAAAACTCCTCATGCAGAGAATGCGTCGTGGCAAAAAAACAGCGGCTACTTATCGCTACGCCATGCAGCTGCGTCCGACCTGTCTGGTGGCGAGGGTCTGAGACAAGCATCGTCAGCGGAATGTCTCGTCGCGTGAGAAGCAATGGCCGGGATGCCCCTGAGAGTTTGCTGAGGCTTTCAAAGCAGTTACTCGGGGGAGAAGCTCAGTATGGCTGCAGAGGTTGCTAAAGCGGTTATAGAGACGTAGCCGAAACCGAACGCTACGTAAAGCGCTCTGCCTGCAATGGTCACAAGCTTATAAATGCTGGCGGACCACTGTCATCCATTGCGCCAAGCCCAGATGACCTCATAGGAAACTTTCAGCTCTGCGTGAGCTCCTGGACAACGTACTCCGGACGTTTTTACGCCTCCGTTCAGTGCAGTTTGGTAGCAGTGCTATCGTCCTCTCTAATGCAGCAACCAGTTCAACCAGCGGTTTGTGATCGGGCCGAATTGCTATGAGTAACCAGTTCAGATGGGAGTACAAAACCACTTGTCATTTAGGCTCAATCAACAGGTCTACTGCCTCAACCTGAAGAGCACAAGCTAGCCGCCATATATTGTAAATAGTGACATTTTTTTCACTCCTTTCAAGCATCCCGATGTAGGTCCGGTGGAGCCCGGCGAGCTCCGCTAACTCTTCTTGCGAAAGCCCGAGCGCCAGCCTTTTGATGCGCACATTGGAGGCGAAGGTGGCGACGAGTGGGCATTGATCTGGTGGGATAGGCATAGGCCAAATTTGGCTTTTTGCATACTATGGGTCGACATACTATGATTAGCATCTCAGGGCATTTGCTTGATGCTCGTCGCGTAATACAGACCCGTCGCCTGCAAGGAGCTGCATGTGCTAACCGCTGAACCAATGGTCATCCGTTTTACCCCTCATCCCAGCCTGTCAAATGAGTCAGGCGGAAATATCTCTGGTGATGCGTTATGAACGGGTGGCAGCGAGCCTGGGCGGTGTGTTGCGTCGCACTGATTTTGGCGCCGGTGTATGTCTACCGTACGTACATTCCTAGCGATGAAAAGTTGAATCGGGATCATCAGAAACGTATTGAGGAGCAGCTAGCGGATATCAAGACTATTGAGGAACCAGTGCACGGTTCGAACCGCCTGGTTCGTGATGCTCTGATGCATATCCCGGCTTCTGTACGTCTCGCCCAAATCGAAGAGAGCAATGCCCAGCATGCTGAGTTCATGGCAAACGTGAGCAAGCAGCGGCCGGTTACTGTGGCCCAGCTCGCTGGAGCTTGGATCGTTTTATGTTCGTTGCTCTATCTCTTGGGATGGAGCATCGCTTGGGTAGCTAGGGGTTTGGGTAAAGGGGCCGCCGCATGATCGCTGATTCAACTGGGCATAAAACACCTGACGGTTGCGAAGTGCGTGAATCGATGAGCCTACGCAGAGCGAGAGGATTTTCATTTGACGCGTCTCTAGGATGTATTGCGTTGCTGATCACTATTGCCGCTATGGTCACTGGATGCAGCTATGGTCTTACTCAGAAAGGCATCGACAATTCGCCAGAAAGTAGGACAGTCACAGTAAAGGGCTCAGCCCGTCAGGTTTACCAGTCGCTCGCTCAGGAGATGCAGGGGCCAGGTTGCCCTCCGATTCATTCAAGTAAGCTTTACGGCAATGGAGACGGTTTCGTGGTTTATTTTGGCGAGAACTTCATTGGGCACAGCTACATTTGGGACGGCGCTTACGGAAAGCAGGATGGTGATGCGGTCAAGGTGACGATACGGGATCAGAGCTACACACCCCAGACTGACTTTGTAGACGAGATCGCTACTTTTTTGAAAACAGGTTCGTGCCAGTAACATTCCGGTCTTGGATGGGGGCTATCGGGGGAGCAGGCAGTTCTCAAAAGCGTTCGCAGGTGACTCCGAGTCCACAGAAGCTTTTGATTTGGGGCTGCGTGCTTATGAGCTTTTTTACCCGTGTCGAGTCAAGCAATAGCCAATCGATCAGAGCCTCTTTCACGACGTGAGCTATACATGGATGAGCGGGGAATTTGGATGTTCCTTGCCTCGCATAAGGAGGTGTGTGATGTATGAAGTATTTGATGTGAATACGTACTGCCAGGAGCTCAGCAAAAGCGAATTGCTCAGCGCCAGGGTGATCGGGTGGACCGGGCGATGGTCACTCTTTGGAAGCTTTGTTCTGTGTTGTCAGTGCCTAAACGCGCAATCTGTTGATGATGCAGGTCGTGCCTTTACGCATCTGCCTGGGTGTACAGCAGGGCAGACTGGCAGCAACCCTTGGCGCGAGCTAAGGCAAGTTCTCATTGATGTACCGCTGCCTGACAATCATGCGCAAGCACGGCTCGGTGACCCTCGCTTTATGTAGGTCAAGCATGCGTTGCGGCGATAGGCGCACAATTCGCCTGTCGCTGGCAGCTACTCCCCAAGCCAAGCGCTGATGGTTTTATAGAAAGCTTTCGCGTCCTTAGTCAGCTCTCGAGTCGAGTATTCCGGACGGGTTTTTCGCCCACGATCAGTCGTCAGCTTGATAGCAGTGGTGTCGTATTCTTTCACGCAGTAAGCAGCCCACCAGTGAGAGCTCCGAGGCTGTTCGATATGAACTGCAAGGTTCTTGTACCGCTGCCTGTAACCTTCCGCCAGAGCACTCCTGAGCGCCTCTGTGACCTCATTTACTTTGTCATCCGGGATGCATAGCGTGCCGTGAATATGCGCGGGGTGATTTTCCGTGCGACCGGTGTGATTGAATTCAAGATTGAAGGTCAGATCAGTTTCGATACCCAGCTTCGCCAAGGTTCGCTTTATAATCGCAGCGAGGTAGTTCGCCGGGCCACGTGCAGCAACCAGAGCAGCCTCAGCCGTTTTGTGATCGAGCCGGATGGTGAGGGTTTTTGAGTCAGGCTTCCCACACTGATGGAAGATACGGAAAAACTGTTTGATTTCTGGACTGACAAATTTTTCCCAACCTGGCAGCTCTCCTGCTCCCTGATAATCACGCACCAGCTTTTGGATAAAGGTATCTATCTTGAGGAGCGCCTCTAGCTGATCATGATCAACGTCTGGGTGTAGTTTCTTAATAGCTACAACGTGCGCCTCGTGACTCAAGCTGAAACTAGCTACAAGCCCTGCCCTGCCTGGAGTTGAGAGGGACTGCCCAAGGCGATTTGAGCGGCTGCTTTTTGCATTTACTCCAAGCTCGGCGAGAATCGCCTGGCGCGGGATGCGCTGCTCATCGAGAAAGTGGATTGCCTGTCCTGGCTCCTGACGAGGCATAGCTGAAGCAGCAACACGATATGAAGGTGCGCCAGCAAAGAGCCCCGGCTCAATAGCCGAATATTTTCCAGGCTCACCGGGTGTTATCGCCGACCTCTCCAACGGACACTCGTCGAGTAGAGCATTCAGGTCCGCTGATAACAGGTCGTCGCTTAAGTCTGTATCAACCGTTTCGCCCTCAAACCACTCATCTCCGAAAAGAGCTCTGTAGGCTTTCCTCTCCACTAGATTTTCTGCGTGCCGGGTACGAGCACTATCGAGCAGGCGCCTTTGAATCTGTAAAACCTCCCCCTCCTTGAATGGGCTCTGATGTCTGATGGTCATGGCGGTCTCATTGCCGGAAATAGATCCGGGGCAGATTTTCATTTTCGTGGTTCCCTGGTTGTCGCCAGGGTGTTCGGCACTTTTCTATGGTTCTAAGGGTTTGACACTTGCCCGGTCAACCTAAGGTCAAGATGTGTTCACTCTTCACTGACGATGTCATTATCTAACTCCTGAGCTTGGACTAATCGTCTCTCTGCCAACCAGCTCAACGTCTCAATAGCATCGTCTACACCTTCGCTATCTCCGTTGATCTCCGCATCTTCGCGGCGCTGGTGCGCTCGCATTTCGGCCACATCATGCTCATTCATAATGTGTATCTGGAGTACTGGGAGCTCCTCTCTTTCGAGCGACTGATCAAGCTTGTCTAGAGGCAATGCCCGACGAGTGATGTCCTGCGTCAATTTCAGCGCTGTTGCGCTAGCAGCTAGAGATCGGAAGACTATCGGATTGCTCACATCGAGAACGTCTATAGCAGACGAGAGCTTTGTCCGGATCTTTTCACTGAGCGCCAGATCGTCGAGAATAAGTGAGGCCGCTTTCCGCTGAACGTTCTCCAAGGAGAAAGCCATGTCCAGCATTCCCTCTCTAGCTCTTTCTATCAGTGCCAGGGTACTGGCGCCTGACACTGCGCCGTGCTTTTTCAACAACCGTTGGGCGGTGCTGATGCTGATCTCCAATTGACCAGCAATGGCCGAGATAGTCCAACCTGCTTCCCTGAGTATCACTGCCTGCGCGGCTTGATCTGGGGTTTTCTGTTTACCTGACATGATCACGCCCCCTCTACGGTGCTGATGGGATTGTTAGCGCAAGCTCGTTTGACTGCGGCAATTGAAATCCCGAATTGATTGGCCGTCTCTTGGATGGTCGCCTTGCTTGCTCTACGCCAATCACTTACAGCGGCGTCATCAATCTTTTTAGGGGCCCCAAGCTTTTGCCCAGTTGCTCGAGCTCGAGCGATACCGGCCATCTGACGCGCCTTGATGTTCGATCTTTCTAACTCAGCAACGGCGGCCAGCATCGTAAGCATCGCCTTCCCAATTGGAGATGAGAGGTCAAAGCCTTCACGCATTGACACGACCGCTACACCTTTGGCCTTAAGAGCTTCGACGGTTTCAAGCAAATCAATGGTGTCTCTCCCCAGTCGATCAATTGCAGATACGATCAAGGTATCGCCCTTGCGAGCGAACTTGAAAAGCTCTGCAAAGCCGGGGCGATCTAAAGCTTTGGTCATCCCACTGGTGGCCTCGTCAGCGTACCAATGTTCTACATTGTGCAATTCAGCAATCGAATGACGCTGTGCGTCAGTGCTTTGGTCTTCGGTGCTGACTCGGACGTAGGCTAGAACTGTCATTGGTACGCATCACTTAATAGCTCAAAAGTATAGCTCAGAATATACATGATAGCTCAGATTAAAACAACACATTTGAGCCATCGGTGGGAGCAGCATTTACAGCTATAGGAAAAGACTGATTCCCTGGCTCAAAAAGTACACTCTTTGAGCCAGCGAACGGCACGACCATGACCGTCAACCTAGTCGTAAGAAATACGCCCCCTTTTTGCCCGTTAGGGCTTCAGCCAACAGCTCCTCTACTGCAACCCCGCCAAAAGCGAAGAGATGAAGGCCTTCACGTACCGAGATCACCGCTACCTCTTTTTCTCTGAGCGCTTGGAAAACCTCAAGTAACTCCGTGGCACTTCCACCTAAACAATCGAGTGACGGAACAATCAAGATGTCGCCCTTCCTGGCAAACTGATGGAGCTCACCGAACCCGGGCCGCTCTAGCGCACCGATAAAGCCGACGGACCCCATATCTGAAAACCAATGAACAACATCCTGCGCCATTTCAATAGCTTCCAACTTAGGCAGGGTTTCTTGGCCATCAGTGCCAACTAGAAAATAGGAGAGCATTCTCACACACGTTCTCCTTTCACAGCGGAACCGCTGGTGGCGTCGTAAATACGATCCTCAATCCATTTTTCTACTGCGAGTGAGTCCCAGCCCACCGCCCTGGGTCCGAGAGGCACTGACCGTGGGAATAATCCTTGGCTCATCAAGCTGTAGATGTGAGCCCGCTTGAATCCTATCCTTACCTGTACTTCAGGCAGTCGGAGAATCCGGCGTTGTGTTGTGGTGTGACTGAAACCAGTTTCCATTACCTTGCTCCTTGGCGCTCGGTGGCGCTGTGTGGTTGATGAGCAAGGTACAAACCAGAGGAGTGAGGATGTTCTAATAGTGAAAGGTTTAGGTCTATTAGCGGCTATTAGGCTGATGGTGAGGCAGTAGGTCTAGACCCCTTCGCCGCCTTCAAATACTTGATAATCGTGTCTTTGGTGAGGGCTTTGTAACCGCTAAGCTGGGTCGCTGTTTGAATAGTAATCGCATCCGCGGCTGGGTGAACGAGGTCCAGGCCTGCCATTTCCGCTAGCGTCTCGATCAGTTGGTTGATACTTTTTCGTTCACGCGGATCGAGATCGTCCGCACCATTTATTTGGCTTGCAAGGTCGCGAATCTCCGACGTTTTGAAAAAGAACGGCTGATCCGGGTCAATTGAAGCATCCCAACCGATATTTTCGACTTCAGGAGACTTGACGTCTGGTTCCGTTCGAACGCTCCCGGTCAGGCGGACCATCACAGCTTTACTTTTGCGCTGAGCTATCAAAAGCTCGGGAGTAGCAACGTGCTGATATCCCACGCCAATCACTTCATATGTCCACTCACCTGCACCATCCTGTATCGGTTCGTCGCACCTACCTGTGGAAGGGCTTATCCGAATGTAAGCTCCGCATTGTCCCTCATCGCAGAGTCTGATTAAGTCAGCCGCTGTCGTGGGAAGCTTGGTCATTTCTTGAAGGCATTCTAAGGCTTGGTCAAGGTTAAGCCACTGGAGCAGAGCAAAGTCTTTTCTCACAGGTCTCTCTCCGGCGTGAGGGTCAAAGGGTCAGATGTGCCACCGTATCAGAAGGGATATTTCTGCGAAACTTGCGCTGTTAGTCATTGGCTCTTGACGGTTGCCGGACTGAGTAACTCGTCGACCCACAGCTCCCGTCGCGTCAGAGACGGCGTACTCTTACCAAAACCGCGTCACCTTAGATGAGCCGATACCTCCCGTTATGAGCATGCCAACGACTTCGGTATTCCAAAAAGCATTCCAAAGTTTTTTTTGAATCAGAAAAAACTTGCAAAAACAGCTACTTAAGTTATCGATTCAGATTACCCCGGCCCATACAAGCGTTACAAATCAAGCACTTCGCGTTTACGCAAGTGCTTTTTTTGTGCCTTTTTGGGCTGTTTTGGCTGAGTGATGCAAGCTTAATGATAGCAAAAACACAGCGGACCAGTTGGCCGCAGAGGCTGGCAGAGATAGTGAAAGATTCTGATACTTGCCATCGACTGGAATCCGAACCAGAATGATGCGCCATTATAGGAATGGGGGTTACGCCGAGAGGTCAACCTATACTGTCTGACGGTTGCTTACGAGCCTTAGATACATACTTTATGCTATCGTGTAAAGGCAACAATTCACATTAAAAATATTCCAAGGAGCTGGAATGAGTATTGATGCATTTCTTTGGATTGATGCTATTAGTGGAGAGTCAACGGACTCTGACTGCAAAAACTGGATTGAGATTAGTACGTTTTGCTTATCAGCCGCTCAGTCAGTGTCAAGAACCGCAAGCTCGGCTGGCGGGGCTACAGTTGGCCGAGTGTACTTAAGCGACTTCAGCGTTGTAAAAACCATTGACACTTCGACACCTAAGATTTTCGAGGCATGTTGCGCAGGCCAACATATTAAGCAAATGAAGCTATGCGTGCGTCGTGCTGGCGGCGAAAAGCAAAAATATCTGGAATATGTGTTTGACGAAGTCATCATAAGCGGCGTTGCCTCCGGCAATCTATTTGAGCAATCGCCCTCAAACTTTCCCGAGGAGGTGGTAAGGTTTAGTTACGCTAAGGTCAGCATGCAGTATTCACAGCAAAGCCGAACCACCGGCTTGATAATTGGACAGATCTCCGGCGGCTGGGATCAAATACGAAATAGCACTTACGCATAAGGACATCTTAAGTGGCGAGAATATATTGTTATGACGGCGACTGCGGACTAACCGCGAATGAACTGCTATTTGTTATTGCCACGGAGGTGGCAATGGATGAATTTGGATTGGACGATGTAGGGGCTGCACTGTCCATCGTCTTAGGCGCCAATATAATACCTACTAGAGCGAAGCCTGGCGGAGCGATTAATAACACGTCGATCATGTCTATAGTCATGCGGCGCACTCTAAATAACCGCAAGTTCCCCGGAAGCTTCAGGGCACCGTCTCTTACAGGATGGTTCCCGCCGCACCTTCGATGGACACGAAGTATTGGTGGTTTCATCGCACGAGCAACACCCGTTATAGGATGGTCCTATACCGCATACGAGCTTGGTAAAATAGGCTACATAACGGTGAACACCTACAACTCTATCGTAGATGAACAAGATCAGGTTTTTTAAAAATGGATAGAAACGATCTGAACTATGAAATAGTTGACTATCTCGTAGAGAGAATCTACTTTTATGTTGGATTTGGCCGAAAGGCTTTTGAAACTCTCAGCCTCGCCACTAGAGTCAGCTGGGATCTAGGGCTTGATGGTGACGATGCCAGTGACTTTATGGAAAATTTTTTCGAACATTTTGGTGTTGACCCCGGCGACTACGACCATTACCGTTACTTCAAGCCAGAAGGGACTGACATTTTTGTGTTCTTCAGATCTAAAGACCGACGCGCAAAGAGGATCATGACGTTAGGCATGCTATATAACGCTGCCCAAACCAAGACATGGAACTGCGAAACTCTTGAAAACATAAACTTTAGCACTTCGCCAATTTACAATCGAACCGAAGAAATCCCTCTTGAGGGCTTTAGCATAAGAACAAGGTAATATCTGTGTCGGAGGATAGACCAGTGAACACTCGCCGAGTCGGCCCTTCCCGGACGATAAACTCGCCAGTCCGCATTTTCGTTTCTTGATACAGTGCTCAAATCTCCAGATTGTCGATCAATGACTTCTACAAATCTCGTTAGCATGATGTACCCCTTGATGACTGCCTTTGGCGGGTCATAGGGCGGTGCGCGCTTAGAACAGAAGCATTGACCAGAAGCCCCGCCAGAAATGGATAGGGCTTTTTCATTGCCCTTCCAACTCATTGATGACAAGGAGAGTGAAGATGCTGTTGATTCGCCCAGCCAAACGTACTAACACCGAGGCCGTGTTTGATATACGCCTCCAGGCGATCCGGCATCAATGCATTACCGTCGATACCGCTGAGCAGATAATGGCGTGGACTGATGTGCCGCTCACAGACCGATATCGGGCTTGGGTGGAAAAGGAGTACCACTTTGCCTGGTTGGGCGAGATACCGGTCGCAACAGGTCTGATTGATTTCCAGTCTGGAGAGATAGGCGCTATTTTCGTATTGCCTGCATTCATGGGACAGGGGATTGGCAAGACAATGCTCCTATACCTTGAGCGACTGGCCTTTAAAGCTGCGATCGTCGACATCCATTTAGATGCTACCTCTAACGCAACCGCGTTCTATCGTCGGTGTGGCTATCACGGAGATATTCAAGCTTTCTATACCTCGCCCACCGGTCTTGAGCTGGCTTGTACACCGATGCGGAAAAACTCCGGCATCTTTATAGCGATTGGCTGCATCCCAATCCAGGGCCTTGGCGAAAAACTCATCCAACTGGCCATTAAACGGATCACCGCTGGCGTGCGGACGCCAGACTGAAATCTGATCCTCGCGCTCCAATCGTTTATCCACAAAGCAAATGCGGTGAGCGATCTGGCCAAGTAAAAATACGTCCACGCGAAAGGGGTCGAGAATGTCGCCCGCTCCGCTGAACACATCTTCGGGCAGTTGCAACTGCGTGCTTTTAAGCAGTGTCCGGATGTCTTTGACTGTGGTTTGTTCGGAAATAAATGAGGCGTAGTATTCCGAGGTCACAATAGTGGCGTTATCCGTTGCATACCACAAATTGTGGCAATCCACGTCGCGGTGAGCCATGCCCATACCATGCAGCTCTGCAAATGGTACCAACAAGGCTCGTACGTGGTCAGCACGTTGATCCATTGTCCAAGTGGGCCCGTTTTGATTTAAGTAACGATCAAAGCGCTTCATGTTGTGCCTAAGCTCAAAAGCTTCGGCGTAATAGGTCTGAATGTCCTCCGGGTCTAGGCCAAAGGCCGGCCGCAGCATGAACTGTTCAAGTCGACTATTTTCGGTACGTGCACGGCACTACTGAGCCTATCACCCTTGCTATCGAACAAGTTGAAAAAGCGAAACGTATGGGATGTGGTGACAAGCTAGCCAAAATATTATCGATTTTTATCCCAGAGAGAGCCCCCCCCTTCAAACATCCCCCTCCCGCCGCACCATCGAATACCGATCAATATCTTCCCGCAACACCCAACCCTGCCCCGACCAGTACCGCCCAGCAGCCTCATTCGTCTTCATCACATCCAGATGGCACTTATAAATCCCGATGTTCTCCAGGCAACCAAGACACCGCTCAACCAACTCTTGGGCGATTCCCTGCCGCCGGTAATCAGGCAGCACAATCAAATGCTGCAGATACCCTCGGCGACCGTCGTGGCCACACATGACGCAGCCGCACAGAACGCCATCGGCTTCGGCGACAAAGCTCATGCCAGGGTTGCGCTCCAGATAGCGTGCGGTCAATTCGCGAGAGTCGGCGTCGCGGATCGAGATGCCGGGTGTGGTGCGCATGAGTTCGATGACTGCGTCGTAGTCGTTCATCGTCATGGGGCGGATTGTGATCATTGGTGAATCCATTCTGCTGTCCGAACGGCTTCACAGGCTAGCAGATGGACTGGGCATTTCGATGACACCGCGCTATAGATCCGCCAGCACGACCCGTCTCTAAATCTCCCTATCACCCCCCAACGTTCTTTCTATTAGAAATATCCGCCAAGGAGGCTAATCTACAAGGCGTCGGTGGAGGCCGCACGGTTTTACCCTGATGAGGAGATAAGAATGAGCTCAGGTTTACTGCGCACGTTGTGGGCTCGCCTCGCGGCAATCTGATTATCGCCACGCGACGTATTTACAGAGTTGGCCTGATCGTTGATCGAACGGCCGATATGAACCCTGTGCTATGAGTTCTTTCAGTGTTGTTCAGGTCCCGAAGGACTGGATGACCGAATGAAAATGACCAAAGGTGTATCAAGCATGTCAACTGAATCGAAGTGCCCTTTCAACCATGCTGCCGGCGGCGGTACAACGAACCGTGACTGGTGGCCGAAGCAGCTGAATCTTAAGATTCTGCACCAGCACTCCCCGCTCTCTGACCCGATGGGTGAGAGCTTTGACTATGCGAAAGAATTCAAGAGTCTGGACTTTGAAGCGGTCAAACAGGACCTGCGCGATGTCATGACTCAGTCCCAGGACTGGTGGCCAGCTGACTTCGGCCACTACGGTCCGTTGTTCATTCGCATGGCCTGGCACAGCGCTGGTACTTACCGTACCGGTGACGGCCGTGGCGGTGCAGGTGCCGGTCAGCAGCGGTTTGCGCCGCTTAACAGCTGGCCTGACAACGTCAGCCTGGATAAAGCCCGTCGTCTGATCTGGCCGGTCAAACAGAAGTACGGCCGCAAGATTTCCTGGGCCGACCTGATCGTGCTCACCGGTAACGTGGCGCTGGAGTCGATGGGCTTCAAGACCTTCGGTTTCTCTGGTGGTCGCCCGGATGTCTGGGAGCCGGAAGAAGACGTTTACTGGGGTTCCGAAACCACTTGGCTGGGCGGCGAAGAGCGTTACGGCGCGCAGAAGAAAATGCAGCAGCCGGGCGACGGCACGCTGGTGGCCGAGCCGGAGAATCACCCTAACGAAGAAAGCCGTACCGCCAGCGGCGAACGGAATCTGGAAAACCCGCTGGCCGCAGTGCAGATGGGCTTGATCTACGTGAACCCGGAAGGCCCTGAAGGCGTTCCTGATCCGGTTGCTTCGGCGCGGGACATTCGTGAAACCTTCGGCCGCATGGCCATGAATGATGAAGAGACCGTGGCGCTGATTGCCGGTGGTCACGCGTTCGGCAAGACTCACGGTGCCGGCCCTGCCGACAACGTCGGTCCGGAGCCGGAAGCCGCGGGTCTTGAACAGCAAGGCTTTGGCTGGAGCAACAAGTTCGGTACGGGTAAAGGTGGTGACACCATCACCAGCGGCCTGGAAGTGACCTGGACCTCGACGCCCACCAAGTGGAGCAACGAGTACCTCGAAAACCTCTTCGGCTTCGAGTGGGAGCTGACCAAGAGCCCGGCGGGCGCACATCAGTGGACGCCGAAGAACGGCGCTGGCGCCGGCAAGATTCCGGATGCCCATGATCCGAGCAAACGTCATGCACCCAGTATGCTGACTTCTGACCTGGCGCTGCGTTTCGATCCGGCTTACGAGCAGATCTCCCGCCGCTTCCTGGCCAACCCGGAGCAACTGGCCGATGCATTTGCACGCGCCTGGTTCAAGCTGACTCACCGCGACATGGGCCCACTCGCCCGCTACCTCGGTCCGGAAACACCGGCCGAAGAGCTGTTGTGGCAGGATCCGATTCCGGACGTTGATCATCCGTTGGTGGACGATCAGGATGTTGCCGCGCTCAAGAGCAAGATTCTTGCTTCGGGGCTGTCGGTGTCGCAGCTGGTTTCAACCGCATGGGCGGCAGCTTCCACCTTCCGCGGCTCTGACAAGCGCGGTGGTGCCAACGGCGGGCGTCTGCGTCTGGCGCCGCAGAAGGACTGGGCTGTGAATCAGCCTGCGCATTTGGCGAACGTGCTGAAGACCCTCGAAGGTATTCAGAGCGAGTTCAACGGCGCTCAGTCGGGCGGCAAGAAGATTTCCATTGCTGACCTGATCGTTCTGGCCGGTAGTGCAGGCGTCGAACAGGCCGCTAAAAACGCTGGCCAGCACGTTTCGGTTCCGTTCACACCGGGCCGTGCCGATGCTTCTCAGGAGCAGACCGACGTCGAGTCGTTCAGCTTCCTGGAACCTATTGCCGACGGTTTCCGCAACTATCAGAAGGGTCATTACAAGGTGTCGGCTGAGTCGCTGCTGGTCGACAAGGCACAACTGCTGACCCTGACTGCACCGGAAATGTCCGTGCTGTTGGGTGGCCTGCGGGTCTTGAATGCCAATGTCGGGCAAAGCAAACATGGCGTGTTCACTCACACTCCAGAAAGCCTGACCAACGACTTCTTCAAGAACCTGCTGGACATGGGCGTCGAGTGGAAAGCGACTTCGGGTGCCAACGACACCTTTGAAGCACGTGACCGCAAGACTGGCGAAGTGAAGTGGACCGGCACACGTGTCGATCTGGTCTTCGGCTCTCATGCTCAACTGCGTGCGATCTCCGAGGTGTATGGCAGCTCGGACGCGAACGAGAAGTTCGTCAAAGACTTCGTGGCCGCCTGGACCAAGGTGATGAACCTTGACCGTTTCGACCTCGCTTAATGCTTGGGTGATATACCGAGTGTAAAAAACGCCTCCCTTGTGGAGGCGTTTTTCTAGGCTTGCGCTTGCAACAGGGCCCTTATTGCTAATGCACCTTGGACCGTAAATGCCGAGAAAGAGGATTAATTTCCGAGTTTCTTTTGTGCATCCTGCTCTTGGTCAATACAGCCTGAAAGTATCTGATAGCTGCCACCGATTGACTGGGCAACCTGATCGCAATATTTCAGTATTTTTGGCGTTGCGTTTTTGCCCGGTATAGCAGCTTTCGCATCGTTTTCCTGCTCACGACATCCGAGTTCGATTTGAGCGCTCCCACCTACAGAGTCGGCTACTTTTTTGCAGTACGTCTTTACGTTGTATTCCGCTGCGTACGTGAAAAAAGGCAAAGCACACAACAGTAAAGCCATCGGAATCTTTGAAGTCATAGCTGAATCCCTTCTTTAATAAAGACGTAAAATTGCCATCCTTAGATGGGTTATTGCAACAGGACGAGGTTTGCGATCACTCTGCGGGTCCGTTTTTTTCAGTAGCGCGCAGATCGGGCGTTATAGCCAGCATGTGTCATTCAAGGCCTTTCACACCGGATAATTGACCGCTTGACCAGCAAGGCCTGTTTGCTCAAGCTGTATCGACGCTCAACCCATAAACATTAATAAACAGGATCCTGTGACGGTCCCATTTTCCGGGTAACTCAGGGGTTGTGTGTAACGCGTGTGAACGAGAGTCTGCATAGTTTCAGACCCGCTTTCCAAGCTCATCGAGACTTTTGCGTAAAGATGAGTGCTTGTTGCGCAACGCAGCGATTCACCCCCGCGCCCCAAACCTGCGCAACACCATCACCCCCAGCAACGCCGACAACACTGACCCGATCAGCACGCCCACCTTGACCTCATCCACCAGATCCGGAGCGCCTGGGAAGGCCAGTGCGCCGATGAACAGGCTCATGGTGAAACCGATACCGCACAGTGCCGAGACGCCGTATAGCTGGCCCCAGTTGCTGCCGTCTGGCAGCCGGGCCAAACCGGCGCGGATGGCGAGAGCCGCCATTGCAAAGATGCCGACCTGTTTGCCGACCAGCAGCCCCAGTGCGACGCCAAGCGGCACCGGGTCTACCAGTTTGTCGGCGGTGATGCCTGACAGTGACACGCCAGCGTTGGCAAAGCCGAAGATCGGTACAACGGCGAACGCGACCCAGGGGTGCAGTTTTTCTTCAAGGTGCAGCAGCGGCGAAGTAGCTTCTTCATCGGGTTTGCCGAGCGGAATGCACAGTGCCAGCGCGACACCTGCGAGGGTGGCGTGAATACCGGACTGGAGCATGAAGAACCACAGCAGCGCGCCGATGATCAGGTAAGGCAGCAGCTTTTTCACACCCAGTCGATTAAGTGCAACCAGCGCGGCAATGCTGGCAAAAGCTGCCAGGAGCATGGGGATCGACAGGTCACTGGTATAGAACAGCGCGATGATCAGGACAGCACCGAGGTCATCGAGAATCGCCAGTGCCGACAGGAATATCTTGAGCGACAGGGGCACGCGCTTGCCAAGCAAGGACAACACGCCCAGCGCAAACGCTATGTCGGTCGCTGCCGGAATGGCCCAACCGCCGATGGTGTCTGGATGGCCCCAGTTGAATGCCACGTAGATCAATGCCGGAACCACCATGCCGCCCAGCGCGGCGAAGCCTGGCAATGCTCGCTGGCCCCACGATGCGAGCTGGCCCGCAAGCACTTCACGTTTGATTTCCAGCCCGACCAGCATGAAGAAAATCGCCATCAACCCGTCGTTGATCCAGTGCGCAACCGACAGCCCGGCGAATACCGCGTGCAGCGCCGCAAAGTAGCTGTCGGCCAGTGGCGAGTTGGCAACGATCAGGGCAGCCAGAGCAGCGCCCATCAGGACCAGCCCGCCAGCGGACTCAGCGGCGAAAAACCGCGTGATGAACGCCAGCGCGTTAGGGGATTCGTTATGAGGCGTGGGGGTGTGCATGAAGGCTCCGCGGGGTGTAGCGTAAAAAGGCAGCGACTTTACCACCCGCCGCCCTCGCCAATGCCCAGGTAAACCTGAGGATACAAATTAGCCGCTGGATGCACAGTGCTCCTGCCGCCAGCCAGGTGCGACAGCCGACCGGGCTCTCGGCCAAAACCTATCACTTCCTATAGTTACAAGATTTTCCCGCCCGCGCTATGGTGCCAGTAATTATCCAGCAGGGACCGGTGATATGGCATATATGCCGATAGAGGAAGGCTACGCGTCCTTTGGCGAATACAGGACCTGGTATCGCGTCACTGGTGATCGCCATACCGGTAGCACGCCGCTGGTCATCCTCCACGGCGGCCCTGGCTGTACACATGATTACGTCGATTCGTTCAAAGACATTGCCAGTACGGGCCGGACTGTCATCCATTACGATCAGTTGGGCAACGGACTCTCGACCCACCTACCCCACAAAGGCACAGCGTTCTGGACAGTCGATCTGTTTCTGAAAGAACTCGATAACCTGCTGGCGCACTTGAAAATCACTGACAATTACGTGCTGCTCGGCCAGTCCTGGGGCGGCATGCTGGCTTCGGAGCACGCTGTGCTCCAACCGCCAGGCCTGAAAGCACTTATCATCGCCAACTCGCCGGCGGATATGCATACCTGGGCCAGCGAAGCTAACCGGCTGCGCAAGGAATTGCCTGAGGCCGTGCAGACGGCGTTATCGCTTCATGAACAGGCTGGCACGCTGGACCATCCGGACTATCTGGCAGCCTCCGGGCTTTTCCACAAGCGCCATGTGTGTCGCGTGAAGCGCTGGCCGGACGAGGTGAAACGCACTTTCGAGCAGATCGACAAAGACCCGACCGTATATCACTCGATGAACGGGCCCACGGAGTTCCATGTCACCGGCACGTTGAAAGACTGGTCCATTGTCGACCGCCTGCCGCTCGTCAATGTCCCTGCCCTGTTGATTTCCGGTCGCCATGACGAAGCCACCTCGACGGTGGTCAGGCCTTACGTCAAAAAAATCCGCGGTATCGTCTGCAAAGTATTCGAGGATTCAAGCCACATGCCGCATGTGGAAGAACGTATCGCCTGCATGGGCTGTGTAGCGAACTTTCTGGATAACGTCGCCGACGCCAACCGGCGATCTGTCGCTCACGCGCAGACGGAAGAAGGGTTCATCGACAATAAAAAGCTGCCCCATAAAGAGCAAGGCAGTAAAAATAGAGTTAATACTTAAATCGAGAAGTGCAATCATCAGCATCTGAAACTATCAGCGCTGGGACCTCACAGTAACTCGTTACATCCAGCAACTTAACGCGAGCATGAAATAACTTTCATGGCGTTTTGATTAAAGCTCTATCAACTTCGGCAGAAAAACAGGCATAGGAAGGGGCTTTTCACCCCTCCGTCTGTTTTTAGCCGCTGGAGGCTGATATGAATCTCAGGTCGTTGAATATCTCGCGCAGAGCATCCTTATGCTTTGGCATCATCACCATGATCCTGATAGGCCTGGGCGTGTTTTCGTACATTCAGATCGGACACCTGCGTGCGGCAGAGCAGAACATCGAGGAGAACTCACTGCCCAGCGTTCAGGTCGTCGACGACATCCAGATCGCCCTGCTTCATGCTCGCCTGGAAAGCATCCGCATGCTGGCCAGCACCGACTCTACCGTACGAAGCACGGCGGCGAGCAGCGCCCGGGAAGCCATTGACACGCTGCAGGGGCGCAGTGAGTTCTACCGAAAGAATTTGATCTCCGACGAGCAGGACCGGGTGCAGTTCGAGGAGGCCCACAACAAGATGGACAATTACGTGGCCGGCGTGAAGCAGATAATCACGACCGACGCGACAGACCACGAAAAAGCCCTGTCTTTCGCCAACAACGAACAGGTTCAGCGAGCCAATGCCTATCAGGCCGACCTCAACACGCTGCGCGGTCGTAACGCAAAAGACGCCCAACGCTCAGGCGAGGACGCAACAGCGGTCTATAACCACAGCGTCAATGTGTTGGTGGCTGTCGTCATCGTTGCGTCGATCCTCACCGTATTCCTCGCCATTGCACTGACGCGCAGCATTGTTCGCCCGATCAGCGCTTCTCTGGAGCTAGCAGAAGACATTGCTGCGGGTGATCTGACCCGGCAACTGGAAGTCTCCGGCAAGGATGAGGCGGCCCGGCTGATGACCTCGCTGAACACGATGTCGAGCAACCTGCGCGATACCATCCGGCAAATTTCCGGCGCGTCCGCTCAACTGAGCACTGCCGCCGTCGAGATGACCTCGATTACCGAAAGCGCCGACCGCACATTGCAGCAACAGAACAGCGAAATTGAACAGGCCGCAACTGCGGTAAATGAAATGAGCGCCGCCGTAGAAGAGGTCGCTCGCAACGCCACGTCAACGTCTGCGGCTGCTCAGCAGTCCAGTGTTTCCGCCGATCTGGGCAACCAGCGTGTCGCCGAAACCCTGACCGCCATGCAGAACCTGACCGGGCTGGTAGAGGGCTCTTCCGCACAGGTCACGGCCCTTGCGGGCCAGGCGCAGGACATCAGCAAAGTGCTGGGCGTGATTCGCGGGATTGCCGAGCAGACCAACCTGCTGGCACTCAACGCCGCCATTGAAGCCGCGCGTGCAGGCGAACAGGGCCGCGGGTTTGCCGTGGTGGCGGATGAAGTGCGCGCACTGGCGCATCGCACACAGACTTCCACTCAGGAAGTGGAACAGATGATTTCGGCGATACAGGCTGGCTCGTCCGCCACGGTCGAATCCATGCAAAAGAGCACTCTTGAGGTACACAACACGCGCAAAACGGCTGAAGACGCCGGGCAGTCGTTGCGGCAGATCACCGATTCGGTATTGGAGATCAACAACCGCAACCTGCAAATCGCCACGGCGTCCGAACAACAGGCGCATGTGGCAAGAGATGTGGACAGAAGCCTGATCAGTATCCGTAACCTGGCCGTGCAAAGCAGCGAGGGCACACGCCAGACACTGGAAGCCAGTAACGAGCTTTCGGAACTGGCGGTAAATCTGAACGATTTAGTATTGCGATTCAAAACCTGATGCGCTTGTTTTGACAGTGGCGACAACGGCACCCGACAAGTAAGGCCTTGTTTGGGTGGTCGCGCTGAGAACGTACTGAAAGTTGATAGCCGATCGTGACGTACGTGGACCAAGATAGTTATGTAAGCCTTGATCAGATATGGCACGATCACACCCTGCACAAGATCGGCATGCGCCAGGCGTACTGCCAAGGTTGCGTGAGTGCTTTTATGACCAGGGTGACGCATTTTGAACAACAACCTGACTTCGGCAGAGCTGGCAGTCATCAGTGAAATCGAAGCCACTTCCAGCCTTCTGCGGCTGGTAACCCGGCTGACCGGGCTGAGATTCGCGGCTATTGCAAAAGTGACCGACAGCAGCTGGACCGCGTGTGCGGTGTATGACGAGATCCAGTTTGGACTGGAACCCGGCCATCAGCTTAAACTGGAAACAACGCTCTGCAACGAGTTGCGTCAGCACAGAAAGCCTATCGTGATCAACGAACTGGCCACTGATGCGGTTTACTCCGAGCACCCGGTGCCGAAACTCTACGGGTTTCAGAGCTACTTTTCGTTGCCGATCATTTTTCCCAACGGAGACTTCTTCGGCACGCTGTGTGGCCTGGACACGCTGCCCGCGCAGCTCGACGATCACGATACGCTCGACACCCTGAAAGTGTTCTGCACGTTGATCGGCAGCACGCTGTATGCCCACTACCAGCTACAGGAAATCCAGGAACTGACCACCTGACCCTTCGTTGCCTCAGCTGTGCAGGTGCCGCTCCATGATCAAGGTGCGTTCTTCGTCCTCAATGTGCTCGCGCACAACCTTGAAGCCCAGAGCGGCGTAGAACCCCTGCGCGGTCACTGACGACGGCACCACCAGCCGCTCTTCGCCCGCGCCACGGGCCACGCGCTCAATCTGCTCCATCAACAACCGGCCCACCCCGCGCCGATGCCAGTCGGGGTCCACGAATACCGAGCGAACGGCATGGCCGTCCAGGCTCGCCGTTCCGACAATGACGGCTCTTGCTACTGCCACAAACATCTGGCGTTGCCTCATCAGTGCACAAAGCGCAGAAGCACTGAAGCTCTGCGCGACACGCTCGATTACGTCGGCCGAGTAATCCCTGGCATTGCTGGTGTGCAAGGCTGCCAATACCACTCGACTGATGACCTCGGCATCTGCCTCGCAGGCGGGCCGGATCTGGACATTCATATGAAGCGCTCCATGACTGACGATCACTGAGCTTATTTCGGACTGCAAAAGCCTGCAAATCCCAAAGACAGCGCCCGGTGCAATACACGAGATTCGAAGGTTTTCCTGACAAGCCGACGAATGGCACCACGCGCAAAACCCCGAGAAATATGAAGCTGCATCCTTTATCTATCTGCCCCATAGAGCGATTACGCTAAAAAATAAGTGGCCGCTGCCGATTAACTGGCATCTCGCGCCCGTGGTCGAAATCTTTTCTCCTGCTAAAGTGCGTTTCGTGATGTCAAATAGGCATCACCGCACACCCTTGAGAATCTTATGAACGCCAGCGCCCCTATCCCGTTTAATGAATCGCAACGTCTGTTGCGCATACGGGAGCTGTGCGTGCTCGACGATACGTCAGACGACGTACTCGATGAGATCGTGGCGATGACTGCCGAGTTTTTTCAGGCACCTATCTCGCTGGTCTCCATCGTCGACGAGAATCGCCAGTGGTTTCGCGCCAGGGTTGGCCTGAAACCACGGGAAACGCCGCGTAATGTGTCGTTCTGCGCCTATACGATCCTTTCCGACGTCCCGTTTGAAGTTCCTGACGCAACCATTGACGAGCGTTTCGTGAACAATGGCCTGGTCACCGGCCACCCGGATATCCGCTACTACGCTGGCGCGCCGCTGATCACCGACGACGGCCTTGCGCTGGGCAGTCTGTGCGTGATCGACACCAAACCTCGCGAGCCGATGAGCGAGCATCAAATGCTGATGCTCAAGCGCTTCGCCTCGCTGGTCATGAAACGCATCGTCAGCCTGCGACTCAGCTGCTTCATCGATCAGCCTACCGGCCTGTACAACCGCTCGCGCCTGCAGGAAGACATCCATCAGGCGCTAGCCTCGACTCTCGATTATCAGCTGATTGCGGTGGACATGATCACCTCCGCGTTCCTGAATGACATCGTCAAGGCATTGGGCTACAGCTTCTCCCAAGACCTGGTGACAGCGATCAAGGGCCGCCTGGAGGCTTTGCTGCCGCCGACCTGTCCGCTGTACAAAGTCAGCCCTACCCGCTTCGGTTTTCTGCTGCCTGGCGATCAGGTGCCTGATTACCTGCTGCGCATCATTATTGAAGATTTCCAGACCCCCGTTGAATGCCGAGGCATTCCCGTGCAGATGCAGGTGGGCCTGGGCGTCGTGACGCTGAGTCGCGACGCGGCCGAAGAGCAGGACTGGATGCGCATGGTCATCAGCGCCGCCGATGACGCGCGTGATCGCAACCTCGGCTGGGCAATGTACGAGCCGCATTTCGATGCCGCGCAACAACGCGCCTTCAAATTGCTCAGCTCATTGACCACTGCTGTGCATGCCGACAATCAATTGCGTCTGGTCTACCAGCCGCGCATTGATCTGGCGTCCGGTCTCTGCACATCGGTAGAAGCCTTGCTGCGCTGGAATCATCCGACACTCGGCCCCATTGGCCCGGCCGAGTTCGTGCCGCTGGCCGAAAAGACCGCCCTGATGCGCCCGCTGAGCCTGTGGGTGCTCAAGACCGCAATCGAGCAGGCCGCGCAATGGCAGCAGAAGGGGTTCGACTTCCGCATTGCGATCAACGTCAGCCCGGCAGACCTCTCCGGCCCTGCGTTTACCGACCGGATGATTCGCCTGCTGAGCCAGCACAAGATCGACCCCACGCGCTTTGAACTTGAGTTCACCGAAGGGGCGCTGATGCAGAACCCGGCGGAAGTGCGCCACCAATTGGAACGCATGCGTCAGATGGGCATGGACGTGGCAATCGATGACTTCGGCACTGGCTATAGCAACTGGAGCTACCTGCGCCAGTTGCCCGCGACCACGGTCAAGCTCGACCAGTCGCTGATTCGTAACCTGGCGTCCGACAAGACCGATCAACGCTTGGTCAAAGCCTTGATCGGTCTCGCCAAGAAGCTGGGTTATTGCGTAGTCGCCGAAGGCATCGAGACAGATGATATCCGGCGCCTGGTCAAACAGTGGGGTTGCGACGAAGGCCAGGGCTACCTGATTGCCAAACCGATGGAAGCCGACGCACTGCTGAAATGGATTGGCCCTACTCGGCGTCTGCAAAGCGTTGCCGAAGCCGCTGAGGCCGCTGTCATCCGTGACAAACGGTTATAACCTTAGACCACATCTTCATAACCGTTTCAGGCATAAGCCGTTATGCTGCCCGCCACTTTTTACCTGATGCGTTTGCTTGACAGGGTTGGATATGGAAGCGGGTGGTCTGGGGTTTGTAGTTGCAGGGCTGGTAGTCGGTTTTATCGTGGGCATGACCGGAGTCGGTGGCGGCTCGCTGATGACGCCGATTCTGTTGTGGTTTGGCATCAACCCGGCCACAGCGGTAGGCACGGATCTGCTGTACGCGGCGATTACAAAATCCGGCGGGGTGCTGGTCCATCGCAAAAATGACAACATCGACTGGAAGGTCACAGGTCTGCTGACAATGGGCAGTGTGCCTGCAGTGCTGTTGACGCTGTGGTTCCTGAGCACCTTGCATGCTGCACCCGAAGCCCTGAATGCAATCATCAAGCAGGCGTTGGGCTATGTGCTGCTCCTCACTGCCCTTGCCGTCCTCTTCAAGAAAAAACTGTTGGCGTTCGCTCATGGTCGCGGCGACGGCCACTCGTTTTTCAGCGGCACCAGCCTGACGGTCCTGACTGTCATCACCGGCCTGATCCTCGGCACCATGGTGGCGCTGACCTCCATCGGTGCGGGCGCGCTGGGCACTGTCGCCTTGTTCATCCTCTATCCGCTGCTGCCTACCCGGCGTCTGGTGGGCACTGAAATCGCCCACGCGGTTCCGCTCACGCTGGTTGCAGGCCTGGGCCACGCCAGCATGGGCAACATGAACTGGGCATTGCTGGGCTGGCTGCTGATGGGCTCGTTACCCGGCATTTATCTAGGCAGCCATATGGCAGGCCGGATTTCCGACGATATCTTGCGGCCCTTCCTGGCAATCATGCTGGGCATGATCGGCTTCAAACTGGCGTTCTGACCCTCCCCCATCAGCCTGTCACATTTTTGCGTCAGGCTGCGCGCATGCAAACAACGTCAGGATCTGTTGCGCGAGGCTTACATTCATCGGGAAGTGTGATTTTTTGTAGCCCCGCACAGGTTTTCGGCGCAGGATTTTGTCGGTCTGCTTTCACGCCGATGACCCGGCACAGATTTACCCTCGCTAACAGGAGATGCCAGCAATGCTTATCCGAATTGAAGAAGGTGTATACGGGGCTGATTGGGTTGTAAAACTTGATGATTACCCGGTCAAGTGCAGGAGTTGGCAGGAAGCCAGAGAATTTGCAGATCGCATGAAATCCAGAATCGATGCGCCTCACTCGTTGCCCCACATGGCACATCGGGTGATGCCTGCTGAAAGAACCGCAAGAGCAATGGCCCGCTAAGTCCCCGCGTCTCGTCCAGGCAACAGCCAGGACCCGCCACCAAACAGCGTTATCACACAGCTGACAACGCTGTTTTATCCAGATGGCATCTTTTTTTCAAACTGAAAGACTTCTCATTTCCATGACATCCGTTTCACATCCTCTTCACGTCTGGATGGGTAAATTGACCCCACTCCTTTGATGAATCCCATTTGGCCCACCCTGTTGTGGGCCATTTTTTTGCCTGCAGAAAAGTAAGGCCATCTAGCGGCTTGTGCGTGATTTATTCGCCCTGCACAGTCGCGGAGCGGGTGGCGCTCACAGTCGTGCTGCTGAGTACACCAACGCTCAACTCGGCCAGACGATCGCTGCCGGTGCCACTGGCAACACCGCTGTTCCAGCTTGCCGTCACTGTCGCCATCCAGCCCAGCACAATCAGTGCAACCGCCTGCAACGCCCACTTGGTAATGATAGACATGCGCTCTCTCCTTTTCGGGTCTGAATGGCGAGCATATGAACACCTCACCATGTCAGAAGAATTGCAGAGATTTGAATTTTTGCCAGCTGGCGACTCATCTTTATGATGACAGCTGCCCGGCGGGAGAGAATCAGGGGCGTATAAACAACAATGCCCCGCAGCAAGGCGGGGCATTTCTGGAAGACGGGGTTAATACTTTGTACTTTGCTGCTCAGGTCGCGCAGGGGTGTCGACAAGGCGCGGTCCCGCAATGACGAGTGCCAGCACGCCCAGGACAGGCACAGCGATGACAACGATGATCCACATCAGCTTGTTGCTGGATTCAGTCTTGCTTTTGCGAATGCGCATGACCGCCCAAATGTCTGAAATCACGACCAACGCCGTCAGCGCCGCAAACAGCCATAAATGATTTTCCGATATCCAACCCATTTGAAATCTCCTGCACCTTCAACGAAGGCAGCCAGACCGGCCGCCCTTACTGTAGAAGAGGCCTGAAAGTGCCTTAAAGTTCAGAGAATCTTTTGGATCGGACCTTTACGCAGGATTGGACGGACGCCGCCCCGCTAGAGTGAGAGCGACGTCCGTAGCGTTCTGCGTAACAGACTGTCAGGTAATAGGCGCAGGGTTGAACAGGGTGATGTCGTTGTGCAGCCGGTAGTGCTCGGTCCAGGTCTTCTTCTTGCCGCTGGCCACGTCCAGGTAGAAGTGAAACAGCTCCCAGCCCAAGTCCTCGATGCTTGCGCGCCCGGTGGCGATACGGCCAGCGTCGATATCGATCAGGTCAGGCCAGCGCTGAGCCAGTTCGGTGCGGGTCGAGACCTTCACCACCGGCGCCATCGCCAGGCCGTAAGGCGTGCCGCGCCCTGTCGTGAACACATGCAGGTTCATTCCGGCAGCCAGTTGCAGCGTGCCGCAAACGAAGTCGCTGGCGGGTGTGGCACAGAAGATCAAGCCTTTGCCACTGACCCGTTCGCCCGGCCCCAGCACGCCGTTGATGGCGCTGCTGCCGGATTTGACGATGGACCCGAGGGACTTCTCGACAATGTTCGACAATCCGCCCTTCTTGTTGCCCGGCGTGGTGTTGGCGCTGCGATCGGCTTCGCCCTTGGCCAGGTAACGGTCGTACCAGTCCATTTCGCGAACCAGCGCTTGCGCGACTTCTTGATCCTGCGCGCGGGATGTCAGCAGATAGATAGCATCGCGCACCTCGGTGACTTCGGAAAACATCACCGTCGCCCCTGCGCGCAGCAGCAGGTCCGAGGCATAACCCAGAGCCGGGTTGGCAGTGATACCGGAAAACGCATCGCTGCCGCCGCACTGCATGCCCAGGATCAGCTCCGAAGCCGGAACAGTCTCGCGGCGGCGCAGGTCCAGTTTCTTCAAGCGTGTCTCGGCCAGCTCCATGATCTGCTCGATCATCTCGTTGAAGCCGTGGCTGGAGTCCTGAAGCCGGTACAGCCAGGGTTCGCTCAGGTCCACCGAGCTGTCGCCTTCATGCATGACCTGCCCGGCCTGCAGCTTCTCGCAGCCCAGGCTGATCACCAGCGCCTCGCCACCCAGGTTCGGGTTGCGTGCCAGATTGCGCACGGTCCGGATCGGGATGTAAGCATCAGTGGCTGTGATAGCAACGCCGCAACCGTAGCTGTGGGTCAGGGCCACCACGTCATCGACATTCGGATACTTGGGCAACAGTTCGTCACGGATGCGCTTGACCGCATGATCCAGCACGCCGGTCACACATTGCACCGTGGTGGTGATCCCCAGAATGTTGCGGGTGCCCACCGTGCTGTCGGCATTTCGGTAGCCCTCGAAGGTGTAACCCTCCAGCGGCGCCTGTTTTTCCGGCACTGCATCAGACATTGGCAGGCTGTCGAGCGCGGGCGCGGATGGCATGCGTAACTGGTCTTCCCTGACCCAGCTGCCACGCGGTATCGGTTGCAGCGCGTAACCGATGGTATGGCCGTAACGAATGATCGCCTCGCCTGTTGCCAGGTCAACGGTGCTGACCTTGTGGCTCTGCGGCACGTTGTCGACCGTCACCAGCCCGTTATCGAACTCGGTGCCGGCTGGCACGCCCTGATCGTTGACCACGACCACGACGTTATCCAGCGGATGCAGCCGGATGTAACGCGGAGAATCGGCATGTTGAATCAGGTTCATCACGGTTTCCTCAGGATTTTGCTTCGGAAAGGTCGCTGACCGAGTCGTTCAGCGATGGCCCCTTGGCAGGCGGCTCTTTCAATTCCACACGCTTTATTTCGCCCACGATGAAAATGTAACTGATCACCGCAACCAGCGCGTTGGCGCCCACGAACACCAGTGCCCATTTGAACGAGCCGGTGCTGCTGATGATGTAACCAATCACGATTGGGGTGGTGATCGATGCAACGTTACCAAAGGTGTTGAACAGGCCACCGCTCAAACCGGCAATCTGCTTGGGCGAAACATCGGACATGACCGCCCAGCCCAGCGCACCGACGCCTTTACCGAAGAAGGCCAGCGCCATGAAGCCCACGACCACCCATTCGACATCGACATAGTTGCAGGTCACGATCGAGGTGGACAGCAACAGGCCGCCGATGATCGGCGCTTTGCGGGCGAAGGTCAGCGAGTGGCCCTTGCGCAGCAGGTAGTCGGAAATGATCCCGCCCAATACCCCGCCAATGAAGCCGCAAATAGCCGGCAAGGAGGCAATCATGCCAGCCTTGAGGATGGTCATGCCGCGCTCCTGAACCAGGTACACCGGGAACCAGGTCAGGAAGAAGTAGGTGATGCCGTTGATGCAGTACTGGCTCAGGTAGATGCCGAGCATCATACGGTTGGTCAGCAACTGACGGATGTAGTCCCATTTGGGGCCACTGCTGGCTGTTTTCTGTGTGCTCTTGCCTTTGTCCTGATCAAGATCGACCAGCGCACCGTTGTTCGATATGTGCTCGAACTCGGCCTCGTTGATCATCGGGTGGTTACGCGGGCCGTAGATGACCTTCATCCAGACCATCGAGAACACGATACCGAATGCGCCCATGACCACAAATACGTGCTGCCAGCCGTAGGTGTAAACGATCCAGCCCATCAGCGGTGCGAATAGCACAGTCGCGAAGTACTGCGCCGAGTTGAAGATCGCCGAGGCCGTGCCGCGTTCGGCGGTCGGGAACCAGGCTGCCACAATGCGTGCGTTGCCCGGAAAGGAAGGTGCTTCAGCCAGACCGACGAGAAAGCGCAACATGAACAGCGCGACGATTGCCGTGGAGACGCCGAACTCGCCCACGTAGCCTTGCAGCAGGGTGAACAGCGACCACGTGAAAATGCTCATGGCGTAGACTTTTTTCGACCCGAACCGGTCGAGCAGCCAGCCACCAGGGATCTGACCGGCCACGTAGGCCCAGCCAAATGCGGAGAAGATATAGCCCAGAGTGACAGCACTGATGCCGAGGTCTTTCTGGATGCTGGAACCAGCGATAGCGATGGTGGCGCGGTCGGCGTAGTTGATCGTGGTGACCAGAAACAGCATCAACAGGATCAAATAGCGGACGTGCGTCGGCTTGGACTTTTGCATCGTAGAGCTCCCACTGATTATTTTTTTACGCGGGTAAAGCTGTTTTGGGGTGTAGCGTTACAGGCCCCTTGGCAGTGTCACGGCGACGACATCTACCACCTGTAAGGGTCATGCGCGGCAACGAAAAAACCGCTGATCGCTCAGCGGCTCTGTCGTCACAGGTGTTATTGCTTGCCTTGCTTGTCCATCAGGGCAGCGAGCATGTCGCACTCGTCTGGCGTAAGGTCGGTCAATGGCGCACGAACCGGACCTGCGTCGTAACCGGCGATTTTGGCACCGGCCTTGACGATGCTGACTGCGTAGCCCGCTTTGCGATTGCGGATGTCCAGATAAGGCAGGAAGAAGTCGTCGATGTACTTGCCGACTGCTTCATGATCGTCTCGGGCAATGGCGTGGTAGAAGTCCATCGCCAGTTTCGGCACGAAGTTGAACACCGCCGACGAGTAGACCGGTACGCCCAGCGCCTTGTAGGCAGCGGCGTACACTTCGGCGGTAGGCAAACCGCCCAGGTACGAGAAGCGATCACCCAGACGGCGACGGATCGAAACCATCAGTTCGATATCGCCCAGGCCATCCTTGTAACCAATCAGGTTCGGGCAACGCTCGGCCAGTTGCTCCAGCAGCGTTGGTGTCAGACGGCAGACGTTGCGGTTGTAGACAACCACACCGATCTTGACCGATTTGCACACAGCCTCAACGTGCGCGGCAACACCGTCCTGGCTGGCTTCGGTCAGATAGTGCGGCAGCAGCAGCAAACCTTTGGCGCCCAGACGCTCGGCTTCCTGAGCATATTCGATGGCCTGACGAGTTGCCCCGCCTACACCGGCCAGGATCGGCACACTGGTAGCGCAGGTGTCGACAGCAGTCTTGATGATTTCGGAGTATTCGCTGGCTGCCAGGGAAAAGAACTCGCCTGTACCGCCTGCAGCAAACAAGGCACTGGCACCGTACGGGGCCAGCCACTCGAGGCGCTTGATGTAGCCAGCGCGATGGAAATCACCTTGGGCGTTGAAATCGGTAACCGGGAAAGACAGCAGACCGGAAGAGAGGATGGACTTCAGTTCTTGTGGATTCATTATTCGAACACCCTGGGGGACATAATTGTTAGAAGATCACCGGGTCGTTGCCGATGTCGTAAGTCATCGTACAACTGATAATAAAATCACTCAACAGGGATTTAGGGTTTTTTCAGCGGGAGAGGATGGAGTCCGATTTTGACGCTGCGGTGCGAAACGGCACCAAAACAAGCCACCTCGGCTGTATCTGTATGCGAGTGACCGGGGCGGCGATCCGCATTGCTCACGACGAGGCCATTACAGCCTCTGGAGATAACTGACCTGTCAGACCGCCTTCGTGGACAAGTCCGCGGGTGGTCTTCGCCATACGTCGTGGGAGCGAGCTTGCTCGCGAATGGGCCAGTACATCCGGTGCATTTTCTGTGTCTGAACCATCGCCTTCGCGGACAAGTCCGCTCTTACATCCCCCCGCACAAGGAGCTTAATCTGATGCGAAGCCATTGCAGCCTCTCGAGATCGCCGACCTGCCAATTCGTCTTCGCGGCCCGCTACATCCGATCCTCAAGCCCGCTGCGACTCTGCTTCTTCATGCGCGTGGCGCAGGCGTTCGCGGCTGTTGGTCAGGTGCAGGCGCATGGCAGCGCGAGCGGCATCGGAGTCCTGACGGGCGATGGCGTCGAAAATCTCTTCGTGCTCACGGCTTAGCCGGTCCATGTAGTGCTGCTGATCATCATGGGCCAGACGCGCCGAGTTCAGGCGCGTGCGCGGAATGATGCTGGTCCCCAGGTGAGTCATGATGTCAGTGAAATAGCGGTTGCCGGTCGACAGGGCAATCTGCAGATGAAACTGGAAATCCGACGCTACTGCATCGGTGGCATGTGCGGCACTTTCATTGAGTGCGTCCAGTGCCGAACGCATGGCCGCCAGTTGCTCATCGCTTCTGCGCTGAGCTGCCAGCCCTGCCGACTCGACTTCGAGGCTGATGCGCAATTCGAGAATCGCCAGTACATCACGCAGGGTCACGATGGTCGCCGGATCAATCCGGAAGCCGCTGGGGCTGGGAGTGTCGAGAACGAAGGTGCCGATCCCGTGACGGGTTTCGACCAGCCCGGACGCCTGCAGGCGCGAAATGGCCTCGCGCACCACCGTGCGGCTGACGCCCTGCTCTTCCATGATCGCGGATTCAGTGGGCAGTTTATCGCCACGCTTGAGCTGTCCGCTGCGAATACGCTCGGACAGCTCGGTGACCAGCTCCTGCGCGAGGCTGCGGTGTTTTCTACGGGCGCGGGGCGGAGCGCTTTGATTTTCCATCCAACATCGATCTCTGGACTGCTAAACAAGGGCTAATGATAGCTCAGCGGTTATATGATCACACCCTCAAAAAATACCGCCTGTAGGACACAAGCCTTGTCAGACAGAGCCCGCTGCCCGCTGTTCGACCAATTGACCGCCCTCGACACGCACATGCCGATCGTGAAAACGTTGCAGGCTGCTGCGATGGCCGACGCTGACCAGCGTCAGGCCGGGCAAGCCGTCAATGATCGCGCGATGCATGGCGGTTTCGTCATCCTCGTCCATGGCTGAAGTGGCCTCGTCTACCAACAACCAGCGCGGTGCAATCAGCAAGGCGCGCGCAAACGCTACCCGCTGCTGCTCGCCCGGCGACAGAAAACGCTGCCAGTGATTGCTTTCATCCAGTCGTGGAATCAGGTGTTCCAGACGGCATTGATTCAACACGTCGGCAAAGCGCTCGGCAGCATAGTGATCTGCAGGCTGTGGATAACTCATTGCCTCGCGCAGCGTCCCGATCGGTAGATAAGGCCGTTGCGGCAGAAACAGCGCTGGCCCTGCGGGAAGACGGATCTGCCCTGAACCGTTTGGCCATAGCCCGCCCAGCGCCCTCAGCAGCGAGCTTTTCCCGCTGCCGGAACGACCGCTCAACATGACCCGCTCGCCTGCACCAATACGCAGGTTGGCATCGGTGAGCAATTGACGACCACCGGCAATTTCCAGCCCCAGATTACGCAGTTCCAACGCGTCTTCGGAGCGTGTCCTTTCGATGGCAGGTTGCTGCGCCTCGTGATCGCTCATGGCCTGTCGGAAGCTCAGCAGACGGTCAGACGTGGCACGCCAGGAAGCCAGCGTCCCATACGCACTGATAAACCAGCTGAAGTTCTCCTGCACGTTACCGAACGCCGAGTTGATCTGCATCAGATCACCCAGTTCGATCTTGCCCGCGAAATACCGTGGAGCTGCCACGATGAAGGGGAAAATCAAGGCGATCTGCGAATAGCCCGAGGTGAAGAAGGTCAGTCGCTTCTGCACTTTCATCGACGTTCGAAAGTTATTCCAGATCATCTGGAAGCGTCCGCTGAGGCGCTGGTTTTCATTACGCTCGCCCTCGGACAAGGCGATGCTCTCGGCGTTTTCGCGCACCCTGACCAGCGCGAAGCGCAGGTCTGCCTCAAAGCGCTCCTGCTGGTTGTTCAACGGGATCAGCCGTTTACCGATCCAGTGCGTCAACAGGCTGCCCACCAGCGCATAGAGCATGGCCGCCCAGAACATGTAACCTGGAATGGTGATGCCGAACAGCTCGATGCTGCCTGACACGCCCCAGAGAATGACCGAAAACGAAACAAGGCTGACAACCGAACTCATCAGACCGAGCCCCAGACTGAGGGTGCTGGTGGTGAATTCGTTCAGGTCTTCTGAAAGGCGTTGGTCAGGGTTATCGGTGTAACCGCCCTGCTCCAGGTGATAGTAATTTTTATCCGCCAGCCAGCGGGCGAAGTGCTGCTCTGTCAGCCAGCGGCGCCAGCGGATGGTCAGCAGCTGGGTCAGGTACAGGCGATAGACCGCAGCCAGAATGGCGATGGCTGCGATGCCGCTGAAGTACAGGATGAGGTGGGTGAACGCCGCCAGATCCTTGTTCTGCAGGGCGTTGTAAAAATCCCGGTACCAGCTGTTGAAGAAGACCGACACCTGCACGCTGAACAGCGACAGGGCGATCACCGAAATCAGCAACAGCCAGGCAGTGGCCTTTTCTTCGCTGCGCCAGTACGGCGTTATCAGCTTCCAGACGCGGCGTAGAAACGCCCCTTTGACAGCATCGTTGACGGCAGAATATTCAGCATTGCGATTCATGTAGTTCAGGCTCGCTCTCTTTGAAAGTACGGCCTGAGCACAATGAAGCAAAAGAACGCTTACACGATCACTATGAAAAAACCTTCATCAACGCCGCACCGGGCGCTTCTGCAACTTGCGCTGCAAGGTCCGGCGATGCATGCCCAATGCACGGGCAGTTGCTGAAATATTGCCCTCGTGTTCAGTCAGCACACGCTGGATATGCTCCCACTGCAGACGATCCACCGACATAGGGTTCTCGGGGACCAGCGTGTCGAGATTGGCGTGTTCGGACAGCAGCGCCGCCAATACGTCGTCCGCATCAGCCGGCTTGCACAGGTAGTTGCATGCACCACGCTTGATGGCTTCGACTGCGGTGGCAATGCTCGAATAACCGGTGAGGATCACCACGCGCATGTCCGGGTCCAGTTCCAGCAGCTTGGGCAGCAGAACCAGACCGGAATCGCCGTCCATTTTAAGATCCAGCGCGGCATATTCGGGAATGTCCTGCTGCGCCAGCGCCAAGCCCTCTTCTGCCGAGCCTGCCGTGCTCACGCGAAAGCCACGGCGGCTCATGGCCCTGGCCATCACACGGGTGAACGTCGCGTCGTCATCGACCAGCAACAGATGCGGCAGCTCTTCGCCTTCGACCTGAATGTCATCCTCACTCATGCTTCTTCTCCTCGCGTGTTTCGGGGCAGGCGCAACTCGGTGAGCGTACCGCCTTCTTCATGACTGTAGAGCTTTACCGAGCCACCCGCACGGGTGACGCTGGCCTTGCTAAGGAACAGACCCAGGCCGAAACCTTTGCCCTTGGTAGTAAAGAACGGTTTGCCGATCTGCTCGGCAATGGCCAGAGGCACACCGGCGCCGTGGTCACGAATACTGATGCAGATTTCCGCGTTGTCCCAATCCAGGTTCACTTCCAGCCCGTCGGGACAGGCATCGGCAGCGTTATTAAGCAGATTGAGCAACGCCTGAGTCAGGTCGGGCGGCGGCGCCAGTGTAGGCACTTCGCCCTCGCCCAACTGATAGAAGCGGTAACTCACTTCAGGGCGCATCAAGTGCCAGCGATTGAGCGATTCGTCCAGCCAGCGCGTGGCAGTCTGATGCTCGACGGCCATGCGCCGGTTGGCCTCGGCAGCCCGCACCAGTTGCTGGAGGGTCTGCTTGCACTGCTTGACCTGCTCCTGCAACACCGACAGGTCTTCTTGCAGCGCCGGGTCGCTGTGGTCCTGACGCATTTCCTTGAGCAGCACGCTCATGGTCGCCAGCGGTGTACCCAGCTCATGGGCGGCGCCTGCTGCCTGGGTGGCGACGGCGAGCAACTGCTGGTCGCGCAGGCCCTCCTCACGACGCTCGGCACGCAGTTGCTCCTGACTACGTAATTCTTCGGCCATCTTTGCCGCGAAGAACGTGATGACTGCCGCTGCCAGCGCAAAGCTCAGCCACATGCCGTAGACCTGCATGCTCTCACGGGCAATCGAGTCCGTTTCCAGCGGGTAGGAACGCACCATCAACAGGGTGTACATGGTCAGCGCGAAACCGGACAGAATCAGCGAGTAACGCCACGGCAAGGTTGCGGCGGCGATGGTCAGCGGCACCAGATAGTAGGAAACGAACGGGTTGGCCGAGCCGCCCGAGTAGTACAGCAAGGCGCTGTGGATAAGCAGGTCCAGCGCCAGTTGCAGCGCATACTCGAACTCGGTCAGCGGCAGGGACGTGCGCAGGCGGATCACAGTCAGCCCGCACAGCACCAGCGAGCAACCCAGTGTTATAGACAGTTGCAGCCACGGCAGCGGCAGAAAGTCGAACAGCCACGCCATTCCCACCGAGCCCGCTTGCGCGGCCAGCACCAGAATACGGATGAATGTCAGGCGCCACAGGTTTTGCCGTGTGGCTGAAAGCATTTGAACGGGGGCGAGCATGAGCTCTCCTGATGAGTGCTCCAGGTGGATCGTTGCGAGTATAACCAAGCGGGAGCCAAAACTGGAAAAGTGCGTCAACGCACCGCACACCGAAGCAGTCTGTCATCGCAGGAACCGGGCCAAACCGCTACAGTCAGAGAACTTTGCGCCATTCGACAATTGTCGGCGGCCGTTTGATAACAAGGAGCTTTCATGTTCAATCTCCGTCCTGCTGCCGCGCTCGTCGCGCTGGCCGCTGCCCTGTCCAGCCTGCCAGCGCTGGCTGAAGAAGCCCGCTATAACCAGATATCCTTGCGCGCCGAGGTCAATCAGGAGGTTCAGCGCGACCTGATGCTCGTCACGCTGTACACAGAAGCCCAGGACAGTGACCCGGCCAAACTGGCGGCACAGATCACTGAGACACTGAACAAGGCGCTGGGTCAGGCACGGCAGGTCAAGGATGTGAAGATTCGCCAGGGCAGCCGCAACAGCTACCCGGTCTACGACGACAAAGGCCAGAAGATCACCGGCTGGCGTGAACGCGCCGAACTGCGCCTCGAAAGCGCAGACTTCGCGGTGCTGTCGAAGCTGACCGGCGAGCTGCTGACGGACCTGAAAATGGGCGGCATGGACTTCTCGATATCGCCTGCGACCCGCAAGACCAGCGAAGACGCATTGCTCAAGGACGCCGTGAACGCATTCAAGGCCCGCGCGCAACTGGTCACCGAGGCGCTGGGCGGCACAGGCTACAAGCTGGTCAACCTGAACCTCAATACGTCAGGCTACCCGCAACCCTACCTGCGTGCGCCCGTCATGATGATGGCCAAATCGTTACGTGAAGATTCTGCACCGACCCCGGATGTCGAAGCCGGCACCAGCCAGGTCAGCGTTGCAGCTGATGGCATCATCGAAGTCGCTATTCCCTGAATCATGGGGCGGTAGTTTCGGCTACCGCCTTTTCCCACACTCGCCCTTCTCTTGCCCCCCTCCCCCTCGGCAATCGCCTACGCCTGCTGATACGTCGCCTGATTGTCGGCAAACCCGGTGCGCGCGAAAATTGCCACCTCCCGTTCAAACACGGTCACGCCGGCCGAATGACCCGGCTCGCCGTCTTATCATCAAGGAATCAAGGATGAGTCCCCAGCACCCGGCTGTTGCCATCGATCAGATCATGGATAGCAACGGCGAAGAGCTTCCAGTGCCACTGCGATTTGAAGCAGGCAAAGGCGACGAAGACAAACACACGCATGCTTCGATCGAGACTGCTCTCGAATCTGCCGGTTTCACGCCGGAACAAATCCGCGCGATCTATTTCGGCAACTGGCTGCGCGACTATTCGCAACTGCTCGACCCGAAGATCGTCAGGGCGACGAGCATGCCGAAAAGCTTCCCTGACCTGCTTTCCCGCGATGCACTGACCCGCATCGTGGATGTTCTGGCAGTGAAGGAGTTCACCGACCTGATGCACGTGG
Source organism: Pseudomonas coronafaciens pv. oryzae str. 1_6 (assembly GCF_000156995.2). Classification (NCBI taxonomy): domain Bacteria; kingdom Pseudomonadati; phylum Pseudomonadota; class Gammaproteobacteria; order Pseudomonadales; family Pseudomonadaceae; genus Pseudomonas; species Pseudomonas coronafaciens. The sequence goes on along the minus strand of NZ_CP046035.1, from coordinate 941,298 downwards.
ACCGTTCACACTTTGTAGTAAATGCGCAACGGCTCTGCGTCTATCGCCCTGGCGAGCACATCGACAACCCTAAGGCTACAAACCCCAACCCGGCCAACCCAAAAGAGCGCGACGGCGACTTTGACGAATGGGTACTACCTGACGATCCGGCCTTGCAGGTCGACCATGACACCTCGATGAAGCGCTACCTTCAGCGCTCGGCAGACATCATGACCGCAGGCCTGAAGTCGGCCGTAGAGGCCGGTGCCCACTCCACGGACGGGTTGCGGGACATGGGTGCTGCACTGCATGTTCTCGAAGACTTCTTTGCCCATTCCAATTTCGCTGAACTGAGCCTGATCAAGCAGGGCTATACCGACGTGTTGCCGTGGACGTCGAAGGCAGACTGCAGGCACTCACTGCCCCTCGTCACAGGTACGTTCGGCGGCAGCGACATCATCGCCAGCCTTGCAGAACCCCTTGGCAAGATTCTGTTCTCGCCAGACGACAAACCGTTCGAAGCGTTCAAGGCCGGAGAACGCTACGAGCGCGACCAGATCATCCAGATCATCCTTGGCGAGCACCCTGACCAGCGCCTGCTTGCAGGCTACGAGGCTTTCCTCGAAGCGCGTGACCAATGGGCCAGCCAGCCGTTCTCCGAACAGGTCGAACAGTTCTATGCCTTCATTGTTACACCAGGACGATTGCTGGGAAATGCTTTCGGGATCGTCCTGCAAAGCCTGACCGTCTGGCTGGGCAACAGCGTTGACGACGTGCAGACCATGCTCGACGAGGACCCGAACACCAGCGGCTCGACCGACCCGTCGCATTCCCAGCTGGCCAAAGATCATGCGCAACATCCGCTGCATGTCCTCGCCGCAGAGCTTGCCAGAACAGCGGTGCTTGAAACAGGCAGGGCCGTTCTGAACCATTGGCACGCGAAGGAAGGTGTCGAACATCCGGCCCACGTTGCCGCAAGTTTTTTCACCCACCCGATGGACTGTGACTGGCAGGACCGCATCGTCAGTGAATGGGCCGAGGCAAACCCCGAACAGCTCAGCCGTGCTGCACTCAAGAGCGAGCTGGACCAGACCCGTGTTCAATTGCAGAGCAACGCGAAGAAAGACCTGCAGCGTTTCAGCCAGGACGGCAGCCATTTTCTGAACGTATTCTTCGAAAGTGCCTCGCTGTCGGACTTGTGGGCGAGGATTACCGGCAAGTAAGCGTATTGTCCCACCCGGACCAAGTACGGCACTATCCGTGTCTATCTTATTGTCGACTTAAAGCACGGTGACTGCCGTACCACGCGAGGGATCCATGGGACACACACTTTTCAAACCGCTGCTCCTGAGCACCACACTGCTGGCCTGCGTCCCGCTGGCCCACGCAGCCAGCACCCTGGTGTACTGCTCTGAAGCCAGCCCGGCAGGCTTTGACCCCAGCCAGTACACCAGCGGCACCGACTTCGATGCGTCGGCCGAAACCGTCTTCAATCGCCTGACCCAGTTCAAGCGTGGCGGGACCGAAGTAGAGCCCGGGCTGGCGTCCAACTGGGACGTATCACCCGACGGGCTGACCTACACGTTTCATCTGCGCGACGGCGTGAAATTCCACACCACGGACTATTTCAAGCCAACCCGCGCGTTCAACGCCGACGACGTTTTGTTTACGTTCAACCGCCTGCTCGACGCCAATCATCCTTTTCGCAAAGCCTACCCGTCGGAGTCGCCCTACTTCACTGACATGGGCCTGAACACGACAATCAAGAGCGTCGAAAAAATAGACCCGCAAACCGTCCGTTTCACCCTGAACACTATCGATGCAGCGTTCGTGCAGAATCTGGCCATGAGCTTTGCCTCTATTCAGTCCGCCGAATACGCCGACCAGTTGCTCAAGGAAGGCAAGGCCGAAGAACTCAACCAGAAACCCATCGGCACCGGGCCGTTCGTATTCAAGCGCTACCAGAAAGACTCGCAGATCCGTTACGTCGGCAACACCGAGTACTGGAAGCCCGAGGACGTGAAGATCGACAACCTGATCTTCTCGATCAGCAGCGATGCCGCGGTGCGCATGCAGAAGCTCAAGGCCGGCGAGTGCCAGGTCAGCGGCTATCCGCGTCCTCAGGACATTGAAGAAATGAAAAAGGACCCTGACCTCAAGGTCCTCAGCCAGCCTGGCTTCAACCTGGGTTTCCTGGCCTACAACGTTACCCACAAGCCACTTGACCAGCTCAAGGTCCGTCAGGCGCTGGACATGGCTATCGACAAGCCGGCCATTATCAAGGCGGTCTACCAGAGCGCAGGTCAACTGGCCGAGAATGCCCTGCCGCCAGACCAGTGGAGCTTCGACCCGACGATCAAGGATGCGCCACACGACCTGACCAAGGCCAGACAACTGCTCAAGGAAGCTGGCGTCGCGCCGGGGACCAAAATCGACCTGTGGGCCATGACGGTCCAGCGCGCTTCCAACCCCAATGCGCGCATGTCGGCGCAGATGATTCAGTCGGACTGGGAAAAGATAGGCATCAAGGCCAACATCGTCAGCTATGAATGGGGCGAGTACATCAAGCGCGCCAAGGCAGGCGAGCACGACGCGATGATCTACGGCTGGACCGGCGACAATGGCGACCCTGACAACTGGCTGGGTGTGCTCTATAGCTGCGCAGCTGTCAAAGGCAGCAACTACGCCAAATGGTGCGACCCGGCTTACGACAAACTGGTGCAACAGGCCAAGATCACGACCAACCGGGACGAACGCATTAAGCTCTACCAGCAGGCTCAGCACATCCTCAAGCAACAAGTGCCGATCACGCCCATCGCCAACTCCAAAGTGTTTCAGCCAATGCGCAAGGAAGTGCAGGACTTCAAGATCAGTCCGTTCGGCCTCACCCCCTTCTATGGTGTCGGCCTGACTACAGCGAAGTAACAATATGGCCCTAACCGGGTGCATTTTTCACACCCGGTTGCGCCTTAACGGTGCGCGAACCCCTGCGAAATACCCCGCGCAAACGTTCAACTCTCCAAAAAATTACACTTTCGCGACATTCCTGTACGATCGTGCCACTCTTTGTAGCTTCTTTGACGTCATTGTCTTGCTTTGGGTATGGCCCCTGCATAAGTATCGGATGGATCGGCTCATGAGGTCGTTCCCTCTAATCAAAAAATGACAACAACTGAGGCAACCATGCTCAAAAACGCGGTCATTCCGTTTCTGCTCGGCGCCAGCTTGCTAGCCAGCGCACCTTTCGCCCACGCAGCCTCGAACCTGGTGTTCTGCTCCGAGGGCAGTCCTGCCGGATTCGATCCGGGTCAATACACCACAGGCACTGACTTCGACGCCTCGGCAGAGACCATTTTCAACCGCTTGAGCCAGTTTGAACGTGGCGGCACCGCCGTTGTGCCAGGCCTGGCCACAAAATGGGACATCTCTGAAGACGGCCTGACGTACACCTTCCACCTGCGCGAAGGCGTCAAGTTCCACACCACGCCGTACTTCAAGCCGACGCGTGAATTCAATGCCGATGACGTGTTGTTCACGTTCAACCGCATGATCGACAAGGACATGCCTTACCGCAAAGCGTATCCGACCGAATTCCCTTACTTCACCGACATGGCGATGGACACCAACATCACCAAGATCGAGAAGGTCGACGATCACACCGTCAAATTCGTTCTTGGCAAGGTCGACGCTGCGTTCATCCAGAACATGGCCATGAGCTTTGCGTCGATCCAGTCCGCAGAATATGCCGCCAAGCTGCTCAAGGAAGGCAAGCCCGAGCTGATCAACCAGCAGCCGATCGGCACTGGCCCGTTCGTGTTCAAGAGCTACCAGAAAGACTCCAACATCCGTTACACCGGTAACAAGGACTACTGGAAGCCTGAGGACGTCAAGGTCGACAACCTGATCTTCGCCATCACCACCGACGCCTCGGTGCGCATGCAGAAGCTCAAGAAAAACGAATGCCAGATCACCGCTTACCCACGCCCTGCCGACCTCGAACCACTCAAGGCCGACAAGAACCTGAAGATGCCTGATCAGGCTGGCTTCAACCTGGGTTACATCGCCTACAACGTGATGGACCAGATCAAGGGTGAAGACCATCCGAACCCGCTGGCCCAGTTGAAAGTGCGTCAGGCACTGGACATGGCGGTCAACAAACAGCAGATCATTGACTCGGTGTATCAGGGCGCAGGTCAATTGGCAGTCAATGCCATGCCACCGACACAGTGGTCTTATGACACCACCATCAAAGATGCCAAGTACGACCCCGAGAAAGCTCGCGCGCTGCTCAAGGAAGCAGGCATAAAGGAAGGCACCGAAATTACCCTTTGGGCAATGCCGGTTCAGCGTCCTTACAACCCCAACGCCAAACTGATGGCCGAAATGCTTCAGTCTGACTGGAAGAAGATCGGTATCAACGCCAAGATCGTCAGCTATGAATGGGGCGAATACATCAAGCGCGCCAAGAATGGTGAAAACGGCGCGATGCTGATTGGCTGGAGCGGCGACAATGGTGACCCGGACAACTGGCTCGGCACCCTGTTCGGCTGCGACGCACTCAATGGCAACAACTTTGCCAAATGGTGCGACAAGCCGTTCGACACGCTGATCCATCAGGCGAAACAAACGCCTGATCAAGCCAAGCGCACCGAACTGTACAAACAGGCGCAACACCTCTTGAAAGACGCAGTGCCGATGACGCCTATCGCGCACTCGACGGTCTATCAACCCATGCGCACCAGCGTACAGGACTTCAAGATCAGCCCGTTTGGCTTGAACTCCTTCTACGGTGTGAGCGTGACCGGCAAGTAACGGCGCCGGTCTGCTGCGCTGCTCACGCGGCGCAGCACAGCTGCTACACCTGAACATGAGCCTATGCGACCAGTGAAAGAGTGTCGTCACCGACACTCTTTCACTGTCATCGCGATTTTTCCTACGAGCTTTACAGCATTCGAGCCTATTTACCGCGTGCCTTTACCGACTTACCGTCCAAAGGTCGCGACAACAGGCAGGAAGCTGTCGCGTGGGGGCTATGGCAAATCGTGAAGCATGGGGCGCGCTCTTTCGGTTATCGCCTGTGGGCCTGTTAGACATTCGAGCCGCGGCTCGTCCTTTGAGGGATAGGGATTATCATGCGTAAAACTCTTGCGATGACGTCGTGCCTGGGGCTGTTTGCCCTGGCTCCGCTGGCCCATGCAAATAATCTGGTGTTCTGTTCGGAAGCAAGTCCTGCAGGCTTTGACGGGGCGCAATACACCTCATCAACCGATAACGACGCTTCAGAGCCGATCTATAACCGCCTGACCGAATTCAAGCAGGGCGATACCACGGTGGTGCCGGCTTTGGCGACCTCGTGGGATGTTTCAGAAGATGGGCTGGTCTACACGTTTCATCTGCGCGAAGGCGTGAAGTTCCACAGTAACAAGAACTTCAAACCCAGCCGTGATTTCAATGCCGACGATGTAGTCTTCACGTTCAATCGCATGCTTAACCCCGAACATCCATTTCGTAAAGCCTACCCGACCGAGTTCCCTTACTTCACCGGTATGGGCCTGAACAAGAAGATCAAGTCCATCGAGAAGACCGGCCCGCTGACGGTGGTATTCACCCTCAATACGGTCGACGCTGCGTTCATTCAGAACATCGCGATGAACTTCGCCAGCATCCTGTCTGCCGAGTACGCCGAACAACTGATGGCCAAGGGGGACGTTCGCGACATTAACCAGCAGCCGATCGGCACTGGCCCATTCGTGTTCCAGCGTTATCAGAAAGACTCGCAAATTCGCTACAAGGGCAACAAGGAGTTCTGGGACCCGAGCCGGGTGAAGATCGACCAGTTGATCTTCGCCATAGTCACCGACGCTTCGGCGCGCATGCAAAAGCTCAAGGCCAACGAGTGCCAGGTTTCGGTCAACCCGCGCCCTGCAGACCTCGCCAAGCTCAAGGAAGACAAAAGCCTACAGATCATCGAGAAACCGGGCTTCAACCTCGGTTACATCTCCTACAACGTGCGTCATGAGCCATTAGGCAAGCTGGAAGTGCGTCAGGCGCTGGACATGGCCGTCAACAAGAAAGCCATCATCAACGCGGTTTACCAGGGCGCCGGGCAACTGGCAGTCAACGCCATGCCGCCAACCCAGTGGTCCTACGACGACAGCATCAAGGACGCACCCTACAACCCGGAAAAAGCCAAAGAGCTTTTGCGTGCAGCCGGGGTCAAGGAAGGCACCGAACTGACCCTTTGGGCCATGCCGGTACAGCGCCCTTACAACCCCAATGCGAAGTTGATGGCCGAGATGCTTCAGGCCGACTGGAGCAACGTGGGCATCAAGGTCAAGATCGTCAGTTACGAATGGGGCGAATACCTCAAGCGCACCAAGAATGGCGAGCACGATATCTCGCTGATCGGCTGGACCGGCGACAACGGTGACCCGGACAACTGGCTCGGCACCCTGTACAGCTGCGCGGCAATTGGCGGTAACAACTACTCGATGTGGTGCGATGAGAAATACGACCATCTGGTCAAGGCCGCCGTCGCCGTCACTGACCGCGAGCAACGCACCGACCTGTACAAACAGGCACAGCGTTACCTCAAGGAACAGGTGCCAATCACCCCGATTGCCCACTCGACGGTCAATCAGCCGTTGCGCGCCGAGGTCAGGGACTTCCACGTCAGCCCATTTGGCCGCAACAACTTTTCCGGCGTAAGCATCGCCGACTGATCGGAAATCAAGCTTGCCTGCGCTGCCTTGAAGGGTGGCCGGCGCCAGCACTTGCGCATTGATAACAACGCAGGGCCACCAACCCTGCACCACCAAAAGCCAGACCTTAAAGAACTGGCATTTATAAAAGTGATAAAGGGAGCAGTACATAGTGAAAACCACAAGCACCGCATTATTGGCCTTGTCTCTGTCCTCGTTCGGCGCGTTGGTTCAGGCAGAGCCAGCCAGCCAGACATTCGTGCCGACCCAGCTGAGTTCCAAGAATGCCCAGGCCGACGCCAACGGCTTTTTCGAAGATCAGCACCTGACCGGCACGACCCGTAACTGGTATGCCAATGAACTCAAGCGTCGCGACGAGGTGTTCCGCTACAACGACAACGGCGTCGCTGAGCAGACCTCGCGCCGTATCAACTGGCAGCAGGGCACCATCGTCAACTACACCTCGGGTTACACCCAGGGTGTTGTTGGTTTCTCCACAGAACTGGCCCTGTACAACGCCATCGCACTGGACCGCGACACTGATGACTTCGCAGGCAATTCCAACCGTACCCTGGCCCACAGTGACGGCGATGCAGTTGGCCAGTGGAGCAAAATGGGTCTGGGCAACGTCAAGGCCCGTGTCTCCAATACAGTTCTGACCATGGGCCGCCAGTCGGTGAACACGCCGGTTATCGCCTTCATCGGCAACCGTGCCCTGCCGTCCAGCTTCCAGGGTTTTGCCGTACAGAGCGACGAATTCAACAACCTGTCCCTGCAGGCCGGCAGCTTCGACCGCGTGTCGCCACGTATGGAGCAAAGCCTGGACAAGTTCCGCTCCGAATACGGTGATCGCAGCAAGACTGCTGATCGTCTGGACATGTTCGGCGGCGACTACAAGCCTACCGATAGCCTGACCGCCAGCTTCTACGCCTCAAACCTGGAAGACTTCTGGCATCAGTACTACTTCGGCTTCACCCACGAACTGGGTGACAGCAAGGCCTTGGCCCTCAGCACCAACCTGAACTACTACAAGACCAAGGATGCTGGCCAGAGCAAGCTGGGCGCGATCGACAACGACACCTACAGCCTGTCCTTCACCGGAACACACAACGCCCACAGCGTGAGCGTTGCGTATCAGGAAGTGAACGGTAACGAGTACTTCGACTACGCCCACGACACCAACGCGATCTTCCTCGCCAACTCCCTGCTCTCGGACTTCAACGGCCCGAATGAGAAATCCCTGCAGATCGCTTATGTGCTGAACATGGCCGAATACGGCGTGCCAGGCCTGAAGTTCAACATCTACCAGGCTCGCGGCTGGGACATCGACGGTACGCATTACAAAGGCACCGGCTACACCGACGTGCTGGCAATGGACGGCGAAACCCACTACGAGTACGGCATCGGTTCGTCTTACTCCGTGCAGTCCGGTCCGCTCAAGGCTACTGCTATCCGCGCGACCTACACCACCCACCGCGCCAGCGAGAATCAGGCTGATGGCAACATCAACGAATTCCGTCTGGTGACCACTGTCCCGTTCAACATTCTCTGATTCGCTGAAAAACGCCCTGACGCAATGCAACAGCCTTGCGTCAGGGCATCACCATCGGCGTCAACTCTATGGAGGGTTCACAAATGAAACTGTTATCGCTACGCAACTCGATCGCCCTGGCCCTGCTCAGCGTCGCCGTCAGTGTTTCGGCTAAACCCCTGGTGGTCTGCACCGAAGCCAGCCCTGAAGGCTTTGACATGGTGCAGTACACCACTGCCGTCACGGCCGATGCCGTGGCTGAAACCGTGTTCAACCGTCTGGCAGATTTCAAGCCCGGTTCGACTGAAGTCATCCCCGCACTGGCTGAATCCTGGGAGATCAGCGAAGACGGTCTGACCTACACCTTCCACCTGCGCAAAGGCGTCAAGTTTCACACCACCGATTATTTCAAACCGACCCGCGACATGAACGCCGACGATGTGCTTTGGAGTTTTCAGCGCCAGCTGGACCCGAAACACCCGTGGCATGACAAGTCGAGCGTGGGTTTCCCCTACTTTGAAAGCATGGGCTTCAAAGAGCTGCTGAAAAGCGTCGAAAAAACCGACGACTACACCGTCAAGTTCACCCTGACACGCCGAGAAGCGCCATTTCTGGCTGACATCGCCATGGCTTTCGCTTCGATCTACCCGGCCGAGTACGCCGACCAGTTGCTGAAAGCCAACAAGACCGGTGACCTGAACAGCAAGCCGATCGGCACCGGCCCGTTCATCTTCCAGCGTTACGCAAAAGATGCCCAGGTGCGTTTCAAGGCCAACCCGGATTACTTCCGTGGCAAGCCACCTGCCGAAGCACTGATTCTGGCCATCGCCACCGACAACAACGTGCGCCTGCAGAAGCTCAAGGCCAACGAATGCCAGATCGCGCTGTACCCCAAGCCGGACGACATTCCGAGCATCAAGAAAGACCCTAATCTGAAGGTCGAAGAACTGGAGGCCATGACGACTTCCTATATTGCGATCAATACGACGCACAAGTACCTGAGCGACGTGCGAGTGCGCAAAGCGATCGACATGGCCTTCGACAAGGCAGCCTATGTCAATGCACTGTTCGGCAAGGGCAATGCGCTGGTTGCGGTCAACCCGTATCCGCCGACCCTGCTGGGTTACAACAACAGCCTGAAGAATCCGCCGATTGATCTCGACAAGGCACGGGCCTTACTCAAGGAAGCCGGTGTGCCGGAAGGCACCACGTTCACCCTGTTCACCCGCAATGGTGGTGGCCCGACCAACCCCAACCCGATGCTCGGGGCACAAATGATGCAGTCCGATCTGGCCAAGATCGGCATAAAGATCGACATTCGCGTCATGGAATGGGGTGAAATGCTCAAACGTGCCAAAAATGGCGAACATGACATGGTGTCTGCCGGCTGGGCAGGCGACAATGGCGACCCTGATAACTTCCTGACCCCGATGCTCAGTTGTGAAGCGGCGAAAAACGGCGAGAACTATGCGCGCTGGTGCAACGCCGATTTCCAGAAACTGATCGATCAGGCTCGCGAAACAGTGAACCCCCAGGAGCGCGCCACGCTCTATGAACAGGCCCAGGCAATCTTCAACAAGGACCAGCCTTGGATCAGCATGGCTCACACCAGAATGTTCACCGCCATGCGCAACAACGTAGAGGGCTATGTAATCAGCCCGCTCACCACCAATAACTTCGCCACTACCCAGGTGAAGTAGAAAAATAATCCGGCGAGCTCGTCACCCGAGACTCGCCGGAGCACGCCTAACCGGCTGATGAGGTACACACCAAGATGTTTAGTTTTATCGCCCGCCGAGTGGGGTTGCTGATACCCACTTTCTTCGGCATCACCTTGTTGACGTTCGCACTGATTCGTCTGATCCCGGGCGACCCGGTTGAAGTCATGATGGGTGAGCGCCGGGTCGATCCGGAAATGCACGCTCAGGCCATGGAACGTCTTGGCCTGAACAAACCGCTGTATGCCCAGTACATCGATTACATCGGCAAGCTCGCCCAAGGCGATCTCGGTGAGTCGTTGCGCACGCGCACCAGTGTCTGGAGCGAGTTCACCTCGCTGTTCCCGGCCACCCTGGAGTTGTCGCTGGCAGCCCTGATTTTCGCGGGTATCCTTGGCCTGCTGGCGGGCGTGATCGCCGCACTCAAGCGAGGGTCCCTGTTCGACCATGGGGTCATGGGTATATCCCTGGCCGGCTATTCCATGCCGATCTTCTGGTGGGGCCTGATCCTCATCATGTTCTTCTCGGTGACCCTGGGCTGGACCCCGGTGTCCGGGCGGATCGACTTGCTGTACGACATTCCGCCGGTCACCGGCTTCATGCTGATCGACACGCTGCTCAGTGACGAGCAAGGCGCGTTTCTGGATGCCCTGCATCACCTGATCCTTCCAGCCATCGTGCTGGGTACCATCCCGCTGGCGGTGATCGCCCGGATGACTCGCTCGTCGATGCTTGAAGTACTGCGTGAAGACTACGTGCGCACGGCTCGCGCCAAAGGCCTGTCGCCTGCCCGCGTGGTGTTCGTTCACGGCTTGCGTAACGCGCTGATCCCGGTACTGACCGTATTCGGTCTGCAGATCGGTACCTTGCTGGCCGGTGCGGTTCTGACAGAAACGATCTTCTCCTGGCCCGGCATCGGCAAATGGCTGATCGAAGCCATTGGCGCACGGGACTACCCGGTCGTGCAAAACGGCATTCTGCTGATCGCCTGTCTGGTGATCCTGGTCAACTTCGTGGTGGACATCCTCTACGGCTTTGCCAACCCACGCATTCGTCACCAGCGCTGAGATTATCGATATGAGCACCCCTACTCCTGCGGTAGCAGTCGATCAAAGCCTGCTTTACCCGTCCCCGTACAAAGAATTCTGGCAAGCGTTCTCCAAGAACAAAGGCGCAGTTGCCGGCCTGATGTTCATGATCCTGATCGTGTTCTGCGCCCTGTTCGCCCCATGGGTTGCCCCCCATGACCCGAGCGAGCAGTACCGCGACTTTCTGCTGACCCCTCCGGTCTGGCTAGAAGGCGGCCAATGGCAATTCATCCTCGGCACCGACGAACTGGGCCGTGACCTGCTGTCGCGCCTGATCCAGGGTTCGCGCCTGTCTCTGCTGATCGGCTTGGCCTCGGTGGTCATGTCGCTGATCCCTGGCATCCTGCTGGGCCTGCTGGCGGGCTTCTTCCCGCGCGTGTTGGGCCCGTCGGTCATGCGCCTGATGGACATCATGCTGGCCCTGCCATCGCTGCTGCTGGCGGTCGCCATCGTGGCAATTCTCGGCCCTGGCCTGATCAATACCGTCATCGCCATCGCCATCGTGTCGCTGCCGTCCTACGTGCGCCTGACCCGTGCTGCGGTGATGGGCGAACTGAACCGCGACTACGTGACCGCTGCACGTCTGGCCGGTGCCACCCTGCCGCGCCTTATGTTCATCACCGTGCTGCCGAACTGCATGGCGCCGCTGATCGTTCAGGCAACGCTGAGCTTCTCGTCGGCGATTCTCGACGCAGCGGCACTGGGCTTCCTGGGCCTTGGCGTACAACCGCCAACGCCTGAGTGGGGCACCATGCTCGCCTCGGCCCGCGACTACATCGAACGTGCCTGGTGGGTCGTAAGCCTGCCTGGTCTGACCATTTTGCTCAGCGTGCTGGCAATCAACCTGATGGGCGACGGTCTGCGCGATGCGCTGGACCCGAAACTCAAAAACGCCGCCTGAGGAGATTCGCATGTCACTTCTTGAAATCAAGAATCTCAATGTCCGCTTCGGCGACACCACGGCCGTACCCGTTGTGGACGGCCTGTCCCTGAGCGTAGACCGGGGTGAAGTACTGGCCATCGTGGGTGAATCGGGTTCCGGTAAATCCGTCACCATGATGGCGCTGATGGGGCTGATCGATTCGCCCGGCATCATCACCGCCGATGCGCTCAACTTCGACGGCAATGACCTGCTCAAGCTCAGCTCGCGGCAGCGTCGTCGCATCATCGGAAAAGACCTGTCGATGGTTTTTCAGGACCCGATGACGGCCTTGAACCCGAGCTACACCGTCGGCTTCCAGATCGAGGAAGTATTGCGCCAGCACCTGAACATGTCGGGCAAGGCTGCACGTCAACGTGCGCTGGAACTGCTGGAAAAGGTTGAAATACCTGGCGCTGCTGCGCGTCTGAATGCCTACCCGCATCAGCTGTCGGGCGGCATGAGCCAGCGTGTGGCGATTGCCATGGCCATTGCCGGCGAGCCAAAACTGTTGATTGCCGACGAACCGACCACCGCACTGGATGTGACCATTCAGGCGCAGATCATGGACCTGCTGCTGAGCCTGCAGAAAGAACAGGACATGGCGCTGGTGCTGATCACCCACGACCTGGCCGTCGTTGCCGAAACAGCGCAGCGTGTCTGCGTGATGTACGCCGGTCAGGCTGTCGAAGTCGGTCAGGTGCCGGGGCTGTTCGACGTACCTGCCCACCCGTACAGCGAGGCGCTGCTCGCCGCCATTCCCGAGCACAGCATGGGCGCCGAACGCCTTGCCACCTTGCCGGGCATGGTCCCAGGCCGCTATGACCGCCCGCAGGGTTGCCTGCTGTCGCCGCGCTGCCCTTACGTGCGCGACAACTGCCGGACCCAGCGTCCGGACCTGGCGCCTAAGGCACATAGCCTGGCACGCTGCTTCTATCCCTTGAACCAGGAGGTGGCGTAATGAGCGTCGTACTTACCGCCCGCGACCTTACCCGTCACTACGAAGTCTCCCGCGGCCTGTTCAAAGGCACAGCGCTGGTGCGTGCGCTCAATGGTGTGTCCTTCGAGCTGGAAGCCGGCAAGACCCTGGCGGTGGTCGGCGAGTCCGGCTGCGGCAAGTCGACACTGGCCCGCGCCCTGACCCTGATCGAAGAGCCTTCCTCCGGTTCACTGAAAATCGCCGGTCAGGAAGTCACTGGAGCAAGCAAGTCTGAACGTAAGCAACTGCGCAAAGATGTACAGATGGTCTTTCAGAGCCCTTATGCCTCGCTGAATCCGCGTCAGAAAGTCGGTGATCAATTAGGCGAACCGCTGCTGATCAACACCAAACTGTCAGCCGCAGAACGCCGCGAAAAAGTGCAGGCCATGATGGCTCAGGTCGGTTTGCGCCCTGAGCACTACCAGCGCTATCCGCACATGTTTTCCGGTGGTCAGCGTCAGCGTATCGCGCTGGCCCGGGCGATGATGCTGCAGCCCAAAGTGCTGGTGGCGGATGAACCGACTTCAGCGCTGGACGTGTCGATTCAGGCGCAGGTGCTGAACCTGTTCATGGATCTGCAAAAGGAGTTCAACACTGCTTACGTGTTCATCTCCCACAACCTGTCGGTGGTGCGTCATGTCGCCGATACAGTTCTGGTGATGTACCTGGGCCGCCCTGCGGAAATGGGCCCGAAGGAAGAGATCTACAACCGTCCGCTGCACCCTTACACACAAGCGCTACTGTCTGCGACCCCGACCATTCACCCGGACCCGCTCAAACCGAAGATCAAGATCGTCGGCGAACTGCCCAACCCGCTCAACCCGCCAAGCGGCTGCGCCTTCCACAAGCGCTGCCCCTATGCGACCGAGCGTTGCTCCACCGAAGTGCCGGAGCTGCGTCTGGTGGACAACCGCCAGGTGGCCTGCCATTACGCCGAGCAGTTCGTAGCCGCGTAGCTAAAAGCTAAAAGCCTATCGTGCCCATGCTCCAGCGTGGGCACGCCTTTCTGGACGCTCCGCGCCTGATCTTCATAAACCGCTCCATTAGCAAGAACCCCGGTCAGTACACATCCCGCCGATAACGTCCCTGCTCGATCAGCTCACTGACTCTCTGCTCTCCCAGCACGTCCTTCAACACCTGATCCACCCCCGCCGCCATACCCAGCAAGCTGCCGCAGATGTAGATAGCTGCACCGTCATCAAGCCATGTGCGCAACTCATCAGCCGTCTCGCGCAAGCGATCCTGCACGTAGACCTTCTCGGCCTGATCACGCGAGAACGCCAGGTCAAGACGGCTCAGACGACCGGCCTCCAGCCAACTCTGCAGTTCTGTAGCGCAATGGAAGTCATATGCCCGATTACGTTCACCAAATAACAGCCAGTTACGCATCTGCCCTTGGGTAATGCGGGCCCTTAAAAGGCTGCGCAAGCCGGCCAACCCGGTGCCGTTGCCAAGCAAAATCAGCGGCACCGGTTCAACCGGCAGGTGAAAGCTGCTGTTACGCCGCACGCGCAGGCTGATCGCGCTGTCGAGAGCGGCATGCTCGGTAAGCCAGCCAGACCCCAGCCCCAGCGTGCCGTCGGGATGAACCTCCTGACGAACAATGAGTTGCAGACAGCCATCTTCGGGAATGGAAGCGATTGAATACTCACGCGCAGACAGAGGCGCCAACGCATCGACCAGCGCTTGCGCATGCAGGCCCACCAGATGCGCACGGTTCTGCGGTAACTGGCAGGTGGCCAGCGCCTGTACGAGTGATTCGCGCAACCCGCCGACCTGCACCTGAGTAAACGGATCAATGCCCAACCCATCAAGAAACGGCTCAATGGCAGAAGCTGCGTTACGAGGCATCACCTCGGCCAGGTCACCCGCCTGCCAGCTGGTTGATGCTGGAGCAATCAGGTCCAGCAGATACACCTTCGAACCGCTGCTGCCAGGGTTCAGGTGCTCGCGACGCGTCAAGGTCCAGTTTTCGAAAACCGGCGCTTGCCAACTTCCCGATTGCGGTGCGCTACCGGTCAGTTGCCCGAGTTGCTGCTGCCATCGCTGCAAGGCGGCGGGATCGACCCTGTCGACTTCGATCGGAGCGAACAGGGTGCGTGCGCCACGTTCGGCCAGCCAGTCATTCAAACGATGGGCGAAACCACAGAAATGCGCATACTGCCGGTCGCCCAGCGCCAGTACTGCGTAATTGAGCGTGTCCAGAGCGATCGGGCTGCCCATTAGCTTGCGCTCGAACCCTCGGGCACTGTCCGGGGCTTCTCCGTCTCCGAATGTGCTGACGATAAACAGCGCGTTACGGCTTTGACACAGATCCTGCACGGTCACGTCGCCCAATCGCTGCACGCGCGCAGGCACCCCTGCGACCTGTAACTGGCTCGCCGTCTGCCACGCCAGTTGTTCGGCAAAGCCGCTTTGACTGGCGAAAACGATCAACCAGGCAGGCGTGTCAGCGGATACGTCTTCTGACAACGCCATGCGTGCGCTTTTGATGTCACGCTGCTTGCGGCGTCGATCCAGGTACAGCAACCAGCCAGTAACAAAAAACAGCGGCATCATCAACGCCGCAGCAGTCATGACGATTCGACCAAAGAGGCCGAAGTAGCTCCCCACGTGCAGCGCATAGTTGCTGGCCAGCAATTGCTCCCCGATGCTGAGCTCGGCATAGCGCGACACTGAACTGACCTGCCCGCTGGCCGGGTCAAGCGTGATGCTGTTCAGGGCGCGCGAATGCGGCGAGTTCTGCAGCAGGTAAAATACCGTGGCAGGCTGACCACCCGCAGCAGGCAGGCGCAGGTTATAAGCTCGTAAGCCAGGCCCGGCAGTTTTCTGAATACTGTCCCAGATGGCCGCATAGTCCACTGCCAAAGGTTCTTTATTGCCGGTGATAACCGTGGAGATCTTGCGCGGCTCCAGCGACGGGCCGCCCAGCAGCTTGTTCAGACCATTGCTCATCCAGTCATAAGACCAGCTCAAGCCAGTAATGGCGAACAGCAGGTAGAACAACAGGCACCATGTGCCAAAAACCGAATGCAGGTCCCAGTTGAAACTGCGGCCTTTTTTGGCCCAGTCGAGGGTCAGCCAGACACGCCAGTTGCGTGCCTGTCGGGGCCAGCGAAGGTAAAGCCCGGACAGGCAGAAGAACACCAGAATCAGCGTACAGGCCGCCGTAATCTGCTTGCCGAACTCGCCCATGGCCAGATAACGATGCAGTTTCAGGACGAAATCGAAAAAACCTTCACCCGCAGCATCGCCCTTCAGCTCGCCCGTGTAAGGATCGAAATTGCGTTTGGGGCCTCGTCTTTCGCCCGGTTCAGGTGTGAAGTACACCTGAGCGGCACGATTCCCAA
The DNA here is from genome assembly GCF_000156995.2 of Pseudomonas coronafaciens pv. oryzae str. 1_6. NCBI lineage: Bacteria > Pseudomonadati > Pseudomonadota > Gammaproteobacteria > Pseudomonadales > Pseudomonadaceae > Pseudomonas > Pseudomonas coronafaciens. The sequence continues at coordinate 925,033 of NZ_CP046035.1, read as the reverse complement.
CGGTCTCGACACGCAGGATGGCAACGGTTAGCCCGGTTGCGGCCTCCAGTTTGCGCACAAGCTCGAGGGGCGGCAGTGTCGCGTGGCGCGCTTCAACAAGCAGAGCGTCAGGGTTGAAGGCATCGAGAATTTCGTCCTCGAACGAATACAGTGCGCCGGTGATACCCATCAGGGTCAGAACCAGGCCTGCCGTGATCCCGAAGAACCAGTGCATCTGAAACAGGACTTTCTTCAACACACTCGCTACTCACTCATATTGCGCGGCGCAATTAATGCACTGACGGCCATGGTGTGTCCATCTGTAACGTGCGTTTTGCCATAAGCCGCAAAGCCAGCCGGTGGTGCCAGGCGTTGCAATACCGGGCTATCAGCTACGCCAGTCGCCTCGCAGATCCACCAGGTAAGTGTTCAACGCGTTCGCCTGGCGGCTGAAATGTGTGACACGTTCTTCGCTCGTGTCGGTGGCAGGCAGCAGGCAATTGGACAGGACCTGAGACAGCGCCGCGTGGAGTTTTTCGACCTCTCGAGCGTAGTCGCCCCTGTATCCATGAACCAGTACCAGGCCAGAGAGCTGATCGCGCTTGCCTACTTCGATTGCAAGTGCTGCCCGAGTATCGCCAATCGTTTCCTGTCGGTCGGTCAGCTGTGCTTGCAGCCTGTCTCTAAGGGCCAGCAGATGATCGTAGTCAACGGCAGCGTCCAACAGGTTCAAAATGTTGGACACACCGACGATACCCGCCTTGATTGAACCAATCAGTGGACTTCTGGGATCGATGTCCGCCAGTTTCTCCAGCGACGCAACCAGAGGCTTCAATCTGTCGAAAATACTGAGGTTCTCGAGGTCTGTAATCAACGCGTTAACCACAGCGGCCTGTTCTGACACTTCATCCAGGCGCGTATTTTCAGCCGCCAGTCGAGCGCCGAGCGCAATGATTTCCTGATCAAGAGCGGGCGCAAGATAATCGACGGCGTCAACCTGCACTGCATTCAGATTGGCCAGAGCCTTATCGAGAACTTTGGCGTGGTTAGCCAGATAGGCGATTTTTTCGTCCAGCAGCGTGCTGATGATCTTATTGAACTCTGCAACCGCAGCGTCACGTTTAGTGTCGTCAGACTGGCCCTTGAGTTGTTCGACAGCCTCAAGATAAGGCAGCATCTCATCACTGTTGAAGCCATGCGGGACAAGCGTCAGCGTATCCAGCACGTTCTTGTCGACATTGCCCACTTCGATGAGCAGGCTGCGCAAGGTTTCCATCATCACGGGTAAATAAATATCACCCAGCGCGTCCGCTTGTTGTTTCAGTTTTTCACGACCGGCAACAAGCACTTCCATGTTGGGTGCGGGCAGTTGAAAAGGCGTATCAAGCACGTGAACATTCATCACAGTATTTCCTTGAATATAAGTTATATCCGCACTCAGACAACGGGCTCGTCCAGTGCATTATTGAAAGCGGTCAACAGATCAAAGGCCTGGGCCTGAATCTCTTTCCAGTTGCTCATCAAGGTTTGAAAACGGGACACAAAACTGACGAGGTACACGGCATTGCTGGTACTTTTTATGCGGTCGTAGGAGGACTCGACCAATTCTTCCAGCAGTACCCACAGGCTTTCAATGTTGCTGACGCCACTGGCAGCGCCATCAATTCTGGCTTTCAAATCCTGAAGACTGGTTTCGAACGCCAGCAGATCGCTCAACAACCTGTTTTTTTTGTTTATCGACAGTTCTATCTGACGCTTCTCTTCAATCAGCGTGTCTTTTTCAAAGAGCGCCGCGGATGCTTTGGGGCCATAGATAGAGTAGGACACCGCCCCGCCAAGAAACCCCCACCAGAAACCGATCCACCTGTAATCACAGTACGCTTCATATTCCGCAAGCTTCTGATTGATGCGCTTGTTGAGCTGCTCGGCTTCACCGGTGAGCCAGGCGATATCGTTACCTGCACTTCCTGAGCTGACCAGGTTTATTTTCAACGCCACTGCAGGAGAGATATCATCCTTGAGGTGACGCTTGAACTCAGTCACGCCGACCCTGGTACGCGTGGTGCTGGCGCTATGCTCCTTGATGTAGACCTTGAGGTCATCAATCAAGGCAAGCAAACCGGGCATCTTCTTGCTGTCCTGGTCCATCAGCGCGACCGGAGGCATCTGATCGATCTGCGACGGAGTCAAGTCGCCCACTTGAAGGGTCTGATAGGAATCCAGCCCTTTGATGAACCCGACAATCTCGGTTGCGATAGTAATCAGATTGCCCGAGAAGACATAAAGATCGCTGCCGACTTTTTGCATATTGGTTTCAATCGCTGACCAGCTTTTGGCATGGTTCTGGATACCGGTGTGCAACTCGGCAATTGCTTCCGGGCCCAAGCCGGGAATGCCATTGTCACTGCCACCTACTAACTGGCGTACTTCTTCCAGTGCGGTAGGCAGTGCCAGCCCCGTGTTGACATAACGCCTGATGCGTCGAACATCTTCGTTGGTGATCAACAAACCGGGGGCACGCGCAACTTCCGCGCCCTGACCAGTAAGGACGTCCATCAACTCCTTGCTGACACGACTGACCTCTTCCAGCGAGTGTTCATTGCCATCTGTAAATTGCGGTTCAACCGTCGTAACCATTATTAATTTCCTTATTATTGAAGCCCTGTTTTGCGACAATCAAGAACTGCCGCTTCAAGGCCACTGAAAATTAACAGAGGGTGTCAACTTTAAACAGCGAACGTAATGGACGACCCCTGTAGGAATAAGCAGCGCACCGCGCTAGAACTTATTACACACCAGAGAATACGATCATTAATACTGTGGCACCTACCGTACTTTCCGCCACACAAAGACTTATATAATTATTTTTTTGCGAACAAAAAAAAACCCATTTTCATGGGTTTTTTCTTAAGCCGGGAATTTACAGGTAAAACGATTTCAATGGTGGGAAACCGTTGAATTCCACAGCGCTGTAGCTGGTGGTGTAAGCACCGGTCGACAACCAGTACATACGGTCACCAATGGCCAGGTTGAGTGGCAGGCCGTACTTGTAGTTTTCATACATAATGTCGGCGCTGTCGCAGGTCGGCCCCGCGATGACCACTTCTTCCATCTCGCCTTTCTTCTCGGTCCAGATCGGAAACTTGATGGCTTCGTCCATGGTTTCGATAAGGCCGGAGAACTTGCCCACGTCGGTGTATACCCAACGCTCGACCGCCGTACGCGATTTACGCGCGACCAGTACCACTTCGCTGACCAGGATACCGGCGTTGGAGATCAGCGAACGGCCTGGCTCCAGAATGATTTCCGGCAGGTCATCACCGAAGTCTTCCTTCAGGAAGCGGATGATCTCTTCAGCGTAGGTTTCCAGGCTGTTGGTGCGGGTGATGTAGTTGGCCGGGAAGCCGCCACCCATGTTGATCAGCTTGAGAACGATGCCGTCTTCTTCTTTCAGGCGCTCGAAGATGACCTTGACCTTGGCGATGGCCGCATCCCAAACGCTGATGTCGCGCTGTTGCGAACCGACGTGGAACGAGATGCCGTAGGGCACCAGACCCAGATCGCGAGCGAGGATCAGCAGGTCCATCGCCATGTCGGTCTGGCAACCGAATTTGCGCGACAGGGGCCAGTCAGCCGTGGTCGAACCTTCGGTCAGGATACGCACATAGACTTTCGAGCCCGGTGCAGCCTTGGCAATGTTGCGCAGGTCCGCTTCGGAGTCGGTTGCGAACAGACGCACGCCCTTCTCGTAGAAGTAGCGAATGTCCTTGGATTTCTTGATGGTGTTGCCGTAGCTCATGCGCTCCGGGCCAACGCCACAGCTCATGACCTTGTCCAGCTCGTAGATCGACGCGATGTCGAAGCTCGACCCCTTGTCCTTGAGCAGATTGATCACTTCAACGGCCGGGTTGGCCTTGACGGCGTAGTAAACCTTGGCGAATTCGAAGCCCGCACGCAGGTCGTCATAAGCCTTGCTGATGATGGCGGTATCAATGACCACGAACGGAGTTTCTTGCTTGTCAGCGAACGCTTTCATTTTCTTGAAGGTGTCGGCTGAGTAGTAGTCTTCGACATTGATCGACATGCTGCGGGAACTCCTGATGGCAAACGGTATTGGTAAATGGGTGCAAATGAACGCCCTCTGTGTCCCCACTTTGGTTCGCCTACTTCCCAAGGCACGTCGCCGAAAGCAAAAAGGCCCTGAAGGGCTGCCTTCCTGGCCTTGCTGTCTCGTCGTCAGTACTTGAGCCGGATGGATCGTTTCCAGCATGGACGTTCGGCGCGAACTTTAGGACCTGAGGGGCCGGAGATCAACAAAAAATGTCGCGTTCTTGCACAAGGCGCTTGAGTTGCCTCGTCAAGGACCTGTTTAACCGACCAGCATGACAGGCAGATGTTCCCCTGGGCCCAGAACACGATGAGGCAAAGAGCAGCCAAACCTGTCAGCTCTGACAGTAGACGGATCGACTGCCCACGCGCCCAATATAAAGCCCAAGCCACCTCATCCGGAAATGATCATGGACGATAGACACGGTGACACTCCAGGCTCGGAGCCTGTCAGCCCCACACCACGTCAAACAAGTTTTACCGTCACAGGGAGAACCTCTGCCTACCTGAACAAGGTTCGGCAGATGCGCCCCAGGGCGCACAGTGACTACCAACCAACCAGTTTCTATGTCACGAAAGGCGAGCGCCTGGAACTCAGCCACTATGAGCAATCAGCAGGGAAAATCTCCGCTGTTATCGGCGTCCCCCGAATCAATACCCCCATCGTTATTGATCTGAAGGTCGGTCTGAATGCCATAGACGTGCCTGAGTCAGGCCTGCTGAGTTTTATCTATCAAGAGGCGGGCAAGTCTGTCCCTATAACCATAAAGGGCGACTACAGCTATGTGCCAGCCTTCACGTTGAAAGAAACAACCAACGCGATGTGGCAGGCCAGGATGGCCCAATACAACAATGCGCCTGTTGTGATGCTTACCAGCGAGCGAGCCATCATCATCGTCCGCTACGAAAGTGCCCGGCTCTACATCACCGACCCTGAAAAGCTGATGGCTTACTACGATGAAGTCATTCGGTCTCAGGATGACATCTCGGGGGCCTTGGGCGAAGGTGAGACGGAGTGGGCAATAGACCCCAATAAGCATTTCCATGTAGAAGCAGACACAGGCTACATGTTTGCCGCGGATGGACATATGGGCTACAGCGGCGCAGTGGCCCTGAGGTACTTGTTATCAGGCAATATCGCTGAGGAGCGCTGGGGCCCGTGGCATGAAAGTGGTCATCAACGGCAGATAGACCCCATGACATGGGCGGGGATGACGGAGGTGACCGTCAATATATATTCACTTGCAACGCAAGAAAGAATGGACGGCCGTGCCTCTCGCCTGGACAACCAGTACCCGTCCATAAAACAGTACCTGAACAGTTCACACCGCGTTTTTAGTGAGCTGCCCAATCTTTTTCAGAAAGCCGCCATGTTTTGGCAACTTCACCAAACATTTGGTCCGCCGTTCTACCCTCAATTGCACCAGCGCTACCGGCTCATGCAAGCCCCGCCGCAGCAGAGTGGCGACAAGATTCAACGTTTTATCGTGGAAACCTCGCTGATTAGCGGCAGGGATCTCTCAACATTTTTTGATAAGTGGGGCATTTACTCGACGCCAGAAACACTGCGACAAATTACCGATTTGCCTTCGCTGGAAAAACCAATCTGGGAGACCGATGCGACAATAACCTTTCCGATTTCTCTGCCTGTTCCGGTGTATTTTCCTGAGCTGCCCCATATCCTGTCGGACCTGAAGGCAGATTTCAACCAGACCACCCGCTTCTCTATCAATGAGAAATGGTTCGAGAAATTCCGCTACAACGTGACCAGAAACGGACTGGTTATGGCAACGGTAAATCATGCAGTCTGTACAAATTGCAGCGTCATTCTTGACGGCAACCGTTGCTATGTAGAGGTCCACATTCAGATCATGCCGGGTGAGAAATGGGCTGTAAATGTCGTCACCCACGAGCCCAATTCATTGCAGTATGAGGCGGCCAGTACCCGATCCTACCCTTTGCTCTTGGCCACCATAAGAAACCTGTTTACCGATGACCATTGTGCCGAGCTTAGACCGGGGCTTACTCAGCTCGCTTTGAATACGTATTTCTCGGAAGTCAACAGACTTCAAATCAACGAAATCCATGCTCGTTTACTGCGTCGGGCACAGCGCATTTATCTACAAAAAATGATCGCCAGCGTGCAGATAAGTTCGGGATTCATCAGCGTCGCGTTCGCCACCGCAGACTTCAAGAACTACACCTATGCACTCCGCGGCACTTCGTTGGTCTACGCCACGCTTGACAAGGGATACCCAAGCCAATCGGACCTGATCGAGAACATCTGGGTCAAGTATGGAGCTGTAGACCCCAACGACACCTACTCCATTACCGTCAGCATGGATCACTCCAGCACACCCTATGTGCTTTTTTCGGCAACCTTGGCGGAAAGCCGAATAGCGCTCCCGATACGAGCACTTTTCACTGATTACACCATGACGACGCTAACACCATTGGCCGATCAACAAACCATCAACACCCTGTACAGGACCGTCAATGGCGACCCGCTTATCAGTATTACCAATAGAGCGGACTACCAGTCTTATCTGAGCATCGCACAGCGTTTGCTGCTTCAAACAACCATCGCCAAGGTGGTGCGAACAGCAAATAGCCTGTCTGTCTACTTCGAAGGGGACGTCTTCAAAACACACAACTATAAACTTTATGTCAACGACCGATATTCCTCCGAAGTCACTCAAGGGCGCCCGTATTATTCAAGCCTGTCGAACGGAGTCTGGACCAGTAATGCAAAGTTCGACAGCGATGACAATTGCAAAGTCTTTTGCGAGCACAGCGGCATGACGTATACCCTGTATGAAAGCAATACCGCTACTGCAGTACACCTCTCAGCGTTGCAAGACGCAGACTTGACTCACTGCGACCCGAGCGCACTGTAAACAGCCCTCAGTGCCGCCGGCCATGCAGAATGGCGGCACTGCGGTAATGCTGCAACTCCACAAATCAGGAAGCCACTTGCTCCGCTGGCGAGACAATACTGGTCTTCATGCCACGCGAACGGCCCGACTTCGAAAAGACCGCACGTCTCCTCTGACCTCATCACCCACAAAAAAGATCGACAAAAAAAAGCCCTGACTCAACTCGGGCAGGGCTTAAAGTATAACGTCCAGACGTAAAACGGCCTATCGAACGTCGTCATTCTGCATTGATGACGCTGTCACACTAACCCAGGTCATTCTCATAATCCGTCAGGAACTCTTCCCAGCTTATTTCGTCATTACCATCCGAATTTATCTTGGCAAGCAAGGCTTCAAAATCTTCCGGAGTCAGGTACTTTTCCATCGTTAAACGAAACTCTGCGACGGTTACTTTTTCATCGCCATTCGTATCGTACCGGTAGAAGTCTTCGAGCGCTCGCGCCAATTGCTCATCCGTAAGCGTGGCCATCACTCACTCCCTCACTTGAATATAAAACAGCACGTAAAGCCACGAAAGTAAACGGTGCTGCGTGAAGCCACGTTAGACTCGCGACCCTCGCAACGCTACTGACAGATCTGAGAGTTGACTTACATTGTGAGGTGTGAAAAAGCAAACGCTATCTGATCAGCTTAGCCCAGGCATTTGCAGCACCGGGCTATGCATTTTCACATCAAACCTGCGCGTCTGCCGCCGCTTCCGCTGGCGAGACAATACTGGTCTTCATGCCACGCGAACGGCCCGAGCTCAGATACGCCGCAATGGACTCTTGCGTCACTTCACCTAGGAACACGTTCTCGGCATCCAGCACCGGCAGCCAGGCGCGGTTGAACTCATACATGCGCGACAGCAGGATGCGCAGGTGCTCGTCGTATGCCGCAGTGGCATTGAACTCGCGCAGGAACTGCGCACAGTTGCCTTGCTGACGATGCAGGTCACGACGACGCACATAGCCCATCGCCTTGTTTTCGCTGTCGGTGACGACGATGTAACGACGGTCGTTTTCGTCCATCACTTCCAGCGCATCGGCAACAGGGGTTTCCGGGCTGACTGAAGGTGCGTTGTCGGCGGCGTCTTCGGCCTTGACCAGCAGCAGACGCTTGAGGGTGCTGTCCTGGCCAACGAAACTGCTGACGAAGTCGTCAGCCGGATGCGCGAGCAAGGTGTCCGGGTGGTCGATCTGCAGCAGCTTGCCGCCACGGAAGATCGCGATCTTGTCGCCCAGCTTGATGGCTTCGTCGATGTCGTGGCTGACCATGATCACAGTCTTGTTCAGCGCCCGCTGCATCTCGAAGAACTCGTTCTGGATCATCTCGCGGTTGATCGGGTCGACCGCACCGAACGGCTCGTCCATCAGCAGCAACGGTGCGTCGGCAGCCAGGGCACGGATCACACCGATGCGCTGTTGCTGGCCACCGGACAATTCGCGCGGGTAGCGATGCAGGTACTGCTTGGGCTCCAGCTTGATCATACTCATCAGTTCACGAGCACGGTCATGGCAACGCTGCTTGTCCCAGCCGAGCAACTTGGGCACGACCACGATGTTTTCTTCGATGGTCATGTTCGGGAACAGACCGATCTGCTGAATCACGTAGCCGATGTTGCGACGCAGGGTCACTTCGTCCAGGCCTGTGGTGTCTTCGCCGTTGATCAGCACTTTGCCGGAGGTCGGCATGATCAGACGGTTGATCATTTTCAGCGTGGTGCTCTTGCCGCAGCCCGACGGGCCGAGGAAGACACATATCTCGCCTTCATTGACTGTGAGGCTGACCGAATCGACAGCCTTCACTTCTTTGCCGTTGCTCTGGAAAGTCTTGGAGAGGTTCTGGAGTTCGATCATTTCAGTAATCCTTTTGGAGTCAGCGTGCGTTGCAGCAATTGCAGAAGCAGGTCGGCGATGATGGCCAGAATACTGACCAGGACCGCGCCGACGATCAGCATCGACATATCGCTGCGGCTGATGGAAGCAAGAATAAGTACACCCAGACCACCGGCACCGATGGTCGCGGCAATGGTCATGACACCGATGTTCATCACCACCGCGGTGCGCACACCGGCAAGGATCACAGGCACCGCAATAGGCAGCTCGACCATGCGCAGACGCTGGCCGAAGGTCATGCCGATGCCTTTGGCGGCTTCGCGAATACCGGGTTCGACGCCAGTCAGCGCCAGGTAGGTGTTACGCATGATCGGCAACAGCGAGTAGAGAAACACTGCAGTAATTGCCGGCATCGGACCAAGGCCCTGACCGAATTTGGAGTAGAACGGCAGCAGCAGGCCGAACAACGCAATGGACGGCACGGTCAGCAGCACGGTGGCGCTGGCTTGCAGCGGGCCGGCCAGCGCCGGAAAGCGGGTCATCAGTACGCCCAGCGGGACGCCGACCAGAATGGCCAGGGTCACAGCAATGCCGACCAGGGTGATGTGCTGCGTGGTCAGATGCAGCACCTGAGCCCAGTCGATCTGGGAGAAAACGTTAAAAAAACTCATGTCGTCTCCGTCCTTAGTTAAGTGGGTGCTGACGCAGGAAATCTGCGGCAACTTTGGATGGACTCTCGTGACCAACATCGATGCGGGCGTTGAGGTCGATCATGGTCTGGGTGTCCAACAGATCAGCCAAAGGCTTGAGCAACGGGGCAATATCCGGGTGCTTGTCCAAGTAATCCTGACGGATCACCGGCGCGGCGGTGTAGTCCGGGAAGTAACGTTTGTCATCTTCCAGCACCTTGAGCTTGAAGGCGTTCAAGCGACCGTCAGTGGTGTACACCAGGCCCGCAAACACCTGGCCGTTCCGTAGCGCGGTGTAAACCAGCCCCGCGTCCATCTGGCGAGTGTTCTCACGACCGAGATTCATGTCGTAATGCTTGACCATGCCGAGCAGACCGTCGGAACGGTTGGCGAACTCAGTGTCCAGCGCTACGAGATGACCCTCTTTCGCTTCGTCTTTGAGAACTTTGGTCAGGTCGGTCATGGTGTTGACCTGTGGGTACTTGTCAGCGATTTTCTGCGGCAGCGCCAAGGCATAGGTGTTGCTGAATTTCGACGGGGAAAGCCAGACCAAGCCTTTTTTCGCGTCGAGTTCTTTCACCCGAGCGTAGGTTTGTTCGCTGTCGAGCTTTTCATCAACGTGGTTGTAATTCACCAGCGATACGCCGGTGTACTCCCAGATCAGATCCAGTTGAGCACTTTCCTGCGCGCTACGCGCCAGGCTGCTGCCCAGGCCGCCGGTGACTTGAACGTCATAACCCTTTGTACGCAGGTATTGCGCAGTGAGTTCAGACAGAATGGTCTGTTCGGTGAACACCCGTGCGCCGACGCGTAGCAGCGGCTTTTCTGCCGCCTGGGCAAATGCCGGAAACAGCAAGGCAAAGCCTAAAAACAAACATATTCTTTTCATGATAATTCCTTCGCTCAGCGAGCCAGACCGCGTTCCAGCCAGATACGACTGGCCAGTGTCACCAGGCCGTCGAGCAGCAGCGCCAGCAGAGCGGTACATGCCGCACCCAGCACCAGTTGCGGCTGATTGTTCAGCGCGATGCCGGGGAAAATCAGGCTGCCAAGGCTGTTGGCACCGATAAGAAACGCCAATGGCGCGGTCCCGACGTTGATCGCCAGCGCGACGCGCACACCACCGATGATGATCGGGACGGCATTAGGCAACTCGACACGCCACAGCACTTGGCGCGGGGTCATGCCGATGCCGACGGCAGCTTCCTTGAGTGAACCCTGGACGTTTTTCAGGCCTTCGTAGGTATTGCGCACGATGGGCAACAACGAGGCGAGGAACAGCGCGAAGATTGCAGGCCCGCTGCCGATCCCGAGAATCCCGAGGGCAATGGCCAGAACGGCGAGAGGCGGAACAGTGTTGCCGATGTTGAATATCTGCATGAAGCGTTCGGCACGGCCAACCATGCTCGGACGGCTGAGTGCGATACCTGCCGGGATACCGACCACCAGGGCCGCCAACATTGAAACCAGAACCAGAATCAGGTGAGCCTGGAGGTAGAACAGCAGGTCGTCCTGGTATTGCTTGATAGTACTGATGCCGATCCAGTGGATCAGCAGGGCCAGGAGTGCGATCACAACCGCGCCTCCCAATAGCCCCTTGCCATAGCGATTTGCCACAGGCGGACTCCTTATTTCAGTCGGCGAACGCGTTGACCTGTGCATCCGAAAGGGATGCCGCCAATAACGTTCGCGAAGAGCAGCGGGTGGGTCGCCGGTAAGGGATTAACCTCGGCGAAAACACAAGCCATAAGCGCAGCTTCGTCAAACCAACATGCTGATGATTCAGCCCCCGACGTTGGCCTCCGTAGCGGCCTTGACGGGGGAATGGACGTCTCCACGACCGGAAAGGTTCCCACATGAGACATTATCTAGCCATCGTTTATTGTCTGAACGGTTCGGTTATTGCCGCAAGTTGAGCTATAATCTGCGCCCTTTTTCGATCCCATTCCAGGCGATTTCCCATGACCCAACAGGCCGCCGAAGTCGCGAAACGCCGCACTTTCGCCATTATTTCCCACCCGGATGCGGGTAAAACCACCATCACGGAAAAACTCCTGTTGATGGGCAAGGCAATCTCCATTGCCGGTACGGTCAAGTCGCGTAAATCCGACCGGCACGCCACATCCGACTGGATGGAAATGGAGAAACAGCGTGGTATTTCGATTACCACATCCGTGATGCAGTTTCCGTATCGCGACCACATGATCAACCTGCTCGACACGCCGGGTCACGAAGACTTCTCCGAAGACACCTACCGCACCCTGACGGCAGTCGACTCGGCACTGATGGTCCTTGACGGTGGTAAAGGTGTCGAGCCACGTACCATTGCGCTGATGGACGTCTGCCGCCTGCGCGACACGCCTATCGTGAGCTTCATCAACAAGCTCGACCGCGACATTCGTGACCCTATCGAGCTGCTCGACGAGATCGAAGCGGTCCTGAAGATCAAAGCCGCACCGATCACCTGGCCGATTGGCTGCTATCGAGATTTCAAAGGTGTCTATCACCTGGCCGATGACTACATCATCGTCTACACCGCAGGCCACGGGCACGAGCGCACCGAAACCAAAATCATCGAGAAGCTCGATTCGGACGAAGCCCGCGCCCATTTGGGCGACGAGTACGATCGCTTCGTGGAGCAACTGGAACTGGTGCAAGGCGCCTGTCACGAGTTCAACCAGCAGGAGTTCATCGACGGTCAATTGACCCCGGTTTTTTTCGGTACGGCGCTGGGCAATTTCGGGGTCGATCATGTGCTTGATGCCGTGGTGAACTGGGCGCCGATGCCGCTGGCACGGGTTGCCAACGAGCGCACCGTCGAGCCGGAAGAAGAAAAATTCGCCGGCTTCGTGTTCAAGATTCAGGCGAACATGGACCCCAAGCACCGCGATCGCATTGCGTTCATGCGTATCTGTTCGGGGCGCTACGAGAAAGGCATGAAAATGCGTCACGTGCGCCTGGGCAAGGACGTGCGGATCGGCGACGCGCTGACCTTCTTCTCCTCGGAACGTGAGCAACTCGAAGAAGCCTACGCTGGCGATATCATCGGCTTGCACAACCACGGCACCATCCAGATCGGCGACACCTTCACCGAAGGCGAAGCACTGGGCTTCACCGGTATTCCGCACTTCGCCCCGGAGCTGTTCCGTCGCGTGCGACTGAAAGACCCGCTCAAGTCCAAGCAATTGCGCCAGGGCCTGCAACAGCTGGCCGAAGAAGGCGCCACCCAGGTGTTCTTCCCGCAGCGCAGCAACGACATCATTCTCGGCGCCGTCGGTGTGCTGCAGTTCGACGTGGTCGCCAGCCGCCTGAAGGAAGAATACAAGGTCGAATGCGCGTATGAGCCGATCACAGTGTGGTCAGCTCGCTGGATCGACTGCGCCGACAAGAAGAAGCTCGAGGAGTTTGAAAACAAGGCCGTGGAAAACCTGGCAGTGGACGGTGGCGGTCACCTGACCTACCTCGCCCCTACCCGCGTGAACCTGGCGCTGATGGAAGAACGCTGGCCCGACGTGAAATTCCGCGCCACTCGCGAGCACCATTGACAGACCGATAGCGAGGCAGTGTGACGCAGAGCGTGACCCTACTACCGCCTCTATCGTGCCCATGCTCCGCGTGGGCATGTCTTTCTGGACGCTATGCGTCCGATTCTGAAGGGCATTCACTGACCTGCATCAACCATTCAGCGCAAAATGAGAATTAATCTCAATAGTGCCTTGCTATTATCCCGATAAGAATTATTCTCATCTTACTTGCACAGGAGATGAGACATGACTTATTTGATCGATGCTTGGCTGGACCGCCCACACCCTTATCTTAGAATTCTTCATCGGGAGACAGGTGAGGTGTGTGCCGTTCTGGAAGAGGAAGCGCTCGAAGAGCTGCGCGATCAGGGCGATCTGGACGTTTACAGTCTGAGTTCAAGCGAGCCGATGGTGCTGAAGGAACTGGTGAGAAACCTGTTTCTGTTCTGCTATGCAAGGGCGTTGCGCCCGATGGGTGAGTTGCACTGAGCATGAAGCATCAGCACAACTCCGTCGCTGAACGAATCAGCGCGATTCGTTCAGCGACCCTCTGTATCGACCGGGTCGATTACAGAACGTCCAGCAGTTCCACGTCGAATACCAGCACGCTGTGCGGTGCGATGCTGCCAACGCCCTGGGCGCCGTACGCCAGTTCGCTCGGCACGTAGACGCGCCATTTGCTGCCGCTGTTCATGAGCTGCAGCGCCTCGGTCCAGCCTGCGATCACGCCGCTGACCGGAAATTCTGCAGGTTCGCCACGATCATAGGAGCTGTCGAAGACAGTGCCGTCGATCAGCGTGCCGTGGTAGTGAACGCGTACCTGATCTTCGCGGGTCGGCTTGGCGCCGTCGCCTGCGGTCAGGACTTCGAACTGAAGACCCGAAGCCAGAGTAGTCACGCCTTCGCGCTTGGCGTTTTCAGCCAGGTAGGCCTTGCCGGCACCCGCAGCCTGCTCAGCCTTGGCGGCTGCTTCAGCCTGCATGATTTCACGGATAACCTTGAAGCTGGCGGACATTTCTTCCTGACCCACACGGCTTGGCTGACCGCCAAAAGCATCGCGCAAGCCCGCCACGATTGCTTCCAGGTTGACGCCCGGCGGCGGGTTTTCGCGCAACTGGTCGCCCAACTGACGGCCAATACCGTAGCTGACGCGGGTTTCGTCGGTAGACAGATTGACTTCGGACATGACACTGCTCCGCAGAGGGGCACGCAGTCGATAATCGCGTGAAAACTGAACGGCAATCACGCTTTACCCTGATGCGCCCCGAACCAAAAGGCCGAGCAGCCTAGCACAGTTGACCCGGCAGGCCCTACTGCGCCTGCGATTGCCCCTTGGCAATCAGGACCATGAAGAGTGGAAAGAGATTGGCAAGCGCATTTCCGAGCGGTCATTGACCGGCATACCGCACAACTCGTCGTGGACCACGCAATGCACCAGATAAAACGGCACCACCGGAACATCTTTCAGCAATTCGCGTGCGTGTTCCACCGAGCGCAGGTGCAACGTCTTGCCCGCTGGGTCCTTGAGCATCACCGAAGTGCCGTCCATGCGCACATCCAGCAGATAGATACCGCCTTCGATGGAGATCAGGTTCAGCTCCTCGACGCGCCCTGCCTGGGCGTGCGCGGTAAATTCCTGATAATTCATAATCGAACCTCCTGCGCTGCACGTTAAGCATCGGAACGGACGTTTTACCGCATCATCGAGCAACATGCCAGAAACAGGACCTGCCAGGCCGCCTGATACAGCCTGGGCTTCAATGCTTGGTCAGCTTGTCCAGATAGCCCATCGCAAACGCCGAAATAACGAACGTCATGTGGATGATCACGTACCACATCAGGTATTCCGGCTTGATGTTGGTGGCATCCATAAACACCCGCAGCAGGTGAATAGACGAGATAGCCACGATAGAGGCGGCGACCTTCATCTTCAGCGAGGACGAGTCCATCGTGCCCAGCCAGTTGAGCTTCTCCTTGTCTTCGTCGATGTCCAGTTGTGACACGAAGTTTTCGTAACCGGAGATCATCACCATCACCAGCAAGCCCCCTACCAGGGCCATATCGATCAGCGACAGCAGCACCAGAATCAGGTCCGCTTCAGCCAGGGAAAAGATATTGGGGATGACGTGGAAGATTTCCTGGAAGAACTTCAGACACAACGCAAGAAGGCCCAGCGACAGCCCGAAGTAAATCGGGGCCAGCAGCCAGCGCGATGCGTACATGGCATTTTCAAAAAAACGTTCCATTGGTACTCGCAAGGTGTTTTGGAGGGACGGGCGAGTATATCAGCGGTTACACGCCGCTCTGGGCGTGCGACAAAATATCGCACAGCGGCCAGACCCGCACCGTTGAGGAACTGAATACACGGAAGCCGGGAGGAACCTAGAAGGTTGAAGACTTTTGTCGAAGTGCATTATCACTGTTGATGCGCCGTAACTCGGCCTGCATGTGCAAGACCCAGATAGGCACATCGTCGAGGCATTGGTAGCCCTGCACAGAGAGGTTTTCGACAATGGCCGTCAGTACCGACCGGGCGCAGGGCAAGCCCGGAAAAGGACCCTGAAACCTCACTGCAGAAGGCTGTTCTCCAGCCATTCCTGCTGCCAGCAGCACGATCCACTGGGCGTTGTCTCTGGGAAGAGGCCGAATGACGCATTCGATTCGAGTCATCAGCCCCATGCATTCTCGGGTGAGGCAAAGGCTACGCTGCATGATGCGCTCCTGATCAGCGAAATTGTTCATCCTTCTCACAAAGCAGGATGTACGCCAATCCGTCTGGCCACTGCGATTAAGGTGAAAGACTAGAAGAAAAACGCGCCTGCGCAAAACATCCCTGATGAACGGAAGAGTAAGGCACCGGGCGGCATCTGAGCTGCCCGGTATCTGGCGTTTATCAGGCTTTCAGCTCGGGCTGCAACTGAGCAGGCTCTTTCTCCAGTTCTTCCTTGAGGTCTTCGTCGCTGAGCATTTCCGCGATGTCGCGCAAACGCTCCACCACGCGCGCGTTCACGCTGCCCTCCGGAAATTCACCGTTCTCGTCAGGCGTACCGGCGGGCTCGCCGACCAGCAGGCTCAAGGCCTCATCCGCCTGACGCACAGCATAGATATGGAATTGCCCGTCACGCACCGCCTGCACCACACGCTCGTCCAGCATCAGCGTAGTGACGTTGGCGTGCGGGATAATTGCGCCCTGCTCGCCCGTAAGACCACGCGCTTCGCACAGGCGGAAAAAGCCCTCGATCTTCTCGTTGACCCCGCCCACCGCCTGCACTTCGCCGAACTGGTTGATGGAGCCGGTGATCGCGAAGCATTGTTTGAGCGGGGTGCGTGACAACGCGGAAATCAGCGTGCAGGCTTCGCCGAGCGACGCACTGTCGCCATCCACGTAACCGTAGGACTGCTCGAGCGCGATGCTCGCGGAAATCGCCAGCGGGAATTCCTGAGCGTAGCGGCTGCCCAGGTACCCGGTCAGAATCATCACCCCCTTGGAGTGGATCGGCTGGCCGAGGTTGACTTCACGCTCGATGTCGACGATCCCGCTGCCACCCGGGTAAACCGTGGCCGATATACGGGCCGGTACACCGAAGGCGGAATCACCGACTTCCAGCACCGTCAGGCCGTTGCATTTGCCGACAGCCGCACCGTCGGTGTCGATCAGGATCACGCCGGCCATCATGTCATCGAGAATACGTGCCGAGACCCGTCCGGTACGCGTGGCCTTGGCTTTGAGGGCCCGCTCGATATGCCCTGCATCGGTCTTGTCGTCATTGGCCAGTTGGCGAATGAAGTCAGCCTCGCTGACCAACTGGAACAGATCGCCGATGCGCGCAGACAAACGCCCCTGATGCTCGGCCAGTCGAGCGCTATAGGTCGCCAGCCGCGCAACCGCGTCGGCCGTCAATGGCGCCATGCCTTCTTCCGAAGTACGGGTTTTCAGCAACTGGGCGAATTGCTCCAGTGTCTCGTCAACCATGGGGATTTCTTCGTCGAAATCGACCAGCACCCTGAACATCTCCTGGAAGTCAGGATCGAGGTCTTGCAGGGTGTAATACAGCGAGCGCGAACCGATGATGATGATCTTGACGTTCCACGGGATGACCTGCGGCGTCAGGCTCACGGTGGCGACCCGGCCCAACTCACCCAGAGGCGATTCCATCTTCAACTTGCGCGACTGCAGCGTGCGCTTGAGGGCATCCCACACGAAGGGTTCGCCGAGCATTTTCTCTGCTTCAAGAATCAGGAAGCCGCCGTTGGCACGGTGCAGGGCGCCAGGTCGCAACTGGCGATAGGTGGTGTACAACGCGCCCTGATCGGTACTGTATTCAATGCGCCCGAACAGGTTGTCATACGTAGGGTGCTGCTCGAAAACCACCGGCGCACCGCCATTATGGTTATTGCCGACCACCAGGCTCGGGCTGTATTGCTCCTCCAGCAACTTGCGCGCCTGGGCGTCGGTCTTGGCATCGTCGACCAGTTGCTCGACCACTGTTTTCAGCAAGTAAACCTGCATTGCCTGCAAATACGCGCAGACCGCTGCATTTTCGGCGTACTTTTCCGACAGCGGTGCCAATAGCGGCTGCAAGGTCAGGGTGATGGTTTCTTCGTTCAACTGACGCAACTGATTATTGGACTCGCGCTTCCATTGCGGCAGGCTGGCCAATTCTTCATTTAGACGCTCTTCAAGGGCGGAGATGTCTTCATGAAAACGTTCGCGGTCAGCCTCGGGCAACTGTGAAAACTCGGCTTCGTCCAGCGCCTTCCCATCCGCCATCGGGGTGAAGGCGATGTTGGTGCTGTCGCGGTACAGCGCGATGTCTTTCTCCAGAGAAAGGCGCTCGATCACATCCAGCGCACGGTCATAGCGCTGATTGAATGCACGGTCGATCGAGCTTTTCTTCTGCTGGTAGGACGGATGCTCGAACACCGCCGGGAACGTCACCAGCAAATTGTCGATCAGGCCATTGATATCGGCGATGAATGCGTGCGCGCTGCCTGGCGGCAGCTCCAGTGCCTTGGGCTCGCGGGGTTCGTCAAAGTTGTTGACGTAAACCCAGTCCGACGGGGTCTGCATCCGCTTGCCTTCGGCCTTGAGGTAGCGTTTGACGAATGAAAAGCGCCCGGTGCCGGGTTCGCCCATGACAAAAACGTTGTAACCGGGACGCGGCATGGCCACGCCGAACTGCAAGGCTTCTACAGCGCGCTCCTGGCCAAGTACACCGCGAAAGGGTTCAAGCTCGTGGGTAGTCGCAAAGCTGAACTGCTCAGCGGAAAACGGACGGGTCAGCGCGTGGGGCGCTAGGCGTAGGTTGGCTGCGACAGAATCGGGCATCAGTGTTCCTTACATCAGGCAGGGCAGATGTCGGCATTCTGGCGCTCGCCGCATGCGACTTGCAAGGCAGGAAAGAACCCGAGGCCTTGCCCGGCAGGAAGTAATGGTCGGGACGATGCCGAACGCAAGATGAAAAAACAAATTTCAGGTAATAATCTGTGACAGGTCGCGGAACCCTTCGAACCCGCCTACGCTCCAAATTGCACAGGTGGTTGCTGGCAGACCATCTGTCTTGATGTGACGACTCAAGAAACTCGACCCTTGGCTGAACTAAAAAGAGAAAAAGCTATGAAACGGATTCTTCTTGGAACGCTCTTCGCCGCTGTATCCATCAACGCTATGGCACAAGCTCCAGGCGGTCCTGACTGCGGTTGGGGCAACATGTTGTTTGAAGGCCAGCGCGGCACTCCAGCTCACTTCCTGGCTTCGACCACCAACGGCACTTCGGGTAACGCCACGTTCGGCATGACCTCCGGCACCAACGGCTGCTCCACCAATGGCGCACTGACCTACGGTGGTAAATCCTGGCTTGCCATGAATGGCATGATGGACGAACTCTCCAAGGACATGGCGATGGGTCAGGGCGAAGCGCTGACCACCTACGCCGTGGTATTGGGCGTTGCGCCTGAAGACCGCGAGCATTTCGCGGCCGTCACTCACGAACACTTCTCGCAAATCTTCAGCAAGGCCGACGCCACCGCTGAAGACGTTCACACCAACACTGTCAACGTTCTGAAAAACGATCCGACCCTGGCCAAGTACGCTACCCAGGCTTAAAGTCGTTCGCCCGCCTCTCTTTCGTGAGAGGCGGGCTCCTCCTTCCTGACTAGTTGCCCTCTATGCTCAAACGTCTTGTATCGCTGACGCTGTTTGTCTGTGCCCCCTTGTCTGCGGCCCCTCATGCACCCGCCGACCGTTTGCAGCAACTGGCCAACGAGCCATTCTGGATTTCACTGGGCCACTACGAGGCTGGCAAGCTCGGCGGCTGGCGCAGTTACGTGACCGACCCCAAATTCTTCCTCGCCGCCGACGGTGCTCATGACCCGCAGGCAGAGCTGAGCGCAACCCTGGACGCTATTTACGCGCCAGTCACCGATGAGCAGAACCACGCCCAGTGCGTGTACCCGGCCCGAACCCGCTGGCTGCGCGATCAGTTGCACCTGACCGGCCTGCCGACCCCGGAATGCAAGGAGTTCAAGGCTTGGTACAAGGACGTGGCCCCGGACAGCACCGTGCTGATTTTCCCGGCGGCCTACCTCAACAGCCCGTCCTCCATGTTCGGCCACACGCTGCTGCGCATCGACCCGGCCAGCGCGAAAACCAACAACACCACACTGTTGAGCTATGCGATCAACTTCGGTGCCTACATAGAAGGCATGGACAACAGCATTCTGTATGCCTGGAAAGGCTTGGCGGGCGGCTATCCGGGGCTGTTTGCACTGGTCCCTTACCAGGAGAAGCTGTCCGAGTACCGCAGCCTGGAAAACCGCGACTTGTGGGAATACCGGCTGAACCTGACCCCGGAAGAAACCGGGCGCATGGTCGAGCACGTATGGGAACTGAAGCAGATCCGCTTCAGCTACTTTTTCTTCGATGAAAACTGCTCCTATCGTCTGCTGGAATTGCTGCAGGTTGCACGCCCGGGGCTGCATCTGACCGACCAGTTCGAATTGACCGCAATCCCTACCGACACCGTCAAAGCCATCAAGGCCGCCGGGCTGGTCGAAAAAATCGACTATCGCCCGTCCCGCGAGCGCGAACTGCTGAGCCGTGCGGCGCCGCTCGATGCCGACGAACAGCAGTGGGTGTTGAAGGTCAGCGCCGATCAAAAGCAGTTGCAGGATAGCCAGTATATGGCCCAGCCCAAAGAGCGCCGTGCGCTGATTCAGGATGCGGCCTATCGCCTGGAGCGTTATCGCGCCAACGGGCTTGAGCGCGACACACAGCGCTCGCAACGCAGTTTCGAGTTGCTGCAGGCGATCAACCAGAACCCGCCGCCACAACTGGATATCCAGCGTCCCGGTCTGCCGGAAGAAGGCCATGAGTCGCGCACCTGGCAACTGGGCGCCGGTACACGCGGCGACAAAGCTTTTGCCGAGTACGGCCTGCGCATGGCCTACCACGACCTCAACGACAACGCTTACGGCTTCCCGCTGGGCGCACAGATCGAGATACTGCAACTCAAGGTTCGCCAATACGAGGGCAACGACTGGCAGGTTCAGCAACTGGATCTGGCGACCATTCGCTCGCTGACGCCGCGCACCGAGCTGCTCAAGCCGTGGTCATGGCAGGTCACTGGCGGGCTCGAACGGGTGCTCGGCAAGCATGGCGATGAAAACCTCGTCAGCCATGTCAACGGTGGTGGCGGCGGAACCTGGCAACTGGCCGACGAAGTGCTCGGCTTTGCACTGGGTACGGTGCGCGTAGAGCACAACAACGACTTCGCCGAGTTCATCTCCCCCGCTGCCGGCTTCAATACCGGCGTGCTGTGGCGCAACCCGCTTGGCAACCTGAGCCTGGAAGCCAAGGGCGATTATTTCACCAATGGTGAAGTACGCCGCAGCGTCAGCCTCAATCAGCAATGGGAGCTGTCCCGCAACCTGGGCTTGCGCCTCAGCGCACAACGCGAATTCAGCCAGATGAGTTCGCCGCAGAACGAAGTAATGCTTGAAGTGAAGTGGTATCACTACTGACTCGGCTGCTAAAACGCTTTCATCGCGCCTGGGGCGATGAAAGCGTGATCACCTGACACATTCCCTACGTCGCTTTTACAAATAACTCACACATTTGCTTCTAGACTCCTCCAATAAGAAGAGGAAACCATCATGAAGCGGTTTTGGCTGTTGTTGTCGCTGGCCATTGTGCTGGCGGGTTGTCAGTCCACCCGTGACCAGATGCTGGCCGAGGGTTATCCACCCGGTTTTGCCGACGGGTACCAGGACGGTTGTGGCAGCGGCCGTGAAGCGGCAGGCGCCAGCACCGGGCTTTTCAGAAAGAACGTACCTCGTTACCTGAAGGAAAAACTCTACGCCGAAGGCTGGACGGATGGTTTTCGCCAGTGTCAGGCCGCCCAGAACAACCGCGACCGCTTCTACCCCGGGCAGATCCTCAATGATCGTGATCGTGCCTGGGAACAGGAAAAGACCCGCAGCGCCGCCAAGGCCTATCGTCCAAACTGACTCGCGGACAGACTGGAAATCCGACGAAACCAATAACCTGCACGCGTGGCCTAACCTCTATTAGGGAGGACACTTCATGAGTCGCGCTTTTGTAAACGAAGACAACGCTGCCGCCGATGCCGAACAACCGATAGAACGGCTGGTCAGCGAGCAGACCAATTACGTCACCGCACTCGGTCTGCAGCTGTTGCATGAACACGTGAGCACCCTGCAAGCCCAGCACAGTGCGCAAAGTGCCTTGGGAGACGACTTCGACAAACAGCGACTGGCCGACATTGAACGCGATCTGCGTTACTTCAACCAGCGCTTGCAAAGCGCACAGGTGGTCGCGCCCGCGGTCTCGACCGACAAGGTGCAGATTGGCAGTTGGGTGACTTTCGCCGATGAAGACGACAATCGCCAGCGGGTGCATCTGGTCGGGGAAGATCAGGCTGATGCAGCCAACGGGCTCATCAACTGGGGCTCACCACTGGGTCGTGCATTGATTGGCGCCCGCCAGGGTGACGAGGTGGTGTGGCAGCGGCCGGCAGGGGATCTTTCGATTGAAGTGCTGCTGATCGAAACCGAAGAATGACCCTTCAAAACAGCGCCGCTCCCGGTCGGGAGCGGCGCATGCCTGAACGCTGATCAGGCCAGTTTTTTGTGCCGAACGCGGTGCGGTTGAGCCGCTGCTTCGCCCAGACGCTTCTTGCGGTCGGCTTCGTACTCGGTGTAGTTGCCTTCGAAGAAGATCGCCTGTGAGTCGTCTTCGTACGCCAGAATGTGCGTGGCCACGCGGTCCAGGAACCACCGATCGTGAGAGATCACAATGGCAGCGCCCGGGAAGTCGAGCAGCGCTTCCTCCAGCGAACGCAGGGTTTCCACGTCGAGGTCGTTGGACGGTTCGTCGAGCAGCAGGACGTTGCCACCCTCCTTCAGCGTCAACGCCAGGTGCAGACGACCGCGCTCACCACCGGACAGGTCCTTGACGAACTTCTGCTGATCGCCACCCTTGAAGTTGAACCGACCAACGTAGGTACGCGACGGAATTTCGTAGTTGCCGATACGGATCACATCGGAACCGTCGGAAACAGCCTGGAATACCGACTTGCTGCCGTCCAGATCGTCACGGCTCTGGTCGACACAGGCCAGTTGCACGGTCTCGCCGACTTCGATGCTGCCCGAATCCGGCTGTTCCTTGCCCATCAGCATGCGGAACAGGGTCGACTTACCGGCACCGTTACCACCGATAACGCCGACGATGGCGCCTTTAGGCATGCTGAACGACAGGTTGTCGATCAACACGCGGTCGCCGTAACCCTTGGTGACGTTCTTGAATTCGATGACCTTGTCGCCCAGACGCGGACCGGCAGGGATGTAGATCTCGTTGGTCTCGCTGCGCTTCTGGAATTCCTGCGACTGCATTTCTTCGAAGCGTTGCAGACGTGCCTTGGATTTGGACTGGCGCGCCTTGGCGCCCTTGCGGACCCACTCCAGCTCGTCTTTCATGGCCTTTTCATGGGCGGTCTGCTGCTTGGATTCCTGGGCCAGACGATCGGACTTGGCTTCAAGCCAGCCAGAATAGTTGCCCTCATAAGGAATGCCCGCGCCACGGTCAAGTTCCAGAATCCAGCCAGCCACGTTATCCAGGAAGTAACGGTCGTGCGTGATCGCTACCACGGTGCCCGGGAAGTCGTGCAGGAAGTGCTCCAGCCAGGCGACGGAATCGGCGTCCAGGTGGTTGGTCGGTTCGTCGAGCAGCAGCATGTCCGGCGCAGACAAAAGCAGACGGCACAGTGCCACGCGGCGCTTTTCACCACCTGACAGAACCGAAACCTTCGCGTCCCAGGCTGGCAGGCGCAACGCATCGGCCGCCACTTCCAGCTGGCGCTCCAGGTTGTGACCGTCGCTGGCTTGCAGGATGGATTCGAGCTTGGCCTGCTCGGCCGCCAGCTTGTCGAAATCGGCATCCGGCTCGGCGTACTCGGCATACACCTGATCAAGACGCGCCTGCGCATCCTTGATGACGCTGACCGCCTCTTCCACGACTTCACGAACCGTCTTGTTCGGATCAAGTTGCGGCTCTTGTGGCAGATAACCCACATTGAGTTCCGGCATCGGGCGAGCTTCGCCATCAAATTCGGTGTCGACGCCTGCCATGATCTTCAGCAGCGTGGACTTGCCCGAACCGTTAAGGCCCAGCACGCCGATCTTGGCGCCTGGAAAGAAAGACAGAGAAATGTTTTTCAGGATTTCACGCTTCGGCGGCACAACTTTGCTCAGCCGATGCATGGTGTAGACGTATTGAGCCATGGAATGAAAACCTAGCGTCTGTGATGAAGACCGATTTGGGCAACGAGCTTAAAGCTCCGGTCGAAAAAAGCTTTATTTGTCCTTGAAACTTGCCGCCTGACCGTTCCGCGCCTTGAATCAGACAAGGCATAAACAGATTGGGGCAGTGCAGGCAATTATAAAGCCGGGTCGATAGTGCAAAAAGTGGGGTCACTCATGCAGGAGTCTGCGGGTAACGCGCGTTGCGCAAAGCTACCGGAATGCAGGCCGCAGGGCAAACAATCCGCCCCCAAAAGGCTGGCACTCTGCCATAACTAAGGGCATGCTAGCCGCCCCTCGGGCAACCGACCTGTTTACTATAAAGCACCACCGCGTCAGTCCAGCAATCAGGAACAACGATTTGCCCACTACAGCACCTTCGCCGTCACCCAATGTCGCTCCGGAAAGTACGACCAGGCCTCTGCGTGGGTCAGTGAAAGGTGCGCTGGCAGCGTTGGTGCTGGTAATGCTGGCGCTGTTGCTGTGGCAGTTGATCGAGCAGTTCCATCAGACGCAGGAGCGTCAGCGTCAACGTAGTCTGGACTACAGCGTCCAGCTCTCCGACCGATTGAGCCTGAACATGGCGCTCAAGGCGCAGATCGCCATGAACCTGCTGGACGAGGCCCAGGCTTCCGGGGAACTGCTGGGGCAGTCGGCAACGCTGGCGCACCTGCGTACAGCCCTGCCCGCGCTGCGCAGCTTCGCCCGTCTGAACATGAGCGGAGCCGTCGTCAGTGACAGCGCCGAAGCGTCCCGGGACGGAGAATTTCTCAAACAGGCGATGAAACAGGCGCTCGGTCGGCCCTACTTCTATACCAGCACTGACGACAGCACACAGGTTTACGCGCTGATTCGCCAGGGTAGCGACGCCAACGGCTACTACTGGGTATTGCGCATGGCCCCGGAAGCCCTGAAGGATCTGGCAAGCCAGCCAGGTCAGAACTTTCAGTACGCCTGGCGCCTGGAGCAGCGCAAGACCCAAAGGGTGATTCTGCGCGAGCCACTGCCCTCCAACGAGGCGGACAGCGGCCTGTCCGAAACTGTTCTGCTGCAACCGCTCAGCAACAGTGACTGGCAACTGCGGGGCATGTACGATGCCTACAAGGCCCGCAACGATCTGCTGACGCCATTGATAGGTAAATGCCTGATCGGCCTGCTGCTGTCGATTCTGCC
Organism: Pseudomonas coronafaciens pv. oryzae str. 1_6; assembly: GCF_000156995.2. Lineage (NCBI taxonomy): Bacteria > Pseudomonadati > Pseudomonadota > Gammaproteobacteria > Pseudomonadales > Pseudomonadaceae > Pseudomonas > Pseudomonas coronafaciens. The sequence goes on along the minus strand of NZ_CP046035.1, from coordinate 899,990 downwards.
GCTGATCGCACTGATCAGCCTGCGCAGGCGTCAGCGCCAGATGATGCAAAGCCGTCGCCGTTACCGAGACATCTTCGAAGGCGCAGGTGTCGCGATCTGTGTGATGGACATGTCCGGCCTTCAGGAGCAACTCGAGGCGCTTCAGGTCAGCACTGGCGAAGACTTCGAGGTTCTGCTCAAAAGTCAGCCTGCGTCGCTGAAACGGCTGTTACAGCAGTTGCGCATCAATGAAGTCAATGAAGTGGCTCTGGGCCTGCTGGAAATAGAGAGCAGCGAACAGGCCTGGCAGCAATTGATCGAAGGCGAACCGCGTTTCCGCCGCGGCATCGGCGTCCAGGTGATTCATGCTGTACTCGCCAGACAATCGCGGCTGGAGCTGGAAATATGCCTGCCCCGCGCCAGCGGCGAGGATCAGCATCTCTGGCTGGTCATGCGCCTGCCCGAAGCTCGCAGTGACTTCGATGCAGTAATTCTCAGTATCGGCGACATCACCAGCCGCAAACAGGTAGAGCTGTCGCTGCAGGATCGCGAAAGCTTCTGGTCCGATGTGGTCCGGACCGTGCCGGATCACCTGTACGTTCAGGACGTACTCAGCCAGCGTATGATCTACAGCAACCATCATTTTGGCCACACGCTGGGGTACAGCGCGCCGGAACTACGCGCCATGGGCGAGTTTTTCTGGGAGGTCCTGTTACATCCGGAGGACGCCAAAAGCTATCAGGACATGCGACTGCGTCAACGCCATCATGGCCATAACGAGCTGCTGCAAAGCGTATTGCGCTTTCGCGATAGCCAGAACAACTGGCGTAGTTTCGATGTGCGCGAGCAGGCATTGGCCTGGGACTCAGAGCATCGGGTCACGCGCATCATCGGCATTGCCAAGGACATCACCGAGCAGGTGGCATCCAGCCAGTCGCTGCGTGACAGCGAACAGCGTTATCGCATGCTCGCCGAAAGCATCAGCGACGTGATCTTTTCCACAGATGGCCTGCTGGACATCAACTACGTAAGCCCTTCCGTAGAACGTGCCCTGGGCTACAGCGCCGACTGGATTGTCCAGAATGGCTGGTCGGCAGTACTGGCCAACCGTCAGCAACTGGCTGGCTTCGACGCCCTGATGAGCAGGATCGGCAAGGTACTCAAAAAACCTCGGGAACTGGCCAGGCTGCGTGATGAAGTGACCACCCGGATGTTTGTGTTCGACTGCCTGCGCGCCGACGGTCGCAAGATCCCGGTGGAGCTGCGCGTCGTGCTGGTATGGGATGAGCACGGTCACTTCGAGGGTATCTTCGGCGTCGGCAGGGACATCAGCCAACAGCGCCGCGCCGAGAAGGACCTGCGCATGGCCGCCACGGTATTCGAACATTCGACATCGGCAATCCTCATCACCGACCCGGCGGGCTATATCGTCCAGGCCAACGAAGCCTTCACCCGCGTCAGCGGCTATGAGGTGGCTCAGGTACTCGATCAGTTGCCCGGCATGCTCACTGTAGAGACCGAGCAGGAAGCGCAAATGCGCCATATCCTCAAGCAGTTGGACGGTCGCGGCACCTGGGAGGGTGAGATCCGGCTGAGAAGACGTAACGGTGAACATTATCCGGCCTGGGTCGGTATAACGGCCGTTGTCGATGATGAAGGCGACCTGGCGAGTTACGTGTGTTTTTTCAGTGATATCAGCGAACGCAAGGCCAGTGAGGACCGTATCCATCGTCTGGCCTATTACGATGCACTGACCCATCTGCCCAATCGCACGCTCTTTCAGGACCGGCTGCATTCAGCGCTGCAGCAGGCCGAACGCCAGAAGGCGTGGGTGGTGCTGATGTTCCTCGACCTTGACCGTTTCAAGCCGATCAATGATTCCCTGGGCCACGCCGCAGGCGACCGGATGCTTCAGGAAATGGCCACCCGTCTGCTTGCCTGTGTAGACATTGATGACACCGTCGCACGCATGGGCGGCGATGAGTTCACGTTGCTGCTGCAACCGGCAATCACTCGCGAAGCTGCGCTGAACCGCGCCATTCATGTTGCAGAGCGGATCCTGACCAGCCTGGTGACTCCGTTTGTGCTTGAAGGCCGGGAGTTTTTCGTGACCGCGAGTATCGGCATCGCGCTCAGCCCACAGGACGGCAATGAGCTGAGCCAACTGATGAAGAACGCCGACACGGCGATGTACCACGCCAAAGAGTGCGGCAAGAACAACTTCCAGTTCTATCAGGCGGACATGAACGCGACGGCGCTTGAACGCCTGGAACTGGAAAGCGATCTGCGTCACGCGCTGGAACAACAGGAATTCACCCTTTATTACCAGCCGCAGTTCAGTGGCGATGGCAAACGTCTGACCGGCGCAGAAGCTTTGCTGCGCTGGCGTCATCCACGCCGCGGGCTGGTCCCGCCGAACGACTTCATCCCGGTGCTCGAAGAGCTCGGGCTGGTCGTCGAAGTCGGCGACTGGGTACTCGCTGAGGCCTGTCGGCAGCTCAAGCACTGGCATCAGGCCCGGGTGCGAGTCCCCAAAGTGTCAGTCAACATCTCGGCGCGACAGTTTTCGGACGGCCAGCTCGGCAAACGTATTGCCGGCATTCTGGAGCAGACGGGGCTGTCACCCGCCTGCCTGGAGCTGGAGTTGACCGAGAGCATCCTGATGCGCGAAGTCGAGGAAGCGATGCACATCCTTGATGGCCTGAAAAACCTCGGGTTGAGCATCGCTGTGGACGATTTCGGCACAGGCTATTCATCACTGAATTACCTCAAGCAGTTCCCGATCGACGTTCTGAAGATCGACCGCACCTTCGTGGACGGCCTGCCGTCAGGCGAGCAGGACGCCCAGATCGCCCGCGCCATTATTGCAATGGCCCACAGCCTCAACCTCTCGGTCATCGCCGAGGGCGTGGAAACCCACGAGCAACTGGAATTCCTGCGCCAGCACGGCTGCGACGAAGTTCAGGGCTACCTCTTCGGCCGCCCGATGCCTCCTGGCCAGTTCGAAGCGCAATTTAGCAATGACGCGTTGTTCATGCTCGATTAGCAGGCTGTCTTGCCAGGCGCACGTTCGAATAATCCCGCCACCATCGTACATTTGAACGATAGCCGAAACCCTGAATATGGGTAGACTTGAGCCACTGCCTCGCACAGCGTTCACGTGCGATTGCTCTACCCATAACAATGAACACAAGGGGGTAGCATGGTCGACGAGATAACATCCCTGAACAGTGTTTCCTGTCAGGTCATAGACGCCTTGAACACGGTAATTCTTGAACTACAGACCGGGGTTCGCAGCGCATCGATCTCAACGTTTCACCAGCAGGCGCTTGCGCAGGTAAACACCCTGGTGTCATTCGACAAGGCCTGGTGGGGCCGATCTGCCTGGCGTGACAACTGGCCTGTCGAGCACAGTTCTTTTTTGCTGGGCCTGTCTTCCGATTACCCGGCCGAGTGGGAGAAACTCAAGACCGAAGATGCCAGCCTCGGCAAAATGCACATGAACCGGGGCATCTGTGAGGTCATTCACTGTGTTGCACCAGACGCACCTGCAGCGCTTGCCGGACTCGGCCGCCGTTACGATCTATCGTTCGCACTGGGCATTGTGCTGACAGACCCTCACACACAACTGGGCGTCCATTTGACGCTGTTCCGCTCGGAAGACGGTGAACCCTTTTCACCCCTGGAAAAACGCTTGGTCGAGTGGTTGATGCCGCATCTGATAGCCGCCGAACAGGCAAGTTATCTCAGAACACTCGTCACCCTGAGGGAAACTCAAGGGGCCTGCGACGAGACGGCGATGGCCGTAAGCGATCGTTACGGCGTGCTGCTTTCGATGGAGCCTGCGTTTTCTTCGATGCTGAACCCGGAATGGCCTGACAGGCCGTCCAATCGTCTGCCAGGACAGGTCTGCCCTGAAAAAGGCTACCTGAGCCAGAACCTTCAGATCACCGCCCAACCCATAGACGACCTTGTACTGCTGACGGCTCGCCGACGCAGCACCCTGGAACTGTTGAGCCAGCGAGAACTTCAGGTCGCACAAGGCTTTGCGGTCGGACAAACCTACAAGGAAGTCGCCCGCACGATCGGTGTTTCTCCCTGCACCGTCCGCCATCACCTGAGAAAGATATACAACAAGCTGGGTGTCACCCGTAAAGCGCAGATCACTCAGTTACTGCATTTGACTGACGGCTGACGTCAGGCACTTAACCCCCGTCGAAATGTTCAATAACGGCCACCCTGCCAGGGAGGCACGTGTTCGCCCATAAAAATAACAAGGCGCATTCCAATGTCATTAAAAAAGCGGATCCTTACAGCGTCAGGACTTGTCATTCTGATCTTTGCACTGGCGCCCGGAACCTACGCTACCGAGAACGCAGCCCCCACCACAGCGGCGGGGGTGTTCGACTTCGGGTCAGGGTTCATGCCACCGTCGACACCCAATGGCACCGTCGGAATGCGCGTCAGCAACTACCGGGCGAACGTCATCACCGACAGCAAAGGCAATAACAGCGGTAACGATTTCCATATCAACGTTCTGGCAATCGGCCTGGCTTACTTGCGCATGACCGGGCAAACGTTTCTGGGCGCCCGCTATGGCTTCGCTGCAGTGCCCGTGTTTTTCAAGATGGATGCAGACCTGGGCGTGAACGCCGGAGGTCAACGCGTCTTCAGCGACAGCGCATCGGTCTTTCGTCCCGCAGACCTGCAAGTGGTGCCGATTATTCTGGAATGGACGCCTGGCCCGGGCCTCGGTATCAATACCCAACTGATGATTCAGGCCCCTACCGGAGACTATGACAAGAACCGTCTGGTCAGCCCCGGAACCAACCACTGGACGCTCTCCCCCTTGCTGAATGCGACCTACATTTCACCCGGCGGATTTGAGGTTTCTTCCAGTTTTCAGATCGATATCAACGCGCGAAACCCCGACACCGACTACCGCAGCGGCGTCGAATATCGCCACGAGTTCGCGGTGGGTCAACACGTTGGCGACTGGACCCTGGGCATCGGCGGTTACTACTACAGACAACTCTCGGATGACGACGCGCCAGGACTGACTCGGGGCAACCGCGCCCGCGTAATCGCCGCAGGTCCCGCCGTGAGTTACTTCAAACCCGGTAGCGGTCTGCCTCCTGTGTGGCTGCACGCCTACAAGGAGTTCGATGCCCGCAATCGGGCCGAGGGCTACACCGTCGCGCTGCGCACCGGCATCAGTTTTTAAGTGGCGTACTCATCACGACCACCTGCTTTAACTCCTGGAGGCAATCAATGAAAGACCTGCACGAATTATTCAATACCCTGGATGGACGTGGCCTGGCAGCGCTGGTACGCAAAGGCGAAGTGAGCCCGAGTGAACTGCTGGAAACCGCAATCGCGCGGGTCGAACAGGTAGAACCCAGCCTGAATGCGGTCTGCGAAAAGCTCTATGAACAGGCGCGCGGTCAGGCGACCGAAAATAGCGTTCGACAGGGCGTTATGGCAGGGGTCCCTACCCTCGTGAAAGACATGTTCACCCCTATGGCAGGTGCGCGGATGACCTGTGGCTCACGCGCATTGGGCGAGTTCCGCTCGGACATCGACTGCGAAATCGTCAGCCGGCTGCGTCGCGCAGGATGCCAACTGATCGGGACCACCACTGCACCTGAGTTCGGCGTCTCTTACAGCACCGAATCGCAACGTTTCGGGGCGACCCGTAACCCGTGGAATCTGGATTACAGCGCGGGCGGCTCCAGTGGTGGTGCCGCAGCGCTGGTGGCAGCACGCGCCATCCCCTTCGCGCATGGCAACGACGGTGGCGGCTCCCTTCGCGTGCCGGCCTCCTGCTGCGGCGTATTCGGCTTCAAACCATCGCGTGGCCTGTTGCCTTCAGGCCCTATGGTCGGTGAAGGTTGGGCAGGACTGGGAACGGCGCATGCAATTACCCTGTCGGTAGGCGACAGCGCCGCCCTGCTCGATGCCACCGCAGGAATTGATTCAGGTGCTCCCTATGCGGCGCCCATGCCGCCAACCTCCTTCTCGCGGGCAGTAGAACGCGAACCCAAACGGCTGAAAATCGCCTTGATCTCGACCCTTTCGCCTTGGCATGCAGAACCGGAGGCCCTAGCTGCACTGCAGCACACCGCGGCCTTGCTGGAGTCGCTCGGCCATTACGTTGTGCCAACGACACTGCCGGTCAGGCTGCCTGAATTCCTCGATGCGACGTTCGACATCATCGGCTCCCACACCCAGGGCTACCTTGAGCTGCTCGGAAAAATGCGCGGTTTCCCGGTTGCCATGGACGAACTGGAGCCCCGCACCCGCGTCATTCTGCGCGAGCGTGGCCAACTGCCTGCGACACGCTACATTTCGGCAGTCGAATCAATGCATGCACTGGGCCGGGCCATGGCCGGCTTCTTCGAGGATTACGATATCGTCCTCACCCCGACGCTCAACCGCGCACCACCCCGACTCGGAGAACTGGCGTTCGACGACGACAGCCGTTCGCTGCAAGACTTCATTGCCCTTTCACACAGCTATTCGCCTTACACGGCGCTGTTCAATGCGACAGGGCAACCGGCCATGTCCGTGCCTCTTTACTGGACAGCCGATTCGCTACCTCTGGGTTCTCACTTCGCAGCCCGGTTTGGCGACGAACTGACCTTGTTGAGCCTTGCAGCTCAACTGGAACGCGCCCAACCGTGGGCAGCACGCAGGCCTCCTTGCAGTGCAAAAGGGGATTGATAAGGAGGGATTGTTGCCGGAGGCCAGGCGGGACTGCAGCCTAGGTCGCAGGCTGCAGTCTTCAGGCTAAGAACTTATGGCTCGCCAGCCGTTTCCTGTACAGGCTCCGGGTGCGCCCCGGTCATGTACCGGTAGCGGTCATAGAGGCTCGCCACTACTTGCCCACCGGCAACCCTGCCGGGAATTGCAGCCTGCAGAGAGCTGACCGCCCCCCCAAGACGTGAGATGCCGACGTAATTGCCGGCCCGGGACGCTGCCGCCTTGCCAGCCTGGTGCGCCGCCTTGCCCTTGTCAGTCAGGTAGCTCAACCCCTTGCCGGCTGCGGCGCCTGCCACTTCGCCAACCATACCGGGCAGCGTGAGGTTGGCTGCGGTCAGCACTGCGGCGCCCGAGGCGTAGCCTTTCAAACCCTTGTCGAGGAAATTCCAGGCTTTGTTGACGCCCAAAAACCCCGTCATCACCAAGTTAAGCCCGACGATTTCCTTGAAGACCTGAACCGCCTTTTGCATATCGACTTCGGGATTCATGGCCAGTTTGAGCATCTCCGACACGCACCAGGCGCCGTCCGCCGCATAATCGGCTTTACCGACCATGCTTTTCATCAACATCACCAGCGCCGCACCGATACTCGCAGTGAGAGCAACCAGACCCAGCTTGGTGTAGAAATCAGGGTCCTCCTTGCGCTCGCTCGCAGGCAGTTCCAGCCCTGCACGCATGGCATCGGCGACTTCGAATGTAGCCCGGAACTCGCTGCTCTTGGAGCCGAGATACGTCAGGCTTGAATTCATGATGTCGGTGATGCTTTTGTCCTGCTTGTAAACCTCGGTCGCCACTTTCATCTGCTGAGCGAAATGCTCGCTGACGTCGAAGTGCTTGACCACGGCAAGGTGATCTTCTTCCGAGATGTTCGCGTCCCCGGTGTCTTGCTTTGACTTGCTCTTCACCATCTTGAAAGCGGCTGCAATCGACTCGCGGTTGAACACGCCCAGCGTGGCCGCGCCGGACGCGACAGCCGTTGCGATACCAAAGCCGACCTGATCCAGCAGGTGTTCGTTTTTGGCGAAAGTGGGCTGCGCCACGATGGCGTTGGACAGCAACGTGACGAAGTAGCGGTTGAGGCCGTGATCGACGTTGGTCCGCGCGTTGGTCAGCTCGTTCATCATCAGGCCGGCCATGAACACGGCGTTCTTGGTGTAGTGTGCAACCAGCGATGAGCTGTAGGAGTTGTCATTGCTGACGAACGCCACGGCCAGAGGCAAGGGGGCCAGCGCGAGCAGCATCGCCGGGCTTGCGCCAACGCGGCTGATCAACGAGGCGCCATTCTTGAGCGTGCCCAGTTCGGCATTCATGCTTTTATTGAGGCTGAGCAACTCCTCACGCACGTGGGATGGCAGCCCCGAGCGCTGCAATACCTCAGGCAACTTTTCGTTGTGAGCGCGCCAGGCGTCGAGTTGTCCCTGCGCGTTGGCCTGAACGATTGCGCCAAGCATGTCGTGCTCTGCCTCGGTCAGCGCAGACGATGGTTTTTCCAACAGCGGCTTCAACACGTCGGATGTCGTGGTACTCGCCTTCGGTAACTCATCGAGTTCGGCCAGTTGTTCCTCGGTCAACACCAGCGTGCCTGCGGCCAGCGCCAGCCGCAGTTTTTCATCGAACCCCATGCCGCGCTGGGCCTCGATGTTTTCTTCAGAGGCGACAGGCAATGGTGTTTCGCTGACGATGTTGCGCTGCTCCTGAGTGAGGTGGAGCACATGCCTGTTCAGAAAGGCATGCATCTGATCGGGCGACAGGTGCGGCGCCGGGGTGCGCATCAGGGCCAGCAAGCCCTTGTCATCCATCGGCGCCAACGCCCCGTAGGCATCGAACTTGCGCACCAGATTGCCGCCGGCCATAAGCAGTGCCTGGCTTCGCGTCAGCCTTGGCTCGGCGGGCTCGACAGGCTCCTCACTGTGCACTGATGCCTCTTCGGGTTCACTGGAGATTTCCTGCAACTGCGGCAAAAGATCGTGTACGCGTAATTGCTGCAGCAGCTCCCCGGCCACCTCCGCCAACTCCTGCAGCGCGTTGCGGGCAGACACGTCCGGGCAGTTTTCTGTCAGTGCCTGCAAGGCGCCAGGCAATCCCTCAAGGCTTTTGAGCGTATCGGCATGCGAGCGCAACAGACCGACGGTTTCTGCGGATTGATGCTGAAGGTTGTTAATCAACTCAAGCGCACGATGTTTGGTCGTCTGAACGAAACTGCTGAAGAGCGCGTACGACAAGGCATTGGTGGGCTTTGCGGCCAGAGACTCGGGTTCCAGATGGGCCAGCGCCAGCAGATCCGGGACCGCTAGCGCCAAGGCAGGCGTCCGGGTGGTCAAACAGGCGAGAGACTGATGCAGCCGCGCCGTGCTGAGCCCTTCAAGGGCCTGGGCCAGCGACGCGTGGGATGCGCTGGACCCGGGCTTATCGAACAGACTTTTAGTGCAATGATCAAGCACATTTTTCAGCGCTGGCTGCTGATCTTCGCTTGCCAGCTGATGCCAGCCCTGCTCAGTCATGGCGACCTCCGCGAGGTCCTGCCCGAGCTGGGCAACATCGGGCCAGGACGGGTGTGTCTTGCCCAGTTCACGCTGGAGATTAGACAACAGGCGCACAGGGTCCTGCACCGGCACAGCGGAAGTGCGACCAAATGCCACGGCCAGCTCGCCGGAGGCGACAAAGGCCGTGGTACGAGCCTGTTGCGGGGTTTGCTCACAGCTGCTGGCGGCATCGGAGGACGCCGGGGCGGCGTCCGGTAATGAGGAATGAGAGGAGCGCGTGATCTGAGAGGGCATCATGGGCGTTTTCCCTGTGGTTAGTGGGTACAAGCAATTGACCGACTAAGTGGCATCCGACCCGCAACGGTTCCCGGCAGCCAAGGAAGAGTCGACGCATGGCCACTGAAATTTAGAGTGAATGTGCCGGGATCAAGCCAGGGATGACGCCATCGAACCGGGCAATCTCATGCGGGTGAGCCCCGCCCAGAGCAGGGCTTGCGCCTGCACAGTGGCAATGATTTCACGCCTTGCAGAGCGCAGCGTGAACGCTGTCACTGGTCAAGATGACTGCCTTTCATATGCCAGATAAAACCCGATGGGGTAGAATAGTCGCCTTTTCCGCCATGCCCCTTTGAGGACTGCCATGTTCAGCCGTGATTTGACTATCGCCAAGTACGACGCCGATCTGTTTGCCGCCATGGAGCAAGAAGCTCTGCGCCAGGAAGAACACATCGAGCTGATTGCCTCGGAAAACTACACCAGTCCGGCCGTCATGGAAGCTCAAGGCTCGGTCCTGACCAACAAGTACGCTGAAGGCTACCCAGGCAAGCGTTACTACGGCGGCTGCGAGTACGTCGACGTTATCGAGCAACTGGCCATCGACCGCGCCAAGGAGCTGTTCGGCGCCGATTACGCCAACGTTCAGCCACACGCAGGCTCGCAGGCCAACTCGGCTGTCTACCTGGCCCTGCTGCAAGGCGGCGACACCATTCTCGGCATGAGCCTGGCCCACGGTGGTCACTTGACCCACGGCGCCAGCGTTTCGTCCTCGGGCAAGCTGTACAACGCCGTCCAGTACGGCATCGATGCCAACGGCATGATCGACTACGACGAAGTCGAGCGCCTGGCTGTTGAACACAAGCCGAAAATGATCGTCGCCGGTTTCTCTGCCTACTCGCAGATCCTCGACTTCCCGCGCTTCCGCGCCATCGCCGACAAGGTCGGTGCCTACCTGTTCGTCGACATGGCTCACGTTGCCGGTCTGGTCGCAGCAGGCGTCTACCCGAACCCGGTGCCATTCGCCGACGTCGTGACCACTACCACGCACAAGACCCTGCGCGGTCCACGTGGCGGCCTGATTCTGGCTCGCGCCAACGCCGACATCGAGAAGAAGCTGAATTCAGCTGTATTCCCTGGCTCGCAGGGCGGCCCGCTGGAGCACGTCATCGCGGCCAAGGCGATCTGCTTCAAGGAAGCACTGCAACCCGAGTTCAAGGCTTACCAGCAACAGGTGGTCAAGAATGCCAAGGCGATGGCCGGTGTCTTCATCGAGCGCGGCTTCGACGTCGTGTCCGGCGGTACTGAAAACCACCTGTTCCTGCTGTCGCTGATCAAGCAGGACATCTCCGGTAAAGACGCAGACGCCGCACTGGGTCGCGCCTTCATCACCGTGAACAAGAACTCCGTACCGAACGACCCACGCTCCCCGTTCGTCACCTCCGGCCTGCGCTTCGGCACCCCGGCAGTGACCACTCGTGGCTTCAAGGAAACAGAGTGCAAGGAACTGGCTGGCTGGATCTGCGACATCCTGGCAGACCTGAACAACGAAGCAGTGATCGACGCTGTCCGTGAAAAGGTCAAGGCCATCTGCGCGAAGTTGCCGGTCTACGGCGCTTGATAGACTTCGTCTAGACGCAACACCGAAAAGCCCCGGTTCGTGAGAACCGGGGCTTTTTTTTGGGTGGTTCACTAGCGGAGGCAGCTACTCAGATCATAGCCAAATACCTTATGCACAAACCCTCTCGAACCCCGCTCGAATCTTCTCCTCCGGCAACTCATCGGCAATAAACACGATCACGCTCTCGCGCTGCTCGCCTTCAGCCCACTCGGTATCCCAGTCAAAGCCGTACAGTTTCAGCACCCCCTGAAACACCATTTTGCGCGGTTCGTCTTCGATGTTGAGCACGCCCTTGTAGCGCAACAACTGCTTGCCGTGGTCTTCCAGCAGTTCGTTCATGAACTCACTGAGACGGTCCAGGTTCAGGGGTTTGTCGCTGCGCAGGACCAGGCTGGTGATGCGGTCGCCGGAGTTGCCGACCGGGGCCAGTGGTCGCAAGACCATGCCGCCGCCGAGGTCGGCGTTGAGGTTGAAGCCACGCACGTCGAGCAGTTCGGCGAGGTCGATCTTGCCGTGGTCGACGATGCGTATCGGGGCGCGGCGGTTGATGCGCGCAAGACGCGCGCTGAGGGCATCGAAGGCTGCGTCGTCTACGAGGTCACGCTTACTGACCAACAGACGGTCGGCAAAGCCGATCTGTGCCTGGGCGATGGTTTGCGCCAGATGGGTATCTGCGTGGGCAGCGTCCACCAGGGTAATGATGCCGTCGAGGATATAACGCTCGCGCAGCTCTTCGTCGATGAAAAACGTCTGGGCGACCGGTGCCGGATCGGCCAGCCCGGTGCATTCGATCACCAACCGATCGAAAGCGATTTCGCCACTGTCCAGGCGCTCCAGCAGCAGATACAGCGCTTTGGTCAGGTCGGTGTGAATGGTGCAGCACACGCAGCCGTTGGACAGGGTCATGATCTGCACCGGGTCGGTGCCGAGCAACTGGCTGTCGATACCGGCATCGCTGAATTCGTTTTCGATTACCGCAATCTTCAGGCCGTGCTCGGCCTTGAGCAGATGGCGCAGCAAGGTGGTTTTGCCTGCGCCCAGAAAACCGGTCAGCACGGTCACGGGGATGGGTTGCAACTCAGTCATAAGGCTCCTGGCGTGATGCATTCAGCTGGAATGAAAACGCGCCACAGGTGATGGCCTGTGGCGCGTCGGGTCAGACAATAACGCAGATCAGCATATCAGCAGCACTTCGGCCCGCCCTTGCCGCCGTAACGTGCCTCTTGCCGCTCCCGAAAGAACTGCTCGTAGGTCATCATCGGCTTGTCCGGGTGGGTGTTCTGCATGTGCTCGACATACGTATCGTAGTCAGGCATGCCCACCATCAGGCGCGCGGCCTGACCGAGGTATTTGCCGAGGCGACTCAGGTCATTGAACATGGGCAAATCCTCTGTGGGTGAACATCATCACACCTGCGGCGCTGGCGGCATGGCCTGATAAGGAGCTTCCTTGTCGGAGCGCTCCTTGGTCGTCCACGCCGCACGGCCTACTTTGATGGCATAGAACAGAATGCTGAACACCACAAACAGGAACAGCATGGTCAGCCCGGCGTTGGTGTAGGCGTTGAAGATCACATGTTGCATCTGGTCCATGGTCTTCGCCGGAGCCAGAATCTGACCGGCATCCGCAGCGGCGCTGTACTTCTTGGCCAGGGCCAGGAAGCCGACCGCTGGGTTGGCGTCGAACAGTTTGATCAGGCCAGCCGTCACGGTGCAGATCAGCAGCCAGACAGCAGGCAACATGGTGACCCAGACGTAGCGCTGACGCTTCATCTTGATCAGCACGACGCTGGCGAGCATCAGCGCGATACCGGCGAGCATCTGGTTGGAGATACCAAACAGCGGCCACAGGGTGTTGATGCCACCCAGCGGGTCGATCACGCCCTGATACAGCAGATACCCCCACAGGGCGACGCAACCACCTGTACCGATGGCGTTGGCGGTCCAGGATTCGGTGCGTTTCAGGGCTGGCACGAAGCTGCCCAGAAGGTCCTGCAGCATGAAGCGTCCGGCCCGTGTGCCGGCGTCGACAGCGGTGAGGATGAACAGCGCTTCAAACAGGATCGCGAAGTGGTACCAGAACGCCATGGTGTTCTCGCCCGGCAATACCTGATGGAGAATCTGCGCGATACCGACCGCCAGGGTAGGCGCACCACCGGCGCGGGCCAGAATGGTGTTTTCGCCGATGTCTTTGGCGACCGCTGTCAGTTGTTCGGGCGTGATGGCGAAGCCCCAGCTGGAAACCGTCTGCGCGACCGTCACCACATCGCTGCCAACCACGGCAGCCGGGCTGTTCATCGCAAAATAGACACCTGGTTCGATGACCGAAGCGGCGACCATCGCCATGATCGCCACGAATGACTCCATCAGCATGCCGCCGTAGCCGATGTAACGGGCATTCTTTTCGTTATCCAGCAGCTTGGGCGTGGTACCCGAAGAGATCAGCGCGTGGAAACCCGACACCGCGCCGCAGGCGATGGTGATGAACAGGAACGGGAACAGCGCGCCTTTCCAGACCGGGCCGGTGCCATCGGTGAACTGGGTCAGGGCCGGCATTTTCAGCTCGGGGGCCAGAATCAGGATACCGATTGCCAAGGCCAGAATTGTGCCGATCTTGAGGAAGGTCGACAGGTAGTCACGTGGCGCCAGCAGCAGCCAGACCGGCAGCATGGCTGCGACGAAACCGTAGCCCACCAGCATCCAGGTGATCTGTATGCCGGTGAAGGTGAACATCGGCCCCCAGGTCGGATCAGCCGCTACCGCACCGCCGACCCAGATCGAACCCAGCAGCAGAATGACACCGACAATAGAGATTTCTCCAATGCGTCCCGGACGGATGTAGCGCATGTAAATGCCCATGAACATTGCAATCGGAATCGTCGCCATGACCGTGAACATGCCCCAAGGGCTTTCGGCCAGCGCCTTGACCACAATCAGCGCCAGCACCGCAAGGATGATGATCATGATCAGGAAGCAGCCGAACAAGGCGATGGTACCGGGAATGCGGCCCATTTCCTCGCGAACCATGTCGCCCAGCGAGCGACCGTCGCGGCGCGTGGACAGGAACAGAATCATGAAATCCTGCACCGCTCCTGCCAGCACCACACCGGCGATCAGCCAGAGCGTACCGGGCAGATAGCCCATTTGCGCGGCCAGCACCGGCCCGACCAGCGGCCCCGCGCCAGCGATGGCGGCAAAGTGGTGACCAAACAGGATATGTTTGTTGGTCGGCACGTAGTCCAGACCATCGTTATTGACCACCGCCGGCGTGGCACGCAGCGGATCGAGCTGCATGACGTGCGTGGCGATGAAAAGACTGTAGTAACGATAAGCAACCAGATAGATAGCCACCGCAGCAACCACTATCCACAAGGCATTGATCGCCTCTCCGCGACGCAAGGCCACGACCCCAAGAGCACATGCTCCGACAATTGCAACGATGAGCCAAGGAACGTGGCGCATCAGGCTATTATTATTTTTCATTTTTTATTCCAGCAGAGTTGACTAGAAGGCAAGCAGTGCGAGTTTAGCGTCGGATCCACGAAAGACCACCCCCAACCAAGGTCTAGGTCGAAAAATGATCAATTGCGGCAGATACCCGGCATAGAGGGCTGGAATGGCCTCAAGAGATGGTGGCCGGATCACAAAACGGCAAGGAGGAACTGTTCTGCCATTGCTTTCCGGTCTATCGTGCAGAGACGAAAGAATTGCTCGGAAAACAACCTGCCCGCTGACTGGTTTCAACGGGCGACAAGAGAGTTAACCCGATGACCGACTCACCCGAAGATCGCCGTCGTTTCAAACGCATTGCCTTTGATGCCAAGACCGATCTGAAGCAAGGCGACAAAAGCTGGAAAGTGAAACTGGTCGACCTGTCCCTCAAAGGGTTGCTGATCGAACGGCCTGATCCTTGGAACGGTGATCCGACGCAACCCTTTGAAGTCGACATCATTCTAAGCAACGATGCCCACGTGAAAATGGATGCCGAAGTCACCCATGACAACAACCGGCAACTGGGGTTTGTTTGCCGGCATATAGGGCTGGAGTCGATCAGCTACCTGAGGCGGCTGGTCGAATTGAACCTCGGCGACCCCGAGGAACTCGATCGGGAACTGGCGGCCTTGATCGAGTTGTACGAATAACCCCAAGGGAGGGTTACTCGAACAGCGCATCCAAAGCCTGCTCCAGGCGCGTGACAGCAATGATTTGCAAGCCGGGAGGTGCTTCTTTCGGCGCATTGCCTTTCGGCACGATGGCCCGTTTGAAACCGTGCTTGGCGGCCTCCTTGAGGCGCTCCTGACCACTGGGCACGGGCCTGACCTCACCCGACAACCCCACTTCGCCAAACACCAGCAGGTCATGCGGCAGAGGCCTATTGCGCAGGCTGGACATGACCGCGGCCATCAAGGCCAGGTCTGATGCGGTCTCGAGCACCTTCACGCCCCCCACCACGTTGAGGAACACGTCCTGATCGTGGGTCGGAATGCCGCCATGCCGGTGCAATACGGCCAATAGCATCGCCAGACGGTTTTGATCGAGCCCCAGTGTCACCCGGCGCGGATTGGACATGTGGCTGTCATCCACCAGTGCCTGGACTTCCACCAGCATGGGTCGCGTACCTTCCCACGTAGCCATGACCACGCTGCCCGGTACTTCTTCCTGAGCACGGGTCAGGAAAATCGCCGACGGATTGGAGACTTCCTTCAAGCCCTTGTCGGTCATGCCGAACACGCCCAGCTCGTTCACGGCACCGAAGCGATTCTTCACGGCCCGCAACAGGCGCAGACGGCCGTCCGACTCGCCTTCGAAATACAACACGGTGTCGACCATGTGCTCCAGCACGCGTGGACCGGCCAGCGCGCCTTCCTTGGTGACGTGACCCACCAGAAAGATCGCGGTGCCGCTTTGTTTGGCGTAGCGCACCAGCAAGGCAGCGCTTTCACGAACCTGCGATACGCCACCCGGTGCGGATTGCAACTGTTCGGTAAAGATCGTCTGGATCGAGTCGATCACCATCACTTTCGGCTTTTCGACCTTGGCTGTGGCAATGATCGTCTCGATGCAGGTTTCGGTCATGACGCGCAGTTTGTCCTGCGGCAGGCCCAGACGGCGGGCGCGCATGGCCACTTGCTGTTGGGATTCCTCACCAGTGACATACAGGGCAGGCATGCGTTGCGCAATGTTGCACAGTGTCTGAAGCAGAATGGTTGATTTACCGATGCCAGGATCACCGCCGATCAACACCACCGAGCCGTCTACCAGACCGCCACCGAGCACGCGATCCAGCTCGGCGGAGTTGGTGGAGAAACGCGGGATCTCTTCGACGCTGACTTCCGCCAGGGTTCTGATCTGCGCCTGCGAACCGGTCCAGCCCGTGCGTCCACTGGGGGGCGCAGCGGCACCACTCTCAATCATGGTTTCGACCAGTGTGTTCCAGGCGCCGCAATCAGCGCACTGGCCCGCCCACTTGGGAAACGTCGCGCCACACTCGGTGCAGCCGTACAAGCGTTTGGCCTTGGCCATGACAACCCCAGTCGTGAAAAACGCCCATCATAGCGCAGGTTTCGGTACCCGCTACTCGCTCGGCGAAGCACAGGTTTCAAAACCGGATAAAACTTACGCAGGCGGCTCCGGTCGATTAAACGTGGTTCAAGCGGCAACACTACGGCTGGGCTACACTCTTCTGGATCAATTTTATCTGTAACAAGGAATTACCCATGAGCGTACTTAGCGAGTTCAAGGCCTTTGCGGTCAAAGGTAACGTGGTCGATATGGCCGTCGGTATCATCATTGGCGCGGCATTCGGCAAGATCGTTTCGTCGTTCGTCGGCGATGTCATCATGCCGCCGTTAGGCCTGTTGATCGGCGGAGTGGACTTCAGTGACCTGGCCGTCACCCTGCGTCCAGCACAGGGCACAGCGCCCGCAGTACTGCTGGCGTATGGCAAGTTCATCCAGACCATCATCGACTTCATCATTGTCGCGTTCGCGATCTTCATGGGCGTTAAGGCGATCAATCGCCTGAAACGCGAAGAAGCCAAGGCGCCTACCCTGCCGCCAACGCCTTCCAGGCAGGAAGTTCTGCTGAGCGAGATTCGCGACCTGCTGAAGGAACAGAACAAGCCGGCAGAACCCGTCACCGTGGACCCTGCACGCCCACTCTGATTGTGGGTTTGAAACACGAGCTTGTGTTTGTGGGGCGTGGGAGTATCAGAAGGTTACGATAGCTGCGATGGGCTGCGAAGCGGCCCTGAAGCAGCTTGCTGCCGGTTCCCGGCATATCGCGGACGAGTCCGCTCCTACGATCCTTGGGGATTGTGGACGAGCGAAGCGTCGTCTACCAATACGTCTCGACTGCCACCTGCCCTGGCTTACGTGACAGGCTCAGGCGCATGTCGCGCTGTTTGAGAATCGCTCGTGTGTCATCGATCATCTGCGGATTACCACATAACATTACGCGCGAATGCTCTGGCGTGAGGGCAATTCCGGCGGCGCGCTCCAGTTCTCCGTTGTCGATCAGTTGCGTGATGCGTCCATTCAATGCGCCCGGATGCTGCTCGCGGGTTACCGTGGGCAGAAACAGAAACTTGTCCGCGTACTCAGCCAGATACTCACGCTGCATCAGCTCGGCAATCAGCTGCTGATAGGCCAGCTCGCGGGACTCGCGCACGCTGTAGACAAGGATCACCCGCTCGAACTTCTCCCAGACTTCGAAATCCTGAAGGATCGACAGAAAAGGCGCGACGCCTGTGCCTGTAGACAACAGCCACAGGTCACGGCCATCAACAAATCGATCCAGCGTCAGGTAACCAAATGCCTGCTTTTCCACCATCAGGGTGTCGCCTTCGCGCAGGCGGTTCAGCTCGCTGGTGAACTCGCCGTCGGGCACCACGATGGAGAAGAACTCCAGAAACTCGTCGTAGGGTGAAGACACCATCGAATAGGCACGCCACACGGTCGTGCCATCGGCCTTGGTCACGCCAAGCCGCGCAAACTGGCCGGCACGAAAGCGAAAACCCGGATCGCGTGTAGCGCGCAGGGTGAACAGGTTCTCGGTCAGCGGCGTGACACGCTGCAGTGTCTGTCGGGTGAACTTGTCATCACTGACGGTCATGGTGCGCTTTGAACTCCTGAATATGGAAAGCAGAACCCAGTGTCCCGCAAAGCCGTCGCGATAAACACCGGCTGTTTGTGATGATTTACCTCGAAACCGACCTGTCGGCTTAGAGCATTTGGTTCTCGAAGACTGCCTGAGCTGGCTGAACGGCTGCGCGACAAATTACCTGAACCGCTCTTGCACAAGGGTTACAGGGTAAAGACATATTTCGCGGTGCCAAGTGCCATCAGTCCATCCGTCAGCGCGCCTGCGCAGTCGGCGGGTTGCCGGTGATTTGTTCCTAGACTGGATAAGCGAACAGCAAGGTCTGGATACACACCGCAAGGAGGCTTCATGAACACCATGGAAATCAATTTTCTACAGCCCTCGCCAGCAAAGAACCTGACACAGAGAGAAATCGAAGTCCTCAAGTGGTCCGCAGAAGGGAAAACAGCTGGTGCCATTGCAATCATTCTTTGCCTGAAGGAGCGCACCATTCACTTTCACATCGCCAGTGCCATCCAAAAGATGGGCGTGTGCAACAAGACCGCCGCTGCTGTACGTGCTGCGATGAGCGGCATGTTCTGACAAAAACCGCCGTTGTTCAGCAATAGGCAGATATCTGTCGGAAAACTACGTAAAATCCCGGGTATCGGCGAGTCTGCCTGTCACAGGACTCGCTGATATACCTTCGATTGCACAGAGTTCTCCCGCCAATGCCCCTGCTCATCAGTCCCTTCGCTGAACTTGATCTCATCCGCCAGCCAGAGCAACAGGATGAGCCGCTGCAGGCATTCGATGCCGCTGACGAATACCTGCTCAGCCACGTTGCAGAGACCGGGCTGAGCCTTCAAAGCCGGGTGCTGGTGCTCAACGACAGCTTCGGCGCCCTTGCGGCGAGCCTCGCCCGCCACGCGACAGTGTCAAGCAGTACCGATTCGTACCTGGCGGCGCAAGGGCTGGAAAAGAACCTGGCACGCAACGGCATGGCCTATGACGCAGTGCCTCTGATACCAGCCAGCGAGCCACTGAACGGCCCGTTCGACTGGGTGCTCATCCGCGTCCCCAAGACCCTTGCCCTGCTGGAAGAGCAACTGATACGACTGCAAGGCCAACTGGCACCCGGCGCGCGGGTGATCGCTGCGGCGATGGTCAAGCATTTGCCGCGCTCGGCCGGAGACTTGCTGGAAGAGTATGTGGGGCCGGTGCAAGCCTCGCTGGCGGTGAAAAAAGCCCGATTGCTGTTTGTGACACCGCAGGCGCAGGAGGTGCAAGCCTCGCCCTACCCGACACGTTACCGGCTGGATGAACCGGCCATCGAACTGATCAACCACGCCAATGTGTTCTGTCGCGAGGGTCTGGATATCGGCACTCGGGCCTTTTTGCCTCAGCTGCCGAAGAACCTGGGCAGCTCGCGGGTTGCAGACCTGGGTTGCGGCAACGGGGTGCTGGCCATCGCCAGTGCGCTGGACAATCCCGATGCGCACTACACGCTGGTGGACGAGTCATACATGGCTGTGCAATCGGCTGCAGAAAACTGGCGGGCACAGTTGGGCGAGCGAGAAGCCGTCATCCGTGCAGGCGACGGGCTGGACGGCCAGGAACCTGACTCTCTGGATGTGGTGCTGTGCAATCCGCCGTTTCATCAGCAGCAGGTGGTAGGGGATTTCCTCGCCTGGCGCATGTTCCTCCAGGCGCGCGAGGCGTTGGTAACAGGTGGCGCACTGTATATCGTCGGTAATCGACATCTGGGTTATCACACCAAGCTGTCGCGCCTGTTCCGGGGTGTCGAGCAGGTTGCATCCACACCCAAGTTCGTCATCCTCAAGGCACGCAAGTAAGCCGCAGCACGCAAAAAAAGACCCTCTTGCCACACGAGCGGTGACAGAGGGTCGTAAACGTGCCCGGAAGGCACGAACGGGAATGCAGTGATGATCAGTGAGTCGTCAGGCCTGCAGCGCTCATGAACATGCGCATCAGGCTGGCGACGATGAACAGCGCAAACACACTGCCCGACCAGATCCCGACCAGCCAGGCCAGTCGTTGCCAGAGCGGTTTGCTCAGTGCCGGATCCGGATCGTGCATGGAATTTTTACCAGACATCGTCATTCTCCTCGGTTCGGGCTAGTGATAACCGTCTTCGGTCGTCACCTTGCCGCGGAACACGTAGTAGCTCCAGAAGGTGTAGCCCAGGATAAACGGAATGATGAACAGCGTGCCGACCAGCATGAAACCCTGGCTCTGTGGCGGCGCGGCGGCCTGCCAGATAGACACTGAAGGCGGAATGATATTCGGCCACAGGCTGATGCCCAGACCGCTATAGCCGAGAAAGATCAGCAACAGGGTCAGCAGAAACGGCGTGTAGTGGGCATTTCGCGCCACAGCCTTGAACAGCCCGTACATGGTCACCAACACCAGAATCGGCACCGGCATGAACCAGAACAGGTTAGGCATGCTGAACCAGCGATGCGCAATATCCGCATGCGCCAGCGGCGTCCACAGGCTGACCATGGCCATGACGGCAAGAACCGCCAGTGCCAGAGGGCGCGCCAGGTCATGCATGGCCTTCTGTAGCGGGCCTTCGGTCTTCATGATCAGCCAGGTGCAGCCCAGCAACGCATAGGCAACGATCAAGGCCAGGCCGCAGAACATCGGGAACGGCGAAAGCCAGTCCAGCGAGCCGCCTGCAAACTGACGATCGACCACCGGAATGCCTTCAATATAGGCACCCAGCGCCACACCCTGAAAGAAAGTCGCCGCGAGCGAGCCGCCAATGAAGGCCTTGTCCCACCAGTGACGCTTCAGCTCGGTCGCCTTGAAGCGGAACTCGAACGCCACGCCGCGGAATATCAGGCCCATGAGCATGAACATCAGCGGCAGATACAGCGCAGACAGAACCACAGAATAGGCCAGCGGAAACGCGCCAAACAGTGCAGCGCCGCCCAGTACCAGCCAGGTTTCGTTACCGTCCCAGACCGGCGCGACAGTGTTCATCATCACGTCGCGGTCGTGACTTTCCTTCATGAACGGGAAGAGAATCCCGATGCCCAGATCGAATCCGTCCATCACGACGTACATCATAATGCCGAAGACGATGATGATGGCCCAGATCAGCGGAAGATCGATGCCCATGGCTTAGTTCCCCTTGCCAAGATGGTCAATATTGTCGCCATCTTCTGCGCCTTCAACAGCGGCGGAGAGCGGACGGGCCGGTGTGCGTTTCTGGCCAGGACCACCGTCAGGTACGTGCTCGACGTAGGCTTTCGGCCCTTTGCGGACCAGCCGCATCATGTAGCCCAGACCTGTGCCGAACAGCACGAAGTACACGACCACGAACAACACCAGGGTGATGCTCATCTGCGCAACGCTGTGACCCGAAGAGGCATCTGCGGTACGCATCAGGCCGTAGACCACCCACGGCTGACGACCGATCTCGGTGGTGAACCAGCCCGCCAGGATCGCGATCAGGCCCGAAGGTCCCATCCACAGCGCCATGTACAGGAACGGACGCGAGTTATACAGGGTGCCGCGTTTGCGCAGCCAGAGGCTCCACAGGCCGGTGAAGATCATCAGCATGCCGAGTGCGACCATGACCCGGAACGACCAGAACACGATCGTCGAATTAGGGCGATCCTCGGGTTTGAATTCCTTGAGCGCAGGCACTTGCTTGTCGAGGCTGTGGGTCAGGATCAGGCTGCCCAGGTACGGGATTTCCACCGCGTACTTGGTACGCTCTTCCTTCATGTCGGGGATGCCGAACAGAATCAGCGGCGTGGGCTTGTCACCCTCGTTTTCCCAGTGGCCTTCGATTGCTGCGATTTTCGCGGGCTGATGCTCGAGCGTGTTCAGACCGTGGAAGTCACCGACCACTGCCTGAACAGGCGCCACCAGGAGGGCCATCCACATGGCCATCGAGAGCATCTTGCGTACCGCCGGTGTATCGCGGCCACGCAGCAGGTGCCAGGCGGCGGAAGAACCGACAAAGAACGCAGTTGCCACGAACGCAGCGATCGCCATGTGTGTCAGGCGATACGGGAACGACGGGTTGAAGATCACGGCGAACCAGTCAGTGGGGATAATCCGACCATCGATGATCTCGAACCCTTGCGGGGTCTGCATCCAGCTGTTGGACGACAGAATCCAGAAGGTGGAAATCAGCGTGCCGATGGCAACCATCACCGTGGAGAAAAAGTGCAGGTTGCGACCGACGCGATTCCAGCCGAACAGCATCACGCCGAGGAAACCGGCCTCCAGGAAGAAGGCGGTCAGCACCTCGTAGGTCAGCAGAGGGCCGGTAACAGCGCCGGCAAAATCAGAGAAGCGGCTCCAGTTGGTGCCGAATTGATAGGCCATGACCAGCCCGGACACTACGCCCATGCCGAAATTGACGGCAAATATCTTGGACCAGAAGTGGTACAGGTCACGGTAGACATCATCGCGGGTCTTCAGCCACAGGCCTTCGAGCACAGCCAGATAACTTGCCAGACCAATGGTGATGGCAGGAAACAGGATGTGAAACGAAATCGTGAATGCGAACTGAATTCGGGCGAGATCGATAGCCTCTAAACCGAACATAAAACGTTCCTCTCTCAGATGAAACCTGCTGCCGACAACAAGCCAACAGCGATTGCCCCCACGGTAATGAGTGCATTTGTTTCTTTTTATGCAGCGTTCTTGAACGAGCAAATGCTGGTCGATTGGTCATCCTGTGCCTTTAAGCAATGACGTAGATCAATCGACAATGAAAGAGTAGTCCTGTTCAGCCCTTTAAGCCGTGTGGTCTATTGTCGCGTGGCGGGATGTCTCACGTGGAGAGCGACGCTCCGCTTCTGTGGGAGCGGAGGGAGAGGAATTGTGTAGGAGCGGACTTGTCCGCGAACTGCCGGGAACCGGCAGCAGGAACGTGAACAGCATCAGGCACAAGCAATGTCGCCCGTTCAGAGCCGTTTAGCAGCCCGTCGCAGCCGTCGTAACCTCCTGAAGCCCCCACGCCCTCCGGGAAGAAGCCCTATCTGCGGGCCTCTCAAGACTCGCTTACAACGACGAGCATGGGCGTGGGAACGACAGCCGAAGAATTACAACAGCTTGTCCAGCGTGATCGGAAACTCGCGTATCCGCTTGCCGGTCGCGTGGTAGATGGCGTTGGCAATAGCTGCCGGTACTCCCACGATGCCGATTTCGCCGACGCCTTTGGAGCCCAGCGCATTGACGATCTCGTCATTTTCTTCGACAAACAGCACGTCGATGTCACCAATATCAGCGTTCACCGGGATGTGATACTCGGCAAGGCTGTGGTTCATCGGGCGGCCAAGGTCATGGTCAAGCATCGCTTCTTCATGCAGCGCCATGCCCATCCCCCAGACCACGCCACCCAGAATCTGGCTGCGTGCCATTTTCGGATTCACCACCCGGCCTGCTGCAACCGCGCTGACCACACGGTTCACCTTGACGGTGCCCAGATCTTCATCCACCAGCACTTCGACGAATACCGCCGAGTGCGTTGCCGCCGCGTAGGCTTCGCGCTTCTTGTCCGGCTCGGCGTCCACCTGCACTTCGATCGCGCCATTGGCCTGCGACGCTGCAAGCTCGGCCATCGACAGCACCTGATCACCCAGGTACAGCTTGCCTGCTTCAAAGCGAACCTGATCTGGCGTGGCAGAGGCGAACTGCGGATGCAGACCTTTGGCCACTTCCAGTACTTTACGCTGCAAGGCCTGACAGGCCTGCTGCACCGCTGTACCCACTGAAGACACGGTAAACGAGCCACCCTGCAACGGCGCGGTCGGCAACGACGAATCGCCCAGCAGGAAAGTGACCTTGTCTACATCGACACCCGCAGATTCGGCTGCGATCTGGGTCATGACAGTGTAAGTGCCTGTGCCGATATCGGTGGTGGCACTGCTAACCACCAGCGAACCGTCTGCTCCCAGACGCGCCTTGGCACTGGCTTTCATCTGCATGGCTTCCCAGACACCGCCTGCCATGCCCCAGCCCACCAGTTGGCGGCCCTGGCGCATGCTGCGTGGCTCAGGGTTGCGGCGTTCCCAGCCAAAACGCTCGGCGCCCTGGCTGTAGCATTCGCGCAACTCCTTGCTGGAATAAGGCTTGTCTTCGTTACCATTGCGTTCGGCATAGTTGGTCAGGCGCAGGCGTACCGGGTCGATCGCCAGCGCGCAGGCCAATTCATCCATCGCGCATTCCAGGCCGATCATGCCCAGTGCAGCGCCCGGCGCACGCATGTCCAGCGGCGTGAACACGTCCAGCGGCACCAGCTTGTAAGTCAGTTGCACGTTGTCACACTGATAGAGCATGCCGCTCCATTCCACGACGTGCTCGCTGAAATCCTCGAAACGCGAGGTCTGGCCGATGGCTTCGTGGCCCACAGCCAGCAGGCGGCCATTGGCAGCAGCACCCAGGCGCAGACGCTGAACAGTGCGTGGGCGGTAACCAAAGGTGAACATCTGCTGGCGAGTCAACGTCAGGCGTACCGAACGCTTCAAGTGCAGCGCAGCCATCACCGCCAATGGCAGTTGATACTGCGGTCGCAAGCCGGAACCGAATGCACCGCCGACAAAGGCAGCCAACACACGAATCTTGTCCTTTTCCAGACCGAAGACCTTGTGCAGGTAGTCCTGACAGTTCTGCGTACCTTGGGTCTTGTCGTGGATCTGCAAACTGCCGTCTGCCTGATACAGAACCGTCGAAGCGTGCGGTTCCATCGGGTTGTGGTATTCGCTTGGCGTGCTGTATGTCACATCGACACTCAGCGCAGAACTTGCCAGCTCACCCTCGAAGTTGCCACGCGGCGGCGGCAGTTCGGCAGGTGCGTCGTACGCGGTATCCAGCATGGCCTGCAGATCGGTCTGGTGGCTGGCCTGTTCGTAATCGATGCGTACCAGCGAACCAGCGTGTCGCGCCAGCTCCTGGGTGTCGGCCACAACCAGCGCCAACGGCTGACCGCTGTACAACACTTTATCGTTGTACAGCGGACGGAATGGCGAGCCGTCTGCCGAGTCAGCGTCTTCATAGTTCTCGTCATAGCTGGCCAGCGAAGGACGATTGGTGTGATCAATTACCGCAACTACACCCGGCACTTTCATGGCTTCGCTGATATCGATGCTGACCACGCGACCGCTGGCGATGGTGCTGGAGACCACACTGCCGAACAGCAGGCCTTCTTCAGGGTACTCGCCGGCATAACGTGCGCCGCCGGTTACTTTCAGACGACCGTCGACGCGGTCCACGGGTTTGCCCATTGGCGAAAATGGCTGGTTCATTGGGCGCTCCCTCCTGTTGCGGCGTCGCTCAAGGCACGAATGATCGCGCGGCGGGCCAATCGAACTTTGAAACCGTTGTGCGCAAGCGGCTGCGCGTCTTCCAGCATGGCGTCAGCCACTGCTGCGAAGTTTTCGCGAGTCACGGGCTTTCCGACCAGCAGGCTCTCGACAGCTTTGTCACGCCACGGCTTGTGCGCGACGCCGCCCAAGGCAATGCGCACGTCGCGCACCACGCCATTGTCGAGTTCCAGCGCGGCTGCAACCGACACCAGTGCAAAGGCGTAGGACTGACGGTCACGAACCTTGACGTAGGCGCTGTTGCTGACAAAGCGCGCCGCTGGCAATTCGACGGCAGTGATCAACTCGTCGTCTGCCAGTTGGTTGTCACGCTGCGGCGCATCACCAGGCAGGCGATGGAAGTCTGCAAACTCGATGGTGCGTTTGCCGGCGCGGCCTTCAACATGCACAACGGCCTCGAGCGCAGCCAGGGCTACGCACATGTCAGACGGGTGAGTCGCCACACAGGCATCACTGGCACCGAGAATCGCGTGAATGCGGTTCAGGCCATCGCGGGCCGGGCAACCGGTGCCGGGCTCGCGCTTGTTGCAGGGCACGCCGGTGTCGTAGAAGTAATAGCAACGGGTGCGCTGCAACAGATTGCCGCCGGTGCTGGCCATGTTACGAAGCTGCGGCGATGCACCTGCCAGTACAGCCTGACTCAACAGCGGATAATGCTGCTCGATCAAGGGGTGATAGGCCAGATCGGCGTTGCTGACCAGCGCCCCGATCATCAGCCCGCCAGACGCGGTCTCGCTGACTTCACGCAATGGCAGGCCGGTGATATCGATCAAATGCTCAGGCCTGGCAACGTTTTCCTTCATCAGGTCCAGCAGGTTGGTGCCGCCCGCGATAAACCGTGTGGCCGGCCCGCTCAGATTGACCGCTGCACTGACGTCGGTCGGCTTGCTGTAGGTGAACGGGTTCATGCGTTCACCTCCGGCTTGGCTGCGGCATTGTGAAACTGTGGCAGCGCTTCTTCGACGGCAGCAATGATGTTGCTGTAAGCACCGCAGCGGCACAGGTTACCGCTCATCAGCTCCTGAATTTCGGCGCGGGTGCTGGCACGACCTTCATTGGCGAGGCCCACCGCCGAGCAGATCTGCCCAGGGGTGCAATAGCCACACTGAAAGGCGTCATGCTTGATAAACGCTTGCTGCATTGGATGCAGTTGCTCACCGTCGGCCAGGCCTTCGATGGTGGTCAGCTCAGCGCCGTCGCACATGATCGCCAGCGTCAGGCAGGCATTGATGCGCGTACCATCACGCAGCACGGTACATGCGCCACACTGGCCGTGGTCGCAGCCTTTCTTGGTACCGACCAGGTCGAGCTGATCTCGCAGCAGATCAAGCAGCGTGGTCCAGGGCAGCACATCAAGCTGACGGAGCTGCCCATTCAGGGTCAGGGAAATCGCGTGGGTAGCGAAATCCTGGGGGTTCGGGGTCGTTGCACTCATGGAAACCTCACGGTAGGCGGTCGCTTGGCGCACTTTTTATGCGTCTTAAGGGGTGGGACTTCGCGAGGTTTGCAACGTTCAGGCTTTCTGGATGAGCGTACTTATCGTCGAAAGACCGTCATCCGCAGGCAGCCATCCCGACAAGCTGCTGGTATGATGCGCGGCTTTTTCCGACCCGCAAAAATCGAGCGGGCTGCCCTGCAGTCTGTGCTTTGCTGTTGGAGTCGATCATTCACGACGCACGCCGCGTCACGGAGAGCCAGACATGCTGGAAAGGCTGTTTCAACTCAGGGCACACAACACCAACGTGCGAACCGAGATTCTTGCGGGCGTCACGACTTTCCTGGCGATGGCTTACATCCTGTTCGTCAACCCGAGCATCCTCGGCGAGACCGGCATGGACAAGGGCGCCGTGTTCGTCGCCACCTGTCTGGCGGCAGCCATCGGTTCGACCGTAATGGGCCTGATCGCCAACTACCCGATTGCCCTGGCACCGGGCATGGGCCTGAACGCCTTCTTTACCTACACCGTCGTTCTGCACATGGGCCATAGCTGGCAGGTGGCGCTGGGTGCAGTGTTCATTTCCGCTGTGATGTTCTTCATCCTGTCGATCTTCCGCATCCGCGAATGGATCATCAACAGCATCCCCCTGCCCTTGCGCTCGGCGATTGCCGCCGGTATCGGCCTGTTTCTGGCACTGATTGCCCTGCACAACGCAGGCATCGTGGTCAGCAACCCGGCCACCATGATCGGCATGGGTGATCTCAAGCAGCCTGCTCCGGTGCTTGCCACCCTGGGCTTCTTTCTGATCGTTGCGCTGGACCACCTCAAAGTGCGTGGCGCCGTGCTGATCGGCATTCTGGCGGTCACTCTGGTTTCCATCGCACTGGGCTTCACGCCCTTCGGCGGCGTTGTGTCGATGCCGCCTTCACTCGCACCGACTTTCATGCAACTGGACATTATGGGCGCGCTGGATGTAGGTCTGGTCAGCATCATCTTTGCGTTCCTGTTCGTCGATATCTTCGACAACTCCGGCACCCTGATAGGCGTGGCCAAGCGCGCCGGGTTGATGGGCAAAGACGGGCACATGCCGAAAATGGGCCGTGCACTTATCGCCGACAGTACCGCTGCAATGGCAGGCTCGCTGCTGGGCACCTCGACCACCACCAGCTACATCGAGTCGGCTGCGGGCGTGAGTGCTGGTGGCCGTACCGGCCTGACGGCGGTCGTTGTCGCCGTGCTGTTCCTGTTGGCACTGTTCTTTGCGCCACTGGCGAGCAGCGTGCCAGCCTTCGCGACGGCCCCGGCTCTGCTGTTCGTGGCAGTACTGATGGCTTCGGGCATGGCTGAAATCGACTGGGATGACATCACCGTGGCAGCACCTGTGGTGATCACGGCCCTGGCGATGCCATTCACCTATTCCATCGCCAACGGCATTGCTTTTGGCTTTATTTCCTGGACCGCGATCAAGCTGCTGTCGGGACGCTGGCGCGAGCTGAATTCGGCGCTGGTGATCCTGTCGATTCTGTTCGTGATCAAGCTGGGCTGGTTCAACGCATGAGTGTTTCCTTCGACCCTGCGAGCTACGACCGTCAGCTCGAAGAAAAAACCGTCCGCCTGCGCGAGCTGCTGGCACCGTTCGATGCGCCCGAGCCGCAGGTGTTCGATTCGCCACGCGAGCATTACCGGCTGCGCGCCGAGTTCCGCCTGTGGCGTGAAGATCAGAAACGCTATTACGCGATGTTCGCGCCGGGCGACAACAAGACGCCGATCCTGCTCGAAGGCTTGCCGATTGCCAGCGAGCGCATCAACGCACTGATGCCAGTGCTGCGTGAACGCTGGGAAGCCAGCCTGACGCTGAACCACAAGCTGTTTCAGGTGGACTTCCTGACCACTCTGGCCGGCGACGCGATGATCACCCTGTGCTATCACCGCCCGCTGGACGATCAATGGATGGCTGAAGCCGAGACGCTGGCAAAAGAGCTGGACGTGAGTGTTATTGGCCGCTCCAAGGGTCAGAAACTGATCATCGGTCACGACTACGTCACTGAAAAGCTCGACGTCGCGGGCCGCACCTTCAGCTATCGCCAGCCGGAAGGTGCGTTCACCCAGCCTAACGGCACCGTGAACGGCAAGATGCTCAACTGGGCCTTCGATGCACTGGGCGAGCGGGAAGATGATCTGCTGGAGCTGTATTGCGGCAACGGCAACTTCACCTTGCCACTCGCAACCCGCGTGCGCAAAGTGCTGGCGACCGAAATCAGCAAGACCTCGGTCAACGCCGCTCTGAGCAACCTGGATGACAACGGCGTCGACAACGTCACGCTGGTGCGCTTGTCAGCAGAGGAACTGACCGAGGCATTGAACGAAGTGCGCCCGTTCCGTCGTCTGAAGGGCGTGGACCTGAAAAGCTACGATTTCGGCAGCGTCTTCGTCGACCCGCCCCGCGCCGGCATGGACGCAGACACCTGCGAGCTGACCCGCCGCTTCGAACGCATCCTGTACATCTCTTGCAACCCGGAAACCCTGGCCGCCAACATCGCCCAGTTGCACGACACACACCGGGTCGAACGCTGCGCCCTGTTCGATCAATTTCCGTATACCCACCATATGGAATCGGGGGTATTGCTGGTTCGGCGCTGAGGCACCTTTGACTGTCCGTAAGAACACTATCGTGCCCATGCTCCAGCGTGGGCATGCCGCTCCGGATGCTTCGCGTCCGATCTTGACTACGCAGCGCAAGTTTGTGGCATGACAGCGTCGCGCAGAGCCGAATCAGTGAATCGCGAAACTGTCAGATTATTTATTAGCTTCCTATCGATACGCTGAGGTATAAACCGAAAAGTGAATTAGCCGCTTCGATGGGATCCAGTCTTGAGCTCCGAGTCCTCCACGCCTTCTGCCCCGGCCAAGCTGTCCAGCCAGCCCGGTTTCATCAGTTTTATCCTGTCACGCCTGATGGCGGTGTTTGCCATGCAGATTCAGGCGGTGGTCGTCGCATGGCAGGTTTATGACATGACCCGCGAGCCGATGGCGCTTGCGTATGTCGGCCTGGCTCAGTTCATCCCCATGTTGCTACTGTTGATGCCCGCCGGAGATCTGATCGACCGTTACAACCGCAAAGTCATCCTGATGATCAGCTGGAGCGTGCAAGCGGTCTGCGGTGTCATTCTCTTCGTGTTCTCGGCGCTCAAACTGCAAGACCTGCGGCTTATCTATGGCGCGCTGATGCTCTACGGCTGCGCCCGCGCCTTCACAGGCCCGGCTCTGCAAAGCCTGCTGCCGCAAATCGTCCCGCGAGACCAGTTGCCCTCGGCCATCGCCACCAACAGCGTGATCATGCGCTGCTCGACCGTTGGCGGTCCGTTGATAGGCGGCTACCTCTACTGGCTGGGCGGTGCCGAACTGACCTATTCAGTGTGTGTCGCGGCGTTCATCGCAGGCGTTCTGTTGCTGGCTCCGGTTGCCACGCCCTTTGCCGGCAAGCCGATGGAGCTGGGTTCAAGTGCATGGGGACGATTCACCGCGGGCATCGCCTTCATCCGCTCGCGGCCGATTATTCTTGGCACCATTTCGCTGGACCTGTTCGCCGTGCTGCTGGGCGGCGTGGTGGCCTTGCTGCCGATCTACGCCCATGAAGTGCTGAACCTCGGGCCGCAGGGGCTGGGCATGCTGCGTGCGTCAATGAGCCTGGGCGAGCTGGGGGTCGGCATTTACCTAAGCATGCGCCCGCTACAGCGCAATGTCGGCATGACGATGTTTCTCGCTGTCGGGCTGTTCGGTGTGGCGAACCTGGTGTTTGCCCTGTCCACGCTGTTCTGGCTGTCATGCCTGGCGCTGCTGGTCGCGGGCGCAGCGGACATGGTCAGCGTATTCATTCGCTCGGCGCTGGTGCAGTTCTCGACCCCCGACAACATGCGCGGGCGGGTCAACGCAGTAAACATGCTGTTCATCGGCTCCTCCAATGAATTGGGCGAATTCCGGGCTGGCACCAGTGCCTCGCTGATAGGCGCGATTCCCGCTGCGATCATGGGCGGCGTGTGCACGCTGGGCGTGGTCGGCGCCTGGATGACGTGCTTCAAATCACTGCGTCAGGTCGATCGCTTTGCCGATGCCTCACCTCCAGACTTGCAAACGGCGCAGCCCGTAAAACAGGCCTGACCGCAGCAGGCATCCGGAAAACACAAACGCCGCCTTAACCGGGCAGAACCAATCTGCCCGCCATACCTCTATACTCTCGCATTCTGCACAGCGCTGGTCGGACCGCCGCAATGGTCAGACCTATCAGCAGCAACACTCATTGCAAGAAAAAAGAGGGATCCGACATGCTCTGGAAAAAAGGCCGACGTAGCGACAACGTAGTCGATGCTCGCGATGGCGGCAGCAGTGGGGGTGGCGGAGGCATGCGCATCGGCGGCAAAGGGCTGGGTATCGGCGGTATCGTGATCATTGTCGCGATCGGCCTGCTGACCGGTCAGGACCCGATGCAGATTCTTGGCCAGTTGACCGGCCAGAGCACCGAGCAAAGCGCACCACCCACTGCCCAGACGCGTGAGGCGCCGCCGGCCAATGACCAGCAGGCCGAGTTCGTGCGCAGTATTCTGGGAGACACCGAAGACACCTGGCGTGCAGTGTTCGCGCAAAGCGGTCGCGAGTACAAGGACCCGACACTGGTGCTGTTCAGCGGCCAGGTGAACTCCGCCTGCGGTCGCGCCACCTCGGCAACCGGGCCGTTCTACTGCCCTGCGGACCAGCAGGTCTATCTGGACATGGACTTCTTCCGAGAAATGTCCCAGCGCTTCTCCGCCGCCGGGGACTTTGCCCAGGCTTACGTGATCGCACATGAAGTCGGCCACCACGTGCAGACGTTGCTGGGCATTTCAGCAAAAGTCGACAAGGCTCGTCAGGCCGGTCAAAAAATGGAAGGCAACAACGGTTTGCTGGTGCGTCAGGAGCTTCAAGCCGATTGTTTTGCAGGCGTTTGGGCCTACAACGCACAAAATCGTTTGAACTGGCTCGAGCCGGGTGATATTGAAGAGGCATTGAATGCGGCGAACGCCATCGGCGATGACCGCTTGCAGCAGCAGAGCAGTGGCCGGGTCGCTCCAGACTCCTTCACTCACGGGACTTCTGCACAGCGTGTACGCTGGTTCAAGACCGGCTTCTCCCAAGGCCAAATCAATCAATGCGACACGTTCGCCGCCAAGAGTCTCTGAGCACATGATTAAACCGCTTCTGGTCCTGTTATTGAGTACCGCCTTCGTGAGCCTTGGGGCGCATGCCGAGGATCAAGCGGTCAATTCAATCAGCCCGGATCGCCTGGCGATCAATGGCGCCGAGGCGACACTCGGGCTGAGCCAGGAGTGGGTACACCCCAAACCGAAGATCGAGCGTGTGGTGATCGTCCTGCACGGTCGCCTGCGCAACGCGCAAACGTACCTGCGCAGCATCGAACGTGCTGCCAACCAGTCCAGAGAGCGCAGCAAGACCCTGCTGATCGCGCCGCAATTTCTGGATGAGAAAGACATAGTCGCCCATCACCTGCCTGAGTCGATCCTGCGCTGGCGGCAGAACAGCTGGATGGAGGGCGCAACGGCCAGTAATCCCAAGCCGGTCAGTTCGTTTCTGGTGCTGGACCACATCCTCAAGCGCCTGAGCGACAGCAAACTGTTCCCCAACCTGAAAGAAATCGTCATCGCCGGGCATTCCGGAGGGGCGCAGGTGGTGCAGCGATACGCAATGATCGGTGGCAAGGAAGACGCCCTGCTGCACCGCGAAGGCGTGAAACTGCGCTATGTGATTGCCAACCCGTCGTCCTACGCCTATTTCGATGCAGAACGACCAGAGCCGGTGACCGCGCAAAGCTGCCCGAACTTCAACGACTGGAAATACGGCTTGAACAAGATGCCGTTCTATTCGGGCAAGGAAACGCCGGCTGACATCGAAAAGAACTACGTGAAGCGCGACATCACTTACCTGATGGGTGAGCTGGACACCGACCGTAACCACCCGGCACTGGACAAGACCTGCGCTGCAGAAGCCCAGGGCCCTTACCGTTTGATCCGCGGACAGAACTACTTCAACTACTTGCAGAAGCGCCATCCGGAAGGGCTGAATCAGCGCTTGGTGATCGTGCCGAAAGTCGGCCACAACGGTGACGGGATCTTCACCTCGCCGGAAGGTCAGGCGGTGCTGTTCAAGCCGTTTTGAGTGGTATGGATATCGTCCCCATGCTCCGCGTGGGGACGCATTTCTGGACGCTCTGCGTCCAATCTTGAGTGTGCGATGCTGCTCAGCTTTGTGAAGTGGGAGCGTCAACCGGTGCATGCCAACGAACAGCATTGGCATGGGAGCCCGTTCAGATCACCCCAACATCCCGCGCAGCGCCTTGCAATCCACCGCGTGCCAGTCGGTCAGTTCCGGCCAGGGATTATCCGGCAGGTTGACCAGGATGGTTTTCGCCCCTGCGGCACGCCCGCAGCTCAGGTCGTGCAGGTAATCACCGATCATGACCATTCGTTGCGGCTCGACTTCCCAGGCACCCGCCAGCTTCAGCAAGCCTGCAGGGGCCGGTTTGGGCGTGGCTTCGTCGCGGCCCAGCACGTCTTCGATGGCAAAGCAGTCAGCCAGGCCGATGGCCTTCAAGGTGATATACGCCAGCTCTTGAGCGTTACGGGTCAGTATCCCCAGCCGATAACCGCGCGCTGACAATTCTCGAACCAGCTCGACCGCGCCGTCGGCAGGCAGCGAACCCAACGCAAGCTCACGCTCGTGCTCCAGCAGCCAGGCATGCTTGGCCGCCGACTCCTCAGCTGGCAACGCGGCAAGATGGCCAAGAATGTCGTGATCCTGCGGGATATCCAGCTCACGCTTGATCGCTGCAAAGTCATGCACAGGGACAGTCAACGTGCCGTCCATGTCAAAGACCCAATGCCGTATGCCGTCGAGTGTCATGCCCAGTCCTCGCGATGGCGGATCAGCCCTTCCTGACTGACCGATGCGACCAGTTGCCCGGCGCGGTTGAAGATACTGCCCCGCGAGAAGCCACGGGAATTGCCTGCCCACGGGCTGTCCATTGCATACAGCAGCCAGTCATCGGCACGCAGGTCGTTATGAAACCACAGCGAATGATCGAGGCTGGCAACCTGCATGTCACGCTGCCAGACGGTCTTGCCGTGGGGCAGCAGCGACGTGGTCAGCAAGTTGAAGTCCGAAGCGTAAGCCAGCATGTAGCGATGCAACGCCTGTATATCCTGCAAACTGCCATCAGCGCGGAACCACACGTACTTGATCGGCTCGCCAGGCTTGGGATCATACGGATCCTCAGCCGTCACCGGGCGAAACTGAATCGGCTTGGGACGCAGAAACTTGTCATGCGCCGCTTCCGGAATCAGGTGCGCGCGACGCGTCAACAGCTCAAGTTCGGAGGGCAGGTTTTCCGGGCCGACGATTTCCGGCATCGTGGCCTGATGTTCGAAGCCTTCTTCGTCGTACTGAAACGAGGCGCTGCACGTGAAGATCGGCTTGCCCTTCTGGATCGCCGTGACGCGACGGGTGCTGAAGCTGCCGCCATCCCGCACGCGGTCAACCTGGTAGACCACAGGCAGAGCAGCATCGCCGGGACGCAAAAAATAGCCATGTAGCGAATGGACGTGCCGAGCCTCCTCGACGGTCTGACTGGCAGCAGAGAGCGACTGGCCCAGCACCTGACCACCAAAGAGCTGGCGAAAGCCCAAGTCCTGACTGCGTCCGCGAAACAGGTTTTCTTCAATGGGTTCCAGCGTCAGCAGTTCAACCAGATCATCCAGCACTTGACTCATTCTCACTCCTGGCGCACATCAAGGCAGGCCCCGCAAGGCAGCTATGGCCGATGTGGTGTGTGGCAAGCCCTTTGGCCCGCAGCATTTAAATGGAATGATACAGATTTTAAGAGGATGAGCCGACGTGCAACTTGATCGGCCCGATCAAGGCTTCAAAGTCTTGAGCCACTGCGCCTGGCTGACCCGGTAAAGCACATGCGGCTTGAGCGGATGGCCGTCCGGCAAGCCGGGGTGCTCGAAACTGCCGGATTCATCCTGTTGCATACCGATCGCCTGCATCACTTTTTGCGAAGGCTCATTGTTGACGGCCGTGAACGACACGATTTCTTTCAGCTTCAAGCGTTCGAAGCCACACCCCAGTGCAGTCCAGGCAGCTTCACTGGCAAACCCAAGGCCCCAATGTTCACGCGCCAGCCGCCAGCCGATTTCGATCGCAGGCGTGAAAGGCGCCTTGAAACCCACCACATGCAACCCGGTGAAACCGATGAACTCGCCCGTGTCCTTGCGCTCGAGCGCCCAGAACCCGAAACCCAGTTCGGCAAAATGCCCACGCAGGCGGCCGATCATGGCCGCACTTTCAAGGCGACTCAGGGGCTCGGGAAAATAGCGCATGACTTGCGGGTCCATACAAAGGGCGGCGAACGCAGGCAGGTCGTCGTCACGCCACTGACGCAACAGCAGTCGGGCGCTCTCCAGCTTGAGTATCGGTTCCATCGATTTCCCCGTGTAACGAGACATGAGTATCAGCCAGCATTCCTACCGGCCCGCCACTTGACTGGGCGTCCGGCTACATTACTGGCACTATCGAGATTCGCCCCTTGAACGGACGCACAATGTCACTGCCGCTCATCTACCACGACGATTACAGCCCGGCCTTCCCGCCGGAACATCGGTTCCCGATGGACAAGTTCCGGTTATTGCGTGACTACTTGGTCGACAGCGGCCTGACCAGTGACGTTCAATTAATACGGCCCGATATATGTCCGGCGGACATTCTGGCGCTTGCTCACGACCCTTCCTACATAAGCCGCTACCTGAGTGGCGACCTGTCGCGAGAAGACCAGCGGCGCCTCGGCCTGCCCTGGAGCGAGGCGCTTGCACGCCGCACGGTGCGCGCTGTTGGTGGCTCACTGCTAACCGCCGACATGGCACTGAAACATGGTCTCGCCTGTCATCTGGCCGGCGGCACCCATCATGCGCACTACGATTACCCGGCCGGTTTCTGCATTTTCAACGACCTGGCGGTGATCAGTCAGTACCTGCTGCAAAGCGGTCGCGTGGATAAAGTATTGATCTTCGATTGTGACGTGCATCAGGGTGACGGCACCGCTCGTATTCTCGCGGATACAGAAGATGCAATCACCGTCTCGCTGCATTGCGAAAAGAACTTTCCGGCCCGCAAGGCCCAGAGCGACTGGGACATCCCGCTGCCGATGGGGATGGGCGACGCCGAATACCTGAACGTTGTCGATGACCTGCTCAATTATCTGCTGCCGTTCTACAAGCCGGATCTGGTGCTGTATGACGCCGGCGTGGATGTTCACAAAGACGATGCCCTCGGCTACCTGCAACTGACAGACCAGGGCGTGGCCAGGCGTGACGAAGCGGTAATGCGCCACTGTCTGGGGCGCGACATTCCGGTCATGGGCGTGATCGGCGGCGGCTACAGCAAGGACCGTCAGGCATTGGCGAGACGCCACGGCATATTGCATCACAGCGCGCAAAAGGTATGGAACGCTATGGGGCTGCGAGCCTGAGCGGCAGTCACACCTGAAAAGAGCGCTCGGGTAGAATGCCTGACCCTTCTTCCGACGACCTCTGCCGACCATGACTGACTTCGCCTCCTCCGCTGCCCGATCCGTTGCCATCATCGGAGGTGGCCCTGCGGGGTTGATGGCAGCTGAAGTGCTGAGTCAGGCCGGAATCAAGGTAGACCTGTATGACGGCATGCCCTCGGTGGGACGCAAGTTTCTGCTGGCAGGCGTGGGTGGAATGAACATCACTCACTCCGAACCCTATACGGCCTTTCTGGCGCGATACACGGAACGTTCGCCAATGATCGCGCCGATGTTGCGAGATTTTGGCGCCGACGCGCTGTGCCGCTGGATTCATGAGCTAGGCATAGAGACATTTGTCGGCAGCTCTGGCCGGGTGTTCCCCACCGACATGAAAGCCGCACCACTGCTGCGCGCCTGGCTCAAGCGATTGCGGGATGCGGGCGTTGCTATCCACACCCGACATCGCTGGCTGGGCTGGAATGCCGATGGCAGCCTGCGCATCGACAGCGTGGGCGGCGAACTGGCGCTAAAGCCAGCGGCGACGCTGCTGGCACTGGGTGGTGCCAGTTGGGCCAGACTGGGTTCAGATGGTGCCTGGCTGCCGTGGCTGCAAGCAAAGCAGGTAGACGTTGCGCCCCTGCAAGCCGCCAATTGCGGTTTTGAGGTGAGCGCGTGGAGCGATCTGCTGCGCAGCAAGTTTGCCGGTGCGCCACTGAAGAACATCGCCATGGGCCTGACTGGCCTGACGCCGCGGCTGGGTGAATGCGTACTGACTGAAACCGGTGTTGAAGGCAGTCTGGTTTATGCGTTGTCGGCGCAGATACGCGAACAGATCAACCTTCATGGCTCAGCGACTGTGCAAATCGATCTGCTGCCCGGTAAAAAGCTGGCAGACATACAGAAAGCACTGAACAAGCCACGCAGCTCACGCTCGATGGCCAAGCACTTGTACAGCCAGCTGGGGCTGGACGGCGTAAAGGCAGCGCTGTTGCGCGAGCTTGCACCTCGTGAAGCGTTTGCCGATCCGCTGATGCTGAGCGAAGCCATCAAGGCCCTGCCACTGCCCCTGCTCAAACCGCGACCCCTTGATGAGGCAATCAGCACAGCGGGCGGCGTGACATTTGAGGCGATGGACGAGCGCCTGATGCTCAGGCAACTGCCTGGCGTATTCTGCGCAGGCGAAATGCTCGACTGGGAAGCCCCCACTGGCGGCTACCTGCTGACCGCCTGCTTCGCCAGCGGTCGAGCTGCGGGGTTGGGAATGGTGGAGTGGCTGCGCTCGCGATAATCATCGTCCCGGCACCCTGCGATCAGCGGGAGCGCGGGAGGTGTGCGAGATAACACTATCGTGCCCATGCTCCAGCGTGGGCACGCAGTTCTGAACGCTCTGCGTCCGATCCTGGGGTACAACACCTTTCAAGGCTTCTTTTTACGCGGCCCGGTATTGAAAACGGGCACTTTACGCACAGGTTTGACCGCCGGCGTTGGCTCGGACTCGCCGCTGTCGACCCATTTACCAAGGTTGCGCTTGCTGCCTGAGACCTTGGGCTTTTTCGGCTTCTTGGGCTTTTTCAGGATCTGGCCGCTAGCATCAGTGCTAGGGACCCGGTGCTCCGGCTCGAAGTCCTGCTCTTCCCTGCGCTCCAGGGTCTGTCGGGTCAGCACTTCAATGGCCGACAGCAATTCCACCTCATCGGCACACACCAGCGAAATGGCTTCACCGGTCTGACCCGCACGGCCCGTGCGGCCAATACGGTGGATGTAATCCTCGGCAACGATCGGCAGGTCCAGGTTGACTACGGTCGGCAGGTCGTCGATGTCCAGGCCGCGAGCCGCCACATCGGTTGCGACCAGAATCTTCACTTCGTTGCTCTTGAAGCGGTCCAGCGCACGTTGACGGGTAGCCTGTGGCTTGTCGCCATGAATGCCGTCAGCGTTCAGACCCAGCCCCTGCAAACGGTCCACCAGTTGATCGACGCCAACGCGGGTCTTGGCAAACACCAACACCTGGCCCCAGCGATGCTTTTTCATCAGGTGAATGAACAGATCAGCCTTGCGCTTTTTATCCACCGTAACAACCCATTGCCTGACCGAAGACGCCGCGACGTTGCGCGGGCTGACTTCGATGGTCAGCGGGTCATTCAGCATCTGCGAGGCCAACAGACGAATCTCGTCGGAGAAGGTGGCGGAGAACAGCAGAGTCTGACGCTGCTTGGGCAATACGGCATAAATCCCGCGCAATTCCTCGGCAAAACCCAGATCGAGCATGCGGTCGGCTTCGTCGAGGATCAGGGTCTGCAATTGTGAGAACTTGACTGCCTTCTGACGATGCAGATCAAGCAGGCGACCGGGTGTCGCGACCAGCACATCGACGCCCTTGCGCAGCTTCATCATCTGC
Organism: Pseudomonas coronafaciens pv. oryzae str. 1_6; assembly: GCF_000156995.2. Taxonomy (NCBI): domain Bacteria; kingdom Pseudomonadati; phylum Pseudomonadota; class Gammaproteobacteria; order Pseudomonadales; family Pseudomonadaceae; genus Pseudomonas; species Pseudomonas coronafaciens. The sequence continues at coordinate 860,992 of NZ_CP046035.1, read as the reverse complement.
GGGTTGATGCTTACGCCACCGTAGGCTGCGTAGGTGCTCAGCGGCAGGTGTTCGGCGTATTGACGAATGCTTTCGTGAACCTGATCGGCCAGCTCGCGAGTCGGTGCCAATACCAGCGCACGAATCGAGTTGGGCGCGACCTTCGGCCCTTCCATGGTCAGGCGTTGCAGCAGCGGCAGGGCAAAGCCGGCGGTCTTGCCGGTGCCGGTCTGGGCTGCAGCCATCAGATCGCGGCCCGCCAGAACCGGGGGAATGGCCTGGGTCTGTACAGGCGTCGGAGTCTGGTAACCGAGCGTTTCAAGGGCGCGCAGCAGGGGTTCGATCAGGCCGAGAGAGGCGAATGTCATGGGGATACCGTAGGAAAAATTCACGCAAGGCGCGCAGTTTAACCTGTCCGGCCTGCCTCGGTTAGCTTGTACGTGTTGATCCGGCTTCGCGCAGTGGCGGTCTGCGCCATTGCGGCAGGCCGATCAGTACCACGCCGCTGATGATCACCATCGCCATACACTCCTCGAGGCCGATGGTCTCGCCAGCAAACAGCACACCGAGCATTACCGCCACCGCCGGATTGACGTAGGCATAACTGGTCGCGGCGGCTGGCCGCACATTCTTGAGCAAGTACATGTAGGCGCTGAAAGCGACGATGGAACCGAACACCACCAGATACAGCAGCGCACCCCAGCCCGCAGCTGTCGGCATATGTGCCAGGCGCTCGCCACTGAGCGTGCTGCCGATCAGCAGCACCGCCCCTGCAGTGATCATCTCCGCTGCACTGGCCATCGGACCTTTCGGCAGCGGCAGATGCTTGCTCAGCACCGAACCAAAAGCCCAGGCCGCCGCTGCAAAGATCACCACTGCTGCGCCGTACGGACTGGCTTGCAGGTTGGAACCGAGATTCAAAAGGCCGATGCCGATCAGGCCCAACACTATTCCCGCCCACTCGAGACTGGTTGTGCGGTTGCCCCAGAACAGCCCGAACACCAAGGTAAACAGCGGCATGGTCGCCACCGCCAGTGCTGCAACGCCCGACGCAACGCCTGCGTGTTCGGCAAGCGTTACACCGCCGTTACCACACGTCAGCAGCAGAAACCCGATCACGAAAGCTGCCTTCCACTCGGCCCAGGTCGGTGCGGGCACGCCACGAAAGCGCAAAAAACCGTACATCAGGCTGCCGGCGATCAGAAAGCGTACACCCGCCATCATCAACGGCGGCCACGACTCGACGCCAATGCGGATCATCAGGTAGGTAGACCCCCAGATCAGGTACAAGGCCAGAAAAGCGCCAATGAGCAACGGCGAAACACGAACGGACTGCGGCATGGTCAGGCTCTGGGATCATTGTTATGGTTAACCTATTGTATGAAGGCCATAACTGGACATTAAGCAGTAAAACCTGTTTAACCAGCCCCACGACTTATGAATCAACGCTTGTTCGGCACCTTTACCTTTCTTTGAAAAACATGCCACGCAACGAGAGACCCACCATGACGCTCGATAAATATGACCGGATATTGCTGGATGAACTGCTGAAGAACGGCCGCGCTTCTTTTGCGCAATTGGCAAAGCTGGTTAACCTCTCAGCGCCCGCTGTCGCAGAGAGAGTCGCCAAGCTGGAAGCCAGTGGCGTTATTACCGGTTATGAGGCCAAGGTCGACTTGTCAAAAGTCGGCCTGCCGATTCAATGCATCATCGAACTGCGCATGGGCAGCCACGGCAATCAGCAGGCGTACAAGGAATTGTGGAAAGTGCCCGAATTGATTCAGTGCTACCGAGTGACGGGCGACCCGTGTGTGATCATGCGGGCAGCGGTCGACTCGATGCCGCACCTGGAGGACCTGATCAACCGGATTGCCAAGTTCGGTTTCAGCAAAACCTCTATTGTGCTGTCAACCGCGGTCGAGAGAAGCCTGCCGTCCGATTACCTGACCAGGCAGGAAAAACCAGAGATCAAAAACCGCGCTGACGCTTGAGCGTTTCGCCGATCTTCGCAGCCGGGACTTTCTGCAGCGAACACAGCATCTGATGGGAGATCCCGGCGATACCGTGGGTATTGCGCAGTTCGTTGGTGAGGTACGCAGTCAGGTTGGCGGCCATTTCCGCATCGGCCATCGCCCGGTGAGCCTTGCCGGTGTTGGGCAGGCGTGCATAGCTGGTCAGCGTACCGAGCTTGTGGTTTGGAGCACCGGGCATCAGACGCCGGGCCAGCAGCATCGAACAGGCAAAGCTCTGTTCGCGTTTGCGCTGGATACGAGACAGCTCGTAATCCCAGAACTTCTGGTCGAACGACGCGTTGTGCGCCACTAACGGAGTCGAACCGACAAAGTCTGCCACATCGCCCATCACCCGTTCGGCACTGGGCGCGGTGCGGATCATGTTGTTGCTGATGCCCGTCAGGCCTTCAATAAAAGCAGGAATGCGTACACCGGCATTCATCAGGCTCTGAAAGCGCTCGACGATACGCCCCTGCTCCATGATGACCACGGCGATCTCGGTCGCCCGGCAACCAGGGTTCGGGGAGATTCCGGTGGTTTCAAAGTCGATGACTGCTACACGTTCCAACACTGGCCTGGCCCTGTAAATTCATTTCAACAACAACGCGCCTTCGATGGGCACATAACGACTTGCAGCGCGGATCAATGAGTTCGCTGTCAGCCCCGGCACCCCGTAGGCCACCGCTGCGACGCCGTGCTTGCTGATCACACGATCAAGCAGCATATCGAAATCGCCATCACCCGATGCCAGCACCACTTCATCCACCTGCGGTGCAAAGTCCATGATATCGATGGTAATGCCGACATCCCAGTCCCCTTTCGCGGACCCGTCGCTACGCTGGATATAAGGCTTGAGCCTGACCGTGAAGCCCAGATTGCGCAGGATCTGCTGAAACTGCTGTTGCTTGCTGTCGCCACGGTCGATGGCATACGCGAACGCATGAACAATTTCGCCACGCTTGCTGATATCCGCCCACAACGCGGCGTAATTGAAATGACAGCCATGCGCCTGGCGCACGGTGTAATACAGGTTCTGCACGTCGGCGAACACCGCAATCTTCTTCACCGCAATTCCTCATGGCGGGCAACGTGCCCACTGGTTACAGCGATCCGGAATGTGAATCGGCGCCCAGTATGCCAGCTTGAGGAAAGAATTGAGGCCGAGACAAGGATTATCGTTACCACGCTCGGGCGTGGTAACGACTTTCTGGATGCTCAGCGTCCGATCCTGAGTAAACGGCGCTGCGCAGATTTATGACGCCGAGCGTCACCCAGTGCCCCCCCACGCTGGAGCGTGAGGAACACGCATCACGTCATCAGACAAACGAATCATCATCGTCCGAAAACATGTCGCCGCCATTATCGAAGCTGTCATCGGCGGTGTATTGCTGATCCGGCTGGCCCCAGCCGCCCTGATCACTGGATGAGCTGGTGTCCTGCACCGGCGGCGCATCATGAATGACTTCGACAATTTCCTGCGGCTGACTATGGTGGCTGAACATGCTGCTGATTCCTTCCGCCAGCAGCACGCCGCCCGCGACACCGGCTGCAGTCTTCAACGCACCGCCCAGAAAACCGCTACCAGCCGCAGCGGCTGCGGGCGCAGCATAGCCGCCCTGCGGCGCTGCAGGTGCCGGAGCAGGATTGAACCCTGCGCCATCACGCCAGCCGCCTCCGGAAGGCTGCCCCTGTTGAGGCTGAGGCGCGCGCGAAGCACTGCTGCCAAAGATGCTCGACAGAAACCCGCCGCTGGCTGGCGCAGACGATTGCCCCTTGGCCTGCTGAAGCTCAGCCTGCAACTGCTGAATCTGCTCGTCACGCTGTTTCACCTGCTGATTGAGCTGATTGACCGCAGCCTCCTGCACCAGAATCGCCTGCGTCATGTAATACGGCGCTGCCGGCTGACGGGTCAGATGCTCCTTGATGCGTGCTTCGGCCGCTGCATCGCGGGGCGCGGAAGCCGTTTCGGCGTCTTTCAATTTCGTGAAAAGACCATCGATCAGGGTTTGTTCTTCGCTGTTCATGACCACCTCATTGAGTTGCCACTGGAATTCTTCCCTGCCGCAATAGCAGGGCCATGAATAGGAAATGGGGCCTGCGCAACGCGCTTCAATGACATGAAGAAAAAGATAACAAGTCACAAGGCCGCGTCATTGCCGTGCTTGGTTCAGCGAGGGGCATGGGCTAAAGTGGCGACCTGCTTTCAGCCTGTGATCTACCCACATGAACCCGTTGAACATCATCCAGGATTCGCTCTACTTTTTTCGTCGCCATCTGGGCGGCATTCTGGTGCTGTGTCTGCCGCTGGTCATACTCGAAGTCCTCGCCAAACAGGCCCTGACCGGCGCCATGCCGGCCCAGACATCGCCTGCCTACACACTGGTCATAGGGCTGTTCTTCTACCCGATCTACACCGCAGCGCTGATCCTCTTCCTCGACACCCGCAGCCGTGGCGAAGACGTACACACCCGTGACCTGCTGGCCATGGCATTACGCCTGTGGCCAACCTTCGCAGTGCTTTCGGCCATGAGCACCCTGCTGATCATGTTCGGCCTCTCGCTGTTCGTCGTTCCCGGCCTCTGGGTGATGGTCAAACTGGCGTTCAGCGAGTACCTGCTGGTCCTGCGCAAACTCACGCCGTTCATGGCTATGCGCGAAAGCATGCTCATGACCACCGGGCACTTCACCCGCATTCTGGTGTGCGTACTGAGCGTCTACATTCCGCTATGGCTGCTCGAGGGCGCCAGTCTTTACCTGTTTCCCGAACCGCAAAGTCTGCCGGTTTCAGTGGCCATCGACAGCCTCAGCAGCTTTCTGCAACTGTTCATCAGCATCGTGATGTTTCGTTTGTTCATGCTGGTCAGCGAGCCTGCGCGCAAAGCCTGACCCTGAACCCGGGGCTGACGTCAGGCGCGCTGATTCGGTATGCTCCAACCCGAATCCCTCACCGAGCGCCATGCGCGCCAAGTCGAGCCGATGCCCCGTGTCCTGTTACGCCTGACCTTGTACTGCCTGATCATGATCGCCGTGGCGCTGCTGCTGGTCTACCAGTTGACCTGGCGCCCGCCTGCTCACGAATTGATCACCGCCAGCTGCAACCCGGCGATACAGGCGCCAAAACTTGTGCCCGGTCAGGCCCTGAAAGTCATGACCTGGAACATCCAGTACCTGGCGGGCAAACGCTACGTGTTCTGGTACGACATGGCCGACGGCAGCGGCCCGGACGAACGTCCGACCCACGAAGACCTTGCCTATAACCTGGATGAAGTGGCACGAGTGATCCGCGATGAACAGCCTGATATCGTGCTGCTTCAAGGCGTGGACGATGGCGCGAAGAACTCCGACTATCAAGACCAGTTGAAGCTGCTTGAAGAGCGACTGACCGACCTGTACCCGTGCAGTACCCAGGCGTTCTACTGGAAAGCGGAATTCGTGCCCAACCCGCATATCTGGGGCAGCGTCGGCAGAAAGCTCGCCACCCTCAGCCGCTTCCATATCGACAGCGCCGAACGCCTGCAACTGCCGGTGCCCGACGCCAATATCATCAGCCGCCAGTTCCAGCCAAAGGATGCATTGCTGGTCAGCTACCTGCCCTTGCGCGACGGCGGGGAACTGGCCGTCGTCAACACCAGCCTCAGCACCGCTAAACGCGACGGCACTGCCCAAAAACAGATTGCGGCCACGGAAACACTGCTCGACAAACTGGAAAGCGGCGGCACGCCCTGGCTGATTGGCGGCGACTTCAACCTGCTGCCGCTGGGTCAATACCAGCGCCTGCCGGAACCGCAACGCCAAAGCTACGCCGCCGACAGCGAGCTGCACGCGCTGTGGGAAAAATACCCGATGATCCCCAGCAACGCAGAATCCAGCGGCATCGACCGCAGCAAATGGCTGACCCGCTTCCCCAACGACAGCCGCATCAATGGACCAGACAGGACGGTGGATTACCTGTTTTACAGCCCGAGTTTGAAGCGGGTCAGTGCGAGGGTACGGAGGGATGACACGTTGTTGATCTCTGATCACTTGCCGGTGATTGGGCGGTTTTTGTTGCCGGTTTTGCCTTGAGGGATAATTGGCATCAAGGCTTCACTTGCGCTCAACATCGGTGCCCAGCGTCGCGTCGAGTGCGTGCTCAAGTTTCACTAGTTCCACCTCAAGACCCTTTTTGTAAATTGCCGTACCGCGACCGCAGTCGATAATCACCGTTGTTCCGACTCCGGTAAGCCTTCCGGGATATTTGCGCAGGGTCAACTCGACACATGAGCAGTCCAGCCAGCGTGCCTGATCGACTGACCAGCAGTTGTCTTCAAAGGCAAACACACGCATATCGCGCCTGATGTCTATTATCTCGGGTGGATAAATCCACTGTGTGGCAAGTGCCTCGTAAGGCGTCGCCTGGACACGATAGCGAGCACTGGGAGACAGAGCGATCACTTCGATGCGTTCTCGTTGCGTGATCCCGCCTTCATGCTCAGCGCTCGAGAATATAGGTTCATAACCTTTCCTGTTGAGCGTAAAGAATTTCGTTTTTCCATCAGCCTGCAACTGAGCCAGAGCTGCGCTCACCAACGGAAGGGACCGATCGTCAGGCTCAAGCGCCCGGTCATATCCATCAAACTCGATGCCCATAAAATCCGCCCTTTCTGCATCATCCGTGTAGCAGCGAGCGACGAGGGACAAGGTGCCTTCGGTGAAGTAGTACATATCGTACTCATAGTAATAGTCATAAAAGCCGTCCTTGTCCTGAGTACCAGCGTCGATATGGTGATACCTCTCCATGCGGATTGCACCTGGCCCCTGGGATGTCCACTCAGGCTTAAGCTCGCGGTTGCGGCCGTCATCCCGCGAGAAGGTATTTTTCATCCAGCGCTTGATGCAGGATTTGAAAAGCAATTTGACTCTATTCAATGTCCCTCCCTGATTACCCGGTTGCCAAGCGACTCCGTGATCAGCTGCGAGCCTTGGCATCTGAATGGTGTCCCTCGAGGGCCTGTACGATCAAAACAGTTTGAACCGTTTTCGAGCGCGCTCGCCTAATGATTAGCCTGTGGATACTCCCACAGGCGAGGTGCCAATATCGGCATACACCAAAGGGTGATCAACGTGGCTAAAGACGACAAGAAAAGCAAAGGCGAAGCCTCCAAAGCCAGCAAGGACCTGAAGGACAAGAAAGCATCCCCGGCAAAGAAATCTGAAGCGGCCTCGACGCTTTCCAAGTCTTCCGAAAAGAAAGACAAGAAGAAAGACGTCGAGCCAAAGAAAGCTGCCAAAAAAGCTGATAGCAAGCCAGAAAAGGCCAAGAAATCAGACAAGGCAGAAAAGCCGGCCAAGGCTAAAAAGAAAAAGTGATGTTTGCTGCCTGCCAGGGCTTTACGCCCTGGCGTTCTCTGGCGCTGTTGCCGTCCTTTTTAGTCCCCTAACAGCCTGTTAATGGCGGGTGCTGCAACAGTATATCGACGGTCATCAAAACAAGTCCCACCTGAGTAGATCCACGCGACAGCCTATATCCCGATTGCTTTGATAGGTATTTTGGTCGGGGTACTGTACTTCCAACATATGGTGGCTATATTTCTATGCAGATACTCTCGCTCGTCGGATAAGAGCAACATGACAGTATATATCCATTCTCCTTCTCTCTAGGGGTCAATGCAAAATCGCCGTCGCTTCGTACAGACCCACTTCTCAGCCTCACCCTGCAACTGCCACAAATACCGGATTTACACTGGCTTTTGACTTCGAGATTGCATCGAGAAAGTTCGCCAAGTAGCGTAGCACTTCTGGAAACCTGATGCTGCTGATCGGTTCCATAGACAGTGACATTACACGAGACTTCATCACAGCCTGCAAAACTGCTTGCTGAGTCAAAGACCTGCGTGAAATTCTCTATCAGTAATTTTGTTTCCGGAAATAAGTGATTCAGGACGTCACGATTTTCCGAAACAAAGCCTTTACTCCCACAAATCACGGAAATATCCGGAACACTCATTTCCTTGTAATCTGCTCGCAACGGCCTACCCGAGGTAAAAAGCCTGGAGTCACTGACGAACTTTTCCTGTGTTAGAAAAATCCTCACGTCGAGCCATGCGCTCGAAAGTGACATCGCCAAAAGCTCATCCAAATAGGGAAGTTCTACAAGCGAGGGCACTGACACAAAAAGCTGAACGCTCGGCGTCCGCAGTTCTTGCTTGGCCCGCTTGTCCAGTTGGCGTATGAGCGCCATGGGTAAAGTTATACCAATACCCCCAGCAAACATGGCAACGCTCTGCGCATCCGCCAAGCTCTCTATCGTGATAGCGCCTCCAACCCCAGCAGAGAGCAGCAGTGAGTCTACAACCACGTTTGAATGAAGCTGACTTGATATGCCTGACCTGCCGGTGTCCTTGACCGATATCTCGACCAAGTCCATTTCGGGCCTGCCGACGATCGAATAATTACGCTGCTGAATAACGCCCTCATGATCAGGAAGCTCTAAAATCAAATACCTCCCCATGTCACATTGCTCGACCATTTCCTTCGCGAGCACCCGCAAAGCGTATGTTCTGACCGAGGCAGTATCCTGAGTAATGTTCTCACAGCGTAAAAAACTTCTGTTGTGCATAGGTCATCAACTATAAATGGATTTTACGGCCATGCCAATGCAAGCCACAACAACTAACGGTTTAACGAGTTTCGTGCCGTTCTTCTGGACCAGATGCGAGCCCAAGTAAACACCTGCAACCTCGCCTATAGACATGGCGAAACCGGCGATCCATACCATCTTCCCGAGCAAAATAAAGATCAGCAGAGATATCGCATTGCTAAACAAATTTAAAACTCTGGAATAGGCAACCGCGTGAGTCATAGCCATCCCGCCCAGCGACACCAAAGCCATCAAATAAAACGTACCGGCTCCCGGCCCAAAGAACCCATCATAGAGACCGATACAAGGGATGACTGATGCCCCCAACATCGATATAGGCATAACCGCTTTTCCGCCGACATCGCTGACTTGGGGAGAAAACGCAAAATAGAATGCCATGGCCACCAACATTATTGGCAGCGCGGCCTCCATAAAACTGTTGCCTACAAAATAGACCATTAATGTGCCCAATGTCCCACCCAGGAGGGAACCAAGGGTCATCTTTTTCAGCACAGCCCATTCGATTATTTTCTTATTTAAGTAATAGTGGGTTGAAGCAAGGCCGCCCAATGTACCCTGAAGTTTATTGGCTGCTATGGCTTCAGCGGGTGTAAATCCGGCGAGCAGCAGAACCGGAACAGAGATCAGACCGCCTCCGCCGCAAATCGAATCAATAAACCCGGCAACCGTGGCGCCAGCGATGAGAAAAAGAACAACATAGACAGAAACCCCAAACATTTCGTGGAAATGTAAAGCATCCATTATCAGTTCAACCCTATACGATCAATCAACGACTCAACAGAGCCCGTGTAGATGTTTATGCCATCCAGAGACTTCGTATCATGTAGCAGTTCCTTGTAACCCTGCAGGCCAATCACAGAGAATGCTTTCTCCCATGCGCCGAGCTCATTGTCGGCAAACATGCATACCGTTTTTGTGATGATGGCTCGGAGGTAGTCTCGTTCGTTGCGACTCAACCCTTGGACGATGTCGGTGGCGACCAAGCTGAACACGCTTGAGTGACTCCATTCATCCATAGCGTGAGCGCGGGTGACCTCATGACAGATGGGCTGAATGGACGTATCTTCAGACATGGTTTTCAGGTAGTCCGTTATTAATGTTTCGCTGGCACAGGCAATCCCGAATCGGGTTAGCCGACGCTCCCAAGCTGCCGTACAAGATGACAAAATATCCCGCTGCCATTTCACCAAATTGAAATCTGTGAACTCAAAATAGTCGATACCGCGCAGCTTATAAATATAGTTACAGGCGGACAGTGACATTTTCGTATGCAGGGCTTCATCCAGCAATGCTTCGGCCATAACGTCCTGAATAATCTCCCTATTGCTCGAGTTGGAGGGAGGGGATTTGATCAGGTCCTCACACACGGGCGTAACTATATCGCATTCGATGTAGATAGTTTTCATATTGTAAATGATCCAAGCATAAGAAAGGCACTTGGATCGAATGTGCGCCGGTGCGTCGAGCCATACCTGATGCTCTTTGAAGGGCAGCAGCGACTCGCTGTAGTCAGCTTTGCCAGGGTCGAATGCCAGTGCGGAATAAATCAAGGGGGGCTTATTTACAGCCGCCCTACTGGCCCAAAGATCTGATAACTTGTTGAGCATCGCGCCCACATTATTGTTCCCACCAAAGCTTTGATTAAGCGACGTCACTGTTACTTCCCATCTTCAGTCTATATAAAAAACATGCCCACGCAAAACAAGGGAGCTTCATAAATATGCAGCACACTGATTTTTCGGGCGGAGGTAAAATTCCATTTTGCTCGCTGGCGTTGCAAGCATGGGCAAACGGATCAAATTAGATCCAAGCAATCGTTCATGTCAGCGTGATAGAGTCCGCCCGGCCTAATTCTTTTGTGATTGAGGCCGGCGAAGCCAGACAACATAAGGCTCAGGCGGCAACTCACTCAGCGTGTAACATCTTCCTGTCGCACGTTAGCCAGTAAGGCGCGCAACTCAAGACAGGCATCATCACTTAATGCAGACACCGGCAACCGTGGATCTCCAACCTCTAGCCCGGACATGCGGAGACCTGCCTTGATGGTCGCCGGCAATCCGCCTTTTAGTATAAAGTCCAGCAATGGAAGCTGCCTGTAAAATAGCTCGCGGGCGCTACGCAGCTCATTGCCAAGAATGGCTTTATACAGTGCTACATTCAAGTCAGCAATCAGGTTGGGCGCCGCAGTGCACCAACCTACAGCGCCAGCTGCGAACGCTTCCAACGCCAAAGGGTTACACCCATTATAGAATGGCACCCGGCCTTCTCCGAGAAGGTGCATTTTGTGCATCCTCTGAATATCGCCAGTGCTCTCCTTGACCATCGTAACGTTTTCCACGGCATCGAAAATCCGTAAAATAAGTTCCACCGGCATGTCGGTACCGCTGACAGCCGGATTGTTATAAAGCATGATTGGCAAACTTACGGAGTCACCAATAGTTTGGTAGTGCTGCAGGATTTCCTGTTCGCTCAGCCTCCAATATGATGATGGGAGCACCATGACGGCATCAGCGCCATGGGCTTCTGCAAAGCGCGCCCGTCTTACAGCATTACCAGTGGTCAAGTCCGACACACTGATTATAGTAGGTACGCGCTTGGCAACATGAGAAAGACTGTACTCAGCGACCTGATTCCACTCCATATCACTCAGGTAAGCCCCCTCACCAGTGCTGCCTAACGGGGAAATTGCGTGAACGCCTCCGCTGATCAGACGATCAATTGAGCGGCCAAGCGCATCGAGCTCAATGCCTTCTCCATTAGAAGTAAAGGGGGTAATGGTGTAACCGATTATTCCGTGTATGGAAGGGGTAGACATCATGTCTCTCCAGTAAAGCAAATGGCTTAGTTCAGTTCAGGCAGTCGGCATGCCGACGCAGTATTTGCCGCGCATAGTAGTTAAATGCTGCGCTGTGCCGTTTGGGCCTGGAAATCCAGTCGTGAGCTTCTTGCCCTAATTCCGGTCGTATGGGCTTGATTTCACCTGCTGCGCTGGCCAGCAACTGCAGCTTAGCGGCGCGCTCGATCAGCAGTGCGGTAACACAAGCTTCCTCGATTGTTCGCCCTGTCGACAACTGACCGTGATGGGCAAGCAAAACCGCCCGCTTCTCCCCGAGCACACGCGTGATGAGTTCTCCTTCCTCATTCCCTACCGGTATACCCGGCCAGTGCTCTAAGAAGGCGCAATCGTCGTACAGCGGGCATACATCCATGTGCGAAACGACCAAAGGCAGTTCGAGCATTGAGAGCGCCGCAATATGAGTCGGGTGGGTATGAATCATGCACATCACATCTGTGCGGCCGCGATATACCCAACTGTGGAAACGGTTAGCGGGATTAGGCATACCGCTGCCTTCCAGGACATCAAGATCTTCATTTACCAGAAGCAAATTGCCTGCTGTTATTTCGTCGAAGCCCATACCTAACTGTTGGGTGTAGTAAGTACCAGGCTCTGGGCCACGAGTCGTAATCTGTCCAGAGAGTCCAGAATCATGGCCGTTTTCATAGAGAATACGGCACGTCAATGCCAGCTTCTCCCGCTCAGTCCATGTGTTGTCAGCGAGGTTGCTTTGCATCTTTTCAAGGGCCTGCTTGACAAGCTGATCCTTTGGTAATGCTAATGTCTTAGCCATGTCCGTCCTTAGAAGCCACCTGAAATATGCCGTCAAAGGTTCCACCTGATGTGTCGCTGATGATCAGGTAGAATGCATATGACACAAATGAAGATATATGACACATTGTGTCATTGTCAACTGGAAAAAGCTTTTTACGGAAATGGTAGATGTCTATCCGACTGAAAATGTTAAGAAAACGGCTGGGAATGACCCTTGAGTCACTTTCCGAAAAAACAGGCTTGACCAAGAGCTACCTGTCCAAAGTGGAGAGAGGGTTGAACACGCCCTCGATTGCAGCAGCTTTAAAGCTTGCAACGGCGTTTAACGTGAGTGTTGAAGAGCTTTTTACGGAAAGATCGACTTCACACGCCAGCTATAGCCTAGTCAGAAGCAACGAGCGCCAGTCCCTACCGTATAACGGTCACAGGGCTGACTATGCTGTATTAGCCCACAGAATCGCAGACCTCACGCTGTTGCCATTCATCATTCGCCCACCTACGACCTTCGACGATTCGACATTCAAAGAGCACCTTGGTGAGGAGTTCTTATTCGTCCACGAGGGCGAAGTCGAGGTGGATTTTATGAATGAAAGGGTGATTCTCAGTTGCGGGGATGCGTTGCATTTCAATGCACAAAAACCGCATCGTTTACGTTCGGTTGGGGAGAAGCAGGCGCAATTGCTGGTCGTGATTCATAACGATGAGGAGTGATGCTAGCGGGTGCAGTTATCCGTCTCGGGTCACGTTACAGAATCTCCTTGCGAGAGCCTCGACCTCTCTCAACGTTTCAGAATCTCTTCATGAACCATTGCAGCATCTTGAGACACGCGGATGCCGACGCCTCAGAGTTCGGACAATACAGCTCCGATTTCGAGCCGTCTCAGTACTACGTCCCCCGCGGCTTCACCCTAGCCGTCGCCTCCGCAACCAACGGATCATCCGGCCAGTAATGATTTGTACCACGTGAGTGCTCTGAAGATTGACAGGCTCCAGAACCAGTAAAATATATACTCCATGAGAGATGCTCGTGACACTGGTTGACCGTCAATCCATATACGCTTTATTGACAGTAACTAGACTGAAATACCGCTTGATTGACACTCGATCCAGCGCGACTTCCCGGGTAGGCGTGACAGGATTGACACTTCCTCATGGCAGGCATGAGATAGAACAGCTCCAACATCGTCATAAAATGGGAAATGAGCTCTGACTCACAACCTTACCCCCACCAAGCCTGCATCTTAATCAACGCGGGTATGTGCTCAAAAAGAGACTAAGAGACTTCCCCATACATCGAGCCGTAACGCTTCGTCATGTGATGGCCACCTGTGGGTTTAGGCTTCTCAATCCCCATCGCATCAGGTCGACACCGGCACGGCTGACGGTCACATTTTGTCCTGAGAATCGCAAAAAAACGGTTCGCAGAGTGGCCAGGTTAGGAGGACTGCTGGCAAAGGCACGGGCGTAGTAGAGAGTTGAAGGATTTCATTTTGCCTTAACAGCTCGAGACGCCCGGCCAGCCAGACTTCGTGTGCACTGGGGTAATGACGTAACAGCCTTTTGGCCTCATTACGGATGAAGTCTGGCAACGCAGTGTCTTTAACTATTTCAGCCAGAAACTCGCCCGCCTGAACAACGCTACGGGTTCGCTCATCAACCATTGTCATTGTTCTTCCCGGTCGACAGAGACTCGTGAATCTTCGCGAGCACATCGGTAGCCCGACCTACGAGCATGAGTTCATTAGCCGCTTGCGCTCCGACATCAACAGTATTGACATGAATAACCGTTGCTCCCGACGCCAGTGCAATGTGGGGGAGATCAGCAGCCGGAGTAACTACTCCAGAGGTACCCACAGATATCAGAGCATCGCAGTTCTTCACGAGTGAAACTGCATTCTTCCATGTGCCCGGTGGCAGATCCTCTCCATACCAGACAACGCCAGGACGCAACTTGCCTCGACACCTTTTACAGCGGGGAGGTTCGACGAGCGCTCCTTCATCCGGTATTTCCATCTGATCAGATGTCAGCTCGGCTGGTCGATGGCAAGCGAAACACTTGGGCATCGTAAGACTGCCATGGAGATGAATCACATCTGTAGACCCGGCTCGTTCATGAAGGTCATCAACGTTTTGAGTGACGACAGAAACCTCGTAGCCAAGATTAACCATTTGAGGCCACACTAAATGTGCTGCGTTGGGTTGGGCGCGGTCTACCTGGCGCCGTCGCCATAGGTACCAGCCCCAAACCAATGCTGGGCTTTCGCGGAAGGCGTTGGCTGTTTCAAGCGCACGAGGGTCATAAGGTGCCCACAACTTAGGCATCTGGTCTAGGTACGTCAGAATGCCGCTCTCAGCAGAAATCCCTGCACCAGAGAAGCAGACAATTTTTCTGGCATCCTTCAACGCCTCTGCAGGTAGTCTCAAAACCGCCATCGGATTCCTCGTTGTTATCAGCAGCTCGCCTCGGATAAAGCGACTCAAAAATTCGCCTTATCGCCTCGCGGAATAAAGACGTTGCTCGCTCAGCTCGATCGCACGATCAGAGGTTCGGGGCAAACGGGAGCGAACCTGTGCCTCGGAGAACCAAGCGCGCGATGTTTTCTTTCTACGAAGATCGAGATCACCTAGTTTGTATGTCCCTCCTGATGTCCGATAAATCACTGCGGATTCATCAATATCCACGCCATTGAAGAAGATGATCTCTACCAGTTCCTCCAGACTCCAGACGCTTCTACCGGTCAAAGCCGGCGGGCATAGCATCTGGACTCCTTCGATCACAACGTCTTCAGCGTTGAGGAGGTACGCCTGAAGCTCATAGGCGCAACGAACGATTGCAGCTCTGTCTCGCTTCCCTGTCTGGATGCACGTAATTGTTGCTAAGAAACATAGGCCTTCAACTTCGCAGTGCGACCTTGCATCGACGTCTTTGGTGACGGGGTCAAGCACGTATATCACTGGTTACACCATTGTGTGTCGCTAGCCAAGCACGTTAAACCACTTGAGTTGGGGAATTGCACCATGAGCAGTGGACGGTCTCGTGCGATCAAAAAAGAAGCCTAAATCTCACAACATCACCACTTCGTAATCTTATAGGTACACGATGATGGGTGTCAAAGCGTGGCCTTATAGTTTCTTTTAAGGCCACGGATTATTCATGGAATATCGGGAAGCCCTTGGACAGGTGTTAAGAGAAATTCGAGTGGCAGCAGGATTACGTAGGGAGGATTGTTCGGCAGCTCTTAGTCGCGAATACCTTGCCGGCGTCGAACGAGGCCAGCGAAGCATTTCTATTGAGAAGCTTCACTCAATCTGTGACTGTCTGGGCATAACACCAAGCTTGGTGCTTTTTGCAGCAGAAGCACGCTTAGCCGCTTTGAGCTTGGAGGACTACCGGACAAGGCAGGACCACCAAATAAGAGCACACGTTGATGCTGAGAGACTGCGCAACACTGCCGACACAAAAGTGCATGAGGGGGTTCGCGGCAAGCGCGCTGAGATCACCCGAAAGTCTATTCAAGCCTTGAAGGCAGAGGGATCTACGAAAACAGAAGTCGCTCGGAGACTTGGCGTTGGACTCAGCACAGTTGATCGGTATTGGCTGAAAGCTGACAAGGAGTGACTCAGCAAAACCGCTTGAGAGGTCAGCTAAGCGACGCTCAAACTCGGTTGTGACGGCCACCCTCATCAGCCAACCCGACGCTTGATCCCCCGCCCGAGCGAGGTTCGAAGATGGCCCGGACGGACGGTTACATAAATTCATCGTTTATGAATCGTCCATATCGCTAAACCGAAAATCAAGCGCCCTAAGCGCTGGAGGTCAGAGGGTGAGTTCGGCAAGCGCATACGGTGGAGCTGAGAAATGTCACGGTTTGGTTCAAGGTTAATTAGTGGCTGTTTTCGCCGACGACCGAGTAGGTTGTTTTTTGCGGGTAGCACGATGTAAATGGGTTGTGGCATATAACCATTGGAGGCTTTTATGTGCGCCACCATTCATCAAGGGAACGGGGGCGGCATGGACGATATCGAGCGACGTATAAGCGAAAAGTACTTCAGGAATGGCGAGGGGTTTCTGCAGATCTATCCAGGCGACCAAGACGGCGAGATCTATGGCTCGCTTCTGCGCAAAGGCAGGGAAATCTGTGCTTCGATGGGGTGTCGTGTCAGGCTGGTGCGGATCAGGAGCTAAAAGTGCTTCTAGTGTGGGCGGGTATGCTTGATCTGGTATTTAAGCTAGCCGTCTTGGTGACCGTGTATGCCAAGCCCATCCCATCTGCACACCAGGTCGTCCTCTTGCCTTGGGGTGGAGATATTAAGGCGTGGCTCAGGGATGGCGTCTTCGACTGGAATGCACGGATTACCGGCGCGAGAGGCCCAATGCGATCACCGCTGCTTGCTTTACCTTTGCTTAAATTTCGGTATCGGCAGTGTTCTGGGGATTCAGCGTCGTCATTTCCCGGACGAGTCGCATCAGGAGAATGTCTACCCTGGGCATTCCTTCCGGCTGCGTTCGACTTAGAGCCCGGCACTGGAGCATGGAATAAATGGTCTCGAACCTAGGTTGGCTTTCTCGATAGTTGGAATGGCGATCAAACAGTGCTTTGGAATCTTCAAGAACATCTCAAGCGCTGATTTCGTCGCGTGGGATCAAGCCCTTCGAGATCCTATCCACGGTGCTCATTACAAAGAGGTGTGCTAGAAGGTCAGGTATTGATCGAATCCCTTCTATGGCAGCAGAAGTTGATCTGCCGCCTTCAACCTTGAATGCCCTGAACCAATGGGTGTCTCGCCATCCCTCTGCAACCGCAACGTGGGAAGCCTGGAAGAGGCCATTCGAGATGGTGGCCCCGCAGAATCTCGCGGTGCTGCTCCAGCGCATCGACTGCGACGTGCTTGGGTCGGGCGGTATCAACAACCCTGTCTTTCGCCACATGATGGGCGCACTGGCAGCCGATCGAACCGGGTCGGTCGCGGTAGGAACAGCAGTTACCTGCCGCCCCCCCGCACAGAACCGCTCGACCAGATCCTTGATGCGACAGCCATGGCGCGTCAGGGTAGGCTCCAAATCATCCAGTTGCCGCGACAGCACGGACTCCACCAACTCAGCTGAGACAGGTTTCTCGCCGGTCAGGTGCCCTGACCAAGCCTTGCTCAGTTTCCACTCCTTAATCTTCCAACAGAGTGGAAAGGTGACGCCCTTGCTTGTTCGTGGTACGTAGTTTGAGCGCAGCGATCAGCTCGCATTAGCGTTCCAGCTGGGCCTGCTGCAATACACGCGACTTACCGCGATCGGCACGCTGGACCGCATGGGGTTTATAAATGAGGTTCAGCGCCCGGTACACGGCGCTGGGGGACACGCCATACAACTCAGCTATCGCGGCCACTTGTGTAGCCCGCTCCGGGCTTTTCTTCGGTAAGCGGTCAAGCCGTTGCCGTAATTGCAGCAACGAGTCAACAGGAATGGAACTACGTTTGGCGTCCATTTTGAGCTAGAGCTCGATACTCTGAAGCACGACCAACGCCGAGCTTTCGAGCAATTTCTGTGGCACCTAGATTTTCTTCGGTCCATAAGCGCTGAACTTACAGCGGGTCAATCGACGGTTTGCGGCCCCGGTAAAAACACCACGAGCTTTAGCGTCAGCAATTCCTTCCAGCTGCCGATCGCGTCGCAGGTGAGTTTCAAAATCAGCAAACATGCCCAGCATGTTCAAAAATGCTTTTCCGGCTGCGCTCTGCGTATCGATTGGTTGCTCCGTCCTCTTGAGACTAACCCCACGTTCTTTGAATGTATAAACGATGTCTTGAAGATCCTTGATGCTCCGCGCGAGACGATCAACACGCGTCACCACTAACGTATCGCCAAGGCGTAGAAAATCGAGCAGTGTTTTCAAATCCGTCCGACCAACCCGGCTAGCCCCGCCTTTTTTCTCGGCGCGCGCGACATCATAACCCGCTTCACGCAAAGTTTTTCTTGCAGAACGAAATCTTAATCGCTTGTGGAAACACGAGTGTATCCGTAAACGGCCATCGTCAAATTTGTCTCTTTAAGCTCTAGAAGGCGAGTGGTCACTCGCAACTAATTCTGGTTCATGCCGGTCGCTAGCAGGTCTAACCAGATGAGTGCAGGTTCATTCGCAAATAATCCCGGTTTGCCGGATCGGATAGACGCAATCAATCCCGGTCGAAAAACGCGATGATTGCAGGTCGAGGCCATTCAGATTGCAGGTCGTTACGCCTAGGGAGCTTTTGGTCAAAATGGACGATGGGCGTTAGCCCATTATGCCTTTAACGTAGGTTCGTGGTTGAGCGTGGGCTATCTCCCTGAACGAGCAGATGGTTTGCGTCCCGATGATAATACTTTGGCGAAGGTTACCCTCATTGCGATCAGTCATTCAGCGTTACAGAACCGTTCTAGAAAACGGCTTTGCAGGTGCCTTACGCCAAGCGGACTTAATCCACTCCCCCTTCCCAATGGGGCTTCAGACTTGTCCGCCTCTGCTCCTTGACCGGGCAGCATCAATGAAGCCGACGCTTCCGCAGCAGCGCTTTATGCTCCGACACCATGCGCTGCTCGCGACTGTGGGCCCTCCCAAAACCAAGCATTAGCGGACCGGTACGTCTGTAAGACGGCCTCCCGTACGGAGGCCCTTGAATCCGGTCCTGCTTAGGGACGCAGCTTCACAACACGCCTCGTATTTTCCGATCTGCACGCAGGTGCAAAAAAAGGTGATCTAGCATGAGTCTGATTTCTGAGTTCCGCAGCGTCGTCGCCCAGCAGCCGGATACCACGGCCGTAGTGGAAGATCAGCGCGCGGTTTCCTTCACAGAGCTGGCACAACTGGCCGACAAAGTCTCCGCCGGGCTGTTGCAAGCGGGCCTGCAGCCGGGCGATCGCGTGGCTATTCACCTAGGTAATCGGCTGGAACTGGTGGCGTTGTACTATGCCTGCCTGGAAATCGGCGCAGTGACAGTGCCTATCAATCGGCGCCTCGTCACCGGCGAAATTGAGCATCTGCTCCACCACAGCGGCGCCCGCTACTACATCGGCGACCAGGAGACCTACAGCCGTTACGCCGCTGTGATCGCGGGTAGTGCCACGGTGGAACGGGCCTGGATCGTCGCGGGCGAGGAAGCGCTCAAGGAGGAGCAGTATCTGCCCTGGTCCGATCTGCTCGTCTCGTCGCCAAGTAAGCGGCCGCCTAGCCACGCGGATTCGCTCGCGGCGATTTTCTATACGTCCGGCACCACAGGACTAACTAAGGGTATCGTGCATTCCCAAGCGACCCTGGCGCAGGCCGTCGATCTGATGAAGGCTATGATGCCACCCCGCACGGCCCAAGGTGCCCTCGACACGGGGGCCGTCCATTCGATGATGGATGCGATCGTGCCTTGGAGCATCCTGATGATCCTGGCCGCGCACCGTCTGGGGCGGGCCGTCGTGTTGCTACCCGTACTTACGGCGGAGACGACCCTGGCGCTACTACAACGACTGCCGCTGAGTTTTCTCAAAGGCGCTCCCTCGCACTTCAATAATCTGCTCGCTGCAGGCGAGGCATCGGCAGCCACCCCCCTTCCCTCTCTGACGAGCACCTATAGCGTCAGCGGCGGTGACCCCTGCCCTCCGAAGCTGGGTAGGCGTTGGCACAACCTATGGGGCGGCACGTTGCGTGGTTCCTACGGTACGACGGAGTCTGGCCCGATCTTCTGCCAACCCGATGTAGCCGCCACCGAGCAGTCATCGATCGGCTGGCCGCTGCCTGGCGTCGCGCTGCAGCAGACGGAGAACGGCGAGCTGTTGATTCGCTCGCCAGCCAATACCCCGGGACTGTGGAACGGCCAGGATGCAGATCGCCTGCCTGCTGCGCGCTGGATAGCTACGGGCGACCTGGTGCAGCGCCAGGACGATGGCGGTTATCTCATCATCGGTCGGGAAAAGGACATGCTGAAATGCGACGCTTACTCCATCTCCCCCGTGGAAGTCGAGCAGGAGCTGCTCAAGCTGCCCGACATCGCCGAAGCCGTGGTGTTCGGTGTTCCTGATGCCACCATCGGCGAGCGCCCAGTCGCTCTGTTGCGTACTACCAGTGGGCGGGAGCTTCCCACGCAACAGCTGAAGCAGCACTTGAAGGCGTTGATCGCAGAATACAAGCACCCCCGCCAATACCTGTTCGTCGAACGTATTCCGCTGTCCTCCGCGGGGAAGGTGAGCCGTAAACAATTGGCAAGCGACTACCGAGAGATCCTCGGCGCCGCCCCATCGACCTAGCCCCGTCAGTGACGCGCGTTGCCTGCGGGACCGGCTCTACAGCCGGCCCCGATACCAACCCTTTGCCCACCACTGGAGCTCTCAACGTGAACGAGATCGAAAAAACCATCGTCGACATTCTGGTCGATGACCTGTTCATCAGCACGCCCCGCGCGGATATCGACCTCAACGCCAACCTACGCAACGCCCTGGGGCTGGATTCACTCGGGTTCAGCGAATTGCGGGCCCAGTGCGAATACGCCTTCGGCGTCAAAATCGAGGACGAGGACTTCAATCCGAAGCACTTCGACTCGGTCCACACGCTGGCCCAGTTGCTGACCGCCCTGCAGGCCAAGTGAGGGCTATCGCCATGAGCCTTCCCGAGAGCGATAAGCAGCCCCGTGCACAACGCACTATGGGCTTCACCGAACTCAAGACCTGGCTGCGCCATCGCCATCCAATGGTGTACCTGGATCGTGTGCTCGACTACGAGCCAGGCGTCCAGATCAAGACGCTGATGGCGGTATCGGGGCAGACCGACGCGCTCGCCGGCCACTTCCCGGAACGGGCGATCTACCCGGCGAGCCACCTGATGCAGGCCATTTCTCAGTCGGCGATCATACTGTTCCAGCTATCGACCTCGCGCCTGGCGGGCGATGAGATGACGCTGGTCGGCTCGATCAAATCGCGCTTCACCCGCCCCGTGGTACCGGGCGACCTGGTGATCTTCCAGCTCGATTGCGAAAGCCTGAGGCCGGATTTCTTCACTTTCAGTTGCCGAGCGACGGTGGACGGTCGCAGTGTCGGGATGCTCAAGGGTTCGCTGGTCCGCAAGTCGCTCGCCGACTTGGGAGAGCACCTATGGTGAGCCGCCCCGTGGAGGTATGGGTCACGGGGATGGCTTGGTCAACCGCTTTGGGCGACGATCTGGAAGTCGTCTGGCAAAGCCTGCTCGCCGGACGTTCGGGCATCCGCTCGGTTGACTTCCCTGTTGCGCTGCGCAGTCCCTTGGCTTCGCCATTGCCCGACCTAGACCCAGCCCTGCCGCTGCCGGAGCGTCAGCACCGGTTGACGGTGGCGACCCTGCGCCGGGCGTTGCAGGACGCTGGACTGGCGAAAGCTACCGAGGAAGTGGTGCCGGTCCTGGCCACCAGTTATGGGCACCATCTGGACGTGCCGGAGACCGAATCGCTCTCCCGCTGGGCGGTGGAGGCGGCGCGAGAGGCAGGCTGCCAGCACGCGCCGATCACCGTTAGCACGGCCTGCTCGGCAGGGGCCGATGCGCTGTTGCTGGGGTTGAGCCTGATTCGCAGGGGCTTCACCGATACTTGCCTGTGCGGCGGTGCTGACATCCTCACCCCGGCCAAGCGGCTCGGGCATTCGCAACTGGGTACGCTGTCGGCGGACGGTCTGCGTGCCTTCGATCGCGCGCACAGCGGGACCGTACTGGGCGAAGGCGCGGGTTTTCTGGTGCTGGAAACGCGGGCCGCCGCACTGGCCAGGGGCGCGCGGCCCTACGGCATCCTCGCCGGGGCTGGCTCGGCCAACGACGCCGTGAGCGCGGTCGCGCCGGACCTGTCGGGCGACTGTCTGGCCTTGGCAGTACGACGCGCTCTTTGCGACGCGGGCCTTACCGCCCACGAAGTCGGTTGCATCAGTACCCACGGTACCGGCACGCGGCTCAACGACGAGGTCGAAACCAAAACCTACAGCGATCTATTCGCCAGCTCGCCACGCCTTCCACTGCTGTTCGGCACCAAGGGCGCCTTCGGGCATACGCTCGGGGCTACCGGCGCGCTGGAGGCTATCAGTCTCCTGCTGGCGCTAGGTAACCAGCAGGTACCGCCAATCGTCGGCCTGGAAAATCCCCTGACAGGGATAGCGCTGCCCTTGGCCATGCGGACGGCGCTTGCCTGTCCCGCCGAGGTCGGCATCAGCGTGACCCTAGGCTTCGGTGGCTTCGATACCTGCCTAGTCTTTCAACGTGCACGAGAGGCGATGCGATGACCGACCTCGATTGGAGCGTCTACCATCTAAACGCCCTTGGTCAAGCGGAGTCAGTGGCCGCCCTTGGCTCGGAGGGAGGCGCGGCGCAAAAAGCCTCCGCCTATGCCGATCCACTGTCCTGGCTGGTGTTCGAGGCCGTGGATTACGTCCTGGACAACTGCCGCGATGCGGTGCTGGCCGCCGGCCAGACGGTGGGGCACATTGTCGTGAGCGACGTCTGCACCCTGCACACCATGCAGCATATCGCCCGCGGTCTGGGTAGGAATCGCCTGTCGCCGCTACGTTTTTCCGGTGCCTGTCCGGGACTGGTCTGCAGCCTGCCAGGCCAACTGCTGCGTTTTAGCGGTCCCAGCCTGGTCCTGTCCATGCCCCCCCAGGGCGGCCTGAGGCCGGCCGCCCTACTCGCCCGGGACTGGCTCGATAGCGGCGCTGCCAGTTACGTATTGGTGAGTGCCCACGACACGGACGGCGCACAGCATCGAGTGCGCTGCACCTTGCTGCAACTGCAGACCGAGCAGGTGAGCCCATGAATGTGGTTGTCGACACCCAAGGCGTCCAGGCGCTCTTCGAGCGGGTACTGCCTATGGAAGCGGGCAGCGGACGCGAGCCTTTTGAGGGATTCGCCACCCTGTGCGAGGGCTTGCAGCGCCTCGGGGTCAAGCCCGGACGCGCGGTGCTGGTGGCGCTGCCCAACGGGACCCACTTCGTGGCCTTGCTGTTTGCGCTGCTGCTGCTGGGTGCGGTACCGACCCCCTTGCCCTACGCAGCACCGCCTGGACGTATTCGCCGCTTCGCCAAACTACTAGGCGCCGACCTGTTGATCCTGCCCTGCGGCGCCGCCATCAAGGCGCTCGACGCGCGGGAGGCCGGACGGCTATCGAGCGAACTGCAATGGGCCAGACTGAAGGACATCGTCACCCTGCCCTACGAACCAGGCGAAGTGGTGCTGCTCACCTCTGGGACTTCCGGCATCTTCAGCGGCTGTGTGTTCGACAGCGCGGCGCTACTGCTCAACGCTAGGCGACATGCCGCCTCCATTGGCCAAAGCGCCGCCGATCGGCTGTTGATCAACCTGCCGCTATTCTACTCTTTCGCCTTCGTGGCGCAGTTGCTCAGCAGCTATGTCCTGGGCAACGAGGTGGTCCTGGCTACGCCGCCGTTCACTCCGATCCATTATCACCGCACGCTCCTGGACCTTGGCATCACCCTCTCTTCCTTGACGCCCGTGATGGTTACGGCGTTGTGTGCGGCGGACCTGGATGGGCTGCCGCCCTCACTGCGCCGGTTGACGATCGGTGGCGACGCCTTGGCCGCCAATCTTGTGCCGCGGCTGCTGGCCCGCAACCCGGACCTCGAGCTCTATCTGACCTATGGCCTGACCCAGGCCGGCCCACGCGTAGCGACGCTGGCCGCGCACCTCGAGCCCGCCGAACGGCACGCGTCGGTCGGTCGGCCGTTACCGGAGGTCGAGGTCGAGCTGGGAGGAGCGCCGGGTGCTAGTGAAGGGGAGTTGTTGGTGGTCACAGACACCGCCATGCAGCGGCGCATCCGTGCCGGTGAAACGGACCGCTTGCCGCCGCTGCGCGGCCAGAAGCGCCTGGTCGCCACCGGTGATCACTTCCATATCGATGCGGATGGCTATCTGTTCTTCCGCCAGCGTAAACCGACGTTCGTCATGCGCCGAGGGGAAAAGCTCTGTCCCCGCTCGATTTGCGAAATCGTCGAAAGCCTGCCCGGAATCGTCAGTGCCGAGGCTTGGGTACGGCCGAACGCCGGGCCGAACGACGAGGTAGCGCTGATCCTCGATGTGCAGAGCCAGGACCCCGATCTCAATGAACAAGCGCTACGGCAACAACTTGCCGGGATCCTGTTGCGCGCTGAGCAACCGGATCGACTGGACGTCACCTTCGCGCAGCACGCCATCTGGCAAAAAGGCCGCCGTTAATCGTTTCCAATATTTCTGCAGGAGTCTGCCCGTGACCACCTTCACCGTGCCCCTGATTCTGTCGGATGCAAGCCCCACGGCACTCGCCGCTACCGCGCAACGTCTGCGCGCCGAGCACGAGACGCGCTCCTTCGCCGAATGGCAAGTATTCTGCCGACAGCAACTGACACGCGACCATGCCGAATACCGCGCGGCCATCTTAGCCACCGATCAAGCCAGCCTACTCAAAGGGCTGGATATGCTGGCCCGCGGCCGAGCCTCGCGCCATCTGGTGCTGGGCCGCGCCGACCAGTTGCGGCAGCCGGTACTGGTGTTTCCAGGCCAAGGACCGCTATGGCCGCGGATGACTACCGGACTGAGCGCGACCCTGCCGAGCTACCAGCAGGCCCTGCACCGCCATGGCGATGTCATAGAGGCGCGTATTGGCTGGAATCCAGCACGGGCCCTCGCCGAGGGCGAGGGAATCGAGCGCCTCCTGCGAATCCAACCGCTGCAATTCGCGCTGGCCTGTAGCTTGGCAGAAACCTGGCGGGCCTTCGGGATCGAGCCCGCTGCCGTGATCGGTCACTCCGTGGGCGAGGCCGCCGCCGCCCACGTCGGCGGCTATCTGGACGAGGCCAGCGGTGCCGCGCTCACAGTGCTCTGGGGCGAGACGCTCACCGCCATCGAAGGCCAGGGCGGAATGCTGTCGGTAGCCGCAGCGCTGGACGACATCAAGCCCCTGCTGGACGACCAAGAAAGCCTCAGCGTCGCGGCCATCAACGCGCCGCGCAGTGTGACGTTGAGCGGCACCCTGATGGCCCTCGATGCTTTGCAGGCGCGACTCACCGACGCTGGCTTCTGGGCCTGGCGCGTACCTGGTGGTCAGGTGGCGGGTCATGGGCCGCAGGTGGAGCAGCTACGCGACGCCGTAACGTCGCGCGCCCCGGCCAAAGTCATGGACGGACAGGTTCCCTACTATTCCTCGGTCAGCGGCGGACGGCAAAACGGCGAGCATCTGGATGCGGACTATTGGTTCCGCGTACTCCGCGAAACCGTGCGCTTCCAGGATAGCCTGCAGGCGTTGATTGCCGATGGGCACCGCCTGTTCATAGAAGTGAGCCCGCATCCGGTGCTGACCTCGCTTATCGACGAAGCCCTACGTGGCGCTGGTGTCGTCGACGGGGCCGTGGCTACCCTAGACCAGCGCAAGGATGATCGTGAAAGCCTGCTGCAGGCCATGGCCCATGCCTTCGTGCACGGCGCCCCGGTGGACTGGTCGCAGGTGATCGAGCGGTTGCTGCCGGAAGGGTCGATGTCAGCGCAGCTGGCGCCCACCGCCGCAACGGCAGGTGACGATACCCTCGCCGCGGCGAACCTCGCCCAACTCGGTGAGCCTGAACAGTGTCGGCTGCTGCTCAAGCTGCTGGCGCAGGAGATGGAAACGCTGATCGGCCAGCCATTTGCCAGCGAGACCCAGGCATTTCGCGACTGCGGCTTCACCTCGCTGCATGTGGTCGAATTTGCCCAGGCCGTGTCGGCCGCGGTCGGCGTCAGCCTGCCGGTGACTCTGGTATACGACCATCCTACCCCTCGCGCCGTCGTCACCTATCTGCGCGGCGTCCTTGGGCTGCAGTCACCGAGCCAGCGCCAGGCCGCACCCATCGTGACGGGCGCGCACCATGACGAGCCCATCGCCATCATCGGCATGAGCTGTCGTTATCCGGGTGGCGCCAACAGCCCGGAAGCGCTCTGGACGCTGTTGATGCAAGAGCGGGACGCGATCAGCGAGTACCCGACCGACCGCGGTTGGGACACCACCAAGCTCTACGATTCCGAGCCCGGACGGTTCGGCAAGATATCCACCCGCACCAGTGGTTTTCTGCATGATGCCTCGGCCTTCGATCCAGCCTTCTTCGGTATATCGCCGCGTGAAGCCCTCACTTTGGAACCTCAGCAGCGCCTGTTGCTGGAGGTTTCCTGGGAGGCCCTAGAGCGTGCTGGAATAGACCCGGCCTCGTTGCACGGCTCCCTGACCGGGGTCTACGCCGGCATCATGGGGACGGAGTACGGTACCCAGATCCAGCACGCCTCGGAGGACGTGACCGGCTATGGCTACATGGGCACGGCCACCTGCGTAGCCGCGGGCCGGGTGTCCTACTGCCTAGGCCTGCAGGGACCGGCGCTGGCGATCGATACCGCCTGTTCGTCCTCGTTGGTGGCAATCCATACCGCCTGCGAAGCGCTGCGTAGCAACGACTGCCAGTTGGCCTTGGCCGGCGGGGTCACGGTCATGCCGACCCCCGGGGTGCTGATCGACTTTTCCCAGCAGCGGGTTCTGGCCCCGGACGGCCGCTGCAAGGCCTTCTCGGCGTCGGCCGATGGCGTTGGCCTGGGCGAAGGCGTGGGCATGCTGGTGCTCGAACGCCTCTCCCAAGCGCAAGCCAAGGGGCGCTTGATCCTCGGCGTCATCCGCGGCAGCGCCGTCAACCAGGACGGCGCCTCCAACGGCCTGACCGCGCCCAATGGCACCGCGCAACAACAGGTCATTCGCCACGCCCTAGCCAATGCGGGTCTGCAGCCCGAGGACGTGGATGCCGTCGATGCCCACGGCACGGGCACCCGCCTCGGCGATCCCATCGAAGCCAATGCCCTGCTGGCCACCTATGGCCAGCGCCCGGCGGAGCGGCCGCTGCTGCTGGGCTCGATCAAGTCGAACACCGGCCATACCCAGGCCGCCGCCGGGGTCGCCAGCCTGATGAAGATGGTGATGGCCCTGCGCACAGGCACCCTGCCCCGCAGCCTGCACATCACCGCGCCCTCCACCGAGGTGGATTGGTCGACCGGTGCCATCGAGCTGCTCAGCGAACGGCGCCCTTGGCCAACCGTAGCCGACCGGCCGCGCCGCGCCGGGATTTCCTCTTTCGGGGTCTCCGGCACCAATGCGCACCTGATTGTCGAAGAATACGTCGCCCCCGCGGCTACAAGCGCCTGCCAGGTGCCCGAGACCCAGGCTCCGTTGTGGCCGCTGGCAGCCAAGAGCACCGAAGCCCTGCGCGATGTTGCCGCACGCCTGCACGGCCATGTGCTCGAGCAAGCGCACCTGGCGCCGGACGATATCGGCTACACCCTAGGCATCTCACGCAGCGGCTTCCCCTTCCGCGCCGCTCTGCGCGGCACCTCGCGCGAGGCACTCTTGGAAGCCTTGCATGCGCTAGCGAGCGGTACGGACCATCCGTGCCTGCTCCAGGGCACGGCGCAGGTCCGGGCGCGCAAGCGGGTCTTCATCTTTCCCGGTCAGGGCTCCCAGTGGGCCGGCATGGGTATGGAGCTGTACGCCGCCTTCGCCGTCTATCGCCAAACCATCGACCAGGTCGAGACCGCGCTGCAGCCCTATGTCGACTGGTCGCTGGTCGCGGTGCTGCGTGGCGAGGAAGGTGCACCTTCGCTTGAGCGTATCGACGTGGTCCAGCCCGCCCTGTTCGCGGTGATGGTGGCCATCGCCCGCCTTTGGCAGTCGCTGGGCTGCACCCCGGACGCGGTGATTGGTCACTCGCAGGGCGAGATCGCCGCGGCCTATATCGCCGGGGCCCTGAAGCTGGAGGATGCGGTCAAGATCCTGGCCATCCGCTCGCAACTGATGCTGGCCCAGGCCGGCACCGGCGCCATGGCTACCGTCGTCCTGCCGGAGCAGCAGGCCGCCGAACTGGCCGCGCGGGTGGACGCCTCGCTGACGCTGGCGGTCTTCAACAGTCCTAGCAGCACGGTGATCTCCGGCGCCACCAATGCCATCGCGCGGCTCCTGGAAACCTGCAAGCGAGAACGCATCGTAGCCAGGCGCGTCGCGGTCGACGTGGCGGGGCACTCCCCACAGATCGAAGTCCTGCGTCCCCAGTTGCTGGCGCGCTTCGCCGACCTGCGACCCCAGGCGACGCAGATCCCCTTCTACAGCACCGTCGCCGGACACAATCCTGCCGTCTCCCTGGATGGCCGCCAGCTGGGCGCGGGCTATTGGTGCGACAACCTCTGCCTGCCAGTGCGCTTCGCCGACACGGTCCAGGCGCTGAGCAGTGCAGGCGACGTCACCTTCATTGAATGCAGTCCCCATCCGGTGCTCTTGCCACCACTGGAAGAAACGATTGGCGACCAGACCAGCAGCCTCGGTTCGCTGCAACGCAACAAGCCTGCGGTCGATTGCCTTGTGGCAGGCCTCTCGCAGCTCTACCTTGAGGGTCACCCGTTGAGCTGGCGGGCGCTGTATCCCCAGGGACGCATCGTCGAACTGCCCACCTATCCGTTCGATCACAAGCCGTTCTGGCTTACCGGACAAGGACCGACCGATGTCACCGGTGCGGGCCAGCGAGCCACCCAGCACCCACTGCTGAGCGCGGCCGTGGATCTACCCGAGGGTGGCATGCTGCTGACCGGCACCCTCGGACTCGGCGCCCATCCGTGGCTGGCGGATCACGCTGCGGCCGGCGTGGTACTGCTGCCCGGGACCGCCTACCTGGACATGCTGCTGTTCGCTGCGGCCCAGACCGACTGCACCCAGTTGCTGGAGCTGACGCTACAGGCACCCTTGGTGCTGGAGCAGCAGGGGCAGATCGACCTGTTGCTCACGGTGAGCCGAGCGGAAGCCGAAGGCCTGCGCCAGGCCAGCCTGCATGCGCGACGCCATGGCGATGCCACCGCCGGTTGGACCCTGCACGCCAGTGCGCAGCTGGTGCCGATGCCCCCCCAGACACTTATTCCGCTCGACCAGGCTTGGCCACCGACGGCCGCCATCCCCTTGGACAGCGCCGCGCTCTATCAACGGCTCAGCGAGGCCGGCTACGAGTACGGCCTGGCCTTCCGGGGGCTAACCGCCGCCTGGCAGGACGGCGAACGGACCTACGTCGAGGTAACACTACCCGAGACCCTGCCCAGCGGCACCCACGTCCTGCACCCCGCCCTGCTGGATGCGGCCCTGCATCCCTTGGCACTGGCTGACGAAGAAGCCGCCGCGCCATTACGGCTGCCCTTCGCCTTCTCAGGCGTCAGCGTGACCGCGGAGCGCCCGCGCCAGCTCCGCGCAGTGCTGCAGCGCACTCAGGCCGAGACCTATTCGGTCAGCGCCTATGACGAGACGGGTAACGCCCTGCTGCACATCGCCGCGCTCCAGCTGCGCCCGGCCTCCCGTGACACCCTGCGAGATCTGGCCCGTGTCCAGCCCGCCCATGACCTGCTGCGGCTCACCTGGAGTCAGTTGTCGGCACGACCGCGCGTGCAGCGAGCCGTGACGCGCTGGGTACGGATAGGCACTGCCGAGCCAGGGCTCAGCAGCGCGCCGACCTATCCCTCTCTTACGGCTCTCGGCCAAGCGTTGGAGTCCAGCACCACACCAGCCGATGTCCTGGTCTGGCCCTTGCCCGAGGTGCAGGGCGCGAACAGCGCGCTGGCGACCCGCCAGCTATGCGTCGAGGTGATCGCCCAACTGCAGGTCTGGCTAGCCGAAGAGCGTCTGGCCGATACCCGGCTGCTGGTAGTGACCCGCAAGGCCAACGCCACGGTCGCCGGTGAAGCCGTCGATCCGGCTCATGCTGCCCTCTGGGGTTTGCTGCACAGCGCGCAGAACGAGAATCCGGGGCGCTTGTTGCTGCTGGACACCGAGGGGCCCTTGGCCGATCCGGCACCATTGCAGGCCGTGCTGGCCAGCGACCAGCGCCAGTTGGCCCTGCGGCGCGGCCAGCTGCTGGTTCCGCACCTTACCCGCAGCGGCCCGAACAGCGTTCTCACCCCGCCGCTTGGCGGTGGCGCCTGGCGGCTAGAGATCACGCGTGCAGGCAATCTCGACGACCTGGCGTTGCAACCGGAACCCCAGGCCGATGCTCCATTGGAAAACGGCCAGATACGCTTGGCAGTGCGCGCCGCCGGGGTCAACTTCTACGACGTGGTCTGTGCCCTAGGGCTGATTCCGCCGCAACACAAACTGGGGACGGAAGCCGCAGGTATCGTCACCGAAGTCGGCACGGGCGTCACCGACCTGCGGCCCGGCGATCGTGTTATGGTAATGAGCGAAGGCGCCTTCGGCCCGCTGCTGGTCGCCGACCAGCGCACGGCGCGCAAACTGCCCGCCGACTGGACCTTCGCCCAGGCCGCCGGCTTCCCGGTAGCGTTCCTGACCGCCTACTACAGCCTGGTCCGGCTCGCCCAGGTGCGCCCCGGTGACAAGGTGCTGATCCACGCGGCCGCAGGCGGTGTCGGCCAGGCGGCAATCCAGTTGGCGAAGCATCTGGGCGCCGAGGTCTTCGCCACCGCCCACCCGGACAAATGGCCGATCCTGAAGGCCTTGGGCATCGCCCAGGATCATATCGCCACTTCGCGGGATCTGAGTTTCGCCGGCCGCTTCGGCGCCCTGCTTGGCGAAGCGGGGATGGATGTGGTGCTCAACTCCCTGGCCGGCGAGGCGATCGGCGTCTCCTTGGCCTTGCTCGGTCGCGGCGGACGCTTCATCGAACTGGGCAAGACCGAGGTACGCGAGCCCGCCGCGGTCGCGCTTCAGTATCCCGGACGCCACTATCATTACCTAGACCGACCGGACCAGGATCCACAGGACACCGGGCGTATGCTCGACGAGTTGCTCGGCTTGATGTGCGACCGGATACTGACGCCCCTGCCGGTCACAGCCTTCGACCTGCGCGATGCTGTCCAGGCCCTGCGCTGGATGCAACAGGGGCGCCACACCGGCAAGGTGGTGCTGACCCTGCCGCGCACCCTGGACCCGGACGGCACGGTACTGATCACCGGCGGCACCGGCACCCTAGGTAGCCTGGCGGCACGCCATCTGGTCGTCACCGGGCAAGCCCGGCATCTGGTATTGGCCAGCCGCAGTGGCCCCCAAGCGGACGGCGCCCTGGCGCTGCGCCAGGAGTTAGAGGCCGCGGGCGCCCAGGTCCGGCTGGCAGCCTGCGACCTAGCCGATCCCGAGTCCGTCGAACGCTTGCTCAACTCGCTGCCTGCCAAGCACCCGCTGACCGCCATCATCCATACCGCCGGGATCCTAGCCGATGCCACCCTGCCCAACCTAGGCCCCGAGGAGCTGGAGCGGGTCTTCGTGCCTAAGGCGGACGCCGCTTGGATGCTGCATGAGCGCACCCGCCAGCTGGATCTGGCGGCGTTCGTCCTCTACTCTTCCAGCGCCGGCACACTGGGCAGTCCCGGCCAGGCCAACTATGCCGCGGCCAACCGCTTCCTCGATGCTCTGGCGCAGACGCGGCAGCGCCAGGGGCTGCCGGCGACCTCCCTGGCATGGGGCTGGTGGCAGCCGGTCACCGGGCTCTCCAGCCGCCTCACGGCGGCGGATAATGCTCGGATCGCCCGCACGGGCTTTGCGCCCATCACCCCCGAGCATGGTCACGCGCTGCTCGACACGGCAATCGCCGCGCCCCAGGCATTCTTCGTCGCGGCACCGCTCAATCCGCAGACGCTACGCAAGAATGCCCAGGCGGGTACCTTGCACCCGCTGTTCGAGCGTCTGGGGGGGGGCAGCCCCGGCGCGCGGGGCAGCGAGGGTCCGGCAAAGGTGCAGGACCTGCGCCAGCTACTGGCTGGACTTGATCCTCAAGCACGAACCAAGCAGTTGCAGACCGTCATCGCGACCCAGGTCGCCGCTATCCTGGGCCTGGACGATCCGGGCCAGGTGCTACCGGAGGCGACCTTCAAGGAGAGTGGCATCGATTCGCTGATGGCGCTCGAGCTGCGCAACCGGTTGGCTACCGCCGCGGGGTTAAGGCTAGCGGCGACCCTTACCTACGACCAGCCGACACCGGCCGCCTTGGCGGCCTACCTGAACGACGCCTTGTTCCCCGACGGCGGCGCCCCCGACGCGGACACCGCGGCGATAGACGAGCCTAAGGTGCGGGCGCTGCTCGCCAGCCTGTCGCTGAGCGCCTTGCGGGAAGCCGATCTACTCGCCCCTCTGCTGCAGCTTGCCCAGCATCCCTTTGTCAAGGCGCCGCCCCTTGCCGCCGACCTCGCGACGGCGAGCGCGGACGAGCTCGTTGCCCTCGCCCTGCGAACCCAGGAGTAAGCGCCATGACCGAGACCAAGAACACCGACAGCGAGCGGCTGACCGAAGCCCTGCGGGCTAGTCTGATGGCCAACGAAACGCTCAAGCGGCAGAACCACGAGCTGCAGGCCGCCGCCCAGGAACCCATCGCCATCGTCGCCATGGGCTGCCGGTTGCCCGGTGGCCTGGCTTCACCGGAGGCGCTGTGGCGCCTCGTCGAAGCGGGAGAGGCCTTGAGCAACGCCTTGCCGAGCGACCGGGGCTGGCAGCTAGACAGCCTGTTCCCCGCAGACTCGCCGCTCCGCGAACGCGTTGCCGGCTGGCGGGGTGGTTTTCTCGACAAGGTCGCCGGCTTCGACGCCGCCTTCTTTCGCATTTCCGACCGTGAGGCCCTGGCGATGGACCCCCAGCAGCGACTCCTGCTGGAGGTCTGTTGGGAGGTTCTGGAACGGGCCGGCATCGTGCCCGACACCCTCAAAAACAGCGCCACCGGCGTGTTTCTCGGCGCGACTCAGAACGGCTATCTCGCCGACTTGCAACGGCGTAACCCGGCTGCCGACGGCTATCGCTTGCAGGGAGGACTCAGCAGTATCATCTCGGGACGCATCGCCTTCGTCCTCGGCCTGCGAGGCCCGGCGGTAACGGTCGATACCGCCTGCTCCGCTTCCCTTACCGCCATCCACCTAGCGGTCCAGTCGCTACGCAGCCACGAGTGCTCGCTAGCGCTGGCCGGCGGGGTGACCGTCATGGCCACGCCTGAGGTCTTCGCAGAATTCACCAGGCAGAACGGCTTGGCCGCCGATGGCTACTGCAAGGCCTTCGCCGAACAGGCCGACGGCACCTGCTTCGCCGAGGGTGCCGGCGTGTTGCTGTTGGAGCGGCTCGCCGACGCCCAGCGCGCCGGTCATCCGGTGCTGGCGGTGATCCGCGGCACCGCAATCAACCAGGACGGCGCCAGTAACGGCCTGACCGCGCCGAGTGGCTCGGCCCAAGAGCAGGTGATCCAACTGGCGCTACAGAATGCGCGGTTACGCTCGCTCGACATCGACGTGGTCGAGGCGCACGGTACCGGTACCGCGCTGGGCGATCCCATCGAAGCAGGCGCGCTGATCAACACCTATGGGCGCGGACGCCCGCCGGAGCGGCCACTCTGGCTGGGCTCGCTCAAGAGCAACATCGGGCACACCCAGTTGGCGGCGGGCGTCGCCAGCGTCATCAAGATGGTGATGGCGCTGAACCAGAGCTTGCTCCCCAAGACCCTGCATGCCCAGGAGCCCTCCCGAAAGATCGATTGGTCGGAGCAGACCGTGCGCCTGCTCGACAGGGCGCGTCCTTGGCCCGAGACCGACCGGCCCCGGCGGGCCGGAGTGTCGTCGTTCGGCTTCTCCGGCACCAATGCCCACCTGATCCTCGAACAGGCGCCACCGGCCACGCAGGTTGCCTGTCACCCGACCGTCGCCGAGCTGGAAGGGCTGCCAGCCATCAGTTTCCCGCTGTCGGCCGCCTGTGCGAAAGGCTTGCGGGCCCAGGCGCGCCAGACCATCGCCCTGCTCGAAAACCCGACAACCGACCTGGCCGCGCTCAATGCATCGCTGGCACTGCAGCGCAGCGCCTTCGATCATCGCGCGGTGATTCTGGCCACCCAGCGCGAAGACGCCCTGATGCAACTCCGCGCGCTAGCCGAAGGCCGGCATGCCCCGGGCCTGATCCAAGGCAAGCGCTCGCCAAGCGGCACGACCGCCTTTCTGTTTTCAGGCCAGGGCGCGCAATGGCCGAGCATGGGCCGTAATCTGTACCGCCTCTGTCCGCCGTTCGCCGCAGCGCTGGACGAGGTCTGCGCCGCCCTCGACCCCTTGCTGGCGCAGCCGCTCAAGAACGTCATGTTCGCCGACAAGGGCAGCGACCGCGCCGCGCTTCTGGATCGCACCGACTTCACCCAGCCAGCCTTGTTTGCCTTTGAGGTGTCCCTGTACCGGATGCTGCGGCATTTCGGAATTGTCCCCGACGTGCTGCTGGGCCATTCCATCGGCGAAATCGCCGCGGCCCATGTCGCTGGCGTCTTCGCGCTGGCCGATGCCGCACACTTTGTCGCCGTGCGTGGCCGCCTCATGCAAGCCATCACCCATGAGGGCGCGATGGTCGCCATCGAAGCGAGCGAGCAGGACGTCAGGGCCACCTTGGCCGGACTCGAACAGAGCGTCGCCATCGCCGCCGTGAACGCGCCGACGGCCGTGGTGATCTCCGGCGATCGCAGTGCGGTCGAGCGCCTGGCCGCGGACTGGCAGCAACGGGGGCATCGCACCCAAATGTTACGGGTCAGCCATGCCTTCCACTCGCCGCACCTCGACGGCATCCTCGCAGAACTGCGCCAAACCCTGGCAGGGCTCAGCTTCCACGCCCCCACCCTGCCCATCGTCTCGACCGTCACCGGTATGCCGCTGACCGCCGAGCAGGCGCGCTCGCCCGATTACTGGGCCGACCAGGCCCGCCAACCGGTACGCTTCGCCGCTGCGCTGTGCTGGCTGCTGGAGCATCGCCTGACCACGGCCGTAGAAATCGGGCCGGATGCTGTCCTCACGGCGCTCGGCCGGACCAACGCGAGCCACCATCCCAACGGTGATACGGCGGCGCAGTGGATCGCCCCCCAGCGTCGCGACAAGGACGATTCTCGCCCGCTGTTCGCAGCGCTCGCCCAGCTATACACCCGCGGCGCCGCGCTGGACTGGCGCCGCCTGCTGCCGCCCGCCCCCACCTTGGCCTTGCCCACCTATCCTTTCCAACACCGGCACTATTGGTTGCAGCCGCGCTCCTGCGCGAACGGCCACGCGGGCAACATGCCAGGCCTGCTAGCTCTGGAGCATCCACTGCTGGCGCACGGGCTCGAACGTGCCGATGGCCAAGGTTGGGTGTTCTGGGGGCAACTGGATGGTTCCCGCCAGCCCTGGTTGCTGGAACATCGCGTCGGTGGCCAGGCGTACGGTGCCGGCGCCATGACCGCAGAGTGCATCCTGACAATAGGCAACCGGCTGGGCTGTCCGTGGCTCCAGGACCTGACACTGCAACGCCTGGTGCCCTTGCCGGAGCAGGGTGCGGTCGATATCCAGATTTACCTCGACGTACCCGACGCACAGGGTGTACGTAACGTCGCGGCCTACTATCGCCCGGCGGAGCCAGATGCCACGGGTGGCTGGCAGCACTTTGCCAGTTGCCAGCTGTTGCCCGACCCTACCGAGCCACCGCTCTGGCCTGACCTGCAGACCGCCGTCTGGCCGCCAGCCCACGCCGAGCCGACGGCCTTCGCCGACCTCTATGCGCGCCTGGCCGAACAGGGCGTGGTACTGGAAGGCTCCTTCCGGCGGATCGTCCGCGCTTGGCAGAGCCCCGAAGGCATCTACGTAGAAGCGGAGCGTGCCCATAGCGAGCCAGGCTCGACTTTTACCCTGCACCCGACGCTGTTGGACGCAGGCCTGCAATCGGGCCTGCTGGTCGAGGGTGCGGCGTCTTCCGCCGCCGCACCACGCCTGCTATTCTCCATGAGTGGCATGCGCCTGTACCAAGCCGGTGCCACGCAGCTACGTGGCCTGCTGCAACTCAAGGCGCGGCCCACCTCGCCGACCGCGCCCCGCGACTACCGTATGCGCCTCGCGGACTACCAAGGCCGGGCCGTCGTCACCCTGGACTCAATGGTGCTGAAGTCGGCCAGCACAGGCGTCCTACCACGCCGCCTCGTCGGCTACCGGGTACTGTGGCGCGAGGTATCGCCCGACCACGTGGCTGACCCGCACGAAGCGCTCTGGCTGGGCGCCAAGGACGACCTGCCGAGCGATTGCGTCAGCGCTGCCTACCAGCACCTGGCCGACGCGATCACCACCTTGGCAACGACGCCACCCGGCACGGCGCTCGTTCTTGTACCGCCAGTACCCCCGGCTACGCCGGCCGCGGCGAACCGCGCCCTGCAAGACCTAGCGGCCACGCTACGCGAGTGGCTGGAAGATGAGCGGACGGCAAGGCATCCGTTACTGGTGGCAACCCGCCGGGCGGTGGCCACCGCCGATGACGAAGACGTGCCCAACCTGTCCCAGGCGGCGCTCTGGGGACTCGTGCGTACCGCACAGGAGGAACACCCCGGCCGTATCCTGCTGCTGGACCTGGATACCGCACACGCTACCCCGCGTGACTTCGCGCGCGCCTTGGCAGCCGCAAAGGGCGACGAACCGCAATTGGCATGGCGCCAGGGGCGTCTGTTGACACCGCGACTGGTCCGATCCAGTGGCGTGGAGCCGGCAACCGAGCAACGATCGGACGTCTCGCTCGATCCGGAGGGCACCGTGCTAATCACCGGGGGCACCGGCACCTTGGGTCGGGCCCTCGCGCGTCACCTGGTCGCCAAGCACGGCGTACGTCACCTGCTCTTGGTGAGTCGTAGCGGTGCCGCCGCGCCCGAGGCCACCGCCTTGGTGGAAGAGCTGGCCGAACAGGGGACCGCCACCACGGTCGCCGCCTGCGACGTCGCCGACCCGCAGGCCCTCGCGCAGTTGCTGGACGGCCTGCCCGCACGGCATCCACTGACCGCCGTCTTCCATGTCGCTGGCGTCATCGAGCCGGCGCCTCTGTTGCAACTCACCCCCGCACAGCTCGAAGCGGTGGTAAGGCCCAAACTGGACGCGGCCTGGCAACTCCACCTCCAGACCCGCCATCGAAACCTGGCTGCCTTCGTTCTCTATTCCTCGGCAGCCGGCCTGCTGCCCCAGCCGGGCCAGAGCCACTACGCCGCAGCCAACACCTTCCTCGATGCCCTCGCCCACCATCGTCGCCACTTGGGCTTGCCCGCAGTGGCCCTGGCCTGGGGCCTGTGGGCCGAGCGCTCGGCCATGGGTGAACGAATGGCCGCCGCGGGTATCCAGGAACTGCTCGACCGAGGTCAGTTGCCCATCGCCCTGGAGGATGGCCTGAGCCAAGTGGATCTGGCGCTGACCGGCTCCCTGCCGCCCCTCGCGATTCCTGCACGCCTGGACCTGCCGGCACTCCGCCGCCATGGCCCCCTGGCGCTGCTGCGCGAATTGCTCGCCGAAGGCAGCGGGCAGACGGCAAGCCAAGGCCCCGAAGCGTTGGCGAAACTGGCTCCCACCGAGCGGCGGACACGCCTGCTCGCGGTGATTGCCCAAGGGGTCGGTGAGGTGCTCGAGCATCCCGATCCAGCGGCGATACCTGGGGATACCGAGTTCCTTGTCCTAGGTTTCGATTCCCTCACGGCCGTCGAGTTGGGCAGTTGGCTGGCGGCCACCACCGGCATCCGCTTGCCGTCCACGGCCGTGTTCGACCATCCGACCCTCAGCGCCTTGGCCGACCACCTGAGCGCCTGCCTAGACCAACCGGAGCGCGCCCCAGCGCCAACCATCGCGACAGTGGGCATGCTTTTCGAAGAATTGCGCGAGGCTATGCGGCAGGGGCGTCTGGCACAGGGGCTGGAACGATTGGCGCAATTCGCGGCCAAACGTCCGACGTTTGCCCCGGATGCCGCCGAAGGGCACGCGCCCGCGCCCAGCTGGTCGCGACAAGAGCGTGACCGGCCACTGCTCATCTGCCTGAACTCCTTTCTGCCCGCAAGGGCCAATCTCACCTATCAGCGCTTGGGCCGCGAACTCAAAGGCCACTATGACATGGCCACCTTGCCCCTGCCTGGCTACGATAACGGGCCGTTGCCGGCCTCCGCCGAAGCTGTTGCAGTGGCGCTCGCGCACGCCGTCGAAGCCTGCGCTGCCGGTCGCCCCTTCACGCTGCTCGGCTTTTCCACCGGCGGACTGGTCGCCTATGCAGTCGCCGAGCTCCTGCAACAGCGCGGCATCCACCCCGCGGCCCTCTGCCTGATCGACACCTACCCGCCGGCCGCCATGCGTTCGGCGGTCCTTAAGGAAGTCCTGAGCGATTGGTTGGAAAGCCGCAGCGACTTCTGGTCGACCGACGACGACGGCCTGAGCGCCATGGCCTATTACCTGGAGCTCTTTGGCCGCTGGAGCCCCCTGCCGCTGGAGGCTCCGGTCCTGCTGCTGCAGGCGGAGCAGGCCTCCGCAGCGGGCGCCAGCGACACCTGGCCGCAACTTTGGCCACGCCTGACGCAGGTGGTGAAGACGTCTGGACGGCACTTCGCCCTGCTCAGCGATGAGGTGCAGCAAACCGCACAGCACCTCATCCTGGTGCTGGCGGACTACAGCGGAGCGGCGTCATGACCTCGGAGAACTTCCAATATATCCTGGATCGGTCGCCACTCTTCCAGAGCCTGGGCCTGAGCGTCGTTACCCTGAGCGCCGACAGGGTCTGCCTAGCCATCGCAGAGTCGTGCCCGACCCATGGTGGCGCCTTCGGAGACATGACCCTGCCTGGTATCAATGGTGCCGTGCTTTGCGCTGCCTTGGAGGCCGCCATTGGTCTCGGCGGTCATGCCGCCCTCGGTCACACGCCTGCGGGCGTCATCGAGTTGTCGGTGAAGCTGCTGCGCCAGGTACGTCACCTCCCCTGCTACATCACGACACGGCTCGATCGCCAGGCACCGGGTCTGACATTCGTTTCCGCGGTCCTGACCAACTCGCGAGGGACGCCTTGCGCCACGGCCTCCGGCATCGTGGTCGCCACCAGGGGGGCGACCGAACGAGGCCTCCCTCTCGACTAGCCCCAGATCGGCCTTACCGATTCTCAACCTAAAAACCAGTAGGAAGCCCATGAATCAAGCACTGACTGAAACCATGCAGGCCTTTCTGATCCGCCCCGAGCGCTATGGCGAACCGCAGCAGGCCATCCAGCTCGAACAGGTCCAGATCCCCACCCTGGGTCCGCATCAGGTCCTCATCGAAGTGATGGCAGCCGGACTCAACTACAACAACGTCTGGGCCGCCCAGGGTAAGCCGGTGGACATCATCGCCGCGCGGCGCAAGCGGAACCGTGACGCCGAACCCTTCCACATCGGAGGCTCGGAAGCCTCCGGTTACGTGAAAGCCGTGGGCGACGCTGTCACCCACGTCAAGGTGGGCGATACCGTGGTGGTGTCCTGCTCGGTCTACGACGCCACGGCCATCGAATCGCGCGTCGCCCCCGACCCCATGTTCTGCAGCAACCAGGAAATCTACGGCTACGAGACCAGCTACGGCTCCTTCGCCGAATACACCCTCGTCGAAGACTACCAATGCTTCCCAAAACCAAAGTTCCTGAGCTGGGAGGAAAGTGCCACCCTGATGCTCAATGGTCCGACCGCCTACAAGCAGCTCACGCATTGGGCACCCAATACCGTCAAGCCTGGAGACGCAGTCCTGATCTGGGGCGCGGCAGGTGGCCTGGGCTCTATGTCTATCCAGTTGACCCGCGCGCTCGGGGGGCTGCCGGTGGCCGTGGTGTCCAGTCCAGACAGGGGCCGCTACGCCTGCGAACTCGGCGCCGTGGGGTACTTGCTCAGAACCGACTATCCGCACCTGGGACGTCTGCCGGACTTGAACTCCGACGCTCACAGCGCCTGGACCAAAAGCTTCGCGAGTTTCCGTCGCGACTTCTTCATGACGCTGGGGAAAAAGGAGCTGCCCAAAGTGGTGATCGAGCACTCCGGCCAAGCCACCTTCCCCACCTCGCTGCAGATCTGCGACCGCTCCGGCATGGTGGTCATCGTGGGTGGCACGTCCGGCTACAACTGCGACTTCGATGTCCGCCACCTGTGGATGCACCAGAAGCGCATCCAGGGCTCCCACTACGCCAACATCCGCGAGTGCCAGGAATTCCTGCAACTAGTCGAACAACGCCGGGTAGTGCCGACCCTGAACACCCTCTATCGCTTCGAGGAGACACCTAGGGCGCATCAGGCGCTACTGAGTGGAGAAGTCGTAGGCAATGCCGCCGTGCTGGTCAAGGCCGAGCGACCCGGCCTAGGGGTCGGTTGTTGAACGGTTGCCGGCTCGACGCGCGACCTCCTACTCCCTATTGCTCTGAGACCTAGCCATGTCCTCAACCAATGACCACCCCTGGCTGGTACGGGCCAGCCGCGAGCAACGACCGCGCACCCTCTATGCCTTTCCCTATGCCGGTGGCGACGCCCAGGCCTACTTAGGCTGGGCGAGCCGGCTCGATGCCTCCATCGAGTGGATCACCTTGGAACTGCCAGGCCGAGGGAGTTGCCCCGCAACGTCCTATGCCGACGTCCAGGAATTCGTCCAGGCGCTGGTGCCGCTTTTCGCCGACTGCCAGAAACCCTTCGCTTTCTTCGGCCATAGCTTCGGGGCCCTGCTGTCCTTCCTGATATGCCGAGCCTTGGCAGAGCGACAGCTACCCTTGCCACGCGGCTTGATCCTGTCTGGCTGCAAAGCCCCCGCCTACTTCGAACCGGTAGCGCAGCCAGCACTTTCCGACGATGATACAATTGCCCTTATCCGCGCCTACGGCGGTACGCCCGAAGTTGTCCTGAGCAACCGGGCACTGATGAGTTTCTTCCTCCCGACCATCAAGGCAGACCTGACCCTAGTTCGTAGCTATCGCTGGCAGCCGCAACCCCGCCTGCCGATCCCCCTCTTGATTTTGAGCGGTCGCCAAGACTCCACCCATGGTCCCGACGTGGCCCAGGGTTGGCGCGACGTAACCTCTGGTGAAACCACCTTCCAAGCATTCGACGGCGGCCATTTCTTTATTAAGGACCATCATTACGACGTACTACAGATCATGAATCAATTCTTGCTAAAATCCTTATAAAGTCGGGCATTCTTGGACGATTTGAGACTTGAAGAGCTTGGGATAAGTTGTGCGTTGACGCATGGTGAACCTGGCAATAAGGGCTATGGTGTCCACGTATTTCAAAGTGGACACCATCGTCATTAATGCTGGGGGTTTGAAGGTGTATTCGCCGGCCGCTTACGATCCAAGTCATATGCATTTCAGAAGGCGCTGGGAATTTATGTATCCAGATTGAAGCACCGGTTTTTTTGCGGCACAGTCCAAACACGTTGATAGCAAAGTGACCGAACGCAAGGCTGGCCCTGTCATTATTCATAAGCGCCGGTGGCGTTTGTTTTGGGCTTGGATGAGCAATTTGCGCCGCGTCGGCCAAGGCAAAGTGATTTTCCTGCCCGGCCCACCTGTTTTTTTCCAGCAAAAGCTAGCCTCTTTCAGGAACCTTTTTCTTGCATAGCGCCACAGACTGACAGTGGCGTAAAGAAAGAGAATATGTCATTGAATGACTAAGGGTCTAAAGGCAAATTCATAGCGAAAATCACTACCATTTAGAGGTAATATCCGTGACTAATCGCGTCCGTGGCGGGACTGGCAGATCAGCTTATTACCCCTCAAACTTCTGATGAGTTGAAACTCGATCAGGGGCAAATTAAGGAAGGGGGGGGGGGGAAGCTGAAAGAGAAAAGAGACGTCACTATTCCCAAGTTGAAACCACGAGAAGCTATTTGCGTCACCAAAACAGTCTCAGCGATACCGCCTGGCAAACGATAACGCCGGATAAGACGTTGACCTAGGGGCGATCGCTATTGAAAGCTCCAAAACTGCGGTTGCAAAACATATTGCTACCACTCGTACCGTGCCTACCCAAGTTGACGTGCTGTTACATAATCGCCGCAAGCCGCGGCCAATGCGAAGGAAAATTTGAACCGAGAATTTCCATAGTAGTACAAAAACGGGCAGGTATTGCAAGCTCGTATTAGATCTTAATGCTTCCTAACTGATTTTAGAGAGAGCACCACACAATGCTTATCGGGCACAGCTTGCATCACATGCGACCCACTGCTATGGATTCTAGCCTACCAACTTCCGCAACTAGCCAGACTATCAGCAATACCAAAAGTCGGCTGGATCCGCATCGTGTCCGTGAACTTACATTCATCGGAGTGGGTAGTAGTGTTGCCTACCTACTCAATGAGCTTAATGGTCGCTTTGCCGATAGCGGGGTAACAACGCCGTTTTTAGGAAAAGTCAGTATTGTAGGCAAGGACGACTCTTGGGCCGAGAATGTTCGTGGGAAAGGTTATATTAACCACCAGACTGAAATTATAAGCCAATGGGACCAACAGGTTCCAAAATATGATCCTAACTATGCTGCTCGTGCCGAATTTTCTGCGAGTAACCGAAGACAGTTGACGCGAACAGTGGAGTTAGGCGCAGAACATTTGAAAGCACAGGTAACAGGCATTTCGCGATTGGATGACGGTTGTTTTCGAATAAATCTGGACAATGGCCAGATTTTGCAAAGCCGACAGATTGTACTGGGGACTGGTGCCGGACCCCATACCAGTATCTGGAACAGCGTTACATCACACACTCAAGCAGAAAAACGACTGGACAACATCAAATTGCATGAGCAGAAAGCCTTGCGTGGCAAGGTGCTGGACCTGGATGAGTTTATGCGAGCGAGTGATGCCTCTCCCCAGACGTTTGCTGGAAAAACGGTGGTGATACATGGACCAAATGCAGGCATTGATGCAGCTGAACGTGCCGGGGAGCTTGGGGCAAATGCGGTTTGGTTTACCCGCAGTACGAATCCGGTATTGCTGGATGGCAATCAACTAAAATTCGCGCCAGAGCTGGCCAAAAGCGCTATACATAAAGTTGACAAATTAGATATTCGCCCAACAAAACTAGAGAATGGTTTCGCATTGCGACTACATTACAGTTCGCTAGGACAAGACTCACGGGAGCCAAAGAAGGTGCTAGATGCGGACTATTATGTGTACGCCATGGGTCAAGATATTCATAAGCCGGGTAGCGCAGCGGCCATACTAGGCAGTCTTCTTGACCACCTAGAACCTATATATGACTACGATCAAGTCTATAGCGACCAGCCTTTCAAGACAGTAATAGGCTTGCAAAGTCGCGGCTCCAATAGCGATAATGGTTTAATTATTGTCGGGGCGGCAGTTGCTCAGCTGGCCACTAATGTTCAGCATAGCTATAAGGACCACGCGTTGGATCGTATACTTGAGGAAATGACCAGGCTCCCCGAAAAGCAAACAGAAAAGCTATCACAAATGCTGTTAGAAGGTGCGCCATCAGTACAGATCCAGACATATCTAAAAACCTGGCAGTTAGATAGCGGTCAACCGCCAGATAAACAGGTACTGCAGAATCAAGTAGAAAACTATCTGGCGGCCCGAGACTACTTCCAGCGGCAAATCAACGAACAAAAGGGCAACCTGGACGGGGTTGCCGCAGAGGTAAAAAATCAAACCTTAACCGAGGTTGCATCGGTCATCGTGTCACCACAGTTAGGCACGATCAAGGCCTCCGCTGCAGCATTGTCGGGACTTATGCCAGCATATGTGGCTAACGGCGAAAATAACTTTACCACCGATAATCGAACTATGCTCCGTGCCGGCATTGCAGCAAGATATCCGAATATAGGTAACGCTGAAGCCAGTGCATTTATCGATGAAGTAGTAACTTTGCGTCACCTTAATAGTCAGCGTTTTATTGAGAAGGTAGCAGGCGAAATGATGGACAAAGGAGCTCAACCACTGGTGTCGTTACGCCCCCCGGTCCTAGGTGTCCCGGCGTCGGTCAGGACTGCTTATGAGGCTTACTTGCACGCGCTGAATTCTGGAGCGCACGATGGTACGCCGTTAAGTCAGCGCTGGCTGCCCAAAAAATAGTTCCACAGGGACAACATGGGACAGGTCGGCTAATGGCTCAACCAGCAGAATCAGTAACATCGAGGTGACTGCGCCGTATCCGATCAACAACCCCTACGTTGTCGTTATGGCTTGCGAAAAGCGAGCAGTGTGCACAGAGGTTCTGCACCAGTCTCCGGATCAGCGCACCGGACAAGGCGAACTCGACACAAAGAGCAACCTGAATGACACTGCCGATAACACCCATAGCGGCCAGCTCCTGAGAGCAGAACGGCGCCATCGCAGCCATTACGTATGGCTATGCCCACTGGAGTTGACAGGTTGCCGATCATCGCAGGCAAGACAGTTCGGCCGATATTGCTGATGTCACCTGAAAGGTCTGATGGGTGACTCAGTGGACGTAATAAACCCAGACATGCCGCTACTAGGTTCTGTACGAAAAGTCGGCGCGCGAAGGTCAGGCAAGGCAAAAACAGGCGAGGAACGGCCGGGGTTGCGTTCGACTCTACGTGTTGTAAATGAGCATTCCGATTGGACTCGCATCCGAGCCTGTTTTTAACGCAGCATAACCGCAGCCACTTTTCGTACAGCCCCTAGGCTCGACATCAGGTAGGCGACGGCAGTCGCCGTTAGCAGGGTCAAAACCGACTGTTTGCCGAAGCCAGCACTGCGCAATATTTGTACTGGTCTAATGATTCCGGACACTCACTTAGGCAAGAATGTCGCCAGATAGAGGTGTCTGAGGACAAAACAACGCCGTACCTTCTCCACTGAATTCAAGCGCGAGGCCGCAGGCCTCGTGCTCGATCAAGGCTATAGCCATATCGAAGCCGCCCGCTCGCTCGGGGTGGTGGAATCTGCGCTGCGTCGCTGGGTGAGCCAGCTCCAGCAGG
This sequence comes from Pseudomonas coronafaciens pv. oryzae str. 1_6, assembly GCF_000156995.2. Taxonomy (NCBI): domain Bacteria; kingdom Pseudomonadati; phylum Pseudomonadota; class Gammaproteobacteria; order Pseudomonadales; family Pseudomonadaceae; genus Pseudomonas; species Pseudomonas coronafaciens. The sequence continues at coordinate 816,038 of NZ_CP046035.1, read as the reverse complement.
AGCGCAATGGCGTAACGCCCCAGAGCAAAGCCCTGACGCCCGAGCAGCAGAAAATTCAAGAGCAGGAAGCCCGGATCGCTCGCCTTGAGCGGGAGAAATCCATTTTAAAAATGGCCAACGCGCTCTTGATGTCGGAAGAGCACGAGCGCATGCGCTGATCGATCAGCTCAGTGCCATGAGCCGATCGAGTTGCCGTGCGAAGTGTTCGAGATACCTCGCTCATGCTACTACGACCATTGCTTGCGACGCCGGTCCACCAACTCCGAACTGGTGCGGCTACGCGGGCGGTTCAATGAGCTGTTTACACAAAGTCGAAGCGCTGCTGGCAGCCGCAGTATTGTGTCGTTGATGCAGGAAGATAGCGAGCAAATCGGTCGGTTCAAGGTGCGTGGCCTGATGCGGGAACTGGGATTAATCAGCAAGCAACCGGGCTCGCATGATTACAAAAAAGCAACAGTGGAGCGACCTGACATTCCGAACATTTTGAATCGGGAGTTCGATGTAACCGCGCCCAATCAGGTCTGGTGTGGCGACATCACCTACATCTGGGCGCAAGGAAAATGGCATTACCTGGCGGTGGTTATGGATCTTTATGCGCGTCGGGTGCTGGGCTGGGCGTTTTCAAAAAAATCGGATACGGACTTGGTGATCAAGGCGCTGGACATGGCTTATGAGCAACGCGGCAAGCCTCAGGGCCTGCTGTTTCATTCGGACCAGGGCGCCCAATACGGTAGCCGACAGTTTCGCAAGCGGCTTTGGCGATATCGCGTGCGCCAGAGCATGAGTCGCCGAGGTAATTGCTACGACAACTCGCCGATGGCGCGTGTATTCCGCAGCTTGAAAACCGAGTGGATACCCGCCGTGGGCTACATGACGGCCCAAGAGGCACAAGGGGATATTAGTCATTATCTGATGCATCGCTACAACCGGGTTCGGCCACACCAGTTCAATGATGGACTGGCGCCCGCTCAGTACGAGAAAACCTTAACGTCGTGTTCGGGATCCGTTGACCATTACATTCGACTCAATCAGCAGGGACTGATCGATCTGAACACCTGGATGATCGACTCCACGGCGGTACGTGCAACCCGAGCCTCTTCAGGCGCCGGAAAAAGGGGGCCTGAAGAACCGCTAGACCATGCTCTGGGGCGCAGTCGAGGCGGCCTGACAACCAGGATTCATATGGTTTACGACGCTAATGGCGTACCATTGCGCTTCATGTTTTCACCGGGACAAGCCAGCGATATCGCCCACGCCCAGTCGTTGCTGGATCTGGTGCGCGTTCCCGGTAAGCCGGGGCGACCACGAAAGCGCAGTAGATGGTTACTGGCTGACAAAGGCTATGGTGCAGAACACCTGCGTTACTACTGCGACCGTTATCGAATGCAGCCTGTGATCCCGCCACGCGCCATGCCACGCAAACCCGGCCTGGCTTGCCCCGACTCTTTGATCGTCCAAAGTATCGGCAGCGCAACATAATTGAGCGGATGTTTGGCTGGCTAAAAGAGAACAACCGAATCGGCACTCGCTACGACAAGCTGGCCAAGAGCTACGCAGCCATGATCACGCTGGCCTGCAGCCTACGTTGTAGGCAGCAATACTTTTCTTACAAAACCTAGCTTTGGTATTTCCTTACACCTCGCGGTCAGCTTCTATGGATTCAACCTGAAAGGCTACATGCTAGGCGTACGATTTTTTCCGTTTTATCTATCGATCCCATCAAGGACCACACAGCGATGACCTCGAATGATCATTTTTTTGGACAGGTCGAAATATCCTCCCGCACAGGCGAAGCCATTCTTTCACTCCCCCCTAGCGCAGCTGGTTGGCCGTGACCACTTCACAACACAGCTGCGCCGGCTGCTAACGTTCATGGGCACGTTGCGCCTACTGACGGTGCCTCAGCGCCAGACTTTGCAACCATGTTGCAGCACCTGTTATAAGAGCAAATTGGTTATGCCCGCCTGAGCCTGCGGCAGGCATCTCCGAAGGTAACAATTGGGTCTGCACACTGATATTTGTGGAAGGAACACCCGAAATCCGGGCCATTCGGACTGGTTACAAAGAGCTAGGGATTGTCTGAAAAGTCAGCCCGCAAGCATCTTTCGATGCATACCCAGTGTGACCATGGCTTTAAAGCTACTGGCCAGTTTGTCGTAATGCGTACAGATCCGACGTTTTTCCTTGAGCAAGCTGAACAGCCGCCCAATACCGTTGCGTTTTCTGCCCTGAGTCCCGTCAAACAGCCGAGGCACGCCAGGTCGAGGCTTGCGGTGCATCCTGCGCAGAGGAATCACCGGCTGCATGCCGTAGCGATCGCAGTACTGACGCAAGATCTGGCTGTCATGACCCTTGTCGGCAAGCACATAACGGCAATGCTTGCGCGGGTGCCCCTTGCTGCCAGGAAGGCTGATCTGATCCAGCAACGGCGTGAAATAGCGCGAGTCAGCCTGTTCGCCAGGCGACAGCAGGATGGCCAGCGGGAAGCCATGGCTGTCGCAGGCTAGGTATATCTTGGTATTCAGCCCGCCCCCGCTTCGGCCGAGACAGTGATGTGGCAGTTCCTGCGGGCTCTTTTTTTCCAGCGCCGCTGGCTGTTCGGGTGGCCCAGATTGGCGTGGAATCGAACATACAGGTGTCCAGATCGATGAAACCGTCTTCTCGCAAATGAAGATGAAGGTGGCGCAGAACCTGCTCGAACGTGCCGTTGTAACGCCATTGTCTGAAACGCTAGTAACCGGTCTTCCAAGGCCCGAAACGTTCTGGAAGATCCCGCCATTTGGCACCAGAGCACAAAATCCAGAAGATCCCGTTAAGCATCTGACGATCATCTCGCCTTGGCCGCACCATGTATTGAGGAGAAACAATGGCTTCAATGATCGCCCAACGCTTAGATGAAATTTCATAACGGCTTGTCATACCGGCTCTCCTTGCAACCAGAGGGCATCATTCTAGCCAAAGCGACTTTTCAGACAAACCTTAGGGCTTCGGGTGATGGCAAAAAAAAGTCACACTAAACTAAACTGGTTTTGGCTGCCCCCTTATTGGTGACTACCTCAAGGATCGCCCGTCCCAGAGCACGAATGTCGGGTTCTTTCAAAATAGAGTGATGAGTTCCCCTGACGGAGATGATTTGCAGTTGCTCCTTGGGGATAAGCCCCCCCCAACCAATGCTGATATCACTGCGACTTTCTCCGGTCGCCGAGAATAAAGTGAGGCGTGTCGGTAGCGCTGGCGGAACGTAACGGTAGAGGGCCAGACCGATACTGTGGATCAGTGCCAGGTATCTTTTTGCGAGATCACTATCTATCCCTTCGGGAAGCAGACCTTGAACTTGCGTATAAGCCAATAAGGCCTCGAAATCCCGAGCAGCAGCCAGGTGGCTGACAGCCCCGTGACGTGCATCAGGGGACAAAAGCCTCAACAAGGCTTCGATCTCAGGCGTCTCATAGGGATGAGCGTGTTCAACCTCCTGCGCATTAAACAAATGCCTATAGTCACTGGTGGTGTCGATAAGCCCGAGAAACTCTACTGTAGCACCGGCCCCTATCAACTGATGGGCAATTTCATAGGCGATCGTTCCCCCGGCAGACCAACCGGCGACGCGATACGGCCCATCCGGCTGTATATGGCGGATACCCTGAATGTAGCGTGAGGCCATTGCCTCGATAGTGGTGAGGTGCTCCTCTCCGATTTGCAGTCCGCTCGCCGAAAAGCCATACACCGGGATATCAGAGGAAATTTGCTTCGCCAGCTGTTGGGCATAACCAATATCCCCTGAGCCTTCATGAATGAGGAACAAGGGGTATTGAGTCCCCTCTTTGCGAATGGTGGTTAGATTCGGATGAAGAGACTTGTTCAAACCACTAAGACAAGACGCGGCAAGTTCACAGATTGTCGGATGCAGGAACAGATCGCCCAATGCCACTTCGACCTCGAAACGCTCACGTAGGGACGAAACCAGTTGCACCGCCAGTAACGAATGCCCGCCCAGTTCAAAAAAATGGTCATGGCGACCCATCCGCTCCAGCCCCAGCAACGCCTTCCAGATCTCTGCCAGCGCATGCTCGATTTCACCTACCGGCGCCTCGTAACCACGACTGGCATAAGCGTCGTCTTCCGGCGCCGGCAATGCCCGTCGATCCAGCTTGCCGTTCGGCGTTAGCGGGAAACTCTCCAGCGTTACAAAGGTACTCGGAATCATGTATTCGGCCAGCCCTTGCGACAGTTGCTCGCGCAACTGCGTCGCCGACAACACGGCACCTTCATGCGCTGTCAGATACGCCACCAGGCGTTTGTCTCCGGGACTGTGCTCGCGCGCCAGTACCACTGCCTCCCTGACCCCGAGACAAGCCGCAAGCTGCGACTCGATCTCGCCCAGTTCGATACGGTAGCCCCGGAGCTTGACCTGATCGTCGTTACGCCCCAGGTACTCGATATTGCCGTCCGCCAGCCAGCGCCCCAGATCACCGCTCCTGTACATCCGCGCCGCCGGCCCTGCACTGAACGGATCCTCCAGGAAACGCTCCGCCGTCAATTCCGGTCGATTCAAATAACCGCGGGCGACCCCTACTCCGCCGATATAAATCTCGGCGCTGATCCCGATGGGCACTGGCTGGCCGTGCATATCCAACAGGTAAATCCGTGTATTCGCTATCGGACGGCCGATCGGAACGATCCCGATCTCCTGCTCTGCCACGTAATGCCATGCAGTGACGTCAATGGCTGCTTCGGTGGGTCCATAAAGATTATGCAACTCGCTTTTCGGGAAATGCGCCTGGCTTTGCAATTGCAAAGTATGCGGCAGTGTTTCTCCACTGCAAATTACTCGCTTGAGCGTCGAACACCGCCCTGCTGGCGTCTGATTGACAAAGGCCTGCAGCATGGAAGGAACGAAGTGCAGCATGCTAATGCTTCGGCGCTCGATCACTTCCATCAGGTAGTGAGGGTCTTGATGGCCTCCGGGGCGGGCCATGACCAGCTGTGCTCCGGCAAGCAGAGGAAGAAAGATCTCCCAGACCGATACATCGAAGCCGAATGGAGTCTTCTGCAAGACACAATCGTCGGCCCCGAGCTGGTATTCACTCTGCGCCCACCACAACCGGTTTACGACGCCGTTATGCTGGTTGGCCACACCTTTGGGTTTACCAGTGGAACCTGAGGTATACATCACATAGGCCAGGTGCTGCGGCTTGATGGTCGGCACCACGGGATTATGATCAGCCTCAACCTCCCAGTCGCCTTCTTGCAGATCAAGCATCGGCACCGCCAACTCGCCCAACAACATCCGGGTTTCGCCCTGCAACAGCAACCCCACCGGCGCACTGTCTTCCAGCATATAGCGCAACCGCTCTGGCGGATATCCAGGGTCCAGCGGCACATACGCACCGCCCGCCTTCAAAATTCCCAGCAAGCCCACCACCATTTCCAGACTGCGCTGAACACAGATCGCCACCCGATCGTCCGGCTGGACACCCAGGCCGATCAGATAATGTGCCAGTCGATTCGCCCGCACATTCAGTTCGCCATAGGTCAGGCTTCCGGCTTCATCGACCACCGCCAGGGCATCCGGATGTTGTGCCACCCGCTCCTCGAACAGTTGATGAAGCAGCTTGTCCGCCGGGTAGGCCGCCGCCGTATCGTTGAACGTCTCCAGCACCTGCCGACGTTGCGCGCAGGACAGCAGCGGTAGTTTTCCGACCGGCTGCTGGTCATCCGCCACCATCCCTTCCAGAAGCACCTGCAAATGCCCCGCCATCCGATCGATCGTCGCACGCTCGAACAGATCGCTCGCGTATTCCAGAGAACCGAGCAACCCACCCTTCGCCTCGACAAGTGAAAGCGACAGGTCGAACTGGGCTGTCGTGTGCGGCGTTTGCAGCGGCTCCAGGCTCAGCTCCGGCAGGCTGAGTTCGCCGCCGCCCGGGGTGTTGTTCAGCGCCAGCATGACCTGGAAGATCGGGCTATGGCCCAGGCTGCGCGGTGGCTGCAACGCCTCCACCACCTGCTCGAACGGCAGGTCCTGATGCGCATGCGCCGCCAGCATGACCGCCTTGACCTGCTCCAGCAACGCCGCCACGCTCAGGCTCCCTTCCGGCCGGATGCGCAGCGCCAGTGTGTTGACGAAGAAGCCGATCAGCGACTCCAGTTCGCTACGCGGACGATTTGCCACCGGTGTGCCGATCACCACGTCATCCTGCCCGCTGAACCGGCTCAACAGACTCGACCACCCCGCCAGCAATGTCATGAACAGCGTCGCACCATGACGCTGACCCAACTGTCGCAGCCCTGCCGTTAATGCTGGGCCCAGGGCCAGACTCACCCGCCCGCCCGCGTAACTGCGCAATGGTGGCCGGCGGTGGTCGGTGGGCAGCTCCAGCAGGGCCGGAGCTCCGCTCAGGTGTTGCCGCCAGAAGTCGACCTGCGTTTGCAGGGTTTCGCCCTGCAACCACTCCCGCTGCCACGCGGCATAGTCGACATACTGGAAGGCCAGTGCCGGCAGAGGATCGGCCAGCCCCTGGCTGAAGGCGCGGTACAACGTACCGATTTCCTGCAGCAGAACGCCCGTCGACCAACCGTCCGAAACGATATGGTGCTGCGTCACCAGCAGGACGTGCTCTGTCTCCGACAGTTGCACAAGCCGCCCACGAATCAGCGGACCACTCGACAAGTCGAACGGTGCAACCGACTCCTCGCGAGCGAGCCGCTCGACCGCCTCGTGCTGCGCCGTGCTGCCCAGAGAGCGCAGGTCGTGGGTAGCCAAGGCAAACCCTTGGGCCGCTGGTGCGATCAACTGTATCGCCTGGCCCTTGTGCAAGACAAAATGGGTGCGCAGGATTTCGTGGCGAGCCACGATGCGGTCCAGCGTGGCTTGCAAGGCGTCGCGATTCAATTGGCCGCGCAAGCGTAGCCCTGCAGCGATGTGATAGGCGGCTCCCGCCGCACGGTCCAGTTGATCGAGGAACCACAAGCGCTGCTGCGACCACGACAACGGCAATGGCAGATTGCGGTCGACCGGCGTCAACGGCGGCTGCGCCGTGAGCCTGGCGTTCGTCACCTGCCGTGCCAGACCTTGTAATGTAGGCTCGGCAAACACATCTCGCAGTGCCACGTCGACTCCGAACTGCCGACGCAGGCGTGAAACCAGTTGCACGGCCAGTAACGAATGCCCGCCCAGTTCGAAGAAGTGGTCATGACGACCCACCCGCTCCAGCCCCAGCAGCGCCCGCCAGATCTCGGCCAGCGCAGGCTCGACTTCACCTGTTGGCGTCTCGTAGCCACGACTGGCATAAGCGTCGTCCTCCGGCGCCGGTAATGCCCTACGATCCAGCTTGCCGCTCGGTGTCAGCGGGAAGCGCGCCAGCGTCACAAAGGCGCTCGGGATCATGTAATCCGCCAGCCCTTGCGAAAGTTGCTCGCGCAACTGCGCCGCCGACAACACCGCGCCTTCCTGTGCTGTAAGGTAGGCCACCAGTCGTTTGTCTCCGGGACTGTGCTCGCGCACCAGTACCACCGCCTCCCTGACCCATGGGCACTCGGACAGTTGTGACTCGATCTCGCCCAGTTCTATACGAAAGCCCCGGATCTTCACCTGATCGTCATTGCGCCCCAGGTACTCGATGTTGCCGTCCGCCAGCCAGCGGCCCAGATCGCCGCTCCTGTACATCCGCGCCGTCGGCTCGGCACTGAACGGGTCCTCGACGAAACGCTCCGCTGTCAGTTCCGGCAGATTCAGATAGCCACGGGCAACGCCTACACCGCCGATATGGATCTCGCCGATGACCCCGATCGGTACCGGTTGGCCGTATGCATCCAACAGGTAAATCTGTGTGTTCGATATCGGACGGCCTATCGGAAGCGAGTGGCCGGCTTGAACAGCGCTGTCGCACAGGTAAAAAGTAGAGTCAGCCGCCACTTCCGACGAACCGTAGAAGTTCAGTATCGTGGCCGAAGGTAACCACGCGCGAGTGCGAGCAAGCAGGGAGGACGAAAAAACCTCGCCACTGCAAACGATCAGCCGCTTTTCTTGCGAAACTTGCCGGTTCTCCATCCTCGACAACTCTTCCAACAGTGACGGGACAAGAACCAGACGGGTCAATTGATGCTCTGTAACCGCCTGCCATAACTTTACCGGATCCATGGAGGCCAACGGCGACACGATATACAATTGCGCACCAAACAGTAAGGGCGTCAGCGTTTCGCTCAACGAATCGAGAAAACTGATCGACGTTTTTTGTGCATGCTTTTCGAATCGCTGACCATCGAAAGTGCTATGCATCCAGTAAAGACGGTTAACCATGCCCTGATGTGAGCCGCCCACGCCTTTCGGTTTACCGGAGGAGCCTGAGGTGTAAAGCACATAGGCCAGGTGCTGCGGCTTGATGGTCGGCACCACGGGATTGTGTTCAGCCTCAACCTCCCAGTCGCCTTCTTGCAGATCAAGCATCGGCACCGCCAACTCGCCCAACAACATCCGGGTTTCGCCCTGCAACAGCAACCCCACCGGCGCACTGTCTTCCAGCATATAGCGCAACCGCTCTGGCGGATATCCAGGGTCCAGCGGCACATACGCACCGCCCGCCTTCAAAATTCCCAGCAAGCCCACCACCATTTCCAGACTGCGCTGAACACAGATCGCCACCCGATCGTCCGGCTGGACACCCAGGCCGATCAGATAATGTGCCAGTCGATTCGCCCGCACATTCAGTTCGCCATAGGTCAGGCTTCCGGCTTCATCGACCACCGCCAGGGCATCCGGATGTTGTGCCACCCGCTCCTCGAACAGTTGATGAAGCAGCTTGTCCGCCGGGTAGGCCGCCGCCGTATCGTTGAACGTCTCCAGCACCTGCCGACGTTGCGCGCAGGACAGCAGCGGTAGTTTTCCGACCGGCTGCTGGTCATCCGCCACCATCCCTTCCAGAAGCACCTGCAAATGCCCCGCCATCCGATCGATCGTCGCACGCTCGAACAGATCGCTCGCGTATTCCAGAGAACCGAGCAACCCACCCTTCGCCTCGACAAGTGAAAGCGACAGGTCGAACTGGGCTGTCGTGTGCGGCGTTTGCAGCGGCTCCAGGCTCAGCTCCGGCAGGCTGAGTTCGCCGCCGCCCGGGGTGTTGTTCAGCGCCAGCATGACCTGGAAGATCGGGCTATGGCCCAGGCTGCGCGGTGGCTGCAACGCCTCCACCACCTGCTCGAACGGCAGGTCCTGATGCGCATGCGCCGCCAGCATGACCGCCTTGACCTGCTCCAGCAACGCCGCCACGCTCAGGCTCCCTTCCGGCCGGATGCGCAGCGCCAGTGTGTTGACGAAGAAGCCGATCAGCGACTCCAGTTCGCTACGCGGACGATTTGCCACCGGTGTGCCGATCACCACGTCATCCTGCCCGCTGAACCGGCTCAACAGACTCGACCACCCCGCCAGCAATGTCATGAACAGCGTCGCACCATGACGCTGACCCAACTGTCGCAGCCCTGCCGTTAATGCTGGGCCCAGGGCCAGACTCACCCGCCCGCCCGCGTAACTGCGCAATGGTGGCCGGCGGTGGTCGGTGGGCAGCTCCAGCAGGGCCGGAGCTCCGCTCAGGTGTTGCCGCCAGAAGTCGACCTGCGTTTGCAGGGTTTCGCCCTGCAACCACTCCCGCTGCCACGCGGCATAGTCGACATACTGGAAGGCCAGTGCCGGCAGAGGATCGGCCAGCCCCTGGCTGAAGGCGCGGTACAACGTACCGATTTCCTGCAGCAGAACGCCCGTCGACCAACCGTCCGAAACGATATGGTGCTGCGTCACCAGCAGGACGTGCTCTGTCTCCGACAGTTGCACAAGCCGCCCACGAATCAGCGGACCACTCGACAAGTCGAACGGTGCAACCGACTCCTCGCGAGCGAGCCGCTCGACCGCCTCGTGCTGCGCCGTGCTGCCCAGAGAGCGCAGGTCGTGGGTAGCCAAGGCAAACCCTTGGGCCGCTGGTGCGATCAACTGTATCGCCTGGCCCTTGTGCAAGACAAAATGGGTGCGCAGGATTTCGTGGCGAGCCACGATGCGGTCCAGCGTGGCTTGCAAGGCGTCGCGATTCAATTGGCCGCGCAAGCGTAGCCCTGCAGCGATGTGATAGGCGGCTCCCGCCGCACGGTCCAGTTGATCGAGGAACCACAAGCGCTGCTGCGACCACGACAACGGCAATGGCAGATTGCGGTCGACCGGCGTCAACGGCGGCTGCGCCGTGAGCCTGGCGTTCGTCACCTGCCGTGCCAGACCTTGTAATGTAGGCTCGGCAAACACATCTCGCAGTGCCACGTCGACTCCGAACTGCCGACGCAGGCGTGAAACCAGTTGCACGGCCAGTAACGAATGCCCGCCCAGTTCGAAGAAGTGATCTTGACGCCCTGCCCGATCGATACCGAGCAACGCCTGCCAGATCTCCGCCAGCGCAGGTTCGACTTCACCTACAGGCGCCTCGTAATCACGACTGGCATAAGCGTCATCCTGCGGCGCCGGTAATGCCCGTCGATCCAGTTTGCCGTTAGGCGTCAGCGGCCATTCCGACAATTTCATATATGCCGCCGGCACCATGTATTCCGGCAGCCTTGCCAGTAAGGCAGCACGTAACGTCTGCGCCGTAATAGCTTGTTCCGCTTCCGGCATTGTGTAATAAGCCGTCAGGCGCTTTTCACCCGGTGTGTCCTCCCGGGCGATCACTACGGCGTCCTTGATGTTCACGATCTGCCTCAGCTGCATCTCGATCTCGCCCAGCTCGATACGAAAGCCTCGTATCTTGACCTGATCGTCATTGCGCCCCAGGTACTCGATGTTGCCGTCCGCCAGCCAGCGGCCCAGATCGCCGCTCCTGTACATCCGCGCTGCCGGCTCGGCACTGAACGGGTCCTCGACGAAACGCTCCGCCGTCAGTTCCGGCAGATTCAGATAGCCACGGGCAACCCCCGCACCGCCGATATGGATCTCGCCGCTGACCCCGACGGGTACCGGCTGGCCTTGGGCATCCAACAGGTAAATCCGTGTATTGCCGATGGGGCGGCCAATGGGAATCGAGCGCGAATTGTTGGACAGCGCATGGACTTCGTAGGTGCTGGCAAATGTCGTTGTTTCCGTTGGCCCATAGCCATTGATCAGATGCCTGGGCCGATGGGCGCTGGACAAAACCTTCGCAACGTTCACTGGATCGAGCACATCCCCACCGACCAGGAGGTATCGCAGCTTTGAGAAGGCTACGGCGAGTACATCGACATATTCATTGAACAATCCAGCAGTCAACCATAAAGCAGTCACGCCACCTTCAATCAATACATGGTTCAAGCGCGCGGCATTGAGTAGCGTCGCCTGAGACACAACCAACAGTTTCGCGCCATTGAGCAGCGCACTCCAGATTTCCCAGGTCGATGCATCGAAGGCCGTATTGGCGCCGTGCGCAACACAATCATCGGTGGCAATCAAGGCATAAGGATTATTGATAACCAGACTCAGCACACTGCGATGTTCAATCAGCACGCCTTTCGGTCTTCCCGAGGAGCCGGATGTGTACATCACATAAGCCGGCATTCTCGACGTCAGCCCTAAGGCATCAATATCCGGATTGCCGCACGGTAGATCACCGGGCCCGGGGGACAGGTCCACGCTATCCAAAACGACACGCGGCACATTTACCACCGGCAGGCATTCCTGCAGCGCCGCTTGCACCAGCACCGCCACCGGCGCACTGTCTTCCAGCATGTAGCGCAACCGCTCTGGCGGATATCCAGGGTCCAGCGGCACATACGCACCGCCCGCCTTCAAAATTCCCAGCAAGCCCACCACCATTTCCAGACTGCGCTGAACACAGATCGCCACCCGATCATCCGGCTGGACACCCAGGCCGATCAGATAATGTGCCAGTCGATTCGCCCGCACATTCAGTTCGCCATAGGTCAGGCTTCCGGCTTCATCGACCACCGCCAGGGCATCCGGATGTTGTGCCACCCGCTCCTCGAACAGTTGATGAAGCAGCTTGTCCGCCGGGTAGGCCGCCGCCGTATCGTTGAACGTCTCCAGCACCTGCCGACGTTGCGCGCAGGACAGCAGCGGTAGTTTTCCGACCGGCTGCTGGTCATCCGCCACCATCCCTTCCAGAAGCACCTGCAAATGCCCCGCCATCCGATCGATCGTCGCACGCTCGAACAGATCGCTCGCGTATTCCAGAGAACCGAGCAACCCACCCTTCGCCTCGACAAGTGAAAGCGACAGGTCGAACTGGGCTGTCGTGTGCGGCGTTTGCAGCGGCTCCAGGCTCAGCTCCGGCAGGCTGAGTTCGCCGCCGCCCGGGGTGTTGTTCAGCGCCAGCATGACCTGGAAGATCGGGCTATGGCCCAGGCTGCGCGGTGGCTGCAACGCCTCCACCACCTGCTCGAACGGCAGGTCCTGATGCGCATGCGCCGCCAGCATGACCGCCTTGACCTGCTCCAGCAACGCCGCCACGCTCAGGCTCCCTTCCGGCCGGATGCGCAGCGCCAGTGTGTTGACGAAGAAGCCGATCAGCGACTCCAGTTCGCTACGCGGACGATTTGCCACCGGTGTGCCGATCACCACGTCATCCTGCCCGCTGAACCGGCTCAACAGACTCGACCACCCCGCCAGCAATGTCATGAACAGCGTCGCACCATGACGCTGACCCAACTGTCGCAGCCCTGCCGTTAATGCTGGGCCCAGGGCCAGACTCACCCGCCCGCCCGCGTAACTGCGCAATGGTGGCCGGCGGTGGTCGGTGGGCAGCTCCAGCAGGGCCGGAGCTCCGCTCAGGTGTTGCCGCCAGAAGTCGACCTGCGTTTGCAGGGTTTCGCCCTGCAACCACTCCCGCTGCCACGCGGCATAGTCGACATACTGGAAGGCCAGTGCCGGCAGAGGATCGGCCAGCCCCTGGCTGAAGGCGCGGTACAACGTACCGATTTCCTGCAGCAGAACGCCCGTCGACCAACCGTCCGAAACGATATGGTGCTGCGTCACCAGCAGGACGTGCTCTGTCTCCGACAGTTGCACAAGCCGCCCACGAATCAGCGGACCACTCGACAAGTCGAACGGTGCAACCGACTCCTCGCGAGCGAGCCGCTCGACCGCCTCGTGCTGCGCCGTGCTGCCCAGAGAGCGCAGGTCGTGGGTAGCCAAGGCAAACCCTTGGGCCGCTGGTGCGATCAACTGTATCGCCTGGCCCTTGTGCAAGACAAAATGGGTGCGCAGGATTTCGTGGCGAGCCACGATGCGGTCCAGCGTGGCTTGCAAGGCGTCGCGATTCAATTGGCCGCGCAAGCGTAGCCCTGCAGCGATGTGATAGGCGGCTCCCGCCGCACGGTCCAGTTGATCGAGGAACCACAAGCGCTGCTGCGACCACGACAACGGCAATGGCAGATTGCGGTCGACCGGCGTCAACGGCGGCTGCGCCGTGAGCCTGGCGTTCGTCACCTGCCGTGCCAGACCTTGTAATGTAGGCTCGGCAAACACATCTCGCAGTGCCACGTCGACTCCGAACTGCCGACGCAGGCGTGAAACCAGTTGCACGGCCAGTAACGAATGCCCGCCCAGTTCGAAGAAGTGATCTTGACGCCCTGCCCGATCGATACCGAGCAACGCCTGCCAGATCTCCGCCAGCGCAGGTTCGACTTCACCTACAGGCGCCTCGTAATCACGACTGGCATAAGCGTCGTCCTCCGGCGCCGGCAATGCCCGACGATCCAGTTTGCCGTTCGGCGTCAGCGGGAAACTCGCCAGCGTCACAAAGGCGCTCGGGATCATGTGTTCCGTCAACCCTTGCGACAGTTGCTCGCGCAACTGCGCTGCTGACAATACGGCACCTTCCTGCGCCGTCAGGTACGCCACCAGGCGCTTGTCTCCGGGGCTATACTCGCGTGCCAGCACCACCGCTTCCCTGACCCCGGGGCAAACCGCCAGTTGCGACTCGATTTCGCCCAGCTCGACACGAAAGCCCCGGATCTTGACCTGATCATCATTGCGCCCCAGGTACTCGATATTACCGTCCGCCAGCCAGCGGCCCAGATCGCCGCTTCTGTACATCCGCACCGCCGGCTCAGCACTGAACGGGTCATCCAGGAAACGCTCCGCCGTCAGTTCCGGCAGATTGAGATAGCCACGGGCAACCCCCGCACCGCCGATATAAATCTCGCCGCTGACCCCGATGGGCACTGGCTGGCCGTGCACATCCAACAGGTAAATCCGTGTATTCGCGATCGGACGGCCGATCGGAAACACCGAAGACCGATAACAGTCGATATCCTCAACCAGTCTATGCCAGGCCACCACGTCGCTGCACTCCGTGGGCCCATAACTGTTAATGAATTCCGGCCTCGGCTCGGGAAGCATTTCCAATCTGGCGAACTGAACAGGCTCTCCGCCCAGTACCACCCGGCGAATGCTGTCTAGTTGCCTTGAATCGTTTGCATTGATGAGCGCGTTGAACGCACTGGGTGAAAGATTGATGTGGGTAATACGCTCGCGTTGAATCTGCTTCAGCAGCACGTCGGGAATAAAAGCCTCTCTGGCCAGATGCAGCGTTCCACCGACCAACAACGGCCCCAGAATGTTTTTTTGCGTCAGATCGAAGCTATAGGATGAAACAAGCAGTACGGCATCATCGGACGCCAGTTTCAGCTCGTCGAGATACCAGTGCATCAGATTGCGAAAACCCTTTTGCTCAATCAACACGCCCTTGGGTCGGCCGCTTGAGCCTGACGTATAAATCACATAGGCCAGATGATGCGGCTTGACTGCTCGCGCCACTGGATCATAGTCAGCCTCAGACTCCCAGCCCCCGCCTTCCAGGTCGAGCAACGGCACTGCCAACTTGCCTGGCAACGCCCGGGTCATGCGCTGCACTAGTACCGCCGCCGGCGCGCTGTCTTCCAGCATGTAGCGCAACCGCTGCTCCGGATACGTCGGGTCCAGCGGCACATAGGCAGCGCCCGCTTTTAAAACCCCCAGCAAGCCCACCACCATTTCCGGGCTGCGCTCCACGCAGATCGCCACCCGGTCATCCGGCCCGATGCCCAGGCCGATCAGATAATGCGCCAACTGGTTGGCACGCGCATTCAGTTGCGCATAAGTGAATTTGCGCGCCTCGAATACCAGCGCAATCGCTTCTGGCGTCTTTTCCACTTGCGTTTCGAACAACTGATGGACGCAGGTGTCTTGCGGGTAATCCACGGCCGTCGCATTCCACTCCTGAAGCAACTGACGCTCGGCTCGCGGCAGCACGTCCAGACGGCGCAGCAACGACTCGGGATAGTGCTCCAGCGCTTCGACCAGACTCTCCAGCGCCGTCTCCATGTAAGCACATACCCTTTGCGGATCGACCCCCGCCGTGGATTGAACGGTCAGTGCAAAGCCCTCGCCCAGATCGTCCACGGCAAGCGTCAACGGATAGTTGGTCCACTCATTCCAGCCCAAGACCTCGATTTCGCCCCAAGGGCGGTCTGCTTGATCCGATATTTCCGGCTGGGCGCTGTGCCGATAATTCAGCAGCGCGCTGAACAGCGGCAACGACGGGGCAATGGCGCTGCAGCGTTGCGCCAGCGGCAACGACGCATGTTCGTGACCAAGCAGCGCAGTCAGGCGGGCATGCGTGGCCTTCACCCCCTCACTTACGCTTTGCTCACCCACGTTCAAGCACACCGGCAAGGTATTGATGAACATCCCCAACGAGCGGTCGGCACCGTCGCCACCCTGCATCCGCCCCAGCAACACCGTACCGAACACAACCTCTTCCCTGCCCGACGTGCGTCCCAGAACGTGCGCCCACGCCAGATGATGCAGGCTGGCAGCACTCACACCCAGACTCCTGGCTTGCCGACGGATCCTGCCCGCCAGCTCTGCGGGCACTGCCTGCCTGGCTTGCCTTATGTCCCGACCGTCACCCTGCACATCGTGCAAACCGAATGGCAGCGTCGGCTCCGTCACCTGACCGAGCATTTCCTGGAAGAACGCTTCGTGGGCCGCTTGGCTTACTCCCAATCGCGCCTGCGCAACATGGTTACGATAAGGTACCGGCGTCGGCAGTCGCGCTGCCTGCCCCAGCAGATCCGCCTGTACCTCATGTTGCACCACTTCCAGCGCCATGTGGTCCAGCACCATGTGGTGAAACAGCAGAATCGCCACCCAGCGACTATTTGCGTCGTCGTAGGCGTAAGCCATCTTCATCAAGGGGGCTTTTGTCAAATCCAGCCGGCAATGCCTGGGATCGAAGCGCTCCTGAAGTTGCTGTTCGATGTCTCCGTCAGCCGCCTTCAGTTCCAATGCTTCCACGGCCAATGGCGCTTCACGCCAGACTATCTGGACCGGCTCGTCCAGCCCCTCCCACAGCACCGCCGTTCTCAAGATGTCATGCCTGGCAATCACGCCCTGAAGTGCCCGCACGAAAGCCTTCAGGTGGTCTTCGCTTGGCAGCGCAAAACGCGTATTCAGCAAATAGGGGTCACCCTCTAGCGACGCAAGGTGGTGGAACAACACCCCTTCCTGCAGTGGCGCCAGTGCGTAGATATCCTGGACGTTCGCCGTACCGCCCGGCACAGTACTCACAATTCGCTCGATGGCGTCCTCGCTGAGGTCTGCGAGCGGCAACATCGACGGGGTAATTCGTGTGCACCCGACCACGATTCCGTTGGCGGGCACCTCCACCTCATGACCGTTACCCAAAACCTCGGCAAACGCCGAAAGAGTCGGCTGAGCAAACAGCATCCGTACATCCGCCGACAGTCCCGCTTGACGCATCCGGCCCATCAGACTGACGGCCAATAGCGAATGCCCGCCCAGTTCGAAGAAATGATCGTGGCGCCCTACCCGTTCGACATCAAGCAGCTCCTGCCAGATTTCGGCAAGCGCCATCTCCACCTTCCCGCGAGGCGCTTCGTAGCCGCGGCTCACATAAGCATCACCCTCCGGCGCGGGCAGCGCCCGGCGATCCAGCTTGCCGTTAGGTGTCAGCGGCCACCCCGACAATTTCACATACGCCGCCGGCACCATGTACTCAGGGAGACTCGCCTGCAAGGCCGCACGTAGCGTCTGCACTGCAATAATCTCTTTCGCTTCCCTCGTCGTGTAATAAGCGATCAGGCGTTTCTCACCCGGCGTGTCCTCCTGGGCAACCACCACAGCCTCTCCGACACCAGCACACCCAGCCAGATGCGCTTCAATGTCGCCCAGCTCGATACGGAACCCACGGAGTTTGACCTGATCGTCGTTGCGTCCCAGATACTCGATATTACCGTCTGCCAGCCAACGCCCCAGATCGCCGCTCCTATACATCCGCGCCGTCGGGTCGTTACTGAAACGGTCTTTCACGAATCGCTCCGCGGTCAGCGCATCACGATTCAAATAGCCGCGAGCGAGCTGTATACCCGCGATGTAAATCTCGCCGCGCACGCCAACCGGGACCGGTTGCATATGCGGGTCCAACAGATACAGCCGGGTATTGGCGACGGGCCGGCCAATCGGCACGATCCCCGTATGCAGGTCGGGCACGCAGTGCCAGTAGGTGACGTCGACAGCGGCTTCAGTAGGGCCATACAGGTTATGCAATTGCACATGCGCAAAGCGTTGCTCGAAGTGCTTTTGCAAACTATAGGGCAACGCCTCGCCGCTACAGAACACCTGCCGCAATGTGCTACATGCCAGCGGGCCAACCTGATTGAGGAAGCTCTGCAACATGGAGGGTACAAAATGCAATATCGTCACTCCCGAGCCTGCGATCAACTCGGCCAGATACTCGGGGTCCTGATGGCCTGCCGGACGTGCGATCACCAATTGCGCACCGGCGAGCAAAGGAAGAAAAAACTCCCAGACCGACACGTCAAACCCGAACGGTGTCTTCTGCAAGAAGCGGTCTTCGCGACTCAGCCGATAGTGGTCCTGCGCCCATAACAGGCGGTTCACAATGGCGCAATGCTCAATCATCACGCCCTTGGGCTGGCCGGTCGAACCCGAGGTATAGATCACATAAGCCAGGTGCTGTGGCGTGACCGTCGACAACACGCGATCATGCTCAGCTTCAGCCGCCCAGTTCGCGCTTTGCAGATCCAGCACCGGCATCGCCAGCGCACCCAGCAGCTCCCGGGTTTCGGGCTGCACCAGCACCGCCACCGGCGCGCTGTCCTCCAGCATGTAACACAACCGCTCCAGCGGATACCCAGGGTCCAGCGGCACATATGCACCGCCAGCCTTCAGGATCCCCAGCAAGCCCACCACCATCTCCACACTGCGTTCCACACAGATCGCCACGCGGTCGTCGGCAACAATGCCCAGTGACAGCAAGACATGAGCAACCTGATTACTGCGTTTGTTGAGATCGGCGTAAGTCACTCGTTCGTCGCCGCATACCAGCGCAAGCGCTTGCGGCTGCTGCTGCTGCGCTTGCTGTTCGAAAAGCTGATGGAGCAATAAATCCTGTCGCAAGGCCTGGTGTGTTGCGTTGAACTCGACAAGTACTTGCCGGCGTTCGGTTTCGCCCAAGAGCTTGATCGCTCCGACTACCTGGCGCTCGTTCTCGACCATTGCACGCAGCACCCGTTCCAGATACGCCACGTAGCTTTGCGCCGTATCTCTGTCGAACAGCGCCGTCGCATATTCCAGCGAACCGACGATCCGGCCCTCTACCTCCGCCAAGTCGAGCGACACATCGTACTTGGTGGTGCGTACTACCGAATCCAGCAGCGTCAGCTCCAGCCCGTCGATCGCGAGTTCCGCCGTCGGCATGTTCTGCCACGACAGCATCGCCTGGAAAAGCGGGCTATGGGACAAGCTGCGCACCGGCTTGAGCAACTCCACCACCTGCTCGAACGGCAGATCCTGGTGTTCATACGCCGCCAGCGTGCAGGCCTTGACTCGACTCAGCAATGCCTCGACCGTCGGGTCGTCTGACACATCTACCCGCAACGCCAGGGTGTTGGCAAAAAAACCGATCAGGCCCTCGACCTCCGCGCTCATCCGGTTCGCCACCGGCGAACCGATTACCACCTCATCCTGCCCTGACAAACGACTCAATACCGTTGCCCAGCCCGCCAGTAGTGTCATGAAAAGAGTGGTGCCGTGCCGCCGACTCAACGTCTTGAGCTCATTGCTCAGCGTCGCATCCAGCACCACAGCTACCGACGCACCCGTATAGTCCTGTTGCGCAGGACGTACACGGTCAGCGGGCAACATCAGCAATGCCGGCGCATCGAGCAGAGCCGTCTGCCAGTAAGTGCTTTGCTTGTGCAATACCTCGCCGCTCAACCAACTTCGTTGCCACATCGCGTAGTCCGCGTACTGAATCAACAACGGCGGCAACGGGGCTGCCTCATCTTGGCAACCGCTCGCGTAGAGCGCTCCCAACTCGCGCGTCAAAATGCCCATCGACCAGCCATCCGATACGATGTGGTGCATGGTCAACAGCAGCACATGCTCTTCATCGCTCAGACGAACCAGGCTCCCTCGAATCAGCGGTCCCTGCTGAAGATCGAAGCGCCTAATGGCTTCTTCGTCCACCAGTCGTGCCAACTCACGCGAGCCATCGGCATGCGTCGTGAGATCGTACTTGCGCAAGGGGCAGCCTGTTTCCTCGGGATGTATGCGCAGCACCACGGACTGGTCCGCGGTCTGCTGGACAAACGTTGTGCGCAGTACTTCGTGACGCGCCACTATCCGGTTCAACGATCGTTGCAAGGCGGGCTCATCCAGCGCGCCGAGTATGCGCAGCCCCGCCGGTATGTGGTAAGCAACGCTGGCACCTTCCATCTGGGCCAGAAACCACTGCCGTTGCTGAGCAAACGACAGCGGCAATGGCATCTCTCGTGAGACTGGCGCAATCTGCGGCAGCGCGTTGCTTTGTGCCTGCTCAACCACGCAGGCAAGCGCCTCGAGCTGCGGATGTGCGAATAACTCGGCCAATCGCAACTCTACGTTCAAACGCTGTCGGACCAGGGAGATCAGTCTCATCGCCAGCAACGAATGCCCACCCAGCTCGAAGAAGTGATCGTGGCGCCCTGCCCGATCGATACCGAGCAGCTCTTGCCAGATATCCGCCAGTGCACGTTCGACTTTGCCTGCCGGCGCCTCGTAGTCACCACTGGCGTAAGCGTCGTCCCCCGGCGTCGGCAATGCCCGCCGGTCCAGCTTGCCATTGGGCGTCAGCGGCCATTCCGACAATTTCACATACGCTGCCGGCACCATGTATTCAGGCAGCCTCGCCTGCAAGGCAGTACGCAATGTCTGCGCCGTAATCGCCTGTTTCGCTTCCTGCTGTGTGTAATACGCCGTCAGACGCTTCTCGCCCGGCGTGTCCTCTCGGGCAACCACCACCGCTTCCCTGATGTTCGCTATCTGTTTCAGCTGCGTCTCGATCTCGCCCAGTTCGATACGCAAGCCTCGTATCTTGACCTGATCGTCGTTGCGCCCCAAGTATTCGATATTACCGTCCGCCAGCCAGCGCCCCAGATCGCCGCTCCTGTACATCCGCGCTGCCGGCTCGGCACTGAACGGATCCTCGACGAAACGCTCCGCCGTCAGTTCCGGCAGATTCAGATAGCCACGGCCAACCCCCGCACCGCCGATATGGATCTCGCCGCTGACCCCAATGGGTACTGGCTGGCCGTGGGCATCCAACAGATAAACCTGCGTATTGGCTATAGGACGGCCTATGTGCAATACCGACTGTGTTGCATCGATCAGACCGGATGTCGCCACAACCGTTGTCTCGGTCGGACCATAGTTGTTGATCAGCGCGACCTGACTATCCGGATTGGGAAACCGACGCAACCGGTCTCCGCCAATCAGCAACGTTTGCAGCGTGGCCGGTTCGATCTCTTGGGTGAATGCCATCTCGGCAACCGGCGTAGGCAGGAAGCTCACATCCAGATCTTGCCGACGCCACCACCACAGCAGTGCATCCACATCGTTGCCAAGCGCTTGTCCAGGCAGCAGCGACAGGCTGGCTCCCACACACAAAGCTGGCCATATTTCCCAGGCGCAGGCATCGAAACCGACTCCCGCCACGCTCGAAACGCGATTGTGATGGGTCAGATCGAATGCATCGCAGTGCCAAGCCACCAGGTTAACGAGATTGCGATGCTCAATCATCACGCCCTTGGGTTGGCCGGTCGAACCCGAGGTATAGATCACATAAGCCAGGTGCTGTGGCGTGACTGTCGGCGACACGCGATCAAGCTCGGCCTTAACCGCCCAGTTCGCGCTTTGCAGATCCAGCACCGGCATCGCCAGCGCACCCAGCAGCTCCCGGGTTTCGGGCTGCACCAGCACCGCCACCGGCGCGCTGTCCTCCAGCATGTAGCGCAACCGCTCCAGCGGATACCCAGGGTCCAGCGGCACATATGCACCGCCAGCCTTCAGGATCCCCAGCAAGCCCACCACCATCTCCACACTACGTTCCACACAGATCGCCACGCGGTCGTCGGCAACAATGCCCAGTGACAGCAAGACATGAGCCACCTGGCTGCTGCGTCTGTTGAGGTCCGCGTAAGTCACACACTCGTCGCCGCACACCAGTGCAAGCGCTTGAGGCTGCTGCTGCGCTTGCTGTTCGAAAAGCTGATGGACCAATAGATCCTGCTGCAATGCCTGATGTGTTGCGTTGAACTCGACGAGCACTTGCCGGCGCTCGGTTTCGCCCATCAGCGCAAGCTGGCTAATCGGTGTTGAGTCATGAGCGGCAACCAACTTCAGGAGCAGCGTAATGCGGTCCCGAATCCGTTCAATTTCGTCTTGGCCAAAGCAGGTCAGATTGAAGTTAAAGTCAACGACAATGTCATCGTCTGAATAGTAATCGCAGATAGCGATTGAGAGTGGCGTCTGATCGAAGCCGCTGTACATCCTGATCGCCTGCGCAGGGGAGCCGCCAAAGATAAAGTCCGCGTCAAATTTTTCGAATGAAAGCGTGATATCGAAGATCTGCTTGCGCCTGGAATGCCCAATATTGAGGGCGCGATTCAGTTCCGCGATTGGAAAATGCTCATGGCGGTAGCAGCGTCGCAATTCGGCGGCCACATTGCCCATCAATTCGAGCAGGGAGCGATTGGGGTCGACCCGTACGCCGATCGGAATAACGGAAGAAAACATACCGATCGTCTTTTTCTGACAGGCCGTCGTGCGGTTATGCAGGGGCATGCCGATGATGACCTCTTCAGCATCACCAACACGTGAAAAATAGGCGCCTACGGCGGCAAAGAATATCGCGACAGGAGAAAGGTCATGCTCGGTGGCAACGGCGACCAGGGCATTGAACAGGTCACGCTTTATCGTCGAGCGAATATGACCGCTCTTGCACATTGAACCCACGGCATGATCGCCGGACCACTGCAGCAGAGGTGGCGGCAGTTGTGTATAGCGTTCGCGCCAAAACGCCCTGTCGCGCTCCAGGCGCGACGAACTCAGATAGGCCTTGTCTTTGATCAGGAAGTCGCTGTAGGAAGGGGCTTCCTCGAGCTCGTCGATGCCCGCCAACAAATTATTGTAGGCTTTCTCCACTGCATGGCAGAACAGCGTTACCCCTGCGCCATCCATGACCAAATGATGGCACCGCCCCAGCCAGTAATGATGGGATGCACTGCACCGTACGAGCTGCACCTCCCAAAGAATGCCTTCCAAGGGATTGAACGGTCGGGAAAATGATTGTTGAAGGTATTCCAGCGCTCGCTCGACACTGTCAACGTAGTCTGAAAAATCGACGAGTGCGAGTCTGATATCGACAGATGGCAGCACCCTCTGCCTGGCTATATCGCCCTCATGGAACAAGGCAAGCCGTAGTGCATCGTTATGCTTGGCAACCAGATTGATAGCCTTCTCGAACATCGGAATATCGAGATCACCATTGATCTCCAGTCTCATGCCAATGTTGTACAGTGGTATGTTCGAATCCGCTATCTGACCGAGCCAGATACCCTGCTGTACAGAGGACAGTTCATACGAGAAATTTGAGTTTTTCGATGCTTTTTGATTTGATGGCTTCATGCGTAAACATCCATGATTTTAATATTCTTCCGGCAGCTGAATGATGATGTTCGCGGCCCTACCGAATTCCTGTAGTGCTGGCCAAGTTTCATACAGAGATGGGTAGTTACAGCACAATTTTTCGCAGATGAACTGGGTGTCAGAACCTAGGAAGGTTCTGAAGTAGCCATCAGCTTTTGTTCAGCTTTTGACCTAAGATTTAAAAAACTTCCTTACTTTCAGATAATCAGACTTTCCCCGTGTTTAACTCATTAATTTTTGTCGATTAGCACCTTCCCAAGACGTTTTTCGTATTTAGGTGCAGGTTTCCCATCCTAAGCAGCTCTTTCGCACCATCCAAATATTAGACTGGGTAAATAGCGCGGCCTGTTGCCCGGTGGTTTTAGCCCAACCGCGGAGCCGCAACTTTGTGTACGCAAACTGGCACTTGATCACGCAGAACGAATGCTCGACTTTGCGGACACCTCCACGATCCAACTTGTCTCACCACGCTTTTAGCGGCTCGGACGTACCGCATCGGCCAGCTAATTTGACAATCCTGATGTTCCTGACACTTGTCCACGGCGGTGTAACCCGCATTACCGCTTATCCCGCCTGCTTACTCATGCTTCGTGCGCAACACGGCCGTCGACAGAACTGCCATACGTCCCCATTCGCATTTCGGACATTGAGGCTTGACCAGAACGCTCTTTAGGGACTTGCTTACGTTTGCCAGCATAATCGGCGTCGGGGAATATCATCTGCGTCCTTGGTGTGCCTAAGCTGTGGAGATCAAACACTCTGCCAAACCTAGAACAGCTTCATCAGAATGTCCTTAAAACATGTATGTGGCCAAAAATTTGTTATCGGTTCCATGCCATGAACTTTATTTTTAAGTGAACATCATTGGTGTATGCCGTCTTCAAGACGGCGCACGGTGGTTGAAAAAAATCCCATCAGGCAAATCAGCCCGCCTAGGTTTTGTACGAAAAGTATCGCCGCTACAACGTAGGCTGCAGACCAGCGTGACCATGGCTGCGTAGGTTTTGGCCAGCTTGTTGTAGCGAGTGCCGATTCGGCGGTTCTCTTTTAGCCAGCCAAACATCCGCTCAATGATGTTGCGCTCCCGATACTTTGGACGATCAAAGAGTCTGGGCAAGCCAGGCCGGGTTTGCGTGGCATGGCGCGTAGCGGGATCACAGGCTGCATTCGATAACGGTCGCAGTAGTAACGCAGGTGTTCTGCGTCATAGCCGTTGTCAGCCAGTAACCATCTACTGCGCTTTCGCGGTCGCCCCGGCTTACCGAGAATGCGCACCTGATCCAGTAACGGCCGGGCGTGGGCGATATCGCTAGCCTGTCCCGGTGAGAGCATGAAGCGCAATGGCAAGCCATTAGCGTCGCAAACCATATGAATCCTGGTTGTCAGGCCGCCTCGACTTCGCCCCAGAGCATGGTCTAGCGGTTCTTCAGGCCCCCTTTTCCCGGCGTCTGAAGAGGCTCGGGTTGCACGTACCGCCGTGGAGTCGATCATCCAGGTGTCCAGATCAATCAGTCCTTCATGGTTGAGTCGAATGTGCAAGCGTTCCAGCTTCCGGTCGAACGTGCAGTTATCGCGCCAGTCACGAAAACGCTGATACACCGCCGACCAAGGCCCAAAGCGTTCCGGCAGATCACGCCAGGCAGCACCTGAGCACAAAATCCAAAGGATTCCGTGGAGTACCAGACGATCATCGCTACGTGGGCGACCCATTTTCTGCTCGGGAGAAACCAGATCCTTGATCAATTCCCACGATGCGTCGGAGAGTTCGTAAAGCGTTGCCATGCGGGCCTCCAGCCAATCATGGCGGCAACTCTACCCCTACCGACTTTTCGTACAAAACCTAATGGAGTTGAAGTGTACAAGCAAGGTGCTTTCCGACATTATCCGATTGTACGAGTTTTTGGCAGCGGCGAATCAGCCTGCTGCCCAAACATCGTGCAGCAACTAATCTATTGCCATGACTGCGCTGTTGGCCAATACACGCATTGGTGAGCGACTTGAAAAATTTGAACCGAGGGGATTTAAGCCGAATCCATATCAGCTGTCACGAGATGCGCTACTAGATAGTAGATTCGACTAAGTACCTGCTGTGCCTGTGGCACACACGCGATGACAGGTAACTGAAGCCCTACAAAGACTCGTAATAACCAATCGGTTGATTTTTCCCGGACTCTGCGGACTCCTTAAATGCATTTTCTGTTCCATTGCTAACCGAACCACGTTACATGCTGGCGAATTTCAACAGCTTGCCAGAGAGCAAATATTTCCCAGTAGGCTAGGAACTGCAAGCTGGTGCGGCTCCACTAAAACCTCCGTCCTCTCCACAAGCGTAAAAATGAGGACTGCAGGCCTGCTCCTGCACCGTGATTTTTTTGACAAAGAGGTTTTTCAATGAATCGCATTTCAACCAGCTCAGTAAATTCCAGCTTCAATTACACGGCCCCTACGAAGGAAGCGCAAAACCGCTTCGCCTCAGCGCCCGACAATTCCCCTCTAGTTGCCACCACAACATCTATCACCCAAACCCTCGTGCAGCCTGGTCGACTCGATAAAAACCACCGTCTGATGGACTCCAAAATCATCAATTTTTCAGTCGCATTTAATCTCGGTCGGACGCGCTCGATTGCTGGTGGCAGTGCATGAATGCAGGGTCTTTTGCAGTCAGTGCTGGTTCGCGGGGCCGGATAGACTCAATTAATGCGGTTCGAAAAACGCGATAACTGCAGGTCTAGGCCATTTCGATTACAGGTCATTACACCTAGGGATACTCTTTACAGGAGATATAAGTAGTCTATGCCGAGCTCTTCGATCTTGCTCATTGATGATCACGTCTTGTTCCGTTCAAGCGTGGCCCTGATGTTGGAAATAAGGCTGCCGGTTGGTACGACAGTCAGCGAAGCAAGTAGGATCGAGCAGGCGCTTGCCCAGGCGTTGCCGGCACCCGATCTCATCCTCCTCGATTTGCAGCTGGAAAGTGCCAACGGCCTGGAAGGCATCGCCTTGTTGCAAGAGCGCTGGCCCTTGGCGAGGGTGGTGATCGTGTCCGCCTTCGATCGGGATGCGATCGTGTGCGAGGCGATCCAGCGCGGTGCGGTGGAGTTTCACTCTAAGACAGAGTGTCCAGAGCATCTACTGCAGCGGATCCAGGCGCTGCTCTCTGGAGAGCTTCCCGAACCGAGGACTATCGCCTCCACCCCGTTGACGCTCACTTCACGCCAGCGCCAAGTGCTCGGGTTGCTGTGCCAGGGATTGACGAACAAGGAGATCGCCTCGCAGCTCTGGCGCTCGGAGCACACGGTCCGCAGCCATGTCCAGGCGATACTGACCATCCTCCAGGCGTCCTGCCGTACGGAGGCAGCCGATACCGCGCGCCGCCTAGGACTCGTCCTGTGAGGCACGACGCTCGCTCATACCAGGAGGCCCTGCGACTCATTCTGGTCGAACTCACCCAGTCGCTGGTCAAGACTACCCTGCTCGCTACCAGCCTGATCCTGACCTTCAGCCTGATCGACGGCTTTCAGGCCCGCGTGTCTTGGTCAGCCCTAGCGCAACTGAGCGGCGACTGGGACCCTGACGCCATCCAAACGCAATTGTTGCTTTGGTATGTCGCCGTCGTGAGTCTTAGGGTGGGCCAAGTCATCTATGCGCGTCAGGTATTGCTACTCCGCCTGGACGCTGGCCGGGTTAAGCCAGTGGCTCGGGTCCTAATGCTGGCCGGTATCTTGGAAAGCGTCGTCTGGGTAATACTGTGCGAAATTGCCCTCCAACAGGCCTTTCCTACGCCCTTCATCGGCTTGCTGTTGGTGCTGTTCGCCACGCTCGGCCATGCCATGGTGTCGCTGAACTGTGCCGTGCCCAGTCTTTATCTGGGACGCATCCTGCTGCCGGTGGCACTGATCGCTATGTGGTTTCTGCGCATTGGTGATGACCTGCACAGGATTCTGGGGATCACCGTGCTGCTTTACGGCTTGGGTCTCTGCCGATTGGCGCGCTCGGGTTGTCAGCACCTGGTGAAGCAATTGAAAAGGCAATTGCTTCTGGATGAAACCGCCAAGCGGGCACGCCGTGACCTGCAGCAGCTCCGCATCGCTTTGCAACGGGCGCGGCAGTCGAATACGGCGCGCTGTCAGTTGCTGGCTGGAGCCAGCCATGATCTGCGCCAGCCCCTGCAGGCTCAGGGCTTTTTTCTGGCAGCCCTGGCCGGCAGTCCGCTAGATCCCCAACAGCGGCAATTGCTGGTCAGGGCCCGAACGGCCGTCAAGACTACTACCGACATGCTGAATACCTTACTGGACCTATCACGCATCGAACTAGGAGCCTTGCAGCCGACATTGCAAGTCTTTGCCCTGCAGCCACTGCTGGATAAACTGGAAATGGAGCTTGCGCCCCTCGCCAACGGCAAGGGCCTCAGCTACCGCACGCTGGATACGGAGCTATTGTCTCTATCCGATCCAACCTTGCTGGAGCTGATACTGCGAAATCTCATCGGCAATGCGATCCGCTACACCCTGAGAGGCGGCGTCCTGATCGCTTGCCAGCGGCGCCATGGCTACCTTCAGATCGAGGTCGTCGACACCGGCGTCGGTATCGCTCTCCAGCACCAGCAGGAAATCTTTCGCGACTTTCACCAACTCGATCATCCGACCCGGAACAACCACGAAGGGCTAGGCCTGGGGCTTGCCATCGTTGCCAGGCTGGCTCGCCTATTAGGCCATCCGTTGACCCTGGCTTCCCGAGAGGGGCACGGCAGCACTTTTCGGGTGCATCTCCCCCTGGTCAGGCCGGTGAGAGCTGATGGTGAGACGGTCATTGTGCCCAATACATCCAAGACTGAGCGAGAGTCTTGTGTGCCGGCGCCGTTTTAGCGCACCTCAACCAAAGCCTGGCGCGGAGCGGCATCGTAGAGTGAGCGACAACGGAGTGGTGATGAGGGGCGAGGAGCCACAGGAGAGCAGCGCCTAGATCCGCTGTAGCAGGTGCTCTGGACATTCTGTCTTAGAGTGAAACTCCACCGTACCGCGCTGGATCGCCTCGCACACTGATCCCGTTCGAAGGCGGACACGATCACCACTCTCGCCGAGGACTAGCGATCTTGCAAGGCTATGCCTTCCAGACCGTGAGTACCTTTCATTTGCAAATCGAGCAAGATGAGATCGGGGGCCGGCACGCTTGGGCAAGCGCCTCCTCGATCCTGCTGGCTTCGCTGACCGTCGTCCGTGGCAGCCTCATTTCCAACATTAGGGCCACGCTGGAACGGAACAAGGCGTGATAATCGATGAGCAAGATCGAAGAGCTCGGCATGGACTACGTATACCTCCAGTAAAGCGTATCCCCGGGGCGCTTTTGGTCAAAATGGACGATGGGCGCTCGCGCGGTACGCCTTTAAAGTCGGTCCGTGGTTCAGCGTGGGCCATCTCCCTGAGCGAGCAGATGGCTTTCGGCGTGAAGCTTACCAATGTGCCGGGGAACCGGCTCCCTTATTGACGACGAGGCATGTAAACCATGAGCTCAGCAAAACTCGATCAGATCTTCGAGGCAATTTTTCAGCGTCCGGTGGAAAATGACGAAGATATCTTCGACCTGGGTGCCAATTCTCTTACCGCTATCCAATTGATTGGTCAGGTCAACGAGGCGTTTGGCGCCAATATCAATATGGAGCAGTTCTTCTTGACGCCCTGCAAGCAAACGGTGCTTGCGCAGTTGCAAGTCGCCGCTGCGGCGGATAAAGCCTGAGAGGGTTGCCATGCACAGCCTGTTCACACTAAACCTGGACCTAGAGCGAGCGGGCAAGGTGATCTGTGTCCAGAGCTTGCCGTTCGACACTGCCCGGGAAACCCTCCTATTGTTGTCGCCCGTGGGCACCCAGTGCTGCTACATGAAGAACGCTGCACTATTTTTGATCAGCCATTTCAATTTGATCATCCTGGAAAGCGACACCTGGCTGGCGTACGCCAACGAAGCCGGGGTCAATCCCGAAGAAGGCGTTGCGGACTTCATCCGCCAGTTCAATGCAGCGCTGCCAGAACCCGTGCGTGTAGATGCACTGGTGGGCTATTGCTCCTCAGCGCCTTTGGCACTCTTGGCAGCCAACCAAGGTGCTTGTCGCACCTTGCTACTGCTTAATGGCGCGTACTTTCTCAAAGACGACGGGGTGATCAAGAGCCAATACGAGCGCGACGTGGAGCGCATGATGCAGTCCATTCCCCAAGGCAATTGCGCCCAAGTCTACGAAGCCGTGAGTCTGTTGCACACCAAAAGCGCCTATACCCCGAGTGACTACCGCTACCAGCAGGTTCGCCCTCTGCGAGAACTGTCTGCGTTCCGCCAGTACCTTACGTTCCTCAACAGCTTGGCGAGCTTGGAATCGGTCAGAATTGCGCAGACCGTAAAGACCCCCACGCTGGTGTGGTGCGGCAGCCAGGACCGTTATACCGACACCGCATCTTCCCGGTACATTGCCCAGCTGCTGCCTCACAGTGAACTGGTGGAAGATCCTGATGGCCAGCATCACGATTTTGTCGATGGCCACGAACGTTTGTACCTGACGATGACCCATTTTCTGACCCGTCACAAGCAGAGGGCCATTCAATGACCTCCTACCATTCACATCCCCCCAAAGCCTACCGCCGATTTGAGTCGGTCTGCACGCAAGCGCCAAACGCAATTGCGGTGGTGGACGAAGGAAAACTAGTCACTTATCAACAGCTCCAGACGCAGGTGTTGGAACGTAGCGAAGCACTGATACGTCAAGGCCTGGCAGACCATCCTTACATGCCGCTGATGGCCAACCGTTGCCTTGAGTATCTGATAACGATGCTGGCCTGCTGCAAACTGGGAATTACCTACGTCTCCATCGAGCCAGGCACGCCAAGCAAACGCCTGATCGCCGTGCTGGAACAATTGGGCTGCAATCATTTGCTATTGCTCGGTCAGCCAACGGACTTGCGCCCTGACCCAACGCTGACATGCTTTCGCCTGGACGACTGCGGCACTCTGTGCTACGACGGCCCTGCCCTACGTCCGCCTATCCGAAGGCGTCTGGATGATGCCTCGGTGATAACCGTGATGTTTACCTCTGGCACTACCGGCCTCCCCAAAGGTGTACGCATCAGCCATGACGGGTTGCTGAATCTAGTAGACAACGTACAGCAACAGGTCCAAGGCAAGCCCCGCAGCTACGTACATCACTCGTCCATCGGCTTCGATGCTGCCTTGTTTGAAGTTTGGGTACCGCTGCTGACCGGCGCCTGCGTCACCCTGCAACCTGGCGCGTTCAATATAGATGCACTGGATCACTGCGTACGCGCGGCCAGCTGCGATGTGCTGTTACTGACCACCTCACTGTTCCACCTGGTGGCGCAACACCGCCTTTCAATGCTAGACGCTGTGCGCGTGCTCTATGTCGGCGGTGAAGTACTTAAACCGGTGCATGCCCGCGCGCTGCTGTTGGCCAATCCTCGCATTACCTTGGTGAATGGCTACGGCCCGACCGAGAATACTGTGTTCTCCACTTGGTACAGTCTGAACAAACCTGAGGACGCCGAGCGAGACGTAATGCCCATCGGGCAGTTCCTACACCAGGTGTACGGCAAAATCGTCGATGCCAAACTGCAAGAGGTGGAGGTCGGCACGCCCGGCGAGTTGCTGCTCACGGGTGCGAATCTAGCCCTAGGTTACCTCGACGACGCTTTGACCCAAACCCGCTTTCTACAACTGCCGGAAGGCACCTATTACCGGACCGGTGACTATGTCATCGAAGATGAGCACGGCATGCTTTTCTACCAAGGCCGCATCGACGAACAGGTAAAAATCAAAGGCTTCCGGGTGGAGATCGCCGAGGTCGAACATGCGCTGACCCAACTGCCTGGCGTCGCCCAGGCTGTGGTGCAGGCGCACGTCATGAACGATTTGGAAAAAAGCCTACACGCTTTCATCGTGCTCCGGCATGGCTCGCCAACTATCGAAGAAAGCAAGCTCATGAGCCTATTGGGCGACCGGCTTCCTCATTACATGGTACCGAGGCGGATCCACTACCTAGCGGAACTTCCGCTGACGGCCAATGGCAAGGTCGACAAGCGTTCCTTACAGCCACCGGAGAAAGCAGCGGCGGCGCCCCCTCAGGCCGGTTCGGCAGTGCTAGATATCTGGTCCGGCATCCTCGGCACCCGCAACCTGCAGTTGGAACACTCAATTTACGGCTATGGCGCCTCATCTCTGAGCGTGGTCATGGCCCATAGCCGCATCAACGAAATACTTGGCAGAACGACCCCTTTCGACGAAGTCGCCAGGCTGAACACCTTTCAAGAGTGGGTGCAGTACTACGCAACACATGAAGACCCAGTAACTTCTCTCAGGAGCCAACATGGAAATGACTGACTTTTCGTTGACGAAACAGGAACTTCAGCAGTTTGATCGAGATGGGTTCATCGGTCCCTTCACGCTCTATGAGCCTGAAGAGATGAAACAGATGCATAAGACCATCCGAGCACAACTGTTCAACCGCACCCATGCTCCCTACGACGCGCCACTGGATGTCGCGATCACCAACTACGACCGGCACCTGGATGTGGACTTGCTGACCAGTCATGTGTTTCGCAAGGAAATCGTGCATCGAGTGCGAAGCATCCTCGGCCCGGATGTAATCTGCTGGCGCAGCGAGTTCATCCCCAAATACCCTGGCAACGAAGGCACTGACTGGCACCAGGCAGACACTTTCGCTCACGCCTCCGGCGAGCCGCAACTGGTGTGGCCCGAGGGCGAGCCGTTCGGCGGCGCTATTAATGTGTGGACGGGTTTCACTGATGCCACCCAAGAAAACGGCTGCATGCAGTTCATCCCCGGCAGCCACAAGCAAATGAACTACGACGAAACCAGAGGCATGACCTTCGACCCGGTCACCAACAATAATGTGGTCAAGGGGCAGTACCCACGTGGATTCAACGGCTACGACTACACCACTCTGCAAAAGGACAAGTCATGGAAGCCGGATGAAGCATCGGCAGTACCGATCGTGATGAAAGCGGGCCAATTTGTAATCTTCCGCTCGATGCTTATGCACTCCTCGCTACCCAATTCGACACCCGACAAGACCCGCCTGGGCTATGTGGCCCGCTACGTACCCGGACGGGTCAAGGTTTATCCAGATACAGATTACGTTAAGGAATTCGGGGGCGAGTATCGACTTGATCGGTTCGGCGTGGTGCAGGTGTCCGGTACCACCACCGACCCCAAGAACAGAGTGGCCCGCAAGAGCCTAAGCGGCATGGACCTGAAGCCCCTAGTCATTTATTGAGGATTGATCATGGAACAGCCCTCCTACCTGGCAATCGATCACATCGCGTATGCCACGCGGTCTACGGAGAAAACCTCGGAGTTCTTCACGGCCCTGGGGTTCGAGGTGCTGTTCCATAAACAGCCAATCGAAAAGTTTGGCGTGTTGATAACCAAGCTCCGCTCGCCAGCAGGCGAAATCGTGGAAGTGGTCGAACCCTTTCGACCTGACAGCGTGGTCAGCCGGCTGCTGGTGAATGTGGAGGCGTGTATCTACCACGCGGCCTTTAGGGTCCGCGATATCCAGACTACTCAGATTTCTCTGGCCAGTATGGGAGGCGTCTCGGTAACCAACCCCATGACCATTCCGTACCCGGCCACCGAGGAACATCGCTCGCTGACAACCTCGCACATGTTCCACCCCGCGGTGGGCCTGTTCGAGATCACCGGTTAAGGAGCAGCCATGGCCGATCCTTTTGTGGTGCAACGACCCTGGCTTGCACCACTGCCAGGCGCCCCTATGAACGCATGTCGCCTGCTGCTGTGTTTCCCCTACGGAGGGGGTGGCGCCTCAGCGTTCAATGATTTGAGCCGACTAGCCGATGTCGGCGTTGCGACATGGGCAGTGAAACTACCTGGACGCGAGGACCGAAGTATGGAAGCGCCGGTCACGCGGGTCGCGAATGTTATCGAGGCGATCGTCGATGCACTGCAAAGCGTAGGCATACCGTACGCGTTTTACGGTCACAGCTTCGGTGCCGGGTTGGCGCTTGATGTAGCCCACGCGCTAGCCGAACGCGACCGGCCGCTGCCGACGCATTTGGTCCTGTCCGGGCGCATGCCGCCCCACACCGGCTACTCACCGCTACTGGGTGCGATGGACGACAACCAACTGTGGCAGCACGTATGCTCAGAGAGCCTCTTACCACTGCCGACGGATGCCTCGTGCAGTTTTGCCAGACATGCGCTGGGCAAGCTCAAAGCCGATCTAGCGCTCAATGCACAACTCACTTATCGCTTTATCCGACCGCTGCCAGTGCCCCTTTACGTTCTCAACGGCCAGGACGACCCGTTGCTTGAGCTCCATCGCCTAGACGAATGGCAGCGCTACACCAGCACAAGCTTCCATAGCGAGTACGTACCCGGCGGACATTTTTTCTTCAACATCAATTTTCAGCTTTTGTATTTGCCTCTGTTAACCGCTCTAGATGAACAAGGCAGTTGAGCGTTATGGAACGTGCATTTTGGAACACCCCTTATCTCTCGTCCCTAGACGCCCGCGTGCTAAGTATTGACGGGCGCGACGTGGTGATCAGCCCGACGATTTTCTTCGCCGAATCCGGCGGCCAGGAATCGGATAAGGGTTGCATCAACCGTATCGAAGTCACCCAGGCCACGGTTGTTGACGAGCGCATCATCTATCGCCTTGCCGAAGATCCAGACTTTGCCGTGAGCGATCTGGTTAGCGTGGAGATCGATTGGCCTCGTCGGTATGCGCTTATGCGTTTGCACTTCGCCGCTGAAATTGTGCTGGAGTTTTTCTATAAAAAATTCCCAGACCTGGAAAAGATCGGTGCCCATATCGGCCAACACAAAGCGCGGATCGACTTCTCGCTGGAGGGTAATGTCAGCCAGTACTTTCCGGAAATCCTGCAGGGCGTAGAGCACCTCGTAGCCGCCGGCCTACCGATTGAAAGCCGCTTTACGGACACCAAGTGCTTGCGCCGTTGCTGGTACATCAAGGGGTTTTCAGAGGTGCCCTGTGGCGGTACACATCTGCGTACCACGGGCGAGGTCGGGCGTATTCGGCTCAAGCGCAATAACATCGGCGCGCACAAAGAGCGTGTCGAAATCTACCTAGTGGATTGACCGCCCAGGAGAGCTATCATGTTCAACATCATGTCTGTACTTGGGTTGCTGCTCTTGATGCCAGGGCCCACGAATACATTGCTGCTGCGGTCTGGAGCACTGAGCGGATTCCGACACGCCTGGTCTTTGAGCCTGCTGGAGTACTCGGCCTACCTGCTGCAGATTTCCTTTTGGGGGTATCTGCTCAGCCATATCGGTGACAGCGCTCCCTGGTGCCTGCAGGTGGTACAACTGGCGTCGATGGCTTATCTGTTCAAAACCTCACACCGGCTATGGCGCAACCCCGATAACCCTTACCATTCCTCACCCAACGTGCATATCTCCAGAATGTACTTTTTTCGGCTGACCCTGATCAACCCCAAGGGTCTACTGGTGGTTTCGTTCATCGCTCCCGAGCAGACCTTTACCGATATCAAGTTGTACCTGTATTTTGTCGCGCAACTCAGTATGGTGGTAATCCCGATTGGCTGCGCCTGGGTGCTGCTTGGCGCATACATCAAACGCAGCGGGCATGCTTGGCTGACAACGCTGAATATTAATCGCACAGCCTCGGTGATCATTTGCTGCTTCGCGGTGGCGATCCTTTCCCAATTGACTGACTCACTGATCAAGACCAAATTGGCATTTTAGGTGTTAGGGAAGCTCTGAAGTAGGCATCGATCATTGATGCCCTCGTGGCCTGAGATTCATAAAACGCACGCCCGATCAGATAATCAGACTTTTTTAGCTTTTAACTCATCGACTTTTCTTCAAACAGCACCTTTCCAAGGTGTTTTTCCGTATTACAGGCGCACCTCTCCTATCGCCAACAGCCGTTTTCGTACCATCCAAAGGTTCGACAAGGCAAACAGTTTGGCCTGTTGCGTGGTATTTTTAACGAGCCCGCGAAACCGCACTTTCGTATAACCAAACTGGCGCTTGATCGCACGAAATGGATATTCAACCTTCGCTCGCACCTGGGTTTTCGTGAACTCGATCTTGCGGCAACACATCAAAGAAAGGCTGCGAAATTTTGTAGATAAGTCCCCTGAAAGAATAGAGGTGGCCGGCATAAAAAAATCTGCGAACAGCAAGTATTATCCGAGCTGCCAAATCATCAGTTTTATATCCCTGGAGCGGCCTTCAATGAGTAAAGACAGACAACCCCCAAGACAAACTCCTCAGGACCCACCCAGGCCAAGGCCTCAAGATCACCCTAGGCCAGACACCGATCACGGTAAACGACATTTAGAGCCTGATAAACCTTGGCCAAGACGCTGATTTTTTATATAGAAGGTATGGAAAAATGGATTACGAGTCTCTGCCGAGCTCTTGGGTAATTGAGGAAGCACGTACTTTTGAGGGCTTCGCGGCTGCTTGAACAGAGCGCCTCTGATGGTGATGTAGCTCTATAGTAGCCAGCAGCGATGACCTCCGCTCTCGCGTCGGAACTGTACCTCAAGTCATGTCTCGTGGAGGCAGCCCCTTGTTCTCCAAGGACTGAAGACAATCCTGAGGGGCACCTCAGATTACTTATCGGTTTGCCTAGGCCGTCATGACATGACAGCGCTGCGCAAGGAGTTGGCTGAAGCTTACCCAAGGGGTGCGCGAGAAACTATCCCTACAAGGTTTGGTTGGTCAAGATTCGCCATCAGTTGGGCCACCCGCTGAATAGGCCGAAAGCAGATCCGGGGAACACTCAGCTCGACATGTTTAATCAAAATTAGGAAAGCGTTCAAATGCACTCTCAACCTCTGGCCTAAAAGTTGGGGCCGAGTATGTAGATAGGGAGGCTTTCCGCTCCCAGGATCGAGCAGCAAATTGGAGGCAAATGTGAAGGCTCGCAATGAATTGAATCTGAAGTTCACCACAGATGTTCGCACCCAGGAAGCCTGCAAGCTTGACCTGAGTTCGGGCGTGACAGCTGAAGTTTTTGGCGATCCTGAGAACGCTAGTTATGAATGGCGTCTCGTGCATGCCAACGGTTTGGTCGAGCAGCATTCCGATTGCTGCTATGGCAACCCTGCAATCGCGATGCGGGATGCCCTTGTGATCTTCTACGGACCTCCGCGATTTGGCGGAGACATTGTGGATCTTCGGCCTGCGGATCACGAACCAAACCATTGGGGAGAAGTAAAAGGCAAAGCCAGCTCTATCACAGTTGATCTGATTGAGGCTGCAGACAACGAACTGAACGCGCTGCGCCGAGACGCAGAGCTCTATCGCGTGTTACGCGAAAACTGGCTTCGGATCGAACAGGGATCGACTGTGCACCGTGCCGGTGGTCTGGATTTGTGGTGCGACGAGCGCCTGCCAGACTCAGATCAGTAATAAAAATTTGAAGGCAATCGTGACCATTGCACAACTGATCGAGGCGTTACGCTCGACCGCCGCGAAGTGGCGAGCAGGCAACCAGGAACACCGTGAAGGCGTCGTGCTGGTGTGGGACGGCGAGGTGTACGGCTGGAAGAATGAACTGCGCGACCCAGACAGCGAGCGCCCAAGTGCATATGCCTTGGACAAGGCTGGGCTGATCTTCAGAGCCGAAGGCGGCGATGACTACAATGGTGCAAAAGCGTGGGTCGCGGTTGACCCTGATACGCAATAGGAAATCACAATGGACCACATCCATGTTGCGCATGCCTTCCGTGAAGAGCTTGAAAAGCAGAAGAGTTTGGATCAACTCCCGTGTCATTTGAAGAGTTTTCCCAGGGGCTGCTGTGGTGTGGTGTCGGAACTGCTCGGTGACTATCTGAACGCGCAGCTAGGCCTGCAGGTTGAGTATGTATGTGGAGAAAAGGACGGTGGCTCCCATGCATGGGTCGAGTTAAAGGGTGTCGTCATCGACATTACCAGCGACCAATTTGAAGGACGTCCGCCGGTCTACATCGCTGCTAGAGACAGCTGGTACACCTCTTGGGAGGAGGAATCGCGGCACCTTGCAGTTCATCATCCAAGCGCATGGACATATCGCGAAGAGCGTGAAGTGCTTCGAGCAGTTCTCAGGGGTGCCGGACTGCCCAACTCAGACTTATAGGAAATCGCTTCAGCAAGCACTACGGAAGCAATCCCCCCGCAAAGCGGTGCGATGAACTCGCTCAGCAAATCAAAGTTCGCTAATCCACACCACCTGACGGGAAAAGCGAACTCTGATCATGCCCCTTACGATGGTTTTCAGTTACATTGCTCCGCAAACCCCAGTTGCAACCCACAGGCCGCTTACAAACGCCTGAGCTGAAACGGTGTTTCACTTCGAGAAAACGCCGAAATCCCACCTTCTTCGATATCAGCTTCCGGAGCGGAGCGATGACGCAGGTTATTGACAGTACTGCGTAAGCTGGCACCGGTGCTGGAGATCGCCTCCCCGCTCATGTCCTTGACTGTTTTCGCCAGTTTGACGGTCTGGTCGGCAACATAGCTTGTGGTACTAGATGCGGTCGATTTCACCTTATCCTGTATAAACGACTCGGCTTTCTTAACCGCAGGGTCAGTCGCCAGTCCAGCGGTGGTCCAGCCTGCGAAAACGCCTACCGAACCCACCAGGTTGCTCAGCTGACTAACCGCAGCCTTGGTCGCCGAATCAGTGATATTTTTCGTCGCCATTTTCTGCAACTTACTTACCCCGGCGTAACCACCGGCTAGGGCCAGGCCATTTTTTGTCAGGCTGGTGGCCGACACCAGACTTCTCACCGCCTTGAGCCCGTCGGTCGCGACGTCCAGTGGCAGGCCGGCCATCCGCTTGCCCGCATTGAGCGCCGCACCTGAGTAGCTGGCCGACTTGATCGCTTTGTAAGCATCAAGCCAATCAGTTTCTTCACTCAACGCGGCCTTGGGCTCTTTATCTTTCATGCCAAGTACGAATGCCCCCCCACGCAGTTGATCGCGCGATTGCACACTGAGCATGCGGTCGCCAAAGCCTGCATTCGCAACCAAGCCACCCGCCGTAGATACGCCAAAATCAACAGCACCCTGCACCGACGGTCTGGACGCTAGTGCTGGAGCCAATACGGTACGCACCACATTTAGCGCCGAGAACGTCTGCACTGCAATCCCCATGTCCACAACCTGTCGACCAAGCGCAGGCGAGTGGCGCTTCACCGATACGGCCATCGCATCATGCAACTTGTCCGGCGAAGTGCTCAGGTAATGCAGATCACCCCTCGCACGATCCATCATTTTGGTGCCCACCTGGTCCATGGCTCCCGACAGCGCTCCGGAAATGAGCGGGGTCAGCGGCTTGAGCGGCGTTGCTAGCCAATCGCCCTTGTTGATCGCAGGCTGCATGTACTGAAGCACCGAGGCAGCGGCAAATGGCGTGTTCTCAAAAGCACTTGATGCGGTCGTCGCCAAACGGTCGAACTTTTCCGCCTTGGCGAATGTTTCGGCGATGGTTGCGGGGGTCTCCCCTTCGGAGTACAGGCGGTTGGCGCGTGTCTCTACCAACGCATCGATCTGCTCGTTGTGTGCAAGAGCGGCATCACGCTCATCCGGTGAGCCTATTACCGAAAACCTGTGCGCAGCGAACACGTGATGTTTCAGATAATCGGTAATAGCTTGTAGATCGCGGCACGAGGTAGTGCTGACAGACCGCACAGAACTCGAAGCAAGGGACGCGTCGGAAGCTGTCCGAAAACTCTCCATTGCAACGCCAGGCGGTTGTTGGGCGGATTGGTTGATGTGCATGGAAATTCTATCTCGGTCTACGGAAGTTTGAGCAGCTGTATCCTGAGTCAGGCTTGTCCGGAGCGAATGTTTGCGTGAAAGCAATACAGAGAAGTTTCGATCAAACAGCGCCAGAAACAGCGGAAACGTCAGGCTACACTCCAGTTGAACTGGATTTACAAAAAGCTGTGTAGTCGCTGGGCCGTTAACGGTTCCATCGCTGCACTACCAGCTCGCCCAGTCGCGGGCTTTGGCAGTACCAGGGCGCGGTTTCGCGTCCGCCAAAAGCAGATAGGGAGTCCGCAGTGCTCGACGTAAATAACAGCACCGAATACGAGAAGGTTGCCCAGCAGGTCTACCAAGCGATTCTAGCCAGCGATGTGGGAAGGCGAAGTGTATGGCTGGAAAAACGAACTGCGCGATCCAGAAAGCGAACGACCAGGCGCATACGCCGTGGACCTGGCCGGGCTGGTCTACATGGCACAAGGCGGTGATGACTACAACGGCGCAAAAGCGTGGGTCGCGGTTGACCCTGACGGACAGTAGGAAAACCTTAGCGTACGATTTTTTCCGAATTCTGTAGGCTCCCCCTCTACATCAAGCGCCAGTTTGGTTATACGAAAGTCCGGTTTCGCGGGCTGGCTAAAAACACCGCGCAACAGGCCACTCTGTTTGCCTTGTCGAACCTCTGGATGGTTTGAAAACGGCTGCTGGCGATGTGAGAGGTGCGCCTGTAATGCGGAAAAACGCCTTGTAAAGGTGCTGTTTGTAGGAAACTCGATGAGTTAAGAGCGGAAAACGTCTGATTATCTAATCGGGCGGGCTTTTTTTAAACCTCAGGCCATGATAGCGGCAAAAATCGATGCCTACTTCAGACCCTCCCTATACATTTACTTTCTATCCGGAATAACTTTTTTCCAGTGCATCAGCAGGTCCTCCCGTAGCATGCCAAGTGCCAGTCTCTGGGTCTTCAGGTCAGGTGAAAAAAACGCTGTATCGAACACAATTCCCATCCGCTTTTGACTTTTTTCCGCTTGCGCCTGTATTTTTTTCGCGTGACCAGGGCTTATATCTGAATAGCTAAATACAGGTAGCAGATAATTCGTAAAACTGTCAGGCAGTTTCTGACCGTTTTTGAGCAAAGCACCTACGTAACACTCGGCCAGCTGTTGTCCTCCACGCATGCTGCCCGCTTGATACAACTCCCTCTCGGTAATACGTGAGGCAATCTTGGGGTAGATCTGAGCAGCGGCTTTAGCTACTTCACTAATAGCCTGGTCATCGCCGCCAAAGAACGCTTTCAACAACACATCTTCGCCAACTTCGTCTTCGATTCGCCTGGCCGCATCCGGCCAGGAGTCCCCGGTGGACAGCTTGAAACCATGATAGGGATCCTTTGCCAAGGGAATGGGCAAGAGACGCTTAGGGTCTGGCAGTTTCTCTGTCAAACGAGTCGTCAACCCTTCGTTCAGGGCTTTCCAGTGCGGATGTTTTATATGGCGTTCGACAAACTCAGGATGCGTGTAACAGTGTATGAACTCATGTCCGGCGACCTGTGCCGGATGGCTCTCGAAATGAATGTTAGGGTTCAGTTTTACCCGTTGGGTTTTGTGGTTCCACTGCCCTGCCACGCCTGAGGGAACATCGTGTGTGACGTCAGCGCGAGCTTTGAAACACGCACTGTCTTTTGGAATATGTGCACCGAAACGCTCAAGAACCGTCTTATTGCCTTGTTCAAGATGTGTGACGCTCGAGCGATGCTGCAGATTGATTGCTGCCCATACACTGCCTCCCGGATCCTTCGCGAAATCACCTGGGTATCTTGCAAAACGGACTCCTGTCGACAGCGCCAGAGTTCCTACCATCAGTTTAACGAAGAGTCTCACAGGACCTACACCCATTTCTGGACGAACATCAGCAGGTGGAGGCTGATTCACGTCAGCAGGTGCAGTCGTTCCTGCTTCTTCACTGGGCATGCCACCTGCTATCGCTCGCAAACGTAATGATGACGGTGCATCCATAGGGGCTTTGGGCTTCTGGCCTCGGGCAGCATCAAGCCGCATAGGCTCCGCCCCTGCAGGCGCTTCGACATGCGGGGCATTATCTACACGAGCACTGTTCCCCACTTTATCCAACATACTCTTTCCTCAGTTAAAACGAAAATGTGTCGCTGTGTCTCGAAGCTCCTGCGCCGTTTCAGCAAAGTTGGCCAGCAGGCTCTCAAAACGGGCTTTGTCCAGAAGGTGAAAATCGTGTTCATAAGAGAAAACCAGGGCACTTTCATCAGGGTTGATGGTAAGCGCGCCACGGCGCAGACGCAGGCCCGGAAACGTATGGGTAAGCAGCTTGCGCAATAAAATGTCGTCTTTAGGGTCTGTACGCAGTTCTATGATTTTAGCTAGTAAGGTAAGGCTGTCGCCGCTGACATGCAGCGTTATATCCATGCCTTCCTGCCACTGGATAGCCTCTGTGACAGGCTTGGCATTTTTTGTCGGGCCCAATATATTAGTTAGCTTTTGCAGCGTCGGCGATAAGCTCATGATTACATCCGTAGATAGCAATATCTGTACTAAGTGGCCGTAACAGCGGACACGTTCCCTCGGTACATAGAAATTTCAAATGCCTACGCATCAAGCTGACGCTATGAAAGGAGCTTCATGGCTTCATAGCGATGCGTAGGATGATACCGCTGAAGCAGAATTGACCCATGTGCCGACTTGGCGTTGCCCCATAAGTATTCAGCCCAAGGTCAGACCTGCTAACGCTTTACGGAGCAGAAGTTTGGGTCAGCGAAATTTCGGCAGCTGGGTCAACTCTGCATCAGCGGCGACACCAGTACCCAGCAGATAGGCTAATTGTGGACATGTGATGAGCCTTACCTAGAGCTGGTGACAGCTAGCGCGAGAAACACTAAAGGGCTGGGCCTATCATTCTAACGCTATTTTTGCGCGCCACTGTGTCCAATTAAGAGATAATCCGCTTGGGTTGTTGCGGGCATAGTCGTGAAAGGCCTGCAGAAATTTTAGTCTGTCCTCTAGGAATGGCCGCTTGAGTGCAGAAATGCTGCCTAGATCCGTCATGTTGTAGTCATAGCTTAGCTTGGCCATACGCGTGATGAGGGTTTCTGCGGAATGGTTACGAGCGTTCTTAAGCATGTCGACCATTATCATAGCCGTGGTAGTACGGCCCCGACCGCCGTTACAGTGCACAACTAGCGACTCATTTGCCTGCAGGCAGTGGCGCATGATGTCTACTAGCTCGTCGGTCGCTTCCGGACTAGGCCTGTTATGGTCGGTAATGGCCACGCGGCGATAGGTCGCGCCGGCCTCTGTAACGACTTCTCGCTCGCTCCGGACATTCAAATTTTTCAGTTCTGTCGTTTGAGGATTACTTTTTTTACCTTTTACATAATTGGCATCGACCAACGTTAAAGACTTAGTGCGCTTCAGTTCTGTAATCATGGCACTTTCACGTGCCGCTCCGTCAACCTGGGATAGGCCGGCGTTGGCCCAATCCATCGGGCCACGTAAGGTGATAGGCAAACCGTTGACAATCGCATGAGATTCTTCGCGCAGATCTAGTACGGTGAGCGGCCCGCCTCCAAGCGCTGCGCGGATACTCTTCACCTGCTCGACGGAAGAAATACGTTCACAACCAGCCAATTTCAGGTCGGACAACCCGCCCGTCTCCATTCCCAAAGGCAGTTTGCTCAAGTCATTAGTGGTACGGAAGAAAGACATTTTGCCGTGTTTGGGGGGGGGCATTTTGTCGATCACCATAACACATTGGTCTTCGGTTTCCCGAGGGGGCACCGCGTAGCGTAAGAGGACACGATTCATACCTAGATGCGTACGTTCGCTCAAGCCAGAGGACGCTAGATCGTTGGCCGAGGGAGGACTGGATGCATCGATGGATATGGCTTCCGAAGGGCCATACAAATGAGCGCTGACGATGTCGTACTCAAGTTGATCATTTAATCGGGCCTGAACCGTCAGCTCGTTATTAATTAAGTGGGCGGCCCCCATGGTGTCGGCGTTAGC
This sequence comes from Pseudomonas coronafaciens pv. oryzae str. 1_6, assembly GCF_000156995.2. Classification (NCBI taxonomy): domain Bacteria; kingdom Pseudomonadati; phylum Pseudomonadota; class Gammaproteobacteria; order Pseudomonadales; family Pseudomonadaceae; genus Pseudomonas; species Pseudomonas coronafaciens. The sequence continues at coordinate 773,204 of NZ_CP046035.1, read as the reverse complement.
TGGCGGACAGACTGAAGTTTTATAGGTTACTTGCGTGTCGTTACTGGATTGAAGTTGGAACTTACCGTCCTGCACAGCGTTGCGTACCAGTGATGCAACGCGTTGGTGATCGGTATTAGGCTGAGTTGAAAGGTGATCTAGAGCTAGGTGAGCGCTTTGGCTCAATTGGGAAAGCGAAATCCTGTCAGGATGGGAATAGGAATTGTGGGCCTGAGAGCCCTCCGCCTCTAATTGCTGACCGCCACTCATTTGGGAATTTGTAATGCTGTGCTGAATAGGTTGCAGGGGATTCATAGCTGTATGAACTATCTCGGTTGAGTAATTGGCTGACGAAAGGCATTGGATCCTAATGCGTGATCATAAGTGCTTGTGGGGTTCCGAAGACAGATTCAAGACGACAACAGAGAAAACGGAAAAACCGCTGCACCACCAAGCCCGCCACAAGGCGGGCTTGGCCACTAGGAGAGGGAGCTTTTCGCGCCCTGAGATCGAGCAGGGAGTTACCAATGCAGATCGTGAAAACTAAGGACATCTCATCTACAGTGCTAATCAGGTCTTCTTCAGAGTTTCCTTAAGTCCCGTTAAGTAGTGGTTTGGATAATGCTTGCATCGTTCGGGGTCTCTCTGCCACTGCTCTTGGATAAACCCAAAGGAGGATATTTTGTTGCAGCAAGCATGGGCCGCATAAAGACAAACAGGTTAGTACGAGGATCTTCTTATAGCGTTAATACTTTAGATATCTTCCGAAGTGGCATTTTTCTTACTCATGATTATATTAAGAGCTCATGGCGTAAATTCTAGTTATCCACTCCCTCCACAATGAACAATTGCATCTCGTCGGCTGCACCTTCGCGGAGGTGTCTAGCCTTTGTATACTCTTCAGAATTGTAGAACTTCTGTGCTGCCTCAACTGAAGGGAACTCTACAATCACCACACGACGGCTTTCAGCCTCTCCTTCCAAAAGAAACTTCTGGCCTCCTCTCGAGATGAAGCGGCCTCCATGAGCTTTCACAATGTCAGGCGTTAGCCGCTTGTAATTATCATACCGAGCTTGGTCGGTGATACTCATTTTACCAATAAGATAGGCGCTCATTTTACCCTCCACACATCAAAGCAAAAACCCGACAGCGGGTGCCATAATTTTTTTCCAAGAGAGTCACCTTCGCCATGGGCTTAGCATCGGGATGCAAGCCATCTGATCGTTCAAGGAGACGGCCCACGCTCAACCATGAATCGACCTTAAAGGCGTAATGGGCTAGCGCCCATCGTCCATTTTGACCAAAAGTGCTCCGGGGATACGCTTTACTGGAGATATACGTAGTCCATCCCGAGCTCTTCGATCTTGCTCACTGATGATCACGCCTTGTTCCGTTCCAGCATGGTCCTGATGTTGGAAATGAGGCTGCCGCAGAAGACGGTCAACGAAGCCAGCACGCTCGATGACGTTCTCACCCAAGACGCGTCTCTTGGGTCATTCCTGAACCCTGGTGTCCCGAGAAGGGCACTGCAGCACTTTCCGCGTGCATCTCCCTTGGTCAGGCCGGTGGTAGCTGATGCTGAGCGACGTCTTTTTCCCGATAGCTGATAGGCCTTCGGCAAGCTGCTCCTACAGGCGCTCTGGAGTATCACCAGCACTGGAATAGGCGCCGCCAGGTGGGCAAGTGACACCAGTTCAATAACGGACTCGCACCAGCTTTGTACGAAAAAAGACTCAATGTCGTTTCCGGGATGAGTTGACCACTACATGTCCACGTCAGCGTGATGCTTCCAGATCAACGCATTCGTCAGTTTTGAGTTTGTCTTCGGAACCCACGAGCCCTTGTGACCACATATGGGATCCAATTAATTCATCCGGGACAGCTCATAGCTCTATGAATCCTCTACAATCTACTCAACACAGCATTACAACTCCCCTAATCAGTGGCGGTCGGCCATTAGACGCTGTGGGCCCTCAGGCCCAGCAATCTCACCCTAAAAGGATTTCACCCTCTCAATTGAGCCCAGGCGCTCACCAGGCTCTAAAACGCCCTTCAGCTAATGCCGAACACCAACGCATTGCATCACTGGTACGCAACGCTCTGCAGGATGGCACACTTCAATTTCAATCCAGTAACGACAAGCAAGTAACCTATAAAGCGCCAGTATGCCTGCCAGCTGACACCAGCACCGATACCGATACCGATACCGTGAGAACCGAACGCTTGATTAATAACGAGCTGACGGTTCAGGCCCGATTAAATGATCAATCGGAGTACGACATCGTCAGTGCCCATTTGCATGGCTCTTCGAGATCCATATCCTTCGATGTGCCCAGCCCACCGCCTGCACATGGCTCAGCATCTTCAGCCTTGAGTGAACGGACCCATCTAGGTATGAGTCGCGTTCTCTCACAAGATGCAGTAGATGGCAGTGGCTTGGAAAGTCCGTTACTGAGCTCGCGAGCACATTCTCGTCCGCCATCACAGCCAGAGCCCGTGCATATCGGATCAGTCCGCAGGGACTCTGGCAGCCTTGTTTCCGATAACCCGGTAGTGCACGCACTGCTAGCCTTCGCGCAGGCCGACCAGGCATTCCCACCACAGGCCGCTAGCATTGACGGAGTCCAGCTGGAAATGCGGCCAACTCGAGATATTGAGCAAGCACTTAAGAAATTCAAAGATGCCTTCACGGTGGAGAAGGCGCAACTGATGTCCGTTACAAACTCGTCGGAGCGGGCAGATGAGGATATCAACGCAGACATCCATATCCCGTTATTGCTTAAGGCCATTGAGCAGGGTGCTGCGGCATTTGGCCCAAACGCATCGATCGGCCAGAATAGCGCGAAAGCGTTTCTCGCCTCGTGTGCTCCCACGATCACGTCTAATGACGATGTCCTCTCAGCGTTCATCAACCAGAAGCTGAAGGGGGACGATGATCTTAAGGTACGCCTAGGCGCACAGGAATTGTTGCACGTCGCCACCAAGAAAGAGTTTCAACTCGGCGGTCTTGCCGGCAGCATCGGGGTCAGCAGCATACTCGGCTCGGCATGGGAGCTTGGAGCTTCGGAACTGTTGAAAAATGCCATCTTCGGCAAAAACTTCTCACCCAGTCAATATGCCCTGCAATTGGCCGGGATCGATTCGGTGCCTCCTTTGATGATCGAGTCCATGGACACCATGTGCGTACTTGCCATCATCAAGGGTATGAAAGGTGAGGAGTGGTCCATGAGCGATCTACTCCCCAAGGCGTTGAAGGCCGGCGCCATCTCATCGGTGGTCTCATTCCCCAATAATGTTTTGCAGTATGCAGGCTTCAAATCCAGAGTCGGCGATCTTGCCGCAAACTCGGTGACAACTGAAGCGGCAATCTTTGGCGCCGCCTCCGGTATTCCACCCGAGGTCAAGGAAAGTGAAGAGCTGATGCGTGCTGGCTTGTTCCAAAGCATGAAGGACGGCGTGATGGCTCATCCCGGCGAGGGGGTGGACACCAAAGAGACGATTGAGCGGATGACGCGCCATGCGCTGGATATCGCTCCGGGTGAAAGCACCGCTGTCAAGTCCATGGGGCTGGCATCGATTGTCGGGATGATTCCACTGATTGCCAGCAACAAGGCAACCGGGCTGCTGTCAGAACAGGTACTGCGTATTTTTCGGAGCGCCGTCTTCAATCCAATCGAAGCCATCGCTCTGAACGCGTTGGCGCTAGGAGGGCGTGTCAACGTTCCCGGGCTATTTGATTCCGACAATGCAAAGCATGCACGCGTGGTACAAACCATTCTTGCGCGGGCCAGCCAGCAAATGGAAGCTGGAGACCGTAACATTTCCGCAGAGGAGCTACATCAAATGCTGGCTCCCCGGAGCGAGTTCCTGCGCCATGTGGGATCTGCGATTGTCAACGGCATGAATGCCAGCTTTGAGGCAATTCCCGCGCTGGCTCGGAAGCTTGGATATGGTGAGGCTCCGTTGGCCGAACGTATTCCGTATCAAGACCTGGCTGTGCGCGACTCGCCGCGTCAGCCCGCCCCCTGAACCATAGTCGCCGCGATCTGCCGGACTACACGAGGAGCGGCCAAGCGGGTACCCGCGTGTAGCCTCGGCTGAATTGCGTCGCGCTTTCAAAGTCGGCTTCGACTGCAGCCGATATGACGCTCTGGGAATTCAAAGCAACTTTTCAGACAAACCCTAGGAAACATCTGAGAGGCGACAACCATCCTGAGACCGGAGGGACGATCGGCATGCTTTATGTCGACCGTCCCCACACTTTAGCCGTTGTAAAACTGCTTAGAGGCGTTTTTGCAGATCTGTTTGTAGAAGTCGTCACCGTCCTGGACCGTAAAACCAGCACCCACAAAGCACCCTCGTGCAATTTCGCGGAGAGAATGCCTTATTCCGCTCGAATTGTCGTATACGGCGTTGAGGCAACCTATCAGAATCACAACATCATCTTTTGACAAGGGAGGCTCACCACTCATTATTCTTGCGTGATTAACACAGGACGTCGCGTTGAGAGCTGTAAACGAGTCTCCTAACCCTGAGGCGTCTTCAAATCCCACACCGGAATTGCTAAGCTTAACATGAGTCAAAGGCAGGTTTTTCAAGTCTGCCATTGATTTATGTTTCAAATCTTCTATTTTGTCGGGGGGTAGCTTGAAGATTTTTTCTTGTATATAAATATATGCGTGGTAGAGCACTGGCCCTGCAATGCTGGTATTCCTCTTAAACATATTCTTTGCTAAATCTTGCTCTGAGAACGGCCTACTTAGTTCTATTTTATCAGCTTCATCTTGGAGTACAGTGCCCCGATTATAATGGCTTTTCAATATGACCCGTTCCGCATCCCCCCAAGCGTCTTCACCCGCATAGACCTGTCTGAAAACCAAAAGTGCCTGGCCTGCTGCGAATTGGGAATCACTGTTGAGCGTGATACTTTTTCGAAGTAAGTTATCAAGAGTTTCCATACACTGCTTGGGCGTGAGAGCTTTTTCGCCATGAGTCGCTTTTATAAAGTGTTTCAGGCCTTTTTCCACAAATGGCTTTGTGATAGAACGAGATGTATAACCAGTAGATCCCGTCTCCTCATTTTTAACGCCGGTCAAAGAATATTTGTTCTTGCTTATATAGGCTTCGCTATTTGTAAGGTCATAGTCTTTTGGTGTTTTTTCCGGGTTGAGTTTTTTTATTGCCTCTTCATTGGTAAGCTCACCTTTCAGGCACATAATATTCTTCAGAATTGATGTGTGCGCTTGCTCCGTGTCAACTAGGTCGGAGAGGTAAATCTTAGTTGCTGCACGATAATCAATCATCGTTAAGAACTGATTCTCTCCGCAAAGCCTAAGCGGGCTTAAAAGCGAGTTTTTATTTTCAAGAGTGCTGCTATGGTTGTTTTGGTAGCGCTTTCGCGCTTTATCTTGTGCATCGTTAAGCCTGGCATCGCTGGTAAAACCACCTTTGCCATCATGCAGAGAAGTGGTAGAAAGAAAAAAATTATTGGCAGTTTTATCGTAGAGGTAGGCGCTGCCTGCAAGGTATGCAGCGTACCTCATGGCGCGGAAGGGCAATTTAGAGTTATTGCTGGATTGGCCTTTTGAATCGCCTTCGTGTGTCTTTGCAGTTTGCGTAGCGCTCAGCGCAGCAGGTTCATTATTTTTTGCTATTGCATTAGTTGCTTCCATCTTAGGCGAGGCATTAAAAGTATTCTGCACCATTCTTGAAGCTGAATAGAGATGACTGTTCTTTATTTGCATAATCTACATATCCTATGTGCTGCGGGTCATTAGCTCATTTTACAAGGTCATACGTGGTCATACGTGGTCATCGCCAAGCGTAGAGTTCCACTAGTAAGTTTTCTTCGTTCTCCAGCGCCAGCCCAGAACGCATTCAGGTTGTTCATCTTGCCGACGCTCTGGACGGTTTACTGTCCGCTAGACAAAATCAACTAACTATTAACATGAGTCAGAGATTGTCATAGTTATCTGATCCGAAATGCGCACTAATTGCGAGCATTGCCGTTTTCGATTGCAAGCCACTACAGCTACAAAACTACAGGACCTGCGAGCAGCCGAGCAGCCAAGGCGACAGCGATTCCGTTGAAGCGAGGTCATGGAGGATGGAACTATCTTCCCACACGGAGCCACTTAGCCTCTCCGTGATCACTGGACTCCCCCCATGCCCCGCATTAATCCAACTAGCTTTATTGGCATCTACGTCGAAACGTCCGACAATCCAGATCGAAGTGGCTTCTTGGCTTCCAGAGGGAAACCACATCTGCATTGTCGCAGTTAAATAAGAGTTACGCCCGACGCACGTTAATTTTCAAACAATGAGGCCACCTGTGAAATGGAATATCATCCAAAAAATGCAAACATACTTATCAGAAGCACAATTACAGTGATGCACTTGTAGTGTGCGACTATGAAAACAATAGCGGCACAAGCTTTAGAATAAACTTTCGAAAAATTACCAGAAAACTAGATCCATCCATCACTCAGCGCTCATTGAGAAGCTTCAAAAATCACTTACTTATTAGATTAGTTTGACCACCTATCAGGGAAACTTATGATAACCCCATCGCGATACCCAGGCATCTATATTGCGCCTCTTAGCAATGATCTTACTGCAGCGAACGCTTTCAAAGAAAAGGCAGAGGAGGCGCTGGACCATACCAACGCAGGTCCCTCTGGCGATAAACTTTTGCGAAAAATATCTACCCTTAGCAGTCAAAAAGAAAGAAAAATAACCCTAAAAGAGATTGAAATAAATAACCAATGCTATACGGAACCTGTTCTGAGCAGGAGACAACTGGAAAAGTACAAACCAAAAGATCTCACCGAGAATAAGTGCATTGCATCACACCTTTCACGAAAGGGAACCTTTACTAAGGGCGAAGGAAGCAATGCGATTATTAGCTGATCACCAAACAAAGCAAGTATCCGCTTAAACCAAAATAGCTCGCCGTTACACCTCGGAATGGACAATGTGGACAAGATAACGACATTGGCTCATGAGTTTGTCAATGCTCGACATATTTTGAGTGGCAGTTCCTTAGCCGATGACGGGGCCCGCTATAATCCCCGGACAGGTTCTGGCAAAGAGGAGCTGCACGCCGCTGGACTAGAGAATTATCGTTATTCAGTTACAAAAAAGCCTTCAGAGAACTCCATCCGTGCTGAACACGGGCTGCCTCTATCACCACAGTCTGTACCACTTCACGCCTCATCCTAGATCAATCAAAACAGATATCACGTACCCCATCGGAAAGTAGCGTGTAATCAGCACTTCCTCAGCAAAAAAGTATGAGCAGCCCAGCTTTGGAGCGATCGAAAAGTGCGCCAACGTTATTGACTTCTGCACAGCGCGAGATGCTTGCACACCCAGTAGGCCAATACCTGAGAGACGTTCAGAAGAGTGCGTTGAAAGGCCTCTGGGAAGGTATTCAAGCTGGATTGCTTCCTGGGTTGGATGACTCGTGGTTCTTTCGGACGTTCATGCCGAATGCACAGATTGAAGCAGCACAGATGGATAAAAATAAAGAGAGGTCGTTTGATGATATCTGGCCTAAAGTGACGGAGCTAAACCTGTATGATCTTCTGACATTAATGGCCTCAGTCCCGGGCGCGGCGAAACTGCTCTTTAAACCCAAAGCTACACACTCAGAGGGATTTGGTGTTCTAGAGCAAGTAGGTCCAGATGATGTAACGCATCCAGAGAAAGCAAAATTATTGATGTCCGCTTTATCCAAATCTGCGCTTGTCCAGTCGACGGCAGTCCCGGATTGACCCACGGCAAATGCCTACAGGAAACAGGCCTCCTTGTTTCGCAGCGACGATGGCCTGGCAGAGTGAAGACAATACTTGGTGGTCACTCTGTCATGCCTGTCAGCTGAGCCGGTGACGAAGCATATTCTTTTTCTAGCTGCCCTCTCGATGTGTAGGGTTTTGAATACTACACACGAACCTTTGCCGTCTTATCCTCCTTGCCGTGTGCTAGGGTTGTCTGAAAAGTCAGCCCGCAAGCATATTCCGATGCAGGTCAGTGTGACCATGACTTTAAAGCTGCTGGCCAGTTTGTCGTAAAGAGCCGGGGGCGTTCGTTGGTGACCAAATAGCAGTCTGTAGCTGTAACGATCTGCAATCGAAATGGCGCCGACCTGTAATCATCGCGTTTTTCGACCGACATTAATTGAGTCTATCTGGCTCCGCGAACCAGTGTTGACTGCAAACGAACCCGCATTCATCCGCTTCGACCTGCAATAGAGCGCGGCCGACCAAGATTAAATGCGACTGAAAAATCGATGATTTTGGAGTCCACCAGACGGTGGCTTTATCGAGCCGACCAAGCAGCACGAGGGTTTACGGACAACGCTTGAGGCGTACGTGCAGACCGAAACCAGCGACCAATACAAGCTTGCATTGGTGCTGAGAGTATAGGTTGATGCCTCGCAGTTTCATGGCTGCCCGGCCTGCGCCGGTCGCGCATCGAGTGGCAATGATCCCCTTTTTAGACCTGTAACGGCGACGTTTTTGTGCCGGATTCCAACCCAGCCCTCAATAACTGTTATTCGGAAAACGACGACGTTTTCACTGGATAAAAGTCACCTGTCTTCAAAATGGGTTCAAGGAACTTCTGGTATTCAGACCAAGAGCTATAAACTTCAATTTTTGCTTTAGGGTTTTCAATATCACCACTCACTCTGACGAGAAAAATACCACAACCTGCTTCGATGATTCGCTTCGCTTTTTCACCAGTAGATCCATAGGATAATAGGTAGCCAAGCGAAGTAATTCCTAGCAAAGAACCTTTCTTAGCAGCAGATGCTTTCAGCAGCGGCTCTGCTGGAAAGTCGGAAATCATCAGCATCAGAGCGCCTAGATGATGAACCTCGCCATCGAAACCATCAGCGAGCTCTTTGCCTACTCTTAAAGCGTCGGCAGCACAAGATTTAGGTATCTCGTTTTCATGGGCGAATGAGCCATAGGAAGTCAGCAGAACTGTACCAACGGTGGGAGGGTTTTTTGGATAGGGTATATAGGTTTGCATGCCGGCCTCTAAAAATTGATCCATAGCACAATGACGGCGCTCACAAGTTCTGCACAATAGCTCTGCTGCTCGAAACTCCGATCCCTTATTGTATCTTCCTATGACGTAGGCTTGAGTGGACTTTGAGGCGGATTTGGTTCCCCGCAAACGTGGACGACGCCAGAGCTTTACTCTGCGCAGATGGGCATTCCCGAACTGCTCTATTATCGCAGCCCCCTGCGAAAATTTGTATATGTCTTGGCTTTTGTCTTTGCCGGTATCTGAGTTCGGCATCCACTTAACAAAAGCCCCGAATGTAATTGTTACTGCTATCCCTACTTTCATGGCTGCTCTTTAGCTGAATGCGCTGTCCTGCAATGCTACCTGCAATGGCCTGCGACAAGCGTGGCTTCGGGCAGATCAACTGCAACTGGCCCGAGCCTCAGATCGGCAACCCCGCCGCCAGCATCCAGTCGCGCAGTTCTGTAGTGCGAGCCGGATCGAGTGCGTTACTAAACAGTGCCTTGATCTCGGTAGGCTTGGCGTCGAACTGCTCGACCAGATCCTTGATGCGATAGCCATGGCGTGTCAGGGTAGGCTCCAAATCATCCAGTTGCCGGGACAGCACGGACGCCACAAACTCAGCTGAGACAGGTTTGTCGCCGGTCAAGTACGGCCTCCTCTACCTGTGTGGGGGCGACGTCCGGAATAGGGGAAGCAGTTTCACCGAACAGCGCGCGCCGCATTTCTTCTTCAGTTAACTCACCGTTCATAAAGTATCTCAAGGAAAGACAGATTAGATCCTCTAGACTTTACTAGATTGCTACCCTCCGGTAGTAGCTACCACCGGAGGGTGTACAAAAAGCGGCGAAGGATCAGGTGGATCGAAATTGTGGTTCTGGACGGATGTGATGCCTACGACGCTACCCGCATCGGTGGCGTCCGGCTTAGTCGTGTAAGACAATGCCTGCAGGTGCGTGGCATAGGTACGCCCCCCGCATTGCTTGAGTCCATCACCTACTTCCATCGCTTTTGATGCCCAAGGCCATGGAAAAACACATGTGACGTCCACGCCTAATGGCCTTAGGCTATTTTGCCTGCGACGGTAGGCGAAGAAGCGGGCCTGACGTGAGGATGATTTGGCCCGAAGGTCAGGACTTTCGGAGCTTGGCGTTGGCCGTCGCCTCAGCCACTAATGGATCTTCGGGCCAGTAGTGTCTTGGGTATCTGCCTTTAAGATCCTTCTTCACTTCCACGTAGGTGCTGCGCCAGAAATTGGCTAGATCTTGGGTGACCTGTACAGGCCTCCGCGCCGGCGACAAAAGATGCAACGTCAGGAGCTGTTTACCTTGGGCAATCCGAGGTGTATCTGACAGACCAAAAAGCTCCTGCAGCCTCACAGCCAAGATCGGAGGATGCTGCGAATAGTCGATTCGGATATTCGACCCAGACGGCACCTGGATGGTCAGAGGTGCCTGAGTCTCCAACTCCTGTGGAAGCGGCCAAGACAGAAGATTTATGACAATCGATGACAGATCCAGGTGGCTGAAGTGGCTGAGCCTCGTGACTTTGCCCAAGTACGGTGCGAGCCACTTTTCCAGCGTTTCTAGAAGGCTGGTATCGCTGAGATCAGGCCACTTGCTTTCTGCTTGGCCATTTTGGATATCCAGCTGACGCAGCATATCAACCCGCGCTTGCCACTGGCGCAACTCAGGGTTCCAAGGCAGAAGTTCGATGCCTTTGCGCCTCACCAGATTGACCAAGGCTAGCGAACGAGCTTGCTCATCAAGGCTTGGCAAAGGTGTTGCGGACAGTACCAACTGCCCCACCTTTAGCTGCCGCTCAGCCTTGAGTACCCCCTCCCTCTCGTCCCAGTCAACCTCATCGACTGACCCTACAAGGTCAGCCAGCTCGCCATCGAACAAAGCAGGATCGAGATCGCTCGCAAGGTAGACCCGCTCCTCGCGCTGCCCTTGCCGGCTACCCAGATCGGCCACTACTAGCCACTCATGTTTAGTGAGAGCATCAGGCTCTGAGAACACAGCAGCCCGCCCGTTGGAGAGACGGTAGTCAGAGGCATTCGCACGCCTCTGGAGACCGATTCGATCAGGGTAAGCGAATGCCAGTAGGCACCCTACCCACCTTAGGTGATCGGGCTCACTAACAGGGCTGGCGGCCCTCCCACGCAGCAGGGATCGATACTGCCGAGCAGACTGTTTTACCCGCTGGAAGGAACCACCACCTCGACGTGAGTAATGCTCGCCTGACAAGGCACTCAGCCTAGTGTGAAGATCGGCGCCTGCACCGCGCAGGATATCTTTCTCACCCAGCAACGCGGCAATGTTGCACGCAAGGTCATCCAGCCCCATCGCATTGCCTTTGATGAGAAGGTGAGCGATCCGTGGATGCGCTGGAAGCTCGCTCATGGCGGATCCGTGCGATGTGAGCTGGCCAGCAGCATCGAGTGCGCCTAGGCGCTTCAGCAGGTCTCTGGCCTGGGCGAAGGGAGCTGACGGAGGTTGGTCGAGCCAAGTCATTTCCTCTGGCTTCATTCCCCATCGGGCCAACTGAAGTGCCAAGGCTGAGAGATCCGCCTGCAGGATTTCAGGGGTGCTGTAGCCGGCTATTTGCTCGTGTTGCGTTTCCGACCATAGGCGATAGCACACACCTGGCTCCAAGCGCCCTGCTCGCCCCATACGCTGAGTAGCGCTGGCCTTCGAGATGCGCTGAGTGTCGAGGCGAGTCATACCACTGCGAGGATCGAATTTTGGTACTCGCTCAAGGCCGCTGTCCACGACCACCCTTACGCCTTCGATGGTCAAACTGGTCTCAGCAATGTTTGTGGCCAGAACGATCTTCCGCGAGCCAGTTGGTGCCGGATTTATCGCGGCGCGCTGGGCATTGAGATCAAGGTCTCCATACAGCGGGCATACGGTCACGTCTGAACGGTTGCTGAGTTGCTCTTCGAGAAAATCGGCTACTCGACGAATCTCTGCCTGCCCAGGAAGGAAAACCAGGATGCTTCCCTGCTGCTCATTGATGGCGGCTAAGCAGGTGTCCGTAACTCGCGCATCGATACGCTCACCCGGTTGATACGGGCTGCCCCAGATCGTGGAGACCGGATACATCCGGCCTTCACTGGTGATCACAGGAGCATTGTTCAAAACCTTAGAAAGACGAGCTCCCTCCAGCGTTGCGGACATCAGGAGCAGTTTCAGTGGTGGGTCATCACGTAGCAGGTCACGGCCACTCAGGCAAAGAGCCAGTGCAAGGTCAGAGTGCAGGTTGCGCAGGTGATACTCGTCGAAGATGACCACGCCAACACCATCCAGCGCAGGATCATCTTGGAGCCGGCGAGCCAGGATACCTTCCGTGACCACTTCAATCTTAGTGCGCGGCCCTACCTTGCTTTCAAGGCGAATGCGGTAGCCGACAATTTCCCCAACCTTCTCTCCCAATTCACTCGCCAAGCGTTCAGCAGCGGCCCGAGCGGCCAGTCGCCGAGGTTCGAGCATCAAGATCTTCTGGTCGCCAAGCCAAGATTCGTTCAGCAGCGCCAGAGGTACTCGAGTGGTCTTGCCCGCACCTGGAGGCGCTTCAAGGATCACTTCATTGCGGTTGACCAGCGCCTCTCGCAGGTCTGGCAAAACGAGGTCGATAGGCAGAGAAATCATCGGAGCTCCCAAATCAAGAGAGTAGTATACCCGGTGGATCTGAATTAGCAGTTCGGTCTTGAGGTAAATAAAACGGGAAAATCATGAACCAATATCAGGCGACGCCTGACATATAGCTTCGGCACGAGAAAGCGGAACATGGGGCTATTGGCACATCCTTGCCTCTGCAAAGAAGAGGCGCACACCACTTCATCAATGAGGCTACTTTCGTATTTGAGTGACATTCAGCTTAGCAATATTATTAAGGCTCTTCAGTTGTTCTTCGAGGTAACGCACGCGTTCCACTAGCTGAATGTTCTGCGTCATGACTTGATAAAGCTGGCCTTTCACAACTTCGAGCTCGGCATGAGCCTTCGTTGCCTTATCATTAGCTCGTTTTATTTGTAACGCTTTAGAAGAGCTGACTGTACCGAAACTGTTGCGATACGCTTCAACCTCTGCAATTAACTGCTTATGATTATTGCGGTCTTTTTTCAGATAGCCACGATCAAAGCCCGCCTCGAAACTCACAATACCTGCAGTAATTCTTGTAGGATCCAATCCCATATGGGCTGCAACTCGAGGTTGACCGAGCTTTAGTCTCTCGAAAGCCTCCCTGCAAGCATTTAATCCAGTACCGGCCATACGCTATACCTCAACAACCGCAATGAATTTCTGGTGGAATTTTTTTAAGCTTGTCAACTCGGCCTCAACAACCTGGTACTCGCCTGAACCAGGCTCATATAGCAACAGATCCGCCTCGCTGTCACCGATGGCCTCTTCCAGCTTATCTCGTTCAATGATGCCATCTGCACAAGACAAGCATGATGTAATATCCCCCAAAAGATAGGAGTCGCACTTTCCAGGGTATGTACAGGCACCCAGCAAGGTAACTTTAAAAGAGATCCTGCCATCTAATGCTTGGTTTTCCGTCTTCTTCCTCAGAGTAGCAATATGAATACCACTCTCATGCATCTTTTTGCGCTGAGTGGAAATGTAGCTTCCAGTTCCCCCAAAAAGTTGCGCACCGTCTCCAAACGCGTGAGAAAGAAGATCATATGCGATATTTAAAGGCATGCCAATTTGATATTCGAAAAGCACATGATGCTTAGGCAGTACAAAGTCACCTACCTCCTCATCGTAGTACCCAAAAATAGTTTTGAGCCTTGAGAAGTTATTCGCATAATAGCGCGTCATTTGAACAGAAAGATGCTTGAACTGCTTTCGAAGAGTGGGGAGAGAGATAAATCCACTATTACTTCCATAAAAAGCCAGCGACCGGCGAAACTGATGACTTGTAAATGACCATGGCGAACCAATACTGAAACCTGCCGCGCTTAAGAAATCTCGGAGAGGGTCGGTAGCCTGCAACTCCTGAAAGTCAGACTCTGTGATTACTAGCTGATTCAAAAGAAACTTCGGCTTCGACACGTCGTTCCATGTCGGCACGCCTACTTTCGTTTCACGCCTATTAATAATCGCTGGATTGAGGAAAAGAGGCATATCCTCTGGGCGAACTCCGAATAAATTGGAGATCGCTCGACAAATGGAGCGAGCAATTTCAACTGCACGTACAACCTCATCCGTAGCCAACCAAGACGAGGACTTACGATATCCAGTGAATTTAGTCGTACTCGAAAGCACCTTCACGATTTTCGGTTTATCTCGACTCACTCCATCCTCATCAAGAGTCGCAGCAACAACCTCCTCGACGTCGATACAGTTGTAGGGCAGAAGCATTACTTCCTGGTCACGCATACCTGTGTAGATATGAATGACCGTCTTAAGAATCCATTGCACTTTTAGAATAGCCGAAGACAATACACCTCGACCAGCGCAATTCAAATCTCCGGTGAAAATCTTATCAAGCTTATGTAGTCGCAAAGCCTGATCAAATTCCGGCTCGACTACATCCGGCCCTCCGAACATAGTTTCCTGATGGGCTTCTGTATATCCGTAATATGGACTTATGAAGCAATCTAGGAAATGCTCAATAGCTTTCCTCTTTGGATAAATGAAATCCATCCAATCGCCAACAGAATTAATTACCCCGAGATATATCTTTGTCGGAATTACTGGATGCTGATGCTGAACTTCTGCGACAGCGCAAAAGTCAATATTAAAGACGCCATGCAGCTTATAGCCTAGACGCTCTTCGCCAATGGCGACCATATGCGAAATAAGGGACTTAGTGAGCCTTCGCTGAGTACTCCCTATATTCTCCCTAGCCATCCATTTACTATAGGCATTAAGATAGGCCGGATTAGAAAATAACTGCTGGAGACTTATGACACCTACCAGCGGATTGGCTTCTTGATCCCAGCAATAGCGCGCAGCTGTTCGTAAAGTCAAAAAATATTGGCCTAGCATCCCCGCGCTCATCCTTCCTAGATGTCCGGTCTGAACATAGAAAAACAAGCAAAACAAGAGATACCTCACTTCCTTTACAAGACAACTCTGGCCAGAGTCATACTTTTTGAAAATGCTATTAAACCCGATCATGGCGATGCGATTTGCCTTGAGCCTTATGGGATTAAGATCCCACTTCGCTCCGCCGTAACATGCTGTAACTTCACCATCGACATTGCGACAAATGACGAAATCAGCCGAAGGCCTCCAAGTTGGATCAACAGGAATTGAACCCGCTGCGTCGAATGGCTGAGTTTCATTAACGACACCTTCATAGAAGTCAACCATCAGATATAAATCCCCATCTTTTCATAACGCTGCAGCCGCCTTTCCCAAAAAGGCGTGAGGATTCCCAACCTGAAAACTTTTTTCCGCATAGTACCAACTAGACTTGCTATTTCAGGAGAGCGTTTGCAAACAGCTTCTAAAATAAAATCAATGCGAATAACTACATCCTTGAAGAACTCTTCAGAAAACTCAAAGTCGGGAGCATTGGCCCTCACGCCCTCAATTACGTACTGAAAGCTCAGAAGCTTATGAATATCCAACTCATCGGAATGAACAACATAGTGAACACAAAATAAACAACCATATTGGGTTTTGCAATCTGGTTCAATCGCAACTACCGAAACATCTTTCTCGGGACTATCAATTGAATCACAGTGTCCTACCGCAATAGAAACACCTGGAGCGTGCTCTGAATCTTTAATCCGCGCAGCGGCCTTCTTAATGGCGGCCCAGTATTTGCCGAACTCCGCCCTTGAATTAGCGCTCGTAGTTCCCGCATAAGACTGAACATTAGTTCGCGAACTATGATTCATAACCGCACCCACCAAAAGCGGCGAATGCTTCAACTGATGAAGCGTAAGACTTTTAAACTTACGAACCAACACCGGCGGGATATTTTTTGTGCCTTCTGGCACAAACACCCCTTCAATACGCTTAAAAAACGTGGACGAAAAGTTTTCCTCTAACGGCCTAGGTTCTTTTGGAATATACTGCCATCCGAGCAACTGAAAAAAAAGTAACTCACTCTTACGACCGTTTAAAAACCACTCCCGAAACCTGAGATACTCGCGCAAGATTTGAATACCAGGCCCACGCCCGACCGTATAGGTGACATTCAAGCCTTTCGCTCTTAGCTTCACTGCCGACAGTTCGTTTTTCAACGGAGACTTCACAAGCTCGACTGCATCATCATGCAGAAACTGAATAAACTCACTTGAGTTAGCACCAACCACGCAGTTCAGCAAACAGGCGTAGGCTTTCATGGCCATGGTTGCGATTCGCAACCGGAAGGGATGATATAAATCAGCATTAACCTCGACCATCAGGTTTTGAGCACGTTCCACAGCCTTTTTAAGTTCACCCAAGGAAAGATTAGGAAACGTACTCTTCAATTCTTCAGTGGAAAAAATACGCCCATCTTCGTAGTTATACGCCTGATACTCATGCTTTCCCTTAGTGTGAGGTGTAATAGGCTTTCCATTGCCAGGAAAAAGATGAGCATGATATTCATTAGTTTGAAATTTAAATGGGAAGGGGGCTCCGTCAACCAAAAACCTTGAGAACTGAAAGGCAATATTCAAGGTGATATCTATGTACTTTTTTACATCCCCATCTTCAGGCGGCGTCAGCCCATCGCGCCTCGTCTTAATAGGAGGAACACTAGAAATAATATTTTTACTGGCTTCTGGAAACTGAAGTTGGAGGATACGCCTTAAAATTCCTTGGCGAAGCTGTGCCGTAAGTGGCGCCATACCGTTGGGTTTAAGAATTTCCTGAAACAGGAAATTCGAATATTCTACGTAAGCTGCTCGAGCGGCAGCAGGATTACAGAACACCGCAGAATGGCCATTTTCATCACACCAGTTAACAGCACGATCAAGATACTTGAAATCTGTCTCAATCGACTTGTGGGATGAGTTCGAAACATAATGTTTTTCCAAAAAAGCCAAAAGCATCTTACGTCGACTCGGAACCACTGATTTCACATCAACCAAATACTTTCTAGGCTTATCCGTCTTTGCGCGGACAGAATACACATAAATCCCAACATCGAGCGGACTTACTCTATGATCGAGATTGAGGGCCATCAGTTCCGGGTGAAGAATCTCTCGTTGATCGGCAATTTCAGGAAGTCGAACAACATGAAGTTTACGTACCTGTGAAGCATCAAGCATTATCATCAACCAAAATCAAATCGCTATAGGACGACATTTTGAATAGTACACCCTCATAATCTTCCTGGGCGCGAATCTTATCAGGCGTCATTTTGAAGAGCTTTAAGTAGTTTTCAGTGGTCTCGCGGCGCTCATGATGCATGCGTGACTGAATGATGGAGATATCCTCTCCAGACAGCAGATGCCCACCCTTCAAGAGAGGAATCAAGTGCTGATAAAGTTGATAAGCAAACGTTGCGCGAAGCCAGTGGTAAGTAAAACCTCGGGGAAAACTGGACGACACAGAGCGTTTTATTTTCTTCTTAAGAGTATCGGCTACGGCACCTAGCGGCCTAGTCTTAATGAATGGAAAACGCGGGTCATTTGAAGCCATATAATAACAGTTAGCCTGCTCCGACAAAAACACGTACATGTCTTCGTCTGGAATACTTTTAAGATGAGGATAATCTGTTGCATAGTTCAACTGAAAGCGTTTCCTGCGGTTTTTTGCATAGGCGCTTCTAACATATGTTAGCAAGTCTTCGGCTAGTTGCTCCGGGACATGTAGGGTCTGAGGCTTGTTGCCTTTGGTATCAATCCCTGTCCTAGGCCCAGCCTTCAACAGGTACGTACCCTTAGGGGTACGCAAGCCCTGCATCAACGCCTCAACGTGTTTTACTCGAAGCGTTAGAACAGTTTGTTTTCGTGACCCGGTCAGCAAGGGCAACAGGATAATGAGACGCTCTTGCGCATCCCACCCCCCCGAATCGAAAAGGGATAGCAAATCTGAAAGTTCCGGATTCGTCAATGGCCTTAGGCATTCACCTTCGTCGTCCACCAACCCAATCGGCACCACCTTACCTTTGTTAGTCTTCTGCGTTTGACTTCTTTTCTCTACGGTGATTTGCCGGGTGAACCCATGTTTATTTTCTATAGCTACCTTTATCTCGCGAACCGAATCAACCCTGGCAATATCAATAGGGTGCCAATGCATTGAAACAAATTTATAAAACTGATAAACAACACTAGTATACTGATTGGCCACAGCAGGCCCACGCTCTAGGAGCTGGAATAAATACAGATGATACTTATACGTCGGTCTATGAACTATTCGTCGCCCGGAGAAGTCCATCCAATGGATATTATTATTCTCAGTAAATATTAAATAGTCGAGTAACCGACTAGCCTTTCGTCTTGCTTCGTCTGCTGGACGACTGCTTACATGTTTGTTTTTTACAAGACTGAGAAGAAAAGAATTTGCTTCTTTCCAAGGTTCTCCATTGCGATGAAATAAAAAAGGCATGTTGAAGATGGCTCTATCTGCAGTATCGCCAATTGCCTCGTTTACCTGAAAGCCGTTTATTTGCCTGTCAACACCAAAAATGGTTACAGGGATTGAACCCTCAGGTGTATCGCCAAAGCAAAGATCAGCAAAAGCATCGATTACTTGGGGGATGAGAACTAAACGCCCTTCATGATCTGTGTTTTCGTAAGCAGCCACTGAATACCCAATTCGCTAGAACGTCAATGATAAACGTTAGGCAATATTTTTCCAACAAAAATGTCAATACTCCAACGTTTCACGCATATGCCAATTGATGAACGTTGCGTGATAGCTTCGGATACCGCCCTTTCAAATCCTTTTTCACATCGATATAGGTCGACCGCCAGAAGTTAGCCAGATCCTGAGTAACCTGCACGGGACGACGCGCCGGGGATAACAAATGCAGCTTCAGCACCTGCCGCCCGCTAGCGATGCGTGGCGTATCGGATAACCCAAATAACTCCTGCAGCCGCACCGAGAGAACAGGCGGCTGTTCGTTGTAGTCGATACGGATATTCGAGCCGGACGGCACCTGGATGGTCTGCGGGGCCTGCGCTTCGAGTTGTTGCGGGAGAGGCCACGGCAGGAGGTTGCGCAGGATGGATGACAGGTCGAGCTGGCCGAAATGGCTGAGTCGGGTGACTTTACCCAGATAGGGCATCAGCCAGTTTTCGAGTGTGGCCAGCAGTTGTGCGTCGCTCAGGTCGGGCCATTCGCTTGTTGCGTTTTTGTCGACATCGAGGTTGCGCAGCAGCGCGACACGCGCTTGCCACTGACGCAGTTCCGGCGTCCAGGGCAGCAGTTCCAGACCTTTGCGACGCACCAGCGCCAACAACGCATGGCTGCGGGCTGCCTCGTCGAGTCCGATCAGTGGTTCGCGGCTGATGATCAGTTCGCCAGCTTTGCGCTGTCGCTCTGCGCGAAACACGCCTTCGCGCTCGTCCCAGTCGATCTGGTCCAAGGTAATGACCTGCTCGGCCAACACGGAGTCGAACAATGCCGGATCAAACTCGGCGGCGAGGTAGATGCGTTCTTCGCGCTGGCCTTGGCGGCTGCCGAGGTCTGCGATGACCAGCCACGGCTGTTTCATCAGTGCGTCGGCCTCGGCGAACAGAGCCGCACGACCATTAGCCAACCGATATTCAGCGCCGCCAGCGCGACGTTGTTGCGCCACGCGATCCGGATAAGCCAGCGCCAGTAGAGCACCCAGCCAGCGTGGATGGTCAGGATCGCTGACCGGGCTGTTTGCTGCGCCGCGCAGGTATCCTCGATATTGCCGCGCAAGCTGCTTGGCTCTCTGCACGCCGCCTTGTGCGCCACGCGCAGCACGCTCGCTGCCCGCCAGCAAGGTCAGGCGGCTATGCAGATCCGCACCGCCGCCGCGCAGGATATCGCGCTCGCCCAATAGCGCGGCCACGTCACAGGCCAGCTCGCCCAGGCCCAACGCATGGCCGCGCAGCAGCAAGTGCGCGATGCGCGGATGGGCGGGCAGCTCGGCCATCGCCTGACCGTGGGGCATCAGGGCTGGCAGTTGTCCCGGCTGATAGCTAAGTGCCTCAAGCCGTACCAGCAGGTCCTGCGCCTGTGCATAAGCTGCGGCTGGCGGTATGTCGAGCCAGACCAGTTGCGCAGGCGTGACGCCCCAGCGCGCCAGTTGCAGCGCAAGCCCGGCGAGGTCTGCCTGA
Organism: Pseudomonas coronafaciens pv. oryzae str. 1_6; assembly: GCF_000156995.2. Taxonomy (NCBI): domain Bacteria; kingdom Pseudomonadati; phylum Pseudomonadota; class Gammaproteobacteria; order Pseudomonadales; family Pseudomonadaceae; genus Pseudomonas; species Pseudomonas coronafaciens. The sequence continues at coordinate 752,977 of NZ_CP046035.1, read as the reverse complement.
AGAATTTCCGCCGCCCCGTAGGCAGCCAGCTGATCGTGCTGCGCCTCGGACCACAGCCGATAACAAACGCCTGGCTCCAGTCGCCCTGCCCGTCCGGCCCGCTGAGTAGCGCTGGCCCGTGAGATACGCTGGGTGTCGAGGCGCGTCATACCGCTGCCCGGATCGAAACGTGGCACCCGCGCCAATCCGGCATCGATCACCACACGCACGCCGTCGATGGTCAGGCTGGTTTCGGCGATATTGGTCGCCAGCACCACCTTGCGTGTCCCCTTGGGCGCGGGCTCAATGGCCGCGCGCTGCGCACTGAGGTCAAGCTCACCATGCAAAGGGCAGAGCAGAATATCGGCGCGCTCGCCCAGCGCTTCCGCCAACTGCTGGTTGACCCGACGAATCTCGACCTGCCCCGGCAGAAACACCAGCAGGCTGCCGGACTCGCTGCCCAGCGCATCCAGCACCGTCTGCACGACACGCGGCTCGATAAACTCACCCGGCTGAAAAGGACGCCCCCACTGCATCGCTACTGGAAACATCCGCCCATCACTGCGCACCACTGGCGCATCGCCCAGTAACGCCGAAAGCCGCTCGCCTTCCAGCGTTGCCGACATCAATAAGATTTTCAGCGGTTGATCATCACGAAACAGCTCGCGGCCATTGAGGCTAAGGGCCAGCGCCAGATCGGCGTCCAGGCTACGCTCGTGAAACTCATCGAAAATCAGCAGCCCTACGCCTTCAAGGGCCGGATCGTCCTGCAAACGACGCGTAAGAATCCCCTCGGTGACCACTTCAATACGCGTCTTCGGCCCCACCCGGCTTTCCAGACGAATCCGATAACCCACAGTTTCGCCCACCTTCTCGCCCAGCTCACTGGCCAACCGTTCCGCCGCCGCACGCGCAGCAAGACGGCGCGGCTCCAGCATCAAAATGGTCTGCCCGGACAGCCAGGTTTCCTCAAGCAGCGCGAGCGGCACCCGCGTGGTCTTGCCCGCACCGGGCGGGGCTTCAAGCACGGCTTCATGGCGTGTGGTCAGGGCCTGGCGCAGGGCTGGCAGCACGGTGTCGATGGGTAACTGAATCATGGGAGCTCCCAGGGAGATGCGGGGGAGTATACCGGGGTGGGGGTGCAAGAGAGTGAGCAGGCTTATAGCAGGACGCAGAATCAAAAATCGGGCGAACTATTGATCGCCATGCTTACAACACGTCAATGTTTGCGGCCGGATCGAACTTTCCGGCATTATCTGTTGAGCAATCAAGCAGCCGTCTGCGTTACAGATTTTTGCAAGTCGTGATACCAAAGCCCAGAATCGTAAGCAATAGTAACCAGCGTGGTATCAGCATATTCAGGAAGGCTGGCCAGATTGTGCGCGGCTGATAGGCAAGCCGCGGAGGTATTACCAACAAACGTACCGCTTTGCATATAGAAACATCGTTGCGCGGCTAACATCTCCACATGCTTAACATGACGTCGGACGTTCACCAGAGACCAGTCCAAAAAAGGCGGACAGACGCCAACCGCCATTCCTTCAAGACGATGTTCCAAAAAAACACCTCTCCTCGAATCGCAGCCAGAGGGCTCAACCAACACAGTCGAAACGTCAAAGCCAAAATCTTTCAAACCCAAGGTTATACCTGTAAAGCTTGCACCAGTACCTGCGCAACCTACAAACAGCAAACGTCTGCCAACACCAGACTCTGCCAGTTGGCATGCGAGTTCAGAAGCGGTCTGATAACGGTGGGCTTCGATCCCGACATAGTTGTTAAACTGGTCAGTGTAATAGTACGACTTTCCCATTTCTGTCTGATGCTTCAAATGGTAGGTAACGACCTCTTTTGGCGATGCACCAGCGGCCAGCATATCCTTTCCAATCAGCTTGGCGCCAAAGCATTCCAAGAGATCTCTTTTGATCTGGCTGAAACCCAGGCCCACTACCAACTCAACTGGAATGTCATGCTTGTGACAAGCAGCTATCAAACCAAATCCAAAATTACCGCCAGTCTTTTCAATCACCGTAGTAATCCCTGGGATAATCCTGCAGGTGTGCAAGGCGTGCTCTATGATGAAACTGGCCGCACGGTATTTGTGACTACCTCCGGGGTTGTTCATCTCCAACTTTGTCAAAATTCTACCACCCGTTCTGATAAGTTTGCTCACTTGTCGCCTCCTGTCATGAGCCATTTGATTCCGGCTTTCGACTCAGCAAGCTGACCGTTACCGCTAACAATGCTACGCACAGAGCAACGCATATAACGTTGGTGCCAACCCACCCCACGGTACTTAGCAAGAGTGATGGAGTAAAGGCGCCAATTGTTGCAAAAACGGCGATGGCGAGATCGTTTTTACCCTGCACTTGCATGGCGCCAGGGCTATCCTGCAAGGCATGAGCCAGCAGTGCACCGCCTCCGACGTAAGTCAGGTTCCAGCCCAAACCAAGAACGATGAGTGAAACAGTTAGTGTCTCATAACCATTTGAAACCATGTTCATGGCCGCGCAGGCAATCAACATCATCAGGCCCACGCAGATAGTAGTTTTTATTCCGAGTTTTTGGATGATAGCGCCTGTAAAAAAGGAGGGCGCGAACATGGCGATCACATGCCACTGAATCGCAAGGCGGATATCCGAAAAATCTTGATGCAGATGTTTCATGTGCATAGAAGCCTGAATCATCAGCAAGTTCATGATTCCATAGCTTATCGCCGCGACTGTCATGGCAACCATTACCGGTGGTTTCATTGAGCACGGGAGGTTTTTGGCAAGCCGGTCATTTGCATTGTAACGTGCAGGTAAAATAGGATCACCTGGCAGGAATACGGTAATAAACAAAGACAGTGCCGCCAACCCTACAAATGAAGCGTAGCATAGGGAAAATAGAGGGTAGCCACCCAGATCCCTAAGCAACCCAGTCAACGCTGGCCCGAGCAAGGCGGCAATGACTCCTCCAGCCACGACCAACGAGAGAGCTTTTGGCTTTAGTCGTTGTTCTAGATTATCGGTTGCCGCGAACCTGTTGAAGTTGGCAAATGCGATATAAACTCCAAGCGCAGAATGACTAACCACCAGCATTGGAAAATGCTGATGATCAACAGCCCAAAATCCCGTAATGCCAGATATTACCAACGGGATTGCACCAAGCATGAATGCCTTTTTACGACCGATGCGACTCATCAATCGCGAGACAGGGTATGTAGCGAGCATCAAAAATAGAAACTGGAACCCATACGGTACCGTTGAAAACCTGGCGTCAGGTACGAGCGCTGAGCCCACAATGGCAGCCATAGTCACTGACATAACTGCCGTGGTCAGGTTGATGGATTGTGCGGCGAAATAAAGATATGTATGTTTGGGAAGATTACTTGTCATAAGGCTTGCCCATGATACGGAGATAAATCAATCACCGCACCAGGAAAATCACAAATAAGTCGCTCTTTACATTTGCCCAAGCGCTTACGACGAACGCTTAAATGCCCTATTGCTTGAGGAGAGTCCAAGTGAGTGCCACCACACGGAATCTCTATGCCTTGGTAAACCCACATCCGTGCATCCTCTAATCCTTGCACTGCATAATTCTCGATTATCTTATTGCGGACGATCAACTCATTCGCCCGACGCTCTATTTCACTGACCTCCTCAATACTGAAAGGTTTTTCCACAAGGAAATCGAACCGTGCCGAATCTTCTTTAATATGACAGCCCAGGGTCCACTGTTTAAGCTCTTTGCGCAAACTCACTGCTGCAGCATATAAAAAATGGCTAGCGGTGTGTGAAAGGGTTAATCGCGCGCGACGAAGAATATCGATTTTAACATGAGCAGTCATGCCTTCATTTATCTTATCAAGCAAATGCAAATCGTCCGGGTGAACCATATGAAGAATAATCCCACCCAACTTCCCCCCTTTAAAACCTTCTAACCGAATAGGGGTGCCGTAGAGTTTTTTGGCTCCTATAAACCGCACCAAACCACTGCGAAGTTCGATCGTACCAAAATCCGCCTCCTGACCACCGCCCTCCGGATAAGCAACGGTGCGGTCTACTTCAATAGCATCAAGTTGTACTCGGGTCACTGTGGCACGTGCAGACATCAAATACTGATCTTGATAGTAAAGCTTTCTGGTACTGCGTAACACATCTTGGTTTATGGCAGTATTTTTCATTGCGCCGTCACCACCTGCAACATTGTTTTAACCTGTACCCTAGCACCAGAGGGAATGTCTTTAGTGATAATACAACCGGGACCAATGAAAGCATCATCCCCCACCTCCACAGGCCCCAAAACACTCGCAAACGCACCGATCTGTACGCGATTTCCAATTCTAGGATGACGGGGTGTTGCAGCATTACTGCTAATACCTCGCGCGCCCAGTGTGACGCCCCCAAGAATATAGCAATCGTCACCAATGGAAGAGGTTTCACCAATGACAGTTCCATACCCGTGATCAATTATTAGTCGGGCGCCGATACGACTACGAAAGTGTATTTCGGCGCCCGAAAGCATTTTTCCTCTTCTGGAAATAACAGCAGCGAGTGACTGGTTACGGAAAATGCACAGTTGAGCAGCATTAAGATTGACCCAGCTGGCAAGCCGGTAATGCATCACTGCAGCATACGATGTGTAGGTTCTTGCGATAAAGAGTGGATCAGAACCTGCCGCAGGGTCTTTACTTGCGAACATGATTAAGTCTTCATGGGCCTGCTGGGTAACACATTCAATGAGAGGTGTCTTTTTCAGCTCATTAAACTCATCAACAGAACAGCACTCAAGTAACGCGGCGATGACGAGATTCCTTATTAGCTGAAATGATTCATGATCGGGTGTGGCAGAGAGCCTGGAAGGCCGTGCGGCCTGTGTGTCCAGATACGGCATTATCTCGATATCCAGTTTTCTGGTTTGCGGGGCTTTAGGATGTGGTTTTTAACGGCCTTTACGCCGATAGACCCATCTTGGCATTAGCTGGCGCCTTGAAGGCACACAGTCGACAAGCTTTCCAGGTAACTGTTAGGGTGTTTTTCCTATCAGTCTGCTGCCCCCCTATGAGCCTAAATTCTCTCTACGACTCGTTGAAGCAACGCCTTGAATCAGGCGAGTGGCTTGGCGGGCAACGCATGCCCTCAATCAGAAAACTGGCCGCATCCGCTGACGTCAGCTATCACGATGTGGTGTCTGCTTATGCACGTTTAGTAAGCGAAGGCGTCCTAACGGCGTCTCCCGGACGCGGCTATTTTGTAACGGGAGGTATATCGCACGAGAATCCCCCCAATGAGCCCGAATGGGTGGCCGAGGATCCCCTATTCAAGCTTTTGCAAGCCGGGCCCCACTACAACAAATTAGGATGCGGCTGGTTGCCACCGGCATGGCGAGATACAGAATTGCTAGCCAAGGCCATTCGGCGCACCGCGAGGCTGGAACAGAGCTCACTGGCCGAATACGGCGACGTTTCCGGATACCTTCCAATGCGCAAGCAACTTTGCGTGCATATAAAGCGCCTGACGCGTATCGATATCAGACCGGGGCAGGTTCTTACTACGCTGGGGGCGACGCAGGGTCTGGACCTGGTGGCAAGGCTGTTGATCAGGCCGGGGGATCATGTATTCGTGGACGAGCCGGGGAATGGAAACCTGATCAGGTTGATCCAGTTGGCAGGCGGTCACGTTGTAGGCGTGCGCCGGACTCAAGACGGTCCCGACATTGCCGAGATGGAAAGTTACTTGGCAAAGCACACTGTTAAAGCCTTCTTCTGCAATAGCACTTTTCACAACCCGACCGGCAGCAACATTAGTCCGCATAACGCTTTCAAGGTATTGCGTCTCGCCGTAGAACACGAGTTTTATGTGGTCGAAGATGACGTATACGGCGACTTCAGCCCGGTGGTTCGCCAGACGTTTGCCGAGCTGGACAACCTGGAGCGAGTGATTTATGTCGGAAGTTTTTCCAAGTGTCTTTCCGCATCGTTGCGCGTGGGCTATATCGCTTGCTCACAAGGCCTCATAGAACCCCTGACACGCCTGAAACTATTGACTTGCGTCGCCGTTCCAGCGTTTTGCGAACGGTTCGTCAATACCATTCTGGCAGACGGTACTTACGCACGGCATATGCAGAATGTGCAGCAAAGGCTCATCGGCCAACAGGTACAGACACAGCGCTCATTACTTGAACGGGGCTGGAAGTTTGATATGGCGCCGCAAGGTGGCATGTTCATATGGGCCTATCACCCGGACATCCCTGACCTGAAGCCATTCATGACGAAACTTGAGCAACACAACATCCTGCTAATGCCGGGCTCGGCGTTTTCGGTGACTCGCGATTACCAGCGTTTTGCCCGGATAAACTGCACGCATTTTTCCGATACAGTGGAAGAGCACTTTTCGGTGTGATCGGCGAAGAGCAGCGTTTAGTTATCTTGACTGCTTACGCGCGGCACCCGCCGCTCAACGGCGCCGCCGTGAGCGTGGAGTCAGACCGGAACATCTACCCATGCCCTATTACCAGCCTCATTGATACGGCCATTGTCGTAATCCTTGCGCAACTCCGGGTCGGACAAAATCTTGTACGCATTTGAAATGACTTTGAAACGCTAGGCCGCCTCGGCCTCGTTGCAGCGGTTTTTATCAGGGTGGTTCTTCAGCGCGGCATCTCTGTAAGACTTTTTAACGGCAGATACATCTACCGACATGTCAGTGAGGCCAAGGTGCTCGTACAACGGCTTGACGGGCGGCTTGGCAGGCACGGAATCGCCCACCCTGGCAGATGCGTCAGCAGCCGATGTGTTATTAGGCCGCGCCGTTGAAGGCCGTTCGCCGCCTGCACTGGGTTCTGCTTTCGGCAGCAGTGTCGGAGTGCTATTGGCCCGCGGTCGAGTACGAGGCGGTGTTTCCGGGCGTGCCTGCTTTTGGTGGCCGTCAGGTCGGCCCGACGCAGGTCGTGGCTCTGCTTTGGGCGGCGGCGCACTGCAGGCTTGTGGGCGAGTGCCAGGACGCGCTTGCTGCTGAGCGCCGTCAGGTCTCCAGGATGGGCCGGGTGCGGATCGTCGCACGCGAGCACCGTTCGACTGGCGAATCTTGTTGAAAACCTGGTCAGTGAGGTCGCTCATCAACTTGTTCAGTTTCAAGTTGCTGGAGAAATAGGCATGGCGCGCATTAGTGGCTTCACTGTTGTCCTTGCCAGGCTCAGACTTGGCCATTGCATCCGCCAGCTTCTTGCCCAGAGAGAAAAACATCTTGCCCTTGCTGTCGCTGACGCCCAGAAAGCTCATCACGTTATGCATCGACTTGTCGCGCTCCCAGACAACGCTGGCCACGTCGAAGGCGGCTCGCGCCAGATTGAATCGGCCTCCCCCTTCGTGCGTCTCGACATTGTTCAACGGCTCCTTGCCGCTCAAGGCCTTGAGAATCATCGAGAGCCCTTCTGCTGACGCTCGTTAAGCAGACCTTTCTGCTCCAGTAATGAGCTGGTGATCTGCAGCACGACTTTGCCAGCGATGTGGCTCGCGACGTTTATCGCGCGCTCCATCTTCGGCTTTGTCGAATCGCTGAGCGCTGCCCGCGCCAATGAAGACGCAATGTGGGTGAGGTTGATCATAGGCTTCCCCGGGAACTGATATCGCCTTGATAGCAAGCAACGAGATCTGGTTCCACGGTGGGATCAATATTCGCATCAGACTTTTAGGGGCGGCGATTCAGCGATTGGGCACGTGCGTTTCGATAAGCTCATCGAGCTTTTCCAGCGCTGCCCGAAACTCGTCCAGAGCAAAGCTCACAGGCTCACCGCCAGCGTTCCATCGAGTCGAAATGCCGACTTTCAGTCCATCCGAAACACTCCAGCCAAAACGCACCCAATGCACCGTGTCATCTTTTATAACCTGCTCTGTGACCAGCGTCGTGTTGTCAAAATCCAGGTCCTCATTGAATACAAGCAGCGGAACAATTGTCGATGAGCCATCCGCTCCAGGGATAAAACGTCTCTTCGCCAAAGCATCTTCTTCGTCATACAACAGCCAAAGCAGCGAAAGACCATATCTGGAGACATCTGCATGATTGAGGTGAACAGCTAGCCACTGTTCAATCCCGACGCCATCAATTATCAGCCATGCACATTTGTCGCGAGCGAAGGTTGCTTCATGATAGGCAGCGTCAATGCGATGAGCAGGTGGGGATTCCTTCTGTTGTCAACGCCGAAAAACGTGTGCCGTTGAAAATGAAAAGAATCGGGTCACCAACGATTATTCTCAAAATCATTCATGTCAATCGGTATCAGTTTCCTATCAAAAGGATATTGGGTACCCAGCTCATAAAACTGTGCCTTGGTGTATAGATACATTTTCTTGCTGGTCGCGAACATAAATGTGTCTAAAGATGCCATATCAGCGAACCGCTCAACGCCGTAGGTATACAGAAATATAACATCATCCCCTACCTGCCCCAGCAGACCTTGATCCCAGTTGCCGTATTCAAAAAAAACGTTCACGTCTTTATAGCTTGTACAGGCAGAGAGTCCATGCCCGGGGCAGGCAACAGGGATAAATAGACGGAAATTATATAAATCAATATTTCCGACGCCCATACCCCCGATAAACTTTTCTTTTCCGCTTACGGCAACAGAGTACTTATACCATCTCTTATCATCACCAAAAGGGAAGATTACCGAAAAGTCATTTGGCTTTGCCCCTTTTAACTTTCGTCCACGGTAGTAAACAGAAGAATCGTCCTTTGCATAATAGGCTAACTGATCAAGCTGCCAATCAGTAAGCCCCTTTAGACTGCCCTCCATCGACTGAAAGGCAGGCGAGTTATGAGCCACCAGATGAAGCTCACGCTCCTCGATCGAGTTGATCTGACCTTGCTTCGAGAACAGGCATGAAAACGACAAATTACTAATCGCTCCTGAGGCATCACCGGCCCCAGTAATGCAGGGCTTTTCTTTATAACGCACCTGACTCATCCAATAGACATCGTCGTCAAGAACCACATAATTAGTAGAGATAGCGCGCATACCTGAAGAGCACTTCCGCGTTTTATTTTTGGTGTCATCAATGCTACCGTCGCCATCGAAGCGGCCGATAACAACCTCATTGCAAACGACATTTATATGGTCACTACCCATATCACCGGGCAAGGCCTCATAGACGGCTTTGCCTATGAAACCTGATACGACTACCCCAACGGCGATCACCAACAGCCTGCGGCCCGACCTCACATACATCTCCTTATGTTTACTGTTACTAAACGCTGACAGTCGCGCTAAGCCTCATCAGTTTTGAACAATATTCGCTGAAATGTGTACCAGCGCATTGGCACGAGAGTCACTAATCAGAAACGACGGGCATCAGCCCGCCTTGGCCGCCATCGCTGTCACTTCCACACGCATTCCATCCACTGCCAGCGCAGCCACACCCACCGCTGCCCGAACAGGCCACGGTTTTTTGAAGAAGCGTTTGTACACTTCATTGAATGCCGCGCGATCTGCCATGTCGGTCAGGTAGATGGTCAGGTGCATGACCCGGTCCATCGAACTGCCAGCGCTCTCCAATGCGTCTTTCAAGGCGCGAAGCGTGCATTCGCTTTGTTCGCTGATGTCGCCCAATTCCAGGCTGCCGTCGGGTCGAGTCGGGATCTGGGTGCTGACCAGCAGGCCGTTGAAATCGGCAACATCAGAGGAAATGGAGTCCGCATCCGGGTCGGGAGTGAAGGTAATGTCTGCGTTTGCCATGAGGTCTCTGCTCTGCCAAGTACGTAAAACGGCAAGCCTACGCGAGCGACAGGGGCGGGTCGAGTCGTGGGCTTTTTCGTGGAAAGTTGAAATGCGCAGCGTTGCCCGACAGAATCGCGGCCCCGATCCAGCCAACAGTGTCGGATGTTTCCGGTTAAAAGGTGTGGCGATTGAAAGAACAGACATTGTCCATGCGCCTTGAGCGCGTTGCCTTGCATGTGCCGAAAGGCGCGCGGCTGGCTGATATCGGCTCGGATCACGGCTACCTGCCGGTGGCACTGTTGAACCGTGGGGTCATCGCGGCGGCGGTAGCAGGCGAAGTAGCGTTGACGCCGTTTTGCGCTGCCGAGCGCACGGTGCGCGAGAACGATCTGGATCAACAGATCAGCGTACGTCTGGCTGATGGCCTGGCGGCGATCGAGGCGGCAGACGGGATCACTGCAGTCAGCCTCTGTGGCATGGGCGGCGAGACGATTCGCGACATCCTCGAAAGCGGCAAGGCGCGCCTGAGCGGTCAGGAGCGCCTGATCCTGCAACCCAACGGTGGTGAACAGCCGCTGCGCCGTTGGCTGATGGAGAATGGCTACCGCATCGTCGGCGAGGAGGTGCTGCGGGAAAACCGTTTCGATTACGAAATCATCGTCGCCGAATGCACTGGCTCAGTGAAGTACACCGCAAAAGAGCTGTATTTCGGCCCTCTGCAGATGCAGGCGCGCAGCCCCGCATTCTTGCTCAAATGGCAACGGTTGTTGGGTGAAAAACAGAAGACACTGAGCAGCTTTGCCAAAGCACAGAGGGCAGTACCCGAAGAAAAAATGCAGGAGGTTGCGCAGCAGATAAGGTGGATAACCGAGTTGCTGGCCTGAAAATCGAACTCCCCGCCTGAGCAGCTCTCAAAAGCGCAGGGTCGACAGACCGCGTAAATCAGTCTCCACGCGCCTCTTGCGCAATCATCGACAGGAGAAACACAAGCATGCAGTCAGACTCACTTTCCTGGGGCCACGGGCCTCGCCTGTTCGAAGTATTCCTTGAGCCAACCTGCCCTTTTTCGGTGAAGGCCTTCTTCAAGCTCGACGAGCTGCTGGCGCAAGCCGGGGAAGACAGGGTCACTGTCAAAATTCGCCTGCAATCTCAGCCTTGGCACATATTTTCCGGGGTCATCGTGCGCTGCATTCTGGCGGCAGCAACTCTGGAAGACGGCAAGGAAAGCGCCAAGGCGGTGATGACCGCGGTTGCCTCGCATCGCGAAGAGTTCGAGTTTGAACACCATGCTGGCGGGCCAAACCTCGATGCCACGCCCAATGACATCATTGCGCGAATCGAACGTTACAGCGGCTTGGCGCTGGCCGAAGCGTTTGCCAATCCCGAGCTTGAACAGGCTGTGAAGTGGCACACCAAATATGCACGACAGAACGGCATTCACGTCTCGCCGACGTTCATGATCGACGGCCTCGTGCAGCCCGGTTTGAGCAGCGGCGACCCGGTATCGAAGTGGGTCTCGGAGATAGCCTGAGGCAAAGGGCTCAGGCCAGCGCCGCAGTCCGCTCGTTTATCCATTCATGAGTGCGCGCAAGAACCTTGCGCGCCAATGCGGTCGGAAAGTGGATAAACCCATGCGGACACTCAGGCAAAAGATGCATTTCAACGTTCGCCGAGTCTGACCAGCGCTCAGCCATTTGCAGCGTGTCGTCCAGTAGAGGGTCAATCTCCCCGACAAACATCAATGCGCGCGGAAGGTCGGTCAGGTCGCCATAGAGTGGCGATAACGGCGGGGCGCGGCGTTCTTCGTCGCTGATATCGGGGGTGAGCGAGCGCATTGCGCTGACCATTCCCGGGCCGTCCAGCACCAGCGTATCGGGGCCTGCAGTGCGCACGCTCGGTGTTCCGGTCAGGTCGTAGACGCCGTAATACAGCACCGTACCGATGACGCGCTCGAGCAAGTCGGGCCTGGCTTTCAGCCTGAGCAAAGTGGCGGCAGCCAAGTGCCCGCCCGCTGATTCGCCGACGACGATGACGGGCAGCCCGGCAAACTCTTCACAGTCGCCCAACAGCCAGCAAGCAGCAGAGAAACAATCGTCCAGCAGGCCTTCAACGGGGGTTGATAACGCGAGACGATAATCAACCGAGACAACAGCTACATCGCACGCATTGACCATGCCGACATTCAGATCGTCATTCATCTGCGCGTTGCCGATCACCCAGCCGCCCCCATGAATATCCAGCACTACGGCCTTGGGCGTGCCCCGCGGCTTGATAATTCGCACCGGCACCGGAACGTTATTGGTGCTGACCACTCTTTTTTCGATTCGCAGGCCATGCCTTGAAGGTTTGAGGGCGCCGCCAACCTGACTCACACGCAACAATGTCTGGATCACCAAAGGCGTGACGCGGTTGCGGATTCGAAAGCGTGGCAGACGTGCGAGGGTTTTGTTGAACCGACGCACTTCCACCAACTCTTGCTCGCTGAATGGCCAAAGCTGTTTGATGTCCACGTTTCACTCTCTAGTCAGGCTGAGGTGGCGAGAACCAGCACGATGCTTGCTCCCGCGTGTACCTGAGAGGCGGTTAATCGTAAAACGGTTCAACCGACACGCGACTGCCGACAAAAAAACTGTCCGCGACCAGTCTCAATGGCTGCAGGTCCATGTCACTGGCCTTGTTGCTGATCAGGCGTTGAAAGTGACGATATACAGCTGCGTACTCGCCCTCTTCCGAAACGGCCTGACGCACGCCATCGATACTCAGCAGCGCGCCGCCGTTATCCAGTCGCAACGTGCCTTCAGCGCAACGAATCTCGATACTCCAGAGCTCATCATGGCCGTGATCGAAGTCGAACTCTGCGCGGACATCGAGTTGACGGGTATCGGACATCTTGATCGAAGCGGCAATTGGCGACTGGCAGTTGCTGGGTACGCGCAGTTCGGCAGCCGCTACGAACAATGGAAGCGGCAACAGATGGGTTGCTATCGACAGGGCATTGATACCTGGATCGAATACGCCGAGACCACCAGGTTGCCAGATCCACGCCTGGCCTGGGTGCCACTTGCGCACGTCTTCTTTCCAGTCGATCTGTACGCTGTGCAGGGTACGGGTCGACAACCAGTCACGCGCGGCCTCGATACCGGGCGCGTATCGCGAATGCCAGGCGAAAAAACCGCTGACGCCCTGCTCCGTTGCCTGCTGCACCAATGCCATCGCTTCGCCCAATGTGGCGCAGGGCGGTTTTTCAACCAGCACATGCTTACCTGCGGCCAGCGCCTGCTGCACCAGCGCGAATCGTCCCTGAGGCGGCGTGCAGAACGCGATTGCATCAACGTCCAGGCCGCTTTCAAGCAGTTCGCTCAAGGACTTGAAGTTCTCCACCCCGGCACACGGCTGACCCTGCGTAGCAACAGCCACTAATTGAAACGCTGGATTGGCGTGGATGGCGGGCACGTGCTGGTCCTGAGCGATCTTGCCGTAGCCCACCAGACCGAGACGAATCGGTTGCATACATGACTCCTGGGTCTTTGTAATTATCTTGGGCACAGTAAACCAGATGTTAATCATGATCGGTAAGGGGCATCGGCAAAGCACAGTTGTTTTCAGTGGATGATCGTCGAGGGCAGTATTGAAGCCGTTGAGCGCTTATCCCTGGTTTGAGGCTGGAGTACGCCAATCACTATCGTGCCAATGCTCCGCGTTAGCATGCAGCAGGCCTGGCGCGCGCCTGCATCTTGTGCGGCCTGAAGCAAGCGTTGTCGCTGCGTAGCGAACTGCATTCCCACGCAGAGCGTCGGGACGATCTTGATAACTGCCCGGCTCGCTCTTGTGGTAAACGTGCTTCCGATCTGCAGGGGACCGGCAGCAAACGCACTGCGGGTAGAAGCCTGTTTTAAGGGCGTTCAAGGCTTGTGTGTAACGCTCAGCACAGAGGACAGGCACGAGCATCGATATTCATCAGCCACAGAACCACTCCCATCGCTCAATAGTCTTAGCCTTGCAGCCATTGCCTTGTATAGTTGCCCTCTTCATTTCAGGAGCTTTCCATGCGCATTCCTTCTCGCTTGATCGGTGGCGTTCTGGTCGCCACGTTGCTGACTCAGATTTCTGCCTGCGGCAGTATTTTCTATCCGGACCGCCGGGGTCAGATTGATGGCAAGGTTGACCCGGCCATTGCGGCGCTGGATGCGTTCGCGCTGTTGTTCTACATCGTCCCCGGTGTGATCGCGTTCGCGGTGGACTTCGCGACAGGTGCAATCTATTACGCGCCAGGCGAGCACGCGCAGATTGATCCGCAGAAACTGCAAAAAGCGCTCAAGGCCGACGGCAGCGTCGATAACACCAAGCTGCAAGCCATCATCGAAACCGAACTGGGCCGCTCGCTGCCATTGAATGACCCACGCCTGATTCAGCACAAAGGCAGCGTCGAGCAGCTGGCTTCACTGGGTCTGGTCCCGGCGGCCTGATACACATACCGTTCAAGGAAAAGCGTCATGAGCACCACTGCCGAACATTCCCGACTGCTGCGTCTGGCGACCCGGGCCTCGCTGGCGGTTGCCGTGACGCTGATTCTGGCCAAGGGCGTGGCCTGGTGGCTGAGCGGATCGGTAAGCCTGCTGGCCGGGCTGACCGATTCGTTGCTCGACGGTGCAGCGTCGTTCCTCAACCTGCTCGCGGTGCATTACGCGCTGCGTCCCGCCGATGATGATCATCGTTACGGTCATGGCAAGGCGGAAGCGCTTTCAGGCATGGCACAGGCGCTGTTCATCACCGTCAGTGGCGTGCTGATCGCGGTTCAGGCAATCGAGCGCATCCAGAACCCCGAACCCTTGGGCGCGCCGTTGCTGGGCATGGTGGTCATGGTTATTTCCATCGCACTGACGCTGGCACTGCTCACTCTGCAATCGCGGGTCATCAAGGCGACGGGGTCTGCAGCGATTCGTGCCGACTCGCTGCACTACCGCTCTGACCTGTTACTCAACGCCAGCATTCTGGTGGCCCTGACCCTGGCTTATTTCGGCTGGCAACAGCTGGATGCCTACTTTGGCCTGGGCATCGCGCTTTACATTCTGTGGAGCGCCCTGCAAATCGCCCGCGAAACCGTCTCGGTGCTGATGGACGAGGAATTGCCGGCGGATGTCAGCACCCGCATGCTGGAACTCGCCTGCAGTGTGCCGGGTGTTCTCGGGGCGCACGATCTACGCACACGAATTTCCGGCAATCACTGGTTCGTGCAGTTGCATCTGGAATTACCGGGGGCGTTGACCCTGTCGGTGGCTCACGCGCTGTGCGACAAGGTCGCCGATGCCATTCACGAGCAGTTCCCGAAAGCCGAAGTGCTGGTCCACGCCGACCCGCAGGAAGTGGTCAGGAACAGTGACGCCTGACGAGCCTAATTGACGCTGTAACCGCGCCCTGCCAGACACGCGCCCATCGAGCGGCGATACAGGTCGACTACGTCAGGCGGCGGCTGGCCGGAAAAATTGGCTGGGTCAAAGCCGCTCTGCTCGGCGGCCCAGCGGTAGCACTGGTAACGATCAAGTTCGACTTGTTGCGGGCTTTGACCGTTCTGAGGATAGGCAACCGGGTCGTAGCCGTTGCTCTGCTGCTCGGCCGGGGCCTGATAACCCGCGTCGTTCTGCGGCGGATTGACCACTACATAATCCTGAGTATCAGGCTGATACGCATAATAAGTACCTGCGGCCAGAAACAGCAGGCTGCTGCCGGCCCATACTTCCTGTGAATAGGAAGGCAGTCTGCTCACGCGAACGCCATACGGCGGCGTCACCACAACATAGCGGGGGCCTTGCGGGCGATACCAGTAGCCCTGCGAATAGTAGAAATCCTGTCCGCGATAGGGAATGCGCGAATAGCCGCCCGGGACGCGATCTATCGCATGGCCGGGACGATATTGCGGGCCTGGCCCCCAGCCGTTGCCGCGCCCGTCCGGACGACCTTCCCAGCGATCATTGGGGCGACCGGCCTGCCAGTTGCGGTTATTGCCGCGCGGGATGTCCTGATAGTAACCCTCACGCGGTGGCTGGCTTTGCCAGACCTCTTTCGGCCCGCTCTGGATAGGCAGATTGTCCTGACTCTGGCGCAACTGCTGGCGCTGCTGGTTTTGCTGCTGTTGAATCTGACGTTGCTGATCGCGCTGCTGCTGTTCGATCTGCTGTTGCTGCTGACGTTCGACGTTGCGCTGCTGAAGCTGTTGCTGCTGAATCTGCTGCTGTTGCTGGCGCTCGACCTGGCGCTGCTGGGTCTGCTGTTCCTGGATCTGGCGTTGTTGATTGAGCTGTTGCTGATTGATCTGCTGTTGCTGCTCACGCTCGACCTGGCGCTGCTGATTCTGCTGTTGCTGAATCTGGCGCTGCTGATTGTTCTGCTGCTGGTAGAGCTGTTGTTGTTGCTGTTGCTGCTGCTGGCGCTGCTGCCCGTTTTCACCGGGGCTGCCATACAGCTGGTTTTGCCGAGATTCATCACGCTCGTCGGCCCATGCATGAGCGCCGATGCTCAGACACAACAGACTTACCCCCGCAAACTGCCAGATGCCAGATTTCATGCTTTCCTCACTCGGACGCGGGTAGACGTTATTAAGACTGCTGAAGCGTAGCGCCGTTCTGCGCACTTTATCAGCAGACAAAGAAAAGGGGACCCTGTGGCCCCCTCGAGATATTTCGTCGTCCTGCGCAACGCTTTTGACGTCGGCTCACCGCATGCCGTCTTCTGGACAGTATGTAGCCCGGGGGCCTTGCACACCCTATCGGGTGGTAGGCCGCGACCGGCCTGATTGGGCGGGTCGCGCTGGACGCTGTGTCCGGGCAGTGATTACGCTTAAAAGAATAGGCCCGATGCGGTGGCCGAAGATTGCTAATATTGCCGATTAAAACATCACTTGCGCAATTTTTGACTTCAGATGAATAATCCAGCGCAATTGAACTCATTAAGGGATGCACCGTGAGCAAGCTCGACAGATATGACCTGAGCATTTTGGCGGAACTGCAGCGGGATGCGCGCATTTCCAACCAGGAGCTGGCCGAACGAATTGGTCTTTCGCCTTCACCGTGTTCGCGTCGGGTGAAACAGCTGGAGGACGACGGCTACATCGTGCGTCAGGTCGCCCTGCTGGATCGCAAGAAACTCGGCTTGAACCTGACCGCCTACGTATTGATCGGCATGGACCGACACACGCCAGAGCGGTTCGAGAATTTCGAGCAGCACATCCGTAATCTGCCGCAGGTCCTGGAGTGCAGCCTGGTGACCGGCATGGACGCGGACTATCAGCTGAAAGTGGTGGTGCCGGACATGGATCACTATCAGAAGCTGCTGCTGGGACACCTGACGCGTATCGAGGGCGTGACCAGCGTCAAGTCGAGTTTCGTGCTCAATCAGGTGCTGGCCAGCACGGAAATGCCGCTGATTCACCTGCGCAGCTGACTCATAGCTGTGCAGCGACTTCGCGATATTGGCCCTGATCCAGCCCGTCGAGCGTCCAGTTGCCGATTTTGACTCGCACCAGCCGCAAAGTGGGCAATCCGACTGCGGCAGTCATGCGCCTTACCTGCCGGTTGCGCCCTTCCTTGATCACCAGTTCCAGCCAACTGGTCGGCACGCTTTTGCGAAAGCGCACAGGCGGGTTGCGAGGCCAGAGCTGCGGCTCTTCCAGTTGCCGAGCTTCGGCCGGCAAGGTCGGGCCGTCGTTAAGCTGGACACCGTCGCGCAATTGCTGCAATTGGGCTTCGTTCGGCTCGCCCTCGACCTGTACCCAATAGGTTTTGGCCAGCTTGTGCTTCGGATCGGCAATCCGCGCCTGCAACTGACCGTCGTTGGTCAGCAGCAGCAAACCTTCACTATCGCGGTCCAGCCGCCCTGCCGGATAGATGCCGGGAATGTCGATAAAGTCCTTGAGCGTGGCCCGACCACCTTCGTCACTGAACTGCGTCAGCACGTCGAAAGGCTTGTTGAACAGGAACAGGATCAGCTTCGGTTCGGCTGGCGGCGCTTTGGCGACACGGCGGGAAGCATTCGCCGGGCCGGGAGTAGCGCGTCGGGAAACAGGGCGTTGAGTGCGGGGCATGGGAATGGGCAATCGGAAAACAGAAAGGGCCACTTTAGTGGCCCTTTCTGCAAATACCAACCTATTAACGAACAGCCATCAACGAAATGGCGGCTCATCGAAGCTGCGCAGTTTGCGCGAGTGCAGCGAGTTCAGTTGAGTGCGCATCAGGTCCAGCGCAGCAATGCCGATCTTCAAGTGCTGGCTGACCGCACGCTCATAAAACGCATTGGCCGAACCCGGCAGCTTGATTTCGCTGTGCAATGGCTTGTCGGAAACGCACAGCAGCGTGCCGTAAGGTACTCGCAGACGATAACCCTGGGCGGCGATAGTGCCGCTTTCCATGTCCACCGCCACCGCGCGGGACAGGTTGATCAACGGCCGTTCCTGCGCCCAGCGCAGCTCCC
Organism: Pseudomonas coronafaciens pv. oryzae str. 1_6; assembly: GCF_000156995.2. Taxonomy (NCBI): domain Bacteria; kingdom Pseudomonadati; phylum Pseudomonadota; class Gammaproteobacteria; order Pseudomonadales; family Pseudomonadaceae; genus Pseudomonas; species Pseudomonas coronafaciens. Next base: position 734,836 of record NZ_CP046035.1, on the reverse strand, counting down.
AGTTGCGATCGTCGTACGTCAGCACGGTGCCGGTGCGCAGACGCTTCTTGAGCTCTTCGCCACGTTCGCCGGTAATCTGCGCAGCAGACTCCTGCAAGGCAAGCTGCACCTCGGCCAGGGCCGGAATCGGAATGTGCGGCGGCAGCACGCGGTCGAGAATACCGTCACGACGCATGTAGGCATGGGCCAACACGTAATCGCCGATGGTCTGCGACTGACGCAGGCCACCACAGTGACCGATCATCAGCCAGCAGTGCGGACGCAGCACCGCCAGGTGGTCGGTAATGTTCTTGGCGTTGGAAGGGCCTACGCCGATATTGACCAGCGTCACGCCATGGCCGTCTTCGGCGATCAGGTGGTAAGCCGGCATCTGGTAGCGGTGCCAGACCACGCTGGCAACAATCGCCTGGGCTTCGTCAACGCCCATGCTCTTGTCCACTACCACATTGCCCGGCAGGACCATGCGCACGAAGCGCGGGTCTTCACGGAGTTTTTCCAGGCCATGCAGAATGAACTGGTCAACATAACGGTGGTAGTTGGTCAGCAGAATCCACGGCTGAACATGACGCCAGTCGCTGCCGGTGTAATGCACCAGGCGGCGCAGAGAGAAATCCACCCGTGCGGCATCGAACAGCGCCAGTGGCAGCGGATCGACATTGGCCCAGTCATAAAGGCCATCGGCAATACCATCGGTCGCGGCGGACAGGTCGGTGCTCGGGAAGACCCGCGCCAGCGCAGCAGCGGTCACGCCGGTGCCCGCCAGCTCGTCACCCTGCTCCACCACGTAGGGATAGGGGATGTTCTGCTCGCTCATACCGACTTCAACCGTCACGGTGAAGTCGCTCATCAGCGGAACCAGTTGCTCCAGCAGATACTTTTTGAATGCCTTGGGCTGCGTGACAGTGACGCTGTAAGTGCCCGGCAGCTGGACCTTGGCGTAAGCGCGGGTCGTCAGCGGGACTTCACCGTGGCATTTGTATACCAGGCGCAGCTCCGGATAGCGGAACTGCGCACGTTCTTCGGCGGTCGGCTCGACGCGGTCTTTCAGGTAGCGCTTGAGCGCCTGGCTCAACGCGCTGGTCGCACGTTCGTGCAGCTCGGCAAGCCGCTCGACGGCTTGCTCGGCGGTGTCTACGACAACAAAGGCTTGGGTCACGTTTCATGTCCTGTCTGATCTTGCAGTCGTGCATCGTAACGGGTTCGCGTGCTCATGCCACCTGCGGCGAAGACCTTCGCAGTAATGTTTCTACGTCGACCCCTCGTGGCAAGGCGCCATATACCCGCCCAACTGACGCGATTCGACCAGCAATAAAACCATCACTGACCGCTGCATTGCCAGCTTCCAGCAATAGCTTGCCTTGTACAGCAACGGCGATGTCTTCCGTCAGTTGCCGGGCGCGATACTCAATGTCGCCAGTGTCGTGAAATGCCGTTTTGAGCTTGCTGATATGCAACGCCAAGTGCCGGTCGCCATGCCCGTCGCCCAGTTCGTCGAACAGCGCATCAAGTGCGCCGGGCTCTTTGGACAGTGTGCGCAGCACGTCAAGGCATTGCACATTGCCGGAGCCCTCCCACGTCGAATTGACCGGGGCCTCGCGGTACAGCCGGGGCAGAATGCTGTCTTCGACATAGCCCGCGCCGCCCAGGCATTCGGCGGCTTCGTTGATCATGGCCGGGGCACGCTTGCAGATCCAGTATTTGCCCACTGCCGTGATTAGCCGGACGAAACGCCTTTCGTGGTCATCATCCAGATGATCCAGCGCACGGCCCAGGCGCAAGGTCAGCGCCAACGCGGCCTCGCTTTCCAACGCCAGGTCAGCCAGCACGTTCTGCATCAGCGGTTGCCCGGCCAGCAGTCGACCGCCCACCGCTCGGTGCGCACAATGGTGTGTGGCCTGGGTCAGCGCCTGACGCATCAGGGCGCTCGAGCCGATCATGCAATCGAAACGGGTCATCGCAACCATTTCGATGATGGTTGGCACGCCGCGTCCTTCCTCGCCGATCATCCACGCCAGCGCGCCACGAAACTCTACTTCGCTGGAGGCGTTGGACCAGTTGCCGAGCTTGTCTTTCAGACGCTGAATGTAAAACTCGTTGCGGGTGTCATCAGGCCTGTGGCGGGGCAGCAGAAAGCAACTGAGCCCTTTTCCAGTCTGCGCCAGAGTCAGAAACGCATCGCACATCGGCGCAGAGCAGAACCACTTGTGCCCCACCAGCTCATAGGCCTTGCCTGGGCCGCCGACACCTGCCGGAAAAGCGCGTGTAGTGTTGGCCCGCACATCGGTGCCGCCCTGTTTCTCAGTCATCGCCATGCCAATGGTCGCACCGGCCTTGTGCGCAATACCGACATTGCGGGGGTCGTACTGAGTGGACAGCACCTTGGGCAGCCAGATGTCGGCCAGGCCCGGCTGCTGCCTCAACGCCGGAACACTGGCAAAGGTCATGGTCAGCGGGCAGCCACTGCCGGGGTCGGCCTGCGTGTGCAGATAGCTCATCGCGGCGCGTGCGACGTGAGCGCCGGGCTGCGGTTCGGTCCACGGCAGTGAAGTAATGCCATGCTCGATGGCAGTACTCATCAGTTGGTGATACGCCGGGTGAAATTCGACAAGGTCAATGCGATGCCCGTAACGGTCGTGGCTGGCAAACACAGGCTTGTTCCGATTTGCCAGAAAACCCGCAGCCATCAAGGGCCCGCCCGCCAGCGCACCATAAGCGTCGATCCGCGCCTGCGCCCAACATGCTCCGTATCGCTGGCTCCATTTCTGAAGCGGCAGGTCAATGCGGTAGAGATTTACGCCGTCCAGCGATGGCGGCTGATTGGTGACCAGATGAGTTTCAGCGAATGGCCTCAGGGTCATGGGTCATCTCCTGCCTGTTTGCATGCGCACCCGGCAGATAGTGAATCACGCACCCGATGCGGGCGACAGTGGCATAGGCGCCGAAACGTCAGAGGTTTCGACGGTCAGCCATACCGGAATGTTATTGCAGCCGCGCGCTCATATGCCCCACTGCGCTTTCAACTGCGGTGCCCTGCGCACAGCGCCCGGCACAACCATCAGCACCGGAATGTTCAACGTGAAGCAACTGCCCTTGCCAGGCTCGGAACGATGGCTCAATTCGCCGCCCTGCAGCTCCGCCAGCTTGCGACAGATCGCCAGACCGATACCCAGCCCGCCATATTCGCGGGTCATCGAGCCATCGGCCTGAAAGAAATGCTGATACAGCACGGCGTCATCCAGTTGGCTGAAGCCGATACCGCTGTCCATCACTTCGACGCGCAGGTCCATGCGCTCAAGGTCCCGTGGATGACCGCTGAAGCGAACCTGCACCCGGCCCTTGCGAGTGAATTTTATCGCGTTGTCCATCAGGCATTCGATGCACTGATAGAGCTTGGCGGCATCGCCGCGAATGCCTGGAGGCAGCTTATCGTCCACATCAAGGGTCAGCATCAAGCCCTTTGACTGAGCCACGCCACTGAAGCGATCACGCAACCTGTCGACCAGATCAAGCGGCGCGAAGGCGTCGCAATGGGCATACAGCACGCCGGCCTGAAGTTCGGTAAGCGTCAGAATGCCGTTGATCATGCACATCATGTCCCGGGCAGAACTGGCCGCCGTCTGCTGATACATCTCGACCTCGTCGTCCATATCGAGGGTCTGCATGACTTCCAGCGAACCGATCACGCCGTTCATTGGCGTGCGCAACTCGTGGGTCAGCGTGGCGAGAAATTCATCTTTCAACCGGTTGCTGGTGGCCAGTTGCAGATTGAGGCGTTCAAGGTCCTGACCGGCAGCCAGCAATGTCTGTGCCTGTTGACGCCGGTTGTGGTTGATACGGTCTGCCAGCGCCATGGACAGGAATGCCATTTCCAGCACAGTGCCGATGTGCGAGGCATAGAGAGTCAGGAATGTATTGGGGAGGTAGCCCAGCAGCATGAGCATGAAAATCAGCCCGCTGACCAGAAAGACCGACCAGGCGAGCACAAAATAGCGTCCGACGCGCTCGCCCTTCATTACGGCGACGATGCCAGCCAGATAAATCGTGAGCGTGCCCGCCATCACCAGATAGGTTGCCGAGCGCAGCGCCGGTCCATAGCCAAGAAACAGGGCCATGCCCATCACCAGCACCGCTGCACCAATGATCGCCAGCAACAGGCGATCAAGCCAGCGCCCAAGCTGGGCGGTGACCAGAAAGCTGCGCGAGAACTGACAGGCAAACAAAGTGGCCACCGCCATCAGAAACGGCGTGCACGCGTTCGCCCACCAAGGGCTGTCAGGCCACAAGTACTCGATCGCCACGCCATTGATCGACATCTGGTAAAGCCCGAACGAAGCGACATACAGCAGGTAATACAGGTAGTCGCGCTCACGAACGCTGACGTAGATGAACAGGTTATAGACGAGCATCCCCAGCAATACGCCATACATCAGGCCGAAAACGTAAATCTTGGAGGGCTGCGATTCGAGATAGGCGTGCGAGGACCAGAGATTGAGCGGCGCCTGAACGGAGCCTTCGCTGCGAATGCGCAGATACACCGTACGCGTCTGCCCCGCTGGCAAGTCCAGTTGAAAGAGGTAGTTGTTTTGGGCGAACTGGCGGCTGGAGAAAGGCAGCATGTCGCCGGTCTGCCAGGTCAGTCTGGGGTTTCCGTTGGCATCCGGGGCGTAGAAGTCGATGTGGTCCATTGGCGGATAGGCCAGTTCCAGAAGCCATTCGTTATGGGTTTCGGTGCCGACAGGCCGATACGACAGCTCGACTTTCAGCCAGAAAGCCGAACGTGAATAACCGGCATTGAAGGTCCCGCCACGCAAGGGCTTGAACGCATCCGCCAGCGCTGCAGAGCTGACGCTTTCGATAGTAGCTTCACCGGTCGGGTCTTCAAATACCTGAAGGGCACGACCCAGCGGCAGAAAACGAGTGTTTTCATCAAACTCGACTGCATGCACCTGCAACGGCAGCCAAAAAGCCAGAATGATCAACAGATAGCGCATTGAAGCCCCAAGGTAGGTCGTCGCATTCAATCCATCCATTGATGACGACGTCCCGCAAATTTCTATCCTTGAAACAGGCTAATGATTCAAACAGACAGTTGAACGTGAATATGCACCGGCGAAATTCGCCATAAGAAAAGCTGCAGACCGACGATAATCAGCCATACCAGTGAAGCATAGCCGCTAATAGCGCAAAGACAGTACCGCCTCGAAAATCGACTTAACAGCTCTATATCGGACATCTGCGCGCAAACATGAAATTTCTTCACGCTGATTTGTCTGATCTTGCAATTGGCCGCGCGCCTCACCGGCCTGATAAAAACACGGTATCCGCGAGCGGTCGTCATAAGGTTTAGTGATAAGCTCGCCCACCATGAATATCTACAGTTCCCGTCCCGTTGTCCTCTGCCTTTCCGGCCACGACCCTAGTGGCGGTGCCGGTATACAGGCCGATATCGAAGCCCTGCTCGCCCAAGGCTGTCATGCCGCTCCCGCCATTACCGCACTCACTGTGCAAGACACGGTAGATGTCAGCGATTTTCGCGTGCTGGATCGCGAATGGGTAATGGCACAGGCCAATGCAATTCTCAACGACTCGTGTGTGGCTGCCGTCAAGCTGGGCATGCTCGGCTCGCTGGAGATGGTCGACACCGTTGTCGAACTGCTGCAAGCCAACCCGCATTTGCCAATGGTCTGCGACCCGGTCCTGAGAGCGGGCGGTGGCGGACGGTTGGGCAAGGACGAGGTGGGCTACGCCATGCGTGAGCGGCTACTGCCATTGTGTGCAATTGCCACGCCAAACCTTCCGGAGGCACGCATCCTCGCCGAGCTTGCAGACGGTACAGCAGACGAGTGCGCAGAAAAACTACTGCCTTTCTGTGAATACCTGCTGATCACTGGCGGCCATGGCGACGAGCAGCAAATTCACAATCGTCTTTACATACGCGGTGGGCAGACCCACACCTTTGTCTGCGAACGCCTGCCCGGCAGCTATCACGGTTCGGGCTGCACGCTGGCCAGCGCGTTGGCCGGGCGTCTCGCACAGGGCGAAGAGCGGGTCAGCGCCGTTAAGTCGGCACTGGACTACACATGGCGCACACTGCGGGACGCCGAGCAGCTGGGCCGAGGGCAGTTTGTGCCTCGTCGCTTACCGCTGGATTTCTGTTCGTAACGCACTGCCATGAGGCTCGATGCATGAAACTACGTGGCCTGTATGCCATCACCGACAGCCAGTTGCTGACTGGCAGGTTCCTGTCTTATGTCGAGGCAGCACTGGAAGGCGGCGTTACCCTGCTGCAATACCGTGACAAGACCCACGACGAATCTCGCCGGCTGCGCGAAGCCACCGAACTGTTGAAGCTGTGTGAACGCTACAAGACCCGCCTGATCATCAACGACGACGCCGAACTCGCGGCGCGCTTGGGGGTTGGGGTACATCTGGGGCAGACTGACGGCTCGTTGCCGGATGCACGCGCCTTGTTGGGGCACAAGGCAATTGTCGGCGCGACCTGTCACGGCAGCCTTGATCTGGCTGAAAGAGCCAAGGCAGACGGCGCGACGTACGTTGCCTTTGGCCGATTCTTCAACTCGCAGACCAAACCGGGCGCCCCGGCAGTGCCGCTGGACCTGATCGCTCAGGTGCGCACCAAGGTCCATCTGCCGATAGCGGTAATCGGTGGCATCACCCTGGAAAACGCCCCGCAACTGGTCGAGCACGGTGCAGACCTGCTGGCCGTCGTGCACGGCCTGTTCGGCGCCGAGACTTCCCGGGAAGTCACCAGGCGGGCCAAGGCATTCACGGCACTGTTGTAAGCATTGCAAGCCCGCTTGGGACACTGGCCGAAGCTGCGGGAGATTCTATGGCGTCGATCAAGCCACGATGGTCCAGACGATGGACTTTAGCCGCTTGACCATCGTGCCAATGCTCCGCGTTGGCATGCAGTTCGTGACGCTCTGCGTCACGAATATTCGGGCTGGTGACACAGTACGCCTAACCGCGCACAAGGCCTCGCCAAGCGTCACGAACTGTATTCCCACGCTCTTGATAACTGCCCGGCTCGCTCTTGTGGGAGCGACCGGGGCAAGCATGCGCTGCCCGGCATTTGATATAGTGCGCGCTCCTGCGCCTTCTCTGGCTCACGCCACCCAATAAAGCAGCCCGGTATAAAGCTGCCCGCCTCGGCTGACCCCAGCGTAGACACGAATTCCCCGTTTCAAAGCAGAGACCAGATCATGTCCCGTTCCGAAACACTGTTCGCCAACGCCCAAAAACACATCCCCGGTGGCGTCAATTCGCCGGTTCGCGCTTTCAAGAGCGTGGGCGGCACGCCACTGTTCTTCAAGCACGCTGCCGGCGCTTACGTGACTGACGAAGACGACAAACGCTATGTCGACTACGTAGGCTCCTGGGGCCCGATGATTCTTGGCCACAGCCACCCGGAAGTGCTCGACGCCGTCCGTAACCAGCTGGAACACGGGCTGTCCTACGGCGCGCCGACGGCTATGGAAACCGAAATGGCCGATCTGGTTTGCGAACTGGTGCCTTCGATGGAAATGGTCCGCATGGTCAGCTCGGGCACTGAAGCCACCATGAGTGCGATTCGTCTGGCCCGAGGCTTCACTGGTCGCGACAGCATCATCAAGTTCGAAGGCTGCTACCACGGTCATTCCGACAGTCTGCTGGTCAAGGCCGGTTCGGGCGCACTGACGCTGGGCGTGCCGAGCTCCCCCGGTGTACCCGCCGCTTTCGCGAAACACACGCTGACCGTACCGTTCAATGACCTGGACGCTGTGCGTGAGCTGCTGGCAGAGGTCGGTCAGGAAGTGGCCTGCATCATCGTCGAACCGGTGGCTGGCAACATGAACTGCGTGCCGCCTGCGCCGGGCTATCTGCAAGGGCTGCGCGCCCTGTGCGACGAGCATGGCGTGGTGTTGATTTTCGACGAAGTGATGACCGGTTTCCGTGTCGCCCTCGGCGGCGCGCAGGCTTACTACGGCGTGACGCCCGACCTGAGCACCTTCGGCAAGATCATCGGTGGTGGCATGCCGGTCGGTTGCTTCGGTGGCAAACGAGAAATCATGTCGCACATCGCACCGCTGGGCCCGGTTTACCAAGCAGGCACACTGTCGGGCAACCCGTTGGCGATGGCCGCCGGCTTGACCACCTTGCGCCTGATCAGCCGTCCGGGCTTTCATGATGAACTGAGCGATTACACCCGCCGCCTGCTGGAGGGCTTGCAGCAGCGCGCAGATGCAGCGGGCATCCCGTTCGTCACCACACAGGCAGGCGGCATGTTCGGCCTGTACTTCAGCGAGGCCAGCGAAATCGTAACGTTCGAAGACGTGATGACCAGTGATGCCGACCGCTTCAAGCGCTTCTTCCACATGATGCTCGACGGCGGTGTCTACCTGGCGCCAAGTGCTTTCGAAGCCGGTTTCACCTCGATTGCCCACGGCGATGCAGAGCTGAAGCTGACACTGGATGCTGCTGAAAAGGCTTTTGCTGCGTTGAAATAAGTTCGCCAGGCTCGCGTGCGCAAGGTGTCATTGAACCGGCGCACGTGAAGCTTGTGAATGAAACGGAACGTTAAGTGTGTATTTTGCTTCTACAATGCAGTGCGCAAACTGCAAATACACGGCACAGGAAGTCTTGTTCAGGGCAATGCCTCACTCAAGACGAGTTTTTTCCAGCCGTGCAGCAGAAAATCCGTAAAGACTTTGTAAGGTTGGCTCAGCTTATTTCATAATGCGCAGCCAGCCCGTTTAGCTGGTCGGGCATGCCCGCACCTTTTTCAGAGGTAAGTCGACTCCCATGAACCGCACCGGCCGCACCCTTGTATTGGGCTGCCTGTTGCTTGTCTATCCTCTGCTGGCCAATGCCGGCGGCAACTCGTTGTTAATTCCGGCGATGGGTCGTTGCACCCTGAATACACAGCCAGAAAACCTGCCCGCAGCACTCGCAGCCTGTCAGCAGGCCGCTCAGGGTGGAGATGCGCAGGCACAATACGAGTTGGGTGAGTTCTATTACGAGGGCAAGAATGCACCTCGCGATTTGCCGCAGGCGCTGAGTTACTTCGAGCAGGCTTCGCTGCAGGGCCATGCCCAGGCACAGTATCAACTGGGCTTGATGTTCAGCCGTGGCGAAGGTGTGCAGGCCAATAACATTCAGGCGTATATCGTGCTGAAAATGGCCGCCGTCAACGGTTCTGAAGAAGCGCTGGATGCCGCAGACGAAGTATCGGCAAAAATGCAGCGTGACGAGCTGGAAGTGGCGACTCAAGTGCTGGGCCAGATATTCCGCAAATACCTGCTCGAACTGCAGACCGCCGAAGGTCGCAGCCCGTTCTCCCCATTGCCCTGACCTGATTCGCTCAGGGCAATCGCTGTTCATAACCTGTGTTGCTATTTTTCCGGCATCGGCACGGGGAACGGCATCACGTTGCTGGTGCCGCGTGCTTCGCTGATCTTTGGCGTGCCTATGCGCTCGACTTCATCGATACGCACGATCGAATGCATCGGCACAAAACTGCGCACAACGCCCTCAAACTGGGCCTTGAGTTTTTCTTCGCTCGGGTCGACCACGACAGTCGTACGTTCGCCGAAGACGAATTCTTCCACTTCCAGAAAGCCCCACAGATCACTTTGATAGATCTGCTTGGCATACATTTCAAACACCTGTCCCTGGTTGAGAAAAATCACCTTGTAGATTGGAGCTTCGCGTTTGGTCATAACGGGCGGGTAACGATCAGAGATGAAAAAGGGGCGCGGACTATAGCATGTCCATCGGACAGCCAACGCTAGGAACCCGAGCCCTTCATCCTTATAATGCGCGGTTCACTGAATCGGTTGATGATCACGCATGGCCAAGAAGCTTTACATCGAAACCCACGGTTGCCAGATGAACGAGTACGACAGCTCGCGCATGGTCGATCTGCTGGGCGAACATCAGGCTCTGGAAGTCACCGCTCGCGCGGAAGACGCCGACGTGATTCTGCTCAATACCTGCTCGATTCGCGAACGCGCCCAGGATCGTGTGTATTCACAGCTCGGCCGCTGGCGCGAGCTGAAGCTGGCCAACCCCGAGATGGTAATTGCCGTCGGCGGTTGCGTTGCCAGCCAGGAAGGCGCCGCCATTCGCGACCGCGCGCCCTATGTGGACGTGGTGTTCGGCCCGCAAACCCTGCATCGCTTGCCGGAAATGATCGACGCGGCCCGCATTACCCGATTGCCGCAGGTCGATGTCTCGTTCCCGGAAATCGAAAAATTCGACCATCTGCCAGAGCCTCGTGTCGATGGCCCGAGCGCTTATGTGTCGGTCATGGAAGGCTGCAGCAAGTACTGCACCTTCTGCGTAGTGCCCTACACCCGTGGCGAAGAAGTCAGCCGACCGTTCGATGACGTGCTGAGCGAGGTCACTCACCTGGCCGACTACGGCGTGCGCGAAGTCACCCTGCTGGGCCAGAACGTCAACGGCTATCGCGGCAACACCCATGACGGGCGCGTCGCAGATCTGGCTGACCTGATCCGGGCCGTTGCCGCCGTCGATGGCATCGATCGCATCCGCTACACTACCTCGCACCCGCTGGAGTTCTCCGACAGCCTGATCCAGGCTCATGCCGACGTGCCGCAGCTGGTCAAGCACCTGCACCTGCCGGTGCAGTCAGGCTCCGATCGCATTCTGGCGGCCATGAAGCGCAACCACACCACGCTGGAATATAAATCCAGGCTGCGCAAACTCAGGGCTGCGGTGCCGGGAATCAGCATCAGTTCGGACTTCATCGTCGGCTTCCCGGGCGAGACCGAAAAAGATTTCGAGAACACCATGAAGCTGATCGAGGACGTGGGTTTCGACTTCTCGTTCTCGTTCATCTACAGCCCGCGCCCCGGCACGCCAGCCGCCGACCTGAAGGACGACACGCCGGAAGCCCTCAAGAAAGAGCGCCTGGCAGCCCTGCAACATCGCCTCAACCAGCAGGGTTTCGAGATAAGCCGACAGATGGTAGGCAGCACGCAACGCATTTTGGTGACCGACTATTCGAAGAAAGACCCGGGCGAACTGCAAGGCCGCACCGAGAACAACCGGATCGTCAACTTCCGCTGCGATAATCCCCAGCTGATCGGGCAGTTTGCCGATGTACACATCGATGATGCACAGCCTCATTCCTTGCGTGGCTCACTGCTACAGTAAGGCTTGCATCCCGCCGCAGAAACGAATCGCCGAATGAATTCGTTTCTGTGCGGTCCCTACCCTTGAGCACGGTGAACTCCTGGCGCGGCCTTTAACGAGGCAAAGCTTTCGCACAACCACCGCCAGAGGGTATTCTTCAATACATTCAAATTGCCGCCGGACGGCCATTAAACGACCTTGAACGCACCCATAGAACCTCATCGCTTCACCCTCGAGCCTTTCGAGGCCCATCGTTTCGCCAACTTGTGCGGGCAACTCGACGAGCACTTGCGCCTGATCGAACAACGCCTGGACATCGAGATCCGCAACCGCGGCAATCAGTTCGAACTCATTGGCGAGACCTCACAAACCCAATCCGCCGAGAACCTTCTGCGCCGCCTGTACCGGGAAACCAAAGGTACCGAGCTGACGCCGGACATGGTGCACCTGTTTCTTCAGGAATCCGGCGTTGACGGCCTGGACAACCACCCTGCCGCCGAAGTCGGCGTCTCGCTGCGCACCAAAAAGGGCATGATTCGCCCGCGCGGCCTGAATCAGCAGCGTTACGTCAAGGAAGTGCTCAGCAACGATATCAACTTCGGTATCGGCCCTGCGGGTACTGGCAAGACGTACCTGGCGGTGGCTTGCGCAGTCGATGCGCTGGAGCGCGAGCAGATCCGCCGCATCCTGCTGGTGCGCCCGGCTGTAGAGGCTGGCGAGAAGCTTGGCTTCCTGCCCGGCGATCTGGCGCAGAAGATCGACCCGTACCTGCGCCCGTTGTATGACGCACTGTACGAGATGCTCGGCTTCGAGTACGTCGCCAAACTGATCGAGAAACAGGTCATCGAGGTCGCACCGCTGGCTTACATGCGCGGACGCACCCTTAATAACAGCTTCATCATTCTCGACGAAAGTCAGAACACCACCGTCGAGCAGATGAAGATGTTCCTGACCCGTATTGGCTTTGGCTCCACAGCCGTGATCACCGGTGACATCACCCAGGTCGACCTGCCCAAGGGCACCCGGTCGGGTCTGACGCACGTCATCGATGTGCTCAAGGATGTGCCGGGCATCAGCTTCACGCATTTCAAACCCAAGGATGTGGTTCGCCACCCGCTGGTGCAGCGCATCGTGGAAGCCTACGAGCGCTTCGATGACCGGCTCAGCGATGGCCCGTCGGGCAACAACAGCTACTCACGGGACAAGAACCGCGATGCTTGAGCTGGATCTGCAGGTCGCAAGCGAAACAAGCGCACCCAGCGAAGCCCAGTTCCGCCTCTGGTGTGAAATGGGCCTGCGCCAGCGCAGTGCCGATTCCGAGCTGACTGTCCGGCTGGTTGACGAAACCGAAGGCCGCGAGCTCAATCACACTTGGCGGCACAAGGATTACGCCACCAATGTGCTGTCTTTCCCGGCGGACGTTCCAGATGACATGCTGGACATCCCGTTGCTGGGCGATCTGGTCATCTGCGTACCGGTGGTCAACCGCGAAGCAGCCGAACAGGGCAAGTCCATCGACGCGCACTGGGCGCACATGGTCATTCATGGCTGCCTTCATCTGTTGGGTTACGACCACCTCGATGATGAAGAAGCAGAAGAAATGGAAGCACTGGAACGAACGTTGCTTGAGGAGTTGGGCTACCCCGACCCTTATGCCGACGACGAAAGTGCCGACCTCCCCCATTCAGACACACCCAGCAAGGACCACGAGTAAGGGCTATGAGCGAAGATCGATCGAGCAACGGGCAAAAGTCATGGTTGGGTAAACTGACCCAGGCCTTTGTCCATGAGCCGAAAAACCGCCAGGAGCTGCTTGAGCTGCTGCGCGAAGCCCATCAGAACAAACTGTTGGACAGCGAAGCGCTGGCCATCGTCGAGGGCGCCATTCAGGTGGCTGACCTGCAAGTGCGCGACATCATGGTGCCGCGCTCGCAGATGATCAGCATCAAGGCGACCCAGACACCCCGCGAATTCTTGCCTGCGGTCATCGATGCGGCGCATTCGCGCTATCCGGTGATCGGCGAAAGCCACGACGACGTGCTCGGTGTGCTGCTGGCCAAGGACCTGCTGCCACTTATCCTCAAGGCTGACGGTGACAGCGACGACGTCAAAAAGCTGCTGCGTCCGGCTACCTTCGTGCCCGAATCCAAGCGTCTTAACGTGCTGCTGCGCGAGTTCCGTGCCAACCACAACCACATGGCCATCGTCATCGACGAATATGGCGGCGTGGCAGGCCTGGTGACCATCGAAGACGTGCTGGAACAGATCGTCGGCGACATCGAAGATGAGCACGATGTCGAGGAAGACAGCTACATCAAGCCCCTGCCAAGCGGTGACTTCCTGGTCAAGGCGCTGACGCCGGTCGAGAATTTCAACGAGTTCTTCGACAGCAGCTTTTCGGATGACGAGTTCGACACCGTGGGTGGTTTGGTGATGAATGCGTTCGGCCATCTGCCCAAGCGCGCCGAAATCACCGAGATAGGCGCCTATCGTTTCCGCATTTTGAGCGCCGACAGCCGTCGCATTCATTTGCTGCGTGTAAGCCCGATCTCACGCCCGTGATCACCGTCTGCAACAACTTGATGCCGTTTTAAGGAATCTACATGCGCTGGATAACCCGCCCCGGCTGGCCCGGTAATCTGCTGGCCCTCGCGGCCGGCGGACTCACGACACTGGCCCTGGCGCCGTTCGACATCTGGCCCTTGGTGCTGGTGGCGGTGGCGATGTTCTATCTGGGGTTGCGCGAGCTGAATCCGCGCCAGGCCCTGGTGCGCGGCTGGTGTTATGGCTTCGGTCTGTATGGCGCTGGCACCAGCTGGATCTACGTGAGCATCCACACCTACGGCGGGGCTTCGGTGCTGCTGGCAGGCTTGCTGATGCTGCTGTTCATCGCCGCCATTGCCTTTTTCTTCGCCCTGCCCGCCTGGGTCTGGGCGCGCTGGCTGCGGCGCAATGAAGCGCCTCTGGCTGATTCACTGGCCTTTGCAGCGCTATGGCTGTGGCAGGAAGCGTTTCGCGGCTGGTTTCTTACCGGTTTCCCTTGGCTTTATTCCGGTTACAGCCAGCTTGACGCACCGCTCGCCGGGCTCGCGCCGCTGGGCGGCGTCTGGCTGATTTCGTTTGCACTCGGCCTGACTGCGGCATTGCTGTGCAACCTGCACCGCTTACGGGTACGCAAATCGTTTCTGGCCATGGGCGTGCTGCTGTTGCTGGCCCCGTGGGTCACAGGGCTGGCCCTGAAGAATCATGCGTGGACTTCCCCTTCCGGCCCACCGCTGAAGGTCGCGGCGCTGCAAGGCAATATCGAACAGAGCATGAAATGGGACCCGCAAAAGCTCAACGACCAGTTGGCGCTGTATCGGGACATGACATTCCGCTCGCAACAGGCAGACCTGATCGTCTGGCCCGAAACCGCCATACCGGTTCTCAAGGAAAGCGCTGAGGGCTACCTGGCAATGATGGGCAAGTTCGCTTCGGACCGTGGCGCGGCGCTGATCACCGGCGTGCCAGTGCGCGAACCGACAGGGCGTGGCGAGTATCGCTACTACAACGGCATCACTGTAACGGGCCAGGGCGATGGCACTTATTACAAGCAAAAGCTTGTCCCGTTCGGTGAATACGTGCCGCTGCAAGACCTGCTTCGCGGGCTGATCTCTTTCTTCGACCTGCCGATGTCGGACTTCGCTCGAGGCCCTAACGATCAGGCGCTGTTGCAGGCCAAGGGTTATCAGATTGCGCCGTTCATCTGCTACGAAGTGGTTTACCCCGAGTTCGCCGCAGGCCTGTCGGCGCAAAGCGACCTGTTGCTGACAGTCAGCAATGACACCTGGTTCGGCACCTCTATAGGCCCGCTGCAGCACTTGCAGATGGCCCAGATGCGCGCCCTCGAAGCCGGTCGCTGGATGATTCGTGCCACCAATAACGGCGTGACTGCGCTGATCGATCCGTTTGGCAAAATCACGGTACAGATTCCGCAATTCGAGCGCGGCGTGCTGTATGGAGAAGTGGTGCCCATGCACCAGCTCACGCCTTACCTGCAATGGCGTTCATGGCCATTGGCAATCGTCTGCCTGTTGCTGTTTGGCTGGGCGTTGATGGCGGCACGGATCTCCAAGACGGTCTGAGTGAAAGACATGACGCCGGTTTCGCCTGTCTTCAGGTGGAATCGGCTTCAGGTCAGTGCTTGTTTTCATAGATCCACGGGTACACCAGCAGGCCAGCCGCTTCGTTGAGCAACACCCCACTTTGAGTAAACACCCGGCTCTCGGGTAGCCAGCCGCCAAAAGGCCGGGCATTGTCCACACCAAGAAAGCCGACCGGCGCACTCACCACAGTAAAACCGGCCTGCTCGAAGCTCCAGCGAGCGCGAGGCATATGCCAGGCCTGAGTAACCAGCACCACACGCCTGATACCCAACGGCTGCAGAACCCTGGCGGCCATCGTGGCGTTTTCCCATGTCGTGCGGCTCTGCCCTTCCTGCCAGCGCACCGTCACGCCGAAGTCCTCCTGCAGCGATTGCGCCATGATGGACGCCTCGCTGGGCGGTTGATCAAAATGCAGGCCGCCCGCGGTCATGATCGGCAGCCCGGATTCTTTCGCCAGGCGAGCCGCCAGACGCAGCCGCTCCAGCCCCAGACCGGTGGGCGTGTCAGCCCCCCAGGTCGGAGAGTTGCGTTCACGCCCATTGCCCAGCACCACGATAGCGTCGGCCTGCTGCGCCAATATCGGCCATTGCTGTCGGGGTAACGGGGTTGTTCGCTCAAGCTGGCGAGCGGAAAACTCCACCACCACCGGTAGACTCATCAGCCACAGCCCACCCAGCCCGACGATAAAGCAGGCAGCGGCCAGACGCGGGCGGGATCGGCGCAGCCACCAAGCGGCGATCAGCAATAGAAAAAGAATGCCGGGCGGCAGCAAGAGGGTTTTGAGCAAATAGCGCAAAGGCATCAGGACATCTCCAGAGATGTCCGCAGCCTAGAATGTTTGAAGCATGGCAACAATGCCGGAAGGAGCAGGCCCTCAGCCCGCGTGATAGACAGAAATGTAAAGCTTAGCTGTGACGGCCCAGCCGCACCGTCGCCTTTGCCCGCCGCTTGTCTTTCAGCCAGATGATAGTGGCCGTTGCTTTGGGCGCATTGATCAACCGGCTATGCTCTGACGATGTCGCGTAGCTGCCCTTGATGCTGGCAGTTGCACTGGTCGCCATCACGTCCTTCTCGAGATAAGCCTTTATCCACTCGAACTCGGCACAACTCAAGCCCTGGAGTTCAAGCTCGGCGGGCAACTCGTTTCGGAGCCGCAACGATGTACGTGCCGTTTCAAGGGCAAGCCCGAGACGATCGATCAAACGTTCGTAAAGCTCAGATGTACTTACCGCGTGCTGCAACTCAGTCATCCGCTCACCTCCTCGAAGATAATCATCACCCTCGACGTTGAGCTTAGCGCTGCTTCGAAAACAGGCCGGGGACTGCGACCAACGGCCAGATAGAGCAGTCAGACGGGCTTTGCCCTTGTCAGAGGCAATCAGGGTTTCCCTCGATAGACGGCCCTCATGTATGCTACGGCGCTTCCTGTAATTCCACTTCCGTGCTCTTGAGCCCGAACGCACCGCACAGACAGTTGCAATTGTCCGTCCCGCGGTGCCGACCTGACTCGGCGAAGCAATGAAGAGGTCAAGGGTCACTAATCTTTAGTCAAAAGTAGCCATGCACGAACTCTATCAGCCCCGCGAAATCGAAGCCGCCGCCCAAACCTTCTGGGATGAGCAAAAGTCTTTTGAAGTCAGTGAACAGCCAGGCAAGGACACCTTCTATTGCCTGTCGATGTTCCCTTACCCGAGCGGCAAGCTGCACATGGGCCATGTGCGCAACTACACCATCGGTGACGTGATCTCCCGCTATCAGCGCATGCTGGGCAAGAACGTCCTGCAACCACTGGGCTGGGACGCATTCGGCATGCCGGCTGAAAACGCCGCGATCGACAACAACGTCGCGCCAGCCAAGTGGACCTACGAAAACATCGCCTACATGAAGAACCAGCTAAAGAGCCTGGGTCTGGCGGTCGACTGGTCGCGTGAAGTCACTACCTGCAAGCCCGATTACTATCGCTGGGAACAATGGCTGTTCACTCGCCTGTTCGAAAAAGGCGTGATCTATCGCAAGAACGGCACCGTGAACTGGGACCCGGTCGACCAGACCGTACTGGCCAACGAGCAGGTCATCGACGGCCGTGGCTGGCGTTCCGGCGCGCTGATCGAAAAGCGCGAAATCCCGATGTACTACTTCAAGATCACTGCCTACGCCGACGAGCTGCTGGAAAGCCTCGACGAGCTGCCGGGCTGGCCTGAACAGGTCAAGACCATGCAGCGCAACTGGATCGGCAGGTCGCGCGGTATGGAGGTGCAGTTCCCGTACGATCAGGCCTCCATCGGCGAAGCAGGCGCACTGAAAGTCTTCACCACCCGCCCGGACACCCTGATGGGCGCGACCTATGTTGCCGTTGCCGCTGAACACCCGCTGGCCACCCTGGCTGCGCAGGGCAACCCGGCCCTGCAGGCTTTCATCGATGAGTGCAAAGGCGGCAGCGTTGCTGAAGCAGACGTTGCCACGCAGGAAAAGAAAGGCCAGCCGACCTCGTTGTTCGTCGAGCATCCGCTGACCGGCGAAAAACTGCCGGTGTGGGTCGCCAACTATGTATTGATGCATTACGGCGATGGCGCTGTCATGGCAGTCCCTGCGCACGATGAGCGCGATTTCGAATTTGCCAGCAAATACGACTTGCCGATCAAACCCGTAGTACGCACCAGCGCTGGCGATGAAACGCCTGCGCCGTGGCAAGCCGAGTACAACGAACAAGGCCCGCTGATCAATTCCGGCGAGTTCACCGGCCTGAATTTCCAGGACGCATTCGATGCCATCGAAGCCGCGCTGGTCAAGAAATCCCTGGGCCAGTCGCGCACCCAGTTCCGCCTGCGCGACTGGGGCATCAGCCGTCAGCGTTATTGGGGCTGCCCGATCCCGATCGTGCATTGCGACACCTGCGGCGACGTGCCGGTCCCTGAAGACCAGTTGCCGGTTATCCTGCCCGAAGACGTGGTGCCGGACGGCGCAGGCTCACCATTGGCGCGCATGCCCGAGTTCTACGAATGCAGTTGCCCGAAGTGCGGCGCACCGGCCAAGCGTGAAACAGACACAATGGACACGTTCGTTGAGTCTTCCTGGTACTACGCGCGTTATGCTTCGCCGCATTACGAAGGTGGCCTTGTCGAGCCGAACGCTGCCAACCACTGGCTGCCGGTTGATCAGTACATCGGCGGTATCGAACACGCAATCCTGCACCTGCTTTACGCTCGCTTCTTCCACAAATTGATGCGCGATGAAGGCCTGGTGACGTCGAACGAACCGTTCAAGAACCTGCTGACTCAAGGCATGGTCAACGCCGAAACCTATTTCCGCATGGAAACCAGCGGCAAGAAGACCTGGATCAACCCGGCCGACGTCACCCTCGAAAGAGACGCCAAGGCCAAGGTCATCAGCGCCACACTGACCAGCGACGGCCTGCCGGTTGAAATCGGAGGCACTGAAAAGATGTCGAAGTCGAAAAAGAACGGCATCGACCCGCAGACCATGATCGACCAGTACGGTGCCGACACCTGCCGCCTGTTCATGATGTTCGCCTCGCCACCTGACATGAGCCTCGAATGGTCTGATTCTGGCGTAGAAGGTTCGCATCGCTTCCTGCGTCGTGTGTGGCGCCTGGCACAGGCGCACGTCAGCCAGGGCGCGCCGGGCTCACTCGACATTGCAGCACTGACCGACGAACAGAAAGCCGTTCGCCGCTCGATTCATCAGGCCATCAAACAGGCGAGCCAGGATATTGGCCAGAACCAGAAATTCAACACGGCCGTCGCGCAAGTGATGGCCTTGATGAACGTGCTGGAAAAAGCCCCGCAGGCCACTGCGCAGGATCGCGCATTGCTGCAGGAAGGCCTGGAAACGGTCACCCTGTTGCTGGCACCGATTACGCCGCACATCAGCCACGAGCTGTGGACCCAACTGGGCCATGGCGAGCCGGTCATCGATGCGGGCTGGCCAGTGTTCGACGCAGAGGCTCTGGTGCAGGACAGCCTGCAACTGGTCATCCAGGTGAACGGCAAGCTGCGCGGCCATATCGAGATGCCTGCCAGCGCCAGCCGTGAAGAAGTCGAGGCGGCCGCACGCATCAACGAAAACGTATTGCGCTTCACTGATGGCCTGACCATACGCAAGGTGATTGTCGTGCCTGGCAAACTGGTCAACATCGTCGCAAGCTGATTGGATCGGGCGCCCTGCGAATGCTGGGCGCCGACTATATTTCCAGGGCACGCACTGCGGCCCAAACGGATTCAAGGGGAGCATCAAGATGATCAAACGCAATTTGCTGGTGATGGGCCTGGCTGTTCTGTTGAGTGCCTGTGGCTTCCATCTGCGTGGCACCGGTACGACAGAGCTTGCGCTCAAAGAGCTGGATGTCAGCGCGCGCAACGCCTACGGCGAGACCGTGACCCAACTGACACGCCTGCTGACCAGTTCCGGCGTCAAGGTTTATACCGGCGCGCCTTACAAGCTGATCCTGACCAACGAAGCTGAAACCCAGCGCACCATCAGCTATTCCGGTTCGGGCCGTTCTGCCGAGTACCAGTTGACCACCACCCTGACCTATGAAGTGCATGGCGACCGGGATCGTGTACTGCTGGACAGCAAAGTCAGCGCGGACCGCTCCTACGTACACGACGGCAATAACCTGACCGGTTCCGATCAGGAAGCTTCGCAGGTACGTCAGGAAATGCGCAATGACCTGATCCAGAAGCTGATGGCACGCCTGCAACAGCTGACCCCGGCACGTCTTGACGAACTGCAGGCCAAGGCCGATGCGGTTGCCAAGGCCGAAGCCGACGCACTGGAAGCCGCTCAGCGGATCCGTGACGAGACGCCTCAGCAGTCGCCTGTCGAAGTTCCGGCCAGGTAAGTGTCCGGGGCCAGTGATCTGGCCCCGACATGCTCTGACTCGTGAAACTCGCCCCCCCCCAATTGGGTAAGCACCTGCAAGGTGCGCTTGCGCCTGTCTATGTGATCAGCGGCGACGACCCGTTGCTCTGCCAGGAAGCAGCCGACGCAGTTCGCGCCGCCGCACGTCAGCAAGGCTTTGATGAACGCCAGGTCTTCAGCGCTGACGCCAGCTTCGACTGGGGCACCCTGCTGCAGGCAGGTGCGAGCATGTCGCTGTTTGCCGAGCGTCGTCTTCTGGAGCTGCGCCTGCCCTCGGGCAAGCCCGGTGACAAAGGTGCTGCGGCGCTCATGGAATACTGCGCACGGCCTGCCGAAGACACGCTACTGCTGATCAGCCTGCCCAAGCTCGATGGCAGCGCGCAAAAGACCAAATGGGGCAAGGCACTGATCGACGGTGCGCAAACCCAATTCGTGCAAATCTGGCCAGTGGACATCGGCCAGTTGCCGCAATGGATTCGCCAGCGTCTTTCTCAGGCCGGGCTGGCCGCAACCCAGGATGCGGTAGAGCTGATCGCAGCTCGGGTTGAAGGCAATCTGCTCGCCGCCGCGCAGGAAATCGAAAAGCTCAAATTGATGGCCGAAGAAGGTCAGATTACTGTCGAGACGGTGCAGGCTGCCGTCGCTGACAGTGCGCGTTTCGACGTATTCGGCCTGACCGATGCGGTGCTAAACGGCGAAGCAGCCCACGCGTTACGCATGCTCGAAGGCCTGCGCGGCGAAGGCGTAGAAACACCCGTGATCCTTTGGGCGCTGACCCGCGAATTGCGTGCGCTGGCCAACATGTCCCAGCAGTTCAGCCAGGGCGTGCCGCTCGACAAGGTATTCAGCTCGGCCCGCCCACCGATCTGGGACAAGCGCAAGCCGCTGATGAGCAAAGCCTTGCAACGCCATTCGGCGAAACGCTGGAGCCAGCTGCTGATGGATGCACAGCGCATTGACGCGCAGATCAAAGGCCAGGCGGCAGGTTCGCCGTGGAGCAGCCTGAGCAGACTGGCGCTGCTGATGGCCGGACAGCGACTGGCGTTGCCTGCGGAGTAGGCCTCATGTGCGACATACCTGCAGGTCTTTTTGAAGTCGTTGGTCGTGCCATTTTCTATCCGGTCGGATGGCCGATCGTAAAACTCCTGACGCTTGGCAAATACCCTGCAAAAGGCTCCTGGTTTACAGAAACCCCGGCCGCGAACTGGGCAACCGGAGTCGGAATGGCCATCTTGGCCCTCATCATAATGGCGCTGTTTCATCAGTTCAGTCTGCCGCCTGCCTGACCTAGGGCATGGACCTGACACTACGCGTATCCTCTCGTCCCTACGCTCTGCGCTGATCGCCATAGCACACGACTATTAGACACAACCGCGGATCTGCCTGATGATTTGCGGCGCTTTACAACACCCATCAGGAGTACGCGCCATGAGCAAGCCAAAAAGGCCGAACAAGGCCAAATCGATCATCGCCCAGCCATTGTTCCGCAGTCGTCAGGAACAACCCTCCAAGGGCAAAGGCAGCTACCGCCGCGAAGCCTTCCAGTCTAAAAGCTGGGAGGCTTCCTGCTTTATGGCTGCGTGATATAGAGCAACATCTCCGAGGCGCTTTCCACCGCTTAGCCGTGTTATGGTCTGCACCTACCGGTAATACCCTTGGACTCAAGCATGCCTTCTCGTTTTACCCATCGCCCGCAGCTGCGCCAACTCATCGCTGCCTCCAGCCTTATTGCCCTGGTAGCCTGCGCAGAAAAACCCACTGCAGCCGATGCCACGCCTCTTCAATCCAGCAAAGTGCAGACAAACCCTCCTGCCGTGGCCCCCACGCCAGCGCTGGTCGTCGATGACACCCTCACCATTCAGCCCGCCGTCAGCTTCAGCGAATGGCAGGCCGGCTTTCGCGCTCAGGCGTTGAAAGCAGGTATCCGTGCGGACGTATTCGACCTGGCGTTTGCCGGCGTCACACCCGACATGAGCGTAGTGAAGGCAGACCGCAGCCAGCCAGAGTTCAGCCGCCCGGTCTGGGAATACCTAGACGGCGCGATTTCCGCTGTGCGTGTGCGCAAGGGTCAGGCGCTGCTCTCGCAGTACGCCGATGATCTGCAAAAAATCGAGCAACAGTATGGCGTGGACCGTCAGGCATTGGTCGCGGTGTGGGGCATGGAGAGTAACTTCGGCTCGTTCCAGGGTACGCAGTCCGTCATCCGTTCATTGGCGACACTGGCCTATGAGGGGCGTCGTCCAGGTTTCGCACAGAGCCAGTTGCTGGCTGCGCTGGAGATCATCCAGCATGGCGACATTACCCCGGACAAGATGCTCGGTTCATGGGCTGGTGCGATGGGCCAGACCCAGTTCATACCGACCACTTACAACACACACGCCGTGGATTTTGACGGCGATGGCCGCAGGGATATCTGGAATACACCGGCGGACGCCCTCGCCTCCACTGCTCACTACCTGCAAAGCTCTGGCTGGCAGCGTGGTCAGCCATGGGGCTTTGAAGTGGTGCTGGGCACTGGTTTCGATTATTCCCTGGCCGACTCGACCACCCGCAAGAGCCTTGCCGAATGGCAGCAACTGGGCCTGAAACAGCCCGACGGCTCCGCGATCCCGGTTGCGGCCAGCCAGCAGCAGGCCGCTTTGCTGTTGCCTGCCGGCTACCGTGGTCCGGCATTTCTGGTACTGGATAACTTTCGCGCCATCCTCAAGTACAACAATTCCACGTCATACGCGCTGGCGATCAGCCTGCTGTCCGACCGCTTCAAGGGCGCAGGCTATGTGGTAGGCAGCTGGCCGCGCGGAGACCTGCCGCTGAGCCGCTCTGAGCGCATCGAACTGCAAACCCTCCTCACGGCCCGTCAATACGACGCAGGCGCGCCAGACGGCATTATCGGGGCCAATACACGCAAGGCAATCCGCAGCGCCCAGCAATCCTTCGGCTGGCCTGCAGACGGGTATCCGACGCATGAGTTGCTGGAAGCGCTTCGCAAGCCTGTCGGGCAGTAATCGAGAGGACGCAGATCGTCCAGAACTGCATGCCCACGCGGAGCATGGGCACGATGATCAGATAAAACAAAAAAGGGCCAGGTATCGCTACCGGGCCCTTCTTGTTTTAGCGCTCGCGGTCAGAGCATCGCCTTGGCGATCTTGGCCTGTTCGTCGGCGTGGTACGAAGAGCGTACCAGCGGGCCTGAAGCAACGTTCTTGAAGCCCATCTTGTAGCCTTCTTCGGCGAACCAGGCGAACGTGTCCGGATGGACAAAGCGTTGCACCGGCAGGTGGTTGCGCGAAGGCTGCAGGTACTGACCCAGGGTCAGCATGTCGATGTCGTGCTCACGCATGCGTTGCATTACTTCGATGACTTCTTCGTCGGTCTCGCCCAGCCCCAGCATCAGCCCGGACTTGGTTGGCACGTGCGGGACCATCTGCTTGAAGCGTTGCAGCAGTGTCAGCGACCATTGATAGTCCGACCCCGGACGCGCAGCCTTGTAGAGGCGCGGCACGGTTTCCAGGTTGTGGTTGAACACGTCAGGCGGCTCGGCGGCGGTGATTTCCAGCGCCACGTCCATCCGCCCACGGTAATCGGGTACCAGCGTTTCAAGCTGGACACCCGGTGACAACAGACGGATCTCGCGGATGCAGTCGGCAAAATGCTGAGCACCGCCATCACGCAAGTCGTCGCGGTCTACCGAGGTGATCACCACGTATTTCAGACCCAGGTCGGCAATCGCAATGGCAAGGCTCTTCGGCTCGTCGGCGTCGAGTGCTTTCGGACGGCCGTGGCCCACGTCGCAGAACGGACAACGACGGGTGCAGATGTCGCCCATGATCATGAAGGTCGCGGTGCCGCCGGAGAAGCACTCGCCCAGGTTGGGGCAGGAGGCTTCTTCGCAGACGCTGTGCAGCTTGTGCTTGCGCAGCAACTGTTTGATACGGTCGACTTCCGGAGAAACCGGGATACGAACGCGGATCCAGTCGGGCTTTTTCGGCAGATCGACGGTTGGAATGATCTTGACCGGGATGCGCGCAACCTTTTCCGCTCCGCGCAGCTTGACGCCCGCTTCGACTTTCGGACGGGCCACACGCTCGGAAACGTCAAGCGTCGGGATCAGGGTTTGCACGGTGTCAGTCATAATGGTTTATTCCGCCCGTAAGGGTCGCCTGCTCAGCGTAGTCGAGGTGTTTGACGAGCTGCATGCGCAGTCGGACACTTACCTCGGAAAATTCTATCTGCTCTGCCTGATCGCTCAGTTGGGTCATGGCCAGCCCGGCGTAGCCGCAAGGATTGATGCGGCGGAACGGCTCCAGATCCATGTCGACGTTCAACGCCAGACCATGAAACGAACAACCATTACGGATACGCAGGCCGAGCGACGCGATTTTAGCGCCATCGACGTACACGCCCGGCGCGTCGGCTTTGGCGGCTGCCGCAACGCCATAATCGGCCAGCAGGGCAATCAGCGTGTTCTCGATCCGGGTGACCAGATCGCGCACGCCGAAACCAAGGCGCCTGACGTCAAGCATCAGGTAAGCCACAAGTTGGCCCGGGCCATGATAAGTCACTTGGCCGCCACGATCGACCTGTACAACAGGAATATTGCCCGGCAGCAGCAAATGCTCGGGCTTGCCGGACTGTCCCTGGGTGAAGACTGGCGGGTGCTGGACCAGCCAGACCTCATCAGCAGCGTCCCGGCCACGTCCGTCGGTGAAGCGCTGCATGGCGTGCCAAACGGTTTCGTAATCGATCAGCCCCAGATCACGAAAGCCCAAGGCACCGCCCATCACAGCACCATGTGCACGAAACCCGTAGCGCGAAGGGCACTATTGATATCGCGCAGTTGATCTTCGCCAGTGGCGACGATGTGCAACTGGACGGTGGTGTATTTGCCGTTGCTGCTCTGACGTTCAGCGAGCGTCTTGAGGTCGACCGTGGCGTGCTTTTCAAGCACTTCCATCACGGCAGCCGTAAAACCCACACTGGTGTCGCCGATCACCTTGATCGGGTAGTCATTGCAGGGAAATTCGATTTTGTGCGACTTGATGTCGGTATCGGTCATGGCAGTAAAGGTCTCACAAGCCGTGACGACGGACACGCCGCCCACTCAGATCATGAGCGGGCGGCGAGAAGGTCGGCAGTAGTTACTGGAAGGTCAGTTGAACAGGCCGTAGAAGAACAGGCGAATGCTATCCCACACGCGGCGGAAAATGCCACCTTCCTCGACGGCTTCAAGCGCGACCAGATTGGAGGTGCGAACCACCTGATCGTCTTTCTTGACTTCAACCTTGCCGATTACGTCGCCCTTGGCGATAGGTGCAACCAGCTGCGGGTTCATGGTCATGCTGGCAGACAGCTTTTTCATGTCGCCCTTCGGCATGGTCATGCTCAGATCTTCAGCCAGACCGGCCTTGACCTGACGCTCGGTGCCTTTCCAGACAGTGGCCTGAGCAAGCTCGGTGCCCTTCTGATAGAAGTTCTGGGTTTCGTAGAAACGGAAGCCGTAAGTCAGCAACTTCTGGGTTTCGGCCGCACGAGCCTGCTCGCTGTTGGTGCCGAACACCACGGCAATCAGACGCATGCCGTCACGAACAGCCGAAGAAACCATGCAGTAACCGGCTTCATCAGTGTGACCGGTCTTCAGACCGTCAACAGTCTTGTCGCGCCACAGCAGCAGGTTGCGGTTAGGCTGTTTGATGCCGTTCCAGAAGAACTCCTTCTGCGAATAGATCGCATAGTGAGCCGGGTCTTCGTGAATGATGGCACGGGCCAGAATCGCCATGTCATGAGCCGACGAGTAGTGCTCCGGATTCGGCAGACCGGTCGGGTTCATGAAGTGGCTGTTGGTCATGCCAAGGTCGGCAGCCGTCTTGTTCATCATGTCGGCAAACGCATCTTCGCTACCGGCAATGTGCTCGGAAATAGCGACGCTGGCGTCGTTACCCGACTGGATGATGATGCCGTGCAGCAGATCGCTGACGGTTACCTGGCTGCCCACCTTGATGAACATCCGCGAACCGCCTGTGCGCCAGGCGTTTTCACTGATGGTCACCGGATCGTTTTCACCGATCTGGCCGCGACGGATTTCCAGGGTCGCGATGTAAGCGGTCATCAGCTTGGTCAGACTGGCAGGCGCCAGACGCTGGTCACCGTTGTTCTCGACCAGAACGTTACCGCTGGTGGCGTCCATCAGCACGTAGGCCTTGGCCGCCAGTTGCGGTGCGGCAGGCGTCATCTGCTCAGCAGCCCACGCAGCCGGGGTGATTATCAGTGGAACAAGCAGGCACAAGCGTTTTGCAAAGGTGGTGATGTTCATCCGTCTCTCGAGAATCCTAATGGGCAAACATGCCCTTGCGGGCAAAACTGAACAGACCGGCGAGACGAAAAGGCCTCGGTACGGCTCGTGGCGCCAGGCTGTTACCCTGGCTGACAAAGTCGCCTGTTCGACACACGACCTTGTGGCAGTTACCTGCAACGCCTGCCCTTGGGCAAATGTGCGCCGCCTGCGACTGCATTTCGCCCTCCGATATTGCCGGAGGGCGACTGTCGAAAAAACTTACTGATCCGATGTCACTACGCTTGGCTGACCCAGATTGGCCGACCTAACGCTGTTTTGCAGCTGCTGGGCTTCACCCGGCGTGTCGATCGGTCCCATCCGCACCCGATAGAGCGTTTGCTGATTGCGAGCTATCGAGCTGACGAAGACCGGCGCTCGAACCATCCCGCTCAGTTTCGACCTCAGGAGTTCCGCAGCGTCCGGATTGGCGAAGGCTCCCACCTGGAGAAACAGCCCAGCGGCTTGTCCTGAAGCGTTTTTTTTTGCGTCAACCTGCAAGGGCACGACGGGTGCTGCGTGCTGCTGGGGTGGCGGCGTGTACTGCTCGACGATTCCGGTCGAGGTGGACAGCGCGGGCGGCGTGGCCTGGGCAGTCACCTGCGGCTGATTAAGCAGCAACGGTGCCGGTCGGCCACGTTGTGCCCACCACTCCTGAGGGTCGATACCTTCGACCTTGACCCGTGCAGTGCCGGTTTCGGCATAACCGAGTTTTTTCGCTGCTGCGTAGGACAGATCGATGATCCGGTCCGAATAGAACGGGCCGCGGTCGTTGACGCGCAGAATCACAGTGCGGTTGTTGTCCAGATTGGTCACTTTGACGTAGCTGGGCAACGGCAGGGTCTTGTGTGCGGCACTCATGCCGTACAGGTCATACACCTCGCCATTGGCGGTATTCTGCCCGTGAAACTTGGTGCCATACCAGGACGCGGTGCCCGTCGCGACGTAGCGCTTGGAATCGCTCATCGGAAAGTAGGTCTTGCCCAGCACGGTATACGGGTTGGCCTTATAGACACCCGTGTGCAGGGTCGGCGTCGCATCGGGGATGCGTGAAACATCCACGTCCCACCACGGCGCGCCGTCCTTGTGGGCACGGTTGATGTCCAGCCCCGGCATCGAGCGCACGACGGCACCGCCTTTCGGCGCTTGCGTACTGGTCGTGCGCGATGGCGAGGAGCAACTGGCAACCAGCAACGCGAGGCCACTCAACGCCAGCAGCTTTAATGATTGACGGATTGGCATTGCCCGCATTACTTGACGCCTCGAGCTTGAACCAACGATTCAGACAGCTGATACACGGCCATGGCGTACATCACACTGCGGTTATAACGGGTAATTGCATAAAAATTGTTCAGACCCAGCCAGTATTCAGGACCATTATCGCCATCAAGACGGAACGCCGTCACCGGCATGTCGTCGCGCAGCGCATCATGACTCGCCCAGCCCAACCCTCGCAACTCCCCAACCGACATTACCGGATCAAGCGCAGGACTCAAGCCCTCGTCAACCCGATCGCCGCGTACAGTGACACGACTGACCACCTGCTGACCCGCGACCCAACCATGCTGCTTGAAGTAGCTGGCGACGCTGCCGATAGCGTCGTCCGGATCGGTCCAGATATTGATATGACCGTCGCCGTCGAAGTCCACTGCGTAAGCGCGGAAACTGCTCGGCATGAACTGCGGCAGCCCCATCGCCCCGGCGTACGAGCCTTTGAGGGTCAGCGGATCAACCTGTTGCTCGCGAGCCAGCAGCAGAAACTCGCGCAGCTCCTTGCGGAAGAACGGAGCGCGTGGCGGGTAATCGAAACCGAGTGTCGACAAGGCGTCGATCACCCGGTAATTGCCGGTGTTGCGACCGAAAAACGTTTCAACGCCAATGATCGAGACGATGATCTGCGCAGGTACGCCGTATTCCTGCTCGGCACGTGCCAGCGCAGCCTCGTGTTGCCGCCAGAAGTCCACGCCTCGCGCGATGCGCGTATCGGTGATGAACATCGGACGATAGTCTTTCCACAGCTTGACCCGTTCGGCCGGGCGGGAAATTGCATCGAGAATGGCCTGCTTGCGCTCGACCTCACGAAACAGGCCCATCAACTGCTCACCGGCAAAGCCATGATCGCGGGTCATTTCACCGACGAACTCAGCCACTTGGGGCGAGCCGTCATAGTCACCGGCCAGCGCTTCCTGCACCGACCCAAGGATGCCCACCAGGCCGACCACCGGAGCATATCGAGCCCAGTTACGCATTGCTTGCATTGAGTTGTTCACCTTAATCAAACCTGAGCGATCCATTTACGATGTGTGTGGATCGACATCAAAACCCCAAACGCTGACAGTAGGGTCACAAGCGAAGTTCCGCCATAGCTAATGAAGGGCAACGGCACCCCCACCACGGGCATCAGGCCACTGACCATACCGATGTTGACGAAAACGTAAACAAAAAACGTCATGGTCAACGCCCCGGCTAGCAGTTTTCCGAACAATGTCTGGGCCTGCGCGGTAATGACAAGCCCGCGACCGATCAGCAGCATATAGATGATCAGCAGCGCGCAGATCCCCACCAGCCCGAATTCCTCGCCCAGTACCGCAATAATGAAGTCGGTGTGGCTTTCCGGCAGGAAGTCGAGGTGCGACTGGGTGCCGAGTAACCAACCCTTGCCGAATACCCCGCCTGAACCGATGGCGGCCTTGGACTGGATGATGTTCCAGCCGGTGCCCAGCGGATCGCTTTCCGGGTCCAGAAACGTCAGTACGCGCTGCTTCTGATAGTCGTGCATGAAGAAGAACCACATGGCGACTGCTGCGGGCACGGCTGCGGCCAGCACACTTAGAATCCAGCGCCAGCGCAGGCCCGCCATGAACAGCACGAAAGCGCCGGAAGCCAGAATCAACAACGACGTGCCAAGATCGGGCTGACGCACGATAAGAATGAACGGCACGCCAATCAGGGCCAGACTCACCGCTACGTGCTTGAGGTGCGGCGGCAGCGTGCGCTTGGACAAGTACCAGGCAATGGTCGCCGGCATGATGATCTTCAGAAATTCCGAAGGCTGAAAACGGATCACGCCGGGAATATTGATCCATCGGGTCGCCCCCATCGCGTTATGGCCCATTACATCCACAACCACCAGCAACAGAACGCCGATCACATAAAGCACGGGCACCCAGCGCGCCATGAACCTTGGCTCGAGCTGGGCAATTACTACCATCGCGACCAGACCGATACCGAACGAACTGGCCTGCTTGATTAGCAGGTCCCAGTTTTTGCCGCTGGCCGAATACAGCACGAACAGGCTGCCTGCCGCGAGGGTCAGCAGCAGAATCAACAACGGACCGTCGATATGAATGCGCTGCAGGAACGTGGCGCGGCGGCGCATCACGTCTTCGCTGGACAGGATGCGGTCGAAATTACTCTTCACGGGCCGCAGCCTCCAGATTCAGGGAACCGGCGTACTCAGGCTTGAGATGGCCGTTTTCGTCAAGCAGCCAGGCGTCCAGGACCTGCCGCACCACAGGCGCCGCAACGCCGGAACCGGACTCGCCGTTCTCGACCATCACCGCGACGACGATTTTAGGGTTGTCGGCTGGAGCAAACCCCACGAACAAGGCGTGGTCGCGGTGACGCTCCTGAACCTTGGTGCGGTCATACTTCTCGCCCTGCTTGATGGCGACGACCTGCGCCGTACCGCTTTTGCCGGCAATCCGGTATTGCGCGCCGACGGCAGCCTTGCGTGCCGTGCCTCGCGCACCGTGCATGACCTGTTGCATGCCGTGGTTGACGCGTTCCCAGTTGGCCGGATCACGCAATACGATGTTCGGCATCGGGTTCTCGTCGACAGGCGCCTTGCCTTCGATGGTTCTGGCCAGATGCGGACGGTTCCACACACCTTTGTTGGCCACCAGCGCAGTTGCCTGGGCCAGTTGTAGCGGTGTCGCCTGCATGTAGCCCTGACCGATCCCGAGAATCAGCGTTTCGCCAGGGAACCAGGCCTGACGGCGCGTGGCGCGCTTCCACTCACGCGAAGGCATGAGGCCTGGCGATTCCTCGAACATGTCCAGCGACACCTTTTGCCCGATGCCAAACTTGTTCATGTAGGTGGCAAGCCGATCAATACCTACTTTGTGCGCAAGATCGTAGAAGTACGTGTCATTTGAACGCATGATCGCTGTATCAAGATCTACCCAGCCGTCGCCGGTACGGTTCCAGTTGCGGTATTTGTGATCGTAGTTGGGCAACTGGTAATACCCTGGATCGAATACCCGCGAGCCAGGCGTCACAGCGCCGGAGTCCAAACCTGCAATTGCCACGGCAGGCTTGATGGTCGAACCCGGCGGATACAGGCCACGAAGAATGCGGTTGAACAGCGGCCGGTCGATGGAATCGCGCAGCTCGGCGTAAGCCTTGAAGCTGATGCCGGTCACGAACAGGTTGGGATCGAAGCTGGGAGCGCTGACCATCGCCAGCACTTCTCCGGTAGCAGGGTCCAGGGCCACCACTGCACCGCGACGCCCGCCAAGCGCGGCCTCGGCAGCTTCCTGAAGATTGATGTCCAGGCTCAGGACGATGTCCTTGCCGGGAATGGGATCAGTACGTTTGAGCACTCGCAGCACGCGACCACGAGCGTTGGTCTCGACCTCTTCGTAGCCGACCTGACCATGCAGCTCAGGCTCGTAGAAGCGCTCGATGCCCGTCTTGCCGATATGGTGGGTGCCGCTGTAGTTGATCGGATCGAGGCTCTTGAGCTCTTTTTCGTTGATCCGCCCCATGTAGCCGACCGAGTGGGCAAAGTGCGGCCCTTGCGGGTAATGCCTGACCAACTGCGCAACCACTTCGACGCCTGGCAGGCGGAACTGATTGACCGCAATCAGCGCGATCTGCTCTTCGCTCAGCTCGAACAGGATCGGCACTGGCTCAAAGGGTCGGCGCCCCTGCTTCATGCGTTTTTCAAAAATGATCCGGTCATCGGGGGTGAGCTGCAGGATCTCAACGATGGTGTCGAGCACGCTGGACCACTCACCGGCACGCTCGCGGGTCATGGTCAGGCTGAAACTGGGCCGGTTGTCTGCCACCACAACGCCGTTGCGGTCGTAGATCAGCCCTCGGCTGGGCGGAATAGGCTGAACGTGAACGCGGTTGTTTTCCGACAGCGTCGAGTGATAGTCGTACTGAATGACCTGCAGGTAATACAGACGCGCGATCAGGACGCACACCAGCAACACGACCGCCACTGCACCGAACACGACCCTGCCGCGCACCAGACGTGCGTCTTTTTCGTGGTCTTTGAGGCGGATCGGTTGAGACATTTAGGCCGTGTTCACAATAAAGGCGATGCTACTTGTGATAAGGGTGCCCGGACAGGACTGTCCAGGCGCGATACATCTGCTCGCCAATCAGGATGCGCACCAGCGGATGCGGCAAGGTCAGCGGCGACAGCGACCAGCGCTGCTCACTGCGCGCGCAGACCTCAGGCGCCAGCCCCTCGGGGCCGCCCACCATCAGGTTGACCGTGCGTGCATCGAGGCGCCAGCGATCGAGTTCGACCGCAAGCTGTTCGGTGCTCCACGGCTTGCCATGCACTTCCAGTGTGACAATTCGCTCACCCGGCTGCACTTTGGCCAGCATCGCCTCGCCTTCCTGACGGATAAAGCGCGCGACATCAGCGTTCTTGCCACGGGTATTGAGCGGAATTTCCACCAGTTCAAGCGCAAGCTCTGAGGGCATCCGCTTGGCGTACTCATGCCAACCTTCTTCCACCCACTTGGGCATGCGCGAACCGACAGCAATCAGACGCAAACGCACATCAAGGCCTTATTCGTTGCCCGGAGTGTGGTGCGCAGCGCTGGCAGCACGGCTTTGTTCGGCACCCTGCCACAGACGCTCAAGGTCGTAGAACTGGCGTGCTGCAGCGGTCATCACGTGAACGATCACATCACCCAGGTCCAGCAGAACCCAGTCGCTGTCGCCCTTGCCTTCTTCGCTCAGCGATTTCAGGCCGGCAGCCTTGACCTTGTCACGAACGTTGTCGACCAGTGCGTTCAACTGACGGTTGGACGTACCGGTGCAGATCAGCATGTAGTCGGCGATGCTGGTCTTGTCGCGCACGTCGATGGTCAGGATGTCGGCACCCTTGACCTCTTCAAGCGCTGCGATCGCAACATTGATGACTTCTTCACTGCTCATTTTTTGCTTTGTCATATAAAACTCATTCAGCTCGTATGTGTGGGACCGTCCAAACGCTTATCGATCAAAGCAGTTTCAGGACGACCCATCAGTGTTCGGCGCACGGTAAAGCCCGCGCGCATCGATATAGGCCAGTACCGCGTCTGGCACCAGAAAACGTACCGACTTACCGCTGGCCAGCAGTTGACGGATCTGGGTGGCAGACACCGATAAAGGCGTCTGCCAGACGAATGTAATGTGTCCACCCGGCCCTTTCAGGGCCTTCGGGTCGCTGACTGCGCGTGCCGCCAGCAGGTTGCGCATGGCATCCGGCGACTCGCTGTCTGCGTCCGGGCGTTGCAGCACCACGATATGGCAGTGCTCCAGCAGTTCTTCCCACCTGTGCCAGGTTGGCAGCCCGCAAAAGGCATCCCAACCCAGCAACAGGAACAACTGGTCCTGAGGCGCCAACTCGGCGCGCATCGATTCCAGTGTGTCGAGGGTATACGACGGCTTGTCCCGCTTCAGTTCACGGTCATCCACCGTCAAGGGCAACACACCTGCAACCGCACTGCGGACCATCGCCAGACGGTCCTCAGCCGTAACGCTCGGCATGTCACGATGCGGTGGCCTGGCGCTGGGCGTCAGGCGCAACTCA
This sequence comes from Pseudomonas coronafaciens pv. oryzae str. 1_6, assembly GCF_000156995.2. NCBI lineage: Bacteria > Pseudomonadati > Pseudomonadota > Gammaproteobacteria > Pseudomonadales > Pseudomonadaceae > Pseudomonas > Pseudomonas coronafaciens. The sequence goes on along the minus strand of NZ_CP046035.1, from coordinate 701,505 downwards.
TCGAGTTCGAGCAATTCGACCACTTCGAGCGCACCGCGCAAGTGGCCGATATGAACCGGGTCAAACGTGCCCCCGAGCATGCCGATACGTCTGGGCAGCGCTGTCATGGGGCTTTTCAAGTCAGGCTTGTCCGCGCAATTGGCCATCGCCGATCACGATGTACTTCTCGCAGGTCAGGCCTTCCAGCCCCACAGGACCGCGGGCGTGCAGCTTATCAGTAGAGATGCCTATCTCGGCACCCAATCCGTATTCGAAGCCATCCGCGAAACTCGTTGGCGCATTGACCATGACCGAACTGGAATCGACCTCGGCCATGAACCGGCGAATCTGGCTCTGGTGATCGGAAACGATGGCATCGCTGTGATGCGAGCCATAATGATTGATGTGTTCGATGGCCTCGTCCAGCCCGGACACCACGCGAATCGACAGGATGGCCGCCAGATACTCGGTGTGCCAGTCTTCCTCGGTGGCCGGAATGACGTCGATCAGCTCACGGGTGCGCTCGCAGCCGCGCAGCTCGACGCCCTTCTCGCGAAACTGTGCAGCCATCGGCGGCAGGAACTCTGCGGCAACGGTTTGATCTACCAGCAGGGTTTCCATCGCGCCACAGATGCCATAACGGTAGGTCTTGGCGTTGAAGGCAATCTGCTGGGCCTTGGCCAGGTCGGCGTGGGCACTGACGTAGACGTGACAGATGCCGTCGAGGTGCTTGATAACCGGCACGCGTGCGTCGCGACTGACACGTTCGATCAGCCCCTTGCCGCCACGCGGAACGATCACATCGACGTATTCGGGCATGGTGATCAACGCACCGACCGCAGCGCGATCAGTGGTTTCGACGACTTGCACCACGGCAGCAGGCAAACCCGCCTCGGCCAGACCGCGCTCGATGCAGGCGGCAATGGCACGATTGGAGTGAATGGCTTCAGAGCCGCCGCGCAGGATGGTCGCATTGCCCGACTTCAGGCACAGGCTGGCCGCATCGATGGTCACGTTCGGACGCGATTCGTAGATGATGCCTACAACGCCAAGCGGCACACGCATCTTGCCGACCTGAATACCTGAAGGCCTATAACTCATGTCGCGGATCGCGCCCACCGGGTCTGCCAGACTGGCGACCTGACGCAACCCGACGATCATGCTGTCGATGCGTGCGGGGGTCAGGGCCAGACGTTCCAGCATGGCAGGCTCAAGGCCATTAGCCTGACCGTTGGCCAGGTCCAGCGCATTGGCCGCGGACAATTCGTCGCGAGCCTCGTCCAGCGCGGCCGCAGTGGCTTGCAGGGCACGGTTCTTCTGCGCAGTACTGGCACGACCGATCACGCGCGATGCTTCGCGGGCGGCGCGCCCCAGGCGGGTCATGTAGTCAAGAACGGACTCAGTCATGGTCTCAGAGGTCTTGGCAAAGAGGAAAGCGGCTGATTATAGCTGTCGCAGGGCGCGAACGACAGCGCGGACAGGCGGAAGGTCGATATCAGTGCGCATATTCACTTCGCTCGATAGCGCTCGCCACTTTGGTCCTGCTTCCCGCGTCGGCGGTATGACCAAGCGGCGCTCGTACAGAAGATGCGGAACCAGGCAGGATGGCATGTCACGATTTCGTCATTTAAAGAAACAACAAAGTTTTTAATACCGACACATTCAGCTGCAATTAAAGTTGTGCTTGTTATGATCGGGCACCTTGTCAACGTACTGCCTGATCATGCCCACAGCCCTTCCAGACCTGTTCTTCCAACGCGATGCCCAAATACTTGCCCGTGACCTGCTGGGCAAGGTCATCCGCCACAAGGTAGGCGAACTGTGGCTGGCCGCGCGCATCATTGAGACGGAAGCGTATTACTGCGCCGAAAAAGGCAGCCACGCATCGCTGGGTTACACCGAAAAGCGCAAGGCCCTGTTCCTCGACGGCGGCCACATCTATATGTACTACGCACGCGGCGGCGACTCCCTGAATTTCAGCGCCGAAGGGCCGGGCAACGCGGTATTGATCAAATCGGCGTTCCCCTGGACCGACGCGACCAGCGACGAAAACGCTCTGGCACAGATGCAACTGAACAATCCTGACGCCAGCGGCGCGATCCGTCCGGCGCAACGGCTCTGCGCTGGCCAGACCCTGCTGTGCAAAGCGCTCGGCCTGAAAGTACCCGAATGGGACGCCAGGCGTTTCGATCCGCAAAAGCTGCTGGTCGAGGATGTCGGCCAAAGGCCCGAACGCATTATCCAGACCACCCGCCTGGGCATCCCCAGCGGTCGCGACGAGCATTTGATGTATCGCTTCGTGGACTCGGGCTATGCCCGTTTCTGCACACGGAACCCTCTCAGACGCGGTCAGGTCGAAGGCCGCGACTATCTATTTCTCGATGATCAAGGAAACTGACCCATGGGCGACCTGCTCAATGGCATGACCGGCTGGCTGACGGCGAACCCCTCCTGGGTGGCGGTGGCGATCTTTTTAGTGGCCTTTGTGGAATGTGTCGCGATTGTCGGGATCGTTGTGCCGGGCACGGTGATCATGTTCGCCATCGCAGCCCTGGCTGGCAGTGGCATTCTGCCGTTGAGCGAAGTGCTGTTGCTGGGCTTTCTTGGCGGGCTGCTGGGGGATGCGGTCTCTTACTTCATCGGCCGCCGCTTTCATCAGAATATCCGTCAACTACCGGGCCTGCGCACGCACCCCGAATGGATGGCCGGTGCCGAGAGCTACTTCCATCGCTACGGCATAGCCAGCCTGCTGGTTGGCCGCTTTATCGGCCCTTTGCGCCCCATGCTGCCGATGATCGCCGGCATGTGCGACATGCCGCTGCCGCGCTTCGCCGCCGTCAGCGTGCTGGCTGCGGCTGGCTGGTCGATTGCCTATCTGATGCCGGGCTGGGCGGCCGGTGCGGCCATTCGCCTGCCATTGCCGGAGGGCTTCTGGCCTGAAGCTGCTGTGGTCGGCACTGGGCTTGCGGTTCTCTTCGGGCTAAGCATTCAAAGCAGCATTCGCCAGAAACGCTACGCCACCAAGCTGATCTCCGCGCTCAGCCTGACACTGGTTGCAGCATTGTTCATCGGCTGGCCTTACTTGGCGGATTTCGACAATGGCCTGATGAAACTCATCCAGGAACACCGCAGCGAAGCCGCGCAGAACATTGTGCTGTTCGTCACCAGCATCGGTGACTTCAAAGCCCAGTTGCTGGCGGCATCCTTGCTGGTCATAGTACTGGCAGTCGCCAGGCAGTGGCGCCATGCAGCCTTCGCCCTGGCAGCCACATTGGGCACCGCTGCCGCCAACGGCGTACTGAAAACCTTCTTTGCCCGCGCCCGCCCTGAAGTGCTGGTAGACCCGCTGACAACCTACAGCATGCCCAGCGGACACAGCTCTGCGGCCTTTGCGCTGTTCATGACGCTTGCCGTGCTGGCCGGACGTGGCCAGCCGGTCCGCTTGCGCCTGACCTGGATGCTGGTGGGCGGCATCCCGGCATTGGCCATTGCCTTGTCGAGGGTCTACCTGGGGGTTCACTGGCCGACGGACATTCTGGCAGGAATGCTGTTGGCCTTCTGCGTTTGCGCGGCCAGCCTGGCGTTCATTCAGCGCGAGCAGTCCCTGCCTGCCATGTCGGTACGCGTCTGGTGGCTGATCGTGCCGGCAATGACCGCGCTGCTCGGTATATTTGCGGTTCGCGCCCTGTCGCATGCCGTGCTGCGCTACCAGTACTAAGCGGCATTTGAACAGCAACATCGGCCGATTCATTCAGCCAGACGGTGCCCGTGCAACCGGGCACTCGTTGGCAAATCCGGCACTTTGCCATTGCTCTTTCGACGCGTTGACTACACTCCCTGAAGCAGGCGAGTGAGCGACAGCGTTGTCGAAGGAGTGCTGATGTCCGACCTGATTCATTACACAGCGACACCCGCCCGACAGCGTGGCGCAATCGGCCTGATGGCGGCGCTGACACTGGGCCTGGCGCTGCTGTGCGCGCTGGTGGTAGTGGACAGCGGCAGGCTGTATCTGGAGAAGCGCTCGCTGCAACGCATCGCGGACATCGCGGCGCTGGAAGCTTCCGGACGCAGAGGCACCTGTGGCAGCGCGGCCACAGCCCCGGAATTTGCCAACCAGAGCGCCACCCGCAACGGTTTTACGCCGAATACCGATGGCCGGACTCTTGTGATCCGGTGCGGCGCCCTGGCTCTCGGCCTTTTGAGCAAACGCGTATTTGTTGCTGATTCCACCCAGACTCAGGCCATTCAGGTGGTCGCGGCACACCCGGTGCCACGAAGCATTGCAGCGGGTATCGGTGCATTGTTCGACAGCACGCCGACGCCTGCGGACATCACGCTCAGCGCCACGGCGGTCGCCGTGAGTGCTGCGCCACTGGCGGCGCTGACCATTCGCAGCGCCGCGGTGACAGTGGACAGCACCCGTGCAGCCATTCTGAACCCGGTCATCGGCAGCCTGCTGGGCGGCTCGCTCAACCTCGGCATCGCCAATTGGCAAGGCATCGCCAGTACCGATGTAAGCCTTCTGAACTACTTGAACCGTCTCAAGACCGACCTCAACGTAACGGCTGTGGGCTACAACGATGTACTGGCCACCTCCGTTTCGGTCAGTCAGTTGATCCAGACCGCCATCAATGTGCTTGACCCTGGCGGCACCCTGAGCGGGACGGCAACGATTGCCGGCCTGCAAGCACTGAAGCTGGCCAGCGGCACAACCCGAGTGGTGCTGGGCGAGTTGCTGTCGATACAAGGCAGCCCGGACATCGCGGCTCTGAACACCAAGCTGCGCCTGATAGACCTGGTTCAGGGGATCGCGCAACTGGCCAACGATAAAAATGGCATTTCGGCCGCGACGCAGATCAATGTGGCGGGTCTGGCGCAAATAACAACGCGCATTCAAGTGGTTGAGCCGCCTCAGTTGTCTGCCATCGGCGACCCGAGCATGATCGACCCGCTCAATCCCAGGACCGGTGCCAACCGGATCTACGTACGTACCGCACAGATGCGTGCGCTGGTGTCGATCAATCTGCCGGTACTAGGCACTATCACCTCGCTGGTCAATACGGCTGGCTCGGTGGTCGGCAGCCTGACGCCGGTCCTCAACAACGCTCTGGGCCTGAACATTGCCGGCGTGCTGGGCTCAACCTCGTGCGCGCTGGGTCTGACCAGCTGCATGGTCACCGACATCAAGTTTTTGACCTCGAGCACCTCGCCGAGCGCCGGGCCGAAAATCGACCTGAGCCTGTCGCTGGCCAGCGCCGACAGCTACGTCACCGGATTCACCTGCACCAGCAATACGGTCAAGTCGCTCAAGGTTCACACCGAAGCGGCATTGCTCAGTGCCAAGGTCGGGCAGATCAGCGACAGCAATGCCTTCCCTGCGAGCGTCGACCCTTCGACAGTCACAGCCCTGCCCATCCCGGTGATCGATATCGGCACCCAGGTCTGCCAGAAACCGCTGGGCCTTCCGGGACTGGGAACGTGTGCCGCGCGCGTCCCTTTTGGTGGTGGCGGCATCGGCCTGAGCTTCGACCCGGTCTCCCAATCGCAGCTGAGCAGTCCGGCGGCAACCGACAGGACCTTCAGCACGCCCAACCTGCCGGAAATAACCCAGGTCCCGCATTTCCAGACAGGTATCGCAACCACACCACCCAGCAGCGTACTGAACGGCGTGGTATCCAGCGTCAAGGTGAATGTCTACAAATCTGCAACAGGCACCGTATTAGGCACCGTCATCAACGGCACAGCGTCGATATTGAACAGCCTGACCCTGGCGCTGGACGGCATTGTCGAAAACACCCTCAAGCCGCTGCTGACCTCGGCAGTCGACCCACTGTTTCAAGCCCTCGGCTTAGGTATAGCGCCAGCCGACGTCGGCGCCAACCTGAGTTGTAATCTGGGTCAGGCGACGCTTGTCATCTAGCGTGGTGTTTCTGAAACACCACGCTAGATGACCGTTCAGACGGTATTGAATATCGGCAGTTCGATCCTGAATCGCGCGCCCTCGTCCACATTGCTGACGCTGAGCTGGCCGCCCATCTGATCGACAATCCCGTAACTGACGGACAGCCCCAAGCCGGTCCCGACACCCACCGGCTTGGTGGTGAAAAACGGCTCGAAGATGCGTTCCAGCAAACGCGGATCAATGCCGCCGCCATTGTCCTGGACCACCAGCCGAATGATATTTTCATCACGCTCGGCGTCAACGCTGATCCACGGCTCGAAATCCCGGTCTTTTTCACGGCGTGACAGCAAGGCATCGCGGGCGTTGACCACCAGGTTGATCAGCACCTGCTCGAGCTGATCGACATGCCCGCGAACCTGCACGGCTTCGATCATGCTCCCGACCCGCAACTGCACGCCCTTGCCCTTCATCCCTTCGGCGAGCATGGAGGTCGTGCCCTCTACCGCCTGCGCCGGGTCGAACAGCTGCTCCTCGACTTCAGAACGCCTACCGAACACCCTCATGTGATCCACCACCCGCGCAGCGCGCTGCACCTGGGTGTCGATACGGTTGAGTTTTTCGGTAAGGTAGTCGATATCCACGTCGCCACGGCCCAGTCGCTTGAGAACGTTGACCACGGCCATGCGCATGACATTGAGCGGCTGATTGATCTCATGAGCCAGACCGGTGGACATCTCCCCTAAAGTCGCCATCTTCGCGCTCTGGTTCAACTGCATTCTGGAGCGGCGCACATCGGTGTTGTCGCGGCCCACGGCCTGAACCTCGACCAAAGTGCCTTGCTCATCAAATATCCCCCGGTCGGCCCATACCCACCAGGCGTACTCGCGACCGGGCAACTCGATACAGATCTCCTCGGTGCTCAGCGGTGCTTCCGGCGTCAACTGGCCGATTCGTCGCAGGAACGCCTCGCGCTGCTCTGCCGATAGCCAGTCCCCCAGATTGACGCCGGTGAGCTGCTCGGGGGTGCATTCCATGTAGTTGGCCAACGGCCGGTTGCCGAAACTGAGCACCAGGTCCGGAGAATAGCGGCAGATCATCGCCGGAGAATCCTCGACCAGAATGCGGTAGCGCTCTTCGCTCTGGCGCACTTGCTCGGCCGCCAGCGTTGCTTCGGTCACATCCAGCCACAGACCCACTGCTTCCACCGGCATGCCGAGGTCGTCACGCAGCAATCGCGCCTCGTCCAGCAGCCAGTGATAGTTGCCACTCTTGTCACGCAAACGGTAGCGCCTGCTGACCAACCCTTCTCGCAGCAATTGCCGGGTGCGCTCGAACCAGATGTCCCGGTCCTCGGGGTGAATGTATTCCGCCAGTTGCCCCTCGACGCACTCGGCCAACGTCCAGCCCAGCAGAGGCGTGAGGCTGTCACTGAAAAAGGTTGGTTCCAGATTGCCGTGGTCGTAACGCTGCACGTAAATCACGGCTGGCGAACTGGCGATGAGATTGTCCAGCCTGGCGTGCGCCGCAGCTGCCTCGGTTTCCTGATTTTTTATGTCACTGACATCCAGCATGAAACCGAGTACACGCTGCACCTGCCCGCTGATCAACGCCTGGCCCTGAATCCGGAACCAGAGGATGTCCTGAGCAGGGTCGCTCTGTGCCAGACGAACGCAGAGCAGCAGCGGCGTGCCTTTGTCACGCAACTGCGCCAGACGACTGGACAGCTCCTGACGATCGGCCGGATGAATCAGCGCCAGCCAGTCCGGACGCGACAGGCTCTCGACCCGGTTGCCGAGGCGCAGGCTGCGGGCCAGTTGCGGCGCCAGCAATACTTCGTCGCGGGCCGGTATCAGTTCCCACCAGCCTGTGCCGAGCAAATCCTGAAGTACCGCCAGACGTTCTACATGGTGACGGTTGTGCTGCTCGGACAAGCGAAACAGCACCGGGCCGGCCAGCGCAGAGCACAGGTTAAGCCACTCGCGCTCCCCGAGGTCCGGCGCCTGCTGCTGCGGATTGTAGAAGCCGAACATCAGCCAGGCCTTGGCAACGTTGTCGCGGCTGTGGGGGATCAGAAAACCATCAGCGTTACCGAAGGCACTTTGCAGCGGCCCTTGATCGATGCCGTCAGCAAATCTCAATTGGCGGGTGGCATCGGCATCGAACATATCCAGCGCGATGCCCAAGCGCTGCCCGACCTGCCATAACTCAGGCGCTGTATGCGCGCTGTACTGGCAATAGACGCGCCAGCCAACGCCGCTGACCTCTGGTAAAACCAGCGCCACACAGGGGATGCGCCACAACTGCGCCAGCTCTTCCAGTTGCTCGGTGACCACCGCCGTCAAGCGATCGACATTGCAAACACGCACGCGCTCGGCCATCTGCCCGGCAAAACGCAAGCATTGCTGGCGGCTGCGGGCGGCACTGGCCTCTTCCATCAGGTCGCTGATATCAAGCAGTTGCAACAACCAGCTTTTGCCCCGCGCCTGCACCCATCCACGGGCGTGCAAGGTATGTGCGTCAGCACTTTTGAAATCCAGATCGAGCATATGCCCCTGCCAGTCAGACGGCACGCCTTCAACCACCAGCGCGCTGTTGGGCAACAGCAAGTTCATTAACCGTTGCGTCGAAGAGGCCGGCGCAGCCAGGCCCAGTCGCGCCGCGAGGTGCGGGCTGACGCTTTTGATCGCGCCCTCGTCATCGAGCAACACGTAAAGGTCGGCACCGATCGGTTCGGGTTCGCTCGGCGCGGGCACCGCCTGACTTGCGGGCGGCGTTTCGCCACGGCCCAGCCAACGGCTCAGTCGATTTTTTTCAGGGGGCAAGTTGCAGGCTCGCTTGTGCAGTCAGGTAGGTCGGCAGACGCGGGACCTCACCGACGCCGGGCAGCTTCAACAGCGGCAGGACTTGGGTCAATCTGGTTTTGGGATACTGAATACTGACAGTCAACACGCCCGCAGTGTAGGTCACATGAGTGTGATCGGCACTGAAACCCAGCGCGGGCGGTATCCAGGATAACTGGTTCATCACTGCACTCTGCGCCTGACCGACCAGCAGTTCATTGTAATTGGCAGCTGCCGGACTTAGCGCCACACTTCGGCGCACGGCCTCACTGGCAGCAGCATTGAATGACTGCATCATGAGCAACGGCAGGCTGTAACTCACCATCGCGTAGAACACTGAAAAGAACACCACGAACACCACCGCAAATTCAATAGCGGCGGCCCCTCGTTGCTGACGGTACAGTGTATGTATGGGAATGGTTTTCATATCAACGTCTACCCTGACATTGGCGATTAAGCACAGCATAGATTCTTTAGAGAACCCGGTATGTTTTGCGTGATGAAATTATTTCTGCTGCTGGCCTGGTTTGTAATTTGCGCCGAACAGGACGCGCGACGCAAGGAAATTTCCAACCGGCTGACAATAGGCGGCGCGGTGCTGGCCGCTGCGTATCTAAGTTTCACAGGGGTTGCCTGGCTGGGTGCGCCAGCCAGCGAGGCTGGGCTGGCACTGGTGCTGGCGCTGGCCCTGACGCTGCCCGGGTACATGATGGGCAGGCTGGGCGCTGGCGACGTCAAACTGATGACAGCCATGGCGCTTGCCTCCGACAGTGCCTACCTGCTGTGCACTTTTGTTGGCGCAGGCGTCGCCCTGCTGCTGTGGTTTCTTATAGGAAAACACCTATGGCCTCACATGCCACAGCGGGTAACGCAGCGTTACGCCTGCCTGAACCCGAGGACGTCGGACAAACTTCCCTTTTCTCCCTTTTTATTGATCGGCCTGCTACTCAGCGCCGGGCTGCTACATTAATCGAACGTAAAACCAATGCTATGTACATAGTCGGAAAGTAGAGCTACGGTTAATGCATTGCGTTGACGTACGGTCGCGTACAGCAACAACTCTGCGGTGGGTGTTTGCTGAATGGATAAAGGTCACGGTTGACTGAATTTAACAGCATGGAGTCGCACGTGAATAACTTCCCGGACATGAAAGTGCTTGTGGTGGATGACCAGCCGTTAATTGTCGACGAACTCTGCGAGTTTCTGGAAGGCAATGGTTATACATGCGTGCGCTGTTACTCCAGCCTTGAGGCCATCGAGCATTTCACTCATGACAGTACGGTCGGCATCGTGCTTTGTGATCTGGAAATGCCCGGCATGAATGGTATCGAGATGGTCGAAGCCATGAAGATGGCGGGCGGCAAGTCGCACCTGTTCGAAGCCATCATGCTTACCGGGCAAGCCGAGAAAAAGGACGTCATCAAGGCTTTGCGAGCCGGCATAGCGGATTACTACCAGAAGCCGGTGAATCTCGACGAGTTACTGGAGGGCGTCCAGTTGCAGGTCGAAGCGCTCAACGAGCGGCAACGCAATTACCATCAATTAAGCCTGCTTAACGAGAAGTTGCGATTTCTGGCCGCTTCGATCGAGGACATTTATCAAAATATGGATAACGTCCAGAGCAAGCCGCCGCCTGAGAAAAAAATCGCTCCACGCCCGAAAAACGACGCGCAGATGCGCGTAACGCTGGCCAAACTGTCACGCCGCCAGCAGGACGTGGCGCGCCTGGTGAGCACCGGGCTGACCAACTACCAGATTGCCTGCGAGCTGGGTATTACTGAAAATACTGTAAAACTTTATGTATCGCAGGTGTTGCGCCTGACCCACATGCACAACCGTACCCAGCTGGCACTGGCCTTTTCGCCGGGACAGTCCGGTGAACGGCATAACCTGACCGAAAGCCAGGGCTGAGCGGGTTCAGGCCTCTATTTCCGACCGAGCCGTGTGAAACGTCACGCTCGCCAGGGCTGAATGCACCTGATTGCGACCCGCATGCTTGGCCCGATACAGAGCCGTGTCAGCCTGGGATGCCAGGCTAAGACTATCGACATGCGCGCCAAGCGACACCACCCCGGCGCTGAAGGTGCAGGACAGGTCCGCAGGCTGCGCCGGATAATGGATTTCTGCGAAACGCAGGCGGATTTCATCAAGCACCTTGTGAGCGCTATGGATATCGGTGTCCGGCATGACCACAGCGAATTCTTCACCGCCGTAGCGGCCGATGAAATCAGTCTTGCGCAGGCGCTGCTTGAGAAACAGTGAAAGGCTTTTGATCACCCGATCGCCCATCGGGTGACCATGGCTGTCGTTGACCTTCTTGAAGTGATCGATGTCGAGCATGGCGAAGCAAAGCGGCTTGCCCTCGCGTCGCGCTCTAAAACTACAATCTTCCAGCAATTGCAGGATATGCGTGTGGTTATAGAGCCCGGTCAGGCTGTCGCGAACCATCCGCGCCTTGAGGCTTCGCGCTCTGGCGGCACGATTGCGAACCGTGGTGATCAAGTGTCGCGGCTTGATCGGCTTGGTGAGAAAGTCATCGCCGCCTTCGCTCATGGCATCGAGCTGTTTGTCCTGATCGTCTTCTGCCGACAGGTAGATGATCGGCACGCTGACGTAGCGGTCGTTGTGACGAATGACCTTGGCCAGTTCAGTCCCGGTGCAGCCTGGCATGTACATGTCGAGAATGATCAGGTCCGGCTGGAATTCAGCCAGCTCGGACATTGCCTTGATCGGGTCGAGCAAGACCTTCGTGACAATCCCGGCGGCATTCAGCACGCGCTCGGTGTGCATCGCCTGAGCGCGGGAGTCATCGATGATCAGCACCTTGTAGGGCTCGTATTGGGCCACGCAGGTCAGCACTTCAATCTTCTCGAGCAGGCTCGAAGCTTCCAGCGTGCCGGTCAAAAACTCTTCACCACCCGCCCGCACAGCCGCCAGCCGGGTGGGCGTGTCCGTTTCATTAAGGCTGAAAAACAGCAGAGGCAGCTTGTGCTCTAGCCCTTCCTGGGCCTGCGAAGCCAGTTTGAGCCCCTGACCGGGCCCATTGAAGTCGACATCCATGACGATCGCCGCCGGAAGGCGTTGAGCCATTGCGTGCAAAAAATCGCTAACCGTGTGCAACGACATGGCAGCCAGGCCGAAGAATTCGAGCTGCCTGGCCAGACGCTCGGCGCGCTCATGGTCCTGCAGCGCAATATAGACAGGCTTGCGCAATGGAGGCAGCGAGGTTTGCTCAAGCCTGTCACCATGCCGCAGCCCGGTGCGCGACAGCCGCTGCATCAAGCGATTGAGTTCGGTGATGACGTGGCTGTTCAAGCGCCCGCGATTGGCTTCGACGGCGTCCAGCACCTGAGTGATTTCGTTCGCCAGCGCGATGTGTTCAGCCTGTTCGAAACGCTCGGCAAAACGCTGCAGACGCAGTGTCGATTCCTTGAGCTCAGCCATGTGGCATGCCGACCACTCGGCTTTTTGCAGACGCTGCCACGTTTCCAGAATCTGGCGCGCCTGGTGTATGACCCGTTGTGCAAAATGATGCTTGAGGCGATCTCGGCTAGGATCTTCTGGCTCGGTCATATTCGGGCTACTGTGGTTTTGCTGGGCATGATGAAGGATGGCGCTATGCTAGCACCTTGGATACGCATTAAAGATGTCGTGAGCCAGTTATTTGACAACATTTTGATGGCGCTTGGCCATTGCTCAAAATCAATGAGCTGATAGGCTTTGACTATAAGAATAATGCTGCAAGTAAATCGCCCTGCCGGCTTGCCACTTCAAGCCTGAAACTCGATACCTTGGCACCTTGAGACAAGGTTGCGGTCGAACACCACGTGAAGCATTAAACTCAAGATCAGATCGAAAGGACCCTACCATGCTGGATTGGAAAAACCGCGCAGGCAGCGCGGGTGAGCGCACCGCTGATACGTCATCGGTCAAACGCCGCGGTTACCTGGGCAACCTGTTCTACAGCCGTGCTCTGGGCGCCCTGATCTTGATTTATCTGCTGGTCGCATTATTGGTCGGTTGGTACTGGAGCAAGGAACCCGCCCTCTTCCCTGTACAGCAAAATGCACAGGCTGCAGCCGAGCGCGAAGGCAAACAGATGGTCATCGGCTACACCACGGTCGAGACGCTCAAGTCCGTGGCCGGCACCCTGCTCAACAAGCCGGGTGGTTATCTGCTGAATGACAAGCTGCCGCCGGGCGTATGGCTGGATAACATTCCCAGCTGGGAATACGGCGTACTGGTCCAGGTTCGCGACCTGAGCCGTGCGCTGCGCAAGGACTTCGCCCGCTCGCAGTCCCAGTCTGCTGAAGACAGCGATCTGGCCCGCGCCGAACCGCTCTTCAACGTCAAGGACGATACCTGGATGTTCCCGTCAAGCGAGTCTCAGTACGCAGAAGGCATAAAGGCCCTCAGCCGTTATCAGGCGCGGTTGTCCGATCCCAACCAAAAAGGCGCGCTGTTTTATGCTCGTGCCGACAACCTGAACAACTGGCTGGGCGATGTCGGTACCCGCCTGGGTTCGCTGTCGCAACGCCTGTCGGCCAGTGTTGGCCGGGTCAAGCTCAACAGTACGCTGAAGACCGAAAGCAACATCTCGGTCAAGCCGGGTGAAGTGCCGCAGGTGGACGAAGAGATTGTCGAAACACCGTGGCTGCACATTGACAACGTGTTCTACGAAGCACGCGGTCAGGCCTGGGCGCTTTCGCATCTGTTGCGCGCCATCGAAGTCGACTTCGCGGACGTGCTCGCCAAAAAGAACGCGACGGTCAGCGTGCGTCAGATCATCCGTGAGCTGGAGGCCTCGCAGGAACCCATGTGGAGTCCGGTGATCCTCAACGGTAGCCCGTTCGGGATGTTCGCCAACCACTCGCTGGTGATGGCTAACTATATTTCACGCGCCAATGCTGCCGTGATCGACCTTCGCCAGTTGCTGAACCAGGGCTGATGCCTATCCCGCCAAACGAGGCCGCGCACCGCGCCGCCTCGGACGCCGAGCAAATCGCGTGGGTCGATGAGCAGGATCGTCTGCTGGGTTCGATGGTTCGCTCCGATTTGCGCGACCAAGGCCTGATCGGGCGCGGCACGTACATTTTGCTGTTCAACAGTGCAGGTGAACTGTGCGTTCATCGACGCACCCTCAGCAAGGCTATTTATCCCGGTTACTGGGACGTGGCAGCCGGCGGCATGGTCCAGCCTGATGAAAGCTACGCCGAGTCTGCTGCTCGCGAGCTGGAAGAAGAACTGGGTGTACGTGACGTGCCGTTGCAGGCACATGAACGGTTTTTCTTTGATCAACCTGGTAACCGCCTGTGGTGCGCGGTTTTTTCGGCGGTGTGGGACGGCCCTTTGATACTCCAGCCTGAAGAAGTGCAGGAAGCGCGTTTCATGCCTGTTCCTGAAGTGCTGCGTCAGGCCGGGCAAATGCCTTACTGCCCGGACTCGCTGGCTGCGCTGAAGCGTTATCTGGTGCAAGTCCCGGTGGGGCAGTAAAGAAGTGCCCGGTAAAGCAGCGGTTCAGTAAATTGGACCCTGCGCCCCTTAGCAACGGGCCTGTTTGCCGTTACACTGCGCGACCTTTTCAAACTGTATCGGCCCTGCCGTTGCAGTAGCGCTGCCCCTGCCAGAGTGGGGCCTCGCGGTCGATGGCTGTTAAAGGCCCGACCCGTCTTCAGTCCTCAACAAGAGGATGTTACGTGGCTAAAAAAGCCGCTTCCCTCGCTGCCTTGGGTGGCCTGGTATTTTCGACCGACGCAGGGCGTCATTGCCCCGATTGTCGTCATCCCGTTGCCGACTGCACGTGCAAACAGACCGCTCTCCCGGAGGGCGATGGTGTTGCCCGTGTCCGCCGTGAAAGCAAGGGGCGTGGCGGCAAGACTGTCACGACCATTAGCGGCGTGCCCTTGGCCGAAGAGCCGCTCAAGGAGCTGGCCAAGGCCCTCAAGCAGCGCTGCGGTACTGGCGGATCGCTCAAGGACGGTGTGATCGAGATTCAGGGCGACCATGTCGAATTACTGCTGGCAGAGCTGGTCAAGAAAGGCTTCAAGGCTAAAAAGTCCGGCGGCTGAACCCGCGAATCAAATCGTCATTTCAACTCATTACAATGCGCCCAGCCGGCTTGAGGCTGGCGCAACGACTTTTTATAGGGGACTTCGATGTCCGTACGACGCACACGTAAAGACGATGGCAGCCAATGGACCGTTGCAGACAGCCGCAGCGTTTATGGCATTCGCCATTGGGGCGCTGGTTATTTTGCGATCAACGAGGCCGGTCGCGTCGAAGTTCGTCCCAATGGGCCGGACAGCTCGCCGATCGACCTCTACGAGCAGGTCGACAACCTGCGCAAGAGCGGCCTTTCGCTGCCTTTGCTGGTGCGTTTCCCAGACATCCTGCAAGACCGCGTTCGTCAACTGACCGGGGCGTTCGACAGCAACATTGCACGCCTCGAGTACCAGAGCCAGTACACCGCGCTGTACCCGATCAAGGTCAACCAGCAGGAAGCGGTGGTGGAAAACATCATCGCCACGCAAAACGTGTCCATTGGCCTGGAAGCCGGCTCCAAGCCCGAGCTGATGGCCGTGCTGGCACTGGCTCCCAAAGGCGGCACCATCGTCTGCAACGGCTACAAGGACCGCGAGTTCATCCGTCTTGCACTGATGGGCCAGAAGCTGGGCCACAACGTCTTCATCGTCATCGAGAAAGAATCCGAAGTCGAGCTGGTCATCGAAGAAGCCGCCGAGCTGAAAGTCGCCCCGCAGGTCGGCCTTCGCGTGCGCCTGTCTTCTCTGGCGTCCAGCAAGTGGGCCGACACCGGCGGTGAAAAATCCAAATTCGGACTGTCGGCCGCGCAATTGCTGTCAGTGGTCGAGCGTTTCCGCAAGGCAGGCCTGGATCAGGGCATTCGTCTGTTGCACTTCCACATGGGCTCGCAGATCGCCAACCTGGCGGACTACCAGCACGGCTTCAAGGAAGCGATCCGCTATTACGGCGAACTGCGCAAACTTGGTCTGCCAGTGGATTACATCGATGTCGGCGGTGGTCTGGGCGTCGATTACGACGGCACGCACTCGCGCAACGCCAGCTCGATCAACTACGACATGGACGATTACGCCGGTGTCGTGGTCGGCATGCTCAAGGAGTTCTGCGACGCGCAGGGCCTGCCGCACCCGCACATTTTCTCGGAAAGCGGTCGCTCGCTGACGGCTCACCACGCCATGCTGGTGGTTCAGGTGACCGACGTCGAGAAGCATAACGACGAAGTTCCGGAAATCGCCGACAAGGAAAGCCTGCCGGAAACCGTGCAATGGCTGGTTGATCTGCTGGGCCCGACCGACATCGAGATGGTCACAGAAACCTACTGGCGCGCCACGCACTACATGAGCGACATCGCCGCCCAGTATGCCGACGGCAAGATCAGCCTGGCCGAAAAGGCACTGGGCGAGCAATGCTACTTCGCCGTCTGCCGCCGCCTGTACAACTCGCTGAAAGCCCGTCAGCGCTCGCATCGTCAGGTGCTGGACGAACTCAACGACAAGCTGGCCGACAAGTACATCTGCAACTTCTCGGTGTTCCAGAGCCTGCCGGACACCTGGGCCATCGGCCAGGTGCTGCCGATCCTGCCACTGCACCGCCTGAACGAAGAGCCCGTACGCCGCGCCGTGCTTCAGGACCTGACCTGCGATTCCGACGGCAAGATCAAGCAATACGTCGACGAGCAGAGCATCGAGACCAGCATGCCGGTGCATTCGCTGAACGAAGGCGAAGACTACCTGCTGGGGATCTTCCTGGTGGGCGCGTATCAGGAAATTCTGGGCGACATGCACAACCTGTTCGGTGACACCGATTCGGTGAACATCTACCAGAACCCGGACGGCAGCGTTTACCACGCCGGTATCGAAACCCACGACACCATCGAAGACATGCTGCGCTACGTGCATTTGTCGCCGGAAGAACTCATGACCCATTACCGGGACAAAGTCGCCAGCGCCAAGATCACCCCGCGCGAGCGCACCTACTTCCTCGACGCCTTGCGTCTGGGGCTGACGCGCTCATCGTACCTGTCGTCCTGACCCCCTATTTAAGGGAAAGGCTCGTCATTTCTCGTTCCCATGCCTGATGGGAACGAGAACTCCCCCCGGACGCTTCTCGTTCGTCCCGCTCGCCAAGCCATTCAGCGTAGTCCCCCGCCTCCATTTCTGTAGGCAACGTCCTTTTCTACCTCGCTTCACGCTGCACCACCCGCCTTCTCCGCCAGAATCCTCGACCGCATTCCCGGAAGAGACACCTTTTATGACCGACCCAGCCAGCGTGCCGCTCCTTTGCCTGGAAATCGCCCGGCTGCAGCGCCGTTTTGAAGTGCTCTCATTCACTGCGACCGAAGCCATCAGCCAGCCGTTTTTGTTTGAGATAGAGATTATCGGCGACGGCTTCTACCTGGACCTGACCAGCATCATGTACCTGCCTGCCTTCCTGAACTTCGGCAACAAGCACGGCACACACGGGCAGATCCAGGCGGCGACACGCAAGCATTATCAGAGCGGGCCGGAGTGTTACACCGTGAGGCTGGGGCCACGTCTGAACTGCCTCGGGTTACGTCACAACTCGCGCCTGTTCCAGCACATGAGCGCCGTTCGCATCATCACTCAGGTGATGGAAGAACATGGCCTGAAAAAGAGCTTCCGTTTTGACCTGCGGACCGACTGTCACGAACGCGAAAGCTGCGTTCAGTATCAAGAGTCCGACCTGCAATTGGTCCAGCGCCTGTGTGCAGAAGAAAACATCCACTACCTCTTTATTCATTCCAGACACCGCCACGAACTGATTTTCGGCACAGGCCTGCACGGGTTTCAGCGAAGCCCCATCGCACCCTGGCGCCAGTTTGCCGGGCAGTCGGGGGTGACGCGCTTTGCCGTCACCGATGCGCACAGCGCTGTTCCCGGCAGCCGCGCAGGCCAGCACGCCACCGGACGCAGCACCTTGCCATTTGTGTCCTGTGGGCAACTGCTGCCGCTGGCCGGGCACCCGGAAAAACGCTGGAATCGTCTGTGGCTGATCACCGGGGTCCGGCACCGCTTTACTGCTACTGAAGGCGGAGCCGAACGTTACCTGAACCGGTTTGAAGCCATACCGTGGGAAGCAGGGTTCAGCACGCCGGCACCGCTGCCACGCCATCCGGTTGCGCCCTTGCAGCAGGGCTGGATCGTCGGCACCCGCGATGAACCGACACGGCCTGATGCCTCGGGCCGCGTACCGGTGCACCTCGAATGGTGCTCGCAGCCTGCAAGCAAACCCGATGGCTGCTGCTGGCTGCACCTTGCTCCGGGCCTGAGCCTTGAATGCCGGGGCGGCATGGCCGTGCTGATAGGCTTTCCCGACGCCGACCGAACGCCGCCACAGATCATCGGTTACCTGCCAGAGCAGGCACTCGAGGTTCCTGTCGAGGCTACTTCAGAATCTATCGACAACCTGCACATGCATCTCGACTGGCCATTGACCTCCGGGACCGAGCTGCAACTGGGCGACGGTCCAACTGTATACCTCGACGAAGGCAGCAGCCTGGCGGTAGACGCAGGTGCCAGCCATGTACACATCGACCATGACGGCATGACGCTGAGCAGCCCGCGCATCAGCTTCACCAGCAAAACGAACGACATCGAAAGTGATCCGGAAGCCAGCCAATGACGTAGGGGGTAATTGTGTGGCACTGGGGCGCAGAGAGGTTGTCTCAGAACTGTCCGAACTACCTGCCAGAGCCCTTTTACATGATCCGAGCGATTTTCCTGACACTGATGACCGGTGCAGTACTGGCAACGTTGTCCGGCTGTTCACCGCTGAAGCTGCTTAATTCGTTGAATCCGACAGGTCCGGTCGACCACGTCTACGGCGTCGCCTACGGGCCGGACCCGCGCAATTCGCTTGATATCTACACGCCTAAATCGAAACCGGCCGACGCGCCGGTCGTGGTGTTTTTCTACGGCGGCAGCTGGAACAGCGGTTCGAAAGCCGACTACGCCTTTGTCGGAGAAGCGCTGGCGGCGCGTGGCATGGTGGTTGTGATTGCCGACTACAGGCTCTATCCGCAGGTGCGTTACCCGAGTTTTCTGGAGGACTCGGCCAAGGCCCTGGCCTGGGCTCACAAAAACGCAAAAACCTACGGCGGCGACCCAGACCGGCTATACGTGATGGGCCACAGCGCAGGCGCTTACAACGCTGCAATGCTGGCACTCGATCCTCGCTGGCTGGCTCGTGAAGGGTTATCACCCTCCATTCTCAGCGGCTGGATCGGGCTGGCCGGGCCTTACGACTTCCTGCCCATCGAAAACCCGGACGTGAAACCGGTGTTCTTCTTTCCCGCCTCGCCGCCGGATTCGCAGCCCATCAACCACGTTACGGCCAGTGCGCCGCCTGCGCTGCTGATGGCCTCGAACACCGACTCGCTGGTCAACCCCAAGCGCAACACCGGCGGTCTGGCCCAAAAGCTGCGCGCTGCGGGCGTTCCGGTGCGCGATCTGTATTTCTCCCGCACCAATCACGGCACGCTGGTCGGCGCATTCGCCAAACTGTTGAGTCGCCTGGCGCCGGTGGCCGACGAAGTGGACATGTTCGTCAAACACACCCCTCAAACACATGCTGAAGCCGAAGAATCGAAGCCGAAGCCTCAGTGAACGAACCATCCGTCTTTGCGCGTGAGACGCCAGGCGATCATGCCAAGGCTCAGGCCGCGCAGCAGGGTGAATGCCAGGAATGTCAGCCACAGCGCGTGATTGCCGTGGCTCGAAGCCAGCCAGACGAAGGGCGCGATGCCTGCCGCGCTGAGTAACATAGCGTTGCGCATTTCTCGGGCGCGCGTGGCACCGATGAACAGACCGTCCAGCAAATAGCTCCAGACAGCCAGCAAAGGCATCAGCGCCAGATAAGGCAGGTACGTCATCGCCGTTGCCCGGACCTCGGGAATGTCGGTCTGCAAACTGACGAAACCGTGCCCGCCAATCAGAAACAGCAAGGCGAACCCCACGCTGGCAATCAGCGACCAGCCCCCCGCCACTACCAGCGAGCGCCGCAAGGTGTCGCGATCACGCGCGCCTATGGCGTGGCCGCACAGCGCTTCGACCGCATGCGCCAGCCCGTCCAGCGCATGAGCCGTCAACAGCAGGCCGTTGAGCAGCAGCGCATTGGCAGCAACCGTTGCGTCACCCAGACGAGCGCCCTGCACGGTAATCAGAAACATCACCGATTGCAGGGCCAGTGTGCGCAAAAAAATATCGCGATTGACCGCCAGCAACGGTCGCCAGTTGCTCCAGAGCTTCAGGGCCGACCATACAATCCGGCCCGGCCAGGCGCGCAGTGTCTTGCGAGCCAGCACCAGACCGAGCACCACACCGGTCCATTCCGCCAGCACGGACGCACGTGCAGAGCCAACCACCCCCCAGTCCAGCCCCATCACGAACCAGAGGTTGAGCACAATATTCACCAGGTTGGTGACGAGCAGAATGGCCAGTGGCGCTCTGGCGTTTTGTGCGCCCAGAAACCAACCAACCAGTGCGTAACTGGCTAACGCCGCAGGCAGACCGAACAGGCGAGTGTGGAAGAAATCCAGGGTCATCTGTTGCAGGTCGGCAGACGGCTGCATCATTGCCAGCGCCAGGTGGCTGAACGGCAAGGCGATAACGCCCAGCAGTAACGCCAGCCCGACGGCCAGCAGCAACCCCTGCAAGAGAATCCGGCGCAGCGCTGCGCTGTCCCCACGCCCCGCCGCCTGCGCGGCAAAACCGGTAGTGCCCATGCGCAGAAAGCCCATCGCCCAGGCGAGAAAGGTATACAGCGTCGCTCCGACAGCCACGGCACCCAACTGATGAGCATGGGGTAAATGGCCGATCACCGCACTGTCGACCAGCGCCACCAGCGGAACGGAAATATTCGACAGAATCATCGGCGTCGCCAGCGACCAGACACGACGATGGGTTGGACGATGACGCCAGTCAGTGAGCAACGTGGACATAAGAACTCCCGGCAAGGCAGGCATTGTAACGAGGAAGCGCAGATTTGTGACGTAGAGCGTCAGCCAAGGCATTCCTGTGCTGGAGCGCAAGGAAAGATAATCCCGACTACCCTTCCCACGCTCTGCGCAACTGCGGCCGGGCATAGACTGCTGAATCTGACAGTAATACTTGTCATCACGACTGTTATATAGTCGCCTCCTCTCCACCGCTGCCGACGAGTGCCCCATGTTAAACAAAGGATTGTTTCTGGCCTGCGCGCTCGCGCTGCTGAGTGCCTGTGATTCTTCCAGCACGGACAAACCGTCCGCCGCCGGGGCGCCTGCGAAACAGGCAGCGATCACCGATACAAAGCCCAAACCCGCTGTCGACCTCGCTGCGCTCAGCAAGCGTTACGCGGGTCGTGAGCTGACTGTCATCGACGTATCGGAAATACAGCTGGACGGCGCCAGCGCGCTGTCGGTGAGCTTTTCCGTGCCGCTGGACCCGGAACAGAAGTTCGCTGAAAAACTTCATCTGGTGGACAGCAAGAGCGGCAAGGTCGATGGCGCCTGGGAGCTGTCGGACAACCTCATGGAGCTGCGTCTGCGCCATCTGGAGCCGCAGCGCAAGCTGGTACTGACCGTCGATGCAGGCCTGCAAGCAGTCAACAAGGCCGGACTGGCAAACGAATACATCAGCCGTCTGGAAACCCGCGACCTGCAAGCCACCGTCGGCTTTGCCAGCCGTGGCAGCCTATTGCCGACCCGACTGGCCGAAGGTCTGCCGGTCATCGCCTTGAACGTCGACAAAGTGGATGTCGAGTTCTTCCGGGTCAAACCCGACTCGATGCCGAACTTCCTTGCCCAATGGGACGGCGCGTCGAGCCTGTCCAGCTACAGTTCGGAAGAACTGCTGCCCATGGCCGATCTGGTCTATAGCGGCCGTTTCGACCTTAAGCCCGCGCGCAATACCCGCGAAACCGTACTGCTGCCGATTGCCGGTATCAAGGCCCTGCAACAACCAGGCGTCTACCTGGCGGTGATGCGCGCCTCGGGCACGTACAGCTACTCGCAACCGGCCACTCTGCTTACCCTCAGCGATATCGGTCTGTCGGTGCATCGTTACAGCAATCGCCTGGATGTGTTCACTCAGGCGCTTGAGGGCGGCAAGGCCTTGGGCGATATCAACGTCGATGTGTATGACGACAGTGGCAAGGTCGTCGCTCAGGGCAAGACCGACAGCGATGGCCATGCGCAACTGCCGCTGCCTGCCAGGGCTGCGGTGGTGCTGGCGCACAAGGATGAACAGACCAGCATGCTGCGCCTGAACAGCTCGGCGCTGGACCTGGCCGAGTTCGACATCTCCGGCCCGCAGGCACATCCGCTGCAATTCTTCATTTTCGGACCGCGAGACCTCTATCGCCCCGGCGAAACCGTGCTGCTCAACGGCCTGCTACGCGACGGCGATGGCAAAAACGTCAAACCACAACCGATCACCGTCGAAGTTCGCCGTCCTGACGATCAGGTGAGCCGCAAGTTTGTCTGGGAAGCCGACAGCAATGGTTTCTACCAATATCAATTGCAGCTTGCCGAGGAGGCACCGACCGGACGCTGGCAGCTGGTGTTCGACCTCGGTGATGGCAAGCCTCAGCTCTACGAGTTCAAGGTCGAAGACTTTCTTCCAGAGCGTCTGGCGCTGGAACTCAAAGGCAGCGACGAGCCAGTCGCGCCAGCTGAAAATCCTCAATTCGACGTCACCGGGCGCTACCTGTACGGCGCGCCAGCCTCAGGCAACACCCTGACAGGCCAGGTTTACGTCCGTCCATTGCGCGAAGCGGTGGGCAAACTGCCGGGCTATCAGTTCGGCTCGATCACCGAAGCAGACCTCAAGCACGACCTGGAGCTTGAACCCTTCACACTGGATGCCGAAGGTCACGCGACGCTCTCCGTGCAGAGCCAATGGGCACAGGCCAGGTCTCCGCTGCAACTGATTCTGCAGGCCAGCCTGCAGGAGTCCGGCGGTCGTCCGATTACCCGCCGTCTGGTGCAGCCAATCTGGCCCGCCGAGCATCTACCCGGCGTACGTGCGCTATTCGGCAGCAGCACTGGCGACGACGATTACGACGACGAAGCCGGAAAGGGCGAAGCCCAGACCAATGGCGATGGCCCGGCCGAGTTCGAAATCGTGATGGCTGACGCTGCGGGCAACAAGCTGGCCGCTGATAACGTCAAGGTCAGGCTGATACGTGAACGCCGCGACTACTACTGGAACTACTCGGCCGATGATGGCTGGAGTTACCATTTCAACGAGAAATTCCTCAATCTGAATGAGGAAACCCTCACTGTCGCCAAGGATTCCAGCGCCAAAATCAGCTTCCCGGTCGAATGGGGTCCATACCGCGTAGAAGTGGAAGACCCGTCCACCGGCATGGTCAGCAGCCTGCGCTTCTGGGCAGGCTATCGCTGGCAGGACAACACCGACGGCGGCGCGGTCAGGCCGGATCAGGTCAAGCTGGCGCTAGATAAACCGGCCTACAACGATGGCGATACCGCCAAAGTGACGGTTACGCCTCCGGCCGCGGGCAAGGGCTATTTGTTGATCGAGTCCAGCGAAGGCCCGCTGTGGTGGAAGGAAATCGACGTACCGGCGGAAGGCAAGTCGTATGAAATCCCGCTGGACAAGCAATGGACGCGTCATGACCTGTATGTCACCGCACTGGTGATTCGTCCCGGCGAGCGCAAGGCCAACGTCACGCCGAAGCGTGCTGTGGGCGTGCTGCATCTACCGCTGGACCGCGCGCAGCGCAAACTGGCGCTGAGTGTCACCGCGCCCGAGAAGATGCGTCCCAAACAGCCGCTCAAGCTCAAGGTTGTCGCCAAAAACGCTGACGGCAGCGTGCCCAAAGAGGTACGAGTGCTGGTTTCGGCAGTGGATGTCGGCATTCTCAACATCACCCGCTATGCAACGCCCGATCCGTTTGCCAGCCTGTTCGGGCGCAAGCAGTACGGTGCTGACCAACTGGATATCTATGGCCAGTTGATCGAAGCGGGCCAGGGTCGTCTTGCCAGCATGGCGTTTGGCGGCGATGCGCTGGCCAAGGGCGGTAAACGCCCGGATACCAGTGTCACCATCGTCGCGCTGCAAAGTGCGCCGGTGACATTGAACGAGGCGGGCGAAGGTGAAGCCAGCGTCGATATACCGGACTTCAACGGTGAGCTGCGCATCATGGCTCAGGCCTGGACCGACGACCGTTACGGCATGGCCGAAGCGAAAACTGTGGTAGCTGCGCCGATCATCGCCGAACTGTCGACGCCACGCTTTTTGGCTGGTGGCGACCAGACCAGCGTTGCGCTGGATATTTCGAACCTGTCGGGCAAAGCGCAGAAACTGGACGTAAAAATCAGTGCCGAAGGCCAGTTGAGCATCCCTGGGGGTGATCAGAGCAAGCCCTTGCAGCTCAAACAGGGCCAGCGCATCACCCTGAAAGTGCCAGTGCTGGCGCAAGGCGGCCTGGGTCAGGGCAAAATCAAGGTGCAGGTAGAAGGCCTCGATCTGCCGGGCGAAAACCTGCCGGCCTTTACCCGCGAATGGACCGTCGGCGTGCGTCCTGCCTACCCGGCGATGCTCAAACATTACCGTGCCACTCTCAATGATCAGCCCTGGAGCCTGCCTGAAGGCGCGCTGGAGGCCTTCGAGCCTGCCGGACGTGAAGCGCTGCTGTCGCTGTCAAGCCGTCCGCCGCTGAACCTTGGCGAACAGATCCGGGCACTGAAAGCCTATCCATACGGTTGCCTGGAACAGACCGCCAGCGGCCTCTACCCGTCGTTGTATGCCGACGCTGCAACCCTCAAGCGCCTGGGCCTGACTGGCGAGCCGGAGGCCGAGCGCAAGCGCAAAGTCGAGATCGGTATCGAGCGCCTGCTGGGCATGCAGCGCTATAACGGCAGCTTTGGGCTGTGGGGCTCGGACAGCGAAGAAGAGTACTGGCTGACTGCCTACGTCACGGACTTCTTGCTGCGCGCCCGCGATCAGGGCTTTGCCGTGCCGCCGGATGCGCTGAAAAAAGCTAACGAACGCCTGCTGCGCTATTTGCAGGATGCAGGGCAGATTCAGGTCAATTACAGCCAGAACGCCGAACATACGCGCTTTGCGGTCCAGGCGTATGCAGGTCTGGTGCTGTCGCGCAGTCAACAGGCGCCGCTGGCGGCGCTGCGCAGCCTGTTCGACCGCCGCAGCGATGCGCGCTCAGGTCTGCCGCTGGTGCAGCTGGCCGTTGCGCTGGAGAAGATGGGCGACAAGCCGCGTGCCGATCTGGCCCTGACTGCAGGTCTGGCGGTTGGTCGCAAGAACGAGTGGCTGGCCGACTATGGCAGTTCGCTACGCGATCAGGCGCTGATTCTTGCATTGCTGGAAGAGAACGACCTTGCCAAGGACAAGCGCGAAGAGCGTCTGTTTGCCCTGGCCGATGAAGTCGCGGCCAACCGCTACCTGTCCACTCAGGAAAGCAACTCGCTGTTCCTCGCAGGTCGTAACCTGCTGAGCAAACCGGAGCAGGACTGGACCGCAAGTATCGCCAGCGGCACCGAAACCCGCGAACTGAGCAACAAGCAGCCAGGCCTCAAGCTGGATGGCGCTCTGCTGGCCTCGCCCCTGTCGGTTCACAACCAGGCCCGCGAGCCGCTCTATCAGCAGCTGACGGTCTCGGGCTATCCGGCCCAGGCACCTGCGTCCGGCGGTGAGAACCTGAGCATTCGTCGAGAATACCTAAACCTGAGCGGCGCGCCGCTGAATGTCGGCGCGTTGAAAACCGGGCAACTGGTGCTGGTGCATCTGGAGATCGGTGCAAAGCAGCGTGTGCCAGATGCCTTGGTAGTGGACTTGCTGCCGGCAGGCCTGGAACTGGAAAACCAGAACCTGGCGCAAAGCTCGGCCAGCCTGGAAGACGCCAGCGAAGAGGTGAAGACCATCCGGGCTTCGATGGAAAACGCCGGAATCAAGCATCAGGAATACCGCGGCGATCGCTACGTGGCCGCGCTGGATATCGACGGCAGCAGCAGCGTGCATCTGCTCTACCTGGCACGGGCCGTCACGCCCGGCACTTACCGCGTACCGCCGCCGCAAGTGGAGTCGATGTATCGCCCGAACTGGCAGGCTCTGGGTGAAACGCCTGCGCAGATGGTAGTGAAGGGGAAATGATCGCTAATTTATTTATCCGAATGTGTAACTGAGGGAGCGAACCAGGCGAGGCTTCGCGTGTTCGCGAAAGGGCCGGTACATCTGCTGAAGATATACCGGTCGCAATAGAGCCTTCGCAAACACGTTCGCTCCCGTAGAGGGAGCGCACTGGTGAAATCTCAACCCATCAATGAATAATCCAGCTCAGCAACCACAGGCCCAGGGCCAGCCAAATGATCCCGAGGATGATCGAAGCACGCATGAATGCCCTGACGGCCGAATACAGCAGCATCAGACCAATTATCAGCGCAACGATGCTGATCAGCGAGGTGTCCATGCCCAGCGTACGCGACAGACCGTCGACAAAGTTTCCGCCGGCATGGGTAAACCCGTTGAACAGCCACGCCAGGCCATCGATGAAGAAGCGAATCACCGCGCCGATGGCTTGTCCGAGCCATTCAAAAAAGCCTTCTACCTGCATATGTGCGTCCTGATTGGGGTCGTGAAGAAGATGATCTGCTCGCTTTGGCCGTCGCCAGGCGTGTCAGGTTCCGTGGATCATAAAGGCTCTTTGTGTTGAAACCTGAATTTCTTCTGCGCCTCATGCAAAAACTCAAATGGCTGGCAGGCGGTACTTTGCTGCTGATCGCGCTGCTCTGGCTGGCTGATCGCGTGTGGCCACTGCCGCTACCCAAGGATGATCTGGCGCGGGTCGTGCTGGCTGAAGACGGCACGCCGCTGTGGCGCTTTGCCGATGCCAGCGGCGTCTGGCGCTATCCGGTCACTCATGAACAGGTTTCGCCGTATTACCTGGAAGCGCTGCTGACCTACGAAGACCGCTGGTTCTACCGCCACCCCGGC
Organism: Pseudomonas coronafaciens pv. oryzae str. 1_6; assembly: GCF_000156995.2. NCBI lineage: Bacteria > Pseudomonadati > Pseudomonadota > Gammaproteobacteria > Pseudomonadales > Pseudomonadaceae > Pseudomonas > Pseudomonas coronafaciens. Next base: position 674,770 of record NZ_CP046035.1, on the reverse strand, counting down.
GTGAACCCGCTGGCGCTGGGGCGTGCCAGCTGGCAAAACCTCAGTGGGGCCCGGGTTGTTTCAGGGGGCAGCACGCTGTCGATGCAGGTTGCCCGCTTGCTTGATCCGCATTCACGTACCCTGCCCGGCAAACTTCGCCAGTTATGGCGCACGGTGCAGCTTGAGTGGCATTTATCCAAGGATCAGATCCTTGACCTGTACCTGAACCGGGCGCCGTTCGGCGGCACGCTGCAAGGTGTGGCTGCCGCCAGTTGGGCGTATCTGGGCAAGTCGCCGCAGAACCTGACCCGCGCTGAGGCTGCACTGTTGGCGGTGCTGCCGCAGGCGCCGAGCCGCTTGCGCCCGGACCGTCACCCGCAGCGCGCACAATTGGCGCGCGACAAGGTTCTCAGACGCCTGGCCGAATTCAAGGTATGGCCGCAAGGCAGTGTGGACGAGGCGCTGGAAGAGCCGCTGTGGCTGGCGCCGCGGCAGGAACCCAGCCTCGCCCCTTTGCTGGCCCGCCGTTTGAATAGACCAGACAGCCCGCCGCTGATCCGCACCACACTGGATGCCACATTGCAGCGGCGCATGGAAGACTTGCTGATGGGCTGGCGGGCCCGGCTGCCGGAGCGTACCTCGGCGGCGATTCTGGTGGTCGAGGCAGAAAACATGGCAGTGCGCGCTTATGTGGGCTCGGTGGACATCAACGACGCAAGGCGCTTCGGGCATGTAGACATGGTGACCGCACTGCGCTCGCCAGGCTCGACGCTCAAGCCATTCCTCTACGGCATGGCAATGGACGCCGGGCTGATCCACTCTGAATCATTGATGCAGGACGTGCCGCGTCGCTATGGCGATTACCGGCCTGGCAACTTTTCCACCGGCTTTGGCGGGCCGGTGGCGGCCAGTTCGGCGCTGTCGATGTCCCTCAATCTGCCTGCCGTGCAATTACTGGAAGTTTATGGGCCGAAACGCTTTGCCGCCGAGCTGCGCAACGGCGGCGTGCCGCTGACCCTGCCACCACTGGCCGAGCCCAATCTGGCGCTGATTCTGGGAGGCGCAGGCAGCCGGCTGGAGGATCTGGTGACGGGGTACAGCGCCTTTGCCCGAGGAGGCAGGAGTGCCGACGTTCGACTGCAACCACAGGACCGGCTACGCGAGCGGCGCATGATGTCGCCAGGGGCGGCGTGGATCATCCGGCGTATTCTCAGCGGCCAGTCGCGTCCGGACATCGATCCGCGTGCAGAGTTAGTACAGCGTCCGCAACTGGCCTGGAAGACCGGCACCAGCTACGGCTTCCGTGACGCTTGGGCGATTGGCGTGGGGCCGCGCTTTCTGGTGGGCGTGTGGATTGGCAGGCCGGACGGTACGCCGGTGCCGGGACAGTTTGGACTGGCGTCCGCAGCGCCGCTGATGCTTCAGGTCCATGATGTATTGGTCAATCGCGACAGCCAGCGCGGGATCGCAGCGCCGGTTCAGCCGGTGCCGTTGAATGTTGGTGTGGCAGCGATCTGCTGGCCGCTGGGTCAGCCGATGAGCAAAAGCGATCCGAATTGCCGTCGCCAGCGCTTTGCCTGGACACTGGATGGCACCACGCCGCCCACCCTGCAAGCAGCCGACCAACCGCTGGGGCTGGGTTTGCAGGAACGTATCTGGGTCAATGCCGAGGGGTTACGCGTAGGAGCCGGTTGCCCGAATGCCCAGCCACAGGACATCGCGCTGTGGCCTGCACCCCTGGAGCCCTGGCTGCCCAGAGCAGAACGTCGCGAAGCACGATTGCCGCCGGCCGCCCCTCACTGCCCGCCGCAGAACCTGAACATGGCCCCGCCTTTGAGCATCGTCGGCGTGCGCGAAGGCGACAATCTGCGCCTGCCCGCCGCCAGTCGTCAGGCCTTGCGCCTGAAACTCTCGGCCTTGGGCGGCAGCGGTCGGCGCTGGTGGTTCATCGACGGCACGCCAATGGCGGACACCGACACCCGGCAAGATTTCACACCGACGCTGAACAAACCGGGTCGCTACCAACTGAGCGTCTTGGACGAAAGCGGCCAGACCGCGCGCGTTGAATTCAGCGTGGTGGAGTGAGCGCCATACTCAGACGGCCAGCCGACGCAGACGGGTGTGACGCAGAGGGTCACGAAGGGCATTCCCACGCTAAGCGTGAGGAACGAGAGGTGTCAGGGACAACACCATCGCGCCCGCTCTTCAGCGTAGTGCGTGGCGCCTGTCGTTACTGAACCTGAAAGATCTTCGTCTCGGGAAACAGGTTGTTGAGGGTTTCCAGAAGCCGGACGTGGTAGATGGGCTTGCGGAACAGATCGAGCACATGAAGACGCAGCATGTCGCTGACGTCGTCCATGTCGGCATGGCCAGAGGTGACGATAACCGGCAAGTGCTGCCGCGAGGTGTGGTCGCGAAGGTGCTTTATCAACTGGATGCCGCTCTCCTCCGGCATCCGCAGGTCGGTGATCACCAGCGCAATATCCGGATGAATGGTCAACTGATGCAGGGCCATCTTCACCGAAGACGCCGTGAAACAGCAGAACCCCTCGCCTTCGAGCAGCTCTGCCAGTTCTTCGTTAGCGTCCTCTTCGTCGTCAACCAGAAGCAACTGCTGGCGGGGGGGATGGAGAGCCATGTGGTTATCTCAACAAAATGATCTCAGAACCATGATCATAAACTACCCCCCGGCGGGTGTGGAGGATGTTGTCTTGGGTGGCGTCAAGGCAGTTTCAATTTTCGTAAAGATATCGCCGACCTTTGAGCTGATACCCGGAACAAAAGCAATCAATGCCACTGCAACCATTGCCGCGACTAACGCGTATTCAATACCCGAAGCAGCCTCACGGTCTTTTAGAAAAAACCTGACTCGGGTATAGGCACCTACATACATCTTGGTAAGGAACATCTTGTTTCTCCTTGCGCCTCCGAGGCGCGAACATGCATGACACATGCGAAAACGTCTGCATCGCCAGCATTGTCTGCAATCGCCAAACCCACAATTACAAAAAAGCATTAACCCGAAAGTTATAACCCTGACATGACCTCGTAAACAGGCACTCCTGACGCCCTCCCATCAGAAAAAAACCTTTTATACCAAAGCACTATGGCGCTTTTTAAACAATGAGCTACCGTCACACAAAAGCCTGTATTCCGTTTACCGTTGCTGTTACAAAGTTGATGCGCCGGTTCAAGAGTGTCCTGCAATGACAAAGGAAAAGTTGCCATGAGCAGTCGTATCACCATGGTGCTCGCTGTGCTGTTTTTGCTGGGCGCATTGATCGCCGGGTATCTGGGAATTGTTGTCAGCAGGCAAGCTGAAGTGCCCGCTGCCGTCACTCAGTCAGCACCTTCACCCGCCGAACAAGCCCCACAGGCCCCTGCGCCACAGCCTGTTGAAGATGCACTGCGTCACAATGTTGTGGTGGTCGCTCGGGACATCCCCGCTTACACACCCATTACGGCGGATGACGTGGTGATCGAACGGCTCAAGGTCGCACCGCCTGGCAGTTTCGACAGCGTTGAGCGTCTCGTCGGACGCAGCAGTTGGCGCACGCTGAACGCCGGAACCTGGCTCAGCGAAAGCAGCTTTGACGCGGGAGGCACTCTGGCACGGATGATTCGCCCTTATGAGCGGGCGCTGGCCTTGCAGGTGGACGAAGTGATCAGCGCTTCCGGTCAACTCAGCCCCGGCGACTACGTGGATGTGCTGCTGTATCTGCCTGAGGACACGCTCAACCCAAATCGCTCCAGCCAAGTGGTGGTACCTGCGTTGCGAATCCTCGGCATCGGCGGGCTGCTTGGCACCGACCACGATGGCAAGCCGGTACAGAACATCAGCGCCGACGAACGTCTGAGACAGGAACAACTGCGCGCCAACGCACGAACTGTGACCGTCGCCGTGCCGGAAGCGTTGGTGAGCCGCCTGATGCTCGCCTCGCAAACCGGCGTCCTGCGCCTTGCAGTGCGCAGTGCCGACGAAGGCAATCTGCAGAACTACTGGTCTGCCGAGCCCGGCAGCAGCGACGTGGCCGAGCGGCTGGACTCCGCCAACCGACAGTTGGTCGGCTTCAGGCAATTGAGCCTGAGCACGCCCGGTACGCCAGCGTCTGGCGCCGTAACGCGCGCGCCCCGGGCCGTCGAGGTCATACGCGGCAACCAGATCACGCAACAAACTCCCTGATTGAGCAAGGATTGCATTTAATGAGCTGTTGTTCCGTGCCCGTTATAAAGCCCGGATTTCTGGGTGTGCTGATTATCGCCCTGTCGGCGCCCTCGGCCTGGGCTGCATCAGGCAGCTGCAACGGGCTTGCAGCGATGCCGGCCGCCATTGAAATCGACCAGGGCATTCAACAGAACGTGCAGTCTCCTGTGGCGATCACGCGCATTGCGGTGGGTGATCCGAAAGTCGCCGACGTACACGTCAGCAACAGTGACGGCTTTCTGCTGACCGGCGTTGCACAGGGCACGACCAGTCTGATGGTGTGGACCGCCTGTTCCAGCGCTCCTCGTCAGAGCATGGTCTTTGTGCGTGGCAGAGCCTCGGCATCGATGGTCGAAACCCTCGCCGCACCGTCCACGGACGCTAATTTACCCAGCCAGGTGCAGACCGATATCCGCTTCATCGAAGTCAGCCGCACCAAGCTCAAGGAAGCCAGCACCTCGATCTTCGGCAAGGGTTCGAACAATTTTCTGTTCGGCGCGCCCGGCACGGTTCCCGGTGTCAACGTCACCCCCGGCACGGTAAGTGGTACGCGGCCGAGCATTCCGTTGAACAACAGCAATTTCAATATCGTCTGGGGAGGCGGCAGCAGCAAGGTGCTGGGCATGCTCAACGCCATGGAAAACAGCGGCTATGCCTACACGCTGGCGCGCCCCAGCCTGGTCGCGCTCAATGGTCAGAGCGCCAGCTTCCTGGCCGGTGGCGAGTTCCCGGTGCCGGTCCCCAATGGCGAGGGCAACGGCATTTCCATCGAGTACAAGGAGTTCGGCGTGCGCCTGACCCTGACACCGACCGTCGTGGGACGCGACCGGATTCTGCTCAAGGTCGCCCCGGAAGTCAGTGAACTGGACTTTTCCGCCGGCATCACCATTTCCGGGACCACCGTACCGGCGCTCAATATCCGCCGTACCGACACCAGTATTGCGCTGGCCGATGGCGAAAGTTTCGTGGTCAGCGGGCTGATCAGCTCCAGCAACAGTGGCTCGGTCGACAAGTTTCCCGGGCTGGGCGATATCCCGATTCTCGGCGCGTTTTTTCGCAGTTCGCAAATCCAGCGCGATGAGCGCGAACTGCTGATGATTGTCACCCCGCATCTTGTGCAGCCGCTGGCTGTCGACGCTCGCCTGCCTTCGCTGCCCGGTGAAAGCCTGCGTAATTACGACCCAAGCTTCCCGCGCCTGTACTTTCTGGAAAACGGCGACTTTGATCGCCGCGACGGGTTGTCCCAATGAGCCAGAGCCTGAGCCAGACGTTTCTGGCGATCACCCGCAATAATACCGATCTGGAGTGGCTGCAAAGCGCACTGGGCTCGCTGGGTCAGGTAGTCAGCGCAGGAACCGGCAGCCTCGACGACCTGCTGGCATTGGTGGACGTCACCTTTGCCAGTGTGGTGTTCGTCGGCCTGGACCGCGAACACCTGATGACTCAGAGCGCGCTTATCGAGAGCGCACTGGAAGCCAAGCCGATGCTCGCAATCGTTGCGCTGGGCGACGGCATGGACAACCAATTGGTGCTCAACGCCATGCGCGCCGGCGCTCGCGACTTCGTGGCCTATGGCTCGCGGTCCAGCGAGGTCGCCGGGCTGGTCCGACGCCTGAGCAAGCGGCTGCCCGCCGTCACACCCAACCCGAACATGAGCGGCCTGTCAGTGCTGTATGGCGCACAAAGTGACGACGATGGGGCCTTGATCGCGACGCACCTGGCGATGGTGGTACACAAGACCGGGCAACGCACGCTGCTGCTGGACCTCGGTTTGCCGCGCGGCGACAGCCTGCAAATGCTGGGTCTCGAGTCGACATTCAGCTTCGGCGACGCCCTGCGCCACTTACGCAGGCTAGATGCCACCCTGATCGACAGTGCGTTCACCACCAGCGAAAGCGGACTGCGGATTCTGGCCTACAGCGAAGCCGACGATCACCTGGAGCAATCCAGCGCCGCAGAGCTTTATATGCTGCTCAGCGCACTGCGCCAGCATTTTCAGCATGTGGTGGTGAACCTGGTGGGCCAACCGGACAGCGAGGCGCTGCGCTCGCTGGTCAGCCATTGCGACCAGTTGCTGTGGTACGCCGACCAGAGCGTGCTGGGTTGTCGGCGCAACCTTACGGTGCTCAACAACTGGCGCGAAAAAGGCATGAAAATGCAGCATGCCGGCCTGTTGGTCGATCGCTATCAGCGCTCGGTCGCGCCCAACTCGGAAACCGTAGCCAAAACCTTCGGCCTGCCGGTGCTGGCCGTACTGCCGCTCGCCCCCGAGTTGCGCCTCAACGCCAAAAATCAGGGCGTTACCCTATTCGAACTGGCGTCGCGCGACGCCCTGTGTTCCGGGTTGCGGCGCCTCGGCGAACACTTGGCGCGTCATTCCGACGTCCAGGTACAAACCGGTCAAGGCTGGCTCGCACGGCTGTGGAGGAGCAAATAATGGCGGAAAAACTGTTTGGCGTGTCCTCTCGCTCTTCGGGCCAGGACGATGGCGGACAAGGCCTGAAACTGGTACTGCACCGCTACATCATCGACGGCATCGAAGAAAGCGGCAAAAACCTGCTTGAAGGTTCGCGTCCGGCGCTTGCGCAGTTTGTCATCGACAAGGTTGCCGAGTATGTCGCCCGTCTGCGGCTGGCCATCTCTCGCTATGAAATGGAGCGGCTGGCTGAAGAGCTGGTCGACGAACTGACCGGTTTCGGCCCGCTGGAAGTGCTGCTGCGCGACAGTTCGGTTACGGAAATACTGGTCAACGGGCCGAGTAAGGTGTTCGTCGAACGTGACGGCGTGTTGCACCACACGGACCTGCGCTTCATGGATTCGCATCATGTCGAGCGCGTCATGCAGCGCATCCTCGCGCCCCTCGGGCGGCGGCTGGACGAATCATCGCCGATGGTCGACGCCCGCCTGCCGGATGGCAGCCGGGTCAACGCTATCATCCCGCCTATCGCGCTGGACGGTCCTTGTTTGTCGATCCGGAAGTTTCGCAAGGACATGCTCAAAAGCGCTGATCTGGTGGCCATGCAGACCATCGACCAACCGATCTTCGAATTCTTCCAGGAAGCCGTCGGCAAGCGCTGCAACATTCTGGTCAGCGGCGGCACCGGCACCGGCAAGACCACCATGCTCAACGTGCTGAGCCAGCTGATCGACAGCCATCAGCGGCTGGTAACTATCGAAGACGTGGCCGAACTGCAACTCAGCCACCCGCACGTGGTGCGCCTGGAAACACGCCCGCCGAATGCCGAAGGGCATGGCGAAGTGCGTGCCAGCGACCTGATTCGCAACTCGCTGCGGATGCGCCCGGACCGCATCATCCTCGGCGAAATCCGCGGTGTCGAAGTGCTGGATGTACTGACCGCAATGAACACCGGCCACGACGGTTCGATGAGCACGGTTCACGCCAACAATGCTCAGGATGCCCTGCTGCGTCTGGAAACCCTGGTTGGCCTGACCGGACGATTGATCCCGGAAAAGACCCTCCGGCAAATGGTTTGCGCGGCGCTGGACGTGATCATCCAGTTGACCCGGCTGCCAGATGGTCGACGCTGTGTCAGCGAGGTGGTGGAAGTAGTCGGCGTGCGTGATGACATCTATGTCACCAATACGCTGTTTCGCCTGGATCGCCGCACGGGGGTCAGTTTCATGCGCGAAGCCGCCCACGCCGCCGGTGACAAGCTGCGGCCGGGCTACTGAGCTCGCCAAAGGAGGCCTCGTGACAGCATCGTTGATATTGGGTGTGATTTCCCTCCTGCTGCTGATCGCCTCTGTCCGTATGTTCTATCTGGCGCTCAATCAGGATGCCAAGGAACGGGTCCGCAGACGCCTGACCGCCGGGCAGATCGAGCCTGTGGTCGAGAAGCCCGGCTGGGCCAGACTAGACCGGGCCTTTATCCGCGCGGGGCTGGGCCTGCCGACCGAACGCATGGGCCTGGCATTGACGCTTTATGCGCTGCTGATTCTGATCGGCTACGCGATGGCCGACGGCATTGGCGCGGGCTGTGCGCTGGTCGGTGTTCCTCTGGGCCTGCGTCTGTTCGTGTCCTGGCGGTCGCGCGTACGCGTGCGGCGCATGATCGAGCAACTGCCGCAATTGCTTGACCATAGCGTCCGCAGTCTGAAATCAGGCAGGACCCTCGCTGATGCGGTGCTTTTTGGTATCACAGCGGCAAACCAGCCACTCAAGGAGGGCATGAGCCGCATCGAGCGCAACGTGCAATTGGGGGTCAGCCTGCCGGATGCTGCGAGGGATTTCGCTGAACTGTACGAAAGCGACGAATTTCACCTGTTCGCGCTCGGGCTGCGGGTCAACCATCGGTATGGGGGCAATGCCAGCGAGCTGATGGAGAACCTGATCCGGCTGATTCGCGACCGTGAACAGGCCAGTCGCCAACTACGCGCCATGACCGGAGAAACGCGCATGACGGCACTGGTGCTGGGCTTGCTTCCAGTAGGAATGGCGGGCTACTTCATGGCCGTGAACCCGGCCTATCTGATGCACATGTGGAACGACGGCAGTGGACGAATTCTGCTGAGCATGGCGTTTGCCCTCCAACTGCTGGGCTGTCTGATGTTGTGGCGCATGCTGAGGAGCATTTGAATGGAGCTGTTGTTCAGTGCCTTGATGCTCGCCGCTGCAGCCTTTCTTCTGTTGTCCGGCCTGGCCCGGCGACGTCGCAACGAGCGTCTGGTGGCGCAACGCCTGCGAGGAAAAGTGGTGCGTGAGAGCCGTATCGGCAGCCTTTTGCGGCTGCTGGGCGACACGCGCATTGGCCAGCGCAGTATCAGCCTTGACTCGGAAACCCAGGTATTACTCAACCGTATCGGCTGGCGACGCGCGAGAAAACGTTCGCTGTTCGCCGCCTGCCAGATTGGCGTGCCCATCGGTCTGATGTGCGTCGTCGCACTGGGCCAGTTGCTGTTTTTCAAAAATATCGAGCAGCCATTGATAGCGCCGGTTTTTGCGCTGGGCGCCGGGTATCTGCTGCCCAAGCGGGCTCTCGCGGCGGTCGCCAAACGCAGGCAGAAGCAGATAGTGGTTGAGATTTCCACGTTCATTCCCCTGCTGCGCATCCTGTTCGAGTCAGGCATGGCCGTCGAACAGGCATTGCGCGTGCTGAGCAACGAGGGCAAGGACCTGCTGCCGGTGCTGTCCGAAGAAATCCGCGTGGTCCTGGCACGGGTAGATTCCGGGCTGGAGCTGGGCGAGGAGCTGCGCAAAATGGCAGCGCTACTGGACGTCGATGAACTGAGCGACACCTGCATCATCCTCAATCAACTGATTCATCAGGGCGGAGGCGCCCTGAAATCGCTGCTGACGCTCAAGCAACTGATCGATGATCGACGCCTGACCCGTTTGCAGGAATACATTTCCAAGCTGTCAGCCAAAATGTCGATGGTCATGATGGTGTTTCTGTTCCCCGCCTTGCTGATTGTGCTGGCCGGTCCGGGGTTTATCGCTATCAGCCGCGCATTGGGCGGTATGTAAGCTGCGTCGCCACTACAAGGAGTAAAAGGTTTGAAAGCAGCCATTGCGGTTATCGGCATCCTCGCGCTGAGCGGCTGTGCCAGCGACGGTCGGGCACTGTGGGCACAGGCATCGCCACAACAAGCCAGCGTGTGCCCCAAGCTCACCTCCGATCAGGAATTCGCCCTGAATCTGGCCCAGAACATGGCCGACGAAGGGCGCCTGCACGCCAGCCTGGCCAACCTGGAAGGGTTGCCGGACAGCCTCGGCGAGGTGCGTCTGCGCAAGGCTCGCGTATTAAGGCTGCTGGGCAGCAATGAAGCAGAGCCGCTGTATCGCAGCCTGCTGGGTACTTGCCGGGCAGCGCAAGGTGAACATGGATTGGGGCAACTGGCGGCAGCCCGAGGCGACAACGTGTCGGCTCAGCAGCACTTGCTCAAAGCCAGCAAACTGCAGCCAACCGACGAAAAGATCCGCAATGATCTGGGTGTGGTGTACCTCAATCAGTTGCAACTGGAGCAGGCGCGCTTTCAGTTCCTGACCGCGATGGAGCTTAAACAGTCTGACCCGCTGGCGGCGGTCAACCTCGCCACCCTTCTGATCTACCAGAACAACTGGACCCAAGCCGCCGAGCTGGCATCCAGATCAGGGCTGACACCCGCGCAGATCACCGATGCACAGGCCCGCGCCGAAAAACTGAAAAAGAACCTGCGCCCACCGCTGGCCTCAGCCGGCCCAGACCCAGCGCTGCCTGAGCAGCATGTTCGCCAGCCAACAGGAGTACAACCATGAGAAGCCTGATTGTCAGCATTGCCATGCTGCTGAGCGCAAGCAACACGCTGGCCAACGACGACGCGCGCCCACTTACCGAGCAAAAACAGACTGAAACCTGGCTGCAACTGCAGGCCAGCGGCAAGGCTGCATCACCTAAACCGCAGGCTGCCACGGCGGCGGAGCGCGACCTGAGCCTGCAACGCTGGCTTGACACGTATAAAAACAAAATCCCGGAATTCTACGAACAGGACGCTGGTGGCAGTTTTTCCTCGGGCAGCAAATAGCCTGTCCGTTTACCCCCGACACTGCACCTTACAACCTGCGCTCGGCAGGTTGCTGGGCACTCCGTTATCATGCGCATACTTTCGAGACTCGAGACTGCCATGCGTCGCTTGTTATGCCTGATGTTATTGATCCTGGCCCTGCCTGTTTCCGCAGCGGGTCTGCTGGACAGTCGCCCGTCGTCAACGCTGGGCGGTGGCTCGCTAGACAACAGCAAGGACTTCCTGCCTGTGCGTCAGGCCTTTCAGCTGAGCCTGATCGAAACCACACCGGAATCGATCAAGCTGAGGCTGGTCGCCACCGACGGCTACTACCTGTATCGCCATCGCTTCCAGTTCCGCACCGAACCGGCCGACATTGGTCTGGGCGAAGCGCAACTGCCCAAAGGTGAACAGAAGCACGATGAATACTTTGGCGATGTCGAGGTCTACCACGGCATTCTCGACATTGATCTGCCACGCAAACCCGGCGAACAGCGGCCCTTCACACTGGCGGTGACGTATCAGGGCTGCGCCGACAAGGGCCTGTGTTACCCGCCGGAAACCGAACGCCTGAGCATCGGTGATGTGGCTGCAAGCCCGGCCGGGGCAGTCTCCAGCCCAGCTCCAGCCAACACCTGGAGCTGGAAAGAACTCGCGCTGTTTTTCCTCGCAGGCGTAGGCCTGACCTTTACCCCTTGCGTACTGCCGATGCTGCCGATTCTGTCAGGCGTGGTGCTGCGCGGCCAGGTCGGCGGGTTGCGCGGCCTCAGCCTGTCGCTGGCCTACGTGCTGCCAATGGCAGCCTGTTTTGCACTGCTTGGCGCGCTGATGGGCGTATTCGGCGCAAGCCTGAATCTGCAGGCGCGTCTGCAATCGGCTTGGGTGCTGGTGCCGTTTGCAGCGTTTTTCGTGATTTTTGCCGTGGCAATGTTCGGGGCTTTCGAGCTGCGCCTGCCACAGTCGATCAGCTCACGCCTGGACCGCATCGCCGGCAAGACTGAAGGCGGTTCATTATGGGGCGCAGCCGTACTGGGCGTGGTCTCCAGCCTGCTGGTTTCGCCATGCGTATCGGCCCCGCTGGCCGGCGCTCTGCTGTACATCAGCGCCAGCGGCGATGCCATTGGTGGCGGGCTGAAACTGTTTGCACTGGGGCTCGGGATGGGTGCGCCACTGCTGTTGATCGCGACGGGTGGAGCCACATGGCTGCCGAAAAGCGGCCCTTGGCTGGTGACGGTGAAGAATGCGATCGGCGTGCTGCTGCTCGGTCTGGCGATCGGCCTGCTGAGTCGCGTGCTGCCGGGGCAAATCACCCTGCTGCTGGTTGGTCTGCTGTCGGCAGGCGTTGCCCTGTTTCTCGGCGCACTGGAGCGCACTGAAAAGACCACGCAGCAAAAACTGGCTCAATTGCTCGGTCTGGCGCTACTGGTCTACGCGCTCGCCTGCTGGTATGGCGCGCTTTCCGGGCAGACTGACCCCATGCGCCCATTGGGCCGCGAGTACGCCACCACAAACAACAGCGCAGTTGCCTCGACCTCATCTCAGTGGCAGACGGTAACCACTTCAGCCGAACTGGACCGCGTCATGCAGGAAGCGCAAAGCGCAGGCAAGCCGCTGCTGCTCGACTGGTACGCCGACTGGTGCATCAGTTGCAAGGTCATCGAACACGAAGTTCTGCCGGATCCTGACGTCGTCGCCAAGTTGGCGGGGCACAGCCTGATACGTTTCGACATGACCGACAGCACCTCAGAGCAGCGCGCACTGCTCGACCGCTACAAATTGTTCGGCCCGCCGGCCTTGCTGTTTTTCGCTAAAAACGGCGAAGAACTCTCCTCCGTTCGGATCGTCGGCGAAATCGACGCTGCAGGGCTGATAGAGCGCCTCAACAGCGCAAATGACCAAAACTAAAAGGCCAGTCACAAACTTTGCGCGAATATCGCTCATCGTGCTGGCTACTGTTGTTAACTGGACAGTCCATTGCCCTTCCGGCATAGTCGCCGGGCGTAAACAGCTCGCAGACAATAAAAGGAACACGCGATGGCGACTATCCTGGTCCTTCACGGGCCCAACCTGAACCTGCTGGGCACTCGGGAACCCGGGGTCTATGGCACCGTCACCCTGCCCCAGATCAACCAGGACCTGGAGCAGCGCGCTCGCGATGCCGGTCACCATCTGATGTACCTGCAAAGCAACGCCGAATACGAACTGATCGACCGCATTCACGCCGCCCGCGACGAAGGTGTGGATTTCATTTTGATCAATCCGGCCGCTTTTACGCACACAAGCGTTGCAATACGTGACGCGCTGATGGGAGTGAGCATCCCATTCATCGAAGTGCATTTATCAAACGTGCACAAACGCGAACCTTTCCGCCATCACTCCTACTTTTCAGACGTCGCTGTAGGAGTGATCTGCGGCCTTGGCGCCAGCGGATACCGCTTGGCTCTGGAAGCCGCCCTGGAACAATTGGCCGTTAGCGCCAAGCCATGACGAGTACAGCCTCAGGCTGTGCCGCATGACTTGAACCGGTCGCCAAAAGCCCTAACAGAACCTTGGGAGTTGATTAATGGATATTCGCAAAGTCAAGAAACTGATCGAATTGCTGGAAGAGTCCGGCATCGACGAATTAGAAATTCGTGAAGGCGAAGAATCCGTGCGGATCAGCCGCCACAGCAAGACTCCGGCGCAGCCTTACTACGCACCTGCCCCGGTTGCCGCGCCAGTCGCTGCACCAGCACCTGTTGCCGCTGCAGCGCCGGCTGCTGCAGAAGCCCCATCGGCTCCGAAACTGAACGGTTTTGTGGTCAAGTCGCCTATGGTCGGTACCTTCTACCTGACCCCGGCGCCTACTTCGCCTGCCTATGTCAAAGTCGGCCAGACCGTGAAGAAAGGCGACACCATCTGCATCGTCGAAGCGATGAAAATGATGAACCACATCACCGCAGAAGCCAGCGGCGTAATCGAATCTATCCTGGTAGAAAACGGTCAGCCGGTTGAGTTCGACCAGCCGCTGTTCACAATCGTTTGATCCGGGGAGAGCCTGCGATGTTGGAAAAAGTTCTGATCGCCAACCGCGGCGAAATTGCCTTGCGCATCTTGCGTGCCTGTAAAGAATTGGGCATCAAGACCGTCGCTGTACACTCAACGGCAGATCGCGAGTTGATGCACCTGGGCTTGGCGGACGAAACAGTCTGCATCGGCCCGGCACCGGCCAATCTGTCCTACCTGAACATTCCGGCGATTATCTCGGCCGCTGAAGTTACCGGCGCTACGGCGATCCACCCTGGCTACGGTTTCCTTGCAGAAAACGCCGATTTCGCCGAACAGGTCGAAAAATCAGGTTTTGCCTTCATCGGCCCCAAAGCAGAAACCATCCGCCTGATGGGCGACAAGGTTTCTGCCAAGGACGCCATGAAGCTGGCCAACGTACCGACCGTTCCGGGTTCCGACGGCCCGCTGCCGGAAGACGAAGAAATCGCTCTGCGCATCGGTCGCGAAGTAGGCTACCCGGTGATCATCAAGGCCGCCGGTGGCGGTGGTGGTCGCGGCATGCGTGTGGTTCATCGCGAAGAAGACCTGATCGAAGCCGCTGCCCAGACCCGCGCCGAAGCGGCTGCCTGGTTCAGCAACCCGATGGTCTACCTGGAAAAATACCTGACCAACCCGCGCCACGTGGAAGTCCAGGTCATTTCCGACGGCCAGGGCCAGGCGATTCATCTGGGCGACCGCGACTGCTCGCTGCAGCGCCGTCACCAGAAGGTTCTGGAAGAAGCACCGGCACCGTTCATCGATGAACAGGCACGTGCGGACGTACTCGCCGCCTGCGTCAAGGCATGTGTCGATATCGGCTACCGTGGCGCTGGCACTTTCGAGTTCCTCTACGAGAACGGCCGCTTCTACTTCATCGAAATGAACACCCGCGTTCAGGTGGAGCATCCGGTTTCGGAAATGGTCACCGGCATCGACATCGTCAAGGAGATGCTCAGCATCGCCGCCGGCAACAAACTGTCGTATACCCAGGATGACGTCGTCATCAAGGGCCATGCGCTGGAATGCCGGATCAACGCCGAAGACCCGAAAACCTTCGTGCCGAGCCCAGGTCTGGTCAAGCATTTCCATGCCCCAGGCGGCAATGGCGTACGGGTCGACTCGCACCTGTACAGCGGTTACAAAGTGCCATCCAACTACGACTCGTTGATCGGCAAAGTGATCACCTGGGGCGCGACCCGCGAAGAAGCCATGGCACGCATGCGCAACGCCCTGGACGAAATCGTGGTTGACGGGATCAAGACCAATATCCCGTTGCACCGTGATCTGACTCGCGATGAAGGCTTCTGCGAAGGCGGCGTCAACATCCACTACCTGGAGCACAAACTGGCCAATCAATAAGCCAGTGTGTTTCAAAACGACAAAGCCGCAGAGATGCGGCTTTGTTGTTTGCAGCGCATAGCAGTAAACTTGCCCGCTTCCTGCGGCCATATCGGCCCTGTCAGCCGCACTCATATTCAGATCGAAGGTAATCCGCCATGCCTTGGCTGCAAGTCCGCCTCGCCATCAGCCCAGAACAAGCCGAAACCTACGAAGATGCGCTTCTTGAAGTCGGCGCCGTGTCCGTGACCTTCATGGACGCCGAAGACCAGCCGATTTTCGAGCCGGAACTCAACACCACGCCGCTGTGGACGCACACTCACCTGCTCGCCCTGTTCGAGGCCGACACCAACGCGCAACTGGCGCTGGCGCACCTGAGCCTGCTGACCGGGGAAGAATTGCCTGAACACAGCGCCGAAGTCATCGAAGATCAGGACTGGGAACGCAGCTGGATGGATAATTTCCAGCCCATGTGTTTCGGCCAGCGCCTGTGGATCGTGCCTAGCTGGCACGCTGCGCCACAACCAGATGCCGTGAACCTGCTGCTCGACCCGGGCCTGGCATTCGGCACCGGCACGCACCCGACCACCGCCCTCTGCCTCGAATGGCTGGACGGCCAGGACCTCCAGGGCTGCCACGTACTGGATTTCGGCTGCGGCTCGGGCATTCTGGCCATCGCTGCGCTGCTGCTGGGCGCCGAGCAGGCCGTCGGCACCGACATTGATGTTCAGGCGCTGGAAGCCTCTCGCGACAATGCCGGACGTAACAACATCGCTGCCGAGCGTTTCCCGCTGTACCTGCCCGAAGACCTGCCGCCTCAGCAGGCTGATGTGCTGGTCGCCAACATTCTGGCTGGCCCGCTGGTTTCTCTCGCACCACAACTGGCAACGCTGATCAGGACCGGTGGTCGCCTGGCTTTGTCAGGCATCCTCGCCGAACAAGGTGAAGAAGTCGCTGCGGCCTATGCTGACAGCTTTGATCTGGACCCGATCGCAAACCGAGATGGCTGGGTACGCATCACGGGACGCCGCCGTTAACCGCCGCTTCAACCGGACAGCCGCATGACCGACAGTTTTGTCACCCAGTGCCCGCACTGCCAGACCAGTTTCAGAGTCAGTCACGCTCAACTGAGCGTGGCCCGGGGCGTAGTGCGTTGCGGAGCCTGCCTGCAGGTTTTCAACGCCGCCCGGCAGTTGCTGGAACAGCGTGCTATCGATGACTCCGAAAAAGCGCCACCGGCCAGCGTGCCGGTCGTGCTCGAGCAACCTCGCCCAGAGCCCCTTCCGGAGCACGAGCCAGTGCCGATTCCGGAACGTGCGCCCGAACCGGAAAAAGCGGTCGAGGAAGACGACCCCTGGCAGGTCAGCGAAATGGACCTCGACAACCTGAACCTGGACGAAGAGCTGGCGCGCCTCGAACGGCGAGAAACACGCCGCCCCGACACCTTTGGGCGGTCGGTCAGCAAGGTCGACGATGAGCCGGTGAACCTGAGCGCGAAGCGCGATACCCATCAGACCGAAGAAGCGGCCTGGGTTGACACACTGCACAACGACGACGTCGAACATCTGCCAGAGCTGCACGCCGAAGTCATCCCCGACAGCGATTCGACCGAAGATGCGGCCCCTCTGTCGCCTGCTGACCGGGACCGTACCGAGCCATCCCTGAGCCTCGACAAGGACCTGGACGACGACGAGCCAGACATGCCGGTCATCATCTCGCGCAAAACACCGCCAGCCGAGAAAGCTGAACGCTGGTCAGCTGTGGATGACGACGAAGACGATGCCCCCCATGACGACGACCACGAGCCAGAGCCGGACCCGCGCAGCAAACGCGGACGCAACGAGCCTGCGGTTCGCGATCAGACACTTCTGGACCTCAGCGATGACCCGCTGCAGCTGGATTGGCAGCGTCCCAAACCCCGCTGGGGCCGCCGTCTGGCCTGGGGCTTGCTGGTAGTGCTGGCGCTGGCAGGGCTGGCTGGTCAGTACGTCTGGTATCACTTTGACCAACTCGCGCGCCAGGATCAGTATCGACCGTGGTTTCAGCAGATCTGCCCGCAGATCGGCTGCAAGGTGCCGTCGAAAGTCGATATCTCACAGCTCAAGAGCAGCAACCTCATCGTACGCAGCCACCCTGAATTCCAGGGAGCTCTGGTGGTTGACGCGATCATCTATAACCGTGCGCCGTTTTCACAGCCCTTTCCCCTGCTCGAGCTGCGTTTTTCCGATACCGGCGGTCAGTTGATTGCCAGTCGTCGATTCAAGCCCAGCGAATACCTGAGCGGTGAAATGGCCGGCAAAGAGGAGATGCCACCGCAGACGCCAATCCATATTGCGCTGGACATCCTTGATCCTGGCGCCAAAGCGGTGAATTACAGCCTGAACTTCCGCTCTCCCGAATGAGTGCTTTACGCCGAAGAGACACACAGCGTCTAAACTGAAAAAGGCGCTCTGCTCACCGGAAGCCTGCACGATCGCCGAAGTTTTTCCTCTGGATGCACCGAAAATGCGCGGCGGATGCCTGCAAAAGAACTGTTCAGATTTTATCCAATTCAGCCTTTATCCAGTCATCGAGAGCGGGTATCATGCCAACCCTTTTTCAAACTCTCGGTTCGATTCGGGAGTGGCGCAGACGGCTGGCTGGACAGGCCGTTGCAGACCGGGTGAAACGGTTTTTTACACGGCCTGCGGATGATTTGGCCTCCACTACAGGTAAGGCTATGTCGGCAGTACGCATCGGCCCATATACAGTGCATAACGGCTTGATTCTCGCCCCGATGGCGGGCGTCACCGACCAGCCTTTCCGTCAGCTGTGCCGACAACTCGGCGCCGGTCTGGTGGTGTCGGAAATGGTCACCAGTGACATGAGCCTGTGGAACAGCCGCAAATCGCGTCTGCGCATGATCCACGAAGGTGATCCCGAGCCACGCTCGGTGCAGATCGCCGGAGGTGATCCGCAGATGCTGGCAAACGCAGCGCGTGCCAATGTCGAACTGGGCGCCCAGATCATCGACATCAACATGGGTTGCCCGGCCAAGAAGGTCTGCAACAAGGCGGCGGGTTCGGCGCTGCTGAAAGACGAGCAACTGGTCAATGACATCCTGCAGGCCGTCGTGGCTGCGGTGGATGTGCCGGTAACGCTGAAGATCCGCACCGGCTGGGATCGCGACAACCGCAATGGCCTGACAGTGGCGAAAATTGCCGAGCAGGCAGGTATTCAGGCGCTGGCGGTACATGGGCGAACCCGTGCCGACCTTTACACCGGCGAAGCCGAATACGACACCATCGCCGCGATCAAGCAGGCGGTGTCGATCCCGGTCTTCGCCAATGGCGACATCGATTCACCGGAAAAGGCCCGGCGCGTGCTTCAGGCCACCGGCGCAGACGGGTTGTTGATTGGCAGGGCCGCTCAGGGGCGTCCCTGGATTTTTCGCGAGATAGAACACTATCTGCTCACCGGAGAAACACTTCCGGCCCTGCAGTTGAGTGAAGTGGAACGCATTCTGCTTGAGCATCTGGCAGCGCTTCACGCGTTCTATGGAGACGTGATGGGTGTGCGCATTGCGCGCAAACACGTCGGCTGGTATCTCGCAACCCTGCCGGGCGCCAGAGAGTTCCGCGCCCGTTTCAATCGTTTGGACGATACAGATGCACAGTGCGCCAACGTTCGGGAGTTCTTCAGCCAAGGCTGCAAGGGCCCGGATAACCAGAATGATAAAGAGGTGGCCGCATGACGTTGATGACCGAGACTTTAGTGAGTGGAACAACACCCGTGAGCGACAATGTCAATTTGAAACAGCACCTCAACACGCCGAGCGAAGAGGGTCAGACCCTGCGCGGAAGTGTCGAGAAGGCGCTGCACAATTATTTCGCCCACCTCGAAGGCGCATCCGTCACTGACGTCTACAACCTGGTGTTGTCGGAGGTCGAGGCGCCACTTCTTGAAAGCGTGATGAACTACGTGAAGGGCAACCAGACGAAAGCCTCCGAGCTGCTGGGCCTGAACCGAGGCACCTTGCGCAAGAAACTCAAACAGTACGATCTGCTTTAAAGCATTCAAAACAGAAAAGGCGACCTTGCACCGTGGTCGCTTTTTTTTGCTGACTTCTTTTGCTTTTGATGGAAATCGAGATGACCGACCAGATTACCCGCCTGCCGATCCGCCGCGCCCTGATCAGCGTATCCGACAAGACCGGAATCCTTGAGTTTGCCCGCGAGCTAGAAGCGCTGGGCGTCGAGATCCTCTCCACTGGCGGTACGTTCAAGCTGCTCAAGGACAATGGCGTTGCGGCAGTCGAAGTGGCCGACTACACCGGCTTCGCTGAAATGATGGACGGTCGGGTCAAGACCCTGCACCCCATGATCCACGGCGGCATTCTGGGTCGTCGCGGTACCGACGACGCGATCATGAACGAACACGGCATCAAGCCGATCGATCTGGTAGCCGTCAATCTGTATCCGTTTGAAGCCACTGTTTCCAAGCCAGGCTGCGACCTGCCGACCGCCATCGAGAACATTGATATCGGCGGCCCGACCATGGTCCGTTCTGCAGCAAAGAACCATAAAGATGTCGCCATCGTGGTCAATGCAGGCGATTACGGCCAGGTACTGGAAAGCCTCAAGGCTGGAGGCCTGACCTACGCACAGCGTTTCGACCTGATGCTCAAGGCCTTCGAACACACTGCGGCCTACGACGGCATGATTGCCAACTACCTGGGTGGCGTCGACCAGACTGCCGACACCCTGAGCACCGAAGGCCGCAGCCAATTCCCGCGCACTTTCAACACCCAGTTCGTCAAGGCTCAGGAAATGCGCTACGGCGAGAACCCGCACCAGAGCGCGGCGTTCTACGTGGAAGCCAAGCCGGCCGAAGTCGGTATCGCCACTGCGACCCAGTTGCAAGGCAAGGAACTGTCGTTCAACAACGTTGCCGACACCGATGCTGCGCTGGAGTGCGTCAAGAGCTTCGTCAAGCCCGCCTGCGTTATCGTCAAGCACGCCAACCCGTGCGGCGTAGCAGTCTGCCCTGACGACGAAGGCGGCATTCGCCAGGCCTACGAACTGGCCTATGCCACCGACGCCGAATCGGCATTTGGCGGCATAATCGCGTTCAACCGCGAGCTGGACGCTGCAACGGCCAAGGCCATCGTCGAACGCCAGTTCGTTGAAGTCATCATCGCCCCAAGCGTCAGCGCCGAAGCCCGCACCATCGTGGCCAGCAAAGCCAACGTGCGTCTGCTTACCAGTGGCCAGTGGAGCGAGCGTCTTCCGGCCTGGGACTACAAACGCGTCAACGGTGGCCTGCTGGTGCAAAGCCGCGACATCGGCATGATCACCTCGGATGACCTCAAGGTCGTTACCCGGCGTGCGCCTACCGAACACGAAATGCATGACCTGATCTTCGCCTGGAAAGTCGCCAAGTACGTGAAGTCCAACGCCATTGTCTACGCCCGTAACCGCCAGACCATCGGCGTCGGCGCAGGTCAGATGAGCCGCGTGAACTCCGCGCGCATCGCCGCGATCAAGGCAGAGCATGCCGGTCTGCAGGTGCAAGGAGCAGTCATGGCGTCCGATGCATTTTTCCCGTTCCGCGATGGTATCGACAACGCGGCCAAGGTCGGCATCACTGCCGTCATCCAGCCAGGCGGCTCGATGCGCGACAACGAAGTGATTGCTGCGGCAGACGAAGCCGGCATTGCGATGGTGTTCACCGGCATGCGCCACTTCAGGCATTAATCAGAAAAACGGTCGCACTGTCACAGGTTTGTGCTTCGCTGGACGGGGCTTCGCTGATGCACATTGCCAACAGGCAATCGGGCTCAGCGAAGTCCGCTCCGCCTCGCATGCACCCGCGCCATTGCGGCCTCGTACTGCGGCACTGGTCGTCATCGACACAGCGCGTACTCCAGAACCAGCGTCATCGAGGTTTTTGAAATGAATGTTTTGATCATCGGCAGCGGCGGTCGTGAACACGCCCTGGCCTGGAAAGTAGCTCAGGACCCACGTATTCAGAAGGTGTTTGTCGCACCTGGCAATGCGGGCACTGCGATCGAGGCAAAGTGCGAGAACGTGGCCATCGACGTTCTGGCACTGGAACAACTGGCGGATTTCGCAGAAAAGAATGTTTCCCTGACCATCGTCGGCCCGGAAGTGCCGCTGGTTGCGGGTGTCGTCGACCTGTTCCGCAGTCGCGGCCTGGATTGCTTTGGTCCGACCGCCGCTGCTGCGCAGCTCGAAGGCTCCAAGGCGTTCACCAAGGATTTCCTGGCACGTCACAAGATCCCCACGGCCGACTACCAGAACTTCACCGACATCGAGCCTGCGCTGGCCTACCTGCGTGAAAAAGGTGCGCCGATCGTCATCAAGGCCGATGGCCTGGCCGCCGGCAAGGGCGTCATCGTCGCCATGACCCTGGCAGAAGCCGAAGATGCAGTTCGCGACATGCTGGCAGGCAATGCTTTCGGCGACGCGGGCTCGCGGGTAGTAATCGAAGAGTTTCTGGACGGCGAGGAAGCCAGCTTCATCGTCATGGTCGACGGCAAGAATGTGCTGCCCATGGCCACCAGCCAGGATCACAAACGGGTCGGCGATGGCGACAGCGGTCCGAACACCGGGGGCATGGGTGCCTACTCCCCTGCCCCGGTAGTGACTGCCGAGGTTCATCAACGTGTCATGGACCTGGTCATCTGGCCGACCGTCCGGGGCATGGCCGAGGAAGGCAACGTCTACACCGGTTTCCTCTATGCTGGTCTGATGATCGACAAGGCTGGCAACCCCAAGGTGATCGAGTTCAACTGCCGCTTTGGCGATCCGGAAACACAGCCGGTCATGTTGCGTCTGCAATCGAGCCTGGTATTGCTGGTCGAAGCAGCTCTGGCGCAGGCGCTGGACAAGGTCGAAGCACAATGGGACCCGCGTCCGAGCCTGGGTATCGTGCTGGCAGCTGGCGGTTATCCTGGCGATTACGCCAAAGGAGCGGTCATCAATGGACTGGACGCTGCCGCACAACTGCAAGGCAAGATATTCCACGCAGGCACCGCCTTGCAGGATGATCGTGTCGTGACCAGCGGCGGTCGTGTACTGTGTGCCACAGCATTGGGTGACAGCGTGGGCAGTGCGCAAAAAAACGCCTACGCGCTGGCAGCGAAAGTCGATTGGCAAGGTTGTTTTTATCGTAATGACATTGGCTACCGTGCCATTGCCCGCGAGCGTGGCGAAGAACAGGAATAATCGACCGGGCTGGCACCTGATCAAAGGTGCTGGCCGGTTTACCTGGCGTTGCGCGGTTTACCTGGCATTCACTCACGAAGGGATTTCATAGTGCGCTGGCTCAGGATTGCCATAGCCTCAACTGTCGGACTGCTGACCTTGCTGTTCATGCTTTCGGCTCAGGCAGAGCATGGCGCAGGCTGGTCAACGCTGCTCGACGAAAAAGCCAGCCTGACGCTGGATGAAATCCGCTCGGCGCGCTATCAGAATCAGTTCAGCCCCATCGAACTGGAGCGCGTCACGGCGACAGATCACAGCGGTGCGGTCTGGCTGCATTACCGGCTGCATCCCACGCAGCATGAGCAACTCCTGCGCATCTTTGCACCTGACCTTGCCAGCGCAGACATGTACGTCATGGATGGCGACCGACTGGTTGATCACTTGCGCACCGGCAATGACGTGCCTCTGGAAGATCAACGCCTGCCGTCCAACGATTTCCTGCTGCCAATCCCGCAAAGTGCGGCTTCACTGGATATCTACCTGAGGCTTGTATCGGCTCAGAAAATGCGCCCCAGTATCACCCTGGAGCCAGCCATCGAGAGCGCTGCCAACGAGACCGAACCGTTACTGTTCGGCCTGCTGTTTGGCGCGTTGGCGATGCTGATCGTACAGAACCTGACACGGTTCGGGCATACGCGTTCACGCAGCAATCTGTGGCTGGCGGCCTGCGAATCCCTGCTCGGGCTCAGCGCCCTGCTGCTGCTGAATCTGCTCCGCCCGATCGACCCCTGGCACATTGCGCAGACACCCAGTTCGCATCTGGCGCTGCTGCTGGCCGCTGTCGCAGGTCTGATCTACACCTATTGCTTCTTCATTCATCGTCGGGCGCGCAAGCTGGATCGCCTGTTGCTGGGCATTGCAGCGCTCATGGGCCTCGGCGCTCTGGTGGTGCTGTCCGACAGCAGTCTGCCGATCAATATCCTGACTTTCGTTCTGGTCTCCATCACGACGCTGAGCATTCTTGCCGTATCCATGTGGCACTGGCAAAAGGGCTATCGCTCCGCGCGGCTGTTCGTGTTCGGGATGATCACCTTCAATATCGGTTACATGGTGGTGTTGCCAGGCCTGCTGTGGTTGAGCCTGGTGCCGCCACAATGGCTGATACTCGCGCTGCTCAGCGTTTTCTGCATCAGCGGCCTGCTGATGAGCCTGGCACTCGGCGAACGTCATCGCAGCATCACCGAAGACCGCTTCAGCCTCAGCCGCGATCAGGCAGCCAGTACTGCCGAAATCAATGCCAAGGCAGAGTTTCTGGCCAAGATCAGTCATGAGATCCGTACGCCCATGAACGGCGTGCTGGGCATGACCGAACTGCTGCTCGGCACGCCCCTGTCAGTCAAACAGCGCGACTATGTGCAGACTATCCACAGTGCCGGCAATGAACTGCTGACATTGATCAACGAGATTCTGGACATCACCAAGCTGGAGTCAGGGCAGATCGAACTCGATGACGTGCAATTCGATATCGCCGCGCTGGTCGAGGACTGCCTGAACATTTTCCGCGCCAAGGCCGAAAAACAGCAGGTGGAGCTGATCAGTCTGATCCAGCCGCAGGTGCCTCGCGTCATCAATGGCGACCCGACCCGTCTGCGCCAGACGCTGCTGAGCCTGCTGGAAAATGCGCTGAAGAACACCGACGAAGGCGAGATTCTGCTGGCTGTTGCGCTGGATACCTCGAAGTCCGGCAGCCATCGCCTGCGCATATCGGTCCAGGACAGCGGAGAATCGCTCTCCGATGAAGAAAGGGACGAATTGCTGCACGCTGAATTGCACAGCAGGAATTTCCTGGCCAGCAGCAGGCTGGGCGGCCACTTGGGGTTGGTCATCGCGCGTCAGCTGATCGTCCTGATGGACGGCGAATTCGGCATCCAGAGCAGCGGCATTAAAGGCAACATGCTTTGGCTGACGCTGCCAATGGACGCAAGCCTGCTCGAGCAGCCGACCATTGACCTGGACAGCCCTCTGAAGGATGCCCGCGTACTGGTTGTCGATGACAATGACACCTGCCGCAAGGTGCTGGTCCAGCAATGTAGCGCGTGGGGCTTGAATGTCAGCGCTGTCGCTTCCGGCAAGGAAGCGCTGGCGCTGCTCAGGACCAAGGCGCACTTGCGGGATTATTTCGATGTGGTTCTGCTCGATCAGAACATGCCCGGTATGACGGGTATGCAGCTGGCAGCCAAGATCAAGGAAGATCCAAGCCTCAATCATGACATTCTGCTGATCATGCTGACAGGCATCAGCAATGCGCCGAGCAAGATCATCGCGCGCAATTCAGGCATCAAGCGCATTCTGGCCAAACCGGTGGCAGGCTATACGCTCAAGACCACGCTGGCCGATGAGCTGACCCAGCTGAACAAAGGCGTGACTGCCTCCAAGGCCAACAACGTGCCGAACATTCCGGCCAGCGTGCCCGGCGACTTTCGCATTCTGGTGGCCGAAGACAACAGCATTTCGACCAAAGTGATCCGGGGCATGCTCGGCAAGCTCAACCTGAACCCCGACACCGCCAGCAATGGCGAAGAAGCACTGCGCGCCATGAAAGCGCAGCGTTACGACCTGGTACTGATGGACTGTGAAATGCCGATACTGGACGGGTTCTCGGCCACCGAGCAATTGCGTGCATGGGAAGTCGGCAATCAGCGCGTGCGCACACCCGTCGTTGCACTGACCGCGCATATTCTCGCCGAGCACAAGGATCGCGCACGTCAGGCGGGCATGGACGGTCATATGGCCAAGCCCATCGAGCTGTCCCAACTGCGCGAACTCGTGGAGCATTGGGTCGCTCATCGCGAAAAGGCTCGCGGGCTGACCTCGGCTGGCGAACTGTATCAGCAGAACTGACACCGCTACGGGAAGCCGCTAAAGGCCTGATAGACTGGCGGTGCCATCCACCTGCTGCTGTGAGTCGAAGCCATGCTTCACGTGTTGTTCAGCGTTTATCTGAAAATGCTGGTGCTTTACAGTCCGTTCTTCGTCCTTTCCTGCTTCATCAGCCTGACCCGCGGCCACTCGCGCAAGGAGCAAAGGCGTCTGGCCTGGAAAGTAGCGCTCGCCACGCTGGTCTCCAGCGTACTGTTGTACCTGTTCGGAAGAGTGATTTTCGATGTATTCGGGATCACGGTCGACGCATTCAGAATCGGCGCCGGCACTGTGCTGTTCATCTCGGCATTGGGCATGGCTCAAGGCAAGTCAGCCGTGCAGACCGATAATGTCCAGCAGGACGTCACCATTGTTCCGTTGACCATCCCCCTGACGGTAGGCCCCGGCACGATTGGCGCACTGCTGGTCATGGGCGTCAGTCAGCCGCATTGGGACGACAAACTCGCGGCTATCCTAAGTATCGCTCTGGCGAGCCTGACAGTCGGGGTCGTGCTGTATCTGGCCAATCGCATCGAACGTATTCTCGGTGATCAAGGTTTGCAGATCGTCAGCCGCCTGATGGGGTTATTCGTCTGTGCATTGGCCGCACAGATCATATTCACCGGCATCAGGGGCTATTTGTTGCCTTGAGCTGTTCAGATAGAGGCGGCACGTATCAGGCTTTTCGCCCTGCCATCCAGATAGCGCGCCACGTCATTACGATGTTCCGCATAAATCTTTGTGTCGAAGGTGTAACTGCCGCCCTTGAAATGGAACAGCAGCCTTCGTCTGCCTGCACTACGTTCGTCGATGCTCAAGTGCAGACTGCAAAGCAGCAGGAGTATCCGGCCCGGTTCATACTTCTCGCAGGGCACCACTTGAAAGCTACCCAGACGCCCCTGATCGAAGCCGTCTTGAAAGTAGGACGCTGCCGCCTGATTCACGCCCATCGCCGTGAAGGCACGCTGCACCATGCTGCCCAGACGCTTGCGATCCGCAGGATTGCTGACCTTGAAAGTTGCCTGCACCAAATCGTCAACGTTGCTTACGATAAGTGAGTCGCCCAGAACCACGCCTTTTTGCTGTAGGCCACGCGTCCTGAGCCGGCTGCGGTAATAATGCATCCAGCTGCTCCACTGCGTCGTGAAATCAAACTGTTTGCCCGCGAACAACTGCGCATCCAGAAGAACGTCCAGAATGTCGTTACGATCCTCGCCCGAAAGCCCGGGAAGAAACGCCACCATACTGTGGATATCACCCAGATACGCTCCATTACCTGTGCCCGAATTCATTTGCATTACTCCCTTCCATGGGGGCTTGGCCGCACTGTTAAAGACTGATGATTTCGGCCCGTGCGCGATCAGCCAGAGCATCTTGAACAGTTTGTCGAAAAGGCTCGAAGCTCTGGCGACTGAAGCGGAACGCTGCACTGATTGCATGCACTCGCATTTCTCCGCCGAGTATCTGCCAGAAATAGAATGCGGGCCTCAACGCTGTGGTCGTCATCTGCAGGCTGCACAAAAGGATCGTCGCCTCATCTTTGTTGTGCATGACACATGGCATGAGTTGAAAGCTTTCAGAGCGCCCAGAGGTAAACCAACTGCTGAAAAAAGTCTTCGCATGGTCACTGGCCAGTAGAGTGTCGAGCGAACGGTGGTACAACCGGCGAAGTTCGACGGCATTATCAACCACCGGAAACCGCAATTTGCCGATGTCCCGGAAACTGTGAATGTTCAACCGTACGTCGTTGCCCCCCGCGCTACGCAGCCCGCCATTGGCAACAATAGATCTCTGGTAAACGTCCAGCCATAAATGCCAGGCCCGCTGAGGAGAGTGTTGATCATCCGCGACAAGTCTGGCGTGCTGCAGGCAGCTTATGATGTCCTGGCGCAAACAAGCGTCGATATTGTGGAAGGACAGCAGGCTGGAGCCTGTCAGCAGGGTTTCATCCGGATCAGACATCAGGCCTGTCTCCAGGCGTCATGATCAGACCGACACGTTTGCTCGACAGCGCTGCGTCTATGCCTGCGCGAAACTGTGAATAGACCTGGTCGATCAATTGCATTGAATAGACAGTCACGGCGATGTTGCCGTAGATGCTCTGCGGTTCGAGTACCTCGAAAAGAAAGCCGGATGCCAGTGGCTGACGGGTGGCGAAATGAAGCTGCGCCAGTGTCAGGTTACGCTGAGCGTCGAAAAACCCGAGTTGCAAGACCACGCTGACCTGCAATCTTCCTGCATGATCCAGACCGCTCTGTAGCGTATGACGACTCAGCAACTTAAGCGCTTCGTTTCCGGCGCGATGATTGCAAACCAAGCGCATATATGCCTCTGCACGCCCTAGCGCATCGGTTGACGCCGTAGGAGCAAGGGCAAGCCTCATGCGATTCCATATTGTCTCTACACTCCCCACCTGCAAAGGCTCGCTGACATGTTCGCTGGCACTCAGCACCCAGCCGAAACGCAGAGTTGCAGCAAGACGGGTTTCATTCCATTTTTCAAAGTCGGCAAACTTTGGGTGTTGCTTTGATGCGGCCAACTGCACGTACAACATCGAGTCCAGCACATCGTTGTTCAGCGCGACCTGCTGCGGCCCGGAAAAAAATAGCAAACAGCCCGCATTAACGACGACAGCATTCAATTCCTGCTTCATGGGAAATTCCTTTTATCCCGAACGCGGAGGCAATCATTGCCTCCGTAAACAACCCGATCAGATTTCAAACTCCTCGATTGCACTTTTGGCGTTGTCGCCGAGCCTTTGCTGAATCAGGTCGCGATGGCGCGAATACAGGCCTGCATTGAGCACCAGATTGTCCTCGCCTTTCCAGGTTTCAACATGGGTGTCCTGCCATTCCCAGAACAGGACATTGGTGACCTCACTATCAGTCTTGAAGCTGACCGCGCCCATGGCCAGAATCACAATCTTGTCAGCGGATTCCATGCAAGAGGCAACGCGAAAACTGCCCCCGCGATGTGACTTGGCCTGGCTCTCGAACAGGCGTAAAGGTTCTTTTTTGGCTTTCAGCGCAGCCAAGGCGTCAGCGGCGACCTTGAGCATCAGCAGTGATGCAGGCCCCGGCAAAGCTGCTGCGGTAACAGCCGAAGCAAGGATCTCAAGACCCACCTCATCCATGCTGAAGCGCTGCTGGGCAGCGTGATAGCGTGCATAGTTCCAATGGGTGGAAAGCCAGCCAAGCCTGGAGAGCACTTCGTTGAATTTGTCATACCACTGATCACCTTGAGTTTCAGGGTTGAACGCCTTGTTGGCCACCAGGGTGGCAAACAGAAAGGAGTCCATGACGTCTTCCTTGCTCTGGCGCGACATACCCTCGGCAAATGCCAACAGACTGCTTGCGACAACTGCCCCCTTGGCAGGCTCATCGCCTGGATCGGAGTCAGTCAGATCGTCTGCCAAGAGCAATTCGGGCTTTCTGGCTGCGGAGTAGGCGGTCAACGATGGTGGGCATTCAGCCAGTTCACAGGTGGCAATGTAATGAAGGTTGTCAGCAGTGTTCATTGTATTTTCATGTTTCATTTCATTAGTCCTTTAATTCATGAGCCCTGATGGACTGGAAGAAGACTAACGAAATAAATCAGGCATTTTTTGGCACAGACAAACCGCACATTGCAGGCTTTATGAACTGTTTCTGAAGCTTTCACTGGAATGCACAGGGTTTCCGCACACTCAGCACCCGGTGTGAATAGTGGTCAAACGAAGATTCTCTGGCTGCACAGGGAAACGTCCCTCAAACCTGACAGCACGAAGAGCCCCCGGTCGCTCGAACATCCAGGTAAAAACCTTGACCTGAATACTTGGCATTGCACAGAAGTTTCAGCACGTTCCCACAACAAGCTCGATGCCGGTATGACAAGCCTGCGGTCTCAGACTGTAGGTTTCTTGCCATACCAACGCGGCGTATAGACCCAGCTGCCGCCTTCGTTACGAGGAAACGTGCAGGTCAGAGACGAGCCGATCAGCACCATCGTTCGCATATCCACCTGTTCCGGCGTCAACTCGCCCAGTGTGATGACACGCAGCGTCTGGCCCGGACGGCCCACGTCACGCCCAAGCGTAACGGGCGTTTGCGGACTGCGATGCTGACGAACGATCTCAAGCGCTTTGCCCAGCTGCCAGGGTCGGGAACGGGAAATGGGGTTGTAGAAAGCCAGCGCCAGATCTGCCTGACATGCAAGGTCCAGGCGTTTCTCGATGATTTCCCACGGTTTGAGATTGTCGGAAAGCGACAGCACGCAGAAGTCATGCCCCAGGGGCGCGCCCGCCTGTGCGGCAGTGGCCAGAGAAGCCGAGACGCCCGGCAGGATTTCCAGTTCGACAGAATGCCAGTGTGGGTCATCGGACTCGTGCAGCGCTTCGAGCACCGCCGACGCCATGGCGAAAACCCCGGGGTCACCCGACGACACCACGGCCACCGAGCGCCCCTGCGCAGCCAGCTCGAATGCATGCCGGGCACGCAGCATTTCTTCGCGGTTGTCGGTGCAGTGCAGCACTTGATCGGCGCGGAACGGTCCGGCCATGCGCACGTAGGTTTCATAGCCAAGCACATCATTGGCGCGCGCCAGTTCGGCCTTGACCGCAGGCACCATCAGGTCCGCTGCGCCAGGGCCGAGGCCAATGACCGCGAGACGCCCGCGCCCACGGCCAATGCTCTGCACATCCAGCGGTTGCGCCGCGACGGCGATCGCAATGCCATCGCCCATGCCGAGCAGCGCCAGCCGTTGCGGTACTGCACCTGTGGCCATTTCGCTGGCCGATCCGGCCCTTTCAAAGCGTAAAGGAACACCCAGCGCCTCTGCCGCCTGATGCAACAGCGCACTGGCCATCTGATCTTCGCTGGCCAGCAGACAAGCCAGAGATTGCTCGGCTATGTTTGCGTCGCGCAATGCAGTGCGCACTTGCGCAGCCAGCTCATGGGTTACTGCGCTGACAGACACCAGCACACTGCGCGGATAGATCAGCAATTCGTTAGACGAAGGCGCGCGCACCGCCGAACCGACATGAATCGTCCGCTCGGCCTGTGGGTCCTCGGGCAGCTGCGCCTGTGCCAGCCACGGAGCCTCGCCTTCGATGCGCACATGCTCGCCGGAGAGCAAGTCGGAAACGAAGCGTTTGCCCAGTTCCAGATCGCCCAACGCATAGCCGCTGGGCGGATTAAGCAGGCAGGTGCCAAAGCGCAATTCACCGCTGGTGGTTATCGCCGGCGCGATACCAAGCCCGTTGGCAATGCTGCGCGCCATGACATTGACCCCTCCCAGACCGCCAAGCAGCGGCACAACGGCGCTGCCGTCTTCAGCCACGGCCAGCACTGGCGGCTCGGCGCCTTTTTCCAACAACAATGGCACCAGCGTGCGGATCACAATGCCCGCAGCACACAGGGCAATGATCGGCGTATTCTGCTGATACAACTGACGCACCGTTGTACCGAACTCGTCGTAGACGTTATCGGCCCCCTGCACACGCTCGGCAAGGCCATGAATCAGCGCTCCAGGATAAAGCTGTTGAATGCGCTTTGCAGTCGCCAGGCTACCGTTGCCGAGAATGACGATGGCGGGAGTTTCGAGAGTCATCAGCCTTGCCACCTGTCGCCGGGAACAATGATCAGTGAGAAGTAAGGCGACGACATCGGGTCGACCTGGTCCAGCGGCACGATCTTCTGATTGGTCATGGTAGCGCGCTCGACGTACAGCGCGCGCCCGGCCATGCCCAGCTCGGTCAGCACTTCACGCACCTTGTGGAAGTTGCGTCCCAGTTTCATGATCACCGCCGCATCGGCGTCCGCCAGCTTGCGTTTCAGGTCGTCGTGGGACAGCACACCGGACAGCACCGACAGGCTCTGGTTGCGATACACCAAAGGTGCGCCCAGCACCGACGCGCCGCCGAGCATCGAACACACACCCGGAATCACTTCGGCCTGATAACGCTCGGCCAGACGATCGTGCAGGTACATGTAAGAGCCGTAGAAGAACGGATCGCCCTCGCAGATCACCGCCACATCACGTCCGGCATCCAAGTGCGCGGCGACCAGAAGGCTCGATTCGTCGTAAAAATCACTGATGACTTTCTCGTAGGACAGCGACGCAGGCAGTGCCTCGGTAGTGACGGGATAGACCAGTGGCATCAGGGTCTGCATGTCCTGCAGATGTGCTTCGATGATGCCGAACGCATTACCTTTTTTGCCCTTGGCCACGAAGTACGCGACCACGGGCGACTCACGCAGCAGGCGCAGCGCCTTGACGGTAATCAGCTCCGGGTCGCCGGGGCCGACGCCCAGGCCAATCAATCGACCGCGTGCCTGCATCATTCGATCTCCGTGGCCAGTGCGTTGACAGCGGCCACGGCCATGGCGCTGCCGCCGCGACGGCCCTGCATGATCACGAATGGCACGCCGCGGCTGTCGGCGGCCAGCATCGCCTTGGACTCGGCAGCGCCAACAAAACCGACCGGAAAGCCGAGAATAAGCGCGGGTTTCGGCGCGCCTGCGTCGAGCATTTCCAGCAGATAGAACAGGGCCGTCGGCGCGTTGCCGATTACCACCACGCTGCCTTCCAGGTGCGGACGCCACAGTTCCAGCGCCACGGCAGAGCGCGTATTGCCAAGCTCGAGAGCCATTTCTCGCACGCCTTCATCATGCAATGTGCAGATGATCGGGTTGTTGGCGGGCAGGCGCGTGCGGGTGATGCCTTCGGAAACCATGCGCGCATCGCACAGGATCGGCGCACCGGCCGCCAGAGCATTGCGCCCGGCTGTACCGGCACCTGGCGAGAAGCGCAGGTCTTCGATGACCTCGACCATCCCGCAGGCGTGAATCACACGCACGGCGAGTTTTTCCAGATCGGCGGGGATCGTGTCCAGGCGCGCCTCGGCGCGAATGATCGAGAAGGAATTGCGATATATCTCCTGACCATCGCGGATGTAGTCAATCATGCAATGTTGCTCCGTGAGTCAGCGTTCAACTGCGCGCTGACTGCTTCAATAGTAAGGTCACGCGCGCGCAGCACACCGAAACCGGGATGCGCTGCGTCGCGAAAATAAAGGTCATAACGGCCGGGCGCAACAGCCAGCAAGGTCACCGGGGCAACGTGCGCAGCGGCACACGAACGCTTGCAACCGCTCAGGTGCACGGCCTGACTGTCAGCCAGCCCGGCCGCCAGCTGCAAGGCATCTGCCTTGGTGTCGGCCAGCCCTTTGGCGCAACCGGCGCAACCGGTACACGCCAATATCTGCGCCAAAGGCTGTTCGACCGAACAGATCAGGCCCATCGCGTGTAATTGCGCCATTACCACCGACGCCTGCTCGACTGGCACATTGGGCAGCAACAGGCTTTGCCAAGGCGTCAGGCGTAATGTGCCATCACCCTGATCGACCGCCAGTTGCGCCACCGCAGTCAGCATTGCCGCGTCAAGACGCCCCAACGGCACTACAGCACCGACTGCGACCCTTCCAGCCTGCCGCTGCGGGTAGACACCGATATGCCCGTTTCTCGGAAGGGCCGGACGCTGCCAGCTGGTTACCCTTTGATCAACCCGCAACGCAAGTCCTGGGCGGGCCGACAATTGCTGCAGCAGATCATCCACCGAGACCTCGGCCAGCAAATGCCGCATCCGGGTGTGCTCGGGACGGGCCAGATCGAGGAACAGCTCGAGCAGCGCGATAACCAGTACCTGCCCGGCAGCCAGCGGCACGGCAGCCAGCGGGCGATCACTGGCCGGACAACCTGCCAGGCCGAACGCCAGCAGCACTTCGTCGTCAATTTTCAAAGCCGACAGCCACACATCGTGCGGATGCTCCAGCATCACCAGCGCTTCACCGGCGTCCAGCGACAGCGCGAACTTGGGTGACAGCTCGTGAAAACGCGGGTGACTTTCAAGAGCCCCGAGAATCTGCGTCGCCAGGGGGCGGGCATCGAACAGCATGTGCGGATCAAGCCCGGCGGTGGGGCTGAGCATCAGGTTGCGCACATCATCACTGGCAGGGCTGGCAGGACCAAGTCCTGCGGCCATCAGCGAACGGATCAGACCGTCGTGATCGGCGCCGACGCCGCGAATCTGCAGATTGGCGCGGTTGGTGGCTTCTATTACGCCCCGGCCATACGTCTGCGCCGCTTGCGCGACCGCCAGTGCCTGCGCACTGGAGATGACGCCGCCCGCCAGCTTGATCCGACAGATTCCGCCGTCCAGCGCCGGGACGATACGCAGCAACCCCGGACAGGCCGAGGGGCGTAGCGTTGCGGACGATGTGCGAGCGGCTGGCTGCTCGTTCAAAGGGTCACCCGTTGTGAACTGGCTGGAAACGGAAGCTGTTTAGAGCACTTGTACCCCGTCGGGCGCGGTATTATGCCTGCTTTGTCCGCAGGCATGAAAAGACGCTCTGTCGGAAGTTCGGATCGAGGTAGGTACATGTCGCCGTGGCTGACAGTCGTGGGAATCGGAGAAGACGGTTACAAAGGGCTGGGCAAGAACGCCCGGCATGCTCTGCTGCACGCTGATCAGGTGTTCGGCGGCCCGCGCCAGCTGGCGTTGCTGCCACCTTGCATCCGCGCCGAACGGCGCGCGTGGCCGAGCCCTTTTTCGCTGAACCCAGTGCTGGAACAGCGCGGTGCAGAGATCTGCGTGCTGGCCAGTGGCGATCCCATGCTGTTCGGTGTCGGCGCCAGCCTGACGCGCGTGGTCGCTATCGAAGAAATGCGCATTCTGCCTGCGCCCTCCTCTTACTCGCTGGCTGCGGCTCGCCTGGGCTGGCCGCTGCAGGAAGTGGTCACCCTGTCGGTGGTCGCCCGTCCAGTTGCCGCACTGAATGCCCACTTTCATCATGGCGTACGCCTGCTGGTACTGAGCAACGACGGCAGCAGCCCTGCAGTTATCGCCGGTTTGCTGCGCGAACGAGGCTTTGGCCCGAGCCGCATGGCCGTACTGGAGCATCTGGGTGGCGACGCCGAGCGGCGTGTCGAGGGGCTGGCCAGCGAATGGGGCAACCCTGAGATCGCAGCGCTCAACCTGGTTGCCATCGACTGCCGCGCCGCGCCAGATGCCGTTCGTCTGAGTACCCTGGCAGGTTTACCGGACAGCGCCTTTGAACACGACGGGCAACTCACCAAACGCGACGTTCGGGCCATCACCCTGGCCCGCCTTGCTCCGCTGCCGGGCGAATTGTTGTGGGATGTGGGTGCGGGCTGCGGTTCTATCGGCATCGAATGGATGCGCGCCCACCCGACCTGCCGGACCATGGCCATCGAGGCTGATGAAGGCCGTCAGCAACTGATCGAATTCAACCGCGATGCACTGGGCGTGCCCGGCCTGCAATTGGTACGCGGTAGCGCGCCCCAGGCACTGAACGGGCTGGAACGACCGGACGCGGTGTTCATCGGCGGCGGCGTTACGCGTATCGGTGTGCTCGAAACCTGCTGGGAGCAGCTGCGCTCCGGCGGTCGGCTGGTGGCCAACGCTGTGACTCTGCAAAGCGAGGCCGCGCTGATGGCCTGGCGCGAGCGACACGGCGGCGAACTGACGCGCATCCACGTCGCGCATGCCCAGCCGCTTGGCGAGTTCGACACATGGCGTCAGGCGCTGTCGATCACCCTGCTGGAGGTAGTCAAACCCTGATGCGCGAAGAAACCGCCGAACAACCTGCCCCGCTGCGCAGTGGCCTGACCACTGGCAGTTGCGCGACCGCGACCAGCCTGGCGGCGGCGCGATTGTTGCTCAGCGGGCAGGTCAGCGACGCAGTCGAAATTGTATTGCCTAAAGGCAAACAGGTGCAGATGCGCCTGGAATTCTGCCGCCTTGTGGATAATTTCGCCGAAGCCGGAACGATCAAGGATGCCGGTGACGACCCCGATGTCACCCACGGTGCGCTGGTATTTGCCCGTGTCAGGCTGGAAACGACACCAGGCGTGCGCTTTGTGGCCGGCGCAGGCGTCGGCAGCGTGACCCGGCCCGGTCTAGTGCTGGCGGTGGGCGAACCGGCCATCAATCCGGTGCCGCGCCGCATGATGACCGAACACTTGATTCGGCTGGCGGATGAATCGGGCTATAGCGGTGGTTTCGAGGTAACGATTGGCGTCGAGGGCGGCGAGGCGCTGGCCCTCAAGACCATGAACCCGCGCCTGGGCATTCTCGGCGGGCTGTCGATTCTCGGCACCAGCGGGATCGTCCGGCCCTTTTCCTGTGCGGCCTACATTGCCTCTATTCATCAAGGCATCGATGTCGCTACCGTCAATGGCCATCGACACATCGCCGCCTGTACCGGCAATGCCAGCGAAGACACCATGCGCTGCGTCTACAACATCCCCGACATTGCGTTGATCGAAATGGGCGACTTCGTTGGCGCGGTACTCAAACACCTGCGCAAGGTGCCTGTGGATAAATTGAGCCTATGCGGCGGTTTCGGCAAGATCAGCAAACTGGCTGCCGGCCATATGGACCTGCACAGCCGTCACTCCAGCATCGACCTGCCGCAACTGGCGCGCTGGGCAACAAATGTCGGCGCAGATGCCGCCTTGCAGCAACAGATCCTTCACGCCAACACCAGTCAGCAGGCATTGGCCATGTGCGCTGCGGCCGGGGTGCCACTGGGTGACGAGGTGTGTCGCCATGCCCTGGACTTCGCCCGCAGCGTGGTGCCCGCAAGCGTTCAGGTCGAGGTGTTCGCGATTGATCGCCAGGGCGGCCTGGTGGGTCAGGCAGGTGTCGCATTCCCCAAGGAACCTCTATGAAAAAAATTCTGCTGCTGGGCGGCATCACCGAGGCGCTGGCGATTGCACGCAAGCTTGGCCCTGAGCATATCTACAGCCTGGCGGGTGTAGGCCGGGTGCCGACAGACCTGACTTGCCAGTTGAAAGTCGGTGGGTACGGTGGCGCCGAAGGGATGGCGCAGTACATTCGTGAACACGATATCGATCTGCTGCTGGATGCCACCCATCCGTATGCCGCGCAGATCAGCCACAATGCAGCGCGCGCTGCGCAGCTTGCGGGTATTGCATGCTGGGCCTTGCGTCGCGCTGCCTGGCAAGCCGGTCCGGGTGACGCTTGGCGCGAAGTGGCCGACTGGTCTGAACTGGTCACAGCACTGGCGCCGTTCAAGCGACCACTGTTCACTCTGGGCCGCGAGCCCTTGCAACATCTGAATGAAATCCCGGACCACCAGTTCTGGACCCTGCGCGCCCTGGACAGCTACCCCGGCAACGAGCGCTGCGAAGTCATCGGCGCCCGAGGCCCGTTCTTGCTGGAAGACGAACGACAGCTGTTCGAGCAACGTGATATCGACGTGCTGATCAGCAAAAACAGCGGCAGCGGCTCGACCGAACCCAAGTTAGACGTCGCCCGCGAACGCGGCCTGCCGGTTTTGATCCTGAAACGCCCGCATTTGCCTGGAGTGGACCGACTGTTCTGGGCTGTTGATGAGGTGCTGGAGGCGTTGGGACTTGAACCTTGAGAGCGCCCCGTGCGGAAGCCTGCTCACTCAGGGGCCGGTACGTCCGCCGACGCTTTATGCCGCAAGCACTATGGATCGTCGGCGGGGTCACACACGATTGATGTTTTCAGAGCCAGGTTGCGCCCCGGCATCTAAAGGTTTAACTGAGTGTTTCGTATGTACAGTCGGTAAGCCCTCCACTCCTTTCCTCGACCACTCCCGGAGAATCCTCTACATGTTCAAAAAAGCACTCCTGCTGGCCGCATTGATGTTGCCGGCCTGCTTCGTCCAGGCCCACGAATATAAAGCCGGGGCGCTGCTGATTGGCCATCCGTGGTCGATGGAGCTACCGCCCAATGCGCCCACTGTGGCGGCGTATTTCAGTATCGAGAACAAGGGTGACAGCGCCGACCGTCTGCTCGGTGCCGATACGCCCATCGCCGGGCAGGCCCAGTTGCATGAGCACGTACACGCGGATGGCCTGATGAAAATGCAGCACGTAGAGGCTGTCGATATCCCGGCAGGCGGCAAGGTGAGTTTTGCCCCGATGGCATGGCACGTGATGCTGCTGGACATCAAGGACCGTTCGAAGCTGGTCGTCGGCCAGCGCTTCCCGATGACCCTGCATTTTGAAAAGGCGGGAGATATCGAGGTGCAGGTCGTGGTACAAAAGCAGGCTTCGGAACACCAGCATTGAGTAGTTTCCCCGATTGAGCACCACCTGCCGCCGCGACGGTTCAACCATTCCCCGTGACAAAAGGGGCGCATGGCTGAGCCTGTTCGCCATGTTGATGATTTTTATCGGCCCACTGGTTTCCCAGTCGATGCCGATGAATCAGCACGCGGGCATGTCGAT
The DNA here is from genome assembly GCF_000156995.2 of Pseudomonas coronafaciens pv. oryzae str. 1_6. NCBI lineage: Bacteria > Pseudomonadati > Pseudomonadota > Gammaproteobacteria > Pseudomonadales > Pseudomonadaceae > Pseudomonas > Pseudomonas coronafaciens. The sequence goes on along the minus strand of NZ_CP046035.1, from coordinate 637,310 downwards.
GGCCATGCCCGCAACGATGGACATGACAGCCGACAGCCATGCCCATCATGGTGCAGAACATGCGCGAGCTGCTGACACAGGCATGAGTGATCACGCACTGTGGGCAAAGTGCGGTTATTGCACCTTGCTGTTCAGTTGCCCGGCGCTGCCCCATGTACTTGAGCTGGTGGCTGCCACGCCGCCCGCGCCAGGCAACTTCTTCGCTCGGGCACCGCGACAAGGCCATGCACACAAACCGGTCTTCCCCAATGCCCGAAGCCGGGCCCCTCCGACACTCATGGCTGCCTGACCAGCAACAAGATTCCACGACCGCGCCCGGCCCAGAGCTGTGCGCGTCTCGTGCTGTGTTATCCCTGATAGGGAGCGTTGAACGTGTCCAAACCTGCTGTCTCTTTTTATAACCTGGCCTGGCGATGGCATTTCTATGCCGGGCTGTTTGTCGCGCCATTCATGATCCTGCTTTCATTGACAGGGATCATCTACCTGTTCAAGCCACAGCTGGATAACCTGATGTACAGCGACCTGCTGTACGTCACCCCGACCGAGCATCGCCTCGCTGCCGATGAGCTGCAACAGCGGGTACTGAGTACTTATCCACAGGCCGCCATCGGTAAATATTTCCCGCCGACCAGCGTCGAGGGCAGCGCCCAGTTTGTGATCCGCGAACAGGGCCGCGAGGTCAATGTGTTCGTTGATCCGTATCGCGGCGAAATACTTGGCACTCAAGACGCCAAGGACAATTTGCAAGCGATTGCCCGCGCACTGCATGGCGAGTTGATGATCGGCACTGTGGGTGACCGGCTTGTCGAGCTGGCGGCGGGCTGGGGCATTGTGCTTGTCGTCTCCGGCCTTTATCTGTGGTGGCCACGAGGCCGTTCGGCTGCCGGTGTGTTCTGGCCACGCCTGACTGCCAAAGGCCGCGTGTTGTGGCGGGATCTGCACGCAGTGACAGGTTTCTGGGGCGCGCTGTTACTGCTGTTCATGCTGTTGAGCGGCATGACCTGGACCGGGCTGTGGGGCAAACAGTACGCCGCGGTGTGGAACACCTTCCCGGCCGCCATGTGGACCAACGTCCCCATGTCCGACAAACAGGCTGGCGAACTGAACAATGCCAGCGTGCAGACCGTACCCTGGGCGATGGAAAACACACCGATGCCGGTATCGGGCGGTGATCATGCCGAACACATGGGCCACATGCACATGTCCAGCGCTCCGGCAGCGCCCAAAGTATCGCTGCAGCAAGTCGTCGACATCGCCCGGGCGAGAGAGATCGTACCGGGCTACAGCATTACTCAGCCAAAGAATGCCGACGGTGTGTTCACAGTATCGGTGTTCGCTGACGACCCACGCGACGACGCCACTCTGCACATCGACCAGTACACCGGCAAGGTGCTGGCGGACGTGCGCTATGTCGATTACAGCGCGGTGTCCAAGGCAACCGAGCTGGGCGTGATGCTGCATGAGGGCAAGTTTTTTGGCTGGATCAACCAGCTACTGATCTTGCTGGTATGCCTGATGGTACTGCTCAGCTCCGTCAGCGGCCTGGTGATCTGGTGGAAACGCCGACCCGACAGTGGGCTGGGCGTGCCCCCTTTGCGTCACGACCTGCCACGCTGGAAAACCGCGACAGTGGTGATGATTGTTCTGGGCGCGATATTCCCCCTGGTGGGCATTTCGATGCTGATTGTCTGGGTGCTTGATCGAATAGTGATTTCGCGCTTTGCCAAACGGGCGACAACAGCTTAGATTGCACGCTGCGAGGCCTGAAACCGTTGAGTGGCGTTGTGATGAATTCCTCCTCATACCCGGTTTCAGGCCTCGCCCCTTCCTTGCCAGCTCGCGCGCTTCCCCTTCCTACCAGACGCATGGACGATGCCACGAGCATCGAGCAACCCTGCCCGACAGCTATTTGCCGCCCAGACTGACTAGATGCAATGAACCGCCGGCTAAGGCCTTGAGCGGATCATCTTTCATCCAGAAGAATCGGCACCATGAACGCAACCCTCCCGACACCCCCTGACCCTCTAAAGAAGCCGCCCGACAGCGAAACCTGCCTGCCAGACCTGGCTGAAACGGTAGGTGAACTGGTGCATGAAGCACTCAGAATGGTAAAGCCTGACCTGAATGTTCATGCCGCCTGGCTTGCTTATCGTGACAGCAGGTTACCGCCTGACGCCGATGACAATGTGCACAGTGCTCCACTGATCGCCAGCCTTATCGAGCATTTCACCGGCAAGCTGAGCTGGAACGACAACGAAGTACAAGGCATCTACCCGACGCCCTCTGTCAGCACACAGACCCTGGTCATCGAACCACTGGGTCGGACGGCGATCCTTACCCTCTACGCTCATGTCAGGCAACAACTGGAAAAACGCTACAGCCAGAAGCTTGCAGATTACTGGGCGGCTGCATTGCCCGATGGCAAGACCCGACGCAGTGAGTTTCTCTCCGACCAGATCCAGTGCCTGAGATCTGAATGCGCAATACGGATAGCGCTGGGAAAGATGACCACCAGTCACTACAGCATGCTGCTGACTGTCCTGAAACGATGCATCACCGAAGCCACTGACGAAACTCAGGCACACAGCGTTTACAACCTCAGGGCAAGCATCGACGGAGCCAAGCAGATTGCACTGCCCGGTGCCTTCATCATTACTCGCAGGTTTAGAACACAACCGGCGCAAACAGATGATGACGAACGAGAAGATGTTCTGCTGTTCACCCAAGAGGACGGTCTGGAAGGATTCAACTCGTTCAAACAGATGAATGACAGCCTCATAGGGCGAGGAAACGAGCCTCGATACAGCCAGCGTTTTCAGGCTCTGCTCACTTTGGAAGAACCTGAGCCAACAGCTGACAGCCCGATGCTGTGGAGCTACACATCAATGGCGGGTAACTTCCTGAGCCAACTGTTGACCCTCCAGATCATCAGGCAGCAAGGGCTGTTCGCTATTGCCGTACAGCGCGCCCTGGCAGAGCGAATGGACATGGCCTGTTTTGAGCAACTGATCTGGCAACTGCTCAAACCCGAACTTCAGTTGGATAACTGCCAGCGCCTCGAACAGATGGACAGCGAACTGATTCAAACCCAGATGCCCGACTGGTGGCAAACCATGGAGCAAAAACAACGCAAGGAATGGTGTGAGCAAGCGCAGCGCTTTGGCGAAGCGGTCGTGAACATACATAGCGTCAGCAAAGACCGCTTCGACCGCCCCGAAGTTGACGGCCGCCTCTACTTTGCTCGCTACATAGACCAACAATTGCATGATGCTCTGAAGCGAGCGTCGGTCGAGCTTGCAGCTGAGCGGATCATGGTTTCTCTGACCTATGGAGTCCGCCAAATAAAGCCGGAAATCCCGGGGTTTAATGGAACACCTGTCATCGAAACGAGAACAATGTCACTCCGGCATCTGATGCACTCACCCGTCTTCCGGGTCAAAGCCAGGCACGCATTGTTGATCGGCCTTACCGACGACACAGGCAAATCAATAGAGCAACTGGACAAGCTCTTCGTCAAAAATATTGTTGCGGCTATCCACGATCCGCAACACCTCGACAGCTATCTGGACGACCAGTTGAGGTCGTCGGCTTATGCACAACAACTCAAGCGATCGCGACAACAACTGCTGGAATCCCAAATGAGAATGAGGCTGCTGGAGATCGAGCAGCAAGCCTTCCCATTGAGCGGCTCGACCTGGATCAAAGCAGTGCTCGATGCTCCTGCACCTGAAAGGCGGCGTAACGTCAACAGCGAAAAAATAGAAGTCCGGTTACTCAGTATCAATCAGCTCACGATAAGTAACGTCATGTTGATTGCCCCGGTCGATAAATTCGAAAAAGGCCCCTTGGTGCTCTGCACACTGGATGCGAGTGACGGCGTCGTTTTTCGCTGGTTCAACAGCATGTTTCACCTGACCCAACTCCTTGAAGATGAGCCATTCCAGCGCTATCTGATGCGGCAGATACCCGTTTCCAGACGCATGGAGATGCTGTACGCCATGAAGTACGAGAAGGAGGCAAAGCACTGGCGTCTACCGGAAATAATCACCCGGTTTTCTCCGATAAAATTTCCTGCAGGACTGTTTAGGCCGATAGTTTTCATCCCGCAGAGCAATAACTTTTATGAAGAAAACCATAAGACCAAGATCAACCTTTTGATTCAAGAGGCCAAACAGCGAATGAGCCCTGCGCATGGAACGGGGCAATCCGGCAATGGCTTCGACTTCACCGCCAATATCGTGCTTCTGTTCTTGCCTGACGCAATCCTGATGCCTCTCGCGCTGGGACTGGCGCTGTACAAGACATGGAGCGCTTTTGAAAAAATTGAGGAGAACGACATACGGGGGGCTGCCGATGAATTTCTGAGCGCTATAAGTTACCTTGCCATCGCCTTGCTGGGACACGTAGCACTGGCTCTCAAGCCTGCAGTACGTGCTCGGGCTGCAATCAGACGCCCAAACCTGATACGCCAGATCGGGCGCGACGGTCAGCCACAGATCGGCTACCTGATGTCGCATACCGGCGCCCCCAGATTCGGCGAATCGAAACTCACCGTTGCACTGGTCCCCAAACGCTTCACAGCTATCGAATTAGAGAATCAAACCTTTTATGTCAGCCGACGTAATAACCTGTTTGGTCATTCTCGCCTTTATCGACAACACCCGATCGATGCAACGCTGCTGGTGCATGAGCACGAGTACGCGTTACGCACCACTAGTGGAGCCTGGAAAGTTGTGAGTGAAGGAATACCGCGCCTAAGTCCTCAGGCAATCCGGAAGGCCAGAGCACGCCTGGCCAGTTTACTGACTGACTGGCCCTCTTCCCTTCAGGAAACTACTGCTGCCGAGCGTATGGCGTTCGAAGCCGACTATATAGCCTTGAGCAAGACATCCAATGCAGAGGGCCTGCCTGCAATCACGGCCTATGCAGAAGGCGGTTCAGGCGAGATCAACCCACTGCTGAGAAGCGGTGTACGCAACGCCACAACACGCGAGTTTCTTGATCAGTTTCACCGTCTGAAGGAATGGCACGGCACTGCGTTTCGCGCCACTTACGTGTCCAGCGAGGGGCTGGCGTGTCTTGAGGGGGAGACAGGCGCAGTGTTTATGGATAACGGTGTGCAATCCGCGTCCGTGTCACGAACCAACGCCCTCGAATGGAGCCAGGACGAGTTTGTCACCCGCAATGCCAACGCTGAAAACCACCCGGTGTTTTTCATTTTTGCACCGGCAGTCCCCAAAAAGAACATGTTCACGGACTTTCTGGGCGACCACGTCGCGATACCACCCTCCACACTCCTGCAACTGGGCGCAACGAGCAGGGTCAATGGCCAGCTATACGCCTATTTCGACATCCCGGAGCAGGTTATGGATCAGGCCTATGACCTCTACAGCGGCGAGAAAGAATTGTGGGTTTAACGCCATCTATACACTGAAAAAAGAGACGGTCGAGACTGGCTTTTCTCGAGCCGCACCACGATAAGGCAACCTTTGCCAGGACCGCCTGACATCGTCCCATGCTGGTGCGCATAACCGGGCACACGCGACACATTCGTTCCATTTTGCGACGTATCAACGTTTGGCCCAGCATTTGCTAAAGCTTGATCAGCGCTATTGTTCGCCTACAACCAGAATCCCCAGACCCGATCCTAAAACCATACGAATGGAGTCCACTGATGAAGCGTCGCAGTCTGATCAAAGCCTTCACCCTGTCCGCATCGATCGCCGCCATGGGGCTGACCTGGACCGTTCAGGCTGCAGAGACCATCAAGGTCGGCATCCTGCATTCGCTGTCGGGAACCATGGCCATTTCCGAAACGTCGTTGAAAGACATGGCGTTGATGACCATCGACGAGATCAATGCCAAGGGCGGCGTAAACGGCAAGATGCTCGAACCCGTAGTTGTGGACCCCGCCTCCAACTGGCCGCTGTTTGCTGAAAAGGGTCGTCAACTGCTGACCCAGGACAAAGTGGCCGTGGTGTTCGGCTGCTGGACGTCGGTCTCCCGCAAGTCGGTTCTGCCAGTGTTCGAGGAACTGAACGGTTTACTGTTTTACCCGGTGCAGTACGAAGGCGAAGAAATGTCGCCCAACGTGTTCTATACCGGTGCAGCGCCTAACCAGCAGGCCATTCCTGCGGTCGAATATGTCATGAGTGAAGACGGCGGCTCGGCCAAGCGTTTCTTCCTGCTGGGCACCGACTATGTCTACCCGCGTACCACCAACAAGATTCTGCGCGCGTTCCTGCATTCCAAAGGCGTGAAAGATACCGATATCGAAGAGGTCTACACCCCATTCGGTCACTCTGACTATCAAACCATCGTAGCCAACATCAAGAAGTTCTCCGCCGGAGGCAAAACAGCTGTCATTTCCACCGTCAACGGCGACTCCAACGTGCCGTTTTACAAGGAACTGGCCAATCAGGGCCTGAAAGCCACCGACGTTCCCGTGGTGGCATTCTCGGTAGGCGAAGAAGAACTGCGTGGTATCGATGCCAAGCCTCTGGTAGGTCACCTGGCCGCCTGGAACTACTTCCAGTCTGTGGAAAACCCGGTCAACAAGAAGTTCGTTGCCGACTGGAAAGCCTATGCCAAAAAGAAAAACCTGCCGGGCGCTGACAAAGCCGTAACCAACGACCCGATGGAAGCGACTTACGTTGGCATCCACATGTGGGCGCAGGCGGTGGAGAAAGCCAAATCCACCGATGTCGACAAGGTCCGCGAAGCAATGGCCGGGCAGACGTTCGCCGCTCCTTCGGGTTTCACCCTGACCATGGACAAGACCAACCATCACCTGCACAAGCCAGTGATGATCGGCGAAATCCAGGACGATGGGCAGTTCAATGTCGTCTGGGAAACCAAGGACCCGATCCGCGCCCAGCCCTGGAGCCCTTACATTCCCGGCAACGACAAGAAGCCGGATGCTCCGGTGAAGAGCAACTGACCCTCGATTGATGATCGCTCCCACGCTGAACGTCATGCACAGGCCCTGAAGCACCTGAAACAGGGCTTCAAGGCATCTGCCCGAAGGATGTGGGAGCGAACGAGTTCGCTCCCACGGCCTGCGGCCAGGATCAAGAGCAGACGGCGCCCTACCAAATCAAGGCCATATTGATATGCCTTCTTACTTCTACCGCTTTATTCTCGCCATCAGCCTGCTGCTGCCCGTTGTGGCTCAGGCCAGCGACGCCAGTGATTTTGTCGCAGCCAGCTCCTCGAAGCAGGCAGAACTGCTGGAAACCTGGGCCGCCACGCCGACGCCGGAACGTGTCGAACTGCTTGAAGCCCTGCGCGACGGGCGGGTTGGCGCCGACAGCAGCAAGCGCGCCTGGATCGAAACCAACGATCAATACGTCGCCGTCGATGCACAAGCACCCGCAGCGGCGGACGCCCCAAACCCTGACGAACCGCGCAAACTGCGCTTGAACAACCGGTTGCGAGGGCTGGTGGAAACGGCACTTGCCAGCCACCAGCTGCTGGCGTCTGACAGCGCCGTTCGCCTCGCAGCGGCCCAACAGTTACAGCGAAGTGCCCGCCCGGCACAACTGGAGCTGCTCAGCCAGAGAGTGGCCAGCGAAACCGACGCTGGCGTTAAAAGTGCGCTGACGCTGGCCCTGGCTAACCTGCAGATGGTCGACTCAAGCCCCACGGTGCGCCTCGCCGCCGTCAGGCTGCTGGGCGAAACCGGCGACCCGCTGGCCCGCACTCGTCTTGAATCATTGCTGGCGCCAGGTGTGGAAAACGACGCATCGGTCCGCACCGCTGCCGAAACCAGTCTGGCTCAGGTCAAACGCAAGCTGTTGATCGGCGAATTGCTCGGTCAGGCGTTCAGCGGCATGTCGCTGGGCTCGATCCTGCTGCTCGCTGCATTGGGCCTGGCAATTACCTTCGGCCTGCTCGGCGTGATCAACATGGCGCACGGCGAAATGCTCATGCTGGGTGCCTACTCGACTTACATGGTGCAACTTATGTTCCAGCGCTATGCGCCGGGTGCCATCGAGTACTACCCGTTGATCGCACTGCCGGTGGCGTTTTTTGTCACCGCCGCGATCGGCATGGCACTGGAACGAACGGTGATTCGCCACCTGTATGGCCGCCCTCTGGAAACCCTGCTCGCCACCTGGGGCATCAGCCTGATGCTGATTCAGGCAGTGCGACTGGCCTTCGGCGCGCAGAACGTCGAAGTGGCAAACCCCGCATGGTTGTCCGGCGGGATCCAGGTGCTGCCCAACCTGGTGCTGCCCTACAACCGCATCGTCATCATCGCCTTCGCGCTATTCGTGGTGGTGCTGACCTGGCTGCTGCTGAACAAGACCCGACTGGGTCTGAACGTGCGTGCCGTGACCCAGAACCGCAACATGGCCGCCTGCTGTGGCGTGCCGACCGGACGCATCGACATGATGGCCTTCGGGCTGGGGTCGGGCATCGCAGGCCTGGGCGGCGTCGCGCTCAGTCAAATCGGCAACGTCGGTCCTGACCTTGGCCAGAGCTACATCATCGACTCATTCCTGGTGGTGGTGCTTGGCGGTGTCGGGCAACTCGCCGGGAGTGTCACAGCCGCCTTCGGCCTGGGCATCGCCAACAAGATTCTTGAACCGCAGATCGGCGCCGTACTGGGCAAGATCCTGATCCTCGCGCTGATCATTCTGTTTATCCAGAAACGTCCGCAAGGCCTCTTCGCACTGAAAGGACGGGTGATCGACTGATGAGCCAGCCACTGATGATAACCGCCGCGCAAAAAGTCGGCCCCAAAGGCACGCTGACTGTCGGCATGCTGATCCTCGCCGTGCTGCTGGCACTGCCGCTGCTGTCGTTGTTGCCAGCCGATAACAGCTTTCAGGTCTCGGCCTACACCCTGACGCTGGTCGGCAAGATTCTCTGCTATGCCATCGTCGCCCTCGCCCTGGACCTGGTGTGGGGCTACGCGGGCCTGCTCTCGCTGGGCCACGGCTTGTTCTTCGCACTGGGCGGCTATGCGATGGGCATGTACCTTATGCGCCAGGCCGCCGGTGATGGTTTGCCTGCGTTCATGACATTCCTGTCGTGGACCGAGCTGCCGTGGTACTGGGCGGGCACCGATAACTTTCTCTGGGCGTTGTGCCTGGTGGTTCTGGCGCCGGGATTGCTGGCGTTGGTGTTCGGCTTTTTCGCTTTTCGCTCGCGGATCAAGGGCGTGTACTTTTCGATCATGACCCAGGCCCTGACGTTTGCCGGCATGCTGCTGTTCTTTCGTAACGAAACCGGTTTTGGCGGCAATAACGGCTTCACCAACTTCCGCAGCATCCTGGGCTTCAGCATCAGTTCGCAAGGCACTCGTGCGGTGCTGTTTCTGAGCACTGTCGCGTTGCTGGTCGCGAGCCTGTACATCGGCTGGAAGCTGGCACAGAGCAAGTTTGGCCGGGTACTGACCGCGCTGCGTGATGCCGAAAACCGGTTGATGTTCTGCGGTTACGACCCGCGCGGCTTCAAACTGTTCGTCTGGGTGTTGAGCGCTGTGTTGTGCGGCCTGGCCGGGGCCTTGTACGTGCCGCAGGTCGGCATCATCAACCCCGGCGAAATGTCGCCGACCAACTCCATCGAAGCCGCTGTGTGGGTGGCTCTCGGCGGTCGCGGCACGCTGATCGGCCCGCTGCTCGGTGCAGGCGTGGTCAACGGCATGAAAAGCTGGTTCACGATGGCTTTCCCGGAGTACTGGCTGTTCTTTCTCGGCGCGCTGTTCATCATCGTCACGCTGTACCTGCCCAAGGGCGTGATCGGTCTGCTGAAGAAAAGGAGCGAGCAATGAAAACCACTCCGACGCCCTCGTTCATGCTTGAGCCGATTCTGGCCCCCAACTCCGACGCAGGCACCAGCCGCGACGCAGTGGGCTTCGGCAAAAGTGCCGGCAAGGGCCTAAACACACGTCATGGCACGATCCTGACACTGGAAGACATCAGCGTCAGTTTCGATGGTTTCAAGGCCTTGAATGATCTGAATCTGTACATCGGCGTGGGCGAACTGCGCTGCATCATCGGCCCCAATGGCGCAGGCAAGACCACGCTGATGGACGTCATCACCGGCAAGACCCGCCCCAGCCAAGGCAAGGCCTGGTTCGGCGAGACACTGGACCTGACGCAGATGAGCGAAGTGCAGATCGCGCAATCAGGGATCGGCCGTAAATTTCAGAAACCCACGGTATTCGAAGCCCTCAGCGTGTTCGAAAATCTGGAGCTGGCGCAGAAGACCGATAAATCGGTGTGGGCCAGTCTGCGTGCGCGCTTGAGCGGCGAGCAACAGGACCGCATCAACGAGGTGCTGGAAACCATCCGTCTGGCCCCTTCCATGCACCGCCCGGCAGGGTTGCTGTCGCATGGCCAGAAGCAGTTTCTGGAAATTGGCATGCTGCTGGTTCAGGACCCGCAACTGCTGTTGCTCGATGAACCGGTGGCTGGCATGACCGATGCCGAAACCGAGTTTACTGCCGAGCTGTTCAAAGGCCTTGCAGGCAAGCATTCGCTGATGGTGGTGGAACACGACATGGGCTTCGTCGGCTCGATTGCCGACCACGTCACTGTGTTGCATCAGGGCAGCGTTCTGGCCGAAGGCTCATTGAACGACGTACAGGCCGACGAACGCGTGATCGAAGTCTATCTGGGGCGCTGATGAGAGCCCCCCATCGAACCGACACTACGCGTCGTAGAACTGCGATTACGCTGTAACACACGAGAAAATCAACCATGCTCCAGGTCGAAAAGCTCCATCAATATTACGGCGGCAGCCACATCCTGCGAGGGCTGTCTTTTGATGTGAAGGTCGGTGAAGTCACCTGCCTGCTGGGCCGTAACGGCGTCGGCAAAACCACCCTGCTGCGCGTGCTAATGGGCCTGCTGCCATCGAAAGAAGGCACGGTGAAATGGGAAGGCAAAACCATCACGGGCATCAAGACCCATCAACGAGTACATGCCGGTATCGCTTACGTACCACAAGGTCGGGAAATTTTCGGACGGCTGACGGTCGAGGAAAACCTGCTGATGGGCCTGTCGCGCTTTCCCGGCTCCGAGGCCAAAGAGGTGCCTGCCTTCATCTACGAGCTGTTCCCGGTGCTGCTGCAAATGAAACATCGTCGCGGCGGCGATCTGTCCGGAGGCCAGCAGCAACAACTGGCAATTGGCCGGGCGCTGGCAAGTCGTCCACGCCTGCTGATTCTCGATGAGCCCACAGAAGGCATTCAGCCCTCAGTCATCAAGGAGATCGGCGCGGTCATCAAGAAACTGGCCGAGCGTGGCGACATGGCGATTCTGCTGGTCGAGCAGTTCTATGACTTTGCGGCAGAACTGGCAGATCAATACTTGGTGATGTCGCGAGGTGAAATCGTCCAGCAGGGCCGGGGCGAGAACATGGAAGCCGATGGCGTGCGCGGGCTGGTCACCATATGAGGCGCCAATCCGTTATCGTGCTGCCCTTGATCAGCCATTGAAGACGCCATGAATCTGCCTGCACACACTGCCTTGTTCACACCCAGCTGGCACGCCGAGCTGGAACTGGGCTATGGCCGTTTCGACGACTGCACGCGCCCGACCCAACGCCGCCACAAGGGCCCCTTGCGGGTCCAGAAACATTTGTACGCCGAAGGCCCGCAGGTGTGTCAGCACATCATCGTCCACCCGCCTGGCGGCATAGCCGGGGGCGACCGCCTGGATATTTCGGCCACCGTCGGCGCCAATGCCTGGGCGCAGCTGACCAGCCCTGGCGCGGCCAAATGGTATCGCGCTGCAAGCCCGGCGTTTCAGCAACTGGAGCTGCATGTCCAGCCCGGAGCGACGCTGGAGTGGCTGCCACAGGAAACCATCGTCTTCAGCAATGCTCAGGCCGAGCTGACCACACGCATCGAGCTGCACGGTGACGCCCGACTGTGCTACTGGGACGTCGTGGCGCTGGGCCGTCCGGCCAGTGGCGAACGTTTCGAACACGGCCATTTTCAATCGCATCTGGATATTCGTCGCGACGGAACATTGCTCTGGCATGAGCGGCAACGCATTATCGGCGGTGACGGGCTGCTGGATTCGCCTGTCGGCCTGGACGGCAAAACGGTGTTCGCCACCCTGCTGCTGACCGGCGAAGTGGCCAGCGACCTGCTTGAAGACTGCCGCTCGCTGTCGATGCCCAATCCGGTTCGCGGTAACCTGACACAGTTGCCGGGGTTGGTAGTCGCGCGTTGTCTGGCCGACGAGGCCTTGCACGCCAGGGCCTGGCTGATAGAAATCTGGAAACGCCTGCGCCCGGCCCTGCTTGGCCGCGAGGCGGTAACGCCGAGAATCTGGAATACCTGATTCGGGTACGACCCACCACCGAATGTGAAGAAGCAGAAAGCCTATGGACCTGACGCCACGCGAAAAAGACAAGATGTTGATTTTCACCGCCGGACTGGTTGCCGAACGGCGTCTGGCGCGCGGGGTGAAACTCAATTATCCGGAAGCCATGGCCTACATCTCGGCGGCGTTGCTGGAAGGTGCGCGTGACGGCCAGACAGTCGCCGACCTGATGCACTACGGCACTACCCTGCTGAGCCGCGATCAGGTCATGGAAGGCATTCCGGAAATGATCCCGGAAATCCAGGTGGAAGCCACCTTCCCGGACGGCACCAAGCTGGTCACTGTACACCAGCCGATTGCCTGAAGGAGTGATCATGCAAGAGCTGATTCGCGATGCGCTGCCGGGCGATCTGCCGGGCATCCTGGCCATCTACAACGATGCAGTGCTCAATACCACGGCTATCTGGAACGAGCAGCCGGTCGATCTGGCCAACCGCCAGGCGTGGTACGCGTCTCGCCAGGCCCAGGGTTATCCGATCCTGATCGCCATTGACAGTGCCGGCGATGTACTCGGTTATTCATCGTTCGGGGACTGGCGCCCTTTCGAAGGCTTTCGCCATACCGTCGAGCATTCGGTTTATGTGCGCGCCGACCAACGTGGCAAAGGTCTGGGGCCGCGTTTGATGGCTGCTTTGATCGAGCGCGCGCGCACCTGTGACAAACACATGATGGTGGCTGCCATCGAAAGCGGCAACGCGGCCTCCATCGCCCTGCACGATCGTCTGGGCTTCAAGATCACCGGGCAGATGCCGCAGGTCGGTACCAAATTCGGCCGCTGGCTGGACCTGACATTCATGCAGCTTGATCTGTCCCCCGGCGCGGCGGCGCCCGCTTCGCAAGCCCCCGCCCCCCTCTAGAGAGCACGCCATGAACCATGCACAGTTGCGACGCGTCACCGTTGAAAACTTCGCGTATTACCGCCACGGCCTGGCGCAGTTGCTGTTCGACACGGTTCACGGCGGCGCTTCGATCGGCTTCATGGCCGACCTGGACATGGAGCAGGCTTACGCCTGGTGCGATGGCCTAAAAGCCGATATCGCTACAGGCAGCCTGCTGCTTTGGGTGGTGGCTGAAGAAGCGCATGTGCTGGCCAGCGCGCAACTTTCACTGTGCCAGAAGCCCAATGGCCTGAACCGTGCCGAAGTGCAGAAACTCATGGTGCAGCCAGCGGCCCGAGGTCATGGCCTTGGCAGACAACTGATGGAAGAGGTCGAGCAGGCTGCTGTGAAACACAAACGCGGGCTGCTGCATCTGGACACCGAAGCCGGCTCCACGGCTGAAGCCTTCTATCGCTCGCTGGCCTACAACCGCGTCGGCGAGCTGCCGGATTACTGTGCGACACCGGACGGTCGTTATCGACCAACCGCCATTTATTTCAAAACCTTGGGGCAACCGACATGATCCCTGGTCAGTACCAGATCCAGCCCGGCGACATCGAACTCAACGCCGGACGCCGCACCCTAAGTCTGACCGTCGCCAACAGTGGCGACCGGCCGATTCAGGTGGGCTCGCACTTCCACTTTTTTGAAACCAACGACGCCCTGACCTTCGACCGCGCCGCCAGTCGTGGCATGCGCCTGAACATTCCGGCCGGCACCGCCGTGCGCTTCGAACCGGGCCAGTCACGAGAAATCGAATTGGTGGACCTGGCGGGATTACGCAAGGTCTTCGGCTTTGCCGGACGGGTAATGGGCGAGCTGGATTGAGTCGTTTTTGAATATTGTTCCTACGCGCCGCGTGGGATGCGTGCCAACGCGGAGCATTGGCACGATAGTCATAGTCAGTCGGGGTTGCGCATAACGATGCACAAGGAATCACTATGAAAATCTCCAGACAAGCCTACGCCGACATGTTCGGCCCCACCGTTGGCGACAAGGTTCGACTGGCGGATACCGAATTGTGGATCGAGGTCGAGAAGGACTTCACCACTTATGGTGAGGAAGTGAAGTTCGGCGGTGGCAAGGTCATCCGTGATGGCATGGGCCAAGGCCAACTGCTGGCTGCCGATGTGGTCGATACGCTGATCACCAACGCCTTGATCATTGATCATTGGGGCATCGTGAAGGCCGACGTCGGCATCAAGAATGGCCGTATTGCAGCAATCGGCAAAGCCGGTAATCCGGATATTCAGCCAGACGTGACCATCGCCGTCGGCGCGGCCACCGAAGTCATCGCAGGTGAAGGCATGATCCTCACCGCAGGCGGCGTCGACACACACATCCACTTCATCTGCCCGCAGCAGATCGAAGAAGCGCTGATGAGTGGCGTGACCACGATGATCGGCGGCGGCACCGGCCCCGCAACCGGCACCAACGCCACGACGGTCACCCCAGGCCCTTGGCACATGGCGCGCATGCTGCAGGCCTCGGATTCGTTCCCGATGAACATCGGCTTCACCGGCAAGGGCAACGTCAGCCTGCCCGGCCCACTGATCGAGCAGGTCAAGGCCGGCGCTATCGGTCTGAAACTGCACGAAGACTGGGGCACAACGCCTGCCGCCATCGACAATTGCCTGAGCGTTGCCGATGAATATGACGTACAGGTCGCCATCCATAGCGACACGTTGAACGAGTCAGGTTTTGTCGAAACCACCCTGGCGGCGTTCAAGAATCGTACGATCCACACTTATCACACCGAAGGTGCCGGTGGCGGCCATGCGCCGGACATCATCAAAGCCTGCGGTTCGCCGAACGTGCTGCCGAGTTCGACCAATCCGACCCGGCCCTTCACTCGCAATACCATTGATGAGCACCTGGACATGCTCATGGTCTGCCATCACCTGGACCCGAGCATTGCCGAAGACGTGGCTTTCGCGGAAAGCCGCATTCGCCGTGAAACCATTGCTGCCGAGGACATTCTCCACGACCTGGGCGCGTTCTCCATGCTCAGTTCCGACAGCCAGGCGATGGGCCGGGTCGGCGAAGTGATCATGCGCACCTGGCAAACCGCCGACAAAATGAAAAAACAACGCGGCCCGCTGCCGCAGGATGGCCCCGGCAACGACAACTTCCGCGCCAAGCGTTACATCGCCAAGTACACCATCAACCCGGCAATTACCCACGGCATCAGCCATGAAGTGGGTTCCATCGAGGTCGGCAAGTGGGCAGATCTGGTGCTATGGCGTCCGGCATTTTTCGGCGTCAAACCTACCCTCATTCTCAAAGGCGGGGCCATCGCTGCCAGCCTGATGGGCGACGCCAATGCTTCGATCCCGACACCACAACCGGTCCACTATCGCCCGATGTTCGCCAGCTATGGCAGCTCGCTGCACGCCACCAGCATGACCTTCATCAGCCAGGCAGCCTTTGACGCAGGCGTGCCGGAAACCCTGGGCCTGAAAAAGCAGATCGGCGTGGTAAAAGGCTGCCGCACCGTGCAGAAAAAAGACCTGATCCACAACGACTACCTGCCGGACATCGAAGTCGATCCGCAGACCTATCAGGTAAAGGCAGACGGCGTGTTGCTATGGTGCGAACCGGCCGATGTGCTTCCGATGGCGCAGCGGTATTTTCTGTTCTGAAAAAAATGGCCTTCGACTTCAGAAGGCCCTTCAATATTTCCCGCCAAGTTTACTCTGCGAGGCCAAGCAACTCGTTGATCTTGGCTCTGAACCAGAATTTCAAGTGAAAATTAACGGTTTCATCGATCTTTTTACCGTTCTTGAAAAAGATAACAGTCGGCGCTTTAGTCAAATTGTAGTTTAGCTCTGCAGTGGGGCAGGCGCCCGGCGGCACACGAAGCATGACGACCCTCCCTTCAAACTCAGGCGCAAGATCATCGAGAATGGCCCAAGTCCGCATGACGTTGTAAGCTTCAATTTCCTTCCTCTCTTTCTCCTCCTTCTCTTTCTTCTCTTTCTTCGCCTTCTCTTTCTTCTCCTTTTCCTCCTCTTTCTCGTCCTCTATCTCCTCGTCTATCTCCTCCTCTTTCTCCTTCTTTTTCTCGCTGCTCGGGGTGCAGAATCCCAGCAACACCAACGGGTTGACTTCGCTCCATTTGCGATTGAAATCGTCATCGTCTTTAACTGTCTGGACGGTGGCTGCTTTTTTCTTGTAATTCAGAAGCGTTTCTTCGGATTTCAATACATCCAGTGCCTGCAGCGAATCGTTGATAGCGTCAAGCATACCCAGATCCTGACTGTTTTTTTCGCCCTGCAACACTCGGCTCAAAGCACTAAAAAAAGTGAGCTTTCCTTGCGCTAGATCGCCCAGCTTGTTGGCCTTCTTGTCGGCCAGTATTCCCGAGGCCAGCGTGATCTGTTCTTCGACGAACGCTGCGAATTCTGTGTTCAGCATGGTGAATATCTCCTTCATGAGGTGAGCAGCAATTCATCCAGCACTCGCACCATCCGCTCATTGGTCTGCAGCCCGACAATGTCTTCTCTTGCCCTTTTGCCTGCCTTGAAAAAAACGATCGTCGGACCGCAATTTATCTTGTATTCCTTTGAGGCCACGGGGTTCAAAGAGTCCTCGAGATCCAAATCCAGTTCGATATACACCCTGACCAGGATGGCTTTTTCAGCATACTTCTCTGCAAGATCATCAAAGATGACGTCCATTTTGGCGCTGGCTTTTTTTTCCTTCCCTTTCGTTGAGAACTCTACCGCCACAAGCTTGTGGTGGCTGGCCTCGACGACCTCTTTCTGGAAGATTGCATCGGTAACAGTTATTACACTCATGCGCTGGCCCTTCGTTCGATTAATCACAGATCGAACATAGGCCTGTGAAAAAAAGGCGTCTACTGACAGAAATGACAGTAAACGCCCTGTTTGTGGTGCCCTGTAAAGGGGGTAATATGCGCCATCTTTTTTACGTCCCTCCAGCAAGGTAGTCGGCACATGCGCCTTTCCGAATTCATCGTTGTTCATGTGGACCGCATCGTCGATGAATGGGAAGACTTTGCCAGAACGCTGAAACCGGCCGCCGAGAGCATGACCCAGGTTGAACTAAGGGATCACGCCAGGTCGATTCTGCTCGCGGCTGCACGGGACATGAATACCGCACAGAGCAAAAGCGAAGAGGTCGCCAAGGCTCGGGGCGAGGAGCTGAACAAGACGCCGAGCCTGGATGAAGCTGCCAGCAGTCATGGCGAGTTGCGCCATGAGGTAGGTTTTGATCTGGTGCAGATGACGTCCGAGTTCCGCCACCTGCGCGCCAGCGTCATACGTCTCTGGGCCGAGAATATGGCTACGCCGCAACGGGATGACCTTCAGGACGTAATCCGTTTCAACGAAGCCATCGACGAAGCGCTGGCCGAGTCCACCGCCGCCTACGCGGAGCGCGTCGGGCGCTCACGGGATATTTTTCTGGCCATCCTCGGCCATGACCTGCGCGCACCGCTTCAGGCCGTCAGCATGTCTACCGAACTGCTGGCGCGCAAAATATTGCCGGACGAAAAGACCCAGTCCTATGTATCGCGCATCCAGACCAGCACCCGGCACATGGGCGCGATGGTCAGCGATCTGCTGGAGTTCGTGCGCAGCCGGCTGGGCGCAGGGTTGCCAGTGGAGCGCAAACACATGGACCTGGCCGGCGCTTGTCGTGAGGCTATCGAAGAGGCCTGTGCAGGGCGACCGGGCTCGACGCCGGTCCTGAACATCGAAGGCAATACTCAGGGCCATTGGGACACCGGCCGGATCAGCCAGATGCTGCAGAATCTGATCGGCAACGCCCTGCAACATGGCGCGGCCAGTCACGAAATCACGCTCAGCGTCACCGGCAACGATAAGGCCGTGGTGCTGGTGGTACACAACGAAGGCAAGCCGATCGCAGAAGATGCGATCGGCACGATTTTCGATCCGCTGGTGCGCAGCACAGAGGAAGACAGCGAAACACGCGGCACGTCAACCAGCCTTGGGCTTGGCCTGTTCATCGTCAAGGAAGTGGTCAACGCCCACAGCGGTAGCATCACCGTGACCTCAAGCATTGCCGATGGCACCACCTTTACTGTGATGCTGCCAAAAAACTGAGCCCGTCAGGTTGTCGTGCCAATACGCTGCAAAGGTGACAACCCGCGTTACATCGGCAATCAGCCCTTCCAGTGAGCCCGTGGATCAAACGAGGCGCTGTCGGCCAGTTTCTGCCAGAGCGCACGGGTCGCTTCATCCGTATGCTTGGGCACGACGATCTTGAGCTGGGCATACAGATCACCGCGTTCGCCACTTTTGGTCATCAGGCCGTTACCTTTTATGCGCAGCCGCTGACCGTTCTGACTGTCGGGACGTATGGTCAGGTTCAGCCTGCTGGTGAGGGTCGGCACGGCAACCTTGGTCCCCAGTACGGCTTCCCATGGCGCCAAGGGCACGGTGATCACCAGATCGTGGCCTTCGACCTCGAACATAGGGTGTGGCGCCAGGCGAATAATCAGGTACAGGTCACCAGCGGCTCCGCCCGCCACACCAGGCGCGCCCTGCCCTTTAAGGCGAATACGCTCGCCATCGGTCACGCCCGCAGGAATCTTCACGTTCAGGGTCTTGGTGATGTCACCCATGCGCTGCCCGTTGGGACTGTGCTGAGGCACCTTGAAGCTGACCTGCTTGGATTCGCCCGACAGGGTCTCCTCAAGGAACACCGCCAGTTCCATTTCAACATCCTGCCCGGTGCGACCGGGGTTGCGGGTACGTCCGCCCTGCTGTGGCCGGCCACCGAAAATGGAGCTGAAAAACTCGGAAAAGTCTGCCGTTTCCTCGAATCCGCCAGCACCTGCTCCGGCGCGGCTTTGCCAGCCGGGCGGAGTCTGGAACGGACGCCCTTGTCGACCGTACTTGCGCAGCTCGTCGTACTCGGCCCGTTTGTCGGGGCTGCTGAGCACTTCGTAGGCTTCTGACGCTTCCTTGAACTTGTCTTCCGCGCCGGCTTCCTTGCTGACATCGGGATGATACTTGCGTGCCAGTTTGCGATAGGCGGTCTTTATCGCCTTGTCGTCCGCAGTGGGCTCAACGTCAAGTATCTTGTAGTAGTCTTTGAAATCCATGTAACGATCACCCATCCGATTTATCCGGCAAAGCCAGATACGCTGGCGTCACGCGCCCAGCTCCCTCCCTGTAGAGAGGTATCTGGATTGCCTAACGTCGAAAAATGTACCGATAGCCAGCCGCGTTTGCAGGCGGTTCGAGTGTTCGACAACCTGGTCTACCGAGAATCCCTTCAAGATTGGGGGTAATGAGCCTCAGTTCAAGCCTTGGCGGCAAATACCGTCAGGCAAATATAAGCGACGCGTCGCGCTACGCAATTTGCGTGCGCTGACATAAACTGCGCGGCCGTTTTTTGACTGGAACGTAAAAGACATGAATGACCAATCCCCGGCCCGTGCCTGCGGCATCGATTTCGGCACGTCCAACTCCACTGTCGGCTGGCAACGACCCGGCGTGGAATCGTTGATCGCGCTGGAGGACGACAAGATTACCCTGCCATCGGTGGTTTTCTTCAATATGGAAGAACGCCGCCCGGTCTACGGACGCCTCGCGCTTCACGAGTATCTGGAGGGCTACGAAGGCCGCCTGATGCGCTCGCTCAAAAGCCTGCTGGGCTCCAAGCTGATCAAGCACGACACCAGCGTTCTGGGCACCGCGATGCCGTTCAAGGATCTGCTGGCCCTGTTCATCGGCGAACTGAAGAAGCGCGCCGAGCACTTCGCAGGGCGCGAATTCGAGCACGTCGTGCTGGGCCGCCCGGTACACTTTGTCGACGATGACGCGCAGGCTGATCAGGAGGCTGAGGACACGCTGGCCGAGGTAGCACGCAAGATCGGCTTCAAGGAAGTGTCATTTCAGTTCGAGCCCATTGCGGCGGCATTCGATTACGAATCCACCGTCATCGCCGAAGAGCTGGTGCTGATTGTCGACATCGGCGGCGGTACCTCGGACTTCTCGCTGGTGCGCCTGTCACCCGAGCGGCGCGAGCACGATGATCGCCAGCAGGACATCCTGGCCACAGGTGGCGTACACATTGGCGGGACCGACTTCGACAAGCAGTTGAGCCTGCAAGGTGTAATGCCACTGTTCGGCTACGGCAGCCGCATGAAAAGCGGCGCCTACATGCCGACCAGCCATCACATCAACCTGGCGACCTGGCACACCATCAACGCGGTGTACTCGCAGAAATCCCAGCTGGCACTCGGCAGCATGCGCTACGACATCGAAGACACCGGCGGTATCGATCGCCTGTTCAAGCTGATCGAACAGCGCGCCGGGCATTGGCTGGCAATGGAAGTGGAAGAAACCAAGATCCACCTGACCCATGCCGAACACCGTCATTTGCCGATGGACCGGGTCGAGCCCGGGCTGAGTGTGGAGCTGAGTCGGGCCATGTTCGAAGCGGCGATCGACGCTCAGCTCGAGCGTGTGCGTAACAGCGTGACAAATTTGCTGAATGACGCAGGCGTGGGTGTCGAGCAGGTCAATACGGTGTTCTTTACCGGCGGTTCAAGTGGCATCCCGGCATTGCGCAACAGCGTCTCTGCGATGCTGCCCAACGCGCGCCATGTCGAAGGCAACATATTCGGCAGCATCGGCAGCGGTCTGGCGATAGAGGCGAAGAAGCGCTACGGCTAGGCGAATGATTCCTTCCCTGAGCATCGGCGCAGGGTTATACACAGGCCCGCTTTTGATTCTGGCCGAAGGCCGTGGGAGGGGGCTCATCCGCGATCTGTCGGGTACAGCCTAGACGCTAGACCAACCCTTCCTTCTGCAGTTCGCTCTTCAGGTACGCATAGTAAATCGGCCCTGCCACCACCCCCGGCAGGCCGAAGGCTGCTTCGAACAGCAGCATCGCCAGCAGCAACTCCCACGACTTGGCGTTAATCTGCCCGCCGACGATTCGCGCATTGAGGAAGTATTCGACCTTGTGGATAACGATCAGGTAACACAGCGCGGCCAACGCGACCCAGATCGAGATCGACATGCCGACGATGAAGATCAGCGTGTTGGACATCAGGTTGCCCACCACCGGCAACAGGCCGAGCAGGAAAGTCATGATGATCAGGGTTTTGGTCAGCGGCAGGTGGATCCCGCACAGCGGCAACACGATGGCCAGGAACACCGAAGTGAATGCGGTGTTCAGCAGGGATATCTTGATCTGGGCGAAGACGATATTGCGAAACGCCCGGCTGAGCAGGTACAGGCGGTCAAACAGCGCGGCTGCCAGGGGCTTGCGAACGTGGTCTGCGGAAATTCGCTGCAAGGCGATGATTGCGCCTAGCACCATGCCTATCAGCATGGTGACGAACATATGCGCCGCGCCCTTGCCGATCAATTGCAACTCGCCCACGTGCTTCTGCAGCCACAACCCGAGGGAAACCCGAAACTCTGCAGCACTGGCCGGCAGGTAAGCATCAATGAAAGGAGGCAACTGCCCGCGTGCGCGGTCTACCAGAACCATGAACTTGTCCAGCGAAGCACCGGGGTTCTCGGCCTCATGCAGCACAAAGCTGATGACGCCAGCAAAAATCAGCGTCAGCAGACTGACGACGACAGTGCCCAACAGCGCGACGGCCAGCCAGCGAGCACGTTCGCCGGAAATAAGACGCTGCAACTTGGGAGTCAGCATGTTGACCAGTTCAAACACCAACAGACCGGCTAGCAGGCTGGGCAACAACTTGAAAGGCAACACCATCAACAGGCCGCCAAACACAAGGATCCAGCTGGCGATTAACACCTGACGCGCAGAAAACGTTGGCATAGACCCTCAAAGGGCAACACTAGGAAGGTGGGCAGTCTGCCAGCCTTCTCAGCCGAGAACCAGCGATGCGAAGGGTGTAAAAAGCCAGGCGCAATTGTCCGCCCGATGATCGGCCCTTCAACTGCGCGAAAGTGCAGTGTTTACTGCACCCGCGCTGACCTCTGGCAGGAGCCGCCAGCGTCGGAAAATTATTTCTTCTTGAGACAATCACTCATGAAACTCTTGCGGGCATCGCCCTTGAGTGCCTCTGCGCTGGCCGTCGCATTACAGGTTTTCATCTTTTCCTGCTGAGTGGCAGCAGGCGCCGGCGCAGCTTTCAGGCAGGTACTCATGAACGTCTTGCGCTCGTCGCCCTTGAGCGATCTGGCACTGGCGTCGGCATTGCAGGTGGTCATCTTGTTCTGCTGCGTGGTGGCAGCAAAACCCTGGGCGGAACACATCAGGCCAACGAGCAACAAAGGGATACCTAACTTGTTCATCGATTGACTCTCCACATACCCTGCGCCGGACGGCACAGGCTGTGATTCAGTGTAGTCAGCATCGCAATACATGAAGGCTTAAGGTACATCGCCGCTGGCCTTTGCGAGAAACAAGCGGATAATTACCCCTCGTTTTAATGATGATGCCCTCATGCAATACGCTTTCCCGCTGATTACAGTCCTCATCTGGGCGATCAATACAGCTGTCACCAAGGCATCCGCCGGCGTGATCTTCCCGGCTGAAATAGGCTTTTATCGCTGGGCACTTGCTGCACTGCTGTTCACGCCGTTCATGCTCAGGCCCGTCTGGGCAAACCGTGCCGCCATCAGGCCGGTGCTGGGGAAAATCTTCATTCTGGCCGTACTGGGCACCGCGCTTTATCAAAGCCTGGCGTACTTCGCTGCCGGCCTGACTACGGCCACCAACATGGGCATCATTCAGTCGCTGGTGCCCATGATGGCGCTAGGGCTGTCGATTGCCTGCCTGGGCACTCGGCTGACCTCTGGCGCGCTGTGGGGGGCCGTTCTTTCATTCGCGGGGGTGGTCGTGGTGGTCTCGGCGGGGAATCCGGCCCAGTTGATCGAGCATGGTCTGAACCGTGGAGATGCGATGGTGCTGGTGGCAGCGACGTCCTATGCGATCTACAGCACGCTGCTGAAGAAATGGCAGTTGCGTCTACCGCCCCTGCAATTGCTGTATGTGCAGATCCTGCTGGCAATCATTGTGCTGTTGCCACCGTTTCTGCTGTCGCCTAAAACCGGCTTGAACGCGAGCAATATTCCGATGGTGTTATATGCCGCCATCCCCACCTCGATGCTCGCGCCGTGGCTGTGGATGACATCGATCATGCGCCTGGGGCCCAGCCGCACGACCTTGTTCTTCAACCTGATGCCCATTGCCACCGCATTGATCGCCGCGGCGACACTGGGCGAACAGCTGGCGCTCTATCACCTGGCTGGCGGAGCGCTGACCCTGTGCGGAGTCGTCCTCGCAGAACGCTGGACGACTCCGCTGCGGTCCAGGGCAGCCTAAGCAGTCGCGCTGCTTTCAACGCCCTCCAGGCTATGAATCGACACATCGGTGATACCGGCTGCGTGAGGCATGCCGGTATCGCCGCCGGGAAGCTCGTCCAGCTCTACGTGATGCTTGAGCGCCAGCTCGTGCACCACTTCGATGATGGGTACGTCCAGATTCTCGATAACGTCTACGTGGTGCTCGCCGAGCAGTGTGTACTCGATCTCATACAGCTCTTTATCGCTCATCGCATCTTCCTGGCCGTCACTGAGGATCGGCTGATTAACGAACTACGGTCTGAAAAACCTGACGATGACCTGACCCAAGGTCGAACCAGACGCTCGACCATGCCATCAGATTGACCTCAGTGTTTCATGAACGTGCCAGCAATTATTCGGCGAGCTGCTTTTCAGTCTCGGTCGAGGTATTTAGTCGCGGAAAAGCATCAGCGCGCAAGCAAATGCTGCCTCATCGCCATCTTTTTTTCGAACTCTCACCCCTCTTCCCTGCTCCAAGGCATACCGGGCCAAAACCGGCTCTGACTTGTGGAGCAATAACGATGTACAAGAAAATCCTCGCAGCGACCTTTGTATTGGCAACGATGGCTGGCTGCAGCAATACAACCGTGCAGAACCCGGTGGACTATGTCACTTATCGCAACGAACCACTGGTCAAGCAGGTCGAGAACGGCATGACCCGCCAGCAGGTCCGGACCATCGGTGGCGAGCCGTCGACCACGATCGAGCGCAAGGTCAATCCGGGGACGTGCAACAACTACGTGATGTACAAGGATGGCCATAAACAGGTCTACCACGTCAGCTTCAACAGTGATGGCCGCGTGACCAACAAAGGTTTCATGACCTGCGAACAGCGCGAGCAGAACGAAAAAGCGATGTAACTGAAATAACGCATAGAACTATCGTATAAAAGCCCGACGTGCAATGCGTCGGGCTTTTCCATGCTTAATGCTTAAGCAATTAACGCACAATTAAACATTGCGTTTCAAATCACCTTTGACGCTTTGCAACTTATGTAAAGACTTGATGTTATAGCCGCTCACCGCAAACGCTGCACCACTGATGGCCAAAGAACGGCTCATATGGCTTTTGATGCTTTTACTCAAATCGCAGACATCGCGGGCGAGGCACTGGACGAGAAGTACAACAAATGGATCGTCGATGGCACGGCGGGCGGTAACGTGACAGGCGGTTGGGACCGAATCAATGATAAAAAGTGTTCGTGAGGCACGATCCTGCTATTAAGCTGAAGTGGATACTGCTTACGCCATGGATCACGCAGCTTACGCCATACACAGTTCTTATTCTATTTCAACTATAGACATTCTTTAGCACGCACGCATAAATAGCTGGACGGCGCAGATTGCGGTGCTAATCGAACTGATATGTTTCACTCAGATTGCGATTCCCAACGCCTGAACAATCTTGCGCTGCACATGACAGCAAACGCTCTGAAAAAGAAAACAATCACCGCGCCCCGAAGAATCCCCCAGAGCGCAGTGGCAAGGCCAACCATCAGGTTGACGCTTAGAAAACCAGCTTGAACAGGGCGATAACCACGACCAGGCCGATCAGAAAGATGATGCCGACGGTGCTTCCCAGGAATTTAAGCATTGTATGTATCTCCACGATTTATTTGGGTCTCTTGCTTGGGACAGCAGTGGATCACGCTCGTTTCTTATATTTTTACATTTAGTCACACCCGTTCTGGCCAGCGAAAATCCGATAAAACTTTTTGGCCCTCTTGTACTCACAACCCTTGCTGATCTTGCCGGGCAACACACAGAGCGAGACCGCAAAACCTGATGAGTCCTGGAGATAAATGATGAATTCTGCACCGCAATCACAGCTATCCGATGTAACTACCCTGCGCCAGCGTGCGCGCCAAAATGTTGAGAATGGTGCGGTCACTGAAGGCTACAGCGCCGACCGTGAGACTGTATTGCGTCTGCTCAACGAGTCGCTGGCCACCGAGCTGGTGTGCGTGCTGCGCTACAAGCGCCACTACTTCATGGCATCCGGCCTGAAAGCCAGTGTCGCTGCGGATGAGTTTCTCGAGCATGCAACTCAGGAAGCCGAGCACGCCGACAAGCTGGCCGAGCGTATCGTGCAACTGGGTGGCGAACCGGAATTCAACCCGGACCTGCTGTCGAAGAACTCCCACGCACAGTACGTTGCGGGCAACACCCTGAAAGAAATGGTCTACGAAGACCTGGTAGCCGAGCGCATTGCCGTCGACAGCTATCGCGAGATCATTCAGTACATCGGTGACAGCGACCCGACGACTCGCCGTATCTTTGAGGAAATCCTGGCTCAGGAAGAAGAGCACGCCGATGACATGGCGGACATTCTCGAAGGCCTGTAACACGCGGCAAAAAGCGAAAAGCCAGGACCTGTGTCCTGGCTTTTTTGTGGGCGATGGATTATCGCGCTGGAGCGTGCGGAACGATGCTCATATAGCCCTAACGCACTACGCAGATTCTCGTTCCCCACGCTCTGCGTGGTAACGCATCTCGTGACGCTTTGCGTCATCCGTCGCAGCCTTGACGCTCACTTCAGACCGAACGAGGCCCGGTTCCATTGAAGCCAGAGCGTGAAGAACCAGACTGCCCCCAGGTTACTTCACCGTCTTCGGCGCCTTGCCGGTGCGCATCTGTTCCAGCAGCGGTCCGCACTGATTCGGCGCACTGTCGCCAGTCGCCACCAGCGCCAGCAAGCCTGCCGCCGGGCCTACGGTTGCACCGAGCAGGACCATGCCCGCCCCGCGCAGCAGCAACGGACCGGAATGCACGCCGGCGTTAGGCTTGGCGAACGGGCCGTTGACGTACAGTGGCGAACGCAGCGAAAAGATGCGGAACCCCTTGGACTCAGGGTTGATCTGCAAATCAAGCTGCTCGGTCTTCATGTTCGCGGTGCCGTCGATGTAGATGATGGCGTTCTCGGTATCGAAAACGAACAACTTACTGGTCGCCAACCCGTCTTTGATGCCGAAGTCGGAAGCCGCGCAATTGATCTTCACGTCCTTGTCGCCAAACAATTTGCCGACCACGTAATTGCCCACGTTGAGCCCGGCAATTTCCATCAGGCCGCGACTGATAGCACCGTCGTTGACCAGCATTTTCATTTCGCCATTGGCGGTGCCCAGCAAGGCAGCGATGGAGTTGCCCCGCCCACTGATGTCAGCATCACCGTTCAACTCACCAAAACTGGTCTTCATCGGCTCGAAGGTCGGGAACAGCTGTTTGAGTTTGAAGTTGCGCGCAGACAGCTTTGCCCGACCCAGCAAGGGTTTGTTGCGCCCGTCGAGCCGGATGTCGCCATCCAGCTTGCCGCCCGCAACGCCGAAGCGCAGCGGCTCGAGGCTCAACTGGCCGTCGTCGAGAATCAAGTGCGTATAGAGGTCAGTGAACGGCAGATCAGGGCTTTGCACGATGCGCTTGCCGGTGAACTCCACGTCCGCATCCATTGCACGCCAGCGGTCGGTCTGGAACTCCTCTACCGGCAGGACCTTGCCCGAAGGCTGTTTGCTCTCGCCGCCACGTTTTTTCTGCGCGGCGTTGGAGTCGGCGCCGATCAGCGGCGCAAGGTCGCTAAACAGCAGTTGATTGGAGACCAGCACACCACTCAGCTTGGGCCGAGGCTGGCTGGCGACGTAACCCAGGTCGCCGTGAATATCGCTGTTGCCGATCTTGCCGTTGAAGCCTTCGTAACGAAAGCTCGCGCCCGCAGGGTCGTGCAGCTTGGCAATCAGCCGGCCGTCAGTGGCATAGGCAGGCGAATCCGGCAGCGTCACGCCAGTCAGCGGGTAAAGATTGCTCAGGCTCGCGCCGGACAATTTCAGGCGCAGGTCCAGCGCGCCGAGGTTCTGCGGGTCAGTCAGGGCGCCGGCAATCACCGCATGGGTGTCGCCGATCTTGACGTCTGCCTGTACCGGAAAGGGCTGATTGGCATCCTTGAGCGCCAGCAGGCCACCGATCTTGCCAGTGCCGCTCAGCTTCTGGCCGTGGTACTGGCCTTTGACAGCCAGCCCAAAGGCATAGTCCTGTGGCACAGCGCCTTTTTCCTGCGCCTTTTGCGCCTCTTTGCTGCCGACGATTTCGCCGAACGGAATTGGCTTGCCCAGCATGTCGATCACGACATCGAGATTGGCATTCAGCGTCTGATCATTGAAGCTCACCAGCCCCTTGTCGAACTTGATCGCGCCGATATCCACCACCCACTTGGACGGCTCGGCATCCGGATCGGACTTGGGCAGGTCAAAGACCCAGTTGGCACGACCGTCGGCGAGGCGCTCAAGTTTGGCTTCCGGACCGGTCAGGTCAATACGCGGAATGACCACTTGCTGCACCAGCAACGGCAGCAGCGAGAGACGAAATTCAACGTGCTTGAGGGTCACCATCTGCGGGGTTTTCGACCATTCAGGGTTGCCCAGCATCAGATCATCGGCCACAAAATGCGGCGAAGGCACCCAGGCACGCCAGCCACCCAGTTCAGGTTCGCGCGTCCAGCGCACATCCAGATCCCCGTTGATTGCAAACGGACGATGCAACGCCTCGCTGACTTTCTCGTTGAGAGTGGGTTTGATGCGGTTCCAGTCGAAAGTGACGATCACGATGATCAATAGGGCCAGCACCAGTAACAGGGTGGCGCCCGTCCAGGCGAAAATCTTGCGGCTGCGCGTCATGCGTGACTCTCCAGAAAACAGCGCCCCGACCCTGGCGCGCTGAATATGACTTGAATGTTCGACTGAAAAACGCGCCGAGGGTTTGATTTGAATATGAATCCGTGGCAAAAACCAGCACCAATGCTGTGCAGGCAATCAAAGACGCACCTTAAAACCCCTTCGACGTAAGCGAAGCGCATTTGCTAAAGTGCTGCACAGCCTAATCCAAGAAACATTTGAGCCATGCTGCCCCGCGCCGAACAGAAACAACAAACCCGCAGAGCCTTGCTGGACGCCGCCCACCAGTTGATGGAGAGCGGGCGTGGTTTCGGCAGCCTGAGCCTGCGAGAGGTGGCGCGCACGGCGGGCATCGTGCCCACCGGGTTCTATCGACATTTTGAAGACATGGACCAGTTGGGCCTCGCACTGGTCAGCGAGGTCGGTCAGACCTTCCGTGAAACCATCCGGCTGGTGCGGCAAAACGAATTCGCAGTGGGCGGCCTTATACGCGCCTCGGTGAAGATATTTCTGGAGCGCGTGGCTGCCAACCGTTCACAGTTTCTGTTCCTGGCCCGCGAGCAATATGGCGGCTCGCTAAAGGTGCGGCAGGCGCTCGGGGCCTTGCGCGAAGGCATCAGCGCCGACCTGACCGCCGACCTGGCGAAAATGCCCAAATGGCGACATCTGAATGCTGATGCACTGTCGATCATCGCCGACCTGGTGGTGAAAAGCGTCTTTGCCATGCTGCCGGAACTGATCGACCCCCCACCCGCCTCGCTCGCCCCGCACCTGACCCCGCAGGCGAAAATTACCCAGCAGTTGCGTTTCATCTTTATAGGCGCGCGACACTGGCGAGGGCTTGGCAGCCACGATTGAAAGCTGTGCATCGCTCTGCACGTTCTAGCTTGAAACCGCTTTCGCAGGCTGGCCCATCATCCGGCGAAAAATTAATGCACCAAACTGAAGCACACCCCTAAATTCGCACCACAATGAATCGCAACCATGCTCATGGAGCGCGTTTTAAGCCACGTCTTTCAGCCATTTCCTACACCTTGCTCTGTTGGCAAGCACCTTGCTCTGCTTTAAAGCATCGAAATTGGCTGGAAGCTATCTGATGCTGGTGATTCACACACGAATCGAACCTCAGGCCGAATGGGCCGCCGAACTGCATTTGAATTTCGAAGCGCGCAGCAAGAGCCGTTTGCGCTGCTTCAGTGCAGAAAACGAAGACGTCGGGCTGTTCCTGCAGCGCGGCCAGTCACCTTTGCGTGATGGCGAGTTTCTGCGGGCGGAGGACGGGCGCATCGTACGGGTCTGTGCGCGGCCCGAAAAACTGTTGCATGTCACCTGTAGCAGCACCTTCGAACTGACGCGCGCCGCCTACCATCTGGGTAACCGGCACGTCGCCTTGCAGGTCGGTGATGGCTGGCTGCGCTTGCTCGACGATTACGTGCTCAAGGCCATGCTTGATCAACTGGGCGCTACCACTGAAACCATCGAAGCGCCATTCCAGCCGGAACATGGCGCTTACGGCGGCGGTCACCACCACTCACGCGCCGGGGAAGAAGACTTCAATTACCCGCCGCGCATGCACCAGTTTGGCGTGCGCACGTGAACAGCGCCTGGGCGCTCTTGCGCCTGGCCAGTCCGCAGTTGCCGATTGGCGGTTACAGCTACTCGCAAGGACTGGAAATGGCGGTAGAGCAGGCCATTGTGGTGGACCCGCAGACTGCGGGGCGCTGGATCGGTGATCAGTTGCTGCTCAATCTTGCCCGTTTCGAGGCGCCTCTGTTGCTGGCTCATTGCGAGGCTGCGGTAGCCGACGACTGGGCGCAATTGCTGCAGGTCAGTGAGCAGCATCGCGCCAGCCGCGAGACTCGCGAACTTCATCTGGAAAGCCGTCAGATGGGCTATTCGCTGAAACAGTTGCTCAACGGGCTGCCCGAACTGGATCGCGATGCCCGCCACTTTCTGGAGCAGACCGTAGAGCCGCATCTCGCCCTGGGCTGGGCGCTCGCTGCACGTACTTGGCAGATCAACCCGCAGGACGCGCTGGCCGCGTGGCTCTGGAGCTGGCTGGAAAACCAGCTGGCAGTGCTGATGAAAACCTTGCCGCTTGGCCAGCAGGCCGCTCAACGCCTGACCAGCGAGCTATTGCCATTGCTGCAACAGGCTCAGGCAAATGCCACACACCAGGACATACATCATGTTGGCAGCGCAGCTTTTGGTCTGTCGCTCGCCAGCATGGCGCACGAACGTCAATACAGCCGGTTATTCCGGTCCTGATCAGCCTTTAAGGAGAATTCAATGAACAGCCAACCCCTGCGCGTCGGCATTGGTGGCCCGGTAGGTTCCGGCAAGACCGCACTGACCCTGGCGCTGTGCCTGGCCTTGCGTGATCGTTACAACCTGGCCGTCGTGACCAACGATATCTATACCCGTGAAGACGCCGACTTTCTGGTGCGCAACGAAGCACTGGCGCCCGAGCGCATCATCGGCGTTGAAACCGGTGGCTGCCCGCACACGGCGATTCGCGAAGACGCTTCGATCAATCTGGAAGCGGTCGATCAACTGAACAGGCGCTTCGAAGCTCTGGACATGATTATCGTCGAGTCCGGTGGCGACAACCTGTCAGCCACTTTCAGCCCCGAGCTTTCTGACCTGACGATCTACGTGATCGACGTGTCGGCGGGCGACAAGCTGCCACGCAAGGGCGGGCCAGGCATCTGCAAATCCGACCTGCTGGTGATCAACAAGATCGACCTCGCGCCGCTGGTAGGCGCTTCACTGGAGATGATGGACAGCGACACGCGCAAAATGCGTGGCGAGAAGCCGTTTGTCTTCAGCAACCAGAAAACCGGCCAGGGTCTGGAACAGATCATCGCCTTCATCGAGCGCCAGGGCTTGCTGACTGCCGCCTGAAATCACCTCTCTAAAGGAACCTGTTGATGAACTACACAAAAGCCTTTGGCGCACTTGCCCTGCTGCTGGCTCCGACCCTGGCCCTGGCTCACCCCGGCCACGGCGATAACGGTTTGATCGCCGGCATAAGCCATCCGCTCGGCGGGCTGGATCATTTACTGGCGATGCTTGCAGTCGGCCTGTGGGCCGCTCAGCAAAAAGGTGCGGCGCGCTGGGCACTGCCTTGTGCATTTGTCGGCACCATGTTGATCGGCGGCGTTCTGGGTTTCGAAGGTCTGAACCTGCCAGGGCTGGAAAGCGGCATTGCGGCTTCGGTGCTCGCATTGGGCCTGGCTGTCGCCCTGGCGGTTCGTCCGCCGCTGGCACTGGCGGTGGCTGCAACGGCACTGTTCGCAATGTTTCATGGCGTGGCGCATGGTCTTGAACTGCCTGAGATGTCCAGCCCTTGGGCCTATGCAGCCGGTTTCGTGGCGGCAACGGCAGCCTTGCATGCAGTGGGTTACGCCGTAGTGCGCGCACTGCCGCAAGCCGCCGCACCCTTGGTTCGCATCGCAGGCGCAGCCTCGGCAGCTACTGGCGTGTGGTTGCTGGCAGGCTGAATGTTCCAAGGAACACTTCAGCGCCGTGAGTAACGAGAGGTACAGGCACACAGCGGCCTGAATGCTCATCCGCGCAGCAATCCTGATAACATGCTGCGCAACTCGACACTGCCGCGATGCCCGCCGATGCCTCTTGCTTCCAGCTCTGCCCCCACCCCCGAACTGAATCCGGTTTTCGCCGCCTTGCAGGCGCATTTCCTGCAAGTGGTCGTGCCGCTCTGGCAGGGGCCTGGCTGGAACGCGCAATTGGCATTGCCTTACGAAGCACTGGACGTCAACGAGCAGCCACTGCCACCGCAGCGTTATCGGGCGATGGCTTGTGCGCGCCAGCTGTTCCTTTTTTCCAGCCTGATCGGTCATCCCGAAGTGCCGGCGGCGCGTACCCGGGCCAGTGCGCTGTTTCGCTCTCTGCAACAACACTTCCATGATGCCGAGCATGGCGGCTGGTTCTACAGCATCGATCCGCAGGGCAAACCTCTGGATCGCCGCAAGGACCTCTACACACATGCCTTCATCATCTTTGCCTGTGCGCATTACTGGGCGAAGGTACAGGATCCGCTCGCCGAATCGGTGCTCAATGCAGCGCTCAATGTCGTAGCCGAGCGCTTTGCCGACGATGACGGGCTGTATGAAGCGCAACTCGATGAAGACTGGTCAAGACTGGGCACCGGGCCACTGCAGAACCCGCTGATGCACCTGGCAGAAGCCTTTCTGGCGACGCTGTCGGTGCGTGCCGATCCGGCAACCCAGTCGGCGATGGACGCGCTGGTTATCCACATGCAGCGCCGTTTCGTCGATACAGCGACCGGCGTAATGCTCGAAAAACCGCTGGGCGCTGTGGATAACTGGTACGAGCCAGGTCATCAGTTCGAATGGTTTTTTCTGCTGCAATCCTCGCCTGACCTGCACGATCGCGAACTGCACCAATCCATGACTCGGGCGTTCGCCTATGCAAAGGCACAAGGCGTTGATGCATATACCGGCGCTGTCACCGCCATGCTGACGCTGGACGGCACGGTACGCGATGCTACCCAGCGTATCTGGGCGCAAGCCGAATACCTGCGGGCAATGGCGCTGACGCCCGAGTGCGAGGCTGGGCTGGCCGACCAGTTACTGGCGTTCGAACAGCGCTTTCTGCACGCCAGGGGCTGGAACGAGTGCGTCGAGCCAGATGGCCGTGTCAGTCGCAGCGATATGCCATCGACCACGCCTTACCATCTGGCGACTTGTTACATCGGGTTGGCCGACTATATCGAGAATCGCTTCATCACCGCGTTCCCGCCGCCGACGCCCGCAGAGGGCTGATCAGCCGCGGTTGCGATCAATCGCGAAACCGGCCCAGGTCTGACTGACAGGCATCAGTTCCAGACTGTTGATGTTGACGTGCGCCGGCGTGTTCATAATCCAGAAAATCGTGTCGGCAATGTCTTGCGGCTGAATAGGCTCGGCACCCGCGTAGGTGGCGTCGTATTTGGCCTGGTCGCCACCGAAGCGCACCAGCGAAAACTCGCTCTCGCACAGCCCTGGCTCAAGGTTAGTCACCCGCACACCCGTACCGATCAGGTCGTTGCGCAGGTTCAGAGAGAACTGGCCGACGAAGGCCTTGGTGCCGCCATAGACGTTGCCGCCCGGATACGGATAGTTACCGGCCACCGAGCCCAGGTTGACGATGCTCGCACCGCGACCGTGCGCGATCAGGCGTGGCAGCAACAGGCGAGTGGTGTAGACCAGACCTTTGATGTTGGTGTCGATCATGGTGTCCCAGTCATCCAGATCGCACTTCGGCGCAGGATCGATCCCCAGCGCCAAACCGGCATTGTTGATCAGCCCCTGAATGGTGGCGAACTCTTCAGGCAAGTCTGCAATTGCACTCTCCATGGCCTTGCGGTCACGCACATCCAGCACCAGCGTATGCACCCTGGTTTGCTTCGACAGCTCGGCGCTCAAGGCATCCAGACGATCCTTGCGGCGGCCGGTCAATACCAGCGACCAGCCCGCCTCGGCAAACCGGCGAGCGCAGGCCTCACCAAAACCGGAAGTAGCGCCTGTGATGAATACCGTGGAAGTCATTTGGTTCTCCTGACATGGCGCAAAAAAAGCGCAGCCTGTTAATAAGTTATCCGCAGGGCAGCAGAATGCCTTTGTGCGGGACTGCGATGCAACAACCCGACGCATTTGTACAAAAAACAACCAGCAAGAGCAGAGCCATATGTTCCGGGCCTTGCAGCTAGTTTTGCCCACCTTATCCACAGTCAGACACACAATCTCTGGGGGCAAGTCAGTCCTGCTGAAAGTCCCGCCGTTCGGGGCCTCCAGCGTGTCGGGCAAAGTTTTTCCCTTGACTTTGATCAAGACTCGCCTGCGCGCCTAAAGCGTCAGAAAACCGTGATGGCCTGTAGCCCATACGCAGTAACGCTCAGCTCACTCTTTCCAATGCTTGTTCACAGACTTATCCACAGGGTTTGCATCGGAAAAAACTGTATGAACAACCAGCCTCAAAGCAGTTGACAACAGCCATTAAATTTTGGTCGAAATGCGCTGTACATAATTTAACCAGAGCGCTACAGGCCTTATGCATAAAGGGCTCCAGCTAAATACTCCCAAGTTATTAACAGCCGGTTCCACAGTAATTCTGAACAAGTCGAAACTGTGACAAAACAACCGTTTGCAGCGGTTTTATGTCGCATCCGGAGAGGTCGTCAGAAATGTTTTCCACAATCGAAAAGAATGACGCCCCGAATGTTTCGACATTCGGGGCGTTCGCGAGAAACGGCAGCGTTTTGACGAACTCAGTGCCCGCCCAGATAGGCGTTCCTGACCTCTTCATTTACAAGCAATTCCTTGCCCGTACCGGAGAGACGAATTTCGCCATTGACCATCACATAGGCACGATCAGACAGCTTCAGCGCATGGTTGGCGTTCTGCTCGACCAAAAAGATGGTCATGCCTGTGGCCGCCAACTCGCGCAGGGTCGAGAAGATCTGTTTGACGATGATAGGCGCCAGACCCAGGCTTGGCTCATCAAGCAGCAACAGCTTTGGCCGGCTCATCAGCGCTCGGGCAATGGCGAGCATCTGCTGCTCGCCACCGGACATGGTCATGGCGCGCTGGTTGCGGCGCTCCTTGAGCCTTGGAAACAACTCGAACATGCGCTGCATGTCTTCGGCCGAGTGCTTGTCGCCGATCGGAATGGTGCCCATCATCAGGTTTTCCTCGACCGACATGTCGGGAAATACACGTCGCCCTTCTGGTGACTGCGCGATGCCGTTGGAGGCGATGTAGTGCGAGGACTTCTGGGTGATGTCAGTGCCCTGATAGATGATCTGCCCACTGGCGGCGCGCGGCTGCCCAAAGATCGACATCAACAGCGTTGACTTGCCCGCGCCGTTGGAGCCGATCAGGCTCACCGTTTCGCCTTCGTTGATGTGCAGCGAGACCTTCTTGAGGGCTTGAATCGGCCCGTAAAACACATCGATCTCTTTCAGTTCGAGGATCGGCTTGCTCATACCAGCTCCTCTTCATCGGCGCCCAGGTACGCAGCAATCACTTTAGGGTCGTTGCGGATCTGTTCCGGCCCGCCCATGGCAATAACGTTGCCGTGGTCGAGCACCACAATATCGTCGGAAATACCCATGACCATGCCCATGTCGTGCTCGATCAGCACGATGGTCATGTCGTGTTCGTCGCGCAGCAGACGGATCATGCCGCTCAGTGCTTCGGTTTCCTGCGGGTTGAGACCGGCGGCCGGCTCATCCAGGCAGATCACCTGCGGCCGCGTACACATGGCACGGGCGATTTCCAGACGGCGTTGCTGGCCGTAGGACAGCTCGCCCGCCAGGCGGTTGGCGCAATCCACCAGATCGACCACTTCCAGCCAGTAGAACGCCGTATCAAGCGCGTCCTCTTCGGCCTTGCGATAGCCTTTGGTGTTGAGGATCCCGCTGATCAGGCTGCGGTTGACCCACATGTGCTGGGCAACCAGCAAATTCTCGACCACCGACATTTCCTTGAACAGACGAATGTTCTGGAAGGTGCGCGCCAGCCCTGCCCGGTTGACCAGGTGAGTGCCACCGAACATTTTGTAGTACACCCGGCTGAGGAAGCTTTTCGGCGAAATAAAATCAGTGGCCTTGAACGGCTCGCCCAGCAACCTGATCACATCGGTGGTCTTGCCGCGGGTGTGCAGCTCGATGCGCCCGCCAGTGGCCTTGTAGAAACCGGTCAGGCAGTTGAAGACTGTGGTCTTGCCAGCGCCGTTGGGGCCGATCAGGGCGAAGATCGAGTTGCGCCGCACCTTGAGGCTGACGTCGCTGAGGGCCTTGATGCCGCCAAAGTGCATCATCAGGTGCTCTACAGAAAGAATCACTTCATTGCTCATCGTGCGCCTCCTTCTGTCACCAGTGCGCCCTTGCGTGGCTTGACGCCGGTGCGGCTGATGCGGATCAGCCCGCGTGGTCGCCAGATCATCATCAGCACCATCAGAATGCCGAACAGCAGCACCCGATACTCGGAGAAGCTGCGCAGCAGTTCAGGCGCAACGGTCAGCACGAACGCGGCAATCACCACGCCGATGGTAGAGCCCATACCGCCCAGCACAACGATGGCCAGAATCAGCGCCGACTCGAAGAAGGTGAACGAGGTCGGGTTGACGAAGCCTTGGTAGCTGGCGAAAAACACGCCCGCAAGCCCCGCTGTCGAAGCACCTATGGTAAACGCCGAGAGCTTGACCAGAACGTGATTGAGCCCCATCGAACGACAGGCGATCTCATCCTCGCGCAACGCTTCCCAGGCACGTCCGATCGGCATGCGGGTCAGGCGATGCTTGATGAACAGAACCGCCAGCACGACCAGAAACAGCACGGTATAGATGAAGATGAATTTCAGGTCCGGGTTGTAATCGAAGCCGAAATATTCATGGATGGGGATCCCGCCGTCCTTGGCACGACGACCGAACTCCAGGCCAAAGAAGGTTGGCGACGGCACCGGCACCCCGTTCGGACCGCCGGTGAACGACAGCCAGTTGTTCAGTACCAGACGAATGATTTCGCCGAAACCGAGCGTCACGATGGCCAGATAGTCGCCATGCATGCGCAATACCGGGAAGCCGAGAATGCACCCGGCAAGCGCCGCCGCGATCGCTGCCAGCGGCAACGCCGACCAGAAACCCAGGCCCAGATACTGATAGCCGAGCGCCAGACCATAGGCACCGATGGCGTAGAACGCGACGTAACCCAGATCGAGCAACCCCGCCAGACCGACCACGATATTCAGCCCAAGGCCAAGCAGCACGTAGATCAGGCCAAGGATTACAACCGTCAGGATGTATTTGTTGGCGAAGATCGGAAACACGATAGCAATGACGATCAGCAGCGGAATGATCCAGTACAGGCTGGACTTGTGATCGGGCTTGAGCACATGCACGCCAGAATCCGAGCTTTCAAAGCTCTGAGACAGGCGTATGCCCTTGGGCGTCTGCAGAAAAAGACTGATCAGAAAACGCCCGACCATGACCACAGCCACCAGCCAGGCCACGCGCGTGGGCTGCAGGTTGAAGCTGTAACCGTCGAGCACGATGCCGACAATAGGACCGAACACGATCAGCGCCAGCAGTCCGGCGATCACGGCATCGATCAGGCTTTTTTTGATTTCAACAGGTTTGGTGACAGGACCAGCAACGGAAGCGGACATACTTATACCTTCGCCACGAGTGGGCGACCCAGCAGGCCTTGAGGACGGAAAATCAGGATCAATACCAACAGGCCGAAACTGAACACGTCTTTGTAATCGGAGTTGACCAAGCCGGAGAACTGCGACTCGGCAACCCCCAGAATCAGTCCACCCAGCATGGCGCCCGGCAGCGACCCGATCCCGCCCAGTACCGCGGCGGTGAACGCCTTGATGCCGATGATGAAGCCTGCGTAGAAATCGAAAGTGCCGTAGTTCATGGTGATCAACACACCGGCCAGTGCAGCCATGGCAGCGCCAATGATGAACACGTAGGAAATCACCCGATCGGTGTTGATCCCCAGGATCGACGCCATCTTGCGGTCCTGCTGTGTAGCGCGGCACATGCGGCCCAGTTTGGTGTACTTGATGATGTAGGTCAGTACGCCCATGCCGACGAAAGCGGCAATGAGGATGAAGATCTTGGTGTAGGTGATCTGCACAAAACCGCTGCCGATCTCGATGCGCCAGGCGCCCTCAAGCAATGTCGGCACGCCTTGCTGGCGAGCCCCCTGACTGATCTGCGCGTAGTTCTGCAGAATCAGGGAAATACCGATGGCACTGATCAGCGGTGCCAGGCGGGTCGAGTTACGCAGTGGCTTGTAAGCCACGCGCTCGATGACGAACCCATATACCCCGGTGACCACGATGGTAAAAACCAGGGTGCCAAGAATCAGGAATGGAAAGGATTCCACGCCGAAGAAAGACAGGACCGCAAGGCCGATGGCGGCCAGGTAGGCGGAAATCATGTAAACGTCGCCGTGGGCGAAGTTGATCATGCCGATGATGCCGTAGACCATCGTATAGCCGATGGCGATGAGGCCATAGACAGACCCCAGAGTGAGTCCGTTGACCATTTGTTGCAGGAAAATCCCATCCATCACGCACGCTCACACACTGAAAGGCAGTTCAGCACCCTGCCGGTCGTTCCCTCGTGAGGCGCGACCAGCAGGTCCGAAAACAACAACAGAGATGCAGGCGCGCTCATGGGCGCGCCCATCACCGCATCAGCGCCTGGGAGGCAGGGCTGACAGGGGGTTATCTCACTTCTGTTTTTCGAGTTGCTTGTATTTGCCGTTGGCGTCCCACTGATACACCACATAGTCGGAGACTTTCAGGTCGCCCTTCGCATCCCAGGCTTTTTCGCCCATAACGGTCTTGACCGGGTTGGCCTTGAGCCACTTGGCAGCCTCTTCGCCCTTGTTGGACTTGGCGCCATTGAAGCCGGCCGCCAGGGCCTGCACGGAAGCGTAAGCGTACAGCGTGTAGCCTTCAGGCTCGTAACCGGCCTTGCGGAACTGGTCAACAACTGCCTTGCTGTCCGGCAATGCGCGCGGGTCGGCACCAAAGGTCATGTACACGCCATCAACGTACTGCGCACCGCCAGCGGTGGTGGCCAGTTCGTCAGTCACGACGCCATCGTCAGACATGAACTTGACGTCCTTCAGCCCCTGCTCACGCATTTGGCGAACCAATGGGCCAGCTTCAGGGTGCAGGCCGCCGAAGTACACGACATCAGCGCCAACCGAACGAATCTTCGTGACCAAGGCGCTGAAATCTTTCTCGCCACGGGTCAGGCCTTCCTCAAGTATCGGCTTGACGCCGCGCGCTGTCAGTTGCTTGGCCGTTGCATCGGCAAGGCCCTTGCCGTAAGTGTCCTTGTCGTTGATGACCGCGATTTTCTTGCCCTTGAGCACGTCGACGATGTAGTCGCCAGCGACGATGCCCTGCTGGTCATCACGGCCGCACATGCGGAACATCTCTTTCATACCGCGCTCGGTCACTGTGGGGTTGGTCGAGCCAGGCGTGATGGCAATCACACCCGCATCGCTGTAGACCTCGGAAGCCGGAATGGTCGACGACGAGCAGAAGTGCCCGACCACACCAATCACTTTGTCCTGATCCACAAGACGGTTTGCAACCGCAACGGCCTGCTTCGGCTCGCAGGCATCATCGCCCGCCACCAGCACGATTTTCTCCCCGTTCACACCACCTGCCGCGTTGATCGCATCGGCCGCTGCCTGCGCGCCTTTCATATATTGCTCGCCAAACGATGCATTCGCGCCGGTCATGGGACCCGCGACGCCGATTTTCACATCCGCCTGTGCAAACGAAGACACGCCCAATGCAGTTGCCACTGCGATTGCCAGAAAGCCTTTCCTGTAAAACGTATGCGACATGAGTGGTGCTCCTGAGGATATTTTTTTAATGGGCACTGCGATTACGTGATTGCCTGGGTATGGGTTGCTCGATTACAGAGTTGCCTAGAGCAAGGCCCGTGCCATCGCTTTTTTCATTATGAGAATTGTCGTGTTTATCTTTTCATTC
This sequence comes from Pseudomonas coronafaciens pv. oryzae str. 1_6, assembly GCF_000156995.2. Taxonomy (NCBI): domain Bacteria; kingdom Pseudomonadati; phylum Pseudomonadota; class Gammaproteobacteria; order Pseudomonadales; family Pseudomonadaceae; genus Pseudomonas; species Pseudomonas coronafaciens. The sequence goes on along the minus strand of NZ_CP046035.1, from coordinate 597,539 downwards.
AATGACCTGATCGTCGTGCGCCGTGGTTGTGCAACCAAAAAAACGCAGAAAGGTGCAACTCTTCCCGATGAAAGAGCAACCAACCCCCCTTCAGAGTGCAACCCGCATTACACCCACAGGGCAACCCACTTGTAACATTACACGTCACCGAATTGCACACGCCCGGTGCGCGAACGCTACGAGACGCACCAATTGAGGTTAGTGGATTTGGCAGGAAATGCCGTGGGCCATACCTGCCCCTTATTGCTAACCAACAAGCGTCTGGCCGACAAACGACGTTCCAGCGGGATATCATTCCGATTACTCATATTGCTCATGCACGCTCGCGGGAACACAGAGAAGTCACCATGCTGAATAAACGCCACTTGCCCTCGATAGCCGCACTGCAATGCTTTGAGGCGGTGACCCGGCATTTGAGCTTCACCCGCGCCGCCGAAGAACTCAACCTGACCCAGAGCGCCGTCAGCAAACAGGTCGCGCAGCTCGAAGAGCTGGTCCAGCATCTGCTGTTTCAGCGCGTGCGACGTCGCCTGCAACTGACCCCGGCGGGTGCGCTGTATTTGGCGGAAGTGCGCAAGATTCTGACCCAGATAGAGATGTCCACTCACTTCCTGCGCTCCTATGGTGGCGAAACCGAAGTGCTGCGGGTCTCGACACCCTCGACGTTCGGCGCCCGCTGGCTGGTGCCGCGACTGAAGGGCTGGCGCTTGCGTCATCCGCACATTCACCTGGACCTGATCAACGAGCAAGAGGCTGACGACCTGATCAAGGGCCGTTGCGATGTGTCGTTCTACTTCGGCCAGGCTGCCATTCCCGGCGCCGAAAGTGTGAAGCTGTTTGGCGAAGAACTGGTGCCGGTCTGCGCACCTGAAAGTCTGCCGGACGAGCCATTCAGCGATCCGACCCAATTGAGCACACTGGTTTTACTGCAGAACGCCTTCCGCCCGAGGGCTTGGCACGAATGGTTCGAAAGTCAGGGGTATCAGACTGACCACAGCTATCACGGGCCGCGCTTTGAAACCTTCTATATGTGCATTCGTGCTGCGCAGGTCGGCTGCGGTGTCGCGCTGCTGCCGCGTTTTCTGGTCGAGGAGGAACTGGCCGAAGGCAAACTGGTGATTCCCTGGGATTACAGATTGCCCAGCACTAACAGCGCCTATTACCTGTCCTATCCGGAACACACTGCCGACGTGCCCAAAATCCGGGTTTTTCTGCAGTGGATGCTGGAACAGTTGGATCAACCGCCACATTAAAGGCGACAATGCACACCCATCCGGCCGTGAGCTTTCCGTGGTGACAGACAGGAAGTCGCGGGCCCGACATTATCCGGCTGCTCTGGAGAGCCCGATTCAATGAGCGAGAGCGCCTTTTCAAATCGCATCGTGCAAAGCCTGCTCGATACTGATTTCTACAAGCTGACCATGATGCAGGCTGTCCTGCATAACTACCCCAACGTGGACGTCGAGTGGGAGTTTCGCTGCCGCAATGGTGAAGATCTGCGTCCTTATCTGGACGAGATCAAGCACCAGATCGAGTTGCTGTGCGAGCTGTCTCTTACCCCTGAGCATCTGGGCTTCCTGGAGCGCATCACGTTCCTGAAGCCGGACTTTCTCAGGTTTCTAGGGCTGTTCCGCTTCAACACCCGCTATGTCAAAACCAGCATCGAGGACGGTGAGCTGTGCATTCGTCTGCACGGGCCGTGGCTGCACGTCATCCTGTTCGAAGTGCCGTTGCTGGCGATTGTCAGTGAGGTCAGGAACCGCCACCGCTACCCGGACACCTTGCTCAGTCAGGCTCGGGATCGTCTCTATGAAAAATTCGACTGGCTGAACAGTAACGCCACGCCGGATGAGCTGGCCGAATTGAAAGTGGCGGATTTCGGCACCCGCAGGCGGTTTTCCTACCGCGTTCAGGAAGAAATCCTCGGCGTACTGAAAAAGGATTTCCCGGGGCAGTTCGTCGGCACCAGCAATGTGCATCTGGCACGCCAACTTGATCTGAAGCCGCTCGGCACAATGGCGCATGAATGGATCATGGCTCACCAGCAACTGGGGCCGCGCCTGATCGACAGTCAGATCGCCGCGCTCGATTGCTGGGTGCGCGAGTATCGAGGCCTGTTGGGCATCGCGCTGACGGACTGCATCACCACAGATGCTTTCCTGAATGACTTCGACCTGTACTTCGCCAAGCTCTTCGACGGTTTGCGCCATGATTCGGGAGACCCAGTGAAGTGGGCCGAAAAATGCATCTCGCATTACCAGAAACTGGGCATCGACCCGATGAGCAAGACACTGGTGTTTTCCGACGGACTGAACCTGCCCAAGTCACTGGAGATTTTTCGGGCGCTGCGCGGGCGCATCAATGTCAGCTTTGGCATCGGCACCAACCTGACGGCTGATATCCCAGGCATAGCGCCCATGAACATGGTGCTGAAGATGACCGCCTGTGCAGGTCAGGCGGTAGCGAAAATTTCCGACGAGCCCGGCAAGACACAGTGCAAGGACCCGAATTTTGTCGCTTACATGCGGCATGTGTTCAAGGTCCCCAGCTTGCCGACGCCTGAAAAACCCGCTTGAATTATCCCACTGACGAGGAGTGAATCATGCACGCCGTACAGCGCCAGATTGCTGACCAGCTTAATGTCCAGCCACCTTTCGCGGACCAGAACGCACTGCAGGCCGAAGTGGCCCGCCGCGTCGACTTCATCAAAGAATGCGTGCAGAACGCAAGGCTGAAAACGCTGGTGCTGGGCATCAGCGGCGGTGTCGACTCACTGACTGCCGGCCTGCTTGCCCAGCGCGCGATCAAGGAGTTGCGTGAAAGCACCGGTGACAACGGCTATCGCTTCATCGCCGTGCGCCTGCCTTATGTCGTGCAGGCAGACGAGCATGAAGCCCAGGCATCTGTGGATTTCATCGAGCCGGACGAGCGCCATACCATCAACATCGGCTCCAGCGTCAAGGCACTGGCTGCCGAAGTGAAAGCAGCGTTCGACGGGCTGCCGGCCAGCGCTGTGGATTTTGTGCTCGGCAATACCAAGGCGCGTATGCGCATGGTTGCCCAGTACACCGTGGCGGGGGCTTATCAGGGGCTGGTGATAGGCACAGACCATGCGGCGGAAGCTGTCATGGGCTTTTTCACCAAATTCGGCGACGGCGCTTGCGACCTTGCCCCATTGAGCGGGCTGGTGAAAAACCAGGTACGCGCAATCGCTCGCCATTTCGGCGCGCCGGAATCCCTGGTAGAAAAAGTACCGACTGCCGACCTGGAAGACCTTTCACCTGGCAAACCGGACGAAGCCTCTCATGGCGTGACCTACGCAGAGATAGACGCCTTCCTGCATGGCGAGCCGGTGCGTGAAGAAGCATTCCGCATCATCTGCGAAACCTACGCGAAGACCCAGCACAAACGCGAACTGCCGTACGCACCTTGAGTGACTGGCTCAGAACTGTGACGCGAAGCGTCACGCAATGCATTCCCAATCTGGAGCGTGGGGAACGATAGTCGTCAAGTAGACACTATCGTGCCCATGCTCGGCGTGGGAATGCCGTTGCGGACGCTCTTCGTCCGCTGCTGAAGGCTTGCCGTTACTTCAGGGTCACGGTGCCTTTCATCATGCTGATGTGCCCCGGGAAGGTGCAGAAAAACTGGTACTTCTCTGCTGCATCAAGTTTGGACACATCAAACGTCACCGAGTCTTTTTCACCGGCACCGATGACTTTGGTATGAGCGATGATGCGATCGTCGCCAGGCTTCAGATAATCCTTGTCGATACCTGCAGCCATGCCATCGTTGGTAATCGCCTGAGCGTCAGCGTCTTTGCTCAACACCCAGTTGTGCCCCATGACGTTCTTCGGCAGGTTGCCGGAATGCGTCAGGTTGACGGTGAACGTCTTGCAGCTCTTGTCGATCTGGATGGCTTTGGTGTCGTACATCATCTGATCGGTCGAATCGACTGTGGTGGAGCACTCGGCGGCCAACAACTGGCCACTGGCCAACGACAACAGCGAAATCGCTACGAGCTTGCGAATCATTTGAATCTCCAGGCAGGCCATTTGAGTAAACGTTGAAAATTGATGTAACAAGAGAGTGCCTTATCGGCGCCAGGGTTCCAAAGACGTGTATCGAAAGGTCCCGGCACAATTGCTCCTTTGAAGAACGATTCAAGAGGCCCGCTAATTAGGCGGCTCAGGCAGCGACGGGCATGACGGTGACGCGGACTTCGGGATCGTGGCTGCCGCCGCCCAGGATAACCCCACGCAAAGGCGATACATCCGAAAAGTCACGCCCCCAGGCCAGGCTGATGTGCTCCAGTGCAGGCTGCGCATTATTGGTCGGGTCAAAGTCGACCCAGCCCGACGCCGGACAAAACACCGACACCCACGCGTGCGAGGCATCAGCACCGATCAGCCGGGGTTGACCGGGCGGAGGCTGAGTCAGCAGATAACCACTCACGTAGCGTGCCGCCAGCCCCCGCGAGCGCAGGCACGCCAGCATCAGGTGCGCAAAGTCCTGACAGACACCGCGCCGTCGCTCCAGCACTTCCACCAGCGGTGTCGCTACCTGAGTCGCTTCTTCGTCGAAAGTGAATTCGCTGAAGATCTTCTCCATCAAGGCCTGCACACCCAGCAGCAACGGACGTCCGGCAGGAAAGCAGTCCTGCGAAAACTCGACGAACGAACGTTTCAGGTGTACGTAGGGAGACTCGAAGCGATAGCGGCAGGCCTCCAGAATATCTTCGGTCATCGGTTTGGCGCTGTAAGTCAGCGCACTGCGCGTCACTTCCCATTCCGGCGACAGGTTGAAATCCAGAAACGGGCGTTCGAGTACCTCGATACGCAGCCGGGCATTGACCTGCAACTCATCATGAGGACGCTCGAACGCCAGGCGCGTCAGCGGGTTGCCGAACACGTCCAGCTCGTCGCGACGCGTGGTCGGCGTCGGGAATATCTCCAGTGCCTGCTCGGTGCAACGCTGCCACTGACTGCTGCGTGGCCACAGATGCGCCAACTGCTGAGCCAGGGAAACCGGGCTGTCGTACTTGTAATGCGTGTCGTGAAAAATCTGGTAGAAGGCGCTCATCAGACAGATACCGTGCGTTGGCTGACGTCATCGACGTGGGCAAAATGGCGCAGGGCCAGACGGTCTGAGGCCTGCCCACTGCTGTCGCCGATGCTCTGCAACAGGTCGGCCAGCCCGTCGAGGACTGCGTCGATGCTGCTCTGACCAAACAACGGGTTTTCCAGGCTACCCAGATCGAAGGCAGCGAGACGCTGAGCCAGCACCGCAAGGCCGTTATCGCGCGGCGCATCGAACTCGTCGTTCAGGCGGCGCAGCGAACGTTGTACCAGTTTGAGCTGAAACAGCACCGCATGCGGATTCTGCTCATCAAGCAACAGCAGGTCCAGCACTGGAATAAGGTGCGGCACCGACATGTAACGCGAACGGTAGGTGATGCTGCTGTTGCCCAGTTCCAGCAACCATTCCAGCCCGGCCTTCTCCGAAACCGCCGAACCGCGCAGAAAGGCCGCCAGGCTTGTGCTGAGAAACTTCAGACGCTCTATCCGGCGCCCGATCATCAGGAAGCTCCAGCCTTCATCACGGGTCATGTCATCCATGGCAAAACCGGCAAGCGCCGCCAGTGACATCACCAGACGGTTGAGAAAATCCACCAGCTCGCCAAAGTCCGGCTCCTCGGTATCCAGGCTCAACGCTTCGCGCTGGAGCTCGACCAGCGCCTGCCAGTTTTCTCTCGATAGCTTGCCGCGCACCTGTGAAGCGGCCCACTGCAGACGCTGCAGATTGCCACGCAGGCTGAATGGCCACTCTTCACCCAGAAGCGCCGCAAGCAGGCGATCCTTCAGCTCTTCGCCCTCTTGCGCTTCGGGCAGCATGCCGAGGCTTTCAGCCAGCGCGACAGCAGCCTGTAGCGCAAGCGGGTCATCATCATCGACGTATCGCGTGAGCATGATGCGCAGCAGGCGCGCGCTGTCTTCGCAACGTTCGCAATAGCGGCCGAACCAGAACAGGTTTTCCACCACCCGCGATGGCAGATAGGGGTCGCGCCGGATCAGGTCATAGACCCCCAGCACACGCTGACCTTTCCAGGGTTCACCGAGGTGCGAGCGCTCGCCCAGCACCCAGGTGTCCTTGCTCGCACCACCGCGCTGCATAGAGACCACCTCGGCATCGGCTTCAGCGGCCACTCGGGTCAGACCGCCCGGCAGTACACGATAGCCGTCGACGCTGGCCACGGCGTAAACGCGCATGCCAATGGCACGCGGCTGCAAACCGGTGCCATCGGCCTGCAGCACCGGCGCATGGGACAATTGCGCCAGCTCTTGGGCCACATAGGCATAAGGCCGCGATTGCATGCGTTGGGCGAGAGCCGTGCGCTGTTCCTCGTTGAGATCGCGTCCAAACACTGGGGCAAAATGCTGCGAGGGAAATGCGGGTTTGATCAGTAAGTCAGGCAGTTTTTCCAGCGCCTGCGCCAGCACGGTCGGCTCTCCGCACCACCAGGTTGCCACCGATGGCAGAATCAGGTCCTCACCGAACAGGTACTGACTGATTTTCGGCAAAAAGCCCAATAACCCAGGCGATTCAAGCACACCGCTGCCCAGCGCATTGGCGACCAGCACGTTGCCTTGACGCACCGCCTCCAGCAAACCCGGCACGCCGAGTGCGGAATCGGTTCGCAATTCCAGCGGATCACAGAAATCATCGTCCAGACGACGCATGATCGCGTGAACCCGGCGCAGGCCGCTGAGGGTTTTCAGGTAAACGGTGTCATCGCGAACGGTAAGATCGCCGCCCTCGACCAGCGGATAACCCAGCTGCCGCGCCAGATACAGGTGCTCGAAATAACTTTCGTTAAAGCGCCCTGGCGTCAACAACACCACCAGCGGCGCCTCGCTGCTGGTCGGCGCCTGACGTGAAAGGGTCTGTTGCAAGGTATCGAAGAAGCCTGACAGATGCCGGACCTGCAGGTCGCGGTAGGTTTCAGGCAAGGCACGGGCGACGCTCTGGCGATTCTCCAAAGCATAACCCGCCCCGGAGGGCGCCTGAGTACGGTCGGCGGTAACCCACCAGCGCCCGTCCGGCGTGCGCGCCAGGTCAACGGCGTACATGTGCAAAAAGGTGCCTTCAGGCGGTTTTATGCCCTGGCATGGCCACAAGAAGTTGTTATGGCCGAACACCAGTTCGGCAGGCAGCAAACCATTGGCGATCAGGGTCTGGGGACCATAAAGATCGGCCAGCACGGCGTTGAGCAACCGCGCACGCTGGGCAATCCCTGCCGCCACGTGCTGCCACTCATCCGCCGCAATAATGTGCGGCAACAGGTCCAGTTCCCATGGACGATCAGCGCCCTTCGGGTCGGCGTAGACGTTGTAGGTGACGCCGTTTTCCTGAATCTGCCGGGTCAGCAGGGCTTGACGCTGAATCAATTGCGCCGACGTACTGCGTTGCATGTGCTCGTAAAGGCGTCGCCAGTGTGGACGAACGGCGCCATCAGCATCGAGCATCTCGTGGTAAGTGCCCTCGGAAAGAGAGTAGCGATCAAGCAGGTCAGGCATGGAAGGCTCGGCAGGCAACGTAAGGACTTCAGAGTAGTGCTGCCAGATGTCACATCCGTGTGCATCTGACGCACAGAGCCACTGTTTTTAATGCAGACGCATATCCAGCGTCATCGGCAGCTCGTCATTAATATTGAGCGACGGAACGGTCAGCTTGCCGGGTGTGTGACCGATGCGGAAGAAACGTGACAGGCGACGGCTTTCCGCTTCGTTGGCGTTGACCGGCAATGTCTCGTAGTTGCGACCGCCCGGGTGGGCGACATGATACTCGCAGCCGCCCAGCGAGCGGTGCATCCAGGTATCGAGCAGGTCGAACACTAGCGGGGCATGTACGCCGATGGTCGGTTGCAGGCAGTTGGCCGGTTGCCAGGCACGATAGCGTACGCCCGCGACAAACTCGCCGACGCGTCCGGTCGGCTGCAGGGGTACGGGTATGCCATTGCAGGTGAGCAGATAGCGTTGCGGCGGCAGCCCGCTGAGATGCACCTGCAAGCGTTCCAGCGATGAATCGACATAGCGCACCGCACCGCCAGCCGAGCCCTCCTCGCCCAGCACATGCCAAGGCTCCAGCGCCTGACGCAGTTCCAGCTCGATGCCGTTGACGGCGTAATCGCCCACTTTCGGAAAGCGAAATTCCAGATGCGCGGCAAACCAGTCGGCCTTGACCGGATAACCGGCCGCGTTCAGGTCGGCCACTACGTCGGCGAAATCCTGCTCGATGAAATGCGGCAGCATGAAGCGGTCGTGCAACTGCGTGCCCCAGCGTGCCAGTTTGGCCGGTGCATAAGGCTCGCGCCAGAAACGGGCGACCAGCGCGCGCAGCAGCAATTGCTGGGCGAGGCTCATGCGCGCGTGAGGCGGCATCTCGAAGGCGCGCAGCTCCAGCAAGCCCAGGCGCCCGGTCGCGCCATCGGGCGAATACAACTTGTCGATGCAGAACTCGGCGCGGTGGGTGTTACCGGTGACATCGATCAGCAGGTTGCGCAGCAGGCGATCCACGACCCAAGGCGCAACGTCTTCTCCGGGTTCGGGCATCTGCGCGAAGGCAATTTCCATTTCGTAGAGCGAGTCGTTACGCGCCTCGTCGATACGTGGCGCCTGTGAGGTAGGGCCAATGAACAGCCCGGAAAACAGGTACGACAGCGAAGGATGGTTGTGCCAGTAACTGATCAGGCTGCGCAGCAGGTCTGGACGCCGCAGGAACGGAGAATCGCCCGGTGTCGCCCCGCCCAGCACGAAGTGATTGCCGCCGCCAGTGCCGGTATGACGACCATCTATCATGAACTTTTCGGTGGTAAGACGTGTGAGGCGCGCCTGCTCGTAGAGAAATTCGGTGCGCTCGACCAGTTCGTCCCAACTTGCCGAGGGCTGCACGTTGACTTCGATCACACCCGGGTCAGGCGTAATGCGGAAGTTGCACAGACGCGGATCGCTCGGCGGCTCGTAACCTTCGAGCAGAACCGGGCATTGCAATTCTTCGGCAGTTGCTTCGATCACGGCTACAAGCTCAAGGTATTCCTCAAGCTTCTGCAGCGGCGGCATGAACAGGTAGAGACGCCCAGCACGCGCTTCGGCACACAGCGCCGTACGGGTCAGCCAATCGGCGGACTCGTCGATCTTCGGCGCGCGTTCAGCGTCTGTCTCGTTTGACTTGAGTGCCGAGGTCAGCGAATCGCTGTCGGCCAGTTCAGGAAAGTCCTGATTATGGTCGGTCGGGTGAATGAACGGGTACTCCGCCGCCTTGACCCAAGGCTGCGAGGCCAGTGGCAGTCGATACCCCAACGCTGAATCACCTGGCACCAGACGGCAATGCTCGTCACGCAGATACCAGCGGCCGCTCTGCCAGCTGTCACCTTCTGCGCTACGGGCCAGCGGCAAGACCTGGCCGATCATCTTGTCCAGCCCCTGCGCGAAGACCTTGCGCAGGCGCGCCCGCTCAAGCTCGTCGCCCAGCCGCGAATCTTCGGCGGTCACGTTGACCGGCAGCGCACCTTCGCGCCACAGGTAGTAGAAATTATCTTCGTAGGCCGGAAAAACAAAACGGGCCGGCAGTTTCAGGCGCTCGGCAACGCTGGCCAGAAAACGCCCGGCCAGCTCGCCAGTTGCGCCGTAGTCCTGTGTTTCATTGGCGATCAGCGCATTGTTGCGCCAGACCGGCTTGCCGTCCTTGCGCCAGAAACAGTTCAGCGACCAGCGCGGCAACTGTTCCCCCGGATACCATTTGCCCTGCCCGAAATGCACGATCCCCAGAGGCGCATAGTGCGCGCGCATGCGCTGGAAGAGTTCGGCAGACAGCTCACGCTTGCGCGGCCCCAGCGCTGCAGTGTTCCATTCGGGGCCATCGCGATCATCAATGGAAACAAACGTAGGCTCGCCGCCCATAGTCAGGCGCACATCATCGCGGATCAGATCGGCGTCTATCTGCCGCCCAACCGCCTGGATGTCCTGCCACTGCTCTTCGCTGTAGGGCTTGGTGACGCGTGGCGCCTCCCAAATACGCTCTACAGACATTTCATGGCTGAACTCGGTTTCGCACGGCTCGACCAGCCCGCTGATCGGTGCTGCGGAGGATGGCTCGGGACTGCAGGCCAGCGGAATGTGGCCTTCGCCGGCGAACAGTCCAGAGGTGGCGTCCAGCCCGACCCAGCCTGCACCCGGCAGATACACCTCGCACCAGGCGTGCAGGTCGGTGAAGTCGACGTCGGTACCGGAAGGCCCGTCCAGCGCTGCAACGTCAGCTTTGAGCTGGATCAGATACCCCGACACGAAGCGCGCGGCCATCCCCAGATGGCGCAGCAGCTGCACCAGCAGCCACGCAGAATCGCGGCAGGAACCCGAGGCGTTTTCCAGAGTGAACTCGGGGGTCTGTACACCCGGCTCCATGCGAATCAGATAATCGACGTCCTGGCTCAGACGCTGGTTGAGGCCAACCAGAAAGTCGATGGCCGGAATCGGCTCACGGCTGATGCTGTCCAGATAGGCCTGGAATTTCGGGGTCAGCGGCAGTTTTTCGAGATACGGTGCCAGTTCACGCTGCTCTTCGCTGGCATACGTGAACGGGATGTTTTCAGCGTACGGCTCGAGAAAGAAATCGAACGGGTTGAACACTGCCATCTCGGCAACCAGATCGACCTCGACACGGAATTCCTTGGTTTTTTCCGGAAAGACCAGGCGCGCCAGATAGTTGCCCTGTGGGTCCTGCTGCCAGTTGATGAAATGATTTTCAGGCAACACTTTCAACGAATACGACAGTACGCGTGTGCGGCTGTGAGCGGCCGGGCGCAGGCGAACGATCTGAGGACCCAGTTCGACCGCGCGGTCGTAGCGATAATGCGTGACATGGTGCAAGGCAATATGAATCGACACGGCGTGCCTCCTGCGAGCCTGAACGGTAAATGAGCCGCGCAAGACTTATGCCATCCGGTCAAAGTCAGGCGCCTACGACATCGGCACTACCCGCTTTACGAGGCTCAGCACCAAAATCGTGCCGGCCTGAGCCGACGGTGCAAGGGTTGCACAGTAATAAGGCAGACAGTGTGGCAGAGGGATTGGGTGTGGGGTGAAGAATTGTGAGCAGCGTGGGTGCCTGGTGTGACGCAGAGCGTCACGAACGGCATTCCTACGCTTGAGCGTGAGTAACGAGCATACGCTGAATATCGTGCCCAAGCTCTGCGTGGGGTGGGCATGCCGCTCTGGACGCTCTGCGTCCGCCCCTGTTCAAGCAGGCGGCGCTATGCGATGTACGTTAGCGCGGTACTACCGGCTTGCGCTTGGCTGGCTTGGGGCCTTTGCCTTTGGCGGCGTCAATGCGCTCTTTGGCGGCCTGCTTGTTGCGCGCCATTGCGGCAGCCTTGGCTTCTTCACGCTTGTCCCACGGCTTGCTGCCGTCGCTGCCACGTGGCGGCAGACCGGTGTGCTGGGTCTGAATCAGCGTGGTCTTGGTGTTCTTGCCGACCTTGTGGCTACCTGCCGGTGTCGAGTTCTTGCGGCGGGCACTCTGGTAGGTGTCGGTCGCAGGCTGATGCAGCGGGATCAATTGATCTTTGCCCGACCCGATGAGGTCGGAACGGCCCATACGCTCCAGCGCCTCACGCAGCATCGGCCAGCCTTTCGGATCGTGATAGCGCAGGAATGCCTTGTGCAGACGACGCTGTGCTTCGCTCTTCACAATCGTGACGCCGTCACTCTTGTAAGTCACCTTACGCAACGGGTTCTTGCCCGAGTGGTACATCGCCGTGGCCGTGGCCATTGGCGACGGGTAGAACGCCTGCACCTGATCCGCACGGAAGCCGTTGCCCTTGAGCCACAGCGCCAGGTTCATCATGTCTTCATCAGTGGTGCCCGGGTGGGCGGCGATGAAGTAAGGAATCAGGTACTGCTCCTTGCCTGCTTCCTTGGTGTACTTCTCGAACATGCGCTTGAACTTGTCATAGCTGCCAATGCCCGGCTTCATCATCTGGTTGAGCGGACCTTCCTCGGTGTGTTCCGGGGCGATCTTCAGGTAACCACCGACGTGGTGCGTGACCAGCTCCTTGACGTATTCCGGCGACTCGACCGCGAGGTCGTAACGCAGGCCGGAAGCGATCAGGATTTTCTTCACACCCGGCAACGCTCGGGCACTGCGGTACAGCTGAATCAGCGACGAGTGATCGGTGTTCAGGTTCGGGCAGATACCAGGAAACACGCAGGATGGCTTGCGGCACGCCGATTCGATCTCCGGGCTTTTGCAGGCGATGCGATACATGTTCGCAGTCGGTCCGCCCAGGTCGGAAATAACGCCGGTAAAGCCTGGCACCTTGTCGCGGATCTCTTCGATTTCACGAATGATCGATTCTTCGGAACGGTTCTGAATGATCCGGCCTTCATGCTCGGTAATCGAGCAGAACGTACAGCCGCCGAAACAGCCGCGCATGATGTTCACCGAAAAACGGATCATGTCGTAGGCAGGAATCTTTTCCTTGCCGTACGCAGGGTGAGGAACGCGCGCGTAAGGCATGCCGAACACGTAGTCCATTTCTTCGGTGGTCATCGGAATGGGCGGTGGATTGAACCAGACGTCAACTTCACCATGCTTCTGCACCAATGCGCGGGCGTTGCCCGGATTGGTTTCAAGGTGCAACACGCGGTTGGCGTGAGCGTACAGAACGGCATCGTTCCTGACCTTTTCCACCGACGGCAGACGAATCACAGTCTTGTCGCGGGTCATGCGCGGGCTGGCAAGGATCTGCACCACCTTGGCTTCATTCGGGTCTTCGACGTCGCCTTTTTCCTGCTCGATGGCGCAGGCCTGGGTGTCCTGGGTGTTGACGTACGGGTTGATGATCTTGTCGACCTTGCCCGGACGATCGATGCGCGTCGAGTCGACTTCATACCAGCCTTGCGGCGTGTCACGACGGATGAAGGCAGTACCGCGCACATCGGTGATGTCTTCGATCTTGTGGCCATAGGACAGACGCTGGGCAACTTCGACAATCGCACGTTCGGCATTGCCGTACAGCAAGATGTCGGCGCAGGCGTCAATCAGGATCGAGTTGCGAACCTTGTCCTGCCAGTAGTCATAGTGGGCAATACGGCGCAACGAGGCTTCGATGCCGCCCAGCACGATCGGCACGTGTTTGTAGGCTTCCTTGCAGCGCTGGCTGTACACCAGACTCGCGCGGTCCGGGCGCTTGCCAGCCATGCCGCCAGGTGTGTAGGCGTCATCGGAGCGGATTTTCTTGTCCGCTGTGTATCGGTTGATCATCGAGTCCATGTTGCCGGCAGCAACACCGAAAAACAGGTTCGGCTCGCCGAGCTTCATGAAGTCGTCTTTGGACTGCCAGTTGGGCTGCGCGATGATCCCGACCCGAAAGCCCTGGGACTCAAGCAAACGGCCAATGATTGCCATGCCGAAAGACGGGTGATCAACGTACGCATCACCTGTGACGATGATGATGTCGCAGGAATCCCAGCCAAGCAGATCCATTTCTTCCCGGCTCATGGGCAGGAAAGGTGCTGGTCCGAAACATTCGGCCCAGTACTTGGGATAGTCAAATAACGGCTTGGCTGCTTGCATGTTCAGGACCTACGTTTGCACGTTGGAAAAATCGCGGGCGCGGAATATAGCACATTTTTTGATCAAGCCCGACAACGGCGGTCGGATTTGACTGACCTTAGATCAATCTTCGTCGAAGTTGTAACTGCCGGGGGCCAGGTTCTCGAAACGCGTGTATTTGCCGATGAACGCAAGGCGTGTAGTGCCGATAGGGCCGTTACGCTGCTTGCCGATAATGATCTCGGCAATGCCCTTGTGTTCGGTTTCGGGGTGATACACCTCGTCGCGATACACAAACATGATGACGTCGGCATCCTGCTCGATCGCTCCGGATTCCCGGAGGTCGGAGTTGATCGGGCGTTTGTTCGGTCGCTGTTCAAGCGAGCGGTTCAACTGCGAAAGGGCAATAACCGGGCAGTTGAACTCCTTGGCCAGCGCTTTCAGGGACCGGGAAATCTCGGAGATCTCGTTGGTACGGTTGTCGCCGCTCGAACCGGGAATCTGCATCAGCTGCAGGTAGTCGATCATGATCATAGCGATGTCGCCGTGCTCTCGAACGATACGGCGTGTGCGTGCGCGCATTTCCGAGGGGCTGATGCCTGCTGTATCGTCGATGAACAGCTTGCGATCGTTGAGCAGATTGACCGCCGAAGTCAGGCGCGGCCAGTCATCATCTTCCAGACGGCCGGCGCGCACCTTGGTCTGATCGATACGCCCCAGCGATGAAAGCATACGCATGATCAGCGATTCACCTGGCATTTCCAACGAATAGACCAGCACCACCTTGTCGCTGCGCAACACAGCGTTTTCGACCAGGTTCATCGCGAAAGTGGTTTTACCCATCGACGGACGACCTGCAACGATGATCAGGTCAGATGGCTGCAGACCGCTGGTTTTTTCATCGAGATCGGTGTAGCCAGTGGAAAGGCCGGTGATTGCGTTGTCGCTGTTGAACAGGGTATCGATACGGTCGATGGCCTTGGTCAGCAGGTCGTTGACACTGACCGGGCCGCCGGTCTTGGGCCGCGCTTCGGCTATCTGAAAAATCTGCCGTTCGGCCTCGTCCAGAATCTCTTCGGCGGTTCGACCTTCCGGGTTGAACGCGCTGTCCGCGATTTCAGTGCTGATACCAATCAACTGCCGCAATGTGGCCCGCGCACGAACGATCTGTGCATAGGCCTTGATGTTGGCAACAGAGGGCGTGTTTTTCGCCAGTTCGCTGAGGTAGCCCAGGCCACCGACTTGCGAGGTCTGGCCTTCCTTGTCCAGCTGTTCGGCCAGGGTAACCACGTCGATCGGGCTGTTCTGATCAGCCAGCCGGGCAATGGCGCGGAAGATCAGACGGTGGTCATGTCGATAGAAATCACCATCAGAGACTTGATCGAGCACGCGCTCCCAGGCGTTGTTGTCCAGCATCAGACCACCGAGCACAGCCTGTTCGGCCTCGATGGAATGTGGCGGCACCTTGAGGGCAGCGGTTTGCAGATCGTATTGCTCGGGGGCGGATATATCGTTCATGGCCACTTTAATTCGGGGGGTTGCAGAATGGGGATGGCACAAAGACAAAGGGCACGACCTGTAAACAGGATCGTGCCCGATGTTAATCCTCTCACGACAATGCCGCCAGACGATTCAGTGTTGCTTAAGCAGCCACTACGACAACGCGTACGGTCGCTTCTACGTCGCTGTGCAGATGCACGGCTACGTCGAATTCGCCAACGTTGCGGATAGTGCCGTTCGGCAGACGAACTTCGCTTTTTGCAACTTCAACGCCAGAGGCGGTCAGTGCATCAGCGATGTCGTGAGTACCGATCGAACCGAACAGCTTGCCTTCGTCACCAGCGGTGGCAGTGATAGTCACTTCCAGCTCAGCCAGTTGGGCAGCGCGAGTTTCGGCAGATGCTTTCTTGTCTGCAGCCAGTTTTTCCAGCTCGGCACGACGCTCTTCAAACGCAGCCACGTTGGCAGCGGTTGCAGCGGTTGCTTTGCCGTAAGGCAGCAGGTAGTTACGACCGTAACCGGCCTTAACGTTTACTTTGTCGCCCAGGTTGCCCAGGTTGGCGACTTTTTCCAGAAGGATCAGTTGCATGTGGAAATCCTCTTAACTTTTAACCTTCACCGTTCGCAGGACCATTGCCGGAGTCTTTCGAACCCCGGCGACCGCGAAAATCAATCAGGCTGTCGACAATGGCAATTACCACGAGCAACGGATAGATCAGTTGCATAAACACCAGCAGCGTGATGTACATCCCTACCAGCCAGAACCGCGAAAGGCGCTTTTCAGCAACCAGTCCGTGAATCAGGGCCAGCCCGGCAAATGCCAGCGGTACGCTGCACAGCGGTGTGATCATGGCTACCTGAGGCCCGAAATTCGGCCCAACCAGCATGCACACCAACAGCGCCAACGCAGGCACCAGTGGAAGTTTCACGGCGCGAAATTCACGCCCGAAACCACCAGGGTTGTACAACATCGCTTGCCAGTACCGGCCCAGCATCAGGCACAGCACACTGACGATTTGCAACACAGCCGCTATCAGGCCATTCAGGACGGGAGCAATCAGTGACCCCAGACGCGCTCGCTCTTCTACGTTCAACTGCTCGTAGAGCCCGGCCAGCATTGTCGGCAGATGTTTCTGCAACTCCTGCGACATTGCTTCCAGAGGTTCGCGAAAAACCGTGCCCAGAACCACTGCGTACACCACACCCAACGCCACGCTGACCAGCAGCACGCGGACCCAGGACTCGCTGGCACGCAAAACCATTGCCAAACTCAGCGAACCCAGCAGCACCATGGCTGTACGAGGTTCACCGAAATACCACCAGACCAAGGCCGGCAGCAGAGCCCAGGACAGGACACCAACGGCATCACTGAACCCGCGTCGCAGGAGCACAAGGCAACCTGCGGCAGCACTCAACCAGAACAACAGCGGCAACGCCGCACATCCAGCCACTACGAGAGTGGCCTGCATACGGCCGCGCATGATGAATTCAGCCAGGGCACGCATGCTTTCTATCCTTTGTTACGTTTTGTCGACTACCTGGTCTCAGCGGCCGTGGCTGTCGGTGTAGGCCAGCAGGGCCAGGAAGCGGGCACGCTTGATAGCGGTGGCCAGCTGACGCTGATAACGTGCTTTGGTACCAGTGATACGGCTTGGAACGATTTTGCCGGTCTCGGATACGTAGGCTTTCAGAGTGTTGAGATCTTTGTAATCGATCTCTTTGACGTCTTCAGCGGTGAAGCGGCAGAATTTACGACGACGGAAGAAACGTGCCATGTAATTGGCTCCTCAAAAGGTCCGTGGATTACTCGTCAGCGTTATCGCTAACGTCGCTGTTGTCGCCGTCATCGCCATCGGCGCTGTCGGAGTGCTCAGGACGGTCACGACGCTCACGGCGCTCACTGCGGTTCTCTTCAGCCTTGAGCATCTCGGACTGGCCAGTTACGGCTTCGTCGCGACGGATGACCAGGTTACGGATCACAGCATCGTTGTAACGGAAGTTGTCTTCCAGCTCGGCCAGAGCCTTGCCAGTGCACTCAACGTTCAGCATCACGTAGTGAGCCTTGTGAACATTGTTGATTGCGTAAGCCAGTTGACGACGGCCCCAATCTTCCAGACGGTGGATTTTGCCGCCGTCTTCTTCGATCAGCTTGGTGTAACGCTCTACCATGCCGCCGACTTGCTCGCTTTGATCCGGGTGGACCAAAAAGATAATTTCGTAATGACGCATGAATGCTCCTTACGGGTTGTAGCCTGCCGCTCAAATAGCGGTCAGACAAGGAGTGAATGACACTGTTGGTCTTGCTCAGGGACAGGCACATGAGCGCCTGCCGTGACAGCAAGGGGCGCAATTGTAGAGAAGGGTCGAGGGAGGTGCAAGGCAATTGGTAAGCCAGTGAGCAGATAGCGAAACGCGACCTGCTCACTGGACGACCGGCAAGGGGTCAGGATTTCTTGCCGGCAGCCTTTACACTGCGCTGGCGCAGCGCTTCAAAAAGACACACGCCGGTCGCAACCGACACGTTCAGGCTGCTGACACTGCCCGCCATCGGCAGACGCACCAGATAATCACAGTGCTCGCGGGTCAGGCGACGCATGCCCTTGCCTTCAGCACCCATAATGATGATGGTCGGCCCGGTCAGGTCCTGCTGATACAGCTCGACCTCGGCCTCGCCCGCCGTACCGACAACCCACAAACCGCGCTGCTGGAGCTTTTCCAGCGTGCGCGCAAGGTTGGTCACGGCCACCAGAGGAATCACTTCCGCAGCGCCGCAGGCGACTTTTCGCACAGCAGGCGTCAAGGTTGCAGACTTGTCCTTGGGCACGATAACAGCCAGCGCACCGGCCGCATCGGCGGTACGCAGGCAAGCGCCCAGGTTATGCGGATCAGTCACGCCATCAAGCACCAGCAGCAACGGCGGCCCCTCGCTGCGATCAAGCAGCTCATCGAGCATTGCCTCGCCCCAGACCTGGCTCGGGCTGACGTCGGCGACCACGCCCTGATGCACGCCTTCAACCCAGGCGTCCATTTCGCGACGCTCGGCCTGACCGATAGTCACGCGATTTTCGCTCGCCAGTGAGACCAGCGTTTGAACACGAGGGTCATTACGACCCTCTGCCAGCCAGATGTGCTTGACGCGCTTGGGGTGATGACGAAGCAAAGCTTCTAGGGCGTGTACGCCGTAGATTTTTTCCAGCTGACTCATGACTTGGCCTTGGGTTTACGAGCGCCACTGCTTTTTGCAGCCGGCGCGGAGCCCGTCTTCGACGAGCCTTTGCGGTGCTTGCTGGCCGGCTTGCTCGACGAAGGAGCAGAGCCCGACCTGTCAGACTTTCCCGACGACGCCTTGCTACCACCCTTCGCGTCTGCCAGAAGTGCTTTCTTCAGTTCGCGGCTTTTACGCACTTCTGCGTTTTTAGCCGCCGCATCGCCCGGGCGATACGCTTCGGAACTGGTCTCTTTGGCCGAAGAGGTACGGCGACCTGACTTGGTGGCAGGTGCCTTGTCCTTCTCAGCCGCAGCGGCTGCAGGTGGCGCAGTGTCATGACCGCGACGCTTGCGACCGACAGGTGTAGCGGCGGCTGCCGTTGCGGAAATCTCGAAATCGATCTTGCGCTCATCCAGATCGACACGCATGACGCGCACTTCAACAGTATCGCCAAGGCGGAAATTACGCCCGGTACGCTCACCGGCAAGGCGGTGATGCAGCGGGTCGAAATGGTAGTAGTCGCCCGGCAGTGCGGTGACGTGGACCAGACCCTCGACATATATATCGGTCAGCTCGACGAACAGGCCAAAACCGGTTACCGCCGTGATCACACCGGGGAACGACTCGCCGACGCGATCCTTCATATACTCGCACTTGAGCCAATTGACCACGTCACGCGTGGCCTCATCAGCGCGGCGCTCGCTCATCGAACACTGCTCGCCCAACTGATCGAGCAATGCGTCGTCGTACGGATAGATACGCGCTTTCGGAATCGTTGCAGCGCCTGCACGACGAACATGCGGGGTATCCTGCTTGGAGCGGATAACGCTGCGGATCGCGCGGTGCGTCAACAGATCGGGATAGCGACGGATCGGCGACGTGAAGTGCGTATACGCCTCGTAATTCAGGCCGAAGTGGCCATTGTTGTCCGAGCTGTACACCGCCTGACTCAACGAACGCAGCATCACGGTCTGGATCAGGTGATAGTCCGGACGATCACGAACGGTCTCAAGCAGTGCCTGATAGTCCTTCGGCGTCGGACCTTCCTTGCCTTTGTGCAGGGTCAGACCCAACTCGCCAAGGAACGCACGCAGTTTTTCCAGACGCTCCGGTGGCGGACCATCGTGGACACGGTACAACGCAGGAATTTCGTGCTTTTTAAGGAACTGCGCGGTGGCCACGTTGGCAGCCAGCATGCACTCCTCGATCAGCTTGTGAGCGTCGTTGCGGGTAGTCGGACGAATTTCGGCGATCTTGCGCTCGGAGCCGAAGATGATCCGGGTTTCCTGAGTTTCGAAATCGATCGCACCCCGCACATGACGCGCGCCAAGCAACACCTTGTACATGGCGTAAAGCTGCTTGAGGTGCGGCACCACATCGCCATATTCGCCGCGCAGGCTCTTCGCCTCGGCGGTTTTAGGCTGCTCCAGAATCGTGCTGACCTTGTTATAGGTCAGACGGGCATGGGAATGGATGATGCCTTCGTAGAACACGTAGTCAGTCATTTCGCCGGTCTTGGAGATAGTCATCTCACAGACCATGGCCAGACGATCAACGTGCGGGTTCAGCGAGCACAGGCCGTTGGACAATTGCTCAGGCAGCATAGGTACGACACGCTCGGGGAAATACACCGAGTTGCCGCGTACCTGAGACTCGGCATCCAGCGCCGAACCGATTTTTACGTAGCTCGATACGTCGGCAATTGCCACGTAGAGCTTCCAGCCACCGGAGAACAAACGCAGTTTGCCCGGCTTGGCTTCGCAATAAACCGCATCGTCGAAGTCGCGTGCATCTTCACCATCGATGGTAACGAAAGGCAAGTGGCGCAGATCGACGCGATGCTCCTTGTCCTTCTCTTCGACTTCCGGCTTGAGCTTGGCAGCCTCCTTGAGGACGGCTTCGGGCCATACGTGCGGAATATCGTAAGTACGCAGCGCAACATCGATCTCCATGCCCGGAGCCATGTAGTTACCGACCACTTCGACCACATCACCTTGCGGCTGGAAGCGCGGGGTTGGCCAGTGAGTGATCTTCACCTCGACGAACTGGCCGATTTTGGCGCTGTTGTTGCGACCCGGCGTGACCAGCACTTCCTGCTGGATCTTCGGGTTGTCGGGCACCACAAAACCAATGCCGCTTTCTTCGAAATAGCGACCCACTATGGTTTCGTGAGCACGCGAGATCACCTCGACGATCACACCCTCGCGACGGCCACGACGGTCCAGGCCGGAGACCCGAGCCAGCGCCCGATCACCGTCGAACACCAGACGCATCTGCGCCGGGCTCATGAACAGGTCGTCGGAGCCGTCGTCGGGAACCAGAAAACCGAAACCGTCGCGATGGCCGGAGATGCGACCCAGGATCAGGTCAAGCTTGTCTACCGGTGCATAGGTGCCACGACGGGTGTAGATCAATTGGGCGTCGCGCTCCATCGCACGAAGGCGACGGCGCAGGGCCTCGAATTGATCCTCGGTGGTCAGGCCGAATTCTTCGACCAGTTGCTCGCGACTTGCCGGCGAACCGCGCTCGGCAAGGTGCTGCAAGATCAGCTCGCGGCTGGGAATGGGGTTTTCGTATTTTTCCGCTTCACGAGCGGCCTCGGGATCGAGGGACTGCCAATCGGCCATTAGATAGTTTTCACCTTGTATATATAGGGGTTAGTTTGGCATAGACCTCATGAAACGGGAAATTTCACGCTCAAACCGGCCTGTAAATCATCGGCTCGACCACACTGAAACGCCCGAAACACGCCGTCTGTGATTTTTTTGGACTTTTTTTCACTGCCGGGGTTTACAGCCCAAAAGACGCTCCGTATAGTGCGCGCCATCGACAGGCCTGTGCCTTCCGATACTGCCCAGATGGTGAAATTGGTAGACACGCCAGCTTCAGGTGCTGGTGACCGCAAGGTCGTGGAAGTTCGAGTCTTCTTCTGGGCACCAATTCAGGCGACAGACTACAACAGTCTCAAGCCTCACAAAAACCCGCGAAAGCGGGTTTTTGCATTTTCCGCCTTTGATTAATCAAAACAGGGGTTTACAGAGCAAAACGATGGCCGTATAGTGCGCCCCATCAACGGCGTACACGTCATTGATACTGCCCAGATGGTGAAATTGGTAGACACGCCAGCTTCAGGTGCTGGTGACCGCAAGGTCGTGGAAGTTCGAGTCTTCTTCTGGGCACCAATTCAAAAAAACCGAGCCAATGGCTCGGTTTTTTGCTTTCTGGGTTTTGCAAAAACAGTCCGGCCTGCACCCGGCACTGCAACTGCAGCGCCGAACCACGCGCACTCAAGCCCTGAACTGCCCCAGGCTGGCTTTCAGCTGTGCAGCCAGCCCGCTGAGTACTTTGCCACTGGCGGTCGTTTCCACCACCGCTTTGGCAGCTCGCTCGGCCTGAGCGTGAATCACCTCTACCCGACCGCGAACAGCCTGTGCACCCTGCGCCTGATGAACCGCTGCCTGAGTTGCCAGGCCAATGGCTGCATGCACCTGCTCGACAGAAGCCTGAACCGTCTGCTGACGCTTGGCACTGTCGCGCAACACTTCAAGCCCTTCCTTGGCCTGTCGACCAGCGACACCGATGGCGGCTACAGCCTCTTTTGCGCCACGCTGCAAGGCGATGATGTGTTCCTGAATATCCCCCGTCGAACTCTGCGTCTTGCTGGCCAGCGCTCGAACTTCGTCGGCGACTACGGCAAAGCCCCTGCCCGTTTCGCCTGCACGCGCCGCTTCGATGGCGGCGTTGAGCGCAAGCAGGTTGGTTTGTTCGGCAATACCGTGGATGACTTCCAGCACAACCTCGATCTGCTGGCTTTGCTGCGCCAGGCGCTCGATGACCTGCGCACCGGTCTCGACCTGACCGGCCAGCGCTTCGATCAGCCCGCCGACCTGACTGGAAGTACGGGTGTTTTCATCAGTCGCCTGCTTGATATCGATCACCTGACGCAGGGCGGCCTGCATTGCGTGACTTTCCGACTGCGCCTCGTCGGCCATCTGCTCCAGCGCTTTAAGACTGGCCGCCACCTCATCACGCTGCAACTCGGCCGCCGCATCGGCACCGGCATTACGCTGGCTCATTGCACCGATCTCGATCCCGGTCAACTGTGCAACCTCACCCGCCTCACGCACGATGGGCTGCAACTTGTCGATGAAGCGATTGACCGCTGCCGACATGTCGCCAATCTCGTCATTGCTGTCCAGCTTGACGCGCTTGGTCAAGTCACCCTCTCCCGCCGCCAGATCGTTGAGTGCCGCGATCAACAGGTGCAGCTTGCTGACCACTCGACGCCCCAGCACGACAGCCAGCAACAGCAGCACGCCAAGGCCCACCAACGCCAGGCCCATGCCGATCCGCCAGCGCAGCGTTTCGGCCGCTTCCTGAACAGTGACACGCGTGTTGCCGGTCATTGCCGTTGCTGCGGTCTGAGCCGCTTGCAAGCGCCCACGCAGAGCCGTCGAGCTGTCTTTTGACGCACTGGCAAGGCTGTCGGAGACCAATTGTTCGCCGCTGGTGATCAGCGCTGCAAAACGCTTGTCCAGTGCCGCAAGATTTTCCTCGACCGTTGCCGTGGAAACACCCATGCGCACTTTGCCGATCTCGACACCATTAGGGCTGATGGAGGCTTCGACGTAGTACACGGATGGATCGTTTTTTGCGGCACTCAGGACTTTATCCATCGCCCGTTCGCCCTCGCCCTTGGCCAACAACGCTCTGACCAGCGCGTTATCCCGGTTCATGTAGCGAGTAAGGTGCTCTCCTGCTGCATCGTCATAGACGACGAACAGCACATTGGGATTGCGCTGCGCCCGTCGGGCAAACTCGGAAAGTGTCGGTGTGTCGTTGTCCCACATGGCTCGCGGAGCGACGGCAGCCAGCAATTCGGCCATATCGGTGGCCGAGTCTTTGAGGTCTTTTTCCAGCGTGGCGCGCAGTTGCGTCTGCTCGTCTTTCAAACGCGTCGACAGACCGACACTCAGGCGTTGACGCGTGCTGGCCGAAAGCGCATCGAGACTCGACGTCACTTCGCTACTCGCCAGTTCCAGCTCGGAGGAAAGATGTTGCGAATCTACCCCGAGGCGATTGGCGAGATCCGCCTCAAGGGCTGTGACCGTGCTCCGGGTAAGCGCAACCGCCACGATGACTTGCACCAGAAGGGCAATGCCCAACGCAATGAAGACCGGGCGCAGCAGACGACTTTGCAATAGAGATAAGATCGCAGACACAGGAGAATCCTTCCACCCTGAGCGCCACTAAAATGATGGCACTTTTCTGTCACCTTTGTAGCAAGCGCCGTGCCGTGACACAAGTCTCACTTTCTGGCGCATTTGATACGCCAGACTTCGAAAGCAGAAAGGGCCGCAAATGCGGCCCTTTCTGTATAACCAAGTGGTGAATCAGCCGAATGGATGACGCAGCACGATGGTTTCGTTGCGGTCAGGGCCGGTCGAGATGATATCGATAGGCGCCCCCACAAGCTCTTCGACCCGCTTGATGTAAGCGCGGGCAGCGGCAGGCAGCTCTTCGAGAGTCTTGGCACCCAGCGTCGACTCGCTCCAGCCTGGCATTTGCTCATACACCGGACGCAGGCCCAGATAGCTGTCAGCATCAGTCGGAGCATCAATGACGGCACCGTCTTCGTTCTCGTAACCGATGCAGATGTTGATGGTTTCCAGACCGTCGAGCACGTCCAGCTTGGTCAGGCACAGACCCGAAATGCTGTTGATTTCGATGGCACGACGCAGGATGACGGCATCGAACCAGCCACAACGACGTGCGCGACCGGTGGTGGCGCCGAACTCGTGGCCACGCTTGGCCAGAAACGCACCAACGTCGTCGAACAGCTCGGTCGGAAACGGCCCAGAACCCACACGCGTGGTGTAAGCCTTGGTGATACCCAGAATGTAATCCAGATACATCGGACCGAAACCCGAACCGGTGGCGATGCCGCCAGCAGTGGTGTTGGAGCTGGTGACGTACGGATAGGTGCCGTGGTCGATGTCCAGCAGCGAGCCCTGGGCACCTTCGAACATGATGTCCTTGCCATCGCGACGCATCTCATGCAGCGCAGCAGTGACGTCGAGCATCAGCGGCTTGAGCAGGTCAGCGTATTCCATGCACTCGTCGAGTGTTTTCTGGAAGTCGATGGCAGGCTCTTTGTAGTAATTGACCAGCACAAAGTTGTGATAGTCGAGCAGCTCGCCCAGCTTGGCGGCGAAGCGCTCGCGGTGGAACAGGTCGCCGATGCGCAGTCCGCGACGCGCCACCTTGTCTTCGTAAGCCGGGCCGATACCACGACCGGTGGTGCCGATCTTGAATTCGCCGCGGGCTTTTTCGCGCGCCTGATCCAATGCAACGTGATACGACAGGATCAGCGGGCAGGACGGGCTGATGCGCAGGCGCTCGCGCACCGGAATGCCTTTCTCTTCCAGCTTGATGATTTCGCGCAGGAGCGCGTCGGGGGCGACGACCACACCATTGCCGATCAGGCACTGCACGCCTTCGCGCAGCACACCGGACGGGATCAGGTGCAATACGGTCTTCTCACCGTCGATCACCAGGGTGTGGCCAGCATTGTGGCCACCCTGATAACGCACTACGGCGGTAGCATGTTCGGTCAGCAGATCAACGATCTTGCCTTTGCCCTCATCACCCCATTGAGTGCCCAGGACTACGACATTCTTACCCATAACACTTGTCCTCATTCACGCAAACTTGGTGCCGGCGGCGGCCGGCAGGAATACTCAAGAAGCCAGCGGCATTACCTGCCAGTGCTCGCCATGCTGAATCAATTGCCGGTCACAGTCGGCTTCGCGCGCCGCACTCACCTGCTGCCCAGGCAATGCCTGAACCACACGCTGACCCTCATTGCGCAACTGGCATACCTGCTGCCAGAGTGCCGCGTCCGTGCTGTCCGGCATCCATATGCCACCGGACGGTAAAACGATTTCTGCCTGCCCCAGAGTTACCAGGGTTTTCAGGTCAGTGGAAAAGCCGGTCGCCGGGCGGGCACGACCGAAGTCGGCGCCGATATCATCGTAACGACCGCCCTGGGCAATCGACTGGCCCACGCCCGGTACGAACACCGCAAAGACCACACCGGTATGGTAGTGGTAGCCGCGCAGTTCGCCGAGATCGAAATACAAAGGCAGCTGCGGGAAGCGCACAGCCAGGCGATCGGCGATAGCCAGCAGGTCATCAAGCGCTGCCAACACAGGTGCAGGGGCCGCCGACAGTCGATCCCGAGCTGCATCAAGCACCTCACGACCACCGCACAGATCAACCAGCGCACGCAGCATCGAAGCCAGCTCTTGCGGCAGATCAGCGGTCAGTGCAACCACTTCGTCGATGGCCTTGCGTTGCAGCGCATCGAACAACTGCTGCTCGACCTCGCCTGACAGACCGGCCGCACGCGCCAGACCACGATAGATACCGACATGCCCGAGGTCCATGTGCACATCCGGCACATCGGCCAGCTGCAGCATGGCCAGCATCAGACTGATGACCTCGACGTCGCTGCTCGGGCTTGCGTCGCCATACAGCTCGGCGCCGAGCTGTATCGGACTGCGAGAGGAGGACAATGCTCGTGGCTGAGCATGCAGAACGCTGCCTGCGTAGCATAGACGGCTAGGGCCTTCACGCTTCAGGGTGTGCGCATCGATGCGTGCAACCTGTGGCGTGATGTCGGCACGAAAGCCCATCTGCCGGCCCGATTGCGGGTCGATGACCTTGAAGGTGCGCAAATCCAGATCCGAACCCGCGCCGGTCAGCAGCGACTCCAGATACTCGATATGCGGGGTGACGACGAACTCATAGCCCCAGCTCTGAAACAGATCCAACACCTGACGGCGCGCTACTTCAATACGCGCCGCTTCCGGTGGCAGTACTTCTTCGATGCCATCTGGTAGCAGCCAGCGGTCAACCGTTGCCATTACGCCTTTCCCCTGTGATCCAGGCGGCCAGCCTACAGGCTGGCCTTGAGTGAAGCAGAGAGTGGCGCGCCGTATGACGGGCACGACAAATGCCCGGGACAGGCCACGCAGACCACTCTCCTCGAAAAACTTTGCCGCCTTCTGAATCAGATGCGGCCAATCAATCGTGCAGACGCAAAAAAGCCGGGAATTTCCCGGCTGCCGCATGATACACACGTTTCACCGTACGTTCACCCCACCAGGCGGTTTTGCCGCCCGGCGGGTGATTGATTACGGCTTGGCTTTTTCCATATAGCGAAAGAATTCGCTGTTCGGATCAAGCACCATCACGTCACTCTTGTTCGCAAAGCTTTCGCGGTAGGCGCGCAGGCTACGGTAAAACGCGTAGAACTCCTGATCCTGACCGTAGGCCTTGGAGTAGATCGCAGCAGCCTGGGCATCACCATCACCACGCGCCTCTTCAGACTCGCGATAGGCTTCTGCCAGCAACACACGGCGCTGACGATCGGCGTCGGCACGGATGCCTTCACCCAGCTCGTTACCCTTGGCACGGTGCTCGCGCGCTTCACGTTCACGCTCGGTACTCATCCGCTCGAAAACGCTGCGATTCACTTCCTTGGGCAGGTCAATGGCCTTGACCCGAACATCGAGCACTTCGATACCCAGCTCTTTTTCAGCCATGCGGTTCAGCGAACCGGTGATATCCGCCATCAGTGCGTCTCGCTCGCCCGACACGACTTCGTGCAGGGTGCGCTTGCCGAACTGGTCGCGCAGGCCGGACTCCAGACGACGCGACAGGCGTTCATCAGCAATCTGCTTGAGGCCGGAAGTCGCGGTGTAGAAACGTTCCGCATCCTTCACGCGCCATTTGGCGTAGGCATCGACCATTACGGCTTTCTTTTCCAGCGTCAGAAAACGCTGGGTAGGCGCATCGAGCGTCAGCAGACGTCCGTCGAACTTGCGCACCTGGTTCACGTAAGGAACCTTCACATGCAGGCCCGGCTGAACGTCAGCCTGGACCACCTTGCCGAACTGCAGCAAAACCGCACGTTCAGTCTGGGACACTATGTAGAAGCTGTTCCAGGCGATGACTGCCAGTACCACACCGACAATAAGGGTGATCAGCGATTTATTGCTCATCAGCGAGTCTCCCTTGTACGTACTTCACCGCGCTGCTGAGCCTCAGTCGCCCGGGCGGCGGCAGCGGCAGCATCGGTATTGGCCTGAGATGGCGTACCCGAACCGGAGCCATGGGCAGTACTGCTGCGACTGCTTTCGATCATCTTGTCGAGCGGGAGGTAAAGCAGATTATTCTGCCCCTTGTCACCGGTCACGAGAACCTTGCTGGTGTTGCTGAAGACTTCCTGCATGGTGTCCAGGTACAGACGCTGGCGGGTTACTTCAGGAGCCTTGCGGTATTCGGCAACCAGCTTGGTAAAGCGATCAGCCTCACCTTTGGCCCGCGAAACCACTTCGTCACGGTAGCCGTTGGCATCTTCGAGAATGCGCTGAGCCTGACCGCGAGCTTCCGGGATAACCCCGTTGGCGTAGCTTTCAGCCTGGTTGCGTGAACGCTGCTCGTCTTCACGGGCGCGGATCACGTCATCAAACGCTTCCTGTACTTCGCGTGGTGCGGCAGCGCTTTGCACGTTCACCTGAGTAACGGTGATGCCGGTGCCGTAGGTATCGAGGAAGCGTTGCAGACGCTCCTTGATTTCGCTGGCCATCAGCTCACGGCCTTCAGTCAGTACCTGGTCCATCGCCGTGGAGCCCACGACATGGCGCAGCGCGCTTTCAGTCGCGTGCTGCAGGCTGATTTCAGGCTGATCGACGTTCAGAACGAAGTCCTTCAGGTTGCTGATCTTGTACTGCACGGTCAGTGGCACCTCGACGATGTTCTCGTCTTCGGTGAGCATCTGGCCCTGCTTGCTGTAGGCGCGCTCGCGAGTCACGTTTTCCATGTACTTGCGATCGAACGGCGGGAAGTAGATGTTGAGGCCCGGCCCCACGGTTTCGTGGTATTGACCGAAACGCAGCACGACGGCCTGCTCCTGCTCATCGACAACATAGATAGCGCTGTACAGCCAGAAAGCGACAAGCACGACAAGGCCGATGCCGAGCAGGCCAAAGCCACCGCCCTTGCCCGAACCGCCGCCATTGCCACTGCCGCCATCACTGCCGCGTTTGTTACCGCCGCCGAACAACCCCTTCAGGCTTTCCTGCAGCTTACGGAAGGCCTCGTCGAGATCAGGTGGTCCCTTGCGGTCGCCGCCACGGCGTTTGCCGCCCCAGGGATCTTGATTATTCGAGTTGCCACCCGGCTCATTCCAAGCCATAGCGCTCTCCATCTGATAAAGCAAAGACGCGCCCGCGGCGCGCCGACCAATGCTACAGAATGCCCGCGAAAGCCGTACAACGGCTTTTTCGTGCTTTTATTGCAAAGTGTGTTGCTCGATGAACTCCAGCGGCTGCAATCCTTCGCGACTCACCAGTCGATTGAGTTCAACGCGCGGTATTCGCACCGCCAGCAAGCTGGCACCGTCTTCGTCATGCGCCTCGCTCTGCACCGCACCCAGCTCGAAGAACTGGGCGCGCAGCCGGGCAAGGCTTTGCGGCAAGTGAAGCGTACCGACAAACAGGTCGTTGCCAAGCAATTCGGCGATAGCCTGTTTGAGCAGATCCAGCCCGCGACCATCACGCGCCGACACCCAGACACGCTGCGGCTTGCCATCGGCATCGCGTTGTATCTGAGGCTCCACGCCTTCGAGCAGATCGAGTTTGTTATAGACCTCGAGGATCGGCAAGCCCTCGGCACCGATCTCACCGAGCACGGCCATTACCTGCTCGATCTGCGACATGCGATCAGGCTCATGCGAGTCGATGACATGCAGGAGCAAATCGGAATTGCTCGACTCTTCAAGGGTCGCGCGAAAGGCTTCTACCAGCTTGTGAGGCAGATGGCGAATGAAGCCTACGGTGTCAGCCAGAACGATCGGGCCAAGGTCATCGAGCTGCAGACGACGCAGGGTAGGATCGAGCGTGGCGAACAACTGATCGGCCGCAAACACATCCGAATCGGTCACCGAGTTGAAAAGGGTCGATTTGCCGGCGTTGGTATAACCCACCAGTGAAACCGACGGAATATCCGCACGCCGACGCCCGCGACGCGCCTGATCCCGCTGACTGCGAACCTTCTCAAGACGGCCTTTGATCTGCCGCAGGCGAACCCGCAGAAGACGTCGGTCGGTCTCGAGCTGAGTTTCACCCGGACCACGCAGGCCGATACCGCCCTTTTGCCGCTCAAGGTGAGTCCAGCCGCGTACCAGACGGGTGCTCATATGCTCAAGCTGGGCCAGTTCGACCTGCAGCTTGCCTTCGTGAGTACGCGCCCGCTGCGCGAAGATATCGAGGATCAGCCCCGTACGATCAAGCACGCGACACTCGAAAACGCGCTCGAGGTTACGCTCCTGACTGGGCGTGAGGGTGTGATTGAATATCACAAGATCAGCCTGCTCGGCTTTGACCTGGTCGCGAAGCTCCTCGACCTTGCCAGAGCCGATCAGGTATTTGGCCGATGGCCGATGACGCGGCACGTTGATAAACGCAACGGTATCAGCACCAGCCGATATGGCCAGCTCCTGAAACTCCTGCGGATCTTCGCGCGCCTCAGGGTCCTGACCATCCAGGTGAACGAGAATGGCCCGCTCACCACCACTGTGGCGCTCAAAGAACAAGGCAGACTCCTATCAGGCGTTACCTGGCTCGGCGTCCGCGCCGTCAGCATCAGTAGCGCTGGGCAGGCGGATCGGGCGAACCGGTACGACGGTGGAAATAGCGTGTTTGTAGACCATCTGGCTGACCGTGTTCTTCAGCAAAATGACGAACTGGTCGAAAGACTCGATCGTACCCTGCAGCTTGATACCGTTGACCAGATAGATCGATACCCCGACCTTCTCTTTACGCAAGGTATTCAGGTAAGGGTCTTGTAGCGAATGCCCTTTTGACATGTGCCGCACTCCTTTAAGGATCAATAATAATAAATCGAATTCGATTGGCTTGACCGGCCACCCCCCAAGGATAGACGGCTATTGCAGGGACTCAGCTCAATATGGAGACCGATCCCAGGTATTTCAAGGCGCGTGGCAGATTGTCGCTGGCCAGACTGTCCAGCCAGTGCAGATTCTCCCAGCTGCGAAGCCAGGTAAATTGCCGTTTGGCCAGCTGGCGCGTTGCAATGATGCCCCGCTCCTGCATTTCATCCCGCGTCAGCTTTCCGTCCAGATGATCCCAGACCTGGCGATAACCCACTGCTCTTATGGAAGGCAACCCTGAATGCAGGTCGCCTCTCGAGCGCAATGCCAGTACTTCGTCCAGAAACCCCTGATCCAGCATTTGCTCAAAACGTAGCGCGATGCGATGGTGCAGCACCTTGCGATCAGCCGGAGCTATTGCAAGGTTTGCGACAGTATAGGGCAATTGCTGACGCCCTGATGCGGCTGCTTCGGTACTTTGCGCAGTTTGTTGCTCGCGGTGTGCGGTCATGCTCATTCCGCTGACGCGATAAACCTCCAGCGCCCTTATCAGCCGTTGCGGATCGTTAGGGTGAATACGCGCCGCCGACACGGGGTCGACTGCCGCCAGTTGATCATGCAACGACTGCCATCCAAAGGCCTGTGCATCGGCTTCAAGCTGCGCCCGAACCTCTGCATCGGCGGCCGGCATATCTGCCAGCCCGTCCAATAGAGCCTTGAAATACAACATAGTGCCGCCGACCAGCAAAGGAATATTTCCGCGTGCGGTAATTTCTGCCATCGCCGCCAGCGCATCGCTGCGAAAGTCAGCTGCAGAGTAGCTTTGTGCCGGGTCGAGAATATCGATAAGGCGATGCGGAAACTCGGCCAATTGCGCTTTGGATGGCTTGGCGGTGCCGATGTCCATGCCGCGATAGACCAGTGCAGAATCGACGCTGATCAGCTCGCAGGGCAGCACTTTGCTGAGTTCGATTGCCAGATCGGTCTTGCCTGCAGCGGTTGGCCCCATGAGAAAGATGGCCGGAGGTAAAGCGTTCATTCATTGACCGCGCAGGAATAATTTATCCAGATCACTCAGGCCCATCTGGGTCCAGGTGGGACGACCGTGGTTGCACTGTCCGCTACGCTCGGTGTTCTCCATGTCGCGCAGCAGGCCGTTCATTTCCGGAATGGCCAGACGCCGGTTGGCGCGAATCGCCCCGTGACAGGCCATTGTGCCAAGCAGCTCGTTCATGTGTGCCTGCACCCGGTCGCTGGTGCCGTACTCCATCAGATCGGCCAGCACATCGCTGACCAGCCGATTGGCCTCGGCCTGCTTGAGCAACGCGGGAATCTGGCGGATGGCCAGGGTTTCCGGACCTAACCGCTGAAGCTCGAAACCCAGGCGCTGGAACGTCGCGATGTGTTCTTCGGCGCAGTCCGCTTCACGCTGGCTGACAGCGAGCGACTCAGGCACCAACAGTGGCTGGCCGCTGAGCCCTTCGTTGGCCATCGCGATTTTCAAACGCTCGTACATGATCCGCTCATGGGCAGCATGCATGTCTACCAGCACCAACCCGTGGGCGTTTTCAGCAAGAATGTAGATGCCTTTGAGCTGCGCCAATGCGTAACCCAGCGGAGGGATATCGCTCGGCGACTCCGGCAATGCCGAAGGGGCGGCGCTGGGCAAGGGCGCAAAAAACTCGCGGTAGGCACTCTGCGCTTCGGCGACCGGCAGCGCTGACGCAGGTCGCGGAGAATACTGGTACTGGTAACCACTGCCGGAACCGCCGCCAGCAGGCCGGGCAAAAGCCTCGCCCTGGGGCTGTTCAAGCACGTTGTTGGCCAGACGCATTTCGCCCTGTGGCCCGAACTCACCTGCGTCAGGACCTGTCGGTTTGGGCTCGGCGGCGACTGGCACGCTGCCGCCCACCTGATTCTCGGGACGCACATCGCCCAAAGCGCGGTGCAAGGTGCCGTAAAGGAAGTCATGCACCATGCGCCCGTCGCGGAAGCGCACTTCATGTTTGGTCGGGTGAACGTTGACGTCCACCGCTGCAGGGTCGACTTCAAAGAACAGCACAAAGGTCGGATGACGACCATTGAACAGCACATCGCGATACGCCTGGCGCACCGCATGAGCGACCAGCTTGTCGCGCACTGCGCGGCCATTCACGAAAAAATATTGCAGATCGGCCTGGCTGCGAGAAAACGTCGGCAACCCTACCCAGCCCCACAGATGCAAGCCATTGCGCTCGATCTCGATAGGCAGCGCCTGCTCGAGAAAGCCCGGCCCGCAGATGGCCGAAACCCGCCGGGCTCTGGCGGTGTCGTCATGCGCCTCGTGCAGGCTGAGCACAGTCTTGCCGTTGTGGCGCAGATGGAAGGCCACGTCGAAACGCGCCAGCGCCATGCGCTTGATGACTTCCTGCAAATGATCGAATTCGGTTTTCTCGGCCTTCAGAAACTTGCGGCGAGCCGGTGTATTGAAAAACAGGTCACGCACTTCCACCGAAGTGCCGACCGGATGCGCCGCAGGCTGCACGCGCGGGGCCATGTCACGGCCTTCGGTTTCAACCTGCCAGGCCTGGTCGGCGTCACGAGTGCGCGAGGTCAGCGTCAACCGCGCAACGGAACTGATCGACGCCAATGCCTCGCCACGAAACCCGAGGCTCATGACGCGCTCGAGGTCTTCCAGATCGCGAATCTTGCTGGTCGCGTGTCGCGCCAGTGCCAGCGGAAGATCATCGGAGGAAATACCTCCGCCATCATCACGCACCTTCAACAGCTTGATGCCAGCCTGCTCGACATCGATATCAATGCGCCGAGCGCCTGAGTCAAGGCTGTTTTCCAGCAGCTCCTTGATCACCGAAGCCGGACGCTCGACCACCTCGCCAGCGGCGATCTGGTTAGCCAGACGCGGACTGAGCAGTTCGATACGCGCAGCGCTCAGGACAGCTTGAGCGCTGGTGGCTTCAGCGCCGTCGAGAAGAAGATCGGTCATTACTGGGCTGCAACCTCAGAGCTCGGAATTCGCAGGTCCTGACCGATTTTCAACTCATCGGTTTTCAGGTTGTTGGCTGTGCGCAGCGTGGCGATGTTCATGTCATAACGCGCTGCGAGCATGGCCAGAGTCTCGCCAGAGCGCACCACGTGATTGCGCGGCCCTTGGGTCAGCTTGCCGTTGTCGCGCAGCCAGGCAATGTAAGTGCCCTGTGGCGGGTTCTGCTGGAAGAACTGTTTCACGCCAGAGGTAATCGAGCGCGCCAGAGCCTGCTGGTGCGACGCAGAACCCAGTTTGTTAGCTTCGTTGGCATTGGAGATGAACCCGGTTTCTACCAGAATCGATGGAATGTCCGGCGACTTGAGAACCATGAAGCCTGCCTGCTCGACACGGGATTTGTGCAGCGAAGTCACTCGGCCAATATTGCTCAATACTTTCTGGCCGACATTCAGGCTCGACGACAGCGACGCGGTCATCGACAAGTCCAGCAACACGCCTGCGAGCATTCGGTCCTTGTCATCGAGGCTGACCGCACCGGCACCACCAATCAGGTCGGAACGGTTTTCACTGTCCGCCAGCCAGCGCGCGGTTTCGGAAGTGGCTCCGCGATCAGACAGGGCGAATACCGACGCACCAAACGCAGCGGAGGAAGGTGCAGCATCGGCGTGAATCGACACGAACAGGTCGGCACCCTTGGCGCGAGCAATCTCGGTACGTTTGCGCAACGGGATAAAGTAATCGCCGGTTCGCGTCAGTTCGGCGCGGTAGCCTTTTTCTGCGTTGACCTGACGCTGCAATTCCTTGGCAATCGACAGCACCACGTTTTTCTCTTTCTGGCCCGCGCCACCCGAGGCGCCCGGGTCTTCACCGCCGTGCCCGGCATCGATCACGATAACGATATCGCGCTTACCGTTAGGCACAGGTGTCAGCTTGATTTCAGGTTTGGCAGGGCTCACCGGAACTGCGGGCGCCGTATTGGCGGCAGTGTCCGGGATCACAGGGGTCGTCGGATTGGCATCTGCGGCGTTGTCGAACAGATCGACCACCAGACGGTTGCCATACTGCTGGTTAGGCGCAAGGGTGAAGCTCTTGGGCGTCACTGCTTTCTTCAGATCGATGACCACCCGCAGGTCGGTCGGCGTACGCTGGGCAGAACGCATGCTGCTGATCGGCGTATTGGCTGTCGGCACATTCAGCGCACCGCCGAGGGTGGCACCATTTATGTCGATCACCAGGCGATCCGGCGAGGTCAGGGTGAATACGCTGTGCTGGACGGGCCCTGTCAGGTCGAACACCAGGCGCGTGTTATCCGGCGCTCGCCATAAGCGGACACTTCGTACTTGCGTAGCGGCAACCGCCTCGACAGCCAGGGCCATCAACAGCAGACCAACTACAGTAACCAGCGCGCGCATGCGCATACCTAACCCCATATCTATTTGAATTCCAAAGCCAAAGTGGCGCACCAGCGTTCACCACGCGAACCCAGCGGGCTCAATATCACGGACCGACCTTCGCCGTGCGCGCCAATGGTAATGGTCAGGTCGGGCTTTGGCAAAAAGCCTGCACCGCGTTGGGGCCATTCAATCAGACAAAGTGCATCGCCGTCGAAGTAATCACGCACACCCATGAACTCAAGTTCTTCGGGATCGACCAGCCGGTAAAGATCGAAATGGAAGACCCGGATCTGACCTATTTCATAAGGCTCGACCAGCGTGAAAGTGGGGCTCTTGACAGCCCCTTGATGCCCGAACCCGCGAATCATTCCCCGTGAGAGAGTGGTTTTTCCAGCGCCCAGATCGCCGTCGAGAAAAATCACACCGGTGCCCTCGGTAACGCCTGCGAGGCGCGCACCAAATTGCATCATGGCGTCCTCACCAACCACCTGCAGCTTTAAATCAGACACGGTTGCAGCTCCTCCAATAACTGACGAATGGCGGGAATAATATCGCTGGCAGCCAGCCCTCGGCCGGTTTCACCGAGTTTCTGACCGGCACTGGCGTGCAGCCATACTGCAAGGCAGGCAGCATCGAATGGCGTCAGGTGCTGCGCCATCAACGCGCCGATCAGCCCGGCAAGCACGTCGCCCAGACCTGCGGTAGCCATCGCCGGATGGCCGCGATCACACAACGCCACTTGCCCGCCTGCATCGGCGATCAGGCTGCCGGAGCCCTTGAGGACGCAAACGGTGTTGAATTTACGGGCCAGTGCCCGGACCGCGCCAAGGCGATCCGCTTGAATGTCCTTTATAGCTACACCCAGCAGGCGCGCTGCTTCACCTGGATGCGGCGTGATGACGCTGTTGGCAGGCAGGCTTACCTGCCCTGTCGCCAGCCTGTTCAGCGCGTCGGCGTCCCAGACCTGCGGACGCTCGGCGTTGGCGGCAGCCGACAACAGACTGCGCCCCCAGGCGTCCTGCCCCAGACCCGGTCCTACGACCAGCACACTGGCGGGCTCGATCAGCGCCATCAACTGATTGGCCGAGCTGATCGCCGCACTCATGATTTCCGGCATGCGCGTCAACGCTGCCGGAATGTGTTCGGCGCGCGTCGCGAGGGTGAGCATGCCTGCGCCACTGCGCAGGGCGCTTTCCGCGCTGAGCAGGGCAGCACCACCAAAACCGTGATCGCCACCGATGACCAGCACGCGCCCGAACATTCCCTTGTGCGCAGTGCGCGGCCGTGGCGCCAACAGCGGCAGATTATGTGTATCAAGACGTTTCGCGCTGACCGGAGTTTGCGCGACCAGCTCCGGATCGGCCTGCAAGTCATCAAAAACCAGTTCACCCACCAGGTCTGCCGCCTCACCGGTCAGCAGTCCTGTTTTCAGGCCGATGAAGGTCACCGTAAGATCGGCACGCACCGCAACGCCCAGTGCCTGACCGCTATCAGCGCTCAGCCCTGAAGGAATGTCCACCGCCGCAACTGGCAAACCGCTGGCATTGATTGCTTTGATAGCCGACAAGTAAGGCTCGTGCACCTCGCCATTGAGCCCGGTGCCGAGCAACGCATCCAGCACCACGCCGTCGAGCGGCTGCCCTGCCCACGCCTGGATGCCCACTGCCGAGGCCGCTGCATACGCCGCTGCTGCGTCACCGGTCAGTGCAGCCGGATCACCGACAGCCAGCACGCTGACCTGCCAGCCCGCCTTGTGGGCGAGGGCCGCCACCAGATAACCGTCACCGGCATTGTTGCCACGTCCGGCCAGAACGGTCAGCTGGTTAGCCTGCGGCCAGCGCCGACGCAGCGCGCGCCACGTCGCATGGGCAGCACGCTGCATCAATTCCATGCCTGGCGTGCCGGCGGCAATCAGCCGGGCATCAAGGTCGCGGACCTGCGCCGCACTGTACAGCGCGTCGGGTAAATGAGGTTTAGTGTCGAACATGCGTCTATAGGCTCCGATGTCTGGCAGAATTATACGCACCTTGGCTCCGGTTTCTCTCTGCGCATGTCCGCTATTACTGCTGTACTTCCTACTTCCGATGATCTTGCCGCACTCGCCTTGTCTATCAAGACGTGGGGGCGTGAGCTGGGCTTTCAGGAAGTCGGGATCAGCGGCCTCGACCTGGCAGAGCACGAGCAGCACCTGCAACGCTGGCTCGATGAGGGTTATCACGGCGAAATGGACTATATGGCAGCCCATGGCAGCAAACGTTCCCACCCCGATGAGTTGGTACCGGGGACGTTGCGCGTGGTGTCGCTACGCATGGATTACCTGCCAGGCGACAGCGAAATGGCCCAGCGCCTTGCTGAGCCGGAAAAAGCCTACGTTTCGCGCTACGCCCTGGGCCGTGACTACCACAAACTGATTCGCAAACGCTTGCAGCAACTGGCCGAGCGCATTCAGCAGGC
Source organism: Pseudomonas coronafaciens pv. oryzae str. 1_6 (assembly GCF_000156995.2). Lineage (NCBI taxonomy): Bacteria > Pseudomonadati > Pseudomonadota > Gammaproteobacteria > Pseudomonadales > Pseudomonadaceae > Pseudomonas > Pseudomonas coronafaciens. The sequence goes on along the minus strand of NZ_CP046035.1, from coordinate 560,430 downwards.
CATCGGCCCTTTCGGTTTCCGCGCATTCGTGGACAGCGCACCGGTGCTTGAAAAAGCTATTGCACAACAGGCCGGATTGGGCTGGATCGGCAAGAACACACTGGTCTTGAATCGCAAGGCGGGCAGCTTCTTTTTTCTCGGCGAGCTGTTTGTCGATATTCCGCTGCCGGTCGATGCACCTCATGCCACTGAACACTGCGGGCGTTGCACTGCCTGCCTGAACATCTGCCCGACTGCAGCTTTTGTAGGGCCTTACGTGCTGGACGCGCGGCGCTGTATTTCCTATCTGACCATCGAGCTGAAGACGGCTATTCCTGAAGAGCTGCGCCCCTTGATCGGCAACCGGGTGTTCGGTTGCGACGATTGCCAGATTGCCTGCCCATGGAACCGCTTCGCCCGGCCGACAGACCAGCGTGACTTTCAGCCGCGCCACAATCTGGATAACGCAGGCCTGGCCGAGTTGTTTTTATGGGATGAAGAGACATTTCTCGCCAACACCGAAGGCTCGCCCCTGCGTCGCGCCGGCTATGAACGCTGGCTACGTAACCTGGCCGTTGGCCTGGGCAATGCGCCCTCCACCATACCGGTGATCGAAGCCCTGCAAGCAAGGCGCGTCTACCCGTCGGAGCTGGTCAGAGAACACGTGGAATGGGCGTTGCAGCGGCATGGGTTGGCGCCACTTTAAATTTGCGACGCGGCGAGAAGTTTTGACGCGGGGCGTCACGAAATGCATCCCCACGCTGGAGTGAGGAACGATAGTCCTCGAACTATCGTGCGTAAGCTCTGCGTCCTCTTAAGGCTCGTCTTTATAGACGAACTTGGGCATCTCCCAGTGGAAACGAATGGCCAGCAAGCGCAGCAGCAGACCACCGAACAAGGTGATCAGCACGGCCTGCTCGTTTGGCAATTGCAGGTACTGGCACAGTAGAAAACACCACGCGGCCAGAAACGAAACGCTGGCATACAGCTCGCGGCGGAATATAAGAGGGATGTCGTTGCAGAAGATGTCGCGCAGGATGCCGCCGAATACCCCGGTGATGACGCCGCACACTGAGGCAATCAGCAGCCCGTGCCCCGCCTCCAGTGCGGTCATGCAGCCGATAAGGGTGAAGGCCACCAGCCCCAGGGCGTCCAGCACCAGAAACAGGGAGCGCAAGTGGCGCATCAACGGGGCGATAAAGATCGTCACCAGGGCCGCCACACTGGTCAGCACCAAGTATTCCGGGTGTTTCACCCAAGTCAGCGGATAGTGGCCGATCAGCACGTCGCGCACTGAACCACCGCCCAGCGCAGTGACGCAGGCGATCAGTACTACACCGAACCAGTCCATGCCGCGTCGACCGGCAGACAAGGCGCCCGTCATGGCTTCAGCAGTGATGGCGATCAGATAAAGCATCAGCAACATGGCGGCGACTCTGCGAAAAAGGCGCGCAGTCTAACCAGCGAACCTGCGCACTGAAAGAGTGCAGCGAAGATTAATCACCGCACACCGATGCCTTGCTTTCACTCGATCACGGCTTGATGAAATGCTCTCGGTAGAAACGCAACTCGGCAATCGACTCGCGAATGTCATCCAGCGCCAGATGCGTGCTGCCCTTCTTGAACTTGAGCTCGGGGGACCAGCGGGCAGCCAGTTCCTTGAGGGTCGAGACGTCGAGGTTGCGGTAGTGGAAGTAGTTTTCGAGCGTCGGCATGTGACGATAAAGGAAGCGACGATCCTGACAGATGCTGTTACCGCAGATCGGCGAACTGCGCTCGGGCACCCACAGCTTGATGAATTCCAGAGTCTGCGCCTCAGCGTCAGCCATGCTGATGGTGCTTTCGCGCACGCGCTGGGTCAGGCCAGAACCGCCGTGCTGGCGCGTATTCCACTCGTCCATCTTTGCCAGCGTCTCGTCGCTTTGATGCACGGCGATCACCGGCCCTTCGGCCAGTGTGTTGAGCTCACTGTCCGTGATAATCGTGGCCATTTCGATGATGACATCGGTATCAGGGTCCAGACCGGTCATTTCCAGATCGATCCAGATCAGGTTCTGCTTGTTCTGCATGTGTCGACTCCTCAGCGTAGGCGCGCAGTTTAGCTCACCCTGCCGTGCTAGACTCCTGCCGATCCAACGTACTGCTTAATTCATCGGTTACATCACATCGGAACACCCATGGCCAAACGCCAACTCAATCGACGTCAGAACTGGCGCATCGAAAAAATTCAGGGCGAGCGTGCTGCACGTGCAGCAAAACGCGAGTCCGTTACACTCGAAACACTGGAAGGCGGCGACCTCGGTCCCGAGCAGACAGGCCTGGTCATTGCCCACTTCGGCGTACAGGTTGAAGTAGAGGCCCAAGAAGGCGAGACAGCCGGCCAGGTATTCCGCTGTCACCTGCGTGCCAACCTGCCTGCATTGGTTACTGGCGATCGCGTGGTCTGGCGGGCCGGCAATCAGGGCATCGGCGTGATCGTCGCGCAACTGCCCCGCTCCACCGAACTGCGCCGTCCGGATTCCCGCGGGCAGCTCAAGCCCGTGGCCGCCAACGTCGATCTGATTGTGATCGTCTTTGCGCCGATGCCCGAGCCGCATGCCAACCTGATTGACCGTTACCTTGTCGCCGCCGAGCATGCCGGGATTCATCCGCTGCTGCTGCTAAACAAAGCCGACCTCATCGACGAGCAGAACGCGCCGGCGCTGAATGCGCTGCTCGCGGTCTATCGCACGCTGGGCTACCCAGTGCTGGAAGTGTCCGCGCACCAAGGCGATGGCATGCAGAAGCTGCAAAGCCAGCTTGATGGCCATATCAGCGTATTCGTCGGGCAGTCCGGTGTCGGCAAGTCCTCGCTGGTCAACAGCCTGCTGCCGGAAACCGATACGCGGGTCGGGCCTTTGTCCGAGGTGTCCGGTCAGGGCACGCACACGACCACCACCGCACGCCTGTTTCACTTCCCGCGTGGTGGCGACTTGATCGACTCACCCGGTATTCGTGAGTTTGGCCTGGGCCACGTCAGCCGAGCCGACGTCGAAGCCGGTTTCATCGAGTTCAATGACCTGATCGGCACCTGCCGCTTCCGCGACTGCAAGCATGACCGCGAACCGGGTTGTGCCTTGCTCAAGGGTCTGGAAGACGGCCGCGTGCAACAGCAGCGCATGAACAGCTATCGCTCGATCATTGCCAGCCTGCCGCAAGACAGTTACTGACGGCTGAAACCGCACACACAAAAACGCCGCGATGATCGCGGCGTCTTTGTATCTGTGCGGCTCAGTTCTGGGCCGGCTCTACTCGCAGCTTGCCATCATCGAAAATGTTCAGCTTCTGCCGAATCTCGTGCGGCTGAGCATACGCCTGCGGGTCGGCCGGTGTTGCTGTGGAAGCCCCCGGAATACCCGGAGCAGCAGGCGCTGCGGGCGTAACCGGTGCTGCTGGCGCAGGCTTGGCTGGCGCTCCACCGGAGTTCTGATCGCCTTCGATACGGTGCTGGGCCTTTTTGGTCAGGACCACGATATCGATGCGGCGGTTGACCGGATTGGTTGGGTTCTCGTGGTCATAAAGCGCCGACGAGGCATAACCCACCACCCTTGCCACCTGTGCATCCGGGTACGTCCCGGCGACCAATGCCCGGCGTGCAGCGTTCGCGCGGTTGGCCGACAGCTCCCAGTTGCCGAAGCCGCCACTGCCCACAAAAGGCGTTGCATCTGTATGACCGCTGATACTGACCTTGTTCGGCACGCTTTTGATGGTGTCGGCCAGCGCCAGCAGAATGTCCTCGAAATACGGTTTGAGCCGGGCGCTACCCGAGTCGAACATGGGCCGATTTTCGGCATCCATGATCTGGATACGCAAGCCGTCCTGCGTGATCTCGAACAGAATCTGGTCCTTGAACTTCTGCAGTTGCGGGTTTTCCTCGACCTTGTTCTGCAGTTCCTGCAGCAGCATCTCCAGACGCTCCTGCTCGACCGCTTCGGCCTTGGTCTCGGATGTCTCTGCCTCAATGGGCACAGTGTCCGGCGAAGGCGTGGTCTGCACCTCGGGATTGAGGGTCTGGTTCGGCGACATTTCCGGCGAACCACCCAGGTCGATCACATAGGGCGAACCACTGTCCGAGAAGCCGACCGGGTCCTTGAAGTAGCCAGCGACCGCGAGCAATTGCTCGGGCGTGGCAGACGACATCAGCCACAGCACCAGAAAGAACGCCATCATCGCAGTCGCGAAGTCGGCAAAGGCGATTTTCCAGGCGCCGCCGTGATGTCCGCCACCGAAGCGCTTTACGCGCTTGATGATAATCGGCTGATTATTTTCCATGACTTAGCGACCGCGAACCGCTTGTTCCAGCTCGCTGAAGCTGGGGCGATGCAGTGGATAAAGAACCTTGCGACCGAACTCGACGGCCAGCGAAGGCGGCATGCCGGAAGCCGAAGCCACCAGCGACGCCTTGATGCTTTCATAGACGTTCATTTCTTCCTTGGCATCGTGCGCAAGGCTGGTGGCCAGCGGACCGAAGAAGCCGTAAGCCGCAAGAATACCGAAGAATGTACCGACCAGCGCCGCACCTACGTGCATACCGATCGCAGCCTTGTCGCCCGAACCCAGCGACGCCATCGTTACTACGATACCCAGTACTGCCGCCACGATACCGAAACCGGGCATGCCATCTGCGACACCGGTGACGGCATGGGATGGATGCTCGAGCTCTTCTTTCATGCTCAGCAGTTCCATGTCGAACAGGCCCTCCAGCTCGTGGGGCGCCATGTTGCCGGACGACATGATGCGCAGGTAATCGCAGATGTACGCGGTCATGCGCTCATCTTTCAGAACGCCCGGGTATTTGGTGAAAATCGGGCTGGAGGCGGCGTCTTCGATATCCCCTTCAATCGCCATCATGCCTTCACGACGGCTCTTGTTGAGGATCTCGTAGACCAGACCCAGCACCTCAAGGTAATAGGCGTGAGTGAAGCGACTGCCGAACATCTTCAGCGACTTCTTGAACACGTGCATGAACATGTAGCCAGGGTTGGCCTGGAGGAATGCGCCCAGCGCAGCACCGCCGATGATCAAGACCTCATAGGGCTGGAACAGCGCCATGATCTTGCCATGGGACAGCACGTATCCGCCGAGGATGCTCGCGATGACGACAATGATGCCGATGATTTTAGCCATAGGAGAAAATACTTTACTAAGAGTCGGGTTCAGGGACAGTGCGGAAGTTCATGAATCTCTTCTTCTCCTTATCGGCCCATCTGGGCCAGACTATAGCCGGTTCTCGTGAAAAACCCATTTCGCCTGCCGAATCAACAGGTGAAAATGGCCGTTCCACCCAGCACACTGGCAGTCTTCCCGCCCGGATAATCAGTCGCACAGGCCATCCAATGCCGACAGCACATACATCGCATCATCTTGTTCCGAAGACGCTCGACGCCTGGGTCAAACAGCTTGACGGTATCGCGTTGCCAGTTCCTGCCGCCAATCACGCGCATGTGCGTTCCGCACTCAACGACAGCCGCCGTTCACTGCGTGACATTGCCGAGATGATGCAGGAAAGTCCTGCACTGGTGCTGAGCGTGATGCGCGAGGCAAACCATCACACGCACGGCATGACCGAGCAGGCCGAGAGCCTGGAAATCGCGATCAACCGTCTGGGCCTGGCGCGCACCGAAGTCCTTTTAGGCCGCCTGCCGGCCAAACCACCTGAAGAGATTCCTGCCGCTTACCGCCAACTGATACTGGTCAGCCAACACGCCACGCAACAGGCCAACGGGCTGTTTGCCAGCCGTCTTGCGCGGCTGTGGCAGGACATCCATCTGGGCAGCCTGCTGTTTCTCGCGCCGCTCTGGCCAATGGCATTGGCGTACCCGAAACTGCTGGAAGAGCTTGAGTTGCGAGTTATCCACAAGGGGCACTCCAGCGTTGCAGTAGAAAAAGAGCTGTTCGGCGTCAACTTGCTGGAACTGTGTCTGGCGCTGGCCGAATTCTGGCGACTGCCGGTGTGGGTCACACGTGGCTACAAGTTGCTGATCAACGAACGTCACGAACTGGCCAGAGCTCTGCGCATTGCGCGCGAGGGCCGCAGCCCGCTGGAACAGCAACAGCTGATGGACGCCGACCCCAATCTTCGACGCTGGCTTAATCAGCCCGCCAATACCGTGCTGCTCGGCAACGGCCTGGCGCTGGCAGCACAACAGGCCTGGAACAGTCCGCATTGCCTGCGCTGGGAGCGCCTGACCAGCCTTTATCTGCAACAACCGCTCGATGAGGTGCAGCAACAGGCGCACCAGAACGCGGCTGGCAGTGCCCGCATTCATGCGGAGAACGATCTATGGCACCCTGCCGAATCATTGATCTGGCCCTGGGATGCGCGTCGCGTGAGACGCGATAACGAGCCCGCCCCGCCGCCCTCGGCAGACGCCTTGCAATTGTGGCGCAAGAACTGCGCAGAACTGCTCCAGGAGCCGACGCCGTTCATTAACGCCATGCACCTGACAACCTCGGCTCGCGATGCCTTCATGGCCTGCGGCATGGAGCGAGTCATGCTGTTGATGCTGGACAAAACGTCATCAGTGCTGCGCGTCAATCAACTTGCCGGCCTGCCCCAGGAAACAGCCGCCTTGCAGCTTTTCGTCAAGGAAAGCACGGTGTTGCAACGCCTGTTGACTCAGCCGACGCAACTGCGCATGACACCTGCCAACAATGCCCAATTCGCAGCGCTGCTGCCTGCATCGCTCAAGGCATTGTTCAACGGCCAGCACTGGTTGATTCGTTCGCTGAGCAACAATGGCAAAGTCATGCTGCTGGTCGTGGCCGATCAGGGCGGCGGCGCGCTGTCGGAAATTTCCGTTCAGGCGTTCGGAAAAACCGCGCAATGTATTGAACGGGCTCTTGGCATCTTTAGTCATCGCAAAGCATGAGGCCTGGCGTACAATTCGCGTCTTTCTATTCATCGGAGGCTGCAAATGTCCGAATTCACTGGCTTGTCGCTGGTCATCGAACCCAACGATCTGCTTGAGCGTCTCGACGCCCCAGAACTGATTCTCGTGGATCTGACCAGCAGCGCTCGCTACGAAGCCGGGCATATTCGCGGTGCTCGCTTCGTCGACCCCAAACGCACCCAACTGGGCAAGCCGCCCGCCCCCGGTCTGCTGCCTGACACGGCCGGGCTGGAGCAGTTGTTCGGCGAGCTGGGGCACAATCCCGATGCGGTCTATGCCGTCTACGATGACGAAGGCGGCGGCTGGGCCGGCCGTTTCATCTGGCTCCTTGATGTCATTGGCCATCATCGCTATCACTACCTGGACGGTGGCGTTCTGGCCTGGGAAGCAGAATCGCTGCCCATGAGCACCGAGACTCCGCCTGCCGCAGGCGGCCCGGTCACACTGACGCTGCACGATGAGCCAACCGCCACCCGCGAATACCTGCAGAGTCGCCTTGGTGCAGACGACCTGGCGATCTGGGACGCGCGCGCGCCCACCGAGTATTCGGGCGAAAAAGTGGTCGCAGCCAGAGGCGGCCACATACCTGGCGCAGTCAATTTTGAATGGACCGCCGGCATGGACAAGGCGCGCAACCTGCGTATTCGTCAGGACATGCCGCAAATCCTGCGTGATCTGGGCATCACTCCCGACAAGGAAGTGATTACCCATTGCCAGACCCACCACCGGTCGGGCTTTACCTATCTGGTGGCAAAAGCGCTTGGCTATCCGAGGGTCAAGGCCTACGCAGGCTCTTGGGGAGAGTGGGGCAACCTGGCAGACACGCCGGTCGAAGTGCCAAACGCGGTTTCGGCGCCCGTTGACACAATTGATCTCACCAAACCAGCGGCACCTGTGCAGCCAGCCGAAACCGTCGAGCCTGTGCGCTCCAGTGAACCGGGCCGGACCTCTCAGAAATTTTCAGGGCATTCCTCTTCAGGACACTCTTCTTCAGGGCTATCAATGAAAGACCGTTTGTTTATTCTCAGTCAGTACCTGCTGCCACATCATCTGTTGTCCCGACTGGCCGGCTGCGTTGCCGAATGCCGAGTGCGCTGGTTCAAGAATGCCTTCACCGCCTGGTTCGCCCGCCGCTATCAGGTCGACATGTCTCAGGCGCTGGTCGAGGACTTGACGTCGTACGAGCACTTCAATGCCTTCTTCACCCGCGCACTGAAAGCCGATGCCCGTCCGCTGGACACTACACCCGGCGCGATTCTTTCCCCGGCCGACGGGGCAATCAGCCAACTGGGCCCGATCGACCACGGTCGCATCTTCCAGGCCAAGGGCCACAGCTACAGTGTCCTCGAGCTACTGGGCGGCGATCCAAAACTGTCTGCGCCTTTCATGGGCGGTGAGTTCGCCACTGTTTATCTGTCGCCGAAGGATTACCACCGCGTACACATGCCGCTGTCCGGCACGCTGCGCGAAATGGTCTACGTCCCGGGCCGAATCTTTTCGGTCAACCAGACCACTGCTGAAAACGTTCCGGAGCTGTTCGCCCGTAACGAGCGCGTGGTTTGCCTGTTCGATACCGAGCGCGGGCCTATGGCTGTAGTGCTTGTGGGCGCGATGATTGTGGCATCGGTCGAAACGGTCTGGGCCGGTTTGGTGACGCCGCCCAAGCGCGAATTGAAGACATTCAGCTACGATGAAGCAGCGCGTGCACCTATCCATCTGAAGACTGGCGAAGAAATGGGCCGCTTCAAACTTGGCTCCACGGTCATCGTGCTGTTTGGACCAGACCAGGTGAAATGGGCAGAACAACTGAAGGCCACTTCCAAAGTGCAGATGGGTCAGGCACTGGCGTTCCCAAAGCAAGCCTGATACCTGGCACCTGCCTGGAACTGAAAAATACATGGGCGCTGTCTGGACGGCAGCCCCATGCAAGGTCAGACTGGAAAGGGTGGCACAAAGCCACGCCTACTGCGCGACTGCAATGATGCTGGTAAAGTCACTCATTCGGTGCTGTAGGATACCTCGCACAATTGTGGCGTACCTCTGACATATCTGTGCGGCACGATGATGTCGCTTGCCCACTTTTTGTCGCCGCCCGTTCCAGTGAGTCGTTGGAGTCAGCCTTTCACATGAGTAATTTTAGCCTCCCACTGTTGTTGCGTGCCCCCACGCCAGCGCAGTCGAGCCTGACATTCTGTGAAGCCACGCCCCGCGACCTCAAACGCTGGATATCCAGGCTGCCCAAGGCAAACCTGGGGGAAATGGCACGTCAGCTCTATCAAGGGCTGACCGAGCTGAACCAGCTGATCACACCGAGCGAGAACCGTCTGCAGTTGCTGGAGCTGCTGCGGCCCGAGGTGTATTTCGTCTGTAAACACCTCGAACGTCATTTTCTCAATCAGGCCATCGTGCTCGACGAACGGCCACGCAAGGTCGCCAACCTCTGCCAGGCCCTGCAAAACCATCTGGCCACCGGTTACAAACAGATCATCCAGCAGGTAGCGTCTCGCTACACAAAAGATCAAGCCACACTGTTCGGCACCGCGCTGCAAAGAGCACTGCACGGGCTCAACGGGCCGTTGATTCGCGCCAATCAGCTTTACTGTCCGGTTCAGGACGGCCTCTGGCTCGAGCTGCATCAGATCTACCAGATCGCTCGCCAATACCAGTTGCACAACACGCTGATCGACGAACCGATGGCGCATCACACCAAAGCATTGAGCGTCGAGCAGACGTATGTAATCGCGCTGCTGATGGGCTGCTCGCGCTGTAATCAGATGCGCCAATTGAACATTGGCAAACTGGCCGACGCGCTGGAGGCCTGGAGCCCGCTGGTCAGGCTGCAATCGCCTGCGCAGGAAAGCAGTCTGTTCGCACTCGACCCGACGGTCGACAAGCCGCCGTTGTACCGCACCCTGTTCACGGACGAGCAATCCCAAGGGCTGCTGGGCATCAACACTCAGGCGCTGGCGGAAGCGATCAACCAGTACCTGGCCCTGCCCGACGACCAGCGCTCCCCTTCCAGGCTGCTGATCCCGACCGGTATCAATACCGACCTGTTGCAGCATCTGGCGGCGGCATGGGGTGACGTGGCAGAGCGTACGTTTCAGCGCACCGCAGGTCAGGGTACGCTCAAGCTGTGTATCGGCATGAGCGCGCTGCATTTTTATGTCGCAGGCCAAAAGTCATTCAGCGAACTGCTGCAACTGAGCAATACCACCAGTGCTGCGGACTTTTCGCTGAAGATTGTCAACGAGGCCGAGGAAGATCCCTGGTCTTCCGCTTTTGACACGCAGCGAGGCAATACCTCATCCGTCCTGTTGCCATACGAAGAGATCGAGTACCCGAAAAACGACGGCGACAGCGAATCCTCGTCCAACAGCCAGCACTCATTCCCCACGTACGACCTGAATATCGTCAACCATAGCCCGGGCGGTTATTGTCTGGCGTGGCAGAGAGAGGTGCCGCAACAGTTGCAGGCTGGCGAGCTGGTGGGTATTCAGGATGATTCGGGCCATGGCTGGAGCATCGCCATCGTGCGCTGGGTTCGCCAGGTGCGCAGCGGCGGCACGCAAATGGGCATCGAGCTTATCGCCCCGTTCGCCCAGCCATGCGGCATGCAACTGATTCGCGAGCAGCAGAACAGCCAGTACCTGCGGACCCTTATGCTGCCGGAAGTGCGCGCCATGGAAAAACCGCCCACCGTACTCGCACCGCGCCTGCCGTTTATGGAAGGCAGCAAGGTGATGATCAACGTCAACGGTGAAGAGCGCCGTGCCTCACTGAGCAACCGGCGCATCAGCAGCGCCAGTTACAACCAGTTCGAGTATCAGATTTACGAGGCGCCCAAGGCAGCCGTCAACGAGAAGTCGAAGCCCGGCCAGGAATTCGACTCGTTATGGGGCACGCTGTAATCGTCGCAACCTGTTGCGGTGTCACGACGATCTTCGGCGCCCGACTCAGCGCCGCCCTTCGCGATCGCGAAAGCCCAGTAGGTACAGCACCCCGTCAAGCCCCAGTGTCGAGATTGCCTGCCTGGCCGACTGTTTGACCAGCGGCTTGGCCCGGAAGGCCACACCCAGCCCGGCAATCGCCAGCATAGGCAAATCATTGGCCCCGTCGCCGACCGCGATGGTCTGCTCCAGGCTCAGGCCTTCCTTGTGCGCCAGCTCGCGCAGCAAGTCTGCCTTGCGCTGGGCATCGACGATGGGCTCGATAGCAACCCCGGTGACTTTGCCGTCGACCACTTCAAGTTCGTTGGCATACACATAATCGATGCCCAGCTTCGCCTGCAATTGTTTGGCGAAGTAGGTAAACCCACCTGACAGAATCGCTGTTTTATAACCCAGACGCTTGAGCTCGGCGAACAGGGTTTCAGCGCCTTCGGTCAGCCGCAGCGAAGCGCCGATGTCATCCAGCACGCTGACATCCAGCCCCTTGAGCAGCGCCAGGCGCTCCTTGAAGCTTGCGCTGAAATCCAGCTCGCCGCGCATCGCTCGCTCGGTAATCTCGGAAACCTGTTCGCCGACGCCGGCGGCCTTGGCCAGTTCGTCGATCACTTCAGCTTCGATCAGGGTCGAGTCCATGTCGAACACCGCCAGACGGCGGTTGCGACGGAACAGGGAGTCCTGCTGGAAGGCGATATCGACGTTCAGCGCCTGTGCCACTGCCAGAAACTCAGCCTGCATGGCTTTCGGATCGGCCGGCTCGCCGCGCACCGTGAACTCGATGCAGCCTTTGCCTTTGTCGGCAGGCGTATCGAGCGGCATGCGACCGGACAGGCGATCGATCTGATCGATGTTCAGCCCGTACTTTGCCGTGATGGCGCTGACAGACTGCAATTGCTCGGCAGTCACTTTGCGGGTCAGCAGCGTCACGATATGGCGCGCCTTGCCCTGGCCGTCGACCCAGTGCTGGTAATCCTTTTCGGACACCGCGGTGAAACGCACCTGCTGATCCAGCTTGTAGGCTGTGAACAGGATGTCCTTGAGCACGGAAGAACCTTCGACGGTATCCGGAATTTCAACCAGGATGCCGAAAGACAGAGCGTCGTGGATCACCGCCTGACCAATATCGAGAATGTTCACGCCACCCTGAGCGAGGACGCCGGTAATGGCAGCGGTGAGACCGGGACGGTCTGCACCAGTGATGTTAATCAGGACGATTTCGCGCAAGGCGCACCCCCGCAGTGGAAAAAAACCGCATTCTAACCACTTTCAACGACCATCGGGCACAGGCAGCGCTTTGCCGCCACTGGGTCGCTCGTTATACTGCGCGACAACTTCACCGAAAGAGCCGTGCTCTGTGAACCGGCCCACGCCTGTTAAAACCGATAATTTCTTCCTGCTCATCTTTCGTGCCCTGCGTCATCGCCGTGTACCGATCGCTTTGCGCATTGCCAGCCATAACGTGATCCTGGTCGCTTTGGCGTTGGTGATCTACGCCGGTGTCATGGGTCTGCAGTTCAAGCAGGCCATGCATGAACAGGCTGACGCACTGGGGCAGGCCCTGACCACGCAGACGGCCACGTCGGCTACCGAACTGCTGGTGTCAAACGACATCCTCAGTCTCAACGTGCTGCTGGGCAATCTGGTCAAAAACCCGCTGGTGGCGCATGCCGCCATCTACAGCGTGGATAACCGCATTCTTGCGGAAGCCGGCCAGCGCCCGAAAAACGGGATTCTGGGTGAGGCTCAGGGCCTGTATGAAATCAAAATCACGTTCCAGGATGTGATGGCAGGGCACCTGCGCATCAGCCTCGACATGTCGCAGTTCCAGCAGCCAATGACCATCAGCCTGCAAAGCATGGGCATTCTGGCCGGTATTCTGCTGGCACTGGCGCTGGCCCTGAGCCTGCGTCTTGGCCGTCATATCTCTACGCCACTGATGCAGATGCGTATCTGGTTGCGCAACATTGACCCGTACACGCCGGCTACCGATCGTCAGGATGAAATCGGCGATCTCGCCCGGCAGTTGCGCAGTTCGTTCGCACCACCGGAACCCGAACCGGCGCCTGAACCCGAGTACGACGAAGACGAAGGCGACGACCCGTATCTGGAGCCTGAAGAAAGACCTGCACCGCCAGTGACGACACGCACCTCGACAGTCAGCGAGCCAAAGCCTCGTTTGCCGGCGCCGCCTGTGCAGCGCCGCATCGTTGCCGAGGAGGATGAAGAGGACGAGGAAGACCCGTTCGCAGACCTGCGCGACACGTCCGGCAATTCGCCAGCAGAGCGTCCGGCGGCTGCTCCGGTTGTTCAGCGCGAACCGCATGACAGCGCCGTGCTGGCCGTGCAGCTTGGCTCACAGGATCAACTGCGCCGCCTGCCTCGTGCGCGACTGAGCGAATTGCTGCAACGTTACCGCGACTGCCTCGATCAGGCCGCCTCGGTGTATGAGGGTGAGCTGCACACCTTGAATGACGGCAGCACCTTGATGCTGTTCCACAGCCATGAAAGCGGCGACGATTACCTGACCAATGCAATCTGCTGCGGTGAGTTGCTGCGGGCACTGAGTCACGCCTTGCAGATCGAAGTGGCGGACAGCGGCATCACTCTGCAATTGCAGCTGGGCCTGACCCTGGGTGAAAACCTGAGCGACCTGAGTCAGATCGACCTGTTGCTGACCGAAACCGCGCAGGACGCATTGGCGCTGTCTCAGCACAGCCGCAATCTGCTGCTGGTCGAACGCCGCATCAACGATGACCCGCTGATCCGCCAACGCGCCCGCATCCGTCCCATCGCCAGCCCTGAAGGCGCATGCTGCGTGGAACGTCTGATGGAGCCCTACCCGTCAATGCTCGAACGCCAACTGGCGCGCATGCACGACGCCAACAAAGCCTGACACCGTCAGACGCCCACCTGCGTGGGCGTCTGAAACTCAGCGTTGTACCAAACCTGACTGACTCTAGTGCCGCTGCTCTGCGGAGGCACGACAGCATGCGCAGATCAGCCCCCGCGCGATGTCCAACAGCCCCGCCCTTGTGGGAGCGGACTTGTCCGCGAATGGACTGTCAGCCCCCCCAAAAAACACACACATCAAAACCAAGACATGTCCCCAACAAAAAGCCCGCATCGCTGCGGGCTCTTTTGTCTGTCCGGTGCTAGAAGCGGAACACTTCAAGATCGGTACGTATCGGCGATGCCATCGGGATCCGTGGCCTGTCAGGCTCTTTGGCCTTGGCGACCGGAGCCTTTTTCGGCTCTTCGAGCGGCTGCCATGAGATCGGCTTGATCGCGGTGCTGACCTGATCGGCCAAGCGTTGCAGCAGCATGCCTTGCGCTTTGACCTGATCAGCAGAACTGCCGGCGTGAACCTGCTCGAGGTGCACCAGCCGGCTGTCGCGCACATGGCCCTTGCGATCCAGAAGGCGCCATTGCGCATCCAGAACAGCAGGCTGTTTGGCGCCGGAGTCCAGTCGGGTGATCGATAACACGACCTGGACATCCGGTGTGAAATTGGCAACCGCAGGCGCCATCACGACGCGCTGGCTGTCCAGCTTCCAGGCCAGTTGACGCAGAAGCAACTGGTCGATATCCGAAGACAGATTGCCCGCCCACCGCCCGTCGGACGATGCAGTCAGGGTGCCGTCAGGCTGGCGTTGCAGAAGGGTTTCGCGTTGCAGATAGTCGGCCACCGAAACAGGACCCAGCAATACTGCCAGACCACTACTCTGTTTCGGCTGACCAGGCTCACCGCTATCGAGCTGATAAAGCGCGGTCGGCTGGCGCATACTGCAACCAGCCAGACCCAGGACGCCTGTCATCAGCAAGATCAGGGGAAGGCGTAGAAAATTCATCATCCCATCCAAGTGGCCGCCCACGGACTGGCCACGGTATAAGTGCTTTCAAGACGCATGCAGGCACTGAGCCACGCATGCACCCCAAGACCCCATATCATCCGTGAATATGCCATCTGACTCCAGCGATTATGCATCGTACTTCATGGCAAAACGAAGAACGCTGGTGCCAGATCAATGTTTTCAGCTATTTTCCACCAATAATGCGTCGACCCGCTGGAAGCCCCTTGGCAGTTTATTACCACGACGACCGCGCTCTCCCTTGTAATGTTCAAGATCTTCGGGCTTGAGCGACAGGGTTCGTTTGCCCGCCTGAAGTACAAGCGTAGCGCCCTGCGCGATCACCGCAAGATCAGTTACATATTCCTCGCGACTGGCGACCCGCTCGCCCGGAATACCAATGATCTTGTTGCCCTTGCCTTTGCCCAGCTGCGGCAAATCACTGATCTTGAAGACCAGCAGGCGTCCCTCGGTGGTCACTGCTGCCAGCCAGTTCTGCTCGCGGTCAGGCACAGGTCGCGGCAGGATGACCTTGGCACCGGCGGGCAGGCTCAACAGCGCCTTGCCAGCCTTGTTCTTGGCTTGCAGGTCTTCGCCCTTGACCACAAAACCGTAGCCTGCGTCGGAAGCGATCACGTACAGCGCGTCGTCTTCCGGCATCAATACACACTCGAACGTCGCGCCCGGCGGCGGTTGCAGCTTGCCCGTCAACGGTTCGCCCTGGCCGCGTGCGGACGGCAGGGTGTGGGCAGGCACCGAATAACTGCGCCCGGTCGAGTCGATGAACACGGCAAACTGGTTGGAACGCCCTATCGATGAGGTTTTGAAACCGTCGCCCGCCTTATAGGAAAGCCCAGTGGCATCGATGTCATGGCCCTTGGCGCAGCGTACCCAGCCTTTTTCCGACAACACGACGGTCACCGGCTCGGTCGGCATCAGTTCATTTTCGGACAGCGCCTTGGCTTCGGCGCGAGCAACGATAGGCGAACGGCGATCATCGCCGTACGTTTCGGCATCAGCGATCAATTCGGCGCGCACCAGCTTGCGCAGCTTGGACTCACTGCCCAGCAGCGCCAGAAGCTTGGCTTGCTCCTTGCGCAATGCATCCTGCTCGCTGCGCAGTTTCATTTCTTCCAGACGCGCCAATTGGCGCAGTCGGGTGTCGAGGATGTAATCGGCCTGGATTTCGGTCAGGCCGAAACGCGCAATCAACTCGGCCTTTGGATGCTCGGCAGTACGGATGATATGGATCACTTCATCCAGATTCAGGTACGCCGTGAGCAAACCGTCCAACAGGTGCAGGCGATGCTCGACCTTGTCCAGACGGAACTGCAGACGCCGACGCACTGTACCGATGCGGAAGGTCAGCCACTCACTGAGCAGAGTCTTGAGGTTCTTGAGCTGCGGCTTGCCGTCCAGGCCGATGATGTTGATGTTCACCCGGTAGCTGGATTCCAGCTCGGTGGTGGCGAACAGATGCTGCATCAGCTCGTCCAGTTCAACCCGGTTGGAACGCGGGATGATCACGATACGGCAAGGGTTCTCGTGGTCCGACTCGTCACGCAGGTCGGCGACCATCGGCAGTTTCTTGGCCTGCATCTGCGCTGCGATCTGCTCCAGCACCTTGGCACCGGAAACCTGATGCGGCAGAGAAGTCACGACAATATCGCCATCTTCAATGCGATACACAGCCCGCATGCGCACCGAGCCACGACCGGTTTCGTAGATTTTCAGCAGGTCCGCGCGCGGCGTGATGATTTCTGCTTCAGTCGGGTAATCAGGCCCCAGAATGTGTTCGCACAGTTCTGGAATCGTGGCCTTGGGCTCATCCAGCAGGCGAACGCAGGCGCTGGCCACTTCACGCAGGTTATGCGGCGGCACATCAGTAGCCATGCCGACTGCAATGCCGGTAGTGCCGTTGAGCAGGATATTCGGCAAACGAGCAGGCAAAACTGCAGGTTCATCGAGGGTGCCGTCAAAGTTCGGCACCCAGTCAGCCGTGCCCTGGCCCAGCTCGCTGAGCAGCACTTCGGAGTAGCGCGAAAGGCGCGCCTCGGTATAACGCATGGCGGCGAAGGATTTGGGATCGTCCGGCGCACCCCAGTTCCCCTGCCCGTCAACCAGTGTGTAGCGATAGCTGAACGGCTGAGCCATCAGCACCATCGCTTCATAGCAGGCGGAGTCGCCGTGCGGGTGAAACTTGCCGAGTACGTCACCGACGGTACGCGCCGACTTCTTGTGCTTGGCGTCGGCGCCCAGACCCAGCTCGCTCATCGCATAGATAATGCGTCGCTGCACTGGCTTCAGGCCGTCGCCAATGTGCGGCAAGGCACGGTCCATGATCACGTACATGGAATAGTTGAGGTAGGCCTGTTCGGTGAAGTCAGCCAGCGATCGGCGTTCTACGCCGTCCAGGCTGAGGTCAAGGGAGTCGCTCATGCGGGCCTCATCATTTCGTTGACTGGCGCAGCAGCAAGTTACCGCCACGCTGTGTGAATTCGAGTTGTTTCATTGCGCTCATGCCCAGCAGCACCTGCTCGCCATCAAGGCCGGGGGCTATCAGCGCGCGTACGTTGTTCAGGACAATATCGCCCAGCTGCAAGCGGTCCAGCGTGGTGCGAAAACCCTGGCTATTACCGTTGGCGGTACTGACCGTAACCGGCAGACCGCGCTTGAGCCCCATGCGGTCAGCCATGTCGCCGGGTACGGCGACATCGGTCGCGCCGGTATCGATCATGAACTCCACCTCTCGGCCATTGATCTGGCCAGTACTGACGAAATGCCCTTGGCGATTGCCCATCAGCTGCACTTCGATGTAGCCGTCTCCGTGTTGCGAGGTCACGACAGCATTAGGGTTTTGCTGCCTGTCTTCCCAATCGCCGAAAAAGCGTGTCGCCAGAAACAGGCCAGCCGCCCAGGCCATGATCATCAATACCTTGCCAGCGCGCTTGCCGGGCTGTATCTCGCTCACTGACCTGCGCTCCAGCCGTCCTGTGGCGCCGCGAAGCGCCAGACAATCGGGCGCTTCTCGCCATCGGCGCGGGCACCAAAATTGTTGTCTATGCCGACCCATGCGCCGGTCGCATCAACCACCAGCGCCTCCGTCAGGCCATAAGGCTGATCGTAGCGTCGAGATGGCACCATCGCTTCATCGGCGAACGACCAGCAGCGTTCGACTTGACCGCTCTGAAGGTCACGCCGACAGATTCGGTACACTGCGCGCTCCAGCGTGAAAAGCTTGTCGTTGTACAGCGACAGGTCGGAAAAGTCCGTGGATACACTCTTGCCCCCCTGCTCTGCCGGCAGCCTGTCCTGGCCTGACTCGGAGAGCAACACGCAGCTCTGCCCACAGCTCCATTGCCGCCCATCAAGCCGCGTCATGAGCAAGCCGCGCTTCTCGCGTTCAGCAGCCAGCCAGATGCGGTCACCGGCAGGGCTCACGGCGATCCCTTCGAAGATGGCGTTGAAATGCTGCAGCATGCCTTGAGCGCGAGCCTGTTCGACCAGATCCTCGGGCAACGGCAGCCATGACGGCGCACCGCTGACCGGTACTTTGAGGACCGTGCCATAGGCTTCGCTGACCAGGTAGCGATTACCGGCAGAGTCACAACTGACACCTTCGAAATCCAGATCGCCGCCGCGCACCAGCGCCGAAACACGAGCGAGCACGCGCAAATCCAGCGGCAGAAAGCTTTGCGGCGAAGGCACGTCGATGCTTTGCGGCTCGGCTTTCCAGGTGTTTTCAGAGACATCAAGGCTGTAAAGCAGGCTGTCGTCACGGTCCGAAACGGTCCAGAGCCGACCGTTGCACATGGCCAGGCCCGAAAGGTTACCACCCACCATGCCGTCCACGGGATGCTCGGATTGCAGCTTCAGGACTTCAAGAGGGGCGGCGAAAACCGGCGCGACCACAAGAACCAGAAGAGCGAGCCAGGCTCGCATCAAGTCAGAACCTCGGCGAGGTTGCCCTTGGATTCGAGCCAGGACTTGCGGTCACCTGCACGCTTCTTGGCCAACAGCATGTCCATCATTTCCGACGTTGCCGCGTAATCGTCCAGCGTGAGCTGCACCAGACGCCGCGTATTTGGGTCCATGGTGGTTTCGCGCAGCTGCGGCGGGTTCATTTCACCCAAGCCTTTGAATCGGGTGACCTGTGGCTTGCCGCGCTTCTTCTCGGCTACGAGACGGTCGAGAATCCCGTCGCGCTCGCTTTCGTCCAGCGCGTAGTAGATTTCCTTGCCCAGATCGATCCGGTACAACGGCGGCATGGCGACATAGACATGGCCAGCATCGACCAGCGGACGGAAGTGCTGGACGAACAGCGCGCACAGCAACGTGGCGATGTGCAGCCCGTCCGAGTCGGCGTCGGCAAGGATGCAGATCTTGCCGTAACGCAGCTGGCTGATATCGGCAGCCCCTGGGTCGACACCGATGGCGACCGCAATGTTGTGCACTTCCTGACTGGCAAGCACTTCGCCGCCGTCCACTTCCCACGTGTTCAGGATCTTGCCACGCAACGGCAGGATCGCCTGGAATTCCTTGTCGCGCGCTTGCTTGGCCGAACCGCCTGCGGAATCACCTTCGACCAGAAACAGCTCGGAGCGCGCCGGGTCCTGACCGGCACAGTCGGCCAGCTTGCCGGGCAGCGCCGGCCCTTGAGTGATGCGCTTGCGTTCGACCTTCTTGCTGGCCTTGAGGCGACGACCGGCGTTGTTGATCGCCAGATCGGCCAGTTGCAGGCCAAGTTCCGAGTGAGTGTTGAGCCACAGACTGAAGGCGTCCTTGACCACGCCCGAGACGAACGCTGCCGCTTCACGCGACGACAGACGCTCTTTGGTCTGGCCGGAAAACTGTGGCTCCTGCATCTTCATCGAGAGGACGAAGGCAATGCGCTCCCAGACGTCTTCCGGCGCGAGCTTCACGCCACGCGGCAGCAGATTGCGGAACTCGCAGAACTCGCGCATCGCATCCAGCAAGCCCTGGCGCAAACCATTGACGTGAGTACCGCCCTGCGCCGTCGGGATCAGGTTGACGTAGCTTTCCTGAACACTGTCGCCCCCTTCCGGCAGCCAGAGCAGTGCCCAGTCGACAGCTTCCTTGTTACCGGCAAAACTGCCGCAGAAAGGCTCATCCGGCAGACGCAGGAAGTCGGTGACCGAGTCCTGCAGATAAGAGCGCAGACCGTCTTCGTAATGCCACTCGACTTTCTCGCCGCTGGATTTGTCTTCGAAACTGACCAGCAGGCCCGGGCAAAGCACAGCTTTGGCCTTGAGCACGTGTTTGAGACGGCTGACCGAGAATTTCGGGGTGTCGAAATACTTGGGATCAGGCGCGAAATACACGCTGGTGCCGGTATTGCGCTTGCCGACGGTGCCGATGACTGCCAGCTCAGTGGCCTTGTAGCCATCGGCGAAAGTCATTTCGTATTCGTTGCCATCACGCTTGACCCGCACCCGGACCTGGGTGGAGAGCGCGTTGACCACCGAAATCCCCACGCCGTGCAGGCCGCCGGAGAATTGATAGTTCTTGTTGGAAAATTTGCCGCCGGCGTGAAGCTTGGTCAGGATCAGTTCGACACCGGACACGCCCTCTTCCGGGTGTATGTCCACCGGCATGCCGCGACCGTCGTCGGACACTTCGAGTGAATTGTCGGCATGCAGGATGACCTGCACCGAGCGCGCGTGACCGGCCAGGGCTTCGTCGACGCTGTTGTCGATGACTTCCTGAGCCAAGTGATTGGGCCGCGAGGTGTCGGTGTACATGCCCGGACGTTTACGAACCGGATCGAGGCCCGAGAGGACTTCGATGGCGTCTGCGTTATAAGAGCTAGCGCTGGGATTGGCCATGGGTTCTCGTTATCAAGCTTTCATGAAATTTCGGGATTCAATGTTCTTGCATTCATGTGACCGGGCATCGAGCACCTACAGTGCCGACAGGTCGATCTTCTGCAGTAGATCGGGTGCAAAGCCGGCAAAACTCAACAGCGCAGGCAGCCGCTCGGCAAACCCCTGAAAGCTGTGGTCACCGCCCGCCTGAATGCGCAGGGCGCAGGCCCGGTAAAACTTCTCGGCGCGACGGTAATCGAGCGTCTCGTCACCGGTCTGCAGCCACACTTGAAAGCGCTGCGGGTCTTGCGGCGCCGGGACTTCCAGCTCCGCCAGCGCCTGAATATGGTCTTCGGTCAGCTGCCATTGTTCGCCGGTGTACAGGTTCTGCTGCGTGCCGAGAAACCCGTCGAACAGCTGATGCGGATTGACCGCCGGGTTGATCAGCACGGCCCTAAGGCCATGGCGCTGCGCCAAGTGAGTCGCATAGTAGCCGCCGAGCGAGCTGCCGACCAGCAATGGGCGGCCCAGTGTCTTTATGGCGGACTCGAGTTGAAGCATGGCCTGACGCGGATGGTGATGCAGTTCAGGCACTTGCAGGCGATCTGCCAGGCCCAGCGATTTCATCAGCGCCACCAGCTGGCAGGCCTTTCTCGACAGGGCCGAGCTGTTCAGGCCGTGGATATACAGCAATGAAGGTGTGTCGCTGGTCACGCTATCGCTCCAGGGTGCAGGGCAAAGCCGTGTAGTTTACAGGGAGTCACGCTACAACACCTCACCGGAAACGTGTCGACCTGCGCATTCTTCAATACCCTGTGCCGCCGTAGTCCACTTCGAACGCCATACCGGTCACGCGCGAAACTGCGGTTTCCAGGCGTCCATCGTCATGCAGCCGCAACCAGCGATAGCCCGGCGCCGAGGTATCCACCTTGAAGTCCACGCTGCCCGGCGCGAACTGAATGCAGGTAGAAGGAGATGCCAGCAGGCGCACGCCATTGCGCATCTCGTCGAACTCCTGATGCACATGCCCCCAGAGCACGGCCTTCACCTGTGCAAAGCGATCCAGCACCGCAAACAACGCATCGGCGTTGCGCAGGCCGATGGGCGCCATCCATTCACAGCCGATGGCCACCGGATGGTGATGCAGGCAGACCAGATGATGCCGGTCAGGCGCGTCGCTCAGCGATTTTTCCAGCAGCTGTAATTGTCCGGCAGCCAGAAAACCCGGCACCGAGCCAGGCACTGCCGAGTCCAGCAGTGTTATCCGCCACTGGCCGATATCAATCACAGGGTCCAGCAGGCCGTCGCTCTGTGCAACATGCTCCATCTGCGGCAATTCGTCGTGATTACCGGCGAACCACCGCGCAGGGGCAGCAATTTGTCCGCTTATCTGGCGAAACGCTTCGTAAGACTCGACGCTGCCATCCTGAGAAATATCTCCGCTGGCCACGACCAGATCAATCTGCGGCTGCTCAGCCAGCACCCGCTCAACTACTTTTTCCAGACTGTCTCGGGTGCTCATGCCCAGCAACGCCCCGTCCGCCTCGGCGAACAGGTGGCTGTCGGATAACTGGACCAGCAGGACTGACGATTCGGGGGCTGCGCTTGGCAAGACCGTCTCCCAGAGAGGATTCAGTGCGATTATGTGATGTGCCAGCGGGCGGGTAAACCGGGAATGTGGGTGCGAGTGATGATTGGTTCACATTTGTTGAGGTGCCCGGAGTTTAAGATCAACACAAACAACCAGCAAAGCCGCCACTGTGCCTGCCAGTCCAGCACCCAAGAGATGACCCGGCAAGTATTCATAGGGCATATAGGGCCGGATACATCCCGCAAACACTAGAACCAAAGCCATGCTGAGAACCATTCCTGCCAACCCTGCCAAATGGACGGTCCACGGAATGAGCCTTAGCGAAAAATGCCGATGACCGTGCCGACAATGGATGCACATATAAAGTGTTCCCGCCGCAGCGCGCTGCCGATAAGGGACATCAATCCAACATAAAGGAAAAAGTTGAAAATAACTCCAGAGAGAGAGACGCTATCCGGGCCCGAAGTCACCCATCGTGATGTCACGACAAGCGAATCAAGCCGACAGCCATTCAGGTAAGTTTCCACATAATGCATAAGTGCTGCCCGACTATAAGTTCAGGATAAATATAGGCCGTGGCATTTAAAGTTAAAGCTGACAAGGTAAGTGCGAGGCATTTTCAGAAACAGCCTACCTATCCGGCGCAGGGTATCTGCCATGTGTAGATGACAGACAAGGACCATATGCTGCGATCCGGCCTATTCTTTTCACTTTGAAACTCAGCCGGAAATGGGTAAAGCCGGATTATTGCTTACACAACGTAACCCACACCTCATCCAGGTCATCCTCAAGTATAAGCCTTGCTTCGAAACCCGAGTCAGAAAATTGTTGATTCAGCTTTGTATTCCAGCAGTCACGTATTACCGCACCTAGCTCGACTGCGTCTTCATAGCTAATATCACCTAACAAACTGGTAAGCTCAACCATATTAACCCAGAAAGCAACTCCAAGAGTACCTACCTCACCCAGCAAGATTTCCTTTCGTTTCAAATCAGTGTAATTTTCTTCAACAAAATACTCTCCCTCTCGGCAAAACAATGTCGGATTAAACAAAGCGGCAAAGCTCATAACAAAATCATTACTCAAGCCCTCATGGACTCTGATCATGTAAAAATAATCAAACCGCGAAAGCCCATTTTTATTAACAGCCAAATAATCTTCATAACTATTCTTAAGCATGGAATCACTCACCTTGGATACTCTTCATCTGTAGGATATCGGACAATTGGGCTATTGAGAGAGCGTAGACCGTCGCTGTGCTGATTAACTTTAGTAAACTTAACATTGGGTCGTTCATATGAGCCATGCGGCTTACCCGAGCCTCGATATTGTTTGAAGGTGTCATCTTCATGAGAGAAGTGATCTGTGCGCAGTCCGAGGGGCTGAAAACAGGGGAGCGAGTCTAATGACTGGCGCTACGACGTCGAGCCTTGAACAGTGTCGGAGTATTGCCAGACAGGCAGTTGATACGGCCCTGCTGCAATGCCACCGGCATCGGCGGCTGTCGCAAGCAATATGTGTTCAGAATGTTGCAGAGGGGTTTTAACGCACTGCTTCAAACTCATGCCCGCACGCCAGACAATGGCTCAGCCATTCGCCCAGAAACAGATTGAGCTGGGCTTTTTCGTCTGCTGATGCATGTCGGCATTGGGGTATGGATAGATGCCGCGGAAGCGTCGTGCATGTTCGGCACCAATGACTTCGGCCATGCGTGCATCGTGATAGACCTGCACGTCGAGCCCCCCCTCATGAGGTCCATACGAGGCAACCCGATCAAATGCACACAACGCCTCAGCATGAGCAACACAATACCGATGAGCCTGCCAATGATAGATATAAAAAGAACAACCCCAGCGCACCCTGCCAACGGTCAGAGACATGACGCCAGCGTAAAGAAGACCGAGTTATTGCTTACAAAATACCCGACCACTCGAACGCATGCGTCATTCTGAAAAGCCAATTGTTACGAAAACTTCTCCAGCCTCATCATCGACAAGCGCTCTGGCCTGAGCGAAGGAAGATCCGAACTCGGATGCGAGTTTGGCATTCCAGCTTGCAGCTAAAGCGTTAGCAACATCGGCAGCCTCTTGGGTAGTCAGGTTTCCGAACAAACCAGTGATCTCGAGCAAATTCATCCAGAATTGATTTTTTGCCTTAGAGTTAGGGGTTTTCAACAGTGATTGGTAGTAGCTTTCGTCAAAATTATCGACAATAAAAACACACTCATCCACCACTTTAAACTCAGGCCAGTACAGCCTGGCCATCCACAGCGCAAAGTCAGAAGGTAAATGCTGCGTATGATAGATGGCGTGAACGTAATCAAACCCCGTAACAGTATGTTTAGTGTTAGCGGCCCGAAAAGATTGGAAGTCAAAAATTTTAGGGTTTTCCATGTTTAGCTCCTTGGATACTCATCAGGCGTAGGTTCACGCACGCGCCCCTTATCTATATATACTTGTCCAGTATCTGGATTGACGTTAATTTCACTTGCCTTGACATTCGGCCGCTGAATCGGCCCATGTTCTTTCCCAGACCCTCTGTACTGTTTCCAAGTCCCATCCTCATAGTAAGTTGTGTACTGGCCAAGCCTTCCTGGCTTTTCAAGAATCGTATGTGCCCGCCCTTCAGCCTCAGGGTCCTGCGATGGCGGTTTATTTCGAGACTTTATACGAGGCGCAGCTACCGGCTCCGGTACAACCCCCTTCGCCCGATCAATCACAACCGTCTGCGATCCGCTCCCAGCCCCCTCAGCATGTCCTTCTGCGTGAATACGCGCAATCTTGAGATGACGCCCCAGCTGTTCCAGCACTTCGCCAAGCTGCTTGAGTGGTGGTGATAAATGCGAGCTGACAGCAACGACACGTGCTGCCAGCCCAACACCACCGGTCAGGTAGACCAGTAGCGCGGCGAGCACGATCTCGAAAACCATACCTCCGGTCAGTTGGAGGATAGATTCGTGGTTTTGAATCTTGACGTACTCTTTGGCGAAATGCGCCAGAGCAAGCTGACTTTCATTGTCCTGAAAAATATAACTCGCGACTTCGTAGGCATGCGCCATCTTTTCGCGGCTGATCGTAGCGGGATCAAAACCCAGAGCTTCTGCCAGCTCACGGTGCTGAGCAGCAGAATATTGCTCGATAAAAGAATCGAGCCAACTGCCACCCGGTAATACTTCTGCGTTCCATGCCGACACAGCAGCACTGCAGAGCGCATCAAACGGATTGATCAGGTCTGAAAATTCTGCAACCGATTTGACGAGACCCCATGCGCCATAAAGAAACCCCTTGCCCAACGCTGCCCCGGCATAAAAAGTGTTGGCTGCGCCACTGCGTTGCTCCTGAATCGTTTTTAGCCGATCAGCCTCCAGCCTTTCCACGTTGAGAATCTCTCTCAACACTCGTTTCAGCTCTATGCGAGGCGCACTTGGCTGCTTTTTGGACTCAAACCAGGGATGCAACTGAACCTTGTGCTCATGCCCCGCGATAACCTGGCTAAGAAAGCTCTTGGAATCGAGTTCTCCCTGAATGACTTTGCCGTCAGCATGAGTAATACCCCACGAGCAACCCGTCAGGCGCTCACCGTTACTCCAGAGAAAACGAATGCCTATAAGGCAGCTAACCTGCGGCTCAGCACCGTGAAACGTTCTTGGTAGAGGATTTTCCCAGGTGTACTTTGATGCCCGAGGTGCAGGCCTTGGCTTGCCGGACTCTTTATGCCGACATACGCTTGGAGTGGGCGAATAATTGCCTCTGGTGTCGTAAACACCCATTACGATGATTCCCTGAATCAGCGACCTTGCATCTGTGTGCGGAGACGTGCGGTCAAGCTCTCGCACAGCGAGAGAAGTTATCTGTGCGCAGTCCGAGGGGCTGAAAACAGGGGAGCGAGTCTAAGGACTGGCGCTAAGGCGTCGAGCCTTGAACAGCGTCGGAGTATTGCCAGACAGGCAGTTGATACGGCCCTGCTGCAATGCCACCGGCGTCGGCGGCTGTCGCAAGCAATACGTGTTCAGAATGTTGCAGGGGGGTTTTAACGAACTGCTTCAAACTCATGCCCGCACGCCAGACAATGGCTCAGCCATTCGCCCAGAAACAGATTGAGCTGGGCTTTTTCGTCTGGCTGATGCATGTCGGCATTGGGGTATGGATAGATGCCACGGAAGCGCCGTGCATGTTCGGCACCAATGACTTCGGCCATGCGTGCATCGTGATAGACCTGCACTTCGAGCACCGGCACCGGCAGCCAGGGCAGGCTGTGTTCCTGACGGACTTGCAAGGTCGTGGTGTATGGGCAGTCGAGCAGCACTTCGACGGCCAGAACGCCCAGCATCTGGTCGCCCTGGGTGACTGCGACCCGGCGCGAACGCTGTTCGTTGCGCATGTCGGGCAGCAGGCGCATCAGGCGCGCGTAGTTCGCCTCGCACGCTGCCTGCAGCCCGGCAAGATCGACACGATAGCGGTCACGCAACAGATTCAAGACCATAGCCCCCTTATCTCGGCACGGTTCAACGCCAGCCATTGCAAAGCGATGATCGTCGAAGCGTTTTTGATTCTTCCGTCCTTGACGGCTTCCAGTGCATCATCGAACGACCAGATCGTAACCCGGATGTCTTCGCCCTCGGATTCAAGGCCGTGCAATCCACCCGCCCCTTCGCTGCTGCAGCGCCCCATGAACAAGTGCACAAATTCATCACTGCCGCCCGGCGACGGAAAATATTTGGTGATCGGCCACAGAGCGTCGAACACCAGTCCAGCTTCCTCTTCTGCCTCGCGATGAGCAACTTCTTCCGGCTGTTCGTCCTTGTCTATAAGACCGGCGACCAGTTCTATCAGCCAGGGGTTTTCAGTCTTTTTCATGGCGCCGACGCGGAACTGTTCGATCAGCACCACCTCATCACGCTTGGCATCGTAAGGCAGCACGCAGACGGCATCGTGACGAACGAACAGCTC
The DNA here is from genome assembly GCF_000156995.2 of Pseudomonas coronafaciens pv. oryzae str. 1_6. Lineage (NCBI taxonomy): Bacteria > Pseudomonadati > Pseudomonadota > Gammaproteobacteria > Pseudomonadales > Pseudomonadaceae > Pseudomonas > Pseudomonas coronafaciens. The sequence continues at coordinate 533,359 of NZ_CP046035.1, read as the reverse complement.
GCGGCTTATTTCCTTGCTCATGCCACCTGCAAACAGCTCATGGCGCACGTGCAACTTGTCCAGCCTGTAGAAGCCTTTGAAGCAGTTTTCACGGCTGATCGTTTCAAAAGCCGTGGGTGCAGTTCGTGTGGTCTGGGTCATGGAATTCTCGCTTGCCGCCATTTTTGACATCGGGCCATCCTAACGCGCATCGACGGTCGGATGCAGCCCCCTTGAACATGCAGGGTAGACGGTCGGGGCATAAAACAATTCTAATCTGCCACCTGGCGAACCGAAGTCGCCGTTTAGAGTCAAACCAGCCTGCACACGCACAACGCAACCGCCTTTTTTGACACTGCCAAGGATCAACATGTCGTTATTGAGGATCACTTCACTGGCTTGCCTGGCCCTGTTGCTCGGCGCCTGCCAAAGCCTCTTCACGCCCAACATGCGCACACCGCTGCAAGTCCAGCGCGATGCGTCCGAGCTGATCAAGCCGGGCTGCACAACCGCAGACTGCCCGCTGGTGAACATCGATACGGTGCATTTCCCCGATGAGCCGCGTCTGGACGCTATCGTCCAGAAGACGCTGCTGCAACTGACGGTCGGTGATACCAGCATCTCGGCGCCGCCATCAATCAAAGCCTATCAGGAGCAGTTTCTGAGCCAGGCCCAGGGTAAAAATGCCAGCTACCTGCAAGCCAAGGTACGCGAGCAGCATGACGGTATCGTGGTTGTAGAACTGTCCAGCTACCTGGATAACGGCGGCGCTCACGGCAATCCTGGCCGAGCGTTTATCAACTATTCGCGTCAGCAGCAGAAGGTCCTGACGCTGGCCGACATGATCATCCCGGGCAAGGAAAGCGAGTTCTGGCAGAAGGCCCAACTGGCCCATCAGAGCTGGCTGCTCTCGACCAAGATGAATGAAGACAGCGAGTTCATGAAGACTTGGCCCTTCAAGCGCACGCCGCATATTGCGCTGACTTACGGGGCCGTGATCCTCAAGTATCCGGTGGATACCATCGCGCCGTATTCGATGGGGCACATCGAGCTGAAGGTTCCTTATCCTCAGCTCAACGGCATCCTCAAGCCGGAACTGTTTCCCGGTCGGGGTTGATTGATAAGCCGATCAACAGCTGCAACACGCCAGCGACGATGAGCGCTGGCAGTGTTGCGCCCACCTCAGGCCAGAGATTGGCCAACAGGTGATAAGTGCTGATACCCCCCAGCCACGCCAGCAGGCTCATCCAGCGTAGCTCGTCCTTCCCGACCTGACCCGTGCGACGACACAGGATGAAATGGTCGACCAGCACGACGCCGAACAGCGGCGCAAACACCGAACCGATCAGCAACAGGAAATTCTGGTACTGGGCCAATGGCGCCAGACAGGCGATCAGGGTGCAGGTGATGCCAATGACCAAGGCCAGGTATTCGACCTTGATGCGTGACAGCAACGCACTGGATACCGCAGCCGAGTGAATATCGGCAAATGCGTTCTCGGTTTCATCCAGCAAAATCAGCAGCAAGGGGATCCCCATGCCCGCGCCAGCCAACGCCAACAACAAGGCATTGACCTCGCCACTCGGTGCGAACGCCAGGGTGTAGGCGACACCGAGGCTCATCAGCCAGAAATTGCCCATAAAAAAGCCTATTGCGGTGCCACCGAATACGCTTTTTGCGCGTCGGCCAAAACGCGAATAGTCGGCGATCAGTGGCAACCAAGACAGCGGCATGGCGATGGCAATGTCGAACCCGGAGGCAAACGGCATCGAACCGTCACCGGACGTTGCCCACAGCGCAGCCAGATCAGCCTTGGCGAGCAGGTTCCAGGTCAGCCATGAGCAGGCTGCCAGCAGAATCCACAGGCCCCATTTGCGCAAAAACCGCCGCACGAAGGTCAATGGTCCACTGACAGCCAGCAGCGTGGCCAGTGCGCCGAAAACCAGCGTCCAGAGCAGCGGGCTGGCCCAAAGGCTGCCGTCTGCAAAGGCCCGAGCGCCCAACAGACTGGCAGCATCGCGCATGACGATGATCTCGAACGAGCCCCAGCCGATCAGTTGCAGCAGGTTCAGGACCGCTGGCAGCGATGCACCTTTGCTGCCCAGGCTGAGTTTGAGCGCTGCCATGGATGACAAACCAGTGTCGCTGCCGATCACCGCGACACTGGCGAGCAGCAGAACCCCCACCAGCGTGCCGAGAAAAATCGCCAGCATCGAGCCGGACATGCCCAGACCCGGCGCCAACAAGGCCCCGGTTTGCAACACCATCAGGCCGATACCAAGGGAAAACCAAAGGGAAAACAGATCTCGCCCGCCGAATACCCGCTGGCTCGCGGGAACGGGAATGTCAGGTGAATAGGTGCCGGGTGTGTTCACGTTTGTGTCTCGTGCGAGGTGTTGATTCGGTGATTCGGGATCGGACGCAGAGCGTCCAGAACAGCGCTACCACGCAGAGCGTGGGAGCGATAACCGCTAGCGGTGTTCTGTCTGCACCTGTCGTTCCCTACACTTTCTTGTACAACTGGCTGCCTTCCTGTTTGAAGCGCTCGGCCTGTTCGGCCAGGCCTTTGGCAACATCTACATCCACTGCTTCAATCCGCTGGTTGGCGGCGTATTCACGCACTTCCTGGGTGATTTTCATCGAGCAGAATTTCGGCCCGCACATGGAACAGAAATGCGCGACCTTGGCAGAGTCCTTGGGCAGGGTTTCATCGTGATAAGAGCGCGCGGTATCAGGGTCCAGGCCGAGGTTAAACTGGTCTTCCCAGCGGAACTCGAAACGCGCCTTGCTCAGCGCGTTGTCGCGAATCTGTGCGCCCGGATGACCTTTGGCCAGGTCAGCCGCATGGGCAGCGATCTTGTAGGTGATGATCCCGGTCTTCACGTCATCCTTGTTCGGCAACCCCAGGTGTTCCTTGGGCGTGACGTAACACAGCATGGCGCAACCAAACCAGCCGATCATCGCCGCACCAATGCCCGAGGTGATGTGGTCATAACCCGGCGCGATATCGGTGGTCAGCGGGCCGAGGGTGTAAAACGGTGCTTCATCGCAGCACTCCAGCTGCTTGTCCATGTTCTCTTTGATCAACTGCATAGGCACATGGCCCGGGCCTTCGATCATGGTCTGCACGTCGTGTTTCCAGGCAATCTTGGTCAGTTCGCCGAGGGTTTCCAGTTCACCGAATTGCGCCGCATCGTTGGCGTCGGCAATCGAGCCCGGACGCAGGCCATCGCCCAGCGAGAAGCTGACGTCGTAAGCCTTCATGATTTCGCAGATGTCTTCGAAATGCGTGTACAGGAAGTTTTCCTGGTGATGCGCCAGGCACCATTTGGCCATGATCGAACCACCACGACTGACAATACCGGTCACACGCTTGGCGGTCAGCGGCACATAACGCAGCAGTACACCGGCGTGAATAGTGAAGTAATCGACGCCCTGCTCGGCCTGCTCGATCAGCGTGTCGCGGAACAGCTCCCAGGTCAGGTCTTCGGCGGCACCACCGACTTTTTCCAGCGCCTGATAAATCGGTACAGTGCCAATCGGCACCGGCGAATTGCGGATGATCCACTCGCGCGTTTCATGAATGTGCTTGCCTGTGGACAGGTCCATGACCGTGTCCGAACCCCAGCGAATGCCCCAGGTCAGTTTGGCGACTTCTTCTTCGATGGAAGAACCCAGCGCACTGTTGCCGATGTTGCCGTTGATCTTAACCAGGAAGTTACGGCCGATGATCATCGGCTCCAGCTCGACGTGGTTGATGTTGGCCGGGATGATCGCGCGGCCACGGGCGATCTCTTCACGCACGAACTCGGCGGTTATTTCCTTAGGAATGCTGGCTCCGAAGCTGTGCCCGGCATGCTGCTGGGTCAGCAGACCCGCGGCGCGGGCTTCCTGAAGCTTCATGTTTTCGCGGATGGCGACGTATTCCATCTCGGCGGTGATAATTCCCTGACGCGCGTAGTGCATCTGGCTGACGTTGGCGCCGGCCTTGGCGCGGCGCGGGTTGCGCACATGTGCAAAGCGCAGCGCGGTCAGCTCGGCATCGCTCAGGCGTTGCTGACCGAAGTTGGAGCTCAGGCCAGGCAGACGCTCGGTGTCATTGCGCGAGTCGATCCAAGGCGAACGGACGTCGGCCAGACCTTTGCGCACGTCGATAATCACGTTGGGGTCGGTGTAGGGGCCTGAGGTGTCGTAGACAGTTACTGGTGCGTTGATTTCGCCACCAAAATCGGTCGGCGTGATATCCAGGGTCACTTCGCGCATCGGCACGCGGATGTCCGGGCGTGAGCCCTGAACATAGATTTTCTGCGAACGGGTAAACGGCTGTACCGATCCGGAATCGACCTGCGCCGACTCGCTCAAATGGGCTGTGTTTTTTGGTTTTGTACTCATCACGGGCTCTCCAGACATCCGGTTGCGGATTTATTGTCGGAGTAACCTGAACATGACGGACGGACGCACCAGTGCTGGTGCCGAGTATCGAAAGGAGGCGAAACTGTTCATTATTTGAACAATCGACCCCGGACGATACTCAAGAGGACTCGCCGGGAGACGAGAAATCTTGTTCCCTACGCAGGCGCTAACCTGATCAGGTTCAACGGGATCCGGTTTAACCGATCTCAGCCTCATAGCAAGGCACCCCGACAAGAACGCGGTCAGTCTATGCCGGGGCGCGGTCGTAATGCCAGCCTATTTGCAAGGGGCTCGATAAATGGCGTAAATCGCCGATTGTTGAGTAAAGCGTCTGGCTCTACACTCGCTAACCCGGTTTTTCTTCAAACTGTGATTACTTTCTTCATGAACAGGGAATGCCTCATGTTGCGCAAACTTTCGTTGGTCGTGGCTGTTTCGTTTGCGTCCAGCGGGCTGACCTGGGCTGCCGACTTGCCAATGCCGACCAGGACTGGACTGTTGAACGTGTACCGGCAGGCGGTGGACAACAACGCAGACCTCGCTGCTTCTCGCGCCGACTACGACGCCCGCAAGGAAGCCGTGCCGCAGGCGCGAGCCGGTTTGCTGCCGAATATTTCCGGCAGCGTCCAGAACACCAACACCCGCACCAGTATTGATCGGCCCAGCGCCGTAGCCACCCGCAGCGGCACGGTTTACCAGGCCACCCTGAGCCAGCCGATCTTTCGCGCCGACCGCTGGTTCCAGCTGCAGGCTGCCGAAGCGGTCAACGAGCAGGCAGCGCTGGAGCTTTCGGCCACCGAACAGAACCTGATCCTGCAATCTGCGCAGAGCTATTTCAGCGTTTTGCGAGCGCAAGACAACCTGGCATCGACCAAGGCTGAGGAAGCAGCGTTCAAACGCCAGCTGGATCAGGCCAACGAGCGTTTCGATGTTGGTCTGTCGGACAAGACCGACGTGCTGCAGGCGCAGGCCAGCTATGACACGTCACGCGCCAGCCGTTTGCTCGCCAAACGTCAGGTGGACGATGCCTTTCAGGCACTGGTGACGCTGACCAATCGCGAATACAACTCCATCGAAGGCATCGTGCATACCTTGCCGGTGCTCGCCCCCACACCCAATGACGCCAAGGCCTGGGTCGACACCGCCGCGCAGCAGAACCTCAATCTGCTGGCCAGCAACTATGCCGTCAGCGCTGCCGAAGAAACCCTGCGTCAACGCAAGGCCGGGCATGCGCCGACACTCGATGCGGTCGCTACCTATCAGCGTGGCGACAACGATTCACTGGGTTTCAACAACCCCAACTACACTGGGCAGAATTACGGCGGTGATGTCGAGCAGCGCAGCATCGGCGTGCAGTTGAACATCCCGATCTACAGCGGTGGGCTGACCAGTTCGCAAGTGCGTGAGGCCTATTCGCGGTTGAGCCAGACTGAGCAACGCCGCGAAAGCCTGCGCCGTCAGGTGGTGGAAAACACCCGCAACCTGCACCGTGCAGTGAATACCGATGTCGAGCAGGTACAGGCTCGCAAGCAGTCGATAATCTCTAACCAGAGCGCGCTGGAAGCCACGGAAATCGGCTATCAGGTCGGTACCCGCAACATCGTCGACGTGCTGGACGCGCAGCGCCAGTTGTATGCCTCGGTGCGCGATTACAACAACACGCGCTACGACTACATCCTCGACAACCTGCGCCTGAAGCAGGCCGCAGGCACCCTCAACCCAGGCGACCTGCAGGACTTGTCACGCTACCTCAAGCCGGACTACAACCCGGACAAGGACTTCCTGCCGCCGGATTTGGCGACTGCGGCGCAGAAAAACTTCGAGCGGCCTGCACAGCGCTGACAAGATGGCGCAGAGCGTCACGGAATGCATTCCCACGCTGGAGTGAGGAATGAGAATCTCAACTATCGTGCCCATGCTCCGCGTGGGCACGCAGTTCTGGACGCTCCGCGTCCTTGCCGATTCAGCGCTTGGCCATCAAACGCCCGATCCCGTCCAGCAAGCGCTGCAAAGCGCCCTGATTGGCTTTCATCACCGCAAGCCCGGCATCGGCCATGCTGCAGGCCTGTTGTGGCTGGTCGATCAGGCGCTGCACCGCGGCGGCCAATGCGGTCGCATCGCTGACCTCTTGCAAGGCACCGGCATTGCGCAGCATTGCGGCTATCTCAAGGAAATTAAACAGGTGCGGGCCGCTCAGTACCGGTTTGGTCAGTGCCGCAGGCTCCAACAGGTTGTGTCCGCCGTTGGGCACCAGGCTGCCGCCAACGAAGGCAATGTCGGCCAACGCATAGAGAAACAGCAATTCGCCCATGGTGTCGCCCATCAGCACCGAAACCTCCGGAGTGACAACCTGAGCGGATGAACGCCTAACGGTGACAAAACCCTGCTGGTTACACAGCGCATGTACGCTGTCGAACCGTTCGGGATGCCTTGGGACCAGAATCAGCAATGCATCGGGGTGCGTGGCCAGTAACCTACGATGCGCGGCCAAGGCAATTTCGTCTTCGCCTTCATGAGTGCTTGCCGCAATCCATACCGGACGCTGCGCTGCCTGCCATTGCTCGCGCAGTTGCGCGGCGTGTGCCAGCAATTGCGGATCGACGCTCAGGTCGAATTTGATAGAACCGGTAACAGCCACGCACTCGGGACGCGCGCCCAGATCACGAAAACGCTGTGCTTCCACTTCGGTCTGCACCGCGAACCAGGCCATTTCCGCCAGCATCGGTCGCGTCAGTTTCGCAAAACGTGCATACCCCCGTGCTGACCGCTCGGACAGCCGCGCATTGGCAAGCACTACGGGGATCCCGCGCCTGGCGCACTGATGAATATGATTGGGCCACAGTTCGGTTTCCATGATGATGCCGAGCCGCGGCTGCACATGGTCAAGGAAACGGCCGGCGGCCCACGGCAGGTCGTATGGCAGGTAACAGTGCTGAATGCGCGGCTCGCTGGCGAACATCGCCTTGATTCGCTCCGAACCTGTGGGCGTCATGCAAGTCACAGTGATCGGCAGTTGCGGATAGTGCGCCAGCAGCGCACGAATCATCGGCGCTGCAGCGATGCTTTCGCCCACCGACACCGCATGCACCCATATCCCGCCGCGCTGCATGGCAGGCAAGCCACTGGCGAAACGCTCGCCGATGCGCTGGCGATACGCAGGGGCCTTGCGCGCACGCAGCCAGAGGCGCAGGGCCACTAGCGGCAGGCCAAGATGAAACAGCACGGTATAAAGGGTTCTATTCATGGCGCGGAGTTTATCAGCCCGCCATCACAAGCCGCTAGAATGCGCAGCCTGACGAAAAGGAATGCACCATGAACGCTTACTACCTGTTGGCTATCGCCGTCTGCGCGGAAGTCATCGCCACCACGTCCATGAAAGCCGTCAAGGGATTCAGCACACCCCTGCCCTTACTGTTGCTGATCACCGGCTATGCAATCGCGTTCTGGATGCTGATTCTGGTGATGCGCACTATCCCGGTCGGTATCACCTACGCCATCTGGTCGGGCATGGGCATCGTCCTGGTGAGCATCGCAGCGTACTTTATCTACGGCCAGAAACTCGACCTGCCGGCCCTGCTGGGCATGGGAATGATCGTGGCTGGTGTGGCGGTCATCCAGCTGTTCTCGAAAACCGCCGGGCATTGAAAACCTGATCCTTTATAATGCTGGTACTTTTTGCTCACTGAGGTGCTCATGCCATCGGTTATTTCCACTGACGTGCTGATTGTTGGGGCTGGCGTAGCCGGTCTCTGGCTCAATGCCAGGTTGCGTCGTCAAGGGTTCTCGACAGTGCTGGTAGAAAGCGCCAGCCTGGGTGGCGGGCAAAGTCTAAAGTCGCAGGGGATCATTCACGGCGGCGCCAAATACGCCCTGCACGGCGCGCTGTCCGGTGCCTCCGAGGCCATTGCCGACATGCCCCGCCGCTGGCGTGAAGCGCTCGACGGCAAGGGCGAGCTGGACCTGTCGGGGGTGCGCCTGCTGTCCGAAGCCCATTACCTGTGGTCGCCTGGCACCCTTGCCGGCAACCTGACCAGTTTCTTCGCCAGCAAGGCAGTGCGCGGCCGCGTGGATCAGGTCAAGGGCGAGCAATTGCCGCCCGCCCTGCAAAACCCGAAATTCAAGGGCAAGGTCTATCGGCTGGCCGAACTGGTGGTCGATGTGCCCAGCCTCATCGGACGACTTGCACAGCTGGCAGATGACAGCCTGCTGGCGGGGCAGAATATCGAGCCGCTTTACGAGACAGACGAGCTGGTCGGCCTGCGTGTCGATGGTCGCGCCATTCATGCCCAGCGCATTGTGCTCAGCGCAGGCGGAGGCACTGCCGACCTGCTGAACGCGCTTGGCGTGTCGCAGCCACAGATGCAGCGCCGTCCGCTGCACATGGTGCTGGTCAAGGGGCCCACCCTGAAACCGTTGTTCGCTCATTGCCTGGGCGGCGGCACCAAGCCACGCATCACGGTGACGACCCACCCCGCAGCCAATGGCCAATGGGTGTGGTATCTGGGTGGCGATCTGGCCGAAGCCGATGGCGTGGCCCGCGAACCGGACGCGCAGATTGCCGTCGCCCGCAAGGAGCTTGAAGCCTTGCTGCCGTGGATCGACCTGAGTCAGGCGCAATGGGCGACCCTGCGAGTGGACCGAGCCGAACCTGCCCAGTCAGGGCTAGTCCGCCCGGACAACGCCTTTCTCGACAGCCAGCATCGTCTGATGGTGGGTTGGCCAACCAAACTGGCGCTGGCTCCGGACTTCGCTGACCGGGTTCTGTCGCAGCTGTCGAGGGACGGCATCCACCCAACGCCACAAGCACCGCTGGTGGACGTGCCACGGCCGCCAATGGCCATACCTGTCTGGGATGAACTGCTGCCATGAGCCTGAAGACCCTGCACGACCTGCATCGCCCCCTCGGCAGCACCGGCCTGAGCGTCTCGCCGCTGGGCCTGGGCACCGTCAAACTGGGGCGCGACGTGGGCGTCAAATACCCCAGCGGTTTCAAAATTCCCGATGACCAGCAGGCGCAGATGCTGTTGCGCATGGCCCGCGACATGGGCATCAACCTGATCGACACCGCACCGGCTTACGGCACCAGCGAAGAACGCCTAGGCCCTTTGCTGCGTGGTCAACGCAATGACTGGGTGATCGTCAGCAAGGTTGGTGAGGAATTCAACAATGGCCAGTCCAGTCACGATTTCAGCGCGGCACACACCCGCAAGTCAGTCGAGCGCAGCCTGAAACGTCTTGAAACTGACTTTCTCGACCTGGTTCTGGTGCATTCGGACGGCAACGACCTGGCGATTCTCAATGAGGCAGAGGTGTACCAGACGCTCGCCGAACTCAAGCGCGAAGGCAAGATCCGTGGCTACGGTTTTTCTGGCAAAACGGTCGAGGGCGGCCTGCTGGCATTGCGCGAAGGCGACTGCGCGATGGTCACCTATAACCTCGCCGAACAGCACGAAAAACCGGTCCTGGACTACGCTGCCGCCCACGGCAAAGGCATTCTGGTCAAAAAGGCGCTGGCCAGCGGTCATGCCTGCCTGACGCCCGGCACCGACCCGGTGCAGGCCAGTTTTCAACTACTGTTTGAACACCCGGGAGTTGTCAGTGCTATTGTCGGGACCATCAACCCGCTGCACCTGGCGCATAACGTTGCCACCGCCGCTGCCGTAATTTGCCGTCAAGCCTGATTTAAGGCGGCCGACCCCAACGCAAGAAGGAGCCGTTATGCCGCGAACACTGATCCGGAAAAACCCCAGCAACTTCAAGACTCTGCCGCTGTTTGTCGAAGCCACTCCCGAAGGCCTGAGCTATCAGAGCGTCGGCATGCCGATGAACTTCGCCCAGACCTTGCAGCGGCGGCGCAAGATCGAAGTGCCGGACACCGAGCGCTTCTCTGCCGAACTGGCCAACCTGGGGGTTTCGGTGCGCCTGACCGTCAGTTGGCAGAATCGCGATTACTGGGTGCTGGTCCGTCAGCGTCGTCAGGACCGCGGTGACGTGGTACTCAAGCTGATTTCGGGCTACGTACCGGCCCACGAGCTGGCATTGCCTCTGCACACAGCTATTCAGGAAGTGGCCGAAGAATGCCTGATCGAAACGCCTCAAGGCTGGCTGAACGGCCTGTTCAAGGAAACCTGGCTGCCTGCGCCTTACGCTGCGGCGCTGCATTATCGTGATGCCCTGCCCTTTCGCCTGAGCCCGCTGTCCGGTGCCGCTCGCCCGGTACGCAGCGGCAACCTGACACTCATCGAACGGCCTCGGGCCTACGTGCATCTGCCCACGGCGTCACTGCAGCTGATTTACGACATGCGCCTGGAAATCCCCAAAGAGGCGCGCCCGATCAGCTTGTTCCACGTCGATGAGGCGCTGGAAAACAATGAACTGGTCGCCCGCTTGAACCGCAGCAAACCGGACCTGTACCTGATGCCGCTGGAAAACGGATCGCCGCTACCCGAGTTGTACACGCTGAAACGCGACAAGCTGAGCCCTGCAGGAACTCGCGGGCTGTATCTGGCAGAGAGTTTCGCTGCCCAGGATGGCTGGGTGGTGAGAGAGGAGCGGATTCGCTGGAAAGACTGGTTGCGCCAGCAAGGCATGGCCCCGCCACCAAAGAAAACCGGCTTCAAACGCCTGACCGTCAAGGCTCGGGAACTGTTGCAGATGGCTCGGGGCAGCCTGAGCAAGTAGCTGCAAGCTTGCGGCTTGCAGCTATATATTGCCATTACTGACTGCGGATCTTCTCGACGATGGCCGTTGTCGAGCTGTTTTCCACCAGACCCAACACCCGCACCTCGCCGCCGTAGGCCTGAACGATATCGGCGCCGACCACCTGATCGACTCCGTAATCCCCACCTTTGACCAGCACGTCAGGCTTGACGTGAGTCAGCAGGTTCTCGGGCGTGCCCTCAGGGAAACTGATCACCCAGTCCACCGCGCCCAGCCCGGCCAGTACGGCCATGCGCCGGTCAACGCTGTTGATCGGACGCCCCGGCCCTTTCAGGCGGCTGACAGAAGCGTCGTCATTGACCGCCACAATCAAGCGATCGCCCAGTGCCCGCGCCTGTTCCAGATAGGTTACGTGACCGGCATGGAGGATATCGAAGCAGCCATTGGTGAAGACGATTCTTTCCTTGTGCGCACGCGCATCATCGACCGCCAGCAGCAACTGCTCCAGGCCCAGCACGCCACGCTCGGAGCCTTCTTCGCGCTGGATGGCACGGCGCAGCTCAGGGGCGCTGATTGCAGCAGTACCCAGCTTGCCAACCACGATGCCTGCCGCCAGGTTGGCCAGCGCAACGGCATGGGGCAATTCTTCGCCCGCCGCAATCGCCGCTGCCAACGTGGAAATGACGGTGTCGCCCGCGCCCGTCACGTCGAACACTTCGCGGGCTCTGGCGGGCAGGTGCAGCGCCTGTTGATCAGGACGCAGCAACGTCATGCCATGCTCGCCGCGAGTCACCAGCAAGGCGCCTAGATCGAGTTCCTGCATGAGTTGCGCCCCTTTGGTGACCAATTGGGCTTCATCGACGCAGTGACCGACAATGGCCTCGAACTCGCTCAGGTTCGGGGTGATCAGGCTGGCACCACGATAAATCGCGAAGTCCTTGCCCTTGGGGTCGGCCAGTACCGGGATGCCACGCTTGCGGGCGGCCTGAATCAGCGCCTGATGGTTTTTCAGTGCGCCCTTGCCGTAATCGGACAGGACCAGCACCTTGATGCCGTCCAGCAAACTGTAAACTTCTGCGCTCAGCGCCAGCGGGTCGGTGTTGAAGGGTTCTTCGAAGTCGATACGCAGCAACTGCTGGTGGCGACTCATGACGCGCAATTTGACGATGGTGGGCTGGTCGGCGATGCGCTGAAAACGCGCCAGAACGCCAGCTGCCTTAAGGCTGTTGGCTAGACTTTCGGCGGCCTCGTCGTCACCTGTCACACCGACCAGAGACGCCGGCGCGCCCAGCGCAGCGATGTTCAGGGCTACGTTGGCGGCACCGCCCGGACGGTCTTCGATCTGATCGACCTTGACCACAGGCACCGGCGCTTCAGGGGAAATACGCGAGGTACCACCATGCCAGTATCTGTCGAGCATGACATCACCGACCACCAGGACAGGGGCCTGATCAAAGCGCGGCATGGTTAGCTTCATGGAACAACCCGTACTAGAAAAATGGACAGGGGCGGAATCTTAGCACAGGGGTTTGCAACCGACAGGCTGTTGAGTTTCGCCGCCAAAAGGCAGGCAGGCTGCATCAGCCCGCCCGATAGTGAGGTCAGACAGCGCCGACAGGAGCAGGCTCATCCAGCCCCATTGCATGCAAACGAGCGTAGTAGCCGTTCTGCGCAAGCAGCTCTGCATGGGTGCCCCGCTCGACGATCTGCCCGGCGTCCATGACCAGGATCAGGTCGGCCTTTTCGATGGTCGAAAGGCGATGGGCGATGACCAGCGTGGTACGGCCCTTCATGACGTGATCCAGCGCCGCCTGGATGTGCCGCTCCGATTCGGTATCGAGGGCGGAAGTCGCCTCGTCGAGAATCAGCAGTGGCGCATTCTTGAGCAAGGCGCGAGCAATCGCCAGACGCTGCCGTTGACCACCGGACAGCAACACGCCGTTTTCGCCCACCTGAGTGTCGAACCCTTGCGGCAGTTGGTCGATGAATTCCTTGGCGTACGCATCGGCGGCAGCGGCCTCGATATCGGCACGCGGCGCCCCTGCCAGGTCGCCATAAGCGATGTTGTTGGCGATGCTGTCATTGAACAGCGTGACGTTCTGGTTGACCTGAGCAATATGCCTGCGCAGGTTGCGCAGCCGGTAATCATTGATCTCGACGCCATCGAGCAGGATATTGCCCAGATTGTGACCATAAAACCGCGGGATCAGGTTGGCCAGCGTCGACTTGCCGCTGCCAGAACGGCCTACCAGGGCGATCATCTGCCCCGGCGCCGCCGAAAAGCTGATGTCGTTCAGGACCTGACGCGCAGTTTCCGGATAGAAGAAGCTGAGGTTCTTCACCTCGAGATGGCCGGAGACACGCTCACGCTCGATAGAGCCTGTGTCGACCTCTTCTTCGACATCCAGCTGCTCGAAGATGCTTTCGGCACCTGCCACGCCCTTCTGAATGGTCGAACTGACTTCCGACAACTGACGGATCGGCTTGGGCAACAGGCCTGCGGCCGTGATGTACGCCACCAGATCGCCTGCGGTTGCATCGCCACGCAGAAACAGCACCAGAAACATCAGCACCGCCATGGCGGTGTAGATCACCAGTTGCAGCATCGGCGTATAGATTGCGCCGGTCTTGGTCATGCGCAGTTGTTTGCGGGTATTGCTGTCACTGGCCTGAGCGAAGCGCGCCTCTTCGTAGGACTCGCCGCCGAAACTGCGCACCACGCGATAGCCATGAATGGTTTCCGACGCAACGTGGGTCACGTCGCCCATCGCCACTTGAATCTTCTTGCTCTGCTTGCGGAATTTCTTGCTCGCACTGCCCACCATCACGGCAATCAGCGGCAGGATTGCCAGCATCACCAAGGTCAGCTTCCAGTTCATCATCAACAGGTAGATGAACAGGAACACCACAGTCAGGCCTTCGCGAATCACGACCTTGATAGCATCGGTGGCAGCACCGGTCACCATGGTGACGTTGAAGGTGATTCGCGAGATCAGGTGACCAGAATTGGTCGTGTCGAAATAGCGGTTGGGCAGGACCAGCAGTTTGTTGAACAACTCGACCCGCAGATCATGCACCAGCCCCAGCGAGACCTTTGCCAGGAAATAGTTACCCAGAAACGAGCCAAGGCCCTGCCATGCGGCAATCAGAACGATCAGCAGCGGCACGGCCTGCAGCAGTTGCAGCTCCCGCAGGTAAGGCACATTGGGAAACAGCACGGCCTCGGGATTGGTCAGGCCATCGACAAAGTATTTCAGGATGCCCGCGAGCATCGGCTGGGTCGAGGCGAAAATCACGAAACCAATGATACTGAGCAGGAAAATGCCCACATACGGACGCACGTAAGACAACAGACGGAAATAAATTTTCACGCTGGAGGTTGCGGACGATTCGGAAGTTGTCATGAGAGTCCGTCGTGTTAAAAAGAGGCCGAATTGTATCACAGCAGTTTTCGCGGCTGCCTGCTGCGGTAACATAGGCAGCCCGTCCATTCCCGGGGGCTTCTGATCGCTGCCCGAAGCCTGCAAGCCTGGCTTCTGCCCGAAGGGCCAGAATCGAAGGTAGGCTTATGTATGACGATCATTGGGCCCTTGGGGCGTAAAAACCGGAGTATCGATGCAAGCGCTTGACCACGCCCACTACCTTGACCTGGTTCAAGGTGCCGAAGTGCTTGAAGCCGACGGCACGGGCGATAAAGTACTACGTCTGCGTGACGGGTCGATGTTGAAATTGTTTCGGCGCAAGCGCCTGGTCAGCTCGGCAGCCTGGTATCCCTATGCCCAGCGCTTCGCAGACAACTGCGTGACACTGGCCAATCGTGATATCCCCTGCCCGCGCGTACTCACGGTCTGCCGAATTGCCGAGATAGAGCGCGACGCCGTCCATTACGAACCGCTGGCCGGTTACACCCTGCGCCAACTGCTGGGCAGCGCGCTCGCCGACGACAAGCTGCGCACGCAACTGGGCCGTTTCATTGCCAGCCTGCACGAGAAAGGGGTGTACTTTCGCTCGGCCCACCTGGGCAACGTGATTCTTACGCCAGAGGGCAACCTGGGCTTGATCGATATCGCCGACATGAAGACCTACCGCCACTCTTTGCGCAAAAGCCTGCGCCTGCGAAATTTCAAGCACATGCTGCGCTATCAGGAAGACCGTCAGTGGCTGCTGGACAATGGTAACCCGGCATTTCTGGAAGGCTACATGAGCGCTCAGACCCTGTGTCGCACTGGTGAGCTTACCCAGGCAATGATCTGAAAAAAATGGCCGCTCAAAAGGCGGCCATTTTTCATCAAGCGCTGATATCAGACAGCCGCAGCACGTTCCAGTCGATACGTCTGCACCACACGTCCCAGCACCATGGTCGCCGGCAGCAACACCAGCACCCAGAGTTCGTCGGGGTTGCCCACCAGCTGGCCGCCGTCGAAATTGAGCATCACCAGCGCGCACGCCAGGTAGAGGCCCCACGCGTCGCCCTTGCGCAAGGCGTTCCACAGCGTCATTGCCATCACCACCAGAAACATCACCAGCGAAGCGGCACCGGTATAGAGCCCCAGCGACACAAAGATGTTGTGCGGGTGCTGAATCGGTATGCCGCCAGTCAGTGTCTGAGTGGTATAGAAATCGACACCACACCCTAGCAGCCAACCGCAGCGACGCCATTCGCCGGTCATGATTTCAAACAGCTCGATGCGGTAGGAGTCGCCTCTGACCATCAACAAGGTCACCCACTGCTCATCCTTCACGAACCAGAAACCTGCCGCCGCGACGATGCCCAGCACCACCAGGGCCGCGACGGTGCGCAACGGGAAGCGGTAGATCGAATACACAGTGCAGGCAAAAAACAGGAACCCGGCACCCACCAGAGCGGTGCGCGTCTGGACGACGAACGCCGTTATCACCAGCGTAAAAATGACGCCGCAGACCGCCTCGGCCCAGCGTTGCTCTCTGGCCCAGAGTGGCAGGGCCAGTGCAAGACTGCACACCAGCCAGGCGCTAGCGTAAATCACGTTTTCCATGCGCCCCGGCAGGATCGCCACGCGCTGACCGAAGATGAACTGCCCGGTCACCCAGCTGTGAATCGAGCTGAGCAGGATGTACAGACCGACGGCCCAGAACATGCCGCGCACGAAAAGCCCGCGCCGGAAGAAGCCGTTGTCTGCGATACCGGCAACGACGAAGACAAACAGGCTGACGTATATGATGTGCTTGTAGTACTGAAACTCCTGCGCCTGCAGCGCCGGGACCAGAAAGCACGCCATGAACACAACCCAGGCAATGCCCAGCGGTTTGGCAAATACACCCGCGCCACGGTACTTGATCAAAAAGAACAAGCCCGGCAAGGCCGTGAGTGCATAGAACAGGTTATTGGTGATCTTGGCTGACGAGTTGAGGATAAAACTCAGCAGAAAGACAACAATCGCTGCGGTGAAATACGCTTGTACTTTGCTGCTGGGGATTCTGATACGGTCAACTGACATTATTGAGCAACCAACCTGCTACGAGACCTGCGAACACCGCCACGATCAGCTTGACGCGATCCCGGCGCTTGCGACGCTGTTTATCCAGCCGCTCCTGCGGCACCACCACATGCTCACCGAAACCGGTGTGCAACACGGCATCATTTTCCAGAATCAGAGCGTAACGGTTTTGCGAAGCGAATAATTGTGAAAGTTTCTTCTCTCCACCGTGGCCAGAATAAGGCGCATGCTGCCGGTAATCGGCCAGCCGACGCAACCCGGGGTTGAATGAAAACCCCTGCCACTCGGGCTTGCTCGAACCGAGCCGGTAAAACGGAATACCATCGACCACTTCGCGCTCATTCAGGTAGACATAAGGGCTGTGAATGCGCAGGTCGTGATTGTAGCTGCGCAACCAGACCTGCAGCGCCTGCGGGTCATGGGTGAGCAGGGTCATCGACTCTTCGATGAAATGCGGACGGTAGAAATCCCAGTCATCTTCGCAATGGAAAACCCATGACGTCTCGACCATCGAATAGGCGCTATCGACCGAGCGCATCTGCCCCAGCTTCGGGTTGTTGATGATGAACCGAGTGTGAGGACGCCAGTGTTCCGGAATGCACGCCTCGACCTGAACATCACCCGAGTCTTCGGTAATCAGCACCTGGCGTATGGGCGCAGTGTTGAAACGGTCGAACGTCTCCAGAGTGCGCTTCAACAAGTCGAAGCGACCACAACTGGTTACGACCAGTGTGATGTCGCTGTTTTCGCTGAAAACCATCATTCGTTCCCGCTCATTGAATATTCATAAAACATCACCAGCCCCAACGTGACCGCAAGCGATCAACCCAGCTGGCGGCTGGCATGCTGCGCAATGGCGCACGCATGGCCTCCACAATCGCATTGCCAAGGGCATGGAATGTAAAGCGTTCCTGAACCAAAGTCTGCCCGTTACGCGAGATTTCGCTGGCAAGTTCGGCGTTATCCCGCAATTGTGCCAGTTTTTCACGCAGTTCGGGAATGTCGCGGTAGAGCACGATATTGCGCATATCCTCAAAACCCAGTGCGCGGTTTTCTTCAGCACCCTGGTCAAAAGCGAACAGCACACACCCGCAGGCCATGGCTTCGAAATTCTTGATCATGTATTCGCCCATGCCGACATCGGCACTGACGAAAAAACGGATCCGGTTCAGGGTGTCGCAATATTCTTCCCCGGACTTGGTGCGCGTTACCAGCAGGTTTTCGACCTGCCCCAACTCATCCAGCAGAGCCTTGCGGCCACTGTAGGCGACGCTGTTGGTGCTGCCGACAAACGCCAGCTCGATGTCGCGCTCGCGGCTTTGCAACTGCAGCAGGCTCTGGTCATAGCCCTTAGGCACAAAGACTGCGTCGAAGCCCTCTTCACGCAGGCGTTCGCTGACCATGAACCCCGAGCAGATAACTCTGACCCACGGCAGCTTGCGATAGTGCGCGCTGAACTTGCCGGTGTATTTGCAAGGGATGTAGTTCTGGTAAGCGTCGTGCTCGAGGATGACCAGATTGGGAATCGTGCGGATGAACGCGACCTGGCGCACTTCCTGTTTGAAACGCAGAAAAAACACGATCCGGTCGTAACGGCCGACGTCCACTTCGCGACGGAAATAGCTGCGCAGGTTGCGCTGCTCGTCGGAACTCAGCCAGCGCACATCGCATTCGCAATGGGCGGCGATGCCCTCGTAAAGACGGTCCAGAATGGCACGCTGCTCTTTCTGGACCAGAAGTAGGACTTTCATGGTTTTCCTTGCAGTACTGCGCCTGCTGAATCAGATATCACGGCTGCACCAGAACAGCTCGTGTCGTCGCACAGCTTTACGGAAGAATTCGTTTTCACCTTCGGCCGGCCAGCGCCGCCCCGCCAGAACGCGCTGTAATGCACGGCGCATGCGGCGCTTGAAAGGCATGCGCGGCAGCAGGTCATGCATCATGCCCAGCGCCATCGCCTTGTCCCGTTGCGTCGCCACCGACAGCTGAAGGCTGTAAGGCACCAGCGGCAATCGGGCATCGAACACCGGGGGCAGGCTGATACCTGTGTACGCATCGCCCATCGGCCAGCGGTCATTGTCATGCAGGTGGTTGGCGTAACCGAGTATCAGCTGCGGCTGCCACTCAAGGCCGACCAGCGCCTCACGCACTGCTGCCTGGGCGCAGATATGATCGGGGTGTGGATCAATGGCCGGATGCGGCATGACAATTACTTCGGGACGGGCCTTGAGGATCAGCGCGCGCAGGTCGGCGAGCAGGTTGTTCCAGGTCGGCTGGCCGTCGTCGCCGGGCAATGGCAGTGTGTTGAATTGGCGGAATAACCGGGTATCGGTCAGATCAG
This sequence comes from Pseudomonas coronafaciens pv. oryzae str. 1_6, assembly GCF_000156995.2. Classification (NCBI taxonomy): domain Bacteria; kingdom Pseudomonadati; phylum Pseudomonadota; class Gammaproteobacteria; order Pseudomonadales; family Pseudomonadaceae; genus Pseudomonas; species Pseudomonas coronafaciens. Next base: position 514,489 of record NZ_CP046035.1, on the reverse strand, counting down.
CCTCTCGCGAGCCGACAGGCACATCCGGCGCCGCCTGCATGGCAGGCAGTTGCAGGCAGAAATAGCCCAGTTGCACACACTGCGATTCCGGCACGCCACCCCAACGGGCAACGGCGATACTGTCCCATGCCCGCAAGCGGCCTTTCATGCGCGCAGCCTCGGCGCGCTCCATACCCATCTGCTGATAATGTTCGGCTTCAATTTCACCGGCAGTCAGCGTGACAATCCACGCTTCCTCGGCTTGGCTGTACAACCCGAAAGCGGCAAGTTCGGCATCGTCGGCGTGCGGCGCGATGACCATGACACGCTGTTTGCGTGCATCCGGCTGACGAAACAGCCAGAGACGCGGCGTGCCGGTCAAACGGCAGAAACGCCCGCGCAGGTGCAGCGCACCGGCAGCCAGTGAATCCCCCAGACCAGTCAGGTTCAGGTACCGAACGCCGCCGACGCCACGCTCGAAAGCCTGCCGGTCCTGCACATCAAACCCGCGAAGCTCGACGAACGGATCGAGAAAATGGCCCAGCCACGTACTGTCGATTGTCAGCGCCAGCACCAGCGTCTCGGCGCCGGTCAGTGACAGCGGCGCTTCCAGCAACAGCTTGCCACCCTGCAGGTGTAAGCCGGGCACTTCGGCATCGGCCGGAAAATTGTACTGATAGTCATCGGCTGGCGAATAAAACAGATGGTCGGCGAACCACGCCTCGTGTGCGACCCATGCGCAAACGGCCAGAAGCGGCACCAGCCACCAAGCCACCAGTGCGCCAAGCACGATAAGCGCCAACAGCCCACCCAGCAGCACCAGCCGTTTGTTACGGCGATGGCGCTTGAGCAATTGCTGCTTGCGGCTCAAATCTGGAACACCGGAACGGGATTGCACCATCGATCCTTATACTCGCGGTCGGCACGGCCAAAGGAAAAACGTAGCGACTTGCCCAAGGCGCGAGCGTCTTCCCAGGCGGACTGGGTGTTGACGAAGCTCAGCACGCTGCCCGGACTGAAATCCCGGGTTTCAGGATCTACGCCGCCATTGACGTACTCGACGCTGACCCACTGCGGCGCTTCAACGCGATACACCAGTTGAATGGCGACCGGGGCATCGTTGAGAAACACCACAGAGCCGATCAGCAGTTCGCGCAGCAGTTCGATAACCTCGGCCTTGTGCCGGGCGCCAGTGGCCGCAAAGCCCCAGCGACGCTGAAACAGATCGCAATACATGCTTGCCAGTTCGGCACTGCCGAACTCGCTGACCGGCCGCACCGTACCACCCGCCTCTTCCAGCAAACGCAGTTCGCGACGCTGGTTGTAACGAAACTTTTTGGACAACTCTTCAGGCGTACGCGCCATCGCCAGCGATTCGGCCTGCGGCTTGAAGGTGCTGACCCGGCCTTCGTTAAGCGCGGAGACGTAGCGAGCCTGGTGGCGAACCGGCACCTGAACGTCTTCAGCCATCGGCAGAATCAGCTCGGCATTGCCCAGATCGAACAGACCTTTCTTGCCGTGACGTTTCAGCTCGTCCTTGGACAGCGCCATTGAGCGCCCCCAGGTAGCAATTGCTGCCTTCAACTCACCGCCCTGCTCCCACGCCAGATAGCGCACGGGTATACCGGCAAGCCCTGAAAGGCGCGCAACCACCAGCGGGTGCGTGGCGACACTGCCGCCAAAGCGTTGCCATGCCTGCTCGTAGGCGGCAGCATCGATTTGCACCCAGCCACGTTCACGCCAGCATCTGAACCGGTTGAGCATCAGACCCCCGCCGTCAGGCTGGAGACTTGCGGCAAGCGCCAGAACACGTCGCGCACGGCATGGTCGGAAAACCGCTCGCGCAGACGCAGCAACATGCGTTCGGCACAATCCTGACGCTGCTCGGCATCCAGGCCCGCCATATGTACCAGGCCGTTTGCCAGGCTATGAATATCGCCGAGCGGGAACAACAGGCCGACATCCTCGACCACTTCCTTCGCGCCACCGCACGAGGTCGCCACCAGTGGCACACCGGCGACCATCGCCTCCAGCAAAACCATGCCGAACGGTTCGTGATCCGAGCTCAGGGCGAAGACGTCGAACGCCTTGAAGTAACGGCGCGCGTCAGCCACCTGTCCGAGAAACAGCACCTGCGCGCCGATGCCCAGCTCCAGGGCGAGTGCCTTGAGGTCTTCTTCAAGACGACCCTTGCCGAGAATCACCAGCTGGCTGTTCTCGGGAAGATTGGGCAACGCCTCGGCAAAACCGCGCAACAGCGTGGCCTGATCCTTGTCGGGATGCAGACGGCCGACGTTGGCCACGATCCACGCAGAAGGTGAAAGCCCCAGCTCGGCACGCGCATCTTCCGGGGAAAACTGGCTGCCTTGCAGTTGCTCGATATCAATACGGTTGTATAAGGTCTGAATACGCTCGGCCGGCCATTTGGGCAGGCTGCTGCGCATGTCGTCACGAACGGCATCGGACACCCCGAGCAGGCTCAGGCGCTTGCGAAACAGCGTGGCGAACAGCTTGCGCGAACGGCGCTTGTAGTCGCCAAACGCATGGTGCACGCCGATCACAGGCAGACTCGTGGCCAGCAGTGCGATGTAGACCGGCTTGAAGCGATGCGCAATGCAAAAGCTGAAGCTGCGCGTGGCAGCGATCTTGCGCAAGTCACGGATGGCGCCCAGCTTCAGGCCACGAATGGCACTGGAGCTGTACTCCATGAACAGCACTTCGTCCGAACCGCAATCAGCGACCACATCGGGGTCGGCGGCACCGGTCAGAAATACCGTTGTGACCCGATATCCCTTGCCGGCGAACAGGCTGGCGTATTGCCGTGCGCAGTCCAGAAAAGGCCCGTCATAGCCATGACAGAACTGCAGTACGTGACGTTCAGCCGAGCGTGTCATAAGTTTCGACGCCCTCTTTGACCACCAGGATGTCTTCCATGATCAGGTACTCGAGGTCCGAGCCGAAGAACATGTTCAGGGCATCGGTGGGCGAGCAGATCATTGGCTCTCCTCGGCGGTTGAGCGAGGTGTTCAGCGACACGCCGTTACCGGTCAGGCCTTCCAGCGCCTTCATCATGTCGTAGTAGCGCGGGTTGTACTCGCGCTTGAGCACCTGAGCGCGAGAAGTCCCGTCTTCGTGGACGACTTCCGGCACGCGGGTCTTCCATTCTTCTGCGACTTCGAAGGTGAAGGTCATGAACGGCGCAGGGTGATCGATCTTGATCATCTGCGGCGCAACGGTGTCGAGCATCGACGGGCAGAAAGGCCTCCAGCGCTCGCGGAACTTGATCTGATGGTTGATGCGGTCGGCCACACCGGTCACGCTTGGGCAACCGATGATCGAACGACCGCCCAGCGCGCGCGGGCCGAACTCCATGCGCCCCTGGAACCAGGCAACCGGGTTGCCCTTGACCATGATCTCGGCAATACGCTCTGGCGTATTGTCGATTTGACGCCAGACCGGCTTGCTCGGGTGACGGGCGCAGGCCGCGATCACGTCCTCGTTGCTGTACGAGGGGCCGAGGTAGACGTGTTCCATCTTCTCGACCGGCACACCACGGGCATGCGACACATAGGCTGCAGCGCCCACTGCCGTACCGGCATCGCCCGAGGCTGGCTGAACGAACAGCTCCTTGACCTCGGGACGGGCAATGATGCGCTGGTTCAACTTGACGTTCAGCGCACAGCCACCAGCGAACGCGATCTTGCCGGTTTCTTTGAGGATGTCACCCAAGTAGTGGTCCATCATCTGCAACGCCAGTTTTTCGAACAGCGCCTGCATGCTGGCGGCGTAGTGGATATAGGGCTCATCAGCCACATCGCCGACACGCTTGGGGCCAAGCCATTCGATCAGCTTCGGCGAGAAGTAGAAGCCCTTGCCGTTCTCTTTATAGCGACGCAGGCCGATGACGTTGGCCAGTTCGGTATTGATGATCAGCTCGCCGTTTTCGAAGGTAGCCAGACGCGAGAAGTCGTACTTGCTGGCATCGCCATACGGCGCCATGCCCATCACCTTGAATTCGCCGTCGAGCATTTCGAAACCGAGAAATTCGGTGATCGCGCCGTACAGCCCGCCCAGCGAATCCGGGTCGAAGAATTCCTTGATCTTGTGGATCTTGCCGTTTTCGCCGTAGCCGAAGAAGGTCGTGGCGTATTCACCCTTGCCATCGATGCCCATGATCGCGGTTTTCTCGGTAAAACCGGAGCAGTGGTAAGCGCTGGAGGCGTGGGCCAAGTGGTGTTCGACCGGCTCGATCTTGATCTTTTTCGGATCGAAACCCAGTTGCTCCAGGCACCAGACGATCTTGTTGCGATAACGCTTGTAGCGGCGGTTGCCCATCAGCAGCGCATCAAGTGCGCGATCCGGGGCGTACCAGTAACGCTTGGCGTAGTGCCAGCGTGCCTTGCCGAACAGGCTGATAGGGGCGAAGGGAATAGCTACCACATCGACGTCCGACGGCTTGATGCCTGCCTGTTCCAGACAGAACTTCGCCGACTCGTAGGGCATGCGGTTCTTTGCATGTTTATCACGAACGAAACGCTCTTCCTCGGCCGCTGCTATCAGCTTGCCGTCGATGTAAAGCGCTGCGGAAGGATCATGGCTAAGGGCGCCGGACAGGCCAAGGATCGTCAATGCCACTAGGGTCTAGCCTCTTTGTCTGCACACAGGCGCATCGCGCCCGAGAAAAGGTGTGCCCCCGCACAGCGGGCTGAGGGCAGCTAAAGGGCGGGATTATAACGTAATGGCCGAGGATTGGCTCGGCGGCCTGAAATGTCGCCGCTGACTCCCGCCAGGCGGTGTACGAAACGTCTCTTTCACTGCACTCAATATTTATCTACGACGTGCCGCCGCTTGCTTCTGATTAATTGAGGCCTTTAGTCGCTGGCCACGAAGGCCGCGCATCAAACCTCAGCGCATCAAGCGCAATGGAAAGCCTGTCATGACGCAAACGCTGCCCCTCTCATTCCCCGATCCATCTCCCCTGACGCCCGTTCCGCTTAAGCCCGCCGGCACCTGGCCTGCTGCTGCCGCTGCACTGCAAAGGCTCGATGAGCTGCGCACCGTTCTGGCCGGCGAACTGCAAGCGCTGCCCACACCTGCCGATTCCTTGCTGATCGCCCTGGAGGGGTCTGACGTTTCGGAGCGCGAGCTGGAAATCTTCAGCCTGCTGCAACAGGTCGATGACTACTGGACAGCCTCTGGCGAAACTGGTGAAAGCCGCCGCGAGCGGCTTGTACCTGCCTTACAGCGAGCCCTGCGCGATGAAGCCTGTGTGCGCATCCACGAGCGCGATATCGAGAGCGGCTACCTTGTTTGCCTGCCCGACTCGCCCGATAACCCGCAAGGCGCAGCGCTCACCTATTCCTCACTGCGGCTGCAGTTGCATGATGACGAACAGGTCGAAATGGCTGGTGTGCTGGCAATATCCAAGGAGCAAGGGCTTACGCTGCTCATGCTGCCAGGCCTTGGCATCATGGGGTTTGCCACGCAACCCATGATGCTCGCAACCCTCGCACGCTGGCTTAACACGCCGACCCTGCGGGATGCGCTGCTGAACAATGTGGAGAAACATCATCAGGATCGACTGGCCGAGATAAACCAGGACGCCGACCTGTTTCTGGAACCGTTCATTGCCGACGACGTGCATTTACAGCCCGTTACAAACGCACCCTTCACTCATGCTTTCGACAGGCTGCTCGACAAACAGCGCAACGACATCCGTTACGCCTGCGAACAGCCAGGCATCGCAGATAGCCAGACGCGCCAGTCGCTGATCAACGAGGCTATCAGCATGCCTGGCCTTTTTGGCCCTGCAGCAATGCTCGAACTGCGGGAGCTGACCAACACACAGCGTCAGTACCATCGGGCCATGCCGGAATGGATGAAGATTGCCAGCGAGGCCGACCTGCAGACTTATGCCGCACACCTGCAACGCTATGACGAAGCTCATACAGCGATGCTCAGTGTAATGGCCGGCGCTGCGTCCCCAGAGCAGTTTGCCGACATGCAATTGCGTGCGCGGATTGCCGATGACCTGGGCCATGACCTGGACCCACATGCGTTGACCATCGATACACTTCGCACAATACCGGCAACGAGCGAGACCTACCGCGTGAAACTCACGCTGGTCAAACTGGCACTCTACGGCCTGCATCCGGGTGACGAGGTTGCAGGTTCGAACTTCCTCGATCAGACCGTCATCACCCTCAATGGCCAACCACTGGACGCCGCGTACTCGCCCTTGAGCCCGGCCTACCTTGCAGAATTGATCGATGAACTCGACCTGCGGGCAAGTTTTGGCGATTTTCAGCGCACTGTCTGTCAGCAAGAGCACAGCCGGAAGACTCTACGCGCACTGGCGCGCTCCCGACTGACCACGCTTGGCTGGGCGGCCAGGATGCAGGGGCATATCCAGCCTGCTGATTTCACCATTGTCGCAGCGCTGACAAACCCGACAGAGCGGGCTTCTGATCCCGCATTAAGTGTGCAGCAGATCCGATTGAACGACAGCAGCTTGATGGCCAGGTTATTGGTGTTTCGCAAGCAAGACGCCCAAGGCCACACGCAGCGGCTGATCCTGGTCGCAACCGATGCACCCGGGCAGCAGTATTTCAAGGCCTTCGACACTGAAACCCAATTGCTCCACGAAGTGGTCGGCTGGACCGCATCGCCCTCAATGACAACCTATCTGCTCGATCAGGTAGAGGTCGCTGCCCGACCAGCCTTGGCAGAGCGGCTGACGGCCCTTGCGCTCAAGCCCCAGCCTTCGACAAATTTCATCCGGTTCATCGATCATGCCGACTGCGACTCGGCCCTGCTCGGTTTCATCGACGAACAAACTCGCGTGCTGCTCTCCGAAACCGCCCGCCACACCCCGGACTGGTATCTGCACGCCAGTCGCGCTCAGCGCCGTGAACTGCTGGCGCTCGAGCAAGCCATCGGCGGCGCACTCTACAACTATCAGGCCCAGCCGCACACACAGGTTCAGCCGTTCAAGGACTATGTACACCAGCGTGCCAGCCAGCAGATCGGCACCCTGTTGAACGTGCCTTCAGGCACGGTAGATCCCGACCTGATCGTGATCACCAGCGAGCGCGAAACACTGACTTACACACAAATGCTGCTCAATGGTTATGACGACAGCATCGACCCAATCCGCGCTGGCGCGGCCACCCACGCGACCTTCAGTGGCCCGACAGGCATCGACCTGAGCGCGCTGTCACCAGCAGCCGTAGCAGGTTCGGTACGCGGCCAGTGGCTGGCCGACGACTACATTGCCTTGATCAGAGGCACACTGCTGAACAGTGAAAGCGCTGGCTATGCCTACCGGCGGCAGTTCAGCGTGTTGATCACCCAGCTGCAGATGAAGGCTGCGGCACTGCGTAGCGTACTGAAGGGCCATATCGAAGCGGCGCACTATGCCTGGCTGAAAAAATCGCTGGATAACGCCCACCTGAGCGACCCGGCATCACGCGAACAATATCCGCTCTACCCCTTGCAAGTGCATGTAGATAAACCCCTCATTGGCTCGGGATTGAGCGATATAGACCAACTGGTTATCCCCAGCCCGTTACTCACCCACATAGAAACCGTTCAGGGCTGCCTGATAATCCTCCCGACCCGGATCCGACACGCTGCACTGCTCTACACGCCGCAGGCGCCTGACGGGATCGAGTTTCGTCTGTTCAGCGACTTCGTACGCTCGCTGGGCAGCGAAGGCATGATCGATTACTACAAGGACCGCTGCCGGATCAAGGCACGCAGGACGCTGGCTTTCTTCCTGCGCGACATGCAGCAAGGCAATGCCAACAAACCACCGGTCATTCCCAAGGCATTCATTTCAGACATGGCCGACACCTGCTTCAACCGGCCGCTGGAGCGCCGGTTGCGTGACGTGGAAGAGACCACCACTGGCCGCAACGACATGCTGGCCAGGCTGATATGGATCAGTGTCGAAATCATCGCCACCGCCCTGACCCTGCCCTTCCCGCCAGCAAGCTTTGCGGTTGGCAGTGTGCTTTCACTGCATGACAGCGGGCGGGCAATTGCCGCGCTGGCCGCCGGCGACCAGGAGCGCGCCACAACCTACATCCTGTCGGCACTGTTCAACGGCATCGGCGCGGGCAGCGATTTGCTGGTTGGCCTGAAAGGCTTTGGCGGCGTGCTGCATCAGCTTGAGCGCGGTAAGGGGCCGGCGTCGACAAAACGCGCGATCCAGCGGCGGCCTTCTCTGCCGCGTTACGAGGACTTGTACCCGGCAGAGCTGCAAGAACAGGTATTTCTGATCGGCAAGCCCAACACCAACGGGCACGCGGCTGTTTTCCACATACCCCACGTCACTTCGGCGCCCCCGATTGCGACAGGCCAGTTCGCCTTGCGAGAGGCTGGTGGTGCCTGGCAGCCCCTTCTCCCCATCGCTGACGCCAGGCCTCGTGCGCCATCCGGGCTGCGTATCGAGCTGGCCGTGAATGTCTCACTGGATAACGTGCCACGCATCGCCGATGGCCACGCGAAAGGCCTGTATGCAATAGACGGCAAGCGCTACATCAGGTTGTCAGACAGGACCTTTCAGGTTCAATACGATGCGCAGCTGCGCTGCTGGCAAGTCATCGACCCGGCCAACCCATTCGCGTTTTTCGGCAAACAGCCGGTCAGGCTGGGTGATCAGGGGGAGTGGCTGCTCGTCGAGCGGCAGCTTCTGCCTGGCGGGGGCCTGGACGGGCCGGCGAGCTACCGGCCACTGCCTGAAGAGCCTGCTGGAAACTCGATCGACCTGCTAAGCGATTACGAGATGCCACGCGCCATGCGGGCACATCTGGACATCATTATCAGCAAGGACGTTTTTGACCCGACCGGCGTAGGCCTAGAAGCCTATTTCGAGAGCTATTTCACGCAAGTGCGTGAGACTTTCGCAGCACGTCGGGAAAAACTCTATCAGGACGCTCAGGCATTTTTTGCCCGATTCTCTCCGCCGCCCAAGCCACCACTGCCCACCTATGACCTGCCCGGTAGCGTCGACACACTGATCAAACACGTGTTCGCCCACAACAACGGGCTGATCTTCAGCGAGGCCCCTAAATCGGTGTCCAGCAAGCGTCTGCTCCTGTTGAACATGCCTTTGCTGGCAGAGCAGCGTGTCGAGATCCTGTACATCGAACACCTGCTGACAGACAAGCACATGCCCAAACTGGCTCGATACCGTCAACTGGGCAAGAAGAGTCGCTCAGGCTCCCATGAGCTCAAGTACTACCTGCACGACACCAATCGCGGAGCCCTGAATAATTCAAGCACCGAGTACGATTACTACCATCTGGTCAAGGAAGCCCATCGTTGCGGCATTGAGGTGCGTCCGTTCAGTTCGTCGATCAGCTACCCGTTTCTCGGCCACACGGTGCAGGCCGCTGCTGATGATCCAGCGGCCACCATAAAGATGAGCAACTTTTTTGGGCACAGGCTCATCAGCCACGACATCCCGCCCGGCGCCTCGAAGCGCTGGGTGGCATTGCTCGACCAGAAAATAGCCACAACGCATGATCATGTGCCCGGCATTGCCGAAATGCACGGTGCAGTCAGTGTGCACGTACAGGACATCCCGGCAGGACGCCCGACCCGCATCAGGCAGGACGCTGGCTTGCTGCAGAGCGAAAACACCCCGAATCGCTGCGACTTCATCATTGCATTTGCCGACCCGGCGCTTACCGCCCCCCTGCCGTCGCCTGCCACCCCTCTGGACAACATGCTCATGCGCGAGCTTGGTAGCCCGACCGCTATCGCCGAAGGTGAGCAATGGGCAGGCGAGTACGGGTTCATCCTGAACGAAAACAATGCCTGGCAGCGCGTGGACCCGGAAGACTGGAGTGCCGACCGGCCAATGACAGCAATCCAGCAATCGTTGACTGACGCAACTTACGACATGCCACCGGATACCCGAACAACACTGCATACACTGGCGAACTTCGAAAAGAAGGGCCTCGATATGGAGTACTTCTTTGAAAACACCAAATTCGACACCGTTCGCCACACGTTCGGTCTGCGTCGCAAGAACCTGCAACAGGCCGCAGCGAACATCAGCGCAACAGCACTGCCACCTCGCCCGACATTGCCAGTCATACAGCCTCGGATAACCACTGCGGGGCTGCTTGAAACGCTCTTTCAGCACACCGATGGAGTTGTGGTAGGCGAGTCGCATTTTTCGGTGGCCAGTAAGAAGCTGATCATCGACAACCTGCCTCTGCTGTCGCAACAAAACGTCAAGACGCTGTACATGGAGCATCTGTTGACTGACCTTCATCAGGCGGACCTGGACCGTTTCCTCGAAACCGGGCAGATGAGCAAAACCCTGCTGCATGACCTGAAAACCCTGGACCGGGGGCATCTTACCGATCCGGACAAGGTGTATACCTTCGAACAGCTGATCATCAAGGCGCGGCAGCAAGGCCTGGAGATTCGGGCAATCGACTGCGCCAGCAGTTACCACCTCAAAGGCATAGCCAGTGAGGAATCCATCACCCGCCAGCAAATGATGAACTACTTTGCATCGCGCACGATGCGCAAGCATCAGGAGGTCATGGGGTCACACAAGTGGATCGCCTTGGTTGGCAATAGCCACTCCAATACCTATCAGGGCGTCGTGCCCGGTATTGCGGAACTGGAAGGCGGCATCGGCTTGCGGGTCGTGGACGTAGTGCCTGGGCAGTCCAAGGGCGTGATGGTAGACCCTGGAGAACTTGTTTCAGGGGATATCGCGACTTCCAACGTGTATCTAAAAGCCGATTATCGGGTGGAAATGGAGGTGCTGCGCACTCGGACGACCAGACCGCAGAGCATCGAACAACGCCTGTTCAAACCGGGAATGTTCATGGTGCAGCAAGGTGAAGACAACCTGCAGACCATCCTGCATCGTGCGCGCGACACGTGGGTTCACCGCACGCCGGTACACATCAATGCGGAGGGCAAACTGTATATCGAGCGTGTGCGCTGGCCGCGCCTGCATCTCAAGCCCTTCGAGGACATGGATGCACTGGTGAAAGCACTCGAGGCGATGAACCTCACCCGGGTCGACTGAGGTAGCACGCCGCCCGAAATGGGGCAGGCTCAGTCCGGTGCGATCTTCGGCAAGCGCTGCTCTAGCATCTGGTGCAGCGCGCTCTGCGCCGACCAGTTGCGCATGAAGCGCGCCCGGTCACGGGCATAGGCCGAAGCGAATGAAGATTGCGACCCGTGCTGCTGCATGGCATCCAGGTCGATCAGTGCCCAGCGATCGTTGTGCCAAAACAGGTTGTGCCCCTTGAGATCACCGTGACTGATGCGCTCCTCGATGAGCTGTGCGAACAGTTGATCCAGCGCCAGCAACTCGACCTCCGGGACATCGGCGGTGTCTACCCAGGGAGCAAAACGCTCGATGATGTCTGGCCCGTCGAGAAACTCGGTCACCAGCCAGGCCTTGCTGCGCAAACCCAGAAAACGTTGCTCCTGCACCGCCAGCGGTTTTGGCGTGGCGATGCCGAGGAACATCAGACGATTGCCTTCACGCCATGAATGCCAGGCACGGCTGGGGCGCCAGAAGCGCTTGAGCCAGTGGCTGAAATTCTTGATGTTGTAACGCTTGATGACCAACGCACGACCATTGACGTCGACACGGCCGACACTCGCGGCGCCACCCGTCTTGTACAGGTGCCCTTTGTCGAGCAAGGCATCAGCCTGAGTCAGCACGGGCAACATGGCGGCCTCTTCCTCGCGGCGACTGGCGCGAAACACCGAAGCGTCAGCCTTGACGCTGAAAAGGCTGCAGTCACGCACGGTCTTGCCCATGAAGTCCTTGAGCCGCCAGCTGCGAACGCGGTCGATCTGCTTTTGCAGCGCCTCCATCGGCAGGCCATGCTCGCCATTGCTCAGGAGGTAATACACCAGCAGTTCTTCGGTGAAGGGCGCATAAGACCGTGGCAACTGGGCAAAGAAAACGCCCAGATTTTCCAGCACCTTCTGCCGGGACAGCGGTTGTCCGGCTTGTTCGGCACGAATGCCCGCACCGTCGATCAGGTACAGCTGGCCCTTGTGACGCAGCAGGTTGTCCAGGTGCAGGTCTTCCTGCCACAAGCCCTTGGCATGCTGCAGGGCGATGGCGGTCAACGCTTCGCCCAGCACCGCCTGCTGCTCATCTGCCAGCGGCGGCAGGTCCTTGACCGCATTCCAGGCATCGCCAAGACTCGATGACTGCTCCAGATATTCGAACAGCAGCCAGCCACCCTCACCTTCCTGCAAACCGTCGGCCAGTAATAGCGGCGTGGTCAGACCTTGCTCGGCAAGCAGACGTACCCCGGCCAGCTCACGTTGAAAGTGCCGTGCAGCCTTGTCGCCCACCAGCAGTTTCGCCAGCACCGTCCGCCCTCGCCATATGCCTGCGCCCACATACCGCTGCCCCGGCAGTACGCGCAGCAAGGTCAGCAATTGCAGCTCGGCCGGACCAGCAGCATCGGCCAGCGTCAGGCTGATCGGCAACTCGGGGTTACGGCCGACGTTCTTGAGTTCAGACAAGCGCATCAACGAGTCTCTTTATCATTGCGGTGTTGAAGGTCACGTTTATGGTCGCTGCGCCTGCCCAGCCGTACGCTCCATGCATCGACCAAAGCGCTTTCCGGGCTGGCTTGCAGGTAGGCGGCCAGCAGCTCGCGCCGCTCGCTTTCATTCCATACCTGCGCACGCCGCAGCAGCGGTTCCAGATCGCGGGCAAGGTCACGTTTGCCGAAGATCACCGGCCGGGTTTTTTCCAGGTCGATCAGTTGCGCCTGATAGCCCGCGCCGCCCGGCCGGAGGAAGATATGCTTGGGGTAGAAGCAACCGTGCACCTGGCCTGCACCGTGCAGCGTATGCGCCAGTCGGCCGCAGGCCTGAAGGATCGCCAGGCGCTCACCCGCCTCAAGGCTGCTCCATTGCAACAGCAGCTCATCGAGATCGGTCCAGCCGTCCAGCGCCCGGGTCATCAGAATGGCGCGGTGCTCGCCTTCGACCTTTTGCTCGCCGTAGAACACCGCTTGCAGGGCCGGAATGCCCAGCTTGCGATAGCGGCTAATGTTACGAAACTCGCGAGAGAATGACGGCTCGCCAAAAGGGTGATGCAACGTATGCGTCAGGTAGTTGCTCTGGCGTTTGAGGTAAAAACCCTGACCGTCCAGGTCAAGGCGAAACACACTGCTCCACCCGCCCCGCCCCGTGTTCGGCTCATCGACTGCATCGAGCCTGATGTTCCAAAGCGATTCAAAATCCGCCAGATGATGACGCGCCAGTAACGGCTGGTCGGCACTGGCAATAAAAACGCTCATTCACGGCCCTCGAAAAAGCTGACGATATGTCGAATACGTTTTTTGTCGGAGGCATTCAAACGCGTTCGCTGACGGTAAAGCAGATAGAAGCGCAGGCGCTGGGTGGCCGACAGGTGATACTTGGCAACCTTGTCCAGGCACGCCAGGTCCTTGGTGATCCGGTAGCGCAGCATGAAGCTCCACCAGAACGCACCGTTGGGGCAATCGATGAAGAACAGCCTGCCCTCGTCATCGACCAGCAAATTGCGCCATTTCAAATCGTTATGGGTGAAATGGTGGTCATGCATGATTCGGGTATAAGCAGCCAGCTGGCGGCTGATGCCTTCGACCCAATGCCTGTCGGCCAACCGGGAGTCCTTGCGCTGCGCAAGCGCGGACAGGTCTTCGGTGTTCGCCAACTCGCGAGTGATCAGCGCCCCGCGATCGTAGGCGGTGCCGTTGCGTTCAAGTCCCCAGGCCACGACCTCGGCTGTAGGGATGCCCCACTTGGCGAAACGCTTGAGGTTCTGCCACTCGGACCTGACCCTGGGCTTGCCCATGTAACGGCGCAAGCCTTTGCCCGCGCCCACGTAGCGCTTGACGTAATAGTTGACCCCGGCGCGCTCGACGCGGATCACTTCGGAAAGCGGGTCACGGGTCAATCGATGTCCTTCCAGAGCAAACACGGCATCCAGACTGCCGAAGTCCTGCGTCAGGAAGGCGTACTCGGGCTCCAGGTTCCAGCCCGCCATCAGAGCGCGTCCCCGTAGCGCACTTTGCGCTGATACAACTTGTCGGCTTTTTTATCCAGCCAGGTGAGTAGCTTCGTTTCCCTGAGCAGAATTTCGCGCAACGGTTTCTGGAAATAGACGTTGAGAAATCGCAGCTTGTCGCGCCGGGTCAGGCCGATGTCCAGCGCTGAAAAATACAGCGCGGCCAGGTCCTTGTTGCGCCAGCGTGGCGTAATCGCGCGCCGGGTCTGGGCACGATGCAGATCGATGACCGACAGCCTGAAATCATCGGCCGTCACAGGCTTGTCGGTGTGCAACAGAAAATGACAGATGTAACAGTCACGGTGGTTGACGCCCGCTCGGTGCATCATCCCGACCAGTCGGGCGACTTCGGCAATAAACGCTCTTTTCAGCCGTGGCTCGGGCGGCTCGTTACGCCAGTTGAGGCTGACATCTTCCAGGCTGGTGGTCGGTGCCAATTCTTCGGTAACGATAAACGAATGCTGCGCGGCGGGGTTGCTGCCACGTTCGCCATAAGCCACAGCGGTCATGGTCGGAACACCGACCTCGTGAAGACGCTCGATAGCGTCCCATTCCTTGCCGGCACCCAGCACCGGAAGCTTGGCGGTCGCCAGGTTCTTGGCGATCTCGCCCCAGCCGATACCCCGGTGGATCTTGACGAAGTAGCCGCGCCCGTCGACTTCGGTGCGCAGCGTGCGACGTCCTTCCAGCTCGCGATAGACCTCACCGCTCAGGCCCTCGACCTCGGCGAATGCATCGCGCCCGGCCCACAGGCTCTTGAACGGTTCAGCAAGGAACAGCTTCATCAATAGTGCTCCGCCAGAATCACATCCGCAGCGCGTTGCGGCATGCTGTAAAGGTCCGCCATGTCCGCAAAGGCCAGGCCATTGCGGCTCCAGGCGCTGCGCGCGGCATCGTCCTCGAGCATGCTCGCCAGGTAGCGATTGAGTTGTGCCTGATCGAACGGTTCATCCAGAACCCGCCCGCAATCGGCTTTGGCAATGTAGTGAGCGTAACCGCATACAGCGCTGACCAATACCGGCAAACCGGCCACCAGCGCCTCGAGCAGCACGGTCCCGGTGTTCTCGTTGTAGGCAGGATGGATCAACACGTCGGCGCCCAGCAGAAAACGCGGAATGTCACTGCGCCCTTTCATGAACGTCACTTGATCGCCCAAGCCCAGCGCGGCGCTCTGCAACTGGAATACTTTGGGGTCGTCCTGGCCGATTACAAACAGGCGCGTGCGTTTTTTCATGTCTGCAGGCAAGGCCGCCAGGGCTTTCAGGCTGCGATCTAAGCCCTTTGTCTTGAAACCGGAGCCGATCTGCACCAATAAAAGGTCATCATCGGCAAGACCAAACTCTTTGCGAAAGTCTGCGCGGATCTGCGGCGCATTGGGGGGCGCACGGCGATCCTGGGAAATACCCGGTGGCAGCAGGTGAAAACGCGACAGCGGCGTATCGTAATGCTTGATGAACAGCGGCTGCTGGACTTCAGAGATCATCAATACCTGGGTTTTCGAGTTCCTGGCGAATACCGCTCGCTCATAGTCGGCAAAATGACGATAACGCCCCCACTTGCGATACAGCGGGCTGCGCAGGTTCTGCGCCTTGTCCTCGAAGCAGCCATCGGCGGCGTAATAAACATCCAGACCCGGCATCTTGTTGAAGCCGATCAGACGGTCCACCGGACGCTGGGCCAGGTCGGCTTCCATCCACGCCATGAGCTTCTCGTTGCGCCGATGATTGAAGAAAGCCTTGACCGGCGCAACCAGCACTTCAAAACCCGGCGGCACGTCGCCTTCCCAGATCAGGGTGTAAACACGAATCTGATGGCCGCGCTGCTGGCACTCCAGCGCGATGCGCATGAAGTCGCGTTGCAGACCGCCGAACGGGAAGTATTTGTAGAGCACGAAAGCCAGTTGCATCAGCCAGGTTCCTTTGCCAGCAACAGCGCGCCCAATTGGCTCGCTACTCGCTCGGGATTCAAACGAGTGAAGCACAGCGGCCACTCGCGTTTCAGGTCGAACCGGCGCTGATCATCGGCGCTAGGTTGGTAAGTGCATTTCTTTTGCAGGCAAGGCGCACAGGCAGGGTAATCGCTGGCCAGGTGCACCTGTGATTTGCCGTAGGCCCCGGTCAGCCCCGGGTTGGTGGGGCCGAACAGGGAAATGGTCGGCACGTCCAGCGCTGCCGCAAGGTGCCCGATTCCGGTGTCCACCGCAACGCAAGCCTGCGCACTGGCCAATATTCGCGCAACACCTGCGAGGTTCAGCTTAGGCAACACATGGGCGCTGTCCAGACCGTCGGCGATGCGCTCGGCTCGGGCCTTTTCCATCGGGTTGCCCCACGGCAACTGCACCTGCAAGCCGCGTGCAGCCATCAATTCAGCCAATTGCCGCCAATACAGCTCGGGCCAGTGCTTGGTGTCCCAGGTCGTGCCATGCAGAAACATCACAAAGGGCGCGCGCGGCGTATCGTCGAGCCCGGCCAGCAGCTTGAGACCGTAATCGCCCATGCCGGCGGGCAACTGATAACCCAGCGCCTGAGCGAACAGCTGGCGCAACCGTTCGACTGCATGCTGCCCGCGCGCCACCGGCAAGGCGCGATCATAAAAGCGACTGGCAACCGGCTCGCGAGCCGAGTCACGGTCCAGACCGGCCACCGGCGCATCGACGTAGCGTGTCAGCCAGGCACTTTTGAACAGGCCTTGAGCGTCGATCACCAGATCGTAACGCTGCTCGCGCACACGCTGCTTGAAGCGTCGCCATTCGCCTGACCTGACGGTCTGCCAGAGATTCTTGCGCCAGCGACGGATTGCCACCGGGATGACCGTATCGACCGCCGGATGCCAGCCGGGAATTTCAGCAAAACCTTCTTCCACCACCCAGTCGAAACGAATGCCGGGCAGCGCCCGTGCAGCGTCGGTCAGTGCGGGCAAGGCGTGAATCACATCACCCAGCGAGGAAGTCTTGATCAGCAGTACCCGCAAAATCAGGCCACCTCGACCGGCGTGCCACTCAGGCGAGCAAGCGCCTCAGTGACGGCGTCCGGCTCAAGCAGACGCATGCAGTTGTAATGACCGAAACGGCAAGTGCGGTCGAAGCACGGGCTGCATTCTATGCCGAGGCGCACCACTTCAACCTCGTCGGCCAGCGGCGGTGTGAAGCCTGGCGAAGTCGAGCCGTAGACCGCCACCAGTGGGCGGTTCAATGCCGCAGCAACGTGCATGAGGCCTGAATCATTGGAGACGACGGCATCGGCACACGACAGCAGATCAATGGCTTCGGCCAGCGAAGTTTCGCCGCTGAGGTTCACCGACTCCTCTCGCAGACCGGGGATCAGGTCTTGACGAATGCTTTCACCGACCGGGTGATCCTTCTTCGAACCGAACAGCCAGACCTGCCAGCCTTCACGAATCCTGGCTTCGGCGACCTGCGCGTAATGCTCGGCGGGCCAGCGTTTGGACTCGCCGAACTCGGCACCAGGGCAAAGCGCCAGCACCGGGCGATCAAGCATCAGGCCGAACTTGAGCAGTGCGGCATCGCGAGTCACAGGGTCGATACGCAAGCTCGGTTTGGGATAGGGCTGCGGCAGCTCGGCGCCCTTGTCGAAAGCCAGCGCCATGAAGCGTTCGATCATCAGCGGGTAGCGCTGTTTGTCGAGGCTGCGCACGTCGTTGAGCAGGCCATAACGAAACTCGCCACGCCAGCCGGTGCGCTTCGCAATGCCGGCAAAGAACGGCACCAGCGCGGATTTCAGCGAATTGGGCAGCAGAATTGCCTGATCGTACTGGCCAGCGAGGGACTTGCCGATGCGCCGCCGGGTCGCCAGCTCAAGGGCGCCATGACCGAGCGGAAAGCTGAGCGCGGCACGAACCTCGGGCATGCGCTCCAGGATCGGACGGCTCCATTCCGGCGCCAGCACGTCGATTTCGCACCCGGGGTGACGCTGCTTCAGGCACTGGAACAGCGTTTGCGCCATCACCATGTCACCGACCCAGCTAGGCCCAACGATCAGAATTTTCATGTTCTATCCAAAAACGACCGGAAACGATCAGGGAGGCCGATCAGACTGCGTGACGTTCCCACACAACCCGTCGCCTCCCTGTCATAGCTTTATATAGCCTTGTGGCTCAGCTCAACCCCATCTGCGTCCAGATCCGCATCACCTCACGCCGCTGGGCATGAAACTGATCACCACTGACTACACCCGCCTGCTTCTGCAAAGCCTGACGGTGCGCCGCCGAGCGGTAGGCCTTGTAGGCTTCACGCAGCAGGCTGGCGTCCGCATCAGGCAACAGTCCGGCTTCTTCCAACCCTTCGAGAATCCGGATGTTATCGGTGTAGCGCAGCAGCGCAGGATGCTCTCTGGACCATGCCAAAGCGGCGTATTGCACCATAAATTCGATGTCGACGATACCACCGGCGTCCTGCTTGAGGTCGAATGGCATTGATGCTTCGAAGGCATTGGCCGCCCTGCCCGCGGCTGTCAGGCGGGTGCCGAGGTTGTCGCGCATCTTGGCACGCATCTCGCTGACTTCAGCCCGCAACGTGTCCGGATCGCGCTCGCGCCTCAATACATCGGCACGCACTTGCTCGAACTGCTCGCCCACATCGCGGCTGCCCGTCAGCACCCGGGCGCGTACCAGCGCCTGATGCTCCCAGGTCCAGGCTTCACCGGCCTGATAGCGGGCAAAGGCACCTACCGAGCTGACCAGCAGCCCGGAAGCTCCGGAAGGCCGCAGGCGCATATCGACGTCATACAGCTGACCGGAGTTGGTCTGCGTGGTCAGCAAATGGATGACTCGCTGACCGAGACGGGTGAAAAATTGCGCACTGTCGATAGGCTTGGCGCCGTCGGTCTCGGCCTGCAGATCACCGTCATGGATGAACACCAGATCCAGATCGGAACCGTGGCCCAACTCGATGCCGCCGACCTTGCCGTAACCGACGATCACAAACCCCGGATCGCACAGCGAACCGTCGGGCCGCGAAGGCGTACCATGCCGTGCCACGCTGTAACGCCAGGCCAGCGCCAGTACCTGATCCAGAATCGCCTCGGCCAGCCAGGTCAGGTAATCGCTTACTTTCATCAGCGGCAGGCTTCCGGAGATTTCCGAGGCCGCCACGCGCAGGCTATGGGCCAGCTTGAAGTGTCGCAAGGCTTCCATCTGCTGTTCAAGGTCATCCTCGGGAATGCGGATCAACCGTTCACGCAATTCGGCGGCCAGCTCCGGGGCCAACGGCGGATTGAACAGACGACCCTCGTTGAGCAGTTCGTCCAGCAGCAGCGGGAAGCGCGCGATCTGCTCGGCAATCCACGGGCTGGCAGCGCACAGAGTCAGCAGTTGTCGCAGCGCATCCGGGTTCTCGGTCAGCAGCACCAGGTACGCCGAGCGCCTGGCCACCGCTTCGACCAGCGGAAGTACCCGCTCAAGAACCAGATCAGGCTTGTCATGCTCTACCGCCTGCGCCAGCAACCTCGGGATGAACGCATCTAGACGTTCGCGACTCAGGCGCTGCATCGAGCGCAGGTTCGGGCTGCTGCGCAGATTGGCCAGATGTTTGAGTGCGCGGTCGGGGTCGACGAAACCAGCCTGCTGTAACTGACGGCCAGCGGCCTCTTCGTCCTGGGACTCTTCCCACAGTGGCAGCCACTCGCCGCCGACCACGACTTCGCCATCGTCCTCTTGCTCGTCGTCCGGGTCTGAATCGGGGTCAGCAATGACCTGGCGAAAATGCCAGGACACCCGACCGCGCCAGTACATCAGTCGCTCGTGGAAGCTGGCCCAGTCAGCGAAGCCCATGATCAACGCAATACGCGCCTGATCCTGCTCGTTGTCGGGCAGCATTTGCGTCTGACGGTCGGCAATGGCCTGAATGGCGTGCTCGGTGTAACGCAGAAATTCGTAGCCTTCGCGCAGCTCTTCAGTCACGGCAGACGGCAGATAACCTTGGCCTTCAAGGATCTTCAACACCTTGAACAACGGACGCTGTTGCAGGCTCAGGTCGCGGCCACCGTGGATGAGCTGAAACGCCTGAGCGATGAACTCCACCTCACGAATCCCGCCCGCGCCGAGCTTGATGTTCTCGGCCATGCCCTTGCGTTTCACTTCCTGCTGAATCAACTGCTTCATTGTGCGCAGCGCTTCGATGGCCGAAAAGTCCAGATAGCGGCGGTACACAAACGGGCGCAGCATCTCCAGCAACTCGGCACCCGCGGCTTGATCACCGCCGACCACTCGCGCCTTGATCATCGCGTAACGCTCCCAGTCGCGCCCCTGATCCTGGTAATACTGCTCCAGCGCATTGAAGCTGAGCACCAGCGCCCCAGATGATCCGTAAGGCCGCAGGCGCATGTCGACGCGAAAAACAAAACCGTCGACTGTCACCGGGTCCAGCGCCTTGATCAATCGCTGTCCCAGGCGGATGAAAAATTCCTGATTATCCAGCGGCCTTTTGGTGCCGACCGTTTCTCCGCCCTCCGGGTAACCGAAGATCAGGTCAATGTCCGACGAAAGGTTCAGCTCGACCGCGCCGAGCTTGCCCATGCCCAGGATGACCATGTGCTGCGGCAAACCCGAGTGGCGGCCGGTCGGTGTACCGACTTGCTGACACAGGCGTGGATAAAGCCATTGGTAAGCGAGGTCGATCGAAGCGTCGGCCATTTCCGAGAGATCTCGGCAGGTTTCGATCAGATCTGCCTGCCGGGTCAGGTCGCGCCAGATAATCCGGACTTGCTGACGCGCGCGCTGTCGACGTAGATTACGCCCCAGTTCATCTTCGCTGGCGGCGTCGAGCAGTGCGTCGGCAATCCGGGCGCGCAATTGGCCAGCAGAAAAGCTACGCTCCAGCTCGCCCGCATCGGCCAGTTGCAGCAGCATCTGCGGGTCACGGCAGATTTGTTCGGTTACAAAATCGCTGGCTGCACAGACCCGATCGAATGCCTGGCGGCGTGCCTCGGGCCAGGCCTTGAACGAGGCCAGCGCTTCGTCTGACACATCGGCCAGCGCGGCCTCGAAAGTTTGCCGGGCACGGCTGATCAACGGCAGCAGAATGGCCGGAAAATCGGCCAGTGAAGGTAGGCTCATGGTCTATCCTTGATCGGCGTGCAAACGCCCGCCCGTCGTGTGCCGGAAACGCGTCTGCCACCACCGCTTGTCGAACAAAGGTTATAAATTGCTGGAAAAATCAAATTAGAAGCATAAAAATCCGCTTTTTACCGGCAAGATATTCAATAGCGACCAACAGTAACGTTTTAAGTCACAACACAACAGAAGCGATTGAGTCGCTTCTCTGTAGTTTTACTACTGGGTCCATTACGTGGAGGGCTGAAATCGTCGTCGATTTGTAGTAAAACTACACGCCGCCGGATCCCACCCTCCGGTAATCCAAGAATTTATGTCGTCTGCCCACAAGGCCAGTCGCAAACTCAGGCAACCGATTCTGGAAGCCTTTCCGCCCTGGAGCAAGCCATGCAAGACCTCGATCCCGTCGAAACCCAGGAATGGCTGGACGCCCTGGAATCGGTTCTCGACAAAGAAGGCGAAGACCGCGCTCACTACCTGATGACCCGTCTGGGCGAGCTGGCCACCCGTAGTGGCTCGCAGCTGCCATACGCCATCACCACGCCATACCGCAACACGATTCCTGTCACCCACGAAGCACGCATGCCTGGCGACCTGTTCATGGAACGCCGCATTCGCTCGCTGGTGCGCTGGAACGCATTGGCCATGGTTGTCAAAACCAACATCGGCGACCCGGATCTGGGCGGCCACATCTCCAGCTTCGCCTCCAGCGCCACGTTGTATGACATCGGTTTCAACTATTTCTTCCAGGCCCCGACCGACGAACACGGCGGCGACCTGATCTACTTCCAGGGCCATGCATCGCCAGGCGTCTACGCCCGTGCATTCCTGGAAGGTCGCATCACTGAAGACCAGATGAACAACTTCCGCCAGGAAGTCGACGGCAATGGCCTGTCTTCTTACCCACACCCGTGGCTGATGAAGGATTTCTGGCAGTTCCCGACTGTATCGATGGGCCTTGGCCCGATTCAGGCAATCTACCAGGCACGCTTCATGAAGTACCTGGAGCACCGCGGTTACATTCCGGAAGGCAAGCAGAAGGTCTGGTGCTTCCTGGGTGACGGCGAGACCGACGAGCCGGAATCCCTGGGCGCCATCGCCCTGGCCGGTCGCGAGAAGCTCGACAACTTGATCTTCGTCGTCAACTGCAACCTGCAGCGCCTCGACGGCCCGGTTCGCGGCAACGCCAAGATCATCCAGGAACTGGAAGGCGTGTTCCGTGGCGCTCAGTGGAACGTCACCAAAGTCATCTGGGGCCGCTTCTGGGACCCGCTGCTGGCCAAGGACGTCGACGGTATTCTGCAACGTCGCATGGATGAAGTCATCGACGGCGAATACCAGAACTACAAGGCCAAGGACGGCGCGTTCGTTCGCGAGCACTTCTTCAACTCGCCTGAACTGAAAGCGATGGTTGCCGATCTGTCCGACGACGAGATCTGGAAGCTCAACCGTGGCGGTCACGACCCATACAAGGTCTACGCGGCGTACCACGAAGCCGTCAACCACAAGGGTCAGCCGACCGTGGTTCTGGCCAAGACCATCAAAGGTTACGGCACAGGTGCTGGCGAAGCGAAAAACACTGCGCACAACACCAAGAAGGTCGATGTAGACAGCCTGCGTCACTTCCGTGATCGCTTCGACATCCCGGTCAAGGATTCCGAGCTGGAAGCCCTGCCGTTCTACAAGCCGGAAGAAGGCAGCGCCGAGGCCCGCTACCTGAGCGAGCGTCGCGCAGCACTGGGCGGCTTCGTGCCTCAGCGTCGCGCGCAGAGCTTCAGCCTGCCAACCCCGCCACTCGACACCCTCAAGGCCATCCTTGACGGCTCGGGCGACCGTGAAATCTCCACCACCATGGCGTTTGTGCGCATCCTGACGCAACTGGTCAAGGACAAGGAAATCGGCCAGCGCATCGTGCCGATCATCCCGGACGAAGCCCGTACCTTCGGCATGGAAGGCATGTTCCGCCAACTGGGCATCTACTCGTCTGTCGGCCAGCTCTACGAGCCAGTCGATAAAGAACAGGTGATGTTCTATCGCGAAGACAAGAAAGGCCAGATTCTCGAAGAAGGCATCAACGAAGCGGGCGCCATGTCCTCCTTCATCGCTGCCGGTACTTCGTACTCCAGCCACAACCAGCCGATGATTCCGTTCTACATCTTCTACTCGATGTTCGGTTTCCAGCGTATCGGCGACCTGGCCTGGGCCGCTGGCGACAGCCGCACCCGTGGCTTCCTGATTGGCGGCACCGCCGGGCGTACTACGCTGAACGGCGAAGGTCTGCAGCACGAAGACGGTCACAGCCATATCCTGGCATCGACCATCCCGAACTGCCGCACCTTCGACCCGACTTACGGCTACGAACTGGCAGTGATCATCCAGGACGGCATGCGCCGGATGTTCGAAGAACAGCAGGATGTTTTCTACTACCTGACCGTGATGAACGAGTCCTACGCTCAGCCAGCCA
The DNA here is from genome assembly GCF_000156995.2 of Pseudomonas coronafaciens pv. oryzae str. 1_6. Lineage (NCBI taxonomy): Bacteria > Pseudomonadati > Pseudomonadota > Gammaproteobacteria > Pseudomonadales > Pseudomonadaceae > Pseudomonas > Pseudomonas coronafaciens. The sequence goes on along the minus strand of NZ_CP046035.1, from coordinate 490,910 downwards.
TGCCGGCCGGTGTCGAGGAAGGTATCGTCAAGGGCATGTACCTGCTCGAAGAAGACACCCGGGAAGCGGCGCACCACGTCCAGTTGCTGGGCTCGGGCACCATCCTGCGTGAAGTACGCGAAGCGGCGAAGATTCTCCGTGACGAGTTCAACATCGGCGCTGACGTGTGGAGCGTTACCAGCTTCAACGAACTGCGCCGCGACGGCCTGGCTGTAGAGCGCAACAACCGCCTGCACCCTGGCCAGAAGCCGGAACTGAGCTATGTCGAGGAATGCCTCAACGGTCGCAAAGGTCCGGTCATCGCGTCGACTGACTACATGAAACTGTTCGCTGACCAGATTCGTCAGTGGGTTCCAACCAAGGAATACAAAGTCCTGGGCACCGACGGTTTCGGCCGTAGCGACAGCCGCAAGAAGCTGCGTCACTTCTTTGAAGTCGATCGTCACTTCGTGGTGCTGGCCGCCCTGGAAGCCTTGGCTGATCGTGGCGATATCGAACCCAAGGTCGTGGCGGAAGCCATTGCCAAGTTCGGCATCGATCCTGAAAAACGCAATCCACTGGACTGCTAAGAGTCTGCTTCAAGAGCGCTGATCAGAGCGTAGACAGCCGAGGATGCGGAATTTACCCACCGTAAATGAGCATCCAACGCTGTTTCGTTGTAACTGAACCAGCGTATTCGTGAGTGAACAGGTTCTCCTGAGGAGAGACATAGTGAGTGAGTTAATTCGCGTACCCGACATCGGCAACGGTGAAGGCGAAGTCATTGAGCTGATGGTCAAGGTCGGTGATCGCATCGAAGCTGACCAGAGCGTTCTGACGCTTGAATCGGACAAGGCGAGCATGGAAATCCCTGCTCCCAAGACTGGCGTCATCAAGGCCATGAAGGTCAAGCTGGGCGACCGCTTGAAAGAAGGCGACGAGCTGTTCGAACTGGAAGTGGAAGGTGAAGCATCTGCGGCGCCTGCCCCTGCTGCCGAACCTGCAGCTGCCGCCGCCCCTGCCGCTGCTGAAAAGCCTGCCGAAGCTGCGCCTGCTGCCGCCGAACCAGCGCCAGCTGCAGCTGCCACCGTTCAGGACATTCATGTCCCGGACATCGGCTCTTCGGGCAAGGCCAAGATCATCGAACTGATGGTCAAGGTCGGCGACTCCATTCAGGCTGATCAGTCACTGATCACCCTGGAGTCAGACAAGGCCAGCATGGAGATTCCATCTCCTGCGGCAGGCGTCGTTGAAAGCATTGAAGTCAAACTGGATCAGGAAGTCGGCACCGGCGACCTGATTCTGAAGCTGAAAGTCGAAGGCGCTGCGCCTGCCGCTGCACCGGCACCTGCTGCCAGCGCTCCAGCTGCTGCTCCGGCCAAGGCTGAAGCGGCTGCCCCGGCAGCAGCTCCTGCACCTAAAGCCGAAGCTGCACCCGCTCCGGCCGCACCCGCCAAAGACGGCGCCAAGGTTCATGCAGGCCCGGCCGTTCGTCAGCTGGCGCGCGAGTTCGGCGTCGAGCTGAACGCGGTCAGTGCCACCGGCCCTCACGGCCGCGTGCTGAAGGAAGACGTTCAGGCCTACGTCAAGACCATGATGCAGAAGGCCAAGGAAGCTCCAGCTGGCGGCGCAAGCGGCGGCTCGGGTATCCCGCCGATTCCGGAAGTCGATTTCAGCCGTTTCGGCGAAATCGAAGAAGTGCCGATGACGCGTCTGATGCAACTGGGCGCATCGGGTCTGCACCGCAGCTGGCTGAACATTCCGCACGTCACGCAATTCGATCAGGCCGACATCACCGACCTGGAAGCTTTCCGTGTTGCGCAGAAAGGCGCTGCCGAGAAGGCTGGCGTCAAGCTGACCGTGTTGCCTTTGCTGCTCAAGTCCTGCGCGCACCTGCTCAAGGAGCTGCCGGACTTCAACGCTTCGCTGGCACCCAGCGGCAAGGCTGTAATCCGCAAGAAATACGTGCACATCGGCTTCGCCGTGGACACTCCGGATGGCCTGCTGGTCCCGGTTATCCGCGACGTCGATCAGAAGAGCCTGCTGCAGTTGGCCGCTGAAGCCGCTGCACTGGCTGAAAAAGCGCGTAACAAGAAACTCACTGCGAACGACATGCAGGGCGCTTGCTTCACCATCTCCAGCCTCGGCCACATTGGCGGCACCGGCTTCACGCCGATCGTCAACGCGCCGGAAGTGGCGATCCTTGGTGTTTCCAAGGCAACCATCCAGCCAGTCTGGGACGGCAAAGCCTTCCAGCCGAAACTGATGCTGCCGCTGTCGCTGTCCTACGATCACCGCGTGATCAATGGCGCAGCTGCTGCACGCTTCACCAAACGCTTGAGCGAATTGCTGGCGGACATCCGCACAATCCTGCTGTAAGCCAGGCAGGCCCGCCGCATGGCGGGCCTCGCTGTACACCTTTGCGAGCTGCCACGCTCGAACCTCAACCCCGCCCTCCAGCGGGGATTTTTTTGCCTCGCTATCGCGCCCCATGCTCCGCGCTCATTGCTGGATCCTGTGGGAGTGAGCTTGCTCACGAAGACCATGGTCCAGACGCCCCATCTTCTGGGGCTGTACGGGCCCCTTCGCGAGCAAGCTCGCTCCTACGATCTTCATCGCGGTGCCAGGTCTGGCTGGCGGGTGATACACTGCGCGACATTTTTGTTTTGCAGGTCCACCGTCGTGACTAACACCGCTTTCAATTCTCTGCCCCTGTCTGCTGCCATGCTGGCTAACCTGGAGTCGCTTGGTTATGCCGAGATGACGCCGATCCAGGCGCAGAGCCTGCCGGTGATCCTCAAGGGCATGGACCTGATCGCGCAAGCCAAGACCGGTAGCGGCAAGACCGCTGCGTTCGGCATCGGCCTGCTCAACCCGATCAACCCGCGCTTCTTCGGTTGCCAGGCACTGGTCATGTGCCCGACCCGCGAGCTGGCGGATCAGGTGGCCAAGGAAATTCGTCGTCTGGCCCGCTCGGAAGACAACATCAAAGTGCTGACCCTGTGTGGCGGCGTGTCTTTCGGCCCGCAGATCGGCTCGCTCGAGCACGGCGCGCACATCATCGTCGGCACGCCAGGCCGCATTCAGCAGCATCTGCGCAAAGGCTCGCTGGTGCTTGACGGCCTGAACACGCTGATTCTCGATGAAGCCGATCGCATGCTCGACATGGGCTTCTACGACTCCATCGCTGACATCATCGAGCAGACCCCACAACGTCGCCAGACCCTGCTGTTCTCGGCCACCTACCCGGTCGGCATCAAGCAGCTGTCCTCGAAATTCATGCGTGACCCGCAGACAGTAAAAGTCGAAGCTCTGCACGCCGACAGCCAGATCGAGCAGATTTTCTACGAGATCTCCCCCGAGCAGCGTCTGGAAGCAGTGGTCAAGGTAATCGGTCATTTCCGTCCAACGTCCTGCGTTGCGTTCTGCTTCACCAAGCAGCAGGTTCAGGAAGTGGTTGATCACCTGACCGCCAAGGGCATGTCTGCAGTCGGCCTGCATGGCGACCTTGAGCAGCGTGACCGCGACCAGGTGCTGGCGATGTTCGCCAACCGCAGTACTTCGGTACTGGTCGCCACCGACGTAGCAGCACGCGGTCTGGACATCGATGCGCTGGACATGGTGCTCAACGTCGAACTGGCCCGCGATTCGGAAATTCACATTCACCGCGTGGGCCGTACCGGTCGCGCTGGCGAAAAAGGCATTGCGGTCAGCCTTGTGGCACCGTCCGAAAGCCAGCGTGCGCGCGCCATCGAAGAATTGCAGAAAGCCCCGTTGAACTGGCAGCAATACGACAAGCTGAGCATCAAGGAAGGTGGCAAGCTGCTGCCGGCCATGACCACGCTGTGCATCGGCTCGGGCCGCAAGGACAAATTGCGTCCGGGCGACATACTCGGCGCACTGACTGGCGAGGCCGGTATTGCGGGCACCCAGGTCGGCAAGATCGCGATCTTCGACTTCCAGGCCTATGTCGCCGTCGAACGCAGCATGGCCAAGCAGGCGCTGGAGCGTCTGAACAACGGCAAGATCAAAGGCAAGTCGCTGCGCGTGCGGATTCTCTGAAATAGTCGTCAGTTGCATTATCGTCCTCATGCTCCGCGTGGGGACGCAGCTCTGGACGCTCTGCGTCCAATTTTGAATATGTGGCGCGACGCAGGTATGTGACGCAGAGCATCACGAGAGGTATTCCCACGCGGAGCATGGGAACGGTCGTGACCTAAAGTTCGAGGAAACACGCTGTGCCCGTTACTGACGTTGTAATCATTGGCGCTGGCGCCGCAGGTTTGATGTGTGCGTTCACTGCTGCCGCTCGCGGGCGCAAGGTGATGCTGATCGATCATGCCAACAAACCCGGCAAAAAAATCCTCATGTCCGGTGGCGGTCGCTGCAACTTCACCAATATGTACACCGAGCCGGCCAATTTCCTGTCGCAGAATTCGCACTTCTGCAAATCGGCTCTGGCCCGCTACACACAGTGGGACTTCATTGCGATGGTCGCCAAACATGGCGTGCCGTATCACGAGAAAAAGCTCGGCCAGCTGTTCTGCGACAACAAGTCCAGCGACATTCTGGAGATGCTTCTGGAGGAATGTAGACAAGCCGGTGTCGACCTCCACATGGACACTTCCGTGCAGCAGATCGACAAGACCGAAGCCGGCTACAGCCTGCAAACCACACTGGGCACGCTGACCTGCGAATCACTGGTCATCGCCACGGGCGGCCTGTCGATCCCGACGCTGGGGGCAACAGGCTTCGGTTATCAGGTCGGCAAGCAGTTCGGCCACACGCTGCTGCCGACCCGCGCCGGGCTGGTGCCGTTCACCATCACCGACCAGCTCAAGGACCTGTGTACCGAGCTGTCCGGCACATCGGTCGATTGTCTGGTGAGCTGCAACGACACCAGCTTTCGTGAAAACATCCTGTTCACCCATCGCGGCCTCAGTGGCCCCGCGATTTTGCAGATATCCTCGTTCTGGCAGCCCGGCGACACAGTGGAAATCAACTTGCTGCCTGATCACGATGCCTCGGCCTGGCTGACGCAACAGCAGGCAGAGCGCCCCAACAGCGAACTGAAAACCCTGCTGGGTGAAATATTCACCAAGAAGATGGCCAACCTGATCGCCGAAAACTGGTTCGTGTCCAAACCCATGAAGCAGTACACCCACGCGGAACTGGCCGATATCGCCGAAAGGCTGGCGAGCTGGCAGCTGGTCCCGGCGGGCACCGAAGGCTATCGCACCGCCGAAGTAACGCTGGGTGGCATAGATACCCGTGAAGTGTCGTCCAAGACGATGGAGTCGCTGAAATCCCCCGGCCTTTATTTCGTTGGCGAAGTGCTGGACGTGAGCGGCCACCTGGGCGGCTTCAACTTCCAGTGGGCATGGGCATCGGCCTATGCGGCTGCGCAATACGTGTGACGCAGTACACGTGACGTAACATTGCGACACTGCAAACCGGTATAAATGTTGCGAAGCAGATGTACAGCCCGCCGTTTGGGCTGTACATATCCTCCTGCAGGATCGATCAATTGCGAACAGGGCCGTCAGCTTATCCATGGCATCGAAATCTCTCCGTCATACACTCCGTCGATTGTGGGCGCTGGATAAATTCAGCTATAGCGTTCGAGTCTTTATCGCGCTGACCGGCAGCATGGCGCTGTGCTGGTATCAAAACGAGATGGCCCTGCTGATCCCGCTGTTCCTGGGGATTATCGCCTGTGCCCTGGCCGAGACCGACGACAGCTGGCAGGGCCGGCTGAATGCCCTGGCAGTGACCCTGGTGTGTTTCAGTGTTGCCGCCCTCGCCGTCGAACTGCTGTTCCCCTACCCTTGGCTATTCGTCTGTTCACTGGCACTGGCCAGCTTTTGCCTGACCATGCTCGGCGCGCTGGGCGAACGTTATGGCGCAATCGCCTACGGCACGCTGATTCTGTCGGTCTACACCATGATCGGCGTCGATCAGCGTGGCGGCGAGGTGCTGGACTTCTGGCATGAGCCAATGTTGCTGGTGGCGGGCGCAGCCTGGTACGGCCTGCTGTCGGTGCTCTGGCAGATGCTGTTTTCCAACCAGCCGGTGCAGCAGGCGCTGGCGCGACTGTTCCGTGAGCTGGGGCAGTACCTGAAGCTCAAATCGACGCTGTTCGAACCGTTGCGCACGCTCAACGTGGAGGCCCGTCGCCTGGAACTGGCGCAGCAGAACGGCCGGGTGGTTGCGGCGCTGAACGCCACTAAGGAAATCATCCTGCACCGCGTCGGCAGTGGCCGTCCCGGCTCGAAGGTCAGCCGCTACCTGAAGCTGTACTTCATCGCGCAGGATATCCACGAGCGTGCCAGCTCGTCGCATTACCCCTACAACTCCCTGGCTGAGGCCTTTTTCCACAGCGACGTGCTGTTCCGCTGCCAGCGCCTGCTGCGTCAGCAAGGTGTGGCCTGTCAGGCGCTCTCAGAGTCCATCCAGCTGCGTCAACCGTTCGTTTATGACCCCAACTTTGCCGAAGCCATGGAAGACCTTCAGGCGTCCCTTGAGCATCTGCGTATCCAGAGCAACCCCGCGTGGCGTGGCCTGCTGCGCTCGCTGCGAGCGCTGGCCGCCAACCTCGGCACGCTGGACCGCCTGATCAGGGACGCCAGCAACCCGGACGCCGTCGCCGATGCCACCGACAGCAGCCTGCTGGACCGTTCACCGCGCAATCTCAAAGATGTCTGGACGCGCTTGCGCCTGCAGATGACCCCGACTTCGCTGCTGTTTCGCCATGCACTGCGCCTACCGCTGGCGCTGACCATCGGCTATGCGATGGTGCACCTGATACACCCCTCGCAAGGCTACTGGATCATCCTGACCACGGTGTTTGTCTGCCAGCCGAGTTACGGCGCAACCCGACGCAAGCTTGGGCAAAGGATTATCGGCACAGCGATTGGTCTGACGGTCGGCTGGGTACTGTTCGATCTGGTCACCAGCCCGATTCTGCAATCGATGTGCGCAGTACTGGCTGGCGTGGTGTTCTTCGTCAACCGCACCACCCGCTATACCCTGTCGACAGCCGCGATCACGGTGATGGTGTTGTTCTGCTTCAATCAGGTCGGGGACGGTTACGGCCTGTTTCTGCCAAGGCTGTTCGATACGCTGCTGGGCAGCCTCATCGCCGGCCTTGCGGTGTTCCTGTTCCTGCCCGACTGGCAAGGGCGACGCCTGAACAAGGTGCTGGCCAATACCCTGACCTGCAACAGCATCTACCTGCGCCAGATCATGCAGCAGTACGCCAGCGGCAAAAGCGACGATCTGGCCTACCGGCTTGCCAGGCGCAACGCCCACAACGCTGATGCCGCTTTGTCGACCACGCTGGCGAACATGCTCATGGAGCCCGGCCACTTCCGCAAGGAAGCAGATGTCGGCTTTCGCTTTCTGGTGCTGTCGCACACCTTGCTGAGCTACCTGTCAGGGCTAGGTGCGCATCGCGACACCCAGTTGCCGCCCGAGATCCGCGAGCACCTGATCGACAACGTCGGTCCCGCGCTGGCAGCGAGCATCGATGAAATCGCCTCCGGGCTGGCCGAGAAAAAACCCGTCGCGGTACAGAGTGATGCGGAGGAAGCGCTGGCCACACAACTCGAGCAACTTCCGGAAGAGATGGACGAAAGCCAGCGCCTGGTGCAAGCCCAACTGGCGCTGATCTGTCGTCAACTGGCGCCGCTGCGCACCCTCGCAGCACACTTGATCAAGGTTCCGGAGACGCTTGCAGACCGTGCAGTCTGAGCAGTTCCTCGTAAGTACCGTCGGCTTTCATCGCCGCGATTTCCCGGTCAAAATCAGCAACGATTCGCGCATGCTCCGGGTTTTTCAGACTGACCAGAATATGCAGGCTGTTTTCGCTCAACGAGCCCGGGACGAATGCGACGCGATTGCGCACCTCTTCAGACTCGAGCCCCAGGTTGTAACGGGCCACGTATTCGTCTTCAAGCGCAAGGTCGACACGGTCAGCCGCCAGCATGCGCACAGCCGAGGAGAAGTTCTGCACGAGAACTTTCTTGAGCAATGCGTCGTTATCGAATGCGGGTGAATAGGCGTACCCCCTCACGACAGCAATACGGTAATCATGCATCTGCTCAAGGGTCAGGCTGCCCATAGGCGATTCCTTGCGCTTGATGAGGCGAATCCGGTTGAGCAAGTACTCCGTTGAAAACTGGCCCACTTTCTCACGGTCTTCGCTGAACCACGCATTGATCAGCACGTCGTGACGCCCTTCACGCAACCCCAGCATGGCCCGCGCCCAAGGCACCTGTTCGTAGGCCGTGGAGTACCCGGCGCGGTGCAACGCGGTAGTGACAATATCGGTGGCCAGGCCGCCATTGAGCAGCAGCGCATCGGTAAAGGGCGGCCAGGGGTCCGCGACCAGACGCAGCTTTTCCGCCGCACCGGCTTGCGCCATCAGCAAGAAGACCAGCAACCCAACAGCGCGAAGCAAATTCGACATGCTCAGGTTCCTGAAGAGATCGACGAGGCCGATGCAATCCTATCGGCAGCAAAACCACTGTTCATTAACGTGCCTGCACATAATTGAAGCCCTGAAGCAGTCAGTAGACAGCCTGCAGGAAACACACATTCTGCAAAGCTTCACGCACTCGAATGACAGCGTTTATTGGGAATGTCGCCGGATACGTTTAGACTTCGCTTCTGGTTTATCTGCGAGTCTGCAACATGTCAATTGAATGGATCTGCAAACATCACACCGAACTGAGCATCCAGCAGCTCTATGCCGCGCTGCAACTGCGGGCGGAGGTGTTTGTGGTCGAGCAGAAATGCGTGTATCTGGACGTGGACGGACAAGACCTGACAGGCGATACCTGCCACTTGATGGCTTGGCAGGGCGACAAGCTGGTGGCTTACCTTCGCCTGCTCGATCCTATCCAGCAAGGCGGCGACGTGACCATTGGCCGCGTGGTGACCGCACCGTCGATCCGCAGCAGAGGCATCGGCCATGAATTGATGGTCCAGGCACTGGAAAACGCCGAACGAAAATGGCCAGACCAGCCCATATACCTGTCGGCTCAGGCCCACCTGCAGGGCTACTACAGCCGATACGGCTTCGACCCGATCGGCGAGATATATCTGGAAGACGACATCCCGCACATCGGCATGCGTCGCGATCTGGACTAGGGGCGGCCTTGAGTTGCAAGCGGCTCCTCAGGGATACCCGAGCACGGCCTTGATGCTGGCAAGGTTACTGGCAATCCAGGCCTTGTCGATGGCTCCCCAGTCGCGAATGCGATAGCTGCCGGCGTGATTGCGGGCGCCTTCCTGTTGTTCGAATTCACACTCGATGTCCAGATCGGCGAGCGCGCTGATGGTGTCCTGCGCAGTGCGACGTGGCATGCCGGTCACTGTGGTCAGCTCGGGAACGCTGCTGGCGATCTGCGAATCGATCAGGTACGCCACGTACAACCGGCGATAGAAACTGCTTTTGGTCTTGCTGACCTCCATCGACGAATCCTTTTTCCATACGTTGTTCAGAGGGCCACCCGGGCAGCCTGCAGGTCGCGATACGTCAGGTATACGCGCAGGTCGAACTCCAGCTGGTGATAGCCGGGCAACATGTGCTCGCATAACTGATAAAACGCTTTGTTATGGTCAGACTCGCGAAAATGAGCCAGCTCATGGACGACGATCATGTTCAGAAACTCCGGGGGCGCTTCCTTGAACAGGGCCGCTACACGAATCTCGTTGCTGGCCTTGAGCTTGCCGCCCTGCACTCTGGATATCTTGGTGTGCAACCCGAGCGCACGGTGGGTCAGGTCCAGACGATTATCGAACAGCACTTTTTTAATGGCCGGCGCGTTGCGCAGGTGGTCCTGCTTCAACCCCAATGCATAGGCGTAAAGCGCCTTGTCACTCTGAATCTGGTGACGCTCGGGGTAGCGTTGTTGCAGATAGTCCGCAAGGCGGCCCTGCTCGATCAGTTGCTGCACCTGATCCTGCAGGGCCTGCGGGTAAGCCTGCAAGTACTTCAGCGAGGCATGGCTAGACGCGGTCATAGGTCTCTGGCGCACTCATGAAAGTGCGCCATTCTACAGCAATCCGGCACGCTTCAAGGCGGGCAGCTCAAAGTGCGCCGGGAACTGCACGGCGTCGTCGGCAACCATCGGGTGAGAGATCAGAAACCCCTGCACGATCTGGCAGCCATTGTCGGCCAGCCACTGATACTGCTCATGGGTTTCTACACCCTCGGCAATGACCAGCATATCGAGGTTGCGACTCAGATCGATGATGCTCCGGGCCAATGCCGACTCTCGCTTGGACCCTACAATATTGGCCACAAAGCGTCGGTCGAGCTTCAGCGTGTCCAGTTGCAGATTACGCAGGTGCGACAGTGAGCATTCCCCCGTGCCAAAGTCGTCCAGCGCGACGCGCACGCCGATATCGTGCAACAAACTCAGCTGTTTATGGCTGTGCGTCAGGTTGTTGACCAGTGAGCTTTCAGTGATCTCTACTTCCAGCTGCCCTGGTTCCAGTTCAAATCGGTCCATCGCACGCTTTAGTTCCGAGGCCAGATTGGGCATGCAGAACTGCGTAGGGCTCACGCAGACACTCACGACCACATCCGAAGCAAACACCCCGCTCCATATCTGGCGCTGCTCGGCACCCTGATCGAAGATCCAGCCGCCCAGCCTGTTGATCAGTCGCGTTTCTTCCAGCAGGGGAATGAACAATGCAGGAGGCACCTCGCCTACCGCCGGATGCTGCCAGCGCAGCAGCGCTTCGAACCCGCGCAGCCGACCGTCCACCATATTAATCTGTGGCTGATAGACCACCGAAAAGTCCTTGCCGTCGATGGCCGTGCGCACGCTTTCTTCAAGCATTAGCCGCGAGCGTGCGCGCCCGTTCATGTTCTGGTCATAGAACCGGTATTGCTGGCGTCCTGCGCGCTTGGCTTCGTACATGGCGATATCTGCTGCGCGCAGCAGGCCGTCAAGGTTTGAGCCGCAATCGGGAAAGGTCGCAATGCCTACACTCGCGCCCACGGTTATATCGACACCATCGACCTGCCGCCTGCCCGACACGCGATCGATGAGCTTTTCAGCAATTTTTGCGGCCTGCTCGGGGTAGTCAAGGCCATCGATAACAACGGTAAATTCGTCACCGCCAACCCGCGCCAGCACATCATAAGGGCGCATGCAGTCCTTGAATTGCTGCGCGACCCACAGCAACACCTGGTCCCCTGCATCGTGACCGAGCGCGTCGTTGATTTGCTTGAAGCCGTCCAGGTCCATGAACAGCACGACAAGGTATTTATCCGCCTGCTCATTACGCAACAGCATGCTTTCAACGGCTTGATACAGACCGCGTCTATTGAGCAGACCGGTCAAGGCGTCTGTAACGGCCTGTTTTTCCAGCTGCTGGTACAGATCACGGACCACCGACATGTCGAGCACCGTCAGCACCATTGCCTTTTGCTCAGCAGGCAGCGCGGCGCAGGACAACGCGACCGGCAACTGCGCCCCTTGGGCAGTGCGCAACACAGCATCGTGAACGCGGTAGGTGTCTGACTTGCGATAGTGTTGATAAAACCCCGAATCCAGCCACTCACCCACCTGCGGCTCGACGATATAGTCGAGCACCCGGGTCCCCCGTAGCTGCTCGACCGAAGCGTTCAGCAATTGGCAGATAGCGGGGTTGGCAAAGCTGATCAGGCCTGTTTCTTCCACCACCAAAATACCTTCAGCCACATTCGACAAGACCGATGCGTTGAAGGCCCTGGCCGACTCCAGCTCTTGGGAGAGCTGCTGCAGCGCACGACGATTACGCTGCTGCTCCAGCAAGGTCTGAACCTTGGGTTTGAGCACGTTGGGGTCGAACGGTTTGAAGAGGTAATCCGTCGCGCCGTTTGCGTATCCCTTCTGCACAGCGTCCTGGGTCTGCTCGTTGGCCGTCAGGAAGATAATGGGAGTAAGGCGGGTACGCTGACTGCCACGCATCAATCGCGCGACCTCGAAGCCGTCCATGCCCGGCATCTGTACGTCCAGCAATACCAGATCGACTTCCTGCTCCAGAAGCACCGTCAGCGCCTCGATGCCTGAGCTGGCGGTCACGATGTGCCAGTCCGTTCTTTGCAGAACAGCGCACATCGTCACCAGATTTTCCGGGTAATCGTCTACAACCAACAATACTGAAGAGCCATCATGTGGCTGGGGTGGCACGCGTTCCATGCTGCTTCTCTATGTGGGTATGACGCCTGTAAGCCAGGAAGACCGTCATACTTTGGTTCCAACTCTAGCCCCGTCTCGCCAAAAGCAGAAGCAAGGCACCTCTTCCCAACCATCAAAGTTCGATCTAACCGACTAACGGTCATTCTCTACAGCCCTTGAAATCCCTGCCCTGCAGAAAAAGTGACAGCACTTTGACGTCATTCGTTCGACAATTTTCCATTAACAAATTGTCTTACAAGACGTATAAAACTCTCCCCCCAAACCTTTCCCTACAGACCAGAGACCCATTCGCTGGCAAAACGTATTTATGGACGGATAAAAAATGGTAGATCTTGGATCGTGGAACCTCAGCATCCCGGTGGAGACACCCCCCAAGACCATCGAAACCTCTCAACTGGTAAAGGGCTACGACGGGAAATACTTCCAGTCGAAGTCTGATTCCATCGTGTTCTGGTCGCCGGTGACTGGCACCAAGACCGACAACGCCAAATACTCGCGTAGCGAACTACGAGAAACCTGGGCCGACGGATCACTACACAACTGGGTCTATCCAGACGCAGACAACCACCTGAATGCCAAACTGGAAGTGGATCAGGTACCGTCGACAGGCAAGGTCGTGATCGGCCAGATCCACGCCTATGAAAGCACCGAGCCTCTTCTGAAAGTCGAATACCAGTACGATGAAGACACCAAGACCGGTGACATCGTTGCCAAAGTTCGCAACCGTTACGATGACGACGACAGCAAGGTCTATAAGATAGTAGAAGGTGTGAAGCTGAATGAGACATTCAACTACGCGATTAACCTGACCAAGGGCGGTAAATTGACTGTCTCTGTCAACGGTACCGACTGGAGCAAACGGATCAGCAAGACCTGGCGTGACAAGCCGCTTTACTTCAAAGCGGGCGTGTACACCCAGGACAATACGGGCTACACCTCGGAAGGTGGCAAGGCCACGTTCTACAACCTGGACATCGATCACAATAAAAGCTGAGCTTTTCAGCTTCCAGGCATAACCAGAACGGCCCGCACTTTCATTGAAAGGCGGGCCGTTTTTGTTTCAGGCGTTTGCTGTTAGCGGTTAGCTTTGAAGTCCTGCTCAGCCGCGAGGAAACGCGCCTGCATCGAAGCCGATGCTGGCTTGCAGATCAGGCTGAACACCACGATCGCGATGCTGGCGAGAATGAAACCGGGGATGATTTCATACAGCCCCATCGTGCTGAACTGCTTCCACAACACCACGGTCACCGCACCGACAACCACGCCAGCCAGAGCGCCGTTGCGCGTCATGCCTTTCCACAGTACCGAAATCAGCACCACAGGGCCGAATGCCGCACCGAAACCGGCCCAGGCGTAGCTCACCAGACCCAGCACACGGTTCTCAGGGTTGGCCGCCAGCAGAATGGCGATGATCGCGATCAGCAGCACCATTGCGCGACCGACCCAGACCAGTTCGACCTGGGAAGCGTCCTTGCGCAGATAAGCCTTGTAGAAGTCTTCGGTGAGTGCGCTGGAGCACACCAGCAACTGACAGCTCAACGTGCTCATGACAGCAGCCAGAATCGCCGAGAGCAGCACGCCGGCAACCCAGGGATTGAACAGCAGTTTGGCCAGCTCGATGAACACCCGTTCGGGGTTTTCGACCACCGGGCCGGCCACATCCGGGTTGGCAGAGAAATAGGCGATCCCGAAGAAGCCGACCGCCACGGTACCGCCCAGGCACAGAATCATCCAGGCCATGGAGATGCGACGGGCGTTGGCAATCGATTTGACCGAATCCGCCGCCATGAAGCGCGCCAGAATATGCGGTTGACCGAAATAGCCCAGCCCCCAGCCCAGCAGTGAAATGATGCCGATGAAAGTAGTGTTCTTGAACATGTCGAAGCTGGTCGGATCTTTCGCTTCAATCGCCAGGAACGTCGCATCGACCCCGCCTGTCGCCAGCAGCACGATGATCGGCGTAAGGATCAGCGCGAAGATCATTAGCGTGGCCTGCACAGTGTCTGTCCAGCTGACAGCCAGGAAGCCACCGACAAACGTGTAGGCGATGGTCGCCGCGGCGCCGGCCCAAAGAGCGGTTTCGTAGGGCATGCCGAAGGTGCTTTCAAACAGGCGCGCACCGGCAACGATGCCGGAAGCGCAATAGATGGTGAAGAACAACAGAATCACGATGGCGGAAATGATGCGCAGCAGCCCGCTGCTGTCCTCGAAACGACTGCTGAAATAGTCCGGCAACGTCAATGCATCGCCATTGTGCTCGGTCTGAACACGCAGACGCCCCGCCACGAACAGCCAGTTGAGATAAGCACCGACGATCAGGCCGATGGCGATCCAGCTCTCCGACAGACCCGACATGTAGATGGCGCCCGGCAGCCCCATCAGCAGCCAGCCGCTCATGTCCGAAGCACCCGCCGACAGTGCAGTGACCACACTGCCCAGGCTGCGTCCGCCAAGAATGTAATCCGAAAGGTTGTTGGTCGAGCGATAGGCCATCAGGCCGATCAGTACCATTGCCGCGATGTAGATCACGAACGTGATCAAGGTAGGGTTGCTGACACTCATGAGTTCTGCCTTGGCATTGTTTTTATGTTGGCACCTGATGCACCCGTGAACCACCGGACCGGCGATATTCACCTGTGCACCCGACACCGCGCTGACTGATCCCCTGCGGAATGACAGTCACGGTTGCACCGAGGGATGGATGCTATGAAACAAAGCAGACAAGGTGCAACCCATTTCATCGCACAAGTTGCACCTGTTACAAAAAAACAGGCAAGGGCGATTTTCCGCCCTATTTTAGGGCGTTTTCGACGCAATACACGAAAAAACGCGCACCAGCATTGAGCGCAGGGATCATTTCACTGACCGTTCCCTGTGAATGTCACAAAATATTCTCCAAACAGGGTTGCACTCGGTTGCACCTCGCCGACTCCAGCGCTAACCTGCGCCAAAGCCGATGCCACATTCGAGTGGCTATAAAGAGGACAACATATGGCCACCACCACTCTTGGCGTCAAACTCGACGACCCTACCCGCGAGCGATTGAAAGCTGCCGCGCAGTCCATCGACCGTACACCGCACTGGTTGATCAAGCAGGCGATCTTCAATTACCTGGAAAAGCTGGAGAGTGGTGCAACCTTGCTGGAGCTCGATGGCTCGACAGGCAAGGACAGCGATGACCGTGGCGAGCTGGCGGAAGACACCGGCCTGCAATGCTTCCTGGATTTTGCCGAAAGCATCCAGCCGCAATCAGTGCTCCGCGCCGCTATTACCTCGGCCTACCGACGCCCCGAACCCGAAGTGGTGCCCATGCTGCTTGAGCAGGCTCGCCTGACGGCGCCTGTTGCAGAAGCCACCAACAAGATGGCTGCATCGATTGCCGAGAAACTCCGCAATCAGAAAAGCGCCGGCGGTCGTGCCGGTATTGTTCAGGGTCTGCTGCAGGAGTTTTCGCTTTCGTCTCAGGAAGGCGTTGCCCTGATGTGTCTGGCCGAGGCGCTGCTGCGCATCCCGGACAAGGGCACGCGTGATGCCTTGATACGCGACAAGATCAGCAACGGTAACTGGCAGCCACACCTCGGCAACAGCCCGTCACTGTTCGTCAACGCGGCAACCTGGGGCCTGTTGCTGACCGGCAAGCTGGTCGCGACACACAACGAAGCAGGCCTTACCTCTTCGCTGAGCCGCATCATTGGCAGAAGCGGCGAACCGATGATCCGCAAGGGCGTCGACATGGCCATGCGCCTTATGGGCGAGCAGTTCGTCACCGGCGAAACCATCGGTGAAGCCCTGGCCAACGCCAGCCGGTTTGAAGCCAAGGGCTTCCGCTACTCCTATGACATGCTGGGTGAAGCAGCACTGACCGAGCACGACGCCCAGAAATATCTGGCGTCCTACGAGCAGGCCATTCACTCGATAGGCAAAGCGTCCCATGGCCGCGGCATCTACGAAGGCCCGGGCATTTCCATCAAACTGTCGGCGCTGCACCCGCGCTACAGCCGCGCTCAATACGAGCGCGTGATGGAAGAGCTATATCCGCGCCTGCTGGCGCTCACCTTGCTGGCCAAACAATATGATATCGGCCTGAACATCGACGCCGAAGAAGCCGACCGCCTGGAGCTGTCGCTGGACCTGCTCGAACGCCTGTGCTTCGAACCACAGCTGACTGGCTGGAATGGCATCGGCTTCGTGATTCAGGCTTATCAGAAGCGCTGCCCGTATGTGATTGACTACGTGATCGACCTTGCACGTCGAAGTCGTCATCGCCTGATGATACGTCTGGTAAAAGGCGCCTACTGGGACAGCGAGATCAAACGCGCACAGGTCGAAGGCCTGGAAGGCTACCCGGTGTACACCCGCAAGGTGTACACCGACGTGTCGTACATCGCTTGCGCCCGCAAGTTGTTGGCGGCACCGGAAGTCATCTATCCGCAATTCGCCACGCACAACGCCCACACTCTGGCGGCCATCTACCAGATTGCCGGTCAGAACTACTACCCCGGCCAGTATGAGTTCCAGTGCCTGCACGGCATGGGCGAACCGCTTTACGAGCAAGTCGTAGGCAAAGTGGCCGATGGCAAGCTGAACCGTCCATGCCGCGTGTACGCACCGGTCGGCACCCACGAAACGCTGCTGGCGTATCTGGTCCGCCGCCTGCTGGAAAACGGCGCCAACACCTCATTCGTCAACCGGATTGCCGACCACTCTATCTCCATTCAGGAACTGGTGGCCGACCCGGTCAGCCAGATCGAGCGCATGGCCACGCAGGAAGGCGGTTTCGGCCTGCCGCACCCGCGCATTCCGTTGCCGCGTGACCTTTACGGCTCAGAACGCGCCAACTCCAGCGGCATCGACATGGCCAACGAACATCGTCTGGCTTCGCTGTCTTCGGCACTGCTGGCTACCGCACACAACGACTGGAAAGCCGCGCCGATGCTCGGTTGCCCGGCAGGTGCAGGCAGCCTGACCGCTGCATTGAACCCTTCGGACATGCGTGATGTGGTGGGTCATGTGCAGGAAGCCTCCCTGCAAGACGTGGATAACGCCATTCAGTGCGCCTTGAGCGCCGGCCCGATCTGGCAGGCCACACCGCCTGCCGAGCGAGCTGCAATTCTGGAGCGTGCTGCCGATCTTATGGAAGCCGAAATCCAGCCGCTGATGGGCTTGCTGGTCCGGGAAGCAGGCAAAACGTTCGCCAACGCCATCGCAGAAGTGCGAGAAGCGGTGGATTTCCTGCGCTACTACGCTGTGCAGGCACGAAATGATTTTACCAACGACGGCCACCGCCCTCTGGGACCTGTGGTGTGCATCAGCCCCTGGAACTTCCCGCTGGCGATTTTCAGTGGGCAGGTTGCCGCCGCACTCGCCGCTGGCAACCCGGTGCTGGCCAAGCCTGCCGAGCAGACGCCGTTGATCGCCGCTCAGGCCGTGCGCCTGTTGCTTGAGGCAGGAATTCCGGAAGGCGTGCTGCAACTGCTGCCAGGCCGTGGCGAAACCGTAGGTGCCGGGCTGGTGGGTGATGAGCGCATCAAGGGCGTGATGTTCACCGGTTCCACCGAGGTCGCCCGCCTGCTGCAACGCAATGTCGCAGGTCGCCTGGATTCTCAGGGCCGTCCTGTCCCGTTGATCGCCGAAACCGGTGGCCAGAACGCGATGATCGTCGACTCTTCGGCGCTGACCGAGCAGGTGGTGATCGACGTGGTGTCTTCGGCGTTCGACAGCGCCGGCCAACGCTGCTCGGCACTGCGCGTGCTGTGTCTGCAGGAAGACTCCGCCGACCGCGTCATCGAAATGCTCAAGGGCGCAATGGCCGAAAGCCGCTTGGGCAACCCGGAGCGCCTGTCCGTGGACATCGGCCCGGTCATCGATGCCGAGGCCAAGGCCGGGATCGAGAAACACATCCAGGCCATGCGCGACAAAGGCCGCACGGTTTACCAGGTGGCCATGGCCGACAGTGCCGAACTCAAGCGCGGCACCTATGTGATGCCTACCCTTATCGAGCTGGAAAGCTTCGATGAGCTGCAACGCGAAATATTCGGCCCGGTGCTGCACGTGGTGCGCTACAAGCGTAAGGCGCTGGACCAGTTGATCGGCCTGATCAATGCGTCCGGCTATGGCCTGACACTCGGCGTACACACCCGCATCGACGAAACCATCGCCAAGGTCATCGACAACGTCAATGCCGGTAACGTCTACGTCAACCGCAACATTGTTGGTGCCGTGGTGGGTGTTCAACCGTTTGGCGGCGAAGGTTTGTCCGGCACAGGCCCAAAAGCCGGTGGTCCGCTGTATCTTTATCGCCTGCTGTCGACACGACCTCACGATGCTATCGAGAAATCGTTCGAGCGTGGCGACGCGCTGGTCGCGCCGGATACCCGTCTGCGCGAGGTGATGAGCAAACCGCTGCAGGCATTGAAAGCATGGGCCGCCAGCAGTCAAAACGCCGAACTGGATGCGCTGTGCAGCCAGTACGCCGAGCAGTCGCAAAGCGGCATTACCCGCCAGTTGGCAGGCCCTACCGGCGAGCGCAACAGCTATGCGATCCTGCCACGCGAGCACATCTTGTGCCTGGCCGATGACGAAGCCGACCTGCTGATTCAACTGGCGGCCATTCTGGCTGTCGGCGGCTCGGCCGTCTGGCCGGAAACAGATGTCGGCAAACCACTGCGCGCGCGCCTGCCCAAAGAGGTGCAGGCACGTATCAAGCTCGTTCCGGACTGGAAAAAGGATGAAGTCACCATTGACGCCGTCCTGCACCACGGCGACTCGGACCAGCTACGCGCTATCTGCCAGCAGATCGCGCGGCGCAACGGCGCGATAGTCGGCGTCAACGGCCTGTCCCACGGCGAAACCAGTGTTCCATTGGAGCGTCTGGTGATAGAACGCGCACTGAGCGTCAACACGGCGGCGGCTGGCGGCAATGCGAGCTTGATGACGATCGGGTGATACAACACGCTATCTCGTTGCCGCGCTCCAGCGTGGCAACGATGGCTGTTCGAAAGAGCACCTATCATCCGAATCAATCTTGCTACCGCCAACGCACAACGCGCCCTAGACTGAGCCTATTCCAATAATAGGTACGCCATTATGTCCGAGTCGCTGCTCAGTTCCCGAAATCTGGCTTTCGAGCTGTACGAAGTGCTGGACGCCGAGGGGCTGATCCGGCGTGAGCGGTTTGCCGAGCATTCGCGAGAAACCTTCGATGCTGCGCTGGGAACCGCGCGTACCATCGCGGAAAAATACTTCGCGCCGCACAATCGCAAGGCTGACGAGAACGAACCGCGCTACGAGAACGGAGAGGCCATTCTGATTCCAGAGGTCAAGCCGGCAGTAGACGCGTTCCTTGAAGCCGGTTTTCTCAACGCATCGCGTAATTTCGAAGCGGGCGGCATGCAGTTGCCTACCTTGCTCTCCCAAGCGTGTTTCGCGCACTTTCAGGCAGCCAATGTCGGGACCACCTCATACCCGTTCCTGACGATGGGCGCGGCCAATCTGATCGAAAGCTTTGGTAGCGACGAGCAGAAGCAGCGCTTTCTGCAGCCTATGATCGAGGGCCGTTTTTTCGGCACCATGGCGCTGACTGAACCCCATGCAGGTTCGTCCTTGTCTGACATACGCACACGTGCAGAACCCGCAGCGGACGGTACGTATAGACTGCGCGGCAACAAGATCTTCATTTCCGGAGGCGATCATTCGCTATCCGAGAACATCGTACACATGGTTCTGGCGAAACTGCCGGATGCGCCTGGCGGGGTCAAAGGCATCTCGCTGTTCATCGTGCCAAAATTTATGGTCAACGAAGATGGCAGCCTGGGTAAACGCAACGATGTATTGCTGGCCGGGCTGTTTCACAAGATGGGCTGGAAAGGCACCACGTCCACAGCGCTCAACTTCGGCGATAACGGCGAGTGTGTTGGCTATCTGGTGGGAAAAGCGCATCAAGGTCTGAGTTACATGTTTCAGATGATGAACGAAGCGCGCATTGGCGTCGGCCTTGGCGCTGCGATGCTGGGTTATTCGGGTTATCTGTATTCACTTGAGTACGCCCGCGATCGCCCGCAGGGCCGTTTGCCAGACAGCAAAAGCCCGGAAAGCAAGCCTGTCCCGATCATTCAGCACGCTGACGTGCGGCGCATGCTATTGACCCAGAAAGCCTATGTGGAAGGCGCCTTTGACCTCTGCCTGTATGCCTCGCGGCTGTTCGACGATACCCAGACCGGCGAGACAGAAGATGTCCGCAAGCAGGCTCACGAGTTACTCGACCTGCTGACCCCTGTCGTCAAATCCTGGCCATCGGAGTTCTGTCTCAAGGCCAATGAACTGGCGATTCAAGTGCTCGGCGGTCACGGCTATACCCGCGAGTACCCGGTCGAGCAGTATTACCGGGATAACCGCCTTAACCCGATCCACGAGGGCACGCAAGGGATTCAGTCGCTGGACCTGCTGGGTCGCAAGCTGGCGCAAAACGGCGGGACCGGACTCAAGCAGTTGTTGCGTCTGATTTCCGGCACCTGCGAACGCGCCCAGGCACACGCCCCCATTGATGAATTGCGCCAGCCTCTCGAACAGCTGGTGGCACGTCTGCAGGCCGTCACCCTTGGCCTGTTGACCGATATGGCTCAGGGCAGAATCACCAGCACCCTCGCCAATTCGGCGCTGTACCTCAAGGTATTCGGGCACACCATCGTCGGCTGGCGATGGCTGGAACAGGCCATCCGGTCAGAGGAAGGTTTGAGCAAAGGCAATGCGGCTGATAACGACTTTTACAGGGGCAAGCTGCAAGCCGCTCGGTACTTCCTGACATGGGAAGTACCGAGCTGCCATCACGAGCTGACAATACTGGAAAACCGTGATGACACGTGCCTGGCAATGCACGAGAACTGGTTTTGATCAAACCCCGGCTGGCACTTGCTCAGTGAGGGCTGAACAGGTTGGCCAGTGGGTCATGCGGAAAAAACCGGTCGACCAGTACCTTGGCGTCTGCACCCAGCTTGAGCGCATATTGCGCCCGGCTGAAGGGTTCACCCGTGCGCAGATCGTAAAGCGTCAGCCCTTGAGCCGGGCGGTCTACCTCCTGCATCTGGACTTTCATGATGCGGTAAAAATCACCGACGACTTCTTCGATGCTGTCGATCTGAAAATAGCATCCAGGCAGAAATATCGACTCGGCTTCCTCGGGCGAGGCTGAAAACGGCGCAATCGGAGTGGCCCTCAGATACCGCCCCTTGGGCAATACAAACACCACCGAAGTGTCATCAAACGTTACTGGTGCAATGAGCGCGTTGGTGGGAGCACCGGCACGACTGCTAGCGAAGGCGCCAACCACATAGGGGTTTTCACTGAACGAGGTGATATCGGTATTGACCAGAACATCACCGACCTTGATCTGCCCGCTGCGGAATACCGCACCCGAGGTGCCGCGATCGCCACTGCCGCCCCGATACAACTCGACATCATTGTTATAGCCCACCACATGGATGTCATCGGCAAGCCGCTCAATGAACCTGACCTGATGATTGACATCACGCTTGCCTGTACGCAGGAATCGATTGAACATCGCGTCCTCCTGAGTGTAGAGCTTGATGTTAGCGCCGCTATATTCGTCCTCGCCCAGCCTGAATACTCTGTGTTTTCCGTGCCACGGGTCTTTGTACACCTCATCGCCGTCGGACGAAGAGTCAGACTCCAAAACATCCTCCGGCGTGGGTTCCCAGATCGCCATGGCCTGTTTCTGCCGAGCCAGGGCGCTGTCCGAATAGTACTGTTCGTTGAAGATGTCCGTTTGCAGGTACCTGTCCCAAAACGTCGAACGTACCGCCACGTAAGGTTTGCTTGCCGGAGCAAATGCGCTGGTTGACGGAACCTGCGGCTCCATAGGCGAGCCGCCCTGCAAGCCGAGTGGTTTCATTAAAGTCCACTCCCCGTCTGCACCGAGGCGCACAGGCTGGCCGCCGATGAACGCAAAGGGATTGTCAGGGTTGACGATAAACCAGCAATGCTCTTGCTCATTGAACATCACGCGGTAAGGCAGTTGCCCAAGCTTGATCCAGGTTTCGCCATTGCTCAGCGAGTAAATACTACGAAACCTGCCTTCCGCGGCTGAAGGCGTGAGGCTGTCCAGCAGCAGGTTGCCTTCCATGTTATCCAGTAGATCAACAGGCACGCTGCCCTGCACAATTTCACCGGGCAGTGACACAACATCGGCACGCACTAATTGCGTGGGCTCGGGCGTGGCCCGAATGGACATCAGTAGTGGCAGATTAAAAAGCAGATAAAGGGTGTTGATAATGGCCCCCAACACACCAGCGCGGCGTTGCGCCGGGGTTTTGCCGTTGACCGCCTGTTCGATGTTCAAACCGGTGTTGGCAAAGCTTGCGCCAACCAGTGTCAGGGCAACAGGCCACCCCAATGGGGCAAGTCCGCCAAAAACCTGCATGAACGCACTTAGATATCCCATCCACATCTGCTTGCGCAGATCGGTATTGGACGTCAGCAGTTGACGCGCATCGGCGCTCATGGCCTGGCGCGCAATATCACGCTGGTAAATAAACGGATCACCCACAATGGGTGCCTGGGATAGGTTGATAAGTCGAACATCGGCATGCCAGTCCTGCGCGAGCAACTCGCTCACACCACTGGAAAAGCTGGCGCTGTCTTTTATCAGTGCCGCTTGGCCTCGCAGGAAATGGCCTGTCAGCGCCTTGCCGGCCTGCTCGCTCAGGAACTGCTCCTTGAGCCAGTTGTACAAAGCGCGTTCGTTATCAAACACCCGAAAAGGCTGCTCGGCATCAGGCCAATAAATAACCTCCCGACCATCGGCGATAACAATGCGCAGCATGTTGTGGGCCTCGATGCCATTGATATCCAGCGTATGCACCGAAAGGCCAAGCGTTGCCGGAGGCGATTCCAGCAAGCCTTTCAACGTAAGAGGCTGTAAGGGGTCAGTAACCACGAAGCGAGTGACGTGTTTGAAGTCGTCTGGCGAAAGCTGGCCTTTGCGCAGACAATTACCGGCTGCAACCAGATAGTGCGCTTTGGCAAATATGCAGAAATTCTCGCTGTGCGTGCTCCAGAAACGCTCCATACGGCGGGTGTACTGCTCGCTGAAATCGAGTGTCCACATGTCCTTGAGCACGTCCTGAGGCAGCATGGGTACCTCGTTGCGCTCGTCGAAAGCCCCATGATCCGGGCCATCGGTGTAAAAACCGCCGTACAGGGAGAGCTCGTCGCTGGCTTCCTGGTCGTGGGCTTCGAAGCGCTGCATGAGCAGTTCGATCAACGTCATTGATTGCACCGGCTTACCGGAATGCTGCCAGCCGGTAAAGGTACGCGGACTGCTGCTCGCGCTGCCAAAACGATGCCAGTACACCTTGTCAGGATTGAACACCCTTTTCGTGTGCTGAAGCATGATATTGCTGGCTGCTTCATAGGCAAGATCGTGCAGGTCGGGATAATCGAGCACAAACTGCCGCGCGCGTTCGCGCAGCCGTTGCTGATCAGTCATAGGTATTTTCGAAGGTATGGATGTCATGACGTCTTCCTGTATGAGAGAAGTCATGCACGTAATCATCCAATAGCGCGCACGTGGCACTAACTATCTATAGAAAAACCTCTGATGGCTGAGGCCTGGACAATTGAGCGCCAGAAGCGCCTGACCTGCGCTGTACAAGTCGGTATCAGCCGCCGAGTTGCAACGAACCGTGTGCTCTGGAGCGCCGGTCTGCCGCAACCGCGTGAAATTGCACTTTGACAGCCAAGCAATTCAACAGGTTAAATCGCTTGGCACGCGGACTGCATGGTCAGTTTTCGCTCTTCCCGCTTTTGTTTCGTTTTCTTTGGAGTACCGCCCTTGGACGCCACCACCATCAACAGCCTGTTCCTGATCGGCGCGTTGCTGGTAGCCGCAAGCATCCTGGTCAGCTCTCTTTCGTCGCGTCTCGGCATCCCGATTCTGGTCATCATCCTGGCAGTGGGCATGGTGGCAGGCGTCGATGGCGGCGGGATTATCTTTGACAACTATGCAACGGCCTACCTGGTCGGCAACCTGGCGCTGGCGGTTATTCTGCTCGACGGCGGGCTGCGCACGCGGGTGTCCAGTTTCCGGGTAGCGCTCTGGCCAGCCCTGTCGCTGGCGACTGTCGGCGTCCTCATTACCACCGTCCTGACCGGCATGATGGCCGCCTGGCTGTTCAACCTGAGCGTCATTCAAGGCTTGCTGATCGGGGCCATCGTCGGTTCGACAGATGCCGCAGCCGTGTTCTCGCTGCTTGGCGGCAAAGGCCTGAACGAGCGGGTAACCGCTAGCCTGGAAATCGAATCAGGCAGTAACGACCCGATGGCGGTGTTTCTCACCGTGACCCTGATCGGAATGATTGCCAGTGGCCAGACCGGTCTGCACTGGGGGCTTCTGGGGCACCTGATTCAGGAATTCGGCATCGGCAGCGTCATCGGTCTTGGCGGTGGCTGGATTCTGTTGCAACTGGTCAATCGCATCAATCTGGCGGCAGGTCTATACCCGATCCTGGTCATTGCCGGCGGTCTGGCGATCTTCGCGCTGACCAACGCCATTCACGGCAGCGGCTTTCTGGCGGTCTACCTGTGCGGCCTGGTACTTGGCAACCGGCCAATCCGTAGCCGCCACGGGATCCTGCACATGCTCGACGGCATGGCCTGGCTGGCGCAGATCGGCATGTTTCTCGTGCTGGGCCTGCTGGTCACGCCTCATGACCTGCTCCCGATTGCCCTGCCGGCTTTGGGGCTCGCACTCTGGATGATCCTCGTCGCGCGGCCGCTGTCGGTGTTGGTCGGCCTGCTGCCCTTCAAGGTATTTCATGGTCGCGAGAAAGCGTTCATTGCCTGGGTAGGCTTGCGCGGCGCGGTGCCGATCATTCTGGCCGTGTTCCCGCTGATGGCCGGGCTGCCCAACGCTCAGCTGTATTTCAACCTGGCGTTCTTTATCGTCTTGGTCTCGCTGTTGCTGCAGGGTACCAGCCTGCCCTGGATGGCCAAGCTGCTGAAAGTCACGGTTCCGCCAGACCCTGCCCCTGTTTCCCGGGCAGCGCTGGAGGTACACGTCACCAGCGAATGGGAGCTGTTCGTTTACCGCCTTGGCGCCGAAAAATGGTGCATCGGCGCCGCGCTGCGGGAACTGAAAATGCCCGAAGGCACGCGCATCGCCGCACTGTTCCGCGGTCAGCAACTGCTCCACCCGTCGGGTAGCACAACGCTGGAAGTGGATGATCTGCTGTGTGTCATCGGCCACGAGCATGACCTTCCGGCGTTGGGCAAACTCTTCAGTCAAGCGCCGCAGCGCGGTCAGGATCTGCGCTTCTTCGGCGATTTCGTGCTCGAAGGCGACGCACAACTGGGTGAAGTCGCGGCGCTGTATGGTCTGAAACTGGATGGCATTGACCCCAATATGCCGCTCAGTCAGTTCATAGTGCAGAAGAACCGAGGCGAGCCGGTGGTTGGCGACCAGATTGAATGGAACGGAACTATTTGGACTGTTGCCGTCATGGACGGGAACAAGATCCAGAAAGTCGGCGTCAAATTCCCCGAAGGAACCCGCCCGGGTCTCGGTCTGTTCCTTTAAACTGCCAACCCACACGTATCATCATGCGACCGGTGTCTATGTTTTCCCTGCGTTCCATTTGTGCTGCCGCACTGTTTGCGCTTTGCCTGTCCACCTTCCCGGCGCTGGCCGCCGACCCTCCGACCAGCGAGGCTGTGCAGCAAAGTCTCGACAAGATTGCCGACCGCAAGCTGCCTGATGCCGATCAGAAGGCGTTGCAGCAGGTGCTCGAACAGACATTGGCGTTTCTGGCCAGCAAGAAAGACAGCGAGCAGAAACTCGAAGCGCTCAAGCAACAACTGGCTCAGGCCCCCAAGCAGACCTCGGAAAACCAGCGTGAACTGGCCCGCCTGAAAGAAAGCAAAGTGGTGCCCGTCGCCCAGCGCTACGGCGGCCTCGACGTGCCGCAACTGGAGCAGCTTCTCAGCCAGCGCAGCACCCAGCAAAGTGATTTGCAAAGCGAACTCAACGACGCTAACAGTCTGGCCATCACCGCGCAGACGCGACCGGAACGGGCACAGGCTGAGATCAGCGCCAATCAGACACGCATTCAGCAGATCAACGCCACCCTCAAAAGCGGCAAGGACAATGGAAAGACAATCAACGCCGACCAGCGCAACCTGCTCAATGCAGAACTGGCGTCGATCAATGCTCTGAACCTGTTGCGCCGCCAGGAACTGGCCGGTAACAGCCAGCTTCAGGATCTGGGCAATAGCCAGCATGATTTGCTGACTGAGAAAGTAGCGCGTCAGGAGCAGGAAATTCAGGACCTGCAAACCCTGATCAACGACAAGCGCCGCGCCCAGTCACAGAAAACCGTGGCCGACCTGTCTCTGGAAGCGCAGAAATCCGGGGGCAGCAGCCTGCTGGCAACCGAGAGTTCTGAAAACCTCAAGCTCTCCGACTACTTGCTGCGCGGTACCGATCGCCTCAACGAACTGACCCAGCAAAACCTCAAGACCAAGCAGCAACTCGACAACCTGACTCAGACCGATCAGGCCTTGAGCGAGCAGATCAACGTCTTGAGCGGCAGCCTGCTGCTGTCGAAGATTCTCTACAAACAGAAGCAGTCGCTGCCGCATCTGGAGCTGGACACTGGCCTGGCTGACGAAATCGCCAACATCCGCCTGTACCAGTTCGACATCAACCAGAAGCGGGAGCAGATGAGCACCCCGAGCGCGTACGTAGAACGCCTGCTGGCTACGCAAGCGCCGGAAAACGTCACCCCGCAACTGCGCCGAACCCTGTTGGACCTGGCCATCACCCGCAGTGACCTGCTAGAGCGCCTGAACCGCGAACTTAGCGCGTTGCTCAATGAATCCATCACACTGCAATTGAACCAGAAGCAGTTGACCAGTACCGCTCAGGGCCTGCGCTCCACGCTGGACGAGCAGATGTTCTGGATTCCCAGCAACAAGCCGCTGGACCTGGAGTGGTTTCAGAACATCTGGCCACGTCTGGAAAAACAGGTCGCGACCCTGCCCTGGACTTCCAGCCTCAGCGAGCTGTCGGACGGCCTGACGCAGCGGCCGCTGCTGTTTCTGCCACTGTTGCTGCTGATCGGTGTGCTCACCTGGAGACGCAAGGCGCTTTATCAGAAGCTCAACCGGTTGCACGCTGACATCGGTCACTTCAAGCGTGACAGCCAGTGGAAAACCCCGCTGGCGCTGTTGATCAACGTGCTGCTGGCCATGCCGGTAGCATTGGGGCTGGCGCTGTGCGGCTATGCCCTGCAGATCGACGCGCGCGGACAAAACGCTAATCTGGGCGAAGCGCTGCTGCAAATCGCCTTGGCCTGGCTGGTGTTCTACACCGCCTACCGCGTACTGGCACCCTCCGGCGTAGCGCAGCTGCATTTCCGCTGGGAACCGGCGCAGGTCGCGTTCCTGCGCGGCTGGGTTCGTCGCCTGGGGCTGGTGGTGCTGGCGCTGGTTGCCGTCGTAGCAGTCGCCGAGCACCAGCCTGCTGCGCTGTCTGACGACGTACTGGGTATCGGCGTCGTACTGACCTGCTACGCGCTGATGACCTGGCTGCTGGGCCGACTGCTGATCTCAAGCCCGACGCATCACAATGCTTCACTGTTCCGCAAAGCGATTGGCGTGGCATTCACGGCACTGCCCGTCGCGCTGTTTCTGGCGGTGTGCTTCGGTTATTACTACACCGCACTCAAGCTCAGCGACCGCCTGATCGACACGCTGTACCTGATGATGATCTGGCTGATGGTCGAAGCCACCTTCGTCCGTGGCCTTGGCGTAGCGGCACGGCGACTGGCCTATCAGCGCGCCTTGGCCAAGCGTCAGGCAGCCAGAGAAAACGGCGACAGCGATATCCCTGTCGAAGAGCCGAAGCTGGACATCGAACAGGTCAACCAGCAGTCGCTACGCCTGATCCGCCTGGCCTTGCTGGCCGGTTTCGTCGGCGCGCTGTATCTGGTCTGGGCCGAGCTGATCACGGTATTCGCCTATCTGGACAACATCATCCTCTACGAATACACCAGCGGCACCGGCGCCAACATGAGCATGGTGCCCATCAGCCTCAGCGACTTCCTCGGCGCCGGGGTGATCATCGTCACCACTTTCGTGCTGGCGGGCAACCTGCCTGGCCTGCTGGAAGTGCTGGTGCTGTCCCGCATGAACCTGGCACAGGGCAGCGCCTACGCCACCACTACCCTGCTGTCCTACACCATCGCCGGCATCGGTTTCGTGACCACCCTGTCGACGCTGGGCGTGAGCTGGGACAAACTGCAGTGGCTGGTCGCAGCGCTGTCGGTAGGCCTGGGGTTCGGCATGCAGGAAATCTTTGCCAACTTCATTTCGGGGATCATGATCCTCTTCGAACGACCGGTGCGGATCGGCGACACCATCACCATTGGCGCCCTGTCGGGTACGGTCAGCAAAATCCGCATCCGTGCCACGACCATCACTGATTTCGACCGCAAGGACATCATCGTCCCGAACAAGACCTTCATCACTGGCCAGCTCATCAACTGGTCGCTGACCGACACCGTAACCCGCGTGACCCTCAAACTGGGCGTGGACTATGGCTCTGACCTGGACCTGGTGCGTTCGTTACTGCTGCAAGCGGCCCGCGAAAACCCTCGCGTCCTCAAGGACCCGGAGCCCATCGTCTACTTCCTGAACTTCGGCGAAAGCACTCTCGACCACGAACTGCGCATGCACGTACGCGACCTGGGCGACCGCAACCCGGTACTTGACGAGATCAACCGTTTCATCAACCGCGAGTTCAAGAAGCAGCACATCAACATCTCGTTCCGCCAGATGGAGATCTACCTCAAGAACACCCAAGGCCTGGAATACAAACTGGTGCCAGCCGAACCCGGCGACAAGAACAGCGCGCCTACCGGGCAAACAACACTGCAACCGGTAGACACCAAAGTGGCACCAGCCACCAAGGACGCGCCAGAGCCGCCTGAGTTGCGGCTGGACTGAGACAACCAACCCGACACGCGTCAACCGGGCAACAAAGCCCGGTTGTGCGTAACAGCGATTACATCAGGCCTCAACCCGCCCAATCACCACTTTTGCCTCCAGATACTCGCCAGGTTCCTTGCTCACCTTCAACTGCCCGGCACACGGTGCCAGTATCGATGTCTCCATTTTCATGGCTTCCATGATCGCGATTACCTGACCGGCTTCTACCGTCGCTCCGTCCTCGACCGCCCACGCATGCAGATTGCCGGCTACTGGCGTAAGCACTGCGTGCGGGTCAGGCGCGTCTGTAACTGGCTGACTGGCATCCGTCGGTGCGGCAGAGTTCAGGCTCATGCCACGTAGCAGCGCAGCAGGCAGGCCCAGTTCATGACGTTTGCCGTCGATTTCGACGAAGGTGCGCAGCACGCCCGGGTCGACCGGTGCGGCATTGCGCGGCGCGATAGTGACGTGTTCGGCGAAGTCGGTTTCGATCCAGCGAGTGTGTACGGCGAAGGTGTCGGCGGCGGTGAAGTCGTCGTGGTCCATGACGGCACGATGAAACGGCAGCACGGTGGCGACGCCTTCTACCTTGAACTCGGCCAGAGCGCGACGGGCGCGGCTGATGGCCTGTTCACGGGTTGCTCCGGTGACGATCAGTTTGGCGATCATAGAGTCGAAGTTGGGTGACACTCGCGAGCCGACTGTCACGCCGGTGTCCAGCCGCACACCCGGTCCGGACGGCGGCTGGAACACGTCGATGGTGCCCGGCGTCGGCAGGAAACCGTTGCCTGCATCTTCGGCGTTGATACGAAATTCGAAGCTGTGGCCACGTGGCACAGGCGTGCCGTCGAACGACAGCGGCAGGCCGTCGGCCACGCGCAGTTGCTCGATGACCAAATCGATGCCGCTGGTTTCTTCGGTGACCGGGTGCTCCACCTGCAAGCGGGTGTTGACCTCCAGGAACGACAGGGTGCCATCACCGCTGAGCAGGAATTCGACTGTCCCGGCACCGACGTAACCAGCCTCGGCACACACCGCTCGTGCGGAATCGTGGATGCGCTGGCGCAGGTCGTCATTCAGGTAAGGCGCGGGTGCTTCTTCGATCAGCTTCTGGTTGCGGCGTTGCAGCGAGCAATCACGGGTGCCGACAACGACTACCCGGCCGTGGCGGTCGGCGATGATCTGCGCTTCGATGTGCCGAGGGCGGTCCAGAAAGCGCTCGACGAAACACTCGCCGCGGCCAAACGCTGAAACCGCTTCACGCACGGCGGACTCGTACAGTTCGGCAACCTCTTCTAGCTTCCAGGCCACTTTAAGGCCGCGACCGCCACCGCCAAAGGCTGCCTTGATGGCAATCGGCAGGCCGTACTGCTCGGCGAACGCGACCACTTCAGAGGCATCTTTCACCGGATTTTCGGTGCCTGCCACCAGCGGCGCACCAACTTTAAGCGCGATACGACGGGCCTGAACCTTGTCGCCCAGCGCATCGATGGTGGCTGGGTCCGGGCCGATCCAGGTCAGACCGGCGTCGATAACGGCCCGCGCAAAATCGGCGCGTTCCGAGAGGAAGCCATAGCCTGGATGGACCGCGTCGGCACCCGCGCGCGCTGCTACGGCCAGCAGTTTCTCGATATTCAGGTAGGTATCGGTCGGGCGCTCGCCTTGCAGGCCATAGGCTTCATCGGCCTGACGCACATGCAGCGCGTCGATATCGGCATCGGCATACACCGCCACCGAGGCGACGCCATAGTCACGGCAGGCTCGGGCAATACGAACGGCAATTTCGCCACGGTTGGCAATCAGAACCTTTTTCATCTGTTATCGGTCTCGTCTGAAGTGGCGGGGCGCACTGGCTCGAAGGCGCTCAGCGGGTTGAAACGAATGCGTGCATTGACCGGAATCTGCCCGGCCTTATCGAGGTGATAGGTGGCAACTGCGCCGATCACCGGGTAGCCACCGGTCAGCGGGTGGTCAGCCAGGAACAGCACCGGCTGGCCGCTGGGCGGCACCTGAATGGCGCCAACCGTGGTGCCTTCGCTGGGCAGTTCGCCACTGACGGCACGCTCCAGCGACTGCTCGCCCGCCAGGCGGATGCCGATCCGGTTGGATTGCGGCGTCACCAACCAGGTCTGTTGCGCCAGCAGTTGCTGGGCATCGGCGGTGAACCAGTCGCTGCGCGGGCCCATGACCACATCCAGGGTGATGATCTGATCATTACGCGGCATCTCGAAGGCCGTTTGCTCGGCAGTCGATACTGCAAGGCCGCCGGTTTTGCGCTTGAACCCCAGCCGATCACCGGCTGCCAGCGCTGCGGGACCAACCTGCGCCAGCGTGTCGGTAGACAGGCTGCCGAGCACTGGTTCATGCACAAAACCACCCCGAACGGCCAGGTAGCTGCGCAGCCCGGCACTGGGCGAGCCGATGCTGACCTGATCGCCGCTCTGCAAAGAAAATGGCGCATAAAGCGGCGGCTGCAACTTTTGCCCATCGGCCGTCAACACGTCGACGATGAGTTGCGCACCTGTGACCGCAACAACTGTCTGGCCCTCACACGTGAACGTCAGGCCGCCCATGAGAATTTCCAGGCAAGCAGTTGCCGGATCATTGCCAACCGCGCGATTGGCCGCACGCAGTGCGCCACGGTCCAGCGCGCCAGAAGCCGAAACGCCCTGCCCGGCCTGACCGGGACGGCCCAGGTCCTGAAACAGGGTTTGCAGGCCCGGCGTGACGATGTGCAGATAGTCTTCGGTGACCGTTGAAACCTGCCGACGGACTGGCGCAGGCACCGAAACACCGGCCACGGGCAGAGGACCCGCGTCTTGAAAGCGCACCCGATAACCGGGCTGAAGCAAGGCTGGCTCGTCCCGGCTCAGGTCCCACATCGTCGATGGGGTCACACCAATGATCTGCCAACCACCAGGGCTGGCCTGTGGATAAACACCGCTGAAACCACCCGCCAATGCCACCGCGCCAGCCGGAATGCGGGTACGTGGCGTACTGCGGCGTGGCACCACGAAGCCCGCGCCGCCGCTCAGGTATGCGAAACCGGGCGCAAAGCCGCAGAACGCAACGTTGTAGTCGCTGCCAGTGTGGCGCTTGATCACTTCGTCGATGCTGATATCCAGCTCGCGGGCGACGTCGGCCAGGTCTTCGCCGTTGTAATGCACGGGTATTTCAATGAGCTTGCCGGGCTCGCGAGCGGTGCCGCGGATGTCACGTGAGGCAATCTGCGCCGCCAGCGCATCGAAACCGATGGCGGAAGGACGAAAATGCACCAGCAGTGTTCGGGCCGCCGGGACGATCTCCTCAACGCCAGCGACAGGCTGCTGCTGCAGTGATTCGAACAGCGCAAGAGTCTCGTCCAGATTCGACAGTTCAACCAGCAGCGCGTCCAGGTTGGCCGGGTAGAAACGCATGAGCCTCTCCTATACGTGGTAGTAGCTGTCGGGAATATCGGTAATGAACATGTGGCCCGGCGCGTGGGAAATGGCAAACGGCACACGGGATGCCATGACCACCGCTTGTGGCGTTACACCACAGGCCCAGAACACCGGAATCTCGCCAGGTTTGATGGTCACCGCATCGCCGAAATCCGGACGCGCAAGGTCGCTGATGCCGAGCCGTTCAGGCTCACCGACATGCACTGGCGCGCCATGCACTCCGGGATAGCGTCCGGTTATTCTGGCCGCTTCTGCAACGCGGTCTGCTGCGATGGGACGCATCGACACCACCATGTTTCCCTGCAAGCGGCCGGCGGGCCTGCAGACACGATTGCTGCGATACATCGGCACGTTGCAGCCCTCGCTGATGTGTCGCACATCGATCCCGGCGTTCATCAGGTCGGTCTCGAAGGTGAAGCTGCAACCGATCAGAAAACTGACCAGATCACTGTGCTGAGCCCATATCTCGCGGGCGTCGCTGATTTCTTCGGCCAATTGGCCATCGCGCCAGACCCGATACAGCGGCAGGTCGGTGCGCAAGTCAGCCTGTTCGGCAAGTAACGTGGTGTAGCTGCCGGGTTCGGTCACGTCCAGCACCGGGCAGGCTTGCGGGTTGCGCTGAGCGAACAGCAGAAAGTCATAGGCCCAGTCGCGTGGCAGTGTAATCATGTTGCATTGGGTCAACCCAGGCGCCTGGCCAGCAGTCGGCGAGACAAACCCTTCGCGGTAACGGGTACGGGCTTCGATGGCCGCCTGGCGGGCGTGTTGCAGTGTGCTGTTCATGATCAGCCTCGACTGAATGCGCGGACGGTAACGCCTGCTTCGTGCAAGCGGTCTTTCAGGATGCGGGCAATGTTTACCGCGCCTGGGCTGTCGCCATGTACACAGATCGAATCAGCTTGCAGGCTGATCTCGCTACCGTCCTCGGCTTCGATGATGCCCTCGCGCACCAGGCGCAGCATGCGATCGGCGATCAGGCCGGCGTCGTGAAGTACGGCACCGGGCCGCGAGCGAGACACCAGCGTGCCTTCGACGGTATAGGCGCGGTCGGCGAATGCTTCGGCGACGCAAGACAGGCCCGCCTCCCGCGCCCAGCCGAGCAAGGGTGAATTGGCCAGGCACACAAGCTTCAGCGTGGGGTCAATGCGCAACAACGCCTGAATGACCGCCGCTGCCTGACGCTGATCGCCAGCAATGGTGTTGTATAGCGCGCCGTGGGGTTTGACGTAACTCACGGTTGTTCCGGCGCTGCGGGCCAGGCCTTGCAATGCGCCGATCTGGTAGATGACATCGGCCATCAACTGATCGGTCGGAATGTCCATGTTGCGACGGCCAAACCCGACCAGGTCCGGATACGCCACGTGAGCCCCGACCGAGACGCCGCGTGCGGCAGCGGCTTCAAGGGTGCGCAGGATTCCGGCCGGATCGCCGGCATGAAAGCCACACGCCACATTGGCGCTGCTGACCACATCGAGAATGGCCTCGTCGTCGCCCATGCTCCAGGCGCCGAAGCTTTCGCCGAGGTCACTGTTCAGGTCTATCGCAGGCATTTGCTGTTCTCCGAAATCAGGCTGCATTGATGAAGGCAAAGATAGGACCTACCGACATGAACGCCATGTACCACGACAGCAGGCAAGTCAGTACGCCCAGCACCAACAACCAGCGTGGATAGTGGTAGCCGTCCATCATGTCGGAACGGCGCCAGCCGACGTACATGAAAATACTCAGGCCCAGCGGCAGGATCAGGCCATTGAAGCCACCGGCAAACACCAGTAGCGCAGCCGGCGGTTTGCCCCACATTACGTATACGACCACGGTAATCAGAATAAAGCCGACCGTGGCCAGGTTGCGCCCGCGTTCGGTGATATGTTTTGAAAACACCGTGATGAACGACATCGATGTATAGGAAGCGCCGATCACGCTGCTGATACCCGCGGCCCAGAGCACCAGACCAAACATGATCAGACCGAAGTCGCCGGCAGCTGCGGTAAACGCCTGGGCTGCCGGGTTTGCGCCCTTGCCGGACACATCGATGACGACACCACTGGCGACCACGCCAAGGATCGCCAGAAACAACACGTAACGAACAATCCCCGTGACCAGAATACCGGTCAGCGCAGCTCTGGACACCACGTCGATGTTCTCGACGCCGACTGTGCCGCGATCAAGCAAGCGATGCGCACCAGCATAGGTGATGTAACCGCCGACGGTGCCACCGACAATGGTGGTGATGGCCGCGAAATCGATCAGGTCCGGCAGAACGGTCTGGCGCAGCGCCTCCCCCAGCGGAGGATGTGACGCAAACGCGGCAAACAGGATCAGGCCGACTTTCAGGGTGCCCAGCACCATCATGATGCGATCCATTGCGATGCCTGCCCGATGGGAGGAGAAGATCGCGATGGCGATCAACGCGCTCAACGCACCGCCCCACCTGGGGTCAAGGCCGGTCAGCGCATTCAAGCCCAGGCCCGCGCCGGCAATGTTGCCGAGGCTGAACACCAGCCCGCCAAAGATCAC
This sequence comes from Pseudomonas coronafaciens pv. oryzae str. 1_6, assembly GCF_000156995.2. Lineage (NCBI taxonomy): Bacteria > Pseudomonadati > Pseudomonadota > Gammaproteobacteria > Pseudomonadales > Pseudomonadaceae > Pseudomonas > Pseudomonas coronafaciens. The sequence continues at coordinate 455,773 of NZ_CP046035.1, read as the reverse complement.
CAGCACCGCCAACAGATAGCCGCTGCCCGGAATCGCCGTATTGGCCAGATCGGCCGCGCGCATTCTGGTCAGAGTGACGATACGCCAGACGTTCAGTTGCACCACGAAGTCGATCAGGATCGATGCCAGAATGCCGAAGGCAAATGCCGCCCCCAAGGTCGCGGTGAAGGTAGCGGTCTGGGTCAGAAAGCCGGGGCCGATGGCAGAGGTCGCCATCATGAAGATCGCAGCTATCAAAGAAGCGCGGCGCGCCTTGGTGAACTCATTGGCAGTCTGTGTCACGGCGGCATTCCTGAGGTAGGGGGTAATCTGCCAGAGCAATGACCATGCCAAAGCTCAATCAAACAAGGCAACCTGTAGATACATAACGATAATATTGTTGAACAATCTAATCAGCCTAGGTCACTCATTCGCACCATATTGTTACGCACGAACTCAAGAGTGCTACCTGATGAAGCATCTGGTGACCTTCGTCCTTGCCAGCCAATACGCTGTCGTGGAATATCGACCTGGCTTTTTTCTCTCTGGACCCTTTATGAACGATGCTGCTTCTGCCCTTCCTCGTACGCTTGGAGAATCAATCACCGCAGAGCTTCGCAGGATGCTGGTTGAGGGCGAGCTGGTCCCCGGTCAACGCCTCTCGGAAGCGACTCTGGCCGAGAGCCTGCAGATTTCTCGCAACACCTTGAGAGAAGCCTTCAGAATACTGACCCGCGAAGGGTTGCTCACTCATGAGCCCAACCGTGGCGTGACCGTGGCCAAGCCTGACATCGCTTCGATCATCGATATCTATCGCATCCGGCGCTTTATCGAATGCAGGGCGATCTCCCAGGCTTATCCACAGCATCCAGGTGTGCTGCACATGCGCAATGCGGTCGAGGCCGGCGTGCAGGCGCGTGAAGCCAGTGACTGGATTGCCGTGGGCACCGCTAACATGATGTTTCACAAGGCCATCGTCGAGCTGTCCGACAGCCCGCGACTGGTGGCCTTCTATGCGCAGATATCGGCAGAGTTGCGCTTGGCCTTCGGGCTGCTCAACAATCCCGAGCTGCTTCACTCCCCGTACCTCGACATGAACGCCGCCGTTCTCGGCTGTCTCGATGCAGGCAAGCCCTACGAGGCGATGCGCATGCTGGAGGATTACTTGGTGCAATCGGAGCGTACGGTGCTGGCCGCTTACGAGCGCAGCCGAAACCGATAGTCAGGGCCGATACCTGATCGCCAGAACTCCCGCTGATGGCCTGGGTCTACGGTTTCTGATCGTTGAAAACCGCCGACGAGCCCGACAGGCCGCCGTTCCGTTGCAAGCCTGACATTCTCCTCTGGAGGCGAAACGCTGTGAAAGCACTCGACGAACTCATTTTCGACAACCGCTTTGCCCGCCTGGGCGACGCGTTTTCCGCCCACGTACTGCCCGAGCCAATCGACGCACCGCGTCTGGTGGTTGCCAGCCAGTCCGCCCTGGCGCTGCTGGACCTGGTCCCTGAACAGGCTGACCTGCCGCTGTTCGCGGAAATCTTCAGCGGCCACAAACTGTGGGCCGAAGCCGAGCCGCGGGCGATGGTTTATTCAGGCCACCAGTTTGGCTCCTATAACCCGCGTCTGGGTGATGGCCGTGGCCTGTTGCTTGGTGAGGTTTACAACGATGCAGGTGAGCATTGGGACCTGCACCTCAAGGGCGCGGGCCGCACGCCGTATTCGCGCATGGGCGATGGTCGCGCAGTGCTGCGCTCGTCGATTCGGGAGTTTCTGGCCTCTGAAGCGCTGCACGCGCTTGGCATTCCCAGCAGCCGCGCCGCTTGTGTGGTCAGCTCCAGCACGCCGGTTTGGCGAGAGACCCAGGAACACGCGGCTATGGTGTTGAGGCTGGCGCAGAGCCATGTGCGTTTTGGCAGTCTTGAGTACTTTTTCTACACCAAACAGCCCGAGCACCTGAATACGCTGGCCGAACATGTGCTGACCATGCATTACCCGCAGTGTCAGGAGCAGCCTGAGCCGTATCTGGCGATGTTCCGGGAAATCGTCGAGCGCAATGCCGAGCTGATTGCCAAGTGGCAGGCTTACGGTTTTTGCCACGGTGTCATGAACACCGACAACATGTCGATTCTGGGCATTACCTTCGACTTCGGCCCGTTTGCGTTTCTGGACGATTTCGATGAGCACTTCATCTGCAACCACTCTGATCACGAAGGTCGTTACTCCTTCAGCAATCAAGTGCCTATTGCTCAGTGGAACCTCAGTGCGCTGGCGCAGGCATTGACGCCATTTGTGAGTGTGGAAGCATTGCGCGAGACAATCGGCCTGTTTTTGCCGCTGTATCAGGCGCACTACCTGGACCTGATGCGGCGCCGGCTGGGCCTGACGGGTGCCGAAGAACAGGACGACAAACTGATCAGTCAGCTACTGCAACTGATGCAGAACAGCGGCGTGGATTACACCCTGTTCTTCCGCCGCCTGGGCGATCAACCTGCTGCCGAAGCACTGCGCTCCTTGCGTGACGACTTTGTGGACATCAAGGGCTTCGACGGCTGGGCCGAGAAGTATCAGGCGCGTATCGCCCTTGAAGAAAGCGGCACCGAGCAGGACCGTCAGGCGCGCATGCACGCGGTCAATCCGCTGTACATTTTGCGCAACTACCTGGCCCAGAATGCCATCGCAGCGGCTGAAAAGGGTGACTACGAAGAAGTTCGCCGCCTGCATCAGGTGCTCTGCACGCCCTTCACCGAGCAACCCGGCATGCAAGGCTACGCCCAGCGCCCACCGGACTGGGGCAAGCATCTGGAGATCAGTTGTTCTTCATGAGGTTTTTGATCCTCATACCCATAGCTCGCGGGCGTCCGCTCTTGATGTGTCCGAAGATCGACGCTAGGGCGCCAGCCCCGCATCCACCAACCACTGCTCCAGACCTTCCAGGTCGGGAATGCGCGCGACGGTTTCGCCGATCTGTACGGCGGCCAGCTCCAGCTCGGCCAGCGGCACGTCGACGTAGCTCAACTGGCTGTCGACCTTGCACGACCTCGGAATGCCCTGGGTCAGCAGCGCGATGAATCTGATACCGTTGCGCCCGCCCAGCGCGTTAAGCACCACGATCCGGGCGCGACCGCCCACTCGCGTGCGCCCACCGCAGGCAGCTTCGAAGCTGAGCAGCGGCAAGCTCAGTTCGCGCCAACTGATCAACCCCAGAAACCATTCGGGTGCGCCGGGTTCAGCGCTGCTGTCCTGGTAGTCGATCAGTTCGGCGACCGCGACATTAGGCAGCAGCAGGTGGCGGTCGCTCAGCGGCAACAGCAGGCCTGTCAGGCTGGTGAGCCGACTGGTCTGAAACGTACCTTCAGACATTGACCTGACTCCAGTAAGCGATGCTTTCCAGCAGCACGTTCTCCTGATAAGGCTTGCTCAGGTACTCGTTGACGCCCAGCGCCATTGCCCGGTCGCGGTGCTTCTGGCCGGAGCGGGAAGTGATCATGATGATAGGCAGCTCCTTGAGCTGATCGTTCTGGCGGATCTGGCTGACCACCTCGAAGCCGTCCATGCGCGGCATTTCTATATCCAGCAACATGATATCGGGTGTGTGTTCCTGCAACAGGCTCATCGCGTCGATCCCGTCTTTGGCAGTCAACACATGCATGCCATTGCGCTCAAGCAACCGGCCAGTCACCTTGCGTACCGTCACCGAGTCGTCCACCACCATCACCAGCAACGGCTTGGCATGCTCGATCTCGGTGTATGCCGCAGGCGTGAACCCTTTGAAAGGCAGGCGCTGCAACGTACGAATCTGCGCCATCAGGTCGAGAATCAATACCACGCGGCCATCACCCAGAATGGTTGCCCCGGAAATCCCCTGCACTCTGGAAAACTGCGTCCCGAGGTTCTTGACCACAATTTCCCGCGAGCCTGCCAGCGCATCGACCTGCACTGCCACCCACTGATCCTGCAGATGCACCAGCAGCACCGGCAGAGGCTGCAGTTGCCCGACCAGCCTGGGCGGGCTGTTACCCAGTAGCTCGCCCAGGTAGCGCAGCTCGTAGCTGCGTCCGCCGTATTGATAACGCGGTGGAACGGTCTGGTAATAGCCATCCAGTTCGTTGGCCATCACCCGTACGATGCCATCGACCGTGTTGAGCGGCACTGCGTACTGCTCTTCGCCACACGCAACCATCAGCGCCCGATTGACCGAAACCGAAATCGGCAGACGGATGCGGAACCGCGTGCCTTTGCCTGGCACCGAGTCGATGACCATCGAGCCGCCCAGCTGCTTGACCTCGGCATGCACGACATCCATGCCAACGCCGCGCCCGGAAATCTGGGTGATGATATCGCTGGTGGAAAACCCGGCCTGCAAAATGAACGGCAAAACTTCATGATCGGACAGGTCTGCATCCGGGTGGATCATGCCGCGCTTGATGGCCTTGCGGCGCACTGCGGCCAGGTCGACCCCCGAACCATCGTCGCTCAGCTCGATCAGGATGTCGCCGCCCTCGTGCATCAGCTCAAGCGTGATGCAACCCTCCTCAGACTTTCCGGCAGCGATACGTTTTTCAGTGCTTTCAAGACCGTGATCGACGGCGTTACGCAGCATGTGTTCAAGCGGCGCGACCATTCGTTCCAGCACATTGCGGTCCATTTCACCTTCGGCATTGCCAACCTCGAAACGCACCTTCTTGTGCAGCTCGGACGCCACCTGGCGCACCACCCGGCGCAGGCGCGGCACCAGCCTCTCGAATGGCACCATGCGCGTGCGCATCAAGCCTTCCTGCAACTGGGTATTGACCCTTGCCTGCTGCGACAGCAGCGTTTCGGCATCTCGATTGCGTGCGCCGAGGGTCTCCTTGATATCCATCAGGTCGGAGGCAGACTCGAACAGCGCGCGCGACAATTGCTGCAACTGCGAATGGCGGTCCATTTCCAGCGGGTCGAATTCTTCATAGCCCAGCCGCTCGGCCTGCACCTGCTCGCGACTGAGGATGCGGCCTTGGGTTTCCATGTCCAGACGGCGCAACTGATCACGCATACGCTCGATGGTGGTTTCCAGCTCGACCAGCGTGATTTGCGAGTCGAGAATCTGCTGTTCGATGCGGCCACGGAATATCGACGTTTCACCCGCCAGGTTGACAAGGTCCTCCAATTGCTCGGCAGGCACCTTGACCATTTCCGGCCCGCTGCGCTCAGCCTCGCCGTCGGCGACCGGCGCTACCACCACGACAGGTTCCTGGCCAGACACCGAAGCCTGCGAAGGCAACGGCTCGCCTGCCGGCTCGTGGCGAGCCAGTTTGCGGATGTTTTCGATCAGCAACGCAGCGTCGGGCAACGGCTTGTCGTTTCGCACCGCGTCCAGCATGTCGGCCAGCACATCGTGGCCGCTTTGCAACAGGCTGATCGTCAAGGGGGCGGGTTGCAGACTGCCGGCGGAAAGCCCTTCGTAGAGGGTTTCCAGCTCATGAGCCAGGTCGCCGATCGGGGCGATCTCGACCATTCGGGCGCCACCCTTGAGGGTGTGCAGGTCGCGCAGCAGGTTTTCGACCTCCAGCAGGTTATGCGGGTCGCTTTGCCAGCGGGCCAGCGCCGCACCGGAGCTTTCTATAATGTCGAAGCCTTCCTCGAGAAAGACCTCACGCAGCTCGTTGTCATGCTCTGGCGGGTCTTCACTGGGGACGGGCGGCGCCTGCACGTCCGGTGCGGCACTCTCGGCATTGCGGCAGCGGCCCAGTGCGTCGATCAGGGCCGAGGGATCGCTGAGCGGCTCGTGCCGATACAACTGTTCCAGCAGAATCGCCAGATGATCGTGACTTTCGTGCAGCAGCTCTGCCAATGCTGCTGAATGGTGGAAGCGCCGGTCGATCAAGCCTTCGTAAAGGTTTTCCAGTTCATGGGCGAGGTCGCCGACTTCCGCCACTTCAGCCATCCGCGCACCACCCTTGAGGGTGTGCAGGTCGCGCTGCAACGAAGCCAGTGGCGCCGGGTTTTCCGGATCAGCCAGCCAGCGCTGCAAGGCCTGCCCGGCGCTGTCGAGGATATCGACGGCTTCTTCCAGAAATATTTCGACAATTTCATCGTCCGCATCGGCAGCGTCAGCAGGCGCAGCCTCGCTGGCCAGTTGCTCGGTCGCAGCATTGAGTTCGGTGACAGTCAGGGTCTGGTGGCCGTCACTCTTGACCAGCCCGGTCGCCGACGGGTCGAGCGCTTGATCCAGCAGTTGGAGCAGGGCGCGCACGCATTCCGGACGAGGCTCGACATCCTGACCGGCAGCCACCTGATCAAGCATGTTGATCAGGGCCTCGTGGGCGTTTTCCGCCACATCGAAAAAGCGCTCGCTGACTGCCAGGCTGCTTTCCTCGACCGAACCATAAAGGTCGAGCAAGGCTTCACACAATTCGTCGACCTGCGGCAGATCGGCCAGGTGGGCGCCATGCCCCAGGGTCGTCAGTTCGTCGAGCAGCGCGCTCAGCTCCTGCCGCTCGCCGGGGTGCTGACGCCAGCGCCGCAGGAGGTTTTCGGCGTCCAGCACAATGTCCATGCCTTCAGCCAGAAAGCTGGCAATCAGCTGGGGATTACGCTTGATTCGCAAGCCACTGTCCGACTCGCGCAGCACCGCGGCGAGCCGGTCGTTGAGCAGCGAGAAGGCTGCTTCGATCAGTTGCGGTGCGCCCGGAATTTCAGCCAGCGGGGTAGTGTCCAGCTGCTCCAGCCCCTTGTGCAGCAAGGGCTCGGCACTGCGCAGCAGGCTGAGTTCAGGCGGTCCGATATCGATCAGGTTGGCCTTGTATTCGCGCACCAGTTGATCGAGCGGGTTGGCCAGCTCGGCAATCGGCAGCACGTCGGCCATGTGCGCGCTGCCCTTGAGCGTATGCAGGGCGCGCAATACCGCGTCACTGATCGAAGGCGACAGTGACTGTTCGGCGACGTCGAGGAATCGGCCAAGCGTACTCAGATGCCCAAGCGCTTCCTGACGGAAAATTTCCAGCAACTGCGGATCCAGCGCCTTGTCCGCCTCAGGTTCATCGCGAGCGGCAAGCGTCGGCGCTTCCAGGCCGTTGGCGAGCGCATGGGCTCGGGCCGCCAACAGGTCGACATCGTTGCGCTGGCACTGCGCACCGTCGGCAAAATCGCGGATCACCGACGGCAACAACGTCAGCACTTCGCTCATCAACTGCTGCACTTCTAGCCCCGGCAACACCTCGCCTTCCAGAACCCGATTGAGCAGGTTCTCCACCAACCATGCCAGCTCGCTGAGGATCAGCGCCCGTACCATGCGGCCGCTACCCTTGAGAGTATGAAAAGCCCGGCGTACTTCGGTGAGCGCAGCGCTGTCCCACTGGGGGCCTTTGCCAAGCGACGCAAACCAGCGCGGCAGGTACTCGCCCAAGGCATCGAGCACCTCGTCGGCCTCCTCTAGAAACACATCGCGCAATTCGTCGTCTACCGCCTCCTCTTCAGTAGAAGGTGGCAGCAGGCTGGCCGGTACGTTGCGCGCAGGCGGATTGACCGCAGACAGCGGGCTGGCGAGGACTTGCGCGATGGTTTGCGTCGGGCTTACCAGCGCCTGGCGATCATCAAGTTCCAGTAACTCGTCCTGAGTGATGATTTCATCGAGCAGCGGTACCTCAAGGGTGTCCGTGACCGGGGTATAACCCAGACGGGCGAGGCTCTGCTGGGCCATGTCCAGCACCTGATCGCCCGGCGCCTCGTGGTCCTCGAGCATGCGCTCAAGGTAGTACTCGATGCCGGTGATGGTATCGGCCAGACAATCGAGCTGCACAGGAGTCGGACGGGTTTCGTCAACCAGCAGGTGTTCCTGAATGTATTCGTTACAGGCAGCCAGCAGGCTTGCCGCACGGGCCAGCGGGATCATTGCCAGCGCACCACGCACCTGCACCAGCAAGGCACAGAGCGGGTCGAGTCGCTGTCGGTCCCACTCGCCATCGATGTAATCGAGAATGACGTCCTTGGCCTGCTGCAACACATTGCGCGCTTCGCGGATCACCAATTGGTGGATCTGTGTCAGGTCGGTGGTCGGCAGTCGGCTCTCTTCGCGGCTTGACTGCTCGTGGCTGCCGGCCATGCCCGCCAGGGTCGATTCGACATACAACAATGCGCCCGCGACATCCATCAGCGCGCCATCAGTAGGCTCACGCTGCCCCTGCGCCAGCCCCAGAACAACGGAAAGCTGATCGATGATCACCTTGCGCGGCTGACCAAAACCGAGCACCGCCAGGGTGTCGGCGATCTGGCGCAGCGGAGGCAACAGCGCATTGAGCTCGCTGACGTGCTGGCGATCGCCGCGCACGAACACATCCAGGCGCTCCTTGACCCGCACCAGTCCTTCGCACAACGCCGTGATCACCGAGCGCATCGCGTCCCGGTCCGGGCCGGCCATGCGCGCACGCTCTTCGTCGACCACATCGCTGCCGGGCAAGGCGTCGGCCAGCGCGTACTGATCCTTGAGGTCGAGCATCTTCGGCGCCAGGCTGTCGGACTTGGCGATATAGAACAGCAGGCTTTTCAGCAATTCTTCGGGCGCAGGCTGATTGATGCCTGTCACACCCTGTTCCGCCAGGCGCTTGAGCTCCTTGTCGGCATCCTTCAACAGGCTGCGCAAGGCCGGACTGTTGGTGAAATTGCCGTTGAGCATGGTTTCGACCAGAGCCGTGGAAATACGCCACAGCGGCCCTAGCGGTGCGTCTTCGCACAATTGCTCCAGCCGGGCAAAGACCTTGGCCATGTAACCGAGCTGGGTCTGCACGCCCTGCTCGCGCATCAGCCCCGCCAGCGCAGCCTGCAAGGTCTGACGCAGCTTGCGCAGCAGGTTGGGCAGGTCCGGGGTATTGCGGCGGGTCAGTTCGTCATCATCAAGCGGAGGAACGTTGACCAGTTGCGGAGCGAACAGGCTGGTCTCCGACAACAGGCTTTCGCCCCGCGCACTGCGCAGGTCGTTGAGCAACGGCAGCACCACCAGCGGCAGATCACGACGCGCCGAGTGAATACGCTCCAGATAGATCGGCAGCTGGCTCATGGCCTGGATGAGCAACTGCTCGGACTCGACCGGATGAGTAACGCGGTTCTGTTGAACGGCCAGCACCAGTTGCTCGATTTCCTCGGCCAGCAAAGCGGCACCGTAGAACTCGATCATCTGCAGGCTGCCGTGAACCTGATGCACCAGGTTCAGACACTCAGCCATCGCCGCGCTGTCGGACGGGTCTTCGATAAACGCGTCCAGTGCCTCTCGGGCCTGTCGCAGCGTCTCGGCGATCTCGCCCTTGAGCCATTCAAGGGCCACGTAGTCGTGACGATCAGCCATGACGAATCCCGCCTGTTGTCCCGCCAAGAGTGTTCATGTCTTGAACATCATCCGATTTTCTTCGAGGGCGGCAAGGTGAACCCCGACACCGAGCGGCGCATTTCGCTGGCCATCTTCGCCAGATTGCCGATGCTCTCTGCGGTGGCCGCTGTGCCCGAGGTGGTCTGGGACGTGGTCTGTTGAATCACGGTCATGGTCTTGGAAATCTGTCCGGCAGACTCGGCCTGTTGATGGGCGGCCTCGGTGATACTTTCGATCAGTTCGGCCAGCACTCTGGAAACCCCTTCGATTTCCCCCAGCGCCACACCGGCGTCCTGCGCCAGCCGCGCACCGCGCACCACTTCGCTGGTGGTCTGCTCCATGGAGATGACCGCCTCGTTGGTGTCGTTCTGGATGGCGCGCACCAGCGTTTCGATCTGCTTGGTGGCGGACGAAGATCGCTCGGCCAGCCGCTGTACTTCGTCGGCGACCACTGCAAAGCCGCGCCCCGCATCTCCGGCCATCGATGCCTGAATGGCCGCATTGAGCGCCAGAATGTTTGTCTGGTCGGCAATATCGTCAATCAGGCTGACTATGTCGCCGATTTCCTGCGAAGACTCGCCAAGCCGCTTGATACGCTTGGAGGTATCCTGAATCTGTTCGCGAATGTTGTCCATGCCGTGGATGGTGTTATGCACCACCTCGTTGCCTTTGTTAGCGATTGCCACCGAACGCGCTGCCACCGTCGAGGATTCCGACGCATTGGCCGAGACCTGATCGATAGAGGCTGCCATGTCGTTGATCGACGTCGAGGCTGCACTGATCTGCAACGCCTGATGCTCGGATGCAGCAGACAGTTGCATCGCCGTGGCCTGGGTCTCGGCCACTGCGGCAGCCACCTGCTCGGCGGTCAGGTTGATGGTCACCACCAGTTCGCGCAGTTGGTCAATGGAGTAGTTGATGGAGTCGGCAATCGCGCCGGTAAAGTCTTCGGTGACCGAGGCGGTCACGGTCAGGTCGCCATCGGCCAGGCTCTCGATCTCGTCCAGCAGGCGCATGATCGCGGTCTGGTTGCGCTCGCTTTTCTGTGCGGTTTCGCGCAGCTGACGGTTGGTTTCGCGGACCATGACCAGACCGATCAGGATGATCGACATCAGCGCCAGCAGCCCCAGCACGTAACCCCCGACAGTATTCATCGTGCGGCGTTTGGCGAGGTTTTCCAGACTATTGGCGAGTACCGAGGTTTCATCCAGCAGGGTCTGCGAGGTGTTGAAGATATTGCCGGACGCCTCGCGCACCTGGTAAAGCTCAGGCGACGTCTCCAGAATTTCGTCCACCGAGCCGGACACAAACTCGAACAGCTCGGCAATTTCTGCCAGTCGAGCGCGGGCATCGCGGTCCTCGACCTGGGTGATTCGCAGCGTGGCGTTGCCTTCCAGCATGCCATTCAGCACCCGGCCGAACTGGCTGGCATCACGGCCAAACGCGTCCGCAGCCTGTACCGCCGTTTCGTCACCGGCCAGTACCGTATTGACCGAGCCGAGAATACGCTCAGCCAGCAGTGCCTGACGCTGTGCGACGACAACCTGGGCTGCGGGCGCACGACTTTGCAGAAGGTTCTCGACAACCTTTTCGTATTCGGCCTGCAGTTGCGGAATGGTTTCGGCCAGTGTCGCAGCCACCTGATGCAGCGACAACACAGTCTGCTCGCTGGCAAGAATCACGTCGGTGCTCTTGCGCAGCCCCTCCCAATCCTTCTGCACAGTGCGCAATTCTTCACGGATCAGGTCGGGGGCGGCGGGCAGGCCGGTGGCCGGGTCGCCTTTCTTCAAATAGCCCCAACGCACGTCGAAATCATTGCGCGCGTCAGCCAGCAGCTTGAACGCCTGAGTTTTCCCGGCGGCCGCTTCAGTGGCGTTTTTCGCGATGCGCTGGGACAGGACACGCAGCTCACCGGCATGTCCGATGTACTGCTTGTCGTAATTCGACTGTGTATTGAGGTACGCGAAATTGGCGAACAGCAACACGATGAAAACGATAAGCGCGACGAACAGCAGGATGATCTGCGTCCGGCTTCGTGCGCCCTCCAGTGACCTGCCTGTATTACTCATTAATCAGGCCCCCGCCTGGATCAATTGTGAAACATAACAAACCAGAGCCTAGGCTCTGTACGAAAGTCGGCGAGCGAAGGTCAGGCAAGGCAAAACAGGTAAGGAAGCGGAATCTACTGATTGTAAATGAGCATTCCGAGCCTGTTTTAACGCAGCATCAACGAGCGCAGCCACTTCTCGTACAGAGCCTAAGATGCCAGGTCCATGAAATCTGCAGACTGCACCACCGCCCAAGGACTGAACACTTGCCATGCCTGTTCACGAATGAACTGCCCGCGCAGGAACGGCGCGATACCTTGATCGACATCTTGCGGGGTCTGAGGTATGAGGCTCAACTGACTGAAACGTTGCATGCCGAACACCTCATCGACCAGCAGACCGGCGAATACTTCGTTGTGCTCGACCACCAGCACCCGCCGCTGCTTGCGCGCGGTCATCGCTTCAAGGCCGAAGAACCCGCACAGGTCCATGAGCGGCAACAGCCGGCCGCGCAGGTTGGCGACGCCCGACACCCAGGACTTTACGCCTGGCATCACGGCATGACGCGGCTCGTGAAGAATTTCGGCAATTTCGCGGATAGGCGCAACGAAACGCTGCTCGCCCATCCGGAATCCGATCCCTACCCAGTCCTGCTGATGGGCTTCCTGCAATGGCAGGCCGGCCGCGAGCGAACGACAGCGTCGGTCCATGTCCAGCAGCAATTCGAAGGCGGTACGTGGCTCGGCCATGACGATTCCGGCAATCAGCCGGCCAGCACCGCATTCAGGGTTTTCATCAGGGTTTCTTCATCCACCGGCTTGGTCAGGTAATCCTGAGCGCCCTGGCGTTTGCCCCAGACCTTGTCGGTTTCCTGATCCTTGGTGGTGATCATGATCACCGGGATCATGCTGGTGTCGGGATCCTTGGTCAGCTGGCGGGTGGCCTGAAAACCGTTGAGCCCCGGCATGACGATGTCCATCAACACGGCATCGGGCTTTTCCTGACGGGCCAGCGCCACACCATCGGCACCGTTTTCGGCCTTGAGCACTTCATGACCGTACTTTTCAAGCATGCCGGTGAGTTTGTACATTTCAGTCGGCGAGTCATCGACGATCAATATTCGAGCCATGGGTGTTCCCCGTCAGTTTTCGAGCGCGCGACATCAGGCGCGGGCATCACGATAGATGGTGTTCTGCGGCAACGAAGCCGGGCACATGGGCCTTGATTGCGTTGAGCAGTTCTTCCTTGCTGAAAGGCTTTGTCAGAAATTGGTCGGAACCGACGATCCGCCCCTTGGCCTTGTCGAACAGGCCGTCCTTGGAGGACAGCATGATGACCGGCGTCGATTTGAATGCGCGGTTGTTCTTGATCAGTGCGCAGGTCTGATAACCGTCCAGGCGCGGCATCATGATATCGACGAATATGATGCGCGGGTGGTTATCGGCAATTTTGGCCAGTGCGTCGAAACCGTCTATCGCCGTGATGACTTCACAGCCAGCGTTTTTAAGCAGCGTTTCGGCGGTGCGGCGGATAGTCTTCGAGTCATCGATGACCATGACTTTCAAGGCGGAGGCGTGTTGTTCCATAAGCTGCTCTTCCATCGCCGCAGCGAATTTTTGCGCATTCTGCGAGTCACCGGGAGCCTGACTTTATCGCTTCATTGATCCAAAGGGATTGAAGCCCGGATGCGCAGTCTTTTTAGCACACTCTCCAGACTCAATCCATAAACTGCACCGTGGCGGACCTGCCCCTTGACCGGGAGCAATCGGAACGCCACCCTGATGCCAATTTTACGGCCGTCACGGCCCTTACCGATCAGAGGATATTGCCCATGAGCGTTCGCCTAGGGATTGTCATGGACCCCATTGAGCGCATCTCCTATAAAAAGGACAGCTCGCTGGCCATGCTCCTTGCCGCCCAGAATCGCGGCTGGTCGCTGTTCTACATGGAACAGAAAGACCTGTACCAGAACGCTGGCCAGGCCCGCGCGCGCATGAAGCCGCTCAAGGTGTTTGCCGATCCGGCCAAGTGGTTTGAATTCGAGGCTGAAGTCGACGCCGGCCTGGACGATCTGGACGTGATCCTGATGCGTAAGGACCCGCCGTTCGACATGGAGTTCGTCTACGCCACTTACCTGCTGGAGCAGGCCGAGCGCGCCGGCGTGCTGGTGGTCAACAAGCCGCAAAGCCTGCGCGACTGCAACGAAAAGCTGTTTGCCACGCTGTTTCCGCAATGCACCCCGCCGACCTTGGTCAGCCGCCGTGCCGATATCATTCGCGAGTTCGCCGAACAGCAGGGCGACGTGATCCTCAAGCCGCTGGACGGCATGGGGGGCGCATCGATCTTTCGCCACCGTGCAGGCGATCCTAATCTGTCAGTCATCCTTGAAACGCTGACGGCTCACGGCACTCAACAGATCATGGCGCAGGGCTATCTGCCAGCCATCAAGGACGGCGACAAACGCATCTTGATGGTTGACGGCGAGCCGGTGCCGTACTGCCTGGCGCGTATCCCTGCAGCGGGTGAAACACGCGGCAACCTGGCCGCTGGTGGCCGCGGCGAAGCCCGCCCGCTGAGTGACAAGGACCGCTGGATCGCCGAACAGATCGGCCCTACGCTGCGCGAAAAAGGCCTGTTGTTCGTCGGTCTGGACGTGATCGGCGAGCACCTGACCGAAATCAACGTGACCAGCCCGACCTGTATCCGCGAAATCGACAACGCCTACGGCACCGACATTGGTGGCCTGTTGATGGATGCCATCGAGAAGAAACTCGAAGCGCGCAAAGGCTGATCAAACGCTGACGCTGCTGGCTGCGGTCAAACCGTACGCCACGGCGTCCCTTCGTCCGATCCGCCGTAAAGCCGCACTACACATTGCGTTATCATGCGCCACCTGTAACACGACACGGATTTTGACATGCAGGCTGACGAGATGCTGAACCGCCAATGACATCCATGGCCAAGAACGACCTCCCCCTAGAGCTCTCCACTGCGGGTGTGCGCCCTGCCGATCGTCTGGGTTTCACCATGATGATCGCGGCGCTGATCCACCTGGCAGTGATCCTTGGCGTGGGCTTTACCTACGTCAAGCCGGAGCATATCTCGCAGACCCTGGAAATCACCCTCGCCACCTTCAAGAGCGAAGAAAAGCCCAAACAGGCGGATTTTCTGGCGCAGGACGACCAGCAGGGCAGCGGCACCCTCGACAAGGCCGAGACGCTCAAGACCACCGAACTGGCGCCCTATCAGGACACCAAGGTCAATAAGGTCACCCCGCCCCCAGCCAGCAAGCCCGTGGTCAGGCAGGAGGCACCCAAGACCGCCGTGGCGACCACAGCGCCCAGCCAGCAGAAAACCGTTGCCAAGCGCGAAGAGGTCAAGCCCGAACCGACAGCCAAGGCCGCACCGACCTTTGACAGCGCGGAACTGAGCAACGAGATCGCCAGCCTGGAAGCCGAACTTTCGACCGAACAACAGGCTTATGCCAAGCGCCCCAAGATCCATCGCCTCAATGCGGCTTCGACCATGCGCGACAAAGGCGCCTGGTATAAGGACGACTGGCGCAAGAAGGTCGAACGGGTCGGAAACCTGAACTATCCTGAGGAAGCACGCCGCAAGCAGATCTACGGCAATTTGCGACTTCTTGTGTCAATCAATCGGGATGGTTCGCTGTACGAGGTGCTGGTGCTGGAGTCGTCGGGGCAACCGCTGCTCGATCAGGCGGCTCAGCGAATCGTGCGTCTGGCAGCGCCTTTTGCGCCGTTCACCGGCGATCTGGCGGATATCGACAGACTTGAGATCATTCGCACCTGGAAATTTGCACGCGGCGACAAACTGTCCAGCAACTGACATTTTTGCCAATGGACAACGGGCACCTGCTAAGTGCCAGTTGTCAGGCCTGTAACACGACGCCAAACTAGGACTCATGAAAAAAGTCTCTCCGAGTTATCTCAAGCATCAGTTCCTGATCGCCATGCCCCACATGCACGACGAGAACTTTGCTCAGACCTTGACCTACGTTGTCGAGCACAACGCCAATGGCGCGATGGGGCTGGTGATCAACCGCCCGCAAGGCCTGTCTCTGGCGGATGTGCTTGAACAATTGCGGCCGGAGCTTCCTGCGCCCAAGCGCTGCGAGGAAATCGCCATTCATTACGGCGGCCCGGTGCAGACCGACCGCGGTTTTGTCTTGCACCCCAGCGGTCAGATGTTTCAGGCCACGGTCGCCTTGCCGGGCGGTATCTCGTTGTCCACTTCCCAGGATGTGCTGTTTTCCATCGCCGACGGCTATGGCCCTGATCAAAATGTGATCACCCTGGGCTATGCGGGCTGGGATGCCGGTCAACTGGATGCCGAAATGGCCGACAATGCCTGGCTGACCTGCTCGTTCGACCCAGCCATCCTGTTCGATGTCGACAGCGATCAGCGCCTCGACGCAGCAGCGAGGCGCCTTGGCGTCAACCTCAGCCTGATTTCGACCCAGGCAGGACACGCTTGATGGCCGCGCTACGGCTTCTGCTGGGCATCGATTACGGCACCAAACAGATCGGCGTTGCCGTCGGCCAGGCAATCACTGGTCAGGCTCGCGAACTCTGCACGCTCAAGGCGCAGAATGGCGTACCGGACTGGGACAAGGTCCAGGCGTTGATCACCGAATGGAAACCTGACGCAATTGTGGTCGGCCTGCCATTGAACATGGACGGCACACCCAGCGACATGAGCGCCCGCGCCGAGAAGTTCTCGCGCAGGCTCAATGGTCGCTTTGGTGTAACGGTCTACACCCACGATGAACGCCTGACCACCTTCGAGGCGAAAGGCGAGCGCATGGCGCGCGGCGGACAGAAAGGCAGCTATCGCGACAACCCGGTGGACGCCATCGCCGCTGCACTGCTTCTGCAAGGCTGGCTGGACGAGCACCCCGAGCTGCTGAATGTGTGACTTTTGCAGCCCAGACCGCTTCGAGATAACCGGATTCCACGTTACCGCTTGAGCAAGGCGCCATGGATGGACGCTGCCCGAGCCTCAAAGGAGCAACCATGAGTCTGCCAAATCCCGCCGAGCTGATTCGTAAGATGGCCACTGACCTGAACGCTCATCTGAGCAAGCGCAGCATCAGCGACCCTCGCTTCATCGGCATTCGTACCGGCGGCGTATGGGTCGCTCAGGCGCTGCTCAAAGCGCTGGACAATCCGTCGCCACTCGGCACCCTCGACGTTTCCTTCTATCGCGATGATTTCAGCCAGAATGGGCTGCACCCTCAGGTTCGCCCTTCAGAGCTGCCTTTCGAGATCGAAGGCCAACACCTTGTGCTGATCGATGACGTACTGATGAGTGGCCGTACCATCCGCGCCGCACTCAACGAGCTGTTCGATTACGGCCGCCCGGCCAGCGTCACGCTGGTCTGCCTGCTGGACCTGGACGCCGGTGAATTGCCGATCTGCCCTGACGTGGTCGGGGCAACGCTGTCGCTGGCACCGAACGAACGCATCAAGCTGTCCGGCCCTGCGCCAATGACACTCGAACTTCAAGACCTTTCCACCGCCCTTTAAGAGTTCATTGCGATGACGCCTCTCGACGCCAAGCGCCCGCTGCAGCTCAACCATCAGGGCCAGCTGCGCCATTTTCTGTCTCTGGACGGCTTGCCCCGCGAGCTGCTGACCGAAATCCTCGACACCGCCGACTCTTTTCTCGAAGTCGGCGCCCGCGCGGTGAAAAAGGTCCCGCTGTTACGCGGCAAGACAGTGTGCAACGTGTTCTTTGAAAACTCGACGCGCACCCGAACCACATTCGAGCTGGCGGCACAGCGACTGTCGGCCGACGTGATCACCCTGAACGTCTCGACCTCCTCCACCAGCAAGGGCGAGACGCTGTTCGACACCCTGCGTAACCTTGAAGCGATGGCCGCCGACATGTTCGTCGTGCGCCACGCCGACTCGGGCGCAGCGCATTTCATTGCCGAGCACGTGTGCCCGGACGTGGCGATCATCAACGGCGGCGACGGCCGCCATGCCCACCCTACCCAAGGCATGCTCGACATGCTGACGATTCGTCGTCACAAGGGAGGTTTCGAGAACCTGTCGGTGGCCATCGTCGGCGATATCCTGCATTCGCGGGTGGCGCGTTCCAACATGATTGCGCTCAAGGCGCTGGGCTGCCCGGACATCCGCGTGATCGGGCCGAAGACCCTGCTACCGGTTGGTGTCGAGCAGTATGGTGTGAAGGTCTACACCGACCTCAACGAAGGCCTGAAGGATGTCGACGTGGTGATCATGCTGCGCTTGCAACGCGAGCGCATGACCGGTGGCCTGCTGCCCAGCGAAGGCGAGTTCTATCGCCTGTTCGGTCTGACCACCACTCGCCTGGCGGCTGCGAAGCCGGATGCGATTGTCATGCACCCCGGCCCGATCAACCGCGGTGTGGAAATTGAATCGGCGGTGGCCGACGGAGCGCATTCGGTGATTCTCAATCAGGTGACCTACGGCATCGCCGTGCGCATGGCGGTGCTGTCGATGGCCATGAGCGGACAAAACGCGCAACGACAATTCGAGCAGGAGAACGCCCAGTGAAGCTAAGCATCCTCGGCGCTCGCGTCATCGACCCGGTCAGCGGGCTGGATCAGATTACCGACCTGCACATAGAAGCAGGCAAGCTGTGCGCAATCGGCGCCGCACCGGAAGGCTTCGAGCCCACCCAGACCATCGACGCCACCGGGCTGGTCGCAGCCCCCGGTCTGGTCGATCTCAACGTGGCCCTGCGCGAACCCGGCTACAGCCGCAAAGGCAGCATCGCCAGCGAAACCCGTGCAGCGGTAGCCGGCGGCGTGACCAGCGTGTGCTGCCCGCCGCAGACCAAACCGGTGCTCGACACCTCGGCAGTAGCCGAGTTGATTCTGGACCGCGCCCGCGAAGCCGGTTTCAGCAAAGTGTTCCCCATCGGGGCGCTGAGCAAGGGCCTGGAAGGCGAACAACTGGCAGAACTGATGGCCCTGCGCAGCGCAGGCTGCGTGGCCTTCGGCAATGGTCTGAGCAGCTTCAGCAATACCCGCACGCTGTGCCGGGCGCTGGAATATGCGGCCACGTTTGACCTGACGGTGATTTTCAATTCTCAGGATCGGGATCTGGCCGAAGGTGGTCTGGCGCATGATGGCCCGACTGCCGCCTTTCTGGGGCTGGCCGGCATTCCTGAAACAGCCGAAACAGTGGCGCTGGCTCGCGACCTTTTGCTGGTCGAGCAAAGCGGCGTGCGCGCGCATTTCAGCCAACTGACCAGCGCCCGTGGCGCGGCGCTGATCGCCCAGGCTCAGGCACGTGGGCTGCCTGTGACAGCGGATGTGGCGCTGTATCAGCTGATTTTGACCGATGAAGCGCTGATCGACTTCTCCAGCCTGTATCACGTCCAGCCGCCGCTGCGCACCCGTGCCGACCGCGATGGCCTGCGTGAAGCTGTGAAGTCAGGGGTTATTCAAGCGATATCGAGCCACCACCAGCCGCACGAGCGCGATGCCAAGCTGGCACCGTTTGGCGCGACAGAACCGGGCATCAGCAGTGTCGAACTGCTGTTGCCGCTGGCGATGACGCTGGTTGAAGATGGCCTGCTGGACCTGCCAACCCTGCTGGCCCGCCTGAGCAGCGGCCCGGCACAAGCCTTGCGCCTGCCAGCCGGCAAGCTGAGTGCTGGCGCGCCTGCCGACATCGTGCTGTTCGACCCGGCTGCCTCCACCGTTGCAGGTGAGACCTGGCTGTCAAAAGGCGACAACTGCCCCTTCATCGGCCACTGCCTCCCGGGCTCGGTGCGCTACACACTGGTGGATGGGCGTATCAGCTACAGCCGCTGAGGCAAGCCACCGGCCTCCACGCCCTGACCAGCGGCGGGCGGACCGCACTCTGCGTCCGCCCACCCCCAAGCATTCAACCGCGTCGGGCGTTCTTCATCGAGATCTGGTCATTCAACGTCCAGAAGTCATACAGGATGCCCACCAGGAACAACCCACCGGTCAACAGGTAGATGACGCCCGTTATCCACTTGCCCTGATACATGCGGTGCAGGCCGAACAGGCCGAAGAAGGTCAACAGCACCCATGCCACGCTGTAATCGGCCGAACCGGGCGTAAAGCGCAGGTCGGCCTCGCGGTCCATGGACGGGATCAGGAACAGGTCGATCAGCCAGCCAATGCCGAACAGGCCGAACGTGAAGAACCAGATGGTCCCGGTCACCGGCTTGCCGTAGTAGAAACGATGCGCTCCCAGGAACCCGAAAATCCACATCAGGTAACCCATGACCTTGCTGTGCGTATCAGAACGATAGCCGTTCATTTTTAACCTCTTTGCGCTGATAGAAAAAAATACATAACATTTTTGTGACTTGGTTTCGCTCATCCGACGTATGGCACATGAGCCGGTTTAATGCCGCCAAGCCCTTGTCACTAAAGGGATTAGCGATAAAAAAGAAAGAGTCTGTCGCAGAAAACGCAACGATACCAGTGTGATGCACTCGACAAATGGGGTCAGATTTTTCGAAAAAGCTGTTATAAAGTTGCGCGCTGACCACTACGAGCCCTGCCGAATGCGTCCTTTTTTCAAGACATGGCTAACCATTTGCCTATTTATGCCACTGGCCGCCCACGCCACCAATCGTGAGCAACAACTTCCTGCGAGCTTCACGGGCCATACCGCCAAAAGTCACTCTTCACCGGCACTCGCGACTCGCACTGCACCCAAGGAAGCCACACCAGTATCCGTTCAACCCAAAAACTCTCGCGCTAGCAAGCCGCTGTCGCGCAAGAATGCCCAAAAGGCAGCCCTGCAGGCATCGGTGCCTGCCAAACAGGGCAATGCCGTTGTAAAACGGGCCTTGCAGGCTGTCGGGACGCCTTATCGCTGGGGCGGCAACACGCCCGGCAAAGGCCTCGACTGCAGCGGTCTGGTCAAATATGCCTACACGGATGTCCGTGAAGTCAATTTGCCACGCACCTCCAATGCCATGGCCCAGGGTCATGGTCAGACGGTGGATCGCAAGGACCTGAAACCCGGCGACCTGCTGTTCTTCAACATCAAGAGCAGCAACATCAACCACGTCGCCATCTACCTCGGCGACAACAAGTTCGTTCATGCGCCGCGCCGTGGCAAGGCCGTTACTGTCGATACGCTGAACAAACCGTATTGGAACAGTCACTACAAGGTCGCCAAGCGTGTGCTGCCCAAGCAGCCGGTGCAGATGCGCGTCGTCCAGCGCTGACCTGATCGCAGCGCGACAAAGGGGGCCTTGAATTCATTCAAGACCCCCTTTTCGTTCCGCTCTCATAACATCCGAAGGCTTGCGGAACAGGTCAGAAATTGTCAGGCACCTTGGCCCGCTCGCGTGCGCTCTCGCGGGTGATCAGGCCCTTCTTGACCAAGTCGGCCAGACACATGTCCAGCGTCTGCATACCGACCGACCCGCCGGTCTGGATCGAGGAATACATCTGCGCCACCTTGTCCTCACGAATCAGGTTACGAATCGCCGGGGTGCCCATCATGATTTCGTGCGCCGCCACGCGTCCGCCGCCAACCTTCTTGAGCAACGCCTGCGATACCACGGCGTGCAGCGATTCGGACAGCATCGAACGGATCATCGACTTTTCCTGCGCCGGAAACACATCGACGATCCGGTCAATGGTCTTTGCCGCCGACGTGGTGTGCAGGGTGCCGAATACCAGGTGACCAGTCTCCGCAGCGGTCAGCGCCAGGCGAATGGTCTCGAGGTCACGCATCTCGCCGACCAGAATCACATCCGGGTCCTCACGCAGGGCCGAGCGCAGCGCTTCCGAGAAACCCAGGGTGTCACGATGAACCTCACGCTGGTTGACCAGGCACTTCTTGGACTCGTGGACGAATTCGATCGGGTCTTCAATTGTCAGGATATGGTGATGCTTGTTGCAATTGAGGTAGTCGATCATCGCCGCCAGAGTGGTCGACTTGCCTGAACCGGTCGGCCCGGTGACCAGAATCAGGCCTCGCGCCACATCGGTAATCTTCCGAAACACATTGCCCATCCCCAAGTCTTCCATACTCAGAATTTTTGAAGGAATGGTCCGAAAAACGGCGCCTGCGCCACGATTCTGGTTGAATGCGTTGACCCGAAACCGCGCGACACCCGGCACTTCGAAGGAAAAGTCAGTCTCTAGACGCTCTTCGAAATCCTGACGCTGCTTGTCGTTCATGATGTCGTAGATCAGCGCCTTGACCTCCTTCGCGTCCAGCGGCGGCAGGTTGATGCGGCGCACATCACCATCGACACGAATCATCGGTGGCAGACCTGCAGAGAGGTGCAAGTCCGACGCGCCCTGTTTGGCACTGAAGGCCAGCAGCTCGGTAATATCCATACAGCTCCTCAATCACATAGAATGCCGCAGACCTTAGCCTGACTGGCGCAAATCAATGTCCACGATAGCAGCGAACATTTCAACGCTTGAACAGCGAATTCGCGACGCAGCCCACGCTGCCAACCGCGA
This sequence comes from Pseudomonas coronafaciens pv. oryzae str. 1_6, assembly GCF_000156995.2. Taxonomy (NCBI): domain Bacteria; kingdom Pseudomonadati; phylum Pseudomonadota; class Gammaproteobacteria; order Pseudomonadales; family Pseudomonadaceae; genus Pseudomonas; species Pseudomonas coronafaciens. The sequence goes on along the minus strand of NZ_CP046035.1, from coordinate 433,920 downwards.
TCCGGCCTCCGTTGGCCTGCTGGCGGTCAGTAAAACCAAGCCGGCGAGCGACCTGCGAGAAGCTTACACGGAGGGCCTGCTTCATTTTGGCGAAAATTATTTACAGGAAGCACTGGGCAAACAGCTCGAATTGACCGACCTGCCCTTGTGCTGGCACTTCATCGGCCCCATTCAATCGAACAAGACGCGTGCTATTGCCGAGAACTTCGCCTGGGTACATTCCGTGGATCGCCTGAAAATCGCTCAACGCCTGTCCGAGCAGCGCCCCGACGCGTTGGAGCCGCTGAACATCTGCATTCAGGTGAACGTCAGTGGCGAAGCCAGCAAATCGGGTTGCGCGCCTCAGGACCTGCCGGAGCTGGCAGCCGCCATCAACGTGCTGCCGCGGCTGAAGCTGCGCGGCCTGATGGCGATTCCCGAGCCAACGGATGACCCTCATGAGCAGGCAGCGGCGTTTGCCGCCGTGCGCACCTTGCAGGAGCAACTGGGCCTGCCTCTCGACACACTTTCCATGGGCATGAGCAACGACCTGGAGGCCGCCATTGCACAAGGCGCCACCTGGGTACGGATCGGCACTGCCCTTTTTGGCGCTCGCGACTATGGGCAGCCATAACTTTGCACACAAGGACCCTTTCATGAGCAAGATCCGTATTGCCTTTATCGGCGCCGGAAACATGGCCGCCAGCCTGATCGGCGGCCTGCGCGCGCAAGGTGTGGACGCGGCGCTGATCTGCGCCAGTGCGCCGGGCGCCGAAACCCGCGAGCGAATCGCAAAAGATCACGGCATCAAGGTATTCGCAGACAATGCAGACGCGATCAACGGCGCGGATGTCGTGGTGCTGGCAGTCAAGCCACAGATGATGAAAAGCGTCTGCCAGGCCTTGAAGTCCAACCTCGAACCTCACCAGTTGATTGTTTCGGTGGCTGCCGGTATTACCTGCGCCAGCCTGACTCAGTGGCTGGGCGAACAACCGGTTGTGCGTTGCATGCCCAACACCCCGTCGCTGCTGCGTCAGGGTGCCAGCGGGCTATATGCGACCGACAAGGTCACTGCCGAGCAACGCGATCAGGCCGAGCAACTGTTGTCAGCCGTCGGGCTGGCGGTCTGGGTCGAACAGGAAAAACACATGAACGCGGTGACGGCGGTGTCCGGCAGCGGCCCTGCGTACTTCTTCCTGATGATGGAAGCGATGACCGCGGCAGGCGTGAAACTGGGCCTGCCGAAGGATATCGCTGAAAAGCTCACGCTGCAGACGGCGCTGGGCTCGGCCCTGATCGCGACTGGCAGCGATGTGGATGCGGGCGAATTGCGCCGTCGTGTCGCCTCACCGGGCGGGACCACCGAAGCAGCAATCAAGGCATTTCAGGCGGGCGGCTTCGAAGCGCTGGTGGAAACGGCGCTGACCGCCGCAGATCATCGTGCAGCCGAGCTGGCTGAACAACTGGGCAAATAATTTTCGGGTTTTCTGGAGCAGATCGATGATCGGATTGAACACCGCTGCAATTTACGTCCTGCAGACGCTCGGCAGTCTGTACCTGCTGATCGTACTGCTGCGCTTTGTGCTGCAATTGGTGCGGGCCAACTTCTATAACCCGCTGTGCCAGTTCATCGTGCGCGCCACTCAGCCGCTGCTCAAGCCACTGCGACGCATCATTCCGAGCCTGTTCGGCCTGGACATGTCGTCGCTGGTGCTGGCAATCATCGTGCAGATGATCCTGATGGCGCTGACCCTTCTGCTAATGTTTGGCACCACCGGCGATCCGCTGCACCTGCTGCTTTGGTCGATCATTGGCGTGACGGCGCTGTTCCTGAAGATATTCTTCTTCGCCCTGATCATCAGCGTGATCCTGTCGTGGGTGGCACCGGGGAGCAACAACCCTGGCGCAGAGTTGGTCAACCAGATCTGTGAGCCAGCCCTGGCACCGTTCCGCAAGATTGTCCCGAACCTGGGCGGTCTGGACATCTCGCCGATCCTGGCGTTTCTGGTCCTCAAGCTGCTCGACATGCTGGTCATCAACAACCTCGCCGCCATGAGCAACATGCCCGATGTACTGCGGTTGTTGATGTAAGCGAAGTTCCGAATCGTCCGGATATATAGAGGTTTTGTGGGAGCGGACCGGGCGACGCTCCCACAACAGCCCTGCCTCAACTATGGTGCGACGCTCTGCGTCCTGGTCAGATAGCGCAACTGATTTACGCCTCACAACATCCCTTATTGCCGCTGCACCCCGCGGTCTTTAGACTTACGCCTCATTCACGCGAGAGCAGGGTCGATGCCCACGGTTTTCCCTCACGATTCTGTCGGACTGGTCACACCGCAAATGGCGCATTTCAGCGAGCCTTTGCCGCTGGCCTGTGGCCGTTCGTTGCCAGCCTATGACCTGATTTACGAAACCTACGGTCAGCTCAACGCTGCTCGCAGCAACGCCGTGCTGATCTGCCACGCGCTGTCAGGGCATCATCATGCCGCAGGCTTTCACAGCGCCGACGACCGCAAGCCCGGTTGGTGGGACAGTTGCATCGGCCCTGGCAAGCCAATCGACACCGACCGGTTCTTCGTCGTCAGCCTCAACAACCTTGGCGGTTGCAATGGCTCGACCGGCCCAAGCAGCATCGATCCAGACACCGGCAAACCATTCGGTGCCAATTTCCCGGTACTGACCGTGGAAGACTGGGTCAACAGCCAGGCCCGGCTGGCCGATCTGCTGGGTATCGACACATGGGCTGCGGTGATTGGCGGCAGCCTGGGCGGCATGCAGGCGCTGCAATGGACCATCAGCTACCCGGATCGCGTGCGCCATTGCCTGGCAATCGCCTCGGCCCCCAAGTTGTCAGCGCAGAACATCGCCTTCAACGAAGTGGCGCGCCAGGCGATTCTCACCGACCCGGAATTTCACGGCGGCTCGTTCCAGGAGCAGGGCGTCATACCCAAACGCGGGCTAATGCTGGCGCGGATGGTCGGGCATATCACTTACCTGTCCGACGACTCGATGGGCGAGAAATTCGGTCGCGGCCTCAAAAGCGAGAAGCTCAACTACGATTTCCACAGCGTAGAGTTTCAGGTCGAAAGCTACCTGCGCTATCAAGGTGAAGAGTTTTCCGGGCGTTTCGACGCCAATACCTACCTGTTGATGACCAAAGCGCTGGATTACTTCGACCCTGCAGCCAGCTTCGACGACGACCTCGCAAAGACTTTCGCCAACGCCACCGCGAAGTTCTGCGTGATGTCGTTCACCACCGACTGGCGCTTCTCGCCAGCCCGCTCGCGGGAGCTGGTGGATGCGTTGATGGCTGCCCGCAAGGACGTCTGCTACCTGGAAATCGACGCGCCTCAAGGGCATGACGCTTTCCTGATCCCGATTCCGCGCTACCTGCAGGCTTTCGGTAATTACATGAACCGAATTTCGTTGTGAGGACGTCATGAGAGCCGATCTGGAAATCATCCAGGAATGGATCCCCGCAGGCAGCCGCGTGCTCGACCTCGGTTGTGGCAATGGCGAATTGCTGACCTGGCTGCGTGATCACAAACAAGTGACAGGGTACGGGCTGGAAAACGACGCCGAGAACATTGCCGAATGCGTAGCCAAAGGCATCAACGTCATCGAGCAGGACCTCGACAAGGGCCTGGGCAACTTTGCCAGCAACAGCTTCGACGTGGTGGTCATGACCCAGGCCCTGCAGGCCGTGCATTACCCGGACCGAATCCTCGACGAAATGCTCCGCGTCGGTCGGCAGTGCATCATCACATTCCCGAACTTCGGTCATTGGCGCTGCCGCTGGTATCTGGCCAGCAAGGGGCGCATGCCGGTGTCAGAATTTCTGCCGTACACCTGGTACAACACGCCGAACATCCACTTCTGCACCTTCGGCGACTTCGAAGAACTGTGCCGCGAACGCGATGCACAGGTGCTCGACAGGCTGGCGGTCGATCAGCAGCACCGTCATGGCTGGGCCAGCAAACTCTGGCCTAACCTGCTGGGCGAGATCGGCATCTACCGGGTTACCAGCCCAGGGCTGGCGGAGCACAAGATTGCCGTTTAAACGATCGTTTTCAAGCACCACCACAGGCCGACCATGAACCTCACACAACTCGTACTGGCCAGCCACAACGGCGGCAAACTCAAGGAACTCCAGGCCATGCTCGGCGGCAGCGTGACGCTACGTTCGGTGAGCGAGTTCAGCCTCGTGGAACCGGAGGAGACCGGGCTGTCGTTCGTCGAAAACGCGATCCTCAAGGCACGCAACGCATCGCGGCTGTCCGGGCTGCCTGCGCTGGCCGATGACTCGGGGCTGGCAGTAGATTTTCTCGGCGGTGCGCCAGGCATCTATTCCGCGCGCTATGCCGATGGTCAGGGCGACGCGGCCAACAATGCCAAGCTGCTGGAGGCGCTGAAAGACGTGCCGGACGAGCAGCGTGGCGCGCAATTCGTCTGTGTACTGGCGCTGGTGCGGCATGCCGACGATCCGCTGCCGATTCTCTGTGAAGGCTTGTGGCACGGGCGCATTCTGCCCGCCGCCAGCGGTGAGCACGGCTTTGGCTACGACCCGCTGTTCTGGGTGCCGGAGCGCAATTGCTCAAGTGCCGAACTCGGCCCCAGCGAGAAAAACCAGCTCAGCCATCGCGCTCGCGCGATGGTCCTGTTACGCCAACGCCTGGGTTTGCAATGACCCACGATTCGCCTGCACAGCCGCTGTTTCTCGGCGAGAGCGGTTTCTCATCAGAGAGCCCACGCCCTGCACTGCAGCACCTGCCACCGCTGTCGCTGTACATCCATATCCCGTGGTGCGTGCGCAAATGTCCGTACTGCGACTTCAACTCGCACACCGCCAGCCCGGTGCTGCCGGAACAGGAGTACGTCGACGCCTTGCTGGCCGATCTGGACCTGGACCTGCCGCACGTCTACGACCGCGAGCTGCAATCGATCTTCTTCGGTGGCGGTACGCCGAGCCTGTTCAGCGCCGACGCTTTGGGCCGCTTGCTGAAGGGCGTCGAGCAACGCATCCGCTTTGCCAGCGACATCGAGATCACCCTGGAAGCCAATCCCGGCACCTTCGAACAGGCCAAGTTCAGCGCCTATCGCGGCCTGGGGATCAATCGGCTGTCGATCGGCATCCAGAGCTTTCAGGAATCCAAACTCAAGGCGCTGGGCCGCATACACAATGGCGACGAAGCGATTCGTGCCGCTGACATGGCGCGTCAGGCCGGTTTCGACAACTTCAACCTGGACCTGATGCACGGCCTGCCGGACCAGTCCCAGGATGAAGCGCTGGCCGATCTGCGCCAGGCTATTGCGCTGGCACCGACTCACCTGTCCTGGTATCAGCTGACCCTGGAACCCAACACGGTGTTCTGGAATCAGCCACCGGTTTTGCCGGAAGACGACATTCTTTGGGATATTCAGGAAACCGGACAGCAGTTACTGGCCACTCATGGGTACGCGCAGTACGAAGTGTCGGCCTATGCGCAACCCGGAAAACCGGCGCGGCATAACCTCAACTACTGGGCGTTCGGTGATTTCATCGGTATCGGCGCAGGCGCGCACGGCAAGCTGAGCCATCCGGACGGGCGCATTATCCGCACATGGAAGACCCGGCTGCCCAAGGATTACCTGAACCCGGACAAGCCGTTTCAGGCAGGCTCGAAGCTTTTGCCGCTGGACGAATTACCGTTTGAATTCCTGATGAATGCACTGCGACTGACAAATGGTGTAGACGCTGCGTTATTTCGCGAAAGAACGGGTCTAAGCCTCGATTCGCTTGCCGAGGCACGCAGGCAGGCCGAACAAAAGGGTCTGCTGCATGAAGATCCGTCACGCCTGATCGCCACGCCTCAAGGCCAGCTGTTCCTCAATGACTTGCTGCAATACTTTCTGATCTAAGGACCCTGCATGGATTTCGTACTCGACTTGCTCGCCACCGTTTCGCGCTGGAGTCGCAGCAATCTTTCAGAAATCGCGCTGGCATTGGTGGGCTGCCTGCTGGTGCTGTTTGGCGCAGACATCAAAGGCTGGATAGAACAACGCATCAGCAGCATGACCGGCGCCCTGCGCATTCCGCTCATTGCCCTGCTCTGCGCAGTCGGCAGCGGTGCGGCGCTGATCTACGCCACTCCTTGGGTGGTGCGCGGCCTCAGTCAATTCAACAACTACAGCCTGGCGCCGGTGCTGTTGGTGGTGCTGGTGTTGATCGGGGTGATTGCGGACCGCAAGTGAGCCTTTCAACTGGAGCCCCACGTCGCGTTATTGAACGATGAGGCAACTGGCAAACGTGCATGCGCCTGTTTTCCCGGTGAGTGTCACAAACTTTATGCTCGGCGTGCCACTGACAGGGGTGATACTCAGCGGGTAAGTGGCGACGCGACTAATGACGTAGGTGCCCTTGCTCGCCACCTCCTGCTTCACGCCCTTCTGTATGACATAAATCGCGAACGTACTGTTATTGCGGACCTGTACCGCTGTCTCCACTTCCTGAGCGATATCAGTGGGCGGAGCTATTTCATTTTGGGTGGCGTCTGTTGAGTCAACTGCGTATGCACCAAGGCAAACGCTCATGAACAATGTCGGTGCCAGGAACCATGCTCTCATCACGTTCTCCATAACATTTGATAGCGGTTCGCCGCAGAGGATTTCGCGGCTGTTGGGCCACTGTATAGTGCTGAAACGCTCTCGACACCTGTCAGAAATACCACTGTGTCTAAAGTGCTGCGCACAATCTTTGGACAAAAAAACACCCCGACTGGCGGGGCGTTTTCATACCAACTCAAACGTTCGCGCTATGGCACCAGCTTGTCTAGCAACGCCTTGTCACGCACGGCGCCCTTGTCGGCGCTGGTTGCCAGCAAGGCGTAGGCCTTGAGTGCAGTGGTCACCTTGCGTGGACGCGACTCGACAGGTTTCCAGCCTTTCTTGTCCTGTTCGGCGCGACGATCAGCCATCTCGGTGTCATCGATCATCAGGTTGATCGAGCGATTCGGGATGTCGATCAGCACTTTGTCGCCATCGCGCACCAGACCGATTGCCCCGCCCGCTGCGGCTTCCGGCGAGGCGTGACCGATGGACAGACCGGACGTACCGCCCGAGAAGCGGCCGTCGGTGAGAAGCGCACAATCCTTGCCCAGGCCTTTGGACTTCAGGTACGAGGTCGGATAGAGCATTTCCTGCATGCCCGGACCGCCTTTCGGGCCTTCGTAACGAATGATGACGATGTCGCCAGCCTTCACTTCGTCAGCCAGAATCCCGCGTACAGCGCTGTCCTGGCTTTCGAAGATCTTCGCGTTGCCTTTAAAGACGTGGATCGACTCGTCGACACCGGCGGTTTTAACCACGCAGCCATCCAGCGCGATGTTGCCGTACAGCACGGCCAGGCCGCCCTCTTGCGAGTAGGCGTGCTCGACGCTGCGGATGCAGCCGTTTTTACGGTCGTCATCCAGGCTTTCCCAACGGGTCGACTGGCTGAACGCGGTCTGGGTCGGGATGCCTGCCGGGCCGGCCTTGAAGAAGGTATGCACGGCTTCGTCGTCAGTCTGGGTGATATCCCATTTGGCGATGCCTTCGGCCAGGGTTTTGCTGTGTACGGTGGGCAGGTCGGTGTGCAGCAGGCCGCCACGGGCCAGCTCACCGAGGATGCTGAAGATCCCGCCGGCGCGGTGCACGTCTTCCATGTGGTACTTCTGGATGTTCGGTGCCACCTTGCACAGCTGCGGCACCTTGCGCGACAGACGATCGATGTGACGCAGGTCGAAGTCGATCTCGGCTTCCTGAGCGGCTGCCAGCAAGTGCAGGATGGTATTGGTCGAACCGCCCATGGCGATGTCCAGCGTCATAGCGTTTTCGAACGCCTTGAAGTTGGCGATGTTGCGCGGCAACACCGAATCGTCGTTTTCCTTGTAGTACTGGCGGCACAGGTCAACGATGGTCCGGCCAGCCTGCAGGAACAACTGCTCGCGGTCGCTGTGGGTAGCCAGTGCAGAGCCGTTGCCCGGCAGGGCCAGACCCAGCGCTTCGGTCAGGCAGTTCATCGAGTTAGCGGTGAACATACCCGAGCAGGAGCCGCATGTCGGACAGGCGCTGCGCTCGTATTCGGCGACTTTCTCGTCGCTGGCAGTCGAGTCGGCAGCGATGACCATTGCATCGACAAGGTCCAGACCGTGGCTGGCCAGTTTGGTCTTGCCCGCTTCCATCGGCCCGCCGGAAACGAAGACCACCGGGATGTTGAGGCGCAACGCCGCCATCAGCATGCCGGGGGTGATCTTGTCGCAGTTGGAAATACACACGATGGCGTCGGCGCAGTGCGCGTTGACCATGTACTCGACCGAGTCGGCAATGATCTCGCGGCTTGGCAGCGAATACAGCATGCCGTCATGGCCCATCGCAATACCGTCATCGACCGCAATGGTGTTGAATTCCTTGGCTACGCCACCGGCGCGTTCGACTTCCCGCGCGACCAGTTGGCCCATGTCCTTGAGGTGGACGTGGCCCGGCACGAACTGGGTGAAGGAGTTGGCGATGGCGATGATCGGTTTCTTGAAATCTTCGTCTTTCATGCCCGTAGCGCGCCAAAGGGCACGGGCGCCGGCCATGTTGCGGCCGTGGGTGGACGTTTTCGAGCGGTAATCAGGCATTGGAGCACTCCGGCAAAAATAAGGCTGATCAGGAAGGGAGTGAGCTTCTATTGACGTCGCGGGCGTGCGGCAGTGACCACAGGCAGCGAAGAAACCGAACACCACGGGATCACCGTGTACTCGGCCTGAGCTCATAAACCCGCCGGGGATGAATGGCGATGAATAGCGCGATTCTACACCGCCGACTCCGTTTGGTGGGTGAACAATGTTTGTACAGCTCGCGCTGTAATCTCTGTGGACAAAACGCTATCAGCCCATCTATCTTGGTCGGCAGGCCGCCTCATGCGGCCGCGTCGCTCGGACGGTTCCGGGCGCTTACGTTTGCGAGATACTCATGGCCGAACAAGGTTCGCCGCGCCGCTTTGCGCGCATAGATCGACTCCCCCCTTACGTGTTCAATATCACCGCCGAGCTGAAAATGGCTGCCCGTCGTCGCGGTGAGGATATTATCGACTTGAGCATGGGCAACCCCGACGGGGCCACGCCGCCACATATTGTCGAAAAACTGGTTACCGTCGCCCAGCGCGAAGACACCCACGGCTACTCCACATCACGCGGTATCCCCCGCCTGCGTCGCGCCATTTCCAACTGGTACAAGAAGCGTTACGAGGTCGATATCGACCCTGAAAGCGAAGCCATCGTCACCATTGGTTCCAAGGAAGGCCTGGCGCACCTGATGCTCGCCACGCTGGATCAGGGCGACACGGTGCTGGTGCCCAACCCGAGCTATCCTATCCACATCTATGGTGCCGTGATTGCCGGCGCCCAGGTGCGGTCGGTGCCGCTGGTACCGGGCGTGGATTTCTTCGCCGAGCTGGAAAAGGCCATTCGCGGCTCGATTCCCAAGCCGAAGATGATGATTCTGGGCTTCCCGTCGAACCCGACCGCGCAATGCGTGGAGCTGGATTTCTTCGAGCGCGTGGTGGCGCTGGCCAAGCAGTACGACGTACTGGTGGTGCATGACCTGGCGTATGCCGACATCGTCTATGACGGCTGGAAAGCACCGTCGATCATGCAGGTGCCTGGAGCCAAGGACATCGCCGTCGAGTTCTTCACCTTGTCCAAGAGCTACAACATGGCAGGCTGGCGAATCGGTTTCATGGTCGGCAACCCGGAGCTGGTCAACGCATTGGGGCGCATCAAGAGCTACCACGACTACGGCACCTTCACGCCATTGCAGGTCGCGGCCATTGCGGCGCTGGAAGGCGATCAACAGTGCGTTCTCGACATAGCCGAACAGTATCGCCAGCGCCGCAACGTGCTGGTCAAAGGCTTGCATGAAATGGGCTGGATGGTCGAGAACCCCAAAGCCTCCATGTACGTCTGGGCCAAGATCCCGGAGGTTTACGCGCATCTGGGCTCGCTGGAGTTCGCCAAGAAACTGCTGGCAGAAGCTAAAGTCTGCGTCTCGCCGGGCATCGGTTTTGGTGAGTACGGCGACGATCACGTGCGTTTTGCGCTGATCGAGAATCAGGACCGAATCCGTCAGGCTGTGCGCGGGATCCGCAGCATGTTCAGGCCGACGACAAGCTCAGGTCCTGAGTTTTCCCTGCGCACCCTGCCTGCTGACCGACTGCGGTCGGCAGGCAGCAACCTCATCGTCAATTACGCTCCTCAGCCTGACCGACAGTCGCTTCGACAATTTTTACTTACTGCAAATGGCCGCGGACCGGTATGATCGCGCGCCCTGATACACCCGGAATTCTGAAATAAAATGAAACCCACCTTGATCGCCGCCGCAGAACTCGATCGCATCGACACTTGGGCCAAGTACTCCAGCCACATGTGCGGAGGCTGCATCTCCAGCTGCTGCACGCTGCCGGTAGAAGTGAAGATCAAGGACCTGATCCGCATCGGCATCGTCGATGAGTTCGAGCGCGGCGACCCGGCCAAGAACATCGCCAAGCGCCTGCAGAAAGAAGGCATCGTCGAGCGTTACAACCAGAAGTCGGAAATCTTCACGTTGCAGCGCATGAGCAACAACGACTGCCTGTACCTGGACCGCAAAAGCCGCCTGTGTACCATCTACGAAAAGCGCCCGGACACCTGCCGCAACCATCCGAAGATCGGCCCGCGCCCCGGCTATTGCGCCTACAAGCCCAAAGAGGTCGTGCGTCAGGAAAGCGGCTCACTGAAGAACGCCACCAGCGCGCCAGTGCCGAAATTCTGAGCCTTCGTGGATGACGCAAGGCGTCAGCAATGCAGCGATTTCAATCAAGCCCCGGTCAGGGGCTTTTTTGTGGGCGATTGGAAAACTCCGAGAATGTTAAATTTTGTTAGAAATAAAAATACTTCACATTATTTACTCATTGATTCACTATCTGATTCACAGATCAGAACAATAACGCTCGAATGCCGGCTTCACAGGCATCGGCACTGACTTTGAGGATTACTGCATGAACACTAAAAACGTTGGCGTCATCGGCCTGGGCGCGATGGGCTTGGGTATCGCCCGCTCGTTGCTGCGCAGCGGTTTCAATGTGCATGCCTGCGATGTGCGCACCAGCGTGACCGAAGCGTTCGCCCAGGAAGGCGGTGTTGCCTGCCAATCCCCAGCAAGCATGGCCGCTGCCTGCGACGTGATCATTACCGTCGTGGTCAATGCCGAGCAGACCGAAACCGTCTTGTTTGGCGAAAACGGTGCCATTGCGGCCCTGCGTCCGGGCAGCCTGGTGATCGGCTGCGCAACCGTCGCACCGACCTTCGCCGTCGAACTCGGCGAACGTCTTGCCGCACAGAATCTGCTGTACCTCGACGCCCCGATCTCCGGCGGCGCAGCCAAGGCCGCTGCTGGCCAGATGACGATGATGACCTCCGGCCCGAACCAGTCCTATGCCAAGGCCGAAGCCATCCTCAACGGCATGGCCGGCAAGGTCTACCGCCTGGGCGACGTCCACGGCCTGGGCTCGAAGGTCAAAATCATCAACCAGTTGCTGGCCGGCGTGCACATTGCTGCCAGTGCCGAAGCGATGGCGCTCGGCCTGCGTGAAGGCGTCGATGCGGACGCGCTGTACGAAGTGATCACCAACAGTGCCGGTAACTCGTGGATGTTCGAAAACCGCGTGCCGCACATCCTCAACGCCGATTACACACCGCTGTCGGCTGTGGATATCTTCGTCAAGGACCTGGGCCTGGTGCTGGATACCGCACGCAGCAGCAAATTCCCGCTGCCGCTGTCGGCCACTGCGCACCAGATGTTCATGCAGGCTTCCAGCGCTGGCTACGGTCGTGAAGATGACTCGGCAGTGATCAAGATTTTCCCGGGCATCGAATTGCCCAAAGCCAAGCCTGAAAAAGCCTGAGGAGCGAATGATGAGCCTGAACACCGCTCGCCCGCTGCTGGGCTGCATTGCCGACGATTTCACCGGCGCGACCGATCTGGCCAACATGCTGGTCCGTGGCGGCATGCGCACCGTGCAAAGCATCGGTATCCCCAGCGCCGAAATGGCTGCGGGGCTGGACGCCGACGCGATTGTCATCGCCCTGAAATCCCGTACCACGCCAAGCGCTGAAGCGGTTGCAGAGTCCCTCGCTGCGCTGGAATGGCTGCGCGAGCGCGGCTGCGAGCAGATTTTCTTCAAGTACTGCTCGACCTTCGACTCGACCGCAGCAGGCAACATCGGCCAGGTCAGCGAAGCACTGTTGGAACAACTGGGCAGTGATTTCACCCTCGCCTGCCCAGCCTTTCCGGAAAACGGCCGCACGATTTTCCGTGGTCACCTGTTCGTGCAGGACCAGTTACTCAGCGAATCGGGCATGCAGAACCATCCGCTGACACCCATGACCGATGCCAATCTGGTGCGCGTGCTGCAAGCGCAGACCACCCACAAAGTCGGCCTGTTGCGCTACGACACGGTTGCCAAAGGCGTAGAAAGCGTACGCGGCAAAATTGCCGAGCTGCGCGCTGAAGGTGTGCGCATGGCCATCGCCGATGCCCTGTCGGACGCCGACCTGTACACCCTGGGCGAAGCCTGCGCCGACTTGCCGCTCTTGACCGGCGGTTCGGGGCTGGCATTGGGCCTGCCGGGCAACTTCCGCAAGGCCGGCAAGTTGCGTGATATCGACGCGGCCAAACAGATCGCCATCAGCGGCGGTGAAGTGGTGCTGGCAGGCAGTGCATCGGTTGCGACCAATGGCCAGGTCGCGGCCTGGCTGGAAGCCAATCGCCCTGCCCTGCGCATCAACCCGCTTGATCTGGCCGCTGGCAAACCAGTAGTCGAGCAGGCGCTGGCGTTTGCAAGAGACGCCGCTCAGACAGTGCTGATCTACGCCACCAGCACCCCGGACGAAGTCAAAGCCGTGCAGAAAGAACTGGGCGTCGAACGCTCCGGCGCGATGGTCGAAGCCGCACTCGGCGAAATCGCCAAAGGCCTTTTCGACGCTGGCGTACGCCGTTTCGTGGTGGCCGGTGGCGAGACGTCCGGGGCCGTGGTTCAGGCATTGGGCGTGCAACTGTTGCAGATCGGCGCACAGATCGATCCAGGTGTCCCGGCCACCGTCAGCAGTGGCAGTGAGCCGCTGGCACTGGCGCTGAAGTCCGGCAACTTCGGTGCTCGCGACTTCTTCGCCAAAGCCCTCAAGCATTTGGCGGGGGAAGCCTGATGATTGATGAAAACGCCCTGCGTCAGGAAATCTGCGACGTCGGCCGCCTGTTGTATGGCCGTGGCTACACGGTTGGCAGCGCCGGCAACATCAGCGCGCGCCTTGATGACGGCTGGCTGATCACGCCGACCGACGCCTGCCTGGGCCGCATGGACCCGGCAGATATTGCCAAGGTCAATCTGGCTGGCGAATGGGTGTCGGGCAGCAAGCCGTCCAAGACCCTTGCGTTACATCGCGAAGTCTACGACCGCAACCCTGAAGTCGGCGGCGTGGTGCATACCCATTCGACGCATCTGGTGGCGCTGACCCTGGCCGGCGTGTGGCGTGAAGACGACATTCTGCCGCCGCTGACGCCCTATCAGGTCATGAAAGTCGGCCACATCCCCTTGATCCCTTACGAACGTCCGGGCTCGCCAAAAGTCGCCGAACGTGTTGCGCATCTGGCCAACAGCGTGCGCGGCGTGATGCTTGAACGGCTCGGCCCGGTGGTCTGGGAAAGCTCGGTGGCCAAGGCCTGCTACGCCCTCGAAGAGCTGGAAGAAACAGCTCGTCTATGGCTGATGACCGATCCAAAACCTGACCCGCTTGACCCTACGGCGCTTGAAGAATTGCGTCAGGTGTTCGGCGCGAAGTGGTAACGGGCACACATTGATCGTGAGGCGCACGACGCCTCCCGGCCAAAAAACAATAACAACAGGAATCGAGAGCATGACTCACCACAAACCCGCTGTTTCGCATTCAATCTTCACCAACATTGGTCGGAGTACACGGGCATGACGCCGCTCATGTTGATGGTCGTGGCCGGTGCGGGCATCGCACTGCTGCTGTTTCTGGTGCTCAAGTACAAATTCCAGCCCTTTGTCGCCCTGATGCTGGTCAGCATCATCGTGGCCTTGGTCGCCGGTGTTAAACCCGCCGATCTGGTGGCCACCATTGAAGGCGGCATGGGCAAGACCCTCGGCCATATCGCGATCATCATTGCCTTGGGCGCAATGATCGGGCGCATCATCGAGCTGTCGGGCGGCGCCGAAGCGTTGGCCAGAACCCTGATCAACCGCTTCGGCAACAAGCGTACGCCGCTGGCCCTGACGATCGCGGGCTTCATGGTCGGCATCCCGGTGTTCTTCGAGGTCGGCGTGATCATCCTCATGCCGCTGGCTTATGGTGTGGCCCGCGCGGCGCGCAAGCCGTTGCTGATTTTCGCGCTGCCGATGTGTGCTGCCTTGCTGGCGGTACACGCGTTCCTGCCGCCACACCCCGGCGCGGTTGCCGCTGCCAGTCAGTTGGGTGCGGACCTGGGTCGCGTGCTGATGCTGGGTATTCCGATCGTGGCGGTACTGTGCATGGTCGGCTACTTCGTCGCGGGCCGCATGACCCGCAAGACCTACCCGATGACCGATGACATCCGCGCCGAAGTCTACGGCCCGCACGTCACCAACGAAGACCTGGAAGCCTGGGCGCGCAACGATTATTCCGGCGTGCGTGAAGCCACCGAAACCAAAACCCTGGGCGCAGAAGAAAGCGCCAGCAGCCTGGCAAGCAAGCTGCCGCCAGCGCCCGCACCGGGTTTCGGGCTGATCATCGCCCTGATTCTGCTGCCGATCGTGCTGATTTTGATGGGCACTCTGGCAACCACGCTGCTGCCCGCAACCTCCACGCTGCGTGCAGTGCTGACGGTTCTCGGCGCGCCGCTGGTGGCGCTGCTGATCGACACCCTGCTGTGCGCCTGGCTGCTGGGCTCGCGTCGTGGCTGGAGCCGCACGCAGGTGTCCGACGTAATCGGCTCGGCGTTGCCCGGTGTGGCGATGGTCATCCTGATCGCCGGTGCCGGTGGCGTGTTCGGCAAGGTGCTGGTGGATACCGGTATTGGTGCGGTGGTTTCCGAGGCGCTGCGCAACACTGGTCTGCCAGTGCTGGCGCTGGGCTTTCTGTTGACGCTGTTACTGCGCGCTGTTCAGGGTTCGACCACTGTTGCGCTGGTGACCACCGCCGGTATTCTCAGCCCGCTGATTGCCACACTTGACCTGAGTGCCAATCACCTTGCCCTGCTGTGCCTGGCAATGGGCGGTGGCGGTTTGGCCATGTCGCACATCAACGACGCCGGTTACTGGATGTTCACCAAACTGGCGGGCCTCAACGTCGCCGACGGCTTGCGCACCTGGACTGTGCTGGTCACGCTGCTCGGCACACTGGGTTTCGTGATCACTCTGCTGCTTTGGCCATTCGTCTGACCTTTTGAAGACTGGAGTCAACATGCCTCGTTTTGCCGCCAACCTCAGCATGCTCTATCCACAGCATGATTTTCTTGAGCGCTTTCCCGCCGCCGCTGCCGACGGTTTCGGGGCGGTCGAGTATTTGTTTCCTTACGCCTACACGCCGCAGGAGCTCAAACAACGCCTGAGCGACAACGGCCTGGTGCAGGCACTGTTCAACGCCCCACCGGGCGACTGGGATGCGTGCGAACGAGGCATCGCGACATTGCCAGGCCGCGAAGCGGAATTTCGCAGTGGCATCGAACGTGCGCTGGAATATGCGCAGGTGTTGGGTAATGACCGCGTGCATGTGATGGCCGGTCTGCTGCCCAGCGAGGACTTGCGCGAGCGCCATCAGGCGGTTTATCTGGAAAACCTGGCGTTTGCGGCCGAGCAGGCGAAGTCTGTTGGTGTCACGATCCTGATCGAGCCGATCAACACGCGTGACATGCCGGGCTTCTTCCTCAACCGCCAGGATCAGGCGCAGGAAATCCGCAGGCTGGTGGGTGCAGACAACCTGAAGGTGCAGTTCGACTGCTACCACTGCCAGGTCGTCGAAGGCGACTTGACCAGCAAGCTGCGCCGGGACTTTGCAGGCATCGGCCACATTCAGATTGCAGGCGTACCGGATCGCAACGAGCCGAACCTCGGCGAATTGAATTACGAGCACCTGTTCAACGTCATCGACGATCTGGGCTACACCGGCTGGATCGGCTGCGAATACCGCCCGAAAGGCGATACCAGCGAAGGCCTGGCGTGGTTGCGAGAGTTCCAGGCCAAGGGCTGAGCCAAGCTGTGTGGACGACGCGGAGCGTCGTGAAGGGCATTCGCAAGCGGAGCGTGAGGTACGATCACTTTGTAACTATCATGCTCACGCTCTGCGTGGGCATGCCGTTGCGAACGCTCTGCGTCCAATCTTCAGCAACCTGAACGTCAGTCCTCTACGTCGAACTGATCCTTTATATAGCGGATCTCGGTCCGCCCATGTGGCGCTGGCTGGCCGTCTTCGTCGAGGTTGACGAAGACGATCTTCTCGACCGTCAAGATGCTCTTGCGGGTGATCTTGTTGCGCACCTGGCATTTGAGGGTGATCGAGGTGCGGCCAAACTCGGTGGCGGTGATGCCCAGCTCGATGATGTCGCCCTGACGCGAAGCGCTGACAAAGTTGATCTCGGAAATATACTTGGTCACCACCCGCTGGTTGCCCAACTGGACAATCGCATAGATCGCAGCCTCTTCATCGATCCAGCGCAGCAGGCTACCGCCGAACAGGGTGCCGTTGGGGTTGAGGTCTTCGGGCTTTACCCACTTGCGGGTGTGGAAATTCATGTTCATTCCTGAGCGTATGGCCGGTAGAGGGTTGCATGATGGCAGAGCAGAAGGCTTCCGCCCATGCTGGTCTCATAGAGACTGTGCATCGACCCTATTACCGCTAGATGGCAAAAGCATGGCCTTTAACCCGACAGAAAGCCTTGGGAAGAATCGCCAGCACAGCTATACTGCCAAACGTTTCACAACGGTCATCAACGCTTGATACCGTTCCCGCCACCTGTCCGAGGGGCGCTGCAGCAGGTTTTCCCTGTCAGGCTCGGATGGGGCGTTGTTTGCAAGGTTGATCATCAGCCGGCAAGCCTTAAACGCACAACGGCGCCCATTCGCATTTTTATGGAATGGAGACTCTCAATGAGTGCTGTAATCACGCCCGCAGATTTTAACGACTATAAGGTTGCCGATATTTCTCTGGCCGCCTGGGGCCGCCGCGAAACCATCATTGCCGAATCCGAAATGCCTGCCCTGATGGGTCTGCGCAGCAAGTACGCCGCTGAACAGCCGCTCAAGGGCGCGAAAATTCTCGGCTGCATCCACATGACCATTCAGACCGCTGTACTGATCGAAACCCTGGTTGCCCTGGGTGCCGAAGTACGCTGGTCGTCTTGCAACATTTTCTCGACTCAGGACCAGGCCGCTGCTGCCATCGCCGCTGCGGGCATCCCTGTTTTCGCCTGGAAAGGCGAGACTGAAGAAGAGTACGAGTGGTGCATCGAGCAGACCATCCTCAAGGATGGCCAGCCATGGGACGCCAACATGATCCTCGACGACGGCGGCGACCTGACCGAGATCATCCACAAGAAATACCCGGCGATGCTGGACAAGATCCACGGCGTGACCGAAGAAACCACCACCGGCGTTCACCGTCTGCTGGACATGCTGGCCAAGGGCGAGCTGAAAATCCCGGCCATCAACGTCAACGACTCGGTGACCAAGAGCAAGAACGACAACAAGTACGGCTGCCGTCACAGCCTGAACGACGCCATCAAGCGTGGCACCGACCACTTGCTGTCCGGCAAGCAGGCGCTGGTGATCGGCTACGGTGACGTGGGCAAGGGCTCGGCCCAGTCCCTGCGTCAGGAAGGCATGATCGTCAAAGTGACCGAAGTCGACCCGATCTGCGCCATGCAGGCTTGCATGGATGGTTTCGAGCTTGTCTCCCCGTTCATCGACGGCGAAAACGACGGCACCGAAGCCAGCATCGACAAGGCTCTGCTGGGCAAGATCGACCTGATCGTGACCACCACCGGTAACGTCAACGTCTGCGACGCCAACATGCTTAAAGCGCTGAAAAAACGCGCTGTAGTGTGCAACATCGGTCACTTCGACAACGAAATCGACACTGCTTTCATGCGCAAGAACTGGGCATGGGAAGAAGTGAAGCCGCAGGTTCACAAGATCCATCGTACTGGCGCCGGCTCGTTCGACGCGCAGAACGATGACTACCTGATCCTGCTGGCCGAAGGCCGTCTGGTTAACCTGGGCAACGCCACAGGTCACCCAAGCCGCATCATGGACGGCTCGTTCGCCAACCAGGTTCTGGCACAGATCTTCCTGTTCGAGCAGAAGTACGCTGACTTGGCTCCGGCCAAGAAAGCAGAGCGTCTGACTGTTGAAGTACTGCCGAAGAAACTCGACGAAGAAGTGGCCCTGGAAATGGTCCGCGGTTTCGGCGGTGTGGTGACCAAGCTGACCAAGACCCAGGCCGATTACATCGGCGTGACCGTCGAAGGTCCGTTCAAGCCAGATGCTTACCGCTACTGATTGAGCAGGTCCGGTACGCTTCTGCTGCCAAAAGAAGCGGATCGGGCCGTCTGCTCGCGTGCAAGTGGGCAGAGGTTGCAATCAGCCTTCACCGGACGTAGTTGATACTCCGGTGATGCTCGGTATCTGAAGGTCCTTCCGACCTTTTCGCGAACAAGTTCGCTCCTACGATGAGATCGGCTCCATGTCTCAAGATCGCCGCTTCAGTTTCGAGTTTTTTCCTACCAAGACCGACGCTGGACATGAAAAGCTGCTGACCGTTGCTCGTCAGCTGGCCACGTACAACCCCGATTTTTTCTCCTGCACCTACGGTGCCGGTGGTTCTACCCGCGACCGCACGCTCAATACCGTGTTGCAGCTGGAGAACGAAGTAAAAGTGCCTGCCGCGCCGCATCTGTCGTGTGTTGGCGACGGCAAGGACGACTTGCGCAACCTGCTGGCCCAGTACAGGGAAGCAGGTATCAAGCGCATCGTAGCCCTGCGTGGCGACCTGCCTTCCGGCATGGGCATGGCCAGCGGCGAGCTGCGTCATGCCAACGACCTGGTGACCTTCATTCGTGAAGAAACCGGCAGCCACTTCCACATCGAAGTTGCCGCCTATCCGGAAATGCACCCTCAGGCGCGCAATTTCGAAGACGATCTCAAGCACTTCGTCAACAAGGCCAACGCGGGTGCCGACAGCGCAATCACCCAGTACTTCTTCAACGCCGACAGCTATTTCAATTTTGTCGAGCGCGTCGAAAAGATGGGAGTGAGCATCCCGATCGTGCCCGGCATCATGCCGATCACCAATTACAGCAAGCTGGCACGCTTTTCCGATGCCTGCGGCGCAGAGATCCCGCGCTGGATCCGCAAGCAACTGGAAGCGTACGGCGATGACGTGCAGAGCATTCAGGCATTTGGCGAAGAAGTCATTACGCAGATGTGTGAACGCCTGCTGCAAGGTGGCGCCCCAGGCCTGCACTTCTACACGCTGAACCAGGCAGAACCGAGTCTGGCGGTGTGGAACAACCTGCAATTGCCACGCTGACAGTCCTGCAAAGCCGTGATCTGACGGGCAATTCCCTGAAGATCGCGGCCTGATACACCGTTGGGCAGCAGGAAAGCAGCGTATTGCGCTCGCTCTGTTATACTCCAGCCTTCCCGCCAGGCTTACGCCCGGACGCGCGGTCTTGCAATCGTCACTCGTTCACGCCATCAGCGCATTTTTTTCATCAAGCGCAGACGTCACGAGATGCACTGAAGACCCTGCAGGACCGGACGGGATCGCGTTGTCTTTACACGCCATTCGCGCCAGGCAAGACATCCCTTGAGCTTAAGCTCCAACAGAACAGGATTACTCATGTCCTTTGCTTCCCTCGGTCTCTCCGAGGCTTTAGTCCGCGCCATCGAGGCAGCGGGCTATACCCAGCCTACCCCCGTGCAACAGCGGGCAATTCCCGCCGTGTTGCAAGGTCGCGACCTGATGGTTGCGGCGCAGACAGGTACTGGTAAAACCGGTGGTTTCGCCCTCCCTATTCTGGAGCGGCTGTTTCCCAATGGTGTTCCGGACAAATCCCAGCGTCATGGCCCGCGCCAACCGCGCGTACTGGTCCTGACCCCGACTCGCGAACTCGCCGCGCAAGTGCATGAAAGCTTCAAGCTCTATGCACGCGACCTGAAGTTCGTCAGCGCCTGCATCTTCGGCGGCGTAGGCATGAACCCGCAGGTTCAGGCCATGTCCCGCGGTGTGGATGTACTGGTAGCCTGCCCTGGCCGCCTGCTCGACCTCGCCGGTCAAGGCAGCGTTGATCTTTCCCACGTCGAAATCCTGGTGCTTGATGAAGCAGACCGGATGCTCGACATGGGCTTCGTACATGACGTCAAAAAGGTCCTGGCTCGTCTGCCGGCCAAGCGTCAGAACCTGCTGTTCTCGGCGACGTTCTCCAATGACATCACGTCATTGGCAGGCAAGCTGCTGCACAACCCCGAGCGCATCGAAGTAACGCCTCCGAATACCACGGTCGAGCGTATCGAGCAGCGGGTGTTCCGTCTTGCGGCCAACCACAAGCGTTCGTTGCTGGCGCACTTGATCACCGTGGGGGCCTGGGAACAGGTGCTGATCTTCACGCGTACCAAGCACGGCGCCAACCGTCTGGCCGAGTACCTGGACAAGCACGGCCTTGCCGCCGTTGCTATCCACGGCAACAAGAGCCAGAACGCACGCACCAAGGCTCTGGCCGACTTCAAGGCCGGTGATGTGCGCATCATGGTCGCGACCGACATCGCCGCACGCGGCCTGGATATCGATCAGCTGCCACACGTCGTCAACTTCGAATTGCCGAATGTCGACGAAGATTACGTACACCGCATCGGCCGTACCGGTCGTGCAGGTCGCTCGGGCGAAGCCATTTCGCTGGTTGCACCGGACGAAGAAAAGCTGCTCAAAAGCATCGAGCGCATGACCAAGCAGAAAATCCCGGATGGCGACCTGATGGGCTTCGACATCACGGCAGTCGAGGCTGAAAAGCCGGAAGTACGTGAGCGTCCGGATGTTCGCAATTCCCGTGGTGCGCGCCCTGCTCGTGCCGATGGCGACAAGAACAACGGCGGTCGTCGCGACAAGGGCAAGGACAAAGGCAAGGAAAAACCTGCCGCTGCTGCCGCCACTGGCGAACGTCCTGCAAGGCAGCCACGCGAAAAAAAACCTCGTGAGGGCACGCCTCGCAGCGAACAGCGTGCATCGCAACCAGCCACACCGCGCCCGGCGTCGGATCGCGCCCCGGACGAGTTCCGCGATGACGAAGTAGATAACTTCGGTAATCGCGCTGACTACGTGAGCCCTTATCAGGGCAAAGGCCAGAACCGCGGTCGTCGCCCTGCTGCCGCGCCTGGCGCAGCACCGGCAACCGGTGGCGCTGCACGCCCGGCCAATTCGGGCCGCCCTGCGGGTGGCGCACCACGTACCGGTTCCGCTACTGGCGCACCCAAGCGTAACGGCTCGGGTTCTTCGGCACCGCGCTCGCGCGATAGTCAGCCACGCGGTCGTCGCCCGGCACGTGAAGATCAACCCTTGCCACGTGAAGGCCAAGAGCCTGCTGTACGCGCCCCGCGCGACGGTCAGCCTCAGCCGAAGATCGTGCACAAGGAATCAAAGATCGACCGCTTCCCGTCTGCCGAGCAACTGGACCAATTGCCAGCACGCCCACGCGGTGAAAAACCGGCCCTGCTGACCCGCAACCGCGACAGCTGACAGCCACGCAACAAAAAAACGCCCCGACTTGCTCGGGGCGTTTTTGTTTGTGGTGTCGATCATGGCTCCCACGCGCCGCGTCCGATTCTGGGCAGCACCAACAAAAACGCCGACCCAAGGGTCGGCGTTTTGTCGATCAGGCGAACACTTACTTCTTCTGTACGCCTTCGAAGGTGATGTCCAGGTCCAGCGTCTGCGACGTCGGGCCAGGGCCTTTGATGCCGAAGTCGTTCAGGTTCAGCGTCGAAGTACCGTTGAAACCGGCACGGTAGCCGCCCCACGGATCCTTGCCTTCGCCGTTGAAAGTCGCCTTGATCACGATTGGCTTGGTGACGCCGTGCAGGGTCAGGTCGCCAGTCACGTCAGCTGTTTTCTCACCGGTCGATTTGACGCTGGTGGAAACGAACTTGGCTTCCGGGTACTTGGCAACGTCCAGGAAGTCTTTGCTGGAGATGTGCTTGTCGCGCTCGGCGTGGTTGGTGAACAGGCTGGCGGTCTTCAACTCGACATTGATTTTGCTGGCCTCAGGCTTGGCAGCGTCGAAGCTGAACGTGCCGTCCCAGTCCTTGAACGTACCGTGAATGAAGCTGTAGCCCAGGTGGCTGATCTTGAAGTCAACGAATGCGTGTTGACCTTCCTTGTCGATAACGTAGTCGGCAGCCATGGCCTGGCCGGCAGACAACAGTGCAGTACCCAGAGCCAGAGCGGCGAGAGACTTCTTCAACATGCTTTTCTTCCCTTTTTGGTTAAACAATCAATTACGACCCAGCATGCGCTTGAGCGTCACATCGTGATCGATGAAGTGGTGTTTCAGTGCAGCAAGGCCGTGGAGCACCGCGAATATCACGATGACCCAAGCCAGATACAAATGAATCCAGCCCGCGGTTTCTGCCTGGTCAGGAAGACCTGATACCAGCGAAGGCACCTCGAACAGACCGAATACCGGTATTCCCACACCATCAGCTGTGGAGATCAGGTAGCCGGCAAACATCACGGCAAACAGTGCGACGTACAGGAATAGATGGCCGAACGCTGCGCCGAGACGCGTCAACTTACTGTAGCTGGTCAACGGCGGTGGCGGCGGGCTGAGCAAGCGCCAGACCACACGGATCAACATGACCGCAAACAGGGTGATGCCAATGCTTTTGTGCAGATCAGGGCCGGCCTTGCGCCAAGTGTCGTAGTAATCCAGCCCGACCATCCACAGCCCCAGCGCAAACATACCAAACACGACAGCAGCCACACCCCAGTGCAGCACCATGCTGACCAGACCGTAGCGAGAGGATGAATTACGTAGCTGCATTACCAGTACCTGTCAGAAGTATTACCAGACTAGCTTTTTATCTATCGAATGAAAGCGCAAAATTTCGCTTTGACCTATCGAACAATACGATGGATCTGCATGAAGCTTTTGCTTTCGCCATGCTGGTTTATCAATGTCTGGCGAGCCTCTCAGGGTTGCCAGACGGCGTTTGTCGCAGCAGCATCGCGATAATTTGCAGTCAGTAACACTTTGCAATGACCATCGGCCGTTCGATACCGATGAACGGCATAATCACGCCCGGTCTCATCAGCGCACATAAAACGGAACGAATTCGGCACGCGTAAAAAAAGGGACGCGGCGTGAGCCGCGTCCCTTTCAGTCATCTGGCGCCAAGTCAGTTGTTGGCGTCTGCGGGGGCTGTTTCAGCGGATGGCTTGGCGGGAGCAGGCTTGGCCTGAGCCTTCTTCGCAGCCTCTTTTTTTGCTGCCTCCTTCTTGGCGGCTTCTTTTTTGGCGGCGTCCTTCCTGGCTGCTTCCTTTTTCGCAGCATCAGTCTTGGCGGCAGGCTTTTTCGCAGGCTCGGCCTTTACCGGAGGCTGGACTGCCGGTGCGACCACAGGAGCGGGCGCTGCAACCGGCGCTGGCGCTGGAGCGGGCTCCGGGGCTTTCTCTACCGGGGCAGGTACAGGCGCGGGAGCCGGCGCTTCAGAGCCGCCGAACATGCGCGAGAAGAAGCCAGGCTTGTCCGCTTGAGGTTTTACGGGTTCAGACGGCTTGTCGGAAGAACCACCGCCAAACAGGTTACTGAAGAAGTTGCCTTCGGATTTCTGCGAAGCCGGCGCCGGGGCTTTCGGCGGAGCGACCTTGACTGGCTCGAACGATTTGCCAGCGGCCAGATCCTGCACCTGACTGGCCGCACGCTGACCACTGCGCAAAGCGCCTTCCAGCGTGCCAGGGTACAAGGTGTCCGTGTGTTCGCCGGCGAAGGCTACACGCAGTATCGGCCTTTCCCACAAGCGCCAGTATTTACTGATCTGACCGGGACCGAACGCCAGGTAGGAGCCTCCCGTCGAGGGGTCAACGCTGTAACGACGAATTTCATAGCCGGTGTAGGCGCCGCGGGCTTCAGGGTAGAACGCATGCAGCCGGATCAAAACCTGATCGACCATCTGCTTGTCGCCGAATGATTGCATGATGCGGGCATTGTCGCCGGAGAGGTTGATCACCACATTGGCGCCACCCTTGAGTGCAGGCTCGACCCACAGCATGCCCAGGCCGGTGTTGCTGAACACTTCACCCGACATGCGCGCCTTGCTGTCCCAGACCGGGGTCTTGAACTTGAGCATGATCTGGTCGCGCCAGCCGTAGTTGGTGCTCTTGATCGCGCCCATGTGCTGGGCGTCCAGCGCTGGCGTCATCTGAATCTTGCTCAGCGAACGCAGCGGTACGGCCATGACCACGTAGTCCGCAGTGTAGCTGGTGGCGCCAGCCTTTACGGTGACCTTGTCCTTCTCCTGAATGACTGACGTCACAGGCGAGTTGGTCTTGACGGTCTTTAGCTGCTTGACGAAAGCCTGGGTCAATACCGCACTGCCACCGGGCAAGCGCGCAGCGCGCAAGTCACGCTCATCGACAGCACGATAAACCCGTGATTGCTGGGCGAGGTACAGCAGCGACAGCCGCGAAGGCTCGTCATAGCGGGTACGGATCTGCTGATTGATCAACTGACGGGCCGTGGCAGGCAGGCTCAGACGGTCCAGCCAGTTGGCGACGTTGATCTGATCCAGGGCATACAGCGTACTGTTGGACGCCGGGTTCTCCGGGTCGTCAACCGAGCGCGCCAGATTGTCCAGCGTGTCGTTGTAGCGCTTGATGGCTTCGGCGGTTGCAGGCTGTTTGACGGCCAGGTCGGCTTGAGTGAAGTACACACCGTCAATCAGGTAGCTGGGCGTACGCACAAATTCAGGGGCTGGCACGGTAGGTAGCTTGAAGCTGTCCAGGTAGTGGTTCAGCACCGGCTGGGCCTTGGTATTGCCGATCCATTCACTGGTTGCCAGACCGGAGCGACCGCCCAGCACAGGTTTGGCTTCAAGCAGCGTCACTTGCCAGCCCTTGGCCTGCAGCTCATAGGCAGCAGTCAGGCCTGCCAGACCACCGCCGACGACGATCGCGGTGCGTTGTTTTTCATCGGCGAGCGTCGAAACGCTGACCAGCCCTGCAACTATCAGCGCACATGCGCGCAGCCACCCAGAAAGCATTCGGCGAACTCCGAAAAAACGTAGGAAAGATTGGGCAAGTCACCCCGAAAGATCGACTCGCTGCGCAGGATACGCGAGCCATCAAATAGCTGCCAGCAATGTCAATCGGGCTTTAAAACTGCATCAAAGGTTGTTCCATGGGCGGGCATTGCATAGGCTTGCGCGATTGTTCGTCCTCGCATCAGGCGAGTCGCTACCCGGAGATTGAAAATGGGCCTCAATGACCAGTGGATGCAACGTGACCTCAAGGTCCTGTGGCACCCCTGCACCCAGATGAAAGACCACGAAAATCTGCCGCTGATACCGATCAAGCGTGGTGAAGGCGTATGGCTCGAAGACTTTGAAGGCAAGCGCTACCTGGATGCTGTCAGCTCTTGGTGGGTGAACGTGTTCGGGCATGCCAACCCGCGCATCAACCAGCGCATCAAGGATCAGGTCGACCAGCTGGAGCACGTGATTCTGGCCGGTTTTAGCCATCAGCCGGTAATCGAGTTGTCCGAGCGGCTGGTCAAGCTCACCCCCGAAGGTCTTACGCGTTGCTTCTACGCCGACAACGGTTCTTCGTGCATAGAAGTTGCGCTGAAGATGAGCTTTCACTACTGGCTCAATCGCGGCCAGCCAGAGAAGAAACGCTTCGTCACCCTGACCAACAGCTACCACGGTGAAACCATGGCGGCGATGTCGGTCGGCGATGTGCCGCTGTTTACCGAAACCTACAAGGCGCTGCTGCTGGACACCATCAAGGTGCCAAGCCCTGACTGCTATCACCGCCCTGAAGGCATGGGCTGGGAAGAGCATTCGCGGAATATGTTTGCCGCGATGGAACAGACCCTCGCCGAGCACCACGCCAGTGTCGCGGCAGTGATCGTCGAGCCCCTGATTCAGGGAGCCGGCGGCATGCGCATGTATCATCCGGTGTATCTCAAGCTGCTGCGCGAAGCCTGCGACCGCTATGGCGTGCACCTGATCCACGATGAAATTGCCGTTGGTTTTGGCCGTACCGGCACCATGTTCGCCTGTGAGCAGGCCGGCATTCGCCCGGATTTCCTGTGTCTGTCCAAGGCGCTGACCGGCGGCTATCTGCCGCTGGCGGCCTGCGTGACCACAGACGACGTGTACGACGCGTTCTATGACGACTACCCGACCCTGCGCGCGTTTCTGCACTCGCATAGCTATACCGGCAACCCGCTGGCCTGCGCTGCTGCGCTGGCGACCCTGGATATCTTCGAGCAGGACAACGTCATCGAGAACAACAAGGCGCTGGCGCAGCGTATGGCGACGGCAACGGCGCACCTGGTGGATCATCCGCATGTCGCGGAAGTGCGTCAGACCGGCATGGCCATTGCGATCGAGATGGTTCAGGACAAGGCCACCAAAACTGCTTACCCGTGGCAGGAGCGGCGTGGCATGAAGGTATTCCAGCATGCACTGGAGCGTGGCGCGTTGCTGCGTCCGCTGGGCAGCGTGGTGTATTTCCTGCCGCCTTATGTGATTACCCCGGAGCAGATCGACTTTCTCGCTGAAGTGGCCAGCGAAGGCATTGATATCGCGACGCGCAGCAGCATCAGTGTTGCAGTGCGCGAGAATTTCCATCCGGATTTCAGGGATCCGGGTTAGGGCCGGAATTTTCGGCGCAATGGCTGGCGCCTTCGCGGACAAGTCCGCTCCCACAGTGTTTAGTCGACGGTTCGCTCGTGGGAGCGGACTTGTCTGCGAAGCCATCATCACAAAATAAACATCAGAACCGAGACACACCATGAGACTGTCCCGCTTTTTCACTGAAACGCCGCTGAGCCTGGGCGAGCACGAGCTGCCCGAGGCTCAGGTGCATTACATCAGCCGTGTGCTGCGCATGACCGAGGGCGATGCGCTGCAACTGTTCGACGGCTCGGGCCTGGAGTTTCGCGGCACGCTGCTGGAAGTCGGCAAAAAGCGTGTGCGCGTGCAAATGACCGAGCGCTTCGCCGGGCAGGTTGAGTCAGGCTTGCGCATTCATCTGGGCCAAGGCTTGTCGCGTGGCGAGCGCATGGACTGGGCGATTCAGAAGGCGACCGAGCTGGGCGTCAGCGAGATCACCCCGATTGTCAGCGAACGCTGCGAAGTGCGCCTCAAGGACGAACGCGCCGAGAAGCGTCAGGCGCACTGGCAGCAGATCGCGATCAGTGCCTGCGAGCAGTGCGGTCGCTCGGTAGTGCCGGTGATCCATCCGCCCATGCCGTTGGCCGACTGGATCAAGCTGACCGAAGCCGACCTGAAGCTGGTGCTGCACCCGGTGGCCGAACCGCTGACCAGCCATGACAAGCCAGCCAGCCTGGCTTTCCTGATCGGCCCGGAAGGCGGACTGAACGATGCAGAAATTGATCAGGCGCAAGACGCAGGCTTCCACGCCGCCCGCCTTGGCCCACGCGTCCTGCGCACAGAAACCGCCCCGGTGGTTGCCTTAAGCGTGGCGCAGCAATTGTGGGGCGATTTCTGACTGTTTATCGCGCCAATGCTCCGCATTGAAGGCTCAAGAGCGGACGCGAAGCGTCCACGAGGGCGTTACCACGCTGGAGCGTGGTAACGATAATCGAACCCAACGAGAACCTGGCTTCAGCGCCCACCTTCACAACACATAAAAACAGATAGCCACAAAATGCATCAGGCTGCCGCCGATCACGAACAGGTGCCAGATGCCGTGAAAGTGGCGGATCTGGTCGTAGGCGAAGAACAGGATGCCGACGGTGTACAGCACGCCGCCGCCAGCCAGCCAGATGAAGCCCGCCGTGCCGAGCGCAGCCAGTAGCGGCTTGACCGCCACCAGCACGATCCAGCCCATCACGGCGTAGATCACGATGGACATGATTCGCGCTTCGGAGCGGGGTTTTATCTCCTGCAAAATACCGATCAGCGCCAGTCCCCAGACGATGCCGAACAGCGTCCAGCCCCACGCGCCGCGCAGCGTGACGAGGCAGAATGGCGTGTAACTGCCAGCGATCATGAGGTAGATCGAAAAGTGATCGACCTTTTGCATGATCGACTTCGTGCGCCCCTGAACGCTGTGGTAGACGGTTGAAACGCTGTACAGCGTTATCAGGCAGACACCGTAGATCGCCATGCTGACCACTTTCCAGACATCACCCTGCAGGCTTGCCATGACCAGCAGCCAGATCGCGCCGACGGTCGCCAACACTGCGCCCACCAGGTGGGACCACGCGTTGAATTTTTCTCCGTAGTACATCCGCTCTATACCCTCTTATGGCGAAAACACTGGTTACAGAGGCTCCGGCTTATTGAAACAAACCGCAACACCTATGTCTGTGAGGGATATTTTAAGCAGCTATCGGGGCATGAGTTGGGCACAATCAGCGCACACCAACAACAAGCGCCACGACATGCAGATCGATGACGAACTCACGCTGAAGAAACTGGAAATATTCCTGGCGTTCATGCGCACAGGCAATCTGGCCCGTGCTGCAGAAGCGCTGCAGACCAGCAATGTCAGCGTTCACCGGGCGATCCATTCTCTGGAGAGCGCCCTGCGCTGCCCTCTGTTCAAGCACGAAGGGCGTAATTTGACACCGCTGGAAAGTGCTTATGTGCTGGAAGAGCGCGCGCAAAAGCTGGTGCAGGATGTGCTCGCCACGGTCGAGCTGACGCGCCAGGCCGCGGGTTTCTCGGCGGCACGTTTTCGCCTTGGGGCGCTGTACTCGCTGACGGTCAAGACCGTGCCGCAATTGATCATGGGCCTGAAGATACGTCGCAGCGAGCTGAATATCGACCTGATTCTAGGCTCGAACATCGACCTGCTCTACAAGCTCAAGAACATGGAAGTCGATGCGATGCTGGTGTCGCTGGACGAAAGCACCAACGACCCGGATTGCGAACACCTGGCGCTGTTTTCAGATGACATCTTCCTCGCCGTACCGACCGATTCACCGTTCGCGGCACACGACGAAGTGGACTTGAGCGACTTGCGCGAAGCGACGTTCATCACCCTTACCCAAGGCTTCGCAACCCATCGCGACGGAGTACGGGTATTCCGGCAAGCCGGGTTCGAGCCCAAGGTGGCGATGCAGGTAAATGATATTTTCACTCTGTTGAGCATGGTCAGTTCCGGCGTCGGCTATGCCCTGCTGCCGGGACGCATCGCCGCAGTCTATGAAAACCGCGTGCGGCTGATTCCGCTGCAGAGCCGTTACCGGATGCAGCAGCACATCGGCATGGTCTTTCTCAAGTCAAAGGAACGCGACCCTAACCTGCTGGCGCTATTGGCTGAATGCCGCATGTACGCCAATCGCCTGCTGGACCAAGCTACCTGATCGACAGGCACTAACCGACGATGCCGCGCACAATGAAATACAACACCGAAGGCCCTAGCAGGCAGCCAAGCCCGGTGTGGAAGGTGGCAGTCAGCGCGCCATAAGGCACCAGGCGCCGATCCGTTGCGGCCAGCCCGGCGGTCACGCCGCTGACCGTACCCGCCAACCCACCGAAGACCATTGCCGAGCGCGGGTTGTCCAGGCCCATCCAGCGCGCAGCCATCGGCGTACCCACCATCACCAGAATCGCCTTGATCAGGCCCGTGGCGATCGACAGCGCCATGACGTCCGAGGTTGCTCCCAAGGCAGCACCGGTAACCGGACCGACGATATAGGTCACCGCACCCGCGCCAATGGTCGTCATGCTGATTGCATCACGATAGCCAAACATCCAGGCAATACTGGCACCCACGATAAACGGCAGAATGGTGCCCAGCAGCAAGGCAATCACACCGATCAGCCCTGCCTTGCGTGCTTCGGTGGCCTGCACTTCAAAGGCCGTCGCCACGATAGCGAAGTCGCGCAGCATCGCACCGCCCATCAGGCCGATGCCGGAAAACAGCGTGATATCGGCAAGACCTTTCTGGCCGCCGGTCATGGTGCCGCCGACCCAGGCCAGAATCAGACCGATGACGATAGCAATCGCAGAGCCGTGAACCCTGCCGAAGGTCAGGCGCTTTGAAAGCACTACCGAGACCCACATGATGATGCCGACAAAGGCAAACGCCGTGATCAGGCCGTTGTGCTCCAGTCCCTTTTCGATGAGAGCCCACATATCAGCGACCTCCAGCCGGAGCGATATCGGGGGTCAACAGCGGCTCTTCATCAGGCAACGGGCCGCCTCGATTGGTGCGACTGATGAGTGCGATAGTGCAGGCACACAGCACCACTGAACCTACTGCAGCCAGCACGGCAATAGGGCCGCCCTTCAATGCAGTCACGACGTTCTGTTGCGCAGCCATCGCGACCACCACCGGGATGTACAGCGCGCCCCAGAAGCCGACGCCCATTTCACAGTCTTTGGTCATGCCGCCGTGTTTCTGCATCCACAGGCGTGCGCAGATCAACAGGATCATGGCGATCCCGACCCCGCCCACATTGGATTTGACGCCCAGCAGAACGCCGAGCATGTCACCGAGAATCACGCCCGCAAGCGTGCAGATAGCCAGTAGTGCAACACCGTAGATAATCATTGTTGTTATTCCTCTGTTTGCATTGCTGAAGTTGTTGTTTTTGTCCTTCGTAGCAGCTGCACGGCGGCTCTATCGGGTGCGGCAACCTTCCTCTCGCGACAGCGCGACCAGGCTGTCCAGACGCGCAGCCTGAAAAGCCAGCGCCGTTCCTTGCTGGAAGACCTTGCGCGCCAGGCCGGTCAACACCGCACCGGGCGGTAGCTCGATGTGCAGGCGCACACCGCGTTCGTAGGCGGTTTCCACCGTGCTGCGCCAGTCGATGACCCTGCACATATTGAAGGCCAGGTCATCACGCATCTTTTCGACATTCAGTAGCGGACGCGCCGTACTGCCGCTGAGGTAGCGCACCTTGGGTGTTTTAAGCTCGATGCCTGAAAAAGCCTCGGCCAGCTTTTGTGCGGGTGCTTCAAGCAAGGCGCAATGAGAGGGCACGCTGACGGCCAGACGCTTTACGGCTGCGGCGCCTGCAGCCTTGGCCTGTCGACCGACCTGTTGCATCGCCTCGGTGCTGCCTGCGATGACCATCTGGTTGTCGGCATTGATATTGGCAAGAAACACGGGCGTTTTCGCGCTGTGTACCTGGCCGATCATCGCTTCGACCTGGGCCTGATCCAGCCCGATGACAGCGGTCATGCCGTAGCCTTCGGGGTAAGCGCTCTTCATCAGCTCGCCGCGCAGCGCTACCAGCCGCATGGCATCGTCGAAGGCCAGCGCGCCGCAGATGACGGCTGCCGGATAGGCGCCGATCGAGAGCCCTGCGACGTAATCCGGCACGCACTCGCGGGCCTGCAACAAGCGCGCGCAGGCAACACCGGCGATCAACAGACACAGCTGAACGGCGCGGGTCGATTGCAACGCCTCGGGGGTGTCCAGCGCCATGACATCCTCACCCAGCGCATCGGCGGCCTCTTGCAGGCAATCGCGAATAATCGGGTCGTCAGGCAACTGATGCAGCATGCCCGCCTGCTGCGCACCCTGGCCGGGGAACACCCACAGGCTGCTCATGCGCACGCCTCGACCAGGTACCACGGATCGGTCACAAGTCGAGCTCCGCTGGAGGTCTTGAGCAGCACCCGCCCTGCTGGCCGCGCCCATTCCTGTAGCGCGATTGCACCGTGATCGAGCTGTAACTGGACATCGACCCGGCAGGCCGATGTCTCCAACGCCTCGACCAGCTCGGCGGCGCAACGCCGACTGAACGGCTCGGGGGTGCGCAGAATCAGGTCCAGGTCGCTGTCCTGATTCAGCGCTGCGAAACCGCTGGCCAGTTCGAATCCGGCACTGCCGCCGATGCCCCAGACCAGCTCCAGTGCTTCCATCACCGGACGGATCTGGCGCAGGGCGCACAAGGCCGGGCAGTCCTGACCAGATCCGGTCGGACAAGCGATAAGTTGCTCGGGGCTTACCCGGTGAGAAATCTGCGAGAGCAGCATGCTCGCGGCATAACGCTGTTCCCGCCCACTGCCACGCAACCCTACCGCCACCTGACCGGCTGGCATCGTCTGACGCCGCACCACAACCGGCTGCCCGGCGATCAAGGCCTCGACCGCCCACTTTGGCGCGTCGTCCGGCAAGGCGGACAGCGGCATACCCCACAGCAAATCATGGGGCAGCACTGCGCCAGTAAGATCACTCACCATTGCGCTCGCATCAGCTGGCGCACTTTTGCCGACGCCGCTCGGTTGCTTGCGCCCAGGCGACTGCTCAGGTCGACGCCAGTGGCCTGCGTGTCCTTAATGGCACGACTCAGCACATCGCGCACCTGGGTCAAGTCATCTGCAGCGGGTTGTTCGATCTGACTGACCTGCAGGGTTTCCCACAGCAGACCGAGGCTGGCGTAGCTGTCGATGTCGTAGGCCATCGGCGGGATGCTGGCAGCGAGCTTTTCCAGGTCTTCGACACTGCGCAGGGTCACGCGGGCGGCCGAGGCTTTGCCCATCGCGTGCACCATGACGCCAGGGTCGCGCAGCGCGATCAACCGATTGGCCTGGTAGCCGTGGGCCAGAAACGCGCCGGACATCGCTTTGCCCACCAACAGGCCAACCACCGGATGCCCGGCCAACCGTGCCCGCGCATAGCTATCCACTGCCCCGGCCAGCGCCTGGTGAATGCCTAGCGCCTCTTCGCGACGGCCATAGGCCTGGCTCGGTACGTCGACAATGGCGATCAGGGCGCGCTTCTCGGCACGCTCGCGATCCTGTTCGATGGCATCGTCCACCGCCTTGGCCAGCCCCCAGCCTTCCAGCAAACCCACCTCGCCCTGACGCGCACGAGGGAAGCGGTTTTCGGTATCGACAATCACCGCCAGAAAGCGCACCGGCTGCTCGCCCAGCCTGCCATCGGCTACCTTGAGCGAAGCAGGCAGACCCGCAACGGCGGCGCCCCCTGAGCTCAATGCGTTGAACCAGTTCAAACCCCGTTGTGAATGACTCATGAGCGGGCTCCTTGGTAAAGGGTGCGCACACGTTGTGGATCGATTTGCGCTTCGGTATCGAGGCTGGCCAGACGGTTTAAAAACAGCTCGTACTGGCTGCTGCGATGCGTTTCGGGCACGCCTTGCCTGAGCCAGTCGCTGACCTGCTGACGAATAGCGGCCACGTCATCGCTGGCAAAGCCATCGACCAGATCACTGGCGAAACGCTGTTCACCACCAGTCAGGCTCCAGATGAACGGTCGGTCACGGGAGTCGTATTCTTCGATGCCGGCTTCCTGCTCGATCACCTGCGGGCCGTTCAGCCCGAGGCGCGCTTCCTGGGTCACCAGCAGATAACTGCAAAGCCCTGCAGCAATGGACATTCCGCCAAAACAACCAACGCTGCCCGCTACTACGCCGATCACCGGTTGGTACTGACGCAGGTCGACCATCGCGGCATGAATTTCGGCAATCGCCGCCAGGCCCAGATTGGCTTCCTGTAAGCGCACACCGCCGGTTTCCAGCAATACAATCGCGGCGGTGGGAATACCGTTGCGATTGTCTTCGGCAGCCAGTTCCAGTGCGCCGGCCATTTTTGCGCCGCCGACCTCACCCATGCTGCCGCCCTGAAAAGAGCCTTCGATGGCAGCGATGACCACCGGCAAACCATCGACAGTGCCTTTGGCGACCACCACGCCGTCATCGGCCTGAGGCACCACGCCTTGCATGGCCAGCCAGGGCGACATGACGCGGTCGAACGGGCCGAGCAATTCCCGAAAGCTGCCCGTGTCCAGCAAAGCGCGGGCGCGTTGACGGGCGCCGAGTTCGATGAAGCTGCGCTGGCTCAGCAAACGTGCGTTATCAGTCATGGCCGATCTCCTCGAAACCTTGCTCCAGACGCAAGCGCACCACGCCGGGGGTTGCACCGAAGTCATGGATATCGATGCTCAGCGCGGGCGGGGTCTGGCCCTCGAACATGCGCTCGAACAGGTGTTTCCAGCGCAGCGAGGCGCCGTTCACCGAGGTCACCACCTGAATAGACAGTTTGCCCGGCTGTCCTGGTTCCAGCAGCACTTCCAGGTCACCGGAACCCACCACGCCCACCATCGCCCGGCCTTTGGGCGGCTGTCCGGCGGGGAATTCAAAAGACAGGGTTTCCATTCAGGCACTCCTCGAAACAGGGCCGAGCGCAGGCTCCAGGCCGTCGATAAACAGGCAGGCGGCGAGCAGATCAGCAGCTCCGCCAGGCGAAGCGTTAAGTGCCAGCAATTGCTGATCCAGTTCGTTCAGCGCTCGGCGACCGGCCAGGCTGGCACTGCCACCGGCATCAAGCACACGCTGCGCGCCCTGTTGCATGACGCTCAGCCCTTCGATACCCGAACGATGCAGCACGCAGGTGTCAGCCAAGCGGGTCATGATCGCCAGCAATGCATCAAGCCGGGCGTTCTGCTCGCCACTGCCTGCCGCGCGACTGCGCTGCAACTGCGGCAGCGCGAACAGCGTCACGGCAGGAAAGCCCTGCTGCGCCTGCTCCTTGGCCCCCATGACCTTGTAGCGACGAACCACTTCACTGCCGTGGCTATTTTGCGTGAGCACCTGGCGGTCCTTGATCATTGCCAGCCTGGCTGCGCGCTGACAGACTGCGTCAGATCCACAGTCATGCGGCTCCAGCGCCACCGCCGTGACCAGCAGCCCCAATGCCCAGATTGCGCCACGATGGGTATTTACCCCGCCCGTGGTGCGCAACATGGAGCCCTCGCCCTCACGTCCCAGACGGCCAAGCGCCTCGCGCAACGGCTGGCCCACTGTCTTGAATTGCGCGGCAGCATCGGCCATCAGCTTGAACGTCGGCCATAACGAGAGCGCCGAAGCATGCATAAGCCCCAAGTGCAGGTCGGTGTGCGCGCCACTGCCACGACGGTCGACCAACGCGGGTTTCGGCGAAAGGTCGGCTTCGGCGATCAGGGCGTCGACTGCCAGATCAGCCAGTCGCTCGGCCAGTGAGGCAGGTTGCGGTTTCAGTTGAAGTGCGCTCATTACCAGCTCCTGAATTTGGCAGGCGGGTTGTAGAGGCCACCGGACCACTCGACCAGATCGGCGATGCTTTTGGCCGCCAGCAGTTCGCGACTGGCATCGGTGCGGCGGATGCCGAGGTCTTCGGGCAGCGCGATCAAGCCTTCGCGACGCATGCGGGCAGTGTCTTTCGGGTTGTGGCGCAAACCGATCACGGTCACGCCCGCCACCGCTGCAATCATCGCCTGACGCTCTTCCAGGCTGCGCGCCTTGTACAGATAGGCGATGCCTTCTTCGGTCAGTAAATGAGTGACGTCGTCGCCGTAGATCATGATTGGCGCCAGCGGCATGCCGCTTTTCTTCGCCACCTCAACGGCATCGAGCGTTTCGACGAAGGTCGGTTTGCCGCCCTCCTGAAAGGTCTCGACCATCTGTACCACCAGCTTCTTGCCACGTTCCAGATAGGCAGCCGGGCCGTCTTCGGTCTGCTGACGCATGTCCAGCCAGGCCGGGGTGGCATGCCGTCGGCCACGCGGGTCATGGCCCATGTTCGGCGCGCCGCCGAAACCTGCCAGACGCCCACGAGTGACAGTCGAGGAATGCCCGTCACCGTCGACCTGCAGAGTCGCACCGATGAACAAATCAACGGCGTACTGACCAGCCAGCTGACAGAGCTGCCGGTTGGAACGCAGTGAGCCGTCGCGCCCGGTAAAGAACACGTCAGGGCGGGCGGCAATATAGTTTTCCATGCCCAGTTCGGTGCCGAAGCAATGCACGCTCTCGACCCAGCCGCTCTCGATGGCCGGGATCAGGGTCGGGTGCGGGTTGAGCGTCCAATTGCGGCAGATCTTGCCTTTGAGCCCCAGCGACTCGCCATAGGTCGGCAGAATCAGTTCGATGGCGGCGGTGTTGAAACCGATGCCGTGGTTCAGCGATTGGACGTTGTGTTTCTCGTAGATGCCGCGAATCGCCATCATCGCCATCAGCACGTGTACTGGCTTGATGTGACGCGGGTCGCGGGTGAACAGCGGCTCGATGTAGAAAGGCTTGTCGGCCACCACCACAAAATCGACCCAAGAGGCCGGAATGTCGACCCGAGGCAGCTCACTGACGTCATCGACCAACTGATTGACCTGAACGATGACAATGCCGTCGCTAAAGGCAGCGGGCTCGATCAGTGCGGGGGTGTCTTCGGTGCTGGGCCCGGTATAGATGTTGCCTGCACGGTCGGCCATGAAACCTGCGGCCAGTACGACGTTGGGGATAAGGTCCACCACCAGCCGTGAATAAAGCTCGATGTAGGTGTGAATCGCGCCGATTTCCAGCAAGCCGTCTTCCAGCAACTGGCTGATACGCAGGCTTTGTGTGCCGGCAAACGAGAAATCCAGTTTACGAGCGATGCCTTGCTCGAACAGGTCCAGATGTTCTGCACGGCCAACGCTCGGCATGATCATGTGCAGGTCATGCACCTTGCCTGGGTCAACTTTGGCCAGTGCGCGGGAGAGAAAATCCGCCTGTTTTTGGTTATTGCCCTCAAGTACCACCCGATCACCGGAAACCAGCAACGCCTCCAGCGCCTCGACGATCTTGTCGGTCGGCAACACCACGCCATCGGCCAATGCCCGCACCTGCTCGAGACGCCTTTTTTTCTCGGTGCGACGACGTGTCCAGCGCGCGTCGGGGGAAGTTGTTGTTGTCATGATCGCTCCACGATTGTGCTGTCGTGGGCCACCTTAGGAGCGATGGATGCCTTGCATCAATCAAGCAGCGAGCCCGATCGTTACGGCTGGAGTAACGATGAGCGAAATAATCAGTTTTAGGCACACTTTATATGTGCCTCTGCAACATCTCTGAAACGCGCTGCTGATGTTTACGTGGGATTTGTCTTTAACTGGCTTTGGTCGATGCCGAGGCGCTGATTTGCACCTAGCCTCAGGCCTTCCGGAACCTACAGGAAGTACTGCCATGTCATTCATAGTCAGGGAAGGCGATTCCACTACCAGCGGCGGCTTTGTGCTGAGCGCATCGGCGCAAGAGGTGATCGACGAGCGCCGCGTAGCGCGCATGGGGGACCCGGTCTGGTGCCCTGCATGCACGAGTATCGGCTTCATCGCCCAGGGCAACCCGACTTACGTCGACGACCTGGTGGCAGTGGCCACTCAAGGCCACCATGTACGCTGCGGCTGCGAACCCGGCAGCAATACACTGACGGCCTCGCAGGAGAGATTCCAGGCTGATATGGACGCAACCATCAGCATCCCCGAAGAACTGGCATCGAAAGCACGCCTGAATGGCGAACACCTGGCG
Organism: Pseudomonas coronafaciens pv. oryzae str. 1_6; assembly: GCF_000156995.2. Classification (NCBI taxonomy): domain Bacteria; kingdom Pseudomonadati; phylum Pseudomonadota; class Gammaproteobacteria; order Pseudomonadales; family Pseudomonadaceae; genus Pseudomonas; species Pseudomonas coronafaciens. The sequence goes on along the minus strand of NZ_CP046035.1, from coordinate 396,372 downwards.
CGCTCATTGAGAGACGGCAGCTACACGCCAGAGGTGCTGAGGCCACGATGACTCTCATGCCAATGCCCGTATGCCATTTGGACGCTCTGCGCCCACTCTCGAGCAGGCTGCGCGGCGCAGATCTGTGACGCGGAGCGTCACCCAAGGCATTACCACGCTGGAGCGTGAGGAACGATAGACGCATATGTTGGGAGGTGAGGCACGATAGGCGTCCGGAAGAACTCCTATCGTGCCCACGCTCCAGCGTGGGCACGCATTTCTGGACGCTCTGCGTCCGATTTCGGGTGCGCAATGGCCCATCAAGGATGGGCATTGGTCTCCAGCAAATGATGCAGGTCGACAAACTGTTGCGTCAGTTTGTGGCGTGGGTCTAGGTGGATCAGGGGCAGGTTGACCTGGTGCGATTCACGCATTTTCACCGAAGCATTCAAATAGACCGGCAGCACTGGCAGGCCCTCGGCGATGAGCTCGTCGAGCATCTGCTGCGGCAGGCTGGCCCGCGGCTGAAACTGGTTGACGATGATGCCCTCGACCAGCAGATCCTCGTTGTGATCTTCCTTCAACTCTTCGATTTCACGCAGCAGCCCGTACAGTGCCTGTCGCGAGAAGCTGTCGCAATCGAAAGGGATCAATACGCGATCTGAAGCAATCAGCGCCGAAACCGCATAGAAATTCAGTGCAGGCGGCGTATCGAGATAGATCCGCTCGTAGTCCTCGCTTAGCTCATCCAGCAGTTTGCGAAGCTTGTTGATCTTGTGCTTTGCCTCAAGCTTGGGCTGCAGGTCAGCCAGCTCGGCCGTGGCGGTGACCACGTGCAGATTGTCGAATGGCGTTTCATAGATATCGACGTGGTTTTTCTTGGCGAACGGGGCGGCCGCCAGCGTGTTCTTGAAAAACTCGGCAATCCCCATCGGAATATCGTGGCCAGTCAGGCCGGTAAGGTACTGGGTAGAGTTGGCCTGGGCATCGAGATCGATCAACAGTGTCCGATAGCCTTCGTGAGCGCTGACTGCAGCCAGATTGCAGGCGATGCTGGATTTGCCGACACCGCCCTTCTGATTGAATACCACGCGACGCATGCTTTGGACTCCTCGAAGATGAAGAAACAACAAGAGTGGCCGATAACGACCATAGGTGCATCGATTCTAGGCAGCAGATGTGACAACAACGAGCTTACCCCATACGGAGGGTGTCTGGTTGTCATACACAAAACAGACTCGAACCTTACAATACCTGCCTGTAAACAGTTTTTCATGTAACAAATTTGCTAGTAATGACACCCATCGGGATAATGCGCGCACTCGGGATAATGACCGCACCCAGGCTGATATCGACCTGATATCGATGTAGCGAGAAACATGCCCACAGGGGCGGGAAGGCATAGTCTTGATCACGTTCAACATTGCACGATGGCAGGCTTGGGCCCCGGGCCTGGCAAGCGCGGATGACTGGCAGAAATGGAGTCGTGACCCGACGCCTTTGCAAGACAGTGATGAAGCGCCGGACGTGTCTTTTCTGCCTGCCATGCAGCGCCGACGTCTGGGCCGCATGGCGCGCATGGCGTTTGCAGTTGGCTGGCCATTGACCGAAGGCTACGGGCGAGTGCCGCTGGTGTTCGTATCGCGCCACGGAGAAACCCCGAGAACGTTTGAAATTCTGCGTGACCTGGCCGCAGACGAGCCGCTTTCGCCGACCCAGTTCAGCCTCTCGGTGCATAACGCAGTGATTGGCCTGTGGTCGATAATGCGCGGCGAGACCAGTGAAATGACGGCGTTGGCAGCCGCAGGCGATGGCCTGGAATATGGAGCATTCGAGGCAGCTGCGCTGTTGGCTGAAGGAGCTGAAGCAGTGCTGCTGGTGGTGACCGAAGAGCAACCACCGCAAGCCTATGCCCAATGGATTGATGATGTGCCCTTTCCCTACGCCGTCGGCTTGCTGCTGACGCCTGGCAGCGAGTGGGAATTGTCTTTGCACGGCGACACGCAAGGAACCCGACGGACTCAGTGGCCCCACGCACTGAATCTGCTGCGCGCCTTGCACACTAATCAATCGGCCTGCCTGCACCCCTGGAATAACCGGTTATGGAACTGGCAACGCAGTCACTGAAAAAAGGTCGGGACGCCTATTACTGGCGCCTGCTGGCAACCGGCATCAGTTTCGCCCTGTTCGGGTTGAGCGGCCTGTGCCTTCGATTGTTCGTTTTTCCGGTATTGAGCTGCCTGCCAGGCAGCAAGGCCAGCCACCAGCGGCGCGCGCGACGGACCATCAGCCACCTGTTCTGGCGGTTCATCCGCATCATGGCGCGTATGGGCGTGCTGACCTACGAGGTGCAGGGCGCCGAAAAACTGGGGCGTCCCGGGCAGATGATCATCGCCAATCACCCATCACTGATCGACGTGGTGTTTCTGATCGGTCTGGTGCGTGACGCCAACTGCGTGGTCAAGCGCAGCCTCTGGGAGAACCCGTTCACACGTGGCCCGGTGCGCTCCACCGGATATATCAGCAACGACGGCAGCATGGACATGCTCGACGCCGCAGTGGAGCGCCTGCAAAGCGGCCAGACGCTGATCATCTTTCCTGAGGGCACGCGCACACGGCCCGGTCAGCCGCCGGTCTTTCATCGGGGCGCGGCCGCCATCGCGTTGCGCGGCGCGAGCCTCATCACCCCGGTGACCATTCAGGTACGCCCGACCACCCTGACCAAGGCCGAGCCTTGGTATCGCATTCCGCAACGCCGCGTGCACTTCACTTTTCGCGTCGGTGCCGATATAGACCCAAACGCCTTCAGTTCGCTAGGCCCGCCACCCATAGCGTCCCGCAAGCTCAACGATTACCTGCATGACTATTTCACCAAGGAGCTCGCCTCAGATGAGCGATCTGCACCAGGACATTAAATTGTTGATCATCGATGCCCTGGGCCTCGAAGACATCACTCCGGAGGATATCGGCAACGATATGACGTTGTTCGGCGAAGGACTTGGCCTGGATTCGGTCGATGCACTGGAATTGGGTCTGGCCATCCAGAAGCGCTACGGCATCAGGATCGACGCCGATGCAAAAGACACACGTAACCATTTTGCCAGCGTCGACAGCCTAGCGGCCTTCGTCAGCGCCAACCGGCCTGAGAATTGAACATGCAAACCCGTGAAGACATCTTCGAAATCCTGCGCACCGCAATGGTGGAACTGTTCGAACTGGAGGCCGAGAGGGTCACGCTTGACGCTAACCTCTATCAGGACCTGGAAATCGACAGCATTGACGCCGTGGACTTGATCGACCACATCAAACGCAAGACAGGGAAGAAGATCGCCGCTGAAGAGTTCAAGTCGGTCAAGACCGTGAACGACGTGGTCGAGGCTGTTTACCGACTGGTCAACGCGACCGAATGAAGCGCCTGATCGGGCTGATTCTGGTCCTGGCCGGTGTGCTGTATCCATTTGCCGTCTATTGGGGAACCGAGCACTTCGCTCCGTGGCAGTTTGCGCTGCTGCTGGGAAGCCTGTGGCTCGCCCGCGCGCTTACCGGCGAACGCAAACCCGGCAGCCTGGCAATGGCGCTAGTGGCCCTGGCCTTCTGTGTGGTGCTCGGTGTCGTCGACAGCCACCTGATGCTGCGCTGGTATCCGGTGCTGGTCAGCGCATTCATGCTCAGCCTGTTCGGTTCAAGCCTGATCTACGGGCCACCGATCGTGGAAAAAATGGCGCGCCTGAACCGTCCGGACCTGCCTGAGGCCGGCATCCGCTACACCCGCAGGGTCACGCAGATCTGGTGCGGGTTCTTTCTGTTCAACGGCCTTGCTGCAACGCTGCTGACGTTGTGGGCGCCGTTGTCTTGGTGGACGCTGTACACCGGCCTGATTTCCTACGGGTTGATGGGCGTGCTGTTTGCTGTCGAATGGATCGTCCGCCCTCCCTCTGCGGGCGGCAAATGAAATGGATCGCATGAACTGGTTGAATCTGCAAGACCTGCTGCTGGCCCCACTGCCGGGTCGCCTGCTGACCCAGGCCCCAGAGCTTGACCACGCGCAGTTCTGCCATCAGGCGCTGAGCGTCGCGGCGGACTTGCAGGCACGTGGTGTCAGGCAGATTGCGGTGCATCTGGAAGACGCCGCCGAGCTGGCTGTCGCGTTGTTCGGTGCCTGGCGCGCGGGTGTCCACGTACTGCTGCCCGCCGACCTGCAGGGTCAGACCCGTGAGCGCTGGGCAACTCAGGTAGATCTATGGCTGACCGATCAGCCAGGCGACACGCATCTGCACGACCTGCACGCTGCGCCGCTTGCCCCTGCTGCGCTGGACCTTGACCAGTGCCAGCTTGGCCTGTGTACCTCGGGGTCCAGTGGCGAGCCCAAACTGATTGAAAAGCGCCTTCGACAACTGGCCAACGAAGTCTGCGCACTGGAACAATTGTGGGGCGCAGAACTGGGTGAGGCGTGCATGATCGGCAGCGTCGCGACCCAGCATATTTATGGTTTGCTGTTCCGCCTGCTGTGGCCACTGTGCGCGGCACGCTCCTTTGTTCGCCACCAGTTGCCGTTTGCCGAAGACCTGCAACGCGCCAGTCGCGAGTACCCTTCATTCGCCTGGGTTGCCAGCCCGGCGCTGCTAAAACGCATGGGCGATAACCTCGACTGGGCCAGCCTGAGTGCCGTGCGCAGGGTCTTTTCATCCGGCGGCGTGCTGCCTGCCGACGCCGCGCAGAGCCTGCAACAGCGCCTCGGCCAGTGGCCAACGGAAATTCTCGGCAGTTCGGAAACAGGCGGCATCGCCTGGCGTCAGGGCGAACAGCACTGGCAAGCCTTTGCCGACGTCGAGCTGAGTCAGGACGCTGAAGGCGCATTGCGCATCCGCTCGCCCTACCTGCCGCCCGGTCATACCGAGCAGACCTCTGATGCCGTTCGAATAGGCCAAGACGGGCGTTTCGAGCTGCTGGGCAGACTGGACCGTATCGTCAAACTCGAAGAAAAACGCGTTTCGTTGCCGCTGATCGAGCAAGCTCTCGCGACTCACGAATGGGTGAGTGAAACGCGCCTTGGCGTGGTCCAGGAAAACCGTGCTTCGCTGGGCGCAGTGCTGGTGCTGAGCGATGCGGGCTTGCTGGCCCTGCGCAACCAGGGCCGCCGCGCCCTTACCGAGGTTTTGCGCCAGCACCTGCGGCCGCATTGCGAAACCATCGCGCTGCCGCGGCGCTGGCGTCTGCTGCGGCAGATGCCGCTGAATGCACAGGGCAAACTGCCTCAGGCAGAGGTTGAGGCGCTGCTGCTGGCGCCACGTTCGACACAACCGGAAGTACTCGAACAACAGACCGTCGAAGGCGAACTGCATCTGCAAATGATCGTCCCGCCCGACCTGGCGTTTTTCAGCGGGCACTTCCCCAAGGCGCCGATCCTGCCCGGCGTGGTTCAGGTCGACTGGGCAATCAGCCTGGGCCAGCGACTGCTGGATCTGCCACCCGATTTTGCCGGCATGGAAGTGCTCAAGTTTCAGCAACTGGTTCGCCCCGGCGATCGCCTGAAACTGACCCTGCGCTTCGACGCCGCGCGCTCCAAGCTCCATTTCGCCTTTCACAACAGCAAAAACGCACCCTGCTCCAGTGGCCGAATCCTGCTGGGGGGCAAACATGCATAAGCCCTGCGTCATCATTCCGGTGTTCGATCACGAGTTGGCGGTGCCCAATGTAGTCAAGGCCGTGCGCGACGCCGGCTTGCCCTGCGTACTGGTGGACGACGCCAGCAGCCCGGCCTGCGCCGCCGTGCTGCAACAACTGGCCCGGGGCGACGACATTTACCTGCTGCGCCTGCCGGTCAACCAGGGCAAGGGCGGCGCAGTCATGGCAGGCTTCAGGGAAGCGGCACGCCTGGGTTTCAGCCATGCGTTGCAGGTCGATGCCGACGGCCAGCATGACCTGCGTGACATCCCGGTGTTTCTGGAGCAGTCGCGCCAGTACCCCAATGCGCTGATCTGCGGCTATCCGCAATACGACGACAGCGTGCCTAAAGGCCGCTTGTACGCTCGCTACCTCACCCACGTCTGGGTGTGGATCAATACGCTGTCGTTGCAGATTCGCGATTCGATGTGCGGCTTCCGCCTCTACCCGCTGGCGCCTGTGCTGACCCTGATCAACCATGTAAACATCGGCAAGCGCATGGACTTCGATTCGGAAATCCTCGTGCGCCTGTCATGGCGGGGGCAGGCGATGCGCTGGCTGCCGACCCGCGTTCATTATCCGCAGGACGGGCTGTCGCATTTCCGGCTGTTTCATGACAACGCGCTGATCTCGAAAATGCACGCCAAACTGTTCTTCGGCATGCTGATCCGATCGCCGATGATTGTTCGCCGCAGGTGGCGTTCATGAGCCTCAACAAGCCCCCCAAAGAACATTGGGCCAGTCACGAAGAGCGCGGCAGTTTCATGCTCATGAAACTCACCGCCTGGGGCATGCGTGTACTGGGCCGGCGCCTGCTCAGCCCGGTGCTGTATGGCATCGTCTTGTATTTCTTTGTGTTCGGTCGACGTGCCCGGAGCAGCATCTGGCAATACCAGCAGCGGTTGTCTGACTGGAGCGCCAGACCCGAACTACAACCCAGCCAGAGGCGGGTGTTCGGCCAGTTCATGGCCTTTGCCGAAGCGTTGCTCGACAAGCTCGATGTGTGGAACGGCAGGCTGGGCCTCGACCAGATCGAAATCGTCGACCGCGGCATGATCCGCCAGAACCTGCGCGGCGAACGCGGCCAGATGCTGGTGGGTGCGCACCTGGGCAACCTTGAAGTATGCCGCGCACTGGCCGAACTCGGCGAAAAGATCACCATGAACGTGCTGGTACACACCAAGCACGCCGAACGCTTCAATCGTCTGCTGGGCGAGGCTGGCGCGACCAACCTGCGGCTGATTCAGGTCAGCGAGCTGGACCCGGCGATCATGTTGCAATTGAGCCAGCGGCTGGACGAAGGCGAGTGGCTGGCGATTGCCGGCGACCGTGTTGCCTTGCATGGCGGACGCAATGTGCGGGTTGATTTCCTCGGCCATTCCGCCGCTTTTCCGCAAGGCCCGTGGTTGCTGGCCGGCCTGCTCAAATGCCCGGTCAACCTGTTCTTCTGCCTTAAAGGCACGCAGGGTTATCGAGTGATTCTTGAACCGTTCGCCGAGGCAATCGAATGGCGCCGCAGTGACCGCCCTCAGGTGATCGCCCTCTGGGCCACGCGCTACGCCGAGCGGCTTGGGCATTACTGCCTGGAGGCGCCGCAACAGTGGTTCAATTTCTACCCGTTCTGGAAATCCGACGATGAACCAAGCTCCTGATCCGATCACGTTCGGCGAACATGCCTTGCGTATCGAAGACGTGTTGACCCTGGCCAATCGCCAGACACCCGGCGTGCTGCAGAACGACGCCGCGTTTCGCGCACGCATCGCACGGGGCGCAAGGTTTCTGGACTCGTTGCTGGCCAGGGAAGGCGTTATCTACGGCGTCACTACCGGTTACGGCGACTCCTGCGTGGTAGCCGTGCCGCTGGAGCATGTGGAGGCACTGCCACGTCATCTGTACACCTTTCACGGCTGCGGGCTGGGCAAGTTGCTGGATGAGCAAACAACCCGAGCAGTGCTGGCAGCGCGCTTGCAGTCATTGTGTCAGGGCGTTTCCGGGGTCAGGATCGAACTGCTCGAGCGTTTGCAGGCGTTTATCGATGAGGACGTCCTGCCGCTGATCCCGGAAGAAGGCTCGGTAGGCGCAAGTGGCGATCTGACGCCGCTGTCCTATGTAGCCGCGACCCTGTCCGGCGAGCGCGACGTCATGTTTCGCGGTGAACTCCGGCAGGCCGTTGATGTACATCGCGAGCTGGGCTGGACACCGCTGGTGCTGCGTCCCAAAGAGGCGCTGGCGCTGATGAACGGCACCGCAGTCATGACCGGCATTGCCTGCCTGGCGTTTGCCCGCGCCGATTACCTGCTGCAACTGGCAACCCGTATCACCGCCATGAACGTGGTGGCACTGCAAGGCAACCCGGAGCATTTCGACGAACGCCTGTTCGCCGCCAAGCCGCATCCCGGCCAGATGCAAGTGGCGGCGTGGCTGCGCCAGGACCTCGCCATCGACGCGCCGACCGCCCCATTGCACCGTTTGCAGGACCGCTACTCACTGCGCTGCGCGCCGCATGTGCTGGGCGTGCTGGCTGACAGCCTGAACTGGTTGCGCTCGTTCATCGAGATCGAACTGAACAGCGTCAACGACAACCCGATCATCGACGCCGAAGCCGAACGCGTGTTGCACGGTGGGCACTTCTACGGTGGGCATATCGCCTTTGCGATGGACAGCCTGAAAACCCTGGTGGCCAATGTGGCGGACCTGCTTGACCGACAACTGGCGCTGCTGGTCGACGAGCGCTATAACCACGGTCTGCCAAGCAACCTGTCAGGTGCCAGCGCCGAGCGGGCAATGCTCAATCACGGCTTCAAGGCGGTGCAGATCGGCACCAGCGCCTGGACTGCCGAAGCGTTGAAAAACACCATGCCGGCCAGCGTGTTCTCGCGCTCCACCGAGTGCCACAATCAGGACAAAGTGAGCATGGGCACCATCGCCGCGCGGGACGCCATCCGGGTGCTGGAACTGACCGAACAGGTGGCCGCGGCTACGCTGATCGCTGCCAATCAGGGCATCTGGCTGCGCAGCAAGGCTGCCGATGCGCGGCCGCTGCCGCCGGCCCTGGCCGCCATGCACGATCAGTTGAGCAAGGATTTCGCCCCTGTCATAGAGGACCGGGCACTGGAAGGCGAATTGCGCCTGTGCCTGAAACACATCGCCAACCGCCGCTGGAGGTTGCATGCGCAGTAAAGGCTTTCTGCACGTCGACACCGAAATCGTGGTGCCGTTTTTCGACGTCGACATGATGAACATCGTCTGGCACGGCAACTACGTCAAATACCTTGAGGTCGCGCGCTGCGCTTTGCTGGACCATATCGGGCATAACTACATGCAGATGCTCGAATCCGGTTATGGTTGGCCAGTGATCGACCTGCAATTGCGCTACGTGCGAAGCACCGTGTTCGGCCAGACGCTGAACGTGCGCGCCAGTCTGGTGGAATGGGAGAACCGTCTGAAGATCAACTACCTGATCACCGATGCACACACCGGGGAGCGACTGACGCGCGCCAGTACGGTGCAGGTCGCCGTGGACAGCCAAAGCCGCGAGATGCAGATGGTCTCGCCTCAGGTCTTTATCGATGCCGTAAAGAGAGCCCTGCCATGACCCGACCGTTTCGTACGTTGCTGCTGCTGGGTTTGCTGGGCCTGTCTTCACTGGCCCAGGCTTTCGACCTGCAGCAGTTGAGCGACCAGCTCGCCAAACCTGCGGTGGTGCAAGGCCGCTTCATTCAGGAAAAGCATTTGCGCGCCCTGCCGCAGCCGCTGCTCAGCAAAGGGCGCTTTGTCCTCGCCAGAGATTTCGGCCTGCTCTGGTTGCTGGAGACACCGCTGAAACAGGATTACCGCATCACGGCCAGCGGCATTTCCCGCCGTGAAACCGTCGGCGACGTCAGCACCTGGAAACCGGTGCCGAACAAGAACGCCGGTGCCGAGCAGAACCGCCTGTTCCTCTCCGTGCTGCAGGGTGACAGCAGCGGCCTGCAACGGGATTTCGACTTGCAGCTCAAAGGCGATGCGAGTGCATGGCAACTGACTCTGGTGCCGCGCTCGCTGTTGCTGCAACAGGTCTTCAAGCAGATCAACATCGATGGCGGCGAGCTGGTCCAGCGGATCGAACTGCTGGAAACCCAGGGCGACAGCACGGTTCTGAAAATGATCGACAGCAGCAGCGCCCCGGCCCTGACAGATGCGCAGCGTAATGACTTCAGCAACTGAGCGGCGACTGCCGCGACTATTCCTGCTGATTCTGGCAGGCATTCTGGCGCTGGCCGTCTGGCAATGGCACGACCGTTCGCCGCTGTCGGCCAACCTCATGGAGCTGGTGCCGGGCACTGACAACGATGCGCTGGTAGAGAGCGCTGAAAAGCGCATGCAAGAGCCGCTCAACCGCGAAATGCTGGTGCTGGTGGGGCATACAGATCGCCAGCAAGCCGTCGAGCTGGCCCGCAAACTGGGCGAGCAATGGCAGGCGAGCGGTCTGTTCGAGAAGGTTCAGTGGACGCTGCAGGCTGACCTGCCGGCTTTGCGCACCCAGTTGCTGAAAGGCCGTATTGCGATGTTGCCGGCAGCGGATCGGGCCCTGTTGATCGAAGACCCGAAAACCTTCATCGAGCAACGCGTGCAGACCCTGTTCGACCCGTTCGCCGGTTTCAGCCTGGTGCCGAGCCAGGATGACTGGCTGGGCCTTACCGGACGCATTCAGAACGGCCTGCCAAAACAGGGCTCGGTCGAACCCGACTTGGCCAGTGGCGCGTTGATTGCTACCGCCGAGGGCAAAAGCTGGGTGCTGCTGCGCTCGCGAACCCGCAGTGATGCGTTCGACATGCACCTGCCCGGTCAGGTCGCCGACCTGCTGGCGCAGGCCCGAGTGCAGGCGAGCGACGCCGGTGGCCAGTTGCTTGCAGCCAGCGGCCTGCTTTACGCGGCAGACGGCCAGAAGCAGGCCAGCCGGGAAATTACTTGGGTTGGCGGCGGTGCTACGGCAGGTATTTTGTTACTGCTGTTGCTGGCCTTCCGGCGCTGGAGTGTGCTGCTGGCATTCGTCCCGGTGGTGGTCGGCATGCTGTTTGGCGCAGTCGCCTGCGTGGCATTTTTCGGCAACATGCATGTCATGACATTGGTGCTGGGCTCCAGCCTGATCGGCGTGGCCGTGGATTACCCGCTGCATTACCTGTCCAAAAGCTGGAGCATGAAGCCTTGGCGCAGCTGGCCTGCGTTGCGCCTGACGCTGCCCGGCCTGAGCCTGAGCCTGATCACCAGCTGCATCGGCTACCTTGCACTGGCCTGGACGCCCTTCCCGGCACTGACGCAAATTGCTGTGTTCTCGGCTGCAGGCCTTGTGGGCGCCTACCTGACAGCGGTGTGCCTGCTGCCCGCGCTGCTCGCAAACGTAGAGATCCGTCCTGCGCAATGGCCATTGAGGCTGGCACAGCAGATGCTCGATTGCCGGGCTGCACTGCTGCAACGCATCAACACGCCGATCCTGCTGGTACTGCTGCTGGCCTTTTGTGCCGGAGGCATCTGGCACCTGACCACCAAGAACGATATCCGCCAATGGGTAGCTGCCCCTCAGGCGCTGACCGACGAAGCCCAGACCATCGCGCAAATCACCGGCTATCAACCGACCAGCCAGTTCTTTCTGGTGCGCGGCAAGGATCAGCAGCAGTTGCTGGATCGCCAGACGGCGTTGACCCAGCGGCTTGATCAACTGGTGAGCATGGACAAGCTGCAGGGCTACATGGCGATCAACCAGTTGCTCGACTCGCCGGCCGAGCAGCAGGCGACCCGCGACGCTCTGAGCAAACTGCCGCAGTACTGGGAGCCGCTGGTGCAACTCGGCGTGCCGGCCAACGCCTTGAAGGCCGAACTCGCCCAACTGCAGGCCCTGCCGAAGCAAGACATCGATGGTGCGCTGCAAGGCCCGCTGAGCGAGCCGTGGCGCACACTCTGGCTGGGCGCCATCGACAACCCTGAAGGCGGCGTTGCGGGAATCGTCAGCCTGCGCGGCCTGAACAGCATGGCGTTATTGCGCGTGCAGGCTATCGGGCTGGAAGGCGTGCAACTGGTTGACCGCCTTGGCGAACTCAATGACGTGTTCGCTCACACGCAGATCAGCGCCGCCGAGCTGAAACTGGCTTCATGCCTGTTGATCGTCCTGCTGCTGATTGTCCCGTTCGGCTTCAATGGCGCATTGCGCATCGTCGCGCTGCCTCTGCTGGCAGCGTTGTGCAGCCTCGCCAGCCTGGGTTGGCTTGGCCAGCCGTTGACCCTGTTCAGCCTGTTCGGCCTGCTGTTGGTCACCGCAATCAGCGTCGATTACGCCATCCTGATGCGCGAACAGGTCGGAGGGGCCGCAGTCAGCCTGCTTGGCACGCTGCTGGCGGCCGTCACCACCTGGCTGTCGTTCGGCCTGCTGGCGGTTTCCGGCACTCCGGCGATCAGCAATTTCGGGCTATCGGTCAGCCTGGGGCTGGCCTTCAGCTTTTTGCTCGCACCGTGGGCCAGCCCGCGTCAAGACACTCATGTGCCCTTATCGTCCTCCCCTGCCTCCGTCAAATCGGAAAGGAACAGCCGTGCCCATCATTGATAGGGAAATGCGTCAGGTCGTGGTCATCGGTGCCGGCCCCGCCGGTTCGATTGCGGCCGCGCTGCTAAAGCGCCAGGGTCATGACGTGCTGATCATCGAGCGCCAGCTTTTTCCGCGTTTTTCGATCGGCGAAAGCCTGCTCTGTCATTGCCTGGACTTCGTCGAAGAGGCGGGAATGCTCGACGCGGTGCAGGCTGCCGGTTTCCAGCGCAAGAATGGCGCAGCCTTCGCGCGCGGCGAGCAGTACAGCGATTTCGATTTCGGAGACACCTTCAGTCACGGCAAGCCCACCACCTTCCAGGTACAGCGCAGTGAGTTCGATAAACTGCTGGCCGATCAGGCCGAGCTGCAAGGTGTGGAGATTCGCTATGAGGAGGAAATCATCAGCGCAGACGTCGATGGCACGCAGCCTGTATTGCGGGTTAAGCGCGCAGATGGCAGCCAATACAGCGTGCAGTCTGCCTTTGTGCTGGACGCCAGCGGCTACGGTCGCGTGCTGCCGCGCCTGCTGGACCTGGAAGCACCTTCGGGTTTTCCGGTACGTCAGGCAGTGTTCACGCATGTCGAAGATCACATCGACAGCCCACCTTTTGATCGTCAGAAAATCCTTGTCAGCATCCACCCGCAGCACAGCGACGTGTGGTTCTGGACGATCCCGTTCAGCGAGGGCCGTTGCTCGGTGGGCGTGGTGGCCTGCGCCGAGCGCTTCAAGGACAAGCCCGACGACCTGGACGCCTGCCTGCGAGCCTTTATCGATGAAACACCGCAACTGGCGAATGTGCTGAAAAATGCCGTCTGGGATACGCCTGCCAGAACCATCGGCGGCTACTCTGCCAACGTCAAAACGCTGCACGGCAAGGGCTTCGCGCTGCTGGGCAACGCTGCAGAGTTCCTCGATCCGGTGTTCTCTTCGGGCGTGACCATCGCCATGCGTTCAGCGAGCATGGCGGCCGGCGTCCTGAGCCGGCAGTTGCAGGGCGAGCCTGTGGATTGGGAAAGCGAATTTGCCATCCCGCTGAAACGTGGCATCGACACCTTCCGGGCCTATGTCGAAGGCTGGTACGACGGCACCTTCCAGAGCGTCATCTTCTACCCCGGCAGCGCTCCGGACATTCGCCGCATGATCAGCTCGATTCTGGCCGGCTATGCTTGGGACGAGCGCAACCCGTTCGTCAGCGAACCCAAGCGACGCCTGCGCACGCTGTCGGAAATCTGTGCGGACAGTGGCTCATGACTCGACCGTTCCTGAGCGACAGCTACGTCGAGGAAACCCGCTTCGGGCTGTGGTTTCTGCGCAGCCATACCTGGCAACACCGCGTGCTGCGCGTCGCGATCGACGACCTGCGCACGCTGTTTTCAAGCCCGCCACCGGTTGCGCCGGTCTTGCTGGATGCCGGTTGCGGGCAGGGCAAGTCGTTCCAGCACCTGAGCAAGGTCTTCAAGCCGTCCAGGCTGATCGGTGTCGACGCCGATCCGCACAGCCTGAGCATGAGCCGCCAGGAAGCGGTTGCCAAAGGCATTGAGGTGGAGCTGATCGGCAGTGACTGCGCCGCCCTGCAATTGCCGGATGCCAGCGTCGATCTGCTGTTCTGTCATCAGACCTTCCATCATCTGGTCGAGCAGGAACAAGCGCTGGTCGAGTTTTTCAGGGTACTCAAGCCGGGCGGTTATCTGTTGTTCGCAGAGTCCACCGAGGCCTATATCGACACCTGGGTGATTCGCTGGCTGTTCCGTCACCCTATGCACGTTCAGAAAAGCGCCGATCAGTATCTGGACATGCTCCGCGAGCAGGGCTTCGAATTCGCCGCACATAATGTTTCCTACCCTTACCTGTGGTGGAGCCGTGCCAGGGATTTCGGCTTGCTGGAAGCCCTGAAACTGCGCAAGCCCAAACCATTCGGGCAACGAGAAGAAACCCTCGTCAATGTCGTGGCCCAAAAACCGTTGCGAGGTGACGCCTGATGATCCGACTGCTGTTGCTGGCCTTTCTGTTGCTTGGCGGCTGCGCTGCACAGGCGCCACTGCCTGCTACCCCGCCGACCCTGCAATTGCCGATGCAACTGCACATCGAACGTCATCAGGCGGAGCAGAGTCAGGACTGGGTGCTGGTCATCCAGCGCGAACCGACCGGGCTGCGTTGGTCGATGATGGACCCGATGGGCATTCCTCAGGCACGCCAGCTGCTGATCAACGGAGAGTGGCAGGCCGATGGTCTGCTGCCGCCCAACCCCGAGGCCCGCGAATTGTTTGCGGCATTGATGTTTGCCATGACGCCTGATCTGGAAATGCATGGCCGCTATCCCACGGCTTATCGCCAAGGCATGCAGCGCCGCCTGGATGACCGCTGGCTGGTTGAATACCAGTCGGCCAACGCGTTCACCATCCGCCTCAAGGACCATCTGAGCTACAAAGTGACCCCGCTTAACAACGGGACCGCGCCATGACCGCCTACCTCAATGCGCTCGGGGTCATCTGTTCGCTGGGTGCAAGTCGAGAAGAAGTATCGCGCAGGCTGTTTGCCGGTGACAGCTCAGGCATGGTGGTCGAGAGCGGCTGGGTGCCAGAGCGTGCGCTGCCAGTCGGGGCGGTAAAGGCCGAACTGCCAGCCATGCCGCCAGCCATGAGTTCGCAACACAGCCGCAACAACCAGTTGCTGCTGGCCGCCGCCTTGCAAATCGAAGACGATATTCGGCTGGCCATCGAACGCTTCGGTGCAGCGCGCATCGGCGTCATCATCGGCACCAGCACTTCCGGCATCGACGAAGCGAGTAGCAGCATGGCGATCTGGCTGCGTGATAAAGCGTTCCCCGAACACTACGATTATCGCCAGCAGGAGCTGGGCGCACCGGCTGGTTTCCTTGCCAGCTGGCTGCAATTGACCGGCCCGGCCTACGTGATTTCCACGGCCTGCACATCCAGCGCACGCGCATTGCTCAGTGCTCGTCGGGCGCTGGACATGGGCCTGTGCGACGCAGTGCTGTGTGGCGGCGTCGACAGCCTGTGCAAGCTGACCCTCAACGGTTTCTCGGCGCTCGAAGCAATGTCGCCCCAGCTGTGCAATCCATTCTCGCGTCATCGAAACGGGATCAATATCGGCGAGGCGGCCGCGCTGTTTCTCATGACCCGAGAAGCTGGCAGCACGCATTCGGTTGCGCTGTTGGGCGCGGGCGCAAGTTGCGATGCTCACCACATATCAGCCCCCGAACCCAGCGGACGTGGCGCACAGAACGCCATGTTGCAGGCGTTGAGCAATGCCCGACTGGACGCCGCACAGATCGGCTATCTGAACCTGCATGGCACAGCAACGCCGCTCAACGATGCGATGGAAAGCCGTGCGGTGCAGGCCGTGTTCCCGGAGGGTGTGCCCTGCTCTTCGACCAAACCACTCAGCGGCCACACACTGGGCGCGGCCGGGGCGCTGGAAGCCGCCTTTTGCTGGCTGAGTCTGGCGCCGCACAACAGCCAACAGGCCCTGCCGCCACACGTGTGGGACGGCGAGGCAGACCCACAGCTGCCTGCCCTGCAATGGACACTGCCGGGCACTCGCCTGGCCTCTGCCGACGCTCGCTACATGATGAGCAATTCCTTTGCCTTCGGTGGCAACAACATCAGCCTGATTATCGGAGATGCCCCATGACCGAGTGGCCGCTCGCCGAACTTATTCCCCACGCTGGCGACATGATCCTTATCGATCAGGTGCTGGACTTTGACGCAGAGCAGATTCACACCCGTCTGACCGTGCGCGCCGACGGCCTGTTCAATCAGGCGGACGGCAGCCTGCCCGCCTGGCTCGGCGTAGAACTCATGGCACAAAGCGTGGCGGCCTTTGCCGGCTGCCAGGCGCGTATCAAGGGCGAAGCGGTCAAGCTGGGTTTTCTGCTCGGCAGCCGCAAGTTCGAATGCAATGTGGCGCGCTTCCCTCTGGGCAGCGAACTGCATATTCATGCCATACGCTCGCTGCAGGATGACAGCGGCATGGGCGTCTTCGAATGCACCCTGACCGGCCCGGACATCACAGCGTTTGCCCGCCTCAATGTATATTGCCCAACCAACACTGCTGATTACCTGGCTGAAGGAGCCCCGGCATGACTGAATCGATACTGGTCACCGGCTCCAGCCGTGGCATCGGCCGCGCCATCGCCTTGCGTCTGGCACAGGCCGGCTATGACCTGATCTTGCATTGCCGCACCGGGCGCAGTGAAGCCGAGGCCGTGCAGGCCGAAGTACTCGCCTTGGGACGTCAGGCACGGGTTCTGCAATTCGACGTCTCGGACCGCGCCGCCTGCAAGACGATTCTGGAAGAGGACGTGGAAACCCACGGTGCGTATTACGGCGTGGTGCTCAACGCCGGTCTGACCCGCGATGGCGCCTTTCCGGCACTCAGCGAGGACGACTGGGATCAGGTGCTGCGGACCAATCTGGACGGTTTCTACAATGTCCTGCATCCACTGACGATGCCGATGATTCGCCGTCGTGCTGCAGGCCGAATTGTGTGTATCACCTCGGTCTCGGGCCTGATCGGCAACCGTGGGCAGGTCAATTACAGCGCGTCCAAGGCAGGTCTGATCGGCGCTGCCAAAGCACTGGCCATTGAACTGGGCAAGCGCAAGATTACCGTCAACTGCGTAGCGCCGGGGCTGATCGACACAGCGATGCTCGACGAGAACGTTCCCGTGGATGAACTGATGAAAATGATCCCGGCACAGCGCATGGGCACGCCCGAAGAAGTTGCTGGCGCTGTGAATTTTCTGATGTCGGCGGAAGCCAGTTACATTACCCGACAGGTGCTGGCCGTCAATGGAGGGTTGTGCTGATGAAGCGTGTGGTGGTCACCGGTATGTCCGGCATTACCTCAGTGGGCAGCGACTGGGCCACCATCAATGCGAGTTTCACGGCCAACCGCAGCGGCATTCGCCGGATGGACGAATGGGACCGTTTCATCGAGCTGAATACTCGCCTGGCTGGCCCCATCGACGATTTCGCCGTGCCTGCGCACTGGACGCGCAAGCAGTTGCGCAGCATGGGCCGTGTCTCGCGGCTGGCAGTGGGCGCCGCCGAACAGGCGCTGATCATCGCCGGGCTGCTGAATGACCCGATCATTCGCGACGGCCGCATGGGCACAGCCTGCGGCTCATCCACCGGCAGCACCGACGAGATCAAGGCCTTCGGCAACATGTTGATCAACTCGGTGGCGCTGGACCTGAATGCCAATTCGTATGTGCGCATGATGCCGCACACAACGGCGGCCAACATCAGTATCTTTTTCGGCCTGACCGGACGCCTGATCCCGACCTCCAGCGCCTGCACCAGCGGCAGCCAGGGCATCGGTTACGCCTACGAAGCGATCAAATTCGGGCGTTTGCCCTTAATGCTGGCAGGCGGTGCCGAAGAACTGTGCCCGACCGAAGCGATGGTGTTCGACGCACTGTACGCGACCAGCCTGAAGAACGATGCACCGCACACCACGCCGCGTCCTTACGACAGCGGGCGCGATGGGCTAGTCATCGGTGAGGGCAGCGGCATGCTGGTGCTTGAAGAACTTGAACACGCCCAGGCACGCGGTGCGCCGATCTATGCCGAGGTAGTCGGCTTTGGCAGCAATGCCGACGGCGCTCACAGCACCCGGCCAGAACAAACCACCATGCGCCGCGCCATGGAGCTGGCCCTGGAAGATGCGGGCTTGCCGCCGGACGCCATCGGCTACGTCAACGGGCACGGCACGGCCACCGAACAAGGCGACATAGCCGAAACCCTGGCCACCAGCAGCCTGTTCGGCCCACGCATGCCGCTCAGTTCCCAGAAAAGCTTCCTCGGCCACACCTTGGGCGCATGCGGCGCACTCGAATCATGGTTCAGCATCGAAATGCTCAACAGCGACCGATATATCCACACCCTGAACCTGACTGACATTGACCCACAATGCGGGGAACTGGACTACATCGTCGGCGAACCCCGGAAGATGAGTAACGAATACGTCATGAACAACAACTTTGCCTTTGGCGGAGTAAATACATCGTTGATCTTCAAGCGTTGGGGTTGAGAGGTAGTCCATACGCAGAACAAGGTTTCTGCCCCCAAGGCGTGAGAGTTTCAGGAGATTAAGACCGCTACGATGGGCTGCAAAGGGGCCTTCGAACAGGTCTACGCTCCGCGCAGGACGAAGTTCTGGACGCCATGCACCCGATCTTGAGTCTGCGGGAGCGCACAGTTTTGTGACGCAGAGCGTGAGGAGCGATAGGTGTTCTTCCTCAGGCTACGTTGCGCGTCAGCAGGTCGGTAAATGCCTTGGCCATCGGTGATTGTTCGTCCTTGCGCTGTACCAGCCATACCGCGCTGGTTGCGCCAGGGTCGAGGACGTTGCGGTAGACCACGCCGTCAATGCGCATCCGCCGATAGGATGCAGGCAGCACCGTCACACCCAATCCGGCTGCGACCAGACCAATGATGGTCATGACTTCCCCCGCCTCCTGAGTGATAAGCGGGCTGAAACCCGCGGCGCGCGCCAGGCTCAGCACCTGCGCGTAGATGCCACTGCCATAGGTGCGCGGGAAGAACACGAACGGCTCGGCAGCCAGAGCCGCCATGTAGATCCCGTCCTCGGTACTCGCAGCCAGCGGATGGTCCGCGCGCATGATCGCCACCAGCGGCTCGTTCAGCAATTCGAACACCACCAGTGAGTCAGGCAATTCAAGTGGGCGCATGATGCCGACCTGAATGGTCTTGTCCTCAAGACCTGCGGCCACTTCCTGGCTGGTGATTTCGGTCAGGGTAAGGTGTACGTCGGGGTAGGCCTGACGAAACGCAAAGATTGCCTGTGGAATGCTGGAAGTAAACGGCGCCGAGGACGTAAAGCCGATCTTCAGCTCACCGATTTCCCCCAGTTGCGCACGTCGCGCCACATCGGTGGCCTTGTCGACCTGAGCCAATACCAGACGTGCCTCTTCAAGAAACAGCCGCCCGGATTCACTTAATTCAACACGGCGGTTGGTGCGGTCGAACAGCCGCGTGCCGAGCTCTTGCTCCAGCGTCTGGATCTGCTGACTGAGCGGCGGTTGAGAGATCCCCAGCGCCTGCGCTGCACGGCCGAAATGCAGCTCTTCGGCAACCGCGATGAAGTAACGCAGATGGCGCAATTCCATGCGACCCCCATTAAGTCGTTTTACCTATCAAACAGGTCGAACAATATATTGGATGGAATGATTAGCTAGCTATATGATTTTTTCATTGTCCGTCCAATAGTGCCCAGAGGTCCCCCTTGAATCCTGCCGTGGCCCCGCCCGTAACAGCCCAGAACACATCCGCTGAAACGTCTGGCGACACCTACATCGAAAAGAACACGCCGCTTTTCAAACGCACTGCACTGGCGCTGTTCGCTGGCGGATTTTCTACCTTCACCCTGTTGTATTGCGTCCAGCCGATGATGCCGACGCTGTCCGGCGAGTTCTCGTTATCAGCCGCTCAGAGCAGTCTGATCCTTTCGGTTGCCACGGCAATGCTCGCGATCGGCCTGCTGATTACCGGGCCGATATCCGACCGGCTCGGGCGCAAGTCGGTGATGGTCATGGCGCTGTTCTGCGCATCGCTGTTCACCATCGCCAGTGCGTTGATGCCAAGCTGGGAAGGTGTTCTTGTGACCCGCGCATTGGTCGGTCTGTCGCTGAGCGGTCTCGCGGCCGTAGCGATGACCTACCTGAGCGAGGAAATACACCCCACGCATCTGGGCCTGGCGATGGGACTGTACATCGGCGGCAGCGCAGTCGGCGGCATGAGCGGTCGATTGATCGTCGGCGTCCTGATTGACTACGTGAGCTGGCATGCAGCGATGCTGGTGGTCGGCGGGCTGGCCCTGATCGCAGCGGTGGTGTTCTGGAAAATCCTCCCGGAATCGCGCAATTTCCGCCCCCGTTCGTTGCACCCGCGCAGCCTGCTGGACGGCTTTGTGGTGCAGTTTAGAGACGCTGGGTTGCCGCTGCTGTTTCTGATCGGCTTTCTGCTGATGGGCGCCTTCGTCACGCTGTTCAACTACATCGCATACCGCTTTCTGAGCGCACCCTACAACCTGAGCCAGGCCGTGGTCGGGGTATTTTCCGTGGTGTATCTGTCGGGCATCTACAGCTCGGCGAAGATTGGCTCACTGGCCGACCGACTGGGCCGCCGACAAGTGCTGTGGGCCGTAATCGTGATGATGCTGGCGGGCCTGTTATTGACTCTGTTCACACCACTGCCCTTGGTAATAATCGGCGTGCTGATCTTCACCTTCGGCTTTTTCGGCGCGCACTCGGTGGCCAGCAGCTGGGTGGGCCGCAGGGCCACCACGGCCAGAGGCCAGGCCGCTTCACTCTACCTGTTCTGCTACTACGCCGGCTCCAGCGTGGCCGGAACCGGCGGCGGAGTGTTCTGGCACTACGCGGGGTGGAACGGTATCGGGCTATTTATCGGCGTACTGCTGTTGATAGCGCTGGGGGTTGCGTTGAGGCTGGCGCGGCTGCAACCGCTGGGTGCCAAGGTCTAACGACCTGTTTGACAGCCCACCACAAAAGCAGACTTCTCATGTTGCCATTGCGGCAGAGAGATAGCCCTTGATGAAAACTATTGGCCGTTGACAAACCATCCTGGAAACCATGGCCAGGAAAGACGCGATGTAAGCCCTTGGGGCTGTTACTGGAAACATCGAATAAGAAAATTATTTTCACATATTTTTTTATATCCAGTTTTCGTGTAATTTATTTTCATCACGAAAACAGAGATAACAATAATGAATACCTGTGATCGCCCTGAAACCTGCCTGTATTCTTTACCAGCGTCATCCCTGCCGAGTACTCCCGGGCTGCCTCCTGGCTGACGGTTTCCGCCGTTGCTGTTGCGCCCTCGCCTACCTACTTTGCAAGGAACCGCTGCTATGTCGCCGTCACCCGGTATTTCGCTGTTGGTCTACGCTGCTGTCGCAATCATTGCCTTGATCGTGCTGATCGCGCGTTATCGCCTTAACCCTTTTATCGTAATTACTCTTGTTTCAGTCGGTCTGGCGCTGGTTGCCGGGATGCCGGCCAGTGGCGTGGTCGCCTCTTATGAAGCGGGGGTCGGCAAAACGCTGGGGCATATCGCGCTGGTCGTGGCGCTGGGTACCATGCTGGGCAAGATGATGGCCGAATCCGGCGGTGCCGAGCAGGTGGCTCGCACCCTGATTGACCGCTTTGGTGAACGCAATGCGCATTGGGCCATGGTCTGCATCGCTTTCCTGGTGGGCCTGCCGCTATTTTTCGAAGTCGGTTTTGTGTTGCTGGTGCCCATCGCCTTCACCGTAGCCCGCCGCGTCGGGGTGTCGATTCTGATGGTCGGCCTGCCGATGGTCGCCGGTCTGTCGGTCGTACACGCACTCGTGCCGCCCCACCCCGCAGCGATGCTGGCCGTTCAGGCTTATCAGGCCTCGGTCGGGCAGACGCTGTTCTATGCCATTCTGATCGGCATACCCACCGCCATCATCGCAGGCCCGGTATACGCCAGATTCATTGTGCCGCGCATTCATTTGCCGACTGAAAACCCGATGGCGAAGCAATTCCTCGACCGCGAACCTCGGGCAAAACTGCCCAGCTTCGGCCTGACCATGACGACCATCCTGCTGCCAGTGCTGCTGATGTTACTGGGCGGTTGGGCCAACCTGATCAGCACGCCGGGCAGCGCCTTCAATGGTTTTCTGCTGTTCATCGGCAACTCGGTGATCGCACTGCTGCTGGCCACTCTGCTGAGTTTCTGGACGCTGGGCATCGCTCAGGGTTTCAACCGTGACTCGATCCTGAAGTTCACCAATGAGTGCCTGGCGCCTACCGCCAGTATCACCTTACTGGTCGGCGCAGGTGGCGGTTTGAACCGTATTCTGGTCGACAGCGGTGTGACTCAT
Source organism: Pseudomonas coronafaciens pv. oryzae str. 1_6 (assembly GCF_000156995.2). NCBI lineage: Bacteria > Pseudomonadati > Pseudomonadota > Gammaproteobacteria > Pseudomonadales > Pseudomonadaceae > Pseudomonas > Pseudomonas coronafaciens. The sequence continues at coordinate 374,254 of NZ_CP046035.1, read as the reverse complement.
CAGATCGTTGGCCTGGCGCAGGACTTCCATCTGTCGCCCTTGCTGATGGGCTGGTTGTTCGCGGCACTAATGCGTGTGGCGACGGGCTCGGCGACGGTGGCGATGACCACCGCATCGGGGATCGTTGCGCCTGTGGCAATGGGCCTGGGTTACCCACATCCCGAGTTGCTGGTGCTGGCGACGGGCGCAGGCTCGGTGATCTTTTCCCACGTCAACGACGGCGGTTTCTGGCTTATCAAAGAGTACTTCAACATGACCGTAGCGCAAACATTCAAGACCTGGACGGTACTGGAGACGCTGATTTCCATCATCGCCTTTGCCTTTACCCTGGGCCTGGCACAGGTGCTCTGAGTGGACATTCTGTACCAGATACGTGCCCGCCAGGATTCACTCAGCGCGGGTGAAAGCCGGATCGCCAAGCTGGTGCTCAGCGATATCGCCTTTGCTGCAAGTGCCAGCCTGGATGAGCTGGCCAGCCGCGCCGAAGTCAGCAGCGCCACGCTGTCGCGCTTCGCCCGCAGCATTGGTTGCCGTGACCTGCGCGACCTGCGTCTGCAACTCGCCCAGGCCAGCGGCGTTGGCAGCCGCTTTCTGCACCCGGAACAGGCTCCGGAGCAGTCGGCTTTTTTCACTCAGATTGTCGGCGACATTGAAGACACACTGCGTCGGCACCTCGCCGGGTTTGATGCATCGCGCTTTGCGGCAGCGGTAGCGTGTGTCGCCGATGCGCGGATGATTCATACGTTCGGCGTGGGCGGCTGCTCAAGCCTGTGCAGCGAAGAACTGCAAACCCGGCTGGTGCGTCTGGGCTACCCGGTGGCTGCCTGCCGCGACCCGGTAATGATGCGCATGATAGCCGCCACGCTTGGTCCGCAGCACAGCTTGATTGTCTGTTCGCTCAGCGGCCGCACGCCAGAGCTGCTCGACGCGGTTAGCCTGGCGCGCAGCTATGGCGCACGCGTGCTGGCCATCACCTTGCCTAACTCGCCCTTGGCGCAACTGGCAGAGGTAGTATTGCCGCTGCAGATTGCCGAAACCAATTTCATCTATAAACCCACCGCAGCGCGCTACGGCATGCTGCTGACAATCGATGTGCTCGCCACTGAACTGGCGTTGCTGAGCCCTGAAGAAAATCAGGAGCGGCTGCGCCGGATCAAGCTTGCACTGGATGAATACCGAGGCGGCGAAGACGGCTTGCCGCTGGGAGACTGAACCATGCTTTATGACCTGATCATTCGCGACGTGCTGGTCATCGACGGCAGTGACACGCCCGGCATGCGCGCCGATGTGGCAATCAGCGATGGACGCATCCAGCGCATCGGCAACCTGAACGGTGCCAGCGCGCGCGAAGAAGTCCATGCTGCGGGTCGTGTGCTGGCCCCCGGTTTTATCGATGTCCACACCCATGACGACACGGTGGTCATTCGCAAACCGGACATGCTGCCCAAGATCAGTCAGGGCGTGACGACGGTTATCGTAGGCAACTGCGGAATCAGCGCATCACCTGTCTCGCTACGCGGTGATCCGCCCGACCCGATGAACTTGTTGGGCAACGCGCGTGCCTTTGTCTACCCGCGTTTCGCCGATTACCGCGCAGCTGTGGACAACGCACGGCCTGCCGTCAACGTAGCTGCGCTGATTGGCCATACGGCATTGCGCAGCAATCACATGGACGACTTGTTGCGCAGCGCCAGCGCGGAAGAAATCACCGCGATGCGCAAACAGTTGCGTGACAGCCTGGAAGAAGGCGCGTTGGGTTTGTCGACCGGCCTTGCCTACGCTTCGGCCTTTGCTGCCGAAACCAGTGAAGTCAAACAGCTGGCTGAAGAGCTGACAGCCTTTGGCGCTGTTTACACCACGCATTTGCGCAGCGAATTCGAGCCGGTGCTGGAAGCGATGGCCGAGGCGTTCGATATAGGCCGCCATGCACGCTCGCCAGTGGTCATTTCCCACATGAAATGCGCTGGCGCAGGTAACTGGGGCCGCAGCCCGCAATTGCTGGCTGCGCTGGAAAAAGCCGCAGAGAACCATCCGGTTGGCTGCGACTGTTATCCCTATGCGGCCAGTTCCTCGACGCTGGACCTCAAACAGGTCACCGATGCTTTCCGTATCACCATTACCTGGTCAACGCCGCACCCGGACCAAGGCGGTCGGGACCTGCAGGACATTGCCGCCGACTGGGGGCTGTCATTGATGGACACCGCGCGCAAGTTACAGCCTGCAGGGGCGGTTTATTACGGAATGGATGAGGGGGACGTCGAACGCATTCTGTCTCATCCGCTGTCGATGATCGGCTCCGACGGCCTTCCAGAAGACCCGTTTCCACATCCTCGCCTATGGGGCGCGTTCCCGCGCGTGCTCGGCCATTTCAGCCGGGACAAAGGCCTGTTTGCGCTGCACACCGCCGTACACAAAATGACCGGTCTTTCGGCGGCGCGCTTTGCCTTGCACGAGCGTGGCTTGATCCGGGAGGGTTATTGGGCGGATCTGGTGTTGTTCAACCCGCAAACCGTGCGCGACATCGCGGATTTCAAAGACCCTCAGCGAGCGGCACAAGGCATTGACGGCGTCTGGGTAAACGGCCGGTTGAGCTATGCCGACGGCAAACCGCAAGGGCAGCGACAAGGCAGGTTCCTGCCGCGCAATGGTTCATTGGTGGATGGCTTCGCGGATGCAAAAACGCCGACTTGATCGTCGGCGCTGAAGAGGATCGATGTGTCTTGATGTATAGACACATCGGCAACACGCGGTTACTGGTGATACTGCGCCGACAACTCGTGTACCGCTTCGATGAACGCGCCAGCGTTGGCCGGGTCGACTTCCGGGGTGATGCCGTGGCCGAGGTTGAAGACGTGGCCCGTGCCGCTGCCGTAGCTGGCGAGGATGCGCGCGACTTCCTTGCGGATGGCTTCAGGGCGGGCGTAGAGCACCGTCGGGTCCATGTTGCCTTGCAGCGAAACCTTGTTGCCGACACGCTGCCGTGCTTCGCCGATGTCGCAGGTCCAGTCCAGGCCAAGGGTGTCTGCACCAATGTCGGCGATGCTTTCCAGCCACAGCCCACCGCCTTTGGTGAAGACGATGACTGGCACCTTGCGCCCGTCATGTTCGCGAATCAGGCCGTTGACGATCTTGCGCATGTAGGCCAGCGAAAACTCTTGATAAGCCGCTGATGACAGGCTGCCGCCCCAACTGTCGAAAATCTGCACGGCCTGGGCACCGGCCATGATCTGGCCGTTCAGGTACGAGGTCACCGACTGCGCCAGTTTGTCCAGCAGCAGGTGCATTGCCTGCGGGTTGTCGTAGAGCATGGCCTTGGATTTGCGGAAGTCCTTCGACGAACCGCCTTCGACCATGTAGGTCGCCAGGGTCCAGGGGCTGCCAGCAAAACCGATCAGCGGCACACGACCGTTGAGTTCACGGCGAATAGTGCTGACGGCGTCCATCACATAACCCAGGTCCTTCTGCGCATCCGGGACCGGCAGGGCTTCGATATCGGCCAGAGTACTGACGGTTTTCTTGAAGCGCGGGCCTTCGCCGGTCTCGAAATACAGACCCAGGCCCATCGCGTCGGGAATGGTGAGGATGTCGGAGAACAGAATCGCCGCATCAAGCGGGTAGCGATCCAGCGGCTGCAATGTGACTTCACAGGCGAACTGCGGGTTCTTGCACAGGCTCATGAAGTCCCCGGCACTGGCACGACTGGCGCGGTATTCCGGCAGGTAACGCCCAGCCTGACGCATCATCCATACCGGCGTGACGTCTACGGGTTGCTTGAGCAAAGCGCGAAGGAAACGGTCGTTCTTCAGGGCAGTCATGTCGGCATCCGCAATAAAAGTGCCGGCATTTTCTCAGAGCACGACGCAAAAGGCACGGCGAGAGCCGTGCCTTTTGTCTATTGGAGCGATTTGTCGCAATAATTGACCTTTAATGACGGCTTCGCCTGCTCCGGAAAAACACCGGCCAGCCGCTTCATCAATGAGGGTCCAAAATGCTGTGGACTTTCAAAACCCCTTTTTTTGGTGGCTCGAACATCAAGCGCCAGGCGCCACGCCCTGTACTTTTGCCAACGCCGGGCAGGTCCAGCGAGTAAAGCCCTGCTTTCGATGGATGCAGGCTGCCCTTACCTTCCAGGCGGTACTTTTCAACGGCTTTTTTGACGACCGGTATCAGATCGTCCTGGATGTTTTTCTGGGCTTTCTTGAAAGCGCTGCTCTCGAAGAATCCACTCATGTCCAGTTCGAACAGTTTTTTCCCCGTGCTTATGTCCGGCGAACTTGTGTCACTTCCCGAGCCACTGTCGGACTTCTTCGCTTTGGAGCCCTTCTTGCCACCGCGCAGTCCTACCGACACCTGCACCCAGCTACCCTTTTCGTCGAAGCGGATCGGCACCTGATAGTACGCATCTGGACGCCTGGCATCGATCACTCGCCAGGTAGCGACATCGGTGTCGTACCTGACCGCATAGGTCTTGCCCTGCTGCACCGCATAAAAACGACTGGCAGCACCTTCCTGAACCTTTTCGTGGACACCTTTGTAAATCCCGTCTTCACGCAGGTTCAGTCCACGAGGCGCTCTGGAGACGGCAATCTTCGGATCAAGTGCCGCGCGGCCAACTGCAATTGCTGTCGGCGATTTGACCCGGCGGCTTGTCGGAACAATCAAGCCATCAGCCAGCAACAGCGCCGCCTGGACAAAATACAACGAGGCACCTTTCTCATCACCGCCAGCCTTCTGGACGCCTTGCCAGATGGCGTAAAAGCTTCGGATCGCGGCAATCGGCAACCTGACCCTGAACGGCGCGAAAGCAAGCACGATGTCGCCGAAGGTTTTAGCAATTTCCCAGGCACTCTCCCAGTTGGTCTCCCAGGTGCTTGTGGTTTGTTCGTCTACGGCAGAAATGACACGCTCGACCTCAAAATCATAAATGGCCTCAAGAAAACTCCCGTTACACGGCAGCAACTCCATCGATAGAGCATCCCGACCGGCCGTCAACGCGCGCCTGATATCAGCTCGGGATGCCAGATGCGCCCTCCTGACCAGATAGTCCAGCAAAGCAGGCTCGAGGAGTACCTGATTCAGAAACTCCTCAGCGCTGCTTATTTCCCGAAAACACAGGCCATCAGGCGCCTGCGGAGTAAAAACGACTACCGTCACCACGCTAGCACGCGACTCGACGCTGAATACCAGAATCCCGCCCAATGGAATGCCGTCGATGGACAACTGGCTGACCTGGATGCGATGCCCCTCCACTGCCTCCCGCTCGTCGTTATCGACCGGGTGATTCAGTGCCGCCATTACCCACTTGTAGCCTCTGTTGGCCAGTTCCTCGGGCAGACCGCCATCACCCAGAAAATCACCAGCCATTTTCGCTTCGATCGCATCCAGACGCATCTGGGCTTGCATGGCCCGCGCATAACACTCCCGGTGCCATTGACCAGAGGCAGAGGTCGAGAGGACGGTCCTCAGGAAATTCGAATAGTCTTCGCCGATGTTCAAATCACGAATCATTGCGAACAGATAGCCTGCATTCAAAAAGCTGAGCCGTTGCCCCTGACTGTCAAATGCATGGCTTGCGAGAAGGAAATTGAGGTTGGTGACAGCAAGGTTTTTCAGGGATAGATCAGTGAGGCTGCGTGACTCGGTCACGTATTGCGGCTCCAGCTCCGAAGGACCTGCAAAACCGAAATCGATATCCACCACAGTGTCCGGATCAATTTCGACACTGTAGGTGTGGACACTGATTTTGTCAGGGTCCACCGCTACACCGTGATCGAGCATGATTCGCTCTTTCAGTTTTTCACGCGCATATTTTCGTAGCTGCTCTGGCTGACCGTGCAGGGAAGGGTCGAGCAGATCAGGCGTCTGTGCTTCGAGCAACGCCATGCTGTAATCATGTACCGCCGTCTTCCAGTTGCGCTTATCGGCGTCGGTTGCGTTCGCAAACCATTCGGGCAAAAAACCGGTATCGATTTCAGTTGGTTTCTCGGGATCGAACCAGCCTTGGTTTTCATTAATCGCCTGCCGGGTCAAAAGGCTGCGGAAACCTTTTATATCCTGCTCGAACTGCAGCCCCAACAGCGCGCGTTCGTCATCCTTCAATTGCGAACTGATTGCCAGATAGAAACTGTCGGTGCCCTCTTTGAATTCGGTGATCTCGCGATTACTCGCATCCTGTGCGCGATAATTACCGTAGCCGTCATGCAGCAATACAATCTGGGTTTCATCCGTCCTGGCAGCTACATATGCCTCCTTGTCGACTTCGACGATAACGAGTTCACGCCGCAATTCGCTCGCCAACAGCTCACTTGCAACCTTGTAGGCCAGTTCATGTGTATACGAATTGAAAAACCGTGTTCGTGACAGGCCATCAATCGCCAGACTGCTACTCCATTCTTTCGAGGAAATAGTCATCGCCTCAACGAAAGCATCCGGCAAAATGCCGTTTTCCAGGAAGTCAGTCTCCTGCTCCTCTGACAGTTTCATATGATCCTGCAGGTCTTCAAGACGTCCGAGCGGCACGTCGGGGGTCAGTGCGTTGAGTATGCTCAGGACTGGAGAGCGCTCAGCCTGCCCGCGCTTCCAAAGCGGCAAAAATGGATTGGGCGGCCTGATCAGCGATTGGCTCTTGAAGGCGAAGTCAGCAGCCAGAAAGGCGTCGAAAAACAAAGGCCGCTGCGCTCGCGCCAGCCCGGCAACCTGCTCACGCAGGGTCACGATTCGGCCGGGCACACTGTTGCTTCCAGGGAAGTTGCCACCCGCGCCCAAGGTACAACTGGGTGGCAGCTGGCTGAACACCAGATGCAACAGCGGCTCTTCATCGGCGATGGAAACACCATCAGGCGCGATATACGTATCGTCAGCGCTTTGCGTCAATACGACGGTCTGTCGAGCAACGCTTTTATCGTTGCCTTTCAAATACAGCGCCAGCACTTCGTCGTTTTCGCTCTGAACCCGAAGCATCAGGTCAGCAGGCCATTCCGGCATTTGAACCAGCAAGGCAAACAGCGCGCCGTCATCGCCGTCAGGGAAGTAATTCTTTTCCGGGAAGTGCTCAATGAACTGATCAACGAATCGGTCCGCACGCTCGCGAGCACGATGCTCGCGAATGGCAAGGGTGCTGGGCGTGAACCGATGTGATCCAGCGTCCAGTTGATCATAGGACCGGGCCAGCTTGCCCGCAGGTGCTGCTCTCGACATGGCTATTTCCTTATAGCGACATGGATGGCGGGAGCGTCGGTATGTCGATGAGCCCCCGATGAGGGCGCGAGAGTAAGCGCTTTCCAGAAGCATCAGCAGAGGGCAGAAACCAGCGGTAACGCATCGGCTGTCGTACCTGCTTCAGCAGGTCATGACCGGAATCAAGGGAAGGGGATGAAACCTCGAAAAGCCGCCCCTGGCAGGGCGGCAAAACTCAACGAACGGCATGTTTGAGGACTGAGTCAGAGTTATTTCAAGAAGTCACAACTCAGCCTTATCGTCACTCAGACGCCCAGATAATCCATGATCCCTTCAGCCGCATTGCGGCCTTCGAAAATCGCAGTCACCACCAGGTCGGACCCGCGAACCATATCGCCGCCAGCGAAGATTTTCGGGTTGCTGGTCTGGTGCTTGTACTGCGCCTGTTCAGGAGCAACGACGCGCCCCTGGCTGTCGGTGCTGATTGTGAAGGGTTCGAACCACGCGGCCGGGCTTGGGCGGAAGCCGAAAGCGATGACCACTGCGTCTGCCGGAATGATCTCTTCAGAACCCGGAATCGGCTCGGGGCTGCGACGGCCACGGGCGTCGGGCTCGCCAAGACGCGTCTCGACGACCTTGACCCCTTCGACCTTGCCATTGCCAACGATGGCGATAGGCTGACGGTTGTAGAGGAAGCGTACACCTTCTTCCTTGGCGTTTTTAACTTCCTTGCGCGAGCCAGGCATGTTTTCTTCGTCGCGACGGTAGGCGCAGGTCACCGACTTGGCACCCTGACGAATCGAGGTACGGTTGCAGTCCATCGCCGTGTCGCCACCGCCCAGTACCACAACCCGCTTGCCCTTCATGTCGACAAAATCTTCCGGCGCCTTTTCAAAGCCCAGGTTGCGGTTGACGTTGGCGATCAGGAAGTCGAGTGCATCGTGGACGCCCGGCAGGTCTTCACCGGCAAAACCGCCTTTCATGTAGGTGTAGGCGCCCATGCCCATGAACACTGCATCGTATTCTTCGAGCAGCTGATCGATGGTGATGTCCTTGCCGATTTCGGTGTTGAGTCGAAACTCGATGCCCATGTCGGTGAACACTTCGCGGCGATGGCTGAGCACGGATTTTTCAAGCTTGAACTCTGGGATGCCAAAGGTCAGCAGACCACCGATTTCCGGGTTCTTGTCGAACACCACGGGGGTCACGCCACCGCGCACCAGCACGTCTGCACAGCCCAGGCCTGCAGGCCCGGCACCGATGATGGCCACACGTTTGCCGGTCGGCACGACGCGCGACATGTCCGGACGCCAGCCCATGGCGAATGCGGTGTCGGTGATGTACTTCTCGACCGAACCGATGGTGACGGCACCAAAACCGTCGTTCAGCGTGCAGGCGCCTTCACACAGGCGGTCCTGGGGGCACACGCGGCCGCAGACTTCCGGCAGGGTGTTGGTCTGGTGAGATAATTCCGCAGCCGCGAGAATATTGCCCTCGGCGACCAGCTTGAGCCAGTTGGGAATGAAGTTGTGCACCGGGCACTTCCACTCGCAATAAGGATTGCCGCACCCCAGGCAACGGTGCGCCTGATCGGCGGACTGCTGAGGTTTGAAAGGTTCATAGATTTCCACGAACTCTTTCTTGCGTTGACGCAGCAGTTTCTTCTTCGGGTCTTTACGCCCGACGTCGATGAACTGGAAGTCGTTACTGAGACGTTCAGCCATTCTCTGGAGCCTCTTTACAGCCGCTTCAAGCTACGCACTTGAAGCGGCAAAAATCATGATCGCAGGCAATACGCGCACTGCCGTTGGCTTGCGGCCTGCAACAGGTCGCTAGCAGCTGCTTTTATTGCGGATTCGCACGGGTACTGGAGAGCAGCGATTTCAGGTTGGCCGCCTTGGGCTTGACCAGCCAGAAGCGACGCAGGTAGTCGTCCAGGTTTTCTGCCAGATTGCGACCCCACTCACTGTCGGTCTCCGCCACATACTCGTTCAGAACGCTCTGCAGGTGAGTGCGATAGGCTTCCATCGACTCGCCGCTGATGCGCTGGATCTCGACCAGCTCGTGGTTGACGAGGTCAACGAAGGTGTTGTCCTGGTCGAGCACATAAGCGAAACCGCCGGTCATGCCGGAACCGAAGTTGTAACCGGTCTTGCCCAATACGCAGACGAAACCGCCGGTCATGTATTCGCAGCAGTGGTCACCGGTGCCTTCTACAACCGTGTGCGCACCCGAGTTACGCACTGCGAAACGCTCGCCTGCCGTGCCCGCAGCAAACAGCTTGCCGCCGGTTGCGCCGTACAGGCAGGTGTTACCGATAATCGCGCTCTCGTTGGTCTTGAACGGGCTGCCCTTGGGCGGCACGATCACCAGTTTGCCAGCGGTCATGCCTTTACCGACATAGTCGTTGGCATCGCCTTCCAGATACATGTTCAGGCCACCGGCGTTCCACACCCCGAAGCTCTGACCGGCAGTGCCTTTGAAGCGGAACGTGATCGGCGCCCTGCTCATGCCCTGATTGCCGTGCAGCCGGGCGATTTCGCCAGAAATCCGCGCGCCGATGGAACGGTCGCAGTTGCAGATGTCCAGTTCGTACTCGCCGCCACTGAGCGCTTCGATGGCCGGTTTGGCCAGCTCTACCATTTTCTCTGCCAGCAGCCCTTTGTCGAATGGCGGGTTGCGATCAACCAGGCTGAATTGTGGCTTGTCAGCCGGTATGTGATCGCTGCCCAGCAAAGGCGTGAGGTCCAGATGCTGCTGCTTCTCGGTTTCGCCCGGCAGAATGTCCAGCAGGTCGGTACGACCGATCAGCTCTTCCAGCGAGCGAACGCCCAGCTTGGCCAGCCACTCGCGGGTTTCTTCAGCCACATAAGTGAAGAAGTTGATCACCATGTCGACGGTGCCGATGTAGTGGTCCTTGCGCAGCTTTTCGTTCTGCGTCGCAACGCCGGTGGCGCAGTTGTTCAGGTGACAGATACGCAGGTATTTGCAGCCCAGTGCAATCATTGGCGCGGTGCCGAAGCCGAAGCTTTCAGCGCCGAGAATCGCCGCTTTGATCACGTCTAGGCCGGTTTTCAGGCCACCGTCGGTCTGCACCCGGACCTTGCCGCGCAGATCGTTGCCGCGCAGGGTCTGGTGGGTTTCCGCCAGGCCCAGTTCCCACGGCGCGCCAGCGTATTTGATCGAGGTCAGCGGCGATGCACCGGTGCCGCCGTCGTAGCCGGAAATGGTGATCAGGTCGGCATAGGCCTTGGCCACGCCTGCGGCAATGGTGCCGACGCCGGCTTCTGCCACCAGCTTGACCGAGACCAGCGCTGCCGGGTTGACCTGTTTCAAATCGAAAATCAGCTGCGACAAGTCTTCGATGGAGTAGATATCGTGGTGCGGCGGCGGCGAAATCAGCGTCACGCCCGGTACGGCATAGCGCAACTTGGCGATCAGGCCATTGACCTTGCCGCCCGGCAGTTGCCCGCCCTCGCCCGGCTTGGCGCCTTGCGCGACCTTGATTTGCAATACGTCGGCATTGACCAGGTATTCAGGCGTGACACCAAAGCGGCCAGTGGCGATCTGCTTGATCTTGGAGCTGCGGATCGTGCCGTAGCGCGCAGGGTCTTCGCCGCCCTCACCGGAGTTGGAGCGTGCGCCCAGCCGGTTCATCGCCTCGGCCAATGCTTCGTGAGCTTCAGGCGACAAGGCCCCCAGCGAAATACCGGCCGAGTCGAAGCGCTTGAGGATTTCGCTCAGTGGCTCGATTTCGTCGATGTTCAGCGGCTGGTCGAGGGTCCTGACCTGCAGCAAGTCACGGATCATCGACACCGGACGCTGATCCACCAGCGCGGTGTATTCCTTGAACTTGCTGTAGTCGCCCTGCTGCACAGCGGCCTGCAGGGTACTCACCACGTCCGGGTTATAGGCGTGGTATTCGCCACCGTAGACGAACTTCAACAGACCGCCCTGCTGGATCGGCTTGCGCGGGCTCCAGGCTTCGGCCGCCAGCGCTTTCTGTTCGGCTTCGAGGTCGACGAAGCGCGCGCCTTTCAGACGGCTCGGCACACCACGGAAGCTGGTGTTGCAGACTTCCTCGGACAAGCCGATGGCTTCGAACAACTGCGCGCCACGATAGGACGCAACAGTCGAGATACCCATCTTCGACAGAATCTTGAGCAGGCCCTTGGTGATGCCTTTGCGGTAGTTCTTGAAGACTTCATACAGATCGCCCAGCACTTCGCCGGTACGGATCAGGTCGCCCAGCACTTCGTAGGCCAGGAACGGGTAGACCGCCGAAGCACCGAAACCGATCAGCACAGCGAAGTGATGCGGGTCACGCGCCGTGGCGGTTTCGACCAGAATGTTGCTGTCACAACGCAGGCCCTGTTCAGTCAGGCGATGGTGAACAGCGCCGACTGCCAGCGAAGCGTGAACCGGCAGTTTGCCCGGCGCAATGTGGCGGTCGCTCAGCACAATCAGGGTGTGCCCGGAACGCACCGCTTCTTCGGCCTGATCGGCTACGTTGCGCACAGCGGCTTCAAGGCCCAGGCTTTCGTCGTAGTTCAGGTCGATGATGTGGCGCTCGAAACCCGGACGCTCGAGGTTCATCAGCGAACGCCATTTGGCCGGCGAAATGACCGGCGAGCTGAGGATCACGCGCGAAGCATGCTCTGGCGACTCCTGGAATATGTTGCGCTCGGCACCGAGGCAGATCTCCAGCGACATGACGATGGCTTCACGCAGCGGGTCGATCGGCGGGTTGGTGACCTGCGCGAACTGCTGGCGGAAGTAGTCGTAAGGCGAGCGCACACGGCGCGACAATACTGCCATCGGCGTGTCATCGCCCATCGAGCCCACGGCTTCCTGGCCCTGCTCACCCAATGGGCGCAGCACCTGATCACGCTCTTCGAACGTGACCTGATACATCTTCATGTACTGCTTGAGCTGCTCGCTGTCGTAGAAAGCCGAACCGTGGTCGTTGTCTTCCATGGTGGCCTGAATGCGCAGCGCATTCTTGCGCAGCCATTGCTTGTACGGATGACGCGACTTGAGGCGGTTGTCGATGGCATCGGTGTCGAGGATCTGCCCGGTTTCGGTGTCCACGGCGAAGATCTGCCCCGGACCGACACGGCCCTTGGCGATGACGTCTTCGGGCTTGTAGTCCCACACTCCGATTTCCGACGCGAGGGTGATGTAGCCATTCTTGGTCGTGACCCAGCGCGCCGGGCGCAGGCCATTGCGGTCGAGCAGGCATACCGCATGACGACCTTCGGTCATCACAATGCCGGCCGGGCCGTCCCACGGCTCCATGTGCATGGAGTTGTATTCATAGAAGGCGCGTAGATCCGGGTCCATGGTCTCGACGTTCTGCCACGCAGGCGGAATGATCATGCGCACGCCACGGAACAGGTCGATACCACCGGTAACCATCAGCTCGAGCATGTTGTCCATGCTCGACGAGTCGGAGCCCACGCGATTGACCAGCGGGCCGAGTTCGTCCAGCTCCATCAGGTCATTGGTGAACTTGGTGCGACGCGCCTGTGCCCAGTTGCGGTTGCCGGTGATGGTGTTGATCTCGCCATTGTGGGCCAGAAAGCGGAAAGGCTGGGCGAGCGGCCATTTCGGCAGGGTGTTGGTCGAAAAGCGCTGGTGAAACACGCAGATCGCGGTTTGCAGACGCTCGTCGCTAAGGTCCGGGAAGAAGGCCGTGAGATCGGCCGGCATCATCAGGCCTTTATAAATGATGGTCTTGTGCGAAAAGCTGCAGATGTAGTGGTCGGTGTCTGCGGCGTTGGACACCGATGAACGACGACGCGCGCTGAACAGCTTGATTGCGAATTCCTGATCGCTCAGGCCTTCACCACCGATATAGACCTGCTCGATTTTCGGCAGACGTTCCAGCGCCAGCTGACCCAGCACGCTGGTATCAATCGGTACCTGACGCCAGCCCACCAGCTCCAGGCCTTCGGCCAGGATCTCGCGGTTCATGTTTTCGCGCGCGGCCTCGGCTTTGGTGTCGTCCTGATTGAGGAACACCATGCCCACAGCGTATTGGCGGGGCAGATCGGCGCCAAAGTGTTCTTTGGCCATTGCGCGCAGGAAGCCATCGGGCTTCTGAATCAACAGACCGCAACCGTCGCCGGTCTTGCCGTCGGCATTGATACCGCCACGGTGGGTCATGCAGGTCAGGGCCTGAACGGCCGTCTGCAACAGGTGATGACTGGGCTCGCCCTGCATATGAGCGATCAGGCCGAAGCCGCAGTTATCCTTGAATTCATCTGGTTGGTACAGACCTGCTTTCATAGACACTTTCTCACCAGGCTGCCTCTTTACGAGGCAAATTTCCTTTTAATTCAACCAATTACCTGACACGCCGAACGTACGCCGGCTTCGGACAGGCAAAACGGAGGTCATTGTACACAGCGACACAAGGGCTAACAAATTTAGCGACGACTGGCTGATAATCAATGTCGCAATTATGAAAGTTTTAAAACGGGTCGCTGTGCTAGTCAAAGCATTTGTTCATGAATCTGACTGACGCGACGGGAGACTGTAGAGCGCTTGTAACGCAGACACCGCAAGCAGCACGCCAATAAAGTGGCGCACTGGAGCGGGTTAAGTCAGGTTTGCTTGGTGAGCGGCCCGGATAGAGCCGCTGCGACTTCAGCGACTGGCGCCGAGCTCTTGTTGGACGCTGGCGACAGTACGAGGCCAAGGTTTACCAGCCTGAACCTTCGCTGGCAATACCTTGATGGCTGCCAGGGCGGCAGCACGGTCAGGAAAGTTGCCATACGTGACGACGTAAAGCGGCTTGCCCTGCAGGGTTTTCTTGAAGTAACGGTACTCGCCGCCCTGTTCCGCGATGTAGGCCTGGGCAGTTGCTTCAGAGCTGGTGCCGAGGATCTGCACCACGTAATGGCCAGGTGCCTGGCTGCTGTACCAGCTACCACCGGTCGTCGGTTTGGCAGCTGCCGCTGGTTTTTCGGCAGGCTTGGCAGCCGGGGCCGGCTTGGCCGTCGCGACCTGAGCCGGAGCAGGCTTGGCGGCTGGGGCTGGCGCCGGAGCTGCCGGGGTAGGTGCAGGAATCGACGAACGCGGCGTTTGGGCCGCCGCCTGACCTGCAGGTACACCGGCTGGCGGTGCAGTGGTGGTCACGGTTGGAGGCTGAGCAGGCGACCCGGTAGGCACTGCGTCTTCGTCGGCATCGCTGGAGCCGGCGGCTTCAGCCAGCGGGCCGCGCATCACCGGCTGCGAATTGCCATTCATGGGCAACGGCATCGGTTGGGAATTGCCCGCGAACTCAATGGCAGGGCCACCGTTATTCGATTGCTGAGCAGTCGGCTTGCCTTCGCCCAGCGGCAATTGTGCCTGGGCAGACGCTGGAGCATCGGCGGTAGTGCCTGTCTTGTTGCCACGACCCGGGATCAGCACTGCTGCTGCCACGGCCACGATGACAACGGCACCCAAGGCCAATACGTGTTTTTTCGGCATTTTGAACCCCACACTTGGACGCTTGACCGCGGAACGACTCGCGATCATCGCCTCGATCATTGAATCGCGGGCCACCTGGTTGATCGCCCCAGGCCAGCCATCGGATTGTTCATGAATATCGGTGATCTGGTCGGCAGTGAACAACGAGATTCCTTGCCCTGCACCCTCCAGACGTTGAGCCAGATACTCCCGGGTTTCCTCTTCCGTATAGGGTTGCAGCTCGATGACGTGAAAGCGCTCGCCTTCTACATCGCCCTGCAGGTCGGCACACATCTGATCGAGACGATCGAGCAGCGATGGCTCTCCGAACAGGAATACATGCGGGCGCCCTTCAGGGGTTCCCGCAGCAAGACCCAGCAACGCTTCGAGCGCCGAATCGCCAAGTTGTTCCGCATCGTCAACCAGCACGTAAACTTCTTGCCCGGTCAGACCCAGCTGCACAACCTGCGACAGGATCGCCTGCATTTCAGGCTGGGCGACGCTGAGCGACTGAGCGACCTGCTGCAACACGCCTGCCGCATCGCCGGCACCGCGCGCGGAAACCACGACGCTTTGCACCGATTGCTTGTTGGTACTTGCCACCAACGCCTGGCGCAACAGCGTCTTGCCGCTGCCCTGTGGGCCGGTGACTGCCAGCAGCAACTGGCTGTAGCGCGCCAGATGATGAAGCTGACCCAACACAGGCTTGCGCTGGGCAGGGAAGAATTTGAAGCCAGGTACCCGCGCCGCAAAGGGGTCATGACTCAACTGATAATGACCGAGGAAGGCCTCGTCGGCATGCAAACTAGTCATGGGGTTTCCGTTAACCTCTAAGCTGATCCACCAGGGCGCGATAGTCCGCAACCAGAGTGGCCTGTAATACTTCTTTTGGATAATCGTCCGTGATAACCGCTTCGCCCATCTGGCGCAACAGCACCAGACGCAGGCGACCGTCGATGACTTTCTTGTCGATCGCCATGTGTTCGAGGAAATTATCTTCCGTCATGTCCTGCGGCGGTACGACGGGCAACCCGGCACGTTGAAACAGGCGAATACCACGGTCCCGTTCCTGGGTGCTGATCCAGCCCAGACGCGAGGACATTTCCAGCGCCATTACCGTACCGGCCGCTACCGCCTCGCCATGCAGCCAGACACCATAGCCCATATGCGTCTCGATGGCGTGACCGAATGTGTGACCCAGGTTCAATGTCGCACGCACACCCGATTCGCGCTCGTCGGCGCCGACCACCAGTGCCTTGGCTGCGCAGGAGCGCTCGATGGCGACGGTAAGCGCCGCCTGATCCAGCCCGCGCAGGGCGTCCACGTGCTCTTCGAGCCAGGTCAGAAAAGGCTCGTCGCAGATCAGGCCGTACTTGATGACTTCTGCCAGCCCGGCGGACAGCTCACGCTCGGGCAGGGTATTGAGCGAGGTGGTGTCGATAATAACGACGCCTGGCTGATAAAAGGCACCGACCATGTTCTTGCCCAGCGGGTGGTTGATGCCGGTCTTGCCGCCGACCGAGGAGTCCACCTGAGACAAAAGGGTGGTCGGAATCTGGATGAAATTCACGCCGCGCTGGTAGCAGGCGGCAGCGAAGCCGGCCATGTCACCGATCACCCCGCCCCCCAGAGCGATAACGGTGGTGCGCCGATCGTGACGCGCCGTGAGCAATGCATCAAAAATGGTCTGCAGGGTTTCCCAGTTCTTGAACGCCTCGCCATCAGGCAGAACAATCGGAAGCACGTTGTAACCGGCCAGGGTCCGGGTCAGACGCTCCAGATAAAGCGGCGCCACTGTCGTGTTGGAAACAATGGCCACCTGACGCCCGACGATGTGCGGCGCCAGTAATTCCGGCTGATCCAGCAGGCCTTCGCCTATGTGAATCGGGTAGCTACGCTCGCCCAGCTCGACCTTAAGTGTCTGCATGTGTCCCCACATTGATTACCGGTTGCACCGTTGTGTGCTCAGCGGGTCATGACGTCAGGCCATGCACCGTCGCTGTTTTTATGGTCGACGAGGATAGCGCATTTTCGTCTACGCTTTAACGGGGAGGAAGCTCTGCCAGACGCCCGAGTATCTCGAGAACCACCATTCGGGGTGGCCGCTCATCGGTTTCGATCACCAGATCGGCAATTTCTCGATACAACGGGTCCCGAATGGCGAGCAACTCGCTCAGCACACGGGCCGGATCGGCAGTACGCAGCAAAGGGCGATTGCGATCACGTGCGGTACGTCCGACCTGCTGTTCGATAGACGCATGCAAGTAGACGACACGCCCACCGGCGCGCAGGGCCTGACGATTTTCGCTACGCATCACTGCACCGCCGCCAGTCGCCAGCACCACGCCATCGGCGTCACACAACTCGGCAATCATGGCCTGCTCGCGATCACGAAAACCCGGCTCGCCTTCCTTGTCGAAGATCCAGGGGATATTGGCGCCCGTACGCAGCTCGATTTCCTTGTCGGAATCCTTGAACGGCAGTCGCAACTCTTTGGCAAGCAAGCGGCCGATGGTGCTCTTGCCAGCACCCATCGGCCCCACAAGTATTAAATTTCGCACAAAATCAACGACTCACAGAAATCGCCTGGTTGTTCATGATACGCGGAGTCAAAAATACCAACAGCTCGGATTTGGACTCGGATACCACATCGCGCCTGAAAAGCCGGCCAAGATACGGTACATCGCCGAGAAATGGCACTTTATCGACAACTTTACTTTGCGTATTCGAGAACACGCCGCCAATGACGATGGTTTCGCCGTCGGAAATCAGCACTTTGGCGTTGACTTCGTTTTTCTTGATAGGCGGAACGCCAAGCACCGCATTCAGGTAGTCCGGCTCATCCTTGGTGACCTTGACCTCCATGATGATGCGGTTATCGGGCGTGATCTGCGGCGTCACTTCAAGCGACAGGGATGCCTCCTTGAAGCTCACGGTGGTTGCGCCGCTGGAACTGGATTCCTGGTACGGGATTTCCGTGCCCTTGAGGATCTTGGCAGTTTCCTTGTCGGACGTGACCACTTTGGGCTGGGAGACGATTTCACCGTTGCCGGTTTTTTCCATCGCGCTCAGCTCAAGGTCCAGCAGCGTGTTGTTGGTCACGAAGCCCAGGCCGATACCTGTCGTCGCATTAGCAGCGCCCAGGTCGACAAACGGAATGTTGGGCCCCAGATTGTTGCCGGTATTGCCTGCCTCATCGCCGTTATTGTCCAGACCGCCAGCGCTCCATTTGCTGGAACCCGACAGGTTGGTCCGGCCGCCCCAACGCACACCCAACTGTTTGTTGTAATCGACGTTGGCCTCGACGATGCGCGCCTCGATCATCACCTGACGCACCGGAATGTCCAGTTGCGAAACGATACGGCGAAGTTCGTCCAGGCGGTCCTGGGTCTGATAGGCAATGATGTTATTGGTGCGGTCGTCCACTGTAATGGAGCCACGCTCGTCAGCCTTGGCCTCGGCGCTGGTCACCGACTGGAACAGCTTGGCGATATCGGCGGCCTTGGCGTAGTTGACCTGCAGCAGTTCACGACGCAGCGGTGCCAGTTCGGCGATCTGCTTGAGCGATTCCAGCTCCTGACGTTCGCGGGCGGCGATTTCGTCAGCTGGCGCGACCAGCAGGACGTTGCCGATCTTGCGCTTGTCCAGCCCCTTGGTTTTCAGCACCAGATCCAGTGCCTGATCCCACGGCACGTTCTGCAGGCGCAGCGTGATGCCACCCTGGACAGTGTCGCTGGCGACCAGATTAAGGTTGGTGAAGTCGGCAATCAGTTGCAGCACCGAACGCACATCGATGTCCTGGAAATTCAGCGACAGCTTCTCACCGGTGTACACCGGCTTGTCGGCGGCGCGGCGGTCCACGTCCTCGTTAGTCAACGGACGCACACTGATCGTCAGCTTGTTTTCGGTCTGGAACGCCGAGTAATCGAAAGCGCCCGACGGCTCGATCAAGATGCTGGCCTTGTCGCCAGAAGTAGAAGCACTGACGAACTGCACGGGGGTCGCGAAGTCCTTGACGTCGAGGCGGACACGCAGCGGTTCAGGCAGCAGGGTCTTGGCGAAATCGACGCGGATCTTGCCGCCCTGCTCCTGAATATCAGGGGCAATGCTGGCATTGCTCAGGTCGATGACCACATTACCTTCACCCAACTCGCCGCGCTGGAAGTCGATATTCCTGATCGCCTTGGCGCCGGCAGGCACGTAAGGCCTGGCGGAAGCCGGAGTGGGCGGCGGCACAGCCACTCTCTGCGCGCCCATGGCGGTGGTTGGCTGAGAGGCCTGCGCGGCAGATGCTCCTTGCCCGATGACCACGAACAGGTTGTTGCCGTCGACCCGCGAGCTGTAAGGCGACAGCGTCGTCAGGTTGATGATCACCCGCGTGCGATCCTGGGCCTGCACCACGACCACACTGCGTGCATTGCCGGTGCCCAGTTCTCGACTTTTGGTCGATAACTGGCTGGTCACGCCCGGAAGGTCCAGCGCGATGCGAGCCGGTTGCGCGGTAGTGTAGCCACGAGGCGCAGGCACGGGCGCATCGAATGACAGCTTGAGCTCGATGCGATCGCCCGGCAGGGCAGCCACATCCAGGGTCTTGAGGTTGGCAGCCTGGAGAACCGGCGAAAGCATCGCGATGCATAACGACACGCCGATAATCGAGAAAATCCGGGTCATGATCAATTTCCGTTGAGCGCTACTGTGCATACTTGGCCTTGCCCACTTCATGAGCGTTCTTTGAGGGAAATACTGCGCGGCCTTTCCAGCCAGGCCCCCTCTCCATCAGGAACTATTTCGATGACATCTACCTGCGCGTCGCCGATCGACACAACCCGACCGTTATTGCGCCCCAGGTAATCGCCCACCTTGACGCGATGTACACCACCAGCGCCGCGCAACAGGGCAAAGGTGCCTGATTCATTGCCTATCGTGCCGACCATTTCGAACGACTCGATGTTGAAGCCTTCCAGAAACTGCTTGACCCTATGCTCATCCGGCGCCACCAGCCGCGTGCCCTTCTGGCGATTGAGCAGGTCAATCTTCACCGGCGGCTGGAACGGGCTGCGCAGGGCCGATGCGTTGTAAGTGAACGCTTCGTAGGGGCGAAACTTGGGCAGGGGCTCGATGGTGCCACTCGGACGCGCCCGAGCCTGATCCATGAAGCCGGTCAGATCAGCAAAGTCATTGTCATTGCCGCAACCGGCCAGCCCCGCAAAAATCACACTGACGCACAACAATCGCGCCGCCTTCATTTTTTCAGCCCTTCATCGTTGTAGCGGTAAGTCTTGGCCAGAATGCTCATGCGCAATTTGCCCGGGACTTTCGGATCGACCGGTTTGATCTCGAAGTCATGCAGCGTGACGATGCGTGGCAGGCTGGCAACGCCGCTGACGAAAGTCGCCAGGTCGTGATAACCACCGACCACGGTGATCTGTATCGGCAGCTCGATGTAGAACTGCTGGACGGCCTCGGGCAGCAGCTTGATTTCCTCGAACTCAAGGCCGCTTCCCAGCCCGGTCCGCGTGATGTCCTCGAGCAAACCCGGCACTTCGGTGTCGCTGGGCAATTGCCTCAGCAGCGCACCGAAGGTGTTTTCCATTTCTTCCATCTGTTTCTTGTAGGGCTCCAGGTTGGCGGCCTGAAATGCCTTGTTGGAAAATTGATCCTTGAGCGTTATCTCGCTGGTCTGAGCGGCTTCCAGCTGGGTCTCCAAGTCTTGAATAAAGAAGAAGTAGCCCAGTGCGAAAATCAATACTGCGACCAGTACGCCTGCAATGACCTTGACCGCCGCAGGCCAGGAGCCGGTGTTGTTCAGTTCCAGCTCGCTCAGGTCGACCTTGCGCAGCCCTTCCATCCATTCGGAGATGTTCATGGCTTGGCTCCTTCGGCAGCGACAACCGGTGGCTGCGTCTGGCGCACAGTCAGCTGGAAGATATTGGCCTGATCCACGGCACCCGCCGTCGTCGCCTTGACCTCGGTCAGGCTCGGCGCTTCAAGCCATTCGGAGGCTTCAAGGTTGCGCATCAGGTCCGAAACCCGGTTATTGGACTCTGCTGCACCGCTGATGGAAATCAGCTTGCTGGCCATCTTGACCTGCGAGTAGTAGACGCCATCGGGCAAGGTGCGGGCCAGCTGGTCGAATACACGCCCGGTGATCGGCCGGTTGCCTTGCAGGTCCTGAATGATCTTCATGCGCTCAAGCAGTTGCTTGCGACGCGCCTTCAGGTCGCTGATCTCCTTGATGCGGATATCCAGTTGCGCGATCTGGGTCTGCAGGAATGCATTGCGCGCCATCTGATGCTCGATGGCATTGCTGACGTAGCGGTCGACCAGAAACAGAATGCTGACAGACACCACCAGCACACCGACCAGCGCCGTCAAAAAGCGCTTCTTTCGCTCTTCGCGAAGCTCTTCACGCCACGGTAAAAGGTTGATCCGTGCCATCAGTCGAAGCTCCTCAACGCCAGACCGCACGCGATCATCAAGGCAGGCGCATCACTCGCCAGGGCGCCAGCATTGACCTTGGCGCTCAAAGCCATGTCGGCAAACGGGTTGGCCACCATAGTCGGCGTACCAATGCGCCGCTGAATAAGATGCTCCAGCCCGGAGATTGAAGCCGTGCCGCCTGCCAGCATGATGTGATCCACTGAGTTGTATTGACCTGCCGCAAAAAAGAACTGCAGAGAACGGGAAACCTGCTGCACCAATGCATCCTTGAACGGGTCCAGCACTTCGCTGACGTAGTCGTCGGGCAGCCCGCCCTGCTTTTTGGCAAGCCCGGCTTCCTCCATCGAGAGCCCGTAACGGCGCTGAATTTCGTCAGTCAGTTGGCGACCACCGAACAGTTGCTCGCGGGTATAGATGATCCGGCCATGGTGCAGCACGCTCAAGGTGGTCATCGTGGCGCCGATATCAACCACCGCCACGGTAAGCTCGTCATGACCGTTGCCCAGTTGCGCGGCCAGCAGGCCGAACGAACGCTCCAGCGCATAGGCTTCGACATCTACGACACGCGCGGTCAGACCGGCCAGCGCCAGCGCAGCCTCGCGCACTTCGACGTTTTCCTTGCGGCAGGCCGCCAGAAGGACCTCGACGCGTTCCGGGTTGCGGACCGAATAGCCCTGCACCTCAAAATCGATGGCGACTTCTTCAAGCGGATAGGGAATGTACTGATCAGCTTCAAGCTTGAGCTGGTTTTCCATGTCGTCGTCGGAAAGACCGGCGTCCATCTCGATGGTCTTGGTAATAACGGCGGACCCGGCAACGGCCACCGCCACAATCTTGACGCTGGTCTTTGCCTTGGCAAGCACGCGAGACAGCGCCTGACCCACCCCTTCGAGTTCGGCAATATTTTTTTCGACCACAGCGTTGGCCGGCAACGGCTCGACTGCGTAAGACTCGACCTTGTAACGAGTGCCGGAACGACTCAATTCCAGGAGTTTTACCGAGGTGGAGCTAATATCGATCCCTAGAAGGGTGTTGGCCTTCTTCTTGAAGAGTTCGAACACAACCTGATTCCTATTGAGTTTCCGTCACTTACGGAGTTATTTCGGGTCAACGTCACTGTCGACAGCCTTGACAGTAGCGCAAATCACGCTCGGGGACGAAAAATGCTTATAATGCCCAGCGTTTTTTTCGTTTAACAAAGCTTCAAGGCGTGTTCATTTGTAAACGCCTGCGCTTAACCCATTATTTTTTCTGGAAATCCAAAAGCCTTGATACGCCTGCTGAAGTTTTTCTGGTGGTCCCTCGTCGCGGTATTCTGCTCGCTGTTGCTTGGCTTGAGCGGCGCGTTTCTTTACCTGAGCCCGACCCTGCCCTCCGTTGAAGCGCTGCGAAGCATTCAACTGCAAATTCCCCTGCGCGTGTTCAGCAGCGACGGCAAGCTGATTGCCGAATTCGGTGAAATGCGTCGCACGCCGATTCGCTTCGCGGAAATCCCGCCCAATTTCATCAATGCCCTGCTGTCGGCCGAAGACGACAATTTCGCCAACCACTACGGCGTCGATCCTGGCAGCCTGATGCGCGCTGCCACTCAGCTGGTGAAAAGCGGCCACATTCAATCAGGCGGCAGCACCATCACCATGCAGGTCGCGAAAAACTTTTTCCTGACCAGCGAACGAAGCTTTTCACGGAAAACCACCGAGATTCTTCTGGCCTTGCAAATCGAGCGCCAACTCACCAAAGACGAGATTCTCGAGCTGTACGTCAACAAGATTTATCTGGGTAACCGGGCCTATGGCATCGAGGCCGCGGCGCAAGTCTACTATGGCAAATCGATTCGCGATGTAAGCCTTGCGCAAATGGCCATGATTGCCGGGTTGCCCAAGGCGCCGTCGCGCTTCAACCCACTGGCCAACCCGACCCGCGCCAAGGAACGTCGTGACTGGATCCTCGGGCGCATGTTCCGTTTGGGCAAGATCGACCAAAGCGCTTATCAAGCCGCCTTGAGCGAACCGCTCAATGCCAGCTATCACGTGCCGACACCTGAAGTGAACGCCCCGTACATTGCTGAAATGGCGCGCGCAGAAATGGTCGGCCGCTACGGCAGCGCCGCGTATACAGAGGGTTTCCGCGTCACAACCACGGTGCCGAGCGACCTTCAGGAACATGCCAACAAGGCTATCCAGCAGGGCTTGATCGACTACGACCAGCGCCACGGCTACCGAGGTCCGGAAAGCCGCTTCCCGGCCATGACCCGAGCTAACTGGGTACAGGAGCTGACCAAGCAACGGACTATCAACGGCCTCGAACCCGCCATCGTGACCCAGGTCGACAAGACCGGGCTGCGCGTTCTGACCCGCAATGGCGAGAAGGAAGAGACTGTCGATTGGGCCACCATGAAGTGGGCGCGCCCTTATCTGAACACCAACAGCCTGGGTGCAAATCCAAAGCAGCCAGGCGATGTTGCGAAGGTCGGTGACCTGGTTCGCTTGCTGCGCCAGGACGATGGCTCGCTGAAATTCAGTCAAATTCCCGTCGCGCAAAGCGCCCTGGTCTCGCTTGATCCGCAAAACGGCGCCATTCGTGCGTTGGTCGGCGGTTTTGCTTTCGAGCAAAGCAACTACAACCGGGCCATGCAGGCCAAGCGCCAGCCGGGTTCCAGCTTCAAACCGTTCATTTACAGCGCCGCGCTTGATAACGGCTACACCGCATCAAGCCTGGTGAACGATGCCCCTATCGTGTTTGTCGACGAGTACCTGGACAAGGTGTGGCGTCCGAAGAACGACACCAATACGTTCCTCGGGCCAATTCGCCTGCGCGAAGCGCTGTACAAGTCGCGCAACCTGGTTTCGATCCGCCTGCTTCAGGCGCTGGGTATCGACAGTACTATCGATTACATCACCCGCTTCGGGTTCGCCAAGCAGGACCTGCCGCGTAACCTTTCGCTGGCACTGGGTACAGCCACACTGACGCCGATGGAGATCGCCACTGGCTGGGCCACGTTCGCCAACGGTGGCTACAAGATCAGCCCTTATCTGATCCAGACCATCGAGAACCGTGACGGTCAGACGCTGTTTGTCGCCAACCCGCCCAGCGTTCCGGCCAACGACGTCAAGACTGCGCCCGACACATCGACCTTTGCCGTACACGACAGCCCAAGCGTCGCGACCACGGCACCGGGCACGCCTGCCGAACCGCAAGCGCCGGCCTTTGCAGAGCGTATTGTGGATGGCCGCACGACCTATATCCTTAACAGCATGCTGCAGGATGTGATCAAGCGCGGCACCGGCCGTCGCGCCCTGGCAATGAATCGTCCGGACATCGCGGGCAAGACCGGTACGACCAACGACTCCAAGGATGCGTGGTTCTCTGGCTACAACTCTGACTACGTGACAACGGTCTGGAGCGGTTTTGATCAGCCTGAAAGTCTTGGCCGTCATGAATTTGGCGGTACCGTCTCACTGCCGATCTGGATGGACTACATGAGCGCTGCGCTCAAGGACAAGCCTCCGCATCAGCAAGCGCAACCGGACGGTATCCTTAGCCTGCGTGTCGATCCGTTGAGCGGACGTGCCGCTACGCCAAGCACACCGAATGCGTTCTTCGAGCTGTTCAAAAGCGAAGACACGCCGCCTAGCGTCAACGAAATGGGCGGCAGCAGCGCACCCGGCAGCCCACTGCCCGCAGACGAGTCAGCGCCGATCGATTTGTTCTGATCCACAGCCGTGTGACGCGGAGCGTCACCAAAGGCATTCCCACGCTGGAGCGTGAGGAACGATAGTCTTTAAGCAGGCACTATCGTGCCCATGCTCTGTGTCCACTTCGCAGGCATAAAAAAACCCCTGCATCGCTGCAGGGGTTTTTTATTGGGTCAGGTATCAACCCTTGAACACATCGTCCACGCTGGTCAGCGGGTAGTGCTTTGGATACGGCAGGGTGGCAACGCCGCTTTCGATGGCTGCCTTGGCGACCGCATCGGCGATCAGGCCCAGCAGGCGGGTGTCCATTGGTTTCGGGATGATGTACTCACGACCGAATTCCAGCTTGATGCCGCCGTAAGCGTCGCAGACTTCCTGTGGGACCGGCAGCTTGGCCAGTTCACGCAGAGCATTGGCTGCGGCGATTTTCATCTCTTCGTTGATGCGCTTGGCGCGAACATCCAGAGCACCACGGAAGATGAACGGGAAACCCAGCACGTTGTTGACCTGGTTCGGGTAGTCCGAACGGCCGGTCGCCATGATCACGTCGCTACGGGTAGCGTGAGCCAGTTCCGGGGAGATTTCCGGGTCAGGGTTCGAGCAAGCGAACACGATCGGGTCCTTGGCCATCAACTTGAGGTTTTCAGCACTCAGCAGATTAGGACCGGACAGGCCTACGAACACATCAGCGCCATCCAGTGCGTCAGTCAGCGAGCGCTTTTCGGTGGCGTGGGCGAACACAGCCTTGTACTGGTTCAGGTCGGTACGGCCGGAATGGATCACGCCAGTACGGTCAACCATGAAGATGTTTTCGATCTTCGCGCCCATGCTGACCAGCAGCTTCATGCACGAGATGGCAGCAGCGCCAGCGCCGAGGCAGACGATCTTCGCGGTATCCAGGCTTTTACCGACGATTTCCAGCGCGTTGATCATGCCGGCAGCAGTTACGATTGCGGTGCCGTGCTGGTCATCGTGGAAGACCGGAATGTCGCACTGTTCGATCAGCGCCTTCTCGATTTCAAAGCACTCAGGCGCCTTGATGTCTTCCAGGTTGATGCCACCGAACGTAATGGAGATACGCTTGACGGTGTCGATGAAAGCCTGCGGGCTTTCGGAATCGACTTCGATATCGAAAACGTCGATACCGGCGAAACGCTTGAACAGAACCCCTTTACCTTCCATGACCGGCTTGGAAGCCAGTGGGCCCAGATCGCCGAGGCCCAGAATCGCGGTGCCATCGGAAATAACTGCTACCAGGTTACCTTTGCCGGTGTACTTGTAAGCCAGCTCGGGGTCACGGGCAATTTCACGCACGGGTTCAGCAACGCCAGGGCTGTAGGCCAGAGCCAGGTCACGAGCGGTTGCGGTCGGCTTGGTGAGTTCGACGCTCAGCTTCCCCGGACGAGGATTGGCATGGTATTCGAGCGCGGCAGTTTTCAAATCTGACATGTATTGGATTCCGCTTTTTTACTGTGGGACAGACGGACCGCCGAGGATACGCAAGATGCATAGTCCTAACAAGACTGACCAGTCACTGCTGTCAAGGGGCGTGGCGTTAGACTTTACGCCTACATACCTGAAAACCGAATACCCGACAGCCCATCAGAAGAAGGGCGACTTTGCGGAAATTTCTATTCTTCGGGCTGGCTCAGCATGGCCGGATGAGTCAGTGTCATCATCCAGCGCGTTTGCCCGGCCTTCAGGCCTCCGCGCCTGGAACGGTCGACAACCCAGCCGCGCGCTTCGACTTTTCTGCCTTTAAGGCTTTCGAGCTTCACACGATCGAAACCTGGCACCTGACCGGGCGCAACGCGCAGTACCAGCGAGCCCTGCAGCTCGATCCAGATACCACCGCCATTGCGCTGCACGCGTCTGACCTTACCCGATACCAGGGCAAAGCCGCTGCTGCTGATTCTGTCTGAAGGCTGCACCGGCGAATTGCGCCACAAACCGCGTCGGGCCTGACGCGCCTGCCGCTCGACACCCTGCTGGCAATCGACAAGTGCCACATTGGGCGCAACGGCGACCAGATAGCCCAGCCCTTCGCTGAGCAACTGCGCTTCAAGATTACTGCCGTCACGGCCATAGACGTTGGCCAGCGTACGGCCGTAATGATCCTTGCTTTGCTGCCCGACACGCAGGCTGACGCGCCCGTCGCTTTCATCCACCAAGGCTTGCAGGCGCGCCTTGGCCGCATCGGCAAACGGCTCGGCAGAACGGCCTTTTTTGCCGGTTTCGGGTGTATTGAGGCCGATCATGCGCACATTACGACCATCGGTCAGGCGCAGCGTATCGCCGTCGATCACGCGCTGCACCTGCGCGACAGGCAATGAAGCAGGCGCCGGGCAGAAGGCCTGAGCCCCGGACAGCCAAATCGCGGATATAAAAAAGGCGCCCACAAGGGGCGCCTTTTGAAGCAGTCTGGAAAGGCCCAATGGGCAACCAGTCTTGCTATCAGTCCTGCTTCGGCTTGGTTGCGCCGAACGCACCGAAACGGGACTTGAACTTGTCAACACGGCCGCCAACGTCAAGCATCTTCTGCTTGCCGGTGTAGAACGGGTGGCACTCGTTGCACACGTCCAGGCTCAAAGGGCCGGTCAGCGTGGAACGGGTTTTGATGACATTGCCGCAGCTGCAGGTCGCGTCAATGGCTTCGTAAACTGGATGGATATTAGCTTTCATCGGTACTTCCTCAGTCTAACGTGCCGCCACCCAACACTATTGTTGAATACCGCACGGAAATAGGCTGCGGATAGTACCAGACAATTGCAGCCACGCAAGCGAACCTTCACACCGGCCGTCTGCTAAGATCGCGTCTTCTTATTACAGACCACCACAGGGAAACATTGCGTGCCCGACGCCATCCTGCGCCTTGCCCTGCCCTCGCCGCTGCGCCGCCTGTTCGACTACCGCGCCCCTGCCGGTGTAACGCGCAGCGCCTTGCAGCCGGGCATGCGCCTGCGAGTGCCGTTCGGGCGTCGGGAGATGATCGGCATTCTGGTGGAAGTGGTCGATCACAGCGAAGTGCCCGCCGACAAGCTCAAACCCGCCATCGCCCTGCTCGACAGCGAAGCACCGTTGCCGCCTGCGCTGTTCAAGCTGTGCCTGTGGACGTCGCAGTATTATCAGCACAGCCTCGGCGATACGTTGAGCTGGGCCTTGCCAGTGCTGCTGCGCCAGGGCGAACTGGCAGAAAGCCGTCAGGAGCGTTTCTGGCATGTGGCAGCCAATGCCAGTGTCGATGATCCGCGCATCGCCCGCGCGCCCAAGCAGCGTGAAGCGTTGACCACCCTCGCCCAGCACCCGCATGGCGTGGCGCACCAGTTGCTCAGTAAGCTGATGCTCAACAAGGACAGCCTCAATCTGCTGCTGGCCAAGGAGCTGGTCTATGTAGAAGTGCGCAGCCATGCGCCCAGCGCACGTCACGAACACTGGCTGGCCCAGCCGGAGTTGCCTCTCAACACTGAACAACGCGCTGCGTATGAGGCCATTAGAGCCGGGTTCGACAGCTTTCATGCGTTTCTGCTGGCCGGTGTGACGGGCAGCGGCAAGACCGAAGTCTATCTGCAACTTATTCGCGAAACCCTTGAGGCAGGTAAACAGGCGCTGGTACTGATCCCGGAGATCAACCTGGGGCCACAAACCCTGGCGCGCTTCGAACAGCGCTTCAACGCCCGGATTGCGCTGGTACATTCTGCCGTCAACGACCGCGAACGACTGGATGCCTGGCTGGCAGCACGCGATGGTGAAGCCGACATCATCATCGGTACGCGATCGGCGCTGTTCACGCCAATGAAAAACCCCGGTTTGATCATTATCGACGAAGAACACGACGGCTCCTATAAACAGCAGGAAGGCCTGCGCTATCACGCTCGGGATCTGGCGCTGGTGCGCGCCCGCCAGGAAAACATTCCGATTGTGCTCGGGTCGGCCACGCCTTCGCTGGAAAGCCTGCACAACGCTTACACCGGACGTTACGGCCTGTTGCGCCTGAACCAGCGCGCAGGCGGCGCGCAACAACCTCGCTTCATGCGCCTGGACGTCAAGAGCCGGCCACTGGACAGCGGGATTTCCGGGCCGATGCAACAGGCCATCGGCCAGACCCTGGCGGCAGGCCAGCAAGTGCTGGTGTTCCTCAACCGTCGCGGCTTTGCGCCAACGCTTCTGTGCCATGACTGCGGCTGGATGTCCGGCTGCCAGCGCTGCGACGCTCGCATGACCGTGCATCAGCGCTCCGGCGAGCTGCGCTGCCACCACTGCGGTTATGTCGAACGCGTGCCGCGCCAGTGTCCTTCCTGCGGCAAGGTGGATTTACGCCCCGTAGGTGCAGGCACTGAACGCGCCGAAGAGCGGCTGGCGATTCTGTTTCCGGACTTTCCCGTGTTGCGCGTGGATCGCGACAGCACCTCGCGCAAGGACGCAATGAACCAGTTGTTCGCGACCATCCAGCGCGGCCAGCCGTGCATTCTGGTCGGCACCCAGATGCTCGCCAAGGGGCATCACTTCCCACGAGTGACACTGGTGTCGATTCTCGACGCTGACGGCGGGCTGTTTTCCGGTGACTTCCGCGCCAGCGAACGCATGGCGCAGCTGATTGTGCAGGTTGCCGGGCGCGCAGGACGAGCCGAAGAACCTGGCAAAGTGATCATCCAGACCCATCTGGCGGATCACCCACTGTTGATCCAGCTCACCGAACAAGGTTATTTCGCGTTCGCCGAACAGGCCCTGAGCGAGCGCCGTTCGGCGGGTCTGCCACCGTTTTCGCACTTGGCGCTGCTGCGTGCCGAGGCGCACAAGCCTGGTCAGGCAGAAGCCTTCCTCGATCAGGCCTGCAGCGATGCCGAGCAACTGGTGGCGCAAATGCAGCTGGGTGGCATAGAGCTGCTGGGGCCAATTCCGGCACCGATGGAGCGTCGGGCCGGGCGATATCGTGCGCAGTTGCTCGTGCAATCCAGCGCGCGCGCGCCCCTGCATAAATTACTCGGCACCTGGCTGCTGGCGCTGGAGCAAATGCCCAGCGGGCGACAGGTCCGATGGTCGCTGGATGTGGATCCGGTGGATCTTTATTAGGTCACGCCGTTGGCAAGCAGGCTCCGGCAACGGATAATGCGGCGTTTTTCCACCCGCGCATCAAAGCGCCACCGCGCTTGCGGTTGAAGAGAGCACCATGAAAGACACCATTCGCCAGCTGATTCAACAAGCCCTGACCCGTCTCGTCACCGAGGGCGTCTTGCCAGAAGGGCTGACGCCGGCGATCCAGGTAGAAAACGCCCGCGACAAGACTCACGGCGACTTCGCCAGTAATATCGCGATGATGCTCGCCAAACCTGCTGGCATGAAGCCCCGCGACCTGGCTGAAAAGCTGATCGCCGCGCTGCCTGCCGACGAGCAGGTAAGCAAGGTCGAGATTGCCGGCCCAGGCTTTCTGAACTTCTTCCAGAACACTGCCGCACTGGCTTTACGCCTCGACGCCGCCCTTGCCGACGCCAACCTGTCGGTGCGCAAGGCGGGCGCAGCGCAGCGTGTGGTGGTCGACCTGTCGGCCCCCAACCTGGCCAAGGAAATGCACGTTGGCCACTTGCGCTCGACCATTATTGGCGACGGCGTGGCGAACGTCCTCGAGTTTCTGGGCGACACGGTCATTCGCCAGAACCACGTGGGCGACTGGGGCACCCAGTTCGGCATGCTGCTGGCCTACCTGCAGGAAAAACCGGCGACCAGCGACGAACTGTCCGACCTGGAAAACTTCTACCGTGCCGCCAAGCAGCGTTTTGACGAGTCTGCGGAGTTTGCCGAGCGCGCTCGCGGCCTGGTAGTCAAGCTACAAGCGGGCGACGCCGAATGCCTCACATTGTGGGAGCGTTTCAAGGACATTTCGTTGTCGCACTGTCAGCAAACCTACGAGCGCCTCAACGTCAAGCTGACCCCAGCCGATGTCATGGGCGAAAGTGCTTATAACGATGACCTGGCCAATGTGGTCAACGACCTGAAAGCCACCGGCCTGCTGGTCGAGAGCAACGGCGCGCAGTGCGTGTTCCTCGAAGAATTCCGCACCGCCGACGATACGCCTCTGCCAGTGATCGTGCAGAAGGCAGGCGGCGGTTATCTTTATGCCACCACCGATCTGGCTGCCATCCGCTACCGCAGCAAGGTGCTCAAGGCCGATCGCGTGCTGTATTTCGTCGATCAGCGTCAGGCGCTGCATTTCCAGCAGGTATTCGAAGTCGCCCGCCGCGCAGGTTTCGTCCACAACGGCATGCAACTGGAACACATGGGCTTCGGCACCATGAATGGCGCTGATGGCCGCCCGTTCAAGACCCGCGACGGCGGTACGGTCAAGCTCATCGACCTGCTCGATGAAGCAGAAGAGCGCGCTTACACGCTGGTAAAGGAAAAGAACCCGGAAGTCGCCGAGACCGAGTTGCGCAGCATCGCCAAGGCCGTGGGCATCAGCGCGGTGAAATACGCCGACCTGTCCAAGCACCGTGCCAGTGATTACAGTTTCAACTTCGATCAGATGCTGAGTTTCGAGGGCAATACCGCGCCTTATCTGCTGTACGCCTATACCCGTGTAGCAGGCGTATTTCGCAAACTGGGCACACCTTTCGACGCCAGCAAGGGGCAAATCGTCCTTGAGGCGCCGCAGGAGCAGGAACTGGCTGCACGCCTGGCGCAGTTCACTGAAACATTGAACAACGTCGCAGAAAAAGGCACACCGCACGTACTTTGTGCTTACCTGTATGACCTTGCGGGTCTGTTTTCGAGCTTTTATGAAAACTGCCCGATCCTTGGTGCGGAAAGTCCCGATCAGCAACAGAGCCGTCTGCGCCTGGCTGCCCTGACCGGTCGCACCCTCAAGCAAGGCCTGGATCTATTGGGTCTGGAAACTCTGGAGCGTATGTAAGTTGGCAGTTGCGAAGAAAAAACCGGCACCCAAGCGGGGCGCCAGCCGTTATCAGGCACCCGCGAAGAAGCCGATTCCAGGATGGTTGTGGCTGGTCATCGGCTTGAGCGTGGGCGCATTTGTAGTCTTCCTGATGAAGCTCGAACCGGGTGGCGAAGACGTCAAGCGGGTCAAGGCGGACGCCAAGGCTGCGAAAATCGCCGAAGCGAACAAGACCCCGCCAAGCCCGACAGCACCGGTCAAACCCAAGTACGACTTCTACACACTGCTGCCTGAGTCGGAAGTGATCGTGCCGAACGAAGCCGTCCCGGAAAAGACCCCACCGGCCGTGGCACCAACGGCACCGGTGTCTCCCGAGCAGGCTGCCAAGATCGACACTGCGCGGGCTCAGGCAGCACTCAGCGGCTTGACGCCTCCACCGGCGCCAGCGGTTGCCACGACCAAGCCAGCGGCGGTCACGACGTTCTTCCTGCAGGCTGGTTCGTTCCGCAAGCAGGCGGACGCCGAGAAGGTCCGCGCGCAGATCATCCTGCTGGGCCAGACCTCGACAGTCGAGTCCGGCACCGTGAAGGATGAAACCTGGTACCGCGTACTGGTCGGCCCGTTCAGCAACCGCGAACAACTGACCACTGCCCAGAAACAACTGGCGGGCGGCGGTTTTAGTAACCTGTTGTTGCAACAGCGCCAGAGCCGGTAGCCAAAGCGCCGCTGTTTCTGTGCTCATCGCGATGTTCCGATGAGCACAGAGCTTCTGCTGGAGGGCGTAGGACCGGACCGAGCGACGCTTCGCTTGTCCGCGATCTGCAGGGAACCGGCAGCAAAACCAGCCACATCGGTGTATCAGACGCATCCGAGGCAGCCTGTTTTGGGGCCGTTTCGCAGCCCATCGCGGACAAGTCCGCTCCTAAATATCATCTGGGCGTCGCCCGGCCGCTAAAGGGTTCGGATCAACTCGCGGTCGTTACCCCCGATTCACCTCCAAGGTTGAAATACTCGCTCACACCCCCATATGAGTTTGCATCAGGGCATTTTCGCCCCGCAGTGTGGAGACTCTCCCTTGACCACCATCGTTTCAGTGCGCCGCCACGGTAAAGTCGTCATGGCCGGCGACGGCCAGGTTTCCCTGGGCAACACCGTCATGAAAGGCAACGCCAAGAAGGTGCGCCGCCTGTATCACGGAGAAGTGATCGCAGGCTTCGCTGGCGCCACCGCCGATGCATTCACGCTGTTCGAGCGTTTTGAAGCCCAGCTGGAAAAACACCAGGGGCATCTGGTCCGCGCAGCCGTGGAACTGGCCAAGGACTGGCGTACCGATCGCTCCCTGAGTCGCCTTGAAGCCATGCTGGCGGTTGCCAACAAGGATGCCTCGCTGATCATCACCGGCAACGGCGATGTCGTCGAACCCGAGGATGGTTTGATCGCGATGGGCTCCGGCGGTGCATTTGCTCAGGCCGCTGCACGCGCCCTGCTGCTCAAGACCGATCTGTCGGCACGCGAAATCGCCGAGACTTCGCTGCACATCGCTGGCGACATCTGTGTCTTCACCAACCACAACATCACCATTGAGGAGCAGGACCTCGCCGGTTAAGCCCTTGCCGGGCCGCACATGCTGCGGCCCCATTGGCTTTACCGCGCAAGAGGGCCGTGAATAATCATGTCCATGACTCCCCGCGAAATCGTCCACGAACTCGATCGCCATATCATCGGCCAGGACGATGCCAAGCGCGCCGTTGCCATTGCCTTGCGCAATCGCTGGCGCCGTATGCAGCTGCCTGAAGAGCTGCGTGTCGAAGTAACTCCCAAGAACATCCTGATGATCGGCCCGACCGGTGTCGGTAAAACCGAAATTGCGCGTCGACTGGCCAAGCTCGCCAATGCACCGTTCATCAAGGTTGAAGCGACCAAATTTACCGAAGTTGGCTATGTAGGCCGCGATGTTGAGTCGATCATCCGCGATCTTGCCGACGCGGCGATCAAATTGCTGCGCGAGCAGGAAATCATCAAGGTCCGTCACCGTGCCGAAGATGCTGCCGAGGACCGCATTCTCGATGCCCTGTTGCCGCCTGCACGTGCAGGCTTCAACGAGGATCAGGCCCAGAGCAACGATTCCAACACCCGCCAGCTGTTCCGCAAGCGCCTGCGTGAAGGCCAGCTGGATGACAAGGAAATCGAACTCGAGATCAACGAAGCCGTTGGTGTCGATATTTCCGCGCCACCCGGCATGGAAGAAATGACCAACCAGCTGCAAAGCCTGTTTGCCAACATGGGCAAAGGCAAGACCAAGAGCCGCAAACTCAAGGTCAAGGACGCACTGAAGCTGGTGCGCGAGGAAGAAGCGGGCCGCCTGGTCAACGAGGAAGAGCTGAAGGCCAAGGCGCTGGAAGCCGTCGAGCAGCACGGCATAGTGTTCATCGACGAAATCGACAAAGTCGCCAAGCGCGGCAATTCCGGTGGCGTCGATGTATCCCGTGAAGGCGTGCAGCGTGATCTGCTGCCGCTGATCGAAGGCTGCACCGTGAATACCAAACTGGGCATGGTCAAGACCGACCACATCCTGTTCATTGCTTCCGGCGCATTCCACCTGAGCAAACCGAGCGATCTGGTGCCTGAACTACAGGGCCGCCTGCCGATTCGTGTCGAGCTCAAGGCTCTTTCGCCGCAGGACTTCGAACGCATTCTCAGCGAGCCGCACGCTTCGCTGACCGAGCAATATCGCGAGCTTC
This sequence comes from Pseudomonas coronafaciens pv. oryzae str. 1_6, assembly GCF_000156995.2. NCBI lineage: Bacteria > Pseudomonadati > Pseudomonadota > Gammaproteobacteria > Pseudomonadales > Pseudomonadaceae > Pseudomonas > Pseudomonas coronafaciens. The sequence continues at coordinate 339,857 of NZ_CP046035.1, read as the reverse complement.
TCAAGACCGAAGGTCTGAAGATCGAGTTCAAGCCCGAGGGCATCAAACGTCTTGCCGAGATCGCCTGGCAAGTTAACGAGAAGACTGAAAACATCGGCGCTCGCCGCCTGCATACGCTGCTTGAGCGCTTGCTGGAAGAGGTGTCGTTCAGCGCCGGTGACCTGGCCATCAACCCGGACGCAGCCACCATCGAAATCGATGCCGAATACGTCAACAGCCACTTGGGCGATCTGGCAGAAAACGAAGACCTGTCCCGCTACATTCTCTAAAACTTCGGCACCGGACGGTAAGTTGAAAGCTGCAAGAGGTCGTTCACTCTTGCAGCTTTTTTGCTTCTGCCTGAAGCTCACAGCTCAACACCCGAGACTGCTTCCCATGCTCCCCACCGCCATCCAGCTGCACAAGGCCTCCAAAACCCTGACGCTGAAGTACGCATCCGGCGAGGAATACCACCTGCCTGCGGAGTTTCTGCGGGTGCACTCTCCGTCTGCCGAAGTTCAGGGGCATGGCAGGCCGATCCTGCAGTTCGGCAAGCTGGGCGTCGGCCTGACCAAGGTCGAGCCGGCTGGCCAATATGCATTGAAACTGACCTTCGACGACGGCCATGACTCAGGACTGTTCACCTGGGACTACCTGTATGAGCTGGGCAGGCGTCAGCAATCCCTGTGGGAAGACTACATTCAGGAATTGCAGAAAGCCGGGAAGTCTCGCGATCCTTCAGAGCAGGTCGTCAAGCTGATGCTTTGAGCCACTCTGCACGCGTTGGAAAAAGCCCGACCTGCTTGGCAGGCCGGGCTTTGATGTTGCAGCTGACTGTCAGGACCGGCTGGCTGGCGTTTCTGGTGCGGACGAAGGTGCTGACGCTGCAGTCGAGCTGTTTGCCGAGGTAGACGCTGCGGGCTTGGCGGCAGTTTTTCTCGCCGCAGGTTTTTTCGCTGCAGCAGGCTTGGCGGCTGACTTCGCTTTGCTGGCGGTTGCAGTAGCGGCTTTGCTGGCTGCCTGGGCCGGCTTGGCGGCTGTTCTGTTCACGGCCGGCTTGGACGCTGCGGTTTTATCCGCCGTTTTGGCGACAGGCTTGGCGGCGGCCTTGACCAACGGTTTTGCAGCAGCTTTCGGGGCTGGTCTGGGTGCGCTTTTGGGTGCTACAGGCTTGGCGGCGGCAGCACGCGGCGGAACAGGTTTGGCCTTTTGCCCCATCAACTGCTCGATCTGCCGGGTCAGTTGATCGACCTTGCTGTGCAGCTCCTTGACTTCATGGCGGCTTAGTACGCCCAGACGTGAGATAGCGCTGTTCAGACGCTCGTCAAAAGCCCCCTCCAGCTCGTTCCATTTGCCAACCGCAAGGTCTTTGACATTATCGACACGGGACTTGGACTTCTTGCCAGCGTCTTTCACTTCGTCGAGCTGCTTCTGCGCCTCGAGCTTGGTCTTCTTCTCGGCTTTTTCGCCGTCCTTGACCAGCGTCTCGAAGAACTTGCTGCCATCGTTGCTGATCTTGGAATAAGCGCCCAGACCAGCCAGCCAGATTTGCCGAGAGTATTTCTCGACGTCTCCCATCCACGAGCCGCCATCCTTATCAACTTTTTTCTTGCCAGCCATCCTGCTCTCCTTATTGTCCAGACTCGGAACGTTCGAGTCATTTCGACTCAGAGCGTTTGAGGTTTCAGGCCCGACACGTCCCAATAACGCTGTCAGTTAAACGAGCTTAGCAGAGCGCGTGTCTACGTCATGTCCAGACACAATTCGGATGCGATTCAAGAATTTTTCGGCACGCCGGAAGCTGTATCCAGGTGGCCTCAGGCGGCCAGCGCCTTATCCAGCACGCGTTCGATTTCAGTCTTGATCGGGCCACTCATGGCCGACAACATGAAGCTCAGCTCTATCTCGATACGAATCATCGCCTCTTCGACTTCGACCTTGCCTTTGGCGCCCTTGCCTTTCAGCATCACGGTATCGCCTGCCCATTCGTGAGCCAGACCATATTTGTCGGTGAGCTTTTGCACCAGTTGCCCGGCCTTCTCGCGGGCCTTTTCCTGGCCCAGAGTATGCGGGCGTTCAACGGTTATCTTGGCCATCGGAGAGTTCCTTGATCGTCTTGTGAAATGCGGCGCAACTATATACATCCGTCCGCATCCAAGAAAGCGTTGCAAGTGAGCCTTGTCAAGACAAAGCCAGCCTTGGCGATTAGAATGACACGCACTCTATTCCGGTGAACGATATGAACGATCAGCGCAAAGGCAGCGATGCCGAACCTACTACTCACTTCGGTTACAAAAACGTACCGGAAAGCCAGAAGGCAGAGAAAGTCGCTGAGGTTTTCCACTCGGTTGCTGCCAAGTACGACCTGATGAACGACCTGCTGTCTGGCGGCATGCACCGCCTCTGGAAACGTTTCGCCATCGAGCTTTCAGGTGTCCGCACCGGCAACCGTGTACTGGACATCGCCGGCGGCACAGGCGATCTGACCCGCAAGTTTTCCAATCTGGTCGGCCCGACTGGCCAGGTGGTTCTGGCAGACATCAATGCCTCCATGCTCAAGGTAGGCCGCGACCGTCTGCTGGATCTGGGCGTGTCGGGCAATGTCGAATTCGTCCAGGCCGATGCCGAAAAGCTGCCGTTTCCAGACAACCATTTCGACTGCGTGACCATTGCCTTCGGCCTGCGCAACGTGACGCACAAGGAAGACGCCCTGCGCTCCATGCTGCGCGTGCTCAAGCCCGGCGGTCGCCTGTTGGTGCTGGAATTCTCCAAACCGACCAGCAAGCTGATGTCCAAGGCTTATGACGCCTACTCGTTCGCGTTCATGCCGTTGATGGGCAAACTGGTCACCAACGACTCTGAAAGCTATCGTTACCTGGCCGAGTCGATTCGTATGCACCCCAATCAGGAAACCCTCAAGTCCATGATGGTAGAAGCCGGGTTTGACCGCGTGACCTATCACAACATGACTGCGGGCGTTGTTGCTCTGCATCGCGGCATCAAACCCTGATGTTGCTTCGGGGGCTGCTCGCCGGCATCGAGCACGGCATCAATCGGGTATTGCGCCTGGACAGCACGGCGCTGCCGCGCATGGCGCGTCTGTCCGGCCGCATCATTGCCGTAGACTGTCGCGACCCGTCCCTGAAAATCTTCATCTTGCCCAGTGACGAAGGCCTGCTGCTGGCGGCCGACTGGGCTGCCGACGCCGATTGCACCCTGCGCGCGCCAGCGTCCAGCCTGATGCGTCTTGCCCTGAGCAAGGACAAGACGGCCATACTGCACGGGCCGGATGTCGAGATTGACGGTGACAGCGGTGCCTTGCTCGAACTGGTCGGTATTCTGCAAGACCTGGAGCTGGACTGGGAGCATGAACTGTCCCGCTGGGTTGGCCCGGTCGCCAGCCAGATGTTCGGCAGCCATTTGCGCAATCGGGGGCGTTGGACCCGCGACAGCGTCGCCAGCCTCAGCCAGAACGTCACCGATTACCTGAGCGAAGAATCGCGCACGCTGGTAGGCAACCACGAAGCCGAAGCCCGATTTGCCGAGCTCGATCAGATGAAAATGGATCTGGAACGTCTCGAGGCGCGCTTTGCACGCCTTGCCCACTCCCTCAATACCAGCGATAACGCATGAAGCTGCTTGCCGTCCGACGTCTGTTTCGCATTCAACGTGTCGTTATTCGCTATCGCCTCGATGACCTGTTGTTCGCCTTGCCCCTGCCGTGGTGGATGCTTGCGGTACGTTTCGTGCTGCCCTGGCGCTGGCTGCCGCGGCGCAAGTCCGAGCTGAACCGTGGCGTGCGCTTTCGTCTCGCCCTGCAAGACCTGGGGCCGATCTTCATCAAGTTCGGGCAATTGCTGTCGACCCGGCGCGATCTGCTGCCAGAGGACATTGCCGATGAGCTGATGCTGCTGCAGGACCGCGTGCCGCCGTTCGACCAGCAACTGGCGATCAAGCTGATCGAAGAACAACTGGGCGCACGCATCTGTGATGTATTCAGCCGTTTCGACGAAACACCACTGGCCTCCGCCTCAGTAGCACAGGTGCATGCCGCCTGCCTGAAGACCGGCGAAGAAGTCGTGGTCAAGGTCGTGCGTCCGGGGCTCAAACCGATCATCGGCCAGGACTTGGCATGGCTGTTCATTCTTGCCCGCATGGCCGAACGCGTGTCTGCCGATGCGCGCCTGCTGCACCCGGTGCAGGTGGTGATGGATTACGAAAAAACCATCTACGACGAACTGGACCTGCTGCGCGAAGCAGCCAACTCCAGTCAGTTGCGACGCAATTTCGAAGGCTCCGACCTGCTCTACGTGCCCCAGGTGTACTGGGACTGGTGCCGCCCGAAGGTGCTGGTCATGGAGCGCATCTACGGCCTGCAGGTGACCGACATGGCCGGCCTGGCTGACCAGCGCACGGACATGAAACTGCTGGCCGAGCGTGGCGTGGAAATCTTTTTCACGCAGATCTTTCGCGACAGCTTCTTTCACGCCGACATGCATCCCGGCAATATTTTCATCAGCACGGTCAACCCGTGGGCCCCGAAATACATTGCCATCGACTGCGGTATCGTCGGCAGCCTGACCCCGGAAGATCAGGATTATCTGGCGCGCAACCTGTTTGCCTTCTTCAAACGGGATTATCGTCGGGTTGCGCAGTTGCACATCGATTCGGGCTGGGTACCGGCAGAGACCAAGCTCAATGAGTTCGAAGCGGCGATCCGCACAGTCTGCGAGCCGATTTTCGAGAAGCCACTGAAGGATATTTCCTTCGGTCAGGTGCTGATGCGTCTGTTCCAGACCGCGCGCCGCTTCAATATGGAAGTGCAGCCACAGCTGGTGCTGCTGCAGAAGACGCTGCTCAATATCGAGGGGCTGGGTCGCCAGCTGTATCCCGAACTGGACCTCTGGAGCACCGCGCAGCCTTATCTGGAGCGCTGGATGCGTGAGCGGGTCAGCCCCAAAACGCTGCTCGGCAACCTGCAGTCACAAGTCGAGCAACTGCCGCATATCGCGGGCATGACCCGTGACCTGCTGGAGCGCATGTCCCGACCTCATGCGTCCGATCCGCCACGCCCCTGGCACGACCGCAAAGACGAACCTATCCTGCGGCTCATCGGTGCGGCCCTGCTGGTAGGTGGCGCGATACAGGGCTGGGTGATGAGCGAGGCTGCCACACAGTTGCTGACGCTTACCGCCTGGCCAGCGGCGATCATGCTGGTCGCCGGCCTGTATCTGATCGTTCGCCGATAGCCAGCAGCGTATGGCGCTGGCACACTGTTCAATCCGCCGGGCCTGAAGTCCGGCTGCCGGAGTAGATATGAAAGACTGGCTGGACGAGATTCACTGGAACAGCGACGGTCTGGTGCCTGCAATCGCTCAGGATCACAAGACCGGACGGGTACTGATGATGGCCTGGATGAACCGCGAGGCGCTGAGCCTTACGGCATCCGAGAATCGTGCAATCTATTGGTCGCGTTCACGTGGCAAACTCTGGCGCAAGGGTGAAGAATCAGGTCATGTACAAAAGCTCCATGAACTGCGCCTCGACTGTGACGCCGATGTCATTATCCTGATAGTCGAGCAGATCGGCGGCATCGCGTGCCACACCGGACGCGAAAGTTGCTTCTACCGGGTGTACGAAAATTCGGAGTGGAAGACCGTAGACCCGGTCTTGAAAGATCCTGATGCCATTTACCACGCAGGCCACTGACCATGACTGATACGTTGTCTCGCCTGGCCGAGGTGCTGGAATCACGCAAGGACGCCGCTGCCGACAGTTCTTATGTCGCAAGCCTGTACCACAAGGGCCTGAACAAGATTCTCGAAAAGCTCGGTGAAGAGTCGATCGAGACCATAATTGCCGCAAAGGATGCTGCTGTCAGTGGTGATTGCAGTGATGTGATCTATGAAACCGCTGACCTGTGGTTTCACAGCATGGTGATGCTTGCCGCGCTGGGTCAGCACCCACAGGCCGTGCTCGATGAGCTGGACCGCCGCTTCGGCTTGTCCGGCCACGCGGAAAAAGCCGCACGCACGGCAGATTAACGCTCTCTCCTTTCAAGCTTGAAATCTTTTACGAGGACTGTTTCATGGGTATTTTTGACTGGAAACACTGGATCGTCATCCTGATCGTCGTAGTGCTGGTTTTCGGGACCAAGAAACTCAAGGGTCTGGGCAGCGATGTCGGTGAATCGATCAAAGGCTTTCGCAAGGCCATGCATGAAGACGACAAGCCGGAAGAACAACCTGCGCCTCAGCCACAACAGGCACAGCCCACTCCTCAGGGCTCGCCTTTGAATCAGCCGCACACCATCGACGCCCAGGCGCACAAAGTCGACGAGCCGCTCCGCAAAGATCAGGTTTAAGCCCATGTTCGGTATCAGCTTCTCTGAACTGCTGCTCGTCGGCCTGGTTGCCTTGCTAGTACTGGGTCCCGAGCGCCTGCCGGGTGCTGCACGCACCGCAGGCTTATGGATCGGTCGGTTGAAGCGCAGCTTCAATGCGATCAAACAGGAAGTTGAGCGTGAAATCGGTGCCGACGAGATTCGTCGGCAATTGCACAACGAGCACATCGTTTCGCTTGAAGACGAAGCGCGCAAGATGTTCTCCCATAATCAGCAACCAGGGACCACTTCGGACCCTGTAAGCCCGGCATCGACACCGGTGCAGACAGAATCGGCAGCCCCCGCACCTCAGCACATTGGTCCCGCAGAACCAGCGCTGCCTGAAACAGGGCTGTCGCTCGATAAAACCGCGAAGCCAGCCGATGCGTCTGCACCGCCTCCGACGCCTCCCGCCCACGATTCGTCATTGCCACCACGAGCCCCATGAGCGCTGATATCCCGGAAAACGATCAGCAGATGCCGCTGATCTCGCACCTCACCGAGCTGCGTACACGTCTGTTGCGCTGTGTTGCGGCAGTATTTCTGATTTTTGCCGGTCTGTTCTACTTCACGCAGAAGATCTACACCCTGGTCTCGGCGCCGTTGCGGGTCTATCTGCCTGAAGGCGCAACGATGATCGCCACCGATGTGGCCTCTCCGTTCATCACGCCGTTCAAGCTGACCATGATGGTCGCGCTGTTCCTTTCCATGCCGGTTATCCTGCACCAGATCTGGGGTTTCATCGCGCCGGGCCTGTACAAGCATGAAAAGCGCGTGGCCATTCCGCTGCTGGTCTCGAGCATTATCCTTTTCTACGCAGGCATGGCGTTCGCGTACTTTCTGGTCTTCCCGATCATCTTCCACTTCTTCGCCAGCGTGACGCCCGAAGGCGTGTCGATGATGACCGACATTGCCAGCTATCTCGATTTCGTGATGACACTGTTCTTCGCTTTCGGCGTGGCCTTTGAAATCCCGGTGGCGGTGGTATTGCTGGTCTGGATCGGCATCGTCGACGTCAAATACCTTAAGAAGATCCGTCCTTACGTGGTCATTGGTTGCTTTGTGGTCGGCATGATCCTGACCCCGCCAGACATCTTCTCGCAAACGCTGTTGGCCGTGCCGATGTGGCTGTTGTTCGAACTGGGCGTGCTGTGCAGCACGATGATCAAGAAGCGCGGCGAACATCCGGACGATCAGGCCGAAGACGCCGACAAGCAAGACCAGCCGCCCGCGACCACTCCGTGAACCTGCTGCTGCTTGAGGAGGCCGATTTCATTGCGGCCGACCGGGTCATCCTGCGTGACCGACGACTCAAGCACATGCAGGAGGTGCATCGGGCCGAGGTTGGCGATAGCCTGCGTGTCGGTCGCATCGACGGCCTGCTGGGCAGTGCCGAATTGCTGCGCCTTGAACCCCATGAAGCAGAACTGCGTGTCGTCCTGAACGCCGCACCTCCCGCAAAGCTCCCACTGACACTACTGCTGGCGCTGCCGCGCCCCAAGATGCTGCGTAGAGTGTTCCAGACCATTGCGACCATGGGTGTACCCAAAGTCGTCCTGATGAACAGCTATCGGGTCGAGAAGAGCTTTTGGCAAACGCCTTTTCTGGAACCCGAAGCCATCCGCGAGCAGCTGATTCTGGGGCTGGAGCAGGCGCGCGATTGTGTACTGCCCGAGATCGTGATCGAGAAGCGCTTCAAGCCCTTTGTCGAAGACCGGCTGCCGCAAATGGCGGCCAATACACTGGGCCTGGTCGGACATCCCGGCGACTTCCCTGCCTGCCCGCGCGCTGTCACACAGCCCGTGACGCTGGCCATCGGCCCCGAGGGCGGATGGATACCCTACGAGATCGACCTGTTGCAGAAGTCCGGCTTGCAGCCTGTGCAACTGGGAGAACGCATCCTGCGCGTCGAAACCGCTGTCACCGCCCTTCTGGCCCGTTTGTTCTAGGCGCTATCGCGTTCCCGCCCTGCTTCAGTTAGCTGAAGCGCAGCCGATGCATGTGGAACTATAACGAATAGACAAAGGAGCAGTCATGTCCCGTGGGTTATCTGGAAGCCTCGCCAATGCGAGCGTCAGTCTTAAATTGGCAGGTGGCTTCGGCCTCGTTCTGTTGATGACCATAATGATCTCGGCAATTGGCTGGTTCAGCAATCAGACCTTGATAGATCGCGGTGACCGGGTGACTGCCATCGGCAAGGTCAACGAGCTGACCCTTCAATTGCGCATCAACCGCATGCGCTACGAGGATTTGTTTAACGCAGAAGCCGCCGCGGCAGTAAGAACCAGCCTTGATCAACTCGACGCAGCCCTTGGAGCTGCCAGAAACCTGCTGCGCTCCCCTGAAAACATTCAGCTTCTGGATCGCCAGATTCAAACGACCCGTGATTATCGCCAGTCTTTCAAAGACATGACCGACGCTATTGCCATCCGTGAAACCAGCCGCACGCAAATGGGCGCCAATGCCGACAAGGCGGTGGCCCAGGCCGACAAAGTAGAAGCCGAACTGCTCAAGGCGAACGACATTCTCTCCTTCAACGGTATCGTTGGCGTCAGCAAGCTGATTCAGCAGGCACGCTTCCAGGTTCGCGGCTACACCTACAGTGGCCGTCCCGATTTTGAAAAGAACGCCAATCAGGCGATTGACGAAGCCATCACCGGGATCAATACCCTGGCCGGTGACATTTCTTCCGACTACACGCCATTGCTGCAACAGGCAGTCCTGGGCCTCAAGGGCTATCGCGAAGCGGTGGGGCAATATCGCGACTCGCAGGCTGCGAGCACAGCTGCGCTGGACAAGATGACCGCGCAGGGCACAGAAATGCTGGCCGTAAGCAACGACCTGATCGCCAGGCAAAACAAAAGCCGCAATATCGACAGCGAAAAGTCAGTGATGATGATCGTGGTTGCCACCGTTCTGGCATTGGTGCTGAGCATACTGGCTGCCTGGGTCATCACCCGCCAGATCACTACGCCACTCCAGGAGACCCTCGAGGTCGTGGAGCGTGTCGCCGCGGGTGACTTGAGCCGCAACCTGCGGGTCGATCGCAAGGATGAACTGGGCAGGCTGCAAAGCACCATTCAGCGCATGACCGTCAGCCTGCGCGAGCTGGTGGGCGGTATTCGCGATGGCGTGACGCAAATTGCCAGTGCCGCAGAAGAACTGTCGGCGGTGACCGAGCAGACCAGCGCCGGGGTCAACAGCCAGAAGGTCGAAACCGATCAGGTGGCCACGGCCATGCACGAAATGACCGCCACAGTGCAGGAAGTTGCACGAAATGCCGAAGAGGCCTCGGAAGCAGCCGTTGCCGCCGACCAGCAAGCCCGCGACGGCGAACGTGTGGTCAACGAGGCGATTGCGCAGATCGAACGTCTTGCAGTAGCCGTGGCTAACTCCAGCGAAGCGATGGGCGCCCTGAAACAGGAAAGCAGCCAGATCGGCAGCGTGCTGGACGTGATCAAATCGGTCGCCGAGCAAACCAACCTGTTGGCCCTGAACGCCGCCATCGAGGCCGCCCGCGCCGGAGAGGCTGGCCGCGGTTTTGCCGTGGTCGCCGACGAAGTACGCAGTCTGGCGCAACGAACCCAGAAATCCACCGAAGAAATCGAAGCACTGATCGCTCGCCTGCAAAGCGGCACGCAGCAAGCCGCGACGGTCATGGACAGCAGCCGCGAGTTGAGCGCCAGCAGCGTGGAACTGACCCGCCGGGCCGGCGGATCGCTGGAGAACATCACCAGAACCGTTTCGGCGATTCAGGCCATGAACCAGCAGATCGCGGCCGCAGCCGAACAGCAAAGCGCCACGGCTGAAGAGATCAATCGCAGCATCATCAATGTGCGCGATGTCTCTGAGCAGACTTCGGCCGCCAGTGAAGAAACAGCAGCTTCCAGCGTCGAGCTGGCAAGACTGGGCAACCATCTTCAGTTGCTGGTCAGCCGCTTCACCGTCTGATAATCAACTGCCAGACCCGCGCTGCGCAATGGCGCGGGTCTTTCCCATCGGCTAAACGTGACGCCCGTCACCGCTGCCTTCTGCTCGGAAATCTCCTACGACCTTCTCAGGTCACACAATGGATCGCCATGCCGATGCGCTCACAACGCACGTCCTGACTCGCTCGGGACCTGCTTTTGTTAGCTCATTTGCAGGAGATTCCAATGTTCCGACTGATCAATCAAGCACTCGGCAACATGAACGTCAGGTTCAAGTTGTCACTGGGTTTCGGCCTGGTGCTGCTACTGACGCTGATCATCACGTTTACCGGGTGGTATGGCCTGTACACGATGATTGACCGATCCGAGTCGCTTTCCGATGTTGCCCAGCTCACCAGCCTCACCAAGGATTTGCGCGCCGAGCGGATCATCGACCGTGTACAGAAAACGCCGGAGACGACCGCTCAGGTGACAAGAAAAATCGATGAAATGAAGACCCATCTGACATCGCTGCACCGGCAGAGCACCGAGCCGGCAACAATGACCCTGCTCAACGAGCAGCTTCAGACGGTGAGCGAACTGGAGAAATCATTCGCCGACGTACGTATCAATCGACAAACCCGAGAGCAAATACGCCAGCACCTGGATCAGAAATCAGAGCAAGCCTCGCAGGCCGTTGCGCAGGTCGAAGCTGAAGTGCTCAAGGGCGTAAGCCAGGAGCAGGAAAGCAGCGAGCGAATGGAGGAATTCACCAACATATCGCAGCTGAGGCAGCAGATTCAGGTTGCGCGTTATCAGGTGCAGACCTACACATTCACTACCAACGATGCCGATGAGGCCGCCGCCATCAACGCCATCGACGAAGCGCTAAAGGAAGTCGAGGAGATAGCCAGGGACCAGCGTAAAGACCAGCTTCAAGGTCTGACACCTGCCTCGAAAGCGCTGAAGGACTACCGGGACAGCCTGAACAACTTCAAACAGATACAGACCAAAGCCGAGGCTGATCAGCAGTCCATGGAAGTCCTCGGGGAGAAACTGCTGGAATCGGTAGCGACACTGACCCGCCTGCAAACTGCGCAACGTGACAGCGAGGCGGCAAACGCCAGGACTACCCTCACCAGCATTGCGGCTCTGGCGCTACTGATTGGATTGACAGCCGCCTGGATCATGACCCGGCAGATCACCGTTCCCTTGCAGCAGACCCTGGTGGTGGCAGCACGAATCGCTCAGGGCGATCTGAGTCAGGATATGTCGGTCACACGCCATGATGAAATGGGTCAGCTGCAGCGCAGCATGCAGGCCATGACTGTCAGCCTGCGCGGGTTGATCGGCGGAATCAGCGATGGTGTATCGCAAATCGCCAGCGCAGCCGAACAGCTTTCGGCCGTTACAGAACAGACATGCGCCGGGGTCAACAGCCAAAAAGATGAGACCGATCAAGTGGCCACTGCCATGAACCAGATGGCGGCCACTGTGCAGGAAGTGGCGCGCAATGCGCAAAATGCATCGCAGGCTGCAGTGCAGGCGGATAAACAGGCGCGCAGCGGCGATGAGGTCGTCGGCAAGGCCATTGCGCAGATCGAGCAACTGGCTCGCGAAGTGGCAAACTCTACTCAGTCAATGATCCAGCTCAAGCAAGAAAGCGGCAAGATCGTAGGTGTTCTTGACGTGATCAAATCCGTATCGCAGCAAACCAACCTGCTGGCACTGAACGCCGCCATCGAAGCCGCTCGTGCAGGGGAAGCCGGGCGCGGGTTTGCCGTGGTCGCTGATGAAGTGCGCGGCCTGGCACAACGCACACAGAAGTCCACCGAAGAAATCGAGGAGCTGATCGCCGCCCTGCAAACCGGCACCCAGCAGGTTGCAACCACACTCGACAATAGCCGCACTTTGACTGACAACACCGTCGAGCTGAGCCGCCGCGCGGGCAGTGCACTGGAGGAGATCACATGCACCGTTGCCTCTATCCAGCTCATGAATGAACAGATCGCCACGGCCAGCGAAGAACAAAGTGTGGTGGCCGAACAGATTAATCGTAACGTGATCAGCGTCCGCGACATCTCGGAGCAAACCGCTGCCGCCAGCGAAGAAACAGCAGCCTCCAGCGTCGAACTGGCCAGGCTGGGCACCCATCTGCAAGGGTTGGTGGGGAAATTCAGAGTGAGCTGAACGCCACTGCTGTGGCCACGTCAGTGCCTTGTGAAACGAGCGCTGTCGGGATAAAAAAAGCCCCCGAAGCGAGGCTTCGGGGGCTTTTTTACCGCTGAGTGGACGTTAAGCCATAACTGGCTCGGACGCCTTGCCCAGTGGCTGCAAAGGCAGCAACGGCGCATGTGGGTCAGCTTCTATGGAAGCTCTCCACGCCGCCAGCCACTCTTCGTGACCTTCGCTCCAGACGCGCTCGTGCAAGCGGCCTAAGGCAACCGGGTCACTCAGGAGCATCAGACGTTCCTGATTGCTGAGTTTCGCCGGCCCTACCTTGAGTGCGTGATCAACGCGCTCCATACGCACCACTTCGATCGGCTGTGCCTGACGGTGACGCGATGTCGCCAAGGCGCACGCCAGAGCGTTTTGGCGAGGATCGACCACGGCGCGGATGAAGCCTTGCTTCAGGGCGTGCCAGCGGTTCTCATGGGTGTAATGATCGGTAGAGATCAGTTCTTGCGGCGGCTCGAACTCTTCGGGAATCAGGAAGAATTTCTCGTCACGCGCTTTCAGCCCCAGACCTGTACGGCTGGAAATCACCGACACAGGAATCGACAGCATCAACGACACCACGATCGGCGCCAGCCACCACAGGAAGCTTGGGTTCAACCAGAACACCAGCAGCGCCCAACAAGCACCCAGCAACGTTTGCGGACCATGACGCTTGACCGCTTCGATCCACGGTGTCGAGTCATCGTCGCGTTGCGGCGAGTTCCAGGTCGCGGCCCAGCCCAGGAAAGCAGCCAGTACGAAGCGGGTGTGGAACAGCATGCGCACTGGCGCCAGAAGCACCGAGAACAGCATTTCCAGCAGCATCGAAACCGTGACCTTGAACTTGCCACCAAAGCCTTTCGCGCCCTTTGCCCAGATCAGAATGACACTGAGCAGTTTAGGCAGGAACAGCAAAACGATGGTGGTCGAAAACAGCGCGACGGCTTTTTCCGGGTGCCACTGTGGCCACAACGGGTACAACTGACGTGGCTCAAGGAAGTAGGTCGGCTCCATCAGCGTGTTCACGGCAAGCAACGCGGTGGACAGCACGAGGAAGAAGAACCACAGCGGCGCCGACAGGTAAGACATCACGCCAGTCAGGAACACCGCACGGTGAACCGGGTGCATGCCTTTGACCAGAAACAGCCTGAAGTTCATCAGGTTGCCGTGGCACCAGCGACGGTCACGCTTGAGTTCGTCGAGCAGGTTGGGCGGCAGTTCTTCATAGCTGCCCGGCAGATCGTAAGCAATCCACACACCCCAGCCGGCGCGGCGCATCAGCGCAGCTTCGACGAAGTCGTGGGACAGAATCGCACCGGCGAACGCACCCTTGCCCGGCAACGGCGCCAAGGCGCAATGCTCGATGAACGGCTTCATGCGGATGATCGCGTTGTGACCCCAGTAGTGGGATTCACCCAACTGCCAGAAGTGCAGGCCAGCGGTAAACAGCGGACCGTAGACGCGAGTAGCGAACTGCTGCATGCGCGCATACAGCGTGTCCATGCCCGAGGCACGTGGCGCGGTCTGGATGATACCGGCGTCTGGAGTTGCTTCCATCAAGCGCACCAGACTGGTCAGGCATTCACCGCTCATCACGCTGTCGGCATCAAGCACGACCATGTAACGGTACTCACCGCCCCAGCGACGGCAGAAGTCGTCCAGGTTGCCGCTTTTGCGTTTTACGCGACGACGACGGCGGCGATAGAAGATGCTGCCGAAACCTTTGGTTTCGCGGCACACGTCCAGCCAGGCCTGTTGCTCGGCAACGGCAATGTCGGTCTCGTTGGTGTCGCTGAGTACGAAGAAGTCGAAGCGGTCCAGGTTGCCCGTGGCCGCCACCGATTCGAATGTCGCACGCAGACCGGCGAAAACCCGCGGTACGTCTTCGTTGCAAATCGGCATGACCAGCGCTGTGCGCGCACCGGCTTCGATCGGCTCGTTACCGGCGCTGGCGCCCGAAATACGGTACTTGTCGCGACCAGTGAGCAATTCCAGAAAGCCCATCAGTGCGGTCCAGAAACCGGCCGACACCCAGCAGAACAGAATCCCGAACAGCAACAGAATGCTGGTCTGCAGTGCATAAGGCATGACCTGCAAGGCTGTCTGCACGAAGGTCTGACGAGTGATTTCGTCCAGCGAAACCAGCGACCAGCCCTGATAAGGCAGAATGCCCTTCATGTACCAGCCCGCCACGATCGTCTGACCCAGCATCAGGATCAGCAGAATATAGCGGCGGATCGAACCGACAGTACGCCAGCGCGACTTCGGCAAATCCCGTGGCAGATCATCATGATCCGGCTTGGGCGGGTTGGTCTTGCCGGTCAGGCGACGCCAGCCACGCACCAGAATGTTGGTACGCCACGGCTCGGGCACAACCTTGGTCCGGCGAATAGGCGGTGTCGCCTTGAGGCACAGACGCCCGCTGGCATCGACGCCGAGCATCTCGGCATCTTCCAGATCATCGGCAGACAGCGTGAGGCGACGCCCTACCGAAGCCTGGGCGGCCTCGGAGGGATCGTTGAGCGGCTGCGCCGACAGGCGTTCATGCAACTCGGCGAAGGTCTTGCAGCTGGCAAGTTCTGCCCGCTGCTCGTCGCTCATCGGTAGATGTGCCAGGTACTCGTTCAGAGACACAGGCACCAGTTGAGAATTACTCATCGCTCGGCAACTGATAGTTCCAGGTCTCGGTCATGACTTGCAGCGTCTTGGCCGGTTCCGGATGGGTGGGCGCTGCCTCGGTTTCAGGCTGCTTATTCTCTTTAGCGTCTTTATCCTTGGCGTCATCTGCCTTGGCAGCGTCGGCCTTGGCGGCGTCGGCTTTCGCAGTGTCGGCCTTGGCGCTGGCTTTGGAAGCTTCGGCTTTACCGGTTTCAGGCTTGGCAGCTTCGGGCTTGGCGTCAGACTTCGGCGCATCAGCCTTGGCAATCTCTACCTGATCGGTCGCGGACTCTTTGAAGGCGGCCGGTTTGGCTGCTTCCTTGGCGGCGGCTTTCTTCTCTTCGGCCTTGTCAGCCACGAGCAGCGCAGGTTCCTTGCCCGGTTCGGCAGGAATTTCACGCAACAGGTAAGCGCTCATCTCGGTCGGCTTGCCGGAATCCTTGACCTTCACACGAAGGGTCAGGCGGTAGCCTTTGGTGACCGGGTTGTAACGCAGGTTGTTTTCGACCAGTTCGACGTTGTCGTCGGTGGTCACCTGGCTACGGATGGTCTTGTCCTCAGGCAAGGCGGCCAGTACCGGGCCAACGAAATCGACCAGGAATGCAAGGCTGCCATCCGGCTGACGAACCAGGTTGGACTGACGCACGTCACCGATGGAGCGTTGAGTCTGCTTGACCCAGCCCAGATCAGGGGAGTGAATCGAGTTTTCCTGCATGGTCCAGTGCAGACGGTAATCGAAGCTCATCTGTTCGCCCGGAGCAGCCAAAGTATCAGGCTTCCAGAACGCTACGATGTTGTCGTTGGTTTCGTCGGCAGTTGGGATCTCGACCAGATCGACAGTCCCTTTGCCCCAGTCACCCTTCGGCTCGATCCAGGCGCTTGGGCGCTTGTCGTAACGATCATCGAGGTCTTCGTACTGACTGAAGTCACGGCCGCGTTGCAGCAAGCCGAAACCGCGCGGGTTCTCGACCGAGAAGCTGCTGATGGACAGGTGTTTAGGGTTGTTCAGCGGACGCCACAGCCATTGACCATTGGCAGCCTGAATCGACAGACCGCTGGAGTCGTGCAGCTCGCGACGGAAGTTAGGCACACGCGACGGCTGGTTGGCACCGAACAGGAACATGCTGGTCAATGGAGCCACACCCAGCTTGGTGACCTTGTCACGCAGGAACATGCGCGATTTGACGTCGACCAGGGTGTTGGTGCCAGGACGCAGGGTCAGCTGGTAAGCACCAGTGGCACGTGGCGAATCAAGCAGCGCGAAGATCACCAGATGGTTGTCATCCGGGCCTGGCTTCTCGATCCAGAATTCCTTGAAGCGCGGGAACTCTTCGCCGGACGGCAATGCAGTGTCGATGGCCATGCCGCGGGCGGACAGACCGTACACCTGGCCTTTGCCGATCACGCGGAAATAGCTCGCGCCCAGCATGGTCATGATTTCGTCCTGCTTATCATCCTTGTTGATCGGATACAGGACACGGAAACCGGCGTAACCCAGCTTCTCGGTGGATTTCGGGTCGATCTTCAGGTCGCCGAAGTCAAAACGACTCGGGTCGTACTTGATTTCGTCGACGCTGGTCGCGGTAACTTCGTTGATCTTGACCGGCGTATCGAAGTGCATGCCCTGGTGATAGAACGAGATTTTGAACGGCGTTTTTTCGCCCGCCCATTCGGCCTTGTCATCACGGAAGCGGATCTTCTGATAATCGGCGAACTTCATGTCGCGCAGTTCGTTCGGCAGATTGCTCCGCGGAGCCTCGAACTTCTGCCCGGCCATTTCTTTGGCCCTTGCCGCTACATCATCAAGACTGAACGCCCACAGCTGGCCTGCACTGAACAGACACACAAGGGCCGAGCCAGCCAGAAGCGCATTGCGCAACCGCTTGACAGGTGTTTTTGGAGCATCACAGGGACTAACAATCACGAGCAACCCTCGCCGAAAACAGATGAAGAAACCAACGGCCAGCTATCGAATGCCGGGTTGGCGAGCATTGTTCCGACTCCGAATGGGCTTAATGATTCCCCAACCGGACGTCAGAACCGCTTTTGTCATACAAATGGACCAACAGTGCCGATCCCCGTAACGCGCGATTATCCAGCAGCGCGCGTTACAACGCATCAGGTATGACAAAGAAATTTATCCGCCTTGCGACAGATAAATTCGGAAAAATCAAAAGCAATCAACGTTCACGTATCAAACAAAAACGTCACGGGCCCATCGTTTATCAGATGCACTTGCATGTCCGCACCAAATTGGCCCGCAGCAACAACGGGATGCGCGATTCTGGCCTGACTCAATAGATAGTCGAACAACTCGGCCCCCAGCGCTGGAGCAGCCGCTTTCGAGAACCCTGCGCGCAACCCGCTTTTGGTGTCGGCCGCCAACGTAAATTGCGAAACCAGCAACAGGCCGCCACTCACTTCCCGCAACGACAGGTTCATCTTGCCCTCGGCATCGCCGAACACACGATAATTGAGCAGCTTGTGCAGCAACTTATCGGCACTGGCACGCGTGTCTTGAGGTTCTATTCCGACCAGCACCAATATGCCGTGATCAATAGCTCCGACGACCTCTGTCGCCACCTCGACACGCGCACTTCGCACGCGCTGCAGCAACCCTTTCATGAATACCTTTCCGTACTGGAAACAAAAGACAACAACACTGTCAGGCTTCTTCGGGCGGCAGATCGAGAAGGTTCTGTGCAACCTGTGCAGCCGCCCGCACCAGCGCATCGGCAATACCAGGCTCGGCTGCCGAATGCCCCGCCTCGCGAATCACCTGCAACTCGCTGCCCTGCCAGTTCTGATGCAGCTCCCATGCATTGTCCAGCGGGCAGATCACGTCATAACGACCGTGCACGATGATTGCCGGCAGGTGCGCAATCTTCGGCATGTCGCGGATCAACTGGTTTTCTTCAAGGAAAGCGTTGTTCATGAAGTAATGGCATTCGATGCGTGCGATGGACAGCGCACGGTGCGGTTCGGCGAATCTATCGACCACCTGCGGGTTGGGACGCAATGTGGCGCAGCGACCTTCCCACGTAGACCAAGCCTTGGCGGCATGCATCTGGGCAATCTGGTCCGGGCCCGTGAGTCGCTTGTAGAAGGCCGCCAGAAGGTTGTCGCGTTCATCCATCGGGATAGGCGCAACGTAGTCTTGCCAATAGTCGGGGAACAGGCGACTCGCGCCAGCTTGATAGAACCAGTCGATTTCCTGCTTGCGTGCCAGAAACACCCCACGCAGGATCAGCGCATGCACGCGATCAGGGTGCGTCTGAGCATAGGCCAGCGCAAGCGTCGAACCCCATGACCCCCCGAACAGCACCCATTTTTCAATCCCCAGATGCTCGCGAATCCGCTCCAGGTCTTCGACCAGCTTCCAGGTGGTGTTATTTTCCAGGCTGGCGTGAGGCGTGGAACGACCGCAGCCGCGCTGGTCGAACGTGACGATACGGTACAGGTTGGGGTCGAAGTAACAGCGGCTGTGCGCGTCGCAACCGGAACCCGGACCGCCGTGGATGAACACCACTGGCAAACCTTCAGGCGAACCACTTTCATCGACGTAAAGCACATGCGGTTGTTCCACGGCCAGATCGTGCCGGGCGTAGGGTTTGATCTGCGGGTACAAGGTCTGCATAAGTGCTCCATAAGTCCAGTTCAGAGGCTTCTATTATTCTGCCGTGGGGCATCATAAACCCGAAACGAAGAATGAGCATGCTGCACGTCATCGATCGGGATGGAACGATCAATGCAAGCGTTTTGCCAATTTGAACAGTTCGCGAACCAGAGCCGTTAAGCTGGGTCGAAGCGTGAGTCGTAAACCGATTTATTTCTCTTTTTTCAGGAAATAACTGACGACACGCCTACAGTCTAAGAATCCCATATCCCATTCGTCAGACTACTTGAGGTTGTATCGATGTCTCAGGAACCACTTGTTCGTGACGCTGATGTGGCTGCTTTCCGCGCCGCTGTGCTCGCCAAACTCACCTATTCGGTGGGCAAGGACCCCGCCCATGCGTTTGAGCATGACTGGTTCGAAGCTGTCGCTCTCGCGGCTCGCGACCACATGGTCGAACACTGGATGGACCATACGCGACAGATTTATCGCAAGGTCCAGAAGCGCGTTTACTACCTGTCGCTGGAATTTCTCATCGGTCGTCTGCTGTATGACAGCCTGAGCAACCTCGGCCTGCTGGAAGTCGCCCGCGAGGCGCTGACCGAGCTGGGCGTGGACATCGAGCGTATCCGCCTGCTTGAGCCGGATGCAGCGCTGGGCAACGGCGGCCTCGGTCGCCTGGCAGCATGCTTCATGGAAAGCATGTCGACCCTCGGCATCGCCGGCCACGGCTACGGCATTCGTTACGAGCACGGGCTGTTTCGTCAGGGCATCGTCGATGGCTGGCAGCAGGAGCAGACCGAGAACTGGCTGGACTTCGGCAACCCTTGGGAATTCGAACGCCCTGAAGTGGTGTATTCGATCGGCTTCGGCGGCAGTGTCGATACCGTTGTTTCTGAAACCGGCGAGCCGCGCCATGCATGGCGTCCGGGCGAAACGGTGCGAGCCATCGCTTATGACACCCCGGTGGTGGGCTGGCGTGGCAAGAGCGTCAACACGTTGCGTCTGTGGCGCGCGCGCGCCGTAGAAGACCTGCACCTGGAGCGCTTCAACGCGGGCGACCACTTTGGCGCCGTTGCCGAGGTAGTTCGTGCAGAAAGTATCTCCCGCGTGCTTTACCCGAATGACGCCACTGAAGCGGGTCAGGAACTGCGCCTGCGTCAGGAATACTTCTTTGTGTCTGCATCCCTGCAGGATTTGCTGCGCCGCCACCTGAACCAGCACGCCACGCTGACCGATCTGGCCGAGCACGCTGCCATTCAGATGAACGACACGCACCCTTCCATCGCAGTTGCCGAACTGATGCGTCAATTGGTCGACAACCACAACATTCCGTGGGACACCGCCTGGAAAATCACCGTCGGCACCCTCGGTTACACCAACCACACGTTGCTGCCTGAGGCGCTGGAGACCTGGTCTGTCGGTTTGATGGAGCGGATGCTGCCGCGCCACATGCAGATCATCTATCTGATCAACGCGCAGCACATCGATACGCTGCGCGCCAAAGGCGTCGACGATGTCAACGTCCTGCGTGCGGTGTCGTTGATCGAAGAAGACAACGGTCGTCGCGTGCGCATGGGCAACCTCGCCTTCCTCGGTTCGCACAGCGTCAATGGCGTATCGGCCTTGCACACCCAGTTGATGCGCAAGACTGTGTTCGCCGAACTGCACAAAATCTATCCGGACCGGATCAACAATAAAACCAACGGCATCACCTTCCGCCGCTGGTTGTTCCAGGCTAACCCGAAGCTGACTGAAATGCTGGTCGAGGCGCTGGGCGAAGACATTATGGACAACGCCGAAACCCGCTTGAGAGAGCTGGAGCCGTTCGCCGAAAAGTCGTCGTTCCGCAAGCAAATGGCCGATCAGCGCCTGCACAGCAAACGTGCGCTGGCAGCGATCATTCACGAACGACTGGGTATCGCAGTAAACCCTGCAGCGATGTTCGACGTTCAGGTCAAGCGGATCCACGAGTACAAACGCCAGTTGCTGAACCTGTTTCACACCGTGGCGCTGTACCAGGCCATTCGTGCCGAGCCAGGCACGGACTGGGTACCTCGGGTGAAGATCTTTGCAGGCAAGGCGGCAGCCAGCTATCACTCGGCCAAGCTGATCATCAAGCTGACCAACGATATCGCCAGGACTGTGAACAACGATCCTACGGTTCGCGGCTTGCTGAAAGTGGTGTTCATGCCCAACTACAACGTCAGCCTGGCGGAAAGCATCATTCCGGCAGCCGACCTTTCCGAACAGATCTCCACGGCAGGCCTGGAAGCCTCGGGCACCAGTAACATGAAGTTCGGCCTCAATGGCGCACTGACCATCGGCACGCTGGACGGTGCCAACGTGGAAATGAGCGAGCAAGTGGGTCTGGAACACATGTTCATCTTCGGCATGACGTCGCAGCAGGTCGAGGCACGCAAGCGCGCCGGCGATTTCAGCGCTCATGGCGACGTGGCCGCTTCGGGACGTCTGAACGATGTTCTGCAGGCGATACGCGGCGGGGTGTTCTCGCCTGATGACCCGAATCGCTATGTAGGTCTGGTAGATGAGCTGCTGGCGTACGACCGCTTCCTGGTCTGCGCTGACTTCGATTCTTACTGGGCAGCCCAGGCCAAGGTCGAAGAACGCTGGCACGACTCCAAGGAATGGTGGCGCTCGGCGGTGCTCAATACCGCACGCATGGGCTGGTTCTCTTCGGACCGGACCATTCGTGAATACGCCGGGGACATCTGGAAGGCACTGGACTGACCAGCTCGCACACTCACCTGACTCGCGCTACCACGCCCCACAGCGTGGTAACGCGGCTCTATAACGTGGAGCGTCAGCCAAGGCATCCCTACGCTAACGTGAAGAACGAAAGGTGCAGAGACTGGCCGCGTTCTGCATAAAACATTACAAACGATGCCCACCCGCCCCTATATACTGCGCACGATGAACCTTCACACACCGAAAAGGATGTCGTCGCGTGCTTTGGATTTGTCTGCTGGTGGGTGGCGCACTGCTGGGCTACTCGTTGAGTTACGACGAGTGGGCAGGCGCTTTGATTGGCGCGATCATGGGCATGGCGATGTGGGCCGGTATCCGTGTGCGCGTGCTGGGCAGGCAATCTGCTGACCATTTGCAGCAACTCCTCGAAACCCGGAAATCCCTCGACTCCGTTCAGCAACGCCTGAGCGCGCTTGAACGCAAGCCTGCGTCCATCGTACCCCCTGCTCAGGACAGCGCGCCGCTGCCAGCCGACGCTGTGATTCTCAACACGCCAACCCAAGGGCCAGAGCTGATCTGGGACCTGCCTGACGAAGCACTGCAAGTCGACACTCCAATCCCTCACATAAAACCGGCCATTCCACCACGCCAGCCCTCTGCACCGGCCAGCCCCAACCTGCTCGACAGCGCCATTGGCCGCGCCAGGGACTGGTTGTTGGGCGGTAATACGGTACTGCGGGTCGGCGTCGTGGTGCTGTTCCTCGGCCTGGCTTTTCTGCTGCGTTACGCCACCGAAGGGATGGTCGTGCCGATTGAAGCGCGTTACGCCGGCGTCGCGCTGAGTGCGCTGGCATTGCTGGGGCTGGGCTGGTGGCTGCGCTTGCGCAACGGTCCTTACGCGCTGATGTTGCAAGGTGCAGGCATTGGCGTCTTGTACCTGACCATTTTTGCCGCGATGAAACTGCACGCTTTGCTGGACCCCACCCTCGGCTTTGCGCTGCTGGTCGCGATCACCTGTTTCTCGGCCGTCCTGGCGTTGACCCAGAACTCGCTGGCCCTGGCCTGCGCTGGTGCGCTCGGCGGTTTTGCGGCGCCGATTCTGGCCTCTACCGGACAAGGCAGCCATGTTTCGCTGTTCAGCTATTTCGCTCTGCTCAACGCCGGCATTTTTGCCATCGCCTGGTTCAAAGCCTGGCGCATCCTCAACCTGATCGGCTTTTTCGGCACCTTCGGTATCGGCTTCGCCTGGGGCATGAAGGCTTATACGCCCGAACTGTTCTGGAGCACCGAACCGTTCCTGATTCTGTTTTTCCTGATGTATCTGGCCATCGGCCTGTTGTTCGCCCGGCAAAAACTGCTGCAGCTCACTCACGCGGCCCAGGATGAAACCCGAGCAGCCATGCTGCGCTGGTCTGCCCGCCAAGGCGACTACGTCGATGGCACGCTGCTGTTCGGTACCCCCATCGCGGGTTTTGGACTGCAATACGCGCTGGTCGAGCATATGGAGTTTGGCGCAGCCTTCAGTGCGCTGGCGCTGGGCCTGATCTACATGGGGCTGGCACGCTGGCTGGCAGGGCACACTTCGGGACGCACCGTATTGCTGATGGAAACCTGTCTGGCTCTTGGCGTGGTGTTTGCCACCCTGGCGATCCCGCTGGGCCTTGGTTCACAGTGGACAACCAGCGCCTGGGCCGTGGAAGGCGCGGCGGTTTTGTGGCTGGGCCTGCGTCAGCAACGCAGGCTGGCACAGGCGTTCGGCCTGCTGCTGCAAGTGGGCGCAAGCGCGATTCTGTTCAGCGGCGGCACCGACAGCTCGGCACAGGCTTTCGCCAACGATTACTGGACGCCGATGGTTCTGGCGATTGCAGCGATGGTCAGTGCATGGTGCGTGTTCCGCTTCAATTCGCTGGCACTCATGAGCCCGGTCCGCGCACGGAAATTACTGATCATCTGGGGCGCGTTCTGGTGGCTGGTTTCGCTGGCCAGCGCGGCAGGCCTGCACGCGCCAGCGCCTTATCAGGCCTGCGCGTTCCTGGTCGCCATGGCCCTCAGCGTGGCGCTCTGGGCCGCACTCGCCATCCGTTTGCGCTGGACAGATCTCGCCGCGCTGTGCAGCGCACTGACCCCGATCAGCGCTGCAATACTGATGATCTCGATGAACCTGCGAAACAATCCGGCAGGCAACCTGGGCTGGCTGGCCTGGCTGGCGGTGTTCGCTGTGCATCTGCTGACCTTGCGCTACGTGTCGGACCTGCTGTCCATTCTTGCAAAACGCGTTGCTCACACCGTGGGCTGTCTGCTGATCATCAGTGTGCTAGCGCTGGAGCTGCGTTTCGGCCTGCTGCAGCTGTCCGAGAACTACAACGCCTGGCGCTGGCTGGGCTGGGCGATTCTGCCCAGCCTGTTCCTGCTGGCGATGAGCTCCAGGCGTCAATGGCCGTGGCCAGTAGCAGCCTGCCCTGAGGCTTATCACCTTGGGGCCGCTGCGCCACTGGCAGCGTTGATGCTGGCGTGGTTCTGGCTGGCAAACATCTTCAGCGACGGCGCGGCCGATCCGCTGCCCTATGTGCCGCTGCTCAATCCACTCGAAGTCGGCCTGCTGCTGTCTCTGGCGGGGGTATGCCTGTGGATGCGCGACCATATGGCGCACAGGCGCACCCTGCTGGTGGCAGGTGCCTCATTGTTTGCACTGGTCACGGCCATGGTCATGCGCACAGCCCATCACTGGGCTGATGTGCCGTGGTACACCGAGGCGCTGTTCGAGTCGATGCGCGTTCAGGCTGGCCTGTCGATCGTCTGGACGTTGATGGCGCTGGCCTTGATGATCGGTGGCCACATACGATCCAGACGCGAAATATGGCTGGGCGGTGCCGCGTTGATCGGGGTGGTAGTGATCAGATTGTTCTTCGTCGAACTGGGCAATCGCGGCGGCATGGAGCGCATCGTCTCGTTTATCGGTGTTGGCATTCTGCTACTGGTGGTGGGATATTTCGCACCATTACCGCCGAAATCACCTGTCAAAGAAACTGTCGAAGACCCTGGCACCGGCCCGATCGCCGCGCCTGAAACTCCGTGAGGAACTGTTCTTGAGTCATCCTGCCATGAAAATCGCCGTGTTTGGCCTGGCATTGTGCGCGTCGATCACCGCCAATGCTCAGGACAAGCCAGCGGACTTTGCCAGCCAGACCCCGCTGAGTCTGAATGGCGAAGGACCTTGGTACCGCCTTGAGTTGCCGTTGGGCGTCCAGCTGAATGCCCGACAGACTGACCTGGGCGACCTGCGCGTGTTCAACGCCGAAGGCCAGCCACAGGCGTATGCAATCACGCCGCGACAACCTGCGCGCGAGGAGGAACCGGCGCCGATCCCGGTCAAATGGTTCGCGCTCTACAGCACCCAGGAATCAGGCGACGCAGCGCCTGTCATCCGCATCGAACGCTCAAGCAGCGGCAGCCTGATCGAGGTCCAGCCACAAAGCGATATCGAAGCTGGCGAAGAAGTGCTGCGCGGCTGGCTGCTGGACACTAGCGCAATCAAGGCGCCACTGGAGCAGTTGATCATCGACTGGAGCACCGAGCGCGAAGGCTTTCAGAACTTCAGCATCGAGGCCAGCGACGACCTGCAACACTGGCGAGACTGGGGCGAAGGACAAATTGCACGTTTGTCATTTGCCGATGAAGTGGTCGAGCAACGAGAAGTCGGCCTGCCCGGCCAGAGCGCCCGCTACCTGCGGCTGCTGTGGCGCGCACCTCACAGCGCGCCGCTGTTGATCTCCGCGCACCTGCTGAGCGCCAGCAGCGACACGCCGACACCGCCGTTGACATGGTCGCCACCGGTCAAAGGCTCTGTTGAAAGCCCCAACGAATACGTCTGGCAATTGCCGGCCGGCCTGCCGATAGGAAGGGTAAAAGTCGATATAACCCAGCCCAACAGCCTTGCACCGGCGATTCTGTATGGCCGGACAGACTCTAAACAGCCGTGGCAACCCATCAGCAGCGGCCTGCTGTATCGCTTGTCGCAAAACAACAGCGACGTGCTGCAGGACCAACTGCAATTGCCCGGACGCGTCGTTCAGCAGCTCAAGCTGGTGGTCGATGACCGAGGCGGCGGTCTGGGGAACGAGGCGCCGCAGTTGAGCGTCGCAGTGCCTGCCACTGAGGTAGTGTTTCTGGCACGCGGCAATGGGCCGTTCACGCTGGCGGTCGGCAACTCGACGGCCAAGGCGGCAAACCTGTCGCTGGCGACGCTGATCCCCGATTACAGTGCGGCAAAACTCGCGTCCCTCGGTACCGCGAAACCCGCCACTGCGAGCATCGCTGACATGGCTGCCGCACCGATGCAGGTGGCACCGCAGGGGACCGACTTCAAACGCCTGGGGCTGTGGGCAGTATTGCTTCTGGGGGTGCTGTTTCTGGGCTGGATGGCCTTCAGCACCCTGCGCACCTCAAAACGTTGAAACACGCGGGCTGTCGGGCGCGGTTCGCCCGGCATATGAACTGAAACAGTCATAAGCCAGTCTCATAGCAGTATTAAGTCACCACTCGCGTTAAACTGCGCGGGTTTTCATACCCCTATTTTCGGAGCTATCCATGTCCCGCGTCACACTAAGTCGTTACTTGATTGAGCAGACCCGCAGTAACAACACCCCTGCCGATCTGCGCTTCCTGATCGAAGTTGTGGCGCGCGCATGCAAGGAAATCAGCCATGCAGTCTCCAAGGGCGCGCTGGGCGGCGTTCTGGGCAGCATGGGCACCGAAAACGTACAGGGTGAAGTGCAGAAAAAACTCGACGTGATCTCCAACGAGATCCTGCTCGAAGCCAACGAATGGGGCGGTCACCTGGCCGGCATGGCGTCCGAAGAAATGGACAACGCCTACCAGATCCCCGGCAAATACCCTAAAGGTGCCTACCTGCTGGTTTTCGACCCGCTGGACGGATCGTCGAACATCGACATCAACGCGCCGGTCGGGACTATCTTTTCGGTGCTGCGCTGCCCGAACCAGTACCTGAGCCAGAACGAACCGCTGAATGAGAAGGCGTTCCTGCAGCCAGGCACCGAGCAGGTGGCAGCCGGTTACGCAATCTACGGCCCGCAGACCATGCTGGTGCTGACCTTGGGTGACGGCGTGAAAGGCTTCACGCTTGACCGTGAAATGGGCAGCTTCGTGCTTACCCACGAAGACATCCGGATCCCGGAATCCACTCAGGAATTCGCGATCAACATGTCCAACCAGCGTCACTGGGAAGCTCCGGTACAGCGCTACGTGAACGAGCTGTTGGCCGGTGAAGACGGCCCCCTGAAAAAGAATTACAACATGCGCTGGGTTGCCGCGATGGTGGGCGACGTGCATCGCATCCTGACCCGTGGCGGTCTGTTCATGTACCCGCGTGACAGCCGCGAACCGTCCAAGCCAGGCAAGCTGCGCCTGATGTACGAAGCCAACCCGATGTCTTTCCTGGTCGAGCAGGCTGGTGGCGCGTCTACCGACGGTCATCAGCGTATTCTCGACATCCAGCCCGATGGCCTGCATCAGCGCGTCGCGGTTTACCTGGGTTCCAAGGAAGAAGTGGAGCGCGCAACGGCTTATCACAAAGAGTAAGACCGCTTTCTGATGCCACACTGGCGATTCGACCCGAGCGAATCGCCAGCGCGCATATAGGTGCGCAAAACGGCCAATCGAGAACCTTATCCACACCCGTCTACAGCCCTATCTGCCGACCTGCGGCACAAATCCTTTCCCCCTGCGGGAACCAGATCCCCTTTTTCTCTTCTAAGCTTGCGGTAATGCGCCAGCGCCAGACTGCATCGGCCTGCACTGCGACGCGACCCCCTTCCGTTCAGGAGCTACATCCATGTCCTTGCGCACTGTCGCGTTACTCTCGTTCTGCGTCTTTCTGGCTGCCTGCAGCAAGATCACCCAGGAAAACTATTCGAAAATTTCCGCTGGCATGCCCAAGGCACAGGTCGAGTCCTTGCTGGGCAGCCCGACCGAGTGTTCCGGTGCGCTGGGGATGTCCAGCTGTACCTGGGGCGATCAAAACACCTTTATCAGCGTGCAGTACGCAGCGGACAAGGTTGTACTGTTCTCGGGTCAAGGTCTCAAATAACACATGATCAAGTTATTGGTACGTTTTGGAATTTGTGTCATGGCCAGCTTTCTGGCCATCGGTTTTGCCCACTCGGCTGACAACCTTGAGCCGAAGACGGTTGATAACGTCGACCTCAAGCAGTATCAGGGCACCTGGTACGAAATCGCGCGGCTGCCGATGTTTTTCCAGCGTAAATGCGCGCAGTCAGAGGCGCTTTACACGCTCAAGGACGACGGGAATATTGCGGTAACCAACCGCTGTCGCACCCTTGAAGGCAAGTGGGAAGAAGCCACCGGCACCGCCTCGCCGCAGGTTCCGGGCAAGACCGACAAACTGTGGGTTGTGTTCGATAACTGGTTCTCGCGGTTGCTGCCTGGCGTTGCCAAGGGCGATTACTGGATTCTGGACGTCAGCGAAGGCTATCGCACCGCCGTGGTCGGCAATCCGGATCGCAAGTACCTGTGGTTGCTGTCGCGCACGCCTGTGGTTTCTCAGGCAGACAAAGAGAACATGCTGAGCAAGGCTCGCCAGCAGGGTTACGACACCTCCCGCCTGATCTGGCGCGAGGATGACTCGAAGATCGGCAAGGGCGAGAAGTAAGGGGGCTTGCGTCGTGCAGCGTCATGCAGAAGTGTGACGTGCAGCGTCATGCAAGGCACTCCTACGCGGAGTGAGGAACGATAGGTGTCTGGACTCGATCGTTAGGAACGAGAACCGGCTGGCAACACCATCGTGCCCACGCTCCAGCACTCATCGTTATACACAAGTCCGCTCTTGATTCTGGCCGAAGGCCGTGGGAGTGAAAAGGGCCCTACTAGGGTGCCCGCGCTCCAGCGTGGGCACACCGGTTCTGGACGCTCTGCGTCCGATCTTGCATCAGCCCAGCAACTCCCTCAATACCTGTGCAAACTCGCGGTTGCTCTGCTCTTCGGCTGCGTGTCGTCCTTCGCGTATGACCCAGCGGCCATTCACAGCCACGTCGCGAATCTGCCGATCGCTGCCAGCGAATAGCCAGCGGTTGAGGATGGCGTCGCCGGAGGCTGTCTCGATGTATGGGTCTTTGCCATCCAGCACCAGCCAGTCGGCACGATGCCCTGCTTGCAGTTTGCCAGTCTGCTGACCCAGCGCCTGCGCGCCACCGGCGAGTGCAGCGTCGTACAGTGTGCGACCGACCATCGGCTGATCACTGCGATGCAGCCGGTTGCGACGCTGGTCGCGCAGCCGCTGCCCGTACTCCAGCCAGCGCAGTTCCTCGACCACGCTGAGCGAGACGTGGCTGTCCGAGCCAACGCCCCAACGCCCACCCTGCGCGATGTAATCCACCGCCGGAAATATCCCGTCGCCGAGGTTGGCCTCAGTGGTCAGACACAGTCCTGCCACGGCACCGCTCTGCGCCATCAACTGCACCTCGCGCGCATCGGCGTGGGTCGCATGGACCAGGCACCAACGGTTATCCACAGGGGTGTTTTCATACAACCACTGCAGCGGACGCAGACCGCTCCAGCTCAGGCAGTCATCGACTTCCTTCTGTTGCTCGGCAATATGAATATGCACCGGACACTGCGGGTCGCTGGCGGCAAGCACTTCGCTGATCTGCTGTGGGGTGACTGCGCGCAGCGAGTGGAAACACAGGCCGAGCTGTTGCGCCGGCTGGGCCGCCAGAACAGCTTGCAGACGAGCCTGCAAATCCAGATAGCTGTCAGTGCTGTGGATAAACCGGCGTTGCCCCTCGTTCGGCGCCAGCCCGCCAAACCCGGAGTGGCTGTAAAGCACCGGCAACAGCGTCAGGCCGATACCCGCCGAGCTTGCCGCCTGGCTGATCTGCAAGGCCAGTTCGCCAGGGTCGGCGTAAGGCAGACCACTGACGTCATGATGCACATAATGAAATTCCGCCACCGAGGTGTAACCGCCCTTGAGCATCTCGATGTACAGCTGACGAGCGATGACGCCCAATTGCGCGGGACTTATACGCCCGACCATGCGGTACATCAGATCGCGCCAGGTCCAGAAACTGTCGTTGGGGTTGCCCGCCACTTCGGCCAGACCGGCCATTGCCCGCTGAAACGCATGAGAATGCAGGTTCGGCATGCCGGGCAACAGTGGACCACCGATGAGTTCGGCACCCTGCCGGTGCGCACTGGCTTCGACACGGGTCAATACACCCTCCTGGCTGACCTCCAGGCGTACATCGCTGGCCCAGCCGTCGGGAAGTAGCGCACGCTCGGCAAAGAAGGCTGACATTGACTTGGCACCTCATCACGGTAATTTGTATATACATATACAGACGTTCCAGCGAGTGGTAAACCGCTCGCACGCTTGCCGTGTACCGGGTTAATGGTTAGCGTTGGCGCTTTGCTGTATTTGAATCATCTCGAACAAGGACTCATCCGTGTCGACTCCGCCCGCCGCTTCTCCCCTGGCTGCCCAGATGGGCGAAAGTCCCGCACCCTTGTACGCCCGCGTCAAACACATGATCGCGCTGCAGATTCAAAACGGCACTTGGCCGCCGCATCATCGCGTGCCTTCGGAAAGCGAGTTGGTGACGCAACTGGGTTTCAGCCGCATGACCATCAACCGCGCGTTGCGCGAGCTGACCGCCGAAGGCCTGCTGGTGCGCATGCAAGGCGTCGGCACTTTTGTCGCTGAGCCAAAGAGCCAGTCTGCGCTGTTCGAAGTGCATAACATCGCCGACGAGATCGCCGCGCGCGGTCATCGCCATACCTGCAAGGTCATGGTGCTCAAAGAGGAAGCCGCAGGCTCCGAGCGCGCTCTGGCGCTGGATATGCGTGAAGGCCAAAAGGTGTTTCATTCGCTGATCGTGCATTTCGAGAACGACATTCCCGTGCAGATCGAAGACCGCTTCGTAAATGCTCAGGTAGCACCGGACTACCTCAAGCAGGACTTTACCCTGCAGACGCCCTACGCCTATCTATCTCAGGTCGCCCCGCTGACCGAAGGCGAGCACGTGGTCGAAGCGATTCTCGCCGAAGCCGCCGAGTGCCAACTGTTGCAGATCGAGGCTGGCGAGCCCTGCCTGCTGATTCGCCGCCGCACCTGGTCAGGTCGCCAGCCGGTCACGGCGGCGCGCCTGATACACCCAGGTTCCCGTCATCGCCTTGAAGGACGCTTTACCAAATGAGCCAGACTCGACTCCTGCGCGCTGCCGATTACCCGCGCATGCCGTGGAAGAACGGTGGCGGCAGCACTGAAGAAATCGCCCGCGATGCAGGTCATGATCTGGACGGTTTCGGTTGGCGCCTGTCGATTGCCGAAATCGAGACCTCCGGGGGCTTCTCGGTGTTCGCCGGCTACCAACGGATCATTACCGTTTTGCAGGGCGCAGGCATGACGCTGACGGTAGATGGCATGACCAGTCGCGCGTTGTTGCCATCCGACCCGTTTGCCTTCAGCGGCGACAGTCAAGTCAGCTGCACCCTGCTGGATGGCCCGATTCGCGACTTCAACCTCATCTATGCGCCACACCGGTATACTGCGCGCCTGCACTGGATCGATGTGCGCCAACCGCAACGGCTGTTCAGTTCGGCCAGCACGTTCGTGCTGTTCAGCATGGCCGCGCAAGTGGCGATCAGCGTCGACAGTCAGCCATGGGAAGTCCTCGGCAAACATGATTGTGCGCTTGTGGATAACCCTGGCGGCTTGCTGGAAATAGAGCTGCAATCTCCTCGCGTCAGTCGCTGCTGTCTGATCGAGCTCAGTGCCACGGGCCAGTAACCGCCCGCCTGCCACCACAATAAAAACAGCTTCTCGTTTCAAGGACGACCATGACTCAGGCTCCACATCGGGAAACACCACGCGCCATCGCCATTCTTGCCCGCTTTCTGGCTTCTGAATCAGCAGGCGGCATCGTCCTGATGATGGCTGCGCTGGCGGCACTGATCGTTGCCAACTCAGCGCTTTCCGCCAGTTATTTCTCGATACTGCACAGCGTCTGGCTGGGCCTGTCGGTCGAGCTGTGGATCAACGACGGGCTGATGGCGATTTTCTTCCTGATGGTCGGCCTGGAGATCAAGCGCGAAGTGCTGGCCGGTGGCCTGTCGACCTGGGGACAGCGCGCCCTGCCCGGCTTTGCAGCGGCAGGCGGCATGCTGGTACCTGCACTGATCTACATCGCGATCAACTGGGGCAACCCGCAGACCCTCAGCGGCTGGGCCATTCCGGCGGCAACCGACATTGCCTTCGCGCTTGGTGTGCTTTCGCTGCTGGGCAATCGAGTGCCCACATCACTGAAAGTCTTTCTGGCTGCGCTGGCGATTCTCGACGACTTGGGGGCGGTGACCATCATTGCGTTCTTTTACAGCTCCGGCCTGAACCTGCCGATGCTCGCTGCCGCATTCGCGACCCTCGCTGTACTGATCGTACTGAACCGCCTGCATGTCCGTCGCCTGTTGCCCTATCTGCTGCTCGGCGCATTGCTGTGGTTTTTTGTCCTGCAATCAGGCGTGCATGCCACGCTGGCCGGTGTCGCGCTCGCGCTGTGCATCCCGATGGGCAAACCCGAGGAAGAGGCGCGCTCGCCGCTGTTGTTCCTTGAAGAAAAAATGCATTACTGGGTGGCCTTTGCGGTAGTGCCTGTATTCGGCTTTGCCAATGCTGGGGTGTCACTGGCCGGTATCACCCTTGAAAACCTTATAGATCCAGTGCCGCTGGGTGTTGCGCTGGGGCTGTTCGCGGGCAAGCAGATCGGTGTGTTCCTTGCCGCACTACTGGCGATTCGTGCCGGGCTGGCGACCTTGCCGGAAGGCAGCAACTGGGTGCAGTTGTACGGCGTGGCGATCCTGTGCGGCATCGGCTTCACCATGAGCCTGTTCATCGGCAACCTGGCATTCCCTGGTTCACAGCACCTGATCGACGAGGTGAAAGTCGGCGTGCTGATCGGCTCGGGGCTCGCGGCCATTGCCGGAATACTGCTATTGCGAAGCCGTTTCAGCCGGCATTGAAAAAATATTTTCAAATCACTGCATCCAGATGGATTTCTCGCGGGTAGTACATTCAGCAGCCACTTCGAGTTGCTGAGCGCGGTTAAACAATCTGGAGATTTCTGCATGAACGCAAAACGCTTGCTCTGCCTTGCCGGTACTACCCTGGCCTTCACCTGCCTGTCATCCGTGGCCCTGGCTCAGACCGACCTTCCGGAAAGCGTGCGCGTGCCGGCTGGCAACAAAGTCGGCATGCAAACCACAGGTGTTGGCGAAATCACCTACGAGTGCCGCGCCAAAGCCAACATGCCTAGCGAAATGGAGTGGGCGTTCGTCGGGCCCAAAGCAGTGCTCAACGACAAGAGCGGCAAACAGGTCGGTACTTACTACGGCCCGCCTGCCACCTGGGAAGCCAAAGACGGCTCCAAAGTGACCGGCACCCAGGTGGCCGTAGCACCATCCAGCGCTGGCAACCTGCCGTATCAACTGGTCAAGGCCAACCCGGCTGAAGGCAAAGGCGCAATGACTGGCGTGACTTACATCCAGCGTGTAGCCCTGAAAGGCGGCGTTGCCCCGGCCAAAGCCTGCGCCGAGAGCAACAAGGGTGCGAAGGAAGTGGTCAAGTATCAAGCCGACTACCTGTTCTGGACCGCGAGCTGATCGCGGCCATTAGCCGGGTGACCGCGCAGAGGTTGAGCTATGCTGCTGCGCGGGAGCCTCGTGATGTCAACGAGGCAGTAGTCTTCCATTGATGGCGGATCATCTTGTCCTCGCACGAATCTCTCTTTGATTACGAAGCCACGTTGCAGGCCTGCGCTCGCGGTGAGAAACAGGCCTTGCAGCGTCTCTATCAACAGGAAAGCGCCCGATTGCTCGGCGTCGTCCAGCGGCTGGTACGTGACAGCGCTCTGGCCGAGGACATCGTGCACGACGCCTTTCTGAAAATCTGGACCCGCGCTGCCAGTTTCGATGCTTCCCGTGGCTCGGCGCGTGGCTGGATATTCAGCGTGACCCGGCATCTGGCACTCAATACGCTGCGCAACACCGCCCGCGAGGTAAGTATCGAGGAAGACGGCAGCGAAGATCATCATGAACAGGCGACCCTGGAAGGCTGGCAGGAAGCCGGGGATGCTTTTGACTGGCGGGTCAATCCAGGACGGATTACTTCATGCATGGAGCAATTGGAGCCGGTAAGACGAAACTGTGTTTTTCATGCTTACGTAGACGGCTATTCGCATCAGGAAATCGCGCAGAAAATCGGCGCGCCATTGGGTACGGTAAAAGCCTGGATCAAGCGCAGCCTGACGGCTTTGCGGGAGTGCATGGGATGACCCGGCCTTTAGACGACAACATTCATGACTTGGCTGGCGAGTACGTGCTCGGCACCCTGTCGGCGCAGGATCGGCTCGACGTGCAGCGTCGCCTGTCCCGCGAGCCAGACCTGCAAGCGGCCATCGATGCCTGGGAGCAACGCTTGTTGCCCCTGACGGAACTGGCCGAGCCCGTTACGCCATCGCCCGGTCTGTGGCACCGAATCGAACGCAACCTGCTGGAGATCACCGCGCCCGCCAGTGTTTCGCCAAGACCGCGCGCGCGCTGGTGGGACAACCTGTCGGTCTGGCGCGGGCTGGCTGGGGCCGGGCTGGCGGCATCGCTGGTATTAGGCATGACCCTGCTGACCCGCGCCCCGGCGCAGACTTCCTACCTTGTTGTTCTGGTCGGGCCGCAGGACAGGTCGCCCGGCTGGGTAGTGCAGGCCAGTAATTCGCAGGAAATCCAGCTTATTCCGCTGGGCGTGGTAGAGGTTCCGGCTGACAAGGCACTGGAGTTCTGGACCAAAGGCGACGACTGGCAAGGCCCGGTTTCTCTGGGGCTGGTAAAACCGGGGCAAAGCCTGAACATTGCGCTGGATAAACTGCCGCCGCTGCAGCCCAATCAGTTGTTCGAGCTGACGCTGGAAACATCCTCCGGCTCGCCTATCGGCAAACCCACCGGCCCGATTCAGTTCATCGGGCGGGCGGTGAAAGTCATCTGAGCTTCACGCAGGCATCACTTTTTCGAGCAGTCGTCCTGTTGCAGCAGGTTGGCCTGAGTCAGGTTGCAGTCTGCCGGCACGCTGCGGGTCAGCCAGACATTGCCGCCGATGGTCGAGCCTTTGCCAATCGTGATGCGCCCCAGAATGGTCGCCCCGGCGTAAATAACCACGTCATCTTCGACGATCGGGTGCCGTGCGTGGCCTTTCTGCAACTGACCATCCTCGTCCGCAGGGAAACGCTTGGCGCCCAGCGTCACGGCCTGATATATCCGCACTCGCTCACCGATAATGGCGGTTTCGCCAATGACCACACCCGTCCCGTGATCAATGAAGAAGCTCGGGCCGATCTGCGCGCCGGGGTGAATATCGATACCGGTCGCCGAATGGGCGATTTCCGAGCTGATGCGCGCCAGCAGCGGCAGACCAGCCCGGTACAGGTGGTGAGCCAGGCGATGATGAATCACAGCAAGGACGCCCGGATAGCACAGCAGAACTTCATCCACACTGCGCGCCGCCGGGTCGCCGTGATAGGCGGCCAGCACGTCAGTGTCCAGTAACAGGCGGATGCCCGGCAGTGCCGTGGCGAAATCCTGAATCAACCTGAGCGCATGAGCATCGATGTTCTTTAGGTCGCCACCCTGTTGATGGGCCACATAGCGCAATTCCAGCCGGGCCTGAGCCAGCAGCGCATTGAGTGCCACGTCCAGCGTGTGGCCAACATAGAAGTCCTCGCTCTCTTCGCGCAGGTCTACCGGCCCAAGCCGCATCGGAAACAGTGCGCCACTCAACGCCTCGAGAATGTCGCCCATGGCCGCACGAGAAGGCAGCTCACGCCCGCCGTGCTCGCCGCTCACTCGCCTGTTGCGCGCCCGCCAGTCTTCCCGCGCACCGCGCAACTGGCTGACGATCCGTTGCAACTGCCAATGGCTGGAACGGCCGTCGGCGGAGGCTTCTGGAATATCACTCACGCTGATCTCTCCTTGACACATTAGGGTGTCGACCGACAGTGACGGCCGCTGATGCCTTCACTCTACGGCAAACATTCGAACGCAAAGAACAACAATTTCCACAGGAACAGGCTGACCAGATGATAAACACAGAGAAGTTGCCGTGTAGGAAACGTCTGCCTATAGTCCGGTGACTCTTTACACGGCTTATCTATCACCATGATCAAACATCAGCTCGCCCGCTTCAATCGTCTCGACCTGATCAGTGCGCCGACGGCTCTGGAGAAGCTCGAACGCCTGTCCGCCTGGGCAGACCGCGATATCTACATCAAACGTGATGACACCACGACCCTGGCACTGGGCGGCAACAAGGCTCGCAAGCTCGAATACCTGGCTGCCGATGCGCTGGCACAGGGCGCCGATACGCTGATCACCGCCGGTGCGATCCAGTCCAACCATGTGCGTCAGACCGCAGCGCTGGCAGCGCGGCTGGGCATGAGCTGCGTAGCCCTGCTGGAAAACCCCATCGGCAGCGAAGACCCTAACTACCTGAGCAACGGCAACCGCCTGCTGCTGGAGCTGTTCGATGCTCGGGTAGAGCTGGTCGAAAACCTCGATAACGCGGATGAACAGCTGCACGCACTGGCTGCACGCCTGCGCTCCAGTGGCAAAAATCCCTATCTGGTCCCCATCGGCGGCTCCAGTCCGATAGGCACTTTGGGCTACGTGCGCGCCGGTTTGGAGCTGGCCGAGCAGATCAAGCAGACCGGCATTGAGTTCGCTGCAATTGTGCTGGCCTCCGGCAGCGCGGGTACACATAGCGGTCTGGCGCTGGCGCTGGCCCATGAACTGCCGCAATTGCCGGTCATCGGCGTCACCGTGTCGCGCAGTGAAGAGGACCAGTTGCCCAAGGTACAGAGCCTGGCCGAACGCACCGCCGAATTGCTCGGCATCGCGCTGCCGGAAACCTTCAAGGTCGAGCTGTGGGACGAGTATTTCGCCCCCCGTTACGGCGAACCGAACGCAGGCACGCTGTCTGCGATCAAACTGGTGGCCAGCCATGAGGGTGTCTTGCTTGACCCGGTCTACACCGGCAAGGCGATGTCAGGCCTGCTGGACGGCATAGGGCGGCAGCGCTTCAATGACGGCCCGCTGATATTCCTGCACACCGGAGGCGCACCCGCGTTGTTTGCCTACCCTGATGCCTTCAGCAATTGACCGAGGTCTTTATTCCGTTTTTTGGCGGACTGTGCATTTTTAGTTATTTTTATTCATAAGAAGATAGCTATATAGTCGCGCCCGGAACATCGGTGTGACGTAACTGCTTGAAAAAAAAACAAACCCTCAGCACCAAGTCGCTTCAGTCGGGTCAGAAAATAGCCAGACACTTTCGTATCAACAAGGGGCTCGCATGAACATTTCCGCTATTCGTCGTACGTTTCTTTTCTCCGCACTGGGCCTGATGCTTGGTACCGGTATCGCCGGGCAAGCCATGGCTGGCGAGCAACTGCAGAAAATCAAGGATAGCGGCACTCTGAATGTGGGCCTTGAAGGCACTTATCCGCCGTTCAGCTTCGTAGATGAAAACGGCAAACTCACTGGCTTCGAAGTAGAGTTTTCCGAAGCGCTGGCCAAGGAACTGGGCGTGAAGGCCAAGATCCAGCCGTCCAAATGGGATGGCATTCTGGCTGCACTGGAATCCAAGCGCCTGGACGTGGTGATCAACCAGGTCACCATCTCCGACGAGCGCAAGAAAAAGTACGATTTCTCCGAGCCTTACACCATTTCCGGCATTCAGGCGCTGGTTCTGAAGAAGAATGCAGATGCCATCAAGTCCGCTGACGACCTGAAGGGCAAAAAGGTCGGCGTAGGCCTGGGCACCAACTACGAGCAGTGGCTCAAGGAGAAAGTGCCGGGCGCCATCGTCAGGACTTACGATGATGACCCAACAAAAATTCAGGACCTGAGCGTAGGCCGTATCGACGTGATTCTCGTTGACCGTCTGGCGGCCCTAGAAATGGCAACCAAGACCAAAAACAAACTCGTGCCTGCCGGCGTTGCCTTTTCCCGTCAGGAATCCGGTATTGCCATGCGCAAAGGCGAGCCTGAGCTGCAGGCTGCAATCGACAAGGCGATCGACAAACTGCGTGCCGACGGCACACTGGAAAAACTGTCGAAAAAGTATTTCAACGCTGACGTCACACAATGATCGAAGAGAGCCTTCAGCTCGCGCTGGACTCCGCGCCCTTCCTGCTGAAGGGCGCGTACTACACAGTATTCCTCAGCCTGGGCGGTATGTTCTTCGGGTTAGTGCTGGGCTTCGGCCTGGCGCTGATGCGCCTGTCGCGTTTCAAGCCGGTGAACTGGCTGGCGCGCATCTACGTATCGTTCTTTCGCGGCACGCCGTTGCTGGTGCAGTTGTTCCTGATCTACTACGGCTTGCCGGAGTTGGGCATCGAGCTTGACCCGTTGACCGCAGCGCTGATCGGCTTTTCGCTGAACATGGCCGCCTACGCCTGCGAAATTCTCCGCTCGGCCATAGGCTCCATAGAGCGCGGCCAGTGGGAAGCCGCAGCGAGTATCGGCATGACCCGCTGGCAAACCCTGCGCCGGGCAATTCTGCCGCAAGCAGCACGTACCGCTTTGCCACCACTGGGCAACAGCTTTATATCGCTGGTCAAGGACACGGCTCTGGCGGCCACTATTCAGGTGCCCGAGCTGTTCCGCCAGGCTCAGTTGATCACCGCACGTACCTTCGAAATTTTCACCATGTACCTGGCCGCAGCACTGATCTACTGGATCCTTGCCACTGCGCTTTCGTACCTGCAAAACAGGCTGGAAGCGAGGGTCAACCGGCATGATCTGGAGTCCTGACGCATGATCGTGGTTGAAAAACTCACCAAGGAATTCAACGGTAACCAAGTCCTCAAGGGCATCGATCTGCGCATCGAAGCAGGCGAGGTCGTGGCGATCATCGGCCCCAGCGGCTCGGGCAAGACCACCCTGTTGCGCTGCCTGAATCTTCTGGAAACGCCTACTGCCGGCAGGATCAAGGTCGGCGACATCGAAATCGATGGCGCGCGTTCGGTGGGCCAGCAGCAAGGGTTAATCCGTCAACTGCGCCAGCAGGTCGGGTTCGTGTTTCAGAACTTCAACCTGTTTCCGCATCGCACTGCGCTGGAGAACGTCATCGAAGGCCCGGTGGTGGTCAAGAAGATCCCTCTGGCGACGGCAGAAGCACTGGGTCGCCAATTGCTGGCCAAGGTCGGCCTGACCGGCAAGGAAGATGCTTACCCGCGCAGACTCTCGGGCGGGCAGCAGCAACGTGTGGCGATCGCCAGAGCGCTGGCGATGGAGCCGCAAGTCATTCTGTTCGACGAACCGACTTCGGCGCTGGACCCTGAGCTGGTCGGCGAGGTGCTGACCACCATCCGCGCCCTGGCCGAAGAGAACCGCACGATGGTGATCGTCACTCATGAAATGAGCTTCGCGAGGGATGTCGCCAATCGGGTGATCTTCATCGACAAGGGTGTAATCGTCGAACAGGGCGAAGCCAAGGCGCTGTTTGCGAACCCCAGGGAAGAACGCACCAGGCAGTTTCTTGAGCGCACGCGATCCTGATAAAGCCGCTACACACCCTCCGAAAGCAGCGTCCGTCCCGGCGCTGCTTTTTTCTTACATTTCAGAAAGGTTTAATCGTTCAGGATCCTTGCTGAATTCCCGCCTTATTTTCCGAAAATTCATCGAAATAATAAAACCTGAAAGCGTCAGCCTCCGCGCCTGACGCGCGCCCCTGTGATCAACGACGATGACCTGTTTACAGCCCATCCCTCCCGGTCGTAACGGCATCTTTCGTGTGCATGCATAACTGATACTTTGTGGTAGGACAGTTGTTTGCCAGTGGGTAAACACTTCCAAATACCGCGTGTAGGAAGTGTCCGTTTTTCAAGTAAAAAGTCGTTAAACATCTTTCGTATATTGACAAGTGCTCGCAAAGAACATTAGCTCACCGCAATGAGGCATTTGATCAACCACTCAAGTTTCAAGTGAAACTTTCCCTCCAATTGTAATGTTTGCCATGACTTGGTTATTTAAGGTACTTATCGCTCCGCCCGAACCGGGCTTTATATTACTTGACCATGACAACTTATGACGATTCTTTACTTGAATTACTGATTATCAGGAGCACCTCAACATGA
Organism: Pseudomonas coronafaciens pv. oryzae str. 1_6; assembly: GCF_000156995.2. Taxonomy (NCBI): domain Bacteria; kingdom Pseudomonadati; phylum Pseudomonadota; class Gammaproteobacteria; order Pseudomonadales; family Pseudomonadaceae; genus Pseudomonas; species Pseudomonas coronafaciens. The sequence goes on along the minus strand of NZ_CP046035.1, from coordinate 300,182 downwards.
GCCACACTACTTGCACTACCGCACGCCCAGGGCTCCAGCCCCCTTCTGTACCGCAGGCCAGCCGACACGGCATCGGCGTGAGGATCGCGTCTCAACTCATGGTTCACGTTGCCCCCTACGACAACATGGATAAGGGGGACCTTATCGAACTGTTCTGGGATGGCTGTTACGTGGCGTCAACGATTTTAGAGCCATCCGACATCGACAAAGCCATCGCCCTACGTGTGCCCGAAAGCTTTCTTCAGAACGGCAAGGCGAGGACCTACTACCGGGTCATGAAAATAGGCGGGACACCCGTCACCTCGCCGTGCCGCAAGCTCTGGGTCAAGCTGAACGCACCTGGCGGACAACTGATCGGTGCCAGCAGCGAAGAAAATCAGGGGCTGGCGCCGCTCCATGTCGCGCCATCGGTCATACGCCGCGGACTGTCCAGCAGGCACCTTGAAGGCGGTTTGCCGATGGCCATCGAGCCGTACCTGAACATGGCCGTTCACGACGAGATCACTGTGCGCTGGGGCGATCTGCGCATGGATCTGCCGCCCCTCACCACAGAGGATATCGGAGAATCCGTCGACTTGATCGTGCCACCTACGCTGATCATGGAGGGCGGCGGCGAACAACAAGTGGACGTGACTTACTGCATTATCGATAGGGTAGGAAACAACTCGTTGTGGGCGCCGGCCCGGGTCATTAACGTTCAGCCTCTGGGTGAATTGACGCATTGACAAAGGGCCGTCGAACAGCAACAGGTTGTATGCCAACAGTCGTTTAAAGGTCCTCCCGCTAACGAGGAAAACCACACACCACGATCAGTTCGCGTTGATTAATACAAGCGTCCCTTACACCCGGTGTGCCTACGTGCGTTGTTACTCACATCAACCACTTCATCCTGTTCACTGCCGTCGTTATGGCGCCATGTGCAGTGTGTTCAGCGCAAAGTGAATGCCGGGACGTCGCTATCAGCTGGCGATAGCTGTCTATGCTTATTCCAAAAAGCATGTTTTAAAAAGCCTTATACACGCTTAGGGTATATGCACCGGACCACCGGACATCGTGATTTTTTCCCAGCCGCTTTTGCAGCGGTCTATTTTTACGAGGTTCCGATGGTCCCTTTCACAACTACCCCTGTGGATAAACCAAGGGCTGGTTCGATTGCCGGTGAGCGACGCGAGTCTGATCCCGCTAACGTAACTGCCCACACCGTCAACGCTCCACAAGAGCCAGACGTTGCTCCCCGACTGTTACCCGCCACGGTGTTGCACAACGATGCCGAGGCTGTTGCAGCTGCTCATGAACTGGCAGCAGCTGCACGCCTTACTGCCGCGAGCCGCGATCAGCAACGCGCTTTGCCGTGGGCTGAAATAGAACAATTCACCCGCAGCGGGCTCGGCAGTATTTCCATTCCACGCGCCTATGGCGGCCCCGAGGTCTCGTTTGTCACGGTGGCGGAAGTGTTCAGGATCATCTCCACTGCCGACCCGGCGCTGGGGCAGATCCCGCAAAATCAGTTCGGCATTCTGCACCTGCTGCAAAACAGCGCCACTGAACAGCAGAAACGCACCCTGTTCCAGAGCGTGCTGGAAGGCTGGCGTATCGGCAATGCGGGGCCTGAACGTGGCACCAAAAACACTCTTGAACTCAAGGCGCGGATCACAACTGAAGGCGACCGCCTGAGCATCACAGGTCAGAAGTTCTACTCCACCGGCGCATTGTTTGCGCACTGGGTGGCGGTCAAGGCGCTTGATGACCAGGGCCAACAGATCATGGCGTTCGTCAAACGCGGTTCGCCGGGTCTGAGTATCGTCGACGACTGGTCAGGCTTCGGGCAACGCACCACAGCGAGCGGCACGGTGCTGCTCGACAACGTGCCGGTGGATGCCGAACAGGTGATAGACAACTGGCGTCTGGGACTGACACCCAATATTCAGGGCGCCGTGTCGCAACTCATTCAGGCGGCAATCGATGCTGGTATTGCCCGGGGCGCAATCGATGATGCGATCGCCTTTGTTCGCGAGAAATCCCGTCCGTGGATCGATGCCAGAGTAGAGCGTGCCAGCGACGACCTGTACGTGATCGCCGATATCGGCAAGCTGAAGCTTGATTTGCATGCCGCCGAAGCCCTGTTGCGTAAAGCCGGACAGGAGCTGGACGAAATAAATGCCAGCCCCATAGACGAGCAATCGGCAGCCCGCGCGTCGATTGCCGTGGCGCGCGCCAAGGTGCTGACCACCGAGATATCACTGCTGGCCAGCGAAAAGCTCTTCGAACTGGCAGGCAGCCGCGCGACTCTCGCCGAGTTTAATCTTGACCGCCACTGGCGCAACGCGCGCGTCCACACCCTGCACGACCCGGTGCGCTGGAAATACCACGCAGTTGGCACCTGGCATTTGAACGGTACCCTGCCCGCTCGCCATTCCTGGATCTGAGCCAGACCACTGGAGAACACTCTTCATGAGCTTCAATACTCAAGCGCGTGACAACGCTGCGCTGATTACCAGTGACGCTCAGGCTTTGCGCGTGGCGAGCGAGCTGGCACTAATTTTCAAAGCCGAAAGCGCCCGACGCGACCGCGAGCGCCGTTTGCCCCATGCCGAACTCGACGTTTACAGTCAGTCCGGGCTGTGGGGCATCAGCGTGCCGAAAGCGTTTGGCGGCGCGGGTGTTTCAAACGTGACGTTGGCCAAGGTGATCCAGCTGATTTCCGAAGCCGATGGCTCGCTGGGACAGATTCCGCAAAACCATTTTTATGCGCTCGAAGTGCTGCGCGTGAACGGCAGCGCGCAACAGCAGGCAAGGCTGTACGCCGAAGCGCTGGCCGGTCGACGCTTTGGCAACGCACTGGCTGAACTGGGAACCAGGACGGCACACGACCGCACCACACGCCTTACACGCGATGGCGATGGTTATCGCATCAACGGGCGCAAGTTTTATGCAACCGGCGCGCTGTATGCCCAGCGCATTCCCACCTCGGTGATCGACGACAATGGCGTGCAGCAACTGGTGTTCGTAGCGCACGACAGCGAGGGGCTGAAGGTTATCGATGACTGGAGCGGCTTCGGCCAGCGCACTACCGGCAGCGGTTCAGTGGTATTCGACAACGTGTATGTCAGCGCCGACGACGTTGTGCCATTCCAGAGCGCTTTCGAGCGCCCCACGACAGTAGGCCCGCTGGCGCAGATTCTTCACGCAGCCATCGACACCGGTATAGCTCGCGCAGCGTTCGAGGACGCTCTGACGTTCGTTCGCACACGCACCCGACCGTGGATCGATTCGGGTATCGAAAAGGCCGTAGACGATCCGCTGACCCTGCACAGCTTCGGCAGGCTCGGCATTCGCCTGCATGCAGCTGAAGCGTTGCTGGAACGGGCCGGAGAATTCCTGGACATCGCACAGGCCGAGAGCAACGCCGAGAATGTGGCGGCGGCCTCGATAGCCGTGGCCGAGGCACGCGCCATCAGCACGGAGATTTCCCTGGCGGCTGGCAGCACACTTTTCGAACTGGCCGGCAGCCAGTCCACCCTGGCGGAACACGGCCTCGATCGCCACTGGCGCAACGCCCGCGTACACACGCTGCACGACCCGGTGCGCTGGAAGTTTCACGCCATTGGCAATTACTACCTCAATGACACGCCCCCCCCATTGCGGGGGACGATCTGATGGCGCGCAAGAAGATCCTTTTCAATGCGTTCAACATGAACTGTATCGGCCACATCAATCATGGCCTGTGGACGCATCCGCGTGACACCTCCACGCAATTCAACAGCCTGGAATACTGGACCGACCTGGCGAAACTGCTGGAACGTGGCTTGTTCGACGGGTTGTTCATCGCCGATATCGTGGGGGTGTACGACGTCTATCAGAACTCGGTGGACGTCACGCTCAAGGAAGCCATTCAGTTACCGGTCAATGATCCGCTGCTGCTGGTGTCTGCAATGGCCGGGGTGACGACACACCTGGGCTTCGGCCTGACCGCCAACCTGACCTACGACGCGCCGTACCTGTTCGCCAGGCGCATGTCGACGCTGGACCACCTGAGCCGTGGTCGGGTGGGCTGGAATATTGTCACCGGTTATCTCGACAGCGCGGCGCGGGCAATGGGCCTGAGCGAGCAGAACGAGCACGACCGGCGCTACGACCAGGCCGATGAATACCTGGAGGTGCTGTACAAGCTCTGGGAGGGCAGTTGGGAGGACGACGCGGTCATCAACGACACGCAGCAGCGCGTCTACGCCCAGCCGGGCAAGGTTCACAAGGTTCGGCACCAGGGCGAGTTCTATCAGGTCGAGGGATATCACCTCTGCGAACCGTCGCCGCAACGCACGCCGGTGCTGTTTCAGGCGGGCAGTTCCGAGCGCGGCCTTCAGTTTGCCGGGCAGAACGCCGAGTGCGTGTTCATCAGCGGCCAGAACAAGACGGCGACCCGCGAGCAAGTGAACAAGGTGCGCGCCAGCGCGGTACAGGCCGGGCGCAACCCGGAGGACATCAAGGTATTCATGGGCCTGAACGTGATTGTTGCGGCGACCGAGGCGCTGGCCCGCGAGAAGCACGCTGAATACCGCCGTTATGCCAGCGCAGAAGCAGGGGTGGCGCATTTCGCGGCATCGACCGGTATTGATTTCGCCGAATACGAGCTGGACGAACCCATTCAGTACGTGAAGAACAATGCCATCCAGTCCGCGACCAAAAACCTCAAGAACAACGACTGGACCCGCCAGAAATTACTCGACCAGCACGCGCTGGGTGGCCGCTACATCACCTTGATCGGCTCGCCCGAACAGGTCGCCGACGAGCTGGAATCGTGGCTCGAGGAAACTGGCCTGGATGGCTTCAACCTGACCCGAATCGTCACCCCGGAAAGCTATGAGGATTTCATCGATCTGGTCATCCCGGAACTGCAACGCCGCGGGTCATACAAGACTGCTTATCAGGACGGCACCTTGCGTAAAAAACTGTTTCCGGAAGGTACTGATCGTTTACCGGAACGGCATGCGGGGGCGGCACATAGACATATTTGATGATGACATGCGCTCCCACGCTGGTTACACACAGCTCCCACAAAGCTCCATATTCAAGGAACCCCAGGACTTTGTGTAGAACGCAGGAACAAGAATCTCTTAAAGGACCGCACCATGACCAAAACCCTCGCAGCAATGGCCCTCGGGCTGTTGACCCTGACCGCTTACGCCGCAGATAAACCCTTGAAGGTCGGCACCACGGCAGCCTTTGCGATACCGCTGGAAGCCGCTGTCGAAGAGGCTGGCAAGCAGGGCCTTGAAGTCGAGCTGGTGGAGTTCACCGACTGGATCGCGCCCAACGTCAGCCTCGCCGCAGGTGATATCGACGTGAATTACTTTCAGCACATTCCGTTTCTGACCAACGCCAATGAAGCCGCTGGTTTCGGTCTGGTGCCTTATGCACCGGGGATCATCAATAACGTCGGGCTGTACTCGAAAAAGTACCAGCGCTTCGATGAGTTGCCGACCGGCGCCACCGTGGCCATCGCCAATGATCCGATAAACAGCGGACGCGGTCTGCAACTGCTGGCCAAAGCCGGACTGATCACCCTCAAGGAGGGCGTTGGCTACAAGGCCACCGAAGAAGACATCACCGCCAACCCGAAAAAGCTCAAGCTCATTCAGGTCGAGGCCGTGCAACTGGTGCGCGCCTACGATGACGCTGATCTGGTGCAGGGCTACCCCGCCTATATCCGCTTGGCCAAGACCTTTCCTGCCGATTCGGCGATTCTGTTCGACGGCATGGATCACCCTGAATACGTGATTCAGTTCGTGATCAAACCCGATCACAAGGACGATCCACGCCTGGCAAAATTCGTCGATATCTACCAGCACTCGCCGGTGGTCCGCGCCGCGCTGGACAAGGTCAACGGCAAGCTCTACCAAGTAGGGTGGAAAGAATGACGGCAACCGCGCAACGGCAACTGCCATTCGACACCACGGGCACAGGTGAGTTGGCGCAACACACCGAGCTGCACCCGGAGCTGAACCGCGCCCATGTGCGGTTCATCAACCTGGGCAAGACCTACCACGGCAAGCAAGGTCCGGTGGAGGCCCTGGGCAATATAGACCTGGCCATCCAGCGCGGCGAGATCTTCGGCATCATTGGCCGTAGCGGCGCAGGCAAATCCTCGCTGATCCGCACTATCAACCGCCTGGAACAACCCAGTAGCGGCCGGGTGCTGATCGATCAGGTGGACATCGGCGAGTTCGACGAAGACAAACTGGTCGAGCTGCGCCGACGCATCGGCATGATCTTCCAGCACTTCAACCTGATGTCGGCCAAGACCGTGTGGCAGAACGTCGAGCTGCCATTGAAAGTGGCCGGCGTACCGAAAGAGCAGCGAGCGCTCAAGGTCGCACAGTTGCTGGAACTGGTGGGTTTGCAGGACAAGCACAAGGCGTATCCGGCGCAATTGTCCGGCGGGCAGAAACAGCGCGTCGGCATCGCTCGCGCACTGGTTCACGACCCGGCGATACTGCTCTGCGACGAAGCCACCTCAGCGCTGGACCCGGAAACCACCCAGTCGATTCTTGCCCTGCTGCGCGAGATCAATCAGCGTCTGGGCCTGACCATTGTGCTGATCACCCATGAAATGGCAGTGATCCGCGATATCTGCCACCGCGTCGTGGTGCTGGAACAGGGCTGCATCGTCGAGCAAGGCCCGGTCTGGCAAGTGTTCGGCGACCCGCAGCACGAGATGAGCAAAACCCTGCTGGCACCGCTGCAGCTCGGGCTGGCGAAGGAATGGACCGAGCGCCTGAGCGATCAGCCGCAACGACCGGATTCGGCCATGTTGCTGGACGTGCATTTCACCGGCACAAGCAACCAAGGGCCTGACCTGGCAGCGCTGTTTGCGACACTGGGCGGCAAGGTGCAATTGCTGCAGGGCGGTGTCGAGCGTATTCAGGACCGGGCCATCGGGCACATGATTCTGTTGGTTGCCGGCTCGCCGCACGGTCGCGACGAACTGCTGGGCCACGCCCGCACACTGGCACCGCGCGCGGAGGTATTGGGCTATGTGGACTGATCGCTTGCTGCAAGGCACCCTCGACACCTTTCTGATGGTCGGCGTGTCGTCATTGATCGCATTGCTGCTGGGCATTCCGCTGGCGGTGATTCTGGTCACCAGTTCCAAAGGCGGCATCTACGAAGCACCAGCGATCAACCGGGCGCTGGGCGGTTTCGTGAACCTGTTTCGCTCTATTCCGTTTTTGATTCTGATGGTGGCGTTGATCCCGTTTACGCGGATGATCGTCGGCACCACGTACGGTGTATGGGCCGCCGTCGTGCCACTGACCATCGCAGCCACGCCGTTCTTTGCGCGAATAGCTGAAGTGAGCCTGCGCGAGGTCGATCACGGTCTGGTAGAGGCGGCGCAGGCGATGGGCTGTCGGCGCTGGCACATCATCTGGCATGTGCTGCTGCCAGAAGCGCGTCCCGGCATCGTCGGCGGCTTCACTATCACGCTGGTGACCATGATCAACTCGTCGGCGATGGCCGGCGCGATCGGGGCAGGTGGGCTGGGCGACATTGCTTATCGCTATGGCTATCAACGCTTCGACACACAGGTGATGCTGACCGTGATCGTGTTACTGGTGGCGGTCGTGGCGCTGGTGCAACTGGGCGGTGACCGGCTGGCGCGCAGTTTCGACAGACGCTGAGCAGCCCGCGCGGTCCGAGGGTATATTGGCGGTCTTCCTTTACCGGACCGCCTTTGATGAAACTCGACCCACAGACCCTTGCGCAGATTACCTCGACCACCGTCAGTCATTACAACAGCGTGGCTGACGACTTCCGCGAAGGCACCCGCGACCACGACGTCAGCCAGAATATCGATGCATTGCTGCGCCACATCGACGGACCGAAGCCGTGGCAGATTCTCGATTTCGGCTGCGGCCCGGGGCGTGATTTGAAGACGTTCACGGCAATGGGGCATGTGGCGGTCGGGCTCGACGGCTCCGAGCGTTTCGCTGAAATGGCACGTGCCGAAACCGGTTGCGAAGTGTTTCAGCAAAACTTCCTTGAACTCGACCTGCCGGAAGGCCGCTTCGATGGCATCTTCGCCAATGCGGTGTTGTTCCACATACCGAAGCAGGAACTGCCGCGCGTGCTGCGCGAGCTGTATGCCACGCTCAAACCGGAAGGCGTGCTGTTCAGCTCCAACCCGCGCGGTCAGAACCAGGAAGGCTGGAACGGCGAGCGTTATGGCGCTTATCACGACCTGCAAGCGTGGCGCGAATTACTGACTGAAGCCGGGTTTACCGAGCTGGAACACTACTACCGTCCAGCGGGGCTGCCGAGGGAACAGCAGCCTTGGCTGGCGAGCGTGTGGCGGCGCTAGGCCTCGTGTCAATGCGCCGCATTGGCCAGAAGTTCAGGACGCTCTGCGTCCCCTTTGCGACGCAGAGCGTCTAGAAATGCATCCCCACGCGGAGCGTGGGGACGATAATCAAACCGGGGGCGTGGGCAATAATCATCCTTGCGCAGGCTGTGCGTTTTCGCTCTCGTTCTTGTCCTCGGCGTCCTTACGCTGTTCGTCTGTCGGCTCCTTGATGCGATACCAGGCCACGTACAGCGCTGGCAGAAACAGCAAGGTCAGCAGCGTGGCGATGATGATGCCGCCGATCATGGCGTAGGCCATCGGCCCCCAGAACACTTCGCGGGCAATGGGAATCATGCCCAAGCTGGCCGCTGCCGCCGTCAGCAGAATCGGCCGACGGCGATGTTCGGTGGCTTCGACCACAGCGTCCCAAGGCAGATACCCACTGCGCTCATAGGCATCGATCTGGGTCACCAGAATCACCGAGTTGCGGATGATGATGCCTATCAGCGCCAGAACCCCGAGAATCGCCACAAACCCCAACGGCGTACCTGTAGGAATCAGCGCCAGCACCACGCCTATAAGGCCCAGCGGCGCGACGCTGGCCACCAGAAACATCTTCTGGATGCTGTGCAGCTGAATCATCAGGAACGTCGCCATCAGGAACAGCATCAGCGGTGCAACGCTGGCAATCGGCCCCTGCGCCTTGCTGCTTTCTTCAACCGTGCCACCGGTCGCGACTTTGTAGCCTACCGGCAAACCGGCTGCAAACTTGTCGATTTCCGGCTTCAACTGATTGACCAGATCGGTCGGCTGAATCTCGTCGCGCACCGAGCCCTTCACGGTGATGGTCGGCTTGCGATCACGCCGCCAGACCAGCGGCTGCTCAAGCTCATAGCCGACATTGGCAAATGCCAGCAGTGGAATCGAGGTGCCGCTGGGGGTCACGATCTGCAGATTTTGCAAGGTTTCCGGCGTACCACGCTCGGCGTCTTCAGCACGTCCGACCACGTTGATCAGGTAGATGTCGTCACGCACCTGAGTCACGGTAGAACCACTGACCACGGTGTTCATCAGTTTGGCGACGTCCTCGGACGACAGCCCCAGTTGCCTGGCCTTGTCCTGATTGATGTCAATGCGCAGGACCTTGCCCGGCTCGTTCCAGTCGTAGATAACTTCGCCCACATGCGGGTTCTGGTCCAGCAACGTGGCCAGCTCGATGGCGTGCTGACGCACCTTGTCGATATTCTCGCCGCTGACGCGATATTGCAGCGGACGACCCACCGGCGGGCCCATTTCCAGCGCCTGTACGTAGGAGCCGATGCCGACGAAATCATCGCGCAGACGCTTTTGCAGCCGAGCGGTCAATGCGCCCCGCTCTTCCAGGCCTTTGCTGACAATCACCAACTGGGCATAGAACGGGTTTTCCAGCTGCTGATCGAGCGGCAGGTAGAAGCGCACCGCACCTTGCCCGATGTAGGTGCTCCAGCGCTCGATGTCCGGGTCGTCCTTGAGGCTCGCTTCAAAGCGGTCCACTACCTTGCGCGTCTCGTTGATTGAGGCGTTTTGCGGCAGGTTCAGGTCGACCAGAATTTCCGGACGGTCCGAAGACGGGAAGAACTGGTTCTGCACGAACTGCATGGAAAACAGCGACGCGGCGAACAACCCTACCGTGATGCCGATCGCCAGCCAGCGATGGCGCATGGCCCAAAGCATGCTGCCGTTGAACGCACGGCCAATGCGGCCGGGTTCTTCGGATTTCGGTTTGATATTGGCCTTGAGGATATGCACGCCAATCACCGGCGCAAACAGCACGGCAACCACCCACGACACCAACATCGCCACAGCAATCACAGCAAACAGCGTGAAGGTGTACTCCCCCGCCGAGCTGTTGTTCAGACCGATAGGCACAAAACCGGCCACTGTCACCAGCGTACCGGTGAGCATCGGGAACGCTGTCGAGGTGTAGGCGTAAGTCGCGGCCTGCTCCTTGGTTTCACCCATTTCCAGCCGTGTGACCATCATCTCCACGGTAATCATGGCGTCGTCCACCAACAGACCTAGGGCGATGATCAACGCACCCAGAGAGATCCGCTGCATGGTAATGCCGCTGTATTCCATGAACACGAATACCATCGCCAGCACCAACGGAATCGAACAGGCAACCACCAGTCCCGCACGAAACCCGAGGCTGACGAAGCTGACCAACAGCACGATGATCACCGCCTCGAACAACGCGCTGGTAAAGCCACCTACCGCCTTGTTCACCACCTCGGCCTGATCCGATACCTTGTGTACGCCGATGCCAACAGGCAGCTCGGCGGTCGTGGCGTCCATACGTTCATGCAGCGCCTTGCCGAACGCTTGAATGTTGCCGCCCTTCTGCATGGCGATAGACAGCCCGATGGCCGGTTTGCCGTCAAAGCGAAACAGCGGTTTGGGCGGATCGGTGTAACCGCGCGTGATGTCGGCAATGTCGCTCAGGCGGTAAAAACGGTCGTTGATCCGCAGGTTGACCGCGGCCAGATCCTTCTCGGAAGCAAACTGCCCGGAGGTGCGCACGGAAATCCGCTCTGGCCCCGCTTCTATCACCCCCGCAGGCGTCACCGCGTTCTGCGATTGCAGGCTCTGTACCACCTGAGTCTGGTCGATGCCCAGCGCAGCGAGTTTGCGCGTGGAGAAGTTCAGGTAGAGCACTTCATCCTGCTGGCCGATCATCTCGACCTTGCCCAGACCAGGCACTTCGCGGATGTCGGCACGAACCTTTTCTACGTAGTCACGCAACTGCCGCATCGAGAAGCCATCTGCGGTAAACGCGTAGATCGAGCCGTAGACATCACCGAACTCATCGTTGAACGACGGGCCTTGCAAGCCCTGCGGGAACTGGCCGCGGATGTCGTCGACCTTTTTGCGCACCTGATACCAGATCTCCGGTATCGCCTTGGCACTGGTGGTGTCACGCAGATAAACGAAGACCGTGGATTCACCCGGCCGCGTATAGCTCTTCACGTAGTCCAGCGAGTCCAGCTCTTCAAGCTTCTTCTCGATGCGGTCGGTGACCTGCTCCAGGGTCTCGTCCACCGTCGCGCCTGGCCAGCGGGTCTGGATAATCATGGTCTTGATGGTGAAAGACGGGTCTTCCTCGCGCCCAAGCTTCATGTAGGAAAACACGCCCATCAACAGCGCGACGAACATCAGGTACCAGACAAACGACTGATGCTTGATGGCCCACTCGGACAGATTGAAATTCCCTTTCATCGCGAGCGTTCCCCATCGACTTTGACTTGCTGACCCGGCTTGAGGCTGTTGACGCCTGCGCTTACAACTTTTTCGCCCGCTTTGACACCGTCTGCCAGCAGAAAGCTGTCGTTGTCACGACTGATGATGCTCACTGTTCTGGGGCTCACCGTCTGGCTTTGCGGGTCGACGATCCACACCTGAAGTTTGCCATCGACTTCCTGCAGGGCACTGATCGGTAAACGCATACGCGGCGAGATGGTCGAGCTGAGCTTCACGCTGATGGCGGTACCCAGCCGGAACGCTGGCGGGGTATCGGTCAGTGACAGCCGCGCGCGGCGTGTGCGCGTTGTGCTGTCGGCCTGAGGTTCGATTTCACGAATGATCGCCGTGGTGTTCACCTCAGGGTTCAACTGACTGGCAACGGTGAAAACCACATCGCCAGGCAATTGCTCCGCCAATGCAGCGGGCAGGTCGATAACAGCTTCCTTGATGTCGGGGCGCGCAAGAGTGACCACTTCCTGACCTGCGGTGACGACTTGTCCGGCTTCGACCTTCCACTCGGTAACCACGGCGTCGTGATCACTGCGCAGTTCGCTGTAGCTCAATTGATCGCGCGCCTGCTGGGCAGCGGCCTTGGCCTGCTCCTGCGACGAGCTGGCAGTCTTCAGGTCAGTCAGTGCGATGTCCAGCTGCGCCTGAGCACCGACGCCACGGTCGAACAGCTCTTGCTGACGACGGGCATTGGCCTGCGCGTTGATCCACTGCGCCTGAACATTGGCCAGGTCGCCCTGCCGGGCACGTACGTTATTCTGCTGATCGGTCGGATCGAGGGTGGCGAGCAAGTCGCCCTTCTTCACTTCGCTGCCGACGTCGACGTTACGCCGGGCGATACGTCCCGACACTCGAAAACCCAGCACACTCTGGTAGCGCGCCTGAATGTTGCCGGCGAAACGCCCGAAAGCCAGATTCGATTCAGGCAGTGCCTCAACGAAGACCACAGGGCGTACCGGCTCGGGGGGCTTTTCATCCTTGCCGCAACCACTTAACAAAAGGCCGCCCAGCAACAGACATGACAGGCGCTTCATGGCTTCACCTGCGCGTTTTGCTGTTCAGGCTGTTCGGCAATTTCGACCTGCATGTCCGGATGTAGCAACTGTCCGCCTGCCACCACAACTTTTTCTCCATTTTTGAGCCCGTCACCGATGATGACCTTGGCGGTCAGGTAGCGGGTGACAGTGACTTTGCGCAAGTTGACCTTGCCTTGCTCGTCCACCACCCACACGGCGGGCTTGCCTAATTGCTCGCCAAGGTCCTTGGTGAGCGCCGCCCAAGGCAACTCTACGCTGGCACTGGCAGGTGCGCTCAGCGCCACACTGACCACCGACCCCAGGTCCATGCCTTGCGGTAACGAATCGAGCGCGACCTTGACCTGCAACGTGCCGGTCTGCGCCGAGACGGCAGGCGTCACTTCGCGCACCTTGCCGCTGACTTTTATATTCGGGTTTTCGAGCAAAGTGACTTGCACCGGCTGATTGACAGGCGGCTGGACAAACAGCGATTCATACACGTTGAACACCGCATCGCGCTCGCCGTCACGGGCCAGATCGAAAATCGGTGCAGTAGCTTGCACGACTTGTCCGACCTCAGCCTGACGCGCAGTGATCACCCCTGGCGCATCTGCAATCAGCGCGGTGTAGCTCAGTTGCTCGCGAGCATTGGCCAGCTGCGCCTGCGCCGCTTTCAACGAACTCTCGCTACCGCGCACAGCCGCCTGAGCAGAGTCATATTCACTGCGGCTTGTGTAGCCCTTGGGCAACAGCTTTTGCTGGCGGACGAAAGCTGCGCGGGTCTGGCTCACGCGAGCCTGCTCGGCAGCCACCGAGGCAGCGGCGGAATCGACATTGATCTGCAGATCCTTGGGATCAAGTCGGGCCAGCACCTGCCGGGCAGTGACGCGATCGCCGACATCCACATTGCGCTGGATGATCTTGCCGTTGACCCGGAAAGACAGGCGGGTCTGCACACGGGCCTGAACATCGCCCGTCAACGCCACGCTGGCCGCGAAGTCGGCACTTTTTACCGTTTGCACATAAACCCTTGGCAGCTCCGGAGCGAGCGGCTTTTCCTCGCCACACCCCGCCAGCATCGCCAAGGCAGCAGCGAGACCGAATGTAATCAGTCTAGAAGGACGAACGGGCATGCAGACTCCTTGTGCGGCAGCCAGGGGTGGGGAGATATCAGGAGAGAATAACGTGAGCATGCGACTTTGCGCGAGGGGCAGGGTTCATTGGGCGAAGAACTTTTGCACTGGAATAACCCGGCGTGGGCCAGACCTGCGATGTCTTTTTGAGCCGAAGAGCAAGAATGAGTGATCTGACGAGGAGGATTACCCTCCGATGCCCCTCAGAGACGCCGGCTGGGAAACGCGGGGTCACCGGTGCAACATGAACAGCCGCACACAGTGCCCCTTAAATCCACACATCTTTATTCAGCGCTTTCTTTGTAGATATTCACACAGGATAATTTCCCGTCAATACCGTCTTTATAAAGCCCCTCAAAATATTCCAGCCCGTCTGTTACATCACCCGGCGGAAGGTCCGGCGCTAGAGAGTTAGGCCAGAAATTCTCTATAGACTTGGTCAATTTGTACTTATAATAATCGTCGTCAAAACGATTGCCGTCATTGCATCTATCGTCATAAAAAGCGATGACGGTCGGAGTGCCGTCTAGAGGATAAACATTGCTTAACCTGTAGGCAGTAGCAGCATCATTGTCGCATGAATAGTCGCCGCCCATTTGAACGAGTTTTTGACCCCACGGAATGCTGCAGGTCATTTTCCACCCGCCAGGAGCATTCTTGTCTCGTTGCCATAATTCCAGTGCAGCGGCTTTGCCGGCAGAGTGTGGCACCTCAAGAGGTACTGTCGGGGTGGTCATGCGAGGCTGACAGCCCAGCAATGTCGACAGTACTGTCACCGTCGCTATCGTTTTGATAAGAGTACTGTGCGGCCTGCACCCTTTTTTTATATATACCGCCGTCTTAATATTCATGACCTCTCCGTGCTGTCAACCATCAAACTTCCGTTTAGCGCAACATGACGCAGCATGTTGCAGGGAACGTCAGAGTGGCACGAGGGGTTGTCAGAAAATACTATCAACGTCGATAGGTATTTAGATCAGCGCTCAGATACGTATGACCTATAAGCGGGTCACTTCATCTTCGTTACGGATATTTGCAGTTCGGCGTGCCGCGCGCTTTGCCGCTTCTGTACGCGCAAAACCCCAGCTACGCATGCCTACAGTTGGAACAAAAAAAGCTACAGCGACCGCTGTCAATGGGAGAGCGACAGCTGAGTCAGGATCGACATTTCGGACAACAAAAGAAGAGGCCCACGTAATACCACTTGCCACCGCCCCTATCGCAACAACAGCTGAAATTCTCTCCGTCGTATTTGCCTTTCTTCTGGGCACCGTGACGAGCTGACCGGGAGGTGCATCCAGATCGGAATTCACCTTTACTCCTTTGATCACCGCTCTTATCGATGAACGATTAAGCATCAGACCAATGCCTGCCGTGAAAAGACCCCCACCGATATAGACAGATGAGAGTAATACATCTATGAACTCACGTCCGTCCGGATCAGCGCGATTAACCGGATCCCCCCCACAATATGCATACGCATTCAGCCCGCCTTTGCCGAATGGGCTGAGACTGTCGGGGCTGTTGAAGCGCATCAACACGGGGTTGTAGGCGCGGTAGCCATTACCCAGTAAATAGTGACCGGTAATGGAATCAAGCAACTCGCCATTGAAACCCGGCAGCGGGCCGGACTGCCGGGATACCTTCGTGATGGCCTTGGCGAGCGGTGTGCGGGTCGCGATACGGTCAAGCGCGTCGTAACGGTATCGGCACAGACTGATTTGCTGAGGCATGGCGAGTAACCAGGTAGCGGTGGGTAAAGCGAGGCACGCCTCACTGCTCCTCACAGTGAAGGGTTGAAGAGGCATCCGCTACTCGTAGAGTTGCTAGGTTTTCATACACTGATCAACTGCCGTCAGTACCCTGCGCTTCTTCGAAAAAGTAATCCTTCCAGCTCGCGGCCTTGTTTTTCAGCACGCCCAGCTCATGCAGTTTCTCGGCGTAGATGAAGGTGCGCTGCGGGGTGATGGTGAAGTCGATTTCCGGGTCCGAGACGATTTTCTCTACCAGCGGCAGCGGCAATTTCGATTGTTCGACGCGGATGTAGGTCTGCGCGGCAGCCGGCTTGTCGGCCTTGATGATCTTCTCGGCTTCGGCCAGTGCGGCGTAGAACGCCTTGTAGGTCTTGGGATTTTCGTCGTGGAATTTTTCGGTGGTGTAGAGCACGTTGAACGTCGCCTGACCACCCAGCACGTCATAAGAGCTGAGCACCTTGTGGACATTGGGGTTTTCCAGTGCCTGATACTGGAACGGCGGGCTGGAGAAATGCGAGTTGATTTCCGAGCCGCCAGCAATCAACGCTGACGTTGCATCCGGGTGCGCAAGGCTCACCGAGATGTTGTCGAATTTCTTGTAGTTGTCGTTACCGAATACCTTGGCGGTCTCGATCTGCAAGGTGCGCGACTGAAAACCCACGCCGGCAGCAGGTACGGCTATGCGGTCCTTGTCAGTGAAATCCTTGATGGTTTTCACGTTGGGGTTGTTGGTCAGCAAATAGTTGGGCATCGATCCCAGCGAAGCGATGGCCTTGACGTTCTGCTTGCCCTTGGTACGGTCCCAGATGGTCAGCATCGGTGGCACGCCTGCCGATACAACATCCAGAGCACCGGCCAGCAGCGCCTCGTTCATTGCCGTAGCACCGGAAATGCTGTTCCAGTCGACCTTGATGTCAAGCCCCTGCTCCTTGCCGTGTTTCTCGATCAGCTTCTGATCACGCACCACGTCGAGGATCAGGTAGCCGATACCGAATTGCTGAGCGATGCTGATCTTGCCTTCCGCCTGCGCGCCGCTGCTGAGCAAGGCACCGCACAAGCCGAGAGCGGCTGCCAGCACAGTCAGTGCCTGGCGTTGAAATGCAGTTGTCATGTGGTTCTCACCCTGATTATTCGAAAGAAGAAGGCGTTTCAACGCTGCATGCCCCAGCGCTTGACGGTCAGGCGCTCAATGTTGGCAAACAGCAGGTTCTCGACCAGCAGCCCAATGAGGATCACTGCAGCCAGGCCAGCGAAAACCTTGTCGGTATACAGCTCGTTACGATTCTGGAAGATGTACCAACCCAGCCCGCCTTTGCCGGACGAGGCACCAAATACCAGCTCGGCGGCGATCAGAGTGCGCCAGGCAAAGGCCCAACCGATTTTCAGGCCGGCGAGAATCGATGGCAGGGCAGCAGGAATCAGAATGTGCCAGACGAAGCGCAAGCCCTTCAGGCCATAGTTGCGCCCGGCCATGCGCTGGGTTTCCGAAACGCCGAGAAAGCCCGCGTAGGTATTGAGCGCCAACGCCCACAGCACCGAATGCACCAGCACGAAGATCAGGCTGTTCTGCCCCAGTCCGAACCACAACAGCGCCAACGGCAGCAGCGCAATGGCAGGCAGCGGGTTGAACATGGCGGTCAACGTGCTCAGCAAGTCGCGGCCCAGTTGAGTGGACACTGCCAGTGTGGTCAGAGCGAACGCCAGTACGATGCCGATCAGGTAGCCCTGGATCAGCACCGTCAGAGAGATCCACACCTTGCCCGGTAGCTCGCCGGAGATCAGCCCGTCATAAAAGGCGGCGGCCGTCTGCAGGAAACTCGGCAGCAGCAGATCGTTATTCTGCAGCCGAGCCGCAAGCTCCCAGATAACGGCCAGGGCGATCATGATCACGCTTTTGCGCACCCAGCTCAGCTGCCAGATGCGCTGCGCGAGCGGCAGGTCTCGGGCCAGGTCTTCCTGAGTGAAAGGCTCCAGCGTGATTTCGTACTCTTCGCGAGCAGGAGGTGCGAGGCTCATGGTTTGGGTTTCTCGGTAGTCGTAAAAAGCGTATACACAGCGCTCTGGGAAACGGTTTTTTTGTGAGAGCGGACTTGTCCGCGAAAGGGCCGGTGCACTCTCTGAAGATGCATCGTCTGAACTACCGTCTTCGCGACCAAGCTCGCTCCCACGCCCCTGCGGGCAGAAGCGCGTATCAATAAGCGATCCGGATGTCCTGGAAGTTCAGTTCCCGATCGACCGGCTCAGTCTCACCTTCGTCAAACAGCAGGCGATGAATACGCTGGGCGGTTTGCTGAAAGCCGACGCCGCCAAGGCTTTTCAGATCGTATTGATGGCTGTTGATTTCCGCCCGCACACGTCCCGGATGCGGCGACAGCAACAGGATGCGATTACCTACCACCAGCGCCTCTTCGATGGAATGCGTGACGAACAGCAAGGTGAAACGCACCTCCTCCCACAGCTCCAGCAGCTCTTCCTGCATCTTGCGTCGGGTCAGTGCGTCAAGCGCGGCGAACGGCTCGTCCATCAGCAGTATTTTCGGCTGCATGGCCAAGGCTCTGGCAATCGCCACACGGGCTTTCATGCCACCGGACAGGGTATGTGGATAGGCGTCGGCAAATGCGCTGAGGCCCACCTTTTCCAGGTAATAACGTGCGCGCTCCAGCGCCTCGGGGCGCTTCAAGGTGCGCGATGCCAGCAGCGGAAACATGACGTTCTCGATCACGGTTTTCCAAGGCGGCAACTGGTCGAACTCCTGAAACACCACGATGCGATCCGGACCGGGCTCGGTGACCTGGTTGCCAGCCAGACGAATCTCGCCTTCGCTGGGCTGAATGAAACCGGCCACCGCCTTGAGCAAAGTGGACTTGCCGCAGCCAGATGGACCAAGCAGCACGAAGCGATCTGCCGGGTCGACCTCGAAGCTGACCTGATGCGTTGCCCGCACCACACGTTCTGGCGTGCGGTATTCGAGGCTGACGCCGCGAACCTGCAGCAAGGGTTCGGCGGTGTGCTGAACAACCGGTTGCAGTTGGGCACTCGTGCTGGCCGTGTGGCCTTGCGCGACAGCATTCATGAAAGGCTCTCCTGACTCAAAACGGCGCGGAGCCTTGAATGGTCGTGCGATGCAGCTTGCGTCGCAGATGGGCCGGGCAACCGGCAGCCAGGTGAATCAGGGACCGGTTGTCCCAGAACACCATGTCGCCGGGCTGCCACTGATGCCGGTATATGTGCTCGGGCTTCACGCTGTGGGCGTAGATTTCGTCGAGAATCTGCCGGCTTTCAGCTTCAGGCAGGCCGAGAATACGCGTGGTGAAACCCTCGCTGACAAACAATGCCTTGCGACCGTTTTCAGGATGAGTGCGCACAATAGGGTGACTGACCTCGACCACCTGAGCCAATTGCTCGGCTGTCAGGGTCGGCCGCCAGCTAGCGGCGTTATGGCCTTCGGCATAGCGCGCGGTATAGCTATGAACCGCCGAGCGGCCTTCAACGGCATCGCGCAGATGTTGCGGCAATGTGTCCCACGCCTGGTGCATGTCCGCGAACAACGTGTCGCCGCCCTCACTGGGCAGTTCCTGGGCGTAGAGCATTGAACCCAGGCTCGGCAGTTCTTTATAGGACAGATCCGAATGCCAGTATTTACCGGCATCGCCCAAACCTACCGGCTGACCGTTTTCGACGATGTTGGAGACGATCAGGATTTCCGGGTGATCGGGCAGCAGAAACTGCTTGAGCACGTGGATCTGCAGCACGCCAAAGCGACGGCTGAAATCGATCTGCTGTTGCGGCGTGATGTGCTGGTCGCGGAAGACCACGACGTGATGATTCAGGTGCGCTTGATGCACACGTGCAAAGTCTGCGTCCTTTAAAGGTCTGGACAGATCCAGCCCGACGACTTCAGCGCCCACCTTGTCGGTGAATGGACGCACATCAAACGATTGCGAGGCGATGTGAGCGGACGATGAAGCGAGGGAGGCTGCTGGCATGAGAACTCCGACTCCAGAACAGACAATACTGAAAGAAGAAACTCTATAGGCATAAGAAAGAGTTTTTAAATACCGTTAGGGAATATCGATAGCGCTGAATATTTCATACCCATTTCACGCAGGCCTGATTCACCATAAATGTGTCATGACAGTTACATCGAAGTGTCAGAACTGCTTGCTAGGGTCGGCGCCTCATCCGAATCGAGTGAAGCGCCCGCTATGCGATCCAATAAACCGGTTGCCCATGTAATAGTGTCGTCATTGATACTTTCGTTGCTCGCCGTATCCGTTCAGGCGGCAAGCCGTTCAGGTGACAACCGTATAAACGGTGTCGACCTGCTTTCCGGGTTCAATACCTTGTGGACCACCGGTGCAACCTGGGATACGGGCACGCCGACCGCTCTGGGCCAGAGCCTGCTTCGGCGCAACCTGCAGATCGTGGTCGATCGCGCGAACTCGCGTACCCTGGCGCAGGAAACAGCCGCCTATTTTGACGACCGCCGCGATCAAAGCTACAGCGCAATCAGCGGTCTGGGTTCATTGAGTGCAGCCTACAAGACCGGCGCGGGTGCCTTCACAACCATCACTCAATTCGATGACAGCAACAAAACCGTCAAGTACGACGATAAAGGCAACGGCGCCGGCAGCTCGACTTCGGCACTGGGCAAGGTGGTCGATCTGGTAGGTGCTGTGCGCAACGATGCATCCACCACACCGGCCAAATCCCACTATCTGTACCCACGCCCGTGGCGACAGAGCCTGGACGGTCAAAACCTGGCGTTCGTGGTTGCGCCGTCCCTGCGCCCGGCCGAAAGCACCACGCCAGCCAGTGACTCGGGCTTCCCCAGTGGCCACACCAACGCGGCTTATCTTTCTTCCTACGCACTGGCCTACGCGATTCCCGAACGTTTCAGCGAGTTGATGCTGCGCGCTTCGGAAATTGGCGACAACCGCATCGAAGCCGGCATGCACTCGCCCTTCGACGTGATGGGCGGGCGCATTACCGCAACCTATTTCGCCATCGACAACCTGTCCAACCCGGCTAACGCCCAGTTACGCGCCGACGCCCGTGCGCAGGCACTGAGTTATTTCACGACGCAGTGCGGCGGCGACGTCAACAACTGCATGGCGAGCATCGACCCGGCTACCGATCGCACGTCCCAACACGCACAGGACAAGACGCTGTACACCTCGCGCATGACGTACGGCTTCGATCCGGTAGGCCCGACCAACCTGGCGCCAGTGGTGCCGACCAACGCTGAAGTCCTGCTGGAAACCCGCTTCCCGTACCTGGACGCCAGCCAGCGCCGCGAGATTCTGGCGACCACCGAGATTTCGTCCGGCTATGCAGTCATCGACCAGTCTGGTGGTTACGGCCGCCTGAACCTTTACGCAGCGGGCGACGGTTACGCGGCGTTCAACTCAAATGTCACGGTCAACATGAATGCCAGCCTTGGCGGCTACAACGCCATCGACGCATGGCGCAACGACATCAGCGGCAGCGGCGCGCTGATCAAGAACGGTACCGGCAATCTGATGCTGACCGGCAACAACACCTACTCGGGCGGCACCGTGATCAACGGCGGCGTGCTGACCGGTCACGCTCAGGCCTTCGGCAGTGGAACGATCACCGACAACGCGACGCTGGTGGTCGATCAGTCCACGAACGACACACTCGCCAACACCCTGGCGGGCAGCGGTGCGTTGATCAAACGCGGTGCCGGTTCGTTGAACCTGACCGGCAACAACAGCCTGTCGGGTGCAACCACTGTGCAAGCGGGTCGCCTGGCGGTAAACGGCAACCTGGGCAACTCCATCGTCAGTGTGCAGCAAGGCGCCACACTGGGCGGCAATGGCACGGTCGGCGGCATCAACGTTGCTCAGGGCGGCGTGGTTGCACCTGGCAATTCGGTGGGCCAGTTGAACGTGAACGGTAACGTCAACCTCGCTCAGGGCGCGGCTTACCAGGTAGAGTCTGACGCCAACGGCAACGCCGACCGCATTGTCGCCAGTGGCCGCGCAACCATCAATAACAGCACGCTGTCACTGGTCGAAGGCGGCAGCTGGCTGGCCGCGAGCCGTTACTCGATCATCTCGGCAGCCGGCGGCGTGAGCGGCGCGTTTACAGCAGTGCAAACCAACTTTGCGTTCCTTACGCCTACATTGAACTACACCGCGACCGATGTCGGGTTGACGCTGGATCGCAACGCACAGAGCTTTTCCAGCCTGGCGACCACCGACAACGCCCGCGCCGTCGCGCAAGGCCTGGACAGCGCTGGCGCTGGCAATGCGCTCTGGCGTCAGGTGGTGCAAGATGATGCGTCGACCGCGCAGGCTACGTTCAAGGCGCTGTCCAACGAGCTGCATGCATCGACGCAGTCTGCGCTGATCGAAGACAGCCGTCTGGTGCGCAACGCCCTGAATGACCGCATGCAGCAAGTGCAGTCCGCACAGGCTTTCGGCAGCTCGACACAAACCCTCGCCGGCGACGCTTCACGTGGCGTGGTCTGGACTCAAGCCATCGGTGCTACCGGCAAGACTGAAAGCACCCGCGATGTCTCGGGCCTCGACACGCACACCAGCGGCTTGCTGTTCGGCGCTGACGTACCGCTCGACGACACCTGGCGCCTGGGCGCAATGGCCGGTTTCAGCAACAGCAGCTTCGACCTGCGCCATGCGACGGGCTCCACTGACAGCGACAACTACCATCTGGGTGTCTATGCCGGGGCCAAGTGGGGCCAACTGGGCCTGCGCCTCGGTGCAGTGCGCACCTGGCATGAACTGACAGCCAAACGCACGCTGGACCTGCCGGGCTCGTCCGAGCATTTCAAGGAAGATTACAAAGCGGCGACCAATCAGGTCTTCGGCGAACTGGGTTACGCCATCGACATGGGTAACGCGCAGCTCGAACCCTTCGCCAACCTCGCACACGTACGGCTGGACACTGACGCGTTCGATGAAAACAGCAACGCGATCAGCCTGGAGAACAAGTCTCAGGATAATCACATCACCTTCAGTACCCTCGGCCTTCGCGCAGCCACGCGTCTGAGTGTCGGCAGCGTCGCCGTCAAACCCAACGCCACGCTGGGCTGGCGTCGAGCTTATGGCGACGTCACTCCGGAAAGCCGTGCAGCGTTCAGCGGCGGCAGCACCTTCGAACTCTCCGGCGCACCGATCGCACGCAGCGCAGCGGTACTCGGCGCAGGTGTTGATCTGGGGTTGAGCGATACGCTGAGCGTAGGGCTGAGCTACAACGGACAAGTGAGCAGCGATGCGTCTGATCAGACGCTGAATGCGCGGGTGACGTTGGCGTTTTAAAACTGAAAATTCCCAACTGTGCAGCTCTCTGCAAGTTTAGAGAGCTGCACTGCATGCAGGACTTTGCGACTCAACGTGTAGGACCCATCAGAAAACCTCAGGTCGCTTTGACTTCATTATCGGCCTTCTCTATCGTGCCCCTACCAGCCGGAGCAGTCAGGGAGACGCCGAATGCCGTTATGGAGCATTGTGCCAACGTGGTTCGATATAGAACGACGTTTTAGCCGAAGCATGGGCTACCAGCCTGGAGCCAGCTTCCAGCGCAGCCCCAACAATGAGCCTGTTTCGACGTTACAGCTCAACCTTCGCCGTATCAGCAATATCAGAACCGCATTCATCCGCGCCGAATGGCAAGCGGCCCGCCGACTTGGGCGGCGTTTCGCAGACATCGACATCGCCAGCATCATCAACGACCTGATAGACGTGGTTAGCCAAATGGCCATGATCGTCGCGGGCAGTACGCTCGTCGGGGGCGCGATAGGCGCGGGGATCGGCTTCGGTTTCTTTGGGATCGGCGCGCTTCCTTCTGGCGCAGCGGGTGCAGCAATCGGCCTGGAAGTCAGCACCTGGATTTTGGCGATTCTCGGCCTGGCCTCCATCGCCGAATTTTTCGTCGACGGCCTTCCTCAGATTGTCGACCATTACGTGCGCGGCATCAAAGTCGCCTGGGAAGGCACCCGTGGCGAGCCTGGCCTCAACCCCTTCGGCGGCGATGATCCCCAGGTTGTAGACCGCGCCGCCTATCACATCGCCCAAGGCCACGAAGAAGTGGTGATACTGCTACTGGGCGCCATCGTCGCCTACCTGACGCGCGGCCGAGGCAATGCAAGCGTGCTTGCCAGCGAAATGCAGGCCAGTTCAAAAGGTGCGAAGCTGGGCCAATGGATGCTCCAGCACGAAGAAGCCCTGAAAAGACACCCCGACCTGCAAAACGCCGGCCCTCGTAGAGGGGCGCTGGACAAACCGGAGTCACCGCCCCCGCCTCCACCACCCAATCGACGTGCGGATGAACCTGAGCCGAAGAAACCGTTGGGTATGGCGGAGCATGAGGTGCCATGCTTTAGATTAAGTGAAAAGCACCGCAACCTTGCTAAAGAGTTTGATGACCAGCTAGAAGCTCAGCAAAATGGGCTGAATGACCTGACGGTGGATGAGTACCTGAAAGGGCGGAAGGCTTTTACGGATGGCGATGTTGTAAGGGATCCTAAGGTGGCGAGGGATGCACGCAATGAATTTAGACAAAAGTTAAAACAAGACTTCATAGATGAACTAAGGTCAAAAAATATAAGTGCATCGGAAGCAGAGAGTCAAGCAGAGCTACTGGCCGCACAAAAAATGTCTACATTAGCAGCCTTGCATAATCCTGACTTATTTGCCGGAGGAAAAGACATTATCGGGGGCTTTGGTGACAAACGGATCAATTCAAGCATAGGCCCTCAGTGGTCGAACCGTATAGGCGGATTGGACAGCGCTGCCAACGATATTCCTGAGTCAATTCGTGATAGCACGAAGATTAACGCGAAACTTGAAAGATGTGATAAGAAAGGGGTTAAAAATGGATGAGGATTTCGCTTTTTTTCTAGAAAAATTCGGCACAGAATTTAGCCGCCAAGAGGTTCCCACATCAAGTATTGATCGGTACAAAAACAAACTACCTAATCAGCTACTTGAATACTGGAAAGATCATGGCTGGAGCGGATATGCTCAAGGAATATTCTGGACGGTCAACCCTCAAGACTATGAAGAATTACTTGAACAATGGCTTGTGGGCACAGATATATTTGAACAGGACAACTATCATGTTATAGCCCGTAGCGCTTTTGGCAAGCTTTATGTGTGGGGTGAAAGACAAGGTAGTTGCCTGACCATTAACAGCTACTTAGCCCGATACACTCCACGAACCTCTAAATTTACAGGCGAAAAGCTTGACTTCGGCATAAAAGTTTTTTTCTCGTCAAAAAAACCTGACGAAAGCGATTTAGACGATCTATTCAGACCGGCTCTCGAAAAACTCGGCCCACTCAAAAGTGACGAAATGTACGGCTTCGTTCCTGCGTTGGCACTCGGTGGTCCAATGGAATTAAAAAATCTGCAAAAAGTAAAAACCATCGAACACTTAACATTCCTATCTCAGCTCTCTCCACTTCAGGACTGGGGATTTCCTGATGTTTGAATTCGGGAACCAGAAATTGGCTTTCTTTGTAATAATGCTAGCTTGGACTGCATGATGGACGAGCACTATGCTTTTTTTCTCAAAAAATTTGGCCCTGCAGTTGAACGACAGCTGGTTCCAGCGCCAAGCATTGCCAGGTACACAAACAAACTTCCTGAACAGCTATTAAATTATTGGGAAGATTTTGGCTGGTGCGGATACGCTGAAGGCCTGTTTTGGACTGTGAATCCGCTGGATTACGAGAGCCTGCTCAACACTTGGTTTGCAGGTATAGAAGCTTTCAAAAGTGACAACTACCACGTCATCGCTCGCAGCGCATTCGGAGAGCTTTGTGTGTGGGGAGAGAAAAGTGGCTATAGCCTGTCCATCACCAGCTATATGTCAAGATACTCAACCAGAAACTCTACATTTACGGGAAGCAAATCCGATCTTGGAGTTAAAGTGTTTTTTCTATCAATGAATCCTGAGGTCATTAATGTTGCAGATCTGTTTGAGCCTGCCCTGGAGAAACTGGGAAGGCTAGACAGTGACGAAATGTATGGATTTGTACCTGCTATAGCCCTTGGTGGTTCCATGGAGCTGAAAAGCTTACAGAAAGTAAAAGTTTTCGAACACTTAGAGTTTCTATCCCAGCTCTCGCCACTTCAGGATTGGGGTTTTCCTGATGTCTAAATTCGGAAACCATGAACTGGCTTTCTTTATGACACTGCTGGCTCGGACTGCATGATGGATGAAGACTTCGCTTTTTTCTCAAGAAATTTGGCCCTGCAGTTGAACGACAGCTGGCTCCAGCGCCAAGCATTGCCAGGTACACAAACAAACTTCCTGAACAGCCATTAAATTATTGGGAAGATTTTGGCTGGTGCGGATACGCTGAAGGCCTGTTTTGGACTGTGAATCCGCTGGATTACGAGAGCCTGCTCAACACTTGGTTTGCAGGTATAGAAGCTTTCAAAAGTGACAACTACCACGTCATCGCTCGCAGCGCTTTTGGAGAGCTGTATCTTTGGGGAGAAAAAAGCGCAGACAGCTTGTCAATAACCAGCTATATGTCACGCTACTCTACCAACAGCTCAGTATTTGCTGGCGAAAACCTGGACTTTGGAATTAAAGTATTTTTCTCATCAATGCAGCTTGAGCATAATGACTTAGACAGCCTTTTCAAGCCCGCGCTAAAAAGTCTTGGCCCGCTCAAAGCGGATGAAATGTATGGCTTCGTACCCGCATCGGCGCTCGGCGGACCAGTGGAATTAAAAAATCTGCAAAAAGTAAAAACCATTGAGCACCTTACGCTTTTATCTCAGATCTCTCCACCTCAGGATTGGGGATTTCCTGATGTTTAAACTCGGGAACCAAAAGTTGGATTTCTTTGTGACGCTGCTATCACGGACCGTGTAATGGACGAGCATTATGCTTTTTTCCTCGAAAAAATCGGCCTGGCGATTGAACGCCATGAAGTACCGGTATCAAGCATTGCCAAGTACAAAAATAAACTTCCCGATCAGTTATTAGACTACTGGGAGGAATATGGCTGGAGTGGCTATGCGAATGGAGCGTTCTGGACTGTCAACCCACAAAATTACGAATACTTATTAAAAAGCTGGCTTACGGCTGTTGATATGCCAAAAGAGAATTACTGTGTCATAGCGCGTAGTGCATTCGGCAAGCTATATGTGTGGGGCGAAAAAAGCGGATGGTGTTTAACTATATCATCATATAGCCCTCGCTACTTTAGGCGAACATCTAAATTTACAGGTGAAAACTTGACTTTGGCGTGAAAGCCTTCTTTTCATTCGTTGATCCTGAACACAATGACTTGGAGGGACTTTTTCAACCTGCCTTTGGTCATCTTGGCCCACTAAAAAGTGATGAAATGTACGGTTTCGTTCCTGCTTTGGCACTCGGCGGACCGATGGAATTAGAAAATTTACAAAAAGTAAAAACCATCGAGCACTTAACATTCCTGTCTCAGCTCTCGCCACTTCAGGATTGGGGATTTCCTGACGTTTGAATCCCCCAACGGATCAGCGCTCACGGAGGTATTGACCCGGATTGCGTAATGGACAAAAACGGTGCTTTTTTTAAGGATTCAGCCCCGGCTCTCGCCTGATTCGGCGAAACGGAGTCAGCCCTATTTTTCATTTTCCGGCATCCCGATCAGCCTCAAGCATCGAGGGCGGGAATGGCGCGTGGGCCTTTGCAAACCACCACACTGCGCCTGCCCCGAGCATGGAGGTCAGCACGGCCAGTATCAGGATTACCTTTTGGGTGCCCAAGGGTGCGGCCAGCAAAGCCACCAGCAAACCTGCCAAAGGCTGGGACAGGTTGTTCAGCAACGTGATCACGCCCACTGTCTTGCCGAAGTCCTGGGCCGGTATCACCCGCTGCCGGATAGTGCGCATGTAGACGTTGAACATCTTGTCGAAACCGACGATCAACAGAAACCCCACCGCATAGCCGATCAGGTTAGGGCTCAGGGCGCTGATAAATGCCCCGATCGCAATCATTGAATACCCGACCCCGCCCAGAACCCGCAGAGGCAGCACGACACGGGCCAGAAAGAACAGGATCACGATAGTGGTCACCGCACCCGCCGCCTGCAGTCCTGCATAGTTGTCTTTGCCTGCGCTGTACTCGCCGATCATCATGGCTGCCGAGGTCGCCAACGTCACACCGACGATCAGGTTGACCCCTACCGCCAGCGTGATGATCTTTTTCAATTCCGCCAGGCCACGGATGTGCCCAACAGCAATCCGCAAAGGTTGCAGCCAGATGTCCTGATGCTGCTCGAACACCGCAAGCGTAATACGGCTAAGACGTTGCCACGCCAACATACTCAGGTCTGCCAGCAGGAATAATCCGGCGACCCAGAGCACCACCCAGTGCCAGGCCCATACCTCCAGCATCAGAGCCGCCACCAGAGGCCCGAGCACCAGCCCCGTTTGGTCGGCGATCTGGGAATAGGACAACGTTTTGGTGTAGCTGTAGTGCTGAAAGATATGGGGCATGAGCACTTCGCGAGCCATGATGCCTTGCGTGGTCAACACCCCGCACAATGCCGAAAGCACCACAAGCCATCCAATGCCACCAAAGATTGCGTAGAACCCCATCGCCAGCACGCAGAGCAATGCCCGGTAGACCTGACTGATGTGCAGAATTCTGATAGGCGAGTACTTGTCGCACAGGGCACCGCACAACGGAAACGCGAGAAATCTCGGTAAAGATTCGACAAAGAAAGCCAGCCCGGCCCATGAGGCGCTGTTGGTGGTCTGGAACACCACCAGCGGCACGATAAACAACAGGATCTGATCCGCCAGTCTCGATAGAAAAAGCGAGATAAAAAAAGCGAGGTAATCCTTACGCATGGAGAACTCCTATCAGTAAGCAGTGTGGCATAGCGGCCAGAAGAAACATCAGTAGGCGGATCCCGTACCGTCATTGAGGTTATGTCGCTCGTCCCCACGCAAAGGCGGATTGAAGACGCTGACCAGTATCAGGTCCTGCTCCTTGCCTCCGCGCAGAAAGTGCCGATCATGCTGGTCAAGCACATACACATCCCCAGGCCGGATCGGAAATACGTTGCCTTGCATGTCCTCGACTTCGCCTTCGCCTCCAATGCAATAGCACGCCTCAAGATGATTACGGTAATGCAAGAGCGACTCTGTGCCCGCGCGGACAATGGTGTGGCACAGCGTAAAGCCCATAGCATCACGTTCAGTGAGCAGACGGTGACTGGTTCCGGCGCCCCATTCGACGAAATAAGGGGTGTTCTCGACATCGGTTTTGTTGCGAACAAACATGTGAAATCTCTCTGAGGTGGCCGACGGGGGGAAACTCAATTCTTTTGAGCGTTGTCAGTGGCAGGCCGCAGAATCGCGTCGCCACAGGCCTGCATCGTTTCGTTCCAGGCCACGTCTCGGTGCGCGGCCATCGCCTGGATATCACGCCAGTGACGCTGAA
The DNA here is from genome assembly GCF_000156995.2 of Pseudomonas coronafaciens pv. oryzae str. 1_6. Taxonomy (NCBI): domain Bacteria; kingdom Pseudomonadati; phylum Pseudomonadota; class Gammaproteobacteria; order Pseudomonadales; family Pseudomonadaceae; genus Pseudomonas; species Pseudomonas coronafaciens. The sequence continues at coordinate 271,213 of NZ_CP046035.1, read as the reverse complement.
GCGGGTTACTGGCGACCAAGGAAGACGCACCGAGCCTTTCCACTAACCGGTGCACGGCATGCACGCATTGTTGCGCCAGATAGGCGCGGTCGCGCTTGAGCTGCAACAATTGCGCTGCGTCCAGAACCCGGTCACTGAGTCCCGCCTCGTGCAGCCGGGAGATCAACGAGTCATACAACAGCTCGACGCTGTAGAGCTGTGCGGCCGAGTGAGCAGCCTGTTCGGCGATCCGGGGATCACTTACCGCCCATGAACTGTTGAAGGCAGCTACAAACGCGGCAAGAGCACCCTCTGCACAGCCCAGTAGCGGGCCAATGATCGAGGTGGTCAGATAGGGCACGAGGGGCAACCTGTCGATGTAGTCGCACGCCAATGCAAGCGGGTCCTGCGCAAACACTTCGTGCAGCGCGAAGACGCGGTCATGCGGCACCAACAACCGCCGGAGCAGCACGTCGTGAGAACCGGTTGCCGCCATGCCGCAGCTGTCCCAACTGTGAAGCCTCTCCACTTCGTTGGCGGCGACCAGCACCAGAAAGCGCGGGGTGCAAGCGGCTTCGGGGTGGTCAGCGCAGGGGGCGTTGAGCATTAACCAGGTAGCATCCTCAATGCCCGAACTGAAGCGCCAGCGCCCGTCAACCCGAACACCTTCTGGCTCAAAGGACAGCAGGCTATCGGTACTGGTAGATGCTGAAGCGAACAACTGTCGTGGACCATGCCTGTAAAGCTGGTCTACGCAGGAGGGGGGCAGTCGCCGGGCGATTGAGCCGTGACCACCCACCAACGCCAGCATCCAGCCTGTAGAGGCACACGCCCGAGCCGCAATCCGTGCGCTTTCTACCAGAGTGGGCCAGTGACCCGTACGTGTGACAGGCGCGCGTGGCGACACCAGATCCAGCCAGCCTTCGGTAAACAGTTCGTCGAATGTGCTACTGCTCAGCCGGCGATTTTTTTCGGCCACAGCAGCCCGCTCTCGCCACAAAGGCAGATACGCGGCCGCCCGCTGACACATTAAGAACACTACGTTGCGCTGGAGCGCTTGCTCGGCAGGCTCAAGCATCGCCAAACTCCACAACACCTTTTTGCGAAGGAGCTATGGCGCCAAGACGCGAACGTTCAAAGCAAAAATCCGCTGGCTGGACTGTCGGGCCCAGTAGATCCAGAAACTGTTCTAACTGTTGCGGGTCGTCCGAGGCAACGAACTCACAGAAGTTGCTGCTGCTCCATAGAAGGTGCACACATTTGAAGCGAGCGCAAAGAGCGCTCACCAGCACCTCCAGCGCGACTTGACCGTTTTGCATGTGTTCGAGCATCTGCTGGCGCTTCCAGCGTATCTCTTCTTCACTGAAGTAGCGGGTCTTGAACAGCTCATCCTTGATCCGCTCCCGCAAAAGGTATTCTTCCGGCTCGGGGTGATCGAGCTTCTCCAGAAAAAATACCAGGCCGCCCGGCTTCAGAAATTGCTTGATGTGGGAAATCTGGCCAACGCGGTCACGGGTATAGAACTGGAATGCGGCCATCTCATAGATGAAGTCGAATCCCCCCCTGAAGCGATCGTATTCGGGGGTAGCCAACAGAGCGCCTGTTACCTTGAACACCGACTGCGCAAAGAACAACGACAACGCCGGGTCGGCATGCCGATTGAAGGTAATCTGATTGGCTGCGTTCGGAGAGGACGTAAAGCTTTGAATCAAGCCATGCGAATGACCCGCGAGTGCGCGGCCGTTACTTCCGTCAAAGGCGTCCACTTCGAACAGGCTGAAGGTTTGACCTGTTTCCCTGCTATTTAGCTGAGCAAAACGGGTCAGCGCAACGCCGACTCTGGCCAGTTCCTCGAGGATGTAGGGCACGCTGGCCAGAAAGTGGGAAAATAATGGCCCGGCACCCGAGATGAGTCGATCGTGGTAATCAAGGACCTGCGGGTCCTGGATTTCGCACCGTAGATGACTGTCCAGGGACTGCAAGGGCACTTGAGTGGCACCTGTTGCCAAACTGTGGAAGTGTCCTGAAAGTTTCAACATCGCACTCTGTTGCAGGTCACGGTCGAGGGGCGTGTCGACATTTGGCTGGAGTGACGTCTTCATGGCATAGCTCCTTCTATCAGATTAGTCCTTTGGCGGAAAACTTGCCCGAATCGGTTTTTGGCAGAGCCTCAAGAAACACGCACTGAGTCGGGACCATGTGCCAATCCAGATGCGCCTTGCAATAGTCGATCAGCGTTTGTCCGCTGGTCTGACGGTGGTCGCTATCAAGCACGATGCAAGCCTTGGGCACATGCCCGGCCGACTCGTCAGCGACCGGCACCACCAGCACTTCGGCAACCGCCGGGTGCGAAGCCAGACACTGCTCGATCTCCCGCGGGTTCACGTTCCAGATATTGCGCGCAAATACGTCGTCCTTGCGGGCAACATAGTAGAGATAGCCCTCTTCGTCCTGCTTGAACAGATCGCCCGTGCGGTACAGCCGCGAGTGACCGAAAGCATTGTGAACAAAGGCTCTGGCGTTCGCTTCAGGCATGTCCCAGTACTCAAGCATCAGGTAGTCGCTTGTCACCAGCAGCTCGCCAACCTGCCCAGGCTGGTCGATCACCCGGTCATGCTCGTCCAGCAAGTACAGACTGACACCGGGCAGAGGTTTGCCTACAGATGTTGGCCGGCGATCAATTTCCTCAGGGGGCAGGTAGCTCACGCGCTTGCATTCAGTGAGTCCGTAGTTAGAGAAAATCTGCACCTGAGGCAGCGCCTGGCGAATGCGCTGAATGTGACGGCTATGAAGGGCCTGTCCGCTGCTGGAGATATAACGCAAGGCAGGTACCCGTGCCTGCCACTCAGATCCGGCATTGGCCAGCAGGAAAAATACCGGAGGAAAGACATGCATTGCGGTCACCGCCTCGCGTTCGACGACCGCGAGTATTTCTTCTGCACTACCTGCAGGCCGGCTCTCAATGACACTGGTAGCCCCTGCGTACAACGGCATCATTACGTTATAGACGCCGTAGTCCGATGCCAGTGTTGAATAGCTGAGGATTCGGTCATCGGCTTCGTTACCCAGGTAAGCCGTGACCCGACTGCTGGCCGCCAACATGATGCGGTGATTGACGAGTACGCCTTTCGGATTGAAGGTCGATCCCGAGGTATAAAATATCGATGTGGGGCGTTCAGGGTCATCGGTCAATAATGAGGCTACGGCGCTCACTTCCTCGCGGTACCCCGAGACAGCCTCGGCAAGTTGAATAACCCCAGGTATTGCTGTTGGAATCGGGACGGTGAGCAAAACAAGCTCGAGACCGGCCTCATTGATCAAGTCAGGCAACTCATCAGTGCAGTCGGTGATCAGCACCCGGGCACCGGAATGCTTGAGTTGATGAATCAGCTTGGTACGGCTGAGGGTGTGATGAGTCGCAGCGGTGATCACTCCGGCTTGCAGCATACCCAGATAGCTTGCGATCAGGTCAATGGAGATAGGCGCATAGAGACCTACACGGTCGCCAGGGAGGATACCGAGCGTTGCAAGCAACGACGCGATGTCATCTACCCGCTGTTGCAATTCCCGATAAGAAGTCGCTTGCCCGTCTAGAATAATGGCCGGCTTGGTCGGATATCGACTGGCGTTATCTGCGATAACCTGATGAAATAACTGCATCGTTTAACTTCCTTTTAAGCGAAACATCCCTGGCATCACTTACGTTTTTTAGCACACACCGACACATAAGTACCTTGCCAAGTATAAGGCTCTATTGGCAGGCTTACGGAGTCGGTAAGTGGCCAACTTTGATTATCAAAAAAGTGACTAAAATCAACAATATCGAATCCACTAAGCCATCGATCAAAAAAGCCCTCGCTGTCCTGAATGGAGAGCCCGGCTTCTTTATCCCAGATAAACGGCTCTCCCGTAGCTTGAAAGAAACGAGTCAAGTCGGACAACAAGTCCAGAACGATATACCCGCCGGGTTTCACTGCACCGATTATTTTCGGCATGACCTGTTGAAGCTCATCTTTAGTGAAAAAGTGGAGCACTTCAGAACACACCAGTACGTCGTAACCTTCAGGTGCTGGAGTGTAGTTCAGGATATTCGCTTGCTGAAAATTCATGTCCTTTAGCCATGGGTTGAGCTGGCGGCTATGTACCGTGCTGTCAACCATGTCCACGCCGCTAAGGCTGTAGCCTTTAAGCGCCAAAGCCGCGAGGTTGCGACCGTCTCCGCAGCCAAGCTCCAGCACATCACCAGGACCATCAGGCAAGTTTGATAAAAACCGTTTTAACTCCTCCCTTAACTCGCCAAACAAAGTACCACTACTGCACGCACTGTACTCGCTGTCGTACCACTTTTTCAGAACGGAACTGTCCACTACTCTCATAGTAACTCCCTGTCCATTTTAGAGGTCAATGTACAACACATTGTTTCGCGCTACCGGCGCGACCTGCAAATACCAACAATGATATTATGGACTTTGAAGCGCTGTAGCGAATAGAAGATGGCGATCGAGACAATAGGGCATCATTTAAAATCCATTTTATTATTAGTCGTGTCGCATCCATTTTTAACAGCCTAATAAACGGATTGCAGCGGGCGAAATATCTACACCTAACCCCACTTTCTGTCAAGAAAAATCAAGGTATTGGATCCGGTGTTTTGTCACCGACGAATGTCAGGATCCATCCATATGAGGGTCTTAGTTCAAAAGTACGAATAGAATAGCAGGCTTGCTCACATCGCTCGATTCATGCACTGGACCTGCTGCACTCAGTGACGCTGGTACTTCAATCGGCTTACTATCGAAGACACTGATACACCCTCTCCTGTGAACGTGCGGAGAAATATTCATGTACTCGTCGCCAGGATCCTCGACCGCTCTGGTCGCCTTGCTGATAGCTCTGCTCACAGGCTGTAGCGGAGCACCAGGCACTAGCGCGAAAACTGTCGCCGCTACCCAGCCAGGCGAAGGCGGTGTTCCCGCGTTTTACGCATGGACAGATAAAGTGCCGTCAACGCCCGGACGAATGCTGCGCGCCGAGCCACTGACGCCCATTCAGAGCCTTGATAATGCTGGCCAGAATGTCCGTATTTTGTATACCTCCACCGATGGGCTCAACAACCAGCCAGTCGTAGTCTCCGGCGCACTGTTCACTCCCAAGGGCACGCCGCCGAACGGTGGATGGCCGTTGATGGCGTGGGCGCATGGCACGGTTGGTAGTGCGGATGTCTGCGCGCCTTCTTTTGCCGGGCGCAGTGGTCGCGACACGCGCTATCTGAATGAATGGCTCGGGCGCGGTTACGCGATTGTGGCCACTGACTATGAGGGTCTGGGGACGCCGGGGCTGCATCCATTCGGGCTGAGCAGCCCGTTGGCTTACGGCGTTCTGGACAGCATTCGTGCGGTTCAGGGGGCGGATTTCAATCTGTCTTCGCGGGTTGTTGTGTTTGGTCAGTCGCAGGGCGGTCGTGCTGCGTTTGCGACGGCGGCCTACAAGAAAACCTACGCACCGGAGTTGAATATTGTCGGTGTAGTTGCGACCGGGACGCCTTATCCGATGGCTTCAGGGTATGCGGGGGTTATCGGGCGGGACACGTCACGCGATCAGGTCACGCCATCCTTGGCTTACAACCTGCTGCGGCTGAGCACTGCCGGGCTGATCAACCCGTCGTTCGTGCCCACTGATTATCTGAGCGACCGTGCACTGCCTGCGTTTGGAGTCAGTCAGCGTGATTGCCTGCATGCCATTGAGCGTGAGGTTGTTGCAGATGGGCTGACGTTCAACAACAGTTTCAGGCGCTCGCCGGAGGCTGCGCTTGATCAGGTGAACCGCGAGTCGTCCTACCCGACGTTGACGTCGGACATCCCGATTTTTATAGGTACAGGCGGCAAGGATGTCGTTTCACCGGTCCGCAGCCAGATCGCGCTGGTCAAGGATGCGTGCGCCGCTGGTGACCGCGTTGAATGGCATTACTATTCGCAACTGGATCATTCGGGGGCTGTGAACGGCTCTCTGCCGGACTCGACACGTTTTGTCGAGAAAGCGTTTTCGGGGGAGTTTATGGCGGGGAACTGTGGGGCGATTGGGGCGATGCGCCAGCGCTGATCTTGAGCCAGGCACTTATCGTTCCTCACGCTCCAGCGTAGGAATGCCGTGGGTGACGCTCCGTGTGTAAAAGATCGGACGCGGAGCATCCAGAACGGCATGCGACGCTGAGCGTCGCACAATAGTTGAGATTATCGTTCCTCAGCGCGGGAGCGATAATCAGTGGGTCAGAACGCAGGCAATACCGCGCCTTCATACTTCTTGTTGATGAAGTCTTTGACTTGCTGGCTGGTCAGCGCTTTCGACAGCTTTTCGATGGCGTCGGTGTGGGCGTTATCTTCGCGAGTGACGAGGAAGTTCACGTACGGCGAATCCGCACCTTCGATGATCAGCGCGTCTTTCTTCGGATTGAGTTTGGCTTCCAGCGCGTAGTTGGTATTGATCAGCGCAAGATCAACCTGATCCAGTGCGCGCGGCAGTACCGCCGATTCCAGCTCGCGGAACTTGAAGTTCTTCGGGTTGCTCGCGATGTCTTTCGGGGTAGACAGTGCGTTGGTCGGATCTTTCAGAGTGATCAGACCACCCTTCTGCAACAGCAAAAGCGCACGCCCAGCGTTGCTGCCTTCATTTGGGATGGCGATGGTTGCGCCTTTAGGCAGATCGGCAAGGTTCTTGTACTTTCGGGAATAGCCGCCAAACGGCTCGACGTGGACACCAACACCAGTCACCAGATTAGTACCCTTGCCTTTGTTGAAGCCATCCAGGTATGGCTTGGTCTGAAAGTAGTTGGCGTCCAGACGCTTTTCGCTCAACTGAACGTTCGGCTGTACGTAGTCAGTGAAGACCTTGATTTGCAGGTCCACACCTTCCTTGGCCAGGGTTGGTTTGATCAGTTCAAGGATTTCCGCATGGGGCACCGGCGTCGCGCCGACCACCAGCTTTTCGCCGGCATGAGCCAAGCCAATCGAGAATACTGCCGCCAGTGCGGTCATCAGAAACGTCTTTTTCATGCGGTGTCCTTAGCAAGATCCAGGAGCGTCATCAAAAGATGGCGCCTTAATATTCAGGGGTTTGCCGCAGCCTTATCCAGTGCTGCGACATCATGTAGACATTACCGATGTTTTATATTCCGAGAAAAGACTTTTTAAGCGAATGCTTATGCTTTTTCGCGCAGTGCATGTCTGAGTGGGCCCGCCACCGATTTGTCAGGCGGTCTTTTGGTCAAGTTGTGCAGTGACGGCTTCCAGCAGTTTGCGTAACCCGGAAAGCTGTTCGCGGTTTCCTTTCTGCAGCAGCAGACGCGCCTGGCGCTCGATCAGCGTCAGCGGGGTGGCGATGTCCGGCAAGTTGATGTCTTCGGCCTGAATCTCGTCGCCGCTGCTGACCAGCAAGGCAAAGTGGATGACGTTCTCCAGCTCGCGAGTGTTGCCGGGCCAGCTGTGTGCTTCAAGCGTGCGTTGCGCGTCTTCGCTGATCAGTTGCACTGGCAGGTTAAGGCGCTGGCTATAAATGCCGACAAAGTATTCGGCCAGCGGCAGGATGTTGCCCGGCTGCTCGCGCAATGCAGGCAGGTCTAGCCGCCCTTCGCTGAGATAATGGTAAAGCCGCTCGTGAAATTTCCCGGCGGCCACCGCTTGCGCCAGATCGATACTGGTGGCGGCAACCAGGCGTACATCAACCGGGCTGGGCTGGTGTGCGCCTACACGGGTGACTTCGTGATTTTCGAGCGCGGCGAGCAGCTTGACCTGAATGGGCAATGGCAAATCGCCGATCTCATCCAGATACAGGGTGCCGCCATTGGCAGAACCAAACCATCCTGCCCGGCTGCTGACGGTTCCAGTGTGGGCTCCGGCTGCGTAGCCAAACAGTTCGGCGTCGGCATAGGTCGGGCTGATCGCTCCGCAGTTAACCGACACGAACAAGCCAGCGCGATCACTGCCGCGATGAATATGCCGTGCCAGCAATTCTTTACCGGTCCCCGACTCGCCGCGGATCAGAACAGGCAGCGAACGAGGCGCCAATTGCTCCATCTCCTCGCGCAGACGACGCGAACGCGGATCGATGAAAACCAGCGCCTTGGCGCGGATACTGAGGGGGCTTTTTTCCGCATCGGGAAAGGTCAGCAGCGGCTGGCCGAAAGTTTCGTGAAGGCTCATGACACACTCCCGCGCGAGCCCTTGCGACGGCTGACGCGTTAAAAAAACAGGGCCAGACAGGCCCGATAAACAGGTAGTCCGGTCATGCGCGACGGCGCGCGCGTTGCTCCAGACGATTTTGCAGCCTGTAGAGATAGGCAAAACCCTGTTCCCACCGCTTATGGCCGGACTTGACGTTGATGTGCCCGGCCTGACTCAGAAAGCCGAGTTCGGCCCCCCAGTGACGCGCTATTTCGATAGCACGCTGGGAGCTGACGGCAGGATCGTTGTCGGAGCTGACAATCTGTGTAGGAAACGGCAGCAGGTCACCAGGAATCGGGGCGAAGTTGCGCAACGCGGGTGGGCAATTAGGGCGCTCGACATCGGCGGGCGCGACCAGCAGTGCGCCTTGCACCTGGCGTAGCGTTTCCAGCGGCGCGAGCTGTGCCCAGTGCGCGACCGTGACGCACCCCAGGCTGTGAGCGATCAGGATCACCGGCGTGCTGTCGGCCGCAATCGTGCGCTGCAATTCGCCCACCCAGTCTTCACGGCGTGGTTTGAGCCAGTCGGCCTGCTCCACGCGTGTGCTGTTGGGCAGGCTGTTTTGCCAATGGGTTTGCCAATGATCATCAGGAGACCCTTGCCAGCCTGGCACGATCAGATACCGGATCGACTCTTTATGCATGGATTCGCCTCCTGCACATATGCGTTCATAAGGCGAGTATAAGGATCGAAGCGTAATCCTCTAAGGAATAAGAAGGTATTTATTAATTCCCAAAAGGAATATTAATTCACAGGCAAAAAAAAAGGGACTGCACCCTGCCTTCAAGGAACAGCCCCTAACAAATCACTTTCAGAGCAAAGACTACTCGTCGTTGGTTACAGGAATACGACGGACCTCATGTCGCCGGCACAGGACGCACGCCTGACTGGCAGGTCTCCGGCATCGCCAACGCGTCGGTCTGCGGGACTTCCCGAGCCACGTTCCAGACCACGATCGCAGCGATCAGATCGAACACCGCCAGCACCACGAATAGTGGGCTGTAACCGATTTTGGTGACCAGCACGCCAAACACCATCGTGAATGCCGCCGCACCAAAAAAACCGAACATCCCGCCCATGCCGGTGGCCGTGGCGACCTCGTTTTTGCCGAACGAATCCGAGGTGATCGAGTACAGCGCACCTGACAGGGTCTGGTGTGCGAAGCCGCCGATGCACAGCAATGCGATCGCCGTATAAGGGCTCTCGACCAAGCCAATACAGGCGGGTCCGATCATGCAGGAGCAGCCGAACAGCATGACCATCTTGCGGGAAGTGAACAGCGATACCTTGCAGTATTTGTGAAACAGCGGGCTGAGGTAACCGCCCAGCACGCAGCCGACATCAGCCGCCAGGAACGGCAGCCAGGCGAACATCGCGACTTCCTTGATGTTCATGTGGCGCTCCGTCATCAGGTACAGCGGAATCCACGCGTTGAAGGTTTGCCAGGCAGGCTCGGAGAGGATGCGCGCTGAAGCAATGGCGTAGAAGTTGCGGTTCTTGAAGAGCCGCTTCCAGCTGCCTTTTTGCGCGGGAGCATCCTTCAGGCGTGCTTCCTGGCCACTGAGGATGTAATCGCGCTCAGTGTCGCTCAGCAGCTTTTGATCGCGGGGATGCTTGTACAGCAGCATCCATACACCGCTCCAGATTATTCCCAGTCCACCCACGATCAGAAACGCCAGCTCCCAGCCACTTTGCAGAATCGCCCAGACCACCAGCGGCGGTGCAAGCAATGCACCGAACGACGAGCCGATGTTGAACCAGCCAATGGCGACCGAACGCTCTTTGGCCGGGAACCACTCGGTTGTGGTCTTCACGCCGGCAGGCAGGCCGGCAGCTTCGGTGAGGCCGAGCAGACCACGGAAAATCGCCAGACTCTGCCAGCCCGTTGCGAACGCTGCCGCCGCACAGGCTGCAGACCAGGCCACCGCGAAAATGGCGAAGCCCATCTTGGTGCCTATTGCATCAATGATGTAACCCGCCACCGGCTGCATAACGGCATAGCAAAGCTGCCAGGCAACAACGATGTGCGCGTATTGCTCAGTGGAAATGCTCAGCTCACTCATCAGCGTCGGCGCTGCGACGGACAGCGTGTTACGTGCGAGGTAGTTGACGACCAGGCCGGCCGTGACCAGGCCCACCATCCACCACCTAATGCCTTTTATCTTCATCTCTTCACCTGATTATTTTTAGATTGGCGATGAGCGTCCCGCGGCCGAAACCGAGAGGCGGCTGGATTTATGTAACGTCAGATTTCAATTGTACAGGGAGGGAAAACGCCACTGATCGCAGCTTTTCGTGCAAAAAATAAGATTTTTTTGCGTAACGCAGGCGTATTTATTGCCTGAAGGAAAAGACTGACCATAGACTTGTTACTCTTTGAATTATTTTTATGGTTGCAATTTTATCGAAGTCTTATGTTGTCGTACAACATGCCGCAGTTATAGTCATTTGCCATGACGCTGTCAATTGTCAAAACGGTGCTCGACCATGCTGTACGGACGCCCGAAGGGTTTTTCGATCACGGCTAGCCTTTCGCGTTATACGACAACTAGCGTAAACCGGCGATTTTGGGCGGCGCATCGCCCTTATGGCTGCCGACTTCCAGCGGGCAGTGCCAAAAGATTTCAGACCGAATGCAAGAAACCTCTTCAGGCGCTTGCACAACGGTCACAAATGATCTCATTCTGGCGCTGGTGTCAGGCAATGGAACTGCTGGCGACATCTGTCCGGGCCTGACCCGGTGTTAACTGCCACCGATCCAAGGAAGAGGCGCCCGCATGCCTGAACCAAGCAGTCTCGCCAGCTGGAACCGCGCTCTGCGCAAGCAACTTGACGCTGTGGACACGGACAGCGAAGCGCTGTGCCGCAGGGCCGGAATAGACCCAAAGTCGCTGGACGACGCGAGCATGCAATTTCCGGCAGACGTCACCGCCAGGCTTTGGCAACTGGCGGTTGCATCCAGCCGCGATCCGGCGCTCGGGCTGCGCGTTTCGCGCTTTGTCAGCCCCACTGCGTTCCATGCGCTGGGCTATACGCTGGTGGCCAGCGGTTCACTGCGGGAGGTTTTCGAGAGAATCGTGCGTTACCGCTCGACGGCTGAGGACTCTCTGGAGCTGGACTTCAGAACAGTCGGCGAGCGCTATGAATTCCGCTTCGGCACACCGAAGTCGTGCCAATCGCCGGTTCATGAACTGCTGGACGCTTTCGCAGCCATTTACGTGCGCACTTGTCGCAACCGGCTGGGCAGAGGCTATGCCCCTCTGGCCATACACCTGCAACGCCCCGCGCCTGAAGATCCCCGACCATGGGAAGACCTGTTCCGTTCGCCGTTGAATTTCTCGGCAAACGAAAACCTGTTGGTGTTTGGCGGCGAAGATTTCGACAGTCATCTGGACGATGGTCCGATGCAGGTAAATGAGCAGGAAAGCACCAGCGATCTTCTACCTTCGCTGATCTGGGAGCAACGCGTGCGCTCGGCCATCGAGACGTTGCTGCCGGATGGCGAGCCCACTGCGCAAAACATCGCAGAAGCCCTGCACCTCAGCCCCCGCAGTCTGGAGCGCCATCTGGCAGATGAGGGCTGTTGCTATGACCTGCTGCTCAACCAGTGCCGACAGAATCTGGCGCTGCTGCACATGAGCGAGCCACAGACTTCATTGAGCGAGATTGCCTGGCTACTGGGTTTCGGCGATACCGAGAGCCTGAGCCGCGCGTTCAAACGCTGGACAGGACTGACGCCCGAGGAGTATCGAAGTGCATCGGGGCGGTGATCCCGACTACCGTGCGACGCTCCACGTCGGCATAACGCTCTGGGCGCTCTGCGTCCAATCCTGAACAGGCCGTGCGGCGCAGATCTGTGACGCAGAGCGTCACCCAAGGCATTCCCACGCTGAGCGTGAGGAACGATAAGTGCGGGTGGACACTATCGCTCTGCGTCGAGCCTAGCGGGCGTCGATACGCGCCAGCTCAGGCAAGTCGCCGGACAACCCCAGTGCTTCGCGCACGAACAGGGCTTTCGCTTCCGGCATCTGATTGACCATCTTGAGCCCGGCATTACGTAACCAGCGCAAAGGCAGCGGGTTGGCCTGGAAAAGACGCTCGAAGCCTTCCATCGCAGCCATCAGCGCCAGATTGTGCGGCATGCGGCGCCGCTCGTAGCGACCCAGGACACGTGTATCCGCCACGCGCTCGCCGCGCAGTGCAGCGTGCGTCAACACCTCGGCCAGCACGGCAGCGTCAAGAAACCCCAGGTTCACACCCTGCCCCGCCAGCGGATGAATGGTGTGCGCAGCATCACCAATCAGTGCCAGCCCTTTGGCCACATAGCGTTTGGCGTGACGCTGGCGCAGCGGCACACACAGGCGTGCGTCGGCACTCAATACCTGACCGAGCCGGCCCTCGAACGCGCTTTCCAGCTCGCGGCAGAACGGCTCGTCATCCAGCAGCATCAAGCGTTCAGCCTCGCTCGGCGTGACCGACCAGACGATCGAGCACCAGTGTTCACCCTCGCGATCCAGCGGCAGAAAAGCCAACGGGCCGTCGTCGGTAAAACGCTGCCATGCGGTTTTTCTGTGGGAATCGGCCGTCCGCACGCTGGTGACAATCGCGTGGTGCTGGTAATCCCATTCCCGGGTTGGTGTTTCGGTGAGACGGCGCACCGCCGAGTTCGCTCCATCGGCCGCAACCACCAGCGGCGCCCGCAGCAGGCGCCCGTCGGCAAGCGTCAGCAGCCAGTCATCACCGGAATGACGCATCTGCTCGAGACGCGCATTGGCCAGCAACCCGATATCGCTGTCATGCAGCCGGTCGAGCAGCGCATCCTGCACCACACGGTTTTCGACAATATGACCCAACACATCGGCATGCACGCTGGAGGCAGAAAAGTGAATCTGCCCGGTGCCGCTACCATCCCAGACGTGCATGTGCGCGTACGGGCTGGTACGACGTGACACGATGCCTTCCCACACACCGAGGCGCTGCAGGATCCGCTGGCTGGCGGCCGACAGGGCACTGACCCGCGGCTCGAACGTTGACTGCCTGTCGAACGGCTTGACGCTCATCGGGCCACCATCGACCACCAGCACGTCAAGCCCGCTTTCCTGCAAGGCCAGCGCAAGAGCGCTGCCGACCATTCCGGCTCCGACAATCAGCACATCTGCGCGCGTTTCCATGGTCAAACCATTCTCGCTTGCGGCCGTAGCCGGTTATTGAAATTGTTTGTTTCACACATCGGTTCGCGTCCCCAACCCCATGGCCTGACGAGCAAACCAGCGCTTGGCAACGGGCAGCAGGTCCAGCCCCAGCAACCCAAGATTACGACCAGTGGCGACTGCCGACCGGCTGCTGCCGAAAAGGCGCGTCACCTTGTCGGAAAAGCCAACGGTCAACTGCTGATCCTGCCGCTGACGCTCGCGGTACAGCTCCAGCGTCGGCAGGTCGCCGAGCGGTGCGTCGCTGTTCAGCAATGTCTCGGCCAGTGCATCGGCATCGCGCAATGAGAGGTTGAAACCCTGCCCCGCAATCGGATGCAGGCTATGGGCAGCGTTGCCCAGAATAACCAGATGCGAGCGCACCTGTTCCTCGGCCTCGACCAACGCCAGCGGGTACACATGGCGCGCGCCGACCTGACGCAATGCACCCAGACGATAACCGAATACGCCCTGCAGCTCTTCGAGAAAGCTGCGGTCATCCAGTTCGGCCAGTCGCTGAGTGTCGTTGCCAGGACGCGTCCAGACCAACGCACAGCGATTGTCAGGCAACGGCAACAGGGCCATCGGCCCGTCATCGGTAAAACGCTCGAACGCCTGACCACAATGGGCTTCGCTCGGCGAAATGTTAGCGATCAGCGCGCTCTGGTCATAGGGACGCTGCCGCACACCAATCCCCAACTGGTCACGCAGACTGGAACGACCACCGTCGGCAAGCACTGCCAAGTCGCACTCCAGCTCGGAGTCATCGTTCAGCGTCAGACGATAACCATCAGCCAGCGGCTGCATTTGCCTGACCTCTGCCGGCACCCGCCAGCTGACGACATCCCGATCGAGCCCGGCCCAGAGAGCCTGTCCGAGCCAGGCGTTTTCCACCACATAGCCGAGCGCCGGAACGCCCTCTTCGATCGCGGACAAACGGGTGGCGCCGAAGCGGCCCCGGTCCGAGACCTGAATTTGCAGGATCGGCTCGGCGCGGCGGGAAATCTGTTGCCAGATACCCAGCCGCTCGTAGATACGCCGGGCACCGAACGACAGTGCCGAAGAGCGGGCATCGTAACTGGGCTGCCAGGCTTCGCCAGGCGCAAAAGGCTCGATCAGCACGATCTTCCAGCCGCGCGCCTTGGCTCCCGCCTGAAGCGAAAGCGCAAGACTTGCACCAACCAGACCACCGCCGACAATCGCGATATTGAACCGGCTCATGCGACCTGCCCCCGTGCAGCAGCCATCAGCGCCTCGATTTCGGCGACGGTCTTGGGTACGCCGCCGGACAGGATTTCACAGCCCTGCCTGGTTACAACCACGTCATCCTCGATTCGCACACCTATACCTCGCCATTTCTTCGCGACATCCAGATTGTCGGGGGATATATAGATCCCGGGTTCGACGGTCAGCGTCATGCCAACCTCCAGAACTCGCCATTCGCCGCCGACCTTGTATTCGCCGACGTCATGCACATCCATGCCCAGCCAGTGGCCGGCGCGGTGCATGTAGAACGCTTTGTAGGCCTCAGTCTCGATCAATTGATCGACATCGCCGCGCAACAGTCCCAGCTCGACCAGGCCCGCAGTAATAACCTGGACCGTCGCTTCGTGCGCCTGGTTCCAGTGCTTCTCGGGGCCGATGGCGTCGAACGCTGCGTACTGGGACTTGAGCACCAATTCATAAATGGCTTTTTGCTCGGCTGAAAACCTGCCATTCACCGGGAAGGTGCGGGTGATGTCGCTGGCGTAACAATCGATTTCGCACCCTGCGTCGATCAGCACCAGATCACCGTCCCGCAAGGCTGCGTCATTCTGCTGATAATGCAGGATGCAGCCATTACGGCCCGAAGCGACAATCGAGCCGTATGCCGGCATCTTCGAGCCGCCCTTGCGGAACTCGTAATCCAGCTCGGCTTCCAGGCTGAACTCGTGCAGACCGGCGCGACAGGCCTGCATCGCACGCACATGAGCACGCGCGGAGATAACTGCCGCCGCCCGCATGACCTTGATTTCTGCTGCAGACTTGTAAAGACGCATATCATGCAGCAGATGATCCAGCGCGACAAACTCCTTGGGCGGCTGGGCGCCCAGGTGCGCCTTGGAGCGAATCACGTTGATCCAGTCCATCAGGTGCCGGTCAAACTCGGGGTTGCTGCCCATCGCCGAATACACCCGGTCGCGGCCTTCTATCAGCCCCGGCAGGATCTCGTCGATATCCGTTATCGGGAACGCATCGTCCGCACCAAAATCCCGAATCGCGCCTTCCTGCCCGGCGCGCAAGCCGTCCCACAATTCCCGCTCGGGGTTTCGCTCGCGGCAGAAGAGCACGTACTCGCCGTACTCGCGTCCGGGAATAAGCACCACCACCGCTTCTGGTTCGGGGAAGCCGCTCAGGTACTGAAAGTCACTGTCCTGCCGGTAGACATGCTCGACATCGCGATTACGAATGGCAACCGCAGCAGCCGGCAGTATCGCGATACTGTTCGGCTCCATCTGAGCCATCAGAGCTTTGCGGCGGCGGGCGTATTCGGACTTCGGGATTTGAATCATTGGCAGCATGAGTCCTGATGGAGTCTGCCGGCGCAGGCGGTATCAGCCCGCGCCGGTGTCGCAGTAGTCGCTATCGGTCAGTGCAGGGAAGGCTTTGGTTCCGGCGCGGCAGGTTCGTTGAACTCGGTGAACAGCAGCAACGGTGCCACGCGCATGTATTCCATGACCTCCATGTAATCGGTCTCACCGTCCTCGGACTCTTCCAGCGCATCCTGCACCTGGGCGATGGCAGCCAGGTCTTCGAGCACCGCTTTTGCTTCGCTGCCGAGCTCCTTGTCGCCGATGGCCAGGCCAAAGCCCGACAAAAAGCCCTGACACCACTGGCCCAGTGCGGCGGCGCGCTCGGTGAGCGGCTCGTCATCACCGGGCAGCAACAGCACGACAGTCATGTCGTCGCCGGTGAGCTCACCTTTGGCCATCTCTTGCAGACCGACCAGCGCAGCACGAATGTTATCTTGCGGCTCGGTTTCGAGCAGCATCGAGGCATCGGCGAACCAGCCTTCGCTGTCGAAGCCGGCCCCCGCGCAACTGCGGCCCAACAGCAGGCCGTGCAGCTCGGCAGGTGATACGTTGTGACCGCCACTGTTGAGCAGAGTGGCAAACGCTTTGTACGGAGAATTCTGAATGGGCATGGGTAGCTAGTCGCCAAACGGCGCAATGTCTAGAATGGAGGCCTTGTATCCTAGACTATCCGCGCGACAAGATCACCCGGACGGCGGTTCGAGCTTGAGCATGAGCATCGCTCCCCCCTGCCATTCATCAGAAAGTATCCAGTGGAAAACAATGGAAGACACCGACCTGCAAGCGCTGATGAAACGTGTGGAGTTGCTCCTGAAGTACGCCGAGCAACTTAAAGGCCAAAACGCACTCCTATTAGCTCAGGAAAAGTCCTGGCGCGAGGAACGCGCCCAACTCATTGAAAAAAACGAAATCGCCCGGCAGAAGGTCGAGTCAATGATTTCGCGCCTCAAAGCCCTGGAGCAAGACTCATGAGCAATGGCAACAGCGTTACCGTTCAAATCCTCGACAAGGAATACTCCATCATCTGCCCTCAGGAAGAGCGCACCAACCTGGTCAGCGCCGCCCGCTACCTGGATGGCAAGATGCGTGAAATCCGCAGCAGCGGCAAAGTCATCGGGGCCGATCGCATCGCCGTGATGGCTGCCCTGAACATCACTCACGACCTGCTGCACAAGGAGCACGTGCCTGACGTGCAGACCAGCGGCTCGACCCGTGAACAGGTGCGCGACCTGCTCGACAAGGTGGATCTGGTGCTGGCCACAGACACGCCCGGCACACCGGATTCAACTCGGGGCTGATTATTTCGGGGCATTTCTGTATACTTGCGCCGCTCCCTGGAGTGCTTGCCAGTCGGTCATGTCCCTGAGCCGATACGCACAACCACGGGGGTTGCACGTTGGGGTTGGTGTGCATGTCCGCTAGACGGAAAGCCTTAAAACCTCCTGCAATCTCCACCTTGAACTTTCGGGTTCAAGGGCTACACCGACAGCGGTACGTCGGGGAGTCCATATTCAACACGTTGCCTGGCAACCCGCCTGGCAACGACGATCCAGCTTTGGTTTCAACCTCTCGGATCAGCCTGCATGACCTCTCTCATGATCAGCGCTCAAACGCTCACACGTCCGCAACTGCGTCGCCAGCTACGCACGGCGCGCAGGGCGCTGAGTAAAGTCCAGCAGCGCCAGGCCGCCCGTGGCATCTTCCATCAGCTGGCGCAGCACCCGTTGTTTCGTCGCGCCCGGCACGTTTCGCTGTACGTGCCGATGGATGGCGAGATCGACCCGCGCCTTCTGCTGCGCGAAGCGCAACGTCGTGGCAAGGCAACTTATCTCCCGGTACTCAACGCATGGCCGCGCACGCGCATGGTGTTTCAGCGCGTGCGACCCGGCGAACGGTTCGTCCCCAATCGCTTTCGCATCCCCGAGCCACGCATCAACCGTGCGAAGCAACGCAGGGTCTGGGCACTCGATCTGGTTTTGATGCCACTGGTGGGTTTCGATGACGAAGGCGGTCGCCTCGGTATGGGCGGCGGCTTCTATGACCGCAGCCTGGCTTACCTGGCGCGCAGAAAGACTTGGCGCAAGCCGATTCTGCTGGGACTTGCTCACGAATGTCAGAAAGTGGATCGGCTGGCACAGGCCAGCTGGGACGTACCGCTACAAGGCACGGTGTCGGACAGGAACTGGTATTTGAATAAAGGTATCTGAAAAGCGCACTCTGATCGCGAGGCATTCAACGATCAGAGTATCAACAGGGCTTAATGCCTGCCGGGGACTTTCTGCTGTTGCTGAGTGATCTCTACAGGCGCGTTGTCCTTGGTGGTCCACAAGCTCTGCGCATAACCCGTTGTTACGATACCCAAGCCAAACAAAATAACCAGAATCCAGAGTAAATCAGGCTTGCGCTTCAATGACTGCCCTCCTTAGGCAAATCAATACACTGTCCGCACCGGTTACCTGAGCAACCGTGCAGCAGCGTGGAACTTGAAAGGTCGGCATTTTGCGGTAACGTGAACCAGTACGCAAATAGTGGCGCCAGCCGACTGTCGGTTTGTCATACAACTTTTTTTGCTTACGTGAACTTTCTGCCTCTGGAGCATGCACGATGGCCTATTGGCTGATGAAGTCCGAGCCTGACGAATTCTCGATCAGCGACCTGCAACGACTGGGCAAAGCGCGCTGGGACGGTGTCCGCAATTACCAGGCGCGTAACTTCCTGAGGGCGATGGCCGCAGGGGACGAATTCTTTTTCTATCACTCCAGTTGCCCGGAGCCGGGCATTGCCGGCATCGGCAAAATAGCTCGAGTTGCGTATCCAGACCCGACAGCCCTTGACCCCGACAGCCACTATCACGACGCGAAGGCCACTGAGGAGAAGAACCCGTGGAGTGCCATCGACGTCGAGTTTGTGGATATCTTCAAAAAGGTGCTGGGGTTGGGTTATCTGAAGCAACAAAGCCAGCTTGAGCAATTGCCGCTGGTGCAAAAAGGCAGTCGGCTCTCAGTCATGCCAGTCACCGCCGAACAATGGGCGGCGATCCTGGCATTACGCTGACAGGGGCTTACTGAACGATGAAGTTATTGAACAGCAAGTCTTCGACAACCGGCTTGCCCTCTTCATCATTCATGACACGCTGCACCTGTTTGAGCGCTTCCTGACGAATGTTTTCCTTCGCTTCGGCGCTGCTCATGGAGTCAACCGTCTGCTGCGTGAACAACGATACCAACTGATTGCGGATCAAGGCATCGTTGCGCTTCACGGCAGCTTCGGCATCGGCGCCGGTCACACGCAAGGAGATATCAGCTTTGTAGACGCGCAGTTTGGGGCCGCCATCCAGCGCGTAGTTGCCCACGAATGGAGGCGTCAGCGACACATATGCCGCTTTGGGCGGGCCCCCTTCTTCCTTAGCTTCTTCCTGCGCCATGACGGGCAATGACAAGGCCAGCAATAACAGAATCCACGCTTTCACAGTCCACTCCTTAATACGGTTTGCCACGTAGCTTACAGCTTATGTGTGCTTATCAGGCAGGGCCATGCTTGTTGACCCGAGAACCCACTTAACTGACTTTATCGGCCATTACCGGAAAAGGAATAGCCCGATGAAAGCCCTGTTATGCAAAGCCTTCGGTCCTGCCAGCACGCTGGTGCTCGAAGACGCGCCCAGCCCCGAGATCAAAAAGAATGAAATCCTCCTTGATGTGCACGCTGCCGGGGTCAACTTCCCCGATACGTTGATCATCGAGGGCAAATATCAATTCAAGCCACCCTTCCCCTTCTCACCGGGCGGTGAAGCAGCCGGCGTGATAGCGGCAGTGGGTGAAAAAGTCACTCACCTCAAACCCGGCGATCGCGTGATGGCCCTCACCGGCTGGGGCAGCTTTGCCGAGCAGGTCGCCGTGCCTCACTACAACGTATTGCCGATCCCGGAAAGCATGGACTTCACCACCGCCGCTGCATTCAGCATGACTTACGGCACCTCCATGCACGCCCTCAAACAACGCGCCAACCTGCAACCCGGCGAAACCCTGCTGGTGATTGGCGCCGCTGGTGGGGTTGGCCTGGCAGCCGTCGAAATCGGCAAAGCCCTCGGCGCACGCGTCATTGCCGCCGCCAGCAGCGCCGAAAAACTTGAAGTGGCCAAGAACGCAGGCGCAGACGAACTGATCAACTACAGCGAAACCAGCCTCAAGGACGAAGTAAAACGCCTCACCAACGGCAACGGCGCCGACGTGATCTACGACCCGGTCGGCGGCGACCTCTTCGACCAGGCCATCCGCACCATCGCCTGGAACGGCCGCCTGCTGGTCGTCGGCTTCGCCAGCGGCCGCATCCCGGAACTGCCCGTCAACCTCGCCCTGCTCAAGGGCGCTTCGGTGGTTGGCGTGTTCTGGGGCTTGTTTGCCCAGCGACAACCGCAAGATAATGCGGCGAACTTCACGCAGTTGTTTGCATGGTTTGAAGAAGGGAAGTTGAAGCCGCTGGTATCGACGGTTTATCCACTGGAAAGGGCTGGAGAGGCGATTGATTTGTTGGGGGGCGGAAGACTGTGGGGAAGGTGGTGGTTGCAATAGGCACCGCACCAAAAAAAACATAAACCCAACTAGAAAACCAGGCAACATAATATGTATGTCATTAACACTTGAGGACTGAAACAACATAGCCATACAGACAAGGAGAACTGTATGGCCACACGAAAAAAGCGACGAACAAATATATTGCATGACCAGACAAATGGAACTGTAAACATAAGTCACGGTAGCTCAACCAAGCCTCAAAATACTGGTTTCTTCGGAGGGGCTTTACCAATACAGGAGCATCAAGCAGTAAGCGAAGACGCAGGCGATTAAAGGCGCGAGCACAACAGCAAGCAGCACAAGCTCAAGCATATGCTGAAGCTCAAGCGCAGGCAGAGCGGCAGGCTACAGAACATGCAGCGGCTCAAGCAAGAGCGCAGACAGAAGCTGCAGAACGAGCACGCATTGAAGCGCAAGTACGTTCGCAGACCGAAACAGATCAGGCCCATAGACAGGCTCTTGAAACGCTGACAAATGCCTATCCATCTTTACAATCTGGATTGGCACAAAACTATTCGCAGACATCTGGAAGGCTGCCGAATTCTATTCAGGAAGAAATAGCGTCGAAGCTCGATCATAATGTCGACTACTCAAACGAACAACAAATTCGCGACCTGATACTTCAGGAAAAGGCCAGGATAAATTATTTAATTGAATCCAAAAATTCGCTACTGGAAGAGCGTTGCGCTCAGGCTCTTGGTCTCACCGGCCAAGAACTTGATCATTCCACACAAAAAGACCACCTGAACTATCTGGTGCACTACAGTCAGGGGGATCCTCAACGTGTGCAGCAGGCCCATGAAGCGTGGGTAAACGCTTTATCTCAAACCTACGAAGCAAAGCTTCTTGCCGATTCGGTCACGCTTCTCAATGAGCAATCAGCAGCGCTTTCCATGCGCCATGCTGAATTGTCGCTGGCCAACAAGGCGGCGAGTCAGCATGCAGAGCGGGCATCAGTACGACAGGCCGCTGGCATCGACAAGCTGTGGTCAGCTGTTGCCCCCGCTGCAACCACCACCGCAGCATCGGGCATCAGAACCATTGCGACCAACATCGTGAAAGACCAACTCGTCAGGGTTGCGACCAGAACGCTGGGCAGCAATCTGGTCACGTTGTTGGCGATGTATCCACAACCGTTGGGCGACTCAGAGCTGCCGCCTGCTGTGATCGCCACACCTCTGTCGCAGCTCAACCTGCCACCGCATATCGATCTGCAATACCTTGCCAACGTCAAAGGCACGCTAGATGTGCCTCATCGGCTGACGTCCCGCGAAGCCGGAACAAGCGGCGCTGTGCGCTGGGTGGCTGCGGACGGTGTGACAGTCGGCACCAAGGTGCGTGTAAGAAGTTTCACCTACAACGCACAGAACAATTCCTACGAATTTATCCGAGACGGAGAGTCCACACCAGCACTGATATGGACGCCAATAGCACGACCGGCGGACAGCTCGACAAGCTCACCCGTCGGGCCGCCAGCCTTGCCGGTAGATCCAGGCAACGTGGTGACACCTTTTGTACCGGAGCTTGAAGCTTACCCGGCAGTTGATCGAGATGATCCTGATGACTACATTCTCATATCGCCGATTGATTCCGGGCTGCCCGATAGCTATCTACTGTTCAAGGACCCGAGGTCGATTCCAGGGGTTGCGAGTGGGTTTGGTGAGCGCATAACAAACACTTGGTTAGACGCTAGGACTCGGGCTGAGGGGGCTCCAATTCCTTCTCAAGTTGCAGATCAATTGCGTGGGGTACGCTTCAGCAATTTCGGCCGTCAGAGAGAAGCCATCTGGAAAGATGTGGCAAATGACTCAGAAATCAGTCAACAGTTTAGTCAGCGGAACCTGCAATTAATGAAGGCCGGTAACGCGCCGCATCCAAAATTAGAAGATCAGGTAGGACGGCGTACGAAATTCGAGATTCATCACAAGGAAGAAATTGCAAACAGCGGATCGGTGTATAACATGGACAACCTAGTCATCATGACACCAAAACAACATATAGAGCATCATAGGAACCGTTCACAATGATTATGAAAGAAAAAATTGAAGATTACACTGAAGAAGAGTTTCTTGATTTTTTGAGGGAGTTCTCTCCCGAGCGCAACAAGCTTGAAGGGAAAGAATATGGGGCATATGTCGACGTGTTGTTGCAGCATTTCATTAAAGTGACCGAACACCCCGCACAGTCAGACGTCATATTTTATCCTGAGGAAGGCCAAGAGGACAGCCCTGAAGGGGTTCTGAAGGTAATCAAAGAATGGCGAGTTCAAAATGGCAAGCCAGGCTTCAAGACATCTGCCACCTCATAGTCGACTATCAATTTCAATATAAAAGGAACACTATCCATGGACGAATTAACTCATCACCTCAATCAACTTCCCGACTTCCTGCATTTGGAGGTTTCTCATCATGCTGGAAATACTGACGGACAACCGCCGTCACACGTAGTAGAGCGTTATATTAATGCTACGCATCATCTTATGACTAGTAAGCGCGTCCCTTTGCGCCAAGACCATATTGACAACATAACATTCATGTGGGGCGACACCAGATCCTCAAAACAAGATATGGAAAACAGGGCATTGATCCGCAACATGCCAGGTGGAGGGCAAACTGACTTTTTTCAATGACGATTGACGCTGATTTTTATATGCAGAGCATTCGATTCTTGGGTGAGTTCAAGATCAGCCTCGAATCACTGCTCGCTCGATTAAAAGAACAAGAACGCCAACACGCAGAGCGCATGGCCCAAGAAGCCGCACAACGCCAAGCCGAAGAAGCAGCGCGCGCAAGAGCCGAGGCTGAAGCGGCAGCTCGACGACTCGCGGAAGAACAAGCAGCGCAGCAGCGAGCCATAGAGGCTGCGTTACAACTTGCACAGCGTCAGGTCGAAGAAGCGGAGCACGCATTGGCCCTACGCAACGCCGAGGAAGCTCGCACCAGAGAGGCCGAATCCCGCCATGCGGTCGAGGTGACTTTTGGACCTGAGGCATCGCGAGAAATCGATGACGCGATCAAAGTACTGAGAGGCACTATCGAAATCGCGATCACAGACTTCTCGAACGCGATCAACCCTCACGGCGCGCTCGACATGAGCCAGCTTGAAACGATTCAGAATATGAGCACTACTCACTAATCTCTTGTGACAAGGCCGGGGCCAAGGCGATGATGCCTTGGCCCCGACACTGTGCATCAAGTGGAACTGATGCAAGTCTTCAAAACAAACCAGACTGTTACAAAGCATTCCTCACATTCTCCGGCAAATAATCAACATACCTGCGCATCGGATTCTTTTGACATTGAGCGACAATACTCTGCACCGCCTCCAGCAGTTCAAGAACCAGTGCCTGACGCTCGTCCAGGGTGAGGAATTGCTCTATGACCGGACCGCTCGACAGGTACAGCTCTGTTCGCATTATCACGTCCGGCTTGATGTCCTTGCGCCATTTGCGACCCTCGAACATTTCCATATTCAACTGCCAGCACAACTCCTGCTTCAGCTCGGCATTGGATGTCAGCGGCGGGTTGCTGTGCGGTCGCCCTGTGAAGGTAAACGTGACCGTGACTGCTTCGCCCTCGGGATGAGAGTCCGGTGGCTCCCAGGGTTCGAAGGTCCACTGTTCAACAGCACTTCGGGTCAGGCTGATGAACCTCGGATCAGTTGCCCCCCGCACTTCAAGAAAGCGCAAACCTCCGTCGGCCTGAATGAAAATCCTGACGGTGACACTGTTTTTTACCAAGGCATAACGCACTGACACCGGATAGTCCGGCTCCGGCATGTACAACGGCACCGGATACGACGGCAACGCCTGTGCTGCCCCCGCCCAAAGCAACCCCGCAAGCACAATCACACTCAGCCCGCGGCTCATTCGCTACCCTCAGCCAGCCCCGCCATCAACACCCTCACCGGTGCTGGCAGATAATCCCCATACCGGTGGTCAGGATTGCTCCTGTAGTTGCTCACCACTGTCGGTATCGCTGCACCCAGTTGTTCCAGCAACGCTTTGCGCTCGGGTTCAGTGCGCTGGTGCGCAACATGGCTGCCGAACAAGGCTTGCCCGGTATAGGAAAACACGTCGACTTTACTCAGCGGCTCTTTGGGGTAGCCCTGGCGGGCGGATTTCACTTCGTGGTTGAGGTAGCCGCAACGAATGTTGCCGAGGCCGACGGTGACTTCGGTGTTGAAACGCCGATAGCCGTGGGAGCCGAAAATCACCGGGACGGTGCCGATCCAGGGCTTGTAGCGCCATTGGCGGAGCGTTTGCTCTACCGCTTCGGTGAGCTGCGGGTGGCAGCTCTCGATGGCCCTGACTTCGCGGATCTGGCCGTCGGACTTTATCCACAGTTGCGCCCGAACCTTGCCGGCGTAGCGGGTCTTGATCAGCTCGGCGGGAAAAACCGGTGTCGGCGTGTGCATCGGCACCAGAAATGACTCGGCTGCGCTGACAGGCAGGGCCAATGCTGCTGCAATCATGAACGCGGAAATTCTCATTGTTGTATGGGCTCATTGTCTTGATGCGCCCCGTTGGCCCAGTGACGACGATGGTAAAAGGCTGTCGGCCGGCCAGTCAGCGCGCGACTTCCGATAGACCTGTAGGAGTAATCCCAAACTCTTGATACACAAACAAACATTTGCCGAATGTTCATAAAAGAACAGGAAAACGTCCGTAATCCCTGCAAAGAATCAGCCGGGAGGCACTGCTTTTTTCTGTAACGAAAATGTAATATTCGCTTTCGCAAGAAAAACAATAATCAGGAGCATCTCCATGTTTGGTTTTTTCCGTCCCGCCAGGCACCAGACACCCCTTCCCGAAGAAAAAGTCGACAGCACGTATCGCCGCCTGCGCTGGCAGATCTTCGCAGGCATCTTTATCGGTTACGCCGGCTACTATTTGCTGCGCAAGAACTTCTCGCTGGCGATGCCGTACCTGATCGACGAAGGCTATACGCGTGGTCAGCTAGGCGTGGCGATGTCTGCCATCGCAATTGCTTACGGCCTGTCGAAATTCCTTATGGGGATCATTTCGGACCGCTCCAACCCTCGTTACTTCCTGCCATTCGGCCTGCTGGTCTCTGCCGGGATCATGTTCATCTTCGGGTTTGCACCCTGGGCAACGTCCAGCGTCACGATCATGTTCGTGCTGCTGTTCATCAATGGCTGGGCACAGGGCATGGGCTGGCCACCGAGCGGGCGGACGATGGTCCACTGGTGGTCGCAGAAAGAGCGCGGCGGCGTGGTGTCGGTTTGGAACGTGGCGCACAACGTCGGTGGCGGTCTGATCGGCCCGCTGTTCCTGCTCGGCATGGGCTGGACCAATGACTGGCATGCGGCGTTCTATGTGCCGGCGGCTGTTGCGTTACTGGTCGCAGTCTTCGCCTTCGCCACGATGCGCGACACGCCGCAATCAGTGGGCCTGCCACCTATCGAGCATTACAAGAACGACTACCCGGAAGGCTACGATGAAAGCCATGAGGAAGAGTTCAGCGCCAGGGAAATCTTCGTCAAATACGTGCTGCGCAATAAATTCCTGTGGTACATCGCGATGGCCAACGTGTTCGTCTATCTGTTGCGCTACGGCGTACTGGACTGGGCACCGACTTACCTGAAAGAGGCCAAGCACTTCACGGTCGACAAGACCTCATGGGCTTACTTCCTCTACGAGTGGGCGGGCATTCCGGGCACGCTGTTGTGCGGCTGGATGTCCGACAAGATTTTCAAGGGCAATCGCGGCCTGACCGGCATGGTATTCATGTTTCTGGTGACCATCGCCACGCTGGTGTACTGGCTGAACCCTGAAGGCAACCCGACCGTCGACATGATCGCGCTGGTGTCCATTGGCTTTCTGATCTACGGCCCGGTAATGCTGATCGGCTTGCAGGCGCTGGAACTGGCGCCGAAGAAGGCAGCAGGTACAGCGGCTGGCTTTACTGGACTGTTCGGCTACTTGGGCGGCTCGGTCGCGGCCAGCGCGGCGATGGGCTACACCGTGGACCATTTTGGCTGGGATGGCGGCTTCGTGCTGTTGATCGGCGCATGCATCATGGCGATGGTGTTCCTCGCGCCGACCCTGAGGCACAAGCAGGTCGCCAGTACGTCCAGAGACGCACCCGAAACCAAGGGCCAGTCAGGCAGTCTCTGACCAGCAGCGCTTGAGCCGCGCCTCCAGATTCAGGTCTGGCATGGCGTGGCTACGCAGGGCCTTGGCAGTCTGCTCAACGTATTCGCGGGTGGTTCCATAACGCCCGCTGGCGGTGGCCAGCACCTGGCTCAACACGCTGTCTGGCAGGTTGCCCGCGTAGCTGGGCAAATGCCGCTCCAGCACGAACCCCAACGCCTGCACTTTTCGACCATCTTCAAGACGGCAGTTGAGCCAGTGCGGTCGATACGAGGGATAAGGCATCTCGCGCTCCCACAAGGCCAGCAGCGATTTTTCCAGGCACTCATCCGGCAAGCGATAAGCGAAACCGGTGCATGAGCCGCCACGATCCAGCCCGAATACCAGGCCAGGCGCTTCCGGCGTACCGCGATGTTCATGGGACCACAGGTAAAGGCCACGATGATAGCCGTGCACGCGAGCGCGCTGGCTTTCTACGGCAGTGCATTCGGGGCGCCAGATGAGCGAGCCGTAAGCGAACAGCCAGACCGGGCCACCCTTGTGGCTGCGCATGGTGGCGCTCATGGATGCGAGCAGTTGCTCGCGAGTAAGCTGAGGGCCCATATCTATAACGGGCGGGTACGTCAGGCCAAGGCCGTCGTGTACCGCAGCGGCCAATTCGTTGAGTGGATTCTCCATTTGCCTCCCTGACAGGCTGACTGTCAGTCTTTACCGAGCCCCGCTGAATCGCTCGTGGGTGAGCGGCATCAAGGTATCGTGGTTCGGTTAACGCTCAAGGCCGAAGGCCTGTCTTGCCAAAAATCGTCTGGCTACTCAATGACATCGCCAGAAACTACAAAAAGTTGAAGCAATTTACACTCCAGTTGTGTTGCCGTCAGTCCGGCGTCATGGACGAGGTGCGTAGGCAAATACATCTGCGCGCATCTGATGGGCGTCCATACCGGCATTGACCAACGCATCGAGCGTTCCGTAAATCATCGCAGGCGAGCCGCTGGCGTAGACATGCACGCCGGACAGGTCCTTGATGTCCTCGCAGACGGCCTCGTGCAGCAGGCCGCAACGCCCCTCCCACCCGCACACATCGCTGACGACCATGTGCAGAAAGAGATTGGGCAGCTTCGCCCACTCATCCCAGTGACTGACCTGATAAAAATCGTCAGGCCGCCGCACGCCCCAATACAGGTGTACCGGGTACTTGAAGCCCCGGGAACGACAATGTTCGATCAGGCTGTTCATCTGCGCCATGCCCGTACCGGCAGCGATCAGGACCAGCGGCCCTTCAGGCAGCTCGGCAAGGTGGGTGTCACCGAACGGCAGTTCGACGCGCGCCATTTTGTTGCGTTGCAACTGCTCGATCAAGCTGCGCGCACTGTCTTCGCGAGCCAGTACATGCAATTCAAGATCACGCCCGTTGTGCGGAGCAGAGGCGATGGAGAATGCCGACTTGTCGCCATTATCCCGCTCGATCATCAGGTACTGCCCCGCGTGATAACGCGGCGACTTGCCTGCAGGAGCGCGCAGGCCGACACGCCAGACATCGCCTCCCACCTCGACACACTCGCTCACCTGGCACGCAAAGCTGCGTACCGGTAATTCGCCCTTGGCCAGCACGCCATCCCAGAGCACCACGCAATCTTCAAGCGGCTCGGCCACACAGGTATGAATTTCGCCGTGATCCAGAACCTGACCCGACTGTGTCACGCGGCCTTCGACCAGCAAGGCCGAGCACACATGGCAATTGCCGTTGCGACAGCTCTGTGGGCATTCGTGGCCCAGGCGCTGTGCAGCATCAAGGATCCGCTCGCCCGGCAGGGTTTCCAGCACTGCCCCTGAAGGCTGCAAGGTTACACGCATCAATCTATTCCCAGCTGAGTCCAGATCTCGTCCACACGGCGTGTGGTGGCTTCGTCCTTGACGATCGCCCTGCCCCACTCGCGCGTAGTCTCGCCTGGCCATTTGTTAGTGGCATCCAACCCCATTTTCGACCCCAACCCCGAGACCGGAGACGCGAAGTCGAGGTAGTCGATGGGTGTGTTGTCGATCATGACCGTGTCGCGCTTGGGGTCCATTCGGGTGGTAATGGCCCAGATAACGTCATTCCAGTCGCGCGCATTGATGTCGTCGTCGGTGACGATCACGAACTTGGTGTACATGAACTGGCGCAAGAATGACCAGACGCCCAGCATCACGCGTTTAGCGTGGCCGGGATACTGTTTCTTGATGGTCACCACCGCCATGCGATACGAGCAACCTTCCGGCGGCAGGTAGAAATCGACGATTTCGGGAAACTGTTTTTGCAGGATCGGCACGAACACTTCGTTCAGGGCGACGCCAAGAATCGCAGGCTCATCCGGTGGCCGTCCGGTGTAAGTGCTGTGATAGATCGGCTTGATGCGGTGCGTGATGCGCTCGACGGTCAGCACCGGGAAGCTGTCGACTTCGTTGTAGTAACCGGTGTGGTCGCCGTAAGGCCCTTCGTCAGCCATTTCGCCCGGATGAATCACGCCCTCAAGCACGATTTCAGCGCTGGCAGGCACCTGCAGGTTGCTGCCACGGCATTTGATCAGCTCGGTGCGCGAACCTCGCAGCAGGCCGGCGAAGGCATACTCGGAGAGGCTGTCCGGCACGGGTGTTACGGCACCGAGAATGGTCGCCGGGTCGGCGCCCAGCGCGACGGCAACCGGATAAGGTTCGCCAGGGTGCTTGGCGCACCAGTCCCGGAAGTCCAGCGCGCCGCCTCGATGGCTCAGCCAGCGCATGATGATCTTGTTACGGCCAATGACTTGCTGGCGATAGATTCCGAGATTCTGACGCTCTTTGTTCGGACCTTTGGTGACCGTCAGGCCCCAGGTGATCAGCGGTGCAACGTCGCCCGGCCAGCAGGTTTGCACAGGCAGCATGTCGAGATCGACGTCGTCACCTTCAATGACAACCTCCTGGCAGGGTGCGTCATTGACGACCTTGGGCGCCATGGCAATGACCTTGCGGAAAATCGGCAGTTTGGACCAGGCATCCTTCAAGCCCTTGGGCGGCTCGGGTTCCTTGAGGAACGCCAGCAACTTGCCGATCTCGCGCAGCTCGCTGACCGCCTCGGCGCCCATGCCCATCGCGACGCGCTCGGGCGTGCCGAACAGGTTACCCAGCACCGGGATATCAAAGCCGACCGGTTTTTCGAACAGCAGGGCCGGCCCCTTGGCGCGCAAGGTACGGTCACAGATTTCAGTCATTTCCAGCACTGGGGAGATAGGCATGTGGATGCGTTTCAACTCTCCGCGCTGCTCAAGCTGCTGCACGAAATCCCTTAGATCTTTGAATTTCATTAACCCGGCCATTTATCCAAATAGACACACATCCTACCTGCTCCAGCCCTTCAAGGCAGCTAATCCGCGGCGCACAGGCAAAAAAAATGGTGCCCCGAAGGACACCATTTTTTGAGCCAGCCTGTCTGTTACTTGCGTTTCATGGACAGGAAGAACTCGTCGTTGGTCTTGGTCTGCTTGAGCTTGTCGATCAGGAACTCGATCGCCGCGACTTCGTCCATCGGGTGCAGCAGCTTGCGCAGGATCCACATGCGCTGCAACTCGTCATCAGCGGTCAACAGCTCTTCGCGGCGGGTGCCGGAGCGGTTGATGTTGATGGCCGGGAACACGCGCTTCTCTGCGATCTTGCGATCCAGAGGCAGCTCCATGTTGCCGGTACCCTTGAACTCTTCGTAGATGACTTCGTCCATCTTCGAACCGGTTTCAACCAGCGCGGTGGCGATGATGGTCAACGAGCCGCCCTCTTCGATGTTTCGCGCAGCACCGAAGAAACGCTTTGGTTTCTCGAGTGCGTGAGCATCGACACCACCGGTCAGTACCTTGCCGGAGCTCGGGATGACGGTGTTGTAGGCGCGAGCCAGACGGGTGATGGAGTCGAGCAGGATGACGACGTCTTTCTTGTGCTCGACCAGGCGCTTGGCCTTCTCGATCACCATTTCGGCAACCTGTACGTGACGGGTTGGCGGTTCGTCGAATGTCGAAGCAACCACTTCGCCGCGCACGGTGCGCTGCATTTCGGTTACTTCTTCCGGGCGCTCATCGATCAACAGTACGATCAGATGCACTTCCGGGTTGTTACGCGTGATGTTCGACGCGATGTTCTGCAGCATGATGGTCTTGCCCGCTTTCGGCGGAGCAACGATCAGACCACGCTGACCTTTGCCGATCGGTGCACACAGATCGATCACACGACCGGTCAGGTCTTCGGTGGAACCGTTGCCGGCTTCCATCTTCATGCGGATCGTCGGGAACAACGGCGTCAGGTTTTCGAACAGAATCTTGTTCTTGGCGTTTTCCGGACGATCGTAGTTGATCGTGTCGACCTTGAGCAGAGCGAAATAACGCTCACCTTCTTTTGGTGGACGGATCTTGCCAACGATGGTGTCGCCGGTACGCAGGTTGAAGCGCCGGATCTGGCTAGGGGAGACGTAGATGTCATCCGGGCCGGCCAGGTAGGAAGCGTCTGCGGAGCGCAGGAAACCGAAGCCGTCCTGGAGAATCTCCAGCACGCCATCACCGGATATTTCCTCGCCACTTTTGGCGTGCCGTTTAAGCAGGGAAAAAATGACGTCCTGCTTGCGCGAACGGGCCATATTTTCTATGCCAGCCTGTTCGGCCATTTCGAGCAATTCGGTAATCGGCTTTTGCTTGAGTTCAGTCAGGTTCATATGGGGAATGACGTAATCGTGTATGGAGGGGGAATTAAGCTTTTGGCTTAATGAGGCCGCGCCGCAGAGAAGGCGACAGGATCGCGTACTAAATCGATAAGGAGAGCGTCGGCGACGGCTTGCAGGGGGCAACGGAGAAGCCGTTGCGGGGCCGAATGTACCACCTGATTTTCCGGGCGTCTAGTATGACGCCTGAAAAAAACCCCGCTATTTGCGGGGCCTTGAAGTGCTTCAGATGTTGGCGTCGAGAAATGCAGCCAGCTGCGACTTCGACAACGCGCCCACTTTGGTCGCTTCAACATTGCCGTTCTTGAACAGCATCAGCGTAGGAATACCACGCACGCCATGCTTGGCCGGGGTGTCCTGATTTTCATCGATGTTCAGTTTGGCGACAGTCAGCTTGCCTTGGTAGGTAGTGGCGATTTCGTCCAGTACCGGGGCAATCATCTTGCACGGGCCACACCACTCAGCCCAGTAATCAACAAGCACCGCACCATCAGCCTTGAGTACTTCGGCTTCGAAAGTGGCGTCGGTGACGTTTTTGATCAGGTCGTTGCTCATGGAAGTCTCCGAGGTCATAGGCTACAAAAGACGATCATCATAGCTCCCCTTATGCTATTCAGGAAGCGATGCTTCATTGACTCTGGCTATGGTGGCGCATGACTGGAGTTATGAGGGATGCCTAGCTTGATGGCGAGACAAAAACGATGCCGGTGCGCAGCGCTGCGCCGCGAATATGCTCCTGCATGGCTTTTTGTGCGGGGCCTGATGCGTGGCGGGCCAGCGCACGCAAGATCTTGCGATGCTCTTGCCAGGTTTCCATGACCCTCGCCGCACGGATGAATGGCATCTTCTGGCTTTCAAGAAAAATATCGGCACCTGCCGTCACTATCCCAAGCATCGCCTGGTTACCGCTGGCAACCAGAATATGCCGATGAAACTCGAAATCCAGCCTGGCTGCGGCCTCGAAGTCGCCGCCACGTAACTCGAGACGCATGGCTTCGACGTTGTCTTCAAGCACATCGCGCTCGTCAGCGGTCAGGGTGACTGCGGCCAGACCTGCGGCAAAACCTTCAAGGGCATAGCGCAATTGAAAAGTGTCTGCTGGCGAAACCCGGGCTTCAAATGGCCAGGAAAATCCACCCGTGCGCTGTTCTGGTTCAGAAATCGACTGCACGAACACGCCTTTTCCCGGCTGGACACTGACCACGCCCAAGGCTGTGAGTGAGGACAAGGCTTCACGCAGCGATGCACGACTGACACCCAGCAACGCCGCCAGGTCGCGTTGCGACGGCAGGCTTTCGCCGGGTTTGTAGCCTTGCTCGGCAATCAGTTTGCGAATGGCCCTGAGGGCCGATTCGGGTACTGCGAGTGAAGTATGCGGCATCACTGTTCAGGCCAGTCAGTCCAGTAAAAAGCCCTTTTATCGCCATCCCGCAGATTCGGCAAGCGACGCCCAGCACTGGGGCGGCCGGGCATTCCGGCGCGCCAAAGCAGGGCGCACGGAGCATCAACTGGTCAGACCAGTAAGACCATAATCGTGCGGAACACCTTGAGTTGCGGCAGCAATGAGCGGATGGCATGCGCTGTGCACTGGAGAATGGCCAACACTTTTCGTTTCGCCCGGAGACTTCACATGACCAAGCGTTACAGCGCCCTGCTTACTGCATTGTTTGCCAGTCTGATGCTGAGCCAGACACCCGCCCACGCCAACGGGCTGGACGACGTCGTAGCGCGCGGCACCTTGAAGGTCGCCGTACCGCAGGACTTCCCGCCGTTCGGCTCGGTCGGTCCGGATATGAAGCCACGTGGCCTGGACATCGACACCGCGCAACTGCTGGCTGACAGGCTGCAGGTCAAGCTCGAGCTGACGCCGGTCAACAGCACCAACCGCATCCCCTTCCTCACCACAGGCAAGGTTGATCTGGTAATTTCCAGCCTGGGCAAGAATCCTGACCGCGAGAAAGTCATCGATTTCTCCCGTGCCTACGCGCCGTTCTATCTGGCGGTGTTCGGTCCGCCCGACTCTCCGGTCAAGGATGTGGCTGACCTGAAAGGCAAGACGATCAGTGTGACCCGTGGCGCGATCGAGGACATCGAGCTGTCGGCCGTGGCGCCTGAAGGCACGACCATCAAGCGTTTCGAAGACAACAATTCGACTATCGCGGCTTACCTGGCAGGTCAGACCGACCTGATCGCCAGCGGCAACGTGGTGATGGTCGCCATCAGCGAGCGCAACCCCAAGCGCATTCCAGCGCTGAAAGTAAAACTGAAGGATTCGCCAGTCTACGTTGGCGTCAACAAGGGCCAGCCAGAGCTGTTGGGCAAGGTCAACGAAATTCTCAACGCTGCCAAGGCTGACGGCGCTCTGGAGAAAGCGTCCGAGACCTGGCTGAAGCAACCGCTGCCTGCCGATCTCTGATTATTGCTTTTCGGTCACAGGATCCACCAATGGCTTATCACTTCGACTTTACACCGGTCCTGCAAAACCTCGACGTGCTGTTGCGCGGGGCTTTGTTCACGCTGGAGCTGACGGCCATCGGCACGCTGCTCGGTGTCAGCCTCGGCATCGTCGGTGCCGTCGTCAGGGCCTGGAAGATCCAGCCTTTTGCGACGATTTTCGCCATCTATGTCGAGCTGATCCGCAACACGCCGTTTCTGGTCCAGCTGTTCTTCATCTTCTTCGGTCTGCCGTCGCTGGGCGTGCAGATTACCGAGTGGCAGGCGGCTGTGCTGGCGATGGTTGTCAATCTGGGGGCCTATTCGACCGAAATCGTGCGGGCCGGTATTCAGGCGATCCCCAAAGGTCAGCTTGAAGCATCGGCGGCGCTGGCGATGAATCGCTATGAAGCCTTTCGTTACGTGGTGCTGGTGCCAGCGCTGGGCAAGGTCTGGCCAGCGCTGAGCAGCCAGATCATCATCGTGATGCTGGGTTCGGCGGTCTGCTCGCAAATTGCCACAGAAGAACTGAGCTTCTTCGCCAATTTCATCCAGTCGCGTAATTTCCGGTCGTTTGAAACCTACATCGTGACCACGCTGATCTATCTGGCAATGGCGCTGCTGATCCGCCAATTGCTGGCCTGGATCGGCCGACGTTACATCTCGAGGAGCCACTGATGGATTTCACCCTATGGGACATCGTGCGCAACTTGCTGATCGGTCTGCAATGGACGCTGGCCCTGTCGCTGGTGGCCTTTATCGGCGGCGGACTTATCGGCTTGCTGATAATGGTCATGCGCACTTCGGAAAAGTCCGGGCCGCGTGTGATGGCCAAGCTTTATATAGAGCTGTTTCAGGGCACACCACTGCTGATGCAGCTGTTTCTGGTGTTCTTCGGCGTCGCCCTGATGGGCCTGAACATTTCTCCTTGGGCAGCGGCTGCACTGGCGTTGACGCTGTTCACCAGTGCTTACCTCGCCGAAATCTGGCGTGGCTGCGTTGAGTCGATTTCCAAGGGTCAGTGGGAAGCATCCGCCAGCCTGGCAATGAGTCCACTCGAACAGATGCGCTACGTGATCCTGCCTCAGGCACTGCGTATCGCGGTAGCACCGACCGTGGGCTTTTCCGTTCAGGTGGTCAAAGGCACCGCAGTGACCTCGATCATCGGTTTCACCGAACTGACCAAGACTGGCAGCATGCTGGCCAACGCCACGTTCGAACCTTTCATGGTCTACGGCTTCGTCGCCTTGGGCTATTTCATCCTTTGCTACCCCTTGTCGCTGTGCGCGCGCTACCTGGAAAGGAGACTGCATGCCTCTGCTTAGAATTTCCGCCCTGCATAAATACTATGGCGATCACCACGTGTTGAAGGGTATCGATCTGTCGGTCGAGGAAGGCCAGGTCGTGGCAATCATCGGTCGCAGTGGTTCGGGCAAGAGCACCCTGCTACGCACGCTCAATGGTCTGGAGTCGATCAATGATGGGGTGATCGAGGTCGATGGCGAGTACCTGGACGCAGCACGCGCCGACCTGCGCACTCTGCGCCAGAAGGTCGGCATGGTGTTTCAGCAGTTCAATCTGTTCCCGCACCTGAGCGTGGGCGAGAACGTGATGCTCGCGCCGCAGGTCGTGCAGAAGGTGCCGAAGGCTGAAGCTGCAAGGCTGGCGAAAAAGATGCTGGAGCGCGTCGGGCTGGGCGAGAAGTTCGATGCCTTCCCGGATCGCCTGTCTGGCGGCCAGCAGCAACGCGTGGCGATTGCCCGGGCATTGGCGATGTCGCCCAAGGTGCTGCTGTGTGACGAAATCACCTCGGCGCTGGACCCGGAACTGGTCAGCGAAGTACTCAGCGTGGTTCGCCAACTGGCTGCTGACGGCATGACCCTGATCATGGTCACCCACGAAATGCGCTTCGCCCGTGAAGTGGGCGACAAACTGGTGTTCATGCATCAGGGCAAGGTGCACGAAGTGGGCGACCCGAAGGTGCTCTTCGCCAACCCGAAAACCCCCGAACTGGCGAATTTCATCGGCACTGCGGAGCACGCGTAGTCAAAACCGGACGCAGAGCGCCCAGAACGGCATGCCCACGCGGAGCATGGGCACGATAGTGATCTGCATGAAGACTATCGTTCCGCACGCTCCAGCGTGGGAATGCCTTGGGTGACGCTCTGCGTCACAAATCTGCGCCACGCCACTGCCTGCGCAGAGCGGGGCGCGATAGTTACAGGCCCCTCACGTCGACCCTATAGCCATAAGCCACGTCCGAGAGTAATACCGGGTATTTCCGCTGCCTGAACAGCTTCGCGTTGGCGACAGACATGGATCGTGGCACGATGGTGCGGTTATCGAACTGGATTTTCTGACCATGCCGCATTCAACACCCAAGAATCTTTCACTGATCGCCGCCATCGACCTGGGCTCAAACAGCTTTCATATGGTTGTGGCGAAAGCCAATCAGGGCGAAATTCGCATTCTTGAGCGCCTGGGCGAAAAGGTGCAGTTGGCAGCCGGCATCGATGAAGAGCGCCAGCTGACTGAAGAGTCCATGCAGCGCGGTCTCGACTGCCTGAAACGCTTTGCCCAGTTGATCAACGGTCTGCCGCTCGGCGCTGTGCGCATCGTGGGCACCAATGCCCTGCGCGAAGCCCGCAACCGCAACGATTTCATTCACCGCGCCGAAGAAATTCTCGGCCATCCGGTGGAAGTTATTTCCGGACGCGAAGAAGCGCGCCTCATTTATCTGGGCGTCTCGCATACGCTGGCTGACACACCTGGCAAGCGCCTGGTTGCCGACATCGGCGGCGGCAGTACCGAATTCATCATCGGCCAACGCTTCGAGCCGCTGCTGCGTGAAAGCCTGCAGATGGGCTGCGTGAGTTTCACTCAGCGCTATTTCCGCGACGGCAAGGTGACACCCGCGCGCTACGCCCAGGCCTACACCGCTGCGCGGCTTGAAATCATGAGCATCGAACACGCGCTGCATCGCCTGAAGTGGGATGAGGCCATCGGCTCATCGGGCACCATTCGCGCTATCGGTGTGGCGCTCAAAGCCAATGGTTACGGTGCAGGCGAGGTCAACGCCGAAGGCCTGGCATGGCTCAAGCGCAAACTGTTCAAACTGGGTGACGTCGAAAAAATCGACTTCGACGGCATCAAGCCCGACCGCCGCACCATTTTCCCGGCGGGCCTGGCGATTCTCGAAGCCATCTTCGACGCGCTTGAACTCAAGCGCATGGATCACTGCGAAGGCGCATTGCGCGAAGGCGTGCTGTACGACCTGATGGGCCGTCACCATCACGAAGACGTGCGTGAGCGCACGCTCAGCTCGCTGATGGAGCGGTATCACGTTGATCTGGAACAGGCGGCACGCGTCGAAGCCAAGGCGCTGCATGCGCTGGAGCAGGTTGCCGACAGTTGGGAGCTGCAGCACGAAAGCTACGCCGAACTGCTGAGCTGGGCCGCCAAGGTGCATGAGATCGGGCTGGACATCGCCCACTATCACTACCACAAGCATGGCGCCTACCTGATCGAGCACTCGGATCTTGCCGGGTTTTCACGCGAAGACCAGCAAATGCTCGCCCTGTTGGTACGCGGTCATCGCCGCAACATTCCCAAGGACAAGTTCGCCGAGTTCGGCGCGGAAGGCATCAAGCTGATTCGTCTGTGCGTGTTGTTGCGCTTTGCGATTCTGTTTCACCACATTCGCGGCACCCAGGAGATGCCGCGTGTGGTGTTACGTGCCGACGGCCCGAATCTGGACGCCGAGTTCCCGAAAGGCTGGTTGGAAAACAACCAGCTGACTCAGGCCGACTTCGCGCTGGAAGCGGAGTGGCTGACCCGAGTCGGCATCGTCTTCAGCGTACGCTGAGGACAGGGTTGCTCAGGCGCTCCAGCAGGGTCGCCTGGGCACTTCGCGGGTTCTGATTGCCAGTCGGCGTACTGCGCACATAACGTCCGTCTGACTGCAGCAGCCAGCTGTGGGTGTTGTCGGTCAGGTAACTTTCCAGCTCCTTCTTGACGCGCAGAATCAGCTTCTTGCCCTCTACCGGGAAGCAGGTCTCGACACGCTTGTCGAGGTTACGCTCCATCCAGTCGGCACTCGACAGGAACATCTGCTCGTCGCCGCCATTGAGGAAGTAGAAGACCCGCGTGTGCTCCAGGAAGCGACCGATGATCGAGCGCACATGGATGTTGTGCGAGACCCCGGCAATACCCGGACGCAGACAGCACATGCCGCGTACCACCAGATCGATACGCACACCAGACTGACTCGCCTTGTACAACGCACGGATGATCTTCGGATCAGTCAGCGAGTTGAACTTGGCAATGATGTGCGCAGGCTTGCCGTCGAGCGCAAACTGCGTCTCGCGGGCGATCATGTCGAGCATGCCCTTCTTCAGCGTGAATGGCGCATGCAGCAGCTTCTTCATACGCAGGGTCTTGCCCATGCCGATCAACTGACTGAACAGTTTGCCGACGTCTTCGCACAGCGCATCGTCGGAGGTCAGCAGGCTGTAGTCGGTATAAAGACGCGCGTTGCCGGCATGATAGTTACCGGTGCCAAGGTGCGCGTAACGCACGATTTCGCCCGCCTCACGGCGCAGGATCAGCATCATCTTGGCGTGGGTCTTGAAGCCGACCACGCCATAGATCACCACCGCACCGGCAGCCTGAAGACGACTGGCCAGTTGCAGGTTGGACTCTTCGTCGAACCGCGCACGCAGTTCAATCACTGCGGTGACCTCTTTGCCGTTACGCGCGGCATCAACCAGCGCATCGACAATTTCCGAGTTCGCGCCGCTGCGGTACAGCGTCTGACGTACCGCCAGAACGTGCGGGTCCTTGGCGGCCTGACGCAGCAGGTCCACCACGGGAGTAAAGGACTCGAAAGGGTGCAGCAACAGAATGTCCTGCTTGCTGATCACGCTGAAAACGTTTTCGCTGTTCTGCAGCAGCTTGGGAATAGCCGGGGTGAACGGCGGGTATTGCAGTTCTGGATGACTGTCCAGACCAGTGATGCTGAACAGGCGCGTCAGGTTGACCGGCCCATTGACCTGATACAGTTCGGACTCGTTGAGGTTGAACTGCTTGAGCAGGTAATCCGACAAGTGTTTGGGGCAGGTATCCGCCACTTCCAGACGTACCGCATCGCCGTAACGACGCGAGAACAGCTCGCCGCGCAGGGCACGCGCCAGGTCTTCCACGTCTTCCGAGTCCAGTGCCAGATCGGCGTTTCGGGTCAGGCGGAACTGATAGCAGCCCTTGACCTTCATGCCCTGAAACAGGTCATCGGCATGCGCGTGGATCATCGACGAGAGGAACACGAAGTTGTCCCCTGGCCCGCACACCTCTTCTGGCACTTTGATTACGCGCGGCAACAGGCGCGGTGCGGGAATGATCGCAAGGCCCGAATCACGACCGAAGGCATCGATACCTTCAAGCTCGACAATGAAGTTCAGGCTTTTGTTGACCAGCAATGGAAACGGATGGGTAGGGTCCAGGCCGATCGGCGTGATGATCGGTGCAATCTCGTCACGGAAATAGCGACGCACCCAGGCCTTGAGCTTGGCGGTCCAG
Source organism: Pseudomonas coronafaciens pv. oryzae str. 1_6 (assembly GCF_000156995.2). Taxonomy (NCBI): domain Bacteria; kingdom Pseudomonadati; phylum Pseudomonadota; class Gammaproteobacteria; order Pseudomonadales; family Pseudomonadaceae; genus Pseudomonas; species Pseudomonas coronafaciens. The sequence continues at coordinate 231,846 of NZ_CP046035.1, read as the reverse complement.
TGACGACGACGAATAAAACGTACCTGATGCTTTTCAAGCTCGGGCAGCAGGATGTCATTGAGAATCGCGTACTGGCGATCCACATGACCGTGAACCAGCTCGCTGATTCTGGCCAGAGCCTGATGCGGCTGCAAACCGTCGGCCCCTGCCTGCTCGCGGGCAAACGTGATCTGCTTCTTCAGGCCGGCAACACGAATCTCGAAGAACTCATCAAGGTTGCTGGAGAAGATCAGCAGAAACTTCAACCGCTCCAGTAACGGGTAGGACTCATCGAGCGCCTGTTCCAATACCCGGATATTGAACTGCAACTGGGACAGTTCGCGGTGGATATACAGACTGCTGTCGTCCAGGTTCGGAGCGACAATGGCGGGCACCGGAGCGGCAGGCGCCTCGATGGCCGGGATTACTTCGATATCAGGTTCAACCAAGGGTGTTGCCTCCTGAGCATCGACTTCAACAGCGGCTTCGATGAGTGCTTCGGTATTCATGAATGTTCCTGTGAGGCTATTGCCCCTTCAACAGTTGAGCGGCACGAACGGCAAAATAAGTAAGAATGCCGTCGGCACCTGCGCGTTTGAAGGCAGTGAGGGATTCCAGAATCACCCCTTCACTCAGCCAACCGTTCTGGATTGCTGCCATGTGCATCGCGTATTCACCACTGACCTGATAGACAAAGGTAGGCACCTTGAACTCATCCTTGACCCTGTGAAGGATGTCCAGATAAGGCATGCCTGGCTTGACCATCACCATGTCGGCGCCTTCAGCAAGGTCGGCCGCCACTTCGTGCAGCGCCTCGTTGCTGTTGGCAGGGTCCATCTGATAAGACGCCTTGTTGGCCTTGCCCAGGTTCAGTGAAGAACCCACCGCATCGCGGAACGGACCGTAGTAGGCGCTGGCGTATTTGGCCGAGTAAGCCATGATTCGTACGTTGACGTGCCCTGCCAGCTCCAGAGACTCGCGAATGGCCTGAATACGGCCGTCCATCATGTCCGAGGGCGCAATAACCTGCGCACCGGCATCGGCGTGGGACAACGCCTGTTTGACCAGCGCATCGACAGTAATGTCGTTCTGCACATAGCCTTCTTCATCAAGAATGCCGTCCTGACCGTGGGTGGTAAACGGGTCCAGCGCCACATCAGTGATGACGCCCAGCTCTGGGAAACGGTCACGCAGGGCGCGGGTTGCACGCTGGGCGATACCGTCGGGGTTCCAGGCTTCGGCGCCGTCGAGGGATTTCTTTTCCGGCGGTGTTACCGGGAACAGCGCCAGCGCGGGAATACCCAGCGCCACCCAATGCTCGGCTTCCTTGAGAAGCAGATCAACGCTCAGACGCTCGACGCCTGGCATCGATGCGATGGACTCACGACGGTTTTCACCATCGAGCACAAATACGGGGAGAATCAGATCGTCAACGGTGACAACGTTTTCACGCACCAGCCGACGGGAAAAGTCATCGCGGCGATTACGGCGCAGACGAGTGAGAGGAAACAGGCGGTTTGCGGGGGTAAAGCTCACGGCGAGACTCCTGAGCCCGCTTACGCGGGCAAGCGCGACAGTTATAAGCCGCCATTATGACCAATGTGTGACAGTCATGGTTCGACCTGCGACTGCACGTCGCGGTCACAGACTTACAGGGGATGCAACCATTGTGGTTGCAAGAATCTTTAACGTCGAGACACATATCGACACTTTCATGATTCCGTCCGGCGCGTTAGGCTGCGCGTTCATTTCGCCAGCATCCAGACAATGCTCCAGAATTTCTTGAACGAATTCGGCTACTTCGCCCTGTTCCTCGGCACCTTTTTTGAAGGCGAGACCATTCTTGTTCTTGCCGGCTTTCTGGCGTTTCGCGGTTACATGGACCTCAACATTGTCATCGTAGTCGCCTTTTTTGGCAGCTATGCGGGTGACCAGCTGTGGTACTTCATGGGGCGCAAGCACGGACGCAAACTGCTGGCGCGCAAGCCGCGCTGGCAACTCATGGGCGACAAGGCGCTCAGGCTGGTGCGCAAGCATCCGGACATATGGGTGCTGGGCTTCCGATTTGTCTATGGCCTGCGGACCGTCATGCCGGTAGCCATCGGCCTGTCCGGCTATCCGCCCGGGCGCTACCTGCTGCTCAACGGCATCGGCGCTGCGGTCTGGGCAGCGGCGCTGGGCTCGGCGGCCTACCACTTCGGTGCGGTTCTCGAAGGCCTGCTGGGCAACGTCAAGAAATACGAACTCTGGGTGCTGGGCGCTCTGATATTGCTCGGCCTGGCCCTGTGGATACGCAGGCGCATCAAGAACGCACGCATCGCCCGTGAAGAACGTGAAGAAAAGAGCCGCTTCTGCGCATCGGCAGCCGCTTCGGACCTGGACATGCCCACTGCCGTGCCGGTCGACCTGAAGAAAAAATCCGACGAATAGAATAACGTAACGTCGTGTGCCGAGTGCAGCCCCGGCGGGCTCGCTCGGCGAACACGTTATGCAGCCCCCCGCTCCAACGCCTCCAGCCCTCGCCCGACCCCCACAGCCTTCACCGACTGACTGAACACTCGGCCCCAAAAACGATCAATGGTAGGGCAAATTAAAAGAAGCCCCAGATTGCCGACGCTCAAGGAGCCGAATCGATGCAGAAAAAAGTGGCTGTAATCCTGTCCGGCTGCGGCGTCTACGATGGCGCCGAAATTCACGAAAGCGTTCTGACCCTGCTTCGCCTGGATCAACGTGGTGCGCAGGTTCAGTGCTTCGCACCGGACATCGCTCAGCACCATGTCATCAATCACCTGACCGGCGAAGAGATGCCTGAATCGCGCAACGTGCTGATTGAATCCGCGCGCATTGCCCGCGGCGAAGTGAAAGACATACGCGAGGCGAACGCCGAAGATTTTGACGCGCTGATCATCCCCGGTGGTTTCGGCGCAGCAAAAAACCTCTCTGACCTCGCCCTGCAGGGCCATTCGTGCCAGGTGGAAGCCGGAGTGCTGGAGCTGGCCGAGGCGTTCGCCGAAGCCGGCAAACCGGTCGGACTGATCTGCATCACGCCAGCCCTGGCGGCCAAGATCTATGGCCCGGGCGTTACCTGCACCATCGGCAACGACGCCGAAACCGCTGCAGCCATCACCAGGATGGGCGGCAGCCACATTGAATGCGCGGTTGATGACATCGTCGAGGACGAGGCACGCAAGCTGGTCAGCACCCCCGCCTACATGGTTGCCAAAAGCATCGGCGAGGCCGCGGCCGGCATCAACAAGCTGGTTGACCGGGTATTAGAGCTGACGCAACAAAGCGATGCCTGATCAGCCCGCTCGTGATTCACCACTCGTCAGGCGAGCGGTGAATCACGACACGTGTCGTGGCGATCCAATTCGGCTTATGCTGTACTGTATGCATAAACAGTACTTGAGTATAACCAGATGTCCAGCCCCTCTCCATTCCGTGGTCGTGGCACGGCAAGCAATCCGCATAACCGCTTTGCGCCCAGCCAGTCTGTGGACGAGGACGATGGCTGGTATCAGGAAGTCCCGCTGACGCAGGGCACACAGGTCACCCACGAGACCGCCAAAAGCATCATCACCCGCAACAGTTCTCCAGACATTCCCTTTGATCGTTCGATCAACCCGTATAGAGGCTGCGAGCATGGCTGCATCTATTGTTTCGCCAGGCCCAGCCATGCGTATTGGGATATGTCTCCGGGCCTGGATTTCGAAACCCGACTGATCGCCAAGACCAATGCAGCGGCGCTGCTGGAGCAGCAACTTTCCAAGCCAGGCTATCGCTGCGCGCCCATCACGCTTGGGGCTAATACCGACCCCTACCAGCCGATAGAGCGCGAGTACCGGATCACACGCGCCACACTTGAGGTGTTGCTGCGTTATCGTCATCCCGTCAGCATCATTACCAAAGGTTCACTGATCCTGCGGGACCTGGATCTGCTGGCGGAAATGGCAAAATTGCGGCTGGTATCGGTATTCATCAGCCTGACGACGCTGGACGACGAACTCAAATGCATTCTGGAACCCAGAGCCGCTGCACCTAAGGCCCGTCTGCGCGCCATCCGCGTATTGCGTCAGGCGGGCGTACCGGTTGGCGTCCTGTGCGCACCAATGATCCCGATGATCAATGACAGCGAACTGGAAGCACTGTTGAGCGAGGCGAAAGCCGCAGGTGCATTGAGCGCAAGTTACGTGATGCTGCGCCTGCCACTCGAGGTAGCTCCGTTGTTCGACGAGTGGCTGAAGACGCATTACCCGCAACGCGCGGATCATGTCATGAGCCTGATACGTCAAAGCCGCGGCGGGGCGCTTTATGACAGCGAGTTCGGGTCCCGGATGCGCGGTGAGGGACCGTTTGCCGACCTGCTGGCACAGCGTTACGCGATGGCGGTCAAACGTCTTGGGCTGAACCGTCGGGAAAGCTTCGCACTGGATTGCGAAGCGTTCTGCCCTCCCGGCGGGCAAATGTCACTGCTGTAACAACTTGGTACTATCGTGCAAACCCGCGAGCCAGAGCCATCGCATTCAGTTTCGCTTAAGCTTGGACGATTAGTCTGTAACCCTGAGTGTCACCAGCAATAACGCTCACAGGATTTTGTTCGTGATTCCTTGTTACAGGATCACATCCGGCTCTGGTCAAACAGGCATGAGAAATCCACATCAATCCGTCAGAGAGGATGAACAGATGAGAGACACGGATAACCAGCATTCGGCTACGTCGTCCAGCACAGACAGCCAAATGAGTAGCGCCGACGTAGCGTTGAAACAAATCGTCGATGGCTTTGTACATTTTCGTAACGAGGTCTTCCCCCAGCAGGAAGAACTGTTCAAGAAGCTGGCCACCGCGCAGTCGCCACGGGCTATGTTCATCACCTGCGCCGACTCGCGCATCGTGCCCGAACTGATTACCCAAAGCTCGCCTGGCGACCTGTTCGTGACGCGTAACGTCGGCAACGTCGTGCCGCCATACGGTCAGATGAACGGCGGTGTTTCAACCGCGCTGGAATATGCCGTGGTTGCGCTGGGCGTGCAGCATATTATCGTCTGCGGCCACTCCGATTGCGGCGCCATGCGTGCCGTGCTCAACCCGGACAGCCTGGACAAGATGCCGACGGTAAAAGCCTGGCTGCGTCATGCCGAAGTCGCCCGTACAGTGGTCGAGCAAAACTGCAATTGCAGCGGCGAGCTGGAAACCATGCAGGTCCTGACTCAGGAAAACGTGATTTCCCAGCTGCAACACTTGCGTACCCACCCTTCGGTTGCGGCGAAGATGGCCAGCGGTCAGCTGTTCATTCATGGTTGGGTCTACAGTATCGAAACCAGCGAAATCCTGGCCTACGATGCCGAGCGTGACAGCTTCGTACCCCTCGATGGCCAAGGCCCGGCACCTATGGCCTCCCCGAAAGCACGCTTTTCAGTCGACTGATATCCTTCACGACTGAAGGCAAGCACCTCTTTTTACGGTGACGGCTGCGCATGATGCGCGCCGTCAGCCTTGCCTCGCCTGAGGAATCACGGAGAAGCGTCATGGGAATTGCAGAACTGAAATCCGCCTTGCCACGGGAGCTTTTAGCTTCCGTGGTCGTGTTCCTGGTCGCTTTGCCGCTGTGCATGGGGATCGCGATCGCTTCTGGCATGCCGCCAGCGAAAGGTCTGATCACCGGCATCATTGGTGGTCTGGTCGTCGGCTGGATAGCCGGTTCGCCGTTGCAGGTCAGTGGTCCTGCCGCAGGTCTGGCGGTGCTGGTCTTCGAAGTCGTGCGTGAGCATGGCATGGCCATGCTGGGGCCAATCCTGCTGCTGGCCGGGCTGCTCCAGTTGCTCGCCGGACGCTTCAAGCTGGGCTGCTGGTTCCGGGTCACGGCACCCGCGGTGGTTTACGGGATGCTGGCGGGTATCGGTGTTCTGATTGTTCTGTCACAGGCTCATGTGATGTTCGACAGCGGCCCGCAACCTTCCGGGCTGCATAACCTGATCGGCTTCCCCGCCACAGTGATGCAGGCCATCGGGCCAGGCACCGGCATGCAAGCCGGCATGCTCGGTCTGGGCACCATGCTGATCATGTGGAGCTGGGAAAAATTTCGTCCTCAATCCTTGCGCTTCGTCCCCGGCGCCTTGCTGGGTGTCGGTATCGCAACCGGTATAAGCCTGTTCCTGGCCCTGCAGGTCAAGCGCGTTGAAGTGCCGGACAACCTGGCCGACGCTATTGACTGGCTGCGTCCGGCGGACCTGATGAACCTGGCTGACCCGGCAATCCTGATTGCTGCAGTCGTGGTGGCATTCATTGCCAGTGCTGAAACGCTGTTGTCTGCGTCGGCGGTCGATCGCATGCACAGCGGCGAGCGTTCCGACTTCGACAAGGAACTGAGTGCTCAGGGCGTGGGCAACATGCTCTGCGGCCTGCTCGGCGCGCTGCCGATGACCGGCGTTATCGTGCGCAGCTCGGCGAATGTTCAGGCCGGCGCAAAAACCCGTTACTCGACCATCCTTCACGGCACATGGCTGTTAGCATTCGTGCTGCTGCTGTCAAGCGTACTGCAAAGCATTCCGGTCGCAAGTCTGGCTGGCGTACTCGTCTATACCGGTCTGAAACTGGTCGATCTCAAGGCATTTCGTGGCTTGGGTCGTTATGGCCGGATGCCGATGTTCACTTATGCAGCAACCGCTGTGGCGATCATCTTCACCGATTTGCTGACTGGCGTTTTGGTCGGTTTCGGCATGACACTGGTGAAGCTGGCGTTCAAGGCGTCACGCTTGAAAATCAATGTTGTGAAACTGGAAGGCGAAAAAGACTACGAACTGCGTCTGGTAGGTGCAGCAACCTTTCTCAAGGTGCCGGCACTGACCAAGGCGTTGGGCACGATTGCGCAAGGCAGCACCTTGCATGTGCCGCTGGGCAACCTGTCCTATATCGATCACTCCTGCCTTGAACTGCTGGAAGAGTGGGGGCGTTCCAACGCCGCTCATGGAACCCGGCTGGTCATCGAGCCGCGCGGTTTGAAGCGTCGTCTGGAAGGGCGCATCCACACGACAACGGGTATCGGTTCAGCCGCAAGCTGATCGCCGCTACCTGGAAATGATGGGGGTCGGATGGGTCTTCGCGTAGCAGCGGAGCACTGTCGGGCCCCTTCCATTGCTGGCGAAGACATTCAGTCGGGCGCCTGAGTCAGACGACGGAGCGTTCCAGCTCCAGACCGATGCCAAGTTGTCGGGACAGGCTTGGCCAACGCTTCCACGCGGCTCCCGTATCAGGACTTATCAATTTCTCGCGATACGCCTCCACAGAGTCCAGTGCGAAACTGTCCTCATCGAGCAGTTGATCCACCGCATGATGGACCGCCTCGTCCAGCTGGTTGGCAAATTGCTCGCCAATCAATTGATGCGCGATCACGCTGGCCACCGTGGTGTTGGACGGTATCAGCGGCTGACCGAAATGCTTGATGTACAGATCGTTCACTTCCTCGACCAGCCTGTGCGCCAGATAAGCCTCATCCAGCAGGCCTTCCAACCCCTCATGCCCGGTCATACAGGCTGGCGGGGCGGCAAAGAATTGCTCGGCAATCTTCAACACCGGCTTGATCTGCCCTTCAATCCCGGCTTCCACCGCGACATCATGAGCGGCGTCCAGCAGGTCCGGCACCAGATCGATATAAGCGGTGACAAACCGCGTCAGAACATCTTTTGCATCGACATCCGGCAAGTGGATGGCTGGATGAAGATGGGGTAGCTTTTGTTCCAGTTGCTGCAATAGGTGGCCGGTTCGGGCCTCATGTTGATGGGCTTGTTGTATCTGCTCGCGCAATGCGGCGGTGTTCATGGCGTCAGGCACTCCCGAGGGTATTGAACCCCGTGGTTTGGTTAAGGAAAGTCATACGTTAGCTTGATTAACTAAATGCTTAAGACGTTTTTGTCATAACTGGTGCACGTTTATATATATCGGCTATATCGAACAGGGCTCTGGCCGCCCGATTGGTTATAAACGGCATGCTCAGAATTGCTGCAAGGCCCGGAGGCAATGGCCGGCCTTACCTTTTGCGCAGACCGGCTATTCTGATGTCGATCAACCCTTTCCCGACACACAGACTGATGTAAAAGTGAGCCCGCATGACTCGATCTGTTTCGCGAAGCCGCTTCGCTGGCCGGCTGATACTGCTGCTGATCATCATGTTCACGTGCGGATATGCACTGCCGCCGCTTTATGACTGGCTGATACGAGCCGTAAGCGGACATGACAAGACCGCCGATGCCTACAGCCAGCCGATTGATGCAGCCCGTCAGGTCGAGGTTCGTTTTGCCGCTACGACTGCAGCGGGCATGGTCTGGCAGTTCTATCCGCGTGCCGGGCAGATGATTGTGCATCCGGGCGCGATCAATGAAATGATCTTCATAGCGCAAAACCCCACGGACAAGCCGATGAAGGCCCAGGCAATACCGGGTATTTCACCCGGCAAGGCAGCGGCCTGGTTTCACAAGACCGAATGCTTCTGTTTCACCCAGCAAACTCTGCAGCCAGGCGAACGCATTGAAATGCCGGTGCGTTTCATCGTTGATCGCGATCTGCCTGCAGATGTGAGGCAATTGACGCTTGCCTATACATTGCTCGACGTCACCACGCCCTAGGTTCTGCCTTGGATATAGTCCATCATTCCCAACCCACGCCATCCAGCCAAAGTCATGACCAGAACCCAGAAGACCGTTTTTATCGTTGCCGCGCTGGTTGCGCTCATTCTGGGGCTGATCGTCAGCCGCTTGCTGCCCGATGACGGGCCAGCCAGCCAGGCAGCGCTCAATGACGCAGGTATTGTTCTGCTACCGAAAAGCCGGCAACTGCCAGCGCTGAGCATGATCGACCAGAACGGCGCTGCCATGCCCCTTGATGGGCTGAAAGACATGTGGACATTGATGTTTTTCGGCTACACCTTCTGCCCGGATATCTGCCCGACGACCTTGGCGCAGATAAAGCAGATTCGCAGCGAGCTTCCTGAAGCAACCGTCAAGCGAATGCGTGTGGTGCTGGTCAGTGTCGATCCCGCCCGCGATACCCCGCAGCAGCTCAAACAATATCTGGGCTATTTCGACACGCACTACGTCGGCTTGACCGGGCCGGTGGCCGACATCCAGAAACTGGCCAACAGCGTGAGCATTCCGTTCATACCCGCCGATACCAGCAAACCGAACTACTTTGTCGACCACAGTGGCAACCTGGCCCTGATCGGCCCGGACGGCACTCAGCGAGGCTTTATTCGCGCCCCGCTGAATACCCGAAAACTGGTGAAACAGCTTCCGGGGTTGCTGGAGAAGGATTAAAGCGTCCGAATCTCCAGCCTCGATCAGTTCAGATCAAAACGCCGGAATCACAGCGCCTTTGTACTTCTCGGCGAGGAAGGTTTTGACTTCCGGGCTTTGCAGAGCGGCGGCCAGCTTTTTCATGGCGTCCGAGTCCTTGTTGTCCGGACGGGCTACCAGAATATTCGCGTAAGGCGAATCGCCATTTTCGAGGATCAGCGCGTCCTTGGTTGGGTCAAGCCCGGCCGTCAGCGCATAGTTGGTGTTGATCAGCGCCAGATCGACTTGAGTCAGCACACGCGGCAGCGTAGCGGCTTCCAGCTCGCGGAATTTCAGGTCTTTCGAGTTGTTGACCACATCAGAAGGCTTGGACAGGATGTTGGTAGGGTCTTTCAGCGTAATCAAACCCGCCTTGGCGAGCAGCAACAATGCACGACCTTCGTTGGTGGCATCATTAGGCAACGCGACGTTGGCACCGCTTGGCAGGTCTGCGAGGGACTTGATCTTGTCCGAATACGCGCCGAAAGGTTCGATGTGAACCTTGGCCACAGCCACCAGATCGGCATTCTTGCCCTTGTTGTACTCGTCCAGATACGGCTGGTGCTGGAAGAAGTTGGCGTCCATACGATTTTGCGAAACCTGTACGTTCGGCTGGATGTAATCGTTGAATACCTTGATCTGCAGGTCTACGCCCTCTTTGGCGAGCGTCGGTTTCACGAACTCGAGGATTTCGGCATGCGGCACGGCCGAAGCAGCCACGGTCAGGGTTTCGTTGGCCTGCGCGGACAAGGCAGTAACAGCGGCCAGTACGGCCAATAGTTTTTTCATGCAACAACTCCTTTGAGGCCCGCACGTAACGGGCCGATGCCAACTGATTCGATCAGCGGTGCGTAAAGTGCGCAACCAGCCTGTCGCCGATGGTTTGCAGTATCTGCACCAGCACCAGCAACAATACGACCGTCACAAACATCACATCGTTCTGGAAACGCTGATAACCGTAACGAATAGCCAGGTCACCAAGCCCGCCAGCGCCAACCGCACCTGCCATCGCGGTGAAAGACACCAGCGCAATGGCGGTCACGGTGATCGCCGCCAGAATGCCGGGCCGCGCTTCTGGCAGCAGCGCCTTGAGAATGATCTGCCGGGTGGTGGCGCCCATAGCCTGAGTGGCTTCGATGATGCCGCGGTCCACTTCACGCAACGCGGTTTCTACCAGACGCGCAAAAAACGGCGTGGCGCCTGCGATCAGCGGCGGCAACGTGCCCAGAATACCCAGCGATGTGCCGGTGATGATTTCAGTCAGCGGCATCATCACGATCAGCAGAATGATGAACGGCAACGCACGCAGCATATTCACGATCAGGCCGACGGTGGCGTACAGCTGTTTGTGTTCCAGCAACTGACGAGGCGACGTCAGAAACATCAATACGCCCAGCGGCAGGCCTAAGAGGACGGTGAAGCCCAGCGACACAACGAGCATGATCATGGTGTCGCCGGTGGCGACCCATATCTCGTACCAGTCAACGTTGGAAAACAGGTTCAGAAAAGCGTCCATCAGCGCAGCACCTCCATATGGACATCGGCAGCGGTGAACCGCGCGAAGGCAGCGTCCATGTCGCCACCGGTGATCGCCAGCGTGAGTTGGCCGTAAGGGGTGTCCTTGATGCGATCGATACGACCGGCCAGGATGCTATAGTCGACACCGGTTTCACGCGCTACGGTGCCCAGCAGCGGCGCGTAGGTTGCCTCGCCCTGGAAGGTCAGGCGCACGATTCGGCCCTCTACATGAGCGAAGTCGTCACGCTGTTCGTTTTCATCGATCTGGTCGTCTTCCTGCACAAAACGCCTGGTGGTCGAGTGCTGCGGGTGCAAGAACACATCCGCCACCCTGCCCTGCTCGACGATGACGCCTGCGTCCATGACCGCCACCTGATCACAGACGCGACGAATCACGTCCATTTCATGGGTGATGAGCACGATGGTCAGTTTCAGTTCGCGATTGATCTCGGCCAGCAGTTGCAGGACCGACGCAGTGGTCTGCGGGTCCAGCGCGCTGGTGGCTTCGTCGCACAGCAGGATCTTGGGTTTGGTCGCCAGAGCGCGGGCAATGCCGACGCGCTGCTTCTGACCGCCAGACAATTGAGCCGGGTACTTTTTAGCGTGATCGGACAGCCCGACCCGCTCAAGCAACTCGGCCACGCGCTGATCGATCTGCTTGCGCGGCATGTCGCCCGCCAGGGTCAGGGGCATCGCAACGTTGTCGGCTACGGTTTTGGAGGCCAGCAGATTGAAGTGCTGGAAGATCATCCCGACTTGCTGCCGAAAGCGGCGCAGGCCGTTGGCATCGAGTGCCGTGACGTCTTCGCCATCAACCACGATCTGCCCGCCGCTAGGGGTTTCGAGCCGGTTGATCAGGCGCAGCAGGGTGCTTTTGCCAGCACCTGAATGGCCAATGATGCCGAATACCTGGCCGTCGTCGACGCGCAGGCTGGTGGGGTGCAAGGCCGGTATTTCCTTGCCTGCCACCCGATAGGTTTTGTGGACGTTATGAAACTCGATCACGGAGCGAACCTTGTGGGGGCGCGTTAAAAAATCAGCGCAGTGGATCATGCTCCACCTGCTTCGTTACCTCGGCCAGATTGAGCCGGGCGCGCATTTTAGCCTGTCCTGCCCGCTGTGCTTAGCATTTATTTGCAAGCGGGTCTGTGTATTGGGCATAACGCGACCGTTGGTACTAAACGCGCTCAATTGAACTGAACGGCTGTTTCCTGCACCTGTCACTTTCTCGATACCGTGATTTCCCGCTTGCATCAGGGAAGTCGTAATCAGCGAACCCAACTCAACGATTGGGTCCAGATAAGGAGTTGTTTCTGATGGCTAGCGAGAAAAATCCGCCCATTACCTCTACACCCAAAAGCGAAATGGCAGGCACCGACACACTGGACCGGGGCAACACCAACGCCAAGCTCGAGAGCCTTGAGCAGTTTCGTTCGGACGCGACCAGCCAGGCGCTGCGCACCAACCACGGCGTCAAGATCGCCGACAACCAGAACACCCTGAAAGTCGGCAGTCGCGGCCCTTCGCTGCTCGAAGACTTCATCATGCGTGAAAAAATCACGCACTTTGACCACGAGCGCATCCCGGAGCGTATCGTCCACGCCCGCGGCACCGCAGCCCATGGCTACTTTCAGACGTACGAAGACCAGGGCGCACTGAGTAAAGCAGGCTTCCTGCGTGATCCGGGCAAGAAAACCCCGGTTTTCGCACGCTTCTCGACCGTTCAGGGCCCCCGTGGCTCGGGCGACACCGTGCGTGACGTGCGTGGCTTTGCGGTCAAGTTCTACACCGACGAAGGCAACTTCGATCTGGTGGGCAACAACATGCCGATCTTCTTCATTCAGGACGCGATCAAGTTCCCTGACTTCGTGCATGCGGTAAAACCAGAACCGCACAATGAAATCCCTACCGGTGGTTCGGCGCACGACACCTTCTGGGACTTCGTGTCGCTGGTGCCGGAATCCGCACACATGGTGCTGTGGACCATGTCTGACCGTGCCATCCCGAAAAGCCTGCGCACCATGCAGGGCTTTGGTATCCACACGTTCCGCATGATCAATACCGAAGGCAAATCCACTTTCGTCAAATTCCACTGGAAGCCCAAGTTCGGCGTGTGCTCGCTGGTCTGGGACGAAGCACAGAAGCTGGCCGGCAAGGACACCGATTTCCACCGCCGCGACCTGTGGGAGTCCATTGAAATGGGCGACTACCCAGAGTGGGAACTGGGCGTGCAGATCGTCGCCGAGGAAGACGAACACAAGTTCGACTTCGATCTGCTTGATCCGACCAAGATCATCCCGGAAGAGCTGGTGCCGGTTACCCCGCTGGGCAAAATGGTGCTCAACCGTAACCCGGACAACTATTTCGCCGAGACTGAACAGGTCGCCTTCTGCCCAGGCCATATCGTGCCAGGCATCGACTTCTCCAACGATCCGCTGCTGCAAGGTCGACTGTTTTCCTACACTGACACGCAGATCAGTCGCCTCGGTGGTCCGAACTTCCACGAGATCCCGATCAACCGTCCGATTGCACCGAACCATAACGGTCAGCGCGACGCCCAGCACCGCACCACCATCGACAAGGGCCGTGCTTCCTACGAGCCGAACTCGATCGATGGCGGCTGGCCGAAAGAAACGCCAGCGGCCGCAGTGGACGGTGGTTTCGAGACTTACCCTGAGCGCGTCGAAGCGCACAAGGTACGTGAGCGCAGCGAGTCGTTCGGCGATCACTTCTCTCAGGCCACCCTGTTCTTCCAGAGCATGAGCCACCACGAGAAAGAGCACATCATCGCGGCCTACAGCTTCGAGCTGGGCAAGGTCGAGCGCGAGTACATCCGTGCCCGTCAGGTCAACGAGATTCTGGCCAACATCGATCTGGAACTGGCCAGCCGAGTGGCAGCCAACCTGGGCCTGCCGGCACCAACAGCCGGAACCGTGCCTGCACGTTCGACCTCGGTGAAAGAATCGCCGGCGCTAAGTCAGGTCAACCTGCTGTCTGGCGATATCGTTTCGCGCAAAGTTGCCATCCTCGTGGCCAATGGCGTAGACGGCAAGGCGGTCGAAGCCATGAAAGCCGCGCTGACTGCCAAGGGTGCACACGCCAAGGTACTCGGCCCGACGTCTGCACCGGTGAAGACTGCTGACGGCAAGAGCCTGCCAGTGGACGCTTCGGCGGAAGGCCTGCCTTCGGTAGCATTCGACGCGGTATTCGTACCAGGCGGCGCGGACTCGGTAAAAGCCCTGAGCACCGATGGCGTTGCGCTGCACTTCATCCTGGAAGCCTACAAGCACCTCAAGGCCATCTCCGTTGCCGGGGAAGCCAAGGATCTGCTGAGCTTGCTGAGACTGGAAGAAGACGCAGGATTGCTGGTTGTGTCCGACACCAAGTCGTTCGAAACCTTCTTCGATGCGATGGCACAACACCGCGTATGGGATCGTGAAGTGAAAGCCAAGGCTGTTCCGGCTTGATCTAAACGCCTGAGTGGCTAGATTAGCGGGGCCCCCCCCGCCGGGGGGGGGGGCGGTGTTGGTTGGGTGGGGGGGGGGGGGTTTTTTTTGGGGGGGGGGGCGCAACCGAGCAAAAAGCAAATGTGGGGATTTGCCATGCACAGCGTCACGCACGGTATTTCCGCGCGGAGCGTGAGGAACGATAAGTGCCTGAAAGTCCGCTTTTGAAACAGCAGGTCAGGACTTGGCAGGTGTCAGAATAATGTGCGCTTTTTCATTGCGCTCGATTTCCCGGCGCAATTGCAGCTCAAAATCCGGATTGGCCTTGACCACCCGCTTGGTCAGCAATGTAGCCAGCCACGGGTAATCTTCAGTGCGTGGCACCACTAACAGCACATCACAATTGAACGCCACGGTATCTGCCGCGATGTCGTCCAGCTGACGGCGCAGTGCACGCATATCGCCGATTTTCAGGTCAATCGTCGTACTTTCTGCAGAAGGATCGACAAGCTTGGCCACTCTTCGTGCTTCAGCCTCTTTCAAATCCGCTTCGGCTTTCTCCAGCTCTGCCTTGCGCGCATGAGCAATAGCGCCGTTGACTCCGCTGGTCAGCGCCGGCGCCTTGGGCATCAATGCTCGGGCGCGGCTCAGCGCACTGGCCGCTGCGTTCATGTCGCCCTTTTGCAGGCTGATCTGGCTGCGACTCAGGTATGCCTCTGCCAGACGGCGCTGAAAAGGCTCAAGACGGATGTCCGAAGCATTGGCAGCCTGCAACGTAGCGAGCTGATCCTCTGCGGTCGCCAGCTCGTTGCTGGCGATGTTCTGTTCCAGTTGCGCAAAGGCATCAGGCTGAACATCGGACGCAGGCGTCTCGGCATCAGGCGCGCTCTGACAGGCACCCAACAGGATGGAAAATGCGACCAGCAGCAGATAGCGTGGGGCGAGCGGCTTCATTCCTGCGATTCTCTAGTTTGCGCAAAAAACGAGCAAGTCTACACCGCTCGCCTGGGTAGAACAAAGCTGAGCAAGAACAACGCCGCAGCGGATACCACTATAGACGGTCCTGCCGGGGTGTCCTTGAACCATGATAATGACAGCCCGACACACACTGCAATCACGCCCAGCACGCTTGCGCCCAATGCCATCTGTTCCGGTGAGCGGGCGTGACGTTGTGCCGCAGCTGCCGGAATGATCAACAGCGAGGTAATCAGCAAGACCCCGACGATTTTCATCGCGACCGCGATCACCACAGCAATCAACAGCATCAGCGCCATGCGCAGTGCGGCGACAGGCAGGCCTTCGACACGTGCCAGTTCCTCATGCACGGTTATCGCCAACAGCGGTCGCCACAGCGCAACGATCAGCACCAGCACCAGCGCACTGCCGCCCAGGATCCAGGCCAGGTCATCAGGGCTGATTGCCAGCAAATCACCGAACAGGTAGGCCATGAGGTCGATGCGTACTTCATGCATGAAGCTGAGCACCACCAGCCCGAGCGACAGGGTGCTCGGCGCCAGAATACCCAGCAATGTGTCCGACGCCAGCGGCTGGCGTTGTTGCAGCGTCACCAGCACCACTGCCAGCAACAGGCAACCGAATGTCACTGCGATGGTCGGGCTGATGTCCAGCAAAAAGCCAAGCGCCACGCCGAGCAACGCGGCGTGGGACAGTGTGTCGCCGAAGTACGCCATGCGCCGCCAGACCACAAAAGACCCGAGCGGACCAGCAACTACAGCGAGGGCAACGCCTGCGAGCAAGGCATACAGTAGAAAATCAGCCATGCTTGCAGTTGTCTCCATGAACGTGAGTGTGGGGGTGCGTAGCGGCGTCAGTCACCACCGCACCATGCAAGTCATGAGCGTGGTCGTGATGATGGTGATAGATCGCCAGGCTTTGCGCATTCTTGCCGAACAATTCAACGAACGCCGGATCATGACTGACCTGTTCGGGATGACCGGAGCAGCACACATGGCGGTTCAGACACACCACCTGATCGGTCGTGCTCATGACCAGATGCAGGTCGTGGGACACCATCAGAACACCGCACCGGTGGCGATCGCGCAGCCGGGTGATAAGGCTGTACAACTCGGCCTGCCCGGCCACATCGACACCCTGCACGGGTTCGTCGAGCACCAGCAGCTCCGGCTCGCGCAACAGGGCGCGGGCCAGCAAGACGCGCTGCATCTCACCACCGGAAATGCCCTGCAAGGGACTGTCGATGACTTTCTCGGCACCGACTTCTTCGAGCGCCGACTGTGCGGCAGCACGACTCACACCGGGCACCAGCCTCAGGAAGCGCAGCACCGACAGTGGCAGGGTCTGATCGACGTGCAGCTTTTGCGGCATGTAACCGACACGCAACTTCGGTTTGCGCCAGACCGTGCCCGAATCGGGCTTGAGCAACCCCAGAACGGCGCGCACCAGCGTGGTCTTGCCTGCGCCATTAGGGCCGATCAAGGTGACGATTTCACCGGGGCGCACGCTGAGCTGGATGTTGTCCAGCACCACTTGCCCGGACAGCGTGACGGCAACCTGCTCCAGACGTATCAATGCATCTGTCATCAGGCGGCCTTGCAGCCGGAGCATACGCCGACGATCTCGACCGTCTGGCCTTCAACCGCGAAGCCCACGCCGGCAGCCGCGTCGACCACGGCATTGCTGATCGCGGGGTGTTGCAACTCGATAGCGGCATGGCACACACGGCAGATCAGGAACTGGCCCTGATGCGCGTGCGTCGGGTGATTGCAGCCGGTGAAGGCGTTGAGCGAGGCAATACGATGGACCAGACCATTCTCGAGCAGGAAATCCAGCGCGCGATAAACCGTAGGCGGTGCAGCGCGGCGACCGTCTTCTTCACTGAGAACCGCCAGGATGTCGTAGGCACCCAGTGGCTTGTGGCTTTGCCACACCAGTTCCAGCACGCGACGGCGCAATGTAGTCAGGCGCAGCCCCTGCTTTATGCACAAAGCGTCGGCTTCGGCGAGCGCCGAATGAACGCAGTGGGAATGATCATGGGGGCGACTGGCCAGGGGGGTATTGGGCATGAGCAGCGACGATATTGGCTAGAGACGTTATTATGTTACCTGTTCCTGACTTATATGAGTGATTCGCGTGCGTCGTCTTTTCAATCTACTTGCTGTTTTGTGGGTCAGCCTGCTGATCGTTGCTCCTGCTCAGGCCGAGGTCAGAGTACTGACCAGTATCAAGCCATTGCAGCTGATTGCAGCGGCTGTGCAGGACGGTGTCGGCAAGCCGGAGGTGCTGTTGCCGCCCGGAGCATCACCGCATAACTACGCTCTGCGCCCGTCCGACGTACGGCGCGTCGGGGAAGTCGATTTGCTCTACTGGATCGGCCCGGACATGGAAACCTTCCTGCCGCGCGTGCTTCAGGGCCGCAAGTTGCCTTCGGTAGCCGTGCAATCGCTACCAGGCATGCACTTGCGCCACTTTGGTGAAGACAACGCTTCTCACGATGATCACGATCATGCCCATGACCACGATGCAGATGAGCATGACCACGATCACCGACCTGGCAGTCTCGACTCGCACCTATGGCTGTCGACAGTAAACGCGCGGGTCATCGCAGCGAAGATGGCTGCTGACCTGAGCGCTGCAGACCCGGCCAATGCGGCTCGCTACACCAGCAACGCCGAAGCGTTCAGCAAGCGTCTCGATGCGCTGGACGCGCGCATAAAGGGTCGCGTGAGTGCTGTTGCAGGCAAGCCTTACTTCGTTTTCCACGAGGCATTCGACTATTTCGAAGAAGCGTACGGGCTCAAGCACGCGGGCGTGTTCGCCATCGCAGCCGAGATCCAGCCCGGCGCACAGCACGTCGCCGCCATGCGCGAGCGCCTGAAGGCGGTGGGCAAGACCTGCGTATTCAGCGAACCGCCGCTGCGCCCACGCTTGGCCGAGACCCTGAGCGCAGGCCTGCCGGTCAAGCTTGCGGAACTCGACGGGCTGGGCGGCTACACCCCGGCCACTGCGCAGGGTTACGAGCAGATGCTGGAAAAGCTGGCGAATGATCTGGCGGGTTGCCTGAGCAGTCTTTGAAGGCTTGAATGTGAGGCGCAGCGTGCGCCTCTGACTTTGGCCGGAGGTCGTGGGAGCGAGCCGGGCAACGCTTCGCTTGCTCGCGAAGGCGATAGCCAGACACAGAAAATGCAGTGAATGTACTGCCCTATTCGCGGACAAGTCCGCTCCCACAAGTTGCTCACAGGGCATTGTGGGAGCGAACTTGTTCGCGAAGGGGACTGTGTAATCGACGAAAATACATCGACTCACACACCGTCTTCGCAAGCAGGCGGGGCGTGGGGACGCTCATTCAGTTGCCTGGACGTCAGTCAGAGCGCAAACGGCAAAGCGATGTGTGGCGTCTGGCGCTCAGCCAGGCGGCGCTCGAACTCCGCAGGGTCGTGGATCAGCACATCCTGCCCGGCGAATGTCTCGGCAGCGATCAAACGTGACAGCCAGAAACGCACGCAAGCTATGCGCAACATGGTTGGCCAAAGCTTTGATTCCGCAGCAGTGAACGAACGCAAGCCGGCATAGGCGCCTAACAAGGCGCGCGCGCGGACCGCGTCGAGCTGGCCGTTTTCGCGTGAGCACCAGTCGTTGAGCGCGATCGCCAAGTCATAGAGCATCGGCCCCGAACAGGCGTTGTAAAAGTCGATCAGCCCGGTCAGGTGCGTCCCTTCGAACAATACATTGTCGCGAAACAGGTCGGCATGCAGGTTGGCGCGCGGCAGTGCCATGATCTGCGGCTTGAGGTCTTCGATTTCCTGAAGGCTGGTTTCCAACAACGTGCGCTGGGCATCCCCCAGGTGCGACAGGAAATTGCGGCCTTCGCTAAGCATCCACTCCAGACCTCGATCGGTCTTGCGCTCCAGAATCTGCTCGCGGGTCGCCAGATGCAGATTGGCCAGCAGTTCGCCGATCTGTACGCAATGCTGGGTATTGGGCTCGCTGATATGCTTGCCCGGCAAGCGCGGCTGCAAAAGCGCAGGCTTGTTCGCCAGCTCGCGCAGGGCCTGACCGTCAGTGGTACGCAAAGCGTAGGGCACCGGCAAGCTGGCATCGTGCAACACGTCGAGCAGCTCGATGAAGAACGGCATTTCCTGGACAGGACCGCGCTCGACCAGTGTCAGGACGAATTCGCCCTGCTCCAGGCTGATGAAGTAATTGGTGTTTTCACTACCGGCAGCAATGCCCTGATAGTCAAGCAAACGGCCGAGCCCGTAATGGGCGAGAAATGTTTCCAGCTCGGGCCGAGCCAGTGGGGTAAAAACGGACATATCAGGACTGCCAACAATTAAAGTGAATGTAAGGGTGCTACCAGCTGAATATTTCCCACTGAGGGATCAGCATATCCGGTTGGTCCGAACGAATGAAGTTAGGGCTTGTACCATCGGCGCGCACCAGAAAATAGGGTTTGCCGTGCTTCGGGGTGATCTTCACCGCATACAGGAAGCCGTTCTGGCGATATTCCTTGATGGTTCTGTCGCCGTCGGTGCGAATGGTAACGTCCGGCGCTGCCGACGGCGGATCTTCCGCTGCCACGGCAAGCAAAGGGCAAAGCGCCAACAGGCCGGTCAATAACAGTCGATTTACCTTGCGCATGATAACCTTGTCCCTTTGTCGTCAATGGTCCGTGCATTCTAGCGCCGACCCCGCCGAAAAGGTTGATTCTGCTCATGACCCAAGCGCCGCTCGTCCTGGTGGACGGTTCGTCCTACCTCTACCGCGCCTTCCACGCACTGCCTCCCCTGACCACGTCCAAAGGGTTGCCGACCGGCGCCGTCAAGGGCGTGCTGAACATGCTCAAGAGCCTGCGCCGCCAGTACCCCGAAAGCCCGCTGGCCGTGGTCTTCGATGCCAAGGGCGGGACTTTCCGGGACGCGCTGTACACCGACTACAAAGCCAACCGTCCCAGCATGCCGGACGACCTGCGTGTGCAGGTCGATCTGCTGCATGCCTGCGTCAAAGGCATGGGCTATCCCTTTCTGTGCGTCGAAGGCGTCGAAGCTGATGACGTGATCGGCACCCTGGCGCGCAGCAGCGCGGCGGCGGATCGCCCGGTGGTCATTTCCACCGGCGACAAGGACATGGCGCAGCTGGTCGACGGGCATATCACGCTGGTCAATACCATGACCGGCAGCGTGCTGGACGTTGCAGGCGTGAAGGAGAAGTTCGGCGTCGGCCCGGAACACATCATCGATTACCTGGCGCTGATGGGCGACAAGGTCGATAACATCCCCGGCGTGCCCGGGGTCGGTGAAAAAACCGCAGTCGGCCTGTTGGTCGGCGTCGGTGGCGGGATCAAGGAGCTTTACGACAACCTCGAGAAGGTCGCGACCCTGCCGATCAGGGGCGCCAAGACCCTCGCCGCCAAACTCGAAGAACACCGTGAGATGGCCTTCCTGTCATACGAGCTGGCGACCATCAAGATCGACGTGCCGCTGGACATCGAGCTGGACCAGCTGCATTGCGGCGAGCCCGACCGCGACACGCTGATGGAGCTGTACGCCGAGCTGGAATTCAAGAGCTGGATCGAAGACCTGCAGCGCGACGCCATGCGTGCCGGGCAGGAACTTGTGGTCGAAGAGCCCACCGTGGCGGCTAAAGAAGCCGCATACGAAGTCATCCTCGAGCAGGACCGTTTCGATGCCTGGCTGAAAAAGCTTCAGGCTGCCCCGCTGTTCGCCTTCGTGACGCAGAGCAACGGCAACGACGCCCAGCGCGCGCAGCTGGTCGGCCTGTCTTTTGCCATACAGACCCACGAAGCGGCTTATATCCCACTGACCCACTCGTACATGGGCGTTCCGCAGCAGCTGGATCGGGACACCGTGCTCAAGGCGCTCAAGCCGCTGCTCGAAGACCCGGACAAGACCAAGGTCGGTCAGCACGCCAAGTTCGCCATCAACCTGCTCGCCAACTGCGCGATCGGCGGCGATCAGGCTCATGGCATCGATTTGCAAGGTGTGCGGTTCGACACCATTCTGGAATCCTACGTGCTGGACTCCACCGCGACCCGCCATGATCGCGACAGCCTGGTAGCCAAGTACCTCACGCACACACCGGTCAACTTTCAGGACATCGCTGGCAAGGGCGCCAAGCAGCTGACCTTCGACCAGATTGCCATCGAGCAGGCTGGCAACTATGCCGCTGAAGAAGCCGACCTGACGCTGCGCCTGCATGAAGTATTCGAAACGCGCCTGGCAGCGATCCCGACCCTGCAGCCGGTACTGAGCGACATCGAGATGCCGCTGGTGCCCGTGCTGGCCCGTATCGAGCGCCAGGGCGCGCTGGTTGATGCAAACCTGCTGGGCATCCAGAGCGTCGAACTGGGCGACAAGATGACCGCACTGGAGTGCGAAGCCTTCGCGATTGCCGGTGAAGAATTCAACCTGGGCTCGCCCAAGCAGCTTGGCGTGATTCTCTATGAGAAACTCGGCATGCCGATCCTGAGCAAAACGGCGACCGGCCAGCCTTCTACTGCCGAGGCCGTGCTGTCCGAACTGGCCGAGCAGGACTTCCCACTGCCCAAGGTACTGATGCAGTACCGCTCGATGAGCAAGCTGAAAAGCACTTACACAGATCGCCTGCCCGAGCAGATCAACCCGCGTACAGGCCGTGTTCATACGTCCTATCATCAGGCAGTGGCCGTGACCGGACGCCTGTCCTCCAGCGACCCGAACCTGCAGAACATCCCGATTCGTACCGCCGAAGGGCGTCGTATCCGACAGGCATTCGTGGCGCCGAAGGGTTATAAGCTGCTGGCAGCGGACTATTCGCAGATCGAACTGCGGATCATGGCGCACCTGGCCAGGGACGAAGGCCTGCTGCATGCGTTCCGCAACGACCTGGACGTTCACCGGGCGACAGCGGCGGAAGTCTTCGGTGTCGAACTGGAAGGCGTCACCAATGACATGCGCCGCAGCGCCAAGGCGATCAACTTCGGCCTGATCTATGGCATGAGCGCGTTCGGCCTGGCCAAGCAGATCGGTGTGGACCGCAAGCAGTCACAAGCCTATGTAGACCGCTATTTCGCCCGTTACCCTGGCGTGCTGGATTACATGGAGCGCACTCGCGCCCAGGCTGCCGAGCAGGGCTTTGTCGAAACCATCTTTGGTCGTCGCCTTTACCTGCCGGACATCAACGCCAAGAACCCGTCCCTGCGCAAAGGCGCAGAGCGCATGGCAATCAACGCGCCGATGCAGGGCACGGCGGCAGACATCATCAAAAAGGCGATGGTGGCGGTGAATGGCTGGCTGGAAGAGTCCGGCCTGGATGCGCGGGTCATTCTGCAGGTCCACGACGAACTGGTACTGGAGGTTCGCGAAGACCTGGTCGAGCAGATCAGCGAGCAGATCCGTCCGCACATGAGCGGTGCGGCAGAATTGGCCGTTCCACTGCTGGTGGAAGTGGGTGTCGGCAACAATTGGGACGAGGCACATTGAGCCTGAAAAGACGAACCTGTAAGAAGGTTCGTCAAACCCTGAAGGAAATGTGAACTTTTCTTCACTGCTGGAACTTAACCTTTTGGAGAGCAGTCAGAGGTTCCGATTGATTGAAAAATCCATCGTGCTCCTAGTTGTGTTAAGTGTTGGCATATATCCAGATCCCACCCTAAGGTCTGGACCTTAAGCCCCGGAACTTCCCCCTCCCCATGCGAAGTCCGGGGTCTTTTTTTGCTTGCGATTTACTCCGCAGGCGCCTTGTCTTCCAGCGCCATCCAGTCGGCCAGAACGGTGTAGGCCTCTTCCAGCCCCATGCGCTTGGGCGCAGAGAACAGCTGGATGCTCACAGCATCGCCCCAGCCCTTGCGAATTTCGGCCTGAACCTTGAGCAGCGTGTTCTTGGCTGCGCCATAGGTCAGCTTGTCGGCCTTGGTCAGCAGAATGTGCATCGGCATGTTGCTGGCGATCGCCCAGTCCAGCATCAATAGGTCGAAGTCAGTCATTGGATGACGGATATCCATCATCAGGATCAAGCCCTTCAGGCTTTCGCGACTGCCCAGATAGGCTTCCAGGTGACGCTGCCAGTGCAGCTTGAGCGGGATCGGCACTTTGGCGTAGCCATAACCCGGCAGGTCGACCAGACGACGGTCTTCGTCCAGCCCAAAGAAGTTCAGCAGCTGCGTACGCCCTGGCGTCTTGGACGTTCGCGCCAGGCTGGCGTGGGTCAGGGTGTTCAGCGCGCTCGACTTGCCCGCATTGGAGCGACCGGCAAATGCGACTTCAAAACCTTCGTCATCGGGGCATTGGTCGACCTTGGCGGCGCTGAGCATGAACGTGGCCTGTTGGCACAGACCGAGAATAGGGTTTTTGAGTTGCATGTGATTTCCGGTGAAGGCCTTGCCTGCAAAGGGTGCGGCAAGAGGTGTCGATTTCATTGGGGTGCGCAGAGTATATAGTGCTGCAAATTCTGTGTGTGTTTTCGCCTGCCGTCTGCACGACAACAACGACGAAGCAAGACATATGCGCGCATTAGAACGCAGTCTGCTTTCATCCTGAAAGGTTTTTGCTGAGCATCGGGTCCGCCGGGGCAATGCGGCACCCGCCCAGAACCTTCGACGCCCCTTATTACAATGCTCTGGCGGACGCCTGGAACATTCAGACATGACCTGCTTCACTCCTTATGCAAAAAGGCCATCCAAGGCCGCCCATTTTTACAACCTCAGCGTTACACTAACGAACTCAGGCTTTCGCGCCCGGTCGAAACACCGTCGCTTGAAAGCGATCCAATCTGCTCAGGAGTAAAGCATGCGTAATCTGATCATCAGCGCCGCACTGGTTGCCGCCAGTCTGTTCGGTATGTCCGCCCAGGCCGCCGAGCCTATCGAGGCCGGCAAGCAATACGTCGAGCTGAAAAGCGCTGTGCCTGTGGCCGAGCCGGGCAAGATCGAAGTCATCGAACTGTTCTGGTATGGCTGCCCGCATTGCTACGCGTTCGAGCCGACCATCAACCCGTGGGTTGAAAAACTTCCGTCCGACGTACACTTCGTCCGTATCCCGGCCATGTTCGGCGGCCCGTGGGATGCTCATGGTCAACTGTTCATCACCCTCGACACCATGGGCGTAGAACACAAGGTTCACGCTGCGGTGTTCGACGCCATCCAGAAAGGCGGCAAGCGTCTGACCGACAAGAACGACATGGCCGATTTCGTCGCCACTCAGGGCGTCAACAAGGAAGACTTCCTCAAGACGTTCGATTCGTTCGCCGTAAAAGGCAAGATCGCGCAGTACAAGGAACTGGCCAAGAAGTACGAAGTGACGGGCGTTCCAACCATGATCGTCAATGGCAAGTACCGCTTTGACCTGGGCTCTGCCGGTGGTCCGGAAGCGACCTTGCAGGTAGCCGACCAGTTGATTGCCAAAGAGCGGGCGGCTGCTGCAGCCGCCAAGTAAGCGCTCGTCATGCGCCGCTGGGGCAAAGGTAGCCCGCGTATCGTTGGCCTGCATGATCCGCAGGTCAACGAACATCATCTGATGCAAAACGGCTTGCCGGAAGACGGCAGGCTGCGTTTGCTCAGCTTCAATATTCAGGTCGGCATCAGTACACAGCGTTACCACCATTACCTGACGCGCAGCTGGCAGCATCTGCTGCCGCATGGCGGACGTGCCGGCAACCTGCAGAAAATCGGTGAGCTGATCAACGATTTCGATCTGGTGGCACTTCAGGAAGTCGACGGCGGGAGCATGCGCTCCGGCTTCGTCAACCAGGTCGAGCATCTCGCTCAACTGGGCGGCTTCCCGTACTGGTATCAACAGCTCAATCGCAACCTCGGGCGCCTTGCCCAGCACAGCAATGGCGTGCTGAGCCGTTTGCGCCCAGCCAAGATCGAGGATCACCCGCTGCCCGGCCCTGCCGGGCGCGGCGCCATTCTCGTGCGTTTCGGCGAGGGCGAGGACGCGCTGGTGGTGGTCATGATGCACCTGGCCCTCGGCACGCGCACGCGCACTCGGCAACTGGCCTACATTCGCGAACTGATCGGCGGCTATCGTCATCAAGTGCTGATGGGCGACATGAACACCCACGCCAATGATCTGCTGGAACACTCGCCGCTGCGGGATCTGGGCCTGCTGGCGCCGCAGATCGAAGCCACCTTTCCAAGCTGGCGACCGCAACGTTGTCTTGATCACATTTTGCTCAGCCCGACCCTGACGCTCGAACGGGTGCAGGTGCTGGCCCAACCCATTTCCGATCACCTGCCGGTTGCCGTCGAGATTCGCCTGCCAGCTTCACTGCGTGGGGACTCACTGCCTGTGCCCTCTGGTGGAAGCCTTGCATGAGCGACGACGCGGAGCGTTGGAAAGAGAAATACCTTAAAGGGATCGAGCAACAGGACAGGCTCGAAAAGCGCTGGGATGCGCGGCTCGACTTGCTGCGTCGCGGTCTGGTGCGCAGCAGCCTCGCGGCAGAAGGCTCTGACCGGGCGGTCGATGAATGCATGAAGGAAATGCGCGAAATCGTCCGCACCGACGACATGGACGCCGGCCTTGCGGCCTTGATCCCGCGCCTTGAAAAAGCAGTGCTGGATTCCGAGCAACGCCGTGAAGTGCGGGTCGGGCAGATAAGCTCGGCACTGACTGCACTGGTTGCGCAATTGCAGGCACTTCCTCTGTCACGAGAGACGCGCAAGCCACTCAAGCGCTTCGCCAAAGACCTCGAAGAGCGAGCCTCGCAGGCACGCGAGCTGCCCCTGCTGCTCGGCGAGTTGAGCAACCTGCAGGGACAGGCCCTCAGCCAGCTTGAAAAAAGTGAAGAAGGGCCGCGCCAGGGCTTGCTGCAACGCTTGTTCGGCACTCGGGAAGGGCACGGTAGTGAACACCCTTCTGAAGCGGCGCAGGCTGAAACCGTTCAAACCGATACGCCCGCCCCTGCGCCACAACCTCGAGAAGAGACGCCTGAAGCGCTCGAATCGGCCACTGCGCCAACAGCATCCCCACCGCCCCTCACGCCAGCGCCGGTAGAGATCGCAGAGCCTGTCATCGAACACTCTGCAGTGCCTGAGCCTGTGACTGAAACCGCCCCACCGGCCACCGTAGCGCTCGCCGAACCTGATGCGCCCTCACCGGTTGTCGAGCCTGTTGCTACGTCAGCACCCGAATTCGCTGCCGTGCCGATCGCTGAAAGCGCCTATGCGTACGTCGAACCCGTCGATTTCACGGACAGGCTCGCGCCCATACCGAGCGTGCCTTACCAGCAACGCCCGGCGCCGGTCGTCATGCCACTCGACGAGCAGGAAGAAGCCCTCGCACCAGACCCGGAAGATGCTGAAGACGATGACGGTTACGCGCTGCCCTCTTCCCCCGAGCCCAGCTACAGCTCGGTAGCTTCTCACATTGAAGAAACACTGCTGGGCCTGCTCAACGACCTGACCTTGTCGGAGCATTTTCGGCCGCAGGTCGAGGATATGCAGCTACGCCTGAAACATGGGCTCAACTGGTATGAGCTGCTGCCTATTCTGGATGACCTGGCCGTGCTCATGCTGGCGATCAATAACGGTGGCCAGCAGGAATTCGGTATTTACCTCAAGCAGCTCAACGAGCGGCTCGAATCATTCCAGAGCCACTTGCAAGCCGCCAGTGAGGACCACGCCGAGGTTCAGTCCACTGCTCGTGACCTGAGCGAACAGTTGCGCGAACAGGTAGGCGGCCTGCAAACCAGCGTTCAGGACGCCTCCGACCTGACCAGTCTGAAGCAGGTGCTGGATAACCGCCTGGAAGGCCTGCTCAGCACCATGGACCACTATCAGCGTAAACGCGACGACCGCGAGCAAGAGGTTGCATCCCGACTGCAAAGCCTTTCGGCTCGTGTGGCGAGCATGGAACAGGAAGCACTGGGGTTCAGAAGCAACCTGGAAGAACAGCGCCAGAAAGCCTTGATTGACCCCCTCACCGGCCTTGCCAACCGTGCCGCCTGGGGCGAGCGCCTCGAACTCGAGATGACCCAGTGGCAACAAGCGAAAAACAGCCTGTTGGTGTGCATACTCGATCTGGATCACTTCAAACGCATCAACGACGGGTACGGCCATCTGGCAGGCGACAAGGTGCTGAAGATTGTCGCCAACGTCCTCAAAAAACGTCTGCGGCCGAACGACTTCATGGCCCGATTCGGCGGTGAAGAGTTCGTCATGCTGCTGCCCGCCACACCTATCGGCACAGGGCTGACGCTGCTTGACGAACTGCGCACGGCGGTCGAAGAGTGCCCGTTCCACTTCAAGGGCGAACGCGTCACGATCACCGTATCCCTCGGAGTCACCGCGCTGCGACAGGGCGAACGTAGCGATACGGCTATCAAACGCGCTGATCAGGCGCTGTACAAAGCCAAGGAAAACGGTCGCAACCGGGTAGAGCAAGGCTGACTGAAACATTTTGACTGAACGAATGTTTCGACGGTGAAGCATTTCTTCTGCGTTTTGTTATGATGTTTCATTACCTCCCGACGCTGCCAATCCCATGAAGCTGTATCTCTCTGCACTCCTCATGCTCATCCTCACGGCGTGCTCCAGCGGCCCCAAGCTGGACACCAGTCATCCGTCGGCGAATTTCGACAACCGGGTTCAGTATGTCGTGATGCACTACACCTCGACGTCGATGGAGCGATCCCTGCAATTGCTGACCCACGGCGAGGTCAGCGCTCATTACCTGATCGGCGACGACAAGCAGGCCACGATCTACAAGCTGGTGGATGAAAATGCCCGGGCATGGCACGCTGGCGAGAGCGAATGGGAAGGGCGCACATGGCTCAATTCCAGCTCGATAGGCATCGAGATCGTCAACCCGGGCTTCAAGGACACCCCGACAGGTCGCTTGTGGTATCCGTACACCGAGGCACAGGTCCAGTCGATCACGGTGCTGCTCAAAGACATCGTCAAGCGCAACAAAATCGACCCCAGGCACGTGATCGGTCACAGCGACATTGCGCCCTTGCGCAAGCAAGACCCAGGTCCGTTATTCCCGTGGAAACGCCTGGCCGCTGAAGGGCTTGGCGTCTGGCCCGATGAAGCACTGGTTGCGCAACGTCAGGCGCTGCTGGCAGTCAACCTGCCGAGCATCAGCTGGTTTCAGCAACAGCTCGCGCGCCTGGGCTACAGCACACCGCAGACCGGAGAGCTCGACGTCGCGACACGCGAGGTGCTGGCCGCCTTTCAGATGCACTACCGCCCTGCCCGTTTCGAAGGCGAACCTGACGCCCAGAGCGCGGCAATTCTGCAGGTGCTTAACCACTCGAACTGACCGCATGGCGCAATCAACAGCGTGTTGCCGCTTAACCCCTTAAAGCGGCAATGCCATGTAGAACTGCGTGCCCTGCCCCGGCCTTGAGTAGACGCCCATTCGGCCGCCGTGCAGCTGGACGATTTCCTTGCACAGCGCCAGCCCCAGGCCGGCACCACCTTTTTTGCGGCCGACCTGAACGAAGGGTTCGAAGATCCGGCCCTGCTGCCCGTAGGCAATGCCCTCGCCGTTGTCTTCGACACTGATGATCGCCCGCTCGCCGTGGCGTCTGGCCTGCAAACGGATAAGGCCTTTGGGCGGCGTATGGCGCAGGGCGTTATCCAGCAAGTTGTCCAGAACACGTTCCAGTTGAGACTGGTCGGCATGCAGGCGTGGCAAAGGCTCCTGGATGTCCAGCATCAGCACGATGTCCCGCTCCAGAGCCTGATCTTCGAAGCGCGCCTTGGCCTCTTCCAGCAACGTTTCGATGGAACACGGCGCCAGCTTGAGCTTCTGCAGACCGTTCTGATAGCGCGAGAAATTCAGCAGGTCGTTGATCAGTTGCATCAACCGCTGCATTTCTTCGGTCACCGTATTGAGCAAATCCGCTTCGCGCGATTCCGGGGCGAAATGCAGGCGCTCCTGCAACAGACCGAACGCCATGTGCATGCCGGTGACCGGTGTACGCAGCTCATGCGAAGCGCGCAGCACAAACTCGCTGCGTACTCGCTCGAAAGCCCGCTGCTCGGTAACATCGTGCAGCACCATCACTGCACCCAGGATATGGCCTTTGGTGTGGCTCACCGGCGTCATGCTATAGGTCAGCAATCGCGACTCGCCATCAATGTCGATGGCCAGATCTTCCGGCGCGCGCTCCAGCGTCCCGCCACGCAGGATCAGATGCAATTGCTCATCCAGTTCGGGGCGATTCAGTGCAGCGCCGAGACTCTCGCCGAGGCGACTCTCATCCCACCCGAGCTGAAGCTGGGCCACCGGGTTCAAGTGTTCCAGATGCCCTTGGCGATCAATCATCAACAGGCCATCGTCAATACTGTCAAGCACCGCCTGCAAGCGCTGTTGACCCGCCAGCAGCTCGTCGACATTGGTCGCCTGATGCTGACGCAGGGCCTCAGCCATGATGCCGAAGCGTCGGGTCAGCAGGTTCATTTCTGCAGCCGAAGATATCGGCAGAGTGACCTCATAGTCGCCTTCGCCGATGCGATCAGCCGCCTTGGCCAAGGCTTCGATCGGCGCACCGAAACGACGTGCAATACCGTGTGCGGTCACGAAACCGATACACAGCACTGCCAGCCCGACCAGTCCCAGCAGGCCCGCGATCCACAAAGCGCGGTCCCGCGAGTTGATCTCGGCATTGCTGATGTTTTCCAGCGCCTTGCGATGCACGTTCAACAGCCCGTTGCGCAACGCATTGAAGCTTTCGCTCAGTGGCGGCGTACCACGAATACCGCGCGGGTCGTCCCCCAGACGGTTCCAGACCTCGATGAAGTGCCGGTAGTCCCGTTTGGTGGACTCGAACCCGGTACGCACGTTCTGCTGCGGATCCTGCACCGAACCCTGCTCCAGCAACTCTTCGAACTGTGCCTGCATCTTCTGCAGTTCGGGCTTGTTGCGCTGCGAGCCGGTCATCAACACCAGTTGATCGCCCAGGTTCTGACGCAGCTTCAGGCCAAGATCCAGAATGGCGAAGTTGTGCTGAATCAATGATTCCTGAGTGCGGGCCATCTGCATGACGCTGACGAGCCCCAGCAACAATCCGAGCAGCGCGACCGTGATCAAGGCCGAGATGCTCAGAAAAAGGCGTGTGCGCAGCTTCATGGCCAGTTTCATCAGAAATTATTCACAAGTTGTACTGTTTACGTTTGCGGTAAAGCGTCGAAGCGTCGATACCCAGTGTCTTGGCTGCCTGATCGAGGGTTTCGCTGGTCGCCAGCACGGCCCCGATGTGAGCTTTTTCCAACTCGTCCAGACTCAGCGCCGCACCCACTCGTGGTGCATTATTCGTCGGTTGCTCAGCCATGCCGAGGTGACTGATCTCGACACGCTCCTGCGGGCAGATGATGCTGGCTCGCTCGATCACGTTGCGCAGCTCACGAATGTTGCCAGGCCAGCGATAGTTGAGCAGCGCGGCTCGCGCCTCTTCACTGAAGCCTCGGGCCGGTCGCGCGTATTCCTTGACGAAACGCGCCAGAAAACGGTCTGCGAGGGTCAGTATGTCTTCGCTGCGCTCGCGCAGGGCAGGCAGATGCAAGGTGATCACGTTCAGCCGGTACAGCAAATCCTCGCGGAAGCGCCCGCTACGCACCATGTCCTCCAGATTGAGGTTGGTGGCCGCCAGAATGCGCACGTCTGCACGACGGGTCACCGGGTCACCCACTCGCTCGTATTCCTTGTCCTGAATGAAACGCAGCAGCTTGGGTTGCAGCGTCAGCGGGAAATCACCGATCTCGTCAAGGAACAGCGTGCCGCCATCGGCCTGATTGACGCGACCCAGCGTGCTCTCGCTGGCACCTGTGAACGCGCCGCGGCTGTGACCGAACAGCTCGCTTTCCATCAATTCAGCAGTGAGCGACGGGCAGTTGATCGTGACGCAAGACTTCTTGGCCCGCTTGCTCCAGCCGTGTATCGCCCGTGCCAGCTCGCCTTTACCGGTACCGGACTCACCCAGAATCAGGATATTGGCATCCGTAACCGCCACCTGGCGGGCCGTTTCCAGAATGGCCATCATGGATGGGCTGTGCGAATCCAGGCCGTCTTTTGGCTTGCGAACTTCGCCTTCAAGCGCTTCGAGACGCGCCGACAGCTGACGTACTTCCAGCTGCTTGGCGGTCGCGAGACGCAATTGATCAGGGCTGCAGGGCTTTACCAGATAGTCGGCTGCGCCGGCCTGAATGGCATCCACCGCGGTGTCGACCGCCGAGTGCGCGGTGACGATGACCACGCGCATCCACGGTGCCTGAATACGCATCTGCGCCAGCACATCAAGGCCATTGTCTTCGCCCAGACGCAAATCGAGAAAGCAAAGGTCAAACACCTGGCGTTGCATAAGCGTGTCAGCCTGCGCTGCGCTGTTGGCAGTGGCGACACTGTAACCTTCGTCTTCCAGACAGTACCGGAAGGTGCGGAGGATGGCGGACTCATCGTCCACAAGCAGAATACGGCCCTGATTCTCAGTGGCTGCTTCCATTTTTCCTACGCTCCTTAATGAATTGTCTCAGTTAGTCTCGGAATCATCGGGCAAGTTGCATGGTCAATTCTGATTGATTCTGCGGCATGCATGGTAGCTCTCTGTTCGCCCAATGGCGAACGAGCCGATTAATCTGCGTTTATGCCGTTAAAACCGTCTATCCGGAGACGACAACCCACTTCAAAAGGAAAGCTCACATGTTCTCATTGAAAAAGATTGCCCTGATCACCGCGTGCGCTGCGCTGCTTGGCAGCGGCCCCGCTCTCGCCCAGGCTGACCTGCAGACCCAGCTTAGCGAGGCGCGTCAGGAAGGCTCTATCTGGACAGCCTTCGCATTGAACAAACATTTGAGCCCGTTCAAGATCGAAGTGGATGTCGAGCAAGGCACAGCCATTCTCAAAGGCAAGGTCGAGGATCAGGTTGATCGCGAGCTGGCCGAGCGTATCGCGCTAGACACAAAGGGTATTGAAAAAGTCGACAATCAGCTGGAGATCGATCCTTCCGTCGCCAGCGAGCCTGGCTCCAGAACAAATATGGCCCAGCGTTTCGAAGATGCGACGCTGGTCGCGACGGTCAAGTCCAAGCTGCTGTGGAGCAGCGTCACCGAGGCGCTGAACATCGACGTCGACAGCAAGGACGGCGTCGTGACCCTCAAGGGACGTGCGCAAAGCCCGGAGGCCAAGGAACTGGCGGGCAGTCTGGCGAGCAATACCGACGGTGTGGTCAGCGTCAACAACCTCATCAGCCTGAGTGCTGCCGATTCCATTGCCGCGAAAGCTCAGCCGCAAACGCTGACACCGACTGAAGAAATGAGTGACGCGTGGATCACCAGCAAGGTGAAAGCGAGCCTGATCTACAGCCGCAATCTGGACGGGATGAATATCAAGGTGGACACCAAAGCCGGTGTCGTCAGCCTCAACGGCGTGGTCGCCAACTTCGCCGAGAAAGAACTGGCCGTTGAAATCGCGCGAAATATTCGCGGCGTCAAAGGCGTCAACGGTGACGCATTGAAAGTCATGGCGCGCAGCGCAGGCTGAACCGAGCGGGCTTTTCAACGCCTCCTTCGTGCAGAACGCACGATTACAAAGGTGTAATCGTGCAGCTTGCTTGCAGAAGGCTTGGCGATTAGTTCGTAAGCCACTGATTTAGTTGATATTAAATACGATTATGAAGTTGGCATGCAGTCTGCAATATCCCTTTCAACGAGGTCGTTGTACCTAGACCCATCAGATTGAAAGCCAGCACAGGCCAGGGGAGTTTGCAGATGAACAGCCAGCGTATTGCACAGTTTCGTATCTCCCCTCTGCACCTTCAGCAAGGTTTGTTCTTGCTGCTGGCCTTGCTTGTCACTCTGATCGCCATTCAGCAGTTCCAGCGCTGGAATCCATCCAGCGAAGCAGCTCAAACCATTCAGCCGTTCATCCATAGCAATAGCATTTCCTATCGCGAAGTAAGCGCTTCTGCGAACAAGGATATGTCTTCGAGCGTCCGTCCTGTAGACGGCCTGGTTTCGGTGGATGAAGTCGCGCCACAGCAAAAATGGGTTTTTTGACCCGATTTGAAAAAAACGCAGCACCCTTTATTAATTAAAACGGCATCAAAAAGGAGTATCACTATGTTGAGTTGGGCTATCACGTTTCTGATCATCGCCATCGTCGCTGCAGTACTGGGCTTCGGCGGTATCGCAGGCACGGCAACCGGTATCGCCAAGATCCTGTTCGTCGTATTCCTGGTGATGTTCGTGGTGTCGTTCTTCTTCGGTCGTCGTGGTCGAGGCTAAAGATGCACACGTCATTTCGCACGCTGGCCGCCGCCCTGCTATTGGGCGGCAGTGCCATGGCCATGGCTGCCAACGATGGGCAGTCCAGGGTCAATGAGCTTTTGAGTTCTGCCCCTGAGTACCGCACAACCTGGACGAAAGTCGTCAAGAAGGAAGAGCGGTTGCCGGAGTGGGTGATAAACCTGTCTGGTGCCTCCGAGCAGCAAATGACGGCAGTTACCGAGGACGGTGACAATTATCTGGTGGGGCCGCTTTGCGAAACCGCCGATACGTGCAAAAGCAAGCGCCTGATCGTGGCTGTGAGCCTCGATAAGGAAGATGCCTACGCCATGTTGGTCGAAGTGCCTGCGGGTCTTCCTGCAGACAAATCGCCGACACGTCATGCGACTTATCGCTACCTGGGTAAGCCTGACGAAGGTATGAAAGGTCTGTTGCAAGAGCAATTGCGCAAAGACCCGAACTGGTATTGATTCATCCAGAAAGGCAGTGACTGCATAAGCCACTGCCTTTCTGCGTTGTGCGACCTGAAGAGGGTACGCACATGACCAGGGGGCCGGGATGCGTTGATCGAAAGGATCGACGTGACCTAGGAGTACAGGGAGTACTTCCATCATGGGCCGGGTCAGGCAAGCCGCCATGCACGTCCATAAGGCCACCTCGATTTATCAGGCGCCCTTCTGTCGCCATGCATGGCGCTTTATATTCCCCCCGAATTACTAGCCCTAGATGGCATCCCTCGGCAACATCAGCCCAAGCGGCAACCGTACTCTCGCTTCCAGTCCACCGCCCGACCGGTTTCTCAACTCGACATTACCACCGTGCATGGCAGCAATACGCTTGACTATCGCCAGCCCCAGACCGGTGCCTTTGCCGCTACGGGCACGATCGCCCCGGATGAACGGATTGAAGATGGTGTCCAGCTCGGACGGATCGATACCCGCCCCTCTGTCCAGCACGCTCAACACCACGTAAGGCGCATTTCTGTCGCCTGAGACATAAGCCGCCACTTCAATACCGTTACCTGCGTGATGGCGGGCATTGCCGATCAGGTTGGTCAACAGACGCTTCATCGACACTCTACGTAGCGGAAAGGGCGGTATGGGTTCCAGGCACAGTCGGATGCTGTCCTCGTCGTTGTTGAACGGCGCAACGACATCGCGAACCAGGTCGCCCAGATCGACCTCCTCGATTTCTTCGTCACGCCCATCACGAATGAATGCCAGGAACTGATCGAGAATCGCATCCATATCCTCGATGTCACGCACCATGCCTTCAGAAAACTCGTTGTCGTTCATCAGCTCCAGAGAAAGACGCAGACGAGTGAGCGGTGTGCGCAAATCGTGGGACACACCTGCCAGCATCAGTTCGCGCTCCTGACCTGCCTGTTCGACGTCTTCGGCCATCTGGTTGAAGGCTCGATACACTTCAGTCATCTCGCTGGGCGTGTCACTGACCGGTAGACGCACGCTGCGGCCCTGCCCCAACTGTCGAGCGGCAAACACCAGCCGCTTGAGCGGCTGATTCAACTGACGCACGAAGATCCAGGCTGATGCGGTGGACAACAACCCGATAGCCAGGAACCAGCCCAGCACGCTCCAGATTTTCTGCCCGCGCAACGGATGCGGATAGAGCGGTACTTTCAGCCAGCCATCCCCCAGGCTCGGCGCTCGTACCCAAAGTGCAGGCGGTGCATGCACACGCAGACGCACTTCGGTGTCGGCCCCCAGTTCAGCCTGCATCTGCCGCTGGTAAATCTCGCTGTACGGCCAGTGCTGCTCGCCTTCCGGCACGCCCCCGCCAACCACCCGGATAAGGCCGGCCGCCTCGGCAATCGCTTCGCGATCATTTTCATCGGCAGCCCAATACGCGCGCAGGGTCAGCGCAACGCCGTGGCTGTATTGCCTGTCGACCAGCACGTCCTCGTTCATCAACAGATAAACCAGCGTCAATGCCTTGGAAAACAGCACGACGATGAGCACCAGCCAGAGCGTGCGGGAAAAAAAGCTTTGCGGGAACCAGAGCGGTGTCTTCATAACTGCAGCCATACACTTTGCAAGGCGAGCGAGGCTCGCAGGTTTGCCGAACGCGGGCGAGACCCGATGGACGAACGCAAAAAACCAGCACGTCGATAACCTCCTGAAAGGTTATTGACGTAACTGGCAGGGATGACGAATTTCTGTGCTGACAGCCAGGCTGTCAGCGATTTCCGGCACCATCCGGAACGAATACATAGCCGACGCCCCAGACTGTCTGGATATAACGAGGCTTGGACGGGTCTGGTTCGATCAGGCGACGCAGACGGGATATCTGCACGTCGATGGACCGTTCCAGCGCATCCCACTCGCGGCCACGGGCCAGGTTCATCAGTTTGTCCCGGGTCAGTGGCTCCCGAGCATGCATTACCAGCGCCTTGAGTACTGCGAATTCGCCCGTGGTGAGCATGTGCACTTCTTCACCGCGCTTGAGTTCGCGTGTCGCCAGCGACAGCACGTAGTCGCCAAAACTGACTGATTCGTCCTCGCTGCCGGGCGCACCCGGCACCGGAGCTGCCTGACGACGCAATACAGCCTTGACCCGCGCCATCAGCTCATCCGGGTTGAACGGCTTGGCCAGGTAATCATCGGCACCCAGTTCGAGCCCCTTGATGCGGCTCAGCTCATCGCCCTTGGCGGTCAGCATGATAATCGGCACCTGATTGTTCGCGGCACGCAGCCGGCGGCACGCGGAAAGGCCATCTTCCCCAGGCAACATCAAATCCAGCACCACAAGGTTGAAAACCTCACGGGCCAGCAATCGGTCCATTTGCTCCACGTTTGCCACCGCGCGGGCGCGGTAGCCCTTGCTGGTAAAAAACCGTTCCAGGAGACTGCTCAACCCAGGATCGTCATCGACAATCAGGATTTTTTCGCCTTCAGCATTTTGTGCGGTGCTGCTCATCGGATGCTCCTCTGATCTCGGGGCGCATTATGGCGTAGCTGCGGTGATGCGCACCGTGTGCATTGTTAGCAGATTTTACTGGGGGCGACACTTGCGCCTGTCTTTTCGCTCAAAAACAGCTCGTTTATCGACCAATCCCCTAATCCGCCTTTGCCGGGTATAATGCGCCGCCTTCAAAGTCAGGCAAAGCCGTGCTTATGGC
This sequence comes from Pseudomonas coronafaciens pv. oryzae str. 1_6, assembly GCF_000156995.2. Lineage (NCBI taxonomy): Bacteria > Pseudomonadati > Pseudomonadota > Gammaproteobacteria > Pseudomonadales > Pseudomonadaceae > Pseudomonas > Pseudomonas coronafaciens. The sequence continues at coordinate 195,234 of NZ_CP046035.1, read as the reverse complement.
GGTTCGCCAGCCATACATATAAATGCTGGCGAACGAAATCCAGGCAAGACAATTCGTACGAGCCCCGTTTTTTGCTCACAACTCCAGGTGGTCTTATGGACAGCATCAACAGCCGCATCGCCGAAGAACTCGGTGTACGCCCACAACAGGTCGCAGCGGCCGTAGCACTACTGGATGAAGGCTCGACCGTGCCCTTCATTTCCCGCTATCGCAAGGAAGTGACCGGCAGCCTGGATGACACTCAATTACGCCATCTGGAAGAGCGTCTGCGGTATCTGCGCGAACTGGACGACCGGCGCGTCAGCATTCTTGCCAGCATCGAAGAGCAAGGCAAGCTGACCCCGGAACTGGCCCGAGACATCAAGCTGGCCGACACCAAGACGCGTCTTGAAGATTTGTATCTTCCTTATAAGCAGAAGCGCCGCACCAAGGGCCAGATCGCCCTTGAAGCCGGATTGGGCGAGCTGGCCGACGGCCTGTTCAACGACCCGAGCCTTGCTCCTGAAGCAGAAGCAGCCCGCTTTGTCGACGCCGAAAAAGGCGTGGCCGACGTGAAGGCCGCACTGGAAGGCGCCAAGTACATCCTGATGGAGCGCTTTGCCGAAGACGCTTCACTGCTCGACAAGCTGCGCGGTTTCCTCAAGCAGGAAGCGGTGATCAGCGCTCGGGTGGTGCCTGGCAAGGAGGAGGAAGGCGCCAAGTTCCGCGACTATTTCGAACATGACGAACCGCTCAAGAGCATGCCGTCACACCGCGCGCTGGCGATTTTCCGCGGGCGCAACGAAGGTTTCCTCAGCTCCGCACTGAAAGTCGGTGAAGAACTGCCGGGCACCATGCACCCCTGCGAGCTGATGATCGGCGAGCGTTTCGGTATCCAGAATCAGAACCGTCCTGCCGACAAATGGCTAGCCGAAGTGGTCCGCTGGACCTGGAAGGTCAAGCTGTACAGCCATCTGGAAACCGACCTGCTGGGCGAGCTGCGTGAAGGCGCCGAAACCGAAGCCATCAACGTTTTCGCCCATAACCTGCACGACCTGCTGCTCGCCGCTCCGGCTGGCCAGCGGGCCACAATGGGCCTCGACCCGGGCCTGCGTACCGGCTGCAAGGTCGCCGTGGTGGATGCCACCGGCAAGCTGCTCGACTACGCGACCGTTTATCCGCATGTACCGAAAAACCAGTGGGACCAGACCATCGCCGTGCTGGCAGCCCTGTGCGCCAAGCACTCGGTCGATCTGATTGCCATCGGCAACGGCACCGCCAGCCGCGAAACCGACAAGCTGGCCGCTGAGCTGATCAAGAAATACCCAGGTTTGAAGATGACCAAGGTCATGGTTTCCGAAGCGGGCGCCTCGGTCTACTCCGCCTCGGAACTGGCGGCCAAGGAGTTCCCGGACCTCGACGTGTCGATCCGTGGTGCGGTATCGATTGCCCGCCGCCTGCAGGATCCGCTCGCCGAACTGGTGAAAATCGACCCGAAATCCATTGGCGTCGGTCAGTACCAGCATGACGTATCGCAGCTCAAGCTGGCTCGCGGCCTGGACGCCGTGGTTGAAGATTGCGTGAACGCCGTAGGCGTGGACGTGAACACCGCATCGGTGGCGCTGTTGGCGCGCATTTCCGGCCTGAACACCACGCTGGCCCAGAATATCGTCGCGCATCGCGATGAAAACGGTGCGTTCAAGACACGCGCAGCGCTGAAGAAAGTCAGTCGCTTGGGCGAAAAGACGTTTGAACAGGCCGCAGGCTTCCTGCGTGTCATGACCGGTGACAACCCGCTGGACTCTTCCGCCGTTCACCCTGAAGCCTACCCGCTGGTACAGCGCATTGCGGCTGAAACCGATCGTGATATCCGTTCGCTGATAGGTGATGCCAGCTTTCTCAAGCGTCTGGACCCGAAGAAGTTCACTGACGAGACCTTTGGTCTACCGACGGTGACGGACATTCTGCAAGAGCTTGAGAAGCCTGGCCGCGATCCACGCCCGGAGTTCAAGACCGCCGAATTTCAGGATGGCGTCGAGGACCTCAAGGACCTGCAACTGGGCATGATCCTCGAAGGCGTCGTGACCAACGTCACTAACTTCGGTGCTTTCGTCGATATCGGCGTGCATCAGGACGGTCTGGTACACATCTCCGCGCTGTCCGAGAAATTCATCAAAGACCCGCGTGAAGCAGTCAAGGCCGGCGACGTGGTGAAAGTGAAAGTCATGGAAGTCGATATCCCGCGTAGACGTGTCGGTCTGTCGATGCGCATGAGCGACACACCCGGCGAAAAAATCGATGGTGCGCGTGGCGCGCGTCCAGGCTCGGCACCGCGTCAGCAGAACAACGCCCCGCGCAAGGAAACCTCTGCACCTGCACCGGCCAACAACGCCATGGCGTCGCTGTTTGCCAACGCCAAGCAGTTGAAGAAGCGTTGATGGACATTCCCGAGGATCTGACCCACAGCGCCTACTTCAAGATGCTCGGCTGCGAGCTGCGGCGTCTTGACGAAGGCGTTGCCGAAGTTGCACTGCCACTGGAAGCGCATCTGCGCAATCGCGGCAATGTGATGCACGGCGGGGCAATCTTCAGTCTGGTCGATATTGCCATGGGGCTGGCCTGTTCCAGCGTTCATGGTTTCGACCAGCGCAGCGTGACCATCGAGTGCAAGATCAACTATGTACGTGGCGTGTCGGACGGCGAAGTTCTGTGCATCGCCAAGGTCCTGCACGCGGGTCGCCGCACGCTGGTGGTAGAAGCGGAAGTTGTCCAGGGCGACAAGCTCGTCGCAAAAGCCCAAGGCACATTTGCAGTCATCTAGACTCGCTCAGAGGCTGATGCAATCAGTCATTGCGAAGTGGACCTAGCCGTACCGACATCATTTGAGTTAATTTCGGCACCATTAGCGTGGTGCCGAGTCCATTTGGGTGGTACGACGAAGAGCAATGATTGTGAACTGGCGTCAACGACCCGACCAGGCGACCACGCCAGTTCCTCTCCTCACCCTTGCAGACCATCAAGTCCACCCCCATATCGGGGCGACCGATGCGTGAAGGATTACACCTTGAGCGAACTTTTAAACCGCCGTCTTGCTTTGCTTGGCGAGCGCAACAACCTCTCTTTGCTGGAGCAGTGCCTGCACGGTATCGAGCGTGAATGTCTGCGCGTTACTGCAACGGCAGAACTGGCGTGCACGCCCCACCCTCAAGCTCTGGGTGCAGCACTCACCAACGGCCAGGTCACGACCGATTACTCCGAATCACTGCTGGAGTTCATCACGCCCGCACTGAAGAACCCGGCCGAGACCCTCGACAGCCTGGACAAGATCCATCGATTCGCCTACAGCAAGCTGAACAACGAGCTGCTCTGGAGCCCTTCGATGCCGTGCCCTTTGCCCGACGAAGAGCACATACCGATCGCGTATTACGGCACCTCGAACATCGGCAAACTCAAATACGTCTATCGCAAGGGTCTGGCGCTGCGTTATGGCAAGACCATGCAGTGCATTGCCGGTATTCACTATAATTTTTCGCTGCCGGAAGATGCCTGGGCGCTGCTCAAGCAGACCGAAGACTTTGCCGGCGACGCGCGGGACTATCAGTCGCATTCCTACATCGCGCTGATTCGCAACTTCCGCCGCTACAGCTGGCTGCTGATGTACCTGTTCGGTGCATCACCGGCGCTGGACGCAGGTTTCCTGCGCGGCCGTGAGCATCAGCTGGAACACTTTGACGCCGACACGTTGTACTTGCCGTACGCCACCAGCCTGCGCATGAGCGATCTGGGTTATCAGAGTGACGCTCAGGCTGACCTGACGCCGTGCTACAACGATCTGGTCAGCTACACCGACAGCCTGCGCAAGGCTGTGGCAACGCCTTATCAGCCATACGTCGATGTCGGTACTCATGACCAGAACGGCGAATGGATTCAGCTCAACACCAACGTGTTGCAGATTGAAAACGAGTACTACTCCAACATACGTCCCAAGCGCGTGACCTATAGCGGCGAACGCCCGATTCAGGCGCTGGTGGCCCGCGGTGTGCAGTACGTTGAAGTGCGCTGCCTGGACATCAACCCGTTTCTGCCGACCGGCATCAGCCTGGAACAATCACGCTTCATCGACGCGTTCGTGCTGTATTGCGCCCTTGAGGAAAGCCAGCAACTGGCTGGCCACGAGTGTTCCAATGCAAGCTCGAACTTCCTCTCGGTGGTCAAGGAAGGTCGCCGTCCGGGCCTGAACCTGCTGCGCGACAACAGCCCTGTCGAGCTCAAGGCATGGGCGACCGAGCTGTTGGAGAAAATCACGCCCATTGCCCGACTGCTGGATCAGGCGCAAGGCATAGATGAACACGTCAAATCCATCGACGTGCAACAGGCCAAGATCGACGACACCGCGCTGACCCCTTCAGCCCAGGTGCTGGCCAGCATGAAGGCGCACAACGAAGGCTTCACGGCGTTCTCCCTTCGCCAAAGCCAGGTCCACGCCGAATACTTCCGCACTCACCCGCTGAGCGCTGAAGAACAGGCACACTTCGAAGCCCTGGCCAAAACCTCCCTTGAGGAACAGGCCGAGCTGGAAGCGACGGAGGAAGTGGTGGATTTCGACACATTCGTGGGCTCGTATCAGGCGAGCATTCTGTCGATCAGCAACTGATGCGCAGGTGACGCCGAGCGTCACGAACCGCATTCCCACGCTGGAGGGTGAGGAACGACAGGTGTCTGTAAGAACACCTATCGTTCCCACGCTCTGCGTCCGCTCCAGCGCTTATATAGCCTTCTCGAAAATCTTCGAATTACGCTGATAGTTGTACAGCGAGGCGCGGGCGCTTGGCAGGCGGTCTACGCTGCTGGGCTCGAAACCGCGCTCGCGGAACCAGTGCGCAGTGCGGGTGGTGAGGACGAACAGGGTCTTGATGCCCAATGCCCTGGCACGGTTTTCAATACGCTCCAGCAACTCGTCACCGCGACCACCATGCCGGTACTCGGGGTTGACCGCCAGACACGCCAGCTCGCCTGACTCCGAGTCGGCAATCGGGTACAACGCGGCACAGGCAATGATCATCCCTTCACGCTCGACCACACTGAACTGGGTAATCTCGCGCTCCAGCACTTCTCTGGAGCGGCGTACCAGAATGCCCTGCTCTTCCAGCGGGGTGATCAGGTCCATCAGACCGCCGACGTCTTCGATGGCCGCCTCGCGCACCAACTCGAATTGCTCCTGCGCGACCAACGTGCCGCCACCGTCGCGGGTGAACAGCTCGGTCAGCAGTGCGCCATTCTCGGCATAGCTGACGATATGGCTGCGGGCCACACCACCACGACAGGCTTCTGCCGCTGCATCCAGCAATTCCGCCTGATAGTTGCTGCCCAGGCGCTGCAAATGGGCAGGCACCTGCTGAGGGCGCAACTCGCGTACCAGCCGTCCCTGCTCGTCCAAAAGGCCCTCATCGGCGCCGAACAGCAGCAGTTTGTCGGCGGCCAGATCGATAGCGGCGCGTGTGGCGACGTCTTCGCAGGCGAGGTTGAAGATTTCGCCGGTCGGCGAGTAGCCCAGCGGCGACAGCAGTACGATGTGACGCTCGTCCAGCAGACGATTGATACCCTTGCGGTCAACCCGGCGCACTTCGCCGGTGTGCTGATAATCGACACCTTCCAGCACGCCGATAGGCCGGGCGGTCACCACGTTGCCGCTGGTGACGCGTAACCGCGAACCTTGCATGGGCGAAGCAGCCATGTCCATCGACAGACGTGCCTCGATCGAGATGCGCAGCTGACCGACGGCATCGATCACGCATTCCAGTGTCTCGGTATCGGTGATGCGCAAATCGCGATGATAACGCGGGGTAATCCCGCGCTGGGCCAGACGGCTCTCGATCTGTGGACGCGAGCCATGCACCAGCACCAGCCGCACCCCAAGGCTGTGCAACAGCACCAGGTCGTGGACGATATTGCCGAAGTTGGGGTGTGCGACGCCGTCGCCGGGCAGCATGACGACGAAGGTGCAATCGCGGTGAGCATTGATGTAAGGAGATGCATCGCGTAGCCAGTTGACGTATTCGGGCATGACAACAAGAGCCTGTAGAAAAATGGACGAAGAGAAAAAGCACGCACAACGGTGTGGTGGTTATCGTCGGAACAGGCTTGGCACGCGCAATCTCCTTGTATTCGGCTCTTGTGGAACCTGACTCATTGAGGCGTCAGGCAATAATGTTCGATCAACTGACGTAACAGACGCACTGTAGGGTCCAGACGTGACATTTCGAGGTATTCCCCCGGCTGATGCGCGCAGGCAATATCGCCAGGCCCCAGCACCAGCGTTTCGCAACCGAGGCGCTGAAGATAAGGCGCTTCGGTGCCGAATGCTACTGCTGCCGCTGTGTGGCCGGTCAGTCGTTCGGCAACGCGCACCAGTTCGGCATCCGCCACCTGCTCGAACGGCGAACACTCGGGGAACAGTGGAGCGTAGTCGATCTGCACCTGATGCAGTTCAGCCAAAGGTTGCAGCTTGTGCCGGATCGCAGCACGCAATACGTCAGGGTCCATGCCCGGTAACGGGCGCAGATCGAACTCCAGCGAACACTGGCCGCAGATGCGGTTCGGGTTGTCGCCGCCATGAATGCAGCCCAGGTTCAGGGTAGGCTGCGGCACAGTGAACTGCGGATTACGGTATTCCGATTGCCATTGCGTGCGCAGGCCCTTGAGTTCGCTGATCGCGTCGTGCATGGCCTCCAACGCGCTGTGCCCCAGGCTCGGATCAGAGGAGTGGCCGCTGCGCCCGAGAATATGGATGCGCTCCATCATCACGCCTTTGTGCATGCGGATCGGCTTGAGACCGGTCGGCTCGCCGATTACCGCTGCGCGGCCCAGCGGGCGTCCGGCGTCTGCAAGCGCACGGGCTCCGGCCATCGAGCTTTCTTCGTCGCAGGTGGCGAGGATCAGCAGCGGCTGCTTGAACGGCTGATCAAGCAACCCGCGTACGGCTTCGATCACCAGTGCGAAAAAGCCTTTCATGTCGCAACTGCCCAGCCCGACCCAGCGGCCATCGACTTCGGTCAGCTTCAGCGGATCGGTTTTCCACAGCGCTTCGTCGAACGGCACGGTATCGCTGTGGCCGGCCAGCACCAGACCGCCAGGCCCGGTGCCGAAGGTGGCCAGCAAATTGAACTTGCCGGGTGACACCTGCTGAATATCACAGGCAAAACCCAGATCCCCAAGCCAGCCGGCCAGCAGATCAATGACAGGACGGTTGGTCTGGTCCAGGGAAGGCTGAGTGCAGCTCACCGAAGGCGCAGCGATCAAGGCGGCGAACTGGTCTTTCATGGACGGCAACGGCATGGACGCTTCCTGTAATCAAGACGAAACACAGCCCATCATAGGGCCATAGCAACCCAGGAATAAACCGTTTCGGGCCATGTCCTGTACACTGGCGCCATCAGCAGCCGTTCAGTCATGGGCTGCGCTTCCGTTATCAGTATCAGCGTTTGGATTCCCCCGGCCATGCAAAAAGAAACAGAAATCAAACTCCGCGTCAGCCGCGAGACCCTCGCTGCACTGCGCGAACACCCGTTGCTCAAGAAGCGCAACAAAAGTGGCTGGGAGCGCCTGGAACTGTCGAACCAGTATTTCGATACCCCTGAACGCGAACTGGCCCACGCCAAAGTGGCGCTGCGCATCCGTCGTGATGGCGATCAGATCATCCAGACCATGAAGACTCGCGGGCAAAGTGTGGCCGGCCTGTCCGAGCGCAACGAATACAACTGGGATCTGCCCAAAGCCAAGCTGGACCTGAAAAAACTCGAAGGCGACTGCTGGCCCGAGCAACTGGCCGAACTGGACAAGAAAACCATCAAGCCGCTGTTCACCACCGACTTTGTGCGTGAAAAAGCCGAAATTGCCTGGGGTCGTGGCAAAACCAAAGTGGTGATCGAAGCCGCGCTGGACCTGGGCCAGGTGGTTGCAGGCAAGCAGAAGGAAGAAATCTGCGAGCTGGAGCTTGAGCTGCGCGAGGGCGACCCTGCGGCGCTGCTGGAACTGGCCGCTGAACTGGCTGCAACGCTGCCGTTGATGCCCTGCGACATCAGCAAGGCTGAGCGCGGTTATCGCCTGCTCGACGCCAGCAGCTACTCATTGAGCCTCCCGGCGCCTGTTCTGAACGCAGAAACCCCGCTGGATGATGCTTACTCGGCGCTGGCCTGGCATTTGCTGGGCAGCAGCCAGCGTCTGGCCGAGCAGTACCGTTTCAACGGCCACTGGCGTTTGCTGCAGGACTGGGTCGAGATGCTCGCCGAATTGCGCGCACTGACCAGCAGCCTCGGCCAGGCCGCACCACGCACTTCGACGGCCCAGCTACGTACCTCGCTGGACGCGCTGCTGGAAGACTGGCGCCCACTGGTTCAGGCTGGTCAGGAAGATGGTGATGTGCGTGGCGCTGCTCACGAGCAGTTCCTTGAAGAATTGCAGGACACCCGCTGGGGCGAGTTTTCACTGAACACCTCGCGCTGGCTGCTGGCCCGCAGCTGGACCGCCGAGCGCAACACGCGTGGCAACCGCCAGGGCGCTGCCCTGCTGAGCAGTTGGCTGCCTCGCCTGCTGGGCGAAGAGGCGACGTCCCTGCAACTGAGCCGCTATCAGCAGCAACCGGAAGACCTGGCCGAGCAACTGCCACGGATCGAACGCATGCAAGCCTGGCTGCACTGGGCACGCGCCGCGCTGGACCTGCCAGAGCTCGATCGCCTGTACGGCGAAATGCGCAAACTGGAAGAACTGGCCCATCTGGACATCAGCGACGAAGTGCTCGATGCCCGTGTTCAGCAAGCCATCACTGTCTTCCAGAGCCGCGCATGGAAGACCTTGTTGCGTTTGTAAGGCTGGAGCTGTGTTCTCTCGTGTAACTATCGTTCCGCACGCTCCAGCGTGGGAATACCTCGGGTGACGCCCTGCGCCCTGCTTTGGGTGTGCGGCGCGGCAGGCAATTGGCAAGAGGTCATGAATTCAGCCTCCCTGGCGCAATAGCGGCAGGCTGGTGGTGGATTTGATCTCTGACAGTGCCACTGTCGAGTTCACTTCCTGAATACCGGGCACCAGCGACAGCTTTTCGAAGAAAAACCGCTCATAAGCCTCGATGTCCGGCGTCACGATGCGCAGCAGAAAATCCACCGCCCCCATTAACACATAGCACTCCAATACCTCTGGAAAACCACGAATCGCATCGGTGAACTCGGTGAAGTTGGAGCGCCCGTGGGCATTGAGTTTGACCTCGGCAAAAATCTGCGTGTTCAGACCGATTTTCTTGCGGTCCAGCAACGCGACCTGGCGCCGGATTACCCCCTCATCCTTGAGCCGCTGAATGCGACGCCAGCAAGGAGATTGCGACAAGCCGACCTGCTCGGCGATCTGCGCGCTGGAAAGCGAAGCGTCCTCCTGCAGCAAAGCCAGAATCTTGCGGTCGTACACATCCAGCTCGGTTTGCATAATTATTCTTCCGCAGCAGTCACTGACGCATTAACAAGTCTTAACAAGACTAATCCAGTTGATGATGGACCAGAAATTTCTTTTGCCGCATGTAAAGATTTCTACCATCGTTCTGGAGTATCAGCATGCCCAACCTCGAAGCCGTGACCACCCTCTCGCAACGCCCCGACAGCTGGTCATCCAGCAATGCTTCGTGCTGCGCGCGCTATCGGATTGTTGCCGAAGCCGAGCCAGCGTTGCTTTGCCAGGTGCTGAACCTGTTTGCGATGCAGTACCTGATTCCTCACCAGCTCAGCGTCGTGCAGCAGGAAAGCATGCTGGTCATCGACCTCCACGTCGCCAGGCTGAGCTGGCACCGGGCCCAGGTCATTGGTGAAAAAATGCGCAACCTGATCGACGTCTGCTCGGTGGATGTCGAACAAACCGACGCTCTCAAAACCCCACAGACTCACGTCGCGCTGGCCCGCGGCTGAATCAATTCGCCTGCTTCGGTAATTCCCGGTCGCACAGAACGAGTAACGCTGTCACGCTTGGCGTCTACGCTTGTTCAGCGTCACATGACCAAATTGCCCCAAGGAGCGCGCATGGCAGCCCTGTCCCCTTCTTCACAGGATCGCTGGCTCGATCTGAACGATGTGTTGCGTGACCTGGTTGCCGAAGGCTACCTGAGTCAGGACGACTCGGAGACCGCACTCGCGCAACGTCGCAGCGCGGTAAACATTCAACTGCACCCGCTCGAATTTCTGGCGTCGCTGCAGTTCGACGACCTGAAGCGTCCCGGCAAAAAGCTGGACGTAGAAACCCTGACTGCCTGGCTGGCAAAAATCTGTGGCCAGCCTTACATGCGCATCGATCCGCTGAAGATCAATGTCGCAGCGGTCACGCCACTGATGTCCTATGCATTCGCGCAGCGCCACAAGATTCTGGCCGTGGCAGTCGATCGCGAATCAGTGACCATCGCCAGCGCCCAGCCCTACGTGCGCTCGTGGGAAGCCGACCTCTCACATGTGCTCAAGCTTCAGGTGAAACGCGTCGTCGCCAACCCGGCAGACATCCAGCGCATGGCGATGGAGTTTTTCAGGCTGGCCAAGTCGGTCAGCGGCGCCAATGCGTCCGAACAGAAAATGAGCAACATGGGCAACTTCGAACAGTTGCTCAAGCTCGGGGCCAGTGATCAGGAGCCCGACGCCAACGATGCGCACATCGTCAATATCGTCGACTGGCTGTTCCAGTACGCGTTTCAGCAACGGGCCAGCGATATCCACATAGAGCCGCGCCGTGAACAAGGCACCGTGCGCTTTCGCATCGACGGCGTGCTGCACAACGTCTATCAGTTCCCGGCACAGGTCATCATGGCCATTGTCAGCCGCCTGAAGAGCCTCGGACGGATGAACGTCGCCGAAAAGCGCAAACCGCAGGACGGTCGGGTCAAGACCACCACGCCCGAAAATCGTGAAGTGGAGCTGCGCCTGTCGACCTTGCCCACAGCATTCGGCGAAAAGATGGTGATGCGGATTTTCGACCCGGAAGTACTGCTCAAGGACTTCGACCAGCTGGGGTTTTCCAGTGATGACCTGCGTCGCTGGCAGGAGATGACCCGCCAGCCCAACGGCATCATTCTGGTCACCGGCCCGACCGGTTCGGGCAAGACCACCACGCTGTACACCACTCTTAAAAAGCTCGCGACCTCTGAGGTCAACCTCTGCACCATCGAGGACCCTATCGAGATGGTCGAGCCCGCCTTCAACCAGATGCAGGTGCAGCACAACATTGATCTGAGCTTTGCCGCTGGCGTGCGCGCCCTGATGCGGCAAGACCCTGATATCATCATGATCGGCGAAATTCGCGACCTGGAGACAGCTGAAATGGCTATTCAGGCGGCACTGACTGGTCACTTGGTGCTGTCGACGCTGCACACCAACGACGCGCCCAGCGCCATCAGCCGCATGCTCGAGCTGGGAGTACCGCATTATCTGCTCAAGGCGACGATACTCGGCGTGATGGCCCAACGCCTGGTGCGTACGCTGTGCCCGCACTGCAAGGCGCCGATCAATCTGAACGAGACTGACTGGCAAACCCTGACACGCCCCTGGCAAGCCCCCGTACCGGCTGGTGCGCATCAGGCAGTTGGCTGCGTGGAATGTCGCGATACCGGCTATCGGGGCCGCGCCGGGGTTTACGAGATCATGGTCATGTCAGACAACATCAAGGCATTGATCTCCGCAGACCTGGACCTCACTGCCATGCGCCGTCAGGCCTTCAAGGAAGGCATGCGCAGCTTGCGCCTGTCGGGTGCACAAAAGGTCTCGGCTGGGCTGACTACACTGGAAGAAGTGCTGAGGGTGACGCCGCAGAGCGAGCAGCGCTGAGCGGGTTGAGCGCCCTCTTCAGCGGCTGTGCCAACAGGCTTGTTAAGGAAAATCCGCTAAAGTGAACTAGCCGGTACACATTGATTGAACTAGTTCGTGGGTTTAGCTATCCAACCCTCAGAACAACCACAGTTGGAGTACCAAATCATGCGTCTCAAGTTTGCTGTCGCCACCGTAGCCTTGCTTTCCATCCCGATGGGTTCAGCGATGGCTGACACCTTTTGGCGTAATGTGCTGTCCTCGGGCGCCACCACTGGCTCGACTTACCTGACCTTCAAGGATCACAAGCTGATCGTTGCCGCTCAAGATGACGCCGGCAGCTACGTTGCCAGCAATGGCGACATCCGCGGCCCGTTCCTCGAAGCCGCTATCCAGCAAGTGCGTAAAGAAAATCCGGGCCTGAAAGCCACGGACATGGAGCTGGCCAACGCGATCCTGGACAAGAACCTGGTCGCTGAAAACCAGTAAGCGTCACGCATAAAAAATGCCGCTCGATGAGCGGCATTTTTTTATCCGGCAATTACTCGCCGATGGCGCTTTTGTAACCTGCAGCGTCCAGCAGTTTGGCCAGATCAGCCTCAGCGTTGGCAGGTTTCAGCTTGAAGATCCAGGCACTGTAAGGTTCGCTGTTAAGCAATTCGGGCGAGTCGCCCAGTGCTTCATTGACCGCGACAACCTCACCCGCAACCGGTGAGTAGATGTCCGAGGCAGCCTTGACCGACTCGACAACACCAGCGGCATCACCGCCAGCGAATACCTTGCCGATCTCCGGCAGTTCGACGAACACCACATCGCCCAGCGCTTCCTGTGCGTGATCCGAGATACCGACGGTCACTGTACCGTCAGCCTCCAGGCGTGCCCATTCATGACTTTCGGCGAAACGCAGCTCGGCGGGAATATTGCTCATTTAGTCATCCTCAACATCGGGTCAGCGGAAAACCCGCCATAGGTTAAATCAAGGCTTTGCCATGCCGCACGAAGGCCGGCTGCACGACACGCACCGGATACCACTTGCCGCGGATTTCCACCTCGGCCCGGTCAGCAGTCGCCATCGGCACACGCGCCAAGGCAATGGATTTGCTCAGCGTAGGAGAGAAGCTACCACTGGTGATCTCACCTTCGCCAATTTCTGCGATTCTTACAACCTGATGCGCCCGCAAGACGCCGCGCTCTTCGAGCACCAGACCGACCAGCTTGGAGGCAATGCCGTCAACGCGTTCGCGCTCCAGAGCCTTGCGCCCAATGAAATCACGCTCGGAAGGCTCCCAGGCGATGCTCCAGGCAATATTCGACACCAGCGGTGAAACACCCTCGCCAATGTCCTGACCATAAAGGTTCATACCCGCTTCGAGGCGCAAGGTGTCACGGGCGCCAAGGCCGATGGGAGAAATGCCCGCACCGACCAGATCATTGAAAAAGCTCGGCGCCTGCTCGGCCGGCAGCATGATTTCCAGACCGTCTTCGCCGGTATAACCGGTACGCGCGATGAACCAGTCAGCGTCATCACGACCTTCGAACGGTTTAAGCTCATTGATCAACCTGGCGCGAGAGCTGGTCACCAGGTCGGCAATTCTGGCCCGCGAGCGTGGCCCCTGAATAGCTAGAATCGCCATCTCGCTCCGTTCGTTCAGCTGCACCTCGGCGTCGCCCAGTTGCGACTTCATCCAGGCCAGGTCCTTGGCGCCATTTGCGGCGTTGACCACCAGACGATAACCCTCGGCCGTGAGGTAGACGATCATATCGTCGATGATGCCGCCTGCGTCGTCCAGCATGACGCTGTAAAGCGCCCTGCCCGGCGTCTTGAGCCTGTCGACATCGTTGGCCAGCAGATAACGCAGCCAGCTTCGGGCATCACGACCGAGCACGTCGATCACGTTCATGTGAGAGACATCGAAGACCCCACAGTCGCGACGCACCTGGTGGTGCTCCTCGACCTGCGATCCATAATGCAATGGCATGTCCCAACCACCAAAATCGACCATTTTCGCCCCAAGGGCGAGGTGCAGGTCGAACAGGGGGGTACGCTGTCCCATGGGTTTCTCCTTCCGGGCGTGGCGAAGGTGCGGGCAGAAAATATCGGCAAGCCCCCCAATAAACCGGAGTTTGCAGCACATTACAGCTGACCGAATAATCTGACAGACCGCACCAATTGCGGCGCATTGTAGCCGCAAGGTGCGGGACCCGCACCTAACCAATCTGACGGGCAGAGCGCCGAATCAACACAATGACGGGTAATAATCCTACAAGCACAAGTGACAAAGCTGGCAACGCTGCTCGCGCCCACTCGCCCTCACTGGTCATTTCGAAGATCCGCACGGCCAGCGTATCCCAGCCAAACGGGCGCATAAGCAGGGTGGCAGGCATTTCCTTGAGCACATCCACGAACACCAGAAGCGCTGCGCTGAGCGCGCCAGGCACCAGAAGTGGCAAATACACGTTGAGAAACAACTTTGGCCCGCTGACGCCGAGGCTACGGGCCGCTTCGGGCAAGGAAGGACGAATGCGCGACAGACTGTGCTCCAGCGGACCGAAGGCCACCGCAATGAAGCGCACCAGATACGCCAGTAACAGAGCCGACAGGCTGCCCAGCAACAGCGGCTTGCCTGCGCCTCCCAGCCAACCCGAAAGCGGGACGACCAGCGCACGGTCCAGGTAACTGAATGCCAGCATGATCGACACCGCCAACACCGAACCCGGCAGCGCGTAGCCAAGGTTGGCGAGGCTGACGCCCGAACGTATGGCAGGCGTAGGCGCCATGCGTCGGGCGAAGGCCAGAACCAGCGCAACGCTGACGGTGATCAGCGCCGCCATGCCGCCCAGATAGAGGGTGTGCAGAATCAACCCGATGTAGCGCTCGTCCAGATCGAAACGGCCTCGCTGCCAGCCCCAGATGATCAACTGCAGCACCGGCACGACAAAAGCACAGATAAACACCAGTCCACACCAGGCGCTCGCGCCCCACGCCTTGAGGCCCCGCAACGGGTAGAGCGCGGCAGCCCGAGGCCGTTCGCTGGCGGGTCGGTTTGCACCTCTGGCCCGGCGTTCGCCGTACAACAGAATGAGCACCGCCAGGAGTAAGAGACTGGCCAGCTGAGCAGCGCTGGACAGGCTGAAGAAGCCATACCAGGTCTTGTAGATGGCGGTGGTGAAAGTGTCGAAGTTGAACACCGAGACAGCGCCGAAGTCTGCCAGCGTTTCCATGAGCGCCAGCGCCACACCCGCACCGATCGCCGGACGGGCCATGGGCAGCGCTACGCGCCAGAACGCTTGCAGAGGCGAGTCGCCCAGTACCCGCGCAGCTTCCATCAACCCTTTGCCTTGCGCCAGAAAGGCGGTGCGTGCCAGCAGGTAGACGTAGGGGTAGAAGACCAGCACCAGCACGATGATCACCCCGCCGGTAGAGCGCACTCGCGGCAGGCGCAGGCCTGAACCGAACCATTCGCGCATCAAGCTCTGCACCGGCCCGGAAAAATCCAGCAGCCCGACAAAGACGAATGCCAATACGTAAGCAGGGATTGCGAACGGCAGCATCAGCGCCCAGTCCAGCCAGCGCCGGCCCGGGAACTCGCACAGGCTGGTCAGCCAGGCCAGGCTAACCCCCAACAGCGTGACGCCGACACCGACCCCCAGCAGCAGGATCAGCGTGTTGCTCAACAGACGCGATATCTGGGTTTCAAGCAGGTGGGACCAGATCTGTGTGTCGACAGTCTCCCACGACAGCAGCAACACGCTCAGTGGCATTAATACCAGTACCGCGATGGCAAAAACCAGCGGGTACCAGCGGCGTTGGACGGGATGGGCCAAGGGGTTCTCGAAATCAGGAGTGATACGTCACTAAGTGATACATCTATCGAAACCGGAAGCAGAGCGTCCAGAACGGCGCTCCCACGCTGGAGCGTGGGAGCGATAAGGCGGTGGGTATTAAATCAATTCCAGCCGGCACGATCCATCATGCGTATCGCTTCCGCCTGACGCTTGCCTGCCACTTCAACCGGCAGGGTGTCGGCCTTGAACTGACCCCAGCTAGCCACTTCTTCCGAGGGCGACACCTTCGGGTTGGCCGGGAACTCCTGATTGACGCTGGAGAAAATCGTCTGGGCCTCAGGACCGGTCATCCACTCGACCAGCGCCTTGGCGGCTTCCGGGTGCGGGGCATATCTGGTCAGCCCGATGCCCGACAGGTTGACGTGTACGCCCCGGTCGGACTGGTTCGGCCAGAACAGTTTTACCGCCAGGTCCGGCTTCTGTTTGTGCAGGCGTCCATAGTAGTAAGAGTTGACGATGCCCACATCGCACTGCCCGGCGTTGATCGCTTCAAGCACTGCGATGTCATCGGAAAACACGTCGGTGGACAGGTTGTTCACCCAGCCCTTGAGGATCTTCTCGGAGGCTTCGGCGCCGTGGGTTTCGATCAGGGTGGCGGTCAGCGACTGGTTGTAGACCTTCTTCGCAGTGCGCAGGCACAGGCGTCCTTCCCAGTGCTTGTCGGCCAGCGCTTCGTACGTCGTCAACTCGGCTGGCTTCACCCGGTCAGTGGAGTAGGCAATGGTACGTGCGCGAAGGCTAAGCCCGGTCCAGCTGTGTGTGGACGAGCGATACTGAGGCGGAATGTTGGCGTCGATAACAGGCGAGGTGAACGGCTGCAGGATACCCATCTGCTCGGCCTGCCAGAGGTTACCGGCATCGACGGTCAGCAATAGGTCGGCGGTCGCATTTTCGCCCTCGGCCTTGATGCGCTGCATCAGCGGCGCTTCCTTGTCGGTGATGAACTTGATCTTCACGCCGGTTTTAGCGGTGTATGCATCGAAAACCGGTTTGATCAGCTCGTCGATACGAGAGGAGTACACCACCACCTCATCGGCAGCCTGGGCGGTGCTGCCCAGTAAAGTCAGTGTCAGGGCAGCCAGAAGACGCTTGCTTGCCTGCATCGGGGTATCTCGCGTTCGCAAATGAGGCGAGATGATAGTGAATCCCATTTGCTATCTCAATCGAAGAGGCGCCAGAGCCATTACCGGATGTTTCCGGCTTGCTCAGCACACCGCTTTCGCTCTGGAGAAGTTGGCAATTCTGCGCAGCCTTTCCACGTCGAACACTTCAAGATGCCCTTCATCAAGGCGCACAATCCTGCGCTCATGCAGGTCCTGCAGCACCTCAGCCAGGGCCGGAGGCGAGAGCGCCAGACGTTGTACCGCCTGAATGTCATTCAGCGCTATCACACGCCGGGCATGACTCAGCGGACCATAGCCCTCGCTCAGCATCAGCAGACGCCACGCGACACGAGCCCGGGGAGGCAGTTGTTGCATTTTTTCCGGATTTTGCAGTGGCAAACCGATTTTTCGGCTGAGCAGAGCCGCAAACGAAAGCCAGTATTCCGGCTGTCGGTCGAGCAATTCGACCAGATATTGCTGAGGGAAATGCAGAAAAATGCTCTGCTCCAGCGAACGGACCTCGAAACGGCGCGGCAACCCGTCGAACAATGAGACTTCACCGAACCAGCAGGGTGGACATACAGGCTGCATGTGCGACAACAGACGCTGCTCCCGGGGGGCGCCGATACGCACGCTGCCCTCCAGCAGTACATAAATGCCACACGGCGGATCGCCTTTTCTAAACAGCATTCTGCCAGGCGTCCTGCGCAACTGGTGCGCTGCCCCCAGCAGGCTATCCTGCAAACCTGCAGGCAAATGGGAGAACCAGTAATCGGACAGCAGCCTTGGCCGCCAAGACACTCCGTTTGTCATGTGTGCTCCCTTTTATCTCGGGCCTGCATGTTGTAAAACAACGTCAGCTCGACCGGCTTAACGTCTCAGGCAGGAATAATAATGAAAACCCTTGTCGATCATCTCAGCCAATACGCCGCTTATCACCGTGATTCGCGCAATATCGTGACGCACTTCGTGGGTATCCCGTTAATAGTGCTGGCAGTGGCAGTACTTTTATCGCGTCCTGGCTGGAACATCGGCGTGGTCTGGGTAGCGCCTGCGGCCTTGCTGGCGCTGGGTTCTACTGTTTTCTATCTACGGCTGGACCGGGCGCTGGGTGCGGTCATGGCAGTATCACTGGCGCTGTGCCTCTGGGCCGGGGCGAACCTTGCACAACAGACCACTATGGTCTGGCTGAGCGCAGGTGTCGGGCTGTTTGTGGTCGGCTGGGTTATCCAGTTCATCGGCCATTACTTCGAAGGCCGCAAACCGGCATTCATCGATGACCTGACGGGCCTGATCATCGGCCCGCTGTTCGTGGTCGCGGAACTGGCGTTCCTGATGGGCCTGCGCAAACCCTTGCAGCACGCTATCGAAGAACGCTCCGGGCCAGCGGGGCGCAACGTGCGCAAGGCTGCTGCGTGAGCAACGAGAGACTTCACTCCGGAACGAGCGCCCTCACTCCACCGCTTCAGAGCTTCTGCCACACCTTCGGTTTGAAGAACAATGTCTCGCCCTTGACAAGGCCCACCAGGCTGTCGTGATCCTTCACCACTTCGGCTTCGATCAGTTCGCTCTGCCCTTCGACCTTCAGCGTTACCCGCGTGGTTGCACCCAGCGGGCGGATGTCGCGGACTTCAGCGGCATGATGGTCTTCGAGCTCCTGACGCGACAGCGACACTTCATGCGGGCGAAACAGCACCTGACCTTCGTCGCCCAGGCTGAGCCGGTTGGAGTCGCCGAGAAAGTGGTAGACGAAATCGTTGGAGGGCTTCTCATACACCTCGCCCGGCGAGCCGATCTGTTCGATCACGCCCTTGTTCATCACCACGATGCGGTCAGCCACTTCCATGGCTTCCTCCTGATCGTGGGTCACGAACACCGATGTCAGGTTGATGTCTTCATGCAGGCGCGCCAGCCAGCGACGCAGCTCCTTGCGAACCTTGGCGTCCAGCGCGCCGAACGGCTCGTCCAGCAGCAGCACCTTGGGCTCTACCGCCAGCGCGCGGGCCAGGGCGATACGCTGACGCTGACCACCTGACAACTGCTCCGGGTAACGATCCGCCAGCCAGTCCAGTTGCACCATGTTCAGTAGTTCGTGAACTTTTTCAGCGATGCGCGTTTCATTCGGGCGCTCGCGCTTGGGCTTCATGCGCAGGCCGAAGGCGACGTTGTCGAACACGGTCATGTGGCGGAACAGCGCGTAGTGCTGAAACACGAAACCGACGTTGCGATCGCGCACGTCATGACCGGAAACGTCCTCGCCGTGGAAGACGATGCTGCCGTCGTCCGGGGTTTCCAGACCGGCAATAATGCGCAGCAGCGTGGTCTTGCCGCAGCCTGAAGGGCCGAGCAAGGCCACCAGCTCGCCACTCTGGATGTCCAGACTGATGTTGTTGAGCGCCTTGAAAGCGTTGAAATTTTTGCTGACGTTACGGACTTCGATCGACATGATTATTCCTCCGCCGCGTTATGGCGCAGACGGTTAATGCGCGATTCGCTCCACTGCTTGAGCAGCAGGATGAACAGCGCCAGGATCAGCAACAGGCTCGCCACGGCAAAGGCTGCGACGTGGTTGTACTCGTTGTAGAGAATTTCTACATGCAGCGGCAGGGTGTTGGTAACGCCGCGAATGTGCCCGGACACCACTGACACAGCGCCGAACTCACCCATCGCCCGCGCGGTACACAGCACCACACCATAGATCAGGCCCCATTTGATGTTCGGCACCGTGACGTGCCAGAACATCTGCCAGCCATTGGCGCCGAGTAGCCGCGCGGCCTCTTCTTCCTGCGTGCCCTGCTCCTGCATCAGCGGGATCAGCTCACGTGCCACGAACGGCACGGTGACGAAAATGGTCGCCAGCACAATGCCTGGCAGCGCAAATACGATCTGGATGTCGTGATCCTGCAGCCACGGCCCGAACAGGCCCTGCGCGCCGAACATAAGCACGTAGACCAGCCCGGCGATGACCGGCGAGACCGAGAACGGCAGATCGATCAGCGTGACCAGAATGCTCTTGCCGCGGAACGAGTATTTGCTCACGCACCATGCGGCGCTGACGCCAAACACCAGATTGAGCGGCACCGAAATCAGCACCGCAATCACAGTCAGCTTGAGGGCCGACAAGGCATCCGGTTCAAGAATGGCGGTGAAGAAAGCGCCCAGGCCGTTCTTCAGCCCCTGAGACACCACGATGAACAGTGGCAAGCCCAGAAACAGCACGAACACCAGCCAGCACAGGCCGATCAGGATACGCCGCGAGACCTTGCTGCCACGGCGGGCGGCGTTGGCTGAGGCGGCGGCTGAAACAGATGAATAAGACATGTTCTGCGCCTCCTCAGGATGGGGTTTCGATGCGCCGCTGCAGCAGATTGATCAGCAGCAGCAGAATGAAGGACACCACCAGCATCATCACGCCGATGGCGGTCGCGCCGGTGTAATCGTACTGGTCGAGTTTGACCATGATCAGCAGCGGCAGAATCTCGGTTTTCATGGGCATGTTGCCGGCGATGAAAATAACCGAGCCGTACTCGCCTACACCACGTGCAAACGCAAGGGCGAACCCGGTCAGCCAGGCAGGCAGCAATGCCGGCACCAGAATGTGGCGGAATACCTGCCACGGGCGCGCGCCCAGGCAGGCAGCGGCTTCTTCGACTTCTCGGGGGATATCCGCCAGCACCGGCTGCACCGTGCGCACCACGAACGGCAGCGTGACGAAGGTCAGCGCGAGGGTGATGCCCAGTGGCGTGTAGGCGATCTTGAAGCCCAGGTCGGCAGCGAACTGGCCGACCCAGCCATTGGGTGCGTACAGCGCTGTCAGGGCGATGCCGGCCACAGCGGTCGGCAGGGCGAACGGCAGATCGATCATCGCATCGATGATCTTGCGACCGGGAAAGGTGTAACGCACCAGCACCCAGGCCAGCAGCGTGCCGATCACACCATTGATAAGGGCCGCATAGAAGGCAGTGCCGAAGCTCAGTTTGAGGGCAGCGATCACGCGAGGCGCGGTGATGATGGTCCAGAACTGATCCCAGGTAAGCTGCGCGGCATGCACGAACATGGCGGCCAGCGGTATTAGCACAATCAGACTGAGGTACACCAAGGTGTAGCCCAGCGTCAGCCCGAAGCCGGGTATGACGGGGGAGATACGACGCGACATAAAAGTCCCTGGTTTCACTTGCACGAAGCCCGGACGTCAGTCCGGGCTGCTTTACCCTGTCTGCGATGCCACTCGCGCAGCACCCGCAGTCGGCTTATTGCGCCTGGTAAATCTGGTCGAACACGCCGCCGTCATTGAAAAACTTCGGCTGAGCAGTCTTCCAGCCACCAAAGTCTTTGTCGATAGTCACCAGATCGAGTTTCGGGAATTGCTTCTCGTACTTGGCAGCGACTTCGGCATCACGTGGACGATAGAAGTTTTTTGCAGCAATTTCCTGACCTTCCTTGCTGTACAGGTGCTTGAGGTACTCGGTGGCAATCTCGGTGTTGCCCTTCTTCTCGGCATTCTTGTCGACCACAGCCACTGGCGGCTCGGCGAGGATCGACAGCGAAGGCACGACAATGTCGAACTTGTCCTTGCCGCCGTCTTCCTTCAGCGCGAGAAACGCTTCGTTTTCCCAGGCCAGCAACACATCGCCCTGACCGTTGTTGACAAAAGTAATGGTCGAACCGCGTGCGCCGGTGTCCAGAATCGGCACGTGCTTGAACAGTGTTTGCACGTACTCCTTGGCCTTGGCTTCGTCACCACCGCCGGCTTTCAGGCCGTAGGCCCAAGCGGCGAGGAAATTCCAGCGCGCACCGCCCGAGGTTTTCGGGTTGGGCGTGATCACCGACACGCCCTCTTTGGTGAGATCGCCCCAGTCCTTGATGCCTTTCGGGTTGCCCTTGCGTACCAGAAACACGATGGTCGAGGTATACGGCGTGCTCGCGTCCGGCAGGCGGGTCTGCCAGTTTTCAGGCAGGGACTTGCCCAGCTTGGCTATTTCGTCGATGTCACCGGCCAGCGCCAGCGTCACCACGTCGGCACGCAGGCCGTCGATCACGCCACGCGCCTGCTTGCCCGAACCACCGTGGGACTGCTTGATATCGACCTTGTCGTCCGGGTGCGACTTCTTCCAGTAATTGACGAATTCTGCGTTGTAATCCTGATACAGCTCGCGTGTCGGATCGTACGACACGTTGAGCAGCTCGTAATCCTTGGCAACAGCCGAACCTGCGAAAACAGCACTGGCGATAGCCGCCAGTGCAAAATGGCGAATGGACATGATTGAAGCTCCTGGAAATTCTGTGTGTCGGCTGTTTGAATTCTTCTTCGCGCGTCAGAACGGCATTCGTGCTGGCGAGCTGCTTTTCAGGGTGTATCAGGAGTTGGAATGAAGCCCTCCGGTGGACCAGTCGGGTGTCGCCTCAGCTTTGCTTGGGAGTAGAGTTCTGCAACCGAAATTTTTCCTTCCGCTCGATCTGTACTACTTGCGCGTTATGAACAGTGATTTCGACGGCGCCAAAACGCAGGTCACGCAACGCACTCTGAATCTCACGCAGAATGGCTGCTTCGTCCTGACCGTCAACACTACGTAGAGATGCGCTCATTATCTTATTCCTTGACATGTGAGAAGCCTGCCGTCGCGACTGGGGTCGATGGCCATGGCGGTGACGCAATGATAGTGAGGCGCAGATATTCTTAAAAAGACTATTTAAGAATGCAGATATAACCAAAATGACTTTAGCGGAATGGCGCAAAACCAAGGTGCATTGCGCACCCCGGCACGCGTGCTGTGCTCACCCGCTTTGCTGGTCGAAAACCGGAGCATGCGCCCAGTCGATCGCCTGAGCGACCATTGGCCGCGCAAACCAGTAGCCCTGCCCCAGTTCGCAATCGTTCTCCCACAAAAATGCAGCCTGACTGGCCTCCTCTATGCCTTCTGCCAGCACGCGCATGCCAAGGCTGGAAGCCAGTGTGATGATGGCCCGGACAATGGCGATATCATCACGATCATTCGGCAAGCCAGCTACAAAGCCCTGATCGATCTTGAGTTTCTGCACCGGCATGCGCTTGAGCCGCAGCAGTGAAGAGTAGCCCGTACCGAAGTCGTCAATCGCCAGGCTCAAGCCCATCTCGCGCAATCGGTGCAATTGCTCGATGGCCTGATCCGGGTTCTCCATCACCGCACTTTCAGTGACCTCCAACTCCAGAAACGCACTCTCGAGCCCAGTGTCACGCAACACCTGCGCAACCTGAAGGTCCAGATCACCCCGGCTGAACAGGCGGCTGGACACGTTAACCGCCACAAATTCGATGGGCACGCCCTCCGCCAGCCATGCTTTCATCTGCCGACAGGCCGTATTCAATACCCAGGCATCGATATCGACGATCAGCCCGCTTTGCTCGGCAATGGGGATGAATTCACCGGGCGAGACCATCCCGCGCGAGGGGTGCTGCCAGCGCACCAGCGCTTCGACACCGCATATACGCCGAGTCGCCAGGTCGTGAACCGGCTGATAGAAAACCCGCAGTTCTGCCTGCGCGATGGCCTGGCGCAATTCGCTGGCCAGTTGCACCCGCTGCTGGGCGTGAGCAGTCAGCTCCTCGGTATAGAAAGCAAACACATCGCGGCCATCGCCCTTGGCCTTGAACAGCGCAGAGTCGGCGTTGCGCAACAGTTGCTCGACAGTCAGCGCATCGCCGGGAAACAGGCTGATACCGATGCTGGCAGAAACGAACAACTGATGACCAGCGATGGCGTACGGCGTCTTGAATGCATCGATCACCTGTTGCGCCAGAGCCGCTGCATGCACCATTTGGGGACAATTCTTGACCAGTAGCGCGAATTCGTCGCCACCCAGACGCGCCACTGTCATCTCGCTGTCAGACACGCTCTTGAGTCGCTCGGCAGCCGCCTTGAGCACCTCATCGCCCACGTTGTGACCGAGGCTGTCGTTGATGTTCCTGAAGTTATCGAGATCCACCAGCAACAGCGCACAGCCGCGCTTGCTGAACCGCGCCGAGGTCAGCGCCTGACTGATACGGTCTGTCAGCAGCAGGCGATTGGGCAGTTCGGTCAGGGCGTCATAGTGCGACAGCTGCGCCAGTTCCTGCTCGGAGCGCTTGATGGCAGTGATGTCGGAGAACACCGCCACGAAATGCCGGACCTGACCGTCCTCACCCTTGACGCTGCGAATGGTTTGCCACTGAGGATAGATTTCACCGCTTTTGCGCCGGTTCCAGATCTCGCCACTCCACTGCCCGGCGCTGACAAGCGAGTGATACATCTGCCGGTAGAACTCAGGCCCGTGCCGACCCGACTTGAATTTGCTGGGGTTGAAGCCCAACACCTCATCGGCCTGATAGCCGGTGATGTCCATGAACGCACGATTGACGTGGACGATACGGCCTTGCGCATCGCTGACCAGCACGCCCTCACGGGTACTGTCGAACACCACAGCCGCCAGCAACAGCCGCTCGTAGTCCTGCTGTCGACGCTCGAAAAGCGCCTTGCCACCGATAATGCTCATCAATCTGTCACGAGCAATGAAGATCATGACGGCGCTAAGCAGTACCCAGCCGTAACCGATCATCTGTTGGCCAATAGCCAGTCGAGCCGGTTCGACGATGAAAAGGGGCAGAAGAAAGTCGGCTGTCGCGAACCACAAAACCGACAGCACCCCATACAGGACGGCGGTTCGCAGCGCGTCTCGGGAATAATCGGACATAAAAGCGGGATGCCTTGCGAAAGGTCTGGATTATAAAGCAAGAAACATCCTGCGACTCTTATCTGAAAGGGTGACTGGTTTTCTTTGTAATGTCAGTGATAATGCTCCGGCAACTTTTTTCTTTACCGGTTTTTTTACGAGGGCCAAACAGCCTATGTGGTACAACGGTTTGCTCGACCTTTCCGTCTGGCAGGTAATAGCAGTCACGCTGGTGATGACTCACGTGACTATTATTGGCGTCACGGTCTATCTGCACCGCTACTCGGCCCACCGCTCGCTTGAACTCAATGCGGGGCTGAAACACTTCTTCCGTTTCTGGCTGTGGCTGACCACTGCCCAGAACACCCGCGAGTGGACAGCCATCCACCGCAAGCACCACGCAAAATGTGAAACCGTCGATGACCCGCACAGCCCTGTCGTCAAGGGCCTGTCCACTGTCCTTCGCAAAGGCGCCGAGCTGTATCGCGAAGAAGCGCAGAATCAGGACACACTGCGTATCTACGGCAAGAACTGCCCGGAAGACTGGATCGAGCGCAACCTCTACTCGCGCTACAAGCTGCTGGGCATCGCCCTGATGGCCGTGATCGACTTGGCTCTGTTCGGCGCGCTCGGCATCACCGTCTGGGCCGTACAGATGATGTGGATTCCGTTCTGGGCCGCCGGCGTAGTCAACGGCCTGGGCCATGCGGTCGGTTATCGCAACTTCGAATGCCGGGACGCGGCCACCAATCTGGTGCCGTGGGGCATCGTGATCGGTGGCGAAGAGCTGCACAACAATCACCATACCTACCCCAACTCGGCCAAGCTTTCGGTCAAGCCATGGGAGTTCGACATGGGCTGGGCGTGGATCAAGGTGTTCAGTTTTCTGGGTCTGGCCAAGGTCCAGCGGGTCGCGCCCATCGCCCATCGGGTCGAAGGCAAGGGCAGCATGGACATGGACACCGCCATGGCGATTCTCAACAATCGCTTCCAGATCATGGCCCAGTATCGCAAGCTGGTCATCGCGCCTCTGGTTGCCCAGGAACTGAGCAAGGCCGACGAATCGGTGCGTCACCAGTTCCGTCGCGCCAAACGGCTGCTGTCGCGGGAGACCAGCCTGCTCGATGACAAGCACCATCTGCGTATCCAGACCATGCTGGAACACAGCCATGCATTGAAAGTTATTTACGAGAAGCGCCTGGCGCTGCAACAGATCTGGGTCAAGACCAGCAGCAACGGTCATGACATGCTGTCTGCCATGAAAGAGTGGATTCACGAGGCCGAGGCCAGTGGCATCCAGTCCCTGCGCGACTTCGCCGATCAGCTGAAAACCTACTCGCTGCGCCCCGCCCACGCTTGATACCGTTGATCGGCGCGCCTCCCGCAGGCGCGCCGGTCCCGGAACTTATCCCCCTCCCGACCTATCTCACCAACTTCCCCGCTAATCGGGAAAGGGCGCGGCACTGGCCGTAAACGCTTGAGATGGTTCTTATGGAAAAGCAGTCTCCCACAGCCCTACCCGGCACGCCGATCACTGATATGCCCGCAGCCACAGAAACCCTGTTAGCCCTGATGCACGCACAGGCAGAAGTCGCACGCCTGAGCGAGCGTGAACAACTGTTCAGCTCATTGCTTGTGAGTGTGAACGCAGTGCTATGGGCGTTCGACTGGGAAACCCAGCACATGATTTATGTCAGCCCTGCCTACGAGCGCATCTTCGGACGCTCGGCGGGCCTGCTATTGGCTGATTACAGCGAGTGGCGCGACAGTATCTACCCGGACGACCTGAACTACGCCGAGCGCAGCCTGAACGAGGTTATCGAGAAGGGTTCGATCGAGGATCGCGAGTACCGGATCATTCGCGCAGATGGCGAAGTACGCTGGCTCAGCGACAAATGCTTCGTCAGCCACAGGGCCGATGCCAGCCAGCGCCTGATCGTGGTGGGCATTGCCGAAGATATCACCGAGAAGAAACACCTCGAGGATGAACTGCAGCGCCTGGCCACCACCGACGTACTGACCCAAAGCAGCAACCGCCGGCACTTCTTCGAATGCGCCCAGCGAGAATTCGAGCTGGCGCGCCTCAACGGGACGCCGCTGGCCTTCCTGCTGCTGGACATCGATGACTTCAAGCTGGTGAACGACACTTACGGCCACCAGGAAGGCGACACCGTCCTGCAACGCATCGCGGAAAGCGGCCGCTCGGCCTTGAGGCGTGGCGATCTGTTCGGGCGTATTGGCGGCGAAGAATTCGCCGCAGTATTCCCCGGCTGCGCGCCGGATATGGCCATGCAGATCGCCGAGCGCCTGCAACGCGAGATTCAGCGCCAGAATTTCCAGTCAGGCGGCGTGACGTTCAGCATCACCGCCAGCCAGGGCCTGACCAACCTCGGCCCCGAAGACCAAAGCCTCGAAGCCCTTTACGGCCGCGCCGACGCGGCGATGTATCAAGCCAAGCGCCAAGGCAAGAATCAGATCGTACCGGCTTGAATCAGCCGGGGATTGCAAGAGTGGACCGGGCGACGCTCCGCTTTTCCACGATCTCCCGGAATGTGTGACCTCCAGTATGTGGAACCGCCTGTACGTGGGAGTGGACTTGTCTACGAACTGCCAAGAACCGGCAGCCAAACGGCGCGGCGCAGATTTGTGACGAAGAGCGTCACCCAAGGCATTCCCACGCTGGAGCGTGCGGAACGATAATCGTCGGTAGATCACTATCGTGCCCATGCTCCGCGTGGGCATGCCGTTCTGGACGCTCCTGACGCTGGTCACGCTCTTATTTCTTCGGTAAATCCGGAACAGCGGCTGCAGAATCTTCGATAGCGGCAGGCGCCTCTGGCGTCAGGTCCAGCAAATCGGGCTCATCTTCCTTAACCTCATCGGCAGCCACTTCAGGCTCGACCGGGAGCGGTATCAGCAAGCTCGGGTCAGTCACGCCGGTCAGTTTCTTGCGCAAGCGCTGCAGATCACCGACGCTCAGCTTCAATAACTTCGCCGACTTGGTCTTGACCAGTGTCGTGACACTCTCTTCCTCACCCAGACGCGCCATCTGCCCCGCCAGGTTCATTGCCAGCACTTCGCGGGTGAAGATGCCAGTGTTGTACTGATACACCGCAGCGATCAGCTCACGCAGCTCCAGCGGCAAGCGCCAGCGGGTGCGCAGCGCGGAACCGAAGGCTGCCGAGTATTGCTCCAGTGACTGCCGGATAACCTGCTCATTCAGCTCGCCACCCGCCAGCAGCCATTCCTGCAAGCAGCCCAATACCGCCAGGTCGCCCAACGATTGCAGCAGACCGGCACAGAAGCAGCGCTCTGCATCCAGCTCCAGCATGCTGCCCAGAATGCGTGCGTAGTCGGCAGTGCGTTGCGACATCGTCCAGAACTCATGGGCCTGCGCCAGCAAAGCGTCGTCGGTCAGCACCGCCATGCGTTTCTTCGCCAGCCCGGACGCGATATTAGCGCCCTGCACCGGCCCCAGAATGGCCAGCGCCCCGGCCATGGTCTGGACAGGTTTGCCCAGGTGCTGGGCAGCACTGTTGGCGGCAGCAATCAGTACCGCGGTTATATGAGGATCGTTGCGCAATTCCTGCTCGAGCAGCACCACGTCGATGCCGCCCGGCGTCTGACTGAGCTTCACTGCCGTCGCTACGTCAACGTACAGCGGCGCGCCGTCGGCTACGTCTCGGCGCTTGTCGAGAAACTTGGTCAGCGTCAGCCCGGGCGTCAGGGCTGGCACCTCGCCCGGAGCAGCGGCGCGTTGCTCCAGCAGGAGGCTTTCAAGACGCTGACGCAGCCCCTCGGTGTTCAGTGGTTTGGTCAGATAAGCGGTCGGCGCAAGCGGCAACACTTCACGCACGCTGGCGCTGTCGTTGCGGTTGCTGATGAGGATGAACGGAATGGCAGGCTGGCGACGCAAATTGCGCACGCCACGCAACAGGCTCAGACCGTCCACGCCCGGCAACTCGCGCGCGGCAATCACCAGATCCGGCAGTTGCTTTTTCATCCATTCGACGGCTTGTCTGCCATCGGTACACATCTCTAGCTCGACATCCCCACGCACACCCAGCACCAGGTCGCTGAGCGTCTCGCGCACCCACGGATCAGACTCGGCAATCAGTACGCGAGGTACGGCGGGCAAAACTACAGCAGTCATCATGACTCTCCGATGTCGATGCGCTCACCTTAGCCAATGCAATCGCCCGGATATAGCCAAAAGAGCGAAAAACCATGCTCCAGACCAAAAAAAACCCGTCGGAACGGGCTTTTTTTGTCTGTTTGGTCAAAAATCAATCAATTCGTGACCTCACACTTTTTACGCGATTTCAGCAAAGCACTCGTCGAGAATGGCCAGGCCACGGTTCAGCAATTCATCTTCGGCGGTCAGCGGTACAAGCACACGCAACACGTTACCGTAGGTGCCGCATGACAGCAGAATCAGGCCCTTGTCGCGCGCCTTGGCGACCACCTGAGCCACTGCAGCAGCGTTAGGCTTGTGCGAATCGCCGTCTTCGAACAGCTCGACTGCGATCATCGCGCCCAACGCTCGCACTTCGCCGATCACCGGGTACTTGGCCTGCATCTCCTTGAGCGACGTCACCAGACGCTCGCCTACTGCCTTGCAGCGCTCCAGCAGATGCTCTTCTTCAAAGATATCCAGAACCGCCAGCGCTGCAGCGCACGCCACCGGGCTACCGGCGTACGTGCCGCCCAGACCGCCAGGGGCGATGGCGTCCATGTATTCAGCCTTGCCGCACACGCCCGCCAGCGGGAAGCCGCCTGCGATGGACTTGGCGAAAGTAGTCAGGTCTGCAGAAACACCCATCTGCTCCATGGCGAAGAACGTGCCGGTACGGCCAGCGCCGGTCTGTACTTCATCGGCAATCAGCAGAATACCGTGCTTGTCGCACAGCTCGCGCAGACGCAGCATGAATGCTTTAGGCGCGACGTAGAAACCACCCTCGCCCTGTACGGGTTCGATGATGATCGCAGCAATGTCCTTCGGCTCGGCGTCGTTCTTGAAAATACGCTCGATGCTGGCGATGGAATCGTCGACACTCACGCCATGCAGCTCGCACGGGTACAGTGCGCGGAAGATTCCGCCCGGCATCAGGCCCATGCCCGCCGAGTAGGGTACGACCTTGCCAGTCAGACCGAGGGTCATCATGGTACGGCCATGATAAGCACCGGTGAACGCGATCACACCGGCACGGCCAGTGGCAGCACGGGCGATCTTGACGGCGTTTTCCACCGCTTCGGAACCCGTGGTCACCAGCAGGGTTTTCTTGTCGAAATCACCTGGCACTTTGGCGTTGATCTTTTCGCACAACTCGACGTACGGCTCGTACGCCAGCACCTGGAAGCAGGTATGGCTCAACTTGGTCAGCTGCTCTTGCACGGCGGCGATGATCTTCGGGTGCAGGTGACCGGTGTTCAACACCGCAATACCGCCGGCGAAGTCGATGAATTCACGACCTTCTACGTCAGTTACGGTGGCGTTCTTCGCCGAAGCAGCGAAGATCGGGTGGATCTGCCCAACGCCGCGTGGTACGGCGGCATGGCGGCGTTGCATCAGGGAGTCGTTAGTCTTGCTCATGTATTCCTCATTCGCCGCTCATCGGTCGGCGTGGTTCAAGGATCAAGCGGGCTGGATCAACTGCGGCAGCATACGATGATCGACTGCTGCAGCCTTCAGGCCACCAAGAAACTGCGATGCTGCAAAAAGCCGATGACACGTCGCTCTCGCGCGCCATCGGCTGCACTGCCTAAGCGTCATTCTGACCGAGTCAGTCAGTCAAACCGACAGGCAGAGGTATTTGATTTCCAGGTAGTCTTCGATGCCGTACTTGGAGCCTTCACGGCCCAGGCCCGAAGACTTGATACCGCCGAACGGTGCCAGTTCGTTGGAGATCAGGCCGGTGTTGATACCCACCATGCCATATTCCAGTGCCTCGGCGACCCGGAACACGCGGCTCATGTTCTGCGCATAGAAGTACGACGCCAGACCGAACTCGGTGTCGTTGGCCATCTCGATCACTTCGGCCTCGTCCTTGAAGCGGAACAGCGGAGCCAGCGGACCGAAGGTTTCTTCCCTGGCAACGGCGGCATCTTTCGACACGTTGACCAGAATGGTCGGCTCGAAGAACGAGCCTTCCAGGCTGTTGCCGCCGGTCAGCACCGTCGCGCCTTTGGCGACCGCGTCGGCGATGTGTTCCTTGACCTTGGCCACAGCCTTGTCATCGATCAGCGGGCCGGTGGTGATGCCTTCTTCAAGACCGTTACCGATCTTCAGCTTGCCGACTGCGGCCTTGAGCTTCTCGGCGAACGCGTCATACACAGCGTCCTGCACATAGATTCGGTTGGCACAGACGCAGGTCTGGCCGTTGTTGCGGTACTTGGAAATCATCGCGCCTTCGACTGCCTTGTCGAGGTCGGCATCGTCGAACACGATGAAAGGCGCGTTGCCGCCCAACTCCAGCGACACCTTTTTGATGTCCTTGGCGCATTCAGCCATCAACTGACGACCAATGTCGGTCGAGCCCGTGAAGGACAACTTGCGCACGATCGGGTTACCGGTCAGCTCGCTGCCGATATCGCCCGCGCTGCCCGTTACCACACTGAACACGCCCGCCGGGATGCCCGCACGCTCGGCCAGTTCAGCCAGCGCCAGTGCAGAAAACGGCGTTTGCGACGCAGGCTTGAGCACCATGGTGCAACCCGCCGCCAGCGCAGGACCGGCCTTGCGGGTGATCATTGCCGCCGGGAAGTTCCAAGGCGTAATCGCCGCCGTCACACCGATCGGCTGCTTGAGCACAATCAGACGCTTGTCCGGCTGGTGACCAGGGATCACATCGCCATAGACGCGCTTGGCTTCTTCGGCGAACCACTCGATGAATGACGCAGCGTAGGTGATCTCGCCCTTGGCTTCAGCCAGCGGCTTGCCCTGCTCCAGCGTCATCAACAGACCCAGGTCGTCCTGATTCTCGATCATCAGCTCGAACCAGCGGCGCAGCTTATTGCCACGCTCCTTGGCGGTCAGCGCACGCCAGGCCGGCAGCGCCTTGTCGGCCGCCTCAATCGCCCGACGCGTCTCGGCCGCGCCCATTTTTGGCACAGTGCCGAGGATTTCATTGTTGGCCGGGTTGTTGACCTTGATCGACTGACCACCGTCCGCGTCCAGCCACTGGCCGTTGATGTAGGCTTGCTGGCGGAACAGGGTGGAATCTTTGAGCTGCATGTCGGCCTCCTAAACAGCACCGCCCACAGGCGGCGCGAACAATTGAATATCGATGCACCTCATTTGGAAGCCATCGCCAGGAAAACATTCCATCGGGTTCCAGCGATGCACAGCGCATAAAAGCAGGAAGACCGAACAAGAGCGTTTGAAATTTCAAACGAATCCTAGGCATTGCGGGGGCAAAGGACAATAGGCCGTTCGAAAAAAAGAACGGCCCTATAGAGTTGTGTGGTTTTCTGATCAGCGTCGAGCCTGGGCGCAAAGGTATCTTGCAGCCCGATTTTGCTCAGGCCGCCTTGCCCTTCAACGTGAACAGGCTCAACCCCAAACCGATAAACGACGCGCCGAACACCCGATTGACGTATTTGCGCCGACGCGCGGAGTTGAGATGACGTTTGAGCCTGAGTGCCAACAGCGCATAAAAGGCATGGGCGACCATTGAGCACCCGGCGAAAGTCAGGATCAACACCCCGGTCTGTTCCATCTGCATATTGCCCGGCTGGATGAACTGCGGCAGAAACGCGATGAAAAACAGGATCGCCTTGGGGTTGGTCAGCGCCACCGAGATGCCTTTTGCAAACAGGCTGCCTGCAGAAACCGCATTAGGCATGGTCGCCAGCTCATCGAATGCACTTCGCGCGCTGCGCCACTGCTTGATCCCCAGATAAACCAGATACCCCGCGCCTGCAACCTTCAGGACCAGAAACGCCGTGGCGGACGCCACCAGCACCGCGCCCAGCCCTGCAGTTACCGCCGTTGCAACAATGATCAACCCGAGCACGTTACCGAGCGAACCGATCATCGCCCGCGCCGGGCCGTGGCTCATCGAGTTCGACAACGCCATGACCACCGCCGGGCCGGGCGTCAGCGTAACCAACATGGCAATCATCGCGAAGCTCAGCCACTGATGTATCGATTCCATTTTTATTCTCCAAGTGGCGCAGGTTTAACGCACGCCTGTAGCGCTATCGATAGTCTGGCAGCGTGAACGACTGGACTGCCGGCGTCAGCGCCCTGGCAGCACGCTTGCTGATAAAGGGAGTTGCAACGATACGCTGCAAGGCACGAAGGATCGTAACACCGGTACGACTGCGAGGATGAACCAGACGCGGAACAAGCTTCGGCACGCTCTGCGATTTTTTCACCATAGGCCGTAAAACGTACTCATAGGCGGCGAGCGCCTCTTTAATAGAGTCGGTTTTGGTGAGCTCGCCGGCCAGTACATACGCGCCTATCAGGGCCAGCGAAGCGCCGACCCCGCCCAAGGGCGTGACACACCACGCCGCATCGCCCAGCAACACCACCGTGCCGTTCGACCAGCGATCAATCTTCACCTGGCGCAAATCATCGAACCAGAAGTCGTCCGCAGCCTCCATACCCTCAAGCAGACGAGGCACCTCCCAGCCCGCGCCTGCAAACGAAGCCTGAAGAAACGCCTTCTGCTCGGCAACGCTGTTGCCGACAGTCAGGTGGCTTCGGCCCTGCACATTAAAGAACGCACGCGTCGTACCGCGATTGTCCGGACGAACGCCCGCACTGCGACCGCCCACCGCGTTATACCAGCGCGCGGTCTGGCTATCGGTCGGCGCACGAGGCACGGTAAAGAACGCGCTGGCCAGGTCCATCCGGCGCGGCTGATTCTCGCCGGGGAACACCAATTCCCGCGTGCGCGAGCCGACACCCTCGGCAATGATCAACAGATCAAAACGCTCTACGCTACCACTCTCGAACGTGACCGACACACCCTCCTCATCATGCTCGACCGAAATAATTCGGTCGCCAAAGCGATAGAACGCATCAGCAGACGACGCCTCATACAGCAGACGCGCAAGATCACCGCGCAACACTTCAAGCTCGGCAGTGGGGCCGTCGCCGTCCAGACCTGCGAGATCAATACGCGCCGCCGTGCGGTTATCCTCATCGACCCACGCAAGCCCGGTCTCACCAGTGTTGAGGCTCTTCACCGCCTGCTCGAGCCCCATCAAACGCAAGACCTCCCGAGCCGCGCCCCGCACATCCACATTCTGCCCGCCATCGCGAAAGGCAGGCGCCTGCTCGACAACAGTCACATCACAATCGCGCTGCGTCAGCCACCAGGCCGCGGCACAACCCGCGATACTGGCCCCGGTAATAAGAACGCGGCACGGGCTGCGCTCGATGCTTTTGAACTGATTGATAAGGTGCCCCCGGTTAGAACGATCTGGCTGGACGGTATTGGCTGCATCATGCACCACTCGACGGCAGTGCCGGAAGCAGCCGTTTATACCGGCGTGAGCGTCAGTAGATATGGAGCGAAGCATGCTCATGGCTGCCCGTGCGGGGCGCGCAGGATGATTTGCGTTGCAAGCCGCCTGTAACTGGACGCCCCGTACCCATGTGAGTATCATGGCGCCCGCGCTGCACCAGTAGCTCAGCTGGATAGAGTACTGCCCTCCGAAGGCAGGGGTCGTGGGTTCGAATCCCGCCTGGTGCACCATATTTTGCAGTCTGGATATGTCTTGAATTGTGGACAGTCTAGGAATACCCGAAGCCCGCCTTGTGCGGGCTTTTTTTGTTTTTGTGTCCAGTCCTGAATAAGGTTTACACCCTCTAACCTTTCCTCAGGAGGAATCAATGGATTCGGGGAAAATGCGCAGCCAACGCGATCACACGCTGGCCTTTAAATTATCGGTCGTAGACCAACTTGAAGTGGCCTTATGAGCGGAGTTCGACCTCAGTCAGACCGCTTTTGGTCAACGGTTTTGAGCTGTTTAACAAGCTTGGGAAAGATTCCGCGCTTGGGCAAGCGTTGAGCTAAAGTTACGGCCCTTCTCACGTCAAACTTTAACTCCATGAACCTACGAGCTCTCGCTGTCGCCGCACTTGCCGCCCTTTCTGCGATCGGAATAGTTTGCGTCATCTACATCCTTGCATTCGGGACTACTCGCTCTGCCGATCCCGCGATCTGGGGGCAGTTTGGCGACTACGTAGGAGGAGTCTTAAATCCGTTGTTCGGACTCGCTGCGTTTTTGTCCGCTCTTTGGTCGGTTAATTTGCAGCAGAGGGAATCTAGAGCCGCCTCAATGCAGTTGGCGGCACAAACCGATATTGCACTGAAGGAACTGGATACGCTCAGCGCCGAAAGGCTAGGAGAAGAGTTCCTGCATGTAATTAGGGACATCGACCAGCGACTCTCCGCTCTGCTGCTCGAGGTCATATCTCCACGGAACTCACCTCAAGCAATCACTATCACTCAGATGGTTGCGGAAGCTGACCGCATTGTGATGTATGGAGGAAGCTCTCCCGCTTTTGCCCAATTTCTGCAATTTGCGAACGCTCATGGCTCTGTTGTGGAAGCCCCTGTACGTGAGATCAAACACCTTGTGAACAAGCTTCAAGAATTCTTGGAACACTATTCAAAGCACAAGGCAAAAGGCTTCGCGCCTATTCTTGTATATTACGCTGACAAGGCCTACCGATTGATGAACATGCTGGAAGCAGTCGGTGGCATGCCTCCCAAGACTCGAGAGTTCTTCGCGACCATCAGCGACTCTCACCGCTGACAATGTGCTCAAGGCTTAATCCAGATGGCCGCTGACCGTTCCAGGTGTTTGCTTTCAGCCGTTGTGACTATCACTACCGACAGCTCTGGGTCGATTGCTGCTGACCGCTAGTAGTGCCTTGCAATAGCTCCAGCATGCGGCAGCGCTATGAGCGCTCTCATACTGCGGCCTATGTCTAATTGGCCCCTACAGAAAAGCCCGCATGGCTGCGCGCTTCTCTATTTGTCCAGCCATTCCCTGATGGCGGGTTACATCGAGGCCATGAACACCTGGAAAGCCGATGAGCAGGAGCTGAATGAAAAACGTCAGAGCCTCAGCACCCGTCTTGAACAGATCAAACAACAGGCCGTAGAGGACATGGCCAAAGCCCGGCAGGCAGAAACGGACGCCGCTACTGCGTATGCACAGGCAGTCGCGTGGGGCGACACCGAAGGCGAAAAGACCGCCAGCTCCGATGCGCAAAAAGCCGCGAAGAACCTTGCAACGGCAGCCGAACATAATCGTCGGCAGGACTTGATCATATCCGCTCTGGAGCAAGAGCTGCTGACCGTAGATCGATACATCACCGAAGCACAGGAAAAGCATAAGGGAATAGAGCGCGACGCCCTGTGGCTTTCTCAAACAGTGCTGGAAGAGAAGTGGAACGAGGCCGCTAGGACGTTGTTCGAGGTAGGTGGAAGGCTATGGGCAAATTACAACCTGCTCGGCCTTGATCAAGTGAGCCTGTTGAAACTGGCGGTTCCGCAGGAAGGCGAAACGGTCGGGAGCTGGACGTGGCATGAATTATCCGACCGAGCGCGCGACTACGGCGCGCAGGATCTGCTTCAGCTCAACAATATTTAGACACCTTAACAGGCTGCACTCGTGAGCCAACTGGAGGAACGAACGGATGAAAGCAGTGAACAACACGGCGCTGATATCGTCGAGGTATGGCTGAAGAAATAAGACCGCTTTACCTGAAAAAGGGCCCAGAAGGGCCCTTTTTAGTGTAAACGCTTTACTGGAAATACACAGTATTTCTAGCCCATCGCATCAAGATAATGCTACATAGGATGCACGGGCCTATACCTATATAGTCACAGTCTGCTCTCGGCTAAGAGTAGTCGCTCGATTTCGTCTACTCCACTAGAGGAAGCTCACAATGCTGACTGGCGCTAATATTCCCGGTGGCCAAGAGCTCTTTATTCAGCTAAGAATAACCCATAGACCAATTAACGCGAGCTGTCATCCTTAATGGACCTTAGAAACAAGCAAATTCCCAGGCCAAAACATTGGCAGGAATTTGAGGAGTTATGCCTTGCCCTTTTCAGAGACGTCTGGAAAGACAGGCTCGCTCAAAGGAATGGTCGCGCAGGACAACCTCAACATGGTGTTGATGTATGGGCCGGAGTCGATGGCAGTCGTTCTCGTTTTCAAGGTGTCCAGTGCAAGGGGAAGGACGCATCGCTTGGCTCGACGGTTAGTGAGGCCGAGCTATTAGCCGAGATAGCCAAGGCGGATAAATTTAGCCCTGCACTGGAACATTGGGTGTTGGCGACCACCGCACCTACAGACGGAGAGTTGCAGCGATTTGCACGTGAAATCTCCGTCGAGAGAGAGCGCCAAGGAAAATTTACTGTCCAAGTCATGGGTTGGGGCGACATCGAGTCCCTACTCTTCAACCACCCAAAGGTGGTTGAGACCTTTTACCCAGAACTTGGAGTGGACGCTGCAAGGCTTGCGGAAGCCGTTAACGTATTCACAGTCGTGGGGCCCTCAATTAATGGTACTCAACCTTTAATCACCCAAAGATTGAATACACCTGCTTGGCGCGAAGTGATTTTTGATAGTAGTCGCGACCTAGGTCCTGCCCTCCTAGGGAGGCCACTAGGTCCGACAGATGCACTTGCTTGCCCCCGTCTTCCTGAAGCCGACTTGGTAATCCGGCAGATGGAAATGGGATACTCAGCACGACTCATCGGTGAACCTGGAACAGGGAAATCGGTTTGTGCCTTCCAAGTAGCACATACTTTTGCAACGCGTGGCTGGAGGGTTTTTACTCTCCGTGGTGACGATGTACTCCCGGAAGCCCCCCCTCGTCCGGTGACAATGGCGTCCTATTGTTGGTGGATGACGCGCACTTGGTCACCGACAATGACCTAAAAGTACTGGAAGGCCGGGCAACTTCCCAGCGGCTTATCCTCTCTACACACAGCGCAATAGAGGGTCGCGCCGCTCTGCGAGGAACAGTGCGAATGGACCCACAAGCGGCCATTCGTGCTATTGCGTCAGGTCTGCTTGCGGATCGTCGCGCTACGTTGGAAGCCGTGCGGCGGGCGGATGGCCATGTGGGCGATCTTATGATGAATACTTCACTCGAAGAGCGCATCGAACATGCAGCCAAGTATGCAGCGGTTCCGTGGCAATTCTGCTTTGTGCTCGGAGGCGGTTGGCGGCGAGCGAACGAAGCTACAAGCACGGCCGGCGCACTTGGTGCTGCTCTGCCGCTGGCTGCGGTGGCCATTAGACAGCTAGCTTCCCGTGATTCAAGCTGCTCAGCGGCGGACATCACAGAACTGCTAACCAGTACAACAGTCGACACAGGCAACCTAGGTACTGCGTTGGATGCACTCGTCACAGAGCGATTGGTAATATCTGCCAATGACTTTCGATGCCCTCATCAACGATTTGCAGCCGTGCTACTTGGACGCATCTTGGAACGCGAAGACGAGGCATCCAGAGCTTCGGTGGCTGCAATACTAAACGCTGTAATTACAGACCACTCTTTCCCCCTTGCAGGCCAAAAAACCCTATTGCATGAACTTTGGTTCCACGACCACGGCAGGTGGCGTCGACTAATCAGGAGAGAGTCAATTGAACATCTTCTTGCTCGCTGCTGGGAAGTAAGCGAACCGGATGAAGTGATGACCGCATGCTTTGTACTGACTGAA
Organism: Pseudomonas coronafaciens pv. oryzae str. 1_6; assembly: GCF_000156995.2. Classification (NCBI taxonomy): domain Bacteria; kingdom Pseudomonadati; phylum Pseudomonadota; class Gammaproteobacteria; order Pseudomonadales; family Pseudomonadaceae; genus Pseudomonas; species Pseudomonas coronafaciens. The sequence goes on along the minus strand of NZ_CP046035.1, from coordinate 157,095 downwards.
ATTTCATCATATCTCGAAGAGGGTATTGTAATCGCTCTTCAAGAAAATGAATCCAAAATCGTTTCGTGGATTGAGCGAGCGATAAATCCTATGGGACATGGACTCGCGTGGCTACTGAACGATTTGTTGAATAGCAGAGAAGCGTTTGCCATCGAGCTGATCCGCAGGGTGAATCCGATAGTAATCTCTGGTTTGATCTCTAATGTAGGCCCTGCAAGCGCTGGGCATGTCGCTGACTTGGCAAAGAGCCTAAGGCTAGGACAAGGGGATCCGTGGGCGCAAAAAGTGCTTGAAAATCTAGATAAGGAAAAACTATTAGCGCTAGCGGCATCATGGCCACCGGAAGCACCTTTGTATCGAATCATCTCTTTAATGGAGGCGATAGCTTGGCCCTGTGAGACACTAACCTTAGACATGGTCGAGGTATTCTTACCCACCGCGAGACAGAAGTTAATAGCGGATCCTGTACTCAATTTCCGAGAGCTTGATGATCTTGCGTGGCACGTTCTCAGAGTCCTAGACCCTCTGGGTGTATACATAGGAAAGTACGCGCCTACTACTCGGCATATACATCTTGCCCGTGCATTGTTTGACAATGTCGACCTGCATGATCTGGCTCGAAAACTATCTTTGGCACCGCTTCGCATGTTTCAGCAAGTAACATTCCTGCTAGCGCTGCTACACCGCGTTTCGCGACCTAAGTTCAAACGGCTTGTTAAGCTGATTGACTGGGATAAACTCGGCGCAACGATCGGTGCACATTGGAGTCACCTGCCCCATGAGGCAGAGACTCTTATCGGGGTAGCCGCTGGCACGAGCGAGTCCTTGATTACAATGGCTAATTTTATCCAGAAGAACCTCGATCATATGGAAACTATGCCCCCGCGATTGGCGGTGTTGGCTCCGGATGCGGCTGTAAACTTTGTACGTCTAGGCAAGTCCATTGCTCTAGCTAATTACTCGCATGTTGAATGGACTTATGGCGAGTTTGTCATCGCACTTTTCATAGAAAAAGCACCTGAACTATTACCATCTGTGCTCGTTCAGTGTATTCCAACCATCGCTAAGACTCTCTCTGAAGCTCACCCGAGCTGGTATAAGGAGTCCTCACCAATGCTCAAAGCCATGCTGGCAAATGCGCCTGAGAGTCTTCAACGGGTCCTAGACATGATAAACACCGAAAAGGCAGCGATTGGTTGGAAGGCTGCCATGAGTGCCGGGCGCGGAAGTAAGAAAACTATAGACGTACTCCTTCAGGCAGCAGGGGATCGAACGGATGCTATTGGCGATTTTGCTAGGCAGCTCAGGACGCGAAGAAAGCCCCGCGTTATTTCGACCCGAGGAAATTAAGATCATCGGGATTTGGCTGGCACCAGGGCAAAACAATCATTGCAACTTAGTAGATGAACAAATAACACGCTTTAAAACTTAAGCAATTGTAAGGTTCTGTTAGGATAAAATTAGTCGTTTCGTAATGCTTTGCTCTGACCAAACCAGATTTTATTGTCTGAGAACAACCGCTTTTGGCCAATATATGAGGCCCACGAAAGACGGCTTTCGGCCAGAAGAGGCCATCAACTTTACATCACGGAACAACTAGCCGATTCCAGCATCCCTCTGCTGCAATATACCAAAGACTGGATTCTCTACAGGACGCCCCTGTTTTTCTGCTATATCAACGACGAGGCCTGTGTATCCGGCATGAGCGAACACCATTGAATAAAACATATGCAAGCATGAACATATACAATCATACATTTTTTGATCATCCGCCTGGCCGACTACCCCATGAGCGGAAACATGCCTTATAGAATTCCAGTCGTCCACCAGCTTATCAACAAACAGCGCGTACAGTGTGTTTTTGTTACTTGGCCGCCCCGCACCGTTAAGACTATTAATAACTCTACGAATGACTTTTTCGGAGAATAACTCTGGTTGATTCTTAACTAGCATTTCGAAAACTGGTATGGCAGCAACACACTCCTTCATATGTTCAGGATCAGCATTGGAATAATTCTTAAAGTACGCATCCGCCACACCTTCAACTGCGACAGATATCGCGAGTGCCACCGCATTTTGGCCAGTAAAATATGAATATGTAACATCGATATATAGAGGCCAGAATCTAGGGATGTCCTGCTCCAAAAAACAACCCATAAGGCTGTCTAACGCGGCTACAGAATTTTCAAATTCACTTGGGGATCCATCGCCGACTGGGCTCTCACCCGACCAAAGTCTTAAGTCTGCTTGCAGGGCCGTAAGGTGGTAGATCCATGTGGTATTGATTCTCTCATACGAGGTGACCAGTTCCAACTGAGACGCAGCCACAAACTGCAAAGCCTTGTATAGCCCCCAGTGAAATCGGGAAGGCATCGGCTTATCTGAGCTTGTTTTAATATCTAAAGTATCGTGGTGGATAACCAGCCTGCATGAGACTCCCCGAATAGTAAACTCTGAAACATTCCTAGACTTAGAAAATGCGGTAGTCGAAAAAGCGTTACAAGGGAAATTAAAATTTCGCTGAATCGCTGTCGTGTATTGAGCGTAGCTTGCGGCAGTGTTCTTTTTAGAGCAGGTATACAATAAGGCGACATGAGCGCGTAAAACCAACCCTCTGGTTACATAGTTCACTTCCGAAGTAATCCAAACATCATGAGCTTCCCACTTAGTTCCATCCAGCGCAACTCCTACAAACCTAAAATATGACTCTTCCCCAAGGTAATGTCCGGCAGGAACTTCATGGGATAAATATTCACTATCTTTTAAGCGGTAAATATCTAGTGACGAAGTGTCTGGATATACTGTAATTTCAAATCGACCAGCCCGACTCTGGCTGATCCGACCGGCGCCCCGGAACTCGGATTTTCTATTTACAAGGGACAGACTTGGAAACTCCAGCTCCAGTGACTGATCTTTTATTTTATCCGTAAGTTTCCTGAAATCCTGAAACACTATAGCCTACCTATCTCAGTGTGATTGATTCAATGACAAATCCCATTCCCGAAGATTTCGCAGCCTTCTGGGTAAAAAATGATGCATCCTTTGGGATGAGCTGGATGAGTGTACATGTTCAGCGATTAGGGCGTTCATTCCCGCCATTAAACCTAGCGAATCAACCACTAGGCTCAGCACACTAGCGCTAGCAAAGCCTAGCTACGTTCTTGGAGCCTGAAATCGCTGGCTCGCCTCGCTCACACTTTCGCGTAATCCCTGAATTCTTTCCTGAGTGTCACCACCTGCGGCGGCGTTGTGCTTCCACCCCACGACAAATTCAGATCCCGACCGGTAGCCTGTGCAGATCGTCCACGGCCGCCAAGCTCGCGCCCTCCCCATAGCAGTTTGAGCGCGCCCAGCGCCTCGATCTTCTTGATCCGCCCACTGACCCGGGCGAATAGTGGTCAACTGTCTTGATGTGGATCTGGAAGCTCTCGGTGTTATTCAAGACCTCGACTTCGCGCTCAATCGCCTTTTCCTGAATCTTGCCATCGGTCTGGCGCAGCCAGTTGCCGTCGGCATTGACGCGCTGCTGGCAGGCTTCGCTGTGCTGCCACACCTGGTCGCCTTTCGGCACCCGAGGCAGGCTCAGACCGTGCGGCGGAACCTAAGTGACTTGTGCGGCAGGCCATACTCGCCCCGGACTGCAATGCAAAAGATCGATGCACTCAATCGGAAAAGGAAGGCGGAACTGTTGATGTTAGTGAGCGGGACAACAATACGGTACGGCAGCACAAACTGCACTTTGTCTTCCTGAACACCAAAAGCGGTTTACCGCATGACAACGACTTAGTGGTGCGAGACGGGTTCTTCAAGGCTCATTTGCTCGCGGCCGGAGTTCGTTATCGAGGGCCTGGCCAATGCCAGCACACTTACACCAGTCAGTTGCTGACGACAGGCATTGCCTTAATCGATTGGATCGCCGAGCCGATCAGCCAGCCATTGCTGAGCTCATCAGCTAATAGGTCAATGGAGGCTCAAACGCCATCCATGGATCAGCATCCTTCCAAGCGCCAACCGTTGCTAAATCCTCATCCACAACAGCGTTTCCTTGCTCCGAACCTCAATCGGCAATACCGGTTTTTGTTGGGAGAGGAAATTGCCACCGAAGACCTGTATCGCAGCCATCGAGTTTCAGAACTATGCAGTCTTGAATGACCTGGGCTTTGAAGGAATCGGAACTGCGTGTTGGCTGCATGAAATACCCGCTTAAAAGGCTAGAACTCGCGCGCACTTAAATCAAGTGCACACCATGTCTGGATTTTCGGGGCTGGGTGGATGACTTGGAGGGATGGATACCGGGCGGGCGTTACCTTGCGTGGCCGGAAAGCAAGCGTAGTGCATTACGTCTTGGTTGATTGTGCCTCGCCGCTAGCGGCCATCTTACACGGTTGCCCGTACGGCATAGCGGCAGCGTTACACAGTTGCGTATTGTTACATCACATGCACAGAAACTCCCAGTGAAGTGCTACACAAACTTTATCTTTATTTTTCATGTACTTAAGTATTACTGCTACACCTGCAACACCAGTTACACCGCATTTGAAGGACCTGTCCCCACCCCCTATGAAGTGAGCCCCATCAGCGAATGGAATCCGGCATAAGCCGGGGACCCTGAGGACTTCCGCTGCATACGGGGTAGGAAACCCGCGCATCTTGAGTAGCCGACGTTTTCACAGCTTAGTGAACTGGTGAACCCGGTGAACTCACCCAATCAGGTGGTGAACCCGGATGTTCATTCCTTCAGCTACTGATCTGCTGCCGTCAACCTGTCAACTGTCAACCAACGTCAACTGATCAGCAGCTACCAAATCCACGCGGGTTTCATGCCCCGTACCGGAGGAAAAACCTCAGGGTCCCCGGCAGCTTTTCGACCCCACTAACCTTCTGGTCAGACAAAAGGCACCGCAGAGCGAGACGCCGACTAGTATCAGCTTCGAGAACGTCATCAATCAGGATAGGGAAAGCGCTATGGATATGGTTCGCGTCAACTCGTCGGCGATTACAGCTGTCGGCTATGATCCCGCTACAGGCAGGATGAAAATCATGTTCAAGCAAGGACGTACCTACGACTATTGCGGCGTTCCACCGAACATCCATCAAGGCTTGATGGCAGCGGGCTCGAAAGGTACTTATTTCGCTAGGATGATCAGGGATCGATACCAGTGCTAGGCTGGGGCATACAAGCTCATTTCGAACCTGGCGCACACCCAGCACGGCGGGCCCTGTATGCCTAACCAGACCACCGCAAGCGTAACCCTTATAAACCGGGCCTCTGACAGCCCAGTTCAAACGACGCCTGGTCTGGGAGTGTCTTGATTTGTGGACAGTCTACAAAGAAACCCGCCCCCTTTGTGCGGTCTTTTGTTTCTGAGCTTGTGGATTGGAATCCGTTGTCGCGTGCAAATCCGCGCCCCCTGAGCGACTTTTGGTGCTGGATAAAGTTGGCATGTAAGGCAGTGCCTCATTGCGAGACGGTTTAGGTACTCAGGTCGGCAAGCGCTCGCGAACGATTGAAGCGAAGCTTTTTTGAAACCATTGACGTGGCCCGGGTAAAAAAGTCGATACAAGCACTACTGATCAAAGCGGGAGTGGTGCGGATGGTGAGTAACGTAACCTGTGGGCCTGAAACTTTAATAGCTGCCATTCACCGCGATGTCTATATGTATTACATAAGCATATTTCCGTTAATTAAAGTGAAATAAACTCCTGCGCCAACGCCATACCCACCGCCTGCAATCGGTTGGAGGCCCCTAGTTTTCTACTTGCATTGGCGATGTGAAAGTTTACAGTTCGTTCAGAGCAGCCTAGGATGCGGCTTATCTCCCATGTTGTTTTGCCTGCCCCTGACCATTTCAGGACTTCAGTCTCTCTCATTGTGAGGCTGCACGATTGCTCTCCCGGTGCTTTCAAGTGCCTCTGTGAGCCTTCCAGAAGAAAAGGTACTAACATAAAGAGCACTCCAAAAGTCACATTTACTTCATCGTCAAACTCTTCATTAGAATCTACCGGATGAGCAACATTGAATGAGCCCAGCATTTCTCTACAGCGCAAGGGAATGCTAACCCCTTGTGACAGGCCATGGCGCTCGCGTGCTCTCCAGAACTCTTTTGACCTGCCACGCGCCCTCCTTCTGGCGCCACCCCAAAAGAGCGGCATGAAGTGCCTACGGCAATGCTTGACTATGGGATCTATTAGAATGAAGTTTTCATCCTCATAGCATTTTAACCAGTCGAGAGGGTAAGTCGTTATAATCCGATTGGATGGTTCATTGGTGGTGAAGCCGCCAATGCTAAGCAAATAAGTTTTGTAGCCAAGTCGACATAATACTTTTCGTAAATGACTTTCCCAATCGCGGCAATCCAAAAATTTCGCCAAACAGGAGAAATCATCTAACACTTCTAGATATTCTTTTTTTTGAATTTTTTCTTTTTTTGTATTATTGTAATTGGATAGCAAGACAATATCCTTTTTATTTTTATATAATAAAAGGTCTGAGGCGCGGGTCACATCCAGAAAGTCCGCGCCTGTTTTTAAGTTACGGATGATGACAGTGCCTTTCTACAAAGCTTCGGAATAGTCCAAGGCCATCTTCAGTCAAAATACTCTCGGGATGAAACTGAACGCCCTCCAATGGATACTCGCGGTGACGAACCCCCATGATATATCCGTCATCGTTTGAGGTGGAGGTAACCCTCAGCACGTCAGGCAGTTTCCTATCATCAATGATCAAAGAGTGATAACGTGTAGCTTTTATTGACTTGCCGCCAGTATGCGCATATACACCTTTGCCATCATTATCTATTATGCTGACCTTTCCGTGCATAACATTGTCAGCCCGAATAACCGCACCACCAAAAGCAAGACTAATAGCCTGGTGCCCCAGGCAAACACCCAATATAGGCAATCGTCCTTTAAAGTGCTGGATTAACTCTATATAACCCGCATCCTGCGGATGACCTGGGCCAGGTCCCAGCACGCAAAAATCTGGCGCATAAGCTTCGATCTTTTCTATCAGGTTTGGAGAATCATTGCGCTCCACCCAGGTCTCCAAACCTAACTGCTCAAGGTACTGACTGATAATAAATACGAAGCTGTCATAAGCATCTATCAGGAAAACTCTCACTGCAGCATCTCCTTTCCTGTGACTGCGCGATAGACAGAGCCCATTTTATAAAACGTCTCTGTCCACTCCTTGTCCGGCACCGAGTCTGCAACTACGCCTGCGGAAGCCCTTAAATAATAGGTACCCTCCTTATGTACGGCTGAACAAATACATAATGCTGTATTGACACTACCATCAAATCCGATCAAACCTACCGCACCGGCGTATATACCGCGTCGGTTTTTTTCCATACTTTCTATAATTTGCATCGCCCGAATCTTCGGCGCACCCGTCATAGTCCCCGCAGGAAACGACGCTTTGATAACATCGAATGCATCAAAGCCCGTTCTCAGTAGGCCGCGCACGTTTGAGACCATGTGATAAAGGTGCGAATACTCCTCAACCAGCATCAGCTCATCAACCTCCAGTGATCCCGGCTGACAAACACGACCGATATCGTTCCTGCATAGGTCGACCAGCATTAAATGCTCAGCACGCTCTTTTTCAGAGCGTGTCATGCTCAAGATCAACTCGCTGGAAGACACGCCAGACCTTTTACCTACGGTCCCAGCGATAGGCCTCATTTCGATCAGTTCATCTTTGACTCGGACAAATAACTCGGGACTAGCACCAATCAGATCAACACCTCCCAGATTAGCCATATACATATAGGGTGACGGATTGTTCTTCCGCAGCGCTCGATATACGTCGAAGGGCTTGACTGATGTATCGACCTGCACCTCATGACCCAGCTGTATCTGATAGATGTCACCTTGGTGGATATGCGCCAACGCCTTGTCGACCCAACCAAGGAACTGCTCTTTTTCCACCGTATCGCGAGCAACTGTAACTGAGGGGTAAACGATCTGCTCGTCAGGGAGCGGGCTCTTTGCAGCGTCGGCCAGCAGAGCAACATATTCATGAGTATTGCGTGCGTCCCACAGAGGGCAATTATTAACCACCACCTCTACAGTCTGGTTTGTGTGGAAATAAACCAGAGTTTGAAAAACGGTGAGGGCTATGATTGGATAGTCAGTAGTCCGCTCAGTAAGATCGGGAATTTTCTCGACGAATCGAACGCTGTCATAAGAAAGATAGCCAAAAAAAGCTAGGCTGGGATTAGCGTAGCGTGGAGTGTCGAATGAGTCTTGCAACATGCGTAGCAAATCCCATACAGCATCATTATTGTCAATACAGATACGCTTGCTTTCATCCAGAACGATGCCCCGCTCCAACAGCGAGCTTCTTAGATGACATATCAGCCGCTCGTTCCCCTCAAGCTCTGCATATGCCTCATATACCTTTACTGACAGCAACGGGTTCATCCCTATAATGGTCGCTTTACGATCTCGACTGGGACCCGATAAAGATTCAAGAATAAATGTGCTATCTGGACCTAAGGTATCCAACGCCAACTTGTACACTGCCAACGCTTCACATTTCAGACGCTCAGTATGTAGCTGCACACTGACAGGTGCAATTATCCTGCTCATAATGCTTCCTTTATTATCGAACACCTTAAGTAGACAGGTGAAAAACGTAAAAACTCAATTATAAAATATTTCGGCGTTACAACTAGTTAGTTATTTATGACATTCTCCACCTTTCATTGAGGTGCACAAACTTAATGAGAGTACTGTACCGGAAAGACACGAAAGCCGGCTAGCCCTGCCGACATATGTAGATTTTCGTATGAGAAATAGCGAAACTTCCTACAGCACTGAAGGTGTATTTAAAACTAAATTAATGCTTAGCTGACATGCAGCATAGCACTGGCAGTAGAGTTTGCGGCACCCAATATTGCTGTTGAAAATAGAAAGCCAGGATGCCCTGTACCGAAATGGGCGTCTCGCGAACCATAAAATAATGACATTCTGTAATACACTGTTACATCTTGCGCCGGTTGAAGGTAATGCAGAAACGATCCTGAATTATTTGAGGTGCTACTCATAGGCCGTTGGAGACTCAATATACAGTTTTCGGGCTTTCCCGATTTCTCGCATCTGATTGAGAAAAATCGCTATCCAGCAATAAAGTTCCTAATAGCGGTGACGGTCTGCTCACTGCACTCGAGGTATGGAACATGTCCGGCACCGTCAATTATACATATACTTGCATTTGGTAGGTCGCTACTGATTTTATCCAGACAAGAAATATCAAAAATACGGTCTTCACTACCCCAAACGATCAAAGTCAGGGCTTGAATTTCAGTAAGTCGCGCCTCAAGCGGGTACAAACCTGCCCCTTTGAAGTCTGCCATTATTTTTACAATATTTTTGTAGCGAAGCGCCCCTTTAGTGGCCAGAGCCTTCGCCATAAATAGCGGGATCCTGGGGGCGTGCTGGAATGCAATGCTCCAAAACTTTTCCATTTCGCCGACAGTTCGATAGCCAAAAGGATGCCTGCCAGATTCAAGAAACTGTTTCATGACAAGGCTCGGTCTCCAAGCAGGCAAACCAGCCGGTGCGATTGCGATCAGGTGAGAGACGTCAGCAGGAAAAGTAGCTGCGTACATACAGGCAATGCAGCCTCCGATAGAACTGCCGATTAATACAAAGCCTTTGCTAAGCTGCGAATCTAGAAAAGCCTTCAGCCGCTCCGTCTGAGCTGCAGGGCTGTAGCTTTGCGATGTATCGAACGAAGACTCCCCCTCACCGGGCAGATCCAAAAAAAATACAATTATAGGTATCCACCAACGAGTAGATTTGTGGACCCCACTGATCCTTGCTGGCCCCTAATCCATGAAGAAATACCAACGTAGGTCCAGTATTGCGGTCATTCGAGCATAAGTAAGCAATTTCATAATTCTCTGTTTTCCAGCGTCGAAGTTTCAGCCTGAAGCGATGCCTGTTCTGCTCGCGCATACCGAACAGTAATAATTGACCTGCCCAATTCATGAAATCCTCTTACCGGGCTCGCCGGTCAACCGGCAGGGTTGCCGCTTACTGAAACCTTCTTGGACAGTCCACGTACCTGGCAGAGCCCAACACCAACTATGACCGCCACTCCGCCGATAATGAGGTTTGTCGATAACTCCTCGCTCAGAAGCAACTGGCTTACCGCTACTGCAAATACTGGCACCAATAAAAGAAACGGTGCTAAGCGCTGAATAGGGTGGCGACCCAAGAGCCAATACCACAGGCCAAACCCAATGAGTCCGCCGCTCACAGCGGTATATAACACGGCGGCCCATGCTATCGGACTAGCAGTAAAGACTTCCTCCCACACAGGGCGCTCCACTGCAACTGATACCATCAGTAACTCGGGCGCTGCAATCAGTGCTGTCCAGGCGCTTATTGTCAATGGGTTAAAGGGCCCCCATCTTTTAGCGAGCAATGTTCCCACTGCGAACACAAAAGCGGCAGCTATCACCAGCACTATCCCCGATAGTTCGCCGCCTTTTCCTATTCCACCGACCACCATCAGCACACCCAGCAGTGCGATTATGATACCCACCATCACCGGCAACGTGATGCGCTCCCCAAACACCACCCCCCCTAGCAAAAGAGTGAAAGGTGTTGTCAGTTGGTATGCAACAGCAGAAGTCGAAGCATCTACATGTAAAATACCGCAGTACAGCAATCCAAAATGCAGCGCTCCAGTTAACGAGGCAATGTAGAAGACCTTTGATAGTTCGCTGCGCTTGGGAACTCCGCAAAACGGCAGTAGCACGACAGCAATCAACGCGAATCGCATAGCAACCATAAGGATTGGCGGAAGTTCTTCCCCGCCTATTTTCACTGCTGTCACTTGCGCACCCCATAGAAAAGCCACGAATACGGCTATCAATGTATCTCGTATAGGCATTTACACGTTATCCTGTCTGAAATTGGACTTGTTTAAGCAAACGCTGATGCTCGACATGGCGGGGGCGCTCGTTTAGTTTCTGGTAGTACTCCACGAGACGATCCAGCGTTTCCCGAAGTGCCTGCTCCGCCTCTGGGTCTTGAACCAGTTGGCTATTGAACGTAGCCGGAAACCCTGAGCCGACTAACACCATTTTGTTCAGAAGGGCGTTGAGCACCACCTGACCAAATACAGCGGTGTGACCATATCGACGTCCCACTACTGCTACCGCTGCGAGCTTGTCTCGTAATGGCCGCTCTCGCGGACGCAAAAAGCCATACCCAACACGTTCCAAAAATGCCTGGAAACGACTGTTAGCTCCATATGCATGCATCACCGGGAGATACAGGACTGCGTCTGCCTTAACCATCTCGCCAACGATCAAAGCGACATCATCAGACAAAGAGCAATCAGTTTTTGAACAGGCATTATCGGCATCGCAATAATCGATACGATAGTCTCGAAGCCAGAGATCTTTAACTAAGGCGCGTCCTTCCAAGTGACGCCGAATCAACGACACCACTCGGCCGCTGACCCCATGCGTCCGATTTGAACCCACGATAACGATCAACTTCATTAGTTCAAGACGCCTTGAGCAATGGCATCTCAGCAAGGCGTTCATACTCTAGAAATGATTCCTCCAGCAACTGCCCAGTGAGGTATAGCGTAACCCGTGCCACTTCTTTGATCATCGCCCGCTCTTCACCTGTTTTCACCGAGCGCTGCATAGCCACTCGCACTTCTTCAGAATGTTTTTCGTCAATGCTCGAATGAGCAACAAAGAATGTCATTTGCTCGTCTACAAGACCGAGGTCCAAGCGAAACTTGTTCAGTATTGGCTGGATATGGCCGTAAACCTCTTCTGCCCAATAGCTGTATCCCAAGCGAGCGACCGGCCCCTGGCGAATGGCCACATCGTTCAGATAAGCGATCAGCGCTTGAGTGGGGGCGAGCGGCGCAGGTAATAATGCGGGTAGCGCGCCTATCGACTCCAAGTCGCGAATCACCATCTTCTCGTGCCCTAACTCTTCGAGCGCATGCTTGTAGACAAATCGCAGCAGCGTTGTCTGTTCCGGATCCGCGCTGAACGCACAGGCCGCCTGATTGATTGAGTTGAATCGGGTGTAGTGGTAAATCTGAAGCATCACCTGTTGATAAAGCTCTACCGCAATCGGATACCTAAGGCTGTGTGTCCAGTAGTTACCTTTTTTGATTTTTGCCCAGCCACTTTCAACGATAGCGTCCAGTTCTTTGAAGAAATCATCCATTAGATATTTTTCCTTTTATAGTATTAAAGACGGTGTCTATCTCTAGGTATATCAAACTGTAATCACGTGTTAATTGGCGATTTTCCCAAGTGATGTCGTCGGCCAAAACAACCCCTCCAATAGCAACATACAATGCAACCAAACGACCCCGACATAATGCCGAAATATATCGGAATGACGTGTTCGCCTTCAACCAAATAGCCGCCTCCAGGAGAAAAAGTCTTAAGTGCGGACCGCCTCTGTATTTCTCATCCAACACTAGTCTATTGGCGTCAAAAGATTCCATCAGATCAGGGAAGTGATGATCTATATTAACAAGGCGTTCGACGAAGCTCATCCCATGACCCAGTGGCGTTATTCGAATGGCACCTACGACTCTCTCACCATCCATATAGACCAAGTGGTAGGAACAGGTGTCTCGCACCGCCTCCGCGTCATCAAAAAACTCTTCATTCGCTGGATTATCACCGATGTAGCGAGACCTCAAAAAACACACACTTTTGAATAATTCGTTTTTCGTAGATATCACCTGCACAGACATACTCATATAAGACCCTCGACTAGAGGCTGCGCCGGTCGATAATTCGTGCTTCTTTCCAACTGAACCAACTTCCCAAATTCACATGATCATCTAAATCATCCACTACCATGATTGTCGCATCGACCTCTAGACGCTCGTGCATACGCTCGCGAACCAGTAGCGTTAATTGACTGCGATCACCTTGGTAAAATCTGGAAATTTCAATTTTGGCTATTATCGTGTCCTTGCCATTCACGCGATTGATGACGATTTGGTAACCTAAACATTGTTCGACACCTTCGAGTAGGGCCTGCTCAATATGGCCGGCGGTGAAGAGTTTGCCGTTAAGCGTCATAGAATCTTTGACTCGGCCAAGCACTCTCATTGTTTGCGAGAGCGCAATCGGTTTTTCTACCGTTTTTTGGATGCAGACGAGATCACCCGTGCGATAACGAATTAGGGGTTTCACTCCGTCAACCAGCATAGTGACACATAACTCGCCCTCGCCACTGTCCCCGAGACTCTCACCCGTTTTCGGGTTCAATACTTCAATAATATAGTTGAGTCGATGAGGTATCAGTTGGTCATGGGCATTGGTGGCGGCAATAATCATGGATTCCTGCGAGCCATATAAACTGTTGTACGCTTCACAGCCCCAGAGGCTGTACAAATTATTTTTAAGCGCTGGCGTACAGAGCTCGCCACTCATCATGAATGCCCGCAACGAAAAGTCCTCGCGCGGGTTAAGGCCTAATCGCTCGGCCTCTTTAGCCAGCGCAAGCAGTAAACCTGGGGCGGAAGCAACGACGCCAATACGCAAGTCCCGCATTAACTGGAGCGTTTTGGGATAGCCAATGACTGGAGAGTGCGGCCAAATCTTGGCACTACAGACGCCTAGCTGCTGACAGACATCACCCAGGGTGTCGCCGAAAGAGTGAACTTCGGTAGGGCCCATGATGCCCACGACAGTTTTTTCTCTAGGAAAATGTTTTTCCAGTACCGCCTTATAGGCCATCGCGAGTTGCTTATTACTCGCATAGCTTTCCTTTTTATCTCGAGGACAAGGTGTCGCGGGGCCCGTCGTGCCGGTGGTTTCATAATAGTACACGCTGTCTTCTAATACGCCAGACAGTATATGTAGCATGGACACTCTTAAATCCTCCTTGGTTGTAAAAGGCAGGGAGGTAAGATTCTTTAGCGAAACCTCTTGAGGTGAAATATTCTTGAAGTGCTTTGCATAAAAATGTGATTTGCTTTTGACGTGCGTTAGTACTACTTCTAGCCTTTCCTCATGCCAGGATTTAAGGCCTTTTTCAGTAAGCTGATTTGCCCAGTATGCTCGATGAACATCATCATACCTCATAACAAATTCGTCAAACGACTTTTCGACTCTCACAACTTAGACCCTTATTCGCAGTTATAATCTTCGCCGTGATGGCTGCTTTTTCTGGATGCAGACATTAACAAGCAAAGAAAAATTGCATCCCTGTCAAATTGGTCAGTTGTTAGCAGGTGCTGCTTTATGCTAGAGCTAGGCGACCATGGTAGAAATATTCATTTCTTAAACAGTCTAAACCTTCAGATGGACAGTTCTTACTTGACCCAAAAAACGAGGAGGCCAGAGTGTCAAAATCAGCGGCAGCACAGCATAATCGGTGACTTCTCGTCGTGTCGTAGAGATTTCTCAACCAGTATAATGTGTAGTTTTTGGCACCTCTCATCTGTTTGACTGTTTAAATTTAATACTCAGCATTAAACGATATGTTTATTAAAATGATCCTAGAAGATATTTTCGAATAGCAAGATTCGGTCCCAATCGTCGTCGCCAAATACTGTGTTACGCGACTAGTCAATATGACACTACCAAGAATAACGCCTCAGTCGACCTCTAAAAAGCTCCTCACGAGGCCTTAACCTATCAGCCGAATTCCCTCGAAAACAATAAAACCCAACCCCCTCAACCCAACAACCCGACAACCCCAACCAACTTCAACCCCCATTCCACCCGTGCCGGAATACCTTGAATCAGATCCCCCCGATCCTCACCCAGCAGCGCTCTGAGCTGATGCGGGGCGAACACCAGGTCGATGAATTGGCGGGCCAGTGCGTCAGGGTCCGTGGGTTGGTCCGGGCCTGCCAATATTGCCGAACGTACTCTGGCGAAACCGCCTTCCCAGCCTATTCGGTTGACTTCAGCAGCCAGCAGCGGGGTGCGGTTAGAGGTGGCTATCACCAGGCGCATCATTGCCAGGGTTTCGGCTTGCAGCGCATGTTCGAGGATGCCTTGGCCCACGTGCCGCAGGCGGCCTTTGAGTGGGAGCGCTGGAGTCGTTGCGGCGGGCACCAGCAAGGCGGCTACGTGGCGTCGCACTACAGCTTCGAACAGCGCTTCTTTGTTGGCGTAGCGCGCATAGAGGGTGGCTTTGCTGGATGACGCTCAGGGCTTGCGCCGTGCCATCGCCGGTTCGGGTTGTGTGGTGTCTACGCTCAACGGCCTGGAAGAGGTGATCATCCGGCAGCAGGGCAGGCTGTTGGAGGCGGCGACGCGCTGATCAATACACAAGTGCAGGAGAAGTGGTTCTGGGCTTGGGCCTTGAACGGTTATACAACTACCGTCTCCGGTGACGTGATCAAGTTGAAAA
Source organism: Pseudomonas coronafaciens pv. oryzae str. 1_6 (assembly GCF_000156995.2). Taxonomy (NCBI): domain Bacteria; kingdom Pseudomonadati; phylum Pseudomonadota; class Gammaproteobacteria; order Pseudomonadales; family Pseudomonadaceae; genus Pseudomonas; species Pseudomonas coronafaciens. The sequence continues at coordinate 141,720 of NZ_CP046035.1, read as the reverse complement.
CAGCTAAGTAAGTACTGCTCGTTTTCAGAAAGCCCGGTTCGCCGGGCTTTTCTGTTTCTGGCTATTGGCGGATGCGCTGTCGGGCGATGGCCCGAGAGCAGCTAACATAGAGCCGATATGTGTAAGGGTATAAGCCAGATGTAATCCCGAGCAGACACGCATCGTTGCCAACCGCTAAAAGGTTTAGCATCCAGCCCACCCCCAGATATGAAGCCTTCTGCATGACTGCCTTCTACCTTAAGTTGCTCATCACCCCCGCGCTCATGCTGGCCATTTCATTGGCGGCCAGGCGCTGGGGCACTGGCGTGGCGGGGCTTCTCTCTGGCCTGCCGATGACCTCGGCACTGGTCATGCTGTTTCTCAGCCTTGAGCAGGGCACCGCATTCGCATCGATGGCGGTGCCCGGAGCATTGGCCGGGCTGGCGGCGATTCAAGCGACTTATCTGTTTTATTTCCTGGCCACTCGACGCGTTTCAGCGATGGCTGGATGCGTCTTGGCCTTGATGGTGTATGGCGCAACGGCCTTTTTGATGAACCTGTCGGGATCACTGGCGCTGTCGATCATGTTCACGCTGCTGATGGTTGCGTTGATCATCGTTGCCACCTCGAAACAGACGCCGCCCGAAGTAGCGGCATACGTCGCGCTGCCACGCTGGGTCATCCCGATGCGAATGTTGACGGCCACCCTTCTGCTGCTGGCGATTACCGCAAGCGCTACCTGGCTCGGCCCTGTGGTCAGTGGGCTGCTGGCGCCGATCCCGGTCATCGCCTGGCCGCTTGCAGTGTTCGTCCACGTCCAAGGCGGACGTTATGAACTGGCAGCGATAGTGCGGGGCAATGCCATTGGCGCTGTCGGGGTGGTTAGCTTTTACCTGACCCTCAGGTATTCCATATTGCAATGGGGCGCGCTTCTGTCTATTACGACTGCCGTTTTGTTGGCTGTGGTGGTGACGGCTGTGTTGGCCAGGGTGTTGGCGAAGCGGTAGTGCGTATAAATGGCTCCAATGCGACGCTGACCAAAATCAGTCATCCATAGATACCGACGATTAAAGCGGCAATGGCACACACGGCAAGCCGACTGCCTGTTCGGAAAATATGCTGAATTTCTATCATGCGACCTTATATTTAATTAACTAATCCTTGGCAGCACCAACGTTTTACCCCAGAATTTCACAGCGTCTAAACGCTTGCTCGTGGCGTGAACGCTATTTGATATAGGGAAATATAATGGCGATGGTCTTCTGTCGTGGTTGTGCAAAGGAAATACATGAAACGGCGCTCAGTTGCCCACAATGTGGCGCCAGTCAAATCTCCGCAATACCCGCAAAACAGCTGCGCGACGCAGGCTCTCCGTGGATGGCTATCACCTCTCTGGTCTTGAGCATCGTCTGCACGCTGGCCCTGTTTGACGATGGCGAGTGGGACCTGGACACCATTGTCGGGCTCGGTATGTTCTCAATAGCCGGGCTTGTTCTGGGCGTCATCAGCATCAACAAAAAGAAAACCGGTAACGGGTTGGCGATTGCGGGGACTGTTCTATCCGCCGTGTCGCTACTGATATTCATTGGATTAATTACTAACTGATTTAGGGAAGAATTGAGATGGTATTTTGTCGTGGTTGTGCAAAAGAAATCAGTGACGACGCTGACACGTGCCCACATTGTGGAGCACCGCAGCTGGTCATTTCACCTGCCGGTACAAATACAGATACCCCACCTTCAGGAAACTGGTATTTCGAAGTTCTGAAAAAATATGCCGTATTTACCGGTCGGGCACGCAGAAAAGAATACTGGATGTTTTTCCTGTTCAACGTGTTGATCTCGATGGTCATCGGCTTTGTCGGCGGACTGTTCGGCGATGGCGGCATACTCACTAACCTGTACTCCCTGGCCGTCTTGGTCCCAGGTGTTGCAGTGGGTGTTCGCAGGCTACATGACACCGACCGCAGTGGCTGGTGGTTGCTGGTCCCGATCGCCAACCTCGTGTTCCTTATTCAAGAAGGCCATCCAGGCCCTAATCGGTTTGGCCCAAGTCCTAAATAAATGCTGTTTGAGGATGTGGTCGTTTGACCGCATCCTCGCTCACACTAGACTATTTGCGCGAGTACCCCGGCAAACAGATCAAACCTCGACCTGAACCCGGGCCCCTGCACTCAATTCTTAATTAGCGAAACTCGCTCTAAGGCGCTGACCCGCATATTGCTGAGCCTCCTGAACTTTCTCCATCACCGCAGCGGCGCCGAGAGCACCACCGTCGTATAGATGGCGGCAAGCGATTACCCAGCCTCCACCATGAAAATACAGCACCACCGGAAACGGTCCTTTTCCCTCAGCCGTATAGACAGTCGCGGTCAATATTTCGGCAGCGCCCTGCACCATTGTTTCAAGGCTGGTGACACCCGATACCAAAGCGTTCGGTGAACTGTCGCGCTTCATATCACCCAACACGCTTTTGTCTGCATCAGCGATGGTCGGCTGCTGGCAAGCCTCTTCGAGTACGGTCTTTTCTATGCCTTTGGTATCGAGGCTGGCGTACTTTTTCAGGACGTTCTGCATGTTCTGCTACCCGAGTCAGTTTGCAGCATGCTCTTTGTGCCGCTTACTGCCAGTTCCTGCACTGAACGCCTTTCCGGATCGCGAGCGCAACGCGCCAATATCGTTGTGCCTACGATCATCAGTCTGAGCAGGTTAATAACAATTCGGTTTTTTTTGCCGAGTGGTAATGCCGACTGCGGCCACTAACCCTTCAAACAACTTTCCAAATCTTCAATCAAACCTGGCCCATCGGGCTGCCATCCCAAGCGCTCGCGTGTCTTGTGACTCAGGCTGATCATGTCCTTGCCCACAAATGTCGACAGCCAGCCGAAGTGCGCGGCAGCCTCATGGGCGGGCACGGCCAAAGTGGGCAGACCGAGGCGTTCTCCAATAGCCTCGGCAATCAGGCGAAAAGCGATGCCTGATTCGGCAGTCGCATGATAACGAGCCCCCGGTCGATGCTTCTCCAGAGCGAGGCGGTAGAGGCGCGCCGTATCTTCAAGGGGCGCTGCGGACCATTGATTCAGGCCCCGATCAATATAGGCCGAACATCCTTTTTTCTGCGCGTGCTTGATGACTTCGCTGACCAAGCCTTGTTTGACGGGGTTGTGAATCTGCGAGAGGCGCATGACCACTACGTTGACGCCGCGTTGCAGCAACGCCTGCCCGGCGAGTTCCGACGCGACCCGGGGGTTGGAATGCATCGGATCGAAATGATCTTCATCTGCGGCCTGCCCTAGTGATGAAGAGCCCATCGCCGTGCTGGAGGTGATAACCAAAGGGCGATTCGAGCCTTCCAGCGCAGAACCTAATGCGTCGATAACGCGAGCGTCATTCTGGCAGTTGACGACGAAGCGCGCGAAGTTGTGATCAAAGGCTGTGTGAATCACCGCGTCGCACTTTTCTGCGCCACGTTGAAGGCTGGACAGGTCTTCGATATCCCCGCGATGGAATTCGGCTCCTAGGGCAAGTAGAGCTCGAGCCCCCTCCTCTGAACGTGTCAGCCCCACTACTTGGTGGCCTGCGTTGATCAGTTCCCGGATGACCTGAGTGCCAATAAAGCCTGTGGAGCCGGTTATAAATACGCGCATATTAAAATCTCTCTTTGCTTAAGTCGCCAGAGTGCGCGTAACGTTTATCCGGTAAAAGACGTGACGTTATCAGGGTATAAAAACCAACAGGATCATCATGACGAACTCGCTGGGAAAGTATTTGAAGGACTGTAGGGCTCGTCTGGACCCTGCGAGTCTGGGTCTTTCCCAAACGCGTCGTCGTACGCCAGGCTTGCGTCGGGAAGAAGTTGCCCAACGCGCCAATATCAGCGCGACGTGGTACGCATGGCTGGAACAGGGGCGTGGTGGATCACCGTCTGCCCAAGTCCTCGGACGGATCGCGCAAAGTCTCTTGATGACCAAACCCGAGCGGGAACACTTGTTCATGCTTGCGTTTGGTCATCTGCCCGAAGTTCTCTACAGCGCGCCTGAAAGTGTGTCGCCGCGCTTGCAACGCATTCTGGATACGCTCGCGTTTAGCCCTGCTTTTATCAGGACAGCCACATGGGATGTTCTAGCCTGGAACAACGCTGCGGCGGCCGTGTTTACTGACTACAGCCTGCTGCCCCCAGAGCAGCGAAACATCATGCGTTTGATGTTTTGCAACTCCGCCACGCGGGCCAAACAGGATGACTGGTATGCCGTCGCGCGCTTTATAGTCGCCGCATTCAGAGCAGACGCCACACGTGCCGGGGCCGCGTCGGAACTTCACGAACTCGCTGACGAGCTCTGCACACTAAGCGTCGATTTCGCGACGTTATGGCGCGACAACGATGTGCGTTCACAGGACGAAGGCACCAAACGCCTGCGGCATCCGGATCATGGGCTGATTGAGCTGGAGTATTCGAGCTTCGCGGTGGACGGTAGGCCCGATCTGTCGATGATTGTTTATAACCCGGTTGCCACTGATGACGCCGAGCGAGTTCAGGCGCTGGTGGAGAGTTACTTACAGCGTTAACGCGGCTGGAGAATCATCAGGCTTTTCTGCTACCAGGCTGCCCTCTGCCCGAAAGATCGAACCGCCATCCCACCACGCACTCAGAAAGTATCTGACCTCAAAAAATCAGCCCTTTCCCGTCAATTGGCAACGACTTATCTGGAGCCCCGGTACAGCCGTCGCTTCAGCGATGATCGCCTTACTCCCGACACCCCAAACAGGTGTCGAGCACAAAGCTCCGGACCTCGCCAGTTGGTCAATCCGAATTCAAAAGAGTAACCCTATGAGACCCCAAACCTCCTTCATCTTCGACCTCGACGGCACGCTGACTGACAGCGTCTACCAGAACGTCGCCGCCTGGAAAGAAGCTCTGGACGCAGAAAATATACCGCTCGCGATGTGGCGCATTCACCGCAAGATCGGCATGAGCGGTGGGCTGATGTTGAAGTCGTTGTCACGTGAGACTGGTTTGAACATCAGCGAAGAACAGGCCGAACGGCTCAGCGAAAAGCATGCTCGGGCGTATGAGCGGCTTCAGGGTCAGATCATTGCGCTGCCTGGCGCCATCGAGTTGCTTGAGACGCTCGACAAGGAAAACCTCAAGTGGTGCATCGCCACGAGCGGTGGGCTTGATACGGCGACGATCAACTTGAAGGCGCTGAAACTGGACATCAATAAGATCAACATCGTTAATCGTGATGACGTCAGTTACGGCAAGCCTGACCCGGATCTGTTTCTGGCGGCAGCGGAGAAAATACAGGCGCCTATCGACGAGTGTCTGGTGATCGGTGATGCCATCTGGGACATGCTGGCGGCACGTCGCTGCAAGGCAACTGGTGTGGGTCTGCTTTCAGGTGGCTATGACATTGGCGAGCTTGAGCGGGCGGGCGCGCTGAGGGTTTACGAGGACCCATTGGACCTGCTGAACCATCTGGACGAGATTGCCTCTCGTCCCTGATATGGGAAAGGCAAAGTCAGCTAAAAACGCTGCAACTGTTGCCGCGCCTTAGATAACCGAATGTATTCCCCCGCTGCGAACGGGAGAATACTTTTTATCGGCGAATCAAAGTTTGAATTGTGCAACCAGCGTGTTGAACGACGTGGCCAGACGCGACAATTCCTGGCTGGATGCACTGGTCTGATTGGCACCCGCTGCCGACTGCGCACTCAATTCTTGAATGTTGACCAGGTTGCGATCCACTTCGCGTGCAACCTGGGCCTGCTCTTCGGACGCAGAAGCGATGACCATGTTGCGCTCGTTGATCGTCCCCACCCCACCGGTGATTTTCTCCAGTGCGGCACCCGCGCGCTGCGCCAGCTGTTGGGTGTTTGTGGCGGTCGCAAGGCTTTTGCTCATGGCAGCCACCGCGCCGTCGGCACCGGACTGCACGGTGCCGATCATGCCTTCGATTTCCACCGTCGACGCCTGGGTCCGGTGAGCCAGCGCGCGGACTTCATCGGCCACGACTGCAAAGCCTCGGCCTTGTTCGCCGGCACGTGCCGCTTCGATAGCAGCGTTGAGTGCAAGCAGGTTGGTCTGTTCCGCGATGCTGCGGATAACCTCAAGGACCTTGCTGATATCCCGCACATGGCCGGCAAGCGTCGTGACAGAACCCGTGGACTCGGTGATCTCGCTGACCATCGTGCCGATGCCTCTGACCGTGTCATCCACTTGCCCACGCCCATCAACGGCATCGCTGGCCAGCGTTTTGGAGACATCTGACGTGGACACCGCATTTCGGGCCACTTCCTCTACCGCGGCAGTCATTTCGTTGACCGCCGTAGCCGCTTGCTGAATCTCGTCATTTTGCCGTGTGAGGCCGCGCGTGCTTTCTTCCGTCACAGCACCAAGTTCTTCGGCAGCGGAAGCGAGTTGGTCAGATGCGCTGGAAATCTCCTGAATCGTTCGTTTCAGGCTGCCTTGCATGGTGCCGATCGCATTGAGCAAGTGCCCTGCCTCGTCGCCACGCGTACTGGAAATTGATTGGGTCAGATCACCTGAGGCGATGCGCTGGGCAACTTCGATCGCTGTTTTCAGTGGTCGGGTGATCATGCGGGTGATCATGATGCCCAGCATGATTGCGACCAGAAATGCGATGACAACCCCGACCGACAACATCGTGACCGAAGTACTCTGCAGCTTGTCAGCCTCCTCCGCGCCTTCTTTGATCTGACGTTTATTGGAGTCCGTCATTATCTGGAGATAGCCACGGGCTTTGTTGAAATCGCCTTCCGCCAGCTCGTTCAGTCGACTGCGAGCCTCCTCCAGATTACCGGCATCCTGCAGTGCGAAGATTTTCTGGGCGGCAGCGATATAACCCGGCATTACGGCGTCGTATTGATCGCCAGCGACACGCTCATCATCTTCCAGCGGAGTAGCCCGGTAGACCGCATAAACTTTCTGAGCGCGTTCCATTTCGCCATTGATGCTGTTACGCATCTTTTCTGCGGTGGGCTTGTCCTTGGCATCGAGCAAACGATAAAGGCCCCGGTTGTGAGTCGTCAGCGCGGTCAGGGTCTCGTTTGTACTGGCGACCGAAACCAGGTTATTCGAGAACGTCTGCTGCAGCGCGTAAGACAGCCGGTTGATCCCGAGCATGCCGAGACCGCCCACAATCAGCGTGATGATGGCGCAGGCGATGAACGAAGCCATGAGTTTGCTAGAGAAACTGGTGCGATTTATCAGGTTCATTGATTATCCATCATCGTTAAATGGTCAGTGCCATTCAGAAACCCTGAGGGCTTGAGGCGAGCACTACGAGGCGGTTTTGTCCCTGCCCTTTCATGATTCGCCCCACAGGCTGAAAGAATAGTCGTGCAATTCCTGCGTCACCGTTTAAATCTGGTTTCGATCCACGAAAGCAGCGGTGAGCGAGTAAACACTCGCGCCCAGACGACGAGCCTTGAAAACTTAGAGCCTTGAAAAACAGTCACCACGCTCTGGTTTTCGAGAGTACTTAAACCTATCGGCGGGACTAAATCTTTCTTGATAAATCAACGTTTATATAACTAAAGCACTGAAATCCACGCCGAAAAATGGAATAAGAGCAAAGCCAGAACCGCGCGGAGATATTTGTAGTGATGAATAGATCGGGCAGCGGCGGGCCTTGAAGATGGCAAGGCACCGCCGGATGTTCTCGAGCACTAATGCGTCAGGAGTAGAGCAGGAAACGCTTGGCTGTTAACCAGGCGAAACGCCGCCGCCCTCATCCGCCACAATATCCGGATCGTCCGAATACACTTCCGGCTCATCATCCTCATAAGCCTCTTCGTGCTCGGTGCGCTTCTTCACTTCGTCACCCTGTGCCGAACCGACACCTGGCGTGTTCGCATTCATGGCGAGAACAGGATCGGCTTCGCGGTCGTACTGGCCCAGCATGGCGCTGGCAGGGTCTTCTTTCGGGACGCTGTTTGTGAGTATCGGATCGGTCGTCATGTCAGCCACCTTTTGGTTTGCCAAAGAAAGTGGACGCAGCAGGAGGCTAAGGGTTCGATTCAATTGACGAGCGTGGCGTCGTTCATCCGCCAAACGATGCATATTGCAGTGGCAGGCCGGTGGTGAACTTTATCTGTTCCATTGCAAAACTGGAGCTCACGTCGCTGATACCGGGAATGCTGATCAGCTGTTTATAGATAGCGTCGTAACCCGCGATATCGGCGACTACGATGCGCAACATGTAATCGGTGTCACCCGCCATGCGATAGCACTCGACCACTTCAGGCAGGTCACCCACGGCGGCGTGGAACTGTTCTAGCCATGCAGCGTTGTGCTGGTTGGTGCGAATCGCGGCGAAGACGCTGACTGACACATTCAGTCGGTGCGGATTGAGCAGGGCGACGCGGCGGTCGATGATGCCGGCCTCTTCCAGCTTCTGGATGCGTCGCCAGCACGCCGTGCTGCCAAGGCCGATGCGCTCGGCAATGTCTGCGACCGAGCGCGTGCAGTCGGTTTGCAGGATATCGAGGATTGCCCGGTCAAACTTGTCCATAAGTGATTCCTGATTCAAGTCGGTACTGATACTGATCGTTCCTCACGCCATGCGCTCAGCCTCGTGAGCAAGCTCACTCCCACAGGGACATGTACTCTACAAGAAGCTGGGGCATCAGCCCTATTTGCGGGCTTTTCATGACTTGCGTATAACGCCGGGCAATGGAGCGTGAGGAACGAGATTACTGCATGTCGGGGATCATAGAATTTTTAATCGTATTAATCTAACCATAAGCGAATAATTTTTCACATCCGCTGCCGACATTCAGGGAAATATCAAAAAATTTTCGCCTCGGGATCAGTAACCTTTCATGCCATCAGCCTTGCGAGGCTGGCCCCTGACTCTGACTCGATTACAAAGTGAATTGCCCATGACCACCTCTGCGCTCTACCTGGATTACGCCGCTACCACGCCTGTCGATGAACAGGTTATCGAAGCCATGGTTGCCTGCATGGGCCGCGAAGGTCATTTCGGTAATCCGGCGTCCAGCGGGCATGGCTACGGTCAGGTTGCGCGTCAGGCGGTCGAGCAGGCGCGCCGCCAGGTGGCTGACGCGGTGGGCGCACCAGCGGATACCGTGGTCTGGACATCCGGTGCCACCGAGTCGAACAACCTGGCGATCAAGGGCATTGCTCACGACAGTACAGCGCAGCGTCGGCACATCATCACCAGCGTTCTGGAACACAAGGCGGTGCTAGACACAGTCAGCACGCTGGAGCGTCAGGGGTTTCCTGTCACTTGGTTGAAACCGGACGCCAAAGGCCTGATCCAGCCTCACGCCGTACAGGCTGCCCTGCGCGAAGACACACTGCTGGTCTCGTTGATGCTGGTGAACAACGAGTTGGGCACACTGACCGATATCGCCAGCATTGGCGCTATCGTGCGTGAACACGGGGCGCTGTTTCATGTGGACGCTGCGCAGGCAGTGGGCAAGGTGAAGGTCGATCTGTCCAGGCTCGACGTGGACCTGATGTCATTTTCTGCGCACAAGGCCTATGGCCCCAAAGGTATCGGCGCTCTGTATGTAGGACCGCGCGCGCATTCGCTGCTTCAGGCGCAGATACACGGTGGCGGGCACGAGGGGGGCTTTCGATCAGGCACGCTGGCAACGCATCAGATCGTCGGCATGGGCACAGCGTTTGCGCTGGCGATCAGTCAGGCCGATGCCGAGAATCGTCGTATCGAGGAACTGAGCCATCACCTGCGTGAAGGGTTGTTGGCCTTGCCGGATGTGCAACTCAATGGCTGTCCGGAACAACGCATTCCGCACACCCTGAACCTGTGCATCACCCGCAGTGGTTTCAGCAGCTCGCAGTTGTCACACAGCCTGGCGCTGTCCTCGACGTCGGCATGCAACTCGGCCAGCAACGCGCCCTCGCATGTGCTGCTTGCGCTGGGTATGGATTCAGCGAAAGCCTTGGCCAGCGTTCGCGTCAGCCTTGGCCGTTACACCACGCAGGCAGATGTAGAGCGCGCCATCGAGGTTTTCAGCAAGGCGCTCAGCGCACCTGCTACGTTCTGGTAGTCAGAGCACTACGCTTCGAGCCGCTCATCCCGTAGTGGCTCCCCCCTCGCATTTCCTCCTGTCTGAAGCCCGCAAAGGCTGCCTGGCTGGCAGCCTGCCGCGCGCTTTTCATGAAAATGTACCTCTCCAGATACAAAAAGACACAAATTGGCACAGTTCTTTCAGGTGGAACTGTCGTGCCATCAACCAATGGTGCTCACTGCATTCAAAGGGGTGCTTACACGCACCAACGTGCAGTTTTCGGATGCCGACGCGTCCATTAACAGTGCAGGCGACAGATCAAAAGTCTCGTGCCTCGCCAGGAAAGGAATCTAGCTGTGACAAATGAGTACCGTTCAAGACCCATGCCGCACCGACGACCAACCCTCGCACTGGTGTTTGACGTCGACCAGCCGCGCCCACCGGTTTCCTCTTTTGCCGTACCCGTCGGCCTTTTATTGAACACCCGACACTTTTTTACGTAAGCGCATTCGCGCCTGCCTTAGGACGTTCTGATTGATTGATCAGGGCTGCGGGTAACTGTGCGCGCACTAAAAGTGTAGTGCCTGTCTGACTGACAGTTTCCGCAACTAACCAGCAAAAATTGTCGAACACTTTTTATCGGGGCTCATCCCTGTTGGCCATCTTATTTACGTGGCTATTTATTCCAGAACTTTATCGATCGCCGACACTCGAGGGGACCGCCCAGAACAAACAACCAACTAACGCACCAACCTGAACACGTGCATCCTTTATTGGTGCATACCGAAAAGTGACCCGCAGGTCATGCTTTTCCAATTCGTCTGAACAGTCAGAGGGGTTGGTTTCACCCCAGGATTTAGTTAAAGGATCAGCCTCAAAGTCAGTATTTAGTGATCGTGGCGCCGTATTCGATAAATAGTTGCAGGAATGCGACGCGCAAGCGTAATCAACGTGCAGCCCACGAGCCTTCTGGCACAACGGTTGCAATGCATCCACTCAGGAACACGACTGTACGTGCGCGTACATGACGATAAGAAAACAAGGATTAGCAATGGGAACGCCATAGTTTAGAACGCGCCACCCTCTGTGAACCTGCACCGCGTGCAGGTGCAGCGGTGTCATGCACCTGATTAACGTGCGGATAACCACACTCGAATATTCATGGAATATTCGAACGGCCTTTTATTGCCCTTCAACTACCCGAGGGAGCGTTAATGAATGATGCGGTAATAATGAAAGCGGTCCCTTCCCCCTCGCCCGATGACACTTCGACGGCGTGGCAGGGCATCCCTTTCAACGCCAATACGTCACGCCCGGGCGGCTTTAACAGGCCGCAAGTAATGGTATTGATTGCTGCGTCAGTACTTATTCACGGGGTGATCTGGTGGACCATGCAAACTGCCCAGCCAGCCGTGCCGGAAGTTGCGCCGCAAGTTCCGGAAATGACCATCGAACTGACCAGCCCGACACCGCCCGCGCCGGAACCGCCGCCGCCCGAGCCACCACCTCCGCCACCTCCCCCGCCGCCGCCACCCGAACCGGAACAACCGGTCGAGGACCCGGACGCGGTCGAGCCGCCCCCCAAACCGGTGGAGAAGCCAAAGGTCGAGAAGCCCAAGCCGGTGAAGAAAGTTGAACCGGTGAAAAAGCCTATACCGCCCGCGCCGACGCCTGCTGCGGCACCAAGTCCGCCTGCGCCGCCAACCCCTGCGCCCGCGCCTCCGGCACCCGCTGCAGCACCCGCCCCGGTCAAGGAGAGCGCTGCTGTGTCCGGGCTCGCCAGCCTGGGCAACCCGCCGCCGGAATATCCGGGGCTGGCCTTGCGCCGCAGTTGGGAGGGTCGTGTGGTGCTGCGCATCAAGGTACTGCCCAACGGCCGTGCAGGCGCAGTAGAGGTGACCAAATCCAGCGGCAAACCGGTACTGGACGAAGCGGCTGTAGAGGCCGTGCGCAACTGGAAGTTTATTCCGGCCAAGCGCGGGGACACGCCGATAGAAGGCGTCGCGACGCAGACCATTGACTTCAAGCTGCCGGAATGACCCGGCACCTGACAACCGACCATTCAATTATTAAAGCTGGTGAGGTTTAAACCATGAACGCATCGCTCTCTTCCATGATCGTCCCGGCCGTGCTCTGGGCATTGATTGTATTTTCCGTATTGAGTTGGGCATTGCTGCTGATCAAGTCGGCGCAGTACGTCCGGCAGAAGTCGCAGAACAAGCAGTTCACCAAAGCGTTCTGGAGCGCGCCGGACCTGCTGACCGCTGCCGAGCACTCTGCGCAATACCCGGGTGCATTGGCGCGTATTGCCAACAGTGGCTTCGAAGCTATGGCGGTCGACGAATCGCCGCGCACCACGCAACAACTGGCCCACACCATCAACCGCTCCGACCGTCTTGAGCGCAACCTGCGCCAGCAGATACAAAAAGAGCGGCGCGCACTGGAAAGTGGCCAGGCGATTCTCGCCAGTATCGGCAGCACCGCGCCCTTCATCGGCCTGTTCGGTACGGTCTGGGGGATCATGGAAGCGCTGCAAAGCATTGGCGTGACCGGTTCGGCCAGCCTTGAGGCGGTCGCTGGCCCCATCGGTCATGCGCTGGTCGCCACTGGCGTCGGTATCGCCGTGGCCGTGCCTGCAGTGCTGATCTACAACTTCTTCCTGCGCCGACTCAAGCTCGCCGTCGCCGACATGGATGACTTTGCCCACGACTTCGACGCCCTCGCCCAGCGCAGCGCCTTCGCAGTAACCCGCCAGCCCATCGCCAGCAAGAATGGCCATGCCGTTCGGGAGGCCAGCTAATGTCTTTCTCCACTCAGGACAGCGATGAAGTACTCAGCGAAATAAACGTCACGCCACTGGTGGACGTGATGCTTGTGCTGCTGGTGGTGTTCATCGTCACCACGCCGCTGATGACCAATGCGATCAAGGTCAACCTGCCCAAGACCGATGCGGTCGCTCCCGCCGAGAAGAAAAACCCGGTGGTGGTCAGCGTCGATCAGGACGGCAAGTTTTACCTCGCCAAATCGGAAATCGCTCCGGAGCTGCTGGAAAAAAGCCTGCAGGACGAAAAGGCAAAGGACCCGGAAATCCGCGTTCAGCTGCAGGCCGACACTGCCGTGAATTACGGCCAGGTGGCCAAGGCGATGGCGTCCATCGAACGCTCCGGCATTACGAAGATATCCGTCATGACGGCGAAATAACCCTTGAGTGATTTGACGGTTTCGCCGCGCGCAGCCGTCTGACCCGACTCCCGTGAATGCGGTCGTCCGTGGGCTGAAAAGCCCCTGGAGGGGAGCGGCTTGCTGGAAAAAAGAAGTGGAATACCCGCTCGGCACAACCGCGTCGGGAACAGAGGGCTCACAAGGCCATTTCAATAAATGTCTGGATCAAGTCGGAACTAACCATGCTGATGAATCTTCCCGGTTGCACCCTCAAACCACTGGCCCTCGCGGTCCGACGTCATCCACGTGCCTTGCTCTGTGCATTGGCGATGGGCATGAGCGGTGCCCAGGCGGCTGAAGCCGTCGATGCGGACACAGGCGCTTCGGCGGTGTCCACCAGTGCAGCGGTTGTGCCTGCCACGACTCAATTGCAACGTGTCGAAGTGACTGGTTCGGCGATCCGCCGGGTCGATGCCGAAACCGCCGTGCCGATTACCATCCTGCGCGCCGACGACCTGAAGAAACAGGGCGTGACCACCACTCAGGAAATGGTCCAGCGCATCACCGGCAGCCAGTCGATCCAGAACAGCGCAGGCTCGGTTGGCGCCAGCACCGGCGGTGCCTCATTCGCCGACATGCGTGGCATTGGCGCGAACAAGACGCTGGTGCTGCTCAACGGCCGTCGCCTGGCCAACAATGCGATTTCCGGTGTGGGCACGCCCAATGGCAGCGCCATCGACCTGAACATGATCCCGTTCGCCGTCATCGACCGCGTCGAAGTGCTGCGTGACGGTGCCTCGGCGCTGTACGGCACCGACGCCATCGGCGGTGTGATCAACTTCATCACTAAAAAGTCGCTGACTGACGGCACCCTGACGCTGGGTGGCGAGACGCCGACTGCCAGTGGTGGCGGTGCCAGCAAGGACATGAGCGCCAGCTGGGGCTTCGGTGATCTGGAAGAAGACCGCTTCAACGTCATGGGCGTGGTCAACTACAACAAGCAACAGAACCTGGACGCCAACGACCGCTCGTTCACGCGGGATTACCAGCCAGGACGCGGGCTCAATCAGACTTCCGGGACAGCCTACCCGGCCAACTATTATCAGGGCGACAACTCCGGCAACCCGCTGGGCAGAAACTGCAGCGGCCCCAATCTGATCGCCAGCAACGGTATCTGCCGGTTCAGCACCCGCGAATACATCGACTTGATCCCGCAGACCGAGAAGACCTCATTCTTCGGCAAGGCCACCGGCAAGCTGGCCGACGATCACAACGTCAGCCTCGAATATTTCTGGGCACGCAACAATAACCACACCGGCATTGGCCCTGCGCCGCTCACAGGTCTTTCGCTGGACGCGTCGTCACCCTTCTACCCTGGCAACGGCATTACCCCGGCACCTACCGATTTCACAATGGACCCGACGCTACCGGTCAACACCGCCTGGCGCGAAACCGCAGCAGGGCCGCGTGGCGGCAGCGATCAGAACACCAGCCAGCGCTTTCTGCTGAATTTCGACGGGCTGGTGGGCGGCTGGGACTATAACGTCGGCGCTTCGTACAACCAGAACAAGGTACTTTCATCGGTTACCAGTGGTTATGTCAGCGACTCGGCGATGCTGAACGGCCTTGCCAATGGCGTGCTCAACCCGTTCGGCCCGCAAACGGCGCAAGGCCAGGCGCTGATCGATGCCAGCGAATACCACGGTCAGTACTCCAGCGCCGTAGGCCGGGTGGCCGGGCTGGATGCACGCATCAGCCGGGAAATCGGCGACTGGTTCGGCGCGGGCCCGTCCGGCCTGGCGCTGGGCGGCGAATACCGCAAGGAGAAGATGCACCAGGACTTCGACCCCTTCGTCAACGACATCAGCAGCCTGGGGCTGGATGCAGCCGGCAGCGTAGAAGGCGACCGCAGTGTCAAAGCCGAATACGCCGAACTTAACGTACCGGTACTGGACAGCCTGGAGCTGACCGCCGCTGTTCGTCACGACAAATACAGTGACTTCGGCAGCACCACCAACCCCAAATACTCGTTCCGCTACCAGCCGTTCAAGCAACTGGTGGTCCGTGGTGCCTACAGCGAAGGCTTCCGCGCGCCGTCACTGTATGAGCTCTATGCACCGCGCAGCCTGAGCTACACCCAAGGCTACTACAACGATCCGGTACTCTGTGCCGGTGGCACTGTGCAACCGGGTGGCAACGCCGGACGCGATTGCGCGCAACAGTTCCTCAACAACAGCGGTGGCAACACTGAGCTAGCCCCGGAAAAAGCTCGCAACATGACGCTGGGCTTCGTCTATCAGCCGGTCAACAACCTGTCGATGGGCCTGGACTTCTGGTGGATTCATATCTCCAACCAGATTCAGTCGTTCCCTGAGTCGACCGTTTTCGATGACCCGAACACCTACGCTGACCGCTACGTACGCGCCGCCGACGGTTCGATTGCCAACATCGTCACCGGCAACGCCAACCTGGGCATCGTCAAGACCAGCGGTATCGACGTGACCCTCGACTATCGCTTTCCGAACACGCCGTACGGTCAGTTCGGTCTGGGCATGACTGGTACTTACGTCACCCGTTATGACTTCCAGAACATCATCGACGGCCCTTACACCGACAAGGTAGGCGACTTCCAGGGCGATGGCGTGATCGCGCGCTGGAAACACGTACTGACCGGCACCTGGTCGCTGGGTGACACCCGTGCATCCCTCACCAACCGCTTCACCAGCGGCTACAACGACTATGACCGCACCACCAACGCCCGCGTCGCGTCGTATGCGCTGTGGGACATGTCGGTGGGTCATACCTTCGACAAGGTGCTGGATATCGATGCCGGGGTACGCAACATGTTCGACCGCAACCCGCCGTTCTCCAACCAGGCCTACAACTTCCAGTCCGGCTATGACCCTCGCTACGCCGACCCGCTGGGCCGCACCCTGTTCGCACGCGCGACTTACCACTTCTGAGTGTAACGAGGTGGCCCATACACGCTCCGTGGGCCACGTCTGATTGCGAGCTCGCCCCCTCCGGCCCAGGCTTCATCCACCTTCCCCGGCCGGGGGCTTTTTCGCGGCTCATCGTCATTCAGTGCGCACGAGGAAAGCCCCATCATGCTGCGTCATTCCCGTTTTCTGCGGCGCCTGATTCTGGGTGTCACGCTATTGAGTTGCTGGCCAGTCGCGCAGGCGGCGCCGACCCATGCCTTGACTGTCTATGGCGAAGCTCCGAAATACCCGGCTGGCTTCCAACACTTCGACTACGTCAACCCGAACGCCCCCAAAGGCGGCTCGCTGACCCGCTCAGCGGAAGAAATCGGCCAGTTCAACTACCTCAACCCTTACGTCGATCAGGGCATCAACGTGAGGGAGGTCGACAGCTGGGTCTACTCGCCATTGGCCTACCGCTCGCTGGATGAGCCGTACACCGTTTATGGCTTGATTGCCGAAAAAATGGAGATGGATCCCGACGGTCTGTGGATTCGCTTTTTCCTCAACCCCAAGGCGCGCTTCGAGGACGGCAAACCCGTCACTGCACAAGACGTGCGCTACACCTTCGAGCTGATGACCACCAAGGCTAGCTTCAGTTATCGCCCCATGTTCGCCGACGTCAAAGAGGTGACCATCGAGGGGCCGCTACAGATTCGCTTCGACTTCAAGAACAACCTCAACCGCATGCTGGCGCTGGACATTGCCAGCCTGCACATCCTGCCGGAGCACTGGTGGAAGAGCCGCGACTTTGCCAACGGTGGCGGTTTCGAGCCGCCGCTGGGCAATGGCCCTTACCGAGTGTCCAAGGTCGATGCCGGGCGCAGCGTCACCTTCGAACGGGTCAAGGACTGGTGGGGCAAGGACCTGCCGGTCAGCCGTGGGCTGTACAACTTCGACAGCCTCAGCGTGAATTACTACGGCGACACCGAGATAGCCCGCCAACTGCTGCAGGCAGGAACCTTCGACTACAACCGCGAGTTCTCTTCTTCCGGCTTCGTGGTCGGCTACAGCGGCCCGGCGATAGACGACGGACGCTTGCAGAAACGCATCTTCGCCCAGCAGCGCCCGGTCGCCGCGCAGGGCTTTGTGTTCAATCTGGACAACCCGATCTTCAAGGATCGCCACGTGCGTGAGGCACTGTCGCTACTGTGGGATTTCGACTGGATCAATCGCCGGGTCATGCGCAATTTCTACGTGCGCGAGCAGAGCTACTTTCCGAAAAGCGACATGGCCGCCACCGAACTGCCGACACCCGCCGAGCTGAAGATTCTAGAACCATTGCGCGCTCAGGTGCCGGACGAAGTATTCACCACGGTCTATCAACCACCAAAAACCGACGGCAGCGGTTACATTCGTGACAAACAATTGCAGGCCCTGAAGCTGCTGGCAGAGGCTGGCTGGCACCCGAAAGACAACAAGCTGGTCAACGCCGCGGGCGAGCCGATGGTGTTCAGTTTTCTCGACGGTCAGGGCGGTTTCGACCGACTGATTCTGCCGTTCAAACGCACCCTGGCGCAGATCGGTATCACCTTGGATTTTCTGCGTATCGATTCGGCGCAGTACATCAACCGGCTCAATGCACGGGACTACGACATGATCGTGGTGACATTGCCGAAAAACGGCAACCCGATCATTTCTCCAGGCCGCGAACTGTACAACCTGTACGGCTCGCAAAGCGCCACAGAAGTGGGCAGCTCCAATGCAATGGTGCTACGCAACCCTGCGGTAGACACGTTGATCGACGGTCTGGTGAGCGCCAACACTCGCAATGACATGGTGCTGTATGCGCGGGCGCTGGATCGGGTCCTGCAATGGGGCTACTACATGATCCCCAACTACTACTCCAAGGGCACGCCGCTGGTGTTCGCCAACCGTTTCGGCATGCCTGACGAGGCTCCGATCTACGACGTGGGGCTGGAAACCTGGTGGCAGATAAGTCCGACGCCGCTGACCAACGCTCAGGCCGCGGCACTAAACAGCAAGACCACCGCTGCGAAGGAGCATTGAGATGCTGGCTTACGTGATTCGACGCTTGCTGCTGATCATCCCCACGCTGCTGGCAATCCTGATCGTCAACTTCCTGATCGTGCAGGCCGCGCCCGGCGGCCCGGTCGAGCAGGCCATCGCCCGCATTCAGGGTTTCAGCCCCAACGGGGTCGGTGGCGGTGGTGGTGAAGTGGCTGCCAGCGGCACCGCCAGCCGTAGCACACGAGGGCTTGACCCAGCGCTGATCGAGCAGATCAAGGAGCACTACGGTTTCGACAAGCCGATGCACGAACGACTCTGGCTGATGCTCAAGAACTACGCGCAACTGGATTTCGGCACCAGCTTCTTCCGGGGTGCGCCGGTCACCGAACTGATTGCACAGAAACTGCCGGTGTCGCTGTCACTCGGGCTCTGGGCGACGCTGATCACCTACCTGATTTCGATCCCGCTGGGCATTCGCAAAGCGGTCCGGCATGGCAGTGCGTTCGATGTGTGGAGCAGCACGCTGGTGATCATCGGCTATGCGACGCCAGCGTTTCTGTTCGCCATTCTGCTGATCGTGGTATTTGCCGGCGGCAGCTATCTGAGCTGGTTTCCGGCGCAAGGGCTGTTCTCGGACAACTTCGACAGCCTGAGCACCTGGGGCAAGGTGAAGGACTACCTGTGGCACCTGGTGTTGCCGGTCAGTTCGCTGGTGATCGGCGGGTTCGCCACGCTGACCATCCTTACCAAGAACAGCTTCCTCAACGAGATCAGCCGCCAGTACGTGGTCACGGCGCGGGCCAAGGGCCTGACCGAGCATCGCGTGCTGTACGGCCACGTGTTTCGCAACGCCATGCTACTGGTGATCGCCGGCATTCCGCAGGCATTGATCGAGGTGTTTTTTGCTGGCTCGCTGCTGATCGAAACCATCTTCGGCCTAGATGGCCTGGGACGTATGAGTTACGAGGCAGCGGTTTCGCGCGATTACCCGATTGTGTTCGGCACGCTGTTCCTGTTCACGCTGTTCGGCCTGCTGATCAAACTGATCGGTGACCTGTGCTACACGCTGGTCGACCCGCGCATCGACTTTTCCGCGAGGAGCGCCTGATGTTCGAATTCTCTCCCCAGACCCGGCGGCGCCTCGACCTGTTCAAGGCCAACCGGCGTGGCTGGTGGTCGCTGTGGATCTTCATCGGGCTGATGCTGGTGTGCCTGTGCGGCGAGCTCATCGCCAACGACAAACCGTTACTGATCAGCTACGACGGGCAGATGTATTACCCGGTGTTGCACACCTACATGGAAACCGATTTCGGCGGTGAACTGCTCTTCGAACCGGACTATGCCAGCGACTACGTGCGCAAGCTGATCGCCGCGAAAAACGGCTGGATGCTGTTTGCGCCGATCCCGTTCAGCTACGACACCATCAACTACGATCTGGACGCGCCGTCGCCCAGCCCGCCTGACCACATCAACTGGCTGGGCACCGACGAGCAGGCGCGTGACGTGTTGGCACGAGTGCTGTTCGGCGCGCGAATCTCCATTCTGTTCGCGCTGTTGTTGACGTTAATCAGCACGGTGATAGGGATATGTGCCGGGGCGATTCAGGGGTATTACGGCGGCATGACCGACCTTATCGGCCAGCGTATTCAAGAGATATGGTCGGGTTTGCCGGTGCTGTACCTGCTGATAATTCTGTCCGGTTTTGTATCACCGAGTTTCTGGTGGTTACTGGGCATCATGGCGCTGTTTTCGTGGCTGTCGCTGGTGGACGTGGTGCGTGCCGAGTTCCTGCGCGGGCGCAATCTGGAGTACGTCAAAGCCGCCCGCGCACTGGGCCTGACCGATGCCGCGCTGATGTGGCGGCACATCCTGCCCAACGCGATGACCAGCACCCTGACCTACCTGCCGTTCATCATCACCGGCGCCATCGCCACCCTCACTGCGCTGGATTTTCTCGGTTTCGGCATGCCGGCGGGCAGTGCTTCGCTGGGCGAGCTGATTGGAGAGGCCAAGCGCAATCTGCAAGCGCCCTGGCTTGGCCTGACCGCGTTCGTGGCGCTGGCCTTGATCCTTTCGTTGCTGGTGTTCATCGGCGAAGCCTGCCGCGATGCGTTTGATCCTCGGAGCTGACATGCAAGACAATCTGATTGAAATTCGCGACCTGCGGGTCGCCTTCAACGGCCACGAAGTGGTGCATGGAATCAGCCTCGATATCCGCCGTGGCGAATGCCTAGCGCTGGTGGGCGAGTCCGGCTCCGGCAAGTCAGTCACCGCGCATTCGATTCTGCGCTTGCTGCCACCGAAAAACGTCAGTACACAGGGTTCGATTCGCTATGACGGCCTGGATCTGGTCACGGCCAGCGACAAGCAATTGCGCAGCCTGCGCGGCAACCGGGTGGCGATGATTTTTCAGGAGCCCATGAGCTCGCTGAACCCGCTGCACACGGTCGAAAAGCAAATTGGCGAAATCCTCGTCACGCACAAGGGCCTGAAGGGCAAGGCCGCACTGAGCCGGACCCTGGAGCTGCTGGAGCTGGTCGGCATTCGCGATCCGCTGTCGCGGCTCAAGGCCTATCCGCACCAGCTATCGGGCGGGCAGCGTCAGCGCATCATGATCGCCATGGCGCTGGCCAACGAGCCCGACTTGCTGATCGCCGACGAGCCGACCACCGCGCTGGATGTGACGGTGCAGGTGAAGATTCTCGAGCTGCTCAAATCGTTGCAGCAGCGACTGAACATGTCACTGCTGCTGATCAGCCATGACCTCAATCTGGTGCGGCGCATTGCTCAGCGGGTCTGTGTGATGCGTGAGGGTGAAATTGTCGAGCAAGCTGATTGCCAGACGCTTTTTGACAGCCCGCAGCACTCTTACAGCCGTCTGCTGATCAATGCTGAACCGGATGGCGAACCGGTGCCGTCCACGCACAGCAACACGTTGCTGTCGGTGCAGGACCTGAAGGTCTGGTTTCCGCTGGGCAAAGCCTGGTTCAAGCGCGAGCCGCAGTATGTAAAGGCGGTGGACGGCGTGAGTTTCGAGCTGCTCAAGGGCAAGACGCTGGGCATTGTCGGCGAGTCAGGTTCGGGCAAATCGACGCTGGGCCAGGCGATTTTGCGACTGGTGGATTCAGAGGGCAGCATCCGTTTCGGCACCAAGGAACTGAGCCTGCACAGCCAGCACTTGATGCGCCCGTTGCGTCGGCAATTGCAGGTGGTGTTTCAGGACCCGTTTGGCAGCTTCAGCCCGCGCATGACCGTAGAGCAGATCATCGCCGAAGGGCTGGTGACGCATAAAATCGGCACGCCGAAAGAGCGTGAGCAGACGGTGATCCGGGTATTGCAGGAAGTGGGGCTCGACCCGGCGACAAGGCATCGCTACCCGCACGAGTTCTCCGGTGGTCAACGCCAGCGCATTTCCATCGCACGGGCGCTGGTACTTGAACCGGACCTGATTCTGCTGGACGAGCCGACTTCAGCCCTCGACCGTACCGTGCAGAAGCAGATCGTTGCGCTGTTGCGCGATCTGCAAATCCGCCATGGCCTGACCTACCTGTTCATCAGCCACGACCTGGCAGTGGTTCACGCGCTGGCCCATGACCTGATCGTGATCAAGGACGGCAAGGTCGTCGAACAAGGCCCATCCCGCGACATCTTCGCCGCGCCGCAGCAGGCCTACACACAGGAACTGCTGCGCTCGTCGGGGTTGGTGTTTGCCTGAGCTCAGGCAACTGTGTTCTGGAATCCTTATGGGAGATCCCTGTGGGAGTGGACCGGGCGACGCTTCGCTTGTCCGCGAAGACTGGCTATCAACCGCCGAATTAATATGCCGTAAAGCATTCCTCCGCTGCTTCGCCGCTCCAAGCGCTAACGTTCCCCTTCAGCTAGCCTTTGAGGTCATGGAATGCATGCTTACTCTGCGTCACGCCGTTTGCGCACGGGCCTATGCTCCGTAATAGGCCAGATTTATATGGTGACGTCAGTGACGAAGGGGCGCGAACCTGTGTTTGCCGATTTCCGCCTCGGACGCTTGCTGGTGAAAGAACTGAGGCGTTGCGAAGAGCAGGAACTGGTCAAGTCGCTTGCCTGGGTCGTGATGCCCGACCACGTTCATCGGCTTTTTGAGCTAAGACAGAATGATCTGCCCATGCTGATGCAACAGCTCAAAGCTCGCAGCTCGATAGCCATCGGAAAAGTCAGAGACCACCCCGAAACTCTATGGCAGTCCGGGTACCACGATCATGCCGTACGCAACGAGCAAGACATGGTCGGCCTGGCTCGCTATGTCGTCGCTAACCCGCTACGCGCCGGGCTGGTGAGGAAGATTGGAGATTATCCATTATGGGATGCGGTCTGGATGTGACCTGTGTCTCTACACAATCAAACGTCACAGCAAGCCGGCGCTCTTTTTTAGCCGCTTCAATGCCGCAACAATTTGCGCAACGGCACGCCGTCTTTCATGACCGGGGATTTGATGACGATGTAGCTGAAGTACTTGGAAATGCCGATGTTCTTGTCCAGCAGTTCTTCAATCACTTCCTGGTAGTGCTGAATGCTGCGGGTCATGAAGCGCACGAGGTAATCGTAGCCGCCACTGATCAAATGGCACTCGAGCACTTCGTCCACATGGCGGATGTTGGCTTCGAACTTGGCGAAGTCTTCGCGCTTGTGGTCGCTGAGGGAGATTTCCGTGAACACGGTAACCGATTCGGTGATTTTCGCGAGATTGAGGTGCGCCTTGTAACTGGAGATGTAACCCGCCGACTCAAGTCGTTTGACGCGTTGCAGGCAAGGGCTCGCGGAAAGCCCTACTGCATCGGCCAGGCTGACGTTGGTCATGCGCCCGTCTTTCTGGAGTTCTACCAGGATATTGATATCAATCCGATCCAGTTTGACCAAGCCTTCCATCACCTACCTCATGTATTGCCATTACGGTGCCTACCTTCTAGCAAAATCAGCGCCGTAAAGACAGCTGATGCTGAGCAACGAGGTCCGCCATGCTGTTGATGCAGATATCTGCGGCGCAAGGCTGACTGTGCTCTTCGCGGCTGCGGCGGATCAGGCACAACCCGCCCAGGCCCGGCGCAGAGGCCGGTGGACGGGATACTAGCAGGGTGTCTCGGGTGTCCAGATCCATTTTGGCAAGCCAGCGTGTGTCATCCAGCGGGTGCGTGGTCAACGACAGCAGGCTGTCAGGCTCGAGCCCCAATCGCTCGCACAGGATGCCGCGATCCTGCAGATCACGGTCGGCGTAAACCAACAGCCGGTAGAACTTGCGCAGGTAGAGCATCGCGCCCGGTGCATCCTCGAACAGCGTCCAGTTCGACACTGAGCGGGCGAAACTCATGCCTTCCTCCCAGCTCGCCTTGATCCCCAGTCGTTCAGCCAGCTGTCGATGCGCAAAGCACAGCAGCCCGCTGAAGCCCAATTCATCAAAGCGCGGGTACAACGTGCGGATGACATCATTGAATTCAGTGAGTATCTGGTCTTTGCCGGGTGTACTCAGACCGTTATCCAGCAACGGCTGCAAGGCCGACCAGACGCCTGAGTCGCGGTCCACCAGAACCTCATCACAATCGATCAGTAATGCGCGGTAATCAATAAGCCCCATGGCAGGCAACGTCTCCATTCAACAATGATCCCCAGCGCTGGTGGTCGCAGCGTCTCGCAACAGCTGCGACCACGCTCACGCTCAGCTGGACTTCAATACTCGTGCCAAGGCGGCATCGAGGATGGTCAGCGCTTCATCAATCTGCTGCTCGGTGGTCACCAGCGGTGCCAGGAAACGCAGCACGTTGCGGTACACACCGCACTTGATCACCAGCAGACCGCCAATGCGCGCCTGATCGATGATTTTCTGGTTGAGATCGGCGTCCGGACTGCGCGCGGCATCGTCCTTGACCATTTCCATAGCGAGCATAAAGCCAGTGCCGCGCACGTCGCCGATGAAGCTGTAACGCTCTTTGAGCGCTAGCAGACCGGCACGCAGGCGATCGCCCAGTAGCTTGCCACGCGCCAGCAGGTTTTCCTGCTCGTACGTATCGATGACCGCCAGCGCGGCGGCGCACGACAGAGCATTACCGCCGTAAGTGCCACCCAGGCCGCCCGGAAGCGGTGCATCCATGATTTCAGCGCGTCCGACAACGCCTGACAGCGGCATACCGCCAGCGAGGCTTTTGGCAACGGTGACCAGATCTGGCTGGATGCCCGAATGTTCGAAGCCGAACCACTTGCCGGTACGACCGAAACCGGTCTGGATTTCATCGAGAATCAGCACGATGCCGTGTTTCTCGGTCAGGGCACGCAATGCCTTGAGGAACTCGACCGGCGCGGCCAGGAAGCCACCATCGCCCTGCATGGGTTCGATCAGAATGGCTGCCACTCGATCCGGGGCTACTTGGGTAGCCAACAGCTCATGCAATGCCGCCAGTGCCACTTCGGTGGTCACGCCACGGTACTCGTTCGGGTACGGGGTGTGGAACACTTCAGGCGCCATCGGGCCGAAGTTCTGCTTGTACGGCTGACTCATGCCGGTCAGCGTGGTGCCGAGCAGCGTGCGGCCATGAAAGCCGCCCCGGAACGAGATGATCGCCGGACGATTGGTGTGGGCGCGGGCAATTTTCACCGCATTTTCCACAGCTTCGGCACCGGAGGTGAAAAACACTGCCTTGTGATCGATGCCGCTCTGGCCTGCGATCAACAGACTCAAGCGTTTAGCCAGGTCGATGTAGGGCTGGTAGGAGGCTACCTGAAAGCAGGCGTGGGTGACTTTGGTCAGCTGTGCCTGAATCGCCTTGACCACATTCGGGTGGTTGTGGCCGATGTTCAATACGCCGATACCGCCGACGAAATCCAGGTAGCGCTTGCCATCGACGTCCCACAATTCAGAACCCTGGGCGCGGTCGATGACCAGCGGGTGGGCCGTGACAATGCCACGCGGCACAAACTGGTCGCGCTGGCGGATCAGATGAGGGGTGTCGTCGACTTTGCTGTTCATGGTTTTACCTATCATGGGCCAGGCAGCCGGCGGGGGTGGCTGCGATGGTGTTCAGGTTAAGCGTTCAGCGAAATGATCTACGCCGAACTTCGCCCCTCAGAAGTCCATATCGACTGTTTTTCGCCTTGCAAACGGCAGATTCCTTCATGCCCCGCAAGCACCATGCAATCTGCCGGGCAGCGCTGCTTTTCAGGCGTGGCGAGGCGCTGGAAACGGCCGTTTCGACAGATCCTGCTCCCGACTTGCGGCATGATGGGGCTCCACTTTCATGCTCAGGAAATGCCCATGCCCGCCCTGCTCTACAAAGCTGATCCCGCACGCGCCGAACGCTGGCGTGTCCTGTTTGCCGAGCACGCGCCGGACATCGAATGGCGGGTGTGGCCAGATATCGGCGACCCGGCCGACATCCACTACTTGGGCGCCTGGCTGGCGCCTGATGACCTGCAGGAGCTGCTGCCCAACCTGAAAGTGCTGTTTGCTCTCTCGGCCGGAGTGGATCAACTGGACCTGAGCCGTATCCCGAAAGCCCTGCCGGTGGTTCGCCTGCTGGACCCCGGCATCAGTCGCGGGATGTGCGAGTACGCTTCTTTTGCGGTGCTGAGCCTGCACAGAGAGATGCTGCGTTATCAGCAGCAGCAGGTTGAAGGCGTGTGGAAAGCTCACCCGCTGATACCGGCGCACAAGCGTCGGGTGGGCGTCATGGGCCTCGGTTTGCAGGCGCAACAGATTCTGGCGAGCCTGAAGCCGTTCGGTTTCGAGCTGTCAGGCTGGGCACGCAGCGAACATCAGCTTGACGGTGTGACGTGTTATGCGGGTGAGGTACAGCTGGAGGCATTTCTCGGGCAGTGCGACATTCTGCTTTGCGTGTTACCGCTGACGGGGCAAACCGAAGGTATCCTCAATCGCCAGTTATTCGATCACTTGCCCAAAGGTGCAGCCCTCATCAACATGGGCCGTGGTGGGCATCTGGTAGAGGCTGATCTGCTTGAAGCGCTGGACAGCGGCCAGTTGAGCGCTGCGGTGCTGGATGTGTTGCAACAGGAACCCGCGCCTGCCGATCATCCATTCTGGAAACACCCGAAGATCCTGCTGACGCCGCACGTCGCGGCCATGACCCAGCCGGAAAGCGCATTCCCCGGTCTGCTCGACAACATCCGCCGCTTTGAGCGGGGTGAGGCAATGCAGGGCGAGGTTGATCGCGGGCAGGGTTACTGACTAATTATTATCGTTCCAGAGTTCCGTGTGGGCATGCAGTTCTGGACGCTCCGCGTCCGGGCCTGAGCGTGCGGCGCTCTGTGGGTTTGTGACGCGGGGCGTCACGAACTGCATGCCCACGCGGAGCATGGGCACCATCGTCACGCGGGCACGGGCGCGAGAGTCGGTTGTACTGCGCGCCCTACAACCCACCCACGTGAAACGCCTTCACTTCCAGGTATTCGTCCAGACCGTAGCTGGAGCCCTCGCGGCCCAGGCCGGACTGTTTGACGCCGCCGAACGGGGCGACTTCCATAGAGATGATGCCGGTGTTGAGGCCGATCATGCCAAACTCCAGCGCTTCGCCGAAACGCCACGAACGGCGCAGGTCCTGGGTAAAGTAATACGCGCCAAGGCCATAAGGCGTTGCGTTGGCTAGTGCCAGCGCCTCGGCTTCATCGGTGAAGCGCATCAGCGGGGCGACCGGGCCAAAGGTCTCTTCGTTGGCCAGCAGCATGCCTGCATGAGCATCGCCCAATACCGTTGGCTGGACGAACTGGCCGTCGCCCTCGGGACGTTTCCCATACAGCAATTTCGCGCCCTGGCTCAACGCGTCATCAATGTGCCGGGCTACCTTGCTGACGGCTGCCGGGTTGATCAGCGGACCAATCGTCACGCCGTCTTCCAGGCCATTGCCAACCTTGAGTTTGGCGACCTCTTCCACCAGCCGCGCAGCGAAGCGGTCGTAAATGCCGCTCTGCACCAGAATCCGGTTCGCACACACGCAGGTCTGACCGGCGTTGCGGAACTTGCTGAGCATAATGCCAGCCACGGCCTGTTCCAGATCGGCGTCGTCGAACACGACAAACGGCGCGTTGCCGCCAAGTTCCAGGCTCAGACGCTTAATGTGTTCGGCACTTTGACGCATCAACAGACGGCCCACCGCCGTGGAGCCGGTGAAGGAAATCTTGCGCACCACCGGGTTTCCGGTCAGCTCTTCGCCGATGCCGGCAGGCATGCCAGTGACCACGTTGAAGACACCAGCAGGAATGCCTACACGCTCGGCCAGCACTGCCAACGCCAGAGCGGACAGCGGCGTAAGGTCAGAAGGCTTGACGATGATCGGGCAGCCCGCGGCCAGCGCTGGTGCGCATTTACGGGTGATCATCGCGTTGGGGAAATTCCATGGCGTGATCGCGGCGCAGACACCCACCGGCTGCTTGAGCGTCATCAGGCGACGGTCGGCACTGGGCGCAGGGATGGTTTCACCGTAGGAACGACGCGCCTCCTCGGCGAACCATTTGACGAAGCTGGCACCGTAGCGAATCTCGCCCCGAGCCTCGTTCAGCGGCTTGCCCTGCTCGAGGGTCATGATCAGCGCCAGGTCTTCGACGTTCTCGAGCATTGCCTGATGCCAGCGATCCAGCAGGGCCGCCCGCTCGGCGGCAGGACGGGCACGCCAGGCCGGCCAGGCGCGATCAGCGGCCTCGATGGCACGGCGGGTTTCAACCCCTTGCAGGGCAGGAACCGTTGCGATCACTTCGCCCGTTGCCGGGTCGGTTACCTTCAGCGTTGCGCCGTCGTCAGCGTTGATCCATTGGCCATCGATGTAAGCGCGGTCTACCAGCAGGCTGGGGTCTTTCAACTGATTCTTGAGCATGGTCGAGTCCTGTTTCGGGATACCTGCCAGTCTAGGCAGACGTCACAGTCCAGGATGCTGAAAGCGGGATAACGGCAGTGTCCGATGCTGAAATTTACGCCCGGACGGCAGCCTCTACTGCTTCAGCGAGCCGAGCAGACTTTGCAGAAAACGCTCGCCTGCGTCCATCTGACTCTCTTCGATAAACTCGTCCGGCTTGTGCGCCTGCTCGATGGAACCCGGGCCGCAAACCACTACCGGCACGTTGAGTCGCCCTGCAAACAGACCGCCTTCGGTGCCATAGGACACCTTGATGTGTTGCGTACCCGGCTCGGCAAAAGCATGCAGCATGCGCACCGCTTCGACGCTTGGGTGAGTCTCCAGTGCCGGGTATTCGTTCATGACTTCGATCTCGATGGCGGCCACGCCCGACAGCAGTCGCGCTTCACGTACCAGCACCTCGGCACGCTCGCGCAATTGCTCCAGCAATGCATCGGGATTGTCACCCGGCAGGTTGCGGTACTCGAACTCCATGGTGCACAGGTTCGGCACAATATTCAGCGCCTTGCCGCCATCGATACGGCCGATGTGTACGGTGCTGTAAGGGATGTCATAACCCTCGTCACGCGCGCCTTGCTGTTCGATCTGCTTCTGGCTCTTGCGCAGTTCGGCGATGAAATCGCTGGCCAGATGAATCGCGTTAACCGCCCTGGGCGCCAACGAAGAGTGCGCTTCCTGACCGCGACAGAACGTGCGATAGGACGCCTTGCCTTTGTGTCCGACCGCAAACTGCATCATCGTGGGTTCGCCCACCACACACAGGAAGGGCCGCATCGGTGCCAGATGCAGCACGTCCAGCAGCCGACGCACGCCGACGCAGCCGATTTCTTCGTCATGCGACAAGGCCAGTTGCAGCGGACGCAGCAGCGTCATGTCTGCGGCATCGAGCATTGCGTCGATGGCCAGCGCAATAAAACCCTTCATGTCGCAGGTGCCACGACCATAGATGCGCCCGTCACGCAGCGTTGCCTGAAAGGGCGGCATCGTCCACGCCTGACCAGCCGCCGGCACGACGTCGGTGTGGCCGGAAAGCAGCACACCGGGCACGTCTTGCGGTCCGGTACTGGCGAACAGGTTGGCTTTCTTGCCAGTTTTGTCCTTGACGATCAACGACTCGATGCCCTTGCTGGCCAGCAGCTCGCGGACGTATTCGATAAGTGCCATGTTTGGCTCAGACGACACAGTGTCGAAGGCAATCAGGCGCTTGAGGATATCCAGTGCGCGTGGGCTCATGAGGCTTTGCTCGCTTGTTCATTGAAAAGGTCGAAACGACGGATGTCGAACGGGCTAATCGAAGTGCTGGTCGCGCCGGTACTGATCAGCTCAGCCATCACGTCGCCCACGCCAGGGCCGAGCTGAAAGCCGTGACCGCAGAAGCCGAACGCATAGAACAGCCCGTCGACCTTACCGCTGGCGCCTATCACCGGCAGTGAATCGGGCGTGTAGCCTTCGATGCCGCTCCACACGCGGATGATGTTCAGATTACCGACGCCGGGCAGCAGACGACGCATCTGCTGCACCTGATTGATGATGCTGCGTGGCTCGACATGGGCACGACGATTGGCCATGTCCGGCTTGCTGCGAAAACCACCGCCGATGACGATGTTACCGCGCGCAATCTGCCGAAAATAGATGACTTCATGAGGGATTTTGGTGAACACACCGATCACTGTCGGCAGCGCGTAAGGCACCGGTTCAGTAACAGCCATCTGCGGGCCGTGAGTGTCCAGCGGTACCGGCTCGCCGAATTGCGCGGAGATTTTCTGCCCCCATGCGCCTGCGGTGATCAGCAATTGATCGGCAGTGAAGACACGTCCGTCAGTGGTGGTTACTTCGAACGCGTTACCGACCTTTTCGACCTGTGCCACTTCGGTGCGCTCTTCGATCCGCGCCCCGGCCCTGATTGCGGCGCGGGCAAAGGCCGGTGCAGCGAGACGCGGGTTGGCGTGGCCGTCGTGCGGCGCATAAGAGCCGCCCTTCACGTCGGGGCCGAGAAACGGAAAGCGCTCGTGCAGTGCTTTCCCGCTGTAGATTTTCAGGTCCAGCTCGCGCGCTTCAGGAGCCGCCGCGTAGGCTTCCAGTTCGCAGATTTCGTCTTCGCGGTAGCAGACGCGCATATGGCCGCTGGGCAGGAACTCCAGGTCTTCGCCGATCAGTTGCGGCAGCTTCTGCCACAACGCCCTGGAGCGATTGGCCAACTCCAGTTGCCCCAGATGGCGACCCTGGCGCCGTACATTGCCGAAGTTCACGCCGCTGGCATACTGGCCGATCACGTCGCGCTCCAGCAGCGTCACCGACTTGCCGTGCTGCCGCAGAAAAAACGCCGACGCCGAGCCCATGAAACCGCCACCAACTATCAGTACATCGACCTTGGGCTGCTTCATGAAATCACCTCGTCCACCAGCATCGACAATGGTTTGACCGGCGCTTGACCGCGCTGGCGACCGACTTGCTCGACCGGCACACCGGCCTCGGCAGCGATCACTTCGGCGCCGGCCTGCGAGCAATAACGCCCTTGGCAGCGGCCCATACCGACACGGCTGAACGCCTTGGCGCGATTGACCTCGCAAGCGCCTTTCTCACGCACCACGCCACGGAGCTCGCCTGCGCTGATCATTTCGCAACGGCAGACAATGGCGTCATCGGGCAGTGCAGCGGCTTGAGCGGAGGGCCAGGGGAATGCTTCGGTGAGACCAACGCGGAAGCGATCCATGACCACCAAATGCTTGCGCACGTCTTCACGACGCGCGTTATCCACAGGCAGGCCAAGGTCGTCCAGCAGCGCTATCGCGGCCAGTCTACCTGCTTGCTCGGCGGCATCGGCACCGCGAATCTTCGCACCATCGCCCGCCGCATAGACACACTTGACCGAGGTGCGGCCCTCTTCGTCGACCGCCAGCACCCATTGCCCGGAATCCTCATCGAAACGCAGGCCGCAACCGGCCAGATCTGCCAGCTGGGTTTCCGGGCGCAGGTGATAACCCAGCGCCAGCGCATCGCAATCGACGGTCAGCAACTTGCCATTGGCAAGCTTCACACGCACGCCCGAGACACCGGCCTGCTCGTCACCCAGAATTTCTTCAGGTTGCACGCCAAGATGCACCGGCACCCTGGCGCTGTATAAACGGGCCAAAAGCTTCATGCCGTCGAACAGCACACCGGGGCGCGCCAGCAATTTGGGCATCGCGGCAACGCGCTTGCTGAACGGAGAAGTATCGAGCACCGCTGCGACATCGGCACCGGCCTTGACGTACTGGCTGGCAACCAGATAAAGCAACGGGCCACTGCCCATGAACACCACGCGACTGCCAATCGAGACCGATTGCGACTTGAGCGCGATCTGCGAACCGCCCAGGCTGTAGGTGCCCGCCAGTTGCCAGCCCTTGATCGGCATCAGACGGTCGGTGGCGCCTGCGCACAGCATCAGCGCGTCGTACTCGACCACGGTGTGCAGGCCTTGGCTGGCGCAGCACAGCTCGCCTGGCGTGAGGTTCCAGGCGAGGGTATCGGGGCGATAGTCGATCTGCGTGCGCAAGCGATCGAAGCTTTCGTGCAGGTCGCGCGCCTTGGCTGCTTCAGTGCCATACAACGCCGGATAATCACGCTTGAAGCCTTCCGGCTGGCGACGGTAGATCTGCCCGCCGTCACGCCGGTTCTCATCGATCAGAATCGGTCTGATCCCGGCGGCCAGCAGGGTTTCTGCACAACGGGTGCCCGCCGGGCCAGCGCCAATGATGACCACTCGAGGGCTGGCAGGGTTCTGAACGTCTAACCGTGAAGAAGTGGCCATTTCGCCTCCGGTTGAGTGGTGACGATATCCAGCCCGTCGCGGACTTCACTGGAGCAGGCGCGCAGCCGTTCACCGCTGCGCGTCCAGACCCAGCAGTCCTGGCAGGCACCCATCAGACAAAACCCGGCACGCCGCCCGGCGTCGAATTCGGACTGGCGCAAAGCGGCCGTGCGTGTCAGCAACGCCACCATCAGCGTATCGCCTTGCAAGGCTTCGATGGACGCGCCATCGACCGTGAGGCTCACCATCGGACGATCACGCTCGCCCAGCCTCACAAAACGGCTGTTCATGCGTACGCTCCGGCAGTGACAGGGTTCAGGTCTTTCTGCACGGCTTGCAGCTCGTCGCCGTCACGATGGCAGAGGATTTCGCTGCCGCCAGCAATCCGGCGACGGCCTGGAGCGGTCTTGTTGCACAGGCCCTCGACGCGGGACGGGCAGCGATTGAGAAAAGTACACAGCTCAGGATTACTGGCCGGAGCACTGATCGGCGGCAGCTTGCCGCTGGTCACGCCGCAGCTTTCCAGCCAGCCCTGACGCAGCTCCGGTACAGAATGCACCAACAGGTCGGTGTACGGGTGGAAGGGCACGCGGCTGAAGGACTCGCGGGTGCCCTCTTCGACCTTGTGGCCGCTGTACATCACCACAATGTCATCGCACAGCGCACGCACAGTGGAGATGTCATGGCTGATGAACAGGTAGGAAACACCCAGCTTGCGACGCAATTCGCCGAGCAGTTC
The DNA here is from genome assembly GCF_000156995.2 of Pseudomonas coronafaciens pv. oryzae str. 1_6. NCBI lineage: Bacteria > Pseudomonadati > Pseudomonadota > Gammaproteobacteria > Pseudomonadales > Pseudomonadaceae > Pseudomonas > Pseudomonas coronafaciens. The sequence continues at coordinate 109,195 of NZ_CP046035.1, read as the reverse complement.
GAGAATGCACGCGCCGACCACGGTATCCAGCGCCGACGTCACTTCATCACAGAGGATCAAATCCGGTTTGGCCGCCAAAGCACGGGCCAGGTTGACGCGTTGTTTCTGCCCGCCAGACAGTTCATTGGGGCGCCGATCCGCCAGCTCGCGCGGCAGGCGCACAAGGTCCATCAGCTCACCAATACGATCGTTCAGCGGCTTGCCTTTCAGCCCGAAATACATCTTCAGCGGTCGGGCGAGAATAGCGCTGACGCTGTGCATCGGGTTGAGCGCGGTGTCGGCATTCTGGAACACCATCTGGATGCGCCGGAACTGCTCTTCAGTGCGGCCTGACAGCGAGCCGGACAACTCCGCACCGTCGAATGTCAGGCTGCCGAGGGCCGGGTCCAACAGACCGGCAACCACACGAGCCAAGGTTGATTTGCCCGAGCCGGATTCGCCGATCACACCGACCGCCTGACCACGGCGGATGGTAAGGTCGATGCCTTCCAGCACCCGAATCATCGGCATGCCTTGCAGGTCCTTCTTGCCGTAGCCAGCGGTCAGGCCCTTGATGGTCAACAGCGTGCTGTCCTTGGCCACCTCGCTGGCCGGGGTCAGCACTCTGTCCGGACGCGCCGCCGCCAGCAGGCTCTGGCTGTAAGGGTCTTTTGGCCCGCCGAGCAGCGCCGCGGTGCTGCTGGTTTCGACAATCTGCCCGCCGTTGAGCACGACAATCTGGTCAGCCATTTGCGCCACGACGGCCAGGTCGTGAGAAACATACACCGCTGTTGCCCCACGCTCGCGAACCACACGCTTGAAAGCGCGCAGCACATCGATCTGCGTGGTCACGTCCAGGGCCGTGGTGGGTTCGTCGAGGATCACCAGCAATGGATCGCTGATCAGCGCCATCGCCGCCATTACACGCTGCAACTGGCCGCCTGAGACCTGGTGCGGATAACGCTTGCCGATGGTGTCCGGGTTGGGCAACGCAAGGTCTCGGAACAACTCGACAGCTTTGGCCTCCAGCGCCGCACGGCTGCCCAGGCCATGAATCAGCGCGCCCTCGATAACCTGATCGATCAGCTTTTTCGCGGGGTTGAAAGCCGCTGCCGCACTTTGCGCGATGTAGGAAACACGATTGCCACGCAGGCCCTGCAACTGGCTTTCCGGCAGGTTGAGCATGTCGTGCTCACCAACCTGAACCACGCCGCCGGCCAGCTTGCAGCCACGTCGGGCATAGCCCAGCAGCGCCAGGGCAATGGTGGTCTTGCCTGAGCCGGACTCACCGATCAACGCCAGCACTTCGCCTTTTTCCAGCGAGAAACTGACGCCTTTGACGATTTCCAGTTCGCCGTGATCGCCGTCGGCTACCACGCGCAGGTCTTGCACTCGAATCAACTGGCTCATATCAATGCCCTCCCGAACGGCGACCGCGCCGTGAAGCCAACCGGTCGATGAAAAGGTTGACACCGATGGTCAGCGTACCGATCGCCAGCGCAGGAATCACGATGGCCGGAGCGCCCTGACTGAGGCCGCCGATGTTTTCGCGCACCAGCGAACCAAGGTCGGCGTCGGGCGGTTGCACGCCGAGCCCCAGAAAGCTCATGCCGCTGAGCAGCAACACAATGAAACCGAAGCGCAGCCCCAAGTCAGTCATGACCGGGTTGAGCATATTCGGCAGGATCTCCCGACAGGCAATATAAATGCGGCCTTCGCCTCGGGTACGCGCTACCTGCACGTATTCCAGCGCTTCGATATTCACCGCCAGGCTGCGCGCAATACGAAATGCACCCGGCGTGTAACTGAGCACCGCCGTGCAGATCAGCAAGACTTCAGACGATCCGAATGCCGACACCATGATCAGCGCCAGCATCTTGCTGGGGATCGAGATGAACGCATCCATCAGGCGACTGATAACTTCGTCCAGCCACTTGGGCGCGACCACCGACAGCAGCGCGCACAATGTGCCGAGACCACTGGCCAACACGGCAGAAATCAAGGCCAGGCCCACCGTGAAGCGCGCGCCGACCAGTACCCGGCTGAGCATGTCGCGGCCCAGGTAGTCAGTACCAAAGGGGTAAGCAGCGCTGATGTTTTCGAACATGTTGTCGGAAACCACCTCACCCACCGGATGCGGCGCGAGCCAGGGTCCGAACAGCGCGACCATCAGCCAGATGAAGCACACCGTCGCGCCCAACAGGCCCAACCAGGAGGTCGGCCGGGACACTTTTTTGCTCGGCATCGGTTCCGCCGCAACAGGCGTCGATTTCGCAATGAATTCAGTCATTGGGTTCTCAGCCTCGGGTTAGAAAGAATTGCACACAGGTCGGCCATCAGCACCAGACCCAGGTAAGCGGAACAGAACAGCATGGTGCAGCCCTGAACCAGCGCCATGTCTCGGTTGGTCACGGCATCGACCATCAGGCTGGCAATACCGGGATAGTTGAAGATGGTTTCAACGATGACCACCCCGCCCAGCAAGTAGGAAAGGCTCAAGGCCACTGCATTGACGATCGGCCCGATGGCGTTCGGCAGTGCGTGACGCAATACGATGCGAACCGGTCCGACGCCCTTGAGGCGCGCCATTTCCACATAAGGGCTGTCCAGTTGGTCGATGACTGCAGCACGTGTCATGCGCGCCATCTGCGCCACGATTACGCAGCACAGGGTCATGACCGGCAATGCGTAGGTGCGCATGAACTGCCAGGGTGAACTGACATCGCCGCCATACGACAGAGCTGAGAGCCAGCCCAGGTTGACGGCGAAAATCAGCACCGCCAGGGTTGCCACCAGAAACTCGGGCACCGCCACCAGCGTCAGCGTGATGAAGTTCAGGGCGCTGTCCAGACGACTGCCGCGATACATCGCGGCACCAATGCCCAACGCCAGAGCGACAGGCACCGACACCAGCGCGGTGGTTGCCGACAGCATCAGGGTCTTGGGAAAACGCCCTGCAATCAGCTCGGAAACCGGCATCGCGTTGGAAACGGACTCACCGAAGTTGCCACCGAGCAGATTGGTCAACCAATGCAGATAACGCACCACACCGGGTTGATCCAGGCCCAGTTTTGTCCGCAATGCCGCGACTTGTTCAGGCGTCGCAAATTGCCCAAGAGCCTGTTGCGCAGCGTCTCCAGGCAGCACCGCCGTAATGGCGAAAACCACGATGGAAACGATCAACAACGTCACGATCGCCGCGCCGAAGCGCTGCACGATCAACCAGAGTGTGTTGCTATTCATCTGCATCCTCCCGCTCGATTCAGCGTTTCATTTACGCGTCCAGCCACACCTGCTCGCTGAACATGTAACCCATGAAGCCGCCCAGCGGGTTGCTGGAATAGCCCTGGATACGCTTGTCCACACCATCGATATTGCTGATGAAAACCGGGATGCCGACGCCGCAGTTCTGGCTGACCAGCGTCTGCATGTCGCCATACATCTTGGCGCGTTTGGTGTCGTCGGTTTCGCCACGGGCCAGCATCAGCAACTGGTCGAACTGATCATTCTTCCAGCCGGATTCGTTCCATGGCGCGGTGGACTGGAAGAACTGCGAGAAGATCACGTCGGCGTTCGGGCGCGGGTTGATGTTGCCGAAGCTCAGCGGATGCTTCATCCAGTGGTTGGACCAGTAGCCGTCGCTTGGCAGACGGTTGACGTTGAGGGTCAGACCAGCCTGCTTGGCCGACTGTTGCAGCAGCACCGCAATGTCCACCGAACCGGTCGCAGCAGGCGATGCCGCCACGGCCATGGTGATACTTTCCATACCGGCTTTCTTGAGCAGGAATTTGGCTTTCTCGGGATCGTAGGCACGCTGCGGCAGATCCGCGTTGAAGTAGCGCGAGCCAGGCGAGATCGGATGGTCGTTGCCGACGCGTGCATAACCACGGAACACCGCCGACTTGACCTGTTCGCGGTCCAGCAGGTATTTCATCGCCTCGGTAAATTCCGGGCTCTTGCCGGGCATCTGATCCTGACGAATGATCAGGTCGGTGTAGTTGCCGGACGGCGCATCGACCACACGGTGCGTGGAACTGGCCGCAATGCGCGAGGTGGAGCGCGGGTTGACCTCGTTAATCATGTGTACGTCGCCGGACAGCAAAGCGTTGACCCGCGATGGTTCGTCGGCAATCGCGATGAACTCGATCTCATCCAGGTAGGGCAGGCCCGGCTTCCAGTAGTTGGGGTTGCGCGCACTGACCGAACGCACGCCAGGGTTGAACTCCTTGACGGTGAACGGGCCGGTGCCGATGCCTTTGCTGAAATCGGTGGTGCCTTCGGGCACGATCAGCAAATGCGATACCGCGAGGATCGACGGCAGCTCGGCATTTGGCGAACTGAGGGTGATCTGCACTTCCATCGGGCCGGTGGCCTTGATCTCGGAAAACTGCGCCATCAGTGGCAACACTTTCGAGCCGGTGGCCGGGTCCTTGTGACGCGACAGAGAGAACACCACGTCGCCAGCAGTCAATGCCTTGCCGTTGTGGAAAGTCACGCCCTTACGCAAGGTCACGGTCCAGACTGTGGCGTTGTCGCTTTCGATCTTCTCGGCCAGCTCCATGTGCGGAACCAGATGGCTGTCGAAACGGGTAAGACCGTTGTAGAACATGAAATGGCGAACATAGTCGGTGGACAGCGCGCCCTTGGCCGGGTCGAGTGTATCGGCCGTGGAGCTGGACATGCCGGCAACCCGAATGCGACCGCCCGGCTTACCTTTGACCGGAGCATCCGCGTCATCGGCAAAGACTTTACCCGCCGCGCTGAACAGGCTGGTGGAGCCGGCTGCGACCACACCTGCAACGCCCAGCATGCGCAGCGCATCGCGACGTGACAGACCGCGATTGAGCCCTTCGAAAACCCGCAGGCTGTCTTCGCCTGTGATCAACGTGGAGTCGTTTTTTTTGTCAGTCATATCAGTTCTACCTGTCGAAAAGGGGAAATTCCGAGTTGCTCACGGTTGGCCGGAGCGTCCTTCATGCACACACAACGACGGTCAAACGAAAAATCAGTGGCGGCTGTCCTGATAGCGGTAATAAGCGCCTACCAAAGGCAGAAACCAGGGCTTGCCGAAGTGGCCGGGAATGGCGGACCACTTCAGGTCTTTCCAGGGGTTGGCTTGCGCCTTGCCTTCCATGACCTCGGCCATCACCTTGCCCATGTGTACCGACATCTGCACACCATGACCGCTGTAGCCCATCGAGTAGAAGACGCCGTCGTGTTCGCCTGCACGCGGCAAACGATCGGAAGTCATGTCCACCAGTCCGCCCCAGCAATAGTCGACCTTGACGTGCGCCAGCTGCGGGAACATCTGCACCATCGCCGCTTGCAGCACCTTGCCGCTTTTGGCGTCGGAGCTGCTGTTGGACATGGCAAAGCGCGCCCGACCGCCGAACAGCAAACGGTTATCCGGTGTGAGGCGGAAATAGTTGCCGATCAAGCGACTGGTCACGTAAGCACGCTGATGGGGGAACAACTGATTGATCAGCGCCTGCGGCAACACTTCGGTGACAATCACAAAACTGCCGACCGGCACGATGCGACGCCGATACCAGCCCAGCCCGCCATGCTGACAGGCACCCGTCGCCAGCAACACTTGGCCGGCCTGAATCGAGCCCTTTGAAGTGTTTACCACGAAGCCGCCACGGTTGGCTTTCCAGTCCTTCACCGTAGCGCCCTGATACACCCGTGCGCCATGACGCACAGCGGCATCAGCAAGGCCCAGGCCAAAACGACCAACGTGCATCTGCACGCCGTTGCGCTGCAGCAGGCCACCGTGAAATTCGTTTGAACCGATTTCGCTGCGTACGTCTTGAGCCGAAAGCAGCTCGACGTCCGGATCGACCTCACGGCGTATCAACTCGCAGGTGCGCGCCAGACCTTCGTAATGCCCAGGCTTGGCGGCCAGCTTGAGCTTGCCGTTACGCTTGATGTCACAGGCAATGCTTTCCTGCTCGATCACGTTCACGACGCTCTGCACCGCGCTTTCATAAGCCTTGTAATACTCACGCGCCTGATCGGCACCCAGGGTCGTGCTCAAAGAGGCATAGTCCTGAGCCACACCGGTATTGCACTGCCCGCCATTGCGGCCAGACGCTTCGCCGATCACCCGACCAGATTCCAGAACCACCACGCTGGCACCTTTCAAGGCCAATGCACGTGCTGCCGCGAGCCCGGTAAAACCACCACCGACCACCACCACGTCAGCTTGCCCCTCCACTGCGCCATCTTGCGCGCCGGTAAAATCTGGAGCTGTGTCGAGCCAGTAAGACTCACTGCGCATTCTGTTCCCCTTCTCACTCATTGAAGAGCACCTTGAAAAATGCCGGTGTTGCCAGTGCGCCTGGCTTAAAAGCCTACCAGCCCGGCCAGACCGCCGATGTCCGGGATCTGGTGGTATTCGTAGGAGCTGTTGGCTGGTTGCTCGTGGCCTCGAGCCACAAACGCCTTGTTTCTGATTTTCATGTCGTGAGCCGAGAACAGGTCGTAACGGAAGCTGGAAGACACATGCAAGATGTCGTCCGGACCGCAACCCAGGTTGTCGAGCATGAACTCAAAAGCAGCCAGACGGGGCTTGTAGGCCTGGGCCTGTTCAGCGGTGAAGACCTTGTGGAAAGGAGCGCCGAGTTTCTCGACGTTGGACATGATCTGGCTGTCGCTGGCGTTGGAGAAAATCACCAAGGGGATCTTGTCGGCGATTTTCGACAGACCGGCCGGCACGTCGGCATGCGGGCCCCAAGTCGGCACGGCGTCGTAATAGAGCTGGCCTTCTTCACGGTATTCAACGTTCCAGCGCTTGCAGGTACGAGCCAGTGCGACTTTCAGGATTTCGTCATAAGGCATCCAGTCACCCATGACCTGGTCCAGGCGATACGCCGAGAAATCCTTGACGAACTGATCCATTTGTTCAGCCGGAACGCGGTCGGCGAAGAGCTCGCGCGTCATGGTGCCCATGTGGAAATTGGTCAAGGTGCCGTAGCAGTCGAACGTAATGAATTTTGGTCGAAGAAAGCTCATTGTGTGCGGTCCTGAAGGTTTGTTGAGGTCATGGCATGACGAGCAGTCCGACCTCGTCTCAAGGGCGGTGATGCACGCTGCAGCACACCCTCATTACAACACCGTGAAATCAGCATATGGCGTTAAAAGTGATGGCTGCTTGATAGAAACCACCGTTTTGAGGCATGCGCTCAGCAGACTTTGCGGGGCGCTCCAGCCTTGGGCAAACCCCGGTTTTCAGTGCCTTTTTGACCCTTTTCAGGGCGCTCAGGCTCAAGCACGCGGCTTTGCACCGCAGAACCTGCGCCGCCATGCTGATTAGTGAGAGAGCAAAATCCGACAGCTATATATATAGAGCTTCATCGGCACGAAAAACCACAAGCATTTGCTGCCGGGTCTTCGACTCATTTAAGCAGTAACTGTGGTCTGGCGAACGGTGGTTTGCGGAATCTGCCGAATGCTCGCCCGCCTCTTGTCACCTCTCGCCGCAGGTGGGATACAGCACGTCTGCAGTATCTTTTTATTGCCTGTGCATTCTTCTGGACGGAGACACGTCATGCTCGCTCAGCAACGCCTCGACTTTGAATACCGCCCCATGACCGCAGCCGACGTCGGCAACGCTCATGAATTGTCCATCGCCTTGAAGTGGCCGCATCGACTTGAAGACTGGGCCATGCTGCAACGTGTCGCGCAGGGCTTCGTCGCGTTACATAACGGCCGTTTGATCGGCAGTGCGTTCGCCTGCCATCAGGGTAAATTCTCGACCATCGGGCTGGTTATCGTCAGCGATGACTATCAGGGCAAGGGCATTGGTCGCAAGTTGATGGAGATGGCGGTAGGCAGCGTTCCACCGCGTACCGCCGTGCTCAACGCGACGCTGGCAGGCGCGCCACTGTACGAAAAAATGGGGTTCGTCAGCTTTGGCGAGGTTCACCAGCGCCAGGGTCAGGCGCAACAACCGACACCGACCGGGTTGAACGCCGGGGAAGACTGTCGCGCCCTCAGCGAAGCTGACCATCCTCGCGTGCTGGAACTGGCAAACGCCGGTTCGGGCATGGATCGCTCAGTCACGCTGGGCGATTTGCTGAACGACATCGAACATGCCGTCGGTATCGAACGTGACGGCCAACTGCAGGCCTTCGCTTTACTCCGCCCATTCGGCCGTGGCCTGTGCATTGGTCCGGTGGTTGCCCAGACAGTCGATCAGGCCCGGCACATGATCGGGCAATTGCTGACCAAAGTGCCCTACGCCTTCGTTCGCATCGATATCCCGGCCGAGTGTGGCCTGGGCGACTGGCTGGAAGAGGCGGGCCTCAAGCGCGTCGACAGCGTGACCTGCATGAGCATGGGCGCAGTGCCGCAACCCAGCCAGGGCGTGCGCCAGTTTGCGCTGATTACTCAGGCAATCGGTTAGGAGCCAGCTCAAGAACACTGTCTTGCCAATGCTCCGCGCTGGCAAGCAGCTCCGGACGCGCTGCGTCCGGCCTTGAACATGTGACGCAGAGCGTCACGAAAGGGATTACCACGCCAGAGCGTGGGAACGATCATCGACTCGTCAAACTCAGGAACCAAGTCAATGCCCCACCCAACTGTATTGCTGCTTGCCCGTGCCGACCTCAGCCCGGTAGACACCGAATTCACCGCCGGCCCCCTCGACGCGCATGACCCGTTCGATAATGGCCGTCGCACGGCGTTCATCGATGATCAGGGCATCGCTGCCGGTGTGGTTCACTTCGGCACATCACTAACAGTAGAGGCCTATCCCTACACCGAAATGCTCGTGATGCATCGCGGGTCCGCAACGCTGAGCTCCGGCACCCACCGCATCACCATCAGCACCGGTGAAAGCGCGGTGATCGGTCGCGGCACTCACGTGCAAATCGAAGCACAACCGGACAGCCTCTGGGCGTTCTGCACGTCGACTAAGGCCAGCGGGCCAGACAAACCCGGCATCGTCCCGCTCGACCGCCTCGCCATGCTCACGCCCTCCTCGCCGCCAGACCCGGCGATCATGATCAGCCCGCTGCCGCAGTGCCGCAGCAACAATTTGTTCGAGGACACCGCAAGCACCCTGCGCATCGGTGTGTGGGATTCCACCCCCTACGAACGCATCTCGCGTCCGCACAAGATCCACGAACTGATGAACCTGATAGAAGGCAGCGTCGAGCTGAGTCTGGAAAACGGCCCAAGCCTGACGGTGAACACAGGCGACACCGTATTCGTCGCCCAAGGCGCACCCTGCAAGTGGACCAGCACGGGGTATGTGCGCAAGTTCTATGCGGTGACGTGAAACGAGTTTGTTGCGCCCTTCAGCTCTGTAGGGCGCATTTTCTACATAGGTATATAACTCCCGCCAGCGCAGTTAATCCAACACTGCACTAAAAGACAAGCGCAATAATGTTTATTAACTGATTAACAAACAATCAGAAACGTCCTACTTTACTCCCTCGCCCTCTGTGCTAAAACTCTTGTTCATCGGGGCAATTCAGGCACTTGCCGATAACCCGCTTATCAACAGTCCTGTGCTTTCGCATGGCGCTACTTTGTAGTTACTTGCTTATCTGAAAACAAACCATTGACGGGCGCATTCACCAGGCGCACGCACACACCTCTTACCTTACAGACTTGAATCTGGACGACCGGTGCTGGCAACGAATGATCGTTGCGCCGCAACGTCTCGCGCTTGATTTGTTAAAACCACACATAAGATTATTTGATTAACTTAAGGACTACACTGTATGAAAACCAAAAGGTTTTTGCTAACTTCTCTTGCCTTCGCCACACTGTGCGCAACGGTTGCTGCGCAGGCAGGACCACCGGTTACTGTCACCTTCAAGAACCTGGGCACCGAGGTGGCGGAGTATAAATTCGTTACTCGTAACGAGGTATCAACTCATTTGAATGCCAGAACGGCTATCGCCGCAAATGTCCAACCTGGTGATTCGAATTTTTATACTGTGCAAAGCACGATCTCACCGGATACCAGTTACGCCAGTGTTCGCTACGTCATGGGCTCCAAGGTTTGTATATTCTCGACCACCTTCATAAAGCTTCACGGTGCGGGTGGGGCCAAGGTGCCAAAATGGAACCGTACTGCAAACTCTGAAGGCGGCGCCGTCTGCACGGCCACGTCTCGAGCCACCAATTTTTCCACCTATGCGTGGGCTGCTGAATTCACCATGAAATAAGCTCTGGGGCGTGCGTGTTGCATTTTGACACGCACGTTTTCAAGCGGAAAACTAAAGCGGACTACTGCCGAGCCGATACAGAGGGTGAATATAAAGCCATGGATTGGCCTCTGCCGCGAGGACGCAGCATGATTGATAACGTATCTGTCACACACCTCACCAGCAGCACGATAACTACTGTCGCAAAAAGCGCTCCCTTAATGACACGTAGTACGGACCTAAAAGAGCCCGCTGCTACAACTCAGACTGACAGCGCTGGCTTCTCGACGTTGTCCAGACAGCTAAGTTCCACTGCAGCACGTGCCGATGCCCGCGATAGCAGCCTCAGTTTCAAAGACCTGCGTGCTTTAGCCGAGACCATTAACGATAAAATCGCAGGCACGAGTTACCGCGCCAATAGAACGTTGCACGACGCAGAAATTCCAGACACCGACGACTCGGCACGCCTGGAAAGAGCCCGTCAGGCGACTCAGTTCAGGAATGGATTAGGCACCAATCCGTTCGCGAGCCTATCCCAGGATGAACTGCGACTAATCATGTATGACGAAAGTGGCGACTTCACCATCAATGAAAGAAGCGCGGCTTCGTCCGAAAATCATCTTCAACAAGAAGCCTGGAACAGAGCGATGGGTAAGCGCTACGTTGATGAATACAACGAAACCGGCGAAAGCACTCAAACACTGGTCATGCTTCTCGCACACTACGACCAACTGCCACCCATAGAAAAAGCGCAATACCCTGCCAACTATGCCGCCACCATCACCTCGGGTGACAGCTCGGCCATGGGTATTTTCAGCGCACTTAAAAACCAGTCAGGCATACAGCAAACCTAAACGTAAAGGGGCACGCGGTTTCGCCTGCGTCTTATGCTGCCAGCAGTACACGGATGTGGGCTTAAGCCGATCCAACGCCAGTGCGGCCAGGCGACTACTCTGCGCTGAGTTCCAGCAGGTAGAACTTGCTGTCCACGGCGATCAACGGAAAGCTCGCGGGAAGCGCTTCTTTGGCGATTTCTCTGAAACCGTGCTTTTCATAGAACCTATGCGCAGCAAGGAATTTGTCGGTCGTGCCCAGGAATATGTCAGTAACGCCCCTGAGAATGGATTGCTTGATCAAGCAATCCAGCAACCTTGCCCCAACCGAAAACTCACGCCCGCGAAACGACGCCGCAACAAACATCTTTCGTAGCGCAGCGTGGCCTGAACCGATGTCCTTGAGCGCAATGCTTCCGATCACGCGCTCGCCTTGTACGGCAACCCAGAAGTCGCCGGCACCGGTCTGATAAAACACCGAAATCGCCTTCAGGTCAGGCTGATCCTCGGCAGTGATGGCTATGTCGAATTCCTCGCGCTGAATGGGCAGAATCAGCGCCAATACACCTGACTCATCGCTCGGCACAAAACGGCGTATCTCAATCTCGTCCGCGCTCACAGCCACCTCCTTCATCCTCATAAACCGAAAACCAGTATTCCAGACAAGCAAACTTCCCGACAAATCGAGGCGTTTACCTGCGCATTTCCGGCGGTCACACGAGCGTATGACCTCGAAGATGTTTAATTACAACATAGCCAGCGGCCTGTCGGTCGCGGCCGTAGCTTTGACCCACACTGCAGATCTGGCGCTTCAAACCTGGCAGTAGGCAGTTCCCGACATGCGCGATTGATGGCTTAAGCGATGCCGACGCCTCATAAAGCGAATAGATGACGTTAGCATGATACTTCGCCCCTACACCTTAAGCTGATCACTGGCTTCCTGAGCAGTGGCCGAAGCGCAGTGCATTAAGTCGATATGAGTATCAGCGTTTATCCAAGACTTGAGTAGGTTTAGGATAGGTCTAGAGTGGGCCCGGAGTGATGCTGGCGATACGCCTAATCAATGTCGTTACTGAGTTTACAATGACAAAAAACAGGCTAGGTCCAGTAGAGATCGAACGCCACCTGCTGGATAATCTAGGAAATTTCACACAAGAGACAGGGAAAGACCTCTCAAACTTGAGATATTTTCAAACTCAGTGCTGTAGACATCGGAACATTAACAAGATTAATTATTCGCTTGCAGCAAACAAAACCCCCTGATATTTTTGATTCTGAACACCACTGCTTGAACGTAAAAAACACAAGGAAACAGTGAAATGGCATTTGGTGCGCATATAAAAACAGAAGGCATACCCGGTGAAGCTTTGGATGATGCTTATAAAGATTGCATCGAAATTACTGGCTATGGTTTCGAAATGCACCAAAGCACCTCGGCCACAGCAAGTTCCTCCGGAGGAACCTCTTCGGGAAGGTCGTCTTTAAGTGACTTTACTTTCACAAAAGCCTTAGACAAAGCAAGCTGCAAAATTATCGGAACAGTATGTGCAGGCAAACATTTGAAAGAAGTTGTCTTATCATTGACACCGCGCAGGTGGAGACAAGGTTAAGTATTTTGAGATAATATTAATGGGAAAATACGTGTGCAGTCAGAATGAGCTATGTATTAGATTATTCGGGCTTGATCATACCCAAGACACCTGGACAAACAGTTTCCGGTAACGACCAACGGCAATATTTCTTCCGCGTCAAAAACCTTATACATTTTCTGGAAGCACGGTGGGGCAAGCCCGACGTCGTTAAGTACCCTCCCACTGGCGGCGGTGCACTGGCTAACAAGAAAGGCTTCATACTTTTTGAAATATCTGGATGGCAGGATGCGTCAGGCCATGCAACGCTATACGATGGAAACATTTGTTATGATCACTGCTATTTTAATGAGCCAGGCGCTAACTAAAGTACAGAAAAAGCAAACGTCTGGAGTCTAAGTTAATGAGAGTTATTTTTGCTGTCGGTTTATTGTTTTCGTGCCTCGCGCCCACAAGTTTTGCATCGCCTCCTGAGTCCTCCCCCCAAGGAATGGAGAGGACTTACGCACAAAATTACAGGGATATGGTGCTGGCGACCTGTATAGCCAATGCCTACAAGGGAGAAAAAAGCACCGCGATGGATGCAGGAAGCAGTGTCACTGCTTTACGCGAATGGGCCTATTATGATTTCGAGAAAAGCCCTGACGCCGTCAAAGCGCTCATTGATAAATATTTGGCCAGAGACTATACAAACCCACTGGTTGAATCTGAAATAAAAGGAGTCAAGTTTGATTTACTGAAGTGCCTGGATCTCTATCACAGTAAAGAGCTCAACGCCCTGGTAAAGGAGGTTGTGATAAAACCTGGCCAAACTTATGTTCAAGACAATAAATAACAGATCCTAAAATTCGTAAAACGAAGGCAAAAAAAACCGCCCGATGAAGGCGGTTTTTTTAAACGTTACCCGTTACAACTTTGGACCCGCTGCCTTGATGGCATCGCTCACGTCGAACTTCTTGAAGTTCTCCACGAACAGGCCAGCCAGTGCTTTGGCCGCTTCGTCGTAAGCAGCCTTGTCAGCCCATGTGTTGCGTGGGTTGAGTAGGCCGGTGTCTACGCCGGGAACCAGTTTCGGTACGTCGAGGTTGATGGTGTCGAGGTGTTCGGTTTCGGCACCGATCAACGCGCCGCTCTGGATAGCTGCGATCACGCTGCGAGTGGTCGGGATGTTGAAGCGCTTGCCGACGCCGTAGCCACCACCGGTCCAACCGGTGTTGACCAAGTACACCTTGGATTTGAAGCCGCGGATGCGCTTGATCAGCAATTCAGCGTATTCGCCAGCCGGACGCGGGAAGAACGGGGCGCCGAAGCAGGTGGAGAAGGTGGACTTGATGCCCGAACCCGAACCCATTTCGGTCGAACCGACCAGTGCGGTGTAGCCCGACAGGAAGTGGTAGGCGGCTTGTTCTTCGCTGAGGATGGATACTGGCGGCAGCACGCCGGTCAGGTCGCAGGTCAGGAAGATCACGGCGTTCGGCTCGCCACCGAGATTTTTCGGTGCGCGTTTTTCGATCAACTCACGCGGGTAGGCTGCGCGGCTGTTCTGGGTCAGGCTGCTGTCGGCGTAGTCGGCTTTTTTGGTAACCGGGTCGAGTACGACGTTTTCCAGTACAGCACCGTGCTGGATAGCTTTCCAGATGACCGGCTCGTTCTTCTCGGACAGGTCGATGCACTTGGCGTAGCAACCGCCTTCGATGTTGAACACCACGCCTTCACCCCAACCGTGCTCGTCGTCACCGATCAGGTAACGGCTTTCATCGGCGGACAGGGTGGTTTTGCCAGTACCGGACAGACCGAAGAACAGCGTCACGTCGCCCTCTTCACCCATGTTGGCGGCGCAGTGCATCGGCAACACATCGACGGCTGGCAGCAGGAAGTTCTGCACCGAGAACATGGCTTTCTTCATTTCGCCGGCATAGCGCATGCCTGCAATCAACACCTTGCGGGCTGCGAAGTTGATGATGACGGTACCGTCGGAATTGGTGCCGTCACGCTCAGGGTCACAGACGAACCATGGCGCGTTCTGGATTTCCCACTCGTCCTTGCCTGCCGGGTTGTACTGTTCAGGGTTGATGAACAGGCAACGGCCGAACAGGTTGTGCCACGCGGTTTCGGTGGTCATCTTGACGGGCAGGTAGTGCGCAGGATCAGAACCTACATGAACGTGGGAAACGAAACGCTCACGTTCTGCCAGGTAAGCACCGACACGGTTCCACAGAGCATCGAATTTCTCGGCCGGAAACTTGCGGTTGATCGGTCCCCAGGCGATGGCGTCCTGAGTGCTCGGCTCTTCCACAATGAAACGATCGACCGGCGAACGGCCAGTACGATGGCCCGTTTGCACAACCAGTGCGCCAGTGTCAGAAAGTTCGCCTTCGTTACGGGCAAGGGCTTCCTTGACCAGTTCGTCGGTGCTCAGATCGGTGTACACAGCGTTGTTGGTTTGCGTCATGAGGTTCCCCGTCGGCCTGTAGCCGAGTGCTCCAAACGGTTTTGTAGTAAAAAAACAACCACTACTACAGCGTAAAAGTGGGCCGGATTATGCCAGAAATGCCCAGAAATGGTAGGACCCTCCTGTCAGAACAGCATTACAGGCGCCCACACCGTATTCTGAGAGCCTTTACGCGTTGATCAATGGCGCGTGTCAGATGGCGAATCGACACCGCCGCCAGCAAACAGCTGCGCGACGTCAGTGGCATCGAACAGGTAGCGCTCGTTGCAGAACTGGCAGTCGACTTCAATTTGGCCGTTATGCTCGATCACCAGTTGCTGCGCATCTTCCAGACCGAGGCTGACCAGTGCATTGGCGGACCGCTCGCGCGAGCAGCTGCAGCGGAAGCAGATCGGCTGCACGTCGAAAAGGCGAACCGGGTCCTGGTGATAAAGGCGATGCAGGATGGTCTCGTTGTCCAGGCTTAGCATTTCTT
Source organism: Pseudomonas coronafaciens pv. oryzae str. 1_6 (assembly GCF_000156995.2). Lineage (NCBI taxonomy): Bacteria > Pseudomonadati > Pseudomonadota > Gammaproteobacteria > Pseudomonadales > Pseudomonadaceae > Pseudomonas > Pseudomonas coronafaciens. Next base: position 93,707 of record NZ_CP046035.1, on the reverse strand, counting down.
CGGCCGACAGGGTGTTGGCAAGCGTGATGACGTGTTCCCAGCTGGCAGAGCGCTCGTCAGGGTCGGTGATCTGCGCGGCAGGCAACTGTTGCAGCAGCAAGCCGCAAGCGCGGTGACCGTCAGCCTTGAGCCAGAAACGCGTACCCAGCTGCTCGGACATCACGAAGTAGTTGGAAAGGCTTGCCGACAGGTCGACGCCGTCCAGCGCTACGATGCCCTGATAACGCTTGCCCTTGCGCGGGTCGACAGTCAGCGCCAGCGAGCCATCGGGCATCAGGTCCTGAAGCCCGGCACCTGGCGTTATCTGCGATTCGTCGTACCGGGCAATGCCCCGCAGCTCTCGCTCGCTGGAACATTCGACCATCAACAGCGGTACGGCGCCATTGGAGCGCGCCTGCAGAATCAGCAGGCCGTCAAACTTTAGCGTGCCGACCAACAAGGCCGCAGCCGCCATCAGCTCGCCAAGCAACTGCGCGACAGGTTCCGGGTAGGGGTGCTTGGCCAGTACTTCGGCGTAGCTACGCTCCAGCTCTACCAGCTCTCCACGGACGTCGCTTTCGTCGAAGATGAAACGCTGGGTGAAATCGGTGTCCGGTAAATCATGCATAGGAAGGGGGTATCTGAGTTGATGACAATGGATGGCCGTCGGCTGCAAGCGCGCCAAACGGCATTTGAAAGTGCTGTGCACCATAAGGTTTGACCGGCATTTTAGGAGCTATACGGCGCGCTTCCAAGCTGGAAGCGCGCTTGGGCGACTGTCCGGTATGCCATTCGGCGGTTTTTCAGTCGCTGTCCCGGGCACCGCGGAAATCAAAAAGCTGCCTGCGCTGCTTCTTGGTCGGCTTGCCGTCGGTGGTCACGCCCAGGTTGCCGGCCTTGCGCTGAGCCGCTGCATTTTCTCGCCGGGTAATGCTCTCTGGCGTCTCGCGATAGAGCGTCTGGGCTTCCGGCGCGCCTCGTCGAACAACCGAGAGAGCCTCGACAACGACCGTGCGCTCGTCGAAGCCCATCCGGATCTGAAATTCATCGCCGAGACGCGGCTCCTTGCCAGGCTTGCAACGTTCGCCGCGACAGTGCACCTTGCCGCTTTCGATGGCAGCCTTGGCCAGCGCACGCGTTTTGAAGAAGCGCGCCGCCCACAACCATTTGTCCAGACGAACCTTGTCGTCTTCAAGCTTTTGTGCCATTTGAATTCCTCATCGATGCGGCAGTCTGAACGATATCTGACTCATCGGGAAACTTGACAGCACTCGGATGGCTAACGTTTCAACATCCTGCCAACATGAAGTAACCGATCCTTGCTTGTCAAAATCAGCCATTCATCATTGTATTGCCCCGACCTCACATGGAGTGCGACGTGACAGAATTTCCAACTTCGTTAACCTCCCCCAGGAAGGGGTGTGAGGGCTGCACCGGCAGTCCGGAACTGGGCTTCTCGTTCGACTATGCCTATCAGCCCATCGTGGACCTGCGCGACCAGTCCACTTTTGCCCATGAAGCGCTGGTGCGTGGGCCCAATGGCGAGAGCGCGTATTCGGTGCTGAGTCAGGTCAATGACAAGAACCGTTATCGCTTTGACCAGATGTGTCGCACCACGGCCATTGCCGGTGCGGCAAGGCTGGGCATGACCGAGCGTTTATCGATCAACTTTTTGCCCAATGCCGTGTATCGTCCCGAATTATGCATCCGCAGCACACTGGAAGCCGCCAAGCTTCACGACTTCCCGATCGACAGGTTGATTTTCGAAACCATCGAAAGCGAGCACGTGTGCAGCAAGGGCCATTTGAGCAACATCCTGCGTGAGTATCGACAGTTCGGCTTCATGACCGCCATCGATGACTTCGGCGCCGGGTATTCAGGCCTGACGCTGCTCGCTGATTTCCAGCCCGACCTGATAAAACTCGACATGCATCTGATCCGCGATGTTCATCGTGATCGCGCGCGTCAGGCAATTGTTCGCGGGGTTGTCACAATGTGTTCGGACTTGGGGATTAAAGTCATCGCAGAAGGCATAGAACAGATAGAGGAGCGGGATTTTCTCGCCGACTGCGGCATTGTGCTGATGCAGGGTTATCTGTTCGCCAAACCTGCCTTCAGAGCCTTGGCTCAGGTAACACCGAAAGCCTGGAAGACGCCTTGAAAAATACGGAATCGCATTGAAGACATTTGATCACCTGACCGTTATCGGCCTGCGCGAGTGGGTAGCGCTGCCCGACCTGGGGGTGGCTGGCCTGCGGGCAAAAATCGATACCGGCGCAAGTACTTCAAGCCTGCACGCCACTGAAATCGAGCCTTTCGAACGCGACGGGCAGAAATGGGTTCGCTTCAACGCACACCTCGGAACGGTGGTTCAGCTACGGCATCGTCGATGCGAAGCGCCGCTGGTCGCCTTGAAAACCATAAAAAGCTCCAACGGCCACGCACAGGTGCGCTACGTCATTCGCACCACACTGGCACTGGGCGATCTTATCTGGCCGGTGGAATTCACACTGGCGTGCCGCAAGTCGATGCGCTATCGACTGCTGCTGGGTTCAAAGGCTCTGATAGACGGCCAGCTGGTCGTCAATCCGGGCATAACGTATGTACAAGACAAGCCGGTGTTCCCGGCCTCTACTTCCTCAGGTGTTGCATGAAGATCGCTGTGCTTTCGCGTAATCCGCGTCTGTATTCCACCCGTCGTCTGGTTGAAGCCGGTATCGAGCGGGGCCATGAGATGGTGGTGATCGACACCCTGCGCGCCTACATGAATATCGCCAGCCACAAGCCGCAGATCCATTATCGCGGCAAACCCCTGGAAGGCTTCGACGCGGTGATTCCGCGCATCGGTGCCTCGGTGACGTTCTATGGCTGCGCGGTGTTGCGCCAGTTTGAAATGATGGGCGTGTTTCCGCTCAATGAATCGGTCGCCATTGCCCGCTCGCGGGACAAGCTGCGTTCGCTGCAGTTGCTGTCACGTCGCGGTATCGGCTTGCCTGTTACCGGTTTTGCCCACTCCCCGGACGATATTCCGGACCTGATCCAGATGGTCAACGGCGCGCCGCTGGTCATCAAGGTGCTGGAAGGCACTCAAGGGATCGGGGTGGTGCTGTGTGAAACCGCCACCGCAGCAGAATCGGTGATCGAGGCCTTCATGGGCCTCAAGCAGGACATCATGGTTCAGGAGTACATCAAGGAAGCAGGTGGCGCAGATATTCGCTGCTTCGTAGTCGGTGACAAGGTCATTGCCTCGATGAAACGTCAGGCCAAACCGGGGGAGTTCCGCTCCAACCTGCACCGTGGCGGCAGCGCCAGCCTGATCAAGATCACGCCGGAAGAACGCATGACTGCGCTACGTGCAGCGAAGGTCATGGGGCTGAGTGTGGCGGGCGTGGATATCCTGCGCTCCAACCACGGGCCGCTGGTAATGGAAGTAAACTCGTCTCCCGGCCTGGAAGGCATCGAAGTGACGACCAGCAAAGACGTGGCCGGGATGATCATCGAATATCTGGAAAAAAACAGCGGCCCGCACATGACACGCACCAAGGGCAAAGGCTGATCCATCAGAAACCTGTCGAGCGCCTGAGCCATCCATCCATTGCGGATACGCAGGCTTGGGCGTCTTGATACCGTACATCTGTTAAATCCCTCGGGTAATCGATTCAGCACTGCGATATTCGTCTTTCCACCACTATCTCTTCCACCACGCCAAAGGCGACGTTTTAGCCACCTTTGCGCCGAATAGCCACTTCCTCGCCTGACATAAATCAATACTTATTTACGTTTTTGTATGCCGATTCGGCATGAGGTAGTCGTTTACGGCATTAGACGTGAGCGCGCGCCATGGGAATAGTTGCGACTTTTTTCGCCTGCTACAGAGCTCGGATGCTCGCCTGCGGTGACCTTCTCGGGACATTTCCAAAGGGATTCCCCTGCCCTGAAAATGCTGCAAAAAGCACGCTCGGCGCATCGGTTTTGGACTTGCCCAAGCCACTTCCAACAAGGGTAATAATATGAAGAAGGCAAAGCTGAGTCTGGCCTGGCAGATTCTGATCGGACTGGCACTGGGCATCGCTGTGGGCGCGCTGCTCAACCATTTCAGTGCCGAAAAGGCCTGGTGGATCAGTAATATCCTGCAGCCAGCGGGCGACATCTTCATCCGTCTGATCAAGATGATCGTTATCCCTATCGTGGTTGCGTCGCTGATTGTGGGTATCGCAGGCGTGGGCGATGCCAAAAAGCTAGGGCGCATCGGCCTCAAGACCATTCTGTATTTCGAAGTAGTGACCACCATCGCCATTCTGGTGGGGCTGGTTTTGGCCAACGTGTTCCATCCGGGCACCGGCATCGACATGAGCACACTGGGCACGGTCGACATTTCGAAATACCAGCAAACTACAGCTGAAGTTCAGCACGATCATGCCTTCGTCGCGACCATTCTCAACCTGATCCCTTCCAATATCTTTGCCGCAATGGCGCGCGGCGAGATGCTGCCGATCATCTTTTTCTCGGTACTGTTCGGTCTGGGCCTTTCCAGCCTGCAAGCCGAAGTTCGCGAGCCTCTGGTGAAGCTGTTTCAGGGTGTCTCGGAAACCATGTTCAAGGTCACGCACATGATCATGAGCTACGCCCCGATAGGCGTATTCGCGCTGATCGCGGTGACCGTGGCCAACTTTGGCTTTGCATCGCTGTTGCCGCTCGCCAAGCTGGTGATTCTGGTTTACGTGGCGATTATCTTCTTCGCCTTCGTGGTACTGGGTCTGATCGCCAAGGCTTTCGGCTTTTCGGTCATCAAGCTGATGCGCATCTTCAAGGACGAGCTGATTCTGTCCTACTCCACCGCCAGCTCGGAAACAGTCCTGCCGCGCGTGATCCAGAAGATGGAAGCCTACGGCGCACCGAAAGCGATCTGCAGTTTCGTGGTGCCCACTGGCTATTCGTTCAACCTCGACGGTTCGACGCTTTATCAGAGTATTGCGGCGATATTCATTGCCCAGCTTTACGGCATCGACCTGTCGATAGGTGCACAGCTGATGCTGGTACTGACGCTGATGGTCACCTCCAAGGGCATCGCGGGCGTACCGGGCGTCTCCTTCGTCGTGTTGCTGGCGACACTGGGCAGCGCCGGCATCCCACTGGAAGGCCTGGCCTTCATCGCGGGCGTCGACCGGATCATGGACATGGCGCGCACGGCCCTGAACGTGATCGGCAACGCACTGGCGGTACTGGTGATCTCGCGCTGGGAAGGCATGTATGACGATGCCAAGGGCGAGCGCTACTGGAACTCCCTGCCGCACTGGCGCAGCAAGCAACCTGTGCCGCTGGCTCAGCCGACCGCCGACTGACCTTCACGCCTGACTGACAGACCCCGGACTTCCGGGGTTTGTTGTTTTCAGGTCGCCGGTTAGACTGCCCGCCTTACTTGAGGATTTACCATGACCGACGCAATCGACAACGACGAAGAAGAATTTGCCGCTTCGACCCTGATCGAAGCCATCGAGAACCAGATAGAAGCCGGTAACCCGCCAGCGGCCAAAGCGGTATTCAACATGCTGACCCTGGTGAATTACGAGCGTGAAGACATTCTCGAAATGATGGCGCACGTTCTGGCCATCGAAATCGACGCCTTGCTTGAACAGGACCGTCCGTTCGACACGCAATGGTACGAAGCTGCCTTGCGCGCCCTGCCTGAGCTGCCGCCCGAGAAATAATCATCCGGCCGTTCATGTCGTCGATATATATGCTGCAAACACTTCGGACGCTGACTACACTGCAAATGCCCCGCTGCCGCTGAATCCTCCGGGGCCATCTCGCCAAACCGGCTTTAACGGTCATCCAGAACCGACGAGCGAAGAACGGACACGTCGATTCCAGAACCCACCCGCCAGCCGGCCAGGTCGTACCATTACAAAAAGTCTGGAGTACCTATGTCGTATACCCCTGAGTTGGTTGCCGAACTGGAAATCCTTGCACTGTTCAATCTGGGAAATACCCAGGAAGGCCTCAAAGTCCATCACGTCGCGGCCCCCACTGCCGTCACAGCAGCAAAAAGACTGTTCGAAAAAGGTCTCACGACTCAGGTCGATGGCGGTTATCTGACCAGCCTCGGACTTGAAGCGGCGCAACACGCCCAATCCCTGCTGACCATCCTCAGCGTATCTGAACAGGCGGCCTGAAGGCCGCGGGGCCTGCGCACAAAAACCTGTGGCAGGCCCTTCACTTATCTGACTCCCGGTCGATAACCGATACTGGCGCCAGAACGACAACCCGAACGAACCCGTTTCTCTCGGCTGCAAACCTTCTTCGCCATCTTGCTCAGCAATTCCACGGCTGCACAGGCCAGATGCCTTGAGTTGCGATGACGCGTAATCCTGAAATTCGTCCCGACCTGGATGAGGGCATCGACCGCAAGGTGCTCAGCCAGTTGCGCAACCGCTTCCTGTCCCTCAATGACGGGCGGTACGCGCGCGCCCTCGAAGGGTTCTCGACCCGCCAGCAAAGTGTTCTGACCCTGCTGCCGCTGTTTTTCCACGTCAATCATCCTCTGTTGCCGGGCTACGTTTCAGGCAGCACGCCAGCGGGTGTATCGCACTATGAGCCAGACACCCTGGCGCTGGCAGAAGCTCAGCGCCTGACGCGCTCGTTCTCGTACAAGGCGCGCCACGGCCACCCGCCTCAACCTATTCATGGCCTGTTCCTGATGGGCAGCCTCGGCACGCTCGCTCAGGCTGAACAAAGCGATATGGATGTGTGGGTCTGTCACGACAGTACGCTGGACACAGACGCCATCGCCGAGCTGCGCAAGAAATGTCAGGCCCTCGAAGCCTGGGCGGCCACGATGGGAGCGGAGGCGCATTTTTTCCTGATCGACCCACAACGCTTCAGAAGCGGTGACCGCGACTCGCAGCTCAGCTCGGACGATTGCGGCACGACTCAGCATTACCTGCTGCTGGACGAGTTCTATCGCACCGCAATCTGGCTCGCTGGCCGCACCCCGATGTGGTGGATGGTGCCGGTCTATGAGGAGCAGAATTACGAGGAATACACCCATACGCTCCTCAACAAACGCTTCATTCGCGCCAGTGAAGTGCTCGATCTAGGCCCGATGTCGCACATTCCGCCGGCGGAGTTTGTTGGCGCAGGGTTGTGGCAACTGTTCAAAGGCATCGAATCACCCTACAAGTCAGTGCTCAAGCTGCTGTTAATCGAGGTGTATTCCAGTGAGCATCCGCGCGTCCAGTGCCTGAGTCTGCGTTTCAAGCAGGCTGTGTTCGCCAATCAACTGAACCTGGATGAGCTGGACCCGTATGTGGTCGTCTACCGGCGTATCGAAGAGCACCTGCAAGCGCGCAATGAGCCGGAACGGCTGGAGCTTGTGCGCCGCAGTCTGTACCTGAAGGTCAACAAGAAGCTCAGCGGGTCCACTCGTCAGCGCAACATCGGCTGGCAGCGCCAGTTGCTGGAACGCCTGACCTCGGAATGGGGCTGGGACGAGCGGCACTTGGCGCTGCTCGACAGCCGCAGTCAATGGAAAGTACGCCAGGTAGCGAGTGAGCGCCGCGCGCTGGTCAACGAGCTGAATTACAGCTATCGCTTTCAGGCCCAGTTCGCCAAAACGCAACGCACCGCCGACACGCCCGGCGCCCGCGACCTGACTATCCTTGGACGCCGCCTCTATGCGGCGTTCGAGCGCAAGGCGGGCAAGGTCGAATTCATCAACCCGGGGATCGCTCCGGACTTGGCCGAAGACACACTGACGCTGGTGCATTCGCCCAATAAACGCGAGCCCGGCAAGCATCAATGGGCGTTGTACAACGGCAACCTGAGCATTCATGAATGGCCGAACTTCACGCCGATCAAACGTAGCCGGGAGTTGCTGGAACTGTTGACCTGGTGCCACCGCAACACCGTGATCGACTCCACGACCCGTTTGGCGCTGCACCCGGGCGCCAGCGATCTGAGTGAATCCGAGCTGTTCAACCTGCTCGGCGCCCTGCAGCAGAGCATCGAATTGCCGCTCCCTGAAGTGGGCGACGAGGCGTTGCTCAAGCCAAGCGTGCCCAGTGAAATATTGCTGCTGATCAATGTCGGCGTCGACCCGCTCAGGCATCACCGCGATCTCAACATCCTGATGACAACCGAGCGCACGGATGCGCTCAGTTACGCCGGGGTGCGGGAAAACCTGGTGCTGACGCTGGACCAGATCACGCTCAATAGCTGGAACGAAACGCTGGTCAGCCGCTATGACGGCCCGCACGCCTTGCTTGATTGCATGAGCGAACTGCTCGGCAGCTTGCCGGTAGATGGAGAACAGCCACGGATTCAGGTGCGTTGCTTCTGTCATAACCGCGCGCCAGCCATCGCCCAGCGTGTCGAGGAACTGATCAGCACCGCGCGGTTGTTACTCGCCAGACGGCTGAACCATCGCTACCTGATTCAGGTGCAGCAGCAGTACCACGTTCTGGAAATAAGGCCAGGGCAGGTCGGCCATGTGGTGGTGAACAGTTTGCCAGGGTTATTCAAATACCTGGGTGAGGAGCTGCCGACTTACAGTCCCTTGCACCTCGACCCTCAGGCACTCGACGGCCACGACCTGGCCCTGATTCTGCCGTTCGGGCAGCCGGAATGCATTCAGGTGTTTTACCGGATCAACGAGCCGGATACCGACCTGTACGTGCTCGACGAGCACAATTCGCTCTGGCACCAGCGCGTGCCCTACCACGACGAGCAAAGCCTGTTACTGCCGCTGCAGCGCTTTTTCCACTCATTGGTCTATCGTCGGGGCGCCTCCCTGCCGCTGGATAATCCGTCCGAGCCGCTTTCCCTCGAGACCCTTTACTATCAGGTGCTGCCTTCCGGGCCCGGTCTTGCGCGACGCATCGAACAGCGCCTGGCGCCAACTGCAACGGACAAACCGTTTTACGACGTGCAGGCAATCATCGAAGAAGCCTCACCGGGACAGCTGAACACTACGCTGTACTGCGACAACAGCGAGTTTTCCGAGCTGGAATACGGCGATCAGCTATACGCCGCCGTTGCTCGGCAAATCCTCGGCAAACGTCTGGAACCGCAGCGCTATCGCTGTTACATCACTGACCTGGATATTTCCGGCCTGCTGGATGAGCGGCACGGGCAGAGCATCCTCTTTCTGCGCCACAAGGCCGAGCTGGAAAAGCTGCTGAACGAGGCGATGGATCAAGCGTGACTATCACCTTACTTATCGTCCCGGCGCTCCGCGTGGGTATGCAGCTCTGGACGTTATGCGTCCGGTATTGATCGTGCGGCGCCGCAAGAGAGGTTCTCGATTACTCGTACTCACCCGCCGCTTCCGGCTGATATTCCACCGCCAGCAAGGTCAGTTTCAGGGTCTTGCCGCCCGGCGCGGGCCAGTCGATATGCTGGCCGACCTGCAGGCCCAGCAAGGCCGAGCCCATAGGCGCGAGAACCGAGACAGTGCCCTCTGCGCCAGCATCCTGCGGGTAGACAAGCTTGAGGTGGTAATCCTTGCCACTGACTTCTTCGCGGCAGTGCACGCGTGAGTTCATGGTCACAACGCCTGCAGGCACTTCATCGTGGCCAACCACTTGCTCGGCACGGTCCAGTTCGGCCTGTAACGCCTGGATACCCGGCGCGTCTTCGTCCTGGCTGGCGATAAAGCTTTCAAGACGCTGTACGTCGAGACGGGTGAGGATGATCGAAGGTGCTGTGGTCATGGTCTGGGCAGACTCCTTTATTCTCCATGAATAAAACAAAACCCCGCCGATAGGCGGGGTTTGACGGGCTTCTTTATCTAAAGAAGCAGCCTTCGACACTAACACAGCGCAGCAAATACACAACCCGACGACGTCTCAGCTAGCAGGCTGGCCGTTCTCGACGCTGGCACGGCGATCTTCTGCCTCGCGGCGAATCTGCCGACGCCGGTCGTCATCGGCCGAGCGCCATTCGCGGATGTCTTCGACGTGACGAAAACATCCCAGGCAGACCTTTTGCTCATCGAGCCGACACAGACTGATGCAGGGCGACGCTACTGCAGGGCTGACGTTGCTGAACAATGGCTTGGGCGGTCTGGCGGTAGTCTGGCTCACGATCAGATCTCGGAGAAGTCCAAGTCGGCACCAGCCTGCTCGAGCGTCATGCGCGCAAGCATCTCGCTGAGCAGCTCGTCACTGGTGTCACATGCCCAACGGCTCTCGTCTTCATCGTAGTCGAAGTGAAAACCACCCGATTTAGCGGCTAGCCAGAGCTGACGGAGCGGTTCCTGACGGCTGAAAATCAGCTGCGAGCCGCCTTCGAACTTGACGGTCAGTACACCGGCCGAGTTTTCCAGATCGACATCCAGACCGCTCTCGTCGAAAACGTCTTCGATATTCTGTTGAGTCGCATCGACGAGGTCGTGGAAACGCGCTTCGGTCAAACTCATTACGGGAACCTCGATTAATGTCTGCTGATAGCGCAAACGCGCAAGATACGGACGCTGTCGGGCAAATGCAAAGCCTAACCGTCGGTTGTTGTCAGATGAACACATTAATGCACGAGCCCCGCTCGACGGGAGGCCCCTCGCATAGGCAAGGTGCCGGGTGGTCGGTATACTCGGGCGCAATTAATGCTTTTACAAAGGATTTCGCCATGAAGCGCCTGATCTCTTCGCTTGCTGCGCTTGTCGCGGTCGCTTGTCTTGTTACCGCCTGCGGCCAAAAAGGCCCGCTGTATCTGCCGGATGACACCAAAACTCCGGAAGAACAAGCCAAATCGCAATCGCACAAGCACCTTTAAGGGAATCCAATGGACGCCTTCAACTACCGCGACGGTGAGCTGTTCGCGGAAGGGGTAGCATTGTCTGCCATTGCCGAGCGCTTCGGCACGCCGACGTATGTCTACTCACGCGCTCACATCGAGGCGCAATATCGTGCCTACGCCGACGCGCTGAGCGGTATGCCGCACATGGTCTGCTTCGCCGTCAAAGCCAACTCCAACCTGGGTGTGCTCAATGTCCTGGCGCGTCTTGGCGCCGGTTTCGACATTGTGTCGCGTGGTGAACTTGAGCGCGTGCTGGCCGCTGGCGGCAAGGCGGAGAAGATCGTCTTCTCCGGCGTCGGCAAGACCCGTGAAGACATGCGCCGCGCCCTCGAAGTCGGCGTGCACTGCTTTAACGTCGAATCCACCGACGAACTGGAGCGCCTGCAGGACGTCGCCGCTGAACTCAACGTTCGTGCGCCGATTTCGCTGCGCGTCAATCCGGACGTGGACGCGGGCACCCACCCGTACATCTCCACCGGCCTGAAAGAAAACAAGTTCGGCATCGCCATTGCGGCGGCCGAAGACGTTTACATTCGCGCCTCGCAGTTGCCAAACCTCGAAGTGATCGGCGTCGATTGCCACATCGGTTCGCAGCTGACCACGCTTGAGCCGTTCATCGATGCACTGGATCGCCTGCTGCAGTTGGTCGATCGTTTGGGCGATTGCGGCATTCACTTGCACCACATTGACCTGGGTGGAGGCCTGGGTGTGCGTTACCGCGATGAAGAGCCACCGCTGGCAGCCGACTACATCAAGGCTGTGCGCGAGCGTCTGGCCGGTCGCGACCTGGGCTTGCTGTTCGAACCGGGGCGCTTCATCGTCGCCAACGCCGGCGTGCTGCTGAGCCGTGTCGAATACCTCAAGCATACCGAGCACAAGGACTTCGCCATCGTCGATGCGGCGATGAACGACCTGATCCGCCCGGCCCTGTATCAGGCCTGGATGGACGTAACGGCGGTGCGCCCTCGTGACGGCGAAGCTCGTGCCTATGACATAGTGGGTCCGATCTGCGAGACCGGTGATTTTCTCGCCAAGGGCCGCGAACTGGCACTGGCCGAAGGCGATCTGCTGGCGGTGCATTCAGCCGGTGCCTATGGCTTCGTCATGAGCTCGAACTACAACACCCGTGGCCGCGCCGCCGAGGTACTGGTCGACGGTACTCAGGCTTTTGAAGTCCGTCGTCGCGAAACCGTGGCCGAGCTGTTCGCTGGCGAAAGCCTGCTGCCGGAGTAATCCCATGCTGCTGCGTTTTACCAAGATGCACGGGCTGGGTAACGACTTCATGGTTCTGGACCTGGTCAGTCAGCACGCGCATATTTTGCCCAAGCACGCCAAACAATGGGGCGACCGCCACACCGGCATCGGTTTCGACCAGTTGCTGCTGGTCGAGGCGCCTACCAACCCGGACGTTGATTTTCGTTACCGAATCTTCAATTCGGACGGCTCTGAAGTCGAACAATGCGGCAATGGCGCACGCTGTTTCGCACGCTTCGTGCTCGACAAGCGCCTGACCGCCAAGAAACAGATTCGCGTCGAAACCAAAGGCGGCATCATCGAGCTGGATATCCGCAGCGACGGGCAGATCAGCGTCGATATGGGGCCGCCTCGGTTCGCTCCGCAAGAGATTCCGTTTCAGGCAGCGGAGCAAGCCAGCAGCTACTCGGTCGAATTAGACGGGCAGACGGTCGAGCTTGCCGCTGTGTCGATGGGCAATCCTCACGCCGTACTGCGTGTCGATGACATCAACAATGCGCCGGTACACGAACTGGGCGCGAAGATCGAACATCACCCGCGCTTTCCGGCACGGGTCAATGTCGGCTTCCTGCATGTTGTGGATCGCCAGCGCGCGCAGTTGCGCGTCTGGGAGCGCGGCGCAGGGGAAACCCAGGCCTGTGGCACCGGCGCCTGCGCGGCAGCAGTTGCCGCTATCAGCCAAGGCTGGATGGATTCACCCTTGCTGATCGACCTGCCCGGAGGTCGCCTGTCCATCGAATGGGCTGGCCCGGGACATTCAGTGATGATGACCGGCCCTGCGACTCGGGTCTACGAAGGCCAAGTTCGTCTTTAAGCGAGTAACCATGATGACCGATCAGCCTCCAGCTTCAACCGGCACCCCCGGCGAATCGCCCGTCGATGCCGCAGCGCCAGACCTTGAGGCAGAAGCGGTCATCGCTTTTCTGCTGGAACACCCGGAGTTCTTTGCCGAGCACGACGAGCTGCTGGTATCGATGCGCATTCCTCACCAGCGTGGTGACACCGTCTCGCTGGTCGAGCGGCAGCTCAAACTGTTGCGTGAACGGAACATCGAAATGCGCCATCGCCTGTCGCAGTTGATGGACGTCGCACGGGACAACGATCGCCTGTTCGAAAAAACCCGACGCCTGAACCTTGCCCTGATGGACGCCACCAGCCTGGACGAGCTTGTCATCGCAGTGGAAGACAGTTTGCGCCAGGATTTTCAGGTGCCCTTCGTCAGCCTGATCCTGTTCAGCGACACCCCGATGCAGGTAGGTCGCTGGGTCAGTACTGTCGACGCGCAGAAAGCCATCGGCGGTCTGATTGGCGACAAGATCATTTGCGGCGCGCTGCGTGAGCATGAGCTGGCCTTCCTGTTTGGTGAAGAGCAAGGCAAGGAAGTCGGCTCGACTGCTATCGCCAGCCTCAACCATCTGGGCCTGCATGGCGTGCTGGCAATTGGCAGCCGTGATCCGCAGCACTACAAAAGCTCCGTCGGCACGTTGTTTCTCAGCTATATCGCTGACGTGCTGAGCCGTCTGCTGCCCCGTTTCGCCCATTCGTTACGCTCGGTCCGCTAGCCGTGGAACAGCACCTGGACGCGTACTGCATGCACCTGCGCAGTGAGCGCCAGGTGTCGCCGCATACGCTTGAAGCCTACCGACGCGATCTGGGCAAGGTTCTGGCGTATTGCCAGAAAGCCCAACTGTCGAGCTGGAATGAGCTGGATATCCAGCATCTGCGCAGCTTTACTGCCCGCCAGCACCAACAAGGCCAGTCTTCACGAAGCCTGGCGCGAATGCTGTCGGCGGTGCGTGGCTTCTACAAATACCTGAACCGTGAGGCCATCTGCGCACACGACCCTGCCAATGGCCTGTCCCCGCCCAAGGGCGAACGCCGCTTGCCCAAGACGCTCGACACCGACCGCACCGCGCAATTGCTGGACGGTGGCGTTGAAGATGATTTTCTGGCGCACCGCGATCACGCCATTCTGGAGCTGTTCTACTCATCAGGCCTGCGCCTGTCGGAGCTGACCGGCCTGAACCTTGACCAGCTAGACCTTAGCGATGGCCTGATACAGGTTCTGGGCAAGGGCAGCAAAACCCGTGTGCTGCCTGTCGGCAGCAAGGCACGTCGGGCGCTGGAAACCTGGCTGCCGCTACGCGCGCTGGCCAACCCGCAGGACGATGCGGTGTTCGTCACCCGGCAAGGCAAGCGTCTCGGCCCACGGGCAGTTCAGGTCAGGCTCAAGGCGGCTGGCGAGCGAGAGCTGGGGCAGAATCTGCACCCGCACATGCTGCGTCATTCTTTCGCCAGTCACCTGCTGGAATCGTCCCAGGACTTGCGCGCAGTGCAGGAGCTGCTCGGCCACGCTGACATCAAAACGACGCAGATCTACACGCACTTGGACTTTCAGCACCTGGCGACTGTCTATGACAACGCCCACCCGCGCGCCAAACGTAAAGGATCTGCAGATGATTAAGCTGGTGACGTTCGATCTTGATGACACGCTCTGGGACACAGCCCCAGCCATTGCCAGTGCCGAAGCCATTTTGCGTGACTGGCTGACAGAACATGCGCCGAAGCTGGGGCCGGTCCCCGTCGAACACCTGTGGGAAATCCGCTCGCGGCTGCTGGCGGCAGACCCCTCACTTAAGCACCGAATCAGCGCGCTGCGCCAACGTGTGTTGTTTCACGCCCTTGAAGATGCCGGCTACGACTGCGACGAGGCGCAAAGCCTCGCCGATGAGAGCTTTGAGGTCTTCTTGCACAACCGTCACAAGGTGCAGATTTTTCCGGAGGTGCAGCCCACTCTGGAAATCCTGGCCAAGACTTTTACCTTGGGCGTGATCACCAATGGCAACGCCGATGTACGGCGACTGGGGCTGGCAGACTACTTCGCCTTTGCCCTGTGCGCCGAAGACCTCGGCATTGGCAAGCCAGACCCGGCGCTGTTCCACGAGGCACTGAGGCGCGCAGACGTTGATGCCTCGGTGGCAGTGCATGTCGGCGATCACCCCAAAGACGATATTGCAGGCGCACAGCAGGCTGGCATGCGCGCGATCTGGTACAACCCGCAGGGCAAGGTCTGGGACGCAGACCGCCTGCCGGATGCCGAGATACACAACCTGTCGCAACTGCCGGAGGTATTGGCGCGCTGGGCCTGAAACCGGCATGAAACGCCCACAATAGAAAAAGCCCGCAGCGACGGCGGGCTTTTTCTCATACAGCGTCTGTGCCCTTAAATAGGTCGGCTGCCGTATTTGTTGTCAGGCTTCTTGGGCGGATCGGCGACCACATTGGCCTCCACTTCCTGCACCTTGCCGCCGCGCGCCAGGAATTCTTCCATGGCACGCGCCAGAGCATCACGCTCCTTGTTTTTGGCTTCTACGCTAGGCAACTCCTCGACCGACACTGCGGCCTTGGCCTTGCCTTTGGCGGGTGCTGCCGGAGCGTCGGAGTCGTCTGGCTCAGCAGACTCGTCTTCCGGGGAAGCAGCTGCAAGCTCCTCACCGTCCTCTTCGCCTTCCAGGTCGTCTACCAGATCGTCGTTAGTATCGTCGTCGTCGCTCATGTTCTACCTCATGACTTGCGAAAGCTGATTAGTTATAGCCCAAGCGCCGGGAACTGCTATGGCGATCGGAAAAATTCAACACCGCTGACAGCAGCGGCGATGTCTACTCACCCTGAAGGGTGGCCAGGACGTTACGAGACCCACCAGCATCTCGATGTTCGCCCAGGTAAATACCTTGCCAAGTGCCCAGCGCCAGTCGACCCGCCGTGACCGGCAAAACCAACTGGCAGCCCAGCAAACTGGCCTTGAAATGCGCTGGCAAGTCATCAGGGCCTTCGTCGTCATGTTCGTAGCCGTCCACGCCCTGAGGCACCAGACGGTTGAAAAAACGCTCAAAGTCACGACGTACCGCCGGGTCGGCATTTTCGTTGACGGTCAACGAAGCCGAGGTATGTTGCAGCCATACATGCAGCAACCCGACGCGACAATCCCGCAGCTGGGGCAAGCCTGCGACTATTTCGTCAGTCACCAGATGGAACCCGCGGGGCCTCGCCCGCAAGGCAATCCTGGATTGATGCCACATACCGTTCTCCGCACCTTCGGCGCGCATTCTAACTCGACTGAGAAAAAAGCAAAGCGCGCAATAAACCGGCTTCCCTGCAAGTTAACGAAGACTGCTGCAGCATCGTCACCTGCTCTGCGTCACGTCGCCGAAATCATTGACACAGGCAAGATCAATGACAGCAAAACGGCGCGGTTTATCCGCAAACTTCAGACAAAAAAAATGCCCGGAGACCGGGCATTCTTTTTTGCATCGCCAGCGGGTTACAAGTTGTAGCCACGCTCGTTGTGTTGCGCAAGGTCCAGACCGACAGACTCTTCCTCGTCGGTGACACGCAGACCCATCACCGCATCCAGCACCTTGAGGATGATGAAGGTCACGATCGCGGTGTAGACGACGGTGAACGCAACGCCCTTGAACTGAATCCAGACCTGAGCACCGACGTCGGTCACGGTGCCGAAGCCACCCAGTGCCGGCGCTGCAAACACGCCAGTCAGGATTGCACCGACGATGCCGCCGATACCGTGCACGCCGAACGCATCCAGGGAGTCGTCATAGCCGAGCTTGCGCTTGAGGCTGGTGGCGCAGAAGAAGCAGATGACGCCTGCTGCCAGACCGATGATCAAAGCGCCCATCGGGCCGACTGTACCGGCGGCCGGGGTAACGGCGACCAGACCGGCAACCACACCCGATGCGATGCCCAGAGCGCTTGGCTTGCCGTGGGTCAGCCACTCGGCGAACATCCAGCCCAGTGCGGCAGCGGCGGTAGCGATTTGCGTGACCAGCATTGCCATACCTGCTGTGCCGTTGGCCGCTGCGGCAGAACCTGCGTTGAAGCCGAACCAGCCCACCCAGAGCATTGCTGCGCCGATCAGGGTGTAACCCAGGTTGTGCGGAGCCATCGGCGTGGTAGGGAAGCCTTTGCGCTTGCCCAGTACCAGGCAAGCCACCAGACCGGCCACACCGGCGTTGATGTGCACCACAGTGCCGCCTGCGAAGTCGAGAACCCCCCAGTCCCACAGCAGACCACCAACGCCGCCCCAGACCATGTGGGCGATAGGTGCGTAGACCAGAGTGAACCAGATACCCATGAAGATCAGCATCGCGGAGAACTTCATGCGTTCTGCGAAAGCACCGACGATCAGCGCGGGGGTGATGATTGCAAAGGTCATCTGGAAGGTGACGAACACCGCCTCAGGGAATAATGCGGCAGGACCGGTAATGCTCGCCGGCGTGATGCCCGCCAGGAACGCTTTACCCATACCGCCAAAGAAAGAGTTGAAGTTGACGACGCCCGCTTCCATACCGGTTGTGTCAAACGCAATGCTGTAGCCGTAGACGACCCAGAGGATGCTGATCAGACCGGTGATAGCGAAACACTGCATCATCACCGACAGGATGTTTTTCGAGCGAACCATGCCGCCGTAGAACAGCGCGAGGCCGGGAATGGTCATGAACAGGACCAGAGCGGTCGCGGTCAGCATCCATGCGGTGTCGCCAGAGTTCAGCACCGGCTCGGCCACTGGATCAGCCGCCAGGGCAAGACCAGGTATTGCGAGGGACAACAGGGCACCGAGCCCTGCGAATTGACGCAGAGTCATATTGTTTTCTCCTGGGGCGTTGGGGTTTGGCGGCTTAAATTGCGTCTGTATCGGTCTCGCCGGTACGGATGCGAATGGCCTGTTCCAGATTGACCACAAAAATCTTGCCATCACCAATCTTGCCGGTGTTGGCGGCCTTGGTTATGGCCTCGATGACACGATCCAGATCCTTGTCATCGATAGCGACGTCGATCTTCACTTTTGGAAGGAAGTCGACAACGTATTCAGCACCGCGGTACAGCTCAGTGTGACCCTTCTGACGCCCGAAGCCTTTGACTTCAGTGACGGTGATGCCCTGCACGCCGATCTCGGACAACGACTCGCGCACGTCATCCAGTTTGAACGGCTTGATGATGGCAGTGACTAGCTTCATGAAAACTTTCTCCCGAATTTGGTGGACTTGCCCCAGGAAAACAAACCCGACTCAAGTCTAAGCGCAGTGCCTGGCTTTGTAACGTGTCGGCCGCCTGATCAGGCCAGACCAACGCCAGAAGACCGCGTATGACGAAACATCCCCGCTCCGCCTGCCGCACTGCATTCGTCACAGCGACTGCATCAGTGCATGGGTCATAAGCCACTAAGCAGAAAGCTTGCCATCTCGTGAATATTCATTGAATACAGGTTCTTGGGCAGGTTTTGTGCGGTCAGAGCGGTGTCGCAATGAAGCGAATGCACAGCAATGGTGCCCGCGTGCACGTCACAGCGCCCCATAAACGTGCACATCACACCTGAAAATGACTATAGACAATGCGTGTTACACTGCCGCCATCTGTTTCAGGGAAATCATCATGCTCGCACCCAAAGCCTTTCTCGACGCCCTCAGCGGCCACGCCTCCCGCCTGTTCAACGGCGAAACGCCAGTGCCCCGCAGCGAATTCGAAACCCAGTTCAAGGCCCTGCTGCAAAGCGGCTTCAGCAAACTTGATCTGGTCAGCCGCGAAGAGTTCGACAGCCAGATGGCCGTCCTCGCCCGCACCCGCGCCCGCCTTGAAGCGCTGGAGGCCAAAATGGCCGAGTTGGAAGCGAAGACAGGCGCGACTGAAAAAACTGAGGCTGAAAAGGCTGAGTAAGGTTTTGCTGGCTACGCTGACTGGTGAGTGTCATCAGGCGCAGCGGGCCAGACACCTGACTTGCTCACGAATCTGCGCGCCCTTCTCGATCTCTGCCTTGCGCAGATTGTGGGTAGGCGTCTCTGTCTATTGATCACCCAAAGACGCTCTTGAAAGCGATCTGTACCTGTAGGTCATTTTTCCTCATCAATGGACTGAAGCATGACGCACAACCTTCCCCTGCTCCGATGGCTCGTAACGGCAACCGTTTCACTCTTTGCCGGCATATCCGCCGCCGCTGACAATTCGACACTGCATGCCGGCAAATACGAGCAATTGTTGCTCGCCGTGACGCCCGAGCATCAAGTCGAAGGCTACTACGCGGAAGAAATAGGCGAAGACCCACCCTTCAGTTGTGCGTTCTATCTAAAAGGCGCTGTAGAGGCCGGGAAAGACGTAACGATAGCGTCTTGGTCTGACGGCGCCTATCCGGGAACACTAAAGCCCTCGACTGATGGTGTGACACTGACCATCGAGCACGGCCAGCAACACTCTGGCTGTCTGAATGTATTGGTGCCGGAAATCGCCACAGGCCTGGACCTGAGCCGCACGGCAAGCAAGCAGTGGATAAGTCTGGTAAAGGTCAAGGCTGACAAGGCATGGCTGCAGAAGACGCCAAATGCCAAAGCCACTCGTGGCTCCTACATCGTCAAAGGTGATGTCGTCGGGGTATTGGCCTTCAAGGATGGCGCGGCCCAGGTTGAGTTCATCAACGCCGATGATCGTTCGTTCACGGGATGGGTCAGTCAGGATCAATATGCGCATCTGACAGCGCCCAGGCAGTGACTGCATGACGCTGCGTCAGACTATCTGACGTACCCGGCTCAGGTCTGTTGAAGGCGGGCAGCCAAATTGGCGGCTGTACTCCCTGCTGAATTGCAAAGGGCTTTCAGAACCGACGCGGTAGCAGGCGCTGGATACATCCAGACCTTCATTGATCATCAACCATCGGGCCTCTTGCAGTCGCAATTGTTTCTGATACTGCAGCGCCAGCGGCGCGAGCATGCCGATGTCTCTGGGTGTATCGAGCAGGCGCACGAGTCGCAGCACCGTATCAAGCAGAAGCTGGTCAATGCGATCCAGAAACAGACGGCGCTGTGGCTCGTCCGGTACGCCACTGAGCGGCGCATCGGCAATAAGCCGGGCGATTTGCACAGGGTCGAAATCCAGACGAATACATAGATAAGGTGCGTCGCAACTCGCTTCAATTACCTGCCCGAAAACCGGCACAGTCACCGCGACCACAAGGTAGCTGAGCGGGTCGTACACATACTGCTCATCGCCCAGCCCAACCTCTTTGCGGCCCTGAACAATCAGGCAAAGGGCTGGCCGATGAACAGCATGAATCAATTCGGACGGCGCGTCGGAGCGGATGACGTGCAGCGGCGCACCGAGCGTTTGAAGGCGCTGGCAACAGACATCGAAGCGCAAGGCGGCTCGGTGCGTTTCCGCGCGCTGGACGTCACCGATGCAGCCGACGTGCAGGCATTTGCCGACTTCGCCAAGCGTGAATTCGGCAAGATCGACGTGATCGTCAACAACGCAGGCGTCATGCCCCTGTCGCCACTCGCCTCGCTGAAAATCGCGGAATGGAACCAGATGCTCGACGTCAACATTCGCGGCGTGCTGCACGGCATTGCCGCCGTACTGCCGGTCATGGAAGCACAAGGGCATGGTCAGGTGATCAATATCTCGTCCATCGGCGGCCTCGCCGTTTCCCCCGACCGCCTCGGTGTACTGCGCCACCAAATTCGCTGTCCGCGCCATCTCCGATGGCCTTCGGCAGGAAACCGACAAAATTCGCGTTACGGTCATATGCCCCGGCGTGGTCGAGTCAGAACTGGCCGACTCGATTTCAGACGAAACGGCGCGTTAAGCAATGAAAGCGTTTCGAAAAGTTGCGTTGGGGCCGGACGCGATCGCCCGGGCGCTTGTGTATGCGATCGAGCAGCCTGACGGGGTGGATGTAAGTGAGATTGTGGTCAGGCCTACGGGGAGTGCTTGAGGCAGTACAAACAGGGGGACACAGCTTTTTATCGTCCGGACAATATTGCATACAGATAACGAGTTCACGTCTTGCATCGACCGCTCCAGAATAAGGCGCTCAACACGATACCCAATAACCCACATTAAATGCGTCAAACGACGCTATACTTGCGTCAAATGTCACACACGGAGGACGCATGATGGTTTCCGCCAACACACGTAACGTCGAGTCCGCGCCGACCACCCGAAGGCCAACGGAATATCTGCTCAGGACTGACGTGGGTCAGCTCAGTCAGGTCATGGTCTATAAGATGACTGTCAAAGGCTTCGAACTTAAAGACGTACAAGACATGCTGTCGATCTCTGACCTTTATTCGACAAATAAAATCATGAGCCGCATCGTCGGCAAGTCCATAAGGACGATCCAGCGTCAAGGCAGCAGCAAGCAGCCTGTACACCTCAATTCCCAGCAAAGCGCAGTGGCGTTCCAGTACGCGAAGGTTCTGGAACACGCTATTCATGTTTTCGGTAACCAGAAGCTTGCAGAAGAGTGGCTCGGGCGTCCCTGCAAATACTTGGATGGCGACATACCGCTGGACGTTATCGACAACCCCATCGGGTTCCAGGCAGTCGAAGACTACCTGGAGCGTATCGAGTACGGTGTCTATCAGTGAATCCATTGCCCTGGACTGACTCATGGCGCGCATGGCGGCTTGATCGCGAGATCTACAAGGACAGTTGGGACAGCGGCATTGGTGCTCATAAGCTGGGTGGGCGCTGGAACCCTCCGGGTCGATACGTTGTTTACGCATCGGCTGACCCCTCAACGGCCATCCTTGAGGTAGCAGTGCACGCTGGTTTTGATGCGCTGGATACCGTTCCGCATGTGCTCACCTGTTTCGAAGTACTTGATCAAAGTCTGATCAAAACAGTGCAGCCGGAAGATGTTCCCAACCCTGTCTGGCTGACAAGCGCATCAGCCTCACCGAACCAGCAGAAATTCACCGACGCCCTTCTGGCTAAGCACCCATTCGTACTTATCCCATCTGCCGTCACACGCCACTCCTGGAATTTGCTGATCAGTTGCCAGCTGGCCAAGGACAAATATCGTGTGATCCATCAGGAACGCTTTGGTCTGGATACGCGGCTCGTGAAGGGTTGAGTCTTCTTCGAATGAGGGGTTACGCCTGCTTGCAGACTCTGGACATAGTTTGAACCCAATTGTCATGCGCTAATTTCTCTACTTCATTTTCGTCTCCACATTGCTGGCCGCTATTACCAGCCGCATGCTCGGTTAGGGAAACGCTGAAGAAGACTTTCATATCTTGTAGAATGTCTGATCTTAATCGCCGAGATGCTTGATGAAGCAGATGACCTTCGCCACCGTCAAGTACGCTGAAAAGAGACTGATCAACCTGATCGAGCCTCATTACCCGAGGGCGAGTTGTGATGGCTTTTTTATTCTGCTTGCTTCTTTTGATTTCGATTAAAACCAAACTCCCTGTCAAAGCAGAATTTCAATTCTGCTTTGACAGGGATGTAAGTTACTGAAGATTAGTGCTGTCTAGAAGTGCCTGATATTGGTCAGGGTCTTTTTGTTTAATTGTGTCCAGCACAAAATTTGCTAGCCTAGTAATTTCGGGAACATCGAGAGGCCTCATACTTCTATCGAACATTTCTTCCAGATGCGATAGCTCATTATTAATCCTATTGGCCAAGCTTGTGGCTATTTGGTCTCCTCCAAAAAAAGCTTTCAACTTTTCATCATTAGATTTGTTATTCGGAAACTTGTAAAATAGATAAGCCTCAAGGAATTTTCTGAGATTGTTCCCGAAGTTATAAAATGATTCATGCCCGATCTCTATAGCTGTCGAGTTAGCACAAGCATGTACCTGGCTGAACAGATAGTTAAATTCAGTAACGTACTGCTTCAGGTACTTGGGCATCAACTTCAAATGACTTACATCGTTCGAACGCTCAAGTATAAAGTACTCACAGTCGATTTTGGGCTTGAGGGAATTATCCATCGGCTTGGATAGTTTTTTAAGATATTTCAAGAAGTCTAAATTATGAGTCGAGATGAAAAGCTGATTATATTTGTAGGTGTTTTTTTGATTTGGCATCTTTATTGGACTTGCAAGTACGTGCTCTATGAGGCTATAGACGAAGAAAATATGGTTGCTGTCCAAGCTTGAGATTGGATCATCAATCCATACGACAAGTTCTTTTCCCTGTGTTTCAACGTCCTCTAACTTCGCAATAAAGTAGCAAAAAGCGACGAGACTGCACTCTCCTTCACTGAGATTTTCCGCAGGTAAATCACCGCGAAATATTCTAAAGTTTATTTCTGTTACCGCCTCGTTATCTAACGCCGATAGTTTTAATCCGGTATGACCAAAGTGATTTTCGAGGTAGTGATTTACGCGCTCAGCTCCTCTTCTTTCGTCTTTGAGTTTGTTCTTTAACTTCTGAATATCTTTTTCAAGCTGAAGTATTTCTGTACTTGTCTTGCTTTTGGTATCGGCTTTTGAAGTAATCTCTTCTTTGAAATCATCTATTGCGCCAAGCTCTTTTTTATAGGATATGTCGGTTAAAAATTTTGAAACTTCGTCGAGACGCAATACGCTTCTTGCGGTTGATTGGTCATTGTCTAGGGTTTCCGTTTTTTTGTTGTGTTTTGTTACCATTTCTGACACAAAGCTATAGACTGCATCTATGCTTGAATCTTCCTGTTTTAATATGGGCGTGGGGAATATGCGAAAAATATCGTTAAGACGCAATGACAATACAGTAGCAATCAATAGTAAGTTATTATCATATTGCTTAATAGACTCTAAAAACTGCTCATTTAGGCCTGAAAACTCTTCATGGTAGGTGCTATAAAAATCTAACTGTTTTATCGGCAACGATTTAAGTATCTGCTCTCGCTCTGTATTGACTTTATCTAAAAGCGCTTGGATGTCCGTCCGCAAGCTGTCGGACTCCTTACTAAAGTGCGCGTCTAATTTTCTCCATAGGTCTGCGGGTATTGGACTACCACAAAAGGCACAAGCTGAACGAATATTTTTATGGCTTTCAATTCCCTCGCGGACCCATTTTTGCAATAAAGCATCATTAATTAAGTCCTGAATGCTTTGTGTCGGCTTAACTTCTTTTTCAAGCAAGATCCGAGCTTCCGCCAAGAACGTGTTTCTTTTATCAATAAATTTTTCACTAAACACTATTTCGGGTTTTGCTTGATCACTCAACAATGTAATTAATTCAGCTTGTTGTTCAGGCATAAGTGTGGGCTGTGGCTTCTTATCTAGAGCGGCAATATCAGCCTTGATGTTAGCAATCGTATACGTGAATTGCCTATAGTTCGGATTTGTTTTTATAGGACCGTTAGCTTTGTCACGAAGTTTGTTATCTAATCCAGTTTGTGCTGCTTTCACTCGGCGTTGAACTGCCGCTAAATCTTCTGACTCTATCTTTAGTCGATTCCGCAGACTACCAATAGTATCTTCTGTTCCGAGCAGACTTTCCTTTTCTTCGATTTCTTTTTCGAGTGCAATGTTCTCATCACCTAAGACAGCAAATGGTTTTATACTTCCGTCAGGATTTGAAAGCCATCGAAGATTATCGTCAACAAAGTCTTTGTTATACACTCTGACGCTGTATTGGCAAGTGTCTAAATTTTGCTGATTTAATAGTTCAGGACCTTCATGTGAGAAGCTGTACTCTGCATTTTGATATTTATCATGCTTCTTTTTTAACTCTAGGCTTCGGACAATTCTTGAAAGACTGGTTTTCCCGGAATAATTTCGGCCATAGATAATGTTCAGCTTTTTAAATTTACCTATGGTCCTGCCTTCATCCCTGACTGAAACGTCCCAGTCAAACTCCTTGAAGACAGCGAAATTCTTAATTTTATTGATTTTTGTGAACACAGCCCGCTCCTTGTGCTTGTCGGTAGTGGCAGATTGCTTGCCCTCTACAATCTGGCACATACGGGGTGCTAATTGAAGGGAGAACATTTTTTGATTTTGTCTGTTAAGTAGCTAGTAAATCGCGCGCAAAGAGAGTAGTAACCGGGTGCGCAACGCCATTCTGAATTCCGGACTGGTATACCAGCGCGGTATATCACGCTTCATCTGGCCCCGATTGATCTGCCCAAAGATGGCGTTCGGTTTGACATCGCGATTGCGCTGGGTTTGATGGTCACCAGCGGGCAAATGCCTCTGGTTGCGTTGCAGGATGTCGAATGCTTGGGCGAGCAGGCGTTGTGGGGGGCGATTCGGCCTTTTCAGGAGTGTTGCCTACTGCGATGGCTGCGCGAGCGGACGCTGATCATCCCGGCTGTGAATACCGAAAAAGCTTGTCTGGTGTCTGGCGTCGGGATTGCGGTCAATCACTTGCTGGAGCTGGTCGTGCATTTCAACGAAAATGCGGTGATTGCGCCGTCTCAGTCCAGCGGACTGCTGCATTAACCCAAGCCGTATTCCGGTTTAAGCGAAATGCAGGTCCAGACAGCTGCCAAGTCTCAGAAAAGCTCTAGTTTCCTGAGCATCGCTTCGCTTTAGCGTTGACCTGAAGCTTTGCTCAAAGCCTTTGCTCCTCGTCATTACAAGCCTCAGTAGCTCATGTTGTAAGTGGACCACGCAGCTTGAGCACTAACTGAATCCCCTTAGCCAGCCCCCAGAACCATTCCAGCGGCACAAGAAAGCGAAGGGTGCTTCCCTCAGTCGCTAGTGCCGCCCGAGCTTCAAGTGCTTCATTTTCTCAATGGCATGTCTGAAACACTCCCACTAAAACCACGTTTCCATCTGAACACCGAATTGCCATACGCCACCGGCGCTGAAGTCGCTTTTGCCGAAATTGCCGGTCGTGCTATATCGGTCCAAGTCCGAGGACCAGTTCATAAGGCTGGCGAACACTCGCAATTCGGGACGGGTGAGCAAATCGCCCATGTCCGGCTTGAATGTCGGCGCGACCGTAAACTTCCAGAAGTTGCCGTCAACTGCATTGCGTTGCAGGTAGCCTTTGGGGTCCAGGTCCATGGTTTGCCAGCTAAGTTCGTAGGCCATCTCGAAGTTACTGTTGATTTCATTGGCCAGGCGCATGTTCAGAGTAAGCCAGCGATAGTCGTCGCCTTTGACGTATCGGTCTTTGCTCTGCTCGGCCAGCAGGCTGGGGCCGATGCGCCATCCAGGCGCGATGGGTGTTTCGCCATACAGCGCCAGACGTAGTGCACGGGCGTCGTCGAGCAGTTCGCCATCCGAGCCAATGTCCTTAACCTGCGCGCCCAGGCCTTGCCCATAAAGCAACGCGGCCTTGGAGAAGCCCTCCCTGCCGAAAAAGTCTTTCTGGTGGATGGCCAGCATGGAATGCAAGCCCGAGTCTGCAGGCGCAAAGCCGGCCTGATTGGTGCGAGTGCCTATGTCGTTTTTCTTTGCACCAATGGCATTGAACATCCACTGCCACTGACCATCGTCGAAAAACTGGTTGGAGGTCAGGATGTAGCTTTCTACATCGGCATCGACGCCGCCCTCACTGAAATCGCCGTAGTTACGTCCGATCAAGGAATAGTTCGAACGCCAGTCCTTGGTCATCTGCACATCGTAAATACCGCCGCCGGTCCCGGCCAGAAAGACCACGTCCGAGTCCAGCCAGTGAATATCGAAATTATCCCTGTCGAAGCGCTTGCCGGCCCACAGCGTGGAGTTCTCGAACATTGAATTGCCCTTGAAAGCGGCGATGTGGTCGAGTTCGGTAAACACCTGGCGCACGTTCAGTTTGCTTTCGGTGGCCGTCCAGTCGTTGTAGCTTTCGACGCCATCGGCGATGGAAACCGTGAATTTGGAACGAGTGCCGTTCTGCGCGTAGATTTCTTTCGACAGGTCGAAACGCATGTAGGTGTCGTCTTCATTACCCAACCGCCCCACCGCGCCACCGACCGAACCCGCCGGGGTCGTATAGGGCCCACCACGACCGCCGCCCAACCCGTCGTTGATCAACAAGCCGGAGCGAGCATAACCCTTGAAGCTGAACCCGTCGGTGAGGTGCCCGGTAACGCTTGGCTTTTCCATGCTTTGCTGGCGTGCTTCGAGTTTTGCCACGCGATCGTCCAGGGCAGGCGCTGGACTGGCCGCCACAACAGGGGCAGCACCAGAGGCGGCAGGCTGCAAAGCAGGGTTGGCGAGTTTGATTTGCTGCAGCTCCCTGGCGAGCGCCCGGGTTTGCTGTTCGGCTGCGGCTGCACGCTGTTCAGCAGCGCTGGCACGGGCTTCGAATGCGGCCATCCGCTCTTCCAGAGTGGCTGCCTGAGTGACCGTCGTCGAGGTACCGAGCACCCCGGCGAGTACCCATCTTGATGCGTTCTGCATATGGACTTCCTGCTTTGTTTTTATTGTTTTTGTGGCGTAGGCCACGCCTTTTTTCCTTCGAGGCTGAATCGTGCAAATCGAAGAAAAAAGGGTGCCACATCGAAAATACGCTGTTACATTAACGATGTTAACGTTAACTTTTATAAAAACAAAAATAAAGAGGGCTCTATGAAACAGCTGAAATCTCTTCTCGCCGCCGTGCTGCTCACCTCCTCTGCGGGGGGCTCTGCGCTATCGAACGCCGCAAATCTGACGATCTCCTGCGGGGCCGTCGGGGCGGAGTTGCAACTGTGCAAAGAGGCTGTTGATACGTGGTCGAAACAGACCGGCAACAATGTCCAAGTGGTGTCGACGCCCAACTCGGCAACCGAGCGCCTGTCGTTTTACCAGCAGATCCTCAGTGCCAAATCCACCGACATCGACATCATCCAGATCGACATGGTTTGGCCAGGCATGCTCGCCAAACACCTGACGGATTTGCATGAGCTACTCCCGGCGGATGCTACAAAAGGCTACTTCCAGGCGCAGGTAGACAACGCCACGGTCGATGGCCGGTTGGTGACGATGCCGTGGTTCACCGATTCGGGGCTGCTGTACTACCGCAAGGATTTGCTCGAAAAGTACCAAAAGCCGATCCCCCAGACCTGGGAGGAAATGACCGCTACGGCCACGCAAGTGCAACAAGCCGAGCGCGATGCAGGGAACGCGAATATGTGGGGTTATGTCTTCCAGGGGCGCGCCTATGAGGGGCTGACGTGCAATGCCCTGGAATGGATCAGCAGCCAGCCGGACGGCGGGCTGATCAACCCACGAGGAGACATCGTGGTCAACAGCCAGGCCTCAAGAGCCGCATTGACCCTGGCAAAAAGCTGGGTCGGCGTCATCTCTCCGCGCGGTGTACTCAACTACACCGAAGAAGAAGGACGTGGTGTGTTCCAGTCCGGGAATGCGCTGTTCATGCGCAACTGGCCTTACGTCTGGGCCTTGGTGCAAAGCCAGGACAGCGCCGTAAAAGACAAGGTCGGCATCGCGCCCCTGCCCCGAGGCGGCGCAAACGGTACCCATGCCTCCACGCTCGGAGGCTGGGGCCTGGCGGTTTCGCGATACAGCAGCAACCCCAGGTTGGCGGCAGAGCTGGTGGCCTACCTGACCAGCGCCCGACAGCAAAAACAGCGTGCCTTGGCAGGCGCTTACAACCCGGTTATCGAGTCGCTCTATGACGACCCCGAGTTGCTCGCCGCGATGCCTTATTACACCCAATTGCGCGGCATTCTCAGCAATGGGGTCATGCGCCCCGCCGCTATCACCGCCAGCGGCTACCCGCGCGTATCCAACGCATTCTTTGACAGGGTGCATAGCGTGCTGGCGGGCGATTTACCGGTCGATCAGGCACTGGTTGAACTGGAAACCGAACTGAAGCGCATCAAACGACGCAACTGGTAAGCCACACGCAAGGAACTCACAATGCCTTCCTCTTCTATCGACTTTCCCGGTGACGACGCCTTCATCACTCGAGAAACGCCTGTACAACGTCGCAGGGTACGGGCCGCCTGGCTGTTTCTGACGCCGATGCTGGTGTGCCTGACGCTGGTGGCGGCCTGGCCGTTGCTGCGCACATTCTGGTTCAGCCTGACTGACGCCGACCTGTCGGACACTGAAGCTGGCTCATTCATCGGTTTGAGCAACTATCTGTTTTACGACGGCACCCTTTGGTCAGGCGTTCTGGTCGATCCACAGTGGTGGCACGCAGTGCGCAACACCTTGCACTTCACTGTGGTGTCGGTAGGCCTGGAGATGATCCTGGGACTATTGGTGGCATTGCTGTTGAACGTCAAGTTCACTGGACGCGCGCTGGTCCGTGCGTTGATTCTGATCCCTTGGGCGATCCCGACTATTGTCTCGGCGAAGATCTGGTCATGGATGCTCAATGATCAGTTCGGCATCATCAACCACCTGATGCTGGGCCTTGGCCTGATCGATGCGCCTCTGGCCTGGACTGCAGATGCGGATCTCTCTATGTGGGCAGTCATCATCGTCGACGTCTGGAAGACCGTTCCCTTCGTCACCCTGCTGATGCTGGCAGCCCTGCAGATGCTGCCAAGTGATTGCTACGAAGCCGCCAGAGTCGACGGCATTCATCCGTTGCGCGTGTTCTGGCGTGTCACGTTGCCGCTGCTGATGCCGGCCTTGCTGGTCGCGGCGATCTTTCGCATCCTCGATTCGTTGCGGGTCTTCGACGTCATCTATGTCCTGACTTCCAACTCCTCCAGCACCATGAGCATGTCTGTCTATGCCCGCCAGCATTTGGTGGAGTTTCAGGACGTCGGCTATGGCAGCGCAGCCTCGACCCTGCTGTTTCTGGTGGTGGCGGTGATTGCCATGCTTTATCTGTACCTCGGACGCCGCCAACTGGAGGTGCGCTCATGAACCTGCGCCAACTGAAGAAAGCACTGCTGCGCGCAGGTTTCTGGTGCCTTGTCGGGATCTTGCTGTTCTACGCGATCTTCCCTTTCTACTACGCCATCGTGACATCGCTGAAGCCTTCCAGTGCCTTGTTTGAGGCGAGCTACTGGATCACCGAACCCGACTTCTCCAATTACACGACGGTCCTCAGCCAGCCTTCATTCCTTCAGGCCATCGCGAACTCGCTCGTGGTTTCGCTGTGTGTAGTGATGCTCGCGTTGTTTCTCGGCCTGACAGCGTCCTATGCCTTGGGCAGGGTCAAGTTTCGTGGGCGCGGCACGGTGCTGATGATGGTTCTCGGGGTCTCTATGTTTCCGCAGGTTGCGGTGCTGTCGGGGCTGTTTGAAGTCATCCGCATGCTGGGGCTCTATAACACCTCATGGGCGTTGATTTTGAGCTACACCATTTTCACCCTGCCCTTCACCGTCTGGGTGCTGACCACGTTCATGGGGCAACTGCCGCATGAACTGGAAGAAGCAGCCATCATGGACGGCGCCTCGCCCTGGGTCACGCTGACCCGTGTGCTGTTGCCGCTGCTGTGGCCGGCATTGGTCACCACAGGCCTGCTGGCCTTTATTGCCGCGTGGAACGAATTCCTGTTTGCCCTGACCTTCACCCTGACAGACGCCCAGCGCACGGTGCCGGTCGCCATCGCCCTGATTTCGGGTGGCAGCTCCCACGAATTGCCCTGGGGCTTGCTGATGGCGGCGTCGGTGATTGTGACCGTCCCGCTGGTGATTCTGGTGCTGATATTCCAGCGCCGCATCGTTTCCGGCCTCACTGCCGGCGCGTTAAAGGGTTGATGCACAATCATGACAAGGAACAGCATCGTGATGAAATTAAAGCTAGCCAACATCAACAAGCAATTGGGCGGCGTACGTATTCTGCGCAACGTGAGCCTGGAGATCGCTGCAGGTGAGTTCGTTGTGTTCGTTGGGCCATCGGGCTGCGGAAAGTCGACATTGCTGCGATTGATCGCAGGGCTGGATTCGATCTGTGGCGGCGACCTGCTGATCGACGGACGACGCGTCAACGCACTGGAACCGCGCGAGCGTGGCGTCGGCATGGTCTTTCAGTCTTATGCGCTTTACCCGCACATGAGCGTTTACGACAACATCAGTTTTGGTCTCAAGCTGGCCAAGACCGAAAAAAGCAGCCTGCGTGAACGCGTACTGAAAACCGCAAAAATCCTGCAACTGGACAAGCTGTTGCAACGCAAGCCCAAGGAACTGTCTGGCGGACAGCGCCAGCGTGTGGCAATGGGCAGAGCCATGGCGCGGGAACCGGATATTTTGCTGTTCGATGAACCGCTCTCCAACCTCGATGCCTCATTGCGGGTGCAGATGCGCAACGAGATCGCCCGGCTCCATCAACGGCTGGGCTCGACCATGATCTACGTCACTCACGACCAGGTAGAGGCCATGACCCTGGCGGACAAGATTGTCGTACTCAACGGCGGTCGGGTCGAACAGATTGGCTCGCCACGCGAGCTCTACGAACGCCCCGCCAGCCGCTTCGTCGCCGGTTTTCTGGGCTCGCCCAGAATGAATTTCCTGCCAGTGCGCCTGCACGCGGCGAACCGCAGCAGCCTGATTGATATCCCGGCACTGGGCATGGCATTCCTGCCCTTCGACAGCTCGAACCTGGCTGACGACGCGCAACTGACGTTGGGCGTACGTCCGGAGCATATAACCCTCGGTGCTGCAAACAGTGGCAGTGGCGTTAGCGTGACCGGCGTTGAATATCTGGGCAGCGAGGTCTATGTACACCTCGCTACAGGCGAGAACGAACCCTTGATCTGTCGTTGCGAAGCCACAGCCGGATGGCAAGTGGGCGACCGGGTCGCGCTGCAACTGGATACCGGCAATGTGCACTTGTTCGACGCCGATGGCGTTGCATTGAGGCGACACCCAAATACCCATCAGCACCAGACCAACGACACCACGGCGCACGTCGTACAGGCGGGTACCCTATGAGTGTTTGTGTGAATGGCATGAGCGATCCAATGCCCGCCGCCCTCGAGCGTGCGCACGATGCGCTCAAGGATGGCCTGTCGCAGATCGTCCACGATTATCGACCCGCTTATCATCTGGCCCCGCCTGCTGGCTGGATGAACGACCCAAACGGTGTGGTGTACTTTCGCGGCGAATATCACGTGTTCTATCAGCACCACCCCTTCGACGCGAAGTGGGGTCCAATGTACTGGGGCCACGCCAAGAGCGCTGACCTGGTCCATTGGCAGCATTTGCCCATTGCGTTGGCACCCGGCGCTGACTTCGACCGGGACGGTTGTTTTTCCGGCAGTGCCGTGGTGTGTGGCGATACCCTGGCACTGATCTACACCGGGCACACCTGGCTGGGTGACGTGGGCGACGAGCGCTTTATCCGTCAGGTGCAGTGCCTGGCCACGAGTGTCGATGGCATCAGCTTTACCAAACATGGCGCCGTCATCGATACCCCGCCGCAAGATGCGATTATTCATTTTCGTGACCCCAAGGTCTGGCAGCAGGATGACCATTGGTACCTGATTGCTGGCGCGCGTCTGGGTGACACGCCGCTACTGCCGTTGTATCGATCTGCGGACCTGCACGTCTGGGAATTCGTGAACTATGTGTCCACCGGCAACGAGGGCGATGGCTATATGTGGGAATGCCCCGACCTGTTTCGCCTCGACGCACGCGACGTACTGCTTTACTCGCCCCAAGGCATGCCCGCTGAGGGCTACGAGCGACTGAACAAGTTTCATACCGGCTACCGAGTAGGTCAGGTCGACAGGCAGTGGCAGTTCACTGGCGGGCCTTTCATCGAGCTGGATAACGGCCACGACTTCTATGCAGCGCAAACGCTGGTGGCTGCCGATGGCAGACGTCTGGTGTGGGCGTGGCTCGATATGTGGGAGAGCCCGACCCCCAGCGCGGCGCATCATTGGCGCGGCATGCTCGGCCTTCCGCGCGAACTTGAATTGCGTGCCGATCGCCTTTGCGTGCAACCCGCACGCGAACTGACGGCATTGCGCAACACGTCGATGTCAGGCACCTCATGGTGGAGCGAAGCGGGTACCCGGTGGCTGACTGATGTACACGGCGACCTGCTCGAAATTCATGTGAGCCTGGACCTGCGCGACTGCATCAAAGGCCGCCTTGGCGTGGCACTGCGCTGCAGCACAGATGGCAAAGAGCAGACTCTGCTTTACTACGATGCTTCGCTGAAGCGCTTGATATTGGACCGTGACCAGTCGGGTACCCACGTTTTCGGTCAACGCAGCGTGGCAATAGATCCGCAACAGGACCGGCTCGAGCTGAGAGTCTTCCTTGATCGCTCCTCCATCGAGGTGTTCGACCAAAATGGCAGCTTCACCCTCAGCAGCCGCTTTTATCCACAGAACGACAGCCTGGGGGTCAAGCTGATTGCCAACGGAACCGGAGGCCGAGTCTGTATTGCAAACGCCTGGACACTCTCCTCGGGCTACGTGTAGGTAAATCATTGACGTCGCGAAAAAAATCAGGCCTCTGTAGCATGATAATCATCAGTCAACCTGACAGGCCCCGCCTCGCATGACCTCAGTTAAAGACGTTGCACGATTGGCCGGTGTTTCCCTGATGACGGTGTCTCGAGCGCTCAATAATCCGGAAAAACTGAGCCCCGAGACCTATCAGCGAGTCCGCAGCGCGATTGACGAGCTTCAATTCGTACCCAGCCTGTCGGCTCGCAGAATTCGCGGCGACAACCTGCAGACACGAACGATCGGCGTGTTTGCCCTGGACACCGCAACAACACCCTTCGCGGTCGAGCTGCTGCTGTCCATCGAACAGACCGCGCAGCAAGCAGGCTGGAACGTATTTATCCTAAACCTGCTAAGCAACCCGCCAACCGACCAGAACATCGACCTGATGCTGTCACACCGGCCTGACGGGTTGATCTTCAGCGCCATGGGGTTGCGCGAAGTGAGCATTCCGCAGCGCTTGAAGAGCAAACCACTGGTGCTCGCCAATTGCGTGGCTGATGACAGCAGCCTCGTCAGTTATGTGCCAGACGACGAAACCGGGCAGTATCGCGCCTTGCATCACGCGTTCAGCCAGGGCTATCGACGCCCGTTGTTTATCAATCTGCCAAAACAGAGCCTGGCCTGGAAAATTCGGCAAGCGGGTATGCAGCGTGCCTGCCAGGCATTCGGCCTGGCTACCGGCGAGCTCTTGCAATACAACCTGTCCGAACATGACGCCTATGGGGAAACCGCAGGCATCCTCGAACGGCACATGACTGATGGCCGTCCGCAGTTCGACATTCTGATCTGCGGCAATGACCGCATTGCCTTTTGTGCCTACCAATTGCTGCTGGGCCGTGGCCTGAAAATCCCCGGTGATGTCGCCGTGCTTGGCTATGACAATATGATCGGCATCTCCGAACTGTTCATCCCTGCACTGACCACGGTGCAACTGCCGTATTACGAGATCGGTCGCAATGCCGCCAGGCACTTGATAGAAGGTCTCGAAGTTTCAGGCACCCAGCAGGTGGATTGCCCACTGGTGGTCAGGGAATCGTTATAAAGAACTTGCGTGGCACAGGTCACGTATCAGCGCTGAGCACGCGCGGTTTGTATAACGAACGTTGACCATCAGCGAAACGACTGACGAATCAACAAAACAAATGAAGCGACCCTCAGGCCGCTTCATTTGTTGTTGCAGGGAACAGCGAAATCACCGCTGCGTCTTATCGAGTTCGCCCCACGTCATGTCACGTACGGCATCGCTGAAGCTGCGCTCACCCTCAAGAGCAGCGCGGTTTGCCTGGTCCAGGCGTTTAGCGGTCGCGTCCATCGCTTGCTGCTCGCCAAGCCAGTGGGCGCGCAGCCATTGCAGCGATGAATTAATGCTTTGCAGCTCCAACGCCATCTCTTCGCTGTTGCCACTGCCCTCCTGACCGCCGCTTTCAAGTTGCATCAGGAGCGCGTCTCGACGTGCGACCTTGTCATCCACTTGCGATGAGATGCGGTTAAGTTCAAGCCCAGTCGCCGTGCCCACTTTCGCCCCTTCTTCAGCAAGTGTTCTTATGGCATTTCCGAGTGAACGCCGACGCGTTTCAACAGTAAGCAGATGGGCCGAAGCCGGGTTCTCCTCCTGCGCGGTCTGATCGCCAGTTGTCGTGTAAACCATTTCGCTGGCCTGACGCATGTCCTGCTCAGCCTGATCCAGTGTCTGATGATATCGATCAAGCGACGCAAACGTCCCCTGCGCGCCTTCTCCATCAGCGGCACGGTCATCAATTTCAGGCACTGGCAATTCAGGGATGCGTACAAGCAGCCTGTCTATATGTGCGGACGTCAGCCCATAAACCTGCTGAAACGAACCGATAGCCTTCGCCTCACGCTTAAGCGCCGAACTCATACGCTGAACTCTACCGTCAAGTTGGCTTATCAGGTCATTGGTTGTTCGCTCAGCAACATCGCCTGTGGCGCGTATCGTTGTCTCTCTACGCGGCGACGGAGGGGAGTAAGGAACTTCCCCAGCCTGCGTTCTCTGCCCCAAGGCCTGAAGACCGAATCCTTGTAATGCGCTTAACGGTCTCTGCAACGCTCTGTTTCCGGCTTCCAGTACTTCAATACCTTGCAAACCGTCATAAAGACCGTAGCGGAACTGGATCTCTGCTTCGAACAGTTGATGCGATGTCGCGCCAGTGGCCGAAACATTCAACAGCGGCAGGCCTATTCTTGAAGTCACCGGGTTTTCATCGGTGTTGTGTACGGCAATCGCCGCCAGTCGATACAGGTCAGGCGTGTTTTTGATCTTGTCCAGAACGCCGCGCCAATTCAGTTCGCTTGCAGAGGGGCCCTGCAAACCGATCGCGCGTGCCGACGCGTTCTGCTCCCGTGCCAGTAACGCGTCGTTGATGGCGAACCTCGCCTGTGGACGCATCTCGAAGACATATCGCACCTGATTGACGTTGGGCAACGACTGGAAACAGAGCATGACCTGATCAAGGCCAGGTATCTTGCGACGCAGCTCCGCCAGGTCGTTAAGTTTGCTGCCAAGCCCCAGATGACCGATGGCGTGAAAGACTACTGTTTCCAGAGATTCACGCCCGAACAGGTTGAACTCCACGCGCGCCCCCGGAATGGCCCTGGCACGGTGCTGAACGGCGCTTTGGTCCTGCTGACGTAATTGATGCAGCATCTCCACTACCGAGGCGCGGTCAATTTCGGAGCTCGCACGCCACACGCTGCTGTGCGCATCCGACATTTCTCTGGCCGCATTGAAGCGCTGACGGCGCAGAGCCCCACCCTCAAGGGCACCACCGGCTTCCACCCTGCGCGCCTCGGGACCCTGAATGCGGTCGATCATCTGTTCGATTGCTGCAATACGCTGGCCAGCGCTGGCAGAGTAATTGAGGGCACTCAACTCTCCGCTATTGTCAGGAAAGGCGCTGGCCAGACGCTGACGCATAATGTTCCATTCCTTGGCCGTAACAGGCTTGGCGACCTCAGTATCAAAGGTGCGCTTATAGCTGGCCGTCGACAAAAAAGGGCCCCGACGCTTATCGTCCACTGCGGCATCGGTCGGCAACTGCACATCGCTTGACGCAACGCGGATGCCGGCGAGCTGCAAGTTACCGTTCCCAGTGGACGCATTTATCAGCTTTTTAGGGTTATTGCCGAGTGCAGAAGACAGCGAGCCCCCAAGGTTCAGATTGCTATTGAACTCAAGATTGAAATCCGTGCGCCCCTGAAATTCCAGACCGATGATATCTGCCCAGGCGTGATCCAGATGCAACTCCATTTGGCCCCAGTGCGCGCCAGCCTGAGCTGTCCCGCCTGCCGACAACGCCATCGACGCGGTACTGCGCCGGTTGTCTGCACTGGATACTGCAGCAGCTGCCGTCGGCTTTTGTGGCCCGTATTTCTGGCTCAAGCTAAATGGCGACACGCTGACGTTCGCCCCCACAGACGCATTCAAATTGGTTTCAAACAGGTCCAGGCCAATCGAACCACCATTCACACCGGTGCGCAGGATTTGGGTGCTATCGGGGTGATCGACGTCGAACAACAGCCGCACGAAATCGGAAATCGTCGAAGGCGCGATGATTACGGCGGCGCCCTGACCATGTTGATACGCACCGGACAGGCTCAGGTTGCCGGAGCCTCCCCAAGTCGAGTTCATCGAACGACCCGGCCGCGCATCAAGAACACGTCCGCCGCTGCCAGCGCCCGGCTTGAAGTCGATTCCTACCCCGGACGTTGCTGCTACAGAGGCCTTGGAATGGCGCACAAAAAACGCGACCAGCCCGGCATCGCTGTCCTTGCCATCGCCGATACGCTCTACACCAAGCACCTGAAGCGCCTCGCCAGTCACCCCGACGCTGAACGCATTAAGATGCTTCCAGTCAGACGCGCCCAACGAACCGCGAAGTTCCAGACCACGCGATTGCGTCGAGAAAAAAGTACTTCTGTTGAAAAGATCCAGGAGTAGGTCGGACATACGCGCCGCCATTTCGTCGGGCTTGGCATCGGGCGGCAAGCCAAGATTCTTGAGCAACTGGGTGCGGCGCGCCGATCCCGGCAACGTTATCTGTTCACGAAACGTCGTCACCACGTCATCGAAGGCTGCTAATTGCCCCCACGAAGACAGGCCGAGTTTGCACAGCGCCGGAAGCCTGGCATCTTGCTGACGCTTATCAGCCATTTCGAGTGCCTGCGCGTCAGTGCTTCTCAACAGCTCGTCATAATCCACCAGCCCGGCAACCAACCCTGCTGTTCGCAAACCGTAGGGAGCATTGCGACTGGCGCTATCAGCGTATCCATCATCAGCCGGTAAACGTACGCCGGCACGCATCATTTTTTCGCTGACCTCGTACAAGACACCCAGCAATTCAGCCTCACGTTCGCTCATACGATCAGCGTAAAGCGCAGCGCCTGCAGCCAGGGCTTTAATGCTCATGTTGAGGTTCGGCAACATGTCTTCCGACCTGGACAACCCGACGGAAGACAGCGTTTTATCCACTTGCGAGTGCTGTCGTCGCCATAGCTCGGCCATCCGGAACGTCGGCGTAGAGGTGGTAGAACTCAGATCATGCGCACTGTCACTGCCGCCCATATCGCCCATGATTACGCCTTCATGGAAGCCGATCTTGCGCAAGTCACGCAACAAGGCTTCCAGTTTCTCTTCTCGCAGGTTCAACAAGCGTTGTGTTTGCTGATGTGACAGCCCGAACCGTTCTCCGTCAGACGGTCCTACGGCCAAATCGACACGCACCTGCGCGAGCGTCGGCAGATTTTCGAACAGCGTTTTGCCTGATGCATAAGCTAGTTTCGCCTCATTGTGGAAACCGGCCAGGCGTCTCTCCTGAGGGGTCGGTGGCAGAACGACGCCAAGCGTGTGTGCCATTGCCCGCGCCGTGCTATTCACCGCTGCGCCCAATACATCCCTCGTCAATGCGCCAACCTGAGCGCGAGTTGTATCAACCACTGCCTGCAGGCTTGACGCCGTGGTCAGCGGGTTATTTGCTGTTGTCCCCAACAGCGTTGTCACCAATGACGCGTCATGATGCGGTGTGCTGATACGACTGGCTTGCTGTTGATTGGCGAGGGCGTTGCTACCCGCAAGAAAGTTCTCCGAAGGCACTTCATCCCCCTCCGGCTCAGGCTTTACGCGTGCCGGCAAAGGCTGGTTGTCGTGTGACGTCATTGAAGGCAGTAATGTGTGCCAGTTTTCTCCCAGTTGTAATTGTATTTGCCCTGTTCGAGTGGCACGAAGACTTGAAGGATGAACAGTGCCCGGCAGCTCTATCTGCACCGGCTCCCAGTCATCGTTTGCGCTCAACCGTTTCAACTGAGGCCGTTGGTTATGGGGATGATGCAGTACGAGCAACTGATCGTTGAGCCCAATAGCGATGGCAAGGGGGCGCTGCAACGATGGAAGCTGGCGGGCTTCGCCACCTGCGGCGGCCACTAATCGCCCCGATTCTGTCAGCGCGACACTCCGACGATTGCTGTGAACCGACAGCGCGCGTACTGGCTCGTCAAACTGCGCGATAAGACCGGTACGTACCCCGACCGTATCCGGTACGACCGCCAAGGGCCCACCCGCAGGATAACGCGGAAGTTCGGCATCACTCGGCAACCATGAGGTTCGCCCCTCCAGCTTCAGTTCGAAGACTTGCCGGGCATCACCACACAAAGCAAAAACCGGTTTCCTGTCAATAAATCCCGACGCAGATGAGTGAACAGATGTGACACCGGTGAGCGGTTCGCCACCGGGCTGCTTTAACCGCTCCCATGGCTGGTCGGGAGCAGGCTGATAATGAAGCACGCCGTCTATATGCCCCACCTGAGCATGACCATCAAGCTGAACACGCGACTGCACATCTGCGTCCGATGGAACATGCAGTCCCTCGGTGTGGAGCAGCAGCAAGGGGCGATCCAGCAGATACGCTGGACGAAACAGCGCCTCGCCTGGCGCTTGCTGCAAGCTCATGCGCCTACCGTTTTGATCCTGCAGCATCAGGTGAACAGTGTCGTCCCTGGACAATCCCATAGCGGTCACGGCCCAGCCTTTAGCCCGCGAAAAATCGTCAGGCAAGTTCAGCCGGTGGGCTTCTACAGGCCCGTTACCTTGCAGCTCGGCTTGATAAACGCGTCCTTTATCATCAAGGACCAGCGCAGCGTTGCCGCTCGGCAATGGCAGGAAATCAATGGGGCTCGCCGGGCTCTGCTCGCTACCCTGGCTGTTGGCTGCTGACCGCCACAGCTCGACAGCACGGGAACTGCCATTCGAATGAAGCACTCCCTTATGCAGCCACTGCACCTCGCCACCGGCGTCAATCCGTACTGCCGCACCTGCAGGAGGTCGCTGGGTTGCCACGGACTCGGCAGACGTCTCGGTTGCGCGCCAGAGTTGACTGCCGTTATGTACATAGACACGACCGTCCGCCTGCAAACCAATCATCCGCAGTGGCTCACGGCGATCCATGCCAGGCAGCGTCAGGGGCGTCCAGCGTCCTTCCAGACTTGCGGCATGAACCACACCGCCTCGCTCTAGATAGGCTCGATCCGGGGAAGACTGCCAGACCCCTGTCAATAATCCTATTGGCGGTTCGGCAAGTCGGGCAGCTACGCCATCAGCGTTTATTTCCCCGCTGATACCTCGCTCGACTTGCGGATGGACCGTCAAAACTGCCATCAACATGCCAGGTACGGAGGTGAAAAAGGCCTCATTGCTCGGTGCTTGCTGGTCGTGGGGTACAGCGGCATAGCGCAGTAGCTTGCCGTCGTTACCAAGACTGGTTTCGCTGCGAACCGGCGGTCGCTTTGCCAGCCAGGCATTAATGACACTTTCTCCCTGCGCATCGTTTCTGACGCGAACACGCCTTCCAGACTGCGACGGCACGGCTTGCAGTCCGAGCACCTGGCTATTCAAACCTGCATGAGGTCGATTTCGCATGCCGCCTCTGCGAGACGACTCACTTTCGGCAGCCAAGGGTTCTGGCGATGGGGAGGGAGGAGGACTGACCGCGGGCGAGGCCCTGTCCATGTCTTGAAGCTCTGAAACGGCAGTAAATCCGGAAGAGGTAATCTTTACCATAATTATTATTAAGTCCCTGTACAGTAAATTTATATTCCGTTTATCACCCACGAAGAAGCAACGGCATCAAGCCGAGGAAGACGCGTTTCAAATCGTTGTTACAGGTTGAACGTCCAGAGCATTATAAAAATTGCTAATTAATGCCTTCTCCGTGGCAGCCATAAACGACAGTAGTTTAAGTGGCTATGCAACCCGTTCAGTTCCTATAGTTGTCATAAAAAAGTCACAAGCATTTTACGCAGCGGCTTAACGGTTAAGTCGTTCCAAAACGGTTTTTTTGACCACCGCGGTTCAACCGGAGTCTACGTGTTGTAAATGAGCATTCCGATTGGACTCGCATCCGGGCACGGACCTTTCAATCCCTCCTCCACTCACACTCTGTATCCATTCCTCGCCTACCCTCACCCGCCAAATAAAGCACGATACCCGCCCATCGCTCATATCAAGGAATGATCTATGTCGCTGGCCATCGTCCATAGTCG
This sequence comes from Pseudomonas coronafaciens pv. oryzae str. 1_6, assembly GCF_000156995.2. Lineage (NCBI taxonomy): Bacteria > Pseudomonadati > Pseudomonadota > Gammaproteobacteria > Pseudomonadales > Pseudomonadaceae > Pseudomonas > Pseudomonas coronafaciens. The sequence continues at coordinate 53,042 of NZ_CP046035.1, read as the reverse complement.
TGCCCAGGTCGGGGTGGAAGCCCCGGCGGTTACTGTTGAAGCGCATTTGGCAAACGGCCTGCCAGCCCTGACGCTGGTGGGGCTGCCGGAAGGTGCGGTCAAGGAGAGTAAAGACCGGGTGCGCAGCGCCATTCTGAATTCCGGGCTGGATTTCCCGGCGCGGCGTATCACGCTTAATCTGGCCCCGGCTGACCTGCCCAAGGATGGCGGTCGCTTTGACCTCGCGATTGCCTTGGGCCTGCTGGCCGCCAGCGGGCAAGTGCCTCTGGTTGCGTTGCAGGATGTTGAATGCCTGGGCGAGCTGGCGCTATCGGGGGCGATTCGGCCGATTCAGGGGGTGTTGCCTGCTGCGCTGGCTGCACGCGCGGCAGAGCGGACGCTGATCATCCCGGCGGTGAACGCCGAGGAAGCCTGTCTGGCTTCCGGGTTGCGGGTGATTGCCGTCAATCACTTGCTGGAGCTGGTCGCGCATTTCAACGGCCGCGCGGTAATTGCGCCGTATCAGTCCAGCGGCTTGCTGCATCAGCCCAAGCCGTATCCCGATTTAAGCGAAGTACAGGGTCAGACAGCTGCCAAGCGTGCGTTGGTGATTGCCGCTGCCGGGGCGCATAACCTGTTGTTCAGCGGGCCGCCTGGCACGGGTAAAACACTGCTTGCCAGCCGCCTGCCGGGCTTGCTGCCGCCGCTGGATGAGCACGAAGCGCTGGAGGTGGCGGCGATTCAGTCGGTCGCCAGCCAAGTGCCGTTGACCAGTTGGCCGCAGCGACCGTTTCGGCAGCCGCATCACTCGGCATCCGGGCCGGCGCTGGTGGGCGGTGGCAGTCGTCCGCAACCTGGCGAAATCACCCTCGCCCATCATGGTGTTCTGTTTCTTGATGAACTGCCGGAGTTTGATCGTCGAGTGCTGGAGGTTTTACGCGAACCGCTGGAGTCCGGGCATATCGTGATCTCCAGGGCACGGGACCGCGTGCGCTTTCCGGCGCGGTTTCAGCTGGTGGCTGCGATGAACCCGTGCCCCTGTGGCTATCTCGGCGAGCCGACCGGACGCTGCCGTTGTTCTACCGAGCAGGTGCAGCGTTATCGCAACAAGCTGTCTGGTCCGCTGCTGGACCGGATCGACCTGCACCTGACCGTCGCACGTGAGGCTACGGCGCTCAATCCCGACCAGACCACCAGCGAAAACACTGCCAGCGCCGCAGCGGTAGTTGCTCAGGCACGCGAACGCCAACAGCGTCGTCAGGGCTGCGCCAATGCCTTTCTTGATCTGCCGGGGCTGCGCAAATATTGCGCGTTGTCGAGCACTGACGAACGCTGGCTGGAAACAGCCTGTGAGCGCCTGACCTTGTCACTGCGCTCGGCCCACAGGCTGCTGAAGGTAGCGCGCACCCTGGCTGATCTGGAGCAGGTGGATGCGATCAATCGCAGCCATCTGGCTGAAGCGTTGCAATATCGGCCTTCGAATAATTGAATGCCCTGAACGCGAAACTCGCCGCCGAGCGCCATAGCCATGGCAACGGATGCCCCACAGCAAGGAACTCATTACAGCGAAGCGCCACTCAGCGGCAGTAAAAGGAGTTTGCTCAATGAATATAACGTCACTCACATCAACCGCCGGCAAAAGTCCGACTGCTCAAGGCACAGAAAAAATTTCCATTCCCGACTCCTCGCGCATGATCAATGCGGGTTCGACGAGGTGGTTGAACAGGAACCGTAGCGTCATCGGTAACCACATCAGCACCAGTATCGAAAAAGGGAAACTGTTCGAGTTGGCCTCGCTGGGTGACAACATGTTCGGTGTTCCTGCCATTGCAGTGCGCAACTCGACATATCGACCTGTTTTGAGGTTCGAGCCCGACCACAATCAGGACTTAAACCTGGTCGAAGTGTCTATGCAGGACAGCGCAGGCAAGCTCAATCCTTGGCAGCCGTCACCCGACGAAATGGCTCCACCCTCGCCTGCATCTCTGCCAGACGCGCAAGCCAGTTCTGCTTCGTCATCATTACCGCGCATGCCACCCGCAGGCGCGACGTTGAGTTCGTTGGGCACTGCGTTAAATCAGGCACAGCGCCACAGTGCGCGTGTGGATAAGTCTGTTGCGAGAAGTTCTGGCCAAGACGAGAGGAACGGGGCAAGGATCAATGCAAAGCAATCAAAGCCCATAGCGACTAAAGATTGTGACGATCCTCAGACAACTCATTCTGATCTCGACAGGCAACAAGATGCAGACCCGCGCCCTGCTGAAGGTATGAACAGCATGGGAGAGCATCAGAATGAAATGCATCACGCTGAAGCGCTTCTCAAAGCCAAATCAGATTTGCAAACCCGGGAGGCGATGCACAAACAGCATATGGACGTGCTTGATGCCATCCAGTCTGGTCGTGAGGACTCCTTCGACAAGAAGATCAGCGCTACCGACGAGAACGCCAAGGGCATCAATTATGTGTGACCTGCCCCTCGGCGATAGAAAACGCGCCTTGAAGCGCCCTGCTGCGTTCCGTGCATAAATACCCCAAACGCAAAAACTCGCCGTCAACGGTCAAGTCGACGGCGAGTCTTTGGTAGCGCAGCGAGGCTTACATGCTGCTGTAGAGCGGGAAGATGCCCATCAGCAGTGCGGCAACCAGAATGCACATGCACACCAGAATCGCCCATTTCAGGGTGAAGCGCTGATGGTCACCGAACTCGATACCGGCCAGAGCAACCAGCAGGTAGGTCGACGGCACCAGCGGGCTGAGCAGGTGAACCGGTTGACCGACAATTGAAGCGCGGGCCATTTCCACCGGGCTGATGCCGTAATGAGCGGCGGCTTCAGACAGCACTGGCAGCACCCCGTAGTAGAACGCGTCGTTGGACATGAAGAAGGTGAACGGCATGCTCACCAGCGCAGTGATGACCGCGAGGTAAGGGCCCAGTGCGTCCGGGATCACTGCCAGCAGGCTTTTCGACATCGCGTCGACCATGCCGGTGCCAGACAGGATGCCGGTGAAAATGCCGGCGGCAAAGATCAGGCCTACTACTGCCAATACGCTACCTGCGTGGGCCGATACGCGATCCTTTTGGTCTTGCAGGTTCGGGTAGTTGATGATCATCGCGATACTGAAGGCGATCATGAACAGTACCGGGAGCGGCAGCAGGCCCATGATCAGGGCAACCATCAGCGCCAGGGTCAGCGCGCCGTTGAACCAGATCAGTTTTGGACGACGTGCATCCGGAAACTGCGAGACGCTGATTTCACTGTGGTCGACTTCATCACCTTTGAGGTGCAGTTCGCCAAGACGGGCGCGCTCGCGTTTGCCGTAGAAGTAGGCAATCGCCAGGATCGCAACCACACCGGCCAGCATGGCAGGGATCATCGGTACGAAGATATCGGATGCATCGACGTGCAGCGCACTGGCCGCACGAGCGGTCGGGCCGCCCCACGGCGTCATGTTCATCACGCCGCCTGCCAGAATGATCAGGCCGGCCATGATGCGCGGGCTCATACCGACGCGGCTGTACAGCGGCAGCATGGCAGCAACGCAGATCATGTAAGTGGTCGCGCCATCACCGTCGAGGGACACCACCAGCGCCAGCACCGCGGTGCCGATCGAGATGCGCATCGGGTCGCCTTTGACCATTTTCAGGATCTTGCGCACGGCCGGGTCGAACAGGCCGGAGTCGATCATCAGCGCAAAGTACAGAATGGCGAACATCAGCATCACGCCAGTCGGCGCGAGCTTGGTAATACCGGCGAGCATCATCGGGCCGATCTGCGACGCAAAACCGCCGAACAGGGCAAAGATGATCGGAACCAGAATCAGAGCGATGAGCGCAGTCAGGCGCTTGCTCATGATCAGGTACATGAACGCAATAACCATGGCAAAGCCAAGGAAAGTCAGCATGGGAATACTCCAGACGTCAAACGGCTACAGAACGTGAATTGAACCAGTCAGCTCAGCAGATCGGTACGTGGAGTGGGGGCGCAAGAAGGGTGTACACAGAGAAGTCAGCAAGCATCGGAATCACCATTATTGTTGTTAATTGGGCCTGAAACACCTTGGAGTCCGTTCCTGGCTAACCGGTCTTTTTGCCGGAAGTGAAGCGATGCTAATTGCCCAAGCTTTCACAAAGCTTTCAATCGACGGTTGTGGAAATTTATTGTTGAACAGAGACAGGTTGCCGTGGCATCTGGCGTGATGCAGGAGTGGACTTGTCCACGAACTGCCGGGAACCGGCAGCAAAATCGGTGCATACCGAACATCAGACACAACCGAGGCCACCGGGCAGAAGCCCCGTTTCATGGGCCTCCCAGGCAGTCAGCGTTGTGTACAACGCAGGCACTACCTGCCAACCCACAGGCTACTTACTGAACTGTGACGCCAGTTCGCGCAGCAATACTTCTGCTTCCAGCACTTTTCTTACAGACTCGTTGGCCTTTTCACGGCTTAGGCCGAGTCGGTCGAACAGTTCGTCAGGGATCTCTTGTTCCGGGCCGGCTCCTACGCCATTCGCCCGCAACAGGCGGACCGCCAGATACACCAGATTGGCATAAGCGTAATGCTCGCCGGCATAGTGGGGGTCGTGTTGAAAGCGCAACGCGGTAGAGAGTTCGTCCGGCATGTCCCAGTAACGCATCAGCCAGGCACCGATCTGCTCACGGCTGATACCCAGCAAGTGATGCTCGATGTAGCTGTGGTGCAGGTGCGGATTGACTTCGAGCTGGCGACAGATCAGCGTGAAGTGCGGCGGGAATACGTGCGCCAGCAATAAATAACCGAAGTTGTGCAGCAAGCCTGCGAGGTAGCTCAGGCCGGCTTCCGGGCGCTTGGCGCGCGGGATCGCGCGGGTCAGGCCTTCAATAACCGCTGCGGTGTAGATCGACTGCTGCCAGTAAGGCGTGGTCTGTTGTGGCTGATCCTTGGGCAGGCTGAGGGTCTTGCCCAAAGCCAGACCAAGTGCAAGATTGATCACCAGATCAAAACCCAGCACGCGGACGATCGCATCTTCGACCGAACGAATCTTGCCGGTCGATGCGTAGTATGGCGATGCCGCCCAACTGACAACCTGTGCAGCCAGCGCCGGATCGGTTTCGACCACGCCAGTGATGTCGTCGATGGTTGCATCGGGATCGACCCGCAGCTTGATGATCTTCTGTGCGGTTCCGGCCAGCGGCGGAATCTCCAGGGTCGCTTCCAGACGCTGCTGAATGCGGCGCGCTGTAAACGCACGCATGGCCTGGGTGATTTCTGCGGGATCATCGTCAGGACGATCAAGGTTCGGATGAATCGACATCACGGACTGGCCGAAGTGAGCCGCGCTGGCTTTGCTCAGCATGCCCTTGAAATCGTCACTGCTGATTTCCAGCAACAGACCCGGTTCGCCCGACCCTACAAGCAGTGTCGGCTCTTGCAGCAGACGATCATCGTAAAGGCATGGTGAGCTGGTCAACGCAGGGAGACCCGGCAACACCTGCAGGTTGTGCTTGGTAAGCATGCGCGCCAGCCGCTCGTGAGAAACGGCGGTCAGTTGTCGGCCGGTCAGCTCGGTGATCCGGCTCAGGTCAAGCAATTGGCTTTGCGGGAACAGGATAAGCAACGCGCCGACAGCGTCCTCGACCAGCACGGCCTGAACCTTGCGTGCCGGAGGCAGACTTTTGTCGTCCACGACTTCGTTGTAGCTGATGGCCAATTTTTCAAGCAACTGCCGGATGACCGACGGTGCATGGTTCGAATCATTGACGTGGGCAACTTCTGTCATGAGCTTTGTCCAAATTCCTACATTTTTTGAAGTATAACCACGTTATTCCGTTTCGGTTGCACGTGGTGTCCAAAGCGTAGCCTGCATCACACCTGGCCATACTGCTGGCCATGACGCAACCATCTGTCCAGCAACGGGCTCACATGTTGCGGCCAGCGCTCAAGCAGGGCCTGGGCTGCGTCGCGGACAGCCGGGAGCAGATCGGCATCGCGCATCAGGTCGGCGACCTTGAATTGCAGCAGGCCCGTTTGTCGTGTTCCGAGCATTTCACCGGGGCCACGCAGTTCAAGGTCTTTTTCAGCGATAACGAAGCCATCGTTGGTTTCGCGCATGATCCCCAGCCGCTGACGACCGATTTGCGAAAGCGGTGGGTGATAGAGCAGCACACAGTGACTGACGGCACTGCCGCGCCCGACGCGCCCGCGCAACTGGTGTAATTGAGCGAGACCGAGGCGCTCGGGGTTTTCGATGATCATCAGGCTGGAATTCGGCACATCGACACCGACTTCTATAACCGTGGTGGCCACCAGCAACTGCAGAGCGCCCTGTTTGAACTCGGCCATGATCGCGGCTTTTTCTACGGGCTTCATGCGCCCGTGGATCAGCCCGACGCGTACCTCGCCCAGCGCGCTGCTGAGCTCTTCGTATGTGGTTTCAGCGGCTTTGCAGGTCAGCTCTTCTGATTCTTCGATCAAGGTACAGACCCAGTACGCCTGCCGACCCTCGGCACACGCGGCGCGCACACGCTCGACGACTTCCAGGCGGCGACTGTCGGCAACCAGCACAGTATTGACGGGGGTGCGGCCAGGCGGCAGCTCATCAAGAATCGAGGTGTCCAGATCAGCGTAGGCACTCATGGCAAGCGTGCGCGGGATCGGTGTGGCGGTCATGATCAACTGATGCGGACACATCAGCCCCCCGACACCTTTTTTGCGCAGCGCAAGGCGTTGCTGAACGCCGAAGCGGTGCTGCTCATCGATGATCACCAGTGCCAGGTTCTTGAACTGCACTTCGTCCTGAAACAGCGCATGAGTGCCCACCACCATCGGTGTACCACTGGCGATCTGTTCCAGGGAGGTGACACGCGCCTTGCCTTTCAGCTTGCCTGCCAGCCACGCTACACCCACGCCCAGCGGCTCGAGCCAGCGCTGGAAGTTAATGTAATGCTGCTCGGCGAGAATTTCCGTGGGTGCCATAAGCGCCACTTGATAACCCGCTTCCAGCGCCTGCAGGGCAGCCAGCGCAGCGACAACTGTCTTGCCCGAGCCCACGTCGCCCTGAATCAGGCGCAGCATCGGCTCTGGCTGACTGAGGTCGTAAGCCACTTCCTTGCCGACGCGTTGCTGGGCACCGGTGGGTGTAAAACCCAAATTGGCGAGAAATTGTTTCGGCAGTTTTTTCGCGAGCGGCAACGCTGGCGCACGCTGCGAGCGCAGACTTTCACGCAGGCGCTGTTGGGAAAGCTGGTGGGTCAGCAGCTCTTCAAAGGCAAGGCGATGCTGCGCCCAATGATGCCCGAGGGCTAATTCATCGACATCAGCATCGGCAGGCGGATGATGCAGATAGCGGATCGCGTCATCAAGCGGCGCCAGTTGATAATCCCGGGCCAGTTCTTCCGGCAGCCAGTCCGGCAGGCTTTTGGGGCCAAGCATTGCAAGGCTTTGCTGACACAGCTGACGCAGACGCTGCTGAGTAAGACCTTCGGTAGTGGGATAGATCGGCGTGAGTGTCTGTTCAACGGGCGCAGGTTCATCGCCGGTGATCGCACGGTATTCCGGGTGATAGATTTCCAGCCCGGAAGCACCAGGCCGTGCTTCACCGAAACAACGCAAGTGCGTGCCGCGCTTCATGCTTTCTTTCTGGGCATTGCTGAAGTGATAGAAACGCAGGCTGACAACGCCTGTTCCGTCACCGAGCCTTACCAGCAGGCTGCGACGCTTGCCCATCACCACGTCGGCGCCGCTGACGACGCCTTCGATAACGGCATCCTGACCAGGACGCAACGCACCGATCGGCACGATGCGGGTCCGGTCCTGATAACGCAACGGCAAATGAAACAGCACGTCCTGCAGGTTTTCCAGACCGACCTTGGCCAGCTTTTCTGCCATCGCGTCACCGACGCCCTTGAGCGCCGTGACCGAAACCCGGGAAAGCTCGCTCATTTCTTTTCTGCCTAGCTCGCGACTTGTTTCGGGCGCGCCACTGAGCACAAGCGTGCAGAGTCAGCAAGAATCTCGATGGCTTTCGGCCGCGGGAAGCTCGCACGCCAAGCGATGGCGACGGTACGGAAAGGCACAGGCGGTGTAAGCGGACGCACTTCGATCACGCCAGGGGCGTAATGATGGCTATCGACCGCCGACAGCGGCAGGATTGAAATACCCAGTCCGGAAGCGACCATGTGGCGAATGGTTTCCAGCGAGCTGGACTCGACTGTGGTGTGCCTGGAACCTTCATTGCCTTTGCCCAGTGCAGGGCAGGCTTCAAGTACCTGATCACGGAAACAGTGACCTTCACCCAGCAACAACAGGCTCTTGTCGTTGAGCGCAGAGGCATCGATGGACTCTTTCTGGGTCCAGGGATGATCAGCCGGCATCAGTACCGAAAACGGTTCGTCGTAAAGGGGCAGGGTCAGCACATCGGCTTCGTTGAACGGCAAGGCAATGATGACGGCATCCAGTTCACCATTACGCAGCTTGTCACGCAGCACGTGCGTGAAATTCTCTTCGATGTACAACGGCATCTGCGGGGCGACCCGATGCAGTTGTGGAATCAGATGAGGGAACAGGTAAGGGCCGACGGTGTAGATCGCGCCGACTTTCAACGGTGCGGTCAGCTGATTCTTGCCTGCCTGGGCCAGTTCGCGAATGCCTTGCGCCTGCTCGAGCACCTTTTGCGCCTGAGCAACGATGCCTTCACCGACAGGTGTCAGACGCACAGCGCTCTTGCTGCGCTCGAAAATCAGCACACCGAGTTCGTCTTCGAGTTTTTTCACACCCACTGACAGCGTTGGCTGGCTGACATGGCAGCGTTCGGCTGCGTGACCAAAGTGCTGCTCTTGAGCAAGCGTGACGATGTAGCGCAATTCTGTAAGAGTCATAACGTGCGTCCATGAAGTTGCGGCCCCAGCATAGCGGGTGCAATCGATAGACGCACGTTATCAGAAGCACTCATGCGTAACAAAAGTACGATTCAACGCTTATCGAGCGAATAAACGAACGGTGCGAGGATTTCAATGGTGCCGTTGTTAAGGATTTCCTTGGGGGGCTTGGGCAACGGCTGCGCGCGACGGATCATCTCCATGGTCGCCCGGTCCAGCGAAGAGCTGCCTGAACTCGCGGCAATCGAGTAGGACAGCACGTTGCCATCAGCGTCCACAACAAAACGCAAACGGGCAACGCCCTGCATGCCGCGACGACGCGCATCCTCAGGGTACTTCTTGTATTTGCTCAAATGACCGAGCAAATCACCCTGCCAGTTCGGCAACGCGTTGCTGGGTGGCGAAGGCGGAGCAGGCGGCGTCGGAGCTGCTGATTTTTCCGGTTTGGCGGTCGTTGGCGGCGTGTCGACCGGTTTTTCGGCAGCGGGCTCTTCCTTGGGCGGCTCAGGCTTTTTCTGCGGCTTGGGCGGCTGCGGTTTTGGCTTGGGCTTCTCTACTTTCTTGGGCACCACGATTTCCGGTTTTGGCGCTTGCGCGACTTCCGGCATGGGCGCCTGCTCTTCGGGCACGGGTGGCTGCGGTGGCTCAACGACCTTGGGCGGTGGCGGCGGAGCGGGCTCGGGCACTGGCGCAAGTTCGACCATCATGGCAGCCGGTGGCAATTCGACAGGCTGCGGAGCAGGCCAGCGAACGGCAACAATGATTGCGATAGCGTGCACGGCCAGCACCACCAACAGACTACCGCTATAGCGCGTCAGTTTTTGGCGCGTATTGATCATTTCTTACCAGCCGTCTCAAGACCTACCAGTCCGACCTTCAGGTAACCCGCACTCCGAAGCGTGTTCATGACTTCCATCAGGTCGCCGTAATCGACGCCTTTATCGGCCTGAAAGAAGATCGTAGTGTCCTTCTTGCCCTTGGTCCGCGCATCCAGAACCTGACCGATCTGCTCGCGAGCGACCTTCTCTTCACCGAGGTACAGGCCCTTGTCTGCCTTGACGCTGAGGAAGACAGGCTTTTCAGGCCTGGGCTGCGGCTTGGCCGTAGAGGCTGGCAGGTCGACCTTGATATCCACAGTGGCCAGCGGAGCAGCCACCATGAAGATGATCAACAGCACCAGCATGACGTCGATGAACGGCGTCACGTTGATTTCGTGGTTCTCGGCGAGATCGTCGCCGCCTTCGTTAAGATGCAGGCCCACGTGTTAGCCCACCTTGACCATGTGCGGTTGTTGTTGATTGCGCTCGGTCGGCTCTGGCAAATGATCCAGATCACGGCTGACCAGCAGCAGGACGTGTGCAGAAGCGTCGGAAACCTGTGCCTTGTAACCGGCGATGGAGCGAGCAAACACGTTGTAGATAACTACCGCAGGGATGGCTGCAACCAGACCCAAAGCCGTCGCCAGCAGCGCTTCGGCAATGCCGGGGGCGACCACGGCGAGGTTGGTGGTCTGGGTCTTGGCGATGCCGATGAAGCTGTTCATGATGCCCCATACCGTACCGAACAGGCCCACAAACGGTGCTGTCGAGCCGATGGTCGCCAGCACGCCGGTGCCCATGCTCATGTTCCGGCCACAGGCGGCTACCAGACGTTCGAGACGGAAGCTGACGCGTTCCTTGATACCTTCGCGCTCACGGCTGTTGGCCGACAGGCGCATTTCTTCAAGGGCGTCATGCACCAGCAGATGGGCGAGGGTGCCTTCCTTGCTGGCGCTGGCGCTGGCTTCGTTCAGCGAGCGGGCCTTTTTCAGATTGGCAATCTCGCCGCGCAGCCGACGCTTGGCGCCCAGCAGCTCGAAACCCTTGGATATCCAGATGGTCCACGTGATGATCGAGGCGATGGCAAGGCCGATCATGACCGCTTTGACCACGACATCGGCGTTCTGATACATGCCCCACGGCGACAGGTCGTGCGCCATGCCGAGGCTGTTGTCCTCGGCCACTGGCTCCAGCGCTGGCGCGACGGCGTCGGTGGCGGCTGGTGCGCTTGCAGCTGGCGCAGCGGATGGCGCAGAAGCCGGTGCTGATTGATCAGCGAGCGCCATTGGTGCGAGCATCAGACTCAAGACAAGGGCTGCGATACCGCGCCATGCACGAGGCAGGCGGGGCAGCTTGGTTGGCGAAGCGATTGATTGAATGCGTGTCATGCTGGCCTGACCTGAGAGAGAAATAGGGGATGGTTCCAGTGCGTCGCGTGAAGCAATCGACGTTCATCGGGAACAAATGGGCTGCCATTATTGCAAATCGTTCTTGTTAACAAAAGTAATACTGTATCTTTTTTACATATTGGCTTGACCGTACGCCCCTCAACGACTCTTTTAAAAGGTGCTGACACCACCTTCCTGTGGAGATATCCGAATGACTGCTCCTTCACTTCTGATTGCCGGCTGCGGCGATATCGGCTCTCGGCTCGCCACGCGGTTGCTACCACACGGCTGGGCTGTGCATGGGCTGCGACGTACCGTGTCAGAGCTGCCAGCTGGCGTTATCGGCGTGCAGGGTGACTTGTTCCAGCCTGTGAAACCCGCGCAATGGCCTTCGACAACGCTGGACTACGTGGTGTATTGCGCGACGCCCTCACAGCGCGACGAGGCGGGTTACCGAATGGCCTATGTCGAAGGCCTGCGCAACGTCCTGAACTGGCTTGAGCAGACCGGCCAGCAGCCAAAGCGGCTGCTCTTTGTCTCGAGCAGCGGTGTGTATGGCCAACAGGATGGTGAGTGGGTGGACGAGGACTCCGTGACCGAGCCTGGCGGCTACACCGGCACCGTGATGCTGGAAGCGGAGCAGCTTGCCCTGAACAGCGGCTTGCCCGCCACGGCGGTACGGCTGACAGGCATCTATGGCCCGGGCCGCAACGACCTGTCGAATCGCGTGCGCCAAGGGCATAGCGTCAGGATTGATCCGCCGGTATACGCCAACCGGATTCACGCAGACGATGCCGCAGGCCTGCTGGAGCACCTGCTGCAAGCCGATAAACGCGGTGTGGCACTGGAGGCTTGTTATCTGGGCGTCGACGATGATCCGGCCGCGCTGGCCGAGGTGGTGGCGTGGATACGCGATTATCTGGGTGTGACCGAATGGTCTGACGATGTCAGCGTGCAGCGCGTTGGCAGCAAGCGTTGCAGCAATGCGAGGGCACGTGCGCTGGGCTGGGCACCGATGTACCCGGATTACAAGGCGGGTTACGCAGCATTACTGGGATAGGAAGCTGTTCATGAGCGCCACGGTCGGCGCTCATGAATCAACGATCGCTTATTGCTGCTCCAGCAACCAGCGACGTGCGCCTGGGCGCAGCTCGGGCATCTGGTCCGCTCCGGCGTTGTTCATCGCTTGGAAAATCTCCAGCTGCTTGCCTTTGCGGGCAAATATCCAAGGGTTGCCTTTTTCGGCTTTTTCGAGCCACATACTGTCGTATTCGCCGCTCATGGCTGCACAATCGCCAGCAAGGCACAGAGCGTAGCGGTCGTTTTCCGGAAGCCCCTGCACGCTGCCATCAGGCATGAACTGCACGGTGCTGCCTTGGCCATCGCCTTCTACGATGGTCCATTTGCCACCCATGTAAGCGCCGTACAGGGCTTTTTCAAAGCTGGTGCCTGGCTGTGCGCCTTCAGGTGCCGGGGCTTCAGGCTTCTGGAAGTGCTGTTCAGAGCCTGACTCGCTGGCGGCTTGAACCAGTTCGTCGCCCTTCACACTCAGGTCTTCAAAGAAGTTGCCGTAGAAATCGATGTGAAGCTTGCCTTCGGCGGCGCTGACAATCTTGCCTTCACCCAGCTCAAAGCCGTTGGAGTAGATCGCCTGGTTGGTTTTGGAGTTGATCTGCCATTCCAGGTTAGGGCCGTTGGCGAGCAGCGCCTGGCGCAGGTTACCTTGTTTGACGGCGGCATCGATGGCGGTCTGATTGATCCAGGTGCCGTCCGGGTTGCGGTCGGCGTGGCTGGCGCAGCCGCCCAGAATGACGGCGAGCAGCGAGATGGCGAGCGCGGAGCGCATAACGGATTCCTTCCTTCAGGGAGAACGGAGCGCAAATGACGCTCCGTCGGGAAATTTATTCGATGACGAGAATGGCGTCCATTTCGACCTGGGCGCCACGCGGCAATGCCGCAACGCCGATGGCTGCACGCGCCGGGTAGGGCTGGGTGAAATAGGTACCCATGATTTCATTGACCTTGGCAAAGTGGCCCAGGTCGGTCAGAAAGATGTTCAGTTTGACGATGTCCTTGAACGATCCGCCTGCCGCTTCGGCAACCGATTTGAGGTTCTCGAAGACCTGAGTGATCTGGGCTTCGATACCTTCGACCAGCTCCATGGTGCCTGGGTCCAGCGGGATCTGTCCGGACATGTAGACGGTGTTGCCAGCCTTGATCGCCTGGGAATACGGGCCGATGGCCGCAGGGGCTTTATCGCTGGTGATGACAGTCTTGGTCATGAAGAACTCCTGATGATTGGATTGCCTACGCGCGCATCCGGGTGATGCGTGTGACACCGGTCAACGCGCGCAGTTTCTTGATCACTCGGGCCAGATGCACGCGATCATGTACGCTGACTACCAGTTGAACCACGCTGATGCGCCCATCGCGTTCGTCCATGCTGATTTTTTCGATATTGCCGTCCGCGGCGTTGACGCTGCTGGCCAGCAGGGCAATCAGGCCGCGCTGATGCTCCAGTTCGACACGCAATTCGACGTTGAATTCGCCGGTGACGTCCTTGGCCCAGGACAACTGGATGCATTTTTCCGGGTTATGACGGATTTCGCTGATATTGCGGCAGTTATCCAGGTGCACAACCATGCCCTTGCCCGCAGACAGGTGGCCGACAATCGGGTCGCCGGGAATAGGCGTACAGCACTTGGCGTAGCTGAGTACCAGGCCTTCGGTGCCGCGAATGGCCAGCGGACCTTCAGGACTTGGCAATTGATCGCCTTCGCCCAATAGGCGGCGGGCGACCACGTAGGCCATGCGATTGCCCAGACCGATGTCTTCGAGCAGATCCTCGAGCACCTCGACCCGATACTCGCTCAGCACCAGCTGAATACGTTCCGGCGTGACCTTCTCCAGGCTGCATTCAAAACCGTTGAGCACCTTGTTCAACAGCCGCTCACCCAGGTTGATCGACTCGGAGCGACGTTGCAGCTTGAGCGCGTGACGGATATGGGTGCGCGCCTTGCCGGTGACCACAAAGTTCAGCCAGGCCGGATTCGGACGTGCGCCAGGGGCGCTGACAATCTCGACGGTCGAGCCGCTTTGCAGGGGTTCGGACAATGGCGCCAGTCGGCGATTGATGCGGCAGGCAATGCAGCTGTTGCCTACATCGGTATGTACCGCATAAGCGAAGTCCACCGCAGTGGAGCCTTTTGGCAGCTCCATGATCCGGCCTTTCGGCGTGAAAACGTAAACCTCGTCCGGAAACAGGTCGATCTTGACGCTTTCAATGAACTCCAGAGAGTTGCCGGCACGCTGCTGCATTTCAAGCACACCCTTGACCCACTGCCGGGCGCGGGCGTGAGTGCCTTTGGGCTGCTCGTCGTCACTGGATTTGTACAGCCAGTGCGCGGCGATCCCGTTATTGGCCATCTCTTCCATTTCACGAGTGCGGATCTGGATTTCGATAGGCACGCCATGCATACCGAACAGCGTCGTGTGCAATGACTGATAGCCGTTGGCCTTGGGGATCGCGATGTAATCCTTGAAACGGCCGGGCAGCGGCTTGTACAAATTATGTACAGCACCCAGCACGCGGTAACAGGTATCGACCTTGTCGACGATGATACGGAACGCATAAACGTCCATGATCTCGTTGAAAGCGCGGCGCTTGCCGCGCATCTTCTTGTAGATACCGTAGAGGTGTTTCTGGCGACCGCTGACATCGCCTTCAATACCGTCCACTGCCAGGCAATGGCTCAGCGACTCTTCAATCTTGTTGACCAGCTCCTTGCGATTACCCCTGGCGCGCTTGACCGCCTGGTTGATTCGCGAGGAACGCATCGGGTACATGGCCTTGAAACCCAGGTCCTCGAATTCGATACGCACGTTGTGCATGCCCAGCCTGTTGGCGATGGGGGCATAGATTTCGAGGGTTTCCTTGGCGATACGGCGACGTTTTTCGCCGGAAAGGACTTCCAGCGTGCGCATGTTATGCAGACGGTCGGCGAGCTTGACCAGAATCACGCGAATATCACGCGCCATGGCCATGGCCATTTTCTGGAAGTTTTCTGCCTGGGCTTCGGCCTTGGTCTCGAAATTCATCTGGGTCAGTTTGCTGACCCCGTCGACCAGTTCCGCAACGGTCTCGCCAAATTGGGCGCTGAGCGCTTCCTTGGCAATACCGGTATCTTCGATGACGTCATGCAGCATCGCGGCCATCAGGCTCTGATGGTCCATGTGCATGTCAGCAAGAATATTGGCCACCGCAAGAGGATGGGTGACGTAGGCCTCACCGCTGCGACGGCGCTGGCCATCGTGGGCTTGTTCGGCGTAGAAATACGCTCGGCGGACCAGATTGACCTGGTCCTTGCCGAGGTAGGCCGACAGTCTGTCGGCGAGGGCGTCTATGCTCGGCAAGGCGCTACCCCCTGCCAATGGCTTTTACCCTGCGCCGTACTACGTCGACCCGGCATAGGCTTAGACGGCCTCGTTGGACTCGTCCTCGAACGCTGCGAACAATGGTTCATCTTCAACGATTTCGGCTTCTGCGATTACAGCGTAATCCATCAGGCCAGCCGCGATTTCGCGCAGTGCCATAACGGTAGGCTTGTCGTTTTCCCACGCCAGCTTTGGTTCTTTGCCGCCGGTTGCCAGTTGACGGGCACGCTTTGTAGAGAGCATGACCAGCTCAAAGCGGTTATCCACGTGTTCTAGGCAGTCTTCAACGGTTACGCGGGCCATGGGTATTCCTCGTAGCAAATGCGGATGCGCGATGCCCGGATGGGCGAGCGGACTCGGTAGTTCACAAGCGGACAGCATCATGCATCAAGCGGCACGCCACCAACGGCATGCTTTTAACCTGTTGCCTGCTGTCCGAAAACGACTCGATCAGGCCAGTAACTCCTGAAAAAGCTCACTGTACTGTTCTTCCTGATGCTGCTGGGTAAGGCGATTGGCGCGAAAAATAGCCTTCAGGTCTTCCAGCGCACCGGCAAAATCATCATTCACCACAACATATTCGTACTCGCTGTAATGACTCATTTCGCTGACCGCTTCGCGCATACGCGCCTCGATGATCTCATCGCTGTCCTGGCCCCGGTTGGTCAGGCGCTGACGCAGTGCCTGCTGGGTGGGCGGCAGAATGAAAATCGAGCGAGCCTGCGGCATCTGCGCGCGAACCTGCCGTGCGCCCTGCCAGTCGATTTCCAGAATCAGGTCATGACCCTCATCCAGCGTCTGCTGCAGATGGCTTTGCGAGGTGCCGTACAGATTACCGAACACCTCGGCCTGCTCAAGAAAGTCGCCATGCTCGATCATGCGCAAGAACTCGGCACGATCGACGAAGTTATAGTTCACGCCATCCACTTCACCGGGGCGCATGGCACGCGTGGTGTGCGAGACCGAGACGCGAATCTTTGCCTGCGCGCCGTGCTGGGGCTCTTGCTGAGCGTCCATCAGGGCCTTGACCAGGCTGGTCTTGCCCGCGCCGGACGGGGCGGAAATGATATACAGGGTACCGGTGATATGGGTCATGTCAGGTTCAGCCTTACTCAATATTCTGCACTTGCTCACGCATCTGCTCGATCAACACTTTAAGGTTGACGGCAGCCTGCGTGCTGCGTGGGTCAAAGGCCTTGGAGCCCAGAGTGTTCGCTTCGCGGTTAAGCTCTTGCATCAGGAAATCAAGACGGCGACCCGCCTGGCCACCAGTCTTGAGCACGCGACGCACTTCGGTAACGTGTGTGCTGAGGCGGTCCAGCTCTTCGGCAACGTCGCTTTTCTGCGCCAGCAGAACCATCTCCTGCTCAAGTCGCTGAGGATCCAGCTCGGCCTTCATGTCGGCAAAGCGATCCAGGACTTTCTGGCGCTGGGCCGCCAGCATCTGAGGCACCAGTGTGCGCAGGGTTGCGACCTCCTGAACGATGGAAGACAACCGCTCATCCAGCAATCTGGCCAGGTCTGCGCCTTCGCGACCACGGCCATTCTTCAGTTCGCCCAGCGCTTCACTGAACAGCGCCAACGCTTCGGTATTCAGCGCCTGAGGGTCGCTGGCGTCGGCGACCAGTACGCCCGGCCACGCCAAAACCTCAAGAGGGTTCAAGGCGGCAGGCTGCTTGATCAAGCCGGCAACCGACTCGGCGGCGGCGATCAACTGGGCTGCGCGCTCGCGATCCACTTGCAGCGGTTTGCCGGCGGTCTCCTCGACAAAGCGCAGCGTGCATTCAACCTTGCCACGCGACAGGCCTTGACGCAGGGCTTCACGAATAGCACTTTCCAGATCGCGAAACGACTCAGGCAGACGCAGATGGGGCTCGAGGTAACGGTGATTGACCGAGCGCAACTCCCAGCTCAGTGTGCCCTGGGCGCCAGCCCGCTCTACTCGGGCAAAGGCAGTCATGCTGTGCACCATGGGAAGTACCTCTTTTTCAGTTCAGGTGGTTCAGCTCAAGGGCGCGAAAGAGCGGCCATCACGGATGCGCGCGAGCCGACAGGCTGCAGAGGCGCAGGATTGTAGCGCAGTGCAGCGCAGGCTCCCAATCCGACAGTGCGACAAGTGATGCGAGGCACTGTGATTGGGTTCGCATTCGCCCTGAAAGCCCTTGCCCAGAGCGTCTTGCATCCTTCTACTCGGCCCTGGCGACTTTAGAGATGCCCTGTTTCAGCTATGGCCTCTATAATGACCGACAGTTTTCCGTCTCAGTACAGGTATCCAGATGAAACGTCCAAGTGGTCGCGCCGCCGATCAGCTCCGCTCGATCCGCATCACCCGCAACTACACCAAACACGCCGAGGGTTCTGTACTGGTGGAGTTTGGTGATACCAAGGTGATCTGCACCGTCAGCGTCGAAAACGGCGTGCCGCGCTTCCTCAAGGGCCAGGGTCAGGGCTGGCTGACTGCCGAATACGGCATGCTGCCGCGGGCGACCGGCGAACGTAACCAGCGTGAAGCCAGCCGCGGCAAGCAAGGCGGGCGGACCCTTGAAATTCAGCGTCTGATCGGTCGTTCGCTGCGCGCTGCACTGGACATGTCCAAGCTGGGCGACGTCACCCTGTATGTCGACTGCGATGTCATTCAGGCCGACGGCGGCACGCGCACGGCATCCATCACCGGTGCAATGGTTGCTCTGGCAGATGCGCTGAAAGTGATCAAGAAGCGTGGCGGCCTGAAAGGCGGCGATCCGCTCAAGCAGATGATCGCAGCAGTGTCGGTCGGCATGTATCAAGGCGAGCCGGTCCTTGACCTCGACTACCTCGAAGACTCCGCTGCCGAAACCGACCTGAACGTGGTCATGACCAGCGAAGGCGGCTTCATCGAGATCCAGGGCACGGCCGAAGGTGCGCCGTTCCAGCCTGAAGAACTGAACGCGATGCTCGCGCTGGCGAAGAAGGGCATGAACGAGTTGTTCGAATTGCAGCGCGCCGCACTGGCCGACTGATACACACCAGGAGTCTGAAAATGAGCGACAGCCTGCAACCGTTGAGTAAACCGCCGCAAAGCGCTCGTCAGTGGGCGATGTTCTGTCACTTGGCAGCATTTGCCGGGCTGATGTTCCCGTTCGGCAACTTGCTGGGGCCGTTGATTATCTGGCAACTGAAGAAAGACTCCGACCCGTTTATCGATGCGCAAGGCAAGGAAGCGCTCAATTTTCAGATCACGGTAGCCATTGCAGCGACCATCAGCATGCTGTTGGTACTGCTGGTCATCGGCTTTGCGCTGTTGACGCTGGTAGGCATTGGCGCCTCAGTGCTGGCGATCATCGCCGGGGTGAAAGCCAATGACGGTGTGGATTATCGCTACCCGTTTACCTGGCGCCTGATCAAGTAGCTTTAAAGAAGCTTTCATTGCAGGCAACGCGAAAAAGCCGACTTCAAGTCGGCTTTTTCGTGTGTGCTGCCTTACCTGACTATCAGATAGTCAGGGTCCAGTCGTAATCCACGATCAATGGCGCGTGCTGCGAGAAGCGCGGTTGACGCGGCAGACGGGCGCTACGCACAAAACGGCGCAGGCCTGGTGTCAGGATCTGATAATCGAAGCGCCAGCCCAGATTCAGCATCTCGGCCTGTTCGTTATCCGGCCACCAGCTGTACTGATCACCTTCGCGACTGACTTCACGCAGCGCGTCCACGTAACCCATTGTGCCGACAATCTCGTCCATCCAGGCGCGTTCAGGCGCCAGGAAACCAGGAGATTGCTGGCTGTCACGCCAGTTCTTGACGTCGAGCTTCTGCTGCGCCACGTAGAGCGACCCGCAGTAGATGTATTCGCGGCGCTTGCGACGCTGCTTGTCCATGTACTTGCCAAAGTCGTCCATGAGCTTGAATTTCTGATTCAGGTCTTCATCGCCGCTCATCCCCGAAGGAAAGAGCAGGGTTGCGATACTGACCTTGTCGAAATCTGCTTGCAGGTAGCGCCCGTAGCGGTCGGCTGTCTCGAAGCCGAGACCACTGATTACTGCCTTCGGCTGCAACCGCGAATAAAGCGCCACACCGCCCTGAGCAGGGACTTCGGCTTCGCAGGCATAGAGGAAGTAACCATCCAGCTGAAAGGCTGGATCATCCAGTTCAAAGGCGGAGGCGCGGGTGTCCTGTAAGCAGATGACGTCGGCATTCTGAGCTTGCAGCCAGCTGAGCAACCCACGCTCGACCGCAGCCTGAATGCCATTTACGTTCACACTGATGATCCGCATAAATGGCCCCAAAAATCACGTGCGTGTATGATACCCGAGCTCTACCTAATTAGCTAAATCCGTGGTGTTCGGGGCTTTTTTCATGCAAGCGTATCAGCGCGATTTCATTCGTTTTGCCATCGATCGTGGTGTTCTGCGCTTCGGTGAGTTCACTCTCAAGTCAGGGCGCACAAGCCCGTACTTCTTCAATGCCGGGCTGTTCAACACCGGCTCGGCGCTGGCTCAGCTGGGTCGCTTCTACGCGGCGGCAGTGGTTGAAAGCGGTATTTCCTTCGACGTGCTGTTCGGCCCGGCCTACAAGGGCATTCCACTCGCCTCTGCAACAGCCGTGGCACTGGCCGAGCATCATGACCTGGACCTGCCGTGGTGCTTCAACCGCAAGGAAGCCAAGGCGCACGGCGAAGGGGGCAGCCTGGTCGGCTCTCCGCTGGCGGGCAACGTGCTGATCATCGACGACGTGATCACCGCCGGCACTGCAATCCGCGAAGTCATGCAGATCATCAAGGACCAGAACGCAACGGCGGCTGGCGTGCTGATCGCGCTCAATCGCCAGGAGCGCGGCAATGGTGAGTTGTCGGCCATTCAGGAAGTCGAGCGCGACTTCGGTATTCCGGTGGTGAGCATCGTGTCGTTGAATCAGGTGCTCGAGTT
The DNA here is from genome assembly GCF_000156995.2 of Pseudomonas coronafaciens pv. oryzae str. 1_6. Taxonomy (NCBI): domain Bacteria; kingdom Pseudomonadati; phylum Pseudomonadota; class Gammaproteobacteria; order Pseudomonadales; family Pseudomonadaceae; genus Pseudomonas; species Pseudomonas coronafaciens. The sequence goes on along the minus strand of NZ_CP046035.1, from coordinate 32,667 downwards.
CCTGGCCGATGACCCGCAACTCAAACAGCATCTGCCTGCGGTTGAGGCTTATCGCACACAATACGGAATCTGAGGACAGGCCTATGGCTGTCGGCGGCAAGGTGCAGGTTTCGGGCTCAGGTACGCTGAGCATTTTGAAGGTCTGGCTGGCTCTGGCCATGCTTGCGCCCTTGCTCGCCCAGGCTGCCGATGCGCCTGAATCCCGCTTGTACCGTTATGTCGACAGTCGCGGCGTGACAGTGATCGATACACAAGGGGTGCCTCCCGACTATGTGGCCAAAGGCTATGAGGTGCTCAACGGCCGTGGCCGGGTGATCCAGGTCGTACCGCCCGCGCCCACTGCGGAGCAGATTCGCCAGTCCGAAGCCGACAAGCGCCAGACCGCCGCCGACGCACAGTTGCTGAGCCTGTACAGCAGCGTGGCAGAGGTGGACCGCGTGAGGGCCCGCAAACTGGCCGAACTGGATGCGCTGGTTGGCGTTGCCCAAGGCAATATTCAAGGGCTGGCGGCCCAGCAGCGCAGCCTGCAAAGCCAGGCCGCGGACCAGGAGCGTGCGGGACGCCCTGTTCAGCAGGCACTTGTCGATCAATTGAGTGACCTGCGTGACCAACAGCAAAAGCTGCAGTCCGATATCGCCGGGTATCAGGCGGCACGTGCGCAAGCCGAAGCGGACTTCGCCAAGGATCGGGTACGCGTACAGCGGCTGACTCAATGACCTGACACAGAGCCTCCAGAACCGCATGCCTACGCGGAGCATTGGCGCGATAGTGACCTCAGCCAAAAAGGCCCCGTGAGTGTTAACCCACAGGGCCTTTGGGTGTGTCATGCCTGGATCAATGCCGCTTGCGATTGGTGATCTGGGTGCCGACACCGCTGTCGGTGAAGATCTCCAGCAAGACCGCATTGGGCACTCGACCATCGATGATGTGCGAGCTGTTGACCCCGCCCTGAACCGCTTCTAGCGCGCAGCGAATCTTCGGCAGCATGCCACCATAGATAGTGCCGTCAGCGATCAGGCTGTCTACCTGCTCGGTATTCAGACCGGTCAGGACTTCGCCCTGCTTGTTCATCAGCCCGGCGATATTGGTCAGCAGGATCAGCTTCTCGGCCTTCAGGGCCTCGGCAACCTTGCCCGCCACCAGATCGGCGTTGATGTTGTAGGACTCGCCATCCGGACCCACGCCGATAGGCGCGATCACCGGAATGAAATCCCCTTTGACCAGCATGTTGAGCAAGCCGATATTAACGCCGACCACTTCGCCCACCTGGCCGATGTCGATGATTTCCGGCTTGGTCATCTCTGGCGTCTGACGCGTGACGATGAGCTTCTTCGCACGAATCAGCTCAGCGTCCTTGCCGGTCAGACCGATAGCACTGCCGCCATGCCGGTTGATCAGGTTGACGATGTCCTTGTTGACCTGACCGCCCAACACCATCTCCACGACATCCATGGTCTGCGCGTCGGTAACACGCATGCCGTCGATGAAATGACTCTCGATGGACAGTCGCTTGAGCAGATCACCGATCTGCGGACCGCCGCCATGAACCACGACCGGGTTGATACCGACCGCTTTCATCAACACGATGTCACGCGCAAAGCCGGTCTTCAGCTCTTCGCTCTCCATGGCGTTGCCGCCGTACTTGATAACCAGCGTCTTGCCGACAAAGCGGCGAATGTACGGCAGCGCCTCGGAAAGGACCTTGGCTACATTAGAGGCGGCATCACGTTCGAGGGTCATTCAGAGCTCCAGTCAAAAGGGAAAACAATCAAAATGGCAGGTCGAGATCCGGCGCGACTTTTTTCAGCTCGGCGTGGAACACGTCCTTGATACGCTGCAACTCGGCCTCGGTTTCGGCTTCGAAACGCAGCACCAGTACCGGCGTGGTATTGGAAGCACGAACCAGACCCCAACCCTTCGGATAGTCCACGCGGACACCGTCGATAGTGGTCAGTTTGGCTTCGCCCCATTGCGCGTCTTTTTCAAGGGCCTCAATGATGCTGAACTTGGTGTGATCCGTCACCTTGATGTTGATTTCCGGCGTCGAAATATCGTTCGGGAAGGTTTCGAACAGGTCTTCGGCGTTGGCCGATTCCTGGCTGAGGATCTCCAGCAGGCGTGCGGCGCTGTAGATACCGTCATCGAAACCGAACCAGCGTTCCTTGAAGAAGATGTGGCCGCTCATTTCACCTGCCAGCAGCGCGCCGCTTTTCTTCATTTCTTTCTTGATCAGCGAGTGACCGGTTTTCCACATCACCGGACGGCCACCGTGCTCGCTGATCAGCGGCGTCAGGCGACGGGTGCATTTGACGTCGAAGATGATGTCGGCGCCCGGATTGCGCTTGAGCACGTCCAGGGCAAACAGCATCAACAAGCGGTCCGGATAGACCACATTGCCTGCGTTGGTCACGACGCCGACACGGTCGCCATCACCATCAAAAGCCAGACCCAGGTCGGCGCCGGTTTCCTTGACCTTGGCGATCAGGTCCTGCAGGTTTTCCAGCTTGCCTGGATCCGGGTGGTGGTTAGGGAAGTTGCCATCCACCTCGGCGAACAGGGAAATCACTTCGCAACCCAGCGCTTCGATCAGTTGCGGAGCGATCACGCCCGCTGCGCCGTTGCCGCAATCGACCACGACCTTGAGCTTGCGCGCCAGGACGATGTCGTCCTTGATCTGCTTGAAGTAGCGATCGAGGATGTCGACTTTGGTGATGCTGCCTTTCTGCGAGGTCAGGTTGTTGGTCTTGATGCGCTCGTGCAGCGCCTGAATCTGTTCGTTGGCCAGGGTATCGCCAGCGATGACGATCTTGAAGCCGTTGTAGTCCTTCGGGTTGTGGCTGCCGGTCAGCATCACACCGGTCTTGCCGGCCAGCACGTTGGCTGCGTAATACAGCGCAGGAGTTGGCACCAGACCGACATCGCTGACGTGGCAACCGCTGTCATGCAGGCCCTGGATCAGTTGCTGCACCAGCTCCGGACCGGACAGGCGACCATCGCGGCCAACGCTGACATTGGGCTCGTTCTGCGCCAGGCTCTCGGAACCTATGGCACGGCCGATCCAGTAGGCGGTTTCAGCGCTGAGGGTGTCCCCGACCACGCCACGAATGTCATAGGCGCGAAAAATGGTCTCGGGAAGATTGGGTGCCACGGATGCTGGGCTGTTCATAGCGAGGGGATGCTCCGATCTCAGGAAGTCCTGGTTTTCGTCGAGAAGGTCGATATCTAGAATATCGGTATCTTGAAACAGTGGATCAGCCCAGTCGGTGCGCGATGCAGCGACGGCGGACGAAGCACTGCCTTGGGTAATATCTGCATCGCGCTGCTCGCCCGCAGTAGAGGCAGGCATTGCCTGAGGCTGACTACGAAGCGAAACGCGAGCGAGCGCCTGAGCCAGACCACTGAGGGCTGGAAGGCTCAAACCGAAGGGTTTGACGGCTTTTCCGCCTGAGAGTTCTTGAAGCAGCTGATCCAGCTGCCGGGCATCGGCACAAATGCGACGCTGCAACGCTCGCTCATTGAGATGCAGGCCAAGCAATACGCCAGCTGCAGCGATAACCAGCGCCAACAGCAAGAGCAGGATGGAAGGCGAGTTTTTCAACGCAGGGCCCGGCGTGAACTCGAGTTTCCAGCCGGGATAACCCGTATCGAACGCTTGGGGCTTGTCATCGCCCGCTTGCCCGCGCTGCAGGAAAACCTGAGCAGGACCATTGCCGAACTGCTGACTGAGCACAATCTGCCCGGCCTCGGCAGGGATAGTCGGCAAAGCGTTGAGCAGGCGATTCAGGTCGAAGGCCAATAACAATGTGCCAGCGACCGGCTGATTAACAGCTGCGCGCACTGGCGCTGCGCTGTAGATCAACCATCGCTCACCGACCTTGCGAGCTTCAGGGCTGACGATGTCACCTTGCGCAGCCTTGTTCAGCATATCCAGCGTGGCGAAGCTGACTGGCAGGGCGCCTTGCGTATCAACATCGGCCAGGCCCTTGGGGTACAGCCGCGCGCCAGCCATACCGTCCCAACGGGTGAGGCGGTCCTGCGCTGCCACCAATACCAAGGCGTCATTGCCTTGCAGCGCCTGAACGAGCGCGGCGCCAGAGGCTGCTGCCTGGGTGTCGGCATTGATCTGCCGGAGCGCCACACCAATGGCTGCCGCCTGACTGCCGCCCCATGCCTGGGCCAACTGGTCCTGCTGCTGCGGGCTGGTCATCAAGGCCAACCAGACCAGCGCCGCTGCCACGATCAAGCCGATTGCCGCAGGTACGATGCCTGGGGCGAGCGCGTTGAGACTCGCAGCCGGAGGAGCGTTATCGGCGGGTGCAGCTTGCTTTGAAGCGTTGCGTTGACTGCCTTTCACCGACCTCTCCCTGAGCCATGCCAAAGAACCGGATTATTCGCCGAATGGCGATCAATGACTGCCGGAATGGCCGAAACCACCTGCGCCGCGCTGACTTTCGTCAAAGTCTTCGACCAGCTCGAAGTGCGCCTGCACGACAGGCACCAGCACCAGTTGCGCAAGACGCTCACCGACCGCAATCCTGAATGCAGTCTGACCCCGGTTCCAGCACGACACCATCAGTTCGCCCTGATAATCGGAGTCGATCAGGCCGACCAGATTACCCAGCACGATGCCGTGTTTGTGACCCAGGCCGGAGCGCGGCAGAATCAGCGCAGCGAGACCAGGATCGCCGATGTAGATCGACAGGCCGGTAGGGATCAGCAAGGTCTGACCGGGCTCTAGGACGGTGTCTTCCTTGAGCATGGCACGCAGGTCGAGACCTGCCGAGCCAACGGTGGCGTAAGCCGGGAGCGGAAATTCGTTGCCAATGCGGGGGTCGAGGATCTTGGCTTGTAGAGCGTGCATTCGTAGTTAAACCTGATTCATGCGGTCGGCGATAAAAGTGATCAGCTGGCGAGCAATCTTGGCCTTGCTGGTCTGGGTAAAAAGCGTTGCGTGCAACGCCCGGTCGATCACGCTGCAAGCGTTCTCTTCACTATTGAAACCGATGCTGGGGTTAGCCACGTCGTTGGCAACAATGAGGTCGAGGTTCTTGTCTTTCAGCTTGCGTGCAGCATAGTCGAGAAGGTGTTCGGTCTCGGCAGCGAAGCCAACGCTGAAGGGGCGATCCGGGCGGGTGGCGATGGTCGCCAGAATATCCGGATTACGGACCATCTGCAGCAGCAGGCCGTCACCATTCGTAGGGTCTTTCTTGAGTTTGTGCGGGGCGATGACTTCCGGGCGGTAGTCAGCCACGGCTGCGGAGGATATGAACAGATCACAGGGAATGGCCGCCTCACAGGCCGCCAGCATGTCCCGGGCGCTGACCACATCGATGCGTGAGACACGGTCAGGCGTTGGCAGACTGACTGGACCTGTTATCAGCGTAACCCGCGCACCTGCCTCTACAGCCGCTTCAGCCAGGGCGAAACCCATCTTGCCGGAGCTGTGGTTGGTGATGTAACGCACCGGGTCGATGTTTTCCTGAGTAGGGCCTGCAGTAATCAGCACGTGCTTGCCGGTCAGGCTCTGGCGCTGGAAGCAGTCGGCTGCGCACTGAGCCAGATCGTCGGCCTCGAGCATGCGGCCGAAACCGACATCGCCACACGCCTGACTGCCCGAGGCCGGGCCGAAAACGCGAAAGTCGCGCGTTTCGAGGAGGCGGGTGTTGGCCTGCACGGATGCGTCACGCCACATCGCCTGGTTCATCGCCGGGGCGATGGCAACGGTGGCGTCGGTGGCTAGCACGATGGTGGTCAGCAGATCATTGGCGATGCCTTGAGCCAGACGCGCGATCAGGTCGGCGGTGGCCGGGGCGATCAGGATCAGGTCGGCCCATTTGGCCAGCTCTATGTGCCCCATCGCAGCTTCGGCTGCCGGGTCGAGAAGGTCCAGATGCACGGGATGGCCGGACAGGGCCTGCATGGTCAGCGGTGTGATGAACTCCGCCCCGCCCTTGGTCATGACGACACGCACTTCAGCGCCCTGATCGCGCAGACGGCGGACCAGTTCGGCGCTCTTGTAGGCCGCGATGCCGCCGCCGACGCCCAGCACGATGCGTTTTCGATACAGCCGCTGCATAGACCTGCCTTTGTGATCGAGTGAGTACGCGACGGCCATGACGCCTCCCCAGGCCAGATTGACGCGCAAAAAGATGGGCTAAGATAGCACAGCGACCGCGCTGGAACAGCGGTGCCCAAACACATGGAGGTGCTATGAGTATTCGCAGTTGGCCCGTGGCCGAACGCCCGCGGGAACGCTTGTTGGAGCTAGGGGCGGCGAGCCTTTCGGACGCCGAATTGCTGGCGATCTTTTTACGCACCGGGGTGGCCGGGAAAAGCGCTGTAGACCTCGCGCGTCACCTTCTGAATCAATTCGACGGGCTCAGATCGTTACTGGATGCCGACCTGACCACGTTTACCTCTCAGCTGGGTCTGGGGCCTGCGAAGTTCGCCCAGTTACAAGCGGTAATGGAAATGGCACGACGGCACATGGCCGAGGCACTGCGTCGTGACTCAGCGCTGGAAAATCCGGCTCAGGTGCGTAATTACCTCAAGGCCCAGCTAAGGCACGAACCCCATGAAGTCTTTGCCTGCCTGTTTCTGGACAACAAGCACCGAGTCATGAACTTCGAGATACTGTTCCGGGGAACGATCAATGCGTCTTACGTGCATCCACGCCAAGTGGTGAAGCGCGCGCTGGCGCACAACGCTGCCAGCCTGATCCTCTGCCACAACCACCCCTCGGGCATCACCACCCCCAGCCGCTCCGACATCGACCTGACCAAGCGCCTCAAGGAAGCACTCTTGCTGGTGGACGTGCATGTGCTTGACCACGTGATCGTGGGGGACGGCGAGCCGCTGTCGATGGTGGAACGCGGGCTGATGTAGCGCTGGGCACGACAGGGCGGCGCTCGGATTATCGTTACCACGCTTTGCATGGTAATGCCGTTCTGGGCGCTCTGCGTCCGGTCTTCAGATGGGGCGTGCCAATGCAGGGCATTGGCACGCAATCATGCCGAAGGGCCGAGGTCAGTCTGGCCAGTTACTTCACTTGCACCTTATAAAAGTCCTGACGGCCGAACGGGCTGACCTGATAGCCCGTGACGTCCTTGCGCACCAGTGCTGCGGCTGTCGGGTGAGCGAGGGGGATCCACAGCGCCTGCTGCTGGATCTGCGCCTGAGCCTGGTGATACAGCTTGCTGCGTTGGCCCTGATCACTGATGGATTTACCGTCTGCGATCAGCTTGTCCAGGGCTGCGTCGCAATAACGGGCAAAGTTGGTGCCCGACTTCACCGCAGCGCACGAGAACTGCGGCGTCAGGAAGTTATCCGGGTCGCCGTTGTCGCCCGCCCAACCCATGAACAACAGATCATGCTCACCGGCCTTGGCGCGGCGAATCAGCTCACCCCACTCAATGACCTTGACCTCGGCATCGATACCGATCTGCTTCAGGTCAGCCTGCAGCAATTGAGCGCCCAGACTTGGGTTCGGGTTCAGCAGACTGCCGGAAGGTCGCGTCCAGATAGTGGTCTTGAAACCCTCCTTCACACCAGCCTTGGCCAGTAAAGCCTTGGCCTTGGCAACATCGTGCTTATAGCCCGGCAAGTCTTTGGCATAGCTCCAGGTGTTCGGCGGGTAAGGGCCGCTGGCCGCTTCCGCAGTGCCTTCAAAAACCGCTTTCAGGTAATTGTCCTTGTCGAAGGCCAGGTTGAGGGCCTGACGCACTTGCGGCTTGTCGAACGGCGGATGCTGGCTGTTGATCGCCACGAACGCGGTCATGAACGCTTCGGTCTTCTCGACCTTGAGCGAGTCGATCTTGCTGGCGGCCTGGATATCCAGTGGCTTGGGCGAAAGCGCTATCTGGCATTCGTCCTGACGAATTTTCTGCAGGCGGACATTGGCGTCAGGTGTGATCGCATACACCAGTGTGTCGACATCAGACTTGCCGGCGAAGTAATCCTTGAACGCCTCGTAACGCACTACAGCATCTTTCTGAAAGCGCTTGAACACAAACGGCCCGGTGCCTATTGGCTGACTGTTGAGTTTTTCCGGCGTGCCCGCCTTCAGCAACTGCGCGGTATATTCCGCCGAGTAGATCGACGCAAAGCCCATGCTCAAGGTGGCGAGGAAGGTCGAGTCTGCTCGATTGAGCGTAAAGCGGACAGAGTGTTCGTCTGGCGCCTCAATGCTCTTGATCAGCGCGGGCAACTGCATGGACTGCGCATGCGGGAAGCCACTCTGGGCAATCTTGTGCCACGGGTTCTGCGGGTCGAGCATGCGCTGGAAGCTGAACAGCACATCATCTGCCGTCAGCTCGCGGGTTGGCGTGAAATAGTCGGTGGTATGAAACTTGACGCCCGAACGCAGTTTGAAATCGTACGTCAGGCCATCGGCGGACACGGTCCAGCTTTCCGCCAGACTCGGGACCAGCTTGCCACTCTTGGCATCGAAGTCCACCAGGCGGTTCATCAGCACATCGGCGGATGCGTTGGTGGTGGTCAGCGAATTGTACTGAACGACGTCAAAACCTTCAGGACTGGCTTCAGTGCATACCGCAAGGCTCGATGCCTGAGCGGCAACCGGAAGTAACAGCGGAACGAGCAAAAGAGGAAGTGCAGCTAGGCGCATGGCGATATTTCCTGTTCAGAAAGGGCCCCATCTGCCGGTGCAGTCTGGTGAGGGACTAACCCTAGACTATGTATTGGCGCAGAACAATCGACATCGTGCGACGAGCGGTCGTTTTGACTGCACCCCCGCAGCGCTTGAGCATGGCGCCTTGCGAGGCGTGCCCCGTCGGGCTGCAGCGCTTTGCCTGTTGTTGCATCGAAGGGTTTCTGGTATAAAGCAGCGCTCTTTTCTAGGGGCCCGGTTCCTTCACTGTAGGTGTAGCCGGTAAGACCCTTAAAGAAACGCGGCGCCTGGCGCCAAATGACTGAGAGATTAAGCGGCCAACCCATGCCGGGTTGGGCATGTGGTTTTAGAGGGCTGAGGCATGTCGAGAGTATGTCAAGTTACCGGTAAGGGTCCGGTGACTGGGAATAACATTTCCCACGCAAACAACAAAACCCGTCGTCGTTTCCTGCCAAACCTGCAGCATCACCGCTTCTGGGTTGAAGGCGAGAAGCGTTTTGTTCGTCTGCGCGTATCTGCTAAAGGCATGCGTATCATCGACAAGCGTGGCATTGAAGTTGTGCTCGCTGAACTGCGTCGCGACGGCAAAATTTAAGGGAGAGAATCATGCGTGAATTGATCCGTTTGGTGTCGAGCGCTGGTACAGGCCATTTCTACACCACCGACAAGAACAAACGTACTACCCCGGATAAAATCGAAATCAAAAAATTCGATCCGGTTGTACGCAAGCACGTGATCTACAAAGAAGGCAAAATCAAGTAATTGATTCTGTCGACTACAAAAAACCCGCCTTCTGGCGGGTTTTTTGTGCCTGTCTGATCTGAGGCCTCAAGGGGCTCAAGCTCGCAAATTTTGGCCAAAAGCCAGAATGCAAAACACCCGACGCAACGCGCCGGGTGTTTTTTAAACGTGAAAGCCTTGTACCAGTACGATAAAGAGAACGGCTTTTGAATCAGCCGAAAATGAAACCGGACACCAGACCAGCCGTGTCGACTTTTACCTGCAGACGCATTGGGTTGATATCCAGAGTGATGACGTCGCCGGGACCGACAACCTTCTCAAAACCGGTAATTTCGCTGATGTAGGCTTTGACGGTAGGCACGTAGCGGCTTCCGACAAGGTATTGAAGCGCTTGGGTGACAACTTCGTTTGTCATTTTCAAAATCCTTTTTTGAGTGAGCGTCCTTCAGTGGACGCACTCAGAATCACCCATAACGCCCCAAGCGATGCGTTATCTATGTATGTTCAGTCGCCTCGAACACCACATAAATCTTGCGACATGTTTCCAGCACCTCCCACGTCCCCTTGAAACCCGCCGGGATCACGAAGCGGTCGCCCGCACGCAATGTTTTGGCGTTACCTTCCTCGTCCCGAAGTACCGACACGCCCTGAACGATTTCGCAGTACTCATGTTCGGTGTAATTCACCTGCCATTGACCTGGTTCGCCATTCCAGACACCCGCGCTCATCTGCCCGCACGGGCTGTTGTAGTGGTTATAAATTGTCTGTGCAGGGTCGCCCTTGAAGACCTTTTCCGGCGCCGGGCGGTAGTGTTCGGCTGCGGTGCTGGCTTCGCTGAAGTCGACGATACTTGCGATACTCATGATGACCCCTTGAGCTGAATACGTTGACGGTTTGACGAGGGAATCAGGCATAAGTGCCTTGCTGCCCCCATCCGGCCTGTTTAATAAAATCAACGAAAAGGCACCTCAACCGCTACCTCTGTCAAATATATTGGTTTTGACTGGCCGCTGGTTTAGGGTATCGGCTGCCCTGAAACATTCGAATTGTGTCTGAAATCAAGCATGACACACCCATATTCCGCAAGAGGAGGACATGCAAATGACCACCCTGACCCGCGCCGACTGGGAGCAACGCGCCCAGAATCTGAAGATCGAAGGCCGCGCCTTCATTCAAGGCGAGTACACCGCTGCTGCCTCCGGCGAAGCTTTCGATTGCATCAGCCCGGTTGATGGCCGGTTGCTCGCCAAGGTTGCCAGCTGCGACGCTGACGATGCCCAGCGTGCTGTAGATAGCGCTCGCAGCGCTTTTGAATCAGGCGTCTGGTCACGCCTGGCACCAGCCAGACGCAAAGCCGTCATGATCCGTTTCGCAGGGCTGCTTGAGCAGAATGCCGAAGAGCTGGCCCTGCTTGAAACACTGGACATGGGCAAACCCATCAGCGATTCGCTCGGTGTCGACATACCCGGCGGCGCCAGAGCCTTGAGCTGGAGCGGCGAGGCCATCGACAAGCTGTATGACGAAGTGGCCGCCACACCTCATGACCAATTGGGCCTGGTGACCCGCGAGCCGGTCGGCGTGGTTGCTGCCATCGTGCCGTGGAATTTCCCGTTGATGATGGCCTGCTGGAAGCTCGGCCCTGCGCTGTCCACCGGTAATTCGGTTGTTCTCAAGCCCTCGGAAAAATCTCCGCTGACTGCCATTCGCATCGCGCAACTGGCCATCGAGGCCGGTATTCCTGCAGGCGTGCTCAATGTGTTGCCGGGCTATGGCCATACTGTCGGCAAAGCACTGGCGCTGCATATGGACGTCGACACCGTGGTGTTTACCGGCTCGACCAAAATCGCCAAGCAGCTGATGATCTACGCGGGCGAATCGAACATGAAGCGCGTCTGGCTCGAAGCTGGCGGCAAAAGTCCGAACATTGTGTTTGCCGACGCACCGGATTTGCAGGCAGCCGCCGACTCCGCTGCCAGTGCGATTGCTTTCAATCAGGGCGAGGTATGCACCGCAGGTTCACGCCTGCTGGTCGAGCGCTCCATCAAGGACCGCTTCCTGCCGATGGTCATAGCAGCGCTGGGCACCTGGAAGCCTGGCAACCCGCTGGACCCGGCCACCAATGTCGGTGCGCTGGTCGATACACAGCAGATGAATACCGTACTGTCCTACATTGAGGCTGGCCACGCTGATGGCGCCAAACTGGTCGCAGGTGGCAAACGGATTCTGCAGGAAACCGGCGGCACTTACGTGGAGCCGACGATATTCGACGGGGTTAACAACGCGATGAGAATCGCTCAGGAAGAAATCTTCGGGCCGGTACTGTCGGTACTGACCTTCGACAGCGCCGAAGAAGCCATCCAGATCGCCAACGATACGCAGTACGGCCTGGCCGCCGCGGTATGGACCGCAAATATCTCGAAGGCGCACCTGACCGCCAAGGCATTGCGTGCAGGCAGCGTATGGGTGAACCAATACGACGGCGGCGACATGACAGCACCGTTTGGCGGCTTCAAACAGTCAGGCAACGGTCGCGACAAGTCGCTGCACGCGTTTGACAAGTACACCGAGCTGAAATCCACCTGGATCAAGTTGTAATCCCAGGCTTCACGCTCCGCCTGGTATTGCCGGGCTGGAGCGTGAGTAGCGATGAGTGGGAGAATACTATCGTGCCCACGCTCCAGCGTGGGCAAGCCGTTCTGGACGCTCTGCGTCCGATGTTGAACGCGCAATAAGGGTTTGCAGGAGCTTGAAGATGCGTTGGGGGACATATTTTGCCGTGTTGGCGTCTGTACTGGGCGTCGGTCTGGCAATGGGCGTCAGCATGCCGCTGGTTTCGTTGCGTCTGGCAGGCTGGGGCTATGGATCGTTTGCCATCGGTATCATGGCGGGAATGCCTGCGGTAGGCGTGCTGGTCGGTGCTGCGCTGGCAAGCCGCCTCGCGGCGCGCTTCGGTACAGCTAATCTGATGCGCCTGTGCCTGTGGGGCGGGGCCGTATCAGTCGGGGCGCTGGCACTGTTGCCGTACTACTGGATATGGCTGGTCCTGCGTCTGACACTCGGGGTCATTCTGACCATCGTCTTCGTGCTGGGCGAAAGCTGGATCAACCAGTTGGTGATCGAACGCCTGCGCGGGCGACTGGTCGCGCTGTATGGCAGCACCTACGCACTGAGCCAGCTGGCCGGCCCGTTGTTGCTGGGCGTAATTGGCACCCACGCCGACTATGGCTTCTGGATCGGCGTGGTGTTGCTGGTCGGCTCGCCGTTTCTGCTTCTGGGTCGCACCGGCGCGCCTTTGACCGAATCCTGCAATGTCACCTTCACCGACCTGCTTGGCTTCTGTCGCGGCATGCCTGCCATTGCATGGGCCGTGGCGTTGTTTGCGGCGTTCGAAGCGCTGATCCTGACGCTGTTGCCGCTTTACTGCATACGCCACGGCTTTACCCCGGAGATCGCGCTGATCATGGTCAGTGTCGTGGTAGTCGGCGATGCCTTGCTGCAACTGCCGATCGGCATGCTCGCCGACCGCATCTCGCGGCGCCCGATGTTCACCGGCTGCGCGATACTGTTGCTGGCGTCCAGCCTGATGGTGCCGCTGTTGATCGATACAGTTCTGATCTGGCCGTTGTGGGCTGTATTCGGTGCCAGCGCAGGCGGGTTGCTCACCCTTTCACTGATCCTGATCGGCGAGCGTTATCGCGACAATGCGCTGGTGCGCGCCAACGCCCATGTTGCGCAGCTCTGGGGCATCGGCTGCCTGATCGGGCCCTTGGCCGCAGGTGCGGGCGGCCAGTGGGTCAGCGGCGAAGCCTTGCCACTGCTGATGGCGGCCGGCGCACTGGGGCTGTTGATTCTGATCAGGCGACGCGGTGCTTTCGGGGCACTGGCTGCGCCCGCTTAAAGCATTCTTTCAAGACCGATAGCCTGGCTCATCCACGCGTTGAAACGTCGCCACAAATCGCCAGGCTCGGTATGCAGGGTGTGGATCTGACCATTGTCTTCGGTTACCCACACCACCTTGCCATCCTCCAGCATCGCCTCGTAAGTCAGCGACGGTGCCATACCCTGCAACGTCAGCTCGCGCAGTTGGTCGGCCAACTGCGGGCTGTCGACCAAAACCCCGACTTCGGTGTTCCACAACACGGAACGCGGGTCGAAGTTGAATGAGCCGACAAAGACTTTCTGCCGATCGAAGATCATCGCTTTGCTGTGCAGGCTTGATTCGGAGCTGGCCAGCGAATGGCTTTTCTTGAATAGATGAGGCCCGCTGCTGCGCATGGTTTCGGTGTCGCCCGGCTGGCGGCGCAATTCGAAAAGTTTGACACCATGTTCCAGCAGCGCCTTGCGATAAGGTGCGTAGCCACCATGCACGGCAGGCACATCGGTGGCTTCCAGCGAATTGGTCAGCAAGCTGACCTTGACGCCAGCATCGGCACGACCCGTCAGGTACAGCAAGCCTTCCTGCCCCGGCACGAAGTAGGCGGAGATCAGCATCAGCTCCTTGCGGGTGTTCAGCAGTTCCGGAGCCAATTGCGTGGTCAGCAGCAGGTGCGGGTCGGGTTCGCCCTGCGCCAGGACTTTGGTGGGCGCATCCCACAGCGCCTGGTTGTAAGCCCAGACCAGTTCGTTGAGCCAGGTTTTCATGCGTGGCTGAGTCTTGTAGGCCATCAACCGATCATAAAGGGCCTTGTGCTGCTGGTGCGCCTGCTCAAGTGAGTCTTCAAGCTTGCGACGGGCTTCGGCAAGGTCCTCGCCGTCAGGCAAAAAGTACATGAACTCGGCGATAGGCTTGCTCAGTGTGCTGTTCCAGTACTGATCGAAGCTGTGCCCCAGTTGCTCGGCAACCGGCCCGACGCTGAGCATGTCGATGTCAGTGAAGTTCAGGTTCGGTTCGGCATCGAAGTACTCATCGCCCAGGTTACGTCCACCGACAATCGCCACACTGCTATCGGCCAGCCACAGCTTGTTGTGCATGCGCCGGTGCTGACGCGAGAGGTTCATCAAGCGACCCAGGCTACGAGTGATCCCGGTCTCGCGCCCCAGGTTTTGCGGGTTGAACAGGCGAATCTCGATGTTCGGATGGGCAGCGAGCGTAGCGATAGCCTGGTCTACCCCGTCGCTGGTGGTGTCGTCCAGCAGGATGCGCACACGAACGCCACGGTCTGCTGCTTTGAGCAACTCGTCGATCAGCGCGCGCGTACTCAGGCCGTCGTGAACGATGTAGTACTGCAGATCAAGGCTGCTTTTGGCGTTACGGATCAGTTCGGCGCGAGCCTTGAAGGCATCGCTGCTGTCAGGCAGAAGACGAAAACCCGAGCGCCCGTCGTGCGGCATCGCCATGGCCTGAATGGAGCGCCCGAAAGCCGACCCTGAAGGCGGCATGGCCTGGCTTGGCTCGCTGGCGATTTCCTGGTGCGCGCAACCGCTGACGCACAATGCAACCAGCAGGCAAAAGGGCAAGGCCCATGAATGGTTCAAATTGGTTTCCGTGTCTGTACATGGCTCGACTTGCGGATAAGACCGACAAAACCGGGAAAGATTTGCCAGCGTCAGTCAGTTTGCGCATTCAGTTGCGTGATTGTCTCGCCCACGATACGCACTGCGTTCTCGATTTCCCGTGTGGGTCTGGACGCGTAATTCATGCGCAGGCAGTTTCGATACTTGCCCGATGCCGAGAAAATACTGCCCACGGCGACCTGCACGCCTCTGTCCAGCAAGACACGGTTCAGGCGTTGAGTGTCAAAGCCCTCGGCCAACTCTACCCACAGCATGAAGCCGCCTTGCGGACGACTGACGCGTGTGCCTTCGGGAAAATAGCTCATCACCCAGTCGATGATCTGATCTCGACTGCGCTGGTACTGGGTACGCATACGTCTTACGTGCGGCGTGTAATGACCGCCTTCGAGAAAGTCTGCGATAGCCAGTTGCGGTTGAGGGGCAGTGGAACCGGTGCCGATGTATTTCATGTGCAGCACTTGCTCCAGGTAACGCCCCGGCGCCACCCAGCCAACCCTCAGGCCGGGCGCAAGCGTCTTGGAAAAAGAACTGCAGAGCAGCACGCGACCGTCTTCATCGAAGGACTTGATGGTGCGCGGGCGAGGGTAGTTGTACGCAAGGTCGCCATACACATCGTCTTCGATGATCGCCACATCGAAGCGTTGCGCCAAGGTGAGCAGGGCACGCTTGCGGTCTTCCGGCATGATGTAGCCGAGCGGGTTGTTGCAGTTTGGCGTCAACTGGATGACCTTGATCGGCCACTGCTCGAGCGCCAGCTCCAGCGCTTCCAGACTGATGCCGGTCAGTGGGTCGGTCGGAATCTCCATGGCTTTCATGCCGACGCCCTTGAGGGTCTGCATGGCGCCGAAAAAGCTGGGCGAGTCCACGGCAACGATGTCACCCGGCTCACAGATTGCGCGAACGCTGGCAGAGAGGGCTTCGTGACAACCGGTGGTGATAATCAGGTCACTGGCGCTCAAATTGCAGCCTGAATCGAGCATCAGCCGGGCGATCTGTTCGCGCAACCTGGGCACGCCATAGATGTTGTCGTAATACAGACCCGGCATGTCCTGATGACGACTCAATTGGCTGAACGCGCGCATCAGCGGCTTCAGAGTCGGGCTGGTGACATCAGGCATGCCGCGCCCCAGTTGGGTCACGGCGTCGCGCGGCGCCACGCGGATCAGCTCCAGCACCTGATCCCATTGGGAGATATCCACAGGCCTCTGCACCGGACGGCCTACTGCCGGAAGCGCAGGAGCGCGCTTGCTGACCGACACAAAATAACCGGACTTGGGTTTGGGTGACGCCAGGCCGTTGTCTTCCAGTAACCGATATGCCTGCTGCACAGTGCTCAGACTGACGCCGTGTTCGAGGCTTAGCGCACGCACCGAAGGCAGGCGGTCACCAGGGCGATAAAAACCGTTTTCGATGCGCGAGCCGAGTAGTTCGGCAAGGTTGACGTAGAGCGTCATGACGGCCTCTTGTTATTTACAACGCCAATAGCAGTACAGATGGGGCAGAAATATAGCATTCAGAGCTATTTATCAGCAGTCTGTATGGAAAATATAACTGCATTTTGAATCTGTATTGGTTTTGCCCGTCGTTTCATCATAGACCCACGCCCAACCAAGATGAGTGAATCGAAATGAACGGGTTCAGCGATGTGCGTCTGACGCTTCACAGCCAGGAACTGAATGACTATCGGGCGGCAGCCATCAAGACAGTCCGTCCGCAAAAGATCGACCTGCTGGCGGGCATGAGCCGCTGGGCGCGCTACCAGCATCGCTGGACATCCCGCCGCGCCTTGCTGGAGCTGACCGATGATGAGTTGCGCGACATCGGCCTCGATGCCCGGCAGGCCAGGGCCGAGGCCATGAAACCGTTCTGGAGGACGTGAGCCTTCAGCGCAATTCTTTCAGCCGGTGCCAGAGCATGCCCAGCGCCAGTAAGGGCGAACGCAGATGCTTGCCGCCCGGAAAGGTCATGTGCGGCACCTTGGCGAACAGCTCGAAACCATCACTGTGCTGCCCGCTGATGGCTTCGGCGAGCAAGCGGCCCGCAAGGTGCGTGGCGTTCACGCCGTGCCCCGAATAGGCCTGGGCATAAAACACGTTGGGATGGGACTTGAGCCGACCGATCTGCGGCAGGCGGTTGGCGCCGATACCGATCATGCCGCCCCATTGATAATCGATTTTCACGCCTTTCAGCTGCGGGAATACTTCCAGCATCTTGGGACGCATATAAGCGGCGATATCCTGCGGATCACGCCCTGAATAATGACAGGCACCTCCGAACAACAGGCGACGGTCGGCAGACAGGCGATAGTAGTCCACTGTCACGCGCTGATCGCAGACGGCCATGTCCTGTGGCAGCAATGCACTGGCCTGAGCCTCGCTCAAGGGCTCAGTCGCAATGATGTAACTGCCTGCGGGCAAAACCTTGCCGCTGAGTTCCGGGTTCAGGTCATTGAGGTAAGCGTTGCAACCGAGCACCAGGGTTTTCGCCAGTACCGTCCCTTGAGCCGTGTGCACCTTGACCTGCGAGCCATAGTCGATGCGAGTCACAGCAGAGTGCTCGAACACCTGCACGCCCAGCGCTTGTGCGACCGCCGCTTCGCCCAACGCAAGGTTCAACGGATGCAGATGCCCGGAGCCCATGTCGATCAGCCCGCCGACGTATCGATCGGAACCCACCACGCTGCGCATCTGATCAGGTTGCAGCAGCTGCAAAGCATGGCGATAACCGAGGCTGCGCAGTTCATCTGCGTCCTCGGCCAGGCTGTCCAGATCACGCGGTTTGTTGGCCAGATCGCAATAACCCCATTTCAGGTCGCAGTCGATGCCGTAACACTCGACACGCTGGCGTACGATCTCGACGGCCTCGATACCCAGCAGCTTGAGCTGGCGCACGCCGTCACTGCCGATGACATTGGCGAACTGCCCGACGTCATGGCCGACGCCGCGAATCAACTGCCCGCCGTTACGCCCGCTGGCCCCCCAACCAATCTTGCGCGCTTCCAGCAGCGCCACGCTCAAGCCGCGCTCGGTCAGTTCGATGGCAGTGTTGAGCCCGGAAAATCCACCGCCCACGACACACACGTCCACCTTCAGCTCGCCTTGAAGCACAGCATGATCCGGTTGCGGATGGCTGCTGGCAGCATAGTAGGAGGCAACATGAGGGGCGTCACGGTTCGGATGCTGAACGCGAGCGTTCATGGATTCTTCCTGTTGGCGATGTTTGTATGCAGGGGAGGATAAGCCGCTGTCATGAGCCTGCCAACTGAGGCAAACTCCCTGCATTGTGTGTGGATGATCGATTCAATGAGCTGCAACCGCCAAAAAGTCAGCGATCTGCGACGTCAGATTCCCTCGTTCGAGTGCGTGCCCGGCTGTCACGATTGCTGCGGGCCGGTCACGACGTCGCCCGAAGAAATGTCGCGCCTGCCGCGCAAGACTGCCGCCGAGCAGGAAGCCGCGCTCGATGAGCTGAACTGTGTCCACCTGGGCCCGCAAGGCTGCACGGTGTATGACGAACGCCCGCTGATCTGCCGCCTGTTTGGCACCACTGCAAGCCTGCCGTGCCCGAACAACCGCCGCCCGGTGGAGCTCATCCACCCGCAGGTCGAAAAGCAGATACACGCGTACATGGCGTCGACCCGCCAGGTGCTGGTGTAAGCGCCAGAATCACTCGGGAACAGGCAGGTTCAGGCTTTCTTTCACTTCCTCCATCACGATGTAGCTCTTGGACTCGCGCACATGCGGCAGCTTGAGCAGGATGTCGCCCAGCAGTTTGCGATACGACGCCATCTCGGAAATACGCGCCTTGACCAGATAGTCGAAGTCGCCGGACACCAGGTGACACTCCAGCACGTGCGGCAGCTTCAGCACGGCGCGGCGAAATTCTTCGAAGGTGTCGCCAGACTTGTAATCCAGGCTTATTTCCACGAAGACCAGCAGGCTGGCCTTGAGGCTTTGCGGGTTCAGGCGGGCGTTGTAACCCATGATGATGCCCTCGCGCTCCAGCCGACGAACGCGCTCGGTACAGGGCGTGGTCGAAAGGCCGACCCTTTCGCCCAGCTCGGTAAACGAGATACGTGCATCTGCCTGAAGAATGCGCAGGATATTGCGATCAATCTTGTCCAGTTCGCGATTTGACTGATGTTGAGTACGCACGGGCAAGTTCCCCTCTACCAAAGCGTTTAATGCCGTGAATAAAAGCTGAATATAAACGGTTATACAGTGAGAAACACTGCCCGTAGCTCAATATACTGCGCACATTCTGGCTTTAACCTTAAAAATATCAGCGGATATCCGCGATGAGGTCGTCGACATGCGCGTTCTGGTCCTTGGTAGTGGCGTCATCGGTACCACCAGTGCTTATTATCTGGCGCGTGCCGGTTTCCAGGTGACCGTGATCGACCGCCAGCCCGCTGCCGGCATGGAGACCAGTTTTGCCAATGCCGGCCAGGTCTCTCCGGGCTATGCCTCGCCCTGGGCTGCGCCAGGTGTGCCGCTCAAGGCCATCAAGTGGTTGCTGGAGCGCCATGCGCCACTGGCGATCAAAGCCACCACCGACATCGATCAATACCTGTGGATGGCCCAGATGCTGCGCAACTGCACGGCAAGCCGGTATGCCGTCAACAAGGAGCGCATGGTGCGCCTCTCCGAATACAGCCGCGATTGCCTGGACGAGCTGCGCATCGAAACCGGGATTGCCTACGAGGGTCGTCGCCTGGGCACTACCCAGCTGTTCCGTACTCAGGCGCAACTGGACAATGCCGCCAAGGACATCTCGGTGCTCGAGCAGTCCGGTGTTCCTTATGAGCTGCTGGACCGCGAGGGCATTGCCCGTGTCGAACCGGCACTGGCCGGGGTGACCGGCATACTGAGCGGCGCATTGCGCTTGCCCAACGACCAGACCGGTGACTGCCAGCTGTTCACCACGCGGCTGGCGGAGATGGCGGTGGCACTGGGCGTCGAGTTCCGTTACGGCCAGAACATCGAGCGCCTTGACCACGCAGGCGACAGCATCAACGGCGTGTGGGTCGATGGCGTGCTGGAAACCGCAGACCGTTATGTGCTGGCGCTGGGCAGTTACTCGCCACAGTTGCTCAAGCCGCTGGGCATCAAGGCCCCGGTCTACCCGCTCAAGGGGTATTCGCTGACGGTGCCGATCACCCGCCCCGAGATGGCGCCGAAATCGACCATTCTCGATGAAACCTACAAGGTCGCTATCACCCGTTTCGATAACCGAATCCGGGTCGGTGGCATGGCCGAAATCGCCGGGTTCGACCTCTCGCTCAACCCTCGTCGTCGCGAAACGCTGGAGATGATCGTCGGTGACCTCTATCCTCAGGGCGGCGACCTGAGCCAAGCGAGCTTCTGGACCGGGCTGCGTCCGACCACACCCGACGGGACGCCGATCGTGGGTGCAACACCGTTCCGCAACCTGTTCCTCAACACAGGCCACGGAACGCTGGGCTGGACGATGGCGTGTGGTTCCGGTCGTTTGCTGGCAGATATCATCGCCCGCAAGACACCTCAGATCAGTGCCCAAGGGCTTGATATCTCTCGTTACGGCCACACCCAGGAGAATGCACAGCATGTCAATCCAGCGCCAGCTCACCAATGAGCGCATGAGTCAGGTCGTCGTCCACAATGGCACCGTCTATCTGTCAGGCCAGGTGGGCGATGACATGACCGCAGGTGTCGAGCAACAGACCCGGGAGGTCCTGAACAGCATCGAGCGTCTGCTCGACCTGGCTGGCACCGACAAGACGCGTATTCTGGCGGTCACGATTTACCTGAAGGACATCGACGCGCACTTCGCCGGCATGAACAGTGTGTGGGACAAGTGGTTGCCCAAGGGCTTCGCTCCCGCCCGTGCAACGGTCGAAGCCAAGTTGTGCGAGCCGGAAATCCTCGTCGAACTGTCGGTTGTCGCAGCACTGCCATAACGCTTCGCAACGGTCCGGCGCAGCCTCCACAACGCCGGGCTTTCTTCTTCGATTACTCTCTTCAGGCAACTACCGTCACCATGCGTCCAGCCCGCGCCCTTATTGATCTTCAGGCACTGCGCCACAACTACCAACTGGCTCGAGAAAGCAGCGGCGGCAAGGCCCTTGCGGTCATCAAAGCCGATGCTTATGGCCACGGCGCAGTGCGTGTCGCCCAGGCACTGGAGGCACAAGCCGACGGTTTCGCAGTTGCCTGCATCGAAGAGGCGCTGGAGCTGCGCGCAGCCGGCCTTCGCGCGCCCATCCTGCTGCTCGAAGGCTTCTTTGAAGCGGATGAGCTGGCGCTGATTGTCGAGCATGACTTATGGACGGTTGTGCATACGATTTGGCAACTGGAGGCCATTGAAAAGGCTCGCCTCGACAAGCCGTTAACCGTCTGGCTCAAGCTCGACACCGGCATGCACCGCGTCGGGCTGTACCCTTCGGAATATCGCGCGGCCCACCAGCGTCTGCTGGCCAGCGGCAAAGTGGCGAAAGTCGTCCTGATGACTCACTTCGCCTGTGCAGACGAACTGGACAGCCCGTCGAGCGCCGAACAGTACGCAGTGTTCGAAGCCACCTGCCAGGGGCTGGCGGCAGAAACCAGCCTGAAAAACTCGCCTGCCGTGTTGGGCTGGCCGAAGATCCGCAGCGACTGGTCGCGTACCGGCATCATGCTTTACGGCGCTACGCCGTTTGGCCAGTCGCAGCCACTGGCAGACCGGCTGCAACCGGTCATGACCCTGGAATCGAAAATAATCAGCGTGCGCGAAGTGCCTGCTGGCGAGGCCGTGGGTTATGGCGCGACCTTCGTCAGCGACCGCCCATTGCGGGTCGGCGTGGCGGCCATGGGATATGCCGACGGTTATCCGCGCCACGCGCCGTCCGGCACGCCTGTGCATGTCGACGGCCAGCGCTCCAGACTGATTGGCCGAGTGTCCATGGACATGCTCTGCGTGGACCTGACCGGGTTGCCACAGGCCAGGCTCGGCAGTCGGGTCGAGCTGTGGGGCAAGGGCGTGCTCGCCAGCGAAGTTGCAGCGCAGGCTGAGACGATTCCATACCAGATCTTCTGCAATCTGCGTCGTGTTCCGCGTATCTATTCCGAAAACTGATCCCTGCGTCTCGGCGCCAGTCCTTTACGTTTCGGTTTCTGTCGAAGTGTTGTAAATATTGAACGCTGTTGCCATGATGGCGTTCATAACGACCTGACCTGACAAAAACCGGGGGAATGCCGCATTGGACGTGGGTGAACGGCTGCAATCGATCCGCAAGCTCAAGGGCCTGTCCCAACGAGAACTCGCCAAGCGCGCAGGCGTGACCAACAGCACCATTTCCATGATCGAGAAAAACAGCGTAAGCCCTTCGATCAGCTCACTGCGCAAGGTGCTGGGCGGCATCCCGATGTCCATGGTCGAATTCTTCTCGGAAGAAACCGTGCCGGAGAACGCAGCCCAGGTGGTCTACAAGGCCAGCGAGCTGATTGATATCTCGGACGGTGCCGTCACTATGAAGCTGGTCGGCAAGTCGCATCAGGGCCGCGCCATCGCGTTCCTGACCGAAACCTACCCGCCGGGCGCCGATACCGGCGAAGAAATGCTCGTTCACGAAGGCGAAGAAACCGGAATTCTCGTTGAAGGACGGCTTGAGCTGGTTGTCGGACACGACACTTACGTGCTCGAGGCAGGCGACAGTTATTACTTCGAAAGCACTCGACCGCACCGCTTTCGCAACCCGTTCGATGTTGCGGCGCGACTGATCAGCGCTGCAACGCCTGCTAATTTCTGACCGCCTTATGCCGATGAGTGCAGCGTGAAGACGACCCTGAAGAACCTGGCCATAGCGGGCACGTTGACGATTTTGGCGCTGAACACTCAGGCC
Organism: Pseudomonas coronafaciens pv. oryzae str. 1_6; assembly: GCF_000156995.2. Classification (NCBI taxonomy): domain Bacteria; kingdom Pseudomonadati; phylum Pseudomonadota; class Gammaproteobacteria; order Pseudomonadales; family Pseudomonadaceae; genus Pseudomonas; species Pseudomonas coronafaciens. Next base: position 9,925 of record NZ_CP046035.1, on the reverse strand, counting down.
GCCGACAATGCCCGATCCCCTGACGACATCATTGCTGCGCATTGCGTAGCCTGCCACAGCGTCGGCCTGCTCAACGCGCCGAAGATCGGTGACACGCCAGCCTGGGAAGAGCGGGCGAAAAAAGCAGGCGGCCTGGATGGCCTGCTGGCCAGCACCATCAAAGGCCTGAGCATCATGCCCCCGAAAGGCACCTGCGGCGATTGCACTGACGAAGAACTCAAAAGCACCATCCAGAGCATGTCCGGACTGAAATAACCCTATGATTCCGGTCCCTCACCTGACCGTAATCGCGCGGCATGGCGAAGGCCTCTCGTTCTTCACGCGCGTGGGAATGCATTTCGTGACGCTCCGCGTCACACTCTGGAGCATCAGCACGGTGGCCATGCAACACTTTCACTTCGTCACCGGTCCAACCTGCATCCAATAACAATTCAGGAGAGCCGGGATGCCGTATTCCTGTTCCATCGAGCAAGCCGTCGATCACGTTCTGGCGCAGTTACCCGAGCATATTCATCTCGGCATGCCGTTGGGGCTGGGCAAGCCCAATCGGTTCGTCAACGCCCTGTACCAACGTATCAGTCAGCTGCCCGAGCGAAGGTTGACGATCTACACCGCCCTGACGCTTGGTCGACCCACGCCGGGCGAGGGCTTGCAGGCGCGGTTTCTGGAGCCGTTTCTGGAACGGACATTCGGAGACTATCCGGAGCTTGAATACCTCTCCGCCCTGCGCCGCGACAAACTGCCCGCCAATATTCGCGTCCAGCAGTTCTTCATGCAGCCAGGCAGCCTGCTCGACAGTGCGCCGGCCCAGCAGGACTACGTCAGCAGCAATTACAGCCACGCCGCCCGCGACATCAACGCCAACGGGCTGAACCTGATTGCGCAGCTGGTAGCGCGCGATGATCAGCGTCCGACCACGCTGAGCCTGAGCTGCAACCCGGACGTGACCCTCGATCTGCTGCCCATGATCGCCAAGCGTCGAGCTGCCGGAGAAACCATTCTGATGCTCGGCCAGGTCCACGCTGACCTGCCGTACATGCCGGGCGACTCGGAGCTGGACGTCGAAGCCTTCGACCTGCTGTTGAACGAAGACGAGCGCAGCACGCTGTTTTCGACGCCCAACATGCCGGTCGGCTATCAAGATCATCTGATCGGCCTGCACACCAGCACATTGGTGCGCGACGGCGGTACGCTGCAGATAGGCATCGGCTCGATGGGCGATGCGCTGACCGGCGCATTGCTGGCGAGGCAGGCCGACAACGAAACCTGGCGTAGCCTGCTGGCCGAGCTGAACATGAGCAACTGGCAGACCCTGATCGACCGGGAGGGCGGTACCCAGCCTTTCGCCAGCGGTCTTTATGGCTGTAGCGAGATGTTCGTCAACGGGCTGTTGGTGCTGGCCGATGCAGGCATTGTGCGGCGCAAGGTGTATGCCGATGCAGAGCTACAGCGGTTGGCCAACATGGGCACCCTCGACGAAGACGCGCACCCTGAAGGCGTAATCGTGCACGGCGGGTTCTTTCTCGGGCCGTCGAGTTTTTACCAACGCCTGCGCGAGCTGCCTGCCGAACGCCTGGCACAATTCAACATGACTGCCATCAGCTACATCAACGAGCTTTATGGTCAAGAAGACCTCAAGCGCCTGCAACGCCGCGATGCACGCTTCATCAACAGCGCATTCACCGTCACGCTGATGGGCGCAGCAGTGGCCGACCAGCTGGAAGACGGCAGGGTGCTCAGCGGTGTTGGCGGGCAATACAACTTCGTCGCCCAGGCTCATGCACTGGAAGGCGCTCGTTCGATTCTAATGCTGCGCAGTTGGCGCGAGTCAGGCGGCGAGGTCAGCTCAAATATCGTCTGGCAATATGGCCACACAACGATCCCCCGGCACCTGCGCGATATCGTCGTGACCGAATACGGCATTGCCGACCTGCGCGGCCAGACCGACGCCACAGTCATCGAACGCATTCTGAATATCACCGACTCAAGGTTTCAGCCTGGCTTGATCGAGCAGGCCCAAAAGGCTGGCAAGCTGCCCAAGGATTTCCACCTCGACCCGCGCTTTACTCAGAACACACCAGAACGCCTGCGAGAAACTTCAGCGCATTACCCGTCGTTGTTCACCGAGTACCCGTTGGGCTGTGATTTCACGCCTGAAGAGCGCGATTTGCTGCGGGCGCTGAACTGGCTGAAAAGCAAACTCAAGCTCACAGAAATTCTCGAACTGGGCAAAGCCACCCTCGATGCTCCAGAGCCGGAAGCCTTCCAGCAGCATCTGCAGCGCATGCAACTGGACAACCCGCAGGGCCTGCGCGAAGAGCTGTACCAGCGGCTGCTGCTGGCTGGGCTGCAGAATACAACCGGGCTGACGGGCTGATGCTCGTCCCCACGCTACAGCGTGGGGGACGCAGTTCTGGATGCTCTGCGTCCGATGTTGATGTGCGGGTACGAGACTCATAGAAGAGCCAACGCCAACTACACCACCGTAAGCACCAACATAACCGCAGCAACGAGCCCGCATACAGCAAACAACTGCTGTAAACGCGGGCCAGCAAGGTAGCGAGAGATTTGTCTGCCACCGACCAGGCCGGCAACCGCGCCGAGCGCGAAGGGCGCGCCTACCGCCCAGTGCATGACCCCGCTGAGCGAAGCGATGATGACACTGCCTGCAGAAACCAGAGCGATCACCGCCAGTGAGGTCGCCACGACGCTCTTCATGTCCAGATCGCTATAGCGGGTCAGCGCCGGAATTATCACAAAGCCGCCGCCCACGCCGAGCAGCCCGGACAGCAACCCCGAGCCCATACCGGTCAGCGTCAAGGCACGCAGGCACGGCATCGTCCAGCGCAGTCGTCCTTGCAGCGGGTTGAGAACGCAGGGCAGTATTTCTGCTCGCGGCGCAGCCTGGCCGTCACGCAGTTCACGGCTGGCCCGCATGAACATGCGCCCGCAGGCATACAGCAACACTGTCGAAAATATCAGCGCCAGCGGCGCGGCGGGCAGACGGTGGGCAAGCCAGAGGCCGATGGGAGACATCAGCACGCCGATACCTGCGATGTACCCTGCCGCGCGATAGCGCACGATGCCCTGGCGCAACCCCAGCACAGCGCCGACCCCGGCAGCCAGACCCACCGCCAGCAGACCGACCGGCGCTGCTTCGACAATCGTCAGCCCAAGCCCGAACACCAGCAACGGCACCGCGAGAATGCCGCCGCCTGCCCCGGTCAGTGCCAGCACCACCCCGATGATTGCGCCCAGACCTGCGCCCAATAACTGATGCTCAACCATGCGGAGCGTCAGCCTTCTTGGGTTTTGCCAGCCATTCACGGCCCTTGAGCATGGCGTTCCAGTACAGCGCGGGCAGCACGCGCTCTTTCAACCACCACGCCAGTCGGGTCGGTTTGCGCCCATCCAGCAACCAGCCCGGAAAGCTGGGCGCCACCTTGCCGCCATAGGTGAACTCGGCCAGCACGATTTTGCCTTTTTCGACAGTCAGCGGGCAGGAGCCATAGCCGTCATAAGCAGCCGAACCGCTCAGCCGACCCAACGCAACCAGTACATTATTGGCCACTACCGGTGCCTGTTTGCGGGCGGCAGCAGCGGTCTTGGCGTTGCTGGTATTAGTGGCGTCGCCCAACCCGTGAATGTTGGCAAACTGCCGATGCCGAAGCGTGGCAGGGTCCACATCTACCCAGCCGGCCGCGTCGGCGAGCGGGCTGTTGCGAATGAAATCGGGGGCAGTCTGCGGAGGCACGACATGCAGCATGTCAAAACTTTGCTCGACGGTTTCACTGCTGCCGTCGGGCTGGCTGCGAATGAACGTGGCGCGTTTCCCCGGCCCGTCGACAGCCGCCAGCCGGTGGCTGAACTTGAGGTCGATGGCGTAACGATCCACATAGCTCATCAGCGCCGGAACGTAATCTGCGACACCGAACAGCACGCCACCGGCGTTATAGAACTGCGTATCGATCTGCGCGAGATGCCCGGCTTTCAGCCAGTGATCGCAGGACAGGTACATGGCCTTTTGCGGCGCACCGGCGCACTTTATCGGCATCGGCGGTTGGGTGAACAAAGCGCGGCCCTGCTTGAGTTCCTGCACCAGTTTCCAGGTGTAAGGCGCCAGGTCAAAACGGTAATTGGACGTCACGCCGTTGGCACCCAGGGTTTCGACCAACCCGTCGATGGCTGCCCAGTCCAGCTTCAGCCCGGGGCAGACCACCAGTTGCTGATAGCCGATCGTGCTGCCGTCTTCCAGTGTCAGGGCGTTGGCCTGCGGTTCGAAGCTTGCCACTGCGGCCTTGATCCACTGCACGCCCTTGGGGATCAGTGAAACCATACTGCGCGCCGTCGATTGCGCTTCAAAGATGCCTGCACCGACCATCGTCCAGCCAGGCTGGTAGTAGTGAGTGTCGGCAGGATCAACAAGCGTGATCTGCAGCGAGGCATCGCGGGCGAGCAGGCTTGTGGCCGTGGCTATGCCGGCAGCACCCGCGCCGACGATCAGGATCTGACAGGTAGTATTCGAGGCATTCATTGCAGAGTTTCCAATGGCAGGCAGGGCTCATAGCGCATTGAGCGGGATCTTCAGATAAACGACGCCGTTGTCTTCGGGCTCCGGAAAGTGCCCGCAACGCATGTTGACTTGCACCGAAGGCAGCATCAGCACCGGCATCTCCAGCGTCACATCGCGGGCTTCGCGCATGCTGACGAATGTGTCTTCATCGACGCCGTCATGCACATGAATATTGCTCGCGCGCTGCTCAGCGACGGTAGTCATGTATTTCAGCGCCCGGCCGTTGGGCAGGTAGTCGTGACACATGAACAGAAGGGTTTGCGGTGGCAGGGCCAGCAGCTTGCGAATCGAACGGTACAAGGTGCGTGCATCGGCGCCCGGGAAGTCGCAGCGGGCGGTGCCGTAATCGGGCATGAACAGCGTATCGCCGACAAACGCGACGGTCTGTTCGCCGACCTGCACCAAGTAGCTCATACAGGCCGGCGTGTGTCCGGGCGTGTGCATGGCTTTTACCTGCAGCGTGCCGATGGCGAATGCAGCGTCATCATCCAGAAGTACATCGAACTGGCTGCCATTGCGCGCGAAATCCGACGATGCGTTGAACAACGCACCGAAAGTCTTCTGCACGACAGTGATGTGGCTGCCTATCACGATCTTGCCGCCAAGGTTCTGTTTCAGATAAGGCGCTGCCGACAGATGATCCGCATGTACATGCGTTTCGAAAATCCATTGCACCGAGGCCTGCAAGGCCCGTACGCGGTCAATCATCCGGTCGGCGGACTCAGTCCGGGTGCGACCGGACTTGGGGTCGTAATCGAGCACGCTGTCGATCAGCGCGCACTGCTTGCTCTCCAGGTCCATCACCAGATAACTGATGGTCCCGGTCTCGCTGTCGAACAACGCTTCAACGTGAAGCTTTTCACCAATGATCATGTGCAATTCCCATGGCTGTAATCGCCCCGAAGCTGTTTGGAGCTGGACGGTTGGCAGTCGTTGCATTGCAGTCTCAATTACCATGCCAACCACGCTGACGCACCTGGCGCTTAGTCATTGCAAGGGGCAGGTCTGTTCTACGCCTCGCCCGGTTGACAGCCGATCATGCCTGACTGCCACTTTCTGGCAGCTTGCTGGCAGTAAATGGCATAAACTGGCAGCCCGTTGACCAGCGGGCCACCCGTCTTCAGGAGCAATCATGTCAGTCATCGCCACCGATTTTACCGGCAGCCGCATGCAGTCGCTGGTGTCGTACCTCGAGCATGATCTGCGTCCGACCATCGTGCTGGACACCGACTACAACATCATCGCCGCCAATACCGCCTACCAGCGCCAGTTTGGCGTCGAGGGCACGCCGCACGTTGGCGAGAAATGTTATCGGGTATCCCACCAGTTTGCCGTGCCCTGCGATCAGGCCGGTGAGCATTGTCCGATGCGCAAGGCCCATGAAACCAGGTTGCCTGAGCGCCTGCTGCATATTCACCACACGCCGCGCGGCCCGGAGCATGTCGACGTAGAACTGCGGCCGATTCTGGACGATCAGGGCGAAGTGATCGCTTACGTCGAGCGATTGAGTTCAGTGGCGGTGGCGTCGGTCCAGCCTCAGCAACATGGGCTGGTGGGGCGTTCGGCTGCATTCAAGGAGGTGTTGAGCGCCTTGCAGCGCGCCGCGCCAGCGCAGATACCGGTGCTGCTGCAAGGCGAATCCGGGACCGGCAAAGAGCTGTTTGCACGTGCGCTGCATGCCAGCAGCTCGAGGTCTGCCGGGCCACTGGTGGTCGTGGACTGCACCGGGCTGACTGAAAGCCTGCTGGAGAGCGAGCTTTTCGGTTATGAAAAGGGTGCATTTACCGGAGCATTGCAACGCAAGACCGGCCTGGCCGAGGCCGCTCATGGCGGTACGCTGTTTCTCGACGAGATTGGCGAGGTGCCGCTGGCCATGCAGGTCAAACTGCTGAGGCTGATCGAGTCGGGGAGTTTCCGTCCGGTAGGCAGCCTGAGAACCGTGCATTCCGATTTCCGGCTGGTTGTGGCGACCCACAAGCCGCTCAAGGACATGGTCGCCGAAGGCAGCTTTCGTCAAGACCTGTTCTACCGAATCAGCGCCTTTCCGATTCGTTTGCCCGCCCTGCGTGAGCGCAGCGAGGACCTGCCGCTGCTGATCGACAGCCTGCTGCAACGCATCGCGCCAGGTGCTGCGCCACGTGTCGATAACGAGGCCATGAAACTGCTGAGCTTCTACAGCTACCCCGGCAACATCCGCGAGCTGCGCAACATCCTTGAACGCGCCAGGCTGTTCACCGATGACGGCATCATTCGCGTGCAGGATCTACCCGCTGAAGTGCGCGGGCATGGCGAGCCGAGCGGCGTTTCTTATCGCCGGCAGGATGATGGCCTGGAGAAGCTTGCCCACGCGCTGCGGGTGTTCAAAGGCTCACGCAGTGAGCTGGCCCAAGAGCTGGGATTGAGCGAACGCACCCTGTATCGGCGTTTGCGCGCACTCGGTATTTAGAGCCTGCGACGCAGAGCGTCACGACCGGCATTCCCACGCTGGAGCATGAGGAACGAGAGGTGCCTGGAAAACGCTACCGCGCCCAAGCTCCGCGTTCAGCGTTATACACAGGTCTTGAAGAGCGCGAAAAACGGGGCCTTTGCGGGAGCGGACTTGTCCGCAAAGACGGTATTTCAGACAACGCATGTTTCGGCGATCATACCGGCCCTTTCGCGAACAAGTTCGCTCCCACGCCCCACAGGCAGAAGCTCGGAGGCGTGTCCATCATTGTGGCCTTACTTGAACGTCACCACCCCGCCGGCCAGCGATTCGACCCGTGCCAGCGATTCAACGCGATAGCCCTGTGCATCCAGCTCGGCGCGGCCGCCCTGGAAGGACTTCTCAATTACGATGCCCAGGCCGGCGACAGTGGCGCCAGCCTGCTTGATGATCGAGATCAGTGCCTGCGACGCTTTGCCGTTGGCCAGGAAGTCATCGATGATCAGCACGTTGTCTGTGCTGTTCAGATGCCGCGGCGAGATGGCGACAGTGCTTTCCACCTGTTTGGTGAAGGAATACACGGTAGCCGACAGCAGGTTTTCAGTCAGGGTCAGGGACTGATGCTTGCGGGCGAAAATCACCGGCACGCCCATATTCAGGCCCGCCATCACGGCCGGTGCAATGCCGGACGCTTCGATGGTGACAATCTTGGTCACGCCCGCATCCGCGAACAGCCGGGCGAACTCGTCGCCGATTTGCTTCATCAGCGCAGGATCAATCTGGTGATTGAGAAACGCATCGACTTTCAACACCTGTTCGGACAGTACGATGCCTTCTTCGCGAATCTTCTTGTGCAGTGCTTCCACTTCAATTCCTTGGCTGCGCCATTGCGCAATAAATGATCAATTTTGTGTCGGCTAGCGTTTCAGCATCGCGCGAATATCGGCCAGCGCTGTGTTGCCGCGCACCGCTTTGACTTCCACTGGCGTGTCATCGGTGCCTTCCCAGGCCAGATCGTCCGGCGGCAGCTCATCCAGAAAACGGCTTGGCGAGCAGTCGATGATTTCCCCGTACTGCTTGCGCTTGGCGGCGAAGGTAAACGCCAGGGTCTGCCGCGCGCGGGTGATGCCCACGTACGCCAGGCGGCGTTCTTCCTCGATGGTGTCGGCCTCGATGCTGGAGCGGTGCGGGAGGATTTCTTCTTCCATGCCCATGATGAACACGTACGGAAATTCCAGCCCCTTGGACGCGTGCAGGGTCATCATCTGCACGCCCTCGGCACCGTCTTCCTCTTCCTGCTGACGCTCGAGCATGTCCCGCAAGACCAGCTTGCCGATGGCCTCCTCGATGGTCATGCCGCCTTCTTCGTCTTTTTCCAGCGTGTTTTTAAGCGCCTCGATCAGAAACCAGACGTTACTCATCCGGTAGTCGGCAGCTTTCTCACTGGAGCTGTTCTGCCGCAGCCAGTTCTCGTAATCGATGTCCATGACCATGCTGCGCAGCGCAGCAATCGGGTCGTTCTGCGCGCATTGCTGGCGTACGCCATCCATCCAGCGCTTGAAGCGTTGCAGGCGGTCGGTGAAACGGCTGTCCAGATGCTCGCCAAGGCCGATTTCATCGGTGGCGGCGTACATCGATACCTTGCGTCCGGTGGCGTAGTTGCCGAGTTTTTCCAGCGTGGTCGAACCGATTTCCCGACGCGGAACGTTGATCACACGCAGAAACGCATTGTCGTCATCCGGGTTCACCAGCAGCCGGAAGTAGGCCATCAGGTCTTTCACTTCCTGACGACCAAAGAAGCTGTTGCCGCCCGACAGGCGATACGGCACCTGATGGTGCTGCAGTTTCAGCTCGATCAGTTTGGCCTGATAGTTACCGCGGTACAGAATGACAAAGTCGCTGTAGGGCCGGTCGGTGCGCAGGTGCAGGGTGAGGATTTCCATCGCCACCCGCTCGGCCTCGGCGTCTTCGTTACGGCAGCGGATGACCCGGATCTCGTCCCCGTGGCCCATGTCGGACCACAGCTGCTTTTCGAACGCATGCGGGTTGTTGGAGATCAGCACGTTGGCGCAGCGCAGGATGCGGCTGGTCGAGCGGTAGTTCTGCTCCAGCATGACCACTTTCAGCGACGGGTAGTCATCCTTGAGCAGCATCAGGTTTTCCGGTCGCGCGCCGCGCCAGGCGTAGATCGACTGGTCGTCGTCGCCCACCACGGTGAACTGGTTGCGCGAGCCGATCAGCAACTTCACCAGCAGGTACTGACTGGCGTTGGTGTCCTGATATTCATCCACCAGCAGATAACGCACTTTGTTCTGCCATTTTTCCAGGATGTCGGCGTGTTCCTGGAAGAGTTTGACCGGCATCAGGATCAGGTCATCGAAGTCCACCGCGTTGTACGCCTTGAGCGTGCGCTGATAGTGGGTGTAGACGATGGCAGCAGTCTGTTCCTTGGGGTTGCGAGCGTTTTCCAGGGCCTCGGCGGGCAGGATCAGATCGTTTTTCCACGAGCCGATCATGTTCTTGATTTCGTCGACACCGTCGTCGCCGGAATACTCTTTTTGCATGATGTCGGTCATCAGGGCCTTGACGTCGGTCTCGTCGAAGATCGAGAAGCCCGGCTTGTAACCCAACCGCGTGTGTTCCTTGCGGATGATGTTGAGGCCCAGATTATGGAAGGTCGAGACCGTCAGACCACGCCCTTCGCCGCCTCTGAGCAATGTGCCGACCCGCTCTTTCATTTCGCGCGCGGCCTTGTTGGTGAAGGTCATGGCGACGATGTACTGGGCCCGGATCCCGCAATTCTGGATCAGGTGGGCAATTTTGCGGGTGATCACGCTGGTCTTGCCGGAACCGGCACCGGCGAGCACCAAAAGAGGGCCGCCGACGTAGTTCACGGCTTCCTGCTGCCGGGGATTGAGTCGGGACAT